>JALHMI010000027.1 GCA_022844125.1 Pirellulales bacterium | reverse complement strand
ATGCAATAACGCGTAACGGGCCTAACCAGCTCCAGAATTATTCGCGTTCACATCGCCGGAGTCTCGTTTTTTACCCACTGCTAGCACGCTGGCGCAACTTCAAAGCGCGTGAGCGAGGGTAGTATCGGCCGGAAGCCTCGCTCACGCTTCGGGTTACGATGGATTTCAGCGACCGCGCAGGCCCCGTTATTGGCAATGCCGACGCCGCTGCGCCGATGCTTGGCAAAACCGGCCCCATGCCGTATTCTTTCCTGTTACGCTGCACTTCGAGCGTAAAGCGGGGAACGGACGGGCACACTCGGGCGCAATTGGTGGCGGAACCCCGACGGATCTCCTTTCCTAGAGAGATCTTGCATACGGCAGCCAGACGCGCATGGGCGAATATCTATTTCAGTACCAAAAGGTTCACCCGACGACCTGGGTTTATCTGTCGTCGCTGCTGACGATCGGTCTGTTCTTCAAGTTCAGCCGCGTCTGGAGCGTTCGCAACCTCGACCTGCTCGGGCTGATCATGCTCGCCCCGGGCCTCTTGATGGTCGAGTACGGTCTGGCTCAGAGTTCGCCACAGGTTGAGCAATACGGCTACGTCTGGCTGTTCGTCACCGGCGCCCTGTTCATGATCCGGCTGCTCTTGGATCCGATCATGGTGCGGCGCCCACTGCTCGAACCAAACCTGTCACCCGGCGCGATGACGTTCCTGGGCGTTGCCGCGGTGCTGTTCCTGCTGGCCAATGTGCTGAACAGCAAGACGGAGCCGGACGATCTGATTGGCGTGAAAAGCGCCGAGCACGTGCAGTCGCTCGAATCGCCCGAGCCCGGCGAAGAACAGGATCTCGCGGTTCACGGTCCCGGCTATCCGCTGTTGCACCTGCTGCCGACGCTCTCGACGCAGGCGCTGATGATCGACGCCCGCGATACCCAGCAACAACGCGAGCTGGGGCGCGACCGCGTGCGCGTGGCTACTGCGCGCATTACGGCCATTTTGTCTCAACTGGCAATCGTCACCGGCATGGTGCTGATCGGGTATCGTCACTTCAACAACATTCGCACCGGCATCGCCGCCGCCACGCTGTACCTGCTGTTGCCCTACAGCGCTCAGCTTTCCGGCCGCGTAGGGCACGTGTTGCCGGCGGCACTGCTGGTCTGGGCCGTGGTGACGTACCGCCGGCCGTTCATTGCCGGCGTGTTCATCGGCCTGGCGATCAGTGCGATCTACTACCCGGTGTTTCTGCTGCCGCTGTGGCTGGGGTTTTACTGGCAGCGGGGTCTGCTTCGCTTCAGCCTGGGCGTGGCGGTGACCGTGGCGATCTCGATCGCTTCGCTGGCATTCATTTCGGACAGCCCGGCGAGCTTCTGGGCGTACGTCCAGCAGATGTTTGGCTGGACGAGCCTCGCGCCCGACCGGCTGGAAGGCTTCTGGGGCTTTGGCATCATCGAACCGGCTTATCGTTATCCGGTGCTGGTGCTGCTCGCGGCGTTCTGTTTGAGCCTGGCCGTCTGGCCGGCGCAAAAGAACCTGGGCACGCTCTTGAGCTGCTCGGCCGCCGTCATGCTGGCCACACAGTTCTGGCTTCCCACGGGCGGCGGCCTCTACATGGCCTGGTACCTGCCGCTGATGCTGCTCACGATCTTCCGCCCAAACCTCGAGGATCGCGTCGCGCTCTCCGTCCTTGGCGAAGGCTGGTTCCCGAAGCGCAAGCCGAAATTCGGCGTAGTGCAAGCGGCCTAAACTTCGTCGCGCGCATGGCCTCTTGGTGTTTAGCCCGGAAGCATCGCTGACGGTGTAGAGTATCTAGCGACCGAGTTCACAGAGAGGGCAACAAAGAAAGAACCACAGATGAACACAAATACACACAAATAGAGAAAGAGTGCGAAGCAAGCGACGTCTCTTTTCAATCCGTGTTCATCTGTGTCTATCTGTGGTTCTCTCTTTCTCTCACACTTTCCTTGAGGTCCTCTGTCTTCCCGCTGCGAACCTTCGCGTCCTCTGCGGTTAATCTCTCTTGCTTACTCACGACCCGTCGCGCCGGGCATCCAGCGTGGCCGGCTTCTTCTGAGCGACGAACCAATACTTCCAGGCCTTCACGTCGTAGTTGAAGCTGGTGCCGCCGGTCATGTCGACCAGGGCTTGCAGCACGTCGCGATTCTCATGATCGATTTTCTTCGTCTCGGTGCCGCTGCCGCCGAAACTGAATCCGCCCGGCCCGCCGCTTCCCGGCGAATTGCCGAACGTGGCTGATGTCTGCCCCGGGTCACCCTTCTTGATCACGTACGTGTGGTTCGTCACCAGGGCGTCGATCAAGGGGCCAATCGAGGATTCGTCCTTGAACTTTCCAAGCGCCGCGCCGGCCCGGTTTACCACCCCGTTGTCCTTATACTTGAGCGCTTGCACATAGCGTCCCACGCCGGCGCGATAATCGCGCGACACGATTTCATCTAGCGCCGCCAGACGAATCTCTTCATCCCGATCGAAGAGCGACACGCCAACCAGCACGTCCATTGCCGCCGGCACGTTGATCCGCCCCAGCGCCTGCACATAGTGCAGCCGCATGTCCTGCCGCTGGTCATCCTCGAGAAACCTGGTCAGTCCGCGAATCGCCAGCGGATCATCGATCGCCTTGATACCCGCGATGGCTTGCGAAGCCTTGTCGGTGCCGATCCACGAGCTCCAACGTTTGAGCTTGGTGTTCCATTCGAGCTGCGCGCGGTTCACCTTCTCCTTCGTCGCCAGCAGCTCTTCTTCCTGCGGCAGAATCCACTTGCCCGGCGCGTGCTTCGAGCGGATGTAGCCGCTCTCGGCCATCACTTGCGTTTGCGTGACCCAGCGACCATTGATCTGGCTGTAGCCTAGCGCGTGCCGGGCCGCTTCATGATCGGGATCGATTTCCAGCAGCATCCGCAGGTGATCTTCACGCTGCGTGCTGAGTCGATTGGTCTTGCACCACTCGGCCATCTTCCAGTGGCCGTCCACCGTGTCGGGACAGTCGCCCCGATAGCGGTCGTACTTCATCTCGGCGGCCGATTGCGGCCGGACTTCCGCCACCTCGGCCGCATCGAGCATCACGTGCCCGCCGCTGGCGGTTTTCACCACGTAGCTTTTCCGCGGCGACTCGTTTTTGTTCACTAGCTCGCCGCGTACTTCCCCCTGGTTCTTCAGCGCAAAGATGTCCGCCCGCGCAGGACCGATCGAGCCGGCCGCCGCCAGGGCGAAGAGCATCGCATTGACGAGGTTGCGTTTCATGCAGAGTTGACTGGGCAAGCGTTCGTGGCCGTGCCGCCGCATCTTTCAGTATACTTGTCCTCGTCGGCAGCGGCGAACTTTGCCGCCCTGCTGGCAGGTTCCAGTTATGCCGATTTCGCCAGCTATGACCCGTCAAGTGCCGGTATTCGCTGCCACACCTGGATTTGAGCCTGCCCCCCACGTCGTAACCCGAAGCGTGAGCGAGGGAGAATTTGAGCCTGCCCCCCACGTCGTAACCCGAAGCGTGAGCGAGGGAGAATTACCGAGCGATGTAGTACTTCGCCTCGCTCACGCTTCGGGTTGTGATTCGAGCAATAGCCCTTTGAGTAAGTGACCCATGACCAGCATCTCCGCCCAGCATCGTGCCACGGCCCCCGACCGGGTCGCCTGCGCGGTGATCACCGTCAGCGACACCCGCACGCCCGAGACCGACACCGGGGGCCAGGCCGTCTGCGACCGTCTCGCGGCTGCCGGATTTCTGGTCGCCCACCGCGAGATCATCCCCGACGAACCGGCCCAGATGCGTCCACTTTTGGAACGCCTCCGCGACGACGCGGCTATCGACGCGATCCTGCTCACCGGCGGCACCGGCCTCTCGAGTCGCGACCAGACGTTCGAGACCGTCACGGCCCTCATCACGAAGCAACTTCCCGGCTACGGCGAGCTGTTCCGGATGCTCAGCTACGAAGACATTGGCGCCGCCGCGATGCTCAGCCGCGCCACCGGTGGACTCATGCAGCGGACCGTCGTGCTGACGATGCCCGGCTCGCCGGCCGCGGTGCGTCTCGCGATGGAGAAGCTGATCGTCCCCGAGCTCCGCCACCTGGTGCGCGAAGCCCGGCGTTAGCTCTCGCGTTAGAAAAAAGAATGATAACCGCAGAGGACGCGGAGGTACGCAGAGGGGAAGACAGAGGAAGAGGCGAAGAGAGAGAGAGCCACAGATAGACACAGATGAACACGGACTGAAGACATGCGTTGACCAGTTGCTTCGCGGCTTCTACTCATCTGTGTGCATTTGTGCTCATCTGTGGTTCTCTTAGTATCCCTTGTGCATTCTCCTCTGCCTCTCCCTCCGCATACCTCCGCGTACTCTGCGGTCAGCTTCTGCTGTCGGCGAGCTCCTCGAATTCTTCGATCGCGCGGCGGAGTTGGTCGAGCAGCGCGGTGCCGGTGAGCTTGTCGAGGCGCTCCAGCACGGCGCGGTAGTACCAGAGTGTGCCGTCGCGGCCGCCGTTGAAGCGGGCCCAGACCTCCTCGCCCGCCGTGCGATAGTCTTCCGCGAGCGAGCGAACGTTGTGCAGCTTGTCGGCGGCGGAGACGAGCTGTGTCGAGCGATCGGCCGTGGTGAGATGCGCCAGGTAGGCTTCTTTGCGCGCCCGCCAGGGAGGTTTGGGCGTCAGGTCGGTGTCCGTGCAGGCAGCGACGATCGTGGCCACGCGGGGGCCGTACTTGCTATGAATCTCGGCCAGCCGCGGAGCGCCGCCCTGGTCTTCGACCGCATCGTGCAATAGCGCAGCAATCGCTTCGTCTTCGTCGCCGCCATGTTCGAGAACGATGGCGGTGACGGAAAGCAGATGCGCGACGTAGGGGACGTCGGTCTGCTTGCGGCGCTGCTCGGCGTGCAGGCGGGCAGCGTAGGCGAGGGCTTCTTCAAAGCGCGGTGTAAGGGTCATGAGGTCGATTGTAACTGACATGACGCTTGGCGTGCAGACGCCCAATGACGGGTGCCACTGCCTGGCTCGTCCAGCAGTGCCTTTCCCTCAGCGCTTGCCTTAGCACTCTCAGAATCGATTGGATTGGATCTCGTCACGAAAGCATCGATCGGAGATTGACGTGCAAGGCGAAACCACAAGACCGCACTGCTGGGCAAGCCAGGCAGTGGCACCCAGCCGAAGCCTTCGCACACCCTTATCGCGTCGTCGCATTAAACGCGCGCATCGCCACGCGGCCCGGCACGCCGCCTTCGCGCAGCGAGAACTCGGCCCAGACCGGCATGTGGTCCGAAACTTCCAGCGCTTCTTCGGTCGTCAGGTTGAACTGCCGGATCATGTCGAACACGCCCCAGCGGCCCGTATATTCGGCCGTGGCGAGCTGCGAGAACACCAGGTTGTCGTAAAGCTTCGTGCCGCGGGTGTTCGTGGCCACGCCGGTGATTGCCCAGGTGATGTTCGAGATCTGGCCGAGCCGGCCGAGGTTGCGATCGTCGACATTCAGATCGCCCAGGATGATCACGTCGTCTTCGCCGCGGCCGTCGTCGCGCACTACGCGGAACACATCGGCCAGGGCGTCGAGCTCAGTCGCTGTTTCGTCGGGATCGGTGTGAATGTTCACCAGCGAGAACGTGAACGCCTCCTCGGGCGCGGGCCCGCGGACGCGGAACCAGCCGACCAGCGGTTCGCGATGCAGCAGGTCGTCCGGATCGTTGACGGTGTAGAGCGCCGTGCGATCGATCTCGATGCTGGCCGTATCGAAGATGAACGCGTACTGTTCTTTGCTCGAAGTGCGGCCCAAACGTGGACCGATCACGTAGTCGTAATGCCGGCCGGTGGCATTCACCTGGTCGACGAACTGCGGCAGGATGTTCTGCTTCGCGCGGATTTCCTGGATGGCCACGATGTCGAACTGGCGGACGATCTCGGCCAGGAGCGCGGCGACGCGCGGCTTGGCCATTTTGCTTTCGCCGAAAACCTGGATGTTGAACGAGGCGATGCGTACTGCGTTGCCGTTGCGCTGCACGCCCGGCATGCCGAGCGCGCCGGGATCGCTGGGCGCGCTGTCGCGCGGCGTGAGCGTGATGCCGCCCAGGCCTTCGAGCTTGAAGTTGTTGGTCAGCAGCCAGCCGCCGCCGGCAGCCAGGGCAATGACGAGAGCGAGGAACTTGCGCATCCGAACCCCTCCATGGGTACAAACCTGGGCGGAGGAGAATACGCAAACGGGCGCCTTAGAACTAGGTCAGTTCGGGCGTGCTAGCTTGCTCGACTTGGGTTGAAAATCGAAGAGATTAACCGCAGAGGACGCGGAGGTTCGCAGAGGAGGAGGGCAGAGAATCTAGAAGGGATCAGAAGAGAACCACAGATGAACACAGATAGACACAGATGTGAGGAAGATGGCCGAACAAATGCCCGGTCGTTTCGTCTGCGTCCTCCCGCCTGTTCTCTCTCTTCGCTGTCTCTTATTCGAGTGTATTTGTGTTCATCTGTGGTTCTCTGCTCTTCCTCCCTTCCTGTCTGCGGTAAAAAAATTCTTCCCGCACGCGTGTGGCTCGCGCGCATCGCACCACGTTACCCCACAACACCTTCCGCACTCGCGCATCCACACTGCGCGCGAACTATTGAAGATTTCCAAAAACGGCCAGTTGAAATCAGGCCAGCCCTCTTGCTAAGGTTCAGTTGTTGATGATTTCAACTCGTTTGCACTGGGTATCAGCGCGAGCTTGAGCCACAGAGAGGTTCAGGTATCCAAAGGGCCCCTGCGCCGGACACGTTCCGGTTCAGGGGTCCTTTTTTGTTGGGAGAGAGAAAACATGAGTGCCATCTCGCACCAAACAAACTCAACGGACGAACGGGCGGTTCGTGCCACCAGCATCCCGCGAGTCCTCGTCCCCTATGCCGAAGCGCGTCCGCTGATTCGCGATGCCGATCTCTTGCTGTTCCGCCGCCGCGGCTTGATCTCCATCGCCGGCCGCGGAGAACACTCGCACGCCGCCAAGGCCGCCTGGTGGGGCGACGATCTATTCTGCCTCGAGGTGCGCGAGTGGCACGGCGGCCGGGCGGTCACGCTTTCCAGCCAGGTGCAAAAATTCCCCGGCGCGATTGATGTCTACCACACGAATCCCGCGGACCGTTGGACTTTCGATCGCGCCGGGGCCACTTCCGTGATGCGTCGCCTGGCGGGCTGCGCGTATGGCTACGCCGGCGTCGCTTCGGCGGCGCTGCTTCACCTGCCGATCGTGCGGCTGTTCGCGCCGGTCGACGTGCGCGATGACGGCGCCAACGGACGCCCGCCGTTCTGCAGCCAGGCCTGTGCCATGAGCGACCGCATCGGCGGTGGTGTTGATCCCGTGCCGCACCTGGCCGACGCGCTCACGCTCCCCGCCGATCTGGCCCGCAGTCCGTTCTATCAGTATCGCTTCACCCTCACGGCCTAACGCTCCGATGCGCACACTCATCACCATCGCAATCGCCGCCGCGCTGCTTGTCATCGCCGTGCGTGCTGCTGCCAATGACTGCCCGACCGGTCAGTGTCCGCTGCCGCCGTACGCACCGCAGACGGCCCCGCCCGCAAACAACATTCAGGTCGACGCTCGGCCGATCGCGCGGATCGAGAACACCACTTCCTCCGGCCGCATCCTCGGCAGTGGCACGCTCATCGACGTGGATGGCAGTTCAGGTATCGTCATCACCTGCTCGCACCTGTTTCGCGAGGGCGTCGGCCAGGTCACGGTGACGTTCCCCGACGTGCCATCTGTTCAGGGCACGGTGCTCAAGCTCGACGCTGCGGCCGATCTCGCGGCGATTGCGATCCCCGCGCCGGCGATCGATCCCGTCGAGATTGCCGAGCAGCATCCCGAGCGCGGCGAGCCGGTCGTGTCCTGCGGCTATGGCAGCGATGGCCGTCTGTTCTGCAATCGCGGCCAGGTGTTGGGCTATGTCGTGATCGTTGGCGGCCGCGGTCGCGAAACACTCGAGCTCTCTGGCGCCGCACGACAGGGCGACTCCGGCGGACCGGTGCTCAACCAGCGCGGGCTGTTGGTCGGCGTGCTATTCGGCACCAACGGGCGCGTGGTCGACGCCACCTACTGCGGCCGCGTGAGAGCTTTTCTGGCCGGGCTCTCTACGCGCTTCGGCGGCAGGGCAGGGGAGCAGTCGCCGCAGATCGATGACGCGCAACCGCAAACGAACCATCCACGGCCGCTTGAAAAGCTGCCGCCGATTGTCCGTCGACCGAAGCAAGCCGAACGCGAGAAACCAAACGACGATCAGCCCAGTCCCCTCGACAAAGCTGCCGGCGCCGCCGAAGCCGCCGCCCGCTCCTGGTTCAGCGCGAAAGCCGCGGCGCTGCTCATCTCGCTGGGCGTGCCCGGCGGAATCGCAGGCCTCGCTGGCGGAGCGGCCGTGTGGTTTGTCATGCGGCGCGGCAAGCGGCGCTTGCAGTCGCAACTCGACACACTTCGCCGCCGCGCGGAACGACCCGAGCGCGAGCCAAGCGGTTCACTCGCCGCGCCCGGCGTCGTCCTGCGTCACCACAACCGTTACGTGCCGTACGAAGCTTCGAGCGTCGACCGCGCCTGGGCCGCCGCACACGCCCGCGTGAGCGAGCGTTATCCCGGCGCCGTGCCGTATCTGAAGATCGTCGAAGGGGTCAAAGACCAGCTTCTGTCCGGCATCGATGAACCTCAATTGTCCTGAATCACTTTCTCTGAAACACGTTTCCATCTTTTTAGGAGCTGAATGCCATGAACACCGTCCAACCCATGTTCGCGACCGACGAGATACTTTGGTACGACAATGGCCGCTGGGGCCAGTGCGGCTATGCCATCGCCAACCCCAACGGCAAGATCTGGACCAACAACAGCGTCATCTATCAGTTCCATAGCCTCATCGGCCGGAACATGTTCGAGCTGTTGCATCGGACCGATGCCCGGTTCTACGGCGCGCCGCACAAGCAGTTCTGGTACGACCTGCATCAACTCATTATCACCGCTCGCAAGCGGCTGGCCGATCGTCAGCGGCTGCCGAACGATTCGAACGGCCTGGTGGTCGAGCATGCTTCGCCCGCTCCGCAGGTGTTTCTGGCCTGGCCGATTCCGTTCTTCGGTGAGCGCGTCCGCCAGCCCGACATTCGTGAGTATGCCCAGCTCGCGCTGCTCATGCTGTCCGAGATGATGCAGCACTCCGAGAACGAGCTGCCGACCTACATCACCGACAGTTTTGCCGCCAAGATCGGTCAGTACCTCCGCGAGATCCTGGCCCTGATGGCCACCAAGTATTTCGGCTACACGCGGGCGCAAGCCTACGAGCCGGCGTTCCGCCTGCAAGACGCGGACTTCGCCAACTACGATCCGTCGAAGGTGATGACCAGCGTCGAGATGACCGAAGAACGCCCGCCGATTCAGTGGTGGCCGACCGAGACCGATCTGACCGCGATCCGCGCGATTCCCTACAACGAGGCGCTCGTGCTGGCAAAGCGCTGGCCCGCCACGGCTTTGCTGGGCGAGCTGAATTTCGCCCAGACCGCTGTGCCGAGCGCCGGCGCCTCCAGCGCGCAGCAGTCCGCCGGTTCGGCCTTCGTCACGCCGCCAGGGCAGGCGCCTTGAAGGGACTGTCCCCGTCCTCGGCCCTGCAGCGCCTTCCCAAAAAAGACTCCCGTCCCCTTTTCCGAGAGGTCGCCATGACTTTCCCCGAATGGAGCTTTGTGGTCGGCGCCGTCCTGTCGGTGGCGATCGCGGCCGGCCCGTGGATGTTCAAAGTCCACGCCAAGCTGGCCGTGATCGCCAGCAAGATTGACGACCTCTGCCAGAAACTCGAACGCACGCAAGACGAGCATCGCCGGCTGTGGGAAGCCGCCGGCCGGCACGAGTCGCAACTCGTCACGCACGAAGTGCAGCTTGCGCACGTCGCCGAACGCCTGCGGGGTGAGTAACGGAGTAAGGATCGAATCGTTCAGCAGCAACTATCACGGCGAAACATCAAGCTGGGTGCCACAGGTGGCCGCGTTGCGGCTCACCTGTGCTCGCCGCGCGTGAGGTTTCTGGTGCGACCTAACTCTGCCTCGAGCGAACAGCACAGGTGACTGCTTCGCAGCACCCATGGCACCCCTTACCAATCAGACTCTTCCGGAACCCTCGAACATGCAAATCCGCGACCGAATCACTGAACTCCGCCGCGTGCGGGCCGGCTCGCTCCGCCCGCACCCGCGTAACTGGCGCACGCATCCGCCAGCGCAGCAAGCTGCCTTGCGCGGCATCCTGGCCGAAGTCGGTTTCGCCGACGCACTCCTCGCCCGTGAGCTTCCCGATGGATCGCTCGAGCTCATCGACGGCCACCTCCGCGCCGAGCTCACGCCCGACGCTCTGGTGCCGGTGCTTGTGCTCGACGTGACCGAGGACGAGGCACTGAAACTCCTGGCCGCGCTCGATCCACTCAGCGCCGCGGCCGAGACCGACGCTGCAATGTTCAAGAGCCTGCTCGCCGACGTGCATACGGAAAGCGAAGCCCTGGCCACGCTGCTGGCCGACCTGGCGGAACAGAATCCCGTCGCCACCGAACTCGACGAGAGCGCGACGGACGACCTTGCCGTTCCGCCCAGCTACCAGGTCGTCGTCCAGTGCGACGACGAAGACCAGCAGCGCGAAGTCTACGAGCGCTTGCGCGGCGAAGGCTTCAAGTGCCGCGTGCTGTCACTGTAACTTTGTCTCCGCGTGAACTAATCGAAAACTCTCAACCATCCACGGTTCGTGAATGAGCCCTGTCTTTCGGCCGCAGGCCGGCAACATGTCAGCCTTGGGCATCGCCCAAGGTGACTGTGCCTCCAATAAAACTTCTTTCCGCCCTGTCAGGGCGGCACGATCTGTGGCATGTACGCAAGTGTCGCCCTGACAGGGCTCAATAAGTGCGATCGCGTCCGGAGTGCCACGGGGCGAGGCCCCGTGCTGACATGTTGCACGCCTGCGGCGTAAAGGCAAACCACAAATTCGCGAACCGAGTACTAAGAAGGTCTCCAGCATGTCCCTCGTCAACATAAATGTTACCTGTCCCGTGTACGACTCGTTCCGCGTCCAGCAAGTGGCCGGCATGTTCGACGTCCCGCTCGCAGAACGCTCGGCCACGTCCTTCTCCGTCGACGTACCCGAAGCGAGCGAAGATTGGCAAATCGGTCTCATCACGGGCCCATCCGGCAGCGGCAAATCGACCATCGCCCGGCACGCATTTGGCGCCGCGCTGTACGACGAGCCCGCCTGGCCGACCGATCGCGCGGTCATCGACGGCTTCGGCGAACTCTCCACCCGCGAGATCACCGGGCTGCTCACGTCGGTTGGCTTCGGTTCGCCGCCGGCCTGGGTACGACCGTTCCCCGTGCTCAGCCGTGGCGAGCAGTTCCGCTGCCATCTCGCCCGGGCAATCGCCGGCGCGATGACGCGCGCGAAGCAATCGGCTGCCGACGAGCCGCCGCTGGTGGTCTTCGACGAGTTCACCAGCGTCGTCGATCGCACGGTCGCCAAGATCGGCTCGGCAGCAATCGCGCGTGCGATTCGCGCTCGGCACACGCCCTGCCGGTTCGTGGCGGTGACCTGTCATTACGATGTCGCCGAGTGGCTGGAGCCCGATTGGGTCGTCGACATGCAAACCCGCACGACCCAGCGGAGGCGTCTTCGGCGACCCGAAATTGAGCTTACCCTCGCGCGTTGTCACCGCCGGCTGTGGCGCGCGTTTGCGCCGCATCATTATCTAAGCGGCTCGCTGAGCGCCGCCGCCCGTTGTTACGCCGCCTTTTGGGAGGAACAGCCCGTGAGCTTCTGTGCAACGCTGCCGGTCATCGGCCGCCGCAACCACTGGCGGATCACGCGGCTGGTGACGCTGCCCGACTTTCAAGGCATCGGCATCGGGATGCGCGTGGCCGAGGCCGTGTGCGACATGCACCGCGCGGCCGGTTGCCGGATCAACGTCACGGCCAGCCATCCGGCGATGATCGCCCACTGCGCGCGCTCCAGCCGCTGGCGCACCGTGCGCGTGCTCCGATCGGGCTCGGCGACCGCGCGGAGGTTCATCGCCGGTTACCGCAGCTCGGCCGGCCGGAGCGTGGTCTCCTTCGAATACCTGGGGAACCGAACGTGAGTGAAGGCGAAGAAATCATCCGCACGGTGCTCGACGACGTGAAGAAGCGAGAGATCTGCGCGATTCTCGCCATGGGCGGCTCGCGCGCCATTGCGGCGGGCTACGTCGGCTGCCATCCGAACACGATTCGCAAACACATCCAGCGCGACGAAGCCTTCGCGCAGGCCGTCGAGCAAGCCGAATCAAAGCACGAAGTCGCACAGCTTTCATACATCAACAGCGCCGGCAAGGAAGGCCGCCACTGGCGGGCCGCAGCCTGGATGCTCGAGCACCGCTATCCCGGCCGTTACGGCCGCCGCAAAACCGACCGCTTCACACTCGAACAAGTCACCCACGTGCTCACGCAATTCGCTGGCGTGATCCTCGACGAAATCGAAGCCGAAGACGCGCGGCAGCGCATCCTCGGACGCCTAAGCGAACTGGCTACCAGCTTGCGGCTTTCGGCCGCGGGAGAGAACGCATGAAATCCAGCATGCCCTGGAATCAGGAAGACATTTCGCTCGTGGCCTGGGCCGAACTGGCCTTGCATCTGAAGGCTTGCGTCGCGCGGCGCGTGCATTGCGAATCACTCGCCCACGAGTCTCTGCTCGCCTGGGGCCGCCGGCTGTTGCCGCACTATTTCGCCAAGCCCCCGTCCAGGATGCACCGCTGGCTCGCCGACGAGCTCGACGCGATGACCGGCCAGCGCGGCACGAAGCTCAACGTCATCGGGCCCCGCGGCGGCGCCAAGAGCACGCTCGGCACGCTGGCCTACACGCTCCGCGCCGCGGTCGAAGGCTGGGAACCCTACATCTGGATCATCTCCGACACGGCCCGGCAGGCCTGCCTGCATCTGGAGAACATCAAGCTCGAATTGGTGAACAACTCGCAGCTCGCCACTAACTATCCCCAAGCCTTCGGCGAGGGACCCATGTGGAAAGCCGGGGCGATTACTCTCAGAAACGACGTCACGATCGAAGCCTTCGGCACCGGCCAGAAACTGCGCGGCCGCCGGTTTGGCCCGAGCCGTCCCACGCTGATCATCTGCGACGACCTGCAGAACGACGAACACATGCGCTCGGCTGCTCGCCGGGAAAACTCCCGGGCCTGGTTCGAAGGCTCGCTCCTCAAAGCCGGCACGCCGCAAACGAACATCGTCAACCTGGCCACGGCCCTGCATCGCGACGCGCTGGCCCTCCGTCTCGATCGCACGCCGGGCTGGATCAGCCGCATCTTCCAGTCGATCTGCGAGTGGCCCACGAACATGAGCCTGTGGCACGAGTGGGAACGAATCTACTGCGACCTCGATCAGGACAATCCTCAAGCCGCGGCGCTGGCCTTCTACGACGAGCATCGGGCGGAAATGGATGCCGGCGCGGAATTGCTCTGGCCCGAGCTGGAAGACCTGTACACGCTCATGAAGATGCGCGTCGAAGGGGGCCGCACGGCCTTCGAACGCGAGAAGCAGGGCTCGCCGCTCAGTCCCGACGCCTGCGAATGGCCGGCCGAGTACTTCGACGAACACCTTTGGTTCGAGGAGTGGCCCGCGAACCTCCGCACGCGCGTGATCGCCCTCGACCCCAGCAAGGGGCGCGACGCCCGTCGGGGCGACTACTCGGCCTACGTCATCCTCGGCGTCAGCGACGAAGGAATCTTGTATGTCGACGCTGACCTGGCCCGCCGCGCAACGCCCGAGATCGTGGCCACCGGCGCGGAACTCGCCCGCGTGTACCGTCCGGACGCGTTCGGCATCGAGACGAACCAGTTCCAGGAGCTGCTGGCCGACGAACTGGCCGAGGAGTTCCGGGCGCAAGGCATCCTCGGCATCCAGCCCTGGAGCATCGACAACCGGGTGAGCAAGCAAGTCCGCATTCGACGGCTCGGTCCGTATCTCTCGGGCCGCCGCCTCAGGTTCAAACACAATTCCCCCGGCGCGCGATTGCTCGTCGAGCAACTGCAAGAGTTTCCGGCGGCCGATCACGACGACGGTCCCGACGCGCTCGAGATGGCGATCCGTCTGGCCGGCGAACTCTGCGGCGGCGCGACCTCTGGAGACAACCTCGGTGATCGTTTGCCGGTCACCGTGTGAATATTTCCGGGTGCCACTGCCTGGCTTGCCCAGCAGTGCCTCTTCGATTCTTACCTTGCACGCTCATCACCGAAAGCCGTGACCTCAAAAACGCCCGTGAGCACAACCTCCGCTTCCTAGGAACCTAACATGCATGCCCTCCACAACCGATCGCTCACCGAACAGCTCAACCATCGTCTCAGCGAAGCCTGGCAAAGCCTGTGGGATAGCTTCGTCGATCCGCGCGAGGCTTACGCCGACGACGGCCACGAGTGGACCGCTCTCGGTTCGCTCGCCGGCGGCGGACGCGCGACGCTACCCTTCACCACGGAACAGGAACTCGCCGAGATCCGCAGTCAATGCCGCACGCTCGCCGTCGAAAACGAGTTTGCCATCAACGGCCACGAGAACCGCATCAGCTTCCTGGTCGGCGACGGCCACACCTACCGCGCGACCATCAAGAAGGGCGCTGCGAAGGATGGCGCCGCAACCGATCCCAATCTGGCCGCCGACGCCCAAACCGTGATCGACGAGTTCATCGCCGAGAACCGCTGGCAGCGCCGGCAGCAGGAGATCGTGCGCCGCTACGATCGCGACGGCGAAGTGTTTCTCCGCTTCTTTGTCGATACTCGCGGCCTGACGCGAGTCCGCTTTGTCGAGCCGGCGCAGGTCGCCACGCCGCGCGAGCTCGCCGGCGATACTTCGCATAGCTTCGGCATCCAGACCGAACCCGACGACGTCGAAACGCCGCTCGCGTACTACATCGACGGCCAGTCGGTCGACGCCGCCCAGGTCCAGCATCGCAAGGCCAACGTCGACGCCAACGTCAAACGCGGCCTCCCGCTGTTCTATCCGGTCCGCAAGAATCTCCGCCGGGCGGAAAAGATCCTCCGCAACATGAGCGTTGTCGCTGAGATTCAATCCGCGATCGCCCTGGTGCGCCGTCACCAGAACGCTACCCGTAGCGGCGTGCAGAGTTTCGCCGCCGCCCAGACCGACGTCCGCGTCACTTCGCCCGCCACGGGTCAGACGGCCAGTTTCCGCCGCTTTGCTCCCGGCACGATTCTCGATAGTCACGGCGGCATCGAATACGACTTCCCCGCCCAGAGCATCGACGCGGCCAACTTCGTGGCCATCCTGCAGGCCGAGCTGCGGGCAATTGCCAGCCGCCTGGTGATGCCCGAGTTCATGCTCACGAGCGACGCCTCGAACGCGAACTACGCTTCGACGATGGTGGCCGAGGGGCCGGCGGTGCGGATGTTCTCGCGGTTGCAGGCCGAACTGGTCGAAGACGACCTGGCCGTGATGCGGCGCGTGCTGACCGCGGCCGTGAGCGCGGGTCGCTTGGCCCCCGAGGTCCTTACCCTCGTCGAGATTCAAGCCGCGCCGCCATCGCTGGCCGTGCGCGATCAGCTCAAGGAAACTCAGACGCTCCGCATCCAGCATCAAAGCGGCATCCTCTCGCCGCAGACCTGGAGCCAGCTCGCGGGCCTCGACTATGACCAGGAGCAAACCAATTTGCAGGCGGCGCGCGACGCGGTCATGCAAGCTGCGCTCGCGCACAAGTCCGCACTCGGAGCGCCTGCTGGTCAAGAACCAGGAATTGAAGTGTCGTCGTGAAAGGGTGCCACGGGTGGCCGCGCCTGCGGCTCACCCGTGCTGTCGCCTTTCAATTGCCAACCTACTAGACCGGAGCGAAGAAGGAGACCTATAGCACCGGTGACTGCTCCGCAGCACCGGTGGCACCCAGTCAACGTTGAACGAGCCTTGCAACACCCCAAAACAGCCACCGCGAAGTTTTCGCATGGCTGGAAAAGTGAATTGAAATATTGCCACCCTATCCGTTACCCTCGCAAATATGACAAGCCGACGGCACACATCCGCGAATCAAACTCAGATCGCTCGCATCCGCGCGCTCTGGGACGCCATGTTCGACGAAGTCCTGCATAGCGGCGTTCACGGGTTGGCCAAACTGGAACTGACGATCTCCGACGGCACGATCCAGAAGATCAGCCGGACGATAGAAAAAATCGAAAAGGTGCACTAGCCGTGGCCGCGCCGCACATCGTGTGAGCGCGTCACCAAAGCAAGCGCACCGGGTATCACGACGAGCCTGCCGCACGTGCAGGTATCCTTGCGGGCCCATTTGCCGACCATGTCTCGGCAGATGGGCCTTTTTTTGTGTCTATAGGAAACCCAACGATGAACGAACAACTGCAAGAATTCGTTACTTCCCGCGGCGCGCAGATTCACGTCGATGCCGCCACCGGCGTCATTCGCGGCGTGAAGCTGCTGGGCCTTGAGTCGCGCAATGGCCGCCGCTATTTGCCCGCGGCGCTGGCCCAGGCCGCGGCCCTCTACGAGGGCGCCAAGGTTAACATCAATCATCCCAAGGGGAGCCCGCTCGCGGCCCGCGATTACCAGGATCGCCTCGGCTCGATCCGCAACGTGCGCGCCAGCAGTGACGGTCTGTTCGGCGATCTGCACTACAACCCCAAGCACGCCCTGGCCGAGCAGCTCGCCTGGGACGCGCTGCACGCGCCGGAGAACGTCGGCTTCTCCCACAATGTCGAAGCTCGCACCTCGCGCTCGGCCGGCCAGACGCTGGTCGAGGCGATCGTGAAAGTGCAAAGTGTCGACCTCGTGGCCGACCCGGCCACGACCAGCAGTCTGTTCGAAAGCGCCGGCGCATCGACCAGCCTCGTCGGCCGCTCCACGCCGATCACCGTGAGCGCGATGACGCTTGAATCGCTCCGCGCCGCTCGCCCCGACCTGGTCGAAGCGGTCCGCGCCGAAGCAGCCGCCGAGATGATCGTCCTCCGCGAACAGGTCGACCATCTTCAAGGCGAGCTGGACAAGCACACCCGGCGCGATGCGGCCCGCGCGCTATTCCGCGAGTTCGGCCTTCCTGATCCGGCCCATGCCTCGGGTCCCGAACAGGCGCTCGCCGGCAGCCAGTTTCTCGAAGCGGTCATCGCCGCGCCCGACGAGTCGTCGATGCGACTGCTCGTCGAAGCACGGGCGGCACTGATCGCGGCTGCTAGGGCCCGGCACCAGGCCGTCGGCGAGGGGCGCCCGCAATCGCGCGAGCAGCACGACGGTGCGCGCCGCGCGCCGCTTGATGCCCGCAGCTTCGCCCGCCTGATCCGCAGGTGAGGCTCAGATCACGTGTAACGTTGTTCACCACCCATATCCAACTTCGTTCCTTCAATTCGGAGACAGACTGATGGCCAATACGATGCGTTGGCGATACGGCGAGACCAATCCGGTCGTTCTGCCGGTCGCGTCCGAAACCGTGATCGAAATCGGCGACCTGGTGTACATGGACGGCACGCTGAAGCCGGCCGGAGGCGGCACCTATGGCGCGAGCCTGGCCGCCGCTCAGGAGTGGTTGCACGACCGCTTTGCCGGCGTCGCCATGCAGCAGTCCCGCGCCGGCGACACGGCCGAGATCCGCGTCGCCACGACGGGAGTGTTCGAGTTCCCGTGTGCTTCGGCCACGTTCGACGTCGGTGCCCGGCTCGGCGTGGACGACAACGTGGGCGGCACGGCACTGCTCGATCAGCAAGTGATCGCGGTGTCGATCGTGGCCCCGCAGCTTTCGATCGGCTACTGCGCGAAGCGCGTCAATCCGGCCGCCACCAGCGTGCTGGTCGACATCATCGGCACGCTCACGCACGCCGGCCCGCAAGCGCCGCTGTAGTTTCCTTGCCTGCCAGCGAACGCCTGGCGGATCAAAAATTTCACCCACGAACATCTTCTCGATCGGAGACAACTCACGTGATCAACATTCGCGAACTCAAACGACAGTACGAACTTGAAGGTCCCCGCGCCACGGTGGCGCATCTGACCGAATCGCTCCGGATCGGCGAGCTGCGTCCGGAGGACTTCAGCCTCCGCGATCTGGCCGAAGGGCTGGTGCCCGACGGTCACGAGTGGGTCCGCCTGATGGACCCGCGCAGTGGCGGTAGCGTGCGCCTGCTCGAAGCCGGCGAAGGCGTCGATGCCACGGCGTTCCTCAACGTTGCCAGCCAGGTGATCTACTCCAAGATCATGGAGGCCTACTCGCAAGAGGCCTTCACGATCTCCAAGCTCGTCGAGACGATTCCTACCCGGCTCGACGGCGAGAAGATTCCCGGCATCGGCGGGCTGGCCGCGGGCGACCACGTCGTGCATCCCGGCATGCCCTATCCCAGCGTCGGTTTCGGCGAGGACTACATCGAAACGCCGAGCACGACCAAGCGCGGCTACATCGTGCCCGTGACCAAGGAGGCGATCTTCTTCGATCGCACGCACCTGGTGCTCAGCCGCGCGGCCGAAGTCGGCGAGCTGCTGGGGCTCAACAAGGAGAAGCGGCTGGTCGACCTCGTGATCGGGGCCACGAACAACTACAAGTGGCAAGGCACGAGCTACAACACCTACCAGGCCGCCACGCCCTGGATCAACGTCAAGACGAACAACGAGCTCGTCGACTGGACCGACGTGGACGCGGCCGAGCAGCTCTTCGCCGACATGCTCGATCCCAACACGGGCGAACCGGTGCTGCTGGCCGCGAACACGGTGCTGGTGATGCCGGCCTACAAGCATGCTGCGCATCGCGTGTTTCATGCCTTGGAAGTTCGCTTGACCGGCACAAGCGCCGCCACGACCACGCTCGCGGCCAATCCGCTGTCGAACTACCAGGTGCTCGACAGTCGGCTGGCATATCGCCGCGTGATCGCCGCCGGCACCGCGGCTGACGACGCCAAGAAGTGGTGGTTCCTGGGCGACTTTAAGAAGGCCTTCGCCTACATGGAGAACTGGCCGATCACGGTCACCCAGAGTGCGGCCGGCAGCGAAGCCGACTTCAACCAGGACATCGTCGTGCGGTTCAAAGCGAGCGAACGCGGCGCGGCCGCGGTGCTCAACCCGCGCTTCGTTGTGAAGTGCACCGGATGATGCCCCGCAGGGGACTGTCCCCCTAATCCACCTGATGCCACGCCCCGAGGAGCGGACCGGTCTCGCTCCTTGGTCAGCCGGGGTGCCGCGAGTGTGACGGCTTGCGGAGCGTCTCGACGCTGCCTGCGCCGCCCGCAAGTCGCAAACTGACGCACTCGCGCCCCCGGCGTCTTTCACTCACCTCCTCACGAGGCCCAAACCATGAGCAACACCGCGCAACTCGAAGCCATCAAGGCCAACACCTTGGACCAGATGGCCGCCATCTCGGCCGAGCGCAAGCCGAGCTACTCCGAAAACGGCCAGTCGTTCGCCTGGACCGAGTATCTCGAACACTTGCAGCGGCGCGTCGATTGGTGCAACCAACAGCTTGCCGCCGAGGACCCCATCGAAATCACCACGCAAGGATACACGCCATGAACTTCGCTCCCGACATCGCCGCCGACGCGCTGCTCGTGGACGGCACGGAAACCGTCACGCTGCACGGCGCCAGCAGCATCACCGTGGCCGGCGCCAAGCGCGGCGCGCTCACGCTCGCCGAAACCGAATTTCGCCAGGTCGGCATTGAATCGACGGACCTGGCGTGGAGCCTGCCGGGCGCTAGCCTGGCCGGCAACGTGCCGCGCCGCGGCGATTCAATCGAAGACATCAGCGGCGCGCAGTGGACGATCCTGAGCGCCGTGCATTCGCCACTGACGGATGTCTGGCGCGTCGTCACCCGTCGTCACGTCTAAACTCCCTTCACCTAGCGAGCTGGTACAAGTCATGCTCACGATCACTGCATGTGAACCCACAGACTGCCCGATCGTCGCCGCGATCTGGAATGCGCGCCGGCTCGACAGTTCGTCCTGCTGGAGCACGGCGGACGAAGTCGACGAGAATTACATCGCTCAACTGCTGACATCCGGGCTTTCAATCTACATCGCGCGAGAGGATTCGACGGCTGTCGGCTTCGGACTCTGGTGCACTGCTGGCGGCGAGGCCTGGCTGGTGGCACTCGCCGCCCAGGATGATCTCCTCTACTACCGCCTGATGGCCTTCTATTGCACCTGGGCCACCAGCCAGTCGCTTACGCACGGCTTTGCCGAGCTGGGCGTCACGGCGACCACCGAGCGCATGCGGATGGATGCGCTGGGAGTCATCGCCTACGAGCCGATCGGCTTTGAACCGGTTCCCGCGGGCGAAAGCGGCGCTGAGCGTGTGCCACGTGTGCTCCGGGCAAGCTGTGAGATCGATGTCCTCTTGGCCGCTCTCGCGGTGCAGTTAGGAGGTGCGGCATGACCGTGCAACTCAGTCTGTGGCCAGGCGGCACGGGCGGCGGTGATACCTCGATCTATAGCGCCGGTTACGCCACGGTGAACCTCGGCAGTCAGCCGGTCGGCGTCGTCGGCGCAACCACGATTTTCAAAGGCACGACTTACTGCCGCTTTGTGCTGCGCTTCGATCTGGGCAGCATTCCACCGAGAAGCGCCATCCTCTCCGCTCGACTCGTGCTGCAGACAAGCGGCGGAACCTACCCGGTCGGCGCCGTGGTTCGTGTTCGGCGGGTGACACGCTCCGGGTGGACCGAGCTCGGCGCGACGTGGAACCTCTACGATGGAACGAACCCCTGGACCACTCCCGGCGGCGATTTCGATCCGGCTGGCAGCGTCGAAGTCACCATCCAGCCGGGTGATACCATTCTCGACTTTCCCGACGTCACGTCATTCGCGGTCGACGCGCTCGCCTTCCGTTCCCGCTCCCTCGAACTGCTGATCTCGGGAAACGAAACCGTCGCGTCCGAGTTCGTTTCCTTCCATACGTCCAACGATTCGCTCGCGGGCAAGCGGCCGCTGCTGGAAATTGAGTACGTCGCTCCGCCGGAGCTGTCTATGGTCGATCACGCCGATGGTAGCGGGGCGACGGCCACGATCAACAGCGTTGAGCCGCTCGCGAACACAATTCTGTACCTGCGCGCCTTCAGCGGCGAGCTCGGCACAGGTGACTGGACGGCGGCGGGCATGTTCGACCCCGCCGGCGAACTTTCGCTCGTGCTCGCACCCGGGCACTACCTGGCTTATGCAGTTTCCAGCGCCAGCGGCGTGCAAGCAGTCTCCGACGTCGTGTATTTCACGGTCACGGATGGTCTCGAATCGATTCACGGCCGCTGTCTGGCCGCCGTGCAGTCGCGCATTCGGCTGCTCGCGCTCGAGGGCGTAGCGCCCCAGCGCGTGATCATCGAGAAAGTGCCCGTCGCCCGCAATCTCGCGCCGGAGGACTTGCCCACGCTCATCGTCGCCCCAAAACGCGCAGCGATGCCCGCGGACGCCGGCACCAACGGACTGGACGACGTGCACTACGACGTCCTGGTCGCCCTGGTCGATCGCGACAACCAGCAGCCCACCGACGTCGAACAGCTCGATCGACAACTGCTTTGGCGACAGCAAATCGCCCGGGCATTTCGCAATCAGCGGCTGCCAGGCGTGCCCGAGGTGATCAACTCCGCGGTCGAGCCCGACGACGGACCGCATGAGCACGGCTGGAAACACGAGCTTTTCAACACCGCCATCCGGCTGCGTTTCACCAGCCGCGAACCGCGCGGATTCTAACCTCCCACTTTCCACAAACGAGGGTCAACATGGCACCGACCACCGCCTCGATGGGGCATCAATCGCGTCTGGGGACGAAGAACGAGTCTGTTTACGGTACGGCCGTCACCGTCGACGAAGCCTTCGTGTTTGTCAGCGAGAGCATCGTCAAACGCGGCATGATCGTCGAACGCACGGGCCTCCGCGGAACGCGCAGCCACCAGGCAAACGACGCCCGGCTGGGTCCATACACCGTCAGCGGTCAACTCGTTCTCGAGCCCACGCCGCAGGACCTGGCGATCTGGCTACCGCGCATCCTGGGCGCGGCGGCCGACGGCAATACCTACAACCTGGCCGAGACGCTCCCCAGCTTCACCCTCGTCGTCGATCGTGTGGCCAGGGTCTTCACCTATGCCGGCTGCAAGGTGAACCGCGCCACGCTCTCGGGCACGCAAGGCGGGCTGTTGCGACTGGCGCTCGACCTGGTTGCCCAAAGCGAAACGGTGGGCGCTGCGGGCACGTTCCCTACGCTCGCGCCCAGCCTCGCGCCGCCGTACATCTTTTCCGATCTGGAGCTGACGCTGGCTTCCGCGGTGCGCGAAGTCCGCGAGTTCGAGCTGGCGATCGACAACAGCCTGGTGACCGACCGCTTCATGAACTCGCTCACGATTGTGAACGCGCCGGAGGGGGATCGCGCGATCGCGCTTCGCACGGTGCATGCCTGGGCGGCCGAGACCACGGCGCTCTACGCCCAGGC
Organism: Pirellulales bacterium; assembly: GCA_022844125.1. Classification (GTDB taxonomy): domain Bacteria; phylum Planctomycetota; class Planctomycetia; order Pirellulales; family PALSA-1355; genus JALHMI01. The sequence continues at coordinate 3,915 of JALHMI010000027.1, read as the reverse complement.
TCTGGCTGGTGCAGCGGGCGTGCTCAAGCTCACGAACGCGCTCGGCGGCACGCCCCCAACCGGATACCAGACGACGTTCAACTTCGCCACGCTGCAAGTTCCTGACCGCAGTCCAAATGTCCCCGGCCGCAGCGAGCTGCTCTTGAACCTCGAAATGATCGCCCGCCGAGTGGGCACGACGCCGGAGCTCTCGGTCACGCACGACGCCACGCCGTGATCCCTCTTTCTTCCCAATCCATTCGGAGCAGTTATGTACCTCAAATACGGCGATTACCAGCACGCTTCGGGCGAAGTCTCGGTCGTGATCAACAAGCAGGGCATATTTGCAGATGCGGCCATTCTGCGTGGCGTGCGCGAGCGTTGGGATCTGCAAGGCCGCCTGCAGGCCGAGAGCCCCGCCGCGCTCACCACCGCGCTCGAAGAACTGGCGGCGGCCTACTCGATTCAAGGGCAGGACGTTGGCTTCTACTTCGACGACGGCACGCCTTCGACGCATCAGATTACCAGCGCCGCCACGAACGGCGGCGTGCGCGTGGTCGTGCCACCGAGCTTTCCGCAAGGGAAGGGGGCCGAGTATTCGACTTTCCGCACCTATTCGATCGCGCTCGAAGCCGAGGTGCTCGACGACGACGCCTCGCTCATCGCCTGGCACGAGCGGTTGAACTTTTCCGGTGGCGGACCTCAGTTCGCCTACCTTCAGCCAATCAATGGCCTGCCCATCAAGCAGCTTCTCAGGCAGTACACGCCCTACCGGGCCACGCAGTCGGGCGAAGCCGTCGGCATGCATGCCTACCCCGTGCCCGCGCCGCCGCTGTGGCCCGCCTCCGAGCATGTGAACCTGCGCGAATTGCACTACGAGCTTCCCAAACGCATGGGCGAGGGTGACAGCACCACCTTCACTGAATTCCGCGTCACCTGGTCCTATCAGTTCGAGTCAGAGTCGCCGCTCGTGGGCCTGCCCACGAGCTGGCCCGAGTAACGACAACCCGTTCCTCAACGTTCACCCGATCGCAAACGATTTATGAGCACTCCTCAAGGTCTAGCGTCGTACCCCGGCATCGAGCAGATCATTTCGGCGTCGATCACGCTCGGTCACGGCATCTCTCCGAGCAGCGCCCGGATCACGATGGCCCCGCAACTGTTTACCATTCCCGAGTCGGGAACGCTCTCGTTCACGATCGGTTCGACCGTGATCAACTTTCCCAATTGCAAGGCGGACCAGGGCTCGTACGAGCGCAGCGACAGCGGCGAGTTCTGGCACATCACGCTGCTGGATCGTCGCTGGAAGTGGCGCTTCGGCCAGATCTCCGGGCGCTATAACGTCTGGCGCGAGAACGCCACGCTGCAAAACGGCGATCCGCCCGGCTCGTCCGGCTTGGGCCTGGTGGCCGACACCGAACGCACGCCGCAAGAGCTCGCCGCACTCTATCTCGATGCAATGGGCGAGTCGGGCTATGACGTCTCGGCCCTGCCGAACGACACGCGTCCGCCCGTGGAGCACGATTACGACAACCCGGCCGAAGCGCTCGCCGAGCTTTGCGAGAACCTTGGCTGCCGCATCGTGCTCGCGCTCAATAACACGGTAAAGATCGTGCGCGTTGGCACCGGCGAATTGCTGCCATCCGAGTCGTTGCTCGAAGACAGCTTGACGATCGATCCGCCCGAAAAGCCCGATTCGATCGCAGTTGTGTGTGGCCCCAGCTTCTTTCAGGTCGACTTTCCGCTGGAAGCGGTTGGCATCGATCGCGATCAGACCGCCGGCGGCGACCCGACGGACACGCTCAAGCCGATTGACGAGCTCAGCTATAAGCCGGCCGGCGGCTGGAGCTCGGTCGACTTGCCGCTTTTCTCGGACCTCTCGACGAATGCGGCCGAAGACGACGTCACCGGGCTGCGTTCGCTCGCCACGAAAAGCGTGTTCCGCTACTACCGCATCAAGGTGCCGGTGAGAGTGCCTGGTTACGATGCCCCGGGCGGCGGTCTGGTCACGCGGCTGGAACAGGTCCTGCCGCTGTTCGAAGAACAGGTCGTCACCGCGGTTGAGAATCACGACGCAGTGCCGCTGCCGGCCGCGGTGTTCGGCGTCTGGTATCCCGGCCTCGACGACCAGGCGAACACGCTCCCCACGCTCATGGTTCAAGGGAACTCGCCGCCAGCCTCAGGTACCGAGGGGACGTACAAATCGCCGTTCTACAACCGCGGGTTCACGCTCGACACGGCCCGCGGCCTCGTGATCTTCAGCGAGCCGGTCTACCAGAACAGCACACCCACCGAAGCCAGGGTCACGCCCGCACCGGCGCAGCTCGTGCTGCGCGCGAAGTGCCAGGTGCGCGACGCCGAGACGCTGGCGCTCGCCCGGCACATTCACCAGCGTTCCACCGGTGGCGTGCTCGGCACCAGTCCGCAGTACATTCGCCGCGACGAACTCGTGGTGACGCATGTTCCCACGTATGACGCTGAGACCTATGCTTCGCCGCTTACCGCAAGCACCGATCCGCGACTGGTGGACAGCGTTACCAGCACGGCCGACGACGCCAACGCCGCGGCCGATCATTACATCGACGCGGCACTCGAGGAGTACACGCAGCCCGAGCCGCGGCAGGTGCAGGTTGCCGGCCTGCATCCCATGGATCTTGACGGCGTAATTCAGCAGATCACTTACTCGGTCGGCGGAGCAGGGGCCACGACCACGATCGCCCGCGGCAGCGAACCTTCGCACATTGCCACCAGTCACGGCGAGCGCCGGCATTCGGAATCCGCCCGCCAGGCAGTTGCCCAAGCCCGTCGCTCGCGCGGCAGCGTCGCGGGCCGTTCCACCCGTCGCGAAGCTGCCGCCCGGAGGGCTGCCCGATGAACCACGACAATCCCCAATCGCTCGTTCGCCCGCTACCGTTTCGCAACATGTCGGACGAAGTCGTGCCGGCATTCGCCGTGATGACGGTGCTCGGCGTGTCATTTGAAAACGGCGTCGCCTTTCTGGAATGCGGCAAGCCCGATGCGACGCTGCGCCGGCAACTCGCGATCAACGGTCCGCAGGACGTCGGCATCGGCCGCCGCGGCACCTGCCAGCGCGGCGGGGACGTCCGCGCGCTGCTCGACGCGAGCGATCCTATAGCCGGCGAGAGTTGGGGGATTAAGCCGGGTCAGTGGAAACTTGCCAGGCACTTTCCCGGCTGCACGCTGCAAGGCCTGATCGATGCCACGCACAAAATCGCCCGCGTCGAATGCCACTCGATCGACCGGCTCTTGGTCAAAACGACAGCCGCAGTTTCAAGTGGCGCGTCGTCCGCAACCTATCGCGTCTACGTCGGCCCACCCGGCAGCGAGGTCGACGCGGGTTTCACCAGCGTGCCATTCGCGCGCAATCGCGGCGCCGTGATTCCCGCAGGCCAGTGGGCGCACCTGGTCTGGACCAGCGGCAATTGGGAACTCCGTCCGCTACCAGGTGCGACGATGGTCGCCGTCCCGCCGTGCGGCGTGAGCATCCCGGGCCGCATTGGCGACACGCCTGGCCAGGCGGAGTGCTGCCTGTTCTCGCTTGATGGGAACGGCGACCTCGCACCGCTACTCGACAGCGAAGAACAGCTCGCACGTGCCAAAGTTTATAACGTGCGTGAGCAGGCGATTCCCGCCCTTGCGCCCCCGGGTGATCGATACTTGCTTGTCCACGCCGATCCAAATGGCCGCTGGGTGTGCGAAGTCCCCGACGGCGCGGACGGCGGTGGCGGTGCGTCCACGACCACCACCACCGCAGCGCCCACCACCACCACTTCGCCGCTGCCGATCTGCGCCGGCACCGCCAAATGGACCTGGAGCGAAGCGGATCAGGCCTGGTCGCTGGCTGATAACGGCTGTCTCACCGGCGTCGTCAGCACGACCGACGAGCCGACCAGCACGACGACCAGCACCACCACC
>JALHMI010000026.1 GCA_022844125.1 Pirellulales bacterium | reverse complement strand
CCGCCTGTCGACTGATCAAACTCGGTGGTGGCGTTATTGGTGATGTTCCCCTGCAGGCTGGTGGTAGTCCCCTTGAGCGTCCCGCCGCTAACCGTGGTGCCACCTGAGTACGAGTTCGGTCCCGACAGCGTCACCGTGCCGGTGCCGCTTTTGACCAGTGCGCCGCTGCCGCTCATCGTTCCGGCATAGGTACCGCCTGTCGACTGATCGAACTCGACGCTGGCGTTATTGGTGATGTTGCCCTGCAGGCTGGTGGTGGTGCCTTGCAGCTTGCCGCCGTTAACCGTGGTGCCACCTGAGTAGCTGTTCGGTCCCGACAGCGTCACCGTGCCGGTGCCGCTTTTGACGAGGGCTCCGCTGCCGCTCATCGTGCCGGCGTAGGTGCCGCCTGTCGACTGATCAAACTCGGTGGTGGCGTTATTGGTGATGTTGCCCTGCAGGCTGGTGGTGGTGCCTTGCAGCTTGCCGCCGTTAACCGTGGTGCCACCTGAGTAGCTGTTCGGTCCTGACAGCGTCACCGTGCCGGTGCCGGTTTTGACCAGTGCGCCGCTGCCGCTCATCGTTCCGGCATAGGTGCCGCCTGTCGACTGATCGAACTCGACGCTGGCGTTATTGGTGATGTTGCCCTGCAGGCTGGTGGTCGTCCCCTTGAGAGTGCCGCCACTGACAGTCGTTCCACCTGAGTACGAGTTCGGCCCCGTGAGCGTCACCGTGCCGGTGCCGCTTTTGACTAGCGCTCCGCTGCCGCTCATCGTTCCGGCATAGGTACCGCCTGTCGACTGATCGAACTCGGTCGTGGCGTTATTGGTGATGTTGCCCTGCAGGCTGGTGGTGGTTCCCTTGAGCGTCCCGCCGCTAACCGTGGTGCCACCTGAGTAACTGTTCGGCCCCGTGAGCGTGACGGTGCCCGTGCCGCTTTTGACGAGGGCTCCGCTGCCGCTCATCGTTCCGGCATAGGTACCGCCTGTCGACTGATCGAACTCGACGCTGGCGTTATTGGTGATGTTGCCCTGCAGGCTGGTGGTCGTCCCCTTGAGAGTGCCGCCACTGACAGTCGTTCCACCTGAGTACGAGTTCGGCCCCGTGAGCGTGACGGTGCCGGTGCCTGCCTTGGTGAGGCTGCCGGTTCCGCTCATCGTTCCGGCATAGGTTCCCGCCGTGCTCTGATTGAACTCGACGTTGGCGTTATTGGTGATGTTCCCCTGCAGGCTGGAAGTCGTGCCTTGCAGCTTGCCGCCGTTAACCGTGGTGCCACCTGAGTAGCTGTTCGGTCCCGACAGCGTCACCGTGCCGGTACCGCTTTTGACCAGTGCGCCGTTGCCACTCATCGTGCCGGCGTAGGTTCCACCAGTCGACTGGTCGAACTCGGTGGTGGCGTTGTTGGTGATATTGCCTTGCAGGCTGCTGGTCGTCCCCTTGAGAGTGCCGCCACTGACCGTCGTTCCACCTGAGTAACTGTTCGGCCCCGTGAGCGTGACGGTGCCGGTGCCTGCCTTGGTGAGGCTGCCGGTTCCGCTCATGGTTCCGGCATAGGTTCCCGTGGTGCTTTGATTGAACTCGACGTTGGCGTTGTTGGTGATGTTCCCTTGCAGGCTGCTGGTGGTGCCTTGCAGCTTGCCGCCGCTAACCGTGGTGCCGCCGGTGTAATTGTTGGTGCCCGAGAGGTTCAGCGTCCCGGAGTCGTTCTTCACAAGTCCGCCATCCCCGGAGATGCTGCCAGCGAGTTGCGAGGTTCCGGTTCCGCCGAACGCGACATTGACGCCGTTCATGACGTAGAGGTTGCTGCCTGCGGTCTGTCCCGTGGCGCTGCCGGTGCCTGCGACGACTGAGTTGGCGGCCGTCATCGAGGAATTGATGACGGTGAGCGAGCCGCCTTGGCGCACGAAGACGGCGCCGCCGTAGCCGCTGCCGCCCCCGCCGCTGACTCCAGTGTTTCCGCCATTTCCGGCGCCAAAGCCGCCGGCGCCGCCGGTGGAGCTGATGCCCGCGCCGCCGCCCCCTGCGCCGAAGCCGCCGGCGCCACCGGCTTTCAGACCACCGCCACCACCGCCACCACCGAAGTCGTTACCCGCTCCGCCCGAGGCGTTTTGACCACCACCGCCCCCGCCGCCTGCAGAAGTAACGCCGGCTGCGCCATTTACCCCGCTGTTGCCACCTTTGCCGCCCCCGCCATTGCCGTTGCCGCCGTTTGCGCCCGAGCCGCTGCTGCCGTTGCTGGTGCCCCCGCCACCGCCACCGCCCCCGCCGGTCGAGCCGGTCCCGCCGGTGCCGATGAGACCCCCGCCGCCCCCGCCGCCACCGATGTTGGTGCCATTGCCGCCGATACCGCCGTTGCCGCGAAACCCACCGCCGCCGCCACCCCCCTCGGCGCTGGAGTTAGCGCCGCCGGTGCCGCCGCGAGCCTGGTTGGCGTCGAACGTGACGTTCTCGACGGTCACAACGGCGCCGGCATTCACGAACAGACCGCCGCCGGCGCCGAGTCCGCCGCCGCCGCCGCCGCTTCCGGAACCGCCCGTGCCGCCGAGGGCCTGGCCGCCGGTCACGTTCATGTTTCGCAAGGCGACCGTGCCCGAGTTGACGACGAACAGTTGCCGGTTATTGCCGACGATCCTGGTCCCGTTGCCCTCGATTGCCACGTTCGTGCTGATGACGGGCAAGTTCGCCGAGACGCTGATCGTCGTGACCGTGGCGTTGACCGTAATCGTGTGCGGCCCCGCGCCTGCGGCGTTGGCGCTGTTGATCGCCCAGGCGAGCGAGCCGGTGCTCGAGCCGCTGCCGGTGGTCACCGTGAAGTTCGCCGCCGTCGAGACGCGAGCGAACGCGGCGATCGCGATCAGCAAGATCGTAAGACGAAGTGCGCTAGCCAATGATGCCGCTCCTGGTGCCCGATTCGCATAGGTGCGCAATGCGAACTGGCCACCCCCATCAGCCGCTGCGATTGAGATAATCGGTCAACGCGGCTGTGCGGCGACAAGGAACTTGGGGGTTGAAAAATTCGTTGGGGGAGTGCGCAATCGTGTCGTCCACCCAATGGGAGGATGATTTTTTCGCCGCGATTTTTCCGCATAGCCATTGGTGGTATGCGAGGGGGGGCGCGCGGCAGCGCTGCCGGCGTCACATGCGACGGCAGCCCACGAGCGCGCATGCGCCTGTCAGCAACATCACCCGGTGTTCGGCTCGGCCACCACCGCGTCACTTCTGCCAAAGTCGGGACTCCCCAGTCCCGCGACCGCCATACCCAATTTTCAATGGCGCCTCGAGAAATCGTCCGAAACGAGCACCACGCGGCCCGCATCAGCGTAAATCCAAGTCACGCGTGCGAAAAAATCGCCATCGCACCGCGGTGAAAGCTCACGGCAAACCAGCGGTCTGGGGTTGAGCCCCCAACTACAATAGAGTGGCTGGTCACACGCTGAGATTTGCAACGGGAGTAGTCCATGAAGTTCGACGTCAAGTTCCTGATGGTCGCCACAGCCGCGGCCTGCTGGGCGGCAGTTGCTAATGCCGATCTCTCGCAACCGGGGCCCTACGCCGCCGGTTCGACGCAAGTGCTCATCACGCGCCCCGACAATTCCACCTTCAGCGCGCTGCTCTACTACCCGGCCACTTCCGCCGGCACGAACACGCCGCTCGCCCCCGGCGGAGAGTTCTCCGCCATCACGTTCGGCCACGGCTTTTTTCAAACGCCGAATCGCTACTTCGGCACCTTCGAGCACCTGGCCAGCCGCGGTCACGTCGTGATCGCATCGGCATCGGAGGTTGGCCTCGCACCGAGCCATCCGAACTTCGCCAGCGACATGAGCCTCACGCTCGACTACCTGACCGCTCGCGACAGCAATCCCGTCGATCCGCTGTTCGGCCGCGTCGATACGAGCGGCTTCGGCTTGTTCGGTCACTCGATGGGTGGCGGCGCAGGCCTGCTCGCCACGGCGGCCGATCCGCGGATCAAAGCCTTCGCCGGACTGGCGACCGCGATCACGAACCCTTCGCCCGTGCCGCTGATGCCCTCGATCAATGTGCCGGTAGCGCTGCTTTCGGGCGATGAGGACGGCATTGTTCCCTACAACACCGCCACCGTGCCGATCTATAACGCGGCGACGGCGCCGAAGCTGCAACCGTTGATCACCGGTGGCTATCACGTTGGCTTCCAGGACAATCCGTGTCCGCTCTTCGCCGACAGTGGCTCGCTCCCCGCCGCAGAGCAATTGGCAATCACGCGCGCCTACCTGACCAGCTTCTTCGGGCTGTACCTGCAGGACGATCAGTCGCTGTGGCGAAACATCTGGGGACCGGAAGCGTTCTCGCAATCCGGTCTGCCCACGCTTGCCGACTCAGGCATCTCGCTGAGCGCGGCATCGCTCGCGCAGTCGGACGATCCGGGCGCCGCCGTGACCTATCAGGTGACGCTGACGAACACCGGTCCGATCGCCAGTAGCTTTAGCCTGTTCTCTGAAGACAACGCCTGGGCCGTGACGCTGAGCGACACGCAGTCGCCGCTGCTCGCGCCCGGCGAACAGTTTGTGTTCGACGTCGAGGTGCTGATTCCGGGCGGCGCACCGCCGGGGCTCTCCGACTTGCTGCTGCTTTCCGCCCGGAGCGACAACGATGGCGGCACGCGCGGCTACACGATGCTGACGACACAAGCAGTGCCGGAGCCGGGGTCGCTGGTGCTGGCGATGACCGCCGCGGTCGGGCTGTCCACCGCTGCATTAAGACGGCGACGCAAGATTTAAGAAAATAATCCGCGGATCGGCTGACCCGCCGCCAGCTTGAAGGGCCGGCCGGTCAGGTCGTGCAATTCGGTCTCGGGATTGAGACCAAAACGGTCGAAGATCGTCGCGGCCAGGTCGCCCGGCGTGACGCCGTCGGTTTCGGGATAGGCGCCGATCTTGTCGCTGCTGCCGTAGTAGCGGCCGCCTTGCACGCCGCCGCCCGCCATCAGAATGCTGTACACGTCGGGCCAGTGATCGCGGCCGCCAGCGCCGTTGAGCTTCGGCGTGCGGCCGAACTCGCCCAGCATCACGACCAGCGTCGAGTCGAGCAAGCCGCGCTGGTGCAGGTCTTCAACCAGCGCCGAAAACGCCAGGTCGCACGGCGGCAGCAGATCGTCCTTCAGGCGGCCGAAGTTGTTGTCGTGCGTGTCCCAATTGTTCGGGCCGTTGCGCACGCGATCGTGTACGCTGACGAACCTGACGCCCGACTCGACTAGTCGCCGGGCAAGCAGGGCGCTCTGTCCATGCACGTTGCGGCCATAGCGCTGGCGCGTTTGTTCGGTCTCTTGATTGATGTCGAACGCCTGCCGCACGGCGTCGCTGCGCAGCAAGCTGAACGCGCGTTCGTAGAACGTGTTCATCGTACCCTGGGCCTTGGTCGGCTCCTGGGCCAGCCGGGCGTTCACGTGCGAGAGCAGCGCCTTGCGATTCTCCATTTCGCCGAGCGTGACGCCCGCCGGCAGCTCGATCGCACCGACGCGAAACTGCGGCGAGTTCGGATCGCTCTCGACTTGCAGCGGTTCATAGGCGGGACCAAGGAAGCCGGCCGTCTGACCGGGCAGCTTGACGACGTTGTACATCGTGTGTGGCAGGGCGACGTGCGACGGCACGTTCTCGGTGCGACCCTTGAGGTGCGTGATCGCCGAACCGTAGCAGGGGAAGTCGGACGTGGGATCGTTCGAGAGCAGCTCGAGATCGCCCTTGAGTGGCGTGCGTCCGCACAGCGCTTCGACCGCGGCCGAGTTGTGGTTGCGCATCGTGTGATGCATGCTGCGAATCACGGTGACGTGGTGCATCACCTTGGCGATGTGCGGCAGATGCTCGCAGACCCGCATGCCGGGCACGCTGGTGTTGATACTGTTAAAGGTGCCGCGCACTTCGGCCGGCGCGTTTGGTTTCATGTCGAACGTATCGTGATGGCTCGGCCCGCCGTAGTAGAACATCACGATGCAGGACTTGATCTGGCTCGGCTTGCCCGCGCCGGTCGCTGATGAGTTCGTCGCACCGCGAGCTTCCGCTTGTAGCAGGTGCGCGAGGTTCAAACCCAGAAAGCCCAGGCCGCCCGCGCGCAAAAGATGCCGGCGCGAGAACGTGGGCTGCAGGATTGGCGTGTGTGTGTTCGGTGAGTGAGGCATGGCAGGCAGGACCTCAAACGATCGCGGGGCAGGGTAGGGGGCTGGCGGGCTAAACCGCGGGGGCCTTCAGCATACCGGACGGGCGGCCGGATGCAAAATTCGGTAGTGGGTCAGTCTGAAATTGAGGTTTCAGATTCCATAGATGGATACGGCAATCAGACAGAAGGCACCGTAGGCGACAAACAGCCCCAAGCCGACGAGAGCGCCAATCCACCAGCGCCCAAATATGGACACAATGGCCGCCGGAAGCGAAATGAACAACGCCGCCCCCAGGACGATCAACGCCGGGCCTTCCGACTCGAATTCGACGAGTTCGTGATGCGACAGCCGGTTGAACAGTACCAAGCTGAGGCAGAACACGGCTGCCCAGAACGTGGTCGCGAATATACTTAGTAGCTCAAACTGGGGCTGGTGTTTCGGCTGTTCGCTCATACGGCCAGTATAGCCGGGGAGAGAGTCAGTTTTAATCGGAGATGGATTGGTAGTGGGTCAGTCTGAAATTGGATATCTGACTACGGACGGAACGCGCCGGTGCCAGTGATCCAAAAGAACAGAACGAAAGCGGACATCGCAACCACCACAGGTATCAGGTCGATGGACTGCCCGCGCATCTTCCGCTTGTAGGTGGCAATCCCAAAGCCGATTGCGAACACCCAAAGAGCCACGGCAAGGAAAGCTTCGTAAGGGTTGCCGACTATGCCTAGCCATAAGCAGAGCACTCCCAAAAGCGTCTGCACACCAATCGTCGTGAACACCGCCCAGACAAGCGAGTTGCGTAGAATCTCACGGTCGCTCATACCGCCAGTATAGCCGGGAGTTGGGGCTATTAACCGCCTGCCAGATTCTTGCATCGTTTGACGCGCGCCGGGTGCCACTGTCTGGCTTGCCCAGCAGTGCTTGCCTTTTTGATTCTTGCCTTGCTGCATCCTTTTCGAATAGCAGCATTTCTCGAATCCTCAGAGTGCAAGGCAAGACCAGTCAGGAGCACTGCTGGGCAAGGCAGGCAGTGGCACCCCGAGACGGCTGCTCTAGAACGCCTTCTCCTCCGGCAACCTGAAATGCCTTACCAGCGACCAGATCCAGCCGGCCATGAATACCAGGAACACGGCGAGCACGGCCCACACCATGTTCGACATCCGCGGCGGCTGTTGGCGATTGGCCTCCACCACCAGTTGATGCAGCACGATCACCAGACCCAGCTCCAGCACGGCCAGCCTGAGTAATTGTGAAACCAGGAACGCCGTCGTCCCTTCGCGCCGCTCCGGCGCCAGCCAGTACTCTTTGTTCGGCAAGTTGATCACGCTCATCGGTAACCGCCCGATGAGCAGCCCCGCCAGCGGCGCGATCATCGGAAAGATCATCCCGAAGAAAGCCATGAACACCAGGTACACCTGCCGGCTCATCCAGCCGTTCGCCTCGCCCGAGAAGCCAAAGTGCGAGGCAACGCGCTCGGGCAACTGCACGGAACCAACGGCCAGCAGAATGCCGAACAGGAAGTACAGCAATGCAAGCGCGATGATGGAGTTGCGGATGGAGGTCATCTGGTTCACGGTTCTTCGCGCCAAGCGGGCGACATCGAGCGGCTTCCGCTAGTTGAGTTCTTCACCCGGCTCAATGTCAAGCACGTCGCTCACCTGGGCAAAGAACCAATCGCGCTCTTCCTCGCCGGAGAGTACGTTCTCGCCGGCATCGTCTGCCACTTCGATCCCCTTGCGAAGGAAGTTGTCGCCATTGAGCCGGTCGGCAAACGTGGGATTGTCCTCCCCGCGCAGATTCGCCACGCGCTCCTCGTAGCTGCGCCGCGACGTCCATTCATCGCGGATGGAGTACAGTGCGGCGTCATTGAAGTCGTGGCGCGTGAGGCCGGCAATCAGAATGTCTTGCTCGTCGCCGCCGGCCATGCGATCGATGCCGAGGCCGCCGATCAGGATGTCGCGCCCCAGCCCACCAAAGATGACATCGCGTCCGTCCTCGCCGAGCAAAATGTCATTTCCCGCCTCTCCGTATAGCTCATCGTCGTCATTGCCGCCGCGGAGGAGGTCATTGTCCGCGCCACCGTAGAGCTCGTCGTTGCCATCGCCGCCGTCGAGCGTATCGTCCCCCTGCGCGCCCGAGAGCATGTCGTCGTCCTCCCCGCCCGCGAGCACATCATTGCCGGCCTGGCCCAGCAGCGTGTCATCGCCGCTGCCACCGGCGAGCGAGTCGTCCCCGTCGCCGCCGAAGAGGTTGTCGTCGCCCGCGTCCCCTTCCAGCGAGTCGTTGTCGTACTGTCCGTAGATCTGATCATTGCCCGTTCCGCCTCGTAGCGTGTCGGGTCCACCGATCCCCGGCCCAAATCCCAGGTTGTCGCCGATGAGCGTATCGTTGCCGGCGCCGCCATCGAGATCGTCGCCGCTTGCATCCAGGGCGTTGGCGAACAATGTGCCCCCGATGAGAGTGTCGTTGTCCGCGCCGCCAGCCAGCGTGTCGACGCCGAGTCCGCCGATCAGCGTGTCGTTGCCGGCGCCACCATCCAGTTCGTCGTCGCCCGACCCGCCGTCGAGCGAGTCGTTGCCCAGGTAGCCCACGAGCGTGTCGTTTCCGCTGCCGCCTTGCAGGACATCATTGCCGTACTGCCCGTACAGCCGATCGTCGTCCTCGTCGCCGCGTAACACGTCGTTGCCTCCAACGCCGACTCCGAATCCGACGTTGTCTCCGATGAGCAAGTCGTTGCCGCGGCCGCCGTTGAGTTCGTCCCCGCTGGCGTCGAGCACCCCGAGGATCGTTCCGCCCACGAGCGTGTCGTTTCCGTCGCCGCCGCTCAGTTCATCGCTGCCGAGTCCACCGACGAGTGTGTCGTTGCCGATTTGTCCGAACAGCGCATCGTCGCCGTCCTCGCCGTCCAGGTTATCGTTGCCGCCAACTTCCGGACCGAGGCCGAAGTTGTCGCCAATCAGCGTGTCATCGCCATCTCCGCCGCGCAGGGTGTCGGCGCTCGAGTCGGAGAAGTTGGCCAGCCACAGTCCGCCGACCAGAAAATCGTTGCCGATGCCACCGAACAGGTTATCGCTCCCGAGTCCGCCGACGAGATCATCGTCGCCAGCTTCACCACTGAGCGAGTCGCTGCCTGCTCCACCGTCGAGCAAGTCGTCGCCGCTGTAACCCACGAGCGTATCGTTACCGTCCTCGCCGTAGAGGCGATCGTTTCCGATGCCGCCCCAGATCGCGTCGTTGTCATCGCCGCCTTGAATCGTATCGCCGGCGCCGCCGAGCGGTGTGGGAGTCGCTCCCAGGGCATTATCGCCCAGGATGTAATCGTTGCCGCCGCCGCCTTGGATCGTGTCCGCGCCATCGGGAATATTCTGCAGAAACTGCTGCACGAACGACCCGCCGAGAATGAAGTCGTTTCCCGAGCCGCCTGAGATCGTATCGTTGCCGCCGTTGCCCTGGAGACTGTCGTTGCCGCTCTCGCCGAAGATGGTGTCGTTCCCCAGCCCGCCCGACATGCTGTCGTTGCCGGTGCCGCCCAGCAGGAAGTCGTTGCCGGCGAAGCCGCGGATCGTGTCGTTGCCGCCCAGGCCGGACAGCGTGTCGTTGCCGGGTCCGCCGATCAGCGTGTCGTCGTCATCTCCGCCGAACGCCAGCAGGGGTTGCGTTCCGGTCAACCCTCCGCCGTCGACTGTGTCCTCACCGTCGCCGGCAATCACGAGCAGGGAACTGAGAAAATCGAAATTGCCGATGAAGTTGAACACGTCGTCACCGTCAAAACCCTCGATCCGAATCTGGCTGAGATCTTCCACGCGGAAGCGGCTGATGAAAGCATCCTGCTGATCGTTCGGCGTGGTGCCGCGGCCGCTGCCCGGCACGTCGATTCCGATGTCGACGCCCACGAATACGAAGCCCCCAAAGCGAAGCAGCGTGACCGTATCGGACGAGGCCCCTTGGTTGACATTGTTGATCAGCGTGTTGTCGTTGCCGCCTTGGATCGTGAGCAGGCCCGTCGACTGATTGAGCACCGAGTGAAACGTGCCGAACGTCTCGGGCAGCACGACGTCGTAGCCCATGTCCGACATCATCCCGGCCACCTTGTCGCTGAGCAGGATCCGCCGGATGCTGAGGCTGGTCGGCTGCATCGTGTCGATGGCCGTGAAGTACGACTGACCATTGAAGTTGATCGGCACGTTGCCGGTGATCGGCATGGCATTATGGCCGGCGAAGGTGGTGACCCCGGCATTAATGTCAAAGTCCGTCATCACGACGTTCGTCGACGGTCCCTGGAACAGCCAATAGCTGTTGCCGCCGCTGCCGACCGTGTTGTCGGTGATGCCGGTGTTGGTCACCGTGATGTTTGGGTTATTGTAGATCAGCGGCGAGCCCGAGGAGACTCCCATCGTGTGCCCCAGTTCATGAACGAGCAGCGTGCGCAAATCGCGCATGCCGTCGGCCGGCCCACCAGGCGTGGGATTGCGTGCGAAGGCGTGCTGCAGCGTTCCCATGAATTCCGAGTGATCGTCCGGCGTGGGGTCCAGATACCACTGCGTGTTCCCCAGGTTGTCGAGCGCCATGTTGATCGTCACGTTGCCGGAAATCGGCACGCCGTTCGCATCGCGCACCGTGCCCGATGCGGCGGCACTGGTGGCCGGGTTGCTCGGATTCATCGCGATCGTCATCTGCGTTTCGAAATCGCCGCCGTCGTAACCCACGACCACACGATTCCATTCGTTGAGCGCCGAGTCGACGACACCGCGAGCCACTTCGGCATTGTCGCCGAAGGCGTCATCGAACATATCGCTGGCATCACCGCGATTGGCCCAGACGAGCGTCAGCATGCGGCGATCTTCGAGCACCTCGCAGTGCGCGACATGGTTGTTGCGAGACGCGGGAAGCCGGCGCTCGGAGAGGACGCGCCGCCGGTCGAGACTCGTGCGAAGACGAAACATGGTCTTACCCCCGGTTGGTTGGATGGTTCGACGGCGTCGCAACTTCCCTGCTGACGACTTCCACGCCGCAGGGCGCGGAACAGACTCGAACGCGACTGGAGAGGGTGCCCATTCTAGCCCATCCGCGCAAATTGGCGCACACCAGAAAAGGGCGGATTTGCGGGCGATTCTGATGCGAGATTGTCGCAGTGTCAGCAACCAACAGCGGTCCTAAATGGCGGCCACTTCGCTCAGCAGCTTATCGCGTTTCGGCCGTGAACGGTCCGTGGCACCGCTCCAAGGCATCGATGCATTCGCCATCCAGGTCCCGACCGCGCTCCTCGCGCAAAATCGCCTGGATCTTCTCCCGCGGCATGCCTATCGCTCATCAACTAAGCCCGTTCAAACCGTGGCCGCCCTGACGAACTTTCGGCCTGAACTTGCAGCGGCGGTATGCGGTGGCCGACCTCTTCGGGTGCATCTGACTGGCTTGCCCAGCAGTGCCTGTCTTTGTGGTCTTGACTTGCTGTATCTCCCTAGAATCGGTGTCTATCGAGTTGCGTTGCGTGCAAGGCAAGGTCAGGGAAGAACACTGCTGGGCGAGCCAGACAGTGCCACCCAGCAGCACGCATCTCAGCCCCCCACTTCGCATTACCGAAGCGGCACAAGCCCGGTATGATTGAGGGGAACCGCCGCCTTACCCATCTGCCGCTTCAGCCCGTCTCGCCCGCCATGCCGCTCGTCAGTCTTCGCGATCTTGTCATCCGCTTCCGCGGCCCCGAACTTCTGGACGGCGTGTCGTGCGAGATCGAGCCCGGCGAGCGGATCGGACTCTTGGGCCGTAACGGCGCCGGCAAGACGACCCTCATGCGGATGCTCTCGGGCGAGGTGCAGCCCGACTCGGGGCAGGTGGTGTTTGCCGGTGGGGCGCGAGTCGCCTACTTGCCGCAAGAAGTGCCCAGCGACATCACGGGCCCGGTGCACGACGTCGTGACGGCCGGCGCGCGAACTTCGCCAGAAGACGCCGACTGGCAGATCGAGGAGCGCGTCGAGCAGACGCTCGACCGGATGCAACTCGAAGGAACGTTGCGGTTCGAAAGCCTTTCGAGCGGCATGAAACGCCGCGTGCTGCTGGCCCGGGCGCTCGCGAGCAATCCCGACATGCTGCTGCTGGATGAGCCGACGAACCACCTGGACGTCGACGCGATCATCTGGCTCGAAGATTTCCTCAGCCGCTGGCCGGGCACCCTGCTGTTCATCACGCACGACCGGATGTTCCTCAGGAAGCTCGCCGTGCGGATTCTGGAGATCGATCGCGGCCGGCTGTTCGACTGGTCGTGCGACTACGACACCTTCCTGGTGCGCAAGGAGCAGGCCCTGGCGGCCGAAGAGAAGCAAAACGCACTGTTCGACAAAAAGCTCGCCCAGGAAGAGGTCTGGATCCGCCAAGGGATCAAAGCCCGCCGCACGCGTAACGAGGGCCGGGTGCGGGCGCTCAAGGCCCTGCGCGTCGAACGGAGCGAGCGCCGCGAACGCGGCGGCAAGGTGAAGCTCGAAATTCAAGAAGCCCAGCGCAGCGGAGCGCTCGTGGCCGAGGTGGAAAACATCTCGTTCGCGTATGGCGAGCGAAACATCGTCGACGAATTTTCGACCACGATCATGCGCGGCGACAAGGTGGGCATCATCGGCCCCAACGGCGCCGGCAAGACCACGCTCTTGCGACTGCTGCTGGGCAAGCTCCAGCCGCAGGCCGGCCGCGTGCGCACGGGAACCAACCTGCAGATCGCCTACTTCGATCAGCTTCGCGAACAGCTCAAGGACGACGCCACGGTGGCGGAGAACGTCGGCGACGGGTACGACACGGTCGCGTTTGGTGGCGGCCGCCGGCACATCATCGGCTACCTGCAAGACTTCCTGTTCAGCCCCGAGCGGGCCCGTTCGCAGGTGCAGTTTCTTTCGGGCGGCGAGCGCAACCGCGTGCTGCTGGCGAAGCTGTTTGCCAAGCCGGCGAACGTGCTGGTCCTCGACGAACCGACGAACGATCTGGACGCCGACACGCTGGAGCTCCTGGAGGAACAGCTCATCGAGTTCAGCGGCACCGTGCTCCTGGTAAGCCACGACCGCGAGTTTCTGAACAACGTGGTCACCAGCACGATCGTCTTCGAACCGGACGCAACTGGCGAATTGAACGTTCGCGAATACGTCGGCGGTTACGACGATTGGCTCCGCCAGCGGCCCAAGCAGCAATCGCCTGGTTCCAAGTCGAAGCCGGCGGAAACTGCGAAGAGCAATTCGGCCACTTCGCCAGGCACCGTGGCCACGCCCGTAGTTGAAAAGCCCAGGCGCAAGCTCTCCTACAAGGAGCAGCAGGAACTCAAAACGCTCCCCGGCGAGGTCGAGAAGCTTGAAGCCGCCATCGCCGAGTTGCACCAGACGATGGGCGATCCCGAGTTCTATCGCCAGCCGAAGGAGAAGATCGCCGAGGCCCAGGCCAGGCTCCGAACGCTCGAGTCGGACTACGAAACCAAGTTCGATCGCTGGCACGCGCTGGAGGCTGGGGAGTAGCGCGAAGGAGCTTTAACATTGAGCCACAGAGATTCAGAGGCACAGAGGGTTTTGGGAAGAAGTGGGACGAGGGTGACCGTTTAGCGCTTCATTGTCGCCGCATCCTCTGTGACTCCGTGCCTTTGTGTCTCTGTGTTAAAATTCTCTTCAAACCAGGAATCACTGCGATGAAGGCCCTGCTGCTGATCGACATCCAGAACGATTACTTCCCGGGCGGTCGTTATCCGCTCGAGCGGATTGACGAGGCCAGCCGCACGTCCGCGGAGTTGCTCGACCAGTTTCGCACGCAGGGCTTGCCGCTGGTGCACATTCGGCACGAGTTCGCGGGGCCCGAGGCGCCGTTCTTTCAGCCGAACACGCCGGGGAGCGAGATTCACAAGTCGGTGGCGCCCCTGCCTAACGAGGTCGTCGTGACGAAGAACTTCGTCAACTCGTTTGCACAGACGGACCTGAAGTCGATCCTCGACAAGCAAGGCGTCGACTCGCTGGTGATCTGTGGCGCGATGAGCCACATGTGCGTCGAAGGCACGACCCGGGCCGCGGCCGATCTGGGCTACAAGTGCCAGGTGATTCACGACGCCTGCGCCACGCGCGACCAGCAATTCGGCGAGCGGGTGATCCGCGCGGCCGATGTCCACGGCACGGCGATGGCCACGCTGGGGTTTGCGTTTGCCGAAGTGCTCAGCTTCGGTGCGTGGCGCGCCCGGTGAGTTGGGTAGGCGATAGATTGACCGCAGAGGACGCGGAGGTACGCGGAGGAAGGAGAGATTGAAGAATGAACGCTGCCGCGGTGTTGCTCATACTCGGCACCATCTTGGAAGGGATCGGCCTGTTCGCTTTTAGCGACCGTTTGCGGTTGCGGCGAGGCGTTGCCGCCGTCCTGCTCCTCGCAGGCGCGATTCTGTGGGCCGCCGGTTTGGGCCTCGCGATCTTCAGTGGCTAACTCCGTCCCAAGCGAATGATCCAGCCCGGACCCCGCCGTCGGCGATGCCTCCGGGCTAAACTTCTGACCTACACCCTGTCTCTCAGCCTTCCCCTCTGCGAACCTCCGCGTCCTCAGCGGTTAATCTTTCCCGTTTTCCCCTCCAGGAGAATTGCGCGGCGCGCGCGATTTCGCTATGATAGCGCGCCAGAGGATGAACCGCTCAATTCGCCCAGAACTTGAAATGGAGTTCTGCCCGTGTCTGCTCGAAATAGTTCGCTTCCGGCCGTGAACACGATCGTCCCGGGCGACTGCGTCGCCGGACTCAAGTCGCTGCCCGCCGGTTCGGTCGACCTGATGTTCGCCGATCCGCCGTTCAACATCGGCTATTCGTACGACGTGTACGATGACCGCAAGGAGCACGAGCACTATCTCGACTGGTCGCGCGAGTGGATCGGAGCCGTGCACCACGCGCTCAAGGACGATGGTGCCTTCTGGCTCGCGATTGGCGATGAGTACGCAGCCGAGCTCAAGCTCACGAGTCAGTCGCTGGGGTTCCACTGCCGCAGTTGGGTCATCTGGTATTACACGTTCGGCGTAAACTGCAAGCAGAAGTTCACCCGTTCGCACGCGCACCTGTTTCACTTCGTGAAGAACGCCGAGCAATTCACGTTTCGCTCCGATGCACCGGAGAATCGGATTCCTTCGGCCCGGCAGCTTGTGTATGGCGACAAGCGCGCGAACAGCAAGGGTCGGCTGCCGGACGACACCTGGATCATTCGTCCGGCGGAGTTCGTCGGTCAACTTGATGCGCCCGATGAATCTGGAGCCGAAACCTGGTCGCCGGAGCAGATCGCACCGACTGTGGATCGCGAGCAAACCTTCACGCTGCGGCCACAGGACCTGGGAAGCTGTTTCCAGCCGGCCGAAGACACCTGGTACTTCCCGCGCGTGGCCGGCACGTTCAAGGAGCGAGCCGGTTTCCACGGCTGCCAGATGCCCGAGCAACTGCTGGCTCGGATCATTCGCTTCTGCAGCAACGAAGGGGAACTCGTCGTCGATCCGTTCTCGGGCAGCGCGAGCACGGTGGTCGTGGCGAAGAAGCTCGGTCGCCGGCACTTGGCGTTCGAGCTTTCAGAAGACTACGTACGGCATGGCCTCGCGCGGCTAGACGCCACGCGCGTGGGCGATCCGCTGGTTGGCTCGGCCGAGCCCTTGGCCTCGGCTCCGACGACGGCGAACGGCAGACGCTTGGGCGAGAAACGCGCACCGAAGAGCAAGAAGCAAGTTGTCGATTCAGCAGCGACGTCGGCCGGCCCGCGGCACGACACGGCGCAGCTTGAACAAACGCTGCGAGGCATTCTCACGGCGTTTGCCGAAACGCACGACGGCTTCTCGGCCGATCGCGTCGTGGCCGATCCCGATCTCGATGCGGCGTTCGTCGAGCGTTGCAAGTCGCTGGGACTGGTCGGCGAGCCGCGCACCTGGAACACGCTGCTGTTCCGCTTGCGCAAGCAGGGCCGACTGGCCGAGCTACCGACGCGCGAGCGCACCGGACTTAGCTGGGCGGAGTGCGACGGGTACCTGTTCGCCAGCGAGATCGCGCTCGAAACGATGCTCGACGGCGACGAGGCCGACAGCCTCGACGAGATCCTCTGCGATCCGCAGCTCGCCGCGCGGTTCGATCAACTTGCGATGCAGTTCGCTCCCGGCCACAAGCCGCTCGAGTATCGACTGGCCGCGCTCAAGTTGCGGAAGCAAGCCAAGCTCGCCCGCAGCCGCGGAGCCGTGCTGGTTGCTCCCACGCGCTTGGGTCGCGAAACGCCGCTGGAGGATCTCGACCTCGGCAAGCTGCCGGCCGAAGGCGGCGTCTACCTGGTGACCGGCGGGAAGTCGCGGCTGTACGCCGGTGAGACTTTGAACCTCCGCGAGCGACTGGCCAGCCAGTTCCAGGCCGATCGCCGCGCAGCCTGGGGCAACCTCCCCGGTCCGCTTTTGCTCCGCGCCTATCCGACCGGCGCGGCCGCGGCCGAGATGCTCGCCTGGCAGGCTTGCCTGGTGCGCAAGTATCGCCCCAGGCTGAACTACCGCGAGCTGCTGGCGGGCGAATAGCGGCATTCCGCCATCTTTTTTCCCCCGAACGGCCCATTTTCTTTTTGAGGCCGGCGCCGCCCGTTCGTCTAATCAGGTGAGTCGTGCCGTGGCGACGTTGGACGAGCGGACTAGAGGCACCTCGTGCACAACTCCCCCTCACTCGATGAGCTGGTGCTTGCGCTCCTGCCGGATGCGCTGCGCTTTGCCACGCGGCTGACTGGGGACGTCCACGAGGCGGAGGAGGTCGTCGGCGAGGCGCTGCTCCGTGCGGTGCGCAGTTGGCCGTCGTTTCGCGGCGAGAGTGCGTTTCGCACCTGGCTGTGGCGAGTCGTGCTGAACGTGTTTCGCGATCGGCTCAGGACCCGGCGCGGTTGTGATGCGGGGCTGGCCGAAGCCGCAGAGGCTGTCGACACGAGCGCGTGCGAACCAATCGACGCGGCGCTGTCGGCGGAGCTCGGCGTACTGGTAGCGAAAGAGGTTTCACAATTGCCGCCAAGGCAACGCGAGGTGCTGGTGCTGGCCGTGTACGAAGGGCTGTCGACCGCCGAGATTGCAATTGCGGCTGAGATCAGCGAGGCCAACGTACACGCCACGCTCTCGGTTGCTCGGGCACGACTCAAGCAGCGGTTGGCGCGATATTTGAACCCGGAAGGAAATCGAATCGATGTCGATCCGACGACCCGATGACGACGAACTCGAGCGGTTGCTGGCCGGTGCCGAGTGGCCGGAGCTCGAACAGCCCGCGGCTGCCGAGGCCGTGGAACGGCTCGAGCGCGCATGGCATGAACTGCGGCAAGTAGAGCTCGCACGTCGAAAGCCCGCAACGTCTTGGTGGGCATGGGCGTGGCTCGGGTCTGTGGCTGCAGCGGTGGCCATTGCCGCCAGCGTGTTGATGCTTCGCAGCCTGCCAGAGGCTGAACAACAAGAGCAGGCGGCCCGGCCGAAGCATCGGGGCGCTGCTCGCGCGACTTTGCCAGTCGAGCAAGCTACTGCGGAGCAGCCACGCTCCGAGCAACCGGTAGACAACGTTCCGCTTGCCGAGAATCCTAAGAGTGCATCGCCAAAGTCCGCGGAGCCGCTCGTCCGTGAACCGAACACTTACGAGCGCGTGCTGCTGCTGGCCCGCGCCCGTGCTGCACGAGCGGAAGCGGAGCCCTTGGTGGCCGCCGACCAAACAGAACGAGAGATCGTCACCGGCGGCGAGGCGCGGGGCGCATCGCCGGAGGAGCTGGCCCTCGATCGACTTTTGGCCAGTCGGTCGCCGCTAGCGGCCGCGCGGTTCTTGAGCCTGGTGGCGGAGCCAACACAGCGGGAGGCCGCGCTGGCGGCGCTCAAACGCGCTCAGAATCCGCCGATCGACGACCTGGCTGCGTTTCTCGACGATCCCCGGCGGCCGGTGCGCCTGGCCGCCGCGCATGCCCTCTCAACGCTCGACGACGCACGGGCAGTCGAACGGCTGAGCCAGTCGGTCGGCGGCATCGGCCGGCAAGAAGCACTGATGGCCCTGCTGGCGAGCCGCAGCCCGCGGGCGAGCGAACTGGTGGATGCGGCGCGGCAGGATGTGTACCTGATGGCTTCGGTCCGCGCGGCCGAGCAGCAACTTTTGACCCTGCAAACCGAGAACGGAGAGAACTTGCCATGAGACGACTTAGCATGCTTGGCTGCCTGGGAATGTTGCATTTGCTTGCAAGCTGTGGAGCGGTGCTCGCAACCGACGACGAGAAAGATCCGCCGCTCGTGACGCGCGTGTATCGCGTGGTCGACCTCGTGGTGCCCTCGCCCAGCTATCGTTACCAGGGGACTTTCCTGCCGGCGGTGGGCGGTGCGTCACGGTCTTCTGGCGCCATGAGCGGAGGAATGATGGGCGGCGGCATGGGAGGCATGGGTGGCGGCATGGGAGGCATGGGTGGCGGCGGGATGGGCGGTGGGATGTTCCAAGTCGCTGATTCGCCAGGCGCCCTGCCGGGAGGCGGCCGTACCGGCGGCGGGGGCGGCGGAAATCGCGGCGGTGCGATTTCGCAGATCACGACCGGTGAGCGTCCTCAAATAGCAAACCGCATCGACATGGACACGCTGATCGAGGCGATCACCACGACCGTCGATCCGCAAAGGTGGGACGAAGTTGGCGGCCCGGGATCGATCACCGAAGTCGGCAGCACGCTGGCGGTCAACCAGACCGAAGAAGTGCATTCCAAGGTGAAGGACTTTCTGGACATGCTCCGCCGCGAGAACGGCACGCTGCAGGTGGTCACGACCGAGGCCATGTGGCTCTCGCTGACGCGCGAGCAACTCGCCTCGCTCGAACCGAAAGTCGCCGGAGCAAATCGGGCTGGCGCGCCGATCGATCCGGCCGCGCTGGCGGCTCTGCCTGTCGAGTCGCGCCGCTATCGCGGACAGATCACGAGCTTCAACGGTCAGACCGTGCACCTGGTGTCCGGCCAAATCAAGTCGACCGTGCTGGGGGCGATTCCGGTGGTCGGCCCGGGAATCGGTTATCAACCCGTCGTCGCCGAGCCACACCTGGGCGTGCTGCTCGAAGTCACGCCGACGGCCTTATCCGCCGACGAGGGCGTGCTGATCGACTTGCACAGCACGATCACGAACTGGAAAAAGCCGAGTGAGCCGAAAACGATCGGAACGTCGAACGGCGAATCGCTCGTCGAAATCGATCAGATCAACGTCGCGGCCCAGCAGTTTGCCACCAGCCTGCGGCTGCCGCGCGGCAAGCCCGTGCTCGTGGGCGGCATCAATATTCCGACGACCGACGAATCAGGACGCGAAGAGCCCAGCGATGCCGGTCTATACCTGGTCGTCACCGTGCACGCAGGCTCGTGAGCGACGAGGGCTCGTCTAGCCCCGCACCCACTGCACGACCGAAAACACCAGCGTCGTCAGCACGCCGGCGTCGACAAGGACCAGCAGGAACGTCTCGTGGACCGAATAGGCGCTACGGCGGAGCCAGCGACGTTTGGGAGGGGTATTCATCGCGACATTCTACCGCACCTCAGGGTGACGTAAACCGTGCGGCTGGGGGCAAGAGCTGAATTCGTCTGCGCGTGGCGGTTTCTGCGAGGTTCGGCAGGCCGGCCTGTCACAACGGCCTTCACCGCCGATAATCACTTGCGCTCCCCAGAAACGCGATCCGTCGTCGCGCTAACTTTACGCGCCGGGCTTTTCGCACCACAATGGGGCTCCCAGCCGGTCTTCACGCGCCAACCGGGCGGAGGCGCGCGTGACGGCTGACAGTTACGCGCATCCGCTGTTCCTAGTTCAGCAAGCCGCCCATGGGTTCCGATCAGCAACTGATTTCGTCCGCCGCGCAAACCACCGACTTTCCGATGCCGCCACCCAAACGCAGTGGCTTCGAAGCCGCCATCGCCAACATCCGCGGGCGAATCATCGCCGGGCTATTGCTGGTGCTGCCGTTTTTCGTCACGTTCTGGATCGTCTACTGGCTGTACCAGACGCTCGACGAATACGTCATGGCGCCCATGGCTCGGCTGGTGGTCCGCCTGGCTGAAGGGGGCGCCGTCGCCGTCCCCACCTGGTTCACGACTTACGTCGCGCCGGTCGTGGGCCTCATCGCCACGGGATTGATCCTCTACTTCTTGGGATTTTTCGCCCGCAGCCGGATCGCGCGGCTGGTCGACATGGTCCTGCTCAAGGTGCCGATCGTCACGCCGATCTACAGCGCCGTCAGCCGCACGTTCCAGTCGCTCAGCGGGACGAGCGAACTAGCCAAGTTCAAACGCGTCGTGATGATCACGTTCCCGCATCCCGGGATGCGTTCGGCGGGCTTCGTTACCTCGACCAGCCGAGACGAAGCCACGGGCAAGACGATCCTCTGCATTTACCTGCCCACCACGCCAATTCCCACCTCGGGCTACATGCTGTTCGTGCCCGAGGACGAAGTGACCGAACTGGACTGGACGCTTGAAGAGACGGTCGGGGCGGCGGTATCGTTTGGTCTGACCGCACCGCAGTTGATCCAGTACTATCCGATCCCTCCAGGCACGGTCCGCGAGAAGCCGGGCAAGCGGGGCTCGAAGTCTTAACAGGCATTTTACGCAGGCGGACAGCAACCATGGCTGACATAAACACCGGCGAACTCCAGTCAACCTCAGCCGCGGGCACGGACATTTCGCACAAGACGAGCTTCGTCGCGCTGTGGCTGCTGTGGCTGGCGGCGCTGGCCGGCGCGATGATCAGCGGCAACCTGCTCGACCGGCACGGCGCGCCGCTGCCGACCGCGCTGCGGATGGGCTCGTCGCTCGTGCTCGTGGCGACGGGCTGGTGGGCCTGGAGCTTGTGGCGGAATGCTTCGGTCGGACGCTTCGCTTTCTGGATCGCGCTGGGCATGACGCTTGGCACGATCGGCGACTTCTTTAACGCGGACCTGTTGCCGTTCATTCCAATTCGTCCGCCCGTGCTGGGCGGCATCGCGGCGTTCGGCTTGGGGCACATCGCCTACATCACGGGCTGCATCGGTTTATCGCGCAAGGCGGGACTTACCAACAAAGGCGCCATGGTGATCGGCATTCTCGGGTGGCAACTCTTTGGACTCGTCGGCTGGTACTACGTGGCCTACCTGGGCGACGACAATCGCGAGCTGCTCGGCCCGGCGCTTGGCTATACGCTGCTGTTGGCCGGCACGGCAGGCATCACCTCGGGTCTCGCGCTGCAAGAAGCGAAGCTCTTTCCGCTCGCGCTGGGCGGGGCGTTGTTTTTGTTCAGCGATTTGATCCTGGCGGTCGGCATGTTCGGCGAATCCGTCCGCCACGGCACCGAAGCAGTCTGGCTCACCTATGGCCCCGGACAGATGTTCATCGTGTTCTCGATCCTCTCGGCCTTCGCCGTGCTGCGATTGCGGGGGAAGTAGAGCGCCCGCGCGCATGTCGCAAAAGCCAGGGAAATGCCTTTCCCTGGCACGCGATTGATCGCGATGAATCTCCAGGGGAAAGTATTACCCTGGCTTTGGTAACTAGTGCTCTTACAGCGGGGCGTGCTCGGCGGCCCGCTCCTGTTCCGCCACCAGTTTCAGCGCCTCTTCGAATTGCGCTTGCAGGATCATGAACCGCCGCTGGTCGCCGCCGTGGTCGGGGTGCAGCTCCTTGACCTTCTGCCGATACGCCCGCTTGAGATCCTCCTCGGTGCAGGGCATCTGAAGTCCGAAAGCGGCGATTGCTCGCGGCGTGTAGATCTTCGCCCAGCCGGGTAGCGAGGTGAACGACTGCGTGGCCACAATCACCACCCGCCGCAGCGAACGCAGGTAGGCCCGAAAGTCGAGCACCATGAACACGTACCCGGCCAGCGGCACGAGAAGGATCATCGCCAGAAAGATCGCGATGACGGTCGTGTCGAGCAGGTCGGAGGAGAACATCTGTGCGAAACCGAGTCGGAGGTGCGGAGAAGCGAACTGTCATCTTAAGTGGCGGCGGCCAGCGATTCCATCCCAGGGCCCAACAGTTTGACGTCGCTTCATCTGAAAGGCAGGTGCTGACCGCCCGCTCGCCACGCTGATCAAATCTCCATCCCTTCGCCGAAGTAGTACTTGCGGGCCTCGGGATTCTTGAGCACCTCGTCGGGCTGGCCGTGGCAGAGCACCTTGCCGGCCCGGATCACATAGCTCCGATCCGTGATCTGCAATGTCTCGCGTACCTGGTGGTCGGTGATCAGGATCGAGATGCCCCGCTCGCGCAGGTCGCGAATGATTTTCTGAATGCTGTTGATCGTCACCGGGTCGATGCCCGTGAACGGTTCGTCGAGCAGGATGATCTTGGGATTGGAGACCAGGCAGCGGGCGATTTCGAGCCGCCGCCGTTCACCACCGGAGAGCGAGTCGGCGCGGCTTTTCTTCAGTCGGGTGATGTCGAACTGTTCGAGCAGGGCCGCGCAGCGATTCTTGCGCGAGGAGCGATCCATGCCCAGCATTTCCATGACGCCCAGCAGGTTGTTCTCAACCGTGAGCTTGCGAAAAACGCTCGACTCCTGGGCCAGGTAGCCCATGCCTTGCTGGGCGCGCAGGTACATCGGCAGTGTCGTGACGTCGTGGCCACCCAGAGTGACGCGGCCCGAGTCCGGCTCGACCAGTCCACAGGTCATGCGAAAGCTGGTGGTTTTGCCGGCGCCGTTGGGGCCGAGCAGGCCGACGATCTCGCCGGACTCGACCTGAAAATTGACGCCATCGACCACCTTCCGGCGGCCGTAGGTCTTCACCAGTCCGGCTGCTTGCAGCACTACCATGCGTTTGGTCCTCCTGACCACGTCTTTCTTCAACCGCCAGCCCTCGGGTAGCACCGACAACTCGTTGTCGGTGTCGCGCAGCGACAAGAGGGTTCAAGAACAGCGTAACCAAACCTTCCACTCAATCACGGAGACGCGATACCCGATCCCTCTCGCGCTGGAGGCACCCTGACAACAAGTTGTCAGGGCCATCCTGTCTGCAATTCCGTTTAGCGCTAGTATCGAACTGCTAGCACCGTGGCTCTGCCTCGGAGCCTGCCGCTATCTCTTACCGGATCAGGCCCATCTCGGGCAAGTTCGGAATCACCCCCAGGCCGATGTTCGTGCCCGGAATAAACAGTTGCAGCGGGTGCGGCCAGTACACCAAGAGGGCTTTGCCAACCAGCAGATCGCGATGCACGAAGTGCTCGTCCCACAGCCGCGCGTCGGCGCTGGCGGGGCTATTGTCTCCCAGCACGAAGAACTGATCCGGCCCCATCTCAAACGTCACCGCCTGGCGACTGTCAAACACGTTGCGCCCGCCGCGCTCCCACTTGTCGGGCGAAGCGAAGAAGTCCGCCAGCGCCCGCCGGTTCATACTCATGAGGGGCGAGTTTGACGGGAAGTCGCTGATCGGCCCGCCACGGTTTCTGCTCTCAGCGATGTAGTAAATGTCGCGCAGCACGCGCAGATGGCGCACCTCCAGGGCCGCGCCGCGCGAACCGACGCCCAGCGGGGCCAGATCGCCCGGATCGTCGGGCGTCGATTGCGGGCGTTCGTTCCCCAGTTCGTCGTAGGTCGTCGGCACGGCGAATTCGACGAGCGCTCCATCGATCCAGAGCCGCAGCTCGCGATCGGCGTTGGCGAACTCGACCTTGTACGAGCCCGGTCCACGAATCGAAGTGTCCGCCGTGGGTGCGAAGCTGGGCAGCCCTTCGATTGAGAGCGTGGCCTTGCCCGTGGCGACGTCGATCTGGCAGCCGAAGTGCTTGCCGCCTTTCACCAGGTCGAGCAGCACGGCGCCTTGGTCGCACTTCACGTCGAGTTCGCAGTCGAGCATCAGGTCGCCGACCCAGTGATAGCCCAGCGCGAAGGGGTGCGGCTGGCCTTCGCCGCGTAGCACTTCGGTGTTGAAGGCGTAAAAGTCGGTGATCAGTTGCGGCCGCGGCTGAAACACAGGCGGCCACTGGTCGTGATACCAGTTTTCTTCCGAAGGCACCGTGTGCGCGTAACGAATCCAGGAGTCGCCCGGCTGCTTGCCGTCGATACTGTAGGTGCGCGAGTCTTCCGAGACTTGCCAGTAGCTATTCTCGTCGAGCCCCCACTCTTCCCAGCGATTCGGCCAGCCACGGTCGATGAGTCCCTGGCTGACAAAGTCGTTGTCGTGAACCACCTGGGCTATCGCCTTCAGCTTGTCGGGCGGTTTGCGAACGATCTGGAACTCGCTGCCGCCGGGCTGCTTCACAAAGATGTCGCCGTGGCGTATCCGCAGCGTCTCCTCGGGCAGCCCGATCAGGCGCTTGATAAAGTAAGTGCCGGCCCTCTCGGGAAAGCGAAACACGATCACGTCGAAGCGGCGCGGATCGCCAAACTGATACGGCACCTTGCTGACCCAGATTCGGTCGCCGCTGTAACTGGGGTTGGGGTTGCCTTCCTTTGCCGGATCGGTCGCTTGCGTCGGCATGGTGTAGCGGCACAGCGGACAGGTGCAGGCCACGACCTGCCGGTTCGGATTGTGATGCTCGTAGCCTTCCTCGTCCGTCTCATCGCTGGCACTCGAGGTGTACTGATAACCGCACTGCGGGCAAACGACGTCCTTGTGGCGACCCATCAGCGTGGGCGCCATCGAGCCCGTGGGAATCACGAACGCTTCGGCCTCGAACGTCTTGAACAGGAACGCAAGCGCCAGGGCGATCGCGATCGATTCGATCGTCTCGCGCATCCCGCGCGACATCCCGCCCGGTTTGCTCACCTTGGGGGCAGGTTGCGGGGCAGTCGATTCCGGCGATTGGGCGGGAGTTGTTGCCATAGGAGAGTGACTGTGTTTCTGGTTTCGAAGTAAGCGGCTTCTCGGTGAAGGCGAGTTTAGCGGATGAAACCCATCCGGGCGAAGTTCGGAAAGAACGGGAAGGGGATGCTCGTGCCGGGAATCTGATGGAACGAATGCGGCCAGAAAATCAGCAAGGCCTGCCCCACTAGCAGCTCCCGCGCGACGAACTTCTCGCCGTCCCACAGCCGGGCATCGCTGCTCGCCGGGCTGTTGTCGCCCAGCATGAAGAACTGATCCAGAGCAAGCGGAAACTCCACCGTGCGGCGGAGCGTGAACGGGCTGCGGCCGCCCTCGGACGACCAGCGGGCCGGATCGGACCAGAACTCGTACAACTCGGCGTAGCTCATCGCGGCGGGAGTGCCGGAATGGTTGTAGTCGGCGAGCGGTCCCATCATCGAATCGGAGGCCACGTAATACAGATCTCGCCACAGTTTCAATCGTCTTACGGCCAGCCCCGCCCCGCGCGAACCGATCCCGGCCGGCGCCAGATCCAAAGGATCCTGCGCAGTGCTGCGCGGAATGTCGTCTTCGAGCTCGAGATAGGTGACGGCCGTCTCGCCCGCGAAGTCGACGACGCTGCCGTCGATCCACAGGCGCAGCTGCCCGTCGATGTTCGCAAAGATCACGTCGTGGCTTGCAGCGCCTTGAATGTCGGCCGTGGCTTTGGCGAGCGGTTCGGTCTGCTCGTCGAGCGTGAGTGTGA
Source organism: Pirellulales bacterium (assembly GCA_022844125.1). GTDB lineage: Bacteria > Planctomycetota > Planctomycetia > Pirellulales > PALSA-1355 > JALHMI01. The sequence continues at coordinate 9,518 of JALHMI010000026.1, read as the reverse complement.
CCTCGCCGGACCCGAAGTTCAGACCCGCGCGAAAGTGATGCCCACCTTTCACGAGGTCGACGGTGGCCGAGCCTTTGCCGTCGGTGGATTCGAGCTCACACTCCAGCATCAGGTCGCCCACCCAGTGCAGCCCCAGCATTCGCGGATCGTTGGGGGTGGACCTTTCCGGCACGCTCGTGTTGTAGGCGACAAAATCGGTGATCAGCAGCGGCTTGATCTCGCGGCTGGGTTTCTCCCCGCGCGCGAGTTGCCGCCAATCGGGAATCGAGGGGACAAAGTGCTGGTAGCGGAGCCACTTCTCCTGCGCGCCGCCTTGGATGGCAAACGATCGCCCGCCGTCGTCGCTCTTCCAGCCGGCATCGTCGGCCGGAAGCTGCTGCCAGCGCAGCGGCCAGCCGGCCTTGATCATCTCGTCCACAAGATAGTCGTTGTCGTACACGATCTGCGCCATCGCCCGCTGCTCGCGCGGGCGGCGCAGCGCGCGATTGAACGAGCTTTCGCCCGCCGCGCGGACTTGAATGTCGCCATGCCGGATGCGAATCGTTTCGCCCGGCAGTCCCACGCACCGCTTGATGAAATTGGTCTGCGCTTCGCTCGGGTTCTTGAAGACGATCACGCTCCACCGCTCGGGCTCGCTGAAGTCGTAAGCGAACTTGCTCACCAGGATCCGGTCGCCGCCGAACGTGCGCTCGCCACTGCCCGGACCAACGTTGGCCCAGTAGCGGCACATCGGGCAGCAGGCTTCTTTCACCAACTGAATTTTGGCGACGCGTCCCATCTGCTCGGCCAGTTGATCATCTTCGCTGCTCGCGCCGGCCGCGTACTGGAATCCACACTTGGGACACGTGATGTCCTTATGGGCGCCCATCAGCGTGGGCGCCATCGAGCCGGTGGGAATGACGAACGCCTCGGCCTGAAACGTGCGAAACAGAAACGCCAGGATGAACGCGACCACGATCGATTCAACCGTCTCGCGCAGCCCGCGCCCCGTCAGCCAGCCAGGCTTGCTGTCCGCCTTGGCTGCCGGCTTCTGCGGCGCATGGGGCTGCTTGTTCGAGGGCCGGCCCACGACGGGTGGCTTCGCGGTCTTCTTCTTGCTCATGCATGCATTCCTACCAGGCCAGCACAGGTCCCAACAGCATCTCGCCCCTCACTCCGCCGCGCGCGCTCCGGGTGAGCCCATTTTTCCAGGTTCGGCTGTCGACCGAATTGGCACTGTTGTCCCCAAGCACAAAGTATTCGTCCGGCCCCAGCCGATATCGGGTCTGCCCCTCGGGGCCGGGGGTGTAATGCACATCGCGCAGTACCTCCAGCCCGCTCACCGCCAGGGCCGCCGCATCCGCTCCAATCGCCACGCGCGGCCCCCCGTCGCCACGCGCTGGCAACGGCTCAAATTCATACTCCAGTACGGGCTTGCCGCCCGCTCGGATCGAAAATCGTCCGTCCGTCACGACCACTTCCACGGCCAATTTGGCGTGCTGCCCCGGCTCGACGCGGCCCCCCTTCACCCGGGTGCCGTTGTGCGAAAGTCGTGCGCCGCCCCCGCCAATCGGCAGAATGACGCGAAACTCGTCGCCGCGGGCATGGATCGTAAAAAACGCCTTGTCGGCTTCCGCTCCATGCAGCGTGCCTCGCAGAATCACGTCCGAAACCGGGTTTAACTTCCGCGATTCGTTCTGATTCACCGGGCTGCCGTCCAGGATCGGCGAACTCGCCTTCCCACCGGGAGTCACTGGCTCGCGGTGCAGGTACTCGAGCCAATCGATGCGGCCGGCTGTTCCTGCGGCATGTTGCCACTTGTTTTCCGTGAGCGTCCAAGCGCCTTCGCGGGCCGAGTGCCAGCGATCAAGATCACCTGCGTCCGCCACGGCAAGCGCCATTGCCAGTTGCACGGTGTGTGGCTTCCGCTGGCGGTGGCCATCAACGATTACATCGCCATCGGCGATCTCGATGTTCTCACCCGGCAGCCCGACGATCCGCTTCACGCACAGCGAACCGTCTTCCTCGGGCGAATGCAGGGCCACCGTTTCCCAGCGCTTCGGCGCACGCAGACTGTAGGCCGTACGATCGATCAGCAACCGGTCGCCGGCTTGCAGCATGCCCGATGCCGCGTCGCTGCGCGCGCCACAATGCGGACAGGTCGCATCTTCGCCAGCGGGTGGCAGCGCCTCGATGTCGCAGCGCACCTCGCGCTCGCAGCCCGCGCATTGAAACTGCAGGTGCGGACCCATGAGCGCGGGCGCCATGGAGCTTCCCGACACGAAGGCCGGCACCACGATTCCCGAGAGGAGCCACGTATTGGCCAGCAGGGCTACGGTGGCAATCAGCACGACGGCTTGCACGACTTTGCGTGGGCCAGTGCCGGCGACGATTACGGCGCGCGGTTTCTCCGCGGCGCGCGTGCGACCGCCAAACAGGCGTCGCTTGGGCGGCGATAACACGAGGCTCGGCATGGCGTGAATCGCGATCGCTATCAAGAAGGACTACTTCTGTTCCGAGGTATCGAGCACGGCCAGGAACGCCTTCTGCGGAATGTCGACGCTGCCGATCGACTTCATCCGCTTCTTGCCTTCCTTCTGCTTGGCCCACAGCTTGCGCTTGCGGCTGATGTCGCCGCCGTAGCACTTGGCCGTCACGTTCTTTCGCATCGCCGAGATCGTTTCGCGGGCGATGATTCGCGAGCCGATCGCGGCCTGGATCGCGATCTCGAACATGTGCCGATCGATTTCGGTGCGGAGCTTCTTCACGATGGCTCGGCCGCGGCGATCGGCGTCGCGGCGATCGCAAATGATGGACAGCGCGTCCACGCGGTTGCCGCCCACCAGGATGTCGAGCTTCACCAGCTCGGCCGGGAAGTAGCCGATCACCTCGTAGTCCATCGTGCCGTAACCGCGGGTCACGCTCTTCAGCTTGTCGTGCATGTCGTAGATCACGTCCGCCAGGGGGAGGTTGAACGTGAGCATGGCCCGCGTCGGCGAAAGATACTCGGTGCGCACGTACTCGCCGCGGCGGTCGGTACACATCTGCATCACGGGCCCGATCGAGTCGGTCGGCAGCACGAAGTTGACCTTCACGACCGGCTGGCGGAACTCTTCGATCAGGCCGCTATCGGGCACCTTCTGCGGGTTGTGAATGTGCAGGACTTCACCACTGGTGGTGAGGATTTCGTAGGTGACGTTCGGCGCGGTCTGCACCAGGTCGAGGTTGGCTTCACCTTCGAGCCGCTGCTGGACGATCTCCATGTGCAGCAGGCCCAGGAACCCGCAGCGGAAGCCGAACCCCAGGGCATCGCTCGTTTCCGGCTCGAACTCGAAGCTGGGGTCGTTGATCGCCAGCTTGCCCAGCGCGTCGCGCAGTTCTTCGAAGTCCTGGCCGTCCGATGGATACAGACCGCAGTACACCATCCGCTGCGGCTGCCGATAACCGGGCAGTGCCGGGGCGCCCCCTTCGCCGGCGATGGTCACCGTGTCGCCAATGTGCACCTGGCCAAGCGATTTAATGTTGCAGATCAAGTAGCCCACCTGGCCGGCTTGCAGTTGATCGCAGGAGCGGCGCTGCGGAACGAACTGTCCCAGCTCGAGCACGTCGTGATTCGTGCCGGTGCGGATGAAGCGAATCTTCTGGCCTTTGCGCACGGTGCCGCTCATGATGCGGACGTAGGTGATTGCGCCGCGAAACTCGTCGTAGTGGCTGTCGAAGACCATTGCCTGCAGCGCGGCGCCGGGGTCGCCAGTCGGCGGTGGCACGCGCTCGACAATCGCGCCCAGCAGTTGCTCGACGCCTTCGCCGCTCTTGCCACTGCACCGCAGGACGTCGTCAGGATTGATCGCCAGGACCGATTCCATTTCGGCGATGACCTCGTCCGGCCGCGCGTGCTTCAGGTCGACCTTGTTGAGCACGGGCACGATTGTCAGGTCGTGCTCCATCGCTGCAAACGCGTTGGCCACGGTCTGCGCTTCCACGCCCTGGAACGCATCCACCAGCAGCACGGCCCCTTCGCAGCAGGCCAGGCTCCGCGAGACCTCGTATTGAAAGTCCACGTGGCCGGGTGTGTCGATCAGGTTCAGCTCGTAGTCTTCATTCTTGTAGCGAAACTTCATCGCCACGGCGCGGGCCTTGATCGTGATCCCGCGCTGCCGTTCCAGTTCCATGTCGTCGAGCGTTTGCTCGCGCATTTCACGCAACTGCAGCGTGCCGGTTTTTTCCAGCATCCGGTCGGCGAGCGTGCTCTTGCCGTGGTCGATGTGGGCCACGATCGAGTAATTGCGAATGTGTTTGCAGTCGATGGGTGGCATGCCGTCTCTAGTCTGTTAACGCCGTCGTTGCTTTGTTTAGTGTTCTATTTTGTTGCAATGGTCGAGATACCCGGGTAGCGCCGACAACTTGTTGTCGGTGTCGCGCAGCGACAAGAGGGTTCAATTCCAGCGTTCCGCGGAAGCCGAGCCGATCTCTCTGAACGTGTGACCTGATCCCACTTGTGCCGGAAGCACACGGACAACAAATTGTCCGTGCCACCCGACTCTAACCTTTTGTCTCTTGCATGTAATCGCGCCGGGCCAGGCCCGCCGCGCCGATGAATCCCGCGTCGCCGCCAAGTTTCGCAAAATCGATCGTCGTCAGGTCCGCCAGCGTGGGCAGCGCCCGCTCGCGAACTTCCTGCTTCACGCGCTCCAGGAACGCCCGGCCGATCTTGCTCTCGTGTTCGCCAAAGGTCATCGCGCCGCCAATCACCACGCCGTTTGGATCCACCGCGTGCATGGCCGACGTAATGCCGATTCCCAGGTAACGGGCTGTTTCCAGGATGATTTCCATCGCCAGCTCGTCGCCCCGTTCGGCTTCCTCGTCGATCATCAGTCCTGTCAATTCTTCCCCCGAGTCGATTCTCTTCTTCAGCGAACTCGCCCGACCCGCCTCCAGGGCCTCTTCCGTTCGCTTCACCACGGCCGACGCGCTGGCGTAGGCTTCGATATGGCCGCGCTGCCCGCAAGAGCACATCCGCGCGTCGTCGTTGTGATCGATAATCAAATGTCCCAGTTCGCTGCCTGCACTGTGTTCGCCCGTCACCAGCAAATCACCGATGATGATCCCACCGCCGACTCCGGTCCCCAGCGTGAACAGCACCATGCTGTGCAACACCCGGCCGCTGCCGGCCCAAAACTCGCCATACGCCGCGCTGCGGGCGTCGTTGGCAAACGTCACCGGCAGTCCGCAAGCATCCGCGAGCGCCTGCTTGATCGGAAAGTTCCACCAGCCGGGCAGGTTTCCTGGAGTCAGCAAAATCCCCTGCGCCACGTCCATCGTGCCGGGCGTGCCTAACCCGACGCGGGCAATATCTTTCTTCGCGAGCCCGGCATCCTGGACCGCGCGTTCGATCGCGCCGGCCATGCGCTTCACGCCGTCGTCCGGACCGCGCTCGACCTCGGTCGCAATCGAAAGCCAGCTCAGCGGGCTGCCATCGTCATCGACGACGCCCACCTTGATGTTCGTACCGCCGACGTCGACCCCGACGAAAAACGGTGCGCGAGCCTGAGCCAGCGAAAGGAACTGCCGGTTATGAGCCATGGCGGTCGCTGGCTAAAACAGTTGCGGACGAAGCGGAAGTGCGGCGGGAAACGTAACCGGTTGGATTATAAGGGGTTGGGTCGCCGCAGGCAATGCGAACCGCGCGCCCGATACCAGCGCGCAAGGTGCTCCCCTACAAGAAGTTACGCCACTCAGTTCGCCGTTACTTCTTGGGCCGAGTCAGGACGCTGGCGCACTTCTTGCAGCGCTTCAGCCGGGGATTCAAGGCGCCGCCACATTTGGGGCAGCGACGGGCCTTCAGGCTCTGGACGAACTTACTATGCGGACGGGTTCTCATGACTTGGTGGCTTTCTCGCGAACAAAAAGGGGGCCGAATGAAGGTACGCCCCGCGGAAAACCAGCGGTTTACGTCCCATTGGGCAGGACCGAAGGCTAACTGGGCCCGGTCGACAATCCGCCCAGAATACCACCAGAAGCGGTCGAGGGCAATTCGTGTCCGGCTCGCAAATCGCATGGCAAGACTGCGATCCGTGGCCCTACAATTGAGGTAGTCTGCTCCGGACTGACTTTGCGAGGACGGTAAGTATGCACCAAATTAACCTCAACGATCGACTGTACCAGGACGTTCAGCGGCGAGCAGCCAAGGCGGGCTTCGCGAGCGTCGACGAGTATGTAGCGGACCTGCTGCAGGGAGATCTAGAGGACGAGAACCTCGATCGATTCTTCACGCCTGAGCGATTGGCGCATATCGATCGGGCGGCTGCCAGCATTGCTGAGGGGCACGGATTGACCATGGAGCAGGTTGACGAAGAACTGGCCAAACGACGGGAAGAATGGCTTCGCCAAAACGGGTGATCTATGCGCCCGAAGCAATTGACGAGCTTGATGCGATTTGGCGATGGAATGCCGCGCAGTACAACCCGAAGCACGCTGACAAGTATCTGTCCTTTCTTCGCGGTCGCATCGACGAGTTGCAGTTCAACTACTCGCGGTGTGCGACAGTTCGCGCTCGACATGACGTGCGATATGCTCTGATCCGACGACACTCAGGCGGTCATGGACATGTCGCGGTGTTCACCATCGGTGACGTAGCGATTGAAGTGCTTCACGTCTTCCACACGTCCCAAGACTGGCAGGGCACGCTGTCGGCCGAAGAACCATGACCGCCCTCATTCCGCCCGTCCAGTTGCCTGAAGACGCTCTTCCCTCGGCCGTTTGCCTGATCGACGACGGCATGCAGGTTGGCCTGCACATCGGCGCCCAGGTCTATGTCGCGCTCGGGCGCGAGATCGTTGCCGACTTCGGCCGCGGCGAAGCTAAGACGGGCGTGCCGATGACCCTTGACTCGGTCAATCTCTGGATGAGTTCTGGCAAGCCCGTCGCCGCCATCGCGATCATGCAGCTCGTCGATCGCGGACTGCTCGCGCTGACCGATCCGGTCGCCAAACACATCCCCGAGTTCGCCGCAGCAGGCAAGCAGCACGTCACCATCAGGCACCTGCTCACGCACACGGCCGGTTTTCGCAACGTCGACATCGGCTGGCCAAACTCGAGCTGGGACGAGATCATCGCTCGCATCTCGGCCGCGCCGCTGCAGCGTGACTGGCCGCTCGGCGAGAAGGCCGGCTATCATCCGTACACAAGCTGGTACATCCTGGGCGAGCTGGTGCAGCGCATCGCCGGTCGGCCGTTCTCCGAATACGTTCGCGCGGAAATCTTCCTGCCGCTCGGGATGGAGGACTCCTGGCTTGGCATGCCCACCGAGCAGTACCACGCATACGGCGATCGATTGGGAATCATGGTCGACACGATGCGCGGCACGCTCACGCCCCACCGCTACACAACGCCCGAGGCTGCCAGCGAGTCCGTCCCCGGCGGCAACGCGTTCGGGCCGATGCACGACCTGGCGCGAATCTATCACATGCTGCTTGGCGGCGGCAAGTGGAACGGTGTGCGGATTCTTACCGAACAAAGCGTCATCGCAATGACCAGCCGCCAACGCGAAGGGATGCTCGACGAAACCTTCCGCCACAAGATGGATTGGGGCCTGGGCCTGATCATCGACGGCAGCCGCTATGGCGCCGAGACGATCCCCTACGGCTTCGGCCTGCACTCCTCAGGCCGCGCGTTCGGACACGGCGGCGCTCAATCGTCGATGGGCTTTTGCGATCCCGAGCACGACCTCGTCGCCGCCATTCTTTTCAATGGCATGCCCGGCGAACCCAAGCACAACCACCGCATGCGGAAGTTCATCACAGCGCTGTATGAAGACCTGGGCCTGGAATAGGTAGCAAAAGAGAGAACCACAGATAGACACAGTTCAACACAGATGAAGCGCAGGTAGAGGCGCGGGCGAATCCCGGCCTTTCTCTTCGTGCCGTTGTGCCGTCGTGGTTCATTCGTCTTTCCGATTTTCCAAGAGGACCGAGCCAACCACAACGACACGACGACACAACGCAAGAAGAGCAACGATCTTCAAACCTGCGGGTCCCCTCTTCATTCGTGTTGATCTGTGTCTATCTGCAGTTCTCTTCCTCTTCCTCTGCGTCTCTGAACCTTTGTGCCTCTGTGTTAGAATTCCTTCCTCTCACCCGCACGCCAGCCTCCGCGCCAGTTCCCAATCGACCGTCACGCCCAAGCCTGATGCGTCAGTAATCGTCGTGATTGGCCCCTCGATCGAAACGGGCTCCTTCGCCACGCGGATCTCGTGATAGTCGGCCCCCAGCATATCGCCCGGAAATCGTTCGACCTGCATGTTGGGGCATGCGACCACCAGGTGCGCCATCGCCGCGGTCGCCACGTCCAGTTCCAGGTTCGAGCCGATCGAACACGCCACGCCATGTTCGGCCGCGAAATCGACGATCTGTTTCGACTTGCGGATCCCGCCGTTCTTCCCGGGATACACGCTGATCGCGTCGCAAGCCTGGTGCCGAACGAGCTCCTCCGCATGCACCAGGTTGAAGCACATGTCGTCGGCCATCACCGGCACGCGCGTCTCGCGCCGCACCCGGGCAATCGCCGCATAGTCACCGTCCGGCGTCGGCTGCTCGACCAGCGAGAGATTGCAATCGGCCAGCTCTTTCACACAGCGCACAGCCGTCTCCGCATCCCACCCGCAGTTGGCATCGATCGTCAGCGCGAGGTCCGGGCCAATCGCCGCCCGCACGGCTCGCACGCGCGCGATGTCTTCGGCCGGATCGGGCCCGACCTTCACCTTGATCGTGGTGAACCCCATCGCGACGAGCTCCATCGCCCGCGCCGCAGCGCGCTCCGGGGGATAGGCGCCCATGCTATAGCGGCTGCGCACCGCGAGCGGCCGCACCGCGCCGCCGAGCAGTTCATACACCGGCTTGCCAGCCGCTTTGCCGGCAATGTCCCAGCAGGCCATTTCGATCGCCGCTTTGGCGAACCAGTTGTGAGCCGCCGCGGCGTCCATCCGGCGATCGATTTCAGCCATTTCGGCCGGATCACAACCGATCACGGCCGGCGCCAGCACGCGATCGATCATCGCGACGGCGCCCCACACCGTCTCGCCGCTCCAGCGTGGCATCACGGTCGCCTCGCCCGCCCCCTCCAAACCATCGTCTGAGAACACACGCACCAGCACATAGCGCGACGTCACGTGCTCGCCCAGCGAACTCTTGATCCGCCGCTCCGGCTTGATCGGAATCTCGACAGGATACGTTTCAATTCGGGCGATCTTCATGGTGGGGGCAGGGCAGGGGGTGTGCGGATGAAACATGGGGCGCGCCGGGCCCACCTTTGTACCACGCGGCAGGCAGTGGTTCGACATCCTCGCAGTGTGGTACAAACGTGACCTGCCGCTGGATGTTCTACTGGAGTTCTTTCAAGCGTTGTTTCGAATGCTCTGATCATAACCCGACGCGTAAGTTTTGAAGTTGCGCTAGCTTGCTAGTGGTTAGTTGTTGAGTTTTCGATGTTCAGTGGGTAGGGCCTGTTCCAGGGTTCGCTTCATCTTTCGCAGGCCGGTTTTG
>JALHMI010000025.1 GCA_022844125.1 Pirellulales bacterium | reverse complement strand
CAAAACCGGCCTGCGAAAGATGAAGCGAACCCTGGAACAGGCCCTACCCACTGAACATCGAAAACTCAACAACTAACCACTAGCAAGCTAGCGCAACTTCAAAACTTACGCGTCGGGTTGCGAGGAACCCCATGAAATTCGGCTTTGCAATTGAACGCGTGCAAGGCACGTCGAAACGGGGTAAGATTTTCGGCGTCCGTCCCCTAACTTCCGAGCGGACGCCAGTTCGCCTTTTTGTCTCCACCAGGAGTTCCACCAATGCTCATTCGCGTATCGCTTCGGGCCAGTTTGCTCGCGGCTGCCATTGTCACGTGTGCCACGGCTCAGGCCGCGGTTCAGACTCACGCTCTCTTCTCCGACAACGCCGTGCTCCAGCAGAAGGCCGAGCTGCCGGTGTGGGGCACCACCGACAGCACCGAACCGGTGAAAGTTTCACTCGCCGGGCAGGAGCAGACTGCCACGCCCAAGGACGGCAAGTGGAGCGTCGAGTTTGCGCCGCTGGCTGCCGGTGGTCCGCATGTGCTCGCGGTGAGCCAGGGGAGCGACAAGCTCGAGCGGAAGAACATTCTGGTGGGCGAAGTCTGGGTTTGCGGCGGTCAGTCGAACATGCAGTGGCCGCTCAACCTGACCGAGAATCATAAAACTGCCAGCGACGCTTCGGCCGATGACAAGTTGCGGCTGATCACCGTGCCGCGCGAGCGCGATTCCTCGCCGCGTGAGAACGTCAACGCCGCCTGGGTCGTCGCCGGTCCGGAGAGCACTCCCGAGTTCTCGGCCGTGGGCTATTACTTTGGCCGCGATTTGCGGAAGGCCCTTAACGTGCCGATCGGACTGATCTCTTCGAACGTGGGCGGCACCGCGGCCGAGGAGTGGATCGCTCCCAAGACGTTGGCGGCCCACAAGGAACTCGAAGGCACATTCACGCCGCAGGGCGGATCGGGTCAACTCTACAACGCGATGATCGCGCCGCTCGCCGGCTTCCCAGTGGCAGGCGTGATCTGGTATCAGGGAGAATCGAACGCCGGCCGCGCGGCGCACTACCAAAAGCTGCTGCCGGCGATGATCGAAAGCTGGCGAGAAACGTTCAATCATCCGGGGATGCCGTTTCTGATCGTGCAGATCGCACCCTACGACAAAGAGCGAGCCTACTCACCCGACACGATCTGGGCCGAGATTCGCGAAGCCCAGCGGCAAATCGTGAAGAATGATCCGAAGACGGCGCTGGCCGTGACGATCGACGTCGGCGACGAGCAGGACATCCATCCACAAAAGAAAGAGCCGGTGGGCGCTCGGTTGGCGCTTGCCGCGCGGAACATCGCCTATGGCGAGGACTTGGAATATTCCGGTCCGGCTTACGAGAAGCTTATGGTCGACGGGAGCAAAGTGCGTCTGACGTGTGGTCATCTCGGCGGCGGACTCGTCGCGAAGGATGGCCCGCTGGTGGGTTTCACAGTCGCCGGCGAGGACAAGAAGTTCCATCCGGCCAAGGCCGAGATCGCTGGTGATGAGATCGTCGTGACGAGCGATGCGGTAGCCAAGCCCGTTGCCGTGCGTTACGCCTGGCTGGCCAATCCGACGGGCAACCTGTGGAACAAAGCCGGGCTGCCGGCTTCGCCGTTCCGGACGGACGAGTTCCCGCTGACGACGCAGAACAACAAGTAACCTGCATTGAGGGCCAAAGGCCGGAGCTGCATTAGTCTCGCCAGGGGTATCGCCCCTGGGACCGGATACCGTGTGAACGAAGTAAGCCCCAACGGGGTGCTTTCAGAGCGCCCCGTTGGGGCTTTTGATTTCATCGAGCTCGAGCGTCCAGGGCCGCTGGCCCTGGCTAACGCAGTTCGCCGCGTAGCGGCTGCAATTCAATCTACCGGAAATTCGCCCACAGATCGTCGAGGTCCTTGCGGATCGAAGCGACTTCGCCACGTAGCGATTCGAGTTGCGCTCGCAATTCGGCGATTTCGTGCCGATCATGCGCTGCCTGGGCAGGCGCCGGTTGCGAATACGACGGAGCCGTCGGCGCGGCCGCGCGCGGCGCTTCGGGCGCGACCGGTTGTCGGGCGGGCGCACTTGGCGCGTCGTCTCCGCCTGCGGCCATGGCGCCTGCTTCACGCTTGACCTTCTCCAGCTCCCGATCCAGATACAACGCATGCGACAGCAAGTGCCCGCGTCCTGCCGGCGAGAGTGAGAGAATCAACCCCTTCGCCTTGAGCGAGTCGAGCACGGGCCTGAGTGCAGCCAGATCGGCGATCGGCTCCATCCGCGCGGCGCGTCCGCGGAGTTCGCCCTCGGTCTGAGCGCCGCGCAACAGCAACTCGGCCATCACGGCCAACTCGACCTTTTCCACGCCCATCCATTCGTACATCCGGTGGCGAAACCGAGAGACGCGGCCGCCGCCTTGCACCTCGGCCACCGCTCCAATCGCCCGCAACCGCTCAAGCGATTGCTCGACGGCTTCGAGCTCGACTTCCATCAGCGGGTGGCGGTTGTTTTTCTGATTGCAGCCCGTGCGCAGGGCGTTGAGCGACAGCGGATAGGCCTCGGGCGTGGTCTTGGCCTTTTCGACCAGCACGCCGAGCACGCGTCGATCGAGGGGCTCGATAGGTTGCCAGGCCGGCTGGGGCGTTTCAGAGTTTTCGGGTTCCGCCTCGGACATCTGCTGGTACTCCGCCTTGAGGTACATGATTTGCCATTCTGGAGGTGTGGCTGCGGGGCAATGTAGGCCTTGAGGCCGGACCGCACAACCGCCGCCGTAGCCGCGCCGGCCCAAGCGTGATAAAAACGTAGGGTTACCAGACCTTAAACGCCCCCGGTGCTCACTTGATGACCAGTGGTCTTGCCAGCAAACACGTGCTCGCCTTCGTTGACGACATCTACGAAGATCTGGAGCTGTGGTATCCCAAGCTCCGGTTGCTCGAGGCCGGGCACCGAATCACGGTCGCCGCCCCCAAAGCGGACAAGGTCTATGCCGGCAAGCACGGCTATCCCTGCCGCAGTGACGCCGCGATTTCCGAGATGAACGCGGCCGATTTCGACGGCGTGCTGCTCCCCGGCGGATTCATGCCCGACAAGTTGCGCCGCGATGCGAAGGTGCTGGAGCTGGTTCGGCAGATCTCGAGCGCCGGTAAGCTCACCGCAGCCATTTGTCACGGCGGCTGGATCGCCATCTCGGCCGGCGTCTATCGGGGCGTGCGCGTCACGGGTTCGCTGGGCATTAAAGACGACCTGGTGAACGCCGGCGCGCTGTGGGAGGATGCCGCGGTAGTGGTCGATCGGCAGTTCGTCTCCAGCCGCAAGCCGGACGATCTGCCCGATTTTTGCCGAGCGATGCTCGCGGTTTTGGGATCCGATCCTTCCCTTGGAGGTCGTCAGTAATCGCCGTGAACACGGAGTACGCGCAATACGTTACGAGCGGACTGAGCCTGCTATCGGTGCCGCTGCTGGTAATGCTGAATGCCTTCTTTGTAGCAGCCGAGTTCGCGCTCGTGGCCGTGCGCCGCACGCGCGTCGAAGAAATGATCAAACACGGTCGGACGGGCGCCATCGCGGTGCGCAACGCGATCGATCATCTGGACGATGCCATCGCCGCTACGCAGCTTGGCATTACGCTGGCGAGCCTGGCCTTGGGCTGGGTCGGCGAGCCGATCGTGGCCCGGTTGTTCGAGCCGATGTTCTCGTTCGTGCCGCACGAAGGCGCCTGGATCGCGAGCCACACGCTGGCCACGATCGTCGCCTTTTTGTTGATCACCTGCCTGCACGTGATTCTCGGCGAGCTGGCGCCAAAGGCAGTCGCCCTGCAGCGGCCCGACATGGTGGCGCTGTGGGTCGCTCGGCCACTGCTCTGGTTTACCCGCATCGCCCGGCCATTTACATATTTGATGAACGGCGCCGGCAACGGCGTGGTTCGGCTGTTGGGTTTCGAGGCGATCAGCGGTCACGAAATGGCCCACTCGATGGAAGAAGTGGCGATGATCGTGGAAGAATCGCGACAGGCGGGCGTCTTACCGCGGGATCAGGCCGAGTTTTTGCACAACGTGTTTCGCCTGCCAGCCAAGCGCGTGCGCGATTGCCTGGTGCCGATCGAGAAGATGGCCGCGCTCGAGTTGCACATGCCCGAGAAGGAGATCATGCAGCAGGTGCGCGATGGCGCGCACACGCGGATGCCGGTGTACGATCGCGACACCGACAACATTGTGGGGATCGTTAACACGAAAGACCTGTTCCACCTGTTCAGCTTGCGGGGAATGGTGGTGTTAGACGACGCCATGTATCCGCCGGTGTTCGTCGATCCGGAGCGGCCGATCTCCGAGGTGCTCCGCCAGTTCCGCCGGCAGCGCCGGCCGATGGCCGTAGTGCGCGGGGCAGACGGCAAGACGCTGGGCCTGATCACGCTCGAGGACATCGTCGAGGAAATCGTGGGCGAGATCGAAGACGAGCACGATCCTCCGCCGCGGTAATCACGACCGCTTCAACGCCTGCTTCCGCTATGACAACGGGGCCCGATACGTCCCTCTCGGTGCGAACTTTCCGCACCATCGCTACGCATGCCGGCTGCTTCTGCCCGGTTGAGTATCACTGCCTGCCCGAGTCGTAGGCATGCGTCTGCCGCGGGCGCGGCGCGATCGCGCACAATCGGGGTAGGCGAATTTTTTTAAGTTCCTTACTGGTAAAGCGTAGCGGCGCGACAGCGCCGCTTGCTCGCGACAGTCGCCAGTGCTTGGCACACCCCTTGCAAAAGCGAGAAACACCACTCGCAGGGAACGCGGCAAACAAAGTGGTGAATGGAAATCCAAAGTGTGAAGCGAGCCCGCCGCCCGCGGTCGCTGCAAGAGTGACAATTACTGCGCCGGTTGTTGCTTTAGCAGCGGCTGCGGCGGCACCCTCGCCCGCAGCACAAATTACGAAGCGTGGAGCTGGATCGACTGGTTTGCTGGAGTAGTTCGGGATTCGTGGAAGCTTACCGCGCTGCTCGAACCGGTCGCTCTGGATGGATGATGGTTGGTTGGCTACTCCTGGTTCGCCTCGGTTCGGCTGTCTTACCGCAGCCGAACCGAGGTACCGGGGGGTACCTCTCGGGCAATGGCACCCATCATCTCGATTAACGCTGAACTTCTTCGCCCGACTTTTTACCGACCTCTGGCTGCCGCCTAGCCGGAGGAAAGCCCCTTTCGACTTGGGCGGGTCGATTCGTTGGCCCGCTCAAGTCGGGGTTCAAAAAACGGTGCCAGGAACCTTTTTCGCGAAACGGTTCCTGGCACCGTTTTTTTATTCGTCGCTCAGGAAACGGATTCGCTTGTTGATGTCCGTGTTCACCGAGTGGTACGGGCGGAATAGATTGCCCGAGTCGAAGAGCGTCTCGCGAATGTGTTCCACGTCGTCGCGACCGATCGCGTCGGTAAAGATCGGCAACAAGTACTCAATGCCCATCGGCGAGGGACGCATGTGCTCGGCGTCGTAGAAGGCCGGGTGCACGGCCCGGGCGTGAATATGTCCCCAGCGGTCGCGGAACGCATTGCCGCCGATGCTGTCGACGTAGAAGCCCTGTTCATTGTTGTACTGCAGGATCGCCACGGCGTCGTTCTGCCCCTCAAAGAGCATGTCCACCGCCTTGCCGCCGAGCTGGGCCCCATAGAAACGGTCGAACGCAATTGGCCGGCCGCCGCGCTGGGTGTGCCCGATTTTGCGCGTGAAGACCACCTCGCTGGCGCCTTGGCCGCGGCGTGAATTGCGAAAGTAATCGTCCCCCAGGGCGTCGATCAGTTGATCGCGCAGGCTCTCCGACGCGCCGGTGAGTTGGAGATTACCCGCCGGATCTGTGCTCCGCCGAGCGGCGCCCAGCGGAGCGCCTGTCGAGTCCACGATCCCCTCGCCGCACACGATCACCACGTTCTTCTGGATGTCGTAGATCTCTTTGACCCGTTCGATCACCAGTTCCATGTTCACCGGCGCCTCGGGAATCAGCACCAGGTCGGGCTGGCCATAAGTGGAACCCAGGGCGATAAAGCCGGAGTGTCGTCCCATTACTTCGACAATCGCAATGCGCCGGTGGCTTTCGGCCGTGGTGCGAATGCGCTCGACGCCGCCAGCCGAAACGTACACGGCCGTCGCATAGCCGGGCGTCGCATAGTTGATCATCTGCTCGGGGTCCATTACGACCCGGGGGGGGTTCTTGCAGTACTTGTAGCCGGGCGGATCGGAGCAGGGCGTCCGCTCGTGTTCATCGACTTCGCAGGAGTAGTTGAGCCCCAGATCGTTGTCGATCGTCTTGGGACAGAGCACCGTGGGCAGGCGTGCGCAGAGAGGCTGCAGTCCGTTGAGCGTACCATCGCCGCCAATGCAGATCAGCCCCTCGATTCCCAGCCGCCGCAAGTATCCGAATATCTGCTCGAGCTGCTGCTTGTCGTTCGGGTCGACATAGTCGCGCGAGCCCCCCAGGATCGTGCCGCCCTTGGTCGGGTCGAGCTCCGGAATGCTGCAGAACAGCGGATTCAGGTGCACGTGCGGGACGCGCGGGTTGAACAGGCTGTTGAAGCCCTTGATCAGGCCGAAGACTTCGATCTTCAATTGGTTGGCGCGGACGACCGCCCCATAGATACTCGCGTTCAGGGCGGGTGTGTCGCCGCCGGCGGTCAGGATCGCAATGCGTTTCATACGACTATCGGAGTGGTTCGCGGCAGTAGTTACAGGAGTGACATTAAGCGCTTGCTTAAGGAGAGCGCGCAGCATCACGCACTTTCCGCGATAGTGCAAGTGCGATGCCGCATATTTTGGCGCCGCTCCGCACCTGGCCGCAGGCACGGGTTCGCGCACGCGATAATCAAGCTTACCTTGCCGGCTTACGCAAGCTTTCGCCGCAAACCTCCGGATCGCTTTATAAAGCTCGCCCGCTCAATGACTTATCGGCTCGCGCCTTCAGCGGCCGACCGTTTTCTGCCGGTCCGATGTCGAGCAAGAAAGGTACCACGCGCTGGGCCCAGGCCTCGGCTTTCGGATAGGATCCGGCCCCTTCGCCCCAGGCCGTGCGGAGCATGTCCGTGTCGATGATGCCCGGATTAAAGGCCACGGCTGCCATCCCCTCGGGCAGTTCCTGGGCGAGCGCCTGCGACAACCCCTCGATGGCCCACTTGGTCGCACAGTAGGGGGCAACCTCGGGCGACGTCGAACGCCCCCACCCGCTGCTGAAGTTCACAATCACGCCGCTTTTTCGCGCGACCATGCTGGGTACGAAATGCCGGATGACGTTCGCCACGCCCACGATGTTCACATCCACCAGCGACTGGATCTCTGCGGCCGGAACTTCCCACAGCGGAGCGGGTGTGTTCATCAGCGCGGCGTTGTTCACCAGCAGGTCGACGCTGCCGGCTTCGGCGAGCACTTCTTGAGCCCACTGCGAGACGGCAGCATCATCGGCCACGTCGACGGCATGCAACCGATGCGGCTCGGGCCAGCGGCTGCGAAGTTCAGTCAGGCTCTTCTCGCTGCGGGCGCAACCGTAGACCGTGTGTCCCGCCTCGATGAAGCCGGCCGCCATGGCCAGACCCAGCCCGCGGCTGACGCCGGTCAGAACAATGAGTTTGGTGCTTTTGCCTGGTGTCATGCGAATTGAAACTCCGCCAGCGTTTGCAGGTTAGTTTGGATAGCCGCGAATTTTAGCTGCTGCCGCCGATGCGGGGCAGCGATAAAATCCGTTGGGCTGGATACGCGTGTCCGTGTCAGACCGGATTTAGGCTGCAGGAATCATAACCCGAAGCGTAAGCGAGGTTGGAGTGTCGAGCGATAAGTGGGCCTCGCTTACGCGTCGGGTTGTGAGGTGAGTGCTACGCGTGACGCGATGCGTCGCCTCGTGTTGCCAGTCTGGCAAGTCGAATCCAGGCGGACTACTTTATGAACATCGCGGCCGGACTTTTCTACGTGCTCATCGTGCTGGTGAGTTGGCTCGTGCAACTCGTCGGCCTGCCGGGCAACTGGTTGATCGTCGTCACGGCCGCGCTCTATGCCTGGCTCGTGGCCGATGGCTCGCGGGCCGCGCTCGGCTGGCAAGCCGTGGCGCTGCTGGTCGTGCTGGCCCTCATCGGCGAGCTCGTCGAGTTTCTGGCCGGCGCAATGGGCGCTGCCAAAGCCGGCGGCAGCCGCCGCGGTACCGTGCTCGCCATCGTCGGTTCACTGGTCGGCGGAATCGTGGGCCTGTTCGTGGGCATCCCGATACCCGTGATCGGCTCGCTGGTGAGCGCGATCCTGTTCGGCGGCATCGGTGCGATGGTCGGGGCGTTCCTGGGCGAATCGTGGAAAGGGCGCGACTTCGACACCAGCCTGCAAGTTGGCAAAGCCGCATTTGTCGGCCGGCTGCTGGGCACCGTCGGCAAACAGATCGTCTGCACGCTGATGGTGATCGTCGCGCTCGGCGCGATGCTGCTCTAGGGAGCCGAAGAGGGAGAGATTAACCGCAGAGGGCGCGGAGGTACGCAGAGGAAATACCGAGGAAGAATGCAGCAGGGAAGACAACCACGGATGAACACTGAATCAACATAGATGACGTAAGCGAGGGATGCCTGCGCTGAGAAAGCGCGTGTTGCAAAACCAACAACAATTGCCGGGCTTCCCTCTGCGTACCTCCGCGCCCTCTGCGGTCAGTCTTCCTGGCCTGTTGCTCAAGAAGTGCAAAGTCGTCTAAATCAGCTCTTTCATCGGCTGATTGCCGCGGTCGACCAGGAACTGCGGGCGGCCGGAGAAGTCGTTGACCGTAACCGTGTTCACGTCGATTCCCAGGCGGTGATAGAGCGTCGCGAACACTTCCTGGAAATGTACCGGCCGGTCCTTCGCCTCCGCGCCAAGGCGATCGGTTGAGCCGATGACTTGCCCCGTGCGCATGCCGCCGCCGAACAAGAGGCCGCAGGAAACGTTCGGCCAGTGGTCGCGGCCGGCCTGGGCGTTGATCTTCGGCGTGCGGCCGAACTCGCCCCACACAACGACCGAGACATCTTTATCCAGCCCGCGATCGTGAATATCGTCGATGAGTGCGGAAAGCCCTTGATCGAGTAGCGGCATATCTTGCCGGCAGGCGCCAAAGTTGTCGCCGTGATGATCCCAACGGCTGAAGGCAAGCGTCACGCAGCGCGAGCCGGCTTCGATCAGCCGCCGCGCCATGAGGAACTGCTCCATCAGCTTGGGACCGCCGTCGTCGCGATTCTTGGGATCCCCCTTGCCATAGCGGTCGCGAACCTTGGCGTCTTCTTTCGAGACGTCGAGCGCTTCCATCAGCTTGCTCGAGGTGAGCACGCCGAAGGCCTGCTGATTGAAATTGTCGAGCCCGTCCATCATGCCGGTGGCGTCGGCCTCGCGGCGGAAGCTGTCGAAGCTGGAGAGCAACGCCTTGCGATCGCCGAGCCGGTCGAGCGAGATGCCGTTGAGCACCATGTCGCCTTGGCCTTCGCCGGCCGGTTTGAACGGTGCATGTGCCACGCCCAGGAAGCCCGGCTTACCGGCATCGGACCAGGGCATGTGCCCCATCTTCGGCGACAGGCCCACGAAGGGCGGCATGCCGGGATCGGCAGCGCCTTCCAGTTTGCTGAGCACCGACCCGAGGCAGGGCCAGCCGCCGGGCGGCTGCTGCGAGTTGTTGCGCCGGCCGGTGAGACATTCGAACGCGTCGTGCGCGCCGCTCGCGCCGACGATCGAGCGGATCGGCACCAGCTTGTCCATCCGCTGGGCGATCAACGGAAACTGTTCACAAATCTCGATGCCGCTGACGTTGGTGCGGATTGGCTTGAACTCGCCGCGGACTTCGGCCGGAGCGTCCATCTTCAGGTCGAAGAAGTCCTGATGCGGAGGTCCGCCCGGCAGGAAGATCATGATGATCCCCTTGTGCCCAGCGGGCGTCGCACCGCCATTCTTGAGGTTCGTGGCCGCCTGAGCCTGCATGATCTGCGGCATCGTGAGCCCACCGAGTGCTAGACCGCCGATCTTGAGAAACGAGCGACGGGAGATGCCGTCGCAAAAACCGCGCAGGCGTTGTCCGGGAATCGTCAGCATGGGAGGTCTCCAAGCTGTAGGCGGGCGAGTGTGCTAAAGGCAGGGTCGCGGGGCGTGGGGCACGCGGGCGTGCCGGTCTGGCTGGACGTTTATCGTATCAAGTCCGCTGGATGGGATCAATCTCGGTGCTTGCGCCGCCCTGGGCGACACTAAGTGCCGGCCTAAAGCCAGGGGAATACCTTCCCCTGGACGCATCGCGAACGCCGCATGCTTCACTTCGTGCGAATCAGGACCACGTGCGGTGGCGTAAATACGTAGCGGAATATCTCGGCATCCAGCTCGTCAAGTTCTTGTTTCGCTCGGCGATATTTCTGCTCGAGGAGTTCGACTTCAATGCGTATCGCGTCGACGGCGACCGATGACGAATCGAGACGGGCGAGCTCGCCCAGCTTGGCCTCAATCTCCGCTTTTGCGATGAGCGTTTCTTCCAGACGCTGTCGTAGGTTGTTAGCCCGTTGATTGTTGCCCGCGGCCGCCTCGCGGCGGAATTTCGCCAGCTCCGCTTCTGCCAGGGCCAGTTCCGCCTTGGCTTGTTCAAGCTGGATTGGAGCCGTTCCGTCACCCAGCGTCCTGGCCTCAACCAGAAATTCGAGGTTACGCTTCCTCGCTTCGATGACTCGACCTAGCTCGTGAACGACTTTGACGGCGTTCTCGTCATTCGGTTTGTTCGCGAGCTCTGCGAGTTGCTTCTCTAGAAGTGCATGACGCGCTTCGAGACCGCGTAGCTCGACTTGTAGAGATTGAGTTTCCGTCACTATCCGCAATCTCCTTTGCCCAGCAACTTGAGGATCGATGTCGACGCCATTTTGCTTCGCCATAGCCATTAATGCTTGACGCTGGCGGGCCCAATCCGCCTGCAATTGCTCGACAACTCGTTGCTCTTGATCGCGTCGGCTAAAGAGCTCTTCGGGTTTATCCAGCTCGATCAGTTTCTTCGTCGCCTCGTCTTTCAGGGCTGCCAGCATCAGGCCGGCTTCCAGCCGTTGATCGTAAGAAACGACGGTCATGATGTTGATGCCGCCGACGATACTTATTTCGACCGACTTCAGGACTTGTGGCGACAGTCCGAGCTGTTTAATCGCCGCTTGTTGGACTTCAGGGTTTTGCAACAACGCATGCAGCGGGGCCGGATTGGCACCTCCGCGCCCGGTACCGGGTTTTACGTAAATCAAACCCGACGCTTTGCTGGTGGGCTTGGGCGCTTGTGGTTCACCAGGCGGCTGCAATAAAGAAAAATCTATCGGTGGAGCTGCGTCAGGCTTTTGTTCCGTTTGCGCAGCCTTCTCCGGCTCTTGCGCCACGCTAAACGGCAGAGCCACAAGCAATCCGAACACCAACCACATCGCCACTTGCCATTTCATGACTTCACTCCTGTGGAACCGGCCGCGGTCAGTCGCTCTCGGGCGACCTCGGCCGAATAGGTGTTCGGGAAATCTCGGATCACGCGCTCGTAGATTTCGATCGCTGCTGGGCTCGGCCGCATGTCGGCCTGCAGTTCGTCGGCCTCGAGGATCATCCGGTAAGCCACAATGTCGACGTTCTCGCGGAGCTCGGCCAGCGGATCGTCGGCTTCCAGGCTCATTCTTGCTGCGCGCTCGGCCATGAGCGCTCGCGCCCGAGCGGCATGCTTTTCCGCCTCGGCTTCGAGGGCCAGCAGTCGGGCGTTAAAAGATTCCTCCGAGTATTTCGAGGAAATCTCGCTAGGTGTTTCGTGCGATACGAGCCCCCGACCGAGGACGAACGCCGCGATCAGGGCAATTGGAGCGGCCGCGGTGAGAATCGTTTTCCGATTCCGGCGGCGGCGATCTGCGATCCGCACGCGAGCGGCCAGCGCAGCCGGCGCGACCTTTGGCGAGGCGAGATCCGCCTCGGCGCCGTGCAACAGCTTGTGTAGTTGGTCGTCGTGCAAGGGAGTAATCCAAAGGGCCGCCGCTGCGGGCTATGCCGTTAACCATTTCCTGGTTGAGACTCGTACGCTCCTTGCGCCAGCGGCGTGAGTTACGGTCGGGTGCCACAGGTGGCCGCGTCGCGGCTCACCTGTGCCCCTTTGAGTATGTCAGCACGGTTGGCCAGGCAGGCTCTTATAGATCGCGAAGTACACAGGTGACTGCTGCGCAGCACCTGTGGCACCCCGGTCCGCTCGATGGTTAATGGCATAGCCCTCTGAAGCTGAAAGTTAATAACGAAGGGTTGTGTGTTTCCGTTGCCGGGGGTTTCCATCCCCGGCTATTAACGGCCGCCCCTAGTGGGGCTGTCATTCCGCCAGTGGCTTCAGCAGTGGTTCGAGTTGTTTGCGAGCGCGGGAGAGCCGCGCTTCAACCGTGTTGCGTTTCGCACCGAGGATCGTGGCAATTTCGTCCATCGACAGCTCTTCAAAGTACCGCAGCACAATCACCTCCCGCGCCAACGCCGGTAACTCGGCCACCGCGGCTCGCACCCGCGCGGCATGTTCATCGCGCTCCAGTTGTTTCACTTCGACAGCAGGTGTCGAACCGCCGACCACCCGCAGCACGCGCTCCTGCACCCAGCGGCGGCGGCGCACGCTGCGGCAGCGGTTCACTGTGAGCGCGGCCAGCCAGGTCCAGAGGTTCGACTCCGCGCGAAAGTGCTTCCCCTGGGCCAGCACCGCCACGAACACGTCCTGGGCCACGTCTTCGGCCCCATCGGTCCAGGCCAGCAGCCGCGCCGCCAGCCTCACCACCCGCGAGCCATACCGGGCGATCACCTCATCCAATGCCGAGTCGTCGCCCCGCGCGACGCGGGCCGCCAAGTGCCGCTCGTCGGCTTCCGCGGGCTGATGTTTCACGGCTGGGCATGGTAAGGCCGCTGTTTGCATGACCTGTAATGTAGACGCCCGAGCGGCCGATTCCTGACAGTCGAATGGCGAAAAACTTTCCGCAGCGCAAAAATAAAGCCCGGGGGATACCATCCCCCGGGAAGTGTGCCAAGAATCTGGTTGATCGCGGCGTTTTTCCGCTAATTTCGCCCGATTGTTGAGTCGGCGAACCCGCCTTCAGCCGCAGGCGTCTCGTTGGTGTACCATTAACCTATACACGACTTACTTCCGTCTACGCGGCCCTGGCCACTTCGTTCCTGAAGCTTCGCGATGCACGCTAACGGCGCCCCGGATTCCGACCCGCTGATGCGGCTCGTGGATGTGGGCAAGACCTTTGAGATGGGCGAAGTCTCGGTCGAAGTGCTGCGCCATATCACGTTCGATGTGCATCGCGGCGAACTGCTGGTCATGGTCGGACCCAGCGGGTCGGGCAAAACCACGCTGCTCAACATCATGGGCGGGCTCGATTCGCCCAGTGTCGGCCGGCTGTGGTACGACGGCCGCGAACTGGACAATGCCTCGGCCCGCGAACTGACGCGCTATCGCCGCGAAAACGTCGGCTTCGTCTTTCAGTTCTACAACCTCGTGCCGAACCTGACCGCGCGCGAGAACGTGCTTGTGGCCACCGAAATCGCCAAGAACCCGATGAACGTCGACGAGACGCTCGAGCTGGTGGGCCTCGGTCACCGGATGGATCACTTTCCCTCGCAGCTCTCGGGCGGCGAGCAGCAGCGCGTGGCGATCGCCCGGGCTCTGGCGAAGAACCCCGAAATGCTGCTCTGCGATGAGCCGACGGGCGCGCTCGATTACGAGACTGGCAAGCTGGTGTTGCGGCTGCTGATAGACCTGAAGAACACGCTCGGTAAAACGGTGCTGATCATCACGCACAACGCTGCCATTGCGCCGACTGCCGACCGCGTGATCAAACTGCGCTCGGGCGAGATTCACGAAATGCACGTTAATCTCACGCCCGAGCCGCCGGAGGAGATCACGTGGTAGGCGTGCTCGACCGCAAACTGCTGCGCGAAGTCCGCTCGAGCGGTTTGATGCTGGTGGCGATCGGCAGCATCATTGCCATGGGCGTGATGTGCTTTGTCTACATGCGGACGACCTACTACAACCTCAGCCTGGCCAAATTTCGCTACTACAACCAGTGTCGGATGGCCGACTTCTGGATCGAGCTCAAGAAGGCTCCGCTGGTCGACGTCGAGCGACTGCTGGAAGTGCCGGGCGTGACGGCCATCCGCCCGCGGATTCAGTTTTTTGCCACGGTCGACTTGGAACGAGTGCCGGTGCCGCTCAACGGGTTGGTGCTGTCGCTGCCCGACGAGCGCGAGCCGATCATCAACGACATCGTGATCCAGAGCGGCGGATACTTCACCGATCGCAAACTGGAAGAGGTGATCGTCAACTCGGCGTTCGCCCGCAAGCATGGGATCCATCCGGGCCAGACGATTCACCTGTTGCTGAACAATCGCCGGCAAGAGCTGCAGGTGGTGGGCACGGCGATCAGCAGCGAATTCGTGTACCTGGTTTCGCCGGGGGCAATCGCGCCCGATCCGGAGCACTTTGGCGTGTTCTACCTCAAGAGATCTTACGCGGAGGACGTGTTCGACTTTGACGGGGCGACGAACCAGATCATCGGGCAGCTCGAGCCGGGCTTGAAAGAGCGGCCAGGCGAAGTTTTGCGCCAGATGGAGGTGCTACTTGAGCCCTATGGCGTGGCAACCAGTTATGGCCTCAAGACGCAAAGCTCGAACCAGTTCCTCAGCGACGAGATCAAGGGCGTCGGCGTGTTTTCGAGCGTCATGCCGGCAATCTTTCTGGCCGTGGCGGCGCTGGTGCTCAACGTGCTGATGGTCCGGCTGGTCGAACAGCAACGAACGGTGATCGGCACGCTCAAGGCGCTTGGCTATTTCGACTGGCAGATCTTCCTGCACTACGTGAAATTCTCGATCGCCCTCGGCGTGTTTGCCTCGCTGCTGGGGATGCTGCTCGGCTATGGTATGTCGCACCTGGTGACGAACATCTACAAGCTGTTTTATGAGTTTCCGGACCTGCGCAGCGAAATCTATCCCGGCACCTACGCCGGCGGCGTGGCCGTGGCGATGCTCTGTTCGGTGATCGGTTCGGTTCGCGCGGCCCGCGTCGCGCTCGCCCTGCATCCGGCCGAGGCGATGCGCCCCAAGCCCCCGATGAAGGGCGGCGCCATCTGGCTCGAACATCTGCCCCGCGTCTGGGAGCGGCTCAGTTTTGGCTGGCGGCTCGTGCTGCGCAACGTCTTTCGCAACAAGCGGCGGAGCGCCGTCGGCGTGTTCGCCACAGCGCTCGGCGCGGGGCTGCTGATGTGCGGCTTCGTGCTCACCAGTGCGATCGCCTACCTGATCAACTTCCAGTTTCAACTGGTCACCCGCAGCGACGTTGACCTTCGCTTCAAGGACGAGCTCGGCCGGCCGGCGTTCTACGAAGCTCGCGAACTGCCGGGCATCGACTTCGCCGAACCGCAGTTCGACGTGAGCTGCACGTTCGTCAACGGGCCGAATCGCCGCCGCGGCGGGATCTCGGGCCTCGTGCCCCACAGCCGGCTGACGATGCCGCGCGACGTCGAAGGGAATCGCATCCGCATTCCCGATGCCGGCCTGGCGATGAGCAGCAAGCTGGCCGAGCTATTGGAAATCCGCCGCGGCGACCTGGTGACAGTCATCCCCACGCGCGGCCGCCGCGATCCCATGCAGGTGCCCGTCACGGAGCTTTCCGACAGTTACATCGGGATGGCCGTGTACGCCAATATCGACTACCTCAGCCGGCTGGTCGGCGAAGAGTTCGCGATCACCGGCGTGCAGCTACAGGTCGATCCGGATAGGAATGCCCGCAGCGAGCTGAATCGCGAGCTCAAACAACTGCCGGCGATTCAGTCGGTCAACGTGCGGCAGGACGTGATACGTAACATGGAGTTCATTGTCGAAACGCAGCGGATCTTTATTGGCTTCGTGGTGCTGTTCGCGGGCGTGATCTTCTTCAGCACGCTGCTTAACTCGTCGCTCGTGGGTTTGGCCGAGCGGCGCCGCGAGGTCGCCACCTTGCGCGTGCTGGGTTACAACGAGTGGCAGGTCGGCGGGCTCTTTTTGCGCGAGAGCCTGGTGATCAACACTGCCGGCACATTGCTCGGCCTGCCCATCGGATACGGCCTGGCCTACATGCTCTCGCGGATCTACGACACCGAGATGTTCCGCTTCCCGCTGATCGCCCCGACCTGGGTGTGGGTCACGACGTTCGCCATGGGCCTGGTGTTTGCGCTGGTGGCCCACGCGTTCGTGCAGCGGTCGATCAACCATCTCGATTGGCTGGACGCATCGAAAACCAAGGAATGATGCGGCGTATGCTTAACTTTGGATTCTGGAACTGAATTTCACCGCTTGGCCCCGCCGCCAAACAGGAAATAATCAAGTCATGCGAACCTGGATCTGGATCATCATCGCCGTGGTTGTCGTGGCTGCTGCCGCGGCCGGGTTTACCTCCCTGCGTTCGGGCGTGCCAGTGGAAGCCGCCAGTGTGAAACGCGGCCCGGTGCGCGAATACATCGACGAGGAAGGCAAGACGCGGCTCGTCGACACCTTCCTGATCACGATGCCCTACGACGGCCGCATCGAGCCGATCGAACTGGTGGAAGGCACGCCGGTCACGAAGGGGCAAGTGGTCGCCCGCATCTCGCCGATCGACGTCGACCTGCAGATTGCCGAGGCCAAAGCGATCGTCGACCGGCTCAAGGCTTCGATCAAGGAGAACGACGATGTCTCGGTCGAAACGACTGCCCTGCAGCAGACGGTCAACATGGTGGAGGCTGTCGATCGCACGGTCGAAGCGGCCGAAGCGCGCACCAAGAGTGCCCAGGCCCAGCTCGACTTTGCCGAAAAGCGGCTCGGCCGAATTCGCGGCCTGCAGCGCACCGGCGCCTCGACGCTCGACGAACTCGATCAGGCAGAGGTCTCCCAGATCGATGCGGGCGTTCAGTTCGAGCAGGACAATCTCGATCTGCGCTCGACGCAGGCGATGCGGGCTGCGATGGCCCTGATGCCCACGATGGTCCGGCAGTACATTCAGCGCAAGCAGCTTACGCACGCGGTACTCGAGCAACAGTTGGCCGAGGCCGAGGTGAACTATCGCGAAGTGGAGAAGAACGCCAGGCTCGCCAGCATGACCAGCCCCGTGGACGGCGTCGTACTGAAGCGCGAGATCAGCAACGAGCGACAAGTTGCCGCCGGCACGGTGCTTTTGGAGATTGGTCGCTGGGAAGATCTTGAGATCGAGGCCGACGTGCTGAGTCAGGACGTCGTCCGCGTGAAGCCGGGACAGTCGGTCGAAATTCACGGTCCGACGATCGGCCCCACGCCGGCCAAAGCGACTGTGTCGCGGATCTTTCCCGCGGGCTTCACCAAGACCAGTTCGCTGGGTGTCGAACAGCAGCGCGTGAAAGTTGTCATGAAGTTCACGCCCGAGGATCTCGCGCGGCTGCGAAAGACGAACGACATCGGCGTGCACTACCGCGTCCGGGTGCGGATCTTCACCGCCGAAGATGCCGGCGCGCTGGTGATTCCTCGCTCCGCGCTGTTTCGCGGGGCGCAGAACGACTGGCGGGTGTTCGTCATTCGCGACGGCCGGGCGCACTTGCAGCCGGTCAAGATCGGCCTGGCCAACGACCAGCAGGCGCAGGTCGTCGAAGGCCTCGCTGAAGGTGAACAGGTGATCCTCGCGCCCGAGACGAACCTGGCCGAATCGCAGTCGGTCGAAGTGATCAACAGCGCGAACCAAGAAGCTTGATCCCAAGTAGTTGACGCCGCCACTTTCTGGCCGTAATTTGGCGGGCACGTCTCAAGGCACTTCTTCGGGCATCTTTCACAGGCGGCGTTCCATCATGAAGGTCGACGGCAGCACAGTCTTTGTCACGGGCGGCGGATCGGGTTTGGGCGCAGCCTGCGCAAGGCTGTTCGTGGAAAGCGGCGCCAACGTGCTGATCGCCGATGTTCAGGAAGAAGTCAGCCAGCGAACCGCCGCCGAACTTGGCAGCCGAGCCAAGTTCGTGCGCACCGACGTCACCGATGAAGCCAGCGTACAAGCCGCGCTCGAAACCGCCAAGAATCAGTTCGGCGGCGTACACGTGGCCATCAACTGCGCGGGCATCGCGTCGGCCGGCCGCGTCGTCGGCAAAGAAGGCCCGCACGACCTGAAGGCCTTCAGCCGCACGATTCAGGTGAACCTGATTGGCACGTTCAACGTGATTCGCCTGGCCTCGATGATAATGACCACCAACGAGCCGAACGAGGATCTCGAGCGCGGCGTGATTATCAACACCGCCTCGGTCGCGGCGTTTGACGGGCAGATCGGCCAGGCCGCGTATTCGGCCTCCAAGGGTGGCGTCGTGGCGATGACCCTGCCGATCGCGCGCGAGCTCGCCCGCTTTGGTATTCGCGTGATGACGATCGCCCCCGGCGTGTTCGAAACACCGATGATGGCCGGCATGACGCCCGACATGCAAAAGGCGCTTTCGGCCGCGGTGCCGTTTCCGGCCCGCCTGGGCAGGCCGAGCGAGTATGCGGCACTTGCCCGCGACATCGTTGAGAATGCGATGCTCAACGGCGAAACGATCCGGCTGGACGGCGCGCTGCGGATGGGGCCGAGGTAACGCCTGCTGCCTGCTTTCTGTAGCCGGGGTCTGGGACCGTCTGTGTCCCCAGGAGGCCTGGGCCGCGCGGCGTTACTACCGTGAGTGGGTGGTCCCATCCTCTGACGCTCTACCGGTCTCACCGAGGCCGGCTGCAGCGGAAGGTCAAATCCGGCGCAATCGTTACCGCCGGAGCAGTCGCAGGGCATCCGTAGGTTTTGCCCGGTCACTGCAACCGGCCAGCGGGCATGGGCGCGGTTAAGTTCCAATTAGCGGGTTTAATGGGCAATGCCGCTTCGCTGATCGGGGAAAAGTCATGATGACGCCAGCCACCGCTTGTCGCGCCGCGAGTTTTGCGGCGATTTTCGCGCTCAGCGTGAGCGCTGCCTTGGCGGCATCCGCCCCCTGTGAATCGCGGATTTTCGTGGCCAGCGGCGTGCCGGCCGGCGAAGTTTCGCCGTATCTCGCGCGGCTCGACCGGTTAGCCGAAGAGCTCGAATACCGTCTGCCCGCAACCGGCGATGAAGCGAGGGCCGAAGCGATCCACGCTTTTCTGCACGAGCGGATTCTGCGGGGCCGCTATGAACCGAGCGCGAGCGATCTGGGCGTGGCAATGGACGGCGGGCCGTTCAATTGCGTCTCGGCGACCGTGCTCTTCACGCTGCTCGCGGATCGCTGCGGAGTGAGTGCCACGGCCATGTCCGTGCCGGGGCATGTCTGGTGCCGGGTCGAGGGTTTGCCGGCGATCGACATCGAGGCCACCAGCCGCGATTGGTTTGCGATCCGGGCGAAATACCGGGGAGTTCCCACCGGCCAGGTTTCGGCCGCAATGGCCAAACATCGCCGTCGAGCGATTGTGGGCCAGCCGCTGGACGAGCAGAAACTGCTCGCCGTGCTGCACTACAATCGCGGCGTTTCGCTGATTCACCAGGGGCGACTGTCGGCGGCCGCCTGGGAAAACTTGCAGGCCGTGGCGCTCGATCCCGACTGTCGGCCGGCCCGCGAAAACCTGGCCGCGGTGACCCAGCAAATTCCCCGTGAGAAAAACGCCTCGAACCTTTCCGACGCGCTGATCTTCTGGGCTCTCGAAAGCGGTGCCGCCCTGGAAAACAGCGCCAGGAACCGTTTCTGAGAAAAGGTTCCCAGCGCCGTTTTGACAGCAGCGCGATTGCGACGTAGGAATCCTTTGGCTGTCAGCGCGCACTTCCCTTCTTCACGCTGACCGCGGCCTTGCTCTCGGCATTGCAGACCGGTTCAGGAAAGCTCTTCGCAACACGGAAACAGCGCTACGGCTGCGATCCGTGAGCTCATACTTCGTCACCCGTTCGGGCCAAGGCCGCGTGCTGCGCGAGCAGCGCGCGGAGCAATCTCGAAGTCTCCATTCCACAGGCGGACCCATCTCCATGAGCGCAGGCGTTGCCTTTCCGCAGATTCAGCCACCACCCCCGATCCTCGAACCGAACCCGCAGAGCGACGAGATCATTCGTCAGCAGGTGTGGGGCGTGTTGGTCGGTGTCTATCCGCAAGGGAACATCGTCGAGAAGCGGCAGGACCAACGCTTTCCCTATCCGCACTTGTTGTATCTCACGCCTGTCGGACCGGACGGACTCACCCCGATTGACGAATCGGTGACCGTGGTCGGCAAAACGCTGTCCGAGCGCGGGCTGGGTTTCTACTACCAGTCGCCGATCGCGCACCGGCGGATGATCGCCTCGCTGGAGACCTCCGAGCACCTGTGGGCGGGCTTCCTGATCGACATCACCTGGTGTCGCTTCACGCGCTACGGCTGGTACGAGAGCGGCGGACGGTTCATCCAGTCGGTGCCCTCGCCGATCAAACGCACCGTGAGGTAGTACCGTGAGGTAGTACCGTGCGGTAGTCTCGCCAGGATAACCGGACGATCAGGCACTCGCTTCGATGGCCTGCGTTGGCGGCGTATCGAAGGGCACATAGCGGGCGAATTGATTCCGCAGTTGCTCTCGTTTTTCGGCCGACCACCACTCGAGAAACTCGCGCTGGCTTTCGTCAAGCGCCTGCTGTTCCACCTGCATCCCGGCCTCGATTGCCTGCCGCACCGCGTCCGCGTCGGTTTCGTTATGCCAGGCGGTCAGATAGGTCAGCGCCGTGACGTGGTCGTTGATCTTGCCGAGCCGGTCCTGCAAGTCGGCCACCAGCGGATAAAGCTGCTGGCGGAAGCTGTCGTCGAACGCGCCGGCGAAAACTTCCATCGCATAGCGGACCTGCTTGCTTGCAATCCGAAAGGCGTGCAGCTCAACCGGATCGGCGAACGTGCTTTCGGCCACCTTAAAGTACGGCGTCAGCAACTCGCCAAGCGAGGCACGGGCTACGCACAGCAGGCGATCGCCGCAGTCGCCCCCTGCGGGCCCGCGGTAGCGAATGCGTTTGGTGAGCTTGCGCGCGCGGCGCGGAAATCGCTTGCTGGCGAGTTTGTGAAAGGCGTCCTCGATGGGCCACTGCGCCCGGCGGCGGCGACGCTTGACCTGTTCCAGCAGAATCGCGGATTGGCCGGCGGGCAACTCCGCCAGCTCTTCGTTCCAGCGAGTTCGCAGGACGTCGAGATCGCGGGCTTCGCCCGCCGCTTTGCGAATCCGCTTGAGCTGCTTATGCATCCACCGCCCGCGACGCCCGGGCAGCCAGTCTTCAAAGATCCGCATGGCCGCGGCCGAGCGGCGGGTGAACACGCGCAGTTGGTGCACGTCCTCCACCTCGCGGCCTTCGTGCTGCACGGCCCGCTCGAGAAAATGCCACAGCCGACCCAGCCGCGCCGCGAGCGCCCGGCGCGCAACCAGCTCGACCGACTCTTCCGGCTGGCCTTCAACCCATTTCGTGTTGCGTCCCATGCCGCGCCGCCTGCTACCTTGCAAATGAATGGCTTACACAAGGCGCCCTCGGCCCACTCGGCTGCCGTGTTGGGGGCAGCGGATGCTTGGGGCGCGGGAGCATCGCGAAGACGTGGATTGCGAATTGACTCTCGACGATACGTGTGCGGGTTGTCGAGGGCTTCGCGTCGAAATGCTGCCCGGAACTTGCGAGCCTTCGCTCCCTGCGTTCCGTTCGAAATGCCCAAACTGGCCGCGGTCCGATC
This sequence comes from Pirellulales bacterium, assembly GCA_022844125.1. Classification (GTDB taxonomy): domain Bacteria; phylum Planctomycetota; class Planctomycetia; order Pirellulales; family PALSA-1355; genus JALHMI01. Next base: position 39,240 of record JALHMI010000025.1, on the reverse strand, counting down.
GGCGTAAGCGGAAAGTCTGGAGCGACGAAACGCGCGCCGCCCGACTTCCGCACGACATGGGCATCGAACTCCTACTGCGCCGTAAAGGCTACCAGCCGCCGACTCGCCAGGCAACGCAGCCCGCCCATTTTGGTGGATTTCGTGCTGCGTCCTAATAATGCCCTAACAATTGTCCGAAGGGCTGAGCGGGCGTGATCATTCGCTTTCCGTGGGGCCATAGACGCTTCGTCCGCCGTCCACCGGCAGACAAACGCCGGTAATAAAGCTGTTCGAGAGCAGCAGCCACACGGCGTCGGCCAACTCCTCGACCGTGCCCCAGCGTTTGACCAGCGTGGCGTCGATTACCCGTCGCCGCTCTTCGGTAGTGGTTCCCTCCGGGATCAGGATCGGCCCCGGCAGGACGGCATTCACCCGCACCCGCGGATTTCGCAGGCCGAGTTCGACCGCCAGGGTGCGCGTCAGCGTGGGAATCGAGCCCTTCGCGATGAAGTAGGCCGCGTGATCCGGATACGGCCGCTCGATGGCCCAGTCGCCAATGTTCACGATCGCGCCTCCGTCTGCTTGAGCGCACATCAGTCGTCCGGCCTGCTGGGCGCAGACGAATGTACCCAGCGTGTTGATTTCGAAGTGCTTGCGAACGTCCTCGGGGGTCACGTGGTCGAGCGGTTTCGATTCCCAGATCGCGGCATTGTTCACCAGCGCATCGATTCGGCCGAAGTGCGCGGCCACCTGCTCAACCATCGCCTTGGTCGCGGTAACATCGCGTAGATCGGCGCTGGCGGCAATTGATTCGCAACCCGCTGCGGTAAATTCAGCGGCCGTTTTTCTGGCTGAGTCAATGGATCCACTCGCGTGCAGCGCCAGTCGATACCCGCGCGCAGCAAGTGCCTGTGCGATCCCGAGTCCCACGCGGCGGCCGCCACCCGTGACCAGCGCCACGGGGCTCGAAGCGTTGGTCTGGGCAGGTCGGGGAGTGCTCATGGTGTAAATCCATAGAAGTCGGCGATGTGCTGCCAGGCTTCGTCTGGCGTATTGGCATAGCGCATCAGGTCGAGGTCTTCGTCCGAGATCGTGCCTTCGTCGGCCAGGAATTGAAAGTTCAGCACCTGCTCCCAGTACTCGTGTCCGTACATGATGAGCGGGATTTGCTGCATGCGGCGCGTTTGCCTGAGCGTGAGCGCGTCGAACAGCTCGTCGATCGTGCCGAACCCGCCGGGAAACACGACCAGCGCCCGGGCGCGAAGCAAAAAATGCATCTTGCGAAGCGCGAAGTAGTGAAACTGAAAGCAGAGCTCGGGCGTGATGTAAGGATTCGGCAGTTGCTCGAGCGGCAGCGTGATGTTCAGCCCGATCGAGGGTGCTTCGGCATCCCAGGCGCCGCGGTTGGCGGCTTCCATGATGCCGGGCCCACCGCCGGTGACGATCACGAACTCCTGCCCCGCGGCCGGCGCCCGCTGCGAGACGAGCCTGGTGAATGCCCGGGCTTCTTCGTAATAGTGATACTTCGCGAGCAGTCGCTCGGTGCGCTGCAGTTCGCGTTCGATTCGCTTGTCTTTTGGCGCCGCGGCCAGAGCTTCCGAGAGCACCCGCTCCTTTTCTTCGAGCAGGGGCAAATCCAGAATTCGCGTGCTGCCGAATACCACGATCGTCGACTGGATGTTCTTGCTGTCCAGCGTGAGCTCCGGCTTGAGCAGCTCGAGCTGCAAGCGGACCGGCCGCAATTCTTCCGTGGCCAAGAGTTCGATGTCGCGCTCAGCCAGCACATAGCTGGGCGAATCGAGTATCCGCTGCACATCCGGGACTTCGCGTTTCATTACGAACTCAATCCGAGTGGTTAAGTGGGACGACTTGCCCCATCTTCGGTACGAGTGTGTTCCAGCCGCGCACCTGGCGTAGCTCGTCGGCGAACGCCGTGGCGCTGGCCAGTTCGCCGTGAGTCAAGAACACCTGCCGCGGAGCAGGGAGCGGCTCGAGCCAGCGCAAGAGCTCCGAGCGACCCGCGTGTCCGCTGAGCTGCGAGACCTCGACCACCGCAGCCCGCACCGGAACTTCCGCGCCAAAGATCCGGATCGAGCGGGCGCCTTCCTGCAGCGCTCGCCCGCGCGTGCCGGCTGCCATGAACCCACCCAGCACGATTGTGTTCTTTGGGTCGGGCAGCCGATGTCGCAAGTGATGCAGGATGCGACCGCCGGTCATCATGCCGGAAGACGAGATGATGACGCCCGGGCCTTTCAGTTTGTTGACGGCTTTCGAGCCGCCGACGCTGGTGATGATCTCCACCCGATCGAGGCTGAACTGAAAATCCGACCGCACGGCCAGGCCTTCGCTCAGGTCGTGCTCCGAGGCGTAATAGCGATAGATTTCCATCCCTGCCGCGGCCATCGGGCTGTCGAGAATGATCGGGATCTCGGGGATCCGGCCGTTATCCATCAGCACTTGCAGCAGGTAGATGAGCTGCTGTGCGCGGCCTACGGCGAACGACGCCATCAGCATCACGCCGCCGCGGGCAATCGCGTTATGTACGACCTCGGCCAGTTGCTCGAACACGTCCAGCGGCGGATGATCGCGATTGCCGTACGTGCTCTCGCACACCAGGTAGTCGCATGTCGGCGGCGGCTGCGGATCGTAATAGAGCGGGGCGCCATAGCGGCCCACGTCGCCCGAGAACACCACGCGCACGGGCTCCACCCCTTCGCTCACTTCGGCCTCGACCATCGACGAGCCGAGCAGGTGGCCCGTGTCGTGATAGCGAACGCGGATACCGTCGGCCGGTTCGAACCACTCGTCGCGGTGCACGGTGCGAAAGCGGCTCATCGCCCGCTTGACGTCATGCGCGCCGTACAGTGGCAGAGCAGGGTGGTGTTTCGAGTAGCCTTTGCGATTGGCGTACTCGGCTTCCTCTTCCTGGTTGTGGGCCGAGTCGAGCAGCAAGAGCTCGGCCAGCGCTTCGGTAGCCGGCGTGGCATAGATCGGGCCCCGAAAACCGTCTCGTGCCAGCCGCGGCAGGTAGCCGATGTGATCGATGTGGGCGTGCGTGAGCACCACCGCGTCCACACTCGACGGTGGAAACGGCAGACGTTCCCAGTTCCGCAGTCGCAGTTCCTTGAGTCCCTGAAACAATCCGCAATCGATCAGCACCCGCGAGCGGCCCGCCTCGAGCAGGTATTTCGAGCCGGTGACCGTCTCTGCGGCGCCATGAAAAGCGAGCGTGGCCATCGGCTGGGGACCTCTAGGGTGTGGACTTCGTAGTTCGGCGAATCGTGATCCCGTGCACCAGCCGGCCGACGACCACGACTCCAGCCGTGAGCACTCCAACCGGAACCAGCGTACGCCAGGGAAGATCGGGCACGATGAACGCGTCCCCAATGATCACCGTATCGTTGGAGCCCAGATACGGTCCGGCAATCACGAACCACACCAGCGTAACCATTAAGAGCATGGCCGCCCAGCCGAGTCGACCGGCAGGTGGCCAGCCGCGTTGCACCAGAATCGAGATGAGCACCAGGACCGCCGCCGCGAGAGCGGCAAACATCACGGCCATTCCGCCGAGCACCAGCGATAACAGTACTAGTAGCGCTCCACGCGCGACGGCACTTGCAAAGCCCGCCGACGGCGGCAGTAGCAGGAGCGGCCAGGACAGCAGTCCCAAGACAACCGCCGCTGCCAGCGGAAACGCCAGGATGCCGATCGGCGGCAGCGTGCCATTCGACAGCAGTTGCGGCGGACGCAGCTCGGGGACCAGGATCGCGAGCGTCACGAGCCCGAGCACCGCAGCGAGGTTCAACCGCAACGGCAGCGGGCTGCCGTCGAATTCCAGCAGTGCGCTTGTGAACAGCAGATAAATTAGCCCCAGCCGCAACACCACGGCGATCGTATCGATCGCAAATGCCGGCGCATCGTTTTCCAGCGCCGGCACTAGCGACTTCCACACCACGATCCCACTCGCCACGGCCACCAGCAGCTCGACGATCGGATACCGCGGCGAGATCGGCGCTCCGCAATCGCGGCAGCGGCCTCGCAACAGCAGCCAGCCGAGAACCGGAATGTTGTGCCAGGGTCGGATCGGCCGCTGGCATTTGGGACAGCGTGAGCCCGGCCGGCTGAGGTTCATCCCCAGCGGCAACCGGTAGGCAGCGACGTTCAAGAAACTGCCGAAGGCCCCGCCAATCACCACGCCGTACAACACCACCAACAGCGCGCCGGTGCTCGACAGGCGAAAATCGACCAGCGGTGCGAGCACGGAGTGCATGGAGAGACAGCCTTCTCTGGGGTGCCCCACTGCTGGCTCGTCCAGCAGTGCTCTTACTCAGTTTCACCTTGCCCGTTTAGAACCGGTTGATCGTACTTCGGGCGAGGTCGAAATCCTTCGATTGTGGGTCTTGTCGAAGTAACCAACTGCGGCGACGGACACGGCAAGGCAAGACCCGCGAGAAGCACTGCTGGGCAAGCCAGCAGTGGCACCCGAAAATGCCGACCTCTCTAAATGATCCCATGCAACGGTCCGCCGCGCGCGGCGAGCTTGTCCACTCGTCGTGAAATTCCCGGATCCTCAACCAGCGCTGGCGCGTGATGCGGCTTCGCCCGGGCGTCGATCACCAGCGGTCCGCGGCAGCCCCAGTGCTTGTGCTCGATGAACGAATCGACGCCATAGACGTCCGTGGCCGGGTTGCTTCGCGTGAACGTCGTCCACAGGAAGTTGTTCAGCGTCCGCGCCGTGAAGTCCGCGTCGTCCACCATTACCCACAGCGGAAACCTCCGCGCGGGATGATCGGGGGAGATCGACTGGCAGAACGTTTCAACCTGGCACTGTGATGCATGGAACGGTGGCCCGCCAATCGCCAGCACGCCCGGCATGCAGACCCGCGCCGGCCCAAAGCCTGCCGGTAGGTGGATCCCCTCGGCCGAAGTCGGCAGCTCCCGAACTGCTGGCCCAACTGCCGCAATCACCAGCTTCGAACCTTCGTTGATCGCGTCGCCCGAGTAGTCGAGCGTGTCGATCGTCGTCCGGGTTTGAAAGTGCAGGTCGCGCGTCCAGTCCACGCGCCGCAGCATGTGAGCGAAGAACTGGGGGATGTCCTGAATGTGCAGGCAGAGCTCGTCCTCGCGCGCGGCGATCCACAGATACTTCGCCAGCGAAAGTTGACCCTGCCCCAGAATCGCATTCGCCGTGGTCAAGAGTTCCTGCGGTCGGCGCCGCTCATTGTACGGCGTATAGCGTTCGCTGCCGATCGCCAAAAGCAGCGGATGCACGCCCGCGGCGTCGACCGCATGCACGGCCTGTAGGCCCGGTATCACGGCCGGAATCGCCGGTCCGGTGAGCTCGTGAATCAGTTCGCCGAACATTGTGTCTTCTTGCGGCGGCCGCCCCACCACCGTGAACGGCCACACAGCATCCTTGCGATGCCAGACCTGGTCGACGCGCAGCACGGGGTAATCATGCGCCAGACTGTAGTAGCCCAGGTGATCGCCGAACGGTCCCTCGGGCAGTTTCACGTCGCGTTCGATCGTGCCGCTGATGCAGAAATCGGCTTCGGCATAGATCGCCGGTTGATGCGCGCCGGCAATCATCGGAATCCGATGCCCGGCGAGTGCGCCGGCAAAGCCCAGCTCGGACATTCCCTCGGGCAGTGGCATCACGGCGGCCACGCTCATCGCCGGAGCTCCGCCGACGAAGATGTTCACCCGCAATGAGCCTTCGCGATTGATTGCCCGGGCGTGGTGCACGCCGATGCCGCGATGGATTTGATAGTGCAGGCCTACCTGTCGGTCCGGCACATAGCGTCCTCCGGAGATCTGCACGCGGTACATGCCCAGGTTCGAATTCGCCAGGCCGGCTTTGTCGGGGTCTTCGGTATACACCAGCGGCAGCGTGACGAACGCGCCGCCGTCGTCCGGCCAGCACTTGAGCTGCGGCAGCTTCGAGAGTGTCGTTGTGCTGGCCAGGATCGGACCGCCGCGCACTTTTTTCGGCAGCATGTGCCACAACGTCGGCACCAGGCCCAGGTGTTCCCAGGGGCGTCGCATGGCATTTGACGGATCGACTTTGGCTTCGACCGCGCGGCGCACCGCCACGAGCGTATCGCGAAAGATGTACCGCACGCGATCCATCGTGCCGAACAGGTTGCTGGCCATCGGAAAGGCGCAGCCCTTCACCCGTTCAAAGAAGATCGCTGGTCCGCCGGCCTGAAAGACACGCCGCTGGATCTCGGCTGCTTCCAGCTGCGGATCGATCTCTTCGGCGATGCGCACGAGCTGGCTTGATGATTCCAGATCGCGGAGACAGTCTCGTAAGGTGCGGTAGCCCATGCTAACTGGTAGCTTACGCGAGGGAGCGCCAGGCGGGAAAGGGTGACCTGTCATGTTTAGCCCCGGCAGCATCGCTGCGGGCATTCGGTACTGACGAATCTTGATCCTAACCGACGCGTGAGCGAGGCTCTTCGCGGGCGTCCTCCTCGCTCACGCGTCGGGTTATGAACAAGCAACACCTGGGACAAGTGATGCTCCGGCGATAAAATGCGGTTCTTGCTGACTGAAGGACCATCCGGAGCGGACAACGTGCAAATCGAGCAAACCGAACAACCGGCGCTGGAGATCGCGGCCGACGCCTTGGCCGTGGGCATTTTCGACGGAGAGCCGCTTTCGGGCGCGGCCGCCGCGGTCGATGCCGAACTCAAGGGCGCGATCGGCCAGCTCATCGAGCGCCAGGAATTCGCCGGCAAAGCCTACGAGACCGCGCCGCTGCTGGTGCCCGTTGGAAAAGCCAAGCAGGTGCTGCTGGTCGGCCTCGGCAAGCGCGACAAGTTCGATGCCGGCATGGCCTATCGCGCGAGTGCAACGGCGGTGCGAGCGCTAACCGGCAAGAAGCGCGAACTAGCTGCGCTGTTTCTTGATGACGGTTGGAAACCGGAGCTCACCGAAAGCGGCCTCGCCGGCGCCATCGTCGGTAGCGAGGGTCAGGATCTCTATCGCGCCGAAAAGAAACGCCATCCGCTTGGCACGCTCATCTGGCCGACGAACAACAAGGAGGCCATCGCCAGCGGTCGCATCATTGGCGAAGCGGTGAACCTCGCCCGGCACTTGGTGAACAGCCCGGCGGAGGACATCTATCCGGAGACGTTCGCCGATAAAGCTGCCGAAGTGGCCAAGGCCAGTGGACTCGAGATCGAAATCTGGGACGAGAAGCGATTGGAAAAGGAACGTTGCGGCTCGCTGCTCGCCGTGGCCAAGGGTTCCCATCGTCCCGCGCGGCTCGTGATCCTCAAGTACAGTGGCGGTAAGCCCGGCGCCCCCACGCTCGGCATCGTGGGCAAGGGGGTCACGTTCGACTCGGGCGGACTGTCGCTCAAGCCGTCCGAAGGCATGCTCACAATGAAGTGCGACAAAGCCGGCGCGTGCACGATGCTGGCCGCGATGCAGGCGATCGCCGCTCTGAAGCTACCGGTGAACGTGATTGGCTTTGCTGGCCTCGTTGAGAACATGACAGGCCCCGCCGCGATGAAGCTCGGCGACGTGCTCACCGCGCGCAGCGGCCGCACGATCGAAGTCCACAACACTGACGCCGAAGGCCGGCTCGTCCTGGCGGACGTGCTGAACGTCGCGCTCGAGAAAGGGGCCAGCCAGATCGTCGACCTGGCCACGCTCACCGGCGCGTGCGTCGTGGCGCTCGGCACCGAAGTCGCCGGCGCAATGACGAACAACCAGCCGCTCTGCGATCGCGTGCTGGCCGCGGCCAAGGTCACCGGCGAACCGCTCTGGCAATTGCCGATGTTCCCCGAGGTCTATGACGACCTGATCAAGAGCGAAGTGGCCGACATCAAGAACGTCGGCGAGGGCCGCTGGGGCGGTGCGATCACGGCCGCCAAGTTCCTCGAACAGTTCGTCGGCGACACCCCCTGGGTGCATCTCGACATTGCCGGCCCGGCGTTCCGCGACAAGCCTAAGCCCTGGAGTGACGCCGGCGGCAGCGGCCAGTTCGTCCGCACGCTCGTCGAACTCGCCCGCGGCTGGAATGCCTGACGCCTTCTCTCTCTTCTCGCTACCAACTACTGAACACTAGCCACTACCTGCCATGCCCTGGATCTCCGAAAAGTCTCCGCACATCTCCTGGTCGCGCATTGACGAACTCATGCAGCAAACCGTGGCCGAGTGCCGCAGTCGCTTGAGCGCGAAGCCGAAGCGCGTGCTGCTCCTGCCGCCGGACATCACCCGCGCGCACTCGGGCGTGGGCCGCATGACCGAGATGCTGTACCTGGCGTTTGCCAAGGAAGCGGACGTGCACGTGATTCCGACGCTCGGTCAGCACGTGCCGCACACGCCGGAAGAGAACCTGCGCATGTTCGGCGCGATCCCGAACGAGCGGATCCACGCCCACGACTGGCGCGATGGCTGCGTTTACCTGGGCGACGTCTCGGCCGACTACGTCCAGCAGGCTTGCGGCGGCGTGGCCGATTGGAAGATTCCGATCCACCTGAACCGGATGCTGATGGAAGAGCCGTGGGACTTGGTGATCAACATCGGGCACGTCGTCCCGCACGAGGTGCTCGGCTTCGCCAACCACAACAAGAACTACTTCATCGGCCTGGGGGGCAAGGACACGATCTGCGCCTCGCATATGCTCAGTGCCACTTGCGGCATCGAAAACAACCTCGGCAACCTGATCACGCCCACTCGGGCGTGCTTCAACAAGGCCGAAGACGATTTCCTCGGCCACCTGCCGGACCTTTATGTGCAGGTCGTCCTCGCTCGCAACGATCAGGATGAACTCGTGCACACCGGCGTTTATGTCGGCGACGATCTGGAGACGTATCTGGCTGCCGCGCGGCAATCGCGCGAGGAGAACATCACGGTCTTCGAAGAGCCGGTGCAAAAGATGGTCTGCGTGATGCAGGCCGACGAGTTCGTCAGCACCTGGGTGGCGAATAAGGCTGTGTATCGCACGCGGATGGCCCTGGCCGACGGCGGCGAATTGATGATCATCGCCCCGGGCCTCAAGCGGTTCGGCGAACAGCCCGAGGTCGACGCCTTCATCCGCAAGTACGGCTACTGCGGCACGCCCAAGGTCGTGGCCGGCTACAAGGTGAACGCCGACATGCAGGACCTGGGGCACGCCACCGCGCACCTGATTCACGGCTCGTCCGAAGGGCGCTTCACGATCACTTACGCGCCGGCCGATCTCACGGCCGCAGAGATCGCGCAAGTGAACTTCCAGTATGCCGATCTCGGCGAGACGCTCGCCCGCTATAAGCCCGAGACGCTGAAGCAAGGCTGGAACACGCTCCCCGACGGCGAGCGGTTCTATTTCATCCCGACGCCTTCCGCCGGCCTGTGGGCCACGCGTGAGAAGCTGTACGAGCGGAAGACGGGATTTGGCGAGGCGTAGTGGTGGCTGTGGCTCAGCCCTTTATGTCTTCCTCAAGCCATAGGTTTGCCTCTAGCGACGCAAGCCATTCGCCGTCAGGGACTGTCGAACCGACCACGTCGCGAAAGACGAGTATTGCGCCGCCCTTAGTCAGGCCCGTCCATGACCGAGTTGCTTTAAGCATCAGGTCCAGAAAGAGGTGATGAGCTGATTCATTTTTCGCTCACAGTCTGCAGAGAATTGCATGACGGCAGCTTGACGATAAGCCACCAATCGGGCAATTCAATAGTGAATCTCTATTTGACTACAGTCGACTTGCCACAAATGGTGTTATTAATGGTACTGCAACTCAGAGGGTGAATCTAGCATACGAGTACCACCGCCTTTCATCTGGACCGTTTGTTGGAACCGCTCGCCGGTTGCTTGACCCCGGAAGTCGCCGCTAAGGTCGCTGATCTACGGGCCGACAATGCCGTGCAGGAGCGGATCGACTACCTGGCAGAGCGTTCCAATGATGGAACGCTGAGCGATGAAGAACGCGAAGAATACGCCGGCTATCTACACGCCATCGACGTGATCGCAATCCTGCAAGCCAAGGCCCGCGCTATATTGCGCAAAGCCTAGTAATGGACCAAGCCTTGCGGACAGAAGTTCGCCGACGAGCTGGCGACGTTTGCGAATACTGCCGGCTTCCGCAAGCAGCATCTAGATTCGCCCGATTTCACATCGAGCACGTGATCGCCCGACAGCATGGCGGTCCTAGCGAGCTAGATAACTTGGCACTGGCTTGCAGCTTCTGCAACTTTCACAAAGGCCCGAACATCGCCAGTATGGATCTGGAAGGCGGGGTGCTAGTGCCACTGTTCCATCCTCGGCGAGACCGTTGGTCGGATCACTTGACTTTCAAAGGTACGCTGATTGTCGGGCGAACAGCAATTGGACGAGCGACCGTGGCGCTGCTCGCGATGTATGATTGGCAGCGTCTCGAACTTCGCGAGAATCTGCGTTCCGCTGGTGAACCATTCAGCGGCTAAACATTCGGCTTGTCCTCAGCCTGCTCCGCCCCCACCCGCCCACGAATAATTCTCGCATGCGATATCTTGTCACCGCCCGCGTCAAACCTGGCCGCGAACGGGCTTTGCTCGCTGCGATCGAAAGTGAATCGCTGGGGCAGGGCTCCGTCGCCGGCGATGAGTATCTGCGCGACATGACCGACGCGCGCCTGCGCGAAGACGGTTCGGTGAAACGGGTCGAAGTCTGCTTCTGCCGCACGCCGCTCGAAGAGGAGCGGCCGTACTGGGAGGAGTACTTCGAACTGGTGAAGGTTCAGGATGCGCACGCCCGGCACAAATGTCGCGACGAAACCGGCCAAGAGCCCTGGGCCTGCGGCGACTGCGACTGCATGGCGCGGCTGGAAGCCCGGCTCAAGTCGACGGGCGAAGCGTTTCTCGAGGCGCTACGAGAAACGGCCAGTTGAGCGATGGCTGAAACTTTCCCGTTTTTGAAAAGCGTCCCGCTCGCTGCTAGAATACTCCCAACAGGAGCGCTCGCCATGGCGACAGACCCACATTCGGAACTAGCCCAATTCCAACAGTTCGTCGGACAGCACGTGCAAAGCGGCACGCCGCTTTCGCCCGAAGAAGTGCTCGATCTGTGGCGTTTAGAGCATCCGCAGTCGCTTGATGAAGATGCCATCGCAATCCGTCAGGCATTGGCTGATTTCGATGCCGGTGAAATGGGTGTTCCGTTGGACGAGTTCGAGCGGGAGTTTCGCCGTCGGCACAATCTTCCAGCGAGCGAATGAAGTATCTTGTTCGCATATCACCGCGTGCGTGGCAGGATGCTGACGCAATATACGACTGGCTGGCCAAGCGTTCCGTTGATGGTGCATCTCGGTGGTTCAATGCAATGCTCGTAGCTTCCTATGGGCTGGCAGAAAGCCCACTCGCGTATGGAATGGTGCTTGACGATCTACCTGTTGGGCACGCCGTTCGCCAACATGTCTTCAAGACTCCACACGGCCGACCGTACCGCATAGTTTTTATGGTCAGCGACATAAACGTTCTGGTGCTTCGTGTTCGTGGGCCAGGGCAACCGCCAATTTCGCAAGTCGACATAGACGCGGCTTTGTAACAAGTATCCGCACCCATGCGTCGGGACAACCGAATCTCGAATCTCCACCATGACACCCACTCGTCCTCCCGGGCCGCCGTCCCGCTTCTTCACCGGCAACTTTCGGGAGTTCTACTCCGACTTGCTCGGCTTCTTCACTCGCTGCGCCCGCGAGTATGGCGACATCACGTACTTTCGCCTCGGTCGCCGGCCGTGCTTGCTGGTCAACAATCCCGACCTGATCGAACAGATCGTCGTCAAGCAGAACAAGAACTTCATCAAGCCGTTCCCGTTTCGCTTCACCCGACAAGTGCTCGGCAACGGCCTCTTGACCAGTGAGGGAACGTTCTGGCTGCGGCAGCGTCGGCTCGCGGCCGGCGCGTTCAACTCGCAGCGAATCAACACCTACGGCGCGGACATGGTCGATGCCACGACCCGGATGCTCGCCGGCTGGCAGGATGGCCAGCAGCGCGACATCCACAACGACATGATGCAAGTGACGCTCGACATCGTCGCCCGGACGCTGTTCGGCACCGACATCACCGAGCGGACGCACGACATTGGCGAATCGCTGCTGCACGCCTTGCGCAGCTTCAGCCTGAACTTCGGCCGCCGGCTGCCGCTCCCCAAGTGGATTCCCACGGCCGGCAACCGCCGCGCCAAAGCCGCCGTGCGCGGACTGAACGAAGTCGTCAACCAGATCATCGCCCAGCGCCGGAAAGAGAACACACCGCACAAAGACCTGCTCTCAATGATGCTGCACGCGGTCGACGAAGACGACGGCAGCCAAATGACCGACGAGCAACTCGCCGATGAAGCTCGCACGTTCCTGCTCGCCGGGCACGAGACGACGGCCATCTCGCTCTCCTGGAGCTTCTACCTGCTGGCCACGCATCCCGAGATTCAAGCCGCGCTCGGCCGCGAGCTCGACCAGGTGCTCGCTGGTCGCTTGCCCACGGCCGAAGACGTGCCCAATCTGCCGCTCACCGAACGCATCGTGCTGGAAGCAATGCGGCTTTACCCGCCGGCGTTCACCATCGGCCGCGAACCGCTCGAAGATTTCCAGCTCGGGCCGTACACGGTCAAGCGGGGCACGACGATCTTCATGAGCCAGTGGGTCATGCACCGCGATGGACGCTACTTCGAAAAGCCCGATGCGTTCGATCCCGATCGCTGGCTGCCCGAGCGCTCGGCGGGCCGGCACAAAATGGCGTACTTCCCCTTCGGCGGTGGCCCGCGCGTGTGCATTGGCAACACGTTCGCGATGCTGGAAAGCATCCTGGTCTTGGCCACGGTCGCCAGCGGGTGGTCGATGCGGCTGGTGCCGAACCAGGAGATCCGTCTCTCGCCCGTTCTGACGCTCCGCCCACGCAATGGAATTAAGGTCCTTCTCGAGCGTCGTCGCCGGCCTGAGGATCCTGCCGAGCCCGATCATCTTGCCGAGCGCGTTGCCAGTTAGGGGCCTGCGGGCGATAATCGCTCGGACGGCGCCTCACCCAGGCAATCAGCAGCGTTCGCTACATGACTGATCAGGAACCGATCGATCCGCACCGCGGCGACACTGCATCGCAGGCTCAGGCCGACACGATCCAGCAGGACATCCGCCTGCTCAACAGCCTGGGCTATGGTCAGGAACTGCTGCGGCGGATGAGCGGGTTCTCGAACTTCGCCGTCTCGCTCTCGATCATCTGCATCGTCGCCGGCGGCATCACCTCGTTTCCGCTGGGGCTTTCCAGCGTCGGCGGAGCGTCGATCGGCTTGGCGTGGCCCGCCTGCGCGTTGCTTTCGCTGTGCGTGGCGCTGGCGATGGCGCAGGTGGCTTCGGCCTTCCCCACGGCCGGTGGCCTCTATCACTGGGCGGCAATCCTCGGCGGCCGCGGCTGGGGATGGGTTACGGCCTGGTTCAACCTGGCGGGCCTGGTGACCGTGCTCGCCGCGATCAATGTCGGCGCCTACGAGTTCGGCCTCAGGTTCTTCGATGGTCTGTTCAAGCTGAATGTCGCCGAGTGGAGCGATGACCAGAAGTTCTGGGTGCAGCTTGCCGGCGTGCTAGGAATCACGGTCGCCCAGGCGCTGCTCAATCACCTGGGCATCCGGCTCACGTCGCTGTTGGTCGATTTCAGCGGCTGGTGGATTCTCTTTGTCGCGGCCGCGCTCACCGTGGCCATGCTGGGGTGCGCTCCGCAGTGGGAATTCGCCCAGCTCTTGACGTTCACCAACTACAGCGGCGCCGCCGGCGGCGACGTCTGGCCGCAGAACGGCAGCCTCGCCTGGCTGTTCCTGCTCGGCTTCCTGCTGCCGGCCTACACGATCACTGGCTTCGACGCTTCGGCCCACACCGCCGAGGAGACGATCGGCGCCGCGCATCACGTTCCGCGTGGCATCGTGCGGTCGGTCGCGGTTTCGGGCGTTTGCGGGTGGATCATGCTCGTAGCCGTCGTGCTGGCGATTCCGAACATGGATGAGGCCGCTGCTCAGGGGAGCAACTCGTTCCATTGGATCGTCTCGCAGGTACTGCCTGCGCGGCTCTGGCAGCTTCTGGCGGTGGGCATTCTGATCGCACAGTTCTTCTGCGGCCTGGCCACCGTCACTTCAGCTTCGCGGATGGCGTACGCCTTTGCACGCGACGGCGGACTGCCGTGGTCGACACACTTGCGCCGTGTGAGCTGGCGATTTCATACGCCGGCAGTCGCGATCTGGACCGTGGCGCTGCTCTCCGTCGCGTTCGTCGTGCATACGGGGACCTACGCCACGATCACCGCCGCGTGTACGATTTTTCTCTACATCTCGTATGTGATTCCCACCTCGCTGGGGCTGTTCGCTTACGGCCGGACTTGGACCCGCATGGGGCCGTGGAACCTGGGCGGCACGCTGTACCGGCTGGTGGCAATCTTGTCGGTGGTGGGCTGCGGAATCATCTTGCTCGTGGGGGTACAGCCGCCGAATGACAAGAATCTGTGGACGATCGCGGGATCTCTAGCCCTGACGGCCGTTGTCTGGCTGGCCTACGAGCGGAAGCGGTTCCGGGGGCCGCCTGAGAGCTTCCTGGAAGACGTCCTGCGAGGTCCGAGCGAGGGCATGGCGCCCGGGAGTTCGGACTCGCCAAGGGCCTTGGGGAGCAAGTGAGTGATTCGTCGCAACCTGTTTGCTGAAAGCATCTTGTGCATTGCGCGCAGGCCCTTCCAGCAACTCCGTGCTAGCCATTTGCAAGAAAAATTTTTCCGCATTACTTGACACGCCCCGTGATTCGTGTAGATTGGGGGACAGTTCATGACGGTTTGGTTCCGAGAGATTAGGCATCTCGGCCGAGCCCAGCACCCTTTGGGTACTTCTTGCTAATGATGCTGAAATGAGAGCCCTCGCTAGCGCACCGGAACTGCGCTGAGTCGACGGAAACCCTCTTCGGGCTCTCATCCCTAGTTCGCTTGTCCTGACGCGTTTCGTCGTGCGCCTTGATCTCTTTCTCAAGGCCGTCCGGCGAACTTCACGCGCCCGGCATTCCACGAACAATCAGCCCCTCGCTATCGTTCACCATCAAGGTGAATAATTCCGGGCGGGATTCAGATACAGCAGTAGACAGCACCATCGAAATTCACATAGCCAGTCGATAGCACAGGAACGAGTTATGCAACTTTGCCCCAAGCACCCCCTGATCCCGCGAGTCATCGGCGCCTGCGTCATGCTGACCGCGCTCGTTGGATTTGCCCGTCAGAGTTCCGCGGATTTTTTCCAGTTCAGCACGAACGTGACGCTCGGAGCCGTGGTTCCCGCCCCCACAAGCATCGTCGGTAACGGCACTGCCAACGTGACCCTCGACACTGCCCTGGGAACGGACATTCAGTTCACCGGCCTGCAGTCCGTCGGCCCCGAGAATCTGGTGGCCATCGGCGGCGGCACGGATATCGTCTTCGGCCTGATCGACACGCTGGTGGTCAATGCCACGCCGCTTGAGAACATTTTGATTCCCTTCACCTTTGACCTGACGATTACCGACTACCCGACGGACATCGTCGGGGTGCCGAATGGCACCGGCGTCTTCCAGGTCACGGGCACGATCAGCGGCACCATCGGCGCTGGTCGCAAGGTGAACCTCAGCAATATCGTGGTTAGCCCGGTTACCAATCAGTTCATCGGCGGCAAGGAATACTCGGTCGTGTTCAACACGGTCGTTCCGCCAGGGCCGTTCTTCCCGGGCGCCATTGGTGCTCACGTGGAAATCGTTCCCGAACCAGCCACCTGGGCCATGCTCGGCATGGGCACCCTGGCCATCGGTTACGCGATCCGTCGCCGCAAGCGTAACGCTTAAAGCAACCAGCACGGAAAATTTCGGGAGAAGAGGCTTAAGCTTCCCTCGATCACACGGCCGGCGCATCTCAACTTAGATGCGACCGGCCGTTTCATTTCTCTGACGTAGACTCGTTGCTGGTTGTGATCCAAGCAGCTCTCGCACGATTGGTCTCCGCCGCGCCAACGCTATAATGGACGGCGGTTGCTGCTATCGCGTGCCGCGCCCGTAAGAATTGCCAAGCGCGAGGCCGACACGCATTCCGCCACCGCCCAGGGGAATCGACCGCGATGGCCACTTATCCTCCCGGACCGCAGGACGGTTTGCTCGGCATCAGTCTGCTGCGTCGCTTTCGGGCCGATCCGCTGGAGTTCATTACCGACGCCGCCCGCCAGTACGGCGATTTGGCCTACATGCGATTTGGGCCCGTCCGCACGTACTTCATGTTCGCGCCGCACCTGGTGCGCGAAGTGCTTGTTACCCGACACAAGCATTTTCGCCGGCCGGAGATGCTGATTCGCCCCCTGCGGCAGATCGACGGCAATGGCCTCGTGCTCAGCGATGGCGACTTTTGGCGCCGGCAGCGCCGGCTGATGCAGCCCGCCTTCAGCACCAGGCGGTTCGACATCTACAGCGAAGTGACGGTCCATTACACACGCCGCATGCTCGACACCTGGCAAAGCGGCGTCTCGCTCGACATCGCCGACGAAATGACGCGGCTCACGCTGCCGATCATTGCCAAGACGCTATTCGGCGTCGAGCTCGAAGGCCGCGCCGCCGAACTTGGCCGCGCCGTCCACACGCTTTCGGAAATGGTCTTCCGCGAGTCGGGCTATCCCGTGCACCTGCCAGACTGGCTGCCGCTGCCGAGCAAGCGCCGCAAGCGCTGGGCGATCGGCACCATTCGCGGACTCGTGGCCGGCATCATCCGCGAGCGCCGAGCCTCGGGCGAAGATCGCGGCGACTTGCTTTCCATGTTGCTCTTGGCCGTCGACGAGGAGGAGGGGGGCGGCGGAATGACCGACGCCCAGGCCCTCGACGAAGCGATCACGCTTTTCAACGCGGGGCACGACTCCACCGCCGCGGCGCTCTCGTGGATCTGGTACCTGATCGCCCGCCACCCACACATCGAGTCGCAGCTCATCGCTGAGATTGACGAGGTTCTACCCGACCGCGATCCGACCTATGCCGACGTCGCGCGGCTGCCGCTCACGGAGCTGGTAATTAAGGAATCGCTGCGACTGTATCCGCCCACGTGGTCGCTGATTCCGCGCGAGGTAGTCGAACCGCTCGAACTCGATGGTTACAAGATTCCGCGCGGCGCCTGGCTCTATACATTCCCCTGGGCGACGCAGCGCGATCCGCGCTGGTTCGCCCATCCCGAGCGGTTCGAACCAGAGCGATTCGCGCCGGGCCGCGTGGACGAGATTCCGCCGTATGCTTACTTTCCGTTTGGCGGCGGTCCGCGGATCTGCATCGGGGCTGCGTTTGCCACGATGGAGATGGTGCTGATCCTGGCGACTATCCTGCGCAAGTTTCGCGTTAAGCTCGCGCCGGGGCAGGGGGAAGTCGTGCCGGAACCCTTGATTGCGATTCGCCCCCGCGGTGGACTGCGAGTTTCGCTCACCCGGCGCAGCGAGCCGGCCCTCACCGGGCAGCGTCCATCGTGATCCAGCCCGAAGACTCTCGTTCCGGCGAAGCACCGCCAGCCGCACCTTCTCGGCAAGCCTTGCCGCGCCGACGGATGAGCGTGCTGCGGCGTTTTGCGTTGTTCCTGGTTTCAATGTATGTCACCATCGTGCTGTTGATGATGCTTATGGAAAATTCCATGATCTTCTTTCCGTCGGTCTATCCCGACGGCTTCTGGGATCCACCAGGTCTCGAGTTCGAGGATGCCTGGTTTACTGCAACCGACGGCACGAAGCTGCACGGCTGGTATGTGCCGCACGACAGTCCGCGCGCCGTGCTGCTGTTCGCTCACGGTAACGCCGGCAACATCAGCCATCGTTACGACCTGCTGCAAGAGTTGCACGAACTCGGCGTTGCCACGCTGGCGTTCGACTATCGCGGCTATGGCCGCAGCAGCGGCGAACCGAGTGAACAAGGCATCCTGGCCGATGCCCGCGCCGCGCGCAAATGGCTGGCTGAGAAAGCCCGCGTGGGCGAAACGGACATCGTTCTGATGGGCGAGTCGCTCGGTGGCGGCGTGATGGTCGATCTGGCCGCGCACGATGGTGCCCGCGGCTTGATCCTGGAGAACACGTTCACGTCTCTGCCCGACGTGGCGGCGTACCACTATCCCTGGCTACCGGTGCGAATGCTGATGCGCACGCGGCTGGATTCAGCGGCGAAGATCGGCCAGTACCACGGCCCCCTGCTGCAACTGCACGGCGATGCCGACACGATCATTCCGTACTCGATCGGCCAGCAACTCTTCGCCGCCGCGAACGAGCCGAAGACGTTCGTTACGATCCCCCGCGGCGACCACAACGACCAGCGCACTCCCGAAGCAATCCGCGCGATCGATGATTTTTTGAGGCAGATAAATTAACCGCAGAGGACGCGGAGGTACGCAGAGGGGAGCACAGAGGATCAAGAACTAGGGGGAAGAAGAGTATGGAAGTGAATGAGATCACTGGGCAGATCATCGATGCTACGATGAAAGTGCACATAGCGCTGGGACCGGGGCTTCTGGAGTCGGCTTACGAGAAGTGCCTCTTGTTTGAACTGCACTCCCGTGGCTGAAAGTGTTGGCACAGGTTGATCTGCCAATTCGCTACGGAAGCGTCGTGATCGAGGCGGGCTATCGCATTGATCTATTGGTCGAAGATCTAGTCGTCGTTGAAGTCAAGGCGATCGAGAAAGTGTTGCCCGTCCACCACGCCCAGCTTCTCTCTTACCTGAAGCTGAGCGACAAACGCGTCGGCCTGCTCATTAACTTCCACGTCGAGCATTTGAAAGATGGCATTGTCCGACTCGCAAATAAGGCATGCTCACTCCTCCCACGCATTCTTTCCCTCTTTCCTCTGTCTTTCCTCTGTCTTTCCTCTGCGTACCTCCGCGTCCTCTGCGGTTAATCTCTCCGCATTGCTTCAGAAGAGCCTACTCCAATCCATACAGCCCGGCGAGCGGCACGGACATCGGCGTGGCCACGCCCATCCGGCCTTGCAGGAACCGCGGCTGGATCGCGAACGTCGCGCCGATGTTGTCCTTGCTCGTGTCGACGTTCACGATGATGCTCGTCAGGAACGATTCGCCGATCCGGGTCAGCATCAGGTTCTGACCGATGTTCCGCGAATTGTGGAAGTCGAACGTCGTGCCGAACGAGGAGAGCCACTTGGGGCTCATCCGGTAGCTGTAATTGAAGGCGATTACGTTGCTTGCGATCGGTCCTTCCAGCGAGTGGAAGCCCAGGTAGAGCGAGCCGCGCGGCGGACGATTCAGGAACCCGCCGATCGACGTATACTTGCCCGCCGTCTGGAAAAAGTCGTAATACCCGTCCGAGACCAGCGTGGTCCGGTCGCCCACGTGCCACTTGAAGTTGTAGTCCACCAGGCCGATCACTTCGCCGAAATTGTCGCGATCGGGGTTCGGGAACAGCGTGGCATCCACGTCGAACGTGATCCAATCCACGATGTGCGGATTCGCCGGGTTGCCGCGCTTGGTTTGCCACCGTTGATGCGCCCCGAGTCGGGCCGCGAACAAGTCGTCCGCGATTTCCAGCGACGGTGAAGCCACGTAACTGCCCAGCCCGCGCCGCAAGGCGTAGTAGCGTTCGTCAAACCGGGTGGGCACCGGCGGCGGACCGCCAAAATCGAAGAACGGGAACCAGCGGCGATACGCTTCAATATTATTGTCATCGATCTGGTCGTACAGTGGCAGCGTGTCCAGATCCTGTGTGCTCTGGGCATAGAACACGTCGGTGTCGAACACCACCTTGTGCGCCAGCCCGTTCACATTGAAGAGTTCGTCTTTGACTTCCGGATTCACCGACCACATCGAGGTGCTCGCCCGGATGCCGGCGGCGCCATAAGCGCGATTTTCCGGATCGAAGTCCAGGTTCTCGCCCCAGCGGGCCAGTTCGCCCAGCAGGTAGGGATTGAACTTGAACGCGCCCAGCTCGAAGGGCATGTCGATTTCGTGCCGCGTGGCCAGCCGTTCGCCCACGCGCGTGCTGTTGGCGGGCTCTTCCCACGGCAGCGGACCCCAGAGTGCGGCCTGCGAGGGATCGGTCGGCGCCTGGGCGCTTTTGAACCTGGCGAACGCCAGGCTCGTGTGTTCGTACCACGTGAGCCGGTCGCCGAGCAGCGGCTCGCCAATCCAGAAATGATCCACGCGCGGCAGCCATTCCGTCTCCGTAAAGAACGGATTGAGCCGCACCGAGCCGACCACGCTCCAGGTGCTGTTGTCGACATACTGCTTGAGTTCGAAGTCGGTCGTCTGGTCTTTGAGCTGATCGTATTCCCGCTCGAAGTACTGTTCCAGGAAGTTGAAGTCGCTGATCAGGCCGACTTCGCCGGTCAACTGGAAGTTGTTCGGCAGGTAGGTCCTGTTCTGGAACAGCACGCGGCCGCGATAGCTCTTCTCTGGCGGCACAGCCCGGCGCTCGAGACCCAGGTTATCGAGACCGTGATCCTTGATCGCCCAGGCGTCAAGAAACCCACCGGTGTTCTCGGGCAGATCGAACAGCGACTGCCGCTCGTAGTTGAACGTCGTGCCGTAGCCGAACCCGCGCTTGCTGAGGTAGTCGGCGCTTGCGATCCACTTCGTGCCAGGCGGCGGGTTGCGCATCCCCAGCACCTGGTACATATTGATGTCGGTCAGGATCTGCGTACCGAACACCTGGTCGTTCTTGATCTGAATGTCGTCAATAAAGAAGTTTGGCTGCTCAAGATTCGTCGCAAAGAACGGCCAGTAGAAGACCGGGGTCTCCAGCAGGTGCACGACGTTGTTCCGGCTCGTCACGAGCTGCTGGTGTTCCACCACCGGGGCACCCGCCGCATCGACTTCCGGCATCTGCGTGAACGGGTTGATCTTCGGATGCTGGATGTCCTCGTAGGTGATTGTCTGGCTGCGCAGCTCGTAAGTCGGCACGCCCAGGCGGCTGGTCGTCACCGAGCTGTTCTGCGCCAGGAATCGGTCGCGGGCCAACTGCTGGACGACGTCGGCCCGCAAGCGGACCTTGCCGTCGAAGCCTGGCGCGTCACTGATCACTTCGGCATCGAGCACGATACCCACTTCGCGGCGGACGTCGTAGTACATTCGCTGGGCATAGATCGTGCGTTGGCCCTGGCGGAAGACGACGTTGCCTTCCATGTAAATCTCGAGCGGGCGATTTTGGTCCTGCTCCTGACCGTTCGGATTGTTCTGGAAGTCGCCTTCGGTCCAGATCACAACGTTGTCCGCCTCGATGTCGACCGAGCCGAAGTTCTCCAGACCATCGACGATGATGTTCACGTTCTTGGCGATCGCAATCACCTGGTTGGTCTGCGGATCGGCCGGAAAGGCGTCGAAGCTCAGGTCGCTGTGGCTGCGCGGCAGCACGCGTACGCGCCGCGTGGCCAGCGGAGCAACAGCCACGGGTGCTTGCGGCAGCGGTTCGGCAAACTGCACGGGCGCGACTTGTCCCGGCGGGCTAAGTCCCAGGTGCGCGGCGCCGCGCCAGTAGATCTCCGGCTTGGCCGCCGGCGGCTGAGCAAAGGCTATCGGCCGCACGTCCACCGGTGAGGTCGAGTGGAAGCGACCAAACCAACTCTTGTCCTTGAGCGTAGCAGTGCCCGCCGCTTGAATTTGCCCCTGGCCGTTCTTGGCGTCCGCCTGATAGTTGATCTCCACGTCGCCTTCGAGGTACGCGAGCACCTTGTGCGGTGGAGTTCCTAGCGGACCGCCTTGCTCGACCCACAACACGGCGCGCTGGCTGCGCGCGTAGGTCAAACCCTGATTGATGTAGCAGTTGCCTTCGAGGATGTAGACGTCGTACACCCCTTCGCGCGTCCGCGTTCCGCCATCGGCCGCAATCACGATCCGCTCACTCGAAGCGGCTTCGGGAAGTTGCACTTGCGCGAGCGCGAGCGTTGGCAGGAACAAACAGCAGGCCGCCAAGAGCAGGCTCATCACGCGTGCAGTCGCGCGCGCATGCGCAGCGCTTGCGCGGGCGCAGGTAGCGCGCGAACGTGCGGGCACGTTATGAGCCGTGGCGGTATTCAGAGATGTGACTTCCTGCGAACTGCAAAGGCGAAGCGCTTCGGACCGGAACCGGCGAGCGCTTCCAAGACAACGCAAAACGAAGTGACGAAAGTTCTTAAGGCCCGAATGAGCGGGGCGGATTATAGGGGCGAGTTGTCTCAGGGGTCAAGGCAG
The DNA here is from genome assembly GCA_022844125.1 of Pirellulales bacterium. GTDB lineage: Bacteria > Planctomycetota > Planctomycetia > Pirellulales > PALSA-1355 > JALHMI01. The sequence continues at coordinate 17,125 of JALHMI010000025.1, read as the reverse complement.
CTTACCGAGCGTTAAGTGCCTGCCAGGGAACGATTTGCGGCCCGTCATTCAAGGCCTGAACTCCCCTTGCGTGAAATGCCCCTCGGAGCGGTCGCTGCTAGCTCGCAGCGCGCGCCGTCGCTAGCACGCATCTGAGAGGTCGCCGCTACTGATGCAGCGAGTAGAGCAGCACGTTCAATCCGATCCGGGCCGCATCTTTTCGCGAGTAGCCGGCGCACTCCAGCGAGGCGTGGTTCTCGAGCGCGCAACTGATGTCGTAGGGCGAATAGATCACGGCCCAGCGATCCGCGAGCCGGACGCCTTCAAGCAGTGGCTCGCCCTGGCGAACCGTCGCCTTGAGCGGTCCCGCTCCAATCTGAGCCGGTTCGCGCCGCTCGACCACCGACAAGTCCTCGCCGCCAAACTCCGTGCCGAACAGCGGATCGTCCGGCGGGATCCGTTGGAGCTGGTCTGCCGGAAACAGTTCCGCCATCTCGCGGCGGAACGAATCGTTGAACGCCTCGCTGGAACAGATCGCATCGGCGAACAACATCCCACCACGCTCCAGGTATGTCTTCAGTTGCTTCCGTTCCGCAGGCGTAAACCGAAATGCGTTGCGCCCGTGCATGAACACGATGTGATAACGAAACAATTGCGGATCCGTGATCGGCAGTTCGCGTGGCTGCGTGTCGACGCGGATCTGCAGTTTGTCGCCCGCCAGTTGCAAGAGGTTCGCCAGCGCCCCCGGCGCGGCGTTGCAGCCGCCCGGATGCTGGAGTCTGGCGGTGTAGAGCTTGCCGCGGTCGAAGTTATCGGCCGCCAGTTGCACGTCCGGCGTCACGAAGAACTCGTTCTTGTACTTCACTTCGCGGTTCGTGGCATACGCGAGCACGTTCGCGCCGATGCCCAGGCAGGCGTCCACCTCGGCCTGCACGTTGGCCGGCAGCGCCACCTGCCGCCCGCTCTGCGCCAGCTCCCAATAGCACGACAGATCGTCGGGGCAGAACACCACGCTCGTGCGACAGCCAACATCGATCCCCCACAGCGGCCGCGCGAACTTCGGATCGACAGGCGCCTCGGTCCGCCAGATCGGATGCTCCGGCGGCAGTAGCCTGAGCTGATACTCCTGCTCGGGGAAGATCTCTTTCATCAATTGCCGAAATCCCGGGTCGAACCCGCTGCCGTCGCAACAGCCTTCGGCAAAAATGAACCCGCCGCGGTCCACGTAGTCGCGCAGCCGCAACTTCTCCTCCGGCGTAAACACTGGTGCTTCGCGGCCGTTGATAAACAGCACGGGCGCTTGCAGCAGGTCTTCGACGCTGGCGGCCGAGGCGCTGACGATTTGCCAGGTGAGATCACGTTGCCACAGCTTCTCGACATAGCCGGTCAGGTTCGCCAGGTCGTGGCGATGGTTGTTCCAGTCGTCAGGCGGATCGTGCTTGAGCTTGGCCACCAGCACGGGCCGCCGCCCCTTGGCCATGAACAACAGTCCAAAGCTGGTGCCGACCACGGGATTGGTTTCGGCGATGCCTGCGCCTTTCCAGAACCCGGTCAGATTGTCCTGATTGCGGATCAGCGTGTCGCACCCTTCGCGATACCAGTCGTGATCGCCGATGAATCGTTGGTTCGTCATGCGACCCACGCGTTCGACGCCGTACAGGTAGTACAGCCAGTTTGGCGCCGAGGCTTCGCGCACCGTGGGATTTGTGGCGACCGTAAAGTTTCGCTCCAGCCACAGCAGGCCGCTTTCGACGATTCGGTTGACCTCCTGCTTGCCGCAGCAGCGCACCGTGCCGTCGACGACCTCCGCATCGCCCGGATTCAACTGCCCCGCGGCAATGATTACCGACGTAATTCCCGCGCAAGTCATGCTGCCCGTGCCCGGTGCTCCTTTGACGTAGGCCCACGAGCCGTCGGGATTCTGCATCCCTTGCCAGTAGCCGAGTGCGAGTCGCCAGGTTTTCGGATTCACCTTTACGCCCATCCGCTCGGCTTCATACAGCGCGAGCAGCGCAAACTGTGAGTTCGACGGATCGCCCGAAGAGCCTGACGCCTGTGCCGGATAGCTCCAGCCCCCTTTGCGCTCGCCGATCGTGATTTGGGTATTCTCCAGCCAGCGCACGTTCTGCCGGATCGTCAGCAGGTCCTTCTTGGGCTGCGCTGCGCAGAACACCATCGTTTGCAACGACACGACATAGGTTTGCGCCGGCCGGGTTTCGCGCAGAATGCTCAGCGCCCGCTGAATCCGGGGATCATCGGCGGGCACGCCAGCGTTCAACAGCGCGAGCGTGCAGAGCGACGTCACGCCGCCGGGAAAGCCCGCATACTCGTTCCACGAGCCATTGCGATTCTGCTGCCGATCGAGATACGACACGGCCCGCTCGATCGACGTGCGTACCTGGTCGGCCGAGAGGTCGGCCCGGGCGGGCGTTCCGCGGGCGGCTACGGCCAGCGCAATCAGCGCCGTCAGCATCATCCTCCCGCGGTTCGTCATCGTTCACCAGATCCTTCGGGAACAGCGTCCAAGGTGTCGACCGAACCATCTTAGGCAGTGAGGGTTATGCCGGCAACGAGCCGGGCCGCCCAGCGCTTGTCCCGCGGCCGGCCCGGCTATAATTAGTGAGACCTATGTTTTCTTCGGACCCCGCTGCCGCTCAAAGCTTGGGGGTCTCGGGCAGCAAGCGCTTCCCGCACAACCGGTATGACCTTGCCCTCGCCCCCGTCTCACGAAGACTCGTCACGAAGGATCGCTCGCCCTTGGCCACTTCCAACAAGCCCCGCAGTCTCGGAGACATCCTGCAGGAGTTCAGCCAACATCGGCGGCTGATGCAGGAAGAGTTGCAGAAGGTCATCATCGGCCAGGACGATGTCATCGAGCAGATCTTCGCCGCCATCTTCACGCGCGGGCATTGCCTGCTCGTCGGCGTGCCGGGCCTGGCCAAGACGCTCATGGTCAGTACGCTCGCTCGAATTCTCGACATCCAGTTCAAGCGCATCCAGTTCACGCCCGACCTGATGCCCTCGGACATTACGGGCACCAACGTCCTCGACGAAGACGAGCACGGTCGCCGGCAGTTCCGTTTCGTCGAAGGTCCGATCTTCACGAACATTCTGCTGGCCGATGAAATCAACCGCACGCCCCCCAAGACGCAGGCTGCGCTGCTCCAGGCGATGCAGGAACGCGAAGTGACCGTCGGCCAGACGACGTATCAACTCCCCGAACCGTTCTTCACCATCGCCACGCAGAACCCGATCGAACAGGAAGGCACCTACCCGCTGCCCGAAGCGCAGCTCGACCGGTTCATGTTCAACATCAAGGTCGACTATCCCTCGGCTGCCGAAGAGGAACGCATTCTCAGTTCGACAACGCGCGGCGAGAAACCCGAGATTCGCAAAGTCCTGTCCGGCAAAGCGATCCTCAACCTGCAGAAGCTGGTCGGCTCAGTGGCGGTGAGCGAGTACATCATCAAGTACGTGGCGACGCTCGTTCGCGCCACGCGGCCCAAGAGCGACGCCGCGCCCGAGTTCGTCCGCGAACTGGTCGATTGGGGCGCCGGTCCCCGCGCCGGTCAGTTTTTGATTCACGGCGGCAAGGCGCTCGCTGCGATGGAAGGCCGCTTCTCCGTTTCCATCGACGACATCAAGAAAGTGGCGATTCCCGTCCTCCGCCATCGCGTGGCCACGAACTTCCAGGCGCAGGCCGAGGGCATGTCCACGGACGACGTCATCCAGCGTCTGCTCAAGGAGATCCCCACGCCCGAGATCCCCAAGTTCGCGTAACTCGAACGGAGGAAGCGGGCTCGCCGTAGAAACGCTACTCGCCTAAAGCCAGGGGAATACTTTTCCCCTGGACCTTTCACATGCCCGCGGTCGAACAGTACTTAAAGCCCGAGGTGATTCGCCAAATCTCGCGGCTCGACCTGCGCGCCCAGTTCATCGTGAAGGGCTTCCTGCAAGGACTGCATGCCAGCCCGTTTCACGGCTTCTCCGTCGAGTTCAGCGAACATCGCAAGTACACGCAAGGCGACGACCCCAAGGACATCGACTGGCTGGTCTACGCCAAGACCGACAAGTACTACGTCAAAAAGTTTGAGGCCGAAACCAACATCACCGGTTACCTGGTGATGGACCTCAGCCGCTCGATGGCCTACACCTATCGCCAGCAGCTTTCGAAGTTCGACTACTCGATCTGCCTGGCCGCGGCGCTCTGCTACCTGATGATCCATCAGCAGGATCCCGTCGGGCTGATCACGTTCGACGAGAGAATTCGTCAAAGCCTGCCGCCGCGCAGCAAGCGCACGCAGCTCGGCAATGTCCTCTCGCTGCTCGCCAACCTCCAGCCCAGTGGTAAGACCGACATCGCCAAAAGCCTTGTCCAAATTGCGGCCATGCTCAAGCACCGCAGCCTGGTGATGCTCTTTAGCGATCTGTTCGCCGAGCCTGAGAGTGTGATCGCCGCGCTGCGCCGTTTGCGGCACGGCGGCCACGATGTGATCCTGTTCCACGTGCTCGACGAAGCCGAGGTTCGCTTTCCATTCGATGGCATGATCGAGTTCGAAGAGCCCGAGTCGCATGAGAAGCTGGCCATCGACGCCGGTTCTTTCCGCGCCGATTACCTCGAAGAGATGCAATCATTCTGTGAGATGTATCGCCGCGAATGCTTTCAGAACGGTATCGACTACGTGCAGATCGACACTAGCATGCAGTTCGACCGCGCGCTGACCGAGTATCTCGTCAGTCGCCGGGGGAGGTCGTAAATGACCTTCCTGCACGCGGCGTTTCTGGCGGGCAGCCTCGCGATCGCAGTGCCGATCATCCTGCACCTGATCATGCGCAAGCAGCCCAAGCACCTGGAGTTTCCCGCGCTCAGGTTCATCAAGCTCCGCGAAAGCGCCAATCGCCGTCAGGTGCGTTTTCGGCACTGGCTGCTGCTCGCGCTCCGCTGCGCCGTGATCCTGCTGCTTGCACTCGCGCTCGCGCGACCCAGCATCGTGGCTTCGGGCATGCTCGGCGATCAGGAAGCGCCGGTCGCCGCGGCGCTCGTGTTCGACGTCAACCCGCGGATGCAGTATCGCGAGAACAACCAGACGCGGCTCGAAGTGGCTCAGGAGACCGGCGAGTGGTTGCTCTCGCAATTGCCGCGCGAAAGCGACGTGGCCGTGATCGATTCGCGCAGCGCGACGGCCGTGTTCGCGGTCGATCCCGGCGCAGCGCGGCAGCGCATCGAGCGGCTCGACGATCGCGGCATGAGCCAACCGCTTTCAGTCGCCATCGAATCGGCCGTTGAGCTCCTGGAAACCAGCGAGAAAGAACGCAAGGAGCTCTACATCTTTACGGACCTCTCACGTGCAAGCTGGTCGACCGAGGCCACCCGCGGCCTGGCCGATAAGCTCGCGGCGCAAACGGGCGTGGGCGTCTACGTGGTCGACGTCGGGGTTCGCGATCCACAGAATTTCGGCCTCGGCGAAACCAGACTCTCGGGCGAAGTCGTTTCCAGCAGCGCGCCGCTCAGCATCCAGTGCGACGTGCTGCACGTGGGACAGGGGGGACAGCGCTCCGTCGAGCTCCTGCTCACCGACCCGAAGACGGGCCAGCCGGAAGTCCGCGGCCGGCAAACGGTCGACCTCGCGGCAGGCAGCTCGGAGCGTGTCGACTTCCAACTGCGCGGCCTCACCGCCGGCGTCCATCAAGGGCAACTTCGGCTGGTGGAAGAAGACGCCCTTGCGCCCGACAACCAGCACTGGTTTACCGTCGAAGTTCGTCCTGCTTGGCGCGTGCTGTTGGCGGCTCCGGTTGATGAGCAGCGCAGCGCTGAGGACTACGCCCTGTTTATGGCCGAGGCGCTCGCGCCCTACGCGATGCGCGTGAAACGCGAGGCGCCTTTCGACGTCGAAGTGATTGATGTCGATACGCTCTCGGCAAAGGATCTTGCGCCCTACGGCGCAGTCTGCCTGATCGATCCCACGCCGCTGGCGCCACCCGTCTGGCAGAAACTGCAAGCCTTTGTCGCCGGTGGCGGCGGGCTCGGCATCTTCCTGGGTCAGAATGCTTCGCCCGTGCAGTCGTTTAACGATCCGGTCGCCCAGCAATTGCTTCCCGGCCGGCTGCTGCGGCAGTTCCGCGCGGGCGGCGATGTGTACCTCGCGCCGGACGACTACCAGCATCCCGTGCTCTCGAAGTTCGCGGGCCTGGAGGTCGCCTGGCCGCAGCTACCGGTGTTTCGCCACTGGCAGCTCGACAAGCTGGCCGAAGGCGCGACCACCGTGATTCCCTTCTCGAACAACCAGCCAGCGCTCATCGATCGCCCGGTCGGCCGCGGCCGCGTGATGACGCTGACCACCAGCATTTCCGACCCGGCCAGTCGCCCGAGTGAGCGCGACTACGTTCCCTGGAACCTGCTTCCCACGGGAGACGACCAGTTTCCGTTCTACCTGTTGGCGAACACGCTTGCGCGATATCTCGTCGGCAGCGACCAGCAGCAGTTGAACTATATCGCCGGCACGCCCGCCGTGGTACGGCTCGATGCGGACAATCGCCAGCCGATGTACCTGCTCACCACGCCGCGCGGAGATCAACTTCGCACGCCGCCAAGCGACGGCGGTGAACTGCTCGTCGTGACCACGACCGACTCCCCGGGTAATTACGCAATTGCGGCCGGCGGTGGCGACGAGCAGGTTCGCCTGGGCTTCAGCGCGAACCTGCCCTCCAGCATCAGCGATCTCACCCGAGCGAGCGAAGCGGACCTGCAAGCTGCGTTTGGCCCGGCGCCGTTTCGGCTGGCGCATAATCGCGACGAGATCGACCGCAGCATCAGCGCGGGCCGCGTCGGTCAGGAGCTGTTCCCCTACATCATCGTCTTCCTGGTGCTGATCCTGGCCGGCGAACAGGTCCTTGCGAATCGCTTTTACCAGGACTACAACACCGCGCCCGAGCAATCGCGGGCCGCGCAGTTGGCCAAGAGTGCTGATGCAAGCGGAGCGAAGACCAAGAGCACACCGCCTCCGATCCCGGTGCAAGCGAAATGAACAGCGAGTGGTTTCTTAACCCGGTTGGTGGCTACGGCGTGACGCTCGGTCTCGCCGTGTTGCTCATCGTGTTGCTCACACTGCTGGGGTTGCCACGCGAACGATTGACGCGCCGCCGGCGCTGGATCCTGCTGGGCTTGCGCCTGGGCGTGATCGCGATGGCCCTGTTCGCCATGCTGCGCCCCACGCTTGTGTACACCAGCAGCAAAGCACGCTCGGCAACGCTCGCCGTGCTGATCGATCGCTCGCGCAGCATGCTCGTGGCCGATTCCGTCGGCGGGCGCACGCGCTGGGAAATGCTGAAGTCCGCCGTCGGCGACGCGCTCCCCGCACTTGATGACCTTTCCGAAAACGTCGAGCTCAAACTCTATACATTTGATTCGGCCGTGCAGCCGATTGAGTTGGACCGAGGCCGGCTCGACCTTGGCGAAACGCCCAGCGGCGAACAAACCGCGATCGGCGCCGCGCTCGATGACGTCCTCCGCCGCGAAGCCGGCAAGCGGCTCATCGGCGTGGTGCTGCTCAGCGATGGCGCCCAGCGTGCCTACGCGCCTCGCGATATCGCTCCGCAAGGCCCGGCGCGGCGGCTCGCCGATCTCGGCTTCCCGCTCTACACGCTGCCGTTCGGCCAGGCTCGCGGACTTGGCCAGGCGCGCGACGTCGTGCTCGCCGATCTGGCCGTCAATCCCACCGTCTACGTGAAGAACGAACTGGCCGCGCGTGCAACCGCCCGCATCGAAGGCTTCGGTAACCAGCCCGTGCCCGTGCAGCTTCTGTTCGAAGCTCCCGGCGGAAAGATGAACGTCGTCGCCAGCCAGGAACTTGCCGGCGGAGAAGCGGGCAAGAGCCTGCCCATCGATCTTATTACTGTTCCCGAGGTCCCCGGCGAATACAAACTCACGGTGCAGGTGCCAGACCAGCCGGGCGAACTGGTGACCACGAACAATGCCCTCAGCACCTTCGTCACCGTGCTCAAGGGGGGTGTCAACGTGTTGTATCTCGAGGGCGCGCTCCGCGTCGACCAGGTTTACCTGCGGCGCTCGCTCGACGCCTCGCAGGACATCAAGGTCGACTTCGTGCGGCTTGACCCGCGCGCTCCCGACGCCCGGCCGGTCGATCTCCTGCAGCGCGTTCAACCGGGCCGTTACGACGTCTACGTGATCGGCGACGTTGACGCTTCGCAGTTTAAACCCGAGGAACTCGAAGCTCTTGCACGTGTCGTGCGCAACGGCGCGGGCCTGGTGATGCTCGGCGGGTTTCACACCTTCGGTCCCGGCGGATACTCAGAGACGCCGCTGGCCGATCTCTTGCCCGTGAAGACCGACCCGCGCGAACGCCAGCGCCTCGGCGAACCCTTGCGCACGGACGTGCAGCTCAATGGTCCGCTCAAGATCGTGCCGACCAAACCCATCGGCGAGCGTCATTACCTGACCGATTTGGCCGAAGGAGATCGCGCTGCGGCCTGGGCCAAGCTGCCGCTGCTCGAAGGCGCGAACAAGCTCGGCGATCCGAAACCCGGCGCGCAGGTGCTCGCCACGGCCGGCGACACGGCTCCGCTGCTTGTGATTGGCGAAGCGGGCGGACGCGTTGCGGCGTTCGGCGGCGATACGACCTGGCGGTGGTGGATGGAAGGCTTTGCCCCGCAGCACAAACGGTTCTGGCGGCAGATGATCCTCTGGCTCGCCCGCAAGGACGAACTCACCGATGGCGATGTGTGGGTGAAGATCGCCAGCCGTCGTTTCGAGCGCGGCTCGCGTGTGGAGTTCACCGCCGGCGCTCGTTCGCCACAGGGCGAAGACCTGCTCGATGCCAGGCTCACCGCCGAAGTCGCGCTGCCCGACGGTACGCTTTCAAAGGTGAACCTTATCCGTCAGGGAGACGTCGTCAGCGGCGCGTTCGACGGCACGAACCTCGCCGGCGACTATGCCCTCAACATCTCGGCCGATAGCGCTGCGGGCGATCCGGTCGGCGATGCCCGCGCGCGGTTCCTGGTCTTCGAGCAAGATTTGGAACTCGATAACGCCGCAGCCGATCCGACGCTGCTGGCGAGCCTTTCGGCGATGACTAGCAGCCTGGGCGGGCGTTCGCTCGCGCCGGAGGAGTTGCCGACGCTGATCGACGAGTTCGCCTCCCAGCCGCAAGAAATGGAGGTCGAAACCCAGGAAAAGATTACCCCCTGGGACACCTGGCCGTTCTTCCTGCTGTTCGTCGTCACGATCAGCGGCGAATGGTACCTGCGGAAGAAGTGGGGCCTGGTGTAGTTCCGCCAGCTTGTTCCATAAAAGGTGGGCGTGCCGCTGCGTGGGAGTGGCGCACTATAATGGTTCGTCGGTCCTCCCTGAGACAAGGTAGCCTTCAGGCGAATTCACACGCCATTGTTGCGGAACCACGTGCCTATCGTTGTGTGGAAGGAAAAACACGCGACCGACGACAAGCCCAAGCCAGCGACTCAGTCGCCATCCGGATGACGACCGGAAGTGCTGGGGCAGACCTGCTTTACTCAACGATACATCAGCTGATCGCGGAGTCGCTTGGCCCACCGCCAGGGCACCCGAAAGCGGTTTCGCAGTTGTTCGCACCGGCGCAACCGAAACCAGGCCTTTCCCAGTTGCCGCCGGACAGGCCTCAGGTCAACTGAACCTTCGGCAACTTGTATCGCGCTGTTGGCGAAGCTCGACTTGAATCGCTCTCCGCCCCGGCCCAAGTCGATTCGCCGAACGCCCAGTTCTCCGGCATGCTCGATCAAGCGAGCCAGCAACTGATAGCCGGGGGAGTAGCGGCTCGCTTCCAGCCGATGGGCGATGATCCAGACATGCAACACGTCGTGCGACTGCAGGCAATAGAACGCGGCCTGTAGTTCGTTGCCCACGTACATCGCGGCCAGTCTCGCCGAGAACTCGGCCCGATCGAACATCAGCAGTCGTTGGAGCATTTGCAAGGTCCAGTCGAACGCGAACAGCTCGACGTGTCCCCGCGCATGACATTGCTGCGACTTCCAGTACAAGAGCTCTTGCAGCACGCGCGGGTCGGGCGTCGCCAGCTCAAACCGCACCGGCCCGCAGGCGCGCTCGAGCTTGCGGAACTTTTGCATTGTCTTGCGCCAGGTCTGGCTGCCAACTGCGCGCCGCTGTTCCTGGTATGCGCTGAAGCCTTGCGAGAGATCTACGCACGGCGAGTCGTCATGCGACCAGGCGAAGGGTTCGAACATCCGCTTCGAGGCCACCACGTCCGTGAAGTGCCAAGCATTCAGTCCGCAGTCGCGCAGCAGCCGGGGCAAATCCAGCGCAAAACCAGCCCGAACGATGGGCCCCTGAAAATCCGATGTCGGCGCCGCCAACGGACGTCCCACAGCAGCGCCGCAGCGCTGAAAAGGAAAGAAGCACAGGGGCTGGTCCCCTGAACGCACGATACCCACCTCCACATCGCAACGCGCTTCGGCCAGCGTGCGCGCGAATTCGGGACGAAAGAACGGGCTATCGCTCGTTGGGTCTTCTCGCTGCAGCCTTGCCCAGGCCTGAAGGTCTGCGGCACTAAGCGCGCGCGCGCCGACCACGGTCGTTTGCACCGCAAGCTCGCTTCGCTCGACAGCGGACAACAGAGAACCTGGATCGGTAACGGATTTCACGGCCATGCTCCACCAGGAATGGGGAGTGCGAGGGCAAACACAAGTCGCGCCCAAGCTAGAAGTACTTTAGTTTGCGCACCTCGCCCGTGCGAACTTTTTTCGCACTCAGCAGGCAGCGCAGGAACAATTTTGCATCGTGCCAGATGCGTCGCTCTCGACCGAGATACAATCGCCCCGGTCCTCCCAATGCCTCACCCGTGGGGCGTGTATCTGCCGCAGACAAGAATTCCAGCACGAGTTCGCTGCTCACTCGCGCAGCCTCCACTAGTAATGCTGCTTCCGTTGCCATTCCTTCGCAGGGTAAGGTGCCTTGCGCCAGAACGCGGCCTGTGTCGATTCCCCGGTCGAGATGATGGATTGTTACCCCCACGTGTTCGTAGTCGCCTTGCAGCAGCGCCCAGAACAACGTTGATTCACCACGATAGGCCGGCGTAATGCCCCGGTGCACGTTGATCGCTGCCAGCCGCGCCGTGCCGTAGATTTCCGGCTTCAAAAGCGGAGACGAAGTGACCAGCAGCACGTCCGGCGCTAGTTGCAGCAACAGCGCTCGCGTCTGCGGCGTGTTGAGCTCCGCCTGCCGAATGTCGAGAGCGCCTTCGATCTCGGGCGGTGTCGCCGTTCCGAACAGCGACTGAGAAACTTTGCGGGCCACGCGGCGGCGATACCCGCGATAGAACAGAAGTTGTTCCGCATAGCGCAGCCCGGTGCCGAGCGGGTGTCGCAACAGCGCTTGTCGGCGTTTCGCGGTCAGCCCCGACTCAGGCGGCCCCACTCGCAGCACCGTGGTCCGCGGCCACTGTGCACGCACGTGGTCGATCAGGTAAACATCGAACGCCCCGCAATCGCTGATGACGACGATGTTCATGGCCGTGCTCATTCACCGTCTGGCTAACGAACCTGGTCACGTGCCCAAGCTTTCTGCTTCGTTCGCGCTTGCACCGTGCGCCGCACTTCATCCTCAGGCCAAACCCGGCGCACTTTGTCAGCATTCCACGCAATCTGCAGCCCGTCCTTCATCGCCTCGGCACTCACCGGCAGGTTCATCACGAACGACGCATGCTCGCGGCCGGCCCGATACTCGGGCTCGCGCGGCGGCTGCTTCAGGCACTTGCTCACGAGCTCGAGCGGGAAGTCATACAAGAGCGTGCCGTGATAGAGCAGGGCATTCCGCCGACAGCGCAGGCTGTTGCCCGAAAACTTGTTCGGCCCGACCACCAGGTCGCACGTTCCTTGTCGGTCGACGTTCGCGATCAGCGGCCGCAAAGCCTTGAGCACCGTGTCAAGCACAAACCGGTGCGCTTCATCCAGTTGCCGCAGCTCTGGCCGCTCGCGGTACGACAGCACCACGGCATACATCAGACAGCCGGGCCCGGTGACGATCGCGCAGCCCCCGCTCGCCCGCCTGAGAATCGGTATGCCTCCTGTGCGGCAGAAGTCCGTGTTCACTTCGCCATCGACCTTCGAGTTTCGCCCGACGACGACCATTGGCTCGGCAGGCTCCCACACCCGCAAGCATTCGCTCGGCTGCTCGGCTGTTTCGGCCTCATCGAGCAGGGCCTCGTCCAGCGCGATGTTCTCTTGGGGCGTGGCGAGGGTCAGATCGAGATACTCCATGCCGCCTGTGCTCCCAGCCGAATGCCGGCTGCCGTCCGAAAAATCCCGCCTGAAACGCCCCAATTCCGCGCCAAACCGCTCACGCTTGACGCCCACAACTCGGCTCCTACACTTACTTTATTACCGACCGAGTGCCCGAGTTCCACCCCATGTCCTCCGATCCCTCCCGCTCGCCGGGCGCGCGTCCCGCCGAGCTGCCACCGGTCGAGCCCCCAAGCGCCGGCTTTTTGATCCAGTTGTTCGTCGTTCCCGGCGTCATCGTCGTCGTGGTGGTGATGATCTGGGTGCTCTTCAACTGGCTCGCCCAGAAGGGAAACGATCGCGATGCGTTCGTAAGTGCACTGCAGCGCAACAACGAAGCTCGCTGGCAGGCGGCTTTCAATCTGGCGAACGCTTTGCGAGCCGAACGCGACTCGAAAAGTCCCACGCTGAAGAACGATCCCGAACTCGCCAGGCAACTGGCCGGCATCCTGCAAACTGAAATCAAAGACGGCAGCCTGGAGGAGAATCCGATTTCGCTTCGGATTTACCTGAGCCGCGCGCTGGGCGAATTCACCGTTCCGGACGGGCTGCCGGCGCTGCTGGAAGCGGCCACCACCGTGCGCGATGAGAAAGAGGCGGACGTCCGCCGCGCGGCGCTCGAAGGCATCGCGATTTTGGCCGACAATGTCGGGCCACAGAACGACGCCTTCACGAAGAACGAGAAGCTGGAGGAAGTGCTGATCAGTGCCGCCGGCGACAGCGACACGCGCACCCGCAGCGTGGCCGCCGTCACACTGGGCATCATCGGCACGCCGGCGATGCTCGAAAAGCTCCAGTTTTTGCTGGGAGACGCGAATCCCGACGTGCGCTACAACGCCGCCTTGCGCCTCGCACAACACGGCAGCACGGCCGCCATTCCGGTGCTGCTCGAGATGCTCGATCCGGCGGAGACGGCCGGCGTCGACGCGGAGAAAGAGCCGCAGATGCGCGAGTTCAAGCGAGCCCTGATCACGATCAATGCCCTCAGGGCCAGCGGCCAATTGGCCGAAGCAAATCCCGAGGCCGACCTCGCTGAACTCCGCTCAGCGATCGAGAAGCTGCTGGCCGGCGACATCTCGCAAGAGACCCGCGTCGAAGCCACGAGCGCGCTGAATCACTTCGACGATCGCGCCGCCGCGGCGAAGTAGTCTGCGGAAGTTCCGCGTAACGAGCATGCGATCCAGCTCCGCGCGTGTCGGCTTTTCAAAACGCACTTCCGGTCGTGTCATTCTTACACGTCGTTATGGTTGTAACGGCTCTCTCACGTCGCGCGGGTCGTAGCGATTCCGCGGTCGCTCAGGGGACCACTCTCAGCGCGATTCACGCTCCGACTGATCGCTTCCGAGATCGCTCAAACACCCTTCAGCAAGATCCCCAAAAACACCAAGTTAAACCTTTCCGGTTGGGTAAGCATGCCGACGTAAAGTGCTGTCACGTAAATGCTTGCGCGACGGACCAGCAGTGCTGTCTCGGACGTAAGTCCCGGCGAACTTGAAAATTTTTTTTCGCGCCGCAAGTCGTTCCCCAAGCAAGACTTTAGCCGCGGACTGATGCGCGCGACGCAGGAAAGAATTTGCGTGTGTTTCGTTCGTCCGCCATGCTCTAGTGATGATGTTCTTGCGCGGCGCATGATGTGCATCGTGACCTATAACTTCAATGAATCTCCCACGAATTCTCACCCTCAAACTGGTTGCTCGACTGCGAGCAGGATGGACGGAAATGGTTCGGGCCTTCGCACTACTGACTTCGCTGATGTGTGCCACCGGCGCGCTGGCGCAGGATTTCTGCCAGGAATATCGCCTAGACTACGAGACGGTCTACGACCAGAAACAGTTCACCGCTTTCCGGCTGGAGACCGAAACCGTCTTTGAAGAACAGAAGCAAATCACGTATCGCCCGGTAATGGAAACCGAGATGCGCGAGCGCCGCTTTACGGTGCAGCGCCCGGTGATGGAAACCAGCGAGCGCGAAGAACGCACCCGGGTGCTCCGCCCCGTGTGGGAAACGCAGCTTCGCGACACGAGCTACGACGTCGTTCGCCAGGTCGCCGAGACCAGCGAACGCGAAGAACGGATCGTCGTGCAGCGTCCCGTGATGGAGACGCAAGAACGTGAAGAACGCTTCACGGTTCAGCGTCCCGTCATCGAGACGTCCGAACGCGAAGAAGCCTTCACCGTGATGGAACCGGTGACCACGATGACCACGAACTTCGTCGATCAGGGGCAGTTCGTCGACCAGATCTCGGTCACTCCCGGCCCGACCCGCACTCGGCTCCGCTGGCTGTCGAGCACCTGTGTGATCGACCCGCGGACCGGCACGTCGGTGCCGACGCGTGGCGGTCTGACCTGGGTACCCGAGCAAGCTCCAGCGACGGTGACGACGGCCCGCATGTGGGCGCCGAACATCGTGGCCCAGCAGGTTCCGCAAACGCAAATGGTGGCCCGCGTGATGACTCGCAAGGTGCCGGTGCAAGTGCAGCGGATGGTGGCCGAGGAGGTCGTCCGCAAGGTGCCGGTGCAGGTCTGCCGCATGGTGCAGGAAGAACAAGTTCGCCGCGTACCGGTGACAACTTTCCGCCAGGTGGTCGAACGCGTGCCGCAGCAGACGCAGGTCCAGGTCTGCAAGATGGTTGAAGAGGAGGTCGTCCGCAAGATTCCGGTGACGACCTGCCGGATGGTGACCGAAGAACGCGTCGAACAGACGCCTGTTCAGGTTTGCCGGATGGTGGCCGTCGAGCAGACGGTTCGCATTCCGCGCATCGTCGAGAAGCAAGTGCCGGTGACCTACGTGCAGCAAGTGCCGCGCGTGATCGTTCGCCGCGTGCCGATCGACCCCTGTGGAAACCCGATCGCGACGGTCGTACCGCAAGCAGCTCCTGCCGCAGCAGCGCCGAGCTACTCGCCTGCACCGACCTACTCGCAGCCCGCTCCGACCTATCCGTCGAGCCCCGGCGAACAGAAGCCGAATTTGGCCAAGCCGGAGCAGACCGAGCGTCCGACCGCGCCGGCCGAAACGCCGGCCCAGCCGAATACGCAGCCGGAAGCCCAGCAGACGACGCCGCAGGACAAGTTCGAAGGCCCGCTCGACGAGGAAGCTCCCAATACGACGGCTCCTGAACCGACGGCCGACCCCTCGACCTAGTTGGAGCTGCATGACAATCGAGACCCACGCCCGGGCACGAATCGCCAAGTACGGTTCGTGCCCGGTGTACTTTCGTGAGCGTCCATTACTCTCGAAGTAGCCTGGACTGTGCGACATCACCCCGTGATGGCCGCAGCGCAGGTCGTGATCGGAGCGCTCCTGGTCAGGAAGGCCGATCTTTTCGCCTTGCTCTGCTATTCCCGCACTCGCACCGAGCGTGCCCAAGGCTACGAGAGCGATTAGACTCGCGCCGCTCGTTTGACTTCCCGCACCCCGTTTGCCAGACTACGCCGCTTGGAGTTCCTGCGGGGCTCCTTGACGTTTCTCTCGGCGAGGATCCTCATGCAGCAGGCTGGCGGCGATGTGCAAGGCGGGACTGATCCGCCGGCCGGTTCGCTGGCCAGCGAGCGAATCGCCATCGTCGGCCGCCTGGCCGGCATGTCCCGCCGCGACGCCCAGCGGCTGATCCGCCAGGCCGGCGCTTCGCTTGCCGACGCTCCCGACGCCGCCACCACGCTTGTCGTGCTCGGCGAGCAGGACGCTCCGGCCGATCCCCGATCCACGGCCGCTTCGTTCGAACCGGCCGCGCGCATGGCTTACGAATCCGGCACGCTCGCAATCATCGGCGAGTCGCAGCTCTGGCAGCAACTTGGCCTGGTCGAGCGCGAGCACGATGCCCAGCAGCTGTACACGCCGCCGATGCTCGCGCGACTGGCGGGCGCTGAAGTCTCGACGATCCGCCGCTGGCACGGACGCGGCTGGCTCGTTGCCACGCGCGAAGTCCGCCGCCTGCCGTACTTCGCCTTTGAGGAAGTCGCCACCGCCCGCCGAATCCAGGAGCTGCTCACCGCCGGCATGTCCCCGGCGGCGATCGGCAAAGCGCTCGCCGCGCTCGCGCGGAAGCTTCCCCAGGTGAAACGCCCGCTGGCCGAGCTCTCCATCGTCGTACAGGGCAAACAGCTCCTCGTGCGTCAGGAAGGGGGCCTCATCGAGGCCGGCGGCCAGCTGCGTTTCGACTTCGACGCCGCCGATGAAGCCGACGACTCGTCACTCGATATCCGCCCGCTCGACGCCGTGCTGCAGTTCGATCCGCGCGTCGAGCCGCCGCTGACCCCCGACGATCTGCTCTACACTGCCGGCCAGCTCGAAGATCAGGGCGATCTGCGCGCCGCGGCAGACGCTTATCGGGCCTCGCTCGTGGCTGGTGGACCCCGCGCAGAAACCAACTTCCTGCTGGCAGAAACGCTCTATCGCCTGGGCGAGCTGCCCGCCGCCCGCGAACGCTACTACATGGCGATCGAGCTGGACGAAGATTATGTCGAGGCCCGGCTGAACCTGGGTTGTGTGCTCGCCGAGCTGGGCGAACATGAGCTGGCGGTCAGTGCCTTTGAGGGCGCTTTGACCTTCCATGACGACTACGAAGACGCCCACTATCACCTCGCCCGAACGCTCGACACGCTCGGCCGAGCGGACCAGGCCGGCCGCCACTGGGAGCGGTTTCTGGAGCTGGCCCCGGGCAGCCCTTGGGCCGACGAGGCCCGCGAGCGACTCGAGCAGTAGAGCTTTGCGGCGCGAAGTGGACTCTGCCCATCGCCACTTCATCACAACCCGACGCGTGAGTTTTGAAGTTGCGCTAGCTTGCTAGTGGTTAGTTGTTGAGTTTTCGATGTTCAGTGGGTAGGGCCTGTTCCAGGGTTCGCTTCATCTTTCGCAGGCCGGT
>JALHMI010000024.1 GCA_022844125.1 Pirellulales bacterium | reverse complement strand
CTCGCGCTCTCTCCAGCACGACGTTCCCGTGCGACTTCATGCTGCTCGTGGCGCTCAATCCCTGCCCTTGCGGCTATCGCAACGATCCGCGCCGCGACTGCCACTGCACGCTCCCTCAGATCGAGCGCTACATGGCCAAGATTTCCGGCCCCCTGATGGATCGGATCGACATTCAGATCGAAGTCCCAGCCGTGCCGTTTCGCGAACTCTCGGCCAAGACGCCGGGCACCTCCAGCGCGCAGATGCGCGAGCAGGTGGTCCACGCGCGCCGCATTCAACAGCAGCGTTTCGCCGGCACCGCCACCCGGCACAACGGCCGGATGACGCATCGCCAGATTCGCTCGTTCTGTCCGCTCGACGATGCGTGCATGAACCTCCTGCGCGCGACGATGACCGAGCTTGGCCTCTCGGCCCGCGCGCACGACAAGATCCTGCGGCTGGCGCGAACGATCGCGGATCTCGACAGCGCGGAATCCATTTCGCCCGCGCACATCAGCGAGGCGATTAACTACCGCACGCTGGATCGCAGCTTGTGGTCGTAGCGCGTCGACCCGGTCGGCTTCGCCAAGATTCACGTTGTCTTCTCCGTGATCTGCACGGATTTCCGTTGACCTCCCCGAGTGGGGGCGTTAAGCTGTCCGATGCGGGCTAGTACGGAAACGACGATCGCGCCTGGGGCAAACGGTTTTCGCGGGACGGAACATCCCGCGGCAGCCAAGAAAGAGGAGAAGAGGCATGCGCAATTATCTCGCCGCCCGATCGGCGGCCTCGGGGAAGTCCATCTTTTCCTCCCCGAAGCGTTATCGCTCGTTCATCGAACCGCTCGAGTCCCGTCATCTGCTCTCCGCCACGGTGATCGAGGTCAACACGACGGCGGATGTTGTCGACCCGAACGATGCATTCACGTCGCTGCGCGAAGCGATCCTCCAGGCGAATGCTTCGCCGGAGGACGACGAGATTGCGTTACCATACGGCACGTATGTACTCAGTGTGCAAGGGTCGGACGAAGATGAGGGACTGACCGGCGACCTCGATATTAAGGCAAATGGCAGCTTGCTGCTCCGCACGATCTCGGGTGAATCCACAATTAACGCCGTTGGGCTCTTCAATTCAGACCTCGAGGTCGGTGACCGCATCTTTGACATCCACGCGGGTGCAGACTTTGCAATTGAGGAGGTTAATCTCCAAGGTGGCAATTCGGCGTCCAATGGCGGAGCGATGCGAATCATCGGTGCAAAAGTAGCTCTATTCGATGTCACCATGCGTGAGAGCTCAGCGGCAGTGTCCGGAGGCAGCATCTACAGCGACAGCGATAGCGAGCTTTCGATCGAAAACGGAAGATTCAGCAATGGATCCGCGGGAAGCGATGGCGGCGGCATCTATAGCGCCGGAAAGCTGGAGGTCAACGCAAGCAGGTTCAGCGGACTTTCGGGCCATCGCGGCGGAGCAGTCTTTCACACCGGGGTGCATGAGACACAGATTGTTGATTCGACCTTTGTGAGTAACCGGGCGCATGAAGGGGGAGCGGTGGCCGTGCGTGGTTCATCGATCGCAATTCGCGATTCCGTGCTCGCCCACAACTCTGCTTCCGATGGCGGTGGGGTATTCGGTTTGGCATCACGCATCGAGATCGTCGAAACCGCCGTCAGTGGCAACAGTGCCACCATCGGTGGCGCGCTGATGAGCCAGGATGGTAGCACTGAAATTACAGACTCGATCTTTGCCGGCAACTACGCGTTTCTCTACGGTGGAGCGATCTATGCCGACGGCGTACTGCGTGTCATGGATACAACCTTTAGTGGAAACATCGCCGAGAATGAAGGTGGCGGTGGGATCGTGTGGGGAAATGCACTGAGTTCCGCACAGGTTAGGTCATTGGAGCTTGATCGCGTCCGCTTTTTGCAGAATCGAGGGGACAGCGGCGGTGGGCTATTTATCAATGATTTCTTGCCCGGCATAAATGAATCTGTATGGATTCGTAATTCAGTTTTTTCAGGCAATTCAGCCACGGGCCGAATCGGAAGTGGTGGTGGAATCTCGTCAGTGAACGGCTCGCCTCTCGTGATCACAAACAGTGAGTTCTCGGGCAATTCGGCAGCGTATGGAGGAGCAGTCAACTGTCAAGGGGCCATCGTCCTGACAAATAGTATCGTGCGCGATAACTCGGCCGATGTTGGTGGTGGCATTCACCTCACAATCGGAGACTCCGTCGGCATCGTGCCATCGAGCATCTCAAACAGCGAGATATCGGCCAACCTCGCTCGTGTCGGCGGCGGCATCCATCATGTTCGCTGGGGCGGCCTTCGTGTGGCGCGCAGTGTCCTTGCCGATAATGTCGCAAGTGAGAGCGGAGGAGCGGTGTACCACGGCGGATCGCTCTTCGAGATCGATAGCTCCACGATCCATGACAACTTCGCGTCTCTGCAGGGTGGTGCCTTGTTCGGTAATTACAGCCGCGGCCTGCCGATGAGTTACAGGATTCTGAACAGCACCTTGTCTGGAAACGCTGCCGGAGAATCCGGCGGAGCCATTTTCGCCTCCAATGGAGTTTTCGTGTCGCACTCCACACTCGTTCTGAACCGTGCTGACGCTGACGCGAATGGTACCGGAACTGGTGGCGCTATTGCGCTGAATCGCTCGGCGGCGGCCACTCTTGAGAATTCACTCCTTGTGGGGAATGCGGCTGGAGTGACCGGCACGCCGAACGAGTTTGCTTTGCTCGATGGGTCGGTGGCGCCTGCGAGCAAGTTCAACCTCATCGGCGACCCAAGCACCGCCGGTGGTCTGACCAACGGCGTGAACGGCAACATCGTCGGCGATGGTTTGGGCGGCGTGCTCGACATCAACTCGGTGCTCGATACGACACTGGCCGATAATGGCGGACCGACGCTCACGCATGCGCTCGTACATACCGGGCCAGCCGTCAACGATGGCGATCCGGCGTTCAATCCCAACGCCTTTAAGCCGGCGCTCCAGTTTGATCAGCGCGGCGATGGCTATCCGCGCGTGGTGAGCGGCCGCATCGATATCGGCGCTTTCGAGACCGAAACCGACCCGCTGCCGATCGCCGGCGTGATCACCGTCACGACTTTCGACGACATCGTGGCGATCGACGGGCTGTGGTCGCTGCGTGAAGCCGTCCTTTGGGCGAATGCGCATCCGGAGGACAACGAGCTTGTTCTGGCCGCCGGCACCTACACCCTCACGCGCCAAGGCGCGAACGAAGACGCCGGCCTCACCGGCGACCTGGACATCACCAGCAGCGGCAGCCTGAAGATCATCGGCGCGGGTCGCGACAACACGACGATCGACGCCGCGGGGTTGTACAACGCCGAACTCGGCTACGGCGACCGCATTTTCGACGTGCTGGCAGGGGCCGACGTCGAACTTGCAGCCGTCACGCTCACCGGTGGTGCAACGCCGACGAGTGTCGGCAATGTGGACGCGGATGGAGCGGCGATTCGAGCTCGCCGGAGTGTACTCTCGATTGCAGACAGTAGCTTGAGAGCAAATACCTCGATTGCGAACGGCGGCGCTATCTATAACTTCGACGGCCGGTTGACGATCGTTTCCAGCGTATTTTCCGAGAACCAAGCGGGTAATGAAGGCGGCGCGATCTATCACGGGCTTTCGCAAGTCCAGGATGCGCAGGCGGGTCTCTTATCGATCTCTGGCAGCCAGTTCGAACACAACGAAGCTGGCGAAGGTGGTGCCGTTAGCAGCCGCGGTTGGCTGGATGTAACCGCCAGTTCCTTCACAGACAATACCACGTCCGGCGGCGGGGCCATTCGACTGGAGGCCTATCCGGCCTCGATTTCTGACTCCTTCATTTTGCGAAATACAGCGGGCGACGGAGGTGGAATCCTCGCTATGAACGTCGAAGAGATGGTCAATATTCTTCGGACGACGATTAGCGAGAACACGGCAACTAGTTTCGGCGGCGGTGGCGTTCAAACTTGGGGTAGAGGCAGCATGCTGCTGGAGGACTGCACCGTTGCTAATAACACTGCGTCGAGCACAATCCCGAGAGAGGGTCTCGGGGCGGGCATTATGGTGGTCGACGGCTTGAACAACTTTTCGCTGGAAGTTCGGCGCTCAGTGTTCACCGGCAATGTCGCGGCCGGCGAAGGTGGCGCGATCGCGACCTTGGATGGCCGCCAGTTGCAAATCATCGAGAGCACGTTCAGTCAGAACTCGGCCGTCAATGGTGGAGCGCTACATGCCGAAGGCACGCCCTCCAATATCGTCGACTCAGAATTTAGTCACAACTCAGCCGTCCAGTCCGGTGGTGCCATCCACCATGACTACCTATATCAAGACTCTTCGAACTCGCCCAACTCGGTGGTTGTGAATTCGCAGTTCACCGCCAACCAGGCAGGTCGCGGGGGCGCCATCTTGAATTTTGGCAAGATGCATGTCGAGCAGAGCATCTTCAGTGAAAACGAGGCATCCAGCTTCGGAGGCGCGATCTATTCAGAAGGTCTCGCAACGCTCATTGGAAGCCAGGTAACGGATAACGTGGCGGAGAACGGCGGCGGTATCTTTTCCCGATTCGAACTCCGCTTACCGGACGGATTTGCGTTTGAAATAATTCGCTCGAACGTCTCCGGCAACGCCGCGACCAGCGACTGCGAACTTGCTGGGGGCGGCGGCATCGTCAATATCGGACGGATGCTGGTTGAGGACAGCACGATCAATGACAACTCGACCCTGACTCAAGGGGGCGGAATCCATAATTACACCTCGCTCAACAACGGCTTGCTGCACGTCGTTCGCAGCACCTTTTCTGACAATACCGCGGGCACTGGTGGCGCGATCCACAACTTCCATGCACCCGCGATCATTGTCGATAGCACCTTCACCGGAAATTCCGCCACGTATGGTGGCGCTTTGGCGAGGGAAGGAGTAGGTGGCGTGCTGGAAGTGTGGTCAAGCAGTTTTGAGCTGAACTCCGCCACGGAGGACGGCGGCGCCATCCGTGGCGCGGTGTCGGTTGCGAATTCCTACTTTACCGGGAATAGTGCCAAGAACGGCGGTGCGATCGCCGGACAGGTCGGCACGATCCTGGCTTCGACCTTCGCCAACAATTCCGCAACCAACGACGGGGGAGCGATTCTTGCCGAATATCCGCCGCTCCGGATCGTGAACAGCACCGTGTCCGGGAACTCAGCCAGGCGAGGCGGCGGAATTGCCGTAGCACCGCACATGCAGCTACAACTCCTCAACAGCACCGTCGTCCTGAACCGTGCCGAGGGCGACGAGGCCATCGGCGGCGGGCTGGCCGTGCTCGATCAAGCAACCGCCACGCTCAGCAACTCGATCGTCGCGGCCAATCTTGACGAAGCATCTGGTAATGAAACGGCAAGTGATATCGCGCTGGTCGGCGGCTCGCTCGATCCGGCCAGCAGCTATAACCTCATCGGTGATCCGAGCTCGGCCGGCGGTCTCGCACACGGTGTGAACGGCAACATCGTGGGCGACGGATTGGGCGGCGTGCTAGACATCAACACCGTGCTCGACACCACGTTGGCTGACAACGGCGGTCGGACGCTTACCCATGCTCTGCTGGAGAGTAGCCCGGCCGTGAATACCGGCGATCCGAATGTCGATGCCGACGCAATGCTTTTCGATCAGCGTGGCGCCGGATTTGCCCGCGTCACTGGCGGTCGGGTGGACATCGGCGCCTTTGAGCTTGGCAGCGAGTTTGAGAACGTCGTGGCTGGTCGCCATGTTTTCTACAACAACTCTTCATATGAATGGAAGAATTCCGGTATCGATGAATTCGATCGGCTTGCGATCGATCCCACCAAACATGCCCTGCTCCCCGACGGCACGCTGGCCGATGCTTCCAACATCACCAGCTACTCGCGCGGGATCAACGGTGTCATGGTCGATCTGGCCGGGTCGCATCCGGACATCACGGCGGATGATTTCATCTTCCGAGTTGGTACCAGCAATGATCCGGGCACTTGGGCCGCGGCGCCCGCGCCATCGGCGATTCAGGTGCTGGCCGGCCAAGGCGTCGGCGGCGCGGATCGCATCGTCATTACCTGGCCGGATGGTGCGATCAAGAACACTTACCTGCAGGTGATTGTGGCCGCGAACGAAGACACCGGCCTTGCCGAGGAAGACGTGTTTTTCTTCGGTAATCGCGTCGGCGACAGCTTCGGCACCCAGCCGCCGGCCGCCTTCGTCACGAGCGCTGCGGATGAACTGGCTGCACGCAATGCGATGCCCAAGTCGAATCTCGACGTCGCGAACCCCTTCGACTTCGACAAGAGTCGCACGATCTCAGCCGCCGATATGTTGATCGCTCGCACCAACCCGGGCTTCCTGCCGCGGATCCAGATCGCCCCGCCGGCGGAGGCAAGTCCATTGGCCGCCGCGGCATTACCAACCGGTTTCATCGCAAGTGATTCAGTCGGGCCCAAAGCCGAAGCGGGTGCGAACGCTGTGGCAATGGCTCTCACGCGCGGCACGGCAACTCCGGAAGTCGCCTCGACGGCAAACGAACGCCTGCCCGCGACGAGCGAGACGATGATCCAACAGCTGGTCGACCGGGCCGTCGCAATGCTCTGGAACGAGCCCAGCGATTGCCTTACGGGCTCAACCGTCGAGGACGCTCAAGACGAGAGCCTCGCTTCGATCGACGAGTTGATCCTGGAACTGGTCATCTGAGCTAACCCGACCGGACCCATAACCGACTGTCGGTCGAGCGGACGGTGCATGCTCCATCAATGAACAAAGCCTCGGGCGAATCACTTCGCCCGAGGCTTCTTTGTTCATTGTCGGAGAATTCGACTTACCGCTTGTTGCGATGCCGCCAACCGAGGAGCGTTGCACCGAGAAAGCCGATGGCCAGCAGCACCATGCTGCCCGGTTCCGGAACGAGCACTCCGGCCACGTTGCCGGTGCCGGCCGCGTTCATGGCAGTGACGAATCCGCCCGAGGTAGTCACATTGGTCAGGTTGGCACTGCTCATGACGATGGTGAGCGGTTCATTTGGATCAAACGCCAGTCCCAGCGGCAGGATCTGCACGGGAATGCTGGTTGCCAGACCCGAAATCGAGATGGCGATTCGCGAGCCGGTGTAGAACATCTGCATTGTGTCGATGTTCATCGCCAGTCCCCAGCCGGGATTGTTGTTGCTGGTGAGCAGGTCAATGCCGAAGGTGTTGCCGTTGCCGGTCGAGGTGAGCAGGCCACCTGCGGCGGGCATGGCGCCCATGTTCGTGATGTACAGGTCGGCAAAGACGTCGGAGTTGATCGTATGGACCAGGGAGTTGTCGAGGAAAAACTGAATCGACGTCAGTGAGTCTGCCTGGGCCGGGTTACCGTTACGCACGGTGT
The DNA here is from genome assembly GCA_022844125.1 of Pirellulales bacterium. Classification (GTDB taxonomy): domain Bacteria; phylum Planctomycetota; class Planctomycetia; order Pirellulales; family PALSA-1355; genus JALHMI01. Next base: position 54,824 of record JALHMI010000024.1, on the reverse strand, counting down.
TGTGCACACCGTTGTCGAAGACGTTATTGCCGTCATAGAAGAGGTCGAGACCCGTGAACTGGATCTCAAGCGTCGCGGCCCTCGCGACAGGTGAAACGGCGCCACTAAGAAGTGCGAATATGGCTGCTGAAAATAAAACGCTCCCCTTCGCAAGGAGCGATTCGGCGACTCTTGTCCGGGTCATGAGCGGCGCCTTTGAACATCTGGGGGAACAAAATGCCTGGCGACATGACCGTGAGCATATACTCGTTTTGGAAATCTCCAAGCAAAAAATCTCGCCCAAACCAAAAAATCTAACCGCACAAGGAGGGCAAGCGGACTCGTGTACTTACACAACTTATTGCCGTTCCTAGGTTTGCGCGTATCGACACCGCCGGAGTAAATCAGAAAAAAAGTAATGGCGAATCCTATCACATTTAATCTCCGGGCTGATCGAACGGCCAATTCAGCCCTTCCAATAGCGCTACTCGGTATACCGGTATAGCTGTCGCTCGAATCCCGCGCCGTTTGCCCGGATGCTGCCGAAGAGAGTCATGATGCTCGGGGTGCTCCAATCCGTGCATTGCGTTGGCGGCCCGCTGGTTCCATTGCAGGTCCAGGCACAATCCGACTGAACACGCGTGGCTCGGGCCAAGGGAAGTTGCCAGATTTTACGCTGTTTTTCGTCCCGTCCATCTTGTCTGTGTTTATACTGACCAGCGAGCCGAACGCGCCGGTGGCAGGACGTCACTCCGCGGTCGTTCGGGCTCCTGCCATGCCCCCCGGAGCCGCGCCGCCCATGCAACGCCGAACGAGCCGTCGCACGCAATCAGCTCGCAACTCCTCTAAATCGCGCGAGAGCCGCTTGCGGCTGGAAGAACTCGAGTCGCGGCGATTGCTGTCCGCCTCGCAGGTTGTGGGGCGCTACCTGTTTTACGATCAGTCCAAGTTCGACGGACAGGTCGCCGGTCCGAATACCGGGGATGACGCCGCGATCTCCGACAAAGTAGCGTACCTGCCCGGCGCCGGCGTGGCGGGCGCTGAGCACGTTTCGAATTACTCGCGCGGCATTAACGGCGTAATGATCGACATCACGGGCTCGCACCCGAATCTTACGGCCGATGATTTCGTGTTCCGTTGGGGGTCGTCTGGCGAGACCTACGCTAGCTGGCCGCTGGCGGCCGCCCCTAGCCAGATCACTGTCCGCGGCGGCGCCGGCGTCGCCGGTTCTGATCGCGTCGTCATCACCTGGCCGTCCGACACGCTGCGCGGCCAGTGGCTGGAAGTGATCGTGCGGGCCGGCGAAGACTCGGGTCTAGAGCAAGCCGACGTTTTCCTGTTTGGCAGCCGACCTGGCGACGCCTTTGTCAGCCCGCCGCCGACGGTCTTCACCACAACCGCGGCGGATGAGCTGGCCGCTCGCTTCAATTCCGCGATCGGCGTGGGCGTCAACCATGTGCTCGACTACGACAAGAGCGGTGTGGTGTCGGCCGCCGACCAGCTTGCCGCACGATTCAACGCCGGCATTACCCAGCGCGTCAACATTCCTGCGATTAACCTGGATCTCACCGCCGAACTCGCCAACGACACCGCGCCGGGCGGAACGCAGAACAACGATGGAATTACCAGCGATCCGACGGTCGTGGCCGACATCATCGTGACCGGTGGTTACCAGGTCTTCGCTTCCCTCGATGGCGGCGTGGCGGTCGATCTGACGTCGTTGGTTGCCGGCGGGCAGTTGATCGTGGATGCCTCGGTTTATGCCACCCTGGGCGGCGGGCCACTGGCCGACGGCGCTCACGAGCTGCGGCTCGAACTGGTTGACGCTCAGGGACGCAACGTCGTTCGCAACGTGAATCTCACGTTGCTGTCGCTCGACGAGAGCTTGCAGCTATGGTTGACGAGCGAGGTTTCGATCACCAACGATCGCACGCCGCATTTGACGGTCGAGGGTTCCGGCTCCACGACCTGGCCGATCGTCAAGATCGACGTCGACCTGAACTATGACGGCGACTTCGACGATCCCGGCGAGCGCGATTACGGCACGACCGACCTTTACGAGGGGCGCAGCTACTTTCAGCTCAACCCTGCTCTGCCCGCCACCAATGAACTGGGCGAAGCCTATTACGTACAACTCCGCACGCGCGTCGAAGACGTCGCCGGCAACGCCACGCTCAGCGCCCCCGTCTCGCTGCATGTCGATACGCTCGGCAGCACCGCGCTCGAAGATTACATCAACACGCCCGACCCAAGTTACGGCTATACGCTCTCGCGCACGATCGCCGGCTCAGGCTATACGCTGTACGTGCTCGATATGAAGAGCCAGACCTGGCGCAGCGCTGCGGATGTCAATAAGACGGTTTGGCAGCACTGGGTGCAGCTGATCGTGCCCACCGGCGCGCTCAAGGATACTGCAACCTTATATATTACCGGCGGCTCGACGCGAACCACACCGCCGACCACGGTCGACGCGCAATTGGCGCAACTGGCCGTCATGTCCCAAAGTGTGTACGTTGTGCTCCCAACGGTGCCCAATCAGCCGCTGACCTTCACGGGTGATCCGGGAAATCCGCGCACGGAAGACGAGATCATCTCCTATACCTTCCGGCAGTTCCTGGATAATCTTGGATCGCCCGGCAACGAGACCTGGCCCGCATTGCTGCCAATGGTCAAAAGCGCCGTCGCCGCGATGGACGCCACGCAGTCGTTCATCCCAACCGTGCGGCCCACCGAAAGCATCGACGACTTCCTGGTTACCGGCTATTCGAAACGCGGCTGGACCACCTGGCTGACCGCCGCGGTCGACGATCGGGTTCGGGCCATCGTCCCCGGCGTGATCGACATGCTGAATCTCGACGAGCAGATGAAGCACCACTACGAATTCTACGGCACCTTCTCCTCGGCGATTCACGACTACGTCGACCAAAACGTTGTCCAGGAAATCTTCACGCCCGAGAGCGTCGAGCTCGGGCGAATAGTCGATCCCTACAGCTATTTCGCTGGTGGCCGCTTCGACGACATGCCCAAGCTGCTGCTGAACTCCTCGGGCGACGAGTTCTTTGTGCCCGACTCGGCCCAGTTCTACTTCGACGACATTCCCGGTACGCAGAACTACTTGCGATACATTCCTAATACCGGTCACGGGCTCGATAGCTTCCAGGCCGGTATGAGCACGTTTTCGTTCTACGACGCGGTCGTGAACAACCATGCGCTGCCCCAGTTCTCCTGGACCACGCGCTGGGATGGGCAAATCACGGTCGAGAGCATCACCGCGCCGACGGCAGTCAAGGTCTGGCGGGCGACAAACCCCTCCACCCGCGATTTCCGCAACTCCGTCACGGGACTGACCTGGACCAGCACGAATGTCAGTGCCTCGCCCGACGGCAAGTACCGCGCCGAGGCCATCCTGCCGCCGGGCGGTGGGGCCCATGCGTTCTTCATCGAGCTCACGTTTCCCTCGCCGAGCGGCGTCAACTTTGTCTTCACGACGCAGGTTAGCGTGGTCGATACGTTCGCCCGGGCGAACTGGCCGTACTTCATGCCGGTGAATCCCCCGCCAGGCGCGCCGCTCGCGGCGGCGCTGGCCGCCGAGGACGCCAATGCCGTGGCCGTGGCGCTGAGTCTCGATTCGGGCGAAGCCGCCTTCGAGGCACAGCCCTTCGAGACCCTGCCGGCTGTTATCACAATGATCCACGCGCCGACTGCGAGCGCTGCCGCGGTCCTCTACGAGTTCGACGTGCTGGATAGCTTGCTCGGCGACATCGAAGATTCGGCCGAAGAAGAGGCGGTCGATGAGTTGCTTGAAGCGCTGAGCTGATCGCTGCATTCGGCGGCGAAAATGCATTGAGCCGACGTCCAGCGCCACTTAAGGATGTGCCACAGGTGGCCGCGTAGCGCCCCACCTGTGCCAGTGCTGCCGAAGGAGCATACCTCGATTTGGTCGACCCGGTCGTGCCCCTCACGTTGATCGTCGAAGACTGCATGGGCATTGGCTGCGCGTTCGGCGGCGGAGTGGCCAGTTGTCTTTCCCGCCCGGAGGAACCGGTCACGTTTCGCCGCTGCTCGCTTTGGTCGCTCGACTTCTGGGGCGACACCTCGGGCGCGTATGTTCGCTTCGAGAACAAACCAATGCCCCAGCCTGTGGACATTGTGTTCGAGGACTGCACGCTGGTCGGTCCCCAGCGCGCGTTTGAAAGCAGCAACTTTGGGTTTCACACGCATGCGCACGCCCGGCTCGTGCGGTGCAAGCTCGTGGCGCTCAACTTCTCGCAACCTGCGGGCACAGCGAAAGACGGCATCATTCAAATTGTGCAAAGCGGCGACTTGCTGCACGTCAAACTCGAAGACTGCACGGCATCGAGCGCCTGACCAGTTGGCCGGTGGAGCTGTCCGGCAGTCTCGCGCCGCCGGCGAAGTAGTTTGGCCGATGATCTAGCAGGATTGAGCAGCGACTACTTGCCCCGCTCACTCCTCGTCCTGCTCTTCGAACTCGATGAACGGCGCGGGGGCATACGCGCTGGCCCCTTCGGGATCGTCGTGCGGATCGGGTCCCTGGCGATAGTTCAGGCACTCCTCGCCCTCGTAGTTCGGCAGCGCGACCGAATAGATCGGATCATCGGCATGGTGCGGGCCGTGTTCGGCTCGAAGGATCACACCGCCGGCCGGAAGCGACTTGATTTCCACCACATCGTCCAGAAACAACTGGGCGGTGTTCCCCAGCAGATCGCCATGCTGCTCCATGATCGAGCTGGCCATCATGGCGCAGGCCTCATCGACGTCGGCCGCTTCGACCGCGTAGGTGAATCGGCCCTCGGACTGGCCGACGTCGGCGTCATCGAACTCAAAACGGAAGAAGCCGATATACAGCATGCTGGCACCTGGCGCGTGGGAGCGAAACCGTGCAATCTATCCGGAGGGAAATTGGTTCGTCAACGACCGTTTGAAACTCCGCTGGCGGAGGTGGCCCACAGCACACCGCTGCACGCACCCGTCACGCGCAGGGTGCCTGGCACTCCCCTTGACGCAAGCTGTGAGCCCACCGAAACTGTTAGTGCATAACGCCTTGGCCGCTTGGTGAAATTGGCAGACACGCAAGACTTAGGATCTTGTGCCGAAAGGCGTCGGGGTTCGAGTCCCCGAGCGGCCACTCTCGTAGCTCGCTTCCTTCGCGTGGAAGGTACGTCAACGGCAAGCCAGCTCCGGTTGTCCCTGCGGCCGTTCAGCCCTCGCACGATTCCACAGTTCCTCCAGGCGACCGCGTTGCCAGTTTCCAAAAGGGCTTTCATGAAGATCATCGTTTGCACTTTCGTGGCCGCCCTAACCGCGTGGGCGGTTATGCCGGCCTACGCACAGCATCGGCTCGTTACGCAGGGCAACGACAAGCTCGCCATCGTCGGTGGCGACGGCAAGATCGAGTGGCAAATGCCGTGGGGCGGGATTCATGATCTGCACGTGCTCGCCAACGGCAACCTGATGGTGCAGCAAGGCGCCAGCAAGATTGTCGAGATCGACCGCGAAAATCGCACAGTCGTCTGGGAATACGACTCGGCGGTTTCCAACGGCAATGCCGGCCGCAAGGTGGAGGTTCATACCTTCCAGCCGCTCGATGGCGGGCGCGTCATGATCGCCGAGAGCGGACCGGCGCGGATCATCGAGATCGATCGCGCGGGCAGGTTACTGCACACGGTCAAGCTAAAGGTCGATCATCCGCATCCGCATACCGATACGCGCCTGGTACGCAAATTGAACAATGGCCACTATCTTGTCTGCCACGAGGGAGACGGCGCCGTCCGCGAATACGACTCCTCAGGCAAGGTGGTCTGGGAGTACGAAGTGCCCATGTTCGGCAAGGCGCCAAAGCCGGGGCACGGTCCCGAGGCGTTCGGCAACAAATGCTTTGCCGCGGTTCGACTCCCCAGCGGCAATACGCTGATCAGTACCGGCAACGGCCATAGCGTGCTCGAGGTGACACCGCAAAAGGAGATCGTCTGGCAACTCCAGCCGTCCGATTTGCCGGGGATCACGCTGGCCTGGGTGACGACACTCGAAGTGCTGCCGGGCGGCAACTACGTGATCGGGAATTGCCATGCCGGCCCCGGGCAGCCGCTCCTGGTCGAGATCGATCCCAAGACCAAGAAGGTCGCCTGGACGTTCGATCAGTTTGACGCGTTCGGCAACTCGGTTTCGAACTCGCAGATCCTCGACGCGGGAGCCGGCGCGCTGCGGTAGCATCGTATCACACGCTGACCTGCACGCGAGCACTCTCCTCACAACCCGACGCGTGAGCGAGGAGGGAGTGCAGAGCGACTCGGTGGATCGCCTTGCTTACGCGTCGGGTTATAATTTGAACACGCGAAGGACTCGTGCATGGAATCGCGCTGCGCGAGAGCGCGGCAACCGAACCACCGCAGACGCTAGGACAGGCCGATGTCCCTGACATGCTGGCCCTGACCGCCGCGACCGAGCCGGGCCCATTTCTGCCTGAGACCATCCGCATGGGCCACTACGTTGGAATCCGATCTGCTGGAATCCGATCTGACGATGGGCGACTCGCCGCGATGGCGGGAGAACGACTGAAACTCGACAAGTTCACCGAGATCAGCGCGGTCTGCACGGACCCCGACTTTCGCGGTCGCGGCTATGGCCTGAGGCTCGTGCAATATCTGACGGAAAGAGTCGTTCGGCAGGGGAAGGTCGCGTTCCTGCACGTGAAAACAGAGAACCGCGCCAAAGCACTGTATGAACGGCTCGGTTATCAGGTTCGCCGAGCGATTGTTCTGACAGTGATTGCGCGTTGAAGCTACAGCGTTGGCATGTTCCACTCGGCCGCACTAAGATGTGCGCATTCCTCTTTTGGCGCAGCGTCGTGTTCATTTCTCTCGAACCACGGGATGGAAGGCATGCGAGCATTTCGACTGTGTCTGGTGTTGTTTTTGACCGCGCTGGCCATTGCCGGCTTCGCGAAGGCCGAAGATGCCGCCAATGCCGACCCGGTCGACGTCACAGGCCGGGCGGTTGATGAGCAAGGTAAACCTGTCGCCGGCGCCACCGTTTTCCTCGCGTCCGCAAACCGGCTTCAATCCAAAGAGCCACGGTTGTCCTCGACGACAACCGCTACGGATGGGTCGTTCGCGTTCCACCAGGTGAAGCTCCCCTTGGACGAAGGACAGCGCGACGCCGAAGCCCGCTTCGAAGTCTACGGCGCCGCCGACGGATACGGTTACTCCTGGCAGGGAATGCGGATCTATCGCCCGATCGCTCCGCCAGACGAGCGCGTGCCCGAAGAACAAGGACGCGTGTATTATCAGGGCGATCCAATCGTTACGGTGCTTGTGTTCGGAGCGCCGGCGACGCTCCGCGGTCAGATCACGGACGACACGGGCAAGCCGCTCGCCGGGGCACGAGTCGAGCTGGGCGTTGTTCAGGATGAGCGGACCGGCAACAACTCGTGGTTATGCACGCTGCTGGAGAGCAGTTCGCGGTCGGTGCATATCGATGATCGGTCATTCGCATCCGTCCGCTTAATGCCAACCGCTTTCCTCAGCGCAGAGACGGACGGCGAAGGGAACTACATCATCAAGGGCTTGCCGCGCGAGGCACGCCTGCTCGGCCGCATTTCATTTCAACCGGGCTACGAGCAAAAGCGATTTTCGCTGGCCACGACAACGACCCCGCAGCCGAGAGTGGAATGCCTGGGCTATGACGGAGTCTTGAACCACAGCTTTCAGGTGCCCCGGCCGGTGCGAGTGCAAGTGCTACGCGCCGATACTGGTTCGCCTGCGGAAAACGTCCGCGTTCGGGTGCGCGGCAAGCGACTGGTGACCGACGGCAACCAGGCCACGAGCGATCGCGACGGCCGCCTGGAGTTGCGGCTCACGCCGGGAGAGTACGTGCTGATCGCCGACCCGGCTTGGCAGGAGCCCTACGTCAAAACGGAACAGCCGATCGTCGTCAGCGAGGAGATGCGAGAGCAGTCCGTTGCTCTGCCGCTCGCGCGTGGAGCCACGATTGTGCTGACCGCGATCGACGTCGAAGGCGGTCGGCCCGTTGCCGGAGTGGACTTCATGGTTGGACCGGACACGAGTGCCGAGCGCCACGTGCTGCAAAGCCAGACGGTGTTTGTCGACAATCCGGCGACGGATGCCACCGGTCAACTGCAAGCCATTCTGCCCGCGGGAAGTTATCAGTTTGTTGTGGGCACGGTCCCGGCAGGTTACGAATCGGTGCGTAAGACGAGTGATCCGTGCGTGTTGGTGGCTGGTGAGACGAAAGACGCGCGGTTTGAGCTTCGTCGAGTCAGCTCGGCGCCACTCGCTGCTGAGCCCACAGTCACTTCCGCGACATCGAGTGAGAATCCGTATCCGCCTGAGCTCGTCGAAAAATGGAATCGGCAGCGCGACCTGCTCACGCGCGGCCGGGCCAAGCTGAGCGTGATCCGCAGCGGCTTTCCTTGGCTGGATAAGGACAAGTTGGAAGCGATCTTGAGGGGGGCAGATCCCGAAAAGATTCCCGACCTGGCTGCCGCGCTGGAACGCGAGTATCCCGACCAAACGATCAGGTTTGCGACGGTGGAGATCGAGAGCGATGGTCACCGGCATCGCGAGGTGAGCAGCTACGCGGGAAAGATTTATTCGGTGCTGGCCACGAATGGCAAGGAGAGCATCCAGTTTCACCCAGACGGTGCGCAGGCGGATGTCTACGGTCGGGAGAAACTTCATATAGGCATGCGCTCGCTCCGCGAGCTGTGCTACTGGTCAAGTGTGACCACACCACGCGCCAAAGCTGATGCGAAAGATGCTCCACGCGCGACCGTCGAATCGATTGACGATCGACTGAAGCTGACCCTTCGACCCGCGGCGTCGCAGCCGGCCGATTGGACGAGCACCGTTCTGGCGGACCCGCAAACCGGGTTTATCAATTCGACGATTTCAGACCACGGAACGACCGGATCGCAGCGGTGGCAGTTTGCGCCGAAGAAGTATGACAACGGAGCGATCGTGCCCGGCATGTACGTCGAGTTCACGTACCGCGATGGCAAGGTTGACTTGCTCAAGGTACATCGGATCGAGAGCCTGGAATTTGACGCCGAGTTTCCGCCAGATGCGTTCGTGGTTTCTGCGCCGGCGGGAACCAACGTTCTGGACTATCGCGACGGATCGAGCGGCAATCCGAAGCAGCGTGTTGCTTACGAGCCAGTGTTCGACGTGGTCAGCTTTGCCAACTCGATTTCCGATGACACCCGGTCACGTGCCGAAGTCGTCAAGCTGGGGGACCCCGCGCCGGCTGTCGATCCTGAAGTCTGGTTGAGCCAAACAGGGAGTGCCGCGGCTCCGGACATGGCCGGCAAGGTCGTGCTGGTCGAGTTTTGGGGCATCGGTTGCGGTCCCTGCATTGGCCAGCTACCCGAGGTGCAGGCTGCAGCTCGACGCAACGCGGACAAGGGGCTGGTCGTCATCGGGCTGCACGGGAGCGGCGAAAACGTCGAGGCGGTCGCGGAGTTTGCACAGAAGCGCGGCCTGACCTATCCGCTGGCCATCGACCGTGGGGGTCCGAGGGGCTTCTTCGGAAAGACCTTCGCCGCCTATGGTGTCCGCGGAATTCCGCACACAGCCATTATCGACCGCCAGGGGCGGATCGCGTACCTTGGTCATCTGGAAGCGGCCATCTCCAAGGCGGAAGAGCTGCTCCAAAGCTCGGTGAACTAGTCACATTCCAATCGCAGGTGACCGCGTCTGGCGCAGATTGGACGGGTGTCGTTCCGCCGCCCTCTGCAGGCGGTTGCGTTCGGGCCAAAGTCCGGTCAAAGTAAAGGTCTACCCACGCTCCCCTGTTGGCGGGACATCTCCTGTCCCCCAGACGACCTGGAGACCGCGGAATTCATGCCGAGTTACCTGCCAAGAGTGCTGGCCAACCTATTGCTGGGTACAACGGCCGTTTTGAGCTGGGCTGCCGCGGCACGCGCGGAAGAACCCGTCGCGACCGCTTCGCCGGAGCCCGCCGCTGTCGCTGATCCCGCGGCGTTCTTCGACAGCGAGGTCAAGCCGCTGCTGGCAGCTCATTGCCTGAAGTGTCACGGTGCGGACGGCAAGGCGAAAGGGAGCCTGTTCCTCACCAATCGCGAGGGGATTTTGAAGGGGGGCGATTCTGGAGCGGCCGTGTCGCTCGAGGCGCCGGCCGAAAGCTTGCTGCTCGAAGCGGTGAACTATTCCGGTTATGAGATGCCTCCCAGCGGTAAGCTGGCCGACGAGCAGATCGCTGTGTTCACCAAATGGGTCGAGTTCGGGCTGCCGTGGGGCAGCGACGCGGAACTGGGTGAGAAGCCCACTGACGATCACGGTCCGCCTGCCGTCGACGACAAGGCAAAAGCCTTCTGGTCATTTCAGCCGGTGACACATCCGCAGCCACCGAGCCTCCGCGACAACGCCTGGATCCGCACGCCGATCGATGCGTTTGTCCTGGCGAAGCTGAACGAGACGGGCCTAAAGCCTGCGCCGCCGGCGAGCAAAACCGCGCTCATTCGCCGGGCGTACTACGATCTGATCGGTCTGCCCCCTTCGCCCGAGGAAGTCGCGGCGTTTCTAACCGATGATTCGCCGGGAGCATTTGAGCGCGTTGTCGACACGCTGCTCGAATCTCCCCACTATGGCGAACGCTGGGGCCGGCATTGGCTCGACCTGGTGCGCTACGCCGAGACCAACAGCTACGAGCGCGACGGCGCGAAGCCGTTCGTGTGGCGGTATCGCGACTACGTGATCCAATCGTTCAACAACGACAAGCCTTACAACCAGTTCGTCACCGAGCAGCTTGCCGGCGATGAGCTGGACCAGCCCACCCCCGAGACGATCATCGCGACGGGCTATTACCGCCTGGGCATCTGGCAGGACGAGCCGGTCGATCCCGAGCAGGAGCTGTACGAGGATCTGGACGACCTGGTGCGCACCACGGGCGAAGTGTTCCTAGGCCTGACGATCGGCTGTGCCCGGTGTCACGACCACAAGCTTGATCCGCTGCCGCAGGCCGACTACTACCGACTGCTGGCCTTCTTCCGCAACGTGCGGCGATTCGGCGAACGCTCGCCGGAGAGCATCGAAGACGCTTCGGTGCGCGCAATTGGAAACGAAGAAGAGGTTCGCCGCAACGAAGAGCAGATCGCCGCTCACAAACAGCAGACGCGCGAGGTTCGGCAGGAACTCCGAAAGCTCAACGAACAGATCTTTGCTGCACTCGTGGGTGTTGAGAAGGACGATTGGAAGACCGACGCGATGCGCGTCGAGATTGCCAAGCGTCACATCGGCGGAGCCTTGTCCCAGGAAGAATTCGATCGCTATGCCGAGTTGACCGCCAAGCGCGACGAGCTGGCGAACTTTCGACCCTCCGGCTTGGACAAGGCGCTGTGCGTTAAGGAGCATGGCCGCGAGTGCCCACCGACGCACGTCCTGATTCGCGGGAACGCCCACGCGGCCGCTGCGGAAGTTACGCCCGGCTTCCCGTCTGTGCTCTCGCCGCCGGAACCGAACATTGTGTTGCCGGCCGAAGGCGTGTCGTCCACCGGCCGTCGCCGCGCGCTGGCCCAGTGGATCACCAGCCCCGAGAATCCGCTTACTGCTCGGGTGATGGTCAACCGCATCTGGCACTACCACTTCGGCCGCGGGATCGTGCGCTCGACCAGCGACTTTGGCTTTCAGGGCATCCAGCCAACGCATCCGGAGCTGCTCGACTGGTTGGCCTCGGAGTTCGTCGCCGGCGGCTGGCGGATGAAGCGGCTGCACAAGCTGATCATGCTGTCGAGCGCGTACCAGATGTCGTCCGAGGCCAGCGAGCAGGCGCTCGCAGCCGACCCGATCAACGACCACCTCTGGCGGTTCGAAATGCGGCGGCTTTCGGCCGAAGAGATTCGCGACTCGATCCTGGCCGCAAATGGCAGCTTGAATCGCGGCGCGATGTTCGGCCCCAGCATCTTCGTCACGATTCCGGATGAGGTGCTCGCCGGGCAGTCGATGCCGGGGGCGGGCTGGGGTAAGTCGTCGCCCGCCGAGACCGCGCGCCGCACAATCTATATTCACGCCAAGCGTTCGCTGGCGGTGCCGTTGATCGCCAGCTTTGATGGGCCAGAGACCGATGCCAGTTGTCCCTCGCGGTTCGTCACCACCCAGCCGACGCAGGCACTGGGCATGCTGAACAGCCGGTTTGTAAACGAGCAGGCCGAGCAGTTTGCTCAGTATCTGCGTACGCAAGGTGGTGACAAGCCCGAGACGCAAGTTGCGATCGCACTTCGAAGGCTCTTCCAGCGAGAGCCAACGCCGGGCGAAATTAGCCGCGGTTTGCAGCTGCTCGCGGCGCTGCAAAGCAAGCATGGCCTGTCGCCCGAGGCGGCGCTCAAGCAGTTTTGCGTCACGGCCTACAATCTGAACGAATTCGTGTATCTCGATTGAACGAAGGCACGCACGATGTCCAGCGAGCACAAGCACCGAAACTTCTGCGGCCGCACGCGGCGCGAGTTCCTTTGGCAAGCCGGCGCAGGATTCACCGGCACGGCTCTGGCCGCGCTCTTGGGAAATGATGGCTTCCTGAACCGGCAGGCCGTCGCTGCCGATGGCGCCACTCCCTGGACCAATCCGCTGGCTCCGCGCGCCCCGCAATTGCCGGCGAAGGCCAAGAGCGTCATCTTCCTCTACATGTACGGCGGCCCTAGCCACATCGACACGTTCGACTACAAGCCCACGATGAAGGGCATGGACAACAAAACGATCGAAGTGAAGACGTTCGGTCGCGGCGGGCACAAAAACCAGGGTCGCATCGTCGAGACGCGCTGGGACTTCGCCCAGCATGGCCAGTGCGGGCAGTGGGTCTCCACCCTGTTTCCGCACCTGGCCACCTGTGTCGACGACATCGCCTTCATCCACTCGATGACCGCCGATTCGCCGATTCACGGTTCGGCCATGCTGATGATGAACTCGGGCAAGATCCTCAGCGGCAGTCCCTGCCTGGGCTCCTGGGTTAACTATGGTCTGGGAACGCCGAACGAGAATCTGCCCGGCTTCGTCGTGATGCTCGACCCGCGTGGCGGTCCGATCAGCGGCGCCAAGAACTGGAGCAGCGGCTACATGCCGGCCACGTACCAGGCGACCGTCATGCGCTCGGGCGGAACGCCGATCTTGGATCTGGCTTCGCCTGAAGGGGTCACGCGCGAAATGCAGCGAGAAATGCTCGACACGATTCGCGGGTTCAACGAAGAGCACCAGCAGTTGCGTCCCGACAATTCGAACCTCTCGGCTCGGATCGCGAGCTACGAATTGGCCTACAAGATGCAGGCTGCCGCGCCCGATGCGGTCGACTTGCGCCAGGAAGACGAGCGGACGCGCTCGCTGTATGGCGTTGACGAGAAGCAGACCGAAGTCTTCGGCCGGCAGTGTTTGCTCGCGCGGCGGCTGGTCGAACGGGGCGTGCGCTTCGTGCAACTCTATTCAGGCGGCAACCACAACGATGCCAACTGGGACGCGCACGGCGACTTGAAGGAAAACCACGACCTTCACGCGGGCGAAACCGACAAACCGATCGCCGGTCTGCTCAAGGACCTGAAGCAGCGAGGCATGTTGGACGAAACCCTGGTCGTGTGGGGCGGCGAGTTCGGCCGCCAGCCCACCGCCGAGTATGAAAAGGGAACTGGCCGAGATCACAACGCCTACGGCTTCACGATGTGGATGGCCGGCGGCGGCATCAAAGGCGGCACAAGCTATGGCAAGACCGATGAGCTAGGCAGCGCTGCTGTCGAGAACCGGCTCGAAGTGAAACAGCTTCACGCCACGATCCTGCACCAGCTCGGGTTCGATCCTAACCGGCTCTCGTACTTCTACAACGGGCTGGATCAGAAGCTGGTCGGCGTCGAAGGCGCCGAGCCGATTCGCGAGATCATCGCGTGAATCTTCGATTCGAGCCGAACTGAAATTCGCTGAGCTTCCAGCGCCGAGGCGAGCTAACCCGCTTTCGCGCGGTCGAGTCGTTCGATTCGTTCATCTCATTCAGCTCGTGCAACGCCAACTGTTGCTTAGTTTCGTTCAAGACAACTCGATGAGGGCACTCACATCCAGCAATTAGTATTCCGCTATAGTATGGGCAGTGCCGCCAAGGACAGGTATGATGCCGCCGGTTCTTGCGTGGTTGGCCGTGCTTGGCAGTCCTTTCTAGAATCGGTGCAACATGCCGTGGCGAGCCCTCATCAGTGCATCCGGGACGTGCCCTTGGTTTGTCAACCTTGGGTTGGCCATCATCCGCGTTGTCACCGGGCTGGCGTTGTGTATTGTATTTGAGAAGGTCCTGCCCCGAGACGGAGCGTGGGGACCACAGCAGTGGTTTGTTGAAGATGTGGCGAAGATGGGATTTCCCGCGCCTTGGTTCTTCGCCTGGTGCGCTGCCCTCTCGGAATTCGTGGGTGGCATTCTCTTGGCGCTAGGGCTATTCACGCGCCCCGCGGCATTCTTCAATGCCATTACCACCTTCGTCGCTGCGTTCGTCTTCCATAAGGGCGACGTCACGGGCAATGGCTTGCTTGCCACTCTGTTCTTCGCGCTGAGCGTGGCGATCTGCCTGGCCGGACCAGGTAGCCTAAGTCTCGACGCGGCTCTGAGTCGATTCTTTCGGAAAAGCGTCCCTGGCGAGGTTCCGAAGGCTTAGCGTCGCAGTCGACGCTACCAAGCGATCTGCAAGTCGCCGCAGCCGACGTGGATCACCTGCTGAGTGTTAACCTGAGCGTCGTAATTGCCGTAGAGCTGCCAGCCGCTCGCGCAGTCCGCTGGTGACGACTGAGTCGGTCAGTGAACACGGAACATCAGCAAGACGAGTTCTCAAGCTCATCTCACAGCCGCGACCGGCCACTCGCCAGCCGGTCGCAGTCATGGAGCGCGTCACCGAGGTCACTTGCTAACCGCGGCCGATTGCTCGGGCGACGCCTTCGCCGGCTTTTTCTCGGCACTGGAACGCTTCGCACGTTCCTGCTCCGCCAGCACGGCCGGCAGGTTCGGCGTCTCTTCGACGCTGGTCCGGACGAACCAGCCGATCATCATTTCTTCCCAGGTCTGCTCGCCCCAGCCCACGGGCTGCGACGGATCGGGGTTCGCCAGATTGTCCTCCGAGTTATCAAAGTGTGCCGTGCAGATCAGCTTGGTTCCCTTGGACACGAACTTCGGTTCGGCCAGAACGTAGGTATTCTGCCAGTTAAAGTCGTAGCGCGGGATGTCGAGCGCCACTTCCTTGCGTCCGTCGGGATACTCCAACTCGTAGCGGAACGCCTTGCCGCGCAGATGCATGTGCGGCATGAACGAGAGAATCAGCGTGTCTTCGCGGAATCGCCGCCACGAGGTCACCGGGTGGTTCGCCGCGCCGGCCGGAACCTTGAAGGCCATGTTGATTGCCAGGTCGGTATGCACCTCGCGCGTCACGGTTGCGGGATCGGCATAGACCAGGCCAACGCTGCTCGTGTCTTCCTGCTCGGCGCCGTTGGCCGTGTAGTGCATCTGGAACAGCAGCTTTGAGCCGGCTTGAATCCGCTTGGCCATTCCTGCGGGGCAGCGCGTCGGCGGGTTGCCAGGAGCTGTGCCGACCAGCAGGTCGCGGGCCCCCATGCCTTCGCCCATCTGCTGAACTTCCTGACCCGGCGGAATCACGAACACGATGATGTGATGCACCACCGCGTTGTTGCCTGCCCGGGCTTCAGCTTCTTTGACCCAGACGTCCTCGGTGAATCCAGGGTCGACGACGAAGTACTGATACTCGACCTTGCCTTCGGCGGGTACCTTGAAGGGCTTGTCCGCCATCGGGATGATCCGGTCGGGCTGGGAAATCTGCCAGCCGACGGTGTACTGCCGCGGCTCGGGCAAGTCCTGCGGATTTCCCTCTGGCGCACCCGCCTCAACCCACTTGGCAATCATTTGCTTTTCATCATCGCTGAGGCGACAGTCATTCGAGAAGCTGCCGACGGCGGGATCCGCATGCCAAGGGGGCATCCGATTCTCGCGCACCACCTCCTCAATCATCGGGGCCCAGCCGACCACTTCGTCATAGCTCTTCAGGCTGAACGGCGCGATCTCTCCCTCGCGATGGCAATGTTCGCACCGCTTCTGAAACAGCCGCGCGATCTGGTTGCTGAACGTGACCTCGGCGTTCTCGTCCGCCGGCTGCACGCGACCAATCAAGCAGCCAGGAGCCCGGGTCACCGGTTCGGCGACGTCTTTGCCCGCCAGCAACTGGTCGATCGCATCCGCGAGCTCGCACTCGACCGCTTCTTTGCGCTGATAGCCCACGCCGGTCTGAAATCCGTACTGGTCGTCAATCCGGCCGCGATAGCGCACCACGCGCTGGATGTCCAGCACGAACGCCTCGGGCGTGCGTTCGGCCTGAAACCGATCGGCCACGGCATTGCCCGAATCCTTGAGGAAGGGAATCTCCATCCGATAGGTGCGGGCGAAATGCGTCATTTCGGCCAGCGAGTCCTGGGCATTCGAATCGATCGCCAGAAACACCACCCCCTGGTCTCGATACTTCGCCGCCAGTTCGGTCAGGCGGGGAGCGTACAACTTCGCCAGCGGGCACTCAACTCCCATGAACACGGCCACGACGACCGGAGCACGCTGCATGTCACCCAGCGAGTGACTGACCCCCTGCAGGTCCTTCAGTGCGAAGTCGTTCACCGCATGGCCGACTTGGGCGACCGGTTCGGGAGTCGCAGCGTGGCTGGGGGTTGTCGGCCCGAAAACGAAACACACGCCGGCCAACAGGGCCGCTGCCAGAGGGAGTTGTCGCATGGCTCTCGCGCCTCGCACGTTGGAGAGGGGATTGGCGGAATTTTTAGGAGTGCGACAGTCTGTCGAGTTCGCTTTTCCGGGCGACCCGCGCAGAAAGCTCGCGGAAAACGGCGAATTGCATATCATGTGCCGGAAATAGAATTGACGTTCTATTTCCACGCTGTTAGGCTGCAACTTATTGCAGAAACGCAGTTTAGAAGTAGTCAACGAGGGCAGGCGGACGTTTCTCGCAGTGCGACAGGCCGTCACACATCACGGCAACTTCGCACAGCACTGTGCGATGCATCGCACAGTGAGCACACTTCGCGTCACACGCTCGGCGACACCTTTCTGATTGCGAGCACCGATCACACGAGCGGCCTCCGCACGCCCACTTGTTGGCAGCGAGAATCGCTCGAAATTAGGCTAAGTGGGAGCCGATGGTCACGTCACACGCCGAGGTTGATGCGGTCCGAGAAGTCTTGGAGGGTTACGCGCGCCGCGGGGTATTCCGCGGGTTCAGCGCCGGGCCACCGCGCGCGGGCAAGTCGACCTTTCGCATGGTCTGGTACAAGAATCGCCCGTTCGAGCTGGCGGTTGATACGGCCAAAGGCGAATTCCGTTTCGTAAACCTGCTGCCCGAGCTGCCGGCAGCCTCGCCCGTGTATCGCGACTTGAAGGCATTTGTGAAGGCTCGGCAGGCCAGCGACTTGCCCGAACACAGGCGGATCGATCCCGATCGGGCCGATGTTCGCCTGCAAAATCGGCAGGGAAACGTCAGCTTGGCTCTGTCTTCCCCCGGTGACCTCGAGTACGGCGCGCGCAAGGTAATTCATTTGGTGCAGGAAATCTTCCTGAGCTTTCTCGCCGAAGGGCTCAACCTGGAATATGCTGTCGGGACGTTCGAACTCGACCCGGACACGATGCAGTAGACGACTCGCCCCGATCTTTGCAACCAGGCATTGCGTAGAACGGCAAACAAGAAACAGTTGGCACGACACCTCGGAGAATGAAACATGCCGCGTCGCACGCTCCTCTGCACCATCGCCATGCTGTTGCTGGTCGCGGTCAGCAGCGCTTTGACGATTGGAACTCGTGCCGTCGCCGCTGACGACGACACAGACGACCGGATCTCGCTGGAAGACGCCAAGAAGCTGAAGAGCCCCGTGCCTTATACGAAGGAATCGATTGCCCGCGGCAAGGTGCTCTATCGCCGCGACTGCACCGAATGCCATGGCGCAGACGGCAAGTCGCAGGTCGACGTGATCGCCAACGCTACGGATCTGACCGATCCGGAGTACTGGGCCAGCGGCATCAGCGAGGGCGAAGTCTATCGAAGTATTCGCGACGGAGCGGGCGACGCCATGCCGCCGTTCAAAGATAAGGTCTCGAAAGATGAAGACCTGTGGGACATGACCAATTTCGTCCGCAGCCTGTGGCCCGAGTCCGCTCGGCCGAAGCTCGCGGAGTGAGTGACCGACCGACGAAGCCAGCCAAGAATCATCCACGATCCACACAGCCAACCAAGCGTAACCAGGAGTTCCGTGATGAAGCGCGACGCACAGCCCACCGGCGGCAAGACTCAGCAGCCCGATGCCACCCGGCGATCCTTTCTTCTTTCGTCAGCCGTGGGAGCCGGCGCGGTCGTGGCCGGCGTCGTCGAGAATGCCCGAGCCAACACCAGCGCGGCGAGTATTCCCTCGATCGTGATTCCCAAAGAGATTACCGAGTCGCTCGCTCAAGAACCCAAGCCCGGCGAGTTCGGCGGTCGCGGAATCACCGGTGCGGAGGTCTTCGCCAACCAGTGCAAGGAAGAGAATCTGGCGGCGCTCTTCTGCTGCCCCGGCAACTACACGGTGATCAACGCCATCGCGGCGGCGGGAGTGCCCAGCTACGGCGGTCGCACCGAAGGCGCCATGGCCGCCGCGGCCGACGGCTTCTCGCGCGCTACCGGCGAAGTGACCGCCTGCTCGGGCACTGAAGGTCCCGGCCTGACTCACATGATCATGAACATCGCGGCTGCCGCTTCGGCTCGCACGCCGCTCTTGGTGCTGGCCAGCAACATGCAGATCGCCGGCGACGATCGCGAAACCTTCATCCAGACCGGCTATCAACAGCCGATCACCTCCGGCATGAAGAAGTACGGCAAACGGCTCATCGCTCCGGATCGCGTCTGGGAGTACGGCGGCTATGCGTTCCGCAACTTGAAGTCCGGCGTGCCCGGTCCGGTGCATCTCGACTTTCCTGGCGAAGTCGCCCGCGCTCGTTTTAAGGAGCCCAGCGAGCTGAAGGACTATTACACGAAAGACAAGTATCGCACTGAGTCGGTGATGCATCCCGATCCGGCCGACGTCAAGAAAGCCGTCGAACTGATCAACAAGGCCGAACGGCCACTGCTCATCGCGGGGCAGGGGGTGTTCCAGGGCAAAGCTTGGGACGCGCTGCTCGCGGCCGCCGAGAAAAACGATCTGGCCGTCGTCACATCCGGCCCGACGCGCGGGCATTTCCCCGATGATCATCGGCTGTCACTCAGCCTGGCCCCCGATGCATTGTCGAGCGCCGACCTCGTGATCTTCGTCGGGCAGTACTGCATGCCCAGCCCGGGCGAATATCGCTTTAACCCGGACGTCAAGGCGATTCGCGTTCATCCGCAGCCGGAAGACCTGGGCCGCAATTGGCCGTTGGAGGTTGGCATCGTCAGCAGCGAACGTTCGTTCCTCGAGGCGCTCGCCAGCGAACTGCCGCAACGGAAGCGCGAATCGTGGGTCAGCGAAATCTCGGCCGCCAAGGACAAGTACGACAAGTTTATCAACGATCAGTACGCCCTGGGACTCAAGCACTCGCAGAAGACCGAGCACTTGCACCCGGCCGTACTCTGCAAGGAAGTGCACGACTTTCTGTACAAGGGAGACATCGATCCCAAGCAGACCGTCACCGGCTGGGGTGGCTGGACGATCGGCACCTACGCCGGCCGCTGGCTGCGCGCCTATCGTCCGGGGCAGGAAATCGTCTGTGCGTATCAGTACGGTGCGATCGGCCCCGACGTGGCGATGATGATTGGTGCAAGCGCCGCGGTGCAGCAAGGCGTCGGTCCGCAGGCTCCCTACAAGGGCGCGCCGACGGTGTGCGTCTCCAGCGACGCGGGCATTGCCCACAGCTTGTTCGACCTGGACACGGCCGTGAAGTATAAGCTGCCCACGATCGCCGTGATCTACAACAACGACTGTTGGGGCATGTGGCCGGCCGCCACCTCATCTGCCCGTTCGATGCACTTGTACTTGTTCCAGCAGAATCTGCGCTACGACAAGATGGCCGAGGGGATCGGCGCTCGCGGCGAGTACGTCCGCACGGACGCCGAACTTCGCGAGGCGCTCAAGCGCAGTTTCGAAGCCGCCAAAAAGGACGGCATGTCCACGCTGATCAACTGCCAGGCCCTCAAAGAGTTCACCAGCGCCGGCGCCTATCCGCCGGGCGTCTCGCTGAACCCCGAACCCGGCTGCGGAGCGGTCGCGCACTAGACGCGAGTGCATTGGAATTTGCACGGGCGGGTGCCATGGGCGGTTCAGAGCAGCCGCCCGTGGCGTGCCACCGGTGGCCGCGTTGCGGCGCACCTGTGTGCGCACCGGCCTCAGGATGCCTACCGCGGTTGAAATCAAGCAGAGCATGGATGCCTGCTGCGCCCGCCCCTAGGCCGAACTTGTCGACAACGCCCGAGGCTAACCCACCAGAAACACCGTCAGCGAGCGCGGTCCGTGCGCGCCGATGACGAGCGATTGCTCGATGTCGGCGGTCTTCGAGGGGCCGGAGATGAACACACCCAGGCTCGACGTGCCGAGCGCGATCCGGGCATAAGCCTCGTGCAGATTGTGAACCATCTGGTCGACCGGAACCACGAGCGCCAGGTGCTGCGTGATAAAGTAGATCGCCCGGTGCGATACACGCTCGTCGGTCACCCAGACCGCGCCGTTCTCGGCCACGGCGAACTCGCCCGGAAACACTGCGAAGTCGACCATCTCCAAAGCATGCGGATCGTCGACCCGCGCGAGATCGACGTTTCCGACGATCTCCGCGACGCCAGAGACGATCTGTTGGGCCGCGACGAAGGCCGGCACTTCCGCGAGCGCGGCTGGCAAATCGCCGCGCGAAGCCAACCGCGCCACGCGCCCCCCGACCGACTCTACCAGCGACGTGAACTGTGCGCTCGGATCTTCATAGCGCGTCCACGCCTGAACGAGGCTGGGTAGTTCGGCAACCGGCAACCGCTGCGCCCGCAGATCGCTGAGGATTCTATCTTTGCTGTTCACGCGATCGCCGTTTGAATTGCTGCCGGAAGCTTTCCGCGGGGAACTCGGGCAACTCGCGCTGCCGGCCCCAGGTGTTGAATCGATTGTAGACCAGCGAGCGTGGCAGCCACGGAGTCAGCTTGCGCGCAACCGTACCGACCGTGCGATACACGGCCGGATGCCGGAACATGAAGCTACCAAGCTTCATCCCTAGCCGTTTGTGCCAGGAGATCAGCCCCTTACGCCCCAGCTCGCCGCGCCAGGTGAGAAGCTGATGATGCAGGTCGATCTTCACCGGACACACGTCCGTACACGAACCGCACAGGCTGCAGGCCTGCGGCAGGCTGTAGAACTTCGCGGGATCGCCGGCCGGAGCAAGGATCGACCCGATCGGCCCCGGCACCGAGGTCTCGTAACTATGCCCGCCGCTCCGTCGATAGACGGGGCACGTGTTCATACACGCCCCGCAGCGAATGCAATTCAGCGAGCGGCGGAAATCTTCGTTCGCGCGAATGCTGGTACGGCCATTATCCACCAGCACGATATGCAACTCGCCGCCGGGCCTGGGTCCGTGAAAGTGCGAGGTGTAGGCCGTGATGGGTTGCCCCGTGGCGGAGCGCGCGAGCAGGCGGATGAATACTCCCAAGTCTGCGGCTCGAGGGATCAGCTTTTCGATTCCCATCGAGGCGATGTGCAGCTTCGGGAGCGAGACACCCAGGTCGGCGTTGCCCTCGTTGGTGCACACCACGAGCCCGCCCGTTTCGGCGATGGCAAAGTTTACACCCGTCAGTCCCGCATCAGCCGCCACGAACTTCGCTCGCAAGTGCGCCCGGGCCGCTTCGGCCAGGTAGTTCGGATCGGTCGCGCCTTCGTCCGTGCCGAGAAACTTATGGAAGATCGCGCCGACGTCTTCCTTTTTCTTGTGAATCGCGGGTAGCACGATGTGGCTGGGCGGCTCGCCGGCGAGTTGTACAATCCGCTCGCCCAGATCCGTGTCGACCACCTCGATTCCGTTCCGTTCCAGGTAGGGATTCAAGTGGCACTCTTCGGTGAGCATCGACTTGCTTTTGACGAGCTTCGTCACGCCGCGATTGCGCAGGAGCCCCAGCACGATCTTGTTATGCTCCGCCGCGTCGCGCGCCCAGTGCACAACGGCCCCGCGCTTCGTCGCCTCACGCTCGAACTGTTCCAGATAGTCGGCCAGGCGATACTGCGTGTGCGCCTTGATCTGGGCGGCGCAGTCCCGCAGCGTCTCCCACTCGGGCAGCGATTGCGCCGCCTTGTCGCGCTTCGCGCGGACGAACCACAGCGTCGCATCGTGCCACTGGGCACGCGGGCGATCCTTGACGAACTCGGCGGCCAGAGGTGCGTGGTTCATAACTTGTCTCCCGCCAGGATCTCGGCCAGGTGCATCACGCGCAGCGGCTTGTGCTGCCGGCGGATTAGTCCTTCGAGATGCATCAGGCACGACATATCGCCCGCCGTAATCACCTCGGCGCCCGCACTTTCATGATCGTGTATCCGGTCGTCGCCCATCATGCACGACACGGCCTCTTCGGCCACGGCGAACGTCCCGCCGAAGCCGCAACATTCGTCGGCCCGGGCAAGTGGGACGAGCTGGACGCCATCGAGCATCCGGAGCAGCTTCTCGGCCTTGCTATAGTGCGCGACCATGCGCTCGCTGGAACTGCCGAGCCGAAGTTCGCGCAGACCGTGACAGCTTTGATGCAAGCCCACGCGATGCGGGAAGCGGCGACTGAAGCGATCGACTTTGGCCACGTCGACCAGAAACTCGGTGAGCTCGAATGTCTTGGCCTTCAGCTCTTCGAAGCCCGGCCGCCCGGCAAGGTACTCATCGTAGTGGCAGCGAACCATCGCCACGCAGCTTCCCGACGGCGCGACGACATACTCATACTTGCCAAACAGCTCCAGGAATCGTTCGGCCAGCGGCCGCGCCTCGGCCGTGCAACCCGTGTTCGCCATGGGCTGACCGCAACAGGTCTGCCCCGTGGGAAACTCGACCCGATAGCCGCGTTCTTCGAGCAATTCGACCGTGGCCATGCCGACGCGCGGATAGAGCTGGTCGACGTAGCAGGGGATGAACAGGCCGACGGTAGGCATGGGTGACGAGGACGCATCGGAGGAGCGGGCAAACCCCTATTATATTTGGCGAGAGCGACTCTCGTCAGGGGCCGTAACCCCAATGCAGGTCGCGAGCTACGCCAGTTTTTCCCCGCAAATCGCCGCCGGTTGCCAAGATGCGCGAAACACATCGCTCTCTCATCAAACCCTCATCGCCCGGCACTAGACTGCCACCCATCACCCGTCCGGGATCGGTCGCCACGATAGACGAAGCACCTTGATCTCTCCCGCTGGCCGCCGGTCCACACGTCGCAGCCCGCGCGAACCTCAGCCCGTAAGGTTCGCGCGGGCCTCTTTTTTTCCAGACGCAAAGCCCTGGCCCTGCGGCTGGTTTTCTCTTGTCCACTCGGGCTATCCAAAATCCAGCCGGACCACACCGAACGGCAATTCACCGCTCGGACTCGCAACCCGTTACTCATTGCGATTCAGGGACTTGCGAAGATTCCGCACCACCGACTGACCGGTTGGCGGGTCGGTATTGGCGCGCCTGTTGCATTTAACGCGACCCAAGAAGAGTCAAGTCCGCCTTGCGTGAACCGAACGCCGTGCCGCGTCCATCGCGCCTTGTGCCGAGTTTAGTTGCGGACCATCCGCCCCAAGCGAAGGGCGTCTGTTGCCGCAACCGGTGCGCGCGAGTGGTGCCGCACGCCGTGTCTCGCCGGCAAGGCGAATACTGCGCGAAGGCGGGGAAAGGATGACCGACATGGATCGGCAAGATGATCAACACGAGGCAGACGGACGCCACTTACCAGCTCCCGCGGCGCCCCAATCTGACGTGGCCAGCGAAACGAGCGTGACGCTGTACGTCGCCATCGGCGCCTCGGCCGGTGGACTGGAAGCGCTCGAGCGTCTGTTTAAGTCCATGCCCGCGGACACCGGGATGGCGTTTATCGTCATCCAGCATTTGTCGCCCGACTTCAAGAGCCTGATGGATGAACTGCTGGCGCGCCAGACGCGGATGCCCATCCACCTGGCGTCCGACGGTTTGACTGTCGAGCCAAACTGCGTCTACCTACTTCCGCCGAAGAAGTTGATGACGATTTCCGCCGGCAAGCTCCACCTGACGGACAAGGACCCGGCACAGGAGTTGAATCTGCCCATCGATCACTTCTTCCGCTCGCTGGCTCGGGATGCGGGCCAGAAGGCCGTCGCCATCGTGCTTTCGGGAACCGGCAGCGACGGCTCGCGGGGCATTCGCGACGTCCACGAGGCCGGCGGACTCGTCATCGCCCAGAGCGAAGAGACCGCCAAGTTCGACGGTATGCCGAAGAGCGCCGTCGACACCGGCATCGTCGACTGCGTGCTGGCGCCCGATCTGATGCCCGAGGTGCTTGTCGAACATGCCACTCGCCCCAACGATGGCGTCATCTGTCCGAACGGCGAGTCGCGCGGCGAAGGGCAGGGGGTCGACGCGATCTTCAAGCTGCTGCGCGACGAGTACGGCATCGATTTCTCTTCGTACAAGCCGAACACCGTCGGCCGGCGAATCGAACGCCGTTTGTCCCTCAATCAGTCGCTGGACTTGGAAGACTATGTCGAACGCCTGCGGCACGATCCGGGCGAGCTCAACTCCTTGTATAAGGATCTGCTGATCGGCGTCACCCGCTTCTTCCGCGACGCCGATGCCTTTCAGTCGCTTGCCCGGCAAGTGATTCCTGAGCTGCTCAACGACCGTAAGCAGGACGACGAGGTGCGCGTCTGGGTGGCCGGCTGCGCAACCGGTGAAGAGGCCTACTCTCTGGCCATCCTGTTCCACGAGCAGATGCAAGCCCTGGGAAAGACCTGGCCGATCAAAATCTTCGCCGCGGACGTCCACCGCGTCTCGCTCGAAACGGCTAGCGCCGGGGTGTATTCGGCCGATTCGCTGGCCGGCATGTCAGGCGAGCGAATCGAGCGGTATTTCATTCGCAGACCGGACGGATATCACGTGATCAACGAGCTGCGGAAAATGATCGTCTTCGCCCGGCACAACGTGATCCGCGATGCGCCGTTCACGAAGCTCGACCTGATCTCCTGTCGCAACCTGCTGATCTATTTTCAGCCGGCCGCACAGAAGCGGGTGCTCTCGTTGTTCCATTTCGCCCTGCGCACGGGCGGAATCCTGTTCCTGGGCCCCAGCGAGACGACGGGGGATCTGGCCAGCGAACTGCAAACAATCGACGAACACTGGAAGATATATCGCAAGCGCCGCGACGTCCGGTTGCCGGGGCACTTGCGAATGCCGATGTCGTTGCCTTCGGATGTGCGCATCACCCCACAGCAACCACTGTCGGTCGACGCGCCGCTCTTGGCAGCATATGACCGCCTGCTCGAGGAATGCATGCCGCCGGGCTTGCTCCTCGATCATCGCCGGCAACTGGTGCACGCATTTGGCGGGGCAGGGCGTTTTCTCCGCCAGCCGGACGGTCGCCCCACGACTGACATCCTCGATTTACTGGACCATGAGCTGAAACTCGCCCTGGCCGGCGCGCTGCAGCGCGCGGCCAAGGAGCAGACGCCCGTCTCCTATACCGGCGTTCGCGTGCGCACGAGTCTCGGCGAAGAGGTGCTGAAGCTCGCCGTCCGGCCGATTCTGAATCGGCACGCGAATCTGACGCACCTGTTCGTCTCGCTCGAGTGCCTGTCGGACGACGACGCCCGCCCATACCAGCCGCGCGAAATGCATGCCGGGGAAGCCTCGCGGGAGCACGTCGACTCGCTGGAGTTTGAACTCCGCTACACGCGCGAGAACCTGCAGGCCACGATCGAAGAGCTCGAAACCGCCAATGAGGAGTTGCAGGCTTCTAACGAAGAACTCGTGGCCAGCAACGAGGAACTGCAAAGCACCAACGAGGAGTTGCACTCCGTCAACGAAGAACTGTACACGGTCAATGCCGAGTACCAAAAAAAGATCGGCGAGCTGACCGAACTGACCGACGACATGGACAACCTGCTCCGCAGCACGGACATCGGTACCATCTTTCTCGATCGTCAGCTCTGCATCCGCAAGTTCACGCCGCAGATCGGCAGGGCCTTCGACCTGCTGCCGCAGGACATCGGACGCCGGATCGACAGTTTCTCACACTCGATCCGCTATACGCATCTGGTCGACGACCTGGTGCAGGTGCTGGATACGGACACACCCATCGAAAAGGAAGTTCAAGACCGAGCGGGAAACTGGTTCTTCCTCCGCATGCTGCCGTATCGCTCGCACGCGACGCTCGAGGGGGTCGTGCTGACGCTGATCGACGTTTCCCCGCTCAAACGAACCGAAGCCCATCTCGCGCGTCTCTCGGCGATCGTCGAATCGTCGGACGACGCGATCATCAGCACCGACCTGACCGGCAAGATCATGACCTGGAACGCGGGCGCCCAGCGGCTCTATGGCTACACTGCCGCCGAGGTGACGGGGCAGCACATCTCCCTGCTGCGCCCCCAAGCGCCTGCCGACCAACATGCCCAGGACTGGCCGCTCGACATGATCGACCGAATTCGCGCGGGCCAGACGGCCGATCGGCACCTGGAAATCGCCCGCCGTCATCGGGACGGCCACGAACTCGACGTGCTGATGACGTTTTCGCCCATCTGGAACGCTGAAAACGACCTGATTGGCATCTCTTCGATTGCTCGCGACATCACCCAGCGCAAGCGGGCGGAACAAGCGGTTCGGCGCTCGGCCGAGGAGCTTGCCCGGGCGAATCAGGAGCTGCGCGAGAACGTGAATCGTCGCAAGGCCGCCGAGCAGCAGGCCCGAGACGCGCTCGAGCGGCGCGATCAATTTCTGGCCATGCTCTCGCACGAACTGCGCAATCCCTTGGCCGCGTTGGTCAATGCATCGTCGCTCTTGAGTCACGAAGATGTAAACCCCGAATTCCATCGCCAGGCGGCCGGAGCAATTCAGCGGCAGTCGCGCCACATGGCCCGCCTGCTGGACGATCTGCTCGACGTCTCCCGGTTGACGCGCAACCAGATCGAGATTCGCCGCCGGGTGCTCGACCTCCGCGAGACGGCGCGCGACGCGGTGGAATCGGTCAGGCCCTTCATCGACAGTCGTAAGATCGAGCTTCAGATCGATTTGCCAGACAAGGAGCTCTACGTCCACGGCGATCCGGCGCGGTTACAACAGATTCAAACGAACCTCTTGACGAATGCCGCCAAGTATACTCCTCAAGGCGGACGCATCTGGCTCAGCCTTTCGGCCAAAGACGGTCACGCCGTGATCTCGGTTACCGACAATGGATTGGGCATTCCGCCTGAGATGCAGGAGAAGATCTTTGAACTGTTCGTGCAGCTCGAAGAGAGGCCCGGGACGCGCGTCGAGGGCGGGATGGGCGTCGGGCTCACCCTCGTCCGGTCACTGGTTCGATTGCACGGCGGCACGGTCTCGGTTCAAAGCGATGGCCTGAATCGGGGCAGCGAGTTCATCGTGCGCTTACCGCTCGCAGATGCGCCGCCGCGCTCTCAGCCGATGACCGACACTTCCGCCGACGGCCAGCTCGACCTGAACGTGCTGCTGGTCGAAGACATGGCCGACATCCGCGAAATCACGCGCAAGCTGCTGGAGATTATCGGCTGCCGAGTGGCCGTTGCCGCCAATGGACAGGAGGCAATCGCCACCTTGCGCGAAGTATCGCCCGATGTGGCGCTGGTCGACATCGGGCTGCCGGATATCGACGGCTACGAAGTCGCCCGAAAGGCGCGCACCGAATTGGGGCTGAACGGATTGAGGCTGATCGCCGTTACGGGCTTCGGCCAAAACGAAGACCGCCAGCGAGCCATCGACGCCGGCTTCGACGCGCACCTGGTCAAGCCGATCGATCTGAACGAGCTCACGCATGTTCTGCGAAACGGTGTCAGGCGCGACGGCCACGGCGGATGACATATTCGCCACTCAACCTCCAACCTGGAAGATTGTTTCCTGGATCTGGTAGCCGCGATGCGCGAACTGCCGGCGCCCGACCGTTCCGCCAAGACGCTTAAGCGCCAAGCGATGTGGGTCGCCGGCCGGCGTGATGGCGTGCCGCAAAAGAATCACTCCTGCGGGCTTGGTCACCCGGAGTAATTCGCGAAGCGCATTCGCGCACAGTGGCGTGCGTTCCACAATCGCCAGATCGACAGAATCAGCGGCCAGGGGTATCGCATCGGCGCGGGCGAGGATCAATCGCGGGATTGGCCCAGTCGCGCGGCCGGCCCCCGACCGCTCTCGCCGCTGGTTTAGGTTCCATGCCACCGGATGTCGTCCCTCTCCGCCGACGTCCAACACGAACCGGCCCTTGGCAATCAGCCATCCCGGCACTTCAAATTCCGCCTCCACTAACTCCATAACCATCAACCACTTCGGTCCACCACGCGAAAAACGGTTCCAGGAACCGTCTTCGTGTGTCACACGAAAAGGGGGTCGCTCGTCTACATTGACGAACGAGCAGAACACGGTGTCAGGAAGTCAGGAACCGATTTCGCCATCGCTGGAGAGTTGCCATGTCTGCGCCGCGCCCGATCCTCTGGCTTGCTATCGTCACCGGATTGTACGTCATTCGGATGACCGTCAACATGGCTCACGGCCACGCGCACGACACCCTGGCGGTGCCACTGGCCGCCTGGCAAACGGCGTACGTCTGGCTCGTGATCGTGATCGGTCCCACCGCGGCCCTTGTCTGGCTGTGGATTCGACCCAACGCCGCGGTGGCCTGGAGTCTCGCCGCGCTGCTCATCGCAAGCTGGCTGTTCGGCATGTACTTTCACTTCGGGCCAATGAATCCGGACCATGTCTCCGCTCAACAAGGCGCAGATGCCCCGATGTTCCAGATGACGGCCCAAGCGCTGCTCGTCATCGAGCCGCTCGTGGCCCTCGCCGCCGCGCTGCTGGCACGGGTACTCTCAAAAGTGGGAGCCCCGGCCCATGCCTGAACAGGCTCTCGAGCAAGCGTTTCTCGAACAGCGTCCGCGGCTGTTTCAAATCGCCTACCGCCTGATGGGTACGGTGAGCGATGCCGAGGACGCGCTGCAGGACGTGTTCGTCAAGCTGCGGACACAGCGCATCGGCGAGGTGACCTCCCCACGCCCCTACCTGACGCAAGCCGTCGTCAGGCGCTGCCTGGACGAATGGAAGTCTGCCCGCCGCCGACGCGAGGAGTATGTCGGCCCCTGGCTGCCCGAACCGCTAGCCGAGCGCGAGAACGACCCGGCTCAACATGCGGAACTCTCCGAGTCGGTGTCGCTGGCGTTTCTCGTGATGCTGGAATCGCTCACGCCGATTGAGCGGGCGGTATTCCTGCTGCATGACGTGTTTCAGTATCCGTATGACGAGGTGTCCGCGTTCGTCGAGAAGACGCCCGAGGCCTGCCGTCAATTGGCGCACCGCGCCCGAGAGCGCGTGGCCGAGAGCCGCCCCCGCTTTCCCGCGTCGCCCGAGAAGCATCGCCAACTCGTCCAGCGATTCATGCAGGCCGTGGAGACCGGTGACCTCGACCAGCTGCAAGCCGTGTTGGCCGGCGATGTCACGGCCTACAGCGATGGCGGTGGTCTCACCGCGGCAGCCCGTGCTCCGATCGAAGGTCTCGACCGGGTGACGCGATTCTTGCTGGGCCTGCGCGGTAAAGCGGAGCGGATGGGACTCAACGTCGAGCTGCGACCGTGCGAGGTCAACGGCTTGCCGGCGATGATGCAGCTTGCCGATGGCCGCCTGCATGCCCTGGTCTCGTTCGAAGTCGATGGCG
Organism: Pirellulales bacterium; assembly: GCA_022844125.1. Classification (GTDB taxonomy): domain Bacteria; phylum Planctomycetota; class Planctomycetia; order Pirellulales; family PALSA-1355; genus JALHMI01. Next base: position 24,950 of record JALHMI010000024.1, on the reverse strand, counting down.
AGCAGATTCGCCGCCTGTTTTCAATTCTCAACCCTCGCAAGCTGGCTGCCGTCGCAGCGGCCCACGGTGTGAAAGGAGTGTGGAGCGATGCTTAACTGGTTTATCGATCGACAGATCACCAAGGCCGAGCGCGATCTCGGCGTCCCGCTCGACTATGCCCGCTGGATCGCCAAGGTTTCTCTTCCCGCCACGATTCGGATGGCGAAGTTCACGAAGCTGCTCAATGCACACCGGGGCCCGAAAACGGCCGTGCATGTTGCGTCGCTGGTCGGCTCGATGGCAGATGACTGCGGCTCGTGCGTGCAGATTGGCGTGAACCTCGCGCGCAAAGTGGGCGTTTCGCGCGAAATTCTCGAGGCCGTCGTCCGGCGCACTCCCGAGTCGCTGCCCGAGGAACTGGCGGACGTCTACCACTTTGCCGAGGCGGCGACGCTCAACTCACCCGAGCTGGACGACTATCGCGAGCGGGTACGCCAGCACTACGGCGACGAGGGACTGGTCGAAATCGCCTTGGCCGTGGCCATGCACCGCGTGTTTCCCACGCTGAAGCGCGGGCTTGGTTTTGCAAAGTCATGCTCGCCGGCGCCGGTTGAAGTGTGAGGTGGAGAAACGCAATCCGACGCATGGTATCCTAGCCGTTGACACGACGCGTCTCCCATGGCGAGACGTCGCACCCTGTGGGCCGAGGGTATCATGTGGAGTTCGCTATCACTTGCACTCGCGCTCATGCTGCACGCGCCCCCGAACCAGCCGGGCGCCTATTTCACCATCTCAGTCGTTGACGATGCCACGGGCCGAGGCGTGCCGCTCGTCGAGCTGCGCACTGTCGATCATTCGCGATACTACACCGACTCCAGTGGCCTGGTTGCATTCCACGAGCCAGGCCTGATGAACCAGAAGATCTATTTCCACGTCGAGAGCGACGGCTACGAGTACGCGGCCGATGGCTTCGGCTTTCGCGGCAAGGCGCTCATCACCACGCCGGGACAATCGGCCGAGCTCCGGATCCAGCGCACGAACATCGCCGAGCGGCTCTATCGTGTGACCGGCGCCGGCATCTACCGCGATAGCGTGCTGCTTGGACGCGAAGTGCCACTCGAGCATCCGCTGCTCAACTCCCAGGTGACCGGCAGCGACAGCGTGAACTCGATCGTCTACCAGGACCGCATCTACTGGTTCTGGGGCGACACCAACCGGCCGGCTTATCCGCTGGGGAACTTTCACGCTCCCGGCGCGACCTCGAGACTGCCAGGGCAGGGGGGACTCGATCCGGCTCGCGGCGTAAATCTCGAATACTTCCAGAACGACCAAGGCTTCGCCAAACCTACCTGCCAGATGCCGGGCGACGGGCCCACGTGGATCGATGGAGTCTGCAAAGTACGCGATGCCGACGGTCGCGAGCGACTCTTCGCCAGGTACATGAAGGTTCGCAAGTTTCTGGAAGTCTACGAGCGTGGGCTTGTCGAGTTTGATGCCGAAAAGCAGCAGTTCGAAAAGGTCGTCACGTACGAGCTGAACGCACCGGCCATGCCGCACGGGCACGTGCTCGAGCAGAAAGTGGACGGCCAGGAGTATCTCTACTTCGGCAACCCCTACCCGCTGGTCCGTGTGCGCTCCTCGGCTGCGGCGCTGCCCGATCTTTCGCAGTTCGAGTCGTACACCTGCCTCGCCCCCGGCAGCACGCTGGCGAAACCGATCGTTGAACGCGATAAGTTCGGACAGGTGGTCTATGGCTGGAAACGCAATGCCCCCGCTCCCACGCTCAAGGACCAGGCCGCCTGGACGCGCAGTGGGAAGCTGAAGGCCGGCGAAGGCCTGTTCGCGCTGCGCGACGTCGAGTCCGGCAAGCTCGTCAACCCTCATTCCGGCAGCGTGACATTCAATCCGTATCGCAACCGCTTCGTGATGCTCACCGGCGAAAGTGGCGGCACGTCGTTCCTGGGCGAGTTGTGGTACGCCGAGGCCGATGCGCCCGTCGGCCCCTGGGTCTACGCCCGCAAGATCGTGACCCACAAGAAGTACAGCTTCTACAATCCGAGGCAACACCCGATGTTCGATGCCGAGGGCGGCCGCCGGATCTTCTTCGAGGGCACCTACACGACGTTCATGACCGGTATTGAGAAGGCGACACCGCTGTACGACTACAATCAGATTATGTACTCGCTGAGTCTCGATGACCCGCGGCTGGTGCTGCCGCTGCCGGTCTATGAGAAAGGTATGCCGCAGCATTCGCTCAGCATGCTAGAGCGCGGAGGCGCGATCTCCTTCTTTGCCGCCGATCGACCGCGCGAAGGGCTGGTCGCCATCGGCCCTGCGGACTCCGGTCGGCAGCTCGCCGTTGTGCTGAGCGGTGCGCAGACGAAGCCGGCATTCTATGCCGTCCCTTCCGACGGGGGCGCCCCGCCGGCGGGCACCACGCCGCTGTTTGCCTGGCGAAATGCCGACGGCGACACGTGGTACGGCGTCGAAGGAAGTACTGCGCCTGAAGGCTATCGGCGCGCTGGCGCGCCGCTTTGCCGGGTGTGGAAGAGTCCGCTGAACGTACATCTACAGCCGTAGGCCCGCTCGTCATTCTCCCGGCTTAACCGGAGCGCCGTTGACCGCAGGCGCAACTGCCGCCTGTGGAGAGGAGAGCTTGAGTCCGACAATGCCGGTGAGAATCAGCGTGATGCAAACGAGCCGCATCGCCGTCGCCGGCTCGCCGAACAGCACGATGCCCAGCACCACGGCGCCGATCGCGCCGATTCCCGTCCACACCGTGTAGGCCGTGCCCAGGGGAAGAGTCCGCATCGCCATCGCCAGCAGAACCATCGAAAGCACCAGGGCCACGCCGGTTACCAGCGACGGCCAGAGCCGCGTCAGGCCATCGCTATATTTGAGGCTCACGGCCCAGCCAACTTCAAAGATTCCCGCGATGATCAGAATAGTCCACGCCATGAAACTGCCCGCCTATCGTGGTGAATGGGAATCTTCCACTTTACCGGCGGTGCCCCTAGGTTGAAAATGCACTGGTTAGAAGACGCGACTATTTCCACTGCCCCCGAGCTACCGCATGACGCTGAAGGTCGCCTGCCCCCACTGCCAGACGCCGCTCCTGTTGCCGGACGGTTGTGGCGGGCAGCTCACGCGCTGTCCGAGTTGCCTGGAGAATTTCATTATTCCCGAGGTGGCCGCGGCAGCGGTGCCCGTCGCGGCGTTGCTCAATGGAGCGAATTCTCCTGTCGAGGCCGCTCCGCCAGGGCAGGAATTTAACGAGGCCGATCTCAAGCGGGTCCAGCAGCGACTCGACACGCTCACGGCCGAGAACGTGGGCCTGCAAGTCGAGTTGGCCCGGCGGGCACGCAGCCGGCGCTGGCTCGAGCGGCAGGTCACCTGGCTCAAGCGTTTCCAGGCCGGCCGCACCTGGCTCGATCAGTCGGCAGGCCGGATCGGCGGGTTCTTTATCACGATCGCCGTTGCTCCGGCTCTGGCCATTGTCCTGTTCAGCGTGTTCGGCCTCTCGGCATTCGGCTACTTCGCGATCGCCTGCCTGGCGATGATCGCCGCCGGCGCCGCGTATCTGCCGTTCTCGTTCTTTCCACCGGATGAACAACTGGCCCTGTGGATCCCACCGGCCGAAGATCGCCTGGCCGAAGCCCGTTCGCAATACGAGTTGCTGGCCGCGGGCGAAGCCCTGCACCGCGAGTCGCTCGCCGAGGCCGAAGCCGAGTTCTTGAAGATTCGTACCGCAGTCAGTAGCCGGCTCGCCTGGCTCCGCACCTGCCAGTGGCAAGGGATGAACGCCAAGACCCTGGCAAAGTTCCTGGAGCAGGTGTTCGACGAGCACGGCTACACGGTCGAGCAGACCGGGAAGAAGGGTCAGGCCGGGATCGACTTTGTCGTCGTTCGCGGCGGCACGCGGATCGCCGTGCAGGTCAAAGGCATCCAGGCCAGCACCGTCGACGAATCCGTCGTCCGCCAAACCCACGAAGGTCGGGCCCGCTACAACTGCCAGAAGTCCGCCGTCATCACGAACGCCCAGTTCCTCCCCTCCGCGCGTCAAACGGCCGACAAGCTCGGCGTCCGCCTGATCGACGCGAAAGAAATCTCCGAGCTGATCGAAGGGCGAGTTCAGTTTTGAGACTACGGGCAGTGATGAACCGCAGAGGGCGCCGAGGTACGCAGAGAGAAGGTAGAGATGCACAAGGGAAGTCGGAGCAGAGAACCACAGATGAACACAAATAAACACAGATGAACAGACGAGGAAATCAGAGAAGTGCGAAGACGGAAGAGACGGGTGAGTAACCCGAGGTGCATTCGCAGCCCATCAGACTTATGGACGCGCAGAATCACATTTCTTATCTGTGTTAATCTGTGTGCATCTGTGGTTCGATTTGCCTTCTCTCCCTTTTGCTTTCTCTTATCTTTCCTGTCTTCCCTCTGCGTACCTCCGCGTCCTCTGCGGTTAATCTCTTCGCTTTGCGACCGAGCAACTAAACCAGCTCCCGGATCGCCTCCCCGCTCGACAGGATGTACTGCGGGCGGCCGGTGAAGTCGTTGATCGTCGCGTGCGGATTGATTTCCAGGTGCCGATACATCGTGGCCAGTAAGTCCTGCGGCGTGAGCGGGCGCTCGACCGGATACTCGGCTTTCGACGTGGTTGCGCCGACAACCTGGCCCATCTTCAAGCCACCGCCTGAGATCAGCGCGCTTTGGGCTCCAGGCCAGTGATCGCGCCCCAGCACGCCCTGCGGGCTGGCCAGACGCGGCGTACGGCCGAACTCGCCGACCGCCACGACCATCACCTGCTCGTCGAGGCCGCGGTCGTAGATATCATCGATCAGCGACGAGAGTCCCTGGTCCATGAACGGCGCCCGATAGCGCATCGCCCCTTCCAGATGCCAGCCCGTCGCGGGGTTCGAGTGGTCGTCCCAACTGAAATAGATCGGATTGCTCGGACTCGGCGCGAGCGCGTCGATTGTGATCACGCTCACGCCCGCTTCAGCAAGTCTCCGCGCGAGCAAACAGCTTTGCCCCCACAGGTGCTGGCCGTAGCGCTCTCGCGTGGCGGGCGTTTCCTTGTCGAGCGCAAACGCGTCAGCCACGGCCGTGCTGGTAAGCAGATCAAACGCCTGCTCGCGAAACTGGTCGGTCGCTTGTACCGCCCCCATCAGGTCGCGTCCGCGGCGATAGCGATCGAGCTGCGTCACCAAGCCTCGTCGATCGCCCAGCCGCGTTCCGTCGATTCCCGCGTCGAGCGTCAGGTTCGGCGGCTTGAAGTTTGGCACGGCCGGATTGCCGGTCGAGAAGCCCGAGTGCGTCATGCCCAGGTAAGTCGGCTGGACCATGAACGGCACGCGCGGAATGCCGACATAGCCGGGCAGCCCGCCGGGCGCATTGCCGCGCAAGTGACTGGCGATCATGCCGAAGTCGGGATGGTCGCTCTTGGCCGTCGACGTCGGATCTTCCTTAAGCGGCGTCTTGCCGGTCAGCAGTTCGATCGAGCCATCGTTGTGGCTCGCCATCCGGTGATGCAGCGAGCGGATCAGCGAGAAGCGATGCGCCTGCTTCGCCTGTAGCGGAAAGACCTCGCAGATGTCGATGCCCGGCACGTTCGTGTGAATCGGCCGCAGCGGCCCGCGATACTCGCTCGGAGCATCGGGCTTGCAGTCCCAGGTCTCGAGCTGGCTCGGCCCGCCCCACATCCAGAACAGAATCACGGTCTTGGTGGGCGGCTTGCCGCTGGTGGCGGCTTGCGCCTTGAGCAACGAGGGGAGCGTCATTCCACCAAGGGCGAGCGTGCCAATCCGAAGGAACTCGCGACGGCGAATCGGCCCGTTGCAGAACGTCGGCCACATAGGATTGCCTGCGGTGTGGCGGGGGAGGGAAGCACGCGGTGCAGGGCCGTAGTCTAGCAACTTGCGGCCGGATTGTCACATCTGGTCGGCCACTGCCAGAATCCCATCTTGCCCCAGAGTAATCAAGTCGGTCATGTCAACATGATTCACCAATATTATCCAAGACGCGGGCCGCTTTCCGGGCCGTAACGCCTGGGCAATATGTTAAGACACTACCCGGCCACTGCATGAAAAGCTCACCAGCATTCACAACCCGAAGCGTGAACGAGGAGCAAAGTCTGTGGGCCTCGCTCACGCTTCGGGTTGTGAAGCAGAAGTTTCTTTACACCTACGCCGCTGCCCGATCCGCGGCCTTCACCACCCATTGCCACATCGGATAAATCACGATGCCCGCCACGAGCACGGCCAGCGCGATCGGCAGGTACTGATACTGGGCGATCAGCACAAATAACCAACCGGTCGCGGCCACCAGCGCCGGTATCGGGTAGAGCCACATCCGGAACGGCAGCGGAAAGTCAGGCCGTGTGGTTCGCAGCAGGTGCAGTCCAAAGATCTGCCCCAGAAATTGCACGACGATCCGCACCATGACGGCCGCAAGGATCACGGTCTCCAGTGAGAAGAAGCAGAAGAAGCCGGTGAGCAGTCCCAGGGCAAGTAGCGCGACGGTCGGAAAACTACCGCGTGGATTCAAGTAGCCAAAGATCCGAAAGAAATCGCCGTTCCTCGCCGCCGCATACAGAATACGCGAATACCCCAGCGTCATCACGAACACCGAGGCCAGCGCCGCCCAGATGATGAAAAAGCTGAACCCGATCGCCACGTTGTGTCCGTAGAGAATCTCCATGAAGTCGGATGCGATGTTCTTCGAAGCCATCAGCCGATCCAGCGGCACAACGCCCATGATCGAGATGTTCATCGTCATGTAGATCGCCGCCACCACAACCACTGAGATCATCACCGCCCGGGGAATCGTCTTCTCAGGCTCTTTGACCTCATCGCCCATGTGGCAGACGTTGTAGTAGCCCAGGTAATCGTAAATGGCGATCAGCATCGCGCCGCTCAGGCCGGAGGCGAATGCGGCATCGAGCGTGAAGGCGTCCTCGGGAAACTGGATCAGCGAAGAGTCGAAGTTCAGGATCCCCGCCACGATCACGATGGCAGTTGTCAGCAGAGTACCCGCGCACAGGATCACGGCCAGCGCCGCCAGCGAGCGAATGTTGCGGCACAGGGAGATGCTGATCGAAACGGCCGTCAGGGCAGCAATCACCATCAGCCAGGTGATGCGTTTGGTCGCGGGGTTCCCCGCGGCGTCGACGGTGTCCCATTCCAGTAGCGCGACGTCGATGCTCCGTTCCCCGGACGAAAGCCCTTCGACGGCATACGACAGGTAGCCGGCCGCGCCGATATAGCCCGAGGCCAGCTCCAGCGTGCCGCTGATCATGAACTGCCAAATGAACAAAAACGCGATCAGGCGCCCGCCGCGATAGCGCCCGTAGATCTCGCGCAGGAAGTGATACGTTCCGCCGCTGCCGGGCATCGCCGCGCCCAGTTCGCTCCAGACCAGGCCGTCGCACAGCACGAGCACGGCGGCGACAACCCACCCCACGAGCGCTTGCGGTCCGCCCATCGAAGCTACGAACAGCGGAATCGTGATGAAGGGGCCCACGCCGACCATGTTCGCCACGTTCAGCGAAGTGGCCTGCCACAGCCCAATGCCGCGGACGAGTTGAGGCGGATCGTTCGGATCGCCCGGGGCAGGGGACTTCGCGGCGGAAAGATCGGTCATGCGTGGGGGCGCCTCCAGCGTTTATGGAAGTGCCCAGTATACGCGCATGCCGTCGGTGGTTAAATGCCGGCCCGCGTGGCAGCCCCCGGCTTTGCCGTTCGGGTCTTCGCGCTCTCGCGCGAGAGCGGTTTCGCTGCGTGTTTCGACTAGTAGTCTTCCCGAGCGAACGATCGCATCGAAGCGACCAGCACAACGACCGCGAACGCCACGGAGCTCGCAATTGACAGGGTCATCGAGAAGCCATGCGCCGCCAGTGCCTCGGCGTCGAACAACTTGCCGAAGTGATCGCCCGCTCCCAGCGTGTTGTAGAACATCGCGCCCAGGTCGGCCGGCTTGGGCAGAATCCAGTAGCCGGCGTCGACCATCCACGCCAGCAGCGGCGACTTCAGCGTTTCGCCCGCGAGATCCGTCGCCGAGAAGAACGCGTGCCGGCCAAAGTTCATGCTCCAGGCCACGACCCAGAACACCAGGCTCCCCAGCACGCAAACCACGGTGCTCCGCGTCGCCACGGCCAACAGCACCGAGAACGCAAAGAAGATCGAAAAGTGCAACAGCAGCAGTGGGATCGCCCAGAGATACGCCGGCGTCCAGATGCCGGTCCGCGCGCCAATCGCCAGCCAGGTTCCGATCACGAACAGCACGGCATAGCACAACACGAACAGCAGCACGCCCACGTACTTGCCCGCCAGCAGGACCCACCGCGGCGCCGGCTTCGCCAGCAGCACGCTGATCGAGCGCGGATCGAGGAACGTCGGCAGGAAGCCCGCCGTCCAGATCAGCGCGAGCATCAACCCCAACGTGTCGGCCACGCCGCCGGCCAGTAGCAACTGCAGGAAGTGCACCGCGCCGCTCCGGGTCCGCGCGACGGGCACTTCAATGGCTCCGAACCCCAGTGAGAGCGTTCCTCCGGCCACAACCACGCCCGACTGCTCGAGCTTCGCAGTGTCATTTACCTGCGGGTCAATCCGCGGCAGAAAGTCATCCGGATCGCCACCGATGTTCAGCGATTCCGCGCCGCTCACGCCCACGGTCAGGCACACGGCGATCGAAATCACGCTGATCGCCAGCAGCACGTACAGGATGCCATTCGCTCGGGCTTGCCGGAACGTATCGACGACCAGCCAGGCGAACGTTGATCGAATCGGTCGGTCCATCATCGCTATCGCTGCGCTCCTGCATAAAGGGCTTCGACCGCGCTTTCCAGCGGCGAGTCGTCGTTATCTGGCATGTCTTGTCCGGCGAGTCCGGCCACCGTTCCCATGTAGGCCACGCGGCCGCCACGTAGCACGGCGATCCGATCGCACAGCCGCCGCACGTCGGCCAGCGCGTGCGAAACGAGAATCACCGTGTGCCCCGCGTTGCGCCGCTCTTCGATCACGTCGTCCAGTAGCCTGCGCGCGGGCAGATCCATCCCTTCGGCCGGCTCATCGAGCACGAGCAAGCGCGGATCGTTGACCAGGGCCTGCGCCAGGGCCAGCCTTTGCAGCATGCCCTTGCTGAAGTTATCGATTCGTTCGTTGAGCCGATCGGCCAGTCCCACGCGGTCCAGCAGCTCTTCGGCCCGCTCGCGAACTTCGCGGCGCGGCAGCCCCGTCATTCGGCCGTAGCCTTCGACCACTTGCCGGGCGTTCAAGTACCGCGGAAACGCCGGGTTCTCGTGCACATAGCCAACCCGGGCCAGCGTGCTGCGGTCGGAGATCGAGGATTCCATCCGCATGATGCGCCCGCTGGTCGGATGGCAGATCGAGAGCAGCAGTTTTACGAGTGTCGTCTTCCCGGCGCGGTTGGGGCCGATCAACCCAAACACTTCGCCCCAGGCAATGGAGAGGCTGACCTCGTCGAGGGCTACGATCGAGCGCGTGCCCAGCCCCACTCGAAAGCGTTTGCTGACTTTCGAAAACACCGCGGCAGCGCGGGCATTCAGACGGACATCCATATCGTGACTCCTGAGTACCGGCCTCGACTGGGCAGCCTGAGGGTGCCACAGGTGGCCGCGCCAGCGGCTCACCTGTGCCTTCGATTGGCCTCAAAGGCGACGAAGCCCGTAAGAAATCGTAGCTCAAAAGCCTCGTCGACCACTCAACAGCCAGTGCTGAATAACCCGCAGAACCGGCATAACCACCGGCAGTGTCGGGTGGCACGTCCTGAAGAACGAAAGGCCAAATGCCATGCGCACGCACAAAGTCTCGTCAGTCGTCACCGACCTTGTGGCGTCTACCGTTTCGCGCGTTGCGGCTCACGGGCGAGGATGCCCATCAGCGAGTCGATCGTCAGAGGCTTCTGCAGATGCCGGTCGATCATGGCCGTCGCCCAACGCTCTTCCTCCAGAGCGTTGCCGCTCACCGAGATAAACGTCGCTTCGCTCATGCCGGGCAGCTTGCGCAGTTGCGGGGCCAGGTCGTAGCCCAGCATGTCGGGCAGATGGATGTCGATGAACACCGTCTGGGGGCGGAACTCGCGAGCCATGCGAAGGGCCGAACCGCCATCGTACGCGACTTGCGTGCGGTGACCATACGCGCGGATCAAAGCCGCGAAGGTGAGAGCCACGTCGGGAATGTCTTCGACCACCAGCACGTTCACGTGATGTGCCCCCTCGAGCAGCGCGCCTAACTGCTGTCCCTGTCTATATCGCATTATACTCGGAGGCCGGGATAGCCAAGTCACCGACTCGGCTTTCACTCCTGCACTGGCACTTTCCAATCCTCATCAAACACACCAGCCGCCAGGATCTTGCCCGGCTGCTCAGCCGTCGGAGCGGTGCGAACGTCGATCATCGCCCAGTCGCCGAGCTTCGGGTTCTGCAGCGAGTTGGTGCGATCGTGAGCCTCGCGATGCGTGGGACCACTGTTAATTACGAAGTATCTGGCGGGGTTCAGCGGATTGGGTGCGATCAGCAGCGGCACGTGAGTGCCAGCATCAAAGGCTTGATCGCCAAGCTGCCACTTCTCGTTTTCGAGCGGGATCGGCAGCATGCTTGCCACTTCGCGCAAAACAGAGTTCGACTTAGCGTCACCGAAGCAAATCAGGTGATTGTGCGCCCGCTCGTCGCCCGTCAAGTTCACGTCCAATACTTCGCGCAGCGTCGCGCGATAAACGCCTTTCCACCGGCGGCGAAAGTGTTCCAGCTCAAACGACACCCACCGGTCCACTTCGGGCGACGACTTCCCCGAGGGCGTGACGACCAGAAACGGTTCGAGCAACACGTCGTCGATCGGGCCCTGCTGCCCGGGGCGCTTGCGATTCAACTTTCGCAGGGCCTTGGCGGTGGTGACGCTCCACTGGCCGTTCTGCTTGATGAGTTCAATGGCTTCCGTCTTCGGCGCGGTGAGCTCCTGACCGTCAATGGCAATCCGCTCAACCGCTCGGGGCGGCGAGAGCCGGAGCGAATGGATGTTCTTCGTCGTCACCTCAAGCCCGTCGGGCGAAGTGAGCTTCGCATCCACGCGGCTGTCCTGCCAGTGCTGGTCGAGCCCCAGAATCTCGACCCAGTGCATGCGGTTGTAGCGCAGCGTGCGTGTCTCGAGTGACACAGCTTCCGGCTTCGTGCTTCGTCCCGCACGGACGGCTTCGTCCAGCTTGGCCATCACCTGGCTGAGCACCTCGGGATGATACTTGTGACCCATCCCAGGGCCGATAAGGTGCGTCAGGTCACGACCTTCGGCCTTGAACGCCTCGCCCATGAAGTCGGCGGCGTCCTTTTGCTTGTCCAGTTCGCCGCTGTAGGCCACGACCGACAGGTTGAACAGGTTTCGCACATATTTCGGCACGTCGTACACGTCCCACATCCGCCGCTCGTACGCGGGCGGCATCTTCTCGGCCGTCAGCTTTTGATACCGCTTCACGTCGACAAAGCCCGCCCCGGCATGCACCGCGGCGAAGCGGTCGGCATAGTGAGCGCCGATGTGCCATGCGCCCGCGCCGCCCATCGAGAACCCGGCGAGCACGATCCGGTCGCGGTCGATTGGATAGCGATCGCAGACCGACTCGATCGCCTCCAGCACATCGATCTCGGCCGTGCTCTTCCAGCCCAGGCAGCTCCGCCCGAACGGATGCAGGACGATCGCATGCTTGGGCTGCAATTGCTCTGGCTTCTTGCTCCGTTCGCTGATGAACGCCAGGTCCGTCAGCATATCGTTCCGGCCGTGCAGCCAGACGTAAAGCGGCACCGGCTTCAACAGGTCAAGGTCTTCCGGAATTTCCAAGCCATAAGGTTGAACCGAACCGTCGATCGCCGAGCGATAGCCGCGCACCACAAGCCCGCGGTTCTCGAACCAGCTACCCGATCGGCCGTTGTCGTGCAGCTGATCGAGCCGCTTACCAGCGCTTCGCAACAGCTCATGCGCCGCAGCAACATCCTGCCGGCGATAGAATTCGTTTCCATCGAGCGCAGACCGCACCGCCTTCAAGTAGATCTCGATGTCAACTCTGGTTGAATCTCGCGCGCCCGGGCGGCCGACAATTGTCAATCGCCCCTGCAATGCATCGAGTCCTGCTTTCAAAGCATCGCGATCGGCCGCGTCGATCTCGATTCCCGCCGGCGGAAGCGCGCGAGGGATCGCCTGCCAGGTCTCATCGGCGCGAGTCAGCCCAACTGCGAGCGCGAGGACCAAGCCGACACACGCGAAACTCTCTCTGCGCAAACCGCTCATCGCAACATCTCCTCACTTAAGCAAGCGAGGCCGGTTACCCAGCTTGTGAGTAACCGGCCTCGCTAAGTTTCAAACTACGATCGAGCTGCCGGCTCAGACCACCTTCGTCAGGCCCGGAACCGCCAACTGGTACATGCCGTTCGCATCCGGCAGCGACTTGGGAGTCGTGTCGAACGAGAACGTCTCGGGCGCCAGGTCGATGTTCGAAGCCAGGGCTTCTTCCCAGGTGAGCTCTTTGCCCGAGTAGGTGCACATCCGGCCCAGGATCGCCGTCATCGAGCTCTTCGCGCCCGTTTCGGCCTCGTTGATCGGATTGCCGGCGCGGATGCTGGCGAACAGATCGTCGTGCTCGACCTGGTACGGGTCGGGCCGGGGACCGCGATAGCGCCATTCGTCGGCGCCGTTAGCCTGAATCTTGCCGCTGATGTCGGCTGTGCCCTTGCTGCCAATCGCATACTCCGACACGCTGTTCCAGCAGCCGGGAATGTGGCGGCATTGGCTGAACATCCGCGAACCGTCGGCATACTCGAACTCGACCGCGTGATGATCGAAGGTTTCGCCGTAGTCCTTGCCCGCGCGGACTTCGCATCCGCCCATGCCGTTGGCCTTCACCGGATGGGCGTTCTTCAGCCAGTTGCTCACGTCCAAGTTGTGGATGTGCTGCTCGACGATGTGATCGCCGCAGATCCAGGTGAAGTAGTACCAGTTACGCATCTGGTACTCCATCTCGCTCAGCTTGCGACCGGCCTTGGCTTCCAGATCCTCGCGGGTGTGAAGCCAGGGGGTCGAGCCGTTCCAGTAGACGCGCGTGGCCAGGATGTCGCCAATCGCCCCGTCCTGCAAACGCTTGATTGTTTCGAGGTACTGGGGTTGGTGGCGGCGCTGCAGACCAACGCCCACACCCAGGTTCTTCTTCTTGGCTTCCTCGGCCGCGGCCAGCACCTTGCGAACGCCCGGCGCGTCGGTGGCCACCGGTTTTTCCATGAACACGTGCTTGCCGGCCTTTACGGCGGCTTCGAACTGCGAGGGACGGAAGCCTGGCGGCGTGGCCAGGATCACCAGGTCCGGACCGGCGTCGATCGCCTTCTGAAAAGCGTCGAAGCCCACGAACCGGCGTTCCTTCGGCACGTCGAGGCGTTCCTTGATGCCGCCCTGCTTTTCGAGCTGCTGGTAAGCGCCTTCCAGCCGATCTTCAAACACATCGGCCATGGCGATCAGCTTCACCTTCCCCTCGGTCCGCAGGGCCTGGTTCGCAGCGCCGGAGCCGCGGCCGCCGCAACCGATGAGCGCGATCTTGATCTCATCGTCGCCGGCCGCGTGCGCGCTCTTGGCGATCGACAGGTTCGCGGCTAGAGCGCCGCCGACGATGGCGGCCGTCGAGCCCTTCAGAAACGTGCGCCGGGAGTCCGACGAATTCGGACGGGAAGCTTCGCTCATAGTTCTGGTCTCCATTACCTTTGGTTGTAGGAGGGAGTTGTTGGTTAGTGATTGTGGGCTTGCTTCACAATCCGAAGCGTGAGCGAGGACGAACTGCCGAGCATTGTTCCGCTCTACCTCGCTCACGCTTCGGGTTGTGATTCGATCGCTGCCAAAGAGTTTCCTGGCAAGGTTTATTCAAACACGCCGGCGTCCCAGAGTTTGGTCTTCTCTTCGGCCGAGGGCTCTTCCAGCGGACGCACGACGCGAAAACCCTGGAACAGCGCGTCCGTAAAGTACCAGATGCTTTGCGGCAGTTGCGGATCCTGCTGCTTCCAGTCGCGGCTTGAGCCGCGGCGGGCGGCGCTCCGCAAAGCCTCGGGATCATCATCCCAACTTCCGCCGCGAACTGCCATAGGATAAAGCTTCGTCGGCACGACCCAGGGGTTCAGCGTCGTCTTGCCGGCAAATTGCTCGTAGAAATTCGGCACGTACTGGTCGAGCGTCCACTCGCTCACATTGCCGTGCATGTCGTGCAGGCCCCAGGGGTTCGGCTTCTTCAGCCCCACCTTGTGATATTTGTCTTCCGAGTTGTCGTAGTGCCAGGCATACTCGTCCAACTCTTCGACGTCATCTCCGAAGGAGTAGGCTGTCTTGGTCCCGGCCCGGCAGGCATATTCCCACTCGGCCTCGGTCGGTAAGCGATAGAATCGGCCCGTCTTGGCGCTGAGCCACCGGCAATAGTTCTTCGCGGCGTGCTGGGTCATGCAGATCGCTGGGAAGCCTTCCTTGCCCATGCCAAACGTCATGTCGGTGTAGGGCTTGGTCGGCCGGGCGTAAGCATCGGCCGCCTTCTCGCGGTCCGTGGCGTCCACCTTGTTCAGCTCGCGGCGCTGCATGTCGAGCGCGAACATCCAGACTTCGTACTCGTCCCACGTGACCTCGCACTTGCCCATCCAGAACGGCTTGATCTCGACTTCGTGCTGTGGGCCTTCGTCCTCCTTGCGGCCTTCTTCGTCCTCGGGGCTGCCCATCATGAACTTGCCACCCGGGATCGGCAGCATCTCGAACGACACGTCGCCGTTGGTCACGATCTCGGTGTACGGCTTCATCTCCTCGGGCGTCTTCGCCACCGCATCCTTCACTTCGACGGCCGGCGCCTTAATCTCGTCCAGCGGGATCGGCGTCTCCTCGGCCGCTCGCACGAGCGAAACAGTCGCGAAAACGACTGCTAAACTGGTCACGAATCTCCCGCACGATTGCCACGCACACCAGGAGGAAGCTACGCTTGACATAAAGGATCCTTGAATGCCCGATCTCACGGTTGAATCAATCTCTGTTCGCACCACAACGGTTCACGCCAAAAAACAGGCCACTCGACTGCGCGGCACACGAGTCGTCGTGCTGCGCAAGCTGCTGCAGGGTGTGATTGCTTCGTGTGGAGTGCTGCTCGTCTTGAGTAATCCCGCGGTTGTTGCCGCGGAGCCAAAGCTCGAAAGATTCGAAGCTACCCAAGTCGAGATGGGGGTGCCATTTAAAATCCTATTGTACGCAGCCGACAAAACCGCTGCAAAGGCTGCCCTGGACGCCGCATTTGCGCGAATTTCGCAGCTTGACGACCTGCTCAGCGACTACGACCCCGACAGCGAGCTCAGCGCGCTGAGCGCTGGTTCGCCCAACGCTGAGGGCATTCGGGTCAGCGACGACCTCTGGAATGTCCTCGTGCGCTCCCAGTCCCTGGCCGAGCAGACCGGCGGGGCTTTTGACGTGACCGTCGGGCCCTATGTGCGTCTGTGGCGTCGCTCTCGGCGGCAGCAGGAAATGCCCTCCGCAGAGCGACTTGCCGAGGCCCGCGCCGCGGTCGGCTACCGGCTTCTCGTGCTCGATCCCCAGCAACGCACCGTTCGACTTACCGCCCCGAACATGCGGCTCGACCTGGGCGGCATCGCCATGGGCTACGCAGTGGACGAAGCCATGAAAGTCCTCCGTGAGCAGGGCATCAACCGGGCGCTAATCGATGCCAGCGGCGACATCCTGGCCTCAGGTCCGCCGCCGGGCAAGTCGGGCTGGACCATCTCGGTGATGCCGTTTGCCGACGACGATTCGCTCGCCCGCGAGATCCTGCTGGCGGGCGCCGCGGTCACCTCGGCCGGCGACTCCTACCAGCACGTCGTACTGGGTGGCAAGCGCTATTCGCACATCGTCGATCCGAAAACCGGACTCGGCCTCACCAATCAAACCGCTGTGATTGTGATCGCGCCGGACTGTCTCACTGCCGACAGTCTCGACACGGCCGCCAGCGTGCTCGAGCCGGAGGCCGCGCTCAAGCTGATCGAGTCGGCGCCCGGCGCGGCCGGGCTCGTGGCGCGGAAGAACGGCGACACCGTCTCTGTCATCGAGACGAAAGATTTCGCGAAGTACGCCATGCCGCAGAAGTAGCGTTTTGCGCCGTTAAGCGTTTTCGCGGGTCCATTGGGTAGCTCCGACAACTTGTTGTCGGCGTGCGCAGCACTAGAGGGTTCAAGGGAAACGTGCCAAAATGGAAAACGTCACTTCCAGAAACGCATGGCCTGATCCCTCTTGGGCCGGGGCCCACTGACAAGCGAGTTGTCAGTGCCACCCCCCAGCTTTCTCTCGACCCTGAGGTTAACGCCGTTGCAGTGGCACTCGAATTGTGCCAGCCCCCTATCGGTTCGCGCTCTGCAGACCCTGCTGATAGCGGCGAATCACGTAGGTCTGCATCGGGCCAGAGAGCTTGGAAAGCTCGGGCTTCGAAAGCCGGCCGTTGCGATCGCGATCGAAGGGCAGAAGTTGACGCATTTTGTCGGCGAAGATCGGAATCCCGTCGTTCGGATAACCCGACGCGTCCACGCCCCCTGCGCCGGGATCCGCTTCTTCTGGAATGCCCCCCTCCAAACCTACGGCCAGTTCGTATCCTGGCATCCTAGCAATCTTCACCAGATCCTCGGGCCTGTCGGTATAGACTTGCACGCCACACAGGCACATCTCGTCCGAGGCCTCTTCGCCCCAGGTCACTTCCTGCGGCGGGCGATTCGGATTCTTGGGATTGCCGGCCGAGTTGTCGTAGATCGCGTGCAGGCAGATGATCGATCCTTTGGGGAGCTTGACGGGCTTTTCAAACTGGTAGGTGCCCTGCCAGTTGAAGTCCCAGTCCTTGATCCAGATCAGTGGCAGATAATCTCCGCCCGGCAACTTGGCCGAGACGCGAAACTCCTTGCCCAGGTCGTGCATGTGCGGCGAGATGCCCAGCACGTTCACGTCGACCGGCAGCGGTGCGCAGCGCGTCTTCACGTCGCAATGAGCCTTACCGGCTGGCAGCTTCAGCATCGGCTGCGTAACGGCGATGCCGGTCACGATATGCCTGGTCGGCTCCTTGGCAAAGTAGATGCCGACGCTCGACTGATCTTCCGCCGCTTTGCCGATCGGATGGTAGTGCACTTGCAGCACGAGATCGCTGCCGGCTTTCACAAACTTCGCCATCCCACTGGGCAAATGACGCGGCACGGTGCCCGGTAGCCAGGCGCCCAGTCCGCCGGTCGGCCGGACGTTCGCGCCGCCCCACGACCGATAGCCCGGCTGGCCGTCTGCGCCGTCTAATTTGCGCGCGGCGCCGTTCGCGTCCAGAAACATGATCGTGTGATGGATCACTGCGCGATTGCCGGCCCGAAACTCGACGGCCGAAACCATCCGGTCCTCGGCCACGTTCATGGGAATCACGAAGCAGCGATTGATGTCCGGACCGTCAGCCGGCACCTGAAACGGCTGGCGCATGGTGAGCACCAGGTCGGGCTTGCCCAGTCGCCAGCCGTCTTCAAATTTAGGGGCCGGCGGCAACTTCGCAGGATCCCCCTGAGGCGCGCCGTCTTCGACCCAGCGTGTGATCAAGGCCAGCTCTTGTTTTGACAGCCGCCGTTCGCCGTGCAGGGGCATCACCCCCGGCTCGGGCTTCCAGGGAGGCATTCGCCGCTCGTGCGTGATGTTCCTGAGAAACTTCGCCCGCTTGGCCGCATCTTCGTAGGTGAGCAGCGAGAATGGACCAACTTCGCCGGGCCGATGACAGTCGACGCAATGCTCCCAGAGGATCGGGGCAATGTGCTCGCAGAACGTGACCGTGCCCGGCTCGAGCACGGTCGGGGGCGCGTCTTCAGCACAGACAGCGAACCCGCCCAAGGTCAGGGTACAGAAGACCACCTGCAGCAGACGCGCAGAGCACGTCCACCGTCGCGACACCGTCATGGCCAAACAGCTTCCTTTCGACCCGGCAAGAATCTGTTCCGATTGTTGGCCGGCCTCAGTGCCGGCGGGGTGCCTCGCGCGACCCGCTGGTGCCCTAACCAGGGAAGCACCAACTTCAGTGCTGCACGAGAGTTCGTGCGCGCAAGAGCCTATGTAGACTATCCATTGATCGACGCAGCGACCATCCCCTCGGTTGGCCGCGCCAAGAAGAATTCGCACTTGCGCAAACGAATTCGCCCGTGCGCCCACTAACCGCTGCCAACTACCAAGTCGCCGAGCCCGCAGGACGCGGACTCGATGACCTCGCTCCAAGCGCCTAGCACCGGCTGGCGAAACAGCCTCATCGATGGATACCAGGCGGTCGTTTCCCCCTCGAGCAGCCACCGCCAGTCGGCGGCATATTGCAGCAGCACCCAGGTTGGCCGGCCGAGCGCGCCGGCCAGGTGTGCGATGGACGTATCGACAGTGATCACCAGGTCGAGGTGCTCAAGGATCGCCGCGGTGTCCAAGAAAGCGCCGTCCGCGTCCCAGGGCTCTTCGATCACGGTCACGTTCAACCGCGCTAAGTGTTCCCGCGACTCCTCAACCGCCGGCCCTTTCTGCAAGCTCACCAGCTGCACGCCGGGGACCGCGGCCAGCGGGGCGAGCTGTTCGACCGCGAGCGACCGAAACCGATTGTGCGGATGCTCGGCGCTGCCGGCCCAGGCAATGCCGACTCGCAGACCCTCGAGCTGTTTCAGACGCTCTTGCCATGTGCTCGCGCGCTGCGAGTCGGCGGACAGATACTCGCCGGGCCAGTAAGGCTTTCCCGAATCATCCGGCACGAACCGCGGCAGACTCATCAGCGGGCACTGCACGTCGTATTGCGGACGCGTTTCTGCCGGCGTCAACCAGCGGCCCACGCTCGACTGGCGCAGCAGCGGCACGAGCGCCGGCTGCACCACGAGCAGCACGCGGCCGCCGAACTGCTCCAGCAGCGGCACGTAGCGCACGAACTGCAGCGTGTCGCCCAGCCCCTGTTCGGCATGCACCAGCAGCGTACGGCCGGCGAGCGGTTCGCCATTCCAGCGCGGTCCTTCGGTCACGCGCGGTACAAAGCCCTCGCACTCCAGCCGATGCTCCCATTCGCTCCAGCCGCGCCGGTAATCCCCCAGCGCCAACCAGGCCATGCCGCGGTTGCGCCGGGCTTCGGCATAGTTCGGTTGAATGGCCAGGGCCCGATCGAAATACTCGGTCGCGGTTTCCATCTCCGCCCGATCGAAGTGTGCGATGCCCAGCAGGCAGAGCGATCCGGCGTCGCGCGGATCCAGTTCGATAGCCCTGCGAAAACCAGTGACCGCCTCGTCGACTCGCCCCGCTCGCAACAGTAGGGTCGCTCGATTGAAATGCCCCGTGGCATAGTCGGGCTTGAGCGCCAGAGCCTGGTCGAATGCTGCGAGCGATTCGTCGGTTCGTCCCGCGTCGCGCAATGCCAGCCCCAGGTTGCTGTAGACTTGCGGTGTCGCGGCGCCCGCCTGAATCGCCCGGCGCAGTGCGTCCACCGCCTGCTGCGGCCGCAAGCTCTTCTGATACGCGGCGCCAAGGTTGCTGAGAAACGCCGCGTTGGCCGGCACAAGTTGCACGGCCCGCTCCAGGCATTGGCACGCCTCCTTAGGATAGCCGGCTTGAAGCTGTGCGATCCCCATTTCATGCCACAGGTCCGGCGCCTGCGGCGCCGCCTGCAAAAGCTGCTGATAAACGCCCGCCGCCTCGGCCGCGCGCCCGGTCGAAAGACACTGCCGCGCGTAGTTCAGAGCTTCAGCAAAACTCGCCACGCGCGGCAATCCTGTTGGGCTTAATGCACATCCAACGACAGCCCCCAGGCTTTGCCCGGTGGGGTTCTTCGTGGCGCAAGTTTGGTTACCGCGTCGGCCGCGTCTCTTCCGGCATCGCCGCGATCCATTCGCGAATGAGTTCCACGCCTTCGGTGTGTACCAACCGCTTGCCCAGCTCCGGCATCATGATCCCGGCATCCGTCGATAACAACCGGAAGATGAAAATCGACTCCTCGGGATGTCCCGGCACGATGTCGAACTCATGCCCGCCCGAACCGCGCCCTGCCGCAACCGGCGTTTTGTAGATCCCGAACTCGCGCGGGTTGACTTGCGAGGCCAGCAGATTCAAGCCCGAGTTCCGCGCCGGACCGATCGGGTTGTGGCAGTGCGCGCAATTGATTTCCAGCCACGCCCGGGCCCGCTCGTCGAGCGTGCCGGTGTGGGGGTCGTTCCACACGGCCAGCCGCGGCGCTTCGGCCGGCTCGGGCGAATCCTTCAGCGCGCCCACCCGCTTCCAATGCGCGAGCTGATTCTCGGTTACTGTGGAATCTGGCCCATCGTGATAGGTGTAGTCCTTGTTCAAATGCCGGGCCTTGGGGCCGAGCGGCTGCATGTCGTCCCCTTGTTTATGGCAACCCTTGCACTGGTTGGCGTTGGGAATGATGTAGTCGTTCTTCCGCTCGGCGCCGTGCTCGTCGATCCAGCTTACCGGCAGGACGTCGCCCGCCACGTCACGAACCGCGTCCGTCTGCTCGTCGTTCCAGATGTAGGGAATGCCGACCCAGCCGTCCGGCTCATGCTTGAGAATTCGTGTCTCGAGCAGGCGCCGCCCCTTGGCAGGGTCGCGCGCATCGACCGGGTAGGCGAATGTCTTGGCGATGATCGTTCCGACAGGAAACTCAAACACGTCGTCTGCACGGTACTCGGCGGTTGTGCCCGCCGGCAACTTCACGAAACGAAACTTATCGGTGTAATCCGTGAATAGCGGCGAGTTGAGGTCGTACGGCACGACCCCCTCGGCCGCGTCCTGCGTGCTGCCGTTCCCGGTGAACAGGCCAAACTCCGAGAGCTTCTCGGGATGCTCGGGCGCTGTGCTCACCGGCTCGGATGTGCTACATCCGCTCGCCGCAAACAGACACATTACTAACAGCGCCGCACACGCAAAAAGTCGATCGCCGGCCCACATAGACACACTCGCGAGGCGTGGTTAAACGAAGCACTGGCGCTCTCGACCGTGTGTGGTCGCGAGCGCCAGTGCGATACTTCTCGATGCCAAGAGGTGGTTTAACCGCAAACAGCGGGCCAGCCACCACTGGCTATTTTACACTCGGAACACTCTGTAGTTTTAGACCCCGGCGAAGCACTGGGTGCCACCAGTGCCACCCTGTTTTCGCTGGACCCTGGGGTTAACGGCGTAGGGTGCCACGGGTGGCTGTACTCAGCTCACCCCTGCCCCATCGGGCCACTACTTTACGCCCGCAATCGTCACCGGTTCGATCTTCGGGATCTCGCCATTGCCTTCAAACGGCTTCAGATCGCGGCTGATCTTGCCCGGCTTCGGCTCGAGCGGGTTGCTCATGTCCAGGCCCGGCAGATCGAAATCCACGAATCCGGCGTCGCCGTTGTCGCGGATGATGATCGCCAGCTCCTTGGGCAGCTCGCCGTCGACGCCCTTCTTCGGGTCGACCACGCCGTCATAAATAATGTCCGGCAGCGACTTCTCGCCAATCGCCATCGTCACCAACTGGCTCAGCGGGCCGGCCGGCTTCGAGCCGTTCCCTTCGAACGTGTTGTTATGCACGTAAATCGAATCGCAGAACGGATCGTAACCCGGGTCCTTGTCGAACGGTTTCTGGGTGACCAGGTAGCTGCAGATCGACATGCCGACGCTGTCGTTGTTCTTGATCTTGTTGTCGAACACTTCAACCTGGCGGCTGGCCAGAATCATCACGCCCGTTCCCGGCGGCACGTTGGCCACGGCGTTCCCCTTGGGGGCGAAGTTCTCGTGGTTGTTTTCCACGATTTCGTTGTTGTAGACGCGGCAGTTGCGGCCGACCTTCAGCTCCAGATCGGGCAGCGAAAAGACCAGGATGCCGCCGGTGTTCCCCGTGGCCACGTTCTCATACACGTCGGCATTGATCGAATTCTCGATCTCGATCCCGGCCACGTTGTGCTCGGCCCGACAGCGGCGGACGATGATGTTCTGCGACTGGCCAACATAGATGCCCGCGTCCGAAGCGTCGGTCGCGATGCAATCTTCGATCAGCACGTTCTGGCACAGCACGGGGTACAGGCCGTATGCGCCGTTCTCGGTCTTCGGCCCGCCGGTCCAACTGGTGCGCACGCCGCGGAACGTGATCCCGTCGGTCTTATTGACCTTGATCGCATCACCCTTGGCGTCTTCGACGGCCAGGTTCTCGATCGTGACGTTCTTCTTGCTGGTGATCGCCAGGCCTTCGCCACCGGTCCCCTGACCTTGCTTGGCGAACGAGAGAATCGTCTTGTCCTGGCCTTGGCCGCGAATCGTCAGATCGCTGACGTCGCAGGAGAGCGTCGAGTCGAACTCGAACGTCCCCTCGCCGAACTCAATCACTTCGCCCTCTTTGGCTTCGATCAGAGCGGTTTGCACCTGCTTCTGAACGTCGGGTCCGGCCGAGATCTTGGTCACTTTGACCTTTTCGCCGGGCGTCGAAGGTTTGACACAGCCGACGAGGGGAATCGTCAGGCAAACAACAGCGAGCAAATCGAGTCGCGAACAGCGCACGGCCGATCTCCTTAGTTAATGAGCGGGCGGCAGACTCGCAGACGCCGGGGAATCGTCAGCGCACGGCCGCAAAAATAGACAGGCGTCAATCGAACCGCCGATTATAGCCGAAAAAAGGGGGCTGCAAACGGGTGAAAAAACCGTGCTGCCCCGCTATAACCTCTCCAGCGCGGCCGGTGTCTAGCCGGGACATGCTTACCGTCGGAGAATTATCGGGCCGGCGTCACCAGTCGGCGTCACCATGTCACATTACGCCGAGATTCTGGCGGGACTCGAGGAAGTTCTCGCCCATGAAGCCCGCCTGAGCGGAGCGCCGGTCGCGTCCCAACAGCTCCTGACGGTCGTCGACTTTTATGGCGAACCCATGGACGGCGACCCCCACTTCGCACGATGGCCCACTGGAAGTCGAGCGACTTCACGGGTCGGTTCCGGCGGTGGCTTGGCGAAATGTCGCGCAACCTCAGTGGCAGTTCACCAAGCGACGCCGCCGAAGCACTTTGCGCCTCACCTGAGTTCCGCGGTCAGTTTCTTGTCTTCACCAGCTTGAGCGACTTCGCCGCCTGGTTCGACAAACCAGCCCGCTCCTTCCTCGATGCCTACGAAACGCATTACGTCGATCAGGGCCTGCCGATCTTGAGCGTCTCACCGTTCATGGACGGCCGCGCTCCGAAGCTCCGCAAACAACGTCGCAAGAAATAACTATCGTGCGCGAAACGGCGCACGTGTACGTACACGCGAACCATGACTGCATCCAGCACTGAATTCTTCCCCAATTGACTCCCGCTTCGGGGGGAACTACACTCTCGCGCAAGTGAGTGGCCAACTGTTGGCCACGCTCGTTCGCTTTTCGGCGAACCTTCATTTGCGGGAGTTTGCTACTGATCTGCGACCAGCTTGTGCGTGGCGAGGAATCGCCGGCCTCAGGTGGTCTGGTCCATGTAGCGATTGAAGTAGCTGTCGAGCTGCCGTACTCCCCGCAGGGCTCATTCCCCCAGCGGACAATTGCCCCGCAGGCGGTACTGTCGTGGCACTTAGCCGCCGACGAAACGCTCGATCTTCCTCGCTCCAGCTCACCGGCAACCGCGATTATTCGGCCGCAACTCGCGCCGACCCCGCGCTCCTCGCCCTGCGTCGCAGTCGATTGACACACGGAAGTTTGCAGCCACGATCATCCCCTCGACCACGGACTCTGGAGACCACACCATGCGTTTGCCCCTCAACCTGGCGATTCTCGTTTGCTTTGCCGTTTCGATTGCTGCCGCTCCCGTCTTGGCGGTCGTCACCTTGGATGGCAGCATCGCCGGCGATGACTACTCGCTCGAGTCCGTACAAACCGTCGAGTCCGGTCTCAACAACACGACCGATAATGAGCTCAACGCGGCCTGGGCCAAAATCGAGGGCAATGTCCTGTACCTCACGCTGACCGGCAACCTCGCCAGCAACTTCAACAAGCTGAACATCTTCATCGACTCGGTCGCCGGTGGTGAAAACACGCTCACCAACTCGACCGACTTCGGCGGCAACAACCCCAGCACCGACGGCTGGGCCGGCAAGCACGCGGGGTTCACCTTCGACCGCGGCTTCGAGGCCGACTACCTGCTCAGCCTCCGCAACGGCTTCATCGCGGGGCCACAGTTCGACGTCACCTTCAACAGCGTCGGTAACGCGACCGTCATCGAAACCAGCAGCGATATCTTCGGCGGCTCGCTCGCAGGGGCGAATCCGAACGTCGGCGCCTCGGGGCTGGGCATTGCGTTCGATAATAGCAACGTGGCCGGCGTGGCGGCTGGCGACGGTCCCGCCAACCAGGCCGCGGCGATTGCCGTCCAAACCGGACTCGAACTGGCCATTCCGCTGGCCGCGATCGGCAGCCCTGGCATCGGCGACTGCATCAAGATCAGCGCCATGATCAACGGCACGAATCACGACTACCTGTCGAATCAGTTTCTTGGCTCCATCGATGGCGAGTTTCCCTATGGCCAGATCAACCTCGGCGGCGACGGCGAGGGCACCTTCACCGGCACCGTGGGCCAGATCAACCTGAACGACAACGACTACGCCAGCGGCCTGCAGTACTTCCAGGTTTGCATCGTGCCGGAGCCGAGCTCGCTGGCCCTGGTCGGCCTGGCCGCGGCAGCTTTCGCTTGCATCGGCCTCCGCCGCCGCAAGTAGACGCAAAAACTCAAAACGGGGACATCACACGTCTGTTCGGCACGCCGTTTGCGCTTTCCTATTTTGACTTGCGCGATCAAGTTTCGTAAGTCATGCTGTGTGGATGGGTGCAACGAAGCCTGAATCTGGTACGGCGATTCGCGAGCGGGATGTCCAAGGGCTGAAGTACTTCCGTCGGCTGTTGCCGCTTTTCGAACGGCTACACGAAGTCGGCTGTGGGCGTGACAAGGCCGGGAATCGCCAGTTGCACATGGA
>JALHMI010000023.1 GCA_022844125.1 Pirellulales bacterium | reverse complement strand
GCTCTGGCCGAGGCCAATACGCCCACGACCCGCTCGCTGCTGCTGGCGGCCAATGAAGTAACGAACGCCCTGGATCTCGACGATTCGCTGCTGGAATCGCTGATCGCGGGCCTGAACTAACGATGTAGTAACAGGTTTCGGCTGCCCCCGAATGGGGGCAGCCGGAATTTAGTTAGATTTTTTTCGGAATTGGGTTGCAATCCTTAAACCTTTAGCTACAATCAGGGCCATGTAAGCCGATTCCGGCTCCTGATCTAAAAAGGGAAGCTAATGTGTGCTGACGTGAGAAGTTGCATCGCCTAAGGCGATCCCTCTCACGACATTCCAAGCATGCGACGCCGTGGGCGCTCTGTCCCGGCGGTCTTCCGTTGGATGTTTCGAACGCGGCCAGTCCGCCACTTCAGCATCCTTGGTGCGAAACCCGCTAACTCGCACCACGGAAATCTCGCAAACAATCACGTTCCTCGAACGTTCTTGTTTGCGCGATTCATGACCTCCGGCTCTTCCAGCGTGCCACTTGCCAATGCAGATGGCTTGGTATGCACAACAAAATCCAACAGGGGGTTCGCTCCCTTAAAGGGTGTCAACGAGTTTTGGGTGGCAGAACGACAAGGATGTCAGAAAGTGTGTCTGGTCGAGGACTGAAGTTTTTCAGAACTGACCCAATCAACTACGAAATCCAACTACTGAGTGACTCAAGGAGACTTCTACATGCTTCGTAAAGCGTTTTTTGCAATCGCGTTGGTCGCCTCGCTGTCGACGTCGGCTTTCGCCGTCACGAACGTTGCCGGCGGCAACCACGTCTTCACGGTCGGCACCGGTTTTCAGACCTTCCCGATCATCGGTTCATCCAATTCCGGTGAAACTCTGGCCGGCATCGACTTGTACCTGGTGATGGACGCCCTCGGCCCGATCATCACGAACGTGAATCTGATCACTGGCACGGTGTTCGAGCCGAACAACGTTGGTCAGGGCAACTTCGGGGCATTTCTAGCCCCGGGTCTTGAGACGGCCTACTTCACCACCACCAGCGCCGGCAGCGTACCGACGGGTGTCGTGGCTTTGATCACGATTGACACCAACAGCGCCGCTGCAGGTCAGTACCTGCTCGCCCTGGAAAGCGAAACCTTCGGCCCCTCGGCCGTGTACAACCAGGTTGGTGCGCCCGGTACCTTCACCAACGGCAGCGTCACCTTGGTCCCCGAGCCGGGCAGCGTGATCATCGCTCTGTTCGGTGCCGCTGGCCTCGGTGCGGTCGCTATCCGTCGCCGTCGTCGTAACGCCTAAGTTCGACGCGAACAGTTGCAGATTTCAGAGCCGCACGCAGAAAACTGCGTGCGGCTTTTTTTTGCGCTCTTAGCTCGATGAAGTTACTACTCCACACCCCCAGGAGTAACTCCGATGTTGACGAGAACCTGGGTGGCAATCGCCTTAACCCTCCTCGCAGCCTCGCCGTCGTGGGCAGTTACGACAGTCATTGGCGGCCATCACATCATCGCCGGACCCGGCGAACAAACGTTCCCAATTATTGCCACTTCCGATTCCGGCGAGATGTCACCCCGGCCGTTTTTCTCCTTGAAGTCAGGCCACGGGCTGCATTAGCCTGAATCATTCGGCAGACTTTCAGGCCCTTCCGCTGCCGCAATGGCGCGGTTCAGCGAGGAGGTCTGCGCATGGACGTGTGTTCGACTTGTCCTGGCCGAATCGAGTGGAACCGGGTCGCCAAAACGATGAGCGATGAGACGGCATCTGAAAAAATCGCACTGGCTGGCGGGACTTGCCCGCGTGTGTGTCCTGGGGTTTTCGCAACCTGTTTTACTGAAAGGGGTTCACTAATCGCCAACCCACTTCGACCAAGTGTCCACAAGCATTTGAATTGTGGCCAGTATTTCAGGTACGGTACATTCAGAGGATTGTGTCACCGCCCAAGCAAATCCGAAAGCACGCGGTCAACACGGGGTGTTGGAGGACACGGGTAAGAAAATCGTCTCTCCAAAGAGCCTGTGTGTGGGTGCGAAACTGCATTTTCGCGCGTTTCAGAATCCACACACCCTGAAAATTGGAGCGCGAGAAAAAGCCGGGCGAGCAATCTGCCCTGCCAGTTAGGATCTTTGACAATTCAGACGAGCTGGCGGCGTACGCAATACGCCATCAGCCGACCAATTGAGCGGCGGACTCCCGTTGCTCGAAGGCCACGAGCTTACTCGGGCAGAGGCTCGAGATAGTTGTCCGTGATCTCACCTGGCTCGTCGCCGGCGGTGGCGGGCTCTCCGGCGTCCGTAGGCGCACCATCGGCCAGAGTCGGCTCGACGGGCGTCGTGGCTGGAGTGCCGTTCATGGGGGCGAAGGAGGAGTTGTATCGCGCGCCGAAATTGCAATTCGGGGTCCCGCAGCCGTCCAGCACGGCGTTACAGTAGTCCCAGGGCGATTGGCACATGGCCGTGCAGCCGGCCAGGGAGCAGGTCAAAATCGCAGCCAGTGCGGCAAATGCTCTCGTCACGACTCACCTCGTTAGAGGTCGCGGCCGCGAGCTCACCCCCTCTCCGCTGGTCGCGGTTTCGAAAGTTGGCGAAGCTACGGCCCGGCGACTTTGAAGTTTCCACAGTCTGTACCGGGTGGTTCGCTGGTATTCATCGGCAAATTCGTACTCAACAATTGGGATAACTTCTGCGGCTCCGGCAAACTTTTCCGGGACTGGGGACTCGCCGTCCGGCGCAAGACGGTCGCTAGCACCGCTGTCGAAGGCTCGACCGGTCTCTGGCCTCAGGGGCTCGGCAAGGAGCAAGTAGTCACAGCCTTGCTCACGTGCTTGGGCGACGACCTCTGCCGCGGCGACTTGCGATTCTTCAGCGATCGCGCTTCCCATCTTGGTTGACGAGGCAAAGTACAAACACCCGGAGGTCGTGCTGAATAGTCGCTGCTCGGGTAGCCGGATCTGGTTGAACACCGCGGCGGCGCGATAACTTCCGCACGCGGCGAGCAGATAAGCATCGCGCGACTGACAACCCAGAGCAACGCCAGTTTTCGGGAGGACCGAACGAGCCATATCGCCTACCTGCACCACGGCCAGGCATGCCACCAGCCCCAGGAGCGCTGCCCGAGCCCGCGTCGGCAAGTGCAGCAGCACCGCGGCGCCCGCGGCGCTGGTAACCGCGATGCCGGGCAGAGCGAATGCCATCAGCCCGTTTCCGTTGGGCAACAGCGCCGCAGCTATGATCAGTCCCAAGCAAGCGACGAAGGCCATTCTCTGCCGCGGACCTCCCAGCATGAGACCGCTGAGCGCGATCAACAGGAATGGGTATTGCCAGGCATTGAATTCGACAAAGTCTGTTGATTCGGCAGGAAGACTTGCGACAAGTGTCGCCATCGCGAAGTTGATCTGCCCGACGGCTTTACGGCCATGCTCGCGCACGCTGGCCGCCGCGAGTAGAACGAGCGATCCGGCCAGTCCGATGCTGATCCCAGCCGAAAATGTGCCGACCTGAACCCGGTATCCGGTCGACACGAGAACCAACAGCCCAGCCAGCCAGGCAAGTTCGGGTTTCACCCAGTGCCGAGCCAGGTATGTCGCGGCCAGGGCCAGGACGATCGTCAATTGCCAGTGCACCAGGCCAGCAGCCACCGGTCCGTCGAGGGCCAGGCCCCACAGCGACCATAGTTGCGAAAGCGAGAGCGACTGTAGGCCGTGTTGGTCGCCGTTCCAAAGCGTCCCTGCCAAGAGTGCGTTATTGGGAGCATCCAGCGTTTGAGCGAGCACGGATGGATCGGTCGGCGGCGCGAGGGCCGAAATCAAGGTAAGCGCGAGTACCGCAGTTGCCAGGCAACAAACGCTCCTGCATACCAGGTGACTCGCTGAGAAGCGCAGCGTACGCAGAGTGCCAAAGAACCCGCCCTGACGGTCAAGATGTGCGATCGAACAGGCGACTTCCACGCTTGCCAGGAGTAAGCCGACCAGCGTCATAGCAGCCACGGAAATTGTGCCAAGCCCACCTAGCAGTCCCGAGACTGCAAGGCCCAGCCCGGCAGTGGGAAACCCCAAGAGCAAGGCGAACACTCCGCGTTCCACCCGATCTCGCCGGGCACATTCGAACCAACGAGCCAGGGGTCGGCCGAAACCGTACGCGGATATCGCGATCCCGACCGCTACCGCGACGGAGCGAAACACGGCGAAGACGTCACCATGTTCGGGCATGCACCGCGCCTCACGTCTTCATGCCAGGCGGCGATAAGGACCAGAGAGTGTCTCTAGCGCCGGCCTCGTATCAGGTAAGCGATGGCCACGACTGCTGCCCAGCCCAACAGAATCCACGTCGCCCTGCGAGATAGCTCCCGCCTGGACTCCGTCGTGTGGGGGCGACTGTGCAGGAACAATTCACCCACCGCGCGGCGAGCCCCGAGCATCCGTGGCGTCGAGGGCTGTTGAGGTCGAATCGGCGCAATCATCGACAATCTCCCGAACAGGGCGAGGTTTCTTCGATTGGCGACTGCGAGACGACCACCGGGCACCGCGTTGCTACCTGGCGGCGCGAAGTTGCGATTTCCGCGAGATACTCCAGCCGGGGGAGCGCAAAGTCAATTTCACCTGCAGGCAAGTAGCTCAAGGCAGCCGTTAGCAACCCGGCCTGGCGCGCGGCGGCAAGGTGAACCGGGTCATGTCCCACGTAAAGCACCATCCCAGGCGAAGCAGCGAACGCTTCCCGCATGACCGTATAGCAATGCTCATCCGGCTGAGTACATTCAACTTCAAAGGATGTCACTACGGCCTGAAACGTGGCACGTGGCACGATTCGGTCGAGCCTCTCGGCGAGCTTCGCGCTAGTCAGCGGAACATCCGCCCAGGCGACCAGTGGGACTTTGAGTTGATTGAGGGTTCGAATCGTGCTGACAACGCCCGGCAGCGCCCTGACATCGACCTCGAGCACCTGCCGTTGGATCCGCGAGGCTGCTTCGATCTCATCGATTTGCGCCCAACTCAGGCCGTAGTTGAGCAGAAACGTCTGCAGCGCCTCGCCAAACTCTCGGCGTCCGCAGTGCACGTCGCTCAAATGGCGCTCCCACCGCGCGTGAAACTCGACGTAGTCGGCCAGTGTTCGCATTCTTACCAGCAGCTGAAACAGCCAACGGCGCCAGAGCGTGGCATCGTAAAACACGTCGGGCACGTCGAAGACGATTCCCGCCAGGTCTGCGACAGGTACCGTTTCGTGCGACGCGCCGAAGGCGCCCCGTGACAGCAAGTCCGACGCAACGACACTCATGAGAATCCTTCTCACTTGGTGATCCGGGCCGGGCCGACCCTGGCCGCGGCCGCTCGTTACCCGCAAATGCTACGCACACTGTTTTGCCTGATTCAAATGCGCCATGCGGCTACGCAGAGCGGGCTGACCGTGCAGCAGGTCAACCACTTGCCGCCAGTCCCACTCATCGTGGCCCAGGGCCTCGTAAATGACATGGGCATGCTCCCAGTCTTCCTCGCCATCGAGACGCAGGCGCAAGTCCTCGCGGTCGAGTTCTACAGGCACCGGCAGTAGGCGCACATTAAACTGCTCGGGATGTGCATACAGTGAAGCCGTGAGATGCCGGCGGTCGACCGAGACGCCGCGTGCCGCCTGGCACAATGCCGCAACCGAACACCATTCGGCCAGCATGCCCATATGAGTCAGCACGGCGGGACGTCCATCGCCCCGGCAATAGCCGATATAGTCGCAGTTTGGATGAGCGTCAGCGGTGTTCACCAGTCGATCGATCAGCTCGGGATCGACAAAGGGGTTTTCATGCGAAACGTGAACGAGCGACTTGACGTTCAAGCGTCGGCAAGTGGCAATGGCCGTGGAAAGTAAATCGGAGCTCTCGGTCGCTACGACTTCCACGTCTGAAGGAACAAGCCCGCGAACGCTCGCGAGTTGCTCGCTGGCACAAAGCACGACAACCCGATCCAGGCGTTCGCTGTCCGTCACGCGGCGCACGACGCGTTCCAAAATGGACTTGCCACCCAGCTTTCGCCCAATGCTCCAGTGACGTTGTGCTTCCTGACGGACTTCGATGATTCCAAGCGTATTCAGCATGTCAGCTGCCGTTCCTTCCTTGGCAGGCACCAATCTTCAAGAGAGAGCCCCGAAAAGCGGGCGGGAGTCTAGCAATACCGCGCGCCAAAGGTCAAGACGGGCCGTCGAGCCAGGAAGCAATACTAGGCACAGCATGACAGCACCGCCGTCTGCTGCTTGGCCTGGCAGAACGTCTTGGCCTGGTGACAAGTTCCCCCTACAATCCCGCCCCCACCCTCGGTTCTGCCGCGCGTGCTCCGACGGGCCACCGCAGACCGGGACACCCTCACCCCGATTGGCAAGGAGGCCGAAAGTGCAGCGAGTGCTTGTGACAGGCGTCGAGTCCATGCTGGGCAGTAACCTGGCCTGGGCCCTCTCCGGTCGGTGCGAAGTCCTTGGCGGTTACCGCCATCGGGCAGTCGAATCGCCGGCCATGCGCACGGCTCCTTGGAATCCCGCGGACGCAACATCGATCACCGAATTGCTCGAGTCTTGGCGACCCCAGTGGGTTGTGCATTGCCCGTTGTTGGGCGGATCGAGTTGGGATGCGGACCAGTTCCCATGCGAGAGGCAGTTCGAACCTGTGATCGCCACGAAGCTCGCGGAGGCCGCCGCTGCGCAGGGTTGCACCCTGACTGTAATTACCAGCGATGCCGTGTTCAGTGGCCCGCGGATGTTTCACGATGAATTGTCAACGCCGCTGGACTCAACGGCGGCCGCCGGAATTTGCCTGGCCGTGGAAAGGGCGCTGTCCAATACCCACGCACTCGTAATACGTACGCACGCCTATGGTTGGAGCGGCGAACATGCCACCAGCTGCTTTGCTGAACAGGCCTACGAGTCGCTCCGCCGCGGTCAACTTCCGAAGTTGGACGGCAGGCGCTATGCGACCCCTATACTAGCCAGTGACTTGGCCGACCTGCTGTGGCACGCACAACAAACGAGGCTGCAGGGTCTGCTCCACCTGGCCGGCGCAGAACGCACGAGTATGTATCGCTTCGTGCGGGAAATGGCGGCCTGCCTAGGCGTCCACTGTCCCGAGGCAAAGTTCGGAAATGCAGATCCAGAATGGCACGAGGAAACCTCCCTAAGCAGTCGGCGTGCGAGCCGGGTACTGGCCCGCCCTACGCCTATGCTCCGGGAAGGTCTGGAGCGATTCGTAGCTCAGGCGGATGGCCAATCCCGTCCCGACTGGTGCGTGCGCCCGGCCCGCGTGTTGGCGGACGTCGCCGCCTAAGGCGGTGAACCGCGCGGCGGGGTAAGTCGAAGCAACTTATACAAGCGAGGGTCCGCGAGGCTCTCGGCGATTAGCGCCGCGTCAGGAAACTGATGGCGGAGGCTATGCCCACTCGGCACGGCCACAACGACTGCGCCGGCCGCAACTGCCGCGCGACATCCATTCTGGCTGTCTTCCAACACCAGCATATCCGTGGGCGAAATCCCCAATCTCTCGGCAGCTAGTAGGTAAATCTCGGGGTGCGGCTTGCTATCGCGAACGTCGTCGCAGGTAAGAAAAAATTCGAATCTATGTGCGAGCTGGAAGTGGTCAAGCACCCGCCGGACAAACGCCGGCCCGCTACTGGTGGCAATCGCCTTGGGAATCCCTGCTTGTTCGAGCGCCATCAACAGTCCGCCAAGCCCCGGCATCTGCTGGAGCCGATCCTCCAACAGCGTGGCGAAAATCGAATCCGTTTCGGCCATTAGCTCGCTCACGGTGCACTTCAAACCGTGATAGTCGATCATGAGTTGCAATGCCGCGTTGGCCGGACGTCCCATCATGCCGTCGAGCAACTCGGCATCGAAGGTCTTACCGCGGCGGCGCAACATCTCGGTGCCAACGTCCTGATAGAGGTCCTCCGTGTTGAACATCAGGCCATCCAGGTCGAAAACGACGGCCCGAGTCTGCCGCATTTGACTCATCGTTCGAACTCCAAACTCGCACGATAGGCGGCTTTTTGCCGATCGCGGCCTAGCCGGTCGGTAATCTCGCGCCAAGTCACGGCAGCCTCGGCGAGCGCCTCTGTGGGGGTCTTCTCTTGCCGAAGAACCTGACGGGTCGCGTCGTCGAGCGCGGTCATGTACTCTGCTTCGCCCGGGATTCGCGGCACGGTGAGGTACTGTTGTCGACTGAGTGCGGCCTGAACGCTGCTGGCATACGCTGCGGCGGCAGTTGCATCTGTCCCCGCATCGACCCAGGGAAGTGGCGTACGCATCTGCGAACGGCGATAAAGCGTCGTGGCACGGCTTGCGCTCGACACCCGCACGCCCCACTCGCGACCGCTCAACCACGCCAACAATTGCAGAGCTTGCTGCGGATGAGAGGCCTTTGCCGTGACTGATCCCAGACGACCACCAAGTCCCAACGTTGTTACGTGAGGACTTTCCTGATCCTGGCGTCTCTCCCAGCTTCGGTCGGCGAAGTTAAAGACTACGTCTGCCCCTGGAAGCTCGGCAAACACGGTTGCGACGTGACTCGGCGGCGCAGGTTCATCAGTGTGGGCGGGCCAGGCAATCGCCAGAGCCGACTGCCCTGCGAGAAACGCCTCTCTGACCGCGGCGGGATCCATCTCAATTTGATCGGGCGTACCGAGTTTGTAGTCAGCCACCAGCTCTTCCAGCGCGCGGACAAACCCTTCCCCAGCTATTAGCGGTTCCATAGTTTCGATATCGAACAGCGCAGAGAAGTGATCGCGATGCTTGACGTACGGGGCGGCGCGAGCCAGGAGAACTCGGCCGGCCCAGCCTTCGGCCAGCGGCTGCAGCGAGCCCTGCCAAGGTGAACTCGCGGGCGGGGCCTCGGCATGCAGATTCTCGCGTCGACCGAGTAGGGCAGCAAGTTCGTGATATGCGTGCCAATCTCGCGGCAGTTCTTTCCGTGCGGCTTCCAACAGATCACTGCGAGCGTACAGCGTGAGCACCGGTGAGCCGAAAGGCACAGCATGCGGCTCACGCGCCCACGTTGTCTCGGCGATCTGCAGCAGCTCGAAAGTATCACTCCAGGCCAGCTCGCGGTTCGTTGCATAGTCTGCAGGTAGCGACGTGATGCTTTGACTTTCGATCAGCGTTCCTAGCAGGCGCGAAGGGTAAACGATCGCATCGGCCGTTGGCGGTCCCTGACCGCCAATGGCTTCGCTCACAGCGGCTTGCGTGATCGTCAGCTCGCTCCCAGTACGGGCCTCCCATTCGGCTCGCAAGGCTTCGATCGCTGTCGCCATCTGCGGATCATCAACGACCAACAGTCTAAGTCCAGAACCAGAGTTAGCGGCGATCGCCACTGGCTCTTCAGACGGTTTCTCGGCAGCGCAGCCCAGGATGATCAGGGCAAACAGTGTCGACCCGCAGAGGCAGCAACGGATGGTGAATTGCGTACATGTCATGAGCTTGGCGGGCGATTTCTCCAGACCACCGCTTGCACTTCGAAGGCGAACGTCTGATACGCTACCCTTGCATCGTAGGTTCCGCACGTGAGCAAGGTCAAATGCCGCCACAGGAAGGCCCGCTCGGTCGGTTGCGACCCGCCAAGAGGCTAAGCTACAATCCGGCCAAGCCACCAGGTTCGCGCTTCCACAATACCAACCTCGTCCCCATCGGTACGGCAACGAATGAGCATTTTCCTGGGAATCGACATCGGCACTTCGGGCACTAAAACGCTCGCCATCAACGAGCGCGGCAAGATTCTGGGTGAAGCGACGAGCCTCTATCCGTCGTATCACCCAAAGCCGCTCTGGAGCGAGCAGAATCCGGACGATTGGTGGCAAGCCACGGTGAAAACCGTGAAGGCGGTCGTCAAAACGGCCAAGCTCAAACCGGCCGACGTGAAGGCGATCGGCCTCTCAGGCCAAATGCACGGCTCGGTATTTCTTGACAAGCAGAATCGTGTCATTCGCCCGGCTCTGCTCTGGAACGATCAGCGGACCGCGGCCGAATGCGATGAATTGGAGAAACGCGCGGGCGGACGCGCGGAGCTCATTCGGATGGTCGCCAATCCGGCGCTCACCGGCTTTACCGCACCAAAAATTCTATGGCTTCGCAACCGTGAGCCAAAGAACTTCGCGAAGACCGTGAGAATTCTGCTGCCCAAGGATGACGTGCGACGCCGCATGACTGGCGAGTATGCCACCGACGTGAGCGATGCCAGCGGCATGCTCCTGCTAGACGTTGCCAAGCGAGATTGGTCGACCGAGTTACTCAGCAAGCTTGAGCTCGATC
This sequence comes from Pirellulales bacterium, assembly GCA_022844125.1. Classification (GTDB taxonomy): domain Bacteria; phylum Planctomycetota; class Planctomycetia; order Pirellulales; family PALSA-1355; genus JALHMI01. The sequence continues at coordinate 53,678 of JALHMI010000023.1, read as the reverse complement.
GCGACCTATTTGCCAAGTGCTATGAGTCGGAAGATGTGACCGGCAACCTCACCCGCGAGGCCGCAAAGGAACTTGGATTGTCGACGGAGTGCGTCGTGGTTGGCGGAGCAGGCGATTGCGCCGCGGGCGCCGTGGGCAACGGTATTGTCAGCCGCGGAACGCTCAGTACCTCGATCGGTACGTCGGGGATCATGTTCGTGCACAGCGATACGGTCGAAGTTGATCCACTAGGACGCCTGCATACGTTCTGCCATGCCGTACGCGGTAAATGGCACATGATGGGCGTCAGCCTGTCCGGCGGTGGTTGCTTCCAATGGTTCCGTAACCAGCTGTGCCGGCCCGAGATTGCGGCCATGAAACGCACGAAGGTCGATCCCTATCAGACACTCTCAGCCGAAGCGGGAAAGATTCAACCGGGCAGCGAGGGGCTGTTCTTTCTGCCCTACCTTTCGGGAGAACGCACGCCGCACGCCGATCCGGATGCCCGGGCCTGCTTCATCGGTCTCACGCTGGCTCACACGCGTGGACACATGGTGCGTGCGATTATGGAAGGCGTGAGCTACGCCATGCGTGACAGCCTGGAGATCATCCAGAACCTGAACGTACCTGTCCGGCAGATTCGCGGTTCGGGCGGGGGTTCGAAGAATCTCCTCTGGCGACAGATACAGGCGGATGTATTCGGCCAGAAAGTGGCGACAATCAACGCTGAAGAGGGTCCAGCCTACGGTGTGGCGCTGCTGGCCGCGGTCGGCGCTGGCGCGTACAAGAATGTCGAAGAGGCCTGCGCCGCGACGATTCGCGTGGTTAAAGAAACGCCGCCCAACAAAGCCGCCAAGAAATACCACGATGCGGCGTTTCCGACATATCAGAATCTGTACCGCTGCCTGAAAGAGGAATTCAAGCAGATCGCGGCACTTGAAAACCGGTAGAATGCAGTTGCGGTGAGTCAGCGGATCTGGCTGCGCCGTCAGAATGTCGCCTGAAAGTTGGTTTCGCTGGGTGATACTCACTTGCAGTCAAGACGTGAGGGATGCTCAATATGCCCGCTCTCTACTTGCGCGAAGCCGATGTCGAGCGACTGGTCGACATCGACGTAGCGATTGAATCCTGCAAGGAGATGTTTCGCCATTTAGCCGCGGGCGAGGCCGAGCATATTCCCAGGCATCGCGTGCAAGCGTCAGGCGTCATCCTTCACACCATGTCAGGCGCTGCAGGATATCTGGGCCTTCTGGGCTGGAAGTCGTATACCACCACGCGCAGCGGTGCGAAGTTTCTCTTTGGCTTGTACGATTCCGAGGGAATGTTGCTGGCCCTGATCGAAGCCGATCGCCTGGGCCAACTCCGCACAGGCGCAACGACGGCAATCGCCGTAGAGTTGATGGCATGGCCCGAGGCGACGGAAGTCGGCCTGTTTGGGGCCGGCTGGCAGGCGGAATCGCAATTACTCGCCGTCTCAAGGGCTCGGCCGCTCAAAGTGGCTTACGTTTACAGCCGCGACGAACAAAAACGCGTGGTGTTCGCCGATCGGATGTCAGAGAAGCTTGGTTTCGAGGTTCGGCCCGTGGACCGACCGCAGGAAGCCGCCGAAGATCTACCGATTGTCGTCACCGCGACGACCAGTCGCGAGCCGGTGTTCGACGGTAATTGGCTCGCCGAAGGAACCCTTGTGTGTGCGGTTGGATCGAACTGGCTGCGAAGGGCCGAAATCGATACGACGGTCGTGCGTCGCGCGGACAACATCGTGTGCGACAGCATCAAGGCCTGCCAGCAAGAAGCCGGCGATTTTATCGATTCTCTAGAGAAGGGCGTCTTCGACTGGAAACGAGCAGTTGAACTTGCTGATGTTGTCGTCGGTAGAGCCACGGCGCGCAATTCTCGCGACAGCATCGCACTATTTAAGTCGGTCGGAATCGCGCTCGAGGACATAGCCTTGGGCGCGAAGGTTTTTGAACGTGCCAAGCTGGCCGGTGCCGGCGAAGCGCTGCCGTTCTGAAAATAGCAAAGCGCTGTTAGCGGCGGCGAGCCAGCCACATGCCTACCAAGAATCCGGCGGCAATACCCGCGTACAGGCGACTGTTGACCCCAGTGGCAATGAATCGTGTACCTTCGTCGCTCACTTCTAATACGCCGATGGGCTTGGCCGACAAGCCACCGCCTTCGCCGCCATCTTGTTCATCGGCGTGCTTCTTGGCTTCGTCGCCTTTTCCGTGACCGCGACCTGCTCCGAATCCATAGACAACGCGAGCCACCGGCACCAGCGTTCGTCCCTGAACTTCCATGGGCTCGCCAAACACGTTCTTCACACTCGCGCCACGCTCAAGGCTCTCGGTCCAGAATTGAAAGAACTTTGCCAGGCTCATAGGTGCTGGATCCGTTTCGGAGCCGATAGGGAATGGATCAACGCCTCCCAAGTCTAGGTTCTGCTCCACTAAACAGCAATTTACAACCGGTTGCGCCGAGAATTATCGCTTTTCCACCGGCACCCAGACCCGCGCTTCTGGTCCGGTGTAGTTCGCTCTAGGACGAATGAGACGGTTGTTGTCGAGTTGTTCGATCACGTGGGCACTCCAGCCGACGACTCGGCTCACCACAAACAGCGGCGTGTACAGGTCAACGTCGAGTCCCATGTAGTGATATAGCCTGGCGCTTGGCCAATCCAGATTCGGCGGCAGTTTCTTTTCTGTGGTTACGATCGTCTCGATCGTGTCCGCCATCTTTTCCATGTCCTGGTTGCCGGTCTCCTCGGCCAATTCGCGGCACAGTGTGCGCAGGTAAGTCGCCCGCGGATCGCCGGTCTTGTAGACGCGATGTCCGAAGCCCATGATGCGGCGTTTGTTTGCCAGAGCGTCGCGGATCCAGGCCTCTGCGCGATCCGCCGATCCGACTTCGGCCAATACATCCATCACGGCCTCGTTGGCGCCGCCGTGCAGCGGCCCTTTGAGCGCTCCAATCGCAGCGGTCACCGCCGAGTGCATATCGGAAAGCGTTGAGCTTACGACTCGAGCCGCGAACGTCGAAGCGTTGTACTCGTGCTCAGCATAGAGGATCAGCGACACATCCATCGCTTTGATTAGCCGCTCGGACGGAGCTTTATCGAACAGCATCCAAAGGATGTTTCCGGCCAGCGAGAGTTCGGGATTGTAGGGCACGGGCTGCTTGCCTTGCGCCAGCCGATGTCGGGCAGCCATCGCAATCGGAAGCTGCACCAAGAGATGCTCCGCCTTCCGCAGATTCGCATCGTGGTCATTCTTCGGTGTGTCCGAATCCCAATGGGCCAGCGCACTCGCACTGGTCCGCATGATGTCCATCATCGCTACGCCGGCTGGAATTTTGGCCAGCAAGTCGACCAGCGGCTGCGGAATCGATGCGTGCTCGATGAGGCGTTTGCGGAAGGCGGCCAAGGCATCCGACTTAGGCAACTCGCCGTGCAGTAGCAGCATCGCGACTTCTTCAAATGTCGCGTGCGCGGCCAAGTCCTCGATCGAGTATCCGCGATACTGAAGGCCACCGGCAATCGTGCTGATCGCAGTCTCGCCCGCGATCACGCCTTCCAGTCCGGGACTATAAATCGGTTCCGCCATGGGTCCGAACCTTTCTTGGGAATTGCATCAGTTGGCAGGTTGGTTCTTGCGAAACTATTCGCCGGGAGACTCGCCCGAAAAATAGGCTCGATCGCGGGCTTCGTAGTCACTGTATCCTATCAGATCGTAGAGCTCTTGACGGGTCTGCATCAGGTCCAGCAGCTCCCGCTGAGTCCCTTCGGCGGCGATCACGGCCAACGACGCTTCGACGGCCCGCATCGCGGTGCGGAAAAGCGTCACCGGATACAAAACCGCCGCGAATCCCAGGTCGGCAAGCTCGTCGAGCGTCAGTAGCGGACTCTGACCAAACTCGGTCATGTTCGCAATCAGCGGAGCTTCAATCGCCTCGGCAAACTTTTCAAACTCGCCCGCGTCGCGCAACGCCTCGGGGAAAATCCAATCAGCCCCCGAATCCAAGTAACGCTTGGCCCGCTCGATTGCCTCGTCCAAACCCTCGACTCCACGAGCATCGGTTCGCGCAACGAGCACCAAATCGGAATCATCACGTGCGGCAGCGGCAGCACGAAGTTTCGCGCACATTTCGTTAACATCCACCAAGCCCTTGCCCGAAAGGTGCCCGCACCGCTTGGGAAGCACTTGATCTTCGAGCTGGATGCCGGCGGCTCCGGCAGACTCAAGTTCGACAATCGTCCGCTCAACATTCACTGCCGCGCCGAACCCCGTATCGGCGTCGACAATTAGTGGAACCTGGACCCTTCGCGTGATGTACCCGGTTTGTTGTGCCAGTTCTGTCAGGGTAAACAGTCCCACGTCCGGCAGGCCGAATGTGCCAACTGAAAACGCTGCGCCGGAGAGATACATCGCGTCGAAGCCTGCCTGCTCGATCATTCTGGCGACGAGCGCATTGAACGCGCCGGGAACCTGAATCGTGGATTCGGCAACCGCCTCTCGGAGCTTTTTGCCGGCAGACTCGCGCGCCATTCGACTTCCTTTGCAATAGAGGGTTTCGCCGCACCTGGCGGCAACTCGGAATATAGGGCTCGGACGAATGGGCACGCAAGGGCCGCAAGACGGTCAATGCGCCTCGGACTGCGGCGACTCCGACCCTGGTAGACGGTAAGGGTTTCAGGGTAGGCTTTAGCGACTATGGTGCCCCTGGCGACCGAAACGGAACCTGAAAAACCGCGGCAAACTCGCTGGCATTGCGCCATGGAGGTCGCCCTAATCTTTCTGGTTTTCTTCATCCATGCCGGCTGGGCCGCTCCTGAAGTCAACGAACCGCACTACCTCGGAAAGGCCAAACACTTCTGGGATCCCTCTTGGGCAGCGGGTGATTTTTTTTTGGGGACGGCTGATGCTCACGCGTCGTTCTATCTCGCCAGCGGCTGGATGACCCTGTGGCTGCCGCTGACGGCGGTAGCCTGGATAGGTCGGGCCGTGACTTGGCTGTTGCTTGCCTGGGCTTGGCGGCGGTTGAGCGTGGCCATCGTGCCGGCTCGATACTTCAGCATCCTCTCGGCGGCGTTGTTCGTCACCCTGAACAGCCGAGTCCATCTGGCCGGCGAATGGGTTGTCGGCGGATTCGAAGCCAAAGGCTTAGCCTATGTGCTGGTCCTGCTGGGAGTGGAGGCACTTGTTCGCGACCGTTGGGGACGCGCACTGATCTGCTTCGGCGGCGCCGCCGCGCTGCACGTGATCGTGGGCGGCTGGGCAGTGCTGGCCACGGCGATCGCCTGGCTCGTCACCCCGCGTCGGCCGCCACTCGTCACGCTCATCCTGCCTGCAATCGTGGGAGGGCTGCTGTCGCTCGGTGGTCTGTGGCCGGCGCTGGCACTAACGTGGAACAGCGACCCTGAACTTGTCGCCAAGGCAAATCAGATTTATGTATACGGTCGCCTGACACATCATTTGCTCCCTCAGTCCTTCCCACTTTTGTTCATCGCGCGACATCTGCTGCTCGTCATTGCCTTGGTCGGGCTGGTGCGGTCGGCACCTGCCACCGCTGAACTTCAGCGGTTGCGGGCATTCATTGCGGCGGCGATCTTGATTGCCGCCGCGGGCTTTGCGTTGGGGATCCTCGCCTGGTGGAACCCAACCTGGGCCGCGAGCTTGTTGCGCTTCTATTGGTTCCGCCTGGCCGACGTCATGGTGCCGCTGGCCGTTAGTCTATTTTCCGTGGCCATACTTTCGCAGTGGCATACGCAGCATCATCCATGGTTCATGACTGGTGTGGCCGCGGCGATATTGGCCGCGACGATTCATCTGGGAGACACAGTGCGTTTTCGCCTCGAGTATCTCGCGCCGCGAGCTGATTGGACGCTCCCGCGCGTCGATCTGGATGAGTGGCGTCAGGTCGCGGCTTGGGCCAATCAGGAAACCCCACCAGGAACAGTGTTTCTCGTTCCTCGGCTGTCGCAGACTTTTCGCTGGTATTCGGGCCGCGGCGAGGTCGTTACGCGAAAGGATCTTCCGCAGGATGCGGCATCAATCGTCGAGTGGTGGGAACGCCTGAATGAACTAGAGGGGCAAGATCCCACCACGTCGGCCGGAGACAACCTCGCCAATCTGGGCTCTGCGAGGCTTTCGGAGCTTGCCGCGAAATACGGTGCAGACTACGTCGTCACTCGCCCCAATCCGTCGCTCGGATTGATGCGCGTCGGCCCGGACACCGAGACGGTCGCGGTTTACCAGTTGCCCGCTGACGAACCGCGCTGAATAATCGCCAGGCAATTCACCCGCTTACGAATCGAACAGTAGCGTTGAACCACTACCTGCCCAGCATGCTTGAAACTCGACTGGCCCAGCCGCTGCCCGGCTGGCGCGGCCAAGCTCCGTTTCAACCGGAGCTCAGCTTCGGCCGGCATCGTGGGCCAGCACCACTTGGGGTACGCCCTGCGGCGGTCCTCTTGCTCATCTACCCGGGACAACTCGGTTGGCATGTCCCCCTGATGCTGCGTCCATTGCACATGCCCGATCACGGTGGCCAAGTCAGCCTGCCTGGTGGAATGATCGAGACGGGCGAAAGCAGCCAGCAGGCAGCGCTGCGCGAGTATAGCGAGGAACTGGGGGCCCCGCCGGACCATGTAAAACTGCTAGGTCCGCTCACGCCACTCTACCTGTTCGCAAGTAATTTTCAGATCTCCCCCTGGGTCGGGTGCGTTTCCACACGCCCCACATGGAGCCCGAGTCAACGAGAGGTCGAGCGACTGCTCGAAATCCCACTCACGCATCTGTTGGCCCCGGAATCGGTCGGGCACGTCGAGCGGCGGCAGCGCGGGCTGGCATTTCGTGCACCGTGCTTCCAGTGGCAGTCCGAGCGAATCTGGGGGGCCACATGTATGATCCTGGCGGAATTCGTGGCTGTCGTTCGCGAGCTAGAGTTGTAACGGTCGATTGCACTCTTTGACGACGCATCCAGGTCGAGCCGTGGGCCAGTTTCACGTTTCCCTAATCGATTCCGTTGGCGAGCTTCTGCGCCAGGCCGGCCGCTGGAACGATCTCTGGCGACGCAGTCAGTCGTTCCGGCCCACGTCCAGGGCAGAGCATCTGGCGCTCTGGGCTCGTACATTCGCTGCGCACCAACGTTTCTCGGCGATCACCGTTGAAACCGACAACCGGCTGGTGGCGGCACTGCCCTTCGTCAGTCGCCGGCGCTGGCCACTGGCTGAATGGCAGACGCCCGGCAACGAATGGACGACCTCGGGCGAATTGCTAGTCGATCAGGCCGCAGATGGGCCGAGTGTCTGCGAGAAGCTCTTGAGGGGCCTGCAATCGCACCGGCCCGGAATCATCGCCATCGACGGGGCAATTCTCACTAGCCAAACGCTGCAGAATCTGCTGCAGGTAGTCCAGTCCGGGGGCGTAACGCACGTTACTCGCGAGCGATTTCAAGTCCCTCTCGTCGATGTCGATGGAAACTGGCCACGGTACTTGTGCAGCCGATCTCGCAAGCATCGCAGGCAATTGCGCATGATTGGCGGTCGCGCGGAGCGCCAAGGCCGCGTGGTACTCGAACGACATGAACACTTGCAGTCGGGAGACGTCGAACCGATACTGCGCGAGTGTTTCGGCCTCGAAGCAGCCAGTTGGAAGGCTCGCGCGGGCACTGCCGTACTACAGCATCCACTCGCTTGGGAGTTCTTTCGCAACCAAGCACGCGAGCTAGCCCTGTCCGGCGAGTTAGCCATAGCCACTTTGCGGCTGCGCGGTGAACTGGTCGCGTTTGAGTATGGCTGGCAATCGCGTGGTGTGCGCGCGACCTTGAAGATTGGATTCGACGAATCCCGAGCCGACCTTTCTCCGGGGCACTTGCTGCGCTCTCGGCTGCTGGAAGAGATCTTCGCCGAGCAGGCGATCGGCTGGATCGATTACATTGGTCCGATAACGCAAGCTACCACCGCTTGGGCAACTCATCGCTATCGAGTTGGTCGAATCCTGCTTGCCGGCGGTTTGTTTGGCCGCGCAGCCCTGACGGCTTGGCAGTGGAGGCAATCGCCCATTGCTGAAGAATTGGACTATCGCCTGCCACTCGGATGCCCACTTCCCGAGGGTGACCAGCCAGTGGCGTTGGTGGCGACTCAGGCGACCTAGACACCTCGCCGGACGGACCCTAAAATGCACCGTTCCTGTTGGCGATTGAGAGCCCTCAGGCGGTCGATTAGGGGCGGTAGCTCAGTTGGGAGAGCGCTGCGTTCGCAATGCAGAGGTCGAGGGTTCGACTCCCTTCCGCTCCACTTGAAGTCCCCGCGGCTTTTGCCAGCAACTGGCAAAAGCCGTTTGCGTTCGCGCGCGGTAGCATCCACTACCTGTGCTTGCGCGGCCGGCGGCGTTTGGCTTTTGATTGCTGTTTGAGCCTTCCTTGTAACAGCCCCAACACGGCGGCCTCTTCCGCGGGCAGGTGCGAAAGTCCCTGAATCTCCTGTTCGGTTCGCCGCTTCAGAAATTCAACCAACGACCGATCGAGATACGCCTCGATCACGGCCGGATGCACGTAGCACTTGCGGCAAACAGTTCGGGTGTTGCCCAGTCGCGAGGCAACGCGCTCGATGGCCCGCGTAATGTTTCGCTTGGCCGCCGCATCGCTTTCAAAGTCTGCAAACTCCTCGAGCGCTTTAGCCGCGAGCTTCGTTCCCGCCCACGTGCGGAAGTCCTTGGCGCTGATTTCCATGCCTGAGATCTCACGCAGGTACTCATTGACGTCCGCCGATCCCACGTCGACGACGTTGCCATCTTCGGCCAAATACTGGAAGAGCTCCTGGCCAGGCAGTTCCTGACACTGGCGCGCGATGCGGGCGAGCACGGGAGACTCGAGCTCAACGTGATGCTCAATGCCGCTCTTGCCTCGAAAGCGAAATCGGATTGACGATCCTTGAATTCGCACGTGCTTGTTGCGCATCGTGGTCAATCCATACGAACCATTGGCCCGGGCATATTCGTCATTGCCGACGCGAACGAGAGACTTCTCCAGAAGCTGCACGATCGCTGCCAGCACTTTCTCGCGCGGCAACCCGCGCTTTCGCAGATCGCGGGCGACGCGTCTGCGAATCTTAGGGAGTACCTTGGCGAACGAAACTACCCGTTCGTATTTGCTCTGCTGTTGGGCTGCAGTCCAGTCGGGATGGTAGCGATATTGCTTGCGGCCGCGAGCATCACGTCCCGTCGCCTGCAGGTGGCCGTTCTCGTGCGGTGAGATCCACACGTCTGTCCAGGCCGGCGGAATTACGAGCGACTTGATCCGTCCGAGTGTGATGCGATCGCGCACCACTATCCCTAGATCGTTTAGATATGCAAACCCATTCGCCCCACGTCTCCTACGATAGATTCCCGCCTGTTCGTCCGACGTATAACGCAGTCCGGCTTGCTTCGCGGCATGCGCATTGCCTGCGATGGTCACGTACAGATTGCTCGCCATTGCTTACTCTCAAGATTCATGCTGTTCGGCCAAGGTTAAGGTCACAGGCAGTTGTCATGCCGCCGAATTGCGGATGGACGCTGCGCGTGCATGTCGAGCACACTTCGATCAGACGCCGGCTTAAACTCACCCACAGCGCACGAGGATCTGCATGTCACGCGTACTGCTATTACCACTCACGATCGCCTCTACTGCCCACGCCATGCGCCGGCCGGCCGTGGGCAAATCGGGCAAGAAGTAGCTGCTCAGCTTCCGCCCCCAGTCCTCGGCGACTCGGCGATCCACCATCCGAAGGTAGTTGGTTGGACCGGACGTGAGGCCCCGTCAGCGCCGAAGGGGTTTCGAACCTCGGCCCTCGTGCGTCGCATCGACAATCCCAGCTAGCTGTACGTACTGCCGAACGGAGACATGCTGGTCGCCCAAGCCCGCACGCTTCTCAAACCCCAGGACGCGAACGCCCCACATCGAGGGAAGAACAGAAGAAAGTCCAGGAGATGGCCGCTGGACTCAAGGAAAGCAGGACCGTCGCGGGGCGACTCGCCCAATACGATCTCGTTGCTTCGCGACGAAACACCAGCCGGAGGAGCGCCCCCTCCCACTTCTCACTCCGGTTTGCTAGCATGCGCGGGTCAATTTGGAGCTCGGCCCGCACATGACTCTCTCACCCATGATGAAGCAGTATCAGGACGCCAAGGCGGCATGTCCTGATGCACTATTGCTGTTTCGGATGGGTGACTTCTACGAGCTCTTCCACGAAGATGCCAAAACCGTGGCCCGAGTTCTGAATCTGGCGCTCACCAGCCGCGACAAGGGCGAAAACGCCACCCCGATGGCCGGTTTTCCACACCATCAGCTGGAAAGCTATCTGGGCAAGCTGATCGCCGCCGGCTATCGGGCTGCCATTTGCGATCAGGTCGAAGATGCCCGCGCAGCAAAGGGTCTGGTGCGCCGCGCGATCACTCGCGTCGTGACAGCCGGCACGGTGACGGACGATGCCTTGCTCGACCCTCATACGAGCAACTTTCTGGCCGCCGTGGTTCCCGATGATCACGCTGCGGGGGTCGCCTGGGTTGAACTTTCCACGGGCCGTTTTTATGCGGCGTGCTTTTTGCGTGATCGCGTGGCAGACGAGCTCGCCCGCATCGGTCCGGCGGAGTGTCTGGTCGCGGAGGATGTGGAAATTGGGCACTGGCTCAACGGCACAGCATCGCTGGTGACACAGCGCCCCGGTTGGGCGTTCTCGATCGGCTCGGCCACGGAGACGCTGCTTTCGCACTTCGCTACGCACAATCTGGAGGGCTTCGGCTTCACCGAGAACGACGCGCCGGCCGTTAGGGCTGCCGGCGCCGTCCTCGCATATCTCCAGGAGACACAGAAAGCGTCGCTCGCGCACATCGACCGGCTGACTCGCTACTCGCCGGGCGAGTCGCTCGAAATTGATGCGGCGACGCGCCGCAGCCTGGAGATTACGGCGACCCTGCGGGACGGCCAACGCGAGGGCTCCTTACTCGGCGTTATGGATCGCACACTGACTTCCATGGGATCCCGGCTCATGGCGCAGTGGTTGGCCAATCCGCTGGTTGACGTCACGGCAATTGATGCCCGCCTGGATGCGGTCGCAGAATTGGTCGCCGAAACTGGCTTGTGCGCAGGGCTTGCCGAGCAGTTTCGCGGCACTCACGACATGGAACGGTTACTCGCTCGAGTGACAACTGGCCGCTGCGGTCCGCGCGACCTTAGTTGCCTTGGGCGCACACTGAGCAAGTTGCCCGCCATCAAAGCAAAGCTCACCGCGCGAGCCAGCGGCCGGTTGCGGGAACTGGAGTCGCAGACTGAACTCTGTGCGGACGTGCGTGCCAGGCTCGATAAGTCATTGGCCGACGAATGCCCGATCTCAAGCCGCGAAGGAGCATTCATTCGTGATGGATTCTCAGCGGAGCTCGATGGCCTGCGAGACCTGACGAGCGGTGGCAAGAAATGGATCGCCCGCTATCAGAGCGAACAAGCCGAACGCCTGGGTGTTCCCAATCTCAAAGTCGGGTTTAACAAAGTCTTCGGCTACTATCTCGAAATTACCAACACGCACGGCAACAAGATTCCGGCCGACTACATCCGCAAGCAAACGGTCAAGAACGCGGAGCGCTACATCACGCCCGAGCTCAAGGAATACGAAGAACGCGTGCTTTCGGCCGACGAGAAGGCGCGAGACCTGGAATACAATCTGTTCAGCGAATTGCGCGACCTCGTGGCCAGAGAAGCGGCGCGACTACAGAGGACGGCCGCGGCGTTGGCCGAGGTTGACGTCCTGGTCGCACTGGCGGAGTTGGCCCGGCATCGGCGCTACTGCCGGCCGCGAATCTCCACCGAGCCGGTGATCGAGATCATCGACGGGCGGCATCCGGTTCTCGATGAGATTCTGACCGAAGGAACGTTCGTCCCAAATGATGTTGGGTGCGGCGGTGAACATGGCACCTCGCTGTTGATCACCGGTCCCAACATGGCCGGCAAAAGCACGTACATTCGCCAGGTCGCATTGATTGCTTTGATGGCTCAGGTTGGCAGCTTCGTTCCCGCCAAAAGCGCTACGATTGGCGTGGCGGACCGAATCTTCGCCCGTGTCGGCGCCAGCGACGAACTGCATCGCGGGCAAAGTACGTTCATGGTGGAAATGATTGAGACTGCCCGGATCCTCAATGCCGCGACTTCGCGCAGCCTGGTGATCCTGGACGAAATTGGACGCGGCACAAGCACCTACGATGGCATGTCGCTCGCTTGGGCGGTTGTTGAACATCTGCACGACAATGTCGGCTGCCGCACACTGTTTGCCACGCACTATCACGAGCTTACCTCGCTCGCCGACACTCTGGCGGGCGTTCGGAATCTCAACGTCGCTGTGCGCGAATGGCAGGATCAGGTCGTATTCCTGCACAAGATTTTGCCCGGAGCGGCGGACAAGAGCTATGGCATCCACGTGGCTCGATTGGCTGGAGTTCCGGGCGAAGTTGTGGAGCGAGCCAAACAGATTCTGGCGCAGCTCGAAAACGAGCAACTTGCGTCAACCTCTCGAGCCAAATCCGCCCGTGGACGAAAGATCAAAACGGCGGATCTCCAGCTGACGCTGTTCGCGCCGGAAGAACATCCACTCGTCCGCGAGCTCTCGATACTGGACTTGAACGACATGACGCCCATGGCTGCACTTCGCTGGCTCGAAGAGCACAAGGCAAAGCTTATGTTAAAACATTAGTCCGGCGATCGCGCATGCTTTTCTTCTACTCTGGCAGGCTCGCGTAGACATAGGCGCCATCTCGCTTCGTCGACTCCATCGGTTCGATGACTTCGTCAACGTGACCGTCAAACAGATCTCCGATCAATAGGTCGGTGAGGTGACCTTTGAGTTGCGGATACTCTTTAACAAAACGGCCGAAGCTGAAGCCGTTGTAGAACTCGCAAACCAGGCGCCGCATCCGATCCATTCCCCGGCAGAATTCGCTAGTCCACTTGCTTAGTTCGGCCGCGCTCGTGTCGTTTTTCGCCAACGCATCGCATACGGCGTCGGCCGCCAGTTGACCTGACTTCAGCGCAAGAAGCACACCCGAAGAGTATAGGGGGTCGAGAAAGCCGTAAGCATCACCGACCAAAACCCAGCCATCGCCGGCTGCCTGCTTGGCGCGATAAGAGTAGTCCTTGGTGGCGTAGTAATCTGCCACACGTTTGCCTTGCGATACGCGATGTTTCACCGCCGGGCAATTGGTCAACTGCTCCTGGTAGATCTGTTCGTGCGACATGCCCGGCTTGAACAGTTCGCTAAACTCCGACACGACACCGACACTCACGACATTGCGATGCAGCGGGATATACCAGAACCAGCCGCGCCGCCCTTCCGTCGACAGAACGATTGTGGCGCCTTCATCTTTGCCGGTATCGCGGTACGCGCCTTCGAAGTAAGTCCAGACGGCCCCTTTCTTCAATTCCGGGTCATTCACCCGAAGTTTGAATCGATTGGAAATCACCGCGCTTTGACCGCTGGCGTCGACTACAACCCGCGCATGAACATCTCGGGTTGCACCATCGGAACCCGACACGCGCAGTCCCACTGCCCGCTCGCCTTCAAAAAGCACCTCAATGACCCGAGTCTCTTCGAAGACTTCCACGCCATGTTCGCGGGCGTTGTCGAGCATCATCAGGTCGAACTCGCTGCGCAGTACCTGCCAGGTTTGCGAAGCTTCGTGCGGTTTGTGCTCGTCGAAATAGAAGGGTTCTGAAAGCCGCCCGCTCGAACCCACAAACTGCACGCTGTACTTCTTCACGAATGGACTGTTGCGAAGTTTGGGCAGCATATTTAGCCGCTCGAGTACCCAGTATGTTTCGGGAATCAGTGATTCGCCGATATGGAACCGCGGAAACTTCTCGCGTTCGAAGAGCTGCACTTTGTAGCCCTTTTGCGCAATAAGGGTCGATACCGTCGCGCCGGCCGGACCGCCACCAATAACCAGCACATCGGCCTGGGGGACATCAATCATCGCATTACCCGTAAGAAGGGTTTAAAGGTTGCTTCGTTTTCATGATTCGATTCGAACATGCACTGTTCATCGCACCCATGACGGCATGATACTAATCTCGACAACTATTGTCCAGACAATTATCACCGGCACGATATTGCGCAAAACAACTCGGTTCAACCCTGAGAATGCTGAACCCAGAAAAAGCGGACGTAAAATCCCTGCGTTCAAGCGATTTCGCGTAACTTGCGCCAACTTTAGGGGTAATAAGAGCGTCGACACCCCCTAGGTCCCGCTGATCCTGGTTCACTCTCCGAAGGAGTCCGCTAATGGCGCGCGTGGCAATTTGGACCTTCTCCGCTTTTTTCATGCTTGCATTCCAGGTCGCAGGCAGTCCGTGCGCATTGCCGGCCACATTCAGTGGCTAAGCCGCCATGGGTGCGAGCGAGACTCAGGGAACCGCTTTCAACGGCAGTTGGGTACCCTACTTGGCTTTGGACCGTGGCCTGAACTTCGGCCCCGGACAAACTTACAACTGGGCTCTGGGCGGCAACGACTCCGCAGACCTGCTCGCCAACGGGCAGCATACTCAGGTTGCCAACCTAGTTACCGCCGGCAACGTCGACCTCGCGTTCCTTTCGGTTGGCGGCCTCGATGTGCCGCCGGTCGCACTACAGATCATTCTGGGTACGCTCAATGTTAATACCTGGGCAACCAGAGTCGTCGGAAGGATCACGACGGCCATCGACGCGGTTATGAACGCGGGGGCCGACGGCATGGTCGTAATGAGCTTGCCGGACATGGCCTTGGTGCCGGCAGCTCAAAATTATACAGGTGGCACGGCCTGATGGCACGGCCGCTGCGCCGGAAGTTCGCCAAACGAGCCGCTTAAGCTAGCTCACACTGATTGACACCCACTGAGCGTTCGCGACTCGCTCGTAGTCCGGCGCACTCATGATGATCGAATCGGTGAGCGATCCCGCGTTGAACGCCACTCGTTCGTTCTTTAGCAGCTCCGGATCAGCAATGAGCGGCAGCGGTACAATTGGATTGCCGAACGGAGGTACGCTGCCTGGCACCAGGCCCGTGAGTTGCAAGAGTTCATCTTTGTCCGCGAATCGCAGCTTCTTTGCGCCGAGATGCCGCTTCACAGCGGCCGAATCCAGCTTCCGATCGGCAGGCAACACCAGCAGTAAAAAACGGTCGTCAGCCTTCACGACCAACGCCTTGGCGCCGAGGGCTAAGGCTTCGCCGCGTGCTCGGGCCGACTCCTCGGAAGTGAAGGTCGGCTCATGATGCTTCTCGGCAAAGCACACGCCGGCCATGGTCAGCATGTCCCGCACCATCTGCAACACCTCGCTCATGGCTGGGCGTCCACTGCCGGTGGATCCCAGATCGTCGCGGCGATATAGCGAGTTTCGTGCGGAGCATCGTGCCAGTAATAGACTGTGACCACTTTACCATCCGGACGTACGGCACTGCGAGGGTAGCCAATATCGCGACCGCCGCCGTCGCCGCGGATCAGAATCTCCTCGCTCCAACTCTGTCCACCATCGCTGCTGAGCCGGGCCGCCATGTGATACGGCGACTTGCGAACGCCATAGGTCAAGCAGACCCGGCCATCGCCCAGCTTAATCGCGGCCGCTGGATTCCCCTCGCCCGCATCCGGCACGGGGGTATTGAGCTTCGCCCAGGTACGACCATCATCCGGCGAGTGGTAGGCCTCGATCCAACTGGGGGAACCGTTTCTCACGCGAACTGCCGAGAGCAGATTGCTCTCGTCGAGCCTCACCGTAGAAGGCATGATCGCATAGCCAGGGGGCTCCGGACCGATCCAGCCCTCGAACGTCCAGGAGACTCCGCCGTCGATGGTACGCGCGCAGAAGGGGCGCCCCTCGCCGCCGTTCTGCTTGGACGCGGTGAGAAAAACCAGGCACTCGGCCGGCCCCTTGACCAGGTAATCCGTGCGTGCGGCAATTCCTTTCAGTTTCAGGTCGGGAAACTTGAATGGCCCCAGCCAGTTGTGGCCGCGATCAAGCGAGTAATAGAACCGCGAGGTGCCCCCCTTGGCGTCGCTCATCCGGAGCGTCATCGCAAAGTCGGGATGGGTGAAGTCAATTCCTCCGGGACACTCTAGCCAGGGCCGATCTTTGACGCCCGGCAGTTCCGTGCCGTGCAGCGATTCGCCGCGCGGAATGAGCGCACCCTGCACGGCCGGGTTTTCAATCGTCCAAGTCAGCCCCCCGTCGAGACTCCGGGCCAGGAGGTGTTCTTCGGGTCGATCGTGATCGATCGCGTGCCTGCCGGGGCCATTGTCCTGGTAGTATCCGGCGCTGAAGCCGACCAGCAGCTCATCGCCCCAGGACCACATGCCATGATTCGCAGGCCAGCCGCCGAACCTGCCTGGTTCGTGATAAACGTCGACATGCTGTGGCGCCGCCGCGAGGGCCGTCGTTAGCGAGATCAGGAGACACAAGCAAGCGGGGACTAGCAGGAGGTATCGCATCGCAGCATTATCGCACCGCGAGACGTCAGACTCAACCGAACCTCGGGCGATTGCAACCGCGCCAACTGCGCGTCACAATCCCCAGTTACACTCCCAACCAACAGGTGAAAACCCTCGGAACCACCACCATGCCCAAATATGTTATTGAGCGAGAAATGCCGGGCGCCGGCTCCTTGTCGCCGGCTGAATTGCAGGCGGCATCACAGACGTCATGCGGCGTACTCCGCAAGCTCGGACCGCAAGTTCAATGGGTCCAGAGCTATGTCACCGACGACAAGATTTACTGCGTTTACATCGCCCCGAATAAGGCGTCGATCGAGGAGCACGCCCGCCAGGGTGGGTTCCCAGCGAACCGAATTTCCGAGGTTCGCACGATGATCGACCCAACGACGGCGGAGTGAACCGAACGCGATCGCACGACAGTCCGCCCAAAAAATAAAGCGAGCCGGACGATTCGTCGCCCGGCTCGCTCGTTCGGTGCAGTTTCTTGTGTGCGCTTAACCCTGGGGGATGCTGCGCGATTCAGGCGGGTACCACGGACGCGGCCCGCGGTCCCTTGCCCGACTTCGACTGAGCGTCGTCAACGGTGTATTCGACCTTCTGCCCTTCGGACAGGTTGTCGAAACCATGGTCGGCCACGGTCGAATGATGGAAGAACACGTCCTGTCCGTTCTCCGACTGAATGAAACCGAACCCCTTCTCCTGCACCAGCTTTTTGATCTTACCCGACGCCATAGCGATAGCTCTCCCTCCACACAACACGAGCGCGACGCGAGCCGCCAGCTGTGGACCTGGCTGCAAGCGGCTCCAAGGGCTTGGAGCGTGCGTCATCTTACCTGATTACCCCCCCCTGAACAGATCGGTGCTTGTGAATTTCCTGACTTTTTGGGGGGTCAACTGCGCACCCTGCAGCCTGAGTCAAAATCATACGCTCTAGCATGAGCGCATTTGAGCTTTCGAAGAGCCTTCGGCCGCGAACTCGGGGGCGATTTGCAAACAATTTGGAGTTCCAACGGCGGGCTCGATGGTGACGGCCACATTCTTGAAGGCGGGCGTCCGGGAAGCCGGATCGACATCGCGAGGCACGAGCACGTTGGCCTCGGGATAGTACATCAATACGTTGCCCGGCCTGATCTTCGCGTACGGCCTGACGATCGCCCGCATCGCCCCCACCTGGCTTGCAATTGTGACCGGTTGATCGGCTGCCAGCCCACGTTCGGCAAGGTCGTCAGGATGCATCAGCACGATGTCGCGACGATCCTGGCCGCGATAAAGATCATAGTCCTCATAAACCACGGTATTGAACTGCCCTTCGCTGCGGACGGTCATCAGCCGCAGCTCGCCATCAGCGAGGCGCGAATCAGGAAGTTCGTGGACGTGGAGCCGGGCCTTGCCCGTCGTTGTCGGAAAGGTCGGTGTACTCAACCGGCGACCTGCAATATGGAACTCCGCCTTCGTGCGGTCCATATCGCTGATCTCTTCCCAACCGGGAATGATGGCGCCGATTGCCTCGCGAATCTCACCGTGATTGGCCAGCCGCTGCCAATCGATGGGACTTTGCCGATTACCCAAGACACGCCGGCCGATCTCGGCAATTAATTCAACCTCGCTCCGCGGGCCTTCGTGGCGCCGCGGACCGCCGTCGCTATAGCGAATGTAGCTGAACATGGACTCTTGCGTCGTGGGCTGCGGCTCCTCATCGCGTGCGAGGACGGGGAGTACCATCGTATCACCTGCCGCCAGTCCGTGAGCGTGCCCCGTGTTGAGCGTCGTGCTCAGGTAGACCAGCATGTCGAGCTTGCCGAGGGCTTCACGAGCATAGTTGGCATCGGGGTTCGAGCCGTACAAGTTACCGCCCAAGCAGAAGCCGAACTTGAGCCGCCCTTCGTCCGCGGCCTGCATGCAGGCCATCGTGTCGAGCCCCGGCTCGGTCGGAAGCTGCACGCCGAAATGACTTTCGAGCCGTCGGAGCACGGCGTCCTTCAACGCGGGAGTAACGCCAAGCGAGCCCATGCCTTGGACGTTTGAGTGCCCGCGAATCGGCAAGAGGCCGGAATGTGGCTTACCGACCATCCCGCGCAACAGCGCCAGATTGGCGATCGCCTGCACATTCTGCACGCCATGCAGATGATGGGTGATTCCCATCGTCCAACTGAACACAGCGCTCTTGGCGGCAAAGTATCGCTTGGCGATCTCGTCGATCGTCCGCAGATCAACGCCCGATCGACTCGTGATATCGTTCCAATCCAGCGAGTGCAGGAAAGAGCGGTATTCGTCCCAGCCCTCGCAGTGGGTGCTTGCAAACTGCTCGTCCGCGGCGCCGACCTCTTCGATCCGCTTAGCAATGCCTGCGAGGAGCGCCAAGTCGCCGCCGATGTGCGGCTGGACGTACAAGCTCGCGATGGGTGACCCCAACAGCAAGCTGCGGACATCGCTCGGCACGCTGAAATTGACCATTCCCGTCTCCACCACCGGGTTGATCACAATCACTTCACCGCCGTTGCGGCGGACTTGCATCAGGGTGCGCATCAGTCGCGGATGATTGCTGGCTGGATTTCCGCCGATGACAAACACGAGATCGGCCAGCTCAACGTCCTCCAGCGTGACCGTAGCGGTTCCCACGCCTACCGACGAACCAAGACCGACTCCGCTCGCCTGATGGCAGTAGTAGCTGCAGTTGTTGACATTGTTGGTTCCGTACATGCGAACCAACAACTGCAGCAGGAACCCGGCTTCGTTTGAGCTGCGGCCGCTGGCGTACCAGAATGTCTCGTTTGGCGGGAGTTGCTTAAGCTTCGCGGCGATACGTCCTAGCGCATCGTCCCAGCCGATCGGACGGTAGTACTGGCTGCCGGCTTCGCGTATCACCGGCGCGGTCAACCGTCCGCAATACTCAAGCTCGCGCGGCGTGAAGGCCTGCATTTGGGGGAGTGAGTAGGTGGAGAACAGGTCCCCACGAATCGCTCCTTGCATGTCGGATGCCATGGCCTGGAGGGACTTCTTGCAGACCTCCGGAAAGTGGCCGGCCTCGTTGACCATGCCACCATCCTGCCCACCCATCCCAAGCGCACACGTTTTGCAAGCATTCTTGCTCCGCATCGCCTTCCAAAGTTTGACAATGCCGCCCACTTCCCGGGCTTTGCTCCACGTGTACCAGACGGCCGGCCAGCCGCCGCCCCGATTGACCTTTTTCATGTTCACTTCTCGGCGTTATCGGACCAGCAGTCTATTCTAGTCCGTGGCCAGATGCCGCACTACGCCGGACAACCGAGTGGCCTGTTTTCAAAGTTTCGCGGGGCAACCCGTTCGGGTACAATTGGCCTCAATGTTTAGCCCTCGACGCCGAGAGTCCAACGAATATGCGAACGCTGCATTCCATCTGCCTGGCCGCCCTGTTCGCGGCCGCGATTTCGGGTCGCCTGAGTGCCCAGGGCGCTGAGTTGGATACTTACGTTCAATCGCTCCGCAGGGTGCAGCCGGAGGGCGTAGGACATCGTGAGGCGAGCTACGCTTGGGGACAGCTCGTGGAACAAGCGGATGCCGAATCCCTCCCGACGATTCTGGCTGGCATGGACGGCGCCGGACCGCTGGCCGAGAACTGGCTGCGTGCTGCGGTAGACGCCGTGGCTGAAAAGCAAGTCCAGCAGACGGGCAAACTCCCCGTCGACCGTTTAGAAAAATTCCTGGCCCACAGGAACCACAATCCCAAGGCTCGCCGGCTGGCATACGAATGGATTGCCCGCGTCGACAAGGGGGCACCGGAGCGACTGATACCAGGCATGCTAAACGACCCCAGCCTGGAACTTCGCCGAGAAGCAGTGACACGTCTCGTTACGGCGGCCGAATCGAGTGCAAAAGCCAACGAGAAAGAACAGGCTAAGGCAACCTATCGCGAGGCACTCGTTGCAGCCCGCGATTTGGACCAGGTCAAAGCCATCACCGAGGCGCTGGCGGCTCTTGATGCACCGGTCGACCTGCAGCATCACTACGGTTTCGTTGTTGACTGGCAACTAATCGGTCCGTTCGATAATCGTGCCGGTAAAGGGTTCCATGCGATCTATCCTCCAGAGGAACAGATCGACCTCGCGGCTAGCTACGAAGGCTCAGCGGGCACCGTGAGTTGGAAGCAGCACCACACCGACCACGAATATGGCGAAGTCGACCTGAACAAGGCCCTGGGCAAACACATGGGTGTGGCGGGCTATGCGCTGGCTGTGTTCGAAAGCGACCACGAACGGCCTGTGGAACTGCGCATCGGTTCGGAGAATGCCAACAAGGTGTGGCTCAACGGCGCGAAGCTTTCCGAAGCGGAAGCTTATCATGCGAATTCGGCAATCGATCAGTACGTTGGCCGCGGCACTCTGAAAAAGGGCAAGAACGTCATCCTGGTCAAAATCTGCCAGGATGAGCAAACGGTCGATTGGGCCCAGAATTGGGTCTTTCAGCTCCGCGTCTGCGATTCGTCCGGCAAGGCGATTTTGGCCAAGGATCGCGAACCGGCCAATCCCAGGCCCAAAAAAGTGGAAGCCACGGCCGCGGCCGACGCCAGCTAGTTTAAACCTCGTATGAATGGAGCATTCCCTCGTGATTCATCGAATGATGGCATTTGCCACGTTGCTGATTGTGTGTGGCGTTGCCGTGAGTTCATTGCAGGCCGAAGACTGGCCGCAGTTTCGCGGAGCACAATCCAATAGTGTCGCCCGGGGCAAACAGCCGCCCAGCGAATGGTCCGATGCCGATGGCAAAAACATCGCGTGGAAGGTAAAGCTGCCGGGCAAGGGGCCTTCGAGTCCGATCGTGGTCGGCGGCAAGGTGATTGTTACGGCCTCGAGTGGCGTCAATCAGGACCGGCTGCATGTCTTGTGTTTTGATGTCGCGGATGGTCGCCAACTTTGGGAACGTCAGTTCTGGGCGACGGGACGTACGTTGAGCCATCCCAGCAGCGCGAACGCTGCTCCGACACCTGCCAGTGACGGACAGCTAATCTTCGCGTTCTACTCATCCAACGATCTGGCATGCCTCGATCTGAATGGCAACCTGAAGTGGTTCCGCGGCCTCGCTCACGACTATCCCGCTGCTGGCAACGACGTGGGCATGTCGAGTTCGCCCGTCGTCGTTGGCGACGTGCTGGTGGCTCAGGTGGAATGTCAGGGCGATTCGTTCGGTACAGGCATCGACAAAATCACAGGGGAACCTCGCTGGAAGGTCGCGCGGCCCCGCGAGGCCAGTTGGGCTTCCCCGGTGGAAATGTCCGGCAACGCGGAGATCGTATTGCTGCAATCGCCCAAGCGGCTTTCGGCGCATCGCACAAGCGACGGCCAGCAGGTTTGGGACTATGAAGTCGCGTGTGATGCAATCTCGTCACCAACGTCAGTTGGCAACACAGTTTACGTTGCTTCCAAAGGCCTCACGGCCCTAAAGCCGGGGGACAAGCCGGAACCCGAGACGCTGTGGAACGCTCAGAACCTGCAGCCGGGCGCAGCCAGCACGATCGTTGATGGAGAGCGGTTGTACATTGTCAATCGCGCGGGCGTGCTTAACTGTGCGACGACCGCGGACGGCAAGCCCATCTGGCGAGTGCGGCTCGAAGGCGAGTTCTGGGGAACACCGATCATCGTCGGCGACAAGATGTACGCCTTTAACAAGGCCGGTAAGGGATTGGTAGTCGCGATCGCAACCGACGGCAGCAAGGGGGAACTGGCTGGTGGCGGACAACTTGACGGCGAGATACAGAGTTCGCCTGCCGTTGCGGATGGAGCTATTTACATTCGCAGCGACGCCCACCTATGGAAGATCGCCGCCGAGTAACTCCCTTTTGAACTGCCTCGGGCGCAGCGAAGTCTGGTCTGACATTCATGTCGAGTATCGAAATCGAGCCCCTTGCCGCTACGCCTGACGCAAGCGTTCGCCCGCCGGGCTCTAAGAGTCTCACCAATCGTGCGCTGGTGTGTGCTGCCCTGGCGCACGGCAAATCATCGCTCACCGGCGTGCTCGATAGCGAAGACACGCGGGTGATGCTCGATGCGCTCACGGCGCTCGGCATCGAGCTGCAGGCGGATCATCAGGCCCATGAGGTGCAAGTCACCGGCTGCAACGGCAATATCCCGGCCGAAAGCGCCGATCTCTACATTGCTAACAGCGGCACAAGCGTCCGCTTCCTGACGGCGCTGGTTGCATTGGCGCATGGCCGCTTCCGCTTGCATGGCACCAAACGTATGCACCAGCGGCCAATTCAAGATCTGCTCGATGCGCTAACCATACTCGGCGTTCGCGCGGAAAGCGAATTGGGGGCAGGCTGTCCGCCGGTCATTGTGCATGCCGATGGTTTAACGATTCGCCAAACGACAGTTCGAGGAGACATCTCCAGCCAGTTCCTCAGTGCGGTATTGTTGGCCGCGCCGTGTGCCGGGGTCGACTGCAGCGAGCCACTTGTGATCGACATCGCTGGTCCGCTCGTGTCGGTCCCTTACGTAACCATGACGCTGGCGGTGATGCGATCATTTGGCGCAGTCGTGGAACACACTCCCGATTTCAAGAAGTTTCGGATTGCAACATCTGGCTATCGCGGTCAAGAGTATGCCATCGAACCGGATGCTTCGGCGGCCAGCTATTTCTGGGCTGCCGCGGCGATCACCGGCGGCCGAGTTCGCGTGGAAGGCCTTGGACCGGCAAGCTTGCAAGGCGACGTCGCTTTCTGCGGCGTCCTCGCCCGGATGGGATGTCGTGTAACATCCGATAATGCTGGAACCACCGTCGAGGGCGGGGCTCTGAACGGAGTCGACGTCGATATGAACGCGATCAGCGACACCGTGCAAACGCTGGGCGCCGTCGCGCTGTTTGCGAATGGACCGACAACGATTCGGAACGTGGGGCACATTCGCCACAAGGAAACTGACCGGATCGGAGCTCTGGCGACCGAGCTGCGCAAACTTGGCGCACAAGTCGACGAGTCGGCCGATGGACTCCATATTAAACCGGGCAGGCTACAACCGGCAGCGATCGATACGTACGACGATCATCGCATGGCAATGAGCCTGGCCCTGGTCGGTCTTAGGCTGCCCGGCGTCGTGATCAACGATCCCGAATGCGTGGGAAAGACTTATCCCGGCTACTGGGACGACCTAGCCCAATTACGACGCCGCTAGGCTGCAGGCGGCTGCCGGTGGTGGAGCGAAGTCGACTCCAGCAGCTGCTCGGCTCGGCGTAACAGGTCCGCGCCGCGTGGCTCCTGCGGGGCCGATTGGTTGGCTTCAAATCGGCCGTGGCAGTGCTGGCACATTACCTGTCTGCCCAGATGCTCAACATTAATTTGTAGACTGCGTCCGCACGTGGGGCATTCCTGCACGAAGTAAGTCGCTCGCGACATGGTGGCATCTCCATTACCTTGCCCGTGCTGATAGGCTCCACCATCGTAGACCATTTGTCGGTTTTGAGCAATCAAGTTGACCCCACTTTGCTGCTGCACTGCAGTTAAACGAACTTGCCAATAGTGAAAGAAATCACAAACTAGCTAGCCGACTTACGACACCGTCAGAATCCCCTAGGCGGGCCATTGAGCTCCAACATCGCGAATTGCAAGGATGACACGGCCACTGCCTATCAGGTTCGCCCAGACCGGCCAACTCCGCTCGCTCGCCGGCCCGGCAATGATTGGGTAAACTAAGTGATGTCAATCCTTCACGCTTCACCTCCGCTGCTTTCCGGCACGCCCGTTGTATGGGAAATCCAGCATTCAACGTCATCGTGGTCCTCTTCTGGCTGGCCACAATGGGCTGGCTGGTGGCGGCCAAGATTTTGCCGCCGCTCCGCGTGGGTGAGCCCCCCAACTACACTTCGATCTCTGCCGAAAGCGACAAAGATCTACCCGCCTGTTGGGCGATTCGAATGCGCGGCCGCACAGTCGGCTGGGCGGCAAACTGGCACGTTCGGCGGCCTGATGGGATCAGCG
Organism: Pirellulales bacterium; assembly: GCA_022844125.1. Taxonomy (GTDB): domain Bacteria; phylum Planctomycetota; class Planctomycetia; order Pirellulales; family PALSA-1355; genus JALHMI01. The sequence continues at coordinate 29,272 of JALHMI010000023.1, read as the reverse complement.
AATTCTACAGCCGAGTGTACCTGGCAGAGTTGCCCCTGGATGAACTTGCGCCGGGCTGGCTGACAACCGTGCTCAAACCGGTGTTCTCAGACTTGGACCTGATGGAGGTGGATAAGCAAAGCTGGATCATTGTCGATCCGCTGGGCAGGCTCTCTGACTTTGAGTCTCGCATTCGCCTGGCCGGCATACCGGATGCGATTCGCCTGCAGGGAACCGTCGACGGGTCTCGACTCAAACTGCTGGTTCGCTCGGGCGATGTTTCGGCGACTCTCTACCAGCCGCTCGCCGCCAACTCATTGATGAATGACGAGCTTTCACCGCAATCGCGGATGCCTAATCTACGCGTGGGCCAAACTTGGACGGTCCCGCTATATACGCCGTTCCGCTCGCCGCACAGTCCGATGGACGTCCTGCAGGCGACAGTCGAAGCTGAAGAGGGTATTCGCTGGGACGGCACGCGCACACCCGTGCTGCTCGTGGTCTATCGCGGCGATCCGGGCAGCGGGCGTGGAAGCAGCGCGGTCCGTGGACGAATGTGGGTCGACGAAGGCGGTTTGGTGCTGCGACAAGAAGTCGCGATGTTTCGCTCACCGATTCAATTCGAACGAGTACCCGATCGTTTGGCGACCGAATTGCGTGCCAAGTTGCCGGAGAATTGGCGACAACCGATGGCGGGCGGAACGGGTCGCATGTTGCTCGATGACCTGCAAGCCGCGCTAAGCACTGAGTCCGTCGGCGAAGATAGCGTCACCGAAGAACATCGCACGGAGCCGTCGGCGAACAATTCAGAAGAGGTCCCCGTCCTGCAAGCTCGATGATTGAAATCGAACACGTCACCCGCCGCTACGGCGCGAAGATCGCCGTTGATGATCTCAACCTCCATATCCCGCGAGGTGAGTTGTTCGCGTTTCTAGGCCCCAATGGGGCCGGCAAAACGACCACCATCAAAATGCTAGTCGGCCTGCTTCGTCCCAGTTCCGGCACCATTCGACTCTGCGGACACGACGTCGGACAGCAGCAGACCGCAGCGAATCGCCTGCTGGGATATGTGCCGGATGTGCCCTACCTTTACGACAAGCTGTCGGGTAACGAGTTTTTGCGATTCATTGCCGAGATGTATGGAATCGATTCCCGCGAAGCTGACGAGCGGATCAAAGAGCAGATCAGCATTTTCAAGCTGCACGAGTTTGTCGACGATCTGACGGAAAGCTACTCGCACGGCATGAAACAGCGGGTGGCGTTTGCCGCGGCGATGTTGCATGATCCGCATGTTTTGGTAATCGACGAACCAATGGTGGGGCTGGATCCGCGCAGCGTTCGCGTGATTAAAGACCTGCTGAAAAAGAAAGCCCGTGGTGGCCAAACGATCTTCATGTCGACTCATCTGCTTTCGATTGCGCAGGAAATCGCCGATCGAGTAGGTATCGTCGATCAGGGACGATTGCAGTTTTTAGGCACGATCGACGAGCTGCGAGCCAGAGTCGCTTCGCATGAGTCGTCACTCGAGCACCTCTACCTTAGCTTTACAGCTCCTCAGGCGAACGGCCAGGAAGCGGAGACTACGGCCGCATCCGCGGAGGATTCCGTGTGATGACAAGCATCGCGGACACCTGGGGCGATGAGCGAGTCGCAACCCACTCGACGACCGAAGAGCTACTGCTTTCGCCGGCCGCGGAAGCCCGGTTGCTCTGGCGACTGCGCTCGCGGATGGTTCGCACGATGATTCGCCAGGCACTCACCACAGCCAGACTTCGCGTGACGCTCGTCGTTCTGTTGAGCGCGTTTTTCTGGTACGGACTGTTCCTGCTGTTTGGCGAGGGCTTCCGCTTTCTTGCACACACGATCGCGCATCCCGTAACGCAGGCTCAGACTGTGCAGGCGGTTTACAACGTTTTTTTCGCTTCGCTGTTGGTGATGCTCGTGCTGTCCTCGGCGATCATTCTCTACGGCGGTCTATACCGCTCGAGCGAAGCCGAATTCTTGTTGACGACCCCGGTGCGGCCCGAGCGAGTCGTGCTGCATAAGTTCCAGGAAGCGATCGTGTTCAGCAGTTGGGGCTTTCTGCTCCTTGGCAGTCCGATGCTCGTGGCCTATGGGTTGCAAGTCGAATCGCCCTGGTACTACTACGCGCTATTGCTTCCCTTCATGGCGGCGTTCGTGTACATCCCGGGCGGTATCGGCGCCATTCTGTGCATGCTGTTTGTGCATCACCTGGCTCGGTTGCGCCGACAGGCTTTGGGGCTCGCCGGAATCGTGCTGTTCGGCGGTATCTTACTTCTGATCTGGGCCCTACTGGCGAAGACCGAGGGTAATTTGCTGACCGCTAACTGGTTTCAGGAAATGCTCGGCCGTCTGCAATACAGCGAGCATCGGCTGCTGCCCAGTTGGTGGCTGAGTTCCGGGCTGCTGGAGGCCGCGCGCAATGATGCCGGGCAACCGGGGAGCGCTCCTTGGGCGGAGAGCTTGCTATTTCTGTCGCTGCTAATCTCAAACGCGCTGTTTTTGCGGGTCCTGGCCGTCGCGATTGGCGGCCGGATCTACCGCACCAGCTATAGTGAACTCCGCACGGATCACGCTCGCCGCCGCCCCAAAGCGAACTTTTGGCTCGACCAGGCAGTGATGAGATTTGCGCCCCTGCTGACCCCGCAGATGCGGCTGTTGATCGTGAAGGATCTGCGACTTTTCCGCCGCGATCCGGTGCAGTGGACACAGTTTTTAATCTTCTTCGGGTTGCTCGCGCTCTATTTCGCCAACATCAGGCGCTTCAGCTACGACGTGAACTACACGGCCTGGGTGAACATGATCAGCTTTCTGAACCTGGCGGTCGTGGGGCTGATTCTCTCGACTTTTACCACGCGGTTCATTTATCCGATGTTAAGTCTCGAAGGTCGCCGATTCTGGATTCTTTGCATGTTGCCGGTTCGCCGCGAGTCCGTGTTGTGGGGCAAGTTTTTGTTCGCCGTGGTTGGATCGTCACTGCCTTGCTGTCTGCTCATTATGTTGAGCGACTTAATGTTGCGAGTATCGCCGCTTGTTCTGGCGATCCATCAGCTGACCTGCCTGCTCCTATGCCTGGGACTTTCAGGGATTGCTGTGGGCCTGGGGGCCAAGATGCCGGACTTGCGAGAAGAATCGCCTTCGAAGATTGCGGCGGGGTTCGGCGGGACGTTGAACCTGGTGATCAGCGCGATTTACATTGTCGCCGTGGTGCTGTTTACGGCCCTGCCCATGCACTTTTACCTGGTAATGTCGCAGACCGACACCGATTCCGATCGGTATTCGAGATACTTGATCGCTGGAATCGCTGCCGCCCTGGTCACGGGACTGACGGCAACCATTGTGCCAATGCGACTGGGGCTCAAGTCGTTTCGCTCTCTCGAGTTCTAAGAGTGCTGAGAATGAGCAACTAGACCGCCGCACCGCGTAACTTAGCTGTCGCGTTTCGATAACGAGCGCGCGCGTCCGCCGCAATCCAACCCAGAAAAATGTTGCCGCCGAGCGAGCACGCGAGCAAAACGATTGTCACGACCAGGGGTGCCCAGGGCTGCGAGTTTGGTTCTGAGAGTGGCAGTTCAGGCTCGCCCGTATCGACCACTCCCGATGCAACGCTGCCCTTGCCATCCTCGAACGTCGCGGCGCGAATCGGCGCGGAAGGATCGTTTTCCTCGGGCAACTTCGCCGGCGCCTGAGCCATCTTGGCCGCGGCTGAGGATTCGACGTTAATCTGCTCGGCTTTGCGTGCGGAAACGGATTGCTCCGCGCTACTATGCCAAAGGTCGTCGGCCGTCGCGCCAGAGGATGAGGTTGGCGGGTTCATTCCGGCAGATTCTGCCGCCGGAAAGGCCGGCTCCACAGCTCCCGGCGCAGGCAACCCAAAGTCTGGCGCCGCGCTTGTTGGTTCCTCTGCAGGAGGGATTGATTCCAGATCTGCTGATGGCGGCTTTGCTCCCTGGGCATTGTATGGGTCTGCCGCAGGTACGGTCTCACGGTCTGGCGACTCACCGATTGGCTGATTGAAAGGCGACGCTGGGGGAGCAGAATTGACTGCCTGCGGAGGCGCAGTCACACGCGCTGATGCAAGGGGTTGTTCGATCTCGGCGGCCAGGGGACCGTAGTCGCGCCGCAATTTGCCGACTCCCACCACGATTCGGTAGCGACGTACGTCGACTCCTGCCGGCACTTCACTGAAGATCTCCTCCTGCCCCGCCTCAAGCACTTTAAGCAATTGCGGTTCGAGCTGCAGGGTGTATTCGTGACCACCGCCAGGGAGAGGTTCCCAGCCGACTTCTATGCCCAGGGCCGCCGTGGCAACTAGCACAATCAGCGCATTCATATCTTTGATCCTCAGGAGAGCGGTTCACGTGCTAGGAGTAATCGTAGCAGTCGGCCTCGTTCCGCAGTAGTCATGTCTGCAGGGCCAACTCGTCGAGTGCCGACTCGACTTGTCGCTATTTGCCCAGGCGGCAACAATAGGGACCCTAGCATTCACGTTTGCGACTCGACTGGACACCATCTTGTGAGCGACTCTCCGAAGCGCTGGACCCGGCACCTGGTGACTGGGCTGAAACTGGCGATCTTCGCCCTTTTATGTTACGCCATCTACCATGCGCTGGACTCGGGCCAGGAGCAGCTTAGCCAGCATCAATGGCAGGTCGAACCCTGGTGGCTGTTCGCATCCGGTGTCATCTATCTAACGAGCCTGTTGCCGCCAGCCATTTTCTGGCATCGCATTCTGCTTGCGACGGATCAGCCCGTGAGGCTGAGCGAATCGATTCGCGCCTACTACATTTCGCAGCTCGGTAAGTACGTACCCGGCAAATGGATGGTAATTCTGCTGCGGCGTGTACTATTGCGCGATCCTAAGGTCGAGCACACGGTTGTCGCCGCCAGCGTGTTCTTTGAAACGTTCACTTTCCTGGCGGTAGGGGCGGCGATCTCGTCGCTCGTACTGATCATCTGGCATCCGAATCAACTCCTGCTGATCGCGACCGCTGCCGGATCGGTGGTACTGCTCGGCGCGCCTACTGCCCCGTTCCTATTCGAATTCCTGCTGCGAAAATTGGGCGTAACCCGGCTCAACCCCACCGCCGGACGTAAATTCCGCAAAATCACGTGGCCCATGCTCTTTGCCGGGTGGACTGGTCTGGCCTTCGGGTGGTTATTGCAGGGAGCGAGCCTCTGGGCGACGCTTCGCGGGTTGGGCGCCTGCGATAGTGGCCCGTTCCACGAGTTGTCGCTGCACACCACCGCGGTCGCCCTCAGCGTAGTGGCCGGCTTTTTGTCGCAGATTCCTGGGGGCCTGGCCGTGCGAGAGTGGGTGTCGGCCCAACTCATCGAGCCAATGTACGGCCCCAGCGTTGCCATAGTTTCGGCAATTTTCTACCGTTTGGTGCTCGTGGTGTCGGAGCTGGCGATTTCAATTATCCTGTATGTAGCGGGCTGGCGTCGAATGCCTCGGTTGCGCGAGGTCGAAGACGAAATGGCCGCGGAACAGTAGTTCCGGGGCTCCCGCGCCAACTACCACTGCGATACGCGATGCTATCAATCGTTATTCCCGTCTGCGACGAGCGAGAAAGCCTCGAAGCTCTCTATCAGGAGCTCGTCGCGGTGGCGCGCAAACACGGCTACGACCTGGATGTCATCTTTATCGATGATGGCTCCTGCGACGGCTCATGGCATGTGATTCGACGTTTAGCCGCAGCCGATGAGCGGGTACGCGGGATCCGCTTCCGCCGAAACTTTGGGAAGGCCGCGGCACTCTCGGCCGGTTTTCGTTCGGCACGCGGCGACCTGGTGATGACGCTCGACGCTGACTTGCAGGACGACCCGCAAGAGATCCCACGTTTTCTAGCTGCGATTTCCGAAGAGCTCGACGTCGTGAGCGGCTGGAAACAAGTGCGACATGATCCCTGGCACAAGGTACTGCCATCGCGCGTCTTTAATGCGATGGTCAGTTGGCTCACCGGCGTGAAGCTGCACGACCACAACTGTGGCATGAAGTGCTACCGTCGCGAAGTGCTTCGCGAGGTGCGGCTTTACGGCGAGTTGCATCGTTTCGTCCCGGTGCTGGCGGCAGCGCGCGGCTTCGCGATTGGCGAGATCACGATCCAACATCGAGCAAGGCAGTTCGGCCGCTCTAAGTACGGCGTCCGGCGGCTGACGAAGGGCTTTCTTGACCTTTTGACGGTCAAGTTCCTGACCGGTTTCGGGCAGCGACCGCAACATGTGATGGGAACCATCGGCTTGATTTCATTTACACTCGGCTTCTCGGGCCTGGCGTCGCTAGCCGGCAGTTGGGTATTGGGGCACACCATCCCCGGGTGGGAAATCACACCCTTGCATCAGCGTCCCGCGGTGGTCTATTCTCTGGGTGCCCTGCTGCTCGGTGCTCAGCTCATGTCGATGGGCTTTCTGGCCGAGTTGATTACGGCCTACCAAGTGCGCGATACCGAAACTTACTCGGTCGCGGAGCGCACTCCCGACCACGCCGACCAGCATGCCCCCCGTCCCTCATGAACGATCCGGCCGAGCACGCCCGTACGCTGCGCTGGAGCATCTACCTGCTGCTCATCGCGATGTCGACAGGCGCCATGCTGGGGCGAATCCTCGCCGTCACCTCCGTCGACGTACAGGCGATGGAAGTGCAGTTGCACCGTGAGGGCAAGAAAGACTGGCAGCGGCAGCGGCCATTTTTGAGCGCGAACGACCGCAGCCGCTGGGCGACCGTCCGCGCGCTTGTCGAACACGGCACGTATGTGATCGACGACGTGATCCAGGAGCGCGGGTGGGACACGATCGACATGGTGCAGCATCGCGGTCGTGATGGCCAGCTGCATCAATACTCGAGTAAACCTCCGCTGTTTGCCACGCTGATGGCTGGCCCCTACTGGATCATCAACCGCACGACGGGCGCCACGCTCGGCACGCATCCCTACGAAATCGGGCGCGGCCTGATCGTGCTCTATAACGTCGTGCCTCTGGTGGTGTACTTCCTGGTCCTGACGCTCCTTGCCGAAAGACTGGGAACAACTGATTGGGGGAGGATTTTTACACTCGCGGCGGCATGCTTCGGCACTTTCTTGACGACGTTCGCCGTCAGCATCAATAATCACATTCCGGCAGCAGTCTGCGCGGCAATTGTGCTCTGGTCGCTGGTGCGCATCTGGTACGACGGCGAACGGCGGTTGCGATCCTTCGCGTTGGCGGGTTTCTTTGCCGCGTTTGCCGTAACAAATGAACTGCCCGCCTTGTCGCTCGCCGCGCTAACGGGTGCGTTGCTGTTTTGGAAGGCTCCGCGAGAGACTTTGCTCGGTTTCGCACCTCCGGCGGTGCTGGTTGCTATCGCCATGTTCGGCACGAATTACATCGCGCACGACAGCTTACGGCCGCCGTACATGCACCGCAGCGAAACGAACCCTGAAGACAACTGGTACGATTACTCGTACATGCTCCGCGGCAAGATGCGCGACAGCTATTGGCGAACCCCGCAGGGCATCGATCGTGGCGAACCGAGCATCGCCACGTACGTGCTCCACGCAACAGTGGGGCACCATGGTATCTACACGCTCACGCCAATTTGGTGCTTGAGCATGTGGGGAATGTGGCTCCTCTGGCGACGCGACCTGGCGGCATTGGCAGGCTTCATTGCCCTGCTGTCTGCTGTCTGCCTGGTGTTCTATCTCGCCAGGCCCGAGATCGATCGGAACTACGGCGGAATGACCAGTGGATTTCGCTGGATGTTCTGGTTCGCGCCGTTGTGGCTGGTGGCAATGCTGCCGGCGGCCGACCGCCTTAACTGTTGCCGCGGCGGGCGCATGTTCGCCTCGATCCTGCTTGCCGTAAGCGTCATGTCGGCGACTTATCCGACCTGGAATCCGTGGACGCACCCTTGGCTGTGGAACCTCTTGCACTCGCTGGGCGCAGTCGGCGGCTGATTCATGCTTCGCGCGGAGTGAGCGCAAGATCTGCCCAAGCGTCGGTTGGCGGTGCCTCGATCATCATCAGCTGCTTCGACTTCGGATGATGAAACGTCAGGGAACGTGCATGTAGCGCAATCCGCCGCAGTCGCTCGTCAACTTCACGTGGACCGAAAGTTAGCTGGGCACCATATGCTTCGTCGCCCATCACGGGATGCCCACGCGAGGAACTCTGCACGCGAATCTGGTGAGTGCGTCCCGTCTCCAATTCGATCTCGAGCCACGAGCCAGCCTGATGAAAACCCAGGGTGCGGTAATGTAGAATCGCTTCCAGTCCCTGCGGATGGGTCGCTTCGACGACGGCTGTCTTCGGCTGGCCGTGGAATTTATGGAGGTAGTCAGTCCAAGTACCTTCGAGCGGCTCGACAACACGTTCTACGCATGACCAGTAAACCTTGCGTACGCGCCGACGCTCGATCTGCTTAGAGAGGTGCCGGGCGGCCTGCCTTGTCTTTGCAAACACGATCACGCCGGTCACTGGACGATCGAGGCGATGGGGAATCCCGAGGTAAAGGTCCTCGGGCGGACAGCCGTCTGCGGTGGCCAAGTAGAGGCGAATCCGCGACTCTAGGCTTTCAAAGGCGCGCGGCGCCTGGGTGGTGATGCCGGCTGGCTTGTTCACCACCAAAATGGAGTCGTCCTCGAACAGGATTCCGAAACCACGCGCTGCTGCCATGAAACAACAGAAGGCCGCAGGAAATCGCCGTCCTGCGGCCTTCCGCCTAAGATGAATTCGAATAAGGCTTAAACCGCTCCGGCCGCCGGGACGACAAACGGCGCGCGGTATTCGCGGGTCAGCATTACGTCTGCTTGTGAATTGTCGATGAATTTCTCGGACGCCGGATCGAATGCCAGCTTCGGCCCATAGTTCAGCTTCACGTTCTCCAGATCGAGCTTGTTGTGGGCCAGGTGCTCTTTGAAGCGCTCAAAGCTGGCGACTTCATTTTCTGCCGATTCGACCCCTTGGAGCCGCTCGGCAATCTCGGGGACCGAGAGGAGCTCTCCCATTCGATACGAGATATTGCCAAGATGGCAGAGTGCGCTTGAGAGGTGTCCCTCTTCGATATCAGCGTTCAAGTCGTTGTAATTACGACTGCGGACGGCCTTCAGGAAGTTCTCATAGTGGTTTGCACCGCCTTTGAATTCCTGCACCTTTTTGCCGTCTTTATCGAAGGCCGCGCCTTCGGAGTAGCTGGTCATCACAACGTAGCCATCGGCGCCTTCCACAATCAGGCCAACACCAGCTCCTTTGAGAGGTTCGGTAGGCAGCCCGCGCACTTCGAACACCAGTGCCTGGTCGCCGTAGCCGTGAACGATCATCTGCGTATTCGCCGTTTCGCCGGCGTCTTCATAGCCAACACGGCCACCGTAGCTGAGCACCCAGTCGCTGAGGCGGTCAACTCCCAGCGCCCAGCGGGCGAGGTCCATCTGGTGGATGCCTTGGTTGCCAAGATCTCCATTGCCGTAAGGCCACTGCCAGTGCCAGTCATAGTGAAACCGCGGCCGCGTGAGGGGCGCCAGCGGCGCAGGGCCCAGCCACAGATCGTAGTTGACTCCCGCGGGAACCTCGTATTCGCCCTTGGGACCGATCGTGGGGCGACGCTTATAGCACAGCCCGCGAGAAACGCTGACTTTGCCGATTTTGCCGTCGTGCACATATTGCATTGCGTCGCGCATGCCAGGATTCGAACGGCTTTGCGTTCCTGTCTGGCAGATACGGTTGTACTTGCGAGCGGCTTCGACGCAACGTCGACCTTCGCTCACGTTGTGGCTGACGGGCTTTTCGACGTACACATCCTTGCCAGCCTGCATGGCCCAGATCGCGACCAGCGAATGCCAATGATTCGGAGTCGCGGTGCTGACAATGTTGACGGCCGGATCATCGAATGCTTCGCGCATGTCGACGATGACCTTCGGCTCCCGGCCTTGCTTGTCGGCAACCATCTTCGCGCGGCGCTTACCTGTATTCTCGTCGATGTCGACAACGTAGAGAACTTCCGTATCGGGTCGTCCAGTGAAGGCCTCCAGGTGATCGCCACCGCGTCCGCCACAGCCGACCACGGCGACGCCGAGCTTCTCGCTGGGACTGTTCGACGGCTGTTCGTCCGCAGCCAGTGCACTTGCAGCCGGTGCAGCCGCAACCGCGGCGGCCGCGGCAAGCATCGAATCTTCCAGAAACTGGCGTCTGTTCTTCATGGACATCAGAGGAGCTCCTCGGGGAGTCTGGGGTGGGTGGTCGGAGGACAGCACGAGAGTGGGGATGTGCCGCTGAATCTAGAATAACGCAAACCGATGGCCGTGTCAGCCCGCCGACTGACCGCGAAAATGCTGAAGTATCGCCAGATTAGTGGTACCGCGCAAGCACCCGGTCCACGATACCTGGAAACAGCCTGCTGACCCAGACGAGCGACTTTCCGCCCAGGCTGATAATGAGCTGGTGCTGACCGCGCCGAATCGCTCGAACAATGCGCCGCGCGACAGCTTCGGAGCTCATCCCGCGAATGCTCGGCCAAGGTGTTCCGTTTGCGTCAATGGCCCGATCGAAGAACTCCGTCTTCGTGCGAGCCGGGCTTACCACCAAGACGTCAATTCCTTCGCGGGCAAGCTCCGCGCGGATCGACTGACTGAAGCCCTCCAGTGCGAATTTGCTTGCGCAGTATTCGGCGCAACCGGGAACACCGCGGTGCCCGAGTATACTACTGACGTTCACGATGATCGGGCTGACGCCTTTACGTAGTGCTGGAAGGGCGCGTCGAGTCAGCTCGACTGCGGCGAAGAAGTTTACTTCCATGACTTGCCGCAAACGCTCGGGCGACGCGTCGGCAAACTGGCCCATAGCGCCAACTCCGGCGTTATTGATCAAGAGATCGAGACCCCCAAGCATCTCGATCGCGTGATCAATTGACTCCTGTTGGATCGTCGCGTCGATAAGGTCGCCGACTAGCGGAATGATCTCGCCCGGACTGCCTTTCAAGCTGTCGCAGAGTTCTCGTAATCGCTGCTCGCGGCGGGCCACAACGACCAATCGAGCACCATCGCGAACCAGGTTGGCCGCCAGCGCAGATCCGATGCCACTCGAAGACCCGGTCAGGATTCCACGCAGCCCGTGAATTCGACGTCTTGCCATGGGCGCAAATATAGCAATCCAACGCACTTGAACAATGGAAGAACCCAGCTACTTTCGCACGCTACTGCCATTGATCAGGTGTGGAACTGGCGTGTCTGAGGGTTCATGCACGACCGCTGCCGCGGCGTTGGAGTCGAGCAAATGCCCATTGCCCTGGGGGCTGGGCAAGCAATGCGGCCGAATCTGAGCGTCAACGCCACGGAAGTGTCCCATGGCACGTTGCGGAACCCGGCAATGCACGATCACGCGGCTATCGGTGTATCGTTTGGAGAGCACCTCCCCATGGCTGGACAACATCGCCAAGAGGCGACCGTTCTCGACACCGGTTTCAACATCCAAGTCAAGAAAATTGTGGCTCAGCGCCTGGCTGACAGTCAGTGACAGTTTGTCAACTCCTTCGCCCGTGTACGCACTAATCGGCACGGCGTTCGGATATCGATTGCGAATCAAGGCCAGCTGGCCGCGATCGGCTTGATCAACCTTATTGAGCACCAGCAACGCGTCCTTCTCACTGATGCTGAGTTCCTCAAGCACCTTGTAAACCACAGCAATCTGCTCGAGCGCCGCTGGATTACTAGCGTCGGCGACGTGCAACAGCAGATCCGCCTGACGGGCTTCCTCCAGCGTGGCTTTGAAACTGGCGATCAAATGGTGAGGCAGGTCTCGGATGAAACCTACCGTGTCGCTTAGCAGCACGGGCCCCCAACCGGGAAGTTGCCAGCGGCGGGTGCGGGTGTCGAGCGTAGCGAACAGGCGGTTCTCCGCGACCACGTCAGACCCAGTAAGCCGGTTTAGGAGCGTGCTCTTACCAGCATTCGTATAGCCCACTAGCGATACCGTCATCCGTTCGCTACGGGCGGCGACCTCGCGTTCCTTGCGTTGTTCGATCGTACGGAGCTCCGAGCGAAGCTCGCTGATTCGCTTTTCGACCAGTCGGCGGTCAGTTTCCAGCTGTTTCTCACCAGGACCGCGCATACCGACGCCCATTTTGATACGCGACAAGTGGGTCCACATCTGCTTCAGCCGTGGCAGCGAATACTGCAGTTGGGCAAGTTCGACCGCGAGGCGGGCCTGATAGGTCTGCGCTCGGCTGGCGAAGATGTCGAGGATGAGCTCGCTTCGGTCAAGGACCTTGACGCCGACAGCTTCTTCGAGATTTCGCGTCTGAGCCGGAGAAAGATCGTTGTCGAAGATCACGATATCAGCATCGGTGGCCCCGACCAGCGACTTGAGTTCGGCCACTTTGCCTTTGCCGAGATAGGTCGTGAAATCGGGCGTCTGTCGCCGCTGGGTCAAATGACCCACGACCCGGGAACCGGCCGATGTGGCCAGGCCTTCGAGTTCCTCGAGGGGTTCGTCATAGATCGGTTGATCGGCCAGCAGCACGCCCACCAAGACGGTGGCTTCACTGGCAACGCTCTCATTCCGGTTCTTTTCAGTCACGGGCAAATTTTTTCCTAACGTGGTGCCAAAGGGACTAGTATAGAGTTGCCCCGATCTAAAGAGACTTCAGAGATGCACGGTTTCCATGAGTCCTGCTAGCCGAACTAGCCATCTAATACTACTCAAAATAGGCACTTTTGTTCGATTCGTGGATAGTTTCTGCGAAAAACACTTCGGAAATAGTCTAGACACTGCTCGCCGCTGACTGGTTCAGGCATGGACTCCGGAGTCCTCCCCGGCGAACAGCTGGCAGTAGCTGTCGTAGCGCCGCAAATCGAGCCAACCGTCCGACACAGCGTTTTTCACTGAGCAATCGACTTCATGCGTGTGCGTGCAATTTGGATAGCGGCAGCGATTGATGTATGGTCGCAGATCGCGAAAGTATGCGGCAACCTCTCCAGGAATCACATCCCACAATTGAAACTGTCGGATGCCGGGCGTATCGAACACGTATCCTCCACTCGACAGCGGCAACAAACTTGCCGTGGTGGTCGTGTGCTTTCCTTTCTGTGTCTCAGCGCTGATGGCAGCCGTCCGTAAGGAGAGTTGCGGATCGACGGCATTGAGTAGCGACGACTTGCCAACGCCGCTTTGCCCCGCGACTACGCTGGCCACATCAGCGAGTTCTCGACGTAACCGATCTACTCCGAAGCCGGTAGCAGCCGAAAGCAGCAGCACCCGATACCCCATCTGGCTGTACGTGCCCACCAGCGGCATAAGCGATGCTGGGTCAACCAGGTCGATTTTGTTGATGCAAATAAGAGGGCGCAGTCCCGCCTTGTGAGCGCTGATCAGGAACCGATCGATAAGATTCGGTTTGATGTATGGCTCAGCCGCACTGGCAACGATCAGCAATTGGTCGGCGTTAGTGACTAGAATGTGTTGCCGTCCGCGAGTCGCACGACTCAAAACAGTCCTTCGCGCCTCAACTCGTTCGATGATGCCTTCATCAGTGCCAACCGGCCGGAACATCACAAAATCGCCAGCTGCGACGACGTGACGCTCATTCGTGGACATGGTCTTGAGCAAACGTCGCGTCGCGCATTTGCGAATCGCGCCAGAAGCATCCTGAACCGTGCTCAGCAGACCCTGTACTGCCAATACTCGGCCAAGCTCGACGGATGCGAGGTCGACGCCAAGCTGCAGCGAGCCATCGGCTTCGGAGCCTTCGACGAGCACAGTCCGGCGGCGGCTCTGTTCACTTTTCCCGATCCGTTCGCCCTTGTCCGTGCTGTCGTCGGTCTCAGCGTCGGCCGCCTGAAAGCGACGAGTCCACTGGTCGGACCGCGCCCGATCGGTACGGTTCTTGCGAAATTCAGTGCGGATTTTACGCTTCTTTTTGGCCGCCATTCAGCGAGTGTATCCGCCGAGTTCGATGCTTCGAATTCCGCACATCTGCACTCCAGACTTAGACGGGACGATTGGGGTCTTTAATCTGCCCCTCGCCATCGTCGAGAATGTCGTACCGACCGCCAACGCGTTTTGGTTCCTTCGGGGCCTCACCTGGCTTGTTCGCCCGGTAGGCCAGTCCGGCGCGCTCCAGAAGCGATTGCTTCATGACGTTCTGCGTGTCGTCATCGAGCGGGGGTGGACCGCTCGCGCCATTGTCAAAGGGCGAGTACTGCATCTCGTACTTATGCTTGGCGATGGAAACTTCATCGCCCGGGTCGAGACGTTTCTCAGTCACTCGCACTCCATTGACCTTGATCCCGTTTCGGCTCTGTAAATCTTTGACGTACCAGTAGCCGCCATTGACATAGAGCTGGCAGTGATGTGCCGAGACATTGGAGAACCGAAGCACGATGTCGCAGCTTTCGCGGCGCCCGACGAGCAGGTTCTTCTTCATCAACGGAATTGGGTCGCCTCCACCGACGGGAATTAATTCACCGTGCATGTCCGTCCGTCTTTAGCTTGTGACACCTTAGGGCAACACGTATAAACGACCTACGGACACTCCGTGCCCGCAGACGCGTCTAACATCTTTGAGTCTACGAAGCGACCGGCGATTGGTCAACCATTTTCCGATATTAAACCCACGCAATATAAGGGTTTGTGGCCACTTGCCGATCTGCTGGGGGCCGCTTTTTCGAGAGTCCTATGCCTCCGGTTTCGGTCACTCCTGAGCGGTTCGATTGGCAAGCGGCTGGGCTGCGTTACTTCAGCTACAACCAACAGCTCCGACTGAGGTTTGGCGCACGGGTCCAGAAGGTCAGCATCGATGCCCGGTTTACTTGTCCCAATGTGGATGGGACGGTAGCCACTGGCGGCTGTGCGTTTTGCGATAATCGCAGCTTCAGCCCCAGTCGCCGCATCACCCGCCGACAGATCGCCGATCAGATTGAGGCAGGCATCAGGCAGCTTCGCCTCCGTTACCACAAAGTCGATCGATTCATTGCATACTTCCAACCGGCCACGAACACCTACGCGCCGGTCGATCGGTTGCGAGAGGTCTACGAAGAGGCCCTTGGTCACCCGGCCATCGTTGGCCTGGCGATTGGCACCCGGCCCGATTGTGTGCCGGACGACGTGCTCGCGTTGCTCGACGAGATCGGTCGGAAGACGTACCTCTCCGTGGAATACGGTATGCAAACGATGCATGATCGGTCACTCGATTGGATGAACCGCGGGCATCATCACGACGCGATGATTGATGCGATGGCACGGAGCCGTGGCCGCCGCTTTGAGATCTGCGCCCACATCATGCTCGGCCTGCCTGGCGAGTCGCATGGCGAGATGATGGCTACGGCTCGCGAGACTGCACGCCTTGGACTGGATGCGGTGAAGATCCACAACCTGTATGCGGTCAGGAATACGCAGCTCGCCGACCAGGTTGCCCGCGGTGAAGTGTCACTCATGGAACGCGAGGAGTACCTGACGACTCTGATTGATTTTCTTGAAGTCCTGCCACCGACGATGCTGATCGAGCGCATCAGCGGCGATGCCCCGCCCGATTACTTTGTCGGTCCTGCATGGTGCCTGGACAAAGCGGCCGTGCGTATGGCCTTCGAAGCCGAACTCGAGCGGCGAAACACTTTTCAGGGGCGACTTTACTCTTCAGCAACTACTACCCCCGCCATGTGAATGACTGAGCCACTTGCGTTTCTGAATGGCCAACTCGTCCCCGCATCGCAGGCATTGCTGCCAGTCTACGATGGCGGTTTCGTGCAGGGTACGACGGTCGCCGAACAACTACGAACGTTTAGCGGCCAGCTCTTTCGCCTCACGGATCATATCGATCGCTTATTTCATTCACTTTCGATCGTGGATGTCGACCCGGTAATGACGCGGCCGGAGTTCGTCGCCGCGGCCGAAACTCTGGTGCATCATAACTATCAGCTGCTCGCGGCGGGCGATGACCTGGGGCTGGCGATGTTCGTAACGCCTGGTCCGTATGCCGCGATGATCAGAGAAGTCCCTCGAGCGACGGTTTGCCTGCATTCGTTTCCGCTGCGATTCGGCCAATGGGCCGCCAAATACCAACATGGCGAAGCTCTCGCCACCACAGACGTTCGGCAAGTGCCCGACGACTGCTGGCCGCCGGAATTGAAGTGTCGGAGCCGGATGCACTATTATCTCGCTGACCAGCGGGCCCGGCGGCTGCATCCCGGTAGTCGAGCTATCATGATCGACCATGCAGGCTTTGTTGTAGAGGCCACCACAGCCAACATCGTGCTCTATCGTCACAAAGACGGTCTGGTACTACCCCCTGCCGAGAAGGTGCTGCCAGGGATTAGCCAGGCTGAACTGCTATCCATCGCGGCTGATCTGGAGATCCCCGCATTCCATCGCGACATCCGCATCGAGGATGTCGTCGGCGCCGACGAGGTTTTCCTCACGAGCACTTCCCCGTGCATGCTGCCGGTTACCTTGGTCAACGGTGAGCCGGTCGGATCTGGACAGCCCGGACCGACTTTTTCATCTTGTATTGCGGCTTGGAGCGAGCGTGTGGGCCTCGACATCGTCGGACAAGCCCGGCGTTACGCCGACCGCTAGCACTCTTGCGCATTCGCGAGAAACTTGCATCGCCCATGGAACGCTCACATGCGGCAAACTGCGGCGTAACAGAGATGCACTAGCATTTTGCACGCGAACCTTTTCGTGACGATCTGCTCCCTCTGGAATCTCCCTTGCAGGAATCGGGGCAATCAAGAATGATCCTGCCCCCTGACTTCGTTAACCGTGGACTCGACGAGCGTGCTGTCAGAAAGCTGCCTTTCCGTTCCCGCGACAAAAACGTCACGTCGCGCGCCCTCAATCTTCTACGGTTGGATCATGGTGCCGCTATCGATGGCGGCCCTAGTTGCCAGCTCACCGGGCCAGACGTTCGGCGTTTCAATCTTTAACGAGCCGATGCGGCTTTCGCTGGGACTCAGCTATGGCGAGTTGACGGCCGCGTACATGCTTGGGACGCTCATTGGAGCCTTGCCGATTACGTATGTCGGTTGGCTCATGGATCGCCACGGCATCCGGCTGACGACCCTCATTACGTTGACTCTGTTTTGTATCGCCTGCGTGGTCACATCCTTCGCACAAGGCTGGGTGACGCTGGCCATCTCATTCACGCTGCTTCGAATGCTCGGGCCGGGCGCGCTGGGTTTCACGAGCGGCAATACGTTGCCGTACTGGTTCGAGCGCCGCCTGGGCATGGTCGAGGGAATCCGCCTGTTTGGGATGGCGGCGGCGATGCTATTCATTCCCACAATCAATCTTTGGATGCTCTCGGCATTCGGCTGGCGCGGCAGCTATGCATTGCTCGGCATAACGATCTGGTGTATCGCCTTTCCACTTTTCTATTTTAACTATCGCAATCGGCCGGAGGATGTCGGCCAGCGACTTGACGGTGGCAGCCCCGATAGTGACGATCACCTTCCGGCGGACTTCTGGTGGGGGCTGACGCTTGAACAGGCCGGAAGCACTTTTTCTTTTTGGGTCGTGGCGGCGGGCAGCGCATGTTTCTCCTTGGTCCATACCGCGATTTTCTTTTGCGTGGTGCCAATCTTCCAGGAACGTGGACTGACGGATCAGGATGCGGCCGTCGCCCTCACCGCATTTGCCGGCAGCCTGGCCGTGATGCAACTCATCGGCGGCACTCTTGCCGACCACCTTCCCTCGCGGTTTCTGCTGGCAGTCGGACTGGCGGGCATGGCGACTGGCGTGTTCGTAATTAACAGCACCACTTCGGCCAGCACCGCGACTTTCGCAACAGGGTTGCTAGGAGCATCCCAAGGAGTTTTCTTCGGCGCGGCCCAACCGCTGTGGGCTCGCTATTTCGGTCGTCGTCATCTCGGCAAGATCCGCGGCGTGCTGGCGACCATGAACGTTGCTTCGTCCAGCCTCGGACCACTGGTAGCCGGAGTGACACACGACGTGACCGGCGAATTTGGCCTGTCACTGCTGACTTTCGCAGTGATTCCCGTGCCAATAGCCTTTCTTTCGCTATGGGCCACGCCGCCGCGTCGGCACCAAGTCGCGCTAGTTGATCGCGAGCCAGTACAACCTGCGACTGCTCGCGCCGCCTAAATCCGTTATTGCGTGCTAAATGGGGCTTGCCGCCTCATTCAAGATGCCGATGTAGGCGCTCGCGATTCGGAAGATGAAGAAGATGATGATTATGGCGACTAGCACGAAAACAAGAAAACCCATCACGGCGGCGATCACCCGCATGGCCATGCGAGCCTCTTCCTGATAGAGGTTCGACATATTGGCCATCGTTTCGGCAAGCGTACCGCTTTCTTCACCGACCTCGACGGCGTCCAAAAAAGCGTGAGGGAAGGCACCCGTTTCGGACAACGTACCGTGAATGTCGCGCCCGGCCCGAATAGAACGCAGGACGCTGTCCGTATGCTGCGTATAAAGCACATTCCTGGTGCTCGCCAGTGAAAGTGCCAAGGCCTTGCGGGGATCCATTCCCGTATTCAAGGTGACGTACATCGCCCAGGTCAGACGGGCGAGTGAGAACGTCTCAAGCGCGCTTCCGAGTTTGGGCACCCGCATCAGAAAACGCTGTACCGGCGTGACCCAGATCGCGCCCCGCGTTGTCGCGCGATAGATGACAAATAGCCCACCAGCAATTAGCCCTAGGATCGTCACGTAGACGAGGAGCCCGCTTCCACCGCGCAGCCCGAACCCAATCAGGTCGACACCGGATTTTTGCAGCTGCGGGATCGCACCCATTACGTAAATGACGATCCCCACGACACCCAGGGCGAAGGCGAGTTCGAACATAGGCCAGGCGACCGCGCCCAGGAAATTCCGCCGCATCTGGAGCTGGTGCTCGTAGTTGTCGGCCAACTGCCTAAAGACCTCGGGAAGCTGCCCGGACTCTTCACCCACGCGGACCAGTTCACGAAACATTTCTGGAAAGTACTTACCTGTTCGGTCGAGGGCCTCGCTGACCGACGAGCCTCGCGCGACAGCATCGCGAACATCGCCAAACACCCGCCGAGCCGAGCCATGTGCATTCTTCGATTCGCGCGTCCACACATTGCGAATGTCGACGCCAGCCCCCAAGGCAGTGCCCAATCGGCGGCTCAAGGCAGCCAGGTCTTTCGTAGAGATTCGTGATTCACCGAGCATTTCAAACGGCCCCCTTTTTCCGGCTTTCAGCTTAACTACTATCGAGCACGAACGATACGAGCCGTATTCAAACGCGGGCGGATGCACTGCAAACTTGCAAACACTCCTCGCTGCTCATAGATTTGGGGTAGTCCACAAATCTCGGGGGACCTGCTCGATCAGGTTTAGGAGCCAATTGGTGCCCATCGAACTGCGTTGCGAATGCGGGCAGCGAGTTTCCGCCGATGCGAAGCAGGCGGGCAAGCGGTTTCGTTGCCCCAAGTGCAACCGGCCGATCGTCGTTCCCGGCCCAACTCCGGCCACCCTCGATAACGCTCCCCGCACATTTGCTGAGCCGATCCTCGCGCCACCTGGCGCCCGTAGCGGACCCATTGAGAGCTTCACACAAGCGGAGCGGGGTTATCCCACGAGTACCGGCATTGGCCAAGTACTGATTGTTTACATGGTCGTATGGGCGCTGGCGTTTGTTGCGTCGGTGGCACTTCTGGCATTTATGCCTCCGCTTGGATTGCCGGCCATGGCGGCCCTCGTCGTGCTGACAGTAGCGTTGATCGGCCACAGCGTCATTCTGCTCACGGCCAAATCGCGAGTCTTGCAACAAGGCGATCAACCACTGCTGTTCGGACTGTTGAAACTGACGGCGTGGAATCCGACACAGGGCGTCGTGATCCTGCGGAACAAGATCGTGAGCTACGTTGACGACAACCTGCACGACGGTGGTGGCATCAAGCTGATTTATCCGATGTTCGGCGAAGAGATCGCGCTTCGCGTGCCGCTCGAACCACAGTCGCTGTTGTTTGAAGATCACGACGTGCTGACTCGCGAATACCTGCCGATCACCGTGCGCGGCACGATGAAATGGCGAATCATGTCGCTTGAACATTTCTATCTGCTGGTCAGTACGGAACTGCACAGAGCGACCGACCATCTGCAGACGATTTCGCCGACTCACGCCGCGTCCGATTCCGCCCCCATACCCCACGAAGTCGACTCTCGGCGAAAGCTGGAACTTGCCGTGCAGTGGCTTCGCTGGACGGCCGAGGAACAGACACGGGCCGTGGTTTCCAGGATCAGCACTGGCTTGCTGGTCGCTGATCAGGTAGCGGCCGATCTGCCACCTGAGTTGCGAAATAAGGTGCAAATCAATGTCCCGGAGAACTCGCAATTCAGTCCGTCGGACCGCGGTTATCGCTCCGGGACCGACACGCTGGCCAGCCGAATCTTCGAGACGCTCCGTCAACGGGTGTCGCAGTATGGGATTGAAATCCTGGACGTCACGCTGCAAAACGTGCGTCTGCCGGCCGAAATCCATCAGCAGTGCGTCGAAGCCTGCAAGTCGGCATACTTGCCGCTGATTGCGCAGAACGAAGCCTCCGCTCGGCGGCAGAAGCTGGAAGCGGAGACCGATGTGCTCGGCGTGGAGAACGTGGCCGCCCGTGAAACTGTGGGCGCTGCCCCGGCCTACGCGATCAGCGATTTCCTGGCCCAGTACCTGGCCAAGAATCGACCGCTGCTCACGCCTCCGCCAAATGAAGACCAGCTTTAGGGCGGCGTTCTCGGACTTCGACGCGGTCGCCGAGTCCGCTTTTTCGCCCGCTGCCCAGTCGAGGTTGGATTTGCTACAATCGCGGCTGTCCATGACCACTCTTCGCTGTGTCACCATTGTTGGGGTCGGATTGATCGGTGGATCGATCGGATTGGCCCTGCGCCGGCGGAATCCCGACATCAGGGTTCTTGGTTTTGGCTCCCGCCCTGAGACACTGGCCGAAGCCAAACGAATCGGGGCTATCTCTGAGCTTGCTCATACGGCGGAAGCTGCCGTGGCGTACAGCGATCTGATCATCGTTTGTGCTCCAGTGGACCATATCGTCGACGTCGTGAAACGGCTGGCGCCAGCCTGTCGCGCCGGAACTTTGCTGACGGATGCCGGCAGCACGAAACTCGGAATCGCGCAGTCGCTCTCGGCGGCAGAGAACCTCACTTGGCCGGGGGATGTCGAGTTCATCGGCAGTCATCCAATTGCGGGTAATGAGAAAAAAGGGCCCCAGCACGCTCGGCCAGATCTGTTCGAGGGCCGCGTGGTGGTCATCACCCCAACGGCCGAAAGCACTAAGGCAAACCTGACGCGGCTCAAGGATTTCTGGACTTCGTTGGGCTCTCGCGTCGTCGAAATGACGGCCGCTGAGCATGATCAGGCGCTTGCGGTGACGAGCCATCTGCCTCACCTCCTGGCGGCGGCCATTGCGGGTACGACCCCCGAGCGGTACGTTACGCTTACGGCGGGCGGATGGCAGGATACGACGCGGATTGCCGGCGGCGACCCTGCCCTTTGGCGACAGATTCTGCTTTCGAATCGAGACAACGTACTCGCCGCGCTCGCGCAGTTTCGCGGCGAACTCGAGGCGTGGCAGGCTGCCCTCGAAAATCAGGATGCAACCGAACTGGAACGACTCCTAACTGAGGCCAAGCGCATTCGCGATGCTGTGGGAAGTTGACATTTATCCGGCCGAGGGCTGTCCCAATCGAGCAGCCGCCAGCGCCGACGGCGCCGCGACTGAACTCGGACTGCCCGCGGGAATTCTGCAGTCGGCCGCGACTGGCTACCTGATCCAAGGCAACCTGAGCGAGACCGACATCACGCGCATAGCGCGTGAACTGCTGGTCGACAGCGTCGTCGAGCGAGCGGTCATCACCAAGGTCGGCGATCATAAGCTGATCGACCCGGCCGCGGCAGGCTTGAAAGGCCCTGGCCACTGGCAAGTCGTGCAGGTGCTGCCGAAGCCTGGCGTGATGGATCCCGTCGCTCAGAGCGCACTCGCGGCGATTGCCGATCTGGAGCTCAAGGCCGACGCCGTCCGAACGCTCCGCAAGTATTGGCTCGGCGAAATCAGTGACGAGCAACTGCGTCTGCTGCGAGGCAAGGTGCTGGCGAACGACGCGATCGAACAGGTCGTGGTCGGGCCCCTGCCGTTTGATCACCTGGAACTCGGCGCGCCCTACCAGTTCCAGCGGGTGACCGTACCGATCCGTTTGCTCGACGATGCCGCGCTGACCAGGCTCAGCCGCGAAGGGCAGCTCTATCTGTCGCTGGTCGAGATGCAGACGATCCAGCAGCATTTTCGCTCCCTCGATCGCGACCCGACTGATATCGAGCTCGAATCCGTCGCCCAAACCTGGAGCGAGCACTGCAGCCACAAAACGCTCGGCGGCCGCATTGCCTATCGAGGGCCCGACGGCGAGCGTAAGTTCCAGAACATGCTCAAGGAAACCATCTTTGCCGCGACGAACAAGATTCGCCAGTCGCTCGGCAAGGACGACTGGTGCGTCAGCGTGTTTGCCGATAATGCTGGCGTGGTGCGGTTCGACGAAGCGAACAACGTCTGCTTCAAGGTTGAAACGCATAATCATCCTTCGGCGCTTGAGCCCTATGGCGGCGCGAATACCGGCGTCGGGGGTGTGATTCGCGATACGCTCGGCACGGGCCTGGGCGCCAAGCCGATCTGCAATACCGACGTCTTCTGCTTCGCTCCGCCCGATACTCCGCTGAGCGAAGTGCCCGCCGGTGCGCTGAATCCCAAGCGTGTGATGCAAGGCGTCGTCTCCGGGGTGCGCGATTATGGCAACCGGATGGGCATTCCCACCGTCAACGGGGCGATCTACTTCGATCGTCGCTATCTCGGCAATCCACTGGTTTACTGCGGCAACGTCGGTTTGATTCCGCACGACAAGTCCTTCGGCAAGGTGCAACCGGGCGACTACGCCGTGGCGCTCGGCGGACGCACAGGTCGCGACGGCATCCACGGCGCCACGTTCAGCTCGGCCGAACTCACGCACGAAAGCGAGAGCCTCTCCGGCGGAGCCGTGCAGATCGGCAATGCGATCACCGAGAAGATGGTGGCGGATGTGCTGCTGGCCGCGCGCGATCTGAACCTGTTTAGCGCGGTGACCGATTGCGGCGCCGGCGGTTTCTCCAGTGCCGTCGGCGAAATGGGCGAGAAGATTGGCGCCGAAGTTTGGCTCGACCGCGCTCCGCTCAAATACGAAGGTCTCTCCTATACCGAGATTTGGATCTCCGAAGCCCAGGAACGAATGGTCTTGGCCGTGCCGCCAGCCAATTGGGAAGCCTTCAACAAGCTGGCCGCCAGCGAAGGCGTTGAGGCGACGATCATCGGCCAGTTTGTGCCGACGGGCCGCTTGCAGCTCAGGTATGGTGACCATCTGGTGGGTGACCTCTCGATGGAGTTTTTGCACGGCGGCCGTCCGCCCGTCGTGCGAGACGCCGTTTACGATCCTCCTGTGCCAGAACCGCTTAGGATCACCGCCGAAGCCGCGGCCAATCCGACGGAGTCTCTCACGCGGATCCTCGGTTCGCTCAACGTGGCCAGCAAGCATTGGGTCATCCGGCAGTACGATCACGAGGTGCAAGGCGGCAGCGTCGTGAAGCCGCTCGTGGGCGTGATGAACGACGGCCCCAGCGATGCCGCGGTGCTCTGCCCCGTGCCGGGGAGCCGTCGGGCAATCGCCGTCGCCTGCGGCATGAACCCGCACTACGGCGACTTCGACACCTATCACATGGCCGCCAGCGCCATCGACGAAGCGATCCGCAACTGCGTGGCCGTCGGGGCCGATCCTTCGCGAATCGCTATTCTCGACAACTTCTGCTGGGGCAATACCGATCGACCGCAAACGCTCGGCTCGCTGGTCCGCGCGGCGCTGGCTTGCCACGACTTGGCCGTTGAGCTGGGCACACCGTTCATCAGTGGCAAGGACAGCCTGAACAACGAATTTCGCTACGTCGACAGCGCCGGCCAGACGCAGCTCATCAGCATTCCGCCGTCGCTGCTCATCAGCGCCCTCGGCCAGCTTGCCGATGCTCGGCAGGCCGTGACGATGGACCTCAAAGCCGCCGGCAACCTGATTTACCAGGTGGGCGCCACGCACGAGGAACTGGGCGGTTCGCATTTCGCGCTCCTGCATCATCTGAAAGGCGGCCAGGTTCCGCGCGTCGACGCTCCGCTGGCAAAGCAGACGTTCGCCGCGCTGCACCGCGCGATCGCGGCCGGGCTGGTCCGATCCTGCCACGACCTGAGCGAAGGTGGCCTGGCCGTGGCGATTGCCGAGATGGCGTTCGCCGGCGGACTCGGAGCCCAGATCGATCTGGCGCAAGCCCCGCAGTCGGACATCACTGATCCGCATGAAGCCGCCGTGCTGCTGTTCTCCGAGTCGAACACCCGCTTCCTGTGCGAGGTGGCGCCCGAACATGCGCCGGCGTTCGTCCAGGTGCTCGCCGGCGTTCCACTGGGCAAGCTCGGCACGGTCACCGATTCGGCCGATCTGCAGATCATGCAGGGGCATCATCCGGTCGTCGTTGTCGGGCTTGATCGGCTGAAAGCCGCCTGGCAGGCTCCGCTGAACTGGAAGTAACCCCTCCCTTAACCAGCACACTCGTCCATAACGCCCACCAACGTCCGTAACATCGAAGGGCCGGCAACCGCGGCCGCACAAAGCGACATGGCTCAACCACGCGTTCTGATCCTGCGAGCACCGGGCACCAACTGCGACCAGGAGACTGCGCACGCCTTTGAGCGGGCCGGCGGCCGGACCGAGTCGCTGCACGTCAAACGGCTGCTCGAGTCGCCGGCAGCACTGGCAGACTTTCAGATCCTCTGCCTGCCGGGCGGGTTCAGCTATGGCGATGACATTGCCGCGGGCCGGATCCTCGGCAACCAGATTCGCCATCATCTGCAGGATTGGCTGCACGAGTTCCATGCCGCCGGCAAGCTGATCCTGGGCATCTGCAACGGCTTTCAGATCCTGATCAAGAGCGGCATCCTGCTCCCGCTGGCCGACGATTTCACCGCGCCGGCCACGCTCTCGTGGAACGACGGCGGTAAGTTCGAAGACCGCTGGGTGCCGCTGGTCACGAGCGGCGCCGACAAGTGCGTGTTCTTCCGCGGCATCGAGCGGATGTACCTGCCGATCGCGCATGCCGAGGGGAAGTTCGTGCCCCAAAGCGCCGGCGTGCTCAAGGCTCTCGAAGAGAACGGACAGCTCGTGTTGCGCTACGGCACGAGCGTGACCAGTCCCGCGCGAATGCAAGCCTCGGTCGCGTATCCCGAGAACCCCAACGGCTCGCTGGCCGACGTGGCTGGCATTTGCGATGCGACCGGCCGGGTGTGCGGGCTGATGCCGCATCCCGAGCGGCATCTCGACTTCACGCACCATCCGCAGTGGACACGGCAGCCGCCGCGCGAAGCGGGCGACGGACTGCGCGTGTTCCAGAACGCGGTCGAGTTTTTTGCGTAAGCGAATTTTCAAAGAGCGGGTACTGGGCAAGTTTTTCAGCCCGGCTGTTTCCAGGCGATCGATTTTTCGCCCGTGTGGATTTAAAAACGCGCGCAAATGCTGTTTCGGCGCCACACACACGGACTCGCGAGCGGCTTTATGAGCATCGCGAATTCTCCAGTTTTCCAAGTTCGCAATCATCGTCGCGCTCATCGCTCGGCCAGTACACATTCATCTGAACGTACCATATCTGAAATCCTGGCCACATTTCTAGAGTTGGTGGACACCTGGGCGGTGTGCGCGGTGCGCACGCGAGAGCAATGATCGCCAACGAGTTGCGCCGGCAGCGCGCCACACATGCGGGCAAGGGCGAATCAGAATGCGATTTTTTCAGCTGCGGTAAGCCGAGCGGCGACGCGCCAGAGCCTGCCCACAGTGCGACTCTAATCCGGGTTCCAGTACGGGGCAGAGCTGCTTGTCGCTCGATGCTAAGAAATGTTACTGCCCAAATCGCACATACGACCGCACGGGTGAATGCTGCGCAGCATCCGTGGCACCCAACCGTTCACGGATCGTATCCGATCCGGCAATTGGGCAGCGCCTTGCGAAGCTGTTCCATCGATTTCGCAGTGACTTTGGAATAGCTGTTCGAGACTTCAAGCCTTTTTAGATTGACTAACTGGGCGAGCTGAGAGGCTCCCTGATCGGTCATCGCTGGCGAAAGGAACAGCTCCAGGTCTTCCAGTGTCCCTAGCTGACTAATCGACGCCAGGGCCGCGTCCGTCATAGAGTCGTTAAGATCCATTCGCAACCTCCTTAGCGACCGTGAAGAGTTCAGGCCGGCAACGAGGCTCGCGATATCCGAGTCCTGTAGTCCGCTGCAACGCTGGATATCCAACTTACAAAGGTTCGGGATGGTGGGGAACTTCTTGAGCGAGAGGTTCCCAGTACCGTTCAAAGCCAGTTTGCGAAGATTCGGAGCACCGGCAAGGTGTGGCAGGTCGTCGCCAGTCGTGCTGCACTGGTCCACGGTCAGGTCCTCAAGAGTCGGACAGGCGTTCACTCCCGCCAAGCTGATGCCGTCGCAATGCACGAGCGAGAGCAGTCGCAGGTTTGGCAGACCTTCGAGGTCTGAGAGCCCTCGGCTGGCGATTGAAGGACAACCATCGACGCGTAGCTCCTGCAAACTCGTGCTGCCTTTGACTCCCTGCAGGGTCACCGTGTCGCACAGCCACAGATTCAGGCTCCGCAGCCGCGGCATCGATTGCAGCCCGGCAAGGCCAACTGCGGATAAGTCCCGAGCACCTGACAGCGACAACTCTTCGAGTTCGCCAAGTGTTGCCAAATAGTCGAGCGATTGGCCGGTCCACGAACCCAGTGACAAACGCTTGAGAGTTGAAATAGTGCCTAGATTGCTCGGTGCGACTTGCGCATTGGGAACGCCTGGGTGAAGGAACCCGATATGAAGTTCTTGCAGATTGCGGGCCGCGGCCAGATGCGCAAGTCCCGCGTTGAGCTGCTGTTCGCCACGTTGGATGCTGATTTGCAACTTTCGCAGCCTGGGCAGCTTACTAATGTGGGCCAGCACACGTTCGCCCTGCGCGCCATCGAACGTGATGTCCAACTCCTCTAGATTGATCAGTTGGCGAAGTGGCTCTAGCCCGTCGGCCGTAACCGCATCACTGACAGAGAGCCTGAGCAGCGTCAGATTCGTCAATTTGCCGAGGAAGGCGAGGCCGCGGTCCGTCACGCGAGGTGCGTAGCTCAAATCCACGTCGAGCAAGGTCAGCTTTTGATGGCTGGCCAGACGATACAGCTCCGCATCACTGAACTGGCCGCCGAGGACGAGCCGCTGCAAATGGGGCAACTCCTGCAAATCAATAAGTTCGCGGTCCGTCGCTCCGTGCAAATGGAGCGCGATGACCGTCTGAAAATAATCGACTCCCAGCAGATCTTGCAGCCATGCGGGACCGGGCGGTCGGTCGGCCCCGGTGGGCTTGAAGTCTGCGTCCCATTCGTAGTCATACTCGACGCGCAGTGAGGGGTGCGATGTGTGCTGCTCAAACGACTTGCCCAGCCGGTCGACGACGTCACGCTGGCGCATGGCAACGCTGGTGCGGAAGGCCAGCCACACGCACAGGACCGTTACCAACACGAGCAGCGTTCGCAGATGGAACCGCAACCAGCGGCGCTTGCGATGGGAAGTGGCCTTGGGCTCGGTCATACGATAAGTATAGCCGGCGCCGCGTCATCCTTGGCCAAGACGCTTCATGGAGTGTGCCCAACCCGGGCCACGCAGTTCTCAGTCGCGGAGCGGTGGCCGTTCTAGCCGGGTGGCGAAAGCCCCCGGAGGCAAAGTCGCGCCACACCCGTTTCTTATGGCCCCGCGCAGCCCTGGCCGTGCAAGAAAAAGGGGACGGGAGTCTTTTTCTTGCTGGTCCCTTCGAGGGGGCGTACAATACCTGTCATGCCTAGACGTGCCCGAACTCTGATCGGTGGCTATGCCTATCACGTGCTGAACCGCGCGAATGGTCGGTTACGGCTATTCAAGAAGCCAGCCGACTTCGTCGCATTCGAGGCCATCATCACCGAGGCCTGCCAGCGCGTGCCGCTGCGGATCCTGGGCTACGTCGTGATGAACAATCATTGGCACTTCGTCGTCTGGCCGAAGCGCGGAGAAGGGGAACAGTTGTCTGAATTCTTCCGCTGGCTCACTGTGACGCACGCTCAGCGGTGGCACGCGCATCACGGCACTTCCGGCATGGGGCACGTCTATCAAGGCCGCTTCAAGTCCTTCCCGATCGCCAGCGATGAACACCTGCTGGCCGTGCTCCGCTACGTCGAACGCAATCCGCTGCGGGCGAAGCTCGTCAAGCGGGCGGAGGATTATCCGTGGGGGAGTCTCCCGCGCCGCGTGCTGGGCATTGCCGCTTCGCCGCCGCTGGTGAGTGAATCGCCGGTGCCGCTGGGCCGGCAGTGGGTCGAGCATGTGAACGAGCCGCAGCACGAAGCCGAGGCCCAGGCGATCGCCACGAGCATCCGCCGCGGCCGACCGTACGGGAGTGAAGCATGGGAGGGCAAAGTTGCCAGGCAGCTTGGACTGGAGCACACGCTGCGCGATCGCGGGCGTCCGCGAGCGGTCGTCGAGGAGCAAAGCCAAACGCGATGATCGAAAATGACTCCCGTCCCCTTTAATTAATTTCTTTAATTAATTTATCTTACCGCTTGCAGCTCAACGCCTTACGCCCTTCGTTTGTCGTCGGTCGCACCGCACTTCCACCGACTTTACCTAAGGAATGATAAATGCAAGCGGAATTCCCCTTCCGTGGCGTCAGCGAGTCCGGTCAACTATTATGGGGCGTGAGCCAATACTTGGTTGGTTTGCGCACAAAAGTCGGCAAATTCGAATCATTAGCGACTAGGGTTAATTCATGACTCAGTCTTCCATAGAGCTGCCTGTGTCTTCGGATTGCCCCTTCCATTTTGCGTTGCCGTCCGTTATCAGACTTAAAAGGAAACAGTCGCTGCGGTCGTGTTTTGCTTACCTGACCCTGACGGTAGGACTCCTCGTCGTTCAAGTATGTACTGCCTCTGCGGCAACGATGCGCACGTTTGGTCCCTTCGATTTCACGTTTTACAATCAAGGTGAATCGGGGTTTGGATTTAATTCCCAGCAGAATTGGACGGAAGAGCAGATTGAAGACGTTGCTTTCGCAGCCGGTGTGTGGGACGCTGCAATTGAGAATGTTTGACCTTCCCCACGATTCGTGGGCGCGCGACAGAACTGGCATAATGCTGGTTGAAAGGAGCGTGCCGAATGGGTCGCAAAGTTTATTCGCATGAGTTCAAGGTATCGGCGGTGAAG
>JALHMI010000022.1 GCA_022844125.1 Pirellulales bacterium | reverse complement strand
AACGCTTGGCGCCGCACAGGTCGTCGGCTTCGGCCTGCAGCAAACTGTTGAGCGTCTCTTCGACGGTCTGCCGCACCACCTCGCCCACGTGCGAGCGAATCTTCTCCTCCTCGATCCGAGTCACGCCCTCAAAGTTCCCGCCATTTGCCGATCCTGCTACACTGTCCATCGGGCAGTCCTTCCGTGCTGATAGAGTTCGTTGTGACTAACAAACTTCTACCAGCCCCAGGACTGCCCCTTCAATTTGTGCGCAACATTCAGGACGTTATCCGTCCGAGAGTGCTGGATCGAATGCAAAAACGACGAAACAATCGGCGAAATGATCGGTGGATTCGAAGGGCGTTCAGTTTGAAGGTGGATGCTGAAACGCAAATCGTGGCCTAGTCGGCCAAGAGCGTCGCTTTAAACGGAGCGCCTCGGTCGCGACGAAGTGCGTCCGTTTTCGTCGCGGATGGGGAACCAGCTCGCCCAAAATCAGCGACAGCTGGCCGATAATTCGAAACCACTCTCTGGTGGGGTCGGCATTGCCATTTCGGCACTCTGTATTGTGTTTATCGGGTGCATATGTGGTGCTTCATGGAGGTACCCACGCTGACCAGGTTGTGTCCCATGTACAAAGCCGTATTGAAGCGCTGGCCTGGGTGAGGGAAGTGTTGCTGAACGACGCACTCTTGCCCCCTGCTACCTTCACAGATCCTCGTCATTGATAAGTATCGAGCACTTCATTGTCGATCTAGTGGATTGGTCGTCCTCGCGTTGGCTCCGCCGCTGTTTTGGCTGTCATTCGCTAGCGCATGGACCGCTCATTGACTCGACGCGCGTCGTATTTCGCGCCGCGTTGCCGCCAATTCCCGCAAGAAGCCATCTTCGAAAAAGTCCGCTATCGCGATCTTGCTAACGACGCGGTTTCCTCAAAACAGGCGAAGGCGTCTCGACTGGTACGAGTGTCGCTGCTACGATGCCGCCGTGCGTGAACGATCCCAGCACCGCGCTTCGGTCATTACCGTCATCAACCTCAAGGGCGGCGTGGGCAAGACCCACGCGAGCTGGTTGCTCGCCGCCGTCTGCGAAGAGCGGAAGAAGCGCGTCCTGCTCGTCGACGCCGACATGCAGGCGAACCTCACCAGCTCTTTCGTCGAAGAAGGTCATCGTGAACCAGGCGTAGAGGCACTCTTCGACCCCGCACAGGACGCTGATCCAAACACCCTCATCCGCAAGAGTGTCTTTCCGCAGATCGACGTCATTCCAGCCAACACCCGCTTGGCCCGGTTCGATCTGGCCGACCGGCACCTGTGGGAGAAGACAGAGCTGCACCTGTCGCTCGTCGAACCAGTGTCCTCGCTTCGTCCCTCTTACGACTTCATTTTGTTTGACTGCCCACCAAGACTTTCGGTCGTCAGCTTCGCGGCACTGTGCGCGAGCGACTACGTTGTGATTCCGCTTGAGGCAGCCGACTGGGGTGCCCAGGGAATTGTCCAGGTCACGGCCGCGATCGAGGAAGTACAACGGCACTACAATCCCCGATTAAAACTGCTTGGTTATCTGGTCTCTCGATTCAAGCGGGCGCGAGCGTACCAGCAGAGTTATCTGAAGCAGTTACGCACGCATTTCGGCGGACTGGCCTTTGACACAGTCGTACCTGATCTGGCACGCTTTGAGCAAAGTGTCACCGACCGCATCCCCATCACGCTCCAAGCGCCTCGCTCCGAAGAGGCCGATATCGCGCGCGCTCTCTTCCGCGAAGTCGAAGCCCGCATCAAAGCGCTCGCTGGCCAAAGCAGTCACCGCCGCAAATCGAACGTTCGCCGCTCGACCGTCGTCGCTGCTTGAGCAGAAGCCCCAGGCTGGAGCTGAAGCTCTGGACGGACGCCGCCGCTTGGCTGGCGCGTATTTCATCGAGATCGGTCGAATCCACCCGGATCCAACACAGCCGCGACGCCAGCTCGATTCGCAGGCACAGCAGGAACTGACCCTTTCCATTAAGCAGTTCGGCATCATGCAGCCGATCGCCGTGCGCTACATCGAAGACCAGAACATCTATCTGATCATTTCCGGTGAGCGGCGCTACCAGGCCGCGCTTCGGGCCAAGCTCACCGAGGTTCCGTGCTGGGTGCAATCCCCCCGCGAGGAAGAGATCCTTGTTCGTCAGATCGTTGAGAACTGGCAGCGCAGTGATTTGAGTCCGTTCGAGCTCGCCGATGCGCTTGCTTCCATCCGCGACACCAACAAGCTGACGCAGGACGCACTCGCCAAGTTGACCGGGAAGCCCAAAGGTGAAATCTCGAAGCTCCTCGCTTTGCTTTCGCTCGCACCTGAGGTGCAGAAACGCGCCCGCCAGGATTCGACCCTTTCACGCAGACAACTCTACGCAGTTTCCCAGGTCGCTCCGGACCGCCAAGCTGAAATCATGAAGGAAGTCCAACACCGCGGACTGAAAGTCGTCGAGACTGAGGAATTGGTTCGCCGGGAGAAGCAACCATCCAGTCGCCGCGGAACGCCGCATATGACGATGCGACGGTTCCAGACCAGTGCCGCCATCGTGACGATCTCATTCCGCAAACGATCCGTCGGCGACCCCGACGTGCTTACTGCGCTCGACGAGGCTCGCGAGCAACTGACGTCGCCCGCCAACCAAGAGCAGTTGCGACTCGGAACACACCGCTAGCCTACGCCAAATTCGTCGAAAGTTTCCCGGGGAAACCGGCCATCCGCCTGTTAGTGATGAGGACATTAGTAACGCTTTCTAGGATCGGGCTTCCCAATCGAAGAAACGAGGTGCCGGATTCGGACGGGCCATGGCAACTTCGTAGGGCGTCTTATAGCCCAGGGCCATGTGAGGACGATCGTGGTTGTACTCCGTCATCCACTCGACCAAGCCGCGATTGAGTTCCTCAAGATCCGTGCAGTATCGGTATGCCGGCAAGAACTCGTCTTGGATCGTCCTGTTGACTCGCTCGTTCATCGCATTGTCCTTCGGAGTACGCGTGCGACTCCACCAATGCGTGAGTCTGAGCCGCTTGACCGCCTGCTCGAAGCAATCATGAAATTCGCTGCCATTGTCGGTGTGGACGTTTTGCACACGGTTGTCGGCAAAGTCAACGAGCTGTTCGAGAAAGTCGGCAGCCGCCTTCGAACTGTGATTGCGATACGCTCTCGTAAAGAGAAGACGAGAGAAGCGATCGATCGCGGTGAGGATGTAGATCTTATGCCCCAGAATGTGCAGCGTGATTGTGTCCAGACTGAAGAGCCAACCCGTCCACGCTTCATTGCCGCACTTCGCAATGCGCTGCTTATGCACCGCATTCTTTCTCTTGCGGGCGATCTTTGTGTCTTCACGGAATCCGGATACATCCGGAATCGTTCGATGACACGCTGCACCTGCCAGGATGCAATCTTGGTTCCGTACATCCTCTCATAGAGGACGGCGATCTTCATTTTTGAATAGTACGGATGCATCGACCGCAGATCGACGATACGCTGCGTCTGTACGCCGTTTTCTGCGGCTCGGCGCACATTCTTCGGCCGGCGGGATCGCTCCTCAAGAGATCGTGGATTTCGAATGTCGAACCGTTTCTTCCAGTAGTAGAACGTCTTCGGTGAAATTCCATGATAGCGACAGGTCTTCCGCACATTGCCGTTGAACTTTGTGGCGCGGTCAAAAAACCAGCGAAGGCGCTTTCTCACGTTTTGGGATAAGGGCAATGTCAGTGACGCCGCGTACGCTCTCGTCCAAATGTCCTTTGCGGTTGCCGAATCCTTCCGCGCATATCCCCACAGCTCGGAATGCAACTGGTAGTCGACTTCGATGACATGGCGCGGAGGTCTGGCCATGCCAAGGACAATAGCACTGTTCAGAGGCGACCCAAAACGTCCTTGAGGAGAATCGCGAGCGTTGCGAGTGCTTCGACAGGTTGATCGGCTTCTCCGACAGCGCGAATCCCCGGCACACTCGCTCTAATACGACCGTGTGAGTCACGGTCAAATGTGACCGGCATCAGCATGTAGCAGCGACCCTCTTCCGCATCGATAAGCGGCAATGGAGCGCCATCCAAATTGAGGTAATGCCGTTGCTCGTCTGACACAGTGAGCACGAATGAAGTGTACACCCAATGAACTGCGCAGCTGTCACTTATCGTTGATCGAGAGCGGAAAATGCTGTCGTGCTTGAAATCCTATACACCGTACTGCCGGCGCTCGCAGGCTATACCGGAAAATAGCTAAAGCTATCGGCTTGCCGAAAGCAGATCCGTCAGCCGCGGCAACACAGTAAGTTGAACACGTTCCAGGGTGCGTACCGCGATCACATCACTCAATGCGTTTAGAGAGCTGGCATCTCCCTGCTGGATCGCTTTGAGATTGCGCCTGTCACCGATGATGGGAATCTGATCTCGCAATGCCGCGTTCAATTCGTCGGCCGTCTGCTCAAGGTCTGGGTACCAATCCTTCGGTGGCGTCAGCCGAATCCTGGGCGGTTGGCCCACGGTCTGCTCAACATAGCCCACGACCGCGCGTACAATTGCGAGTTGATTGGCTTCCATATGCTCTGAGTCCTCCATGTTCTCATCGTTATGATCCGGCCGGATGCAAACCTCGACTCTATCTTCAAACATCCGCCGAATCTGCTTGGCAAGCATGGCAATCCGCTTGATCGACTCCGCAGATTCGCCTTCTGCTGACTGCTGTGCATGTAGCAAGTCTTCTTCCAACGCACGAAGCAGTTGATGGAGTGGCGCTGGTGGTTGTTCAGGCGAGGCAGTCATGATGTTGTGTGAATCGCAGTGTGTCTCGTTTGTGCGTGGAGAGCTATCACTCTTGTCCTCCTTGCCAACTATGTACCGCGTCATGCGGGACCATAGAGTCCACAGTGCATCACGCGATTCGGGATAGCAAGTACTAGGACTTGACGTGCTCGAAGAGGCCTCTCGTACGACACCTTGATGATCCGCCGCTCGTTTTTCTGGAGCGACGCCAGGGGCGCGTCCTGTATAAGGTCAGCTCCTCATAATCCTTCGATCGCAATCCAAGTGTAAGGAGCGGGCGCACACTCCGCGCGAAGGATTTCCCGAAAGCCGCTTAGCCGTACTCTTGCTCGTAACCTCTTCCCAAAGCATGTTCGTTTATCCGATCTTCCGGAAGAGATTCACTTAAAAGGCCAGGACAGCACGGGGCTGTCCTGGCGAGTTGCACTGCCGACTCGATGGTTTTCGCGGACGGGTCAGCAGCACATAAAGTTAAACACCGATTGGGAGAATCGGCAAGCGTCGTTAGCGTCAAGGAACGCACAAGGGTCTGAGTGCTCAATTCCCACAATTGATGTATGGCTCTCCGAGCCTTTAGAATCCTCGCCCGCGGACTTTCTGATTGATCTCTGCCACTACGACTTCCAGCTTGGGAAACCTGGTGCCGGCGTACTCCGTCGGCCGCTTACCCGTGCTCTGAACCACTTGAATCGTTGGATTCTTCTGCCGGGGACCGAAGGCGCATCGCAGCTGTACGGGTAATTCGTTTCCTGCTAAGCGAAGGGTCAGCCGCAGCGACCTCCGCAAGGCATTAATCTCGCGTACGATTTCCACGTTTGCTTCCGGCGGTTCGAGAGATTGGCCCGCCAGGGCGTCGAGCACCTGTTGTAACCGCTGAGCCAAGGGGCCGCGAATCCGCTCGATCTCTTGAGAAATGGCGTCCAGTGCCGGTGGCGCTTGTTCGAGACGGAGTGAACCTCGGCCGGCCTTGTCGGCGGCGCGCTTCGGACCCAGTGGTGGAAACTCGGCAGACATGGGCAGACAAGATGTCACTTTCGCGAGTACCGCGTCAAGAGAGGAGGGTCAGTGGGTTGATCAACACACTCGCCGAGGATCGCACGATTGACTCCCAGAACTTTCGCACGCACTGCCTGCAGCAATATCAACCTCGTTTTGCCAAGTGGTAGTGTTCGAGCACACTTCATTACCCTATTCTCCCAGCTACCATGGAAAACCACATTCGTTGCGACGATCATTTCGGACTCAGTAATCGCAGCCTCCCTGAAAATGCATCACAACTCAGCCCAGGGTCTGTACTGCTGGTTTCCTGAGCGGATGACGCCGCTCCCGACGTTGAAGTGCTCCTCTGGGATGAGTCCTGGCACGAGCCGGGTGCCGCTCCAAAGTCCCTGCCCAAGAGTTGGTTGGAGCATTTTTAATATCGCATCGCCGATACACTTCACCATTTTGGTATCACGAGATAAATC
Organism: Pirellulales bacterium; assembly: GCA_022844125.1. Taxonomy (GTDB): domain Bacteria; phylum Planctomycetota; class Planctomycetia; order Pirellulales; family PALSA-1355; genus JALHMI01. The sequence goes on along the minus strand of JALHMI010000022.1, from coordinate 59,301 downwards.
ACTTGCGCATGCCCCGAAGAACGGACGCTTCTGCGGGACACCGATTCATTTGACAACGCGCTGGCCGAGATTGCTACACTGCGCACCGGTCCCCCGCCTGCCATTCCAGAATCCCTGCCGCCAACGGCCGACCTGCTCAAGGACACGATCGAGCACGCTGTGCCCCAGTTGCAGCGACTGCAGGCGGACATCGCCGCCAAGATTGAGAAACTCCTCGCTTCGTATGCAGGGATGGAGCCAGCAACCGTCGAGGAAGGTCAAGCCATCTGCCGGTCGATCAATGATTTGGTAGCCGCGTTCGGACTGCGATTGCAGACTGCGCAGATGAAAAATCCGGCGACGCTCGCCTACTATCGCATTGGACGCACGAAGGCCGGAGCGTTCGTGTTTACAGGGATGAAGGAAGGCAAGCGCCAAGTGACCTACGGCGCCACCACACTGCCGGCCCTGAAAGTCGTCGCCGCGCCGCCGCACGGTCGCCGCCAGCCGAAGCCGCCGTCCGGGTCGCGCGAGAAGTCAGCCAGCATCAACATGTAAGCGCATCCGTGCTCGGGATCGATAAGCGGCAACGAGGTCCGTCGAGATCAAGATAGTGTCGCTGCTAGCCGGTAACGGAAAGCACAGGAAAAGTCTACGCTGAATACCTTCTGAGAAGGAAGGTCTGGCGCGCCTTCCAGTACGCCGATTCAAAAATAGAAACGCCTATAATCTTCCCGCAGTCGTTGCCTTTCCTCTTCGATTTCCTCATTTGTTTTTTTCTCCGACTGGTGCATCGAAGGGTGCCTCTGAAGATGATCCAGCGTTGCTCCTCTCGACATCACTTCCGGGTCTCCCACCATTCGTTTGGTGTCCTCCTCTTCATTGAGCCCGAATGATTGTGGATCGATTGGCACGACACCACTGTACGTCCGATGAATTAAATCTCAAAGGATTTTCTGCCCCAATATAGCAGCATCACAGTTGCGAAGTGCTTCATGAGAGGCCACAAGAAATTGAAAATGTACACCTCAAGACATGACGCTCTTGGGCGAACTGATTGGGGAGATCGCTAAACTACTCGACGGGGGGAACGTCGTATGTGTCGGTTTTGAGAGGAAGCTTCATCAACGTTTATTTGCACAACCAGCACCAATCGATGTCCGAATCTGGAGGTCGACGGTTACTCGGCAGGCTATTGCGCTTTCTAGGTACTTTTTTCGACCTTCCGCGGAGCACCCGGATTTTATCTTGAAGATATCTATGTTAGACCACGCTTCAGAAAACTTGGCGTTGGCGGCATCAGTCGGGACGTCGGCTTTGGCCACGGCTGCAAACCCTTTCACGCGCGCGCGAACGACACCGCCATTGAGAGGTGGTGCGGTCGGCCTGGGTCGCAAAACCGACTACGCGGCTGGTATCTTTCCCGCCCTGCGGGTCGGGTTGGCCGAATCGCCGCGGCTAGCGTTGACGCCGATCGGCGGCTGACAGTTGAAGTAGGCGCGTCGTGCAGCAGTAGCGCACAGCGGTCCCCTCTGCTAGACTCACCGCATGTCGCCCGCGGTGGGAATCATCATGGGCTCCCAGTCCGATTGGGCCACCTTAAAGGGGGCCGCCAAGATCTTGACCGTGCTCGATATCACGTATGAGGCCCAGATCGTCTCGGCACATCGCACTCCCGATAAACTGTTTGCCTACGCACAACAGGCCGAAGCGCGGGGCCTTCAAGTGATCGTGGCGGGAGCGGGAGGAGCCGCTCATCTGCCCGGGATGTGTGCCGCCAAAACACTATTGCCCGTGCTGGGCGTGCCGGTTCCCTCGACGGCGTTGGGTGGACTGGACGCGCTGCTCTCGATCGTCCAAATGCCGGCGGGCGTACCGGTCGGGACGCTGGCGATCGGCACCGCTGGGGCGACGAACGCCGCGCTGTTGGCGGCGGCCATCCTGGCGCGGCAAGATCCGGCATTGCGACAGCGGCTCGCCACCTATCGTGAACAACAAATGGCCGACATCTTAGCCGCACCTTTCCCTGACCCATGCTGAACGTGGGAGTCTTGGGGGGCGGGCAACTCGCGCAGATGTTGGCGCTGGCCGGGATTCCGCTGGGGTTTCGGTTTCGCTTTTGGGATCCGCAGCTGGGGGCCTGTGCAGCGGTGTTGGGTGAGCATTTTCAAGCCCCTTTCGACCTGGCCCGAGTGGAGGAGTTTGCCGCGGGGCTTGATCTGGTGACCTACGAATTCGAAGGGGTGCATTGGGCGCTAGCCGAAGCGTTGGCGATCAAGCTGCCAGTCTGTCCCTCGCCCGCTAGCTTGGCAGTAACCCAGGAACGACTGGCCGAAAAGTTGTTGCTGCGACGACTCAACATTCCGACGGCTCGGTTTGCGGCCGTAGATTCCCAGGGGGATTTTTCCGAGGTGGCAGCGCAGGTTGGTTTTCCCTGCGTCCTGAAGACGCGCCGCCAGGGGTACGACGGCAAGGGGCAGCGAGTGGTCAAGTGTTCGAACGATCTAAGGAAGGCTTGGCGTGAACTCGGGGGCGTGCCCCTGTTGGCCGAAGCCTGGGTCGCGGTCGAGCGTGAGTTTTCACTGATCGCGGTGCGGGGCCAAAATGGTGCCATCCAGTACTACCCACTGACGGAGAATCAGCACGTCAATGGGATTCTACGACAATCCCGCGCGCCGCTCGATTCAACTTGGGAAGGATCGGCTCGGCAGTACGCCGCGCGCGTCTTAGTGGAGTTGGATTACGTCGGTGTGTTGGCCATCGAGTTTTTTGAGCAGGCGGATTGCCTCTTGGCCAACGAGCTCTCACCGCGCGTGCATAACTCGGGACACTGGACGCTTGAGGGGGCGGCCACCAGCCAATTTGAAAATCATCTACGGGCCATCGCCGGTTTACCGCTGGGTCCCTCGCACGCTCTCGGTCGGGTGGCGATGCTTAATCTCGTCGGACATCTCCCGGCCGGTCTGACGACACTGGCGGGTATTCCTTATGCCCGGCTACACCTCTACGGGAAGACCCCGGCGCCGGGGCGCAAACTGGGGCACCTGACGCTCACTGGAAAAAACGCCGACCTGCAGGCCGCCGAACTGCGGCGTGCGTGGGAGTGTGAATAGGACGTTTTGGCGACGGCGGCCTACGGGTTGCAGCGCTGACAAATGGCCGGGTCGGCCGCGGTGGGACTTTCCGGTACCGACCGTTGTTCAGTGTACCCGCAGCCCGCACAGCAGTAGCGCTCAGCCAATAGGCCGCGCGTTGCCAGACCGCACGCCCGGCAGGGGAGGCCTTCGATGCGCTCGACGAGTGCGAACCCCGCTTGCCTGCAGCCGGGGCATCGGCGGCGCATCGTGCGGATCAGATCCTCAGTTGCCGCCGCAATATTCGCCTGCCGTGTAGGGTTACGGTGAGCGCGCAAATCGCTCTCTAAAAACACGGCGCCTGTTCGCGAGCGGCGCAACCGTTCGGCGACGGCCCGTTCCAACTCGTCCAGGGACGCGAGGTCTTTCTCCAAATCGCCGCGCGAGTCAGCGCTTGAGCGGAGTACCAACCCGTGCCGCGGAAAATTCTCGGCCAGCGCAAACTCCCGGGCGGCCGCGACCGAATGAACTATGGCGTGGGCCATGCGGACATTAAACGCCACGTGTCCGCCGATGATCTCCAGCCCGCTCTGGCGATCTAACAGCAACACCAGTTCGGTATCGCAGGGGGCGAAGGGAAAATCCGGATGCGTTCCGAAACTCCCTTCGCTGGCGAGTGCTAGCTCCGCCCCGGTCAGTTCAAGCGCGGCTAGGGCTTTCAGTCGCGCAGTCCGGCGTTGGTTGGCCGGCCGCCGTACGTCGCGCGTAAACGTGCCGAAGCGGTCGGTGTCAAAGTCGCTTGGGACAAAGACTTCAATGCCAAAGGCAGTCTTCAGGAGTGGTCCCAAGATTCGCTCCTTGCCGTGCATGGTGGCCACGACGGCTGGGCGATTCTCGAAGGATGTAGCAAGCGATTCCATCAGGCCCCTAGCCTACGCCAACCGGTCGCTCCTCGCACGCCCCAAACCTGGAAAAGCGGAGGCCCGCGTACCCCCCCCCTCTCCGTAAATGCTTGATTGTTCTCACCCGCTGGATGAAAGACTTGCCGGGGTAGCGGGGACTTGCGCGGCGATATCCCAATAAGTGCAGCCCACCCCCACCTAGGCCGGCTCGCACTGCATTCCGATCTTCAACATGTACCGATGCTATCCTGGTTTCTGTGTAAGCGACATCGAAGACGCAGCCAGACTCTACGTTGCGACCGACTGGCTGCGGCTTCATCGTTTCTCGAAGATCAGATTCTCACTCTGTCAACGTGTTACCCGTGTATCTCATCACCAACAATGTCCGCTGTCATCTGCATCAAACAACAGATCCACAAACGAACACGGCGAGCGTTGCCTAGTCTCAACTATCGTGATCGTGGCGGGTTGACCTTATTGTCAATCCTTTCCTTCTTGGAGAGTCGTATTGGCACGCGACCTAGCTTCTTCGCATGAACAAAGCGATCATTCATCCATAGCACTTCTGTTCTTGCGTAATCCTTCCCGGTCGTATCCCGCGTGTGCGTCTTGATTTTCTTTTTAGTCCATCCGCCGTTCTTGACCAACATCTCTTGGTACAACTTGTTATCGTAACCGCTGAGCAAGATCATGCACTTTGCGTCCAAACATACTTCAAGCAATTCCTCATGGAAGTCACGGTCGTTCGCGTCAATCACGTACCCGTGCTCACGCTTTGTGAAGTACGGCGGGTCCAAGTACACTAGAGTTGCAGGGCGATCGCTGAACATTCGAAGAAGGTCACGTGCGTCACGTTTCTCAATCCGCACGTTCCGTAACCTCTCGACAATGCTTTCGAGTCGATCAGGCAAGTTGTGCCAGCGATTCACACGCGCCTCCCGTTCTTCGCGAGAGTATGATTGCGAGAACGAGAAACCCGACCGCGTGCCATCGACGGTGCCATTTACCGTCATCATGGTCCGAACGAGGAATCGTCGCGCTTGTTCCAGCGGCGTCATCGTGCGGTTGTTCTTGTGTGACTTTTCAAACTCTTCGGCAGCGTACGGCGTTAGTGTCACAACCTTGCACAGAGCTTTAGAGTTGCCGCGCAATTGCCGAAACAAGTTAACAATATGCCCATTCAAATCATTGATCACCTCGATTGGCGCTGCTGATTTCGCCAGCGTCAGGGCAGCCGACCCGCAAAAGGCTTCAACCCACGCATTGTGCGGCGGAAGTGACGCGACAATTTGGCTAGCGAGCCGCTGTTTGGCTCCATAATATGCGAATGGCGCTGGAGCTGGCCCCGACACGGCAGTAATCGCCTTCTTCCCTGCCGTTGAATAGTCCCGCTTCATACAATGGCCCCGCCGTTGCCTTTGTCGCATCCGTGTGTCGGACGATCGTTCTTTTCGCACCGCAGGACTTCAGGTTCGACGCACCACCCACCGTTGTCCTGCGCAATAGTCTGATATGGATTTTCCAGCATAACGAGACAATCGGTGTCGAGTCGTCCCTCGGCTTGAACCGGCAAGAGATACAGGTAATACCACGAACCAAACCGCTGCGCCGTCGCAACTTCATTAGAACTCCAATAAAACCGCAGGTTAGCGGCGGGCACGGCCTTAACCTCGATCAAACGAGGAACTATCATCGATCCCGAAAGCACAGTGACACTTTCTATGTCGTAGCCTGCCGCAGCGTCCACTTGAGCTACGTGCTTCACCTGTGCCGCGTATGCGTCCCCGACGCGTTCGCGCTCAAAGAAAAGGACGACCTCTTCGGCTGTAGACCCCACCGCTTCCGACGCCGCACGTCGTGCGGCAATGCTTCCTGGCGCGACAACTCCCACCTCGCGTGCCATCTGAGTATAGAGTCCGTTGAACTTAGGGTTGAGGACATAAGTCCCGGCAATTGCATCATGCGAGATGACTTCCAAATCCATCAATAGGTTCCGAAGCTCACTTTCACGGCTCGTGCGTTGTGCGATCGGCCGGTAAACAACTCGATCGTCCACGACACAGAACCGAACAAGATACTGAGACAATTCCCCACGAAAGGGACTCGCCTGAGCACAAAAGCGACTCAACACTTCCTGAGAGAGGCGCTTTCCAGCGGCGACTCCAGGACTGAGCGACAGCGATTCCCCATCATCGCACACGCAGCCAAGTTGACTCACAAAACGCAGCGTTGCATCAAAGTGCGAAGCCTGCTCGCAGTACCGCCGCCGAACATGATCCTTTTGCTTGATCGTCGAAGTCCGCAGCAGGTCAACGAGCGCCTCGACGTGCTTCAATCGCACTTGGCCGAGTTCATTGCTCTCTTTTTCCAAAGAGTCGGTCATACGCTTCCAAATCCCCGTCGTCGCCGAACATATCCAAAGAATAAATCGCGTAGTCCTGGTCGATCACCGCATTCATGTTCGCCGCCTTTTTGCGCACATTCATCAGAATGTCGTGGTCGATCGTGTTCTCGTATTCCAGCACATGATAGTGGGCAGCCCTGTTCTCAGAGCCGCCCACACGATGAATGCGATCGAGCGATTGAAGGTACTGCGCGCAGTTGTACGACAAGTCGTAGTACACCGCGTGGGAGCAAGACTTGTGTAACGATACGGACTCAGCGCAGGCGGCGGGGTTTGCGACGAGCACATCGAAGCCACCGTGGGCTTTTGTGAACTCGCGGATGATCTCTTCCCGACTGAGTTCTTCTTCGAGGTCAGCGCTCTCAAATGGTGTTCCGCCATAGATGAGGCCGACCCGGCATCCTAGTGCCGATAGCCGATTGACGATTAGCTTGAGCGTACGAACGAAATTTGACCACACCACGATCTTGTTGCCGCTGCCGTGCAGATCCCTCACCAGGTCAACCAGAGCGTCTAATTTTCCTGGCGTCTCAAGATCGTCGTAGTTCCGAAGCTGGTTGGCCAGCGACGCATCGTCCACCAAAAGGTTTTCGTCATATTCCGGGATCGCCGAACTTAACAACGCCGCGTATGAGGTGCATTGTCGCAGCCGCATCATTCTTCCCTTCCGCAGCCGCACGAGCAACTCAAAGTCGCGGAAAAAGTCTGCCTCCGACTCGGCAACAATACGGCTGATGATCGAATCGTATACATGCCGCTCCCGTTTCTTCATTCGAATGCGAATCGGCTCATGGAACACTTGTTCCGCCAAACCGAGGTCATTTTTACGCACCCGATAAAAAAGTGGGCCAACCGCTTGTTCAAGTACCGTAGCCGCCTCCACCAGCTCATTGCGCTGTGAGTGAAGCGCGATGCGATATCGGTCCTGAACGCTAATAGGGGATGTTTCCGGCCAGAGAACGTCGAAAAGGTTGAATGCGTCTTCGTAGCTCCGTGGAAACGGAGTCCCGCTGAGCACGCATCGCCGTGTTGCATGTTTCGCAACGTTGAGAACGGCGGTTGCCCATGCGCCGCCGACCTGCTTGATGTAATGTGCTTCATCGACGATCAGAAAAAAACGGACGCCCTGGTCCAAGAACAATTGAGCGACGTGTTCCCAATCCCGCTGGAGCGTCTGAAAGGTTGTGAGGTATAAGTCGCGAACGGACTCACTGTCGACGAGATATCGGCTCCGCCTGGACTCGATATCACCACCGGCTAGGATTTCGCAGTCGGGTGTAGCTCCCAGCACTTCCCGGTATTCAGTTCTCCAGGGCGCGAAGCTGGACGGTGGTCCGACGACGAACAACGAATCCACGTCTCCCAGCTGCTTAAGCTTCTGAAATACAGCGAGCACCACCGTCGTTTTTCCGCTTCCCGGAACCGAAAAATTGGCGCCGTTTCCGGCAGTTAGCAGATGAAGGGCTGCCTTGAATTGATGATCCTTAAGCGGTCTCGCGATCGAGCTACGCAGGAAATCTTCAAGTTCGGACACCACTCCCGGATCGACCCTGCCGTCTTTTAACAAGCGACAGGTTTCCGCCGACACCTGCAACGCGGTACGCGATTCCTCGTGCCGCTCTAGCAAAGGCTGAAGCTCGCCCTCCACTTGGAACGGTACACCAACCCTTTTCAGGTACGACACGAGCTTACTGGCCAAGGCCGAAGAAGCACTGGCATCGGCAACAAATGCGCCGTCGTCCAGACTACGCGCAAACCCCCAGTATACGAGTTGACTTTCGTGCCGAGGCTTGAAGTCCCCGCTCTCCGGCCGCACAACCAGTGAAGTCCCCTGCAACGAGAGTTCGATCATCGCTGTCGGTCCGTCAGCTTTTTCAATTCCTTTTCAAAATGAAATATCTGATCCTTGATCTCGTAGGCGCGGTCTTCAATTGCCGTCGCAAGCTCTCGCGCTTTGGCAATGTCGTTCACGCCGATGGCCCCAATATCCATGTCCGAATGCGTCAGCTTCTTGTGAGCCGCCTCAAGCAGCCCGAGGGGAGTTTCTTTATCCTTCAGCGTTTCGTGTTTGCTTGCCGCCTTTTTAAGATGATGGATGATCGGCCGGCTATACTTTGCCGCCCACTTTGCGTCAATCCCGGCGGTCGGAAGAGGATTCCCGTTATTGTCAAAGCACTCGCTGGACGGGAGGACCGGCTCCACTTCCTCGACGATTCTTAGGATTTCCCGCTTCCCCTCTTTGGTTCGGCAAAACTTTGGCAAATCCCGCATGATCACGTGGACCTTCGGCATTTCCGGGATCGTCCGCAGGCGAATAATGTTGAACGCGGCTTCTTCGATGCTGCCAATCTCATCTTCTTCGATTCCAAGCTCGATGAGCTTTTTCTGGTTCATGAAGCTCTGCGTGTACGTCTGGTTGTAATCGATGAATGCCTGCCAGCGGCCTTCCGGATCTGACATCCCGGTTGAGATCGTCCGGTACTGGCCCTCGCGGTGGAACTGCTTCAAGTACCGATCGATGCACTCAAGCGGCTTCAGAAACATCTTCTCACAGTCCTTAACGGCTTTTTCAAGCTGCGGCTTAGTTGCCTCGGTATACCGCGGGTCATCACGAAGCTGCTCCTCAAGGCTGAGACCAAGATCAATCTTGCGCTTGATCGAAAGGGCTCGATCGAACCCGTAGTACTCCGACTTGCCATCACTTTGAAGCTGATAGCGGTTTTCGAGCTTTTCGATCTCCAACAGCGTTGGCGGGCCGCCCTCATCGTCCTTTCCCGGCAAGATGACGCACTTGATGTAAGCGAACGTTGAATTCTCTGGGAACTCCCTGTGCAACCGGTCCATCACCATCTTGCGACGGTTACCGTTGATCAAGAAACCATCACACGTGATGATCGCCGGCTCTTGCTGTCCGGCGTGCATGATTGATGACCGCAGCACGTCAGTCCGTTCCGGGTCTTTCTGCTCAAGGAATTGCCTGATCGTTTGCTGCGCAGTCTCGTCGGTCTCGTGTAGCAAGCCGACATTGTGCTCGTGGTCCATCACGTCAGACGAGATTCTCCCGTTATCCTTGCGGAACCGAAGAATGCAGATCGGAACTCGCCAGATCGGCCGTTCGATTCCGTCCTTCATATCGGTGCGGAAGTTGATCACCGCCTTCGACGGCTTGGCTGTCTGTAAGCGCTTTTCGCGAACTTCCTTCGCAAAATCCTCAATGATTGCTCTTGCCGCTGGTTTGGTGATCGCCGGCATACCACTGCCTCCAACCGATTAAACGGAGGAACAACACCTATCGTCCAAGGATCTCGGGTGAGCGCCGTGATCGCTTCACTCTAAGTTTCTCGGCGGCAAAACGGCTTCGCACCGATCACAGAAGTTCATCCAGGTCGCTAAGTCTATATAAACGATAACCGTTCGGCGGATGACGAGTAGAGGCGAGCTTCCCAGCTTTATCCCAGTTTCGACGTGTATCGAACGATAGCCGAGGAAAGGTGCCACGTACGCCACCATGACGTAGTCTGCGAAGCTCGTTTTCTCTGCTGAGGGCATCAAAGCAAGCCTCGGAAACCTGATGGAACTTCCCCAGCATTCTAGTCCCATTTCATTTTCTCGCAACGCCGCAAATTGGCACCCAACAACCGACAAGTCGAGGTCTCACTCGCCGTGTACTGCTTACGGCTCGGGCCTGTGTGAACGATCACGACATTCTCCACTTCCCGTAACCTATCGTCGGCCGATTAGCATTCCAACATCGATTCGCCATGAACAAATATCTTCGCTTGCCAACGATGCCCATCGCGACGGACAATCCGAGGCACGTCGCCTCTTTCGATGTCCGTACTCAATCCCCCATCGGCCCATCCATCGCGGCCGACGCGCACGCGGGAGCAGCGTAGCGGACTTGCACAGCTATCGATTATCGAGCACGCACTCTGTTCGCTCGACCCGGCTCTCTCCCTCATAGCACCGTACCAGCACAAGACAGGGTACTTCTACACGGACGCCAACAAACGCCGCTTCGCCAACGTCTCCATTTTCGCGGCACTCGGACTCTCGTCCCGCGACGAGTATTTTCTCTGGGGACTGCTCGCGCTGACGTTCAATCAACCGCAGCCGTCGATCGAGTTTCTGGCCACGCCGCACTTCTGCCTGAAGAAGCTCGGATACTTGGCGGCCAAGGGCGGAAAGCAATATGCCGAGTTTCGGGCTACGATCAAACGCCTGGCCGGTGTCTTCTACCAATGCGATGCGTTCTACGATCCCCGCCTCCAGACGTTTCAGGATACAGGCTTCGGACTGCTCAAGTACAGTCTGCCGCAACGTGACGATTCCTCCCGAGCGTGGCGAATCGTTTGGGACCCATTGTTCTTTGAATACGTGCAAGCGACGGGCGGGAAACTCTTCTTCGATCTGACGAGCGACACGTTCCGGAGTTTCGATCCGGCATCAAGGCGACTGGCGCTCTTACTCCATAAGATCTTCTGGCGACGAAAGGTTTCACCTCCTTTCGAACTTCGACACCTCGGAACGAATGTTCTTGGGTACTCGCCCCACCGACTGACCAAGTATCTCAAGCGTGACATCACTCACTGTGCCGAGAAGCTTCTGGCTGCGAACTTCATTGCTTTGCCGAGCGGCGTCGACCGAGTGGCCGATCTCTTCGAGAAGCGCGGGCGCGGATTGTATGCCATTCGCTTCGAACGCGGATCGTATTTCGAGCAGCATTCGATCGATCAACTCTCCCATCACCCGGTGACGAGCGCCGCTGACTCCCCTCTCTACGAACCACTGAAAACGATCGGCTTCGAGGATGCCGCGATTCGATCGATTTTGAAGAAGTATGATCACCAGGTCATTGCCCGCTGGGCACAATACACACAGGTCGCGATGGAGACGAAGGGGCGGAAGTTCTTTTCGAAGAGTCCGGAAGCCTACTGTCTGGACGGCATCAAGCGCGGGACGTCCGCGCCCGACTGGTTTCTTGATCATCAACGTGACGAACGTCGACGACAGCATGACGAGGACCTACAGGCTCGCGGCGTCTCCGCCGACCCGAATCTCACAATCGCCTATCGCAAAGCAAGGAAGGAAGCACTGCATAAATTCCTCCGCGAAGAGATCGATCGGAATCGCTATCAGAAAACCGTTGAGACATTTTTGGGGATGTTCAAGGATGCTCCGGAAGACGTCGCGAAACAGCAGGCGATCGAAGAGGCCGAGCGACACCTCTCCGCCGGATTCCGATTTCCAGATTACGGCGAATGGTCGTCCGCTACCGCGATTGGAAGGCTGGCCGCATCGTACGGCGAATGACTGCTGTGATCGAACATCCGATAGGTGTACTTTGCCGCACCGTCATATTTGCCAACCTGGTGTACTTTGCCGCACCCACGGGTGTACTTTGCCGCACCTTTTTGTCTCGCCGTGAATGGGCCTCGACGGCAGTTTCGTGCCTTTTGGAAGCCAACTATTCACTTTGGCTCTCTCTCCGTTCGATTCTGACCAAATACTAAGCAAAGGCTTATTGTTCTTAAGCAAAGGAGGGCTTCGGCCTCTATCTGCTTTTAAGAAGAAAACACGGCTCGATAGACGGACGAAAAACAATGAACACTCGGAGGTTGAAAGGTCCCCGCGGCCACCCGGCCATCGGCCCGCTTCCGGTGACGAAGGCAACGCCGAGGATGCCGGCGGCCGGAGGCCGACCTGGCAACCGCATTGCTAACCGCAGTACCTCTCCGTCAGGGGACGGCGCTCGCGGGACGTTCCGCCCGCGAGACCCCGTCCTGCGACACGCCCGCTCGCTACGCTCAACATGTGCGGCACAGCCCGGGGTCTCGCGGCCTTCGGAGATGCGCGAGGAATCATCGCCCGAGCGGGTGACCAGTGGGTGTGGGTTTATCCGACCGGCGCTCGCTTGTCCCGCACGCTTCCCGCCTTACAGCGGGAACACCAGCTGGAGCAGGACGCGGCCGCTGCTAGACGCAGCGGAAGACGAAAGACCACGTGCGCAGCACCGTGCTCCATTTTTGACGAATGCCTGAATCTCCTACAGCGCCAGCAAGTATCGGAAGATTTCGACCATCGCCAGCGTATCGAGCTTGCAGTATGCCCGCAGATTCGTTTCCGTTGTCGCCCGCTCTTCGCTCGTCAACTGTGGGTCGAACATGCGATACCAGCCGAGCGACGCACTGTTGCCTTCTTGGATTGCGAGATTCTTGTACGACAGATGCGGGACGAGAGCCGGAAGCACGTCCTTGGTCGAGCAGCTGCCGTTGAAGCGACCATCCACGTAGAGTTGCTTGCTGAAGACATCCTTGAGGTCGAACACTCGCGCATTAAGTGCCGCGAGGAATGGTTCGGCCGTCGGATGGAGCCTAGCCATGCGGCTATGACAACCCATCTCGAATGACTTGTTCCACGTGATGACCGTCCCACCGTCCGCGATATCGCGCGGAGTGACGCAACGACGTCTGGCGTCGTATCGCAATATGCGGGCGCCAGATACTCGTAGTGCTCCGGCTCTGACGTCGGTGACCGCAGCACATGCAGCGAATGCTGGAACGGCATCGCTTCGTTCGGGAAGTAGCCGGCGAACTGAGGAACAATGGTTGCGAACGTTTCGTAGTCGAGGAAGTACAGGGGATACCTCAGCGCGCCGAGCATCGCCCGGATCGCCGGGCGATCGATGAAGGGTACATTTTACTTCGCAGCCGTCACCTGCAATCGCTGCCGTGCCGAAAGGTTTGCAGTGTCCGGAATGTCGCGCATCGTCCGGTGTCCGGCCGCGTAGAGCGCACGAGCTTTCGCGAGCTGGAGCCTGCTTACGTAATACACCGAGTTCGACGGCAGGTCGGGAGAGTAGTGATCGAGCGTGAGGCACTCCTTCGTCTTGCACTCACACGGAAACTCGTCGATCGATGGAACGTCAGGAAGTTCGAAAAGCCGCCGTGCCTTCTCGATACGGGCTTCAACGTCCGTCACGAGATCCAGTCCAGCGCCCGTGGCATCGTTCGTGACGAGCAGGCCGGACGGATCAATCTCACCGTTTCGGGCATATTCCCGATTGATGTTCACGATGAACACACGGTCGATCACGTACCCCGCTCCCTCGAATGCGATCTTCTGAAAGCAGACGTCATGCAGATGTCGCTCCTTCACCTCACCCGCAGCCTTCACTTCATAGATGTCCCAGCTTCCGTTGTGCGGACTTTTCTTGAGGACGTCAGCCATCGCGTGCAGGTCGTCTGCGATCGCCGACGCTTGGAACAGGCAGGTGGCACCACGCGCGATATGTCGTTCCGTCTCTCGAACCGCGCGAAATCGAAAACCTTGCACCGGCGTCGCGCTCTCGAACAACGTGCGAGCGTGGCGTTCGACCACGTCACCTTGTTCTAGGATCCACTGTCGCTGTAGATCCACCTTTGCGACTTCGTCGCGCCGATGTTGATTTAAAAGTCGACCTTTCAGGTTGTCAAGCGGATTCTTTACGCAACCTCTGCTACCTGGCCCTCGCTTTCAGAAAGCAATTTTATCGTCATAAGCAGGAGTGTTGAGGCGGAAGCCAATGTCAATACATTGGTTACGGAAAGGGCGTGAGACCAATCGCTTGACAACAGGACCGCTCTCCCTCTAATGGCAGGCATGATGGCAGATCCATTCCGGTTTTGGAGAACTTCAGAATGCGAGTAGCCAAGCAGTGCTTAGTTTTTGCGGCTTTGGTGGCTGGAGCCGGTCTCACGTGCCAAGCAGCCGAGTCGCCTGACGTGAAGCAAGAGGGTGCAGTTTCGGCTGGCAGAGCACCGCGCGCCACGGCCGGCCCAACCACCCCCATAAGAGTGCGGAATCTTTCAAGCTGCGATATTGGCAGTCGTTGGGAGATTGAAGTGTTCAATGAAACGGTTGGAGGGGGGCCGTATGTAAACGAGATCGGATACCAGCTGTCAAAGGGTGACACCTATTCCTCAGCTGGCGTGTTTCAGCTCTTCGTGGGGAACAAGTATCGGGTTCGCGTTAGTGGGCGATGTGCAGATGATCCTACCAAGCTCGTCACTACCTCTGAAGCGTTCACGGCAACTTCCAACCATCCTCCAATTGAGCTGACCTCGTCGGGACCTTCCGGCGGTTCTAGTACTCCCTCCGGAATGATCCACCAGCGCAATACAGTGGCTTTCGACCTCTCCAACCCAGCACTTGGATTGGTTACAGAGGCTCGAAAGTTTACCGTCGATGTTGGCGATACGGTCGAGATCAAATACGCGTTTCCACCTGCGTCGCCGCCTACGGCAGTCAAGCTGCGGCTACGTGGCACTATCCTGAAGCTTTTGACCTTCAACACCTCGACAATGACAGACGCATCGGGCAACAAAGTGCTTGTGGCAATTATTGCCGTCGAGCATGCCGGCGATGAGCGAATTGTTCTGTCCGTGGACGGAAATACCAAGGAGTGGGAGGTCGAGTCTTATACGAAAGCCTTCTGACCGATTGTGATAAGTATCGCCCCGGTCCCGCATTTAGGGTTGCAGCCCAGTTACTCTTGGCACGCGTGCGATTGGAGGGATCCGCTCGCCCGGCGACGCCGCGCCGACTCGATTGGGGAATCTGGGGTTTATCAGTGGCTGTTCAAAAAAGCTCCCAAGTGGAGTGCAAACGTTGTAGGTGTGTGTTTTCTTCAGGCAAAAGCTTTTCTTTTTGGAGGTTCTCGTGAAAAGTATCGACCTTGCAGCAGTTCTCAGCCAGGAAATGAAGCTCGAAGAACTCGGCGGTTTCAATGACCGTATCGATGGCGATATTCAAGCTGATGCGAACAAAGACTTTGTTCGCATCTATCCGAATCCCGATGCAAAAGGCTTCTATTATCGTGTTCCCCGGGACGCATTTCACGCAATTCATGAGTGGTCGCCAGAGGAACTTCTGAACTCCCAAGTATACGGTCAACGACGGTTCCGTGTTCTGTTGAAGTATGGCCAGTTGATTCAAAGGGTCCAGATGGAAAGTGTCCTTGTAGGGAAAGACGCTCTCACCACTAAGCTTGCTGGTTGCGGCGAAAAGTGTTCGGGTACCAGCTGTGTTTCTGGCCCCAGCACGTCACGGTGTACAATCACCAGTAGTGGCACCTGCGTGTCTGCGGATCCGGCGGCTGGTTGTTAAAGACTGTTGCGCCTGTCGTCGCCGGACTCCGTCGTGCGTGTAAGTTCAATTGTGCGAAGCCCCCGGTGAAAGCACCACCGGGGGCTTTGGTGCTTTCTAACCAGGACTAATTTTCTTTCAATGGGCAAGGTGAATTCTGGTTGATATAGCCAGGCGTACCGCGGGCAGTCCAGTGTTCGGGTGTAGGCGGATTTGGTGACCATAGGCAACTCAGGGATTCGGGGTGGCAGTGCAGCGTATCGCAAGAGATTCTAGCGGCCTAGCGTTCCTCCGGAAATATCTCTACGTCGAACGGATAGAGCAGCTTCATCAGTTCGTCGCGTTCCTGCCTTGTGATCTCCATTCGACGCTCGGACGCTTCGATACTTGCCGCGGCACATTGTCGCATGAAGACTTTGTCCGCGACATCCATATCCGGACTGTCGACGAGCGACTTCACACGTTCCACTTGCGGCCTCAGAATTCGCATGTAGTCGCTCATTGGGTTGCCGTCATGAGTTCCTTCCACTCCTCCGCCGTCAGATTCTCCGGCTGACGACCCCTGAATTTCCCGCCAGCAGTCGCGGCTGACCAAGCGAGCCGCACCGGTATCTTCTCGGCGAGCATCGGCAACACTTGTTGCACACCATTAATACCTTCTTCATCGCAGTCGAGCATGAGTGTGATCCACTCGAATCCGAGAGCATTCGCGAGAGTGACGGCACGCTCGACCTGTTCTTGCGTGATCGAGTTCGAGCACAAGGCGATCGCGGGAACACCAAGCGTATTCAATCGAATCGCATCATTCGGACCTTCCGTGACAAACAGGCCCGTAAACTTGAACGTATCGACGTCTTCCCCTCGCACGATGTCTTCTCCATACAGCTCAAGACCGCGATGGAATCCCTTCACGAACCGCGTTTTGATCGGCTCCGGTTCGGAGCGATCCGACGCTTTCCATTTTGCGAGTTGCTCCTCATAGCGGACGTTCCGTCCGAACCAGGTCAGCATCTCACCGGTCGGTGACCGATACCCGTAGACGACATGCCCGCGGAGCAGGGACTTAGAACTTTGCGGGAGATATCCCATCGAGAACTTCTGGCACACCTCGGGAGTGAGGAAGGTGCGACGGCGAAAGTAGGCCGACGCCTCGGGCGGCATGGCCGCGACATCCGTGACAAATTGTTCGTCGAGAGTCACGAGCTCCCGTGCACGCTCATTCTCGGATTGCGAAAGCGGTACATTTACTTCCGGCTTCTGTGGTGCTTTCGGAGACTTGACGATGACAGCCTCGGCAGTGCGCGAGGGAGGTTCTGCACCGCTTGCCATCGAAACGAGGTCTGCGGCGATTGCTTTGAACCGCCCCCCCCGTGGGCGTCCGCCCGCGTTCTCACCGGGCTTCATCAAGTCGCAGAGACCGACGAGATTACCGCCTTTCTGGCACTCGTAGGCGTGGCACTTCCAGGGCTTCACCGGGTTGTCCACCTGCACGGCGATTGCTCGGTCGCCGGTTTCCTCCGCCCGGCCGCAGGCGAGGAAGCACTTCATCCGGATTTCATCGCCGACATGGCGGATCTGTGGCAAGGAAATGCCGTAGTATTCAGCCGCTTGCTCGATCGAGATGTGCGGCATCAGCTCATCGACGTTGATGAAGGATGACTTTCGTTCGGACATGCAAGTGAGATTGGGAGAAAAGTACGGTCGGCGATGATAGGCTCCGGCGCAGCCTATGACAAGTACTTCCACAGGCTGGCTAGTCACTCCGCGCGATATCGAAATGCTTCGAGCACTCGACTACGCGCCCCTCACGGCGCGACAAATCGAGAAACTCAGCATGACCTGGGCGACGCCCTTCAACGCGACCCGACTCGTGCGTGAGCGACTTCAGCGACTCAGCGAGGCGAAACTCTTGACGACGCATCGCTACGCGATTCTGGATCGCGGGCAACCAGAGAACTACTACGTCCTGTCCCGTCGCGGTTATCAGCTCCTGCACGGACCAGACAGCCAGCCGCCAACCAAAGGCTATTTCTCGCCGGCCGGACTCGGCCGACAGCCGCATCAACGCGCGGTCAGTGACTTCGTCGTGCATACGGCTTGCGGAGCTTTTCGATCCGGCGCCCACTTCACCGACTTCTACCGCGAGAATACGATCCGACTGACCGCTGACGGACTGACACTTTTTCCCGATGCCTCCTTCACACTCGTCACACGTGACGGCAAGAGTCTGCGCTTCTTCGCCGAAATCGATAACGGCACGGAGCGCATCCGTTCACAGAAGGATGCAGACAGCATCGAGCGGAAGATTCGCATCTATGACGCCGTGCAGGACCAGGACCCACGCGATCGGTTTCGGGTCCTCTTCATTTCCGGCCAAAATTCTCGTGGGCGGCTGGACCATATCCTCAAGACCGCGATGTCCGTTGCCCGGAATCCCAGCCGGACCTTGTTCTACGGAATCACGCTCATGGAATACTTGACGACAACATTCTCTGTTACGTCTCCCGTTTTCACAGATCACAGGGGCGGCCGGCAGTCGCTCGTCCCTGACATCGGTGTCGAGGCCTTGCTTGCGCCACGCACATTGCAGCCGGCCACAGTACCGTGCTAATCTCTGCCGTAATGAATAGCGGCCGATCAGCAATCGTATTCTTTTCAACAGGCCCCTCAGACGAGCAGTCGCTGGATCTCGGTCATCGCCAAGAGATCGTGGATCGTGGATTGGAGGCAATTCTCTCGAATATCGAAGGAATATCGCTCGTGACCGCAAACAAATTGTCTTCCACGGCCTCCGTGACGGGTGCTCCTGACGTGATTCTGCGCCTGAACCAGTTCGTCGAGCAAGAGTCACTCGGCCACATAGAACTTGATGCGTTCAAGCCAGCATTTCGAGCATCATAGTGCGTTACGTTCCTGAGCGCAGCTTGACCAGCGCCGAGCTATTCCTCTACCCTCGGCCCCTGTCGGTTCTCCGTTCGGATTCCTGGCTTGAGTTCTGCGATCGTGCAGGCTCCCTTCTCCGACGTCGGAGGCACCCGATCTGTCGCGGCGGGTTTCCGATGACTCCGTCGTGGGCACTCGGGGTTCTGATCCTTTGCGATCTTGCCTACCGGATTGGGTCCCGTCATATGGAAGAACGTTGTTGAACTAACAGGCCCGCCCTCGGGTTGACGCACAATTCCGGGGCGGGAGTTTCGATTCAACCGAGCTCGGAAAATGAACCAAAGAGCTAGCAATCCCCAATGGGACGCCCCATAATGTGGGGGCCTTTACCCGAATTCTGAGTTCAAGTACGTAACTTTCTGCCTACATGTGCGAGGAATAGGTAGAAGTACGCCCTATGCGAGGACGAAATGGGCGGAATATCGAGGGATGAACTAGAAGGCGAATTCCGAAGCAGTCCTAAAGAGGGTATGGAGGCTCTTCACGTCTTCTTTCGTGATGAGATTGCCGGCTACATAAAATGTGCCGGATTAGGGGCTTTGGACTCAAACGACATATCAGACATTTATCAGGACGTGATGGTCGACCTGATCAATGCCACTCGAAAGCTAGATTTTGACCCCACAGAGCCCATGCGACTCGTCTATCGCGTAGCGTACACGAATACCAAAGACTTCCTCAGGAAACGAGGCATTCGATCTGCGGCAAACCTTGACGATTGCCTTGAGCACTTGGCTAAAGATTTGAAAGGCACGACCGTAGAATTACGATGGAGGTGTATGACGGCTGACCAGCAAGTCGCCTTCAACTCCGCTCTCTTCGATGTCATTTGCCAACTTCCCGAAAAGCAGAAGATTACAGCCCTCGCTTTCATCACGCGATACAAGGAAACACGAGACACTGATTTGTTCACTGAGATCGCGAATGGGATTCGCGAGTCTACAGGGCACGACATGACTGCTGCTGCGGCGAAGGGGAACTGGTACCGAGCGCGGCCAACAATTGCGGCGAAGTTGATCGATCTCGGTTTTGACCTTTACACGCCGGAGTGAACCCATGAGCAGCGAATTAGAACGCGAAGCGCGGGCTTTCGAGGCTCTCATCGTCTCGTTGCTCCGCAGGGACTGTGATCCGGACAGCGTAAAGCCGGAGAGCCTGCCCCGACTCACATCAAAAGAGAAAGCAGCGATTGATGCTCTTGGTCCCGACTTGATCGAGAAGTTATGGAATTCTGAAAAAAAGAATTCTTCTCATCAATCGCTGTCCGAGTATTCGAAAGCTGACATCGAGTTCGCAATGAATCGTGCCGAGCAAATTGATGCTGAGACATCTGAAGAGCTTAGGCAAAAGCGAGAGGAGATTTTAGAACGTATTCGCAAAAAACGCGAAGCGATGAAAGATGGCTGATCCCGTTGAAAAAGCCGCTGAAGAAATACTTCGCGATTTGAATCTCTGGCGACTGCCGGTCGACCCGTTCCGAATAGTGCGCGAAGAGGGAATTCACTTGGCGTCCGGGACGTACGGAAAAGGATTTGACGCCCGCATCGAGTATTATCCTCCCTTCGACAGCTTCGCGATTTACTACAAGGAAGCCGGACCGTACCGCCCTGACGGTCGAGTGCGATTTTCCATCGCACACGAACTGGGCCACTTTTATCTGCCGGAACACCGAAAACGCATTAAGTCAGGAGATATCCACAATTCCGTAACGGACTACGGATCGAAAGACCCGGTTGAAACCGAGGCAGATCGATTCGCTGCCTCACTGCTCATGCCGAGGACGCTATTCATCAAAGGCGTGCGCAATTTCCGGGGTGGATTCTGCACATTAGCGGACCTTTGCACGCTGGCAGATCGGCTAGGCACTTCCGTAACCAGCACTGCCATTCGGTACTGTGATTGTGAACTTGAGCCAACCACCATCGTCGTTTCTCGTGAAGGCACGGTGCTCTGGTCGTGGGCGTCGACCGACATGCGACTGCTCAACATGTCGTTCGTGCAGTCCGGCAGCTCGATTCCCCGCGGTAGCAAGACCGCGGAGCTCTATGCGAAGCGCGACCACGGCAGAGACGACGAGTTCGTCGAAGGCCGAGTAAGCGCGTCGACTTGGTTCGATCGGCCCCGTCGCAACGAGGTCTGGGAGGAAGCTAAGTTTCTCGGGAGTCGCGTGCTTACCTATCTTGCCGCGACCGAAGCCTGAAAATAATTTCTGCAGGCTGACGTAACAGACTCCGACTTCGTGCGAGGAATTTCTGTAGGGATGGCACGTCGCCAGCCCACGAAGTTGACCCAGGAGTTTGTTGTTATGAGCACTGCAGTTCGATCCCGCTTCAAGACCGGCGAAACGTGCGTCCGGTCAGGTTACTACGACTTCGACGGCTACGTTGACGGCAGCACCAGTCCGGCGCCGACCGCGAACGAACGCCAAATTCCACTCGAAAGGGATGAAACGTTCCCGCCGATTCGGAGTTGCAATAAGGCGTGCTGGTGGAAGTTTAACAGGGCCAAGTAACCGCTGTCTGTGACGAGGGCGGCGACGGTACATCGTGGCCGGCGCGCGCCCTGGTCGCAGCTATTTTCAGGAATTAGACCAATGATGATTGATGCTGCGCTGGTCAAGGAACAGGGTGTAAGCTTCGCTGTCGTCTGCGTCCGATCCGGCGCGACGAATAATTCCGTTGAGGCTCGCAAGACCCAAGCTGCCTTCTCTCCACATTTCGGTGGAGTGCCTGTCGTCCTGATGGAGCAAGACGGCAGGGGCCGACCGACGTATTTCGGCCGTCCTGATATCGTCAACTTTTTGACGAGAATTTCCGTGAACCGTTTGCCATGGCGCGAATGGCACGTGAATTAGAATGCATTCTCCAAATTGCAACATCGTCGCATGGCTCGCCGAACGCATAGCGAACGTGACGCTCCAATACGCCCAAGTCCGTGTGCTATGCTTCCGCGGTGCTCCTCAGAATCCGAACGCCGGCGAGCAACGATCGTGGTCCGCTGTATGCCGAGCAGGCTTTCGCCGCCTTCCACCAAGCCAACGTCCGGCGATTGCCGCTGCGTTTGATGTTCGGCATCCACGAGGAGGGAGTGGGGCTGTTCGTCGCAGGCCAGAATGTCATGCGACCAGTCGTCGAAGAGCAGTTCTACGCGAACTATCCCGATTGCACGTTAGACCGGCTGTCGGCCGGTGCTCTCGAAAGTCCCAAGGACTTTGAATCCTGGAGCATCGATCTGATGCTCACTCCGGATCTGTTTCCGTGCCGACGCTACGGGCAATTCGAGGACGCGTTGAATCGTCTCACTGCGGATCCGCTGATGGGCATTCTCACGACGCTCGATCATTTGCAGCGTGACGGGTTCACCGGTCGGCTAGAGCTTGTGGTGCGTCCGGCCGATCGCAGAAGGCCGGCACAAGCGAGACGCACGCTGCGCCGACTCGATCATCCGTTCTTTCGATCCAAGCCCCGGCTCGCCGAGTTCTATGCCAAGGCAGCTCTCTCGCCAACGCTCTGGCGACGACTGACTGCTCGGGTGCTTTCGATTCCCGCCCGGAGGGCGACCGATCAAGCGTCACGCAGCATGCTCAGTGTCTCGGGATCCAGACTCCACGAAAGAGAGGAGGACCTGCAATCGGCGTCCGATAAGTTGGGGCGGCAACTGTTCGAGGCCCGGCTCCGGGTGTCGCTTGCGGCGCCGGTGGCAGAGCGCGACCAGGTGCGAGAGCGGCTGCACCAGCTGGCCGGAAGTCTCGGGCATTTCAACTCACCTAGGACCGGATCCTTTCAGATCGGAAAACCGCATCAATCGCGTCGACTCGGTCCCGTGTTTCTGCTGTCGTGCGAGGAAGTGGCGACGCTGTTCCATCCGCCGAACGATACCGTTCGCGTTCCACGCCTGGCCCAGGTGGAGAGTCGCGAGTTTGCACCACCGAAGGGACTGGCCGCACGCGGCGATCGATCGGATCAGGTGTGCTTCGCCCGCACGCAGTTCCGCTCGCAGCGGGATCCAGTCAGCCTGGGCGTCGACGATCGCCGCCGGCACCTCGCCATCATCGGGAAGACCGGCACCGGAAAAACGACCTTACTTCAGAATCTGCTCGTGGCGGACATCCAAGCCGGCCACGGTGTCGCGTGCATCGAACCGCATGGCGACCTAGCCGATTCGCTCTTGGCGTTGATTCCCCGCAGCCGAACGAACGATGTCGTGCTCTTCGACGTCGGCGACGCGTCGCACCCGCTCTCCTTCAATCTGCTCGCTTGTGCCGATCCGGCACAACGGCCGCTCGTCGCCTCGGGCCTGGTGTCGTCGTTCAAGAAGATTTACGGCACGATGTGGGGACCGCGGCTGGAGCATATTTTGCGAAATGCGCTCCTGGCACTCCTTGAAGTCCCCGGCTCATCGCTCGTGCAGATTCTGCCGCTGCTCGGTGACGATGACTATCGGGACGGCGTGATGAAGTATGTGAGCGATCCGGCCGTGCGTCGCTTCTGGGAACGAGAATTTGCCGAGATGCCGACGCGACTCCGCGGCGAAGCTATTTCCCCGGTACTCAACAAGATTGGGCACTTCATTAGTAGCCCGGTTCTCAGGAACATCGTCGGGCAATCAGCCAGCACGCTGGACCTTCGACAGACGATGGACGCAGGGAAGATCCTGATCGTAAACCTCTCGAAGGGAAAGGTGGGCAGCGACGCCAGTGAGCTGCTCGGATCCTTGCTTGTCACGGCGATCCAACTCGCGGCGATGAGTCGAGCGGACACGACGGAAGAGAACCGCCGGGATTTCTTCGCCTATATCGATGAGTTCAGTTCGTTTACAACCGACGCCTTTTCTTCGGCGTTCTCTGAGGCACGAAAGTATCGCCTCTCCCTCACCGTAGCGACGCAGTTTCTGGATCAGCTCGATGAGCTGACGCGAGCCAGCCTGTTCGGCAACGTCGGAACAACCGTTGCGTTTCAGCTATCGCAGCACGATGCAGAGATCATGGCGAACGAGTTCGGCGGCGGCCTGCTCCGCTCGGATCTGCTCGCCCTCCCGAAGTATCAAGCGTACGTGCGCATGCTCACAGACGGCGTGCCGAGCTCGCCGTTCTCGGTGCGAACCCTGCCGCCTGCGAAACGTCGTGGCGATGAGCAATCCCCTGACACACTCCGGCGAACATCCCACCACCGCTACACGAAGCCGGCACGGCAAGTCGATCGTCACCTGGCGGAAGCTCTCGCATGATGATTGAATTTGCGCGTTTATGGCGTCGGTAAGCCAAGGGCGGCGAATGTTTCCCCGGGAAACCACGCCCGGAATTCGTAGCATTTTGGCTCTCAGCACAAGGGCCATTCTGCGTCCACAACATGCCTGCACGCCGTGCGTCCGTCTAGCCTTGGTTGGCTTTTTTGTGCTAAAATAGGGGTATGACTCCTAAGTTGAGTAACGAACAGCGGCAGGCAATCAACGAGCAGCAGCCCGGCGAGCCGGTCTACGTCGTGGATGCCAACACGCAGGAGAAATGGGTGCTCGTTCCGGATGGCACCTATCAGAAGATTCGCGCGTTGCTCGGTGACGATACGTTCGACATTCGTGAAACGTATCCGATCCAGGACAAAGTCGCCGCAGCCGCCGGCTGGGATGATCCGGCCATGGACGACTACAACGACTACGACGCTCACCGTAAAAACCAATGACGGTCTCACGCGGCGATGTCGTTCTCTTGAACTATCCGTTCAGCTCCGGCCGTGGAACCAAAGTGCGGCCCGCTTTGATCGTGCAGGCCGACAAGAATAACTCTCGGCTGACGAACACAATCGTCGCGATGATTACCCGCACCACGCAGCGGGCCAAGCAGGAGCCGACGCAGTATCTGCTCGATCCCGCCACACCGGAAGGCAACGCCGCGGGAGTCTTGCATCTATCCGCAATCACGTGCGAGAACTTGTTGACCGTCGAGCAGCAACTTCTTTTTCGCAAGATTGGTAGCTTGCCGGCCGCTTCGATGCAGCAGATCAACGACTGCCTGAAGGCGACGCTTGAGATCTCGTAGAGGCAGATTCCAGCGTCGTTTCTGAAAAGCCCTCAGTCATTGCTGACTGAGGGCGCCGCTCCATCCATGGATCGGCCGATCTAGCCGGCAATTACCGGCGTCGAATCGACGTCGATAACGTCCGGAGGACTGAGGAGTCGCTGCAATCGGATCGTTTGCATCGCAGCCTCTTGCGGGGACGACTTCTGGCGATCTTTCAACACGCCGGTATAGGCGTTCAAGAGGGACCAACCCGTCCTCGGCTGAAACTCAACGTGCGCAGGATTCCGCCAGGCGGCGATCACCGCCGGCAGCATCCTCCACGAGACCGTGCCGGTTTCGCACGACTTGAGCAGCAAGGAGTCCGCTTCGAGTGGCGACAGTTCCCAGTTCTGAAGCTGGGCAATCCGTTGTTGCGCCGACACTTGGTACTCGCGGAGTCCGACGACGGCATTGGACACCGCTTCGTTGAAGCGATCAGCTCCAAACCTCGTGTGGCGCCGAGCGATGACAATCTCGGAACTGAACGCGAGGTTGTCGCACACGAACACGCGTGAGCCACATACCAGGCCGATCGGAAAACTCTTGTCCGTGGAGTTGCGAACTCCCACGGCCAGACAAGCATCATTGCTGAGCTTGTTTTTCAGCGTCAGTGTTCCGAAGAACCGGGCACTGTCGCGCGCAAGCGAGAGTTGCATCGATTCGATGCCGAAACCCGCGCCAGTCAACGTTTCGGTTACACGATTCAGTACCGTCCCGTGCGCGACGGGAAAGTACGTCGACGTGCTTGGCGGCAGTGGCACTGCATCCAGTTCGTCCAGTGTGACCTCACGCGCCCCACGATGGAGCACCAGATTGCTTTGGATCATGACGATCCTCCTTCGGTGTAATGGAACAACATCCGGCCAAGGAACATCCCTGAAATCCGGCCGAGCACTATGCCCGACTGCCGAAGAAGCAGAAGCGAATAGAATTGACAGAAGGCGCGAATAGGTGCACCGTACCGTCGATGTTCTTTCCGAGCATCGGCACGATTCAGCTTGAGGCAAGCACCCTGCGCGCGTTTCACGCCCAGCGCGCTTGTCTCACTTCTGAGAGAAGCCCGCACGTCCACGGATTGGACGCTTCTACGAAGGAGCTTCTCGATGAAAACCTCGCAAAAGGCTGGACTCCTGTATGACGCTAATACAGTCACCGGCATCCTCTCAGGCAATACGTTGATCGCAAAGCCGGTGAGTGGGCACATCGTCATCTACTACGGCGGGTGGACCTTTGATCAACTCCGCCGCTTTCCCGCCGGAGAAAAACACATTAGCCGCGAATACAGGTTTGACAACATGTTTCGGGTGGTCGCCCCCGGCTACTACCGCCTCCTCCTTCCCGTCCCGGAGTCGAGCAATAAAGATTGGGGCGAGCAGTTTGCTCATCTCGGATCGCTCGACCGCTGGCAACCCGCACCGATCGTCATCGTGGCCACGGCACTCGTCGTCCACCTAGCGAAGACAGGCAAAGATCTGCTGGATTGCGGCGACAACGACTACTGCCGCTGTGCAGACCAAAGCACTGGCAAGGTGTCGTATGGCTTCGGGCTCGCAGTCACAAATGGCCGCGTGCGCGTTTGTGAGCTTCGCAGTACTGAGTATAGGCCGAATCTCTGGCTCGCCGCGTGTCGGAAGTGCTGAATCGCACCACTTGAAGCCCTTGCGGCTTCTTGCATTTTCCGGCCCTCATTCGTGAGGGCCTTTTCTCTGTGTTCTCAAAAGAACGGTAGGCATTGCTGCCCACCGTCCTGTTGCGATGTCCCTCCATCGCATCTACACGACGACGGCTTCTTCCTTTTCGTCGGCGACATAGCTGAGCGCCATTCGCAGAACCTCGATCGCCGCCGGAAGTTCAGCCATCGACAGCGAGCTCGTGTACTGACGTTCGCCGTCCGCCATGTAGCTCTTCTGCAGACTGACCGTTCGAAACACTCGATCATTGCCGGCCTCTTGCACGAAGATCGATGCCGATACGTCCCCGACTCGGTAAATACGTTCGGGCTTCTTCTTTTCTGCCATCGGAATTCTCCAATCTGTGAAGTGAAGGAAGCAATCGCTCCTTCTTGGCGACATGCCAAAAAGGTCCGCTACGCTATCACTGTCTGCCCATTCTGGCCAGCAAATGGGGTTCCTTTATGCGGAGTGCTTTATGGAGCACCGTTCCGCGTGCCGTTCCGACCTCGATCCACTACCCTTTTTTCCCGCACCGAACCTGTGTGTTGTTTTGTAGGCCACCCATTTTGCTGCTCGCAGTCGGAGCGACCTAAGCCTGCCG
The DNA here is from genome assembly GCA_022844125.1 of Pirellulales bacterium. GTDB lineage: Bacteria > Planctomycetota > Planctomycetia > Pirellulales > PALSA-1355 > JALHMI01. Next base: position 32,544 of record JALHMI010000022.1, on the reverse strand, counting down.
AAAGTAGTTGTCGGCAACGCATATCAGGTCTATCGTCCTCCACCTTGCCTAATCGGGTAGGGAACCGCAGCGTTCTGCTCGCTCATTTCATTCACCGGAGGACAGACATGGACCCTGACGAAACCTTGCGTGAGTTATTCCAGGCGCTGAAGCGGCGCAGCTGGGATGAGGTAGAAGCTAGTGCAGAAAACCTTTTGGGGTGGCTCGGCAAACGCGGCTTCCCGCCGCAGACTCTTGGGCCAAAGGCTCTCGGCCGTGGGTGGCACCGAGCCGTGGCGCACTTCGTTTGTATGGCGGCGCTGAGCAAAGTTCGCGAGGCCCGTAAACGAGCGTTGAAAGGAGACGTGCCATGATGAACACATTGCGAACTTGGTGCATTTTCCCGATCGCGACGCCGGAAGACCTCGCCATCAAACTTGCTAGTTCGACGTGGTGCCTGTGCACCGCCTTCGAGATCGGCGACTATCTTTTCCTCAATGACGCCACATCCGAAGATGGAGCCGCCGAGTATGCAGTTCTCAAAAGGCCGGCAATGCCCGAGGCTCCCTACATCCAACTCGAAAGCATCACGGCGTCGTGGATGACTGAGGAGCGACTGCTCGAATTTATCTGCCGGGTACTCGCCGGCGAGATCGGCCTTGAAGTTGAGTGGGCTTGTGAAGTCCGGCCCAGCCTGGAATCCTCTGAGCAGCACAAACGCTGCCATCACTGTGCGTGACGGATCGCGTCACAATTTGCCCCGTCTTCGTACGGGGCTTTATTGGGGGCGGAGATTCTGCCCGCGGCCTAAGTGTGGCCGGCGGCCTCGCCGCTGCCCAGAAATGCTGAATTGTGCAGCACGAAGCCCCAGCGGCTTCTTGCACTACGGCCCTCAACGTGAGGGCCTTTTTACTGTCGAGCAATGGACTGGCACCAGATAGCGGGCGATAATTCTCGCTCGCATTGATTGATCCGTTCTATTTCCGGGAGAGCCCAATGGCTCTAGCAACGAAGGATGGTACAGCGAGTCCGATTCAGCACGTGGTCGTGCTCATGCTGGAGAACCATTCGTTCGATCAGATGCTTGGCGTCTACCAGTCTGTCTACAAAGACTTGGACGGAATCGATCCTGCCGCACCGCCACGAACCAATGCTGACCTTTCAGGCAACCCAATACCACAGGCTCCCACAACCGCACGATCGGTGAGTCCCGATCCCCTTCACGAACTCGCCCATGTTCTCCGGCAGATCGAGGCGGATTCATTTGTGCCGGGAAGCCACACACGCATGCATCGAATCTGTCGAGTCATACGCGCCGCCGTGACAGCTGGGTGGTCCTGGCTTCGGCCATCGCGACCCGAAGTCAAGGCGATGGCAGTGCGAGAGTATCGAGGCGCGTTCGTCGCTGACTATGCGGAGTCGTACAAAGACAAACCGTCACTGAATCTCCACGAGATCATGGGATATTACGAACGTGGCAAGCTGCCTGCGTTGCACGCGCTCGCCGATCACTTCACGATTTGCGACCACTGGTTCTCGTCAGTGCCCGGACCGACGTGGGCCAATCGATTTTTCGTGCACACTGGCACCTCGCTTGGAATCGTTCGCATGCCCGATCATGGATCGGACATCATGAACTACGATCTGTACGACCAGACGACGATCTATGATCGACTGAATGAGAAGGGCATTCCGTGGAGAATCTATTCTCACGACGTGCCGCAATCGCTGGCATTGTCCCACCAGTGGCGGAAGGAGAATAAACGGCGATACCGAAAAATGGATCAGTTCGAGCAGGATGTCGTGGGGCCGGAGCAAGACTTTCCCGCGTATGTCTTCATCGAGCCACAGTACCTGGAACCCGATCCCAACGACGATCATCCGCCCTACGACATTTTCGCGGCACAGGAGTTGATCGCGAGAGTGTACAACGCGATTCGCGCCAACGAGTCGCTTTGGAATCGAACGCTCCTCGTCGTTACGTACGACGAACACGGGGGTTTCTACGATCACATATCTCCGCCAGAAGCGGTCACGCCCGATAAGTTCGGCAACGAGTACAACTTCACGCGACTCGGTGTTCGTGTACCTGCATTGCTCGTGTCGCCGTGGGTAAAGGCGGGAGTGTTCCAAGAGACGCTCGATCACACCAGTCTCCTACGGTATCTCTCCGACCAGTGGGATCTTGGCCCACTCACGTCGCGAGTGAAGGAGGCCAACAGTTTTTCCGCCGCCATCACCGAAAAGCGTCCACGAACCGACACTCCCCCATCGATTCCGTTCCAGCCGCCGGCCGCACCAGTCCAGGCCTTGCAAGCACCTGGCCCGAAAAAGACTGACGTTCGCAACGAGAACCAGCAGGCACTCAAGGACCTCGCGCAGCATCTGAGCAACATGGCTGCAAAGAAACGCGGCCATGCTCGCGTGCGCATGATGCAAGTTGACGGATCGATACCGGACACTGAAGTCGCCGCCGCACAAGTCGACGACTTTTTGGACGCGGACTGAATTGATCACTTCAGACGCTCCCCTCTTGCCGTATCGCCACATTTGTTTTCCGGCGAATCTTTTCCGCGCGCCACGACACAAGTGTGCCGGATGAGCAACATGAGTCGACATAATGTGCTTTATGCTTCCTCTTCCGTGACGTAAAATCCGATCGTTCGTCCCCCCATAGAAAACCTACCCGTCAATCTTTCGGCCGTTCCGAAATTGCCCGTTCGACTTTCGACCGAGGCAACGATCCGAGAATTTTTGACGAAGGCGATTGCACAGACGAAGGGAAGTCGAGGCGATCCAGCGGCGGCATTGCTGCCGTGGTTTTGTGATCGGCTCTTATCGCCGCACAGCCGTCAGGCATACGGCCACGATCTTACCGCGTTCTTGCGAACCATGCAGGAACAAGGCATCGGTCCGCTTCAGGTCACCGGCGATCACGTCCGGATGTACAAGGCTGCGCTGCTCGGCGCCGGCCAAAGTGCGACTACGATCGCCCGCGTGCTATCTGTCCTCCGCGGTGCCTATCAGCAATTCGGCAGCCACGGGCTGCTGCCGTGGGTGCGCGTCCGAGACATTCAGGCGATCGAATCTCCGCGCATCGAAAAGAACACGACACCGGCGCTTAGTGAGATCGAGGCCAAGAAGCTACTGCACGCTCCCGATCGATCGACGATTCAGGGACTGCGCGATCACGCGATGCTGTTCGTGTTCTTCAAGACCGCCGCGCGATGTTCGGCTGTGGCGAATGCGTGCGTCGGCAGCATCGAGCGAACCGACACCGACTATTACCTGTCAGTCCGCGAGAAGGGAAACAAGCGGCAGCGAAAAGCGTTGCTTGAAGCGGCGCCGTCGGTGCTCGAATATCTGGAGGCTGCCGGCATTCGCGACGACATCGAAGGACCGCTTTTTCGGCCCGTGGCAAAGGACCGATCGACCTTACTCCGTCGGCACCTCGGCCGTGCAACTATCTGGAAGATCGTGAAGGGGCACGCCCGCCAGGCCGGCATCGATGTTGACCGGCTTAGCGGAAGAGGCGTTGCCGTCCACTCACTGCGAAAAACCGCGTTGACGAACGCCCTGGAGCACGGTGCCAAGATCGAGCAAGTGCAGCAGCTTGCTGGCCACAGCGATATCCGGACAACTCAGCTCTATTATCAGCCGCGCGAAAGCGACTCAGAGAACGCCGCCCGCCATATTCAGATTCGATGAGTAGAGGAGCTCGTACGGTGATGCGACCGGCAATCTCGAATCGGTGGTGACGTTGGAATAGCATTGGCTTGCGTTGCGATCGTGAAAAATTGTCCGCCGATGTAAAGTTCTCGTTGACTTTGAGGTTTTCGATGACTATATGTTTAGGTAGAGTCTGCCTAAACACCTGGGATTATCACAACCTTGTCTTACAACTTTGCGCGTTGCAAAATTGGGAGCAAGGGGACAGCGGGCGTGACTCATTTGAGGCGAAAGGGCCTCTTTTACTCTTTGCCGATATGTCCCCTCGGCACCGAGTGCGAATCCTGAACTTAATCACTGGCTCATCTGACCGTCTCGGATGACATGTGGTGGCGGTTTTGGTCTTCTGCGCACTCAGATTTCCATGAATGTGAGGCGATAGGCTTCATGCGTTTGCGTGCGCATCGTGGTTAGCCGACGCGACAACGAAAAGTTTTCCAGATTTATCGACCCAAATCGAACTCCATACGTCTTTGAAGCGTAGAGAACAGTTTTTCGATTCGGAGGTGTAAATGAAACACATAGAAACCGGCCCCGAAGGGCCGGTCCTCCCCAAGGCAACTTGCAGGTTCCTTGAGGCGGTCGAGAGCCAGTAAGGTGACTCGCGACTCAGCGATTTCAGCACGGATGCTGCTGAAGCGCAATAACCCCGCTGGCAAAAAGCTAGGCGGGGTTTCTTTTTTTGTCGGGCGATCATCGCTCGGCGGTTCAAAAAGTGAAGCCGTTTACGGCAAGCGCTCGACGTACGCGCGGAGGTAGAGGCTTTGGCTGATCAATTTCTTCAGTTACGAGGAGGTGGTCTATGGCAACTGCAATGCGGCAGGAGGAGCGAGTCATTCCGCTGCGAAAGCCCGGCGTGAATTGGGACGTGCTGTTCGCGTGGCTGGTGTACCTGGCCTACAAGCTGACACTCCAAGCCGCGATGGTGGTGATTTACGTAGGCGTGATCGCCGACGGGTTGCGAAGACAGAATTCGATCTTTGGACAAAAGGTGTATCGGGTTCCGTTTCTAGGATTTCTGAGAGATTTTGAAGTCACGTATCGGCTCGATTACGCCATGGTGGGGTCCATCATGATGGCGTTTCTCGTGTGCTGGGCGTGGAGCATGATGATCGAGATGTACCTCGATGGCATGTCGAGGGTGACGGACCGAAAGCGGCGTGAGTACACCGGCTGGATAGTGCTGGGCACGGCGGTCCTCGTCGGCGATGCCATTCTCTTCTACAGTTCCGCCGCTGAAGCTGGCTGGTCGGAGACATCGCTGTCACTCAGCGCGGGAGTCTCAACGATTGTCTACGTGGCAATCGTCGTCCTTGTGAATTTCATCGGCGTTTCCCTGAAGAGCAAAACGAAACGGGAGGACTGAATGATGTTTCGCAGAGAATTCATGACTGTGGCAGCGCTTTCGTGTCTCGGTTGCCAGCGGCGCCAAGACTATTCGGCGGTTCGCTTCGAATCGGACGTGGAGCACAAGACGGTAGTGGCGATTGATTTATCTGGGAGCTTCATCGAACTCATGGCTGAGGAAGGACGAGCATACGATTTTTTGATGCGCGTCTTGGATAGGTACGGACAAGACCGAACGTCCGATCACATCATTATCGCGCAACTGAGCGGAAATGATGACCCACTTTTGTTCCAGGGGACTGCTCACGATCTGCGAGAGAAGTTCCCGAGCGCGAAGGCGTTTCGAGATTTTCTTATCGCGAGAAGCAATCCTGATGCCTCGCGCATTGCGGACGGATTTTCAGACGTGCTTGAGTACGTGATGCGTGATCCGCATGTCCGAAGCGGCGATGTGAAGTCGTGTTGCTTGGTGCTCTCGGACCTTGCGAACAATGTCGTGAGTGCGAAAGGCGATACCAGTTCGCGGTTTCGAAAAGCATTAGCGGACTACAAAAAATGCGGCGGCGTGCTGGGCTTCTACTATGCCTCAACGCAAGCGGAGATCGTGAGTCCTTGGATTCGCGGTTTGAACGAGTCGGGAATTCAATACCACATGGAAGCTGGAATAAACGACTACCCAACTCTTCCGAGTTTTGATTGAGTTATGAACGTCATCTTTCGAGTCTTGGCTGAACCCGATCCCTCCTCATTGCTGGGGCTGATCCTAATACTGTGCTGGGTCGGGAGCGTGATGGTGGCGAGCCGCCGGGATCTCCATGCGTGGGGATACCGGTTGGCCGCTACCAGCTTCGTGGGCTACGGCCTCTATGCGGCGGCCGTCGAGGAACCCAAAGACGCGGACAGTTTTCTCTTCATTGCCATTCGATCCCTCTTTGCGGCTGGCTGGATGCTTGGCGGCTCATGGATCGTGCTGGCCCTGGGCGGGTTCATTGCGGATCGTCTGACAAGAGCCTTTGAACGCCCGCCAAAGTCTCTGCCGATGCACTGGCCCGACCCGCCACGGCTGCCCGCGCCGCTGCCAGTGGAGGTCATCGACGTGAACCCCGAGCCGGTGAAGGAAGAAACGTTGCGAGAAAAGGTGTCGCGACAGAAGCAGGAGCTGCAGGAACGGTTGGACATCATCGCAACGGAACTGACGGACATCGGAGGCGATGAGACGCTGGCGAAGGACGTCGTTCAAGAATTAAGCGCACGCGAAGTCGAGAAGTACCTTCGGAGATTGAGCAATGAACTCGATCATCGCTAAACGCACGATTGAACTGCCGGCGGAAAGACGCCAGCAGATTCTGACCAACGTCTTCGTACGTCAGCGGACAGCCCGCGCGAAGCGGACGCTTAGGATCGGCTCGCCCGGTAGTTGGAAGTCCGGTGCTTCGGAAGTGGAAGCCTGCGAATGGTGGCTGACGCCATTTGAGAGGCAAGGCTTACTCTTCATCGACCCACACGGGGATACCGTCGAATCGCTCAGTAGACGTTTCTTCGCTGCAGGCCGAGCTTCGCGGACAGTGCTTGACGAATTGGACCAGAAAAAAGCCGTGCCGGGATACCTGCAATACAACCCCGTGCAAGGCGAAGGGTTCGAATCCGAAGTCGGAGTTCACAACGAGGTCATGCGGCAAGTCGAGATCCTTGCCGATGAGCGCGGCCATATGGAGCGAATTAACCTCCATCCCTTCGTTCGCCAGTGGCTGTACTGGCCGATTCGGGCATTGATACGCGACCGCGAGCCGCTCCGCCAGGTTCTGGCGATGTACCAAGTTCTGGGCGATCGGTCGCGCAACCTCGTCGAGCAGTCCAACGACCGAGCGGTTCAGGCAGCGTTTGCGGAGCTGTGCGCACTTCCACGAATGGAGATCGAGCGGCAAGTCGGCGCGGCCCGTCGAATCATCGAGAGCTACGTCGTTCCGCAAGTACGAGAACGTTCGGGAGGCTGGGACTGGTGCGGATTCTTGGAGGATGGTGGCGCGTTGCTCATTGATGGTGGGAACGTAGCGCAGGAGGTGATGCGCCCGTTTTGTTTGAACTTGGTGCTACGGGCGATTGTCTACGCCAGACTGAGACGGGTTCCTCTACTGATCATCATCGACGAGTTCAACCGGGGATTCGCATCGCACATGATGGCCGACCAGATCGAACAAATGGCCAAGTTCTTGACGGGTCTTTCAGCGTGTGCGCAGGCGCCCGATTTTCCAAAGGAGATTGAGAAGCGGTTTTGGCAGTCATTTCAGCGAGTCGAACTTTTTCAGTCGTCCGCCGAAGTCCTGAAGGACATGCTTCACCACTTATGGCCTTTAATCGACTTTCACCGAGAACATCACCGAGACACGACGTGGCAGCAATTCCATGACGGCTTCGATGAGATCGAACGCGAGAAGGTGTCTCGCACTTTCGGAAAGCAGCATCATGGCGGAAAGAATCCGTATGACACCGAGACGGAAAGCACAACAACTTCCACCGACATCATCCTTCGGCCGAAGTATCGAGAGTTCGCGACGGAGAATATTTCGTACATGAGGACGGAGGATCAACTCATCGAAGCGGCAACGGACGTGATGCAGCAGGCGCCCGGCGAACGGCTGGTCTTTGAGAATGGTCGCGCCTACTGGGGTACGGTGCCATGGCTTGCTTCGCCGTTTCCGCCGGCACTCGAGCGGACATACGAAAAGCGGTTTGAGGAATTCCTGTGCGAAATGCGCGAGCGGCCATACTTCCGCACGCCGCAAGCTGAGGCGGAAAATCAACCCATTCGAATTGGTGCAGCATGGCGATTGTCGAATATCCAAAACGCGCTGAACGGTCACTCCAATGGCTCAAACGGTGCCCATCAAGGTTGACGGCGATTCAGCATCTCGGATATCCGGGGTGGCAGGCGGCGTTCCGGTGGGCTGAGAAACAGGTGACATATGGCAATATCAAGGTTCTCGGAAAAGTCTTCGGATCGAAGGACAAGATGGTCAACGTCTACGGATGGCAATGCAAAGCGGACCAGTTGGTTCACGAAGCCGAGCTATCGGACATTCTGGTTCATTTTGAAGCGGACGGCATACCGTGGTGTCGCGGCGAAGACGTCGATTCGGAGTTCCGAGCGGATGCGGACGTTCGTGAATACGGCCACGTGTTCCACCTCGAACTGGACCGGGACACGGAGCGCCGACGGGCTCTTGCACGGCGATTGCAAGTCTACGCGAAGGGCAGTGACTTCGTTCTTTTCGTGGCCCCGCATGATCGGCGAATCAAGCAGGTAAGGGAGATTGGATCGTTTCTGGGAGATCAACTCCTTCTGACGACTTACGCAAAAGCCTCCAAGGACCCGTTCGGCAAGAACGTGTGGGAAGACATTTATGGCAACAAGTGTTCATTGTGATTTATGCAGCTACGCTCCGCTTGGTTCGGTCAGGCGAATCGCCGTCGGGCGTAGGTTTTCGCGCGAAAGCGCTTTTTATCCGCTTCTTTCCAAAACCATGTATGGACACACGATTACTCAATTCATTGGATTTCGACGATCGCTTCTCTATCAAGTTCTTGTACCGAGAAGGCGAGAAGCCGTTGCGCGTCAGAGTGGCGTTCTACGGTGGAAACGATTCCGAAGAGTCCTTCGAGTTACCTATGGAAGCGCTTACATCATCGGCAAGAGAAGCTATCCGAAATTATGCCACATTGGCTATTTCGGACTGGGTGCAGTGGGCCGCGGTTGCGCGTTGATCTTCATGGTCTACGTCAACCTGATCCGATTCGCCCTTCTCGGATTACCGTCCGAGAAAGTTGGCTTCTATTTCGATACGCGGTGCAAGCACTGGCACCGGAAGGAAGGGTAACACAACCGAGCCGTGCCTGACCACGGCTCCCCCTACAACAACCTGTACAGCATGTGTGCAGTTCACCGATTTGAGAACGACATCGAAGCAGCGATGAGGCAGCGACTTACAGACTGGTGACAGAACCGTACTAATCCCCCTCCATCATCAGGAGCATCACTATGGCTCGGCGAAGAATCATCCGCGAACGGATCATCGAGATTCACGAAGAGGACGGACGGCGAACCCGGCGGCGATTCGTGCAGAAGAAATCTCCGCAGCCTCGAATCGAGCAAAAGCCACTACCGCAACCGATGAGTTCAAACGGAAGTGAACTGTGGCTTGGGGTGTTATTCGGATTGTTCGTCTTGGCGCTAATTGGATGCGGGGTGGCGCTAGCCCAATGATTTGCCGTTCGTGACTTCGCCAGCGTAGCACCTGGTCAAGGTCGTACGCTCCGCGTCTCCACCTTGACTGGCGGTGCTGTGGCGTGTGCGTCACGAATCGGCCTAACAAGCCACATGGACACCATCGGCGAAACACACAGACAAAGAGAAACAGCTTTATCCGCCATTTCTCTCTTAACCATGAAACCATCAGTTCTCACACATCAGGCCAAGGCCGTGAATACGGTGCTTGAATCAATTCGAAAAAGCAAGCTGCTTCCGCAGAAAGTGCTTTCGTCGCTCCCGCCCCTTGGGTCGACCGACGGGCAACAGGATCCGAAAGCAATGCTGAAGCTTTTTTATCCCGACTTTTCATGGACGTGGTATGTCACCGAGTTCGACGGCGACGACACGTTCTTCGGCCTCGTCGACGGCGACGTCCGCGAACTGGGCTACTTCTCGCTCAGCGAGTTGCTTCGAAACAGCGGTCGGTGCGGGATGCCGATCGAACGTGATCGAGCATTCCAGCCGACTCCCCTTTCCGATATTTCCTGATCCACACATGAATACTTTGATTTCACCAACACCGGCAACAAAGCACATATCAACCCTTGAGGCGCTTCGGCTGCTCGATTCGCTCGTTCGTGAGAGCGAGATCGGCCAAGCGTACGTCGACAACCACTCTTCAACCATCGTGGCGGATGTCATCGAGCGTGCCGAGCGGCGGAATGCTCGGAAGCAGATGGCGCCACACCGCGATCAGATTTCGATGCACCTGACAGCAGCGCTCGATGCGATGCGAGCATCTGATCCGCAGATTGCGTCGTTCATCGAAAGCATCGAAGAGACCATGCGTCCGATGCGAGCGTGAGTGAGGCCATGGCCGGATTCCTTCGGGAGTCCGGCCTTTTTCCGTGAACCATGAACGGCGTAGAGAACGACCGATGAAATCTCCTGAACGCCAACCATTCGGCTCCGAAGCTCTGCGAGCCGCCCTGCGGTATCGCCAGCTCGGCTGGTCCGTTCTCCCGATTCATCCCCCGACATTCGGGGAGAAGAAGTCGGGCAAGAACCCTGCGGTGCGGACGTGGAAGCAGTTCACAGTGGCGGCGTGCAGCGAGGCTGAGATTCGCGATTTCTTCGGTCGGGATCGGGACTACAGCATCGCAATCATGTGCGGCCAGGTCTCGCACCTGGTGGCAGTGGATGCGGATTCGAAGGAAGCGATGTCATTTGTGCGGAAGAATCTGCCCGCGACTCCGCTTATCAGCCGCACGGGAAACGGTGAGCATCATTTCTACAAGTGGCCCGGTTTCGAGATACGACCGGGGAACAAGCTGCGCGGGCTTCCGCTCGATCTCCGCGGGGACAACTCATACGTCGTCGCGGCACCGTCACGCCATTGGTCCGGTCGCTATTACAAGTGGGTGTGCGTGCCGAGCAAAGAATTGATCGAGCAGATGCCCGTCTTCGATCCCGCTTGGCTTATGGAAGAGCGGACGTATAAGCAGTCGACGATTTCCATTGATCCTTTCGAAAGCCGCCTCCGCCTCATTCGCCGCGCGATCGCATATATCGACAAAATGGAACCGGCGGTCTCCGGGCAGGGCGGGCATAATTCGCTTTTTCGTGCCGTTTGCAAATTGTTAAAGCCCGAGCCGGAAGGCTTCGGTCTCACCGAATCCGAGGCTCTGCCGATCATTGCGGGTTTCAACGCCCGGGCGGTCCCGCCGTTTTCGGACAAGGACGTCGAACACAAGATTCAGTCCGTCGTTTCGAGAATCCGTAGTTCGATTGGAGGTGCTTGAAATGAGCGCATTACATTGTCGATCCGCTTCTGAATGGTTGGTGACATGTAGCTATTACGGAGATGGGGCAACAGCCTCACTAAAGAAGTTTATGGAAGTCGGCGATGCGGATGGCGAGATAATCGTCACCGCCGACGGGTTTGCGGATGGCCCTTTTCGCTATGGTGATTGGCCATTCGAGCTGGCGTTCTTCACAGCTCTCGCTCATCACGTTCGGAACGGAGATCTCGAAGCGGTTTTCGAACAAAGCGAGCAGCAGGAAGCGTGGGCTCGATGGTTCGGGAACGAACCAGATGACGACGACCAAGTTGAGCGACTTGAGCAAGTCGTTCTGGATATTCCAGTGCGGCTCTCGGAAAGCGGCCGACGCCGTTATGAGGACGGAACCATTGTCTACCTGAATGACCTACCGATGTAATTCACTAGAGCTGAAGTGGAGGTGCAGAATGATAACGTTGAAGAGCTACTCGGGAAAACAGTGCGTGTACTGCAACAGCAAGGATACGGCGAACGTTCGGATTCGCGGTGAACGCGAATTGAGCGGGTCCGTGTGCAAGGAGCACATTTGGAAGCTGCTCGGACAGGAGTCGAAGGCGAAGAACGGCGAGGACGAAAGCAAGGCGTAAAGCGATGCTTGAATTCTGGGACGGCAAATGTGTGTTCTGCTTGCGTGTGGCCGGAGTGCTGCGGCGCTCGGGGTACATCCTGTTGCAACACGCACCGGGCGGGTTCATCCTTCCCGGTGGCCGTGTGGAATTCCTTGAGCACACCCGCTCGGCACTGTCTCGCGAAATGTGGGAGGAGCTGGGCGTACATATCGAAATCGGGCGGTTGCTGTGGATCGTCGAGAACGTCTTTGATCACGGCGGGATTCACGTGCATCAATTCCTAACCATTTATGAAGTCGAGGCCAATGAGGAGATCGCGACTCAAAAAACGCAAGCGGAGCGAATGCACTGGTGGCCGATCGAAGAGGTCCACTCGATGGTGCTGTTCCCGGAGTTCCTTCGAACATCCATCGGGGAGTTGCCGGAGGCAGTCGAGCACGTTTGCATCGAATAGCGGTCGGGCGAGATTTGGGAACCTAAACCAGGAGAAATGAAATGGTGACGAAGCCAAAGTTCATCGTGAAGCCGGAAGCGATGGTACCCGCCATTATTGAGGGCTGTATTCTTGACGGAATAGAGCTTGAGAATGGAACGATGCTCAGGGATCGCGTTGAGAACTACGAAGACGGCGAAGTGTGGCAATCAATGGTTGAGAATGTCAGCAAGGGAGCTGCAAAGGAGATCCTTGAACAGTTCGCTTTGAAACAGCGGTAGGGGCGCCGTCTTCCCGCCGCGAAAAATCAGCTTCAGTACCTACGGAGAAATAGCGTTGGCTAGGAGGCGCAGAGGACACTTAGGCAGAACGCCCATTTTGAAAAGGTGACTTGTGATTGATCAAATTCTTCAACGATTGGATCGCATGGAGGAGCTGATCCAAAGAGCATTGAACAGGCCGGAGGAAAAGGAATGGTACACGCCGGCCGAGGTGGCGAAGATCATCAAACGCGCGGCGTATACCGTGCGGGAATGGTGTCGGTACGGCCGCATCAAAGCCAGCAAACGCAATTGCGGGCGCGGTAATACGAAGGAGTGGATGATCTCCGCCGCAGAACTGAAGCGACTGCAAAATGAAGGTTTGCTACCCGAAGACTAATTGCACGGCGTTCCGTTTGAAGTTTGGGGCGAAGTGCCGGTACCTTCGGGCGACGGCTTCCGTGGAATGTCCGATGATCTCGTCAATGACGCGTTGATCAATTCCCTTCATCGCGAGGTTCGATGCCAGTGAATGGCGAAGCGTATGAAAGCCCTTCATCACTTTCCATTTCGAATCAGCCAAGGTCATTTGCAGATGCGTATGAGCCTCATCTCGTGTCAGCGGCAGGCCGTCTTTACATTGGAACGTGGGGCCGCTGGTGCGGGTTCCAAGCCACTTCTTGAGGGACTTCGCGAGCGTGGCCGACATGGGGACCGATCGCGTGCCGTGGTGTCCCCGTTCACGCTTCCGCTCGCGGATCGCAATGATCATCGTTTTGAAGTCGATGTCCTCGGCTTGGCTCCGGATCAGCTCGCTTCGCCTGGCTCCGGTGTGGGCGGCCGTCAGCAGCATCGGATGAACGTACGGCTTCACTCCGTGCTTCTCAACGTGCTTCAAAAGCTTCTCAACCTCGTCGGGGCTGAGGAAGAGAGAATCCCAAAGCGATTCATCGGCACCGTTCTTCACTTGGCGATCAATCTCGTGCCACGTCTGAAAGCGTGGTGCTTCCGTCGTCGGGGGGTACTTCAGTTTCTTTCCGGGGAATCCGTCCTTCACTTTTCCGTGGCTCGCGGCCCAGCTCCACATTCCGCTGATCGTGTTGATTTCCTTCCGAACGGTGACGGGGCTGATCTTGTTCCCCTGCCGATTCTTATCTTTCGTGCGGCGATTGATGTAGTTCTGAAGGTCGTCGAAGGTCAGCGATCCGAGCGGGGTGTTTTTCCCCAGAACGCGGGCGGCATGCTTCAGGTGAATCCGCATGGTGAGCAGCGTTGAATCTTCAAGATGCCCGTCGGGGTTCCCGTTCACGTACTCGTCGAAGAGTTCGCCGAGCGGCAGGATATTGCCCTGCGTGGGCTTCTGCGTGATCCTGCCGTCCGTCGCGACGAACAGGGCGATGTCGGCACCGGGCGGGATCGTGACGCGTCCCTCAGCGATCAGGGCGAGCGTCTTCTCGGCCGAGGCGAGCACCAGCTTCGCGTCTGCTTCCGTGACGGCGTCGAGCGTCTGTCCGAACTTGCGTCCATGTAGCCTAAAGACGAGCCGATAGCTGGTTCGGTTCGGGAACTGGCGGGTCTCAAGCGAGGCCATACACTACCTCCATTCAACCGCTACGCATGTCCCCTTTCTGTCCCCTATCGCTCGGGCACCAAACAAAAAAGGGTTCGCGAAATACTTCGCAAACCCTTGTGACAAAGCAAGTGCGGGAAACAGGACTTGAACCTGCACGGTATTACTACCACTAGGCCCTCAACCTAGCGCGTCTGCCAATTCCGCCATTCCCGCGTCGATAAATCGGCTATCCTCGAAGTCTACGGCATTTGGGTCGGGCGTCAAGGCGTGCTGAGAGGCGAAATTACCGCTGCCGCACAGGCGGGTGCAGAACGGCCGATTTCTTCACAAATATCCTCCGGCAGCGGATGAGAAATGCTTGCGCGACCGCTACACGCGCCGGCGACGCAACAGTACCACGACCCCTTCCGCTTCGCCGCAGCGGGCTTCCGACATCAGGTTCCCCGCAACCTCGGCCAGGTCGGCAAGCGGTCGATTTCGCTGTGGCTCCAGCGACAACGCCAGCCGCTGGTCGAAGGCCGCCAACAGCGACTCGTCTCCCGTCGGATCGACGATCGCCGTGGCATAGGCCAGCACAATGTCGGCAGCGAGCAGCGGCGCGTGGTGCGAGGCGAGCTTCGGGTCGCCCTGCTGGCCCAGCGGCGGCGAGGGTCCTTCCAGTACGCGGGCGTTCTCGCTGGTTAGCGCGAGCACGCGCATCGGCCCCACGGAGCAAAGCTCCAGCACGCCAGCCCTCGGCGAGACCACGGCACAGAGAAGCCCCGCTTGCGTATCACCCGAGCTGCACGACCAGAGGACGTCGTTCAGTTTTCCGGCCAGGTCTCCGGCCGCTTGACGCTTGGTACAGATGCCGCGCATTGCCCCGCGTAGCAGGTTCGCGGCCAGGGCGCCGGTGACGCCCTGCGCTTGGACAGCACCGGCGACAATCGAAAGGCTGCCGTCGTCCGCGTTCAACCAGTCATAGAAAGCGCTGGCCGGAACATCGCCACCCACGGCCTGGACGGCGATTTCCCAACCTTCGATCTCAGGGGCAACCGACGGGAGCGGACAGGTCTGTTCGCACACTTCGCGCTGCTTTCGCCGCGAACGATCGCGCGTGGATACGGCCTGTTCCACGAGCGTTTCGCGTTCCAGTTCCGAAGCCAGGCGGCCGGCGACCACCTCCACGATGTTCGTCTCGGCATCGCTGAAGTCGCGCACCCGGTCGCTGTAAATCCAGAGCGTGCCGAGCGGCATCGAAGGGCTGGAGACGGGCACGCAGACTGCCGAGCGAAAGCCTTGCTCGGGCACTTTCCAGTAATCGAATAGCGCCGGTTCATTCATGACGACGGCGTGGCCCAACAGCGCCTCGAGATCGGCCAGCGCCGGGCGCAGCGGACGGGCCGGATCGAGCAGCCGGCGGCGCGGAAGACCAAAGCTCGAACGCAGCTTGAGCTCGCTCGTCGCTTCGTCGAGCAAATAGAGCGCCGCGGCCTGACAGCCAATCGCTTCGGCGCCCCCTTTAAGGACGGACTCCAGACGCTGCGCCAGGCTGGGGGAGCGCGGGTCGTCCGTGCGCAGAACAAGCGGAACGCCCGTGGCCAGATCGGCCTCGCGCTCCCAGACGGCTTGCCGCGTGGCGAGCAGTTCGCCCCACAAATCGCCAATCGACTGGGCCAGCAGCGACGCCTGCTCGAGCGGAATCGTCACCGAGTCGAGAGCACTCGTAAAGAGCCTGATGTGTCCGGGAGAGACTCCAACGCCCGGATCAACCGGGGCAGACCACATCAGGTTCGTTGGTGCTTCGGTGGATGCTCCGCGAGCAAAGTCCAGTTGCCAGCCGGTGGCTTCGACGAACGCCTGGCATGCTCGGTCGAGCACGGCCTGATCTTCGTCGCGCTGCCCGCGTGGCTGCAAGCTAGTATCGGTCACCAGCCGCAGGTAATTGGGGATTTGTTTATTCACGTGTCACGTCAAGGATGCCGAGTTGGTTTGCTCGTCGCGTCCTTGACGATTGCGCGCCGCCAGTGGCTGGAGGAAACGTGGGACGGTGACCGACGGCGCACCTGGCAGTGGTGCGGACGGTTTGCCCAATCCTCAGACTCCTCCATGAGCGGCAAGGTTTACATCGGCCGCCAGTAGCGCAAGGCTGAAGCGGACTAAGCGAAGTTAGACCGGAAGCGGTGGCGGTCGTAATGATTGCGCCAGCCGTGCTCGGAAGTCGGTCATCGGTCTGGAACGGGGTTGCTCCAGCCGCGCCACTGGCTGCTAAACTAGTGGCGTGCGGAGACTCACCACAGGCATTCGAGCGGCGCAGGCGGGACTGTTGATCAATGCTGCGCTGGTGGTGATCAAGCTCGTCGCTGGCATCGTGGGGCATTCATACGCCCTGGTCGCCGACGCAGTCGAATCGTCGACCGATATTTTCGCCTCGCTGATCGTGTGGGGCGGGCTGCACGTGTCGGCCCAACCGCCGGACGACTCGCATCCCTATGGTCACGGCAAGGCCGAGGCGCTGGCCACGGCTGCGGTTTCGCTGATGCTGTTGGGCGCGGCGATCGGCATCGCGATCGCCGCAGTGCGCGAGATCATGACCCCGCACCATGTGCCGGCCATGTTCACGCTTTATGTGCTGGCCGGCGTGGTGATCGTCAAAGAGGTGTTGTTTCGCAAGGTACTCGCCGTAGGGCATCAGGTCGACAGCAACGTGGTGATGGCCGACGCCTGGCACCACCGCAGCGACGCGATCACCTCGGCCGCGGCGTTCATCGGCATTGCCCTGGCCATTTGGGGCGGCGAGCGGTGGGCGGCCGCCGACGATTGGGCCGCCATCGTGGCCGCTGCGATCATCGCGATCAACGGCGGCAGGTTTCTTCGCGTGGCGGTGAACGACCTGATGGATCGAATGCCGGCAGCCCCGATACTGGAGCAGATCGAGCAAGCGGCGCGTACGGTCGAGGGCGTGCTGGCGACCGAGAAACTGCGCGTCCGCCGCTTTGGCGCGGAGCTGATGGTTGACTTGCACGTGCAGGCCGAGCCGGCGCTATCCTTGCACGACGCGCACATCCTGAGCGGCAAGGTCAAAGGTGCGATTCGCGCCGCAGTTCCGGCTGTGCGCGACGTGCTGGTGCACATGGAACCGTTTGAATCCTGAGCGAGCGATAACTGCCGGCACACCGGCGGCTGCTGCCGCTAGGGGTGACACTGCTACCGCCAATCACCGCTGAGCACGAACGGTGCCCAGTGCTCAGGCAAGCGGAAGGTCTGAGGAAGCACTTCCGAGTCAATCGTCAGGTTTTCAGTATCGATCTTCTCTTGACCATCGTCCTTGTAGGCTGCAGCGATCATCCACTGCTGAGCCTCGCGCATCGCAGCGGCCTTGCTCATCTTGCCCGTCCACAGATTGCGATAGAACCGCGCGATCAGCAATCGCGACGAGACGTCCCCCACCGGCCAGAGGCTGGTTACCGTGCTGCGAGCACCGGCGATTTGAAACGCACGCTGCAGGCCAGCGACGCCTTCACCGCTCACCGAGTTGCCCAGGCCGGTTTCGCAGGCTGAAAGCACGGCCATTTGGACGCCCGTCAGATCCATCGAGGAGACTTCCATCGCGGAGAGGATGCCATCGTCTTCGCCGCTGGCGTTGATCTCGTTAGCGCCGGCTAGAGCTAAGCCCGACTTGAGACCCTCGTGTACGATTCCAGGAGCATTTGCGGCGCTGTCGACGAGTGCTGATTCGGTTACCGCTGCTTTCGCCGCGGCGCTCTGGGCTTCATTGAGAATATCAGGAGCGTAGAAACCGTGCGTCGACAGGTGCACCCAACGGTGCTGCGGGGCTTCACGGCGAAAAGCGTTCTCGGTCGCTCCCTCCCCGTCCAGCACCATCGACTTGCCCGTGGTGAAGCGAGCGCCGAAGAATCGCAGGATGTCATCCATTTCGGCCCGTACCGCATTCAATACCGAGAAACTGAATGGGAGCCAGGCTCGGGTCGCGTTCGTAGCCACCGCGCCGCGGACATCGGCCAACCCGGCGGCGCCACCATAGGCGACGTCGCCCATCACCAGCAAAGTCTCTTTGTCCTGCGTATCAGACCCGCCTGCCAAGAGCTCTGGTAGCATGCTCGGGACCGCGACCGTGGTGAGCGCGATGTCCTCGATCAGGTACGAGTTTTCCTGTTTGCCTGGCAGAGCGGCCAAAGGAAACTTCGCCAGCGGGCCATCCGGCGAGACCACGACGAGCTCGACGCCTTGGAGATGCGGCTCGAGCGGCTCCCAAATCAGCTTCTTGATGACGGCCGCCATTTCTCGCTGCGTCGTCTGAGACTCGGCGAAGAGCTTCTGCAAAGTGTTCGTGTCGTCCTCCTCCTTGGCCTGCTTCGCTGCCTCGGATTCACGCCAGTCGATCGCCTCTCGCCAGCGGTCAATGGCTGCGCTCAGTTCGGCGGCGCCTGTGCCAACGATTCGGATGACACTCGCCTGATCGGGGCGGCTGATGAATACGCGAAAGTCGGAGGCTATTTCCTGCGTGCCGTCCGCATTGACCTTGGAAGCGTCGTTGTAGAAGAAATCGACCAGGGCCGTCTTGGCAGGCAGCGATTTGCGAATCTGCTCTGCGGTAGCGATCCGCGATGATTCCTTGCTAGCCAGTGCGAGCAGTTGCTTTTCCAGATCGTCCTTATCGGCCGTCAGCAGAGCGATTCGCTGGTTCCAGGCCGTGCGCTCCTCGGGGTAGGGAGCTCGCAGCGAAAGCGTTGCCAGGGTGCCCGTGAGGCGACCCCAGCGTTCGAGCAGTTCCTTGGCCGCGGGATTTTTGGCCAGCTCACGCAGACGCCGCTGGCGGGCGAAAATCGAGCCCTTCAGGCGGAGGACGTGGTCGTAGGC
Source organism: Pirellulales bacterium (assembly GCA_022844125.1). Classification (GTDB taxonomy): domain Bacteria; phylum Planctomycetota; class Planctomycetia; order Pirellulales; family PALSA-1355; genus JALHMI01. Next base: position 13,707 of record JALHMI010000022.1, on the reverse strand, counting down.
TTTGTCGTTGAACTTAGGTTCGTTAACGGTCGCTACCAAGTACCAGCCATTCAAGTACCGTGCTTCGCGGATCGTCGCGGCTTGTTGGCGTTCGGTCTGAAAACTGGCTGCGGCCGAGAGCATGCGCTCATGGCTTAGCAGCGATTCCTCGGCGAGCACAGTAGCGTCGACAAACTTGCCTTGCTCGATCAGAACTCCCATCAAATCGGCCGACCCTGAGATTTGGACACCGGACGCTCCCAGACCGAGCTTCTTGTTTACTTCGTATGCTTGTAGTAGTAGCGATTCCGCTTCGGCAAGTTTGCCGGCTGTTCGATAGTGCCTAGCGAGCAGCACCGAGGCATATTGGTAGTCGTGACTTTCCTTACCGCTCGTTTTGGCAAGGATTTCGTGAGCCTGATTCAGGCTGGCCAGGGCCAGTTCGTGCTCCTTGGCATGGGCTTGGATTTTGCTCAACGACACCAGGAAGTTCGCAAATTTCGCTTCGTTTTCACGGCCTTGCTTCTTCAGTATCTCCATAGACTCCTGCAACAATGGCTCCGCTTTCTCAAAGTTCGCGGTGAGAATGTAGCCGTCAGCCAGATTGAGCGTCCCCGTCAGGCCCTCGTTCGACTCCCGATCTACCCCCTGCAACAACCGATCGTAGGTTAGCTGGGAGAACCGCAGATACTCATCGTGGTCTCCGAGTACCAGGGCGAGCAAACCACGGGCTATCAGGGCCAAGGGTTGCAAGGGGAGTAGTCGATCGGCTTCGTCGAGCGCCTGCTGCGCGGCCGTGAGTTCACCGATCTTGATATAAGAGAATCCGAGGGCGGCCAAGACATCCGCGCGGGATTTGCTACCGATGGCGGCCTCGTTTAGCGTGTAGAAGTCCAGGGATAGTTTCAAATGCTCAATCGCATCGGCATAGTGATGCTGGGCGAGCAGGCTTCTTCCCAACTGTTCGTGCACAGATGCCGTCTCGAAGTCTTTCTCGCCAAAGGCAGTTTGACGAATCTTGAGTGCTTCGCGACAAAGCCCCTCGCCCTTGGCTCCCGGCGGCAGGCAACTTGCCGCGAAACATAACGCCGCGGCGAGTTTCGGCGACTCATTGCCGAGCAACTTGCGATAGGATTCGGCGGCGGCAAGTGCGGCGTCGCCTGCGGCCTTCTCCTGATTCTCTTTCAATAGCTTCTTGGCTTTGAGGGTATCGTTAACGGCGGCAAAGTAGGTTTGCTGTTTCTCGGCGGGGAAAACCAGAACCTGCTTGACGAGATTCAGCTCGAGCTCGTACTGGCGCTTCATCGGATGGTTCTCGCCATAACGCTTGACGTGCTCAGCGACCAGTTGCTCCAGCAGCGTGGCGGCATCCGCGAGCTTCTCCTCCGACTGCAACTTCGCAATACGTGCAAGCCATAGCGTGCACAAGGTGTTGGAGGCTTCGATGGTCTTGAAATCCTGGTCGCCATGTAGTTTTGCACACAGCGTGAGTGCTTCGAGCGCCAGCGCTTCCGCTCGTTCGTCCTGCCCGCGTTTGGCTTCCAGGTTGGCGAGCGTCTGTAAATGCCATTGCAGTTCGTCAGACTTTTCTAGCTGGCGCAGCTCCTCGATAACCGCTTCGCAACGTGCGATGGCCGCCTCGACATCGCCCAGGCGACCATCGCAGTCGGCAATTCGAACGTTCAGGAATCTAAGCCAACTGCCTTGATCGTTCGTCAAGGACTTCCGAATTTCGAGGGCTTGGAGATACAGTTCGCGAGCCTTGGAAATGTTTCCGGATTTCAACTCAACGCTGGCGAGCGAAGACAAAGATTCTGCGAATGCGCCAGATTGTTTTCCGTAAACCTGGGCGATCGCCTCGGCATACTCGCCAAACGCCGCTGATGCCCGCTTGTAGTCGCCCAGCGACAAGTGAAGGTCACCAATCTGGGCCGTGACCTTCAGTACGGAACCGTTTTGCGGGCCATAGATGCGGCGATAAAGTTCCATCGACAAGCGAAGCTGTTCGATCGCCTCGACGTTGGCGCCTCGCTTCGCTAGGGCCTGTCCCAGCAGGTAGTGCGTGTTCGGGTATTCCGAGGCAGGGCTCTTGTCCTTGAAGACTTCCTTGAACGCTTGCTGGGCGACGATCAAGGGTTGCTCGGAGTCCACCCACTTCTGTTGCTCCTGGAGTACCTCGGCCAACATATAGTTGGCCGACGCCGTGACGTATGGGTTCTGTTTATCGGCCAGCGCCGCACGCAACTCAATGGCCTGGCGAAAGCGCTCCTCGGCCTTGGGGAAATCGCCTGCCGTCTTCGCATCGCGGCCTTCCTGCTCGATCCGCTCGGCCTCGAGCACCACCTTCACGAGGTCCGCAGGCAGTTGATCGATCTGATCCTGTTGGGCGAGGGCCACACGTGTGATCACGGTGACGATGTTCTGTTCGTCGAATAGTGGAAGTACTTTGTCGACCAAGGATTGGAGCTTGCCGCGGGCCGCGGCATGATCTCCTTTTGCGTTAAGCTGCTTGGCCTGTACGCGAAGCACGACGCTCAGTGCGTCGGCTGCATTGAGCGCCGCTTGGGACTGCGGACCGCCTAGTTTGATCGCGAGTGCCAGACTCTTGTCGAAGGTGGCCTCAGCGGCCACTGTCTGTTTGGCGAAATACTGAATGTCCCCTAATTGCCGGAGGAGCATCGCGAAACTAAGGCGAGTTTCGCCGAATGCCTTTCGTTCGATATCCAACGCCTGGCGAATTGCCTGCTCCGCCAGATCGAACTTGTCTTGATCCTCGTAGATTCGGCTTCGTTCGTCATAGATTTCAATCCGCACGTCGACCGTCTGCTTTGGGTTGGCGTTGTAGTGGGCCAACAGGGAGTTGAGCAGGGTCTCGGCTTCCGCATATTTCTTGAGGCAGCGGTAGGCGCCCGCCATTGTGAGCTGCATATCTTTGAAAATCTGGCTGTCGCGGCCCTGGAGCGATTCCTGGACGTCCATCGCTCTGGCGAGAAGTGTTTCGCTTTGGGCGAAGCGGCCTGCACCTGCATAGTGGCTGGCCAGGTTCCGGAGCACGCGTACCAGCAGCGAGCGGTCGTAGCCCTGTACTTGTTCGTAGATGTCAATCGCCTGCCGGTAATACTGCTCACGCTGCTCGTTCTGCGTAGCTTGCCCTAAACTCACGAGAATGTCGGCATACTGCGGGCTGACGAAGCCATACCAGCCTTGGCAAATGGTAGCCGCCTGCGTGTAGTAGGCCCGCGCCTCGGCCAGATTTCCCTGATCTAGCAGGCAGACGGCAATGTAACCAAGCGCGGTGCCGTAGGGCGGTACGTTGTCGCCATACACCTCCTTGAGTATGGCCGCCGACTTTTGCGCCAACGCAATCGAATTGGCATAGTCGCGCGCTGCGTAGGCGCTGGCTGCTTCGCGGAGGATGGCCATGGCCTGTTCGTCAGCGCTCACGAGCTCTTTGGAAGTGGCCAGGTGTTTCCATTGTTCGGCGATCCAGCGGGCTTCGTTGCGGCGCCAGTCTTCCTTCCCGTACAAGTTCTCGCGAATCGCCAGAATGGTGGACTGGCAGCCCGCTGCATTCTTCTTGTCGTTGGCCGACCAGTAGAGTCCGGCCATGACTTGCAAGGTGGTGACTCCGTGCTCGTGATTCGGGCCGAATCCCTGTCGGTCGGCTTCGAAGATCTTATGGGCCAGCTTGATGGCGGCGGTGACGTCTTTCGCTCGCAAGGCTTCGATCGTCGCCAGAGCCTTCGCCTTGGCCTCCAGGTATTCGATCTCGTCGGCTTTGGTCTTGATCTCGCCCTGCGATGCGACGTCCTGAGCCAGCAGTGCCCGCCCGGGAAGCAACTGAGCGGTGATCAGGAGCACGAAAATCAGCCCGCGGAAACCCGGCGAACGTTGCATGACGAGACTCTCACTCACGCTAGATTGAGGGATACGAACGATGCTGCACACAATGGACGCTATCGGGTACCAAAAAGTTCCGCAGTCTCGCCTCGGCTGCGGGCGCAAACACGCAAGCGGATTATAGTTGGGGGGGCCGAGGTCACCAAATTTCCGTGAAACAGGATGACGCAGGGCGCAACTGACAGCTTCAGGCGTCAGGAACGACGCGCAAAAAAGCGGGGCCGACGGAGGGTCAACGCGGCGAATCGTCGCGGGCGAATGGAATTAAATTCAGGGGGGAAATGCGACGGCGTAGGACCCCCGGCCGTAGACCGAACGGCACGCGCCGGCATTCCAATTCAATTCCTGGTCCGACTACTGGCCTGGGAAACTCGCCCCCGCTACTCCTTAATCAGATCCTTCACCGTCATGCCGGCGGGGATCATCGGGAGCACGTGTTCCTGGTAGGGAACTTCGACGTCGAGCACGTACGGGCCGGGACACTCGATCATCTCGCGTAGGGCGTCTTCGAGCTCCGACTTCTTGCTCACATAGCGAGCGCCGGCGCCGTAGCCCTTGGCGATGCCCACGAAGTCCGGGAACCGCGCGGCCGGTTTGTCGGCACAGCCCTGGCCGATGGCTTCGGGATTGTCGATCGGGCCGAGATACGTGTGCGCACGATTGCCGGCGTGGAAGCGATCTTCCCACTGGACCACCATGCCCAGGTGCTGGTTGTTGAGCAGCAGCACTTTCACGGGGATCTTTTCGCAGAAACAGGTGCCCAGTTCCTGGATGTTCATCTGGAAGCTGCCGTCGCCATCGATGTCGATCACCAGGCTTTCCGGATGCGCGACCTTGGCGCCCATGGCTGCGGGCAGGCCGAAGCCCATCGTGCCCAGGCCCGAGCTCGAGCACCAAGTGCGCGGCTCCTTGAGGCGATAGTGCTGCGCACCCCACATCTGATGCTGGCCCACGCCCACGGTGACGATCGTGTCGCGATCTTTGGTGAGTTGCCACAGTTTGTCGATCGCGTACTGCGAAGTGATCGTTTCGCCGGTGCACTCGCCCAGGCGGAAGGGGTTGTCTTTCTTCCACTCGGCAACCTGCGCGAGCCAGGGACCGAGATCCTCCGGTGCTTCGACAATCTTGTTCAATTCCGAAAGCGCGTACTTGATGTCGCTGACGATTGGAATGTGAGCTTCTTTGTTCTTGTTCAGCTCCGAGGGATCGACGTCGATGTGCACGATTTTGCCGTGCTTGGCGAACTCAGAGACTTTGCCGGTCACGCGGTCGTCGAACCGCACGCCAAAAGCCAGCAGCAGGTCGGCCTGATCGACCGCGTAGTTCGCATACACACTGCCGTGCATGCCGAGCATGTCGAGCGACTGCGGATGGTCGCCGGGGAACGCGCCCAGGCCCATCAAGGTCATGGTCACGGGAATCTTCGTCTTCTTGGCCAGCTCGCGCAGTTCGCCGCTGGCGTCACCCATCACCACGCCGCCGCCGGCATAGATCACGGGACGCTTCGAGCGTTTGATGGCAGCGGCCACCTGAGCGATCTGCTCGGGGCGCGCCTTGCGATCCTCAACGTGGTAGCCCGGCAGATTCATCGGGGCGTCGTAGTCGGCGATGATCTGGGCGAGTTGGATGTCCTTGGGCACATCGATCAGCACGGGGCCGGGGCGGCCAGTCGTGGCGATGTGGAACGCTTCGCGCATCACGCGGGCAAGATCATTGACGTCGGTCACCAGGTAGTGATGCTTGGTGATGCCGCGGCAGACTTCGACGATCGGCGTTTCCTGGAACGCATCGGTACCGATGACGGCCGTCTTCACCTGGCCCGTGATGGCGATCAGCGGAATGCTGTCGAGCTTGGCGTCGGCAATGCAGGTGACGAGGTTCGTCGCGCCCGGGCCGCTGGTGGCCATGCACACGCCGGGCCTGCCGGTGGTACGAGCGTAACCCTGGGCCGCGAAGCCGCCGCCTTGTTCGTGGCGGGGCAGAATCGTACGGATCTGGTCTTTATAGGCCGTGAGCGATTGATGGAGCGGCATGCTGGCTCCGCCGGGATAGGCGAAGACGACCTCGACGCCGTGCCGCACAAGGCATTCGACAAGGATATCGGCACCTGACTGCAGGGCCGCGGCGGCGCGTTTGGGGGTCGTAGTAGCCACTGGTCGATCACTCCGGAAAGGTTGACAGAATAGGGGAGCACACCCTGAGCGAAACTCATTCAGGGTAAACAAATTAAGATACCTCACTGGCGGACCGGGGACAAGCAATTTGCAGGCCAGAACCGGGCCTCAGGGCGGCGGAGCCGATGGGCTAAGTTACTGCCTGCCCGAGGGTTCCAGCCAGTTTGCACCCCGCGCGTAACCAGGGACACTTCTGGGTGGACTCCGGTTCGCTCTAGCCGGGTCTTGGCAGGGAGATGCGGCAGAACCGGCAGCCGTCCGCTATACTCAGGCCCACGCGGCTCGCCATGAAGGCAGCCCAACCAATTTGATTTTGCTATCGCCAGGAGAAGGTAACAGATGGGTGCGAATCGCGCAGGAGAGAATGCTGCCCGGAAGCGGAAGCGACATGTGAAGAATCTGAAGACGATGTGGGCTGCCCAGGATGCCAAGGCCGAGGCCGAGGCCGCAGCGCCTGCACCCAAGAAGAAGGCCGTCAAGAAAGCGGCTCCCAAGAAAGCCGCGGCCAAGGGGGATTGAGCTCCGCGCCGCCCCCCCGTTTGCCCACCGCCCAGCCTGCCCCTCCCGCCTTGCAGGAAATTGATCGTCATGCACCACGTACCCACGACGTCACGCCGTGCGTTTCTGGTTGCTTCGACTGTGGGCTTCGCTGGCATGCAGTTCGGCCGCGCAGCACCCGCCGCGACCGCGACGCCGGCCGGCGGGGGTCGGGGCGGCAAGGCCAAGAGCACGATCTTGTTCTTCCTGTGCGGCGGCGCATCGCACATTGATACCTGGGACATGAAACCCGCCGCTCCGCTCGAGTACCGCGGGCCGTTCCAGCCGATCGGCACGACGGCGCCGAATATCCAGCTCAGCGAGCACTTGCCGCTACTCGCCAAACAGGCGCATCACCTGGCACTGGTTCGTTCGGTGGGAAGTTCCGTCAGTACCAACGATCATCACGCGGGTTACTACTATAACCTGACTGGGCACGCGGCCGATCCCACGTTCTTGTCGCTGGGAAACAATCGCACGCCGTATGCCGACGACTGGCCGTTCATGGGCACGGTCGTCGCCGCGAAGCGACCGCCGCATCCGACGCTGGCCAATGCGATCACGCTGCCGCACAAGCCGAGCAAGGCGCCCTACACGCGGCCGGGGCAGTTCGCCGCCCGACTGGGTGTGGAACACGATCCGTTGTATCTCGAAGGGAGTGTCGAGGAGCCGCTGAGGTTCTCGGCGCCCGCGCTTGAGTTGCAGCAAGGCATGACCGGCCAGCGTGTGAGTTCGCGGCGCGAGCTGCTCACGGCGATCGACGATGCCCGCCGACAGTTCGAAGCCAACGAGCGAACGGTGAGTTGGACTCGGCAGCAGCGGCGGGCGTTCGATCTGCTTTCGTCATCGGCAACGGCCGGGGCCTTTGTTGTCTCACAAGAGCCGGAAACACTGCGCGAGCGCTATGGTCAGAACGTGAACGGCATGAGCCTGCTCTTGGCACGCCGCCTGGTCGAGGCGGAAGTCCCGTTCATCACCGTGTTCTGGAAGGAAGACGAGAATCGGCTGGCCAAAAAGTGCGCCAGCGCCGGCGGCTGGGACACGCACGGCAACAACTTCAATTGTCTCAAGGACGATCTGTTGCCGATGTTCGATCGGGCGTTCTCGGCCCTGATCGAGGACCTCTCCCATCGCGGCCTGCTCGATTCCACGCTGCTGATGGTCACCAGCGAAATGGGTCGCACGCCGAAGATCGGCGATCCGCGATCGGGCGGACAAGGCGGCGCAGGTCGCGATCACTGGACTCACTGTCTCACCGACGTGCTAGCGGGCGGCGGTATTCGCGGTGGACAGGTCTATGGATCGAGCGATCGCCGCGGCGAGTATCCGGCCGAGAAGCCGATCACGCCCGCACATGTGACCAAGACGGTCTATCACGCGATGGGGATTGACGATCTCGAAGCGACGGATCGCGAGGGCCGACCGTACAGCCTGCTGGCCGAGGGCTCGCCGCTCACCGAGCTATTCTAAAAAAGGGCCCGGAGCCATTTTGAAGGCCTCCCGGCCACTTTATATCTTCAGCCACTGCGATATTCATAGCGAGGTGGCCACAGAGATGTCGACCACACAGCACAAGCCTTCCAAGAGGTGGCGCCAGACGGTTCCGCTAAAGCTTTCGCTGTCGACATTGTTCAGCGCGGTAACCTTATGTGGTCTGCTTGTCGCTTTAGTGCGCGGCTCGGAAATGGTACTGGCGGCTTATATCGCATTCCTGGCGTGCGTCTTCGTCTTAGCACGGCGAAGGGGACGCAACGCAATCGTCGCGTGCCTTGTCGTTACTTCGATTTTCGCCATTCTCCCTTGGTGCGACGTTGGCGACGGTGTGCTTATTGCCATCCAAGGTACGCAGCGGCTTCCAACGATTCCGATCTCGTATCAATTCCGGAACGTGCTGAAGCCAATTTATGACGTATCAGTATTGCCTTTGGAGATTTCGGCATTCTTCATTGGCGGAAGTCTCGCCGACGTCGTCTATTTCAGTGGGGAAGGACGACAGGTCGTCAGGCCGTTCGTTGTATTTGTGTTTTGGGCGAGCGTTGGTCTGATGATAGCCGTCGCGTTCATGATGGCCGAGGTTGAACTATTGACTTCCTCCCGTACGAGAGAAGATTCGGCTGTTGACGCAGACAAGAGCAGGCCAGGGGGCGTATAAAAGGGACGAGAGTCTCTCAAAACTCCCGTCCCCTCTCTATCCAGTGCGGCGCTCGAATCACAACCCGACGGCGTAAGCAAGGATGGAGTGTCGAGCGACAAGGTACTTCGCCTCGCTCAAGCGTCGGGTTATGATTCGAGGAATAGCCGCAGAATCCTGGGTTAGTTGTTCTCAACCCACGGCCTAATGGCCGAACTTCGGCCATAACCGGCCCGTGCGGCGGCAGTACTCGTCGTAGGCGTCGCCAAATGTCTGCCGCATCAGCGCTTCTTCGCGCGGCACGCGCAACAGCCACATCGCCGTGAAAGCGGGAATCACCAGCACGCCGGCGACCCAGTTGTGGATCAGCAGCGGTTGTGTCAGCACGAACAGCCAGATGGCCGCGTACATCGGATGTCGCACGCGAGCATAGACCCCGCGATTCACCAGGCCGTGGTTCTCGCGAACTTCGAGCCCGGGGCTCCAATTGCGTCCCAGATCGGCGTGAGCCCGCCAGAACATGTACAACGCCGGGAGCTGCAAGGCGGCGCCAATCGCAGTGAGATAGTCGGGCAGTTGGTAGTCGGCCCAGGCCAGGAAACCAGTGCCGATTTCCAGTAGTGGCAAAACCATCATCGTCAGGAACATGGCACTCAGCAGAACTCTCTCATTCAGATCGCGGCGCGCGGCGACGATCACATTCTGCCGGTTGCGAATCGAATGTGGCATGCGAATGGCGAGGATTGCCACGAACGCCGCGAGCCAGACCGCGGCGCCCCACGTGTTGTCGTGCCAGCGCACCACGGCCACCAGCGCCAAGACCACGGCAAAGGCCAAGGTGACCCAGGCGACGGAACTGCGCATGATCGGTTGTGAACTGTCGCGATTGGCGGACATTAAACGGGTTTCCTGCCTGAATTCTACGTCGCGGCCACGGCCGGCCGGCGCTGCCTCCGAACGAGCCACTCTCCGCTCAAGATCGCCACCAGCGACATCCCCAGAACCGGCAGCACGAATCCCAGCGAGCAGATCACGACGACCAGCCACCGCGGCACGTGGACGTCGCTCTTCCGCGGCAAGCCCGCGGTGCCTTTCGGCCGCCGCTGCCACCGCATCCAGACGCCCGTCACGGGCATGGCCATTAGTGCTACGCAGGCCGCGAGCCAAAGGATCTTGGTCGGCAGGCCCAGAATCGAACCCACGTGCAGGGGATAGTTCCAGGTCGACCACCAGCCGAACGCCGGAACTCGTCGTCGTCGCGATGCATCGATTCTTCGCCGGTCGCGTGTTCCAGAACCAGGACTTCGTCGGTCGAAGGGCCGATAATCAGCCAGGTATTGCTCGAACGTCTCCGGTTGAGCGATACCCGGTTCATCGTCGTTTCCACCAAAACCACAACAGGGGCACACCTCAAACGATGGGATCCCGGAGTGGACCGAATATGGAGCCGTACAGCCTCGAATTAGGCCCGACTTGCCTGCATCTACATAGGGCGGGCCGGACAGCCCAGGAAAACCACACAGGGGCAATAGTATGTCATAGTTCTGTGAGCGCCGGTCCGAGATGAAACGTACCGTCAGCGTTCTTCGACAACCGAATTCCCATCCGCTCTGGCGAGCCTGTATAAGATATCAATCCCGTTTGGCGTCCGAATGTCTCGAGCATTGAAAACAACCTCGGCAAGTTCTGAGGCTATTGATGATTGACGGTCACGCCCGATGGTGTCATCCGATGGATCCCACAGCACACGACCTCGCCGAGCGTGTCACTCACCTGTCTGCGGTGCAAAGCCCCGTCGCATCGTGTTCTCGGTGATCGTCCGGGGAACCACGAACTGTAGCAGGTAATCGGGGCCACCGGCCTTCGTGCCGATGCCGGACATTCGGAAACCGCCGAACGGCTGTCGTCCGACGAGAGCTCCGGTGATCCCGCGGTTCAAATACAGGTTGCCGGCCAGCAGTTCGCGGCGAGCGCGGTCGAAGTGCTGCGGACTGCGTGAGAACATGCCGCCGGTCAGGGCGTAGTCCGTATCGTTGAAGATCCAAATCGCCTCGTCGAGATCGGCCGCGCGAATTACGGCCAGCACGGGGCCGAAGATCTCTTCCTGGGCGAGCGGATCATTGGGCGCGACGTGCGTAAAAATGTGCGGGCCGATGTAGTACCCGCCGTCGGCAAGCGAGCCGACGTCGACTGCCAGAGCCTCGCGTGCGGTTTTTCGGCCGCCTACAATGTATTTCTGGATGCGCTCATAGGCGTCTGAATCAATAACCGCCGAGAGGCTGGTTGCCGGATCTTCGGCCGGACCGACCTTCAAGCTTCGCGATGCCTCGACAAGTCGTTCGACCAGCGCGTCGTACACGGCATCGAGCACGATCACGCGCGAGCAAGCCGAGCACTTTTGGCCCTGGTAGCCGAACGCGCTTTTCATGACGCCCACGACGGCTTCGTCCAGATCGGCGTCGGCATCGACGATAATCGCGTTCTTGCCCCCCATCTCGGCAATCACGTGCTTGACGAACTTGAATCTGCCGGAGGCCGAAACCTGCGCGGCCCGGGCGTTGATCGACAGCCCCACGCCGCGCGAGCCAGTGAAGGCGATCGTGGCCACGAGCGGATGGTCGACCAGCACCGGACCGACGGTTTCGCCCTGTCCGGCGAGCAGGTTGACGACGCCCGGCGGCAGGTCAGCTTCCAGGAAGATCTCCATCAACTTGGCGGCCATCACGCTCGATTGCTCGGCCGGCTTCATGACCACAGTGTTGCCGGTGGCAAGCGCCGCGGTGGCCATGCCGGTGAGAATCGCGAGCGGAAAGTTCCACGGCGCGATGACGGCCGTTACGCCGCGCGGCAGATACTCGAAGCGGTTCTCTTCGCCGGGCAGGTCGGCGCCGTGCGGCGCTTCGAGCTGAACTGCACCGGCGGCATAGTACTCGCAGAAGTCGATCGCCTCGCAGACGTCGGCGTCAGCCTCGCGCCAAGGTTTGGCGCACTCAAATACTTGCCACGCGGCCAGCTCAAAACGGCGGCGACGCATGATCTCGGCTACGGTGCGCAGATACTCCGCCCGGGCAGGCGCTCCTAGCGCGGACCACTCGGCCAGCGAACGCGCAGCAACCTGCACGGCAGCGTCGGCCTCAGCGGGAGTCGCCGCGGCCACGCGCCCGGCAAGCCGGTGTTTGTGGGCGGGGCAGATCGATTCGATCCACGAGTCCGTATAGATCCGCTCGCCGTCGATCACCAGCGGATACTCGCCGCCGAGCTGCGATTCGACCTCGTCGATCGCGGCCTGCATCGCCTCGCGGGCTTCGGCCTGGCTGAAATCGGCCAGCGGCTCGTTCTGGTAGACGGGCGTGTCTGTTCTGTGCGTTGGCAGATCTCCGTCAACGCGGCCCTGTTTCGCTTTGTCGAGTGGATTCATCAGCAAGGTCTCCGCCGAGATGTCTTCAGAAAAACTGGCGCGGAGGAACGATTCATTCGAGGTATTCTCCAGCAGCCGCCGCACGAGATACGCCATCCCGGGAATCAATTCGCCGTAGGGCATGTAGATCCGCAGCCGCTGCCCCGCCTCGACGATGGCCTGTTGCTGGGCATCCGCCATGCCGTAGAGCATTTGCAGCTCGAATGCCTCGCCGCCGACGCCAAGCTCCTCAGCCACGGCCATCCCGTGCGCGAGCGACCGCAGATTGTGGCTGCCAAGCGCCGTGCACAGGTGTTCGTGACGCAGGAGCGCCTCGCGCGTCACGGCTTCGTAGTTGGCGTCCGTCTCCCACTTCCGCTGAAACACCGGCACCGGCCAGCTCGCGGCCTCGGCCAGCACCGTTTCGTAATCCCAGTACGCGCCTTTGACTAATCGCACCCAGACGGGCGTGCCGCGCTCGCGAGCCCAATCGGCCAGCGCCAGCAGGTCTCGCCGCGAGTCTTTCAGGTAGCACTGGATCACGATGCCCACGTCGCTTGTCTCGCGGAACTCATCCTCCAGCATGACCTGCCGGAAGATCGCGAGCGTGAGGTCCTTGACCTTGTAGGATTCCATGTCGACGTTGACGAAGGCTCGCGCTTCGCGCGCGGCGCGGAGTAGCGTTCGCAACCTGTCCCCTGCGCGACGGGTGGATCCGGCGGTGTCGATTGGGTCGAACTGGCTGTCGAGCGCCGAAAGCTTCACCGAAACATTGACTCGCGGGATCTCGCGGGCGCCGGCCCGGTCGATCAGTGGCACTTCGGGCCAGGCGTTGACGATCGGCGCGGTGCCACGGATCAGGTCCAGGTACGTGTTCAGATACAGCTCGGCTTCGCGCTCGCTGGTCACGGCTTCGCCGAGCACGTCGAGCGTGAAGGCTCGCTGCTGACGCCGTTCGCGCTTGGCCGCGGTCAGCACTTCGGCTTCGTTGGTGCCGGCGATGAACCGCCGCGCGTGCCCCATCGCGTTGCGCCGCGCGGCCATTGCCAAAGCGCGGCCGGGGAGCGTGCCGGGCTGTGCGACGGCCAGGCTGAGCCGCACGGCCGAAGGTAGATACTGCCGCACGTCGTGGAAGTACTCGTGCAAATGCCGGGTCACCTCATCGCTCGAGGAGAGCATCGGTAGCACATCGATGAAGCGGAACATCTGCACCTTGACCGACTCGTCCTGCATCGCCCAGGACATGATCCGGTCGTCCCACCAGCGACGATCGAGCACCGAAGGCTGATCGGCGCGCGAACGCTCAAACAGCCGCCGCCCCAACTCCTGGGTGCGGCATTCGATACGGGCTAGCTGCCCGGCGCTGAAAGTGTGAAGTGCGGTGGTCACGGTTGATTGGCTCGCATGCTAGATGGTTCGCAGTAATTGTACGCAAGTGGCCAGAATGCGACGAATCGGGCACTTTCTCACGCTCGGCGCGCGGAAGGAGGCAGAACTCTCACGCTGGAGGGTTTTGGCGCCACAGCCTTCGGTCGAGCCGGGAAGTCAGTTTTCAAGTGGGTTAGACACGGGATACAGTTCCGACGGCT
>JALHMI010000021.1 GCA_022844125.1 Pirellulales bacterium | reverse complement strand
TGGGATGAGACACGTACTGGTCGCGGCGCCCGGTGTCGAGCCCAGTCGATCCTGTAAATCCGACGAATGCTGCGTTGCTGCCGATGACCGCCGGTATGTCGATCAGGAAGTCCGCGCCAGAAACCGCATTTGTTACGGTATCCGTCAGGGTACTCGAAAGAATGCTGCCATCGTACGTGATCAGAACGTTGATGGGGTTGCCGAGGCCCAGATTCACGGGGCTTGTGACTCCGCCATGAGCGATCCCCTTAGTTCCATTCATAAACAGACCTAGGCGGCCGCTCTCCTCAAGTTCTAAAGCAAGTGCGATACTGTTCGGGATTCCGCCGTAGCCTATCTCGTACCAGGTGCCTCCAAGCGCGTTGAATCCGGACGGAGAGTTTTGAATCACGAGTGCGAGGCCCATATTCGACGCGGCCCCACCGGGGCTCGTGTGGTAGGTAAACGACGAGGTGAAGCCTGAGGAGATGTCCTGTTGGGTCTTGTGGAAAATGCTCCGCGCCTGGCCGATTGACTGCCCGTTGGTGAGCAGTATCCGATCATTGGCAATCGAGACGGTCGGCGCGGCGCCCGAGTCGTTCTGATTGATCTTGAACTGAGAGAAATTGCCAAAGCCGACAAAGTCGGCATGGGCCGAATTGGCGGCCAGCGTAGCGCAAGTCAGCACAGTCAGGAATAAGCCGAAGGCTTTTGCGCCGTTGTTGGCACGGCGCTTGAGGACAATCGAATGGGCCTGAGAAAGTGCGTATCGGTGGTTATTGGTGGTCATCATACGTCTCCGGGTGAGTTCGACAAAGGTGAAGGCCGGGCAGCTACGTTGTTGCCGAACGGCCGAAGTCTGGCCGCCGCCGAGTGGCTGCGGAGTCGCGAGGCAACTTCGGTGTGCATGCCTCACGCTCCAGGGAGCGCGACGGCATTGCAGGCGGCATTAGAGAGTTTGTCGCATTAGCATCGCGGAGACGTGAAGAAAAGCGGGGTTACTTGCGGCGTCGCAGGGCGACACCCACACATGCCACTGTGCCGATAATCGATAGGATTGACGAGCTTGGCTCGGGGATCAGGCCCGTGGCTACGATTTCGCCCTGAATGAGCAAAGGCAGAGTGCCGATGGACCCCGCATTAAATTGAAATCCGGCAAGCTCGACATAGAACTCCACCGGTATCGTCAGCGTTACGAGCGTGCCGGCAATTTCCAGGGTCCCGCCGCTTGCCGCGGGATAGAGCGTTGAATCAAAGGCCGCGCTGCCATAGATGTTGGGATGGGGGCCCAAAGACAAGTCATAGTTGACGTCAACGGTTCCGGAAGTGAACACCGCGTCCATGGCTGACGAGAAACCGCTTCCAACAACGACCCCACCGCTTGCCGAGAGTGCGAGAACGGAGTCGCGAATCGCGACGACGCCGCTTCCGCCGGGAACCAGATTGACCATGCCGACATTGGCTGCGGCGCTGCCGGGTAGTCCGCCAGGCACTGGTTCGATCGGATTAGGCTGATCTAGCAACGTGACGGAAATGCCGCCGGGGAAGGCAATCGTGCCGGCGGTCAAGTCGACCTCGAACGATCCGGCCAAGGCCGCGCGGTCACTACCTTGGAATTGTGGGTCACTCACCCCGAAAGCGATACTGAATTGCAGATAGCTCTGGTCGGGGGCGACTGTCAATGTTGCGGCGCTCGATGAAGCCACCTGAGAAGTCGAGAATCCAATCACGATGGCCAGGGCGACGAGTTTGCTTGATAATGTCATCGTTGGTGCGTTTTTCTCATGGTGGTGGTTGAAATGGCCGGGGTCGGCCGCGGCAGACGGGCGTTGTCATTCCTTCGTGCGGGGCGTCCACGGGTAACGTTTCGGTTCGACGATCTGGCGGAAGGTCCAAAACACGTGGTAAACGAGTCCGATGCGATCCGTGACGGCCAGACGTGATTTGGTCTCGACCAGGTGGGTACGCACTGTCGATTTGCTGATGCCGAGCGCCGAGCCGATTTCCTTGTCCTTGTGGCCTTGCAGTATCAGCCCGACTATCTGGGCCTGCCTGGGCGAAAGCGAAAGCGCGCCTATGATCTCCCGCCACTCTTGCTCGGCAAAAAGCGGCGGGAGCCAGGGGGCGTCGTCGGCAAGCTCCTCGGCAATGGCCATGCGGGCCCTTGTCAATGATCGTCACACCTGCGACGCAGCACACTGAAGCCGACGCCGCAAAGTTCTCCACTGTTGGGTTCGAGGATAACAACGATCATCGCGGCCGAGCATCGGCATTTGTGCCATCGTCACAAATAACGATGGACAGGCGATTAGCTGAGTTGGCGGCTGAACGCGAACAGCCGATAGGCGATACCAACCCGGTCGATGGCGTCCAGGCGGTGCATGATGTCGCTAATGTGGCTGCGCACGGTTCTCTTACTGATCTTCAGTGCCGACGCAATCTGCTTGTCCTTCTTACTCTGCACGATATATCCGGCGACTTCCGCTTGCCGGTTGGTTAGCCCAGTCAACGCAATGATCTGTCGCCACTCTTCCGGCGCGAAGAGCTGCGGCCGTGAGGCATCGTCGCGGTCAGCGGTGAGTGGGCGGCGGTCCATGATTGCTTTAGCGAAGTTCAGTCGCCTGAGTGATCCTCGCTGAGAACGTCTTCGTCGTCGTAATCAAAGCCGGCGTTGCATTCGTCGCACTGAACAACGTTCCAGGGGTCAGTACGGTCAGGCCCGACGGCATTCGAGGGAATCGCGAAATGTGCCTCGCAGGTCGGGCAAATGACGTAGAACATGGAAAGAACCTTTCGATGTTGTTGCCTAATCAGGCCAAGTCGGCCGTTCGCCGAAGCACCTCGGCGGTATGGGTGTTGATGGCCTCGGGCGTGTCTTGCTGCGGATAGAATCCGCCGTTGGCAAGCCAGCGTTTCAAGACGAGCGCCAACCCTCGGGCCGTTTCGTCATCGCGATCATCCAACGCGTCTAGCATGTCGCGATAGGTCTGGTTTGGGTCCATGTCGAGATACTCCATCAAGCGAAAGTGAAAACTGCCCACCGGTCGGGTCCGGCGGGCAGCGTAATTGGCGTTCACCCCTGTGAATGCAGTTGCAGTCCGTGCAGGTAGTCAACGGCCTGGCTCGCCAGCGAAGCGGCAGTGAACACCGCTCGTTTGTCGTTCTTGAGAATCTCCAGCCAACTCGCGATGTAACTCGCGTGGTCCTCGCGAACATCCGGCGTGATGTGCAGGTCAGCACAAAGAAACGCGGAGCCAAGCTCAGCAACCAACTCTTCCGCCGCGTAGCCTTCATCTCCAAAACGCTTGCGGCCAAGGTCGCGATTGAGTCGGGTTTCGTGCCTGGTCCAGTGCGTCAGCTCGTGAATGAGCGTGGCCGCGTGGCTTTCTGGATCGCGAAACGTCTCGAAGGGGGGCAGGCGTATGTAGTCATCCTGAATGGCGTAGTAGGCTCGCGCGCCTCCATAGCGAATGTCTGCCTTGGTGTTGGCACAGAATTGCTCAACCGCGTCGATTCGCTCGATAGATTCCTTGGGCTGCTCGGCCAGTTGATAGAAATGCTCCGGAAGTCCTTCGCACTGATCAGCCGCGAATACCGTGTATTCTTTGAGGAATGCAATCTCGCGCTCGGTCTCCTGTCCGTCGTCGGTCGTGTCGGTCTTCTTAAACGTGCTGGCATAAACGACCGGGCTGCCGTGCTCACCTTTCTTCACAAATCCGCCCAACTGTTTGCACTGCTGAAAAGTCAGCCAATAAGGGCTGGCGAATCCTTGCACCTCCGCCGAAGCCCAGAGCATCAACACATTGATGCCCTTGTAAGGCTCTCCGTTATGCCGAAGTGGTCGGCAGATGCGTCCCGCAGCGTGTTCCACGCTCCAGGGTCGCATCCAGGGCCTCACGCCCCGCTCAAGCTGCTCGATAATGCTGGAAGTCACTAGGGTGTAAACGTCAACACGCTTGCCGTTGCTGGTAGTAGCCATCAGAAAATCCCTCCGTCTTGAATGCTAAATGTCCCCCTGTGCGAAACGCACGCCCGGGCGTATTCCAGCGCAGGGGGGACGAAGTCCGAAAGCGCCAGGGGGAGAACGCTCAAGGACGGCGGCGCGGAGGGGCACCCGGTCTGCAAGAAGCGCAGCGGATGAAGATGGGGGAGGAGGCCGCGCTGCCGCTCGGCCTGATCCTTGAACGTTCGGGGGATGTGCCCCCTAAACCCGGTTCACGCGAGGAGCACTTCCTCAGTCACCGGAGGTGTCGATGGAAGGCCGCGGGCCGACGCACCAGACGGGCGGAAAGGGCGAAGCGTCCGAAAGGACCGCAGCGAAGCGCAGCCTGAGAGCACGCGGTCGCCGCAGGCGAGGTGCCATGCGCTCGTGGTGTTTTTCCCGTGGCCCCGCCAGAAATCGTGCACATCGAGGTACCCCCTGGAAGAATCGGTTATACGACTGACGTGCGAATGTCCGGCAATGAAATTGGTCGCATGGTCAAGCGAAGACGCGAAACGGGCGGGTTGCAGCCAAGAATCTCCGAATGCGTTTCTGATCGCGGTTGTAATGACGCTGCTTCTGTAGGACATATCGCTAAAGTCCGTGCGGAATCAGCTGAGCCAAGCCGACCTGCGGTAGACGCGGGATGCGACCGGTGCCGAAACAGGCTGATGCGGAAAATTGTCAAGCACCATTTCGGTAGGATTGTAGAGTGCATTAGGGGGCGTTAGGCTGGCGATGGCGACGGACTCGGACCCTCATACTCAATCGCAAGTGATCAATGAATGGAGCCACCCTCGAACGAGCGCGACATTAGAGATTTGGTTAGAGAGCTATTGGATCATGGCAACGATGATCACGCCCGAATAAGGATTGAGCAGTCGTTGATTCAGGCAAGTCTCGAAGCACCGGACTTGGTCGTCGAGTGTATAGGTGAGGCGTTTTACGAAGTTGAAAGTGCCGATATCGTTCAGACGTTGATCTGCGTGCTGGGTCACACCGGTGGCAACCGGATGGAAGTAGTGGACATGTTGCTGAATTGCTTAGGTTTTCCTGAGAGCGATTTGCGATTGAGACAAATATCCAATGCTGCGATTCGAGTAATTCTCGATCACCCTTGTGGAATTCCGGTATTGGCCAGTGCACTTCGGGATGATGCACAACTTCTTGGCGATTCCGTTCGGATTGAACGTGTAAGGGTCGATGCCGCTGACCTTCTTGGGGAATTCGCCGAAGCCGGCCACTTGAGTGAGATTGGCATTGACGCGTTGTGTTTTGCCGCTTTGCACGGTTCAGCGAGACTTCGAGCTTCGGCCGTTGGTGCAATAGCTGGGATGGGACACTTGAGAACTCGCGCGATTTCAGCTTTCGCGGCCTGTGTTGCAGATGATGATCTCATGCGTCGCTATCGTTCGATCGAAATACTCAAAAGCCTCGGAGTGGCAGCACGGGAGGCTGCGCCTGCGCTTTTACGAGCTTTAAACGACCCAAGCCTTAATACGCGAGATGCGGCTGCGCAGGCGCTAGTCGAGATTGGGATCTACGAGTCTGACCTTGGCTTGAGCGAAGAAGATCGGCGGCTGATTGGGTGGTTTAAGACGGTTGCGATAGCAGATCATCTCCAGCTCTTGCAAGTGTTTTGGTGTGTTGGAGTTCTGGAAGGCGATGCCCTGTTGCAATGCGGAGACGCGATGGGATATGGAAAGGAGAACATAGTCCTCCAACATATCAAAAGCAAAGGGGCGATGTCGGACTTGCCGGTCGGTGAAAGTTATCTAAAGGCAATGTACGAGCAGTTAGCCACGATGTTCAATGTGGCACCATTTTCCAATGAGGCATGGGATCCGACGGAGTCGTGTCCCGACTTTAGGGTGGAGCGAATGCGGGGCAAGCGGGTTGAGTCACAATGGACTCCGCGCGCGCGACGTGCGTGGCAGTACATTGATCGATTCCTGGAAATGAGTCGCTTGAAACCCCGGTTTATCCATTTTACTGAGTCTGCTCAGTGGGTTGACGATGCTATGAAGGCGGGCAAACGGCGCAGGCCGAAGTATTGATTGACAGTGGGTGCGAAACTGAGCACTATCGGCTGGAATGGCTCGGTTTTGTGAACACGGATGACTGCAGACGCTTCTGACTCCATATTCCCCAAGAAGCAAGGTCGACTCGAGATGGATTTTCGGTCGGCACGCTTTCCTAGTGATGCGATTTCTGTAGAACGTCTTCGCAAGTTGTTCAGGGCGCACTTTGACGGCTCTGGACGAATCGCCGACGGCTATACGAATAACGATTTTTTCTTCCCGCAACGAGCAGAGCAGCCACATCATCTAGTTCGACTGAACGAGCTCATTTGTGACGAGCGCACTTTGGCTGCGGCGGCGTTCTGCCGCGAGTTCCTGCGGAATCATCCGGAGCTGTTGAACGAAGAAGACCTTGAGCAGGTTGGCAGGGCCCGGGAACGGCTCACCGAGAACTATCTGTTTTTTAAGCTAGCTCCCGATGCTGCGTTATCGCAGCTTCTTATTCAACAAGTCGAAGAGCAAGGGGTCTCGCAGGCGCGCGAACGAAAGGGGCGATCCCGGTAGCGCTTGCGACGCATTGCGCGCCGATGCGCGCAATCGACCTCTTGGAAATACCCTTTAGAGTACAGGCAGAGTGATTGAAGTCATTGTCCTGTGCGGTGGAGGGTTGTGCCATGATTGAGGTGTCCGCGTGCTGTGGTCGGGACGGGGCACTGTCAATTTATAGTGTCCTTGCCAAGCATCAGCTTTCCGAAGACTGGGCCGGCAAGGAGACCATGGACTTTCTTCAGACTTGGGCAGACAAGTTCATCATCGAGTTTAAACTCGATATCCCGCAGATCACGCTCCGCGTAGACAAATTGCCGGCGACTTGCTACGGCCTGTTTCGCTATGGACACAACGGCCTGGGCTTGCGCCGTGAGATCACGATCAATACTCGCTATCTCACGGGGAAACGCCCCGCCTGCGATGTACTTGCAACGCTTCTTCATGAGTTGCTGCATGCTTGGCAGGAAATGCACGGCACCCCTGGTGATCGCACTCATCATAATCGCGAGTTTCGCGCGAAGGCAGCAACTCTTGGCCTACTCGTGAATGAGGATGGCATCACTGGTCTTGCTGGCGAGAGTCGGTTCAAAGAGTTGCTGATGGACTCGGGAATCGTAGTTCCCGCCGAGGAGGTTCAACCTACTGGGCGGAAAGAGCGCGGCGATTCGAAGTTAAAGAAATGGTCGTGCGGTTGTACGAATGTGCGTGTGGCCGTCAAGGAGTTCCGCGCCCGCTGTTTGAGCTGTGGCAATGAGTTCTACCGTGATGAGACGGTCGGGCGACCGCAACGAACGAGGTCACGCTCTTCTCGATTCAAGTAATTCTCGGCGCCCTGCACGTGCGGACTGCGCGGAGGCTCCGTCGTTCGAATGTCCGCGATTCTATCTAGGAGGGTTTGAGATGCTTGAAGCACTACTCCATTCGTTGGATCATCTGGACGATCCTCGGATCGGGCGTGATGGTGGAACGGACCGCTGCCCCTGAATTGCTTTCTTGTTGCGGCCCTCCGTTTATCACACATTGAAACTTGTCTCTCGCAATGGAGGTTGAATACATGGTAGCGCCATCAAATGACAAAGTAGTAGGCGGCATTCCCCCAGTGATCTGGTTTATCGCCGCTATGGTGTATGTCGTATGTCCACTTGACATGGATTTTATACCGGTGATCGGCTGGATCGACGACGTGGTCGTCGCCTACATCGGGATATCCAAGTGGCGACAGGGAGTGCGGGCCCAGAAGGAAGCCGAGGCGTGTGAAAAAGCTCAAACGTCTCAGTCTCCCGTCCAAGAGGTGGAACTGTTTCCGCCGCTGCTAATGTCAGAGGTTCGCCCTCGCTCCAATACGGAGGCGGGCGGACGATGAGGATACCTCTCACACAAATCCTCTACGACGGCAACATCCGCAAGCAGTTCGACGAGACCCAGATTGACGGCCTCGCGCGGACGATGAGCCTCCTCGGGCAGCAAGTCCCCACCAAGGGGCGAATGGTGGACGGCAAATGCGTGCTGACCGATGGCATGCGACGATTCCTCGCGGCTCGCAAGCTCGGCTGGGAGTCGCTGGAAGTCGACCTCGAAGAGGGTGAGATGAAGGAAGAGGACATCCTTCAGCGTCAACTGGTCGTAAACTGCCAGCGCAGTGACATTCCTGTGCTCGACAAAGCGCGAGCGGTGGCCCGGCTGATGGAAGTCACCGGCTGTAATGCCTCGGAAGCGGCCGCTCGCCTGGGCATGTCCAACGCCATGGTGACCCGGCTCTTAAGCCTGCTTTCGCTACCTGAACAAATCCAACGGCAAGTCGAATGCGGCAAGCTCGCCCCCAGCACGGCCTGCGAGCTGGCGCGCGTTACCGATCCGGCCAGGCAGTCGGCACTCGTTGAAGCTGCGATGCAGGGAAGGCTGACTCGCGATGCGGCCACGGCCCAGCGGAAACGAGGCAAGCCTCGGCGAGCGAGGTCCGCGGGGTCCGTTACGCGAGCCGCCGTCTCGCTGGGGGAGGGACGAAGCATCACAGTAGCGAGCCCCGATCTATCACTCGAAACGTTGATCGCCCTCCTTGAAGAACTGCTGGGCAAGTGCCGCAAGGCACGCAGCCACGGCTGGGAACTAGGCACCCTCGTTCGGGCGCTGCGGGATCAGTCCAAGACTTAGACACTGGAAAGGAACCTGTTTGATGCGATGGTCACTGTTCGGCAACAAGGCGCCGGGTTGGCGGAAGCGATGGACACGAGATGTCTGGTCGCAGGATCAGCCGCTCTTTCGCTGGTCGCGATCAGATGCATTTACCATCGGTGAATCGTTCGAAGGCTGCCTGGGACTGGGCGCCACCGGCTCGGGCAAGACAACGGGGCTCGCCGAGACGGCGGCAATGGCCATGCTCCGCGCCGGGTACGGCGGTTATGTCAGTGTCTTCAAGGGAGACGAACTGGAGCGATGGCAGACCTATGCCCGCAAGACACGCCGGCGGCATGATCTGATCGAGTTCGGCCCCGATCAGCCGTGGAGATTCAACTTCCTGAACTACGAGCTGGAAAGAGGCGGCCGGGGGGCCGGGATTACTGAAAACATTGTTAGCCTGCTTTCGACGGCGTTGGAGATCGCCGAGCAAATCAGCGGCAACGGCGGTGCAGGGCGCGAAGAGGGGCAGTACTGGGAGTTGACCAAACGGCAAATCTGCCGAAACACGGTCGATGTGCTCATTCTCGCCCGCGGTCGCGTCAGCATTCCTGACTTGTATGAGTTCATTGTCACCGCGCCGACATCCGTCGACGAGATCGCCAATCCCTCCTGGCAGAAGCGATCCTTTTGTTACCGTTGCATCCTGGAGGCGGAGCAGCAGGTCAAGACTCAATTGCAGAAGCGCGACTTCCATTTGGCGGTGACGTATTTTTTCGAGGATTTCGCGCGGCTGAGCGACAAGACCCGCAGCATTGTCGTCTCGACGGTCACTTCGATGGTCGACATGCTTAACCGCGGGATCGGCCGTGAGCTGCTCTGCACTGAGACGAACGTGACTCCCGAGGCGATGGAACATGGGTATGTCGTCTTCGCCGGGCTGCCGGTCGTCGAGTATGGCCCGCTGGGGCGTCTGATCCAGGGCATCCTGCGACATAGCTTTCAGCTCGGTATCCAGCGCCGCAACATTCGGCAGAGCCCGCGCCCGGTATTCTTCTTCGCCGACGAGTTTCAGGAGTTTGTCCAGTCCGCAGACCGTATTTTCCAAAATACTTGCCGATCGGCGCGCGTGGCTTGCGTCTATCTCTCGCAAAACGTGCCCAACATTGTGGCGGCGCTGGGGGGTAATCAGAAGGGACAGGCGGAGTGTGACTCGCTGTTCGGGAATCTTAACCTCAAGGTATTCCACGCGAATTCGGACCCGACGACGAATAACTACGCCTCCCAGCTGATCGGCCAGACGAAACAGTTGCTGATGAACACCAGCAGTGGTCACGCGCCGGACGACTGGACCTCGCTGGTGCTCGGAATGGGCAGCTCGCAAGCAAGCGGTGGTTTCTCGGAGACCTACTACCACGAGGTCCCACCCACGGTCTTCTCGACGCTGCGTACCGGCGGCAATCGCAACGGCCGGGTGATCGAGGCGATCGCCTTCCGTAGCGGCCGGGTGTTTAAGGATACCGGCCGCAACTGGCGCCTGGCTACGTTCCAGCAGAATCGGTTTTAGTTCCCGTCAGCGTCCCGAACTTCTCAACGGAGGTGCAGCATGTTCAACAACGAGCCAATGAGCATCGCGGATAAGGCGCGGACCGGGCTTTCCTGGATTGCCTTTATCGCACAGACGGGCGCCGTGACGGTCGAGGTGCTTCTGCACCGAAGATTCGGGGTTCGCTACCTGAACTACCAGTCGGCCGCCGGATTAGTCCTGATCCCGGTCTTCGGCCTGTTCTTTGAGGGCCAGAACATCAGGCCGCTGATCCTGTACTGGTGGATTTACCTCTTCATGTTGATCGTCGCCCGGCTGGGAATTTTGTTGCGCGGCAAGCGCACTATGGATACCCACTCGCGCTACACCGGCGAGCCGAGGCTCTTTCGGATCAAGTCACCGGATCGCGAACTGAAGATCAAGTCGTTCCATGAACCGCTGGTTGTATTTCTGTTTGGCCTGTTCTTTCTGAACCTGAACGATGCGCTCGGCTGCTATCTGCTATTCGCGGCGTTGTGCCTGCTGATCAAGACGCGGCTGGAGGCGAGTATCAATGACGCGATGGACTGGGACACGCGGGATGCGTTGAACGAGCAGCGTCAACGCATGGACCGGATGCGCGAGATGCAAGGTCGGTGGTAGTGACAACAAACTCGTTGTTGAAAGGGCATTGCAATGGCTGGTGAGAAACCGAAGATCGGCGAGGGGCACCTGGAAGCGATGGGACGGCTGGGCCTGCGTGAGATTCGCGGGGCGTTCTATCCCGAGTCCAATGTGGCGCAACACTCCGAATACGGCTTGTACGGGACGCGGACGCCAGGGGAAGTTGCCGCGGATCGCCGGAGCGACGAAGGAGTCCCCAAGGACATGGATGAGGAGAAGGACAACCAGTTTCCCTCCGTCGCGGATCGCGTGCAGGCCGCGAAGGAGCGCTCCGAAGAGATGCAGCCCGCCAAAGAGCGGGAGATGGAGCGAGAGTAGACAACGTCGGAACGTGACCTTACTTCGAAGAGAGATCGTCATGTCACTGTCCAGTGTGATGTTTTTTGTCGCCTGCTGGGCCTGTTTCCGAGTTGGTGAGTTCCACGGGCGGAATCCAGGCGTGATCGCGACGCAATCCATCGCCACTTGGAGGTTGTTGTGCACTTGGCTCGAGATCCGCCGTTGATACTGCCCGTTTTTCCTGAGGCTTGCCTCGCTGTAAAGGAGCTATTCATGTCTTCGCTCATGCCCGCCAATCCGGCGGTTCCCGGCGAGCCCCTGCTTATTACGGCGGAGGAGTTCGCCGAACTGATGCAGCTCAGTGTGAGAACCCTATGGCGGCTTCGTTCCGGTGGGCAGATCCCTGAGCCGCTACGAATCGGTGGGGCCGTGCGCTGGCGTCGCGATTCGGTGATCGAATGGATCGCAGGGGGTTGTCGGCCGCCACAATCGCGCGAAAATGATTCCCGGAGGAAATAACCAATGGCATCAATCTTCAAACGTGGCAAGGGGCGCAACTCGCCCTACGTCATTCAGTACTTCGACCACACTGGCAAGCGCCGGACCAAGATCGGATTTACCGACAAGGGTTTAACGGAGGAACTGGCGGCGAAGCTGGAAACCGAGGCGAGACTTCGCTCAAGCGGTCTAATCGACCCGCAGCAGGATCGGTTTGCCCAACAGCGGCTATTGCCGATCAAGGAGCATCTAGAGGCCTTCGAAGAAAGCCTCGGGGATAACACTGGGAAACATGTACGGCTCACAATGTCGAGGACTCGGTGCATTGTCGACGGATGCGACTTCAAGACGTTGGGCGATATCGAGAGTGAGCCGGTGCAGGGTTTCTTGCGTCGATTACGGAAGGAAGAGGACTTGGGGCACCGCACCTACAATCACTACTTGCAGGCGATGGACGCATTCTGCAATTGGTGCGTTACGACCAAGCGATTGATTGCCAATCCTATTCTGGGCTTGGAACGGCTCAACACGGAAGTCGATGTGCGGCATGTCCGACGTGCATTGACCACGGACGAAGTCGCCAGGCTCGTGGAATCGGCCCGTTCAAGTCAGAAGCGAATTCAAGGCTATAGCGGAGAAGAACGGGCTCGCGTTTACCTCATGTCCTACATGACAGGGCTTCGCCGCAAGGAACTGGCAAGCCTCTCACGGCGAAGCTTCGCCCTCGATACTGAGCAGCCGACTGTGACTGTCGAAGCGGCCTGCTCAAAGCATCGCCGCAAGGACGTGCTTCCCCTGCATGCCGATCTCGTCGGAATGTTGCCGGAATGGCTTGTGGGGCTGACGCCGGCCGAGAAGCTCTTCCCAAACCTTGATCGAAAGAAGACCTGGTGCATGGTGCGCAAGGACCTGGAGCGGGTCGGTATCGCCTACGAAAACGAAGATGGAATCGCAGATTTCCATGCCGCGGGGCGGCATACCCATATCACTGAGTTACTGCGTAATGGTGCGACGCTGCCGCAGGCAAAGGAGCTAGCCCGCCACTCAGACGTGAAGATGACGATGAAGTACACACACATCGGTCTGGGTGATCAGGCCAAGGCGCTGGCAAATCTCCCGTCACCGAGGCGGGCTGAAGCCGCAACCGGGCCAGTGCGCGAAGAGAAACCCGCGCTGCATATGCGCTGCAGTTTTTGCAGCGCTGAGGGGCATTCGGTGTCACAGCCTGTCGTCGATCCGGCGGACTCGAAACGCCAAAACCCTTGCAAGGGCAAGGGTTTTGGCAATGATCGTCGTCAATTGTCAGGACGTGTCAATGTGGAGGCGGCGGGAATCGAACCCGCGTCCCGCGACATTTCCGCGGGGGCTTCTACGTGCGTAGTCGGATCATTTACGCGTCTCGACCGCCGACCCCTAACCGACGAGGTGCCTGGCCGTCCAGCCGGGAACTTTTCTAGCCGCGGGCGTGCCCAGCAGTGACCCGCAGCGATTCGGATTTGGTGACGAGTTTTTGGGCCTCTCCGACTAAAGCCCGCAACTCGGGTTACCTATCTCTAGGCAGCCAAAGCAAAAGAATCTTCAGCAATTGAAGATGTGATCAGCTTTTTTACGTGGCCCACTGATCAACCACGGCACGCCACCCACGCTTCTAGCTATCCGGTCGAACCCAGTTCGCCCCCGAAAAGTACAGCCAAAAGCCTTCTTGGCAGACCCTCAATTATAGCAGATCGACCGTGGGGGCAAGCCGGCTTGAATCCGCTGCGCCACGCCGTCACCACACGATGACCACGGCCTTAACGGCGCCGCAACCGCCGCCGGCCAACGCCAGACTTGCAGCCGCGTCACTACTTCTTCCGAGATTCACGGAAGATCGGTGCCTCGGCGAGCGTGAAGATCACAACCTCCTCGGCCGTGCTTGTACTGATGTCGTGGTGCAGGCTGACAACCTTAACGCCGGTAATCTCAGTGACCATCGCCTCCATCACCGGTCGGGCCGTCTCGATCAGATGGGTGCGCACTTGTTTCAACAGGTCTCTTCCCTTTTCGGCGGGAAGTGTCTTGACCAAGTGCTTTTCGGCGGCCGTCAGCACCCCGTGGAGTCGTATCAACAGGCAATCTCCAAACAAATGAGCGTGAATCTGCTTTGGGCCGCGACCCATGTACTCTTGCTCAAAGCGATTGAGGCCGTCGCAAATGGCTGCTTCAATTTCGCCTTGAGTTTTCATGGAGTCGTCCCCTCTTAAACGGCATATTCGCCCGGCAGCCACGTCGTTACTCGATTCTAACCGCGAATGCGTTTGAGCCATAGTCGCCACGAGACGCGTCCGGCGAGCGAAACCATCGGAGCGTCGATGTTGCTTCGGCCGCATCGTGGTGATTGCTTTTCCGTGCGCGCAGCATACAGTTGATGTGGAGTGGAGACCCCGGCTTGTGGACAAGGCGGGGATGGCTTCGGATGACTAGTTAAAGGGCGAATCGCAAGATCGAATCGCCTGTTATCAAGTATGCCGACGTGGTGGACGGCCCTCGGAGGGCTCCGCCAGGTCGGTTTTTTTGTTCATTTGAGCTAAGGCAATCCGGGGGGCTTCCGATGAGCATGCTTTTGGTTGGGACTCTCACGCTGGCTATTTGTGTCGGGCTATTGGTGATCGCAACGATCGCCATTCGACTCGACGAGATTACTTGTGCCGAATGTGGCGGACATCTTCCGGTAGTTCCCCTGCTGACGAATTCGAGTGGATTGCCATCCGGTGGTTGGGCGTGCCCTAGGTGCGGTACCCAGTTCAATTCCCACGGCCGGATTCGCGTTCGCGTCAGATAGCCACTCCGAGCAAACACCATGCAAATCTGCAAGAGTTGCCGTTCGCTGATGATTGGCGGCGAAGCGTCACAGTGGCTGCCTCGTATGAAACGGCTGTTGCGGCGACACGGCACAGCGAAGGAAACCTTGTGCGTCATGGCAGAGACAATCGGTCCACTCTGCAATACCTGCAGCAGGGCGATGGAACAGTCAATTCGAGAGAAATATCAGTAGTCCTCCAGCTAGTTTGCCCGAATTGCGAGATTGTGGGCTGATCACCGATTGCATGCGGTACAATACAATCGCTCAATGAGATCGTGAGCGTCAGAGCGCACCTCGCGCAACAGCGACTCACTCGGTAGACTAACTGAAGAGCAGCCTGGCTTTGGCCAGGCGGCTTGTTAATGAGTAAGCCGACGTGGCAGTGCACCTCAGGGTGTTCCGCCACGTCGGCTTTTTTTGTTTCGTCTGCGTGCCCAGGATACCAACTGAATGAACATCATTCGTCCGCTGTTCGTGTCGACCTATCCTCCCGAAGAGTGTGGGCTCGCGACGTTCACTCGCGATTCGGCGGACGCTGTTGATTCGGCGGCCGATTCGGATCTGTCCTCCATTGCGGCGATCCAGAAAACATGCGCACACGACTATTCCGATCCGCGTGTCGTGCACGTCATCGACAATGCCGACTCTGGCGCGTATCGCGTGGCCGCCGAAGTGGCCAACGACGGACCGTGCGACGTGGTCAGCCTGCAACACGAGTTTGGGCTCTACCCGGGGGAGTGGGGCGCGGACATCCTGGATTTCGTAGAGACTTGTCAAAAGCCGATCGTGACCACGTTCCACACCTTGATGACGGAGCCGGCTCCGCTGCCCCGACGTCTCATTCAGCAGATCGCTGCCAACAGCCAGGGGCTCGTAGTAATGACTCGCATCGCTGCGAAGCTGTTGACCAGCGTCTATGGCGTGCCCGACCGGCGCGTATCGGTCATTCCCCACGGCGTCCCCGAGGTTCCCTTTCATCGCGATGACACCGCGAAGACCCGACTGGGACTGGGTGGTAAACGTGTGATCTGCACTTTCGGGCTAATCAATCGAGGCAAAGGTCTGGAGTACATGATCCAAGCCATGCCGCGGATCGTGGCGGAATGCCCCAATGCCGTCTATCTGATCGTCGGCGCAACGCACCCGATCGTCAAACGCCAGGAGGGAGAAGTCTATCGCGAGAGTCTGGAAACAATGGCCCAAGAACTGGGGGTCGGTGCGCATGTGCGGTTCGTCAACCAGTTCCTTGCACTCCCGGATTTGTTGGCTCATCTGCAGGCCTGTGACGTCTATGTCACGCCCTATCCGGGAAAGGACCAGATTGCCAGCGGCACCTTGGCGTATGCCCTGTCGGCCGGTCTCGCGGTTGTGAGTACGCCCTACTTGTATGCTCAAGAGGTACTCGCCGAAGGACGTGGGCTGCTCACGCCGTTTGGTCAAAGCGATGGCTTTGCCGACGCGGCCCTGCGATTTCTGAACGATGCCGCATTTCAACTCGAAACGCGCCGCAGGGCCTATGAGTACTCACGGCCAATGCATTGGAAGAACGTTGGCCTCAAGTACTTGAAGTTGTTCAATCGCCTTGTCTTGCCCGGGGAGGTGGGCATCGCCCACTTGCACCGAGCGATCGTGCCCACGCCCGCTTCCGCCGGGGCGCGTGCGCATTACCTGAAGGGAAGTTTGTAGTGCCTATTCCAATCAGAAACCCGATCGTGATGGATCATCTCGACCGCCTGACCGATTCCTGCGGACTGATCCAGCACGCGATCTACAGTCTTCCGCGACGAGATAGCGGGTACACGACGGATGACAATGCGCGAGCCCTGCGTCTTTGCGCTCGGTTGCATGCGAATCACCCCGGTCCACAAATGCTCGAGCGTGTTGCTCGCTACCTGGGCTTCCTGCAATTTGCGCAGTGTGCTGGCGGTGCCTTCCACAATTTCCTCAACTATCAACGCGGCTGGCTCGACGTCAAAGGTTGCGACGACTGCCAGGGGCAGACGGTGCGTGCCTTGGCCGAAGTCCTGGCCAGTGATCTACCGAACGACTTTCGTCTCCTTGCCAGAGAGCTTCTGGTCGCACTCGTACCAACCCTGATTGACATGCGCAGCCCGCGCGCCCAGGCCTACGTTGTGTTGGCGTGGGATCACCTCAAACGCGCAAACTTATCGGACTCGGCCACACTCGAGAACGTCGCCTGGTGCGCAGCGCGACAACTCGTGGAGTGTTTTGATCGCTGCCGGTCGCCGGACTGGCAGTGGTTCGAACCCCGCATGACCTATGCGAACGCCGTGCTACCACATGCATTGTTTGTCGCCGCCCGCCATTGGCCAGCCGAGCGCTACCGCTCGGTCGCGGAAACCACGTTTCGATTTCTGGATCGCGAGACTACGTCGGAGGGTGTCTTCTGGCCCATTGGCAACGAGGGGTGGCACGCGCCCCGGCAAAGCAAGGCCATGCACGATCAGCAGCCGGTCGAAGCGGCGACCATGGCCGAAGCAGCGCGCGAAGCCTACGACGTATGTCGGGCCGATGAGTTCTTGACTACTTTGCGTCGAGCGAATGCCTGGTTTCATGGCGAGAACAGTTTACGAGAACCGCTGGCCGACGATACGCGTGGTGCCTGTTGCGACGGTTTGCACGCCTCGGGCCTCAATCGGAACCAAGGCGCCGAATCGACTTTGGCTTATTTATGGTCGGAATTCCACGCCTCGGATACTCAGCGTGAGCAGGACGCCGGAGCACTCGCGGACACCACGAGCGGTTAAGCACCACACAAAAGTTACTCAAAAGGAATGATGTATGAAGCGAGAAGCGAAGGCCCCGAGTTTGCACGTGGAACTGTTTCGTCGCGAGGCCGAGAACCCGATCCTCACGGCTCAGGATTGGCCGTATCCCGTACATTCGGTATTCAATGCCGGTGCCTGCCAGGTCGGAGATGAGACCGTCTTGCTGGTGCGCGCCGAGGATCGGCGCGGCCACTCGCACCTCTCCGTCGCGCGTAGCAACGATGGGATCTCCAATTGGCAAATCGATTCCAGGCCCAGCTTTGCGGCTGATCCTGAAAACTTTCCCGAGGAAGCCTGGGGAGTGGAAGATCCTCGCTTGACCTGGGTCGAGGAACGCGGTGAGTGGATCATTGCCTATACCGCCTATTCGACAAGTGGTCCGCTGGTCTCTTTGGCCGCCACCAAGGATTTCGTCCACTTCAACAGGCTCGGTCCGGTGATGCCTCCCGACGACAAGGACGCGGCAGTCTTTCCGCGCCGCTTCGGCAACCGTTACGCAATGATCCATCGGCCGGTGTCAGCGGGCCTTGGCGCACACATGTGGCTTTCCTTTTCGCCCGACTTGCGACACTGGGGCGATCATCACATCCTGCTGCACGCAAGACGTGGCGCCTGGTGGGACGCAAATAAGATCGGCCTCAGCCCACCGCCTCTTGAGACTGCGGAAGGCTGGCTCATCTTGTATCACGGTGTGCGCGTGACTGCTGGCGGCTGCCTCTATCGCTTGGGCTTCGCGCTGCTGGATCTGGAAGATCCGAGCCGCGTCCTCAGGCGGAGCGACGAATGGATCTTCGCACCGGAAATGACCTATGAACGGCAGGGCGACGTGAACGGTGTGGTTTTTCCGTGTGGTTGGATCCTGGACCGCGACGGCACGATTCGTATGTACTACGGAGGGGCCGACAACTGCATGGCTCTGGCCACCGCCAAAGTCTCCGAAGTGCTCGACTACCTCCGCAAATGCCCCGCGCCCCCAGATCGTGGGCGGAAGAGCATGACCTTGTCGGAATGAGAATCCCTCGGTTACGTGCGAGTACTTAACCGGCCTTAGCCACGCCCCCGCCGCCTGCCAACAATCGCGAGTGCCGCTAACGCGCTCACCGCCAGCCAAATCGTTGCCGGCTCGGGCACCGGCAACACCACGTACCGTGCGTAGGGCAGGGCAGACGTCTCGCCCGTGTACTCGCCGACGAGTCCCGCCGTGGTCAGGATCTCCAGATCGGAGAGCGGCACATGCGTGGTTCCAAATGCCATGTTGGTCGCGGTCAGAAACAGGTTCGCGATGATCCCATTACCCACGGCCGCGGGATGCCGATTGTCTTGAAAGAAGTGCGTCGGATCGCTGCTGGCATTGACCGTGTCGATCGTGACACCCCCGACCACCAGCGGCACCAGGTTCGCCTCGCGATTCGCGAGTGCCAGGTCAACATATACTTGCCCGCGCCCGAGCACGGCCGGCTTGAGCAGCGAGTTCACCAGGTCGACGGCCGCCTCGCCGCGCGCCATCTCCGCCGGCGTATCGAACACCGCCCGGCCTCCCGGCGTGAGCAGGATGTCGGGCATTCCGGTGACGATCATTCCCAGTGGCCCGGCCGAGAGCACCGTATCCATTGCGGTGCCGATGTTGTTGACGACTCCTTGCGCCCAGGTTTCCAGCGCCGGCCCCGTGAGTGCGCCGCTGGCGATGTTCGCTCCCACAGCGAAGAAATCGTTGCCGCCGATGAACAGGTAGGCCACGTCGACGTCGCCGTTCTGCACGAGTGTCTGCACCTGCGTGTGCTGACCCTGCGTGAGCAATGTGTTCGTGCGCGCCCCGCCCACCGCGACGTTATAAGGATTGCCCACGCCGCCGAAATTAAACCCACGCTGATCGGCGAGATATGGAATCCAACTGCCGGTATACGTGGTTCCCGCGCTCTCGCTCGCGCCCATCGAGGCGTAACCGGTAATCTCGGCTCGGCAATAAGAGGGACTACCAACCAGGATTGCGCAAGCGACGGCGAGCGAAAACAGCGGTTTCATTAGACGCACCTCAGAACTGTGTGACCTGGATAGGACGCCGGGAAGCGAACCACGAGCGACGGCGGCCACCACTGAGAACGGGCAACCGTGGCTTCGCCTTACCGTTCAACCCCAGGTCGCCGGTCGCGTTACAAAAATCAGTAGTTTTCCGGAGAAAATGCGATCGCGCGCGGTTCAGGAAACTTTCTTGAAACGTCCGCCCGCACGTGGTGTTGTAATGGAAGGGTGCAAGTCCCGGCGTGGTGACCGCAGGGCTCGACCACCCAGCGCGAGAGCGGCGCCTCCCCTCGCGAATTCGGAGCAACACGGTTTGGACGGCTGGATCGCGCTCGCCTTGCCGGGCGCCGTAGCCTATGCGAACTCCCTGGTGGGCGACCGCACACACGCAGAGGACATCGTCCAGGAGTGTGTGTGTCGCCTGCTGGTTCATGCTGCGCGCTACGACCTCGAGCGCGACGGCCGAAAACTGCTGTTCCGTTCCATTACCAATGCTTGCATCAACCTGCACACGCGCGAGCGAAAGACCGTGAGTCTGGACGATAATGGTCGGGCCGACGGAGCGGGCTGGGAAGTGGCGGATCGAGCGGCCGTGCCACCTCCGGCGGCCGCCATGGCCGAGGAGTTGCGCCTGGCAATTGCCGAGGGGCTCACCACGCTTGGCGTTCGATATCGGGCCGCATTGGAGCTGACCAGCCTGGGATACGAAACCGGTGAGATTGCTGAAATGTTGGGAGTCACTGCCGAGAATGTCCGCGTGCTGGTGTTTCGGGCCCGAAAATCGATGGCGGCTTTTTTGAACGCGCGGTTTACTGGAGAAGCTTCGTCGTGAACCTCACACTTCCGGTTGACGAGCAAGATGTTGATGCCCTGGTGCGCGAGTATCTCGAGGCCAGCGCCGCGACGGTCGATGTCGAGCGCCTTGAGCGAGAGATCACCGCGCGTTTGGGAGAAGCGTCGGCGATGCGGCCGGCTCACGCGTCGCGACTCCCTAAGTTGCTCGCCCGCACCGGCGCCTGGGCCACCGCTGCCGTGGTGCTGGTAGCCGTCTCGGCGGCCCTTTACTTCACCCTCCAGCCGGAACCGGCCGGCGCGTATGCCCTGGTGAGTGCCGCCCAGCAGTCGCTTGAGAAAGGTCCGGATCGCTGCTACCGCGTCGAAGGACGCCTTCCCGAGGGCTGGCTCAAAGCGAATCCTTGGCTTCGCGTTGGCGAAGCGGCCACGGTCTGGACGCGAGGCGATCGCTTCCTGGTTTCTTCAGACAATGGTCCGGTCGATGTTCACTGGGGTCAGGACGAGAGCAGGAACTTCTGGTTCATCGCCGGCGACACCGGTTTCAGTTTCCGCCCCGGCGAAACGCCCCCCATTCTATTGCGCACGCGGATGTACCTCGCACTTAACCCGCGCCAGCTCCTCAATCGTTTCCTCAAGGACTTTGACCTGACGATCATTAAGGATCGCGAGCACCAAGGGCAGCCTGTGGTACGTGTCTGGGCTACGCGCAAGCCGGAGTCAAAGGACATCGTGTTCGATACCGCCTGGATCGAGATCGATCCGCGCACGAAGCTTGTCCGCCGGCTCGAGGTCGAACGCAACGTCGGCCAGCGGACGCCTCCTTTCGGCTTGATCTTCACGTTCGTCGAGCAAGCCTCGCTGCCGGTCAGCGATTATCAAGCGCAGGCGCATCTGCCGCCGGGTGGCGTGCTTTTGGGACCCGACCAGGCAGCCGAGCGCGACGATCGATTCTGGGAACTGGTCGGCCGGCGCCGTCCCGCCGCCGCGAAGTCTCAGGAGGCAGCCGACAAAGCGCCGGTCCACAGCCAGTAAAGGATCAACGCCCCCAGCGCGATCCTGTAGACCACAAAGATGTATGTCGTCCGCGTCTTGAGGTAGTACAGCAAGAACGCGATCGAAGCGTAGCCTGAAACGAGCGCCGCGAGCGTCGCCACCGCAATTGCAATCACGTCGTCCTGGCTCCCCAGCAGGGCCTCTCGCTCCGAGTAAAGCTGATACACCCCCGCCGCCAGCACGCTGGGCAGCGATAGCAGGAACGAAAACCGCGCCGCTGTCTCGCGCGACAGTCCGCTGAATAGTCCCGCCGTGATCGTCACTCCCGAACGCGACGAGCCGGGCACCAGTGCCAGCGCCTGGGCCAGTCCCATCACGATCGCATCGCGCCAGGTGATCTCGGTCAGATGCCGGGGCTCGCGATGCAACTTTCGCTGCCGCTGCATGAACACCTCGGCCGCCGCGAGCACCAGCGCCAAGGCAATCAGCGCGGCCGAGACGACGTACAGCGAACGGAGCGTCGTTTCAATCGCTTCCTTGAAAGCCAGCCCACAGACCACGATCGGCACGGTCGCCACAATCATCATCCAGCCCAATTGCGCGTCGAGTTCCGCGAGCGGCTTGCCGGACGTGATGCCGCGCACCCAGGCAACTCCGATTCGTGCGATGTCGCGACGAAAGTAAGCCAGCACGGCCACCAGCGTGCCGATCTGAATCACCGCCGTGAAGGCCGCGCCGGGATCCTGCCAACCAAGCAGAGCCGGCACGATGCGCAGGTGCGCAGAGCTGCTGATCGGTAAGAACTCGGTGAGGCCCTGCACGATGCCGAGCACGATCGCTTCGAACAAATTCAAGAGGAACGGCTCCGAGGTTTGCTACAACGAGTTGTGCTAGCGCTGCATCGTCTGGCTGCGGTAATATAGCTTTCGTGCCACTGCCGCGGGATGGGCTGTCCTGTCGTCCGGCCAGTGGCAGCGTCGGCGGCACAGCCAGTGAGCTACAGGAGCCCTTCATGCCGCTGGCCGATTGTGGCATAATCGATGTTCTAATAAGGAGTTTACCGGCCCAGCCACGCACTTTCCGGCGGGCGGCCGTTCCAGATCCAGCAACAGGCTTAGAACCAAAGGATTTCGATGTTCAGGAATTTGTGTCCAGAAGAGTTAGGCATCTCGGGACGCGACAGCGAGATTATCGAGTTGGTACTCTCCAGCGGCTTTAAGGGACTAGACATTGACCTCCCCACGCTCGTCGAGCAGGTCAAATCGCAAGGATTCGCCAAGGCCACGCGGCTGATCACCAGCGCCCGGCTGAAATTCGGCAGCTTCCAACTGCCGATCCGCTGGCAGGGAACCGATACCGAATACAAAACCGATCTGGCCATGCTTCCCGAACAGCTCGACACGGCCGCCCAGCTCGGCTGCCAGCGCGCGGTCACCGTCCTCGCGCCGGGCAGCGAAACCCATCCCTTCCATGAAAACTTCGAGCTCTATCGGCGCAAGCTTCACGAAGTTGGCGATCTGCTGGCCGCCAAAAATGTGAAACTCGGCGTCGGCTTCCTGGCCCCGGCGGCCTGTCGTGATGCGAGCATGTTGCAGTTCGTGCAACGGGTCGACCAGTTCATGCTGCTCCTGAGCTCCGTCACGGCCCCGAACGTCGGAGTTGCACTCGACACCTGGCACTGGCATCTCGGCGGCGGAACGATCGAGCAGGTGAAGGCTCTCGGCGCGGACAAAATCGTTACGGTCACCCTGGCCGATTGCGACGAAGGCCTGACTGCCGAAACCGCCACGCTCGCAGACCGCATGCTTCCCAGCGAAGCAGGGACGATCGACAATGCCGGTCTCCTCAAGCTGCTGGCAGAACTCAAATACGACGGACCGGTCACGCCGGCCGCCGGCGCCACCCAGCTCGAAGGCCAAAGCCGCCAGCAGATCATTCGCAACGCGGCCGCCGCCTGCGAAGCCGTCTGGAAAGCCGCCGGCATCAGCTCGGGCGGCAAGCGAGTCGCCGTCGGCGGACGCTAGGCTTTGGATCCGGGTGCCACAGGTGGCCGTGAGCGCGGCTCACCTGTGCTCTTCTGGCAGTGGCAGCACGGAAACTTCCAGGTCGCAAGGTGCACAGGTGACTGCTGCGCAGCACCTTTGGCACTCAAGTTCGCTCGATGGCTATCGGCGTGGTTGATCCAAGCAAGCGCCGACTGGTGAAGTAGCGGTCCGCGCCGCTACAATGCCCCCATGTTTCACTACGATCGCGGACTCAAACTGACGAAAGCCGACCTGGCCGTCGACTTTCGCCGTCGCCAGCCGCGGGCCTTCATCTCGCATGCGCATGCCGATCACATGGCGCGCCACGAGTACTCGATCTGCACTCCCGCCACCGCCGCGCTCTACAAGCTCCGCCTTGGTCAGCAAGTGACGCGTGAGTTGCCCTACCGCCAGCCGCTCGAGTGGGGCGGTCTGCGGCTCACCACTTACCCCGCCGGACATTGCCTCGGCTCGGCGATGCTGCTGGCCGAAGACGGCGAGCGGTCGCTCCTCTATACCGGCGACTTCAAACTCGGCGAATCCGCCACGGCCGAACGGGCCGAACTCCCCCAGGCTGACACGCTGGTGATCGAAAGCACCTACGGCAATCCGTTTTATCGCCATCCGCCGCGCGCGCAGGTGCTCGAAGAGTTGTTCCGCCTGGTACGTGCCGCGATCGACTCGGGCGCCACGCCCGTCGTCGAAGCCTACATGCTTGGCAAGAGCCAGGAAGTCACTCTTCTGCTCACGCGCGAAGGCTTTCCCGTCCTGCAACATCCAAAGATCTACGCCGTCAGCCAGGTCTATCGGGCCTGCGGCGTCGATCTGGGCGATTGTCATCTGTATCCCGGTAAACCGCTGCCGGGCCATGTGGTCGTCGTGCCGCCGCAGTTCCACCGCCACAACCGCCTGCCGGGGCTGAAGAAGACCGTCACCTTCGCCACCACCGGTTGGGCCATGCACGAGCGGACCCGCGTCCGCTGGGGCGTCGATCATGCGGTGCCGCTTTCGGATCACGCCGACTACGACGAGCTGTTCGAAGCGGTCGAGCGCGTGAACCCCCGCGTGATCTACTGCACGCACGGCCCGGTGAGCTTCGTCGAATGCCTGCGAAAAGCCGGCTTCAACGCCTATCCGCTCGATCGCTCCGAAGAAGAGCTGGTGGCGCCAGTCCAGGGGCGATTGTTTTGAACGACGAGGAGAAACCTTCTCGTACTTCTATCCCGATTCCGAGCAGTCGCTCTCCGTCGTCCCAGAACCGAGTTCACTTGCCTTGGCAGCAATCGCAGGCGCAGGGCTGTGCTTCGTCAAGCGGCGTCGGCAGAAGAACTGAACCTCGGGAGTCGTCAGAGCTAGTCAGCGAAAAAAAGGAACGGGGATCGTACGCAGCACACGAGGCGCCACTTCTGATCCCCGTTCCCTGACTGGTCCAGATCGTGTAACGAGGGGCGAACGACGTTACGCCGACTGGTCCATTTCGATCTGTAACGCGTCAAACGCCTGCTTCACGTTATTCTTGTGATCGTTCCATTTCATCAACTCAGCCGACTCCACGTTGTCGAGCGCTTCTTCCGCCCGATCGTGCGCGGTCTGTAGCTCAGCGGCCTGCCGCTCGGTCGCTTCCTTGGTGGCGCCTTCCTCGTTCGCGGCCCGATCGTTCAAAGCTTCGATCCGCTTGGCCGCGGCGTCGAGCTTCTGCTGATGATCGGCCACGTACTTGTCGCGAGCCTGCGTAGCCTGAAAGCGAGCTTCAGTATTTTGCAGCTCGGCCTGAGCCTCGGCGGTTTCCTGCTTCTCTTCCTGAATGGCTGCCGCGGCTTCCTGTCGCGTTTCAGCCGTTTCCTGCGCAGCGTCGCGGAGTTCGTCCGTATTCGGCCGCATCACTTCATGGCGTGCAGCGGCTTCGTCGCGCTGCGCCTCGGCGATATCTTCCGCAGCTTCTTGACGAACTTCAGCCGTCTCGTGCTGCTCTTCGCGAACATCGTCGCGAGCGGCCTGCACGTCGCCCAGGTCGGTGCGTTCAGCGCAGCCAACCGCGGCAAGGGAACCCGCCAGCAGCGCGCCGGCGGATGCGAACTTCAATGATTTCAAGGACATGACATGGTCTCCAGTCTGTGTGGGACGATTGGTCCAAATGCGATGGGGCGGCACATCCTCCCCGGTGAATAGCAAACCTATGGCAATCGCTGCGTAGCTCTTCACCCAATTCGTAAAGAGGCGGCCAGCGTCTGCCGGGCTCATGAAGCAATGGGCGTGCCAATCGCACCAAGTAGTGGGTTCCCGCGTACAATCTGCCTGAATTGCGCGGAGTGAACCGACTGCATGACTCCGCCCCGGGCTCTCTGGTGGTCAAGCGATCAGCTGGCCTTCGCGCGGAGGTATTCGTCCCCAGCGATCGCGGGAGAGACTTCGGGGCCACTCTTCGCTGGGAAAGGTTCCGCGCAACGAAGCGCGCGAACGCTGCGGCATCACCGTCGCGAGAGACCTGCTCTGTGGCGACGGGCAAGCCGCTTGGCCGGCAATTGGCACGCAACATGCTTATAGGTCGCAGCGTGCCAGCGGCGAACGTTTTCGCTCGTCGCAATCGACGTACTTCTCTCGATCACGCCCGGCTTCGCGCGCCATTGTATCGCACTGCGCACGGTGTCCGCGGGGTGACGGCTCATCCACCATACAGGAGCACACTACCGTGTCTCAATCTAACGACGATCGAGCCCGACTCAACGATCAGGCCCATCGGAACGCCGCTACCGACCGCTACTACAACACCCGCACCTGGGTCGGTCGCCAGCGCGATCGCGCGGGCAAGCTCAGCCACGGCTGCATTGCCTGGATGCTCGGCCTGCCGCTGCCGATCGTTATCCTGGCCTTCCTGTGGCGCGGCTGCGATTGACGTCAACCTCGCTCCAGTTCAAGTCTCTCTTGACTGGGAACGCGCGACTGGGGACGAGTACCCGTCGCTGGCGAAGCACTATCAGGCCGCTCGCGCAAACGCCGATCACGGCCAGCACCACGGCAGAGGGCTCGGGCACGGAGAGATACACGAAGCTGTTAAGAATGAGTGGCACGTTCGAGGTATAGATGTCGCTGTCGGCGGAGAAGATCACTCGCCCGCTGCCGGCGGCGAGCGTGTTCTCAGAAAAGTACGCCAACAGCGGTTGGCTGTTCGAATCCAGCAGCGCGACCGTGGTGGCCACTCCAACCGCATCGAACCAACCAGGATTGGTTGTCGAGAGTGTCGAAACCACGCCGTATGGCCCCGCCGTGAACGGCACCGACAGCGGATTGAGAACGGTCGCCGTCGGGTCGGAGAACGTGGCTCCGATGATATTCAGGCCAAACGGATTCATCAGCGATTGATTGGTGGCCGCTCCCAGATCATTCCGCTCGCCAAGAATTAACGCCCGGCCGCCGCCTTGCACAAAGCTGACCAAGGCCGACTGCTCGGCCGGCGAGAGCGGCGCCACGGGCTGCGAATCGGAATAGGCCGTCGTGATCACCAGCAGATCGACGGTCGACAGATAGGCCGGAGTCAGAGATCCACTGCCGCTGAATGTGGTGCCGGCGAAGGTACCGGAGAGCAGTGTTCGCAGCGGAGCGGTATAGGCGCCGCTGCTCATGCTATAGGGACCGCCGCGTCCCAGATCGAACCCGCCCACCTGCACGGCGGCGGCAACGGATACTTGAAGTAACACGATGACGACCAGCAACGCTTGGCGCAGCATCGATCAAGTCCTTCTTGTCTGTTCGCGGTGGGGCGCCTCACTCCTTTCGATTGTAGACGAGGGAGGAAGTGTGTCAAAATAAAAGTCGGGACTTTCATCCCGCTACTTTGCCGTCAGTGAAATCACGCCTTGCCACGCCTCGGGCGGTTTCCGCTGGTGCTGCACAATGACCATCAACAGGAAGTCCTTCACCCGATCGGTGGCCGGAACCTCGTGCAACTGGTCCATCGCCGCTTGCCAGTTGCCGGCGATGAACGCATCCAGCGCGCCTTCATACGTTGCAATGTGCGAGTCACTCAGTGCGGTTGCCGAATCCTCTCGCGGCAGCACTTCCGTCGCCTCCACCTGCGCTGTCATTCCTGCCGGCCTTACGACCGCCACGCGCCGCAGCAACATGCCCTTGATGCCCGTCGAGTCTCGCTGCGCTCGCAAGCAGGCCGCCGTTCGCTCGTCGATCAGAATCGGCGCGTGCAAAGTCTTCGTCATCCCTTCCAGCCGCGACGCCAGGTTCACCACCGGTCCGAACACGGTTACCTTCACCTGGTCGGCGGTGCCGATCTTGCCCGCGACCGCACGCCCCGTGGCAATCCCGATCCCCACCTGAAAGTCTGCCAGCGGGCTGTTCTCGGTGGCAGCGGTGAAACTTGCCCGGATCGCCAGCGCCGCCCGGGCCGCGCGCAGGGCCGCATCCTCCTGTGCGAGCGGCCAGCCCCAGAATCCCATCGCCGCGTCGCCATGAAAGTCTCCCACGACGCCGCCTTCTTCGAGAATCGCATGCGTGGCGACTCCCAGCGACTCGCTCACCCGCTCCAGCAACCCCATCAGGTCATCACTTGAGCGTTCGCTGACGCGTGAGAAGCCGCGCAGATCGCAGAACAGCACGGTGACTTCCGTTTCCCGGGGCGCGAGGGCCACGTCCGGGTCAACGTCCTGCAAGGCTTCCATCACCGGCGGCGCAAAGAACTGGCTCAATCCTGCCCGTTCGCGCTCCAGGCGGCGCACGTCGCATAGCGCACCCAGCGTCGTGGCCGCCAGTTCGGTGAACTTTAGATCATCGCGCAGGTCGCGCGGATCGGAAACCGGGTTCGTGGCGCTGCCGCTCGAGGCAAATCTGCCGGCCACGTACAGCGCCCAGCCGCGACAGGCCCTTCCCATTACCGGCGTCGAGAACGCCCAGTCGATCCCCTGGTTGATCGTGAACTCGCTGCTTCCGCCGGCCGCATTCGAAAAGTTCCAGACATGCAGCACGCTCTCGCTACGCGACAGCGCGTCGACGATCAATCGCTGGCTGGGTTGAAACTCGCCGCTGGTTGCACTCCGGCGATCCCAGTGCAAAACGTCGATCGTCGGCCGCTCGCTCTTCATGTCCCGCGCGGCCACCAGCGCCGCGGCTCCAGCCCGGGGCAGCCCGGCCAGTAGCAGATTTACCAGCCGCACGGAAAGCTCCGAGTCGCTTCCCGCGCCGGTAATCACCTCGGGCAGCCGGCTCAAGACGTCGATGTGCGGGCCAATGTGACGAAACGGCAGATTATGCAAGTATTCGGTGCTGAAGGCCTGCTCTTCCACCGGCGCTGGCACGTCGAGCGAGACGTGCACGCGATCGCTGGCCACCGTGAACGTCGTGTCGCCAATCACAAAGTGCTCGCCCGACAGCAGCATGAACTCATCGAGTTGCTGCCCTTTGTAGAAAATCGGATTCCGCGCGTCGGAAAGCCTGCGCACGTGCAACCGCTGGCCGTCCCAGCGCAGCTCGGCGTGCCGCCGCGAGATCCGATCGTCCCACGCCGCGGGCCAGGTCGCGGTGCGGCCCAGCACCACCGGCCGCTCGGCAATGAGCGCTCGCCGCCAGCGGTTGCGCGAGTCCGCGCCTTGGGCGATCAGATCAGCCACATGAACTCCATGCAATTTCTGGGGTAGTGCTCGTGATTGTGTGCCACGGGTGGCGGCGTGGCGGCTCACCCGTGTTCAGTTGACGCTGCCTTGGCCAAGTGGGTCTCAAATGATATTGCTCGTGTCCGTTCAGAATTGCTTGTGAATATCACGCACAGGTGAGCCGCGCTCACGGCCACCCCTGGCACACAAGTTCCCTTATCCGGCCGGTGCACTCGCCCGCGGTAACTCCGCTGCCGGTCGCCGCCGACCGATCAACTTGACCACCACCGCCCACAACGCGGCAATCGCCAGCGCGATCGAAACCGCGGCAATGACACTCGTTGACACCAGCCGATTCTCCAAACGCCGCAGCGTGCTGCCGATCGCCCCGTCGTAAGACTCCTGCACGATCACCACGAAGCCCGTCGGTCCAGAATGCATGTCCACCGGCGCGGCATCCGCCAGCCAGTGCACGGCATAGTCGCTCCCCTCCGGGTCGCGCGCGAGCGGATCCCGATAATCCTCGCGGACGTTCGCCGCGTCCAGGTCCGGCAGTTCATCCTCGCGCAGGTGATACGACTGAAACCGCTTGGGAACTTCGCGGTTCTCCGCGCGCATCGTCTCGAACAGAGGATGCTGCAAGACGAGCCCCTTGTTCGGACCATCCCGCCAATCGACCAGCACCGCGAATTGGTCGGGCCGCTCATCCGGAATGTCAAGAAACCGATTCACGTTGGCCGAGACCGCCAGAATCCCCAGGTAGCGCTTCGCCGGCCTGCCAGCAGGGCCCGGCTGATCGTCGTCGATGTAAACGGGAGTTGAGATCGTCACCGTCCAGCGATCCGTCACCTGGCTGTAGTACACCGCCGAGAGATTCGTCCGCGTGATGTGCTGGTCGGGGCCGGCTCGCCAATCCGTCTCAAAGTCCTGGTTGCCACCCTGGTAGTACGAACGCCAGCTATAGTTGTCGCCCACGGTCCGTTCTTCCGGCGAGCGCGCAAGCTGTACGCCCGTCGGTCCGCTGGCGAACCAGCTCTCCACCCGCACCAGCTCGGGATCGGCCATCAACTCGTCAAGCCAACCCTGCAATGCCTGGCGTCCGGCACACGCCCGAAACTCGGAACGCACTTTCTCGCGCTCCGCGCCGGTGAGCTGCGGATCTTCCATCCTTCGCGTGAGCTCCGCCAGTTCCGGATCGGCCAACGTTTCGGCCAGCAAGGTCTGAAACCGATAGTTGGCAGCGACCTCTTCAACCAGTTTGGCGTACTGCTCGAACTTGTTGCTCACGCTGGTGGCGACATACCGCGCCGCAAAACTGTTACTCTGCAGCGCCCGCAGTCGCAGGGCCTCGTCCGACTCGTTCATCACGGTCGAGAACCAGCTCCAGGCAAAAATCGACATCACGCCGAGCAGCACCGCGGGACCGATAAACCCCAGCAGCACCAGCGGCCGCCGCGCCCGGCGTTTGGCTCGCTCGTCGAGCGCATCGAGCACGGCCTGCACGTTCGCGAACCGTGCATCTCGATTCGGCGCGAGGCAACCATCCACAATCTCGGCCAGTTCGCGATCGACCCCTTTGACCTGGCGGTGACCCGTGGGTCGCGGCGAGTTCAGGATCAGCTTGCGGTACCGCGCCAGCCGCTCCTCCAGGTCGGGCGCCGTCGCCAGTTGCGTGGCTGAAGTCTGGTCGCGATACGGCGGCTCG
Organism: Pirellulales bacterium; assembly: GCA_022844125.1. Classification (GTDB taxonomy): domain Bacteria; phylum Planctomycetota; class Planctomycetia; order Pirellulales; family PALSA-1355; genus JALHMI01. Next base: position 36,493 of record JALHMI010000021.1, on the reverse strand, counting down.
CCGGTGAGCAGCGCGTAGAGCAGGGCGCCCAGCGCATAGACGTCCCACCGCACGTCCGGCACCGCCGTCAGGTCGGCCTGCTCGGGCGCCATGTAAAACAACGTCCCCAGCGCAGGCGTTTGCTCGTGCGAGAGCCGCGACTGACCGAAGTCCGCCAGCCGCGGGTGTCCGTCCTGATCGAGCAGGATGTTCGCCGGCTTCAGATCGCAGTGCAATACGCCTTTACCGTGCGCATGCATCAGCCCCACGGCCACTTCGCGAAACAGGTTCACCGCCACACGCGGCGCGAGCTTGTCCTCGCGCGCGAGCAGCTCCTCCAGCGAACCGCTCTCGACATACTCCATCACGTAGTACGGCGGTTGGGCGTCCCAACCCACTTCAAGCAATTGCACGACGTAGCGATCGGCCGAAAGGAACGCCAGCTTCTCCACCTCGCGCGACAGGATCGACCAATCGAGCCCGCCCTGATGGGCATAGAACTTGATCGCCACCTTGCGGCCCGTGTTCCGATCGCGGGCGACCCACACTTCGCCATACGCACCCGAGCCCAGGAACCGCAGCGGCTCATAGCCCGGCAGTTCGAGCGGCGGCCGGGCCGGCTCCAGGCTTAACGCCTGGGACCTGCGCTGTTCTTCGTGCGATTGCTGCTCGGTTTGCTTGAAATCCATCGGCGTTCCGCAGCGTGGAGGGCGTTCAGCGGCTGAAGGGGAGTTGCCCTAGAGCTATAGTATTTGGCCGGCCGTGAATTGAGAATCTGGCTTTCTCTTCGGAACCAACCCTGCGCCTGCCAAAGGGGGCCTTCGTGACGCGTCCTTTAAGTCTAGCTCTGACGGCCGTACTGGCGGCAGTAGCAATCGCCGCATCTCGGGCCGAAGAACCGGCCAGCGGTCCCGCCAACCTGCCGCTTGACGCCTTCCGCCCCAAGTCGATGCTGGCCGTCGAGGAGCACCTGCTCACCCGGGCCAAGTATCCTGTGGTCGACGTCCACGTGCATCCGCGGATTCGCCTGCGCAACTCGCCCGAACAGCTCGACGGCTTCGTGAAACTCATGGATGCGCAAAACATCGCCGTGTGCGTCAGCCTCGACGGTGGCCTGGGCGAGCAACTGGCTGAACACAAGAAGTATCTCTGGACGAAGTATCCCGACCGGTTCGTGATCTTCACGAACATCGACTGGCAGGGCGCTGGCAAGGCAGATGATCCCGCGAGTTGGGATTGCCAGCGACCGGACTTCGCCCGCCGGATGGCAGCCGCTCTGAAGGACGCGAAGGAGCAGGGGGCCAGCGGCCTGAAAGTCTTCAAGAACCTGGGGCTCGACTACCGCAATCCCGACGGCTCACTGATCCGAGTCGACGATCCGCGCTGGGATCCGATCTGGACGGCCTGCGGTGAGCTCGGTTTTCCGGTGCTCATCCACACCGCCGATCCCAAGGCCTTCTTCCTGCCGACCGATCCGACGAACGAGCGTTGGGAGGAACTCAAGCGGCATCCCGACTGGAGCTTTCACGGGCCAGGCTTTCCCAGCTACGAAGACTTGCTCGACCAATTCATCGCAATCGTGAAGCGACATCCGAAGACAACCTTCATCGGCGCGCACGTCGCTTCAAGCGCCGAAGACCTGGGCCTGGTCGGCCGCTGGCTCGACGCCTATCCGAACCTGAACGTCGACATTGCCGCCCGCATCGCCGAGCTCGGCCGGCAGCCATTCACCGCGCGGAAGTTCTTCGAGCAGTACCAGGACCGGATCCTGTTTGCCACGGATGGTCCCCGCGTCGCCGAGCGACTGCACTACCACTGGCGGTTCCTGGAAACGCACGACGAATACTTTCCTTACGCCGAGAACGAATTTCCGCCGCAAGGCTTCTGGCGCATCTACGGCGTCGAGTTGCCGGAAGACGTCCTTCGCAAGGTCTACTACGGCAACGCCGAGCGGCTGATCCCCGGCGTCCGCGAGCGGTACGAGCGGGCCAGTGCTAAACTGAAGTAGCGGCGGGCGAGAGGCCTCGAAATTAGCCCGAAGCGCCAGAGCGCCAGCGAGGGCACCCTGCCAAAAGACTTTCGCTAAGTCACGGCGCTTCGTCCGGCAACACTCTGTGGAAGAAATTGGACGCCGCCCACTTCTTCGATTACAGTGTGCGCGGTTGAGCTTCACCCCGCGGGTGGAAGTTCGGCCGTCGGGGCAGACATCGCGCCGAACCCGCAGGGCCGCATGGGCGACTACGCCATCCAGGCCGCTACGAGCCTGTTCAATCAGCTCAAGTCGCTCTACGGCAACTCGAAGAGCGACGATGACCCTGTGGGCCATGGTCGGCATCACGCCCATGATCGGCCTGAACGACGTCACGACCGAGATCTTCGACCAGCAGGAAGCCCGCGAGGTGCTGGCCTTCGCCGAACAGCAGGGCATTGGCCGGCTCAGCTTCTGGTCGCTCAACCGCGATCGCCAAAACCCCAGTGGCACGCTGGGCTACGTCGACCTCTTCTCCAGCAGTATCTTGCAATCCCCCTTCGAGTTCTCGCAAATCTTCGGGTCGTTCGACGATTAGCGGCGACGATTAGCGGGAGATTTCGTTTGGTTTGAAAAGTCTGGCCCGCAGGCGGTTACTGTGCGACAATCCGTTGGCTTCGAACCCGAGTCAACTGTGAGTCGAGGTGGACATGATGGATAAACGCCGCTGCTGCCTGACGCTGCTCGCCTGCCTGGCAATGCTGACCGCTTCTGCCACGGCCCAAGAGAACTGGCCGCGCTTCCGGGGGCCAGAGGCCTCGGGCGTGGCCCAGGACGATCCGCGCCTGCCCGACACGTGGGACCAGACGACCAACGTCGAGTGGAAGACGGCCATCCCGGGCTGGGGATGGGGCAGTCCGATCATCTGGGGCGATCGGGTTTTCGTTTCGGCCGTCCATTCCGACGACGGATATGAACTGCCTAAGGGCGGCCTCTACAACGGCGGCGGCCGCGGCGAACCGCCCGACAGCGTGCATCACTGGATGGTGTACTGCTTGAGCCTGGCCAGCGGCGAAGTGCTTTGGAAGCAGGAGGCCCACGTGGGGAAGCCCCTGATTCCGCGCCACCCAAAGAACACCTATGCCGCCGAAACCCCCACCACCGACGGCAAGCGCGTGTACGTCCTGTTCGGAGATGTCGGACTGTACTGCTACGACTTCGACGGCAAGTTGCTCTGGGAACATCCGATCGAACCGAAGAAGACCATGCTCGGATACGGCGCCGCGGCCTCGCCGATCGTCCAAGGCGATCAGGTGATCATGGTCTACGACAACATGGAAGAGTCTTACATCGAGGCGATCAATGCCGCCACGGGCGAGACGAACTGGAAATCGATTCGAGACGAGAAGAGCACCTGGGGTACGCCCGTCCTCTGGAAGCATGACGGCCGCACCGAGATTGTCGCCACGGGCCGGACCGAAAATCGGTCGTACTCGCCCGACGGCGAATTGCTCTGGCACTTCGATGGCAAGATGTCGAACTTGACGATCCCCTCGCCGTTCGCCGTCGACGGGCTGCTCTATATCACGTCCGGATATTTTCAGGACAACAAGCGTCCCGTGTTCGCAATCAAGCCTGGCGCGACGGGCGATCTGACGCTCGGCGAGGGGGCCACCTCGAACGAGTATATTCAGTGGTCACTGGACAAGATGGGGCCCTATAACACGTCGCCCATTGTCTACCAGGGGCTGTACTACACGCTGCTCGACCGCGGGATGATGACCTGCCACGATGCGAAGACCGGCGAACTGGTGTACGATCGGACTCGCTTTCCGCAGGGGGCCACGTTTACGGCCTCGCCCTGGGCGTACAACGGCAAGCTGTTTTGCCTCGACGAAGATGGCGACACGTATGTCTTGCCGGCGGGGCGTGAGTTTGAGGTCGAGCGCACTAATTCGCTCGACGAACTGTGCATCGCGACGCCGTCGATTGCCCAGGGCAAGTTACTGATCCGAACGGCGTCGCAGGTTTATTGCATTGGAAAGAGCGAGCCGGCTGCGAGCGAATGAGTGTCGAGAGTCCCCGGCGGCTTGCAGAGTCACCGTGATTTGTTGCATCGAGAATTATCTGAAAGGTTAACGAGCTATGCGAAAGATGGTTGAGATTAGCGTTCGATTGGCGGCCGCCATCGCATTATTGGTCGGCGCCGTGCAGTGCGCCACCGCCGCCGACGAATACGCCTACGACGGCGTCCACTCATCGGTCAGCTTCAAAGCCCGGCACCAAAACATCAGTTGGATCCACGGACGCTTCAACAAGGTCGAAGGCAAGTTTGTGATCGACCGCGAAGATCCCACGAAGTCGAGCTTTCAACTGACGATCCAGGCCGACAGCGTCGACACCGCCAACGAGGCCCGCGACCTGCATCTGCGTCAGCCCGACTACTTCGACACCAAGCAGTTTCCGACCATCGAATTCAAGAGCACGAGCGTGAAGGCGATCGACGGGGGCTACCAGGTCACGGGCGACTTCACGATGCACGGCACCACGAAGGAAATCACCTTCGACCTGCTGGGCGGCAAGGAAGTCGAGTTCTTCGGCGGCAAGCACGTCGGCTTCTCGACCGAGCTCAAGCTCAAGCGAAGCGACTTCGGTTTCGACAAGAGCCAGATCGGTGGCATCGGCGACGAGGCCATCGTCATGATCGACTGCGAAGGGGTGCGGAAGTGACCGCATGACCGAGGGGCTCAAAGCTTTAGCGTCGATCGCGGTCGCCTTGATCGCCAGTGCGGTTTGCATGCTGGTCGCCGGCCGTTTTCGGCCGCGCCGGCTGGCAGGGCAGGGCCGGCCGAGGGCGCAGGGCGCTCGGGCGAGCGTGGTCGCAGTCGTCATCGGGGCGATCAGCGGCTATGCCGTGCTAGGGCTTTGGCCCCGCTTGCCCCCCGCCAATGCGCTCGATCGATTCCTGGTCATCGTGTTGCCGGCGACGGTTGCGCTGCTCGCGGTTGGCCATTTGCCGCTTAAGGCGCGCGCCCTGCGGTGGGGGCTCGTGTTCGCCTTGGCGGTGGTGCTTGTGCGGATCCTGCTGCACGCCTCGGTTTACTTGCAAGAGGGCGCGCGCGAAGTCGGAATCCTGTTACTCGGCAGTGCCGGCATACTCGTCGGCGTTCTGAGCCTGGTTCAGAAGCTGTGGATTCGCCGGCGACACATAGGTGACAATGACGGCGGAGGACAGGCGTCTATATCCTTAGCGCTGGCGGCCGCGCTTTTCGCCGCCGGGCTGCTGATCGCCATGGCCGGCTACATCAAGGGGGGCTCCGCCGCACTCCCCTGGTCGGCCGCGATTGCCGGAGCCACGATCGGCTCGCGGCTTGGCAGCCAGGACGCCGACCTGCGAGGAATCGTCAGCCTCTCGGTCGTCCTGCTGTTCGGCTTTCTGTTCATCGGCCGATTCTTCGGCGAGCTGACGACCAGTACGGCCTTGCTCGTGCTGTTCACACCCTTGCTGTGCTGGACTTCGCAGTTGCCCTGGCTCCGCAGATGCGCACCCAGGACCAGAGACCTGTTAAGCCTGGCGCTGGTGGCCGCGAGCCTGCTCGCTGTCCTGCTCTGGGCCAAGCAAACGTTCGATCGCGAGATGGCACCACTCATCAGCCACGTTACGTCACGCGTGAACGACGGACCGCGTACCGCCTACTTATTCGGCCAGCTAAATAGCCGCACCCGGTTCCCGTCCGGATCCAACGTGTTCACCTCGCGCAGCCCCTCGGGGTCGCGCGCCGGATGGGTCAGCGGAGAGCCGGCCTCCTCCAGCCGGGCGCAGAGTTTCGGCACGTCGTCCACTTCAAAGGCCATGCTGAAGCGGTCGCTTGGCGGCGCGGTGGCCGGGCGCGAAAGCAGCGCAATTCGCGTGTCGCCGGCCTCCAGCAGGGCGTAGCCGTCTTCGACCACCCGGACCAGGACCCTCAGCCCGAGGATGTTTCGGTACCAATCCAGCAGTGGCTGCCAGTTCTGGGTCCGCAGCTCGACACAGTACAGGCCTGGCCGGGTATCGCGTCTCAGGTCTCGACTCATCAGGGTTGGCTCTGACGCAAAGGCTTGTGCTTGGGGAACTTGGCTGCGGCCGTCGCGACGGTCGTCGCGGGCCGCTGCCGCGGCGAGCTGACATTGACCACAACTCCAGTTGCTCTAAAATGTTGCGATTCTTTCCAAGTTTTGCAAGTCGACCATGACCGCGATCGATCCACCAGAGTCCCAGGCCACACAAGCCGAGTCTCGCGCCAAGCCGATGTCCGAAGCTCCGGATACCCCAGGCATGCACGAGGCTTCGCGCCGCGCGAAGCTGCGCAAAATCCAGGAGTTGGGCATCGACCCCTGGGGATCGCGCTTCGACGACCACGCACGCATCGCCGATATCCGCGCGCGCGAGGGTGAGATCACCGTCGAGCCCCTCGCCGAAGGCCAGCGCGAACCGCACCAGAACGGCCCCAAGGTTCGCGCCGCGGGCCGCATCGTCCTGCAGCGCAAGAAGGGTAAGCTGATCTTCCTCGACATTCGCGACTGGACCGGCCAGATCCAGCTCTTTGTCGGCCGCGGCCAGGTCGGCGAAGAAAACTGGGCGCTGGCCGAATGCCTCGACCTGGGTGACCTGGTCGGCGTCGATGGCGAGCTCAAACGAACCAAGACGGGCGAACTCACGATCTTCGTCGAGAAGCTGCACTTCCTCACCAAGAGCATCGAGACGCCCCCCGAAAAGCATCACGGCCTGACCGATCCCGAGCTTCGCCAGCGGATGCGCTACATCGACCTCGCGTATACCGAGGGCGTGCTGCCGAAGTTCCTCGATCGTACCAAGATTGTCGCCTCGGTCCGCCGCACGCTGGCAGCCAGTGGCTATGTCGAAGTCGAAGGCCCCACGCTGCATGCCATTGCCGGTGGCGCTGCCGCCCGTCCGTTCAAGACGCACCACAACGCGCTCGACATGCCGCTGTTCATGCGGATCGCGCTCGAGCTGCACCTCAAGCGGCTGCTGGTCGGCGGCATGGAACGCGTCTATGAGCTGGGGCGTGTCTATCGCAACGAAGGCATCAGCCCGCGCCACAATCCCGAATTCACGATGCTCGAGGCCTACCAGGCCTATGGCGACTATGGCACGATGATGGATCTCACCGAGCGGATCATCCTCGATGCGCTCGACGCCATTGGCGCCGGCCGCCAGATCACCTGGGGCGAACGCACGATTGACTTCACCTCGCCTTTCGCTCGCAAGACCTACGACGAGCTCTTTGCCGAGCACACGGGCGTATCGCCGGACGATGCTGCCGCAGTGAAGAAGCTGGCCGATGGCATCGGCCTCGAAACGGCCGGCAAGCACCCGGATGTCATCAAGAGCGAAGTCTTCGAAGAGAGGGTTGAAGACGCGCTCGTCGGCCCGATCTTTGTCATCGACTATCCGGCCAGCATCTGCCCGCTGACCAAGCGGAAGCAGGGCAGCGAGCACATTGCCGAGCGGTTTGAGCTCTTCATCCAGGGCATGGAACTGGCGAACGCCTACACTGAGCTCAACGATCCGGATCTACAGGAGGAGCTGTTCCGCACGCAGCTCCAGGGGCAGAAGGAAGAGGACTCGATGGCCAAGATGGATCACGATTTCATCCGCGCGCTGCGGCACGGCATGCCGCCCGCCGGCGGACTTGGCATCGGCATCGATCGGTTGGTCATGCTGCTCACCGGCAGCCAGAACATTCGCGAAGTGATTTTGTTCCCGCTCCTGCGGCACGAGGAGCCCCGCCGCGGGTAGCTGTGAAAGTTACAGAACGGCTCGGGTAGCACCGACAACTTGTTGTCGGTGTTGCTTGCAACCGGAGGGTTTAAGTGACAACGTGATCGAATTGTTGTGCCCCACGTCACGCCACGCGTTATCTGATCCATCTTGTGCCGGAGGCACCCTGACAACAAGTTGTCAGGGCTACCCGGTTTGAAGTTAAGGATGACCTGGATTATTCGGCCAAAGGATTGGCGATGTACATTCTGCTGCTCTGCTGCCGATATCTCCGCACGCGCTACATCGCGCTGGCCAGCATCATTAGCGTGATGCTAGGCGTGGCCACGATGATCGTCGTCAACAGCGTGATGGAGGGCTTCTCCCGCGAAATGCAGGGCCGCATCCACGGCATCCTCTCTGACGTCACGGTCGAAAGCCACGGCGCTGGGGGCTTCGGCGACGCCCGCGGACAGATGGAGCGAATCCAGAAAGTCGCGGGCCAGTACATCGCCGGCATGACCGCCAGCCATTCGATTCCGGCCATGCTCTCGTTCCAGCATCGTGGCAACTGGCACCAGCGCCAGATCACGTTTATCGGCATCGATCCGGCCACCTATGGCACGGCCGGCGAGTTCAGCAAGTATTTGCAACACCCGGACAACCGCCAGCAACTCGAGTTCGCTTTGCGTGACGGCGGCTACGACGTCATCGATCACGAGGGCGGCCCGCATGTCAAGTTTCGCCATCGCATGGAAATTGCCGGTTGGCCGCACCGCCGCGCCGAGGCCCGGTTCTTCAGCGACATGCAGCCCAATGATGCCGCCGTCGCCGCCGAGGCAGGCATCGTCGATCCCGAGCATCAAGTCGGGCTCCAGCAGCCTGCCGAGCTTCCCCCCGCTGAGATCGAAGACTCCGGCTGGGTCTACCAGCGTGAAGAGGCGGCCACCGCCGAGGATCAAGCCGAGGGGCTCTTCGATCCCGCCACGCAAACCCACGCCGGACTGGTGCTGGGCATGGCGCTCGCCTGCTATCGGCTTCCCGACGGCAGCGATCACTTCTTCCTCCTGCCGGGCGACGACGTCGAAATCACGGTCCCCACCGGCGGCACTCCTCCCAAGGTCGCCCGGCAGCTCTTCACGATTGTCGACTTTTACGAGAGCAAGCTGAGCGAGTACGACTCGAACCTGGTGTTCGCGCCGCTCGAAACCGTGCAGCAAATGCGCGAGCTGTACGACAAGGACACGGCCAGCGGCGCCGTGACTTCCATCCAGATCAAACTTCGTGACGAAGCCGATGGCCAGCAGGTCCGCGACCTGCTGCGAGCGGAGTTCCCGGCCAGCACGTTCGCCGTCCAAACCTGGCGCGACAAGCAGGGCCCGCTTCTTTCGGCCGTCACGCTCGAGACCACGATTCTGAACCTGCTGTTGTTCATGATCATCGCCGTGGCGGGCTTCGGCATCCTGGCGATCTTCTACATGATCGTCGTCGAGAAGACCAAGGACATCGGCATCCTCAAATCACTCGGCGCGCCCAACCGCGGCATTCTCGGCGTGTTCCTGGCCTATGGACTCGGCCTGGGAATCGTCGGTTCCGGCGTCGGCATGATCCTGGGTCTTTCGATCGTGGCCAACCTCGACGGGATTGCCGACGGCGTCGGCCGCCTCACCGGTCAGCCGGTCTTTGACCCCACGGTCTACTACTTCCAAGAGATTCCGGCCATCGTCAAGCCGTTCACGGTCGCCTGGATCGTGCTGGGTGCGATGCTGATCGCGGTCCTGGCCAGCATCCTGCCGGCACGCCGCGCCGCGCGATTGCACCCGGTCGAAGCCCTACGAAACAAACTCTAATCCACCGCGACGATAACCATGTACACCCTCTTCCTTTGCTGGCGGTACCTGCGAACGCGCTGGATCGCGCTCGCCTCGGTGGTCAGCGTGATGCTTGGCGTGGCGACCATGATCGTCGTCAACGGTGTCATGGAAGGCTTCACACGCGAAATGCAAGGACGCATCCACGGCATCCTTTCCGACGTCGTATTCGAGGCCAACAATCTCGAAGGCTTTCCCGACGCGGCCGGCCACATGCGCCGCATCGAGGAGCTCGCCGGGCCGTACATCGCTGGCATGACGCCCACCGTCGCGCTTCCCGGACAGCTTGCCTTTGAAGTCGATGGCCAGTGGCAAACCCGTCACGTCAGCTTCATCGGCGTGGATACAACCACCTACGGCGAAGTGAGCGACTTCAATCGCTACCTGCGCCATCCGCAGAGTCGCAAGCACCTGGACTTCACCCTGCACGAAGGTGGCTACGACCTGGTCGAAGGTGAGCCCGACACGCTGAAGAATTCTGGCTGGCCGCATCGCCGCCAGAAAGCCGTGACCGGTGCAGCCAAGTCTGCGGTTGCCCTGCCAACTGCGGTCGCGAAGGCCGAGCAGCCGCCTCCTGATGAAGTCGTCATCCGCGACGGCTATCGCTATCGTCGCGTGCGCCAAGCACCGCAGCCGGGCGAAGTTGTCGCCGCGCTGCGGAATCCCTTCGAGCCCTTGAACAACGCTCCGCAGTTCGATCCCTCGAAGGATACCGGCACCGGAGTCGTGCTCGGACTTGGTCTGGCCCGGGTGGCGTCCGCCGACGGCAAGAAGTTTCTGGTCCTGCCGGGCGACGACGTGAAAGTGACTGTCCCCACGGCCACGGTTCCGCCGAAGCCTTCCAGCGATACGTTCACCGTGGTCGACCTCTACGAAAGTGGCATGTCCGAGTACGACGCCAATTTCATTTTCATGCCGCTCGCCAAGCTGCAGGAGATGCGCGGCATGATCGACCGCCAGAGCGGCATCGCCAACGTGACCGCCATCCAGATCAAGCTGCACAACGACGCGGACGGCGAGCATGTGCGCAACCTGCTCCGCGAGGCCTTCCCTGGCGGCTACTACAGCGTCCATACCTGGCGCGACAAGCAGGGCCCGCTGCTGGCCGCGGTCGGCATGCAAACCGTCATCCTCAACATCCTGCTGGGCATGATCATTCTGGTGGCCGGCTTTGGCATCTTCGCTTCGTTCTGCATGATCGTCGCCGAAAAGCGCCGCGACATCGGCATCCTCAAGTCGCTCGGCGCTTCAAGCGCGGGCGTGATGAGCATCTTTCTCAGCTACGGCCTGTCGCTCGGCATCGTCGGGGCGGGGGCCGGCATGCTGATCGGCCTGGTCTTTATCGCCAACATTCAATGGATCGCCGACCTGATCGCCCGACTCACGGGCCAGGAGGTCTTCGATCCCACGATCTACTACTTTCAAGAGATACCGACCGTCGTCGAGCCGCTCACGGTCCTGGTGATCGTCACGGTCGCGATTGCGATCGCCGTGCAGGCCAGTGTCATTCCGGCCCTGATGGCGTCGTTCCTCAAACCGGTGGAGGCGTTACGCAATGAGTGACATGCGCCCCTTAGTCGAACCCCGTCGCCGCGGCGGAACCGGCGCAGCTGGAGCGCCGCACCTGGTGTCCGCGCCCGTTGGCAAGCCGGATGACTCCGCGCACATCGCGGCCGTTCGCCTCACCAAGAGTTATCGCAAAGCTGGCATGGAGATCCCCGTCCTGCGCGGGGTCGATCTCGAAGTCCGCCGCGGCGAGTTCCTCTCGATCATCGGTCAGAGCGGTTCCGGCAAAAGCACGCTCCTGCACTTGCTCGGCCTGCTCGACGCGCCCGACTCCGGCGAAGTCCAGCTTGGCGGACAGCGGATCGACAATCTGCCGATGCACAAGCGCGATTGGATTCGCAACCAGGAACTGGGCATGATCTTCCAGTTCTATCATCTGCTGCCCGAACTGACGGCGCTCGAAAACGTGCTCTCGCCGCTGCTGATTTCAGAAGGGATCTTCAGCTACTTCCGCAACCGCCGCCGACATGTCCAGCGGGCGACCGAGCTTTTGGAGCAGGTCGGCCTGGGGCACCGGCTTAAGCATCGCCCGAGCGAACTGTCCGGCGGCGAAATGCAGCGGGCCGCCATTGCCAGGGCTTTAGCCGCCCAGCCGCAGGTCTTGCTGGCCGACGAACCGACCGGCAACCTGGATAGTGAAACAGGACGGGAAATCCTGCGGATTCTGCGAACCTTGAACGACCAGCAGAATGTCACTATCATCATGGTAACCCATGATCGGGCCATCGCGGCGGAGGCGGACCGCACGGTGCGCTTGGCCCGCGGCAGCATGGAAGTTGCCTAGCAAAACCAGCTCCGTGTAGCGTCAGGCCAGCTTTGCTGGTCGATGCGGAACAGCCGCCGAATACGCAGTGGTTCGGCGGCAAATTAACGCCGTGTAGCGTCAGGCCAGCTTTGCTGGTCGATGCGAAACAGCCGCCGAATACGCAGTGGTTCGGCGGCAAATTAACGCCGTGTAGCATCAGTCCAGCTTTGCTGGTCGATGCGAAACAGCCGCCGAATACGCAGTGGTTCGGCGGCAAATTAACGCCGTGTAGCGTCAGGCCAGCTTTGCTGGTCGATGCGGAACAGCCGCCGAATACGCAGTGGTTCGGCGGCAAAATGATTCAGTCGCTTCCACAGCTCGCATCTCTCACACGCGGCGATGGTTCGCCGGAGGTCCCCTTGTCGATCCAAAGCCCGACTACCCGTCCCACCACAGCCCCCGCCAAGCCGGACAGCACGGCCGGCTTCAAGATCTGGATCAACGGCACGCTCTTCGACAAGCAGGATGCGAAGGTCAGTGTCTACGATCATGGGCTGCTCTATGGTGACGGCGTGTTCGAGGGGCTGCGCAGTTACGGTGGCAAGGTGTTCCGCCTCGATCGCCATCTCGAACGGCTCTGGAACTCGGCCAAGGCGATCCTGCTCGAGATTCCGATCACCCGCGCCGAGATGGCCAAGGCGATCGACGAGACCCTGAAGGCGAATGGGCTCGACGACGGTTACATCCGCTTGATCGTCACGCGCGGCGCCGGCACCTTGGGGCTCGACCCCAACCGCACCAGCAATCCGCAGGTGATCATCATCACCGACTACATCGCGGTATATCCCGAGGAGCTCTACTCGGCCGGACTGGAGATCATCACTTCGAGCTCGCTGCGCAACCATCCCGCGGCGCTCAGCCCGCGCATCAAGTCGCTCAACTACCTGAACAACATCCTGGCCAAGATCGAGGCCACGCAGGCCGGCTGTCTCGAAGCCCTGATGCTCAACCACAAGGGCGAAGTCGCCGAGTGCACGGCCGACAACATCTTCCTCATCAAGGAAGGCGTCCTGCTCACTCCGCCCACCGATGCCGGCATCCTTGAAGGCATCACCCGCGAAGCCGTCATCGAACTGGCTCGCAGCTCGGGCTACGAAGTTCGCGAAGTGGCGCTCACACGCCACGACGTGTACATCGCCGATGAAGTGTTCCTCACCGGCACGGCGGTCGAAGTGATCGCCGTGGTGAAGATCGACAGTCGCAAGATCGGCAACGGCTCGCCCGGCCCAATCACCCGCGAACTCAAAGAGAAGTTCCACGCCTTCGCGCGGAAGTAAACTGACTGGTTTGGCATCTGCTGGTCCACATTTGCCATTTTCCGCTGGTACGTAACAATACGTGCGCCGCTCGCTAGTTCGCACACGCCGTCGGCGATGCCTCCGAGCCAAACTCTTGGGAGATCCACGATGAAACTCGCAGCGCAATTCGCCTGCTTCACGATCCTGCTCGTATCGTCGCTCGCCACCGCCGACGACTGGCCACAGTGGCGCGGACCGAATCGCGACGGCACTTGGCAGGAGTCGGGCCTCGTCGAGAAGTTCGCCGCGCCGGAACTCAAGATCGCCTGGCGCAAGCCCATCGGCAGCGGCTACAGCGGGCCCACGGTCGCCGATGGCCGCGTCTTCGTCACCGACCGACGCGTCGAGCCCACACAGGTCGAACGCGTGCACGCCTTCGACGAGAAGACCGGCGAAACGCTGTGGACCTACAGCTATCCCTGCGAGTATGTGAACGTCGGCTACACGGCCGGCCCGCGCGCGAGCGTCTCGATTGACGAGGGCCGGGCGTACGCGCTCGGCACGATGGGCAATCTGCACGCCTTCGACGCTGCCAGCGGCAAGCTCCTCTGGGCGAAAGATCTCAACACTGAATACAAGATCCGCATGCCGATCTGGGGTATCTCGGCCTCGCCACTGGTGGACGGCAAGCTGGTGATCGTGCAGATCGGCGGTGAGAAAGCTTGCCTCGTTGCTTTCGACAAAGTCACCGGCGAAGAGCGCTGGCGCGCGCTCGACGATAACGCCTCGTATTCCGCGCCGGTCATCATCCAGCAGGCTGGCAAGCCGGTGATGGTTTGCTGGACCGGCGACAGCATCGTCGGCATGAATGCCCAGACGGGCGAAGTCTATTGGCGGCATCCGTTCAAGCCCGCCAAGATGGTCATCAACATTGCCACGCCAGTCCTGGAGAACGGCCGGCTCTTCTTCACCAGCTTCTACGACGGCTCGGTGATGCTCGAGGTGAATGACAAGGAGCTCGCCGTGCGCGAGCTGTGGAGCCGCCAGGGCCGCGACGAGCAGCACACCGACAGCTTGCACTCGATCATCAGCACGCCGTACCTGAAGGGCGACCACATTTATGGCGTCGACAGCTACGGCGAGTTCCGCTGCCTTGATGCGAAGACCGGCGAGCGTATCTGGGAAAGCCTCAAGCCCACGCCCAAGTCGCGCTGGAGCACGATCCACATGGTCGAAAACGACGGCCGGATGTGGATGTTTAACGAACGCGGCGAGCTGATCATCGCCACGCTTTCGCCCACGGGCTATGAGGAGATCAGCCGCGCGAAGCTGATTAAGCCGACCGAAGTGCAACTCGGCCAGCGGGGCGGCGTCTGCTGGTCGCATCCCGCCTTCGCCAACCAGCACGTCTTCGCGCGCAACGACGAGGAGATCGTGTGCGCATCGCTCGCGGCCGGCGAGAACTAGATCGCAGCTGCTAGCTGGTGCGACAACTTGCGTCACCCAGCAGTGCGCACCCTCCGTCGCGTACTTTGCCTAATGTGATAGCACGCACAAAAAGGCGAAAATCTCAATTGACGGGTTGTCCGGCTTCGTTACAATTCGACTCGGTTTATCAGGCGCGGTTTGACACTGGCGCGATTGTCAACCCCAACAGGTAGGCGGTAGGTAACGGATCGCGGATCGACTCAACAGCGAATTGATCGCGGTCAACGTCACGCAAGCAGGGAACGCTTGTCATGTACGTACACCGGCTAGCGACGAGCGTGGTTGTTCGTGCGCCAGCAAAATTAAATCTGTTCTTCGAACTGCTCGCGCGTCGCGCCGACGGCTTCCATGAGATCGAAACGCTCATGGTGCCGATCGATCTGTTCGACTCGCTTGCCGCTGCGCCGAACGACTCCGGCCGCATCGAACTCGACTGCCACTGGGCCGCTGCCGGTTCGGATGGCGCCGAACTTGGCGAACTGCCTCCGCCCGAAAAGAACCTCGCTTATCGCGCGGTCGCGTTGCTCAGGCACCGCGCCGGCATCGAGCGCGGGATCTCGCTGGCGATCACCAAACGCATCCCTTCGCTGGCCGGCCTCGGTGGCGGTTCGAGCGATGCCGCCGCCGCGCTGCTGGCGGCCAACGAAGTCTGGCAGCTCAACTACTCGCGCGACCGGCTCGCCGAAGTGGCAGCCGAGCTTGGCAGCGACATCCCGTTCTTCGTATATGGCGGCCCGGCGATCTGCCGGGGCCGCGGCGAACAGATTACCCCGCTGAGCACGCCCCTGGCGTTGCACTTTGTCGTTGTCCGCCCGCCCGTCGGGCTTTCAACCGCGGCGGTCTATCAGCATTCAGAGGTGCCCGCCGCGCCGCGCCATGTCGAACCGCTCATCGCGGTGCTCGCCCGCGGCGATGAGCGTACGCTCGGGTCGCTTATTCACAATCAGTTGGAAGGGGCGGCCGACCGGCTCAGCCCCTGGATTGAAAAGGTACGGCGCGAGTTCGCCGCTCAGGGCTGCCTGGCCTCGCAAATGAGCGGCAGTGGGACGAGTTACTTTGGCATTTGCCGTCACGCTCGGCATGCACGCCGAGTCGCAGGACGATTGCAGTCGCGGGGTATAGGTCGCGTCTATGCCTGCCGATCGTGCAATTAACGCCAGTTCGTAAGGAGAACGGCCGTGGAAATCACCGAGGTCCGCATCAAGCTCATGGAAGAGGCCAGCGAGCGCCTGCAGGCATTCTGCTCGATCACCTTCGACAACAGCTTTGTCATTCGCGATCTGAAAATTATCGACGGCTCGAACGGGCCGTTCGTGGCGATGCCCAGCCGCAAGCTCACGGCCCATTGCCCCAGTTGCGGCTGCAAGAACCACCTGCGCGCCGCCCACTGCAACCAGTGCGGCAGCCGCCTGAACGAGGATCGCTTCGCCAAAGATGAAGACGGCCGCGCCAAGCTCTACGCCGACATCGCCCATCCGATCAACTCCGCCTGCCGGGAGATGATTCAGGAACGCGTGATCCGCGAGTTCCGCGTCGAGCTCGAACGCGCCAAGCTTCCGGGCTACAAGCCCAGCTACGACGACTACGATCACGATCTGGAAATGCCCGTGCCGACCGAGCGCACCCGCGAGCCGGCCGCCAGGCGGACCACGCACGTGCAGCCGGCCGAGCCGCAGCCGCGCAGTCCCCACAAGATGCCGAACCTGCAGCAGACCAAGACGTCCGGCCCGCACTCGCCGCCGACCGCCCATCGCGACATTACGCAGGAAGGCTTCGGCGCGGGAATCTTCTAGCCGACGCTTACCGTGAATTCGCGTTCGCCTTACTGTAGCCAGGCGCTGTGAGCCCGGTGCCTGACCCCTGTAGCTGACCGCGGTAATCCGGTGCCTGACGAGCTCTGGTCACCCTTGCTCGCCGCGTCCGGGGTCAAGCACGCCTCCTGCCGGCATCCGTTCGCCAGCCGCTACAACCGCTCCAGTCCCTAGCGGCGCACTCGCGGCGCCCTCTCTCGCGGCAAAACGCCCCCTTCGCGTTTGCACTTCACCGGGCGTGAGCTATGGTTGCGAAGCCTGCCTTTCGCGCGCATTAGCGTGCGCGAAGCAAGTTCCCACCTTACCTTTCCCGCCCGGAGAGAACCATGTACAAGCTTGCGCTCCTTACTGCACTGGCGTTGTTGACAGCCGGCACCAGCGGCTGCTTCCACAACAATACGTGCGGCTCTGGCTGGCGCGCTGGCGGCCTGTTCGGCAATCGACAGCCCGCCGCTCAACCGCTGCCTTGCTGCCCGCAACCCGTTCAAGTTCAATGCTGCGACCCGTGTGCCGGCATGACCACGGTCGGCTCGCCCATGATGGGCGCTCCGATGGCCGCGCCCATGGCGGCTCCCTGCTGCCAGTAGTTTCACTCCACCGACCACGCGGCCGCCGGCCAAATGCAGCGGCGCCGCCACAATTCGAGCGTCTTTCTGGATTAGCCCGAAGCCCCGCGTGAAGCGACACGAAGTCGTTCGCCTGTGCTTCGGGCTAGTTCTTTTGTGAGGCGCCAGGCCGTCCGCCAGTTTTTTCGCCGGACGGGCTCTTGGTCTGTTGAGGATTGGGAGCACCGCGCAGTTTTGCCCGCAACGTCATTCGCGAGATTCCCAGTCGCTCGGCGGCTTGCACCTGGTTGCCGGAGGTCGCCCGCAGCACCTCTTCGAGCAGAGCGCGATCGACCGCTTGCGATACCTGGCGATAAATGTCCGTGCAGTTCCGCTCCAGCAGTTCAGCTACGAGCTTCCGAATACTGGGCAGCGTCACGGTCGATACCGTCTGTTCCTCGACGGAATTGCCGGGCAGCGCCGCCGTCCGACAGGATTGCGGTAATTGGTCTTCCGTGATGAAGTCACCCGTCGAGTGCACGACGGCATAGCGGATCGCGCTGTGCAGTTCGCGGATATTCCCCGGCCAATCGTGAGATTGCAGGGTTGCCCGGGCTTCGTCGGTCATCCCGCGAATCGGTTTTGACAATTCGCGTCCGATCGAGCGGATGAAATAGTCGATCAGCAGCGGAATGTCCTCGGTGCGTTGGCGCAGCGGCGGCAAGTTCAGCGTGAAGCCATTCAGCCGGTAGAAGAGGTCCTGGCGAAACTCGCCCCGCGAGACCATCGCTGCCAGGTCCTTGTTTGTTGCCGTGATGACTCGCACGTCGGTCTTGATGGTCTCGGTACCGCCGACGCGCTCGAACTCCTGCTGCTGCAAGAGCCGCAAGGCCTTGGCCTGCGTCGAGGGAGACATGTCTCCGATCTCATCGAGAAAGATCGTTCCGCCGTTCACCTGTTCAAACTTGCCGATATGACGCTGCTCCGCGCCTGTGAATGCCCCCCTCTCGTGGCCAAACAGTTCGCTTTCGAGGAGTGCTTCGGGCAGTGCTGCGCAGTTTACTGTCAGCAACGGCCGCGTGGCACGCCGACTGTAATGGTGGATCGCGCGGGCTGCCAGCTCCTTGCCGGTGCCACTCTCGCCCAGCAGTAACACGGTGATGTCCTGGGGGGCTACGCGCCCGATCGTCTTATAAACTTCCTGCATCGCAGGCGAGCGCCCGACGATGCGATCGGCATCCGGAAACTCCTCGTCCTCGTCATCCAGCACGGCCGGGATTGTGTTCAGGCGATGCACGTCGATCGCGCGTTGGACGACGGCTCGCAGCGAAGCCAGGTCGACGGGTTTGATGAAATAGTCGAACGCCCCCCGGCGCATCGCCTCGATCGCGTTGTCGGTCGTGGCGAACGCCGTCATGATGATCACCGGCACGCGTGGATTGATCTCGTGAATCTGGCGGAAAGCATCCAGGCCAGACATGTCGGGCAGCCGCACATCCAGCAGCACCACGTCCGGTTGGCGCCGCACGACGGCATCCATCCCCTGCCGGGCCGTGGCAGCCGTCACGACCTGCAACTCTGCCGATGCCAAGGTTTCGCCAATCGTGAAGGCGATGTTCGGTTCGTCATCGATAACCAGAAGGATTGCCATACGAAGCCTGGTGCAATTGGTGATCTGCGAAAAGTGTCAAACGACCTGCTCGGGTGGGTGAAACAGCTAGGGCGCGGGAAGCAACAACTCGAACTCGGCTCCGCCTGACGCGCGATTGCGAACCGTCAGCCGGCCGCCGTGGGCCACGGCAATCCGGCGAGACACGCACAGCCCCAACCCGCTGCCGGTCTCCTTGGTGGTCATGAACGGCTCGAAGACAACGGCCAGCGCGTCGGGCGGAATTCCCGGGCCATCATCGGTAATGCGTAGGCAAAGCCAGCGCTTGCGCTGCAGGTTCTTCGTTCGGATGGGATGATTGCCCAGCAGGCGCAGGGCATCGTGCTCGTTAAACGAGACAGACGCCACGGCCAGCTCCGGCTTCGAATCGGGGGCCGATTCCTGACTCGACTCGTCCCACGTGTGTCCCGCGAAGCAATCGATCTGGCCACCGTCCGGAAGGGCATCCAGCGCATTAAGCAACAGATTGAGGAGCAATTGGCGAACCTGGCCCCGGTCGGCCAGCACCGGCAGCGGTTCGTCCGGCAAAGTCGTCGTCATGGTCACATGCTGCAGCTCCGCTCGTCCTTTCACCAGTTCCAGCGTGCTCCGGAGGACTTCGCGAATGTCACAGTCGGATTTCTGAGGGACGGGAGGTCGTGCGTAGTCGAGAAACGAGCGAATGGATTGCTCAAGCCGGGTGATCTCTTCATCGACGACTTCCAGCGCTCTCCCTTTCAGTCCCACGTCATCGCGGCGTTCGAGCGCGGCCTGCACGAGAATCTTGATTGGCATCAGCGGATTCCGCAGTTCGTGCGCTAGTCCCGCGGCTAACTGACCCACCTTGGCCAGTTGCTCGCTGCGTAGCAATTCAGTCTCTCGGCGCTGCAAGCGTTCGACCAGAGCGCCAATGTCATGCTCCAGACCAAGCAGGCCGGAGTTGATGCTGGTCAGGTCTCCCGTGTGCGAGAACGTTACCGGCCCAGCCACGTCCGAAAGCCGTCCGGCGACGCTGCGCACCGTGACATTCAGCTCCACAATCGAGCGGCCAATCGTCCGGGCGATGACCGTCCCCAACAGTAGGCCCGCGAGCCCTCCGCAGACACCCAGCAGCAAGAAGCCGACCTTCAGATGCTGGGCCGTGATTCGGCTGGCCTGATTCGTCTCCTCCACGAAGCGGCGATTGTCGATCAGTCCGTCTTCCAGTGGCTTCAGGACCTGCAAGGTCAGGATTTCGTCTGAAACGCGGTTCAGCGCGGCGGATTCCGAAGGGGTAATCTCGATACTTCCTGTTAACACGCCCTCATCCGAGCGCGCCGAGCGGGCGCTGATTTCGCTCAGCAGGGTTTGATACTCCCGAAAAAAGCTGCGGTACCCGGCCTCGACAACCTGGCTCCGCTGCTGCTCCCGACCGGCGGTCGCAAGTCGCTTGAAGCGGTCCAGAACTTCATCGGCCGAGTGGTGCAGCGCGGAAACACTATTGAGGTAGTGCGTGTTCCCGGTACGCCTGAACTCAAGAATTTGGTAGCGAATCTCTCGCATCACGATGTTCAATTCGTGCAGCGAGAGCATGGCGTTGGCCTGATGCGCAACGATCTCGGAACTCGTGCGCTGTTGTTCCTGGACGTTGTAGGCCGCGAAGGCGCCAAGCACCAGCAGGACGATTCCCAGGCCGACCATAGGGGCGGCGATCTTCCACACAACTCGATGGGCCATCGCGTCCATCCAACGCTGTAGTTGAACTCCGTGCTTCAGCCTAGTCGTTCGGTTCGAAAAGCGATATCTCGTCTCAGCGCCGGCGGATTACGATCTCGTCAGCTTCACGCAGAGTAACTTACGAACGCGTTAGGCCGCCGGGCGCGAGTGAACAGCTTCTGTTCATGAAATTGATAAACTTCTGGCCCGCGTGTCACTAGTTGAGCCTGCTTGAGCACCTGCGTGCGCACTTTCTTTACGCTAGTTCGGCGATGCCGCAACGTCGCTAATTGCAGGGCCATCGCGTAGTTGGACCCGCTGCCCGCTCCGCTTTGGGCGCGCCTCATGAGCGCCTGCGCACGAAAGCGGTATGGCCTTTGCCTAGGTCTTCGCTCAGCAAACGCAGTCTCGCCCTCAATCTTTCGACATCGGGAACCCCTTGGAATGAGCATCGCCGTGCGAGTTCGTCCGGAAGCGCCCGCCAACGGGCTGGCCGGACTAAAGCACATTCGCCACGACATCGTGTCCGGCATCGTGGTGTCGCTGGTTTCACTTCCCTTGTCGTCGGGAATTGCAATTGCCTCAGGCGTGCCGCCGATTTACGGTCTCATCTCGGCGATCATCGCCGGGCTGGTGTTCCCGCTGCTCGGAGGCGCCTACGTCACGATTGCCGGGCCGGCCGCCGGACTGGCCCCGGCTCTCCTCGCGCTGATGGTCGCCCTCGGCGGAGCTGGTGATGCCGATCATGTGGGGGCGGGCTATCCGTTTCTGCTGGTCGTGATCTGCATGGTGGGCGTCCTGCAGATCATTCTCAGCTTGTTAAAACTTGCCCGCTTCGCATCAATTATTCCCGTCAGCGTCGTCGAAGGCATGCTGGCTTCGATCGGGCTGCTCATCATCGTCAAACAATTGCCGATGTTCTTCGGCTACACCGGCAAGGTGCACGCGCACGAGTTTGTCGATTTCCTGGGCGAGCTGCCAACGTACGCCACGGGCATGACCGTGCCCGTGTTCGCGGTCTCGATGTCTTCGCTGGTCGTGCTGTTTGTACTGGGCAACTTCAAGAACGTTCGCCTGCTGAAGATCATTCCGCCGCAGTTGTTCGCCGTCGTGTTTGGCGTGATTCTGGGCCAGCTCTTCCACCTCAGCAGCGTCGGAAGCAACTTCCTGATCAACTTGCCCAAGGATCCGTTCCATGGCCTGCACACTCCGCACTTCAGCGAGCTATTTTCCCGGCAGGATCTGTGGTACGCCGCCATCCTGGGCGTGATCACCCTGACCATGATCGACGGTGTTGAGTCCCTGGCCACGGCGATGGCCGTGGACCGGATTGATCCGTATCACCGCAAGTCCAGCCCCAATCGCGTGCTGTTGGCGATGGGCGTGGCGAACATCGCCTCGAGCCTCGCCGGCGGCCTGACCATTATTCCTGGCGGCGTCAAAAGTAAGGTCAACGTCGCTTCCGGCGGTCGCACCCTGTGGGCCAACTTCACCAATGCCATTTGCCTGATTCTTTACCTGATGGTCGGGCGCGAATGGATCAACATGATCCCCAAGGGCTTGCTGGCCGCAGTCCTGATCTACACCGGCTGGAAAATGTGCGAGCCGCTCGTGTGGAAGCACGTCGCGCATATCGGCAAGGAGCAGTTGAGCATCTTCACACTGACGGTCGTCGCCACGCTTCTCACGGATCTGCTTTGGGGCATCATCATCGGCGTCGTCGCCAAGTTCGCGCTCAACATGTTTCTCTACCGTCGGGCCATGACTAAGTCCGCCCCCGCCATGCGTCCGCCGCTGGCCCGCTCCATGCTCGACTTCTTCCGCAACCCGGTCTACGAGCGCGCTCTGCTGGGATCGGAGTATCACCTTTATCTGGACAAACCACTCGTGTGTTTCAACACGATGAGAATCAGCAAAGAACTCGACCAGGTCCCAGCCGAGGCAACGGCGGTCTTTGTGCACCTGAATGCCCGGGTCGGCGTGATCGATCACACCTCGTGCGAGAATTTGCTGCAAGTCGTCGAAGAATTCTCGCACAACAACGTGCCCCTCGAGATCGTCGGTCTTGATCGCATGAAGCGGATGTCCGCGCATCCCTCCTGCACTCACCTGGCGACGGAGGAGCTGGCGGCCGTCTGCTAACGTCGCCCGCCGCGTTCGCATGGCCCTGCCCGTCGTTTCCCACACCGAGCCACAAAACTTCTCTGCCCGCCCTCGGGCAGAAGTGTCAAACTTAGGAGACCGTGATGATTGACTCAACCGACCTGGCACTGCCGTTTGGCAATCGCGGCCAGGAGATGCTACCCGCCGCGAAGTATGTCGACATCACGGTTGCACACCCGTTCTGGTTCGGACGCAAACTTTGGACGGCCGGACTGGGGCTCGTTCTGCAAGGAGCTGCCCTGATCGCTGCCGGTGTATTCCTGCTGACGCAGATGTCGTCCACGCCCAACCTGGTCGTCCAAATCGCGCTGACCGGCAGCTTGCTCACCCTGGGCGGCGTGGCGATGCTTTATCGCGCCTTGGGCGATTTCATGGCTGCCATGCGCATCGATCGCCATGGAATCCGCGTCCATCTGGGGTGGCAGCGAATGTTCATTCCCTGGTCGTGCGTCGAAGCGTGGAGCGTTCAGGAGCCGCAACTTGAGGACTTGCCGGCCGTTACCATCAAGGTGCAAAAGAAATCGCAACCGGTGGTCATCACTGCTGCTCAGGCAGACCGCGTAACACGTCAGGACATCCAAGCAGTCCTTCGCGCATTCGCAGTCAGCAAGCAGCATTAGCTAACGCAACGCCTGAACCCCTCCGCCTACCCTCCCGCCGGGATGCCGCAGCTCCCTGCTGCCCTAAACACCCTGTGTCACGCTCCACGCGAGTTGCCGGCAGGCTCCCTGTGGAAGCGTGCGTCTGTCAAAGCATCGCGCGAAAACGACACGACGTCCTTCGCCCGTGCTTCGGGCTACTTTTTTCTTCCCCCGCAGACGCAGGTCAGTCTGGGCCAGTTGCTCGTCGCGGTTCCCAAGCCGAGCGCTCCGGGCCGCGATGTGGCGGGGCATGTTGCTGCCCAGGAATAGGGCAGGCTCTGCTTCCGTTTAGCCCCAGGCGGAGCGAGGTAGGGATCGCCGGATCGTTGCCGGATAAAGACTTGGGGACATTTCGGTGGTACTCGCGGATGCCGGTACGAAATTTGCTCTGCGGCATGCCTGATTTCGTGCGCGGTTCGATCGGAGCCGAAAGTGCCGTGCATCGATGTCAGCAATGTCGCACTCTCGGCGGGCGGTCACGTCTCGTTACTTTCGCCGCGCCCAGCGACTTCCAGGCGTCGGCGGCCGCTCCATTCGGCAAATGGGTATTTCCTGTGACACACGATGACAGTCGATCAGCCTTTCCGCCGGCCATCTCGCTCCGACTTTTGCACGCCACTCAAGGGCATGCTCTTCAAACGTGGTACTTCGAGCAGCAGTCGCTGGTTCGTATCGGCCGGCTCGACAGCGGGGACGTGGTGATCACCGACCCCCGCGTGTCTCGCCTGCATGCGGAGCTGCGATTTGAGAATGGCGCCTGGCAACTCGCCTCACATGGTCGGCACGGGGTGTTTCAGCACGACAAACTACTGATTCGGCCGACAACGACCCTGTCGCACGGAGCTGTGTTTCAACTTGGTCCGGGCGGTCCCCAGTTGGAGTTCCTCGAAGTTGACGATAGCGGGGGGTTGGAAGCGGAGACGGCCTGCAGCACCATCGAATTCGACTGCGTCGACCTGTCCGCCCTGGGGTTCGACAAGCGAGAGGCTGCTGAGCAGGTGCAGCAGATTGCCGGGGACGACAACTTTCGTCAACTCCTGGAAAGAGCCGCGAGCCTCCGGAAGAAGCGTCAGCCTCCGCTCGGCGAGCGGTAAATTTTGCAAGGCTCGACCTGGCCGGGCAAACCCTGATTGAACAACGAATCACCAGAGAAAACGCTCGTGGCCAAGATCATCTCCGTCCATTCATTTCGCGGCGGCACTGGAAAGTCGAATGTGACCGCGAACCTGGCGGTCATCATTGCCAAGCTCGGTCATCGAGTAGCCATCGTCGACACGGACATTCAATCGCCCGGCGTACACGTGCTGTTTCAGCTCGATCCGAAACGCGCCAGGTACACTCTCAATGACTATCTGTGGGGCTTGGCCAGAATTGAGCAAGCCGCGTACGACGTGACGGAAACCGTGATCGCTGATCCTGATGGCAGCTCGGCACGATTATTCGTCGTGCCGTCGAGCGTCGATAGTGGCGCTATCGGGCGCATCCTCAACGAAGGATATGATGTCGGCCTTCTGAACGACGGCTTTCAAGAGCTGATTCGAGACTTGCGTTTGGACTATCTCTTCATTGATACCCATCCCGGAGTCAATGAAGAGACCCTGCTCTCGATTGCGGTGTCCGACGTGCTCTTGCTGGTAATGCGGCCGGACAATCAGGACTTTCAAGGCACCGCCGTCACGGCGGAACTGGCACGTCGCCTGAACGTGAAGGAAATGTTGATGATCGTCAACAAAGTGCCAGGTGGAATGGATCGTCAGGCCCTGCGCGAGAAAGTGACGCAGTTGTACGAAGCCGAGGTCGCCGGCGTGCTGCCGTTCAACGAAGAGATCGTGAACGTGGCCAGCAGCGCCATCTTTAGCAATCGCTACAGCGAGCACCCGTTTACGCGCGGGTTGCTCGCGATTGCCGATCGCCTGAAAGCGTGATGAAGGGAGCGTTGTAAGCAAGATGTCACACCAGACGAGCGGGAATGAGCTCGACGCGCTGCTGAACAAGATGAAGTCGGCGGTCTCGCCGGTGCGAGGCATACTGCGAGAGCTACACGAAAAGTTTCTGCCGACGCTGGACGGCAAGGTGGCTGACTACATCCCCGAGCTGGCTAAGGCCGACCCGCGTTGGTTCGGCATATCCATCGTTACCCGGCATGGTCAGTTCGTGGAGGTCGGCGACTTTCGGCAGATGTTCACGATCCAGTCCATCTCCAAGCCGTTCGTCTTCGGCCTGGCACTCGAAGACCACGGTCGCGATGACGTGATGCGCAGAGTGGGCGTCGAGCCCACCGGCGAGGCGTTCAACGCGATTGTCCTGGACGAAAGCTCGAACCGCCCCTTCAACCCCATGGTGAACTCCGGCGCCATCGCCACCGCCGATCTGATCAAGGGACGCGACTTTCCCGAACGCGTGTCGCGAATGATCGCGATGTTCGGCCGCTACTGTGGTCGACAGGTACATCTCGACAACACCGTCTTCATGTCGGAGCGGTTGACCGGACATCGCAATCGCGCGATCGGCCATTTAATGCTCAACTTCGGCATGGTCGGTGAGCGCATCGAGGATTCGCTCGAATTGTACTTCCAGCAGTGCTCGATTCAGGTCAATTGCCATGATCTGGCCGTCATGGGAGCGACGCTTGCCAACGGCGGCGTCAACCCGATCACCGGCGAACGAGCAATCGAAGCCCGGTACGTCAAAGACTTGCTGAGCGTTATGCTCACCTGTGGCATGTACGACTATGCTGGCGAATGGGCATATCGCGTGGGCATTCCCGCCAAAAGCGGTGTCGGAGGCGGCATCGTGGCCGTGCTGCCAGGGGTCGCCGGAATCGGCATCTTCTCTCCGGCGCTCGATCCCAAAGGGAACAGCGTGCGCGGACTGAAGGTCTGCGAAGAGCTCTCCACTCGATTTGGACTTCACGCGTTTGAGTCTACGCCCGGCGCCGAGTCGCTCTTGGCCGAACTTCAGCCGAGCAGCCGCTAACCGCGACAAAACGGCTGCTGCCGTCGTCGGTGGGCGCCGCAAGCGGGGCTTCGCACAAAGCGGCCTGGCATGGTGCTGTCGTGCTCCACGGAACCAACTTCGTCTGTTAGCCGTGCCTGCTGCTTAGACTATCAACACATTCCAGCGACTTCCTGCCCTCGCGCGCTACAGCAAGTGCGCGATCTGATTCATGAACCTTGTGTCGCCAAAGCACTTTTCCGCGGCCTGGGCGACTCGCTGCGCGGTATCAGCGCTTTGCTGCCCGCTGATGCTCGCCGCGGACTGATCGCTGCGGCTTTGCTTCGCAACGCTTTCACTGGCGACTCCGGCGGGCACATCGTCGTCGCAACGGGGCTTCGTGTCACGGCGCTGCTTCGGCTCGCAACGGTCCCGGTTCTCGCAGCCCCGCACTTCACAGCCCTCGCCGCGCCCGCCTCGCTTGCGGACGTCGGTGTTTTCGCACGGATCGCAGTACTCCTTGCCGCGCACTGATTTCGCTCCATTCTGATACGGGTCGCACTGCTGCTGGACTTCACACGCCGACCGCGACTCACGACGCTTGCTCGATGCCACGGTCGGAACCGAGTCGCAGGACGGCCCCTCATCGCAAGACGGCTTCGTCTCGCACCACTCCTTGGTTTCGCGGTAGCGATCTTTCTCGTACCTTGTCTTGGGCTCGCACCAGGCGTCGGTCTCGCACCGCGCCGTCGAGTCGCAGTTCTCCGCACTCGCCACACTGGGCGGCAGCGGTTCGCAAGGCCGGTCGCACCCACCCCCGGACTGCCGAAGCGCCACCGGATCACACTGCGCCACCGAGTCACACTGCGGCTCCGGATCGCACTTGGGCTCACACCAGTCCTCTCGATAGCAGCCGTGCGGCGACTCGTCGACCCACTCGTAGTTGCAGCGCGATCCGAACGCCCGCACGGTGTTTTCCAGGGTGGCGCTGGCCGGCGTGGCCGAACTCACTTCCACGGCCGGCCGCGCATCCAGTGCGGCCTGCATGTCGCGAACCATCTGCAGTGCGACCGACGACGATAGCGATGTCGTCGACAACACGATCCGGTTTTCGAGAGATTCAAAGCGAAGTCGCGTCTTCAGCGAGCGTTTCGCGGCCGCGTCTCGATCTCCGCGTCGAACGTGCTGCCGAGCTCTGCGGCTCGAGGCAGCCCGGAGCGCATGCGTAGCCATGAGTTGGTCCCTTTACAGCGGTGCCTGGAAGCAGGGAAGTAGCGGGGCGCCGCGCGGACTCTCCCAGATTGGCGGGACGAATCTCCGCCCGGCGGCGCCGTTGAATCTAACACGAGATGACGGCGTGCCAAGCAGATTCGACCCACAATCGGCCGAAATCTCTGTTCCGCCGCCCAATACTTGTTCTCTCGAAAGAGCCCGAGTCACTCCGCCGCGGCAAACTTGAGCGCATAAAGATCCGCGTCCTTTAGCACCAGGCGCAGCCGCACCACCTTCCCGGCCAGCCCGCTCACGTCGCTGCTTTCCTTTCCGCCGGCCGCCTTCCACCGCACCGTCCGGTCCACCTCGTTGCCGATCACTTCCACGCAATCCGCTGCCGCAAAGCCCGGCACCGGCTGCCTGTGCTCGTCCTGTATTTCCACGCGAATCGAACCCACCGCCGACGTCGAAAAGTTCAGGTCCAGCCGATCACCCGTGAACCGGAGTGGCTTAGTGACGATCTCGCCCCCGTCGTAATCCGCCTGCACCGAAGCAAACCCGTCCAGCCGCAGTGAGTACCGATGCAGGTGCGCCGTC
This sequence comes from Pirellulales bacterium, assembly GCA_022844125.1. Classification (GTDB taxonomy): domain Bacteria; phylum Planctomycetota; class Planctomycetia; order Pirellulales; family PALSA-1355; genus JALHMI01. The sequence continues at coordinate 8,570 of JALHMI010000021.1, read as the reverse complement.
GGTTGGGCATTGTCCGCGTTCGTATAGATGCTGATCTCGGTCGGGCTCGTCTGGATGATGCCCAGCGCCGGGTAGTTCGTCCGCGAAACCCAGTTTCGCGCGCCGATTCCCGGCCGAATGAACGAGCTCAAAAACGTCCGATCATAAACATGGCCGCCGCGCGTCGTCATCAGCACCGCGTCCGAAAGGTCCTTGTGATAGCCGCTCGCCACCTGCAGCGCCGCCGCCTCCGCATCGCTGATCGCTTGCCGATTGGGCACGAACCTCGCCGCAATGGCCACATAAATCTGCGGCGCTCTAAAGTACGGATGCGTCTGATTCGTGTACAGTTCTTCCGTCGGCGAGGGCTTTCCACCAGTCACCTGGTTCATCAGCACCGGGTCGCTCCAGTGCACAAAGTCCGTGCTCTCGGATCGGGCGATCCGCCGCACGCCGTCGTACACGCGGTAATAGGCGACGTACTTCTGCTCGGCCTCGGACCAGAACGCTACGTTCTGCGAATCGAACATCCACTCAAACTTGAACGACGCGCTGCGCGGAATCACCGGCACCTCGCGCAGCCTTCGCCACCGCAGGCCGTCGGCCGAAACGAACGCCACGAGCCCGCTCGTGTCCAGACCGGCCAGCGCCTTGTAGCGCTCCTGAGGTGGGCAATCCGGCCGCGTGTCGATCAGGGGGCTGAAGTTGTGCGAAAGCGGTGCGTCTCCGGCATACACCACGTTGTTCTCTTTCCCGCCGCGCGCCTCGAACAAACCCAGCTTGGGTTTCGTCCAGTGCACGCCGTCGCTCGACTCGGCCACGCACGTCACTTCGCCATTCGTCCCATCCTTCACATCCGCCGGCATCCCGCGATAGTACACGCGAAACCGCTTGCCGCCGGGCGCCGCCGTGTCTTCAAGTGTCTCGTCTTCAAGTACCGTGCAGTACCCGCAATGAATTCCTTCCCACGGCTCGTCGAACATCATCACCGCGCCTTCATCGCGCGGCTCATGCATCCGGAGCTGTACGCGGTCAAGCTTCTCAAGAAGGTGCGAATCGACAAATAGCTCCCGCCGCGAACCGAGGTCGATGACGCCTTCGGCCGCGGCGCTGGTCACTCTGCCCAGGCAAATGATGGCGACGAACAACGCGGCAAGCCTGACCAGCGCACCCAACTTAGAACCGAATGACATGGCGGGAATCTCCAGGCGGGATTGCTTTGGGCAAGCGCGGCAGCGATCGATGCGGCCCGCCTATTCTCCCCGCCGCCGCCGCGCGATTCAATGCTCCCTCCCGTCGCCGCCTGAAGCAGGCAGCCCCTGGCTTTTCCGGCGAGGTTCCTGCAAAGATGAGACCACCGCGTTCACCGTCCGCCGCGGGCGCCGGCCATGTCCTCGTGTTACCAAGTCGCCAGTCGGCCCCGGCACGGCGAGAGAACGCGAAGCGCTGCCCCCCTGCAAGCTCAGATCACACGCGCTGGCGGATCGACCCATTGCGCGCCATCCCAGGTTGGACGATCGAATGGTCGTCGACTTCGGAATGACTATTCGGGGGGCGTGTCGGAGGCCGCTTTGGGTTCGTCACCTGACTCATCGTCTTGCGGGTCGTTTTCGTTGGGCTCTTTCTCGTATCGAGCGAGTACCCACTGGCGTGACTGGCCGTTCTCGTAGTGGACGGATACCGGGCCCGAGGGTTCGGTTAAAACGCCGAGCGCGGTTTGGAAGGTGACTTTGCCCCGGGGACCAAAGGTCCAAGCGACTCGCTGGGTTGTTTTGTCGACCGATCCGCGAATCGGGTGATTCACGTCGCTCAGCAGATCGAAATACGATCCGCGCAACACGCCCTGCTTGCTGACGGCCAACTGCAACATCGCGGTGGCTTCCGTCTGGTTTTCAGGCGCCAAGGTGAACACGCCCAGCGGCATAAACTTTTCATTCTGATCCGGATCGGTCGTGCCGATGGCGGCGAGTTTTCTGGCGGCCGCGGATTCTTCGGCTAGCTCCTGGGGAGTCAAGTTCTGGCCGGTTGGTTGCTCGCTGTCAGCGGCGTTGAGCTCTTCGTTGTCGGTATCGTAGATCGTGGTGTTGGTTGGACCATAGCCGCCCCACAGGGGATTCGCGGCGGCGATCCCAAGCCATGCGGAGGTCGTTCCCCAATTGGCGACATTCCACGGATTGCCCCAGCCCCAACCGCCTCCCCACGCCCCGCGATGATGGCTATACCAACCGCGCGAGAACGGGCGATTGTGGTTGGCCCAGTGCGAGTGATGGTGCGCATGATGACTGGCGTGATGATGATTATTGTGGCCACCGTGTCCGCGATGGCCACTATGGTGACCTCCATGGTGTCCGCCATGCCCGCCGCCGTGCCCGCCGCGCGCAAAGACTTGAGCAACACACAAGCAAAGCAAGAGCGTCAGGAGCAAACTGTGTCCAAGAGGTCGGCTCATCGAATTGTCCTCGAAGCGGATATGGTGACGGTCTCCCAAGCGAGCGGACCCTCAAATCTAGCATGGAAAAATTCAGCAAGTTCCAGGTTGATCTTGCGCGCTCGCCGACCCTAATTTTGGGCAAGTATTGCCAGAAAAGAGGAGGAGGTAAAGGGGACGGGAGATTCCCGTCCCCTTCGATCGCCAACGTGGTCCTGATGGCAATCGCGTTAGCTTAGAGGAGCCTACGACCCCAGGAAATTCGGCCGAGGATGGCCCATCGACGGGCGGCGACATAGTTTAATTTGAGAAACTGCGTCCGATTCGAGTGCGAGTGTCGCCTTGGACTTAATGCCAGGCGCTTGAGATCACCTGACCGTCGACCGTTACTTGAGGACGCAGCGAGTGGGGCTTCGCGAAGTGCGAGAATCGACCGCCCGACAGGCCATTACGCCGGCGATGCTCGATCAATGGCATTTGGAACAGCACCTGGCCGCGCTGAAGATTTACGATGTCAGGTTGATTCGCTTCAAAGACAATCGCCCGGTGGAGATTATCGGGGATTACGAGGACAGCTCGATTCGCTTGATCTATTCAAGCGAGGCCCCCAACTCCTTAATGGAAATTCGGCTTGGCGATATGCCCTCTGCGGCAGGCAGGGTTGTCCGAACCGCCGAGGAACTCGCGGCCGTCCGATTGGCGATTCAAGAAAGACTCGAACAGCTAGTGATGAAAAAACGGCCCCAAAGTGGCACTTCGAGCGCTGAGTACTCAACCTGACCACTCGCCCTGATTTGCGAATCGCAATCCACGGGACGGTAAATGTCCCGGCCTCCTATTGCCTTCATCGCGGAGCGCATGGTCGCCCACAGCCATGGTTCCGGACGGCCAAGATCCACCTGCCCCAAGCGAAATGCCATGGGTGTGTCGGGCGGAAGGGGCCTGCTCGACACGGTCACCGGATGCCCCGCAGCGGCCTTGAGACGCAGCACACGCATGACAACCCTACATGATCGAAACTGGACCAGGCTGGCCGTCGCCAGCCAGCTCATCGCGGCCGCCTATCTGCAGGCCGTCGAATGGATCGACTTGTTCCCTTGGAATGACCTGTCGAAGGGGAACATGCAGGAGCAACTCGACGTGGTGCTGCTCTTGTCGCAGCTCTTCATCGCGCTCACTTACGCCCGGCATTGGCTGTGGTGGATGATCGCGGGCTGGATGGCCTATGCGGTGTGGCTCTACCTGCAAATCGAGAGCTGGTGGTTTCCGTATCTCTGGGGCGGACGCAGCGTCGGGCCCAACTGGTACTTCGCGCGCACCTACAAGTTTCTGCCGTCGATTGGCGACCGACCGACGCCGGACGCCAACCATATCGTGCTGCAGCTCTTGATCATCGCGGTGCTGGCGACGTCCGCCCTGGCGATCTGGCAGCAAGTGAGAGCGCTCCGTTCTGGCCAAAGTCCACCCGCGGGCAGCAATCGCTGATCCCTGGCTCGGCAGCACGACAAGGATTCTTGTCGTTCGAGCGGCAGCCCCCGGCTTCGCCGGCGGGGTTCCTATCGCTCACTCCAACACGGCCGAACCGCATAGCGCGACGAGCGTCGCCAAAAACCCGATCCACAGTGCGGGATTCAGATACCACGGCGGGGCGGACCGCTCGAGCAGCACTCTGGAAACGCGATCCAGATTGCTCGGGAGCATCTCGGGCCGAAATCCCTCGTTGCTTTTTGGCGCGAAACCAATGCTCATGAGGGCGACCAGGGTCACGACGAACACGATCAGCATCGAAACTCCGCAGACGATCAAGCGAAGATTGTGTTCGGTCGGCCACCCGAGCGTCCGGGTGATGAAGCCGCCCAGACTGGGCGCCCGAATGCTGCCGCGAGCGCAACAACTAGGATTCAATTGAAGGCTCCGGTCCCCGCTTTACGCCGTGAAGCCCGCCCCGGGGGTTGCGCCGCGGCAATCACGCGAGCGTGATCAGCGTTCGTTTCTGGCCACAGATCAAAAATTTGTGTTTGACTCGAAGGTCGGTCAAAATGGGTGGGTTCGTCGCTCGGCCGCGCCGCCGAGTCGGCAACGCAAGAACCAGATGGGATATTCCCGACGTAAAGAGACGCCAAGCTTTACCCAGATAGGCATCGTCAATGAAACCTCTGCGAACTCGATTTTTATACGCTGTCCTGATCGGTTGTCTGTCCGCGACCAGCTCAGTCGCTGAGACGCGAATTGAGCCCGCTGCGATGGCTAAGCAGGTCACCATCCACCGAGACCAGTGGGGGATAGCGCATATTTCCGGTCCGACAGACGCCAGCGTCATTTTTGGTTTCGGCTATTGTCAAGCCGAGGACTATTTTTGGCAGGTCGAAGAGAACTTGCTTCGGGCCCTTGGTCGCTGCGCAGAATCGGTTGGCGCGAAAATGCTGGATTCCGATCTGCTGTCGCGCAATTTCAACATCCCGGCAATGGCCAAAGCTGACTTTGAAAAGCTCGGCCCCATCGATCGGCAAGTGTGTACCGCGTTCGCCGACGGAATTAACTACTTTCTGGAAACTCATCCCGAGGTGAAACCGCGCATTGTTCAGCGTTTTGAGCCTTGGCATATCTTGGCTCACCGGCGGCAAGCACTTCTTGACTGGACGTTTAGCAAGGCGCATGTTCCGCAGGCAGATCAGACAGCGTACGCGTTGTCGACTGCCACGGCCTCCAACGGCTGGGCGATTGGGCCAGGCAAGACCCGCAGTGGCAGCACGATGCTGTTTATCAATCCACATCAACCGTGGTTTGGCCCCGGTTCCTGGTATGAAGCTCACCTCAAGAGTGACGAAGGCATGAACTTCAGCGGCGCAGCGTTTTACTGTTTTCCGCTCCCCAGCTTGGGTCGCAACGAGAACTTGGGTTGGGGGCACACGGCCAACCGTCCCGACGTTGCCGACACGTATCGTTTGACCTTTGACGATCCATCCAACCCGCTCAATTACAAGACTCCCGAGGGGTATAAAACGGCGAGCGAGCGGACCGAGGTGATCAAGATCAAAACGCGGTCCGGCATGGACGAGAAAACGCTGGTCTTTCTAGATACAGCGTTTGGTCCCGTCGTGAAAAAGGAAGACGACAAACACGCCATCGCCGTCCGCATCACTCGCTACGACGAATCATTAGGCTTTGAGCAAACTCTGGAAATGATCAAGGCCAGAGACTTCGACGAGTGGCGGGAAGCACTCAGGCGAATGGAACTGGTGATGTTCAATTGCATCTACGCCGATCGGGTGGGCAACATCGCCTATGTCTACAACGCCTGCATTCCACGGCGGAATCCCAAGTACGATTGGACCAAGCCGGTTGACGCCGCCGATCCGGATACCGCCTGGAACGGCTACCATGCGTTGGCCGAATTACCGATGGTGATTAATCCGGAAACGGGCTATGTGCAGAACTGCAATCAGTCTCCCTTCACGACCACGGACGACGGCAATCCCTCGCCACTGAACTTTCCCGCTTACATGTCCGAGGAAGCCGATGTCGACACGACTCGGGCCCAAGTATCGCGAATGTTGCTCCGAGAAATGGAGGGTGTGACGCTGGATCAATGGGTCGACCATGGAATGGATAAAAGATTCTACTGGGCACTGATGAATCTACCTGTTTACGAGCGGCAACTTGGCGACTTGCGCGACACGGATCCGGAACTAGTCTCAAAAGTCGAGCCGTATTTGCAGCACCTGTTGGATTGGGATTGTGTGGCTGGCCTCGAGTCGACCGAGGCAACGCTTTGTTTCTATTGGTACCAGGAACTGTACGGCAACAAGATGCTCGCCCCTCGCCGTCCAATGTTGCCAAAATACATGGTCAGCCCCAAGGCGCGGTTGGAAGCGCTGGCGACTGCGGCGGAGCGACTTCAAAAGGCACATGGCGATTGGAAAACGCCCTGGGGAAGTGTTTTTCGCATGGTCCGCCAAACTAACCTCAGCGCGCCGGCCGACCTGTTGGGACTGGTGACGATTCCCGAGACCTTGCCATGTCCGGGTATACCCGAGGAGTTGGGAGGCGTTTTGAATACCAGCTACTTCAGCGTTCCGTTCAACAACAAGCAATTTGGGATCGCCGGACATTCGTATGTGTCTTGTCTGGAGCTAGGCAAGGATGGAATCGAAGCCTGGGCGATCAACACGTTCGGAACAACCGGCGGCGATCGTCAGTCAGCTCATTTCAGCGACCAAGCCGAGCTGTTCTCGAACAGTAAAATGAGGCAATCTTGGTTCGATTGGGACGATGTGCTGGCGAATGCCCAGCGCACCTACCATCCGGGAGAGTAACTGAATCTCGCTTGGTCTGTGCTGGCCGCGGTCGTGCTGAAGCAACTAGAGGAAGAATTAGAGGGGATTGGGGAGGATTAAAGGGGACGGGAGTACACCCGTCCCCTTTAGTTCATCCCCTTTGGTCCGTTTCTGCCAGGAACACCGCTGGCGAAACATTGAACTGCCGCCCCAGCAAAATCGCGTTAGTCTTGCTGATTCCGCGATTGCCCGTGAGCGCACTGCTGATCGTGGCCGGCGAAATTCCAGTTTGCCGCGCAAGCTCCGCGCGGGTCATCTGGCGGGCTTCCAACAAGTGGGCGAGCATCGCGCCCGGCGAGATGCTGGGTGTCGGTAGCGTGCGCGATTCGTACTGCTCGACCAGCGTCGAGATGACCTCGATCAACTGGCTGCGTGCGGTGCCCGGCCGCGGAACGATCAACTGCTCAAGCTGCCGTAGCGCATGCCGATAGTCGCGCTCCGAGCGAATCGGCCGCGGCAGATACTCGACGAGCAGGTCGCGATACTCAGTGACAGTGCTCATGGCTTTGGTTTCCTCGTCGCCTTTGGGGCAATCGCTTCCAGCGGGAGGCAGTCGTGGCACCAGGCCCGCTTGTCATAGTCCCCATGCGTCAAAAAATGTTTGACCAGCAACGCGCCGATAACGTCCTGAATGTTGCGCACCTTGACGGACGCTTCCAACTCGTTCCGTCGTCGCCAGCAGCGGCGACGAAGGCTCCGAGGATCAAGGCGAGAGCAAGGCAGATAGAGGTCTTCATAGTCGGCTCCAATCAATCCGGTGCGAGCTAATTGAACTATCAACAAAAAAACCCCGTCGCAACCGAAGCTACGACGGGGCCGGAACAGAGAAGAGGCCGAACGGTCCGAATCGATAAAACACGGTCCAAATCCGCACAGCAGTGTGCGGCGGGTCTTGCACCAGGATCATCAATGACCTTATCTGCTCAAGGATGATAGAGCGTCGAAATTGATCCCTCTGGCAAGTCAGGCTGCCTAGCGTGCACGATTCGCTTTCGTCGATAAGCGAATCCGATCAGCGATAATGCTCCGAGAATGGTCAATCCGAACGTGGAAGGTTCTGGTACAGGGACTACATCCCAGCAAAGGTCTTCTAGCATGGCCAGTGTCAATGGCGACAGCTCACGAATAGTTAGACCATTCCACGAGTGACCTTCATCCTGGGGAACCGACATGATTGAGTCAAAGACTGTCAATCCGACGTGTACACCCGTAGTTCCCATTGGAACCGGTGTTCCGTGTAATGCGTTCGCACTTGGGCCAGTCCAAAACAATGGCCCCTCTTGATTGAAATTGCCAGGGGTTCCGACGGAGGCGGCTGCGATTTTGTCGCCGTCCTCATCTACCAGTAGGCGATCAAGTGTAGACACTTCGTCCCCCTTAATATCGCTCTCAGGGATCCCGTAGCTGTAAAAGCTGATCGCATGGCCGAGTTCATGAATGAGAATAGTACGAAAATCCCATTCGTTCGCCAGAGGTTGGTCCGCTCCGAAGTTCCATTCAAACTGCCCAACTTCGTCTTGAGGAATAACATTCATTCGCAAGCGGAAATCGAATGGCAACGTTGTGTCAGGGTCGCCGTCTCGCCAAGCTCGCTCGGTTGACGTTCTCCCAAGGGTGTAACGCCCACCTTGAACAAAGCCACTTATCCAACCTGACAGGCCGAAATCATCCCAGAACATGGGCATATTGATCTGTCGCCCTTGAACATGAACCTACCCACGTTTTGTGGGCGCGCTGTGGAATTAAATGAGGGACATTGGTGTTAGGTTTGGGTTACTAGGTTGGTGACCCGCGAGACCCTTCCCAGGTCTCGCGCGGTCACAATG
>JALHMI010000020.1 GCA_022844125.1 Pirellulales bacterium | reverse complement strand
GATCCACACAGCGAAGAGCTAAAAGTGAAAGATTCTGCGAGGAAGACGCGGGTTGCGGGTGGGAGAAGTGTGGCTCGCGTGGGCGCGCGGATCGTGCGTGAGAAAGAACAAAAAATTTTTTAGAGCCGAGGTTTCACCGAACGTGACTACCGCGACGGTGCGCGGAGGAAGGCCACGAGGTCGCGGAATTCCTGGTCGGTGAGCTGAGCCGGAAGCCCCTCGGGCATCAGCGATGTCGGCAACGGGCGGCGCGACTCTATCTCGGCTGCTTTGAACTGGGTGAGTTTGCCTTCGGCATCCGCGTAGGTCTGCTCACCGGTTGCAAGCTCGTCGACCAAAACGCCCGTGAGCGATTGGCCGGCAGTGGTGAGCACGATCCAGGAGACAAATTGCGGGGCGATCTCCTTGCTGGGGCGCACGATCGACTCGACCAGGCGACGTTCATCGAGCACGCCCGTGGTGGCGGTCAGTTCGGGACCGATCCGCGCGCCGCGGCCGGCAACCTGATGGCACCGCGCACAGGCCGCGGCCCGTGCGTGATAAAAGATGCGCTGGCCGGCCTCGGGATCCCCCTTTGCCCCGTCCGCATGGAGCAGACTCAACCAATGATCGACGTTGTGAGTGGCCGAGTTGGCGCTGGCAGGCTCCGCCGGCTGCAGGATTCGTGCGACGAGTTCTTGCGAGTCTGGAAATCGCTCGGCGATGGCTTTCAGGGCTGACTTGGCAGAGGGATCAAGCGACGCCGCTCGGAGTGAACGTAGCGCTTCGTTCCTGATCGCGAGATCGTCGCTGCCGGCAAGCTGCAGGAGCGACTGAAGAGCTTGGGGCGTGTTGGGCGAAACGCCCACGATCGCCTCGGCCCGCAGGCGGGTGGCGTAGTCCGCGGATGTGGCGATGTCGATCAGCAGTTGATTGCGGCCTACGAGCTGGGAATCGCGCAGCGAGCGGACTGCTTCGAGCTGGATCGCCGGATCGCTGCTCCCCAGGTATTCCCGATACTTTTCGAGCGAGAGCAGGGGATGGTCGGGCCGGAGCATGCGAATGGCCCACCGCAGAGCTTCGGGGCTCGTGGTCTTGCTCTCGAGCGCCCGCACGATGTATTGTTCGCCGGCCCATTCGTCGGAGGGTTCGCGCTGGACGCCATCCAGCCGCTCGAGAGCCGCGAGATAGCCGCCGAAGATGCGTTCGGTCGCGGGGCCGGCGGCCAGGGCTTCGGTGAGAGCCTGGCGAAAATCGGTGAGACGCTCTTCGCCCACCCACTGCACCGCGGCGAAGCGGACATCGGGATCGGCATCGCGCAAGAACTGATCCAGCAGCTTGTCGCCGCCCGGCACGCGGTGTTCTCGAAGAATGAGCAGAGCGGCCAGACGCTGCTGGGGCGTGAGCTTGCCGAGGTCGATCTCGGGCGTAACCCGCCCCAGATGAAAGAGTCCTTCGCGAGCGGCCTCGGCCACAAAGGCGTCACTGTCGCCGACGAGCTTCCAGCAGGTGTCGGCCAGAATGGGATCGACGCTGTGACGGAGTAGTTCGGCGCGAACTTCTGAGGAGCTTTCTTCGGGATTCAGGTCGCTCGCCTTAGCCGAAGAGCCCAAGGCTCGAACCGCGGCCAGCCGCACGTCCAGCGAAGCGTCTTGCCGGAGCGCTTGGCGCGCGGGCTCGAGATCGCCGGTGCTGGCCAGCGCCACGGTTGCGAGGGCGCGGACGCGTGGGTCGGCTCGTTTGGGGTCCGCGGCCAGTTGGGTGAGTGCCTGGCGGCCTTTAGCGGAGTCGAGCAGCTTGCGGGCGGCGGTCTCTCGCGCGAGTCGATCGACGGCGTGAAATGCTGCGGCGGGCGAGCCGGGCCGGTCGAGTTGCTTGGGAGCCTTCGCCGAGACGCGCCACACGCGGCCCTTGCCGTGCAGGTTGTAGTCTTGCAATACCCAATCGCTGACGATCAGCGAGCCATCAGGGGCGGTGGCCATTCCGACGGGGCGGAAGTTCTCGCCGCCTTTGACGAAGGCTTCGGTCACAGACTGGAAGCTGGCGCCGCGCGGCTCGAGCTTGTACCGTTCGAGCCGATGATCGCCCCAACTCGTGACCAGCAGATTGCCAATGTAGTCGGGAGGCAAATTGTCCGACTCGTAGGGAACGACGGCGCTGGGCGCCTCGCCGGTGCCCGCGAGCATCGGGAGCGTGCCGGGGAGTTCGCCATTCCAGGCCGTGAACGGGTGTACGCCCTTGCGGCCATTGCGATAGCGGTAGCCGTAATTGCCGCCATCGACGACGTGGATCAGCCGACAAGGCGGAAGCGAATCGGGATCGTTGTCGACCGTGAACAAGCGGCCGAAGGCGTCGAACGCGACGTGGAAAGGATTCCAGAAGCCAATTGCGACGCGCTCGACTTGCGAGCCATCGGCGCGGCAGCGATAGACGTGGCCGCCTTCGAGTTCGCTGGCCTGTGAACCGTCGCTGCCGATGAGCTTGAAGACGCTGCCCAGGTTTTCGCCCAGGCCGAAGTAGACGTTGCCGGCGAAGTCGAACGCGAAGCCCGAGAGGCCGTTGTGCGGATAGTCACCGGCCGTTTCGAGATGCGCGATCGGGGTGTTCTCGTCGGCGACTCCGTCGTCGTTCGTATCGCGCAGGCGAATGATCGCCATTCGCGTGGCGACGTAGACCGAGCCGTCCGGATGAACGCCGACATTCATCGTTGAGCGGGTGCCTTCGAAGAACGTGGTAATGCGGTCGGCGCGACCGTCGGCATTGGTATCGACGAGCATCCGAATGCGATCGGCCGGAGGCCCCTGGTAGTTCTCCGGTCGAAAGTGCGTGTGGCTCTCGACGACCAGCACACGACCGCGAGCATCGACCGCCAGGCCGCAGGGGGTGACGATGTCGGGATCGGCCGCGAAGAGCTCGATCTGCAGCCGCTCGTCGAGAACGCGGGGAGTCTCGAGTTCAACTTCCGCGGCCGAGGCTGAACAGGCCAGGCAGAGCGAAACGAGACCGAAGCAGACGAAGAAGCTGCGACTGTTGACGACTCGCATTTCGAGGAGGCCCCGTGGAATTTACTTGGAAGCCGGCAGCAGATCGGCAATTGGTTTAGCGGCCTGCGGCACGGCGCCGGCGTAGTCCTTGCCGAGCAGGGCAGCAACGGTGGCCGCGACCTGGCTTTGCGTGAAGGGATCGCAATTCGCGCGTTCGCCGAGCGGTGCCGTGTCCGGACCGATGGCCGCCAGCCAGATGAACTCGCTCTTGGGAACCTTCTGGCCGTGGCTTTTCCAGTCGACCGGCGCGTCGCCGCGGCCGTGATCGACCGTGAGCACGATCGACGTCTTGTCGCGATACTGCGGGATCGATTGCAGTGTTTCCCAAAGGAGCTTGATACCCGCGTCGGCCTTGTGAGCGGCGTTCAGATAGAGGTCGTAGCGGCCGGCGTGCCCCCAGGAATCGGTCTCGTTGAGCGAGAGGAAGAACACGCGCGGCTTGTGGTCCTTTAGGTACTCGACGGCGGAATAGATGGCGAAGGAATCTTGCGGTTCGGCGCCGAGCACGGGGTTGGTGTTCGCTTTGAGTTCATTGATGGCCGCGATGCGGGGGTTCTTGTCTTCGCCGGGCACGGGCTCAAAGCCGGCATTGATGTAGAAGCCGCAGCGGTCGCGATTGAAGATGTAAGGGAAACAGTCCCAGACGCCGAAGGCGGCGACCTTGCCGTGCAAGCCGTCCTGACGGTTCAGCCACTCGAAGACGGTGACGTTCTTGTTGGGGATCTTGTCGTTACTGTCGATCGCCGGATCGGCGAAGCCGGTGAGTGTTTCGTTGTAGCCGGGATAGGAGAAGTGCATGCCGTTGGTGACCTGGCCGTAGCTGCCTTTCTCGCGGTTGCCGAGGATCTGCCCCTGGCGGCCGATGGTGCCCCAGATGAACGGCAGGAGCGCTTCGCGGCGTGCTGCAGGCGTATCGCGCCAGAACTTCGCCCGCAGGTTTTCGACGTCCTTGACGCCGCCGGCTTCTTCGCTGATCAGCGATTCTTCGGCGCCCGAGAATACTTCCTGCCAGCGGAGACCGTCGGTCATCAGGAGGATGACGTTTTCGGTTTTGGGCTCGGCACTCAGGCTGGGATGAGCCAGGAGCAGCGAGCACAACGAGGCGGCGAGTCCGGATGCGAGGGTCTTTAGAGATTTCAGATCGAACATGGTGGCTCCCATTCGGACCGTCGAGGTGGGCGAAAAGTGTGTGGCGTGCGGGGGCAGGAGTGACTTTAGCCTGCCGCGATGGCGACCGCAAATCTTGCTGTGGGTGGAAAACACCGCAGTAAATCCCTACCCTCAAGGGGAGTGGCGCTAACGGGATCGCGCTGCCGATTTGCGTTACCCGGTCGTGCAAGAATACCCATCGAGGCCGACGACAGAGGCGAAGCCGTTTGCCGCCCTCGTGCGGACCGCGAGTTAATTCGCGGGGCGCCCTATCGGTTCGGAACTCAGCTTGATTCCACGGTGGATAACGGCGAGCACTGGTTGCCTTGACGGCACTGAAGAGAACGCCTATTACATGGAGACGGTCGCGATTTTTTGGCGAGCAAGCCCTCTGAAGGATCGCGTGCCGTCCCACTTACCCGGTGGTGTAATGGTAACACTGGAGATTTTGGCTCTCCCATTCTAGGTTCGAGTCCTAGCCGGGTAGTTTACGACCCTCTGCCGCTCCGGTGGCAAAGTGCTCGGTGCACCCGCTGCCCACTCTTCTGGGTGGCGTGTTGGTTTCCCGCCAACCTTGCGGGAAAAAAACAGCGCCTCGCGGGGTTTTCTGATTGACACGGGGCTTGCGCGAAATAGAATCGAGCCTCAGTTAGCCAGTCGGAAGAACCGACGCGCGCGGCTCACATGGTGAGTCGGCAGGCAACCACGAGCAGACTGGCACCCCCATCAAGGAGACGCTAATGACTTGGACAAGAGTATTAACCTCTACAGCGCTCTGCGCAGCGCTCGCGATCAGCGGCACGGCCTATGGCCAGACCGCGACGCAGAATCTTCCCATCAATTCCGGAAACTTTTCCGGAAGTATCGGCGGTACGATTACGGCCGACGTGAAGAACACTTCCAGCGCAGCCCTCGACATCAACACGCTGCGCATCAGGACTGTTAGGGGCAACAATGGTTTGCCTTTCAACGCTGGTAACGTCTTTCCGAACAGCGTGACGACCACGAATCCTGCGCCGATTCCGATTGCCATCGGAGCCACGCAGGTTGGCATCAATATTCCCACAACGCCGTTCAACAGTGGTATCTCGGGTTCTTTGGACGTGACGGCGGGTGACAATCTGGCGAATGCCATTCCGGGCGTACTCGACGGTGGCGTTCCCGGTTCGGATGGCAAGTGGGATGATCCCGGTCAAACCGGGATTCTCAACGGCGCTACGGCCACGAACATGAACATTGCGGTGGGCAGCGCGATCAACGCCACGGCTAACGTCTCAGGAAGCATCAACGCTAGTATCCCGAACAACGTCACGATTCCGGGAGTGGTAAGTTCCAGTCCCATTTTCGGTGATCTCGTTGTAAAGAACACTTCGACCTTGTCGGTTGCCTTCAATCCGGTGCAGAACATTAGCCTGCAAAACCTGTCGATCAGTTCGGCTGGGCCGGTTGCACTGAACTCGCCCGGCGGCCCGGGTAACTTTGTGGACGGTGCGCATCCGGTATCGCCGATCATGCTCGACTTGTCGACCTCAGGCGCAGATCTGGTTTCTACGACGATCTCCGGAACACTTGTGGCCGACCTGGTCGGCACTATTTCCGGAAGCATCGATCTGGCGGCCAATCTGCGGTTGTCGTTCGCCTCGTTCAACATCAACCTGACGACGATCCAGCTCGACGACGTCGTCAACGGAGTGTTGGGAAGCGGCACGCTGCTAAATCTCAACGAGAATATTTCATTGGCCGGTCAAGAGTTGCCATTCCTGATCAATGTCATTCACAACGCCTCAGGTGATGTGGATTTCGATGACGTCGCGGCTTCACTGCTCGCAGGGAGCTTGGGAATCACGGTGCCCATCGATCTGACGCAGCTCGGACTGAACATTGCCATTCCCGCCACCAACTTCAGCCTGACCGCCATTAATGCCATCGGCGTGAACACCGCCGGCCAGGCAGGCACGGTGGACATCGAGGAAGTGAGTGGCACGATTAGCGGCAACGTCAACCTCGACTTGCTGGCTTCAATTGATCTGAACGCCACCGCAGTGGCGGGCGCCTTCAAGCAGGCGGCCATCAATGTGGTGCCGGAGCCGGGTTCGGTGCTGCTGATGGCTTTCGCGGGCATTGGCCTGGTCGGCTACGGCATTCGCCGTCGTCGGAAATAGTCGTTTCTGAGCGATTTTGCCAGACTGTTCGTAATGGGCCGCCCTCGACGCGAGGGCGGCCCGTTTTTTTGTGTCAGTGGTTTGGTGATCGCGCGAGGGCGGCCCGCGCGACGAAGCTCGACATACGGCGCCGAAATCAAGGAACAGGCCTCGTCCGCCGAGGACTTGGCCGCGGCGCGCGAGGCGCTTTGCTGCGTAACCAATCCGCTCAGATTGCTCGTCGAGAATGCGCTCCAGCCGACTGATATCAGGGGTATCTGCCGAGCGTGTCAGGAACTGGGCTGGTCGCTCAGAGAGAAAATTCGCGAGCGGCGCGCAAACCGCTAACCGTGGTTGCTGCCCACCAGCGGCTCGACGGCCGTGACGTGCAGCAGAGAACAGATCTTGAACTCGGCGGGAATGCCGTCGTCGGGGACGTCGGTGCCGACCAAGATGCTCGTGCGGGTGAGCATGGCCATCTCTGGGTGGCGGACTTCGTACGAATCGCCGCTCGACATCACGAGGCGGAACGGCTTGAACGGCTTTTGGGAGAGCAAGTCGCGGAAGGTTTGTAGTGTCATACTGAGAATTATAGCCTTACCCCAAAGGTGGGGCAACGCATTCGCAGCCGCTGATCGCGCGGCCGTCAATCCACGCCTTCGCCGCTGCCGCGACTGACCACGGCGAAGGAAAGCTGTTCGAGCTCGATGGCCAGATCGACACCCACTTGGCGAACGTTGTCTGGCAGAGAGATGGTCACCGGCGCGAAGTTCACGATGCCTTCGATGCCGGCCGCCACCAGCCGGTCGGCGACACTTTGCGCGGCGGGGGCAGGCACCGCGATCAGACCGAGCTTGATCTTGTGATCGTGGACGACCGTATCAAGCTGGTCGAGGTGGAAGACTCGCACGCCCTCGATCGTGGCGCCCACGCGCTGCGGATCAACGTCGAATGCCGCGGCGATGCGAAAGCCCTGGTGGGTGAAGCCTTTGTACCCCAGCAGCGCGCGGCCGAGGTTACCGGTGCCGATCATGGCCACGGGCCAGTCGCGGTCGGTGCCGAGGATTTTGCGAATGGCTTTGATGAGGTCGTCGCAGCGGTAGCCGATTCCCGGATGGCCGAAATGGCCGAAGTAGGCGAGGTCCTTGCGGACCTGGGCATCGCTAAAGCCCAGCAGGGTGCCGAGTTGGCTGCTGCTGGTCCGCTGATGACCGTCGCGCACCAGGTGCTGCAGCTCGCGCAGGTAAAGACTGAGCCGGCTGACGACCGCTTTGGGAACGGCCGCGTCCGGGCTGCTGGCGGCCGGAGGTCTCGATTTGCGATCGCTCATAGCGGACGGGACTGGGTGGACGGGATGCGCCGGCAGGGGATTGTAATCTAGGCCACGACCCCGCTGACAGCAAGGCTACCCCGTTCGGGGACCCAAGCGGTCCATCGGCCGCGATTCATGCCTTCGCTAGCACCCGCACAGGTCACACAATCCGACGCGATTTGCCTGTCTACCGGCGCTGAAAAGTTTCTTCAGCATATCCATTTCAAGCTATCAGCCCAGATTGACGATTTCAGAGAACGTTCGGGAAAGGTGGGTAAGCAAATGCGCCGTCTCTGCTCGTCCGGTGGACTGCGGTAGATGGTGAAGTTTGGGTTGCCCAGCTAACGCACATGGAGTGCGCTGGCCGAATAGAGCTCATAGCGGGAAAACCTCGCCTGACCAGACCCATCCTGAGTCGTCCCACGAAGGAGGCATGAAAGCCATGAGAGCATTGTTGGGTGTGCCGATTGTTGCGGTCATCCTGCTTGCCGCGCTCGCTGACGCGGCACAAGCAGGGTACTGCGGCGCGGCCCGGTATCGATGCTGTGCGAGCTGCTGCGATCCATGCGATTACACCGCATGCAAGATGCAGTGCCACACAGTCATGCGAACCTGTAAGGAGACCGTCTACGAAAAGCAGAATTACACCTGCTACAAGACGGTCTACGAACCGGTTTGCGAACAGAAAACGATCAATTGCGTCAAGTACGTGAACGAGACCGCCTACCGCAACTGCGAGTACACGGTCTGCAAGCCGGTCTGGGAAACCAAGACCCGGGAAATTTGCTACACGGTGTGCAAGCCGGTCTACGAGACGAAGACTCGTGAGATCTGCTACACGGTGTGCAAACCGGTCTGGGAAACCAAGACCCGCGAGATCTGCTACACGGTGTGCAAGCCGGTTTGGGAAACCAAGACCCGGGAAATTTGCTACACGGTGTGCAAGCCGGTCTACGAAACGAAGACCCGCGAGATCTGCTACACGGTCTGCAAGCCGGTCTATGAGACGAAGACCCGCGAGATCTGCTACACGGTCTGCAAGCCGGTCTGGGAAACCAAGACTCGGGAAATTTGCTACACGGTGTGCAAGCCGGTCTACGAGACGAAGACCCGCGAGATCTGCTACACGGTGTGCAAGCCGGTCTATGAAACGAAGACCCGCGAGATCTGCTACACCGTCTGCAAGCCGGTCTGGGAAACCAAGACCCGGGAAATTTGCTACACGGTGTGCAAGCCGGTCTACGAGACGAAGACCCGCGAGATCTGCTACACGGTGTGCAAGCCGGTCTACGAGACCAAGACTCGCGAGATCTGCTACACGGTCTGCAAACCGGTCTACGAGACGAAGACCCGTGAGATCTGCTACACGGTGTGCAAGCCGGTTTGGGAAACCAAGACCCGGGAAATTTGCTACACGGTGTGCAAGCCGGTCTACGAGACGAAGACCCGTGAGATCTGCTACACGGTCTGCAAGCCGGTCTACGAGACGAAGACCCGCGAGATCTGCTACACGGTCTGCAAGCCGGTGCAGGAGACGAAGACCCGTGAGATCTGCTACACGGTCTGCAAGCCGGTTCACTATACGAAAGAAGTGTCCGAGTGCTGTGGCCGTTGGGAAACGCAAGTCACCGAGTGCCCTGGCCCGGTGGTGAAGCGGACTGTCCAAGGCTGCGGTTCGTGGGTATGGGATCCTTGCTGCTGCCGCTGCGTCTACAAGCCGGGCTGCTGCAAGACCGAATGCGTCCAGTGCCCGCCGGTCAAGGTTTGCAAGAAGGTTTGGGTTCCGGAGACTCGCACCCGCACGATCAACTGCGTGCGTTACGAGCGTGAGAACCGCGTGAAGACGGTGAACTACACCGTGTGCCGGATGGTGGCCGAGAAGCGCGTCAAGACCTGCAATTACACGGTGTGCCACATGGTGCCCGAGAAGCGCGTCAAGACCTGCAACTACACGGTCTGCCACATGGTGCCCGAGAAGCGCGTGAAGACCTGCACGTACAAGGTCTGCCACATGGTTGCCGAGAAGCGTGTGAAGACCTGCAACTACACGGTCTGCCACATGGTGCCCGAGAAGCGGGTGAAGACTTGCAGCTATACGGTGTGCCACATGGTGCCCGAGAAGCGCGTCAAGACCTGCAACTACACGGTTTGCCGCATGGTTCCGGAACAGCGTGTGAAGACCTGCACGTATAAGGTCTGCCACATGGTTCCCGAGAAGCGTGTCAAGACCTGTCAGTACACGGTGTGCCACATGGTGCCCGAGAAGCGCGTCAAGACCTGCAGCTACACGGTGTGCCACATGGTGCCCGAAAAGCGGGTCAAGACCTGCCAGTACAAGGTCTGCCACATGGTTGCCGAGAAGCGGGTCAAGACCTGCAACTACACGGTCTGCCACATGGTGCCCGAGAAGCGCGTCAAGACCTGCCAGTACACGGTCTGCAAGATGGTTCCCGAGCAGCGTGTGAAGACCTGCACGTACAAGGTCTGCCACATGGTGCCCGAGAAGCGCGTCAAGACCTGCGAGTACAAGGTCTGCCACATGGTGCCCGAAAAGCGGGTCAAGACTTGCCAGTACACGGTGTGCCGCATGGTGCCGGAACAGCGGGTCAAGACTTGCCAGTACAAGGTCTGCCACATGGTTGCCGAGAAGTGCGTGAAGCAGGTTCCGTACACGGTCTGCAAGCCGGTTCACTACACGAAGACGATCAACGTCACTCGTTGTGTGCCGAAGCAGGTCGCTTACACGGTGACCCGCTGCGTGCCGAAGGTGGTCTGCAAGCAGGTTCCGGTGAAGGTCTGCTGCCCGGTCGCTTGCGAACCGAGCTGTGCGGCCGAACCGGGTTGTGCGGCTGAACCCGGCTGCGGCTGTGGTGGCTAAACGGAAGTTAGGGTTTGTGGTCTTCTTCTGAGCCGTCCTCAGTTGAAGGTCTGGTCAACATCGGCGGCCCGGTCCCAGCGAGGACCGGGCCGCTGTTTTTATTGGCGACCGTAGAAACGTGCTCGTTCAGCGGTTCGGTCGCATTCCCCCGCTGAGGCGGTATAATGTGGTGGCGTTCAGGACGCCCCCGTTTCATCTCCTAATTCTCGATGCCCAGATCGGTCGATTCGCGCGATCCGCACCTTGCTGCCTTCAGCGAGGCCGTTGACGATTGCCTCGAGCTCTACCGGTCGAGCGCGGATGCCTGGAATCACAGCGTTGCCGCCAAGCGACTCCGGCGCGACGAAGCGGCCTCGCGCAGCCTGATGGAAGACCTGGCCCGCGGGCTACTGGTCAAGATCTTTCTGACCATCATGCAGGCCGATCGGAAGTTTTGCGCGGCCGAGCGGCGGCTGGCCCAATTGCTGATCGAAAAGCTGTGGGGACGACACTTCGCCGACGACGAAATTGGCACCGTGATGCGGGAACTGGTGCCGATGACGGACAAATTCGATTGGTATCGTCTGCTGCGGCCGTTCGAAGAAGTTCTGGCGCTTCACGATCGCGTGAGCGAAGTCGAAACGGTGGTGATGCGGGTTGCCAACCTGGTGGCCATGGCCGACGGCGTGCTGGCGGCGGAAGAAGCCGTGCAGCTCAAGGGCCTGCTGGCCGAGGTCCATCGTCACTTGCTGCCCGTTCCGATTGAGCACAGGGAAGTCCCGGCTGGCGTACCGATGGGAGTGCCCGTCGAACAGGGCCGGCTCGATGAGCTTGTGGCCGTGAAGAGCGTCCTGGCAGGCGATGACAAAGTTCCTGCCACGCAGGCGGCGCCACCGACGAAAGAAGAGCGACTGCAGGCCGCCCTCAAGGCGCTCGACGAGCTGATCGGGCTGGCGAGCATTAAAGCCGAGGTGCGCGAGCTGACCCGATTTCTGCAGGTGCAACAGCATCGAGAGGAGGCGGGACTGCCGCGCACGCAGGTCAGCCTGCACACGGTGTTCACCGGCAACCCCGGCACGGGCAAGACGTCGGTGGCACGCATCCTGGGCGAAGTGTTCGGGGCGCTGGGCGTCGTGAAGCGCGGGCACCTGGTCGAGGCGGATCGATCCGCGCTGGTGGCTGGCTATGTCGGGCAGACGGCCGAGCGGACGAACAAGATCATCGACAAGGCGCTCGACGGCGTGCTGTTCATCGACGAAGCGTATGCCCTGGTGAGCGAAGAGGGGGACGATCCCTACGGCCATGAAGCCGTGCAGATTCTGCTCAAGCGGATGGAAGACGAGCGGGCGCGGTTGATTGTGATTCTGGCCGGTTATCCCGCCGAAATGCAGCGGTTGCTGGAGTCGAACCCCGGCTTGAGTTCGCGGTTTAATCGCACGCTGTCGTTTCCGGACTACGGCGTGGTGGAATTGTGCCGGATTTTCACGAGCCTGTGCGAGAAGAACCATTACGAGCTGCCGGCCGAAACGCGGGCGCGGCTCATGCTGGGGTTTCGCTATTTGCTGGATCATCGGGACGAGCACTTTGGCAATGGACGACTCGTGCGAAACGTTTTCGAGCAAGGCATCCGGCGGCTCGCCGATCGGATTGCCGACATCGCGCCGTTGACCAAGAAGCTGCTCACGCGGCTGGAACCGGCGGACATTGTGCTGGCCGGAGTGCCGGAAGCGGCCATGAGCGGCCAAGCGATCAGTAAGCTGCGGCTAACCGTCAAGTGTGGCGGCTGCGGCAACGAGAGCAATTTGAAGCCGGCTCACCTGGGACGGCGCGTGCAATGCAAGAAGTGTCAGGTTAAATTCACGGCGGAGTGGGGAGAGCCAATCGTCGAGTAACCAACCAATTCTTTGCCGGAGAAGCATGTCATGGATCTCCCTCGCCTGTTCGACATTGCCGGGTACATTGTCATGCCCGGCTGGCTGCTCCTGGTGTTTCTGCCGCGCTGGCGCTGGACGCAGACGATCACCGTGGCGCTGATCCCCGCGATCCTGGCCGTGACATACATCGTGTTGTTCCTGAAGTATTTCGGCCAGGTGCCGGAGGGATTCGCGGCATTTGGTTCGCTGGCCGGTGTCCGATCGGCGTTCTCGGTTGATGGCGTCCTGGTGGCGGGCTGGATTCACTACCTGGCGTTCGACATCTTCGTGGGGAGCTGGGAAGTGCGCGACGCACAGAAGGTGGGCGTGCCGCACTTGCTGGTGATTCCCTGCATGCTGCTGACGTTCATGATGGGCCCGACGGGGTTGCTGGCGTACCTGGTGTTGCGGCTGGCGATTGCCCGGCAGTTTCGGATTCCGGGGGAGGCCGGTGCCGCGAGCACAGCCCCAGTGAGTTGAGGCTTTCAGCAGTGCGTCGAGGTATAATAGAGCCACATTTCAAGGAGAATCCAAATGGCTGCTGGACCTCTGCATGTTGATCCTGCCGTACTGGAACATGCCGCACAATTGGCTGAAGCACGTGGTTGTTCCGTCAGCGAGTTTCTCACCAGCGCAATGGCTGCCTTAGAGGACGCCGAACAGCGTCACTTGGATTTGCGCAAAGAGATTCAAGCCCGGATTGCGGAAGCTGGTACGACCGCGTCGCAGCCGTTGAACATGGAGGCATTCAAACGTGAAGCACGGCGACGTCACGGGGAACCCTAGTGGATCGGATTGCCATCTACGTTCCCAGCGCGCAAGAAGATTTGCACGCGATCTGGTCGTATATCAAATCTCAATCGCAAAGCAATGACGTTGCCGACCGAGTCGTGGCTGCCATTGATGAGCGTGTCCGCGTATACGCGCAAAACCCTGAAATCGGAGTGCCGCGGAGCGAATTGGGTAGCGGGGTGCGTTGCCTGACCGCCAAGGGCTTCATTGCTTTCTATCTGACGGTTCCCGCCGGGATTGAGGTCATCCAAGTCATCCATGGCGCGCGGGATTTGCCCAGACACTTTCGGCGGCCAAGTTGAAGCCGCTCGTCCTTATATGAGAAACTGACCTTGCTGTACCTCGAACCTTGAGGTACAAGCCCTCGAACTTCGAGGCATGGAGGCCAGTTTTCGATGGCAATTCGCAAGACAAATCCCGCGTTCTTGAACGGCGTTCCGGAGCTGCTGCTCCTGGAGCTGCTCTCGCGGCGGCCGATGTACGGCTATGAGCTGGTGCAATCGATCAAGCTGGCGACGGGCGGCACGCTCGAGTTCGGCGAGGGCTGCATCTATCCGATCCTGCACCGGCTGGAGACCCAGGGCGTGCTGGCTGCTGCACGCGAAGTGGTCGGCGGCCGCGAGCGGGTCGTCTATCGTGTCACCCCGCGCGGCAAAAAGCAGCTCGCCGAATCGGTATCCGCCTGGCAGCGGATCGTGGGGGCCGTGAATCACGCTTTGCAAGGAGGCGAACGTGAACGCCCAGCGCTGGCTTCTTGAACTGCGGACCGAGCTGGTTCGCCGCAAACTACCGCCGCTCTACGTGGAGCGGTTTGTGTTGGAACTTTCGGATCATCTCTCTAACCTTTTGGAGGATCGTATGAGCACGGATGCCAAAGATCTTCACGGCGTCTTTCAACGGCTGGGTTCGCCCGGCCACGTGGCCGCTTCGGCGGCACAGGAGTTTCGCAAGGCGAGGTTCTCGCAGCGGCACCCGGTGTTGATGTTTGTGGTGCTCCCGGTGTTGTCGCTGCCGGTGCTGTGGTTCGCGTCGCTCACGTGCATCATCCTGCTGATGGGCGCGCTGGGCATCGAAAGCGGGAAGGTCGACACGGGCGGGGCGGCGTGGCAATTCGCGAACGCATGCCTGCCCTACACGGTTTTGGGGCTGCTGATCTTGCCGGCCGCTGCCTCGGCAGCGTTCTTTGCCCGATTGGCCGACCGCGCGCAAGTGAGTTGGAAGTGGCTGGCAGCCGCGTCAGTAGTGATCGCAGTTTTGGGCGGCCTGGCAGCGATCGACATCATGCTGCCCACAATGCATGAGCAAGGCCGACTGACATTGGGCCTCTCGTTCAGCAGGTCCCCCAGCGCGTCACAGGTGTTGCAGTTTGTTCTACCGCTGGCGATTTGCGGCTGGGCCATCTGGCGGCAAATGAGAAACGGCCGGCAGATGATGCACGCCTGAGCGGCGCTCCCGGCTTGATTGCCCCTGACTTCGGCAGCGGGTGGCTTCGTCCACCCGCTTGCTTGCGCGCCGAAAAAACGGTGCCGGGAACCTCTTCTCAGAAGCGGTTCCTGGCACCGTTTTCGGGCGTCTCAGTCGCGACGCGATGGCTGGCGGTTTCGCGCTAGCTGCGACTGACTTATGCCCTTAGCTGCGTGGACCTTACGGCTCCTTGACGCTCTTGGGGCCGACTTGTTAGATTGACCCGCTTGTACATGTCTCCCCAACGGTTCGCATGATGGCGAGTGAGGCGAGCGCCATCCGCTGGCGCTTGAGCTTTGAAAGGAACGTCGATCCATGTCTGATAAGTATGTTTTTTCGTTCGGTCCCACGGGCACCGACGGTTCGGCCTCAATGAAGGAATTGCTGGGCGGCAAGGGCGCCAACCTGGCTGAAATGACCAACCTGGGTCTGCCGGTTCCCGCCGGCTTCACCATCGGCACGAACGTCTGCACTTACTACTACGCTCACGACAAGAGCTACCCGCCCGAACTGAAAAAGGCCGTTGACGATGCCATGGCCAAGATCGAGCGCGAGATGGGCGCCGAATTCGGATCGACCAAGAATCCGCTGCTCGTCTCCTGCCGCTCGGGCGCTCGCGAGAGCATGCCGGGCATGATGGACACCGTGCTCAACATCGGTTTGAACGACCAAACGGTGGAAGCCCTGGCCAAGCAGTCGGGCAACGAGCGGTTTGCCTGGGACAGCTATCGGCGGTTCGTGCAGATGTACGGCGACGTCGTCTTGGACATGAAGCCCAAGACCAAGCACGATCACGACCCGTTCGAAGTGCTGCTCGAGGCGAAGAAAAAGAAAGCCGGCGTGAAGCTCGACAACGAACTTACCGCCGAGCAGCTTAAGGAGCTGGTGAAGGAATTCAAGAAGGCGATCAAGGACGGCACCGGCAAGGACTTCCCGAACGAGCCGATGGAGCAAGTGTGGGGAGCCGTCGGCGCCGTGTTCAGCAGTTGGATGAACGATCGCGCTGTGGTTTATCGCCGCACTTACGGGATTCCGCACGAATGGGGCACCGCGGTCAACGTGCAGGCGATGGTCTTCGGCAACCTGGGCGATGACTGCGCGACCGGCGTGGCCATGACCCGCGACGTCGCGCTTGGCTTGCCCGGCATCAACGGCGACTACCTGATCAACGCACAGGGGGAAGACGTCGTGGCCGGCATTCGCACGCCCGAGCGAATCGAGGAAACGCTGGGCAAGGTGATGCCCGCGGGCTTCAAAGAGCTCGACGACATCGGCCGCAAGCTCGAAGCTCACTACCAAGACGTGCAAGACGTCGAATTCACGATCCAGCGCGGTAAGGTCTGGATGCTGCAAACCCGCAACGCCAAGCGAACCGGCTTCGCGGCAGTGCGGATCGCGGTCGACATGGTGAACGAAGGCCTGATCAGCAAGGAGCAGGCCCTGAGCGCGAAGCGCATTCCGGCCGACGACCTGAACCAGCTCTTGCAGCCGATTTACAGCCCCGAGTCGAAGAAGGCCGCGGTGAGCGCCGGTCGGCTGCTGGCCAAGGGCATCAACGCCGGCCCGGGCGCCGCGAGCGGCAAGATCGTGTTCCACGCATCGGATGCCGAGGCCCAGTGGCTGAAGGACAGCAAGGTGCAGTTGATCCTCGTGCGTCGCGAGACGAGCCCGGAAGATCTGCGCGGGATGAAGATCGCCCAGGGTATTTTGACGGCCTTCGGCGGCGCCAGCTCGCACGCGGCTCTCGTCAGCCGCCAGATGGGCAAGGCCTGCATCGTGGGCTGCAGCGATCTGAACATCGACTACCATGCCGGCACGCTGACCGTGAACGGCAAGACGTTCAAGCAGGGGGACGCAATCTCGATCGACGGCTTCACCGGCGAAGTGTTCGAGGGCGCCGTGGAAACTCGGCCGAGCGAGATCCTGCAGGTGCTGATCTCGAAGTCGATGAAGCCGAACGAGGCCGAGACGTATCAGCGCTATGAGCAGCTCATGAAGTGGGTCGACGAAGCCCGCACGCTGAAGGTGCGCACGAACGCCGATGAGCCGAAGCAGGCACTCGAGGCAATCGCGTTCGGCGCCGAGGGCATCGGCCTGTGCCGCACCGAGCACATGTTCTTCGACCACATCAATGATTTCCGCGAGATGATCCTGGCCGAGAACCTGGCCGATCGCGAGAAGGCTCTCACGAAGCTGCTGCCGCACCAGCGGAAGGACTTCGACGGCATCTTCCGCGCGATGCAGGGTAAACCGGTCACCATCCGCCTGCTCGATCCGCCGCTGCACGAGTTCCTGCCGCACTCGGGCGAAGAGCAAGCCGAGCTGGCGAAGATCATCGGCGTGAAAGCCGATGCCATCAAACGCCGCGTGGAAGAGCTGCACGAGTTCAACCCGATGCTGGGTCACCGCGGTTGCCGCCTGGGTATCGTGTATCCGGAGATCACGCGGATGCAGGCCCGGGCGATTTTCGAAGCGGCTTGCGATGTGAAGAAAGCCGGCATCGACGTGCATCCCGAGGTAATGATTCCGCTGGCCGGTTTTGCGACCGAGTTCGCGGATCAGGAGAAGATCGTTCGCGAGACGGCCGAGCAGGTCTTCAAGGAGAAGGGCTCGAAGGTCGACTACCTGGTCGGCACGATGGTCGAGCTGCCGCGAGCCGCGGTGTGTGCCGATCAGATTGCCAAGCGGGCGGAGTTCTTCAGCTTCGGCACCAACGACCTGACGCAGACGACGCTGGGCATGAGCCGCGACGACTACGGCGGATTCATCAACGAGTACCGCGAACGCGACATTCTGCCGAACGATCCGTTCCAGACGATCGATCGTGATGGTGTTGGCGCGCTGATGAAGATTGCCGTGGCCGGCGGACAGAAGGCGCGGCCCGAGATCAAGCTCGGCATCTGCGGCGAGCACGGTGGCGATCCCTCGAGCGTGATGTTCTGCCACGAGATCGGGCTGAACTACGTGAGTTGCTCGCCGTTCCGGGTGCCGATTGCCCGGCTTGCGGCGGCACAGGCGGCCGTGGCAGATAAGGCCAAGAAATAGGCCGACTTAATTGACAACATCAAGGTCGCGGGTTTGCAATGCGAGCCCGCGGCCTTTATTGTTGCGCTCACCCGGTCGGAAACTGTTTGCAGTATTCGTACATGGCCATGGTGGTGGCGGTGGCGACGTTGTAGCTGTAGGGGAGTCCCCAGACGGGAATCTCGACCACGCTGTCGAGCAGGGCGAGGATCTCGTCGGTGATGCCGGCACGTTCGTTGCCGATGACAAGTGCCGTCCGGCGCTGGAACTTGAACGTGTGCAAGTTCTGCGAGCTCGTGGTCTGCTCGAGGCCGACGAGCTGATAGCCCTCGCGGCGGAGGTCCTTGAGGACCGGCGGAAGCGTGCGATGGACTTCGATCTCGACGGTGTCGGCTCCGTCGCGGGCGATCTTGCCGATCACCTTGGCGGTGCCGCAGGCGATCACGCGATTGACGCCCGAGCAACCGGCAAGCCGTACGATGCGCGAGAGGTTGATGTTGCTGCGCAGCGGCGCACAGGCGATGACGAGCTCGCGGGGGCGGTCGAGCGGCGAGAGGGGCTTGTGACGCTCGTGGATGAACTCGTTCATAGAGGGCATGGTAGATAAGTGCCTGGCGCGCTGCAAACCACGTTTTGACGCGGCGGCGGGAGGGGCGCTACAATGGCTTGTGCGTCAAGCGAACCCGCCATGCCAATCTCCCACCTGAAGGCCAGCCATGCGCAGACTAGTTCCTTTGCTTTCGTGGTGCTTCGTAATCTGTCTGCTATGCTCCGGCTGCAATAAACCGCAATCGTCGGCTCCAGATGCCAATTCGACGGCGGCAGTTGAGACCGCAGGCGAAGCGAGCGCGGCCGACGTGAAGCTGGAGATCCTCAGCTTTGACGAGATTCAGCAGCGGCTGGCCGCGAAGCAGGGCCGAGTGGTCGTGATGGACTGTTGGAGCACATCGTGTCCGCCGTGCATGAAGGACTTCCACAACCTGGTCGATCTGCAGAAGGCGTACCCGGGCGAGGATGTGGCTTGCGTCTCGCTGAGCTTTGACTTCGAGGGACTTGGCACGCCGGAGGACGCAGAACTTCCTGTGCTGGAGTTCCTGAAATCACAAGCCGCAACGTTCGACAACTTCATGTCAAATGAAGAGAGCGACGTCTTGTACCGGAAGTTCAAGCTGAACGCCGTGCCGGCCGTGTTCGTCTATGACCGCACGGGCAAGCTGCGCGAGCGGTTTGAGAGCGAAGGCGCGTACGAGAAGGTTCGAGCCCTGGTTGCGGAACTCGTGAAGGAGCCGGCGGCAGCAAGTGATGCTACCGAGTCTCCCGGCGAAGTCGTTGAATAGTACGGGGCCTGGCCGGTGGCCGGCACGCGCTCGAGTATGGGTGAGCCGCGACGCGGCGACCCATGGCATCGGTTAGCTAGTTATTCCGGCACCTGCGACAGCATGTAATCGTCGAAGCGAATCTTGCGGTCCCCCTCGGGCATAGTCTCGAAGAGCATGTCGAGCAACGTCGAGAACTGACGGGTCTTGAGACCGTAAAAATTGTGCTTGCCTTCGCGGCGGCGCTCGATGAGGCCGGCCACCCGCAGCAGGGCCAGGTGATGGCTGACCGCGGGCTGGCTTTCGCCGAGCAATTCGCAGAGTGCCCGCACGTGCAGCTCGCTGCGTTCGGTGAGGTAATAGAGAATCCGCAAGCGAGTCTCATCGGAGAGGAGCTTGAAGAGCTTGACGAGGTTATTCACCAGGGCATCCGACACGGCCGGCTGCGGCTGATTGTTGGTGCCGACATCGGCGGAACTACCGGGAGGCTGAGTGTGAAGAGCGTTCACCATGTTCGCCCTTTTCTGTTGCAGAGCGCGAACGCAGTCGAGCAGAAGAGCGCGACGAGCGACGCACGATGAAAGAGGATGTGACTCAAACGAGAGTTCAGGCCTGCCTGGCGACGCGCGCCGGCAAACGTGTCCCTTGAATTACGCGTTGTCTGACTGACAGCCGAAATGGTTAAGGTCGAGCAGTCCCTGCCACACAGCTCCGCAGAACGCGGATTGGAAAACGCTGGGCGGCGAAAATCGTCGAACCGTTGACTCCGGCGACATTGTAACCCGATCTGGCCAATTGGGGAATCACTGACAGCCGAATTTGTGCATATTCTCCGGGAAATCACGAGGTTTCCGCGGCTTCCAGCGTTGGGTCCCGGGAGCTTGGCCTTGCTAGCAGTCCAGCGGCCGGCCGCCCAACTTGGCGGGATTGACGCGTATTGTGCGGCGGCCTACTATTCGCGACCTTTTCGCCCCGGCCAGTTCTGGGCCACTCGATAATCCAGACAGGGACGTCCGCCGTGCCTCGTGCGGTCAAGATCGCCGCGCTTGCGTCAGTCTCGCTACTGCTGGTGGCGGGTATAGCCGTTCTGTTGCTGTACCAGGCATCGCAAGCGGTGCCGATCTTCTATCAGAAGGCCGTGGCGGTCGAGGCCGCCTCGCAGGTGGACGAACGCGATTCGTTCGTGGCCAGGGCCTCGGCCCTGGCCAGCGATCTGCACAACCGGGGAAACTGGTCGAGCCTGTTCACGGCCGACGAGATCAACGCCTGGTTGGCGCTCGAACTGGCCACCAACTATGCGCATCTGCTGCCTGACGAGATTCGCGACCCGCGCGTCTCGATCACGGCCGATGGCGCGGCGCTGGGTTGTCATTACCGCACCGGCGAAATCGATACGGTCGTCTCGGTCTTGTTCGAGGCCTATCTGCAAAGTCCGCACGTCGTGGCCATTCGGATTCGCAGCGTGCGAGCCGGTTCGCTGCCAGTGCCGCTGGGACCGATTCTGGATGGCCTGTCGCACGTGGCTCGGGAGTTGAACTTGCGGCTGGAATGGCGCAAGTCGCGCGGCGACCCCGTGGCGCTCGTCACGCTGCCAAGGCTGGGCGATCGCCCCGACGAGTCGCTGCGGCTGGAATCGATCGAGCTGCGCGAAGGCGAGCTGTACGTGGCCGGCACCGTAGGGCTGCCGCCCTTGGACTCTGCCCCCGTGCTGCCGGAACCGCTGCGGGTGCCGACCGCTCAGCTGGAACTGGACGACGAATCGGGACGGGAAGGGCCCGGCGATGACGAGCCGCGGATTGGCGCGAGAGAGAACGACGCGCTCCAGAAATGACCGTCTCGGCCGGCATCGGCCGTGAGCGACAAGTATCGCGCTGCTGAGCTGCCGACCAGGCGCAACTCCAGCCGCTCGGCCGACTGCGCGAGAATTTCGTACTCGCCGGCGTCCCACTGGCTGACGATCCCCCGCTTGCCCGAGACCGGTCCTTCATAGTCGAGGTACGCGAGACGGTGGTCGGGTAGCGGTTCGGCCTTGGTTCTTAACTCGCCGCCGGGCTCAGCGGCCAGGGCCCAGGTCCTGAGCACGCCATTCTGCTCGAGCATCAGATCCCAGTGCGTGCCGCGGCCGCCGGCAACTTTGTGCCCTGGGGGAATTTCGTGCAGCAGGATGACGTAGCGCGGCATGGTTTCAGAATAGCCAGGTATTCGAGCGAAGCATCATCTTAACCCGAAGCGTGAGCGAGGCGGTTGAAAAGGGCCTCCTCGCTGACGCGTCGGGTTGTGATCGCACCCGGCGTTCGGCTTACGAATGGTCGCGACGCTGAATTCCGAGTTGGGCGAGGTAACGTCGTTCCTGCTCACGCATTGCCCCGCGTAGTTCATCGGTCGAGTCGTCGTGGCCCACCAGATGCAGCGTGGCATGCACGACATACAGCAGCAGTTCGTCCTCAGCCGGCCAGTCGAGCTCGGCAGCGACGCGGATGGCGGTATCCGCTCCGACGACGACTTCCCCCTCGAGATGATCGCCCTCGCGCTCGAGCAGAAAACTCAGCGCGTCGGTCGGATAGTCGTGCTGAAGGTACTGCCGATTGAGCTCGTGAATCGTGGGGTCATCCACGACGGCGATGCTCAGCGCGCCGCTCCGGATGCCGGCGTCGAGCAGGATCTGTTCGGCCAGGCGTGAGATCCGCGAGGCGTCGAACTGCAGAGAGTCTTGCTCATTCGACAACTCGATGCTGAGCATGGCGTTCACGCGGGTGCTCAAGCCGTGCGCTGGTCGGGATACTTGACGCGGCCGTGATAGACGGCGGTGAGCGATTTGACCAGGCTGTCTTCGATCGTGGCGAGTTCCTGAAGCGTCAAACCGCAGGAATCGAACTGGCCGTCGAGGAGCCGCTTCATGGCGATGTCGTGCACCAGACTTTCGATGCGGGCGGGGGTCGGTTCGACGAGCGTGCGGCAGGCGCCCTCCACCGCATCGGCCAGCATGAGCACGGCCGCTTCCTTGGTTTGCGGCTTCGGGCCGGGATAACGGAAGTTGCTTTCGTCGACTTCGGCTCCGCCGTTGGCTTCAGCCGCGCGGCGAAAGAAGTACTCGACCAGCGTGGTACCGTGGTGCTGTTCGATGAAGTCAATGATCGGCTTGGGGAGCCGGTGCTGGCGTGCAAGGTCCGCGCCGTCTTTGATGTGGGCGATGATGATCAGCGTGCTCATGGCAGGGACGAGCGATTCGTGGCGATTGGCGTCGTGCCCCTGGTTCTCGACGAAGTAGCCCGGCTTGAGCATCTTGCCGATGTCGTGGAAGTAGGCTCCGACGCGGACGAGCAGGCCCTGGGCGCCGATACTTTCGGCCGCGGCCTCGGCGATCGAGGCCACATTGATCGAATGGTTGTAGGTGCCCGGCGCCCGGCGCACGAGCTCCTGCAAGAGCGGGTGAGCGACATCGCCGAGTTCGAGCAGGCTGAGCTCGGTTTGCACGCCGAACAGGCTTTCGATGAACGGCAGCAAGCCGAGCATCAACAAGCCGGCAAAAATGGAAAGCATGCCGTTGCGAAGGGCGTCCTGCCAGATGGCGGAGAACGGCTGGGCAGCCAGCGTTTCCACGCCGATTGTAGTGAGCGTGGCGACAACTCCCACGGCGAGGCCGACATAGATCAGCTTCCGCCGATTGCGGACACCGCCGACGAGCAGAATCGCCGAAGCGACGGCCGAGTACAGGATCATGAACTCGCCGAGCCCCTGGCCGGTGGCCACGACGACAATCACGGTCACGACGGCCGAAAACAGCAGGGCGAATTCGCGGTGGAAGGCGATGGAAAAGGTCATGCCGAAGACGACGAGCGGCGCGAGCTCCGCGCGGAAGTTGTCACGCGAGGCGATCGTGGCGATGCCCACCGTGACCACGATCGTGGCCAGCGTGGTGGCGAACAGCCGCAGGTTGTCGACCAGCTTTGGTTCGTAGTGCAAGACGTACACGCCGCACAGAATCGAAAGCGCCAGGAACATGCCGAGCGAAGCCAAGGAATACGCAATCTTTTGCTGCAAGGTGCGGCTGGACTGGTAGGCCCGATGTTCCAACTCCAGCGTCGAGAGGTCCTCCAGCGGCTTGTCGGCCGGAGCCAACACATCGCCCGGCAGGATCTTGCGATACTCCGGCGGAACCGCCTCCTCGGCCCGCTGCTGGGCGAGCCGAATCTCGGTCTCATTGCGCTTGAGGGTCGTCGGCAGGCGGCTTTGCAGCCAGGTATAAACGCGCGTCGCCAGCTCGGGCGAATCGAGCCGTTCGGCGAGTCCCTTTTTCAGCCAGTCCGCATCGCCGATCAGAACGTCGGCGACTTTGACGGTTTGCCGCTGGGAGGGATTTCCCTTGGGGATGACGACGATCTCCTGCTGATTGCCCTCGTTAGGTTCCTGCGGCAACTTGTCCAACAGGCCGCGCCGCTCGTAAGGGGCGAGCACTTCTGCGACGGCCCCTTCCAGTTTTGCCAGGCTTTCAGGCGTCGACAGCGCACCGCGCAACAGTTGAAACCGCTGTTCCTTCTCTTCGTCCGTTAAGGTTGGCGCGCCCGAGCCGGGGGGCGGGAAGAATTCGTCCCACACGCTGGTCGAGAGATCGGCGAGTGACTTGGCGCCGCCGAGTTCGGTGGCGCGGTTTTGCAGCGCGGCTCGCAGTTGCACGAGCTTGTCGAGATCGTGATCGTAGACAAAGGCGACTTTGTTCCGCGCGATCATCTCCGCTTCGCGCGTCTTTTCCGGATCGAGCTGCTGGAAAGGAACTTTGGCCACGATGTTCCGCGGAGGCACGTATCCGCTCTGGTACTCAAGCGGAACGGACCAGGAAAGCGTGACGCACCACAGCGCAAGCACGGTGAGCACGCACAGGCCCAAGCGCAAGAGCACGTCGCCACGCTTGCAGTACAGCATCGCGCGTTCGAAAGAGCCGGGCGGCAATTCGAGCGCCGCCACCCGTTCCGAACGCTTGCGTTTCTGGATGCCACTTGCCATTTCGCGCGTGCTGCCGAGCGGTTTAACGCCGGCGGCGAGGCTCCTCTTCCTCGTAGGCCCGGACAATCTCCTGTACCAGCCGGTGACGCACGATGTCCTCGTTGTGGAGCGTCACCTGGTAGAAACCCTGAATGCCCGACAGCCGATGGATGGCATCGATCAGGCCGCTTTGGGTGTGCCCCGGCAGGTCGACCTGGGTCGTATCGCCGGACACAACCATCTTCGTCCCCAAGCCCATGCGGGTCAAAAACATCTTCATCTGGGGGACGGTCGTATTCTGAGCCTCGTCCAGAATCACAAAGGCGTCGTTGAGCGTGCGGCCGCGCATGTAGGCGAGCGGGATCATTTCGATCAGATCCTGCTCGGTATACCGCTTGATCTGCTCGTAGTCCATCATCTCGCGCAGGGCGTCGAGCAGCGGCCGCAAGTAGGGGTTGATCTTGGCCTGCAAGTCGCCAGGCAGGAAGCCCAGGCTTTCGCCGGCTTCGACGGCCGGACGCACCAGCACGATCTTGCGAATCTGTTCGCGGCGCAGGGCCTGCACCGCCATCGCCACAGCGAGGTAGGTCTTGCCCGTGCCGGCCGGTCCGACGCAAAAGACCAGATCGTGATCGCGAATCGCTGACACGTAACGCGACTGGCCGGCCGTGCGGGGCCGAATGGCCTTGCCCGCATGCTGCAACTCGATGGCCGAGGATTCCTCGCCCGGCGCTTGACCGGAGACCAGCCCCAGAATCTGGGAGACCTCCTCTGGCGAAACCAGTCCGTAGCGGTCGACGACCTGCTTGAGCTTTTCAAAGACTTCGGTGGCTCGGGCGACGGCCTCGTCCGGCCCCTCGATGTGGATGCGGTCGTCGCGACCCGACACGCTAACGCCGAGCGAGTCGCGAATCTTGCGCAGATGCTGGTCGCGGGTGCCGAACAGCGTGAGGAGAGTCTTTGAATCCGCCAGCGGAATCGTGGCTTCGGACATTAAACGAAAACGGCGGCTCGGTGGATCAGCCGCGCGCCCAAAACCTAATGGCTAAATTGCGTTGATACTGTAACTATAGCCAATCCAAGCTGGCGGGAGAACGAGTTTCCACGCCAGGGGCGGCTTAAATCCACATTGCGTAATGTTTTGCGCGATGTAGGGGTTTTAGGGGGGGGCGTGCCCCGTCGGGTGGTTCTGTTTGACGTGCTCGGCGTGGCGAGACGCACGAGCTACCCTGTGCGCTGCTAGGGCCCTTCTCGGAGCGAATCGAAATAATCCTGAGCGTGATCGCGGTAGTCGTGCGGCAGCCGCTGATCGCTCAAGGCTTCGGCCGTGTTCTGTTCGGCCTCGGCGAATTCGGTCTGGATCTCCTGACGAACGACACCTTTGCGATTGGGACCGCCCGCCTCGCCAATGACTTTGGCCGCGCCCACGCCGGGCTGCTGTTTGACGGCCGAGTCGTAGAACTTGCCGTCAGGGTTGGTTTCTTCACCCAGCCCGGGACCGAGACCGACGCCAATGCCTTTGCCGCCGCCGCGCCGGCGCTCGAGGCCAAGTTTGCCGAAGCGTTTCTCCCAGTTGCCCCCGTCGCCGCCTTGGCAATGGGCGCAGCCTTCGCCCTGACACTGGCCGCAAGCCATGGCCTTCTTGCAATCGGCAACGCCCTCGAGCGCTGCTTCGAGGCCTTCCATCTCTTGGAGATTCTGTTCCAAGCCGGCGAGCTGGTCGCCAAGGCCCCCGAGCGCTTCAGCGGCCGCCTCGGCGTCGCCTTCGCCCAGGCTTTGGGCAGCCTGCCCGAGCTTGGCCGCCATCTCCGACAGATTGCCATGATGTTTTTGGGCGGCCAGCTTCTCGAGCTGTTGCTGGACCTGCTCGGCCGCCTCGCGATTTCCTTCGCGGCGATGCGCTTCGAGCTGCTCTTTGAGCTTCTCGGCCTGCGCGTCTTGAGCTTCGGCCTGCTTGGCCAGTTGGTCCTTGAGCTGTGCGAGTTGTTTGGCCAATTGCTTTTGCGCCTCGGCATCGAGCTTGCCGGCTGCCAGCTCCTCTTTGAGCTTCTCTAATTCCTCGACGGCCTTATCGAGTTCACCTTGCTTGAGGGCCTCGGCCATCTTATCGCCGGCGCCCTGCTCAAGATTCTTGAGTCCGGCGAGCTGCTTCTTCAGGTCGGCCGAGTTTGCGATCTCTTCGCGGCGGCGTTCGGCGTCCTTCACCAGCTCGTTCAGCGCGAGCAACGTTTCCTTCTGTGTTCCCTTGGGCTTCTCGGCCAGTTTCTTGACGCCCTCTTCGAGCTTCGAGATGGCCTCGGCCTCTTCGAGACCTTGTTCGGCCAGTTCTTTTTTGCGGTCTTCGAGCCGCTTGGCGAGCGCCTTGGTCGCGTGCTTGACCGGAGCGGGGGTCTTGAGAGCGGCAGTCGACTTGGCAGGAGCGGGCGTCGGTGCGACGGGTTCGAGCGTCGCGATCAAAAACGCAATCGCCGCGGGCAGCAGCGGCAGCATGGCCTTGCGATCCAGCTTCGGCCGGAATTTCTCGCCCACGTCAATCCCGCGCAAGCGTTGCTCGGCGTCTTGGACCAGCGCCTGACCGGCAGCCGAATCGCGATCGCCCGCGGCCAGCGCGAACGTCGTGGACACGCGTTCCTTGAGGCCGAAGCGGCGATCGATCTCCACGGCGGCTGCCAGGGCTGATTGCCGGCGAAGATAGGTCCAGACGGCGGCGGCCAGCGTCCCGGCGACCAGGCACCCGGCGATCCAGCCGAGCGCCCAGGCTTGTTGCGTGGCGGCCGGTGGCCAGAGTTTTCCGGCGGCGATCGCCAGGGCCGCGACGACCAGGGCCGCGAACCAGCACCACGTGAGTTTGCGCAAAAACGCTTCGGCGAGGAGTCTGCGCCGCGCCCGTTGCACTTGCCGCTTTAGTGTTTCCACGGCCACTAACCTCCGAGCAATTCCCACGGCGGTCTGCCAAGATTTGCCACCCTGGCATTATAGCCGCCTTTCGGACGGAGTAACCATGAAGTCAGGCCGCGATCCTGCGCCGACATTCCGAGCGACGCCGGTTTGGGACGGGGCAGGGGTGGCTGTCGGCTGCGGGAGGGACTGGGGATTCAATCGATTTCGCTCTGGAAATAGATTCAATTCCTGAGAGAATGAAGACTGGAGAGCCGCCGCGTGCGAATCAATCGCAAACCGCGGGGCAGCCGAGGGGCATCACATCTGCAATGCGTTTGAGGAACACCGGCATGAACCGCCAATCGCCCGCTCTTTTTGTGCGCTCGACCAGCCCGTGGCGTCAGCCAGGCGGCGAGCGCGGTTTCACGCTTGTTGAACTGCTGGTCGTAATCACGATCCTGGCAATGCTCGTGGCGCTGCTGATTCCGGCCGTGCAGATGGCCCGCGAAGCAGCCCGTAAGACGCAGTGCTTGAACAACGAAAAGCAGTTGGCGCTGGGCATTGTGAACTATGCGACGACGAAGCAGAAGTTTCCGCCGATGTTTGTGGCTCAGCCGAATTGGACCGGCGGCGGCACGGTTCCGGCGGTGGGCTGGGTGCCCGAGATTTTGTCGACAATCGAACAGAATGAGTACTACCGACTGTACAAAAGCGATCAGTTGAAATTTCAACTTCCGCCGCTTTCAACCGATCCTGCGAGTATGCTCGAAGTCGAAGTACTCAATTGTCCATCGCGAGCAACAGATCCGCTTGCTAAGGCTCCGCTCGCCTATGTGGTTAACGGCGGTGTATCGGATGGCTTAGTCACCCCTAACAAGCAGATGGACTTTATCGAAAATGGCCTCTTTTTCGACGAGTACACTCCCAAAACCTTCGGCAATATGAAAAGCACCGCACCGGTCGACTTGTCGTATTTAAGTTCGCACGATGGGACAGGGAAGACGATTCTCTTATCAGAGAACACGGAGGCCTTAGATTGGTATCCTCCGGTCCTAAATCCGAGCAGTGTACAGCCAAAGCAACCGGGCATCCCATCAGGGGGTCAAACTTGGTGGAACGCGATCACTTGGATGCAACCTGAAAACGCGCCCGACAACTGGGGTACCAAGAGTGATTCAAGCACGAACAACTTGCTCGGTAGGGCCCCTGATATCGGATCGGTTCCTTCATCTGATAAGCTGAACGGTCGTCCACTTAGTGAACACTCAGGGAGCGGTTTCCACGTTGCCTTTGCGGATGGCGGGGCTCAGTTCATGAGCAATGACGTTGAGTACCGCGTCTACTGTCTGCTTATGTCCCCCGATAGCTCAAACGCCAAGTATTCCGGTGGAACAAATCAATTGGGAAACCAAACAACGGCCGCGCCGGGCGTTAAGATTGTTTATCCGAGGGATTGGCACCAAGATCGTAATACGAACTTGCCTCTGCTGACGCTCACCGAAGCTGACGTCTTTTAGCTCAATTGGCTAATTCGAAAACAACAACAGGGCTGGTCGAACCCATCGTTCGACCAGCCCTGTTTGTGTTTGGTACGTTGAACAGAGTCTCAACGACCCGGCTTAGGCTGCCGGTTTGGCTGCTTCGCTCCCGGCGGCGGGGGTCGCTGCTGGTGCGGAAGTCGCAGGAGCAGCCGGCGCCGGCTCTAGTTCGGCCACTTCCTCCCCCTTGCGGATTCGCTCGACCCGTTCAAAGCCTGGCCGCAGAGCCGTTTGCACAGCCGGCATGAACGCCCGAATGAAGTCGCTGCTGATGTCCTTGTCGCTGCGGGCGCCTTCGCGCGTGGGCACCGTGGTGAAGACATAGAGCTTGTACAGGGCTCGCTCGCCGGCAAACCGGCCGCGTTCGTCTTCGGGTGCGTACCACTTGCCGTCGGCCGACCAGCTCCAGTAGCCGCGCTCGTCACGCGTGCCGCTCACGTTGTCGGACTTGCGGAACGTCGTGGTGAAGAACTCGGAATCGTCGATCACGACTTGTTCGGGCGGGTTGAGGATCTCGAAGCCGGCGGCCGGATAGCAGATCTCGGGTGTGTGCGAGAAGATGTCGCGAAAGTGAGCGCACATCAGCATCACGTTCACTTCCTCACCGGCCGCATTCTTGTAGACGCGATTGAACTCTCCGCGCGAACCCGAGATCTCTTTGGTCCGGTCATCGCTCTCGCCAATGTCGCGGCCTTCCCACTCGCCAATTGTCAGCGGCACTTCGTGGATTTGCCGGGGATAGATCATCATTTCGGGGCTGGTTCCCCAACGCTCGGACCACATGCCCTGGTAGTAGCAGGAGACGCCCATCAGGAGCACCGCCGCGGCGATCGGCAGCAGGGTGGCAGGCTTCAGAAAGTTCGACTTTTCCATGGATGCACCTGGTGCAAGTTGCGGATGCGAAGTTGGTGGATGCGAGCCGCTCGTCGGCGGACGCACTATTCTAGGGCTGGTTCGTTATTTTAGGATTGGGCCGTTATTCTAGGACTGTGCCGGTGGGGATTCAACGAACTAGGTGATTTCCGCTTCTTCCGGCTCTGGTTGGCGCGGCCTCTCGGCCATCAGCAGTTCGACGCCGTGGCGGGCCACGTCGTCCTTCACACCATTGACGACTGAACCCAGCACGGTAATACCAACCGAGCGGAGCCGCTCGACCGCTTCGTAAACGCGCGGCACGCGGCTGACGTCCTTGAGCACGGAGATAATCACCGCATCGACGTGCTGGCCAACGAGCAACGGGTCGGCCACCTTGAGCACCGGACCGGCGTCGATAATGAGGTAATCGAACTGCACGCTGAGAGCCGCGATCGTTGAACCCAGGTACGCGCCCGAAAGAGCCTGAACGCTTCGCAGGTCGCAGCGACCGGCGGGCATCAGCCACAGGTTCGCGGTTCGCGTGGGATGGATGACTGCGTCGCGATCGGCTTCGCCCCGCAGCAGTTCGCAGAGGCCCGGATCCTGCGGCATCTCGAACACGCGATGGACCCCCGGATTGCGGATGTCGGCGTCGATGAGCAGGGTCCGCCGACCGCTGCGGGCGAGGCTGGCGGCCAGCTGGGTCGAGGTGGTGGTCTTACCTTCGTGCGGATCGGAACTGGTGATCATGACCACCCGCGGCGGGTCGATGGCAGTGGTGTGAATCAAGGCGGTGCGGGTGCCGTCGATGCGTTCGGCCATGAGGGCCTTGAGCACGTTTTGTCCCTTTCCGCCGCGGACCCGGCGGAATGCGCGGCCGCGAACGTTGGGCAATTCGCCGACGACGCGGATTCCGAGCCCGTCGTTAACCTCCCGCACGTTGTTGACTTTGCGGGCTTGGAACTCGAGAACGGCCACTACGAGGGCCACACCGACGAAGCTCAGCAGACCGGTGAAGACGATTGCCATGTACTTGCGCACCGCGTCACCGTTGCCGTGTGGATTTGCGTCGGTCAATTTGAAGATACGTTCGGGGGCGAGACGTTCGGTTTGAATGCGGCGAACCTCGAGTGCAACCATGGTCTTATGCTCTTTCAGGATCGCGATTCTTTCGACGGCGGCGGCCACATTGGCCGAGAAGTCGTGCATGGCCGCAACCTCTTTCTTCTTAGCCTCGACTTCCTGCGTGGCGGCGGCCATTTGCGTTTCAAGATAGCTGCGTTGCTCGGCCAATTGTTCGACAGAGAGCGGATAGCGAGCATCCGGCCCCGCGGCATTCAGTCGAAAGAGCTCGTGCAGCCGCGGCATGCGTTGATGCTTGATTTCCTCGATCTGCTCTTCGAGCTGCAGAATCTGCTGCTGCACCTGGGTGACATGCGGTGTGGCATTGGGGCCGGTGGCACTGCTGCGAATGGAGGCCAGGTGCTGCTGGTAGGCCCCCAGTTGCTGGCGGAGCTGCGCGACCTCGGGGTCTTTCTCAAGTTCGATGTCGATCAAGACTTCCGGCGGAGCGACCTCGGTGGTCTTGGCTTTGGCCTCCATCAGCTTGGTGACCATTTTGTTGTTGTTGAGCTCGGTCTGCATCTGATTCTTCTGGGCCATCAGGATCCGCAGCTCGTCGATCGCGAGTTGCTTCCGCATCATGGCCTCTTCCGAGCCGTTCGTGTTGTTCTGTTTTTCCAGCGACGCCAAAGCCTGGCTTTCACGGGCATAGTCGGCATCCAACTGTTCGGCGGTTCTTTCCAGCAGCGCCTCGTTCTCGGCCTGCTTGGTTTTTTCCGCGCCGACGATCTCACGCAAATAAATTTCGACCACCTTGTTGACGATTAGCTCCGAGTCCTTCTTGCTCTCGGTGCGAATTGAGATCCGCATGATCTCCGTGTCGCCCGGATACTCCACAACCAAACGGTTCTGCAACCAGGCGATCGGGTCATCCTCGGCGCGGACGGAAGGCAATTGATTGATCGCCCGATCGCGCACGACATTCGTGATGACAGGGATACTGGTTACCAACTGCTGTTGCGTGGCTTTGAAGAGCTTGAAGTCTTCAGAGTTGACGGCGGTTTGACCGAACACCCGGGCCTCGCTGGCCGCAACTTTGATTGTGGCGAAAGACTCGTAGCGGACGGGGATCAAATACCACATCAAGCCGCACAACACACCGCTGACGAGTAGCCCTAGTCCGACGGCCAGCGGCCAGCGGCGCCGCACGGCATGCAGTAGCTCCACCGGGTTGGGCTTCGAGGACAGGATTTCGGGACGAGCCGGCGGGCCATAGTTCCAGTTCAGCGTCTGCGTGCTGGGCACCTGCGCCGTCAGCCGGGAAAGCATGCCGCCGCCGGAAACGGCGCCATTGCCGCCAGCGCCATTGGACGAGTCTTCGTGCATGCCCGAGTGATGCGGATCGTAGTGCGAGTCACCCGAATCGGAAATCGGATCCGTGGGAGCCATGCGTGTGGTGCCTTCCTTCGATTCCGTAGTTGCCAGGATGTTCGCCGGCGCCCTGCGATCCGGCGGTCAATGGTCCCGGGTTCACCTTGCAAGCGGCGGACCGGTCGTTCCGTCAGACTCTGTTTCCCTCGCAGATGCGGGCAATTCTGCGATGTTCCGGCCTGGTTAACAGGCCGAGATGTTGCGTTTTATCAACCTCTTGCTGCCGTCCATGTGGCCAGACTGCAACGCGCCTCGAAGCCTCACTCTCAAGTCACCTGCAGCGGCCCGGTTTGATCTTCCTCGATGATCAGGTGCGAGAGGACCTGGAACTCGACGTACAGCAGGCCCAGGGCGAAGGGCATCATCAGCCAGCCGTCGAGATCGTGGAATACGCGGTCGACCCATTCTGCGCCGACGGCGATGTAGAGCAGCGCGGTCACCACGATGCGAACGATGTTTGAAACTAGTGCGATTGGGATTGACGAGAGCACGATCACGATACGCTCCCAAAGGGGGCGATCCGTTACGAGCACGATCGCAAAGGACAAGGCCATGAAGATCGTCAGCATCCGCAAACCGCTGCAGGCCTCGACCACGCCCAACTGCATTTCGCCGATATAGATGACGTTACCTTCCGCGTAGCTTGCGATGCCCATGGTTTGCAGCACGTAGGTGCTGGCCCGGGTGGCGATCTTTTGCATCGGCGCCAGCAGTCCCGAGTCGAGGAAGCTGGGGAGCGGAAACATGAAGATCAGGAACGCCACGGCAGGTCCTGCCCAGCGGAGCATGTGCACCCCGCCAACCATCAGGAACACGCCGACCGCACTGGGCACGAACGACATCATCTCGATGGTGGGAATCGTCAGATACGTGGCGACCATCCGAATCGCGATTCCCGCGGCCAGCAGCCCGAAACCGGCCCAGCGTTCCCAGGCTTTGACGGGCTTGAACGGCTCGTACCGCATCCACAGCAGGATGACGGTGAACACGGGCACCAGCCAACCGTGCGAGTACTTGGGGTTGTCCCAGTATTTCATGGCGCCTCGGCTGTCGAGCGCATTCCAGAACACATAGAGCAAGACACCCATCAAGCCGACCAGCATTGCCCAGGGTACAACTTGATCGTTATTGCCTTTGAGCGTCTCGGCCACGTTCTTGCGAGTTGCTACCGCTTCGGCCATCTGAAAACGTCTCCCGATTGAATCAAAAGGTGCTGATCTTTTTGCTGCGGGCTACTTAAAGTCTGTACGGTTGCCGGTGCCGGACGAACCACGCGCAAAACGCCGGACGCGCCGGCGACCCTGCCGCTGGGTTTGAGCCTGCACTCCTCGCTTGCACCGCGGCGCCCAGCGAACGCTGACGACGCCGAAGGACTGGCTTGGTTGACTACGTCGAGGGGCAAAACGGTCGAGGGGCGAAAACTCTCCTGATCGGGCCGGTGTGTTGTTCAACCCCGAACGGGCACAACGGCTGAATTGTGGCGAACCTCGGGGCTGCCTGCCCACTGCCGTGCTTGGCAACGGTCGCCTTAGATAAGTCGCTTGAACCGCCTGATTTCATTCCCCGCCGCCAGGACCACCAGTCAAGTCGCTGGGCCAGGGGCTCAGAATTTCACGATAAGTGTCCCGGCTAGGGTTGTCAAATGCTTTACTGTCTTTTGAAAACTTCCTATCTCCTCTGTGCTTAGTGATTTAACGATTGTGGCTGAAGCATCGCCTCCGCTCTCTTGCCGGCTGCGGAGCTCTGCGAGGATTGCATCATTTAAGACGTCCCGCGGACCAAAGTTATTAGTCTTTTTTCTACCGGCCTGCGATCGAAGCAAAGAGTTGGGGGGAGTTTGCCGATTAGTAGGGCTGTAACGGTCGGGAGGACGGTGCGGGCGGTACGTGCGCCTGTTGCCAGCAGTGCTTCCGCCCAGGGCCCCAATCGGTGACACGGGACACATGGTCGCTTCGACGTCTCACCTGCGACGGACCGCGCTTTTGGTGGTGCTCTGCCTGGTTTCGACCAGCAGCGGCTGCTATTCGCTGGTCACCCGGCCCCAGCCCCGCCTGGTCGGCGGACAAGCGCCCGACCACACGGGCCTGGCCGTCCCGACCGAGAAGGACAAGACCACGCTCCCGCCCTACACGGTCGAGCCGCCGGACATCCTGTTCATTGAAGCCATTCGCGTGGTGCCCAAGCCCCCTTATCACATCCAGGGCTCGGACATCGTCAGTATCCAGCTTGTGGGCGGCTTCCCCACGGCGCCTACCGGCGGCGGACCGGCCGGCGACCAGTACGTCGTCAGCCCGGCAGGCAAGATCGATCTGGGCCCCGTCTACGGGGACGCCGGGCGGGTCAAGATCAGCGGCCTGACCGAAGAAGAAGCCCAGGAAGCGATCGAGGAGTCGCTCCGCCAGGTGCTCAAGGCCCCGCAGGTCTCGGTCCAACTGGTGATGTCGGCCGGCATGCAGCCGATCACCGGCGAGCACCTGGTCGGACCCGACGGCACGGTGAACCTGGGCAGTTATGGCTCGGTGTACGTGGCCGGCATGACGGTCGAAGAAGCCACCGCGGCGATCAACCAGCACCTGTCCGAGTACCTGGACAATCCGCAGGTCTCGCTGAGCGTGTTCGCCTACAACAGCAAGGTGTATTACGTTGTGACCGAAGGCGCCGGACTGGGCGACACCCTGGCCCGGTTCCCGATCACCGGCAACGAAACCGTGCTCGACGCGCTCTCGCAGGTCAACGGCCTGACGCGGGTCTCGAGCAAGCGGATCTGGATCGCCCGGCCCGTCGAGGGGGGCGCCGGCTGCGACGTGATCCTGCCGGTCGACTGGAAAGAGATCACCGCCGGGGGCGCCACGGCCAGCAACTACCAGGTCCTGCCGGGCGACCGGATCTTCATCGCTCAGGATCCGCTGATCGCGCTCGACTCGATGCTCAACCGCTTCATCGCCCCGATGGAACGCATCTTCGGCGTGACCCTGCTCGGCACCCAGGCCGTCCAAACCATCAACCGCAGCCCGCTCGGCTTCGGCCAGCAAGGCGCCGGCTTCTAAGCGGATACCCGTTCGACCAGGTTCAACTCAGGAGGGATCTCCAGCGATG
This sequence comes from Pirellulales bacterium, assembly GCA_022844125.1. GTDB lineage: Bacteria > Planctomycetota > Planctomycetia > Pirellulales > PALSA-1355 > JALHMI01. The sequence continues at coordinate 46,854 of JALHMI010000020.1, read as the reverse complement.
ATTAACCGCATTTGCGTCGGCGGACAGCTTGCCTTCGTCATTCTGGTGATCGTCCCCGCGGCGACCGTGGCTCAGAATCCAGGATACGCGCGGGCGCAACCGGCGAAGTACTCGGCACCTGATGGACGTTCCACGGTTAGCCCCTATCTCAACATGGCTGGGAACACCAATCTGGCAAGTTACCAGACACTGGTGCGCCCGATTATCGACGAACGCGAGGAGCTTAATCGGCAATGGGCGCGCCTGGATCAACTCAATCAACGGCTCGGCGGAGCGCCGGGCGAAGTCGGTCCGGGGGACCAGCATCGCAATCCGACGCGCGGGCGCGGAGCTTCCGCCGTCCGCTTCATGCACTACTCGCACTACTTCGGCACGCGGTAATTCTGAGGATCACGAAAGTGCGGTCGCTGGCTTAAAGTCACGCATCGGCAGGATTACGTTTCCAGAGCCAAGTGAGCAGAATTAAAACGACGGCCAAGAGTCCCCACATGCTGGTCCCCAGAAAGAGCCACCAGAACGCCGCCACGCACGTGGCAAGCACGACCGGCGGAAACTGCGGCAGCTCGCGCCCTCGGAAACGCCAGCCGACAACGCATCCGAAAATCATCAAACCGGTTGCGGACATCCAGCGCCACTGTGACCCTCGTGCATAGCTCTGGTAGCGCACCACCGGCGCACCGTCCGTCGCCTTGAGCGAGTAATGCCTTCGAGCCAGACCGGCGCCGGCCGTTTCAACAAACGCCTGCACGAAATCGTGCGTCGAAGCCGATTGAGCGGCGGAGTTATTGGCCCCCAATCGATCGTCCAGGGCGATCATCTTCTGGTCCAGGCTGCGTGCTTCAGCGGCCTCTTCAGAGTTCGTCGGATCCCGCCCGGCAGCGATCAGTGAGCGGCGGAGAGTGAGGCGGTCCTTCCAATAGCGCTGCCGCCAGTTTCCATACCAACGGGAAATCTCTTCCGGCAGGTGCTCGCCCAGCACATCGGCCGATAGATCGACGAGGCGTGAAGCGCTTGTGAGTCGGACGAGTTGTTGATCCGAGGCGGATACGATTATGCGCTGTTCGAGCGGTTCCACGCGATCGGCCGGCAAGTGGTAGATCGTCCAGAGCGTTTGCAGCGGCTCTCCACTACCCAAGCGAGGCGCGGTCAGAACCGTTTGTTGGGCAGAGTACTCGGGCCGCGTGGTGTAGAGTACCTCGACCCGCTGCGGCAGATTCTGCGGGCCGAGTGTGAGTCGGAACTTGCCTTGACCAAGCTCCACGAGCGAGGCTGGCAAGTGCTCCACGGTCGCATGGATCAATTCACAGCCGGGCGGCAATTGAAGCTCACATTCCGTGGCGCCCCCCGGCTGAAGGTCATAAGTCGCTGCGGCCTGCCAGTCGCCCGTTGGCGACCAGGCCAGGTGAATGTCGGCGAGTTGCACGACGGCAGCGGCGTCAGCGCGATCCACGCTTTTGAGCACGGCGTGAAAGCCGTCATCGTGTACCTTGTAGCTGGAAACGGCCTCCGGATTCCAGCCGCGGGGCAACAGTTCCGCCGGTAACTTGGCCGCGGTCAAGCGCGACGTCTCCCAAGAGACGGGCTGAGAATCGAGCTGTTTGGGCAGCAGCACGAAGCGATCTAGCGACTCGACCGCCAGCGGTTGCACGTCCGGCACTCTTAGTCGATCACCTGGCGAGGGCGCAATCCGGCCTTGGATCCGAAATGCGTGTTTGCCGGTCAGTGGCGTGGTTGGAGTCAGAGTCAGAACTCGCCGCTGAGTTGCGGCCGCGGTACCTAACGTGACTATTGCAGCCGGTTCGGTTCGAAAGGGTCCGACGAGTTGGGCGGGGATCTCGAACTGTAGCGAATCAAGAATCCCCTCCGCGACTTCGACCTGATAGTCGATGTTCGCCAGGAAACGATCGCCCTCGCGACGCACGGACGTGACGGTCGCTCCGTTCACACGCGGATCATTCTCCGCCACTTGCAAGCCAAAGGCTAAATCGCCCGTGTCTGCTTGAAACACGGCAGCCAGCGAGCCCAAGCCACTACGGAGAGGCTCCGAGGGAAGTTCAGGCGGACGCGCTTCAGCCGGTGGGCTGATCGTCAATAGGACTTCATTCTGGCGATAGAACTCCCATTGACCTCGGTTGACCGTTGCCGATTGCAGGCTCCAGCGGGGCGCTTCGAAGCCGGCGCTTGCCGGCAACGGCCAGCGGCCGGTGACGACCAATTGTTGTCGCCCTGCGATCGGAGTGGTCAGAAAAATATTGAGTTCTCCTTCGTCGCTCACCGACCACCGCGCGACGCGTTCGACGTCTTGATCAAGCATCGAGATTCGATCCGGTTGGAAGTCAGGATGAGACGCCATCGTGAGCTGCGCCAGGACTCCGGCGGTTATGTCGAGCGAGGACTCAATGCGAACTTGAGCGAAACGTCGGCCCACGCTGAGGACGGTCTTCTGCTGCACGGAAACTTTGGGTTCCGCCGGCTGGGTTGCCAAGAACCAGATCGGTTCACCGCGTGAGATGGCGAACGCGGCAAGAGGCTTTGCATCGCCGATTCCCCAACTTTCGAGAAACTTGGCGATATCGACGCTGGGAGAGTCCTCACCCGCTTGTATGCGATATTGCAAAGCGGGGTCAACCGAAACTCCCAACCAACGCCGTAAAGGCTTGGCATCGATCGACTCCAACTGCGGCAATCGCAGATTGCCCACCCCCGACGCGTCGGCGACGAGGAACGAGACATCGAGCGTGACCGAATCGCGAGCGGGTTGTATCAGATCCAACTCGATGATTTGAGGACTGCCCGGAAACGTACGGACGGCAGCCAGCAATGAGCCGTTCACCGGGGAAGTCAGCAACCTCAACCTCGGATCCGTGGCAAGTCGCACCGTGCGCAATTCGCCCGAATTGATCTGAAACTTCAGACGGGCGTCCAGTACCGTGGTCCCGGGCCGCACGCGGACCCAAACGAGTTCATCGACTTGAAGATTCGCGACCGCAGCCGGGTTCGAGTTGGACTGCGCCGTGGGCCAGCGGATCGCCAACCGGTCGGCTGCTCCCAGCTGCGCGACCAGTGAATCGCGCTGGGCATCCAGCGTCACACGTCCCCGGGCGGAGATGATTTTGATGTTTTCGAGATCCACAGCGCCGCTTAGCCGCAGAATCGCCTGGGCGACACGAGGAATAGGCAGATCTACGCCCGTCGAACGTGTATCGCCGACTAAAGTCGGCCGCAGGTCGACTTCGAGCACATGGCGTCCGACAGAGAGTGGTCCCACGAGCACGCCATCTTCATCCTGCCAATTTAGGGTGAGCGATTTACCGTCGAGTCGGGCCGAACCCACGGCCTGCTGCCAGCCATCGTGGGCGAATGGTAGTCGCACTGGCGCGTTGGATTGGAACACGTTGATATCGAATCGCGCCTTGAAGGCCGTGATCGCATTTCCCGCGGACGCGCCATCTCGTGAAACACTCCCCTCGTACTCGGCGCGTGAGATCAGCCAGCCTTGTGGGCGACCGCTCGCGGCGGCCGCCTCCTTCAGCAGTTTTTCGTAGAGAGGTTCCGGAACGAACACCTTGGAGCCTGTCGGTTGACGCTCTTCGTCGATGGGAAACAGCACGGTGTAGAGCGGCTCTGCTTCGGGTGTCGAGCTGGGCGCACCGTTCGGTTCGGCAGCGTCGAGCGCGGCCGCGCCGTTAACAATCGCAGCCAGGATCAGGGCGCTCACGACTGGCTGAACGTACTTGCTCTGCGAACCTCGAGATGCTGCGTCACTCGGATCCGGTTGGCCAGGATGCGAGATTGCGGTCATCCGGGCGAGAAGGCCGATCAACACCCCGAGTAGCGAAGCGGCAGCCAGTGGCGTGAAACTGGCTGGAACAACCAGCGCGACGGCGACCAGGAGGCTGGCTAGGATGATGAGGAGGCTGCCGGGCAGCACCGGTCGCCACAGGCACAGGCCAGCGGCCCCCAGAAAAATCGCCCAGGCGAGCGACTGCATTCGCGAAGAGTGGACGATTCGAACATCGCCCAGACGATTCTCGTGACATTGCAAGTCGTAGCGTCGCCATCCGACAGGGTGAGCCGAGCTCAAGAGCGGTCCCTCGCCCCCGACCAGCGTCGGATCCGAGTTCGCCAGCCATGAAGCGACCGATAAGACCGTCCCCTCTTGGCCCGAAATGCTGCGCAGTTGACCGCTGAGGGCGCCGCGTGCAACCGCGGCCGGCATCGTACCGAGAGTTGTGAAGCGTCGCGGATCAAAACCGGCCGCCGTCGCAGAGCTGGTAAGCAATGCCTGCTCTGGCGTGACAAGGATGACCAGGCCGGCATTTTTGAGCAGCAAACTTGCCCGATCGGTCTCGGTGTCGTCATGCAGGACGGGCATCCTGGTTAGCGGACCGATGCCCGCAGCCGCAAGAGCCTCTGAATCAACGAGGATCTGAGCACCGGCCATCCCTTGTCGTTCCCCGACGGATGCCAGCAGTTGTCCCCAGGCCAGTTCCTCAGCGTCGCGGTATTCAGTCAGTAAGTCACCGACAGTCGCGAGGAACTGAAGAGCACGATCGCGTGCCAGGCCGACGTCGGCGCCGCTCGCGAAGTTATCGCGCCAGTCGGACGCAACCAGCGGATTGAAGAGATTCTGGCCGGCACTACGGCCCAGAATCCCGAACAACCGCTCGGACCATGTGAGCGGTACCAATTGCGTTGGCGACATCCAGCCCGTTGCATCGCCGACCACGTGCCCGGGCGGCAACCAAAGCTGCCAGCAACGGTGCACGACCGGTGCGTCCAGAGTCGGAAATGGGGGTGCGAACTTCCTTGCGAGCACCGGCAACTCGGCGGAGGTCGAATAGTGAATTGCCAATTTCCCCCGGCTTTTGCCCGGCGGAAGTTGGATCTTCAGCGGCGCACTGAGCTTGCCGAATTCGACTTGGGCGACGGGCAGATCGTCAAGCCAGACGCCATTCAACGAAGCCTCAAGGGGCAACTTGAGTTCGACGTGTCGACGACCGGCTGTTTGAATTTCGGCCACAGCCTGGTGCGACATCCGCGCTTCGGAATCAAAACGCGAAACCAGTTTCAAAGACCAGATCCAGGCGCCAGTCGAGGCCTGCAGTGGCGCGCCAGGCACAAGTACCAGGGCAGGCTGAGAGGCAAAATCGTCCGCCGCCGGTGGATAGTGAAAGGCAGCTCGCGCCGTCTGATAGTTCTCGTCATCGAGTGCCTCCGCGGGAACGGACGTCAGGCTGCGATTTTGTATCGCTAGCCCTGTTTCACCGAGCGCCCGAATTGCGACGGTGCCATGCTGATTGGCGGCGCCAGGTACGCAGGCCAAGCTGACGGGAGATTCCGCGGTGAAAGGCACTCGGCGTTGCCCACGGACTTCGAACGTGCCGAGTCGCGTCAGCTTGAGCAGCAGTTCCCACACTTCGCCATTGGGAAGTCCCAATTTCGTTTGTTCCCCTGCGGAAAGCCGGCGCGCGGAAAAGTCCCCCGAATTGCCGCCTGCCAGGCTCCATTTGACGTTCTCGTCGTGCTTCTCAGAGAGGTGCACCAGCAAGCGGTCGACACGTGACGCCGCCGGCGTACAGAGAATCGTCAACGTCTCGGTCAAGGTTGGCCCTTGAACCGCCACGTCAACGTGCAGATCGGCGGTAAACTCGGGTCGTTGTTGTTCAATCGAAAGACGGGCGTCGTCCACGCGATCGTCCACGAGCACCACGGTTTGCGCGGGGGCCTGCACGAATAGCTGCAATTCTTCAGCACTTAGAGCATTCGGGGCACGGCCATGCAAGAACTCACTCTGCCAACGCACTTCGAGTCCGCCGGTTCCTTGCACACTGAGGATCTCTGAAGCGACGTTGAAGGAATCCGGGTCGAACGCCCGCACCGCGGCAGCCGGAAGCGGTCGCTCGTCACCTAAGGGAGCATGCGCGCGGACGATAATTCGCTGCGCCGCTGCTGGATGAATACGCAGGATACTTCTGGAGTCTTTCTCTTCGATGTCCCACGTCAGGTTCTCGGTTCCCTTCACGCTTTGCACCGAGTCGACGATCCACCCCGCACGCGGCCGCAACTCCAGGACTTTCGCGGACCGGTGATCGCTGCCCAGGTCGAACACGGACGATGTGCTGATTGAGTCTGGCGCGATCTCGACCTGATGTGCGCAGCGCAGACTTAACCTCTGCTGGGGCTCGGCAACGCGTGTCTCGATGCGTCCTTCGGATTCATAGAACTGAATCTCGATCGATTCACCTGTGAGGGGCGCCGGGAGCGTCGTGACACGCGATTGGCGACAACCGCTGGTTTTGAGACGCTCGAGCACGAGCGCCGCCGGAACCAGCAGATTGGCAGTGCCTTCCTGCCAGGCCACCTGACGGGGAAGCACCCGTGGCAAGGGAGCACTTTCGCCCGTAACGAGCGGCGAGACGCTGGCCAATTGAATCACGCGGCCAGTACCTGAAAGAGGCTCCTGAAACTCCAAGATTACGTGTGTTTCGCCGGAGTCGACGTCCGTAGCGCTCGACCAAGGAATGGGCAGATCGCCGGTCTTTGCCGAGATCAAGTGCAAGGTCGGATCGAGGTCGATTTTAAGCCGCTCCAGCGGTTCTCCATGCACATCGAGCCGCAACTGCGTGGCCACGTTGATGCCGCGTGCGGAGAACTCATAGGTTGTGGACTGCCGGAGCAGCGTGAGCGGGCGTCGCTGGCCGGCGGACTCCTTGGGAACCACGCGCAAACGGAGCGCCCCCGTGCCGCCAAGTTCGATGCCCCAACGAGCCGCACTTGGGGAATTCTCTCCCGACGGCTCGACCTGGCGCGTCACGATGCCCCCCTCGGCAACGATCTCGGCTCCCACCGGGACCGTCAGTTCCAAGTTCCCCACCAGGCTGGGAGGCAACTTCAACTCGAACTGCACGGCGCCAGACGCGGTGCGCTGCCCCCGTTGAGACCACCGCAAATCGAGGCGTTTGTCCTCAACCAGCAACTGTAGTTTTCCCGACGCGTCCAAGGCGAGCGTGGCCGGCTGGTCCGCTCCGGGCCAATGTGCCGATTCGATCGCGAGGCTGCAGACCCCAAGGGGCAACATCGTCGGCAGTTTCAGGTCGCCGGCCACGGTGAGTTGAGCGGTGCCCACCAACAGGTCTTCACCGATCAGTTGTGCAAAGTACGTCGCCTTTACCAGGCGTGGCTTATCCGCGGAAGGCGCGCCCCGGTGATGATCGGCCACCACCTTCAGATCGCGCTCGAACTCGGCCGCGTCTACCGGCAAGTATCGATGTTTCCAGTCGCGACGTTCGATTTCACTATCAGGCAGAAACAGGCGGTGAAAGGTCGGCAGAGGCTCCGGCGAGTCAGCGGCCGAACCAGGCACTTCGGCCATCGCCTGGCTCGCTCCCTGCAAGAGCAGACACAACGCAAGAGTTGCACCGATCCGGCTCATGGATTTACTTCCGGGCCGGCAGGAATCAGGGGGTTCGTGGCCGTTGAGGGCGGATGGCTCTTGGATGGCGAGCGGTGGTAGAGCTCGGTCACACTGCGCTCAAGAGCGGCGTACGAACTGCCGCGTGAAGGGGCTGAGGTCGCGGTCTGGGGCGGGGGCGACAATCGAGCGAGCAGCCAGGCGACGATGACCAGCAACACACCAACAACGGCCGCCTGTGCTAGCAGGATGGAAAGGTGCGGCTCGACAAATGCGATCCCGGCAACAAGGAGCGCCACGATCAACAACACGGCCGGATGTCGCATCCAGGGAATGTAGATCAGGCCTAATCCCACAGCGAGCAATGGTAGAGACGCCAGCAGCACCAGCCGCGAGCGGCTGATGGAAACCAATTCCAGAGGAAAAATGCGACCAGAGGTGCTGAACAGGTAACGATTTCCTGCTTCGCCGCCCGCACGCAGCGGCAAGGCTGCGGGGCCGGCCAGCGCACTCTGCTCACTGATCCAGCGCTGGAGGTCCGCGGGCCCCAGTGTCGCCTGGCGAGAGTACAGGCCGTTGGACCAGACCCATTGCTGCTCGCTGGTATAGCCCTGAGGCCCGAAGAGCAGGTGCTCGGTGGGAGGCAACACGACCTGCCAGTAAACCTGCTGCACCCATCGAGCGGCTGGAATTTCAGGGCTGGCGAACTGCTGCGATCCCTGCGGATCGCGACCGCTAAAACGGTAGCGCAACTCGATCAAGTGTTCGCCAGCGGCGGAATCCAGCGGAACCGTGATCGTGCGTTGCCGCTGTCCCTCGGGTGCCACAAGCACACCGTTGACGGACAGCGCAAGCGATCCCCGGTCGGCCTGTTCAGGCAACACGATCTCGATGCGACGGCGCGTCGTGGCGATGCGAAAGATGGCCCGATCGAGGCGAATGTTCGAGGTCAGATCGGTCTCCAGCAGTGCACGCTCGATCGTGGTGGCTGCTTCCGCCTGTTCCTGTTCGGAACTGATCGCGAGGGTGATTTCACCGATTGCCCGTGAAGCCGCCAGGATGAGTCCCGGGTTGTTTTCGGAATCTCCCCCGCGTCCTTCACGGCTCCAGGGCCCTTGCGGATAGCTGGCGGTCAGACCCTCGGCGGCGAGAATCTGCACCTGATTGTCGGAAAGTTGGCCTTCGCCCGGAACGACAAGCGGCACCGTCACCAAGGCGCTCGCTTTCGTCGGCGGCTTGGCGTGCGAACGCGCGTAGCTGGTTCGCAATTCACAGCGGCCAATGACTGGCGATGGCAATTTGATGCGCACGGGCGTCGCGGACCCGTCGGCCATCGTCCCGTCGCGCAGTGGCGTCGGTGTGATGCGTACGCCTTCATGTACCACGGAGACGCGCTGCGGAGACAGCCCCTGCGGCACGATGAGGGTCAGATGCTCGGCCGGCTGATAGGCAACTTGAAATACGAAAATCTGGTCGACTCTGGTTTCATCTTCGCGAACTTCAAGTCGTGTGCTCATCGCCGTGGCAATCGCCTGAGCGTGAACTCTGCGGTCAGCCACGAAGAGCGAGTTCTCACCACTGGTGCGATAGAACAGCGGTTCCTGCTGACGAACCGGCAGCGGTAGTTCCGCTCGCCCCGCCTGCGGTGTCAGCCCGACGCATTGATCAAGTCGGGGCAAGAGCTCGATCGGATCATCGCTCACGATCGCGACGTCCGCGGGCAACGTGTCGCCCTGGGGTCGGGGAAGTTCGATGCGAAGTTCCTGCTGCGCCGAGTCCACCCGCCGCCGGGCGGTGAGCTTGAGTTCCACCTCGCCGCTGGTCGCTTCCAGGAGCGGGATGGTGAGTTGGCGATCGGCCGCCGCCAGCGCCGCATCGACGTTCACCAGATTGGCGGGCTCGATGGCGTCAAACTCCCAACCCGCCGCGTCGAGCGTCAGCGTGCGGACTTTCGCTCCGCGAATGGTGTACTTCAGCCGAGCTTCCAATCGTACGTCGTCGCTGCCCACCAGCAGCGTATACTGAGGCTCGACGCGGATCCGTGTTTTCTGCGGAATCACTCGGGCGGCGAGCGAATAGGGCTGCACGAAATACTCGAACCCGGCGGCTAGCTCGTCGCCGCGCTCGGCCGCGACATCGTCGACGCTCCGCACGTGATTCGATTCTCCCCAGACAACCTGCCAGTTGCCTTCGACCTGCACGGCAATCGTGCCCCATTGCCGCACGGCGCCAATCACTTCGAAACCCGCCAGTTCCAACGAACTGTCGTCCTGCGCGGCGTCGTGCACCCGTTCGGTTACCAGTGGCACCTCGACCGGACCGGCGGTTTTTTCGGCTAGCCGCACGTCGTACAGCTTTCCCCCCGGCGCCGATGCATCCACCGCCACCAGGCTCACGCCGTTCTCGGGTGTGCCGATGTAGTCCGCCCCGGGAGGCAGCCGCACCTGAAAGTGATCGAACTCACTGCCCAGGCTTCTGACCGTCAGTTTCGCATAGGTGTTTGCGCTGCGCCCGTTGATCCGGATCAGCTGTTGGCTGCTGGCTTCCAGAATTGCGGGCAGTCCCGCCACCTTGGTTTCAGCAGGATGCCAGGAGAGCTCGAACTCGCCCGTCAAACCGAGAGCTTTGATCTCCGTCTTTCCGCCTGCCAGCGGTCGGACGGAATCCAGTGTGCTGCCTTCGCTGGAGCGAGCCACGGCCCGGGCAAGCGGAACCTGAAGTTGCAATTGGGAGACGGCCGCTGGCGGGACCGTCAACTTCATTCGCGATTGCGGACCGACCTGTGCGACGTTCACGACCAGCTTCAGCGAGAGCTCATGCTTCTCGTCGGATTTACCGCGGATCCAGGCGATCAACCCTTCGCCATTAGGCGCGCGCTCCAGGACGTGCTCGCCCGGCCCTTCGTAAGTGCCGACTTCGCGCGGCACGGCTTCCCCCAACTTAAGCGGAATGCCGACCCAGCCCTCGTCGTGCACGATGATCTTGAAGCGCGCGATCAGCTCTGCGCTCGTGCCGGCTGCGATCCCACTCAGTTCCAGACTTTCGAGCGTGTAGGGCGGCTTCTCTTCGGCGACCGCCAGTTGATGCTGCTGCTTCCACAGTCGCATCAGCTCCTCGTAGCTCATTCCGGGCACCGCCTGCAGCTTGCCGTCACGATCGCGAACATGAAAGATCTGCGGCATCACTTCAAACGGTAGCGGCGCCGGAACCATGGCCGGCGCGGGCGCATGGTCTTGATCAGCGGCCGACAAGTCGGCCGGTGCAGCCGGCGCTGGTTTGTCCAGCTCCTGGGCCAGTGAAGTTGGTCCCAATAGCAAACAGCCATACAACCAGACCGCCAGCAACAGATCCAATGGTCGGCGGAGAGGGTGACGCATGGCGAATAGTCTCTGGAGCGTCGACCGCGCGGCGAATGCGCTTTGGCCGATTGCGCAAGAAGGGAGATGCGAGGATGCAACCTCCAGTCTAATTGGATTCGCCCGAGGGACCAAAACTATTGCCCTCTGGAGTTGCTTGATAATCTGCGTCGCAGCCCGGTTGCGGCCCGGTTTCGTGGCACCTCAACCAAGTCGTTAACAGCTGGTCACTTAGGGGCTCCCCTAGTGCTGCAGTTCTGCGGCCGAATTCAACATTGCGCAAAAGGCATCGAGCAGCGGCTGGCTGGCGCATGCCACGGGATGGGGCTCCTCGAGCGAAAATGCCGTCCCGGTCGGACCGCTGACAGCCCCGCCAGCCTCCTCGACCAGCAGCACGCCCGCCGCGACGTCCCAGGCCTTCGTGCTTAGCGCCCAGAACGCATCAAAGCGTCCTGACGCGACATAACACAGGTTTAAGGCCGCGGAGCCGGTCCGTCGTACCCCCTGACTCTGCTGCACGGCGGCCACGAATTGGTCAATCTCCCGGGCGGGAAACTGGACCCTGGCGGCAAAGCTGGCGGCAATCACCGCCTCGGATAACGTGGCCACACCGCTGGTCGTGATGCGGGAGGAATTGAGCCAGGCTCCCTCACCCCGGCGAGTGCGGAAGCACTCATCGCTGACGGGGTCATAAATGACGCCGACGATTGGCTTTCCGTTTTCGAGTAGGGCGATCGAAACCGCGTAATGCGGAATTTGATGCACGTAGTTGAGCGTGCCGTCCAGCGGATCGACGACCCAGCAGTAGCGACCATCGAGGCGACCCTCCTGCTCACCCTCTTCGCTGACAAAGTCATGGTCGGGAAAAGCCCCCAGCAACCTGGCCCGGACAGCCTCTTGAGAGGCCAGATCGGCCTCGGTCACCAAGTCCCGGGGCCCTTTCTCCCGGGCTTTGAATCGCCCCACCCAACTCTGCAGGACGGCGCCCCCCTCGCGGGCAGCTTGTTCACAAACCTCGAGAAAATCAGGCAAAGGATGGCATCCTGCACGGGGGATTGGGGGGACTACCGGTTCGACTTAGCCGCCCGGCCCGACGCGATTATAAAAGTCCCGCCCGAGCCCGCAAAGCACCCGATAGGAGCGTTGGGCAAGTCGGCGCAAAAAGAGACGGAAAAATTTTCGGCAAACTATTGCTTGCGCACTTCGGTATGGTAAGATCGACGACGAGCAGAGAGGATGATCGAATCCACGGCTCGAAGCAAAGATCCCGGCTTACGCGGTCGGCCTTATCCAACTTCATACTCAGCTTCAAGCACAACGGCCTCTTCTCTGTTCCGGCCCCGCCGTTTCGCCTCGCGCGAGCGGCGGGGTTTTTTATTTGCCTTCGCAACCAGAACTCGTAACCGCGCTCGAGCGTGTCGACTTTTCATGCAAGTGTGGCAGGACGTCGCAGGCCATCTCGCACGCATGCAACTCGAACGCTGCGCCTTCAGCGTCGACTGGCACGATCCGCGAAACGGCCTAAGTGAAGCTCGACTCGATGGCCAGGTCCTGAGCGATTTTCATCCCCTCGGTCCGGAACTCGTTGCCGTCGGACCTGCCGAGATTGCCGCGACTGAGCACTACGTGCGCGGCGGCGACCTGGTGGCCACGTATCCCAACCGTCCGGCCGAAGGGTTGCGCACGCAAGTCTACTGGCGTGCCGGCACACACCCGCCCGACGGCGCCATTGCCGCGATCGAACTCGTGGTCTCCGTGCAGACCGCGCTGCTCGACAGTTGCCCCAAACTCGCGTTTGCCAGTCACCTGCATGCCAGCGAAGCCCTGCGGATGACGGACTCCCAAAGTGGCTCTTTCACGAGCGTGGTTCCGCCTTCGGCCGAGGCCGATCCTGACAGTATTGCCGGCGCACCGCACTGCTACGTGTTCCGTCTGCCGGGCCGACAATACAGCTACATCGAGATGATTCACCCGGCCGATGTGCAATGCTCAAGCTGGGACGGCTGGCTACACGGGGCCCATTACCGGCTGCAACTGCGGCATGAACTGTTCGTCGACCGCTTGGAAAAAGGCGTGATTCTGCGGGCCCGTGTGCTAGGGGTGATGGTGGACCGGCGCGACGACAAGGCGGCTGCGCTGCGGCACTGGCAGCGATTTCTAACGGACGAGTTGCCGCTGACCACGTAGCGAGCGCCGGCAACCGCTTGCAACATCCCGCCCCAGTTGCCAGATTGGGAACGCAGGTCCCCGCTGCAACGTCCGTCTCCCTCAATCCATGGCCTACCGATGTCCGAACAACTCCGCGCCCGGATCTACGAAGTTCTCGACAGCCTGGTGCTTGTCGATCCGCACACGCACATCAACGCGCTGAATCCGGCCGCGGAAACGCTGGCGGACATCCTCGGCTATCACTACTACACGGAACTGGCCCACTCGGCCGGCATGCCCAAGTCGCGGATCGAAGAGGAGGGCATTTCGCCGAAAGAGAAGGTCGGCCGGCTGGTCGAGTACCTGCCGCTGCTGGAAAACACGATCCAGTCAAGCTGGCTCGTCGAGATGTCGCAGAAGTTCTTCGGCTTTCCAGGCGAAACGGTGACGCCAGCGAACTGGGAATCGCTCTATGACAGCGCACTCATCAAGATGCGCGAGCCGGACTGGGCCGACCAGGTGCTTAAGCAGAGCCGGATCTCGGCCGTGTTTCTGACCAATGAGTTCGACGATCCGCTGGAAGGCTTTGACACACGAAAATACATCCCCTGCCTGCGCACGGATGATCTGGTATTTCACCTCGGCCAGCCGAGCGTGCGTACGCGGCTCGAAAAGTCGACCGGCGTAACCGTGCACGACGCGACCACGCTCCGCACGGCGATTGGCGCTTTGTTCGACCGCTTTACCAGCCGTGGGGCGCGCGCCTGCGCCATCTCGCTGCCGCCGGATTTCTCGCCCACGAAAGTCTCGGACGCCGCGGCCGGTGCTGCCATTGCCGAAGTGTTTCGCCACGGAGCTGCCGCGTCGGAGGCCCAGCGCCGCGACCTGGGGCATTTCGTGTTCTGGACGCTCACCGAGTTCTGCGCCGAGCACGAGTTGCCGTTCGACCTGATGATCGGCGTGAACCGGGGAGTGTATGCCGCCGGCGTCTATCAGGGGCGCGACCTCTACGACAGCCGTGTTTCGCTGATTCAATACCGCGAGCTGTTCAATGCCTTTCCACAGGTGAAGTTTCCGATCTCGGTGTTGGCCAGCGTCACGAATCAGGAGTTGGTCAGCTATAGCTGGATTTTTCCGAACGTGCTGTGCAATGGCCACTGGTGGTATTCGAACACGCCGACTTACATCGAACACGACGTCGCGGCCCGGCTGGAAGCGGTGCCGCGCACCAAGCAGATCGGCTATTACAGCGATATGTACAAACTCGAATTTGCGCTGCCGAAGTTCGCGATGTATAAACGCATTCTGGCCAAGATCCTGGCCCAGCGATTCGTCATCGACCGCGGCTGGACCGAAGAGCAAGCCATCGATCTGGGCCGGCAGGTTTTGCGCGGGAATGTCGACGACGTATTCGGGCCCTTCTAAGGCGACCCCCGAGTTTGTGCCATGGCCCGTGAGGAGCAACCGCGTGAAGATCTGCTGGCCGAGGCGAAGAACCTCGTCGAGAGGGTCAGCCTGCAGTTCGCGCCGCCGCTGCTAGCCGAGGAGATGATGGCCGGTTTCCGACGCGACGGCAGCCTGGCGATTTTCTTCGGTCAGCAGCGCGTCTATCAATTCACCTCGGCCGGCGAACTGCGACGGGCTTACGTCGACGGTTTGCTCTACAAGGCTCAGGCGGGCTCGCTGATCTCGATGCGCCGCGAGCGCACGTCCGAGGCTGTCAACCTCGTGAGCGTTCCGCTTGATGAGACCACGACAAACGCGTTCTTGCAGCAAATGCTGAGGATTCTGGGGCAACTGCAGCGCGCAATCGAAGGCCGCGCGTACACGCTGTTAGGGCAAGTGCCCGCCGAAGGACGCGTCGTTGAGCGCGTACTCGACTGGCTCGCCGCTCATGCCGCAAGCGTCACAATTGCCCGCTCGCCGCGCTCGGCATAGACAGCGGGTCTAAACAAGCGGCAAGCGAACGACTTCCGCAGCGCCGCTCGGCGACGTGAGCTTTGCGCCTGGCTTGGCCAGGCCGTGACGGACGTACGCGAGCGCCAGAGGCCGCTCCAGTCGCGGACTGTACGTCGCCGAAGTCACCGCGCCGACCGGCTGTCCTTCCGCCTGGAGCTCCGCGCCGTCTGCGGGGATCTCTTGCCCGTCGAATTGGACTCCCACCAGCAGCTTGTTGACGTGCCCCAGCGCGTCGATCCGGGCAACCGTCTCCTGGCCCAGGTAGCAGCCCTTGACGAAACTGATCGCCAGCTCATCGCGAGCCAGTTCCTGGGGCAGGTTCTTGTCGGTAATATCGCGGCCGAAGAGCGGAAAGCCCTGCTCGATGCGCAGGGCATCGAGTGCTTCGAGCAAACATTGCCGCGCGCCTGCCGCGCGCAGTTTCCCGGCCAGCCAGGGCCCATCGACTCGTGGCACTTCGACGAAGAAACTGGCGGTGCCCAGATCGACGCGGCGAATCCGCATCGCTTTGCCGTTGACTTCGACCTCGCTGTGAGCCAAACGCTCGGTCGGCACAGCGGTCCCAAAAACCTCCGCCACGATGGCCGCCGACTTGGGTCCGGCAAGCACGACTTCGAAACCGTCGCCGCTGCAATCCGCGAGTGTGACTTGCTCGCAAACCAGGTAGCGATCGAGATGCTTGAGCAGCGTTTCACCCTGACCAGCGACCGTGTCGAGCACCAGCACGTCCGCCTCGGCAAAGATGAATCCATGCCCCAGCGTTTTGCCTTGTACCGTCGTGAAGAAGGCCTCGCAGCCGCGCCCCGGCGCCAGCTTCTTGATCTCGTTAGTGCACAGATTGTGCAGCCACGCCGCTCGATCGGGTCCGGCAATCTCGATCCGGGTGCGCGCCAGCGGAACGAAACCGGCGTCTCCCGACAGGGCGAAATAATCCTCGAGCCAGGCGGTTGCTGTTTTTCGGGCATTACTCATGTTCGCGACCTGCGCGGCTTGGGCTTACCGCTCGATTCGCCAGCGTAACTCGCATCGACATATTGCGCATTCGACAGCACGATGCACGAATCGTAGCGAGCAGTAACGCGCGACACATCGTCAGCGTCGATCGGGTGAATGCCCAGGTCTTCGAGTTGCCCGCGGGGGGCGTCGCTCACGAGATAGATACGTCCGCGCTCGAGCGCTGCGCCCACCTGCGTCGCGGCGAGACTATCTGCGGGCTTAGCGCGGTCGATCTCGCGCAAAGCAACCATGATGTTTTCTGCGCCGGTTAGAATATCCAACCCCACTCCGAGCGGTTCGGCCAGGTCGCTACAGATGATGACGTCGCCATTGCCGGCGGCCACGCGACCGGCGACCTGCAGGGCCCGGCCCACATTCTCCCAGGATTGCTGCGACGCATTGCCCCCGATGCCAACCACAACCAGCCCGGCACGCGATGACACTTCGCAATGCCAGGCGTCTTGAACCGCTTGCTGGCCCGCGGCCAGTACCGCGTCGACATCGCCCGCCAGCACGGCCAGCACTTCGTCTTCCGCGCCCGGGACGACTTGCAGGGTGAACCGGGTGCCGAGCAGCCAACCGACTTCGCCTGCCTGTTGGGCCAGGCGTCGCTGCTCAGCCGGTTGGGCCACGGCCGTCGCGCGAAAGCGTGCCAGCGTGGCGGCGTCCGAGAACGTGGGGTAGATGCTCGAATAGATGCCGAAATAGCCGCTCGCCTCGGCGGCTCGCAAGACTCCGATCGAGACGACAAAGTCAGCCTCATGCAATGCGCGGTGCAAGTACACCGCAGTCGCGTCTTCCGTGGCCGCCAGGTACGAAAGCGAATCACGGTCGCGCGGGTCATGTCGTTTGATGGTCAGGCCGCTACGCACTTCGTCCGGCAAGTCTGCCAGCAAATCGAGCGGCTCATCGCCAGTGCGGGCGCCAGACACAGCCGTAGTCAGCACGGTAATGTTTGCCGGATCCACGCCACCCTCGAGCAACTTGTTGACGACTACCGTCACCAGCGTTGCAGCTTGAGGCACATTTCCGGGCACGGCTACCACGACCCGGTCGCCTGGCAAAACAGACTGCGCGAGTGCCGGAAATGCCAGCGGCTGGTTAAGTGCCTTCCGCGTTGCCTCGGCCACGTCGTCGAGCGGTTTTCCCCGTGGGGCATCGCAGATGGTCACGCGTGCATCGCTGTCGAATTCCAGTTCGAGGCTGTTACCGGTTCCGTAGCGAAATGCTGGCATGGCAGTTAACTGAGCGAAGCGCCGTGATACAGGTAATTTGCCTGGCGGCATGCGCAGGCGAAGTGCTAGCGCATCATAGGGGGCCCCATTCAAAATGGTCAAGAAGCGAGCTTTACGCGCATCGCGTGAAAGCAAATAATCGCGGCTTAGCGTGCCCCCGCTGGCATTGCCCCGCGCGGTCAATGATTGCCCGTCGAACACTTGTAAGGATACTCGCCATGTCTCGTCCCGCCGCCAGCTTCCCGGCCTTGCTTTCTCTCGTAGTCGCTCTGGCCAGTTCCATGCTCGTCGGCTGCGGCGACAGCGGCGCTGCCCCCAAGCTTTCCATCGCCAGCGCCGGGAAGGCCCCTCGCCAGCGGCTGGACGAACTGGCCGCTCGCTACGGGGAGGCCAAAAGCTACCAGGATGCCGGCGAATTGCGCTTCCTGGTCGACGGCGCGCCCGAAGAAGAGTTTCGCTCGCTGCCTTTCTCGGTGGCCTTTGAGCAGCCGAATCGGGTTCGCATTCACGCGCTGGACACAACCAGTGTGGCCGATGGCAAACGGTTGACGAGCGTCGTCCAGTCGCTGCCCGGCCAGGTGCTCGTACGCGATTGTCCCAAAAAGCTGACGCTCGAGTCGCTCATGTCCGACGAGATGCTGCGTGATGCCATGCGGGGCCAATTGCAAGTCGAGTTGCCGCAATTGCAATTGCTGACCAGTGCCGAT
Source organism: Pirellulales bacterium (assembly GCA_022844125.1). GTDB lineage: Bacteria > Planctomycetota > Planctomycetia > Pirellulales > PALSA-1355 > JALHMI01. The sequence goes on along the minus strand of JALHMI010000020.1, from coordinate 29,039 downwards.
GGTCTGGCCACGCTCGCCCGCGAGTCGACTCCCACGCAACTCTCGGACTCCGAGTTTCTGGGAAGCAAGTGCTGGCGGATCGCGCTTGATGGACCGGCAGGCAGAAGCGTGATGTGGATCGATCAGACCAGTGGTCTCTTGGTGAAGTACGAATTTCCGCTGGAGGAGATCCGCAAGCGATTCCCGCTGGCCCGGCTCTGGGCTGAGTTCCGCGGCGCAAAGATCAACGACTCCATCAATGCTGTGGCTTTTCAAACGGAACTGCCCGAGGAAGTGAAGCTCGTCAGCAAGTTGATCATGCCGCCGCCAAACGAACCGCACCCAATGCTCGGCAAGCCCGTCGAGGGCTACTCGTTCCTGACGCTGGATGGAACGGCGCTCGGCAACCAGTCACTCGCCGGGAAGGTGGTCGTGCTCGACATGTGGGCCACCTGGTGCGGGTGGTGTTTCGAGGGACTGCCGTTGCTCAATAAAGTCTACGGACAGTATGCCGAGAACGACCAGATCGCATTCCTGGCCGTAAGTAAGGACGACTCGACGGTGACCAATGCCGCCGTGAAAGAGGCTTTTCAGAAGCATGACCTGGCGCTGCCCATTGTGCGCGATCACGAGCAGGTGACGGATCGCGTGTTCCAGGTCGAGGGATTGCCGACCACGATCGTGATTGGCCGCGACGGCACGATCCAGGACTATCATGTAGGCTACGATCCGAATCTGGCCCAGACGCTGCCGGCTAAACTGGAGAAGCTGCTGACCGGTGAGAACCTGGCAAAAGCTGAACTCGAAGCCTACGAGCTGCAGAAGCAGGAATTCGAGGCCCGGCTGTCGGAAGTGCTGATCGAACCCGAGCAGCCGGCGGCAGACTCGGCGGCGGCTCCGCCCCGCGAGCCTGCGGAGCCGGCAACAGTGGCCAGCGAAGCCGGCCCGAGCTTCGAATAGTAGCCACGCTTCTACGGAACTCTCTCCATCGCCATGTCGGCGTGCGCACACTCTGTGGCCGCCGATAGTCAATTCGTTCCCAGCCCGGTACATTGGTGGGCCGATGTTGCCGTGCGCGCTCGACGGGCGCGATTTCCCTGTGTGTGAGGAAGTTACGTGATGCAAGTGACCGCCGAATCGATGCTCAACTGGCTGGAAACCCTCCTGAACGCAAACGGCAAAAGGCCGGAACGAACCCTGCGCGAGTATCTGGCGGCCATCCCGCGGCTCGATTCGCTGTCGAATGTTCCCAGCGGCACCCCGGTGCTGATCCGCGGAGATGTCGACGCCAAGCCGGGCGCCCAGATTGGCGAAGGCGATATCCGCTTGCGATCGATGGTCGAGACGCTTGAGTACGGACGCCGGCAGGGCTGGAAGATGATCGTCTTCGGGCACCGCGGTCGCAAGCCGGAGGAGTCGCTGGCCAAAGTCGCGGCACGTCTCGGCGAGCTGCTGAAGTGCGAAGTACCGCTCGTTACCGACTGGCTCGACGCCGAATCACTCACGATTCCCGCTGCGGTTATTGAGCAGATCAAGTCGAGCGCACCCGGCAGCATTCTGATGCTGGAAAACACACGCAAGTACGACATCGAACGCGTACTTTGGAAAGCAAAGCCGGTCGATCTCGCGAAGTTGGCCGAGCCGCTCGCCAAGTTTACGAATGAAATCGCGACGAAGGTCGCCAGCGTGTACGTGAACGAAGCCCTTTCGGCCGGCAGTCTCGACACGTCGACGACGGTGGTTCCGGCCGCGATGGATCGTGTGGCACTCGGCAAATACGTGGCCAGCGAGTTTGACGGCCCGATGCTCAAGTGCCTGGAAAGCGAACTGGTCGTCTTCAGCGGTTTGAAAACTGACAAGCTCGACGACCTGGAAGCAATGATCGGCCGCGGCAAGGTCAAGATTGTCTTCACCGCGGGCTCGCTGGCGATGGCGCTGAAGAAAGCCGCCGCGGAGCTCGACGGCGAGCACTTCTCGCTGGGACTCGCCGAAGATCCCGCAAGTGCGGACAAACCGTTTTACATCGCTCCCGAGCGGATTGAACAAGCTCGGCGGATGATCAGCGAAGGCCGGGCCAAGGGCATCGAGTTCGTCCTGCCGGTCGATTTCATCCTGCAGGACGGCCGTGCGAGCGAAAAGATTGGCCCCAACGATGCCCAACTCGATATCGGTCCCATAACCAGCGAGCTGTTTTCGGCCAAAGTCGGCGAGTTCATCAGCGCTCACCGAGGCCAGCCGGCCGCCGCCTTCTATAACGGAGTGTTCGGTAAGTTCGAGGAGCCGCAGTTTGCCGAAGGCACGCGCAAGTTCATCGCAGAGCTCAAGCGACTGAAGGACGCCCGCATTGCCGTATATGTCGGCGGTGGCGAAGGGGGGGCGGCGCTCGAACAGTACGGCCAGGCATCGGACGTGACGCATGTCTTCACGGCCGGCGGTACCGTGCTGAATGCCCTCGGGAGCGAGCCGGTGCCGTACCTGGTGGCGCTGGCGATGGCGGCGGACCAAGAGCGGAAAAGGTAGTCACAGCAAGCGAATCCCTGAGCCGGTGAACTCTCCCCCGTTTAAGCATCGACGGGCACACCGGCCGTGGCCCGCTGGCAGAGCGTCGCGAGTTCCTGGACGGTCTCTGCCACAACCTTGGGGTCGACACCGTGGCTGATCTGTAGCTCAAGTTTCAAAGCCACCGGAGTTATCGCGTCGAATCCATAGCTGCCGGCGGCGCCCTTTAGCTGGTGGGCGGTGCGCATGAGGGCGGACCAGTCCTGGTCGGCCAGTTGCCGTCGCAAGCGGATCGCCCGGGTGGGGAGCTCCGCGACGAACTCCGCGATGAGATTTACTAGCACGGGATCGCCGGCCAGCTTGGAATAGATGGCCGGTAGCTCGAGCTGATTACGCGACATCGCCCCTTACCCCATCTCTTTTGCGCCTGCTAATGAGCAGAAACCGGGGGCGCGCATCGTCGCTGTGGGCAGTGGCGCACGTGGAACCCCCGTCACGTCCTGAAACTCTAGGCCGCAACGGGCATTTCAATTCTGCCAACGGCTGGAACCAGTCCCGACTTCTCGATGGCATGGTTGGGGTTTTGCCGCGCGTGGCGAATCTGCCGACGCCAAATAGCGCAAGTCCTCTGATGATGGTAGTTTGTGGCCGCTTGGCAGCCCCAATGCTCAGGTGCGGCATATCCGCTAGATCCCGCCTGCTCGCACGTTTTTGCCCCGGAAGTTTAGGAGAAATGCGAAGACGAACTAAGTGCTGTCACTTGGGTCGACGATAACCATCAGCGAGGCTATCCCGCTGAGGGATCCTCGTAAAGCTGTAACGGCCTGGCCTGAATCAATCGCGACATACTGCGCCAGAGGCCCTAGTTTGCCGTGCGGCTCACGGAAGATGTGACATCCCCTGTAAGTATCTGTTTAGGAGTTCCGTCGATGAAATCCCGGATCGTGTTGCCGGCCCTGCTGCTCGCCGGCCTGTTTGTGCTTTCCGCTTCGCAAGCGGAAGCCCGCCTGTTCGGCGGCTGTTGTGAGCCTTCGTGTTGTGCGCCCGAACCGTCGTGCTGTGCCCCGGCCGAGCCCACCTGCTGTGCGCCCGAACCGAGCTGCTGTGCGGAGCCTTCGTGCTGTGCGCCGAAGTGCAAGCGTCACCGTTGCCACCTGTTCCACCGTCACTGCTGCAAGAAGAGCTGCTGTGCTCCGGCTTGTGAGCCGACCTGCTGTGCTCCGGAACCGACTTGCTGTGCTCCGGAACCCTCGTGCTGTGCCGCTCCCAAGTGCTGCGCTCCCAAGTGCTGCCGTCACCGTTGCCGCCTGTTCCACCGTCACGGCTGCTGCAAGAAGAGCTGCTGTGAGCCCACCTGCTGTGCTCCGGCTTGCGAGCCGAGCTGCGGTGCCCCGGTCGAACCGAGCTGCGGTTGCGGTGGCTAATTGCCACAGCGGAGCATCCGCGAAGTATTGAAGCGGTCTCCTTGACAGTGCAGATTACGACGGCCCGCCTGAGCAGAAGCTTGGGCGGGCCGTTGTTTTCTTGGTGACGCGCCTTTTTCTTGACTTCCCTTCGCGGCTGTGAGAGCTTGAACTCCGGCCGCATCATTGCCCGGCGGTTCTCACCCTCGGAACGGGGAGTTACTTCTCATGCTGACGCTGACCGCGCGCCAACTGCAGCGGACTTCCTTCTGGTTTTGCCTGGCTCCGCTGATCGCCGCCCTTGCCATTGGGCCAGGTGCGTGCCTTGCGGCGCCGCCCGACGAACAACTTTTCACCGCCCAGCTTGCCACGGGTGAATTCGCTCCCGCTTTACAAACCGCACATTCAATTGCTGATCCGGCCACGCGTGATGCCTGGCTCACTCGCCTTTCCGAGGCCCAGGCCGCAGCCGGCGGGCGCGATCAATCGCTCCATTCGCTGTTGGCCGTCAGCGACGACCGTACCCGAACGGCTGTCATCAGCCGCATCCGCGAGCCTTCGGGCATTGTAGCCGGCGGCGGCTCACAGGCAGACTTCGATTCGCTCATCGACTTGATTGTTTCCACGGTCCGACCGCAAACCTGGGATGAAGTCGGTGGGCCAGGCTCGATCTCCGAGTTTCAGAACGGTGTCTACGTCGACGCAGCCGGCGTGTTGCGCCGCGCCGTCAAGGTCCAGCGACCGCAAGGTCTCGCCACCGCGCGGCTGGCCGCGCGAGAGCGCCCGGGAAATCTTGATCCTCGCCTGACGAGCGGCCTCCGCAAGGTTTCGCTCACGCGGCTGGAGAAGCACGTCCAACTCGCGCTCGCTGCCGGACGCGCGCCTGACGACACCATGCGCAATCTCGCCGGACTCGAGCGCATCCAGTTCGTGCTCGTTTATCCCGAGTCGGGTGAAATCGTCATTGCAGGGCCCGCGGGACCGTGGCTGGTCGATAGCGAAGGTCGCTGCGTGAGCGCCAAGTCTGGGCGGCCGGTCGTGCAACTCGATGATTTGGTTGTGCTCTTGCGACACGCCCGCACCTCGCCCCAGGCGACGTTCACCTGCTCAATCGATCCAACCGAGCAGGGTCTTGCCCGCACGCGAGCCGTTGCCGATCGCACGCGCGACACTCCGCTCAAGCCGAGCCAGCGTGGAGCCTGGCTGCAAGAGCTCCGCGACGCGATGGGCTTGCAGGACATCGTGATCCGCGGCCTCGACGAGCGGACGCGCGTTGCCAGGGTGATCGTGGCGGCCGACTACCACATGAAACTGATCGGGATGGGGCTCGAACCCGGCATCGCGGAGGTACCCGGTTATCTCGATCTGGTGCGGGTAAAGCCGGGCGAAACGCCACCGGCGCTCGACGTGCTGCGGTGGTGGTTCACCATGAACTATGAAGCGGTGGCAACCTCGACCAATCGCGACGCGTTCGAAATTCGCGGTCAGGGCGTGCAAGTTCTCAGCGAGAACGAATTCCTGACGCAGCTTGGCAAGCGCGTGCATACCGGCGCTTCGAGCCTGACGAACCAGCAGTTCGCCGGCAACTTCACCGCGCATTTCGCAGCGCTTGCCCAGAAGTACCCGGTCTACGCCGACCTGCAGAACATCTTCGATCTGGCCTTGGTGTCGGCCCTCATTCAACAGGAAGGCCTCGCCGAGCGAGTCGGCTGGCACCTGACCTGCTTTGATGATCCGCAGCAATACGCGGTCGCACTCGACCCCGCGCCGCGACAAGTGGAAACCGTGATCAATCATCGCAAGATCGGCGGCCGGCATTTAGTGGTCGGCGTCAGCGGCGGCGTCCGCGGCGAGGCTTGGCGCCAGGTGAGCGCCGACAAGCTGCGGACCGACAAGCAAGGCACGCTCGCGGCTCAGCGTGCGAGCTTCGGCGCTCCCGCAAATTTACCGCTCGAGCGCTGGTGGTGGGACTGACGAGTCCGGCAGGGGGACCGGATGCAGCGGTAAAAGCCGCCGGCGCAACGCGGCAAGCTGTTGGGTGCGCGTGGCATCGTCTCCGTCCGGATCGAACTCGATCGCCTCGCCCGTCAGCGCCAACAGCTGGCGTCTGGCAGCCACTCGCTTGGCAAGTTCCGGACGCTCGGCCAGCGACAGCCAGATCGAAATGTCGCCGATCAGCCAGTTCGCCACCCGGTCCGCCGTGTCTTCGTAGTTGACGCGAAGGTTCGTGATCAGCGTCTCAATTCTGGCCGCTTGCTCGGCGTCGAGCTGTCCCCGCTCCAGGTCCTCCAGGAACGGCAGCACGACCTGCCCGCTGGCCGCCAGGTCGCGTTGGGCGGCCTCGCGTTCGGCGAAATTCGTGCTGCCCAGCCGCTGCACGAGCGATCGCCACTGTTCGCCTCGGTGCGCGAGGGGCTGCTGTGCTCGTTGGATCAGGTTGCGCTCGAGCTGTTCGCCAGAGGCCACCAGTTGCCAGGCAGGTCGGAGCGTTTCGAGATATGGCGCCAGCTCCTGGCTGACCAGGTCGGGCGCGGCGAGGTACAGATGCCAGAAGCTGGGGCCAATGACCTCTTGGGTCGTTCCGTCCTGCTGCACCACCAGCGACATCGGCTTTTCCGGAGGCTGCGTGAAACGCAACGTGAATGGCGGTTCCCGACGGGTGCGTCGAATCGAGAATTCGCCCGATTCGGCCAGCTGAATCGAGAGTTGTTCACCGTCGCCAGCCAACTCGTAACGGATGCTGGCCCGATCTTCCAGGATCAACAACTGCAAGTGCTCGCGCCGCTTGGTATCGGTCGTCGATGGGCCGAACGAGATGTTCATCCCCTCGGGGTACGCGCTGGTGGCCAGGATGCGACCGGCCACGAGTTTGTACTGAAACCACCGCAGCCGGGCGGCATTGATGCGGCTGGGCCCGATGCGCTCGGCCTGCTGAGCGTGCAACGTGATCGCGGGGAAAAGCAACAGTCCGGCCGTCACGAACGCGACAAGCTGACAGCGAATCCTACAGGTCCTTGGTTTCGCGAGCTCCAACGGCGCAGACCTCGTCATTGGGAGCCTCCAGAAGCACAACTTCGTCCAACTTGCGGCGTTGCCGTCTGCGCCACAGCAAGAATGTCAGCACCGAAATGACCGCGACCACAACGATCACGGTCAGACCGATTTCCGACTGCTTGATGAACCGTGTCAGCCGCTCGCCATAGGCATAGCTTAATCCAAAGAAGATGCCGACGACGATCGAAGCGCTGATAATGTCGATGAAGAAAAACTTGGCGAAAGGTACGCGCAGGACTCCCGCGGCCAGGTAAACCGGCGCCCGAACTCCGACCATGAAGCGGCTCAAAACGAGGACCTTTACCTGGTGCTTGCGGACCATCTGCTCGATTTTTGCTTCGCGTTCCGCGTGCAGCAGGGCCGCCACGCGCGGATGCCGGTAGATCAGCGAATGGCCGAAGTGATAGCCGATTGCATAGAGGATGTGGTCACCCAGGACCGAGCCGATCACGCACGACAGAAAGGCCCACCAGGGATCGAGCTGGCCGTTGGAGCTCATGATGCCCGCAGCCACGATCGGCACTTCCTCGGGCACTGGCAAGCCAAACCCGGTAAGGGCCAGGAATGCAATGATTCCGAAGTACGACAGATGATCAAACAGAAACTGGAACAAAATCTTGCCTGGTCAGCGCGTTATCGAGCGGCCCGCCTCTTGACGCTGGCATTCTACCGGGGCGGATAGGCCTTGGAATACGTCAAACTGGCCGATCCGAGCCGGTCTCGGCGGCTTCCTCGAACGGTTGCCAGCAGCCATCGGCGAGGCCCATCGCCTGGACCTCAAGCGAACCAGCCCGCTCGCCAGGGCAAGTCATCACGAATCCCACTTCCGCGTGTCGCTCACAGTAAGACCGGGCCGCTTCCGGACCCATCACGTAAAACGCCGTGGCCAGGGCGTCCGCTTCCGCAGCCGTAGCGGCAACCACGCTGACCGAGAGCACGCCTTCGGCCGGCCAGCCGGTGCGCGGGTCGAGAATGTGTCCCAGTCGCCGCCCCTCGTGCAGGAAGAACTGCGTTCCCGAGCCGGAGGTTCCCAGCGCTTTGTCATGCAGAATGAGGTGCCCGAGGCGGCGGTCGGGTCGGAGCGGATTGCGCACCCCCACGCACCAGCCGGGGTCCGTGCGGCCGGCATGCGAGCCCCGCGCCAGTACGCTGCTGTTGCCGCCATGGAGCAGATAATCATTGATGCCGGCCGCGTCGAGAAGTTGTGCACAGCGATCGAGTGCGTAACCCTTGCCAATGCTGCCGAGGTTAATCTCCAAGCCGGGTTGCAAAAAACGAAGGGTGCTCCGCTCGCGATCGAACCCAAGATGTTGACTGCCGACGCAGGCCAGAACTTCGGCGAGCACCTCGGCGGGGGGGACTTGGCCGCGGCGGCGCGTGAACCCCCAGACTTGCGACAGTCGCCCCGCAGTCACGTCGAACGCGCCACCGGTCTGCGAGTGCAACTGTTCGGCCAGTTGCAGCAGGCTGAAAAGTCGAGGTTCGAGTTCGACCGGCGTGAACGCGGCTCTGCGATTCAGTTCGCTGATTTCGCTGGATTCTCGATAGATCGAAAGCTGGTCTTCGAGTCGGTCCACCAGGTCGAGTGCTGCGAGGGCAGCCGCATTGCCGGCGGGATACTGCCCGGCATTCAGGAACACTTCGAATGTGCAGGCCATTGCGCGGCGCGACACATGCACGAGATAGCGTTCGGAATCGGGATTGGCGAGCGGCGGCCCACCCCCCACATCGAACTGCACGAGCGCATCGGCCGCAGCCTGGCCGGTGAGGAACGCGCGGCGAGTGGATCGCGGAGTGGCGTGCATGTCTGCAATTATACGTTGCCGGCCGCCGCCCCGCCGCGCACCGCTCGTTTGTCACCCGGGGCGCCGCAAACCATAATTGCCTGGATGCCACCCATGCAGACGAAACGTCGACGCGCGACATTGCCCCTCCTGCTGGCGCTGTTTGCACTTGCACTCGCGCTGGGGACGCTCATGGCCGCACCGCCAGCGGGCCGCCGAGCCAAGCGTCCCGAGTTCGCGCCGAGCACCGTCGACACATTCTTTTCTGACGCCCGCGAAAAGCTGAACGGCGCGCGGCCTGGGCCGCGTTCCACGGCTGTGGAAAATCCGCAACCGGCACTTCCAGCCGCTGCCTTGCCGACCAGCTCCGGCACGTGGTCGAAGTTGATCACCGCCGAGGCGCTCGAAGATGAGATCAAAGCCCGGCTGCCCAAGCTGGCTGCCGCGATCGAGAATCCCACGCGTTTCAAGAGCGGTGAGTATCAGACGGCTCGGCGCGAGTTGGGAGTTTTAGCGGCGATGCTGGGGATCGTCGCCGAGTACGATGGCCGCGTGCGCTGGAAGGCAGAGGCCGCAGATTTGCGCGATCAGCTCGGTCGCGCGAGCAACAATTGCAAAGTGGCTTCGGATGCGGCTTTGAATGACGCTCGCGCCAGGGCGGAGGAGTTGCAACTTCTTGTGCGCGGTGGATCACAGGCCCCGGCCGCAAAGTCCGTCGAAGCCAATTGGCCCCAAATCGCCGACCGCACACTGCTCATGCAACGGATCGAAGAAGCTCAAGAGCAGCACATCACGCCGGGCATCGCCAACGAGAAGACCTTCGCGGAAAGCTCGACCACCGTGCTCCACGAGGCCGAAATCGTCGCGGCACTGGCCGAGATCATCACTCGCGCCGGATACGAGTTTGCTGACGATGAGACGTATCTCGAATACGCCAAAGCGATGCAACAGCACGCCGGTTCGTTGCGCGCCTCAACGCTGGACGGCTCGTACGATCGCGCACGAACAAGCGCGACTGAAATTGGCCAGTCGTGCACGACGTGTCACGAGGGATATCGCAGCTAATGCCTAGCTGCGTTCGCGACGCTGGGCCGCCGGACGAATCAGCTCCGACGTCGTCGCTGGCACGCGTTTCCGCTTCGGACGCGCCGCAACCGGAATGTTCGTCGGCTTCATCCGGAACTTGTGCAGATCGATCAACTCCGCCAGACCGGCGTCGGCCAGCTCGCGCCCCGAGACGTATCGGCCCGGTTTGATCCACTTTTCCATTTCAGCCCGCGGCAGGCCGAAGAGCTCAGCGAGCAGGGCATCCATGTCGGTTTCCAGGTTGCCGAAATGGCGAGCCCATTCCGCGGCCTCGGCCAGGCCCACGTGCTCTTCGCTCTGCCACTTCATGGGATGGAAGAGTAGCACGCTGTAGGGCGTCACCAGCCGGCGGACGCAGGCGGCAAACGGCCACAGGGCGGCTGACGAACATTCACCCGTGACGATGCCCGTGGCCCGCACGCCGCGGACGAGCATCAGTGTCATCAGCGACATGGCGCAGTAAGGACTGCCGCCAGGCGAATCGATAAACAGGGTGCATTGTCCGCCAGGCTCGACGGACAGAAGCTTGTCGGTGAGTTCGACTTCGTTGTCGGTCAGATCGCCGACCAGCGCAATTTCCAGCGGACCTTCATCGTCGTGGTGCTGCATCACCTGATGTCCCCAAAAATACTTGCACGTTCGTGCGGCTATGTGCACCAAGGCCGCGCGGTACCCTGGTATGTAGTTTGACTAGCTCGCAGGAACAATCAAGTTCCTCTTCAAAAATACTGCATTTTTCTAGGTTACAACGTGCGACCGGTGGGCCCCCTGGTAGGGCTGTGGCGGTTAGGCCGGGGCATCGAGCACATGCGGATTGACCTTGCCGCTCTCGGAAGCAGCCACTCGCGGTATATAATGGGCATTCTGGCCGGGATTCTCGGCCTCACCAGTAGCTCGGAGCCTAATCTTGGCTGGCAGAGCGGACTTAATCACTTCGGACGGACGGATGGGCATTAAATTCTTGTGTCCCAACGGGCACAAACTTCACGTCAAAAGCTTTCTCGCCGGTAAACGTGCGATTTGCCCTCAGTGTGGCGAACGTGTCGTCGTTCCTGCTGAGGACGCGTCCAACACGACCGACGTGGGGACCGTCAGTATCGAAATCGCGACTTTGCCCGAAAAGCCCGCCGAATCTCTGGCCATTTCCGTTCGCAGTCAGGCCGCCGGCGGCGGGCCAGCGGACGCGCCGTCCACGACTCCCGGCCCGAAGCCGGATCCGATCGCCGAATCGCCATCCGCGGTCTGGTACGTGCGGCCAGCCACCGGTGGGCAGTTTGGCCCCGCATCGGGCGAGATCATGCGGAACTGGGTGCGCGACGGCCGAGTGGGTGCCAGTTCACTCGTGTGGAGGGCGGGCTGGGAGGAATGGCGAAGTGCGGCAGACGTCTTTTCCGAGCTTCGTGGTCTGTTGACCGCGCCGCTGGTACCAACGCCCGCAGGCTCACCAGCCGAGACGATGCCCAGCCTGCCTCAAGGACTCGCCGTGCAGCATGTCGCTCCGACGTCCCCCCCTCAGGCCACCGATGGGTCGGCCTCTCCCTTGCCGCAGGCAATTCGTAAGCGTCGGCGACGAAATGAAGTAAGTTTGATGACCAGCGGCGTGCTGCTGGCGATCGCGGTGATCCTGATCATCGTTCTGCTGCTGGTGTTTAGGTCGCAGATGACATCGACGGAAACAAGCCCGACGACCGAGTCGGACGATCCGCCTGCCGCGGCCCAGTAAGTTGGCCCAGTAAGTTGGCCAAGTGATTTGACGCGGATGCCGAGGCGGATAAGTTGGGGACACTTGCCGCCGCGGCATTTTCTCACGCTCCACATTGTTTACGCACCCCATCGAGGGACCTCGCGATGCATGTACACACATCACTCGCCGCCGCACTGGCACTGGTTTTTGCCGGTTCGGCTCTCGCTCAAGACAACCCGGCTCAGATTGAATTGGCGGGCGGAAAGCTCGAACTCAAGGCTCCCGAGTCGTGGGTCCGCAAGGCGCCCCAGACGCGGATCGTCGAGCACGAATTCGCCATTCCCGCGGCCGCAGGGGACAAGGCCGACGGTCGCTTCACAATTATGGCCGCCGGCGGCAGCGTCGACGCCAACATCGATCGCTGGTACGCCCAATTCTCACAGCCCGATGGCGGCAGCACCAAAGACAAGGCCACGGTCAAGAAAACCACGGCCAGCGGCCTCAACGTGCATGTGGTTGACATGTCCGGCACGTATAAGGATCAGCGCGGACCTGTTGCCCCGGCCGTCGAACGGCCCAACTACCGGATGCTCGCCGCAATTATCGAAACTGGCGGCGCGGGCAACTACTTCCTGAAATTCTATGGTCCCGAAAAAACCGTGGCGGCCAACGAGAAAGCCTTTGTCGAGATGGTCGAGGGACTTCAAAAGAAGTAATCGACCACTATGAAGACCCAGCAGTTTCTCGAACATCACGGCATTCGCACTAATCCCTTCGCCGAGGAAGATGCGCAGACCGATCCGGTCTTCAAGGACCATTGTATCGCAAGCACGCATCATCCGACGTGGGACAAGATCTACGGCGACCCCAATGAACCGGCCACCTCCATCGTGTTCGGCGAAAAAGGGGCCGGCAAAACGGCCATGCGATTGCAGATCGTCCGGCACCTGGCCGACCACAACCGCACCCATCCGCACGCCCGGGTGTTCGTGATCGAGTACGACGACTTCAATCCGTTTCTGGACCGCTTTCGCGATCGGTTCGGAGCGCGTCGTCGCCGCGCCGATAAAGTGCTGGCCGACTGGAAACTGTGGGATCACATGGATGCGATCCTCTCGCTGGGCGTCACCGGCCTGGTGGATCGCGTGCTCGAGTCAAAGCAGACGGCCGATCCGCCGACCAATGAATTCGAGATTGCCGAGCTCAAATCGCTTGACCGCCATCAGGCTCGCGACTTGCTGCTGCTGGCGGCTTGCTACGACCAGTCCACCTCGGAAACGAAGCGCGGCCGCTGGCATCGGCTTCGCCGGAAGCTGCGTTACCATGCCTGGCTTTCGCAATGGGATCTGGCCCTGGGCCTCGTCGGCACCGCTACCGCCGTGGGCCTGATGGCGTATCTCGGCCGCTGGACATGGCTCGAGTCTCCCTGGATTTACCTGGCCGTGGCCGCGGTCTGGCTCCCTTGGCTGTTTCGGTTCGTCCACCGGTTCTGGCAGGCGTCGCAGATCACTCGAAACGTCCGCGTCGGCAAGCACACAGCTAACCAGTTACGGCGCATCCTGGGCCGCATGCGCTCGGTCGACCTGGCTGGTCAGCCGTTGCCGCGAAAGCAGCGCACCGATGATCGCTACGAACTACTCGCCAAGTTCCAGGGAATTCTCAAGTCGCTCGGTTTCCAGGGGATCGTCGTCCTGGTCGACCGCGTCGATGAGCCGCATCTGATCAACGGATCGGTGGATCAGATGCGGGCCCTGCTGTGGCCGATGCTGGACAACAAGTTTCTCAAGCACCCGGGAATGGGCTTCAAGCTGCTGCTGCCGATCGAGCTTTCGCAGTACATCGATCGGGAAGATCGCGATTTCTATCAGCGGGCTCGACTCGACAAGCAGAACATGGTGCCCTCGCTGGAATGGACCGGCGAAGCGCTGTACGACGTGGCATCGGCCCGGCTGAAGGCTTGCGCGGCGCCGGGCAGTTCGCCCTCGCTGCGCGACCTGTTCGATCCGGCGATCAGCGATCGGCGACTGGTCGACGCCTTCCGCGGCCTGCGCGTGCCGCGGCACCTGTTCAAGTTCATGTACCGCCTGATGGTCGCGCACTGCAACGCCTACACCGATGAAGAGCCGAGCTGGACGATCTCCGGCGAACGGTTTGAATCGGTGCTGGCTCTGTACAGCCGCGATCAGGATGCTTTCGATCGCGGTCTGCGTGCCGGCTGATCCACCGCTGGCATATCGACTGCTAGCTGCCGCGCCGAGTTCATCTTGACGGCTGCCGGCGATCCTGGGAGACTCCGCCCCGCGCTCGGGGAAGCTCGTGCGCATGTTCCAGACTCAGTTCATCTCGCAATTGACCCCGCGATCCGTGCAAGGAGGCAGGAAATGGTGGTGCGTAAGTTCGGTTGGGCCGCGCTGTTGATCGCGGGATTGATGTTGTCGGGGTGCGGCTCAAGCGACGGTGGCGCGAGCGCCGACGGCGGACCCGAGGCTGCGATCAGCCAGTTCCTGGCAGCCGTCAAGAATGGCGACGATAAGCAAGCCGCTTTGCTGCTGACAGATCTGGCTCGACAGAAGACGACGGAAATGGAGATCGTGGTGGCTCCGCCAGGCAGTGAAACGGCGAGCTACAAGGTACTGGAGTCGGAGATCGAAGGCGAAGCTGCCCAAGTGGGCACCGATTGGACCGATCTGGATGGCGACGGCCGACCCCGTACGGACCGCGTGGTCTGGATGCTCAAGAAGCAGGGGAGCGAGTGGCGGATCTCGGGCATGGCAACCCGCGTGTTTCCGGACATGCCGCCGGTGATCCTGAACTTTGAGGATCCGGAGGACATGATGCGGAAGCAGCAGGCGGCCGAGGAGGAGATTGCTCGTCGACTTGGTGAGCAAGGCGCGATGACAGCCGAAAACCCTGAATCTGCGGCAGTCCCCGACGCAACGGTCCGCTAGGTCGCGGCCGGTTAATAGCAGAATTTCAGATGATAACCTCTATAGCGGTCATGCTGGGAGCGGCCTAAGCCGTGGCTCGTCAGTAAGTTAGCGGAAATCATCAAGGGAGCTTCGAGCCGTTGGCTCGAAGTTCCCTTGTTTTTTGCGCTTCAGTCGGGTGGACACGCGCAAATGCTGCCCTATGGTTGTGCACAGCCAAAGGCGTCAATCGCTGCCCAGAACTCCGACACACCGCAAGGCTCGCACATTATCCTGTTGCCGCTTGACAGCAGGACCCACCGTGATACCTTGGTTATCCTAGACTGTGCATCCGGAAGACCTTTGCTAACCAGTAAAGCTTACGAAACACGGGAAAACGACGACTGCTCGCAGTGCTTTCTCGATGGAAGCGGGGCGGCGGTCGGGTAAAAGTCTCGAAGGTGCCGCCCAGCCGATTTGCCGTCTCGGTTGGGAGCTGAACAAGCGACGGCAACCGTTGTCTTAATTACGGACCCTGTACGTTCCGGTATACCTGTAGGAGGATTCTGATGAATCGCACGTTGGTTTTTGGGATCGCGCTGTTCTTCGCGATCGTCGGCCTGTCGCTTGTCGGCAGCGAGAAGTCGGCTTCGGCCGGTCTGTTCCGTCACCACGGTTGTGGCGGTTGTGATTGCGGCGGCGCCCCGGCTTGTGACGGCGGCGCCTGCGGTGGTTCGGACTGTGGCGGACGCCACGCCCGCAAGCGTTGCCACGGCTGCTTCGGCAAGCACCGCTGCCACGGTCGTAAGCACCATCGCAAGAACCGCTGCTGCGGTTGCGCTGGCGAAGTCGCTCCGGCTTGCTGCGAACCCGCTCCGGCTCCCTCGTGCTGTGGTTCGGCTGCTCCCGCTGCCGAAGCTCCGGCCGAGCCCGCCGCTCCGGCTGCTCCCGAAGCCCCGGCTGCTCCGGCCCCCAGTGCCTAATGCAGTCGAGCTCGAGTTAAGTTTGGCCTGAGATCGCTCACCCGCGTGAGACATCTCAAGCTCGGAAGAGTTGAGAGGCGCCAACGAAGCGAGGCGAATCGACTCCGAAGAGTCCACTGGCTGCCAAAGCCGGACCTCAAGTCAATTTGAGGTCCGGCTTTTTTTCGTTCCCCGACCAGATCGCTGTCGGGTCGTGACGGTCGGTCGCGACCGCTCGATTCTGTGCAGTACGCCGAAACTGCCTGACAAGCAGCGCTTGGCCGAGCGGTTGAAGCCGTAGACCCGCCCGGGTCGATGAGCCTTCTGGTTCGACAGAGGCACTCCCCGCGCGCGACCCGCCCTTTGAGCCACGCCACTCCGACTTCAAGAAAGCTCCATCACCGCTGATGCCCGTATCTGAATCAGACTCGACTCCGCCGATCGCGTGGAGCCCGGAAACACGAACCTGGGTCAGTCTGCTGCTGTTCGCCCATTTGTTTGCGGTGGGCGTGGCCGTAACGTCGTACACCCGTCCCAGCAACCTGCAGCGCCAACTGCACGGAGTGTTCCAACCGTATCTGCGAAACCTGCACCTGACGGCACTGCCGAACAGTTATCCGTATGCCCGTTTCCATCTCGGTCACGCCGGCGAGACGGACGTCGACTTTCGAGTTGAAGTAACTCCGCGTGGCGGGGACGACCCCGAAGCAGCGTTCGAACTCCCGGCCACCCCGCTGCAGCCGCTGGTTCGCCTGCGTCGCTACCAGGCTCTGGCCAACGCCGCAGGCACGCTCGGCTCTGGAGAACTGGGAGATGCCGTCCCCAGCATTCTCCCCAAAACGATCGCCGCATATGCACTGCGGCAGTTAGGCGCGCAAGGTGGAGAAATTCGCATTCAGGCTTTGGGGGCTCCCGATTTCGACCAGCTCAACAACCTCACCACGATTGAACGGGCCTCGCGAGAGACCGTGAACAATGTGTACGAGGCCCAGGTCATCCTGGGACCGAACGGCGTGGAGCTCCTGCGTAAGGCGACGACGCTCGAAATTGCCCCCATTGAAGGCGCAGGTCGAAATGCGGCGCCTGCGCCCGCGGGAGCCAAACAGCCATGATGCGGCACATCACCGACTACTTCTCGCGACTGTCGCAGGGCTTCGGCGAAGGCTGGACGAAGTTCTGGTTCACGCCCGGCGATCCGGCGGCCGTGTCCGCGATTCGCTTGTTGACCGGCGTGCTGCTGGTCTACATGCACGCCACGCTGATGTTGGATCTGGAGGCGTTTTTTGGCGCGGACGGCCTGCTGCCGGTGGGCGAGATCGCGATTCTGGAAGCCAACACGTTCTCGTACCTGAACTTCGTGGTCAGCCCGGCCGAGTTGTGGACCGTGCATTTAATCGGGCTGGCAGTGCTGATCGCGTTCGCCGCGGGGTTCTTCACGCGCGTCACCAGCGTGCTCTCGCTGGTGGTGTTCCTGTCGACCGTGCATCGCGCCCCGATGATTACTGGCCGCACGGAAGTCGTGCTGGCGATGCTGCTGCTGTATCTCTGCCTGGCGCCCTGCGGCCGGCGTTTCTCGCTCGATGCCTGGCTGGCGGGGCGGAAGGGAAAGCGACCCGTCGAAGCCGAGATGTTCACGACCGCCACGATCTCGACGCGGCTGATTCAGATTCATCTCTGCCTGCTCGTGCTGATGATGGCCTTTTCGCAGCTCAGCGGCGAAGCCTGGTGGAGTGGCGACGGCATCTGGTTCTTGATCACGCGTCCGCAGTCACGGCTGATCGACCTGACCGGACTGGAATCATCCCCCTTCGCGGTCGACTTTCTGAGCCACCTGTTGATCGGTTTCGAGCTGCTGTTTCCGATTCTGGTCTGGTCGAAACTGTTTCGCCCCCTAATGCTGGCGCTCGGTGTCTTCGTCTGGTCATTGCTGGCATTGATCACAGGCGATCTGACGTTCACCGCCGCGATGCTGATTGCCAGTCTGGCGTTCGTCGGGCCGGAAACCGTGCTGGATGTGGCCCGATCTCGGCGGACCCGTGTCGCAACGGCCTGAGACCGGACCTGATCGCGGCGGACGGTGGTTGCACGCCACCCGCGTGGCGTTCACAATGTCGGCACGTCTCTCGCCGACCACCTGCCCGCCCGCCAGAGTGAGCACCGATGACCACCACGCCCACGCGCCGCCAATTCCTGCGTCACGGTATTGCCACGACCGCCGCGATCTCGGCAGGCGCGCTCAGCGTTTCGACTGCGGCCCAGGCGATTGAGCCGATCAAGCGCGACGGCGAACCGGCGTTCAAGTACAGCCTCGCGGCCTACAGCTATCGCGATCTGCTCCAAGCGAAGAACCCGGCGCAGCAGCTTTCGCTCGAGGACTTCGTAAACGACTGCGCCGCACTTGGGCTGCAAGGAACCGAACTCACGTCGTACTACTTTCCCAAGGATCTCACGCCAGACTATCTGCGCTCGCTCCGCCGGCATTGCTTCCTGATGGGGCTCGACGTTTCGGGGACGGCGGTTGGCAATGACTTCTGCCATCCGGCCGGCGAAAAGCGGGATGCCGAGATCGCCGGCGTCAAACAGTGGGTGGTCAATGCCGCGATTCTCGGCGCTCCAGTGATCCGGATCTTCTCCGGACATCCGCACGGCACCAGCACCGAAGAGGCCCACAAGCTGGCTGTCAGTGCGATCGAGGAATGCTGCGACTACGCCGGCCAGCATGGCGTGATTCTCGCTCTTGAGAACCACGGCGGGCTGACGGAAACGCCGGCCGGGCTGCTGGCCCTGGTCAAGGACGTGCAAAGCCCCTGGTTCGGTGTCAATTTGGACACGGGCAACTTCCACGGCTCCGATCCCTACGCCGATCTCGCGCAGCTCGCGCCGTATGCCGTCAATCTGCAGGTGAAAGTATCCCTGCATCCGGCGGGCGGCACACGCGGCCCGGCCGACATGGGTCGGCTCGCGCGGATGATGGCGGATGTCGGCTATCGCGGATACGTCGTGCTCGAGTACGAGGAGCAGGATCCGCCGCGCGAAGCGTGTCGCCGCTATGTCGACGAGATGCGCACCGCGTTCAACGCCGCACTCGGCAAGGCTTAGAAGCCCAGGCCCGTGTCGTCGCCGCTATGCGGGTAACCGTAATAGAACAGCGCCGGAGTCGGGAAGCCTTCGGCATAGCCCGATGGCACTTTGCGGACCTGCACCTGGCCGTTCTTGTCCTTGAACACGTAGTTCTGGGCGTTCGGCACACGGATGAACTTGGGCGGGTATTGCTCTTTCTGGATCTGCCGCTGTTCGCGAGTTTTGCGAGAGAACGGTCCGGCCTCGGCCACATTGCCACTAATCACGATTGCCAGGCCCACCAGCAGCCACTGAAGGTACAGACGCTTCATCAGAGGGATTCTCCCAGCGGCTGAAGGGGCTCAACCGAGAAGGTTCATACTTCGCGTTGCCGGTGCAAACGAGGCACAACGGCGTCCATTGGAAGTATCTTCGACTGGTCAACGGCCGAGCGACGAATGCGAAGTGGCAATTTGGCCGGCCAGATGCCAGCTGACGCCCGCTAGCACGACTTATTCCGCCTTTATCGGACGGCGGCTTTCGTCCAGCCCCAGGCGTTTCATCTTCTTGTAGAGTGTGGTCCGGTTGATCCCCAGCGTTTCGGCCGTGGCAAAACGGTTCCAACCGTTACTCTCGAGCACTTCGAGAATAATCCGGCGTTCAGGCCCGGTCAGGGCCTCTTTCAGCGTTCGCCCGGCGACCGGCTCGAAACTGGCGGGTCCCGCGGCGATGACCCCGCGGGGCAAGTCTTCGAGCTCGACGATGTCGGACTTTCCAAGCAGCACGGCCCGCTCGACGACATTCTCGAGTTCGCGTACGTTGCCCGGCCAATCGTAGCGCTGCAGGGCCACGGTTGCCGATTCCGAAAAGCCGCGCGATAGCCTTCCCGCTTCGCGACAGACTTCGTCCAGAAAGTGTCTGGCCAACAGAGGAATATCGGAGATGCGCTCACGGAGCGGCGGCAGTTCAACGTTGATCACGTTCACGCGATAATACAGGTCCTGCCGGAATCGGCCCTCGCGGACGAGCTTCGACAGGTCTTCGTTCGTGGCCAAGATCACCCGCGCGTCGACCCGGTGCGTCTTGTTTCCGCCGACAGCCTCGAACTCAAACTCCTGCAACACACGGAGCAGCTTGACTTGTAGTGCCGGGCTGGCGGTGCCGATCTCGTCCAGGAAGACCGTGCCCCCATCGGCCAACAGGAATTTCCCTTGCTTGTCGCCCGTGGAGCCCGTGAACGAACCCGCAACGTGTCCGAACAGCTCGCTTTCGAGCAGATTCTCGGGCAGCGCTCCGCACGCAACCTCGACGAACGGTTTGTCGCGCCGGCTACTGCGGCGATGAACGGCGCGGGCGATCATCGACTTGCCCGTCCCGCTTTCGCCCGTGATCAAGACCGTGGCCCTGGTGTCGGCCACGGCGTCGATCATGTCATAGATCTTCAGCATGCGGTGGTCGTGGCCGATCACGTTTTCCAGGCCGAACCGCAAATCGAGCTGAGCCTTGAGGCTCTTGTTTTCCTCGGCGATGCCGCGTTGAGCCAGCGCCCGCTCGATCGCCATTTCGAGTTCTTCGTCGATCAGTGGCTTGGTAAGCACGTCGAAGGCACCAGCCCGAATGGCTTCAACGGCCGTGTCGATCGCCGCGTAACCGGTGATGAAAATCACCGTGGTGTCAGCGTTCCGCTTGCGAACCTCGGCCAGCAGTTCGTAGCCATCGCCATCGCCGAGGCGAATATCGAGCAGCGCCAGGTCGTAGCGTTTTCTGGCAATCGCGGCGCGAGCGGCCGCGAAACTGTTCGCCGTATCGAGCGCGTAGCCTTTCTCGCGGAGCCAATCGGCCATCGATTCGAGTACGAGCCGATCGTCGTCTACCAGCAGAATTGAGCCCTTGGTCATTCTCAAACCTCGAATCGTCGTAAGCCGCGACCGCGCCAGCCGCATAGCCGGTGCAATCGGATGCGCATCCTACGTCCAATTCGCGGCGAATTGGGAACTACAGAGGGGGTGTCGTGAAATATCTACGTCACGAGTAGCCTGCGGTCAACGTTGGGGTGTTTCGTCCGCACCAGGTGCTCGATCGCAGCGAGGCCACCGGCAACTTCCTAACTTGTAATGAACGAGTTGGACGATCGCGCCCTGCTATTCAACCGGTCCCGAACACAATAATGCGTCAAACAACAATTGATAATCATTGGGTATTTGCGGCTAACCATTCGGGTGGCACCTGTGCGTGTGCGAAGTGTCACACGTGCGCCCGTGCGCATTTTGACGGTTCTACGAATTACCATGCGGACGGGGGCCTTCTCCATATCCGTGATGCGGGTAAGATAAATCGTGGGCTGGCCGAGAACCCCCAGGCTCGGTCGTTTTTTTGGGGTAAGTTCTCTTTCTTGTCGGTCGGCGGCGCTTGGTTTCCGCTAGCTCAAACCAGGTCGGCGGCTACTCGTTCCCTGGAGACGTTATGAGTGTCAAAGTATTAGTGGCTGACGATCATGAGGTCGTCCGGACAGGTCTTGCGACCCTGCTCTCTGGATCAGACGTGAAGATCGTCGCCGAAGCGGCCAATGGCGCTGACGCGGTTAAACTGGCGATGAAGCACAAACCCGATGTCGCGCTTCTGGACATTCGCATGCCCGGGACTGACGGGCTGGAGGCGCTCGACAAGATTCATCGCCAATTGCCCAACACGCGCGTCGTCATGCTGTCGACGTATGACAATCCGACTTACGTTGCGCGAGCCGTGGCCCTGGGGGCCAGCGACTACGTGCTCAAAGGCGCCAGTCGCCACGAGCTGATCTCCACGATCACCGGCGCCGCGGCAGGCAAGTCGCCCTCGAACAAGGGCGAACTGAGCCGCGTTGCCGGCGCGATGAGCAAGAATCCGGTCAGCAGCAAGGAAGACATTCCGCTGACCAACCGCGAGACGCAAGTTCTGCGGCACGTAGCACTCGGCCTCTCGAACAAGGAAATCGGCCGCTCACTCACCATCAGCATCGAGACGGTTAAAGAGCACGTCCAGAACATCCTGCGGAAGATCGCGGTAACCGATCGCACGCAGGCCGCCGTCTGGGCCGTTCGCAAGGGACTCGTTTAGTCCCACGTTCGAAAGAACCTGAAACTCGCCATCACCCGCGTGCGAACAGTTGCTCTAGTTCGCGCGCGGGTGAGCGCGTTCGTAGGTGGCCCGCAGCCCGGCCGTGCTGACGTGCGTGTAGATCTGCGTCGTCACCAGGCTTTTGTGCCCCAAAAGCTCCTGGACGCTGCGAATGTCCGCGCCGGCGTCCAGCAGGTGCGTCGCAAAGCTGTGGCGCAACGTATGCGGTGTCGTGCGCCCGTCGAGGCCGGCCGTTGCCAGGTGTTTCTCCAGCAGGCGGCCCACGCTGCGCGTCGTCAGTCGGCGACCAAACTTGTTGACGAATACCGGGGCCAGCGGTCCCTGCTTCTCGCGCGGTGAGAGCGGGCGAACCGCCAGCCACTTGCGGAGTGCATCGATCGCGTAAGAGCCCACCGGACCGATCCGCTCGCGACGTCCCTTGCCCCGTACGCGGAGGGCTCCCCCAGCGAGGTCCAGGTCGCCGTCGTTGAGCCCCGCCAGTTCACTCACACGCAGCCCGGCCGAGTACAGGGTTTCTAGTATCGCCCGGTCACGCAGACCCATCAATTCGCCGGCGGGCGGCGCGGCGAGCAGCCGCAGGATCTCGTCGGCGGAAAGAAAATGCGGCAACGAGCGCGCCTTGCGCGGGTTGCGGAGCGGCTTGGCAGGATTGCTCTTGGTCCAGCCTTCGCGCTGACCGAAACGGAAGAAGCTGCGCATCGAGGCTAACCGCCGCGAGATCGTGGTCTTCGCGTAACCGGCCTCATGCATGGCCGCAACATAGCCGCGAAGGACGACGGTGCTGACATCGCCGGGTTGCGGAACGCGGCCTTCGAGCTCCTGCAGGTACTCGACCAGCGCTTCGAGATCCTCGCCGTAGCTCTTGGTCGTCAGATCGGAAGCGTTTCGCTCGACGCGCAGGTACTTCAAAAAGCGGTCGACGGCTGCTTGCATAGAGCTAGTGCGGGTCGAGCAAGACTGGGAGAACTACATCCACTCGTCGGCGTCGGCATCGCTGGGCAGCGGCAGGTCAAAGCGGCGAGAGGGGGTCGGCGCCTTCTGCGATTCCTGGCGAATCTTCTGGCTGAGCACCGCCGCGTCATACCAGGTGAAGCTCAGATCCGGATTCGAGGCATAACGTCCGAGCACCCGGAGGGTCTCTGCCCGACTGGAGTCGTCGTAGAGGAAGACGTACCGCTCTGCGCCTTTGACCAGGGCCAGGACGTTGATGTCTTGATTCACCGTGATGCTCCTTAGACGCCGGATCCTGCGATCGGCAGGGCTCTGTTTGCCGTCTTCGCCCAGTTACTCCAACCCTACTTATCGGCCGGCGCGTGCCCGTTTCACAAATCGCGTTTCTAAAGCGCGTAAAATCATGGCGCCGACAGCAGGCGGCACATCGGGTGGCAAGCACTGAAGTGGGGCTGTAAGCCGCGCTGCTTGAACTATGTCGGCGCGTGGTGACGCCTTAGTCCACACGCTCGTGTGATTGGCCGTGATTTCCGGCAAACAGGCGAGTTTTGCACCGCGGACTAGACAGCGCCGCTGGCGCTCGCGCCGCAGTCATCGGAGATTCTGGTTCGACGACGCATCCGGCCACGAGTCGACTTATTCCGATCGTGCACAAAGGCGGCGTTGTGCGGAGCGCGCCCGGCAGTTCGCGCTATAAGAGATCGCGCAAGCTGGAGAAGCCCAGCGGTTCGCGACTGTGAAACGCTTCGCCATAGGTCGTGCCAATCGACCACCCCCAATACGCGGCTTGATCGCGCAGACGATCGACGAACGTGGGGGGCGTCTGGGGCCGACCGGTGACGAACTGGCTGCGATAGCATTGAATGCTCGCCAGTTTCTGCTCCCAGAAGGGGCTGATGTCCAACACAAACGCTGGTTTCTCCACCAACCGCAAGTGAACGCAGTGGTAGTACAGCACCCGCGCGGGATGGTGAGGCTCGCCCGGCATATCGGTCTTGGTCAGTTTCGACCAAAACCGTGCCGCCTCGATCAGGTCCACTGCCGCGACATGGTCGGGATGTGCGTCGACCCAGTACGGCGAAAACAGCAACCGCGGCCGCAACTGCCGAAAAACGCCGGCCAGCAACGCGCGGTTTTCGAGTGTGGACTGCAGGCTGCGATTCGGAAGGCCCAGGTTGCCGCGCCAGTCGAGTTTGAGAATCTTGGTAGCCTCGGCAGTCTCCTGGGCCCTCAGTTCGAGGCTGCCAAACGGCGTGGGTTCGCCACTGGTCAGGTCCAGCACCCCCACGCGGTAACCATCCGCCTTGTAACGGAGGATGGCCCCGGCCATGCCCAACTCGGCATCATCGGGATGCGGAGCGATCACGAGCACATCGAGCGGATCGGCCGGAAACGAAAGAGCAGCGGTCATGTGGGTCTCGCGATTCGGGACAATTGGTGCCGGAGCCAGTCTGCCTGGGTGGGTGTGAGCTGTTCAATCAGCGCGCGATCGACAGTGGTCGCCGCGTCCATCTGGACGTCGCTCGAAGGCTGCTCGCCGCCCTCAGGGCAGAACGACGTCGCGACCATGCTGGCAGCCAGCAGCGTGGCCCCCCGCAGGTCGGCGCCTTGGAAAGCGGCACCTTCGAGATCCGCATCGCGAAAACTCGCGCCGCGCAGATTGGCTCCTTCGAAGTGCGCGTTCGTCAGGTTGGCGCCGTCGAAGCTCGCGCCCGAGAGATTGCAGCCGCGAAAATCCGCATCGCGCAGCAGCGCGTTTCTAGCCTGCAGTCCGGCCAGCGTGAGGCCGGAGGCCGGTAGTCCGAGCAGGTCCTGCCCCTGAATGTCGAGCGTGGCCAGTAGCCGCTTCGCATCCGCCGGCGTGAGCCGCGCGGGGATGTAACGCTGCTGGCGCCAGGGGTCGGCCTCGTTGTGATAGCCCGAATTCGCCTCCCAATAGCCAAGGCGATCTTCGGCCAGCAGTTCGATTGCGGTGAGCCATTTCAAGCTCTTGTAGAAGTACCGCCCGGGGACCACCACGCGGACCGGGCCCCCGTGTTCGACCGACAGCGGACTACCGTCAACTTCCAGTGCCAGCAGGGTTTCGAGGCCCAGGGCGGTATCGAGCAGGAGCGAGGTGCTATGTTGGCGATCACTGCGTGCGACAAACGAGATGTATTTCGCCACCCTGGAAGGCTCCACCCTTTGCAAGAGCTGTGCCAGGCTGACGCCGCGAAAGCGAACGCCTGGCTTCGACCACCGCGTGACGCAATGGATGTCGACTGCCTGCTCCACTTGCGGAAGGGACCGCAATTCATCGAGATTTAAGCGGATCGCCTGTTGTCCCAGCCCATTGATCGCGACCGTCCAAGGAGCGTCGGAAGCCGCGGGCAATCGTTCACCCACCAGTGGCCACTTGCCCGGTGCGACCAGTTGCTGGCCCGGGGGGAGCGTAGTTTTCGGCGAAGCTGCCATGATGTCAAGCGACAATCGAGCCTAGTTCAATTGCGTTCCGTCCACCGCGGCTTGACGGTACCACGACGAACAACAGCCCGGTAATATATCACCAGGTTCAGCTCGTTCGCGACGCGGGGTTCATCCCGCCAATTCATCAGCCGAACAATGGAAGATTCTCGCGCGCCGCAACCGCCTCCGACAACGGATCGCCCTCGCCTGACCCGCCAGGAGCGCGACCGGCAGCGACAGATTCGCAGCCTGGTGCTGATGATCCTGGGGACGGTGGTGCTGGCCGCCACGGCCATCTGGCTGGGACAGCAATAGCCGTGGCTCTAGCCGGCGAGCTGCTGCCCCACGCGATAGACCTCTTCGGCATCGAAAACGAGATCATTGGCAGTGAACAATTGCCGGATGCACTCCTTGTGAATCTTCATTTTGGTGCCGCCCACGCCGATCGCGCCGTAGCAGATCATGCCATCGCGCTCATTCGCACGATCCATGGCATCGATCCCGGCGAGCCCCAGCGGCGGTACCGCGCTCAAGTCGATGGCCACCTCCAGCGACTTGCTCGCTTGGCGTGCTCCTTCGCTTGCCAGTTCGACCCCCGGCGCGCCTGCCGCGATCACGATCTCGGCGTCAGCCAGGGCCGCGACTACTACTTCGTCGGAATCTAGCTCAAGCGCCGTCAGCGCGGCGGCGGGAGTTCGCTTGCCGATCGCCTCGCAGACGGCTTCCGCCCGATCCTTGCGTCGTGAGCCGACGCGCACATTTGCGCCTTCCATTGCGAACAACCGCGCCACGCGCGATCCCACGGGGCCAGTGCCTCCCAGCACGAGGGCCGTGGCGCCCTTCAGTTCGCGATGCTTCGCCGCCAACAGCACCGCCGCCGCGGCGGTCGTGTTCGCGCCGTTCGGATCGAGCATTACGGAAACTCGCATCGGACCGAAGAAGATTTTCTTAACCGCTTCGAACAACTTCTCGCTGGCGGCCACGTCCGACCCGCCGACAAACAGCGCCGTCGATTGCAAGTCCTCGCCGCCGCGGGTGAAGATCGCGCCATATACGAGCTCGCGTACCTGGTCCGGCGCTACGGCAGCGTGCCGGAACAGGTGGTCGACGCCAGCATCGACGGCCACGACGCCGTCGAATACGCTAGGCTGCGAATCGCAATCGAGCTGGACGAGGATGCGCGGTTTGCTCATGGCGGTTCACTTCCTCTCATTCGTCTTGCAGGCCAACAGTAAAAAAGCTCACGGACCGAAACTTTCGATCCGTGAGCCCTCTCGATATCGATCGCACTCTCGCCCTGGGCTTAGAAGCCGCGGAACGGGTGAGCGGCCTTGTCCTTGCCGTCCAGCATTTCCTTGACGCTGGGCTTGCCCTGCATGGCCGCGGCAATGGCTTCCTTCGTGGCCTGATAGTTGAACTCGTAGATTTTTTTGTCGTCGGCGGCGGCGGGGTGAATGAACACGCCGCACACAATCACCAGGTCTTCGGCATCCTTCTGCGGAATCACGCCATCGCCAACCGAATCGGCCACGGCCTTGGCCACGGCTGCCTGGGCGGGGCCAAACATTTGCACGGCCTGCTTCATCCCCTTGATCGTGACCTTCGTAATCATCACCGTGGCGGGCTTCACGGCCAGGTTCGGCGTGAGCACGGCCAACAGGTTCGTGTGCCCTTCGCTCTGGCGGGCCAAGGCATTGGCGAAGGCGACGCCGACGGGACCATCCTTGCTGCCGATCAACAGGTCGATATGGGCGATCTCGTTGCCTTCGCCGACCAAGGCTTCGCCAATGAACATGGACATCTTGAGTTTCTCCCTCGCTTGCGTAGTGGATTGCTGCTGCGAACGGACCGCGATCGAGCCCGTCGCAAATACTCGTTAGGTTTGCCGGCAGCCGACTTTACCGCTGGAAAAGTGGCACTTTTACCGCTGGAAAAGTGGCACTGCTCCGGGCACTCGGCATCAGCCGAAACTGCCAACCATAGCAAACGCGCACCGCTTTGCAAGCACCCCCTGTTGGGCTGGGTATTTTGCGCGAATTTTACCGGTCGGGAGGGTTGCGACCCTGCAAAGCCGGCCCCTATGCTGGCAAGCCACAAAGCTAAGTGCTCGCTCTCGCCGTCGGCGGCTCCTTCCTGGCATGTAGGCCAAAGCCACCTTCGGGTCCCCTCACGAGAACGCAGCCGCCAGGCTCGCCATCGCCACGGAACGCGGATGGCCAGTCGGCTCCCACCATTCTGGTTTTGCAACAAGGAGATCGCACTACCATGCTCGGAAGCCTGATCGTAATCTGCGCCGCCACTGCGGCTGCCATGACCCCGCCGGCAGACGCCAAGCCCGCAGCGCAAACCCCCGATCTGCATGCTATCGAAGCTCGGATCATCGAAAAGACGAACGCGCAGCGGGTTCGTCACGGCCTCAGGCCACTGCAGGTCGACAATCGCCTGATTAAGTCGGCCCGCCGCCACGCGGCCTGGATGACCAACAATCGCTCGATGCAGCACACCTCGGCCGCCGTGGCTGAGAACATCGCCATGGGCCAGCGCAGTAGCGCCGAAGTGGTCAATACCTGGATGAACTCGTCCGGCCACCGGGCCAACATCCTGAACCCGGGTCACACCAGGATCGGCGTCGCCGCCTACACCACCCCGGGGGGCACCATCTACTGGTGTCAGCAGTTCTTGCGGTAACACGTTTTACCGCCTAAACATGGGCGTCCGCTGCCCGCTTGTGGCAGTTGGTATTCCCCGCACCTGAAGTCTCACCCCCGGTGAACCGTGTCTGCGGTCCTCACCATTGTCGGCAGTAGCGCCCGAGCCGCGGTTCAATCAGCCGCGCGCTCGGGCTTTTGCATTCATGCCGCCGACATGTTCGCCGACACGGACCTGCGGCAGGTGGCCGAGGCTTGCCAGGTTGACGGCTATCCGGCCGGACTGGAGCAGGCTGTCGGCGGTTCGCAAACCGGAAGCTGGATGTACACCGGGGCTTTGGAAAATCACCCCGGGTTGATCGATCGCTGGCAGCGTTTGCGTCCGCTGCTGGGGAACCCGGCCGAAGTGCTGCGGCGTGTTCGCGATCCCGAGCTGGTTGGCCAAACGCTGCGGACCGCAGGTCTAGCGGCGCCGGCCGTTCGCTCCGCAGGGGCGACTCTGCCCCGCGACGGCACCTGGCTGGCAAAACCGCGCCGCTCCGCCGGAGGAGCACGCATTTCCCGGCTCGACGAGCAGTGGCGCGACCCATCGACGACACCGGACGAATACTACTTCCAGCAAGCAATCGCAGGGAAGTCCGTCGCCGCCGTCTACCTGGCCACAACGCACGATCTCATTCTTCTCGGTGTCACAGAGCAGCTCTGCGGTGCCGCCTGGGGCGGCGGTGCTGAGTTTCAATACTGTGGTTCGATTGGACCGCGGCAGTTCGCGCCGCCGATCACTGATCAATTCCATCGGATCGGCGAAGCCCTTCACCGAGCGTTCGCTCTCACCGGGCTGTTTGGCGTGGATGCTATCGTGGAGGACGACACGGTCTGGCCCGTGGAAGTCAATCCACGCTACACCGCGTCGGTTGAAGTGATTGAGCGGGCGACTGCCTTCGAAGCCGTCGCCGCGCATGTGACTGCTTGCCGCGAGGGCACGCTTCTTCCGATTCCCGTTCCCAGGCAGCAATCCGGAAAGCTGATTGTCTGGGCCAGGCAAAAGTGTTTCTTCCCTGGGTCGAACCACCTCCCTTCCGAGCTGCTCGCCGATATCCCGAATGTAACGCTCGCGGACATTCCCGCGGCCAGAACCGTGATCGACGCGGGGGGGCCCATCGCAACTGTTCTCGCGGACGCAGAATGCGTCGACTCGGTCACCGATCGGTTGATAAGTCGCGCCGCAGCGCTGCAAGAGTGTTGCCCTGGGGTGTAAGTCCCCGCGCAGCAGAACGGCCGCTGGAACTCGCTCCACCGGCCGTTCTGTGAGTTTACTTGCTACTGAACTGCTTTCAGTAGCTAGTTCAGGCCCGCGATCAGCGATTCCAGCAGCGAATCGTCGAGATCCAGGGCGTTCGTTACTTCATTGGCCGCCAGCAGCAGCGAGCGGGTCGTGGGCGTATTGGCCTCGGCCAGAGC
>JALHMI010000019.1 GCA_022844125.1 Pirellulales bacterium | reverse complement strand
ATGCAATAACGCGTAACGGGCCTAACCAGCTCCAGAATTATTCGCGTTCACATCGCCGGAGTCTCGTTTTTTACCCACTGCTAGCACGCTGGCGCAACTTCAAAGCGCGTGAGCGAGGGGGGGACAGCGCGTGGCGTATTCCCTCGCTCACGCGCTCACGCGTCGGGCTATGAGGGGGGAGAAGGAGTGCCACACCACGAGAGCTTGGAGCTTCGCGACTCGCAGCGCATGAAAAAGCCCGACGCAGCGAAAACAACTCTGGCGACACTTAGAGTCCGCTGCTAATCGGGCTGGGGATCGCGATTGCCAGGTACTGCAACTGCTTTCACCGGCAGAACGGTAAAGCAACGACCGTGCCAGAGTAATTGTTCCGCGAAGCAAGAAAGCGGCTTAACCGATTATCGCGGCACGTGTTAGAGGGAAACACGTCTACTTCGCGACCGGGTCGCGCCAGTGACTGTACGCGAAGAAATGTGCGCTCTGATTGACGACAGAGTGTCATCAGCAAGTGCGATCCGCGGGCACCACTGTTCCACGAAGTTTTGCCCTGACAGGGCAATACAAGCGGGAGGGAAGTTCTCTACCACCGGGCGTCGCCCGGGGCTGACATGTTGCCGGCCTACGGCCGGTGTCTCGTCAGCCGCTGACACCTTAGGCCGTGCCGTCGGCCGGGCGGGGCGTGGTGCGAAGTTGTTCGAGCGAGCGCCCCAGCCGCTTCTTGGCTTGCGGCTTGCCGAGCGTGGGCTCGCCGGTCATGGGGGGCAGCGACCTGGGCGCTGCGTCACGCAGCACCGCGGCCAACTGCGGGTTGATGTCTTCGCCTTCGCTGCCGGTGCCGATCTGCTCGATCGCATCCGAGAACCCCAGCAGCACGCTGCGGCGAACGCTTTCCCGAATCCAGCCGAACACGCCCAGATTGCCGTTGCTCATGTGATCACCCGTCGAGAATCGCATCGAACTTGAACCATTAGCCGCGCGCTGAAAACACATCGCACGGGGCCGCAGATAGTATCGGCGAGTCGGGCGGGGCAAAAGAGCAGTTGCTGAAAACGAAGCGAGCCGCGCCGGGGTAAACCGGCACGGCTCGCGATTTACTTCGTGCATGCAAGCAGGTTGCACGCGGTCACTAGCAACCGTTTGCTAGTGGCGTGCGGCGGGTGCGCCGCCGAGCGACAAACACTCCACAAGCTCCCAGGCCCAGCAGGGCCCAGGTCGAAGGTTCGGGCACCGGATTGGTTGCCGCTTCGTAGATGGCTGCCGTGGCCAGGCTCAACGGAGAGTCCGGGGCCAGCGGGTCGTTGCCCGGAAAAAAGTTGGGGGTCATGTATGTCACCACCAGAAGGTTGGTCGGATCGTACGCGCCGCCGCCGGCCGGGCCGCCTTTCACCTTGTAGGCCAGGCCGTAGACACCCTCGGGCAGCGCGCCGAGGCTGTCGAGCGTCCAGCGAAACTCGTGGCTGGAGTTGCCGCTGACTTGATAGCCGGCAGTGAACGTGCCGCTGCCGTCGACGGTGATCGAACCAAACAGGTTCTGGCTTTCGATCAGCATCGAGACGCCATCGACCGCCGGGGCTGCAGGCAAACCCGCCCCGTCGGAATACAGCAGCGGCGAGTACACATCGAAGCTCAGCGATTTGCCAGTTCCAAACAGCGAACTGCCGGCGCCGCCGTGGGTGCTGCGCAGTTCGCCGCTGGACAGCGCGAGTTCCGCCAGGAACAGGTTGGCATTGGCATTGCCCGGAAAGTCGTTGCTCGTGGCGGACAGCAGGTTGCCGTTGAGTGAGAGTGCGAAGCCGTGACCGAACGCGGGCGCGGCCGAAGCCAGTGTCACGAGGGCAATGGCGAGGTTTCGAATGGTCAGCATCATTTCAATCCTTATGGAGTCAATCGTTTGTTGTTGATGTTAGGAGCAGTCTGGAAAAATTTGTGCGAACTCATTTCACCGGTCGGGCGAAATTCGTTCGGGTTCTTTGGTGCTCAGGGTCCCAGCCCGATTGCATATCGTGCTCGACCCACTGGTGCACGGTTTCCTCGGCAATGACGTCGACGTGGCCGTCCGCGTACAGGTAGTTGGATAGCTCCTGGTGGCGGGCCGGATGAATTTCCGTGAGGATGTTCTCCTCCCAGCAGCTACCTTCAGCGATGGTAAGTGGCGTGTACCATGCCCATGGATGGCAGTGCTCATCCTTCCAAGTGCGCACGTCCGAGCCTTCGAACAAGTAAATGAAGCGAGACGTCTGCTGGATCTTGCGAAGATTCAGCGCCGAATCCTCCACGGGCATGGCAGCAAAACCGTTGACGATGTAGCTGGTGCCCTTGATGTTCTCGCGTAGCCACTCGTGGCCCTTTTCGTGATCGGGGCAGATGCGGATGGCATCGACCGATTCCATGTAGGGGGCGAGTGTGAACACCCAGGAGGTTTCCTGATCCACGCTGACCTTCGCATGGTGCGTCAGCGGAAACTTGCCGGCATGCGTGTCGATAAACATGTGCATGCCCAGGCCAACTTGGCGCATGTTGTTCCAGCAGCTCGAGCGACGAGCGGACGCTCGCGATGCTTGAATTGCGGGAAGCAACAGTGCGACCAGCAGCCCGATGATGGCAATTACCACCAGCAGCTCCACCAGCGTAAACGCGCGTTGGCGTTTCACGGTGTACCTCAAATTCACTTGCGAAAATGGGAGGGCATGGCCTCCGCTCTCGAAGGGCTGCAAATCGGAAGTCGATCTGACATCCACACGGAGCAGCTTCACCAGACGGCCACATGCCGCCCGCTGATCGGATACCGTGCCCAGGTAGAAATCACGTGCACAGAGTCACACGTGAGGCCACGGCGGAGGAACCGTCGGCTGATCGGTGGGAGAGGAGTGATGTGCGTCCATCAGCACAAGATGTGCAACGAGCGTCCAGTCATAGGACCACAGGTCGCGAATTTCAAGCGGCAGGTTTGCGCCGCTGGTGATCCAGAGCGTGGTCAGGCCTTGGCACTTCTGGGCCTGGATCGCGTGGATCCACACGAAGCCGCCGGCTTGCTCCGCGGCGGGCGAAGCCGCGTCGTCACATTTGCCGCCGCGCTGGCAGCAGCTACCACAGGCGGTGGACGTTTCAGCTTGCGCGGCCTTCGCTTCCAAAGCCGCCATCGTTGCCGGGGGCAGCTTGACGGCGTTGTTGCGCGCCCAGGCCAGACGTTCGGCCGGCGTGTAGCAGCAGCAATTGTCCAGGCACTGCGCGGCCGACTGGCATCCGCAGGCATGTCCCTGGCAGGGGAACGGCACCGAGCCGTCTTGCGGAACGGAAGCCGGCAGGGGCAAGGGATAGCCCACCACGCTCGCCACGTACGCCAATAGCGCCAGGCCGGTGATCAGCCGGCGGGCTCGGGTCGCAGTCGAAAAGAACGGGCGGGAAAACATCAAGGGTGCTGATTCATCGAGGGTGGCGACCCATCGCGCGCGAACTCACGAACTGGAGCTCTAGCACGGCGAAAACGGCCGCGGAAAGTTGGGAAGAAGATCCTTCGGGAAAGCCTCTAGCATCCGTGCGGAGCGAAGCTTTAAGAGCGTCACGAGCTAACTCTTGTGGCCGAAGTTCTGCGGAGAATCGATAAACTGCGGTAAGCTGACCGCCAGTCTCGCCAAGACTAGATGGACGCGGGCTGCTTGTCAAGCAAAGCGGTTTGTCAAGCAAATCGGTTTGGCGGCTGCTGGCGGGTCACTGGGAGATACCCGGTTAATAGGGCCGAAAGTTTCGGCAACCCGGGGGAACTTGCGTGGTTCGCACGCGGCTCGATGCGATCGTGGACGGCACGACCCAGACGTTCGCCGTTGGCGAGCGCAACCGCGAACCGCCGGCTTGTCCGGAGTGTCGGGTCATAAGCCCCGGTCGTAATCGCCAATCCTACGCGTACCCCGCGCGTGATATACTTGGATCGCCCGCCGGACTCTGCTGACAAGCGGCCTGTCTCTGCCCACGATTCGGTTGCCATGATCCTGTTGATCGATAATTACGACTCGTTCACCTACAACCTCGTCCAGCGCCTGGGCGAGATCGACCCCACGCTCGATCTCGAGGTGCATCGCAACGATCAGATCACGCTTGATGAAATCGCGGACCGTAAGCCCACGCATCTGATCATCTCGCCGGGGCCGTGCACGCCCAGCGAGGCGGGCATCTCCTGCGCCGCGGTCGAGCGTTTCGCCGGCAAGCTGCCGATCCTGGGCGTCTGCCTGGGGCACCAATCAATTGGCCAGGCCACGGGCGGAACGATCGTCCGCGCCAAGCGGCTCATGCACGGCAAGACCGATTGGATCTATCACGACAATCAGGGGCTGTTCGAAGGTCTTGAGAATCCGCTGCAAGCCACACGCTATCACAGCCTCGTGATTCAGCCCGACACGCTCAGCCCCGACTTCGTCGTGAACGCCTGGAGCGATGCGCCCGACGGCTCGCGCGAGATTATGGCCATCCGTCACAAGGACTATCCGCTGTTCGGGCTGCAGTTCCATCCGGAGAGTTTTCTCACGCTTTCGGGCACGCGGCTACTGGAACGGTTCCTGGCGACGCACATGCCTGTCGCGGCCCGAACTTAAGCGGGGGCACCGATGCAGAGCGTCGAGGAAGCATTGGAGCAGGTGCTGAAGGCCGCTCAGTCGCGTTCGCCGGTGAAGGTCCCCTCGCGTGATGCGCTGGGATTGGTTCTGGCCGAAGACGTGGCGAGCGACGTCGATTCGCCGCCGCACGACAAGTCAATCGTCGATGGCTATGCGATTCTAGCCGCCGATTTGGCCGATGGCCCCGCCGAGTTTGACGTTCTGGAAGAAGTCACCGCCGGTGATGTACCGCACGAGCGCGTCGTTTCCGGCGCGGCCGTCCGCATCATGACCGGGGCACCGCTGCCCGAGGGCGCCGACAGCGTGGTGATGGTCGAGCAGTCCGAGCTGCGAGCTGGAAACGGCAGCACGCTCGGCCGCGTGCTGCTCAACCCCAGCCAGGTCACGCGCGGTCAGAACATCATGCGGCGTGCCGTCGCGATGGCGCGCGGCGATCGGGTGCTCTCGACGGGACACGTTTTGCGAGCAATCGAGCTAGGACTGCTGGCCGAGGTGGGGCGCACGGAAGTCCTCGCCATCCCGCGGCCGCGGCTAGCGGTGCTGGCCACCGGCAATGAGCTTGTGCGGCCCAGCGAAAAGCCGGCGCCGGGAGAGATTCGCAACAGCAACAGCCCGATGCTCATCGCCGCGGCTCAGACGGCTGGCGCCGAAGCGATTGACCTCGGCATCGCGCGCGATGAACAGAGAGATCTCGAGCAGCGGATCGCCCAAGGCCTTGCAGCCGACGTGCTCGTGCTCTCCGGCGGCGTTTCGGCGGGCGTGCTCGACCTGGTGCCCGCCGTGCTTAGTTCGCTCGGCGTCGAACCCGTCTTTCACAAGATCCGGATGAAGCCCGGCAAGCCGCTGTGGTTTGGCGTCAAGCGGCACGACGCCGGGCGGACGACGCTCGTGTTTGGGCTGCCCGGCAATCCGGCGAGCAGCTTCGTGGGTTTTGAAGTCTTCGTGCGGCCGGCGATTGCGAAGCTCGCCGGGCGCAGCTTTTCGCCGAGCGAGACCCATGCACAGCTCACCGGCGAGTTCACGCATCGCGGCGACCGGCCCACGTATCATCCGTCGGTACTCGCGGAGCAGGGAGGCGAGCGGTCCGTCAGGCCGCTTCGCTCGCAAGGCTCCGGCGATTTGCGCGTCTGGGCCGAGGCCAACTGCCTGGCCTGCTTCCCGGCCGGCGACTACTCGCTGGCGGCGGGAGAGGAAGTCAGCGTTCGCAAGCTGTCGTAGCACACGGCGATCGCTCTGGGCAAACGCTGCCGATCCCCCTACGCTTAAACGTATGGGAACCGTCCAGGTCGAAGGCCGCCGCAAGAACACAGCCGCAGCCGGCTCGCTGCAGTCCGCTGCGCCGCGCGCGGTCTGGTGGCAAGGGACGTTTGCCGTTGCGATGTATGGCCTGCTGCTGCTGTGGGCCGCGTTTCCGCCGCTCGAGCTGTGGCCGCTCGCCTGGCTGGCCCCGGTGCCGTGGACGCTGTTGATCATGCGCCCGGCGCTCACTGGCCGACGGCCGTATCGCACGCTCTGGCTGGCGGCGTTCCTCTTCAACCTGGCACTGTACTACTGGGTCACGCTGCCGCACTGGGCCACCAGCTTCGGCTGGCTTGCGCTATGTTTTTATCTGGCGTTGTACTTCCCGCTGTTCATTGCGATCACTCGCGCGGCCGTGCATGTGCTGCGGCTTTCGCCGCTTGTCGCGGCGCCCATCGTCTGGACAGGGCTCGAGTTCGCCCGCTCGCATTTGCTCACCGGTTTCAACATGGGAGCGCTTGCGCACACGCAGTATCGCGTGCCGCTGGTGTTTCAGTTCAGCGATCTGGCCGGCAGCTACTTCCTTAGCTTTCTGATCGTCCTGGTCGGCACTTGTCTGGGGCAGGTGTTTCTCAGCGCGAATCGCCGCCTCACGTGGTGGCCGCTGGCGCCGCTGGCTGCCGCGCTCGTCGCCGTCTTGGCTTACGGCGACTGGCGGCTTGACCAGCAAACCACCTCGCCCGGTCCAACGGTGGCCCTCGTGCAAGGTTCGATCGACATCGACATGAAGCACGATCCGGCCGAAACCGCGGCAATCTTGCAGCAGTATTACGGACTGACGCGCGACGCTGTCGAGCGGCACGGTCAGTTCGACCTGGTGGTCTGGCCCGAGACAATGTTCCGCGATGCATGGCGCGTGTTTGCGCCGGACTACGTTCCGCCGGAGGGAGTGACCTGGACGGTCGAGCAAGGCAAGGACGTCAGCCGGCGAAATATCTCAGAACTCGTCGGCCCGCTCAACTCGCCGTTCTTGATCGGCATCGACACCTGGTACTACAAGCCGGGGGGCGTTGACGCATACAACTCGGCGCTGCTCACCGATCGCGGCGGGATGGTCGTGGGCCGCTACGACAAGGTCCATCTGGTGCCGTTCGGCGAATATGTGTGGTTCGCCGATTGGTTTCCCTGGCTCTACAAGCTCACGCCGCTGCACGGCGGATCGAAGAGCGGCACGGGGCCCGTCTGCATGGAGAGTGAAGGGGTCCGCTACGCGCCGAACATCTGTTACGAAAACACGCTGCCGCACTTCATTCGCCGGCAGGTCGCCGAGCTGCGCGCCGCGGACCAGGAGCCCGACGTGCTGGTGAACCTGACCAATGACGGCTGGTTCTGGGGCTCGGCCGAGCTCGACATGCATCTGGCCTGCGCCGTGTTCCGGGCCGTCGAATGCCGGAAGCCCTTCCTGATTGCGGCCAATACGGGCTTTTCGGCGTCGATCGACTCGGACGGGCGGATCCTCGAGCAAGGGCCTCGACGGGACACGGCGGTCCTGGTGGATCGGGTTCGGATCGACTCGCGGCGCAGCCCTTACCTGGTGCTGGGCGACTGGCCGGCCGGGCTGTGCCTGGTGCTCAGCGGCGGATTTGCCCTCGCCGGTTGGCGCAAGCGGCGGGCTGACCGACGGCTGGCGGACTGACCGGCGGTGCATGGCCTGAGAATTCGCCGGGATATCGACAGGCCGGGTCCGGCTGTAGGGTCTCCCTAAAGTCCGCAGGCTTCCGGAAGTGAAACTATTTGATTGACTTCCGAAAGACGGGGAAATTATACTGGGGGCTGGCCCGCCATCGCGGAGTTATCTCCTGTCGCTGTCGTGACTTGTGTCGCGATTGTGAAAGCCGAGATTCGAGAGAAACCCGCCGCGGGTCACTCCTGTCGTACCTGTCGGAAGCCTTTCCCGGTCTATCACTATCGGATTGCCAAGCCAAGGTTGAGTGCGAAACCCTTGCTGGGTAGAGCATCTCGGCTGGTTTGCTTGCGGAAAACACGCTATGAACCTCGTCGGCAAGATCCTTGTGGTGTTTATCTTCTTCGCGAGCGTGGCGTTTATGTCGTTCGCCGTCGCCGTATACGGCACGCATCAGAATTGGAAAGAGAAGGCCGCGGCAGAAGCTCAGCGTGTGCAGAATCTGCAGACCACGCTCAGCGAGCGCGAAGCCGAGAAGAAGACGCTCGAGGCGCAACTGCAAGCCGAACGCGATGCTCGCAATCAAGCGGTTGCCAAGCTGGAAACCGAACGCAACAACCTCGCCACGGAACGCGACGCGCTCGTCAAGCAGCGCGACGCACTGTTGGTGAAAGATAAAGAAGCCGTGGCGGCTCTTGATACCGCTCAACAGAACCTCGCCCGGCTGACCAAGGAAGTCGAAGGCCTGCGCGGCGAGATTCGCACCACCCAGGACGAGCGCGACAAGGATTTTGAACGAGCGGTCGAACTGACCGATCAGATTCACCAGGCCCAGGGCGAAGTTCGTCGGCTCGAGGAGCGACGCATTCAACTGGCGGCCCAACTGGCTTCGGCCAACCTGGTGCTCGATCGCCACGGATTGCACAAAGACATGTCGGTCGATGGTCTTCCGCCGCAGCTCCGCGGCAAGGTCCTGGCCATCAATCGCGACAACATGCTGGAGATTTCACTCGGCAGCGACGACGGTTTGCAATCCGGTCACACGCTCGAGATCTTCCGCGGCAGCAAGTATCTGGGCCGCATGGAAGTTCTGCACGCCACCAGCGATCGAGCCGTCGGCAAGATTATTCCGGGCTACAAGAAGGGCATTATTCAGAAGGACGACGATGTCGCCACTCGGTTTAAAGTCGGGTAAGAAGAAAGACGCCGAAGCAGTCGACGCCGCAAAGCCTTCCAAGGCCGACAAGAAAGCGGCCAAGGCTGCCGCCGCTGCTGAAAAAGCTGCCGCCAAGGCGGCTGCCAAAGCCGGCAAGGCCACGGCTGCCGCCAGCGGTCGCGGTGTCGTCGTCGAGAAGCCGCCCGCGAACATCTACACGGCGCTGCTGGCGCTGTCGTTTGTTGCGATCGTAATCGCGTGCATTTGCCTGTACGCCGAGATGAGTGCCTACGAATTCAACTTCAAGGCGCGTTGAACGCAGGAATCGAAGCACGCAGGGAAGCTGAAGCGCGCGAAGTTTACCAATCCTCCTACCGGGAGCAAGGATGCTCCACCGTATTCGTGGACTGCTGGGCTCGGACCTGGCAATTGATCTGGGCACGGCCAACACGCTGATCAGCGTCGTGGGCGAGGGGCTCGTGTTGAATGAGCCCTCGGTCGTCGCCGTCGAGGAAGGCACCAGCCGCATTCTGGCCGGCGGTCGCGCCGTCGGTCATCTCGCCCGACAGATGCAGGGTAAGACTCCGCAATCAATCGCCGTCGTCCGGCCGCTCGGCGATGGCGTGATTCAGGACTTCAAACTCTGCGAAGCAATGCTCCGCTACTTCCTGCGCAAAGCCCAGGGCAGTGGCTGGCACGGCCGGCCGCGCGTGCTGGTGGCAGTCCCGGGGTGCATCACTCCGGTCGAGAAGCGCGCCGTATTCAACAGCACCCAGCGCGCCGGCGCACGCGAGGTGCTCGTGATCTCCGAAGGCCAGGCCGCGGCCATCGGCGCGGGTCTGCCCGTGGCCGAGCCGGTGGCCAGCATGATCTGCGACATTGGCGGCGGCACGACCGAAGTCGCGGTGCTCAGTCTGGGCGAGACCGTCGCGCAGCAGTCAATCCGCGTCGGTGGAGACGCCATGGACCGCGCGATCGTCGAGTACTTGCGCAGACACTACGCCTTGCGCGTAGCGCCCATGGCGGCCGAGGCGCTTCGCATCAGCATCGGCAGCGCTGCTCCGCTGGCCAACGAGCTATCGGAGGACGTTCGCGGCGTGGATGCCATCAGCCGCCTGCCGCGCAAGGCCACGATCACCAGCGAAGAGGTTCGCGAAGCGCTGGCCGTGCCGCTCGCGCAGATCGTCGATGCGATCAAAGCCACGCTCGACGACTGCAGCACCGAGATGGTCGCCGACCTGATTGATGGGGGCATGGTCCTGGCCGGCGGGGGCGCGCTCCTGCCCGGACTCGCGGAGTTTCTCGGCGATCAAACGGGGCTTCCCGCCCGACTCTGCGGCGACCCGCTGACCGCGGTCGCGCGCGGAACTTCGATCTGCCTGCAGAATCTCGCTCGGTGGCGCGGCGTGATGCTGTCGAGCGACGACGAAGTGTAGGACGTTCAACGTGACGCTACGACCCGACATGGATGTTCCTCCCGAGGCGCTCGACTGGCGCGACGTCACCGTTGACGATCGTGAAGCCGTGCCAAGCTCGCGGCCGCGGCATCGCATGCGCTGGCTGCTGGCGTTCTACGCCGCGGCGCTCGTGCTCGTCATCGGCCGGGCAGCCCAACTGGAGCTTGCGCACGGTCCCGACTTCCGCGAGATCGCCCGGGCGCCGAGCGAAGTTCTCGAACCGGTCGATGCCGAGCGCGGCCGCATCCTGGATCGCCATGGCGAGGTGCTGGCCCTCGACTACCAGGCCCGATCGCTCGCCGTGCACTATCGGTACTTGCAATCGCCGCTTGATCCGCAGTGGCTCCGCCGGCAAGCACGCCAGCGCGTCCCGCGTGCCAAGCGGCGCGATCCGGCGGCGATCGCGGCCGCGGAGACGCAGCTTGGCGAGGAGATTGCCCGGTTGCACCAGCAGCTGGCCGCGGCCTGCGGGATCAGGCTCGAGGAGTGGCACAAACGCGCCGCGCGGATCGAGTCGCGCGTCGAGCGGCTCGCGTCGGTCGTCAATCGCCGCCGTAAGCAGCTCTTCAGCGAGCAGACGGTTACGGTTCCGGAGGAAGAGCAACTCACGTTGCAGACGGTACTCACCGGGCTGTTCGCGCCGCCCGCGGCGCTACCGCCATCGGACATCACGGTTGCCGAGCAGGCTTCGTATCACCGGATCGTCGACCGGCTGCCATCTGAAATAGTCCGGCAGATCGAAGCTTCGCCGGCCGCCTTTCCGGGCGTGCGGGTTGTTTCCTACACGCGCCGCCGCTATCCCGAGCAAACGCTGGCCGCGAACCTGATCGGTCACGTCAGCACGCCTTCGGCGGCCCAGGTGACGCAGGTCGCTTCCGAGTCGGGCGTGACGCACGTGCAGCAAGTTGGTTTGGTGGGCATCGAGAAACGATTCGAGCCGCAGCTTGCCGGCGCCGCGGGAGTTCTGCGTCGCTTCAGCAACCGCCGCGGCGAACTGCTGGCCACGCGAACCGAGCGCCGCGCACGCACCGGCGGAGATGTCATCTTGACCATCGACGCGGAACTGCAGGCCGCGGCCGAGCAACTGCTCGAGCGGTTCGACCTGCGGCTGGATGCTGGCGCGGGCCCAGATACGCCGCACGGCGGAGCTTTGCTTGTGATGGATGTCCACTCGGGCGAAATGCTCGCCGCTGCCAGTCAGCCACGGTTCGATCCCAACTGGTTTGCCACGGGCGATCCGCGGCTGGAAGCGGCGCTAAACGATCCGGGCCGGCCGATGTTCGATCGCGCTCTGCGGATGGAACTGCCCCCTGGTTCGGTGTTCAAGCCGCTGGTGGCGCTGGCACTGCTGGAGCACGGCATCGTGCGCGAGGATACGGCTTTTCGCTGCCAGGGCTACTTGAGCGACCCGGACCGCTTTCGCTGCCAGATCTTCCGCGAGCACGGGATCGGCCACGGCGAGATCAATCTCGTGAGCGCGCTGGCTCAAAGCTGCAACGTGTACTTCTTTCAGCACGCGGCGGAGCTTGGCGCCGAGCCGCTCGTGGCTTGGGCCCGCCGGTTTGGTTTCGCAGAGCAGGGGGGCAACCTGCCGCTGCCGTCTGAGCTGCGCTCGGATGAAGAGTTGCAATCGCTCGCGATCGGACAAAGCACGCTGACCGCTACGCCGCTCCAGGTGCTGCGGATGTACGCCGCGATCGCCAACGGCGGTGATCTTGTCGCACCGCGATTCACTCGCGCGCAAGTCGCCACCACGCGACGGCCAATCCAGTCGCGCGATACGAAGACCTCCGAAACACGCATCGAAGGGCTCGATCCCGCCACGATTGCGGCCGTTCGTCGCGGACTGGAAGCTGTGGTCGCCGATCCGGCCGGCACTGCGTTCGCCACGGTACGCACGCCAGGAGTCTCGATCGCCGGCAAGACGGGCACGGCGCAAGCCGGCGGCGAGCGACCCGATCATGCCTGGTTCGCAGGTTACGTTCCGGCCGATGAACCGCAGTTCGCGTTTGTGGTGGTGCTCGAGCACGGCGGCAGCGGTTCGATCGCCGCCGGCGCCATCGCGCGGCATCTGGTCGAGCAGCTCCAGCGGCTTGAGTACCTGGGTCGGATCACCACCGCCAGCCAGTCGTTCCCGCCCGGGAAAGGGTAGTAGCCGGTCCGTTTTGGCTGCCCCGGCCGACGGTAATCTCGAGCACTCGGCGGGTCCCGAAACAGCCTCGAATCGACCCTCGCCGAGGGGCTTTGCCGGGGCAAAGTTTCGGCGCTCAACGTCGCTCCGTAAGCTATTATTTCTGAGTGGCTTAGGGCGACGCTCCGCAGTCGCCGGCCCATTGTTGGCGAGGCTCAAAAACGCTATATTAGCGGTTTCTACCAAGGGGTCAGATGCTCACTGGAAAGTTGCCTCGGAATGACCCTCCGACGGACGCCGGTTGACCGCCCTGATCACCTCCTCTGAAAGGACTGAATTTGGCCACCAACGGAAACGATCCGCCCAACGACCCGCCCATCGATTACGCTGCCATCGGCGGGGACATTCACCACGGTCGGATGCTCGAGCTTCCCATTGAAGAGGAGCTCAAGGACAGTTACCTCATCTACTCGATGAGCGTGATCGTCAGCCGCGCGCTGCCCGACGTGCGCGACGGACTAAAGCCCTCACAGCGGCGCATCCTGGTCGCGATGAACGATCTGAGCCTCACGCCCGGCGCCAGCCGCGTGAAGTGCGCGAAGATCTGTGGTGACACGAGCGGTAACTATCACCCGCACGGCGAAGCGATCATTTATCCGACGCTGGTGCGCATGGCCCAGGAATGGAACATGCGTCACGTGCTGGTCGACAAGCAGGGGAATTTCGGTTCGATTGCCGGTCTGCCTGCGGCCGCCATGCGGTATACCGAAGCGCGGATGTCGTCGATCGCGGCCTTGATGCTCGACGACCTGAAGCTGGACACGGTCGACTTCGTGCCCACCTACGACGAGCGGCATACCGAGCCGACGGTGCTCCCGTCGCGGTTTCCGAACCTGGTCGTCAACGGCGCCAACGGCATTGCGGTGGGCATGGCCACCTCGATTCCGCCGCATAACCTGGGCGAGGTCTGCGACTCGCTCGTGCGGTTGATCGATGATCCGGATGTCTCGGTCGACGAACTGATGGAGTCGTGCCCCGGCCCGGATTTTCCGACCGGCGGCATCATCTGCGGGCGTAGCGGAATTCGCCGCGGCTACCACACCGGCCGCAGCACGATCGTCGTGCGGGCTCGCGCGCGCATCGAAGAGTTCGGCAAGAACCGGAATCGGATCGTCGTTTCCGAGATTCCCTTCCAACAGGCTCGCGACCGCGTCGAAGAACGCATCGCGGCGCTGGTCAACGAAGATCGGATCAAGGGCATCTCGGCCATCCGCAATGAGAGCGACCTGAAGGAGCCCGTGCGGCTGATTCTGGAACTCAAGCGCGACGCCGATCCGGAAGTCGTGCTGAACCAGCTCTATCAGTTCTCGCCCCTGCAGGAATCGTTCTCGCTGATTTTTCTGGCCCTGGTCGACGGCAAGCCGCGCACGCTGTCGTTCAAAGCGCTGCTCGAAGAGTTCCTGCGTCACCGGCTCGTGGTCATTCGCCGCCGCACGCAGTTCCTGTTGGCCCGCGCCCGCGCTCGCAAGCACACGGTTGAAGGCCTGTTGCTCGCGCATGCCAACATCGACGAGATCATCCGCGTCATTCGCACCAGCGCCACGCAGGCGGAAGCCAAGGCCCGTTTGATGGGCATCGAGGCTCCGGCCGCGATGATGCAGCGGGCGCTGGGCGAAGACGGTTGGGCGAACTTCCAGATGGAACGCGGCGTCCGCGAGACCTACACGCTCACGCCGGTCCAGGCAGAAGCCATCCTGCGGATGACGCTCGGCCAGCTCGTCAACCTCGAGCAGGAGAAGCTGGGCGGCGAGTACCGCAAGCTGCTGGAAGAGATCACCGAGTACCTGCGGATTCTCTCGGACGACAAAATCATCCTGGGCATGATCCGTGACGATTGCGTGGAACTGAAACGCAAGCACGCCGACGAGCGGCGCACCGAGATCAGCGGCGAAGAGATCGGCTCGATCGACCTGGAAGACCTGATCGCCGAAGAGACAATGGTCGTCACGATCAGCAACAACGGCTACATCAAGCGGACCCCGGCCAGCGTGTATCGCGCCCAGCGTCGCGGCGGCAAGGGCATGAAAGGCGCCAAGACCGAGGAAGAAGATCCGATTCGGCACCTGTTCGTGGCCAGCACCCACGATTACCTGATGTTTTTCACGAACAAGGGCAAGGTTTACTGGCAGAAGGTCTATGACCTGCCGCAGCTCAGTCGCGAAAGCCGCGGCCGGGCCCTGGTGAACCTGCTCAACTTCGCCGAAGGCGAGAAGGTCGCTGATTGCCGCGCGGTGCGCGACTTCAACCAGCCAGATCACTACCTGCTCATGGCCACGCGCAGCGGCCTGGTGAAGAAGACGGACCTGGCGAAGTTCAGCCGGCCGATGAAAGGCGGCATCATCGCCATCAAGCTCCGTGAAGACGACGAGGTCGTCGACG
Source organism: Pirellulales bacterium (assembly GCA_022844125.1). Lineage (GTDB taxonomy): Bacteria > Planctomycetota > Planctomycetia > Pirellulales > PALSA-1355 > JALHMI01. The sequence goes on along the minus strand of JALHMI010000019.1, from coordinate 106,303 downwards.
TGGCGATCACCAAGAAAGGCGACGAGATCATTCTCGCCACGGCCAAGGGCATGGCCATTCGCTTCAGCGAAGCCGACGCCCGCCCCATGGGTCGCAACACCAGCGGCGTGAAAGGCATTAGCCTTGGCGCCGGCGATCAACTGGTCGGCATGGTCGTGGCCGAGCCCGAAGCCACGCTGCTCACCGCTTGCGAAAATGGTTACGGCAAGCGGACCACGTTCGGTCCCAATAGCGCGGCACCCACTGATGGAGCCGCGACGGAAGGTTCGGACGACGATACCGCGGCCGAACCCGAAGTCGTTGAAGAATCCAGCGAAGAGGATGAAGTTTCCTCGGGCAGCCGCTATCGCACGCAGCGTCGTGGCGGCAAGGGGCTGCGCGACATCAAGACCACCGATCGCAACGGCCCGGTGATTGGCGTCGTTAGCGTACGCGACGACGATGAGGTGCTGATGATGACCGCCCGCGGCAAACTGCAGCGGATCGTGACCGGCGAGATCAGCGTCATTGGCCGCAACACGCAGGGGGTGCGAATCATGAGTCTCGACGAGGGAGACACGCTGGCCGCCATCGTGCTGGTGCCGCGCGAGGATCGTGAAGGCGCGGAAAGCGAAGGCGAAACTGCGCCCCCGTCCGCCGAGCCGCAGGCCAGCCAGCCTCAGACCGAATCGCCTCCGGCGACGGACGAGGCGGGCGAGTCTGAATAGGCAGGGCGATTCCGACTGACTTCGGTCGTTACGATCCCTACGGTCGGCACGATTCGATGTACCGCCCTACGCTCGAATTGCGGCTGGCGGCATGCTACCCTTGGTCCATATTCCCACTTTGCGCTCTTGTGGATAAACGGTCCCCATGAAAATTGCTGTCGTTGGCACCGGCTATGTCGGTCTGGTTACTGGAACCTGTTTTGCTGAGAGCGGCAACCAGGTCACCTGCATTGATATCGACGCAGCCAAGATTGCCCGGCTGAATGCCGGTGAGATTCCGATTTACGAGCCGGGCCTCACCGAGATGGTCGAGCACAACGTCGAAGCCCAGCGGCTCTTTTTCACGACGGATCTGCCTAGCGCGGTGAAGGCCGCGCAGCTCGTTTTCCTGGCCGTTGGCACGCCCAGTTCCGACGACGGCTCGGCCGATCTTTCGGCCCTGTGGCGCGTCGTGTCGGACATCGCTCCGCACTTGAGCGAGGAGGCGATCGTGGTGACCAAGAGCACGGTGCCGGTGGGCACCAACCACGAGATCAACGAGCGGCTCGCCAAGCTCACCGGCCGCGCGTGCGACGTGGCCAGCAATCCTGAGTTTCTCAAGGAAGGCGCCGCGATCGATGACTTCATCAAGCCCGATCGCGTCGTGGTTGGCGCGCGCCGGCCGGAAGTGGCCGACGTGCTGCGCGAGCTGTACGCACCTTTTCTGCGGACCGAAAAACCGTTCCTGGTCATGGCGCCCGAGAGCGCGGAAATGACCAAGTACGTGGCCAACGCGCTGCTGGCCACCAAGATCAGCTTCATCAACGAGATGGCCAACCTCTGTGAGCAGACCCGGGCCGACATCAACGACGTTCGCCGCGGCATCGGCCACGACAGCCGGATTGGCTTTGCGTTTCTGTTTCCGGGTGTGGGTTATGGCGGCAGTTGCTTTCCGAAGGACGTTCGAGCACTGGCTTCCACGGCCCGGCACTCGGGCGTCGAGCCGCGAATTCTGGACGTGGTCGATCGCGTGAACACGCATCAGAAATCGATCGTGCCAGACAAGATCGAAAAGTTCTTCGGCGGCAAGCTGGCCGGCCGCACCGTTGCGATCTGGGGGTTGGCGTTCAAGCCTCGGACGGACGATATTCGTGAAGCACCGGCGCTGGTGCTGATCGATCGGCTGCTCGCCGGCGGCGCGAAGGTGCAGGTTCACGATCCCGAAGCTCTCGAGAACGTCCGCAAGCTCTATGGCGACAAGCTGTCGTACTCGGATCAGCCGTACGGCGCTCTGGAAGGGGCCGACGTACTGGCGATCATGACCGAGTGGAAGGAATTCCTGCAGCCCGACTTCGCCCAGATGCACTCGCTGATGAAGTCGGCGGTGATTTTCGACGGGCGGAATCTCTATACGCCGCGGCAGATGAAGGCCGCCAAGTTCACCTACTTCTCGATCGGCCGCGCACCGGTAGAGTAGTTTGTCGAGTCGTCCGCTCAAGAGCTACTTTGCCGAAGCGGCATAGCGGCGAAACTCGGCTTCATCCAGCACCACCGCTTCGCGCGTGAGCTGAAAGACGAGCTTCGTGTGGGGCCAGCCGAACGCGGCCAGCAGCCGGTCGAATTCCTCCGCCGGGCAGCAGCCGTTCAGGTCGACGAAGGCCAGCCGCTCGGCGCGGTCATAAAGATTGCCATCCACCTGCCACACGCGGTCGCTCTGCGAGGACGTCCACACGAACGAACCATCCGGCTCGAGGAACATTCGCGGCAGGGCTTCGAGCCTTTCTGATGCTTCCTCGAACGTGCAATCGAACGTCGTTGCCGCCAGCGCGGCCGGCGCAACGGCGAGCGTTCGATACGAGCCCCCGGCCAGCGGAACTTGCGGGCCGGCCACAATGTCAGGCGGGCAGGCATGAATTGTGATGTTGAATTGCAGCATGGTTGGCAGTTGGTCGGAGAGTCGAAGGTGCCACCCTACGCCGTTAACCATCGTGCGGACTTGGGTGCACTTGGCGACTTAAAAGAGCTCGCCTCGCAAACCGTACTGGCGTTCGCCGGCGCGTCACAGGTGAGCCGCCACGCGGCCACCTGTGGCACCCGACCAATCACACGCCGAATCTCAGCATGCAAAGGGTTAACGGCGTTGGGTGCCACCGAGTCTAGCCGATGCGTCCTGCGGACGAAACCGGAGGCAGCTTATCCGGTCCTCATGGTTCGCTCGTGAGCGCGAAGTCGAACGTCCTTGGCCCCTGCGGCTCTACCGTGATCGATAGCGGCGAAGTATCCGTGTACCGTGCAGGGAATGGCCGGCGCGGTGTCGTCGAGTGCGAGAGCGGCGGCAAATCGACGAGGTCCACGCGATACTCGCCGGGCAGCAGGCCATTCTCCTGGGGCAATTGATACGCGCCATTCTGGACCTCGCAGCTCGTCTTCCGCACGCCGGGCTTCTTGGGAATGAACTGAATCGCGGTTTCGGACAGCGGCTGGCCGTCCAGCGTCACACGCCCCGAGATGGCTTGCGGCGACCCTCCGCAACCGCAGATGCCGGCGATGAGAATCGCCCAGGCAGCCGCGACGACCGATCCCTGCCTAGAACTTCTCAATCTGTCTTCCATCGGCGCGATTCGCCAGGTAGTTGAGCACGTCCGGATCGGCCGCTTCGTCAATGAAATGCACCGACCCGTCAACCATCACCATGTTCACGCCGCCGGGATGGTCGCTGCGAAAGGTCACCAGTTCGTGAAACCGGGTGTAGATCCGGTCGGCGTTGAAGACCCCCATCGTGCAGCCTTGCGATTGGATGGGATATCCCTGTCCCCAGAACGTACTGCCGCCGGTTTCCGGCAGCGAGGTGCCTTCCATAGCCGTAATGTTCGAAAGGCCCCAATCCATGTCGCCCGCCACGAAGGTGCGCGACGTTCCGTCCACCGCCGAGAGCTTCGCGATGCTGACCACTTTGACCTTCGCTCGGGTCGGATCGACAATCGCGCCGTTGTGATAATTGGGGCTCGTCATCGCTGCGAAGTGCGAATATCCACTGCCGGTGCAGACGGCATAGCTGGCCCAGCCCGCGGGCGGATCGCCGTAGTAATGGACCATCGAGGGGCAGCGAAACATGGCGATCGGCGTCTCGATCACCCGCTTGTTGGCGGCGGTGGTGACGCTCTGCGCCGGATCGAACTGCTCGAACAGCGTCTGTTCTTCGAGATAGGGGAGCAGTGGAATGAACGCGCTGCCGCCGTTCCCCTTGTTCGTGCCCGGCTTGAGCATCTCGGCGCTGGGCAACTGTTTGTGGCGATCGTCGAACTGGAGCATGGCCAGTCCGATCTGCTTGAGGTTGCTCGCGCACGAAGCGCGCCGGGCAGATTCGCGCGCTGCCTGCACCGCGGGCAGCAAGAGCGCCAGGAACAACCCGATGATGGCAATTACTACCAGCAGTTCCACGAGCGTGAAACCGCGTGACTTGCAGGCTGAAGAGGTGTCGTTCATGGGGCGTGGGCGAGAGAGAAAAAACCGAGCACGGAGCAGGCCGCTCAGCGGAAGCCGACCCGCCCCGTACCCGGAGGGTGTAACCCGCGCGAGGTTACTTGCTGGCGCGGCGACGAGCACGACGCTCACCAAGCCGACCAAACCCGCGCCAAGCATGGCAATGGAGCCGGGCTCCGGCACGGCTACCGACGAATCGACCCGCAGCACTTGCAGGCTGGAGTGGACCATTTCGCTAAAGCCCACCTTGAAGTCACCGGTGAAGCCCGGCAGGTAGATCTCCCAGACGAGCTCCTCGTACTGCACTTCACCGAACGACGACATCATCGCCGGGTCATAATGAGTGCGAGTGACATCGCCTGCCAGACTCGTGGCCAGCACGTTGTTGCCCGAGTCGAGAATCTGCATCGTGTCGCGCAGGACGCTGCCGCCGCTGCCGTTACCTTCCGGATCGTAGTCCGGGTTCAACGTGGCGCCGGTCTGCACGATGATGTGCGTGCCGGGGCCGGCAACTCCGGCACTGGGAATTGCCGCGGTGACCGAGTAGTTGGCGCTAAAGGCGTAATAGCCGCCGCTGCTGGCCACGAACGCGCCAGTCGGGGTCAGAGTCGGCGTGCCCGTGCCGGGGCTGGCCTCATGGTCCAAGTTCGTAGTGATCGGCACGGCAGAACTGACAGCCAACCACTGCTGATACGTCGAACCGACATCGCCGACGTTCCAGGCGGTCGGTTCGCCGAAATTGACCGGCAGCGCACTTGCCGGTGCGCTGATGGCAAGGAAACCGGCGACGGCAATCGCCAGGACAGAAAATCGAGATGCCAAACTCTGAGCTGCTACTTGCACAACAATACTCCTCAAGCGAAATGTCAATCGATGACGGACGCGCCTCCAACGCTGGAAACACGAAGCCGGCCGCAAGAAATGGCGGCGTAATTACCGAGGTGGCGAGCGGGCGATGGTCGCGTCAGCAGGGAGCTCAGAGCGCGAACGGCGGGCGGGCTGATCAAGCGAGGGCGGCACCCAGCTAGGCAAAGGTGCCGCGCGAAGAACCGGTCAGCGAGCGACGTGGCGAGGGGCCGGTTCTTGTTGAGACGTAGTCTCAACAGGGGTGATTGTAATCTGTCCGCCCTTCCTGTCAAACGGGCTCGCAGAGATTGCGCCCGTGCGAGACTCGCCGCTGGAAACCCGCCAGGTGCATCCGCAAGCGACTACGATCCTTCGAGTTCCGTCCTTAGCCACTCCCCATAGGCTTCGGAAACGTCAGTGATTTCCGTCCCCAGAATCTCGGGCGTTTCATAGGGGTGAAGCCGTCGAATTGCCGCTTCGAGGTCACTGAACAAGGCTCGCAAGCTCTTGATCGAAAGCCGCCATTCCTCGGCCGACTCGATCGCTCCCTGCCACTGGTAGATGCTGGCGATGGGCCCATCAATCTGCACGCACGCGGCCAGGCGCTGCTCGACCAACTCGCGGCCGATCCGCTCCGCGTCCTCGCGGCTGCCCGCGGTCGTCACGACCTGAATGATCTCGGTCATGCAAGTTGACTTCGCTCTCGGCAGGGGGAAGTGACCACGACTAACCCGCCGGTTGGAGCTTGGCCAGATCGCCCTTGGCCTTGGCCAGTTCATCGGCCAGAGCTTTATCGTCCGGGTTGGCCTGCGACATTTGCTCACGAACTTCCACGGCTCGCTTCAGGTTGGCGATGGCCTCATCCTTCTTGTCGTTCTGCTTTTGCAGATTCGCCAGGGCCGTCAGCGACTCGACCAGGCGAACCTGGTAGTCCTTGTTGGCCGGCTGTTCACGAGCCAGAGTTTCCAAAGTATCGCGGGCTTGTTCCCAAGCGCTCATGGCGAAGGAGTGGCGGTCAGCCTGCAAAGTTTGCAGGGTGCCGGAAATCTTGAGCATGGCGGCCAGGTCGTCGCGGAAGACGGGGTTTTCCGGATGCTTTCTGGCCAGGTTCTCGAGCGAGGACATGTTCATCTGAAACGACTGCAGTAGCCCAAGCACATGCATATTCATCGGCGTATCTTTGACCATCGCCCATTCCATGGGAGCCGTCGACTTCAGGGCGTTCTGGTTCATGCTCGGGTATCGCGATGCGTCATACTCTGCAGCGGACATTGCGTCGAGCAGTTCGGCGATGCTCTTGAGGTCACCGACCAGACCGCCCTTGCCGGACTTGGCCTGCAAACCGGCGGCTCGCTGATAGGCGGCCACAGCCCGATCGAGGTTTTCAGGATTCTTGCGCAGTTCCCAGGCACTTTGTTGGTAGTGGCTAATCGCGGGGCCAAAGATTTCTTCGCGGGCTTTGGCATTTGCCGGTCCCTTGAGCCGGCTCGAGTTTGCCGCCGCATCGATCATCTGCCCAAGCGCCACATCGCTCTGTTCGGCTTGAGCTTTGAACTCGTCACGTTGCTTCATGGCTCGCATGGCCACCAGCGTCGAAGCGACGGCCACGACGATCGCCCCCACGAATAGCAGCGACAGCAGCATGTCGGTGAGCGCTCGACTCGATCCGCGTTTTGCCTTGGGCGCCTTGTTTGCGGATTCAGCGGTGATGGGCTCGGCCTGTTCAAACGCGATCGGCTCGACGGCCATGGGTTCTGCCGTCGCGACGGCGACTACCGAGCGGCCAGCTTCTGATCCGCACTCGGGGCAGACGGCAGGAACGTTCGCGTCGTCACTCGCGTCGAACGAATGGTGACAGGCTGCGCATTGCATAACGGCAAAACTCACACGAAGGGAGGAAGCGGATGGGATGGAATGACCCCCTATTTTCCTCCGCCGGTGGTGCGCCGTCAATTGTTTGCGTCGTGCGATTCCGCCGCGAAAACAGGCCCGTTTCGCGGCCGAATGGACAGTTAGTCCGGTTAGTCCCGGCGGATTTCGAACACCGAGACATGCAGCGTGGCCCCCGCGTCGGTGGCAGGGACCTTTTCCACCAGTTCGGCAGTCAGCCCGCGCTCCCGGCAAATCTCGAGCAAGGCGTCCGCCGTCCGCCGGCCCGGATCGGTGACGATGGCCAGCCCATCCGCGGCCAGGCATTGCTCGATGACCGCCACGACCAGGGCCGCCTGCGGCTTCTCGTACAGCACGTCCGCCGCCACGACCAGGTCGAACAGGCCCAAGTCGTCCGGCAACCTGCGCCAGTCGACCAGCCGCGAGTCGACCCCTTCGACGCCGTTTCGCTGGGCGTTGGCCTCGGTGAACTCGAGGGCCTCGGCATAGTAGTCCGTCGCCAAGGCCTCGTAACCGGCCGCGGCGGCTGCGATCGCAGGCAGGCCGATGCCGCAGCCCAGTTCCAGCAGGCGTTTTCCCGCGCCGTGGTGCTTCGACAGCCGCTCGGCCAGGATCCGCGCACTCGGCCAGACGTCGGCCCAATAGGGAATTCGCTCATCGACGGCGAAGTCTTCCTCGCTGATCAGGTCGTCGACATTTCGCGGTTTGAGCAACCGGTACGTGCGCGCGCCAACGGCCACCTCGCACTCGGCGACCTCGAAGCGTCGCGCGAGCGACACGGGAACATCCAGCGGTGATTGAGGCACGTCGTGCTAGCTGCCTATTGCTTGAGCCGGATTGGCAGCTCGTCGATCTTGGCCGCCAGAATGAAATCGTTCTCTGAAAGGCCGCCGATCGCGTGCGTATAAATCTCGATCCAGACGTTGCGATAGCCCTCCAGATGCAAGTCGGGATGGTGCCCCTCGTCCTCGGCCAGCTCGGCCACGGAATTGAAGAACTCCATACCGGCCAGGAAGTGCTTCACGACCCAGTCCTTGCGGATCCGCTCACCATCGTGCGTGAGCCGCCAGCCGGAAAGCCTTTCGAGCTGAGCCTGCGACTGTGCGAGCGAATACTTCGGCACGCCCCCTTCGCAGGGAACGCACTTCTTCTTCGTCAGTTGTTCGGGCGATTGAGATTGCATGGCGGATAACCTCCGGGGCAGGGGAGAAGCAGGTGATCGCCCCTTGCTTCGTATTATCCCGCCACGGCAATCTTCGTCAAACGTGCCGCTCGCGGACTGTGCGTATGGGTTCACAACCCGGCGCGTGAGCGAGGATGTCTTGGCACGTCGCCTCGCCCACGCGTCGGGTGATACAGAGCCGTGCCTCGCTGACGCTTCGGGTGATGAAGAGCCGTGCGACGCCGTTGCGCCGCAGCTTGGCGCAAAAAGAAACCCCAGGGAAGTCCATTCCCTGGGGGCCTCTCGCTCGTTCCGTCGGTTGGAGATTACGGATGGATGATTCGATTGTGTCAGACCGTGGCCGTCTCGACCGCGACCAGGTGGTGCGGCCGCGGCGTGCGACGCGTCCGTTCGACCAGCTCGACGAAGACCGGAGCATCGAACGGCTTTCGCAGGTAGTAGGTGCCGCCGCCGGCGTCCGCCCGGCGAATGATGTCGGGCGACTGCATCGACGACAAGAACATTACGGGCACATCGGTTTCTAGTTCGCAGGAACGGCGAAGTTCGTCGCAGAAAGCCTGGATGCCGTGCCGCGCCAGGCTTACGTCGGCAATCACCAGGTCCGGAGCGTGGTGATCGAGCTGAGTCGCGGCTTCCGAGAGCCCGCTCGCCCTGAGGCATTCGTAGCCCAGCCGATGCAGGATGCGGGCAACTTCGCTGAGAACTTCCGGATGATCGTCGATCGCCAGGACTCGGACCTGGCTTGCGTGTCCTTCGTGCATGGGAATGCCTCTTCTGTTTCGGTTCGCGCCAGTGCTGGCCGCCTGCCACAAAGTTCGCGACCGTCTACCCGTCAGGATTTACCCGACTTTCTTGTCAGGCTTGCCTGGCCGGCAAACTGCCCTTCACCAGCTATATTCGGCACCCGCGGTCGATTTTCTTCACGGGCGCGTCATAGCTTTCGCTGTTTGGCGATATTCCCTGCTCGAAAGAATCGGCATGTCCCGCCGATTTGTTGCCACGTGTCTCCGGTAGTAACGATTGTGCCCGGCATGCGCTTGCCGGGGCGTGTCGGTTTTTCTACGCAACAAGGACGAAAAGGTGCGCGCCGGCTCTGCACGGCGTGTTCCGGTAGCCCCCGGCTTTGCCGGCGGGGTTCCAGCGCGCATCACAACGCCCGGCTTTGCCGGCAGGGTCACGCCCGGCTTTGCCGGCAGGGTCACGCCCGGCTTTGCCGGCAGGGTCACGCCCGGCTTTGCCGGCAGGGTCTTCGTTTGCACTGCGCTTGACTCACAATAGTCAAACGACTACAAACATAGTCGAAATGACCAAGGGAGCTCGCATGACCAGCAAGCACGACGACGCACTCTCTGCCGCCGAGTGGAAAGTGATGCGGCTCATCTGGCAGCGGAAGAGCTGCGGTGCTCGCGATGTTTACGAGCAGGCGGCGGCCGACTATGGCTGGGCGCCGACGACCACCAAAACGCTGCTCGCCCGGCTGGTTGAGAAGGGCTATCTGCATGCCCGGCAGGTGGGCAACAGCAATCTCTACCGCCCCACGCAGCCGGCGATCAAGACGCTCACCGCCGCCGCCGATCGGCTGCTGAGTCATGCCGTCGAGGGAACGGTCGGGCCGCTGGTGGCCCACCTGGTGAAGAAGCATAAGCTCAGCGACAAGGAGCTGGCTGAGTTGCGAGCGATTCTGGACAGTCAAAACAAGTGAGTTTTTCCTGTGAGTGAGCGTTGTGAGCGAAGTAAGGCGACCCAAGGAGAATGGACATGCGCTGGGCCGAGTTGCTGAATCGCGTGGCGTCGGGTTGGAGCACTTGGGCCGTGGCGGGAGTGGTCGAGGCCACGCTCCTGCTGGGCATCGTGGCCGTTGTTTTGCTGGCGGCCGGAAAGCGACTGCCAGCCGCCGCGGCTCACCTGGCCCTGCTCGTCGTGCTCGTCAAAGCGGTGCTTCCGATCGGCATTCCTGTGCCGCGACCTGAGCTGCCTGAGTGGTTTGCTCGCACAACCGAGCGGGCGGAACTGAAGGACGACACGCGAGCGATGTCTGCTACGGCCGTCCCCTCGGCGCCGGCGGCGCCCGCGTTGAGTTCTGCGGCCGTTGTACAGTCTGAGTCACAGACGTCTGGCGCGCGCCCGCGCGAAACTGTTGCTGCCAGGGGCGAGCAGAGCGCGGTGAACTCCGCGGAGACCACCGAGCTGTCGTGGCAGGCGCACGCCATGCTCCTGTGGGTTTCTGTGAGCGCTGCGATCGCTGTCAGGTCAGTCCTTGGGCAGCTACGGTTGCGGCAAGCGGCTGACTGTGCGGCCAGCTCCGCAGATGCAGCGCTCCAGTCGACCGTGCAAGTGCTCGCGACACGGCTCGGCATCCGGAGAGGAATCAAGGTCGTGATGGGGCCCGATGGCATTTCACCGGCGATCGCAGGTTGCTGGCGTCCGACGCTGATTGTGCCGCGCAGCCTTACGGCGCGGCTTTCGGAGGGTCAACTCGAGTGGGTGCTGCTGCACGAGATGGCTCACGTGCGGCGTGGCGATCTGTACTGCCTTGTACTCGAGCGGCTCGTAGCATGTGTGGCCTGGTTCAATCCGGCGGTCTGGCTGGCCAGCCGCTGGGCCGAGCACTACCGCGAGTGCGCGTGCGATGAACTGGCGCTCGGGCATGCTTCGTGCAGCCGGGGTGAGTGCGGCGAAGCGTTTCTGACGCTGCTGGCCGGCGTGTCAAACGGACCGCGGCTGGCCATGGAGTTCCTCTCGCGCGGTCGGCTGGCAAAGAAACGCATGGTCCGCCTGCTTGACGCCCAGCCGCAAAAGGTTGCTTATAAGGTGCTCGCAACGGTTTCCGCGCTGGGCTGCGTGCTCGTGTTCGGGTTCGTGTCATTTCACACGCAACCCACCACGGCAGCGGCGCAACCGGACCGTGCAGAAAGTCGCGTCGAACCACTGAACGCTGCCGCGGCACCGCTGACCGGCGATGCAGCAACCGAAGCACACGTACGGCGGATAAGGGAGCAGCAGAACGCGCCGATGAAGTCGGGACGCGTACGACTCAAGGTGCTGCAGCTTTCCTCGCTGCAAAAGGATCCGGTTCAGCAGGGACACGAACTGGCCGATCGCTCAAAAACCGAAGTTGAGGCCCTGCTCGATGGCCTCGACCTGACGGATGCGAGTTGCTTTCGCCGAATTCGAGATGGCCTGCTCGCGGGGAATCTGATCCTCGACCACCCGTCGTATCGGTCGCTTGCGTTAGTTTGGAACGAGAGGGGCCGGCGAGCGACTTGGGGAAACGGCGAGACGACGGTCATCAAAGAGGCTTGCAACTTTGAATACGATCCGTCCGAACGGAACGCCAGCATCACGGATGGCCGCTGGTTCTTTGCCGCTTCGCCAGCCGATTGGGCGAGACAGCTTCTTACTGTGCCGCTGCGCAGCACGATCCTTGGTGATTTGCCGGCCAACCGCACTGCGCCGTCGATCGAGCGCACCGCCGAGGGAACGACTCGGGTGATCTTCAAGCAAGGTCCGCGCAGTTCCAGCGGAATCGAGGTGAGTTGGCTGCTCGGTCCCGATGGCACGCTACTGCATGCGACGGAACTGTATGGATTTAGCACGGTGCTGCGGGAGATTGACTTCCGCGAGTATCCTGGCGGCGTGCACCTGCCGCGAGCCCGCGTGCGGACGTACTATCCGACTCTGCGAAGCGGCAAGGAGGAAGTTAGCGGGCCGCTGCAAAGCCTGACCATCAGCATCATCGAGCACGCTGAGTTCAATGTCGACATTCCCGACAGCGAGTTCCGCATGTCCGTGCCGGCGAACACGGCGGTTTGGGATCGACGCGGTCCGCTGAAACTTCGCGCCGCCGAAGTGCCCACCGAAGATGTGCTCACGCTGTTTGAGCGGTGAGAAGTTGGGCGCGTAGTCCGGGCGGCAAAGAACCCCGCCGGCAGAGCCGGGGGCTACGGAACATGCGCGATCACAGTCACAGCCCCCGGCTTTGCCGGGGGGTTCTGCAGAAATCGTGGGACCGCGCGCGGATAACGCGTCGATCAGAAGATTACTTCCACGCAAAATCGCCGGCGTTCACGCTCGGCAAGTGCGTCACGCCCATCAGGTACTTGTCGACGGCGCGAGCAGCTTCGCGGCCTTCGTGGATCGCCCAGACGACGAGCGATTGTCCGCGGCGGATGTCGCCCGCAGCGAAGACTCCGTCGACGCTCGACATGTACTCGGCGTTGCATTTCACGTTGCCGCGCGGATCGAGCTCGAGGCCGAGCTCGTCGATCGCGCCGCGCTTCTCGGGTCCGAGGAAGCCCATCGCCAGCAGCACGAGCTGGGTGGGCCAGATCTTTTCGCTGCCGGGCACTTCGCGCGGGCTGAGCCGACCGGCGTCGTCCTTCACCCACTCGACGTGCACCGTGCGCAGGCCGGTGAGCTTGGCGTCGTCGTCGCCGATGAATTCCTTCGTCTCGATGCTGAACTCGCGCTGGCAGCCTTCCTCGTGCGAAGTGCTGGTGCGGAAGATCACGGGCCAATAGGGCCAGGGCGTGTTCTTGGGCCGCTCCATGGCACGCGGATACTGACCCACGTCAGGCGGCGCGGGGAACAACTCGAACTGTGTGAGGCTCTGGCAGCCCTGACGGTTCGAAGTGCCGGTGCAGTCGCTGCCGGTATCGCCGCCGCCGATCACGATCACATCTTTGCCGGTCGCCAGGATCTGCTCTTTGAGGTTGTCGCCCTGGTTTACTTTGTTCTGCTGCGGCAGGAATTCCATGGCGAAGTGCACGCCCTTGAGCTCGCGGCCCGGGATGGCCAGATCGCGCGGGTGCGTGGCGCCGCCGGTCAGCAGGATCGCGTCGTACTTCTCGCGCAGTTCCTTGACCGGAATGTTCACGCCCACGTTTGCGCCGGTGCGGAACTCAACGCCTTCGGCCTTCATCTGATCGATGCGTCGCCAGACGCGCGACTTCTCGAGCTTGAAGTCGGGAATGCCATACATCAGGAGCCCGCCCGGACGATCGGCCCGTTCGAACACGGTCACCGAATGCCCGGCCCGATTGAGCTGCTGGGCGGCGGCCAATCCCGCGGGGCCGCTACCGATGACGGCTACCCGCTTGCCGCTGCGCGACTCCGGCGGTTCGGGCAGAATCCAACCTTCGTCGAACGCGCGGTCGGCGATCGAAACTTCAATCTGCTTGATCGCGACAGGGTCTTCGTTGATCCCCAGCACGCAGGCCGCTTCGCAGGGGGCAGGGCACACCCGGCCGGTGAACTCCGGGAAGTTGTTTGTCGCGTGCAGCCGCTCGATCGCTTCGTGCCACTGGTCGCGGTACACCAGGTCGTTCCAGTCGGGAATGATGTTCCCCAGCGGGCAGCCGGTGTGGCAGAACGGAATGCCGCAGTCCATGCAGCGCGCACCCTGGGTGCGCATTTCTTCCGGCGAGATGACCTTCAGAAACTCGTTGTAGTGCTTCAAGCGATCGGGCACCGGTTCCTTGGGAACGTACACCCGCTCGTACTTCATGAACCCGTTAACTTCACCCATGTGCCACCTCGACGCCGCCGGCTTGCATGGCCTGGGCTTCTTCCTGGAGTTTCTTGAGAGCCAACTTGTAATCGGTCGGCATGACCTTGACGAACTTGCTGCTGACGTCGTCCCAATTGTCGAGCACCCACTGGCCGCGCGAGCTGCCGGTGTACTCGACGTGCTTGCGAATCATGGTGAGCACGGTGTCCTGATCGGCCGGATCGCTGAGATCCTCGAGCTCGACCATTTCCTTATTCACCAGCGGCGGGAAGGCGCCATCGACGTCGAGCACATAAGCGATGCCGCCGCTCATGCCCGCCGCGAAGTTGCGTCCCGTCTTGCCGAGCACCACGGCCCGGCCGCCGGTCATGTACTCGCAACCATGATCGCCCACGCCTTCGACCACGGCATTTGCGCCGCTGTTACGAACGCAGAACCGCTCGCCCGCGATGCCCCGCAGATAGAGCTCTCCGCTCGTGGCGCCATACAGCACGACGTTGCCGGCGATCACGTTTTCTTCCGGCACGAATGTGCTCTCGCGCGGCGGATAGACAATAATCTTTCCGCCCGAGAGACCCTTGCCGCAGTAATCGTTCACATCTCCCTCGACGCGGACGGTCACGCCGTGCACGCCGAACGCCATCAGGCTTTGGCCCGAAGAGCCGCGGAAATTGAGCTGGATGGTGTCTTCGTTCTTGAAGCCGCCGCGGCCGTACCGCTTGGTGACTTCGCTGCACAGGATGGTGCCGACCGTACGGTTCACGTTGCGAATCGGCAGGTCGAGTTTCACCGGCTCTTCGCGATCAAGTGCCGGACGGCACAGCTCCAAGAGCAGCGTCACGTCGACCGAGCCTTCCAGCCCGTGGTCCTGCGGCTCGGCACAGTAGGTTTTGATGTGGTCGGGCACCTGCGGCTTGTGCAGGATCTTCGAGAAGTCGAGGCCCTTGGCTTTCCAGTGATCGATTGCCGTCCGGGTATCGAGCTTGTCGACCCGGCCGACCATTTCGTTGATCGTGCGGAAGCCGAGCTTGGCCATGATCTCGCGGAGCTCTTCGGCCAGCAGGAAGAAGTAGTTCACCACATGCTCCGGCTTGCCGGCGAACTTCTTGCGCAGCTCGGGATCCTGGGTGGCGATGCCCACGGGGCAGGTGTTGAGGTGACACTTTCGCATCATGATGCAGCCCACCGTGACGAGCGCCGCGGTGGCGATGCCCCACTCTTCAGCGCCGAGCATCGTGGCGATAGCAATGTCGCGGGCCGTGCGAAGCTGGCCGTCGGTCTGCACGATGATCCGGCTGCGCAGGTCGTTCAGCACGAGCACCTGGTGCGTTTCGGCCAGGCCGAGCTCCCAGGGAGCGCCGGCATGCTTGATTGAGGTTTGCGGGCTGGCGCCGGTGCCGCCATCGTATCCGCTGATGAGCACGACGTCCGACTTGCCCTTGGCCACGCCGGCGGCGACGGTGCCGACGCCGACCTCGGCCACCAGCTTGACCGAGATCCGGGCATCGCGGTTCGAATTCTTCAGATCGTGGATGAGCTGCGAGAGATCTTCGATCGAATAAATGTCGTGATGCGGCGGCGGCGAGATTAAACCCACGCCCGGCGTGCTGTAGCGAATCCGGGCGATCTCCTTATCGACCTTGTGGCCGGGGAGTTGGCCGCCTTCGCCGGGCTTCGCGCCCTGGGCCATCTTGATCTGCAGTTCGCGGGCGCTGACAAGATACTCGCTCGTCACGCCGAAGCGGCCGCTGGCCACCTGCTTGATGGCGCTGCTGCGACGGTCGCCGTTGGCATCGGGCGTGAAGCGAACGGGGTCTTCACCGCCTTCGCCCGTGTTGCTCTTGCCGCCGATGCGGTTCATCGCGATGGCCAGGGTCTCGTGTGCTTCGCGCGAGATTGAGCCGTAGGACATGGCTCCGGTGGCGAATCGCTTGACGATCTCGCTGGCCGGCTCGACCTGGTCGATCGGAATGGACTTGTCAGAATACTTGAACTCTAGCAGGCCGCGGAGCGTCAGGAGTTGCTTCTGCTGATCGTCGATCAACTGGCAGAACTTCTTGAAGTCGTCGCGGCTATTGAGCTGGGTGGAGTGTTGCAGCTTGGCGATCACGTCGGGGCTGAAGATGTGAGCTTCGCCCTTGCGACGCCATTGATACTGTCCGCCCACGTCCAGGTCGAGCACCTGCGGCACTTCGTTCCGCGGATAGGCGTGTTCGTGCCGGCGGATTGCCTCCTCGGCAATGGCGTCGATGCCCACGCCTTGAATACGGCTCGCGGTGCGTGTGAAGTACTCGTCGACAAAGTCGCTGTTCAGGCCGATCGCTTCGAAGATCTGCGCTCCGCGGTAGCTGGCCTGCGTGGAGATGCCCATCTTCGACATCACCTTGAGGAGGCCCTTGCCGACGGCCTTGATGTAGTTCTTCTCGAGCTTCTCGTACGGCAAGTCGGAAGGCAGATAGTTCTCCATCTGCATCTGTCGCAGCGTGGCAAATGCCAGGTAAGGATTGACCGCGCCGGCGCCGTAACCGGTGAGCAGGGCGAAGTGATGCACCTCGCGAGCTTCACCCGTCTCGACCACGAGTCCGCAGCGGGTTCGGCTACCTTCGCGCACCAGGTGATGATGCACGCCGCTGGTGGCCAGCAGAGCCGGAATCGGCACCATGTCGGTGCTCACGCCGCGATCCGAGAGGATCAAAATCGTCACGCCATCGGCGAGCGCCTGCGAAGCTTCCGCCCGGAGGCTGTCCATCCGCTTTTTGAGTCCCGCGGGACCTTCGCTGCGCGGGAACAGCGTGCTCAGCGTGCGGCTCTTGAGGCGATCCAGTTCAACTTGCTTGAGCCGCTCGAGTTGTGTGTTGGTGAGCACCGGCTGGTCGAGTCGCAACAATCGGCACTGCTGGGCCGTTTCTTCCAGCAGGTTGCCTTCGCTGCCGATCGTGGTGACCAGCGAGGTAATGATCTCCTCGCGGATCGCGTCCAGCGGTGGGTTCGTGACCTGGGCGAACAACTGCTTGAAATAGTTGTAGAGCAATTGCGGCCGATCCGAGAGGACGGCCAGCGGCGTGTCGTTGCCCATCGAGCCGATGGCCTCGTAGCCGCTGAGCGCCATCGGCGCCATCAGGATCTTGAGGTCCTCGAGCGTGTAGCCAAACGTCCGCTGCAGCCTCAGGATCGGCTCATCCAGGTGGCCGTTGACCGGCGCAACCTCGGGCAGATCGTCGATCGAGAGCAGGTTCTTGTCGAGCCACTCGCGATACGGCCGCTTCGACGAGAGCGACTTCTTCAGTTCATCGTCGCGAATGATCCGGCCCTGCTTGGTGTCGACCAGGAACATCCGGCCAGGTCGCAAGCGGCCTTTGTATTCGACTTCCTCGGGCGGAATGTTCAGCACTCCGGCTTCCGAGGCCATCACGACCAGGCCACCCTTGGTGACCCAATAGCGGCTGGGCCGCAGACCGTTGCGGTCGAGCAGGGCGCCCATCACGGTGCCATCGGTAAAGGCCATCGAAGCCGGACCGTCCCACGGCTCAAGCAGGCACGACTGGTATTCATAGTAGGCCCGCAGGTCGTCGCTCATGCTCTCGTGGTTCTGCCACGGCTCGGGAATGAGCATCGACATGGCTTCGGGGAGCGAGCGGCCGGTGATCACGAGCAGCTCGAGCGCGTTGTCGAACACGGCCGAATCGCTGGCGCCTGCGCGGCAGACCGGGAAGATCTTGTGCAGGTCAGCGCCATATTTCTCGCTGGCGAACATGCTTTCGCGGGCGTGCATCCAGTTGATGTTGCCGCGGAGGGTGTTGATTTCGCCGTTGTGCGCGAGATACCGGAACGGATGGGCGAGGTCCCAGGTCGGGAACGTGTTGGTGCTGTAGCGCTGATGCACGAGCGCGAGCGCCGAGACGAACCGCTCGTCGGCCAGGTCGTCGTAGAACGTTTCGACCTGGTCGGCCAGCAGCAGGCCCTTGTAAATGATGGTCCGCGACGACAGGCACGGCGTGTAGTTGTATTTCTTCTGCGCGAGGTCGCTGTTCATGATCGCATTGGCCTGTCGCTTGCGAATCACGAACAACTTCCACTCGAACATGTCGGCCGGCGTATTCTTGCCGCGGGCCACGAAGAACTGCCGGATCGTCGGCTCCACCGCCAGGGCCGTTGGGCCCAGCACGCGGTTGTTGACCGGCACATCGCGCCAGCCGAGCAAGACCTGGCCTTCTTCGGCGATCGCTTTCTCGTATTCCGCTTCGCAGATGGCGCGCTCTGTGGCGTCGCACGGCAGAAATGCCACGCCGATGCCGTACTCACCCGGCGCGGGGAGCGTGATGCCCAGCTCCGCGGCCTTGGCGGCGAAGAATTCATGCGGAATCTGCGTGAGGATTCCCGCGCCGTCCCCGGTGAGCGGATCGCAACCGCACGCGCCGCGATGGGTGAGATTCACAAGAATCTCGAGCCCCGAGCGCACGATCTGGTGGCTCTTTTCACCGCGGATATTGACGACGAAACCGACACCGCAGGCGTCGTGCTCGTTCGCGGGGTCGTACAGGCCCTGGCCCGGCGGTGGTCCCTGCGGATAGTGTTGTTCCATGGCGGATTCCCTTACGCTTCGTTACTTCGCCTTGATGCGTGCCACGCGACGCGGTCGCGCATGCACGCCATCTTCAGTTTCTTGTTCAGTCGTCTCGGCCGTACCGTTGGCCTGGGCCGGTTCAGGGTGATGAGCGCCGTTGCCGTTCCACGTGTGCTCAACCTGCTCTTCCGTCGGGCAGGTCTGGCAGGCCTGCTGCCCCGCGGCTTGCAACAGTTCAATAAACCGCCGGGTCGTGCTCCCCAGTTCCTTGCCGCGGCGATGGATGATACCCAGCGGGCGGACCAGTTCATCACTGTCCAGGGGCACCATCGCCAGTGTCTTCGCCTCGACCTCGCGCAGCACGGTCGGCTCGGGGAGCAAGGCCACGCCGGCATCGATCTCGACGGCTCGCTTGATGGTCTCGATGTTGTCGAATTCCATGGCCACGCGGACTTCGACGTCGTTGATCTGCAGCACGCGATCGATCTCGCGACGGATCGTCAGATCGCTGTCAAAGCCGATCATCTTTTCCCCAGAAAGGTCGGCGAAGCTGATCCGCTCGCGTTCGGCGAGCCGATGCGTCGGAGCACAGACCAGCACCATCGGTTCTTCGCGCCAGGGGATCGCTTCGATCGTCCGCGAAGCGCGGGGATAACTGATCAGGCCCAGGTCGGCGTGGTCCTTCTCGACCGCGTCGAACACCCGGTGTGGATGCTGGTACTCGAGCCGCACGTTGGCTTTCGGATACTGCGCCAAGAACTGTTGCAGGTACCGGCTCATGTGATGCAGGCCGACGGAGTAGATCGACACCACGCGCACGCGGCCTGAAACCTCCTCGTGCAGTGTGCGGACCTGGTCTTCCAGGGCGTCGTACCGCTGGACCAGCTTGCGGCAGCCTTCGTAGTAGGTTTCTCCCTCGGGGGTCAGAACAAACGGCCGTTTTGAGCGGTCGATCAGCTTCACGCCCAGGCGGCGCTCAAGCTGATTGACGACCTGGCTCGCCCCGCTCTGGGAAATGCCGTTTTCGTCGGCGGCCCGGGAAAAGCTCCGCCAGCCCACGACATCGCAAAAGACCTTCAGGGATTTGAGGTGCATGGCGGAGGAGGCCCGATAATATTTTCAAATAGAGAGCGAACGCAGGATTCAAGGCGAACATGCTAAGGTAGACGCCTTAGCTGCTTTCGTCAAGCAGTTTTCTAAGATCAGAGCGAGCTGCCGTCATCCAGGTTCGCGGGTCATTCGAGACCCCTTCGTGAGAGCGCAAATCAATAATTCATAATGACTTGTGGTATTCCTTTCGGACTTGCTTCAGCATCAGTATTACTTCTACTGACACGCCGCTGAAGCGAGAAGCCAGCACGCGCAGTGCAGAAGCGGGCGTAATCGTTCACGCGACGCGCAAAAAAGCGGCCCGAGCTTCTTATTCAGAAGCCCGAGCCGTTTGGGGACTTAGGTAACCGAGCGTCGCGCCCGGATTGCCGTTTATGAGCCTTATTCGGGCTTCGTTTTCGGCTCGTACGCGTGGTCCCGCTTCGAGATCACGGTTGCTTTGACGATTTTGTCCGGAGTTGGTTTGCCGGGCACGCCTTCGGTCTTGGTGAGCTTGGCCAGAACGTCCATCCCTTCCACCACCCGGCCGAATACCGTGTGCAGCCCATCGAGGTGCGGGGTCGGCACAAAGCACAGGAAGAACTGGGAACCGCCCGAGTCGGGAGCCTGGGTCTTGGCCATGCTCAAGGTCCCGCGGAAGTGTTCGCGATGATCGGGATTCGCGACTTCGTCGGGAATTGTGTACTTGGGCCCGCCAGAGCCGTCGCCATTGGGATCGCCACCCTGGGCCATGAAGCCGGGAATCACGCGGTGGAATGACAGCCCGTCGTAGAACTTTTTTTCCACCAGGCTGATGAAGTTGGCCACAGTGTTGGGGGCCTGGTCTTCGAAGAGTTCGATGACGACGTCCCCCTTCGAGGTTTCCAGCTTCACGCGCGGATTGTTGGCCTGGGCGTCGGCGGCGCGGAACTTCTGCTCGCGGGCCCATTTGGTTTTGTAATCTTCGACCGAGTCCAACAGTCGAAGGCCGTCCTGATTGATGGCCTTCTTGTCCTTGGCCGCTTGCAGATGCCCAGCGGCGGCTTCGAACTCATTGGTGTTGAACAGGGCAATACCAGCCAGAATATCGAGGTTCGGATTCTCGAGCTTGTTAGCGATGAGCAGCTTGGCGAGTTCTGAGCCGCGCTCGTAGTCGTCGCTGTTTACGGCATCCGCGAGGGCGGCCACCAAAAACTCGTTGAGATCCTTGTTCTGATTCGGCGCCGCGGCATAGGCCAGCTTGGCAGACTCGACCAGCCGAGGCATCAGCGCCTGCACCTGCTCGCCGATGTTCTGTGCCTCGGCCTGTAGTTTTTGCTTGTCGGCGTTGGGATCCGTCTGAAAGAGCTGCCGCAATTGGGCGAAACGCGTCAAATACTGCTTCCACTCCGCGTAGAGCTTCGGAAAGTCGGCCGCCGTGGCCGCGGCCGGTTCGGCGCCGGCCTGGGCGGGCGCCGGTTCAACGTGCGCAAACAGGGCCGCGATCAGGGCCAAACCACACATCATCAAGCGGGTTTTCATATGTTTTCCTGGTGGGAAGGATCGTTGGATGGGGGTGAGCGCCATCGGCAGGGATCAGGTATAGTTAGCATATCAGACGGTCCCGCTACAAACGTAGCCCCCGGCTCGTACGGACTTTGTGCCGGTCGACCGCCATTTATAACGTGTTCAACAGGATCTGCCTTGGCGCGTGCTCGAAAGAATCCCGCGGACACGCACGACCGACTTTCGGGCGTCGGCGCCGCGGCCGAATCGGTTCGTATTATCGGCGGTGAGTTCCGCGGGCGAAAACTCATCTACACAGGTGATCTACGCACGCGGCCGATGAAAGATCGCGTCCGCGAAGCCGTCTTCAACCTGATTGGCACTGACGCCGCCGGCCGGCAAGCCATCGATTTGTTCGCCGGAACCGGCGCCCTGGGGCTCGAAGCCCTCAGTCGCGGGGCGACCCGAGCCACCTTCTACGAACAGCACTTTCCCACGGCCAGGGTGATTCGCCAGAACGCCGCACTGCTGGGCGTTACGGAGCGGACCCTGGTCGAGTCGGGAAACGTCTTCCTGTGGGTTCCGCACGCGAAGTTCGAGGGAGATCAGCCCTGGCTGGTATTCTGCTCGCCGCCGTATGCGTTCTATCTCGAGCGGCAGCAGGACATGCTCACGCTCATTCAGTCGCTCATCGACCGCTCGCCGCCGGGCAGTGTGTTTGTGGTGGAATTCGACGCCCGGTTCAACAGCGAGCTGCTTCCCGAGTCGCTCTCCTGGGATGTTCGCCAATACTTGCCGGCCGTGATTGCGATCGGCCGCAAGCCGTAAATTTCGCTCTTCAGAGGTCCCGCAATCATGGACATTCGCAACCGCGACCGCGTCCCCAGCTTCACGACCAAAGACGGTTCCGAGATTCGCGAGCTGCTTGCGCATCGC
Organism: Pirellulales bacterium; assembly: GCA_022844125.1. Taxonomy (GTDB): domain Bacteria; phylum Planctomycetota; class Planctomycetia; order Pirellulales; family PALSA-1355; genus JALHMI01. The sequence continues at coordinate 84,632 of JALHMI010000019.1, read as the reverse complement.
AACTCGTGCATTGCGAAGCAAAGCCTCGCCGAAGCACGGCTGCCGGTCGGGGCCAGCACCACGCCGCACTATCATCCCAACACCGAGGAGATCTACTACATCCTCAGCGGCCAGGGACGGATGCGAATCGCCAGCGATGTTCAGAACGTTGGGCCAGGCGACGCGATCGCGATTCCGCCCGGCGTGGAACACGAAATCACGAATACCGGCAGCGAGACGCTGGTGTTCCTGTGCTGTTGCGCCCCGGCCTATGAGCACGAAGACACGGTGCTTGTCGAGTCGTGAGCGCCGAGTGTCCCAAGTCGGGAGTTAAGCTCGTTCGCCTACGACTCGTCGCTGCTGGCCAGTTTCTTGCGCAGCGTCGCCCGATGAATCCCCAGCAGATCGGCCGCCGCGGCGCGATTGCCGGTCGTCTGCTCCAGCACCACGTCGAACAGCGACGGTTCCACCCGGGCCAGAAACTCCTGGTAGATGTTCCCCTCGGCCGCCCGGCTGGCGAGTTGTCGCTGAGCCCAATTCCGCACGGCTGTTTGCAGGTCGTCTCCCACGGTCACTTGCGACTCGGGTTCGGCCGGAGGCAGATGTTCAAGCTCGATCTGCCGGCCGCGCGCGAGCAGCAGGCCATGCTCGACGGCATGCCGCAGTTGGCGGACATTCCCCGGCCAGTGGCGGCGGCACAGTTCTTCGATGGCCTCGAGCGAGAAGCTCGTCGCGGTGGTCGTTTCGCTGCGTGCTCGTCGCAGAAAAGCTTCGGCCAGCAGCGGGATGTCTTGCAATCGCTCGCGCAGCGGCGGCAGATGAATCTCGAACGCCGCCAGCCGGAAGTAGAGTTCCTGCCGCAAGGCTTCCGGCTGTGAATCGAGCGGCCGGTTCGTTGCGGCAATCACGCGGAAGGTTGTCGCCCGCGGCTGCGCGCTGCCCACCGGCGTGACCTCGTATTGTTCCAGCACACGCAGCAGTTTCACTTGCACGCTGGGCGGAATGTCGCCAGCTTCATCGAAAAACACGGTGGCCCCGTGGGCCAGCTCCAAAAGCCCCGTGCGAGCCGACTCGGCTCCCGTGAAGGCGCCCCGTTCATGACCGAACAACTCGCTTTCGACCAGCGTGGGGCTGAGCGAAGCCAGGTGGATCGGAACGAACGGATCGGACGCGCGACGCGAATGTCGGTGAATCGCCCGGGCCACCAGTTCCTTGCCGGTGCCGCTTTCGCCCGTGATCAGCACCGAGGCGTCCGACGGCGCCACGAGCGCGATCCGCTTGAAGACTTCCTGCATCGCGGGACTGGACCCCAGCAGTTCGGCGTGCATCGCATCGTCCCGGGCAGCGTCCGAGTCCTTCGGAATGGGCCGATGCGCAAGCGCGCGATCGATGACGCTGGCGGCCTGTTCCAGATCGAACGGCTTGGTCAGATAGTCGAATGCTCCGTTGCGCATTGCGCTGACCGCAACGTCCAGGCTGCCGAAGGCCGTGATCACGACGATCGGCACCTCGCCGGCGCACTGCCGGAGCGGTTGCATGGCCGAGAGCCCGTCCATTCCGGGCAGACGCACGTCGAGCACGACCAGGTCGGGCGATTTGCGGCGGGCGTGCTGGAGACCTTCTTCGGCGCTCGAGGCCGTGGCAACCGAATGCCCCGACTCTTGCAGCAGGCGTTTCAGTCCCCAGCAGATGCTCTCTTCGTCGTCGATGATCAGGACGTGGCTCATCGCTCGTTTCCAGAGTTAGGTGTTGGTAGCGCCGGCTGCTTGGGCCGGAACGGGCGCCGGTCCTTCCGCCATGGGGCCGCGCGGCAGTGTGACTTCAAAGCACGTGGGTGTTCCGGGCAGCAATCGCACCGTGCCGTCGTGGGCCGCGACGATCTGCCGCACCACGGGCAGTCCCAGGCCGATGCCTTCCGGTTTCCCGGTCACGAACGGCTCGAACAGTCGATCGGCCACTTCGGCGTCTGGCCCCGCACCGCTGTCGAGCACGCGCAGCCGCACGAGCGAGGGCTCTTCTTCCAGTTCGATGCGCACCCAGCCGTTCGGTGCGGCCGCCTCGATGCCATTGAGCACGAGGTTCATCAGCATTTGCCGCAACTGTTCCGCATCGGCGGGAAGCGAAGTCTCGCAGCCATCCGCGGAGGAAAATTTGAGTGCTACCCGCTGGTGCTTGCAGGCCGGCGCCACGAGCGCCACGACTTCCTCGATCAACTGTGGCACGTCGCACTCTGTCTGTTGTGGCGCAGTGGGGCGTCCCACGGACAGAAATCGCTGCAGGTGCGACTCGGTGATCTTGAGTTGCCGCAGCGCGACCTCCAGGCTCTCGGCATCGCGTCCCGCGCAGTGCCGCTGGTGAAGTTGCACGGCGATCCTTGCGCCCGTGACGCTGTTGCGGAGTTGATGTGCCAGGCCACCGCTCAACTGGCCGAGCAGCGAGAGCCGCTCGGAACGCTTGATGACGCGCTGCATTTCCTCGAGCTGTTCCCCCAGCGAGTTGGCCGAGCGAACCAGGTCGCTGAGTTCGTCGTTTCTCGCGGGCACCGCAAGCGGCTGGAACTCGCCGCGGACCAGGCGGCCGAGCTGCTGGCGCAGTTCCAGGATCGGCCGGCTCATCCGCCCGGCAATGGCCGTAGCCAGCACCGCCACGACCACGAGCGCCAGGCTGCCCACGACCAGCGAAGGATACGCCGCCTGCCAGCGAGCCAGTCGCAGATCGTCCTGCGGATAAAGAATGTGCAGGGCGCGCGGATCGCTGGCTAGTCCATGCGGCGCGAGACTGACCGCAGCGTGCAGGTACGTGCCGTCGGCGAGGACGAGCGGTCGATCGAGTTTTACCTCGCCTGCTGCCGGAAACTTTGCCAACGTCTGGGCCGAGAGGTCTCTCCGGCTGGCCGCCAGTAGTTGGCCTTGTCGGTCTGTCAGCACAAAGTCCGCTCCAGCCAGTCCGCGCGTCTGTTTGAGCACGGCGTCCGTCAGCGGAAAGTTCGCCGCCTCGAGCGTGCGGGCGACCTCACCAAGCTGCCCTTCAATCTGCTGCTGGCTGCGGCGAGCCGAAAGGACCGCGTCCAGCGAGCTGACGACCGCCACCACTGCCAGCATCGTGCCGGCGAAAGGAACGAGAATCTGGTATCGCAGGGGCCAGCGCATGGTCGCTTGCAGCTCGCAGGAGAAAGAAGGACGGCAGCGCCCATCTTAGGGCTGCCCCCCGCCCAGTTCAAACTGCCGGTCCGCTGACCGCAAAGTTTGCGCAATCTCTCGGGTCGCGCCGCTCGACTGTCAAAAGCTGCCGAACAAACAATCGACTCCGGCTCTGGAGTCTACCGATTCTATGAACGTGGACGATCGTACGGTCCAGGTGCGCTCGTGCCTGTGGCCGCTCAGCCTCGCCCGCCGTTTCCGGCATGCCGGCAGGCGGTCCGATGGCTTGGCTCGCGGATAGTTGCGCGGGGGTGTCCGGACGACCCCGCCTTCAAGGAGTGGCGTGCATGAAGAAGAAGTCGAAGTCGAGTCCGATCTGGCCGTACCTGGGCATCCTGGGTTGCCTGTTCCTGCTCAGCCTGACGGCGCCCCGCGCCTGGGAGCGCCGCGCGCAACGCAGTCTGTCGCCCAAGCCGCAGGCGCTGGTGCGCACCGCGAAAACAGACCCACCCGCGCCGATCGACCTGGAAACGACCGACACCTCGGAGCTTGCGCCGCGCGAGGCGGAGCTGGAGTTTGCCCAGCCATTTGCAGGCCCGGGCGCACCCGAGGTCCTGCCCGCGCTGCTCGTGCCTCCCGCGCCATACTTCGCCGAGGATTTTCGCCTCGACGACGATTCGCCGCTCGATGGCGTTGTCCTCGATACCGCGCCTGACCAACTGGCGGCTCTGCCGCGGCTGGCAGCCCCCGTCGAACCAGCGCCGGTCGCCGAACCAGAATTCCCGCAGGCTGAAACGCCGCCCGAATCACCGCTCTCGGCCGAGCCGCCGACGGTGGAGGAAGCACCGGTCGTTGAATCGCCCGTCGAGGAGACTCCCGCGGAGCCCGAACCGAGGTGGCCACTGCCGCGAAAGCTGCTCGCGCAACTTACCGAGCTTGCGCACGAAGACGCCCACCTCGTCTGGGTTCCGCGTGCGAATCAACTAATCAACGAGCTGTGCTTTGCGACCGATCCCGCCGCGCAGCGCGAGCTACTGGCCGACTTACAGCAAATCGTCACGCGTGACGCCTTGCAGCCGGGCGCGGACACTTCGCTGGAAGCGCAGGCATCGCGGACACGCTACGGTGTCATGCGGTGGGTCGACATTTGGGAAGCCATCGCCCAATTGAACGAGCAACCGCCGCGTATCCCGTCATCCGAGCAGGCAGCCGCACGCGTTCGCCATCAGCTCACCGCTTTCGAAGCGCTTTCCGCCGGCAATCCCGCGGAAGCGGCCTGGCGAGAGTATCTCGAACTCGCGCAGCTTAAGTCGGCCGCGTCGGATGACGCTTCGCTTGACCTCCGCCGCGAGGTTGCCCGCCGCACGATCAGCCGGCTGAATTCACCAAAGCTCTCGCGGGAGCAGCGCAAATTCATTGCCGACGGACCGCTCGCGAAATTGAATGTTGAACTCCAGGCGTGGCTCGCGACCGACTTCGACGGCGACAGGCTGTTGACGCATCTCGAAGAGCTCGAGTACAGCGGCCGCTCCAGCGATGCCGCGGTTGTGGCCGCCAGCTACCGCAACCTGCTCGCGCTCCAGGGCGAGTCGGCTCGCGAGCTGGCCGCGCATCTGGACACGCACTATCGCAACGCCAACCTGCGCGTGGCGGTCAGCAGCGAGCTGGCCAATCGCCTGGTTCCGCAGCCCGGTCGCATCGATGCGCCGGTGCGCGACACGGTCGTGAATGTTCCGGTCCGCGGCCACAGCAGCACGTTCACCAAACTCTCGGTGCTGTTCGTGCCCGACCCGCAGCGGATTCGCATCGGGCTGGAAGCGCACGGCACGGTGGCGGCCAACACGGTCTCGGATGCCGGGCCAGTTCGCTTGCGCAACCAGGGTCAGTCGACGTTCCTGGCCCGCAAGCTGTTGGTCTTCGGCCCGCAGGGGCTGTTTGTCTGGCCAGCGGTCGCCGAAGCGGAGAACAACTGGAACAACCTGGTCGCGCTCGAGACCGACTACGACGGCGTGCCGATCGTGGGTTCGGTCGTCCGCAATATCGCTCGCAATCAGCACGACGAGGCCCGGGGCCAGGCCCGCCGCCAGACGGAATTCAAGATTGCCTCCCGCGCCTTGCAGCAGCTCGACAGCGAAGTGCAAACTCGCCTGGCGGAAACCGAACGCAAGATGCGAGACGGGCAGGGGGCCGCGCTCGATCGCTTGGGACTGGAGCTCGTGCCGATCTCGCTGGCCACGACCGAAGAGCGCATCGCCGCGCGATTGCGGCTGGGGAGTGACGAGCAGATGGGCGCGTTTACGCCCCGACCGCGGGCACCCTCGGACAGTTGGTTCAGTGTGCAAGTACATCAATCGGCCATCAATAACATGCTCGAGTCGCTCGACCTCGAAGGCCGGCGGTTCGAATTGGCCGAACTGTTCACCTGGGTGGGCGATAAGCTTGGCAACCCGGAACTGGCCAAGCAGGAAGACCTGCCGGAGAAGGTGCGGATCACATTCGCCGATCGGGACGCCGTGCGGCTCGATACCGTGGACGGGCGGTTGGAGGTCACGTTCGCGATCAAGGAACTCCGCCAAGAGGGAAGCCGCTGGCACGACTTTCAGGTTCGGGCATATTATGTCCCCAAGCTCGAGTCGCTCACCCCGTTGTTCGAACGGGATTCCAATCCGCAGTACTCGCTGCGATTGGACGGCGAGTCGATGCGCGGCAAAATCGAGTTCAAACTGCGAGCGATCTTTTCCAAGGTACTTTCCAAGAATCGCGATCTGCGGCTGCTGCCCGAGTCGATCACGGGCGACGAGCGTTTGAAGGACTTGCAAATCTCGCAGTTCACGGTCGAAGACGGCTGGATCGGCCTGGCCTACGGTCCGCGGCGGGTCTCGAGCCGCGTGGCGGCCAAGCCGAAAGATGTCCAGCGCGCGAACGACTAGCGTGTGTCCGTCGCGCCCCGATTTCGGTTGCTGGTTGGAACGCTGGTTGTCAGACGACCAATTATTGCGCTCTCTCCGCGAAATCCCCACAAGCGGCCGGGGCGGTTTTGCCGATACTTCCGGCAAGGACCGTTTAGCACCAAGACAGGGACGGTGCTAGATATTCATGCTAGCAAAGGAGTGCGGAATGTTACGCGCCACGAACTGGATCACGCCGCTGACGCTGGGAATGGCGCTGGTCTCGGCAATGCCCACGCAAGCCGCTGACGGCCGCAAGCCCAGCCAGCCGGTCGTGCAGGCAGCCCACGAGCCCCAGGCCGCCGATTACGTTGTCGAGCTACCTGCCGACGAAGAAGAGTCGACCGCCGATTCTTATCCGTACACCGCGGGCGACGAAGTTGCCCAGCCGCTGGATCAGCCGGCTGAGGATAAACCCGTCGCGATGGACGAGACGAAAGATGCGGACGAAGCGCTGTCGAGCGAGGACGACGCTCCGGCCGAAGACGGCGTCGAGTTGATCAAGGAGCGATTCCCGAACGGTTCGATTCGCATCGAACGCGAAACCACCCAGGACGCCGCCGGCAACTACGTCAACCATGGATCGTGGAAGATGTGGGACGAGCGAGGCAACTTGCAAGTCCAGGGTCAGTACGAGTACGGCAATCGCACGGGCGTCTGGATTCGCTGGTATCGCAGCGTGCAGGAAGCCAACATTCTCTCGAAGGCGCCCTACTCGCTGTTCCCCGGACCGTTCATCTCGCAGGCCGAGTTCAAGAACGATCTGCTCGACGGCCTGTGGACGATCTACGACGGCAAGACCCGCAAGATCAGCCAGTGGTCTTTCGAAAAGGGCAAGCGCAACGGCACTTCGACCTGGTGGTTCACCAACGACAAGAAGATGCGCGAAGCGACTTTCGTCCACGGCGACATGCAGGGTGACTACTTTGAATGGGCTCCGGACGGCACGGTCCGAGTGAAGGAACAGTACGAAGAAGGCCGTAAGATCGCCTCCAAGACCGCGTACTACAAGGACGGCAAAGCCAAGAAGTCCGAAGGCGTGTATCTGTTCGCCAAGGACGTCGAGCACACGCCCGACGATTGGTGGACCTGCAAGCTCCTGACCACGGTGAAGAGTGGTAAGGATGAAAAGCACGGTCCCTGGACGAGTTGGTTCCCCAGCGGTCAGATGCAACTGCAAGGCGCCTACGAACACGACCTGCAGGTGGGCAAATTCACCTGGTGGCACTCGAACGGTCAGCGGGCCCTTGAAGGCACCTTTGATCGCGGCAAGCAGGATGGCGATTGGACCTGGTGGCACGCCAATGGTCAGAAGTCAATCGAAGGCGAATATGCCCATGGCAATCCGACCGGCCGCTGGACCTGGTGGCACGAAGATGGTCGCGTGGTGCAGTCCGCGGATCTCTCGCACTCCGAAGGCGTGGTGATCGAAACGCCGCGTCAGCTTGAGCCGCTGGCGGTTCCGGCCGCGCCCGCTCCGAGCAAGACGCCGGCCAACACCGCCCGTCGCCCGGCTCCGGCCCCGCGTGGCAACCAATCGCAGCGTCCCGCGGTTCGCTAAATTAGCGGGCGCATGCGGTTCGAGAATCCATTCAAGCGGCCCGAGAGAAAGTTTTCTCGGGCCGCTTTTTTTATTTCGCGAGCTGTGCGAAGAGTGCGGAAATTGGCCGGAAAACCGCGGAAAACCGCCCTTGACCCCTGGTGGCGATTCTCCTATTCTCCCGCCTCACGTCGGGGGCAATCAGTCGAGCGGACCAGCGATCCGCCACACATTGCCGCCGATTGCGAGCAAGACACTCCAGGCCAATTGGATGGGTCTGCACCGGCAGCGAAGCGTGTCCAAAACGCGGCGTTGCTGCGGACCACGAAGCGGAATCTGCCAGCAAGGATGCGGGCAGTACGCTTCGCGTACAACTGCGTGCGTCGCAAGTAGCTGTTTTCTGAAACAGCGGCTTGCTGAGCGTCCAATCGCTCCCGGAAAAGGTTTGTGTCCTCTGCCCCCCTGGGACACAGCCTTTCCGGGGGCCTTTTTTTGCGCTGCGTCCTCACGAGCTCAATTGATCAGCGACAGCAGCTTGTCGAAGGCCACTGGCTTCACCAGGTGCTCGTCAAAGCCGGCCTCGTGTGCGCGGCGGCGATCTTCCGGCTGACCGTAACCTGACACCGCAATCAGCTTCGCGTTTGCCAACTCGGGATGATCGCGCAAGGTGCGCGCGACCGCATAGCCATCGAGTCCTGGCAGACCGATGTCGAGCAGCACGATCTCCGGGTGCGAATGCTTGGCCGCGTCGATCGCCGCCAGGCCGTCGTGTGCCAGCGAGACTTCATGTCCCGCCAGCTTAAGCAGCGTGGCGACGCTGTTCGCCGTATCGACGTTGTCGTCCACCACGAGAATGCGGCGAGGCTGGGTCATTAGTGGTGGCTTGGCTTGCGGCGCGCCGGCGTCGAGCGGCGCGTCACTGAGCGGCAATCGCACGGTGAACACGCTGCCTTGCCCCAAGCCCCGGCTGTCGGCGGACACGCTCCCGCCGTGCATTTCTGCCAGCTTGCGCACGACCGTCAGGCCAATGCCCAGGCCGCCTTGCGAACGGTCGAGCGAGCGGTCGACCTGCGTGAACAGTTCGAACACGCGCGGCAGCGCTTCGGTGGGCATACCGATGCCGTTGTCCTCGACCTGAAACACCGCCTGATTCCCCTCGGCAAAACATCGCAGCGCGATCTTGCCTCCTTCGGGTGTGTACTTGGCTGCATTGCTCAGCAGGTTCACGAGAATCTGCTCGAGCCGGGTCGGATCGACCAGGAGTGGCAGTGGCTGCGGAGGAATATCCACCTCGAGTTCGTGCTTGCGACCCTCAATCACGGGATGAATGCTCGCGGCCGCCCGCCGCGCGAGCATCGCGCCATCGATGTGTTCTTTCTTGAGGTGGATTTTGTCTCGCGTGATCCGCGAGACGTCCAGCAGATCGTCGATCAGATGGGCGAGGCTCTTGACTTGCCGATCAATCGTCTCGTGGGCTTCTTCGCTGGGCGCCTGCGAAAGCTGTGCGATCTGGTTGGCGTACTGAATCGCCGCCAGTGGATTGCGCAGCTCGTGCGCCAGCATCGCCAGGAAGTCATCTTTTTGCCGCTGCGCTTCCTGTAGCTCTTGATACAGCCGGGCGTTTTCGATTGCCGTGGCCGCCCGGCGCGCAAGTTCGGTTGCCACGGATACGTCATCCACCGAGTAGCGGCGGAACGAATGGTTCAAGGCAAACGAGATCGCTCCCACCGTCTTGCCGCGAATCGCGATCGGCACCACCAACACCGACCGTGGCGAGAGCTTGCCCAACAGCTCACGGTGTTGCTCGTCCGTCGCCAATGCGTCGAGCACCGCCGCGGGCATGTCGCTGATCAACTCCGGCTGCCCCGAGCGCAGGACATTCATGGTGATCGACGAAACATTCCAATCCAGAGGGTACTTGGCGAGGTACTCGTCCAGCACGCCTTGCTTGGACGCGTCGCCGTGCGCCCGGCCCACGGTTTTAACCTTTCCGTGGGGATCGATCATACTGACCACGCACCAGTCGGCAAACAGCGGCACGGTCAACCGCGCCAGGCGCTCGAGCATGCTGCCTTCTTCCGAGAGGACGGACAGCACGGTGCCCGCGTCGGAGAAGAGCCTGAGGACGCGTTCGTTGCGTTTCTGGGCCGAGATGTCGTGCGAGATCTTTGAAGCGCCGATCACCTGGCCCTCGCCCCCGCGGATCGGCGAGATCCGGCTGGACACTTCCAGCCGCGTGCCGTCCTTGTGTATTCGGAAGGTGTCGATGTACTGCACCGGCTCGCCGCGCCGCAGGGCCTGCATCGACTGCTGGTACCCGCTGCGCATGTCCGGCGGAACGACGATCTCGATTGACCGCCCCACCGCCTCCTCCGGGGTGAAACCGAACAGCCTCTGAGCTCCCTGGTTCCAGCTCAGGATTTTCCCCTCCAGGTCCTGACTGATGATCGCGTCCTGCGAGTTCTCGACGATTGCGGCCAACCGCTCCTGGGCTTCGACGTATCGGCGCTGCTCGGTGGCGTCGCGAAACACGAGCACCACGCCGAACACGCTTCCCTCGCTGTCTCGAATTGGCGCCGCGCTATCGTCGATCGGCGTTTCGCGGCCATCCGTCGCAATCAGCACCGTGTGGTTCGCCAGCCCCACGATCACCCCTTCGCGCAGCACCGCGTCGCAGGGAGTCTCCACTGGCTGCCGTGTGTTCTCATTGACGATCCGGAACACCCCGTCGAGCGGCTGCCCCTTAGCCTCGGCGTTGGTCATGCCCGTCAGCTTCTCGGCGATCGGGTTCATGAACGTGATCTGCTTCTCGGTATCGGTGGCGATCACGGCATCGCCGATACTGGAAAGCGTGACTTCCAGCAGTTCACGCTGCCGGGCCAGTTCGCGTTCGGTCCGCTTGCGTTCCTCGATTTCGCGGTTGAGCTGAGCGGTTCGCTCCTCAACGATCGCCTCCAGTTCCTCGGGCGTGCGCATGCCGAGGACCTTCGGGGAGAGCGGCACCAGCGCGATCACGGTCGCCCAACTAATGACGGCGGTGGCCAGCTTTATCAGGCCGGCCAGCCGATAGGCCGGCCACCAGAAGATGATCGCTTCCATCAGATGCGTCGTGCCGCAGAAAATGATGAACGCTCCGAACAGCACGAACATGAACCGGAATGGCAGCGTGCGGCGGCGCAGCACGAAGTACCACAGCACCAGTGGAATCGCCAGGTAAGCGGTCCAGACGCCGAGGTCCGAGATAATGTGCAGCCAGCCGTGGCCTTCGCTCCAGTTGCCGCAATACCAGCGCGGCGGAAAACCCTCGACATCGAACAAGTGCGTAAAGAATCCGCCGATTTCGCGGAACATAGCGGGGGCGCTCCAAACCGGGAAAGATTGACTCGGCACTTCCCCAGGTTGTGACGCTGCTTATGGTCTGCGAGCGACCACCCGGGATGGGCCGATTCTAGCACTCGGGCAAGGGGCCCCGCGAGTGCGGGCACCGATACGATCAGCACCGTGGACGCGAAGCGACCATTTCGGTTTCCCGCCGATCAATCCATCCGAGAGCCGGCGATCAGCGATAAAGCAGGGCCGGTTCGCTGAAGTGGTCCACGCCGTCCGCCTTGGCAATCACGACCACGCCCCCTTCGCTCACCATGAACCCCCGCGCTCGATCCTGCTCGTGATCGAAACCGATCTCGGTGCCAGGCGGGATCCGCACGTGCTTGTCGATGATCGCCCGCCGCACACGCGCATGCCGGCCGATGTCCACGTGGTCCAACAGGATTGAATCCTGCACGTGCGCGAAACTATTGATCCGGGTATTGGTTCCCAGGATCGACCGCTCGACCGTGCCGCCGGAGATGATCGAGCCCTGGCAGACGATGCTGTCGAGCGCCTGGCCGCGGCGGGCGTTCGGGCCCTCCTCCGCGAACACCGACTTCGGCGGCGGGTAGTTCGGCAGGTAGGTGCGGATGGGCCAGTGCTCGTCGTACATGTTCAGTTGCGGGTCGACGGACACCAGGTCCATGTTTGCTTCGAAGTACGCGTCCAGCGTGCCGACGTCTCGCCAATACGAGTCCTGCTTACGATTCTCGTCGCGGAACGGGAAGGCAAACACGCGGTGCGTGTCGATCACGGCCGGAATGATGTTGTGTCCGAAGTCATGCCGGCTGCCGGGCTTGGTCGCGTCCAGGCACAACTGCTCGAACAGGAACCGTGCCGTGAAGACGTAAATGCCCATCGAGGCGAAGATATGGTCCGGGTCGCCGGGAATCGTGGCCGGTTCGAGCGGTTTCTCCTGAAAGCCGATGATCCGCTCGTTCTCGTCGATCTGGAGTGTGCCGAAATGCCGCGATTCGCTGGCCGGAGCCCGCAGCGCGCCCACTGTCAGATCGGCGTTATTCTCAATGTGATAGTCGACTAGCCGGCCGTAATCCATCTTGTAGATATGGTCGCCGGCCAGAATCAGGACGTACTCGGGCCGCTCTTTTTCCAGCGCATAGATGTTCTGATAAACGGCGTCCGCGGTGCCCTGGTACCAGTGCTCGTCGATGCGCTGCTGCGGTGGCACGACGTCGATCCATTCGCCCAGCTCGCGGCACAAGAGTCGCTGCCAGCCGAGATTGATATGCCTGTCGAGGCTCATCGCTTTGTACTGCGTGAGCACCAGGATCTTGCGAATCCCGCTGTTGATGCAGTTCGACAGCGTGAAGTCGATGATCCGGTAGCCTCCGCCAAACGGCACCGCCGGCTTGGCCCGATCGCGCGTGAGGGGTTCGAGTCGTTCTCCTTTGCCTCCCGCCAGGACCACCGCCAGGACGTTGCTCTTCATGCCGCTCTCTCCGCAGGGGTGCTGCCGTTTAAAGGCCTGCAAATGCCGGTCGTTGCATCTTATCCATTCGGCAAGGTTGGCTAAAGGCCTGTAGTGCCCGATGGGATTATTCAGCGCCTGCAATGTCGCGCGTCTGGAGTGCCGCTTGACCAGTTCGGCTTGTAGCACTGCGGCGGGGGGAAGCACGCCGTGCGGATTATCCGGCGCTGATGGTTTCGGCCAGCTTGGCACGATTATGCCCGTCGAGCCAACAGCGATGCCACAGCTCGAAGACCAAGAGGCCCCACAGGCGATAGCCGTGGTCGAAAGCGCCCGTGTTGTGCTCGGTCAGCAGGCGCTCGACTGCGCCCTGGCGAAAATACCCGCGCGCGCGAGCTCGCTCGTCGAGCAGCACATCGTGAGCGTACTGGCGCAGTTCGCCGCGAAACCACTGTGCAAGCGGCACGCCGAAACCCATTTTCGGACGGCGCGTCACGCTATCCGGCAATAGCTCCGGAAATGCCAGCTTCAGAATCCGCTTTCCGCGCCCACGATGCAGCTTATAGCGCAGCGGCAGCGCGGCCGCGAACTCCACCAGCCGGTGATCGAGCATCGGGGCCCGGCACTCCAGGCTATTGGCCATCGACGCGATGTCCACTTTCGTCATCAGATCGCACGGCAAGTAAGTGACCAGGTCCACCAGGCTGGCCGCTGTGACCGGATCGCGGCGATTCACCTCGCCGAAGGCATCCGAGAGAAACTCAAACGGATCGTGATCTGGAAGCTGCTCGATGAGCTCATCGCTGTAGAGTTCGGCCCGGCGGGCTTCGTTGAACATCGAGACCCATTCCAGGTATCGTCGCTGGGGGCCGAAGTTCAAGGCCTCGCTGAAGCGACCCAAACGCCTGAGCAGCGACCGCTGCGGGCGATCTTGCCCCCAGCCGGCGTTTCCCGGTCGCGCAAGTAGCGACTTCACCGCCCTCGGCAGATGATCCAGGTACGACGCCAGCCGCACGGCCTGATAGCGGTCGTAGCCCGCGAACAGTTCGTCGCCGCCATCGCCCGTGAGTGCCACCGTGACGAACTCGCGCGTCAATTTGGAAACGTAGTAGGTCGGAATCGCCGAGCTGTCGGCAAACGGCTCGTCGTAGTGCCAGACCAGCTTTTCCAGCACCTCGACTGCGCGCGGCTGGACACGAAACTCGTGGTGATCGGTTCCTAGTCGCTCGGCCACCTGGCGCGCGTATTGCGACTCATCGTACGAGGCGATCGGAAAGCCGATCGAAAAGGTCTTCACCCGTTCGCGACTCAATTGCTGCATCAGCCCGACGATCAGCGACGAGTCGACGCCGCCGGATAGAAACGCGCCCAGTGGTACGTCGGCTTCGAGCCGAGCCTGGACAGACCTGGTCAGAAGCTCGCGCAGTTCGGCTGCCGCATCGGCCAGAGGGCGTTCCACCTCCAGGTTGAAGTCCGGCTGCCAGTACCGCTCCGTGCGAAACGTTCCGTCCTGAAACACGCCGTAGTGAGCGGGCGCCAGCTTGTTGAACCCCCGCAGGATCGTGCGCGGATGGGGCACATATTGCAGCGTGAAGTACTCATCTAGCGCGCGGGGATCCATGCTGCGCTGGATTCCCGGCACTTCGAGCAGGCTCTTGAGTTCGCTGGCCAGCAGCAGGCGGTCGGACTCCGCCCGGTAGTACAGCGGCTTCTTTCCCAGCCGGTCGCGGGCGATCACCAGCCTGCGGCGGCGCGCGTCCCAGATTGCCAGGGCGAACATCCCGTCCAGGTGTTGGAGAAAGTCGAGCCCCTCGTCCTCGTACAAATGGACGATCGCTTCGGTATCCGAATGCGTGCGGAACTGATGTCCCGCGCCTTCCAGCCGGCGGCGCAAGTCGCGGTGGTTGTAGATCTCGCCATTGAAGACGATCCATACCGAACCGTCTTCGTTCGACATGGGCTGATGCCCGCCGGCGACGTCGATGATCGACAACCGCCGATGCCCGAGCGCGACGCCGGGCGACGTTCCCGCCACGGCTTGCGTCTTCAGCGCGCTGGTGTATGCGCCGAAATCATCCGGGCCGCGATGCGTGAGCACCTCGGTCATCCGCGCCAGCACGTCGGCGGAGACTTCCACCGCGGGGTTGGTCCAGATGGCGCCGGCAATGCCGCACATGGCTGCTCTTGAAATGACGAGGGGGCGGATAGGCACTTCGAGACTCTCTGAAGTGTACGCCACCAATTATCTCAGCCCAGCAGCCGTCGGTATAGCTCGGCGTGAGCCGCGACCATCCGCTGGACGCTGAACTCGATCTCCACCCGCTCGCGCCCCGCCGCGCCGAACCTGGTTCGCATCGCCGGATCCTCCAGCAGCTTGTGGGCAAATCGGGCCAGGTTGGCCCGATCTCCAACGGAAGTGAGAAACCCGGTTTCGCCGTGGATCACCAGGTCGCGCGTGCCGGGAATGTCGGTGGCCACGACGGGCACGCCGGCCGACATTGCCTCCATCACGACGTTTGGCAGCCCCTCGTAGTCGCTGGCCAGCCAGAGCAGGGCGAAATGCGGCATCAGCCGCATCACATCGTTCCGCACTCCCAGAAAGTGCACCTTGTCCTGAATCTGGCAGGCGTCGCGAAACTCTTCCAGACTCTCCCGCAGCGGGCCCTCGCCAATGATCAGCAGGTGCACGTCGGCGCGAATCACTTTGAGGAGATCCGCCGCCCAGATCAAATCTTTGATCCGCTTCTGATGCCACAACCGTCCGACCGCGCCGACCAGGTGTACACCGCGCGGGATGCCCAACTCGTCGCATAGCTGGTCGTGCGTGATGTCGCTCGGCGCAGCGGGCAGGATTCCGTTTTCGATGACGACCAGCTTCTCGGCCGGGACTCCACTGGCGACATAGAACTCCTTCACGCCGCGGCTGTTGGCGATGATCGCCTCGGTCTTCCGCGCGAGTCTGCGATCGATCGCCAGTTGCAGCCCGCCTTTCCAGGAGTCGACGCAGCGCTCGCTGGCCACGATATGCTTCACCCCGGCCCAGCGCGCCGCGGTGCGGCCATAAGCGTTGGCCGTAAACATCCAGGTTTGCACCAGGTCGGGCTTGAGCCGCGCAATGTGCCGGCGGAGCTGCCACCACGCCAGGGGATCGTACTTCCACTGCTTGCCGATCACCGTGGTGGGAATTCCCGCAGCGCGCAGCTCTTCTTCCAGCGGCCCGCCGCGCGAGATCGCGCACACGTGCACGTCGAACTCATCGCGGGGCAAGCGTGCGGCCAACAGCGCAAGCTGTTTCTCGGCTCCGCCGCGCGTGAGCGTGGAGATCACGTGCAACACGCGCCGCGTCATTTCGCCGCCCCGCTGCGTGCCGTGGCTGCCAGCTCGGCCGCGGCCTGCAAGTCTTCATCTTCGAGCTCGGCGAGGTAGGGCAGGTTGCGGTGAGCATCCTGATAGTCGAGTCCGTAGCCCACCACGAACGCATCCGGAATGGTGAAGCCGATGTAGTCCGGCCGCATCTCGACTTCCTGGCGTCCCTCCTTGCGCAACAGCACCGCCGAACGAATCGAGTTCGGGTCATGCTTTTGCATCTCAACCAGCAGCGCGGACAGCGTCCGCCCGGTGTCGAAGATGTCGTCGACCAGCAGCACGTCGCGCCCACGAATCTCGGGCAACATCGCGCAGTTGATTTCGAGCTGACCCGGCCGCGTATCGGCGCCCCGGTAACTGCGCGTCTGGATGACGCCCAGCCGCATGGGCATGTCGAGCTCGCGGATCAGATCGGCCACGACCACCAGGCTGCCGGTCAGCACGCCCAGAATCGTCAGCGAGCCGCCGGCATAGTCGCGGCGAATCTCCGCAGCCAACCGGGCCACGCCGGCCCGCAGTTGCGCTTCACTCAAGAGCTGCTTCACAGTGTTAATTATCCGAAGACAGAGTGTGTTAATTATCCGAAGACAGGGGATATTCCGCGGGAAATCGATCGAGAAACGGGCATCGCTGCGCGCCATTGTAGGGCTCCTGCCGCGGCTCGAACAGGCGAGTCGGCCGCGGGCCGGCTCGCAGAACCTGAGAATACTGCTCGTTTCAGCCCCCAAGTCGCATGTCCGTTCCACGTTGGCGATTCACCCGCCGCGAACTTATAATCGGGGCGCGATCAAGGTGAGGGGAGCGGGAGCCGCGCGGGGCCAACTGCCGTTTGGGCGAGCGCACGAGCGCTCGCGGTCAGTGGAGCGTCACGTGCAAGCGAAACTCAGAGTCATCGGCGGCGAAGAGCAGACGCGGCAGATCGAACTGCATCTGCCTGCCATCGTCGGCCGCAGCCGCACCACCGACATTACGCTCTTCCATCCGCTGGTCAGCCGGCAGCACTGCGAAATCTTCGAGGCCGAAGGCCGGCTGATGGTCCGCGATCTCGGTTCGCTGAACGGCACGTTCGTGGGCGAGTTGCGCCTGGCTGAAGAGGCCGTGCTGCTCGAACCGGGCGAGCGGCTCACGGTGGGCTGCATCACGCTGCTGGCCGATTACCAGCCGCCGGCCGCGGCGAGCAGCGAGAGTGCCGCCGGCGATTGGTCCCCCGCCGGTCCGACGATAGAATCGGCGGGCCACGACTCAAGCGGGGACTCGAAGGGTGAGTCGCTCCGCTTCGACGCCGGCCACACGCCGCGCCCCAGTTCACGCGTTCAGCCCGGGCCGCGCGACTAGTTTCATTCACCTCTCGAAGGGATGCACCGGTGACTCGATCCATTCGCCTCGCAGTCGTTCTCCTGGTCGCGATCTTTGGTTTGATCTCGCACGGCGCCGCTGAAGACAAACCGGCGTACACGAATCGACTGGCCAAAGAGACCAGCCCCTATCTGCTGTTGCACGCGCACAATCCGGTCGACTGGTATCCCTGGGGACCCGAAGCACTCGAGCGTGCCAAGCGCGAGAAGAAACCGATCTTCCTCTCGATTGGCTATTCGAGTTGCTACTGGTGCCACGTGATGGAGCGCGAGTCGTTCATGAACGACGACATCGCGAAGAAACTCAATGAAAACTTCGTCTGCATCAAGGTCGATCGCGAGGAACGGCCCGACATCGACGAAATCTATATGCAGGCCCTGCACGCGTACCTGCAACTCGTTGGCTCGAAGCAGGGGGGCGGTTGGCCCCTGTCAATGTTTCTCACGCCCGACGCCAAACCCCTGATGGGCGGCACTTACTTTCCGCCGCAAGACAAAGACGGCATGCTTGGGTTCTCCACCGTGCTTGACCGGGTGCTCGAAGCCTGGAACGCCGATCCGGCCAAATGGCAGAAGACGGGCGACGCGCTGGCCGGCTATGTGAACGAAAGCCTCCGGCAGCAGCCGATCCTGCGCGTCGTGAAGCTCGATGAGCGGTTGTTCGGCGGCGCGACCGACGCGCTGGCCGCGCAGTTCGACAGCGAGTATGGCGGATTCGGTTTCAATCCGGAGAATCCCCGACAGGCGAAGTTTCCTGAGCCGCCGAATCTGCGGCTGCTGCTGGAAACGATTCGCCGCGGTCGCGACGGCAAGGTCGACAAGCCGCGCGCCGATGCCTCGGCCCGGATGCTGTCACTTACGCTGAGCAAGGTCGCTCAGGGTGGCATTCGCGATCACGTTGGCGGTGGGTTCCATCGCTACAGCACCGACCGCTTTTGGCGCGTGCCGCATTTCGAGAAGATGCTCTACGACAATGGCCAGCTCCTGCGCGTCTATGCGCTGGCCTACGAACTCGACCCGCGCGACGAGTATCGGTTCGCGGCGGAGGAGATCATCGAATTCGCAAATCGCGAAATGCGCGACGAAGGCGGGGCGTACTACTCGGCGCTCGACGCCGAAACCGACGGTAAGGAGGGGCACTTTTACGTCTGGGATCGCAAGGAAGTCGAACAAGCGCTAACGCCTCAGGAGTTCCAACTCTTCGCCAGCGTTTACGGCCTTGAGGGCGAGCCGAACTTCGAAGGCCGCTACATTCCGCTGCTCAAGGCGCCCCTGGCTGAGATCGCCAAATCGCGAAACCTCACCGAAGAAGACCTCAACGCGAAGCTCAAGCCGATCCGCCAGAAACTGCTCGAGATGCGGAACAAGCGCGAGCGACCGTTGACCGACACCAAGATTCTCACCGGCTGGAATGGCTTGATGATCGCCGGACTGGCCGAAGCCGGACGCGTGCTGAAGCGGCCCGAGTACACCGAGGCCGCTGCCAAGGCCGCCGACTTCGTGCTCGCCAAGCTCCAAGACGGCGATGGCCAGCTCTTGCGAACCTACGCCGGCGGCGAAGCCAAAATTCCCGGCTACCTGGACGACTACGCATTCCTCGTCGACGGGCTGATCGCGCTGCATCGTGCGACGGGCGACCAGAAGTGGCTCGCTGCTGCCGCCAAACTCATGGACCAGCAGGTCACACTCTTTGCGGACGAGCAGACCGGCGGATTCTTCTACACTTCCAGCCGTCACGAAGAACTTTTCGCCCGCAGCAAGATGCAGCTCGATGGTGTGACGCCGGCCGGCAGTTCGGTCGCCGCCGCCAATTTGCTGTATCTGGCCGAGGCACTTAACAAGCCTGAGTATGCCGAACGGGCCCAAGGTTGTCTGCGTTCAGCGAGCCCGATGCTGGCGGAACATCCGGCCGCGGTGCCGCAACTTGCCGTGGCGCTCGCCGCCTGGATCGACCGAACGCCCGCTGCCGAGAAACCCAAGCCGTAGCCCACCGCCTTTCCGCACCGAATCCGCCATGCTGCTCTTCAAAAAGAAGTTCATGGACGCCATCCGCTCGGGCGAAAAGACTCAGACCATCCGGCTCTGGAATCACTGCCGGATGCGCACTGGCCAGCGGAGCTACATCCCCGGCGCGGGCTACATTCGCGTGCTCTCGATCGAGCCGATCGAAGTCGATGAGCTGAGCGACGCAGATGCCGTGCCCGACGGCTTCGAATCGGCCGAGAAACTTCGGGCGGAGCTCAACTCGCTTTATGCCGAACAGCTTGCCGCCGGGCATCAGGCTTACCGCATTCGCTTCGAGCTAATGTCGCCCGACGAACAGCAGCGAGCTCGCGCCGAGCGGCAAGAGAAGAAACGCCGCGCGCGCGAAGCCACTAAGGACTGAGCATCCGCTCCAGCCCCTGGGCGATCGTTTGCGGATCGTCGACGACCCAGAATGTGAGCCCCGCAAGCATCATCGCGCCGATGAGCAACATCCACAGGCCGTAGGCTCCGGGCGTGACGGTTGTCTCGCGGAGCGTATCGCGCAGGGCATACTCCAGCCGCCGCCAACCGCCAATGCTCTGGTCATCGCCGGTTGCCAGCAAGGCGATATTCCCCAGCGGCGGAAACGGTTCAATGTGCAAGTGCACGCGCGAGGTCGGCAGGCTCAGCGCGGTGCTCGTCCAGGCGGCGTCCGGATCGACCCGACGTGCGGCCGCATCCAGGGCCATCCGCAACTCATCGGGCGAGATGTTGTAGACGATCAGTCTCGGCCGGCTCAGCAGGATGAGCAGCGTCACCGAGAGGACATAGAATCCGACAAGCAGCAGCCAGATAAGCTGGCCGAACCGCACGGCGGCTTCCTGTGGCATGAAGAGTTGCATGGGCCCGACAATTACGAGTCCCGCGAGCGCCAGGCCCAGCGAGAGCGTTTCGCGCGTGCCGTTGATGACGAGCGGCCGCCTTGAGAGATTCACGAGCCCCAGCAGGAACAGGTAAATCGCCAGGGGGCCGAAGGCGATGCAGGCGGAGAAGGTATCCATGCTCGTTTCAACTCACGACTTCGGCTGCGGTCACCAGCGCCAGACATCCCGGCCGGTCACTTCTTCACGGCGCCCTGGAGCCATTCTTGCACCACCCAGCCTACCTTAGCCAGCGACAGGGCCGAACATTTTTCCGGCACGTCCTGCTCGGTGTGCCAGTAGGGATAGTGGAAATCGATGATGTCGATGCACGAGATGCCGCCGATGTCGTGCAGCCGGATATGATCGTCCAGCACGTCCCAGCGGCGTTGCATCGAAAACTCGCTGACGCCCAGGCGCTTGGCGGTGTCCCAGACCTGCTTGACCAGCGGCCGTGTGTCGGGCCACTTCATGCTGTGCGTGTCCGGATAGATTTGCAGGTTCGCGTCGCCGACCATGTCGAGCAGGATTCCCCAACGATAGTGGTAGGGCGGCTTGCCGCTGGCATACTCCGAGGCGAACCACTCCGAGCCGATGAAGTAAGGATGTCCCTCCTGGAACACGTACTCCTCGCCGTCGAACAGCACAAAGTCGACGCCAAGCTCGCCCGGCAGGTCGCGCATCTGGTGGGCCAGCTCCATGAGCAGCGCCGTGCCGCTGCCGCCATCATTGGCGCCGACGAACGTGCCGCGCGGGTTACGCTTGTCGCGATCCGGGAAGGGCCGCGTGTCGTAATGGGTGCAAAGCAGGATCCGTTCTTTCCGCTCCGGATGCCACTCGACAATCAGGTTTGCCATCGAGACGGGCTGACCGGTGAGTGGATCGCGCACGCGGAACTCCTGCCGGCGGACGTTCGCGCCCAGCTTTTCGAAATGATCGGTCAGCAGCTTCTGCTGCTGGGCCATGCCGGGCGAACCGCTCACGCGCGGACCAATCGCGCAAATCTGCTCCAGGTAATCAAACGCCCGCTGGCCGTCGAACGGAATATCTTCCAGGTCCAGCCGGCTGGGTATCGCCGCGGCGGGGGCCGCCGGTGCGCCGTCGTAAAATAACAGCAAGTATCCCATCACGACCGCACCGCCGATCACGACCGCGGCCAGGAGCGCGTTCTGGCCGGTCGACTTCGCAGCGTGTTGGGTAGGAGCGGCGGCGGTCATGCTTTTCATTCTAGGTCGCCGACCGCGGGGGGCCTAGATCAGTGAGGCATCGACGTCCCGCGAACCGCGGTTGTTGGCATTGCCTCCGGTGCGATAGAATCGTCCGCGCTGCTGGAATTCTTCGCAACTTTGAAACCTGCCGAGCCGCCGATGCCACCCCGGATTAACGTTCCCGAGATCACCGACCTGCACGCGCGCACCGTGGCCCTGTGGCACACCGAGGACGTGGCCAATCCTTACGACGGCCTGCTGCACCTGGTCTGCCAGCAGCATTCGTTCAACTACCTGCTTTGGCACGAAGAGGACATCGCCCGCAGTCCCGACGTGGGCGACGACCGCATCGCCCAGGTGAAACGGGCGATCGACCGCTACAACCAGCAGCGCAACGACGGCATTGAAAAGCTGGACGCGTTTTTCCTGCAAATGCTGGCGGCCGAAAAGATCGAGCCCCCGAGCGGTGCTCGCCAGAACACGGAGACTCCCGGCAGTGCGATTGACCGGCTGTCGATCCTGTCGCTCCGCCAGTACCACATGCAGGAGCAGATCGACCGGAGCGACGCCAGCGAAGAGCACCGCGAGAAGGCTCGCACGCGGCTAGCCGTGGTGAACGAGCAGCATCGCGACCTGTCAAACTCGCTCGAGGAACTGCTGGACGACATCTTCGCCGGCCGCAAGCGGCTGAAGGTTTACTTCCAGTTCAAGATGTACAACGACCCGTCGATGAATCCGTATCTCTACGGCAAGCAGCTGAAGCAGTAGCGTGCTTGTTGGAAATAGGAGTGGGTTGGGTGCCGCAGGTGGCCGCGCCAGCGGCTCACCTGTGCTCGCTGCGATTGTTTTCTACGCCGTCTTCCGCAGCTCCCGCCGGTCCAAAATCTTCTCGCACGCCGCGCAGCAGTCCGCCACGCTGATCGCTTCCATCGACTCCGGCCCGGCCGATCGTTTCTCGCGGCTGCTGCCCGTGAGACACACTTTCTGCACGGGGATGTGCAGCGGCCCATACGGTCCGTTCCGCTCGGCCGGCATTGGACCGAACATCCCCACGCTGGGCGTGCCGACCGCCACGGCCAGGTGCAGCGGACCCGTGTCCGATCCCACAAACATGACGGCCTTGCGCGACAGGGCCGCCAGTTCGCGGAGCGAAGTCTTTGGCGCGATGACGCCGTGACCGCCCGATCCTGCGACGATCTGCTCGGCCCAGGCCCTTTCCTGATCGCCGGCCCAGACGACCAGCGACCGGACGCCGTGCTGCTGTCCAAGGAACTTCGCCACTTCGCCATAGCGTGCCGCGGGCCAGACCTTGCTCGGCCAGCCAGCCCCGGGATTGATCACCGCATAACGCTCCGCCAGCCGCAACTCCGCGAGCATTCGCTCGGCAGTGGCCAGATCCTGGGGCGCATCTTCCAGGCGGTACTGAACCGTGGGATTGTTGATCCCCATTGGCCGCAGCAGTTCCAGGTTGCGATCGATCACGTGCTTGCCGGTCGGTTCCACCAGCTTGTTGTTCAGCCACATGCTCAGTTCGCGCCCGTCGACGCCGCTATAACCGATCCGCACGCGGGCTCCGGACAGCCTCGCCGCGACGGCACTCTTGGTCAGCCCCTGCATGTCGATCGCGACGTCAAAGTTCAGCGAGCGGAGCTTTTTTCGCAGACCGAGTACTGTCTTGGGCGACTTCAGCCACTTGCGCGGCACGGGGATCAGCTCGTCGAGCGCGGGATGATGTTTGAGCAGTTGCGCCGAAACGCCTTCGACCACCCAGCCGATGAACGCCTGCGGCAGCGCCTCGCGCAGCGCACACAGCACGGGCATTCCATGCAGCACGTCGCCGATGGCGCTCAAACGTACGATCAGAATTCGAGGTTGCGATCCGGGGCTCGTCAGCTTCTTCACGGGGATCTCGCGGGTGCTAGCAGTTGGGATGGCCGGTGGAAGCGCGAATCTTAGCGGCAGCCAGCGGCGAGCCCCAATAGCGATTCCACTATCCGCGGAAACCCACGATCCTGGCTGCGATCCGGTCCACCAGTTTCGGGGCCAAAAGCATCCCCCATCGTGCCCAGGCCGAACGCTCGCTGGTGAGCACGAGCCGCTTGCGCCGCTCGATCCCGCGCACGATCTTCTTGGCGCACTTCTCGGCCGAGAGCAGTTTCGACTGATCGAGCGGACTGTTGCCGAGTGACTTTCCGTCGGCGCCGGTCGCCAGCGACAGGATTTCGGACTGCACGAAGTCCGGCGCTACGATCGTCACGCCCACGCCGCTGGCCTGCAGTTCGATCCGCAGCGATGCAAAAAACCCGATCACGGCGTGCTTGCTGGCGGCGTAGCCCGAGAGGAGCGGCGGGCTGATCAGCCCCGAGATGCTGGCGATCGCCACGATCAGTCCGCGCGTACGCTTCAGGTGGGGCAGGGCAGCGTGCGTCGGATAGACGCTTCCCAGGTAGTTGAGCTGCATCAACTCTTCCAGTCGCCTTGCGTCTGGCAACTCGTCGAAACGAGCCCACATCGCGGCGCCGGCGTTGTTCACGAGGACGTCGATCGCACCGAACTGCTTGGCCGCCGCATCGATCAGCATGCTGCACGCTTCAGCCGAGGTGACGTCCGTCGGCACGACCAGCGCTTCGGCGCCCCGGCTGCGGCACAGCGTGGCCGTTTCCTCCAGTCGCTCTGGCGTCCGCGCGGCCAGCACCAGCCGCGGTTTCTGTTGCGCGAGCTCAAGCGCCAGGGCTCGGCCGATTCCGCTCGAGGCCCCGCTGATCACGATCACTTTGCCGGCCAGTGCTTCCATGCCGCGCATCTTCTGATTTCTAGACGTGCTTGCTCAGCTTCTCGGTCAGTCGCTCCAGCGAGCGGCTGTGATCGTTTCGGTCGAGTACCACGTGAATCAGGCTTGGTCCGGTCGTGTCGGCCCAGGCCGCACGCAGCGCCGCGTCAAACTCGCCTTCGGTTTTCACCAGGTAACCCTTTCCGCCGCCGAACACCTCGGGCAATTTGTGATACGCCCAGGGCTGGACCTCGTTGAACTCGAACGTGCCGGGATGCAGGTACCTTTCAGTGCCGTAGCCGCCGTTGTCGAGCACGATGATGATTGACGGGAACTTATGCCGCACGAGCGACGACAGCTCCGTGCCGGTCATCTGAAACGCGCCGTCGCCGACGATTGCCACGGTTCGTAAGTCGGGCCGCGCCATTTGTGCGCCTAGTGTGGCAGGGACCGAGAAGCCCATCGAGGTATAGTAAGCAGGGCTGATGAACTCGGTCCGGCCGCGAATCACCAGTTCGCTCGCCGCGAACAGCGAGTCGCCGATATCCGCAATCACAATCGTCTCGTCGTCGATCGTCTCATTCAGCCGGCGCATCAGCCGCGTGATTGAAATCTGCTGCTCCGGCTGCAGTACGAACTTCTCCACGCGATGCGGCAGGTCGGGCATCGTTCGCTTGGGCGGTTTCGGCTGCCTGGCCGCCAGTTCGCGAATGAAGTCGACCAGCAGCACATTGTGATAGTGATGGTGCCGGATCCGCAGTTGCTCGCTCGTGGCATAAATGCACTTACCGGGGTCGAGGTTCGCCGTGTAAATGCCCAGGTTGATGTCGGTCATGAACGTGCCCAGGAGCAGCAGGCAATCGCTGTCCTCGACGAACTGCGTGACCTTGTCGTTCCCCATCGCTCCTTCATACAGGCCGACAAACAGCGGATGCGTCTCCGAAATCACGCTCTTGCCGAGCACGGTGGTCGTGATCGGAATCTGCGATCCTTCGGCCAATGCCAGCAGCTCATCCTGCAAGGCGAACCGGTGCAGTTCCACGCCACCCACAATCGCCGGCCGCTCGCAGCTGTTCAGCCACCGCTCGGCCTCGGCCACCGCTTCCTTCAGCGCATCGGGGTCGCTGGCCATGTGCGTGTCCTGAAAGCGATGCGGCATCTCGGGCACGACGCCGACCATGTCGCGCGGAATTTCGATGTACACCGGCCGCTTGAACCGCGCCGCCGCGTGTAGCACGCGGTCGATCTCGTGGAAGGCCGTTTGCGGGTCGGAAAGTTCCGTGCCCGCGATGCACAGCTTTTCAAACACGTCGTACTGCGTCCGGAAATCGCGCACCCGGTGATGGAGCAGGGGATTGTTATGCCGCTCCTTCATGCCCGGCGAACCGGTGATCACCACCACAGGCGACTTCTCGGCATACGCGCCGGCCACGCTGTTGGCCAGGCTCAAGCCGCCCACGCAGTAGGTCACGCAGACCGCGCCCATCCCGTGCACGCGTGCATACGCGTCCGCGGCAAAGCCGGCGCAGTCCTCGCGCGTGGTGGTCACCACCTCGATCGGGCTGCGGTCGAGCATCGCGTAGAAGTTCAGCACGTAGTCGCCCGGAATGCCGAACACGTGGCCGATGCCGTAATCCTGCAAGCGGTGAATCAGGTAGTCGCCAATCGACATGCCGGTCACCGCGGCCGGAGCGGCGGGACGGAGCGGACGGACTGCAGTGATCTCGGTGGCCATGGCGTCTCCTCGTTCTGCGCAACTTGATCGGGGACCTGCGGCGCGGATTATCCATCAACCTTCCGATGGGAACAATCTCGGATCCGCACTCTCATTCTACGCAGTTGGACCGCGGCGGGGTCGATGCTGGCAGAGGGCTGCGTTTCCGCGTTAACTCTTTGCGGCGCAGCGGATAGCACCAGAGAAGTGCCGGCATAAGAACCCCGCCGGTAGAGCCGGGGGCGGAACAGAGCAGCGCTACGGCCCGTTCTCGTTCTTCTGGGTGCGGAGCAGCAGCATCCAGAAGCCCACGAAGATCGCCACGCAAACCAGCACGACGACTCCGCCCAGCGGATTGAGTCCGTACCAAATGACCCCGGCAGCGATATATAGGCCCCACAGCACCAGGCCGCCGATAATCAGCGCCGAGATGGTACGCGGCGACATGGCTTGCGGATTGTTTGGCCGACGATCGTCCGTCATGGAATCGCTGCGCTTTTCGGCAGAAATGGTTGAATAACCGGGTCACATTCCCTAACACAACCATAGCCTTTCGAGAGCCCGGCACAATGCCCCCCACCTTCGCCGCCCGCGGAAAATTGCGAGGACCCGGCCGCAAAATCCGCCCGCAGCCAAAGTCCGAAAGTCCGAACGTCCCCCAGGTGATAGAATACGGAGCTACCTTGCCGTGTAATCTTTCTTGCCGTGTAATCTTTGAAGCCTTGCGATCCCGCTCTGATTCCATGACCACGCCCTCGTTCAGTTCGACCTCGCTGCTGCCGGTGCTGGATCACGTGCCGGCGCCGCCGGCTGCGCGCCGCAGCACGCCGCCGCTTCCCATGAACCGCGCCGAAATGGCGGCTCGCGGCTGGGACGAGGTCGACATCGTGTTTGTGACGGGCGACGCCTACGTCGATCATCCCAGCTTCGCGATGGCGCTGCTCGGTCGGCTGCTCGAAAGCGAGGGCTTTCGCGTGGCGATCCTCAGTCAACCCGACTGGCACAATTGCCAGGCCTGGCGCACGTTCGGCAAGCCGCGGCTGTTCTTCGCCGTCAGTGCGGGCAACATGGACTCGATGATCAATCACTACACGGCCAACCGCAAGGTGCGGAACGACGACGCCTACAGTCCCGACGGCGCGATCGGCCGCCGGCCAGACCGGGCCACTCTGGCCTATTGTCAGCGCTCGCGCGAGGCATATCGCGGCGTGCCAGTCATTGCCGGCGGCGTGGAAGCCAGCCTCCGCCGGATCGCCCACTACGACTACTGGAGCGATAAGGTCCGCCGCTCGATCCTGCTCGACTGCAAGGCCGACCTGTTGGTTTACGGGATGGGCGAGCGGGGCATCATTGAAGTTGCCCGGCGGCTGCGCGACGGCCAGACGGTCAAGGACCTGCGCGAGATGCGCGGCGCGGCCTATCGCCTGGGCGCGAAGGAATCGCCGCCGACCGAGAACACGCTTACGCTTCCCAGCTTCGAGGAAGTGACCAGTGACAAGTGGGCCTTTGCCGAGATGACGAAGATCTCCCACAACGAAACCAATCCGCACAACGCGCGCCGGCTCGTGCAGTATCACGACCGCGAGTGCGTGGTGGTGAATCCGCCAGCGCTGCCGCTCGCACAAGGCGAGATGGATCGCGTCTACGGCCTGCCGTTCACCCGCAAGCCGCACCCCAGTTACGGCAAGAGCCGCATCCCGGCCTACGAAGTGGTGAAGGACTCGGTGCAGATCATGCGCGGCTGCTTTGGCGGCTGCACGTTCTGCTCGATCACGGCCCACGAAGGCCGGATCATTCAAAGCCGCAGCCAGGAGTCCGTGATCAGCGAAATCCGCCAGATGACCGCCGACCCGGAATTCAAGGGCGTGATCAGCGACATCGGCGGTCCCACCGCCAATATGTACGAAATGCGCTGCAGCCGGCCCGAGGTCGAAGCCAAGTGCCGGCGGCTGAGCTGCGTGCATCCCACGATCTGTAAGCTGCTCGGCACCGACCACGGGCCGCTCATCGACTTGATGAAAGCGGCCCGCGAAGAACCGGGCGTAAAGAAGGTCTTCGTCGCCTCGGGCATTCGCATGGACCTGGCCCGCCGGAGCCGCGAGTACATGCGCGAACTGGCTACGCATCATGTGGGCGGCACGCTCAAAGTCGCCCCGGAACATACGGACAATGAAGTGCTGGCCCTGATGAAGAAGCCGGGCCCCGAGGACTTCGAGAAATTCGACCGCGAGTTTAAGCAGGCTTCGAAGCGGGCCGGTAAAAAGCAGTTCCTCGTGCCGTATTTCATCGCCAGTCATCCGGGCAGCACGGTCGACTCGATGATCGACCTGGCATTGTTCCTCAAGCGGAACCACTACCAGCCCGACCAGGTGCAGGACTTCATTCCCAGCCCGTTCGACATCGCCGCTTGCATGTATTACACGGGCCTCGATCCGCACACGAAGAAGCCGGTCTACATCGCCCGGCATCTGCGCGATCGCAAGCTGCAGCGAGCACTATTGCAGTTCTTCAAGCCGGAGAATTACTTCGAAGTCCGCAAGGCGCTGGAGCAGGCCGGCCGGCAGGATCTGATCGGCAGTGGCTGCGACTGCCTGATACCCGAACGTCCGCCGAAGGCGGCGCTCGATCGCCGTCGTCGCGACGCGAACAATCGCTTGCGCGAGCAGACCAGCGGCGACCACATTCGCGGCGGGCCGGGCGCCGGCTACCGTCCGCAGCGGA
Source organism: Pirellulales bacterium (assembly GCA_022844125.1). Lineage (GTDB taxonomy): Bacteria > Planctomycetota > Planctomycetia > Pirellulales > PALSA-1355 > JALHMI01. Next base: position 56,208 of record JALHMI010000019.1, on the reverse strand, counting down.
AGACGGCCGCCAAGCGTCCGCGCCGGCGCGACTAGTGCTCCCATCATCCGCCCCAGCGACGCGTCCGATGTCTGCGATCGACTATGAGCTGCTCGACTTTGGCGACGGGCGGAAGCTGGAACGCTTCGGCCAGTACGTGCTCGATCGACCGTCACCGGCCGCTGACGGGGCGAGTAAGCGATCGCCACAGCGATGGCCAGAGGCCGCGGCCCGCTACGAGCGCACAGCAGGGGAGGGGGGCCGCTGGCATTCACGCAGGCCGCTTTCCGACAACTGGCCACTCGACTGCGGCGCATTCCAGCTCGAGCTTAAGCTTACTGATGCTGGTCAACTGGGCGCGTTTCCCGAACAAGCGGCCAACTGGCAGTGGATAGCCGAGCAAGTGAAACTCGCCGGTCGCCCCAAGGTGCTGAACCTGTTTGCCTACACTGGCGCGAGCACGCTGGCCGCTGCCGCCGCGGGAGCGGAAGTCGTGCACGTCGATTCGGCGGCGAACGTTGTCGCGTGGGCGCGCCGCAACGCGGCCGCCTCGGGGTTGGCCGAAGCTCCGATTCGCTGGATCGCCGAGGACGCCCTGAGATTCGTCGAGCGCGAACTGCGGCGCGGCAACCAGTACGACGCCGTGCTGCTCGATCCGCCCGCCTATGGCCACGGTCCCAAGGGCCAGGTGTGGAAACTCGAGCTCGACCTGCCGCGACTTCTGCCGCTATGTTTTGAATTGTGCGGTGTTGGGAGTAAGTTCGTACTACTGTCATGCCACACCGCCGAATTGGCCAGTGCTGAGAGTTTGCGCGACTATGCCGAGAATCTGCTCGGGCCGTTGCCCGGCTGGCGAGCAACCGCCGCACCGATGAATATCGTGGCATCCTCCGGCGCGCGGGTGAACTGTGGCGCGGCGGTCTGCTGGGTTCGTCGCTAGCAATCAAGCTCAAGATCATTCCGATGACCTCTCGCAGCATCACCAGCCTCACGAACCCCCGCGTGAAGGAGACGGTCCGTCTTCGCACCGGGCGGCATCGCGCGAAACAGGGCCGGATGCTCGTGGACGGTGCGCGTGAAATCAAACAGGCCCTGGCTGCTGGCGTGCGCCCGACGGAAACGTTCGTCTGCGAATCGCTCTGCCGCACTGAGGATAGTCGCCAGGCCGCGAAACTGCTCGCCGATTGTGGCTGCGACGTCTGGGAAGTCACGCCCGAGGTGTTCGCCAAGATTGCGTTCGGCGAACGCGACGAGGGCGTGCTGCTCGTGGCCGAAACGCCAACCAGTTCGCTCGCAGCACTCCAGCCGCGCGGCAGTGGCCCGATTGCGGTGATCGAAGGTATCGAGAAGCCCGGCAATGTGGGAGCCGTGCTACGCAGCGCCGATGCCGCCGGCGTGGCTGCCGTGATCGTGGCCGAACCCGTGAGTGACCTGTTCAATCCGAACTGCATTCGGGCGAGCCTGGGCGCGGTATTTCGCGTGCCGGTGTGCACGGCCACGAGCGCAGCAGCACTTGAGTGGCTCCGCGATCGCCACCTGGCGATCTTCGCCGCGCGGGTGGATGGCAGACTCGACTACACCGCGGCGCCGCTGGCGGCGGGATGCGCCATCGTGCTCGGGAGCGAAGCCGACGGGCTTTCTGCAGCCTGGTATGGCGACGGGGTGACCGCGATTCGACTGCCAATGTGCGGTGCGATCGACAGCCTGAACATTTCGGCTGCCGCCGCGGTGTTGTTTTACGAATCGCTGCGGCAGCGCCGAGCATGCGGCGCGGACTAGTCTCTTGCCGCGTTCTGGCCGGCGATCAGCGTTTTGGCCGGCGCAAGAATCCGCCGCCGAAAAGTCCGCCGCTGAGGAATCCCGGCGGCGGCGGTGGCAGCTGCGCAAGTGCCGCGAACACCGCATCATGGACCGGCTGCATGCTGGGGGGCTCCCACAACGGGAGCGGCGCGAGTTCAATGATCCCGCTGGCGCCGGGCGACGCCACTTCCGCCGCGAGCGACGTCGCCGCGACCGTGGCCGGCACGTCGATCATCGCCAGGATTCCGGCGCTGAAGCGTGCGAACAGTTGGTCCGAAGCGCTGACGATGCGGTTCTTGTCGAAGTCATAGACGCTTGTAACCGGCTCATTGACGCCAGGGTTCAATCGTGTTGTCAGTTCATCGAAGGCGCCGGTGACCGCCGCCGACTCACCGTTTCCGCCGGCATCGCCAGGTCGATGGCCAAAGTAGAAAACGTCGGTCTTGGCGAGCCCGGTGTTGGTATTGAATCCGCCCCGCGCGTCGTTGCCTTTCACGGTAACTTCCAGCCACACGCCATAGATCGCGCCGTCCGGCCAGATGATTTGCACGCGATCGCTGCCGCCCTGGCCCGCTTTGGCCCGCACCGAGATCAGCGTCGGCGCGGGCGAATCGATCCAACTGCCGGGCGAATTGTTCGCGCCGATTTTGAAGCTGAAGTCCGCCGCGGTCAGTGTGCCGTGCACGCTGGCCACGTCGATCACCACGGAGTTGATGCCCAGCGCGTAGCTCGAGATACTGTCGAACGTGGAACCGCCGGTGCCGGGCAGGTAAGCCGTCTTGTCGATGGCAAGGGCCGCGTCTTCGTTCGGACCAACTGCCGGAGTGTTGCTATCGAACGAGGAATTGTTGTAAACGAGTTGCCGGTTGACGACGCCGGCGATCGCCAGGATTTGTGTACGATACGCGGACAGATCGGCGATGAATGTGATACCGCCGTAGAGTGCGGTGTTGCTCGGCTGCCCGCTGGTGTTGCCGCTCACGGCGAGCATGATTCCGGAGAGCACCCAGCGCCCCGCTTCGAGCGAAAACACGGCTCCGCCCGAGTCGCCGTTCGAAGCCTGTGCCTCATTCGCCAGCGCCGGTTGATTTGTATAGGGTTGACGATCGAAGCGCGTCGTGAAACCGGCCACGCTCACGCCACCGATCGGCATGTACAGTCCGGTGTCGTGTACCGTGTTTTCGCCCCACCGCACCACGCGCGGCCCGCTGACCGTGACGCCGGCGTAATTGTTGTAGTTCGGGTTGGCCGGTTCTGCGATCTCGGTCCAGGTCCACGGCGCCGTGTTCCTGTTAACCGACCAGAAGTGTTCGCCGCTGGACGAGTATCCGTTGCCGACCATGATCACGCGACCGCCGGCCGGCGCCGAGGCAATGAACGAAGTAAACAGCTCCGGCAGCGGCGGATCGCCGTTCACCTTGAACATCTTCAGGTCGGTGTTTGAGCCATCCGAATTCTTCAGTCTCGTGACCGAGGCAGTATCGACCGTGTACGATTGGCCGGCCCAACTGATGTTCGAGGTGAGCGCTACGTGGTTGGCCGTGAGCGCCCAACCCGCACCCAGATAGACCACGGTGCCATTTTCGCCACTCCGCGCCACATTGTTAAAACCCGGTAGTGCAGGATCGCCCGGGCCGCCGGCGGCCAGCAGGCTCGCGGCCGTGGTATTCGGATTGCCGCCGGGCATCAGAATCGCGGGCTCGGCGATCGGATCGGTTTGCACTTCGACGACGGCCCCTGTCGGATCGTCGGCCGCCATCAGCCAGCGTGATTCCAGTTGCTCGAGGCTCGAGCCCAATTGGCGTCCGCGCGCGCGATGGAGTTTCTTGTGCGCGCGGAGCGGACGCAATAGGTGTGTTTCAGACATCAGCGATTCTTCCTGGACTCCCACGAAGGTTCGCGTCGACAAAGCTGCCGAGGCGAATCGAACTGCGCCACAATCGGGAGAGGAGAGTATGCCGTGCTGGGGGAACTGAGCGATTGCTCGTCACGGCAGACTTGGGCCAGAATAGCCGCCTGTCCGGCGCGTGTCCACACAAAAACCTCAGCGGCCGGCAACAAAATCAGCGGGCCGGCCAAGCGCTTTGTGCACTAACCCTGCGAGCCGGATGCCCAGGGCTGGTTATTGTTGCGCGCGAGCCGCTGCCAGCGTATTCACCAGCAGCATCGCCACGGTCAGCGGTCCCACGCCCCCGGGGACGGGCGTAATCCGACTCGCAACCTGGCTCACGGTCGGGAAATCGACGTCGCCGACCAGGCCAGCGTCTGTCCGGTGAATGCCCACGTCGACCACTACGGCTCCCGGCTTCACCATCTCGGCCTTGATAAACTGCGGCTGGCCGATCGCAACGATCAAGATATCGGCCTGTCGCGTGAGGCGCGCCAGATCGTGGGTCTTGCTATGGCAAACCGTGACCGTCGCGTCCGCCCCGGCGCCGCGCTGCATCAGCAGCAAGGCCATCGGCTTGCCCACCGTTTCGCTCCGCCCCACCACCACCACGTGGCGGCCGGCCGTCTCGATGCCATTGCGAACGAGCAGTTGCTGGATCCCATACGGCGTGCAGGGGATGAACCGCGGGGCTCCCTGTACCAACCGGCCCACGTTCTCGGGATGAAACCCGTCGACGTCCTTCAGCGGACTGATGGCATGCAGGATCCGGGTCGAGTCGATCTGCTTGGGGAGCGGCAACTGCACCAGAATTCCGTGCGTCGGCTCATCCTTGGCCCGATTCAGCTTGGCCACGAGCGCCAGCAGATCGTCCTGCGAGGCGTCTGCCGGCAGGCGGAACATCCGGCTGTGGATGCCCACCTCGTCGCAGGCCTTAACCTTGTTTCGCACATAGACTTCGCTGGCCGGGTCGTTTCCCACCAGCACGGCCGCCAGGGTGGGCACTTCGCCGTTGTTCTCGATGAACTCAACGATCTCGTCCCGCAGTTCCAGCCGGATCGTCCGTGCCAGCGATTTGCCATCCAGTAGTTGTGCTGTCACGGGGACCTTCATCCTTCAAGTGCGCGAGAAACAGCTCGCTGTCCGGGGCAGGAAGTGTGGCATTCTAGCGGCATTGCAGCCGAGAAACCAATCCCCAGCGGCGGCAAATGGGGCAGCTTGGAACTCTTCCCAAGCCGAACCGGCGTAGTGCGGAAACTGCGGGACGGCTATGATCTGTTGACTCTTTGACACGCAGTTCGAAAAAATATTACAATGATGCTTATCATTGTGACGATTGAATAACTGGCCTTACTTGCCAACTCAAGCCTTGCCCGCCAGCGGACGAGGCAAATCACCTACCCACCCGCTCCACGCCATGTCTGACGAACCCAAACTCAGCCCCGTCGAAACGTTCAAGATTCAAAGCAACTACTTGCGCGGCGAAATTGCTCAAGAACTTGCCGACGAGAACGACTTCTTCGGCAAGGGAAGCATTCAGCTCCTCAAGCATCACGGCACCTACCAGCAGGACGACCGCGATGCCCGCGCGATGGGCCGCAAAGACGGCGCGAAGAGTGCGAAACACTACTCGTTTATGGTCCGCACTCGGATTCCCGGCGGCCGCCTCACGAGCGAACAGCTTCTGGCCGAGATCGACCTTTGCGAGGAAGTTGGCAACACGACGCTGCGGATCACCAGCCGCCAGGGCCTGCAGTTGCACGGCGTTGTGAAGCATGACCTGTGGAAGACGATTCACCGCATCAACGAGATCCAGCTCTCGACGCTGGCAGCCTGCGGCGACGTGGTGCGCAACGTGATGTGCTGCCCCGCGCCGTTCACCCACGCCATCCATCAGGAGCTCGAGCAACTCACCGACGACCTGGTTGCGAACCTCTCGCCGCGCACCAGGGCCTATCACGAGATCTGGCTCACCGATCCCGAGAGCGGCGAAGAGACGCTCGTCGGCGGAGGCAGCGAGAGCGCCGAGCTCGAACCGCTGTATGGGCCGACGTATCTGCCGCGCAAGTTCAAAGTGGCCGTCGGCCTGGCCAGCGACAACTGCGTCGATCTGTACGCCAACGACCTGGGTTTCATGGCCATCGTCGAAAGTGGCAAGATCATTGGCTACAACGTGCTGGTGGGCGGTGGCATGGGGGTCACTCCCAGCGCCGAGAAAACCTTTCCCGCCGTGGCCAAGCGGATGGCGTTCATCAAGCCCGAGCAGGCCGTCGATGTCGCCAAGGCCGTGATCATGGTCCAGCGCGACTTCGGCAATCGCGCCGACCGCAAGATCGCGCGGCTCAAGTACCTGATTCACAACTGGGGCCTGGAAAAGTACAAGGCCAAGGTCGAAGAGTACTACGGCCAGCCGCTCGCGGATCCGCATCCCGAGGACGTTCACGGCTTCGACGATCACATCGGCTGGCACGAGCAGGGAGACGGCCGGCTGTTTTATGGCCTGAATGTCGAGAACGGCCGCATTCACGATCACGGCGACTTCCGGCTGAAGAGTGCGCTGCGCGAGATCTGCGGCACCCTCAAGCCGGGCATCCGCCTGACGGCTCATCAGAGCATCCTGTTCACGGATGTTGACCCGGCCGATCGCGACAAACTCCAGTCAATCCTCCGCAGCCACGGCGTCAAGCTCAGCGAAGAGATCTCAAGCGTCCGCCGCTGGTCGATGGCCTGCGTCGCCTGGCCCACCTGCGGACTGGCGATCACCGAAAGCGAACGCGCCCTGCCGGGTATTATCGATCAACTCGAAGTCGAGCTGGCCAAGCTGGGGCTCTCGCACGAGACGTTCACGCTGCGGATGACGGGCTGCCCCAACGGCTGCGCTCGGCCGTACAACTGCGACATCGGCCTCGTGGGCAAAGCGGTCGGCAAGTACACGGTTTTCGCCGGCGGTCGTTTGCTCGGCGACCGGCTGAACTTTAACTTCCGCGACATGGTGCCCGCCGACGAGGTGGTGTCCACGCTGGTGCCATTGCTCACGTACTTCAAGCAGGAGCGGACCGCCGGCGAAACTCTGGGCGACTTCTGCCATCGCAAAGGTCGCGATGACCTGGTGACCTGGACCGACGCCTACACGGCGCAGAACCCTACGGCCCAGAACACCCAGGCGGAAACTCAGCCCGCATAAGCCAGCGCCCGCCGCTTGCGACCGACGGGATTCGAGAAAAGGAGTTCTCATGGATCCGCTGAAGCCCTGGATGCGCAAGCTATTGATGTTCGCGGGTTGCTACAACCTGCTGGTGGGCATCAACCTCTCGATCTTCTACCACGAGATGTTCAAGTTCTTCGGCCTGCCGAAGCCCAGCCTGATCATGTACGTGCAGCTCGTGGGCATTCTGGTCGCGCTGTTCGGCGTGGGCTACTGGCGCGTGGCCTTCCACCCGATTCGCAATCGCGACCTGCTGATGCTGGGCTTCCTGAGCAAGCTGTTCGGCACGTTTCTGGGCACGGGTTACGTGCTCCTCGGCAAGATGCCGCCGATCTTCTTCGTGATCCTGCTGTTCAGCGACATCGTGTACTTGCCGTTTTTCTGGCTGATCATCCGCCGGGTGTATCGGATCGCGGGTGAGCGGGGGCTGTGAGCAGCGATGGCGATATTTGTGGTCGTCCCCGATAGCCCTCGGCTTTGCCGGGGGGCTCTTTTCCGCGATCCCAATCCAAGCACCGCAAGCTACGCTTGATCATGCCGCAAGGTGGTTTACCGCCCGGCCATATTCCCCTACCGCAAACTTTCGCTGGAGTTGCGAACCATGAAACGTACCCTGTCGATTGCCGCGGCTGCCAGTTGCGTGATGCTGTTTGGCGCCGCCTACTACATCTCGGAAACGCAGGCCATCGTCGAGGGCGGCCTCACCGAGCTGAAGTTCGAAGCCGTTAAGTCGGAAGGTGGCCTGATTGGCGCGCCTACCCGGATGAAGATCACCAAAGGGACGATCCAGCACCTGCGCGAGCTGATGAAGGCCGGCAAGGAAATCACGGTCGCCGCCGACGGCAAGATCACAGTCGTCGATGCTCAAGTGGGCACGGTCGGCAACGGCAAGAAGGTCAACAAGCAAGCCGAATAAAAACGGTACCTGGCGCCGTTTTCAACACATGGTGCCGGGACCGCTTTTAGCCGTGTGAGGTCGGTAGCAGGTCCAGCGCCGCGCCATTGGCCTCGAGCGCGTCGATCACGAACTGAATGTGCTCGTCGAGCTCGATGCCCAGGTCGGCTGCGCCGCGCGTGATGTCCTCGCGATTCACCGCCGCCGCAAAGCCTTTCGCCTTGAGCTTCTTCTTCACGCTCGAAGCTTTCATCCCGATGATCCCCTCGGGCCGCACCTTGGCACAGGCCGTGATAAAGCCCGACAGCTCGTCGCAGGCATACAGCGTCTTGTCCAAGAGCGACACCCGCGGACAATCCGGCAGGTAGTCGGCGTGCGACTTGATCGCGTAGATCACGTGCTCCGGATATCCCTGCTGGGCGAGAATCGCCGCGCCTTGGAGCGGGTGATCGGGCGGGTTCGACCAGCGCTCGTAGTCGAAGTCGTGCAGCAGGCCAACGATGCCGAACGTCTCGACGTCTTCGCCGAAGCGGGCGGCGTACGAGCGCATCGCCGTTTCGACCGCCAGCATGTGCTTGCGCAGGCTATCGCCCTGGGTGTACTTACAAACGAGTTGCCACGCCGCCTGGCGATCCATGGCGTTTATTCGATCCGCTTGCTGCGACCGTTCTCGGCCTGAGCCGGCGCCGGATCCGGTAGCGGCGGGGCTGGTTGTGCCGTGCTGTCGACGGGCGGCGCTTCCTCCGCGCCCGTGGGCGGAGTCTCCTCACGCCACGGCTTCTTCTGCCGGTAGCTGTCGAGTTCCTTGGCGAGCTGGCCCTTCATCGCGTCGGCGCCAAGATCGACGGCCTGCTGCGACCACTTGGTGGCCGCATCGAAATCGCCCGTCTCGGCATATCCGGCGGCGAGCGTGCTCAAGATGTGGGCTTGCTTGTAGTCGGTCACCTTGCAAGCCTGTTCGGCCAGTTCGATGGCCCGTTTGCCGTCGCGCAGTTCGTCCTGGGGCGAAGTGGCCAGAACCCAGGCCAGGTTGTTGAGCACGCCGCTATTGTTCGAATCGAACCGCAGCGCTGCTTCGTAGTCGGCCACCGCCTCGGCCTGCCGACCCTGGCTCAGATGCGCATCCGCCCGGCCGCGGAACGCCGAAACATTCTGCGGATCGACGACAATCAAGTGCGTGTACGTTTCGATCGCTTTTTCAGTCTGCTGCGAAGCTTGATAGACTGCCGCGATCTGGAGCAGAACCTCGGGGCTGTCGGGCATCACCTGCCGCAGCACGTTCAGCTCGCCCAGGGCTTGCTCGAACTTTCCGCTGGCGGCCAGCAAGCTGGCATGTAGCAGCAGGGCCTGCGAATTCGGCCGCAACTTCATCGCTTCTTCCACGTCCGCAAGGGCCAGTTTCAGGTCTCCCTGAATCGCTCGCACGCGGGCCCGCGCCGTCAGGGCGCCGGGAGATTTCGGTTCCAGTTCGATGGCCTTGGTAAAACTGGCGATGGATTCGTCGAGCTTTTCGGAAGCAGCTTCGGCCATCCCGCGTGCTTCGTAGGTTTCCGCATCATCCGGTTCAATGGCGATCGCGGCGTTGAAATCGGCAATCGCTTCGGAAAGCTTGTTCTCGGTCAGGTAGTGCATCCCACGAAATCGCAGGGCGTCCGCTTCCTGGGGGGCGAGCTTTACGGCCTCATCAAAATCGGCTTGCCGCGCGGCCGGATCTTTCTGCAAGCCCGCACGAATCACCAGCGCCTTCCCCTTCATGTTGGGGTCGCTGTCCGAAAGGCGGATCGCCTGATCAAGCGCTTCCTTCGCCTTGGCCGGTTCGGCCAGGTGAGCATACAACCGCCCCAGCAGGTACTGCGCCTGCGGCTGTTCGGCGTTCAGCTTCACGGATTTTTCCAGGTCCGAGAGCGCCATCCGCAGGAGCGCCTGCCCGCGGTGCGGCGTGACCGGCGTTTCGAACAGCTCGTGGCAGATTAGCTCGGCCCGCTGACTCAAGGTGCTGGCCAAAAGCTCATTGGCGAATTTGACTTCGGTTTCGGGCAGTCCCGCTTCGATCGCGTCCTGGCTGAGCTTGATCGCGCGGTTCAGGTCCGAAAGGCTTTCGGCTCCCAGCTTGGCGTCCATGGCTTCTTGCAGCAGGGCCTCGCCCGCCGGTTTTTCTGCCGCCGGCTTGTCGCCCTCGGCAGTGCTCGGTTCATCGGCACGGGCCGCACCAAATACCAGCGACACGAGAAGAGCCCAACTCAAAACGCGAAACGACTGCTGGCGGATGCCGAGGTGAAGCATGACTGCTCCTTTGTAGAACACACGAAGGACGCCGCGGAAAAGTGGGGGGCATTATGACGCCAACCGCCAAACGATGCCATGCGAGTTACGGGCCGGGCAAAGTGCATCATAGATGCCGCCCGGTAGCGGTCCACACTGCAAATTCGGGACCGCGCAGCCAGATGTGCATTCGCTGATCAGAGCGGCGCAGGCAGATCGCGCCGGCAGAACACGACGGCGGCCACTATGTAAAACGCGAGCCCCAGGCCGATCAGGATGCTGTCATAGCCCAGCCCGCCGAGCGCGAACGAATCGCCCGATTCGATCCAGAAGGTCCAGGCCCGATTGCGCACCCCCACCAGCAATTGCGGCTCGAACGGCGTAAAGAACGAGGTGTAAGTGAGCCACTCCCAGCCCTTGGCCGCGCGGCCGATGATCTTCAGCACCATCGACACGGCATAAATTCCGCCCACGATTCCGATCGTTCGTGCGCGATAATTCGTAAGCGACGAAACCAGCGTGCTTAGTCCAGCTAGAAACACAGTGATGGCAAACAAGTTGAGGGCCGCCGGAACGAACAGCCGAAACTCGGCCGGCTGATCGAGCGTGATCGTCTGTAGCCCCACGAACGTGCCCAGTAGGGCGGCGCCGCACAGCACCGCCCCGCCCACGATCGTCCACACGCCTTGCGAGAACAAGACGCCCAACCGCGTGACGGGCTGCGCCAGCACCATCTCCATCGTGCCGCGATTCAGTTCTCCGCTGATCGTGTCGCTGCCGCGCGCCACCGCCCACACGGTCACCAGCAGCAGCACAATCGGATCGTCGTAACCGATCGCGATTCGCCCGGCCGTGGTGGCCATCTGCGAGTAACTCACCGGCAGCAGCCCTTCGACCTCGACCGGCATGAAGCTGAAGATGCCCTCCATCGACTGGACACTGAAGAAACTGGCAATCCACACCCGCAGCCACTGCACTGCGAACATGAACACCGCGCCGCCCGCGAGCAGCCAGCGCGATTCGAGGATCGTCTTTTTCCACAGGGCTCGGTTCATTGTTGCAAGGTCGCTACGTGCGAAAGATTAACTGTCGGGTGCTCGCATCATAACCCGACGCGTGACGCGAGGAGGGATTGTCGAGCGATTCGGTACTTCGCCTCACTTACGCGTCGGGTTGAGATGTCATTCAATCCTGCGCAACTTCAAACGGATGGAACTGCTCATACAGCGCGCCGAGCCCCACGGGTTCAATCCGCACTTCGGCCAGAGGCAGCGTCGCCAGCCACCCCAGCATGCCCGAAAGCTCGCCGGGTGTCTCGATCAGCAGATCGCCTGCCACGCCGTGCGTCAGGCTCACCTGGCCACCAAGACCTTCTGGCAGCGGCGGCAGCGGACCGGTGAGCTGCGCGCGGATCCGATGCTTGCGCTTGAGTTCCGACAAGGTTTGCGTGTGCACCAGCGTGCCGCCGCGCAGGATGATCGCTCGATCACAAACCTGCTCGGCTTCGCTGATCACATGCGAGGAAAAGATCACCGTTCGGCCCGCGCTCTTCGCCTCGGCAACGAGCGCCGCGACGTCGGCCCGCATCGTCGGGTCGAGATTCGAAGTCGGTTCGTCGAGAATCACCAGCGGCGTGTCGACCGCCAGCGTCACGGCCAGGGCGAGCTTCTGCCGCATGCCGGTCGACATGGCCGTCACCGGGCGCAGCGGATCCAGGCCGAAGCGGTCGTAGGCCAGCTTTTCCGCCCGCGCCAGGCTACCGTCGCGGCGCACGGTGGTGAAGAAGTCGATCACCTCGCGGGCCCGCATCGTGCGAAACAACCGCGCATCGCCCGGCAAGTACGAGACTCGCCTGTGCACTTCAAAAGATTGCCGGTAGCAATCCAGTCCGTCAATCAGTGCGCGACCGCTGGTGGGCTTGAGAAAACCCATCAGCGTCCTGAGGAGCGTGGTCTTCCCCGCGCCGTTCGGACCGAGCAGGCCCACGACCTCGCCGCGCGCGACGCCAAAGCTGAAGCGATCCAGCGCGGTGAAGTTGCCGTACGACTTGGTGAGTGAGTGGGTTTCGACGTACACAGGTGCGGAGCCGACCGGAGTGATCGCAAAACAAGAAAGCGAGAGCGACGCGTGCCACAAGCTGGGGGCAGAGGGGAAACCGCGATCGCTTCGTCATCCTAACCGGCTGCCTGGCCAAAGGAAACCGGGGCAGCGCGATGTTCGACCGGCGGTGTGATGAAGTCTACCGGGCAGGCTCGCTCAGGTGCCAACGGGTGCCACCGGTGCTGCGGAGCGGTCACCGGTGCACGTCGCCGCCTAAATGAGCCCGCCTCTCAAGCTGTGCTGAGATTTCGAGACGAGCACAGGTGAGCCGCCACGCGGCCACCTGTGGCACCCTCGAATGCATTCACTTACCTTAGCGGTTGAACAAAAACGCCGGGCTGTTAATCAGCGCCCAGGCCAGATCTTGCGCACCAGTGAGCCGCACGTTCTTCTGCTGCTCCGAGGCGCTCTTCACGGCCTGGTTCAACCGCATCCACTTCGTATCGAGCGAGCGGTGATAGCCAGCCAGTTCCGCCTGCTGCTCGACCGTGCGCAGCTCTGGCTTCGTGCTCAGGATCTTTGCGATCGGTTCCGGAACGCTGCTCGCCGCAGCCGGCGACGGCGTCGAAGACGTCGCCAGCCGGAACTTGCCGATGGTGTGCGTGTCGTCGTGTTGCTGGTTGAGCGTCACGGTCAGCACTGCGGGCGCGTCGAGCGTGAGCGGCTCCTTGAACTCGAAGAGCCCAACGTGGTCTTTGCCACTTTGCGGCAGCACGGCCCAGCCGGTACCAGGATTTCCGTCGATCGCCGAGGTGACTGGATAGCCGTCCTGGTTGAAGTCCGAGGTCGCTTTGCCGAATGCGATCGGCTTGACCTGATCCGGAGCGACCTGCGGCGCGATCGTGGCGGTGAGCTCAGAGAGCACCAGGTTGCCGTTCATCGCGCGGCCCGGTCCACGTTGTGGCAGCGAGTCATCCGCCAGCAGCTCCAACCGCAAGGCCGTGAGCGGACCGGCCGGCACCGGAATCGTCACGGTGTAGGTTCCCTTGCCGTTGGCGCCGTCGACCTTGATCGACTGATCCGCCTGCACGGCTAAGCTGGCGCCCGCGCTCGAAGCGGCGCTGGCCGGCGCCGGCGTGTCCCACACCGGAGCTGCTTGTTTCGACTCCCAAGCGGCTTGCGCTTCATCGACTTTCTTCTGATGCTCCAGCAGTTCGCTTTGCAGGTCGATTACGTCGGACGCGCTGGCATGCAGGGCGGCGATGCCGGTCGTGACTTCCTCCGGCGTGGCCGGACGCGCGAGCAGTCGCAAGAAAATCTCGTTCACCAGCTTGGCGTCGTCCGCTTCGGTGGCCACCAGCTTCGTGATCGCGTTATTCGGATCGGCGATCGCGTCGGCAATCGTCGGACCATTAACCAGCGTCATCACGGGGCCGAGCATCATGCCGTCGCTGCGTTCGCATTCGCACGCACTCTCGCGAGCCGGGCGGCCGAACACCTCAAAGAAACCGCTCGGCAGCGTCAGGCCCACGTCCGGCAATTGCGTGGCCCGATAACCGGCCGGCACGCCCGGCAGGTTGCTCACCGAACCGCACGCCTGCTGGATCGTGTCGTACAGCACTTCGGCCGGCAGCCGCCGCGCAACCGCGTGCGAGTAGTTGATCGTGTCGTCTTCGTTGTAGGGGTTCGTCTGGATCGAAAGCTGATAAGTGCGTGAATTGCAGATCAGCTTCAGCACGTGCTGCATGTCGAACCCGCTGTCGATGAACTCCTTGGTCAAGTAGTCCAGCAGCTCGGGATTCGTCGGAGGGTTGCCGGCCCGGATGTCGTCGATCGGCTCGATGATTCCGCGGCCGAACAGGTATCCCCACAGACGGTTGACATAGCTCTTGGCGAAGTACTGGTTTTCTTTCGAGGTGACCCAGCGCGCAAGTTGCTCGCGGCGCGAGGCGTCGGCCCCGGCCTGGCCGCCGTGTTCATAGGGGAACGACGGGGCCGCCGGCTGTCCTGTGCCGCCGTGCGTGACTTCGCCCGCGCCCGAGTCGAAGATGTCTTCGACGAGCGGCGTGCCGCCTTCGACAGCCGTGCCGCCGATCACCTGGCCCCTCGCGACGGGATCGGCCTTGCGACCGACCTGCGCGAAGTACGCGGCCAGGTGGAAGTATTGCCCTTGGGTCCAGCGCTCGAACGGATGGTCGTGGCACTGGTTGCAATTGAAACGCACGCCCAGGAAGAGCTGCGTAGTGTTCTCCATCAGCTCTTGCGGAGTGCGAAGCACCTTGTAGTAAGCCGCCGGTGGATTCTCGAGCGTCGAGCCGCTCGCCGTCAGCACCGTGTACACCATCTGGTCGTACGGCATGTTCGAGGAGACCGCCTGCTTGATCCAGCCGCGCAGGGCGAACGCGCCTTCCTCGCCCAGGAACTTGCGGTTCACCTGGAGCAAGTCGGCCCACTTGTTCGTCCACAGCTCGACATAGTCGCCGCTGCCGACCAGGCGATCGATCAGTTCCGCCCGCTTCACGTTCGTGTCGCGCTCGTCGGCGAGGAACGCACGGACCTCTTCGGGCGTCGGCGGCAAACCGACCAGGTCGAGCGAGACACGGCGGATGAACTCGGCATCGCTCGAGAGCTCGCTCGGCAGCGTCTTCACTCGCTGGAGCTTATTGGCCACGAACTCGTCGATCTTGTTGTTCGCCGGCATGCCCTTCCACTCGAAGCCGCTGCGATCGCCCATCACGGTGATCGTGGTCGCGGTGTAAGCGCCTTCAAAGCGCGCGAGAATCGGAGCTTCGCCGCGGCGAACAACCGAAATCAGGCCCGTCTTGTTCGGCTCAGCGACTTCGGTGTTGCCGCTTTCGATGAACGCTTCCAGTGTGACGTCGCGCACGCGGCCGTCCGAGTATGTGGCCAGCACCTTCATCTGCTGCTTCATGCCCGGCAGCGGCACGATCGGGTTCTTCGGAGACAGGTCGATCGACGTCACGCGCGGAGCATCGAGGTCGAGCTTTAGCCCGCCGGCAATCCACGAGCGAATGATTTCGTAATACGGCTGCCCCGGCTGCATCAGCACGCCGCCCACGTGCGGAATCACGCCCGCCGGCTTGAGTAGCATCATGCTCTGATCGGGCGCGGCGCGGTTGATGCGGCGGCTGGAGACGTCGTCCGTCAGAGCGCGATGATCGTAGAGCGGGTCGTAACCGCGGAGCGAAAGCTTGAAACCTCCTTTGCCGGCCAGCGAACCGTGACAGGTGCCGGCGTTACAGCCCATCTTCGACATCACCGGCATGACTTCGCCAACGAAGCTGGCTTCGTATTCGCCGGTCTGACCACTGACGGCCAGCGGCACGTCGACACTCTTGCCGCCGACGGACAGCGTGAGCTTGCCGGCGCCATCGGCCGTGGGACGCACCAGCAGCGATTCGCTGACGCTCGCCATGTCGCCTTCCACCGTGGCGCTGACCATCCGCGAGACGTCGAGCGTCGCGCCGTCGGCCAGCGTGGCGGTGACAATCGCTTGCACGTAACCGTACTTACCGTCCAGCTTGATCTCGGGCGGATTCACCTCGAGCGCCGTGATCTGCGTGCCCTCGGGCAGTTTCTCGGTTGGCTCGGCCGAAGCCAATTGGCCAGCCAGGGCCAGCGCGACTCCGCACGTCACGACCATCGTCAGCTTGCGGTACATGCTCATCCTAAATACCTTGCCTGGGATTCGATTGGCGATGTTTGTTTCGTGATTTACGATTGACTACCGATTGGCGACGACCGTCGCGCCCTCGGGAATCGGCGAGAACTCTTTCACGAGCGCTCCGGTCGCGGCGTCGTTCAGGCGAATCACGCCGTCGAAGCCGGCCGAGGCCACGATGTTGCCGCCACGGCTGAAGGCCACGGCATAGATCGCGCCCTTCTGGCCATCCATCTTGGCGAGCAGCTTGCCGCTGTCGGTTTCGTACACGCGAACTTCGCCCGTGCCGTTGAGGCTGCTCCCCACGGCGAACCGGCTGCCATCGGCGTTGAACTCGAGATCGTAGATCCGGCCCGGCAGCGCTTCGTATTCTTTGATCTTGTTGAAGTCGTCGCCGATCTTGCGGTCCTGCGTGCGGAGCATCTGGTACGTCTTGGGAATGCCGTCGGCCCCGCCGATCAGCAGTTCGTCTTTCCCAGGCCGGCGATCGACCGCGTCGAGCCCGCCCTTAAGCGCGCCCGGCGTGATGCTGGTAATGTTGTCGACGAACCGCTGCGTGGCCACTTCGACCAGCTTCATCGAGCGGTCGCGACTGACCGACACCAGGTACGTGCTGTCGTTTGAGAACACGGTGTCGAGCACCCAATCGCTGTGAGCGCCCTGATAAAGCACCTGCGCGCCGTCCGCCGCGTTCACTGCCCGGAGCGTGTTGTCGCCGCAGCCGAAGGCGATCTTGCTGCCATCGTGCGACCAGCTCACGCCATAGATCGTGTCGAACGTCACGGCCAGCGTGAACGCGAGCTTCTGATCGGCAACGTTCCAGACTTGCAGCTCACCCAACCGGCCCGGCGAACCGCCTGCTACGGCCAGTTGCTTGCCATCGGGCGAGAAGGCAACCGTTTCGATCCGTTCCGATTGACCGATCAGCCGGGCCACGAGTCCGCTGCCGTCACCCTTGAAGAGGAGCGTCTCGTGATAGCCGCTCACAGCCAGCAGCGAATCGTCCGGCGAGAAGTCGAGCGCCGTGATCACGGGCGCCGACTCGTACATCGGCGGATGTTCGGCGTCGATCGCGTCGCGCACCGAGGCCGGCGTATCGTCGGCCGCGCCTTCGGCGATCCACTGGGCGATCTTTTTGATGTCGTTTTCGTTGAGCGGCGGCTTGCCAGCCGGCATGGCGGCTTTGCCCTCAATTGGCGTGATCTGCTCGATCAGGTAGCTCTCCTCGGGCTTGCCGGGCACGATCGCCGCCTGCTCGCTCTCGCCCCCTTTGAGCAGCCCTTCGCGGCTGGTCATCATGTAGCCACCCTCGGCCTTCGCCGGCTGATGGCAACCCTGGCAGTTCGCCTGGAGCAGCGGGCGGATGTCCTTGAAGTAGCTGAGCTTGGCCCCGGGCGCAGCCTCGGCCGGCTTCGCGGTTTCATCCGCGCGAGCAGCGCTCAGAGCGACAGCCGCCAAGGCTACGGGAAACAGGATCGCAACCGCGAGCGATCGGGTCATAAGAGAGCACCTTAGGTTCAGCACGGGCGGGGGAGGTTGGACGCGTAGGCGGGCATGCACAGAGGGCGCAGCAGAGGGGCCGCGCCCAACATGCGAATATACACACCCGGGTGGCCCAGAAGCAAGAAATTGGCCCTATTCGCTCGAAATTGTCGGGGCCCGGAAATGCTGAAAAGGCAGCGGGTTAGGTATCGTCGCATTCTGCCAGCGCTTCATTTATTCCATCCGCTCGCGAACGGACTTCCGAGCCTGCTCGACCAACTCGTCATACCGCGAGTCGAGTATTGTCACGAGTTGTTTCTCCAGGAGACACACAAGGTCCCACAGCACGCGCTGTTCCGCCTGATCGACGAACTGATAGTTTCCGTCCTGGTCGCAGCGACTCAGATACTCGAACAGCACGAGCGCCTCATTCTGGGAAAGCCCCAGCACGACCTCTTCCGACTGATCTGGGCTATCGCTCATTGGACTCTCTCAGCTGGTGGTAGGATATCAAGATGACCAAGTCTGCATCTCGAGAGTGGATCCCGCTGGGCGTCGTCTTTGAAGGCGAGCCGATTGCAACCGCCGGCGTTGACCTGTGGAAGTTCCCCTGGGAATCGCTGGATGAGCGAGTGCTGCTGTTTCACCCCACTTACCCATCTCAGCCCGAGATGCTGGATATCTATCGCATCACGACACCCGAGCAAAGCATCGAGTTCGCGGCGGGTGAAGTCTCGGCGGGTGTCTACGCGTTTTTTATCACCGCAGAGCAGCAGCGGCGGGACTCGCTCTGGCGACTTTCGCACTGAAATCAAACTGGCCAAGCGTGCGATTCGAGGTGATCGACCGCGCCCCTCAATCCTTCTTCTTGCAATTCAACCGCTCGTCCGGAATCACCAGCTCCTCGATGATTCGGCCGCCGACGATCGTCTCTTCGATGATGCGCTCGACGTCGTCCAGTTTCACACCGCCGTACCAGATCGCTTGCGGATAGATGACTACGGTGGGCCCTTCGTCGCACTGGTCCAGGCAGCCTGATGAGTTCGCCCGCACCTGCGGATTCAGCCCGCGGTGCTTGAGTTCCTTCTTGAAGGCGCTGCGCAGCTTTTCCTTGCCGTCCTTGTCGCATTTGCCCGCCTTGCAGCAGACGAAAATATGGCTCTCGAACTTAGGCATATCGGTCGACACTCGGCGGTTGGATTCTCGTGGTGGTGTTCGCCGGCCCAGTAGCTGACCCACTGTCCGGGTACGTTATATACTACGGTAGCCGCAGTGGGCGGGCGGCCTCCCTAATCATAGCCCGACGCGTGAGCGAGGGAGCCCCGCTGGTTGACTTTACCTAGATCGTTTGACGCTTTACCAGGGTCGAAATTGAAGAGAAAACCGCACGACAGGGTACCCTCGCTCGCGTCGGGCTACGGTCACTCCATGACGTGATCCGCTAACTCATTTTGAAAGCGACCTATGCCCGAATCACCGAAAATCCTGGCCTTCGCCGGCAGCGCTCGCGAGGCCTCGTTCAATAAACGCATGATCCGGATCGCGGCGGACGGTGCCCGCGAGGCCGGGGCCGAGGTGACGCTCATCGACCTGAAAGAGTACCCGCTGCCGCTCTTTGACCAGGACGAGGAGGCCGCCTACGGACTTCCGCCGAACGCCCGCAAGCTGAAGGACCTGTTCCTCTCGCATCAGGGGCTCTTGATCGCTTCGCCCGAGTACAACAGCTCGATTAGCCCGCTGCTGAAGAACACGATCGATTGGGTTTCGCGCCCGGTCGAGGGGCAGCAGCAGCTTGCCGAGTATGCCGGCAAGACGGCGGTGATCATGAGTGCTTCGCCGGGAGGCCTCGGCGGCTTGCGAGGTCTCGTCCACGTCAGGGCCATCCTCGGCAACATCGGCGTCGTCGTGCTGCCGGCCACGCTCTCGATTTCGGGCGCCCCAAAGGCCTTTGCCGACGACGGCTCGCTGGCCGACCCCAAGCAGCAGGAGCAGGTCCGGTCGCTCGGCCGCTCGCTGGCAGAACACCTGGCCCGGCTGGGGTAAACCGCGGTCCTTCTTTCGCACGCGAAACGCTTGCTTCGCCCGAGCGACCGGATGACAATACAGCCCGGAAATCGACCGCTCTCGCGCGGCGGATTCCCCGCCCGCGCCAAACTTGGCCAGTCGAACCGATTCGAAGGGATGTGGCCGGAAAGTGTTTGAACCCACGGACAAAAACTCGGACGCCCTGCTGATGGCGCGCATCCAGCGCGGCGAGACGGAGCTGTTCTCCGAACTCGTGGCGCGCTATGAGCCGGCGCTGCGGCGCGTCGCGCGCAGCCGCCTGGGCCGCACCGACTGGGCCGAAGACATCGTGCAGGAAACGTTCCTCTCGGCGTTCAAGTCGCGTGCCACGTTCGACCCGCAGTACAGCTTTCGCACCTGGTTGTGGACGATCCTCCTGCGGCACTGCCACGCGCACTATCATCGCCGCCAGCGGAGCGTGCCCGTCGAACCGCTGGGGAGCGAAGCGGAGCGCGACGTGCCCGCGCCAAGCGAACCCTCTTCAGGCACGCCGCTCGGTCATCTGCTCGCCAAGGAGCGGGCCGAACAGCTCGAACTGCTGCTCGCGCAGCTTTCGCTGGCCCAGGCAGACGCCTTGCGCTTGCGGTTCTTTGGCGGACTGAAGTTTCACGAAATTGCCGACGCCATGCAGTGCAGCCTCAACACCGCGAAGAATCGCGTGCGAACAGGGCTGGAGCGCATGGCACAGTTACTGGAATCGGCGGGCGCCTCATGCAACGCTCGCCTGCCACACGCTTCGGAGTCGAACCAGTCATGAATTGCGATCAGGTCTTCGACATTCTGACCCGCGGTCCTTTTCCGACCGGCACTTCCTGCGATGAGCACGTCGAAACGCACTTGAATGAGTGCGCTGAGTGCCATCGCCTGGCCGAAGCGCTCCGCCCTGCGCTCGAGCTGTTTCAAGAAGCGGTCGATCCGGAAGAAAGCCGCGACCTGCCGGGCTACTTCTGCGCGACCGGCGGCGAACGCCAGTCGCCGGTGCTTTCCTATGCCGCGGAGTATGAGACGCGCCCCGCGCGCCGGCGGCTCGCCGTCCAACTACCGCAGGTTCGTCCGCGCGTGCCGGTCGCCGCTTGGCGCACCGCGGCCATGATCGCGATCGGCGTCACCGTGGGATTGCTCCTCAGCGGCGGCGCGGCAGATCGCCTGGGAGTTCCCAGCCTGACGACCGGCGCGGCACTTCCGCCGCCACCCGCCGACGAGAAACCAGCGATCTCTCAGGCCGACTGGATGCAGCTCGCCACGCTCCCCGCGGCCTGCTATGGGCACAAACCCGATCACGCCCCGCGGTATCGGTTGCGCGACGATCAGCTTCTGGCCAGCGCGAAACTCGAAAACCTGAATTGCTGCTCGGGCTGTCATAATGCAGCTTCCGACTCGGTGCCCAGTACGGCCACGCGGCTGGTCGCTCAGAGCTGCCGGCACTGTCACGACGACAGCCTGGACCGGGTCAGCTCCACGAACTGAGCGATTTGCCCCGAAAACACCCGGCTTTTGGCCCGCGAGTAGCTCACTGCGACCTGGGGGTTTCCTTGAAAAGCGCAAACTGGGCAATTAGCATGAATTGCTTGCTACAATGCGTCCGGCATCGGGGGGTAGCGGCCCGCCACGGCTCCCCGTTCCGAGTGCTCCCCGCACTTGTAGCCGACATTTGGAACATACTCACCAAGACCCGCAGCCATCGAGTCGTTTGCCATGCTTAAGAATATTGTGCGCACCGTGACGTTAGGTTTGCTTGTGGCCGGCGGACTGGTTTCCTCGGCCGCGGCGCAGGAAGCCGTGATGGATGAGTTCTACGGCGATGGCGTGCACAATTTCTACGACCGCGACTTCTTCCAGGCGATGCAAAACCTGTCGATCGCCATCGACGGCGGATCAAAGGATCCGCGTGCTTACTACTATCGCGGCCTGGCTCGATTGCGGACCGGCGATCACTACGGCGCCCACGACGACATGCAGATGGGCGCGCAGCTCGAAGCCGACGACGTGGATCAGTTCTACCCCGTCGCGAAATCGCTCGAACGCGTACAGGGCGCGGATCGCAAGCAACTCGAAAAATACCGCTCGATCGCCAGGGCCCATGCTCGCCAGCGGCAGCGCACCCGCGATGCCATGCGCTACGAACAGCGCCGCCGCAACGAAACTCAAGTGCTCCGTGCCGTGCCGACCGGACCCGCTCCCGCACCGCTGGTAGCTCCTGCCGCGGGCATTGCTCCGGCGCCTGCTGCCGCGGTACCCCCGGCGCCTGCACCTGGCGTTGTTCCCACCGTGACTCCGCCTGCCACGCCGCCGGCTCCTGCTGCCGCCGATCCGTTTGGCGCGCCTGCGGCCGATCCCGCGCCAGCCGCAGCAGATGATCCGTTCGGCGCGCCTGCAGAAGAGTTGCCGGCCGAGATGCCTGCCGAAGCACCCGCGGAAGCGCCGGCCGAACCTGCGCCTGCCGCGGCCGACGATCCGTTCGGCGCCCCGGCTGCCGAAGCTCCGTCGAGCGAGAACCCGTTCGGTGACGATCCGAACTAACGAACGAGACATGTAGGTCGGTGGTGCGCGTGCGGCATGGTCGCCGTTCCACCACAGCCGAGTTGAGAGTTTTCGAATCACGCCTTCGAACCGTTCCTGATGCACATAGCTCGCGCGCATCAGGGGCGGCTCGACCAGAACTGGCCTGACGCGCGCAGGGGGAGTCGCCCACCGACTCAAAGCGCCGCCAAAGCCGCCCGCCCAGCATCCCGCGCGGCTTCGGCCCTCGGGTGCGCAGAAAAGTTGGAGACCAGTCGGCCATGAATTGGCAGAGGTTTCGCTTCGTTCGTTCGGCGCTGCTTACCGCCGCAATCTGGCTGGTTGCTGTTCCAGCGATTGCGGCTCCCAGGATCGATCGCGTTTCGCTCCGCGGCTTGCAGGCCGGCGGGGTGACCACGATCGCGATCGACGGCGCCGAACTGCTGCCCGAACCGACGCTCCACTTTGGCTCCGCCGGCACGACTTACAAGATTAAAGACGGCGCCAGGCCTGAGCATCTGGACGTCGAAGTCACGATCGACGGCTCCTGCCCGAGCGGCATCTACCTGCTCCGCGCGGGCTCGACGAGCGGGATCTCCGACCCCGTCGCGCTTGGCATCGACAACCTTCCGCAACTGGCTTTCGCCCCCGCGATCAGCACGACGAATGTTTCGCTCACCGGCGCCGTCAGCGGCAGCGCAATCGCCACCACCAGGTTCAGCGGTAAGCAGGGGCAACAACTGGTCGTCGAACTCGAAGCCCGTCGGCTGGGTTCCAAGCTCGACCCCGTCGTGCACGTCTATGATGCACGCCACACGCAGCTTGCCTGGAGTCGCGGATTGGCGGCCCTCGGCGGCGATCCGCGCACCGTGGTCACGCTCCCGGCCGACGGCGAATACAGCATCGAAGTTCACGACGCCGTATTTCGCGGCGCGGAGCCGGGCTTCTTCCGCCTCAAGCTGGGCGACTTCAAGTTCGCCGATCTGGCCTTTCCGCTCGCCGTTCAACAGGGGACCGACGCCAGCTTTGAGTTCGTCGACACGAACCTCGCCGCCGACGTTCGCGCCGCCGGCAAGCTGACTTCGCCAGACGGCCTGTCGCGCGAAGTGCAGCCCGCCCCCTGGCCGGAAGTCGCCATGCTCTCGGGCAATCGTCCCGCGGTGATCGTCAGCGAGCATGTCGAACTGGTTGAAGCCGCGGCGAGCGACAAGCCGCAGGAGCTGCCCGCAGCGCCAGTTGCCGTGAGCGGACGCATTTTGGAAAAGGGTCAGCAGGATCGCTACCGTCTGGTTGTGACTGCCGGACAGAAGCTGAACATCGACGTCCTGGCCCGACGCCGCGGCTCGCCGCTCGACGGCGTGCTCTCGATCCAAAACGAACAAGGCGCCGAACTCGCCTCGAGCGACGATCGCCCCGACACGACCGATCCCGGACTTGAGTTTACCGTGCCCGAAGGCGTAAGTGGGCTCGTGCTTGCGCTGCGTGACCTGCGTTCCGCCGGCGGGGCAAACTTCGTCTATCGGATCGACGTCCAGCCGGTCGCTCCCACGTTCACCCTTTCGCTTCCGGAAGATCGCATTCACGTTCCCAAGGACGGGGCGGCGATCGTCCGCGTTGATGTGCGGCGCGCCGGCTACGGCGGCCCCATCGACCTGGTGTTCCCGCACCTGCCGCAAAGCGTCTCGGTCACCGGCAACCGCATCCCTCCGCGTGCCACGCAGGCATTCGTGACGCTCAGCGCGCCGGGTTTGCCGCCATCTCAAGCCGTGACTCGTGTGCTCGGCACGACGGTTGATAACGAGCCGAGCCTCAAGCGTCGTGCGACCACGACGCCAACCGACGTCACGCGCAATCAGCCGTGGCTGGGCGATTCGCTAGCCGTGGCCGTCACCACGCCGGCGCCGCTCCAACTCGTGTGGGATCTGTATCCATCCGACGTGCAACTCGTGCAGGGGACGCAGCTCGCGAATCATCTCAAGGTTGAGCGAGCCGAGGGCATCAAAGGCGCCATACGTCTCTCGCTGCTGACGACGCAGCGAATGCCGAAGAAGAAGATTAAAGAGAACAACCAGGAGCGCGAGGTGGACGACGTCGATCGCGCGCTCCGTTTCGCGGCCGAATCGGTCATCGCCGCGGACGCCGCCGAAGCCGCGCCGGCGATCATCGTCCCCGGCGACCTGGCCAGGCTTCAATACGACCTGGCGATTCAAGCCGAGCTCCTGGGCGAAGACAACAAGACCGCGATCGCCACGCTCGTCACCCCCGCGCGACGACTGCCGACCATCCCTCCGATCAAGCTCGAACTCGCCGCCGCAGCGGTCGAAGCTCGCGCTGGCGCTGGTTCCACCGGCAGCATCACGGGCAAGCTCACCCGCACGCCGGGCTTCGCGCTTCCCGTGCAGCTCACGCTCACCGGGCTGCCGGAGGGCGTTCCCGCGCCCACGTTCAATCTTGCCGCCGATCAAACCGACTTCAGCTTCCCGGTGACGTTTCCCTTCGGCACGGCCGCAGGCGCACTCCCGAACGTGAAGCTGGCTGCCGTCTGCCTCACCGATCCCGCCGATCCGAAGACGGCCGTGCACACGACGTCGCTCGACCTGAGCCTGTCGATCGTGGCTGGCACGAAGCCGCCCGAACAGCCGCGGCAGCTCTTCGAGGACCAGGCCGAGTTCGTCGCCGCGCTCACCGAAGGAGGCGGCACCGCCACGCTCGACGCCGAGCAAAAGTACTCTGGCGCCGCCAGCGTCCGCGTCACGCTCGACCAGAAGTTCAATCCCGCCATCCCTGGCTGGGCGATCAAGGTTCGCGAGAATCCCGGTCCGGGCGAGTTCCGTTACCTGCGTTACGCCTGGAAGAAGCAGGGGGGCTCGGCCATCTGCGTGCAGCTCAACCACGACGGCGTCTGGGGACCAGCAGCGGCCGGCGCGCCGAGCTTCCGCTATAGCGCCGGGCCTGCGCCCCAGGTGTTCGGCGCTTCGCTCACGGTTGACGCCGCGCTGCCCGAAGACTGGGAAGTCGTGACGCGCGACCTGTTCGCCGACTTTGGCGAATTCACGCTCAATGGCATCGCCCTGTCGCCGGTCGACGGTGAATTCGGCCTCTACGATCACATCTACCTCGGCACGAGCGTCGAGGACTTCAAACTCGTGAAGCCGTAGTGGATGTTATTAAGCTATAGCCGGGGTCTGTGACCCCGGGGCCTTCATCCGGTTCCTCCAGCCTCACAGAGGCCGGCTACAGAAGAAGCTGCCCACTCAACCCGCGCCGCCCGCCACGAACCGATACCCCGTGCCGCGCACGCTCAGAAAGTGTTTCGGCTTGGCGGGGTCTTCCTCGAAGTACTTCCGCAGGTTGACGATGAAGTTGTCGACCGTGCGCGTGGTGGGCACGTGCGACATGCCCCACACGTGTTCGAGCAGTTCCGCCCGCGTGACCACCGAGCCTTCGTTCTCGACAAAGTACTTGAGCAGTTTCATCTCGGTGTGCGTGAGCCGCACGGGTTCGCCGGCCACGGTGACGTCAAAGGTGTCGAAGTTCACCTTCGCGTTGCCGAACTCGTACAGCATGGGCTCCCCGGTGCGCGGCGGCAAACCGGCACCGGCAGTTGCCATCGTCGCGCGCCGCGCCAACAGGCTCCGCGTCATGCTCAGCAACTCTTCCAGCTCGAACGGCTTTTGCAGGTACTGGTCGGCCCCGACGTCGTATCCGCGTACGCGGTCTTCCACCAGTGTTCGAGCGCTGAGCATCAGCACCGGCACGTTGTTTCCCTTCTGCCGCAAGGTTTCGCACACGGCATAGCCGCTCATCCCCGGCAACATCAGGTCGAGCACCACCAGGTCGATGGGCGGCTCCGCGCTTTCCATGATCGCCAGCGCCGCAGGCCCATCGGCCGCGGTCGAGACCTCGTAGCCCTCGGCCTCAAGGTTGTACTTGATGCCGAATGCCAGATGCTCTTCGTCTTCGACAACGAGAATATGCTTCATCGCGCGCGATTCGTTTCGGGTAACGCCTATCGGATGCCCGCATCCATTTTATCGAGCGGCCGCTCGCTGGCAGCGCCCGCTGCGGTGGCCGTGGGCGCAGCGCTCTCCACGTGGGGTCGCCGCGCCGGCAGCACCACTTCAAAGATCGTGCCGCTCGCGTCCAGCCGCCCGCGCACGTTGATCTTCCCGTTCATCCGCTTGACCAGCGTCCGGACGATAAACAGTCCCAGGCCCGTGCCGGTCTGCACGCGTTCCAGTTCGCTTCCCAGGCGGACGAAGCGGCCGAAGATCTTGCGCCGCAGCTTGGTTGGAATGCCGCGCCCGTTGTCCACGATCCGCGTGACTATCTGGTCGGTTCCTTTCAGCGTGCCGCCGAATTGCGAATCGACCTCCACGGCGGGCGGCGAGCCGCCGTACTTGATCGCGTTATCCATCAGGTTGCGAAACAGAATCTCGAGGTCGATCGGTCGCGCGCGGACAATCGCCTCGCTGCTGGTGACGCGAATGGTTTCTTTCGGCAGATGGTGGCGCAGGCAGACCGTCTCCGCGCAGGTTGCCAGCACGCGCGACAGCTCCACGTCCACCAGGTCGGTTTCCACCGGCTCCTGGTCGAGCCTGGCCGCGTCGAGCATGTGATTGATCAGCGTATCGAGCCGTTGCACGTCCTCGAGCATGAAGCGATAGAAATTCGCCTGCTGCTCCTCGGTCACGGTTCGCCGCGAGAGCGTCTGCAGATACAGCTTCAGCGAGGCAATCGGACTCTTAAGCTCATGGCTCACGCTGTCGATGAAATTGCTCTGCCGCTGCGAGAGGCGAATGCCCTTGATCGACAGCACCAGGTACAGCACGACGCCCACCAGCACCAGGCCCAAAAAGCTGGTCCCCATGACCAGCAGCGTCCAGAACAGGCCCGTGTTCTCGATCTCGACCGTCAGGATCACCCAGCCGATGATGAGCGCGACCACGAGCACGATCATCACGACTGCTAGCGTGATCGGCCAACCGTAGGAATTGCGCATGGCAGGTTCGCGGCGTAGGAGGTGAAGCGACTGTGATCGGGAGTTCGCTTTCAATCGTACCACACTCGCCGGCCCGTTTCGCAGCCATTGGCACGCGGCCTGCACTACGCGGGGCGATCGCAGTTTGCACGGCGCCACGCGCCCGGCACGCTGGCGGAGCGAGAGCCTGCCAGAGCATCGACTTAAGCATGCTATCGCCCCCCGCGCCAGCGCCAGACGCCCTGAAACTGCGGTTGTAAGAAAGGGAAACGCGGGGCAAGATGTTGCAGCCTCAAGTGCGCCAGGAAGTCCTGGCGCGGGGCCACCAGCGTCTTGTCCCACCGTCGCTTGCCCATCGACAGAGAGCGGCTCCTGGCAGGAGGCCAGTCGTCACTCGTGCAAGCGACCCATCCCCACGGCGGATTGTTCCTCTCGGAGTATCGCTCGCGCTGCTCGTCAGGCAAGGATTGCCTGCACGGCGGACCGCAGTCTCGCGGTCGCCCATCAGCTCGGGTCGCTAGCCGGAAGAACCTTCGCTCGCGGGCGACACAAACCGCCGGCATGGACGTCGGCAGCGACATACATTCCAGGGAAGGAACCTCCGATGATCTCGGTGCAGATCGCCGCGCTCGTGGCAGCTCTATCGCAGGCGGGTGACACCGTCCTCCTCGATTTTCAAGCTACCTGGTGCGGTCCCTGCCGCGCCATGGAAAGCACCGTGAACGAAATGGTGCAGGCTGGCTATCCGATCCGCCGCGTCGATGTCGATCGCGAGCGCGAACTTGCCAGGCAACACAAAGTTCAAAACATTCCCTGCTTCGTGCTCCTGGTTGACGGCCGCGAAGTTGCCCGCCAGACCGGCGGCATGAGCCGCGCCGAAATGGCCTCGCTGTTCAGCCGCGCCGGTGTGGGCCCGCGGCAGAATTCCGGTAGCTCGGCGCCAATGGTTCGCGCGCAGTCCCCCGATGGACCGCTCGCGCGGCTTTCTGCACTACAAAATCAATCCGGCGGCGTGATCGATCGCCCGCTCCGCCCTGTCAGCCACCAGCAACCCGTCAGCCACCAGCAACCCGTCAACCACCAGCAACCCGTCAACCACCAGCAACCCGTCAACCAGTCGCTCCGCGATCTGCCGCCGCGCGGCTTTGAGACCAGCGCACAGGCTCCAGCCCCGAAAGATCTGATCGCCTCCAGCGTCCGGCTCACGATTGCTGATCCGACCGGCGTCTCCTACGGATCGGGCACGCTCATCGATGCCCGCGCCGGCGAAGCGCTCGTGCTCACCTGCGGTCACATCTTCCGCGACTCGCAAGGCAAGGGTGACATTTCCATCGATATGCTTGGCCCCAGTGCTCCGCAGAAGGTGCCCGGCAAGCTGGTGAGCTACGACCTCGAGACGGACATCGCTCTGGTAAGCTTTGCGCCCGGCGTGCCGGTGCGTGTCGCGCGGCTGGCTCCCAAGGGATATCTGGCCGCCAAGGGCGATCGCGTCACGACGGTCGGCTGCAACAACGGTGGTCCGCCGACCGCCGAGCAGACCACGATCACGGCGCTCGACAAGTTCCTCGGTCCGCCGAACCTGCAAGTCGCCGGCCTGCCGGTGCAAGGTCGCAGCGGTGGCGGCTTGTTCACGACGGACGGTCAGGTGATCGGCGTCTGCAACGCGGCCGATCCGACCGACAACGAAGGGCTGTTTGCCGCCCTCCCCGCGATTCAGCAGGAACTCGACGAAATCGGCCTCTCGGCGATCTATCAGCAGCAGGTTCCGCCTTCCGCCGGACCGGTTGGAACGCCGGTCATGCCCGTGGCGGCCAGCATGACGCGCTCCTCCGCAGCACCGGTAGACATTCCCGTCGCCAGCGTGACCCCGGCAAACATGCCCGGCCCGGCCGAGATGACCGCCGCCGAAGCTCTGCCAGGGGTGAACCCCGCGGCGCTCGCCGCCGTTGGTCCCGGTGGCGAATCGGCCGAGGTGATCTGCATCATCCGCCCGCTTTCCAATCCCCGGGCCAAGAGCGAAGTGATCATGCTCGATCGGGCTTCGCCGCAGCTCCTGCAGCAATTGTCCAGCGACCGCCAGGCCCAGCAGGCGCGGCATCTCACCTCGCTGAACGTGACGGGCAGCGGCATCCCGCGGCAGCCGGTGCGGCGCTAGGGAGCCTGTCGAGTCCAATAAGCGAACCGCTGGGTGCCACAGGTGGCCGCGTTGCGGCTCACCTGTGCTCGTTACGCATCACATCATCCCCAAACACCCGCGTGGCCTTTCTCGACGGCGAACCAGCAGTACGGGTGCACTTCGCGACCTAAAAGAGCTCGCCTCGCAAACCGTGCTGGCATTCCCCGGCGCGTCACAGGTGAGCCGCCACGCGGCCACCTGTGGCACCCGACTGTATCACACACCGCGTGCAAAGGGTTAACGGCATAGCGTGGCACCCACGTTTTTCAGGCTGGCTGAAAACTCAGGTGCGATTCGCCCCTTGCACTTCGTCCCGCTTTGAACGACATTCGAGCGCTACCAAGCTAGGCGGCGAACGGTGCTGGGAAGGCAGTTGCAACTCGATGAAACTCTATTGCGTGCGGCACGGCGAAACGGAGTACAACCTCCAGCATCGCATCCAGGGGCAGTTTGATAGCGCCCTCTCCGCGCTGGGGCACAAACAGTGCGAAGCGGCGGCCGAAGCGCTGGCCGGCATCGCCTGCGACGCGGTCATCGCCAGCCCCTTGCGCCGCGCTGAAGAGACGGCCGAATACATCGCCAGGCGGCTGAACGTGCCGGTCAAGCTCGAGCCGCGGCTGATGGAGATCCACGCCGGCGTGTTTCAAGGACACAACTGGCACGAGCTCGACCAGCACTTTCCCGAGGAAGCCGCGCGCTGGCGGAGCCACGATCCGGACTTTCGCATTCCCGGCGGCGAATCGCGCCGCGACGTCATGCTCCGCACGGCCGACGCCTTTCGGGCGATTCGCGAAGCCGGCTATGCCAATGCGATTGTCGTGGCCCACGGCGGCTCGCTGTCCGCCGCCTTCAAGGCCCTGCTCGAGATTCCCGCCTCGCGCACGCCGTTCGAACTGGGGAACGGCTCGATTAGCACGATCCACTGGGAGAAGGAGTTCAAGCTCCTGACCCTCAACGAGACCGGCCACCTGCACGGCCTCCTCTCCAGCGGCGGCGACTTGTAAGCGTTACTTCTTCGGGCGGCTATCCAGCCACGTCTGATCCAGCTCGAAGATCACCTCGATCTCGGTCGAGATGTTCCCCGGCAGCGAGCCCATGCCCACGGCACTGCGCGCGCCGACGCCGTTGTCTTCGCCCCACACGTCGCGGAACAGCTCGCTGCAGCCGTTGATCACCAGCGGATGATCCTTGAAGTCGGGCGCGGCGTTGACCATGCCGAGCACCTTGACGACCTTCACCACGTGGTCGAGGCTGCCCAAGTACTCCTTCAGCGTCGAGAGAATCGCCAGGCCCGTTTGCCGCGCCGAGGCGATGCCCGCCTGCACGTCGACTTCGGTTCCCACGCGGCCCGTCATCATCGTCTTGTCGCTCTTCAGCGGACCATGCCCCGAGACATAGCACCACTTGCCGGTGATCACCAGCGGCTTATAGACGCCGGCCGGCTTGGGGCAGGGGGGCAATTCGAGTCCGAGTTCCTTCACCTTGGCGTCAGCGCTCATGGCGATGTCCTTTTCCTTTTGTTGATGATTCGTTTGTGAGTGTCGTTGTTGTGTGTTTTGGTTAGGCGAGTCGGGCTACGAAAGCAAACTACTTCCCCGGTTCGACGATCGTACCGCGAAGCTCGACGTCGTCAAAGTTCCCCAGGTCGTCGAACGCTCCGATGCCGATCCGGCCCCAGGCGAACGTCTTATCCTCGGCCGTCATCACTGGCTCGTTCATATCATCGAAGTACACGGCCGTCTTGCCGCTCTCGACGTCGCGCGTGATCCGTACCTTATGCCAGGCGTCATCCCACGGCGTGCCCGGCGTGGTCTTCGTCGAGATTTTCACCCGGGGTGCGTCGTTCACGATGAAGACCTGGTTCGCGTGATCGTCGGTCTTCTTGCCAAAGTGCACATAGTAGAAGTGCGACGGATCCTGATAGCCGAACACCAGCACCAGGCTCCGGTGGTCATAGTCCTTCACCGTGCTCTGAAGTTTGACGTCGAGCACGAAGTCGCTCACGGTCACGTCTTCCAGCAGCGCGATGTTCACTGGACTGCGATGAACGGGCTTGTAGTCGCTGTCCTTCGTCAGACTATAGACTTGGCCTTCCGGCGTCTTGGTGATCGCCCACGACTTCGGATCTGTCGGCTTCCATCGCTCGGCGCCCTTTTCGAAGTTCTCGCTGAACACGAGCGGCAATTCGGCCGCCTGAACGCGAGTCGCCAGCAGGCTTAAAGCCAACAGCGCAAACAGCACAACGTGTCGCATGGGGTGACCTCTCAAAAGGCGCGAGTTACTCGATGATCTTGGTCAGTGCGTACTCGACGATGCCCCGCGCGCCGGCGGCCTTCAATCGCGGAATGATGTTCCGCACGACCGACTCGTCGAGAATCGTGTTCACGTCGACCCAGGCCTCGTCCGAAAGGCTCGAGACCGTCGGCTGCTGCAGCGCGGGCAAGATCGAGAGCACGGCCTTCAGCTTCTCGCGCTCGACGTTCATCATCAGGCCGACCTTGCCTTCGGCGGCCATCGCCCCCTTGAGCATCAGCACGATGTCGTCGATCTTCTGCTTTTTCCACGGATCGGAGTAGGCCGCGCGATTCGCAATGAACCGCGGCGTGCTCTGCAGCACCTCGTCGACGATGCGCAGGTTGTTGGCCCGTAGCGAGCTGCCGGTCTCGGTCACTTCGACGATCGCGTCGGCCAGCTTGGGCGGCTTCACTTCCGTGGCGCCCCAACTGAACTCAACTTTCGCCTTCACGCCATGGCTGGCCAGAAAGCGCTCGGTCATGCCCACCGCCTCGGTCGCTATCCGCTTGCCCGCGAGGTCCTTCACCGTTTGCACGGGCGAATCGTTCGGCACGCACAGCACCCAGCGAACCGGCCGCCGGCTGACCTTCGAGAACACGAGCTCGGCCACCTCCTCGACGTCCGACTGGTTTTCCATGATCCAGTCCTTGCCGGTCAGGCCCGCATCGAGCACACCGTCTTCGACATAGCGGGCCATCTCCTGCGCGCGGATCAGCATGCATTCGATCTCGTCGTCGTCGATCTGCGGGAAGTAGCTGCGCGAGCTGAACGTGATTTTGTAGCCGGCGCGGCGGAAGAGTTCGGCCGTGGCTTCTTGCAGGCTGCCGGCGGGAATTCCAAGCTTGAGGGAGTCTGGCATGATGGATCGTGGGGAAAGTGTGGAAGCGAGGGAGAGCATCAAGTGCGCGGGTGAATCGCGCTTGGCTTACTTCTTATAAAACGCTTACTTCTTGTAAACTGTGGCCGGGTCGAACACCCGCTCGCCGACGACCTTGAAGCCCTCGGGCGTCACCTGGCGAAAGAAGCAGCTCGAGTAACCTTCGTGGCAGGCCGCGCCGCCGATCTGGTTGACCTTGAGCAGGATCGTGTCGGCATCGCAATCGAAGTAGATGCCGCGCACTTCCTGCACGTTGCCGCTTTCTTCACCTTTGCGCCACAGCTTGTTGCGGCTGCGGCTGAAATACACGGCCCGGCCCGTGGCCAGCGTCTCGGCATAGCTTTCGGGATTCATGTAGGCCAGCATCAGCACCTCGCCAGTGGCGGCGTCCTGAGCGATGGCGGGAAGCATGCCATTCCCTTTAGCAAAGTCGGGCGAAGTGGCGTTGGAATGCGACACGGCAGATACTCCTGGCAAACACAATCGAAAGGTCGTGCCCCGCCAATCCCTGTGGACGTGCGGGAAATTACCCAGTTTACCCGCGGCCGGAAGGGGAGGGAATGGGCCCGGTTCTAGCGCATATCGTGGGAAAACCACGCACTACAATGATTTCCCGGAGGATTCGCGATGCCCAAACGACGTTCGCGCAAGTCTGCCGCTGCCAACAGTTCGATAGGAGTGAGTCTCGATGCCGCGAGCAAACGCTACTTGGTCGAGGCGGCCAGGCTCCGCCGCATCAGTGTCAGCGAGTACGTCCGCACGACGGCCGTTCCCCAAGCGCAACGTGAAGTGAGTGCCGCACGCGATGGCGTCATCCGTCTGACTCCAGAGGAACAGCTTGCGATCTGGAACGCGCTCAACGCATCACCGCGACTGACATCCGCTCAGCGCGAACTTGGAAAAGTAATGCGAGGTGAAATGCGACAGCGCGGTGCGTGGCGGTGGAGGTTTTATCCTCTGTCGCAGTCTCAGAAACGTCTTTCGACCGTAGGCCGGCAACATGCCAGCCCTGGGCGCCGCCCAGGGGAAGAGTCACCCACAACGGGCAACAGCCCTGTAAGGGCGGCACGGATTCTCGGCACGATACACGATCACGCCACTTATCGCGGCAGCTGCCATTTCAACGCCCGATAGACATCCTCGATCTCCCCGTCCATTTCGGTCCCCCGGAGCTGCGAGCCAACCTTCGCTTCTGGAAATAACCACCTCGCGCGCGCCAGATCCTCTTCGCTGGTGGGCCGCATCTTGCTGTAAGTGGCCAGGCTGACTTCCTTCCAACTGACTTCGCCAAAGACCCACAACAATCCCGGTGAGTGCACGTTCGGTCTGGGCTCTGCCACAACGCACCGCTTGGTATCCGCAAAAAATGCCTGCCGTTCGAGCATCCAGCGATACTGGTTCACCACATAGCCCGACAGGCAAGCCACTGCGGTGAATACGATGAGCATCATTCTCAGCGAGAATGTAAACCAGCGGCGACGTGAACGGGGCCCTGGGCCACTTGCTTCGATCGGCGTTTTCGCTGAGCTCACTGCCATGCCCCACCTCCAGTTACTCAAGCTCCTACTTGGCGAACTGAGTCTAGCAATTCACGTCCAAACCACGAAAAGCAGTTTTCTAGCCGCGCAATGCCACCTATCAGCTACTTGACCTGACCCCGCGCCGCTAGCCAGAATTGCAACCGTCCGAGAGGCGGACTCGGCCAACACTGGCTGATACCTCGCACGCGACACCCTCGGACGATCCACCGTATGATCGAGTACAACCGTAAAGACTGGATCGGCAACCTCTTCTCCTATCGCGGCACGGCCCTGCGTCAGGCCGGCAAGCGCGTTGTCGTGATGACGATCTATGCCGTCATCATCCAGGCCATCTACACGATCGGCAAGGAGCAGGGGGGCTTTGCCTTCGATGGCTTCTTCGGCCTCAACCCCGCGCAGCACGCCGTGCTCGGCTCGTTGCTCGGCTTCCTGATCGTGTTCCGGATGAACGCCTCGAACGGACGCTACTGGGAAGGCCGCAGCGCCTGGGGCGCCATCATCAACGCCAGTCGCAACCTGGTGCGCGTCGGAGTGGCCCACACGCACGCCGGCTCGGAACTGGCCGATCTCGTGGCCGGCTACGTGATCAGCCTCCGCCGTTCACTGCAAGGCAACATGGACCTGGAAGAAACCGAGGTCTTCCTGCCCGACGAGCTCCGCTGCCAGGCCGAGCGGTTCGGCAATCCGCCCACCGCCGTGGCGTTCGCCATCTCGGCCTGGATCGAACGCGAGTTTAGCTCGGGTCAGCTCGAACCGCAGCTCGTGCGGCACATGGAAGAGCAGCTTTCGAAGCTGGTCGACGCCCAAGGGGCCTGCGAAAAGATTCGCAAGACGCCGCTGCCGTTCGTCTACGTGGTGATGATCAAGCAGCTCATCATGGTCTACCTGCTCACGCTCCCCTTTGCCGTGGGCAAGGAGTGCGGCTGGTGGTCGCCCGTGGTAATGGCGATCGTCTCGCTGGGCTTGTTCGGCATGGAAGAGGCCGGCGTCGAGACCGAAGATCCTTTCGGCACCGACGACAACTGTCTCGACATGGTCACCTACACGCTGACCATTGCGCGCGACACGGGCCAAATGGCGGCCGGCAAGCACGTCGGCCGGACCATCGACCCGCCGACCACGCTCACCGAAGGCACCGGCGAGCTGGTGACGGGCTAGAGCGAACAGTCACGCCGCTACTTGCCCAGCTCCACGCTCACCTTCTCAATCTTGCCGGTGAAATCGAACGGCGGAGTGTACTCCTCGTCGACGGCCGAGCCGGTGTCGGCGCCGATGTCGAGCGTCCCGCCGAGGCCCAGCGTGATTGCCTGGGTTTGTGCCAGCCGGCCCTCGCCCAGCTTCTTGTCGCCGGCATACAGCGTGAGCACGCCGCCTTTGCCCAGGCCGCCGCCGTCGTATTTGAACTCGCCGCGCAGCTTCACAGGGCCTGCCGGCAGCGGCTCTTTCGCCGTCACGCGCGTCGTCGTGCGGCCCAGGAAGTTACCGACGAATACTGGCTTGTTGTCGCGCACGTACAGGCCGTATCCGCCATCTCCACCACCCATCGAGAAGATAGCTCCCTCGGTATTATCCTTGTTGAGCGTCACATCCGCGTGGATCGTGAACGACTTGTTCAGCACGTTCGGAGCGCTGCCGGCCGGTAGCGCGAGCATGCCGGGATAGTAGGTGAACTTCGTGCGTCCGGCCGTGAGCGAAGGGCGCCCTTGCAGCTCGCCGTTCAAGCGTTCGGTCTTCCGTCCATCGAGCGGCAGCACGTCGTAGCGCGCTGCCTCGGTCCACCACAGGTCTTGGAGTTCGCGGAGCTTCTCAGGATTCTTCGCCGCAAGGTCATTCGCCTGGCTGAAATCTTCGTCGAGGTTGTACAGCTCCCACTTGGCGGTGTCAGGATTCGCAGGCTTCGCGGAGCCTTCCCAGGGAATGTTCACGCGCGAGGCCGCCCACCAGCCGTCGTGATACAGCCCGCGGTTGACGAACATCTCGAAGTATTGCGTCCGCCGCCGGCCCGGCTCTTTCGCCGAGTCGAACGAGTAGACCATCGACACACCTTCGAGCGGCTTTTGCGCCACGCCGTTCAAGATGTCCGGAAACGTGATTCCGGTCGCTTCGTAAATTGTCGGCGCGATGTCGATCACGTGATGAAACTGCGGTCGCACTCCGCCTTTGTCCTTGATCCGCGCGGGCCACGAGACGACGAGCGGATTGCGCACGCCGCCCAGGTGCGAGGCGATCTGCTTGGTCCACTGGAAGGGCGTGTTCATGGCCCAGGCCCAGCCGGCCGGAAAATGATTGAAGTGTTTCGGCCCGCCGAGTTCGTCGATGTGCTTGAGGTTATCGGCCAGCGATTCGGGCACGTTGTTGAAGAACGAGTTTTCGTTCAAGAGGCCCACCAGCCCGCCTTCGGCCGAAGCGCCGTTGTCGCCCACTTGGTAGCAGATGATCGTGTTGTCGGCATCCGGCAGCGAGCGCACCACTTCGAGGAGCCGACCCATCTCATCGTCGGTCTGCGCCGTGAACGCCGCGAAGACTTCCATCATCCGCGCGAACAGCCGCTTCTGATCCGCCGAAAGCGAGTCCCAGGCCGGTAGTTCCGCCGGACGCTTCGTGAGCTTGGCGTCCTGAGGTACCACCCCGAGTTTCTTTTGCCGAGCGAACGTCTGTTCGCGATAGGCGTCCCAGCCCATGTCGAACTTGCCTTTGAACTTGGCGATGTACTGTGGCGAAACCTGGTGCGGGGCGTGCGTCGCTCCGGTCGACATATAAAGGAAGTACGGCTTGTCCTCGGCGATCGACCGCGTGCGCCGCAGCCAGGCGCTGGCCTTATCGACCAGGTCCGTCGTCAGGATGTAATTCGGATCCGTCGAGCGCGGCACAAGCTCATGGTTCTCATAGAGCGTCGGCTGCCACTGGTCCATGTCCCCGCCCATGAAGCCATAGAAGTAGTCGAAGCCCAAGCCGCTCGGCCAGCGATCAAACGGCCCGGCCTGGCTCGTCTCCCAATCGGGCGTGTTGTGATTCTTGCCGAACCACGCCGTGGCATATCCGTGTTGCCGCAGCACTTCGGCGATCGTGCCGACTTCCTTGCCGATGATGCCCGTGTAGCCGTCGTAGCCGGTGGCCGCTTCGGTGATCACACCGTTGCTGGTCGAGTGATGGTTCCGTCCCGTGAGCAGCGCGGCCCGGGTGGGTGAGCAGAGTGCCGTGGTGTGAAACCGGGTATAGCGCAGGCCATCCTTCGCCACGCGGTCGAGCGCCGGCGTTGGCACCGCGCCGCCAAACGTGCCGAACTGACCGTAGCCCGCATCGTCGATCAGGATGAACACGATGTTCGGCGCGCCCTTGGGGGGCTTCACCGGCAGCGGGAATTCCGGCGGATCGCTTTCGGCGATCGTGCGACCCACGTTTCCGCGAAAGTGAAAGTCCGACATTGGCAAGGAGTTGATGCTCGAGGGCGCGACCGTCTTCACGCCGGCGCCGCCGGGGGCCTTCTCCTGAGCGAGACCGCGGGCTGCCAGGACAACAACGAGGAGCTGCGCGCAAACTGTGAGACGGTGCATATCAGAGCCCGAAAAGGTTGTGAGGGAGAAAGGCCGCCAGGAACTGCTGCCCAGTGGATCGAACGATGAGACGTGCGACGCGAAGTACTATAACATTCCCAGCGGCAAGAATTCCAAAGGGGGGCGAAAAATTAGTCCCCTGACCGCGTACCGCCAGCAGGTGTGACAAACCAGCACTCTACGACGTGCCGAACTCCGCATAGATTTCCGGCAGAAAGCTGGCCAGGTGCGGCATCTCCTGCGCGCAGTGCACCAGCAAGTCCTCGGCATCGGTCCGGCGCGGCTTCAGCACCCGTTGCACGCCCCATAGCACGGCCGAACCGAGCAGTCCTCCGCGCCTCGGCGCTGCGTAGCTGCCGCCTACCCAGAACCGCGAGTGCATCACCGCGCCGCCTTCGACGCGTGACACGTGATGCGCGAGATATCCGAAGTCGAACGGCAAGTTCGCAAACCCCACACGAGCACACACGCATGTCGCCCGCCGCGGATCGGCCAGCTTCTGTTCATCGAAGCCGAGCTCTGCTGGTGGAATGAAGCGAATCGCATAGCTGCCGAGCGTGCTGCCCAGATATTCGTCCACACAAGAGGTTCGCCCCAAGTAGCGCTCGCGCCCCCGCAGTGAAGGTGCATTCGGCGGATTCTTCGCACACCATGCCGCATGGACATGCGCCTGCGGATGCCAGAGCTTGTAGCGCTCCGGTTCCGCGCTGTGCCAGCCGAACCACCAGTCGACCATCTCCGGCGACGTCCCCGGCAGGTCCGTTCGCAGCGCCAGGTGCATCGATCCGCCCGGCAGCAACGCGTATCCGTTCTCAATCGGGCAGGAGCCGTTTTCAAGCGCGCGTGCCGAGTCGGCCACGGCCGGCATCAGCGGCGTGGCTACAGGTCCCCGCGCCAGCGCCTCGCGAAAGTGCTGAGCGAGCGGCGCCATCCGCGGATTCCAAAACCGTGCGTACGGCTTGCTATCCAGGTCGCCCGGCCGCATGCCCAGGTATCGCTCTTGGCACGGCGCGTGGCTCATTGTGGGCGCCCCATCCAGGAATAGAACTTTCGCTCGGGATCGTACTTCGCCCGCAGTTCGTCGAGCCGCGACAGGTTTTCCTCGGTGACAAACCGTTGTGGCCGCTGGCCCAGGTTCTCATCCGCCAGTTGGCAGCCGCTGGACAGCTCCTGCATCGGCCGCAGGCAATCGACGGGCCAACTGGCAAACTGCTCGTCCTCCGCGGCATTCTGCCACACCGAGTACAGCGCGAGGTAGGTGTTGTCTTCCACCGAGTAGGCCATGTCTGGTCGCTGCGTCGGTGGCGACCAGTTCATCCACAGCATGTGCGAGGGCGCTGGGGGCAGCGTGTCGGCTACGCGATTCAGCCCCGGCAGCAGGTCTTCGATGGCGGCGCGAGTCCACATGTTGTCGACCGCGTAACGATGGTTGGCCGGATAGTGCTGCCCCACGCCGCGATACATGAAGTTGATCCCGCAGGGCAGAAATGGAATGCTCAGCTTCGCTTTCTTTCGCAGCGGATTCTTGCGGAAGAACGCCAGCTCGTGCCAGGCCTGGCGATAGCTTTCGGCAAAGATCGGCGCCACGACCAGCAGTCCCGCTCCTCGCACGCGCGGGGCATCGCGCGACATCAGCGCTTGCAGCTCGATCGAGCGCGGCACTTCCGACCCAACTTCGTGCAGCCAGCGAAAGACGTCGTCGAACATCTCGCGCCCGTAGGTTTGCACGCCCATCCCGATCACTTGCGGTCGCGGGTAAAGCTGCAAGTGGAACCGCGTGACGATGCCGAAGAAGCCGGGCCCTGAGCCGCGCGCCGCCCAGTACAAGTCGGCGTTCTCATCGGCGCTCGCGTGCACCAGCCGTCCATCCGCCGTCACGATGTCGAGACCCACGACGCTCATGCAGGCCGGTCCCAGTTCGCGACTGTGCCAGCCGTATCCGCCTTGCAGCAGGTAGCCCCCCACGGCCACCCCGCGACAATGCCCCGCCGGAAAGAATAACTTCTGCTTGGCCAGCATCCCGGCCAGCTCATGTCCCTTGCGGCCCGGGCCGGTCGTCGCACGCATCGCATCGCGGTCGATCGTCAGGTCATTGAGCCGTGACACGTCGAGCAAGAGGCCACCCTCGCGCAAGTGATTGCCCGACCAACTGTGCCCGCCCGATACCACGCCCACGCGCAGCACTTCGCGCTTGGCCAGCC
Source organism: Pirellulales bacterium (assembly GCA_022844125.1). Taxonomy (GTDB): domain Bacteria; phylum Planctomycetota; class Planctomycetia; order Pirellulales; family PALSA-1355; genus JALHMI01. The sequence goes on along the minus strand of JALHMI010000019.1, from coordinate 16,787 downwards.
GCACGGCCGCGATCACGTCGTAGACATCGCGGGCTTGCGCGATCACCGCGGGAAAACGATCCGGCACCCGCGCGTTCCACATTGCGCCGCGGCGGGCATCTTCGTATCCGGATTCTCCGCGCCGTAGCGTGCGGCAGTGCGATCGGCTTTGGCTGTTCATCTCCTAGCCATTCCCCACCAAGTTCCTAATGCGGTGAACTTACTTCGCGCCTCGTTTGCGCCACCAGTCCGTGAGTGCGACGCCGTTTTCAGAGACCTTCTCAAACGCACTGGCGATGTCGTCCATATCCGCGCGCGTGCCCAGGAACATCGCCTGCTCCAGCCACAACGCCTGCTCCTTACAGAGCAGATCGCTGTTCGGGCAGTGTACCTTGCTGTACTCCAGCTTGTCGCGCTCGACTGCCAGATAAGGCCCGAATGCCTTCTTCTGGAACATCGGCTGCTGGTTGAGCGAGAAGCCATAGCCGGCAGAGCAGGGGATCCCCTCGGCCTTGAGCGCCTCGACCACCGCCGATCGCGGCGCGCCGAACGCCTCGCCGTCGATCCGTAGCATGAACAGATGATACGCGTGCCGGGTGACGAACTCCGGCCGCGCTTGCGGATGGATGCCCGGCAGCTTTGACAGTCGCGCGGCCAGGTACTGGCCGTTCTCGTCGCGCGTGCGGGTTTGCTCTTCGAGCCGCTCAAGCTGCGCGTTCAAGAGTGCCCCTTGCAGTTCGCCCAGGCGGTAGTTGCCCGAGATCACGTGATGCTCATACCAGATGCCGGTCGGAATGCGCCCGCAGTTGTGCAGCGAGCGGCACTCGGCGGCGAGCCGCTCGTCGTTGCTGGTGACAACGCCCCCTTCGCCGCTGGTGAGGTTCTTGCTCGACTGGAACGAGAAAGACGCCAGATCGCCCAGGCTCCCGGCCGGACGATTCTTGTAGCTGGCGCCGTGGGCATGTGCCGCGTCTTCGATTACCAGCAGCTTGTGCTTTCTGGCGATGGCACCTATCGCATCCATGTCGGCCGGTTGACCAGCAAAGTGCACAGGGATCACGGCCCGGGTGCGCGGGGTGATGGCTGCTTCGAAGGCCGCCGGATCAAGATTGAACGTCGCCAGGTCCACGTCCGCGAAGACGGGCACCATGTTCGCTTCGATCACGGCCGACGCGGTGGAGAAGAACGTATACGGCGGGACGATGACTTCCGCGCCCGCCTCAATCCCCGCCGCTACGAGCCCCAGCCGCAACGACACCGTGCCGTTAACCATCGCGATGCCATGCCGGCAGCCGTGCATCCGGGCGAAGGCCTGCTCAAACGTCTCGACTTCGTTGCCGTCGAGTCGTCCCCACTTGCCGCTCCGCAGCGCCGCGAGCACGCGCTGCTCATCGCGCTCGTCAAAGATTGGCCAGCGGGTAAATGAACGCTCGCGGACCGGTTGTCCGCCGAGCAGGGCAAGTTGCGTGGGCATGAAGGGTCTTTTACACGGGAGGCAGGGAATCCACGCCGAGCAGCGCCCGTGGGCGGCGTTCGGTCCCGTTAGCTTCCCGGCGCCGGGGCCGATCGTCAACCGGGGGGACGGTCGGAATCAACTCATAGTTTCCAACAGCAATTGAGTTTCCAACTCATCAAGCCGGCGCAGTGCAAACTGCTGCACGGACCGTGAAACTCATGATTCTGGAATGCCAAACTCACGTCGCAATTCGGCCGAGTGTTCGCCGGCAAGTGTCCCCCGCTCACCTCGCTTGAAGTCCTCAATCGAAGCAGCGATGGCAGCGACGTTCTCTGCATGCAGCTCCTCCGATGGATTCTCATGCCGCCATAGATCGAACAGTTCGTCGAGCGTTGCGTCGGTCGAGTCCGCGCCAAGCCGACTTATGACAAACTGTCGGAACTGTTCGAGTTCCTGCTCTGCGGTCGCCATAGTATTTACCAGCCACTTGTGGACCAAAGAAACGTCGCCGACAGGGCTGTTGAAATTATAACACACGCGTTTGTCGGGATACGCAACGGGGACATCACGAGTGCCCCCGTTTCTCTTACACACGAAACTCAAACGACCTTTTATCCGGCGTGTCCACGTCGCTGTCCGGATAGACGAGCTGCAGCTTGTTCATAAAGTCGACCATTTGCCAGCAGTCTCCGCGAGGAAATTCATCTTCGGGATAGGCCTGCTCCTCGAACCCGTCGAAGTCCCAGCTAACCAGGTAGTTCTCGACGGCCTCTGCTGACAGTCGCGGCCAGTGCCCGGCCAAGGTCGCAGCGTTACCGGCCCATTGGGTCAGCTCGCCACTCGAGACGTTGCCCCAGTAGTTCGGAATCGGATTGAACCAGTCGACGTCTTTCCCACCGTCAACGAGAACGTACATCCATAGATCTTCGTCGTGAATGTGCAGCGAGATGGTCGCCGCGCCCAGCGTCTCCGAAAGAAAGCGAGCCGCGTCGTCCCAGCCCATGAAGTCGCTGGGATAAACCACGGTGACGTTCCCGGCGTTGGACCTGGCGATGACGAGCCGATCGTCCGCATCATTCGCGGCCCCTTGCTCCATCGTGCCACCCCGGGCGCGGGCATACTCGCGTAAGGCTTTCTCGACCGCCTCCGAATCGGCGTTCGCGACGCCAGTTAACGCCAGAAACAATCCCATCTCGATCTCCAAGGGGGCCGCATTGCAACAGACTCAGGTGCGTGCAGAGATTGTAGTGTGCCCGACCTCGATTGGGGGCTGCGGCCGGGCGCGGGGGGGCCAAGGGATTATTCTGCCAACCCGCCAGAAATAGGGTGTTTTCGGCACTTGTGCCAACTACAATCGGGGACTGGCGCACGTCATTTTTCCTGGGAGACCGCTAATGATTCGGGTCGGTTTACTCTTCATCGGTCTCTCCGTATTCTCCCACTGCGCCGCGATTCAATCGTCGGCCTCGGCTGCCCCGCTCGCTGGCTTCGCCGCCATGGGCGCCAGCGAAACCCAAGGCACCGCACACAGGGGCAGCTGGGTTCCCTATCTGGCCGTAGATCGCGGCCTCAACTTCGGTCCCAGCCAAACCTACAACCGGGCTGTCGGCGGCGCTACCACCACCAGCCTCCTCTCGGGCGGCCAGCACACGCAGGTGCGCGATATCGTTCAGGCGGGCAACGCGGACGTCGCATTCCTGTTCATCGGCGGCAATGACTTTGGACCCTCGGTGTTGAATCTTGCGACCGGCGCGCTCGACAAAAACACCTGGGCAGCCGGAATGGTGAGTCGCATGATGACGGCCACCGACACCGTGCTCACTGCAAACCCGGAAGGCATGATCATCGCCGGCCTGCCGGACATGACCCTCGTGCCCGCAGCGCAGGCTTACGTGCCATTGCTTCCGCCGGAAGCGCTGCAGAACGTGCTCGATGCGATCAACCTGGTGAACACGCAGCTCAAGGCCGAGGCGCTGGCTCGCGACCTGGTGTTCCTCGACACGGCCCAGGCCATGCGCGACATGAACGCCGCGCCGCTCGTCGTCGGCGGTGTGACCATCCAAACCGTCGGTTCCAGCTCGAACGCGACCTACTTCTTTCAGGATGGTCTGCACCCGGCCGTTGTCGGCAACGGCATCTTCGCAAACCTGATGATTACGGCCATCAACGAAGGCTTCGACCAGAACATTGCGCTGATCCCCGATCAATTGATGCTGCAGCGAGCCGGCCTGAGCGCTCAGTACACGGGCCAGACGTCGAATCTCGACTACGCCAGCTACGTCTATATGAACGCCGTGCCGGAACCATCCTCGCTGGCCCTGCTGGCAGCAGGTTTGCTGGCGATCACACGTGTCGCCGGCAAAAGCCGCACGCGTCGCGCAGCTTAGTGCATTCGCGGCAATAGGGCCCGTGACTCGTCCCCGTCAGCTTCCACGCGCGCGGCTGACTCGTCAACAGGGCAATTGCAGGCTCACTGCAGGGATCGAACCTGCTAGACTGGCGCGCCCGCGAACCTGCCACGGCCGCGATCGCCCGCAAATGCCCGAGCCATCACAGAATGCCGCCGACGTCCAGGTCGTCTCCTGGTCCGAGGCGCTGCGCACCTGGTGTCGCGTGGCCGTGCTCAGCTTCGGCGGACCGGCGGGACAAATCGCGGTCATGCACCGCATTCTGGTCGAAGAAAAGAAGTGGCTTAGCGAAGCCCGTTTTCTGCATGCCCTCAACTACTGCATGCTGCTTCCGGGCCCAGAGGCGCAACAACTTGCCACCTATACCGGCTGGCTGCTGCATCGCACGCTGGGCGGAGTGGTCGCCGGCACGTTATTCATCCTGCCCGGCTTCGTTTCGATTCTGGTGCTCAGCATTCTCTACGCGCATTACCAGCAGACGGATCTGCTGCAGGCTCTCTTCTTTGGACTCAAACCCGCGGTGTTGGCAATCGTCGTGGAGGCGGTGCTGCGGATTGGCAAGCGCGTGCTCAAGAACGGTGTGATGGTCGCTATCGCGGCCGCCGCCTTCGTGGGTATCTTCTTTTTCGGCGTGCCGTTCCCGCTCTTGATTCTCGCCGCGGGATTCTTCGGCTACCTGGGTGGCCGGTTCTTGCCCGAACGTATGGCCGTGCTCAAAGGACACGGCGCCGGCACCGCGGCAGAAACAGCCGACGCCGTCCGCCTGCACTCCGTGGCGCCGTCGTGGCGGCGCACGCTCAGGGTCTGCCTGGTCTTCAGCATTTTGTGGTTTGGTCCGCTGGCGCTTTTAGCGGCCACGTTCGGACGCCAGTCGGTGTTCGTGCAGGAAGGAATCTTCTTCAGCAAAGCGGCCGTCGTCACCTTCGGAGGTGCATATTCGGTGCTGGCCTACGTGGCGCAACAGGCCGTAGAGAACTTCGGTTGGCTCAAGCCGGGCGAAATGCTCGACGGACTCGGCATGGCCGAAACCACGCCCGGGCCACTGATCCAGGTCGTGCAATTCGTGGGCTTCATGGGCGCCTTCCGCGACAGCGGCTCGCTCAGCCCGCTCGCAGCCGGCATCCTAGGCTCGGTGGTCACCGCCTGGGTGACGTTCGTGCCCTGCTTCTTCTGGATCTTTCTGGGCGCGCCATACATCGAGCGCCTGCGCGGCAACCGCTTGCTCACTTCCGCGCTCTCAGCCATCACGGCCGCGGTAGTCGGCGTGGTGCTGAATCTGGCGATCTGGTTTGCAGTCCACACCCTGTTCGGCTCGGTGGATGAGCGCGACATCTACAGCATGCGATTGCTGGTACCCGACTGGTCCACCTTCGACTGGGCCGCCTGCTGCGTGGCGGTGCTGGCGCTGTTGATGACCTTCGTCTGGAAGCGCGGCATGGCCACGACACTGGCCGTGTGCTCGCTCGTCGGGATGGTGCTGTTCTTCACGGTGAAGTCGCCGTAAGGCGCCCTCAGGCTGCCGGGCTCGCCGTCTTCCGCGCCTACGTAAGCGGCGGAATGCTGGCCCCATGCCCGCTAACGCGTGTCCGCTGCGATCTGTTGCTGTGCCCGGATTGCTCCGTCCTTCAGCCAGGGGTTCTCCGGTTCGCTCAGAGCGCGGATTGCCGCTTGCCAGACTCGGAGCAACCCGACAGCCACGGCAGCAATGCGGCAAGGCAACCGAGCAGCACTATCCATTGCATGATTCGTGGTCCTGTGCCAGCGATCGCCAGCGCCCGGACTTCACCCGCCGTCCGGCTTGTTCGAATCGAGCCAGTAGCGGTCGCCGTCATCACCGCTCTCCACGTCCAGGTGCGCGGCGCAGTGCGGACAATACTGCACGCGTCCGCGTTGCTCGGCCGGAAAGCTCGCCGTCTGCCCGCACTCTTCACAGACGACTTCGATCGGAGTGGCGGATGCGTCATCCTGCGTGGTCTGCGTTCGCTCGGCCGCTTGCCGCTCGTAGTCTTGCAGCAGTTGTGCGGCCCGCTCCCGGTCGGCCGCGCTCACCCAGACTTGTGGCTTATGAATCTCGGGCAGCGTGCCAAACATCCACAGGCCGACGAGCGACAGATCCTCGGTCGCGAACGCCTCGACGCCGCCTTCGACCAGAAACATCGCCACGACATGCGCCTCGACGTTCGTCGCGGCGTTGTACACCGCAATCGGCTGTTTGAGTTCCATGGTGATCTCCATTGGGACCCCGGCAGTCTATCAAATCCCATGGCGCGAAACGTATACTGCGGAACACCGATTGCAGTTCTCCGCTTTCCTGTTCAATCACGTTTCACCAATCCCCGAGCAACCGCGATGAAAGACCACCGCGATTGGAACGATAGCTACCGCGAAGGCAGCATGCCGTGGGATACGGGCCGGCCATCGGCAGAGCTGCAGCGCGTCGTCACCCAGCACGCGATTCATCCCTGCCGCGCGCTGGAGATCGGCTGCGGAACCGGCACCAACTGCGTCTGGCTGGCCCAACAGGGCTTCACCGTCACCGGCGTTGACGTCGCTTCGCTGGCAATCGAAAAGGCCCACGAGCGCGCTCAGGCCGCCGGCGTCCAGGCGGAGTTCCTCACCGCCGACGTCCTCGCCTTGCCCGAGCTGAAGGGCCCGTTCGGATTCTTCTTCGATCGCGGTTGTTACCACGCAGTCCGGCGCAGCGCGCCCCAAGCGTACGCTCCGGCCGTCGCCCGGCACCTGGCCGCCGGCGCACGCGGGCTCGTCCTGGCCGGCAACGCCCGCGAGCCGCACGAGCCCGGGCCGCCGGTGGTCACCGAAGAGCAACTTCGCGGCGAACTCGGCCAGGCCTTCGAGATCCTCGACCTGCGTGAGTTCCGTTTCGACGAAGCCCCCGGCGTTCCGGTGCAATTTCTCGGCTGGTCCTGCCTGGTCGAGAAGCGCTAGCGGCTGGCGCCTGAGCGTGGGCGAGGAACAATCAACCGAGTTGGATGCAAAAATACCGAACTCGCGCCGTTTGAAGATTCTCGCCACAAGTGCTGGACTTCGTGTCAGCAGTGTCGGAAACTATGCCTAAACAGTTCCAGTCACCTAGCCATTCGGCATTTATTGATACCGTCGCTCTCGAGGTTCGACATGCGTCGATTCATGATTCCCCTCGCCCTGGTTGTCGTGGGCGGAGCGCTTGGGCTGGCCGAATCGGGCTGGCTCGCAAAGTCATTTGCCCAGCGCACCAAGTCTCGGCCGGGGTTTGCCAAGGGCAGCCAGTTACCCCAGCCGGATCCAGAATTTAAGGGCAAGATCGGCACGACGTTCAAAGACTCGACGCCCGACTACCCGAAGCCGGTGAAGGCTCCCCAGGGCGCGCCCAACGTCCTGGTGATTCTGCTCGACGACGTCGGCTTCGGTATGTGTTCGACCTTCGGCGGACCGGTGCCCACCCCGCACCTCGACAAGCTCGCCAGGAACGGACTCATTTATAACCGCTTCCACACCACGGCGCTCTGCAGTCCCACGCGCGCCGCGCTGCTCACGGGTCGCAACCACCACAGCTGCGCTACGGGCGTAATCATCGAAATGGGCACCGGCTTTCCCGGCTACACCGGAAAGGTGCCGCAGGCGACAAGCGTCATTGCCCAGACGATGCGTGACAATGGCTATGCCACGGCGATGTTCGGCAAGGCCCACAACACGCCGGAACCGGAAATCAGCCCGGCGGGTCCGTTCCACAACTGGCCCACCGGCCAGGGCTTCGAATACTTCTACGGCTTCAACCAGGGCGAAACAAACCAGTACTATCCCACGCTCTATCGCAACACCAATCCCGTGCCGCAGCCGAAGTCGCCTGAGCAGGGCTACAGCTTCATGGCCGACATGACCGACGAAGCCATTGCCTGGACGAACAACGTCCGCGCCGCAAACCCCGGCAAGCCGTGGTTCAACTACTTCAGCACGTCGGGCGTTCACGCGCCGCACCAACCGCCGAAAGAATGGCGCGAGAAGTTCCAGGGCAAGTTCGATTATGGCTGGGACAAACAACGCGAGCTGACCCACGCCAGGCAACTGGAGCTGGGCCTCATTCCCCAGGGAACCAAACTCACGTCGCGAGACAAAGCCATCCCATCCTGGGACTCTCGGTCCGCCGACGAGAAGAGGGTTTACACTCGCTTGATGGAAAACTACGCCGGCTACATGGCCTACACCGACCATGAAGTGGGTCGCTTGCTCGACAGCCTGCAGGCCTCCGGCGAGCTCGACAATACACTCGTGATGTATGTCGTGGGCGATAACGGCGCGAGCGCCGAGGGCGGACTCGAGGGGACCTTCAGTGAACTGGCCAGCTTGCTCGGCTTGCAACTTGGTCTGAAAAGCATGATCAATCGCATCGACGAAATCGGCGGGCCGACCAGCGAGCCGCACGTGCCGGTCGGCTGGGCCTGGGCGATGGACGCTCCGTTCCAATGGACCAAACAGGTGGCCTCGCATTTCGGCGGCACGCGAAACCCGCTCGTCGTGCATTGGCCCCAGGGAATCAAATCCAAGGGCCAGTTGCGCTCGCAATTCCACCACGTGATCGACATCGTGCCGACCATTCTGGAAGCATGCCAGATTCCCGAACCGAAGGTCGTCAACGGCATCTCGCAAAAGCCGATCGAAGGCATCTCGATGCTGTACTCGTTTGACGATGCCAACGCGAAGGGCCAACGCACCACGCAGTACTTCGAGATGATGACCAACCGGGCCATCTATCACGATGGCTGGGTTGCTTGCAGTCGTTACGGTTTTCCATGGCAGACTGCCGGCAAGGGCATGGATTTCATGAAGGCCCCCTGGGAGCTCTACAACATCACAGCAGACTTCAGCCAGGCCAACGATCTCGCGGCCAGGGAACCCGAGAAGCTCAAGGCACTGCAGGCCAGGTTCATCGAAGAGGCCAAGGCTTACGACGTCCTGCCGCTTGACCCACGGATGGCCGAACGTATGGATCCGACGCTGCGCGAGTCGGGCACGCCTCCCACAAAGTGGACCTACCACGGCAACCACGTCTGGCTACCCGAGCCGATCGGGCCGCAAATCTTCCCGCGGGCGCACACGATCACGGCTGAAATCGAGGTTCCCGAGGGAGGAGCGGAAGGCGTCGTCACGTGCGCCGGTGCCTTCTCGGCAGGTTGGACGCTCTATCTGAAGGCTAGCAAGCCGCACTTCCGCTACCAGGCGTTCGAAATCGCCGACGTCGAGATTCCCGGCACCGTCGAGATTCCCAACGGCAAGGTGACGCTCAAGACGGAATTCACACCCGATCCGGCTTCCAAGATTGGCGGCGGAACGCTGAAGCTGTTCGTCAACGGCAAGCCCGCCGGCGAGGGAAAGCTGACGCGAACTTTCCCGCGTCACGGGCTGGAGCCATTCGAGGTCGGCCGCGATTCGATCACGCCCGTCGACCCTGCCTACAAGGACCAAGGCAAGTTCGAGTTCACCGGCACGATTAAGCAGGTTGACTTTGAGCTGACGCATCCCTGATCCAACCGGGACATCACAGCCGCACTGGTCTCGCCTCGTGCCAGGACTGCGCGCAGAATATAGAGAACCATCATCGATTCGTTGCCCATAAACATGGCGTCCCATCGTCCGCTCGCAAATCTCGCAATCTCGAACCAGGAGGTGTGTCGATGAAAACGCGAAAGCTCGTGCTGTTGGTTCTTACCCTGCTGGTGATTCCATTCCTCGCGGCGATCGCTGCAGAACCGCCGGCCGCCGATGCGGTGCTCGGCAAGTGGTGGTTTCCCAAGAAGAACGGCCAGTTCGAAATCACGAAGTCTGATGGAATCTACAAGGGCACGGTCGTCGCCTACGACGATGCCGTAGCGCTCGACAAGAACAATCCCGATCCCGAGCTGGCCAAGCGCAAGTTCATCGGGATCGACATGCTGAGCAACTTCAAATACGACCCGGGCGAGAATCAGTGGTTGGGCGGCACCATCTACGACGGCGACAGCGGCAAGACCTACAAGTGCACGATGTGGTTTGAACCGAACAAACCCGACGAGCTCTACGCCCGGGGCTACATCGGCATCGCGCTCCTGGGCCGGACCGAAGTCTTCAAGCGTGTGACGGCCGCGGACGAAGAGGCCGCCGGGCATGCGAAGTAAGCACGGCGGATCGCGCACGCGGCCCGTTCCGCATTACCGGGCGGACGCCAGCTCGCTGGCGATCGTGCGCCGCAATGTCGCCAGTTCGCGCTCGTAGACCGGCGAATCTTTGGCGAACCCCAGCGTTTGAAACAGAATCCTGCCATCGCGGCCGATCAGATACGTCTGCGGGATGCCCTCGTCGGCAAACTGTTTGAACGCCTCGGCACTTGGATCGAGCGCCACCGGAAACGTGTACTCGTGCTGGGAAAGAAAAGACTTCACCGTGTCGGCGTCTTCCTTAAGATCAATCACCAGCATCGTGACGCCGTCGTTCGCCTTCAGATTGGCCCACAGCGTCTGGAGGTGCGGAAGTTCATAGTTGCACGGACCGCACCAGGTCGCGAAGAAGTTCACCACCACGAGCTTGCCGCGCAGTTCTGACAGCCGCTTGGTCGAGCCATCGAGCATGACGACCGTGATGTCCGGCGCCGGATCGCCGACGTGCGTTTTCCAAGCGCGGTTCTCGATCATCACGAACCGCTCGTATGCCGGCAACTGGACAGAGTTGATCAATGCATAGCAGGCGCAGAGGCGGACAGCGTGACGAGCACGCCGTGAATGTGGCGGAGGTGTTTGTTGGCAGTCGCGGCGGCGAGTGTGGCGGCGCGGCGGCCGTGCAGCTCCAGGAGCTTGGTTTTGAACGCGGCGAGATCTTCGACCGTGATCGCTTCGAGCGGCCGATCCGCAGTGAGCGCGGCCCACTTGGCGAGCGACGTTCGATACTCGACGATCGTCCGCTCGCTGGCTCCAGCGAGGTACGTGGGTAGGTAGCGGCGCGCAAAAAAAGCGCCGAGCGTGAGCGACGTGGCATCCACGGTCGCGGCTCCGAGGGAACTTTTGGGACTATCGACTTTGGTTCGCGTACTGTACCGCGCGTCGTCGATGCGCCAAGCCTTGACGCCGCGAGTGGTGACAACAGGTTGTCACCGTGCAGGTGCACAAAAAGAGCGGCGGAGGGGTACCGGGCGTCGCAGTCCATCGCGAGAAACGCGTGAATTGTTGCCCCGCCATGCCTCACGACATGGCGTTCCTCAGCCGCTCAGAATTCTAGCGAGATTTTTTTGGGACGTCGGTGTGTTGATCCGACGTCCGCGTCTTTTACGATTGTGCTCGGCGATCTGCCGCTCGAATTCGTTCGAGCGACTGCTGTTGGATCTGCGCCGCGAAGCTTCCGTTCATGTACGCCTTAAGCATCTCTTGGATGTGCGGTGCCTCCACTCGGTAGGTCACACCGCCGACAGCGATCTCGAGGTGGTCTGCGGCCTCGAGGTCGAGACGTTTGCTGCCCTGGGTGGTCGTAACCTCGATCACGCTTCCCATAGGAAACTCCTCCAAAGTACCCCCACGGGCAGTCGAACAATCCTCGAAACTGCCGGGAAAAACTGGGATTTCACAATCGCGCGACGCACGAAACAACGCAGTTGCGAATCAAAGTAGACATGCCCGCGATCTCCAGCAAGTGATCGCAGCCTGGGGTACCCTGCCGCAGACCCTGCGCCAGGCGATCTTGGCAATTGTCGAGACTCAAGCATAGCGGAACAACCGTCCCTCAGCGTGATTCGGTGCGTCGGTCGATGTGACCGAAGCGAGCAAGCGTTGCCGAATTGCCCCGACACTCTTCCCGGGAAACGGTAGTTTTCTGAGATGTCTGATGCGCGACGACTTTCCGGGACAGTCGGATGTAGGATTTTGCATTGAGTTTTAGAATGCTGCCCGAAGGAATTTGCCCTTATGGCGACTCTCGGCGACGACTGCCAAAAAACGAACCATTGGCGAAGCTATTTATCTCGGCGAGGTGGTGCACTGACTAATACTCGTCGCTATTTACCGCAGCAATGATTGATCCGCGTCTTTCTTGATGCCGCCAGAATGGTCCGTTTGAAGCCAGAGTGAGCGCCTCTCGACCTCTAACCGCTTGGGGCGACGCGTATACGTAGGAGTTATGTCGCGGTCCGGCATTTGCTCACCCGTAGTGATTAGCTTTCACGCGAAAGACGAATCGGACGACTAAACGAACGGCATCCCGGTTAGCCGCGGAGCGCCGTTTTTTTGTTGGGCTCTTCGTGGCGACGTTTTCTGCCTGAAGATCGGCCCACCGCAAATAGCCAAGAAAGAAAAGATAAGTGAACATCATCCCCCAACTCACTAACAAGACCGCGCTCGTCACCATCGGCATCAATGCTCAGCAGCGCTCAGGCTGGACAGGCGATCCAGACTGAGCAGGCAAATGTAAGATCGCGTGTAGTCGATAATCCCCTCCTGCTTGAGTTCTACCAGTACTTCGGAGACAACTGGCCGCGCCGCCACGACTAACTCGGCAAACTCCTCGTGCGTGAGCCGCACGTCGACGAGGTGACCGTGCCCACAACGTCCACCGGAAAAGCACGCCAGGTCATGGAGCGCCGTGGCGATACGAGTACGCAGCGGGAAGATCAATTGCCACTGCATGCGTCGATCAAGAGCTTGCAACTGCGACGAGAAAGTCTGAAGCAACAACGATTCGAAAATGGGCATCGCCAATGCGTGTTTCTCTAATTCCTGTCGGCTGATCTCGATCACGCACGAAATCCCACTTGAAATTGCCTGCTCATTTGGCAGGAAGAAGCCCGGGGTAAAGGGCAGATCACCAAACATCGCTCCCTTCCCGAGCAGCAGTCGCGTCAAAGATCTTCCCTTGGGTTCGACATAGGAAAGCCGCACGTATCCACGCTTGATGATCCATGTGGTTCCGGGCGTTCGACGTAGGTAGATGAGCGTTTTGGGCCTCAGATCACGAGTGACAGCGGAGTTGATTTTGCTGCAGGCGTTCACGAATGGCGTGGAGAGATCAGAGAGGATTTGCATGCTGTCGTCCTGTAGTTCATTTCTATTTAGAGCATATCCTGCAGAGACACACATCACTGCGGATCGGACTTTGCAACCGAGAGTGAGGGCACCTCGGCGATATGCCTGTGTGAAGAGTATTTGATGAAAACCGACGTTTCTGTCATTTACCTGACAGAAGTGCGGTAGGGGCCCCTATAAGATGATTGCACACCAACTGAATTTCCGGTTGGCCTAATCCGCTGGTAGTTGCCAGCCTGCTTAACCCCCAGAGCGAGGACTGCAATGAACGTTCGATTGATGGTTGGTCTGTCGTGTGCGGCGGGCGCGTGTGTGATCGGCGCATGGCTTTCAAATGGTCCCGCGGCATTCGCGCAACAGAAGAGCGAAGCGAAGTCTTGGATCGAGTTTACAGCTGACGGAAAGGCAAAACAGCCGGTGGGATACCGCAAGTGGGTATTCATTGGCTCACCTCTCACGCCGAATGACATGAATGACGGTGAGGCCAGCTTCCCGGAATTCCACAACACGTATATGGACCCTGATAGCTTCGCCCATGTCGAAAAAACGGGTGAGTACCGAGACGGGACCGTGATCGTCAAGGAGCTGCTGTCGGTCGGCTCCAAGGAGCAAACCAGCGGAAAAGGCTACTTCCAAGGCGACTTCATTGGTCTGGAAGTCTCCATGAAGGATAGTAAGCGTTTTCCGAAAGAACCAGGAAATTGGGCCTACTTCAGCTTCGGGCACAAATACCCGCTTAAGGCAGAGGCTGCGAAAAGCGGAGTTATGTCCTGCAATAGCTGTCACGAGAAGAACGCCACAAACTTTGTCTTCTCCGGCGTCTTCCCGGTGCTAAAGGATGCGCTGCAGAAGGCGTCAAAGTGATTACACCGCATCGACGGAGCATTAGGTCCGCGGTGTCGATGCCCTGTCGTTCAAAGTCGACTGAAGCACTCAATTGCGTCACATGCGCATCTACACCCACATTTCGGAGTACCGCACTTGTCTCAGACTATTTTTCGCACCGTAGTCGGCGCGTTCTTGTTGTTCGTGACCCTGATTGATCCTTCGCTCGCTGATCATGTTGGTTACCTCTACATCCAGGCGAACGATACTCGTGAAGGGCAAAATGCGGTACTGGGATACGTCCGGCACGACGATGGATCACTATCGCCGCTGTCGGGGAACCCGTTCTACACGGCCGGAACCGGGATGAACAACGACACTCACGCGAAGCTGGGACCGCATGACAATGACACGCCGCTGATCATCAGCCCGAATGGCAAGTATCTATTTACCGTCAACACGCACAGCAATACGATCGCCGCATTCACGATTCACGATGACGGCTCGTTGAAACAGGTCAAGGGTTCGCCGTTTCCATCGCATGGGGTGGGCCCAAACAGTTTGTCCATCAGTGGCCATACGTTGCTGGCGGCCAATCGTAACGAGGACTATCACCAATTAGAGGAACTGCGCGGCCGGGCAAATGCCAGCTATGTGTCATTCGTGGTTGAGGATGACGGGGCGTTACGGAAGGTGTCGAAAATTGAGGTAGAAGGATCACAGAAGCCGACTCAGATCCATGCCTCGCAGACAGAGCCCGCTATCGCGTTCGGATCCGACTTTCAGGTGGATGCTGATTTCGATGGGGATGAACAACGCTCGTTTGTTGCAGGCCTCAAGCCGAGTGTTCAAGGGCAGTTGCATGTATTTCAGATTGGTCACGGAAGTGTCCTGACAGAAAAGCGTCGCCTGCAAGTTCCGGAAACCAACGCCGAATACAAATACAAGGGAATGGCTGGCGTCCCGTCAATGCCACTGGGCATCTGGACCCATCCCAAGCAACCGTTGCTGTACGTGGGCTTCGTTACGAGGAACGAACTTGGCGTGTACCACTTCACCAAGGAAGGTGAAATGCACTTCAAGGGTTCCGTCGCCAATAGCGGTCAAGACATTTGCTGGGTGCTGCCCAACAAAGAGGGAACCAGGCTCTACACGGTCAACAATCTACCTCGGCCAGACTTGGGGCAAAAGGCGGCGACGGTGACAACCTACGACATCTCCGGTGAGCACGCGGAGAAACCGCTGGAGATCGGTGTGCTTGAGCTTCCAATGCCAGGGGAGTCGTTTAAGAACAACCGCAACTTTGAACAGCCGGGCAGCACCGCTTTTCAGTGCAGTCTGAACCCGGCAGAGACGACCCTCTATGTCATCTGTCAGCGCGTCAACCAGACTGATGAGAACAAGAGCGAGGCAGGAAATATCCTCCATAGTTTGCAGCTGGATGAAAATGGGGTTCCTTCAAAGATCCAGTCACGCAACCTAGGACAGGACGGAATCCATTTTAAATCTCGTCCACAAGGCATCGCGACCATCGACAAATGAAATTCCTTAAGCCCGCACGGATGCCTCAAACACCTCGGGAGTCCTGCTGTGAATGAATCCAATTGCCTAAAGTCACGACTTACTTCCAGGCATGGTCGAATAAGCCTCATTGCCGTTGGCCTCCTCGTTGTCGCAGGAGTCGGCGCAATCCGAGAGCTTCGTGCTCAGAATTCTAAGCCCGAACAGTTCTCGAAGTACGTCGATGCGTCGGGGAACATCGCGCTGCCTGGTGACTTTGAGACGACATTCGTTCACATCGGGTCAGTAGCGGTCGCTCCAAAATCGGATCAGCCGGTCAACGAGTTGCACGGCACATACACCCGCCACGAGGATCTGGCCGCATTTCTGAAAGATGGAAAGTTCCCCGATGGCGCGGTGTTAGTCAAAGAGGTCCGATCGACCAGCAACTCGAAGCTCACGACAGGAGAGGCGGCTTACGGCGCGGACATCAAAGTCTGGTTTGTGATGATCAAGGATTCGAAGGGGCGGTTTCCGGAGAACGAACTCTGGGGCGACGGCTGGGGATGGGGCTTGTTTGAAGGAGAAGATCGGACCAAGCAAGTTGCCGACAGTTACAGAACTGACTGTCGGACGTGCCACGTCCCTGCGAAGAAAACAGACCGGGTCTACACTCAGTGCTATCCGGCATTGAATACAAAGCCGCCAGCCGCCGATTGAACTCTGCGGACCACACCATTCCTGCCAGGCTGAGGCCCGCGTCGTCCGGTCTGACCGTCGACTTTGCAAATCATCCGACATGCGTCGGTCCGACACACCGACGCATGTTAGCGCGTGAGAATAGCCCGAGGGCCGGACCGGCGCTGGCCCCCGGGGTTCACCCGCAGCTTCACCTTGGGCCGTAGTGATATCCGGGCCGGCCACATGCAGTTGCACGCACTTGCAAGGCCTTGCAAGCAAGGTCCACGGGGCGTTGAAAAATCGGCAGATTCCCCGAAGAAAGCGGCATTTTCTGGAACGCGCGACGCAGAATCCGACGCAGCAGGCGGCCTGAAGGAACTTGATTCTGATTTGAAGCAAGTAATCGTAGCGTGGCGCACGCTTTCGCAACTACTGCGAGGAGCGATCTTGGCAATCGTGGAATCGCAAGCAGACCACTAGTCCCTCAAACTAGTTTCCGGCGAGAAGACTAGCGCGGCAATTGCGTGGCAAAGTGTTGTCCTGCCTCCATTTCCGGTTCAAAACACTCTCGTTTTGCGTGGGCTCAGTATGGGGCTTGAATGGCCCCGAACCTTCCCAAACCGAGGACGGTCAAGAATCACCGCAAAAGCCCGAACCGCACAATCTCTGGTCAGCTCTCCCTTGTTCTTGGGGATCGCGAGACGGTCATTATACTGGGTCGGCTTGGCATTCGCCACGCGGCGGTAGGCGGGATTCGGAGGGCCGGCGGATGAGTTTTCCGAGCGACATCAAAGGGTGCATGAAGAGCTGCATCCTCGCGATTTTTTGGCCCAAGGATCGCATTTTCACGTTCTTTAAAGACCACGATTGCACGAGCGCCGATCTGAAGGTCCTGGCCGGCTA
>JALHMI010000018.1 GCA_022844125.1 Pirellulales bacterium | reverse complement strand
ACGACAAGCTCGCAGCCCGCATGGAACTCTCCCGACACCGCTCACTCACCCGAGGGCCCCCTTTCCATAAACTCGAAGTGACTCTCCGCGAGTGCTACAATCAGCGTGCCGAACAGACGAGTGATGTCCCCGTTTCAACAATTCCAATAGGTCCCTCTCCAATTTGTGGTCGCAGAGTACCCTAAGCCGGTGACGTTTGAGCGTATTGCACGTTCGAGCTTGCCTCTCTGGGGATACCCCAGGGGATCGTGAAGGATTCGGATTTCGACGCGTGAGCCCCGGTGCGCTGCGCGCACAATTGCTCACGCCAGACCTGACTCGTAAGGGTCAGCACGCGAACGTGCCCCGTGCGGACTTCGACCGCTTGAAAGCGACGTTGACCAACTGCATTCGCAACGGCGCCGCGAGTCAAAACCGAACCGGCCACGAAGACTTTCGCGGCCACCTGCTGGGCAGAGTCTCCTTCGTCGCGATGATCAATCCTGCGCGCGGCGAGCGCCTGCGAAAACTCTTCGAGCAGATCGCGTGGTGAACCTGCACAAGCATTGCTGATTCAGCCCGCGTGTGACATCAAAGTTGTCACCGCTTGCTCCTCGTGCAGGTAGCTCGGCGGCACAACCGCCAGCACGTGGTATACGCGACGCTGGAGAACGCCTTTCGCCGTCAGTGCGCCAATAAGATTGGTTGATTCGACCAGGGTGACTCCCAGCCCCTGGCCGAGCTCAACGGCGGTCGGCGCGCGGCGCCACCGCCGGTGAAACTCGAGCACGAATTGATAAGCTTCCCACTGCCGATTCGTGAACGACACGCGGCAAGTTTCCGCGACCATGACAACCCCGCTGCGAGACGTGTCTTCGCCCAATCACCGAGGGCAAGAAGCGGGGTTCCGCGGCCAGACGGCGGCCGTTTAGGTGTTTGTCAGCCTTAATAACCACTACTGTACATATGTTCACACTCGGTGTCAAGTGGGTTTTCAGCAGGGGCTGCAGGGCGGCGGCGCCACGGAAACCGCCAATTGTGCCGAAAGCTCTTTTCGGAACCTGCGCGCTTCAAATCGCCCAGCCGTTGGGCACGACCGCCCCGCGTGGGACGCAGACGATCCCGTCGCGAATCACGGCCTGCTCGGTCTCGTCGGCCGTGTTCTCGGTCGAGTCCAACTCACGCTGGTTGATGATGCTCACCCGCTCACCGATCCGGCAGTTCTTGTCCAGGATCGCCCGGCGGATCGTCGTGCCGGCGCCGATCCCCTGGCGCGGCGTGCCCGCGGCCTCGGCTTGGGCTGCTTCGGCAGCGGTTTCGTACTCGTCGTTCCCCATCAATACCGAGTCGCGAATCGTGACGTTCTTACCGATCCGGCACCGCACGCCAATCACGCTGTTCTCGATCACCGTCCCGTCTTCGATCTCGCAGCCATCGGCGATCAGGCTGTTGCGAACCGTGACGCCATCCAATCGCGACGGCGCCAGGAAGCGCGCCCGGGTGTAGATCGGCGCGACGGCTGACGCCAGGTCGAACGGCCGATCGACCGCGGCCAGCTGCAGATTGGCTTCGTAAAAGGAGCGAATGGTGCCGATGTCTTCCCAATAGCCGTCGAACAGGTGCACCTGCACGCGATGCGAGCGCGTGGCGGCGGGGAAAATCTCGCGACCGAAGTCGTGATAGTCGGTCATCGTCAGCAGCTTGACGAGCGCGGGGCGGTTGAACAGGTAGATGCCCATGCTGGCCAGGCAATCGCGGCCGCGACTTTCAATTCCGCGCGCGTCGATCCAGGAGGGCTCCATCCGCACGATGTCAATCTCTTTGTCGGTCTGCGGCTTCTCGAGAAAGCCCGCCACACGGCCCGAATCGTCGACCCGCATCAGGCCCATCGAGCGGGCCGTCTGCCGATCGACCGGGATACCGGCGATCGTGACGTCGGCCTGCGACTCCTTGTGTGCCGCGAGCATCTGGCGGAAATCCATCCGGTAAAGCTGATCGCCAGAGAGCACGAGCACGTACTCGTACTCCAGCTGGTCGATATAGCGGAGGTTCTGCCGCACGGCGTCGGCCGTGCCCTGGTACCAGTTCTCGGTATCGAGCGTTTGCTGCGCGGCGAGAATCTCGACAAAACCGGCGCTGAAGGCGTCGAAGGCATAGGTCCGGCGAATGTGCCGGTGCAAGCTCACCGAGTTGAACTGCGTGAGCACGTACATCCGGTTCAGCCCGCTGTTGATGCAGTTGGATAGCGGAATGTCGATCAGTCGATACTTGCCGGCCAGCGGCACAGCCGGCTTCGAGCGATAGTGCGTTAGCGGGTAAAGCCGGGTGCCACGCCCGCCACCGAGTACCAACGTCAAAAGATTCCGCATGCTTGCTACCTGTCACTTGAAGTTTCAGCGAAAGCGGCGCCGCCATACAACGCCGCCTGTTTGCCTGGGCTAATCGGGAAACTACTTGATTACGAAATTGACCATCCGGCCGGGAACGACAACGCACTTCACCACGGTCTTGCCGGCCAGCAGCTCGGCGATCCGAACGTCGTCTTTCGCGGCCTGCTCCATGGCGGGCGCGTCTGCTCCGGTGGGAACTTCGACGCGGGCCCGCAGCTTACCGTTGATCTGCACTGGAATCTCGGCCGTGTCTTCGCGAACCGCTTCAGGATCGAACCTAGGCCAGGGTTCGTATGCCAAAGTTATCTCGTGGCCGAGCAGCGCCCACAGCTCTTCGGCCAGATGCGGCGCGAGCGGGGCGAGCAGCAGCACGAACTGCTCCATCGCCGCCCTGGGCCTGCGGTCGCACTTGAAGAAGTAGTTCGTGAACTCCATCAGCTTCGAGATCGAGGTATTGAACGCCATCCGCTCGAAATCCTGCGTGACGCCTTGGATCGTCTTGTGCAGGATGCGGTTCTGCTCGACCGTCGGCGCTTCGTCGACCACCGCGGCGTTCAGCTCCAGCCCTTCCGCCCGTTCGTTGACAATCATCCGCCAGGCGCGATCGAGGAAGCCGCGCACGCCGTTGACGCCTTCCATGCTCCAGGGCTTCGTGGCTTCGAGCGGGCCCATGAACATCTCGTACAGCCGGAGCGAATCGGCGCCGTATTCGCGCACCACGGTGTCCGGGTTCACCACATTGCCGCGGCTTTTCGACATCTTGTATGCGCGGCTTTCGAGCCGGATTTCCGGCTGATCCTTGAGCACGAAGCTCTCGCCGCTCTTGGTCACCTGATCGAACGGCACCTTAACCGTGATAACTTCTTCGCCGCCCAGCTTCAGGCGCGGCTTGCCGTCGTCGTCGCTGGTGTTCACCGCCGACGCGCTCACCCACTCGCCCCCTTCCGCCTGGTATCCGGTGAGCTCGACTTCGCCCAGGATCATCCCCTGGTTCACGAGCTTCTGAAACGGTTCGACCGTGCTGACGTAGCCGCGGTCGTAGAGCACCTTGTGCCAGAAGCGGGCATACAGCAGATGCAGCACGGCATGCTCCGCGCCGCCGATATACACGTCGACCGGCATCCAAGCCTTTTCGACCGCGGGATCAATCAGCGCCTTGTCGTTCTTCGGATCGAGGTAGCGCAGATAGTACCAGCAGGAGCCGGCCCACTGCGGCATCGTGTTCGTTTCGCGCTTGTAACGCTGACCGTCGATCGTCACGTACAGCCAGCTTTCAGGCGCTTGATCGAGCGGCGGCTCGGGGCTACCGTGCGATTCGAACTTCTCGAGCTCGGGCAGGTTCACGGGGAGCTCATCGGCAGGCACCGTGCGCATCAGACCCGTGCGATTGCCGCTGGCGTCGAGTTCGTGCAGGATCGGGAACGGTTCGCCCCAAAAGTGCTGCCGGCTGAAGAGCCAATCGCGCAGCTTGTAGTTGACGGCTTCGCGCCCCTGCCCCCTGTCGGCGAGATCGGCCGTGATCCGCTGCTTGAACTCGGCCGTGGGAATCCCGTCGTAACTGCTCGAGTTAATGCTCACGCCGTCGCCGGGGAACACGGCCTCGCCGGCCAGCACCTGCGCCCGATCGGCAGCATCGGCGGCGGGATCGACGACCGGCACGATCGGCAGGTTGAACTGCCTGGCAAATTCGAAGTCGCGCGTATCGTGCGCCGGCACAGCCATGATCGCGCCAGTGCCGTAGCTTGCCAGCACGTAATCGGCAATCCAGATCGGCACGGGGCGCTGATTTACTGGGTTCGCGGCGAACGAGCCGGTAAAGACCCCGGTCTTGGACCTGGCCAGATCGGTCCGGTCCAGATCGCTCTTGTGCTGGGCCTGCTCGCAATAGGCCTTCACCGCGTCGGCCTGTTCGGGGCGCGTGAGCCGCGCAACGAAGCGATGTTCGGGCGCGAGCACCACGTACGTGGCGCCGAAAAGCGTATCCGGCCGAGTGGTGTAAATGCGGATCACATCGTCGCCCGGCTTATCCGGAAAGCTCCCGGCAGCGCGCTGGTTGCGCCATTCCTTAAACTCGCCAGGATGCGGCCTTCCCGAGGGCCCCTGATCGTGGCCGACGTAGAAGTCGACCTCGGCGCCCGTGCTGCGGCCAATCCAGTTGCGCTGCAGGGCCTTGATGCTTTCGGACCAGTCGAGCCCTTCGAGGTCTTTTTCCAGACGATCGGCATAGGCCGTGATCCGGAGCATCCACTGGCGGAGCGGAATCCGCACGACCGGATGACTGCCGCGCTCGCTAAGGCCGCCGATGACTTCCTCATTCGCGAGAACCGTGCCCAGGGCCGGACACCAGTTCACCGGGGCTTCGGACTGGTAGGCCAGGCGATGAGCGTCCTGGAAGCGGCGAACCGCTTCTTCACCGGCCTGGCGAACGTCCTCGGGAACTGGCAGTTCCGCGATCGGACGCCCCCGCTGCTGGTCGCGATCGAACCAGGTATCGAACAGTTGCAGAAAGATCCACTGCGTCCAGCGAAAGTAATCCGGGTCGGTGGTCGCCAGCTCGCGGTCCCAGTCGTAGCTGAAACCGAGCATCTGAAGCTGCCGCTTGAATGTGGCGATGTTCTTTTCAGTCGTCACGCGAGGCGGTGTGCCGGTGCGCTTGGCATGCTGTTCGGCCGGCAGACCGAAGGCGTCCCAGCCCATCGGGTGCATGACGCTGTGTCCGCACATCCGGCGATGGCGGCAGATGATGTCGGTCGCGGTGTACCCTTCCGGATGGCCGACATGCAGGCCGTCGCCACTGGGGTAGGGAAACATGTCGAGCACGTAGTATTTGGGGCCCGCGGGCATGCGGGGCGCGGCGAACGTGCGGTGCTCCGACCAAAAGCGTTGCCATTTGGGTTCAATAACGGCAGGGTTATAGCGCGGCATAAGCGTGTGGAGAGATGACGGAAGGGGCCGGCCGCCGGCAACTAGCCGGGCCGGGGCCAACTCCTGGAAAGAAGGCGATTTTAGTCGTTCGCCGGGGGATCGGCAAACGCAACCTGTTACCGCGCGAGCGGTTCCAATCGGCCCAATACGTGGAGAGTAACGACCTTAGCGAATTGCCGTCGGGCGAACCGGCACCAAAATTGCTATCGATTTCGCTTTCGCAGACCGGCGCCGCTCACCCTGTGCCGAACCGTTCTCGAGCGCCCTTTGCCGGATCGTTCTCCACTATAACCCACGAGGTCGCGCGCGACGCATGCCACGTCCCGAGACGCAGTCGGACATTTCCAAGCTCTACACGCTGTTACTGATCGTCACGGTGGTGGCGACACTCTACCTGGCGTCGGAGATCTTGATTCCGCTGGCGCTGGCCACGCTGCTGGCCTTCATCCTGGCCCCCTCCGTCACTCGTTTACAGCGTCTCAAGATCGGTCGCATTCTCTCGGTGCTGATTGTGGTGGGCGCGGTGTTCATGCTGTTCGTCGCGTTTGGCTGGATTGTCACCAATCAACTCGGATCGCTGGCCAGTGATTTACCGAAATACGAATCGAACCTGGTCAGTCGGATTGACGCACTGAAACAGAGTCAAAGTTCGGCAATCTCGCGCGTCCAGAACGTCTTCCAGCGAATCGATCGGGAAATACGTGAGGCGGAAGACAAGTCGAAGGTCGTGGAGCAAGAAAAAGCCGAAGCAAAAGGCGAACCCAGCGTTGAGGAAATCGTCGAGGTAAAACCCGTGCCCGTCGAGATCGTCGACACCACGCCGGCCGGAGTCGGCATCGTCACCGGCCTGCTGCCCGAGGCGTTCGAAATGCTCGCCACGCTGGGCATCGTAGTCGTCTTCTTGATCTTCATGCTGCTGGCGCGCGAAGATCTGCGCAATCGATTGATACGACTTATTGGCCCGCACCAGATTAACGTCACGACCCAAGCCCTCGACGATGCTGCGCATCGCGTCAGCCGCTATCTGCGGGCGCAGTTGATCATTAACGCCAGCTACGGCGTGATGATGGCACTCAGTCTGTATCTGGTGGGTGTGCCCAACGCGCTGCTGCTCGGCATGCTCGGCGGCATCCTGCGCTATGTGCCGTATGTCGGGCCCTGGCTGGGTGCGGGTCTGGGCATCCTGTTGTCGATCGCGGTCTCGCCGCCAGGAGTCTGGACGACGCCCATTATCGTCATGGCCTTGTACCTGGCCGCGGAGCTCCTCGTCAACAACGTGATGGAACCACTGATGTACCAGTCCAGCACGGGCATCTCGACGATGGCAGTGATCCTGGCGGCGATGTTCTGGACCTGGCTGTGGGGCGCGACGGGACTGGTGCTGAGCATGCCGCTCACGGTGTGCATTGTGGTGCTGGGCCGCTATGTGCCGCAGCTCGAATTCCTGCATGTGATGTTTTCGGACACGGAAGTTTTGCCTCCCGGTGCGCACCTCTACCAGCGGCTGCTCGTCAACGATGAGGACGAGCCTCGCGAAATCGTGGAAGAGTACCTCAAGCAGCATTCGGCTGACGAACTCTATGAGCACGTGCTGCTGCCCGCCATGGAGCATGTCGAGACGGATGCGCACCGCGGAACCCTGGAAGACGATCGCCGGCTCTACATCTTGGAGAACATCCAGGACCTGATGGACGAAGTTCCGCTGTCTGCCGGTCCGGTCGCTGCCGAGCCTCCCAGAACATCCGACGCGGAGCGGCCCTCCCGCGACATCTTCATCGTCCCCTCGCGCGACCTGGCCGACGAAATGGCCGGCGAGATGCTCCGGGCGAGCCTGGCGTCTCGCGGAATCACGGCCAAGGTGCTTTCGACCAAGTTGCTGTTCAGCGAGATCGTGGAGCACATTGCCCAGGGCAACAAGCCGCTGGTGATAATTTCTGCCGTGCCGCCGTCAGCCGTGCGGCATGCCAGAAACCTTACCAAGCGGCTTCGTCATCGCTTGGAAGGCGTTCCGTTGGTAGCCGGGCTCTGGTCACACGCACCAAGTCAACGGACCGAGGAACGATTGGCCGCGGCGGGGTGCGACCAAGTGGTGCATCGGCTGTCGCAGGCTGCCGAAATCGCCCTGAAGCATCTGCCGCCGCGAGCTAAGGCCACAGTCGCTACCGATGCCGCCGTTATCGAAATAGCGAAGAAGTAGGCGCGGCAACCTTCCGTTCTTCCTCGCCCCGACGGCTTAGCTAATCTAGGTGGCTTCGTCGCTCCAAGGGCTCGCTGGACCGACGGGACGCAGCGCCGCCGTCGCCAACGCGCGATCTTCTTCGACAACGCGCTCGGGCATCGCCGCGCGACGAGCATTCAGTTGGCCGGCGATGCTCGGCAAATTCAGACCCCAGACCAGTGCGCCGGCCAAGGGCAACACGATCACGAGCACTTCACCCGTTCCCGCCGGCGGACCGTTGTAGATGCAGTATTCCGAGAGTGTCCAGATCGGGTTCGTGGCTTGCAGGAGCGTGTAGTTCAAATTGCGGGTTTGCGGGTTGGCGATCTGCAGGACCCAGGGACCGCCGCCCAGAAACATGACCAGCAGGACACCGGTCAGGAAGCGCACGCTGAGCCGCACCTCGTCGTACCGTCGCACGGCCATCAGGATCAATCGCGTGAGGCCGAGATAGATTGCCAAATAGCTCGTGGCGACGAGGCACGCTTCGAACACGCGATCGGGGGCGTTATAGTTGCCCACGTTTCGCACGGTGGTCGAAAGCGCCTGCGCAAGCTCGCCCACGAGAGCCGACGTCATTAGGGGAGCAACGATGCACAGCACCAGCATGTGCCACAACACAAACGTATAGCCGGTGCCCGAGCCGGGCATATACCAGCCGAACAAGGCGCGGCCGACTGTAGACCGCGGCAACCCGCGCCGCACGCGCGACGAAAGCTGGTCGGATTCACCAACCATCACCAGCCCACAGAGAAACCAGATGATCGTGCCGAGGTACAGCATTCCATACACAAAATCATCATCCAGCCGGAGCACGGCCCAGGCAAACCAGCCGATTGCCGACAGGTGCCCGATGGTCAGCGCCACGCGAATGGCCGACGAACGATTCTGCGAGGGAGACATGAGTTGCGCCCGCGCACACAAAAAGATCACGGCCGCAAGGTTCGCGTACAAGATCGCCAGCGAAAGATTGACGGACCAGAACTCCGGATCATCGAGACGGATGCCCTGCGCGACCATGGCGCCCAGCAGCCTGACGACTAGCCCGAAGACATAGAACAACGAGACGGCGAAGATCACGCCCACGATCACGTAGCGCTGGCGAGGCGGCGAGAGCGTGGCCAACAACAGTCCGCCGAGTGCCAGTCCGATCGCCAGCAGACACGTATAGAACACTACGAGCAGGACGGTAAAGATATCCAGTCCACGCAGCAAATATGTAAATGCCAGGCACGGCAGCAGCGCCGACAGATAGATCAGCATCTGCATGCCGATGCTGCAGAGCTTGCCGAACAGGATGCCGCTGGCCTCCAGTCCCGTGATCGAGACCAGTTCGTAGGTGCGGTCCTGACGCTCGCCCGCCAGCGAACTGTAAGCCGTGTACGGAATCACGACGATCAGCGGAGCGGCCAGGATAACGTAGTACACGTAGAACATCGTCGGACCAGTCGCGTTGTAGTAGGCCGACGGCCCAAGCATCGAAAGGCCCAGTATCGACCAGGTCCAACCCGCGGCCAGCATCAGGAAAAACGTGATCGTGAACTGTCGGCTGCGGAGCGCCTGTCGGGCTTCCTTGACCAGGATCGGATTCAAGCCGTCGGAGAGCCGGCTGAGCCAGCTTTCGACCGTTTGCCAGCGGCGTGCAGCCTGCGACAGCGGTACGATCTCGGCCAGCACCGGCTGCGCACCCGCGTCTTGTTTGGAATCCTCGATCGACGTCATTGAACCAACCCCTCAGTGACGCGCATGAAGACGTCTTCCAGGCTTTCGGCCCGGCTGCCGAACTCCACGACGCGGCAACCGGCCATCACAAGATCGCGCAGCAGGTCGGCCTCGAACTGCTGATCGTGCTCATGAACGAATTCGATCTGCTCGCCATTCTGCCGGATGCTGTGCAGGTCGGCCCGCGCAGCCAGGCGATTGCACACTTCCCCTGCGCTGTCCAGAACACGCAGTTGCACGGTGCGATGCGACTGCCGGGCGCGATGTATCTCGTCGACCGTGCCGACGGCCAGCAGGCGGCCTTGCTCGATGATCGCGACCGTGTCGCACATCTCGGCCAGCTCGGTCAGGATATGCGAACTGACGAGAATCGACTTTCCGCTGGCGGCCAGCTCGCCGATCATCTCGCGAAGTTGAATCCGCGCTCGGGGATCGAGCCCCGCGGCCGGCTCGTCCATGATCATCACCGGCGGATTGTGGATCATCGCTCGGCCCAGGCAAAGCCGCTGCTTCATGCCCTTGCTCAGTGAGTCAATGCTCTTGGCGCGCAGCCCGTCGAGCTTGGTGAAGCTCATCACCTGCCGCACGGCCCGCATCCGCTCGGGCCCCATCAGGCCATAAGCCCGGGCGAAGAAATCCAGGTACTCTTCGACCAGGATGCTGGGCTGCGTGTCGAAGTAGTCGGGCATGAAGCCCAGCCGCTTGCGAACGCGTTCGGGATCCTGGGTGACTGAGAAACCGTCGACCAGGGCGTCCCCCTCGGTGGGCATGTCCAGCGTGGCGAGGATTCGCATGCTGGTGGTCTTGCCGGCGCCGTTGGGGCCAATGTAACCGAACACGTGCCCGCGCTGGACCTGGAACGACACCTCATCGACTGCCCGCACCGACCCGAAGCGGCGGCTGAGATTCACAAGCTCGATTTGCGGATGCGAACTGATCATGGCCTGCCGCTTTCGGTTCCTGCCTACCAGGTGCCGTGGATCACGTGGGTGCTTTGCGACTCGGTAACGTCGTCCATGCCAACACTGACTTCGGTCGGACGATCGACAATCGCGACATAACTGCGGGGCCGCAGTTCGCCGGCGGCGATTATGCTACGAAGTTCATCCAGCCGGGCCTCGAGGCCCGTCTTGGCGAGGCCGACTTGCTGCAGGCCGCCATAGTAGGCTCGGCCCATGCCGAACCAGCGCCATGTGCGTTGGGCGCCGTAAGGATCCATCCCCAGTGGGATTGCCGGGGCATGCTGATCGAAGACTTTCAAAAACTCCAACCGCGCCTCGGTTTTGTCTTCGTCCGTTGAAAGGGCTTTTAGTGGCCCATTGTTTGCGACTGGGACTCCCGCGGCCGAGTAGAGTTCGCCAACATCGTCGCACACGATCAGTTTATGGATGTGGACGCCAAGATTGTTGGTCACCTGGGCGTTGCCCCCAGACTGGGCTGCGAAGAGTTCCAACGTCCTCTGGCTGTGGTACGCGCGATCCGTAACCAGTTGCATCGGCGTGCGAGCCGGCAGCCAGCCGCGGGTCAAATGTTGCTCGCTGTCCCAGTCGATTCGCCGCCGAGCATTTCCGGCTAGATAATACGCCGGCTCAAGCTCCAAAGGCGTGACGACCGTCTCTCGCGGAAAGGCAAGTCCCGTAGCGGGTGTAAACCCGACATAGTAAGACAACCGCGCGGAGCTGACTGCCCGGGCGGCGCGCTGGTCCAGGATGGTCAGACTGCGGGAGCGCAGTCGCGACTCCAGGCCGTCGGCCATCAAGGCATAACCCAGCAATCCGCCGGTGGCGATCAGAGCCGCCAGCGGCACGGTAAACAAAAACAGATGCAGTCGCTCGTAACGCCTTAAGAGCCAGTAATTCACCGGTCCGATCAGCACGACAAAGAACGTGATCAGTACCTTGTACGTCTGGATGGGTGGCAGTCCCACGTCGGCGATCAACAATTCATTGAACTGCGGATTCTCTTCATCGGGCGTCGCTCCGTGGCGCAGCGCCCAGCGCGTGCAGGATTCAGGCAAAGACGCCATCAGCCAACGCCAGTTGAGTTCCTCGCCGGGAAACGGTTTCGGATCGCGCCACGCAACGACGTACCCCATGCCGACGGGCCGCCACGCGAAGGGCACGGCGCTGGCGTCGGCCGGGCCTTTGGCGGCGGCCTTCTCCGCATCATTTCGCTTCGTCTCGTCGTCGGCCTCCGGGTCCGAGACGCTCGGGGGTGGGACAACGCCTTCGGATAACGCTTGGGCCAGGACTTGCTCGCGCGCCTCGTTGGCCGCTTGTTGCGCGGCGTCGACCGCGGGCAACACTTTCTGCAGATAAACATCCCGTTGCGGCGTCATCCACGAGCGGAGTGGCTTCGCCGACTGCTGCTCGCTGGCCGTCGCCTTGACCAGTGGTTCAACTGCGGCCAGGCTCGCATCGTCAAGGTTCACGCCCAACAGGACCAGTGTGCCGCCGCTACGAACCCAAGAGTTAATGGCCTGCCATACCTTGGGCGACCTTGAAGAGAGGCTCTCGGCCTCCGATCGCGACATGAACACCATGTCGAGCGCGCTATAGTAAATCGATTCGTCGAACAAATCG
This sequence comes from Pirellulales bacterium, assembly GCA_022844125.1. Taxonomy (GTDB): domain Bacteria; phylum Planctomycetota; class Planctomycetia; order Pirellulales; family PALSA-1355; genus JALHMI01. The sequence goes on along the minus strand of JALHMI010000018.1, from coordinate 153,819 downwards.
GCCGCTTTCAGATGCACGAAGGTGGCTACGTCCTTCGGCTGCCCAAACGCGACGTTGCCATACGGCATGTACGGCTGTGACCCAAAGAACTTGAACCCGCTGATATCGGGCGGTGAGTCCGACACAAACAGAGTGCGTGGAATGCCGCTATCGGCCGGCCAGAACTGCCCGCTGCCGATGGAAAATCGCTCAGTCGAGAGGTCCTCGATGTGACGCCCACCCGCGAAGGTGCGCACACTGAGCGTTTGATCGTTGGCCAATTGCGGCACGGGCACCCACTGGACCGCGTTGCGACTGCCAGCCGGCAGTCGCAGTTCCGTGGAAGAAATCACGCTCCGATTGGATTGTTCGTTGAGCGCCACCTCCACGGTGAGCGAACGATCGTCGCGCGAGGGCTGCGTGGCGATCAGCTCGAGCCTTACCGGGCGATAGCCGTAGCCCTGTGCCCAATCGGTTTCGACCTTGATCATGAGCCCCGCGTAGGTTTGCTGCGGCACGCCCAAAGGCAAATAGAAGGAGCCGCCCGAGCTCGCCAGTGCAATCGCGGGAACGAGCACAAGAGCGATGCTCGTGACCAGCAGGCGCACGCGTCGCGAGACGTTCCACATGACTGGGTTCCAAGTCTCTGTTCCGAAACCAGTTCGCGAGCGAGCTTTTTCTTGCAGCCTACTGGCGTCGGACGCGACTGACCAAATTCCCTGCCAGCATCGTCAGCACATACAGCAGCCCACCGACGACCAGCAGCATAGCGCCCGAAAACAGCGCCATCGCGAGCCCCACGATCCAAAGCGTCCCCTGGCCTGCGGCCGCGGGCACCAGGCTAAGCACGGCGCACACCGTCACCAGGAGGAGCAAGCGTCGTAATGTAAATCGGGGGGTTGGCACATCCTTGATTGTGGCACTCTGCGCTGGCATTACAAGAGTTTTCGTAGGCCGCGCGAGAATCTTGTTCTGACAAAATTGCCGGGATCTGCGGCACTCCGCGGTACGGCAAGTGCAACAAGGGCGACAAGGGCAACAAGTGCCACGGGGTGAGACGTATCCCCCACGGGTCACTTGGCTTTCCGATATACTGGCGATGCTGGACGTCGCTGTCCGGTAAAGGAGTCTTTGGTCCATGAGAAAGTCCGCCCAGCTACTGGCATTTGCCACGATTGCCTGCGCACTGTGGCCGGCCATCCCAGCCGTTGCTCAGGTGCAACTCGAAGTCGAGGCTTTTCCCGGCACACCGTTCGGTGTTGGTCGCTTAACTCTGCGTTCGGGCGGCGAATTCAGGATCAATCGCCCCCCGCGCGCCGGTCGAGGTCGGATAGCTGACCTGGCCCGACGTCTCGCCGCGCAAGCGGGCGCAGGCAATCCTGTCGATTTACAAAGCTCCGAGATGGCCATCCTGGAGCGCGATGGGCGACTGTTCTACCCGGTATTCGCCAAGCGTGAGCGGCCGATTCTGCAGCAGTTCGTCAGTGTGCCATCGGAGAGCACCGCCTACTTTTTGTTCACTGGCGACGCACCGCTGCAGCTCACGTTACATACGCCGGACGCGACGAATGCCGGCGTCACGCCGCGGGTCGATCCGGCGGGGCACGCCCGGCTGCTAAGCGAGTGGTGGCGCGCATACTCGTCCGTCGCTGGCGGCGCAAGCGCTCCGGCCGGCTATCCGGCGATGGTCGAGCAGTACCTGGTCGACAGACTGGCGCGGCGAATGCGTTTGGAAGTCCCACAACCGCCGAAAGCCAAACAGCTCAACCTGTTGCGCGGCGAACTGAGCCTGCTCGCCGGCACTGAGGCGACGCGGCTCGATATGGCCCAGCAGGTTTTGCTTTCTGACATGACCGCTGTTGCAACGGTTCCGCTGCCCGAAGAACTGCCGGCCCCGCAGCCCGAGTTGCTCACGCCGCCATTGGACGTGCCGGTCGAAGCCCTGGCTGGACGTGTGCCGGTCGAATGTTTCTACGTGCGCTTTGGCAACTTCCCAAACTTCCTCTGGCTGCGACATCGCACGGAAGATTGGGGCGGCGAGCTGCGCGACGTCGTCTCCGAGCGCGGGCTGGACTACGGCCTCAATGCGCGGATGCAAAAGTTCATGGGACTGCGCGAAGGGAAGCTGGCCGAGGTGTTCGGCGACAAGGTGATTGCCGACGTGGCCCTGATCGGCACGGACATGTTCGTGAACGAAGGAGCCGCGATTGGAACGCTGTTCCAAGCCAAGAGCAGTCTCGCCCTCTCGAACGACCTGATGCAGCAGCGCCGGGCGTCGATGCGTGAAACCCCCGGCGCGACCGAGGAGAAGCTAACGATCGCCGGCCGGGCGGTTTCGAAGATCACCTCGCCAGACGGTGCGATTCGCTCCTACTACGTGGCGGATGGCGACTTTCACCTCGTGACGACCAGTCAACAAATTGTGGAGTGGTTCATCGCCACGGCCGACGGCCAGCATCCCTCGCTGGCCAGCTCAAATGCGTTCCGCTCCACGCGCTCGCGGTTGCCGCTCGCGCGGAACGATACAGTGTTCGTGTATCTGTCGCCGGAGTTCTTTGAGAATCTCCTGTCGGCGCACAGCCATATCGAAATGCAGCGCCGGCTCCGCAGCGACGTTGAGATGGAACTGGTGCCGATCGCACAGCTTGCGGCACGGGCAGAGGGACGCCCCGGCGCCACGATCGAGGAACTCATCGCTTCGGACATGCTGCCCGCCGGTTTCGGTCAGCGTGCCGATGGCAGCCGGCTCGAACTGCGCGACGGGAAGCTCGTCGACAGCCTGCGCGGCGCGCGCGGTTCGTTCCTCCCGGTTCCGGACGTGAAGATCGAAAGCGTGACGCCGGCCGAAGCGGCCGAGTACGAGGAGTTCCAGCAGTACTACGTTAACGAGTGGGGCCGAATGGAGCCGGTGGCGCTCGCGATTCGGCGCGAAGAATTGCCGGAAGGAAAGCTCGAACGAGTGATCGTCGATGCACTGGCCGCGCCGCTCGCGCCGAAGCACGTCGCCATGCTCTCAAACTGGCTGGGCGAACCCACGACACGCAGCCTCACCGGAATCGCGGGGGACGTGGTTTCGTTCCAGGCGGTGCTGCAAGGCGGAGGCCTGCTCGGCGGACCGCCGGGCGAATACATGCTGTTCGGCGCGCTGCGCAATGCCGACCCCGCGATCGCGCTCAGCGAAAACACGGGTATCCTGGGCCGCATCGTGCAAATGCAGTTGCAGGGCGTACAGGGTTACGTCGGCGCCTGGCCACATCCAGGCATGCTGTCGCTCATCGCCGGCGGTCTGGTGAATCCGACAGCCGACGCGGCCGGATTCTCGCGCTTCCCGACGGGACTCTGGCGCCGGCAGTTGGGCGACTTCACGCTGCTCTCGTTCCATCCCGAAATCTTGGACGGGATCAGCCCCGGCTTACAGTTTGTGGAAGCGGAACGACCTGCCCAGGTGCGAATTCGAGCCGAGGACTTGGCCAATTCCACACTCGCGCCGCTGATCAACGCCTACGGCTACAAGCAATCGCGGGCGATCACTGCCGGCAATGCGCGCTTCATGAACATGCTCGTCGAGCAGTTGCACGTCGCGCCCGCCGATGCCATGTCGACCGGCGAGCGCTTGCTTGGAGCAAAGTTCGTGTCGCCCCTGGGCGGGGAATACAAGCTGGAAGGCACAGACGGAGGCCCGCACAATTGGGTGGCCACGGCGCTGGCAGACACCCCGGCCGGATCTCCTCCGGCCGACTACCAGTTCCGCGCGCTGAACTGGCTGCGTGGCGTCGAGATGGAGCTGCTACTGGAGAAGTCGCCGTCGCCCGAGCTTAGCTTCCACGGCGAGTTCATCATGCCGGTCGAAGCCCGCGCGCCGGCGTTCGAGCTGCCTAAGCTACCCTTCGGATTGCCAAAGGCCGCACCTCCGCCAGCTAAGGCAGACACCAGGCCGCCGGCCGAGAAATTGCCGACCCCCGCGCCCGAGAAGCCGCGGCCGTCGAATCCTCGTGAGCTTTGAAGCACCGTACAAGTGAAAGTCCCAATGCGTCGACTCATCGTGGCAATTTTTGTGATCGCGCTTGTCTGGGCGCCTTGCCTCACGACGGCGGCAGAGCGGTTGAACGTCGTTCTGGTCTTGGTCGACGACATGAACAACGACCTCGGCTGCTATGGCCGCCCCCTGGTCCAGTCGCCCAACATCGATCGGCTGGCCGCGCGCGGCGTGCGCTTCGAGCGAGCTTACTGCCAGTACCCCGTCTGTAATCCTTCGCGGGTTTCGATGCTGAGCGGGTTGCGGCCCGACACGACGCAGGTGTACGACCTCAAGACGCCGCCGAGGACACACCTCGGCGAGAAGGCTGTGTTTCTGCCGCAATACTTCCGCGAGCAGGGCTATCACACCGCGCACGTCGGCAAGATCTTTCACACGGGTGACGAGTTCGAAGATCCGGCAAGTTGGGACGTCGAGGTTCGCGAGACGGGCAAGCATCCGCCCGAGGCAACTGTTGTTCGCTCCAAGGAGCATAATTGGCCGGTGAAGTACGGCATCGAGTGGGCGGCGCTCAACTCGCCGGACGAGGAAACGGCCGACGGCATTGTAGCGCGGCGAAGTGCAGCCATGCTCCAGCGACTTGCCGCTGATCCAAAGCCGTTTTTTCTGGCCGTGGGCTTTCGCCGACCCCATCAGCCCTATGCGGCGCCGGAGAAGTATTTCGATATGTATCCGCTGTCGAAGATCAGCGCGCTCGACGAACCGCTCGATCACTTGCGCCGGATCCCCGCGGCGGCCTTCACCTATCCGCCCGGCACGCCGCAGCTCGACGAGACCGATCGCAAGGAGATCGTGGCCGCATATTATGCATCGATCAGCTTTGTCGACGCCCAGATCGGCTTCGTGCTCGAAGCGCTCGACGAGTACAAGTTGTGGGACAACACGGTCGTGGTGTTTGCCAGCGATCACGGATATCACCTGGGCGAGCACGGTGGCATGTGGCACAAGATGTCGCTGTTCGAGCAATCGGCACGCGTGCCACTGGTGGTGATCGCTCCAGGGGCCAAGGGCAATGGCCAGGTTTGCGGGCGGACCGTGGAACTGATCGACGTGTATCCCACGCTGGTCGATCTGTGCAATCTTCCGACGGTCGAGCAGCTCGAAGGCCAGAGCCTGCGCCCGCTGCTCGAAGATCCCGAAGCGACTTGGAAGGCCGCTGCGTATACGCAGGTATTGCGCGGCGAAATTCGGGGAGTCAGCGTCCGGACGGAGCGTTGGCGGTATACCGAGTGGGACGAAGGTCGCCACGGCGCGGAGCTTTACGATCACCAGGCCGATCCGCATGAGCTGCGCAATCTGGCTGGCGAAGCGGACTCAACGGAAGTTCAGACGCAGATGCAGTCGCTGTTGCGCAAGCGCGGGCCGAACAGCTGAACCGTCGGTCCAGGTCGGCTCGTACTAAGTCGGCTCGTACATCGGCATCGAAATTGGCAACTCGGTCGGCGGCAACACTTCGCGCTGCCGGAGTTGCTGCTCCCAGAACGAGAACTGCGGATCGCCCGCGCGGAACGCAAAGACCGCGTCCGGCAGGGCCCGGCCGCCCGTAATGCGTGAGTGGACGCGAACCACCACGGCGCCGTCAACACGGCGTTCAATATCGCACGAGGGAATGTCAGGCACGATCGATCTGTCCGCAGTCGGGGGAAGGAAGCGTGGGCGCGCGAATTACGAACCGCATGGTGTGCTCGGCTCGCCGCGGCCCACGGCAAGGTTTTTCATTGTCGCATGCCGCCGCCCAAAATCCAGAGGTTAAAACCGGCCGCTGGATTTTCCCGGTCGGCCAGTCCTCGGCCCCTGATTCAAGGGTGGCGAATCATAGTGACCGCGCCCGGCCGGTACAAGCCGAGATTGGTGGCTGGCTGGCTGCGATGGCGGCTGCTCGCTAGCGGCCCGATCGAGGCTGGGATCGCGGTTTTGCCGTACGAGCCAGGGCCTCTCGCTCGAGTTCCAGCAGTTGCCGTTTAAAACCGACACCGGCCGGGCCGCCGAACCCACCAGGTGCGCCCGAGGCGCTGATCACGCGATGACAGGGTACGATGATCCCCTGCCGGCAAGCGGCCATGGTGGAACCGACTGCCCGGGCCGCCCGCGGTGCACCGGCCCGGACAGCCAGTTCACTGTAGCTGATCGTGCTGCCGTAGGGAACTTTACGGCACTCGCGCAGGATTGCCTGTTGCAAGGGCGTGCGATCTGCGAAGCTGAGTGGAACGTCGGAAAAATCGACGATGCGGCCGCGTGCGAAATCCTGCAGCCGCGTGATGAGTTTCTGCCACGAGTGCTTTGGTGTGGCATCCTCCACCAGCGAAGTGTCCACGTCGGCGAGTGCCGCTGCCGCGCTCGCGCGGCCCAGCACGAGTTGCACTACCTTATCTTTCGTGGCGAGGAGTGCTCCCCAGCCTAAGTCGGTCGGAAACACGACCAGTTGAAATTGCTCGCGGGCAGAATTGCGCGGTTTTCGGCGGTGATTTGGCGACTCTCCGCGCTTGGGGCGAGTGGCCTGTTTCTGCGCTTTGACGCTCATCGAGGGTCATTCTATACTGGTCGTGGACAGGCACAATCCGGCCGGCGGACTTCCACTCGACGCGTTCGAGAATGGCCTGCTGGCAGGCGCGGTTCGCGGAGGCGAACGTGTGGCACCGAAGGGGGTTCTTGATGGCTCGCTACAGTTCATTGAGTGACGACTTCTACGTCAACATGAACCTCAGTACGGAGATGGATCTGCCCACGGGTCGCGACTCGGTCTTGCACTACTTCGAACGCCTGCAAAAACAGTATCCCACGATGCGGCACTTTTACAGCCGCGAAAAGGGAGACTTCATCCTCGAAGAGGACAAGGAACGCGGCCACTATCGCTGGAGCACCATCGAAGCCCGCCGGCTGTGCTCGGGCTACGTGAACCCGGAAAACATGGAAGACGCTATCGAACAGCACCGGCTGGTGCTCGAGCTGGCGCCCTACATGCTCTCGCTGAGCCCGATCGATTGCGAAGCGATCGACCTGTTGTTCGGTTTCGACTTCACCTACCGCGGCAATCACAACCAACTCGTGGCCGAGGTGCTGGGCGTCAGCCCTTCGTTGGAAAAGCTGCTGGAAGTCCCCCGCGGCACCGTGGTGAGCTACGAGCCGACCATCACGCTGGCCCTCGACGAAGACTGCCGCATGCAGTGTCGGCTGAGCATCGAGAACCGCACCAACGCGTATCAGATTCGCACCGGTGAGTTTCCCGAAGATCAGCTCAGCGTCTATGTGACCGCCAGACGCTATGGCGGACTGGGCGGCGATCAGACCTACGTCCAAGTGCTCGACAGCCTGAAGCAGGTCTGCTGCGAGATGATCGACGGTTACGTCGCGGAACACATCCTGCAGCCGCTCGCCCGGGCGATCGCCGCGAACTAGCGCTAGCTCGGTGCATCGGATCGCAGGCAGCAGAATCAGTTGGCTCGGCGTGTGTCATCAGGTTAAGCTAACGCGATGCACGATGCCGAATTGCTTTCGCGCCGCAGCGCGCTTCAGATTGGCGGGCTGGGTCTGTTGGGCCTCACGATGCCCAGGTTGTTGCGCGCAGCCGATGCGCCCGCCAAACTGCCAGTTCGCGCCAAATCGGTGATCTTTCTCTATCAGTTCGGCGGACCCAGCCATCTCGACACGTTCGACGTGAAGCCCGAGGAACCCGACGGCATCCGCTCGCCATTGGGAACGATCGCCACCAGCATGCCGGGGCTGCGAATCTCGAAGCTGTTGCCGGCCACCAGCAAAGTGATGGACAAAGTGACGCTCGTGCACGGCGTTCATCACACGATGAAGAATCACAACTCGGCCTCATACTACGCGCTCTCGGGTCACGAACCGCCGGTGGACGACATCCGCCTGCAGGACACCAACGCCCTGTTTCCCGCCTACGGCAGCATTGCCGATCGCTTCGCGCCGGATCTGAAGGACGGCGCCAGCTCGGCCGTTCCCAAGTTCGTTGCGTATCCTTATACCATCCGCGATGGTTCGATCACGCCTGGGCAGCGGGCGACATTTCTTGGCAAGCGGCACGATCCGCTGCTGGTGATGGACGATCCGGCGAAGCCTGATTTCCGCCTTCCCGCGCTGAGCCTGCCAGCCGGTATGTCGAGCGATCGGCTGGCCAGTCGCCGCTCGATGCAGGAGCTCGTGAATCGGCAAGTCGCCTGGCTCGACGATTCGGCCGAAGCCCAAGGGCTGGACGCGTATTACAAACGGGCGCTCTCGATGCTTACTTCGCGCGAGGTGCGCGACGCATTCAATCTTTCGGCCGAGCCCGAAGTGGTCCGCGACGCTTACGGTCGCACGACGTACGGTCAAAGCTGCCTGCTCGCTCGGCGTCTGGTCGAGTCGGGCGTGCGGTTCGTGAACGTGTACTTCTCGTCGAACATTGGTGGCCGCAGCAAAACCAGCGGCGGCTGGGACACGCACGGTTTCGACGGCAGCCGGATGTACGAAATCCTGCCGGAGTGGCAATTGCCGCTGACCGATCAGACCCTGCCGACGCTGCTCACCGATCTCGACGATCGCGGCCTGCTCGACGAGACGCTCGTCGTCTGGATGGGCGAGTTCGGCCGCACGCCACGGATCAACAAGAACAATAGTCGCGACCACTGGCCAAGTTGCTACACAGTTCTGCTCGCCGGCGGCGGCGTGAAACGTGGCTTCCGCTATGGAGAGTCAGACCGCAGCGGCGCCTATCCGCAGTCGGGCGCCGTGCTGCCGGACGATCTCTCGGCGACGCTCTTCGCCCTGATGGGAATCGATCCGGCGACGGAAATGCGAGACGGGCTCGGTCGCCCCTTCCCCATCTCGCGCGGGCAGGTGATCCACGAGATCATTGCCTGAGCGGCTTAGTTCATTTCGCGCGGGCGGCCACGTCGTCTTCGGCATCCACAGCCTCGCGTGCTGCCAGCACATGCTTCACCACCGAGGCCATCCGGCTTTCATCGGCGAACGGCGAGAGCACGTACGACTTCAGCGCGACAATCGGGTCCCCAAAGTCATTTTGCCGATAGCAATCGGTAAGCGAGAGCGTGACTCCGTGCCCACCCAGTGCTTCGGCGTGCACGCGCTGGTAGATGCGGCGGTTGTAATCATTGTGCGCCACGAGCTGCGTGCGGTACTGACGATCGCTGCGCTCGCGCTGTTTGACATTGAATGTGTCCACGCAATCGGGATACGCCCGGAAGAGTGTCACGGGACCAACGTTCTCGCCGTTGAGCACCGAAAGGTTCGGGTGCGACTCGACACGCTCGCGCAGCACCTCGGCCATTTCCACCGCGTGTCCCAGCAGCACGCGATAGCCGGTCTTTCCCAGCAGCAACAGATTGGCGAGCGCCGCCATCGCTCCGCAGCCACTGCGGGTGGTCTCGAGCGTATACATGCCGGGATGATGTTCGCCCGACTGATACAGATAGGGCATCGTCTCCCGCGAACGAGCAATAAGACTGAAGTCCTGGTAGTCGCGAAACAGTACCAGTGACGAGCTGTACGGGGCATAGCCCGTCTTGTGAAAATCGATGCCGACAGAATCAGCCAGTCGCAGGTGACCAATGTCGTGCTGAGCGGAAGCCAGTGAGCGCACGGTTCGCCCGCGAAACGCCAACGGATTCTCTTCAAAATCGTAGTCGTTGAACACGCTCCAGGCCCAGCCAATCACGGCGTCGGCGTGCAAGTGCGGCAACTGCGGTAGCGAGAACTCCGCCGCCAAACTTCGACGCAAGGCGTCTATCGCTCGCAGGTCGTCGATGCCAAAGGCGTCAGTCGTGCCCATCGTGGCAACGATTGCGGCGATCTTGCGACCCTCGCTCAGTATGCCGCGCAGAGCCTGCTCCAGATCGGCCAGCCGAATGGAGTTATCGAGATTGCTTCCCACGCGAATCACGTTCTGCTGACCGAGCCCCAGCCAGTTGGCCACGTTCAGGCAGGAATAGTGGCTCTGCTCGGAAGCCACGATCACGGCGTCCTCGCGCACCCCGTGCTGGCCGGCGCCGGGCAGGGCTTTCTCCAGCCCAACTTTGACGCCGTACAGCAGCGTACCGGTGCCGCCAAACGTGAACAGACCGCCGGCTTGAGAGGGATCGTAGCCGACCAGGTCGGCCGTCATCGCGCTCGCGCGGACTTCTGCCTCGGCGAACCGGCGTGCGCTTTCATCGCTGCACAAATTCGGGTTGTAGAGCAGCGGCAGCAGCGTGCCGATCACGCTGGCCAGCGTTGGGTTCGGCACGACGTTGATCTGGCTCCGTGGGTGTCCCCAGATGAACATCCCCTGCAGATAACTCACCAGCTCAGGAATGACGGCTTCGAGCGTCCGACCTTCGACGTCAATTCGTTCGCGGCGAGCCTTGGCATAGTCCGGCTCGCAGGGCGTCCCCAGGATCGGCGCTTGCGATTTGAGGGCGTCAACCTGATCGAGCGCGCGCAGCATCGAGAACACCACGTAGCCGTCGTGCACCGGATCGGATACTGGCTGCGGAAACGCCTGACGCAGCGATTCAAGGAGCTGCTGATATGGGACGGATTCTGACACCGGTCGAATGGCACCTGACTGGAGGAAGTCAACTTTACTCAGCGAATGCAGCTACACTGCCTGCCGCCGCTGCCGAAACTGATCGATCGTCACCGCCGCGATGATGATGCAACCGATGATGATCTCCTGGATTGGATTCGGCAGCCGCAGCGAGGTGCAGCCACTGGAAATTACTTGCATGATCAGCGCGCCGGTCAAGGTGCCCAGGATCGAACCGCGCCCGCCGCTCAGGCTTCCGCCGCCGATCACGACGGCTGCAATGATTGGCAATTCCTTGCCGGTGCCCGAGGTGGGGTCGCCCACCGTCAGACGGGTAAACTGGTAGAGCCCCGCCACTCCGACAAAAAAGCCCGAAATCGTGTACACCGCGATTCGCACCAACGGCACGTTGATACCGCACAGTCGGGCCGTGGCCTCGTTCGACCCCACGGCAAACACATACCGGCCGAATACCGTGTAGCGCAGCACGGCAGCGGTTACCAGCGCCATCACGAGCAGTAACCAGACCCCCGGCGCAAACACCATCCATTCGTACTCCACCCGGGGACTCAAGAGCTGCTTCATCCACAGTGGCACCTGGTCGGGCAGCGGGCGCACCATCGTGTTGTCGCCCACGATCTTGGCCAGGCCGAGATAAATCGTCATCGTGCCGAGCGTCACGATGAACGGCACGATCCGCAGGAGACTGATGAGCATGCCGTTCGCGCATCCGCACAGACAGCCGACGGCGATTCCGGCCGCCACGCTCACCGCGGGCGAATACTGTTCGCGCAGAAACCAGGCCAGCGACGTCGCACTCAGGGCCATGGCCGTTCCGGCGGAAAGGTCGATGCCACCGGAGATAATAATCAGAGTCATGCCCAATGCCGCGACGCCGACCGTGGCCGACTGCACCAGGATGTTCTGGGCGTTGCGGAGCGTGGCGAAGCGGCCGCCATCGGCCTGCATGGAATCGGCAATCCAGAATATACTCACGACGACGACCAGCGCCAGAAATGGCCCGAGCACATTGCGGAGGAAGTCACCCCCGCGCCGCGCAAGTCCCAACTTTGCTGCCGTTTCACCCATGCCTCAGGTCCGCCCATCCACGCCCAAGGCGCAGCTCAAAATCGATTCGGAAGTCCACTCGCTGGCGGGCCGAATCTCGCGCAGCTCGCCGCGAGCCATCACTCCCACGCGGTCGCAGATGGCCAGCAGTTCCGTGAAATAGGAGCTGACAAAAATCACGGCTTTGCCTTGTGCCGCGAGCTGGGCCATCAGTCGATAGATCTCGGCCTTGGTGCCCACGTCGATCCCGCGCGTCGGCTCGTCGAGCAGCAGCACATCGGCGTCCTGATGCATTACCCGAGCGATGGCGACCTTCTGCTGGTTGCCGCCGGAGAGGTGCTCGACGAGTTGCTCACTGGAGCGAGCCTTGACGTTGAGCTTGCGCATCCAGTCTTCCACGGCGGTGCGTCGATGGCCGAGGTTAAGCCATCCAAACCGGCTATACGGCTGCAATCGGCTGTAGGTCAGGTTGTCGGCGATTGTTTCTCGCTGGGCCAGGCCCTCGGTCTTGCGATCTTCGGAGACCAGTCCGAGTCCTGCCCTGATTCGAGCGTGCGGCGTGCGGCGCGGTTCGAGCCCCGCAATACGCACGCGGCCATCGCGAACCGGATCGAGCGCCATCAGGCAGCGCAGCAGTTCCGTTCGGCCCGCGCCAACGAGGCCGGACAGCCCTAGAATCTCTCCTCGACGCAACTCCAAGGTTGCGCCTTTCGGGGCCCGGCGACCGGACAGCCCTTCGAGCGATAGCAGAATCTCTCCGCACGCATGCGGCACGCTCGGAAAGAGTTCCTCGACCTTGCGGCCGACCATCAACGAGACGATGTCCGCCTCGGTGGCTCCGGCCAGCGGCCCACTGCCAGCCACGGATCCGTCCCGCAGGACCACGAACCGGTCGGCGATCTGGCGAATCTCTTCCAGGAAGTGGCTGATATAGATGATGGCCATGCCAGACTGCTTGAGCCGGACGATCGCGCGAAACAGGTTCTGTACGTCGTGCCGCGTGAGCGAACTAGTCGGCTCGTCGAACACGATCACCTTGGCGTCAGTGACCAGCGCCCGAGCGATTTCGACGACCTGCTGATCGGCCACCGAGAGCTGCCCCACGGGAAGGTCCAAAGGCAAATCAGTGCGATCGAGTTGTTCGAGCGCCGCGCGAACACGCTGCCGCTCGTCGGCCCTGCGAACCACGCCGCAGCGGCGCGACTCCTGCCCCAGCATGACATTCTCGACCACCGCCAAATCAGGCGCCAGGTTCAGCTCCTGATAAATCATGGCCACACCGGCCAGCCGCGCGGAGTGAGGGCCACGAGGAGCAAACCGCCGTCCCGCGAGTTCCATCTCACCGCGATCGGGCGATACGGCGCCGCTCAGGATTTTCATCAGCGTGCTCTTGCCCGCGCCATTCTCGCCGATCAGGGCCAGGACTTCGCCGCCGCGTGCTTCCAGCGAAACGTCCGCGAGCGCCCTCGTGGCGCCAAAGCTCTTGCTCACTTGCGACATTCGCAACAGCGCGGTGGGCATGGCTCGTTCGCGCTCGCGGGTCAATTGGCCTGTTCAGGATTGAGCAGCTTCTGCATTTTGGGCGAGTCCACACTCTCTGGCGTGGCGAGCGCCTCGCCGGTGGAAATTCGTTTCTCGACGGTCTTACCCTGCAAACGCTCGACGACAGCCTTTACGCCCAGATAACCCATCGCCACGGGATCCTGCAGCACCAGTCCATGGACCTTCTTTTCGCGCATGGCTTCGATCAGGTGCGGGCTGGGATCGAAGCCTACGAATACAACTTTCCCGGCCAGGCCTTCCTGCTCCAGCGCGCTGAGCACGCCCACCGTGTCCGGCTCGCAGACGGCAAAGAATCCGTCGACTTTGTCGCCAAACTGATTGAGCAGCTCCAGGGCCTTGTTCTGAGCGGAGATGGCCGTAGTGCCGGAGTACTGGTCGTCCGAGAGCATGACGATCTCGGGGAACTCTTTCTTGATTGTGTCGAGAAAGCCTTGTTCGCGCTGCTCGGTGCTTTCGCTGCCGACATTGTAGCGCAACAGGATGACGTCTCCCTTGCCGCCCAGCCGTTTGCCGATCTCGCGAGCGGCCAAAGCGCCACCGTTGTAGTTGTCGGTAGCGACGTAACTTTCGATGACCGACTCATCGGCCAGGCCGCTGTCGAAGATCACGGTCGGAATGCCAGCGTCCTTGGCGTCGCGAATCGAGGGGACGAGTGCGGTCGAGTCAAGCGGGGCGATGACGATGCCATCAACCCCTTGAGCCACGAAATCGGCCACAACGTTGATCTGTCCTTCACGGTCATTCTCCAGCAGCGCGCCCTTCCACTGGATCTCGACGGGCGTGCCAGCCGCCTTGAACTCTTCAGCCGCTTTCAGGGCACCCGCATGAACCGACTTCCAAAAGACGTGCGTGGTACCTTTCGGGATCACGGCGATATGAAAGCCATTCTTGGCTTCACCGGTCTTGCTGTCGGAAGTCGCGCTACCGCAACCGACAACGAGCACGAGCATGGCCAGGGCAAGAAACAGCGCGGCGCCGCGTTGCATGTGAGGTCCCCAATCCGCCCACAGGTGACACAAGTAACTTCCGGCGAGCAAGCCTGCCAGCCCAGCCGCTCAACTCGAGCGATGGCCGCCGCCCCCGCGCGAGCCGTTGCGCCCACCGCGCCGCCCACGCCCACCGCGAGGCGAACCTGATCGGCTGTTGGGATTCTTGGCACGCGAGTCCATGTTGACCGCGATGATGTAGCCGATGGCTTCATCCCAAGTGGGAATCGCGCGGTGGCTGTTCTTGTCGCTGACGCCGGCAAACTCCTCGTCGCCGTCGTCGCTCTCATCGTCACCGCCGAGTGCGTCCGTGTCGGCAACCCGGTCTGCGGCCGAAGTACTCGCCGATCCCCATCCACCAGCCACGTTGTCGCCCGACTCGCCTGCGGATTCCGCGGCCTCGGGCGAATCCTTCCGACCTCTGCCGCGTCGCCGCCGGCGGCGACGCCGGCCGGTCCGTTCACCTGACTCGTCAGCGTGCTCGGCGGAACCCGATTCACCTTCGGCAGACAGTTCGCCGTCTCCTTCGTCCAACTCATCGAACGTATCGATGCCGGCCAGAGGATCAACGTCGAGTTCGGGTGGGACGAGAGGTTGATCGTCGCGAGCGTGCAGGTCGGCAAAGACCTCGTCCCGCGCATCGTCCTCGGCACCTTCAAGCGGTTCGCGTGACTCGGCGCCCTCGCGCCCCTCTCGCGAGCGACGCGAGCGGCGGCCACCACGGCGACGGCGTCGGCGACGGCGAGCGTCACCCTCTTGATCATCCGCCGCGCGCTCGATTGATTCCGTCGGCACACTGAGTTCCAGATCGACCGAATCTTCCTGAACGTATTCTGCCGCAAACTCCTCGACCGTCTCCTCGGCAAGAGAATCCTCGCGCGCCGGACGTTCAGGCCGCTCACTGCGGTCGCGCTCGGAACGCTCACTGGGCGCAGGGCGCTCTCCTCGCTCACCGCGATCGCGGCGGCCACGGTCGCCGCGTCCGCGACGATCTCGTCGGCCAGGACGATCTTCCGCCTTACGCTCACCGCGCCCACCACGCTCGCTCTGTCCAGGATCACGCTGCGCAGGGGCTTCCTCGCTCACGGCGGCTTCTTCACGCGGCGGACGTGCCTCGCGAGGGGCCGGCAATTCGGCCGCCGGCTCACGGGCCGACGCGGGGCGAGTAGGCGCCGGGGCGGGCTTCGCCGCTTCCGGCGGCACCTCGATCCCAAGCGTATCCGCCAACGCCGACCAATTCGCCGCGGGCTTTGGCGCCACGGGCTTGCGCTCGGCGGCCTTCTTCTCGGCTCGCACCGGCGCGGGCGTTGGCTGCGGCGCGGGCGCCGGCTGCTCCTGCTTGACTTCCGCTCCCAGCGAAGCGGCTAGATCATTCCAATGTGAGCTACTCATAAACGGTCGTTGCGAGCCGAATGTATTTGTGTCGCTACTGCCCAATCCGCGCAGGCAGCCAAGCCTTTAGTATAAAGCTTACTCTAAGAGCTGGAAAGCCACGCTCAAAGCGAGTTCCTTTGGCCTCGGCGGACCCCGACCCGTACAATTCCGATGCTCATCACGCCCCACTCGTTACTTCAGCTCGAAGAGACTCCCTATGAGCACGCCACGAACCGCCATCGCCCCCGGCACGGGGCAGTTTACCGAACAGGTACAGATTTCCGGTCACATCATCGACAGCCTGATCCTGCCGAAGGTGCTGGATATCATTACCGCATCCGGCGGAAACTTTCGCTTGGAGCGCATCACGATTGGGCAAGCCCGGCAAGATCCGAGCTTCGCCGTCATCGAAGTCAGCGCACCCACGGCGGAATTGCTCGATGAGATCCTGGCGCAGATCAGCGATCACGGCGCCATTCCCACGGCGCAGCAAGATTGCCAGCTTGTGACCGCCGACATGGACGGCGCCTTTCCTGAGGGCTTCTACAGCTCGACCAACCAGCGCACCGAGATTCGCCTGGGTGGCGAGTGGATCGAAGTCGAAGACCAGGAGATGGACTGTGGCGTGATGGTCGCCCCCCCCGCGCATCGGGCACGCTGCGTTCCGATGACGGAAGTCAACAGCGGCACACAGTGGGTCGTCGGCCATGCGGGTGTCCGGGTGTTTCCCACCGAGCGCACCAACGAGCGGCAAGGGTTCGAATTCATGTCCAGCGGAGTTTCCACGGAGAAGCCCAAAGGGGTGGCCATCCGGCAGATCGCGCAAGAACTTTTCCAGAACCGGCGGTCGGGAAAGCAAAGCCTGCTCGTCGGCGGACCTGCGATCGTGCACACCGGCAGCGTCGAACATGTGGCACGGTTGATCCGCGGCGGATACATCAACAAGCTGTTCGCCGGCAATGCGCTGGCCACCCACGATATCGAACAGGCGCTGTTCGGCACCAGCCTGGGTGTGCACCTCGATCGCGGCGATGTGGTCGAAGCGGGGCACGAGCATCACCTGCGGGCTATCAACCGGATTCGCCGCGCCGGAGGTATTCGCCAGGCCGTGGCCGAGGGAATTCTGAAGTCCGGCATCATGTACGAATGCATCCAGGGCAATGTCGATTTTTTGCTGGCGGGCAGCATTCGCGACGACGGACCGCTGCCCGAAGTGGTGACCGACGTGCTCGAAGCGCAACGGCTGATGCGCGAGAAGAGCCGCGGCATTTCCTTCTGCCTGATGATCGCCACGGCACTGCACTCGATTGCGGTGGGCAACCTGCTGCCGGCCTGGGTCAAGGTGGTGTGCGTGGACATCAATCCGTCGACGGTCATTAAGCTCAGCGATCGCGGCTCGATCCAGACGGTGGGACTGGTGACGGACGTGGAGCCTTTCCTGCGCGCCCTGGTCCAGGAACTCGAATTGCTCGATCGAGGCGCGACATGACGGCCGAACCGCGGCAATTCGCCGACGATGTTCCGGGGGAATTATTCGATCCTCACGATCCGCGGCCGCAGATTCTCATGTGCCCGCCGGACCATTATGGCGTCGAGTACGAAATCAATCCGTGGATGAAGCGAGATCAGCCGCCAGATCATGCTCTAGCGGTGCGCCAGTGGACCGATTTGCGTCAAGTGCTGAGCGATGCTGGTGCGAAGATCCTCTTGCAGAAGCCGGTTCGGGGGCTGCCCGACCTGGTCTTTACCGCCAACGCGGCGATGATCTATCGCCGCGAGGCCATGCTCGCGCGCTTTCGCTTTTCCGAGCGTCAGGGCGAAGAACAGTATGACGCCCAATGGCTCCTGGCGAGCGGGTTTCACGTGCACCGCTTGCCAAACGACGTGTACTTCGAAGGCGCTGGCGATGCACTCTTCTGCGGAGACACGCTGTTTGCCGGCTATCGGATCCGCAGCGATGTTCGCGGCCTGCAGCAAATCGGCGAGTTGTTCCGCTGCCGGGTCATTGCACTCGAACTCGTCGATCCGTACTACTATCACCTCGACACGTGCTTTTGCCCGCTCGCGCCCGGCATGGCGGTCTACTTCCCCGAGGCGTTCGACCAGTACGGCCGCGATGTGCTCAAGGAGTTGGTGCCTGAACTGATTCCAATTGCCGAAGCCGAGGCACGGCGATTCGCCTGCAATGCGGTGGTGGTCGGGCGGACCGTCGTCACGAACACCGGCTGCCCGAGCTTGCATCGGAAGCTCACGGAGCTCGGCTTCACGCCGCGCGAAACGCCGCTCGATGAGTTCACCAAAGCCGGCGGCAGCGCGAAGTGCCTGACTTTGCGTCTGGATGGCGAGGAAGCGGCCAAGTGGAAGTCAGCGTAGCGACCGTCGGCTAGTTATTCGCCTGGCGTGTCATGAACCAGCCGTTATCGGCCACATAGAACAGCGGACGATAAGGATTCGTCCAACTGTCGCGCCGCGTGTAGCCAGGATACCAGACGAAACTAATCGTGAGGTTCCAGGTTTCCTTGACGTTGTTGGGCACGCCTTCGTCGTTGCGCGACAGCAGGTAGTTGCAGTTGGTCACGAGTGCGGTCCGCGCGGTCAAGTGCACCGTGGCATCGCCACCGAAGATGCCGTCGCCGTGGCTGCTCAGACCGCCCCACGTGCGAACGAAGGTGCCGTTGCAGGCTTCGTAGCGATAGAAGATGTTGTACTGGTTCGTGGCCTCGAAGCTGTAAAGCGTCCAGGGATTATCCGGAATCTGCCCCCAGTGCGTGCTGGTATTGCCCACGAACGCGCCCCAGAAGCCAATCTCGTGCCCGTGGTACACGTAGCCGATTTCGCCGCGGACCTGAGTCAGGTCCATCTGGATATAGAAGTCGTCGCGCAGGTAGTCCAGCACGGCCCCGTACTGCCAGCCTTCGCCGCATACGGCGCGTCGAAACGCTCCGGTCGTGACGAAGAACTGTGCCCGACGGTGGCCGAGCGGACCGGTTCGACCGGCGAAGTCGCTGCCGATATAGTTCACGCCGATCTGATAGCCAAAGCCCTTTGCATCGATCAGCGGCATGCCCCAGTTGCCACCGCCGTGGTAGCCGAAGTTGCCGTTCACGCCTTGATCGACGGGACCTTTGAAACCCTGCTTGCCAGTAAACAGGCTGAAGTTCTCCTTGTACGCGCCGTTCCGCGCCAGGCAAGCCGTATTGCGCATCCAGTGACGAATCGGTCCGCCACTCATACAGTTAGTGCAACTGCCATCGTCGCAGCACGGCATCTGAGCCATCGGTTCGGCAAGGAACTCGCCGCCGCCGCTCATCGGCTGCGGCTGCAGTGTGGGGTCCATCGTCGGCGGACCGTCGTAGTAGACGTCACCCTGCACGGGCCCGCCGGGTGGAAGCTCCTCGGCAAACGGGTCGAGAGGCTGGCCTGCAGGAATCGGTTCCGCTGCTGCCACCGGACGAAGGAAACTGTCGCGCCGTGTTACTTTGGTCGCTTGCCGGGCCTGGGCTTCTGCCCGCAGGCGATCGGCCACGCGCATCCGCGGGATCGAATTGTACGAAGATTGGTTTGCGGGCTGCTGCGGCGTACGAGCAGTCGAAGATACCTGCCGGGCCACATGCCGAGCGGGATCTGACATCCGCGGAGCCGGGTCGTCTCCGGCATAGTTGAAGCTGGCCTGACCGGCTCGGGGTTCAGCTTCGTACCGGAAGTTCTGGGCGCGCGCAAACTGGGTGGCGATCCCCAGCACGATCATGACACCTAGCAGGTGCCTGCGCAGCGCAGTATGCATCACGACTTACCCGGTTCGACATGGCTCCCCCCTTGGATCCATGAGCAGGCGCACGCTGCGCCCACAGAGTCAGGCCTACTTATCGGAAGCGCCGGACCGGAACTTTTCCTAAAACCGGAAAAGTTTGCGCAGACAGTTAACTCATGACGCTAGCATTGCCGTCATGGGACGCTGGCGATCGCCGTGCCAGTGGCTATTTCAGCGCGCTTACCAGAGCCTGGTCGAGGTCGTCGCGCAGGTCCTCGAAATCTTCCAGCCCCACACTCACCCGGATTAGACCGTCACTGATGCCAACGGCCAGCCGGTCCTCGCGCTGGTAGCTGGCATGCGACATCGAGGCCGGCTGCTCGATAAGCGACTCGACGGCGCCAAGACTCACCGCCAGGGCGAATAGCTTCGTGCTCTCAACTAGTCGCTGCGCCGCCTCGTAGCCCCCTTTGATCTCGAAGCTGAGCATCGCGCCAAACGCACCGTCCATTTGCCTGGCCGCAATCGAATGCCCCGGATGACCCGCGCGGCCGGGATAGTTGACCCGCGCCACTCGCGGGTTATCGGACAGCCAATCCGCGAGCTGCGCCGCCACGCGCGACTGCTCGCGCACCCGCAGCTCCAGGGTCTTCAGTCCCCGCGTACAGAGGTAGGACTCCAGCGGGCCCATCACGGGACCAGTCGCGTTCTGGATGTAATACAACTTGTCGTAAAGTGCCTTATCCTGCACCACGAGCGCACCACCAAGCAGATCGCTGTGCCCGCCAATGTACTTCGTGGCCGAATGCATCACGATGTCGGCGCCCAGTTCCAAAGGCCGCGTCAGCGCCGGTGTGGCGAACGTGCTGTCAACCGCCAGCAGCAACCGATGCTGCCGGGCGACTTCCGCGCAGGCCGCAATGTCCGTGATCGACATTAGCGGATTGCCGGGCGTTTCGATCCACAACAACCTGGTGCGCGGCGTAATTGCGGCCTTCAGTTCTGATAGGTCGCCGTCGGTGCGGACCAGCGTGACGCCGATACCGAACCGGTTCATGACGTTGTGCAGTAACCGGTACGTTCCGCCGTAAATGTCTCGTCCGGCGACGATGTGATCACCGCTGGAGAGCATCATCGTCACGCAAGTCGTGGCGGCCATGCCCGTGGCGAAGGCGAGCGCATGCGTGCCGCCCTCCAGATTCGCCAGTGTGGTTTCGAAACTCTTTCGCGTTGGGCTGCCGCTCCGGGCGTAGTCATACTCCTGAGGCACGCCGGCCTTGGCCTGCACGAATGTCGATGCCAGATGCAGCGGCGGCACGACCGCACCCGTGGCCGGATCGGGCTCGTTGCCGACGTGAATCGCGCGGGTTCGAAACTTCATGCGATGGTTCCTCGAGTTAACCTTGCAGGGCCTGCTTCAGATCGGCCACCAGGTCTTCCGTGTTTTCGATGCCGCACGAAAGTCGAATCATGTTATCGGGAATGCCGAACCGCTTGCGATCTTCGACCGGCATCTCGTAGTAGCTCATCACCAGCGGCTGTTCGATGAGCGACTCGACACCGCCCAGGCTGGGCGCGATGCGCGGAATCTGCACGCGGTCAACGACGTCGGCCGTCGCTCGCCAGTCGGCATCTTTAATCAGGAACGTGACCAGGCCGCCAAAGCCCCGCATCGTGCGGCTGGCAATTTCGTGGTACGGGTGCGACGGCAGGCCGGGATAGTAGACCTTCTCGATCCGCGGGTGCTCGTGCAGGAACTCAGCCACGGCCTGGCCATTGGCGTTGTGTCGCTGCATGCGCAGCTCGAACGTCTTCAGACCGCGTTCGAGCAGGTAGAAGTTGTGTGGCGAGTTGACCGCCCCGGTGATGCCCCGAAGTTTACGAACCGGTGCAAGCTGCTCCTCGGAGCCAACGATCACGCCGGCCAGCAGGTCGTTATGCCCGCCGAGATACTTGGTCGCCGAGTGCAGGACGTAGTCCACGCCCGCCCCGATCGGCTGCACGTTATACGGCGTGCCGAGCGTGGCGTCGATCAAAGTTTCGACGCCGTGCTTGCGGCCGAGTCCGGCGAAACGCTCGAGATCGACCACGCTCAGGTGCGGATTCGTGGGCGACTCGCTCACCAGCAGCCGCGTGTTCTTATTGATGGCCGCTTCCATCGCGTCGTAGTCGCCGGCCGGCACCTGGTGCGTAACGACGCCAAACCGCGCCATGTGCTTGGAGCAGAACTCGCGGGTGCGGTGGTAACACTCATCGAAGAAGATCACCTCGTCGCCGCTGTTGAGCTTGGCCAGCAGCAAGCCCGCCACGGCCGCCATGCCGCTGGAGTACAGTACCGCGGCTTCCGCGCCGTCGAGCGCCGCCAGCTTGCGTTCGACGACCTTCTCGCCGGGATTGCCATAGCGGCCGTATTCTTCGCGCGGGAGTTTCTTCTCGATGAACTCAATGACCGCAGCCGTGTTGGCGAAGGTGTAGGTCGAAGCGCAGAAAATCGGGTCGGTGATCGAACTGGCTTCCTTCTGGCGTTCCTCTCCGGCATGCACGCAGGTGGTCGAGATTCCCCGGGCGGTTTCGTTCGCGGTGCGGTCGTTGGTTTTCATGTTGCCCATGGTGGGACTTTCCGGTTACAGGTTCGTCGTGAGGGCGGGCGGTTTATGCCGCCTGGTACTTGTCGGGCGGGCAAGGCATCGCGGCTGGAAACAAAAAAAGCCGCGACACTGCCCCAATGCAGTCGCGGCTCACCTGTTTCAAGATGAAATCGCCCCGGGCTCTTTTGAGCCCTGACCCGGTCAGGCTGGTTTCAGCCGTCCGGTCCTGGACGATGGCACTTTAGCAGTCAGGCTGCAAGCGGCCGCAAATCCCATCGACGAATTCTAGCTTACCCACTGTCCGACTGCAAGCAAATGAGCGAGCTTTACTCGCGCAAGCCGGCGGCGGTACAATAGATGCAATGGCCAGTCGACGTGGCTTCAGGCAGTGACACTCCAGGCGTATTGGGCGGCCTAAGGAGAGTAAACGTGGCTCGACGATTCGTGCGGCTTTTGACGGGCGTCCTGACGCTCTGCTCGATCGCACTGCTGCCTGCAGCGCCGCTGCTGGCCGCCAACGCTCCCATGGCGGATGTACCCCGCGCGACCCCTGAGCAAATTGCCGCGCTGGTAGAGCAACTCGGTTCCGCGGAGTTCGCCGAGCGCGAGCAGGCTTCTCGCGATCTGGTGGCGATCGGCATCGGCACGCGAACCGCCCTCGAGCAGGCAGTACAATCGCCCGACGCGGAGGTCCGACTTCGGGCACGAGCCATCCTGGTCACGGTGCTGTCAAGCGACTTCGAGCAGCGTTTGGAAGCGTTTGCCCTGGGCGACGAAAAGTCACCCTTAACGCTACCGGCCTGGGAGCAGTTCGCCGCGATCTATGGCGATCATCGGGCGGCACGACAATTGTTTGTCGAGATGCAGCGCTGCGAACCGGAACTCCTGGAAGCGGTTGCAACGGGGCCTACTCAAGCCACCTCTTTGCTCAACGACCGGATGCGCGAGATCATCGACGGCCGCCGCGATTCGCTCAACGATCTGGGCACGCTGGCCACGCTGTTGTTCGTCGGTGCGGCGGATGGGGTCGAAGCGGGCGAAGATGGCTGCCTGCACGTGTATCCCTATGTCGTGCAGGCGACCTATCGCGGCAACCTGAAGTCGCCCATGTGGCCGGGGCTGCTGAAGAAGATGGTCGGCCGCTGGATCGCCCGCGACACTACGCCCGCCATGACGAACCAGAACCTGACGCTGGCCGCGCAGCTTGAGCTCAAGCCGGAAACAATGTCGATCGCCAGCCGGGTGCTGGAAGCCAAGGACAGCCTGCCCGGCTCCAAGCAACTCTCGATCATGATGATCGCCCGATTTGGCGATAAGGGCGAGCTCCCGCTGGTCGAGAAGTACCTGCAAGACGCGACGGTGCTGGGACAGGTGCAAGTGGATGATCCGCCGCGACAGGTCGATTTGCAGATGCGCGACGTCGCGTTGGCGGCCGCCTTGCACATGAGCGGTCAGAGTCTGCGCGAGTACGGATTCAACAACGTGCAGGAGTACGCTCCCACCGTCTTTCAGGTGGGAACCCTGGGGCTCGAAGACGAAGAATCCCGGATCGCCGCGTTCAAAAAGTGGACCGAGTGGCGGGCCGAGCACTCGGATTGAGCCGTCGCCACAGGCTGCCCCAACGCATTGACGACAGCGCGCGTCATCAAAACGGCGATGCTGGCGTTAGCGCGCTAGCAACACGTTTGGATTCGCGCTGAGAATCGCGCAAATGGAGATGGGGTTCTCTTGACGCGGCGGACGATTTCTTCGACGATCCCGCCCCCAACCCCACGTTGCCCTCTTGAAGCCGCGGTTTAAGGTTCGCGGCTCGAAAGGTCTCCCCCAATGCTGTCCTCCCTGCTGACTCGCCAAACCACCTTTCGCATTGCGATCGCGGTCGCCCTGACCGGACTCGCGCATGGCTGCAATTCACCCTATCGCTCCGAGAAAGGCGCGCTGTACGGCGGACTTGGCGGCGCCGGCCTCGGCGCAATCGTCGGTAACGCCGTCGGCAACACCGGCGCGGGCGCTGCCATCGGAGCCGGCGTCGGTGCTTTAAGTGGCGCTGCGATCGGTGGCAGCCTCGACGACATTGAAGCGCAGAATCGCGCCGAAATCGAAGCCCGCATGGGCCGCCCTGCCCCGGCCGGAGCGGTGACGATCGCGGACGTGATCTCGATGACCCGCGCCGGCGTGAGCGAAGACGTCATCGTCCCCTTCGTACAGTCGCACGGCATGGCAGCGCCGATTCAGGCGCAGGACCTGATCGCACTGCAACAGCAAGGCGTCAGCCCGCGCGTGATGCAGGCGATGCAAGCGCCGCCGCAGGCGGCAGCGGTCCCGATGGCGTATGGACAACCGGTCATGGTCGGTCAGCCCGTCATGGTCCCGGCGCCGGTTTACTACCCTGCGCCTTGTTACTACCGGCCATATCCGCGGCGAAGCGTTTCCTGGGGCGTGGGATTCGGCGGCCCGCTGTAAGTTTGGTGTTTCGCGGAGTTTCGTCGGTTGAGGCGACCCGCGGGCGTGGCTAGCATGAAGTGATGCACCATGCCTCCTCCTGCCCCCCTGCCCTGTCGCTTGCGTTTCCACTGTCACGCCTTGCTGCGCTTCTGTGCGCGATGTGGCTCGGTATTCATGCCTCCGCAGCTCACGGCGAAGACCTCGGCATTCGTGTGCCCGAGGGTTTCGAGGTCACCCGCTACGCCGACGACGCGCTGGCGCACGACATCTACTCAATGACCATCGACGCTCAAGGTCGAGTGGTCGTGGCCGGAGCCGGCTACGTCAAGATCCTGCAAGACGACGACCAGGACGGCCGGGCCGATCGCGCGACGCTCTTTTCCGACCTGCCTAAGAGCGGCGCGCATGGCATGTACTTCGACGGGCCCGACCTGATCTGCACGGGCGACAACGGAGTTCATCGCCTGCGCGACCGCGATGGCGACGGCCGCGCTGACGGGGACCTAGAGACCTGGACCAACCTCAAGCATCCCGAGCATGGCGCGAACGGAATCATCCGCGGTCCGGATGGCTGCTATTACCTGGTCTGCGGCAACGATGCCGGCATCTCGGCTGAACACGCGGTGCTTGCGACCTCGCCGGTCAAGCAGCCGCACTCGGGCGGAATCGTGCGATTCTCGCCTGAGGGCAAGCCGCTCGACATCTACGCCCACGGGTTCCGCAATCCGTACGACATCGACTTCACGGCCGCGGGGCAGTTGCTCACAGTCGACTCGGATGGCGAGCGCGATCATCATCTTCCCTGGTATGCGCCAACGCGGCTGTTCGACATTGCTCAGAGTCGCGAGCACGGCTGGTTGCTCAAGGGCTGGACCCAATCGTGGAATCGGCCCGAATCGTTCTTCGACAACGTCGAGCGGGCAGCCGAGTTCGGACGCGGTTCGCCGACGGGGCTCGTGGTGTATCGACACCGTCAGTTTCCCGAGCGATATCGTGGCGGTGTGTTCGCGGCCTGCTGGACGTTCGGGCGGATTTACTACGTGCCGCTCAAGCCCGATGGGGCTTCGAGCTCAGGCAAACCCGAGGCGTTTCTGGAAACGACGGGCGACATTGGTTTCGCACCCTGCGATCTGGCCGTAGGTCCGGACGGCGACCTGTTCGTAGCAATCGGCGGCCGGCGAACGCTAGGGAGCGTGTTTCGCATTCGGCATGCTGGCGGAAAGATTGACTCGCTCGCGGGAGAATCCATCGATCGAGTTCTCAGAGCCGACCAGCCCCTCGCCAGTTGGTCGCGAGCCGTTTGGGCGCCGTTCGCCAATGCCGCGGGACGAGAAGCGTTTGCCACTGCATTGATCGACGACGGGCGCTCTGCTGAAGAGCGAATCCGCGCTGCCGAGGTACTGGTTGAGGTGTTCGGCGACATCGACGTTAAAACCGCTGCTAGCGCCATCAAGACCGATATTCCGGCCGTGCGAGCTCGCGTTGCCTGGGCGCTCGGACGAAGCCCGTCGAATGCCGAGGCCGTCGGCCTGCTCTGCCAGCTAACCGACGACGAGGATGCAC
The DNA here is from genome assembly GCA_022844125.1 of Pirellulales bacterium. Classification (GTDB taxonomy): domain Bacteria; phylum Planctomycetota; class Planctomycetia; order Pirellulales; family PALSA-1355; genus JALHMI01. Next base: position 127,946 of record JALHMI010000018.1, on the reverse strand, counting down.
GCGTTAATCGCTTCGCCTGGGAAGCGCTCGCCACGTCCCCTGAGATTGATCCGACGACGACACCCCAGCCGGCCTGGGCTCGTGGACTGAGCGGCCCTCTGCGAAGAGTGCGTGCCGCAGCCATCGACGTTGCTCGCAGCGCGGGCTCGAAGAGCTACGCCAATTTCGCGAGCACGATCCGGATTCGCGAGGATGCTCACCGCTTGCGACTGGCGCAACACTGGATCGAATCGACAGGGTGTGACGCCCCGAAGCGAGCGGGTCTCTCGCCCGAGCGAGTCGCCCACTGCGCCGAGGTCGCGACAACCTGCGATGAAGTCGACATCCGGCTGGAGGCGATTCGTCTCTTGCAGCTTGCCCTGGGAGACATCCGGCTGAGTAGCGGCGCGGCCGAGGTCTACGCAGGCTATCAAGCCAAGCAGCTTGATGTCGTGCCCGAGGCGGTTCGCCAGTCGATTGCCCAGCGCCTGATCGCGGTGTTTCCAACAGGCGATGACGAGCTCGATCGGGAGATGGCTCGTCTGCTTGGGATGCTGCAAGTGTCCAGCGACGAGCTGCTCAAATCTCTTTCGGCGAAATGGACCGACAACAGCAGTGTCGAGAATGATGTTCACTATCTGACCGTGGCCTCGCTATTGGCGGGCGAGCGCTCGCCAAAGTTCACGGCGGCGAGCGTAAAGTGCCTGCTGAGCCTGCACCAAAAGCTTTCCGCGGCCGAGCACTTTGCCAGTCGCAACTGGCCGTTCCGAGTGAGTGAAGTTTTTGCCGCACTGTCGGGGCGCGATCCGGCCTTGGCAACTGCGGTCGTTGAAAGTGCGCAGCTCGCCAATCCCGGGCACACGATCCTCATCGAAGAACTTCCAGCCGATCGGCAGTTCGCCGCCACGCGCGTGCTGTGGAAGAATCTGGCTGCCGCCGGCGCGGAACCAACGCCAGAGCTCGTCAGTCTGGCGGCGCGGCTACCCGTCGAGGAAGCCGCTCCACTGATCCGTCCCTTCTGGGAGCACGCGTCGCTCCGTGACGCGGTTGTGCTCGCATTGGCCAGCAATCCGCAGCCTCTGGATCGCGCGAAGTTCATTGAAGCCTTGAGTTCCCCGCAGCCGGAAGTCGTCGAGCGCGTGGCATACGCCCTGCCGGCGCTCGGTGTGCGCCACAGCACAGATGAGATGGCAGCGGCATTGCGAGCTCTCAAACAAGCTTGCTCGCTCGGCAAGCAAGTAGAGCCCCGCACGGCGCTTATGCGGCTGCTCGAATTCTGGACCGAAGACGGCGCGGATGTCGAATGGGATCCCGATCCGGCGAAGCAGTGGGTCGGTTGGTACAACCTGTTTGCAGGTTACTATCCGGCCGAGTACGCGCGGCTCGCGGCCTCGACCACGACCGATCTGGCCGCTTGGCGCTCGCGATTGAATGACATCAATTGGGAGGCGGGCGATCCGATAGCCGGTCGGCAGGTCTTCGAACTGCGATCCTGCCACCGCTGCCATCAGCAGAGCGGGCATCTTGGTCCGGAACTCAAAGGCGCCGTCACCCGCATGTCGCGCGACGACCTGTTCACCGCCATCCTCGATCCAAACCTGGAAGTCTCGCCCACGTATATGACGACGCTCATCGCCACCGAGAGCGGACAGGTGTATCATGGCCTGGTCGTGTACGAGTCGCCCGAAAGCACGCTGCTGCAGACCGGTCCGGATACGACCGTGCGGATCACCAGTACCGAAACGACGGCGATGCGGCCGAGCAGTCAGTCGCTGATGCCGACGGGCTTGCTCGATCCGCTCTCCGATGAGCAGGTGGCCGACCTGTATGCGTTCTTAAAGACGTTGGGCGATCCGAACCAGAAATAGCCGCGTGAAGTAGCGGTTTCGGGGCAACCAGGATGGAACCAAAAATGCCAGAAGACGCACCTCAATCGAATCCCATTACGCCACCCACGGATAGGTTGCCGATCGGTGCCCGCTTGCCCGGGGTCGCTCGCTGGTTTCCGCTGGCGGTGATTGCGTTTGAAGCCCTGGGGCTCGGCGCCGCACAGTATCTGGGCAGCAACGAGATTGTGCCGCCTGCCGAGATCTTTTTAACGAAGATGTCCATCGTCGCGCTCGGCACGATCCTCATCTTCCTGTGGTTCGTGGTTTTGTCGCCTGCCCCGTACTCGCTCCGCCGCCGCGTGGGCATCGTGGGCGGGGTACTCGCCGTGCTGCTGTTCGCGCTCGTGCGAATTGAAAGCGTTTCGGGCGACATCGGCATGAAGCTCAACTGGCGGTGGGCGCCGCGAGCCGATGAAACGCTGCCCGATGCGGCGACTGCCGCGGCCGGAGGCGAAGTTGACTTGCGCACGACGTCGGCGACCGATGCTCCGCAATTTCTAGGCCCCCACCGCACGGCGGTCTATCCCGACGTCAAGCTCGCGCGCGACTGGAGCGTCGAAAAACCGAAGCTGCTGTGGCGCGAACCGATCGGCGCCGGCTGGTCCAGCTTTGCGGTCGTCGGCAAGTACGGCGTCACTCAGGAGCAGCGCGGCGAAGAAGAGCTCATTTCGTGCTACGACCTGGAGAACGGCAAACTTCAGTGGGCGCATGCCACCCCGGTTCGGTTCCACGAAACGCTGGCCGGCATCGGGCCGCGAGCGACTCCGACGATCGACGATGGCCGCGTCTATGCTCTGGGAGCAACCGGATTTCTGCATTGTCTCGACGGCGCGACGGGCCAGCCGATCTGGCAGCACGACATCGTCGCCGAGACCGGCGCCACGCCGCCGCAATGGGGCAAGAGCTGCTCGCCGCTCGTGCACGATGGACTGGTGATCGTCAGCGCGGGCGCACCCGGCGGCAAATCGCTCGTCGCCTATGACAAGATGGACGGCAAACTGGTTTGGAGCGCCGGCGACGACGCGTCCAGCTATTCATCGCCAACATTGATGTCCCTGTGCGGCGTGCCGCAGGTCGTGATCGTCAACGCCACCAAGACCAGCGGCCACGATCCGGTCACTGGCAAAATGCTCTGGGAGCATGCATGGCCTGAAGATGGCGCCGCTTCGCCGAACGTCGCCCAGCCGGTGCTCATCGAGGGGGACAAGCTGCTACTCACCAAGGGCTATGGCGTCGGCGCGACGCTCTGGCAGGTCAAGCTCGACGGCGACCAGTGGACCATCGAGCCGCTGTGGAAGAACAACAATCTGAAAACCAAGATGACCAGCGCCGTCGTACACGATGGCCACGCTTACGGCCTCGACGAGGGAACTCTCTGCTGCCTGGAGCTGGCGACCGGCAAGCGGAAGTGGAAGCGAACCCGCTACGGCCACGGCCAGGTGCTGTTGGCCGGGGACCTGCTCCTGGTGCAGTCCGAGAATGGCGAAATTGCCCTGGTCGAGCCTTCGCCGGAGCAGTTCATGGAACTCTCGCGACACTTTGTCGTATCCGGGCAAAGTTGGAACTACCCTGTGCTCATTGGCAACCGGCTGCTGGTGCGAAGCGAGCAGGAGGTTGCGTGTTACGAGCTGCCCGTGGCGTCGCCTTCGCCGGCGGCCGCGGTTTCGCCCTGAGCACCGAGCGAGCCGTTCATCGACGGCACAACGATCTGTTTGGTCGTCGGGATCGGCTGCTCAAGCAACCAGTCCTCAAGAATGACCTGCTCCACGGCCGGGGCACGTAGCAGCGCCGTTCGCGAAGGAAGCACCGCCGTGAGCCACGGTCGGCGCACGGCCCGAGCCATCGCTCGCAGACCGAGCTTGTTGAGTGAGTTTCCCGTGAGCTGGGCCTGCACGTTGTCGCGCAGACGATTGAACGTCGCCGGCACCAGGTTCGGGCCTGGCCCGATATGGATCACGGTCTCCGCGCCGCAGGCCAGCGTTTCGTATACTGCGTCCCACAGCCGCTGCGGGTGATCCACCCATTGCAGCAAGAGGTCGCGAGCATTGAAGTCGTTGTAGTTCGCCTTGCCGCTCACCAGCGAGAAGACCGGCGGATGGGGCTTGGTAAATCCGCCCGGCAGCGTGTGGGCCATGACGCCGAGGCGATTGGGGATGTTTCGCTGCCAGACGAGCGGCGTATGCACCGGCGGCCACTTGTCGTGGTTCTTCCGCAAATAGACCCGCTTCGGAAATACGTCGTGCATCAACTCGCTGAAGCGATCGATCGTGTGATTCTGCCCCAGCAGCAGGACGGTGTTCGGCGCCAGGAACGACGAGATGCCGATCACGCCCGCGCCTTCGCTGCTAATCCGCAGGCACAGCCGTTTGACGTCATCGAAGTCGAGAATCGGCCCCCGCGAAAAGAGCACGCCCATCGTGACGTTCTCGGCCAGCGCCACGCAATCTCGGGCAATTGCCAGCGGCAATCGCAGCGCGTGTTGCATCTCGAACACGCCCGAAGCGATGAGTGCGGTCAGCTCGCCCAGGCTATAGCCAAACACGAGCCGCGCACGGCGGTACTGGACGTCGTAAAACTCTTCCAGGATTTCCAGTTGGGCCAGCGAGGCGGCCACAATCAGGGCGATCGCCTCGTGGTACGAGTCGAGGTCGGTCTCCAGGTTCGCCTTGACCCGCGCGAGCAGATCGACACGCTGGCCCATCGTGTCCGAGGCGATCTCACCGGCGTCCCGCAGATACCGTTCGAGCGTCGGCCCGAACCGGGGATGGGCTAATAGCTCGGTGCAGCGCCCCAGATTTGCGGTGTTATAGCCGCGAAATGCGACGGCAAACTGTCCGAAACGGTCGCGAGGGGTGCTGGCCATCGGGTACAGCTCAAAGGTGATCTTGCGGCGCGGGTAACTCGGCTCGAAAGTCGATCGCCGCACTGCCGTCGGACGATCCCCTTCTATAATACCTAAGGGTGGCAAGATGTCTCACCCCGATCCACCCCAAACCGACGTCGAATTCGCGGCTTGTGGCCGTTACAAACGGACACTACAAACAAGCGGCCCCCTGGGGGCCGTCGGAGTCTCAGCTTTCCTCGTGGAATCTGCATGAACGCGACACCATTCGTGGCCGTGGTGACCGGCTCTTCGAGCGGCATCGGCCGAGCCATGGCCCTTGCGCTGGCATCCCCCGGTAGCGCCGTCATGGTGCATGCACGCCGCAATCGGGCTGGCGCCGAAGAAACCGCGGCGCTCATTCGCGACCTCGGCGCGGACGCGCACGTGTTGCTTGCTGACCTCGCCGATCCAAGCTCGCATGCACGGCTCGTCGACGAGGCCTGGAACTGGCGGGGACACGTGGACAGTTGGGTCAACAACGCGGGTGTCGACGTCCTCACCGGGCCGGCAGCCGGCTGGTCGTTTCCAGAGAAGCTTGCCGCACTCTGGCAGGTGGACGTCGCCGCCACGATGGCCCTCTCGCGCAAAATCGGCGCCCAAATGCGAGAACGTGGCAGCGGCACGATCATCAACGTCGGCTGGGATCAGGCCGAGCAGGGTATGGCCGGCGACAGCGGCGAACTGTTTGCCGCCGTAAAGGGCGCCGTGATGGCGTTTAGCCGGAGCCTTGCCGCCTCGCTCGCACCGCAAGTGCGGGTAAATTGCGTCGCGCCGGGCTGGATCAAGACCAAGTGGGGCGACGTCGCCTCCCAAGCGTGGCAGCAGCGGGCCGTGGGCGAATCACTTCTCGGCCGCTGGGGCACGCCCGAAGACGTTGCGGCCGTCGTTCGATTTCTCGTATCGCCGGATGCCTCGTTCATCAACGGACAGATCATTCCCATCAACGGCGGATTTCGGCACGCATGACCGCCCAGCCGCAAACGTGCGAACACATCCACTTCGTCACGGGGCGATTGGCCGAGCACTCGCTCCGCAGGCAGCTGGCCGATCTCGCCCCGCGCGTCGGCTTCGACTACTCGGTCGACGTCCTGGGGATCACGGTTGCCGCGCTGCTCACGACGGATTGGATCGCACCCCGGCTGAAGGTTCCGCCGAATGCCAGCCGCGTCATACTGCCAGGCTATTGTCAGGGTGAATTGGAGATAATCCACCGCGCGTCAGGAATTCCCGTCGAACTCGGTCCGCGCGATTTGCGGCGTCTGCCGGAGTACTTCGGCCAGCAGGCCCGCGACACGAGTTACGGGACCTACGACATCGAGATCATCGCCGAGATCAACCATGCCCCGCGCCTGTCGCTGACAGCGATTCTGCGCACAGCGGCCAGCTTGCGGGCCGACGGCGCAAACGTGATCGACGTGGGTTGCGATCCCGGCGATGCTTGGTCCGGTGTCAGCGATTGCGTGCGGGCACTCGTGGCCGAGGGGCATCGGGTCTCGATCGACAGCATGAACGTTCGGGAAATTGCCGCCGCGGCAGCGGCTGGCGCGGAGCTGGTGCTGAGCGTGAACAGCATGAACCGCGAAGCAGCGCCGGACTGGGGTATTGAAGTCGTCGCCGTGCCGGACGAACCTTCGCGGCTGGAGACGCTCGATGAAACGATTGAATACCTGGTCGCAGCCGACATACGGTTGCGCATCGACCCAATTCTTGAACCGCTCAGCTTCGGGTTCGCGGCCAGCCTTGGTCGATACCTCGACGTGCGCCGTCGCTATCCTGATGCCGAAATGATGATGGGGATCGGCAACCTCACCGAGCTGACCGATGCCGACTCCGCACCGATCAACGTGATGCTGCTGGGCATCTGCCAGGAGCTCGGCATCCGCAGCGTGCTCACGACGCAGGTCATCAACTGGGCTCGCAGCTCGGTGCGCGAGTGCGACCTGGCGCGGCGACTCGTCTACTACGCCGAGTCCCAGCGAGTTTTGCCTAAACGTCTGGAACCGCGACTTGTCATGCTCCGCGATCCGAGTGTGCTCGAAAGCTCTCCTGCCGAACTCGACGAGCTCGCAGGGCTAGTGAAGGATCACAACTACCGCCTGTTCGCGACCGGCGAGGAGATTCACGCCGTCACGGCGGGGCAGCATTTGCACGACGCCGATCCGTTTCGGCTCTTCGAGCAGCTCCAGGCAAACGCTTCGCGACCGATCGACGCCTCGCATGCGTTTTACCTGGGCTTCGAGATGGCGAAGGCGCTGACGGCCCTCACGCTCGGCAAGAACTACCGGCAAGACGAGGCCCTGGACTGGGGATTCTTGACCCGAGCGGAGGAGTTTCATCGTCTCGCCCGCCATCCGCGCTCGGCCAGTGCCCCGGCGCCCGATGTTGCAGTGCCCGAACCTCCGGAAGGCCCCGCGAAGTGACCATGCCTGACGTGCTCGTCGAGCCTTACGATCCGAACGTCGATCTAGAGCGGGCCTTCGCGCGGCTTGCGGCGCGGCCGCACGTGCTGTTTCTGGACAGTGCTCGCCGCCACCAGACGCTGGGGCGTTACTCGTTTCTTACCTGCGATCCGTTCGATTATTTCGAAGTGCCGGCTGACGGCAGCGACGCTCTGGCCCTGTTGGCCGCCAGAATCGCTCCCTTCGCGGCTCCCACGCGACAAGACCTGCCGCCGTTTCAAGGTGGCGCCGCGGGACTTCTGAGTTACGACCTGAACCGCTCCCTGGAACGCATTCCCCCGCCGGCGATCGACGAGTTCCAGACCCCGGCATTGGCCATTGGGCTGTACGACGTGTTGTTGGCGATCGATCACGTCGAAGCAAAGGCCTGGATCATCTCGCAGGGATTCCCGGAAACCGAGCCCGCCAGCCGTCGCGCTCGCGCCGAGTCGAGGCTCCGGCAGTTTCGCAAGTGGTTGCAGACCGAGGAGCCCGTTGCCGCGCCGATGTCCCAGCTCGCGCGACTGCCCGTCAGCGAACTGTCGCTGCAGTTCCCGGTGCCGGGTCCCGCGGGTCTTTCCAGCAACTTTTCGGCCGAGGGCTACCGCGCGGCGATCCGGCAAGCGATCGAGTACATCCACGCCGGAGACATTTTCCAGGTGAACATTGCCCAGCGGCTGTTGTATCCCGCGTTCGGCAGCGCCCTCGACCTTTATCTGCGATTGCGCCGCCGCAATGCCGCGACGTTTGCTGGCTACTTTGATCTGGGACGCACACAGATCATCAGTGCGTCGCCCGAGCGGTTCCTGCAGTCGCTTGCCGGAGAAGTCGAGGCCCGCCCGATCAAGGGCACGCGCAGCCGCACGGCCCGTCCGGAAGCCGATCTGTTCTCCGGCGATGAATTGCTGCACAGCGAGAAGGACCGCGCCGAGAACGTGATGATCGTCGATCTGTTGCGCAACGATATCTCGCGCGTCTGCAGGCCGGAGTCCGTACGCGTGACGGAACTCTGCCGGCTGGAGTCGTACGAGTTCGTGCAGCACCTGGTCTCGGCAGTTCGCGGCCAACTCGCACCCGGCAAGTCGGCGCTCGATTTATTGCGGGCGGCGTTCCCCGGCGGTTCGATCACCGGCGCTCCGAAAATTCGCGCGATGGAGATTATCTCCGAACTGGAGCCCACGGCCCGCGGAGCCTACTGCGGATCGCTGGGATATCTTGGCTTCGACGGCACGTTGGATACCAGCATTCTGATCCGCACAATCACGGCCGCACGGGGCTGGTGGCAAGCTCCAGTCGGCGGTGGTATCGTGGCCCAATCGACACCCGAGCGAGAATACGAAGAGACCTGGCACAAAGCGACGGGCCTGATCCGCGCGCTGCAGTAGCCGTTCGAGCCGCAACCCATGATCGTTTTGATCGACAACTACGACAGCTTCGTGTTCAACCTCGCACGCTACTTCGAGCGGCTGGGCCAGCGCACGCTCGTGATCCGGAACGATGCGATCACCCCCAGCGAGATCGCCGCGATGCGCCCGCAGGCAATCGTGATTTCGCCGGGCCCCTGCACGCCCAACGAGGCCGGCTGCGCGGTCCCTGTGATTCAGGAGCTTGCAGAAACGATTCCAATCCTCGGGATTTGCCTGGGGCATCAAGCGATCGGCGCCGCGTTCGGCGGGCGCGTCGTACGAGCGGCGGAGCCCATGCACGGCCGAACATCGCAGGTCAGTCATCATGGCCAGAGCATCTTTGCCGGGCTGCCGTCGCCGCTCGTGGCGTGCCGCTACCATTCGCTGATCGTCGATCGCGAATCACTACCGGCCGAGTTGGAGGTCACCGCCTGGACCGATGACGGCACGATCATGGGACTCGTGCATCGGCGACTTCCCATCGCTGGCCTGCAGTTTCATCCGGAGTCGATCCTGACCGACCACGGCTACGCACTGCTCACCAACTTTCTGGAACTGGCCGGCATACCGCAAGCGGGCCAACCGCCGTCGATCGCCGATGAACGCGCCGCGCCGGAAGCGGCCAGGCCGCTACCCACGACTCCGGTGACTTTCTGATCCGGAATGCAGACAAGAGACAAACCCGTGACACGCGACGGACGACTCATCCTGGAAGGCCTCATGACCACGCTCTCGGCGGATGGCGCGGTCAACATTTCACCGATGGGCCCGACCGTCGACGAGTCGATGATGGAATTGGTCCTGCGCCCTTACCAAACCTCGACCACCTACCAGAATCTGAAACGTACGCGCCAGGGTGTGTTCCATGTAACCGACGACGTGGAACTCATTGCGCATGCGGCGCTTGGTCAGCCCGCGCCCCTGCCGCCGCTCGTGCCGGCCCAGGCGGTCGAGGGCCAGATCCTCACCACGGCCTGCCGCTGGTACGCATTACGAGTCCGCACGCTCGACGATTCTCAAGAGCGCACCGAAATCACCTGCGACGTGGTCGATCGCGGGACACTGCGCGAGTTCTTCGGCTTTAACCGCGCGAAGCACGCCGTGCTCGAAGCGGCCATACTGGCGACGCGAGTGGCCTTTCTGCCGGCCAGTGAGATTACGACCGAGATGGCGAGATTGCAGAGCCCTGTTATAAAAACCGGCGGACCGGCGGAATTGCGCGCGTTTGAGTATCTTGCCTCGGAAGTTGAGCGGCGTCTTGCCGTTCGGACTCATCTGGCCGGGCAATAGTCGCAGGTATCAGCGCGTTAGAATTGTTGATATGCCACGCACGATAGAAATCAAGACACCCAGCCGACTGCACTTTGGCATGTTCTCATTTGGTCGGAGCGACGTGCGCCAGTTTGGCGGCGTGGGCGTAATGATCGATCGGCCCGGAGTTCAGTTGCGGATCGCGCCGGCCGCGAAGTTCACCGCCACCGGGCCAATGCAGCAGCGGACGACTGCGGTCGTGGATCGGCTGAGCAACTGCTGGCAGTTGGCTACCCCGCCGGCTTGCCAGATCGAGATTCTCAACTCGCCACCGGAGCATGCCGGCCTTGGAACGGGGACTCAGCTCGAGCTGGCAATTACGGCCGGCCTGAATGCCTTCCGCGGCGGAGGTCTGCTCTCTGCTGAACAGCTTGCACAGTTTTCCGGACGCGGGGCCCGCTCGGCCATCGGCACCTACGGTTTTCTGCTGGGCGGCCTGTTGGTGGAAAGTGGCAAACTGCCAGGCGAAGTACTCTCGCCTCTCGAACAGCGCCTCGTGCTGCCTGAAGGGTGGCGGTTTGTGGTGCTTGTCCTGCCCGGGGTGGGCCTGGCCGGCGAAGCGGAACGCCGAGCATTCGGCAGTCTGCCTTCCGTGCCGCCTGAGGTGACCGTCTCACTGCGAGAGGAAGTCGCCACACAATTGCTTCCGGCCGCACTCGACCGGCAGTTCGACAGGTTTAGCGAAAGCCTCTATCGTTTCAATCGCGAAGCGGGCATGTGCTTTGCCGCGAGCCAAGGAGGTCCGTATGCGAGCAGGCAGATCACCGACCTGATCGAAAAGCTTCGCAGCGAGGGCGTGCGTGGCGTGGGACAGACCTCCTGGGGCCCCTCCGTTTTCGCGCTCGTCCAGAACGAAGCCGTCGCCCAGGAAACCCTAGGTCGCTTGTCCCGCAGCTTGCCGCCTGACGCCACTTGCCTCATCACTCGTCCCGCCAATGCCGGCGCGATCATCAACATTATTGAAATGTAATGAAGCAATCTGCCGGGACGTTGCTCTATCGCCAGGGCGATCAAGGACTGGAAGTCTTGTTGGTTCATCCTTCGGGCAACTATAATCGCCGCGCACCGTGGAGCATTCCCAAGGGGGTACCGGATGCCGGCGAGTCGCTTGAAGCCGCGGCTCGCCGTGAAACGCTCGAGGAAACTGGCATCTTCGCCGGCGAGCTACACCCCTTGGGATTCATCGATTACACCCGCAGCCGCAAGCGTGTTCACGCCTTCTACGGCCCCTGGCCGCAGGGCGATCCCGGTTGCGGTTCATGGGAAGTCGACCAGGCGAAATTTCTCCCTCTCGAAGACGCCCGCAAGTTGATTCATTTCGATCAAAGAGTGCTGCTGGATCGACTCGCGGAAGTTCTCGCCGGGGAGTGAAGGCCGCGGCCGCGGCACCATCGCAATTCGTGCAACAGTATGCTAATATCGCAACAATCCCTAATTCACGCAGGAGTTAGCCCCCCCCCAATGCTGACGCTCGAAGACCACATCGTAATCTCGTTGCGCAGGATCAGCCAGGCAATCGATACTTGGTCGCGACATTTGCTACAGACTTACGGCCTGACCTCTCCACAACTCGCGACGCTGCGCGAGATCATGGCGGGCAAAAATGTCTCGACTGGCACGCTTGCCGTGGCATTGCACCTCAGCCAGCCGACCGTCACTGGCATTTTGACCCGGCTCGAGCAGCGCGGGCTGATCGAGCGATTACGGTCCGAGGACGACCGCCGAAGCGTTCTGGCCACCGTGACCGACGAAGGGCGCGAGTTGGCGTCGAAAGCGCCTCAACTGCTGCGCGATGGTTTCTGCCAGGAACTGCGGCAGCTACCGCTCGATGAGCAGGAGCGAATTCTGCGCACCCTTGAGCGTGTGGCCGAGATGATGCACGCCCCGGATGTCGGCGACGTGCCATATCTCTTCAACGAATAAGCGGTTCAACCGGAGCGACCGCACCTGGCGCATCCTTCAATTGCACTGCTGCGCGCCGTAGTTCCTGCGAAGCGACGCGGAACCTCCTGCCGCGTCTGACTTTTCGCCCCCAGTTGGGCGCACGAATGCTAGATATAGTTAGATGCCTGTGCGGGCATATGACCCACCATTCGTTCGGACGAACGTCCCATGCGACGGCACTGGCACTTGCTGAAACGGCTGATCGGGAGCGAAGACGGTCCCACCGCGGTCGAATACGCCGTTATGCTCACCCTGATTCTGCTCGTGTGCCTGGTGGCGATTCGCACCTTCGGTACAACCACCAGCGAGTCAATTCGCAACTCGGCGAACTCGATCGCCAGCTAAACGAACCTGCCGAACGCTCTACTTGGCTTCAAGCCGCTGGATCTTGATGTCGCGCAGCGCCGCGGTCGTCGAGAACGACGAAATTCCCAGCGGGCGAGAAAGCTCGACCTCGGGTCGAATCGATATCCGCCGTCCTTCGGTGTCCACATCAGCCATCTGCTTGTCGTCAAGCCAGGCCTCGATCTTGCCCTTGGTCACGCGCACGCGGATCCTGTGCCACTTGCCATTCTCAAACTCCTGGTAGCGGGTGGTTTCATTCTCCGAAGCATCAAAACCATCGAGGCTCGACAGCCCAATCACACCCCCTCCCCAACCGCCGACGACAAACGTGCACGGTTTGTCGCCGACAGGAAATGTCAGGCCACAGAAGAAATCGCTGCCATCAACCCGTTTGGCTTCGAGCGAGAGCTCATAGTCCATCTTCGGATACTCACCCGTCCAGGTGATGCCGGTCATCGGATTGCCGGCCCGGAGAATGATCTGGCCGTCTTCGACTTCGACGTCGCCTTCGCCGCCGAATTTGGTGGACTTCCAGCCCTCGAGCGATTTGCCATCAAAGAGCTTGGTGGTGGCGGCTTCGGCGGCGAAGAGCAGCGGGCCGTCCACGACGAGCGTCACAAGTGCCAGAGACAGCCAAATTGCAGCAGAAATCCGCATCGAAGCTTCCTGAAGGACCGGGGGAACCGCTGCCCGCGGGAATCGCTCGCGAGCCTCAGGATAACCATACTGCGTAGCCCCGACCGGAGCAAGAAACAGGCTGGGGCCAGGCAATTCGCCCCCTTGGTCCTCGCCCGCCAGGAACTAAAATAGGGTTTCTCTCTCCGGCTCCCGCTGCGCGGAGCTGATCAGCCAACCCACGAGTCAGCAGGTCAGGAAAAGCCAACCATGCCTAGCCTCCTCCGTAACCTTACCGCGGCGCTGCCGGCCGCAATGTGCGTCCTAGCTTCCACCTCTGCGTTTGCCGTTCAGTTTCCGGATAAGAACCTCGAAGCCGCGCTGCGGACCATGGTCTTCGAGAAGCGCACCACCGCGGATGAACTGACCGAGGACGATCTGCGTAAGATCTCGACCCTTGAGGCTAAGGGACGTGGGATTCAGAATCTGGCCGGCATCGAGCACTGCACGAACCTGCTACTGCTCGACCTCTCGAACAATGAGGTCTCCGACATCGGGCCGATCAGGTCGCTCAAAAATCTCCAGTCCCTCACGCTGGCTGCCAACAAGATCACGGACATCGTGCCGCTGATGGAACTTGAAAAGCTCCAGTACCTGAACCTGCAGGGGAACCAGATTCGACTCGTACAACCCCTGAGCGGGATGACGAAGCTTTCGGCACTGTACCTGGCCGAAAACCAGATCGAGAACGTCGCCCCGCTGGCGGGGCTCACTCGTTTGTCGTCTCTCGATCTGGCCAAGAACAAAATCAGCGACATCGCACCGCTGGCGAATATTCCGCGGCTCAACGTGCTGAAGCTGAGCGACAACGCGGTGGAAGACATCCGCCCTGCGACGGAACATCCGCCGCAAAGCATGTTGATTATTGAGCGCAACAAAGTCGCCAATCTGAAGGCCCTGGTCGACGCCGCCAAGGCCGACGCCGAGGGCAAGAAGACTTTTGCGCCGTTTCTCAGGCTGTATCTGGAAGGCAACCCGCTCACCGAAGCCGCCAAGGGTGAGCAGCTCGCCGAGCTGAAAAAGAGCGGCGTTCGTATCGAGAACTAGCTCTTCACGGAGCCCGGCCGCTCGACTACGATCGCTCCCAGGGCGAGCGTGGTTCGTTCTTGGCCTCGCGCGGCTGCGATGATTGACGGCTCCGCGCAGACGGTGGAACCGCCTGCTTGCCCGGTGGATAGTTTGGCTGCGGCGAATTGAAGCGTTGCGGCTGCCGGCGGCTCGTAGCCTGGGGCGCCGCGGCCGTCGACTTAACGCGAGCCTCAACGCCCGGAGTCGTGACAGCGCGCTGCGGCGGCTGGGCGCCTTGCCCCTGCATGCGGGGATTCCAAGCTCCCTGTTGCGGAACCGCCTTGCGCTGCTGTAACTGGCGCTGTTCGGACTGTCGTTTTTGCAGTTCGCGTTGCTGCATCTCACGCTGCTGGAGCTGCCGCTGCTGCAATTGCCCCTGTTGGCGCTGCAGTTGCTCGAGTTCACGCTGGCGAAGTAACTGCCACTGCCGAGCCGCGTCCTGCTCGGCAGGCGACGCAGTCTTCGCTTTTGGCTGCTTGATACCGCGTAGAGCGTCCGTCGATCGCTGCCACAGGTTCCGCTTCTGCGGTTCCCCCTCCAAGCGATCGTCCGCGCTGTTGCCGACAGGCGTCTCCCCTTCGAGCAACAGCGACCGGCCATCGGGCGAACGCAGCGGTGCTGGAGCACGAGGCGGCAGCGGCGGAGGGGCCGGCAGCCTCAGCGTCCCTTTCGTAACCGCACCGTCCGACTCCGGCCCGTTCATCGGCCGTCCGTGTTCGTCCAGCGGCGTGATACTCTCGTCGATCGGCAGCGACTGCTCTGCGATCGGCAGCGGCGCCTCAGCGGGCGACGGTGTTGGTTCGACCTGTTCGATCGTGGCCGGCGTGGGCGCGGGATCGCTGGGTTCCAGGCCCGGCAGCAGGGGGCCATCCTGAGCGAGGCTCGCTGGGGCGAAAGTCAGCAAGGCAGCCAACACCAAGGCCGGCACCCCGGGGAGGGCTGGCTTCAACACGCGGGAGTTCTCCTAACGGACGAGTGGTCGCCGATCTGACCGCCTGGCGGCAATTCCAGCAAACATCTCTTCGACGGTTCCCCCCCGGGCAAATGCGGATTCATGGCACGCCCGTCAGAACCGGCTTTTTCGCGCCGCGCTGCCATCTGAGAAATCCCAGGCATGCCGCTTGCATTGCTAGCACTGCTAGCACGACTTACGTTACTGTTAGGGAAGCGAATCATCCGCACAACTCGCGGCCAACCGTGCCGAGGAATCCGCCATGGCGATGCGTTCGAGCTGGAAGGGGTATTTGAAACTGAGCCTTGTCTCGGTGCCGGTTCAGGCCTTCAATGCCACGGCGTCCAGCGGCGGCGAGATTCACTTCAACCAGTTGCACTCGGTCTGCAATAGCCGGATCAAGTACCAGAAGGTCTGCCCGATCCACGGCGAGGTGAGCAAGGACGAGATCGTCCTGGGTTACGAGTACGCCAAGGGGCAATACACGATCATCGACCCCGACGAAATCGACAAGCTGCGCACGGAGAACGATAAGGCGATTGAAATCGAAGAGTTCATCGCTCCCGACGCGCTCGATCCGATGTACCTCGACGGGCGGAACTACTACCTCGTGCCGGATACCGCCGTCGGTCAGAAACCGTATGCCGTGCTCCAGGAGGCGATGGCCAAACGCGACCGCTGTGGTATCGCGCGGGTGATCTTCTCCGGCAAGGAGCAGGTCGTCATGGTTCGCCCGCTCGATGGTCTGCTCTTGATGTCGATGCTCACCTACGACGCCGAGCTGCGCAAGCCCGAGGCGTTCGCCGACGAAGTCCACAAGCCGGAGCTGTCGGCCCAGGAAGTGAAGCTGGCCGAGATGCTGATCGACGCCTCGACGGCAAAAAAGTTCGACATCGCCAGGTACCGCGATTTGTACACAGAACGCCTTACGGAATTGATCAATGCCAAGGTCGAGGGCAAGGACGTTGTGGCGCCGCCCGCCGACGAGGAAGTGCCGGTCATCAACCTGATGGATGCGCTGAAACAGAGCCTGAACCGTTCGGGCAAGCAAACTGCCGCGGCCGCGAAAAAACCGAAGCCCGCCAAAAAAATGGCCACCAGCAGGCGACAAACGGTCGCCAAGAAGCGAAAATCATCTTGAGCTTCTCGGGTATCTGCATGAAGCGCGGCGTTTGAATGTACTCGCCGCGAAGGCAACGGAGTGTGTGCGTGGTCCAACCTCTTGCGAGCACCGGCATCCTGCAAGGCCAACAAGTGGCCTTGGCTGGCAGACTCGCCTCGATGACCGCCCGCGAAGCCGAGCGACTCGTCCAGTCGCACGGCGGCCGCTTTACGCGGCGCATATCGCGTGAGACAACGCTGGTCATAGTTGGCCGCGACGGCTGGCCCCTGGCGCGCGATGGTCGACCCACGCCCAAGCTCCGCCGGGCCCTGGCATTGGCCAAGCAGGGCCTTCCGATCGAAGTCATCCCGGAAGAAGAACTGCTCACGCGGCTGCACTGTTCGCACGGTCGGCTGCAGCGGCACTTCACCCTCCGAGAACTCGCGCAGATGCTGAGCGTCCCGCTTGCGCGGCTGGAGGTCTGGCTTCGCTCAGGCCTGATCAGTCCGACTTCGGAGTCCGACGGCATTCGCTATTTCGACTTTCAGCACGTCGCCGGCGTGAAGAGCCTGTGCGAGCTCGTGCGCAGCGGGATCACGACCGCGCGGCTGAGGCAGAGCCTGTCGCGACTGCGCGGCTGGCTGGGCGACCTCAACGATCCGCTGTCGCAGCTCGTGCTGCTGGACAACTCGCGCCAGCTTGTGGTGCGACTCGACAACGGCCAGATGGCCGAACCCACCGGCCAGATGCTGCTGGGCTTTGAGACGGAACCGGCCCAACCGGCGCCGGTCGTCGTGCCCTGGATGGCCAACCAGCGTTCGGCCACCGAGTGGTTCGAGATCGGCTGCCAGGCCGAACAGCGCGAGAACTTTCAGCAAGCCGTCGACGCCTATCGCCAGGCTTTGCTGATGGGCGGACCTTCGGCCGAGGTGTGCTTCAATCTCGCCAACGCACTCTGTTCGCTCGGCGATTATGCCCGGGCCAGCGAGCGCTATCGGCAAGTACTTGAGCTCGATCCCAACTTCTGGGAAGCCTGGAACAACCTGGGCACGGTTCTTACTTATGATGGGGAGAACGAAGAGGCCATTGCCGCCTATCGCCGAGCGCTGAAACTGCACCCGCTGTATGCCGACGCCCACTACAACCTGGCCGACACGCTCGAAGATCTGGGCCGCGCGGAAGAAGCGATCGAGCACTGGCGAGCCTATCTCGATCTTGAACCGCGCGGCGCCGGCGCTCGATACGCGGTCGAGCGACTCCACGAACTGATCTAGGGGTTGCTAGTTCGCCGTTGAACCTGTTGCCGCGGGTTCCGCCAATTTTTGCTCCTTCGCGGCCGGCGGTTTGGCCGGCTTTTTGAGCAGATCGGCCCCGTCCTCGGGCGGCCGGGCCTTTTCGGCCTGTTCCTTGAGCTTTTCCGTTTCACTGCACAGACCGCCCTCGGCAGAAGTCGAAACGGCCGAGCCGCTCGCTTCCTTGGTAGCCGGGGCACGCTTCACGGCTTCTGGCTTCACACGCGGACGCTCTTCTCCGTCGGTCATCTGAATCGGAACGCCGAGCGGGAACACGATCTCGCGAGCCGCATCGGGCATGGTGATGCCGTCCTTTTCGTATTGTTGCTTCACCAGGCGTATCACCGATGAGCGAACTTTCTCCCAGCTATGCTCGCCGATATCGACCCAGTAATACACCTTCAGGGTGACGCTCGACGCATCCAGCGATGCGGCCAGCACCATCGGCTCTGGGTCGGACAGCACCGCCGGATGTGAGTTCAAAACACTTATTGCGACCGCCTGGGCCTTCTCAATGTCGACGTCGTAGCCCACCCCCACCAGGAATTCGTCACGCCGATTGGGATTACTCGTATAGTTGACGATCGTGCTCTTATAGATTACCGAGTTGGGAATCTGCACGTGGTTCCCCTGAAATGTCATCAGCACGGTCGAACGAATCGTCATCCGCTGAACGATGCCCATCGTCCCGTTCACTTCCACCACGTCGTTGTTGCGAAATGGAGTTTGCACGCTCAGGAAAATGCTGGCCAGAAAGTTCTCCGTGATGTCGCGAAATCCGATGCCCAGCACCAGGCCGATCAGCCCCGTGCCGCCGAGCACGGTGAGCGCGATGCCCGTCAGGCCCGAGACATAGAGCACCACGTACAGCCCACCCAGGAAAACGAACACGCCGCCGATCCAGGCCGTGATGTTTCGCAGCAGTTGGCTGCCGAAGCGATTGCGAAGCGCAAACTGCAAGAATACGCGCGTGAGACGCGCCGCGATGAAGGCCAACAGGATGATTCCCAGCGAGAACAGAATCCAGGGGAGTTGGCGCGCGCTCTCGCGCCACAGCTTCCCCATCCCGGCAAAGGCAGGCCCAAAATCCCAAGCGCTGCCGGGCATCACGTCGATCAGATTGACCACCGCCACCACCCCCTCCGTGCCCCGCGCGAGTTCGCCCGCCCAGGTTCTACGCTCATCGCTCGTCGTTTGCCCGCGCAGAAAAGCAACACCCTCTTGTACGGAGACATCGGGTTCATAAAACCAGTTCGGCGTGGCTGCCAGGATTCGCTCGAGCCGCCGGGCGATCTGTTCATCCCCGACCTTGGGCTCGACCTCCACCTGAGCGGCCGGCGCGTCCGGCAGAGCTTCCTCGCCGGGCGGCTGAGAGTTTTCAGCCGCTTCGCCACTACTCGCCCCCGGCACAGGAAGCTGGGCCTCAGCGATCGAAACGAGCGCAAGCAATGCGATGAGTGTCAGCAGCAAACGGCTCGTAGGTTGGACGGTTTGCATCCAGATCATGGCATTCGTGTCTTGGGATTCTGCGAAATCGCCGTAAGCTGCGACTTTCCGGCGACCGTTGCCGGATGGCCCACTTGCGAGTGCATATCGCGCGCCGAAGGTTCACCGTGTCGCTCGGCGGGCCGGTTGTTGCCCCGCGAGTGGACGGCTAGATTATGGCTTGGCCGACGCCGACTCTCCGCCGCTCAGGGCACGGTCGCGGCACGTCATAAGCTGACTCTTTTCGTTGATACTCCGAGGTCTTCATGGCTCTGCGTTACGGCATCGTGGGTGGCGGTTTCATCTCCGCGTTCCAGGTCAAGTCGCTCCGCCAGGTGCGCGGTGTTGAGGTGGCGGGGCTCGTCTCGCGCAAGCCTCCCGAGGCGCTGGCCGCCTACGTCCGCGAGAACGGTCTCGGCGAGGGAAAGATCTACAGCAGCATCAAGGAGATGGCGCCGCACGTCGACGTGATCGCCATCTTCGCTCCGAATTTTCTTCGCGCGGCGATGGTCGAAGAGCTGGTCGATACCGTCAAAGCCGGGGCAAAGCTGAAGGGCGTCATTTGCGAAAAACCGCTCGGCCGCAACCTGGCCGAGGCACGTAAGCTCGTCGAACTGGTCGAGAGCGTGAAGCTGCCACATGCGTATTTCGAGAATCAGTTGCACATGAAGTCCATTCAGGCGCATCGCGCCCAGCTCGCGCCGATCATGAACGCGATGGGAGCGCCCGTGCTCGCCCGTTCCAGCGAAGAACACGCCGGCCCGCACAATCCCTGGTTCTGGGATCCGGTCCGGCAGGGCGGCGGTGTGATGAGCGACATGGGTTGCCATTGTCTGGCCGTGGGCTGGTACGCCCTCACTCCGCCGGGCAAGAGCCCCTTGTTCCTCCAGCCCCAAAGCGTGATGGCCGATCTTTCGCTGCTCAAGTGGGGCCAGCCGCGGTGGAAGAAGGAGCTGCTCGAGCGGCACGGCGTCGACTATGGCAAGACGCCGGCCGAGGACTTTGCCACCGGCATGGTGACGTACAAGAATCCCGAGACGGGCGCCATCGTGAAAAGCCAGTTCACCGTCTCCTGGATGTACGACAAGCAGGGACTCAGACTCGCGCTCGATGGCATCGGGCCCGGCTATGCCTTCGAAATGAACACGCTTCGCTCGCCGCTCGAAATCTTCATTGGCGACGTCGCCGCCGAGGGCACTGCTGACAGCGAGCTCGCGCTCGAGAAGTCGCAGTCCACTCGCGGCCTGCTGGCCGTGCATAGCAACGAGGCGGATCTCTACGGCTACAACGACGAAAACGAGGACGCCGCGATCGCGTTCACGACCGGCCGCAAGCCAATGCTCGATTGGAACTATGGCGTCGAGATCGTGCGGCTCACGATGGCCGCCTACCTGTCGGCCGAACGTAAGGCCACGGTCGACCTGACCGACCCGGCCACCGCCCGCGAACTGGAAACGTACGTGCCACTGATCCAGCAGGGGCGGGGGATCGAGTTGCTCTAGCGAAGCGTGACAAATACAATCCCTAACCCGACGCGTGAGCGCGTGAGCGAGGGAGCCGCGCCGGGCAACTCCTCCAATCCACCACACGCGCGCCGCGCGCGCCCCCGCAATAACTCGTTCCGGTCCTGACGAATCTGAGGAATACGGCCGCCGATCAGGCGAGAACCTCAAATTGCTGGTTGGCAGGCCGCGACGTAGAATTCACCGAAGCGGTTAGCACCGCCCACCAGCCGCTATTTCAGCAAGTAAGGATTCGACACGATGTCTCACGAGCGACCTGAGATCGAGAACTGGCTCAGCGAGCGAGGTTACCCGCCGGAAGCGATCGCGAAAATCATGGAGCGACTCGATCGGTTTGACGACAAGGTCACTCGCGAAAGCCTGTTCGACGCAATCTCGACCGGCGAAGTCGACATGCACGCGCTGATCAAAGAGGCGCTCGCGGAATAGTTGCCGTGGCCGCATAGTAGTCCGACGCGCGCATCGAGGGTGCATCATCCTAACCCGGCGCGTAAGCGAGGATGAACCTGTTCGCCGCCGCGCTCCCGCGTCGGTTCGCGATTCACCACTCTACCCCCCTGCTCTTTCCCCGTTCACGGCCAGTTGTTCTTCCGACAGGTGGAAGTCCACCACCAGCGGCAAGTGATCGCTCGCCACCTTCGCCAGCGCCGTGCGCACCACGCGAGCCTGCTTGACGAACACACTGCCCCGAGTGAACGCTTTGTCCAGCGAGCCCATCGGGAAGTACGCCGGAAACGAGCGGAACCGAGAGATCGGCGCGGTCACCTGGGTGAAGCTGTGCCGGGCGAATGGCCCCGCCCCGAGCGTGTTCCGCCAGTCGTTGCAATCGCCGGCCACCAGCACGGGCAGGTCGCCCGCCTGGCGAAACAGGTGATGATTGAGCAGGTGATCGACCTGCCAGTGACGTTCCTTTTCGGCCAGGCCCAGATGCCAATGCACCAGGTGCAGCGGCCCTTCGGGCGTTTCGACGATGGCCAACTGCGCCCCGCGGGCCTTCTTCCCCGGCATCCGCAGCGAAATCTGGTGGCACGAATGCAGCGGCCAGCGTGAAAGGACGCTGTTGCCGTAGCTGCCCACCTTTAAGCGGACGGTCGTCTGCCGCAGCCGGGCGACGGCATTGAAATGCTGTGCGAGCAGGTCGCACTGATCGTGAAACCGCGACCGCCGGCAATTGCTGTCGACTTCCTGCAGGCAGATCAGGTCGGGATTTTCGGCCTCGATCACATCGATCACCCGATTGAGATCGTAGCGCCGGTCGCGTCCGCCGATGCCTTTATGAATGTTGTACGTCAGCAGCCGCATCTTCAAGTGCTTCCCCGGTCCCCGAATCCCCGCCCTCTGTATTTTACGCTGAGACTTGGCCCGCCTGCGAGGCCGGGCCGTAATCCCGTAGAGCCACAGGCCCGCAAAGTATGTTACGTCGCAAGTCCCATCGCAGGTTCAGACGCTACTACGCCGCGGCGTTCTGGCACAGGCCCCGACAGCCGCGTTCGGAGTCCGGCAGGGGAAGACTTAGGCCAATCGCGTCACTTGGCGTCCAACAACTCGTTGGGCAATCTCGAACGCATCAACTCAAACAACGGCGATGGCACGGTGACTGTCGCTAGCCGAGGCTCGCCGACCGTAAGCATCGGAACCTTCTGCCAATAGAGCGTTGCCTGCCCCAGCCGCTTGAAGTCCTGCCACGGAATTCTGACGGTCTTTCGCCAGACATTCAGGTACAGACCCTCGTCGGCGATTCCCACGGTTACGCAACGCTTATAGACCACGGCCCCAATCTGGAGCGTCTGGCGCTTGTGAACCTGACCTTGGGCCGGGCAAGGAGCCGGATACTCTTCCACCAGTCGCCGCCAACCACCTTGATGAGCACCAAGACTCCTGGCAACGAGCTGAATCAGGAACACGAGCCCAGCGATCAGGCTAGCCAGGAGAAGGGTGCCGACAAGGATGAGCAGCAGTGCGGCCCATACGTCCATAATCGTTGGTGCTCAACCAAGTCTTTCCAGTTTCTCTTTGATCTTCTCTGCCTCAAATACGATGTCGTCAGCGGCGTCGTGAATCTCCGAAGTTGCGGCCAACAGCTCTTGCCGGTCTTCTCTCGAAAGGCGGATCGGCGCCGGGACTCCTTCGGGCGCGATCTCATCAACGAAGTGTTTGAGGCTCTCGAAGTCTTTCTTCAAAAGTTCGAGGGAGGCTCTTAATTCGACCTTAAGACTGCTGGCGGTTGGCTCGGCGGGAACCGTCTCATCGGACATGTGCTACCTCAATGGGAAGGCGCTGCTCTGCACTCAGCGGCTCAATTCCGTCAGGACTTCCAGCGCAGCTGCAGGGGCATCGTCAGCGATTCCATTCAAGACAGCCTTCGCCATCTCTGCTTCGCAGCCACCTGTACTGTCGAACCACTCTTCCCGCTCCTGCGGCGTGGCATCAACCAGCCATTCCAAGATGGAGAGCATCCGAGCGTTCTGCTCAGAAGGATTGTTCTCGTGTTCGACTTGCCACCATGCGGCGGCTTCCCGCAACAGTCTCTCATTCATGCCTGGGCACCTCGAAAGGACGTAACTCGTTATCCCAACGATCCTAGCAACGGGCGGTTTTTTTGACCAGTTCAGCGCATGATTCAGAAAATGTCCTAACAATCGTGATCCCGCGTAAATGCAGTGACCAGCGAGCGCTATCCGCACATCATCATGCGTTGCCGCACACCTTCACGATGACCTGCAAGCTGAATCTGCTCAGCCCATGGCCTTTATCCGTCACTCGCTAGTCGGTATGCAAGTTGCGTTGGTACTAGGCGGACCTCGATTCAGATTGCCAACGACCAGGAGACAACCCCGTGAAGAAGCTGGCATACCTCTGTTTGCTGGTAGCGTTCGTGGCGATACACTCCGCACGAGCCACGATGGCTGGCACCCCGGAGTCCCCCAAGGACGCCCAGCAGATCGTCGTGCATCTATCGCACTTCACTGACGATCTGCATCGCTGCTTTATGGCGGTCAAACTCGGCACGTTAATGCAAAAGTCGGGCGCTCAAGTCACACTGTTCCTCGATCTGGAGGGAGTGCGGCTCGCCGAACGACGCCAAGACCTCGATATGACCTGGGCTTCGAATCCTACCACGCTGGCTAAGCACTATGAAGACTTCACCGGGGCTGGTGGGAAGGTGCTTCTGTGCCCGCACTGCGCTCACTCGGCACACATTGGTGACATGTCACTGAAGCGGAATGCCGAGATTGCATCGGAGCAAGTCCTGGGAAAAATGCTGCTCGACGCCGACAAGATTCTGGACTACTGAGATCAACACTGTTCGCAATCTGCTCTTCCAACTCTCCCACAATGAGACAACCATGATTCACGAAGTATCCGGCGACATTCTACTCACGAAGGCCCAGGCGATCGCTCACGGCGTCGCACCGAACGACCACTTCGACCAGGGGCTTGCCGCAGCCTTGCGTGAGAAATGGCCGATGATGTCCAAGGACTTTCGACACTTCGCCCACCAAAGCCATCCGAAGCCGGGCGAACTTTGGTCGTGGGGTGGTTTTGGTGCTCGAATCTTCAATCTGATGACCCAGGAAGGTGAGCACCATCCGGGCGCCAAGCCGGGCAAAGCGACCACCGCCAACGTCAATCACAGCTTGCGGCGGCTTCGACACGAACTGGAGAAAGGCGACATCAAGAGCATCGCCTTGCCCAGACTGGCGACCGGTGTCGGTGGACTCCAGTGGTCCGAGGTTCTGCCACACATCCAGGCCAATCTGGGCGACCTGGATATTCCAGTGTACGTCTACACCCACTATCAAAAGGGCGTGCAAGCCAACGAGCCGGGCGTTACGTGAACGACCTCAGATGCCCTGCAGGGTGAAGCGACGTGCTCGATAAAGTGCTGCGTTTGACCCCGAGATCGTCGCCGCCTGGGTGGCGTGTGTCGTAACGCACAACGTCATCTATGCTGTGTTTCGAGATTCCTTTGGTCCGAATGACGACGAGCCTTTCTTCTTTCTCCTGGCAGTCGTCATGATCCCGCTCGATTTTGTCGAGCCGGCGGTCTGCACCGTCGTTCAGCTGGTTCGAACGCGTAGCCGCTGAGCGAAACAGCTCGACATCGTCACTTAATCGACCGAACCGGGGGGCATTGAACGCCAACCCTGATCCGAACTCAGAAAGCCACGATTTGTGGCAGAATCAATTTCTCTTACAGTTCCCAAGTCGAGCCACAGCAGCAGCAACGGTATACATCCTCCCGCTCCGGTTCGCCTGGAATCCGAGTGTAAAACTGCATCGCCAATTGCTTGCAGTGAGGGCACGCATAGGTCGGTCGGCTCGGATCGAGTACGGACAGCCAATCGTCTTCCCTGGTCGCCGGAAAACTACGCCGTGGTTGCTCAGTGATTGACATGTAGTATCGCCGTTGTGCTGCGATGAACGCAATTGCCAACACGCCGCTTCGTCTGGCGGACTGCCTCAGCCCGCTCGGTTGCTGCCCCGCTTGAGCGGGCTGTTGTATTGAACGCCCGCCGTTCGTCGTCGACTTCTGCCTCCCGACTAGTTCGAGGCTGCCTGCTTCGCATCCTCGCTGGACCCTGCCAGGAACTTTTCGAGTTCGGCTCGCAAGATCCGCACTTCGCTTGGAGCGTCAATTCCCAGGCGAACCCGACCGCCTTCGAGCCGGATGACGCTGATCTTGATATTGTCACCGATGGTGATCGTCTCCCCTATTTTTCTGCTAAGCACAAGCATCTCCCTGCCCTCCATGATTGGATCGAACCAGACCCTAATACATGTCGTGATTTCACGACATGACGATAGCTGAAAGCAAAAAAAACTACTTCCCTTTGCCGAATCGCTCCTCGATGCATTCCATGATGTCCGCCAGATGAGGTTCTGCGATCTCGTAGTAGGTGTATCGCCCCTGTTGGGTTCGCGACAGAAAACCACAATGTTGCATCAGGCGGAGATGTTCGGATGCGACGTGGCTGGGAATCTCGCACGACTCGGCTAGTTCCCCCACCGAATACGTGCCGTTCAGCAGCAGTTGCACCATGCGGAGTCGCACCGGGTGAGCCAACGTCCGCAGGCACTCGGCTGCTTTAGCCAGCACTTCCAGGTCGAGCACCTTGACTGCACGGGTCTTCATTTATGTCAATGTATCGTGAGCTGACGACCCGTCAATCCCAGCCTTTAGCAATTGGATGCGCCCCACTCTTTCGCCCAATTGCCTGCTGCGGCGGGTTAGCCGTCCAAGGCCGAACTATCTGGCAACCCCGCCGAATGCCAAGCTATCACTCCCTGCGGACGCTGCGATCCTTATTGACCTGCCCGCACTTTCGGCGATACAGTTCGCCACCTTTAAGCTCGTTGAAGTCCACAACCTGGGTGTGGGGTCGAACATGTTCAAGTTGGCTGGTTTGGTCACTTTGATTGCAGCATCTTTATTTGTTGCTGCGAATTCGGCACCGCCTTTTTCTAGCGACCCCGCCAAGGTCGTGTTTGACTTGCCGTTGACCGTTGAATGTCGAGACGTCTCGCCGGCGGGATTTGCCGAATCGAATCCTACGCTCAAGGTCATCGAAGCCAAGTTTCGGGTTTCCGCCAGAATCGTGGCGGGAGTTGAATCGGACGTGGTGGATTTCATGTACATCATCGCCAGTCCCGACCGGAAGCTGAAATTCCAAGACTACCTGCCGAACACGATCCTCGAAAGCGCGGTGGCGGACGATCAGATCGAGATCACCGACACCACCGAGTACAGCAAGGGCGGAAACATCGGTGCCACCGTGGGCTACCAGGGAGTTGGCGGCGGCTTGTCAGTGAACAAAGGAACCAAGCACACGCGTACGAACCACTACAAGGAGATCGCTCCCCGGGCGCTCGTCATTGCCAGCGGAACCATCGATCATCAGCACGGCGTGTTTTTCAAGCTGAAACCGTCCCGGGCGGCTTCTCTGGAGGGCGCCGCAGAATTCACTTTCCTGGCGACCGTTCCGCATTCCTGGAGGGGGGGCTGGTGCACCATCTCCTGCGGCGCCAGAACCAGGTCGAAATCCCTATTTTCTCGCAGCAGCGTGGTGCCTGCTGGCGTCGCTCAATCGCAAGTCGGACTCTATCTGAAGGGCGATGCCGAAGCCAGTGAACTCGCCGAGGAGCTTAGTGAGGTCCAACTTCGGTATGCCGATATCCTGGCGGATCAATTGGCGAAGGCGGGGTTGTTGGATGCGATGTACGACGCTGCTTCAACAGGTCACACGTCATCCTTGTGTGGCGTCTTCAAGACCGCCTCGGGACGCTGGGCCCTAGACCCAGGGCAGCGCCAACTTGAAAAGGCGCACAGCGCGGTGCTCAATGCCCAGGAACGCCTCGAACTGCTTTCAGAATAACAGCATTCGCCGAACACAGCACTCGCACGACGAGTCGTGCATTTGCCGGGCAGGCAGCCTCGCTGCCGCGCAGCGAACAAAGTAGTAAGCACACGCCGTGTGCCGTAACTGAAGTGGAGAAAGCCCCGCATCGAGAATGCCCAACGCATCAACCAACTGACAATGGCAAGCTCTTTGCTCCTGCAGCGACGGCACACGGCGTGTGCCTGCTACTTTGCGGCAGCCAGTATCGGCCGCATCTGAAAAAATCGCATCCCGATTCGCCCTTGCCCGCGTGTGTGGCGCGCTGCCGGCGCAACTCTTTCAGGTCCAACGCACTCGCGTGCGCACGGCGCACACCGCCCAGGTGTCCACCGACTCTAGAAATCAGGCCAGGAGTTCGGATATGGTACGTTCAGATGAATATGTATAGAGCACCCTATCGCCACCTGATGGCTGCCACCATGCCGACGCACTTGGAAAACTGGAGAGGCCGCACAACTCAAAACCCGGCACAAGCGGGCGTGTGTGTGGCGCCGAAACAGCATTTGCGCGCGTTTCTAATTCCACACACCCAAAAAATCGAATGCTCAAAAACAGCCGGGAAAAAAGCGCCCGACCTCCTCATCCGCGCCGCTGCTTGCGACGCCCGTGGAAGGGGGTTAGCCTAAGACCCAATTCCCTGCTCCGGATCACAAGTCCTCGCCTTGCCGCTATCACCAGGAGTTGCCACCTTGAACACATCTCGACGCCACTTGCACCGCAAGGTTGCGGCATTTTTCGCGCTCGCACTGGGGACATTCACCTGGCCCGCGCTGGCCGCCGAATTGCCGGCCAGCGACGCCGTTCAGCCAGTGAAGTTGTTCGAAGTCGACAATTACTGCGAAGGCGTCGTGTTTGATGCCGACGGCCGGGGCTACATCTCGCACGGCAAGGTGCTTGTCGAGTTCACGCTCGACGGCAACAACAAGGTCTGGGCGGAAACCGGCGCTCCGAATGGGCACAAGATTTTGGCCGACGGCACGCACCTGGTTTGCGACGCCAGCCGGCACGCCGTGCTGCACCTGGCGGCCGATGGCAGCCTGCTGGCCAATGCCTCGGACAAGTGCGACGCTAAGCCGCTACGCGGGCCGAACGACCTCACGCTCGATACGCCCCATGGCGGTTTCTATTTCAGCGATCCGGGTGAATCGAGCGACGTTAATCCAATCGGCACCGTGCACTATGTGGACAGTCAGGGCAAGACGCATCTCTGCGACAGCAAGCTCGCCTTTCCGAACGGCATCGTCCTGACGCCCGACGGCAAGAAGCTGTATCTGGCCGAGAGCAAAAAGAACCGCGTCCTGGTGTACGACGTGTTGTCGCCAGGGAAGATTGGCAACCGCAGAGTGTTCGCCGATCTGCCGACGAAGGATACCTCAACTGGCCAGATCGACAATCAGCCTGACGGTATGTGCCTGGACGCGGATGGCAATCTGTATGTCGCGCACTACGGAATGAAGCAGGTGCAGGTGCTGGATCCGACGGGCAAACTCGTGCGGCGCTACGGTGGCGGCAATGTCACAACCAGCAACGTCGCGTTTGGCGGACCGAAGCGCGATCAACTGTTCGTCACCGGCGGTCTTGGCGCCGAAGCCGGCGGGGGCGGATTGTTTCGACTCGACTTGGGCGTTCCGGGGCTCGATATCCTGCCGAAGGCCGAAAAGTAAACCGGCGTCGAGAAACTATGCGGGGCTTCGCTTCCACATCGAATTAACAACTTAGAAAGAATCCACATGTTCCGCAGCTTTGCAGTACTCGCGATTCTTCTTGCGTTCGGTTCGCTGGCCATTGCCCATGACGTCTACGAACTTGGCCCCGACTCCAAGCGTCGGGACGGCGTCCCCGAGGGAAAAGTCACCAAGCATGCGTTCACAAGCAAGCGCGCGTTTCCCGGCACCGAGCGGGAGTACTGGGTGTACGTTCCCGCTCAGTATAAGGCGGACGAACCGGCGTGCGTGATGGTGTTTCAAGATGGTCAATGGTATGTGGACGGCGAGCGTGACTTCCGCGTGCCGATCGTGTTTGACAATCTGATTCATAAGGGCGAGATGCCGGTCACGATCGGCATTTTCATCAACCCGGGTAAGATTCCTGGTGCTGTCGACGGATCGGGTCCACGTGAGAATCGCAGCTTCGAATACGACTCCGTCAGTCCGCAGTACGCGACGTTCCTGGAGAAGGAGATCCTGCCGGAAGTGGCAGACAGCTACAATCTCACCGACAAGCCCGAAGAACGGGCGATCTGTGGGATCAGTTCGGGAGGGATCTGCGCCTGGACCGTGGCCTGGGAGCGGCCGGACCTATTTCGCAAGGTGCTGAGCCACGTGGGCAGCTTCACGAACATTCGCGGAGGGCATGTTTATCCGGCAATCATTCGCAAGACCGAGCGCAAGCCGCTGCGAGTGTTTCTGCAGGACGGCGACGAGGATCTCGATAACGTGCATGGCAATTGGCCGCTGGCAAATCAGGAGATGGCCGCGGCACTCAAGTTTGCCGGATACGACTATGTGTTCGAGTATGGGCACGGCGGCCACAACGGCAAGCACGGCGGAGCGATCATGCCAGAGTCGCTCAGGTGGCTGTGGAAGGATGTGGTTGAGTCACGGACGAAGAAATGAGGCGTTAGCGGTCTCGCATCGTGCCGCAACCCTTGCAGGACATCACAATTCGCATTAGGCTTGGCTGCCAGCTTTCAGGCATGTCACTCGATGCCTTCCCCCTAAGCGGAACGGTCCTTTAATGCAGCGATCGGACTCTCACTCCCAGGTTTCGACGCCAGCGACGCAGGGTACCAGCGGTTGGTACAAGTGGGCCGTCGTCGGAATGCTGTGGTTCGTCTGCTTCTTCAACTATGCGGACCGGCAGGCGATCAATGCCGTGTTGCCGCTCTTGGGAAGCGAGTTTGATTTCACCAAGGAGCAGCAAGGATATATCGCCTCGGCGTTCATGTGGGTGTATGCCCTTTCCGCACCCCTGGCTGGCGGCGTTGGCGACCGCACCTCGCGGAAGATGCTGATCCTAGGCGGGCTGTACGTGTGGAGCATCGTGACGGGATTCACCGCCGCTTGCTCCAAGCTCTGGCACTTTGTGTTCGTGCGCGGTGCCGAAGGGTTCGGCGAAACGTTTTATTTTCCGGCTTCGATGTCGCTGGTGAGCGACTATCATTCCAAACGCACACGCAGCCGGGCGATGAGCCTGCATCAGACGAGCGTTTATGCCGGTACGATCGGCGGCGCGTGGTTCGCCGGGTGGATGGCTCAGACAACTGGCGATTGGCGCTATCCGTTTGCGATCCTAGGCGCTGCGGGCGTGCTGCTTGGGATTGTGTTGGCGTTTTTTATCCGCGAGCCGCAGCGAAACGAGGCTGAACGGCGCGAGGCTGGTGAACTGGATACCGTGCATCCCACGATCGAGGCCGGCGCGAACGCCAATCGCGGGTTTCTGGCGGGGGCGCTGGCTACATTTGTCGATGTATTCAAGTTTGGCCTTGAGCTGCTGCTTAACCCAGCCGCACTGTTTCTGGTGCTGGCCTTTTGCGGCGCAAACTTTGTGGCCTTTGTATTTATCACCTGGATGCCGACATTCTTGTATGAGAAGTATGACTTGAATCTGGCCTCGGCCGCCTTCTCCGCAAACTTTTTCATGCAAGTCGCCAGCATGGTTGGAGCGATCGTCGGTGGATTGTTGGCCGACCGCTTCTCGCAGCAATTCGCTGGCGGACGGAGCATGGTGCAAGCCCTGGGGCTAATGCTCGGAGCCCCGTTCATTTACTGGGTGGGCGTCACGCCCGAATTGAACACGGTCCTGGCGGCGATGACGTGCTTCGGGTTTGGAAAGGGTATTTACGACTCGAACATCTGGGCGTCGCTGTATGACGTCGTGCCGGCTGAGAGCCGAGGCAAGGCCGTGGGATTCACGAACATGATTGGTTGGCTGGCGGCCGGCGTGGGCGCGGCAGTACCTGGCGCGTTGGTCGACCGCGGCTTTACGATGAGCGGGATTCTATCGTCAACCGTGCTCGTTTATATCGGGATTGCGGGACTGCTGCTCGTGGCATCGCTGCTTGCCGCACGGCGTGCGGGAAGTAATCGCACGGCTGTTTGAAAACGGTATAAAATTCTCCGACCGAGCTGGGGTTCGAAGCGCTACCGGAAATCCCGGGAGCGCGTTGCCAAGCCGTGAAGTCGTTCGGAAAGATCGTCCAGCTGCGTGACCAGGACGTGAATCACCTGACCTTGACGCTGTAGCCTTCCATGAGCGATGAGCGCCGTGGCGGTACGGGCCGCGCGATAGAACTTTTGCCATACGTCTTGCCGCACAATGAGGTTCGCCTGACCGGTTTCGTCCTCGAGTGTGACGAATGTGATGCCCTTGGCCGTGCTCGGACGCTGCCGCATCAGCACGATGCCTGCCACGCGGATGTGCCGATTCGCGGCGTGGGTTGCCAGTTTTTCGGCCGGCAGAATCTCCCAGGCGTTCAGATCCTCTCGCACGAATTGCATCGGATGCGCCTTGAGTGAGAGGCCTGCTGAGCGATAGTCGGCCAGCACTTGTTCCTCAAGCCGTAGCGTCGGCAGTGGCACCACAGGCTCGTCCTCGGCCGCGAGCACATCGAAGAGTGGCATCGATCGAGGCTTCTTTTCCTCGGCCAGCGCCTGCCAGAGCGCATTGCGGCGATCGAGCTTGATGGAAGCGAACGCATCGGCCTCGGCCAGTCGCGTCATAACCGAGCATGTAAGCCGCGTGCGACGAGAGAAATCGTCCCAGCCGGTGAATGCTCCCCCAGACGCCCTGGCGGCTTCAATTGCCCGGGCCTGCGCTTCAGACAAACCGCTAACGAAATGCAGGCCGAGGCGGATGGCAAGTCCGTCCTCCTCTTTCCCGCCCTTCTTTGATCTTTCCAATGTGGTATCCCAATCGCTCGCATTCACATCCACGGGGCATATCTCGACGCCGTGTTCCTGAGCATTGCGAATGAGCTGGGCAGGCGCGTAGAAACCCATCGGCTGACTGTTGAGCAGCGACGCGCAGAAGGCCGCGGGATAGTAGTGTTTGAGCCAGGCAGAAACATAGACCAGGAGCGCGAAACTGGCGGCGTGCGACTCGGGGAAACCATACTCGCCGAAGCCGCTGATCTGGCCGAACACGGCTTCGGCAAATTGCCGCGTCAGGCCGCGGCTTTCCATGCCGGCCAAAAGTTTTTGGCGAAACTGTTCGATGATGCCGGGCCGCCGCCAGGCGCCCATCGCGCGGCGGAGTTGGTCGGCCTCGCCCGGCGTGAACCCTGCCGCGACGACCGCGAGCCGCATCGCCTGCTCTTGAAACAGCGGCACGCCGAGCGTGCGGTGAAGCACTTCGCGAATCGCTTCGCTGGGATAGGTGACGGCTTCCTCGCCGATCCGTCGACGCAAATAAGGATGCACCATGTCTCCCTGGATCGGTCCGGGACGTACAATGGCGACTTCGATCACGAGGTCGTAAAACTCGCGCGGCCGTAAGCGAGGGAGCATGCTCATCTGGGCACGACTTTCGATCTGAAACACGCCCATCGTGTCGGCGTGGCAGATCATGTCGTAAACCTGCTGATCCTTTTCAGGAATCGTCGCCAGTGAGAGGTCACGGCCCGCATGTTCGCGGACAAGCGTGAAGCACTTGCGAATTGCGGTCAGCATGCCGAGCGACAGGCAATCGACCTTGAGGATGCCGAGTTCGTCAAGATCGTCCTTGTTCCACTCGATGACCGTGCGGTCCTGCATCGCGGCATTCTCGATCGGCACCAGTTCGCACAGCGGGCCCTGGGTCATGACCATGCCGCCCACGTGCTGGCCGAGATGCCGCGGGAAACCGACAAGTTCGCCAACGAGCCCGATGAGCCTTCGGCCGAGAAACGAATCGGGATCGATGCCGGCCTCGCGGCAGCGTTGGGGCAAAGCTTCATCCAGGTAATGCCCTTCCAGGCCTTTGGCCAGAGAATCCACACGATCGAGCGAAAAGCCGAGCGACTTGCCCAGATCACGAACGGCCGAGCGCGGGCGATAGGTGATCACTTCGGCGGTCATACCAGCCCGTTCGCGACCGTACTTGTCGTAGAGATATTGCAGCACCTCTTCGCGGCGTTCGTGTTCGAAGTCGACGTCGATGTCCGGCGCTTCGTTGCGCTCGCGGCTGAGAAAGCGTTCGAACAAGACATCCAACCGACCGGGATCGACGGCCGTCACTCCGAGGCAGTAGCAGACGGCGGAGTTGGCCGCGCTGCCGCGTCCCTGGCAGAGAATCCCGCGCTCCCGGGCAAACCGCACCAGATCGTACACAGTGAGGAAATACGCCTCGTAACTCAAATCGGCAATCAGCGCGAGCTCGTGCTCGATAAGCTCGCGGACCTTAGCGGGAATGCCTTTGGGATACCGATCTTGTGCGCCTGCCCAGGTGAGCCGTGTGAGGTACGAAAGCGGCGTTTCGCCTGGCGGCGCAAGCTCCTCGGGATACTCATAGCGCAACTCGTCCAGCGAGAACGTGGAGCGAGCGGCGACTTCGAGCGTACGAGCCACGGCCGCCGGCAGCATGGCGAATCGCTCGATCATTTCCAGCGGCGACTTCAAATACCGCTCTGCATTGGCAAAGAGCTGATCGCCGGCCTCAGCCACGGTAATGCCCAATCGCACGGCGGTGAGAGCGTCCTGCAAGCCCAGTCGCACGCGGGCATGATAGTGCACGTCACCGGCTGCAACGATTGGCAAGCGGGTGCGGCGTGAGAGCTGTTCCAAGCGGGCGAGCAGCGCCGCATCGTCGGGACCATGCGCGACCTGGGCCACCAGATAACCACGATCGGTGAAGATCTCGCGAAATGGCGCGAGTCGACGCTCAAGCGAACTCTCATTGTCGGCTGCCTGGGTATCGCCCGGCAGCACTCCGCACATGAGCCCCTTGGCATGCTCGGCGAGTTCGTCAAGTGTGAGGTGGAATTCACCCTTGGGGGCTTGGCGGCGGCCGCGAGTGATCAGCCTCGCAAGCCGGCCATAGGAGGGTCGATCCGTCGTCCAAAGCAGCACGGGCGGAGCGTCGGTGAGATGAATCTCGGCGCCGATGATTAGTTTAAGCCCCAAGTCCTTCGCTGCGCCGTGCGCGCGGACCACGCCAGCCAGCGTGTTGCGATCGGTAATGGCAAGGGCCGTGAGGCCAAGTTCAGCCGCGCGCAGTGCGAGTTCATCGGGATGCGAAGCACCCTCGAGAAACGAGAAATTGGTTTTGCAATGCAGTTCTGCATAACGAGGCAACGGCAGCGCGACATGCGTGGGCTGCGTGACGGGAGGACGTTTACTGTTAAGTTGCGGATCCGGCATTTTCTAGCCTCGGTTCTACCGGAGTCCTTTGTTGTGTCGTAATCACACCACTCCCCCAGGGGAGTCGGAGGCAGGCTGTCACACAAACGTTCCGTGCAAATACCAGCGGCCGGTGTTGAGTTCGCGAAACAGCCAATAGCGCAGGCCTTCGCGCGTCTCGACCTGGTAATAGTCGCGACGCACGCATCGCGAACGCCACCAGCCCGTCTCGATCCGCTCGGGTCCCCAGGTATGCGCAATGCGGTGCTCGCTACCGTGCACGCGAAACATCAGCGGTGGACCCTCGGGGACGACCGAAACCACGGCGAGCGAAGTGGGCTCGGGCTCCAGCCAGAGCGGACGATCGCCCGGTTGCGGTGTGCGCGACTCGCGCTGCGGAGCGGCTGGTTTTGTGGGCTTCTTCTTACCACGAGCGGCCTCGGTTCGCCTCGCGCGTTTTTTTTGTAAGCTCACCACGGGATGATACTGGCAGGCAAACTCCGGCTGCGCGCCCGCCAAGAGCCACGGTCGCGACACGCCTTGCGCCCCCAGGCGATTGCTCAAACGATCGACAAGGGTCGCCAGCGCCAGCGGATCGCCACACGAAGTTTCATTGCCCACCAAAAACTCTCGCTGCTGGAATTCGAGCATTCCCAGCGCAAGCACTTCGCACCGCACGGCCGTGAGCGGCTCGCGAAACCGCACGGTTTCGAGCTTCAGCCGCACGAGTTCGCCGACATGCCGCTCTGAAGCGCTGGGGCGATACAGCCCCACGATGAACTCGACAGCCGCTCCGCGTTCGGGCGTGAATCGGCAGGCCAGCCGAAGTACGCCACGGCGCTGGCCTGCTAGCGCCACGCAGACGCGGGCCACAAGCTGCTCGACCACCCACTCGATCATTTCACGGCGGCCAGTCGGGTGCTCCAACAACCACTCAAAGGTCCACTCGGGTGGAACCACGCGGGCCACGATCGCTTCGGCCGCGGCGCCTAATGCCTGGTCAAGTCGTAACAGCACGAGCGGACCGAAGCGGGCGAGTAAGGTTTCGCGGCGCAGCACCGCGAGCTGCTCGATTTGCCAGATGCCGAGTTCTGTCAGCAGCAGGCACGTTTCGCTTGGCAGCCGCAGTGCCGCGGGCGGAAGCGAGGCAAGCGCGAGGGCAGACTCACCGGCCGGCACGAGCAGCGGTTCGGCAAGGGCTGTGAGGATCGCGGTTTCATTACCCTCAACGCCACCTGCTTCATCAGCCCTCCCAGCCGCGCACTCCAGCGGCGCAAAATGTGTCATCGCCCAGGCTGTACCGGGCGTATCGGCTATGGCAACACGCACCGTGAGGCGGCGGGCACGAAAATCTGCCACGATCTGTCGGGCAAGTGTCTCTTCACCACCACAAAGCGAACCGATGCCGGTCACGTCCAGCAGCAGGCTGTCGGGCTCAGGGGCTTCTTCGATGCCCACGGTCGGCGCGAACCGCAGGCAATTGTCAGCCAGGGCTTCAAGCTCCCGTCGAGCGTTCCAGGAATCGGCCGCTTCGAGATGCAACTCCGCTTGTGATTGAAAGTCTTCCGCACGCATTGCCAAGGCCGTGGCTTCAGCCAGTGGCATGCCGGGCCGAATACCGCTTGGCCTCTCGCGAAGCCAACCGCTGGCGGCCGCGCTTGTCAGGCGAGGGCAGTAGGCCGTCACACGTGCTCCGCCGGCGGCATTCAGTTGATAGAGCACGACGGGGGTTTGCCCATCAAGCTCTCCGCGCGCGGCGATTCGTTGCAGGGGCCATTGAGGAAGCCAAATGCAGAGTGCTCGTTTCATGAGATGCCCCTCGCCAACCCCAAGACTCTTGCCCAGCTTTGCGAGCGGGCAGTTCCACTTCGATCGTTCTGCCAGCAGCACCAGAGCGTGTGCGCAGTAGTTCCACCCGCAAACGCCGCGTACGCTCCGCAGTTGTTTTTGAGAGCGGCTGCACGCCGAGCCGCAGTTCAGCCCAGGAGGGTTCGCTGCGTGCACAAGCGCCGCGTACCAACAGACCCAGCACGCCACTACTTTCGGCGGCCAGTTGCCAGCGGCGAAGTGTGTGTTCGCTAGCGGTTTCCAGGGGCAACCAGACCGCCGCGACACCACGCGAGCGAAGGCTTTGGTCGACCGCCCAGGCTTCTTCGGCCACGCTCGAGGGTTGCACGACGATCAGCCGATCAAGCGGGATGCCCCAGGCCAGGGCCGCGGGAGGATAGAAACGCCGGGTGCGATCGAGCACCACCAGCGCGCCACCAGTTTCGAGAGCGCTGCAAGCGGCGATCAGTGCCAGCGTTCCCGCCCCACTGGCCGCCGCTGCTCTATCCGAACCACGAGCGGCCGTTTCGCCCAGCCATTCAACGAGTGTTCCTCGGCGTAGGCCACCGTCCGGCAGCAGCCGATCCAAAGCTGCCAAGCCGGTCGAGATCGTTTCCCCTGCACCGCTCGCGAACCGCTCTCCCTCGAGACTGCGAACCTGCTCGGCCAGGGCAGCCACAATTTCGGCGCGGCCGGCGGCGTCTGAAAGCCGCTCACGATCGGGTAGCAGAGATGTGGTCATGAAATCGTTCCTCGCTCCGGTAAGTGTACATATGTACCTTATCGGCGACAAGGTGAGCTAACTTTCATTTCCCCAGAGATGGCATACAAACGGGCCATGTCAGGGCTGAGACAGCCAGGAATAGGCCATAAATGGGCAGTACTTGTGCTAGCAAGTCTTTAGGGCTACCACCTCTTTTGTACAGCCAGAAAGCCTTCACTCCCGGCTATCGCCGCCGGACAGCTACCAAGAGAATTGCACCCGCGAGAAAAAGTACGACGCTCGTCGGCTCGGGAACGACGGCCAGCGTAAAGTCGGCTGTCACCGGATAGTGGTCCGAAGGGTACTTGCCACCATAACTGGTACGGACGATCGAAGCGGCGGTCGGCATCAATTCTCCCGTGTGCAGGATGAAATCAATTCGCGAGCCCGCGGTGCCACCGTTGTAACCGTGAAAGGTGAGTTCGCTGCTGGAAAGCGAGTTCACCTCGCGATACGCATCACTAAGCTGCAAACCGGCCGGATCGTTCACACCTCGCAGCGTGCGCATGGCACTCGACGACTCGGTGGAATTCATATCGCCAGTCAGCAGAACCGGACGGCCGTCGGCAAGTTCCGGCAGCCGCTCGCGAATCAAATTCGCCGAATAGAGATTGGCCGCACTGCTGACATTGTCCCAATGCGTGTTCAGGACGAACAGCTCCTGACCGCTCTGCAGATCTGAGAGCACGACCCAGCTCGCGATGCGCGTCGTGCCGGCGCCGGGATAAATCGAACCGGCGACTTCGGGCGTGGGACTGAGCCAGAACGTGCCCGCGTCGAGCTGTGTGAAACGATCCGCCCGCCAGAAGATTGCCGAGTGCTCGCCGGCGCTGACGCCGTTCTCACGGCCGATGCCGTAATAGCCGTAATCGGTTAGGCCATTGGCGAGCGTAGCGCCCGACAGATCGTCAAGCTGAATCCTGAGCACTTCCTGCGTGCCGAGAATGTCGGGCTTGTAATTGCGAATCGTCTGGATGACGCGTTCGGCGCGAGATTCGGCGGGGTTGGAAAAGTTATACCAGCCATTGGGGCCGACGAGGTCTCCGAACGTTCCGGCATAGCGGATGTTGAACGACATTGTGCGGAGCGACACTTCGGCGGCAAAGCAGGGAGCGACAGGAGCCCCGAGTGCGACCAATAGCGTAAGCGCGATGCGAATGGTCGACATAAAGTCCTTCCGCCTGGTGGATGTGGTTCGACTCGTGATTGCGATGGCAAAGCCCGACTACCAGCTCTTTCCGCCGGCGCGCTCTCCGCACACAGAGACTTCGAGGCCCAGCGCCGCCGCCATCGCGGCCTTCGCAGCCAGCACCTTGTCGGCTTCGGTAGCGCTGTTGGCATAGGCCACCTGAATGTGGTTCGCCTTATGCCGAGCCATGAACTGATCGCGCGTGATGCCGTACGTCACGGCGTGCATGATCGGCCACTCGGGCGTCGTGGCTTGCCAGCGGCGCTGCGTTTCTTCCTTCGGCAGCTCGACGACTCCGGCCCGGCCGATATCCATGCACAGCCGGTCGCGTTCGATATAGACGCGCGACCAGACGATCTCGCCAGGCCTGGAAACGCCCTTGAGCGTGCCACCTCCGGACGGGAAATACATCGCCGGTTGGCGTTCGCTCGAAGCCCCCTTCCAACCGCCGACGAAGTGGGCGGGTGGCGCGGAACCGCTGATCAGCAGTACCCAGACATAGTCCTTCACCGTGCCGGTCGGGTCGAAATCGCCCCAGCGAACGTCGTGCAGCGTGCTCTCGACCGGTTGGCCCATTGCCTTGTGAACGCGACAGGTAATCAGCCCGTCGAGACCCGCGCACTCGTCAACTTCATTAAAGTGGACGATCGGCTCGCCGGCGCGAATCGTCCGCTTGCCGTCGCGCGATTTCACCGGCGGACGATCGGCGTTGTTCAGCGTCCCTTCGACCAGGTCGCTCGCGGGGAGCAAATCCTTAAGGCCCTGCTGGTACTGAATGCCAATCGCGTCGCAGCCAAAATCGTCCGCCAGCCGCACCGCGGCAATATACATCTTGCACTGTTTGAGGATCTGCTCGTCGGTCAGGTGCTCCTCGTGTTTCGGTCCGGTGACGAACTTCAGGCCGCGCGATTCCATCCACTTGCGCACCGCCTTGGCTTCGTCGTCGCTGGTCTGCGTTGTCTCGTAATAGAGGGCCGACTGGCTGAGCCGCTCCTTGAAACAGCCGGTGGGGTGCAGCAGGTGATCGGGGATGATCGCGTTGAACATGCCCATGCAGCCTTCGTCGAACACGCCGAGGATCGCTTTCTCGCGCTTGAGCTGGGCGGCGAGCGCTTCGCCAAGCTTACGCTCCTTGCCTGGCAGGCTCACATCGGCCAGAGCGCGGACATGGGGCGTGCGATGCTTGAGGAAGCCTTTCTCCAGCCAGGTGGCCAGTCCGCGCGTGAAGAACTTGTCGGTAAAGTCTTCGCTCCAGAGCGTCGAGTACTTGCGGCCGGCCTTCGTCAGCGAGCCGTTCAGGTTGAGCATGCCGACGAGGCCCGGCCACGTGCCCGACCAGTTAGCAACCGTGAGCACCGGCCCTTCGTGCGTGAGCAAGCCCGGCAGGACGTGGTGCGAGTATTGCCAGACGGCTTCGGCCACGATGAGCTTGGCCTGCGGATCGATCTTGCGGAAGGCTTCGATTCCTTCGCGTTGCGAGCCGAGGAAGCCGTGCTTTTCGGCCGCTTTATAAGGATGCGCCCGGACCAGCTCATAACCGGCGTCTGCGACTGCTTGGGCCAGGGCTTTTTCCATCTCTTCCTGGGCGGGCCAGCACTTCTGGTTGGCCGAGAGTCGCAAGTCGCCACTGGCCACCAGCAGCACCTGGTTCTTCTTGAGCTTCTCGGGTTTGGTGAGCGTGGGAAGCGTGTAGTCGGCCATGAGCGCGTCGGCTCCGCGGAGAAATGGGCTGGTTGGGGTGGTCCTGGATGCAGCTCGAGATTAAGCGAAGCAGGGGCGAATGGCTAGGGGCGGAGAGTGCTCGGCAAATGTCGGCTCGTCGTCCGTCCGAAGCGAGAGACTTTTCCCGGCTGTTTTTGAGCATTCGATTTTTTGGGTGTGTGGAATTAGAAACGCGCGCAAATGCTGTTTCGGCGCCACACACACGCCCGCTTGTGCCGGGTTTTGAGTTGTGCGGCCTCTCCAGTTTTCCAAGTGCGTCGGCATGGTGGCAGCCATCAGGTGGCGATAGGGTGCTCTATACATATTCATCTGAACGTACCATATCCGAACTCCTGGCCTGATTTCTAGAGTCGGTGGACACCTGGGCGGTGTGCGCCGTGCGCACGCGAGTGCGTTGGACCTGAAAGAGTTGCGCCGGCAGCGCGCCACACACGCGGGCAAGGGCGAATCGGGATGCGATTTTTTCAGATGCGGCCGATACTGGCTGCCGCAAAGTAGCAGGCACACGCCGTGTGCCGTCGCTGCAGGAGCAAAGAGCTTGCCATTGTCAGTTGGTTGATGCGGTTGGGCACTCTCGATGCGGGGCTTTCTCCACTTCAGTTACAGCACACGGCGTGTGCCGTCGCTGCAGCAGCAAAGAGCTTGCCATTGTCAGTTGGTTGATGCGGTTGAGCACTCTCGATGCGGGGCTTTCTCCGCTTCAGTTACAGCACACGGCGTGTGCTTACTACTTGCGGGAATTCCGGAGACGCGTGTCGTTTTGGTACACTGGCCTCGTCGACCCCGTGTGTCGTGGTGGTTGATCCCGTACGCCGGCAAGGGAGGAAAAGGACGTGGGAATAAGCCTCGTTTCGACCGACGGGGGTAGGCAGAGACGGAGTACGAGCTGGATGGGTTTCAGGCACCAGTGGCGAACCTGACCGCCTGGTCACGAATCGCATTCACGCGAGACACGAGATGCGCAATTCGATGCCCGTTCGTTTCTTGTCGCTGGCAAATCAGAATCGGCGCATCGGCGTGATGTGCTTGGGGTTTGTGGCTTGCCTCATTGGGTCACCAATGGTGTTCATTGCCGTCTCCGACGTTCGCTTTCTGCTTGGCGGCGAGACGGTGAACGCGCGAATTGTCGGCCCGGCGGCGGTCGTGCCGGAAAAATTTGGAACGCGTTACCGATTCCGATTCCAGTATGCAGATGACAACGGACAGCAACACTTGGGAGAAGTCATCCGGCGTGCGTCGGATGTACGGCCTGGCGATACGATCGCTGTGCGTTATCTGCGTAGCGAACCCTCACAATCAAGGGCTGAAAGTGAACTGCGCAGCATTGGACCACGCGCGATTGCGATGATCGTCATTCTCGTTTTCGTGGCTGCTGTCTATTCAGGACTCACCGGAGTTGGCGATGTCCTCAAGCAGCTGCGCGCGAACGGGCCAGGGGTTTCGTCAGCTTTGCCTGGCTAGTCCGATTAGCAGTAATCTAACTCCTGATCATTGTGCCAAGCCGTCGCGGGAGCCTAAGGAACTCTTGCAGAACTCCGAACTCATCCCAGCAGATCAGCAGGCAGCCAATAGGGCGATGGCCTGGTCGAGCTCGAGGTGGGCCAGCCGCCGCCTTTGCGTCGCCCCAGCTCTTGGATAATATTGGAGACGCTGCCCCCAGTGATGCTAACGACTCCCGGCCTGCTTTCTCCTGTGCTTATTCCGAAGGGCACCTCTTGTGAAACTTCTGACCATCCTGATCCCACTGTGCTTCCTCGTTCCATTCGCAGTCGCGGAGGAGCCCGTGCGTGAGAGGATCGAATGGATTGACGTGTGGGTTACGGACGCGGACAAGACCGCCCTGCCGCGAGTGCTGCTGGTTGGCGACTCGATCGCGAGGGGATACTTCGGTGGGGTGGAACAGCAGCTCGCGGGGAAAGCCTACTGCGCTCGGCTCACCACCTCGAAGTGCGTCGCCGATCCGACCTTCAACGACGATCTCAAATCGCTGCTGAAGCAGTACAAGTTCTCTGTGATTCACTTCAACAACGGCCTGCACGGCTGGGGCTACAGCGAAGATCAATACCGCGCTGGTCTTCTGAATACGGTTGACGCCGTGCAGCAGCAGGCTGGCGATGCCAGGTTGATCTGGGCGACCACGACGCCTGTGCGTGAAACGACCGATCTCCAGCGCTTCGCTGAGCGAACCGCTCGCGTCAAAGTGCGAAACCAGCTCGCCGCGGAGATTGCGAAGGCTCAGCACCTTCCGACCGACGACCTGTTCGAGCTGGTCCAGGGCCGTGCCGAGTGGACTTCTGGCGATGGCGTTCATTTCAATGGAGACGGCAATGAAGCCCTGGCGAGACAGGTGGCCACAATCGTCCTGGAGAATTTGCCCTGAGGCCGATCTTGGAGACTTGTTCAAGCAAATCGGACAGCCCTATTCCGACACCATTTCAATCTGCGCCCAGTAGGCGGCGGAGGGACGATCACCGGCGGCGGCGTGGTGGAGTTCGATGGCGGCTTGCTGGCCGGCGAGCGGCGTGAGGTCAATAGCGATCGTTTGCCAGCGCGGATCAGACGCAGAAGCTTCGCCTTGGATCAGTGCCTGATGAAGCGCCTGCCCGTTCGCACGGACGGCGAGATTCCACGCTCCCTCGGGTTCGTGCGAAACGACGAGCACCAGCCGCGAACGCTTACCGGCGGGCACGTCGAGCTTGCCACGCAAGATGCAAGGTTCGCCGGCATGCACGGGCGTAGTACGTAGAGCACCTTCGCGGCCGGCGTGCGATTCGACGATCGCCAGGCCTTCGCGGCCGGCACGATCGGTGGAAAACTGTGGTGCGATCTCGTGCACCAGTTCGGCGAACTGGCGACGGTCGGTCGTCGCGCGGGGGACGACGGGCTGCGAACCGGCGAGCTTGCGAGCGGACGGATCGCTGGGGGGCTTGTCGAGCGTGATGTATGCGAACAGGTCGGCCAACTCCTGCGGCTGGAGTTGCTTTTCAAGGTCTTCGGGCATCAGCGAGAGCGGGCTGGTTTTCATGACCTCGATCTCACCGCGGGGGATGACTTCCTGTTTGCCACCTTGCACTTTGAGCACGACGCGCTGCGGGCTGTCTTCGGCCAAGAGGCCGGTGAGCACGCGGCCGTCGGCGGTGAGCACGGTGCGGGCCTGGTACGAGTTGCCGATCACGAGGCTCGGGTCGAAGACGTTTGAGAGAAGTTGCTCGAATGAGCTGCGGCCGTTGAGCGTGATGTCGGGGCCGACCTCTTGGCCCTGACCGTAGATCTTATGGCACTGGCCGCAGAGCTTGCCAAACACTTGCTGGCCGACGTTGGCGTCGCCCGGCGTCTTGCGGAGGAAGGAACGCATCTCGGCAATGACGGCTTCGCGGCCCGGATCGCGCTCCTCGCGGATCGAGCCCCAGCGAGCGCGGACTTTTTCGGCGAGCGAGGCATCGCCGCGGGCGAGTAGCTGGCGGACCTGGTTGGAGTTCAAGGCCGA
Source organism: Pirellulales bacterium (assembly GCA_022844125.1). Classification (GTDB taxonomy): domain Bacteria; phylum Planctomycetota; class Planctomycetia; order Pirellulales; family PALSA-1355; genus JALHMI01. The sequence continues at coordinate 84,948 of JALHMI010000018.1, read as the reverse complement.
GGCGGGAATCTCTTCGCGGCCGATCGCGTCGAGCAGCTTCTCGGCCGAGGTGGTGCGCTCGGTGAGCATTTCGATCGCGCGAGGCTGCAGTTCGGGCTCCAGATCGCGATAACCGCTAAGCACGACGTCTGCCACCCAGGGTTGGTTGATCCGCGAAAGGGACGCGAGCGCGGCGCCGCGCAGTTCGACCGGATGGGCCGCGCGATCCTTGAAGATCGGAGAGACCACGTCCGCCAGTTGAGCATCTTCGGCGGCGATGAGGGCTTCGAGGGCGTGGATGCGGCGCGCGACCGGGCCGCTGGAGTCGGTGAAGTAGCGGCGGGAAATCTCGCGAGCGCGCTCATCTTTCCAGGCTGTGGCCAGGAGCGCGGCGTTCGGATAGAGCGGGCTGTCGACCGATCCGGCGAGGATCTTCTGCACGAGCGGATCGAGCTGAGTTTTTAGAGGAACGAGCTGGTCGGTGTGGATCTCGTGGTTGCCGAGCCGGACGGTCAGCGTGGCGAGGCATTTCTCGAGGGCGGCCGGATCGCTGTCGGCCTCACTGGAGAGGGTTTTCACCAGCGCGCCGATCGCCTGCGGATTGCGGCCGCCGAGGATGCGGTCGATCACGCGCGGCATGAAGGCTTCGACGGGCGCTGAATTTTGGTACTTCTCGGCAAGCTGGAGGTAGCGAGCGCCGTGCTCTTCGAGCAGCGGATGCAGGTTTTGCCAGACGACATGCGGGATGAGTTTATCATCGCCGGCCGTGGAGAGAATCTCGAGCAAGAGCGGCATCGCATCGACGCCGGTGAGTTTGTCGGCCGCGATGGCAACTTGCAGGCGAACGTCTGGCGAGGGATCGGCGGCGAGGCTGACGACCTTGTCGCGAAGTGAATCACTGACGCGGCCGAAATTGCCGGCAGCGCGGACACCCCAGCCGCGGAGCGTGGCATCGTCGTGCGCGAGCAGTGCCTTGTGGAACTCGGGCGTGAGTTCGCCCGCACCGACAAGCGCCCAGAGGGCATGCATGCGAGCCTTTTGCGGAGCGGCCTGGTTGAGGACGAGTGCTTCAAGCTTGGGGCGGGCGGCGGAGTCGTTGCGCTCGGTGAGGATTCGCTGGGCAACATCGCGATAGTAGATGTTGCCGCTGTGCAGGCGCTGGATCAGTTCGGCAGTGGATTCCTTGGCGAGGTCGAACTTCGGCGCGCGGGGCGTTTCACCGTAGCGAATGCGGTAGAGGCGGCCCTTGAATCGGTCGATGCCCTCGGGATCGCGGTTGGCGTCCTGGTAGCAGTGATACCGGTCGTACCAATCGAGGACGTAGAGCGAGCCGTCGGGACCGGTCTTCTGCACGACGGGCATGAACCAGGCGTCGTTCGCGCTGAGGAAATCGGGGGCCGGTTTGGCGAAGTAGGTGGATCCGTCGCGCTCGAGCACGTCGACATTCAGGCAGTTGCCGTGAATGTTGCCCATGTAGAGCCGCTCGCGAAACTCTTCGGGATAGGCGTCGCTGTCGAAGTAATGGATGCCGCAGTAGGCCGCCTTCTGATGCTTGTGCTTGACGATCGACGGCTGCGGGCTGGTGAACTGCGGATGGGGTCCGCCCTGGCGAATGTAGTAGGCGCTTTCGGCGAGGTGCCAAAGATGGTCGATGACGCACGCGCTGACGAACGCGCTGCCATCGCGATCGAACGCGACGCCCCAGGGGTTGCTGGTGCCTTCGCAGAAGAGCTGAAACTCGCGCGTGCGAGGGTGGATGCGAAACAGCGCGACGGAGAACTCAAAGACCTTGCCGTTCTGCTCGATACGCGAAGGATTGAACACGCCGTTCAGTCCGTAGAGCCAGCCGTCGGGGCCCCAGGTGAGCGAGTTGGGGAGCTCGTGCGTATCGTCGCGGCCGAAGCCGGTGACGACGACTTCCTGCTTGTCGGCGCGGCCGTCGCCGTCGGTGTCCTGCAAGAAGAGAATGTCGGGGGCGTTGGCGACCCAGACACCGCCGTGACCTACGGCGATGCCCGAGGGGATGTTGAGGCCTTCGGCAAAGATGGTGAACTTGTCCATGCGGCCATCGCCGTCGGTGTCTTCAAGCACTTTGATGCGGTCACGGCCGGGGCCGGGCTCGCGGCGCGGATACTCGAGGCTTTCGGTGATCCAGACGCGGCCGCGCTCGTCGAACGTCATGGCCACGGGATTGACGATGTCGGGCTCGGCGGCGACCACTTCGACTGTGAAGCCGGGCGGGACGGTCATCTTCTTGACGGCTTCCTCGGGCGAGAGAGCCGGCCCCGGGGGCTTATCCTGGGCATGCGGGATGACGTCCGGCGCGGCGGCGAAGGCCACCTTCGCGAGGGACACCGTGAACAGTAAGCCGAGTGCGGCGAACGAGCGCAGGCAAAGCATGGCGGAGCTTTGTGGAGAGTGGAGAGACGCTGATCTGGAATGCAGCACCGATTATGGGCCGAGAGGTGGGCGGTCGCAACCAGCTAGCCGGCTGCGGGAAATCGCCTCGCTAACGCGTCGGGTTACAAGGCGGGAGTTGGCTTGCGAAGTAGTGCCTGTTGACAGGCTCGTGCGCCGCAAAGGAAGATTGAAGGAGCGGCCGCCTCACGTCGTATTCATTGCGGCCCAACTCCCCAAATGCTTCAGGATCACGCGTATGACACGCTTCGGATGGATTGGACTGCTCGCTGGCTGCGCGACGAGCCTCGTTGGCTGTGGCACAGGCACATACGATTCGGTCGTCGATCGCGGCGTGGCGACGATTCGGGCGGACGCGAAGTTTCGCGGACTGTTCGCGCCAGTGCAGATTCCAGAAGCGCCCTACACGGTGCGGGTGCCGGTGATCTTTCCGAACTCTTATACGCCGACGAGCAGTCATCCAGTCGATGGGGCGAAGATCAAGCCTCAGCGAATGCAGCCTCCGTTCATGTCGGCGGACGAGAACATCAAGCTGATGTTCGAAGGGACGGTCAAGGAAGGAAGTTCCGATTTGCCGTTCTATGTCTACCTGGGCGCGTCGCCGGTCAAGCCAGGCGAAGTCGACAAGTTTGCTGCGGACATCGAGAAAGGCGTGAAGACGATTGTGCCGGCAGACCAGGCGCCGGCATGGGAACCAGTCGATGTCGACACGCCCTCAGGCAAGGCCCTTCCCTGGCGAAAGATGCGGCTGACGATCGATCAGCCGTTCCTGGTAAAACTGGACGGCGATGATACGCCCGAGGCGCAGAACATGCCGGGCGTGCTCGAGCTGTGGTTGCACGATGCGGGGGACTACGCGGTGATGATCGTGTGGCGCGCACCGAAACAGATTGAAGGTCCGCAGCAGCGCGAGTTTGATTCGGTGGGTGGGATGACCGTTCCGGTGCCGAACGTGAAGCCGGACCTTGCGAAGTGGCCGGCCCTGACGGCGGGAACCCTTGCTCCGCTGGAACCGACGCCTTAGCGGGCAATTGGCTTGTCGGCGGTTTTCAGGTCGCCGCGCGGGGGCATGCGCCTCGCATTGCGTCCTCGCGCGAGGTTAAACTCTAGCCTGCCCCCGCGCGAGTGATGCGCTGGGAGTGTAATCCTTCCTTCCTGCCGCGGAGCTGCCAGCCCATGACTTCCGTTGTTGTATTGCTTCTTGCCGGACTCTTGATCGATGGCCAGAACTGGGAGGTCGTCTCGCAGGGGCACACCTTCACCGAAGGGCCCGCCGCGGACCTGGCCGGAAATCTGTATTACACGGACGTCTTTAAGAGCAAGATCCACCGGCTTACGCCCGAGGGGAAGAGCGAGGTGTTCATCGATCAGGCCTATGGCGCCAACGGCCTGATGTTCGGTCCGGATGGACGACTGTACGCTTGTCAGAACGGCAAGAAGCAGATCGTGGCTTACGATGACAAAGGCGAATTCAAAGTCATCGCCGACGGCGTGCTGAGCAATGACCTGGTGGTGAACCGCGCGGGCGGCATTTACTTCACCGACCCGGTGAACCATCAGATCTGGTACATCGCGCCGGGCGGCGAGAAGAAGGTCGTCGACAAGGGGATGCAATATCCCAACGGGCTCGTGCTCTCGCCGGACCAGGGGACGCTGTACGTCGTCGACATGAAGGACACGAAGCTGTGGGCGTTTCGCGTCGAGGCCGACGGCACGCTGGGCTTGAAAGAAGCATTCGGCGATCTGCGCGTGCCCGAGGGGCGGCCGGACGTTGGCGCCGATGGGATGACGATCGACTCGAAGGGGCAGATCTACGTGGCGACGCAGATCGGGCTGCAAGTCTTCGATACGCAGGGCCGGCTGGTGGGCGTGATCGACAAGCCCGAGGGGGCTGCCTGGCTGGCGAACGCGGCGTTCGCGGGTCCAGAGCTGGACACGCTGTATGTGACGGCTTCGACGAAGGTCTTCAAGCGGAAGATAAATGCCAAGGGTGTGCGGTATTTTGAGGGGGCCAAATAAGGGGCAACTTTGCGATTAGCGTCTTCGAGCGACAGGCCTAGTAAGGCGGATACTCGTAGCGGTCGGCTGGGCCGGTGTCGAATGGATCGACCATGCGGTCATCTTCGAGTGCCGGCTTAGGGTCAAGATGGGCATCGTAGGCGTCATAGTTGAAACTGCGATCGTATCCGAGATAGTCGTATCCGCCGTAGTCATAGATATCCGGAATCGCATCGTAATACTGCAGAACGGTATCGTCGCCCAGTTCCGGATCGGGATCTCGAAAGCGCGCGACTCCATCATACGGATTGCGATCGTACAGTTCAGCACCGCGGCGGTACGGATCGCGAGGAGCGTCATACGGATCGACGTCGTACCCATAACTCTCCATCGGGTAGACGGGATAGTCGGTGCCGGGATAGTACCCCGACCCGCGGCCATAGACGTCTAGTGCGTCGTAGTAGTCATGCGTATAGTAGGGGAGCCGTTGTACCGCAGTTTCTGGCAACGCCTGGGCTGGGGCAAAGTCGGCAGTGATCGACACCAGTGCAACAACGGCAAGAACACTCGGGGCCAGACGGCTGCAGGGATTGCGCATGGTTTGATCTCGGCGTTTCGGAGGTTGAATGACTTTCGAAGGAGCGCAGGGGATCGCGTTGCCAATACGGCTCGGGCGATTCCCCCGCACTCTCACGATACGGCTGTTACAGAGAACGCTCTTGCTGTTCATCCTGCTGGCGGTCGTCCTCAGCCGGCGAACTCTGTCGACCTCGCGCATCGTGCTGGCGGTTGTCTTCGGACTGGGATTCCTGCCGACTACCGGTGCGCGTTTCCTGCTGTCCGGCTCGGTGCATCCCCGAGGCGATACACTGGGTCAGCTCCCGCTCGCTGATGGCGCCGTCGCGATTCGCATCGAGGCGATCAAACATCGGCAAGAGAAAGGTATCCTGCGCCTCGCTGGGGCTGATGCGGCCGTCGCCGTTCTCGTCGAGGCGATCGGTGACGGTGCCGGCCCAGCGGGCGAACAGCTCCTGTCGCCGCTGGCGAAGCTCATTGCGCGAAAGCTGGCCATTGCCGTCTTCGTCGATCTCTTGCAGCGACTGATAGGCCTGCTGCAGTTCGTCCAGCGAGAGATGGCCGCTGTCGGTGTCCGTGACCCAGATGTAGATCACCTCCGTGGGCCCGGCGCGATGTCGCGAACTCGCGAGGTTGCCGTGCTGGCGCAACTCTTTGGTCGTGAGGCGGTTGTCGCCGTTCCGATCGAGTCGGTCAATTTGGGAACGCATGTGGCGAGGCAGCTCCTCGCGCTCGAGAACACCATCTCCGTTTTCATCGAAGTCTTCGATGAATCGCCGCGCTGAGAGCTCCCCCTCCTGGCGCGACTGCTGGTCCGATTGCGACCGCCGCTTGTTGTCCTGACGTTCGCGCTGGTCAGTCGGCTGACGATTTTGTTGCGAATCGGAATCACTCGATTGGGCCGCAGATCTGATCTGACTCGTCGCCAGAACAAGCATGCTTGCCAGCAATAAGAGAAGGATACGAGGGCACTTCATCGGGTACTCCTTTCAATTGACAGGGGCCGGTTATGACACGTAGTCCACCGTCCTGTTGCAAACAGGATGCCCACCGCGAATCTTCGGGCGGGACCATGCTGCGCGGGTGCAGTAGCGATCGAGTTATCGACCACAAGAAAAGCGCGCAGCTCGGTATGCGCATTGCGGAGATCCTGCTCACCGCGCACTCACCAACGGCTTATCCAAGAAATGGAGGAAAATTATGAGAAAGTTCTTAGCAGTCGGACTCACGTGCTTATTTTCCCTGGCGGCCATCTCGGCCAGCGCGCAAGACGAGTGGGAAGAAAACACGACGTACTACGAAGACGACGCGTGGTACGACATCTCGGAATGGTTTGACGGCAACGACTACAATCCGACGGATGAAGTCGCCGGCCGCTGGGACGATGAAATCTATTCTGCGCAGCAGGACACCGGCTCGGACTTGGATAGCGACAACTGGTACGGATATGACACCTACCGCACGGACGACAACTGGTTTTACGATTACTACGACTACTACCCGTACCAAGGCCGAGAGGCGGACCAGGGCCAAGGGTCGGAAGGCGCGGACGCGGAACGCTATGATTACGCCTCCGCCTATTACGATTTCGACGGCGACGGCTACTACGACTCGTACACGTATGGAGTCGACCGCGACGGTGACGGCAACTTCGACTCGATGAGCTACTACCGCTTTAACGAAGCGGGACAGAATCGCGAGCAGCAGGCTCGACAGAACGCCGGAAACTCCTCACGGTCTCAGCAGGTCGCGGGTACGATCCAGCGGATCAAGAACGTGCATGTCGGCAATCGTCAGCACATCCTCCTGGAGATTCAGGATGAACAGGGGCAAAGTACGTTTGTCGACGTGGGCCGCGGCATGAAGTTGAAGGACGTAACACTGAAGAAGGGAAACCGCATCACTGCCCGCGGCCCCCAGGTCAAGGTTGGGGACCGCAGCGTCGTGGTGGCCCGGCACCTGGAATCTGGTGGTCGCTCGACGGAAATCGACCGCAGCGGAAAAACGTTTCGCGGGGAAATCGCCGGCACCCGGACTCAAAAAGTCGGGGGTGTCGAGCGGCAGCTCGTGATCCTGATGAATCCCGAGTCGCGAACGAAACGGATCGTCGATCTCGGCCCGGCCGACCGGCTGAACCTGGATTTAGGCGAGGGAGACCAGGTTTCGGTGACGGGTGTTCCGGTGAAGATCGGTGAGCGCCGACTGGTGCTGGCAAATCGGATCGATGTCGACGACCGCCAAGTCAGCATTGATCAGCGGCAAGTACGGGAGCAGCGGACCGGTCTTAGCGAACGGCAGGACCGTGATCCACAGGACGGTGAGCCTGCCGATCAGAGTCAAACAGATCAGGAGTAGCACGACGGACGCGTGTCCCGATGGAGACCCGCGGCGGCGAGACTGCACTCGCCGCCGCGATCTTTTGCGCGCCGGTATCGGCAGGCGAACGACCCGGCGAGTAACGCCGCGGACGGCCATCGCTAGGCTTCGAGGGTCTCTTCCACATAGAGTTGCTTGATCAGCACCATGGCGGTAATGACCAGCGGCGCCGCGACAAGCACTCCCAGAAAGCCCCCCAGGACGCCCATCAGCAGCACGGCCAGGATGTTCACGGCGGGCGGCAAATGAGTCACCCTCAGTTGGATGAGTGGTGTGATGCCGTAACTTTCCGAGAGCTGGATGACGAGGTATAAGGCGGCGGCAGCCAACGCCATCCACGGGCTTTGCACCCAGGCCAGGAGGATCGCCGGAATTGCCGACAGAATGGGGCCAATGTTCGGCACAATCGACAGGGCAAATGCCAGTAGTCCCAAAGCAAGTGGTAGTTGCGCGCCGATCAACCACAGCCCGGCGCCGGTCAGCGTGCCGACGATGGCCATGGCGATAATCTGGGCAGTCAGCCATTGTGAGAGCGTGTCCCAAACCGAGCTGATGATGCGTCGGGCGCGGGGACGCTTCGACGGCGGGACGAGCTTCACCAGTCCGGCGCGGTACAGTTTGGGCTGCGAGGCGCCGTAGAGGCCGACGGCCAGGACGACGAAGATCTCGGCCAGCACGCTCAGAGCGCCCCAGGTGAGACCTGTCACTTGGCTGAGGAGGTTGTTGCTCTGAATGAGCTCGCTGGGTGGCGGGAGTTGGTTTGCGAGCTGCTGTCCGCCGACGATTCCGCTCAGTTGATCGCGGAGTTGGCTGAATGCCTTGGGAAGTTCTTCGGAGAGCATGCCGAACTGACTTGAGATCCTGGCCCCAACCAGCCAGCCGGTACCGATCAGCAGTGCAAGGAGCGACATGACGACCAACAACAGGGCCCAGCCATATCGCAGGTGAAGACGGCTGGCGACCCAGTTTGAAAGCGATTGTAAGAAGATGCCGAATAGCAGTCCGGCGAACGTAAGCAGGAGGACTCGTCGCGCGTACCACACGATGAACAGGACGATGACCGCCAAGGAGGCCAGGGCGACAATTTTGACCACCCTGGTCGTATCGGACTCAGGGTGATGCGGGATGTCGGCGGATTGCTTCATAAAACGGCCTGCCCCGGCAAGTTCGGATCGGATGCGCTGGATCAACGCGCCAAAACGCAACTGGCGGGCCGTTCGGTGAACACTGGCATGGCGCGCGGGCCGATCCTTCGCCGCGAAGCGGCGTTTTCGCGACACTTTGTCGCGGAAAGCGCGCACGGGCTATTCTTGGAACTCACCGCTGGCGGGCTTGCCGTCGATTTCTCCGGAGACAGTGCCAGTAAAGTCAGCCACGTTACCGATGCCAGGATCGGCGCCGACAAACCTCGAAGCCTTGCCGTCGGCGGCGTCGGTCGCGGTGAGCGTGACCGTCATTGGAGCGACCTTGGTCCCGTCGGCGGTCTGAGTTTCCTGAATGTTCAAGATCAGTTCCGTCGCGGCCACCGGCGACTCGAAAAACAGGACCGTGGCCTCCTGCTTTTCGTGGTCGACCGTGAACTCGGCATGTTGAGCGCCGAGATCGAACACCACGCCGCCGTTGGGACCGGCGCCGTGACTATGCGGCTCACTCGCCGAAGTCTGCGTGGGAGGCTCGGCGGCTTTCTCTTCGGTAGGCTTGGCGCAGCCGGTGACCAACAGCAGGACTAGAAGAAAACTGCTTGCAATCATTGCGTGCTTCATCGAACGAGCTCTCCGTGAAAAATAGTGTGGCACAACAAAAACTATGGGTTACGCCTCTTTTAAAATCTGATCTTCGGTGTCTTGATGATGGACGAGGCGATCGGCGTCCTGCCCGCTGAATCGCCAGAACAAACCTGGGTGCAACAGGAACTCGCAGAAGGTCGAAGTGACGAGGCCCCCCAGGATAACCGTGGCGACGGGATAGAGAATCTCGAGGCCCGGTTTGTTGCCGCCAAGGACCAGCGGCACAAGTCCGATGCCGGCTGTGAGCGCGGTCATTAACACAGGCGCCAGGCGTTCGAGGCTGCCCCGCAGCACGGTGGCTTCCGAGAAAACCTGCCCCTCTTCTTTCATCAGGTGAAAGTAGTGGGTGACGAGCAGGATGCCGTTGCGAACCGCGATTCCGCCCAGAGAGACAAAGCCGACGAGGCTGGCGACGGTAAGCGACTGCTGGGTCACGACAAGAGCCAGCACTCCGCCGATGAAGGCCGTCGGAATGGCGTTGAGGATCTGCAGGGTGATGCGCGCCGATGGATAGAGCATCATGAGGACCAGGAAGATGCCTGCCAGCGAGACGAACGCCAGGCCCGAGATGAGCAGCGTCGCCGAGCGCTGGGCTTCGAATTGGCCCCCGAGTTCCAGGAAATACCCTTCCGGCAGCTTCAGGCGGGTCTGTAGCGCCTGCTCAATCTCTTCAACGGCGCCTGCCAGATCGCGGCCTGTGACGTTACAGCGGACGACCTGTTTTCGGCGAACGCTTTCGCGATTGACGAGGTTGGGGCCGCTGGCCGCCTCGGGAAAATCTGCCACGTCTTTCAAACGCACCTGCCCACTGCCATCGGGAAGGTCGAGTCGCAGTTCCTGGAGATAGTAAGGATCGGAGCGATAGGTTTCCTGCAGCTTGACGACGAGGTCGAAGCGTCGCTGGCCTTCAAGCACCTTGGACACCGCCTCGCCCTTCAGCGCCGTTTGCACGAACGCAGCGACGTACTCGCGACTGAGTCCGTAAAGCGCCAGGTCGTCGGGCCGCAAGACGACGTGCAACTCGTCCACCCGCTCCTGAGGATCGATGATTGGCGGGGTAACGCCTGGCACGTCGGCCAGGATGGCGCGAACCTCGCGGGCCAGTTGCCGCAGTTTGTCCAGGTCGTCGCCAAAGATCTTGACCGCAACCTGCGCGTTGACGCCCGAGAGCATGTGGCTAATCAAGTGCGAGAGCGGCTGTTCGGCCTCGATCTCGACCCCTGGCGCTTCGGCGCGCAGGTCGGCCAGAACGGTTTTCAAGAACTCGTCGCGGTCCACGCTGCCGTGCGGATTCATGGTCAGGATGTACTCACCGACGTTGACAGGTTGGGCATGTTCGTCCAGTTCGGCACGACCCGTTCGCCGAGCAAAGTGGAGTACTGGGCCAGCGGGATTGGCTTCGTTCTGTTGCATGGTGCGAAGTTTGCGGTCGATGATCGCGGAGACCTCGTTCGAAGCCTGCAGCGAAGATCCGCCGGGTAGCGCCACGTTGATCTGGACACTGCCCTCGTCGAACTTTGGCAGGAAGTCGGCACCCAACCTGGTGAGCTGCCAGGCCGCAATCCCGACGAGCACCCAGGTGACCAGAAGCAGCGCGGCGGCGTGTCGCATGCTGAAACGAATCAAGTAACTCGCGACCCATTTAAGCCACCGCAGCAACCAGCCGTCGCTGTGTCGGTGCGTGGCCTTCGACTGCGGTAACAGGTAATACGACAGCACGGGCGTGACGGTCAGTGAGACCAACAGCGAAGCGAGGATCGACACGATGTAGGCGATACCCAGCGGCGAAAACAGCCGACCTTCGACGCCCGACAGGGCGAACAGCGGCAGGAAGGCCAAGATGACCACGAGCGTGCCGAACACGATGGCAGAGCGGATTTCGCGGCTGGCCTCGTAGACGACGAGAATCGCCGGCTTGGGACTTGCTGCCGCATGGTTCTCGGTCAACCGCCGGAAGATGTTCTCTACGTCGACGATTGCATCGTCAACCAGTTCGCCCATGGCGACGGCGATGCCCCCCAGCGTCATGACGTTAATCGACAGGGCGGTGCCCGTGACGACTCCCACCAGTTGAAAGACGACGGCCGTGATGACCAGGGACAGCGGAATGGCCGTGAGCGTGATAAACGTGGTGCGCAAGTTCAACAAAAACAGAAACAACACGATGACGACCAGCACGGCGCCGATGACGAGCGCCTCCTCGACGTAGTAGATGCCGCGGTCGATGAATGACTTCAGCTGAAACAAGTCGAGATTGACTACGATGTCGGGCGGCAGTGTCGCTTCTGTTTCCCGCAAAGCGGCCTTGACCCGGTCCGTGAGCGATCGTGTGTCGGCATGGGGCTGCTTGACAATCGTGATGACGACGCCGGGATTGCCGTCGATACCGGCGTCGCCGCGCTTGGGGGCGGGTCCTTCCTGCACGGTGGCCACGTGTCGCAGCAGCACGGCACGCTTTCCGGCAGCCTTCACCGGAATCTTCGATAAGTCCTCCCGAACCTGTGCGGGCAACGGGCCGAGACGGCCGATGACTCGGACCGGTCGTTCGCCCTGGCCTTCTTCCAGAAATCCGCCACTGGTGTTCAGATTGTTGGCGGTGATGGCGGTTTCAATCTCTTGGAGAGTGACGTTATATTCCTGCAACTTGATGGGGTCGATGAGCACCTGGTACTGCTTGACGTCACCCCCCATCACAATCACTTCGGCGATGCCCGAGAGCCTGAGCAGCCGAGGCCGGATGAGCCAGTCGGAAGTGGCGCGGAGATCCATGCGATCTTCGAGCGGGGTGCGAAAAGTGGCGGTCTGGCGACCGGCGTCGGTCACGAAGGAGACCGCGTGCGGAGCGTCAGCCTCCTCCCAGCGAACATCCTGGACGGTCATCTGCTTCCACAACTCAGGTTGGTCGCGTGGTTCTGGAGACCATACGAAAAGCTCAGACTCGCCATCCTTCGCGACGCGTTCCGCCATCAGGCCCGTGTCAGTAATCGGCGCCAGCACGCCACCTCGCGGTCCGGTGCGACGATGAAGTCCGACATGCAGGATCTGACCCATGATCGAGGCGGGGGGCGTCATCAAGGGACGGATGCCCGGCGGCATGGGCACCGTGGCCATCCGCTCCATTACGGTTTGCCGCGCATCGCGAATCGCGGTGTCCCAACTGAACTCGACGTAAATCACATTCATGCCCTGGCTCGACTGGCTGCGCACGGCTTCGACGCCGGCTGCCCCCAGGATGGCCGTCTCGATAGGCACGGTGACGAGCGTCTCGACTTCCTCGGGCGACAACCCTGGACACTCGGTAAGAATGACGACCCGGGGCCGGTCGAGATCGGGAAAGACGTCGATTGGCAAGCGCGCGGCCGTAATCCCGCCGTAGACGAGCACAATCATGCTGAGCGCGAGGATCAACGAGCGGTAGCGGAGCGAGAATCGAATGACGGCATTCAGCATGCGAACTAGTTCTCCTCGTCTTCGTTCTTATGCAGGCTACCGTCCGCATGGACATGCATCCCTTTGGGAATGTCGGTCGAGCCCGTCTTGGTCATCCGATTGAGTTGCGACGCAGCCGTTTGGGCGACCGCGGGAATCGTCCAGCGGGAATCTCCTTTCGTGTAGGCCGGCAGCGAGCCATCGTCGGCAATAATCGCGCGGTCGCGGTCGCGATGCACGACGTGAACCGATTTGCGCTCGAACAGATTGACGTTCTGCGTGAAGACGAACGTCTCTGGACCTTCAGCGGCGATCGCATCCGCGGGAACGATGAACACGCCGTCCAACTTTTCCACACGAACCCGCAGCAACACGCGCTGACCCGTCCGAAACCGCCACTGGTCTCTTGCCGCGCCATTCTGCTCGACTCTCCTGGACTGGTTCGTCAGAGGCATCAAGAACGAGAAGGTTCTAGTAACGGGATCGACGGTACTGGCGATGTAGCTGATTGGCGCAGCGGTATCGTGCAGAGGCCAATCGGCGGCAGCATCCTGGAAGTCAACTTCCACAGGCCAGGCTTCCCGCACGCTTTGCTCGAGAAGTGCGGCCTCGTCGCGGAACGCCTGGCCCTCGATCGCCAGCAGTTTCTGATTGGCCAGATTGCACATTCTCTGGCCCGCTTCGACTTGCTGCCCAACCTCAACGGCCAATTGACGAATTTCGAAGGTCAGCGTCTCCGCCTTCACCTCCTGACCAGAGGTCGCTGCGCCCAGTCGGCGAAGCGAGGCAGTTTGAATTTCAGGAACGCGGACCGAGATCTCGCTCACAAGGTTTCCTTGCGAGATGCCCGCGATATCGTCTGCCGACAACCCTCGTCGGCGCAAATCTTCGCGGTAGGCCTTGGCGGCAGTGTTCAGGCGGGCGATCTCATGCTCGACCTCCACGGCCCGCGCCTGAGCGACGCCCTCGCCAGCCGCGCGGATGCGTTCAAGCCGAACTTCGGCTAGCGCGATATCGTGACTGGCCTTGTACAGACCGGCCTGCGACTCGTGCAGGGATTCGCTGGCCAGGCGGAGCGTGAACAACACATCTCCCGACCGAACCGTGTCGCCCGGAATATGCAGGATCTGCGACACGGTGCCGATTGCGGGAGCGACGACCTCGCGATCGCTGATCCCCGGCCGGTCGACGATCATGCCTGGCAGGGTGATGACTTTCCAGTAGGTCTCTGACTTCAGGGGCCGAGCCGCAAGGCGAAGATTCTTCTGGGCCTGCTCGCCCACAATCACTTTGTTCTCGAGATCAACTGCCGACGCCGGCGGACGGAGGCCCTCCTCCTGCTCGAGTGGCGCAGCGGGTGGCCGGTCGGGCAGCCACACCACTGCGGCGATACCGACCGCCGTCACGGCGGCGAGAACGACAACTGCGAGCCTAGTGAGTTTTGGAGCTGGCAACTTCATGGGAAGTCTCTCGGTCGTAGGCAAACTGCGCCCCTTGCCGCGGGGGCAATCAAGAGCGTCAAGCGCGGACAGCGGCGGCGCGAACGGACATCGCGGCGCCAGGTCGGCGCGCGCAGGGCCGGATCAGATGCGCAATACGCGCAGTGCCAGATAGAGCGCGCAGTCCGGCGCTCTCAGAGAAGGCGAGTGGGCCCAAGCCGCCGAAGGTCGATCGGTGCGAAGCGTGCAGGTTGAAACTGCAAGGTAGAGCGATGCGATCGGTTCAGAACTTACCTTGGCGAGGTCCGGCTCGGCGATTCGATTGGGGATGGGATTCGGGGCGAAGTAAATCGCGTCGGAATCGTGATCGCAATCTGCGTGCATCGAACGAGGGGTCGCCGTTCGGTGGCCGTGCTCGTGCTGCTCGTGTTCGTGGTCTTGGCAAAACCACGCCAGATGCACGTGCGGACGCGCGTCGAGCCCGGCTGCATCTCCCGCGCCGTGCGCATGGGGTACAGGCGCCAATTGACCGGCGATGAAACCGGTGAGCAACAAGAGTAAAACACAGCGTCTCGGCATATCGACCCAGGTCGTAAGTCGCCCTTAATAGTAGGCGCCGCATACACTTCCTGCAAGCAAAGAGGGCTTTGCCGGAGACTCTTGGTGGGCGTGGAGGGCCCGAGCGGTTGACGCCCGGGCTGATGACGGCGATCCGGTCGATCGCTGGGGTGGTCCCCCTGCCGCACGAGCACCGGAAACCGGACGCAGCTCCGCTTGGGGAGTTTTGGCGTCCTTCTCGGGCGGCGGTTTCAGCACGTGGTCGGTGGCAGTCCACCCCAGACTAGATTTGCGCATTAGCGCAAATTCAGTGACATTTGGTGTCACGTGCTTGCATTTGCGCTGTAACGCATTTTTAATAGCACACGTGGTCTGGCCCTGTGGCTTTGAGATGAAGGATGAAGGGAGACGCTAATGATAGCCATGACAACTTGTGTCCTGACCCGGGACGCAGTTATCGCCTTGGGTGAGCGCGCTGTCTTAGCGATGCGGGAGACCGCTATTCACGGAAGCCGCATTTTCTCCGCAGTTAAGTCGACTGTTTCGGCTCACTTTGCATTGTGCTTGGAATGTCCGCGTCAGAACTGCGCGCAGGTTGGTTCGTCGTTCAACTCCGGCAGATTCATCGCCGGCTAGGGAGGTCCGCTCATGATCCGAAGATATCGCCCGGTGGTTCGCATCGCCGAGCCGGAGAATTTCTCTCCGGAGGCGCTGGCCATCCTGGAAGAGCACGCCGAAGTGCTGATGGAGCCCGTTTCGCAGGAGAACCTGCACGACGCGCTGGCGGATTGCGACGTGCTGTGGTTCCGACTCGGCTTGCGATTCAACGCACTTACGATCAAGAACGCCGGTCGTTGCAGCATCCTGGCCACACCGGTGACGGGTCTTGACAAGATCGACCTGGAAGCCTGCGACCGCCATCACATGCGGGTGCTGAGTCTGCGAGGCGAAGTCAACTTTCTCAACAACATTCGGGCGACCTCGGAACTGACCGTTGGTCTGACCCTCTCACTGCTGCGAAACATTCCGGCCGCTACGACGGATGTCACGCTGGGACATTGGGACCGCGATGCCTGGTGCGGTCGAGAGCTGTTTGGCAGCACGGTAGGCATCGTGGGCTGCGGTCGCATTGGCCGTCATCTGGCCAGCTATTATCGCGCGTTCGGCATGAACGTGATCGGCTATGACCCGCGCACGGATTTCCCTCACGACCAGATCGAGCGAGTGGATTCGCTGGACGAATTGATGCAGCGCGCCGACGTGGTGAGTCTGCACGTCGCTTACAATTCCTCGACACGGCACCTGATCGGCCGCCGCGAAATCGGCCTGATGAAGAAGTCGGCCATCCTGGTAAACACGGCCCGTGGCGGGGTTCTCGACGATCGGGCCCTGGCAGATGCCATCATCCGTGGCCAGATTGCGGGCGCCGCGGTGGATGTGCTGGACGGCGAGCCGGACATCGCTGGCAACCCGCTGCTCGAACTTGCCCGCAATACGAATCGGATGCTCATCACGCCGCACATCGGCGGAAAGACGCGCGAGTCGTGCGAGAAGACCGAGCGGTTTTTGGCCGAGAAGGTCGTCAAAGCCCTGATGCAGCCGGCCCAGTTGGTCGTAGCATAAGGCAACGACTGGCCAACGAAGTCGCTTCCGCGCCTGCTCGATCTTGCCAGATCGATCAGGCGTTTTGCTTTACCGCGGCAGCGGCGGCATTGGATCGCCCTGCGGCTGCGGAGTGCCCAGTGAGATGACCGGCGCTTGCGGCGCGTGCTGGGCGGGGGCGCTTTGCTGCTGAGCCGGGCGCTGGGCGACGTACGCGGCATTGGCGGGCGCTGCGCCTGGCACGGCGGCATAGGAGGCGTAAGCAGGGCCATCGGTTGAGAGCCGGGCGATCCACTCTTGCGCGGCCGTGAGCTTGGGGTCGGCCTGGGCGGCCGCCTGGAAGTGCTGGAGCGCGGCGGCGTTGTCTTTACGCTGCGTGAGCAGGTAACCCAGGTTGTAGTTGCCGACGCTCTTGCCGTGGGCGGCGATGAGCTGTGCGGCGGCGTCGTTGTACTTGCCTTGCTCGACGAAGGCCGCGGCGAGGTTGTTGCGATAGAGCTTGTTGTCGCCATCGAGCTCGACGGCTTTCTTCAGTTCGCGAGTGGCATCGCCCATCATGCCGCGGCGATGGTAGCAGAGCCCCAAGTCGTTGCGGACCGAGGCGTTCTTAGGGTGCTTCTTGATCGCGCGCTGATAGAACCTGGTGGCCGCTTCGAAGTTGCCCTGGCGATCTTCGAGCCGGGCGAAGCCGACGAGCGCGTCGACATGGTTGGCGTCGATGTCGAGTGCCTTGCGATAGTTGGCTTCGGCTTCGGTGAAGTTGCCGGACGACTCGTGCATTTGAGCCGCGGCCACGAACACCGCGGGGCCGGGCTTGCCGGCGGGCGATTCCAGCGGGACGTGCTTGGGCTCGGGCTTGGGCTTGATGGCGGCGACCATCTTCGAGGCGCCGCTCTTGAGGCTGGCCGTCATCTTGTCGAGCGAAGACTGCTGGGTGGGCGGTTTCTTGGCCGTGGTCGAGGTGCAGCCAATCGCTGCCGGCAGGGCCAGAGCAAGAGCCACCGAACAGAAAAGTTTGTGGGGCACGGCTTGCATCCTCGCAGTACGAACTACTGAAACACTTAAGCTAATCGGCTCGATCCCTACGGTTAGCATCGTCCGCCAGCGCCGGGCGTCTGCACTGCAAACGCCTGTGTGGTGCGGGCCAAATGCGGAACCGGAGCCGCACCCGATTTGCTAGCTATTTGATACTGTTGCTGTCGTAGCCGCCGCTGCCGCTGGACATGCCGCCTGAAGGGAGGCGCGGGTCGGGACGGCTGGAGTTGAATTTGCGCGTGATGGCGTCGATGTCCTCGGCCGACCAACCGTCGTTCGGCAGGTTCGTTTCAACCACCTGAGCCACCTGGCCCGGCGGAACCATGCGTGTGGAGGCTTGCTCAACGGCGGCCAGACGGGCCTGGGTGACGTCTGCCGAGAGCCCCTGCTGCACGAAGATCGTGCGCCGCGCGGGGGGCATTTGCGTCAGGATGTAGCGAAGCTTGGTTTCGCCCGCCAACGTGAGCTGGCTCGTGCCATCCTGGAAGTGATAGTCGGAGATCAGGTTCTGCCGCCGCCAGCCATTGGCCGTCTGGATGGCGAACGGAGCCATCGTGGCCTGGCGGTCGGCCTGCAGGAACGGCTCGGGCCACATCTTGTTGCGGTGATAGTCGCGCTTGAAACGCTCGCAGAAGGTCTCAAACCACTGGGCTTTGGCCGGCGTCGCGGCGCCCAGGCAAACGAGCACCAGCAGCAAGATGGAGCCAAGACGTAGCATCGGTTCCCTCCGATTGATCGCGTCCTCGCATGGGGACGCGTTCGTGAACGATAGGCAGCGGGCGCAAGTTCGAAGCCGCGGTGCTCCGATGACGCCGCACATGGACTATCGACGGCGCTGCGACCGGAACTATGCCAGCATGGGGATTAACCGGCAGAGTTTGCCGAGGTTACCCCAGTTGCTGCTAGCTGCCGCTGCGCGCTGCGTGGCAACCGGCTATTTCTGGCCATTCATCATCGGGAACATTTCGTTGACGATCGTGATTGCGGCCGGACCGACGAGCACCACGAAGATCGCCGGGAAAATAAAGATCACGAGCGGGAAGATCAACTTCACGGCCGTCTTGGCGGCTTTCTCTTCGGCCAGTTGACGACGGCGGGTACGCA
Source organism: Pirellulales bacterium (assembly GCA_022844125.1). Taxonomy (GTDB): domain Bacteria; phylum Planctomycetota; class Planctomycetia; order Pirellulales; family PALSA-1355; genus JALHMI01. The sequence goes on along the minus strand of JALHMI010000018.1, from coordinate 66,647 downwards.
TCGAATCGCTCTGCACGCGCAAGGCCTGGGCCACGCTTGAGCCGAATTTGTCGGCCTGGATCAGAATGGCCGCCAGGCTGCGCAGATCGTCGACGCCGGTCCGCGAACCGAGATCCTGGAGCACCTCGTTGCGCGCGCGGCCCATCTGCAGTTGGAAGTTGCAAAGCGTGAACTCATCGGAAAGGGTGCGACAGGACTTCTTCATTTCTTCGCTGACCTTCCGCATGGCCTGGTCCAAACCGAGACCGGCCTCGACGCACACGACCAGCAGATCAAGCACGTCAGGCAGACCGAGGAAGATTTGTTCCTTGCGATGGCGGGCCATGAACCACAGGATGATGTCCGGCAGGTAGAACATGAAGGCCGTGGCGCCAACGGAGTAGATGAGCGCTTTTTGAGTGATCGCTCCGGTGAACAACGCCGTTCCACCGCTGGCGAACAGGCCCACCGCGAGACCGATAATCTTGAGGCCCAGAAACACGCCGACTGCGTTCTCGGCGCGAAATCCGGCCTCGCTGAGGCGAATCTTGAGCCGGCCGGCTTCTTCAGCGCTCTTGGGCTGCAGCGGTTTGGACATGGGGGTAGCCTTGGCGAGCATCTTGCTCATGGTGGCTCCCTTCTTGACCGCGGTCGCCTCGCCGGCGCGGCGTTTGGCCGGATTGCGGAGTTCTTCGAGCCGCTCTTCGGCGCGTGGTTTGCGCGCGGCGAGCATCTCGAGGATGAGCCACGCCCCCACGGCAAACAGGCCGAAGATTGCGAACGGAACCAGCTTGGTCATGGCGCCGGCGGCAAGTAGTGTGATCATGGCGCTTACACCTTGATGTTGACGATTTTCTTGATCACGATCGCGCCCATGAGCTGCATCACCACCGCGCCGGCGAGCATTTTGCGGCCCATCGGATCGGTGAACAGCGGCATCACGTACTCAGGATTGAGCCGGTAGACCGTGAGAAACAAAAGCGGCGGGAGACCGAGCAGCACGACGCCCGACAGACGACCTTCGCCGGTGAGCGCCTGGACCTGGCCCCAGATTTTGAAACGTTCGCGGACGAGGTAGCCGATCTTGTCGAGAATTTCGGCAAGGTCACCGCCGGTCTGGCGTTGCAAGATCACGGCCGTGGCAAAGAACCGCAGATCGATGTTCGGAATGCGATCGGTCATGTTGTCAAGAGCATCTTCGAGCGGCACACCGAGGTTCTGCTCTTCGAACACACGGTTAAATTCCTTGGAAATGGGCGGGCGCATTTCGTCGGCCACGAGGCTGAAACCCGAGGCCAGGCTATGCCCGGCTCGCAGCGCGCGAGCCACCAATTCCAAAGCGTCGGGAAGCTGCTTGGCAAACTGCTTGAAGCGGCGGCGGCGGCGCAGGACCAGCCAGATCATGGGTAGGGTAGCCAGCATCAGGCCCATCGGCACCACGATCGACGGATGCAGGCCGGCCACAACCGGAATGAACAAACCGACCACGGCCATAATGCCCGAAACGCCGAAGAACTGCGCCGGGGTGAGCGTGGTATCGGCCTGTTCGAGCAGGAGCGAGATGTTGCCCAGTCGTGTGAAGTACTCGAGCATCGCCCCCTGGGTGCCGTCGAGGGGATGGGCGAGCACGCTTCCCTTGAGCAGCGCGTCCTTGGCCTGCTTGCCGGTGCTCGAACCGGTGAGCACGGCCAGGCGGTCTTCGACGCCCGGCTCGGTCTTGGCGGTCAGCCAGGTGGCCGCGGCGCCAATTAAACAGGCCACACAGAAGAACACGGCGACGGGGACGATCAAGGCTGTCATCGGGTCACTCGATTCGTTGTGACGCGCGGTGCCGCGCGTCCGACTGTTTCAGGGGTTCCTGCCGGGGCAGATTTAGTCCTCGAGCATGACGCGCTGGCGGAAGGCGCTGGACGGCAACCGCACGCCGGCCGCCTCCAGCCGATCCATGAAGTTGGGTCGCACGCCAGTCGCTTCGAACTTGCCGAAGGCGCGGCCGTTCTCGTCGATGCCTTCCTTCTGGTAATGGTAGATGTCCTGCATCACGATCGTGTCCTGCTCCATGCCGAGCACTTCGGTGATGTGCGTAATTTTTCGTGGCCCGCCCTGCAAGCGATTGGCCTGCACGATCAGATCGACGGCGCTGGCGATCTGTTGGCGCAGAGCCTTCAGCGGCAGTTCGAAGCCGGCCATGGTGATCATCGTTTCCATACGGGCGATGCCGTCGCGCGGAGTATTGGCGTGGATCGTCGTGAGCGAACCTTCGTGGCCGGTATTCATGGCCTGGAGCATGTCGAGCGTTTCGGGTCCGCGACACTCACCGATGATGATGCGTTCGGGTCGCATACGCAGCGCGTTGCGCACGAGGTCGGTGGCGGTGATAGCGCCCTTGCCTTCGATGTTTGGCGGCCGGGTTTCCAGCCGGACCACGTGATCCTGCTGGAGCTGAAGTTCGGCGGCATCTTCGATCGTCACGATGCGATCCGAGTTCGAGATGAAGCTCGACAGCGTGTTGAGCAGCGTCGTTTTGCCGGAGCCCGTACCGCCGGAAATGACGATATTGAGCCGGGCCTTGATCGCGCCTTCCAGGAGCATCACCATCTCGGGCGTGAACGCCTTGAAGTTCAGCAGGTCTTCGAGCTTGAGCGGGTTGGAACCGAAACGACGAATGGAAACCGCGGCCCCGTCGAGGGCCAAGGGCGGAATGATCGCGTTCACGCGGGAGCCGTCCGTGAGTCGGGCGTCCACCATCGGGCAGACTTCGTCGACGCGCCGGCCGACTTTCGACACGATGCGATCGATGATCTGCATCAGGTGGTTGTTGTCGCGGAACGTGACGGCGGTCTTTTCCATCTTGCCGCGACGTTCCACGTAGATGTTCTTGGGACCGTTGATCAGGATATCGCTGATCGTCGGGTCCTTCAGCAGCAACTCAAGCGGACCGAGGCCGAAGGTTTCGTCGAGCACTTCGTCGACGAGTCGCTCGCGTTCATTGCGATTGAGCAGCGTGTCTTCGGTGTCGCACAGATGCTCGACAACCAGGCGTATCTCGCGGCGCAGAACGTCGCCTTCGAGCTCACCCACGCGCGTCAGGTCAAGCTTGTCGACCAGCTTGCCGTGGATCTTGCGCTTGAGATTGTCGAACTCGGCGGACTTCGAATCTTCGGAACGGAGAGTGGTCGGCTTCATTGCGGCTGGTAATCCTGGCTGGTTTGCCTTCGTGACAAAAGACAACGGGGCATGTTTTGTCGCGGGTGAAACGCGGCGTCTGATGCTCAAACGCATCGTGCTCGTCGTGAGCCATCCGACACGCGCAGTCTCTACCCGATCGAAATATAGCTCGCAGTTGCATCCTTTCCCCGGAATCCGCAGGGCAGGAACGATCACGAGAGTCGGCGAATGCGCCGACGCAAGGTGCGGGTTATGCGGGATGCGAGGGGGGCGCGTGTCGATTCAGTGCCAGACCGCGTGGCACGGAGAACACGGGTGAGCCGCGCTCACGGCCGTGGTGCCCGAGTCGGGCGAATCTACTTCTCGGCGGCGACCTTGCGGCTGGGCCAGAGGCTGAGCAGCTTCTCGACGGCGCGGGCGCGGGTCGAAAGATCCTTGGGATCCTGCTGGGCGTCGCGATCGCCGTTGAGCGCTTCGGCGAGTTGGATGATGGCCTGCGTGATCGCGGCCCTAGGGGCGTGCTCCATCAGTGGCACGCCGTTGTTGCGAACTTCGACCATCGTCCGATAGTCGTTGGGAATCTGCCAGTAGATCTCGCGGCCGATTGTTTCCTGGGCTTTCTTCAGGCCAATGTGGCTGTCGAGACCCACGCGATTGACGATGACCTTGACCTTATCCTTGATCGACTCCATCTGGCCGAACGACATCATCAGCCGCACGATGTTGCGCAGGCACGGCAGGTCGAGCTGTGTCACGAGCAGCACCTGATTCGACATCTCCATCGCCACCAGGTCGATGGGCGTGTAACTCTTCGAGAGGTCGATAATCAGGTGCGTAAACGTGGCCTTGAGCAGACCGATCACGCGCCGCATGTCGTCGGGCGTGACCAGGACCGCGTCTTCAAGCTGCACCGGTCGCGGCAGCAAGTACAGGCCCGAGGAATGTTTCGTGAGCGAGCGCTTGAGCAACGTGAAGTCGAGTCGCGTAACATTCTGCGCGACGTCGACCAGCGTGTAGTCGGGGATCGTGTCGAGGAACACGTCGGCGTCGCCCAGGCAGAGATCCACGTCGACAAGCGCGACGGTGTTTCGCGGGTTAGCGGCGAGCACGCAGCCCAGGTTCACGGCCAGGCTCGTGGAGCCCACACCGCCAGTGGCGCCGGCGACCGCGATGACCGAACTGCCCCGGGTGCGATCGCCGCGGCCGAAGCGCTGCGCGCCGATGCGCTCGAGCGCCGCGACCAGGTCTTCCAGGCGAACCGGCTGCGGCAGAAATTCCTTGACGCCGCTGCGCATCGCTCGGAGGATCAGGTTGCCGTCGGTCGACGAGCTGATCACGACGATCGCGCACTCGGGCGAGGTCTCGTGAAGCTGGTTGACCAGCTCGAGGGCTTTCTCGGGATTCTGATTGAGCGAGACGATGCCCACGTCGGGATGGGTCTGGGCCACAACGTCGGAGAAAAACTCATAGCGCGAGCATTCAGCCTCGAGCCAGACGGTGTTCATTCCCAGCAGCGTGCCCTTGAGGGCCTCGCGGGAACTGTCGACCGGGTCAACGATAGCCAAGCGCAGGACGTTGCTCATGAATGTTCCGTCTCGTCCAAGCAGATTCCTGGCTGGCGGTTGAGCCCCTTGGACCGCCAGCCTGTTGTCGCCGTAATGATCACGGGAAGCCCGCGACCCTTACTTCTTTACCTCATAGCCCAGAGGGCCGATGAAGCCGGGTGGCGAGGAATTGGCGTTTGCGGAGCGCGGGCTGGGTGGACTTTGCCCGGGGGACGGATTGTAGGGACGAGTCCGCGCGGTGGCGGGCTGCCCGGCGGGAATTCGCCGAGAACTGGGAGCCATCTGCGACTGTCCCACCGGCTGCCCCACGGGCCGATCGCTGATCACGACCTCGCCGGGCCGGACGGCAGGACCACGATTTGCCGCCTGCGGATCGGGCACCGGTTGCCGCTCGCCAGGCGGCATCGGCACGGGTCGTCCGTCGGCGGGCGGCACGGGAACCTGCTCCGGACCGAAGCCGCCTTCCATGCCCGGGCCATCCAGCGGACCGCCCGGCTGCATCTGGCCGGGACCGTGGCCTTCGGGGCCGTAGGGCTGAACCGGCGTTTCGATGTAGCCCTTCCAGTACAGACCGCAATCGTCCGGAACCTGAGAGTTCAAACCGGGACCGCAATTGGGCACCTGGTCGGGGTCCATGGCTTCGACAAGCTCCGGCCGGACCAGGATCAGAAGTTCGACTTCTTCGACTTCCTGAGAGGTCCGACGGAAAGCGGCGCCAACGTAGGGCAGGTCCATGAGCCCCGGCACGCCGCGCCGTTCCATGCGCTGCTTCTGCTGGAGCAAACCGGCGATTGCCAGCGTCTGGCCAAACTTCATTTCGACGCCGGTGTCGACGTAGCGGCTGGTGAAACCGGGCACGGAGGTGCCGGCCACGAGGATACCGAGGCTTTCGTCGAGTTCGAGTACCTGCGGACGGACTTCCAGCCGCACGGAGTTCTGGCCCAGCACGATGGGCACGAAGTCGATCATCGTACCAAACGGTTTGAAGTCGATGGCGATGTTACCGAAGCCGGTGGGCTGCGGGTACGGGACTTCGCCACCGACCTGGTAGCTGGCCGGTCGCCCACTGACGGTTACCAGATTTGGCTCGGCCATGATCTTCACGAGGTTTTCGCGTTTGAGCGCTTCGAGAAAGCCGACGAAGCCGCTGCCATCGTTGACGATGCCAAACTGCATCGTGGGTTGATTGAGGGCGCTGGTGCCAAACGAAGCTGGGCCGCGAAACAAGGCGGCCGCAGGGTTCTGCGAGATCACGCCGGCGGCCGTGGACGTAACGAAACCGCTTTCGGAAAAGTAGGCCCAGTCGAAGCCAAGGTTCTTAAGTTGCGTGCGGGAGACTTCCATCACCTTGACGTGCAGGAGCACCTGCTGGGTGCCGCCCACGACCATGTTGTTGATCACCTTGGGGTAGTAGTCCTCGGCAATCCGCATGATGGTATTGACGTGGTCGGCGCGGTCGACATACCCGGAGAGGACCAGGGTCGACGCCTGGGTGGAGAAAAGCTTGATCGAGGCGGCCGGGAACTGCGACTTGAGCAGTCCTTCCAGCTCGCGGACGTCGCCGACGATGACAACATCGACGGTGTGGGCCTGGTTGTTTTTGTCCCAGAGGTTGACCGAAGTGATGCCCGCCTTCTTGGCGTGGATCTGCACCTCATTGGCCGAGATGACGGTGAAGGCCAGGAGTTCGGGATTGCCGACCTGGGCCCGGGGAATGTCGGAGTCCATTGTCAAGATGCGGCTGTCGTGAACGCGCAACTCGACTTTGGTGTTGGCGGCCTCGATCTTCTGCGTGACGGCCGGGTAGTCGGGTTGGGGCTGCGACGGCTGTTGCTGCCCACGGGCAGAAAGCGTTACCGAGAGCAGGAGCGCCGCCACCAGAGCCGTACGGCCGGCCCGGCCAAATCGAAGCAGTACCATCCTTGGAATCCTTGTAGTAGCGCGACCGGTGGCGTGATTGCCGCCAACCTGGGATCACGTTCTGCCACGGCAAATCCTTTTGCCGCGTGGTGTTACCTTAAGCTGGATCCGTCTTTGCGAATGACTCGCCTGCTGGCGGGCCGCTCTCACTTCTCTCAGTTCGCTTCGTTCGAAGAGCCGGACTCATCCTGACCCGACTCGTCGAGCGACTCCCCATCCTCCGCAGGCGGTGTGGGGCTGAAGTCACTTTCACTTCCACCGTCGAAATCAATCGACGGCTGGTCTCCGCCCAGGTTGGACGGGCCTTGTTCCGTTTGAATGATCGGGAGTTGGCCGAAGCCGGGGATGTCGATTCTCACCAGTTCGGAACCCATCATCACAAGCATCGACTGGCCGTGGCCCGGAAGCGGCGGCGTGGGTGGCACGGGGGCGCTGCCAGCGGCGCCAGTATGTTGCTGGTCGAGGAAGCTGGTAAGGTCCGCAGTTTCCTTCTGGGGCATTTCCTTTTCGGCCACCCGATCGCCCTTTTTCTGTTCACCGCCGAAGATGTCGCTGAGCGACGCCTCGTGATCGACGACCTGGACGTCGTCCTCGGGATTCCGCAGCACGAGCCGCAGCGTGCCGGCGATCTCCTGGGCAGCGTGCAGGATTACGGCCTGTTGTGGCGTGACTAGCAACCCGATGGTCTTGGCGGTAATCGGCTCGGTCGTTTCGTCGCGAGTGGCGGTGAACTTGCTTTCGGTTTGCGTATCGACGGCAAAGACCTTCAGGTCTTGGATCACGATCTTGGCCGCGGTGGCCTGGTCGTCGTTGCTGTTGGGATTGCGATATACGAGCACGTCCACCCGATCGCCGGGCAGAATCAGGTTGCTCGAGCCACTGACGGGATCGACGCGCACGTAAGCCACGCGGTAGCCGGGCGGAATGTCGCGAGCTGCGCCGGTGAGGTCATCGGCGCTGAGGATCTTCGAGGCCAGGATCGGTTCGCCGGCGAAGAGTTTCAGGCGGGTGCGTTTGCCTTCGACGTCTTCGAGCCGGGTGAGCGCGCCCTGGGGAATGATCTTCTTGGGCCACTCCTCGAGCTTGACGTTCTGGGCGGTGAGTTCCTCGTTGGGGCGGATGTCGGCCATCGCCACGAAGACGGGTTGTTTCTCCTCGCCTTCGCCTCCCTTGGAGCGCGCGTCCATGAATTGGCTGATGCCAATCGAGGCCACGAGCCCGCAGCCTAGTGCCAACGCCAACAACAGTATTGATCTGGTGCGCATGAACCTCTCCAGACGTCCGGCCGCAGAAACCGCTAGCAGACTGGGCGATTGCAGTGCGTGCCGGCAAAGGCGCGCGCAACCGAATCAGCCCGCTTCATCGTTTCATATGGAAGATTGGCGTCCGCGGGGCGTAAACTTCAGAAAAAGCCGCGTAAAGTCTCATCCGCGTCGGGGCTTTCAAGCGGCGCGGCGACCATCATCTCGTTTGGCTGTAACGGTTTTCGACGCGAGCGCGTGCCGCGCATCGCAATCTTGCACGCCCCCTGCGCACAGGTGGGCGGCCAGCGATGCTGGCAGTCGCGCGCATCGAAACCGACAAATCTGTTACAGCAAGCCCGCGAACGCAAAGTAGGCGATGGTGCCGATAGCGATCGGAATTCCGTACGGCAGGAGCAACATCGTGCTCTTGCGTTCGGCGGCGATTGTCGAAAGTTGTTCAGGATCGCGAATCGTGACCACTTCGGTCCAGATTGCGAGGAATTGGTAGTAGTGCTTCTTCCAGTCGCGGCGGTAGAGGACCATCAGGATGGCAATGACGCCGCCCACAACGGCCGAGACGCAGAAGGCGTAGAGCGTGTCCATGGTGCCGATCCAGGCGCCAACGCCGGCCAGCAGTTTGACGTCGCCAGCGCCCATGCCTCCGATGGCATAGGCGGGGAGCAGCAACGCGAGACCGACGAGCATGCCGAGGAAGGCATAGCCCAGGCCGGCCCAGCCGCCGGTGAGCAGTCCGACGACAAGCCCGCTGAGGATGAACGGGAAGGTGAGCCAGTTGGGCACCTTGAGTTTGTAGCCGTCAATCACGGCGGCGACGATCAGGGTGATCGTGACAAACCAGAAGCGCCAGTTGTCTTGCAAGTGTTCACCAAGGGCGGTGCTGTCGAACATGTCTCCAATCCTTTCGCAGCGGAATTAAGCGAGGGGGTCACTCGGGAAGTTGGTGGGGGCCAAAGCTTGCGCCGTGGCCTCAGCTACTTAAACACTAGCTTGTTTCTGGCGGGGAAACGGGCAGCAAGACGGCGCGAAACAAAAAACCCTCGGCTTGCACGGGGGGCAAGCCGAGGGCGAGGTTCTGGTGGGACGTTTGCCGCCGAGGGCGCTAGCTGCCGATCGACTGCGAAACGTTGCTGAAGGTCGTCCTGGCGTTCGAACCGAGCGAGTTAATCGCGGTCAAACAGACGACGATGATCAGCGCGAGCATCACGGCGTATTCGACAGCCGTGGGGCCATCTTCCGAAACGAGGAAACGTTGCAACTTCTTAGCAAGGTTCTTCATGGAATCCTCCGGTTGCGGCCGCTCGCCCCTAACAAGCGAGTAGGTACGGCCGAAAATTGTCAGCGGGGTGTTAGTCGATCACGCCTGCAACTCTCGATCGACGGTTCCCCAACGTGTAAACGAACTGCCTCCCCAAGCGAGACATAAACCGGCTTGAGTGCGCCCGAAGGCGAAACAAGCCGAGGTGATTGTTACTGTCACGCACGTCTCAACCGAGCACGGTGCACGTCACCGTGAACGCTTGTGGCGCGCGTGACAAACAGTCATCCCTTCGGTAACCAGGCTGCCACGTCGCTTAATTGGGCGATCGTGGTCCACGGCTTTGCGTCCCGGCCTCGCGACCGGTTTGCCCTTCTCGAGGATGAAGAGGCTGTGCAGGCCTCCCACGTAAGCACCGGCAATACCTGCCAGATTCACGAGCAACGAATTTTGCTGCCGGGAATCCGGCCGATGTTTGACGGGTACTTGCGTTTCGACGTCCACGAGGGACATCTCGACGGGCTCCGCACTCGCTTCGCCCGTCTGTACTGAAAACTAGGTCGACTTCAGCGCTTGTCAAATTGTCTGGCCGAAATTTTTTTCTCTCCGGCGGAGCCCACGCGAACCAGCGAAATCAGCGGGTTTCCGGCGTAGTCGGTGATGAACTGCCGCCCCTGAAATTCGCCGCGTTGTTGCAGCCGATAAACGAGCATCGCTTCGGCCCAGGTGTTGGCAAACTCCACGTGCCAGGTGGCGGTGTCTACGTCATGCGGTTCCTGCCTGGCGAGTGCGCCTGCATCCCAAGGCCCGTCGAGGCCGCTCACGCGGACGTGGCCTTCGCCACAGGCCAAATACGCCAGCGGCCAGTACAGCCACCACTCGCGGGCAATGATCTCGGTGTGTGTGCCAGGTGCTTGCTGCGCCAGGATTCGCGCCAGAGCGGCTTGCTTGGGTTCTGTGGCTGCCGTGCGAAACGCGCGGTGTGACAGACCGCCGGTGACATGCATCGCATGAAAGTAGGCCAGCGCGAACGAGACCGCGAAGCAGTAGGCGACCGACAAGAGCGCGAGCCTCGCGAGTCGATGGTGACTGCGCGCCGGCTCGATCCACCAGCAGAGTCCGCGGGCGAGCACAAGCACCGCGGGCGCGACGAGGCAGATGCCATAGCGTTCCAAATGCGGTGCCAGCGCCTGCGGGCCTGCGACGAGCGCGAAGCCGAACGTGACCAACAACCAACCCGCGACGAGGCACACGTCGACGTCGTCCTCCACGTGACTGAGTCTCTGGAACCAACCAGCGAAGGCGAGCGTGGCGAGGAGCAACATTAGCAGGTTGACGAACTGCGGAATCGAGCCGATAAGACCGCCCGCCGCGGCCGCGGCGGTGATGTATTCGTAAGTTGTGGCGCCGGAGAGGAGCCGCAAGTACCGCCCCAGAAAGTCAAAAAGCTGCCCAGGCTGCGGGATTCGTGCGGCAAACTGCGTCACCAGAATCCAGCCCAAGTAAGTCAGCAGCGCACTAGCCAGGACGAGTCCGATCAATGCGATGGGTCGGTTAGAAATCGCGGTGCCACGCAGACGGGCTATGATCCAGCGGCGGCGGGCGTAAACGATCGGCACGGCCACCAGCGGCGCTGTGAAGATGTTCGTGGGGTGCACGACCGCGGCCGCGGCGAACCCGACGGCTCCGCCCACCAGCCAACCGCGCGAACTGGGCCAGCGCCGAATCCAGATCAGCGGCAGGTACATGACCGGCAGCGTGAACAGCAGCGTCTGGCTGGAATCCCAGGCAAAACGGCTGTAAGCAAGATTGATCGGCAGCAGCGCCACAAGTAGCGTCGAGACCACGGCCGTTGGCTTATCGTAGGCGCGGCGGCAGAGCCAGCAGTTCACGGCAATCGCCCCCAGTCCGCTGATCACAGCCACTGACCGCAACAACGCGAACGACGGCGAACATACCGTGTGCAGCGCCGCCAGCGGCAGCAGGAACAGCACGTTCACCGGATTGCCGCTCGGCGTGCGCCAGGCAATCGGCTCGCCGCTGACGAGTCGCGCGGCTTGCACGCCGCTCCAGGCCTCATCACCGTTGACGCCCGGCACATTTGGTAGCTGCCAGACCCGAAAAAATACCGCTACGCCGAGCAGAAAAGCAATGGCGGCCAGCAACGGCAAGCGGGCCCCTGCCCGGCAACGCGTTGGATGGAGGACGGCGGCGGGGGTCTCGGCCACAGCGGTCATGGCAGTTGCGAACGGTGTGCGCGGGGATTCAGATGGCGGTTAATAAGCGTAGGCCAAAAGGGCCCGCGAGTGCCGCACAGATTCGCGCGCTAGCGCGCGCAGCATGGCACCGTTACAACCGCTACAGGCTGACCGCTGCTTGTGAAACTCTGCGGAATGGCAAAGCATGCGCGGCCAGTGGGCTGCCTGCCGGTGGTATCTTTTCGATGACCCGCACGAGCGCTTGCTCGTGCCTGCCCGCCTCGCCTCCCCCGCCTGCACCGCTTGCGACGATCGGACCGATCGCATGAGTTACCTCGAAGTCGTCCTGGATCGGCTCGCCGCGAGCGACGTTTGCGGCTATCAGGCAGGCGCGCCCGCAGCCACCGAGCCCACGGCCGTTGCGGCGCTCGCGCTCCTGGCACACGGGCGAATCGAGCGAGCGCGGCGCCTCACCGAACGACTGCTGGAGATGCAGCGCAAAGACGGCAGTTTAGGCATTGATCGGGTGCATGCCCTGCCCGGCTGGCCAACGGCCTGGGCAATCCTGGCCTGGCGCGCGGCGCAGTCGAGCCAGGGTTTCGATCCCGCCTACGTGCTGGCATACGAGCGCGGCCGCGACTGGCTACTCGGCGTTGCGGGCGACTCGGGCGACATTGTTCAGTGGGAAGGACACGACGTTCACTTGCGCGGCTGGCCCTGGGTTGTGGGGACGCATTCTTGGGTCGAGCCGACGTCGCTGGCGCTGCTCGCGCTGCGACTCACCGGCCGAGGCGACTCCCCGCGAGCACGCGAAGCCACAGCCATGCTGGAGAATCGGCTGCTGCCCGACGGCGGCTGCAACTATGGCAACACGATCGTGTTTGGCCAGGCGCTGCGGCCGCATCTGCAACCGACCGGTCTCGCACTGCTCGCGCTTGGCAATCAAGCGGACACGACGGACCGGATCGGCCGCTCGGCGGAGTACTTGCAGCGAGAACTGAATGATCGCACGACGACGGCTTCCCTGAGCTACGGCCTGCTGGGACTGGCGGCTCGCGGGGCGTATCCCGACAAAGCGAACGCGTGGCTGCGAGCGGCGGCCGATCGCACGCTCGCGCGCGATGCGTCGAGCTACAAGCTGGGATTGATTGCGCTGGCGGCACTGGGGCCGGACTGTCCGCTGGTATCCGGCAATTGGGATGCGGCGCCGACATCGGCAGTGGAGGTCGGCGTATGAGCACGCTCGCCCCGGAAAGGAAACCCGAAACGCAACAGGATGGTCAGTTCGATCGCCGGGCATTATTGGTGGGCGTGGGCGCTGCAGCAGCAGCCGCGGTGGGCGTGCCGCTGTTGCGACGAGCCTGGGCCGACAAGGCCAGTGTGTTCATCGCGCGCAACCAGCGGTACGACGGCCCGCTCGAACAGACAATTCGCGACGGGCTCACGGCCACTGGCTTCGACCACGCGCTGATTCGCGGCCGCAAAGTGCTGCTGAAGCCGAACCTGGTCGAGCCGACAAAAAAGTGTCCGCAGATGACGACGCACCCGGCCGTCGTGGTGGCGGTGGCAAACGTGTTTCGCAACTTTGGCGCAGAGGTCGTGGTGGGCGAAGGGCCCGGCCACATGCGCGACACCGAGATGGCCCTGGTCGAATCGGGCATGCAGGACGCACTCGATGAGGCGGGCCTGCGGTTCGTCGACCTGAACTACAGCCAGACCGGCTGGATCAAGAATGCCGGCCGGGCAACCGTGCTCGACGGGTTTCATTTTCCGCGCGAAGTGCTGGAAGCCGATCTGATCGTCTCGCTTCCCAAGATGAAGACACATCACTGGGTCGGCTATACCGGCGCGCTCAAGAACCTGTACGGCGTGATTCCTGGCATCAAGTACGGCTGGCCCAAGAACGTGCTGCACTACGCCGGCATCCCGCAGTCGATCTACGACATCAACGCGACGCTCCCCAAGACGATCAGTGTGGTCGACGGCATCCTGGCCATGGAGGGGGATGGCCCAATCATGGGGAGCGCCAAGCCGATGGGCTTGATCCTGGTTGGCACGAACAACACGGCGGTGGATGCCACACTGGGCCGAATCATGGGCTTTGAACCCTCGAAGATCGAGTATTTGAACCTGGCTGGCGGACGTCTGGGACCGATTGGCGATGGTCTGATCGGCCAGCGCGGCGAGCGGTGGCGCGACGTCGAGAACCCTTTCACATTGATCGACGCCCCGCAGTTACGCGGACTGCGGCGGCGCGGCGTGCTGGTGACATGAACCTGCTGACTAAAAACGCTTCGCGCGAGCGAACGACAAGCGGCTGGTTGCTGCTGGCGGCGACACTGCTGTTGGCAGCGCTCGCGACGCCGTTTTTTGCGCGGCAGGTCTACGTGGCTGACGACCTTGGCGAATTCCATCTGCCCGTACGCGACTTCTACGCCCGGCAGCTTGCCGCAGGCGAATCGTTCGACTGGATGCCCAGCCTGTACGGCGGGTTCTATCTCGCAGGAGAAGGGCAGCTTGGTGGCTATCACCCCTGGCACTGGATCTTGTATCGCATATTGCCGCTGGGAGCGGCTTTCAACATCGAGGTACTGTCGAGCTACCCGTTACTCTTTGCGGGTATGTACCTACTGTTGCGGCGGCTGATTGGCCGGCGGGACGCGGCGCTGGTGGGAGCAACAGCATTCACATTCGGCGGGTTCGCGCTGTTGCATTTCATTCATCCCAACGCGATTGCGGTGGTGGCGCACTTGCCGTGGTTACTGTGGGCGATGGAAATCGCGCTGGACAAGACAACTGGCGAAGCGGCCAGTGGGGAGCCTGGCGGCGGGGTACCCTCGCTCGCGCTTCGGGCTACTATCGCGCTTCGGGCTAGTGCACGGCCGCTCGCGGTCGTTGCGATTGGTTTGCTGACGGCGTCGCAGCTGTTGCTCGGATACCCGCAGTACGTGTGGTTTTCGCTGTTGGCCGAGGCGGGGTTCATGTTGTACCTGGTGATCACCCGCGGCGTGCATATCGCGCAGTTGGCGAACGTTGCCTTGGCCATAGTGGCGGGCATTCTGATCGGCGCGGTGCAGTGGATTCCGACCTGGCATTTGCTGAGCGAGTCGGTCCGGCAGACGGCCAGCAGTGAGTTCGCCAACACGGGCTCGCTGCACCCATTGAACCTGGTGCAACTGGTCGCGCCCTATCTGTTTGAGAAACGCGTGGTGGGACAGAACACGCATGAACTGGGTTTGTATCTCGGGGCCGTGCCGCTGGTGCTCGTTGTGTGGCTCTTCACGCGGCGCTCAGAGTGGGGCAATTTTCGGCCGCTCGTGCGGGCGCTGCTGGTCGGCGTGATTGTGTCGCTGCTGCTGGCGGCGGGTGAGTTCGGCGGGCTCTATCGGCTGCAAGCCTGGCTGCCGCTGGTGAGTCGATTCCGCTTCCCCTGCCGGGCGATCGTGCTGGTGCAGTTGTGCCTGGCGGCGCTGGCGGCAGTAGGCGCGGCGATGCTGTTTGCCCAACAAGAATCAAATGAAACTGCGGGTAGCCATCGCTCAACCAGGCCGCTGTTGATCTTGCTGCTGGTATCCACGGCAGTGGCGCTGGTGGGCCCACTTTTGTGGACGGACCACGTGGCCAGCCCATTGCTCGTGTGGAGCGGGCCCGCACTGATTGCGATGGGCGTGCTGAGCGTGATGCTCGTCGAACGAGGATCGCGCGGCGGCGTGGCGATCTTGGCGCTGTTCATGGCCGCGGACCTGGGCGCCTATGGCCTGAGCTACTCGATCGTGGGGCGCACTGCGGACCTGCACACGTATGTCGCCGCAATTCCACGTCCGCCGGAGTTTGCAGGCGAGCGTGTGGCCGCGCCGGACGCGCCGAATAGACTCCGCACTGGCGACCGGATGCTGCTGGCCGGTATCCAGCGTGTGGACGGCTACGCGGGCCTCGAACCGGCGAAGCAGCTTGACTATGCGGAGCCCGGTGTGCTGGCCATGGCCGGCGTGGCCTGGCAGCTTGAACGCGCCGGCGACGGAGCAGCTACACCTCACGAGTGGAAACGCATCGCGCCGAGCGCGCCGAGGGTGCGACTCGTTACACAAGCGCTGCCCGCAAGCGAACTGCCCCGCGTTGGGAGTCTCGACTGGCACGCAGCCGTGTGTGCGCCGGAGCAGCAGTTGCCACCATCAGAGCCGGGCACGGCAGTCGTGGTCAGCGACGGGCCGGGCGTGATCGAGATCGAAGTCACCGCACCTGCGCGGCAAGTGCTGGCGACGACCGAAAGTTTCGACTCAGGCTGGACGGCCGTGGCCGGCGGGCAACGGGCGCCGATCGTGCGTGTGAACGGCGACTTCCTGGGTTGTGCGATCGAGCCTGGAAAGCATCTAGTTCGGCTGGAGTTCCGTCCGCGCGCCCGGCGCGTGGGCGGTTGGCTGGCGATGCTTGGGCTGGGGTTCTTAACCGTCGCGGTCAGCTTGACCGCGGCAAACTCGTGCCGCTCTCGCGCGGCTGGAGGTGTGACGTGCGTCCCCAATTGAATGACGTGCTGATTACGGCGGTGCTACCCGTTTACAACGAAGCGGCGGTGATTCCCGAGCTGTTTCGCCGCGTGTCGGGAGCCATTCAGAACAGCGGCGCACAACAGGAGATCGTGTTTGTCGATGATGGCTCGAACGATGGCAGCGGCGAGTTGCTCGATGAACTGGCCGCCGACCATGATTTCGTCCGCGTGATTCACCTCTCACGCAACTTTGGCCATCAGGCGGCAGTTCATGCGGGACTCGCGCATGCGACGGGCGACGTGACGTTCCTGCTCGACAGCGACATGCAGGACGCGCCCGAGGCGCTGGAGCGGATGTTGTTGCAATGGCAAGCCGGCTACGACGTGGTGTATGCCGTGCGGCGTGAGCGGCCGGAGCAGCTTTGGAAGCGAATCCTGTTCGCGGGGTTTCACCGTTTTCTGGGGGCGATTTCGGACACGCCCGTGCCGACCGACGCGGGGAACTTCAGCCTGATCGACGCGCGCGTGGTCGACGAGATTCTGCGGCTGGGCGATCGCGATCGCTACCTGCCGGGATTGCGGGCCTGGGTCGGCTTCAAGCAGATTGGAATCAACGTGCGGCGGTTGCCGCGCTACGACCAGAAGCCACGCGTCTCGATCCGCGGACTGTGGCGGCTGGCGAAGACGGCGATCTTTTCTTTCTCGACGTTTCCGCTGTTTGTGTTCACGCTGATTGGATATGCGGCTCTGGGCGTGTTCGCGGGACTGGCCTGCTTCACGCTGTTCTGCAAGCTGTTCACCAGCCTGGCCATCCCGGGCTGGACGTCCGAGGTCCTCACGGCCAGCTTCTTTGGTGCCATCAACGCGCTGGGGATCAGCATGCTGGGGGAATACGTGGTGCGGATCTATGACCAGGTACGTGGCAGGCCGTTGTATCTGGTGGATCGAGCCGTGAACCTTCGCGGTGAGCGTTGCGAGCGAAGAGGCCTGACGTTGGCCGAGAGGGACGAGTGCTACGAGCAGCTGCTCCGCGATGCGGAAGAGCTGGTTGAAATGACCGAGCCGGCCGTGCACGCGGATGGACAACCCGCGACAGAGGAACCGGAGCGCGGAGCGGAGGGTTGAGCCGGCTTAGGAAGTTGCACTGCTAGGCCGCAGGCGAGGTTTCGCACACGGCGGAGTAGGTGGCGAGCCGCCAGCAGTCGTGGAGGACCAACGGAGCTCGGGCCGCGGCTAGGCACAACAGCGGCGCCGTGAGGCATCCCCAGTACTGGTTGAAGTCCTGACCAACCAGGGCAAAGGACACTGTGTACGCCGCGATCGTGAAGCCGATCAGCCTGCCGCCCGGCGTGTTCCAGGTCGCGGCGCCGAGCAAAGCCGCGGCCAGGAAGATTGCAGTGACCCATTGGGGCAACAGCAGCAGGTAGGCGTTCATCTGAGTCGTGGCGATCAAGAAGCCCGCGCCGCCAAGCCGCAGCCATCCGTCCGTATGGGCATGAGCATCGGTAGGAATTCGCGGGAGAACCTGCGTGATGTGCCAAGCATAGAACGCCGCATACGCGGTGAGCCCGAGCGCCCAGAGCCCGAGTTCACGGTAACGGCGTTCATGCGCGGCCATTGCCAGGCAGACCAACGCAAATGGCGCGGCAAGCTCGCGAAAGAATAGCGCGGCAAGGCCGATGGCCTGACCGGTCTGGCGATGGTCGCGGGCAAAACACACGGCCGAGAGCGCAATCAGGACGCCGGCCCAAAGTTCGGAAAGCAAGACCGGCTCGCCGAGAAAGCACGGCAGGAGCGCGCCGCTGAGTAGCAACACGCTGGCGAAGCCTTGCATGACGCCCCCTTCGTCGGCCAGCAGCGCGAAACTGAGCACTACCAGTGCGAGCGAAACCGCGACAAGGAGAAGGTTCGCCACAAGCGGTTCGGGGAGGGCCGCGATCAGTCGGACCGGCAGCGGCGTGCGCCAGTTGAAGACGCTGCGCATCGGATAGCCGCGCGCGGCAAGTTCGGCGGCAGCGGCATCGTAGTAGGTCTCGCCGGCATGAATCCGGGTGACTTCGGCGGAGTACAGGTCCAAGTCGCCCGGACCGCGATTGGCAGCGTCGGCGAAACCCTCGGCCAGTGGCGAGAGCGAGATCGCGACGAAGAATGCGGCGGTGAACAGGAACAGCGCAAGCGTAACGATCGCCTCGGGGCGCGAGGAGCGCGGTTCGGGATGCGTGAGGGCGGCAGTGGCCATCGGCGGGAGCTACGAGGAGAATTGCACGATAATTGAACGCGCAAGGGTAGCTTTTGCCGCGATCGATTCAGGGCGTAAAGCCCCCGGCTTTGCCGGGGGGTGAATGCAAGAACGCCGCAGTTCCGGGGGAAGGTATTCCCCCGGCTTTAGGTCATGAATGGAAATCGAGCGGCAATTCCGGCGCGACTGTTACGACCGGAAATCGGTGTTATGCCGACTGCTCTTCGTCGACGCGGTCGAAGAACGTCAGAGCGAAGAGAACCATCACAACGGCGGCGGCCGCGGCCGGAACGAGCCAGAACTGCTGCCAGTCGACTTTGCCGTCAACGGTGAAATAGTCGGCAGTAACTCCGGCCAGCCAGGTTCCGATGAAGCCGCCGATGCCGAGCGTGACCAGGGTGATGAAGCCCTGGGCCGAAGCCCGGATCGCTTGCGGAGCCTTCTTGTCGACGTAGATGTAGCCGGTGACGAAGAAGAAGTCATAGCAGATGCCGTGCAGAGCAATGCCGATATAGAGCATCCACATTTTGTCGGGGTTCGGCTCGCCATAGGCGAACAGCACGTAGCGAATCGCCCAGCAGGCCATGCCGACCAGCAGCATCCACTTCACGCCCAGCCGGACAAAGAACACCGGCATGATGAGCATGAAGAAGATTTCGGACATCTGGCCGATGGTCATCTTGCCGGCCGCGTTCTCAACGCCGATATCGTTCAAGAACAGGTTCGTGAAGCCGTAGTAGAACTGCAGCGGAATGCAGATCAGGAATGAGCCAATCACAAAAACGAAAAACGGCCACTTCTTGAGCAGGCTGAGAGCGTCAAGCCCCAGCACGTCGGCGGCCGAAATCTTCTTGCCAGCGTTTGGCGGCGGAGTGTTGGGTAGAGCAAGGCAAAAGAGTCCGAGCACAACGGAAGAGATCGCGGCGACTTGCAGGGCCGTGTTCACGTTCTCCCATTGCATCCAGCCAATGAACAATCCGGCGGCGATCCAGCCGATTGTCCCCAACACGCGAATGCCGGGAAACTGCTTTTCGGGGCTGGTCATCGCGGCGAATGACAGCGAGTTCGTGAGCGCGAGCGTCGGCATGTAGCAGATGAAGTACAAGAGCAAGAGCGGATAGACCGCCGAAAACTCGGTCACCTGCGAGACTGCGTACAGCAGCACGGCGCCCGCCAAATGCAGCACGGTGAGGATCTTCTGCGTGGCGAAGAAGCGATCGGCAATCATGCCGACAAAGAACGGAGCGATGATCGCGCCCAGCGCACTCGTGCCATAAGCCAGCCCGATCCTCTGCCCCGAGAAGCCGAGTCCGCCGAGGTATGTTCCCAGCGTCACGAAGAATGCTCCCCAGGTAAAGTACTGGAGGAACATCATGATCGAGAGCTTCACGCGGACGCCCGGATCGAGCGGTACGATGCCCACTTCACCGGCCCGGCTGGTGAATTCGCTGGCGGGGTGACTGGAATCCTGGGTGGGCGTGGGCATCAGCAGAAACTCCTCGCAGGGGAAAACGCAACGTGGGGAGGGCAGCGGAACGGCGTCATTCTAGTAACTGCTGCGCAGGGGCGAAAGCTGCCCCCGCAGAACCGCTACAACCGCTTGCGATGGCCCTTGACCGAAGCGCGTTTTCGGCACTCAGGGCGTGCCCCGTGCGGCGCGGCTTGCAGCGCGATTCTAGGCTTGTGTACCCCGAATCGCACGGGGAATTCCAAATCTTAAACTTCCGGCGAGGCTCGCTCCCGCATGGCTCCCTCGGCACAACTCGAGTTCGAAAACCCTTACCAATCGACGGCCACGCTGGCCGAGGCCGCCGCGATCAGCAGCGCCACGGATGAGCTCATCGAGTTGCGGGCGTTCGTCGGCCCCAAGTTTGAGCACTACTTGCGGAAGTGGCATCCCCGGCTCGAAGACCCGCAGAATGGCGACGTGGGAATCAGCTGGGTCGCGCTGTTCATCACCGCCTGGTGGATGGGCTATCGCAAGATGTACGGGCAGATGGTGATCTATTTGATCGCCTCGAGCGCGGCCATGCTGGGCCTGCATGCGCTGTTCATCTATGGTTTGAATCAGCCGCATGCTCCGATCCTGGCGGTCTTCGTTGCCACGGTACTGATCCAGGTGGTCTGCATGCTGTATGCCAACGCGTGGTACCTGCAGCATGCGACGAGCCAGATCACCCGGCTGAAAAATCACGGCTACAAAGGAAACGAGCTGTTGATCCAAGCGGCTCGCCGCGGCGGCACCAGCGTGCTCGGCGTGATCCTGAGCTTCTTCGTCTGCGGCATGGCGACGCTCGTCAGCAACGTGATCTCGTTCGCGATGATGTTCTCGCGGTAACGGCCGACCCGGTCCCTTCTGGCCCTGGGGATTATGGCCGACTAGCTCGCGGCGGTCAGACGCCCGGCGAGCGAAGGACCGGCCTGCCCTCCCCGGTAGATGAGGGCGTCGAACTCCAGTAGGCTGGCTTCGCTTAGGGGAGGCTGACTCCGATCAGAATGGCGCCGATCACGGCGACGGCATCTTCAATGAACGCGGCCGGCATGTCGCGACCGAACATCGCGGCGAGTTTGCCACGGGCCGCCCGGCCCCCGAGGGCACCGATCACGGCGCCGACCAGGCCGGCCAGAATCGAGCCAATGAGCCGATCGTGCGCGAGGCCGAGCGCCGCGCCGCAGAGTGCCGCCGACGCCAATCGTGCCCCGAATTGCACCGGGACCGTCCGGCTGGGCGTGGTCGGAAGTTGATCGGTGACGAACTCGACCAGGGCGAAGACGGTCAGGATGATCGCCGTCCAGATGCTGCCCAGGATCGAGAGCCAGGTGCCGGCCAGGTTGAGTCGGCCGAGAAAAGCTGCCCAGCTGATCATCGTGGGGGCGGTGACGGTGCGCAGCCCGGCGATGACGCCTGTTAGCAGCGCGAGCACATAGATGTCCATAAGACGCTTTCCTGTGAGGGTGCTCGCCGCCGCCGCGGCAATGGATGCTAGAGAGGGCGGTCTCGATTAAACCCTATTTCCCGAACTCGGCAATCCCTACAATTCGCGAAAGACCAAACGCGCAAGGCGAAACGCAGCCTCTCGGGAGTGTCCAAAAGTCATGCCTCGACCGCGACTCTTCTGGCAGGACGAACTCGAAATCATCGATCGCACGATGCGAGCGATCTCCGGCATTTCCGATCCCGAGGAAATCGTCGACGCCTATTGGACTGGTATCAGCGATCTGGTCAGCATCGACCATTTCGTTGCGGTTTCGCGGCGGCATACCGAACTGCCCGAGTACCACATTACACGCTCGTCGCGATTCACAGAGAGTTTCAATCCCTGGACGCAGCGTGACCAGCTTCCGAAGCTGTCTGGCGGCATCCTGGGCGAGATCGTCTACGAAGGCCGGCCGCGCGTGATCGATAACCTGCCGGAACTATTGTCCCACGACGATCCGGCGCGATTCTATCTGGAGGGGTTTCAGTCCTTGGTTGCGCTGCCGCAGTACGACGGCGGCGAAGCGCTGAACATCACGATGATGCTCTTGCCGCCGGGCGAAGAGATCGACCATGCGATAATCCCGACGATGCACTGGCAGAACAGCCTGTTCGGGCGCGGAACGCAAAACCTCGTACTGCGGAATCAATTGAGCGGACTGCTCGGAGCGCTCGATCGCGAGTTGCAAGTGGTCGGAGCGATTCAGCGATCGTTGCTCCCCAGCGAACTGCCGGTGATACGCGGATTCAAACTGGCCGCGCACTATGAGACGAGCGCTCGCGCCGGCGGCGACTACTACGACTTCTTTCCGCTGACTGATGGCCGCTGGGGCATTTTTATTGGCGACGTCTCGGGACACGGCACGCCCGCAGCCGTGTTGATGGCGATCACGCACGCGATCGCACATGCGCAGCCGGGAACCCACACTCCGCCCGCCGCGCTACTGCGGTATCTGAATCATCAGCTGTCGACGGCTTACACTCGCGAAGGGACGTTCGTCACGGCGTTTTACGCCGTGCTTGATCCAGAGCGGCGGATACTGACCTATTCGCGTGCGGGGCACAATCCGCCCCGGCTGGCACGCGGAGAGGCGGTAATTCCGCTGAATGGGATCGGCTCCTTGCCGCTGGGAATTGAAGATGGCCAGACGTACGACGAGGCCACGATTGAGCTGGCGTCGGGCGATCTGCTGCTGCTATTCACCGACGGAGTGGTCGAGGCGACCGCGCCGGAATCCGGACCACACAGTGGAGCACAGTTTGGCACCCGGCGATTGGATGACATTTTGCTAGCGACTCGCGGCTGCGAGCCCGAACGCTGCTTGGAGAGTATTCGGCAGGCGCTGACGGAGTATACTGAGAACGCACCACCGGTGGACGATCAAACGCTGATCGCAATGCGGTGTTGTTAATCGTGTCTGAACCGTTGCGGCAATAAAAAAACCGGGCCACCAGCTCATTGGCCAGCGGCCCGGTTGCCCGGAACTGTACTCATTGATTACGGACGGTTGAATCAGGTGCCGGCGAGGGGAGCGCTGATTTCGCAGGTCAGCGGAACGGTCGTCGACTGCTGACCGTCGCGATCGGTGATGATCTCGATCTTGCACTCCACCTTGCCGGGCTTGTTCGGCACGGTGAACTTTACCGGCACGAGATGCACGGCCTTGGCCTCGTCGGAAGGTTGGCAAGTGAAGCCCTGCTCCGAGCAGCGGATGTCGACGATCTTGAACGGCTCGGCCGCCCGAACCACGATCTGCTTGGTGACTTCCTGGCCTGGCTGCACGCTGCCGAGCAGCAGTGCGGCAGGACTGACCGCCAATTCGGGCACAATCCGCCCTTCGACCTTGACGGGAAACTTCGTCGCCCGGCGATCGTTGGTGAGTAGCGTGAGTTCGTCGTTCAGGTAGCCCTTGGGAGCGTTGTCGGCCAGCTTCACGTCGAGTTCGTATGAGACCCGACCGCCTTCGCGCTTAATCTCTTTGACGTCGGCCGTGACATAGGGCGAGTTGCTCTGGACGCCTGTGATCTTCCAGTCGCTGCGGCCGGCGTAGTTGATGAAGATCTTCTTGTCGCCCGTGGCGCCTTCGCTGATCGAACCGAAGTTGACGTAGTTCGGAGTGAGGACAACGTCGGTGCGGATGTAGCCGCGTACTTGAAGTTGCACTTCGGCCCATTGCGGACGATCGATGGTCACGGTGACCGTGGCGCCACGTTGGCCAGTGAAGGCGCGCGTATTGAAGGCCGCCAGGATCTTGCCGGTTTCGCCGGGCTTGATGACTTCCGTCAGCACGCGGGGTTGGGTACAACCGCAGCTCGAGCGGACGCTGGCGATGTGGATGTCTTCTTTATACGGGTTGGTGATCAGGAACTCGTGTTCGATCTTGGCGGCACGTGGGACGGCGCCGAAGTCGACCGTGCGCTCCTTGAACATCTTGTCGGCCCATTGATCGGCCGAAGCAGTCGTCGCGCAGGCGGCGACGGTGAGAGCGGCGATGGTACCAGCGAAGCGAAGCATGGCTGACCCCAAAAGCATTAGGAGGGAGTGTGTGGTGTGGCGCTCGGTGGAAGCTGCGGGCGCCAGAATCTCTTGGCGCTCACGGCAGCGAGCTGGTTAAAGTCTTGGTTTAAAAATAGCCCCGTGCATAAAAAAAGACCCAGCCGTGACTTAGTGCACGGTGAGTCCCTGCGAATGTCGCGCGAACGTGATTTTGCTCGTTTTCATACTCGAATCTAACCGCGAGGTGCGGAAAGTCAAATTTCCTCGACAATAACTGTCAGGCAAACTGTTCGCCCTGGGCAAACCGCGCCCAGTGCGCGAAACTCGGGCGGTCAGTCGGGTGCTATCGGGGCCGGTTAAGTGCCAAATCCCGCAGTTGCGCTCCCTCCGGAACGGTAGAAAGAGAATTGCAAACCGCGGACCAATTTGGCCTCAAGTGCTCGGCATTCGTCGCCGAGGCGGCCGATCATTGTCCGCTGGTGGGGGAGCTTAGGGGGCAATTGAACGCTCGAGAGCGTCAGACTTGGAATCCGCGGCACCCGTTTCGGCTTCGCCCGGACGAAGCTGCTTCGCGCGGCCGGCAGCCCAATCGGTCAGGCCTTTCAGGCGCTGCATCCCTTTCTCAAAGTACAGCGGATCGAGCGCGTCGAAGTGCTCCTGGTAGCGTGCTTTGCGAACGCTCTGCCAGTCGTCCGAAGGTGCGGAGACAACACCTCGAGCGACCAGTAGCGAGGAAATTTCATCGGCCAGCAGTTGATGCCCGGCGATCGTCGGGTGCACGTGATCGATCAGCCAATCGCCCCCGGGAATGCCGTTGTTGCTGTGCTTGGCAAACAGCTTCTGGGCGTCGTAGACGAGAACGTTTTCCTGTTTGGCGATTTCGAGCACGGCATCGTTCATCGGCCGTAAGATGCGCAAGGGGCAGACGTCGGCATCTTTGGCGGCGATGTAAGCGGCCTTCGCCATGGAACTCTCGTCGAGCAGATCGCACACCTCGGCGAGGTTGTACAGCCCGCCGGCGTGCAGCGGGTCGATCTCGACCGCTTGCTGATACAGTTCGAGGGCGCGCGGATAGCCCAGGCTGCCGCGGCGGAGCTGAGCGGCGGCCGCCTCGGTGAGGTCCTGCCAGCGCTGGAGTTGATCGGCCGAGAGGTCCGCGGAATGCTCGCTCTTGAACGGCGGGCAATCGCGCAGCTTGCTCACAGGGTTGACGAGCAGCACGTCGACACCGCGCGCGCGGCACATGCGGACCATGCGCCGCAGATTGAAGCGATACTGGTCGATGACGCCCTGCCGCCAGGCATCGTCGCGATGATACCGCTCGAGACCACCACGATAGTCGAGCAGCGCCTCAACTTCGGTCGGCAGAATCGTGCGGCCCGCGGCCGGCTCAGGGGACGAGCGCCCTTGCCAGCGAAGGTAGCCTTCGCGCAAGAGCGTGAAGGTTCGCAGTCGCGAGGCGGCATCGACCGCGCCGGTGATCAGACCGCCGCGCTGGAGATGTTCGAACGAGCGGGCTTCGAGAAATTCGTTATGGCCCGTGTAGAAAACAACCAGGTCGGGCTGGTACGCGAGAATTTCCTCCAGGATGGGGACCAGCCGATACGTCGCATAGGAGACGCCGCCGCAGTTGACGAACCTCCAAGTGCGCGAGGGATCGGCCGCGGCAAGGCTGATCTCCAGCCAGGTGGTGAACGACGTCTGACGAGCAAAGGGATGCCCCTGCACGGTCGAGCCGCCGAGCACGAACGCGCGGAACTCTTTCGCGGGCTTGGGCACGGCGAACGAATCGTGACAGAACCAGGGGAGACGCGATGGGGGAATCTCGCGGCCGAGACCGTCACTGGTGGGCACGAACAGCGGCCGGACGCTGCTGAAACCAACGAGCGGGTCGTCGTGCAGTTCGGGTCGCCCCCAGCCAAGTGCAAGGAAGGCCAACTCGAACAGAATGAACGGCAGCAGACCGAGAGCGACCGCCGCCAGGCGAAAGGTCCAGCGACGGCGGCGCGAGAGCGGCCGGCCGGCAGACGGCAAGGGCGTGTCGGCGATCGCTTGCGGTGCTTCCATCCCATCGATTCTAATCGCGGGAAGGTCCGTTGTGCTCAACGGGCGATAGTCGTGGAGTGGTTCATCATTGGACCATTTTTGGAGCAAGAAGCGCCGTGCCGGAGGACGATGATTTCCAGCGACAGCTCGACACCCGGCAGCCGACGCTGGCCGAGGAGTTTTGGGCTTTCCTGCGGCACAATAAGAAGTGGTGGCTGCTGCCGATTCTGGCGGCACTACTGGTGCTGGGCGGGCTGGTCGTGCTCAGCGGATCAGGCTTGGCGCCGTTCATTTACCCGTTCTGACAACAGGACTTACGCGAGTTGAATTTACGCTTGACGGCGGCGGCCAAAGCGCAAGAATAGTGTTTTGCCCAGGCACGCGTAGCTCAATTGGATAGAGCATCGGTCTACGGAACCGAAGGTTATAGGTTCGAGCCCTATCGCGTGTACTTCCGAAGTGCGTACAGCCCAAACAGCTTAGGACGGCGAGAGTTCATCGGTGGACCAGACCGAAGGCCAGAAGCTGGGCGATCTGCACTTGAAACGAGAATAAGTTGGCCGGCCGTGTGAGGCTCCCCTTTTGCCAGTTGTTGGGGGAGCCGAAGGGCACGGAGACCGATGAAGCCCCGCCCGGGCCTCTCACCCGGGCGGGCATTTTTCAATTAGGAGTCAGCCGTGATCATTCGACTGAAAGACGGCACGATGCTGGACTTCCGTCCCGGCATATTTAACTGGTGGCAGCAACACGAGGATCGGCCAGTGAGCTTTGCGCCCGATCCTTTGCCCGAGCGACCGGTCGGCTTTGAGTTGCTGCACAAGATTGCTGATGGCGAGTATGCGTTGGTCGTGATGGCGTCCCGCCCACCAGACCATAATGTACTCTGGGCTGGCCGCGTTTCGACCACACAAGCGCATTACTGGCTCCGCATGAATCACAAGGAGATCGGGGCCGACCTGCACGGAGTGAGGATAGAATAAGTTGGCCGGCCGTGTGAGACTCCCCTTTTGCCAGTTGTTGGGGGAGTCGAAGGGCAAGGAAACCCGATGAAGCCCGCCCGGCCTCTCACCCGGGCGGGCAATTTTTTTTCGCGGGCGGCTAGTTGACGCCCCGCGAACGGCCGGTATAGTGCTGGTCATCTTGACGTGACGTGCGCGAGGCCTGAGAAACCTCGCCGTTCGCAGCAAGACAACAACTGGCAAAGCTCTTTCACTGCATCCACGGTTCCCCCCGCCACACGGCGCGGGAAACCATCTCGCGCCCTTCGGGCCTGAGGCTGCTGCGATCGACTTTGCCTCGGCAAATGTTTCGATCGTAAGCGCCGTCTGATTTCCGCCAGTTGTTCGGGCGGACTGCGGCCTTTGGCATTCCGAGCTTCACAGCTTCGAGGGCACACCGTCGGTCGATCGCGCGCCGGAGCAAATCCGGCGCGCGGTCACCACGCTGGGAGGGGTGACAACCTGTTGTCACCCTGTCCGCGTCAAGGGGTGCGGCCCTCGAGAGGGCGGCTTTATGTTCGCAGGTGCGCCGAGGACGTCGAGGATCGGGGCGCGGGCAAAACCTTCCAGGGCGCGGCAGGCGCTCGAATGGATTCGCGTACGGACACTGAATTGTCGCGCGCTAGCCCTCCGGATCCACGACCATGCTCCCAAGTCCCCCTCAGGGTCAGCCCTCTCGGCCCGCGCTGCGCTTGTTCGATACTTCCAACCTGCCGGGCCAGACGTCGGGCGATTTGTCTACGGGCGGGCTCTCGCCCCAGATGACGCTCACCGAGTTCTTCGAGCAGTGGTTTCTGCCGATCGTGCTCGAAGGCGAAGGGCGCGACGCCGCGACAATTCGCAGCTATCGCGAGTCGATGGCCTGGTGGCAACGCATCACTGGCGATCCGCCGCTGCTCGCGATCGACGAGTTCACCATCGCAAGCTTCAAGAAGGGGCTGCGCGAGGCGACGTTCACACGCGGGAAGACGGGGCGCAAGTATCCCCTTTCCGCCTTCACGATCTCCAAGCATCTGCGCCAGGTGCGAACGGTGCTCGTGCGCGTCGGCCCCACCGTCAATCCCGAACGGCCGGGCAAGCGGCTGATCGACGAGGTGCCGCACCTGCGCGTCGAGAAGCCGTACAAGGGCGGGCCGAAGCGTTGCTTCTCTCCGAGCCAGGCGCGGCGGGTCGTGGCCGCGACGCAGCAGTTGCCGGCCGCGCGGACCGTCGACAAACGCAGCTTCCGCACACGCGCCTGGTGGCGAGCCTTCCTGCTTACGCTGTTCTACACTGGCCTGCGAACCGGCACGGTGCTCACGCTACGGCGCTCGATGCTCGAGTCTCGCGATGGCCACACGTGGATCAAAGCGCCCGCCGACAACAAGACGGGCAAGCCGATCGACAAGTTCCTGCACCCCGTCGCCGAACGGGCGATCGCGGCGCTGGGGCACGGCGATCTGATCTTCGCCTGGCCCTACTCGCCGCGTTACTTGCTGCGGCAACACGATCGGCTACAGAAGCTGGCCGGCTTCACGTG
Source organism: Pirellulales bacterium (assembly GCA_022844125.1). GTDB lineage: Bacteria > Planctomycetota > Planctomycetia > Pirellulales > PALSA-1355 > JALHMI01. The sequence continues at coordinate 38,535 of JALHMI010000018.1, read as the reverse complement.
CGAACAGTGGCTCAGCCCGCATGCCTGGCGGCGGACGCACGGCACCGAGATGGCCAAGCTCGGCGCGATGTATGGCCGCAAGATTGCCCAGCGGACACTCGATCACGAGGACGAGGCGACCACCAGCACGTTCTACGTGGACATCGAAGCGGAGTTAATCGCGCAGCTGGCCGACATCGACTGCTCGGGCGACGACCCGCGCCAACGGGTGCTCTTCTAACGGAAGCCCCTGATTTTCCGGAGACATCGCATGATCGATGAACCACTGATTGCGATCGAGGTGCGCGCTCACGATGCGTTTGAGCTGCGCAGCTTTTGCGAGACGGTCTCGCGCGAGCGCGGCCGCGATCCGCGGCCATATGCCACATATTTCGCGGAGGTCGTCACGCGGTTCGGAGCGGCGATCGATCGAGCGATCAAGGAGGGAGGGCCGGTCCGGGATGGAACCGAGTGCGGGCCGGGGCCGGGAGGGCCACCAGGAGCGTAGCCAGGCCAACGCTCCGCGATGGAAGCGGCGCGTTCGCCTGGTTCAAAACAGTCAAGCCAGGAGAGACGGTCCATGAAGGACGTCGCATGGAGGATGCAGGGCGGCGCGGGCGATCCCATCGCCGCGCTTGCCCCGCGAGCAATCTGGAGGATCCGCAGAGCCGGCGGCGCGCCGCTCGACGGCATGCACGTCTGGGCGTGGTGCTGGCTGATGCAGCGCACCGAAGGGAAACCGCTGCCCTGCCGGGTCGAATTCAAGGCCGCGGACTTGGCCCAGTACTTCGAGCGCAGTAGCCATACCTCGGCGCTCGACTGGCTCAAGGTGTTTGAGAGCGTGGGCCTCGTGGGCGACGTGGAGACCGAACGGGGCATGTTCGGCTACACGCGGCTGCGGATGTACGATGTGGAGGAGGTGCTCGCACGGGGCGAACTGGAAACCCGTGCGGCCGATCCTCAACTGGAACTCGATGGGATCGACGACGAGCCGGCAGCGGCCGCCGTCGTACAATTCACACCGCCGGAGAAATGTCGGGGTGACCAAAGCTACCCCGACATTTCCCCCCCGACCGAACAAGCGGCACAGGGCTTCGCGGACGCGACCCTGCCGGAACGTCCGGACGTTCCCCTGTCGCTTTGGACGGCCCTGACGGTACACCTCGGCCGCAATGCCGAGGTGTACCTGGGGCGCGGCCAAGCCCGCTTCGAGCTTTCCGAAAGCTCGGACGATCCACACCGCATCTACTTGGCCGGCCAATTCTTACGGGACTACGTGCAGCGGAACCACTTGCCGGATATCGCCAGCGCGTTCGAGGCCGCGGGTCTTGATCTGGCGTGCGGCCTGACGCTGCGCATCGACGAGGCGCTCACCGAGAAATGTCGGGGTAGCAACGCTCACCCCGACATTACCCCGCAACAACAACCGGTTGGTTTGGTTAGAAACCCTTCCAGGGTTTCTAACCAACCAACCAACCAACCGAGCGCTGCGCGAGCGAAGGCAGAGGAGCTTGCGCCGAGCGACGGGCCAGCGCACCCGTTGCTGGTCGCCGCTTACGAGCTCTACCAGCGGATTGGCGACACGTCGCTGTGGAAGTGGGTCGCGATCGCCGCGGTGCTGCTCGAGCTCGACGGCAAGATCACGCCCGCCGAGATCGACGGGCTCATCGCCGAGCATCGCGACGACTTCGGGGCGGAGCTCAAAAAACTTGCCCAGTCGCGGCGGGCGTGGCCCAAGCAAGGCGCGCTCAAGAGTCGCCTCCGCGCCATGGGCATCATCTGGAAATGCTCCTGGGAGCGCGGAGCCAATCACCCACGGAAGGGACACCCACGATGAGTTTTTGGATTCCCACGTTCACCGGCAAGCTGATCGACCTTCGCGATCCCGACGCGCACTCGATCGACCCGATCGACATCGCCGTCTCGCTGGCCCGCAAGCCGCGCTGGAACGGTCACACCGAACTGGCATACACGGTCGCCGAGCATTCGCTGGCCGCGAGCCACCTGGTGTCCGCAGACAACGCGCTCGCGGCACTGCTGCACGATGCTGCCGAGGCCTACCTGGGCGACGTCTCGCGCCCGCTCAAGCTGCTGCTGGGCGACGTGTGGCGCGAAACCGAAGAACGCTTCGAGCGGGCGGTCGCTCGCCGGTTCAACCTCGCGTATCCCTGGGACCAGGAAGTCAGCCTGTACGACGACGCGCTGCTTGCCCAGGAGCGGCGCGAACTGATTCACCGCCAAGCGTCGAACGACCCGCGATGGCCTTGGGTGGTGTCGCCGTTCCGCGCGGATTCGCTACTCCCCACCAAGCCGTGGTTCGCGATGGTGGCGTTCCTGGAGCGATACGCCGAGCTCAGCCGTGACGAGGTTGAATTTCGCCGGCTGCCGCTGCGCCGCAAGCAATGGCGGTTTCTGCGAAAGCGAGGCGCGGCATGAAATGCCCCGAGTGCCAAACCGAACTCGATCTCGTGCTGGTGGCGGTCAGCGCGAGCATCTCGCGCGATCTGCGAACCGCACTGCACGCCGAAGCCGCCGAGCATCGCGTCACGCTCAACCAGCTCATCGCGGCAAAGCTCGCCGAGCCCGTTCGCAAGTCGCGGCTGTGCAGCAAGTGTGCCGAGCGCCCCAAGCGCCGCCAGCGGGAGTTCAACGAACAGCGGCTGTGAGGCCGCGTGACCTTTTAATAGGGAGGGACAGGTGCGATGGTGCGAATTCCAGAACGCGGGCGGCGAGGCAACCTGGTGCTGGCCCGACACGAGGGCGAGCGGTTGCTGATCACGGGCGGGATCACGGTGCAGATCGTGCGTTCGAGGCACGGCAAGACCTGGCTGCAGGTGCAAGCGCCGGGCGACGTCGACGTGTGGCGCGAAGAGATCGCGCCGCCGGCGTTCGTCGAGAGGCACCGGAGCGCGGCGTGACTGATGACGCGCGAACCGATGTCGACGGGCAACGGCTGATGCCGTGGGCACCCGTTAAGTGCACAGGCTGCAATCGGCTGCTCACCAGCGAGGCGAGCATGCAAAGGCACATGGGGCGGAAGTGCTGGCGGCGAAGCCAGAGCTTGCGGCCCAGCGAAATCGAAACCGAGAGCCAGGCTGGCGACGAAGCGCCGCGCGGCTCGCAACAGGAGGACTGGTTGTGAGTACAGCAGAAGTTCGACCCGGGACGACTGGGGTTGTTGAATTCGAGGAGCTCCGCAAACGGGCCAAGCAACTGGCCGCGTTTGCCCGGACCTGTGACCACGCGAGCGACGGCGGGTGGCGCGACGAGTTGCTAAAACGCGCCGACCTGGTGGTCGAGGCGGCAGGCCCACTTCAGGCCGACGACTACGAAGTCGGCCACTTGGAGTCTCGCGGCTTGGTGCGCGTGCTCTACATCAATGCCGAAGTGCCCCAGGGGGCAGGCCCGCAGTTCCACGAGGCGCTGCGTGATCTGCTCAGCCAGTTCATGGGCGTGGGGCCCGAGCAAGTCGCCGAGTCAAACCCTCACGAAATCCAGCCGGGCGAGCGGTTGTAGCGCCGGCGTTTTTTCATTTGTTCACCCGTTACGTCCACTGACAGAGCGAAAGGGAACACCCATGGCCAAGGACACGAACAAGACGACCGACGTCGCCGGCCTGCTGGCGAGCACCGACCTCGACGAGCTCGACAAGCAAATCGCCGATCGACGGGAAGTGATCAAGAAGCTCGATGGCGAGATCTACTCGCTGGAGCTGGTGCGGCGCAGTGTCGAGGCGTTCAAGAACGGTCGACCCGAGCGGAAGGTGCGAAAGCCGAAGAAAACCGCCGCCGCACCGAGAGAGCCCGAAGCGGATTCACCAGCGCCCCCCCCTCGCCCAAGTTCGCAGAACGGCGCGGCGGGCGGCGAGAGTATCCAACCGGTGGTGCGCATCAAGCGGTTTCTCGACAAGATCGGGGCCGCGGGAATTCCGGCCATTGCTCGCGAGACCGGTCTCACGCCGGCGATTGTCGCCGCAACTTTGCAGGACCGAGGCGACGCGTTCGTGTGCAAGCCCGGCAACATCTGGAAGCCACGGTGACACGCGAAGGCACGGTGACCTGATGTGCAACCACCTGGATCCCAGGAACTGGCGCGACGCGGCCGATCCCGAGCGGCCGAGCTTCGTCCGCACGACGTGCGCGTGTGGCAAGTTCCTGGGTTATCGCGACCTGGAGAAAACCGGCGAGGTGCCGAGTGCCAAGCCCCAGCGAAAACCCCGAGCGTGTCGCTCGCATGCACGTGCTTAGCGCCGTCGTGTGCTGCGGACCGTGCTCGCGGCGAACGGTCGAATCGAAATGCGATCGGCACTATGGCCTGCCCTCCCGCGACGTGGGCGAGCGGCTGGCCGAACTGGCCGAATGTGGAATCGTCGAAGCGGCCGGCCGGCAGGCGCTGACCGGCGATGTGTTGTGGGTGGCCGTCGAGCGAACCAAAAGCCAAGGAGACGTCAGATGATCGAAGGCGACGGAAAAACTTGCCCAGTTGCGGGTTGCACGAGGCACAAGCGCGGTGTACCGATGTGCCGCGAGCACTGGATGGCACTCGCGAGCTCCCAGCGGCGGTTGCTGCTGGAGCTCGAGGAGTGCGACCCACTCGCGTTCGGCGTGGGCCTGGTGCTCGCGGCCGAGTGGATTAGCGAACAGTCGCCGGCCTGGGGCCGCGGCTGGAGCGCCCAGAACATGAGCCTGGCCGGAGGACCGGCAGCGAAGCGAGTGAGCAAGCAGCAGCGGCGCGTGCGAACGCTCGCCGCCCAGCGACGAACGCTCACCGCGATGCGCGACCTGAGCCGCAAGCGGTTCTGGGAAACGTATGACGAGCAGACCAGCGCGTGGCGTGAGCTGCTCGGCAGGGTCTTGCCACTACTGGGAGCCAAGCGGACTGCGCTCGAGGTGGCGCTGGCGATGATTCGGGGCGGGCATGGGACCGACGGCTTCTGCCCGCTGCTGGTGTCGGCGGCGCTCGACATGGATGAGGAACGAGCGAAGTCGGCCCGAGTGCCGGCGGGTGTGTAAAGCCAGCAGGTGCACTGGCCGGAGTACCGGCAGACGAGGGACGAGGCATGAGGCCGATCCAATTCTGCGTGGGTATCAACTGTTCTTCGAAGCTCGAAGCGAACCTCCCGCTGTGCCACCGCGGCTGCTGGTGGAACCTGAGCACCGACCAGAAGCGGCAGATCGGCGAGCTGGCCGACGCTGGCCACGAACTGCCGGCCCGCGTGCTGGCGGCACTGGTGAGCGAGTTGCCGGTCCGCGACATGAACACGCAGTTCCTCGAGCGCAACCGGACCTGGCAAACCGTGCAGGCCAACGTGGCGGACGTGCTCGCCCGCCAGGAAATCGATTACCTCGAAGCCGTGCGGCCGTGGCACGAGTTTCTCGAGGCCGTGTTCTGGGCGATCGGCGGTCCCGACTCGATCGGCAAATGGTCGCACGTCGAAATCGCCTGCGCCATGGTCCGCAGCCGGAGCGGCGTCGACGGCTACGTGCCCCACTTAATCGCCGCGGCCGTCGACCTGGACGCAAGGTTGGCGGCCGAACGCCTGGGAATCGCGCCGGCCGGAGGTGCCCATGTCTGAATGCCCGCGGGCCGACAAGGTGTCGTACGCGACACGGGCCCTCGCCGTGAAGGCCTTGGGCATCCTGCGCGGCAGGAAAGGCTTCGGCAACGCCCAGGTGTACCGCTGCCAGTGCGGCCAGTGGCACATCGGCCGCTTCGGCAAAGGGCATAGTTGGAAATCCCGCCGGCCGCGCAAGCGGTCGCAACGCCGGCGCCTCAAGCGACCGCAATGGTGAAAGGAGCGAAAAAGCAATGCCCCAGAACTACCGTCACTACTCCGAGCCGACGCTACGCGAGCCGATCCGGGTGATCACGCCCCGCATTCCCAAGAGCCTGCACGAGAGCCTCAAAGCGGAAGCGCACGAGCGGGGCGTGTCGCTGAACCGCCTGTGCATCGCGAAGCTGGGCGAGCCGCTCGCTCACGCGTTGTCGGTCCCCACGGAGCAAAGCGACGATGCCGTCGAATAGTTGCACAGCGCTCATGTGCGGCCGTCGCTGTGAGCGGGCAGAGTCGATGTGCAAGCTGCACTGGTATAAGGTGCCGCGGCACATTCGCCAGGCAATCCTGCGCCTGCACCAGGAAAGCGGCATGAGCTCGCCGGCGTACTGGGTCGCCCGCGGCCTGGCGGTTCGCGAGGTCGCCCATCTCGAGGGGATCGGCCCGAGCGAGGCCCAGCGCCAGAAGCTGCTCGCCGAGTGGCGCGAGCGGCGAGGGGCGCTCCAGGCTCAGCTGGGCGAGCGCTATGCCGGCGAGATTCTGCCGTTCGTGCTGCGGTTGCGGAAGCTGATGAACGACGCGGCGGCCGGCTGCCCGATCGAGGCGTGCGAGCTCACGATCGCGCTCACGCCGCACGTGGGCACCGCGATCAACGATCGACGGATCTCGGCGGCGCTCGACCTGCATGATGAATAGCAGTCGCCCTAGTGCACTAGGACGACTGTGACCCAACAACAACTAGTCGGTGATGACCAACTCAACGCCGGGGGCGTTGTTCCCTAACCCGAGATTCGAGTACTCCTGGCCATCTTCCATTTTCATGGTGTACAGAACTTTTTCGATGCCGGACGGTAGCGTCGAGGTTTTTCGTTCGCGGGCTCCCGGGTTTATTCGACCGAAACGTATTTCCGTCACGACGGGATCTTCGCAACAGTCATCGTCTGATAACCCGAAGCGAGCCTCGACCATGGCCAATGAAGATTCATTCTTGATGTCGACGAACACCTGAAACCGGCTGGCCGGTGCCGCTTCTTTCTTCTTCTTCCCGACGCCCAGGCCGAATTTGATGTTTGCCCCTTTTTCCGGTGCCTCACTTTTTTCGGCCGCCACCGCCGCAGGTGCGGCGATCGCTGCTGCCGCAACGGCTGCTCCCGAGATAAGGACCTTTCGACGGCTGACACTCTCAACTTGGTTGTCGTTCATCGCCTACTCCCATTGTAAGAACTTGCCCTTCAGGCACGCCCGCCCTGCTGGGCTGCCGAATAATGCGTCCCGCTGGGCTCCCACGTATATGGGCGAACTTTTCGATATGTCCGGACGCAGGCTGTCACGGAATTCTCAGAAAAGGGCGTGTCCATGAATTCCGTTGAATCTTTGCTTGCGTCTGGAATGCCAATCGCGAAACGGCTGGCCGCCAACCTGGATCGGCGCACACCGCCTAGTGTCAGATACGACGATCTGGAGAGCGCGGCGCTCGAAGGGCTTTGGCAGGCCGCACAGAAATTTGAGCCCAGCCGGGGTCTAACTTTTGAAACTTTCGCCGGTCACGTGATCCGCGGCCGGATGCTCGACTTGCTGCGCGCCGGCGATCCGCTCAGCCGGCTCAAACGGACGCGTGCCAAGCGGCTGACCGAGCTGAAACGAACTCTGTCGCAGACCCTTGGCCGCCAGCCGACGCAGGACGAGCTGGCCGAACGGACCGGCCTGTCGCTGTATGCCCTGAGCGGCCACGACGAGGACCAGTTGCGGGAGCTGAGCCTGCAGCACCTGTTGTACGAGAATGACCACGGCACTCGCGAGACATCGTTGATGGACACGATCGCCGTCGAGGAACCCGACGATGGCGAGCAGCGGTTTCGTGAGCTAACACGCGGCTTGTCGGACCGCTCCCAAGCAATCCTCTGGCTGTACTACTGGGAAGATCTCTCGATGGGAGCGATCGCCGAGCAGCTCGGGCTGAGCGAATCGAGGATCAGCCAGGCGCTGGCGGGAATCTACGCGCAGTTGCGGCGACGAAGTGCGTGAACACCTATTCCATCTGGTCGTGCTTGGCATCGACGATGAACGTGCCGGCTTTCGGATCATAAATGAACGTTCGCCTCGTTATGCCGGTAGTGCCGTCATTGATGCGATAAAGCACGCGAGCCGTGACGATCAACCGTAACCTGCCCTGCGTGATATCATCGAGGAGTTCCTGAGTCAGCGGTCTAGGATTGTCGAGGCCGATGAAGGCGGTCCCTCCGGGGGCGACGTGGATCTTGCCCTGCGGGCTTTCGGTATTGTCGACGCTGCCGGCCATGTGATCATTAAAGAAGACGTTCGAAAAGTCGACGAAGGGAGCGACGAAGTCGGCGACAACGGAACGGTGGTAGGTTGCCGCCGGAGTGTGTCCGGTGTTGACCGCCTTGATGTTTACATCCAACGTTGTGCCGGCTTTCAGTGGATCAAACGCGATACCCTCAAATCCCAGCCATGCCCGTTCTTGTTGCAGCATGAACCGGCCCTGCTGATTCGTCGCCTCCCACTGCCTCGACGCAAACCATGCTTGCGTCGCGTAGATGAAGAGGGCCACTACGGCGCTAGCTGCGACGACTCGCTCAGTGGTGATTATGTTACCTTTCGCGGGAGTTGAATCTCCCGTGCTCGGGCGAGTATTCACCGTAGCTGACGGCTTCGCTTTCGAATCAAGCCAGCAGGCCATGAAAAGCGAATAGACCAGGATTACCGCAGCAAGCCCGACGAAATACGTGACCATCTTGGATCGCTCAATCATAGGTGTGACCCTGGCAGATTCTGGGCGGGGCTTCTAAGACCCAGCTGCGGGTCAATCTAGTGTCAGGCGGGGCAATGAACAATAGTCTTGACTCGCCGCTCGCCCCGGGCTACCGGCTTGGTCGTTCACGGACGACCCCAGCCGAACCGCCAGGAGTGGCACGATGCTCGGCCCCGTTCTCGGCCCCACGCTCTACCGCGCCGCGCGACCGTTGATCTACAACGGCGACGTGCTGCTGTTCAAGAGCCCGGCCAGCCCGATCGCGATCCTCGGCCGCGGGCAGTACAGCCACGCGGCGATTGCCTTCTGGCACGGAGCGCTCAACTCGAACCAGCGCGTGCTGATGCTGGCCGAGTTCCGCGAGTTCAAGGGCGGGCGGATCGTCACGCTCTCCAGCCAGGTCCGCGACTATCCGGGGCGGATCGACGTATTTCGGCCGAAATGCTCGCCACACATCGCCGCATTCGCGGCTGAGCTGATGGTCCGGCAAGCCGGGCATGCTTACGGCTGGCCCTCGATCTACAAGTGCGCGGCGCTGCATGCGCCGGGCATCCGCTGGGCGGCCAGCCGCTGGTGGAACGTGGCCGACACGACGCTGAGCCCGTGGGACGCAATGAAACATTGCTCGCAAGGCGTGTGCTGGACGTTCCGCAAAGCGGCCCGCAGCCACCGTGACACGTTCGACCTGGTGCCAGGACTGGCCGACTGGGCCGTCGAGCCAACGCACCTCGAGCACTCGGCGGGCCTCGACCTGGTGCACCGCGGCCTGGTGCACGCGTTACCCGCGCCAAGTACGCCGTTGCCGAAGACGATTCTCCCCTTCGAGCCACCGCAGGTGTCCGCATGAACGCGTTAAAACTGTTCGCGCTCTCACTACTGGCGGCGATTCCCTCGCACGCCAATCAGCCCGACCCGGGCCTGCAGGCGCTCCCTGCCCGCATGCACAACACATTGGAAGAGCGCAGCGCCACGTCGCCGATTTGCCGCGTGGTCGCGTTCATGGGACATCCCTCCGCGTCCGGCGCGACACAGTCGCTGGGGAGCGGCACGCTCGTGGCTGTCCCCGGCGCAGGCGAGCAAGGTGAGTCGCTGGTGGTGACCAACTGGCACGTCGTCACGCCCGACGCCACCGAGCAGCCGGTGACGCACGTCGAGGTGCGCTTCCCGGGCGGTTTCGTTTCGCCGGCCCGGGTCGAATGCATCGATGCCGAGTGGGATCTGGCGGCGCTCACGATTGCTACGCCGCCGGTCGCGCCGGTGGCGATCGCCGATCAACCCCCGCAGCTAGGCGAGCTCCTCACTCTCGCCGGCTACGGCAACAACGGCCGGCTCGAGCAGCAGACGGGCCAGATGCTACGCTACGAAGCGCCGAGCCAGCAGGCGCCCTACGAGCTCGTGGCGTTTCGCGCAACGGCGCGGGACGGTGACTCGGGGGGTCCGGTTCTGAACCAGCGCGGCCAGCTCGTCGCCGTGATGTTCGGCACGGCCGACGGGTTGACGAGTGCCACGCACTGCGGCCGCGTGCGGGCATTCCTCGGCCGGTGTCGCGGCTGGCGGCCAGCCGGTCCTCCGGCCGGGACTTCGTCGCCGCAGCGTTTACCTTCGACGTTTGCGCCTCCGGCAGCCGGTCTTCCGGCCAATGGGACCACGGCTCACGCGACACACCCGCAAGCACCCGCCGGTCCTCCGGCCGTGCAACCGCCGGCACCGTCCCTTCCGCAACCGTCGCCCGAGCTTCAACGACTGCAGCAGCGGCACGACAAGCTGCTAGCCGACCGCGACGCGCTCGAACGCCGCACGGCCGATGCGGAAGCGATCCTGCCGCAGCTCGACGGCGCGCGTAAGCAGCTCGAGGCCTGCGGCAAGGAGCGGCTCGCGCTCGAAGGCCGGCTGCAACAAGTAACGAGCGAGCTCGAAGCGCTAAAGCGGCAGGTGACGATCACGCCGCCTGCCGGACCGCCCGCCGGTGTGGCAGCGCCTGCGGCAGCCGGTCCTCCGGCCGAAGGTCCAGCGTCGGCGCTCGAATCGGTCCTGAGCAAAGGTGCGGCCGCGGCACTCACCGGGGCGCTAGTCTCGTTTGGTTTGCCGGCCGGACTAGCCGGAGTCGCCGCCGGCGGGGCCGTCTGGCTCGTAATGCGGCGGGGGAAAAAGAAGCTCCAGACGAGGCTGGAGGCGCTCACCCCCGCCATGCCCGTCGAGGCGGTCGAACGGACGCGGCTGGAGATTGCTCGGGTGCCTGTAACCGATCACGCGTTCAACCGGCTCGTCGCCGCGCTGCGCCGCGAAGCTCAGTGGAATCCGCCCGCGCTCCCGATCATCTCGCGCGTCTGGTCGCTGTATGAACAGTTCGCCAGCAGCGCGAGCGAAAAGCAACCTTACCGGGAACCGTTGCCACCTGGCGCTACGCTGGGCTGGACGGACCCGGTCCACCCAAGGAGTGAGTGATGAGTACGTTTCTGTTTGGCACCGACGCGGTGCTGCTGTACAACGTCGACCCCTGGAATCGGCTCGGCTTTGGCGTCCCCAACTTCGGCGTGAAGAGCGAGACGGGCGGCGATAACATCCAAACGATCGGCACGCTCAACCAGCCGCTGCACGGGCTGGCAGCTCAGATTGCCAAGCTGCAGCTGTTCATCATGACGCATGCAGACGCGGCCCGGATGCAGCCCCCAACACGCAACACGATCGAGCGGATTGGCAAGCTCTGTAATCGCGTCTCGGCGGTGCTCAGCGCGCGGATGGTGGACACAAACGAGCTCGTCGTCGAGCCGATCCATCAGCGCCCCGCGCCGAAGATCTGGACGATTCATCCGGTGCCTTACTTCGATGGCCCGTTCGTTCGAAACCCCTGGCTGAAGGAGTACAACGAGCTGGTGATGACGGCGCTGACGAATTTCTACCAGCATTCCGACAACAACCAGCCGCTCACGATCACGGTGAAGTTTTCGCAGGAGATCTACCAGTACTTTCGGCAGATCAAGATCCGGATGGGAACCGAGCTGCTGGGCATCGAGCGGGCTACGCTGGAGGCCGACACATTCGAGTTCAAGAAGGAGCATTACGACGCCTACTTCCCCAACGAACGCGTTGTCAACATGGAGGCGCTCGACGGGCCGGGTCCGATCTTTGCGGCTCCGACCGAGGTCGATCTGCGGCCGCTCTACAACGGCATTCCGGCCAACGCGATCCTGCCGAACCTGCGGCAATATCCGATCGGGCCGGTGCCAGGCGGCACCGGGATCAGCGGCGAGGACACGCTCGACGCGAAGGCGAGTACTCCGGGGACTGGCGGCGTGGGCGGCAAGGGTGCCACGCTGATCGGTCCGGCGGTCGTGTAGCGCTTCAGCCAGTCGACTTTCAGTGAGGCGGTCGTTTCAATACTCCTGGGCGGGGCACCCCGCGCGTCACCCCGCATCGCGATCAGCCAGAGTCCCAATCGCCTGAGCGCATGCGACGGACCGCGCGGGGGCCCTTCGGAAAAGTGAGGAACCTTTCAGATGCGAGCTAATGTTGTTCAACGCTGGGCGGAGCCCGGCGGTTTTTCGCGCGACGTGGAGATCGTCGCGCGACGTGCGTTTGCGGTCATGCTCGTGCTGGGCACGCTCGGTGGGCTGCTTTACTGGCTGGCGACCGTCGAAGCGCCGGCCCGCGCGGCGGACGAGCATGCACCGAGTTGCGAGTCGCTAGGCTTTCCGGCGGCGATTCCCGGTTCGCCTGCGGCCGTGCAGTGGAACGGGCCGATCGCTTTTGAATACGACGGTCGCGCACGCAATGCCGCGTGGGCGATGGCCGTGATCACGCCCGCCGTGCTCGAGGGGAGCGCGGTGCGGCGTGATCGTTTCATGGCCGATCATCGCGTGGACGCCGCTTGGCGAGCCACGCTGGCCGACTACGAAGGGAGCGGCTTCGACCGCGGGCATCTGCTGGCGGCATCGTACTTCGGTAGCCAGGCTGATCGCGATGCGACCTTCAAGCTTTCGAACATCGCCCCGCAGCACCCCGAGTTGAATCGCGGCGCGTGGAAGCAAGTCGAGGAAGGCGTGCGCGAATGGGTACGCTCGCGGAAGACGGCGGCTATCGTCGTGCTGCCGGTTTATGCCCAGGCCGTCGATCAGGCGGTGACTGTACGGACGATCGGCAAGAGCAATGTCTGGGTGCCCGAGCGGTACGCGGCCGCGGTGCTGCTGCTCAGCGGCGACAAGCCCGTGGTGATGCAGGGCTGGCTGATGCCCAATAGCGCCGAGGCGGACGAGGCGAAGTGTCGCACGAGCGTCGACGAGGTCGAACGCGCGGCGGGCTTCGATCTGTTCTGGAGACTGCCCGACGAAGTCGAGGCCAAGCTGGAGGCAGCCGACGGTGCCTGAGTCCTTTCAATCAGCAGTGAACGCAGTCGAGCGGATTGGGTTGGCACCAGCGCTGCTGCTGCTCGTGCTGGTGCCGTCGCTGTGGGCGCTGTGGCAAGTCGTCAAGTGGTCGGGCAAGCGTGCCGACCGCGTGATCGTTGCGCACGTGCGGATGACGCGGACCTTTGCGGCCAACGACACTAAGCACGCCGCCAACGGCACCAAGCACGCAGCAGCGCTCGAACGGATCGCGGCCAACGATCAGGCGGGCCATGAGACGACGCACAAGAAGCTCGACGCACTGCACGCAGACGTGCGCGCCGTGCTGGCTGCCCCAAAGCCCCCCCCTTCGGGTCCTCCGGGCCCGGGCGGCCTGGAACGCGGGGCGGGGCATGCCCGTTAAACCCGCAGGTTGCGCGATAAAGCGCGCTTCATCATCATCATGTTTCACGGTCCCCCATGTGCCCCCAGGAATTGACCGAAGCGGAATACGAGGCCGAAAAGGCCATCGAGCGCGAGAAACGCATTCAGCTTCTGCGTTCGTTCCGGGCGGTGCTCGCCCGGAAGCTGAAGCGGCTCGACAACGACAAAGAAGTTCCGCTGAAAGACGTCGTCGCCGGCGTCCGGATGGTGAGCGATCAACTGCGGCTCGAATACAAAGGCGCTCAGACGATCAGCGACGATCAGCAGAGTGAGCAGCCAGCGCGGCCGCACGAGGATCCTCTGGCCGGATTGAAAGTGTTCCGCCCTGCAGGCTAAATCGATGGCAGCCCTCACCGGGCCACAGCTATGCGACAAACTTGGGATCGACGCGAAACAGCTCGCCGCGTGGGTGCGCATCGGCATCCCTTCCAGCGGCCGCGGCAGAGCGCGCACGTTCGATCCCGTGCGAGTGCGCGATTGGCTACTGGAGAAGAAGCTGGCCGAAGCGCCGGCGGCACGGTTGCCGACCGACCAGCCGATCGCTCACACGGTTCCGCAGGTGGCCGAGTTCTTCGAGGTCAGCGAGCGGACGGTACACACCTGGATCAAGCAGGGAATGCCCGGCAAGGCCGGGCGGCCGGGCACGCAAGAGGGTGCTTTCCCGCTGTTCGAGATCGAGGCCTGGCGCGAAGGCCGCAAGTCGCCCCACATCGGCACCAGCGAGGAGACGAAGAGCCAGGCGCAGGCGAGGCTCAGCACGATCAAGGCCGACATGCTCGAGCTCGATCTTCGCGAGAAGCGAGCCGAACTGATCGACGCGAACGAAGTCTCCAGGCGTTGGATGCGCGTCTCGACCGAAGCCCGTGCGGTCCTCGCACAGTTGCCCGCCCTGATCGCCAAGCAGCTCCCGCCCGAGCTCGACTCGAAGGTTCGCAAGAAGGCCCGCCACGTCGCAAGTCGCCTGGTCGACCAGTGCGCCGAGGCGCTCGAATCGTTCTTGCGGGCAGAAGCCGATGCCGCCGAGTCCGAGGATCTCGATCTTGATAAAGCGTAGCATCTTTCCGGCACATATTGCGCGGCGGTACCAGCGGCCGATCGCGCGCGTGCTCGCGCTCGGTGCCACGGCCTGGCATCGGATGTCGCCGCCGCCCACGGTCGAATGGTGCGAACGCGAACTGCACTTGCCACCCGAGCTCACCGGCTCCCCGGGCAAAGTCGACTTTGTGTCACGCCCCTACTGGCGTGAGCCGCTCGCGCTGCTCGACGATCCGGACGTACGCACGATCACGATCATGGGCGATGCTCAGGGTGGTAAGACCATACTGCTATGCGCAATGGCCCTCAGTCGCGCGGCGTGCGACCCAGCGCCCGCCATGCTGGTGTATCCCGATCAGGACGCGATGCGCGAAGGTCGCGACAAGATCTATGGCATGTGTGAGGTCTCGCCGGCGATGGCCGGGAAGATCCCGCCCATGTCAAAGTGGAACGACCGGTGGCTCGACTTTGGTAATATGCTCGTGTGGCTGGCCTATTCCGGAGGCCGGCAGCGCATGCGCGGCCGCCCTGCCAAGTATGTGCTCTGCACCGAAGTCGACGTGTGGCAAGATGATTCGCGGCTCGGGAGCTCGGCGAAGCTGATTCAAGCACGCGCGAAAGCATTCGTTGAGCACAAGATCGTGTATGAGTCGACGCCCACGGATGACGCGTCGACGATCGCCGCGTTTTACAACCGGAGCGATCGCCGCAGATACTACGTGCCGTGCCCGCGGTGCAACCATTGGCAAGAGCTGCGATTCTTTCCGCACGCGAAAGGTAAGTTCACCGGCAAGGGTGGCGTGGGCGGAATGACGGAAAAGAACGGCGCCTGGCTCACGCCCGAGCAAGCCCGGGTGTCGGCGTACTATATCGGCGAGTGCGGCTGTCGCATTGATTCGGATGCCAAGACGACGATAGTTTCCGCCGGGCTCTGGGTACCTCGCGGGTGCGAGATCAAGCGCGGTCAGGTCACAGGCACCCCGGCCAGGTCGTCGCGTAACGCCGGCTTCCAGATGTCGGCGCTGTACGCTCCTAAAATCACCTTCGGAGAAATCGCCGAACAGTACCTTGAGCACCGGGAAAGTAATCAGCTCCGCGTGTTCTGGAACAACTGGCTGGGGCTTCCTGACCGCATTGCCAGTCGCATGCCCAATTGGAAAACTCTCGGTCAACGCCTGGCCTGGCACCATCGCCGAGGCACTGTGCCGGCAGAAGCCTACTTCCTCACCGCGCAAGCTGACGTGCAGAAGGACCACACGCACGTGGGCGTGCGTGCCTGGGGCGACAAGCGGTCGAGCTGGCTGGTTGAATGGGAGACCTTCAAGCGTGACGAACCAGCGCCCAAGCGGGTCGACGAGGCCTCGGTGCCGATCGCCAGCGACCTGGCCAGGCTCGAAACGGAGATCCTCGCCGCCAGGTATCCGATCAACGGCACGAATCCCCACGGGCACCAGCAGTTGCCTGTGCGGTTATTGGGGATCGACGCCAACTACCGGACCTTTGAGGTGCATGATTTCGTCAAGCACGCCGAGGCCAGGTATGGCGATCGCGTTCGGGCCGTGCGCGGCGATCACAAGGTCGATCCGACAGATCTGTTTCGCGCATCGCTTGTGGAGCGCAACGCGCGGACCGGCAAAGCGTACGAGGGTGGCCTGACCCTGTGGGGTATCTTCGTCAACGCGTTCCGCGAGCAACTGCTCTCGCTGTTCAGCGCCGACGTCGACCAGCCCGGCGCATGGCTGCTCACCAGCGACGTCGTCGTGTTGGGGCAGAGCTACTTGCGCCAACTCGTGAACCAAGGGCCGGTCACCGACGTGCTGCCCGGCGGCAGATCGGTCGTGCGTTGGAAGACTCGCGATCCGGTCGTCGGCGAGCACGCGTGGGACATCGAGGTCAACCAGCTCGCGCTTGCCGAGATGGTGACCGGCGGCGATTGGCAGGCCGCGAAATGGCCGAGGCCGAAACGGAGCGAGACGCCGCGCGAGGCCTCGGGCGTTTCGCTACCGCGAGACTTTAGTGACTTTTCAGCACGTTGATCCCAGGGAAGTATCTCAGATGACACGAAACAACACGACCAAGTCGCCGGGCAAGAGGCCGGCCGATCCGATGGCGAACGAGGAGCTCCCGCCCAAGCCGGACTGCAAGTCCGAGGGCGATGGAGAGTGCCACGTGGATCCGAACCACCCACCCGTCGAGCAGATCTCGACTTCGGCACCGCCGGCCCCGCTGGGCATCACAGCTCCCGATCCGCCGCCGGCGAAACAGCCACCTGCCGCCCCGCCAGTCATCGAACAGGCCAAGGCGTTAGCGAACGAGGAGCCTAAGCAGCAACCGCTCGCGCCGCAGAGCGACAAGCCCGTGTGCCCGTACTGCAAGGTATCGTGCCGCTCGAATCGATCGGAGCCATACTTCACGCGCTACTACTGTCCTGAGCGAGGATGCACCTACAGCGTGAAGGTGCCGCGGCCGCGGATGCAAGAACGCTTGGCCAGTGATCGACAGGCCGAGCAAGGAGGATTTATCGCCCGGTAACGGGCCATGTCTGGATATCGTTGACATCTAGACAAACAGGCGGGCGGCCGGCGAGCGCTTACTCGCACGGCCGCCCTTAGCACGACGACGTGATTGGGACGTCGCCACACCTACGCAAACCTAGGTTGGCGACCCATGCAGATCCGTGATCGAATCAAAGCCTTTCGCCGGGTAGAAGCCCGGCAACTCCGTAACAATCCGAACAACTGGCGCAGGCATAGCGAGGCACAGCGTTCCGCACTTCGCGGGCTGCTGGAACGACTCGGCTATGTCGGCGCATTGATCGCCCGCGAAACGAAGCGCGGCAAGCTCGAACTGCTCGATGGGCACCTGCGAGCCGAGCTCACGCCGACTGCCAAGGTGCCAGTGCTAATCGTCGATCTCTCGGATGCCGAAGCAGCCGAGGTTCTCGCTACGTTTGATCCCCTCGGTGCGATGGCTGAGACTGACGCCGCGGCGCTCGCCAAGTTACTGGCGTCGTGCGAGATTGAGGATGCGAACCTGCGAGACGCCTTGCAGCAGATCATTGATGACGCCCCGCCATTGGAGCCCGAGGCGGGGCTCGTCGACCCCGACGATATCCCGGAGCCGCCGACCGTGGCGACGACCAAACCCGGCGACCTGTGGACGCTCGGCGACCATCGGTTGCTTTGCGGAGACAGCGCGAAGCTCGCGGATGTGAAACGCCTGCTCGGGGGCTTGCCCGTCCATCTACTCAACACCGACCCACCCTACAACGTGAAGTTGGAACCGCGCAGCAACAACGCGATCGCGGCGGGACTGCGCGGACGCAATACCGCCAGACACCAGCAGCAAGCCGACCTTACGCGGCATCCCGAGAAGGCAAAGGGGACCACCAGGCGGTTGCGTCCCAAGGACCGCCCCCTGGAAAACGACCACCTGTCGAACCAGGAGTTCGACGCGCGGCTACGGGATTGGTTTGGCAACGCCGCGGCGGTGCTCCTCCCTGGCCGTGCGTTTTACATCTGGGGCGGCTATGCGAACTGCGCGAATTACCCGCCGGCGATGAAGGCCGCGGAGTTGTACTTTTCGCAGGCGATCATCTGGGTCAAAGGCCATCCCGTGTTGACCCGTAAGGACTTTCTGGGCAACCACGAGTGGTGCTTCTACGGCTGGCGTGAGGGTGCGGCTCACCGGTTCTTCGGGCCGGCCAACGCGGTCGACGTCTGGGAGATTCAAAAGGTCAACCCGCAATCGATGGTCCACCTAACTGAGAAGCCGGTGGAGCTCGCGGCGCGGGCGATCGAGTACTCGTCGCGCCCCCGCGAGCATGTACTCGATCTGTTTGGGGGCAGTGGTTCGACCTTGATTGCCTGCGAACAGTTCGGCCGCCGGGCGTTTTTGTGCGAGATCGACGCGCTGTATTGCGACGTGATTGTCCAGCGCTGGGAGCAATTCACCGGGAAGAAGGCCCGCCGACGTAATTTCGGCCGAAATGATGCTCCGAGGGGCTAGCTCGCCAACCGACCAAGTCGCCAGCCGAGCTGCCAGCAGGCTTGCGGCATTGGTCCCGCCAGCTACAATCGTTTCGAGTGGGAGGGCTCAGAGCAATCTCTGCCCCACCCGCGAAGCACGAAAGGCTCGCCGAATTGGAAGTTCGACGAGCCTTGGACGCGGAATGTAGTGCTGACACACTGACGGGTTTTGGAGACTCCCTCTCAGTGGAAGGCCGGAATATACCGGTTATGCTCCGCGTCGGTCAAGTGGAGGGAGTGGGTTCCTACCAAACCGATCACGGAGGTTTAGATTCATGGATTCGGATCGTTCTGATGACCCGGATGATCAGGGTCGACATGTAAGATTTGAGGCGCGTCCGGCACCGCGTTCGCTCATCACCGAAAAAGTGCTCGCGCCGAGGCGTGGCTATCAGCTGATTGACGGCAGAGATCCATTCGACCTGCGGACTTGGCAGATTCGACTTTCGGCCCAACGAATGTCGACGGTTGCGCAACGTGGAATGGGACCGGCCAAAGAGCTTGCGTACTTAGAAACAGACATCCTGCTTAACCCGCGTGCGATATTTCAAGGCATTCGAGACGAAGGGGAATGTGAGTGGCTTTGTTATTGCAATGTCCCCAAATATGCCTTTCATCGCTCCGGAAGCAGGCGACCACCATATCCAGGCGAAGTTTACGCTGTCTTCGTGAATGCTGATCGAGTGGCATACGGAGGACGATGGTACAAGTGTGATCCGCGTTCGATCTATCTTCCCATCGGGCACGAAGACCGATTCCACAGGAGGCTGTTATGAATGACGAGGGACGACCAGCTGCGGTGGTCCAGCATGAGGGAAAGGAATCTGTTCCGGCTGAAAGCCTGGCCGGGATGCTGCTTTCGGAGGCATTACATGCCCCCGAATTAGAACTCCCTCAGGTGGTATACGATCGCGACGGCGATTGCATCGAGTTTTTGATCCGCAATGAAGACTTTTTCGCAGAGCGCGTTAGCCCAATGCTAACCGTTTACATTGGCCGGGAAAGTAACGAGCTCGTGGGCTCGTACATTAAGGGCGTGCATTCCATTGTCAAAGGAATCTTGGCACAGTTCCCCGGCTTCAAAGTCGAGGTTCAGGATGGTCGGATGAGGTTAGAGCATTTATTCACGGCGAAGCTTTGGGCAGGCCACGAAGGCTCCGACGACACGATTCACGTGTATCTCAAGCAACTTCGGGACGTTGCTGAGCAAAAGAATCTGGAAGTCCCGCTGTGCGGCGTCTGATTGCCGTCTTGCGATAGCGGATCGATAAAACAAAGGCCCTTGGGTGCTAGTTGCATCCAGGGGCGTTTGTTTTTTGTTGCCCTTGGAAGTTTGGGGTTTCCTGGTTTGATTCCCCAGGCTACCGGCGTGCGTCATGGCCGACGCACAGTCCATCCTGATCAAACTGGAAGAGGCGATCGAGGCAACTCTCGACGGCCGCTTTGAGGAATGGGCCGAGGGCAACCATCGGTTCCGGGGCCTCAATCTCGACAAGCTCTTGTCTTGGCGCGAGCGGCTGCAGCGCGAAGTCGCTGCGGCGGGTGGCGGCGGCATCACGTTCGGTTCCATCGTTCCGGCGGACGGAGGCTGAGCATGATTCGCACCAGCGACGCCTCCGTGTATGAGTTTCTCGGCCAGCTCGAGAGCGTGGCCAAGGTCCAGGCCTACGACGGGAATAACTCCTTCCGCGGCGCGGCGATCGACAAGCTCACGCGGACCTGGCTGCCCCAGCATCGCTCCGGCGATGCGATGCTGCTGCAAGATTGGAACCTGCTGACGGCGCGCGTCAGCGACTTGATCCGCAATGAGCCGTCGCTGAAGAAGGCCAAGGCCGACCTGGTGAAGCACATCATTGGCGTCGGCATCCAATCGTTCGCAGACGTCGTCGACGACGCCGGCGAGTACTTCGACGACTTTAACGACGAGGCGGATGATTGCTTCGAGCGGTGGAGTGAGGAGGAAGCCGACGTCGAAGGCCGCAGAGCCTGGCAAGATTTCCAGGCGGATGGCTACGCTCAGACGATTGAGCACGGTGAAGCGATCTTTCTCAAGTGCCTCGACGACTCGCCCGGCCGCAGCATCCCCTACTGTCTGCAGATGCTCGAGGCGGCGCAGTTGGACGAGGGCAAGAACGAGGAGCTGGGGCAAGGTCGCAATCGGATCGTGCGCGGCGTCGAGCTCGATCGACGCAACCGGGCTGTCGCGTACTGGATCTTCGACGCGCACCCGTGGGATCGATACAGCGGCTGGTCGAGTGAGTCGACGCGCATTCCCGCCGACCGAGTGATCCACCACTTCCTCCCCATGCCGACCAGCGCGACGCGCGGGATCAGCTGGTTTCACGCGCTGGTTCGTGTGACGCGCGACGTTGACTGGATGCTTGGCAACGAGCTCACCGCCGGCGCACTGCAGGCCTTGCTCGTCGCGATCCATACGGCGGATGTGGCCGGCACCACCACCGGGATCGGAACGGGCCTGGTGGACGGACAGGCTACGGTCGACGAGTTCGGCAACTCGCTGATGAAGCTCGGCCGCGGCAGCGTGGCCCGGATCAACAAGGGCGAGACGTTCGAGCTCGTCGAGAGCAAGCGGCCCGGTCCGCAGATGAAGCCGACGATGCAGCTCATGCGCCAAGAGCAGGCGATGGGCGCAAACCTCGCGTACACCACGCTCACCGGAGACTTCGCCGCGACGTCGTTCACGAGCGCGCACGGTGCAATGAACGAGGAGAACGCTTACTTCCGCCCGCTGCAGCGCCGCTGCTCGCGGTCCCTGGTCAAGCCGGTGCGGCGCGAGCACCTGGTCTATGCCGTGGCCCATGGCCGGATCCGTTCGCTGAGCGCGACGCAGTACCGCCAGGACCCGAGCAAGTGGAGTCGCGTGCTCGCCCAGCCACCTGGCCGCGACATGCTCAACCCGCTCGATCAGACGGAAGCCGCCAACTCGCGCATGCGGGGCGGTCAAACAACGCTCGCCGATGAGTGCGGCGCCACAGGTCGCAACTGGCGGCAGACCCTGCGGATGAAGGCCCGCATCGAACGTGAGGCGCGCCGCCTCGGCACGAGCGTCGATTGGTCGAAGGGCGGCGGTGAGCCGTCGACGGCCGACAATCGCGATGCGCGCGAGCTTGACGCAACCAGTGCGACGGAGGCAGTCGACGATGGCCAAGCGTAGTGCAAGAAAACACCGAATCCGGCACGTCGTGACTCAGGTCACGCGCGGTCCGTGGGTCGTGAGGTCCGACAAGGCCGACGCGATCTGCGAGTTCCTGTCGTTGCGTGAGGCCGGCCACGTGCTCAGCCGCGCAGAGATCGAGGCCAGCTTCGGCGATCAAGGTGGGTTCGATGAGCCGCTCGTGATGAACGGCATCGCGGTGCTACCGCTGCATGGGTTGATCGCACCGCGGATGAACCTGATGACGGAGTACTCCGGCGGCACGAGCTGCGAACAGTTCTCTGGCTGGATGCGCGCCGCGATGAACGATGTCTCAGTACGCGAGATCGTGCTCGACGTCGACTCACCGGGAGGCCAGGCAAGCGGCGTCGAGGAGCTGGGCGAACTGATCTACGCTGCGCGAGCGAAGAAGCAGGTTACGGCCGTCGTTGGGTACATGGCGTGTTCTGGCGGCTACTGGTTGGCAAGCGCCGCTCATCGCGTGATTGCTGCACCGAGTGCGGAGCTCGGATCGATTGGCGTGGTGCGGATCCACTCGGAATCGTCGAAGGCCAACGAGAAGGAGGGTCGCACGGTCACCGTACTGCGGATCCCCGAGTTCAAGCAAGAAGCCAACTCTCACGAGCCGCTCACCGAAGAAGCGCGAGCGCACTTCGAGAAGCTCAACGCACAGATGTACGACAAGTTTGTGGCCGCCGTCGCCCGCAACCGCGGCGTCAGCATGGCGACCGTCAAAAGTGAGTTCGGCCGCGGCCGGTACTTTTACGCCCCCGAAGCGATTCAGCTCGGAATGGCAGACGGGCTTGGCACGCTCGAGAGCGTGCTCCGCGACCTTTCCAATCCAAACCCCGGATCGCGCCGCAATGCGGGGCGCGCGACCGTACACGCAGGCCCGCAGAGAAGGGAGTCCCCACCTGTGTGGAAACAAATTCGTGCTTCTTTGGCGGCGCGTGGCCTATGTGCTGCGGATGCGAACGAGGCAACCGTCCGACGTGTTGCCGGAATGTTCCTGGCAGCGCACAGCCTCTCCGCCGAAACCGCCGACGCCGGGATCGTGGAGTTTCTCAACACGCTCCCCGGCGGGCAAGTCGTTACGCAACCTCCGCAGGTCACCGCGCCGCAGCTGAATGACGGCAACGACGACGATGATGATGACGATCCGACCGTCGTGGTCGATCCGGACGATGACGATGATGACGACGAACCTCAGATGGTTGCGCCGCGCACGCCGCCGCGCCGGCAACGCGCGGCCGTGGCCACTCCGCGTCGTCAACGCCAGGTTGTCGACGAGCAGTCGGTCATGCTACGCGAGCGGCAGCGGATCGCGGACATTCGTGCCCGCGGCCAGATGCTCGGCGTCGACGACGAGCAGATCCAGGCGGCGATCGACGGCGGCTTGTCGCTCGGTGCCTCGCTCACTCGCTTCACGGCCGCAATGTCGCCGAGTTTCCAGCCAGTGCAAACGTTCGGCGGCGGTACCGCGCTTTCGGGGATGCCGACGGTGCATGGTGCACCCGTCGATCGGCTGATCGCCGGTGCATCGGAGGCGTTGGCAGCGCGGGCTCAATCGGGCAGCCGGAACTATGCCGATGCCGTGGCGCGTCACAACGCCCGCATGATGGGAACGGCGCTGCCTGAACGGCAGCAGCTCAGCCCCGAAGCGCGCCCGTTCCAGCACATGGCGCTGCTGCAGATCGCCGCGGCGACGATCTCCGCTCGCGGGGCTCGGCCGCACCTCATGCAGCCGGAGGAGATCGCCACGGTGTTCCTGCAGAGCGTCGGTCCCCAGATGGTCCCGTTCGTGTCGGATGCGAGTTACAACACGCCCGGCATGTACCCGAACCTGATGAGCGTGCTGGCCAACAAGGTCATGGACGACGCGGTTGAATATGCCGAGAGCACCTATCGACTCTGGACGTATGGCATCGCTCCGGTGCCGGACTTCAAGCCACAGACGTTCGTCAGCGTCGGTGCGTCGGGCGAGTTGCCGTGGCATCGCGACGGCTCGGACTTCGAGCAAAGTGACCGCGCGGAAGACGCGGCTTGGATCTCGGTGGAAAGCTACGGCGACGAGTTCAAGCTCACGCCGATGATGATCGTCAACAACAACCTGCAAGCCTTCACCGACCTGGCGGAGGACAAGCAGATTGCCCATGAGCTGACAATGAACCGGCTCGCGGTGAACCTGCTCACGGGTAATCCGGTGTTGCCGGACAACATCCCGTTGTTCGATGCGCAGCATGGCAACGTGATCACTCCCACGGGCGCCGCGCCGAGTTCGACTCAGGCCTCGGCGATGCGCCGGCTGATGCGATCGCAAATGTCCGTGGGTGGCAAGCGCCGCGCCCGGATCTCCATGGCCATCGCCCTCGTCGGCACCAAGCACGAGACGGCTGCGGAGCAAACGTTCCTGCCGTACAACATGGTGCCGGTCACCGACGCGACGATCAACACGTTCCGCGGCAAGGTCGCGCCGGTCGTGGAGCCGATGCTCGACGACGCGGCCGAGGACCCCTGGTACGGCATCGCCGATCCGCGACGCGTGCGGACGCTCATCCACGCGTTTCAGCAGGGCTACCAGAACGGTGGCCAGCGCCGCACCTATTACAAGAACGAGAACGGCTGCCAGGTCTTCCAGATCGAAGGCCGGATGGGCGTGGCCGTGAGGAACTTCCGAGGCGCCGTTCGCAACCCCGGCACCTAATCAGATCGCCGCCAGAGTGTGGCAGTTGCTTTGTGGAACTAACCCCCGAACGCCCGCCCTCGCATGTGCACGTGCGAGGGCGGGCACTACCGAAGGAGCATTGCCGTGTCGAAAGACGTCCTCACTGTCGATTACCGTTTCGTGGGCAAGCACCGCCCGGCCACTGATGGTGCCTCGGCCAACGGCCCGTGGGTCAAGACGATCACGGGTGCCGCGCCTCCCACTGTGCAGAGCAATGCTGGCAAGATGGAACTCGCGCTCACTGCCACCAACGAAGTGCAGAACGCGTGTTTCTCCTGGGGCGACGAACTCGGCCTGTCGATCGACAAGCTGATCTCGATCGACATCTGGGCGTCGATCACGGCGAGCCTGGCGGCCGCGGTGACCGCGAGCTTCGGCCTGGCGAGCGCTCGCAATGATGCGCCTGGTTCGATCACGAATCGCTTGCTGTGGCAACTCGCCGGCGACAACAACGTGAAGGTGCAGTCGTCGGACGGCACCAACACGCTGGCTGCGACCGCCGTGGGTCACACGCTCACGACGACGATCCGCCGGTTCTCGATGGACTTCGGATCGGGCGTGCTCACGCAGGCTCCGCCGGCGCTCTCCAAGGGCGGCAAGGCCAACGTGAAGCTGGCGATGGAAAACTCGCAGGGACTGCTGCGACCCGTGTTCCCCAACACGCTGGTGAACCTGTCGGCCTACAGCGGCGGCCTGCAGCCGTTCTTCCAGATCCAAAAAACCGTTGGCACTGCCGTGGGCACGCTGTCGATCGAGCGCGTGCTGATCAACTATCGGCAGGGTTAGTCGCGCGCGAGGTCGGGCATGCCGTCGTTTCCGGAGATCAGAAAAGAGACCTTCTATCGCGTGGTGCTAAACGATCAGCACTGGGCGAAGCCGGTCACGATCACGGAGGACGGCAGGCCCGACCGCACGATTCTGGCGGTGTGCCGGCGAACGGCTGCGGACCGCGAAGAAGGACTCACCGACGCCAACGTCGACTCGCTCGCCGTAACGGTCGGACGTGACGAGTCGCATGCGAAGGGCGGGATCGCCGCAGCGCGACGCGGCCTGAAGCTGATGCGACCGGACGAGACGGAGCTCTACGCGTTTGAAGGCACCGTGATTGAGGAGACGGAGTACAGCTTTGTGCTCCAGTTCAGCAGGCCCCGACTTACCACCCTCGGCCGCCGCTAAGGAATGATGAGTTGTGAAACGCACGCTCTACTCGATCGCCGACGCCACGCTCTCGGGCGGCCCTTACGCCGGGACGAACTTCGGCGGCGCACCCGCGCTGCAGGTCGGCACGGTGGCCACCGTCCACAACCGGGGCGTGCTGGCCTTCAACCTGGCGGAGATTCCGCCCCAGGCCGTGATCACCCGGGCGGACTTCATTTTTCGGCGTGACGCCGGCGACGTCGTCGCCGCGCCTATCGAGCTCGTCGTCCAGCGAGTCACGCTCAGCTGGACAGAACTCGGCGTAACCTGGAACACGCGCGATGGCGCGCTGCCCTGGGCCACGCCTGGCGGCGACATTTCGGGCGAAATCGTTGTTCGCGTCACGGTGCACCCGGGCGACACCACGATCACGGTGAGCGCGCCGCTCCTGGCGACGGACGCGCTGGTGTCCCGCGGCGGGCAATGCCTGGTGCGCCTGGCGGGGCCGGAAGTCGGCGCGAGCAGTTACATCAATCTGCACGGCCGCTCCGCCGCGCTGCTGGCCGACCGCCCGCGGCTGGAGATCGAGTACTACGTGCCCACTCCGCCTGCCGCCGGGCCGCTGATGGTGCCGCTCGACAAGCTGACTGACATGCTCGCCGCCACGCCGGCCACGCAAGAACGGTTCGGAACGACGGGCGACGACGCGCACGCCCGCACTCGCGAGCGGATCTATTTCCCGGTGCTCGAAGAGCAAGAAATTCCGGCGCGGCTGCCGGTGATCATCGTCTCAGACAGCGACGAGTGGAGCTACAAGCAGCACGCCGGCGGGTCGCAGAACTACCTGCGGCCGGCGGGAACGGCGATGGTTGTGTTCGCCGCCGGAACGCGCTATCCGGGCGACCTGCGCGCCGGCCGGCGCGACTTCTCGAATTGGGTAGGCGTCACGCTCCGCGAGCTGGCCGAGCAGGCCGGCGTCGACGCGAAACTGTCGATCCGGGCGATCGACCAGGAGCTGCGCGCCAGTATGTGCTCCAGGGAGCACGAGGACACGTTCGGTTTGTACTTCCTTGCCAGTTACCTCGTGAGCTGGAGCTGAAGCCGTGGCCGGACCACTGATTTTCATTGAGGTAACCGAGAAGCCGCCGATCGAAGCGCGGATGCGGGAGCATCCCGAGGCGATGCGCACGGCATTCGAGGCGGGCGGCGTGCTGTGGGCCCAGGACATCCTGCCACGGCACTTCGAGGAAGGTTCTGCACGCCGGTATGGCCACCAGCCGCGTAAGGAACGGACGAAGAAACGCAAGCTGGCCGCGGCCCGCGTCGGCGCGGCGATCCTGGGCGGCCGCGTGGACAACGTGTTCACGGGCTTGATGATGCGGGCCGTGCTCGGGGCCCAGCGAATCAAGGCCCGCCCGGGCGGCGTGGAGATCCTGATCTTTGGACCGAGGTACCTGTTTCAGTACGACAAGCGTCGTGGCCATCCCCAAAAGGCCCGTGAGATCTCGACCGTCATTGCCGAGGAAGAACGCGAGGTGGCGGCCGAGCTGGACAAGGTGTACCACGCCAGGCAGGCGGAGATCGACGACAAGAAAACCACTCGCTTTGGAGGTCAGGCATGAGTGTCGACGGCGTTCATCTGCTGCACGGTGTCAACTTCCCCAGCGGCGCGTTTCTCGCGCAACTGACGGACGCGACTCCGCAGGCCAACCTCACCGACGTGATCGGCTTCGCGGCCGGCCAGGCCGATCCGCAGTTCGTCGGCACGCGCGAGAGCAAGTTCGATCAACCGTTCACCACGCCGCAGCTCAAGACGATTCTCGATCTGTGCGGCGCGCAGTTCGCGGCCGACCTGTCGAGCGGCAACACGGACCTTTACTACAAGAAAGCCAAGAACCTCGGCGTGCGCGAGTCGGCGGCGTCGACCGTGCACTTGCGCATGCGGATGGCCAGCGGCGTGGCTTACTGGACCGAACTGTCGGCCAGCCAGGGACAGGACGCGACGATCTCCGGGCGCATCCTGCCGCTGTTCAACGGCAGCAATCCGCCGATGGTCCCCGCGGGCAGCGTTGCGCTCGTGGGAACACCGACTGCTGCTGAGTGGTACACGCTCGGCCCGGTGTACATCAATGGCACGCAGATCGGCGGTCTGCAAAGCATGAGCCTGCCGCTCAACCTGCAGGCCTTCGAGCTCGGCGCTTCGGGCGACGTGTACTCGACCTTCTGCGGCGTCGCCAGGCGGCAGCCGATGCTGAACCTGACCTCGCTCAAAACGGATCTCTGGGCGACGTACGGCCTGCTGGGAACCGCGCTCAGCTCGTGGGCGGTCTACCTCCGCCGTCACGATCCGGACGGAGGCATCTACGCCAACAACCAGAACCAGCACATCGCGATCACGGGCACGACGGGCAAGATCGTCCCCAGCTCCACCAGTGGCGGCGGCGGCGAGACTCCCGCGCAGACGACGCATCGCGTGCTGTTGCGATCGCCCAACGCGACCGATCCGCCGCTGGCGATCGCCACGGCCACCACGATCCCCTAAACAGGAGTTCCGATCATGCAAATGCAGATCCAACCGGAGCGGCCGGAGTTCGCCGTGACGCGCGACGCCGTGGCGCAGGTGCGGTCGATTACGCAGGCCGCGGCCGCGAGTTACCTGTGCACGCTCACCGCCACGCAGTTCGAGCGGCTGGTCAGCGCCGCCACGGCGGAGATCTCCGCCGACGTCCGTCCCTTGCTGCTGCGGCTCGCAATCGCGGAGAACTTGGCCGAGCAGGCGACCGCCGCGCCGCCGGCGATTGCCGAGCAGCTCGCCGCCCAAGTGAACGAACTGGCCGGCGAGGCGCGTGAAACGATCGCGAGTCTCACAACGGAATCCGCCCCAGTGGCGGCAGCGGGTGCTATGGACAGCCCATCTGAGCAAGACGCTCACGCTGTCGCCCCGGCGGATCCGCCGATCGTGGCCGAAGCCGCGAGCGACATTGAGTCTCCCGTGCCGGCGGAGGCCACGCCGGCGAAGTGATCCGGGTTTTCCTCGTTCCCCTTTCTGGATGGAGTCTTTACGCATGAACACGTCCCAAGACACTCCGGGTTTCGATGCCACGCGCGAAGCGCTGGTGTTCTACTGCCCGACGACGCCCGCCGCGGCGACGAAGTTCCTCACGACGCTCGAGCCCCGCAACTTCGAGGCGCTCGTGACGGCGGCTCGCAGCGGCCGCAACCAGGAACAGACGCGGGCGCTGGTGCTCGTGGCGGTCGCCGAGATCGCGGCCTGCCAGGCATTGCAGATCGCGGCCCTGGCCGGCATGGGTGTCGGCCGCCTGGCGGCCGAGCACTCCGTCGACGGCCGTCCGGCCGAACACGTCAACCAGGCTTGCGAGTTGGCGAGCAAAGCGCTCGACGCCGCGTTTGACGCGCGCGAGGCCGTGAAGGCGGCGCTGGCAGCTCAGGACCAGGCGGAGAGGGCAGCGATCGCTACGGCCGAAGCCGCCGCCCCCCACCCCGCACCGGTTGCGCCGCCGCCCGTCGCGCCGGCCGCAGTTCAAGCGCCGCCGCGCGAAACGGTTCCAGCGAGCCCGCCCGCCCCAGCGGCCACGCCGCCAGCGCCGTCGCCTGAGGCCGAGCCGCAACAAGCGACGGCGAGCGAACCCGCTTCGGCAGGCCCGCAGACCGATGCGCCGGTCGTGAGCGAAACGACGCCCGCGGCCGAGCCGGCCGCAATCGTTCCGCCGGTCGAGGCCCCGCCTCAGCCTGCCCCGAGCAAGCCGCCGAAGCGGCCGACGTTATCGGGCTAAGGTTACACCGTTTGGTCGCGCTGTGTGTCGTTCAACCGGTGGGCGGTGCGGTCGTCACCGCCCACCGGTAAAGTTTGCCCAGGAACCTGATCGATGGCCTCCCCGGTGTATTTCTTCCCGCGCGTTCGCAGTTCGGCCGTGGTCGAACGCAATCGGCTGCGGATGAGCTTCCTCGCGGAGCGCGGCGTGGCCGCCGCCTTCGCCGGCATCAGCGACGTGCAAGCGCAGACGAGTTGCTACGAGTTGCCCGGCCGCGGACCGGGCGGCCACTCGGGACTGGTGCTGCAGGTCGTCGGCAATCCCGCGCCGGTGCGGATCGGCTACAGCGCCGACCATCAGCGGTGGCACGAGCGGCCCGCCGGCTGCGACTGCTGGGTCGGGCTCGACACGGAGTTCCCGCCGACGCCCGAGGATCTGGCGATCGGTGCGCCGCGCGGCTACGCGTGCGAGCTGGGGGACGGCCGGACGTGGAAGATCCCGATCGTGCGCAGCATCCGCGAGGAGCGCTCGCAACTCCCCTACGACTTCGTGTACGGCGACGACGGGCAAGTCGCAACGCGCCGCGCCGAGAGTCGCCTGTGGGAGCTCTCGGCCGAGGGTTGGAATCACTGGTTCGACCGCGAAAAACACCCGACGATTTCGGCCGAAATCTTGGTGGAGCTGTGCCTCGGGGCGCTCGCGCTCAATTACCGGGTCGGAAAGATCGAGCAGAACCTGCTGCGGCTGGTGACCGGCGGCAACTGGTCGCGGCTCCTCGAGCTGCTGTTGGACGTGCCGCTCTTGGAGGAGTACTCACAAAAAAAAACGGGCTCGTCGCCCCCCTCGCCGAGTGCCTCGCCTGGTGCCGCGGGCTGACGCCCGGGCATCGGCCGAGCCGGGCCGAGCTGGCCATCGCGGCCAGCGAATCACGTAAGGCGACGGCGGTTAGCAATCACTACTATTTCGTGCGGTGAGCGATGGGCCAGGTCTCGACAAAATTCACGGGCGATCCGCAGCAGCTCTTGCAGGCGTACCAGCAGCTCTATGCGGCGAACGTCAAGCTGCAGGAACAGAACGCGAACACTGCCCGCCAGTCGCGCCGCGATCGAGATGAGATCTCCAGTCACATCGCTGGCGAGATCCGCGGCGTGACTGCGCTGGGGGCCAGCTACCTTACCGTCAGCTCGGCCGTCGGGACCGTCACGAAGGCGTACGACGAGTGGCGGCAGCGGCTGGCCGACATTGCGGCTAAGGCCAAGGAGGGAAACCATGAGCTCGTGCGTCAGATCAACCTGGCCGGACACGCCGCCTCCGCCGGGCTGGTCGCCCAGCAGCTCAAGAACATTCCCGGGGCGACGGGCGCGGAAGCTTTGGCCGCCTATCGGGGCGTCACCGCAGGAACGGATTACAAGGTCAGTCCCGAACGGCAAGTGGCTCTCGTTCGCGCCATCGCCCCAGAAGGAGCGTTCGGCCTCTCCGAGGCCGACCTAGAATCGCTCGGAGAGTTCGCCGGTCAACTCGCCACCATCAATCCGCAGGCATCGCCTCAGAGGAGCGCGGAAAAGGCGATGCAGATTCAGGCCCAAGCGGGTCGCCACTTTGAGAAATTGCGGAGCGCGAAAGTTGGCCAGGGGATTCGCCAACTGGTCGCGCACAACATCCCCGAGGACTACGTCTGGGGGCTGGCGATCGAAGCGGCCAGCCTGGACTCGCCACAGCTGATCACCAAGCTTGCCGCTGCCTCCACGGGCCCCTACGAGGCTCCTGATACCAAAGGGCGCACCCGGCTCACCCCTGAGGAAGCGGCTAAGTTGAAGTTTGCCGCCGCGCGGGCTGGAGAAGAGCGATTCGCACTGCTGCTCAGTGATCCTGCCGTCGCGCAGGCAATCATGCCAGGCGAAAGCGATGTCCTCGGCAGGCTCAAGCAGGACGCCGCGAGCGAGGCCGGGCTGACCATCATGAAAGGCTCCTACGCCGGCGGCGAGGAACGCCGGCGAGCCCTGGCGGCGAGTCCCGCTGGGAAGACAGTCCTGGCCACCCGCGAGAATGAACTCTTAGCATCGGCCCAAAAGAATGCCATCGCAGAAATCGCGAAGGACTACGCAAAAGCGGAAGAGCTGTTCGAAGGGCAGCAGATGAGCGCTGGATGGGCCGGGGGCTGGTGGAATGAGCGCATGCGCCAGCTGAATCGATGGGGCTCCTTCGGCATGGCCACGCCGGGCGAAGAGCTCACCGACATCGGCAACCTTTTGCCGAGCTATGTCGAACAGCGCAATCGGGAAGCCGGCTACAAGCGATTCACCGAGGGCGGCATGTACACCGACGAGGCCAAGCGACGCGATGCCGAGGCGCAGGCTGAGCTCACGCGGCAAACCAAAAGGCTGGCCGACGCGATGGAAGCGCTACGCGGCGCTCCCGCGCCGGTTAGAAACCTCAACGAGTAAGGGCGATGCTGCAGCAGCGGATCGGACAATTCGAGTTCCTCGACCTGGTCGGTAACCCCGAGCAGGTGAAGCGGCAGATTGTCGCGCTCGCGCGGGCCGGCGTCGACGGCCACACGCTCATCGACGAAGGGAGCCGCGGCACGCCATTTCCGCTCATCAGCCGCGTCGACCAGCAGCACCTCGAGCACGGCCGCGCGACGTATCGCTCCTACTGCGAGCTGATCGGCAGCGAGCCGGTCGAGCTGGTGTGGCAGGACCTCGACATGACGCTCGAGTCATTCCAGGTCGCCGTGCTGAACGTCGTGCAGCGCAACCTGCACGCGCTGGCCTGGGGCTCCGCCGGCGGCTTGCACCCGCCGAGCCTGGCGTGGCTGGAGTGCGAATGGACGTTGCTGGCGGTCGCGACCGAAACCACCTGAACGTGAAAGGACAAGTCACATGGCCACGACGATCAAGACCACACTCTCGTTCATCGCCAGCACGATCGAGACGCTCGATGCGGCAGAGACGCCGGGGATCACCGAACGCAAGCTAACCCACACGGCGTTCAACGTCAGCAAGACGATCGACGGCAACACCACGCCGGCCGTCTCGGTGATTTCCGAGCAGACGCTAGGCGATGCCTCGGGCACGATCGACTTCTCGGCGCTTCCGACCACGCAGGGTCCGGAGAACGTCGTCGGCAAGCGACTGAAGTTCATTCGGATCAACAACCGCGGCAACGTGAACTTCGTGCTCAGCGCCGGTGCCTCGAATGGCTACGCACTCATGGGCGGCGTGTCGATCACGGTACCGCCCGGCGGTGTCCACCAGCAGTGGGTAGGCGACGCGCTCACCACGAGCGACGGCACGCACAAGACGCTCGATTACACGTTCGACGCGGACGATGAAGCGGACATGACACTGATCTTCGGCCCACCGCCGGCCTAAACCGAGGTTCGCCCAGCATGGCATTTGAAACTGGACTCGAGTACTACCGTCAGGCGATGCTCACCTCGCACGGCATGCGCCATTCCGACCCGACGGCCATCGGCCTCCCCTACTTCCGCACGCCCTTCAGGCTGATTCTCGACGACGGCCGCTTGGCTCTGTTCTATTTCGGCCTCAACGGTTTTCAGGACTTCCGCGGCGAGCGGATCTACGTGCAAATTTCGTCCGACTGGGTCAACTTCGGCCCTCCGCTGCTGATTTACCAGATGCCCGACTGGACCAGCGGCACCAAATGGATCAATGCCGGATGCGCGCTGCAAGCGGCATCAGGGCGGGTGTTCGTGTTCTTCACCTACTCCCAAGACCCTACCGCCAACGGCTCGCCCAACGACGCGACCGGCTCGCACACGCCGGTCATGATCTACACCGACAACCTCGATTTGAGTTCTGGCTGGTCTGCCTCTCGCATCGACATGTCGGCCTCACTCAAGCATCCAGCCGACAAATTCTTGGTCTTTGGAATTGGCCAGGGGGTGCGCGTGCGTGGCGGAGCTCACGCCGGAAAGCTCGTGATGATGAGCTACTTCCGCCAAAGTTTCACCGGCATCCCTTGGCACCGCTGCAACTACAGCAGCGACGACGGAGCCACCTGGCAAATGGGAGCCCAGGCCAACATCGCCAACTCGGCCTACGACAACCTAAACGAAACCTCGCTGTGCGAAATCCAGAGCTCGGGACGCCTTTACGTCAACTGCCGCGTGATCGGCTCGGCGGTGCGTAAGCACTATGTATTTTCCGACCCCACTGCCGCCAATCTGCCGGTCCCCTCCATTATGACAAAGGACGGAGCCACGGCCGTCGAACACAGCCAGTCACAAGGAGATTGCTGGTGCGATCCGGCTACAGGCCGTCTCTATGTCGCCGTCAGCTCCATGACCAGCGTAGGCTTTCGCTCGAACTTGAAGTGCTGGAGATCGACCGACGCGATCGCTTCGGACAACCCCACTTTTCCAATCGGCCGCACGGTGGATCCGCACGGGCGCTACAACTCACTCGCCGGGCTGTCTCCCGGAAACCTGGTACTCATCAGTGAGACCGTGGTCTCGGCCGAAGACGAAGCGCTTACGGTTGGCGCGGGGGTGCCCATCGAGTTCTTGAAACTCACGCGGTTCAACGATGAGTGGTTGAGCACCAGCCTTGCGACGGACCCCGACATCTATGAGTGGCAGTTCAACGAGAAGTCGAGCGGGGCCATCCCCAACATCGGAACCCCAATCAAAGACCACGGCAAATTCGGGATGCACGCGCAGGGCCGCGGTGCAAGTGGAATAAGTTGGGATGCAAATGGGATTGTCTCCAGCGGTTCCGGTGGCGGCTTGATGCTGCAAGGGGCCTTCGGAGACAACAGCGAGATTTCAGGGGGCGGGATCGACTGGCGATCCGACCCCTGGAGCATGGCGGGCTTGTTCGTGTTTCCAAACAATCTGGCCAACGGAAGCTACGTGGTCTATTCCAACCGCACCGCGAACGATCAGCGCGGCGTGACGATCATCCTCACGGTCGTTAGTAACGTGGGAACCCTGTCGATCCGCTGGAACAACACGACCGGAAGCGACCTGGTTCACACGCTGACCGGGGTGAATGTTTGCGACGGCAACCCCTGGTCTATTTGGACGATCCGCGACACTGCGAATGGTCACGTTCGGCTGCGGGCTTCAAACGGCGGGGCCTTTCAGGGGAGCACGGCCACGGCCGACACGAAGGGCCTGATTGTCGGGTCCGGCCCAACGCGATTGTTCTCATATGCTGGCGGGACGTCGCCCGTCAACGCCTACTGCCGGTTTCTGCGAATCTACGTCGGCAAGGCCTTTACCGATGGCGAGTTGTTCACACTCGACAGCTTGGCCGCGGCAAAAAAAACAGAGACCAGCCTTTGGGGATACCGCCACACTTCCCCCGTGCTGCCGACCAGCTTCGCCAATGCGCGCCTCGCGCTGGCCTGCACCTGGGATGGCGGTCAGGACTTTCGCGGGGACTACTGGGCTTCGCAACGCACTCCAGCCCCTCCTCAATTCGACGGCCAGGGTGTGATGGCCTTGGTCAATCGGGTCGACGGGAAGTTGTTCCGCAGCTCGTCGCTCACGCGGTGTAATAACTGGGCCTACGATGCACGCTGCGGCTGGTATCTGCGCTTCAATTTTCCGGGTGCCGATGGAAGCGTGCCTTTCTTTCTTCGTCGCTCGGCCGATTCAGATGGCTCAGCGCAAGTCGACGCCAACTACGATGCTCCTCTGACGGGAGTTTTCGGCTTCTCTGCCGTGCTGATGTTTCATTCCTCGACCAGTGTCGACGGGACCATCATCGCCACTGGGCATTCCGGGGATTGGTACTGGATCTTCATTCGCAACCAGAGCAACAGTCAACTCCGCGTGCTACTGCGCCGCTCTGGAGCGAACATCATCGACCAGAGCTTCAGCTCGCTCGTGCTGAATCTCAACACACCCTACTACATTGGTATCGACGCAGACGGCGCCAACAACTTTGAAGGAAACGGTGCCAGTAAACTGACCGCCTACATTGGTCAGTACACCGGCACGCTCACCCCGCCCTCTAGCCTCACCAAGCAGGTCAGCACCAACAGCCTGTCGCTGTCGGGATCGGGGAACTCGACCAATGCTGTCCATCTTGGGGCTCGGGTTAGCGGCACCTTCGGCCCACACTTCGGGACCAAGAATCTCATGATGTTTAACGCTCCGCTCGGCGCTGCGGAGCACTTGGCGTGGGCGAAACTGGCGGTCATCGATGGGGTGTCGCTGCAAGCTGGCGACGACGGCTCGGGCCTGGCGGCGCTGCAGTGGGCCGGATTGATTTAGTAGGGGACTGCGACCGATGGCCACCGAACTTGTGTTTAGCGCCCGCCGCCGCCGCGTACCCGCGGTGAAGGTCTATACGAAAGCCGGCTGGAACGACGAGTGGGAGCTTGAACCGCGGCTGTACTGCGACTCCGTCGTGTTCACCGCCAACCCCGACATGGCCACCGCGCACTTCACCTGGCGCTACGGCCGCTTGCTGCAGCCGGGCGAGTCGACCTGGACGACGGCCGAACCGTACGACGGCCTGCGGGATTTCGTGAAGGTCGAAATCGAAGACCCGGACGCCGATGATCCGGAAGAAGAGCGGCCGCCGATCCTGTGGTACGGGATCCTCGAGCAGGACAGCGGGCAGCAGAAGGGGATCCTCGCCGCGCCGGCGGGCCAGCAGCACAAGGCCGGCACACAGCGGCTTGTCGCTTACGGCCTCGACCTGATGCTCGCGCGGCACGTCCTGCGCAAGAGCACCGTCGACTACGGCAACGGGATCGAAGGCGAAGTGGGCCGCGGCCTCGAGTTCAATCCGCTCACGCACTCCAGCACGCCCGATCAGGAAGAAGTGGGCAATCGTTCGCCTGACCTGGGCGAGAAACTCGCGTACCTGTTCGCCAACGAATTGGCGACCGCCCAGCTCTGGTCCTCGCTGGACATCGTCGAGTACCTGCTCGCCTACCAGCCCCCGCCCAACCAGGTCGACGAGGTCGTGATCCCCTGGGAGCTCGATAGCACGACGTTTCTGGGAGGCACGATCCCCAGCTTCGACAAACCCCGCGTGCCCCAGCAGGCGCGTACGATGCGTCAACTGCTTGACGAGCTGCTCGATCGCCGCCGGCTGCTGGGCTACACGGTCGACGTGCAGCCTCCAACCGAACTGGTGCCGGACGAGACGATCCAGCTCAGGTGCTTCACGTTCGCGCCGGAGGAGATTGAATACGAGGGGCACATGATCGGCGCGAATGCCGAGCAGATCTCGCTGGTCTTCGACGGCGAAGCGGCGCTCGAAAGCGCGATTGTGCGGCGAGCCAGTCTCGAGCAGGTCGACCAGGTCGTGTGCCAGGGGGATCGGGCGATCGCCTGCTTCACGCTGGTGGCCGGCGGCGACGTGATCACGCCCACCGGCACACTCGTGCCCGGCTGGACGAGCGAACAGCAAACGCAATACAACGCCGGCGCCTCTGGCACGGCCGGCTACGGATCGCTTGATATCTATCGCCAGCAGCAACTCAACGACGCGGCCCGGTCCGTCGACAAGCTGAAACGCGTGTATGCGTACTGGGGTCTCGATCCGTTCTGGCAGGGGACCGTCGGCGACGTGGGCGTGGACACCCCGTATTTCCCGACCTCGGCAGACGACGTCAACCCGCTCCCGCACTACCTGCCGCAGCTCAAGTTCCGCAGCCACCTGCCGCTGAAAACAAACTATGACTATAGCGGCGTGAGAATCGAAATGGGGACCGTGCTCGATCACAACCCGCCCGGGCAGAAGTGGGAGTACTTGCCGCCGCTGGTCGGGATCAAGATCCCGCACAGCTCGCCCGAGCGGTGGCAGCTCGTCGATCGGCTATCGAGCTCGGTCGAGGCGCTCTCCGCGCCTGCGCTCGGTCTCGAGGACGGAGTGAAGTGGGCGGCCAGCGTGCGGATGCAGGACGACTGGCCGGGCATCGTGCTCACCGTGAGTGGCCAGCCGCAGCACGTGCTGGCGAAAAGTGACTTCGAGAAGCTGCCGGTGGACGAGGACGTGTCGCAGTTCGAGTGGCAGGACGGAATGTGGGCGACCGTGGCGATGGACGTCGACCGGCATGTCGAGGGGCAGTGGCCCAAGCCGCCCACCTCCAGCGAATGCGTGCGGCGGCTGATTGTCGATCTGGGCGATCGGTACCAGCAGCACTACGTCGCCCCGGACACGGTCGTGGGCGTCGACGAGTCGGGGACCAAGATCACCAGCGGCGGCGGCTTCATCCGCGACGATGCGCCGCGTCTCGAAGCGCTTGCCAGGTTGATCTTCGAGTGGTACCGAACGGAGCGGGCGAGCCTCGAGCTGGTGCTGGGCTACGTCACGGGGCGGCTCAAGGTCGGGCAGCTCGTGACGACGATCGGCGCTGGGGACACGCTGCAAACGGTCAACAGCGTGGTGACGATGGTCAAGTATGAGTTCAGCGAAGCGGAAGCCGGAGCGCCCACGGCGGCCCGCACGCACGTGGCCACGCAGTTTGCCGAGTTCGACGCGCGGCGGTTCATCGGTTTGGGTTAAAGGGTTCTTTCACCAGAGGCATGGATGCCGCGCGATCCGCTGATGAACCGCGTTGCCGACCTCGAACTCGAGCAAGCCCGGTTGCGCGCCGAGCAGGCCCGTAGTGGCCAGCGCGACGCGCGCTTGGCCGCCCCGCGCCGGTGGTGGGCGCGCACGGTTAGCCTTGATAGCAGCTATCCGCCACGTGCGATCCGGCCGAACACTTACCCGATCATTCTCCTGGACGGGCAGACGCCGAGCGCGAACCCGGGCGCGCAGCCGGTCACCTGGCGAGACCGCCAAGGCGACGCGCGGGATACCGTGACGGCCGTCGAGGATGACGTCGACGGCTATCACTACTTGCCAAAGGGCACGATCATCGAAGTCTGGCACGCGGGCGGCCGGTGGTGGACGGACTGGCGGCCCGGGGGCGTGTTTTGCGCGGTGCCACCTTGCGGCATCGGGATTCCTGCGCGCTCGGGCGCGACGCCAGGCAAGACCGATTGCTGTCTGTTCCAGATCGTGAGCGATCAGCTTGTGCCCGTGCTTACCTCAGACGGCGAACAGTGGCGAGAGCCGATCTACAATGTCGGTGACTACGCGGTGCCCCCGCTCGAGCCGCCTGGACAGCAGTACGTGCTCGTCGAGCCGGATCGCCTGGGGCAGTGGGTGTGCGAACCGCCGCCACGATCGTCGAACGCGACGACTGGCGATCCCTCGTCGACCACCACCACCGCAGCGCCCACCACCACTTCGCCGCTGCCGATCTGCGCCGGCGCCGCCAAATGGACCTGGAGCGAAGCGGATCAGGCCTGGTCGCTGGCTGATAACGGCTGTCTCACCGGCGTCGTCAGCACGACCGACGAGCCGACCAGCACGACGACCAGCACCACCACC
>JALHMI010000017.1 GCA_022844125.1 Pirellulales bacterium | reverse complement strand
TGCCAAAGAAGCTCTCCGTCACCGCGTTGTCATAGCAGTTGCCGCGGCGACTCATGCTCGGCTGCAAGCCATGCCGCGCGAGCAAGCCTTGATAATCGTCGCTTGCGTACTGCACGCCAGTAGTAAAAAGGGGTCAGAACTATTTATTGCTCTACCTTCCGCGGTCGGCCACGCGGGCGAATTGTGAGGTCGAGATCCAATCGCTCCGCCAGACGCTCCACCCAGGCCGGGTCGCCGTACGGCAAACCGCGCTCGTTCGATTGACGTAATCGCTCGAGCGTCGACGCCTCCAGCGGCAGATGCACCTTCTCCGCCCACTTCCGCCCTCGCACCTGGGGAGAACGCCCGAGCGCGTCGAAGATGGCCAGCCGATCGATCAGGTCGTTGGTTTCGCCCAGCCCGTGTGCGCGATAGCTACTCCACGGGTAAAGGTCCGCTCGCTTCACGAGTTTCGCCCGGAGTGGATTCGCCTCGATGTAGCGGAGCACCGTCAGCAGGTGCTCGTCGTTCTGAATCACCGGGCTTTTGAACCGCCCCTGCCAAACGTGCCCGCCCGACTGGTAGTGTTTGTGATACCGCTGCGTGTGCGAAACGAGCAGGCTCTGCACGATGCGGCTGATCGACTCGCCGCGCGGACGCAGCAGCAGGTGAAAGTGGTTACCGAGCAGGCAGTAGCCGTACAGGTCGAACGGCTTGCGCTCTTTCAGGCTGGCCAGCGCGTCGAGAAACGCCTGGTAGTCGGCCGGCTTGCGAAACACTCGCTGGCGATTGTTGCCGCGGTTGATCACATGATAGATCAGGCCATCGTCGACGGGTCGCAGTGGTCGTGGCATGCGGTCAAGCTAGCCATTGACCGGGGGTCCGTCAACAAAATAGTTCTGACCCCTTTTTCTTCCGCGGCGTATCGGCCGCGGCGTAAAGCGCGATGTTCGAGGCCAAGACTAGCGCAACGAGGGTGATGAACGTGAGTCTGCTTTTCACGGAGGTAGCGCCCGGGGTGTTTGCTGGTTTTGACGTTGCCCGATGATAGATCACAGGGAGCCGACGATCCACCAGTAATGGCCGCCAGGAAAGCCGCAGAACATTGCCCAGCAGTCTCCTGCTGCTCCGCCATTCGCGCAACAGCGTGCGCCCCTAGACCGGCATAAACACCCCCCTCCCCAACCCTCCCCACAAGGGCGGAGGGAGCCAGACAGAGAAAAGAACGCGCCGACGCTCTCTTGAACGGCGCGCCGCCGGTGTCCCGACTGTGCCCTGCATCTCACTGACCGGTAAACGCTCTTCCCCTTTCCTGCTCCCTCCCACTCCGTGGGGAGGGTTGGGGAGGGGGGCCTTTTGTTCTTTGTGGGCCGAAGTCGAACCTGCCGTACTAGCCGTTGTCGCTTGGTTTCGTCTTCTCGTGCTGATTCAGCGGCCCTTGATTCTTGCGCAGCAAGCGTGTCACGTGCTCACCATACGCGGCCCAAAGCAGAAACCCGATAAACATTGCGGCCAACAGAAAGCATGTGATCAATGCCGCCAAGTCGAAAGCGTGCGTGACTGACCACAACAGCTTGCTCTGCGGATGCCGAACACAGGCGGACCACGCGATCACACTTGCTGTGACGAGTAGGCATGCAATACACGCCACTAATGTCATCACACGAAGATAGATTCGTTGCCCAGTCGCCTCACTCATTGCCGTAGTACCTATCGACGAGGGGCATTCCTACTGTTGAAAAGGGGGTCAGAAGGTCAGAACTATTTTGCAGCGCCGTTAAATTGCTCTGACCCCTTTCATTCAGTAGCGGGAGCCAACCGGTGAAACAGGCATTCCCACCCCCTCAGCTCTCCGGATCATACCCAAACTCGCGGAGCTCCTGCGCGCAGCGGCACGCTTTAGCGATCTTGGCAGCCCACTGGATGGCAGCTTCGCGCGACGGGAGCTCGAGCACACAGAAGCCGCCGTCGAACTCTTTCGTCTGGGGATAGGTTTCGGCAGTGACCGTGCCGTCAGTGGCGACCATCAGCGGTGCGACGTCCGCGTTGAGTCCACCCCCGAACACGTACACGCCGGCAGCCTTCGCCTCGCGAATGACCTCGTGCGAAGTTTCGCTCACGGCGGCAAGATCCTCGGCAGCGACTCTCATCGCGCTGGCCGGAAAAGAAATCAGGTATTTCGCCATCGAACGTTTTCTTGAACGAGCAAATGGGGCAGAGGGTCAGAACTATTTTCCGCGAGACTGCCCGGCGGTCTCGCCGATCCATTTCTCAAAGTCCCGTGAGCGACCGTAGGCGAAGGACTCCAATGCCAATCACTCTACTCGCTGATACCTCACCGTAACAGTCGCTTCGGCGTCTCGTATCTCTGCGTCTTGGCGTCTCCGCGTTCTCCCAACCCCGCCGCCTGCCGGAAAGACTTCATCCGCATCTGAAAAAATCGCATTCCGAATCCCCCTTGCCCGCGCGTGTGGCGCGACGTCCGCGCAACTCATTGCTAATCACCGCGCTCGCGTGTGCATCGCGCACACCGCCCACGTGTCCACCGACTCTAGAAATGTGGCCAGGATTTCCGATATGGTACGTTCAGATGAATGTGTACTGGCCGAGCGATGAGCACGAACATGCAGACGCCGTTGGAAAACTGGAGAAGCCGCGAGACTCAAACTATCGCTTGCGATGCCGTGTGTGTCGCGCCGAAACAGCATTTTCGCGAACTTCTCAGCGCACACTCGCGGAATCGGTGACCGTTAGAAACGGCCAGGAAAGTTTTCAGCACAGATAACCTTCGTCACTGGCAAATAGAAACTGAAAACTTCACGCTCCCATCACCTCTTTGACAAGTCGACCAACGTCTCACGGTCAAAGCCCCCCGGCAAAGCCGGGGGCTGCCACGGCGCCCTCCGCGGTAAATCACTCCGTAGAAGCTCAGAGAATCACCCACGACTCGCTCTTCTCGGCCGGGTCGGGCAGCTCTTCCCACAGCTTGCGGCCCCCTTCGACGACCGCGCGGTTGTGACCACGCCGCGTGCTGTCGGGCAGCTCGTCGAGTTTCTTCACGCTGCCGCCCCCCAGCACGACGTAGTCGGCCATCAGCGCCGCGCGGATCGCCGGCACCGCGTCGTGCACGGCCGCCTGCCACTTCTTGTTGCCGAGCTTCTCGTAGCCCTTGTCTCCCAGCAGTTCCGACAAGCGCGAGTCCCCCAGCGGCAGCCGGCCGATGTCGAGCCCCAGGATCAAGTGATCGGTGATGTAAGCCGAGCCAACGGCCGTGCCCAGGCCCAGGAACAGCATCCGCCCGCCGTCGTAACTGCCGAGCGCTTGCAGGGCCGCATCGTTCAAGATACGCACCTGCGTGCCGAACGCCGAAGCGAAGTTGAAGCCGACCCAGCCGGGCCCCAGGTTCTGCGGATCCTCGACCGGCCGGCCGCTACTCACGCGACAGGGGAGCCCCAGCGCGATCGCTTCCCACTGCCAGTCGTGCACGATCTCGCGCGTTTCCTCGACCAGCTTCTCGGGCGTGAGCTGCTTGCCCGACGGGAACTTGCGATGCTCTTCGTGGCTGGTGTGCCAGAGTTTGGCCGAAGTGCCGCCGACGTCGATGACGAGCACGTCCATAAAGATGTTCCTGTAAGTGTTGGCCCCAGTTCCTGGGGGCCCGGTCAGTATTGGCCCCAGTTCCTGGGGGCCCGGTTAATGTTGAATGGAACGCTCGGCGATTTTGTCGCGCGGTTGACGCGGCCCGAGGCTCGCCAAATCATCTTGCAGCAACCGGCCAACGAGCTCCGTCACGCCGCGACCATGATCGGCCACCACCAGGTCGCAATGCTTCTTGACCGACTCCAGCGCGTTCTCGACGGCGACCGCCACGCCACACGCGTCCAGAAACGCAAAGTCATTCTCCGCATCGCCAATCGCCACGACCTGCTCGGGCTGTATGTCCAGCCGCTTGAGAGCCGCCGCCAGGCCCGTCGCCTTGTTCACTTGCGGCGGCAGGACCATCACGGCGTCCTTGTTAAAAATGATCTGATGTCCCAGGCCGAGTTGCTGCAGAATCTCGAGCACGACGGCTTCATGTGGCCGCCAGGTGGCAAACACCACGCGCCCAACGCTGAACGGTTTCACCTCGCGCCGCGACGCTTCCAGAATTAACGCCTCGGGCGGCGGCTCGGCCAAGACTTCCTCACGCTTCTCAGTCGGCCAGTACAAGAGCCCGCCGTTCTCGGCCACGACCAGGTCGCACACTTCGAGTTCAGGAAATACTCGCACCAGTTCCGCGATCTCGCGGCCCGTGACGAGCAGTAACTTGCGGCCGCTTTCGCGCAGCGCGCGCAGGGCCGCCACAGTTAGTTCATCAACGTGACCGCCGTGCGCAAGCGTGCCGTCGTAGTCAGTAGCCAGTGCCTGGTATTGCATGCTTCGGGACTTGCGGGGCGGCGATCATTGCCAGATGGGATGGAACCCGCTCGCTCTGTAATGCAAACGCTGTGCCTGAAACCCTTGCCGCCGGGAGCAGGAGAAACCCGCTATTAATCGCCGGTTCGCTGCGACCGGTGTTGTAGTTGCATTCCACAGGAAAGTCGACCACGATGATCGTTACCAGGTCCCAGCCCGCCGCACGAAATGCCCACCCCGTTGGAATCCCACCGATGATTCTTTTGCGAACCGCTGCGCTCTGCGCGTGCCTGGTTGGCCTCTCCACGACTTCTTCCCGTGCCGCCGACTGGGCCGAGTTTCGCGGTCCCGGCGGCCAGGGACATTCCGCATCCACCGACGTCCCACTCACCTGGAGCGAAACCGAAAACATCACCTGGAAGACGGCCATCCCGGGGCACGGCTGGTCATCGCCGTCCGTCTCGGGCAATCAGATCTGGATGACGACTGCGACCGAGGACGGGCATTCGCTCCGCGCGATCTGCGTCGAGCGCGACAGTGGCAAGCTGACGAACGACGTCGAAGTCTTCCGACTCGATGACCCCGGTTCGATCCATGCCCTCAACAGCCACGCCTCGCCGACGCCGCTGGTCGAAGGAAACAAGGTTTACGTCCACTACGGCGCGCACGG
Organism: Pirellulales bacterium; assembly: GCA_022844125.1. Classification (GTDB taxonomy): domain Bacteria; phylum Planctomycetota; class Planctomycetia; order Pirellulales; family PALSA-1355; genus JALHMI01. Next base: position 169,141 of record JALHMI010000017.1, on the reverse strand, counting down.
CACCGCGGCGCTCTCCAGCAGCGGCGAGATCCTCTGGAAGACCAGGCTCGAGTACGCTCACCAGCACGGCCCCGGCGGATCGCCTGTTGTCTACAAAGACCTCGTGTTCATCGCCTGCGATGGCGCCGACGTGCAATACGTCGTCGCCCTCGACAAGCACACTGGCGAGGTCCGCTGGAAGCGCGATCGCAAACACATCAGCGACGAGCGCAAGCGCGGCGAGCTTCCCGTGCCGATGGCCTACTGCACACCGCTGCTCTTGGAGATCGACGGTCGCACGCAGCTCGTCTCGCTCGGCAGCGACGCGATCGTGGCCTACGAACCTTCGACCGGCGAGGAAATCTGGCACTATCGCTACAGCGGCTATTCGAACGTTTCGCGGCCGGTGATGGCCCACGGCATGCTGTTTCTCTCGACCGGCTTCGGCACGCCGGAGTTTCATGGCATTAAGGCCGGCGGGCAGGGGGATGTGACCTCGTCGAACGCCGTCTGGAAGAACGACAAGGGGAGTGTGGTGCCGATGGACGTCTCGCCGCTGGCCGTGGGCGATGAAGTCTACACGATCAGCGACGCGGGCATCGCGATCTGCTACGACGCCAAAACCGGCAAGCAACACTGGCAGAAACGGGTCGGCGGCAAGTTCTGGGCCTCGCCCGTCTATGCCGACGGCCGGATCTACTGCCTCGACGACTCGGGCAAGACGATCGTGCTCAAGCCGGGCACCGAGTTTGAACAGCTCGCCGCCAATCAGCTTGACGGCGCCACGCAAGCCTCGCCGGCCATTGTCGACGGCGCGATCTTTCTGCGAACAGACAAGCATCTGTATCGCATTGAGAAATAGAACCACAGAGCGGGGAGAGGTAGAACAGAGTAAGCGAACCACAGATGAACACAGATAAACACAAATAAAGAACCATGGGGGTGAGTGCGTGCTCAAACTCGCGTAGTTCGTCCGCCACGTATTTCCTTCCCATCTGCGTTTATCTGTGTCCATCTGTGGTTCTGAATTTTTGTCCCTCTGTCTTCACTCTGCGTACCTCCGCGTACTCTGCGGTTAACCTTCTCCTCCGTAAGACAAGCCAATGTTCCCACGCGGCATCATCTTCGATCTCGATGGCACGCTGGTCGATTCGCAGCTCGACTTCGACCTGATGCGCAGCGAGATGGGCATCACGGCCGGACAGACGATTCTCGAAGCCCTCGAGCAAATGTCGCCCGCCGAAGCCCAGCGGATGTGGCGGATCGTCGCCGAACACGAGCTGCGCGGCGTCGCGCGGGCGACGGTTCTTCCCGGCGTGCGCGAGTTCCTGCACGAACTCGCCGAGCGCGGTATCCGCCGCGGCGTGCTCACCCGAAACAGCAGGGCCTCGGCGCTGGCGACGCTATCACGCCTCGAACTTCAGGTGGAAACGGTCGTGGCCCGCGAGGACGGACCCGTGAAGCCCGACCCCGCGGGCGTGCTCGCCATCTGCGGCGCGTGGCAGCTCGACCCGCGGCAGTGCATCATGGTCGGCGATTACCGCTTCGACATCGAAGCGGGCCGCCAGGCCGGGGCGCGAACTATCTTGTTCACGGGCGCCAGCGATCGGCACGGGATGCTCCCTGGCGAATCGGCGGACCTGGTGCTAGCGAGCTTTTCAGAGCCGGAAACCTTCTGGCAGTGGGCCGGCCAAATCGCCCTAGGGGCCAATCCGTAATACTGCTAATATCCGCACCCGCCGCGCGGCAGAACTGGAATCTTCCGCGCGCGGGCTCGCCCTGCATCTCGAAGTTCTCGATAGGGATATCATGCCTTCGAAACATTGCCGCCTGAATCACTGGCGCCTGGATCACCGCCGCTTGCGGTTTGCCATCGTTCTCAGCTCGCTTATCGCCGCGCCGCAGCTGGCGCCTGCTCAGCAATACACCCCGGCGCAGCAGCAGTACAACAACGCCGCGCCGCCCCAGCGCCGCGTGGCCGCAGCGCCGCAGCAGCAACAGCCTCAACAGCAACAGCCTCAACAGCAGCGCCCCGCAGCGGGCGCCCCGCGAACAGTACAGCAGACGCCCCAGGGCACGCAACCCGTGCGCCGTGCGCCGGCCACCGCTCAGCAGCCCGGCCGGCAGTATCCGGTGCGCCAGGCGGCCGGCAGCGAACCGCTTCCGCAGCAGGGAGCGCGCCAGCCAGCCCCGCAACAAGCTGCCCCGCAACAGACGGTTCCTCAACAAGGAGCGCCGACGGCCGGGCAGGCGATTGTTCCGCTTGCGGCGCAAGAGCCGTTCGTGCTCACGGCCGAACAGAAGCGGTTGCTCGATGGGGTTCTACAAAAGTGGGAACAGGAAAGCGGCACCATTGACACTTTCAGTTGCACATTCGGTCGCTGGGAGGTTAACGAAACCTTCGGCCCACCGGAAAACAACTACTTGTACAGCGAGGCTTACGGCGAGATCAAATACAGCTCGCCAGATCACGGCGTCTACCTGGTCAACAAGCAAACCGAATGGGATCCGGCCAAGAAGGCTTACATCCCCCGCACCGAAGGTCTCGATCACTGGGTCTGCAACGGCAAGTCGATCTTCGAGTTCAACTATAAGCAAAAGCAGTTGATCGAACGCGAGCTCGCGCCCGAAATGCAAGGCAAGGCCATTACGGACGGACCGCTGCCGTTCGTATTCGGCACGAAGGCCGAACAGCTCAAGCAGCGTTACTGGATGAAAGACGTAACGGAGCCGAGTGAGGTCGGCAAGGTGGTTCGGCTCGAGGCGTGGCCCAAGTTCCAACGCGACGCAGCGAACTTCCACCATGTCATTATCATGCTGGATCAGAAAACGTTCCTGCCGTCGGCCCTGCGGATCGTGCAGCCTGATGGCAAGAACACGCAGGACTACGCGTTCAACAACATCTCCAAGAACAATCCGCTGGCCGTGATCATGAGCGCGTTCGACGCGCCGCGCAAGCCGCTAACCTGGACCAAGGTGGTCATCCCCGCCGGCGGCGGTCAACCCGCACCGGCTGCCCAACCACCGGCCCAGGCGCAGCAGCCCCGAGCGCAAACCCAACAGCCGCCGGCGCAAGCCCAGCAACCGCGAGCGCAAGCGGTTCGTCAATAAGCTGATATCGCTCTCACGCTAACTCAAGCCCAGGGAAGGCCTTCCCTGGTCTTCGAGATCATCCCACGGGCTAAACGTGTCGCTTGCCATGACGAGCGCCGGGGGCGCACCTGGGCAAGTTTGACTCACCCCCGCGCCGCGCTATAATCGCAGTGGCCCTCCTGGGAATCCAACGGACTTTCTTCCCGCACGTGCGCTGGCCGGGTGCGTCCGCCAGCGAAACAACTATGACCAGCGCCAGCGCGACTCGCCGTGACGATTGGCGACGCTTCGTGCGGCGCTCTTTGGCGCTGTGGGCGTGTCTCTCCAGTGTCGCCCTGCTATCGGCTGCCGACCCTCCGCCGGCTGAGCAAGCTCCTGCAGAGAGCACGGTCGAAGCAGGCAGCGCAGTCGCGCCAGACTCCGAGGCGCCGCCTGCGGAACTCACCCCGCCGGAAGTCCCTCCCGCGGAAATTCCTCCCGCCGACCCGGCCGGCAATGACGCCCTCGCTGGCGACAGCCCTGCGGCGAAGCCTGAACCAAAGCCGGGCAAATCCGCCCGCCTGGTCCGCGTGCCGCTGCCACTGGTGGGCAATGCGGATACCCAGGTGATCGCCGCCGCGCGCAAGGCGATCTCCGATCTGCCCGAGGGGGACGGTCGTCCCGTCCTCTTACTGGAATTCTCATCATCGACCGGTCAAACGGGGCAGGGGAGCGACTTCGAGCGCGCCCTGAAGCTGGCCCGCTTTCTCACCAGCCGCGAAACCGCGGGCATCGAAACCGTGGCGTTCATACCCGAGGCGCTCAAAGGCCACGCCGTGTTGCCAGCCATGGCTTGCGAAAGCATCATCCTGGGCCCCGACGCGGTGATCGGCGAAGCCGGTCTCGATGAGCCGGCCGAACAGGTCACCGATCCCACGGTGCGCAGCGGCTATCGTGAAATCGCCAATCGCCGCCGCACGATTCCGGCCGAAGTGGCGCTCGCGATGCTCGACAAGAACCTGGAACTGATCAAAGTCGAGACCGAAGTCAGTCCCGAGTACGTGTTGGCCGAGGACCTCGAAGCGCTCAAGCAGAAGCACTCGATCCAGTCGCAAAAAATCCTCAGCCGCCCTGGCGAGTCGCTATTGCTCACCGGTAGCGACGCGCGCGCAGAAGGCTTCGCCAAGTACCTCGCAGCCGATCGCGCGGCACTCGCCCGCGCGCTTTCCGTTCCCGAGCGCGAGCTCGAGGACGATCCCTCGCTTTGGGGCAAGTGGCGTCCCGTGGAAGTTGCCGTCACCGGAGCGATCACTCCCTCGGCCGTCGCCACGGCCCAGCGCACCATCGAAAAACAGATCCGCGAGTACAAAACCAATCTGATCATTTTGCGGATCGAAAGCTCAGGCGGATCGTTGAGAGATAGTTTTGACCTGGCGCACTATCTGGCGAAGCTCGATCCCGCCCAAGTGCGCGTGATTGCCTATGTGCCCGAGCGCGCCACGGCAGGGGCCGCGGTCATCGCCACGGCCGCCGATCAACTCGTGATGGGGCATAAAGCCGTGCTCGGTGGCAGTGGCGAAAGTGAGCCGGCCACGGACGAGCTCGAACTCGCGCAGCAAACTCTGCGCGAGAGCCTGGCTCCGCTCAAAAGAAAGAGTTGGTCGCTTCCGGCCGCGCTATTCGACCCGAACGTGCGAGTCTTCGAGTACACTAATCGGCAAAGTGGTGCCATCGCCTATTTCTCACCACAGGAGCGCGGCGAACAGCCCGTCCCGGACGATTGGATCCAAGGCCCCGAGCTCACCCAGCCGAAGCAGGCCCTGCAGCTTTCGGGCGATCGGGCGGTCGAACTCGGCGTGGCCCGACATGCCGTCGAGAGCTTCGACGAACTCAAACAACAATATGGTCTCGAAGGCAACGTTCGCCTCGCCGAACAAGGTTGGGCCGACTATCTCGTGCAGGCGCTCGCTTCACCGGCCGTCGCCTGGCTGCTGCTGTTCATCGGCGGAGCAGCGCTGTACGCCGAGATCCAGTCACCCGGAATTGGAATCGGAGCTTTCATCGCCGCGGTTTCGTTTCTGCTGTACTTCTGGAGCATGCACCTGGGTGGCACGGCCGACTGGCTGGAAGTCTTGCTCTTCGTGGCCGGAGTTTGCTGCGTGCTAGTCGAGCTGTTCATCCTGCCCGGCACCGCGGTCTTCGGCCTCGGCGGCGGGTTGATGATCATCGTTTCGCTGATCTTGGCCAGCCAGACGTTCATCGTTCCGCACAACGAGTATCAACTGGCCCAACTTCGCGACTCGCTGCTCGGCCTCCTGGCGACCTTCATCGGGATCGGCGTCGCCGCCATGCTCATGCAGCGGTACCTGCCGCACACTCCGCTGCTCTCAAACATGATGCTCGATCCACCGAGCGGCGCGGAACTGGCAGACATCTCGCACCGCGAATCGCTCGTCTCGCTCGACTACCTGGTCGGAGAGACCGGCACCGCCATCACCCAGCTCACTCCCTCGGGCAAGGCCCGCTTCGACGGCCGCCTGGTCGATGTGATCGCCGACGGCGAAGTGATCGCCCGCGGCGATTCAATCGTGGTGACGGAAGTCCATGGAAATCGGGTGGTTGTGCGTTCAGCCGAGCGGCATGTTTGAGTTCGGTTTGGGGCGGGTTTCGCTGCCCGCTCACCCGCATGGCCCTGGCCGCGTGTGCTAGAATAAGCGCGTCTTGATCGTTTCGATCGTGGACCGCTTTTCAACTTACCTGCGGGCATGCGATGAGCCCACTTGTTTGGTCGGTACTTCTGCTGCTCTGCGGCCTGGCCCTGATCTGTGCCGAGGTGTTCCTTCCCTCCGGCGGACTGCTCGGCTTCTTGTCGGTCGCCTCGTTGCTCTCGGGCATCGGCATGGCTTTCTACTACGGCGGGATCGAAGTCGGGCTGATTCTGCTGATCGTCACCGCGATAGCAGTCCCCGGCGCGCTCAGCCTGGCGTTTCGCTATTGGCCGGAAACGCCCATGGGCCGGCGGCTGCTGCTCGGCGTTCCGAAACCCGACGAAGTGCTGCCCGATTCGCCGCAGCGGCAGCGGTTGCGGCAGCTTGTGGGGCAGTTTGGCGTGGCCCGCACGATGATGATGCCCAGCGGCGCGATTGACATTGGGGGGCAGACCGTTGACGCCCTCAGCGAAGGGATTCCGATCGAGCCGGGACAAGCCATCGAGGTGATCGAAGTTCGTGGCACGCGCGTCCTGGTTCGCCCGGCGGATCAGGCGGCGCGTCGCGCGCCGGCTGGCGATCTGCTCAGCCAGCCGCTCGAGTCGCTAGGCATCGAAGGCTTCGATGAGCCGTTGTCTTGAGGTGACATTCGCGGCACACCAGCGCTTCGCGACTTGACAGTAGCGCGCTTCAGCCGGGAGAATCCAGGGCAGCGAACCAGGTCTCTCCCCAGCGCTTCGGACAAATATTGAAGGTGGGCTTCCATGCTACTCTTCGCGCAGCAACCCAACACCAGCACCGTCATCACGATCGTCGTCATTGGCGCCGGGCTGCTGGTGATGCTGGTCGTCATCGCCGTTTTCGCCCGCTACTCGCGGCTCTGGATTCAGTCGGTCATGACCGGCGCGAAGATCGGCATCTTCGACCTGCTGGGAATGACCTTCCGTAAAGTAAATCCCACGGTCATCGTCCGCAGCAAGATCATGGCCGTGCAGGCGGGACTCACCGATAGCACGGGCATCACCAGCAAAGCGCTTGAAGCCCACTACCTGGCCGGCGGCAACGTACCGCTCGTGATTCGTGCAATTATCGCGGCGAAGAAAGCCAAGACCATTGATCTCGACTTCAAGCTCGCCACGGCCATCGACCTGGCCGGCCGCAACGTGCTCGAAGCCGTGCAGACGAGCGTCTATCCCAAGGTTATCGACTGCCCCGCGCGGAACGCCGCCCGCGATTCACTGGACGCGGTGGCCAAGAACGGCATTCAGCTCAAGGTGAAGGCCCGCGTCACCGTGCGTGCGAACTTGAACCAGCTCATCGGCGGTGCGACCGAAGAAACGATCATCGCCCGCGTTGGCGAAGGCATCGTGAGCGCTATTGGCTCGTCGAACACGCACCTCGAAGTTCTGGAGAATCCGGACCGGATCTCCAAAGCGGTGCTCGCCCGCCGCCTCGATTCCCAGACTGCGTTCGAAATCGTCTCCATCGATATCGCTGATATCGACGTCGGCGAGAACATCGGCGCCCGCCTGCAAGCCGACCAGGCCGAGGCCGATACGCGCGTGGCCCGCGCCCGGGCTGAAGGTCGCCGGGCCATGGCCGTCGCCCAGGAGCAAGAAATGATCGCCAAGATGGAAGAAAGCCGGGCGCAGGTGGTCGAGGCCGAGGCCGAAGTCCCCATGGCCATCGCCGACTCCTTCCGCGACGGTCACCTGGGCATCATGGACTACTACAAGCTGCGGAACGTGCAGGCCGACACCGACATGCGCAAGAGCATCGCCGGCGCGCCTTCCGGCAAGTAGCGGCGCAGTTTAACACCTGAGCCCGGAGCGCGCACGATGTTGGCACAAATCGGAAACAACTGGTGGGATTTGGCAGTCCCGGCAGCCATTATTCTGCTCAGCGTGCTGAGTTTCTTGTGGAACGCGTTCACCGGTGCGGCGCAAAAACAGAACAAGCCACAGCAGGCGCGCGGCGAACGCCCCTTACCTCCGCCGGGCCAGGGCCAACAGCCCGCCCCGCCCGCCGAAGAAACGGTGCAGGCGAAACTCAACGCCGAAATCGAGGAGTTCCTGCGCCGCGCCAATGAGCGACGTGCCGACAAGAACCGCGGCGCCGCTCCACCAGCTCAACCGCAGAAGAAGCAGCAACGGGAGCAGCCAGTTCAGCAGCCCAGCCGCCCAGCGAAACCCAAGCAGGATACGGCCGACAAAAAGAAACGCCGCGAGCGCGAGTCCGTTACCCAGTCCGTGGAAGAGCATCTCGGATCGGGCAAGTTCGAAGCTCGCGAACAGTCGTTGGCTGCGGACGTCACGCGCTCGGAAACCGAGATGTCCGAGCACGTCCACCAGGTGTTCGAGCATCGGCTGGGATCGCTCGGCGAATCAACCGCCGAAGGCCAGCCAGCCAGCGGCGAAACCAAAGCCACCCAATCTGCTCAACAAAAAGCTGAAGCGCTCGCCGTGGCAGGGCTCTTCCTCAACCAGGAGAACCTGCGGCGGGCTGTCGTCCTGCGCGAAATTCTGGAGCGGCCCACGGACCGCTGGTAGGATTGCAACTCGCTGGTAGAATTGCCGCTCGCCGCCAAGACACGCGCGGCGGTTTCATTCCCAGCCTACCATCTCACTCCTTCCAAGGCATTCATCGACGATGGCAGCTCTCGAGATCGCTCCCGGCAAAACGCGCATCGGTTGGATCGGCACCGGCGTCATGGGCTCCAGCATGTGCGGCCACCTGATGACCGCCGGCTTTGCGGCCACGGTTTTCAATCGCACCAAGAGCAAAGCCCAGCCGCTCATCGACAAAGGCGCCGCCTGGGCCGATACGCCTAAAGCCGTGGCCGAAGCGTCGGACGTCATCTTTACGATCGTCGGCTTTCCGAGCGACGTGCGGAGCGTGATCCTGGGAGACAACGGCGCGCTGGCCGGTAGCAAACCAGGCAGCGTGATCGTCGACATGACGACCAGCGAACCGTCGCTGGCGGTCGAGATCGCCGCAGCCGCCAACAAACGCGGCGTACACAGCGTCGATGCCCCTGTATCCGGCGGCGACATCGGCGCGCGCGAAGCCAGGCTCTCGATCATGATTGGCGGTGAGAAAGACATCGTCGATGCGCTCCAGCCTTGCTGGCAGGCGATGGGTAAGACCATCGTCCATCAAGGCGCTGCCGGCGCAGGTCAGCACACCAAGATGGTCAATCAGACCCTGGTCGCGGCCAGCATGATCGGCGTCTGCGAAGCTCTGCTGTATGGCTACCGGGCCGGCCTCGATCTGAACGTCGTCCTCGAATCGGTCAGCTCCGGCGCCGCCGGAAGCTGGTCGCTGGCGAACCTCGGCCCCCGGATCATCAAAGGCAACTTCGAGCCGGGCTTCATGGTCGAACATTTCATCAAAGATATGGGTATCATTCTCAGCGAAGCCCGGCGGATGAAGATCGCCATGCCGGGCCTGGCCCTGGTGCACCAGCTGTATGTGGCCTTGGCCGCCCAAGGACACGGCCGCGACGGTACCCACGCCCTGCAACTCGCGCTGGCCACGATCTCGGGCTTCGACTGGAAGAATCGCTAAAACCGGCAGAACCGGCTGCCTGTTCGGGCAAAATCGTCGAGCGCCGCTCCGGCCGCTCGCGCCTCGCGAAGTCTTGTAGCGTAGAGTTTCTTCGCGCGCAGGCTCGCGCGCATGTGTACCGACCCCGCCTTCCGCCTGTCCGCATTGCTGCCCCGCCGCGGACGACTCCCACCTTTCCGGGATGATTTATCATGCTTCTCGAACCTGCCGAACAGGAACTTGCCACGCCCACACCCGTGCGGCCCCAGGTGCTGATCGTTGACGACGAAGAGTCGATCGCCGAACCGCTCCGCTTGCGGCTCGACAAGCTGGGCTTCGGCACGATCGTCGCCCGCAGCGGCCAGCAGGCGCTTGACCTCGCGCGGCTGGCCCGGCCGCATTGCATCACGCTCGACCTGTGTCTTCCGGATATCGACGGCCTGGAGCTCTGCCAGCGCCTTGTGGACGACGAACAAACCGGCGAGATTCCGGTGATCATCGTCAGCGGCCGCGAGCAGGACGACATCCTGAAGCGCTCACGCGCGGCCGGCTGCCAATACTACGTTCGCAAGCCGTACGATCCCAATGTGCTGCTGACGCTGATTCGCCAGGCAATCGACGAAGCGAACGAAGACTAAGCTGCTGCTAGAGATTCGTCAGGTACTCAACCGCCGCCGCAATTTCCGCCGCGGGGTGCTCAGAGTCTTCCCGGGCGATTGTAAAGAAACCGCGGTACTGATGATCCTCGAGCGTTCCCAGCAGTGCTGGAAAATCAGCCGAACCGCGGCCGAGCGGAACTTCCAATCCACGCCCGCGCGCCAGATCGCGCACACCATCGCGCGCATGAACGTGCAAGATTCTCGCCCCGAGCGCCTCGACGGCCTCCAGCGGCGAGAAGCCATTCAAGATCAGGTTGCCCGGATCAAGATCGGCGCCGATGCCACCCTCGGGAAGCGCATCGAGCAGCCGCGCCAGGTCAGCGCCGCTTTCGGTGCCGGTTTGGGCCGCGAGCAGCGCGCCGACATGCATCCCGTACTTGCTGATCTCGGTCAGCGAGTCGACGAGCTGGTTCCAGTTGCGACCCGTCGATTCCGCCGGGACGTTTCCGACCTGATTCACAACGACAGCCGCATGCAGATCGGCGGCAAACTTCATGGCCGTCTTGGTCGCGGCCACGCGGCGATCGATCTCGTCGGCCACGTCATAACCGCGGCGGGTCCGAAAACTCACCGCCGACACCCGCAGGTTATGATCCTCCAGCATCCGCTTCAGTTCACGCATCCCGGTCTGCGAAAGCTCTTGCGGACGCAACTCGCCGCGGGCGTCGATCTCGACGCCTTGCACGCCCATCCGCGCGGCCGCCACCAGCGCCTTGCGCATCGGCATCCTCAAGCTGGACAATTGCACGGCGATCTTCAGAGCGGGCATAGGCAGAAGCCTTTCAGAGCGAATTCGGGGCGCAGTCGAACAAGCGATTCATTGTATCCGGCAGCGCCAGAGTCGCCATGTGCCGCAACTGGTAACCTTCTAGCAAAACGTGGCGAAGCGGCGGCACAGCACGTAAACTAACCGCTTCTATCGCACTTTCGGCCCCCGTTTAAGCTTCGATTACCATGCCCCACGTCGCCGACATCGCCGCGTTCCTCGAGAGCTTTGCTCCCACGGTGCTCGCCGAAAGCTGGGACAACGTCGGCCTGCTGATCGGACGATTCGAGCAGCCGGTCACGCGCGTGATGACCTGCCTGACGATCACGCCCGACAGCGCCGCCGAAGCGATCGCCGAGGGTGCCGAACTAATCGTCACGCATCATCCGCTGCCGTTCCGGCCGCTCAAGCGCTTGACCGGCGAGACGCCCGAAGGCCGAATACTGCTCGACCTGATCGCCGCGAAGGTAGCCGTCTACAGTCCGCATACCGCATTCGATTCCGCGGCCGAAGGCATCAACCAACGTCTGGCCAAGGGGCTGGGTCTGAACAACATTGCACCGCTGGTCTGCGGCGCCGAGCCAGGGCAGGGGGCCGGCCGCTTTGGTCGTCTCGCCAAGCCGCAGTCGCTCGCTGAACTGACTGCCGCGGTGAAGCAGCTGCTCGGCATCGAACACGCCCAGGCCGTGGGACCGCTCGATCAGCAGATCACCCAGGTCGCTGTCGCTTGCGGCAGCGCCGGCGAGTTCCTTGGTCCGGCCGAAGCCGCCGGTTGCGAGTGCCTCGTCACCGGCGAAGTCCGCTTTCACACCGCACTCGAGGCCGAGGCGCTCGGTGTCGGCCTCGTGCTAGCGGGTCATTTCGCCAGCGAGCGATTCGCCCTCGACGAGCTCGCCGAGGTGCTCGCCCGCCAGTTTAGGGAGCTCAAAGTCTGGGCCAGCCGCACCGAGCGAGACCCGATCCAATGGCTGTAAAATGCGGAGATTCAATATGTTTGGGCCACGTCGCCGCGCGCCGGCCGGTGCGCCACCTGGCCGGCAACCGTCGCCTTTCGGAGGCTTTCGTCTAGAATGATGCGTTCCGATCTCGACGCTCGATCTGCGAGGCCTCTCATGCCTACCCGCTTTCTCACGGCGCTTCCCGTCTACAACGAAGTCAAACACGCCGGCGAAGTGCTGGACCGCGTGCTCCAGTTCAGCCCCGAAGTGCTCGTGGTGGACGACGGTTCGACCGACGGCACGACCGAACTGCTGGCCGCGCGCGGCGACATTATTCACGTTCGCCACGAAAAGAATCAGGGCTACGGCGCCGCGCTCCGCACCGCGTTCGAGTATTCGCTCAACCATCATTACGACGTGCTGGTGACCATCGACTGCGACGGACAGCACGAGCCGCAGCGAATCCCCGAGTTCGTCGCAGCGGCCGACCAGGCCCAGATCGTCTCAGGCAGCCGGTACCTGCAAATCTTCGACGATCAAAGCGTTCCGCCTGCCGACCGCCGCCGGATCAATATGCAGATCACGGCCGAGCTGAACCAGCGGCTGGGGCTGAACCTCACCGACGCATTCTGCGGTTTTAAGGCCTACCGCTGCCAGGCCCTCGCCGCGCTCGACATCGCCGAAACCGGCTACGCCATGCCGCTCGAAGTCTGGGTGCAAGCTGCGCGGGCTGGGCTGTCAATTCTGGAATTGCCGGTTCCACTGATCTATTTGGACGAAGAGCGCTCGTTTGGCGGGGCCCTCGACGATGCAGCACGCCGCCTGAAGTATTATCATGAGGTCTTGGACCGTGCTGCGGGTCGTCCGGACATGCGTCCGCCCCACGTGCGCGAGCAGTTGTGTCGAGGGACCCGCGGATGAAGCTGATGGGCGAAGCTTGCGAGCGAAAGAAACTGCGGGCGCCTGCCGAGAATGGCGGCACGCTCGTCGAACCGCCGCTCGAAATGATCGGCGAGGTGATCGAACGCAACGCGGCGGCCAAGTCCAGCTACGACTACGACATTGGCGGCCGCCCACTCTCGCATCTGATTACCGACGCCCGCCGAGAGTTGCTGGAAGCCGCGTGGGATTACACGCGCGCCTATCGCGACGTGCCGCTGCCGTCGATGGCGCCCGAGACGCCCATTCTTGTCGCGGGTCATCAGCCACAGCTGTTTCATCCCGGCGTGTGGTTCAAGAACTTCGTGCTCAGCAATCTGGCCCAGCGCCATGGCGGCGTGGCAGTCAACCTGACTATCGACAGCGATACCATCAAAACAGCCGCGGTGCGCGTACCGACGGGATCCTCGTCGAGTCCGTACGCCGAGAGCGTGCCGTTCGACGCACAGTCCAACGAGATTCCCTACGAAGAACGCGAGATTATCGATCGCGAGCTGTTGGCCAGCTTTGGCCAGCGCGCTGCCGAGACGATTGCTCCCCTGGTGGGCGATCCCCTGGTTCGCGAGTTCTGGCCGCTGGTCGTCGAGCGTTCGCAGAGCGTCACAAACCTCGGTCAGTGCCTGGCCCAAGCCCGCCATCAGCAAGAAGGTATCTGGGGCGCCACGACTCTCGAGATTCCGCAAAGCCGCGTGTGTGGGTTGCCGTCGTTCAATTGGTTCACGGCCCACCTGCTCGCGCGTCTGCCGCGTCTGTGGGAACTCTACAATCACTCGGTCGCCGAATACCGCCACGAAAATCACGTCCGCAGCACGGCGCACCCCGTGCCCGACCTGGTCATTGAAGACGGCTGGCTGGAAGCGCCGTTTTGGATCTGGGATCGCGACAATCCGCGCCGTCGCCGGCTGTTTGTGCGCCAGCGCGGCGATGAGATCATCCTCTCCGATCGCCGACGAATCGAGCACGCCCTGGCGCTCGAACCGGAAGGCGATGTCGATCGTGCGGCCGCCCAATTGGCCGAGCTTGCCGCGGGCGGCTTGCGGATTCGCACCCGCGCCTTGATCACGACGCTCTTCGCCCGGTTGTGTTTGGGCGATTTGTTCCTGCACGGCATCGGCGGCGCGAAGTACGATCACGTGACCGACGCGCTTATCGAGCGTTTCTTCGGCATCAAGCCGCCGTGTTACATGACGCTCACGGCGACACTTCGCCTGCCGATCGAACAGGCCGTCGTCTCGCAGGATGATGCTCGCCGGGTCGGACAACGGCTGCGCGAGACGATCTATCATCCCGAGCGTTTCGTCGATGCATCCGCCAATGGCGAAGTTGGCTCACTCGTGGCCACCAAGCGGCACTGGATCGAAACACCCGCCACGCGCGAGAATTCCAAGCTTCGCGGCGATCACATTCGCACGGCAAACGCCGCTTTGCAGTCGCACGTCACCGGCCAGCGCGAGATGATCATCGCCGAACGTGAGCGGCTGGCCTCGCTACTCCGCGCGCGATCGATCCTCGCTTCGCGAGAGTACGCCTTCTGCCTGTATCCGGCCGAGCAGTTGCAGCGGCTGATGCAGTTGCCGGCCGCCGAGTAGTCGCACGAGGAGCACTCGCCCATGAGCCAGCCTGACTCGAGCGACGCGCTCGTGCCGCCCATCGAAGAACCTGTCGCTGCTAAAGTTACGGTGCAGGATTCAGCCGAAGAGATGACCCCCGAGCAACTGGCCGAAGCGAAAGAGTACGGCCAGAAGTCGCTCGTCGTGGGGCTCGTCGACAAGGCGCTCGACGTCGCGTTCCTGTTCGTGATGGCATTGCTCATCGCCGTGCCGCTCGATCGTTGGCTGAGCGAGCTCACACCGTCTTACACGCTGCGGCTGGTGGGCATCTTTGCCTGCGCCACGCTCGCCCACATGGCGATCTCGTTTCCGCTCTCACTCTACGGGGGCTTCACGCTCGAGCATCGCTACGGCCTCAGCCGGCAGACATTCGCTCGCTGGCTGCTGCGCTATTTCAAGCGCAACGGCCTGTCGCTGGCCTTCGGCCTCGTGCTGGTCGTGGGGCTGTACTGGATCATCTGGCTCACGGGCCCCTGGTGGTGGATTGCCGCCGCGGGCGCGTTCTTCGCCGTTTCGGTGCTCATCGGCCAGCTCGCGCCGGTCGTCATCATTCCACTGTTCTACAAAGTCGAGCGGCTCGATCATCCGGAGCTGAACGAGCGGATGCAAAAGCTTTCGGCCGGCACGGGCCTCTCGATCGAAGGCGTCTACCGGATGGGCCTCAGCGAAGAGACCGTCAAGGCAAACGCGATGCTCGCCGGCCTGGGCCGCACCCGCCGCGTGCTGATGGGCGATACGCTGCTCGACAGCTTCTCGCCCGACGAGATCGAAGTGATCTTCGCCCACGAGATCGGCCATCACGTGTACAAGCACATTCGCAAAATGATCTTCGCCGGCCTCGTGTATAGCCTCGTCGGCTTTGCGCTCTGCAACTGGGTGGTGATGGCCTGGGCCCAAGCTCGCTACGGCCCGCTCACGGCATACGAGCTGCCACCCAGCACGCTGCCGCTCTTGATGCTTGTGCTGACGCTGATGAGCCTGGTGCTCGAACCGGTGCAGAATGCGATCAGCCGCCGCTACGAGCGGCAGTGCGATCGCTATGCGCTCAAGCGCACTGGTCTGCGGGTCGCTTATCAGTCAGCCTTTCGCAAGTTGGCCCGGCTGAACAAGGACGATCCCGACCCGCATCCCGTCGAGGTCTTCCTGTTCCACAGCCACCCCCCAATCCGCGAGCGGCTGTCGTTCGCGGATGAGGTGTGAGCATTACAAGGCCCACAATAGTAGCCCGAAGCGCGCTTCGGGCTAATATCCTGGCGAATTCCGACCATTTCAGCCGCGCGCCGGTTTCCGCCACCGGCATGTTAGACTGAAACTATGCCGCGATTCCGCCTTGCTCTCCCCGTTTTGCTTCTGGTCCTTTCCACCTGCGCCTCGTTGCGCGCCGACGTCGATCAGGCTCGCTCCGCACTTTACACGAGCTACCGCGGCAAGCTGGAAGAAGTCGCCAAGCGCTGCGACATTCAAAATCTGCCGGAAGCCGCCGCGGCCATCCGGGCCTGGGTCCCGGAGCGCGATCCCGAGCAACTCACGTTGTTCTTGCCGCCAAGCACGATGTTTCCCGCCGCCGATGCCGCCAGTTCGGCGAAGCAGGTGAAGTGGCAAGACCTGCGCGATGCCCAGGCCGATGCGCTCATGGCGCTCGCCAAACAAGCGATCGCGGAGCATCGCCCCTCGCTGGTGATGGAGCTCGTGGTCGAAGCGCTCCGCGAGAATCCCGACCACGAGCGCGCCCGCAAGATGCTCGGCTATGTGAAGTACCAGGACGCCTGGCGCACCCCGTTCGAGGCGCGGCAGCTCCGCGCCGGTAAGGTTTGGACTGAGAAGTTCGGCTGGTTGCCGAAAGCCCATGTCGAACGCTACGAGCGCGGCGAGCGGAATGCCCTCGGCCGCTGGATGACTGCCGACGAAGAAGCCAATCTGCGCATTGACATGCAGCGCGGCTGGCGCATTGAAACTGATCACTACGTGGTCACCACCAACCACAGCCTGGAAGAAGGGGTCTCGCTCGCCCGCCGGCTGGAACTTCTGCACTCGCTGTGGAGACAGGTGTTCGCGACGTATCTGGCCACCGAGCAAGAACTCGCCAAGCAGCTTGACGGCAAGGCGCCACGCCCGCTCCCTCGGCAGCACGACGTATACTACTTCCGCACGCGCGACGAATACGTCACGGCGCTTCGTTCTGCCCAGCCACAAATCGACATCACGCTGGGCATCTATTTCGACACCACGCGCAAGGCTTACTTCTTCGCCGGCGAAGAGCAGGATCCCGGCACGCTCTTTCACGAAGGCGCGCATCAACTCTTCCAGGAGACGCGCAACGTTGCACCCCAGGTCGGCGCAAAAGATAACTTCTGGATCGTCGAAGCGATTGCCTGTTACATGGAATCGCTAGCCGCGCACGACGGCTACTACACGCTCGGCGGAGCAAATGCCGGCCGCGTGCCGGCGGCCCGGCACCGCCTGCTGACCGATCAGTTCTATGTGCCGCTCGCCGAACTTACCGCGACCAGCCGCCAGGATCTGCAGCGCGACCCCCGAATCGCGATGATCTACAGCCAGTCGGCGGGCCTCGCCGACTTCTTCATGCACGCGGGCGGCGGCGCCAAGCGCGACGCACTCAACCGCTACCTGGCCACGGTCTATGCCGGCCGCGCCAAACCACAGTCGCTCGCCGAACTGATGGGCGAAAGCTTTGATCAGCTCGATGCCCAGTATCGCGCTTTCATGAGCGAAGGCGCCGGCGAGCCCACCACCGCGGCTCGGTAGTGAGCGCTGTTTCTGGGTGACTCTTCTTCCGGGTGCCACTGTCTGGCTTGCCCACCGGTTTCGAACCCCGACCCAAGCGGGTATCATCAGCGGCTACGATTCCTCCTCCACCGTCTCGCCATCTGGAGTATCCTCACCGTGCGTCCTTGGGCCCTTGCCGACGTCAACTACGAGTATCTGAAACACAATCGCTACGAAGTGGCCGTGCTCCCTTGCGGCGCCACCGAGCCGCACAATCTGCACCTGCCTTACGGAACCGACCTGTTCGAAGGCACCGTCGTTGGCGAGAAGATCTGCGAAGCGGCTCATAATCAGGGAGCCAAGGTCGCTCTGCTGCCGACGATCCCCTATGGCACCGAAACCAACCAGATGGCCTTTCCGATGGCCATGAACCTGAACCCCTCGACACTCTTCGCCGTCATTACCGACCTGGTGAAGTCGCTCGAGCATCACGGCGTGAAGAAATTCGTACTGCTCAACAGCCACGGCGGCAACGAGTTCAAGGCCCTCGTTCGCGAACTCTACGGCAAGACTTCGGTGAACGTGTTTCTCGTCAGTTGGTACAGCGCGGTGAAGGATCTCGCCGCCGACATCTTCGACCATCCCGACGACCACGCCGGTGAAATGGAAACGTCCTTTGGCCTGGCATACTTCCCCGAGCTCGTCGCCCGCAATGCCGACGGCACGCTGATCGCCGACGACGGCGCCGTGGCCAAGACGCGGTTTCGCGCCGTCAACGAAGGCTGGGTTTCGATCACCCGCCCCTGGCACCTGCTGACGACGAACTCCGGCTCGGGCTATCCGCACGCGGCCACGGCCGAGAAGGGCAAGAAGCTGCTGGATGCCGTCGTCGAGCGCCTCTCACCGTTCCTGGTCGAACTCTCCAACGCGAAGCTCGACGACAAGTTTCCGTTCTGAAAAGTCCCTGCGTGATTTTCACACGGCGCGCACACCCACCCCCATTGTCCCGCATGTCGAATTTCACCTGGATCGACGGCAGCATCATCGCGGTTTACTTTGCGCTGGCGATGTTTGCCGGCCTGAGTGTTCGGAAGTATATCGGCAAGGTCGAGGACTTTCTGGTCGCCGGCCGCGAGATGGACGTGTATCTCGGTGTGGCTTCCCTCGCCGCCACCGAGTTCGGCATCGTCACCTGCATGTCGAGCGCCGAACTGGGCTACAAGCACGGCTTCGCCGGAGCCGTGGCGGGCGTGTGCGGCTTCCTCGCAATGCTCTTCATTGGCCTCACCGGCTTCTGCGTCCGGCCGCTGCGCGAGTCGGGCGTCATGACCATTCCCGAACTCTTCGAGAAACGCTTCGGCAGCAAGATTCGCTGGTGGAGCGGCGTCGTGATCGTGCTCGGCGGACTCTTGAACATGGGCGTCTTCCTTCGCACCGGCGGCGAGTTCCTGGTCATTGTCTGTGACATCGACAAGCAGTACCTCGAAATCACGATGACCGTGATGCTCGTGGCGGTCGGTGTCTACACGATCGTAGGCGGCATGCTCTCGGTCCTGGTGACCGACTACCTGCAGTTCCTCGTGATGAGCGTGGGCATGCTCGTCGTCACCGTGCTCACGCTCATGAACATCCCCTGGGAAACGCTCGCTTCAACCGTCGAATCCAACTACGGCGCGGGCGGCTTCAACCCATTCGTGAATCCCAACATCGGCTGGACGTACATCATCTTTCAGATGCTGGTAAACGCCGCCGCGATGCTCACCTGGCAAACCACCATCGCCCGATTGCTTTCGGCCAAAGACGCCAAGACCGGGCAGAAGGTCTACACTCGCACGAGTTTCTTCTTCGTCTGCCAGTTCGTGATCCCGGGCATTTGGGGCATCGCCGCCTTAGCAACTCTGGGACCGGGAATCGTCCCGACCTCGCACGCGATGCCAACTTTTCTGGCGCAAACGGCCTGGCCCCTGGGCGTGACGGGCCTGCTCGTGGCGGCCATGCTGGCAGCCGACATGTCGACGGACTCCTCCTACATGCTCACCTGGGGCAGTGTCATCTATAACGACCTGATGGCCCCGTTCCGCAAAACCAGGTGGAGCGAGCCGCGCGGGCTCGCCTGGAATCGCACGATCATCGCGCTGATTGGTTTGTTCCTGCTGGTCTATGGGCTGTGGTATCCCTTGCAGCAGGAGATCTGGACCTATCTGACCGTCACCGGCACGATCTACCTGGCCAGCATGTCAACGCTGCTCGTGGCCGCCTGCTACTGGCCGCGGGCGAACAGTTGGGGAGCGGCTGGCGCGATCACTTTGGGAGCGCTGATTCCCTTCGCTTACCTCGTGTTCGAAGCCATTCCCGTCACCCGCGAAGCGGCCCTGAACATCGGCGCCGAACGGGCGGGCATTGCAGCCTTTGTCGGCGCCGGCCTGGCCATGGTCTTGGGCAGTTACCTGAAGCCCGGCTCGAGTGTGAGGATCGCGTGATGATCGACGGCTCAACTTTCTGGTGGTACGTGACGGCGGCCTGCCTCGCCTGGTTCTCGACGGTGACGATCTACGTCGCGATCCGCGGCGGCCTGGACATTAAACACATGCTCCGCCGGCTGAAAGCCCTCAAACAACAGAATCGCGATGAGTAGCTTTCGATCAACACCAGCGCGGCCTTTTCCGCCGGGTAGAATAGTCTCGTACCGAAGCGAATCGTCGCGTAAACGGCTCGCTCGATTTCGAATCCTCGCCGCGAGCTGACATGATCACGGAAGGCACACCAGCACGCACCGCCCCCACGGCGAACGTCCCGCAGCCGCGCAGCCGGTGGACACGCCTCGTGGCGTTGGCCATCTGGGCGTACCTGGTTCTGATCATCGCACTCTGGCTCTGGATGCGCTACCGCGGCGACCGCGGACCCTGGGCGACGATCTTTCTGTTCGGGCCGCGCTGGCTGTGCGTCCTGCCGCTTGCGCTGCTGGGACCGCTGGCCGCCATCTGGCAACGGCGCCTATGGTGGGTGCTCGTCATCTCGCTGGCGATCGCCGTCGTTCCGCTGTGCGGCTTTCGTCTGAATCTGCCGCAGCCCAATGCCCCGTACAAATTGCGAATCGTCACCTGCAATGTCGATCAACAGCGCTACAGCGTAAGCTCGCTGGCCGTGCTTATCCGCTCGCTCGATCCCGACATTGTTGCGCTGCAGGAATGCAAGCGGGACCCTCCGCCCCAGGTGTGGCCCGAAGGCTGGAATGTCGTGCGATTCGACGAGCTGCTCGTGGCCAGTCCGCATCCGGTCACCCGAGCCGACTTTGCCATGCGTCCTTCCATCCCCAACAAACCCGCGGTCGCGTTGTTTCGCGTGGAGCTGCCCAATGGCGAGTTGCAACTGTTCAACTTGCACCTGATCACGCCCCGTCCCGGACTCGAGGCCGTACTGGATTCGCGTCGCGGCATCGACCGCGCCGGGCTGCCGGCTTTGGAGGCGATCCTGCGCTTGCGCGCTGAGGAGTCGCAATCGCTCAGCCACTGGGTGCTCGAGCATCCCGGGCCCAAGATCGTTGTTGGAGATTTCAATACGCCCGTCGACAGCCTGATTTTTCGCCGCGACTGGAGCGGGCTCGCCAACGCCTTCTCAACTGCCGGCTGGGGCCTCGGATTCACCAAATTTACCGAAGCTCACGGCTGGATCTACGGCGCTCGCATCGATCACGTGTTGTTCAGTCCGCCCTGGACCTGCGTCCGGGCCTGGGTCGGTCCGGATGTCGGTTCGGATCATCGTCCGCTGGTGGTCGACCTACGATAGCATGGGCCAGAAGGCAGTGCCGGAGGGCGAATTTATCCTGGAAAACCGCGGCGCTGGCCGTTAGGCTGGAACTCACCTAAAACAGAACCGTTCGATGCTATCGGCACGTCCTGCAATACTGACCCGCCACTTCGATTCCGTGCTCGCGAGTTGCTCACTTATGTCCAGGCAAATTCTGTACCTTGCGCGGCTGTGCGCCGTCGCTCTGCTCTCAGGCGTCTCTTCGGCGCCAACCTTCGCGGTGGTCATCTCCTCCGCCACGGACATCGCCAACGTGAAAGCACCCGCGAATGACCCCGGCTGGCTAAACGTCGGGGAGGTGGGAGGCGGCAGCGCTGTGTACCTCGGCCGCGGCTGGGTAATTACAGCCGAACACGTCAGTGGAAGTACCTTCTCACTTTCCGATGGCCGCTCGTTCACCGCCTCCGCCGAATACAACTACCGCGTCAAAAACATCGGCAAACCCGCCTCGCCCGACCTGCGGATGTTTCGCCTGACCCAGGATCCCGGCCTCCCCGCGATGAACATCGCCACCACCGCTCCCACCGTCGGTACCCAGGTGATGATGATCGGCTCGGGTACCGATCGCGCTCCGACCTTGCGCGGCTGGGATTTGGCGGCGCCTGGCCAGACTGTCCAGTGGACCGAGACGTCGCCGCTCTCGGCCGACGTGTTGGGTCACCACCTGGTGGACAGCTCGACGAAGCGCTGGGGGCAAAACTTCGTTTCCAACAACTCCGCGTATCGCACGTCGGACGCCACACAAGTCTTCATGACCAAGTTCGACCGCGAGGGCACCACGTTCGAAGCTCAGGCCACGCCCGGTGATTCCGGTGGCGGCGTGTTCATCGGCAGCGACGATGGCTGGCTCTTGGCGGGCATCATGATCACCAGCCAGCCGCTCGTCAACCAGCCCGCGGGCATCGTCACCTACGGCTCGCAATCCGCGATGGCGGATCTGGCTTACTATCGCAACGATATCCTGAGCATGGTCAATCGCCCGTCCTGGCAGAACCGGACCAACCGGTTCGACGTCAACAACAACGGTCGCGTGGAGTCGCGCGATGCGCTGGCCGTTATCAACGAACTGATTCGCCGCCAGGACTTCATGGACCTTGCCGGCCTCCGCGGCGACGGACTTCCCTGGTACGACGTCAATGGCGACGAGCGCGGGAACCCGCAAGACATCCTGGCCGTGTTCGGTGAAATTCGCCGCTTGGCCGACTTGCCAACAGCAGCGCCTATGGCGATGCCGCTGGGCGCACTGGCCACCGTCCCCGAACCATCCAGCGTCCTGCTGGCGGCGCTAGGCGCGACCGCACTCCTGCTGGCGCGCTTGCGGCCGCTCCGCCGGCGCGCTTGATCGCTAGGATCGCAATTCCCCCGAAGCGGCGTCGACTTTTCAGTTCGCCCCGGCGCTCACCGTCGCCGGCTCCGCGGCATGCTCGGCCAAGAAGGCCTTCAAGTCTTCGACGAACTTCCGGTTCGTGAAGCACGTCATGTGATCCGCGCCGTCAATCACGCACACCTTGAGGTTCGACATCCGCGACTGCATCTCGTCCACTCCAGCCTTCAGCGGATCAAGGTCACCAATGATCGCCAGCACCGGCACCTGGTTGGCCTTCAGCTTCGCTTCCGGAACTTCCAGCTTCAGCATGCCTCGGATGCACGCCGCCAGCGCCTTCTGATCGTTCGTGGAGGTGAGCATCTTGTTGATCAGGGCGATTTGCTCCTCGGTCGGCTTCGGCCGATTCGCCGGCGTGAGCTGAATGATCAAGGGACCGACGCCTTTTCCTTCGTCCAGACTCTTGGCCAGGTCTTCGATGAATGCCAGCCGCGGATCATCGGCCTGCGACCAGCCGGCGCCACCCATCGTCGCCGAAATGATCCGGTCCGGGTGATTCGCGATCATGTAGCCGGTCATGAATCCGCCCATCGAGTAGCCCACGATGTGCGCCTTGTCGAGCTTCAGGTGATCCATCAGGTTGATCACATCCTGCACCATCTTCGGGCCATACTCGGCCGGATCGTGCGGCTTGTCACTCTTGCCGTGACCGCGATTGTCGATTGCAATCACGCGGTAATCCTGCGCCAGCTTGGTGAAGATGCCGGGCAGTTGCCACTGCACCATCGCGCTCGCGGTGAAGCCGTGAACCAGGATGACCGGTTCTCCTTCGCCAGCCTCGACGTAACGAATCTTCACGCCGTCCGAGTCGAAGAAGTGCTCTTCGGCAGCGCGGGCTACGGTGGCGGCCAGAATGGCACAAAGCGCAATGAGCGCGGCTGATCGTCGCAGCATGGCTGTCGACTCCTTGCGGTTGAGGGAAGCGTGAGCTGGTTCGGCCAGCGCGGCCGGCGGAGCGGGAGAGGTCCCGGTTCGAGGGGGTCCGGCAGCGTCTGCCAATTTAGTCCGCCCCGGCGGCAAACTCAAGCTCGCTCCGCCTTCCCATGCCAGCATCTGCGGCACGAGCGGCTACATCCGTGCCCCGCGGAACATGATCCCCCGATCACTCCCCGCCTTGCGAGCGATCGCGAGGACCTGCTCGCCGTGCCCCATCACAAAGATCGTATCCTCGGCCGCCAGCACAAGCTCCAGGCTCGGAGAGATCTCCATCGTCCCATCGCGATGCCGGATAGCCACGATCACCACGCCCCCTTGTCCGCGCGATTCGGCCTCGGCCAGCGGCCGCCCCACCAGTTCGCTCCCCGCCGCCACGCTGAACTCCTGCAGCTTCAGTCCAAACAGTTGCAAATCCTCGTTGAGCTGCTCGCGTCCCGCCGCGTCCGTCAGCAGCGACTCGGCCGAGGGATGCGTGATCATGTTCGCGATCTTCGTCGCGCCGATCGCCGTCGGCAGCACCACACGATTCGCCCCCGATCGATACAGCTTCTTCTCGTTCACGGGCGCCTCGGCCCGGGCGATGATCTCCACCTCGCCGTTGAGCTGCCGCGCGGTGAGCGTCAGAAACACGTTGGCCGCATCGCTCGACAGCACGCTCGCCACCACCCGGGCCCGAGCGATGCCGGCGGTGATGAGCACCGCTTCCTCGGTGCAATCGCCCACCAGCACCAGGTACCCCTCCGCTTCAGCCTCGCGCAGCCGTTCGGTATCCGAATCCACGATCACCGGCGTCTGACCAACCGCGCGCAGTTCGCGGGCCAGGTGCTGGCCCACGCGTCCATAGCCGCACAGGATAATGTGGTTCGTGAGCTGTTCGATCCCCTTAGTCATGCGTCTGGCTCCCAGGACACGGTTGAACTCACCTTCGGCGACCATCTGCACAAGGCCGCCGATGAAATAGATCACGCTCGAACAGCCCGCCACGATCACAAACATCGTGAACACCCGCAGCTTCGGATCGTTGTCCAGAGAATGCACCTCGCCGAATCCCACGCCAAAGATCGTGATCACGGTCATGTAGGCCGCGTCGAGGGGCTCCCATCCGGCCGAGATGTAGCCCAGCGTGCCAATCACGCTGGTGAGCGCAAAGAAAGTCGCGCCCCGCAGAAGCGTTCGCATGGAGGACTGCATACGTGCTTTCGCCCGCAAGCGGCCCGCCAGCCGCAGTAATTTAACTCGCAATGCCAAAGCAAATCGCAAGGCATCTTGATCATGGGCCGCCGCGGACGGCTTTGCAAGGGAAACGTTAGCGGTCCTTGGCATCTCGCGCGGCAACAGGTTACACTGCGCCACGCAACCGAACTAGAGCCCCCTCGCCAAGCCTCTGTATCAGCTAAACGCCCCCTCGCCCGACAGATTCTCTTATGCTGCACCTCTACGATCAAATCGAAGCCGCCGCCGCCGCCATCCGCGGTCAGTGGCCCGGCGCGAGGCCGCGCGTCGGCATCATCCTCGGCACCGGCATCGGACCGCTGGCTGAAAAGATCGAAGTGGAGACCTCGATCGATTACGCCGCGATCCCGCACTTCCTCAAGCCCACCGCCACGGGCCACAAAGGCCGCCTGGTCTGCGGCAAGCTCAACGGCGCCAGCGTGATGGCCATGGAAGGTCGCTTCCACGCCTACGAAGGCTACCCGCTCGACGCGATCACGCTGCCGGTGCGCGTGATGAAGGCCCTCGGCTGCGAGTTGCTGATCGTCACCAACGCCTGCGGGGGCATGAACCCCAACTTCGCCTGCGGCGACATCATGGTCATCGACGACCACATCAACCTGATGGGGAGCAATCCGCTGGTCGGCATCAACGACGACCGCCTCGGTCCCCGCTTCCCGGACATGGCCCGGCCATACGATCCCGAGCTGATCGACCGGGCGCAAGCGATCGCCCGCCGCGAGGACTTCCCCGCGCACAAAGGCGTGTTCGTCGCCGTGCAGGGGCCGAACCTGGAGACCCGGGCCGAGTATCGCTTCCTGCGTCTGATCGGCGCGGACGCCGTGGGCATGTCGACCGTACCCGAGGTGCTGGTCGCCGTGCATGCCGGCCTGCGCGTGCTGGGACTCTCGATCGTTACGGACATCTGTTTTCCCGACGCGCTCAAGCCGGTCGACGTCGCTGAGATCATCGCCACCGCGAACGAGGCCGAGCCCAAGCTGCGCAAGATCATCCTGGGCATTCTGGCCGACTTCGCCACCTAAACGCCGGCTCGCGTATGGATTCGATCAGCCAGCAGGTCGAGCGCGCCGCCGCAGCCATCGGGGCTCACGGGCATCCGCGTCCGCGCGTGGGGATCATTCTCGGCACCGGCCTTTCCGACTTCGCGCACGAAATCGAGTCGCTGCTCGAGCTGCCGTACGAAGAGATTCCTGGCTTCGTCGCGCCGACCGCGCCCACGCATCGCGGGCTGCTGATTCTCGGTCGCATCGCGGGCGTGCCGATCGTGGCGATGGCCGGCCGCTGTCACGGCTACGAGGGGCACTCGGCCGCGCAGATCGCCTTCCCGGTGCGCGTGCTGTGCGAGCTCGGCGTCAAGTCCATGATCATTTCGAACGCTTGCGGCGGGATGAATCCCGACTATCGCGTCGGCGATCTGATGCTGGTCGAAGATCAGATCAACTTCACGTTCGACGGCCCCTTGATTGGTCAGCACGATGACTCGCTGGGTACCCGCTGCCCCGACATGAGCCGTCCTTTCGATCGCGAGCTACTTGATGCCGCCGCGACCATTGCTCGTCGCGAAGACTTCGTGGCTCACCGCGGCGTGTACGTCGGCGTGCTCGGACCAAATTACGAAACGCGGGCTGAGTACCGGATGTTTCGCCGCCTGGGCGCCGACGCCGTCGGGATGTCGACCGTTCACGAAGTGATCGCCGCCCGGCAATGCGGCCTGCGCGTGCTGGCGCTCTCGGTCGTGACCAACGAATGCCGTCCCGAAGCGCTGTCCGGCGCAAAATCGAGCGAAGTCGAGCACGTCGCGACCACCGCCGCTCCCAAAGTCCGCGCGATTATCCGCGGGATTGTGGCAGGGGAGTGATCACACTCGCTACGCATGTGGACTCAGGTTGCGGGAAGAATCTCTCTCTAAGGCTCTGTCGATCTTCCAATTTCACCAACCTTAGTCGGTATCAACTGAGATCCAAGGCTCGTATTTCGAACCGGGTCGCGTCTAGCTAGCATCAATGAACTTGACCCCCAGATTGGGCCTATCTTCAAGTTCCTGCTGAATCTGCTCGGAGACAAACAAGGATACGCTGAACTTTGACAGCCTGAAGATTGGATGCCGCGCCGCTCGGCTACCGTCAATGCGTGCCTGTAAAATCATTTGGTACTGGCCGACTAAGTCAGGTCGTCCGTCTTCTTCTTTCCAAACTGTAAAATCCGACTTGTCCTCGTCCAGGCTGTCTATAAGACAAGTGACATTCATGATTTCGTATTTGTTTTCAGCTCCAACGATGTCGACGGGGAAGAACTCTGCATGACCGGGAGCGATGCTACGAATAATATTCGCGATCTTTCGTGAAACGACCGGCATACTGAAGGCCGCTAGATGGAACTGCACCTCCTTGCCCTTCTGTCCAATCTCCAATGTCACTGGAACGGGACCAGTGTACGGCACTCCCACAGTGAATTCGTCTGGGTACAGCACCTCGCCAGTTGCGGATCTCGGACGCCTGAGAAACCATTGGTCGGCGTGGAGCGTCAACTCCTCTTGCACCTCAAAGTATTTCATATATTCCGACATGATCGTTACTCGAATAGAAGCCGGTTGAGCTCCGTTCCTTTCGTCTTAACTTCTTTAGCAATTCGCTTCAACTCGTCTACCAGCGCCTTCTTGTACGTCGCCCCCCGCTTGCCATCTGTAGCGGTCTTAAGAAGGGTGTAGATTCGCCTGTGGTATTGCTCTGAATGTGGACCTTTATGTCCAGGAAGCTTGACAACGTTCTCTGCATCCGTCAGTGTCATGCCCGCGCGTTCAAAAATCTCTGCGAATCGCGGCGACCAAGGACCGCCACGTAGCGGTGATACCCAGTTTTTGTCGGTGGCGATATGGTGCCCGTGTACCCGCTTAACGTGACCATCGAGTATATCGATGGCTTCTTCTGGGGTCTTTGCATGCCGAACCTTCGCGGCTAGTTTGTCCAGAGCCTTTTTGGGCAACTTGACAAGCTTCTCGAGTAACTCCTTCGGTACCCGAAAAGCTCTTCCCCCAGTAATCTGTAGGACGAGCCCAGTCCCCCTTCTGCCAAGACTGGCCAGCGCCGGTAGCAGAACGAGCGCATGACTCAAGCTCACGCCATTGCGATCAATGTCGTCGAGCGTGACGACCAGGTCGCCACCTGGTGCCAGCGAGGCCAGCGTGCCGTAGTACAACGCTTGCGGCGGGATGAATCCCCACTATCGCGTCGGCGATCTGATGCTGGTCGAAGATCAGATCAACTTCACGTTCGACGGCCCCTTGATCGGCCAGCACGACGATTCGCTGGGTACCCGCTGCCCCGACATGAGCCGGCTATTCGACGCCGAGCTGCTTGATGCCGCAGCGACCATTGCTCGTCGCGAAGACTTCGTGGCTCACCGCGGCGTGTACGTCGGCGTCCTCGGCCCGAACTACGAAACCCGCGCCGAATACCGGATGCTCCGCCGCCTGGGCGCGGACGCCGTCGGGATGTCGACGGTTCACGAGGTGATCGCCGCCCGGCAATGCGGCCTGCGCGTGCTGGCGCTCTCGGTCGTGACCAACGAATGCCGTCCCGAAGCGCTGTCCGGCGCCAAATCGAGCGAAGTCGAGCACGTCGCCACGACCGCCGCCCCCAAAGTCCGCGCGATCATCCGCGGGATCGTGGCGGGGTTGTGACGCAGGCGGGTCAACCTATCCCGCCATTGCGACGATCTTCGGCCTTTTGTTCTTCCGTGCGCAGATCGGCCTTCCCAGCCGTCGTACTCGCCGTCGTTCTCTTCGGCGATCTCGGTAAAGATACGACGCAGCTCGACAATCGCGGATTCCTCAGGGACAAGTATGGTGCGCACCGTGACGCACCACGTACCGAAGATCAGCCAGACGTCATCGACTACGAAATCTCGCGCGGTCAGTGCGATTCTCACTCGCTCCGCGGCATCCTCTGTGGGCATATGCAAGAAGTGAGTGATTTCATGCTCGATGTCGAGTCGAGCGACGGTGCCGAGCGCATCAATTGCATCCCGATCGTCAGGCATTGTCGTTTTACCATCCGCCGCGTTGGCGATCATGTGCCCGCTGCTCTTCGGTGCGGAGATCAGCTTCCCAGCGGTCGTAGGTACCGTCGTTCTCCTCGGCAATCTCGGTGAACATCTGGCGGAGCTCGATGATGGCGGATTCCTCGGGGATGAGCCGTGTGTGGACTCGCAATCCCCATTTCGCAAAGAACTTGTAAGGCTCGTCTACTTCGAAGTCGCGAGCGGACAAGGCGATATGTGCCCGCTTCGCAGCGCGTTTGGTGGGCAGGTGCAAATAGTGCGTGATTAGCTGTTCGATGTCGAGCCGCGCGACCTTGGCGAGTCTATGCAGGGCTTCCTGGTCGTCGGCAGGCGGCGGCGCATTATCTTCCGCAACAATCTGCGCCCACTCCTTGCCGTCCTTAACCCCTGGATAGAAATCGTGAGAGTCTTGTTCGATCGGAAGCGTCATGACATTCTTCAGCTCGTGCTGCTGACAGATCTGCTTGAACCGCGGCGAAATAATCATCGTTCCGGACAAGCCGATGGGTGCAAAAATGTCTTCGCCTCCCCAGGTATTCGGTTCCAACTGGACTCGTTGCCAGCGCATTTTGTTGGCGCCGAGGCAATGTTGGCAAGCAGGCGGCGCAAGCCACACGATCCCCGAGGCAGCCACGTCAACGCGTGCCGGCCCCCGCTGGATCGGCGCATAAAAGTATCTAGGGGGCTCGGGCCGCTTTCGCCAGCGAGATCTGACCTTCACGACTTCGACCGGATGGATCTCCTTTAACCCTGTCAGACGATTATCGCGGCACAAATGCACGGTTCGTTCTGACAAAAGCAGGCCGTTGCCAATGTCGAAGATGATGTCGGAGAACTCTCGGCCGATCATCTCGAGTTCGACGCGGAACGGTGGCTGCCAAGTCAGAAGGCTGATGCATGCTCCGCAGAATTCACAGGATTCCGCGTCGCCCATCACTGCTTTGTATTCGTACGCATATGTGAGCGCTGAGTGATCGTCTGACTGTTTGATGGTGTAGAAAGTCACCTCTTGAACCCTTTCATTTACTTTTAAACCGCCAAGCAAGGTCGGGCTTCCTATATCTTTTGGCGAGCCACCCTTCAAATACTTCCGTTGTTGCGTCCTGATTTTCACGAAGCCATTCTACAACCTCGGCATCAAGGTCGATGTGCCAGTGCTCATAACCATTATGTGCCTCAAGGCTAACGGCCTGATACTCGAATCGTTTGTCGCGGGGCTTATATTTACCCTTTAGTCTCTTGTGTTTTTCCAACGCTCTATGGACTCGTACCGAGATTGCATGGTGAACCTGGCCCCCTTTGCGAGCGGTCGCCTTGGCCGCGCCAGTAGCACTCCTAGAGCGACGCTCAGTTGCAGCAGCCTCGACTCCATCCCGCAGTATCTTGATGCCCTTTTCCGGGGTCTTCGCCTTCCGAACTTTGGCAACCAGATTCTCCAGAGTTGCTTTCGGCAACTTGCTTAGCTTATTCAACAATTCTTCAGATACTCTGAGCGGCTTTCCGCCAGCGATCTTCAGAACAAACCCTTTGATTTGTCCGCGGAGCAGGGCCATCCCTGGCAGCAGAATCAGCGCATGACTCAAGCTCACGCCATTGCGATCGATGTCGTCGAGCGTGACGACCAGTTCGCCGGCAGGGGTTAGCGATGCCAGCGCGCCGTAGTAGATCTCTGCAATCTTTGCTGCTTCAGCAGCGGCTTCCTGCGCTGACTGCTTACGCCAGGCAATGAACTCCTCGACACTCCGCCCGCGACCGATCTTGTACTTCCGCAAATGCGCGCCGATCGAATCCGCAAACAGGCCCGAGCTCGCCTCGTCGATAATCGCGAGCGCCGTGTCGCCCGCCGTAAAGCTCTGGTCGACGACAATGATCGGGCGGTCATTTTCGACGTAGCTCATCACATTACGTCGGGGCCCCCATGCATCGCGCGACTGAATCAACCCGTCGACGCTCGGCGCATGCCACCAACGACAAACAGCAGGATCGAGTAATTCAAGCGTCAGCCTTACCTTCGCCTTGAACGACTCCGACACCTCCGGCCCCTCACCTGCCACCTCCAGATCAACTGACTCTTCAACTTGCTCCGCGTCCTCGCTCGTCAGGTCCAGCGTGGCGTCCGTGTCTTCGCCGGGCGCCATCACGGCGGCAAGCTGGATTTCTGGCTTGTCGGCTTCGTGGCTCCGCGCGCCAGTTGCCACCGCGAACGGCCCCGCCCGCTTCGCCCGCGCTTCCAGCAACTCGCGAATCTTGGCCAGCGAATGCGGTGAGATCTCCCAACCCGCATAACGCGTGTGCTCGACGAACATGCGCAAGTCGGACTCCCAATCGTCCTGCGGCCAGTTAAGCGCACTGTGCAGCCACCTCTCCAGCGACCGCTGAAAGCGATCCAGCCGCCGCTGAACATCGCGGTCGGTGTGCGACGCGATTGTGCGGAAATACTTGAGCGATGCCTGGGGATCGATCGAGATCATGGGCTCACCGCCGATAGAGAACGCGACGTGCGGCTTCCCGATCGCGGATTTCACGCGTCAGTTCATAGAGCCGCTTGGCGACGATCTCGGTCTGGTTCTGGTGGGTCTGCGCTGCCTTGGCGATTGCCTGGTCAGTGATCCGCTCGCGCGCTTCGCCCGTGAGCCGCACCTCGACGGTCACCTTGATTTCCCCCTCGGGCGCAGGAACGGCGGCGCCGATCGGCTGCGATCGCGGACCCTTGGGCAGAAAGTCGGGCGGAAGCCACCGCTCTTGAATCTCCGGTGTCGGTTCCGGCGAGCGTTTCTTGCTGTAGCCAAACACCAGTTCTTCAAACGGCGTCGGGGGCGGCAGCTTGCGAGGTTCCGCGTAGAAGAAACCATCCTTGCGGCGCAGCGGAGCGTCTGCCGGCAACATTTCGTCTTCGCTCTCACCTGACGCGGCGCGCTCGGCCGCCCGCTGGGCTCGGTACGCCTCGAAGAATCGCTCGACCGCCTTCTGGTTGTCAAAGTTGTCGTAGGGGTTGGGTGCCGCTTGCACGTCCTGGGATTCTGATTCAGCAGCGGCAGGCACGACTCCCTCCGATTCGACGCTTGCCTGTTCGAAGACCACCGGTCCGCTGGCGTTTTGCTCGACATCGTCCACTTCAGTGGGCGCTTCGACTGCTTCCCTGACGTTGAACGCTGTCTCTTCGGGAAGTACTGGGGCGACTTCAGGTTCCGGCCTCAGCTCATCGTCAAGCGGATCCAATTCATCGCGTGCCATACAGTCACCTCCAAAAACGAAAAAAGCCCGCTGCCGAAATTGCTTCGGAAGCGGGCTCCTGCGGATACCCGGCCGCATGGTGTCGGCGGGCTCTACTTGATACCCAACGGATTAGGTTGTCTGAGGCGAAGTTAGCACAGACACTGGCCTGTTTTCTACTGGCCGTTTTTCTTTTTGCGAAAACGGCCACCAACAGGCACGTTCGCTGGAATGCAGGCGTCGCTCGCGCTTCGTTGCGACTGATAACACATCGAGCGGGACGTCGACCCCGGGTGGCCCTGACAGCTTGTCAGGGTGCCTCCGGCACGAGAGGGTTCAGGACGGAGCGAACTCTGCCGTCATGCCTGCCACACCGTGACGCTCTGCTTGAGCCCTCCGGTTGCTGCGCAACACCGGCAGTTGTCGGTGCTACCCGCTGTGATTTCTCGTGCGGAATGGTTGCCCCCCCGGCAACCTATAATGTGTGGGTAGTTTTACTTCCGTAAAGCATTTGCCAAAGTCCGCTACTGAAACGTCGCTCATTTGCCTTCTCATGGTTGTCGCTCTTCGCGCACCTGGGTTTGCATTTGAGCGGCGTTTGTTTTTTACCCCCATTGTGCGTCGAGGGCTCGACCATTGATTCGCATCGCAGTCCTGAGTCTGTTTGGCTTGTTG
Organism: Pirellulales bacterium; assembly: GCA_022844125.1. Lineage (GTDB taxonomy): Bacteria > Planctomycetota > Planctomycetia > Pirellulales > PALSA-1355 > JALHMI01. The sequence goes on along the minus strand of JALHMI010000017.1, from coordinate 136,890 downwards.
CTTGCCGCCAAGTCGGCATGTGCTGTCACGATCCCCACCGTTCCGATTGGAAATGCGGGGAACGCGCCTGACCCATCGACTGGTGGTCTGTACGGCGCGGTCAGCTACGACTATCGCATCGGCACGACCGAAGTCACCAACGCACAGTATGCAGCATTACTCAACGCCAAGGCCGCCAGCGATCCGCTAGCCCTCTACAACACGAACATGAGTAGCGGCTACGGCGGAATCACTCGTAGCGGCTCCAGCGGCAGCTACAGCTACGCGCCAATCAGCGGCCGGGAGAACATGCCGGTCAACTATGTGAGCTGGTACGACGCCATCCGCTTTGCCAACTGGATGAACAATGGCCAAGGATCGGGCGATACGGAGACCGGCGCGTATACCCTGTTGGGCGGCACGCCCACGCCCAGCAACGGCGGGAGCATTAAGCGCAACACCGGCGCGACATGGTTTCTGCCCAGCGAGGACGAGTGGTATAAGGCGGCCTATCATCAGCCGGCCTCGCAAGGTGGTGATGCGGACGACTATTGGCTCTATCCGACCGCCAGTAATATGGCCCCGACCGCCGAGGCTCCTCCCGGCGGCAGCAACGCGGCCAACTATGAATTATCTGTTGTCGGTGATTTGACAATCGGCGGTGCCTACACGGGTTCAGACAGCTACTATGGCACGTTCGACCAGGGCGGCAATGTGTGGGAGTGGAACGAAAAGCTCATCGGCTTGTCATTTCGTGCCGTGCGGGGCGGTTCGTTCGGCAACGGGTTGGACTACTTGCAGTCTTCGAACTGGGTCGAAGGCAACCCGACAACCCAGATTGACGGTGTTGGCTTCCGCTTGGCGTTCGTCCCTGAGCCCTCGACCTGCCTGTTGACCTCCTTTGGCTTACTCGCAATATTCGTCGCCCGACGGCGAAGGCGATCGCTCTAAACGCTACTTCTAAGTAGTTCACGGTTGGCGCATGACCTCAGCAATGCGGCCGTTTTTCAGCGCGTGCGCATTGTCCCACTCGGTACAATGCTGGGTCATGGAGCACAGTACGCGCCATCGCCGCCGCCAGCTTCGCCAACTCACCGCCGCGCTGCCGTTTCTCGCCCCCTGGCTGATCGGCTTCGCCACGCTCATCGCCTATCCGTTCATCGCCTCGCTCTTCTGGAGCTTCACCAGCTACGACATGCTCTCGCCGCCTGAGTTTGTCGGGGTTGAGAACTACCGCCGGCTGGCCGAGGAGTTCGTCCGCGGCGAGCGGTTCGGACTCGCGGTCTGGAACACGGTCTACTTCGCGCTGGTGAGTGTGCCGCTCTCAATCGTACTGGGCGTCGCGCTCGCCGTGATGCTGAGCTGGAACATTCGCGGCCGCGCCGTCTATCGCACCTTGTTCTTCCTGCCATCCGTCGTGCCGGCCGTGGCCAGCAGCGTGCTCTGGCTGTGGCTCCTCGACCCGCAGGCCGGGCTGGTGAACTACCTGCTCACCGGCGCCGGCCTGTCCGGTCCCGGCTGGTTCAATAGCACGGCCGAAGCCGCCTGGCCGCTGGCGTGGTTTCGCGGCACTTGGGGGTTCGGCTCGAAAGACGCCCTGGTGCTGATGAGCCTGTGGGGCGTTGGCAACTTCATGATCATTTACCTCGCCGCGCTCGGCGACGTACCGGTGCAGCTCTATGAAGCCGCCGAGCTCGACGGTGCAGGCCCGCTGCGCCGCTTCTGGCACGTGACGCTGCCGCTGCTCACGCCGGTCATTTTCTTTAACCTCGTGATGGGCCTGATCCACGCCGTGCAGGCGTTCACGCAGGTGTACATCGTCAGCGAAGGGCAGGGGGCGCCCGCCGGCAGCACGCTGATGCTCTCGCTCTACGTGTTCCTCGCCGCGTTCAAATACCTCGAGATGGGCTACGCTTCGGCCATCGCCTGGTCGATGTTCGTGCTGATCGTGCTCGCCACCTGGGGCCTGTTCCGTTCCTCGCGCTACTGGGTCTTCGATCCCAGCGGCGCGCGGTTGTAATCCAACGAGCTTTCACACTTCACACCGCCATGACCAAGCGCGAATGGAAACAACTTGTCGCCGTCGTCGCGCTCGTTGCGGTGATAGCCCTCGCGCTCCGCGAAAGCGCGAGCTCGCGCGTCGAGATTCCCGCCGGTCGCAGCGAGGTCGTGTTCTGGCACTTCTGGGGCGGCAAGGATCGGCCCGTCGTCGAAGAGATCTGCCGCCGCTTCAACGCCAGCCAGCAGGAGTTCTTTGTCCGCCCCATCGCCATGCCGGGCAACAACCTCGATTTGAAGTTCTTCCTCAGCGTCGCCGGCGGCGATCCGCCCGATCTCTTGAACCAGGACGATCCGATCGTGGCCGATTGGGCGCATCGCGGGGCGCTCGTGCCGCTCGATGAACTGACCTCGCTCACTGAAATCGACGAGCTCAGCAAGTGGCTGTTCCCGGCCGCGCGCGAGATCGGCAGTTATAACGGCCGGATGGTCGCCCTCTGCAACGGACTCGACATCCGCGCGCTCTACTACAACGGCGACTTACTCGCCGAACATAACCTCTCGCCCCCGAAAACCATCGCCGAGCTCGACCATGCCGCCCGCACGATCGCGCCGCCGGGCGACGCATCGCTCACGCGCTACGGCTACCTCCCCGATCCGCGCCGGCTCTGGTCGTGGGGCATCGTCTTCGGCGGCGAGTTCTATCATCCATCATCCGGACACGTGACTGCCGACAGTCCACAAGTGATCGCCGCGCTCGACTGGATGGCCTCCTACAGCCGCGACTACGGCGCCGACCAGGTCGCCCGGTATCGCAAAGGCGACCAGGCACTTCCCGGCGCGGCCTTCCCGCTGCTCGAAGGGCGCTATGCGATGCTCATGGACGGGCAGTGGCGCGTCAGCGAGATCGCCGCCGTGCAAGAGGCGGCTCGCAAGCGCGGTGAAGCGGTACCCAACTACGGCGTCGTCCCGCTTCCCGCCCTGCCCGATGGCCGCAAAAACGCCGGCTGGGTGAACGGCAACTTCTTTGTCGTTCCGCGCGGCGCGAAGAATCCGCGCGGGGCCTGGGCGTTCATGAAATTCTGGAGCGGCTTCGATGGCCACGAAGACGAAGCGGCCCGGGCTTGCACGGCCGGCGGTTGGATTCCGGCCTCGCAGCATGTCGTCGAGCAGCCGCGCTTCCAGGAATATCTCAACCGCCATCCGATGTTCCGCACCTTCGTCGAACTGGCCGCCAGTCCCAACCAGCGCCCCACGCCCGCGGTGCCCGGCGCGCAGTTCTTTCAGGACGAGGTGACTCGCGCCGCGGAAGACGCGATCTATCGCAGCCTGCCCGCGGAGCAGGCGCTCACCGAAGCCACCCGCCGCATTCAAACCCGTCTGGAGGCCGAGCGCGATGCGCCGCAGTAGCCCACCCTGGTTTGTTGCGCACGGCCTTTTGATCGCGGCCGCGAGCCTGTTCGCGCTGCCACTGGTCTGGATGCTCCTCTCCTCGCTCAAGCCGGCCGCAGAGCTGGCCGCCGATCCGCATCGCGTCTTCCCACGCGAGTGGCGCCCGGCGAACTACCTCGACGCCGTGACCACGATGCCGTACTTCCAGTACCTGCTCAACTCGCTGGTGCTTTGCGCGGGCAGCGTGATCGGCACGCTCTGGAGTTGCTCGCTGGCGGCCTACGCGTTCTCCCGCATGCGCTGGCCGGGGCGCAACGCCGTGTTCGGCCTGCTGATCGCCACCATGCTGCTCCCTTGGCACGTGACAATGGTCCCCAAGTTTCTGCTAATCAGCGAGCTAGGGCTGTACAACACGCTCGGCGCGCTGATCGCGCCCACGTTCCTGGGCGACGCCTTCTCGATCTTCCTCTTGCGGCAGTTCTTCCTCACGATTCCGGAAGAACTGAGCGAGGCCGCGCGGCTCGACGGCTGCACGGAGTGGGGCATCTACTGGCGGATCATCCTGCCGCTCTCGGGGCCTGCGCTCGCCACAGTGGCGCTGTTCCAGTTCGTGGCCGCCTGGAACGACTTCAGCGGACCGCTGCTCTACCTGAACGATCCCGCGCGGTTCACCTTGGCCTATGGGCTCGAACAGTTCGTCAGCTCCTACTCCAGCCAGACGAACCTGCTGATGGCGGCGGCCGTGCTGTTCACGCTGCCGATCGTGCTGCTGTTCCTGTTCGCCCAGCGCACGTTCATCCGCGGCATTGCCACCAGCGGGCTGAAGGGCTGAGTTGCAAGTGTGCTCCCGCACCGCGCAGCAAAAAGGGATACGCCGAACACCTGCGTGGCTCGACCTATCCCCCAAGCTGCGTCGAATTAGTTTCGCGCGCCGACTATTTGCGGTGACGAATCTTGGAGCGCATGCGGCGCTTCTTTTGACCAAGCTTACGTCGACCTTTACCAGTTCTCTTCGTGCCCACTCACGGACCTCGTGTTTTGCTGGCGCAACGTCGCATATAAAACTGCGCGCTGCGGAACCGATCGCCAAGTGCGTGTGCACCGGCGACCTTGAATCTGTGAAGTTGCCCGACCTGCGCGAAAAGCGAGGCCAATGGCTCTCCCCAAGCCGGGGGCCGGGGGAAGCTGGCATTCTACCCAAGCTGCGAGCCCAAGGGCAAGAGCGGAAGCACCCGGCGCAGGAGGGCCACGATTTGGGTCCGGGAATTGGCAGATTGCCGCGGTTCAGTCGCTCTCGTGAAGGCCCGAGGAGTTGGACAAAGCCAACTCTTGCACGGCTCCTTGGAATAATCGTTCTCCCGCTTGCCAGGTGAGGGCACCTGGCAAGTGGAGAAAGACTCGTCGCGATTTCGCGCTTCAGACGGCCAAGGCCGCATCGGCCGCACGCGAGTGCTGGCCGCATGTCTCGTCGCATTTCTCCGTGGTCCATTCGACCAGCTCTCCGCGCAAAATGCGCAGATGCGGCGGAGCATCGATCCCCAGCTTGATCACGCCCCCGCGCACACCCAGCACGGTCACCGTGATGCCGTCGCCAATCTTGATCTGCTCTCCCTGTTTGCGGCTCAGTACCAGCATGACTGTCTCCTCCGTGAAATGAGGTCTGGAAGGCCCGGCGGCCTTACCGTGATCCGTGTTGGATGCCGCCGCTGAAATGCAAACCAAATGCCACCGGCAGGGGAAAAACGTATAATTGCCACAAGTCGTTACCTAACAACAGATGAAGCATTGCCAGCGCCAATTCGCTAGCTTCCGCAGGATTCTCTCCGGTGAGCGAATAGGTGCGCGCACAACTGCCACATTGGCGACCGCCCACCCAGGCGACCTGTCAGTTTGACGACCGGTGGGAAACCTACGCATGACCAGCATCTTCGCACAGGACACCATTGACGCGTGGCGGCGCGAGCGCCAGCTCGACCCCGAGCCGCTGCGCCGCCTGCGTGCCTCGTTCCTGCGAAAGTTCGAGGGCTGGAAGCGTGCCGTCGAGCACCTGCCGCCCGAGCATCGAGACGACTTCCGCCGCCGCTTTACCCCGCACTCACTCACGCTAGCGGACCGCCGCGACTCCAATCTCGACGGCGCCAGCAAGCTGCTGTTCCGTACCGCCGGTGATCTGCCGCTCGAATCCGTCATCCTTCGCGTGGCCTCCGGCCGCACCTCGCTCTGCGTTTCGTCGCAGGTCGGCTGCGCGGCCCGTTGCGACTTCTGCGCCACCGGCCGCATGGACATCGTCAAGAATCTCTCGGCCGAGGAGATCCTCGACCAGGTCGTACAAGCGGGCCAGATCATTGCCGCCGAGGGTCGCCGCCTCCGAAACATCGTCTTCATGGGTATGGGCGAACCCCTGCACAACGAACCCGAGCTGCATCGGGCCCTGGCGCTGCTCGTCGATCCGCTCTCGTTCAACCTGCACCCCTCGCGGATCATGGTCTCCACCGTCGGCATTCCGCCCGGCATGCTTCGTCTGGCGCAACTGCATCCTCAAGTCCGCCTCGCACTCAGCCTGCACAGCGTGCGACCCGACGTTCGCCAGACGCTGATGCCCATCTCTCTGCGACACGGTCTCGACGAACTCCACAGCGCGATGCGCGAGGTAACTCGCATCCAGCAGCGCGAGATCATGGTTGAGTATTTGCTGCTCGCTGGCGTCAACGACACCGCCGAAGACCTGCGCCTGCTACCCGAGTTTCTGCGCGACATCAACGTGCACGTAAACCTGATCCCGTACAACCCGATCGACGACGCGCCGCACCTTGCGGCCAGCTCGCCCGAGCGATCCCGCCAGTTCGCCGCCGGCCTGAAGGCCGCCGGCCTGCGCGTGACCACTCGCTATTCGTTGGGCTCCGATGTGGCGGCCGCTTGCGGTCAGCTCGTGCGCGGCCACCAGCGCCGTCGGGTGAACGCCTGATGCGCGACTCGATAGCTTCCATCCTGCTGGTCTCGTGCGCCGCACCCTTCGCCGGCTCCGCGGGCAGCGTGCCCGGCGGCGCTAGCGCGGCAAATGGTGGCACCGGCCAAAAGTCGTACCGAGCCGCCAACCATTGGCCCTGCCAAATCTTGAGGCCTATACTAGGGCCGCTGTTCGATCGTCGATCCACGCCCCCAAAGGACCCCCACCCATGAAGTCACTGGTCTTCCTGCTGCTGCCCTTGTCCGCGCTCCTGCTGGCCGAACCGGGGAAGGACGCCGCCTTCGAAAAAGAACTCGCCCAGTTCCAGGGAACCTGGCGTCCCATCTCAATGGAAATGGATGGCAAGTTTCTCACCGAGGAGCAGATCGGTAAGACGCGACTTACGATCAAAGGCGAGAAATTCACCTTCGACACCGGCAAGGACAGCCACGACGGACTCTACAAGATTGACCCCAGCCAGGATCCCAAACAGCTCGACATCGTGATCACCCGCGGCGACGAAAAAGGCAAAACCTACCTGGTCGCCTACAAGTTCGAGAAGGGCCAGATGGTGCAGGTGATGCAAGTCTCTAACGCCAAACGCCCCACGGAGTTCACGGGCCAGAAGGGCAGCGGAAATCTGCTGGAGTACTGGGAGCGCGTCGAGTGATAGCAGCGATTTTTTCGCTTCCCTGGAAGCCGCAATCATTCACCACACGTGTAGATATTGCGATAAAATCGCACATCACGCCATTCGCCTCCGAACTCGTTTAGCGACAATGATTTGCCCTCCTGGGAACAAAAATCATCCACCACGCGTGTGCTAGAATTGATGTAGAGTTTTTCGTTGCCATGCCGATCATTAGCCCTGTTGGCAGTGCCACTGAGGCAGGTTCGCAGCAGGCGGGCTGGTCACACGAACGACCCCAATGACGAATCACAACCACGGCCGCCTGGCTGTGGTGACCAATAAATGGTGCGCTTCGGCGCCCATGAGCCGCACAGCGTTGCTGCCCCGCGCCTGTGCGGTTCTTTTTGCGCTCGCAGCGCTGCTAGCACGCTGGTGCCAGCTGCCCGGACTTGATGACACCGGCTTGCATCACCGCCAGAAACTTGCGGCGATCTTCCAGCAGCGAAATGTCAGCCACGACGTCCCCATCGACCACCAGCAGATCGGCCAGCTTCCCGGCGGCCACCGTGCCGAACTCGTCGCCGCGACCCATGATCTCGGCGCCCGTCTGCGTTGCGCAGTGAATCACTTCGAGCGCCGACAGCCCCACGTGCTTGACAAAGAACGTGAGTTCCTTGGCGTAAGTGCCGTGTGGATTCCACGCGAAGCCGGAAGATCGCTACCGCCCTTTGCTCCGATTGCTCCGAATCCGCCTAGCTAGCGGTCCTCAGCTCCAGAAACACCTGGCCTAACAGGAGACTCGCTCGATGTAGACCTATCCCGCAAGAGAGCGGGAATGAAACGGGTTTAGAGCCCGTCGAAAAAACAAACCTCCTAGCCCAGTCCGGCAAAGATCAGGCTAGGAGGTTCGGATTAAAAACGATGTCCACTAGTCTTAGTTTACCCGATACCGGGTTTCTATTCCTGCCCGATGCGGCCGAAAACTTTTCCGCGTGTATCCACTACTGCCGGGCCAGCTCCGACAATCCTGGACAAGTTAAAAGCCTCGTCACGCAGCAAGAGTACGGCGAAGCGACGATACGATCTGCGTTCGGACGACGTGCGCGCATGACAATCGCCGGTGTGGAGCGAGGGCAACTCAATTATCGACCCTTGTTCCAGAAAGCAGTGCGTGCTGCGAAGAAGTTCAACGTTCCGATAGTTAGTGGGGACGTGTCGCGGTTCATTCGCTCAGCCAGTTATCATCACTGGACAAACATCAACGCAGAGCCAACGTCCGAAGAGTTGAAGAAGCTCTGGGAGATGGCCGATGGGGTGCCGCTCGTGACCATCGAGCACCCATCACTCACGGAATCTGAGAGGCACAGCAAGGCGACCAAACGGAGTGGCCGCTGTGGACGGAAGCCGCAACTGGCTTGGCCGCTGACAACCGAAGTGCTGACGGCACTCGAAACACAATCAATCCGCGAAGTGGCTGCGCTGTTTAATATCTCCAAATCAACGGTTGGTCGCTTCTGGGATGAATGGAAGGACGAACCTTATCCGATGGACGCTTACTTTCAGGCATTTCAGCGTGGGGAGCTTTCTGAAGACGGTAGGCGAAAAACCGTCCCGAAACCCTAGTTTGCTTGAAGAAAATATCCGTCCCGAAACGTACTTAAAACTCCTCCCACTAGTACGGAGATTCTCGCAATTTCTGCCGTCCCGAAAGGGTAGTCGAAAAGCGTGTAAGACGTTCGCGACAACTAGGGTTTCGGGACGAATTGCCCGAGCGTCGATAGGCGGGGCAGACGGGATAGACGCGATTTTTAAGGGTACACGACGATGCCAAAACTTAGCGAAGCAGCCCAACAACTCAAAGCGGCTAGAGCCGCACGACAAAACTTTGAGAACCCCGACGCTTGGCGACGATCAGCTAGGGGCAACTACTGGAGGCACTGGGAGGGCGTGACAGTGACGCTCTACCGCCGCAACGATCAATGGGCGTGGTGCATCGCCGATGACGAGGGGCCGAGATTTTCGGCAGGGCAGTTCGAGATCATCGAAGATGCCAGAGCTGATGCGGCCGATGCCCTGGGTTTGCTATAACAACCTCATGCCACGCAAGAAAGCCACAAGCCGACAACCTAAACAACGAGCGGTAACCGTTACCGTTAAGCGTTTAGGATGCGAGCACTGCGGCTCAACTTTCACGCCCATTCATCCTCTCCAGCGGTTCTGCTCGGCTGAATGTCGTCGACAAGGGTTCATCGAACGTCGACGGCAAGAGATCCAAGCAGAGCGAGCGGTTGATCCGCTTTCGGGCAAGGCTTTCTGTGAGCAGTGCGGAAAGCCATTCAAGCGACATCGCCGGGATGCGATGTACTGCTCAGCCAAGTGCAAGCAAGCCGCTTGGCGTGAAAGCCTCTCTTAGCGTCTAGGACGCGACGTTTCCCAAATTCACAAACGTCGATCCTCGCCTGCCGTTCGTCTCTCGCATCGGAAACGCTCGAAAAGTGCGCTGGTTTTCGACGGCTATAACCCAGGTAGCGGATCGCACAAGGTGATCCCAAGGAGAGCCGAGTTGGAGAGTACGCAGAAGTGGCAGACGACAAAACGAAAAGGGTTCTTCGTTTTGAGGCCGACCAATCCGCCGCTCTGGCCGAACTGGCCGAGCAAGCAAACGAGAATCATCAAGCGTATGAGGGTCTGTATCGGACTCGCATGGCCGGAGCGAATGCGCATGTGCGGGCAGCCGGAGAGGCATTAAACGAAGCCAAGAGCCGCTTGGAGCATGGGGAGTGGGGTGATTGGCTCACTAAAAACTTCAAGGCGTCGGCAGTGACGGCGAGATGGTACATGAAGGTCGCGAGCAAGTGGCCTGAGATCGAAGCCGCGAAACTTCAAGATGCGAGCCTTGAGGTAATTAGAGCGCATCTCGCCGGACCATCGAAAGGTCGCAAAGATAAGAAGGACGAAGGGGAAGACGAAGACGGAATGGAGATCAAACTCCCGGTCACGGTCGAACTCTTCCGGGAATTCAACCGTCATATGGAACAGCTTAATGATCCCTTGGTTGAAAAGACTGGCGTGACGGTTTGTCGGATCGTACGCGAGGCATACGACAAGCACCAGAAAGGGCAGCAGCCATGAAACTGATCCGGCTACTCGGCTCGATGCTCGACAAGGACGTGAAGAAACTCGAAGGCAAGTTCATAGAACGGGGCTTTGATTATTTAGTGACCGGCGAAGATACGACGGTGCTCAAGCCAGACGGCTCTCCGCTGTTGGTGTACCGCCATGCGGCGATGCCGGAGGATATCTCGACCCGAGCCCTGCCGGCACTGCGGAGAGCGGCCAGGGTCACGTATAACCGGGCAACGGTGGCTGGGCTCCAGCCCGAGAAACGTGGGCCGGACGGAAAGTTCAAGAAGACGCGGCCTGCGATCGCTGCTGAGAGCGGCATCGTGGGCTACTTCGGCCGCAGTCGCCGCGAGCCGACGTGTCGAGCTACCGCATTCACCCGCTCAGATTTGGCCGGCTACAGTCGAATCATCGCCTATGCTCAGGCGGCCAATCTGATATTCAAATCGGAGTTGCCTGAACGTTACGCGGCCCAGGCGGAAGTAGTCGCACGAACTGCGAAAGACTTCGTAATACCAAATACGGTTTTCACGACCGTCACGGTGAATCGAAACCTTCGGACTCGCGTTCATACCGACAAGAACGACTTGGCTGCTGGGTTTGGCGTTATGAGCGTTCTCCGCTCGGGAAACTACAGCGGTGGGCTCTTGGTATTTCCCCAGTATCGAGTGGCGGTGGATCTTCGGGACCGAGACGTGTTGCTCGCGGACGTTCACGAGTACCACGGAAACACGCCGATCATCGGCGAGCCAGGCTGGGAGCGTATCTCCACGGTGATGTATTTCCGTGAGAGGCTTCAGACGTGCGGCAACTTGGGATCGGAGGAACTTATGCGACTGAGGAGACGCAATGGTTGACTTCCATGAAGATCACGTAGAGGGCATGCTCGATTGGGAACGGATCAGCGACGATGAGATACGCGAGTTCCTTGAACAGATTCGGGCCAGTTTGGCGAGGGTCGAGCCTAGTCTAGAGTTAGGCGAGCGGCTTTTGGCTCTCGGTTTGAAGGGGATCGACTTAACTGAGATGCGAAACTTTGTTCAGTTCTCCCGCTCGTTGGAGAAAGCCTACACGAAGATTTTGAACGGAGAGCCGTTCACGGAGGACGATTAGCCTTGGTCGGCAACAGTTTGATTAGGAACAAGGCGACGGGGCCAGATATGCGCAATGTCGGACAGGCCGTGGGCGTCTGTCATGCGTTGAACTGCGGAGATGTATCGGTAGGTAGCCGCGTCGGTATGTACGCCGTGCTCGACAATCATCAATTCGTGAAGTTCCTCCGGAGTCAGAAAGGGCTGGAGCTTGCTCATGGTTCTCTGGTGAGTAAACGACATGCGAGAGCGCATGCTGGCGAATGACGACAGAGCGAAGCTCCCAAACATCAATACTATCCCGATGCCGATCAGCGTTCGATAGAAGCGGCTCTTGAAGGTTATACGCTCCAGTTCTTGCTCTGGCGTCAGAGCCGGGGCTTCTTCGACCACAATGCCTAGCTTCGCATTTAGGTTCTCAATGGACATATCGGCTAGACCGGCAGCGAGGCCGAACATAAGCAACATAGGCAGGAAGACCACGAAGATGCGGATCGTGACCAACTCAAACATTGCGTCTGCGTGGGTTCGCCCGTTGACGGCTCCTTTGACCGCTGAGAGTACGATGCGATTAAGAAGCCTCACTGGAGCTTTGAAGAACAACCACTGACGCAATGCGGGCTCGAAGGGAGCAATTGCGAGGTTGTAGATGAGTCTGGAGGAAAGCGTCCATACGAAAGTCACAATCAAGAGGATGATCCACACGATTGTTGCCATTTGTTCGATCTCTCCTGATGAGCTGGAACGACGGTGTAGGACCACGGATGCCAAATCAGCTCTTGGCACTTAGCGGGAGTTGTCAATATTATGGTGGTTTGCTTACCCTTCGCAATGGTGGGAGTCCCGGCGTGAAACTGAAATGCTTTATCGCTAGTGCGTTCGACTGGGATGACGTGGACGCGATCTATGACAAAGTAGTTAAAAAGCTTCTTCGCGAGATGGACATTCAGCCCTTGCGGGTAAACCGAACGGAGCATAACGACGACATAGACGACAAGATCATGGAGTTGCTAGATGCGTCTGACCTTTGCATAGCCGATCTGACTTACGCTAGGCCATCCGTGTACTACGAAGCTGGATATGCCTTTGCGAGCGGGAAACCCGTGATCTACATCGCTCGCGGCGATCACTCGCGACCAAGAGACGATGACGAGCATGGCAACCGAAAGATCCACTTCGACCTCCAGATGAAGAATATAATTTGGTGGACGAGCCCCAATGAGGCGTTCCGCCAACGGCTAAAGTCTCGGCTCAACCACGTTCTCCGTCCGCTACTTCGCCAACGAGCGTTGGATAGCCAAAAGCGTGAAGCCGAATCGGCGTTCTATACGCTACCAATGTATCGAAAGTCCGAAGGGATTATTGAGGCGGGGAAAGCCATTCTTGAGCGGCTTGGCTTTCTAAGATTTGATGGTCAAGAGCTTCGCTTTGCAGACTCGGCGTTCAGATACAAGCTCGTGGGCGGGAAGTATCAGCAGGTTGTAATTGTCTTCATGCCTGCCCTCAAGAAGAAGGAATTTCAAGACTGGATGCAGTACTACATGTGGCGTGATCTGGATGACGGTATGAGAGACTCTATCAAAAAGTCCGAGCACTATGTGTTCTTCTGTACGTTGGGGTCCATTTCGAGAACCACATTGGCCAGTTGGCTTAAGTGGTACTCTCATCCATTTGATGGAATCTTTGGAGGAGCAACTACGTCACAGAAGCTTCTAAAAGTCCCAAATGTCAATTTCGTTGTCGCTGTAGATCGGATCAAATCCGTTGAGCAGTTCAATGCGGACTTCGTATTGCGCTTAGGGCAGTGTGATCTCGCTGAGTCTTAGGCCGCTCCCTAACCTCTCTTCCCGATCAGCCCCTACCCGAGCCGCTCCGCTCGAAACCTCTGGGCGTAAAGTTTCACTCTCCCTCCGGCTGCCCCGCTAGAACCCGGCGAATAGTGCCGATCCCGCTACTTTACGTTCGTAAAGGCTCGTTAGTAGATCGTCCTTTACGACACGTGTGGTAAACGCTAGACTCTAGGTAGTGGCCATATGTTCACTACGCTAACCGGAGAACTGCGATGACGTTTGAGCAATGGTGGTCCAACGTGGCCGAGGACTTGGACCTTCCCACTAGCTTGGAAGAAGCCCAACACGTGTTGCCTAGGGGCGAGAGTCCGCAGGCTGCCTATTCCCTTGGGGTCCACTGGGAGGACTACGCCAACCACGTGTTGGATCGCTCGGTGAAGATTGCAAAAGCTAAACGTGCTGCTGAGAGGAACTAGTCATGGGCAAATACGTTGCGATCTATTTACGAGTCTCGACTGCGGTACAGGAGACGAAGTCACAGGAGCCTGATCTGGAGCGATGGGCCGATGCTCAAGACCTTCCCGTCGTGTACTACCGCGATAAGGCGAGCGGCAAGAGCATGGATCGACCCGCCTGGAGCAAGCTAGAAGCAGCGATACGACAAGGCCGAGTCTCGGCTGTGGTTGTGTGGCGAATAGATCGACTAGGCCGCACGGCTAAGGGGCTCACCGCTCTGTTCGATGAGTTGAGAGAGCGGAAGGTGAACCTAGTCTCGCTCAAGGACGGGCTCGACCTTAGCACACCCGCAGGGCGACTGATGGCGAACGTCTTGGCGTCTGTCGCTCAATACGAGACGGAAGTGCGAGGCGAGCGAGTAGCAGCGGGACAAGCGAAAGCAAAAGCACAAGGCAAACGATGGGGCGGGTCGCTGCCTGGTGTTCGGAAGCGTGTAACCGATACGCAACTCAAGGCCATCAAGGCGATGCGTAAGGACGGAGAGCAGATCACGGCTATCGCTGCTGCCGTAGGCCTCTCTCGACCGACGATCTACTCCGTTCTTAAAGCGTAGGACGACACGTAAAGCACTGCCCCGGTGGGCCTTAAAAATACCCGCTAGATACCTTTACTTTACAACGTGAACGTACGTACACTATAGGGAGGATTAATGCTAGTCATCCGAGCTATAGGTACGGACAATGCCTCGCACCAGCCAAGGCACGCGAAAGAACGCCAAGAACAAGCCGCAAGAGCTGCCGGCGAAGTTCCAAGCGGGCTTCATTGCTTCGCTGGACGGACGCACTGAGCTTGCTCGTGCTCTTCGCGAACGCTTCGACTCCATCGCTACCGACCTTGGCGGGCTCGACGATCTAAGCCAGATCAAAGCGTCGATGCTTGAGCGGTTCGTTTGGCTTGAGGCTTCTCTTTCCAACGTTGAAGTCTCACTAGCCGATCCGACCGTTGATGCGAAGACCAAGGCCGAGTTGATGTCGAGATGGATTGTGGGCGTCAACACTCTATCGAACTTGGCTCGGATGCTCGGCACAGAGCGGAAGATGCGTAGTGCTCCCTGGTTGGAAGGAGCGGCGACATGATCTCATCAACTACCTTCCAGAAGTTCGCCAACAACCCGAAGGAGTTCAGGGATGCGCTCCAAGTCGACGTGGACGGACGGGTGCGGCGATTTTCCGAAGTCATGGACTCCTGGCAGCGGGAAGACTTCGCGAGCCTCGACGCGGGCTGGTTGAAGTGCGTCGGTCGTGCTCCAGAGAAGAGCAAGACTCAGCCGGTGATGCGAGCTTACTTTGAACGGGGTCGTGGTCACAGCAAGACCACGGACCTTGCGGTTATGTCTTCGTGGGCTCTTGCGTTCGCTACTCGACCAATCAAGGGTTATGCGTTCGCTGCTGATCGCGATCAAGCGGGACTGCTGAAGGACGCTATTCAAGTCCTCTGCCGGTTGAATCCTTGGCTAGGCGAGCTACTCGAAGTCCAAAAGAATCAGGTCGTGAACATCGGCAAGCGGCATCCCGGCGAAGACGCTAGCCTGACGATTTTCACGTCAGACGTAGCCTCAAGTTATGGCCTACTCCCCTCGTTTTTAATTTCCGATGAGCTCACGCATTGGCTCGGAGATGGAAGCCTTTGGCACTCGATTATCAGTTCAGCGGCCAAGCGTAGCGACTGTGTATTGGCGGTTATCAGCAACGCGGGCTTCATCGACAGTTGGCAATGGGCCGTGCGTGAAGCAGTTCGGATGGATCCAAGCTGGCTGTTCTCTCGGCTCGACGGGCCGAAGGCATCTTGGCTCACCGAAGATCGACTTGAAGAACAGAGGCGGATGCTTCCCCCTGTCGCTTACGACCGGCTCTGGGGAAACAATTGGTCTACGGGTGGCGGCGATGCTCTCACGGCTGAAGATATCGAAGCAGCCTTTAAGCCAGAGCTAAAGCAGCTACCGCCCAGAACAGAGGGATGGGACTTTGTTGCCGGGCTTGACTTAGGCGTGACTCGGGATGCTTCCGCTCTATGCGTGCTCGCTGTCCGGAGAAAGAACTCATGGGAGGCAGGAGACACTAGCGAGCATGGCCGAATCCGACTGGCTTATACGAAGGTCTGGCGTCCCTCTCGGGGATCGAAGGTCAACTTGTCGGACGTTGAAGGGAAAGTCCTTACGCTCCACCGTGGCTACCAATTCAAGGCGATCAATTTCGATCCGTGGCAAGCGACTCATATGTCGCAACGGCTGACGCTCTCTCGACTGCCGATGGTTGAGATCACTCCGAGCGGAGCCAATCTACAGCGAATGGCTACTGCCGTCATAGAAGCCTTCAACGACCGGAAGGTTGACTTGTTTCCCGACGAAGTCCTGCGGCGTGATCTTCGCCGGATGAGGATCGAAGAGAAAAGCTATGGCTTCCGACTCGTTAGCCCGCGTGATGCTGCTACGGGTCACGGTGACTTGGGAACCGCTTTCGCCTTGGCGTTGATCGCAGCGACGGAGTTGACCGGAACTCACACGCGGCTGATTGGTCGCGATATGTTCGACCCCAAGTATGCGTCAGAGTCGAGCATCAATGCTCGGCGACAAGCCTACCAAGATGAGATGAAGCGTCTCGCCCAAGGTGGCAACGACGACTCCCGAGCGGAGTGGCGAAGTTTTATGAACCTGTATGGTAGATGAGGGCAACAACAATGATTGGTCACGAGTTTGAAGAGTTCGCCGGGCGTCAGGGTTGCGAGTACGAAAAGATCAACCGCAACAGTGGAACGCGGATCGTGTTTCAGAATGGTGCCCAAGTTCGTGAAGGCGACATGGGCCACTACAACTTTCGCGAGCCCCCGAAGGACAAGCTTGGTCGGTTCAAGATCAAGCTTGAGTTCTGGACGCTACGTCGCGACCGCTATAGCAAGGACTACACGCGACTCAGGGACACGATCCAGCAGCAACAATCTTGGCTGCGAGGCATGGGCAGTCCGTCCGGTTCTCCGGCCAACATTCCGCCCATTCAACCAGACGAGCTTGACGAGCTTGAACGGCTCGCAAAGCAGGTTGCCGAAGTCCAAGTGATGGTCTCAAGCCTGGAGCGAGTAGTTCGACGCCTCACCCCGAAGACGTGGCAAGAAGAACGCCAGGAACGCATTAGTCAATCTGTTGCGGAGACGGATGCTCGTCTGAAACAGATTCAACGGCAATTCGATTCAGCTTCAGTTTAAGGAAAATCAAAATGTCACTTCGACAGCATTTAGCCGGATACCGGCTCGAAACCAACTCGACCCCGAGCGGCTACATCAACGAGCAGATCAAGTCGTTCACGCCCCGACAGCTCCAGGTCTTGAACGAGATGCTCAACAATCCGCAACACGCTGCGATGCTCGCCATCCTACTGGCCCAGAACGGGCAAGGACTCCCGCAACAGCAGTCGCACTTGATCGACAACGACCAGCAAGACCTTCTGGTGCCTCAGGAGATTGACTGGAAGCAAGTCGTCAACGAGCGGCACGGCAAGGGCAAGAAGCGTTGTACTTGCGGGGCTCGGGACAACGGCGAAACCGAAGTCCAGAACGTCATCGTTGAGAACGAAGACGACGACATGCTGATGCCAATGGCTCCGATGAAATGGTGAAGTCACGAAGTCGAGCGGTGCGAGACACGCGGCGGCAAAGGAGACTAGCCGCCGCGTCTCGTGCCAAGCTCAAGCGATACGATCTAAGGGACTCATCAGCCGGAGAGAACTCTATGCACAAGATTTTTACTTTTTACAAAGTCAGCGGTGAGCCCGTCGTGGTCAACGCTTTGACGGTCACGTCAATCAGCGAGACTACCGTAACGGATCGGAATGGAAAGGAACATCGGGCCGCCAAGATTTGCGGTGGTGTTTGGGTTTATGGTTCCAACTCTACGCCTGGCGAGGTTGTTGTTCGCGACGTAGTGGGCGACTTGTCAGCACGCCGTTTGATTGAGATGGCGAAGCTGTCGGCCGGAATCGCAGCGACCGAAGTAGCTCCGGAACCAACCGGAATCCGCAGCGTGGGGCCGAGAGTTTGAAGACGCGAGACGCTCGGGGGCAACGGGGCCTTGTGAACCACGTTTGATGCGCGACTGGTTTTCTTCGTTAGTGACAGTCGCGTATCGGCCCCCGAGCTTTTATCGAACAAGTTGTCCCATGGCGGGAAGCCTGAAATGGATTACGGACAACTTAGGGTCGGCAAGTTTTCCAGTAAGCTTGTCGGCCCTTTTCTAGATTGAAGGAGCGATGGGGAGTGCTAAGGGAGCCTCTTTAAGTGTGCCCCTTGGTGCCGGGGCCGGCTAGCTTTGCCCTCATCGCTAGCCGGCCCTTATTTTTCTTTGGGGATCGCCTTTCCCACCCATGTGGGATCGGTAATAATCCCGTTCGGGCGGCACGTTCTTCGGAGTAGCTACCGAGAACGGGCCATCTTTCCGAGTGACTCCGGATCGGCCTGCCGCCCTTTTCAAAACACCGTAGAGGAGTCACGCAAGGAGTCACAGCATGTCGCCAAATCTGATCGGTGCTGGGGGTGCGTACTTACGTGTCTCCACGGACGCCCAAGACACGGAGCGGCAGAACTCTTCTGTCCGTGGGTTTGAATCTCGCTTCGCTGTCAAAATCTCTGATCCGAACTGGTTCGTTGATCGGGGTTGGGAGCGAGATGCGGACGCTGTTCGTCCCGAGTTTCAACGGATGCTCCGGCAGGCTCGTGAAGGCAAGCTTCAATGGATCGTCGTGGACCGGCTAGACCGCTTCGGAGCGAAGAACGCAAAGCGGCTCTTCCGCTACCTTGGCGATCTTGAGGACGCTGGTTGTCGTCTGTTCGATGCGAGCGGGCGAGAGTGGACGGGCGAAGACGACGCAACCGAGATTACTGCTTGGCTCGCTGGTAAAACCTCAACGAAGGAACAGCGTGAGAAAAGCTACCGCGTTCTTAGCGGCATGATCGAGCGGGCCAAGGCTGGCGAGTGGATGGGTGGTCCTCCGAAGCTTGGTTTCGACGTGGGCTGCTTCGATAGAGCGACTGACCAAGAGCTGTGGCGGGTAGTATTCGAGGGCCGAGACGTTGTTGGCTCTGAGATTCGGCGTGGTCGTGAGCGGCCTACGTACTCTATCCGACGCTTGAAGGTTTATCCGGACGGACGTAGTGAGCGATTCGACGGCAAAGTCATCTACGCTACTTCCCCAGACACGCACGTGATGCGGATCGTCCCGACCCGAGACAAGGCTAAGCTCGCTGCGGCTAAGAACGTCTTCAAGCGTTTCGCCACTGAATCGGTTTCGTACTTTGCCTTGGCGAAGTGGCTGAATGATCTTGGTATCCGCAACAGCTTCGGGAAGCTCTTCCAAGCTCGCGATATCAGCAAGATGCTGGAGGACGAAACGTATCTGGGCTATGCGACTTTTAGCAAGCGTCGGTCAGGCCGGTTCCATTCGTACAAGGACGGAGCTATTGGCACGGTTGATTCGGACCTAGCTGGGCGAGAGACAGCCAATTCATCAGAAGACATTATTCGCAGCCGTCGCTTGTTCTCTCCGCTCGTGGATCGGAAGACGTGGGAAGCGGTACAGCGGAAGCTTCGCCCACGTGAGTCAAAGGCGGTGCCGAAGTCCGGCAAGATGTACCTCTCCGGGCTCGTGGTCTGTGCTGGCTGCGGGGCTCCGATGATCGCCAGGACTGACCGTGAAGAGTATTACTGCGGGTCTTGGGACAAGCATCGTGTTCGTGGACGATTGGCCGAGAGCCCCTGCCTGCGGAACGGAGTCAAGCAGTCCGTTCTAGAGGAGCTTATCAACCGCTATCTCGTTGAATCCGGAAAGCGGTTAGAGCTGATCGAACGGGATCACGATCCGAACTTGACGGATCAACTCGACCGCAGTGAAGCTGAACGCTGGCAATCGTTCCGTGATGGTATCGCCCGATTGACGGGCTACCTCGCAGCGAACCACGCTGACGAGTACACCCAGATATTGAAAGACTTGGACGCTGACAAGATCGACCAAGATGACTTCATTGACCGCTGTGCCGATTGCTACCGATTGAACTTCGATCCGACCAGCGTAGAGACGGCAATCAAAGAGATTGAAGCGGAGTATCAAAGGCTCGTGCTCGGTTGGGCCGATCTTCCGACTGCGGCCGCAAAGGAAACCGCCAAGGCTCATCTCACTGAGCTTGAGAGCCGACTAGCCGGGCTCCGGATGAACCGGACGGACCTAGCCGAAGTGGTCCGGTCGAGCTGGGCCGAAATGCACGACCTTCAACAGGCGATAGCGAACGCAAAGCTTGCGATGTCGAGCGATTCGGGAACGCGGGCTCTAAGGCAGCGGGCAGAGGCTCTTAGGGGGCTCCTAAGCCGCGTAGAGTGTGAGTTTATCGCTACCGGCTCCGAATCCGTAGGACCGGGCAACGCACGCTCTACGCTCGTTTCCGCCACGTTTAACCCGGTATCGGGAGAGGCTTTCCGGCTAGAAGACGAAGACGGGCGGTTACGCTCCTTCGGTAAGCCATAGTCGCCTCCCATCCCCAGCCGGCCGCCTGAGCGCAGAATCATCCGCGCGCTCTCGGCGCCCGCGTCGAGCGTCTCCTGGTGTCCGTCCACGACCCGCTGCGACATCCCGAACTCGGGTCCATGCACGATACTGGCATACTCGAATTGCAGCGCCGGCACGACGGGCACATTCCGCGCAAGCAGCATGTCGAGCGCCTCGGCGTCCATGAACGTGCCGTGCTCGAGCGTGTCGTAACCGGCCCGCAGCGCGTTCTTGATCCCCTCATTCGCTCGGCAGTGGCCGGTAACTTTCAACTTGTGGTTGTGCGCCTCGGCCACCACGGCGTACATCTCCTCGAACGTCATGCACAGCGTGTGATGATCGTTGGTATCCGGCGCCGCGGCGTCGCCCGTGGGATAGGTCTTCACCCACTCAATGCCATCCTTCACCAGCTTCCGCACGGCGCGGCGACCTTCATCCGGCCCGTTGATCAGCAACACCAGTCCTTCCATGCCGATCTTGCGAAAGTCGGGATTCCAATCCATCAGCCCGCCAATGCCGCAGATCTCGCGACCGCTGGCCGCCAGCCGCGGTCCCGGCAACAGGTCCTCTTCGATCGCGCGCTTCAGCCAGACGTCGATGTTGAACAGGCTGCCGCCGCTGCGAGCGGCCGTATATCCGCAGTCCAGCGCCAACCGCGCGTTGACCGCCGCCAGCAGCGTCACGTATTCGACCGGATACTTGATGTCGAGATCCTCGAGATTCGCCACGTTGAAATACGTTGGATGATAGTGCGCCTCGACCAGCCCTGGCATGATCGTGCCGCCACGCGCGTCGATCCGCGCGGCGTCCCTTTCGCTCTGCGGTGCGCCCGCAGCGCTGCCGGCATAAGCGATTCGCCCATCGCGAATCACAACGGTTGCATCGGCGAGAGGGGCCGCGCCGGTCCCGTCGACAAGTTGCCCATTGGAGATGATCGTGGTGCCTTGCGCCGTTCTCATGGGGAGAAATTGCTCCGTTTGCGTTCAACGTAGTTGTTCGGGGGGCCACAGTTCTGGGTGTCTCTGTTCGAGTGCCACAGGTGCTGCGCAGCAGTCACCTGTGCAGTCTCTCCGGTGGCAACTGGCGCTCTCCGCATAGTCTGTTGGAATATCAAGCGATTCCCAAAAAGCACCGGTGAGCCGCCACGCGGCCATCTGTGGCACCCGGCGTGAGTGTACCGCATAGCGTTACGTGCCTAGCATCACGTCTCGATCAGCCCGTCGGGATCCAGCAGGATCGAATCCAGAAATTCGCGCACCACGCGCAGCGTCCGCTCGGGAAGCAAGTTGTGAATCAGGTGGCCGGTATCCGGCCAATACAACCGGTAGCAGTCGGGAATCAACTGTTCGAGCTCGCGGCCTGCTTCCAGGCTGACCATCCCGCCCAGTTCGTCATTGCCCTGCAGCACAAGTGTGGGGCACGCAATCTGCGTGAGCAGCTTCTGATAGTCGAGTCCTTCAAGCCACGCGCCGGCCAGAATCGGATCCCACACCGCTGGGTCCACACGCTTTAAACTTGCAGCGCTGAAGCGGATTGACGTCGCATCGCGAATGTCTCCCAGCCGCACACCCTCCAGCGAATTGGCCGCGGGAAGCCGCGCATCGGCAAGTCGTCCTGCCAGTTCGCTCACCGGCAGATGCGAACCGCTTACCGTGCGCATCAGCGTAAACAGCGCCTGGAATGGCGACTCCTCGGCTCCACCCGCGAACAGGGCATACGGCGGATCTTCCAGAATTACGCCTCGCACGCGCGATCCAAGCTCGGCGGCGGTCGCGCCCGCAACCATCGCACCCAGCGAGTGACCATAGATCACGAGCGGTTCGTCAAGCTGTCGGCATAGCTCCAAGACATCGCGCACATAGTCGCGCACCAGGTACATGCCCGGCGTGCGGTCCGAGCGGCCGTGGCCGCGCATATCGACAGCCAGCACGTGCCAGCGGCTGGAAAGATCGGCGAGCAGGCTGGTGAAATCCTGCCAACAACGGCCGACGCCATGCAGAAAAAGCAGCGGAGCTCCGCCAGCTGGCCCCTCGGCCAGCCGCAAGGCTCCGTCCGCACCCACCACCTGTCGTTCGTGGAACATGCCGCCTCGGTTGCACCGCGCAGTGGCCGTCGTTATTCTCGAAGACTCGCCGCCTCTCTGAACTTCCCTGGCGCGTCCTAACTCCTGTCGCAAGGCCAATCTAAGTGAGCCCTCCGGCCATGTCAAACATTCTTAGTTCGTGGCTGAAGACGACGCTTTGCATGCTCGTCTCGCTTATGGTTCTCTGCGGCCGCGAGCCGACCGCTGCTGCCGAACCGCCCGCCACCAAACGCATCGTGTTTCTCGCCGGCACCGTCCATCAAGGCCCCGGCGGACATCCCCCCGGCACGCACGAGTACGAACTCACCGCACGGTTGCTCGAGCGCGCTCTGGCCGATGCGAGCGTTCCCGCGAAGGTCGACATCTACTTCGACGGCTGGCCGCGCGACGCTGGTGCACTCGACACGGCCGACACGATCGTCGTCATCTCCGACGGCGCCGATCGCAACCCGCTCGATCATCCGCTGCTGGTCGGCGATCGATTGAACGAGCTCAAGCAGCACATGGATCGCGGCTGTGGACTGGTCGCCATTCACTGGACCACGTTCGTCCCCAACGATCGCGGCGGGCCGGAATTCCTGGAGTGGATCGGTGGGTACTTCGACTATCAAGCGGGGAAGGGCGAACGCCCCTGGTTCTCCAAGATTCAAACCGCCGAAACGCGCACCCGGCCCGCGTCCCCCGAGCATCCGATCTCCCGCGGACTCACGCCGTTCGACCTCCGCGAGGAGTACTACTACAACATTCGCTTCCGCGAAAATGATCCGCGCCTCGTGCCGATCCTGGCCACGCCGATCCCCGGCGAAGCCGCGGAGCAGGTCGTCGCCTGGGCCGTCGAGCGCGAGCCAAACGGCAACCACCTGGCCGGTCGCGGCTTCGGCTTCACCGGCGGTCACTTCTTCGAGAACTGGGGTGTCGAAAACTTTCGCCGGATGGTGCTCAACGCCATTCTCTGGACGGCACACATCGAGGTGCCGGTGGGGGGCGTGCAGACGACGGTCGCGCCCGCGGTTGACCCACCGGTCGCAGCGGCAGACAAACCCATTCGCGCTTTAATCCTCACCGGCAACCATCATCCCGCGCATCTCTGGCGCGATACGACACCCGCCCTGCAGGAAGCGCTCGTGCAGGACAAGCGGATGCAAGTCACCGTCGTCACCGATCCCGAGTTTTTGGCCACGGATGAACTCGCCGGTTACGACGTCCTGGTGTTCAACTACTGCAACTGGCAGCGACCGGGCTTGAGCGACGCGGCGAAAGCCAACTTCGTAAAGTATCTGGAGCAGGGGGGCGGCCTCGTGCTGATCCACTTTGCCAACGGCGCGTTCCATAGTTCGCTCCCCGACACGCCGCCGTCCGATTGGCCCGAGTATCGCAGCATCTGCCGCCGCATCTGGGATCACGCTCCCGGCAAAAGCAGCCACGACGCCTATGGCCGCTTCACCGTGAACGTTATCAAGGATCATCCAATCACCGCCGGCCTGAACTCGTTCGAAACCATCGACGAGCTGTACTGCAACCAGCAGGGCAGCGCGCCGATCGAAGTGCTTGCCACGGGGCGATCCACCGTCACCGGTCGCGACGAGCCGCTGGCCTTCGTCTACGACTATGGTCAGGGTCGCGTGTTTCAAACTGTCCTCGGTCACGCCGCCGAGTCCATTCGTACGCCCGGCGCCGCCGCGCTCATCCGCCGCGGCGCGGTTTGGACGGCGAAGCGCGAGCAGCGAACTCTCGCAGCGCGACCGGTGGAGTCGAAGCCCAATCCACCGCAACTCGCGGCCGAAGGCAAGTTCGGCGCGGCGCTCGACGCCCGTCGCGGCGCGGCCTGGGCCGTGCACGATCCCATCTACGATCACCGCCCGCTCACGGTCGAATGCTGGGCGAAGCTCGCTGGCCAGGCCGGCTTCAATATCCTGGTTGCCAGCAACAGCAAAGAATCGGCCGATCACTGGGAACTCTATACCTACGCCGGCACCGGCGAGTTGAGCCTCTACATGCCAGGCTGCGCTCCGGCCGAAATTCGCTCCGGTGTCGATGTCGTCGACGGCGGGTGGCACTACCTGGCCGCTGCGTTCGATGACACGCATGCGAAGCTCTACGTCGACGGTAAACTCGTGAGCGAAACGCCACTGGCCCGCTTGCGCTCCGGCGGACCGACCGCGCCGCTCCACTTCGGCGGCTACCCACCACACAACATCGGCTGCGATGGCCTCGTCGACGAAGTTCGCATCTCCAGCGGGCTTCGAGCGATCGATAGCCTGCCCGACGGCCCTTTCGCCGCACTCGACGACACGCTCGGTCTCTGGCACTTCGACAGTGTCACGGACGATCGGATCGAAGACGCTTCCACTCGCAAGAACGCCGCGGCATCCGGTTCGCGCGGCGCGCGCATCGCGCCGATGGTCACGCGCCGCTCGGCCGATCCCGCGCTTCGCCTGCGCTCGGTCGATACCTCGGCCGACGAGTCCTTTCTGTCGCTGCGTACCGACACAACCGGTCGCCTGTTCGCGGGCGGTCGCGAGGCGCTCTTCGTCTACGAACCAGACGGAGCGGGCGGCTTCAGCGCTCGGCAAATGCTTTACCGCTTCCCGCCTGATACCTGGATCACCGACATCGAGATTCGCGGCGAAGATCTTTACGTCATGACCAACGCCGCGCTCTATCGCTTTAGCGGCGGACGGCTGAAGCGCGATGGCCTCAAGCCGGAGCGGCTGCTGTGGGGTTCGCCCGTCGATCTGCACGTCACCTGGCACGGCCTGGCCTGGGGCCCCGAGGGGGATCTGTATTTCTCCTCCGGTGATCCGCTGCTCAACTACGGCGACTTCGCTCGCCGGCCCGATCACTGGGGGCACTGGACGATCTATGGCCCCGCTGAGAAGACTGCCTACACCGGCGTCGGCGGGTACTATCGTTGCCGGCCCGATGGCACCGGCCTCCAGGTCGTTGCTGGCGGCACGCGCGGCGCTGTCGGCGTCGCCTTCGATCGCCGCTGGAATCTGTTCTCGAACGATAACGATCACGAAAGCATCGCCGAGCGCTATTCCCCTGCCCGGCTGCTGCACGTCGCGCCGCAGGCGCACTTTTTCTGGCCGCGCGGCTGGATCGCCAGCATGTCCCCCGAGCGCAGCGATCTGCTTGAGATGGTGAACACCGGCATGGGTCGCGAAGTGCCGGTTGGACAGGCTTACCTCGACGAACCGGCGCTCGGCGAGCGCTATGCCGACAGCGTGCTCGTGGCCCGCTGGGGTCAGCGCCGCGTCTCGGGCTATCGGCTCACCCAGCACGGCGCCACGTATCGCGGCGAGGAGTACCCGCTGCTTGTGGGTGAAGAACTGGCCCGGCCGGTTGGAGTGACCATCGGGCGCGGTGGACGCGTGTTCGTGGCGCTCTCCTACATGGCCGGCAATGAGTGGTCACCCAAGTATCCCAGCGAAATCGTCGTTCTCGAACCGGCGAACGCATCTGCCGAAATTGCCGGCTACGACGCTCCGACGGCGCCGCCCGAGCGCCTGTGGCAGGAACTCGCCAGCGGCTCGGCGCTTCAGCGCCAGCAGGCTCATATCGAAATCCTCCGCCGCGGCGGCGAGCTGTTGAGCGAAGCGACCGCCCGACTAGAGAAGGCAACGCATGATGATCCCGCGACGGTGAACCTCATCTGGCTGAGCGCGGCCAGCGGCCATCCCAAAGCCTTGCCCGCAGTCGAACGCTTTGCTCAACATGAAAACGCAACGCTTCGCGCCACGGCCGTTCGCGCGCTACACGCTTTCCCGACGCTCGGCTCAAAGCATGAGCTGTTTGCCAAAGCCCTCGCCGACGACGACGCCCAAGTCCGTCACGCAGCCGTCGTCGCGCTCTTCGACCGCGATGAACCGCTCCCCGACGAACTCTTCCGCGGGCCCGCACGCGCGAGCGATACCTATCTCCGCCAGGTCGCGACGCTGCTGATGGCCCGGCGCGGCACACGCGCGCAAATCGAATCGCTTCTCGCCAGCGACGATCCCGCAGGCCGACTCGCAGGTGTTCTCGCAGCGGGCTTCCGCCTCACCGTGCCCCCCGCCGTCGGCGAACTGCCTGCCGAGCTGCCGCTCAAATATGAGTCGGGCAACGCCGAGTTCACGATCCAGTACGCCGACGCAAAGATCGATCTGAAATCGCTCGGCCGCGTGGGCAGCTTCACCACGGCCGAGTACTGGAAATACGTCCCGCATACCGACGAGCAACAGGCTCTCTTCGCCGCGCTGACGAAACTTCTCACCGATACCGACGACCGCGTTTACGAGCAAGCCGCATTCTTCTTGAACTTATTCGACGTGGCTGACGTTAACCAGCAGATCGACAGCACGCGGCGCACGCGGCTCCTCGCCCGCTTGAGCGCCGCCCCGACTACCGACGTCGCCCAGGTCTGGACCGCCGGGCCATTCGACGACGGCGCCGCCGCGCTCGAAGCCGTTCATCCGCCGGAGCAGGGGCCCATCGATCTTTCCGCAACTTACACCGCCGACAAAATCACCTGGCGACAATCCCCGACCGCCGAAGCTTCCTCACCCGCTAGCGCCAAGCAGCACGCCTCCAGTTACGCCTATTTCCGCTTGCAAAGCCGCACCAGCCAGCCAGCGCTCGCGAGCATCGCTGCGCCTGCCCCAATCAAGCTGTGGCCTAATGGCAAGCTCTGGCACAACGGTCGCCCCGTCGACACGGCCGCGCCAATCATCCTCTCACTCGAGCCGGGCAGCAACGACCTATTGCTCCGCACTACGAGCGGCGCGGACGACAAACCACTGACGATCCGTATCCAGGCCGTCGAAGCGGTCACCGCAGCGCTCCCCGAGAAGCTCGGCCTGGCCACGCTGGCCGAACGTCTCACGAGCGCCGGCCAGAGCGACGCCGTGCCGCCAGAGTTCCTCAGCGTCGATTGGAACACCGCCGCCAGCACGGGCGATGCCGATCGCGGCCGCAAGCTCTTCGGCGCCGACGCGCTTGGCTGCGTGAAGTGCCACGCCGTGCTCGAGAATCAAAAAGGGGGCGGCGCGCCCTCGCTCGCCGGAGCTGTCAAGCGCTTCACCCCGGCGCACCTGGTCGAGTCGATCCTCACGCCCAGCAAGCAAGTCGCACCCGTCTTCGGCACGACCACCGTGATTACTGCCGACGGGCAGTCGCTCTCAGGCCTCGCCATCGAAGAAGACGACGCTCGCCTCGTGCTTTTGCTGCCAACCGCCGCGCGGCAGGAAGTCGCCAAGAGCGAGATCGAAGCCCGCCGCCTGCACGAGACCTCGCCGATGCCTGGCGGCCTGGTGAAGACTCCCGCGGAACTGGCCGATCTGCTAGCCTACTTGCTCAGCGAGAGCCCGCAGGCCCCCTAAAACCGGCGCCGCGCGATTCACCGCTCTCGGTAACTCAACGGACTGAACTGGCCCCAGCGTCATCATGCCCGCGATCTACGAACACGCGCTCACCGTCCTGCCCGAGCACATCGACCGGCTGGGTCACGTGAACAACCTGAACTATCTCGCCTGGATGCTCGATGCCGCCGTGGCGCACTCAGCCGTGCAAGGCTGGAACGCCCAGCGTTATGACGAGCTCGGCTCAGTCTGGGTCGTCCGCTCGCACGAGATCAAATACATCGAGCCCGCCTACGAAGGCCAGCAGCTCGTGGTGCGCACCTGGGTGGCCGACATGACCAAGGTTTCTTCCACCCGCCGCTACCGGATCGAGCGCGCGGGCGCCGGCGCCGTGCTGGCCAAAGCCGCCACTCGCTGGGCCTTCATCGATCGCACCAGCGGCACCCTGACCCGCATCCCGCAGATCGTCATCGATTCCTTCGAGATCGTTTGCGACGACTGAAAACCTACAGCCACTTCCGCATATTCCACGCCAACCGGTCCAGCCACCGCCGCCAGCAGCTCCGCTCGCGCGCCATCTTGATTGTCACGCGGTGACTTTCCGAGATCTCCTCGCGACAGATCTCGCTTAAGAGTGCAGCCAGCGCTTTCGACTGGATCACCGCGAAGAACTCCAGGTTGATCCGCAGGCTCCGCGCGTCCAGATTGCACGAGCCAATCACGCTCCAGCGGTCGTCCACCAGCAGCGCCTTGCTGTGCAGCATCCGGTCGCGGCGCTCATAGATATGGATCCCTCGCCGCAGCAGATATTCATAGAAATGCCGCGTCGCCCACTGCACCAGCGGCACGTCGCTCACCTCCGGCACCACCACTCGCACCCGCGCTCCGCGTCGTCGGGCCTTGACCAGCTCCCGCAGCACCCGTCCCATCGGCAGGAAGTACGCCATCAGCACCGTGATCTCGCGCCGCGCCTGCCGCATCAGCGGCACCAGCACCCGGTGCGGCCGCCGATCGCCGAACGTCGGCCGCGAGTCGAAGAGATAGAACGAATCGTCCGGCGTCCGGGCAAAGTTCGGTACGCGCCACCGGGGCGGCTTCCCGCGCTTCTCGTGATGCACGCGTCTCCAGAGCCGGTCCATGATCGCCGCGATCTCGCTGGTCCGCGGACCCACCATTCGCGCGTGTACGTCGCGCCAGCCCGCCGACCTGGGCAGCGCCTTGGCATCCTCGGCCGTTTGAATGCCGCTCTGATCCACGACGTTCATCCCGCCGAAATATGCGATCTGCTCGTCCACCACCATCAGCTTGCGGTGGTTCCGCTGGTTAAAGGCTCGCAGCCAACGCGGCTTGCGAATCACCTGCGTCAAGGCGTGAAACACGTGCACCTGAACGCCGGCCTCCTGCATTCGCGTAAGCATTGCCGTCGGTGTCGAGAAACCGCCAAACCCATCGATCATCAGTCGCACGTCCAGCCCCGCGCGAGCGCGGTCGCACAGCGCATCGGCCACCGCACGCCCGGCCGGATCGTCCATGTAGATGTACGTCTCCTTCCAGACCCGTGAGCGCGCGGACAGGATGTCCGCCACCATCGCGTCGATCAGCGGCTGCGATTCGCTGTACAGCGTGAACTCGTGCCCGGCCACCTCGACCGGCCCCAGCGCGCAGCCCGGCTCGTGATGGTTGGCGGTCGTGGGTGAAGACTTCTGCATACGGCGGCTTTCCTGGTTACCCTCTATTGTACGCCCCCGACAAAACCGCCAGAACGGCGGGGACGATCCCAGTTTTCGGCTGCCTGGGAAAAAAAGGGAACTTCCCCCTCCGCGCGCCAACATGCCTCCAGGGACAAACCGAAAACCGCGCGCCGCCTTTTGCATCCCGCCCCACCAGGGATAAACTTTGGGGTCACTTCCATCCCGGGCGGAGCCAGCGGCCGATGCAAGATTTCGAGAAACTAGGGGCGTTCTATCTCGGCCAGCAGTACGATCTGGCCCAACGACGCCGCGATGAACAACTCCTCCTTTACGACGCCAAAGACCTCACCACCCACGCCGTTTGCGTCGGCATGACCGGCAGCGGCAAGACGGGCCTCTGCCTCGCGCTGCTGGAAGAAGCCGCCATCGACGGCATCCCCGTCATCGCCATCGACCCCAAGGGTGACGTCGGCAACCTGCTGCTCGCGTTTCCAGATCTGGCGGCCGACGACTTCCGCCCCTGGATCGAAGAGGCCGAAGCCGAGCGCGAGGGGATCACGCCCGACGCACTCGCCGAGCAGACCGCCACCCGCTGGCGCGAAGGCCTGGCCCAGTGGGGACAAGACGGCGCCCGCATCGCCCGGTTTCGCGAAGCGGCCGAGGCTGTGATCTACACCCCCGGCTCCAGC
The DNA here is from genome assembly GCA_022844125.1 of Pirellulales bacterium. Taxonomy (GTDB): domain Bacteria; phylum Planctomycetota; class Planctomycetia; order Pirellulales; family PALSA-1355; genus JALHMI01. Next base: position 107,097 of record JALHMI010000017.1, on the reverse strand, counting down.
GCCGGCCTTCCCATCTCGGTGCTGCGCTCGTTCGATGCTCCGTCGAAGGAGATCCTCGAAGACCCCGAGCTCCTGGCCGATCGCATTGGGGGCGCCGCCTCCGGTCTGCTCACGCTGGTGGGCATTCAGGCCGATCCGATCCAAAGCCGCGAGCACATCCTGATCTCGCAACTGCTCGATGCCTCGTGGCGGGCGGACAAGAACCTCGATCTGCCCGAACTCGTCCGGCAGATTCAGACTCCGCCGCTGGAGCGCGTTGGCTCGGTCGATCTCGAGACGTTCTATCCCACCAAAGCGCGCACCGAGCTCGCGATGCGGCTCAATAACCTGCTCGCCGCTCCCTCGTTCGCCGCCTGGATGGAAGGCGAGCCACTCAGCATCCCGAGCTTGCTCCACACCAAAGACGGCAAGCCGCGCATCTCCATCCTTTCGATCGCCCACCTCAGCGAAGCCGAGCGGATGTTCTTCGTCACGATCTTGCTCAACGAGCTCGTCTCCTGGGTTCGCACGCAAAGCGGCACCAGCAGCCTGCGGGCGATCCTCTACATGGACGAAGTGTTCGGCTACTTCCCGCCGACCGCGAATCCGCCCTCCAAGAAGCCAATGCTCACGCTGCTCAAGCAAGCCAGGGCTTACGGCCTCGGCATCGTGCTCGCCACGCAGAACCCGGTCGACCTCGACTACAAAGGCCTCTCGAACACGGGTACCTGGTTTCTCGGCCGCCTGCAAACCGAACGCGACAAGGCCCGCGTGCTCGAAGGTCTCGAGGGTGCATCGGCAGCGGCCGGCTCCACGTTCAACCGCGGCCAGATGGAAGCCACGCTCGCCGGCCTCGGCAAGCGCGTGTTCCTGCTCAACAGCGTTCACGAAGATCAACCCACGGTGTTCGAATCGCGCTGGTGCCTCTCCTACCTGCGCGGGCCGCTCACGCGCTCGCAAATTCAGACGTTGATGGCCGACTTCAAGTCGCAGGTGAAGCCCGTCGCGCCGGCCAGCGATCCTGCAGAGCAACCGGCGTCAACACCCACGGGCGACATTAGCGGCAGCGCGCGACCTGCCGTCGATCCCAAGATCCCACAAACGTTTCTCAACAAGTCGGGGCAGGGCGTCTATCGCCCCGCGCTGCTCGGTACGGCCCGCCTTCACTTCGTCGACTCCAAGAGCGGCATCGATCATACCGAGGACGTCGTTGCACTCACGCCGCTTGACCAGCCGCTCACGGATCATCCCTGGGACGCAGCGACCGTCAGTCCCGCGCCCGGCCCCGCCACGAGCAACGAACCGGATCCCGAAGTTTCGTTCGCGCCGCTCCCAGTCGAGTTGGCCACGGCCAAGAACTACTCGGGCTGGACTAAGGATCTCGCCGCGCACCTCTATCGCGAGTACGCCCTCAAGCTCTGGTTGGCCCCGGACCTGAAGCAGTATTCCAAGCCGGGCGAGAGCGAAGCGGACTTTCGCATGCGTGTGAACCAGCTCGGCCGCGAGCTGCGCGATGCGGCCGTCGAGAAACTGCGCGACAAGTACGCCGACAAGTCGGCCACGCTCAACGACAAGGTGCAGCGCGCTCGCGAACGTGTCGCCCGCGAGAAGTCGGAGTTCCAGTCGCAAGGCGTCGAAACCGCGGTCTCGATCGGCACCTCGATCCTGCGGGCCGTGTTCGGCCGCAAATGGCTCTCAGCCGGCACCGCCCGCTCGGCTGGCACCGCCGCTCGCGGCGCATCGCGCACAGCCAAACAGCACGGCGACATCGCCCGCGCGGAAACGGCCCTGCAGCGCGCTCTCGATGACCGCGCCAAATTCGAAGAGCAGTACATCAGCGAGGAGACGAAGATCAACGAACAGTTCCGCGACCCGGCGATCGAGCCCTACGCCCTCGGCCCGCGCAAGCGCGACATCGACGTCACCCGCGTCTCACTCGCCTGGGTTCGCTGATTCAGAGTTCCTTCGGGTGCCCTTCGTTTGGGTGCCACTGCTGGCTTGCCCAGCAGTGTCTGCCTTTTTGATCTTGCCTTGCAGTATCCGCTTCCTGACGGTGTGTTTATTGAGTGCGACAAGTGCAAGGCAAGATCAGTGAAGAGCACTGCTGGGCAAGCCAGCAGTGGCTCCCACGGTCGCAACCAGACCACCCAATCTCATCTAACCGAAAAACCACCGGGAAGCACCGACAACTCGTTGTCGGTGTGCGAAGCACAGGAGAGCTTAGGTCACGCGTTACCCATCCGCGAGCCCGAGTTGCGCTTGGGTGCCACTGCATTTAGCCCCGGAGGGGCGCACGTCAATAGCCGGGGGTGGAAACCCCCGGGAAACCGAATCGACCTTTCATCAACTCTCTTCTTCGTCCGAAGCCCCGGAGGGGCGGCACTTCCTTCCCCGGGCCAACAAGTTCACAGATCATCAACGTCTCAGCCGGCTAGCACCGACAACTCGTTGTCGGTGTGCGCAGCACAGGAGGGCTCAAGTCACGCGTCCCGATCGCCAACTCTCGGGTGCCACAGGTGGCCGCGTTGCGGCTCACCTGTGCTCGCTTCGCTTCACAAATGCCCCGCCGTACGAGACACGCTCGACCGCCAGCAGCACGGGTGACTGTTGCACAGCAAGCGTGGAACCCAAGGTCCCAGCCAGCGTCGCAACCAAGCCACCCAACATTCTGCTATCATTTGAAAAGTAGCCGCCCACTCCACTCGAAGAGGCCCCTCATGAACCTGCGACTCTTCGCCTTCGCGTGCATCCTTCTCGCAACTCCCGCCTTCGCCGCCGATCCGCCCGAGGGCTTGCGATATCTCCGCCCCAGCGAAGCGATCGAAGACAAAGAGGAGGGATCCTTCTGGCATGACGCCCGCAAGCTCGACGTCGAAGGGCAGGGCTGGACCGACACCAAGAGTCCCTACGACCGCCTCCCCGCCAAGGCCGAAACCACGGTCCGCGACGCCGTCTGGAATCTCAGCCGCCACGCCTCGGGCATCGTCGTCCCGTTCAGCACCGACGCCAGCCGGATCAAAGCCCGCTGGACGCTCACTTCCGATCGTCTCGCGATGCCGCACATGCCTGCCACCGGCGTAAGCGGCGTCGATCTTTACGTCCGCGACGATGCAGGAAAATGGCGCTGGCTCGCCTGTAAACCGCCCGAGGGCGAATCGACAACCGTCGAGCTGGTCAGCGGCATCGAAGAGAAGGACCGCGACTACCTGCTTTACCTGCCGCTCTACAACGGGGTGAATTCCCTCGAGATCAACGTCCCGTCGGGCAAGTACCTGGCCGCTTCCAAGCCGCGTCCCGCCGACAAGCAGAAACCGATCGTGTTCTACGGCACGTCGATCACGCATGGCGCCTCGGCCTCGCGCCCCGGCATGACGCATCCCGCGATTCTCGGCCGCCGCTTCGAGCGCCCGATCATCAATCTCGGTTTCTCGGGCAACGGCCGGATGGAACCCGAGGTCGCGACGCTGCTGGCCGAGCTCGATCCGGCCGTGTATGTGATCGACTGCCTGCCGAACATCACGGCCGATGAGGTCACGGCGCGCACCAAGACCTGCGTTGACATCCTGCGCAAGGCGCACCCCACGACGCCGATCCTGTTAGTCGAGGACCGCAGCTATTCGGACTCATTCCTGGTCGACTCGAAGCGCGAGCGCAACCTGACGAGTCGAGCGGCGCTCCGCAAAGTGTTCGACGAACAGAAGAGCGCCGGCGATGCGAACCTGTACTACCTCGAAGGCGAGCATCTCTTGGGCGACGACAACGAAGGGACCGTCGACAGCTCCCATCCCACCGACCTCGGCTTCATGCGCCAAGCCGACGCCTTCGAGAAAGCCCTCCGGCCGGTTTTGCGGCAGTAATTCTCTTCGCAGAGCTCTCTGAAACCACCTTCTTACTCCCTCCCACTTGTGGGGAGGGTCGGGGAGGGGGGGATAATCAACTACCAAGGTTTGCTGCACGGGTGACCTTGCCAACCACGATGGTTTCAGCCTTGTCCGTTCGGACTCGAACAGCGACGCCATGAATTCCTCGCCTCGCTCGTCTTGGAAGAAATCAAACCTGGCGATTTTCGCCGTGGTCTCGGTCGTGGCTCTGATTATCGTTGGATTGTCCGCGGGGCGGACCGTTGGCGCTCTAACCTTCCTTTGGATCTGGCAGTATTACGTTGCGGTTCATTTGCTAACGCGCCGTTGGCTCAAGGCCATGATTATCTTGAGCTGGTTGATTGCACTTAGCGACCTGTTGCTCTCTTACCGCTGGGGCGTAGCGAACTACTTGGACCAGTTCGGATTGGCAGTCTTGCTGTTGCCCCTGGTACCTTTCAGGTTAGCTGGGTATATGCCCTTGATAGTTCTCTCTGGACTACTTGGTGAGATCTCGAGCAACTTTCTCGCCCATCACCCGGGCGGACCGCTTCGCAACGGCGCGGTGGCGATCGTTTGGGCATGCACCGCAATCGTATTCACCATGGCGACCTTCGTCAGACGTGCCAATCGCAGATCACACGGAACAACTGACGAAGGGAATGGGAGTGAAGAAGGGGAGTCAACCGACTCTTCTGGCTGACAATCAATGCGGCCGAACAAAACAAAGGGGTCAGAACGTTTCTCAAATAGTTGCCCCCTTTCACCAGACTTCTGAGTGAGGTCGGCGTGCACTCGCTGGAACGGAAACGGGGACATCAGGGACATCACTGGTTTCCACGCTCGAAGCAAATCGAGTGAAATTACTGTAGTCTTTCTCTCACGCCTTTCTTCCTTCCGTTGTGTCGTTGTGTCGTCGTGGTTCACTTGAGTCTTCTGCAGCGGACGTCTGACTGATCCGCAGCTTCCGTGTGCGCATCACTCGACGCAAGTCCTTCGCCGGATTCAAGCAGCGCGAATCGCCATCCACACACCCGCAAACGCGCTTGAAATCAGGCCAGCTGTTGGCGTAGGTTGCGGGTACGCGATCGCGTTCGCATAACCGTGGGGTTGTCTGAACTCAGTCGCTCACGCCATGGGCGTGCAACATGCCAGCCCAGGGCATTCGCCCTGGGAGATGGTCCCCCTCGAACCCACTTAGCCCTGTAGGGGCGGAACACGCCCTCTATTCAGGAAGTTTCGCGCCTGCGGGGCTACGAGACACGCGGCCGCCAAGAGACTCCCTGGGCGGCGCCTGGCGGCGCCCAGGGCTGGCATGTTGCAGGCCTGCAGCCTGACAGAATGATCGTCATCCCAATTGCGAAACGAGCGCAATTTTGTATCAAGACTGCGGACCACCGAAAGATAGCCATGAGAAACAATCGCACGAACTTTGCCCACTTGCCCACCTGTGTGCGCACCACTCGGCGCAACTCGTTTTGAGCAACCGCGCCCGCCGCGCACCGGCGCACACCATGCAAGTGTCCACCGACCATTGAAATCAGGCCAGCAACTGGTTTATGGTACGTTCAGCGGATTGTGTCTCGACTTCGACAAAACGGCTGAGATGAACACCGCACTGGAAGCTTGGAGAAATCACGCAACCCAGGTGTCACCCGCTTGGGCCAACGCGGTACGCGTGAGGGGAGAAGTGTGCGCTTGAAACATCATTTTCACGAGTTTTTAAGCGCACACGCGCGCAAAATCTGATCGTAAATAACAGCCGCCCGAATTCTTCGCGGCCCGCTCTTTGAAAATTTGAACACGCGAGGTGAGGACCGGTCACCCCGCCCGCTCACCGGACTCCTGCCGCGTGCAGCCGCAGGATCCGCGTCACCTCGGCGATCGAGTCCGGATGACGATGCAGTCGCTCGTGATGCTCCGGCACTTCGAGCGTGCTGTCGCCCGCGTGCTCGGCGCTGGCTACCGGCACAATGCCATCGCTGGGACCTTCCGTGAGATTCAGCCCGCCCGTGCCGATGATCGAGTGCAGCCGCGTCTGGCAGTTGACCGGCATCCGCTTGAGGGCGTCGAGAAAGGGATTCTCGGGCTCCAAGAGCGCGATCGTCGTCGGCCGCCGGCCTTGTAAGTGCGGCTTGAAGACGTCGCGATTCGCCTCCATCAGTGCCTGGTACTGGGCGTCCTGCTCCCTGCCGAAGCTGACCAGCAGGCTGCCGACTCGACCTGCTGCGCGGCTGGCCAGTCCGCTGCCGTGATGCGGCGTGCCGATGAACACCACCCGCTTCACCGAGCAGACTGGATCGAAGAAGAACCCGCGAGCGAGTTGCTCTTCCAGTTCGGGCGGCGCTTGCAGGGCATCGAACGGTTGCACGGCGGCCGCCCGCCACAGAATCTCGTATGACGAGGTGACTTGCATTTTGGAGACCAGACCACCCAGGCTATGGCCGACGAGCACCATCTGGTCCAGGGCCGGATCGGCCCCGTTTGGATCGAACGTGGTGCGCACCAGCCGCAAGTTGGCGCGGAGCGCGGACGTGCTGGCCAAGAGGTCGCCGCCGGTCGGATAGCGAAAAGCCCAGAACTGGTATTGGTCGTAAAGGTCGCGCTGGGCGCGCAGCTCGTTGATCATGTCGGCCCAGGTGATCGCGTCGGAGTACAAGCCGTGGATGAACACGACCGGAATCTTGCCGGGCTGATACGGTTCGATCATCGTCAGCTTCGGCCGCACCGAAACGTCGCTGGGGGCGGTGAACCCTTGCAGGTACTGTCGCGGCGCGCTGTTCACGATGGCCGCCAGCGGCGCGGTGATGTCGGCCGAGAGTGGCCGCGATCCACCACGCCAGCCAACGCAATCGAACGCGAGTGGGTTGTACAGTTCCAGAACGTACGGTCCCGAAAACGTCGGATCGACCACGTCGCCCGATGGCCGGAGCAAGGCGGTCACGGCAAACGGTTGCCACGGCGAAGCGAACGGTTCCTCGCACGGCGAGACGCGCTCGCCAAGCAGCGGAATGCCGATGCCGGGCCGCACGTACCGCTGCGCGATCTCACCGGTCGGCACGTCCGCAGCCGACAGCCGGCTGAAGTCGCTCGGCTTGAACGCAAAACCGAAGTAACGAATCGGAATCGTGCGCTGCCCGCCGTGCATCACCGTGAGCCCGGAGCGCGGGTCGAGCCGGCCGAGCCGCTGGCCCGAGTCGACAAGTCCCCACAGCGCCTGGCGATAGATCGATTCGCTTTGGTTGGCCGGGCCTGCGGGCGTGATGCCTTGGGCCGAGAGCGCCGCGGCTTGAAAGTAGTAGTCGACTGCGGTCGGATCATTCCGCCGATCGAGCCGCCGAGCTTCGTCGAGCGCTGCTTGCGCGGCACGCGGATCGGCTGTCACCAGAGCGACCGATTGCACGGTCACCGTGGTGGCCGAAACCGGCTGCACTGCGAGCTGCGAACTGCGATGGGCTCCGCACCCGGCAACGGCCGCGAACAGCAGGAACAATCCCAGCCGGCGCGCGAGGACTGGCGCGCAGCGCGGCGGCTGGGATGTCGACTGGCTAGTCATGCGGGTGGGCGGGTACGGAAGGCGGGAGGATCGTGCGGCCAGAAAAGGATACCACCGGCGAACCCCGCGGGCTGAACGATGGATCACCGCAAGAGCCGTCACGCGGTCAGTGCCGCGGCACGATCGGCAGAGATTGTGTAGCTTCGCGCCGGTTGCTGTCGTGAGCTACTCGCCGAAGCAAAGCAGTTTTTCGCGCGTGCGAACGAACAGCTTTCCGTCCGCGATTGCCGGCGTGGCCACGATGCTGCCACCGACGTCATTCACGGCAAGCTCTTCGTAGTCGGCCCCGCCTGCGAGATCGAAACTGTCTGCGAGCACGACGACCATGCCGTTCGAACCGGCTGCGTAAATCTTGCCGTCGCCGGCCACGGGCGAAGCGAAGTAGTCGGTGGCGTCGGCAATCCGCTTCGGACCGCGCAGGGGCTTGCCGCTTTCAGTGTCGAACACGGTGCTGATGCCGCCGCACTTGATGAGCAGCATTCGGCCGCCGGAAACAAATGGAGAAACGACATGGTCGGTGTGCTTCGTCGCATGCTTCCAGATGAGGTGCGAGGCGGTGACATCGCCCGAGCCGCCGCCGCGCACCGCGAGGATGAACTCATCGGCCGCTTTTTCGCCGGTCGAGGTGTATCGCGCGCCGGAGAAGTTATCGGGATGCATGAACGCCAGATCGAGCTCTTCGCCTTCGAGTAATCCGTCGCCGTTCCTGTCGCCGCGACCAAAGGCGCGCTCCAGGAATGCTGGCGGAACGGGTTCTTCACCGACATAGGCTTGTATTTCGGCTTTGTCGATCTTGCCGTCACTGTTGCCGGTCTCGGCCTGATCGACCGCAGCCAGCCATTGATTCGCTATGCCGCTGCTTTGCAGTGAGACATAGATATTGCCATGCACACACACCGGCGTGGTCTTGATGTTGCGGAGCAGCGTCTTGGCAAACCAACGGCGATGGCCGGACGGGGGATCGTACCCGATGAGCATGCCGGTGCCGGCGACGACGATTTCATCGCGACCATCGACGGTGTTGATCACCGGATGCGAATAGTTGACCGCCATGTCGAGCCGATCGTCCTTCCAGAGCAGCGTGCCGATTTCTTTGTCGAAGGCGTACAGGGCCGGATTCAGATCGTCGTCCTGGCAGAACAACACCATGTCCTTATAAACGACGGGCGACATACCCGCGCCCCACTTGAATACGAAGAACGGCACAGGCAGCGGCTGCCGCCAGGCGTCCTGGCCTGTTTTGGCATCCAGGGCCAGGAGTCCCAGCGTCGTGAAATAAAAGTACACGCGGTTGATGTCGGCCGCGGGAGTGGAGCTGGCATGACTATTGATTTGATGAACCTCGCCGAGCGTGCCGGCTGGCCAGTCACGCTGCCAGAGCTTCTCGCCCGTGGCTGCATCAAAGGCGAACAGGCTGACGGTGTCACTGCTGGTCATACCGCTTACGAACACGCGACCCGCGGCAACGGCCGCGCCACCGATACCTTCGCCGACTTCCGCCGACCAGCGGAGGTTCTCGGAGGCCGAGAACTTCACGGGAAGCGGCTTCGTTCCTGCGGCGATGCCCGTGCTATTCGGCCCGCGGAATTGCGGCCAGTCGTCCGCCTGAGAGATAGTTGGAAGGCAGAGTAGTGCGAGCAAGACACCAATGGGAAGCACCCGCGAGGGAATACTGCCACGAGTTGATTGAACTATGAGCAACATCGACATGCTTTCGGATCCCTTATTCAGCGGCTGCCGGTTCCATCGACTCGGCGCCGACCAGTCCAATCAGATCCATCGCCAGCGGCTTCGGGTTGCTCTCGCGCAGGTTGCACATCACGGCGACGGCCACTTTCTTCGCGGGCGAAAAGACCAGAAACGTCGACACTTTCGGCTGACCGCCAGAATGCGAGATCAGCCGGTCGTCGTCCACATTATCGATGAAGCAGCCGTAGCCCGCATTCGTCTGTTTACCGTCTGTGGTCTTCTGTGGCGTCCACATCGTTTCCAGCGACTGCTCACTGAGCAGCTTGCCCGAGTTGAGCGTGCCGGCAAAGCGAACCAGGTCGCCGGCCGTCGAACACCAGCCGCCGCCGGGGATTTTGTTGGAGACGTCAACGGCGAAGTCGTTCAACAACTTCTTGCCCTGCTTGCGATAGCCAGCCGCGCGATGCGGAATGACTGCAAACGGACTATCAGGTTGCAGCGTGCGCATGCCGCTAGGCTCGGCGATGTGCTTCTGGACGTAACTAACGTAGTCTTCACCCGAGGCGCCTTCGATCGCCGCGCCAAGGACATTGAATCCATAGGTGGTATAGGAGAATCGCGTGCCGGGATCAAACAGCAGCGGGTCGTCCTGAAAGACGCCAAATGAATCGCGGACCCGGGCGTAATGTTTGTTGCTCCGAATCTCGAGGTCACCCTTGTAGTGACGGATGCCACTTTGATGCTTGAGCAGCAGATCGCAGGTAATCGGTGCTTGCTTCTCGGGATAGCCGGGCACGTACGATCGAATCGGCGCGGCCAGATCGAGCTTGCCGGCTTCGACGAGCTGCAAGACCGCGACGCCGGTCAGCATCTTCGAGATCGAGGCCAACCGATAGATCGACTCGGCCGAGGCGGCCACCTTGTTTTCAAGATCGGCCAAGCCGTACCCCTGCTCGAAGCAGACTTCGTTATCGACACCAATCGCCACGGAGATACCCGGCGCTCCCGATTTCTCGAGGAACATGGACACGCGCTGGTCGACCTGGCGGCGAACGTCCTCAGGCAGTTCCGCTCGGGCAGTGACTGCCAGCAGAAGCAGCAGCGCGACGACTACGAGGGCGGGAGGAGTCGACTTCATGGCGGGATCCCGAGAGGAAAAGCGTAGCAGAAGGATTGTTCGGCCGAAGCTCGAGTGTAAGTCAGCCGCGGGCGTGTGTCACGCAGCTGGACAGGGATTTGCCCTGTTTCCCTCAGCGGCAGGTCGGCTACCATAGGGCCAGAAAAATCGCCTGACTTTTGAGTGAGGATTGACCCGCGTGTACGACAAGCAGAAGCTGATCGACCTGATTCGCGAAAAGGCCCTGAAGTTTGGCGACTTTACGCTGGCCTCGGGCAAGAAAGCCAAGTATTACCTCGATGGCAAGCAGGTCACGCTGGACGCTGCCGGGGCAATGTTGATTGGCGAGGGCATTTTGGAGTTGCTAGGCGACAAGCTCCCGGTGGCTGTAGGTGGGATGGCGATTGGCGCCGATCCGATAACGGCCGCGGTGATCACGATGGCCGGCGTGCGCGGCGTGCCGCTCAAGGGCATTCTGGTACGCAAGGAAGCCAAAGGGCACGGCACGCAGCAATTCATCGAAGGCCCCGTCAAGCCGGGCGATGATATCGTCGTGGTCGAAGATGTCGTGACCACCGGCGGATCCTCGCTCTTGGCGATCGACCGAATGGAAGCGGCCGGACTGAAGGTGAAGCAGGTGATTTGTATCATCGACCGGATGGAAGGCGGCGCCGAAGCGTTCCAAGCGCGCGGTTATTCGTTCACGAGTTTGCTCACGATCAAAGACTTTGGGATCGAACCGCCGACCAACTGAGTCCAAATTGCCTGGACACGACTCAAGGAGAACCGTGGAAACTTCATTGCACCGCGAGCTCAAGCGAATCTATGCCGGCGCGCAAGCGCGAACGGAAGTGGTGCTCGACAGCTACCGCATTGACGCGGTCAGCCGCGGCCGGTTGATCGAAATCCAGCATGGGTCGCTGGCCGCGATTCGCGACAAGATTCGCCGATTGTGCGAGAACCATCGCGTGCTGGTGGTAAAGCCCATCGTGCGCGAGAAACTGCTCGTCAAGTTCAGCGCGGCCGATGGCCCCGAAATTCTGCGCCGCAAGAGTCCCAAGCGCGGGCAGCTCGTCGATGTCTTCGACGAACTAGTGTACTTCACGCGCGCGTTCCCGCATCCGCGGCTGTCGCTGGAGGTGGTGCTGGTGGATGTCGAGGAACATCGCTTTCCGGGGCATGGCCGCCGCCGCCGCTGGCGCAAGACTGACCATGTTGCGGCCGATCAGCGACTGGTTGCCGTTGGCAATAGCGTGCGATTGCGCAGCGCCGCTGACCTGCTGAAGCTATTGCCCAATCCCATTCCCAGAGAGTTTCATACCGGACAGCTTGCCGAGCACTGTGGAGTGCGGCGGCACATCGCCCAACGAATCGCCTACTGTCTGCGCGAAATGAAAGCGATTGCGCAGATCGGTAAGCAGGGGAACTCGTTAGTGTATCGGCTTCCCACGAGACGCGATCGTTTGAACGATCGAGCCGCGTGAGCAACTCACAAGTCCTCGTCCCATACCGTGCGATACGCCCCCTGGCCTTCGAAGTACTCGATCAGCCGGGCGTAGAACGGATCGACCGAGAGCGTTGCGCTGTCGCCAACCACGATCAGCTTGCGCCGGGCGCGGGTCATGGCCACGTTCATCCGTCGCAAGTCAGACAGAAAGCCGATTTCGCCGCTGTCGTTCGATCGCACGAGCGAGATCACGATTGCTTCTTTCTCACGCCCCTGAAAGCCATCGACGGTGTCGATCTCCAGTTGATCGATCGCGAGTTTCGTGCGCAGGAACCGCACCTGCGCAGCATAGGGTGTGATGACGCCAATGTCCGCTGCCGCTACGCCGGCCTCCAGTAGCGATTGGACCTTCTTCGCCGCGAGATCGGCCTCGCGCAGATTGCGCCGGCTTTCTCCATCAGTTTCGAGTTCCTCATCATAGCCCGCCCCGGCGGTATCAATAAACTCGAGTGGAGTCTTCGTCAATGGATTACTTGCAACTCCAGGCAGGTCGCACAAGCGATGAGCTTCGACGCTTTGGTGAGCCACCAGTTCCGCGTCGTAAAACTCCAGGGATGAGAAGTCCATGATCGCCACATGCATCCGATACTGGGTATCGAGTCGGCGCAACAGGGTCGGTGCATCGTGTTCCGCCAGCCGCTCAAAGAGGCTGATGCCGTAGCCTTGCCGCTGGGCCTCGGTGCTCAGCACTGTTGGCGGAAGCTGTTGGTGATCGCCTGCCAACACGACACGTTCCGCCCGATTGATCGCGATCCAGCAGCCCGGCTCAGCTGTCTGGCAGGCTTCGTCAATCACCAGCAGGTCGAATCTCCGATTTCCCATGAGATTTTCATCGAGACCGGTCGTCGTGGCACACAGAATGTCGGCATTGTCCAGAATCTGCTCGACAGCCTGCACTTCCAATCGCCGCGCATCGGACAGCAGCGACTTGGCTTCTGCCCTCATTTCCCGCCTCGCGCCAGGTTCGGGTTTCGCCCGCGCGGTGCGTGCGGCGCGACGAAACAGCGCGAGTGCGTCTTTGACCAGTTTTCGCGCCACACGCACGGCACCGTGCTTCTCGACCGAAAGGTCGAGCGTATGTGCACGCAGCTCAGGCATCACGCGGGCCGGATGTCCCAGACGCACCGCATTCTCACCATGCGCGAGCAGTCGTTCGAGTAGATTGTCTACCGCCATGTTACTCGGGCCGCAAGCAAGAACCTTTTGGCCCTGCCGCACGGCGCGGCGGATCACTTCCACAATCGTCGTCGTCTTGCCAGTTCCCGGTGGGCCGTGCACGAGTGCGACGTCGCGTGCACTGAGGGCAAATGCAACTGTTGCGCGCTGTGTAGCGTTTAGCCCTTCATCTAGAACCTGCTGCGGTTCGGCTAGCTCGAACGAAGCCTTGCCCTTGCCCAGCATAACATCACGCAGTTCCGCCAAGCGATCGCCCTTGGCTCGCATCGCGCGTTCGAGTGCCGCCCGCTGCCGCTGGCTGGAAATCTCGTCGCTCGACAGATCGAGCCGCCACAAGTCGACGTCTTCCGCCTCATCCGGAAGCTGCGAAATTGCCACGGCGATTGAACTATCACTGCGCTCATAGATCACTCCGCGCACGGCAATGCGACTATCCCTTCGAGCAGTTAGCACGACCGGGCTCCCAACGTTCAGCCGCGTCCACGGCAACCGGCTGCGCGAGCGCTTGGCAAGCGTCACCAGATATCGGCCGCCAAGGCCGGCCTCTTCGTCGAGAATTGTTAGTTCAACGAGAGCAAGGCCCGCCGATTCGGCTTCGCTGGGAGATAGCCGACGAGCCAACTCGATGGCGCGTTGCGACTCAGCTTCACGTTCGAGTTCCAGCAGGCCAACGAGCCGCTGCAGATGATCCTCTGTGCCGCCGCTCGATCCAATCTCAGAATCGCTGCCTGCAAACGCCACAATTCGTCGTCCATGCAGAGTTACGCCGTCAAGCGCCCTTGCCAGCCGGTCTTCCCAGCCCGTGGGAACTTCAACGATTGCCCGTCCGCCGCCGATTTCAATCTTGCCGACTCGCTGGCCGCTGAGCCCGCCCGTGGTATCCAGCAGTCGCAACAGGTCGGACTTTCCGACTCGGTGGGCAAGCTGTTCCAGAACCAGTAGCGCCATGGTGACGTCCGTGCAAGCCGACGGTCGGTGCCTAAGATAGTGTGGCGCGGCTATTCATCGTCAGGCGGCTGCCCCACCGCTCGCAGGTAGCTGGCCAGCCGTGCCTGCAAGTCGATCAGGTTTTGCCAATGTCGCTGCTCGAGCGTCACCTGCTCGTTGTCAGGTTTCAACTTGACGGCATTTAGCAGATCGCGAACCCGGATATGCAGGTACTCGAGCAGTTCACATAGCTGTGCGGCCTGGCCGGGGCTCAAGCGATCTGGCAGCTCCGGCGGCAGTAGCGTGTGCAGCGTGCTTTGAACATCCGGATCGGCGCTCCAGTTCAGTTCAAACTCGAGGGCCGCGGGGTGATCGGCGGGCGGGATGTCCGCCACACGGCCGGCGTCCGATCGTTCGCGCAGGGCCGCAAGTCGCTCGGCGATCTGTTCACGCGAGCCGAATAGTAGCACCGACCGTCCCATGCTGATGATGTCGCCGTAGCGCAGGATACGGAGCTGAATGTCTTCACCGTTGACCTTCGTGCCGTTAGTGCTCTCCAGATCCGTGAGAACCACTTTATCCTGGTCTTCCTGAATCTTTACGTGGAATCGACTCACGCGCTCGTCGTTGAGCTGCAAGGAATTGCCTTCCTCTCGGCCAATCGTGACCGGCGTAGGCAAGTTCTCAAAGACGCGGCCGCGATCGGCGCCGTCGAGGATGCGAAGCGTGATCTGGGCCATGAAAGGACATGCTAAAACAGAAGTGTGGCGACGCTCAAAATTGCGCGGGACGGAATACCCGATGCGATCCTAAGCGCTTATAGCATCCAATCGCCGCAGGCTCAAGGAGCACTGCGGTTTGTGGCGCGGCAACGGGGATGTTTCCGCGGCGAATACGCACATTCTATGGCCTACCCCTGCTATGCCGCTGGTGCTTGTGGAACCACCTCGCAAAACGTAAGCTGAAAGGGCGTAAGCACGCGCCCGTGGCGCAATTGGATAGCGCATCGGTCTTCGGAACCGAGGGTTGCAGGTTCGAATCCTGCCGGGCGTACTTCTCTTTTCGGCGAGTGCAGCGCGATGCGATCCGCACGCTCGCGACGCGAAGCAGCAGGGATCGCCGGTGGGGCTAATGCACCGACAGCGCCTGCATTCCAGTTCGTCCGGCCACCAATCTCCAGCCAGGAGGATCACGCGTGAGTCGAAGTAAAAATATCGGCGCAGTCGTTTGTCTGGTCGCGTTCGCGTTTTTCGCGGGCTGGCCTGTGTGGAGTTGGCTCAGCGTGAAATCCGCCAGCTCAAACTTGCAAAGCAGAACCCAGACGCTGGTTGAACAGAACCCGCAACTTCAGCTTGCCTGGACCGTGGCGATGCAAGACGAAGTGCTGACCTATCCCGAGGCCAAGATTATCGTCGAAGCGGCCGGAGAGCAGGTCGATCCCAATGAATGACCGAGACACCGCAGACGGCGAACTGCCTGGCCGCTGCGGAATCCTCCGTCGCCAGGCCAAGCCTGGTTCATCATGAGCCACTTCGCATCAGGCCGCCGCTGGCGCTCGACGCAGCGAGAGTGCCAGAATGATCCACGACCAGCCGTTGAACAACATTTCAATGCCAACGAACAGCCCAATCACCCATAAACCCGAAGCCGGCCACTGCTTGTAGATCATCATTCCCAGCAGCAGCGACACGCCGCCGTTCAACAAAACCCACGGCCAACCTGGAAATCGGTCGCTGAGCGCAAAGACGATTCGAAAGATGCCGCCGATGATCAGGAAGAACGCGATGATCAAAGTGATTTGAATGGCGCTGTCCTCAGGCTGCTCGATGATCATCAGGCCGACGACCACATACATCAGCCCGATGAGTAGGTGGATCAGCGTGCCGCTCCAGCGACCGGCGTGGAAGGCATTGATCACTTCGGCAATGCCGCCGCCGAGTAGCAGAAATCCGAACAGCCACGTGGCCGCAATGCTGAGCGTCGCCAGGCAAGCCCAACTGATCGCGACCGTGCCGAACACGACCATCGCGATTCCCAAAGCCAGGAACCCAACCCAGAACTTTCGTATCGCTGCTACTTCGTTCAGCAAACCCGGGGCACTGGGAATGTTCGTGACGGAACTCATGGCAGGGCCTCAAAAAAAGAGATCGGTAGTAGATCGTAGTAAAACGGCAACCGCGACTGCTAGCCAACTCTACGACACATTTCCGTCCGAGTCGCCTCAGCCCCTAAAACCGCTACGATGCGAGCGCATTCGAGCGGAACAGCAGGCAGGCTGCAATATCGGGCCACAGCTCGGACTTGCTCAGGGGTTCGTCAGGCAGGCGTTGTTTGACGCAAGTTGTTGGCATGGTTTATAGTTGCGCTAGACAACCCGCCTCCGTCCTACCACCGAAGCTCCGAACGGCTCGAACCTCCCTGCCGACAAAACTCGGCTTAGCACTCACTCATGGATCACGTTCGCTTCCCTGCCGAAGTCACCTCCCGTCGCGAGTTTCTCCGCGCAGGGCTCACGGGTCTGGGTGCGCTGACGCTTCCAGGACTCTTCAAGCTGCGGGCCGCGGCCGGCGCCGCCAGCAGATCGAGCGAGCGCACCGCGGTCATCATCGTCTGGCTGCGTGGCGGTTGCAGTCATCTCGATACCTACGATCCCAAGCCGCACGCCGGCAGCGAATACACCGGCCCGTTCAAACCCCTGGCCACCAAGACCCCCGGCATCTGGCTCACCGAACTCTTACCAAGGCAGGCACAGCTCTCCGACAAGTTCGCACTCGTGCGATCGATGGCCCACACCGGGGGCGGACATCCGGCCGGTTCGCTACAACTTCTCTCGGGCGATCCCGACGCAGTCGACAAGAACGTGCCAGTGCAGCCCGACCTGATGAGCGTGGCGCACTACCTGCGGCGCGGCGAGGTTCGCGAGCTGCCCAACTACGTCGGCGTGAATCCGATCACGAACTACGACAGCTTCCAGATCGCCGGTCCGGCGTATCTGGGACCTTCGTACGGCGCCTTCGCCGTGACGGGAGATCCGAGTGCGCCACAGTTCAAGGTGCCGAACGTCGGGATGTCCGATCCCGCAGCGGAGGCCCGCCTGCGATCGCGTGTCGAGTTGCGGCATTCGTTCGACGCGATGCGGCATGCGCTTGATAACTCGGGCACGATGCAGGCGATGGATGAGTTTGAAACCCAGGCCATCAGCTTGCTCACCAGCGCCGGCGCCGCCCGGGCGTTCGATCTTTCGCTCGAAGATCCGCAAGTTCGCGAACGATACGGAATGCACCAATGGGGACAGCAGTGCCTGATGGCGCGACGACTGGTCGAGGCCGGCGTCGAGATCGTCACCACGACGTTCGACGGTCCGCTCTGCGGCCGCGTGCAGAACTGGGACGATCATGCCGTCAATCATCATGTCTTCGATGCACTCAGATTTCGGGCTCCCTACTTTGATCAGGCCGTCTCGGCACTAATTGAGGATGTCTATGCTCGCGGACTCGATAAACGCGTGCTCGTCGTCGTGACCGGTGAGTTTGGCCGCACGCCGCGCATCTCGCATGTGGCCAGCAGCGGCGGCGGCGTGGCCAGTGCCGAGGCGGGTGTCGTCCAGCCGGGTCGCGACCACTGGCCGCAGGCGAACTCGATGATCTTTGCTGGCGGCGGCATCGCCACGGGTCAGCTCATCGGTGCTACCGATCACCGCGGCGAGGAAGTTGTTGAGCGCCGCTTCGGTCCACACGATTTTCTGGCCACGATCTATCAGCACCTGGGAATCGACTATCGCAATGTGACGATTCCCGACCGCGCCGGGCGGCCGACCTACATCGTGACCGACGGCCAGGCGATTCCAGAACTCGCTCGTCGAGCGTAACGCCCACCGCTTTCATGTGAAGGTCTCCGCATGTTCCGCCTCACGATCTTTCTGTTTGCGCTCGCCGCGGTTTCGCCATCCATGCAGGCCGCCGATCGGCCGAACGTCTTGTTTATCGCGGCCGATGACTTGCGGTGCGATCTGGGTTCATATGGCAACACAATTGTGAAGACGCCGAATCTCGATCGGCTCGCCGCACGCAGCCTGCGCTTCGATCGGGCCTACTGCCAGCAGGCCGTCTGCAATCCGTCGCGGGCGTCGCTACTCACGGGGCTGCGGCCTGACTCGATCGACATCTGGGATCTCCCCACGCACTTTCGCGAGCACCGGCCCGATGTCGCGACCTTGCCGCAGCTTTTCAAGCAGAGCGGCTATCACGCCCAGTGCATCGGCAAGATCTTTCACAACTGGCGGCAGGATGCGTATCAGGGCGATCCCGATTCTTGGAGCGTGCCGGCCGTGATGCATTACGACAATCACGGCAACGACAAGCCGATTGTCGACGGCCCGCTGCCACCGGAACTGGCAGGCGTGCCGAAGATCAACCTCCGCGATGTGCCGGACGAAGCGTACTTCGACGGCCGGATCGCCAAGCTGGCGAGCGAAGCGCTGCACGAGCTTAAGGACCAGCCGTTCTTCCTGGCGGTCGGGTTCTGGAAACCGCACTCGCCGTTCAATGCTCCTAAGAAGTATTGGGACTTATATGAAGGGGTCGAGATGCTGCCGCCCGATCCGGCGGAGGCTCCGCGCGGCGTGCCGGCCTTGGCGCTGCACGATTCGCGGGAGATCCTTGGCGCGTTTCGCAATCACCCTGGCGGCCGGCCCACTGCCCAGGAAACGCTCAAGCTGCGGCGCGGATACTATGCCGCGATCAGCTACCTCGACGCCCAGGTGGGCAAGGTGCTCGACGCGCTAGAGCGCGAAGGACTCGCCGAGCGAACGATCGTCGTCTTCTGGTCGGATCACGGCTATCACTTGGGCGAGCAGACGCTGTGGGCCAAGACGTCGAACTTCGAGCTCGATGCTCGTGTGCCGCTGATGATTGCCGCGCCCGGCACGGCTCAGGCGACGGCAGGCAAATCGGCGGGCAAAACGACGGAGGCGCTGGTGGAACTCGTGGACCTTTACCCCACGCTCGCCGACCTGTGCGGCTTGCAAGCGCCCGGGGATCTGGATGGCAAGAGCCTGCGGCCGCTACTGGAAGGAACGGCCGAAACGGTGAAGGACGCCGCGCTCACGCAGCACACCCGGCCGGCTTATCCCAGCGAAGAGGAGCCGCTGGAGGCGATGGGCTATGCGATGCGGACTGATAGGTTTCGCTACGTCGAGTGGCGAAGCGTGCAGGATGGCCGCGTCGTGGCCCAGGAACTCTACAACCACGAGCGCGACCCGCGGGAGACGGTGAACCTCGCCGATGCGGAGCACCGCTCCACGCTCGACCGGTTGTCGGCGCAGCTCCAGGCGCTCGCGCCGCCGCGGGCAATAGCGATCGAGATCAAGTAAGTCTCGGTTGGTCAAATTTTCAAAGAGCGGGCCGCGAAGAATTCGGGCGGCTGTTATTTACGATCAGATTTTGCGCGCGTGTGCGCTTAAAAACTCGTGAAAATGATGTTTCAAGCGCACACTTCTCCCCTCACGCGTACCGCGTTGGCCCAAGCGGGTGACACCTGGGTTGCGTGATTTCTCCAAGCTTCCAGTGCGGTGTTCATCTCAGCCGTTTTGTCGAAGTCGAGACACAATCCGCTGAACGTACCATAAACCAGTTGCTGGCCTGATTTCAATGGTCGGTGGACACTTGCATGGTGTGCGCCGGTGCGCGGCGGGCGCGGTTGCTCAAAACGAGTTGCGCCGAGTGGTGCGCACACAGGTGGGCAAGTGGGCAAAGTTCGTGCGATTGTTTCTCATGGCTATCTTTCGGTGGTCCGCAGTCTTGATACAAAATTGCGCTCGTTTCGCAATTGGGATGACGATCATTCTGTCAGGCTGCAGGCCTGCAACATGCCAGCCCTGGGCGCCGCCAGGCGCCGCCCAGGGAGTCTCTTGGCGGCCGCGTGTCTCGTAGCCCCGCAGGCGCGAAACTTCCTGAATAGAGGGCGTGTTCCGCCCCTACAGGGCTAAGTGGGTTCGAGGGGGACCATCTCCCAGGGCGAATGCCCTGGGCTGGCATGTTGCACGCCCATGGCGTGAGCGACTGAGTTCAGACAACCCCACGGTTATGCGAACGCGATCGCGTACCCGCAACCTACGCCAACAGCTGGCCTGATTTCAAGCGCGTTTGCGGGTGTGTGGATGGCGATTCGCGCTGCTTGAATCCGGCGAAGGACTTGCGTCGAGTGATGCGCACACGGAAGCTGCGGATCAGTCAGACGTCCGCTGCAGAAGACTCAAGTGAACCACGACGACACAACGACACAACGGAAGGAAGAAAGGCGTGAGAGAAAGACTACAGTAATTTCACTCGATTTGCTTCGAGCGTGGAAACCAGTGATGTCCCGGTTTCTCCCTCAGCCGCGCGAGCACGCTGGTGCAGGAGTTCGACATCAACACCGGGATGTTCGTGGGGACGCTGGTCGATCTGAACGTGCTCAACCCCGCGTTCACGGAGGGGCAGGCGGATGTGATCTACGACGCGGCACTGAACAATTACTTCGTCTCGGCCGGGAACAAAGTGTTTCGGCTGAGCGCCGGTGGCGACCTATTGCAGACGTACGAGAGCGACTTGTTGATGGGCGCCTATGGACTGCTGATCGTGCCGGAGCCGAGTTCCGGCGCGCTGCTCGCGATCGCCATTGCGGCGCTGGTGGCTGCGTGGCAACGGCCCAGGTGCTGACGGCTTCGAGGACGGATGCTGCGAGAGGCCGGGCTTCCCCTGGATGCCCGCACGGGTGAGCCGCGACGCGGCCGCCCGTGGCACACGCGGTTTGGCCACCCTGGTTAGTGTCTCGCGATTTGGCGCAGTTCGCCGCAAAAAGCCCTCTTTCGCTCTTCGGGCGAGGCCCTATAATGATGGATTCCTAAATGTCCCAGATTCCGGGACCGTGCTTTTTGGGTACCGAGTATCTCCGCGTAAATAAATACTGGCGGCTTTGAGAAGATCATGCCTAAGCAAAAGACCCACAAGGGTGTTAAGAAGCGTTTCCGCACGACGGCCAACGGCAAGGTGAAGCATCGCCAGGCCGGGACGAGCCACTTGGCGGCGCGGATGACGCACAAGCGTAAGCGGAACCTCCGCGGCACGAAGGTGCTGGCGGAAGAGTTCACGGAAAACATCAAGATCGCGCTGGCTGGCAACAGTTACTGAGTTTATTGGGCAGGGCCCTTACGACCCTGGCCTGGCGCCAAGGTCTCACGAGCTTGGCGGACAGCGATTCAAATGCCAAGGTTTTCGAGCGCCAACGCTCGATGCGACCTTGGCGTGCTCCCACTGAGGAGCCAACGTGCGGCGAACTGCGGCACGAGTCACGCGTGCGGGCGGTACAACGCCTGAGGCCGCTTTGGCCTTGGGGGCCCGGTATGCGACAGAAGGTTAGGTGAACCAAATGCGTACTGTCAAAGGCGCCGCGCGCAATAAGTCCAAGCGCCGGCTGTTCAAGAAGGTCAAGGGTTATCGTGGCGGCCGCGGCAACATGTTCCGCACCGCGAAGGAAACGCTGGTTCGCGCCGGCGTATTTGCCTTCCGCGATCGCCGCAATCGCAAGCGCGAGTTCCGCAAGCTGTGGATCATCCGCATCAACGCCGCCGTTCGCGAACGCGGCCTCCGCTACAGCGAGTTCATTCACGGGCTCGACAAGGCCGGCATCGGTCTGGACCGCAAGTCGCTCTCCGAAATGGCGATTGCCGATCCGGCCGGTTTCGACTCGGTAGTCGAGAAGGTCAAAGCGGCGCTGGCAGCTTAGGTTTCGAACTCGCTGCCAAACATTGCTGAGGGCCAACGGGGTCGAATACTGCGAAGCGGTATTGGCCCCGGAGGGGCCGCCGTTAATAGCCGGGGGTGGAAACCGGTGGAAACCCCCGGTCTCGTCGGCAAGGCAATCAGCCCTCCTTAGTTTTGTTTCATGCGCAGCCCCGGAGGGGCGACACGATCTGCCGCCCCTCCGGGGCTGAAGAGATAAGGTTGAAACGCGGTTTGTTACCTGGGGTTCCCACCGGTTCCCACCCCCGGCTATTAACTCTCGCCCCTCCGGGGCTGAAAATGACCACCACGATTGTCCGGGCGGATCAGCGACTCTTTCAGGACCCGTCGCGCTCATGGCTCTGACCACCTTTCAGGCTGAACTCGAAGCGTTCGCCGCGGCCGCACAAGCGGCTTTCATTGCGGCGGCAGATGCCGATGCGCTCGAAGCGGCTCGGGTGGAATACCTGGGGGCGAAGAGTGGCCGCCTGAAAGACGTGCAAAAGCAGCTCGGCGGCGTGCCCAAGGAAGACAAGCCCGCCGCGGGCAAGGCCTTCAACGACGCCAAGACCGTCGTCGAAGCGGCCTTCAACGAGGCGAAAGAGCGGCTAGGCTCGGGCGCTCAAGCGACGAGTCGCGAGCCGTTCGATCGGACGCTGCCTGGCAAGCGCGCGCCGCTGGGTCATTTGCACCCAATCACGCAAACGATCGACGAGCTCAAGGACCTGATGGGACGGCTCGGGTTCACCGTGGCCGTGGGGCCTGAGATCGAAGACGAGTGGCACAACTTCGAGGCGCTGAACATTCCGGCGGCGCATCCGGCCCGCGATCCGCTGGAGAACTTCTATCTCTCCACCGCGAAGGTCAGCACGGGAAAGCCTGGCGCTGCAAAGTCGGATGCGGCAAAGTCCGATTCGGGCGCGCCGCTGCTTTTGCGCAGCCAGACGAGCACCGTGCAGATTCGCGTGATGGAGAACACGAAGCCGCCGGTGCGGATCATCTCGCTGGGGCGCGTGTACCGGCCCGACACGGCGGACGCGACGCACTATCCGATGTTCCATCAGATCGAAGGACTGCTGATCGATCGGCACGTGACGATGGCGGATTTGAAGAGCGTGCTGCGGTTGTTCGCTTCGAGCTTCCTGGGTGGCGACGTGCACATCCGCTTCCGGCCATCGTTCTTCCCGTTCACCGAGCCGAGCGTAGAAGTCGACATGAGCTGGCACGACGACAAGGGAAACCTCCGCTGGATCGAGATGGGGGGCGCCGGCATGGTCGACCCCAACGTGCTTGCGGCCGTCGGCTACGACCCGGAAGAGGTCACCGGCTTCGCCTTCGGCCTGGGCGTGGAGCGGGTTTGTGCTCGCCGGCACAACGTGACCGACATCCGCGAGTTCTATCGCAACGACGTGCGGTTCTTGCATCAGTTCTAACGGATCGCGCTTTCGAACAAATCGCCGCGTAGCGCGGCAGGTGGTTTAGCTCATGCTCGTTTCCTGGGAGTGGCTCAAACAGTACGTGAAGCTCTCGGCGACGCCCGACGAGGTGGCCGAGCGGCTGATGATGGCCGGGCTGAACCACGAAGACACGCACGCGGTTGGCAACGACCTGGCGATCAACCTGGAAGTGACCAGCAACCGGCCGGACTGCCTGGGGCACATCGGTATCGCGCGCGAGGCGTCGGTGCTGTTTGACACTCCACTGACGCTGCCGGCTGCCCAGCCGAAAGCCAGCGGTGAAGCGGCGAGCAAGCTGGCCCAGGTGCGAGTCGACGATGCGAAGGCCTGCCCGCGCTATACGGCCCGGGTGATTCGGGGCGTGAAGATTGGTCCCAGCCCCAAGTGGCTCGTGGATCGGCTGTCGACCGTCGGCATCGGCGCGATCAACAACGTGGTGGACATTACGAACTACGTGCTCTTGGAATGCGGCCAGCCGCTGCACGCGTTCGACCTGGCGAAGCTGGCCGGCAAGCAGATCATCGTCCGCGCGGCGCGCGAGGGAGAGCCGTTCCAGGCGATCAATCATAAGGCGTACACGCTTGATGCTTCGATGTGCGTGATCGCTGACGGCGAGCGGCCCGTGGCCCTGGCCGGCGTGATGGGCGGCACCGACACCGAAGTGAGCGACAAGACGACGGACCTCTTGATCGAGAGCGCGGACTTCGCGCCGATGTCGATTCGTGCGACCGCGCGGAAGCTCAACCTGCACAGCGATTCGTCGTATCGCTTTGAGCGGGGCGTCGATCCGCAGGGGGTCGATTGGGCCAGCCGCCGGGCGTGCGAGCTGATTCTGGAGCTGGCTGGCGGCACGCTGGCCGAAGGCGTGATCGACGTTGGCGCGCAGCCCGCGGAACGCGAACCGATCACGCTCCGATTCGCGCAGCTCAAGCGCGTGCTGGGAATCGATGTCGAACCGACCGAAGCGCTGCGGATTCTGACGGCGCTCGGTAACAAGGGGCTCAAGCACGACGCGCAGTCGGTCACGGTGGTTCCGCCTTCCTGGCGGCGCGACTTGTCGCGCGAGATCGACCTGGTCGAAGAGGTCGCGCGGATTCACGGCTACGACAAGATTCCCGAGGACGTGAGCGTGCCGATGGCGCCGAGTCATCGGACGCACACTGATCGCGTGCTCTCGAAGGTGAAGCAGGCGCTGTGCGCGGCGGGCTTCGACGAGGCCCTGACACTGAGCGCGGTGGAAGAACCCTGGAGTGAAGCGTTCAGCCCCTGGACCGCAGCGGCGCCGCTGCGGGCTTCGACGCCGGTGCTCAGGCGGGCCGATCGCCTGCGGCGGAGCATCGTGCCGAGTTTGCTCGGCGCGCGGCAGACGAACGAGTCGCTCTCGAATCCGCGGATCGAGCTGTTCGAAGTGGCCCACGTCTACCTGCCCAATATCAACACTGGCGGCGGCGAAGCGCTGCCGAGCGAAGAGCTGATGGTGGCGCTCACCAGCGGCGGTGACTACCTGAGCATGAAGGGGGTGATCGAGAGTATCCTGCATGCGCTTGCGCCTGGTCTCGAACTGGAAGCCGTGCCCACCAGGCAGGCGCTGCTCGACGAAGCGCGTTCCGCCGAGCTGCACGTGCGGTGCGGTGGCAAGCGGTTGCTGCTCGGTTATCTTGGCGAAGTTTCGCCCGCGGGACTCAAGCAGTTCGACCTGCGCGCCGGCAGCACGGTGGCTGAGATTAAGTTGAACACGCTGTGTGAGATTGCGGAGCTGATTCCGCAGTATCGCCAGCCGCCGGTTTTCCCGGCGGTGACGCGCGACCTGAACCTGGTGGTCGACGAGAGCGTGGCCTGGGCGGACCTTTCGCACACGGCGCGCGAGGCGGCCCGGCCGTTTGCCGAGCAGTTGCAACTGGTCGACGTGTATCGCGACGCGCAGCGCTTGGGGCCTGGCAAGAAGAGCCTGCTGGTGAGCCTGGTCCTCAGGTCCGGCAGCGGCACGCTCACCGGCGACGAGGCCGATGCGGCTCAGAAGCGGGTCGTGGCGGCGTGCCAGCAGGCGCACGGGGCGCAGCTTCGGGCGTAATGGGCGACCGCCATGTGCATGGCGCCACGCTCAAGCGCGGATGCCGTCGAGGAGAATCGAGACGGCCCCCCGGCAAAGCCGGGGGCTAACCGCGGGGGCTGCCACATTTCCCGCACTTTCGGCCACTTTTCGCGTCAGCTATGCTGGAGTAGCGGAGCGCCGGGCTGGAGTCGCGGAGCACCGGGTACGGAAAGGTCGAGGGATGATGAAGCGATTTCTGGCCGCGCTATGTCTGCTGACAACTGCCCAGGCGATTGCCCAGGAGCAGCCCGTCGCGATCGCGGTGGATCCCGAGGTGAGCGCGCTCATCGGGCAGCTTGGCGACTCGCAGTATGCGATTCGTCAGCGGGCGCAGGACCAACTGATGAAGCTGGGCTTTTCGGCGTTCGACGCCCTGGTCGAAGCCCAGCAGCACGACGACCCCGAAGTGGCGATGCAGGCTCGATATCTCGTGCGGCGGATTCGCTCGGGCTGGACGGCCGAAAACGATCCGCGCCCCATTCGCGAGATCATGAAGAACTATGAGGTACAGGGAGACGATGAGCGGCGGGCGAAGATCAAACAGCTCGGCGAGCTGCCGGACGACGCGGGGCTGAAGTGGCTCACCCGGCTCGCGCGGTTTGAAAAGTCGCTCGAACTTTCGAAGTGGGCGGCGCTCGAGATCATGAGCCGCACGCCGAAGGACGACGACGGCTGGGCCCGGCGCGCGGAAGTCGTCCAGGCAGAGCTCGCCGGTTCGCAGCGGGCGGCGGCGCAATGGCTCGAAGTCTATCTGGCGGCGCATACCGATCCGGCGGGTTCGCTCCAGCGCTGGTCGGACCTGGCCGATGCCGAACAAGAGACGCTGCTCAAGCAACCGCAGGACAGCGACAGTCAGATCGTGCTGGCGCTGCTCAAGCGTGAAGTGCAGATGCTCGACGAGCTGGGCCGAGCCGATCAGATCGAGCCCGTCGTGCGGCAAATGATCCAGGTCGAGCGCGGCGATTCGCAATCGCTGGGCGAGTTGATCGATTGGCTGGCGAAACGGAAAAGCTGGACCATGATCGACCTGGTGGCCGAGCGTTTCAACGCCAGCTTCGAGGTCGACGCGGTGCTGATGTACATGCTGGCCGAAGCCCGCCTGGCCCAAGGCAACCCGGAACTGGCCGAGCAGGCCGCCGGGCGGGCGCTGGCGATTCATGGCGACAGTCAGCAGGAACACGTCCTGCTGGCCAGCCGCTTGGGCGATCGCGGCTTGCCACGCTGGGCCGATCGCGAATGGGCCGAAGCGATCCGACTGGGACCGGCCGGCACCCAGTGGGACGTGATGGCCCGCAAGCTCCTGGCCAATAGTCACCACGACCAGCAGCAGGACGCCGCGGCGGCGAAGCTGATCGAAGACTTGCTCGTGGCGGCCGACAAGGATCCGGCGATCATGCAACGGGTGCGCGCGGCCCAGCAACAGCAATTTGAAACCAGCGTCGATGCGCTCCGCTCCGACTTGTATTTCTACCAGGCCTGCCAGGCGCAGCAGGAGGGGGACGTCGAACGGCAGCGGACGCTCTTGGATCAATCGCTTTCGCAAAATCGCGGCAACATCGAGGCCCTGATCGAGCTCTACAAGATCACCGCAGGGGACGCGAAGCGGCGGGCCGCGATCGCGGCCTTCAGCAAGGAGTTCATCGACCTGTGCCGCAGCCGGATTGACGACGATCCGGAGAACTCGACAAACTACAACCAGATCGCGTGGCTGATCGCCAACACCGAAGGCGATAAGGAAGAGGCCGTCGAGCTCTCGAAGAAGTCGATCGAGCTGGCCAAGGCGCATGGCGATCCGCCGTCGCGGTTGGGCGGCTTGTACGACACGCTCGCGCACGCCCACTTTGCCAAAGGGGATATTGCCGCGGCCATCGCCTCGCAGGAAGAAGCCCTGCGACTCGATCCGCACACGCGTTCCATCCGCCGGGCACTCGACGAGTTTCGCGCGGCGCGCGATAAAGCAGCGGCCGGGAAGTAGCGGGGGAGTGAGTGGCAGGTGCCGCACGACGCCGTTAACCGTTTTGGCGGGTTCATCGGGTAGCAGCGACAACTTGTTGTCGGCAGTGCCACCCAGCCCGTTTGAAGTTGGCATCTTACTTGCACAGATGAGCCGCGCTCACGGCCACCTGTGCCCTCCAGCGTACGACGCGCGGAAACCTTAAGGCAGCACCACATGAGTATGGACGATCGTGAAGAACTCCTCGCCGTCAACTCCGTCGTCGCGGCCGAAGGCAAGGGACACCCGATCGTCTTCCTGCACGGCTTTCCGCTCGACCACACGATGTGGGAATCGCAGTTCGACTCGTTCGCCTCGAGCTATCGCGTGATTGCACCGGACCTGCGCGGGTTTGGCGGAAGCACGCTGCCGACGCCCGAACCAGAGAAGGCCGTTTCGATGATGGCCGAGATGGCGGACGACGTCGTGCAGCATCTCGAATGGCTGGAGATCAAAGAGCCGGTTGTCGTGTGCGGCCTTTCGATGGGGGGCTATGTCGCGTTTGAGTTCTGGCGACGGCATCGCACGCGGCTTGCCGGGCTGATTCTGTGCGACACGCGGGCGGCGCCCGACACGCCGGAAGCGGCGCAGGGACGCCATGAGACGGCGGCCAAGTTGTTGGCCGAGGGAAACACCGAGTCGCTCACTGCCGGCATGATCCCGAAGCTGTTCGCGCCGCTCTCGATCGAGAAGCAACCGGACATTGTCGAAAAGACGCGTCAGGTGATGCTGGCCACTTCGCCGGTAGGTGCGGCGGCGGCGCTGCGCGGGATGGCCGAGCGGATCGACTTTCGGCCGAAGCTGGCGAACATGACGCAGCCGACGCTGGTGATCGTGGGCGAACACGATGCAATCTCGAGTCCCGAGGAGATGCGATCGTTCGCCGAGCAGATTCCGGAGGCGACGCTGGAAGTGATTCCGCGTGCGGGTCACATGTCGCCGATGGAGAACCCGGGGCCGGTGAACGCGGCGATCCGCAAGTTTTTGAGCGAGCAGGTGTGGCCGTAGCGAACGCGATGCATGCGGTTCGGGATAATCGACGGCGTTCGGCTGGAAGCTCCTCGGCCGTAGCCCGTAACATGCCAGCCCAGGGCAACGCCCTGCGGATCTGACGCTCGTCGTTCCTCGCGACTAGCCCTGTCAGGGCGACACACAGGGGCAACATGCGATCGAAAGCCCTACGGAATCTCGAACCGCGACTGGCTTTTGACGATCGCGTAATCGTCCGGGAAGGTGTGGAAGGCCTGCACCAAGAGGCTGCGATTGCGAGCCTGGAGGTTGATGTAGCTTAATGCGCCGAGTGCCATCCGGCCGCTGGAGTCGAAGCGGTGCAGCATGCCCTGGTGCTCGCCTTCGCCGGCCAGTTCCTGCTGGAAAGTCCAGAACACCTCGGGCTCGACCGGCTCAAGCTGGAACTCAACCTTGTAGCGGGCGCCTCCGCGGCAGTCGACCTGGTCGCTCCCGGCGCCCTTGAGGCGGCAGGAGATCAGCCGGCGTTTCTGCGGCAGTGGGTGGTGAGCGCTGGTGGCCACCTCGGTGAGTGTCAGCCCCTGGTAGCGCCAGGTGACAAAGTGACCCGCGCTGGTGATGCAAACCGTGGCCTCGTACCCGCCGCGCTCCACAGTCCGCGTGCTGTAGACCTGGAACAACTCCGGGTGCAGCGAGCGGCCGTAAAGTTGAAACACCAGCTCAGCGACTTTCGGCCTGACGGAAAGCACAGCGCGGGGCTCCTGGCGAGAGATGGTGGGGGGCGAACACGGGTGCGACAGGCTCTATTATATGCTCGCCCCTGAGGCCGACAAAGAGACTTTTTGAATCGCGCGCAGTGAGCGTGAATTGCATCTTGACATGGCGCGTGCGCGGTGTTTCATCGCGCGCGAAAAACTGCTAGCAGCGCGAACTGGCGCGGGCTAGGAGAGGCTGACGAAGATGTCGTACAGGGCGTGCGTGCCGGCGGCGACGCCGAAGCCGCGATAGACGAACAGCACCGCGAACAGCGCGCCCGCCGTAAAGCGAAACACGAACGTGAACGCGTCGAGCATGTCGCCGTGCGGGCCAATGTAGTGCGCCGCAGAAAACACGGCGCTCGTCACCAGCACCACGGTGGCCACGCTCCAGGGGCGCGGCACGCCGCAGTATTTGATCCCGATCGCCAAGGGGGGAATCAGCATCAGGCGGAACAGCATCTCTTCGTACACGCCAGCGCCGATATAGCCCAGCAGCCGGCCGAGAAACTCGCCGCGGCTGGCCATCTCGAAGGGCATTGCCGTAGTGGTGGCCACCGCTGCGCCGCCGGCCGACATTCCGCTGCCCGACAGCGCGCTGGCGACGAGCATGCCTTCGATCCGCGCGACGGCGACCAGCATCAGTCCCAGCGCGGCCGATTCGAGCAGCATGCCGTAGACCACGCCGGCCGAAACTTGCCACTTCTCGCGCGAGACGTGATGCCAGGCGAGCAACAGGCCGACCGTCAAAGCCGGTAGCAGGAGGTACTGCGAGAAGCCGAGCGCGTCGAGAAACTGGCGAAGCCAGACGTCCGCGCCATTGCGCACGGCCTGCGGGCCGAGGATGATGATCCCGCCTTCATAGAGCAGCAGCAGCGGAATCACGAACGCCAGGCTGGACAGCGGGCGGCGCGACTCGCGGATGTAGCGGTCGAGCGCCGTCGGCATGGTCGCTACATTTGCACTCGGTCGACTGGCTGCTTTGGCCGGCATAAATGCGCAACTCGCGGGTTCGCACGCGTCTCTCGTGTCTCGACACTCTGTCGAGTTTTCGTCGCGCGCAGGCAGGGTCCTGCAGCCGCCGCGCGATCATTCCAATCGAAAGGGAGCGCGGCGACCGAGCCAGACAGGGCGAGGTGCGGTTGCGCGGGCTGTAACGGTGGATGAGTGAGGTCCCACGTCGCTAGGTGCCGCGAGTGCCACAGGTGCTGCGTAGCAGTCAACTGTGCAGCGCGGAATTTGGAAGGAGAAACAGGCCGGCCGAGAGAATAGCATTGGGCGAGCAACAACGAGCACAGGTGAGCCGCGCTCACGGCCACCTGTGGCACCCGGTCAGTGCCCAGGGATCTCGGTGAGTTCGGGCGCGCCGATGTCGCCGAGGTGGTAGAAGGCCAGGGCCAGGATCGCATACACGGCCAGCAGCATGACACCTTCGAACCAGTGGCTTTCGCCATCCTGGGCGATCAGCGCCAGGATCGCAATCGAGGCGATCACGGCCACAATCTCCATCGGCGTAAAGTGCAGATCGAGCGTTTGCTCGTGCCCCATCAGCATGCTGGCGAACACCAGCACCGGGGCCACGAACAGCGCGATCTGAATGCTGCTCCCCACGGCGATGTTCACCGAGAGGTCCATCTTGTTCTTGAGCGCCACGAGAATGGCCGTCGAGTGTTCGGCGGCGTTGCCGACAATCGCCACGACGATCACGCCCACGAACACGCGGCTCATCCCCAGCTCGTGCGCTGCCGTTTCGACCGAAGCGATGAGCATCTCGGCGACAATTGCCACGCCCGCGGTGGCCACCAGCAGCACGGTCATGGCCGCTTTTCGCCCCCAGTGAGGTTCCGTATCGGCAAGAATGGCTGCCGGAGCGGCGGGGGCTTCGCTCACAGGGCTTTCGCCCGAGAACAGGTTCTTGTGCGTGACGAACATGAACACCAGGCTGAGCACGTAGACCACGGCCAGCACCACGGCGATCTCTTCGCTGAGGAACTCAACCGTTTCGAGTTCCTCGGGCGGCAGCGGCATCGCCGAGGCGAACACATAGTAATACAACGTCGGCATGATCAGGCCGATCGTGGCCAGGGCCAGGAGCGTGGCGCCCATGCTGGCGGCCGTGCGGTTGTAGCGCTGGTAGGCGTACTTGAATCCGCCGAGCATGATCGAGAGCCCCAGCACCAGCAGTACGTTGCCGATGATCGAGCCCGTGATCGAGGCTTTCACGAGCGGGTACATCTGGGGGCCTTTCCAAAGGGCCGCGAGCGCGATGATCAGTTCGGCCGCGTTGCCGAACGTGGCATTCAAGAGGCCGCCGATGCCGGGACCGAGCGTGTGGGCAAGCGCTTCGGTGGCGCGGCCCATCAGCCCCGCCAGCGGCACGATCGCCACGCAGGAGACGACGAAGATCCAGAGGTCATCGACGCCGGCCAGCCGCATGGCGATTGCCACGGGGAAGGCGATGAGCAGGGCGTCGAGCGGGTCTTCGCGCAGCCAGCTGGCGAGCTTTTGGGAGAACGAGGTTCGCGCCGCGCGTTTTGGTTTCGGCATCGTGCTACCGAGCTGTGGTGGGAGTGGGAATCGCTGGAGCGGGCGTCATCGTAACGGTATCGTCGGCCGACGGAAACCGGAAGTTGCTCCAATGTCGCCAGTCGAATTAAGATTGACTGTATGAGCGATCGCTCCGAGAAGCGTGCTCGACGCGTCCAATTCAGCGTGGCTGGAATGTTGGTCCTGACCGCGGTGACTTCCGTGGCCATTGCGATGGCTCTTACGGATCGACAATTTTGGCCGATGTGGGTGACGTATGTAGTGATCCCGTTTGCTATCGGCATCGGAGTTGGCAAGTTTTCGGATTCCCGAGCGCAACTACTCAGGGCGCCGCCAGTGTCCGCAGTCCTGACACCTTTGCCATTAGGGCTTTTTGGTGCGTTCTTTGCGCCCGACCTACTCGACCAGCCACTGCTCGAGTTTCTCCGGTACTGGGTGATGATGTTCCCAGTCTTTCTCATTTTTGGCGCGCCGGCGGCGATGGCTGGAAGCGCCTTGGCCTATTGGCTCAAAAGACGACGCAGCGGCGCAAGCTGAGTTGCCGAACTTCCGGAATTGTTCACGACCTTGTACCGTACAGGCAGATACTGTACATTTGTACTGTATCCCAATTCCAGCCATGTCCGCGGGAGTATTCAGCTCTCATGACCATGCAAATTCCTCCGCCGGTCGGCCGCGCCGCGGGCGCCAATCCCGGCAATCGCTTCGAGAGTGTGCATCAGGTCGATGACTTCGAGCAGTTCGACCCGGCTGATGGCCTGCCGGTCGTCACGCGCATGCCGACGGAGTTTTTGCCCGATCGCAGCCGGACGGTGATCTCGCACAACGACAGCCCCGACATTGGCTTTCGCTACAGCATCAATCCATATCGCGGCTGCGAGCATGGTTGTGCCTATTGCTACGCCCGGCCGAGCCATGAGTACCTGGGGATGAACGCGGGACTCGATTTCGAGTCGCGGATCCTCGTGAAGCACGACATTGCCGAGCGGCTGCGGGCGGAACTCGCTGAGCCCAACTGGCAGGGAGAGCTGATCGTCATCTCGGGCGTCACCGACTGCTATCAACCCGCCGAGCGCACGTATCGGCTGACACGGGCCTGTCTGGAAGTGATGCTCGAAGCGCGGCAACCGCTGGGCATTGTGACCAAGAACGCGCTCGTGACGCGCGACATCGATCTGCTCGCGGAACTGGCGAAGCGGAACCTGGTTCACGTACACGTGAGCGTCACGACACTCGACGAAACGCTGGCCCGCACGATGGAACCGCGCACCGCAACGCCGACCGCGCGGCTGCGGGCGATTCGCGAGCTGTCCGAGGCGGGCGTGCCGACCGGCGTGATGACGGCCCCGATCATTCCGGGACTGAACGACCAGGAGCTGCCGGCGCTGCTGGCCGCGGCCAAGGAAGCCGGGGCCTGGCGGGCGAGCTTCACGCTCTTGCGGCTGCCGATGGCGGTGCGGCCGATTTTTGAAGAATGGGTCGCGCGCAACTATCCCGACAAGGCCGAGCGAGTGTTGGGCCTCGTGCGCGAGACGCGCGGCGGAAAGATGAACGACGCGCGTTTCGGCACCCGGATGCGGGGGCAGGGGAATTACGCCGAGGGGATCACTCGCACGTTCGAAGTTTTTCGCAAGAAGCATGGGCTGGACCGGGCGTTTCCGCCATTTGATCATTCGCAGTTCACGCCGCCGCGGCAGACGACGGGGCAGATGCGACTGTTCTAGGATTCTCGGCCATCTTTCATAGCCCGACGCATGAGCGAGGGGTGAATTGCCGGCCGCCACGACCCACTCGCTCAGGCGTCGGGTTGCAAATCGGATGCTGCCTGAGATCTCAGGTGTGGCGGAGCACGCCCATCCAGTCTCGCGGCAAACCAAGATTCCCACGCCCTTGGCGAACTTGGTACGGTGATACTGCGCAATCACTGTACTTGCAGGGAATCATCCGTGTCCAACCAACCGTCAGCCGTGTCCTTCGCCTCATCATGGCGCGAGTTCGGATCGCTGCGCATGCGCACCGCGCGATATGGTCCCAACCTACGACAACCGCGGCATCGGCATCGCGAGGTGGGGCTCTCGCTGATCCTGGCCGGCGCGCTGGAAGAAGATGGTCCTGACCGGCCGCATCGTGCCGCCGCCGGATCGCTGGTGTTCAAGCCGGCCGAATGCTGGCACGCCGATCACTACGGGCCGGATGGCGCGGTCGTGCTGCAAGTCGCTCCGCGCGATGATGATGACGGACACTGGCTAGCGATCCGCTGGAACTACCTGTGGAGCGAAGCGGCCCAGCTCACGCAGGCGATCCTCGCGCTTGCTGGTGGCAGGCCGCACAGCGAGGAAGACGCAGAACTGGCTTTTTGGGAAGCCATCGACGTCGCGATTCCCCAGACGGGCAATGCGGGGCCGCGCTGGTGGCCGCGGGCAGTCGAACTTTTGAACGCTTCGCTCGAGGAGCGCGTCTCGACGGCCGAGATCGCGCGCACTCTCGGCGTGCATCCGGTGCATCTGGCCCGCGTTTGTCGCCGCCAGCTTGGGTGTTCGCTGCGGCAGTACCTGCTGGAGCGGCGCACGCTGCTGGCGTGGCGGAGGTGTACGGCGGTGGAGCAGTCGCTGGCGACGATCGCTGCCGATTTGGGTTTTGCCGATCAGGCGCACATGACGCGGACGTTCGTCAGCAAGCTCGGCGTCCCGCCGACGCGATTGCGGCGGCTGGCGGCGGGTTTGAATTAGAAGGTTTCTCCGCAAGATGTTGCGTTCGTTCAAGACGCGGCGACTGGCACGCTGAAGAATGTCGGCAAGTATCGATCGCACTTGCAAAGGAACCAGGTCATGCGTCTTGCCAACGTTCTCGCCCTCGTGGCACTCATCGCATCCGTTCACTCCGTACAGGCCGCCGAACCCGCGCCGGTTCTTTCCGCCGAATGGCGGCCGCTGCACGATCGCTGGCAGGCAGCGATGCAGGAGCTGAACATTCCGGGCCTGGCGGTCGTGGCCGTGCGCGGCGATGAGGTCGTGCTGCTCGACACGCTGGGTGTGTGCGATCCGGCAGGCAAGCAGCGCGTGACGCCGCGGTCGCCGTTCTATCTGGCCTCGGTCACGAAGTCGTTCACGGCGCTGGGTGTCGCGATTCTGGCCGACGAAGGAAAACTTAAGCTCGACGACCCGGTGAAGAAGTATTTGCCACGGTTTACGCTGGCCGACAAGGAGCTGGCCGCGCGGGTGACCGTGCGCGACCTGTTGTGTCATCGCCACGGGCTCAACAGCGAGCCGATCGCGATGTCCGAGGCCTACTTCGGCAACATCACGGAAGACCGCTACTATGCGCTGCTCGGGTTTGTCGAATCGCCCGGCAAGTTTGCCTACAGCAACTTGAACTACACGCTGGCCGGCCGGGTGAT
Organism: Pirellulales bacterium; assembly: GCA_022844125.1. Classification (GTDB taxonomy): domain Bacteria; phylum Planctomycetota; class Planctomycetia; order Pirellulales; family PALSA-1355; genus JALHMI01. The sequence continues at coordinate 72,316 of JALHMI010000017.1, read as the reverse complement.
CGAAGCGGTGACGGGGAAAAGTTGGAAGGACTTCCTGGCGGAGCGGGTGTTTGCGCCGCTCCAGATGCAGGACGCCACGTGCTATGCGAGCCAGCTGTATGCCAACCCGCGCGTCGCGTGGCCGATTGCCGAAGTGAACGGCAAGTGGCAGAAGGCCTCGGTGGTGAAAAGCGATGCGGTGATGCACGCGGCCGGCGGGATGGGGGCCAGCGCGCAGGACATGGCCCATTGGCTGCGGTTTCAACTGACGGGCAAGACGCCGAGCGGCGCTGACCTCATTTCGAAAGCCATGCTCCGCGACGTGCACAAGCAGCAAGTTGACGATGAGGAAGACGGGCAGGGAGGGCCTCCCGGCCAAACTCGCGAAGGCTATTCGCTGGGCTGGTTCACCGGTACGTATCACGGCCACCAGTTTCTCACGCATGGCGGCGGATATCTTGGCACGGCCACGTACGTTTCGTTCCTGCCAGAGAAAAACGTCGGCGTCGTCGTTTTGATGAACGAAGGTCCGCCCAACGGCATGTTTCCATACGTTGTGGCGAATGACGTGTACGGCAAACTGCTCGCCGAGTCGCTGCCAGACTTGCTGCCCGAGGCTCGCGAGATGGCGGCGCGCAGCCGGCAGCGGATGGCCGAGCGCGTGGAGCTGGTTTGGAACGGTTTCGCGAAGGGGGAGGGTCTCTCGCTGCCGGTGGATCGGTATGTCGGACGGTTCGAGAACGCGTTTTGGGGCGACCTAACGGCCAAGGCCGCTGATGGCGGGCTCACGTTCCAGATCGGCGAGTTGACGCTTCGCAATCACGGCCTGGGCGACGATAAGTTCCGGATGGAAGTTCCAGGCGGCGACGTGATCGAAGGCCGCTTCCTGGTGAACGACCAGCAGGAAGTCGAAGGCCTTTCGGTGGAGACGCCCGAGGGACCGACCGAGTTCCGCAAGTTTCCTTAGGCAGGTGGGTGGCAGCGACAACTTGTTGTCGGTGTGCGCAGCACGAGAGGTATCAGGCGGGGCGCTATCGAAGTGTTGTGTCCAGATCTGCCACCGGCCGCGTCCTGAATCCTCTTGTGCCACCGGGCACCCTGACCGTTGTCACGGCCACCCTTCGCTGCGCTCTCGCCGCTTCGCCCTTTGCTCGCTACATTGACGTGAAGCGTCACTGCCCGTTGCGGGAGACTCCGCACCTGAAAGCGGCGCCGGTCATGGAGCGCTGGGCAATGGATCCTGCCAATTCGCAAGAGAGCATCGCGGGCGCGGCGGCCGATCGGCAATGGTTCGTGGTCGGCCGCTGGCAGGAGTACGCCGGCGAAGCGCGGGCTAACCTGCTGCGGATCGCCGGCATCGGCGGCTTCTACTTCATCGAGCTGCTGAACTACTACGGGCTGCATCTGGGGCCACTTGATCTGCCGGCGTCGGTCGATCTGGGCTTCCACCGCACGATGACGGCGATCGTCGTGGCCTGGACGATGATGTCGCTGGCGACGCTGCTCTGCCTGCAACTGCGAATCTTCCCGGCGTGGCTTAAATACGCGACGACGCTGGGCGACGTCGTGCTGCTCACGACCACGCTGATCATTGCCGACGGCCCGCGCAGCCCACTGATTGTTGGCTACTTTCTGATCATTGTGCTGGCGGGGCTAAGGTTTCAGTTGCCGCTCATCTGGTGTGCGACGATCGCCTCGATGCTGGGTTACCTGTGGGTCGCGTGGGTGGGGCAGCTCCTGGTTGAGGTTGGAGATCGGCGCCAGCTCTCGGTCCCCGGCTACTACCAGCTCATCATGCTGCTGGCGCTACTGCTGACCGGCGTCGTGCTGGGGCAGATCATTCGCCGCGTGCGGGCGATGGCCGAGGACCTGCTCGTGCGGATGCGTCGGCAGGTGGGAGGTGGCCAGCAATGAGCGAGCCGGTCTCCGCTTATGAATTGAGTTGCCCTTATTGCGGCGCGCGGAACGCGCGCGGCGAAGCGAGCTGCTGGCTTTGCAAACAACCGCTGTCGGCCGAGGCGGCGGCCAATCAACCGATTCTGGCCGAGGCGGTCGACGTGCGGCCGCAGTTCGCGCTCAGTTCGCTGCTGCTGGTGATCACGCTGGTCTGTATTTCGGCCGGACTGGTCGCGGCCGCGCCGGGGTTCATCGTTCCGCTGGTGATTATCGTCATTCCGGCGCTGATCCGCTCGGTGGCGGCTTCGCGCGCGGCGGGTGGGCAGGTCTCCATCGGCCAGAAAGTGGTGACGTTCTTCGTCTCGCTGTGGCTGGTGGTTGCCATCTGGGTGGCCGGTATCATCGCGCTCTGTGCGGCCTGCACGTTAATCGTGATCGGCGGCGCCGCGATGGAGTTCAACGACCAGGCAGTGAACATGCTGGCCGTGATCTCGATTGGCGTGATCCTGGGCGCGCTCGTGCTGATGGGCTGGCTCTACTACCTGATCTGGCCCAACAAGAACAAGAAGTAGGACCACAACCGCCATGGAACTTCGCGACCATACGTTTCTGGGCATGACGCAAAGCCTGTGTCCCGAATGTTTGGCTGTGATACCGGCGAAGATCGTGGTGCGCGACGGCGGCCGGGTATACTTTCGCAAGCGCTGCCCGCAGCACGGCGTGCGCGAGGACTTCATCTGCTCTGACGTGCGGTACTACGACCGGATGGAGTTCAGCCTGCCGGGCAAAGTGCCGCCGAAGATGGCCATCGAGCCCGAGCGCGGCTGCCCGCTCGATTGCGGTCTGTGCACCGAGCACGAGCAGCACACCTGCGTGGGGTTGGTCGAAGTCACTTCGTCGTGCAATCTGAGCTGCCCGATGTGCTACGCCCACAGTGGGCCCGGCGGGAAACACCTGAGCTACGAGCAGTGTATCGCCGCGATCGATCGGCTGGTTGAAGTTGAAGGCCGGCCCGAGGTGCTGCAGCTTTCGGGCGGTGAACCGACGATTCATCCCGAGTTCCTCGACGTGCTGGACTACGCCTGCGCGCAGCCGATCGACGTTGTGATGATCAACACCAACGGGATTCGCTTTGCGCACGATGGGCCGTTTACGCGGAGGGTGGCCGAGCAGCGGCATCGGCTGGAGCTGTACTTCCAGTTCGACGGGTTCGACGACGCGATCTCCGAGCGGTTGCGTGGCGAGAAGCTGCTCGATGTAAAAATGCGGGCGCTCGACGCGCTCGGCCAGCACGGCATTCGCACCACGCTCGTCACCACACTGCAGCCGGAGGTGAACGAACAACAGATCGGGCAGATCGTGAAGTTCGGGCTGGAACGCCCCTGGATCACGGGCATCAGCTTCCAGCCGGCGACGTACTCCGGACGGTTCGTGCTGCCGGAACAACTGGAAAAGCGAATCACGTTTCCAGACGTGGTCGAGCGGATCGTGGACCAGACCGATGGCTTGTTCCGCACCGAAGACTTCATGCCGCTGCCGTGCGCGCATCCGAACTGCCACACGCTGGGGTATGCGTATCGCTCGGCGCATGGCGTGGTGCCGCTGGCGCGATTCATCGATGCGGAAAATCATCTCGACATCCTGGCCAACGGCATCACGTTCAATCGGCCGCGTGCGCGGCAACTGATCCAGCAGTACCTGGGGAGCCTCGGCTGCTGCGCCGGCGGCAATTGCGGCGAGCCGCTCGGAATCGGCGGTGCTGCGACGCCCGAGCTCGTGCAGCCTGGTGGAGCGAGCCGTGGCGACGTGAGCGCTGAGGACCGCGTGAAGCAGGCGGCCGATGAGTTCTTCAGCCGGGCGCTGGCCGAGGATCTTTCGCCGGCCGACGTGTTTCGGATCACGATCACGTCGTTTCTCGATGCGTACAACTTCGACGTGCGGCGGGTGATGAAGTGCTGCATCCATCACGTGCTCCCCAGCGGCCACGTGATTCCGTTCTGCGCGTACAACGTGCTCTACCGCGACGGCCACGTGGTGCTGCCGCAGTTGCGCGACACGCTTTCGCAGCTGACGAGTCCGGCGGAGGCGGCGCCGGCGCCGCACAGTACACCGCAGGGTGCGAAGTTCGCCAGCCTGCCGATTCACACGCCCTAGAGGTCTCGCGGCGATGGTTCCCTGGTCGTATCCGCTGATCATGGCTGGCGCAATTGCGACGGGACTCTTCGTGAGCCGGTTCACGCGGCAGAAGCTGACGCTCACCGATGCCCAGCGACTGGGGATCGCGATCGGCGCGTTCATCGGCGCGATGCTGGGGGCGAAGCTGCCGTTCGCGCTTTCCGACTGGGAGGAGCTGGTCAGCGGCCGAGCCTGGTTCGCCGATGGCAAAACGATTCTCAGCGGTCTGGCCGGCGGATACTTGGGAGTCGTGGTGGCCAAATGGGCGTTGGGCGTGCGCACGCGAACGGGAGACAGCTTCGCGGTACCGGTGGCGGCATCGATTGCCGTGGGACGCTTGGGCTGCTTCGTGGCCGGCTGCTGCTACGGCAGTCCGACGGCGATGCCCTGGGGCGTCGTGTTCGAGCAGCACGGCGCGCTGGCGCGGCATCCCACGCAGCTTTACGAGTCGGCGTTTCACGCCCTGACGGCGATCGGGCTGTATCAGCTGCAGCGGCGCGGGTTGTTTCGGGGAAACCTGTTCAAGCTCTACATCATCGCCTATGCCGCGTTCCGCTTCGCGACCGAGTTCATTCGCGAGGAGCAGCCGCTGTGGTTGGACCTGACCGGTTACCAGTGGTCGGCGTTGGCGATGATCGCGCTGTTCGGCGGTTTGTGGTGGTACGACGCGGCGGAGCAGCGCGCGGCTGCTGAAGGGCACGTCCGTGAGGAACGAAGCGAGGTCCTGGGCCTGCCACAGCAGGAATAACGTATCCTGTGCCACGGGTGCTGCGAAGCAGTCACCCGTGCAGCTAACGCTTGCCCTTATCTCGCGCAACGAGCACAGGTGAGCCGCGACGCGGCCACCTGTGGCACCCCAAAAAGATGCTGTCCATAAAACGAGCTCGGCGTACAATTCCACTTCACCGCCGTGAATCGCCGCAACCGCCGTCAGCTCAAGTGCCATGAGTCTGTTCGAAGCCAGTGAAGCCGCCAATCGTCGCCGCGCGCAGCCACTTGCCGCGCGGATGCGGCCCCGTACGCTCGAGGAGTTCGCCGGTCAGCAACACTTCCTCGGCGAGGGGAAGCTGCTCCGCCGATTGCTCGCGGCCGATCGCCTGGGCTCGGTCCTGTTCTACGGTCCGCCGGGGACGGGCAAGACGACGCTCGCGAATCTGTTGGCGCAGGCCAGCCGGGCGAAGTTCGTCGAGCTGAGTGCGGTCGCCAGCGGCGTGAAGGATCTGCGCGAAGTGCTCGACGCGGCCCGCGACCGGCTGAGTGTGAGCGGCAACAAGACGCTGCTATTCGTCGATGAGATCCACCGTTTCAACAAGGCTCAGCAGGATGTGCTGCTGCCGGACGTCGAGAACGGCGGCGTGATTCTGGTCGGGGCGACGACGCAGAACCCCTTCTTCGCGATCAACAGCGCGCTGGTGAGCCGCAGCCGGGTGTTTCAGTTCCAATCGCTCTCGGCCGAAGACATCAAAACGCTCCTCCACCGGGCACTTGCGGACAAGGAACGCGGCCTGGGGCAGTATGACGTGCGGATGCACGACGACGCGCTCGAGTTCCTGGCCGAAGTGAGCGACGGCGATGCCCGAAGAGCGCTGGGGGCGCTCGAAGTCGGCGTGCTGTCGAGCAAAACGAAACCAATCGAGTTCACACGCGCGCTGGCCGAAGAATCGGTGCAGCGCAAGGCGATCGAGTACGATCGGACAGGCGATGCCCACTACGACGCGGCCAGCGCCCTGATTAAGAGCATGCGCGGCAGCGATCCCGATGCGGCCATTTATTGGCTCGCGCGGATGCTCGAGGCGGGCGAGGACGTGCGGTTCCTCGCGCGGCGGATCGTGATTTTCGCCAGCGAGGACGTGGGCAACGCCGATCCGCAGGCGCTGCCACTGGCTGTGGCGGCGATGCAAGCCTGCGAGTTCGTAGGGCTGCCGGAATGCCAGTTGAACCTGGCGCAGGCGGTCACCTACATGGCCTGCGCGCCGAAGTCGAACGCCTCGACCGTGGCGATCTCCGAAGCCAAGGCCGATGTGCGCGAAGGACGATTGCTGCCGGTGCCGGTGATCCTCAAGGACAGCCATTACAGCGGTGCCAAGCGACTTGGCCACGGCGCGGGCTACGAGTACTCGCACAACAGCCCCGATGCGGTGACAGCGCAGGACTATCTGGGCGTGGAACGCGAGTATTACCGGCCGGTCAAGCGGGGGTTCGAACGCGAACTGGCCGAGCGGCTGGCGCGGATACGCGAAACGCTGCGCGCGGCGAAGCAGAAGCCGAACGAGTAGATCGCCCGCGTCCGTGTCCAGTCGCGCGCGTGAGTCCTGGGTGCCACAGGTGCTGCGCAGCAGTCACCTGTGCACGTTGCGACCGATGAGAGCCTGCCTAGCTGACCGTGCTGACATTCTCAGTGGTGCAAAGGTGAGCCGCGCTGACGGCCACCTGTGGCACCCAAATCCGTAAGACACGCACGACTCTCAGCAAGAGAAGGATTAACGGCGTAGGCTGCCATGTCTCGCGCGCTGCCTGAGCACACTGGTTGCTGCGAGGGCACCGACAACAAGTTATCGCTGCCACTCGACCAACGCTAGCAACCGCGCATGCTGGCGCGCGTTTCTGACGTGCCAGCACTGGCCGAACATTGATCTGGCACGCGCGGGCCTGATTCCTTATGATCCGCGACCGGAACCTGCCGCCAGCAGCCAAGGAGTAGGCTGCGCCGCCTTCAGTAAGTCAGTAAGGTGGTGCCTGAGGGCACGGCTCCACACTTCTCAATCATTCGCACTTTAGAGCGCGTCGGTCGACGGGTCGTCAGGGAGGACGGACTTGTGAACACGCTGAAACCGCTATTAACGGTAGCCGTGTTGGCGGGCATCGGCTATGGGGTTTACATCCGTTTGAATACGGGTAACAACGGCCCGCCGCCAGTTGCGGCAGGTTGGAACAACAGCCCCGCGATTCAACTTCCCGACGCCACCAGCATGGCGCCTTGGACGCCGGACGGTTCGGGCGGAAACGCTGCGCCGTCGTCTCCTCCGGGAACGGTCGAAGTGCCCGGTGGACAGGCCCCACCGTTCACACCGCCAGGGGCCGCAAGGAGCGATCCTGAAGCGACGCCCTTTGGTGGAGCACCACCTGCCGTTAGCGCGCCGCCATTCCAAGGCGCGCCGGGTGGCGAAGCGCCGCCCTTTGGTGGACCGCCGGCTGCCGGGGGCGAAGCGCCGCCGATGGAGGCCAATGCCGCACTCGCGCCCACGGGTCCGCCACTCCCCGGCGCCAACCCTTACGAACAAGCACCACCCGCAGGCGCGCCGCCGATGGACGCCGGCGGTGCGAATCCCGATCCGTATGCGGGGCAAGCGACGTCGGCCGATCCGGCTGCGGTCGCTCCGGGCGATCCTTATCCGCCGCTGCCTGGCGATCCTTATCCGGCTGCGCCGGCCGCAGGTCCTGCTGATCCGGCCGCTGCGCCTGCCGGAGGTGGTCCGGGCTCGGCCGAGTTTGGCGCCGCGATGCAAGCGGCCCAGCGCGATCTGGAAACGGGGCAGCTCGCCGCCGCCTTGCGTCAGCTCACGCCCTGGTATGGCAACACCCAGCTTGCTCCGGAGCAGCAACAGCAGCTCCAAGCGCTGCTCGATCAGGTCGCCGGCACGGTTGTATACTCCACGCAGAACCATCTCGAGAATCCCTACGAAGTGCAGCCGGGCGAACGGTTGGAATCGATTGGCGAAAAGTACCAGGTGCCCTGGCAACTGCTGGCGAAGATCAACGGCATCGCCGATCCTGCGGCGCTACAGCCCGGCGAACGCTTGAAGGTGGTGCGAGGTCCGTTCGAAGCGGTGATCAGCCTCGATCGCCGCGAGTTGGTGCTGCGCACGGCCGATGGACTTTATGCCGGCCGCTTCCCGATTGGATTGGGGGCCGAGAATCCGCCGCAGGAAGGCAGCTTCGCGGTGAGCGACAAGGTGGAGAATCCCGTGTACTACGGGCGCGAGAAATCAATCGCCGCGGAGGATCCCGCAAACCCGCTGGGCGAGCGCTGGATCGGTCTTGGCCGGCAGATGGCGATCCACGGCACGAACGATCCGCAAGTCGTGGGTCGCGCGGACCTGCCCGGCTGGATCAGTCTCCGCGAGCAGGATGTCGAAGAGGTATACGACATTCTGAGCCTGGGCTCGCGGGTTACGATTGTGCGGTAGGGGCGTACTCTTGGGTGGCAGCGACAACTTGTTGTCGGTGTCGTTTGCAACAAGAGGGACCCCAGAAGGCCCCACAGCAGAGGCAGGCTTTGCTTCTTGTAGCGCGTTGCCTAACCCCCCTTGTGCCGGAGGCACCCGGACAACAAGTTGTCAGGGCTACCCGCTGGTAGAAACTCCCTACTCGACAATCGGACTTTCGGGTTCGACGGTCCTCGCACGCGGGCGCTCGCCGAAGGCATAGATCGCGAATTTCAGTAGCCGGCATTCGATCTGGCCGTTGAACAGGCGAATCTTGCGGTTGGGCTTGAGGCCGATGAACTTCGCCGCGTCGAGATTACCCGCCAGGACCCAAGCGGTGTAGCCGGCCCAGCGATGCTTCAGCACGTCGCCGATGCGCTTGTGAAACTCGATGATCTCGTCGGTCTTGAGGCGTTCTTCGTAAGGCGGATTAGTGACCAGCGTGCCGGCCGAGGCAGGGGGCACCACCTCCACGAAATCCGATACTTGCCAAGTGATGTCGCCCGCGACGCCGGCACGTTCCGCGTTCTCTTTGGAAGCCGCGATCATCTCGGGATCGTGATCCGAACCGAGGATCGGGAACGGCAGGCTGGGGCGCTCATCGCGCCGCGCTTCGGCGAGCACTTCTTCGTGCAGCGCGGCGTCGTAGTCGAGCCACCGCTGATAGCCGTACGTGCGCCCGCACGCGCCGGGCACAATCCGCCGCGCGAGCATGGCGGCCTCGATCGGAATGGTTCCCGAGCCGCACATGAAGTCGACGAGCGGGCTGGCGGCGTCCCACTCGGTGAGCCGTAGGATGCCGGCCGCGAGCACCTCGCCCAGCGGGGCGGCGCCGGTCGCCAGCCGATACCCGCGCTTGTGGAGCGATTCGCCCGAGGCGTCGAGATACACCGTCACTCGCTTGCCCTCGATGTGCAGGTTGATTCGCAGGTCGGGGTCGTCGAGTTCAACCGACGGCCGCTGACCGCTGACCCGGCGAATCTGATCGACGATCGCATCCTTGGCGACTTGCGCCGCGTAGAGCGAGTTGGTGAAGATGGTGCCGCTGGTGACCGGATCGATTGCCAGCGTGCCTTCCTTGTCGAGATGCTTGATCCAATTCGTGCGGCCGATACGGCGATAGAGGGCGTCCGAGCCGTCGGCCGGAAAGCGCAGGATGGGCTTCAGCACGCGCGTGGCAGTGCGGCAACAAATGTTTACGCGATAGAGCATTCGCTGGTCGCCGTGAAACGAACACAAGCGGCGGCCGACTTGCACGTCCTCGGCCCCCAGCTCGCGCAGCTCGGCGGCAAGGACCTCTTCGAGGCCGAAGAGCGTCTTGGCAATGATCGGGAACGTTTCAGCCACCAGTGGGCTCGCTTTCTGTGAGGAGCCGCACGAGCTCGGGCAAAATTGCGGACATGGCTCGGGCGCGATGGCTGAGCACGGACTTGGTCACCGGGCCGAGCTCGCCAAACGTGCGATGGTATTCGAGGACCTCGAACAGTGGATCGTAACCGAAGCCGCCGCTGCCTGCTTCGGCCGCGCGAATCAGACCGTGGCAGCGGCCGGTAGCTTCGGCGCGGACGGCGCCGGTTGGATCGGCAAGCGCGAGATGACAGACAAAGTGCGCGGTACGCTTCGGCGGCGGGACGTCGGCCAATTCGGCCAGGAGCTTTCGGCGGTTGTCGGCATCAGTCGCCTTCTCGCCGGCATAGCGCGCCGAGTAGACGCCGGGCCGGCCGCCAAGCGCATCGACCGCCAGTCCGCTGTCGTCCGCCAGCACCCAGTGACCCAGATGCTTCGCTTGCTCGGTGGCTTTGAGCCGGGCGTTGTCGGCGAAGGTCGTGCCGGTTTCCGCGACATCCAGCGGCGCGGGGAAGTCGGCCAGCGTCTTCAGGTGGATGTCCGTGGGCGCGAGCAAGACCACCAGCTCCACGGCTTTCTTGCGATTGCCGGTGCCGAAGACGAGCATAAGCCGTGAGGCGGGTGAGTTCATATGTGGAGGAGACTTTGCGCGCCAGCTAAATGATGGCGAGCGGATTGCGACGTTCTTCAAGCGTGCCGCGCGTGACGCCCACGCGGTTCGAGGCCGCCAGCGTGCTGTAGACCTCGCGCCCCGTGATTTCGCCCGCCAGCAACCGCCGGTAGAGATGGATCGTGCGGGCGATCGAATCTCGCGAGGCGTCGTGCAAAAGTTCGATGCGGAAGTCGCGCACGCCGCGGCGGATGAGTTCGGGCACGGCTTCGGCGCCGCTTTGTGGCACGGCGTTGTAGAGCGTGTTGCGGCAGCCAACGTCGGCGGTGAGCGGATGCTCTTGCCCCACGCGGTCGCGCAAGCGCACCTGGTGCACGTCGCAGGGGCGTCCGCAATTGTGCTTGTTGGTGCCTGGAGAGAGCACGGCGCAGAACACGCAATGCTCCATGTGGAACATCGGCATGTGCTGGTGGATCACGACTTCGAGCCAGGCGGGCGGAACGGCCGACACCAGGTCCAAAAGCTGGTCGCGGTTCATGTCGTAGGACGCCGTGACGCGCTGGGCGCCGACGGCTTTCAGCCACTCGACTGTCAGCTCGTTGGTGGCGTTCAGCGAGAAGTCGGCCACGGCCGGAATGTTCTGCTCGCGGCAGAACTCCAGCCCGGCGAGGTTCCGCACCAGGACGCCAGCCGCGCCGTGGCGCGTGATCACGCGCAGCAGGCCCATCTCGTCGGGCTTTTGAATGCGCGTGGTCGCGATGAGCAGCGCTGCGCCAGCAGTGCGGGCCACGGCCGCTGCTTCGCGATACTCGCGAATGTCCTGGAAATCGACCATCACGCTGCGAACGTTCGCGGCCAGCACACTCTCGAGCTGAACGAGCGAGCGGCAGAGGACGTGCAAGCGAGGTTCGCAGGAGGGCGGTTCGGCGGGGATCTTCTGCGCGATCCGCTCGCGTGCCGCGGCCAGGGGCGATTGTGCGGCCAGCGTGCGCGCGGGCGGCGCGACCGCCAGAGCGTCGAGCTGGCGAACCATTTCGTGGCGCAACTGCCCCAAGACGCTGAGCGGAACCATCGGGGTGCCGACAATTTCCGCCGTGATGTGCTCGAGCGCGTAGTTCGTGCCGCCGAGACGCGCGAACTGCTCGCGGAGCACCTCAAGCGTAAGCGGGTGCTTGCGAGCTTCGGCCAGCGGCTCTGGGCTGCGAATCGTGCATTCGACCCCCGCCGCGGTGTCCACGAGCACCTCGAGCGGCTGGCCAACTTTGGCATGCACGTGCAGATCGAGTGGGACGCGGCGGAGCGGCTTCGCGCCGGTAAACGAATTTCGCAAGCGGGCATTGAGCTCCGGATCGTCGTTCTTCCAGACGGCCTGGCCGGTGGACAACTTCTCGAAGTCGATCGCGCCGTGGGCGAATGAGAGTTCGACGACGCCGGAATCAATCGGATCGGTCAGCGAGCGCTGGCCGCTGAACACTTCGTAAACGCGGCCGCCTTGCTCGTCGCCTTGAGCGCGATTGCCGGCAAAGACGATCCCGTCGCCACGTTTGATCTGCGCGCGGAGCTCGACCGCCACGCGCTCGCCGCGGACTCCGCGAATCTGGCCGAGCAACACGCCGCGCTTGGCGGAACTGGTGGCCGGCACCAGCATCTTGTGATCGCAACCACCCAGCCAGCCGGGCGAGAAGCCGCGCGAGAACGAGAGCTCCATCTCCTCCACGTCGCGGGGAGTGAACTCCACCGGTCGCCCAGCCATCGCGCTATCGATCGCCTCGCGGTAATGCCGCGTGATGTTAGCCACGTACTCGGGCGTCTTCAGCCGGCCTTCGATCTTCAGCGAACAGACGCCCGCGTCGATCAGCTCGTTCACCAGGTCGAACGCCGCCAGGTCTTGCGGGCTGAGCAGGTACTGCTGCTCGCCGAGATCGACGTCGCGACCGTCGCAGACAAGTTCATAGGGCAGACGGCAGGCCTGGGCACACTGGCCGCGGTTGGCGCTCCGGCCGCCCAGCGACTCGCTGGTGAGGCATTGGCCCGAGTAGGCCACGCACAGCGCGCCGTGGACAAACGCTTCGAGCGGCATGGAAGTTTTCTGGTTGATCTGACGAATCTCGTCGAGCGAGAGTTCGCGGGCGAGGACCACACGTTCCACACCGAGCGCGCTGGCCGCGCGAATTGTCTCGGCGCTGGTCATCGTCATCTGCGTCGAGGCGTGCACCGACAGCTCGGGGCAGATTTCGCGCACCAGTCGGGCGAGGCCGAGATCCTGCACGAGGACCGCATCGACACCGGCCGCGGCCACGCGCCGCACGAGCTGTTCGACGCCGGCCAGCTCGTCGGTGAAGACCAGCGTGTTGAGCGTGAGGTAACCCTTCACGCCGCGGCCGTGCAGCAGGGCGAGCAGCTCGTCCAGCCCCTCAAGCGAAATGTTCGTGGCCCGGGCGCGGGCGTTGAATCCGGCGTCGAGCCCGAAGTAGACGGCATCCGCGCCGTTTTCGACAGCCGCGCGAGCGCAAACCAGATCGCCCGCCGGCGCCAGGAGCTCGGGGCGCAATTGCTTGGGGTGTTGTCGCGCGGCGGATGGCTGTGCTTCGACGGTCATTGGAAGTGCATTCTACCAGCGGCGTCTGTTACGATGCAGGGGCGTACGAATCCGCGCAACGTGCAGCAATCGAGGGGTGCCAGGCATGCGGTACGTAAAAGAGGCGCTGAAATGGCTGTACGGGGCATTTTATATTGTCGCCGGCCTCAACCATTTCCGGGACGAGGGCTTCTACCTGAAGCTCATGCCGGACTACATTCCCGCCTGGCTGCACCAGCCCGCCGTGTTCTGGAGCGGCGTGGCCGAGGTCGTGCTGGGCGTGCTGCTCTTGATACCACGAACCACGCGAGTCGCGGCGTGGGGCATTATCGCGCTGCTGATTGCCATCTTTCCGGCAAACATCTACGGCTGGCAGCATTCGGAGGAGATCTTCGGGATCAGCCGCGAGGCCCACTTCCTGCGCTTGCCGCTGCAAGCCGTGTTGATTCTGTGGGCGTGGTGGTACACGCGGCCGAATGCCCCGCGCGCTGATGCTGTGAACGACCGGGCATCGGGCGATCGCAGTTCGTCCGACTAGCCGATGATTACGCGCGGATGGCGCGAGGGGTCGGGCTCAGCCTTGTTGATCAGGTCGCGCACACGCCAGGGGACGTTGCCCTCGCCAAACAGGAAGAACCCGATCAGGGCCGCCAGTTCGCCTTCGTCGGACCAGCCGAAGTGGATCTCGGGCGGAGTGCCGGACCGCGAGAGCTCGAGCGCGATGGCGGCGATGGCGTGCGCGATCGAGACACAGCGCGTCACGCGGATAATGAACCGGCCTTCTTCCTGCATGACCTCCATCAGGGGGCTTTGCTGGAACTCGCTCGGGTCGCCCAACTCGGCTTCGATGAACACGATTGGCACGTCAGGGCCCAAGCGATGCCGGTGCCGGATGCTGGCTTCCTTGTCGTCGAGCGCGCGGCGGCCGGGGCGATGCGGCACCAGCACCGGAAACTCCAGGTGCTTAAGGCTGTCCCAGAGGAATCGCGAGTTATTGTCCGTGAACTCAAAGTTGCGGAACCGCAGTTCGGTACTGCGCTTCATCCGCGAACCAAACGAGGCGATGACGATCGCGGCGATAAACCAACTGGCGATCTTGATGCCGTCGGGCCGTTCGATCATGTTCGCCGCGGTGGTGAAGTAAAACACCAGCGCGATGGCCACGTAGCGCCAAGGCATGCGGGCCAGCCAATCGCCGGTAGCGTGCCGGTACTTGTCGATGACCGAGGCCGTGCAGGCGCTCGAGATCAGCACCAGCACGCCGGTGGCATAGGCGCCGCCCTGGGCATCGACGTCGGCATTGAACACCCAGGTGACGATCAGGTTGATGATCGTGAACAGCATCACGAGCGGCCGCACGGCGCGGGTCCATTCGGGCGCCATGCCGTAGCGCGGGAGGTATTGCGGCACGAGGTTTAAGAGCCCCGCCATGGCACTTAAGCCGGCGAAGCTGAGGATCACGACCGTGGCGATGTCGTAAAGCGTGCCGAAGGCTTCGCCAAACAGCGGATTGATCGGATAGGGTCCTTCGCCGTGGGCCAGGAACGCGAGAGCGCGGTCGGCAGCCCGGCCGCTTGCGCCGTCGACCGGGTCCGCCGGCGCCATCGAAGACTGATGCTCGCGCCTCAGCAATTCCTCGGGCGGGATCAGCGTCGCGGTGACGATGGCCGACCCGAGCAAGTAGACTGACATGATGCCGGCCGCAGTGGCCAGCAACTTGCGCGCGTTGTGGATGCGGCCTTCGGGATTTTCCGGCGTATCGGTCGCATCGCCGCGGATGAGCGGCATCACGGCGACGCCCGTTTCGAAACCGCTGAGCCCCAGCGCCAGCTTGGGAAAGAACAAAATGCTGATGCCGATGGCGGTGAGTAAACCCGTGCCTTCGATCGGCTGGTGCGAGATGTACCATTGCCCCTCACGCAGGTGCTCATACCAGGTGGCAATCGGGCCCGGATGACGCAACAGATAGAATAAGCCGCTCCCGATGACGACGGCGTTCAGCAGCAGATAAGCCACGACGACAATGACGGCCAGGCCGATCACTTCGCGGAAGCCGCGCATGAACGTGGCGCCCAGGATGATCAGGAGCACGATCGTGAGGGCCATGCGCTGGCCGTCTTCGCTCCAACTGCGAATGAAAGCCGGCGCATATTCCCACAGCGGGTTGTGGAGGACGTGCACCGCGGCGTCGGCCGCGGAGAGCGTCTTCGTGATGACGAAGTCGGTGGCCGCGAAGCCGAGCAGGACCAGAACCATGGTCTTGCCCTTCCAGCCGTGGACCAGCCATTCGAGCATCGCGATTGAGCCCTGGCCGTTCGGCGAGCGGCGGGCGACGTGCGAATAGACCGGCAGCGCGCCCAGCAGTGTGACCAGCACGAGCACGATCGTGGCCAGGGGCGCGAGCGTCCCCGCGGCTTCAAAGGCGATCGACGGCTGGTAGCCCAGCGTGCTGAAGTAATCGACGCCCGTCAGGCACATGACCCACAACCAGAAATAGTTGTGGTGGTGGTGAGGCGCCGCGGGAAGGTGAGCGCCGCTGAGATGACTGGCCGGGGGCCGGGCGTCACCGCTCTCGGCCCGCAGGATCGATTCCGAGGCGCTACCCGCGGTGGAGCTCGACGAAGGTTGTTCTGAATGCATGTTCTGATTGGGCGTCTTCACCGTTGGCTGCAGCGAAGGACGACGAATGTCCCTCGCGTGCGCCACTGGCGATGGTTGCGGCACCAATTGGGGTCGCACTCCACCCTGGCAACCGAACGCCCCTTCGGCCGCTGAATGGATGGGGAGTTATCGTATGTCCGCAAGCGCGGCCCTGTCAACCGAACCCTGCGGACCGCGGGATTGCTGCCCGATCCGATCTCCAGTCGCAGCAAAAGGTTGCCCCAAGCTGCGCGGGCAGGTTATTCTGAGGAAGCACGCGTTCTGGAAGCGCCCCCCATTCCCGCCGATTGCGAGGTCCACCCGATGAGCAATCAACCCTCCCGCCGCACGTTTTTGCAGCAATCCGCGCTGGGCGCCACCGCGCTTGCGACCGCCGCCTGGACCACCCGCAGCCAGGCTGCCGACAGCCCCAGCGAGGCCGTGGTGGTGGGGGTGATCGGCGTCAACGGGCGGGGCCGAGCGCTGGCCGATACGTTTGCCACCCTCGGCGGGGCGCGCGTCGCCTATATTTGCGACGTCGACCAGCAGGCGATCGATCGCACCGTCAGTGCGCTCGGCGGAAAATCGCCAGCGGATCCCAAAGGGGTGACCGACCTGCGAAAGGTCTTCGACGACCCGTCGGTCGACGCGGTGGTCATCGCCACGCCCGACCACTGGCACGGGCCGGCCTCGATCATGGCCTGCCAGGCGGGCAAGCACGTGTATGTCGAAAAGCCTTGTTGCCACAACCCGCGCGAGGGTGAGCTGATGATCGCCGCCTCGCGCAAGCACAAGCGCGTGGTGCAGGTGGGCTCGCAGCGCCGCAGCATGCCAGGAACCGCCGAAGCGGTGCAGCGAGTGAAAGCCGGCGAGATTGGCAACGTGCTGTTCGCGCGCGGCTGGTACAACGCCGACCGCAAGCCGATTGGCTATGGCAAGCCCGCACCGGTGCCTGCAGGGCTCGACTACGCGCTGTGGCAAGGTCCCGCGCCGGAGACGCCCTATCGCGACAATGTCGTGCACTACAATTGGCACTGGTTTTGGAACTGGGGGACCGGCGAACTGGGGAACAACGGCATCCACTCGCTGGACATCTGCCGCTGGGGGCTGGGCGTCGACTTTCCGACCCGCGTCACGGCCGGCGGCGGCAAGTACTTCTTCAAGGACGATCAGGAAACGCCTGACTCGCACGTGGTGACCTGGGACTTTGGCGACAAGGCGATCACCTGGGAAGGGCGCAACTGGCACACGCGCGGCTTCGAAGGTTCCACGTTTGGCATTGGCTTCTATGGCGATAAGGGCTCATTGATCACCGACGGGCGCGACTACAAGCTTTACGACTCGGACGGAAAGCTGCGTGCCACGAGTGACAAAGGATTCGGCAGCCACGACCCGCACATCAGGAACTTCCTGGAGTGCGTCCGCTCGGGCGAGCGTCCGGTGTGCGACATCGAGGATGCCCACAAGAGCACGCTCTTGTGTCACCTGGGAAACATTGCCTATCGGACGGCGAGCACGCTTAACTGCGATCCGGCCACGGGACACATCCAAAGCAACGCGGCGGCCGAAGCCCTGTGGGGCCGCGAGTATCGCCCGGGCTGGGAACCCGTGGTGTAAGAAAGTTACGAGTTGCTCGATACTATGTGGGTGGCCCTGACAACTGTCAGGGTGCCTCCGGCACAAGAGCGACTGTGTTGAAAATCAAGTGTTTTGGGGTATCAGAATCTGCCAGGACACGGCCCGCGGCAGATCTGGACTCAACACTTCGATCGCGCTTCCCTTGATCCCTCTTGTTGCTGCGCAACACCGACAAGCAAGTTGTCGCTGCCACCCGCTGGGTTTTCACGCTAAAGAAATATATTTCATGAACAAGGCCTTTGTACGCGAACCGGACGACACGGGCGAGCGGCATTGTCCGCGGTGCGGCTCGCTGGGGATTGGCGTCGTCGAGGAGACGTGGCAAGCGCACGTCGTGGAAGCGGTTCACGGGGCGCTGGCCGAGACGGCGTTCTTCTGCCCGTTTCCGCGGTGCGACGTCGTGTATTTCGACATGTTCGAGCGGCTGCTGCTGTTGGACGCGCTGCTCGAACCGGTCTATCCGAAAGATCCGACAGCGCCGCTGTGCGCCTGCTTTGGACTCACGGCCGAGGACGTGGAGGCAGACCTCGCGGAAGGGGGCGTGACGCGGGTCCGCGCCGTGATCGAGAAGGCCAAGAGCCCCGCGGCCGAGTGCCGGATTCGCGCGGCGAGCGGCCAGCCCTGCATCGGCGAAGTACAGCGTTACTACATGAAGCTGCGCGGCGGCGCCTGACCGGTTGGAGAGGGTGGCCCTGACAAATGTCAGGGTGCCTGGTGGCACAGGAGGGTTCAGGACGCGGACGGCAGCAGAATTACACTCAACACTTCCCTTGTGCTTCGCCTGATCCCGCTCTGGTGCTGCGCACGCCGACAACAAGTTGTCGCTGCCACCCGCGACGTGCAGCGGTATTTTACGAAGCTGCGCGGCGGGCAGTAACGTGAATCGCCGCTGAGTTTAACTCGGAAACCGTGGGATGAACCTGCCCGTGGTGACCATGTAGCTGCGGTAGTCATCGCCGAACTTTTCGATCAGCTTCTGCTCTTCGATCGGCGTCCGCAGCGCCAGCATCACGATCACGACCAGCCCGGCCGCGACGATGAGCACGTTGGCTGAAAGCAGCCCGGCCGCGAGCATCAGGAGCGCCGCCGTTACGTAGAACGGATGCCGGACGTAGCGGTAAGGACCGCGGGTGACCAGCGTGGCGTCCGCGCGCGTGGCGACGGTGTCGGTCAGGTTCTTTCCTAGGCTGGTGAGCGTGGCATACATCAGCCAGACGCCGGCAACTCCGCAGAAGGCGCCGCTCCAGCGGATCTCCGGGATGAGCGGCACGCTGGCCCAATTCACGAGCGGCGGCCACACGAGATAAGCAAATGCCGAGAGCCACAGCACAAGCCCGGCGAGTCGCAGCGTCACGGCCAGCCAGAGCCCCTCCTGGCGACGGTCGAACTTCTCGCCCGATTTTGCCGCCTGAATTCGATGATAGACGCCGATCGACATTGCGGCCGCGAACATCACGAGCAGGGCCAGACGAAACGGCACGTCATGGTGCATGGTCAGGTCCTGCTTGCTTTGCTATGGGGCAGTGCGGTCGGCCATGGCTGTCGCCGCGCGTGCCTTGAGCAGCAAAGAGAAAGAGACGCAGCGCAGCTCCAGTCCGCGCGACCAGCCTTTGAATCGCACATGAGCGAGCAGGCCGGTCATGGTCGAATGGCCGGGGCTGTGGTCTGTGGCGAGACAAGAGACCGGGGCGGCCCGGGGGTTGAGTCGCTGATGCTTCAGGATAACGCCTGCGTCGACGCTCAACAACGTTGCTACCGCCGAGCTTAAACCGAGTCCCTGCACGATTGCGTAGGGACCGGCGCGCGGAGATAATTCCCCGCACTGGCAGTCTTCCGACCACGCGGATTGCGGCGCGTACCGTTCCACGCGTCACACAGCTCTGCCACGCTTCCAACCATCAACCGAGGATCCCTATGAATCGCGACACTCTGCGAGAGGCGGCGGCGGAGTTTCTGGGCACCTTTACCCTGATTATGTTCGGCGTGGGAGTCGTCGCACAGGTCGTGCTTGGCGAAGGCAAATTCGGTGAAGCCCTGTCGATCAACTTCGGCTGGGGTGTTGCTGTCACCCTCGGTTGTTATGTGGCCGGAGGCATCTCGGGCGCGCACTTGAATCCGGCCGTGACGCTGGCGCTGGCCATCCATCGCGGCTTCGCCTGGAGCAAGGTGCTGCCGTATATCGTCGCCCAGTTTGCCGGCGCGCTGGTCGCCGCGGCGCTCGTGTACCTCACCTATCGCGAAGCGATCCTCCACGTCGATCCCGAACTCACGCTCAAGACGGCCGGCATCTGGGCCACGTATCCGCAGGACTACCTGAGTAACGTGCCCGGCGGATTGATCGATCAGATCGTCGGCACGGCGCTCTTGATGATGGTGATCTTTGCCATCAGCGATGCGCGCAACATGGCCTTGCCGCCGTCGATCGGGCCGATCGTCGTGGGCGCGACCGTGTTTGTGATCGGCATGACGTACGGACTGAACTCGGGCTATGCGATCAATCCGGCCCGCGATCTGGGCCCGCGAATTTTCACGTACCTGGCGGGCTGGGGGGAACAGGTGTTCACGGCGCACGACAACTGGTGGTGGGTGCCCGTCGTCGGCCCTTTGATCGGCGCGGCGGTGGGCGGCCTGGTCTACGATCTGTTCATCACGCGGCTGTACTACAAAGAAGTGCCCCTGCAGAAAAAGTAAGTGACTATGAACGAGAAGGCCTTTCGCGCCGGCGCCGCGACCAGCAACATCACGCCGCCCTTGGGCGTTTCGATCAACGGCGGCATGAGCGACCGCACTGCCGCGCACGTGCACGACGAACTGCACGCCCGGGCGCTGGTGCTCGATGACGGCGCCGCGCGGATCGCGATCGTCGTCTGCGATAGCTGCATGATTCCGCGCACGGTACTCGACAAGGCCAAGCACCTGGCGCACAGTCACACCGGAATTCCGCTCGACCGGATGACGATCTCGGCCACGCATACGCACAGCGCGCCGACGGCGGGGAGCGTGTTTCAGAGCGATCCCGATCCGGCGTATCTGGAGTTTCTCGCCGGGCGGATCAGCGATGCGATTCGCCGCGCGGTGAACAACCTGCAACCAGCGAAAGTTGGCTGGGGAGTGGGGAGCGAACCGACGCAGGTCTTCAATCGCCGCTGGCGGATGAAAGACGGGTTCAAGATGGTCGATCCATTCGGCCGCCTGGACCAGGTGCGGATGAACCCACCGGCGGCGAGCCCCGAACTGGTCGAGCCCGCCGGTCCGACCGATCCCGAGATCGGCGTGCTCTCGCTGCGCGACGCCGAAGGCCGGCCGCTCGCGCTGCTGGCGAACTATTCGCTGCACTACGTGGGGGGCGTGCCCGGCGGCGACATTTCGGCCGATTACTACGGCGCATTCGCCGCGCGGCTCGGCGAACTCATGGCCTCGAACCGGTTGGACACCCCGTTTGTCGGCATGATGAGCAACGGCACCAGCGGCAACATCAATAACATCAACTTTCGCGAAGCGCCCGAAAGCCGGCCGCCGTACGCGCAGATTCGCAAGGTCGCCGAGCTGTGTGCGAAAGAGGCCGCGCGCGTGGCCGGCGAGATCGAGTACCACGACCACGCGCCGCTGGCGATGCGGCAGGCGCAGTTGCGCCTCGGCCGCCGTTCGACTCCCAAGGATGAAGTCGCCCGGGCGAAGTTTGTTCTTTCCGAAGCGAAAGGGATGGAGCTACAAGGCGTCGAGCAGATTTACGCCCGCGAGACGGTGCTGCTCAACGACTATCCGCCCTACGTTGATACGATCGTGCAGGCGATCCGGATTGGCGCGCTGGGCATTGCCACGACGCCGTGCGAGACGTTCGTTGAAACGGGACTGGCGATCAAGGCCGAAAGCCCACTGAAGCCGACGTTCACGATTGAGTTGGCGAACGACTATCGCGGCTATTTGCCGACGGCCGAGCAGCACGCCCTGGGTGGGTACGAGACCTGGCGCGCACGGTCGAGCTATCTGGAGGTCGAGGCCGAGGCGAAGATCCGACGCGAGCTGCTCAAGCTGCTGGGGGAAGTGGCCTAAAGCCAGGGGAATAGTTTCTCCTGGAATACCGCGCGCGATGCGATGAAGAGTTCCAGGGGAAAGCATTCCCCTGTGTCGCTGCTCACCAGCCCGCACCCTTGGTCGTGAGCTTGATCCGCACGAGGTACATGTCGGCATTGATATAGAGCGTACTGCCGTCGTCGCCCCAGGCGCAGTTGCCGGTGGCCTGGCCGGTTTCCAGCGTGCCCAAATGCGTCCCGTCTGAGGCGAAGATGTGCACACCGCCAGGGCCGGTTGCAAACAGGTTGCCACTGGCGTCAACCTTCATGCCATCGGGCAGACCCTTCTTGCCTTCCTCGACCCAGGCCGTGGAGTCGAAGAACTTCCGTCCCTTGCCGAGCGTGCCATCGGGCTTTACGTCGAACGCCATCCAGATCGCGGCTGCCGGATCGCTCTGGGCGACGTACAGCGTCTTCTCATCGGGACTGAACGCGATGCCGTTGGGGCGCGTCATGTCCTTCGTGAGCAGCGTTAGCTTGCCGTCGGCGCCGAGTCGATAGACGCCGCAGAAGTCCAGCTCGCGGCGCGGGTCGTCAAAGTTCTTCGGCAGGCCGTACGGCGGATCGGTGAAGTAGAGATCGCCGTTGGACTTGAACGCAGAATCGTTGGGGCTGTTTAGCCGTTTGCCCTGGTAGTTATCGACGAGCGTGCGCTTGCCGCCGTTTTTGGTGAGCACCGAAATCCGCCGGTCGCCGTGCTCGCAGAACGTGATCTCACCCTTCTTATTGACGTTCAGCCCGTTGCTGCCCGGCTCCGGCGAGTAGTCGACGACGCCGGTATAGCCGGCGGGCTGCATGAACAGGCTGACGCCTTCCCCCTCTTTCCACTTCATGACTTTGTTCGGCGGAATGTCGGAGAACAGCAGGTAGCCGCCGTCTTTGATCCACACGGGGCCTTCGGACCAGTCGAAGCCTGCGGCGAGTTGCTCCATCTGGGCGTCCTTCGGCACGAGCTTGTCGAGCCGGGGATCGAGTCGCGTAATCTTGCCGAAAGGCTTGTCTGCCGCGCGGGCGGGCGCGAGTGCAGCAACGAAGGTGAATGCGGTGAGAAGAGCGAGACCGAAGACGCGTGCGCGCGGCATGGTGGAGTCCTCAGGATGCGGTACGAAGCATGGAAGCGTTGGCCGGATTGCCGTGCCACAAGGCTAGTGCGCCCCAGCCGGCGGCGTCAAGCATTCGGTCAAAAACGTTCCTGACACCCGTTTTTCAGCGGCGTGTTTACTAACGCCGGCGGCGCATTTGCTGGATCGTAAAGGCGAGATAGCCGAGCGCTGCACCGGAGGCCAGGCCGCCGCCGTGCGCCCAGTTGGCGACATTGCCGATGACGCCAGTGATACAGAGCGCAAACACGGCCAGCATGATGAAGACGACGTCCGGCCGGAGCCACAGCCCGCTGGTTGGGTCGAGCTGGCCGCGAATCCAGGCATAGCCGAACAGGCCGTAGACGACACCGGACATACCAAGAAAGAAGGGCCCCTGCATGGCGAATTGCAACACGTCCGAGACCAGCGCTGTGAGCAGCACCAAGGCGACGAGCCGCCAGGAACCGATCACACGCTCGACCAGTGTGCCAAACTGATAGAGCCAGTACATGTTGAAGACCAGGTGCCAGACCGTGGCATGCATGAAGATCGGCGTAATGAGCCGCCACAGTTGCCCTCTGCGGATCTCCGGCAGCGCATTGCTCGGATCGTCAGTCATGCTGAGATAGAGGTAATCATCTCGCAGGCCAAGCATCTCAAAGACATTGAGAAATACCAGCACCGAGATCACGATGAGTCCCATCGTCACCGGCGTGCGTCGCCAGGGACTGGCCCGCACGTTGCGCATGTCGTGAAAGTTGCGCTGGGCCTGCTTCTGTTTCTTCTCGGCCTCGCGGCGGACTTGCTTGGCGACGCTCGCGGCCTCTTTATAACGAGGATCGTGCGGCTCGGCCTGAAACCGCGCGAGCTCCTCGCGGCCGCGCTCGAGCTGGTTCTCGTCGCGAATCCAGATCGCCCAGGCCTCGCCCACGGGCTCGACCTTGTTCGGAATGCCCTCGGCGATGAGATAGTCGCTCAGTCGCGTGGCGTCTTGCTTGTCGGTGATCGTGCCGGCTTGCCGCATATTTATCGTGTTCGTCGTTCGGGCGTGAGTCTTGGCGGGATGGTCTGGGCGCGCCGTCAGGCTTCCACGCGCACGTGCTGGATCTCGTGCTCAATCAGCCATTCGAGCCAGCGCTCCTGGTCCTCGCTGATCTCGACTTCGGCCTTGCTGGCACTGTCGAGCGGCGAAATCAACAGCAGCACGCCGTCCTCAAGCCAGCGGCGAGCTTCCGCCGCGTCGATCCAGTACTCGTCGCTGGCCAGCGTCGGCGCGCCGTGCTCGCCCGACGGCGTCATGAAATACGCGATGTCGTGCTTGAAGCGCGCCGGCATTTCCAGTGGTGCTAGTTCCGGTCGACCGACGGCATGGACTCGCATGGCATGTGCTCGGGTAGAAAAGGGGGAGCGCTTCACAGCCTAGCAGATGGACGCGGCCACTGTCAGCAACATTGCTACTCAATGCTGGTTCCCGCTAAATAGCCCGTGCTCCAGGCGGCCTGAAAATTGTAGCCGCCGATCGGGCCATCCAGGTCGAGCACCTCGCCGGCCAGATAAAGGCCCGCTGCGAGCTTGCTTTGCATCGTGGAAGAGTCGACTTCGTTCAGGGCGACGCCGCCGGCCGTGACTTCCGCCTTGCGAAAGCCCATCGTGCCGCTAATGGGAATCACACAGGCTTTCACGGCTTCGACCGCGCGCGTGCGAACCCTGGTGCCCACTTCCGCGGCGCGGAGCGTCGGATCAAGCTCCGCCGCTTGCAACAGTGCCAGCAACAAGCGATGTGGCAGCACGTCGGGGAGCAGGTTTACGAGTTGCTTCTTGCCGGCGTCAGTGGCCGCGGCGCGTAGTTGCTCGTCGAACTCGTGCTGCTTGAGGTTCGGCAAAAAATCACATACCAGCCGCAGCGAGCGCGGGCTGGCGTGACCGCTCACGGCCCGACTGACGTCCAGCGCCGCGGGGCCGGTGAGCCCGAAGTGCGCGAACAGCAGCGAGTTGCGGCGCTCGGCGAGCACCTTGGGCTTCGTTGATTTCGCATCGGCGGCGGCCGGTTCGACGACGCGCACCAGCACGTCGGGGATCGTAATCCCGCGCAGCTCGCGAACCCAGACCTCGTCCGTCGTGATCGGCACGAGCGAGGGGCGCGGCGGGACGATCGTGTGTCCCAGCTCGGCAGCGAAGCGGTAACCATCTCCGGTCGTACCGCTGCCAGGATACGACTGGCCACCGGTGGTGATCACGAGATTCCGCGCCACGATCTCGCGCTTGGCTGTTCGCAGTTCAAAGCCCGAGTCGGCACGTGTGATTTCCAGCAGCGGCTCTTCGGTCGCCAGTACCGCGCCGCTGCGCGCGAGCTTCTGCAGCAAAGCGTCGAGCACGTCGCTGGCCTTGTCGCTGGCCGGAAAGATCTTGCCGGTGTCTTCGACCTTCGTGGCGACGCCCTCGGCTTCGAACATCGCAATCGATTCGCGCACGCCGAAGGCGGCGAGCGCCGAATGCAGAAAGCGCCCCGGCGGACCATAAGCCGCGACGATCCCGCGGTCGTCGGTGTTCTGCGTGATATTGCAGCGCGTGCCGCCGGACATCAGGATCTTCACGCCAGGACGGGCGTTCTTCTCCAGGAGCAGCGTGCGCAGGCCGCGCTCGGCGGCGACGGCCGCGGCCACCAACCCCGCCGCGCCGGCCCCGACGACCACTACATCCCAGGTCTGTTCCGCAACTCTTGTCTGTTCTGCGCCGGCCATCACTGCTTCGCCGACTTGACGGCGGCCTGCCGGTCGACTTGAATCGCGTGGGGGCAAGTGCGTCCCGCGGCCACGTCGTCGACGTTCGCCCGCGTGGTCCATGCAATCTTTTCGAGCGCGTCGCGGGTGAAGAAGGCCTGATGCCCGGTGACCAGCACGTTTGGAAACGTCAGTAGTCGGGCCAGCATGTCGTCCTGCGAAATGTGGTTCGAGAGATCCTGAAAAAACAGGTTCTCCTCTTCTTCATAGACGTCGATTCCCAGCGAGCCGATCTGCCCGCACTTCAGTCCCTCGATCACAGCCTGGGTGTCGATCACGGCGCCGCGGCTGGTGTTGATCAGCATCACGCCGGATTTCATCTGCGAGATCGCCCCGTCGCTAATCAGGTGGAAGGTCTCTTTCACCAGCGGGCAGTGCAGCGTGACGATGTCGCTCGCGGCGAACAGCTCAGCGTGCGAACAGTAACGCGCGCCAAGCGCGACGAGTTCGGGGTTCTCGCGAATGTCGGCGGCCACGAGCCGGCAGCCGAAACCGTGCATGATCCGGGCCACGCCCGCGCCGATGTGGCCGGTGCCGATGATGCCCACGGTGCGGCCATGGAAGTCAAAGCCCAACAGGCCATCGAGGGCAAAGTTCCACTCGCGCACGCGATTGGCTGCGCGGTGGATCTTGCGATTGAGCGCGAGCATCAGGCCGACGGTGAACTCGGCGACGGCGTAGGGGGAGTAGGCCGGCACGCGAACCACGGTGATGCCAAACTCGCTGGCGGCGGCGAGGTCGACGTTGTTGAACCCGGCGCAGCGCAGGGCCACCAGCCGCACGCCGGCGAGTGCGAGCGCTTCGAGCACGCCGCGATTGAGCCGGTCCTGAACGAAAACGCAGACGGCGTCGAACCCGGCGGCCAGCGGCAGCGTTTCGGCCGTCAGCCGGGGCGAAAGAAAGACGAGCTCGTGCCCCGAACCGTCGAAGGCCGGGCGGAGGAATTCTTCGTCATAGCTGCGGGTGCTGAAGACGGCGATACGCATGGGGGTGAAACTCCACTGAACGGGCGGATTTTGGACCGGTTGCCGCGCCGGCTGCGTAGCCTACCCCAAGCGAGCGCGATGGTTCAATCAGAGAGAAGCGGCCGAGAAGCTCAAGTAGCAAGATGCCTACATGAACTGCCACTCGCCGGTGGCCAGGACATAGGCCCCCAAGAGGCCATTCGTCACGGCATGAGCAGCGACGCAGTCCCAGATGTTCCTGGTTTTGAACATCAGCCACGTGACGAGCGTAAACCAGACGGCGGCGGCAAACAGCTCGGCCGGATGCATCAGCATCGGCAGCAGGGTGCCGGCTGCGGCGGCGGTGGGGGTCAGCGTGCCGAAAGGCACCTTCGGCCAGTCGGCGTCGATGACAAAACGCATCACGAACCCGCGGATGAAAAACTCTTCGATCAGCGGGACGACGAGTGCCAGCCCCAACAACCGGACGGCCAAAAAGGCGTAAGCCAGAGCCGGCCGATCGGCCATTTCCGCCAGCGGATTGAAGCCAGGGCGGCGGCCCAGGTCGGCAATTTGGTCATATCCGAGCGGGCCGAGCAGGCGGGCTTCGAGCCCCAGCTTGCACAGTCCGATCCAGAGAACCACGCCAACCACGCCGACGACTAGCGCCAGCGGCGAGACGCGGAACGGGAATTGCCTGTAGCCTGGAAACACCGCGGCGATGGCCACGAGCGTCGCGGCGATCTTGGCGGTGTAGACGAGCGGATAGGCCGAGTAGTCGATCGTAAAGCCAAGCAGGCTGAAGGGTTTCTCGGGCGAGGGCTCGAGCGAACCGACCAGCATGAACACAGCAAACGGCACGACGAACACGGCCCAAGGATAGGCAGCCAGCAGACCGCCTGGCGACGGTGACTGTGTGAGCGTTTCGTGAGATTGAGTGGGTTCATGGTCCGGCATTCGGAGCAAACCTAATTTCGGCGGTTTCGGAAGTCAAATAGGTCCTGTGGAAAGGCGGTGGGTGGAGGACCTGAATACAGCCCGAAAAACGGCTTTTACCGGGAGTGTTTGCCCAATTTGGCCTTTGCCACCAGCCGATCCCTACGTAAGATGTTTAATCCAGCAACCCAGCACAGCCAACTCCCCTGGCGAGCGCCTAGGCGGAACAATCGGTACTGCCCGGGCGGATGTACCCCCTTTTGAATGAATAGCGGCTGACGCGTGAAGCATGCGCGGCGGACGTATTGTTTGTCGTTCTATATCGAGACAAGCGTTTCTCAGAGACGCGCCCACCCACTGACAGCGAGAGGTCGAGGTTCACTATGGACCTGGCAAAACTTCGTAACATCGGCATTTCGGCCCACATCGACTCCGGCAAGACGACGCTCAGCGAGCGAATCTTGTTCTACGCCGGTCGCATTCACCGCATCAACGAGGTGAAGGGCGGCGGCGACGGCGCCACGATGGACTACATGGACCTCGAACGCGAGCGCGGGATCACGATCACCAGCGCCGCGACCAGCGTCGAGTGGAAGGGACATCCGATCAACCTGATCGATACGCCGGGCCACGTCGACTTCACGGTCGAGGTGGAGCGCAGCCTCCGCGTGCTCGACGGCGCCATCCTGGTGCTGTGCGGCGTGGGCGGTGTGCAGTCGCAGTCGCTCACCGTCGATCGCCAGATGAAGCGCTATCACGTGCCGCGCCTGGCTTTCATCAACAAGATGGACCGCATTGGCGCCAACGCCGACAAAGTCGTGGCCCAGGTTCGCGAGAAGATGGGCGCCGACGCCGTCTTGATGCAACTGGCCATCGGCAAGGAAGACAACTTCAAGGGGATGGTCGACCTGATCACGATGAAGGCCAATTACTTCGACGGCACGAACGGCGAGACGGTTCGCGAGGAAGAAATTCCCGCCGAACTGAAGGAAGCCGCCGTCGCCGGCCGCCAGGCCATGCTCGAAAGCCTGTCGATGTACAGCGACGAGCTGATGGAGCGCATGCTCTCGGAAGAACCGATCAGCGAAGAACTGATTCACACCGTCGTTCGCGACGCCGTGCAGGAACAGGATCTGACCCCCGTGTTCATGGGCACCGCCTATCGCAACAAGGGCGTACAGCTGCTGCTGGACGCGATCATCCGCTACCTGCCCTCGCCGCTGAATGCTCCGGTGAAGGCCAAGCAGCATGCCGATCCGACGCAGGACATGCCGCTCGAGCCGGATCCGAAGAAGCCCTTTGTGGCCATGGCGTTCAAGCTGGTAGAAGACCCCTTCGGCCAGCTCACGTTCATGCGGATCTACCAGGGCACCGTCAACAAGGGTGAGATGCACTACAACCAGCGCACCGGCCAGAAGCAGCGGTTCAGCCGTCTGCTGAAGATGCACGCCGACAAGCGCGAGGAAATCGACAGCGCGTCGGCCGGCGACATCGTCGCCGTGATGGGCATCGACTGCGCCTCGGGTGAAACGTTCGCCTCGGAACCCAAGTTCTGCGTGCTCGAAAGCATGTTCATCGCCGAGCCGGTCATCAAGATGGCCATCAACCCGGTCTCGCGCGAAGGCAGCGACAAGATGAGCAAGGCCCTCCAGCGGTTCCGCCGCGAGGACCCCACGTTCCGCGTCTCGACCGACGAAGAGACCAGCGAAACCGTGATCGCCGGCATGGGCGAGCTGCACCTCGACATTTACGTCGAACGCATCAAGCGCGAGTATGGCGTCGAAGTCGAAGTGGGCGCTCCGAAGGTGAGCTACCGCGAAGCTCCGACCAAGGCCGCCGATTACGACTACAAGCACAAGAAGCAGACCGGTGGTTCGGGTCAGTACGCCCACATCAAGGGTAGCCTGGAACCGCTCCCCGAGGATGCCGAAGAGAACTTCATCTTCGAGGAGAAGGTCGTTCAGGGCCGTATTCCGAAGGAATACATCCCGAGCGTCGAGAAGGGCTTCCGCGACTCGCTACACAAGGGCCCCGTGGCCGAGTTCCCGATTGTGGGCATCAAAGCCATCCTCACGGACGGCTCGTATCACGAAGTCGATAGCTCGGACATGGCGTTCCAGACGTGTGCCCGCGGCTGCTTCCGCGAGACGTTCCTGAAGACCAAGCCGGTGCTGCTCGAACCGATCATGAAGGTCGTGATCGAAGTCCCCACGCAGTTCCAGGGCACCGTGGCCGGCGAGCTCAACAGCCGCCGCGGCCTGATCGTGCAGACCGAAATGAACGGCGGCCTGGCCTTGATCGAGGCCGAAGTGCCGCTGGCCGAGACGTTCGGCTACTCGACCGATCTGCGGAGCATGACGCAGGGGCAGGGCACGTTCAGCATGGAATTTGCCAAGTACCGTCGCGTGCCGGGCAACATCCAGGAAGAGATCGTGGCCGAGAAGAAGAAGGCCCAGCTCGTGGGCGCGAAGTAAGCGTCTGACGCTTCTTCCACATGTAACCAACCAAGCTCCGGTCAGTTCGCTGGCCGGAGCTTTTTTTTGCGCGGTAGAATGGTGGCATGAAACGGCTCACGATCATCGCAATTGCGGCGTTCTGCGGGTGCGTTGCCGGAGCGTACGCAGGCGTCGCTGTGTCCGAGATCATACGGCTCGACAACCCGAGACAACCCGGTGAGTGGCGGGTGCTGTGTATGATCGCAGGATTCGTTGTTGGTGGGCTGGCAGCTTTAGGATGCGTCGAAGTAGTTCGATACTGGCGTGTGCGACGGGCACGAACTCCTCATGACAGGATCAACTGACCGCCTGTAGCCGCGCGCGTATGAGCCCGGTAAGATGCGTGCTTCGCCTTTTGCTCGAGGAATACCACCATGACCGACACGCCACAACCTGCCGAAGACGCTCCCTCGCCCGAAGTCTGCAAAGCCGCCTACAAGGCCTTCAAAAAGCGGCTCAAGCTCACGCAGCTCGACGACGCTTCGCGGATCGGCCGTAGCCCGATGAGCTCTGGCGGCAACTCGTCGATCGCGGGCATTACGCCGCCCGATCAGTATCCGCGCGCGGTGTGGGAAGAGCTGGTGAAGCAAGGGAAGCTGAAGCGCGCGGGGCAGGGGATGTACTCGATGGCGTAAGGCGGCGTGAGCGCTGCGGGCATGCGGAACGTGGGCCAACGGCCCAACCTGCGCCGGGGCTACCAAGCTCGCCTGCGATTTGCGACGAAAAGCACCCCTCGCCGCGCCCAACAACCTACAGCAACGGTTCGTCGCCACCTGCGCGCGGTGGGCGAATTTGTGCTGGGCCGGAATGATCGGCAGCAGGCTGAGCGAGACTTGTGCCAGCGATGTGCCTGGTTTCCTTCAAAAAAACGAGTTGCGGCAGCCGTTCGAGATAAATTCTTGAATTCCGTGGCTTTTCGAATTATCATCCAGCCTACCGCGTTTGCGCATGGCATGGCCCTTCTTGGCGCGGGGTTCACCTGCCGACGCACTGGCTAGAGGAGTCCGCTAATGAGGTTGCGAACACTTGCCGTCACGGCGGCACTGGCTTCCTTTCTTCTTGTTGGCAGCTCTCTGGCTGCTGTTATCCGGCACGATGTGGCGGATGCAAACTATCTCTCGCTGGGTGCGAATGCCCAGTACGATCCCGTCGGCCGCGTCACGTTCACCTCCAGCGGTGGTTCCGGCAGCGGCGTCCTGATCGGCGACAGTTGGTACCTGACGGCCGCGCACAACGTCAACTCGCACTACCTGGCTGGCACACCGCAGAATGTGCGTTTCACCGTGGGCGGCAACAACTACCTGGCCGATGAGATCTTCGTGCATCCCGGCTATGTTGCCGGCGCATCCACGAACGGCAACGATCTGGCACTGGTGCGCCTGAGCGCCGCGGTCTCCAATGTCACGCCTTCGGGCCTCTACACCGGAGGCGGCGAGATCGGCGAGGACGGCACCTTCGTCGGCTTTGGCGCCACGGGTACGGGCTCGACCGGCTCGACCGTTTCGTCCTCGGCCAAGCGCGGCGGAACCAACGCTCTCGACATCACGGCCAATGCGTTCAATCCCCTCTGGTCCTCGAACGTCGTGCTGAGCGATTTCGATAATCCGGACTCGGCGGCGTACAGCACCTGGGGTTCTTCGACTCCCACAGCGCTCGAGATGCTGGTGGCCTCAGGGGATAGCGGCGGCGGCGTGTTCGTCGACTTTGGCAGCGGTCCGCAGCTTGCCGCGATCTCGGTATTTGTGCTCGTCAATGGCGATGGCATCAACGGCGGATACGGCGATGCGATGGGCGCTACGCGGCTCGCAGGTCACGCAGAGTGGATTGCCCAGACGATGCTTGTGCCTGAGCCTGCGACGTTTAGCATCGCAGGTCTGGGGCTGCTGGCCTTGGGTGCGGAAAGCTTGCGCCGCTACCGCCGGCGGAAGGGCTAACCCGTCGCCAGGTTTCACAGCGCCGCAAACAGTAGCGCCGCGACTGCGACGATGCCGACGAACAGTAGCGCGAGCACCAACACCACGCCGCCCACGAACAGCCAGTCGCCCGTCCGAGCCTTGCGAGCGAGGGGCGGGCTTTCGGCCAGGCGGTTTGCCAGCAACGTGGCATTGCGGTGGTTCGCTTTCCACCACACATCGAATAGGTCTCCCACGAAGGGGACCGCGCCGACGAGCATGTCGATGGCCACATTCAAAGCCATCCGGGCGACCGTCACGCGGGGCATCCCGATCTTGGCGGCCAATCCCACGATATAGATTGCCACCACCGTGGTCGCCGCGTCACCAACCCCCGGCACCAAACCGATCAAGGCATCGAGCCCGAACCGCCAGCGGAGAATCGGCACTTCAAAGGCGGTGTCCATCCAGCGGGCAAGTTGATGGACGTGATTCCGCGTCCACTGAGCATCGTTTGTGGCGGCAGCCGGTCGGGTCCGCGCAGGGGACGGCGGCCGCAAATCTCGCGGAAAACCTTGAAACGACTTGGCTCGTTCGGTCATGTTGGCAGCTTCGGGGTCAGGAGATGAGCACGTGCAAGAAGAGAAAGCAAAGGGTGTGCCGTATTGCGCCATTTCGGCAGCGAGATGCGTGTCCGGTGGCTGCTAGCGGCGTTCGACAAGCGTCCTGAGCTGGTCGAGCTGCCGGGTCAGCTCATCGAGCCTGGCGACGATTTCTTCGCGCAGTGCCTCGGTGGGCGTTGGGTCCTTCCCAATGAACGAGATCACGCCGCTCGGTTCGAGCACCGCCTGCTCCACTTCGCCGAGCGAGCCGAAGCCCTGGCGATGCGCCGCCACCTGCAACTCGGTGCGCGTGACGAGTTCCTTCTGCATCGCCTCGCGATTCAGATGCCCCTCGGCCATCAGCACCGTGGGCGAACCTTCGATCAGGCGATCGAACTTGGGATGGGCAAACAGGAACCGGACCGTGAGGTAGTTGGCGATCAAGAGTGTCGTCGCGCCGATCACGCCGCCGGTCACCGTGTTGTCGTTCCCAATGATCGAGTTCTGCACCGTGTTCGAGATCAACAGCAGCACCACCAGGTCCATCGCGTTGAGCTGCGCGAGCTCGCGCTTGCCCGCCAGGCGAAAGCCTAGGATCAGGAACAAGTAGATGATGATCGCCCGGATGATCTTCTCCCACACGGGCAGGTCGAGATCGAACATGTCGGTCCACATCGGCAGCCGTTCCTCGTGAACTAGGAGTTGAAGATTTCGTCCGGCTCGACTGCGCGGTGTTCGCGGGCCGATTGGTAGCAGGCTTCGACCAGGGCCATCGTGCGCAGATTGTCGCGGCCGTCGAGCGCGCTGGCGCGGCCTTCTTCGAGCGCACAAAGCAGCTCGGCCATCGGACCGACGAATGCATCCGGAAACCACACCACGTCCCAGCGCGGTCGCAGCCAATCGGGCCCGCGCTGGGTGGTCGTAAAGTCGAGCGTGCTCGGCGAGCGTTCGGGATACTTGGGCCAGCCGATGGTACCGAGCGCCATGCCTTCAGTACCTTCCACGCGGTAGCGAATGCCGATCTCGCTGGCGGCGCCTTCGCGCGCGGGGCCCGCCCAGACGTCGTCGCAACTGGTGGCCCTGAGGCCGCTGGCGTACTCGAGGATATACA
The DNA here is from genome assembly GCA_022844125.1 of Pirellulales bacterium. GTDB lineage: Bacteria > Planctomycetota > Planctomycetia > Pirellulales > PALSA-1355 > JALHMI01. The sequence continues at coordinate 39,333 of JALHMI010000017.1, read as the reverse complement.
GCGCAATCCCGTCTTCATGGGCAAACTGCCGGCTGGTGCGCGGGTCGGGACGGACGCTGGCGTACACGCGCACGGGGTCGCCGAACCAATAGCGGAAGGTGTCCAGGTGATGGATGCTCATGATTCGCAGGGTGACCCAGCCTTGCCGCTCCTGCCAGGGCATCCAGTGCGGGATGGCGCGCATGTCGATCGTGGCCAGCACCGGCTCGCCGAGCTCGCCGCGCTCGAGCAGTGTCTTGCAAGCGCGGACCGATTGATCAAACCTCATGTTCTGGTTTACGGCCAGTGCAATGCCAGCGGCCTGGCACAGCTCCACGATCCGCCGAGCTTGAGCGAAATTCGCACCGAGCGGTTTTTGCGCGAGGATGCCGCGCACGTGATCGGAATGCTTCACGATCTCTTCGATCACCGAGAGCTGCACGTCCGGTGGCACGGCGACGTCAACCACCTGCACCTCGCGATCGGCCAGCAGCTCTTGGTAAGTCGCATAGACTTTCGGGATCGCGTGACGCGCGGCCACTTCCCGCGCTCGTGCTGGGCTGCGCGAGCTGATGGCCCGAACATTGAAGCCTGCCTGGCGGTAAGCGACGAGTTGGCAATCGGCCATGATGAAGCCGGCGCCGATACAGCCGATGCCCAGCTCGCGCGATTGGGGGAGCTGTGGCAGGATGTTCAGGTCAAAGTCGAGCTGGCCGGCGGTGCCGTTCATGGTGCGCCTGGTTGGGATTGGAAGAGTTTGCCGGCCGCAGACCGCGGCTATCGGGGCCGCTAGCATATGCCGCACGCCCGCAGAGTTTACCAGGAACGTGCGACCCGAGCATGCTGGAGGGCGAACGGCGGGGGCCGCTGCGCCGGGGCGGAAGCTGGGAAAAGTTGTCCGCCTCTGCCGGTTGTGGCGCAAAGCGATTTCCTTTTGCAGCAGCGCGGTCGTAGCGTCGATGACTGTTGTGCGGACAGGACGCAGCGAAGCAACTAGCGAAGCTGAAGGGCCTGTCGGTGAGTGAAGTCACGAACGAGAACTCCCCGCGATCGGTTTCCATAGTGGCGCGGGCGAAGCCTTTCCCCCAGGCAGCGCCGCGTCCTCCCGCCTAGCCCTCCGCGACCGCATTCGATCGATCCCACCTCGCGATCTCCCACCCCGGGCCGAGCCTGACTCCCCATCAGGCTCGGCCTTTTTTTGTTGCCGAGTGGCTCCCCGCGTGGGATGGCCAGTGGGCCCAGTTCGAGCCCTTCGCTTGCCGACCTGATGGTCCTGCCGGAGCGACCCTTTTTGGGGCCGTTTTTGCCGCGGAATTCCCGGCCGGAAAAGGACTTTGCCACCTCGCCGAAACACCCAAAATTCGCTACAATTTGGGTTGCGAATCGAGCCCAATTTCGGGCCTGATTGAACGCACTTTTTGGCGGGGACGGACCCACGGTGGCAGACGGCATTTTTACCATCCCTTTGACCGGCAGCGCGGCGAACTCGAATCGCGCGCGCTCCGGCAGGCGTCCTGCCAACAGGACCGCCGCAGGTGAGAACGCCGATCCCTTAATCGCAGGCAGCTTCGTCGCAGGCAGTTTTGTCGCAGGCAGTGAAAACCTGCTGGCGGCACGCACGCTTGGCCTGCTGCTCGAAGGTGGGCAAGCTCCCTTCGACGGGGCCGTGCCGTTCAACCCACTGTTGATCTATGGCCCGCACGGCAGCGGCAAATCGCACCTGGCGCATGGCCTGGCCGAGTGGTGGCGTGAGCGATTTCCGCAGGCCGCGGTCGAGTACTGCACGGGCGCTGATTTCGCCCGCGAATATGCCGCGGCACTGTCAGCCGGTCGACTCGAGGAGTGGCGCGATCGACTGCACCGCGCCGATCTGCTGGTCCTGGAGAATCTCGGCGAGCTGGCGAGCAAGCCGGCCGTGCAGCAGGAGTTGTTGCTGTTGCTCGATGCGCTGGCCGATCGCGAGGCGCGCGTGGTCCTGACGGCGCGGAGCCTGCCGACCCAATGGCAGGGGCTCTGTGCCGCCTTGCGCAGCCGGCTGAGCGCGGCGCTTGCTGTGCCCCTGGCGCTGCCATCGCAGGCGACCCGCCGGGCGATTCTGGAAAGCCTGGCCGAGGGGCGCGGTTTGCCCCTTTCGCGACAGGTGCTCGACAAGCTGGCGGCCGCGGTGCCCGGTGGCGTACCGGCGCTGGTTGCCGCGATTGCCGAGCTTGAGCTGGCTGCCCGCGTGACTGGAAAGCTGGCCTCAAGCGAGCAGGTCGACTCGCGGCAGTTGCGCAATCTGGTTGAACATCGTAATTCGGAATCGGCACCCACTGTGCGCGAAATCGCTCGGCTGGTGGCCCGGCATTTTGGGCTCAAGCTGGCGGATCTGAGGAGCCCGCAACGTCAGCGCTCGCTCGTGGCGGCCCGCTGCGTGGCGATGTACCTGGCTCGGCAATTGACGCCGGCCAGCCTGAGCGAAATTGGCGAGTACTTCGGCGGCCGCGACCATACGACCGTGCTGCATGGCTGCCGGCGGACCGAAAAGCTGCTGACCCGCGACGTTGCCGTGCGGCAAGCGGTGGCCGACGTGCGGCGCAGCCTGACCTCGGCTTGATCACGCACCTGCCGGCGACCCTGTGAAAGCAGTGATCATGTGGAAAACGTGTTGCTGAAATGTTGGCGATTCGGCCAGTAACCAACAACCATCGACAAGTCAGCGGCAAACCCTGAGAACGACATGAAACCATCGACTGCCGCCAGACGCTCCCACAACCTTCCAACAACAAGTTATCCACAGCCTCTGGCGAGCCATCAGTAGCAGCTAAATCGCGTCCCACAACGCGCTAACCTCGTGAACGCAACCGGCAATCGACAAAACATGCCGGCGTCATTACTGCTACTACTGAAGATCTATGAATTGATAAGAGAACACAGCGGGACGCCGCGACGCAATTCGCCGCCCGTCAGCGAAACAAATAGCAAGTCGTAAGAACAAGAACGCCACTAGGAAGTAAAGGCCTCCGACGAATGAAAGTCACCTGTGATCGCCAGGAGTTATTGACCGCGTTTCAAACGGCCGCCAGCGTCGTCCCCAGTCGCAGCCCCAAGCCCATTCTGCAGAACATCAAGCTCGAAGTCAGCGAGTCGGGCGCCATCCTGCTGGCCACGGACCTGGAAATTGGCATTCGGATCCAGGTGGCGGGCATCCAGGTTGACGTGCCGGGCAGCGCGATTCTGCCGCTGGCTCGATTTGGTTCGATTCTGCGCGAAAGCTCGGACGACACGCTTCGCCTTGAGGCCGATGGTCAGTCCACGCTGGTGCGCGGTGAACGCAGCGAGTTCAAGCTCCCCAGTGAGAACCCGCAAGAGTTTCCCTCGGTGGCGGACTTCACGGAGAAGTCCTATCACGAGCTGCCGGCCCGGGCGCTGAAGGAGATGATTCGCCGGACAATCTTCGCCACGGACAACGAAAGCAGCCGCTATGCCCTGGGCGGCGTGCTGCTGGAGATGGGATCCGACAAGATCACCGCCGTGGGAACCGACGGCCGCCGACTCGCCAAGATGGAAGTTCCCGCGCGCAGCGAAGGGGGGCATCAGTCGGGCGACAGCATGACGATCGTGCCGACCAAGGCCATGCAGCTAATCGATCGGGCTTTATCGGACGGTGACGCCGAGATCCAGATCGCGGCCCGGGCCAACGAGGTGCTGGTTCGCAGCCCGCGGGTGACGATTTACAGCCGACTGGTCGAGGGGCGTTTCCCAAAGTGGCGCGACGTGTTCCCGCAGCGGACTGGCTCCTCGAAGGTGGACCTGACGGTGGGGCCGCTCTACTCGGCGGTTCGCCAGGCGGCGATTGTCACCAGCGAAGAGAGCCGCGGCGTGGACTTCAGCTTTGAGCCTGGCACGCTGGTGCTGAGTGGCCGCGTGGCGGAAGTGGGCCAGTCGCGCGTCGAACTGCCGATTGCCCATGACGGTCCGACGATCGCCATCATGCTCGACCCGCGTTATTTGAACGACTTTTTGAAAGTGCTCGACGCCGAGAAGATCGTGACGATCGAGCTGAAGGATGCCGAGAGCGCCGCGGTCTGCACGACCGACGACGGTTACGGCTACGTGATCATGCCGCTGGCGCGCGAGCGTTAGGAACTGCGCGGATGGCAAGGTAGCCACAGACGGATCCCTGGAACACGCGAGAGCGGATGAGCCACGAACCACGACACATTGGCGACGTGCTGGCGCAACTTATGGCGCGGCGCGGATATGCTCGCGTGCAAGCGGCCAGCGCTTTTGCCGAAGCCTGGCGAACCGCGGCCGGTGAGAAATGGGCCACGCGGACTCGGGCTTTAGCCGTGAAACGCGGGGTTCTCGAGGTGCTGGTGGGAAGTTCGACGTTGGCCCAGGAGCTAGGCTTTCAGAAGAAAGCCCTGGTCCGCGAGCTCGCCCAATTAGTGCCCGACGAAAAGATCCGTGATGTGAAATTCAAGGTAGGGCCCCTGACGTGAACAGGAACCGGATTGGCCCGAACCGGTTCCAGAGAGTGCTTTGAACTGACACGCCCTGTACGCAGCCGAGATGCAAGGAGGATCGCCTGGGCTGCGAATCTGGTAACTCCGCAGAAGCAGTGCGGGATTACCCCGGGCGAATCTATCGCGAGTTTGGAACTCCACACCCGAATCGAGACACAACGCAATGAGTGAACAGTCGCAGACGCCCCCTGGTGATGAAGAGTCGAAGGCGGAAGCCCCCAAGTCCTTTAAGAAGGTGAACACCGAATATACGGCCGAGGATCTGCAGCACCTGAGCGACTTGGAACACGTCCGCGAGCGGCCGAGTATGTACATCGGCGATACCACGCTCCGCGGCCTGCACCACATGGTCTACGAAGTCGTCGACAATTCGATCGACGAGGCCATGGCCGGTTACGCCACGCAGGTTTCGGTCACGATCAACAATGATGGCTCGGTCACGGTCGAGGACGACGGTCGCGGGATTCCGGTCGAAGAGCATTCCGACCTGGGTTTCTCCACGCTGCAGGGTGTGATGACCGTGCTCAAGTTCGGCGGCAAGTTCCAGAAGGGCGCCTATCAAACCTCCGGTGGTTTGCACGGCGTCGGCGTCACGGTGGTGAACTTCCTCTCCGAATGGTGCGAGGTCGAAGTCCGCCGCGGCGGCCACGTCTATCAGCAGGAGTACGAGCGCGGCGTGCCCACGGGCGACGTCCGCCGCATTGGCACCACCGACAAGGTCGGTACGAAGACGATCTTCAAGGCCGACCCGACGATCTTCGCGAACACCAAGTTCGTCTATAACACGCTGCATCGCCGCTTGCAGGAGTTGGCATTCCTGAATCGCGGCGTGAAGATCGTGTTTCGCGATGAACGCACCGGCGACAACGACACGTTCCGCTACGAGCGCGGCATCGTTGAATACGTGGAGTACTTGAATCGGGCCAGCGAACCGGTCCACGCCGACATCATCCACATCGAGGGCTTCTTCGACGGCATCGGCCTGGAAATCGCGATGCAGTATTCCGGCGAGTACACCGAAAACGTGCACTCGTACGTGAACAACATCAACACGATCGAGGGCGGTACGCACGTTTCGGGCTTCCGCTCGGCACTTACCCGCACGCTGAACGCCTACGGCAAGAAGGAAAACCTGCTGAAGGATCTGGCGGTTGTCGGCGACGACTTCCGCGAAGGCCTGACGGCGGTGATCTCGCTGCGCGTGGCCGAACCGCAGTTCGAAGGTCAGACCAAGACCAAGCTCGGTAACAGCGAGGTCGAGGGCATTGTCACCTCGGCCGTGGGCGATTACCTGAGCAAGTACCTGGAAGAGAATCCCAAGAGCGCGAAGGTCATCCTGCAAAAAGCGATGCTGGCCGCCGAAGCGCGCGAAAGCGCCCGCAAGGCCCGCGAGATCGTTCGCGAGCGGAAGGGAGCCCTGGCCGGTCACGGTCTGCCGGGCAAGCTTCGCGATTGCACGAGCCGCGACGTGGAGCGCTGCGAGCTGTACTTGGTCGAAGGTGATTCGGCCGGGGGCAGCGCCGAGGGCGGCCGGCTGCGCGAGTTCCAGGCGATCCTCCCGCTGCGCGGCAAGATCATCAACGCCTACAAATCGCGCGAGGACAAGGTGCTTGCCAACGAGGAAGTGCGCAGCATGATCTCGGCCATCGGGGCCGGCATCGGCGCCGAGGCGGACATCTCGAAACGGCGGTACGGCAAGATCGTCATCATGACCGACGCCGATGTCGACGGCTCGCACATTCGCACGCTGCTGTTGTGTTTTTTCTATCGGCAAATGTATGAGCTGGTCAGCAAGGGACACATCTATGTGGCCCAGCCGCCGCTGTTCCGCGTGAAGTCGAAGAAGAACACTTACTATGTGCAGACCGAAGAGGAGATGAAGAAGCAGCTCCTCGAAAACGGCCTGGGCGAGTCGGTGCTCGTGGCCGAGGACGGGCGCGTGGTCGAAGGCGAGCAAATGGCCGAATTGGCTCTCAAGCTGGCGGCCATGGAAGAATCCCTCGTGGCCCTGGAACGGCGCGGCGTCAGTCTGAAACTGCACGCTTTGCGGCAGGATCCCGTGAGCGGCAAGCTGCCGATTTATCACGTGTTCATCGGCACGCAGGAGCATTGGTTCACCACGCGTGACGAACTGGATGCATTCCGTGCGTCCCAGGAAGAACAGACCGGCGGCGAACTGGCGGTGAGCGATACCGAGGCCGATCTGCCCGGTATCGACGGCAATGGCCAGGCTCGTCGCACGCTGACGATCGTCGAGTTGCACGAAGTACGCACGATCAACAATGTGCTGGCCGATATGGCGAAGCTGGGCTTCTCGCTTTCAGACCTGATTCCCGAAGAGCGAACCGGCTCGGAAACGTCGCGGTTCACGGTCCGGCGGGGCGAGCACGAAGACGGCCTCGACGATCTTCGCGGATTGCTGCCGGCGATTCGGGCGGCCGGTGAGAAAGGCCTGACGATCACGCGCTTTAAAGGACTGGGCGAAATGAACGCCGAGGAGCTGCGCGACACGACGCTCGATCCGGCCAATCGCACGCTCTGCCAGGTCCGAATGGCCGACGCCGCCGCGGCCGACGAGCTGTTCCGGATCCTGATGGGCGACAAGGTCGAACCGCGCCGCGAGTTCATCGAGAAGCACGCCCTGGAAGCCCGGAACCTCGACGTGTAGTGAAAAGCCGCGCCGTCGGTGCCACAGGCGGCCGCGACGCGGCTCTCCTGTGCTGCCGAACGGATCGGATTTGTCCTTCGGGTTGCCTTCGAGTGCCAAGGCCAGCACGGGTGACTGCTCCGCAGCACCCATGGCACTCCGCAACAACCGGCTGTGCTCGCGGGCACAGTTAGGAATGCGTGAATTTGCTTTCGTGGCGCGCCTGCTGGATTTATCATGGACCCATCGTGCCGCCGAGGGCCGCTCGGCCTTTCGTGCTCAGTCCGCGCCAGCCATTCCTTCCTGGAACCCACCGCCATGTCTTTCCGCCGACTCGCTCAGGCCGAAAAGCTCGTCACTGACCGCCGCCAGTTCCTGCTATCGGGCGCTTCGCTCGCCGTGCTGCCGTGGCTCGGTTCGATCGCCATCGGTGCAACCAAGACGAATCCCAGCTTTGAGAGCGATCCGTTCTCGCTGGGCGTGTGTTCGGGCGAACCCGCGGCCGACGGCTTCGTGATCTGGACGCGGCTCGCTCCCAAGCCCCTGGAAGGTGGTGGTGTGGCGCCGGTGCCGTATGAAGTCGCCTGGGAAGTGGCCAGCGACGACGCGATGAAGAACGTCGTGGCCAAGGGCAAATCGCTCGCCACTCCGCAGCTTGCGCACTCCGTGCATGTGGAGGTGGAAGGCCTGCAGCCGGATCGGCCCTATTGGTATCGCTTCTCCTGCGGCGATGCCCAGACCAAGACGGCTCGCACACGCACGGCGCCCGCGGCCGATGCGCTGCCCGAGAAACTGAAGTTCGCGTTCGCCTCTTGCCAGCACTGGGAGTCGGGTCACTACACGGCTTATGAGCACATGGCCAAGGAAGACTTGGACATGGTGATGCACCTGGGCGACTACATTTATGAGAACGGCGGCCGCGAGGGTGGCGTGCGGATGCATACCGAGGGCGAGATCATGTCGCTCCTCGACTATCGCAACCGCCACGCGCAGTACAAGACCGACGCGGCGCTGCAGGCCATGCACGCACTGTGCCCCTGGCTCGTGGTGTGGGACGATCACGAAGTGGACAACAACTACGCCGGCGAATTCTCCGAAAAGCACGACGTCACGGTCGAGCAATTGCTCACGCGCCGAGCGAACGGCTACCAGGCTTACTATGAACACATGCCGCTGCGAAAGTATTCGCTGCCGGCCGGGCCCGACATGCAGCTCTATCGCCGCGTGCCCTACGGCCGGCTGATCGACTTCACGATGCTCGATACCCGGCAGTATCGCAGCGACCAGCCGAACGGCGATGGCATGCAGCCCGCCACGGGCGCGGTGCTCGATCCGGCCACCACGATGCTCGGCATTCCGCAGGAACGCTGGTTGATGAAGACGCTGCTCGAGTCCCCTTCGGTTTGGAACGCGATGGGGCAGCAGGTGATCGTCGCCCGGGTGGACGCCAAGCCAGGTCCGGATCAGGCCTTCAGCATGGACAAGTGGGCTTCAAGCGACGTGGCCACGAAGCGGCTGATGAACTTCTTTGCCGAGCGGCAGATCCCCAACCCCGTGGTGCTCACCGGCGACATTCACTCGAACTGGGTCAACGATCTGAAGGCCGATTTCGACAAGCCGGACGGTCCCACGGTCGGCACCGAGTTCGTCGGCACGTCGATCAGCTCGGGCGGCAACGGCGCGCAGACGCACGAGCGCACCGCATCGATTCTGGCCGAGAACCCGTTCGTGAAGTTCCACAATGCCGAGCGCGGCTACGTGAGCTGCACGGTGACGCCGACCGAGTGGCGGAGCGATTACCGAGTGGTCGAGTTCGTCGACAAGCCGGGCGCTCCGCTGGTCACGCGGCGGTCGTTTGTCGTTGAAGCAGGCCAGCCGGGCGCGAAGGACGCGTGACACTGCGCGGGATGCAGCTGGAAACACCACAGGACCATTGCGGCGCGACGAAGCCGCAACAGTCCTGTCTTTTGCTTTGAAAGGGTGGCTAACCGGACTTGAACCGGCGACCTCTAGATCCACAATCTAGCGCTCTAACCAACTGAGCTACAGCCACCATGCATCTCTGGCAACACCCATTATCGGGTCTGCCGGGGCGAAAGGAATAGGCCTGGGTAGAGGCCGGCCGATCGCTTCGCCCATGCTTCCTAAATTACCAATTCTGGACCGGGAGGCAAAGGGCTGATTTTCAGCGGGCCGGGTCGGTTCGCGCAACCGGCGGATCGACGCCAGACAGCGCCCGCTGGAGCACTTCGCGGCAGGCGGGTATCGGCGTGCGGCATGTTGCCGCCAGGCGGTCGGTGGCCAAAAAGTCGTCGCGGCCGCGCGGTGCGCGACCCGGCACGGGCGCCGTCTGCGGCACGATCAGCCGCTCTTCAGCACCCACGTGCCGGGCGATCGCCAGGGCCAGGTCGAACCTGGAGATTTTGTCGCTTGCCCCCGCGTGAAAGATGCCGCGTGCGTCGCGGTTCGAAGAGAGCTCCAGCAGGATGGCCGCGAGCGTGCCCGCGTCGAGCGGATTGCGATACTCGTACGTCGGCGAGATGATCTCGTTCCCCGCGCGCAAGTTGCCCATGACCTTTTCTAGATACGAGTTGCCGCCGCCCGTGACGCTGGTGCCTAAGACAAGCGACAGGCGGACGATGAGCGCATCGGGGCAGAGTTCCGCGACGATCCGCTCGGCCCGGGCTTTCGTCTCGCCGTAAAAGTTTGGCGGCGTGGGCGTGTCGTCTTCGCGGTAATAGCCCCGCGTGCCATCGAACACGGCGTCCGTCGAGGTGTACAGCAGCCGCGCGCCGGTACGGGCGCAGGCCTTGGCGACGTTGCGCGCGCCATCGACGTTGATCCGCTCGGCCAGCTCTGGCTCGCGCTGGCAGCGGTCGATGTCGGAAATCGCTGCCAGCAGCGTCACCTGATCAGGCCGGGCCGCTTCGAACGCGGCGTCCACGCTCGCGCGGTCGGTGATGTCGACGGCGAGCCAGCCTGGCGAGTCACCGGGCACGTGCCTCGCAGCCTGGAACACTTCGAACTGGGCCGCGGCCGCGCGAGCCCAATGCGAGCCGACAAAGCCGCTCGCGCCGAGAATTAGAAGACGAGGTTTCATCGTTGCCATCCGAGATCGGGGGTCCTTCTTTCGGCTTTCATCGCAATATAGCCGGATTGCCCTCAATGGACGGATTTTGCGACGTTCTACCGGATCTTCCCGTGCTAGATTTTCACGGGCGACAGGGCTAAATTAGGGGCTTCCGGCAAACCGGCCGATCCGTTCGTAACTACTGCTCACGTGGGAAGCCCGATGGCGATCATCAAGTTCGTAAACGAGAAGAAGGAAATCCAGGTCCCCGACGGCTCGAACCTCCGCCGCGAAGCGCTGCGAGCGGGCGTGGCCCTGTATCCCGGGATCAACAAGATCGTCAACTGCCACGGCCTGGGCTCCTGCGGAAGTTGCCGCGTCCTGGTCACCAAGGGCATGGACCACACGAGCCCCATGGGCTTCATCGAGAAGACGCGGCTCGGCATGTCGATGGCCTACATCGGCAACGAAGACAAGATGCGGCTCGCCTGCCAGACCGAGGTGAACGGCGACATCGAAGTCACGACCACGCCCTCAATGAACTGGTTCGGCGAGAACTTCTTCAGTTAGACGAGCGAGCACGGGCGGCTAATAGCTCTGCGACGCTTGGCGGCGAACACCCATGAAGCAGATCATCGCCATCGTCAAACCGTTCCTCGCCGAGAAGGTGCTCGAGAGCCTCAAGCGGGCCCCGCTCGAAGCTTGCAGCGTCCGCGAGGTGAAGGGCTACGGCCGGCAGAAAAGCTATCTCGACCAGTACGCCGAGAGCGAATACTCGCTGGCCTTCCTGCCCAAGGTCGAGATCACCCTGTGGGTCGACGACACCCGGGCCGAAGAGGTCTACCGAAAGATCGTGGAAGTGGCCCGCACCGGCCGGATGGGCGACGGCAAAGTCTTCATCATGCCGACCGCCGAAACGACGATTGATTTTTAGTCGTTTACTTATCAAACCACTTCGTAAACATCCGCTTCGTGGCGGCTCGGCCCGCGCGGCCGATGCTGGTGGTGAGCGGAATCGACTTGGGACACACGGCCACGCAGTTCTGGGCGTTGCCGCAAACCTGAATGCCGCCCGGCTCGGTCATCGCGTCCAGCCGTTCGCCGGCGTTGTTCTGGCCCGTGGGGTTCATGTTGTAGAACACCACCTGGCTGATCGCGTGCGCGCCGATGAAGTATTGATCGAACGTCGCGTTCTCGCGCGTCTTGAACTGCTCGTCGGTCTCGCCCTCGGCCCGCACCACCTCGACGTGGCTGTACTGCGGGCAAGCGTCGAGACAACAGCCGCAGCTCATGCACTCGTAGAGCGGATAGGCCTGCTCCTGCTGCTCGGGCGATTGCCGCGGGCCGGGACCCATGTTGTAGTAGTTGTCGACCGGAAGCCAGGCCTTGACCTTCTCGAGCGCCCGGAACAACCGCCGGCGACGAACCGCCAGGTCGCGAATCACCGGGAACTTCGACATCGGCTGCAGTTCGATCTCGCCCGGCCGATCTTCGAGCAGCCGGTCGACCAGCGCCGAGCAGGCCTGCCGCACGCGGCCGTTGATGATCATCGTGCAAGCGCCGCAGACTTCTTCCAGGCAGTTGGAATCGTACGACACCGGCGCGACGTGCACGCCGTCGACCGTCTCGGCCTGGGCGGCAATCCGCTGCAGCACGCTGGTGACGTTCATGTCGGGCTCATAGTCGAGCCGATGCCGTTCCCAGTAGCTGGGCGACTCGGGATCGTCCTGTCGCAAAACACGCACCTCGAAAGTTCGCCGGGCGTGCGAGTGTCCCTGTCCGTTGTGTGTATCGCTCATCGTTCGCTAGTTCGCTAGGTTTGCTGGCTCAGTTGCGTGCAGTAAAAGCTGGCTGCCGTGGAATTTTTATCGACTCGGTTGAAGGTTAGTGCGCGACGGCCGGTTGCGGGGCGCTCTTGGCCGCGCTGCCGTTGCCTTCGCTCGAACTCTTCGCCGCCTGACGTGCCTTCCAGACTTCTTCGATCATGCCGGCGCCGACCAGGCCATATAGCCGGGGACGCGGCTTGATCAGCGTCGTGTCGACGTCCTCGTAGCTCAGGCTCACTTCGCCTTGCTTGTCGCAACTGGCGATCGTGCTCTTGAGCCACTTGTTGGTGTTCGCATCGAACCTGTCGACCCAGGCCTCGGCTTCGCGGCGCAACTCCGCCGGATCGGTCGCGGTGAGGCCCGGCATCGCAAACTCGGGCTTGAAGTGAGCACCGCGGCATTCGTCGCGAGCCAGCGCGCCCAGCAGGATCGCCTTGGCCAGCGGGAACATGTCGCGCAGGGCTTTGGTGAACATCACGTTCTGGTTGTTCCAGTTACCGCTGTCCGAGAGCGAGCAGCGTTTCGATCGCTCGCCGAGCTCGTTCACCTTGTCGATCGCCTCGCGCAATACGTTGTTGTGACGCACGACGGTGCAGGACTTGGTCATGACGTTCCCCAGTTCCTGATGGATCAGGTAGGGGTTTTCGCCGCCGGTCGGACGACGCAGCATCTGGTCGTGCTCGGCCTGCTTTTCGGCCACCGCAGACTTAAGCAGCGACTCTTCGGCCGGCTTGGCGGTCTTGATCACGTTGGCCACGCTTGGCGCCACGACCAGGCCGCTGAAGATGCACGAGAGCAGCGAGTTCGCGCCCAGGCGATTCGCCCCGTGATACTGATAGTCGCATTCGCCGATCGCATAGAGCTGCGGGACGTTCGTCCGCTGGTTGCGCGGCGAACCCATCGTCAGGCCGCCCGCAGCGTTCTTCTCGTAGTCGACCCACAGACCGCCCATCGAGTAATGCACGGCGGGGAAAATCTTCATCGGCACTTCGCGCGGGTCGACGCCTTGGAACTTCTCGTAAATGTGCAGGATGCCGCCCAGCTTGATGTCGAGCGTGGCCCGGGGGATATGTGTCAGGTCGAGGTACACCGCCAGGCGATCCTTGTCGACACTCAGCCCGTCCTCGGTGCAAACGCTGAAGATCTCGCGCGTGGCAATGTCGCGCGGCACGAGGTTGCCGTACGTCGGGTAGCGCTCTTCGAGGAAATAGTACCGCTCGTTCTCGGGAATCTCGCGCGGCGGGCGCGGATCCTGCGGCTTGCGCGGCACCCACACGCGGCCACCTTCGCCGCGAGCGCTCTCGCTCATCAGGCGGAGCTTGTCCGCGCCCGGAATCGCGGTCGGGTGGACCTGGATGAACTCGGGATTGCCGTACCTCGCGCCGGCCTGAAACGCGCGGCTGGCGGCGCTGCCGGTGCAGGCCATCGACATCGTCGATCGGCCATAAATCAAACCGCATCCGCCCGAGGCGATGATCACCGCGGCGGCGGGGAAGGCCCGAATCTCCATCGAGACCAGATCCTGGCCGATCGCTCCGCGGCAAACGCCGTCGGCATCCAGGATCGGACCGAGGAAATCCCAGGCTTCGTAAATCTTGATGCGGCCTTCGACCGTCCAGCGGCGGACCTGGTCATCCAGGGCATAGAGCAACTGCTGGCCGGTGGTCGCGCCCGAGAAAGCGGTTCGCTTGAAGAGGGTGCCGCCGAAGCGGCGCTGATCGCGAAAGCCCTCGGCCGTGCGATTGAACGGCACGCCCAGCCGGTCCATCAGGTCGATGATCTTCGGGCCCCACTCGGTCATCTCTTTGACCGGCGGCTGATGCTGCAGGAAGTCGCCGCCATAGACGGTGTCGTCGAGGTGCAGCCATTCGCTGTCGCCCTGCTGCCGGGTGACCGCGTTCACGCTGTTAATGCCACCCTGGGCACACACGCTGTGCGACCGCTTCACCGGCGTCAGGCTCATCAAGTCGACCGGGATTTCCAGTTCGGCCAGTTTCATGGCGGCTGCCAGACCGGCCAAGCCACCACCGACGATCATCACTCGCTGCTTTGCCATCAGAACACGCTCGTTTTCAGAAATCGTTGTTTGTGGTTCAGATCTCTCGCGGCGCGATAGGTCGCGGCTCGCGGCGATTTGTTGTTCGGCAGACTTAATGCTCCGCGGGCGCTTCGCCCGGTGCGACGTCCAGGGCGCGAATCTCGGCCCGCTGCGCTTCCATGGCATTCTCAACCTTTTCGGCCCGCTCGACATCGACAAAACTGAAGCCGGCCAAGGCCGTGACGCCGACCGCAGTCAGCAACAGTCCGACGAAGACGCTGACCCAGCTCGCCCGCTGCTGGGCTTTGGCGCTGGTCCAGATGCCCCAGGTGATGCCCTGCGTCCAAAGGCCGTTGGCAAAGTGATAGATCGCCGAGAGCATGCCGACTAGGTACAGCCCCTTGATCCACAGCGGCTGCAGGGCCACGGCGGCGCTACTGGCGGCATGCGTGGGGTCGAACTGGGCGCCGAACTTCGTATCGCCAATCTCTTTGAACGGCGCTCCAAAAAAGTGGTGCAACTGGATCACGTGAAACACGATGAACACGAAGGCAATGATGCCCGTGGCTCGCTGCAACGTGTAGCGGATGTTGCTGGCGTAGGCGTACGAGCCGGTGTTTGGCATCGCGCCCGAGATGATCAGCCAGCCGACCGCCGCATGGAACATGAGCGGGATGAAGATGAACGTCCACTCGACGATCCACAGGGCCTTGCCCAGCGAGTGGATCCGGTCGACGTTCTCCTGGAAGGCCGAAACGCCGTTGATCACCGAGGCATTGGTGAGCAGGTGGACGACCATGTAGGCCCCTACCGGGATCAACCCAGCCAGCGAAAACAGGCGGTAGATGATGAACTGGTGACGGACAAGAAACGACGGCTTGGGGACGCTGGTGGGAACCGGGGCGGTCGTTGTTTCCACGGGGGTCTTTCCTGCGGCTCGCCTCGAGCTGAAAACCCGTCAAAATGCCGGGGTCAGGGCGAGCGAAAGTGAATGGTAGTCAGCACTTCACGCTAGTATAGGGGTGCCGGCACGCGTTACAAGCCGCGATTGGCGGCGGCGATTATCGGCTCGATTCGCCGCTATTCGGCATCGCCAATTATTCGTCCCGCGCTCGCCCGCGAGCACCCTCAACCGGGATAGAGAACCGCAAATTCCCGCCGGTTGTTAACGGCCGAACGTGCTCTCGCGGGGCCTTGGCGCGGTCTCAGGCACATCATCCGTTGGCGATGCAGCGTACTCCAGGAAAGCGAATTTCATGGTTCACTGGAGGCGTTGCTCCGGCGCATGACAGTCCGCATCAATCTGCCGGAACTTGTTGCAACTTCAGGCCTTAGGCTGCCTAAATGGCAGCAGCCGTAATAGGAACACGTGCCCTCCCAAACCACGTAGTTTCTCTAGGAGGCGTTTTTTCGGTATGCTATAAGTTAAGATATAGAAATAAGTTAGGACGTTCTTTCGCGGGCTTTGACAGCCAGGGGCAAACGGCTGGTACTTAAGTTGCAACGGTGAGCGTTGGCGGGCATGGTTGTGTGCCATAACCCGGCCCGATGTTTCGGCTCGTCCGGCTTGTGTGGATGAAACGACGATGCGGCTCGAACTTCCATCGCTGCTGATCACCGACGACGACGTCGATTTTCGCGAGACGTTGCGCGCCGTGTTCGAGCCCCGCTTTCGCACGATCCTGGCCAGCGACGGCCAGGAAGCGCTCGACATTGTGCAGAAGTGCGAAGTGCACTTGATGCTGCTCGACATGCACATGCCCCGCCTCACCGGCTTGGAAACCATTCAGCGCGTGAAGCAATTCAAGTCGCGCATCCCCTGCATTCTGCTCTCGGCCGGACTCGACGAAGCGCTCGAGCGCCAAGCCCGCCTGGCAGAAGCCTTCAGCGTGCTGGCCAAGCCCGTGACGCGCCGCCAGCTCACCAGCACTGTCGACGCCGCGATGCGTCGGATTTACGGCTGGGAAAGCCCGGGCGATGCGGACGATCCGTCGCAATAGAACCGCAGCACGTTCCGTTCGGCGCACTACGACTGTCGTGTCAGAATGACGAGATCGAAATCGTAGGGGACGTGCCAGGCACTCATGCGATTGCAGCCGAGTTCTTTCGCTTCTACGATCAGCTGTGTGTGACCATTCTTCGGACACCAATGATCGTATCGCCCAGCCATGAGCACCACCGCTGAGATTCCCGTCATCGACATCGCGCCTTTCGTTTCCGGCCAGGCTTCCGAGGGCGTGCCCCGTCAGCTTGGCGCCGCCTGCCGCGAGCATGGGTTCTTTTACATCGCGGGGCATGGCGTCAGAAATGAGCTGTGCGAGCGGCTCGAAACGCTCAGCCGCGAGTTCTTCGCCAAGAGCACCGAAGAGAAGTCGCGGATCAACATGGCCGCCGGCGGTCGGGCCTGGCGTGGCTACTTCCGCGTTGGCGATGAGCTCACCAGCGGCAAGCCTGACATGAAGGAGGGTATTTACTTCGGTCAGGAGCTCGCACTCGATCATCCGGCCGTGGTCGCTCGCACGCCGCTGCATGGCCAGAACCTATGGCCCGCGGTTGCCGGCTTTCGCGAGATAGTGCTCGAGTACATGAACGCGCTCACGCAGGTGGGGCATCACCTGATGGCGGGCCTGTCGCAAAGCCTGGGGCTCGACCCGGATTACTTCGATCACCACTACACGCACGACCCGCTCGTGCTGTTTCGGGTCTTCAACTATCCGTACGCGCCTGATCGTGCCGATAGCTGGGGTGTCGGCGAGCATACGGACTACGGCGTGCTGACGATTCTCAGGCAGGACGATACCGGCGGCCTGCAGGTGAAGAGCCGCGGCCGGTGGATCGACGCCCCGCCGATACCGGGCACATTCATCTGCAACATCGGCGACATGCTCGATCGGATGACGCGCGGCATCTATCGCTCGACGCCGCATCGCGTGATCACTTCGGTGAAGCGCGATCGGCTGTCGTTTCCGCTGTTCTTCGATCCGAACTTCAATGCCGAGGTGCACCCGATTGCCGAGTTGGCCGGACAGGCGCAGCCGGACGACGCCCAGGAGCGGTGGGACAAGGCGAGCGTGCACGAGCTCAGTGGCACGTACGGCGACTACCTGCTGGGCAAGGTGTCGAAGGTCTTTCCGCAATTGAAGCGGGAAGTGCTGTAGGCGAAGACCGTTACTCGCCCTTACGCCGCGGCACGCATTAGCACCGGCTCCTGCCGGAGATCTGCGAACAACTTCTCCAGCGCTCGCCGGCTTTTGCCCCAATCCATCCACTGACCGGCGATGTTCGTGGCCGCGGTCACACGCGTGCCGTGGGGCGAGCGGAGGATCTCGATCGAGAGCGTGCCGGCCAGCGCGAAGAAATCGCTCGGCAGCTCGGCATCGATCGTGCAGCCGTCTTCATGCTGCACCACCTGCTGAATTGGCTGCGAGGCGCGGGCCAGCGAACACATGGCCCGGACGATGACCCTGGCGACTGGTGCGTCGATCTCGGCAGCGATGTGTTTGCCGGTTTTTACACCCAGCTTGGCCCACAACGGTTGGGCGATGGCGGCCAGCCCTTCCATCGAGACGGGCTGCGGAATGAGCTTGTCGGCGATCGAGAGGAACTGCTCGCCGCTCATTCGTTTCTTGGCGAGCCGGGCATGCGAGTCGACAAGCTCGCGGACTCCGCGATCGGCCAGCAGCGCCTCGTAGCGCACCTCGCGCTGCCAGTCGACGGCCACCTCGGCAAGGATCACATTAGGATCTGGCACGTCCGGATCATGTTGCGGTGTGATGGTGCCTTCCGCGATCACATCCAGCGGTGTGCCGCAGTGCGAGCAGAACTTGCCGCGGGCCGTTTTGCCGCATTCGGAGCAGAACATACGAGGGCAACTCCGTCATGAATCTCGATCAGGTAACTCAAGAGCGCTGGGGGGGAAGCCAGAAGTATTGATCGAATTCCCGGCGAGAGCTTGATGAGCGTCGTCTCGCCATCTCCCCCGATTGCCAGAGAAGCGTGGCAAACTGGCGAAAGCTTGCGGCTGCTAGCGTGCCGCTGAGGTCGTCGGAGCCCCGTCGCTCTGCAAGTACCGGAACAGATCGCGAACCTCCTGCTCGCTGAGCTGCTGAAGCAGGCCCTCGGGCATCAGCGACAGCGGCGACGGTTCAAGTTGTTCGATCTCCGAGCGCTCGACCACCGTCCTCTGTTGCTTGGCGTCGACAATCGTGAGCCGCGCCGCGTCGGATTCGGTGACCAGCCCAGTGAGCACGCGGCCATCGACGAGCACGGCCGTTTGCGAAATGAACTCAGGGCGGATCGTGCCGCTCGGGTCGAGAATGTTGAGCAGCAGCGATTCGCGGTTCTTGCGATCGGCGCTGGTCAGGTCGGGGCCGATCTTCTGGCCTTCGCCGTGCAGCGTGTGGCAGACGCCGCAGTGTTTCATGTACAGCTTGTGACCGCTGGCCAGCTCGCCGGGAGCAGCATTCAGCACGCGGCCCAGCACCGGAACGTAGGACATCTTCTCGCCCGGCGTCGCCGCGCGAATCTTTCCCCAGCGGGATTCGATCGCCTGCTTCAGTTCGTCATCGGCCACGGCGAGCATCGCGCGAACCTGGTCGACCGAAACGTCCTGCGCGGCGATCTTCTCAGCCGCGACGCCTTCCACAAGCTTCTCGGCCCAGCCCGCGCGCGTCGTTAGCAGGGCGATCGCCCGCGGCTTGAGCGCCGGCGGCAGGGCAGGGTAGCGCGCGAGCAGTGCACTGCCAATCGTGGCGCCATCGTAGTGGGCCAAACCGCTGAGTGCCGCGCCGCGAATCGACTCGCCGGAGGCCTGCGCATCGACGAGTTCCAGCAGCAGCGGCAGATCGTCCGGCCGCGCGGCCTGGGCGACGGCCGACACCAGTGACAGCCGCACCGCTTCGGGTTCGTTCGCGTTGCGCATCCGCTGGCGGGCACTTTCGTAAGCGGCCGGATGACCGAGCTTCAGGGCGAAGCGGGTAACGGTCGGATCGGCGGCGTGGTTCTGCCAGAGTGCGGCGAGCCGATCGGAGAGCGGCGCAGGAACCTCCGCCAGCGGCCGGCCTGAGAGATCGCTTTCCATCGCCGCGACCAGCTTTAATCGCGCCTCGTCGCTGGGAGCAAGGGCGAGCATTCGCGCGCAGGCCGCATAGCCGGCGTCGTTCCTCTCGGCCAGGTATCGACGGGTGACTCTCTCCACGAGCACGTCGCGCACGATCGGCAGTTGCCATGTTTCGGGTTTTTCGAACAGCGCGAGCACGGGTTGCGGATCGCTCGTCGCTTTCGGTTCGATCGCCCACCAGAGCAGCAGCGGCAGATGCGTATCTCCGGCGTCCTCGCTGCGCTTCATCAAGGCCGCGACAATGGCCAGGCCGTCTGCCGCCGGCAAGCGCTTCGCCGTGCAGGCGAGCTGACTGCGAACGGAGGGGCTCGGATCACTTTCGGCCAGTGCGACAAACTTCGCCCGCAGCTTGTCCGGTAGCGGGCGAGCATCATCGCCAACCAGTCGCACCGTCCAGGTGCGTACATCGGCGCTCGGATGATCGAGCAGGCGCAGCGCGACCGGGTCGCTCCAGCCGCCACATACATAGAGCGCCCAAGTGGCTTCGAGTGCCAGCCGCTCATCGCTGCCGGCGATCAGCTTGTGCAGCATTGGAATAACTTCCGCGTCGCGCCGCTCGGCCAGCAGCTTGCGCGCCTTTCGCCGCCACCAGGCGTTGTCGTGGGCCAACAAATCGACCAGGCCAAAGCTCGTCTTGTCGGCTAGATCGATCGGCTCCAGCTTTCGCACCGGCGTTGTGTCCTCCGCGCCGCGATACACGATTCGCCAGATCCGGCCGTTCGTTTTGTCCCAGGTGTCCTCGGGAATCACGTGATTCGCCCGCTTGTCGTACCAATCGGTCACGTACACCGAGCCGTCCGGGCCGGTGAGGCAATCGATCGGGCGGAACCAGATGTCGTCGGTCTCGAGCAGCGTGCCTCGATACTGGCTGGTGAACGTCGAGCCGTGCGGCGTCAGCTTGCTTGAGTAGATTGCGTTCGAGAGCAGGTTCGCGCCGAGGTACGTGTTCTCGTACTCTTCGGGCCACGCGCCGCCTTGGTACACAATGCCGCCGCAGGTAACGTGTCCGCCGGCGTGACCGGTGTGGGCGACGTGCTCGAAGTAGCCGTACGTGTATGGGTTGTGCAGCGGGCCGTGCTTGGTGAAGCCTTTGACGTAATACGCACCTTGCACCTGGTGCAGGCAGACGACGTTGCCGTAGTTCGTGCAGGCGATGGCATTCCCATGCCGATCGAAGTCGAGTCCGAACGTGTTGCCGCCTCCCTCGCTGAACAGCTCGAAGCGTTTCGTGGCGGGATGGTAGCGCCACAGGCCCTGCTGGAAGCCGATGCCGCGAATGTCGGCCGTCACGGTGCTCCCTTGCGCGCCGTACAGCCAGCCATCGGGGCCCCACTCCAGCGAATTCACCACGGCGTGGGCGTCTTCCAGGCCAAAGCCCTTCAGCAATACCTCGGGTTCGCCATCGGGAACATCGTCGCCGTTCTTGTCAGGATAGAAAAGCAGATACGGGGCTTGTCCGACGTAGACACCGCCGTCGCCGAGTGCGATCGCCGAGGCGAGGTTCAGCCCGGTGACGAAGTCTTTGCTCTTATCGGCGCGGCCGTCGCCGTCGGTGTCTTCCAGGATCGTGATCTTATCGACGCCCACCGGGCCATGCGGCGGCGGCTCGGGCACACGGTCGTACTTCGTACGCAGGTAGCGATCGACCTCGACCGGCTTGAGGCCTGCGGGATTCGGATACTGCAGGTACTGAACGACCCACAACCGGCCGCGGTCGTCGAACGTCATCGCCACCGGCTGGCGGACCATGGGCTCACTGGCGAATAGCTCGATCGCAAATCCTTCGGCCAGCTTGAATCGCTTTTGGGCTTCGTCCGGCGTAAGCGCCTGAGCGCCCGCGAGCGAAGCGATCGCACACCAGACAACTAGAAAGCAAAGAGACTTACCGCAGAGGACGCAGAGGGACGCGGAGGGGAAGAAACCAAGATACTCGTCTCCTTCTCTGCGCACCTCTGCGTCCTCTGCGGTTAGTCTTTCCGGCATCATTCCCAATCAACTACTTGCACGACTCCAGGAACGCCAGCAAATCGGCAGCGTCCTGGGCCGTGATTTCCGAGAGCACGAGTTCCGGCATCAGCGACTTTTCCTGCTCGACGAGGGCCTCGACTTCGGCGGCCGGCACGCGGACTTGCTGCCGATTGACGTCGCGCAGCACGATGTGCTGGTCGGTCTTTTCGACCAGGAACCCGGCATACACCTGGCCGCCGGTGGTTTCCAGCAGGTAAGGCCGGTACTCGTGCGAGATGGCTTTCGAGGGGAGCAGGATCGTTTCCAGCAGCGCGGCGCGCTCGTACTTCTTGCCGATGTTCGACAGCTCCGGCCCGAGATCGCTGCCGAAACCCTGCACGGCGTGACAGCGATTGCACTGCGCGGCCGAGCTCTTGAAGAAGATGTTGCGGCCGCGGTTGGCATCGGCGGAGAGCTTAAGGATGTCGTCGGCCGAGACGGTGCTGCCGAGCTTCTGGGGGCGCTGGTCTTCGGGAATGAACTTTTCGTACAGCACGCGGACGTTCGCGTCGGGATGGGCCGTGGCCTTGGCGAGCACGAGCTGGCGGAGTTCATCGCACAGGCGTTCCTCTTCCAGCAGCCGCACCAGCAGGATCGCGCCGGGCGTCGAGTCCATCAGCCGCTCACAGGCGCCACGCCGCTTGTCCATCGCACAGTTGTCGTCGGACAGTACCGTGCGGAGGCTTGTCGCGTCCTGCATGTCGACCAGCCCATTGAGCGCGGTCGCCGCGATCTTGGGATCCTTGTCCGCGAGCATCGTCCGCAGGGCTTCGACGGCGCCCTCCGGTTGCAGCCGCGCGACAACGGCGATTGCCGTCGCGCGGAGCCCGGTTGACTTCGCATTGTCTTGAGCCAAGGCCAACACGTCGGCACCCAGCGGTCGCAAACGCAGTTCGCGGATCGCCCGGAGCGCATCGTTCTGAAGCTGCTCGTCGGCGAGCAGGCGCTGGAAGCTTTCGCGGAATCGCGCCTCGCCGGTCATTTGGGACCAATCGCCGCCGCGTCCCAGGTTCGCGACGACTTTCTCGAGCGCCGCGCGACGAACCTCCTTCGATCGATTCGTCTGAGCCGCGACTTCCAGCAGCCCCCAGCCGGCATCCAGCGAATCGAGCTGTGCGGCGGCGTCGATCATGGCGAGCGCCTCGGCATCTTCGATCGAAGCGTCCTTCAGCCGAGCCAGCACCAGGGCCGCTGCCCGATCGGGCGCGAGCACTTGCACCAGCGGGAATTGCGCCGCCGAGAGCGGACCATCAGCTTCGAGCTTGTCGAGCAATTCCTGCTTGCGACCCTCGGCGGCGACATTGATCACTTCGAGCTGATAGCGATCGGCTCCGTTGTACGTGGCGGCCAACTGGGTCAGCACCGCGAGCGCCGTGGGACCCTTGACCTTGCGAATCGCCAGCACGACTTCGCGCTTCACCTCGTCGGACGAATCACCGGCTAGCGACAGGATATTATCGCCGTATTCGTCGCCGTGACGACGCAGGATCCGCACTGCGAGGGCGCGCATCGCCGGATCCATATGCTTGAGCTGTTCAATAACGTGCCCACGCGGCTCATCCCCTAGCCGATCGAGCAGCCACAGCGCGCGAGCGCGGTAATTCGGCTCCGCATCGTCCAGCAGCTTGACCAGCGCCGCTTCGCTTTCGGCGCCGCCGGCCAGCAGCCGCTCGCGGGCGAGAAACTGCGTGGCCAGGTTCGGGCTCTTGAGCCCCTCGATCGCGTCGGCAACCGTGGCGTAGGGCCCTGGTTTCTCAAGACGCTTGAGCTGTTTGCCCTTCGGCTTCAAGAGGAAGATGCGACCTTGATCGGGATTGTTGTACCCATGACCGCCGACGCCGCCGTCGTACCAATCGGAAACGTACAGCGCCCCATTGGGTGCAACGCAAATGTCGTCCGGCCGGAAGTAGTTGTCCCCTTCGTTCGAGAGGAACACTTCGCTGGTCGCCGCCATGCCATAGCCTTGCGGGCGATGCTGATAGGCGCGGCACTCGCGCGGGCCGCAGTCGGTGTGCAGCGGTGCGTTGGCGAACTTCGGCCCGAAAGCGTCGCTTTCGTAAATGCACATGCCGGTCGGCGAACCGAAACCGGTCACCAGCGTGCCGGGGACGAAGCCGGGAACGTGACCGCGAAAGTGCCAGGCCTCACGATAGGGCGTACCTGGCGCCACCTGGCTGTCGAGTTCCTGCTTGCCGAACGGCGGTCGGCCGAACCAGCCGTAGTTGCCCCCTTCGAGGATCCAGCAGATGCGGACGCTCTCGTTGCCATCGTTGTCGTTATCGCTCAGGTACGCTTCGCCGAACGAATCGACGGAAACTTCATACGGATTGCGAAAGTTCACCGCGACCGTTTCGAGCCGGCTGCCGTCGAGCTCGCCGCGCAGCACGGCGCCGTCTTCGTACTTGATGTGCGAGCCGTCGGTCCCGGTGACGTCAAAGCCCTCGTCGCCATGCGACATCCACCATTTGTGGTCGGGGCCGAGTACGATACTGTGCGCACCGTGGTCGTGGTTGTACCCGCCAAAGCCGGTGAGCAGCTTTGTCGGGGGACCGTCCGCTTTCAGGTCGCCGTCCTTATCCTCGAACATCCACAGGTCGGGGCTCGTGGCGACGAACACTTTACTGCCGGCGACGCAGACGCTCATCGGGGCAAACAGTCCCTCGGCAAACACGGTCACCTTATCGGCGCGGCCGTCCCCGTCGGTGTCTTCCAGGACTTTGATCTTGTCGGCAGGCGGCTGTTTGGCTCCGCCGCGATAGAACTGGATCTCGGCCACCCAGACTCGGCCGTGCGTGTCGACATCGATCGCCGCCGGATTCGTGATCAAGGGTTCGCTGGCAAACAGCGAGACTTCCATCTCCGCCGCGGCCTTCAGCGTCTTGAGTTCGTCGTCCGGCGAAAGCTGAGCTAGGGCCGGCGATGCAGACAGCAGACACACGATCAGAGTACGGGCAGAGAGTCGACGTGCGGGGCCGAACATGAGGAAGCGATTCCTGGGCGAGAAGCGTAGGCGGGGTTGGCTGACCAGCCCAGTATAGATACCGGGCCGCGCAACGTGCAAATTCGCCCAGTTCGCCCTGCATTCCTGACGGCTGTTTCGCCCGGAAGCAACTCTTACGGCGTTGTCCACGGTTTACACGGGAGAGCAACCGCGAGCCTTACAGCTCATCCACCGTCATGGTGTCGTCGCTCGAGCCGACGTGCGAATCGTCGCCCTGCTGGCCGGTGATATAGAGCCGCCAGGCGTCGAGCTGCTCGGTCGTCATGCTGTTGTCGCGCGTGATCTCATGCTTCAGCTCGGCGTTGGTGCCCGCCACGTTGACGTGCACCGTCAAGCGGCCGTTCTCCTGGTAGGCGAAGCGAACCTCGATCGGCGTTTGCTCGGGCAATCCCACGGGCAGATCGCGGACCACGCACTTACCGATCTGCGAGCAGTCGTCGGGATTCGCGCTTTCGCCTTCGACGATCTGCACCAGGATGCTCTTCTGGTTCGGCTTCTGCGTGCGAAACACTCGCTTGGCTGTGACGGGCAGGGCCGTGTTGCGCGGAATCAGGATCGCGTTGCGGCGGCGATTCGTACGCGGATCGCTGGCCACGACCCCCAGGCTGTGTGAATTGACGTTCTTAACGTTGATCGCCGAGATCTCGCCCCGCTCGTGCGCCAGGATCACCGAGGCGTGCAGCGCCGCGCCGTGGGCGACCGCCTCGTCCACCGAGACCGAAGCGTCCGGCTCCTGGCCCGAGAGATCGCGCAGCATCTTGGCGACCATCGGCATCCGGGTGGAGCCGCCGACCATCAGCACGTAGTCGATGTCCGACCAACTGAGGCCCGCGGCCTGCAGCGTTTGCCGGGTGGTGAACTTGGTGCGGTCCAGCAGGTCCTGCGTGAGCTCTTCGAATTTTTCGCGCGTCACCTCGACGCGCATCGCGAGGCCCTTGTAATCGCAACTGATCGAGACCTTGGTCCGGGCCGAGAGCGTGCGCTTGGCGTCTTCGCACTCGCGCCACAGCCGGCCATTCGCGTTGGGGTCCTCGCGCGGGTCGAGGTTGTGCGTTTTCTTAAACTCCTCGGCGACGTAGTTCACCAGCCGCTGGTCCCAGTCGTGACCACCGAGCTGGACGTCGCCGTCGGTGGCCAGGGCGCAGAACTCGTGCCCCATGATTTCCATCACCGTGACGTCGAACGTGCCGCCGCCCAGGTCATAGACCAGGAGCTTCTGCGGCATGTCGGCCGCGCCTTTGCGGTTGAGGAACCCCTTGTGAAAACCGTGGGCGATTGCCGCCGCAGTGGGTTCGTTGATGATGTCGAGCACTTCGAAACCGGCCATGTAACCGGCGTCTTGCGTGGCCTTGCGGCGGACTTCGTCGAAGTAGGCCGGCACCGTGATGACGACCTTCTTGAAGTCGCCCAGATGCCGGGACGCGTCGCGGCGCACCTTGTTGAGCACCAGCGCCTGCAGGGTTTCGGGCGGATAGGCTCGGCCGCCCAGCACTTTGTGAAAGGCCCGTTCGCCGAGCTCGCGCTTCGCGCACTGGGCCACGTGCTCGGCTTCGGTGGCGATCGCCTTGAGCGCCTCTTTGCCGACCACGGCCATGTCGCTTTCGAACAGCACCACGCTCGGGGTCACCAGGTCGCCTTCGGAATTGACGAGCGTCACCGGGCGACCGGTATCGTCGATGTAGGCCACAGCGCTATAAGTAGTCCCGAGGTCGATGCCGACAGCGGGACAGTTTTCCTGATTCATGACTCTTGGCTCGGCGACTCGAGAAGTGCGATGTGGGGCGAGTCTGGGCGGAGGCTGCTGTGAGGTGCTTGGAGGCCCGGTAGCCGCAGATTCCACCAGTTATAACTGGGGTCGATACGCATCAATATATAGTACCCTATGGCGGTTCCCACGATCGCGGAAACGATGTAGCCGCCGATCAGAATCGCGAGTTTTCGGGGGGTCATCCGCCGCCGCGACATTCGCCGGGCGTGCAGATTCTCGCCGCCAGAGAGCGCAAAATCGGGCGCCGCATCGCCCGCCGCGGCTCCTCGGCCGGGCAGCGCCGGCGGCCGCACGGGCGGCGGCAGGCGGGGGGCCGCGACTGCTTCGGCTTCTTCGCGGGCCAGTCGCTCCTTCGCATGTCGCGCGAGCAGTTCGTGCAGCGACTTGAGCCCAGAGCGCTTACCGAGCCACTGCTTCCAATCGGTGAGTTCAGTGTCGGTGGGTGCATTCTCGCGCCGGACATTCACCGTCAGCGGAGCGCCCGTGCGCGCGAGCTGCGGCTTGGCCTGCACGCGTCCTTCGGCCGTGAGTTGATACTGCACATTGATCTGCGTGCCCTTGGGCAGTCCGGCCGGCAGATCGCGAATTGCCAGCCGTGCGATCCGCGTGCTCCCTTCCGCCTGGCGACCCTCGCCTTCGAGCAGCACCAGTTCGATCGCATCCTGGTCCTCATGTTCGGTGACGACCTTGGCCACGGTACCGCAGGGCAGTTCGCTGCCGCGCGCGATCAGCACGACGTTTTCGATGCGGCCGGTCTGCTCGTCGCGCCACTCAAGCCCGAGGTTATGCACCGTGATATCGACGATCGTGAACTCCAGCGGCGAGCGGCGTCCGTCGCGCTTCGCCAGCAGGTGCTCGGCAAAGATCGCGGCGCCGCGCGCCACGGCCTCGTCCGGATGCACGCCGGCAATCGGCTCGAAACCGGTCAGCGTCTTGAGCCGGGCGGTGATGGCCGGCATCCGCGTCGCTCCGCCGACGATCACGAGCCCCGCGATGTCCCGCCACACAATTCCCGCCCGGGCCAGGGTTTGCTCGGCCACCTGGACCGCCGCGTCCAGGAGGTCGGCCGTTTGATCTTCGAAGGCCTGGCGCGTGACGATAATCGCCGCCGCATCGTCGCCACGCTGCACCTGCACGCGGGTTTGCTGCCGCGCGGTCAGAGACTCCTTGGCCTCCTCGGCGCTCTCGACCAGCCGGCGAACGCTGATCATGTCGTGACGTGGGTCGTCGCCGAACTGTTTGGCAAACTGCTCGGCCAGGTACTCGGCGAGCCGCTGGTCCCAGTCGCGACCGCCGAGGCGCGTGTTGCCGCCGATGGCCATCGTGCGCAGCCGGTTCGGCTTGATTTCGATCAACGCCACGTCGAGCTTGCTGCCTCCCAGGTCGAACACCAGCACCCGCTGGCCGGGCTTGTTGCTGTTGGGAACCAGGTAACCTTGCGACTCGGCGTAGGAGAGCGCCGCGGCCATTGGGTCGTGAATCGTGCCCAGCACGTCGGCGCCGGCGAGGCGCGCGGCGTCCACCCGCGCGCGGCGCTGGGCTTGCGTGAATCCAGCCGGATGCGAAAGCGCGACCGCCGGCGCGGCGATCCCCTCGGTTGCGAGATTATCGAGCAGCTTGCGAACCAGGCAGCCTTCGATGACTTCCGGTGGAACCAGCTCGCCACTGATCGCGCGGGCATAGGCCCGTTCGCCCAGGTCGCGTTTGTAGAATTCTCCGGCCCGAGCGGGCTGGGTGGCGGCGGCGAGTTTTGCCGCGCGGCCGTGCAGCCATTCGTCGTCTTCAAAGTACACCACACTGGGCGTAAGCAGATCTCCCTGCGAGTCGCGAAACATGGCGCTGCGTCCACGCTCATCAATGAGCGCGACCGCGGAGCGCGTGGCTCCCAGATCGATTCCGACGGCGCGGCTGGAAGGCATCGAACCTGTGCGCGAGGTGCTGGCTTGTTTGGCGTGGACGGGACGCGAGTGAAACGGCAGGTGCGACAAGCCTGAAGCTGTCCGCCCGAAGTCGCTCCAATTGCCCGAAACCTTGACTCTAACCTCCCCGCGAGGGGCGGGCAACTCAGCGGGGCGAAGCGCTCAAGCTCACCCCGCAGGACGCGAAAAACCGGCTCAATCGAACCACTCCAGGACGCGGCCTTGCTCACGCTCCAGCGGCGAGGGGAGGTACGTCGCGAGCGAACGCATCTGTGCGGTCATTCGCGGCGCCGCCGGCTGCTTCGCCTGCTCCAGTCGCTGGGCCTGCTTCTCGAGCGACTGGGTGCGAGTTTCCGCTTCGGCGATGGCCTGCTGACTTTCGGCCACGACCTGGCCGCTTAGCCGCGCTTTTGCCATGAGCTGCCCGGCCTGGCCTCGCAGCGTCAGGATCCTCCGATCGACGTCGTACATTTGCTTGCTGAGCCCGGCCAGCGCAATGCCGAGATTATTGAGGACGGCCATGTCGCCGACGGAGATGCGCGCCGGCCCGCCGCCGGTGTTTGTGGCGGCGTCATTCATTCGCTGCTGCATTTCCATAAATCGCGCCTGCGCCACGGTGAGCTGCGTGGCCAGGACGTTGCGATCGGCCAACAGCGAGTTGAGCTGTCCCTGAATCACGGTCAGTTGCCGCTGCGAGTCGCGCACCGTTTCGGCATTGGATTGGAGCTGCTCGTCGTTGAAGGCGATTTCCGACTTGCGCTGATCGATCGTCGTTTCAACCATTTCCTTCTTTTGCTCGCGCTCGGCCAGCACGAGATCCACCTTGGCCGCCTGCGCGGCTTGCAGTTCGGCCAGTCGGCCGGAAACCTGCAACCGGCCGGCGTCGAATCGCTCGAGCCACTGTGGCGGCAAGGCCGCCAGCAAC
Source organism: Pirellulales bacterium (assembly GCA_022844125.1). Classification (GTDB taxonomy): domain Bacteria; phylum Planctomycetota; class Planctomycetia; order Pirellulales; family PALSA-1355; genus JALHMI01. The sequence continues at coordinate 10,526 of JALHMI010000017.1, read as the reverse complement.
TGATTCTTCTGCTCTGTGCGTGCGTCCCCTTTGCCGCTGGTTTCGACGTACGCCTGTTCCAGGTAGCCGACCACGACGCCCAGGAAGTTTGCCGCCTCTTGCCATTGGGGGTCATTCGTCGGCATCTTCGGAAGCTGGTCGGCGATCGTTCGGCATCCAGCCAGCGCCGCGTCGATCTCGCGGGCTTGCAGATGCAGAAAGATCTTCATCTGCCATGCTTGAACGTCCGCCGGAACGGCCGCCAGGTAGCGATCGAGATACCCATGCGCTTGCGGCACACGCTGCTGGCGCACCAGGGCGAGCGCGCAGGCATAGTCCACGCGCGGATCGGCAGGCGCAGCCTTCCGCAAATCGGCATAGGCGGCGCTCGCGGCCGCCAGCCCGGCTTTGGTGCGATCGGCCGCGAACATTCGCTCAACCTGGGCGCGCGGTTCGAGCGCCGCCGCAATGCGGACAGGCAAAACGAGCACGAGTAAGGCTGCCAGCAGGTTCCGCATGCTGTTAACGTACGGCAGCCGCCAAGCCAGGCAGCGCGACGGGCACTGCGGTTGGCGTCGTGTCGTCGTGAGCGAGCAGGCGCTGGTCGCCCACGAAGAACGTCGCGAAGTCAGTGACCACGAGGTTATAAACTTCCGTCGCCGGAGCGCTTTCGACACCGGTAACCTTCACTTCGCCAGTCAGCCCGCGCAGCCGATCACCCGCTTGCAGGCGTCCGGCGACTTGCCACCCGCGACCGACCACCCACAGCGGATGGCCGAACGTGGCGACGATGTTCTCATCGCCGAAGCGAACGGTAACCATCTTCACCCCCTGGCGAAGCGTGCGCTGCTGGACCGTTTTATAAGCCAGCTCGCCGGTCGCGAGGTCCTGCGACAACACCCGATCGCCGCGCCGAATCGATTCGATCGCGACCGCGCCGCTCTCGGTCAAAACCTTGGTCCCGGCGGGGAAGCACTCCCCCAACCAGCGTGTTCTGGGGTCCAGTCTCCTCATGCTGGCGGCTTCGGCTGTGGGCCGCGGCGCCATCCGCGGCGCCGGTGCATCTCGTTGCGCCGGAATCGGAAAGTACGTTTCATTGCGAGACACGTGCGCCGTCTGCACGGGCTTGGCCTCGCCCGACGTACTCCAGCCGTAGTACTCTTCGTACTGCTTGGCGAGCAGCTCGGGATCGTCCGGGCTCTCGAAGCCGGTCGTGTTGTTGAGCACGAACTTCACGCGCTCGCGAACCGCGGTGCTCAAGATCTCGGCTTGCTGCACGTCGCGCTCGATCGCGGCGGCATTAGCGGCTTCGCTCGCGACGGCGCGCGGCGCGACCAAGCGAGCCATGGCCAAATTCGTCGAATGGATTGTGGCGTTCAGGTTCAGCACCTGGGTACCACCGAGTCCGTCGCGGGTTACCTGATGTTCGTGGACGACCGTGCCGTCGGCCCCGATCGCGATCTCAAACTTCGAAGTGAGCTTGTCGGGCCAGGTCGCAATCAGTTGTGGCACGAACGTGAACAGCGGTCGCTGCTTGAGTGCCGCGCAGCAGGCCGTGCAAACCGCCTGGCTGTGTGTGTCCATCGCCGTGCGCAGCAGCAACTCGGTCGCCTCGGGTGTGGGCATCCGATCGATCGTCGAGATGAGGGCCAGGTTCAACCGCTCGCTACGCTCGTCGTCCGCCTTGGGGATCAGCACGCTCTCCAGAGCTGGCAGTGCGGCAGGATCGTCGACTTGAGCCAGCCCCTCGCGCGCCTTCGCTACGCGCTGGTCATCTCCGCTGAGCAGGTCGGCGCGCCACTGGTTCACTTTCGATTTCCAGGTGCGCAGGGCCTGCTTGCGCTGGGCGCCGGCTTTCTGCGCTTCCGCGATTTGCTGGCGGGTCATGAGCTGGCCGTCGTGCCACGTGAGCCCCAGCGCCGTGAGCGCTTCGGAATCCTGCGGTTCGTATTCCAGCAGCATCGTCCAGTGCAGACGCGATTCCTCCGGCAGATTGTGCTTTTTGCACCAGCGGGCCAGTTCGCGGTGCGCATCGGCCGTGTCGACGAGCGCGTCGCGACGGCGGAGATAAGCCTCCCGCTCCGGACTGGGCCGGCTGGCAGCGTCCGCGGCGCTGATCCAGTTGTCGTCGACGCGGACCTGCCCCAACTGCCAGCGAGCCGGAGCGAAGTTCGGATCGAGCTTGATCGCCTGCTGAAGCAGATCCTCTCGCTCGGCCATCCGCCCGTCGAGCTCGGCCTGAAGCGCCTGGGTGACGAGCGCTTGGGCATCATTCGGCTTGGCTGGCAGTTTGGCTTCGGCCGCCAGCGCGTGGTTCGAGAATCCAAGAAGGAGAGTCAGTGCCACCGAAAGGCACAATCGGTTTGCTTTGGACATTGCGTCTGTTCCTGTGGGCGAAGTTGCCTGCGTGTGATGAGTCGCTGCTAAACGGTTGGTTGACTGGTTACGGTTTCACGTCGCGCGCCGCCAGCCCCGGCACGAGCACGCCGGTGCCCTGGAGTGGCTGGTTGTCGTGCACGAGAATCTTCTGCTGTCCGACGAAGTACGTGGCGAAGTCGCTGACCACGAGGTTGTAGGCCGCCACTTGATGATCTGCGGTTGCCACTTGCGGGCAGCTTCGTTCTCTCGCGCATCCCATGCCCGGGCCGCGGCCAGCTCGGGCGGGTTCAGTAGACGCCCGTTGTGCGGCTTCAGCTTGAGCGCGCGAATTGCTTCGGCGTCATCCGGCACGAATCCGAGTACCGCCTGCCAGTGCACCGCGGCTTCGTCCGCTAATTGAGAGCGCTGGCACCAGCGGGCCAACTCGCGCTGCCCATCGGCCGTGTCGACGAGCGAGTCCCGCCGCTGGCGATACTCCTGGAGCCGCCCGTTCTCAGAATTGCTTTGGGCAACCTCGTCGACGGTGAGCCAAGACTTGCCGACTTTCATCTGGCCGCTTTGCCAACGTGCGGCGGTCAGCTCAGGATCTTCCTTAAGCGCCGCTTCGAGCAGCCGAGCCCGCTCCGCTGCATTGCCGGCGAGCTCAGCTTCGAGCGCCTCGCGCACCAGCTTCTCGGCAACCGCGGCGTTGGAAGCAGTTGCCTTTGCCGGCGCGTTGCTCGATGCACCGCGCGCGGCATCAGCCGCATCAGTGCGACCTGCAAGACAGGCGACAAGAAGTGCAACTCCCACGGGAATGCGCAGCATGTAACGCATAACGACCGTTCCTCTGTTCCAAAGAAGTGCCGGTGTCGCCAGCGCGAAAGGACATCAAGGACATGACTCCCCCCGCAGCCGGCATTTTGCCCCCATCGGTGGCCTCAAGTCAACTGAAATGCAGGCCAGCGGAAAGAATTGACAACCAGACGCGTCAGCAAGGTCGTGCGTGCGAACGCACGTCTCACAAAGACCTCGCTGACGCGTCGAGCTACCAAAAGAAACAGGCCGTCCGGATCGCAGTGATCCGGACGACCTGAAAGTTGTCACAGGCTAATGGTTAGCTGGCCGATCAGTCCGTCGCCGAGGTCTTCGTCTCGGCCGGCTTCTCGCCTTCCTTCACGCCGGCGTTCTCCTTCGACAGATCCTGCTTCGGATCGATCGAGGTGTAGAACCCGAACATCATCTCTTCCCAGGTCTGGTCGCCGTAGGTGACCTCCTGCGTGGGATCGGGATTGGCCAGGTTGTCCGGCGAGTTGTCGAAGTGGGCCGTGGCGACGATCTTCGTCCCCTTGGGCATCAGCTTCGGCTCCTTGAACATGTAGCGAAGCTGCCAATTGAAGTCGTAGCTGGGCACGTCGAGCAGCGTTTCCTTGGTGCCGTCCGGATACTCGGCCACGTACTTGAAGTCCTTGCCGCGCACATGCATATGCGGGGTCAGGTTCAGCAGCATCGTGTCCTTGAAGAACATATGCCGGGCCACGACCTCGTGGTTTGGGGCGCCTGCGGGAATGCGGAACGAGGCGTTACCGACCACGCCGCCGCGCACGAGCTGCTTCACGTTCGCCTTGTCGGTGAACTTGATGCCGACCATGCTGCGGTCGCTCTGGGCTTTGCCATTGGTGGTGTAGTGCATCTGGAACACCAGCTTCGAACCGGCCGGCACGTGGATGGCCGTGCCCGGCGGGCACATGTTGGGGGTCATGCCCGGGGCGTATCCGCCGATGCCGCCGCGGCTGGCAAAGTCGCCACCGCTTGGCGCCTGGACGAACACGATGATGTGGTGCACCACGCTGCGGTTGCCCGGCCGGCTTTCGGTAGACTGAATCCACTTGTCTTCCGTCCAGCCCGGATCGACCGAGAAGTACTGGTAATCGACGGTGCCTTCGGCCGGCACGTCGTAAGCCTCGTCCGACATATAGACGATCTGGTCGGGCTGTCCGATCTGCCAGCCGTCGACGAACTGTCGCGGTTCGGGCAGGTCTTTCTCATCGCCTTCGGGGCAACCGGCTTCGACCCAGGCGTGCAGTTGGGCTTTTTCGTCGTCGGTCAGACGAGCGTCATTCTTCCAGTGGCCGTACTTCGGATCGGCAAACCACGGGGGCATGCGTCCTTCGTCAACCACTTCGCGAATCGTCTCGCTCCAGGCGGCGACGTCGTCGTAGCTGGTGAGCGTGAACGGCGCGACTTCGCCCTCGCGGTGGCATTCGACGCAGCGGTTCTGCATCACCCGTGCAATGTGCTTCGAGTACGTCACCTCGGCATTGGCCGGGGCTTCGTTCTTCGTCGCGCGGCCGATAAAGCAGCCGTGAGCCTCGACCACCGGCGCGGCGACTTCCTTGCCGGCGAGCATTTGATCCAGCGCATCGCCAAGGTACCGGTTGCGCAGCTTGGGCTTCACATAGCCGGCGCCGGTCTTGAAGCCGTACTGATCGTCGATGCGGCCCCAGTACCGAACGACGTGATCTTTGTCGAGCAGGAAGACTTCTGGCGTGCGGACCGCGCCGAGCTTGTCAGCCACGACGTTGTTGTTGTCCTTGAGCACCGGGAACTTCAGGTCGAAGGCCTTTGCATAATTACCAATCTCGCTGAGCGAGTCCTGCACGTTGGCGTCGATCCCTACGAACGCCACGCCCTGGTCGGCGTACTGCGCGGCCAGCTCATTGAGCCGGGGGGCATAGTTCTTGGCCAGCGGGCAATCCACGCCCAGGAAGGCCAGCACCACGGGCTTGCCCTGCAACTCGGCCAGCGAGTGGGCATTGCCGTGATGGTCGGGGAGTGTGAAATCCGCGACCTGTTTGCCGACCGGCGACCCTGCCGGTTGGTCGTCTGCTAATGCGGGTGCCACCCCGCAGGCCAGCACGGCTGCCAGCGCCAAGTATTTCAATTTACCCATCTTGTCACCTCGAACCCTAGTGTTATTTCGAAACAACAGGCATCCGGGGCCAGTGGGGGCCTGGCCTTGCGCAATCCTGCAACAGGACACTACCCGAACTGCTAGTATCGGGTTTCCTAAAACAGAATATGTATTCTAAAAGTGGCTGGCGGAGGATTCCAGCCTCAATCCCTGGATTCGTAATACAAACTCGCCGGGGTCCTTGCCTTAGAAAGGCAGTCCGCGGCCGCCGCGCTGTTGGGGGAACTTAAACTCCGCGCCCTTCAACTTATTGAGCTTTTCGCGCTGTTCGTCGGTCAGCACGGCCAGGGCCTTCTCACTCAGCTCGTCGCGGAGCTTACCCATCTTTTCTCGCATCTCGCCCTGGTCGCCGCCGCCAGCCCGCAAGCTCTGCATCGCTTCTTGAATGGCGGCGTTACCTTCCTCGCGGATCTCGGCGAGCTTCTTGAGCTGGTCATCGGAAAGCTCGAGAGCCTTGGCAACTTCCTCGTCTTCCAGTCCGGCCGCTCCGCGTGCTTGCAGTGACAGCTCTTTCAGCCGCGACTTTTGCTCGTCCTTGAGGATAGTATCGACCTTTCCCTGAATTTCGTTGCCCTTCTCCTCGATCATCTTCATCACTTCGGGCATTTGTTCCTGCTGCTCTTCGGGCGTCAGGTCCTGCAGGCCGCTCATGATCTCGAAGGCTTCCTGTTGCAATTGCTGCGACAGCTCGCCGAGCTTCGTCTTCTGGTCTTCATCGAGCTTGAGTTCAGTCTGCACCGCTTCACCGCGGAGTAGAAACACGTTTTGCAGCGAGGCCGGAAAGCGCAGCCCGCGCAGATTGAGCTGCGCTTGGGCCGAGGGAGCGTAGGTGACGAGCAGGGCCAGTGCGGCACTGGCGATGAGAATGCGGCGGATCATGATGGAAGTTTCCTGGTATCGCGGTCGGTGAGTGATTGTTGTTGGATGCAGCCAGCCTGCCGCGCGGCTTGCGACGAGCGACCGGCCTGAAGTCGGCCGGGCATTATCACCCGAAGCCGGCCCCGAGTGCAAACTTTTGGTCACCCGGCCGCGATAGGGTCATCATTGGGCCGGAATCATGAAGAACGCATGAACCCCGGGGGGCGAGCGCGGCGGAATAGCTTGCCGGAAGGGCCACAGGTAGCCGGCCGGTGGACGAATCCTGGTCGTCCGGCGGCCAGATCCGTCGCAGAATGTCCGTTTCTACCAGGCGTACTGCAGGCTTCCGGAGCCGACGTGGAACACCTGCTGGGTGTTTACCTGGGCGTCGTAGTTGGCCACCAGCTGCCAGCCGCTGGGCAGTTCGTAACGCACGCCGCCGCCGAGAATTGCCCAGTCGCGCCCCAGGTTCAGCCCGTCCGTGGCAAAGCTGCTGCCGCCGATCGGCGCGAAGAACGAGTTTACCACCATGTCCGTCGCCAGGAATTCGTGCAACCACAAGGCCCGCAGCTCAGGATGCAGCAGGTGTCCGCCGCGGGTCGTGTAGCTTGATTGGAGTCGGCTGCCCACCAGGCTGCGGAGCGAGTTGGCGTCGATGCCCGAGTTGGCCAGGTTGAGCGTATCGGCGCCGGTTTCGGTGTAACTGTTCTGACGCAGGTAGATGTACTGCAGCGCCGCATACGGCTGCAGCGTGGTCCGGCTGCCGCGCAGGTTCACGCCGCGCTCCAGGTAGCCATATCCCTGCCAGCCGCTGAAGTTGCCCCGGGCCGTGCGGTCGATGCCGTCGAAGGCGATCCGCCGCGTGGTTTCATAACCATTGAACTGTAGGCCGCTGATCGCGGAGTAGTAGTTGAAGCCGTCGTCCTGATAAATGTAACTGCCGAGCATCCCGCCGTTGATCGTGCCGCGCTGCGAGAGATCGGTGAGCTGCAGGCCTGTGCCTTGATAGCCGCCGAAGAAGCCGAGCCGGCCGTCATCGCTGAGCGTGCGGTCGAGGCCCAGCAGCGTTCCGCCCATGCCGTAGGTGAGTCCCGCGGCATTGCCATCGCTCTGGGCGCTACCGCCAAGTCCGTAACCCATCGTCCAGCCGTTCCAGCGCTGGCAGCTTTCATCCGTCACGAATGAGACCACTGGCGCGCTCCCCTTGTTGTAGCTCACCAGGACGATCGGTCCGGAGGAAGCACGAGCGGCGGGTTCGGTAAAGGCGGTGCCGGCGCCAGCGATGCCCAGACTGCCCGAACGCAGCTGTCCGGCGAGTTGCTGAACCACCAGCGTCGTGTTTTGCAGGCCGACCGTGGCCATGGTCGGAGCGGCCTGGTCGGTCATCGCGTCGAAGGCGGCCCGCATCGCGTCGGGATCGCCCGCCAGGCTATTGAGTCCCGTCAGCACGACCTCCAAGTCGCCAGTCGCGCCGGCGGAGATCGAATCCAGGTAGTTGGCAATTGCTAGTTGGTTCGCAGTCTGTGCGAAAGAATCGAACTCGGAGTCGAACGTGAAGTACGCCCAATAGAGGCCCGCGTCATATTCGTAACCTAGCGTGAGCGCGTAAGCGCTGGGGTCGATCAGGATCGCGTCAAACTGACCGACGATTGCGGTGGTCGAGGAGAGGAACCGATACTGGCTGCCACCGAGGTAGTTGCCCGGTTCGGCGAGCACGCTCACGGTTCCGCCGTTGAGGACGACGCTGTTGGCCTGGATCAGATCGCTGTTCACGCCGGGTGTGGTGCCGCCGTCGCTGATTTCGACTTCCAGGATGCTGCCGGCCTGTTGGGTGTAGGTGCCGGCGAAGGTTCGCGTGCCGATTGAGTTCCCCGTACCAACCGTGCCGTAGTTTGTGACGTTGCCCAGGATGTCGCCGCTGCCGTCGAGCGAAGCGCCGCTGGCGATCGTGACGTCGCTCGTGAGGCTGCCGTTGACGATCAGGCCACCAGCGTCGATGCCGGTCATTCCCGTATAGCTGTTATGGCCGTTCATGGTGAGCACGCCCGCGCCGTTCTTGGTGAGTCCACCGCTGCCGGAAATGACCCCGACATAAGTTCCGTCGGCTGCCTGATCGAAGGTGACGTGCGCGTTGTTCGTGATACCGCCTTGCAGGCTGGTTGCGTCACCTTGCAGCACGCCGTTATTGACGGTCGTTCCGCCCGTGTAGGAGTTCGGTCCGGTGAGCGTGACCGTGCCGGCGCCACTCTTCACGAAGGAGCCCGAGCCGCTCATCGCGCCAGCGTAAGTTCCAGCGGTGTTCTGATCGAACTCGGTAGTGGCGTTGTTGGTGATGTTCCCTTGCAGGCTGCTGGTTGTGCCGCGCAGCGTGCCGCCGCTGACGGTCGTTCCGCCGGAATACGTGTTCGGTCCGCTGAGGGTGACCGTGCCGGTGCCTGCCTTGGCGAGGCTGCCGGTTCCGCTCATGGTTCCGGCATAGGTTCCCGCCGTGCTCTGATTGAACTCGACGTTGGCGTTGTTGGTCATGTCCCCCTGCAGACTATCCGTCGTCCCTCGCAAGGTGCCATCGTTCACGGTCGTACCGCCGGTGTACGAATTCGGACCGTCAAGCGTCACGGTTCCCGAGCCGTTCTTCACGAGCCCACCGGTTCCGCTCATCGTTCCGGCATAGGTACCGCCTGTCGACTGGTCGAACTCGGTGGTGGCGTTGTTGGTGATATTGCCCTGCAGGCTGGTGGTCGTCCCCTTGAGAGTGCCACCACTGACAGTCGTTCCACCGCTGTAAGTGTTCGGACCGCTGAGCGTGACGGTGCCGGTGCCGCTTTTGACGAGGGCTCCGCTGCCGCTCATGGTTCCGGCGAAGGTGCCGTTCGTGTTCTGGTCGAACTCGGTGGTGGCGTTGTTGGTGATACTGCCTTGCAGGCTGGTGGTGGTTCCCTTGAGAGTGCCGCCGCTGACGGTCGTTCCACCGGTGTAGGTGTTCGGCCCAGCCAGCGTGACGGCGCCGGTGCCTGCCTTGGTGAGGCTGCCGGTTCCGCTCATGGTTCCGGCATAGGTTCCCGCCGTGCTCTGATTGAACTCGACGTTGGCGTTGTTGGTCATGTCCCCCTGCAGACTATCCGTCGTCCCTCGCAAGGTGCCATCGTTCACGGTCGTACCGCCGGTGTACGAATTCGGACCGTCAAGCGTCACGGTTCCCGAGCCGTTCTTCACGAGCCCACCGGTTCCGCTCATCGTTCCGGCATAGGTACCGCCTGTCGACTGGTCGAACTCGGTGGTGGCGTTGTTGGTGATATTGCCCTGCAGGCTGGTGGTCGTCCCCTTGAGAGTGCCACCACTGACAGTCGTTCCACCGCTGTAAGTGTTCGGACCGCTGAGCGTGACGGTGCCGGTGCCGCTTTTGACGAGGGCTCCGCTGCCGCTCATGGTTCCGGCGAAGGTGCCGTTCGTGTTCTGGTCGAACTCGGTGGTGGCGTTGTTGGTGATACTGCCTTGCAGGCTGGTGGTCGTCCCCTTGAGAGTGCCGCCGCTAACCGTGGTGCCACCTGAATACGAGTTCGGCCCTGTGAGTGTCACGGCGCCGGTGCCGCTTTTGACTAGCGCTCCGCTGCCGCTCATCGTTCCGGCATAGGTGCCGCCTGTCGACTGATCGAACTCGGTGGTGGCGTTATTGGTGATGTTCCCCTGCAGGCTGGTGGTAGTCCCCTTGAGCGTCCCGCCGCTAACCGTGGTGCCACCTGAGTACGAGTTCGGCCCTGTGAGTGTGACGGCGCCGGTACCGCTTTTGACCAGCGCGCCGCTGCCGCTCATCGTTCCGGCATAGGTGCCGCCTGTCGACTGATCAAACTCGGTGGTGGCGTTATTGGTGATGTTGCCCTGCAGGCTGGTGGTAGTCCCCTTGAGCGTCCCGCCGCTAACCGTGGTGCCACCTGAGTACGAGTTCGGTCCCGACAGCGTCACCGTGCCGGTGCCGCTTTTGACCAGTGCGCCGCTGCCGCTCATCGTTCCGGCATAGGTACCGCCTGTCGACTGATCGAACTCGACGCTGGCGTTATTGGTGATGTTCCCCTGCAGGCTGGTGGTAGTCCCCTTGAGCGTCCCGCCGCTAACCGTGGTGCCACCTGAGTACGAGTTCGGTCCCGACAGCGTCACCGTGCCGGTGCCGCTTTTGACCAGTGCGCCGCTGCCGCTCATCGTTCCGGCATAGGTACCGCCTGTCGACTGATCGAACTCGACGCTGGCGTTATTGGTGATGTTCCCCTGCAGGCTGGTGGTAGTCCCCTTGAGCGTCCCGCCGCTAACCGTGGTGCCACCTGAGTACGAGTTCGGTCCCGACAGCGTCACCGTGCCGGTGCCG
>JALHMI010000016.1 GCA_022844125.1 Pirellulales bacterium | reverse complement strand
GACATCAAAGGGTGCATGAAGAGCTGCATCCTCGCGATTTTTTGGCCCAAGGATCGCATTTTCACGTTCTTTAAAGACCACGATTGCACGAGCGCCGATCTGAAGGTCCTGGCCGGCTAGCGAGACCGTCGCAAGATCGGCAACCATGCATCGGTGACCTGGAAGATTGTGCTCGTACGTCGCGGCGGCGTCGGTCCAGGAGTCGATCCCGCCGACTATATCCATTCCCGCTCGCGTCAAACCGAGAGAAAGGCCGCCAATCCCTGAGAACAGGTCAAGGCACCGCGGGCGTCTCTTCTTGCTCAGTCGATGTCCAATCGTGCTCACGGCCGCACCACCGTCTTGATTCTTTGCAGCAAGTTACCTGGGTTTTGCAATTCGCATTCCCAAACGGTGAAGACGTTCCATCCCAATTCGCGGAGTGCCCTCCGAGCCCTAACGTCTCGTCGTCGATTGCGATCGAGCTTATTTTGCCAATATTCGGCGTTGTTGACCGGGCGCCTCTTGCCTTTCCGGCAACGTCGGCAACCATGCCAAAAACAACCATGGACGAATACCGCCAGCCGCCGCCGTGGGAGAACTAAATCCGGACTGCCGGGAAGCTTAGATCGCAGACGAAACCGGCAGCCAAGCGAATGGAAAATAAGCCGAACGGCGATTTCCGGCCCAGTGTCAAACGACGGCACTCGTGCCATGATAGCTGAACGGCACTGAGTACTGACCCTGTCCATGGGTGTCCTCCTGGCACGATTCTACGAAGACGGTCCAAACTGTACAAGCGTAGAGCAGCTAGCATGGAATTTGCGTAAATTACGCGACCGTTAGAGGTGACCCCGGTCCCGAGTTTCAGCGGGACAATTAGACATCCGAGTCCCGTTTGCCTACCGGTCTCCCGATGCTCGACTCCGCGACTCTTTCGCTGGTATGCTGCCGCCGTGTCTGAACGATCCCCGCATCGCGCATCGGTCATCACCGTCATCAATCTCAAGGGCGGTGTGGGCAAGACCCACGCGAGCTGGCTGCTCGCCGCCGTGTGCGAAGAGCGCAAGCAACGGGTTCTGCTCGTCGATACCGACATGCAGGCGAACCTCACCAGCTCGTTCGTCGATGAAGGTCAACGCGAGCCAGGCGTCGAGGCACTCTTCGATCCTGCACAGGACGCTGATCCCAGTACTCTCATTCGCAAGAGTGTCTTTCCGCAGATCGACATCATTCCAGCAAACACTCGCTTGGCCCGCTTCGACCTGGCCGACCGGCACTTGTGGGAGAAAACCGAACTGCACCTATCGCTCGTCGAACCAGTGTCGACGCTCCGATCCTCCTACGACTTCATTCTTTTTGACTGCCCGCCACGACTGTCGGTCGTCAGCTTCGCGGCACTGTGTGCGAGCGATTACGTTGTGATCCCACTGGAGGCAGCCGACTGGGGTGCCCAGGGCATCGTTCAAGTCACGGCCGCGATCGAGGAAGTACAACGACACTACAATCCCCGATTAAAACTGCTCGGATATCTGGTGTCTCGATTCAAGCGGGCACGAGCCTACCAGCAGAGTTATCTGAAGCAGTTGCGGTCGCATTTCGGCGGATTGGCCTTTGACACAGTCGTACCTGATCTGGCACGCTTCGAGCAGAGTGTCACCGACCGCATCCCCATCACGCTCCAAGCGCCTCGCTCCGAAGAGGCCGATGTCGCGCGGGCGCTCTTCCGCGAAGTCGAAGCCCGCATCAAAGCGCTCGCTGGCCAAAGCAGTCACCGCCGCAAATCGAACATTCGCCGCCCGACCAGCGTCGCTGCTTGAGCAAAAGCCCCAGGCTGGAGCTGAGGCTCTTGACGGACGCCGCCGCTTGGCCGGCGCCTACTTCATCGAGATCGGTCGGATCCATCCAGATCCAACGCAGCCACGACGTCAGCTCGATTCCCAGGCACAGCAGGAGCTGACGCTTTCAATCAAGCGGTTCGGCATCATGCAGCCGATCGCTGTCCGCTACATCGAAGACCAGAACATCTATCAGATCATTTCAGGAGAACGCCGATATCAGGCCGCGCTTCGCGCCAAACTCACCGAGATTCCGTGTTGGGTGCAATCCCCTCGCGAGGAAGAGATCCTTGTCCGCCAGATCGTTGAAAACTGGCAACGTAGTGATTTGAGTCCGTTCGAGCTTGCCGATGCTCTCGCTTCCATCCGCGACGCCAACAAGCTGACACAAGACGCACTTGCGAAACTGACTGGCAAGCCCAAGGGCGAGATATCCAAGCTGCTCGCTTTACTTTCCCTTGCACCGGAAGTGCAGAAGCGCGCCCGTCAGGATTCGACACTTTCTCGCCGGCAACTCTACGCAGTTTCCCAGGTCGCTCCGGACCGCCAAGTTGAGATTATGAAGGAAGTCCAGCACCGCGGACTGAAAGTCGTCGAGACTGAGGAGTTGGTCCGTCGTGAAAAGCAGTCATCAAGTCGTCGCGGAACGCCGCACATGACGATGCGTCGGTTCCAAACCAGCGCCGCAATCGTCACGATCTCATTCCGCAAGCGATCGGTTGTCGATGCAGACGTGCTTTCGGCTCTCGACGAGGCGCGTGAACAACTTGCCACTCCCGCAATCCAAGAGCAGTTGCAACTCGGAACAGACCGCTAGCCTTAGCCATGTTTGGCAAAAGTTTCCCCGGGAAACAATAGGGGCATTGTCGCGGGCTCCCCGATTTACGTCCCAAAGAACGAAACATTCAATGATTTCTGATCATCGCTCACGATGCCGAAGAAATGCGTCGTCGACACTTCGGGTGCGGTTACCTCTCCCAGCACGTCCAAATCGACGCTGAGCACCAAGGCCTTCGTCTCTCCCTTCTTAAAGGAGATCCGAACTCGCGTCCCCTTCTCACTCGGTTGTCCATGCCATGTAACCGGCAGGTCAAAGTTGCGTTGCTTCCAATTGCTGTGTTCTCGATGGAAAAAGCCTTGGAGGAATCGGTCCCATTCGGCCTGATCGTCTTGAGACTCCAACGTCGGTGCCGTCTGCTGGCCCTGTATAACTGCATATACCCACCACTTCAGTGCGGCCAAATCGTCGCACTTGCCCTTGGTCAGTTGTGAGAGTTTGCATGCCAGCGTGCGAGAATTGACCCCAGCTTGCATGAACAATGCGGCAGTTTTGTTTGGTACGCCATACGTGAGGCACATCGCAAGCAGGTTCTCCTTTTCCTCATCTGCGGCAGCGCCGGACGTTTGCGCAAGATGCAAACGCGCCGCTTCGACTCCCCACACCAGGCGAAACACAACATCCCCTTGAATGAAACTCACTCCGTCGTTGTCCGCAAACTCGCTCAACGCATTACCGCGCAGCCAGTGTCCCAGAAGTTTCGGCCACTCTACACCGTCTTCCTCCAGTTCAAACGGATGGATCGAAAAAAGGATCTTTCCGAGACCAACCGCAGCCGTAACGGCCTCGTCGATGTTTCCGCTCGCGAGCGAGTTCTCAGCATTCGCAAGCAATGTGCCGAGCGAGGCGGCATTGTCGTCAAGTGCTTTGCCGGCAGCGTAACCGACGCCCGCAGCAAAGTAGCCTTTGCGCTTCGTCGCATCGGTGTGCGTCCACAGCCAAGCTGCACGTCCTTTGATAATCTTTTCTTGAAGCAACTTCAGATCGGCTTCACCGCGTTGAAGTTGCCGCTGCCAATACGAACTTTGCAAGCAGCTGTCCAAATAGTCTGCCAGCTGATCAATTGGCAGATCGAGAGTATCCACAATTCCCAGGATCGCCGTATCTAGTTCATTGAGGCACGCCTTTAAGACGCCCGGATAAACGTCGTCTTCAGTCACGGCAGCGACCTGCCATGGACTTTGCGTGTTCGCAACGTATTCGATCAACGCATCCCGTGACACGTTCAAACGCTCGCTGAGAATCCTTACGACAACGCCAATGAGTAAGCGAACACCACTTTCAAGTTGCCGTCTCTTCGCCGCTTCGATCAGGCCGTTGAACTGCCTCTGCCTCTTCAAGGTCTTGGCAACGGACGGCTCGAATATCGGCAGAGCATAAATGCCATCGAGATCCACGAATGCACGTCCAACCCGACCGACGACATTTGCGAATTCCTTCGCCGGAATAAGGCCCCCGCTTCGGTAAAGAGATCGAAATAGCAGCACGCTAAAGCTCAGGTCGACCCCTTGTGCCAGCGTCGGAGAACAGATGCAGACTGGAAGCAACCGACGTTTTAACAGGACTTCAATTTCACCAAGGAATGCCCGAGGAAGTGATCCATGATGGACCGCAAGTCCGAGGTGCAGACTGGCCACGGCCGGATGCTCGTCGCCGAGCCACTCGCGGCCGATACGGAGGGCGTTGGCTAGAAACGGCGGCGTTGCACTGGTCAAGGCGCTCTCAAAATAGCCGCCTTTATTTGCTTTGAGGAACGCGACTGCTGTTGCTTCCACTGATGATTTTTGAGGGCAATAGATGAGCACCGATTGGCCGCGACTCAGAAACGCGGACGTGCTGGCGACCACCAACTCTTGAGCGTCGGCGGGAAAGGGTCGAGTTTTGCGTGGTGGAATGGGTGCTTGAGCTTCAACGAAGCGAGGCACAAATGGCTTCTCACCCTCGACATCAAGTTCGAGCCGGGCAACCGTTTTCTGCCAAGCGATCGTTGCGGGCCGCTGTCTGGTTGGACGCCACAAGGATTGAATTGCAGTCCCTGGAGCATCCGAACGCAGCCATGCCGTAAAGTCATCAAAGGCATCGCCCTTTGAGAAGACGGCGGAAAGGCATACCAGGCGACGCTCCGTGGCGTCCTGTCGTCGAAGCAGCCGTTGGAGCAGCATCTCGTATCGAATATCACGTTCGCTGAGCCCGATCATGTGGCCTTCATCAAGGACGATCAAACCGACATCGTCGATGATCGACGGCTGCTGACGAATCGCGAAGTCGAGTTTTTCCGGTGTCGCGACCACAATCGACGCCGATGCAAGCGTATCGATATCCGAAGACGCAACGCCGCTTGCACCGTATACCGAAGTCACTGTAAATCCGAGCGGACAGAACGTCCGCG
Source organism: Pirellulales bacterium (assembly GCA_022844125.1). Taxonomy (GTDB): domain Bacteria; phylum Planctomycetota; class Planctomycetia; order Pirellulales; family PALSA-1355; genus JALHMI01. The sequence continues at coordinate 181,086 of JALHMI010000016.1, read as the reverse complement.
CCAACCCACGCTCGACTTGCGCCGATAACGCACGAAGTGGCGTGACGTATATGACGCGCTTTTCGTCCGCCAGCGCTCGCAAGATGCACAACTCAGCGATACGAGTTTTACCCGCACTTGTTGGTAGGGCGACGACAAGATCGTCCGACGCGTCGAGCACTCGTCCTGCGGCTTCGATCTGCGAAGGCCATAGATCAATCTCCGCTACGATACGCGAAGCGAGAAGTTCCAGGAATTGAGACCGAAGCACGGGCCATTTCGGTGGGCCACCCTCTTGCGGCAAACGAGTGTGCAGCGAGTTGTTCCACAGATCGTCGAACAGGTGACGGGCAACTGTGAATGACCACCACAGCGGTACATGGTTCGCAGTGGCCGATTCTCGTATACCCAATTCAATCTCGGCCTGCGCCGTAACGAAATACTCCCGCTCTCCCGTCAGCAACCCAACCTCGAATTGTGCGATCGCGCGATGGAAGATCCGAGTCAGCGCAATGGCGACCACGTCGTCGACACTAAAATCTTCTTCGTCGGCCAATCGTTCGACAACACCGGCATCCGAGTTACGCACATCTTGGAGCCACTCCGCGCTGTTTTGTCGAAGCTGAGCAAAGCTCCTGCGCATCAAGAGAACCAGTGCGCGCTCGTAGGACGCTAGATTCAAATCGCCAAGATCCGCTTCGAATAAACTAAACGCCCGAGCGGAATATCCTCCGATATGAAACGCAGCCGCAGCCATCGTTAGATGAAAGCCGCGTTCGATATCAGAACCTTCACCACGTCGGACCGCAGACTCCAGCGCCTCAGCAGCGGTGTAGAGTCCGTCTTTGACGACCTTCGGATCGCCGCCAAGGTGGCGCAGCTCAAGCGACAGCGAGAGGACAGTGAAGCCATGATCGAGTAGGTCAGTCGACAACTCGTGCCTGAAGTGGGGCGCGTCTGCGGGCAGCACGCCATCCTGCCAAATGAGACCCCGGGCAAGACCGCTCGCAATGAGCTTCTCGCGGTACCCAGGTTGCGTCAGCTCTAGGAGACGCTCAATGACGATGTCAGGAGTTCTTGGCATTTAGGCTAGCGAAGGTTCGCTTTATAAAATCCTGGTGCTTCGATACGACGCAACCGACGAGGTGTCGACGTCGGGACTTTGTGCTCGGAATGTGCTTTTTCAAATGCACCGTGGGATCATTCCCTGAAAACGTGAATACAAGATGCTCTACCGCGGTGGCTTTTCGTTTGCCACTCTGAAGGTCCTCGAAGACTTCTGCCAGGTCATCATTTCCCTCTTCGCGCAATCGGGACGAGATGAAGGCCAATGAGCTGGGATTGGGCCGTCCGGAGTGCTTTGCGAGCCCGTCGACAGCCTCACCAACAACACTGGCTTGAAGTACGTTCCGGCTCTTGGATTCCGCCTTCAGCAATCGACACTCTTTTTTTGATAGAACAATCGCGAGCACGTCGTTGCCGCGCATGGTTGTGTCGCGATCATCCTTCCAACGGAGTCGCTTTATCGGAACTTCAAATTCTGTGAGCTGATCGATGTATTCGGTTGCAAGTATTTCACCTAGGTCACCTGACATAACCTTCTTATCCGTGGGGACCTTGTTACGTATAAATGCTGATGCCTTTGAATACCCGCCAATCCGGTTAAGAATATCGAGGCCGATCAGATGATCCATTGCAGCTTGCTTTATTGCCGCCTTTACTGCTGAATCCACTTTCGCCTTCTCGCGAAGGACAACGAGATCCACGGCAGTCGGCTCCGGCTGCTGTTTGTCCATCCAGTCATTGAAAAATGTATTTGCCATAGTTCGCTTATTATGGAGCAAAACGTCGCAACACAGAATAGTGTTCTGTGAGCCCGCACATTGTATTGTCTATCGCTAGACTAGTAGTTTCCGATCATACTGTTGAAGCCAACGCACCGCCATGAACAAATATCTTCGCTTGCCAATAATGCCGACCGCGCGAGACAATCCGAAGCACTTCGTCTTGTTTGATGTCCACGCTCAATCCCCCATCGGCCAATCCATCCCGGCCGACGCGCACGCGAGAGCAGCGTAGCGGACTCGCACAGCTATCAATTATCGAGCACGCACTTTGTTCGCTCGATCCGGCTTTGTCCCTCGTCGCACCGTACCAGCACAAGACGGGGTACTTCTACACGGACGCCAACAAACGCCGCTTCGCCAACGTCTCCATCTTCGCGGCACTCGGTCTTTCGTCCCGTGACGAATATTTTCTCTGGGGACTCCTGGCGCTGACGTTCAATCAACCGCGGCCGTCGATTGAGTTTCTCGCCACACCACATTTTTGCCTGAAGAAGCTGGGGTACCTAGAGGCCAAGGGCGGAAAGCAGTACGCTGAGTTTCGGGCGACAATCAAACGCCTGGCCGGCGTCTTCTACCAATGCGATGCGTTCTACGATCCGCGCCTCCAGACGTTTCAAGATACGGGGTTCGGCCTGCTCAAATACAGTTTGCCGCAACGTGACGATTCGTCGCGAGCGTGGCGGATTGTCTGGGATCCACTCTTCTTTGAATATGTGCAGGCCACGGGTGGAAAACTGTTCTTCGATCTAACCAGCGACACGTTCCGCAGTTTTGATCCGGCATCGAGGCGACTAGCCTTGCTGTTACACAAGATCTTCTGGCGACGAAAGGTGTCTCCGCCGTTTGAGTTGCGCCATCTTGGAACGAACGTACTCGGATTCTCTCCCCAGCGACTGACGAAGTATCTCAAGCGCGACATTGGCCACTGCGCTGAGAAGTTGCTGGCAGCGAACTTCATTGCGTTGCCGAGCGGTGTCGACCGAGTGTCCGACCTGTTCGAGAAGCGGGAGCGTGGATCGTATGTCATTCGCTTCGAACGTGGACCGTACTTCGAGCAGCATTCAATCGATCAGCTCGCACATCACCCGGTTATGAGCGTCACCGACTCCCCTCTCTATGATCCATTGAAAACGATCGGCTTCGAGGATGCCGCGATCCGATCCATCCTGAAGCAGTATGACAACCAGGTTATTGCCCGCTGGGCACAATACACACAGGTCGCGATGGAGACGAAGGGGCGGAAGTTCTTCTCGAAGAGTCCGGAGGCGTACTGCCTCGACGGCATCAAGCGTGGAACGTCCGCGCCGGATTGGTTCCTTGAACATCAACGTGACGAACGTCGACGACAACATGACGAAGATTTACGGGCTCGCGGCGTCTCCGCCGACGACCCGAATCTCACCATCGCCTATCGCAAAGCAAGAAAGGAAGCGCTGCGTACATTCCTCCGCGACGAGGTCGATCGCGATCGCTATCAGAAAACTGTTGAGACATTCTTGGGAATGTTCAAGGATGCACCGCCGGACGTCGCGAAGCAGCAGGCAATTGAAGAGGCAGAGCGGCACCTCGTCGCCGGATTCCGGTTCCCAGATTATGGCGAATGGTCGTCCACGACTGCGATGGGAAGACTAGCCGAATCGTACGGCGAATAACTGCCTTGAACGGTACCAAACGGTGTACTTTGCCGCACCTTCATACTCGCCGACCTGGTGTACTGTGCCGCACCAACTGGTGTACTTTGCCGCACCTTTTTATCTCACTTTGAACGGGCCTCCATGGCAGTTTCGTGCCTTATGGAAGCCATCCGTCCACGTTGGCTCCCTCTCCGTTCAATTCTGACCAAATACTAAGCAAAGGTTTATTGTTCTTAAGCAAATGAGGGCTTCGCCCTCTATCTGCTCTTAAGAAGAAAACACGCCTCGATAGACGGACGAAAAGCAGTGAGCACTCGGAGGTCGAAAGGTCCCCGCGGCCGGCGCTCTCAGTTCGAGTTCCAACCATGATCCCGGGTGAGCAGCACTTTCTTCCAGTGCGACTCGCGGCCGATGATGTCGTTGTGGCTTGCGTGGGTATCGGCAATCTCCAGTACCGAGTAGCGAAAAGTATTTGCACGTGCAGACCCCTCCGCCGCAAGGATCGCCACCAGTTCGACGTTTCCCCCATGCCCACTGAATGCGTACTGACACCACCGTGCCCAGATCCCGCCTTCGCCCGTCGCGCTTCCAACATACAGCTTGCCGGTGGTCGTGTCCGAAATCAGATACACGCCCGCTACACTCGATAGCGCTGTCCGCCATGACTCCAGGTTCTGAGCGACAATGATGTCGAGCTCGGACTTCGCGAGGTCGACGGCTTTGAAGCCCGGAAACTCGCCAATCGTCAGGCGCTTCGGAAAGATCTCGCCGACAAGAATGCCATCGGCCCAGGATTCCGCGTTCAGATACGACTGCCGGCCGGGTCGGGGAAAGCCCACTACTAGTCGCCCGACGAATTCCGAACAAGCCACCCGCTCCCGCAGATCATAGACGTTGTACTGCCTCACCTCGTCCCACACTGAACCGTGTGATTCGTAAACACCCGCATACATCCATCGATTCAAGCCTGGCAAGCTAATCAGTGCCACGACAAACCTACGCTCGAAGTTTCGTCTGGTTTGCGATCGCTGCCAGTCATCAAACGTGCCGCCGAGAAACACATCGAGTGGATTCTCTTCACCATTCCACGTTGCAAGGTGAATCTTCGTCTGTTCCGGAGTGACAGTCGGATCCATCAACGAAAGGAAATCGAACAGACGCATACAGCACATCTCCGAGGGGCTATCGACTTGTGCTTCGCCGACGCGAACGCCCAATATACATCGCGTTCGAGAAATATGATTCCGCCATTTGTCCGCCCCCAGTACCGAACGCAACACCGAAGATGCCGGCGGCCGGAGGCCGACCTGGCAACCGCACTGCTATCCGCAGTACCTCTCCATCAGGGGACGGCGCTCGCGGGACGTTCCGCCCGCGAGACCCCGTCCTGCGACACGCCCGCTCGCTACGCTCAACATGTGCGGCACAGCCCGGGGTCTCGCGGCCTTCGGAGATGCGCGAGGAATTGTCGCCCGAGCGGGTGAGCAGTGTGTGTGGTTGCCCGACCGGCGCTCGCTTGTCCCGCACGCTTCCCGCCCTACGGCGGGAACACCAGCTGGAGCAGGACGCGGCCGCTGCTAGACGCAGCGGAAGACAAAAGACCACGTGCGCAGCACCGTGCTCCATTCTTGGCGAGCCTTCGGATTTCCTACAGTGCCAACAAGTACCGGAAGATTTCAACCATCGCCAGCGTATCGAGCTCACAGTATGCCCGCAGGTTCTTTTCCGTTGTCGCTCGCCCTTCGGGCGTCACCTTCGGATCGAACATGCGATACCACCCGAGCGACGCACTGTTGCCTTCCTGGATCGCGAGATTCTTGTACGACAGTTGCGGGACGAGCACGGGAAGCACGTCCTTGATCGAGCAGCTGCCGTTGAAGCGACCATCCACGTAGAGTTGCTTGCTGAACACATCCTTCAGGTCGAACACCCGTGCGTTGAGCGATGCAAGAAATGGTGCCGCCGCCGGCTGCAATCTGGCCATGCGGCTATGACAACCCATCTCGAATGACTTGTTCCACGTGATGACCGTCCCGCCATCCCCGATATCGCGCTGGAGCGAAGCGACGACGCCTGGCGTCGTATCGCAATATGCGGGTGCCAGATATTCGTGGTGCTCCAGCTCCGACGTCGGTGATCGCAGCACGTGCAGCGAATACTGGAACGGCATCGCTTCGTTCGGGAAGTAGCCGGCGAATTGCGGAACGATGGTTGCGAACGTTTCGTAGTCGAGGAAATACAGGGGATACGTCAGTGCGCCGAGCATCGCCCGTATTGCCGGACGATCGATGAAGGGTACACCTTGCTTCGCAGCATTCACCTGCAATCGCTGCCGTGCCGACAGTTTGGCAGTGTCCGGAATGTCGCGTATCGTCCGATATCCGCCCGCGTAGAGCGCGCGAGCTTTTGCGAGCTGGAGCCTACTTACGAAATACACCGAGTTCGGCGGCAGGTCGGGATAACAATGGTTGAGACTGGGGCAGTCCTTCGGCGAGCAACTGCACGGAAACTCATCGATCGGGGGAACGTCCGGAAGTGTGAGAAGCCGCCGTGCCTTCTCGATCCCGGATTCAACATCCTTCACGAGATCCCGAGCAGCGCCCGTGACATCGTTCGTGACGAGCAGTCGAGAAGGATCGATCTCGCCGTTTCGTGCGTATTCCCGATTGATGTTCACGATGAACACGCGGTCGATCATGTACCCCGCACGCTCGAACGCGATCTTCTGAAAGCAGACATCATGCAGATGGCGCTCCTTTACCTCACCCGCAGCCTTCACTTCGTAAATGTCCCAGCTCGCATTGTGCGGGCTTTTCTTGAGGACGTCCGCCATCGCGTGCAGGTCGTCTGCGATTACCGACGCTTGGAACAGGCAGGTGGCACCGCGCGCGATGTGTCGTTCCGTCTCTCGAACCGCGCGGGAGCGAAAGCCTTGCACCGGAGTCGCGCCCTCGAACAGGGTGCGAGCGTGGCGTTCGACCACGTCGCCCTGTTCCAGTATCCACTGTCGCTGTAGATCCACCTTTACGACTTCGTCGCGCCGATGTTGATATAGCCAGGCGTACCGCGGGCAGTCCAGTGTTCGGGTGTAGGCGGATTTGGTGACCATAGGCAACTCGGGGATTTGGCGATGCCAGTACAGCGTATCGCCAGAGATTCTAGCGGCCTAGCGTTCCTCCGGAAATATCTCCACGTCGAAAGGATAGAGCAGCTTCATCAGTTCGTCGCGTTCCTGTCTTGTGATTTCCATTCGACGCTCCGACGCTTCGATACTTGCCGCGGCACATTGTCGCATGAGTACTTTGTCCGCGACATCCATATCCGGACCGTCGACGAGCGACTTCACACGCTCTACTTGCGGCCTCAGAATGTGCATGTAGTCGCTCATTGGGTTGCCGTCATGAGTTCATTCCACTCGTCCGCCGTCAGATTCTCCGGTTGACGGCCCCTGAATTTCCCGCCGGCAGTCATGCCTGACCAACCGAGCCGCACCGGTATTCTCTCAGCGAGCATCGGCAACACTTGTTGAGTGCCGTTGATGCCTTCTTCATCGCAGTCGAGCATTAGTGTGATCCACTCGAATCCGCGATCATGCGCGAGAGTGACGGTCCGCTCGACCTGTTCTTGCGTAATCGAGTTTGAGCACAACGCGATCGCGGAAACACCAAGCGTATTCAATCGAATCGCGTCATTCGGACCTTCCGTGACAACCAGGCCCGTAAACTTGAACGTATCGACGTTCTCCGCTCGCACGATGTCTTCCGCGTACAGTTCAAGGCCACGATGAAATCCTTTCACGAAGCGCGTTTTGATCGGCTCCGGTTCGGACCGATCCGACGCTTTCCATTTTGCGACCTGCTCCTCATAGCGGACGTTCCGGCCGAACCAGGTCAGCATCTCGCCAGTCGGTGACCGATACCCGTACACGACGTGCCCACGAAGCAGTGACTTCGAAGTTTGTGGGAGGTATCCCATCGAGAATTTCTGGCACACCTCGGGAGTGAGGAAGGCGCGACGGCGAAAGTAGGCCGACGCCTCGGGCGGCATGGCCGCGACATCCCTGACAAATTGTTCGTCGAGAGTCACGAGCTCCCGCGCCCGCTCATTCTCCGACGCAGCCAGTGGCACATTTACGTCCGGCTTCTCCGGAGCTTTCGGGGACTTCACGATGATGGCAGCCTCGGAAGTTCGCGCGGGAGTTTCAGCACCGCCTGCCATTAAAACGAGGTCTGCGGCGATTGCCTTGAACCGCTGTCCTCGTGGGCGTCCGCCAGCGTTTTCTCCGGGCTTCATTAAGTCGCAGAGACCGACGAGATTGCCACCCTTCTGGCACTCGTACGCGTGGCACTTCCAGGGCTTTACAGGGTTGTCCACTTGCACGGCGATTGCCCGGTCACCGGTTTCCTCCGCCCGGCCGCAGGCCAGGAAGCACTTCATCCGGATTTCATCGCCGACTTGGCGAATCTGTGGCAAGGAAACGCCGTAATACTCGGCGGCTTGCTCGATCGAGATTTGCGGCATCAGCTCATCGACGTTGATGAAGGATGACTTTCGTTCGGACATGCAAGTGAGATTGGGAGAAAAGTACGGTCGGCGATGATAGGCTCCGGCGTAGCCCATGACAAGCACTTCCACAGGATGGCTCGTCACTCCACGCGATATCGAGATGCTTCGAGCACTCGACTACGCGCCCCTCACGGCGCGACAAATCGAGAAGCTTAGCATGACCTGGGAGACCCCCTTCAACGCGACCCGACTCGTGCGTGAGCGACTGCAGCGACTCAGTGAGGCGAAGCTCGTGACCACGCATCGCTACGCGATCCTGGATCGTGGACAACCTGAAAACTACTATGTGCTCTCCCGTCGCGGCTACCAGCTCCTGCACGGACCAGACAGCCAGCCACCAACCAAAGGCTACTTCTCGCCGGCAGGACTCGGCCGCCAGCCGCACCAGCGTGCAGTCAGTGACTTCGTCGTACACACGGCCTGCGGTGCTTTTCGTTCCGGCGCCCGCTTCACGGACTTCTACCGGGAAAACACGATCCGCCTGACCACGGACGGACTGACCCTCTTTCCCGATGCCTCCTTCACGCTCGTCACACGCGACGGCAAGAGCCTGCGTTTCTTCGCCGAAATCGATAACGGAACGGAGCGAGTCCGCTCACAGAAAGATGCAGACAGCATCGAGCGGAAGATTCGCATATATGAGGCCGTGCAAGACCAGGATCCACGCGAGCGCTTTCGGGTCCTTTTCATTTCCGGCCAGAACTCTCGTGGGCGACTGGACCATATCCTCAAGACCGCGATGGATGTTGCCCGGAATCCCAGCCGAACCTTGTTCTACGGAATCACGCTCATGGAATATCTGACGACAACATTCTCCGTGACGTCTCCCGTTTTCAGAGATCACAGGGGTGGCCGTCAGTCGCTCATCCCTGACATCGGTGTCGAGGCCTTACTTGCGCCACGCACATTGCAGCCGGCTGCAGTACCGTGCTAGGCTTTTCCCCTGTCGGTTCTCCGTTCGGATTTCCGGCTTGAGTTCTGCCACCGTGCAGGCTCCCTTCTCCGACGTCGGAGGCACCCGGTCTGTCGCGACGGGTTTCCGATGACTCCGTCGTGGGCATCTGGGGTTCTGATCCTCTGCGATCTTGCCTACCGGATTGGGTCTCGCCACATGGAAGAACGTTGCTGAACTAACAGGCCCGCCCTCGGGTTGACGCACAATTCCGGGGCGGGAGTTTCGATTCAACCGAGCTCGAAAGATGAACCAAAGAGCTAGCAATCCCCAATGGGACGCCCCATAATGTGGGGGGCCTTTACCCGAATTCTGAGTTCAAGTACGTAACTTTCTGCCTACATGTGCGAGGAATAGGTAGAAGTACGCCCTATGCGAGGACGAAATGGGCGGAATATCGAGGGATGAACTAGAAGGCGAATTCCGAAGCAGTCCTAAAGAGGGTATGGAGGCTCTTCACGTCTTCTTTCGTGATGAGATTGCCGGCTACATAAAATGTGCCGGATTAGGGGCTTTGGACTCAAACGACATATCAGACATTTATCAGGACGTGATGGTCGACCTGATCAATGCCACTCGAAAGCTAGATTTTGACCCCACAGAGCCCATGCGACTCGTCTATCGCGTAGCGTACACGAATACCAAAGACTTCCTCAGGAAACGAGGCATTCGATCTGCGGCAAACCTTGACGATTGCCTTGAGCACTTGGCTAAAGATTTGAAAGGCACGACCGTAGAATTACGATGGAGGTGTATGACGGCTGACCAGCAAGTCGCCTTCAACTCCGCTCTCTTCGATGTCATTTGCCAACTTCCCGAAAAGCAGAAGATTACAGCCCTCGCTTTCATCACGCGATACAAGGAAACACGAGACACTGATTTGTTCACTGAGATCGCGAATGGGGTTCGCGAGTCTACAGGGCACGACATGACTGCTGCTGCGGCGAAAGGAAACTGGTACCGGGCGCGGCCAACAATTGCGGCGAAGTTGATCGATCTCGGTTTTGACCTTTACACGCCGGAGTGAACCCATGAGCAGCGAATTAGAACGCGAAGCGCGGGCGTTCGAGGCTCTCATCGTCTCGTTGCTCCGCAGGGACTGTGATCCGGACAGCGTAAAGCCGGAGAGCCTGCCCCGACTCACATCAAAAGAGAAAGCAGCCATTGATGCTCTTGGTCCCGACTTGATCGAGAAGTTGTGGAATTCTGAAAAAAAGAATTCTTCTCATCAACCGCTGTCCGAGTATTCGAAAGCTGACATCGAATTCGCAATGAATCGTGCCGAGCAAATTGATGCTGAGACATCTGAAGAGCTTAGGCAAAAGCGAGAGGAGATTTTAGAACGTATCCGCAAAAAACGCGAAGCGATGAAGGATGGCTGATCCCGTTGAAAAAGCCGCTGAAGAAATACTTCGCGATTTAAGTCTCTGGCGACTGCCGGTCGACCCGTTCCGAATAGTGCGCGAAGAGGGAATTCACTTGGCGCCCGGGACGTACGGAAAAGGATTTGACGCCCGCATCGAGTATTATCCTCCCTTCGACAGCTTTGGGATTTACTACAAGGAAGCCGGACCGTACCGCCCTGACGGTCGAGTGCGATTTTCCATCGCACACGAACTGGGCCACTTCTATCTGCCGGAACACCGAAAACGCATTAAGTCAGGAGATATCCACAATTCCGTAACGGACTACGGATCGAAAGACCCGGTTGAAACCGAGGCCGATCGATTCGCTGCCTCACTGCTCATGCCGAGGACACTATTCATCGAAGGCGTGCGCAACTTCCGGGGTGGATTCTGCACATTAGCGGACCTTTGCACGCTGGCAGATCGGCTAGGCACTTCCGTAACCAGCACTGCCATTCGGTACTGTGATTGTGAACTTGAGCCAACCACCATCGTCGTTTCTCGTGAAGGCACGGTGCTCTGGTCGTGGGCGTCGACCGACATGCGACTGCTCAACATGTCGTTCGTGCAGTCCGGCAGCTCGATTCCCCGCGGTAGCAAGACCGCGGAGCTCTATGCGAAGCGCGACCACGGCAGAGACGACGAGTTCGTCGAAGGCCGAGTAAGCGCGTCGACTTGGTTCGATCGGCCCCGTCGCAACGAGGTCTGGGAGGAAGCTAAGTTTCTCGGGAGTCGCGTGCTTACCTATCTTGCCGCGACCGAAGCCTGAAAATAATTTCTGCAGGCTGACGTAACAGACTCCGACTTCGTGCGAGGAATTTCTGTAGGGATGGCACGTCGCCAGCCCACGAAGTTGACCCAGGAGTTTGTTGTTATGAGCACTGCAGTTCGATCCCGCTTCAAGACCGGCGAAACGTGCGTCCGGTCAGGTTACTACGACTTCGACGGCTACGTTGACGGCAGCACCAGTCCGGCGCCGACCGCGAACGAACGCCAAATTCCACTCGAAAGGGATGAAACGTTCCCGCCGATTCGGAGTTGCAACAAGGCGTGCTGGTGGAAGTTTAACAGGGCCAAGTAACCGCTGTCTGTGACGAGGGCGGCGTCGGTACATCGTGGCCGGCGCGCGCCCTGGTCGCAGTTATTTTCAGGAACTAGACCAATGGTGATTGATGCTGCGCTGGTCAAGGAACAGGGTGTAAGCTTCACTGTCGTCTGCGTCCGATCCGGCGCGACAAAAAATTCCGTTGAGGCTGGCAAGACCCAAGCTGCCTTTTCTCCACATTTCGATGGAGTGCCTGTCGTCCTGATGAAACAAGACAGTAGGCGCCGACCGACATATTTCGGCCGTCCTGATATCGTCAACTTTCTGACGAGAATTTCGGTGGACCGTTTGCCATGGCGCGAATGGCACGTGAACTAGGATGCATTCTCCAAATTGCACCATCGTCGCATGGCTCGCCGAACGCATGGCGAACGTGACGATCCGATACGCCCAAGTTCGTGTGCTATGCTCCCGCGGTGCTCTTCAGAATCCGAACCCCGGCGGGCAACGTTCGTGGCCCCCTGTATGCCGAGCAGGCGTTCGCCGCGATGCACCAGGCCAACGTCCGTCGTCTGCCGTTGCGGTTGATGTTCGGCATATACCGGGATGCGGTGGGGCTGTTCGTCGCGGGCGAGAATGTCTTGCGACCACTTGTCGAAGAGCAGCTCTACGCGAACTACCCCGACTGTACACTCGACGAGCTCTCGCTCAGCGCCCTGGATGTCCCCGAGGCTACGGAAACCTGGAGCATTGACCTGACGCTTGTGCCCGATCTGTTTCCGTGCCGACGCTACGGGCAGTTCGAGGACGCCCTGAACCGGGTCACGGCAGATCCACTCGTGGGAATCTTCATGACGCTGGATCAATTGCAGCGTGACGGGTTTACAGGTCGGCTAGAGCTAGTGGTGCGTCCGGCCGGTCGCAAACGGCCGGCACTCGCTCGACGGATCCTGCGACGATTGGACCATCCGTACTTTCAGTCCAAGCCGAAGGCCGCACAGTTCTACGCCAAAGCCGCGCTCTCACCAAAACTCTGGCCACGGTTCCGTGCCTACATCCTTTCGATGCATGCGCGCAAAGCGCCTCGCGAAGGATCGCGCAGCATGCTGAACGTCTCAGGATCTCGACTCCACGAAAGAGAATCAGATCTCCAGTCAGCGGCCGACAAATTGGGGCGGCAGCTGTTTGAGGCGCAATTGCGAGTCTCACTCACGGCGGCCGTGGCTCGGCGGGAGGAGTCGATTGAGCGGCTGCTGCACTTGGCCGGTAGTCTGGGGCATTTTAACTCGCCCCGCACGGGTGCCTTCGAGGTTGGGAGGCCACACAATTCTCGGGCGCCCGGACCAAGCTTCCTCTTGTCCTGCGAAGAAGTCGCGACGTTGTTCCATCCGCCCAACAATACTGTCCGCGTGCCCAGACTGGCGCGCGTCGACAGCCGGGAATTCCCGCCGCCAAAGGAAATTGCCGCCGGGAGCGAACGGCCAGATAACGTCAGCTTTGCCCGTACCCAGTTTCGCGCGCAGCGGGACTTGGTCAGCCTAGCGATCGATGACCGTCGCCGGCATCTCGCCATCCTCGGCAAGACCGGCACCGGAAAGACGACGTTGCTGCAAAATCTCATCGTTGCCGATATCCAAGCTGGACACGGCGTCGCCTGCATCGAACCCCACGGCGACTTAGCTGATTCATTATTAGAGTTAGTTCCCCGAAGCCGTACCAACGATGTCGTGCTCTTCGACGTCGGCGACGCGTCGCATCCACTCTCCTTCAATCTCCTCGCGTGCAACGACGCTAAGCAGCGCCCACTAGTGGCGTCTGGAATCATCTCCTCGTTCAAGAAGATTTACGCCGCGATGTGGGGACCACGGCTTGAGCATATTCTGCGCAACGCACTGCTCGCGCTGCTAGAAGTGCCCGGCGCCTCGCTCGTGCAGATCTTGCCGCTCCTGGGCGACGATGACTATCGCGAGGGCGTGATGAAACATGTGAGCGACCCAGCGGTGCGGCGTTTTTGGGAGCGGGAGTTTGCGGCAATGCCGCCGCGGCTCCGCGGCGATGCGATATCGCCGGTACTCAATAAGATTGGGCACTTCATCAGCAGCCCGGTGCTCAGAAATATCGTCGGTCAGGCAACCAGCACACTCGACCTGCGAAAGACGATGGACGAAGGAAAGATATTGATCGTGAACCTCTCGAAAGGAAAAGTGGGCAGCGACGCAAGTGAACTACTCGGATCGCTGCTGGTGACGGCGATCCAACTTGCGGCCATGAGCCGGGCCGACACAGCTGAAGAGAATCGCCCTGATTTCTTTGCCTACATCGATGAGTTTAGTTCCTTTACCACCGAGGCGTTTGCGTCGGCATTCTCCGAGGCCAGAAAATATCGTCTGTCGCTCACCGTAGCGACGCAGTTTCTAGAACAACTCGACGATGTCACGCTGGCGAGCATCTTCGGAAACGTAGGAACCACCATTGCCTTCCAGGTGTCTCAGCACGACGCGGAGATTCTGGCCAACGAACTGGGCGGCGGTCTCTTGCCCGCGGATCTGCTGATGCTCCCGAAGTTTCAGGCGTATGTGCGAATGCTCGTCGGTGGCGTTCCGAGTTCGCCGTTTTCGGTGCGGACACTGCCGCCCGCAAAACGTCGCGGCGATGAGCAATCCCCTGACACACTCCGGCGAACGTCCCACCACCGCTATACGAAGCCCGCAAAACAAGTTGATCAGCACCTGGCAGCGGCTCTCGCATAACGATTGAATTTGCGCGTTAATGGCGTCGGTTAGCCAAAGACTGAGAATGTTTCCCCGGGAAACCACGCCATTGATTCCTTGACAGAAACGCCATTGAGTGGCACCGTGCCTTCGATGCTCTTTCCAGCATCGGCACGATTCAGAACCCTTGAGGCAAACATTCTGCGCGTTGCCAGCGCATAGGGCGCTTGTCTCACTTCTGAGAAAGCCTTTCCCGCCGCATCGGGTAGAGTTCTCAGTGTCCCCTTGGGACAAAGGTGCTTCGATGTTTACAACTCCTACGATGACCACCGCTACGACTACCTCGGACTCGCGTCGTCCCTGCCTCCTCGGAAGTCCTGAACTTTGCCCCTTGAAGCCCTTGCGGCTTCTCGCATTCCCGGCCCTCAGCGTGAGGGCCTTTTCTCGCGGCCAACATGAGCCGTAAGATGTCTTGCCGCCGCGTCGTATAGCTTGCGTCCGTCTAGCCTTGGCTGCCTTCCTTGTGCTAAAATAAGGATATGACTCCCAAGTTGAGCAACGAACAGCGGCAGGCAATCAACGAGCAGCAGCCCGGCGAGCCGGTCTACGTCGTTGACGCCAACACGCAGGAGAAATGGGTGCTCGTTCCGGACGGCACCTATCAGAAAATTCGCGCGTTGCTCGGTGACGATACGTTCGACATTCGCGAAACGTATCCGATTCAGGACAAAGTCGCCGCAGCCGCCGGCTGGGATGATCCGGCTATGGATGACTACAACAACTATGACGCTCACCGTAAGATCCAATGACGGTCTCACGCGGCGATGTCGTACTCTTGAACTATCCGTTCAGCTCTGGCCGCGGAACCAAAGTGCGGCCCGCCTTGGTCGTGCAGGCCGACAAGAATAACTCTCGGCTGACGAACACAATCGTTGCGATGATTACCCGTACCACGCAGCGGGCCAAGCAGGAGCCGACGCAGTATCTCCTCGATCCTGCCACACCGGAAGGCAACGCCGCGGGAGTTCTGCATCTTTCCGCGGTCACTTGCGAGAATTTGCTAACCGTCGAGCAGCAACTCCTTTTTCGCAAGATTGGTAATCTGCCGGCCGCATCGATGCAAGAGATCAACGTCTGCCTGAAGGCGGCGCTTGAGCTCTCGTAGAGGCAGATTCCAGCGTCGTTTCTGAAAAGCCCTCAGTCATTGCTGACTGAGGGCGCTGCTCCATCCATGGATCGGCCGATCTAGCCGGCAATTACCGGCGTCGAATCGACGTCGATAACGTCCGGAGGACTGAGGAGCCGCTGCAATCGGATCGTTTGCATCGCAGCCTCTTGCGGGGACGACTTCTGGCGATCTTTCAGCACGCCCGTATAGGCGTTCAAAAGGGACCACCCAGTCCTTGGCTGAAACTCCACGTGCTCGGGATTCCGCCAGGCGGCGATCACCGCCGGCAGCATTCTCCACGAAACAGTGCCGGTTTCGCACGACTTGAGCAGTAAGGAGTCCGCTTCGAGTGGCGACAGTTCCCAGTTCTGCAGCCGGGCAATCCGTTGTTGCGCCGACACTTGGTACTCGCGGAGTCCGACGACGGCATTGGACACCGCTTCGTTGAAGCGATCAGCTCCAAACCTCGTGTGGCGCCGAGCGATGACAATCTCGGAACTGAACGCGAGGTTGTCGCACACGAACACGCGTGAGCCACATACCAGGCCGATCGGAAAACTCTTGTCCGTGGAGTTGCGAACTCCCACGGCCAGACAAGCATCATTGCTGAGCTTGTTTTTCAGCGTCAGTGTTCCGAAGAACCGGGCACTGTCGCGCGCAAGCGAGAGTTGCATCGACTCGATGCCGAAACCCGCGCCAGTCAACGTTTCGGTCACACGATTCAGTACCGTCCCGTGCGCGACGGGAAAGTACGTCGACGTGCTTGGCGGGAGTGGCACTGCATCCAGTTCGTCCAGTGTGACCTCACGCGCCCCACGATGGAGCACCAGATTGCTTTGGATCATGACGATCCTCCTTCGGTGTGATGGAACAGCATCCGGTCAAGGAGCATCCCTGAAATCCGGTCGAGCACTATGCCCGACTGTCGAAGGAGAAAAAGCGAATAGAGTTGACAGAAAGCTCAAATGAGTACAACTTGCACGGGTTGGCCCCGCAATGTGCGGGCAATTATGGATCACTAAAGAGCGGTAGGCATTCCTGCCCACCGCTCAATTGTGATTGTCCTCGCTCGCACTTACATGACGACGGCTTCTTCTCGTTCGCCGGCGACATAGCTGAGCGCCATTCGCAGAACCTCGATCGCCGCCGGAAGTTCTGCCAGAGACAGCGAGCTCGTGTACTGACGCTCACCCTCCGACATGTAGCTCTTCTGCAGGCTGACCGTTCGAAACACTCGATCATTGCCGGCCTCTTGCACGAAGATCGATGCCGATACGTCCCCGACGCGGTAAATACGTTCGGGCTTCTTCTTTTCTGCCATCGGATTTCTCCAATCTGTGAAGTGAAGGAAACAATCGCTCCTTCTTGGCGACATGCCAAAAAGGGAGCGATCGTAACACTCCCGGCGAACCAAGACCAGCGAATGACCGTCATTTGGATTCCTCAGAAAGTGCAAGTAGAATCTGAGATCGATCAGCACACGATATAGGGGCTTCCGATGTCCGCGAAAATGCCGTCGACGCATCCCGAATTAGTTGAGCGAGTCATTGTCGCTCTGAGAAAGGCCCGCTCGGAGTGGAACCTGGACGACAATGCGGCGTGGCGAGAGTTTGAAGAACGATATCGAGCCATCTTTTTGCGTTTGGGGGCTCGCCACGGCTTCAGCCCGGAGGATTGCGAGGACCTCGCACAAGAAGTGCTTATCGCGGTGCGTAGGCGACTACCGGAGTTTGTATACGATCGGGAGGTGGGGCCCTTTGGCGGCTGGCTAATGACAATCGCCCGCTCAAAGGTTGCCGACGAGTTTCGACGTCGTCAAAGAGCAGTTCCCACCGAGCAGCCTCCTTCATCGGTGATTCACGTGGGTGGCGTCGATCACAGCGCCGTCCAGCCTGAGGAGGCCGCCTTGGTCGCTGAGCAAATGGAATTGCTCGTTAGGGCGCAGCGCGAACTCGCCAGCCAGGCCAGTCCGGCACATTTTAGGCTCTTCGTCGAAGTCTACATTCAGCAGCGATCGGCCGCGGACGTTGGCCGAGAGATGGGGATTAGGCCCGACAACGCGCGCAAGATTGTTGGACGGATGTTGGGGCAACTGAAGTCAATAGTGCATCGGCTCAATGGCTTGTGACGAGGACTATCAATGTTTCGGCCCTTTCGGCTTTTCAGGCGGCTTCTGCAGTGGCGACTCGCCCTTGATGCCGAATCAATCAATGAGCAACCCGATCCGCAGACCGCTCAAGACATCGCTTGGTTCAATAATTTTTTAGCGAGCCAGCGTAGTGTTTTGGCCCGTGCATTTGACTCATTAGACGGCTGCGAAATACAGTGCGACGAGCCGGGTCCAGCACTGCCTGAATTGGGCGAGGCGTATCAGGTTACAAGCTTTATTGGTGAAGGGGCAACTGGACAGGTCTTTCTTGCGACCGACCTTGAATTCTCTCGCACGGTTGCAATTAAGGTGTCGCACTCCGGGCGAGGCGATGACGAAGCGATCGTATTTCAGCGACTGCTCGCACGTGAGCAACGTCACGTTGGGCGACTTAACCATGAATGCATAGTGCGTGTCTATCGCGGCGGGTGCCTCGCCGACGGTCGATTGTGGTATGCCATGGAGTACTTCCCCGGCGAACCGCTCACCGAGTATGTTCGACGAAATAGTCTAGACCTGCACCGTGTAGTGCAGTTATTTGTGCAAGTCGTCGGGGCTATTGCCGACTTGCACAGAATCGGCATCATGCACGCCGACCTTAAGCCGGCCCATGTTCTGATAGGTAGCCGCGGTCAGTTGAAGGTGATTGATTTTGGCCTGGCACGCGTAGTTGGCACTGACCTCGTGCCCTCGCCACGGACGCCCAATGATGCTGCATCTCATTCCTGTATCGGAGGTGGAACACCTGGCTACCGCGCGCCCGAACTGGCTGCAGGCATGCACGGCGACGAGCGATCCGATGTTTACTCGCTGGGGATCATCCTGCATGAGTTGATAGCGGGCAGGATTCCTGCTCAACCGCACGAAGCTAGCTGCAACCATGCATGTGTTGGCGGGCCCGAGTCGTCACTTGCTCAATCAACGTGTCCGGCTGAGTTACGGGCGATAGTCGGCCGTTGTTTGGCCGAGAATGTAACGGATCGCTATTCGAATGCGGCCCGCCTGTCGGAGGACCTGTCTCATTGGCTGCATCGACTTCCTGTGCGAGCCTACTCCGACCTCCTTTCTTCCGGCGGGGCGCTGAATTACCGTGCGCAGAAGCTCCTTCGTCGGCATTGTAAAGTCGCAGCCGTGGTGGGCCTTATCGCAGTTGTCTTGACGGGAGCTGCATTCGTAATGTTGCGGGCGGTGGCCCACAACGAGGCACTCGTCGAACGTGAGGAGAAACGAACGGTCGAGGACCGGCGTCGAGCGATCGTCGAGCAGGAAGTAAAGGATTCGCATTCGCATGGCGAAGAGATACGCCGCGCGCGCCAATCGCTTGCTGAAGGTGTGATTGATGATGCAGTCCGTGCATTAGGACGTGTCCCGTACCTTCGTCGCGGGATCGAGTGGGATATTCTGACCCGGCAATTGTCTCAGTTCCCTAGTCGCCAGCAGATAATTGGCATGCACGATTGGGGCGTCACGGCTGTATTGGGTGGAGATCAATGTGTGGTCTCTTCTGGGTATGATGGGCGGCTCATCGTGTGGAGCACGTCGGGCGGGGATGCTCTGTGCCTACGGAAAGGCGCCTGGTCGATCGCGCTGAGCCGTTACTTGCGACCGTTTGAGGTCGCTGCTGATGCGTCAGCCGGAACGTCAATTATTACGAGTCTTGCATGGTTAGATCATGGACACTCGTTTGTTTCCGTGGATTTGGACGGAGACGTGGTGATGTGGAATACCACCACTGAGCAGAGCCAGAAATTGGTCAGTCACCCACGCCCTTTGCTCAGCGTTGCGGTAAACCCAGAACGGCGAACGATTGCGTTCGGCGATGACAACGGCACCGTCACAATTTGCAGTGACGAAGGTCGCATCGCAAGTAAGGCGGAATTCGCTGGCGACGGCATCACAGCGTTGGCGCCCGCGGGCCACGACCGATGGTGGGTCGGGCGCAAGAGCGGGGCTGTGTGCCTCGTTGATGGCGCAGCGCAGCTAGCAGAATTGATGCTGCCTGGGCCCGTGTGGCAACTTGCCGCGGCGTCCGACAATGCCATTGCCGTCGGTTGTCAAAGTCCGGAAGTCCGGCAGCTACGTTTCGAGCCTCAAGCGGCTGAATTGCGGGAAACCAAAGCCATTAGAATGACAGGATCGGAGCCCACAGCAGCTAAGGCCGTTCACGCGCTACAGATCACACCAGCGGGCGATAAGCTCATGGCAGTTGATGACTTGGGAAGGCTGACGTGCTTCGAGCTGCGTTCGGGTTCGATCGTATTTGTCCGAGATGACCAAGGCACCAACCAGCTCACTCCCGGGGAGACGAAAGATTGGCCTTCACCGCTACAACGTCGATCGGCAGGCATCGTGTTCACAGGTCAAGGCCGTTCCTTTGCGACCGCGGGTGGGGACACGCTGATCAAACTCTGGCGTACCGATCAGCCTCAGTGGAGTAAGGCATTTCAGGTTCGGGGCCAACCTAGATTATGTTTTCACGGACCGCGGCCGGAACTGCTTTGGGTGAGCGACGCCACCGGTCAACTGTCGCTCGTAAATGCGGATTTGGGCGATACTATCGATAGGGTCAGTGCTGGGGAGTTCCCGATTACCGCACTCACGGCCGCGCGCCGGTGCAATCTGATTGCGACTGCCTCCGGGCGCCGCGTTCAGTTTTGGCGCGAGGATCGGCGGCATATCAAGCAGGCCCTCTCTCCGATCGATTTTCAGGACAATATCGACTCGATTGCAGTCGATGCCGATGGCCAACGCTTGGCAGTGCAAACGGTGGGCGGTCGACTGGAGGTGCGCTCGCTTCCAGACGGCCGAGTTCTTGCGACGCGAATTAATGCTGGCGCGGTTCAGGGATGCCTTGCTTTCAATCCGACAGGTGAGCGGCTCGGCCTGATTGACGATACCACGACACACGTGTTGAATACTGCGACGCTAGAAATTCAGGCAAGCTTCAAAATGTCCGTGGGCAAAGGGACCGCGCTCCTGTGGCATCCAACGAAACCCGACACTGTTTTCATCGGAGACACCGTGGGCCGCGTTGCTAGTCGGCCCGAGGGATCGTGGCCTACACAAATGGAGACTTGGTCTGGGGGAAATGCCATCATCGGTCTCGCGGCAACGTTAGACGGCACACGCATGCTGGCGGCTACGTCGAACGGACGATTGGTCATCATTGACCCGGATCGCATTGGGCCACTCCATACGCTCGATGTCGTTCCTCTGACGACATCGCCGCCGACAGGTATGGCCCTGGCTCCCGACGGCCGGTCCGCGGCAGTGGGGCACGAGGACGGCACTGTTCATCTGCTGGCATTCCGTTCTGCCCTTTTGCCACGCCCGGCGTCAGTTCGGAAGTGGACCGAGTGCGTTCGGGCCAGCGGTACCGAAGCACCCAACGTGCGAATTCACCCCGGCTCGGTCACAATCGACGCCGAAGGATTTCTCCACGCCCTCTACATGCAGTTGGTGCCCGAGACTGAGGCGGAATGGCAGCTGGTTCTAGGCCGCGAAATGACCGCTGGCTGGGGGACCACAACACTCCGAAACTATGGTGCTTTGCCCCCGCGCGGCGTCGATGCGATTGATCGCTCGCACACGCTTCGAATTGTGGGTGACCGTTGGTTCGCCTTCGCCAAACTGGATGTTGATGCATCCAAGGATCATGCGACGGCACCGCACCTCATTGTCGGTACTGTTGGGACCGATCACGACCTCATCGACGACAGGCTTCCACTCAATCTGGATCCTTATGCCGGATTTGATCCATCGCTTGTTCCGACCGATCGTAAGCTGCCGTCGATCACGCACTTTACACACGCTGGCCACTACTTGTTGCGATCGACGTATGACGGAGCCCGCTGGTTGACCACGCGGATAGGGCGCCAGGGAGATGGCTATCGGCATCACGCCGTTGCCGACGAGACGCACTTGCATCTCTTATTCCGGCCGACTCGATTCAACGGCGACCGTGCATTACCGGTCTTACTTGTTGAGCCGTTGACAGCCGAGTTGTCATCGTCGGAGAAAACACGTGACCATTTCAGCAATGAGTTCTATCCGACCGTTTTAGGATTGACCTTGGGCCAGAATGGCGAACCGGTCGTTCTCTACCGAACGGGATCTCCTGACGCGAACCAGCAACTGTGGCTTGCAGTTCGCCAGGGTGGCTATTGGAAGCATCATGCAATCTTCACAACGGAGCCAGTCCAGCTCGCCTATTCCGACTTGCTGATAAGCCCCCGTGGCGAAATCGCATTCGCGGCAGCAAGCCAGGTGGATGGCGATGTGTGGCACATCACAGTCGCTGACGGCAGAGTAAACGTCGAGCGCGTCTGGCGAGACCCTGACCCTTCCCCCGTTAACGTGCCGCAACAGATCGACTGTGCCTTTCACTACGCTTCGGATGGCCGGCCAGTCGTACTCGTCGCCTGCAGTTCTCCAGACGCGGGCTACATCCGCACGTTCCGCCCGGAATTCTAGGGCCCGGGCGTTAGTTCGCCGCACCCCGAAGATTTCTTGATTTTTCGTGTCACGCTGTACGTCGCTTCAGCGTACTAGACCAATAGGCACGGTGCGCACGTGCTTGCAGCACGGCGTGAGTGCGTTCACTTTGTCGCAAGAAAAGTTCTTGACGCAGATTCGTCAACAACTATCCTCGTGACAACAAGCCTGCCAGTACCCCATAAGGACTGCTAATGAACAGCGACCTACGTCTGTGTTTTGTCACGCCGTTCGAGGCGTGCGGACTAGCTCCTACTGTTCATTAGCGAGGTCACCTGTGAGTTTTACCCCTGAAGTCGTCGCAAGACACGTGTGTGCACTGTCATGGCGGGTCCGATTTGGCGCAGCACTGATTGTCGTTCTCGGTGCCAGCTCAACCGCAAATGCCGCGTTCACTTATACGCCGTTTGGTTCGAACGGCGAAGGTGGATCGATCAACGGACAAGTTTTCTTCTTTGGCTCTGGGGGCGAAGTTTTCGAGTTGGACGCGTTCGTGAATATAGGGGATGGGGGCGCACCCGGCACAAGTGCTCAACTCTCCATCAATCCTTTGCCGGCCGGTCTCTCCTTCGGCTTTTCCACGCAACTCAGCCCTGACGAAACCGATCTCACGCTGACCTACACGTTGTCGAACACATCCGAAGCCACGTTTCCGGCGGTGTGGTTCGGTTTCTTTGTCGATCCCGAAATAGACGTGGCGATCAACGACTACTTCAACGAGGCCGGGCTCCCCTTCGGTACGCCAGGTCCCGGCGGCGGAGGTTCGGCTGACAGTTGGGAGATTGACGAACCAGGCTACGTCTTCGGAGACGTATTTGGCAATCTCTTGAATGGTGACTTGGACAATACCAACGAAGTCCCTGAATTTGCCGCCGATGACGTGTCATTGGCGCTGGGGTTCACCTTGGGCGAAATCGTTCCCGGTGGGTTCGCCACGATCACGATCCTGATGTCGGACGACGGCGATACAATCGGCACCTTTGCCCTCCAGTCGTTCGACACAAATCCCGAATCCTTCGATGACTTGACCGTGTCCGGCATCGCGACTGTTATCGTGCCGGAGCCATCCACGAGCACACTCAGTCTGTTCTTTGTCGCCGCGTTACTTGTGCGAGGTGCGGTGCGTCGAGCGAGTAGCCGCACGGGCGTGACTGGCATCCGTCGCCCCACGGGACTTTAGAAAACCGCTACTGAAAATTGGGAGGCGACAACTTCATGAATCGACGACGTAATCGTGCGGTGTCAGGCGAACGGCGTAATCTTCGACGCCATTTAAAGGAGTGTTCACGCCTCTCGATTGAACCTTTGGAGGATCGACACCTACTTGCCGCTTTGTCAGTGGTTCCCAGCGAGTGGCTATTTACCAGCCCGGCACTCACGACGCACGGCCTTACCGGCAGCTACGTGAATCAGAGCCTCCGCGGAGATACTCACCAGGACTGGCGAGCAACATTCGCGATATCCGGTTTGCGCGTCGATCCAGTAGTTAATTTCCAATCAGACGATTGGGGAAACCGAAGCGACGTGGGCATCACGGGCGGAACGAGCGGCAATTGGGATAATTTCTCTGTCCAGTGGGATGGGGTGATCGCAGTGCCAGCCGACGGCACGCACCTCTACATTACCGGCGACGACGGCAGCCGGATGTGGATCGACGCGGATCGAGACGGGGTGTTTGAAAATAGCAGTACAGAATTCGTAAATGGCAATTGGAGCTCATTTCAGGGAACTGGCGGACAGACCAGTCTCGCCTCCACGTCGTTGGATGCCGGGAACTATAAGATTCGCGTGCAATATGAAGAGGGTGGAGGCGGAAACAGGATGGCGCTCCAAACGGCAAACCGAGCCACAGTCGCCGGATTGACCGTAGTCCCGAATGCTCTCTTGTCCACGGATGTCGAAGGCACAAATCATGGTCTCATCGGCACATACTTCAATCAAAATCTGCGCACCAACCCGAACGACAATTGGGTCGGTATCGTGCCAAGTTCGGGTTCGCGAATTGATCCTGTCATTAGCTTTGCCGCTGATGATTGGGGTAGCCGCGCGAGCTTAGGCATCACCGGAGGTTCAACGGCCGATTGGAATGAATTTTCCGTGCAATGGGATGGTTATGTGTCGATTCCAGAAGCCGGCATCCAACTCTCGACCCGCAGTGATGATGGCAGCCGGATGTGGATCGACGCGAATCATGACGGTCTTCTCGAAAATACCAGCAATGAATTCTTCGACAACAATTTCGCGTCCGGACAATCTTTGACGTTCGGTCCGAGCACGCCACCACTCGCAGCCGGCACCTACAAGATTCGAATTCAATACCAGGACATTAGCCACACAAACCAAATGTTCCTTCTGGCATCCGCACCAATACCTGCGGGAACAGCCGCCGTCACAGCGGCTAGCGGCACTCCAGGGATTCCAGCAATCAAAGTGGATTGGAATGATGCGATCGCGGTTGGCGATTACGTCGTAGAACGCGCGACGTCAGCAGATGGGCCGTACAAGCGGGTTGCAATTCTACCGGCAAGCCAAAGTCAGTACACCGACGCTGGTACGCATCTTGTGTTGGGCACGCGCTATTACTATCGCGTGCGATCGGTCGTTGGTGGAATCTCGTCGGACGACAGCGTTGTCGTTTCCATTGTTGCGCAGTTGGCGGTTGCTACGCCCGGTAATATCGGAGAGGCGTGGACGGGAATTCTTCCCAGCAGTCCAGCCCATAACGGCGATACATTCGGCACGCCCAGTGGCAACTCATGGACCGTGCGTTCTTATGTGCCAACGCCGAACTTCAATGTGTCCTTGACGGCAGGAGGAATCCGCATGCGCGCCCCGGCGGAGGCGGCTCCATTCTTTTCGAGGCAATTCATACTTAGTAGCACAGACCAAGTCTTTCAGCATGTCATGTCACAGACGACCGTCACACTCACGGCACCGCCAGAAGGCAATTCGCAGGGTGCGGGTGTCCTGGTGCGCGGCAACCTCGCAACTGGAACTGGGTATTCATTGCTCATCCTTCCGGGGAGTGCGGAGCTTATCCGAGTGGATAGCCTCCTTGGGACCTTCCCACTGCCGACCATGCTGAACTCAGTGTCTATTGCTCAACTCGTCGTTGGAAGAAGTTACGGTGTCAAGTTGATCGCGAACGGTCCTGACTTAGTCGGAACTATTCATGAAGGCAACTTGGCCGGTCCAACGATCGGGGTTTTGCGAGCGAGCGATTCGAAGTATGCCACCGCAGGCGCTACTGGGCTCGTCGCGTCCTCGACTGGCGACGCGCCATCAGTGGACGTGTCATTTGGAGCGTTTAGGGCGGATGCACTGGGAATGGTCTCACCGATCGTTGGCGGACTGACAGCTGCGGCGACGGGTACGACATCGGTCGCAGTGCGCTGGAACCGATCCATCACCAACGGCCCGTATTACTTGGAACGGGCCGCGTCTCCAGACGGCCCGTTTACACAGATCGCGATCCTGGATGCAACCAAATCATCCTACGTCGACAAAGGCTCCCACCTGAACCCGAATACGCACTACTACTACAGGCTCTGGGCCCTGTCCAACAATGTGCCATCTCCCTACTCAGCGGTCGCCAGCGCAAAAACGCTCGCCGAGCAAATCCAATTCAACTCCGGCCCACGGATCATTTCGCCCGCGTCAGGCTCGTTCGGAACTCTCGCTGCCCCGGTGAGTTACATCGATGTGACTTTTTCAGAGCCGATCGATCCGGCGAGCTTCACGCCCGTCGATGTATCCCTACGGCGCGGTACCGCCATTATTCCCGTCCATCAGCCGGTGCACCAAGGCGGAAACGTCTGGCGGATTCCGTTTGCTTCTCAGAGCACTCCTGGCAACTACACGCTCATCGTCGGCCCGAACATCAGCGATGTGGCTGGGAATCCGATGAACCAGAATGCTCCAACCGGGAATCAAGTCAATGGCGAGCCGAACGCCGACCGGTTCATCGGCAGCTTCGCGGTAAATGCGACACAAGTACCGAGCCACACGGGCATAATTGGGATTGATCGTTGGTGGGCATACGAGTCTGAGACATTCGGCGCAACCCTCGAAGTTGAGATTGGTGTCGCTGGGACGTACTATCTCGACATTGACGTCGATGACGAGATCGGCCTGAACAATGACTGGGAATTGACGCCCGGTGCCTTCATCACAGTCGACAACAGCATTCAGCAATACGATTTCTCAATTGCTGCAGCTGTCGAGATTCCACATTTGTCAGTCGGACGCCACACGATTCAGGTCTACGACTTCGTGGCACCGCCGCGGCCAGTCATCCAGGAGATTACTTTCCAACTACAAGGCCCTACCGGCGTCGCTGATGATCTCGTCACGATGTTTGTGAGCGATCGACGCGGGATCGACGATGCGGCGATCGCAGGCTTAGTGTTTGAGGATGGTTTCGGGGGCGAGCGCGCAGGCATTACAAGTGCGGAAACACTTGCCACGGCGTTCGCTCCCACTCTGCACTTCGACACCGGCGAAACGTACCCCCAGCCATTTCCTGTTCAGGCATCCATCGCAACTATGGAGCTGAAGGATCAATCAGGCAACCGAATCTTTGCCAGCCTCGGGGCTACTGGAAACGCGCAGGCCTATTTGGACCTTCCAGTTGCATCGACATTTCCAACGGGCGTGCCTACTGTGTATGCCTCCGTGGTGCCCGATCTAGGGGCCAATCGTATCGCCATCAACTATTGGTTTCACTACCCCTATAGTGATTGGAAAGACCAGCAAGACCCAGCGCTCCGCGCGCGCGGTGCCGGGAACAATCACGAAGGCGATTGGGAGGGAATCACAGTATTCCTCGAACGCGCCACATCAACCGACGCGTTTTCTCCAGTCCGCGTCAGCTATGCCCAGCACGAACGAGTACCTTTGATCTTTGATGGCGGACAATCACTCGAATGGCAACTCGCCGTCGCACCAGGGACTGACTCGCCAAACGTCTTTGTTGCCCGCGGAAGCCACGCGAGTTATCCGACATCCGGGACGACCATCGTCAGCCCAACGCCAGATGCAACGCTCGATATTCGTCGCTACGTCACCGGCCTAGACGTGCATACCGGAAACTACCTTGAAAAGCAGCTATCTCCCGGTCAGTACGTAATGTCATTAATTGGTCGCGCGCCGGAAGTTGCCGGTAGTGGCAATGATTGGGTGCTTTTTCCAGGTCGATGGGGCCAGCCAGATCTTCCCGGGGGGAGACTAGCTATCAAAGGTCTTGTCAAGGACATACCGACGTTAAACGGCGGCGACGATGGGCCATTCGGACCAGTATTCCAGGACGGTGGATTCAGGGCGGGTGCTCGCTGGCTAGACCCGTGGACATGGGCTTCCAACTTTGACCTAATACAGGGTGCCTCGATACAGCAAGACAACTTCTTATCAGTCCTTGAGGACGAACCCTCAAATAGCTCGGCGGTCTCGTTGTCGCGAGTTGCCAACACATTGACGTTCGCACTTGCCCAGGCCTCAGCGCGAACACGAGAATCTGATCACAGTCTACGTCAAGATGCTGCTGCTCCAACTGCCTATCTATCGAACGATCACGCCGCAGATGCGCAAATCGTCCAATTGTCCCGTCGTGACAGTTCTTGCGTCACGGCAGCTTCGCCGGAGCGCAACTACGCTTCTAACCCAATAAGCAAGGGTGTCGCGCGAAATGCGGGAACACAGGCAATACTCATGGCGGTCGACCGATCGTTCGAGCAGCTTGCAACAGAAGCCTTCGAAGCGGTACCCATGCTGCGCACGCGCTCACGAACGTAATCGCCTTTACCCTCGGTTGTCAGTCGTTGTGTATTGACTCCTATCGACACTATCGCTGCGTCCTCGACTTTGAGATGCGGAGCGGGAACTGGGAAGCGCGAGATAACAAAGCGAGAGAATTGGCGCGCCCGCAATCGCAGGCGATAGGACCACGAAGCCCCACTCAAACACGACAAGTCCGATTGCAACACACACGGCCAAAACATCAATGACCAGTAGGGTACGCCCGAAACGTTGTGTTCCAAAAACAGTCAATGCGACTACCGTGACATTCAGCATTACCAGGCAAGAAATGAATAACAAATAGAGAATCCCAATTATCAGGCCAGCTCCTTGTGTCATAGCCGCATCCTAGCAACGCGGTCAGGTGGGCGCAAGCGTAGGTAAGTCGTGTGGACAGCCGCTGTGGCGAATTCGCCGGCTTGAGCTGTCGAGCGACGCGCTAAAGCCAGCCAGGAATCGACGCTTCAAAACCGATCAGCCGCACAGTGACGCCGCGTATGCTGCAAATTGATGGGATCGGGGCCGGACACTTTGATCGCCGCGGCTCAGGTCGGCGACTTTTAGACGTGGGTTGATTCTGATTGATTCGGCCGCTCCCCTCTTGCCAGAACGTCGCCTGTATTGTGTGGTGACTCATCGCCGCACGCAACGAAACAACTGAGCCGAATGAGCAACATGAGTCAACATAATGTGCTTTATGCTTCCTCTTTCGTGACGTAGAATCCGATCGTTCGTCCCCCCATAGAAAACCTACCCGTCAATCTGTCGGCCGTTCCGATTTTGCCCGTTCGACTTTCGACCGAGGCAACGATCCGTGATTTCTTGACGAAGGCGATCGCGCAGACGAAGGGAAGTCGAGGCGATCCGGCGGCGGCACTGCTGCCTTGGTTTTGCGATCGACTCCTATCGCCGCACAGTCGCCAGGCATATGGTCACGATCTTACGGCGTTTCTGCGGACAATGCAGGAACAGGGTATCGGTCCACTTCAAGTGACGGGCGATCACGTCCGGATGTACAAGGCCGCTCTGCTCGGTGCCGGCCAAAGTGCGACCACGATCGCCCGTGTGCTGTCCGTGCTCCGCGGTGCCTATCAACAATTCGGCAGCCACGGGCTGCTCCCGTGGGAGCGCGTCCGCGAAATTCAGGCGATCGAATCTCCGCGCATCGAAAAGAACACGACGCCCGCGCTCAGTGAGATCGAGGCCAAGAAGTTGCTGCATGCTCCCGATCGATCAACGATTCAGGGACTCCGCGATCATGCGATGCTGTTCGTCTTCTTCAAGACCGCCGCGCGATGTTCGGCCGTGGCGAGTGCGTGCGTCGGCAGCATCGAGCGAACCGATACCGACTACTATCTGTCGGTCCGCGAAAAAGGAAACAAGCGGCAGCGAAAAGCATTGCTTGAAGCGGCGCCGTCGGTGCTTGAATACCTGGAGGCTGCCGGTATTCGCGACGACATTGAGGGTCCACTCTTTCGGCCAGTGGCGAAAGATCGCTCGACCCTACTCCGTCGGCACCTCGGCCGTGCATCTATCTGGAAAATCGTGAAGGGGCACGCCCGCCAGGCCGGCATCGATGTTGACCGACTCAGCGGACGAGGCGTAGCCGTCCATTCGCTGCGAAAAACTGCGTTGACCAACGCACTGGAGCACGGAGCCAAGATCGAGCAGGTGCAGCAGCTTGCTGGCCACAGCGATATCCGGACAACCCAGCTCTACTACCAGCCGCACGAGAGCGACTCAGAGAATGCAGCCAGGCACATTCAGATACGATGAAAGTCCGTCGCCCACGGAGCGGAGCTTGTACGGCGATGCGCCGGGCAATTCACTCGCTGCAGCAAACTAAGCCCCGAAACTTAGACGCCTCACCCAAATAGGCTGATGAGCGAGGGGCTTTTTCTTTGGTCATCAGCCTCTCGGCGTCGTGTTTCGAAGGGCGAAATCTCCGACGCAGGCGACTAGGGGGACTGGGTAAGCTACCCTCGTGGCAGTTTGTCAAGAAATCGTAAAAAACGCCAAATATAGAGCGGTACCAAAATCTTAGGCATCGAAAATTGCCAGTTTCTGACTATCTAGTGGGAGGGTGGCACGTTGCATGGATGCGGGTTGGCTCTACTAAACCCGTGATGGAGAAGCAGCCATGCTTCAACACAGAATTGGCCCTGGCGGCGAATGGTTTGAAGGTATGCGGGTCGACAGGAAAACCATTGTCGTAAAAAATCCCAAGCGAAAGACACGCGGACGATCTCAGGTCTCGAATGGTTTTATAAACGCAGTTCTGGGTACTTATTTTCGATGCCAAAGGGCTATTCCGTATCACATTTCCCTGCGGAACAGAGGGCTTTGGCGGGCGACACCGCAAAGCATCGGTGAACTTTTGAACCGCACCGCGGACAGTGTCGAGATTTCGCTGAGCAATGCAGCAAAAGAAGTGCGGAAGCTAAGGCAGAAAATGCTTGACCCGATGTTCCGGCAGGAAGCTGAACAGAGATATTTTTGCCAGCCGGTCCAACTCGTTCATGAGTTGTGCGGGGAAACGTATAAGGTCATTGGCAATCCCTGGAAGTCGACTGTTTTGGAACTCGCCGAGTCTTTGATGGACCGTGCGGAACGGATCGGCTTTGGTATGGATTCCAACAAATGTGCACACGATGCAAGGGCACTGTACAAGGCCGCATGCGACGACTTTGGAGCAGTGCGCGCAGGCTTGTTCTTGTGCAGGTCGTATCAGGCATGTGGTGATCGGCACGCCCTTCAAGTCATGCGGAACGATGTGGCTTCGATTCTTGGAGAGTGGAATCTGCCACGCAGGATGCTTCGCTTCTTCGATAGCGAACTGCTTCGCATCTGATAATCAGCTTCGTCCGTGAAGCTTGCAGTGACCATCTCGATTGCAACGGCGATCGAGGTGCGCGCATAGGTCGGTAATTGACTGGTCATGGGTCCGTTTCCCTTTTTCCTCTTGGAGGTGAGCTATGTCAAGTGTGCTGAATCAGCTTCGAATTCCCGAAGACAAGGAATTCGATTGGCCGTTGTTCCATGCGAGGGTTTTCTACTGGGCCGCAGTCTGCGGAACCCTTGGGACCATGTGGTTCTTTGTTCTTCCAATCACCGCCCGAGGATTGAAGAGCGGATTTCCGACGCTGGCGATGGGCGGTGGAGCGTCATTTCTCGCGTTTATGTTCGTTCTCGCCGTTCCATACTTCTGGACAAAGATTCTCCAAAGTTGGCTCGGCTCAGAAGGTGTGTTCGATCTCGTCGGACGAAATACCGAGAATCACATGGTACTGGTCTGGGTTCTCGGCATCGTCATCTTGTTTGCGGATGCCTACGCGTTCTTGTGTGCCGCAAGCGAAACAGAAGGCTCGTGGGGCGAGTCCGGATTTACGTTCGGCGCCTTCATGTTGACGATCGGGTATGTCGCAATGGTCGTGGCGATGTCGTACTTCTGCTTGGTGCTGAAGTCTCGCCTCGACGCTCTAACCGCGAAGGAGTAAGTCGATGAAATCGGTGATTACAGCAGTGAACCTGGCCTTCTGCCTTTGGATGACGAGTCCGGCAAATGCCCAAGTGTTCTCCTCGAATGAGAGCACGTACGTGGTGAATCTGACCGTTGACATGTCCGGCAGCTTTTCCAACCAAATGGCAGAGAAAGGCGAAGCTTTCGCGTTCGTAAAGGGGCTGATCGAGCGGTACTTCCGTGCGAGAGTCGGCACCGCTGATCGTCTGATCATCAGCCAGATTTCGGGGAACGATGAAGCTTTGGTGTGGGAAGGTCTGCCGCTTCAACTGCGGAAGCAGCACACGCCGGAAACGTTTGGTCGCTTTCTTCGAACGAACAGTGATCCGAGCGGTGGGTCGCGTGTGTACGACAGCATCGCCGATTCCATCGAGTATCTGATGGAGGATCCGGCGGTCGCGAGTGGTCAGGCAAAATCGGCAGTGCTGATCTGCTCTGACATGTGGGACACAACCGGGAGTGTCGAGAGCGAGCAGCGCCTGCTGACGGCGCTTGCAAAGTACGGGCGTGCCGGTGGCGTGGTAGGCATCTACTACTGTGATCAACGGCTGGTGGGTACGTGGCGTCGTAGGCTGCGTGATGCAGGAATTCGCCAGTACTGTGTGGAGTCGGAAATCGTCGGTCGTCCGACGTTTCCAAAATTCGAGGATTGATCGAATGGATGTGATCCTTCGAATACTTGCAAATCCCGATCCCTGCTCATTACTCGGATTAATCGGGGTGTTGTGCTGGGTAGGGCGTGCGATGGTGGTGAGCCGGCCGGATCTCCAGGTTTGGGGATACCGGCTGGCCGCCGTCGTTGGCTTCTTTGGTTATGGACTATTCGGAGTATTCGTCGAGGAGCCAGTTAATGCCGACCAATTTCTATTCGTTGCGATACGGGCATTGTTCGCTGCTGGATGGGTCCTGGGAGGCAGTTGGATCGTTCTCTCAATTCTTGGATATCTGTACGAAACGCTTGTAGGGCGGCCGCTCCGCCAGGCAAGAGTGGCCAAACAGCAACGTGAGATAGAACAGGCATGGGCCGAGCAGGATCGCATCCGCCAAATGAGAGAGGAAGAGGAAAGGAACAGGCCGGTACCGCCACCACCAGCGCAGATCCCGCGGGCGACCCGAATCCAAATCGCGTTGGATGACGCAAAAACCGAGTATGAAGCGGAATGTGTCGGGTTGAATGGCGCTGGTCTGGACGACGAGGAGCTTGAGATCGCGCTCCTCAATGCGCGTCGGAAATACGTTCGCAGAGTTAGCAAAGAGACTTCGTCATGAGCGACACTTGGTATTTCCTAATCAACTTGCTGATCTGCGGCTCGACGCGGTCCGGCAAGACCTGGGCCGAACTAAAGCGACTGGTGAAAGCCGCAGAAGACGGAAACATCGCACTCGTTGTGATCGACCCGCACAAAGATTCACTCGCGGGTCCACTTCTCAGTCATCTGGTTGCCCGCGGAATGTGGCGGCGGGTGTTGTTCGAACGGCTGGCCGACTTATTCCGGGTCCTGAGTTGGGAGTTTCTGACGGCCTCGCCTGCCAAGGATCCACTCATTCGTTACGCCGAGAACGAATCCAACATTCGCGCGTTTATTGATGTGCTGTGCCGGCGACGACAAATTGATTCCATCGCTGCCACCCCACTTATTGAAGAATGGGTCCTAGACGTACTGTGGTTATACGTCGAGCAAGACAGGCCTACCCCACTTACTGATATTCAATTCGCTTTTGAGCCCCGCCATCCTAAATTACGACAGCTTATCGATCATTGCAGAAATCCCGAGATCGCAAGCAAGTTTCAGGCTGTGGCACTGGGGAAGACTCGTCGTTCGCAGTTCGCGGCCGCGGCTCGCTTGATTAAGAGTGTGTGCAGTTCGCCAGCATTTGCGGTTCGCTGTGCTTCGAATCCCAGCTTCAATCTCGGCCGACATCTCGACAACGCGGGGATCGTCATTGTTGAAGGTGGTGGAGCCACACTATCTGACGACGCAATGCGAATAATGATGGGCAGCGTGATTCTTCAGGTGATCCGCTATGTGCGTGCTCGGCCAACTCCGTACCCACCAGTCGTTCTTGTCGTCGACGAGGCGACCAACGCCGGCTTGATCGGGGCCAGTGGATTCGAGACGAGAGCGCTTGCCGAATGTGCCAAGATGGGCTTGCATATTCACATTCTGGTTCAGCAGCTCAACTTTCCAACTGCGGCAATTACGGACGCTGTGCTTGCCAACACACTTGCCCATGAATGGTTTTTCAATGCGAACGCGGCGGTTCGTCGCCAAGCGGCCATTGACTTGGGCGATCGTGAATACGCGGATGTGATCGGCCGTTTCAAAGTTGGCGAACGAGCCGTGAAGTACAAGAACATCGTTTACTCGGAGTACGTCACACCATTGGATGACCCCTGGGGGTTCGAAGGGTTGGCCGAACGAAAAGCGAAACGAGCGCTACTGGATATCCAAGCTCGGCCCGAATACCGCACGCCCGAACCCAGGACATCGCAATTCAACAATGATGATGAGGACGACAATGGGCCGTCGGAAGACAACAACCCGCAAGTCGGCATCTAAGGCAATAAAGAGCCTTCGAGCCAGCAGTCTCGATATTCACTGTCTCGCCAAATTGGGCGATTACGGCGTTCTCGACACATTGATGCTCCATCAGATCGCCTACGCGGATTCAAGCTATGAATGGTGCCGGCAAAAGCTCGCGAAGTATCGGGCGGCAAATCTCATTGCTTCCTTCAAAGCCCAAGTGTGGCTGAGTCCGCATGACCGTCACAGCGGTGGCCGAGTTCCGTCCTTGCATTTTCTAACCGAGGCAGGAGCGGAGCTGGTCTACCAGGCCACTGGTAATCGTCCACCGCGGGTCCTGCGAAGCGATCCATCTGCAGCGACTTTGTTTCACCGGCTGCATGTGGTGAAAGTTCGGCTCGCGTTCGACTTGGCTGCCGACGCTGTGAGCTTGTCAAAGCCGACATGGATTATGGAGCAGGATCTTTGCCCAGACGCACCTGAAGACTTAATGCCGAATCGTCGGAAATGGCTCTATCACGAATTCCAAAACGATTCGAAGGTCTTCACATGCCAGCCCGATGCGGCATGTGTGATCCAAATCCCAAATCCTGAATCTGCCGTCACGAACGTTGGTGCCCTCTTTGAGATTGATCTATCGAGTGAAGGCTTGCAGCAAATTCAGCGCAAGCTACCGGGCTACGATGCACTTCTGAAATGCCGAAAGTTCAAGTACTGGTGCGGTCTCGACAATCTGACCGTTCGTGTCTTTTGGATCGTTCGCTCACAGCGACGCATTCGGGAAATCGCTCAGGCCGCGCGAGGAGAGGATGTCGCTCGCTTGTTTCGGTTTACGACATTCGCAGACTGTGGCCCTGGAATCCTCACCGGAAAAGTGTGGGACGATATCGACGGGGGTCGGTTCGCGATCTACCAGCCGACGCTGTTGGAAAACCGCTTGGATAACTCCTTGTGAAACGGGTTTCAAAACAACTTGCGATGAGAGTGGTCGCCGCCCGGCCTAAGCCCTGCGGTGGCTTGGAGTTCGCCCTCAGCATGGAGCTCCGCGTCGCCCCCGGCTTCCTGCTTCAGGACCTTACGGCCGTACTCGCCGTTGGCTCCGTTCGTCCGCAAGTAACCCCTGAACCACTCTCGCCTACCGGCGGACCGACCGTCGTCGACTTCAACTCAACTCTCCGACCGGCTCTGCCCCGCAACTCAATACGACTCGTGACCAAGTCTCGATTAGCCATCGGCACATTCGAAGTGGACATGTGCGATCTGTATCGCGCATCCATGACCTCAGCGTTTCATCAACAAGGGAGATTCTCATGTTTAGCGAGATGAAAGTGATCGATGCGATCTGTTTCTGGTGCGGCCGGGAAAAGGAGTGCGTGAACGTTGAAATCAAGAAGGGACAATCTGTTGACCTTTGTTGGTCGTGTCTCCGAACGAAAGCAAATGCCGAATCCGGTCGGCAAAAGGGAAAACCCAAGCACAAGGAAGAGTTGTCCGACGATCCCGAGTCGACAACCACCGACAGCGCAAGATCGACCGCAAGAGCTTCGGCGCCGTCAATTGCTGCAACTAAGTGAG
Source organism: Pirellulales bacterium (assembly GCA_022844125.1). Lineage (GTDB taxonomy): Bacteria > Planctomycetota > Planctomycetia > Pirellulales > PALSA-1355 > JALHMI01. The sequence goes on along the minus strand of JALHMI010000016.1, from coordinate 145,722 downwards.
TACCGACTCAGAATCGCCGTCGATTAAGTCGAGGAGCGACAGATTTATCTGGCCTCCAGAATAGTGGGATCAAGAGAACTTCATTGAAAGGATAACCTCCGTGCAAAATCTAGAACCCGACCGAGCGACGCATTCGTTGCTGCTGCTTTCCATGCCTCAAGCGGCTGGGATGCTGAATCTGTGCGAACGAACAGTTTGGACTTTGGTCCATTCCGGCGACTTACCGCACATCCGCGTGGGCCGACGAGTGCTTATCAGCCGAGTTGCGCTCGAACGTTGGATCGAGGATAAGGAAAGTGGTGGCGGGGAAGCTGCCGACCGCGCAACCGGTTAAAATGAGGTAGCGACCGCGAACCTTGTGAGCAGATAGGCAGGTACCACGATGGCGAGTTTGACAACGGATTCGGCCGGACGCCGACGGATCCAGTTCACGGCAAAGGACAATGCCCGAAAGACGCTCTACCTCGGAACCATGCCGAAGAAGATGGCCGAGAGTGTTCTGGTACGCGTCGAGCAACTTGTGTCATCGAGTGTGTCCGGTCATCCGGTCGACGATGCGACGAGTCGCTGGGTACGCGACTTGGACGCCAAGCTGTTCGACAAACTGGTCGGGGTTGGCCTCGTGCCGGCCCGGGAAATCGCAAAGCTCGGGCCGTTCATCGATGCGTATATTGCCGACCGGCCGAATCTGCGACCAAATACCCTGAGGAATTTCAAGACAGCTCGCAAAGCGTTGATTGAATACTTCGGTTGTGACCGTCCACTCCGCAACATCAATCCTGGCGAGTGCGACGAATGGCGCCAAAGCCTGGTCCAGGTCGACTATGCGGAAGCCACGATTTCTAAGTGGGTGAAGCAAGCCCGCCAGTTCTTCAAGCTGGCGCATCGCAAAGGATTGGTCGACTCCAATCCATTTCAAGACATTAAGTCCGGCTCACAGCGGAACGAAACCCGGCTGGAGTTCATCGACCGCGCCCGCATCGAGAAGGTGCTGGACGCCTGCCCAACCGCCGAGTGGCGGCTGATCGTGGCCTTGGCCCGCTTCGGCGGACTGCGGACACCAAGCGAGACGCTGGCCCTCAAATGGTCCGAGATCGATTGGGCCAACTCGCGGATGACGGTGCCCTCGCCCAAGACCGAGCACCAGCACAAGCCGTATCGTGTCGTGCCGATCTTCCCAGAATTACGACCCTACCTGGAAGATGCCCACGCCCTGGCCGACAAGAAGGCGGTCTACGCCATCCGTGGCTATCGGGACGACACCCAGAATCTGCGGACGCAGTTCGAGCGGATCATCCGGCGGGCACGGGTCCGGCCCTGGCAGCGGCTGTTCCACAACTTGCGAGCCAGCCGGCAGACAGAGCTGGCCGACCAGTTCCCTTTGCACGTCGTCACCGATTGGATCGGCAACTCGCCGGACATCGCCGAGCGTCACTACCTGAAAACGACCGACGAGCACTTTCGCAAAGCGATCGAGGGTCAGAATGTGCTCGATGAGGTGAGCGCGACGCAGAATCCGACGCAGCAAATTCCCGCAGGAAACGAAGTGGGCCAGAAAACGCAAAAAGCCTCATCGTCGGAAGATGAGGCTCTGCTTGCACTTGCAATTTCTTGCGAGCAAGATGCGATCGAAAAAATACCCCCACGGGGAGTCGAACCCCGGTTTTCGGACTGAGAACCCGACGTCCTGGGCCACTAGACGATGGGGGCGGGTTTTGGGCTGCGGGCCAAACGGCAACTCGGGGAGTTCCCAGTTCGGGCGGCGTCGCCCAGCGATATATCATATCGGCTGGCCCGGCGACGGAAACCTACAAGTACAACAATGGTTTACGCATGTCAACCGGCCGCGGTTTGGCGCAAACGGAAAGGCCCGAAAATTCCCGCCTTTCGCCGCTCGAACCAAGATTCTCGCACGGCCGATCGTGACCGGGCAGTTAGCCGACTTCCGGAGCGGCCGGCGGAGGCGGAGCATTCCGCAGCCATTCGCGCCATTGCCGGAAACTACGCACGTCTCCTGGCACCCGGCGCTCGGCCAGTACCAATCCGACCAGGACGCGCATCTCGCCGTCGAGCTTGTCTCGCGCAGGCCAGAGCTGCGTCAGTTTGCTGGCTCCTTCCTCGAACTGATCCTGACGGATGAGCACGACCGCCTGACCAGCCAGGCCGAACGCCCGCAACTCGACCTCGGCGTCGTTATAAGCGGCAAAGTCATCGAAGATCTCCATCGCCCGCCGATAGTCGTAGTCGCGCAGGTAGAGGAGCGCAAGCCCTTGGCTGGCTCGCTGCACGTGGAACCGGCTCTCCGGGTAATAATAGGCCACGCTCTTCCAGCCGGCCTCGCTGTTGAGCAGCGTGGCGTACAACTCCTGCTCGGCCGCGGTGCTTTGTCGTGCCACGGCCGTCGGATCTTCGCTCTCGGCCACCAGCAGCGGTGTGGGTCGCAACAACCACGCGGCGCCCGCGCCGACCAGCAAGCAGGCCAGCGTCCCCGCGATCCACCGGGCCGCCCCGCGCCGCCGAACCGCGGGCATCGCGGCCGTTCGCATCGCAACGGCCAGCCGCTGAGTCGCCAGGCGGCGGGCTTCCACGGTACTGACCAAATCGTCTTTCCAGGCGTCCTGCTCTTCGCCGGGATCGTCTTCGAACAACTCGATCGACACGCGGCGCAGCTCGTGCAACAGCTGCCGCGGCGAAGCGTACCGCTCGGTCGGATCCTTGGCGAGCATCGTGTGCACGATCCGGCAGATTGGTTCAGGCACGTCCGTGCGGATGTTTTCCAAACGTTCGGGCGGTGAGTTCAGATGCTGCACGGCGATCGATAGCGCGGTCTCGCCGCGGAACGGCGGCTCGCCGGCCAACATCTCGTACGCCGTGACGCCGAGCGAGTAAATGTCGCTGCGCGAGTCGAGCGGCCGGCCTTCGACCTGCTCGGGGCTCATGTAGAGCGGCGTGCCCATGGTGATGCCGGCTTGCGTGAGGTTCTGGGCCTCTTCACGATACAGCCGGGCCAGGCCAAAGTCGGCGACCTTCACCTCGCCGCCGGCCGAGAGCATGATGTTCTCGGGCTTGATATCTCGATGGACGATGCCGTGCTCGGCAGCTTTATTCAGCGCTGCGGCAACTTGTCGCACGATCGCCACGACGCGGGCTACGTCCGGCGAACCCCGACGAGCGATGAGTTCCGCGAGATTCAGTCCTTGCACGTATTCCTGAGCGATGAAATGCCAGCCGTCGGCATAGCCCACTTCGAAGATTTGCACGATGCCTGCATGCACTAGCTGCGCGGCGGCGCGTGCCTCGTGTTGGAAGCGGTCGACGTAGTTTGCGTCCCTGGCAAGGTTGCTCCGCAGGACCTTGATGGCCACTTGTCGCGCAAGCGAAAGCTGCTCGGCCAGGTAGACCTCGGCCATGGCGCCATGTCCAAGCCGCCGCAGCAGTTGATAGCCGCCCAATTGCCGACCGGAGAGGTCGAAGTCGGTGGCATCGGTCACAGGTGGTCGGAGGTCCGACATAGGGCTGCTTGGGCTGGTGGCCGGCGGAATTCTGGATCGCCAAAGCCCGGTCGTGTGGGAGTGAGGAAGCGCAGAACGACAATCAAGTTTAGCAGATCAGTCCAGTGGAGCAGGCCGGACCTTAACCTAGTATGAAGCGGCTCCGGCCGATGAGCAACCGCAAGGCGCAGCAGGAGTTGCGTTATATGCCGGTTCGTTCTGAAAGGCGACTCTCCGCCAGGAAAGACTGCCAACCGGGCCGCTATCGATTCAACCGCTGTGGCCAGTTGAGATGGCGGTGCAGAAAGTCGAAGGTGCCGACGCCATGGATTGTGTGAGGTCCGTCGAAAAACTCGATTTCCGTCCGCTCCGGAATCTTGAGGTCCGCGTAAAGCAGACGAATTTTCGCGTACTCATAAGCTACGCGGGTATCGGGAGCAACGCCATCATGATGACCACGTTCGACCATGAACGGTCGCGGGGCAATGAGCGCCGCCATTTCGGCGTAGTTGTAGGTATTTCCCAAGTCGAACTCAAAGATCTCGTACTCGCCCGTTGTGACGTAGCTGTAAGGCGAGTCGGTCGCGGCGTTCTTCCAGATCCAGTCGTTAAAGTCGGCCGAGCAAATCGAGAGGCAATACTGCGGCACGAGCGCCGGCACGCGCATCGCAGTTTTGCCGCCGTAAGAGAGGCCGTAGAAGGCAATGCGATCCGGATCGACCATCGGAAGCGAGGCCAGCCAGTTCACAATCTGTTGATGCTGAGGCACGATGATCGAGAACAGCGTCTTGCCCAGCGGATTCGCCTTCCGCTGCAGACTGCGAAAACGATCGGTAAAGATGTAAGGGTTCTGTGGAGCGAAGGTGATAAACCCGCGCTGGGCGAGCCGGCACGCGTACTGATTGTAAGCTGCGTTGAACTTATTCGGATCGGCGACATCGGTCGGCCGGCCTTCGAGGCCATGCTGGCAGACCACGACGGGGCGCCGCTCGCCGGGCTGGATGCCCTTGGGCACCAGCAGGATGCCGTACGCGAAGACGTCAGGAAAGACGTCGAGCACGACCTCGTAGCCAGTGTACAGCGTTTCGTCATAGACCTGCCGCGATCGCGGGCTGGCGGGCAGGGGCTCGTCATCAAAACGCCCGATGACTTCATCGTAGAAGTGTTTGCGATACTGCTCAGCCGACGCGGCGAACTTGGCAGGATGGCGGGAGCCCCGGTCGGCCTTGGCTAGAAAATCACTGCGAACCTGCTCGCTTTCGCGAAGCAGACTTTGCGTGTCGGCGTTGATGGCGCCGAAAAGTCTCTTGTGTCGCGCGGCAGGATCGACATCCTTACGAACCAATTGTGGGGCTGCGCCGACCGATCTCACCTTCGCATCGGCGGAGAGGGCAGAAAGGAACGCCCCCAACGCCTCGGGACTACCCTCCGGTCCATTACCTACACCGCTGACAACCAGTTTGGGCGGATGTTCGAGTTTGAGTCCTGCCACCAGCGACAGCGCCCGATCGAGCTCGGCCTGCACGGCGCTTGCCGCCGGCGTAAGCAGTACACCAGGGGCGGCCGAACTGTTGCGCCCCTCTCGAGCCGCCGGCGGACCCGAGACTTCAGGAACCTCACAGGCTTCGACGATCAGAGCTCGCGGCATCACCAGGCTGGCCAGTTCCGCATCGCCAAACTGGTCGAGCAATCCGAACACATTGCGATAAATCGGCTCTTGCCAGAGCTGCTGGCGACTGGCGAAATAGCCACTGACGAGCGTTGCTTCGAGACGGGTGTCGAGCGCCGCGGCATAGAGCGCGATCAGTCCGCCTTCGCCATATCCCGCTATTCCGATCGGACGCGGCTGATTCCAGGCCTCGGGATTGTCGGAAAAGTAGTTCACAGCCCCCTTTCGCATCTGAGTTTGGTTCGCGAACCAATCGACGCAGGCCAAGACAGTTTGCACTTCGTACCCAATGATGTGGCGGCCCATCTCGAATGCGGGGCGATAGAGGAACTCGCGGTGCGGCTGATTGGTCTTACGGTCGCCGATCGCCGAGAGCTCGTCGCGCCGGTCGATGACCGCGGGCACGATCACAACACAGCCGCTCTCGGCCAACCGGCGGGCGAGCTGTTGCTCGGGTGGCAGTCCGGGCGCGAGGCCAGCCAATTGCTCGGGCGTTTGGTCGGCATCGGGAACGAGCACGACGTTGGCAATCAGCTTTACCTCCGGCGAGTCGGGATACAGCAAAAGTCCTTCGGCATGAACATCTCGCACCACGGGCCAGCGCACGCCGAGCACGGCGAAGCGATCTGCGGCCGCGACGACGGGTGGTTGAGAAGAGGTCTGAAGGAGCTCGAGATCGGCAATCGCGACGCGACTGTCCTGAGCCCCGATGATCTTCGCCAGTCTTGCCCGATTGGAGGCAACCGAGACATGGTATGCTTCAGGGCTCGCAACGTCGCGCTTCCAGTGGCGTGCTCGCGCGGCGACCGATGCCTCCGTCTTGTGCAACAGGAATCGATCAATGCCCGAGACCATCTGATCGGCAAGATCTCCTTGCATTTCCAGCGTCTGGGTGCCCGGCAAAGTATCGGCGGCTTCCGCCGCGGCAAAGCAATGGGCAATAGCAATGATTGCGAAGGCACGAGTGGCAGGCATGGCGATTGTGCGGGTGGGGATACGAAGGGAAGTTGTGGCTCGGATCAAGCTTAACCGCGGGTGAATCGATGTTCCAGCAGTTCTGTGACGTCGTGCCCAATGGTTGGCGGGACTGCAATGGGCGAATTATAATTCGAGGCAGCAGCGACCCGGATGGCGCATCCCTATCGAGAAATTACGGAAAGCGTCTGCGAAGCCTCTCTGGAAAGCTTGTTTACTCATGACAAAAGCAACCGCCAATCGTCGTTTATTTCTGAAATCGCTTGCTGTCGGTGCTGCTTTGGGCGGAACGGTGGGCGAGCGAGTTTTGGCCGGCGAGGCCAAACCGAAACTCAAGAAAGCAGTCAAATACGGCATGATTAAGATGCCGGGGGTTTCGGTCGAGGAGAAGTTCAATGTCATCAAGCTGCTGGGCTTCGAAGGCGTCGAGGTCGACAGTCCCAGCGATCTCGATCGCAATGAGGCGCTCAAGGCTTCGCAGGCCACCGGCATCAAGATTCATGGCGTCATCGATTCAGTTCACTGGCGCATCCGACTGTCCGATCCCGATTCACAAGTTCGGGCCAAAGGAGTCGAAGCGCTGCGCACTGCGATCGAGGATGCCAAGTTCTTTGGCGCTGACACGGTGCTGCTCGTGCCCGGCAAGGTTTCCGATCCCAAGTCGGAAAACTATGAACAGTGCTATGCTCGTTCTCAGGAGGAAATTCGCAAGGTGCTGCCGCAGGCGGACGACTCCGGAGTGAAAATCGCGATCGAGGTGGTTTGGAACGATTTCATCACCAAGCCCCAGCAGCTCGTGCAGTATGTCGATGACTTTGCAACGCCGACCGTGGGGGCTTATTTCGATTGCAGCAACGTGCTGAAGTACGGCGTGCCGTCCGCCACCTGGATTCGCCAGCTCAACAAGCGGATGCTCAAGTTCGACTTTAAAGGCTACAGCCATGAGCGGCAATGGGTGCCGATTGGCGAGGGGGACGAAGACTGGCCGGAGATACTCAAGGCGCTGACTGAAGTTGGCTACAGCGGTTGGGCCACCAGCGAAGTCGCCGGCGGCGGTCAGAAGGAACTGATGGAGATTGCCGAACGGATGAACCGCGTGCTGGGGATCAGTTAACGTCGCGCGGACTGTCGGACGCGTGTTCGATTCTCGCCGCCGGGTCCTGCCGATAATAGCCCGCCAGGAGTTCGTACAGCCGCGGATGTATCTCGCGCAGCTCAACGGGTGCGTCAAAAAAACATTCGGTTGTGACGGCGAAAAACTCGGCTTCACTCTCGGCGCCATAGGTATCGAGCAGCGTCTCGCGGCCGGCGAGAGCGTCACGCTTGAGCTGTTCGAATTCGGCAGTCATGACCTCATGCCATTGCCGTCGCGCCTCGGGAGTTTCTAAAGGCGGCGTGCCGTTCGTGCTCCGGTCGAGCATATCAATCTGATGGGCAAACTCGTGCCACACCAGGTTGCTGCCATGGCCAGGATGGTGGGCGTCGTCCTGGATTTCATCCCAGGACAGAATGACCGGCCCCCGATACCAAGATTCACCCAGGCGACTCGATTGGCCGTAGATTGAAAAGCCGCTTTGCCAGCGCTCCTCTGGCACGCGATAGCCGGCCGGATAGATTAGCACCGAGAGCAGGCCGCCAAACGGCTCTCCAGCGAGGCCAAGCGTCATCAGCGCCGCATGTGCGGCGATCGTCACCTTCATTTCGTCGGTGACGATGAGACCGTTGCAGCCCTCCCAGTTTTTCTCGGCCACGAAAACCCGCGTACGATCACGAAGCGCTGCCTGTTCGGTGGCCGACAGGTATCGATAGTGCGCGAGGTTGCGTTCGAGGAACGCTAGCCACTCGGGCGGAAACGGCTGGGCGAGCAGCTTCCTTCGTCGCCGCTCGCGCAACCAGGAAAAGATCATGTACGGCTTCCGTAAATCCTACAGCGTCCAGCCCTGGCGATACTCCCGCTGCAGGAACTGGTCGGCCGCCGCCGTATCGGTCTTGAACGCTTTGGAGTCCCAGGCGATTTTGACCTGGCCGGCACGATAGGCCACGTTCCCGAGCAGGACTGCCTCGGCGAGTGCGCCAGAATAGTCGAAATTGCAGGTGGTCACTCCGCGCGAGCGAATAGCGTCGGTCCACTCCTTCCAGTGTCCCACCGAGTTGGGAATAGTTTGTGGCGGAGCGGCGGGGGTATCCCCTTCGTTCATGAAGTACTTGAGCGTGCCATAGTCCGCCAATAGGCGTCCCTTTGGCCCTTCGAACAACACGGCGCCCCGCTTATCGTACTCCGCAGCCCACTTGGGACTCCATTCGCCGTGATACCAGGTCAGGTGAACGGCCGGGCGGTCTTCCTTGGCGGCGAATTGATAGTCCACCCGCATGTTGTCCGGAACTTCGTTGTCGCCGCCAATTGTCTTTTCGCCCTTGGCCTCGATCGCGGTCGGATCGCGCAGGTCAAGTGCCCAGAAAGGCAAGTCCATGTAGTGGCAACCGAAGTCACCGAGCGTGCCGTTGCCGAAGTCCCACCAGTAGCGCCAGTTGAAATGGAAGTGCGAGGGATGATAGGGACGCATCGGCGCAGGTCCAATCCACAAGTCATAGTCGGCCGTTGCTGGCGGTGTGCCCTGCGCGACGCGCACTCCAGGCCGGTTTGTGTTTCCCTGCCAAACGTGCACCCGGCCGATCGGTCCAAGTTGTCCGGACTGCACAATTTCGACGACCCGTCGGTAGTTGTCGCCGGCATGGATCTGCGTCCCCATCTGAGTGATGGCTTTTTTCTGCGCCGCGAGTTTTCGCATCTCGCGGACCTCGTGCACCGAGTGAGCCAAAGGCTTCTCGCAATAGACATCGAGATCGCGGCGCAGCGCCCACATCACGGGAATAGCATGCGTGTGGTCGGGGGTTGAAACGACGACCGCGTCGAGGTTCTTCTCTTTGTCGAACATCAGGCGGAAGTCAGCGTACTTCGAGGCCTTCGGAAACCGCTCGGCCATGGGGCCCAAGTGCATTTCATCGACGTCGCACAGCGCGACGATGTTCTCGTGGGTCAACTGGTCGAGGTTGTGTGCCCCCTTGTTGGCAACTCCCACGAACGCGAGGTTCAATTTCTCGTTGGGAGATTTCTCCGTCGCGAGCGCCGCTCGCAGTGGGCTGAGGCTGCCGAGACTCGCAGTGGCAGTGCCGGCGAGAATTGCCTGCTTGAGAAACTCTCGTCGTTCCAAGTGCAGCGACATGATGCTCGGGTCTCCGGACGGCGATTTCTTGGGAGGGAATACTTGCGGGGCGAGAGGAGCGGCGTGCACCAGTCCTGTTGGCGCGTTACCGCCTGGACCAATTCTGAATGCGCGCGGCTGCCGAGTCAATCACCGGCTTTGGGTGCTGGCAGACGCAGCCTCCTGCGACGACCCAAGCACAACAGGCGAAAGTGTCTCAGACGCGTGTCTGTCGCCAGCCGAGGCAGTCCACGGCAACCGCTGGAGCTTGCTGGGCGGAGGGGCGTCAACTTCGCGCAGGTGCTCGAGCAAGACGCGTTCGACCTCGAGCACCGTCAGGGGATGGCGATGAATGGACGAGTGATCCGCTTCGACCGTGATTTCGGACGAAGCGCTCTCGAAACGAGCACTAGAGACGGAGACCACGCCGTCGCCGTCGCCGGTCACGCGTCTGAGCAGGCCCTTCTCGCCCAACCGCCCGACGATGTTGTGATAATGCACACTCTGCGGCGCCGGCGCCGACAGAAGGACGGGCAGAATCTGCGAATCCGGAGCGAGGGAATCGATGCTCGTGTTCACGTCCAGGAGATTGTCTTTGCGGAAGAAGTCGGGATTCTCCCGGTACAGCGCCTGCCGCTCGCTAATCAGCATCTTGGGAATGCGAATCAGCTTGCTTCCCAGCCAGCGTGTGGCGTCGTTCGAAAACTCGCTGCCGCGGAACGGCGTGGCGATCGTGATGACTCGACGTACCTCAGGTACCGGATGGAAGAAGAAGGTTGCCGCCAGCTCGTTACGAGTTTGCTCGGTCGCGGAAAGCTGCTCGAAAGGTTTCTCGCTGACGACTTGCCAGAACTGCTGGCCGCTTTCGACGGTCTGCATCCGCGACAATAACCCGCCCATGCTGTGTCCGACCAGCACCATCTGATCGATCGCCGCCTGGCGATGCTGTGGATCAATGATCGCGCGTGCTTCGGCCAGATCGCGACGTAGCTGCGACGCGCTGAGCCAGAACGGCTGCCCAGTCGGATACAGATAGAACCAGAACTGGTAGCGATCGCGAATTGCGGGCGAGCCACGCAGGTCGTTGAACATTTCCATCCAGGTGATCGGGCTCGACCATAGACCGTGCACCATCAGCACCGGAATCTTGCCCGGCTGATAGGGCTCAAGCATGTAGAGGCCTTGCAGTTTCGCCGTTTGCGCCGGATTGAGCAGGCCCATGGTCGACGAGTCGAGATTCTCAAGCTGCTTCTGATTCAGCGCGTAAGCTAACGGAGTCGTCAGGTCACTTTCCAACGGAACCCGACGGCTGTTCACATTGATCTCAGACGTGTTCAGCGGATCGTAAAGTTCCAGATGAACCACATGCCGGCCGGTGCGTGGATCGCTGCTGGGCATGCATCGCAGAAACGCCGTTACGGGGAAGCTCATGCCTGGTGGATAGAACTTCTCCTCGGGACTCGCGTTCTCGTGATGCTTTCGGACCGCGATCAGCGGTACGCCGAGGCCATAGTTGTGGTACTGGTTCCGGAGGCCGCGAATCTCGTAGTCGCTTACGAACCGGAACTCTTCGAAATCCTCGGCACGCCAAAGATGACTACGAATGACCGTGGTGATCTCGACGGTGCGATTCGCCGTTTCGATCGTTTGCGTCGAGCCAGGGACGAGCTTGCCTTGCTTCTGCACGATGCGCAGCACGCTCTCGAGCGCACCGTTGTACAGATCACACGCACCACGGAACTCGGGGTCGTACGGGTTTCGGTAGCGACCGAATCGTTCGTCAAACAAGTACTGATAGGCATGTACGACCGCCAGGCCGTGGTACTCCAGAGCTTTCTTGCGGCTGCGCGCCTCAGAGTACTTGCCAGCCAGGTACGAAAGTTCGGCCAGCGCGTAGAGCTTGTCGGTCGACGGTTCGAACTCGTTATATTGAGCAAGCTTTACGAGAACATCGCTGCCAGCCGGGGTGAGATCCTCTTCCAGATCGTAGCGCCGTGCCAGTAGCTTGGTGCGATCCGTCGGTTTCGGACCTGACGGTGATAGTAGTTGAAGCGGGCCAGACAACGGATTGGCCGGTACTTCGCGCACTCGCACCCATTTCTCTTGCGCGCAACCGATACTAAGTGCAAGCAAGAACAGCGCGCAAACCCACCGCGCGCGGCGAACCGCGAGTCGGTGGAGGCGGCGATGTGGGTTCGCAATCGGGGGCATTTTCCCGCGGACCGGTTACCTGCGGAAGTGGTGGTTTATGATGACTAAGACGGTTTGCCTGATGAGACTGCGCGCAGAGCGACCGCCGGGCGGCGAACGATAGAATCTTGGCATCCGGGTGACAATGCCGCTTCGTCTATCGCTGGCTTCGCTAGAATGCGTGAATTCTGCAGTCAAGCCGAACTTTTGGTCGGACTGGCTGCTCTATCGCTAGCAGCCAGTGTGCGATTATCTTTGCTAGCCTACGCCTGCTGCCGCTATGACTACCGACCTTATGTGCGACCACGAAGTACGACTCACCAGCGACCGGCTGTTGCTCCGGGCCTTTCAGCCGGATGACGTGGACATAATCTTCGATGCGGTTCGCCAATCGATGCCGGAGTTGTCCCGCTGGTTACCCTGGTGCCATGCCAACTACTGTCGCGACGATACGCGGGAGTTTTTGCATCAACGCGGGACTGCGTTTCGCGAGTTGGGAGAGCATGCCTTTGCGGTTCTTGATCAAAAAACGGGGCGGTTCCTCGGCGCAACCGGATTGAACCAGCTTGATCGGAATGGCCGCAGGGCCAATCTCGGCTACTGGCTGCGAACGGATGCCACAGGAAACGGCTACGCGACCGAGGCGACTCTGATGGTCGCTCGCTGGGCGTTCCATGCGCTCCAACTCGAGCGGATCGAAATCGTCGCCGCAATCGGCAACGTTGCCAGCCAGCGGGTGGCCATCGCGGTTGGTGCCGTCCGAGAAGGAATCGCCCGCAAGCGATTACGTAAGGACGACCAGCAGCACGATGCCGTCTTGTTTTCCCTCATCCAGAGCGACCTAAACGTGGAGGCCGTGCGGTGAAGTTGCTGCTAACCAACGACGATGGAATCGATGCGCCCGGCATTGCTGCTCTGGCCGAGGCCTGTGCGGATTTCGGACCTCACATTACGATAGCGCCGGCAGAGCACCAGTCGGGCTGCAGCCATATGGCGACCACGAGCCGAGGGCTTGTGCTGAGCGAGCATGGAGAAAACCGCTACGCGGTCGATGGATCACCCGTGGATTGCACCCGAATCGGACTCTATCGGTTGTTTCCCGGGGTCCAATGGGTGCTTTCCGGGATCAATGAAGGGGGAAATCTTGGTGCCGACGTTTTTTTATCGGGCACCGTAGCGGCTGCTCGCGAAGCCTGCCTCTTGGGTAAACCTGCGATCGCGATCAGCCAATATATGAAGCGGCGACCCGCCGATTGGAAGCGGGCCGCTCGCTGGACGCGCCACGTGTTACAGATGCTGTTTGCTCGTCCGCCAGAACCGGGCACGTTCTGGAACGTGAACTTGCCCGATCCCGATGCCCCCGCGGACGATGTTCCCGAATGCGTGTTCTGTGACATCGACCCTCACCCTTTGCCAGTCGCGTATGAAATTCGCGACGGCAAACTGCACTACAAGGCCCGCTACCAAGACCGGCGCCGCGACACGGGTCGCGATGTCGAGCAATGCTTCGCGGGGCGGGTCACCATCAGCCCGGTCGGCCTACACGCGATTCCGCCGCTAATCGCTGCTGACGCGGACCCTTCAGCTTAGCGCGGACGGGCAGCCCACAACTCGTTTCGCAAGCGTTTCGGACTGGGGACTTTCTTTTCGGGCGCCTCATCAAACCGCGGCAACTCGCCGCGAACGATGCGCACTTCTTCCGGGGCCTCGATTCCAAATGTGACACGCTGCCCCAGGATTCGTTTGACCACAAGAACGATCCCATCTCCGATCACCACCTTTTCACCGATTTTGCGACTTAGTACGAGCATGGCTGTGCTTCCTTCCTGGATGACCCACTTCTGAATGAGTGTCCCGCCCCAACTTCACTGAGCTGGCGAATCATGCGGTTTGTTGGGACGATTCAAAGCACGTGCGGTGCCAATTCGATGTGCTTCGAGGCAAGTCTTGGTAGGAGCGATTGCAAAGCGTTTTTCTGTATGGCTTTGCGCAGGGTAGCACGCGTCATTCGACATAACCCGCTGCGGATTGCTGGCATCCCGAAATGAGAGCGCCGTCTAAATACGAGACGAGTTCGACAGGCAATAAAACCATTGCAGTCAAAGCGATTTCTAATTGCCATGTTTTTAATACGAAATCCAAAAACGCGCATTTACACGTTCCGAGGCCAAAATATACTGAAAGCCATGGCTAAGACTGAGACACAACTCAACGAGTGCTGCGTAGTTCCTTACCGGATAACGGCTTACGGACCACAGTTCTGTCTCGTCACACCCCATGCAGAGAACCGCTGGGAGTTTCCCAAAGTTAAGCTGGGGCGGAATGCCGTCGCCGAAAAAGAGCGAGCCGCTGCGGCGGCCATGGCCGGGTTAGTAGGCCAAATCTCCTCGGACCAGATCGGCTCGTTCGTCGCGTCTCGAAAGAATGAAACTCGCAGCATGATCGGCTTTTTAATGCGGGTCGATGAGTCTCTAGAAGCATGGCCTAAGCAAAAGAGCCACCGGCGGCTCTGGTGCCTCGCCGAGGAGGCTCGAGCCAGGATTCGTCGCAAGCCACTCCGCCGGTTCATCGATCTGGCGCTGCAGAATGTTCGCGAGACGCCAGGGTTACGGCGCTGAGTAACGCAGCGGATCGGCGGATGCGGCAACTTCGCTTCGCCCTTAGAATGGCGGTCCTTCGCGGGTCTCTTTCTTGGGTGTTCTGCTTGTGGGGCGAAGCATGTCGCGACTATTTGCCTTCCTCTTAATCGTGAGCATCCACTCGCTTGCTGTCGCGCAATCCGACTCGCGAGAATCAACTCTCCGCTCCGAACTGAAGAAACTCGATGCGGCGATCACGGCCGCTCCACGCGACGCAAAGTTCCTGACCCAGCGTGCCGAGTTACACGCCGCCCTTGGCGATTCGGTGGCCGCCATTAGGGACTATGCTCTCGCAATTGAATTGGGCGAACCAAACGCTGCGCTCTATGACGCGCGCGGCAGCGAGTACTTCAAGCTCGGCAAGATCGAAGATTCCATCGCCGATTTCGATCGGGCAATTAAGCGCAAGCCTGAGGAAGAACCGTGGCACTGGAAGCGGGGAATCTCTTATTACTACGCCGAGCGATGGGATGACGGTCGCCGGCAGTTCGAAGGATATCAGTCGGTTGACGATAACGACGTCGAGAATGCCGTGTGGCGGTTCCTCTGCATGGCTCGCAAGTCTGGCGTTGAGACGGCCCGAGCCGAGATGCTGAAGATTCGCCGCGATCCGCGTGTTCCGATGATGGAGATCTACGAGTTGTACGCCGGCCGCTTAAAACCCTGCGACGTGCTCGCCGCGGCCGAGGCCGGCTCGCCGACAGCCGACGAACTCAACGCACGACGATTCTACGCGCATCTGTACTTGGGGCTGTACTACGAAGTATTGGGCGACGCTTCGCTTGCGAAAAAACATCTCAACCAGGCCCGTTCGCACCGCATCGGCCACTACATGTGGAATGTTGCGGACGTGCACGCGAAGCGATTGACAGGCTCTGATTGAATCAGGTTCAACCCGCAGCTTGCTGCGGCGCGAGGATGCGAATCGCTCGCCGAGCTTTATGTTCCTTCCCGTTCACGTCGGTGCCGCGCACGCGCAACAGGTGGATTCCCGGCTGCAGGTTGCCTTGAGCCGGAAGCTTTCCTTTCCAGAGATGTGTCGACGGCTTCGGCCGCGGCTGCTGGCGGAAGACGTCTGGCGACTTGGCCAATAGCGCGGCTTCGCGGTCGGCTACCGCCTGTTGCCCCGGATCGATCTCGACCGAATGCTCCAGCGGCCGCCAGGTCTCGCCGTCCAGCGAAATCTCGACACGCGACCGTTCACTGCCATTGAAAAGGTCCACATACACCATCGTATTGGCGAGGTCCGTCGCAGGCACAGCGTTTGGGGCCACGATCTCCATCTGATAGTCGGCGGGCCGGCCCGCGGCTTTGTAGTCGAGCGTGTACTTGGTCCCATTAAAGCTGATGATCGAATAGCCGTTCGGCGCGCCATCGGCCATGTTCGCGTGGGGAATGCCGCGCTCGTCAGGCGCGCCGCTCCACCAGCCGCCGCAGACCGTGACATTGATGATGTGATGATGTGGCTCGGGCCCCAACCAGCCGTCCTCCTTCTTGATGTAACGATGCTCGTGATGGTGCGTGTGACCCGAAATCGAAATGCAGAACGGCCGCTTCTCGATCAGCCGGTAGACCTGCTCGCGGTCGCGGACGCCCACGATTGGGATGTGCATCATCAGCACGACCATTTGCTCCTCGGGGATCATCGCCAGGTCGTTCTTGATGAACTTAATCTGCTCGTCGCCGAGCCCGCCGCGATATTCGCCTTCGCCATTCTCTCGCGGGATGTACCATTCGATGTCGTCGAGCACGATGAAGTGCACCTGGCCGAAGTCGAAAGAGTAGTACGGCGGGCCGTAGACGCGTTCGAAAGTCTCGTCGCTATGTGCATCGTGCTTGGCTTCGAAGTTAATGTCGTGGTTGCCGATCACGTTGTACCAGGGAATGCCGATCAGCGCGATCGTTTTGTTGAGAGTCTCGAACGTATCCAGGTTGTTGAACGCGATATCGCCCAGCGTGACGCCAAACGAAGCGTCGGTGCCGATCAGCTCCTGCACCACGTCATGGCCGACGTACTCGACCTCCTGCTGGTTGCGCGGCTGCGGATCGCCAAACAGCACCGCTCGAAAATGATCGGGCTCCTGCTGCTCGTACAGCGCGAAGTTAATTTCCGCCGGCAGCGGACCGGTAGGCGCGACGCCGGGGAACTTCGATGGCGGAGAACCCTTCGGCTTATGGATGTAGTAAAACCGTGGCAGCTTGTCTTCTGACAGCGGCGTCCGATAGCCGCGCGGCTTGAGCACGAAGACGACGTCGTCATCGTCCACCGCAATCTCATACTTGCCAGCCTCGCTCGTCGTCACGATGTCGCGGCCATTGGAAACCTTGATTCCCGCGAGCGGCTTTTCGCCCTCGTCAAGCGTCTCATTGCTATTGGCATCCAGGTACACCGTGCCGCGGGCTTTCTGCGTGGTTTCCTGTGCGACTAGCGTGGCCGCAGGCAGGAAGGCGAGCGTGAGCAGCAGGGATGCGAACTGGTGGACGTTGCTATTTCTCATGAAAGACTCCCAATTCGGACGGGTGGGATTCGCGGTGCGGTGCTTTCGTTCGCTCGCTATTCTCGTTTCCCATGCGGCAGCTCGCAACCCGCCGAATTGCCCCGTTGCACACGGGAGTCAACTCGCCAAAATGGAGCCATCTGAACATGAATCTCAGCATTCAAGGCTTCCTCGACGATGTCTGATCCCTGTGCAATGGACCTGGCTGCGGTCCGCAACCGGCAAAAACGACTGCTGGCGCTGATGCAACAAAAACAGCTCGATTTGGTGATCCTCACACAACACGCACATATCCAGTATTTCGTTGGACCGCGCTTCGGCTGGGCGTTCGCCCCCGTGGCGGCCATCACGGCCGACGGCCACGTCACGCTCATCCGGCCGGAACTCGTGCAAACCGAAGCCGCGGCCGACGACATCCGCCCCTTTGAAGCTCAGTCGTACTTTTCAACTCTTCGCAACGATCAGCGCCAGAAGTCCACCGCCGTCTTGTTCGAAGCCCTCGGTTCCCGGTCACAAGCCAAACGCATCGGCGTCGAAGGCTCCACCGCCTGCAGCGAAATCACGCAGCGCCTCTCAGGCGAGCTCGTCGACATCGAGCCGGACATCTACTTCATGCGGCGGCGAAAAGATCCCGACGAAATCGCTCGCCTGCGAAAGGCGATCGCCGGCACCCGTGCAATGCACGAGCGCGCTCGCCAAATCGTTGAACCGGGCGTCAACGAACTGCACGTCTTCAATGAGCTGCAGGCCGCAGCCGTGCGCGAGTATGGCGAGATGCTCACCGGCACGGGCAACGACTACGCTTGTGGCGAGCGCGGCGGTCCGCCGCGCGACCGGCGGATCGAAGCCGGCGAGCTCTACATTCTCGATCTTGGCCCGGCCTATCGTGGCTACTTTGCCGACAACACGCGGGTGATCGCCGTGGGGGGCCAGCCGACCGACGCCCAGCTCGAAGCCTGGCAGCATATCCTGCCCGTATTCCAGATGGTCGAGGAGCAGGTGAAGCCCGCCAAGAGCTGTGTGGAGCTGTTCAAACAGGTGCACGCGCATTTGAACACCAAGCGCTGGGAGTTCGAGCATCACCTGGGGCACGGCATCGGGCTGTTCCCGCACGAAGCGCCGCACTTGAGCCCCGCCTGGGACGACACCTTTCAGGAAGGCGAGGTGTTCGCCGTGGAGCCGGGCCTGTATGGCGACGATCTGCGGGCGGGCATCCGGCTGGAGAACAACTACCTGGTCACGGCAACCGGCGTTGAGCTACTCACGCCGTTCCCGCTGGAGCTGTAGCCGCGGCAGTTATCGCACCGCGCCGCTCAAACTCACCGCCGGGCGAAGTTCATCGCCAGCATGTCGATCTGACCTTTCAGATCGGCGAGCAGCAATTGCGGATTCGCACCATCGGCCATGTGCGAGTAGAACGCCTGCGAAGGCGAGCCGTGCGCGACGCCCATCATGGTCGTCGTCTGCTCGAGCTGTCGGATCTGCCCGTCGAGCTGGCGGAGCTTTTGCACGGCAAAACGGCTGTTGCGCCAGATGCGTTCGAGCATCAGCACCAGGCCCACGAGGAACAGCGCCGCGCCGGCCATGGCAATCGGAACTCCGATGCGGCTCAGGGCGAACTCGTCGGTGATCGCCGACCAGCCGAACAGTCCGCCGCCCGTGGCCAGCGCCACCAGTCCGAGCCAGATGGCAACGGGAGCGACGAGACCCGAGCGACGCGCCGGCCGATCGAGTCGCATCCGGCGACGGTAGCCCAAGGGTTCCGGCACGCGGGTGTGCGCCGTGTCGAAGCGATACACCGGTTCGCGACTGGCAGGCGGTGTGAAGTGCGGACCCGAGTCGCGGCGGCGATGGGTGCCGAGCCGGGCTTCGAGCGAACGCACATTCTGATCGAGCTGCCAGTCTTCGAAGCTGGTGGCCGTGGCCCGCGCCCCGCCGAGGTCGAGTCCGATCTCCGCCGGATGGCTGGCGTCGTGCGCGGGCCGCGTGCCGCCCGTGGGTTCTGCCCCGAGGGCATTGCCGCAGCGTCCGCAACGCATTCCCGGCTTGTCGGCCGCGCGAATGCCGGGCGTATCCTGACGACAGTTTTTGCACCACATGGCAGTAATTCCGAAGCGTGCGAATCCGAATCCCGGTGATCCGAGCGAACGATGTGCTAGCAAATAGCACTAGCCCAAAGGGTTATGGGCCGTCTATCAGATCGGCGCGGCGGGCTGGCGAAATGCAGCGAATCCGGCGACTTTTCCGAATTCGCGGACCGTGCGGCGAGCTAGCGGCCTCTCAGCGCGGAAGGCGGCATGATGAACCGCCGCAGGGCGCAGAGGTTCGCAGAGGCGAAGGCAGAGGGGAGCTGCCGAGGGTCGAATTTTCAAAGAGCGGGAAGAGGCACTTACTGAACCTTCATAAACAAACGCGGCCACTGGCCGTCATTAGAAACCTCGGGTCTCAAGCCTCACGACGATGCGGGTGGCTGTTTTTTGCGTGCGCATGTTTGGGGTGTGTGGATTTAGAAATGCGCGCAAAGCATGTTTCGGGCGCACACACACGCCTCGGCAAAGGCTTTCGGTGGCCCGAGCGCGGGCGCGCGTGCTGCGCGGCTTCTCCAGGTTCTCAAGTAAGCGGGCATGGGTCGTCGGCATGATGCGGTCTCTACCTGTTGTCGTGACCTTACCCTAAACGAAATCCTGGCCACATTTCTAGAGGTGGTGGACACGTGGGCGGTGTGCGCTGTGCGCAGCGCTGCGCGGCGAGCGGCAACGACTTGCGCGAAGAGCCAGCCACACTCGTGGTCAAGGGGCGGCGAAGGGGTGATTTTTTCTCATGCATCGACCGACACTGGGGCAGATCGGCGCAGGGCAAATGCGATGAAGCTTGGCCGGCAGCTTGTTACCACGCACGTTTATAACACGCAGGGCACGCGGCCAGGGCAATGAAGCTCGTGAAGCGAGAAAGGCGCTTCAAATGCCAGTTCGCTCGGCGGTGGCACCGACGCAAAACTGTGACCACTAATATGCCTCGGTGTGACAAACCGACGCAGGTTGCGCTAAGTCGATTGCCAGCTCAGGTCACGCCCACCCGAGTGATTAGGGCAGGACTCTTGCACCCGGCGGTCAAGCTTTGATCCCAAGAGCTTTGATTCGAGAGTTGAGAGTTGTGGGTTTCATTCCAAGTCGTGCTGCTGCGCCATGGGAGCCATAGACTTTGCCGTGGCATTCGGCCAGGGCGGCTTTGATGTTGTTGGCCTCGAAGGCACGCAGTTCCGTGTCGGTTAGGATGTGCCTGGTTGAGTTTGATTCCAGCGGCTGCGTTCGCTGCTTCGACGGGGCCTCATGGAAATCGAATCGCAGGCGTCCGTCGGCAGCAACGATGCAGGCTCGTTCCAGCACGTGCTGCAGTTCGCGGACGTTGCCCGGCCAGTCGTAGCCTTGCAGCTCCTGCACGTTGGCCAGCGTCAGGCGGAGCCTTGGCCGTCCAAGCTTTCGCGCGAGGCGGTTGAGAAAATGTTCGGCCAGCAGCGGAATGTCTTCGGCTCGTTTCCGCAGCGGCGGCAGTTCCATCGGAAACACGCTCAGTCGATAGAACAAGTCCTGCCGGAAGCGACCGGCTTCGGATTCTGCGCGCAGATTTCGATTGGTAGCGGCGATCACGCGCACGTCGATCCGCCGAGTTCGCTCTTCGCCGACGCGTTCGATTTCCCCTTCCTGAAGAACTCGCAACAGCTTGGCCTGAAGGTCCAGCGGGATCTCGCCAATCTCATCGAGGAATAATGTGCCGCCGTCGGCCAGTTCGAACCTGCCGGCTCGATCACGCAGCGCGCCGGTGAACGCACCTCTGGCGTGTCCGAAGAATTCGCTCTCGTAGAGTTCACGCGGGATGGCCGCGCAATTGACTTTGATCAATGGTCGCTCTGCTCGACGACTGTGACGGTGAATTTCACGGGCGACGACTTCCTTGCCGGTGCCACTCTCGCCGAGGATCAAAACTGCGGCGTTGGTTGGCGCCACGAGTTCGATCTGATGAGTCACCGCTTGTAGCGCCGGAGCCTGTCCGATCAAGTCGCCAAACACCGCCGCCTGCTGCACTTCTTCGCGAAGATACTCGTTTTCCTGTTCGAGCCGCTTCCTCAGCGAATTGATCTCTTCCACCGCTCGGGCACTCGCGATGGCGGCCGCAAGATGATCGGCAATCATCCGCAGCCACTCGAAGCAGGAGACGCTCGGCCGTTCGCGGGCGAAGAGACCAAGCACGCCCAGCACTTCCCCTCGGTGGATTAAGGGATGACCGACGAACGACGTGATGCGCTCGGCCGCGATCCAGTCCGGCGCGGCAACCCAAACCTGGTCCTGTTCCACGTTCGCGACTTCGAGCGACTGTCCCGTGGCAGCGATTTGCCCGACCTTTCGCACGCCGATGGGAAAACGACGGAATGTTCCATCGAGTCGTTGCCAATTCGCATGCGTGTCGGCGACCGATCGGCCGGAACTTGCCACCAGATGCAGGCAGCGTTCTCGGTTGGAGCACTCACTCGCCAAACGGCAGGCCGAACAATCGTTCGGCAGAGGGGGCAGTGTGAGCCAAATCCGAACGAGCGCCACGGAGGACGCTTCCGACAGTCGCTGAGCCGCTAGCGGAAGTAGTTCCGTGAATTGGTGCAGCGACGCGAGTTCGAGGAGAAGCCGTTTTGGGTCACCGATAATCCCGGAACTTAGAGGTTGGTTTACCATGCGGCAATTGTGACGAATCTTCGTAAATCAACAACGATAAATCGTGTTTCACCGATATTTCGTCGTCCCTCTCGATCTAGCTTTTTCTACGTAATCCTAATTCCAGTAATGACTTGCGACGAACACGCGAGTGTGGCACGGAAAGTGATTTGTATTAAGCCGTCGCCGGCTGAACTCCTCGGCTGGCAAAAGAGGTTCTATCTGGTTCCGCACTCGAAAGGTTTTGCACATGTCACGCATCCACCAAATCGTTCCTGAGTCAGCTACTGGGAAAGCCAAGGAGTTGCTCGATGCCGTGAAGGGCAAGCTGGGACTGGTTCCCAACATGACCCGCGCGATGGCCAACGCTCCAGCGGTCCTCGACGGGTATCTCTCGCTCAGCGGCGCGTTGGGCAAGGGTGCGTTGTCGGCCAAAGATCGCGAGCGGATCGCGCTGGCTGTGGGGCAGGCAAACGGCTGTGAGTATTGTCTCGCCGCACATTCGACAATCGGCAAGATGGTCGGACTGACGGCAGATCAGATTCTGGATAGCCGCCGTGGGACATCCGTCGAATCGAAGTCCGCCGCGATTGTTCAGCTTGCCGGGCTGGTGTTGACGAAACAGGGGCGAGTGACCGATGCGGAGCTGGCGGATGCGCGCGTCGCAGGTTTGGATGATGCCGCGATCGCCGAAGTCGTGGCCAATGTCGCGCTCAATATCTTCACCAACTACTTCAATCATGTTGCCGAGACGGACATTGACTTCCCCAAGGCCGAACCACTCGTCGACCACCATGACGTGTGTGCAACGATCCCTGGCTGTGATGAGACTCGCTAAGCACTTTCACCGCATCGTCTGCTGAGCATCGCTTCATGCAGAACACCAATTTTACCCCTGCAGAGTGAATCCATGAATCTATTCCTAAAAACCGTCGTTGCGATGACGCTTCCCACCATCATTGCGTATGGCTTGTCCGCTAACGCCGATGAGGCGCAGTCATCGCCGCCGACGCAAGTGCTGCACCGTACGATCAAGATCGACAACCTCGATATGTTCTACCGGGAGGCCGGTCGCAAGGATGCACCGACCTTGCTACTGCTGCACGGCTTTCCTACTTCGTCTCACATGTTTCGGAATCTGATTCCGGCGTTGGCGGACAAGTATCACGTTGTCGCACCGGATTACCCTGGCTTCGGCAATAGTTCGGCTCCCTCGGTCGATGAATTCGACTATACCTTCGACAACCTGGCGAACGTGATCGAGAAGTTCACCGAGAAGGTCGGACTGACAGACTATTCGATCTATCTGATGGACTACGGCGCTCCGGTGGGGTTTCGTCTCGCCGTGAAACACCCAGAACGAGTTCGATCGCTGATCGTGCAGAACGGCAACGCCTATGACGAAGGGCTCGACAACGACTTCTGGAAACCCATCAAGGCCTACTGGGGTGACCGCAGCAAAGAAAAGGGCGACGGGCTGCGTTCTCTGCTGACCTTGGACGCGACGAAATGGCAGTACACCTCTGGCGTCCGCAACGTGGAAACCATCAGTCCCGACACTTGGGGGCATGTGCAACCGCTGCTGGATCGCCCCGGTAATCAGGAGATCCAACTGGCGCTGTTTTTCAGCTATGGCAGCAATCCGCCGTTGTACCCCCAGTGGCAGGCGTATCTCCGCAAGCATCAGCCGCCCACGCTGATCGTCTGGGGTCAGAACGACCCGATCTTTCCTGCCGCCGGTGCGTTTCCGTACAAGCGTGACCTGAAGAGTCTGGAGTTTCATCTGCTCGATACAGGGCATTTTGCCCTCGAAGAAGACGGAGTGGAAATCACGACGCTGATCCGTGATTTCCTCGGCAAGCAACCTGCCAGGTAATCCCGGCAAGATCATTTGCAACCGCACCATACCCCGCTGTCTGTGCCCTCTGAATCTGGAAACGCTGTGCCGAGCCGGTTGCTCGGCGCGGCACACTCAAATGTCCCTGAATGACTCTGGAGAAGATCCATGCAACGCCTCAATTCCGTCAATCCGCAAGTCGCCACGGGTCGCACAAAAGAACTGTTCGACACGGTGCAGCAGGCCTTCGGCATGATTCCCAACACGGCCAGGGTGATGGCGAACTCGCCCGCGGTGCTCGACAGCTTCCTTGCCTTCAGCACGGCAATGGGTGGAGCCCGAATCGGCATAAAGCTACACAACCAGTTGAAGCTCACGACCAGCGAAACGAATTCCTGTAGTTACTGCACGTCGATCCTGAGTGCCGTGGCTCCTTCGGCAGGGTTGACTGCCGACGACATTCTTGCAGGTCGAACCGGCAACTCGGGCGACCGCCGTACCAAAGCGGCTCTGGCGTTCGCCAGCGACGTGCTGGAAAGCCGAGGCAAGGTCAGTAACCAACAACTCACCGCCGTACGGGATGCTGGTTTTGGCGATGCCGACATCGTCGAGATCGTCGCCAGCGTGGTGCTCGGCTGCTTTACCAACTTTCTCAACAACGTGGCCGATACGGATCTCGATATTCCCAAGGTCGAACCGGTTGAAGCCTGCGCGACTTCGACGTGCGGCACGGAAGCTTGCTCCGCCCATTAATCACACAGGCATCCGGTCGGCTTCGATCGCAACTGATTACAAGGAAACTGCCATGAGGATCATTCGGCCACCATTTACCTTGGAGACCGCGACGGCCAAGGTCCGAGCTGCTGAAGATGCGTGGAACAGTCGCGATCCGCAGCGAGTGTCGATGGCTTATTCCGAAGATTCGGAATGGCGCAATCGGGACCGGTTTCTGCGTGGTCGCGATCAGATTCGAGAGTTTCTGACAACCAAATGGGAACGCGAACTCGACTACCGCCTCACCAAGTCATTGTGGAGTTTCACAGAAAATCGAATCGCCGTCCGATTCCAGTACGAATACCACGATGTCCACAAGCAGTGGTTTCGGGCCTACGGTAATGAACTCTGGGAGTTTGACGACGAGGGTCTGATGCGGCGGCGGGAAGCGAGCATCAACGACGTGGCGATCCACGTCGACGAACGCAAATTTCACTGGCCCGCTCCGGGGCCACGACCTGCGGACGACGCGGGAATTCCCACCGTTCGCTGAAAACAGCGCACCATGTCATTCGGTAAACCATGTCATTCGGTAAACCATGTCATTCGGTAAACCATGTCATTCGGTAAACCATGTCATTCGGTAAACCATGTCATTCGGTAAACCATGTCATTCGGTAAACCATGTCATTCGGTAAACCATGTCATTCGGTAAACCATGTCATTCGGTAAACCATGTCATTCGGTAAGCCATGTCATTCGGTAAACCATGTCATTCGGTAAACCATGTCATTCGGTAAACCATGTCATTCGGTAAGCCATGTCATTCGGTAAACCATGTCATTCGGTAAACCATGTCATTCGGTAAGCGGTCCTCGCCCCGAATCACCAAGCAACAAAGGCCCCTGCGATGCGTCAATTTTCCAGTGACATCGCCTTTACTCCGGCAGTGAAGGCACTTCAGGCCGAAAAAGGCTCTCGCGCCAGCTACGCCCGCATGGAGACGGGAGGAAGCTGGGAAACGAGAGTGACCCCGGAACTCGAAGCGTTTTTGGCCGATCTGGATATGTTCTACCTGGGAACGGCGAACGTTGAGGGGCAGCCATACATCCAGTACCGAGGCGGTACCCCTGGCTTCCTCAAAAAGGTTGACGAAAAAACTCTGGGCTTCGCCGACTTCGGCGGCAATCGCCAGTACATCACGCTCGGTAATATGTCGGAGAACCCCCAGGCGTTTATCTTCCTCATGGATTACGCCCACAGCCGTCGCATCAAGCTCTGGGGAACGCTGCGAGTGGTCGAAAGCGATCCCCTGTTGCTCGACCGGCTTCGTGATGCGTCCTATTCAGGGAAGGTTGAGCGGGCCATGCTGTTCGAGATCGAGGCTTGGGATGTGAATTGCCCGCAGCACATCCATAAGCGGTTTTCGCAGAGGCAGGTTGCCCCGGTGATTGAGAAGTTGCAGGTCCGCATTACTGAGCTCGAAGCCGAACTTCGGCAGTTGAAGGGTGATTAGCAATGCCGCAGTCGCCGCTGCTACTCATGGCGCCCCGTGAATTTCCTCGCGCACGCGTCGGGCGACCATCGAGCCGGAAACGGCATCGGTGAGCTGAGCACAGCCACGGATGGCAGCTCGGAAGCGAAGAGTCACCACGACTCAGACGTCCGGAATCCCCAGCTGCGCCACCTGCGGCGGATGATGAGCCACTGGAGCGCTAGCGGGAACTCGATTGGGGACGAACCACATGAGCATGGCCGGCAGGATCACGAGGTCTCCGACGAGGGCCGCCGTAACGGAGGTGACCGTGAGCATCGCGAACAGGCGGCTGGGCGGCATCTCGCTGAGGAACACGCTGCCGAAACCGACGATCAGGATCAGGCTGGTTGAGATGAGCGCTGCGCCGACCGCGGCGAAGGCCCGTTCGATCGAGGCGCGCACATTGCCGTCGACTTCCATTTCGCGCTGGAAACGATTGACGAAGTGAATCGTGTCGTCGACGGCGATGCCCAGGCTGACGCTGAACACGAGCACACTGGTCAGTTGCAGGTAGTTTCCGGTCGCCCAGAGCACGGTTCCCGCGACGGCGAGCGGAAACGTGTTGGGCAGGATGGCGATCAATCCCAGCCGGAGCGAGCGAAACAGGATTGCCATGCTGACAAAGATGATCACGCTGGCCATGGCCAGGCTTTCGACCAGGTCGCGGATCATCAAGAGGATGTTCCGCGAAGCGACCACCGCCGTGCCGGTCAGCTTGAGCTCGACGCCGGGGTGCTGCTGCTGGAGTGCAGCCAGCGCCGTCTCGAGCGCGGCGAACGTGGATTGGTGGGCGGCGGTTCCGCGGTCGTCCAATCGCAGCGAGATCATGGCCCGGCGATTGTCCGCTCGGACGAACCGCCGCGAGACATCCGCGGGCACCAGCGGCAGCAGCCGGAGCTTCGCTTGCAGGTCGCCCCCGCTTGGCAATGTCGAGAGCAGATCCACGAGCGAGAGCGGATAGTGAACTTCGGGAATCTCGCGCAGCCGCGACTGCGCGTCGACGAGCGCACGGAGTACTTCGGGCGACTCGAGCGAGAGCCGCTCGTCCCACTCCACGAGCACGAAGACGGACATCGTGCCGCCGAGGGCTTCGTTCAGATGTCGCGCCGCCTGCACCGACTCGTTCGAGTCGGGTATCGACTCGGTCAGGTGATGATCGGGATACAACCGCAGGCAGGACAGCGCGAGGATGACGGTCAGCGTGATTCCGAGCGTGGTAATCAGGCGTGGGCGATCGAGAATCCAATCGATGAACTTCGTGCTTTGGCCAACGTGCCAGTCGAGCGGATCGAAGCCCGAGGGGACTTGCAGGCGGCCGCCGATGCGCGAACTGCTGAGCAGCGGGACGATCGTCATCACGCCGATGAACGCCAACGCCGCGCCGGCAGCGCACTGCACGCCGAATCGCGAGATCACGCCAACGTCGGCCACGACGAGCGAAAAGAAGCCGACCGCGGTGGTGAACGAGGTCATGAAGCAGGCGGGTCCGAGGTGGCGGACGGCGAGCTTCGCGGCGGTGAGTGGCGGAATGCCGCAGCCGATCGAATGCCGGATGTCGACCATCAGGTGCACCGCGTCGGTGAAGCCGACCACCATTACCAGCGTGGGGAGGATCGTGTTGATGACGTTTAGCTTTGCGCCGAACCAGCCCATCGCGCCCATCAACCAGAGGGCGGAGGTGAGGGGCGCTCCGGCGACGATGACCACGGCCCAGAAGCGGCGAAACAGCAGCGCAGCCATGGCGATGGCCAGCACCACGCCGATGAGCACGAAACGTCGCCCGTCGCGCTTCACCGCGGCGAAGATTTCGGCGCGGATGGGAGGCACGCCGGTGAGCCTGATCCGGCTACCCGGCAGTTGCGACTGGGCGTTGTGAATTTGCGCACGGAGCGGGGTCAGCACGGCGTCGACCTGGTTGACCGAGATCGAGTCGCCTTGCAGCCGGGCCAGGACCAGCGTCGTTTGTGCGTCGGCAGACAGGACCTGGCCGACCAGCAGCGGGTTGGCGAGCGCCTCGCGCTGGGCCTGCGTGTAAGCTTCGGGCGCGGCGCCGGCGGAGGGGAGCAGCGAATGCGCCGGCCGCTCCGGCGAAAACACGGCGACGTCGGCCAGGCTGCGGACGCTGTCGATGCCCGGGATGGAACGCACGCCGCGCACCAGTTCGCCAATCGCGGCCACGCCGCGCGGCGTGAACAGCTCGCTGGACTCGACGACGATCAGGCAGTCGTTGTCGTCGGAGCCGAAATCCGCAAACAGGCGGTTGAGCCAGACGAACTCTTCCGAGTCGCTTTGGAAGACGCTTCGCGGCACATCGTCGAACTGCAGCCGACGCGTGCCCGCCAGCGCCCAGACGGTCATTGCCACAATGAAGAGTGCGACCAGAGGGCGGCGCCGACCAAACCATTCGGACAGCCAGGCAAAGATCACGATAGGTCAGCCCAGAAACGAGAGGGATCTCTCCGACGCAGCCCCGGCCCGGAGACAGATGGCGGACATTCTAGCAGTGCCATCGTCTACATCGAAGGGGTAGCCGGCCAACAAGGCTGCTGGCCGTGCAGCTCCCGAGGTTGCAAGGTAAGATCGCGCCTGGAAGTGCCCGGTCAATGAAACTCACATAGTTAAGGGAGCGGGTGACATGAAACCTGAGAGTATCGCGGTCCAGGACATTGCTGCGTTGCGGCCGGTGTGCCTGCGCCGCACGATTCCCCAGGAGTATCTGGACCTGAACAATCACATGAACATGCGCTGGTACGTGGCGCTGTTCGACGACGCGGGGGACACGCTGCACGATCAAATCGGCCTGACGCGCGAGTTCCGCCGCGCGAGCGGCACGGGGACGATGGACTTGGAACACCATACCTGGTTTCTGAACGAGGTGCTGGCTGGCAGCCAGGTTTCGGTTTACGCCCGAATCGTGGCGCGGTCGGCGAAGATGATCCACTACCTGATGTTCATGATCAACGAGTCGACCGGCAAGGTGGCGGCCCACTTCGAATGCGTCAACGCGCTGGTCGACCTGGCGGCGCGAAAGACGACGCCCTACCCGGTGGAGATTCTGGCGCGGATCGACGCGCTGCTGGCCGAGCAGAATCGGCTTTCATGGAAGCCGCCGGTGAGCGGAGCGATGCGGGTCTGAGAGTCGGTAGCTGGATTACGCGCGGGCGCGGCACAAGCTGTGGTGCTCGTTGGCGATCAACGACAGTTCGCCTTCGACTTCGCGGCGCATCGTATCTGCTTCCTCGCCGGTCTTGTCCGGGGGCACCGTTTGCACTCGTCCGATCTGCTCTTGGCAGTGCGTGCAATGAACTCGGGCGATGGAATCCTCGTCGGCCTCAAGGTAAATGTCAGGGGGGTGTTGCATGGCTTGTTCTCCCACGCGAATTTCGCAGGTCGGGGTTGATGGCGGTTCTCACTGGTTGGGGGTTTCCTCGGACTTGGCATCCGGATCCCCGCTGGTTGCAATGTCCTTTCCCGTGGCGTAACCATGTCCCCATTCTTGGGCCTTGGTGGTTTTATCGGGCAGCTTGTCGAGCATTTCCTGTTGAAGTTCGTTTTTCTCCTGATCAGTAAGATTGTCCTCGGCGGCGGGCGATTTCGGATTGGATTGTTGGTTGGCCATGTTCGGTCTCCTCAAAGGAATTACGGCTTTGCCCAACTGAAAGCTGAACAGCGGGGCAGCAAGCGGCCTAGGCACGCTGCAACCATGCAAACAGCGTGACCGCGCCGAGAATTAACGCACTCAGCAAGTAGGCCAGACGCGCTGCCCAGACATGGCTCATGGCGATGCTCGTTACACCAGATCAAAACGTTCGGAGACCAGTCGCCACAGCGGTACCCCTTGCTCCAGCAAGGCTCGTTCCACGGCGTCCATCATTGGGGCCGGTCCGCAAACAAAGTATTGCCAGTCCTGTTTCGAGCAATCGGCCAGGTGGCGAGCCAGCAGTTCCGGGGTCACGCGACCGGTTGCTCCCTGCCAGTCAGGCGGAGGTGACTCCAGCACGTGGACGACGCTGAGGTTCATGTCGGATGCTAGCTGCTCGAGCACGTCGCGAAACGCGATGTCCTCAAGGTGATTGTTGGCGTAAATGAGTCGCATCGGCCGCTGATCGCCACGATCGCGGCAGCTTCTTAGAATGCTGATAGCCGGCGTGGCTCCGATGCCGCCCACGACAAACACGGCCCCCGCAGCGGCCGGGTCGAGCGTGAAGCGACCATAAGGGCCTTCGAGGTAGGCGCGCTCTCCGGGGCGCAGGTCCTTGATCGTGGCGGTGAAATCTCCGGTTTCTTTGATGCCAAATTCCAGCCGCGAGCCTGCCCGATCGCTCGAGACAAACGAGAACGGATGCTGCTGCAGCGCAAAGGGGGTGTTTCCGATCGTGAGCCACGCATACTGTCCGGCCCGAAACGCCAGCCCCTCGTGCCCGTCGGGATCCAGGACCACTTGGGAGACATCCTGAGCGATGGAGCGGACATCGGCAACGCGCCAGGGACGCTTGCGGACTTGCCAGGGTTTCCAGAGACGCGTTTTCAACAGGAGCAGCACGGCGACTCCGCCGCCTGTTACCCAGAGGATCTGGTTCGTAATACCGCTGATGTAGTGACCGACTTGCAGTCCGTGCGCCACTCCGACCAGAATCACGACCAGTGCCAGGCCGCCGTGCGTGATGCGCCACCATTCGTAGCTCAGACCGAGGCTGATTCGCCACAGCGGTAGCACCACGAGCAGCACCAGTGCCACGGTGGCGGCGGTAAGGAACAGGGCGCGCGGCAAGTTCGCTCGCGGATCGAGATACTCGAGGTATTGGGGGTTGGAGATCCAGAGCACCAGCGGATGGGCCACGACGAAGGCCAAAACCATGATGCCGGTCGCGCGGTGAAACTGGATCTGAGCGTCGGTGCCGAAGTAAGGCGCCACCCATCGAAATCGACTCGTGCTCACAAACTGCACGACGAGCATTGCGAATCCAACGAGGCCGAGCCCCGAACCCAGTTCGAGGAGGAATCCTCGCCCGCTGGGCACCTGGCCAAGCAGCGCGATTGCCAGCGGCAGCGTGGCGACGGCCAGATAGGCCACGCTCCAAAAGCCGATTCGCAATAATCCTTGTACCATGGGTGACAGCCTGCAGCGATGACAGGTTCGGCCGTGTGCAACCCTGGCTTAGGGCCAGGGTGAATTCGCGCGGACGAAACCCACTCGCGAGCGATCGGCCGCGATCAGATGCAGGCCCTCAATCCGCGGTCCCGCCGGGGCGATCGTCGATCTCGGGGTGATCGGCACTGGTTTTGGCATGCATGTGCACTTGCTTGGCCGAGGTCTCATTGAGCAGTTCGTGGGCCTGAGCGACTCGGTCAGGCGGTCCTTCAACGACGATGATCACGTCGCCCTGGCGCACCAGTTCGTCGTATTCCGCGAGGTTGTCCGGTTTGACGCCCCAGCCGGTCATGGCGCCGGTCAGGCCCCCCACCACGCCGCCCGCTGCAATCGGGCCGGCCATGAGCAGTGGCCCAATGCCGGGCACCATGAGCAATGGACTGCCAAGCAAACCACCGATGAGCGCGCCAACTCCGGCGCCTGCGGCGCCGCGTTCGGCAGATTTGTCGCCGTATTCCAGGGCCTCGGTGTTTTCGATCTGTCGCTCCACACTGGATGTAACCAGGGAGACATTTTCTGGCGAGTAACCCGCGTGCTCGAGGGCCTCTAGCGCCGAGCGTGCCTCCGACAGCTTCGCGTAGACGGCGACGACACATTGCCGATACATGGAATTCTCCCTCCGCAGCCCACTGGATGAGCGGCGTGGCCTGGGGTCGCTCACGAGGCGCAGATCATGGCGCACCTGATTTGATCGCTGGTCCCTTCGCGCCACTCCAAGCTGGGGTCACGCGCTAAGGCCTTTGCGTGGAGTGCAACTTCGGTTCCACTAAAGCAAATTGCTGGGAACGAATCTCGCGCGGAGGGAAATCTCCGCAGACAGCGAGACTTTCGACTTTTTTTGCTACCAGGGTGGTCGCTGACGAGCGGACCGGCGAGTCCCTGGCGGTCCAAGGGTTGTTCCCGCTAGCCCACGCGGCGGAGCGCCTCGGGCGTAAGGTCTTTGAGCGGCGGATAGCACAGAATCGGCTTTCATGGAAGCCGCCGGTGAGCGGGGCGATGCTGGTGTGAGTGGCTCTTGCGGTAGCCCGGTACCACAGCCCACGACGCAACAAATTGCCAGTGCCAGGGATGACGGCTCGGGGACGCGCGCTACGCGAAACCCTGTGTCGGTTTCCGCCAACTCGGATCGTCGGCCGCAACTGCGTTCAGAAACGCCGTGAACTGTCCCACGGGCACTTCGGTGGTGCCCATGCGGTAGCTGAAATGGAATCGCGCAGCAGAGTAATAGCGGGCGGAAGAGGGGGCCGATGAACACTCTCCTGAGTAGACTGGGGTGGGGGTGTCTGCCCGATCACCTGTGCCCCGGTCGTACGACAAACGTCTACTTGACGTCTTCTTTCTGAAAGCCGATGACTTCCGGAAAGCGGGCTCGGCGAGTCCTTTCGTGCTGGTAGAGTTCGTTCTCGACAAACAAACCTCAACCAGCGTTAGGACTGCCCTTTCGATTTGTGCGCAACCTTCAGGACGTTATCCGTTTGATATCTAGTACTTGGTCTTGAAGGCACTTATCTGCGAACAGCGACACATCTGAGAAGCCGAGGACGGCCTCAGTCGGCTTCATCTGTACACCAATGGTAAAGCCCTCCGAAAGCGGCTTCTCTCCCGAAACTGCCAGGACGAGAACTTGGCCAGCATTACTTTGACTTGTGATTGAAGACTACTGATTAATTTTGCCACAAGGTCTTGGCACGATCCATACGTCCTTAGCATGGTCTTGCTGGGGATACGGTCCGGTGATGCCGACGCAACTGGTATTGGGCAAGACCTGCACGTCGAAAATCTCTTCCACGCCGCTGAGAAACTCGAAGTACGCCACCGCTGCGCCGGTGTTGAGGTCGATGACGCCCACTCCGCAGCGCAACTGCTCGCGATGCTCGGCGATGGGCACTCCGCCAAAAACGGCCGTCTCTCGAATTCTCGACAACCCAACAAACGCATATTGTTCGCAGAAAGCCAGACCGCGCGTGTAGCCCGGCAGCAGTGCCACGGGTTCGCGGTTGCCAGTCTGGCGGTCCACGCTCTCAATGTTTCCCATGCCGGAATTCAAAACCAACAGTTGCCCGCGATGTAACCGTGGAGAGTGCGGCATGGATAGTCCGCGTGAAACAATCGCACTGCTGGCGACATCGATAATGCACCCGCTGTGTGCTTTCGTGGGCCGCCAACCCGCGGGTTGATTGGATTCGGCCATCGCGGTGACGTACTGAGGGCGTCCGTCCTGCATTGCGAGTCCGTTCAGATGGCAGCGATCGGTGGCTTCCAGGTCGGTAATGAACGGCGGCGTCCAGCGAGGCGCAAAACTGTGCTGTTCGTCGAGCGTGCACAGACAAGAAAACGCCGTGTTGACAATCCACAGTTCCTCGCCGACCCAAGCCATTTCGTGGCTCTGAATATTGCCGGTGACCAGAGCCTTGCGCGTGAGAAAGCAGGCGTCGAATCGGCCTGCCGGTTCCAGCCGTCCGGCCAACTCCGGAGCACTGTTCAGGAACCACACCTGGCCGCGGCTGCCGATCGCGATTCTGTGCGGATGAATCGCGACTCCCATCGCCTGCTCAAAGTTATGCAACGAGATGTTGAGTTGCGAATCGCGCGTCCCCAGGACGACCAGTTTGCCGGCCTGGTAGGTGGAAACCAACAGCGAGGCACCCAGCCGCTCCAGCAATGGCACGAACTCTCGTGAATGGCGAAACTTCACCTCGCGCTGCAATGCTGCGGCATCTGTGGCCGCCGACGGAATGCTTTCGTCGAGCTGGAGATCAGTTCCGTTCATGTGAAGATCGCTTTGGACAAGTTTTGAAGCACCTACCTCTGCCGAAGAACCCGAGAAAGTGTTAACGGCAGCTCTGCCGAGTGTTCAGGAACTCTGAGTGTATCCTCGACGCGACTCAGCAACTCCTCGCCGACATCTACTTCCATGAGCAAGTTCGCCAGTACGCCATCCGGTAATCTGCTGAGCAGATGTGGCGTCTTGGCAACGATCTGAACAGCCGGCGGAGCATCGATCTTGTCGGTTGTCGCCGAGACCGTCGCGCGAGTCTTCTCGAGCAGTGCCGGCGAATTTGGCCGATCTTTGCCCGCCGCTTCTGGCACGGCGGAACCAATGATTGCAGATGCAGGGCTGGCCGTGACCTGGAGAACGCTCTCGCTACTGGCAGGCTGCTGGTCGCCGATGGCCGCACTCGCCGGGCTACTGCCGAGCGGTTTCAGCACGCGAACCTGATCGCTGCCACGAATCCGCTGACCATCCAGAAGTTTCCCTTCGAGCATCGCGGTCGTGTCACCGAATGCCAGGTTCAGGCCCTGGGAGGCGAATCGCACGAGCAAGTCATCGACGCCGTCGCCATTGATGTCCACCAGGGTCGACTTCGGCGTGCCGTCAAGCTTTGTGGCCACGTGCGCGCCGGCGAGCGTCAGCGTCGAGGCATCAATCGCACTGGCATCGAACGTCGCAGAGCTAAACACCGCTACGGGCACTTCTCCGGATGATGCCAGATTGACCAGGTTAATCACGCTACCCGGTCGGATGTCGATTTCGATCGGCTGCACCAACGCCCAGGGCTCCTGGCCCATGTTCTGGCCGGTCGCACTGAAGAACAACGTTCCGCCCACATTGGTTAGCTGGTTTGGATAAAATCCCCCACTGTCTGTACCAACGGGCGCAGGAAGCATAACCGTGCCCTGGGCGGTCCCATCGCTTTGCCACAGTTGGCCGCCGAGATAACTGTCATGGGCCACAAAAAACAACTTGCCACCGACGCTCGTCAATTGCGCGGGATACGAACCGCTGCTTCCGGGGCGTATGTTCTTCACGGGAATCGTGCCCTGCGCTGTTCCATCGCTCGTCCAGAGTTCAATTCCCAATGTCTGGTGGAAGGCGGTGAAGAAGACTTGGCCATCCACGTTCGTGAGGCTAGTCGGATCGGAGCTGCCGTAGCCGAGCTCGATATCCCTAATTAGTTTCGTTCCTTCTACCGTGCCGTCGCTCTTCCACAGCTCGCGGCCCGTGCCGTTGCCATAGGCCCCAAAGAAGAGAACTCCGCCGACATTGGTCAGGGCGGACGGATAGGAGCTACCGCCGGGGAATTCGTCGTAGCTGTCCGCCAGTAGGACGGTGCCCTCGGTGGTGCCGTCGGATTTCCAGAGTTCACGACCATGGGTCTCTTCGTAGGCAGTGAAGTACAGCGTCCCGCCTACCGCAGTCAGATACATGGGGGCGGAGCTGAAAGGGTAGCTGTAGTAGCTTTCCGGACGAATGTCCAGAACGAGGAGGGTCCCCTCAGCCGTGCCGTCGGATTTCCACAGTTCCCGGCCGTGCTCATCGTCCTGGGCTGTGAAAAACAGCGATCCATCGACTGCGGTCAGATTGGCCGGGTAAGAGCTTTGATGCCAGCCGCCGGGACTGTTGGCGCGGATATCGGCGACCAGCACAGTTCCTGCTTCCGTCCCGTCGCTCTTCCACAACTCGCGGCCATGCCTGCCGTCGTCAGCGGAGAAGTAGAGCAGGCCACCAATGTTTGCCAAGTTTTGTGGATACGAGCCGGAATTGCCGTACGGGCCGCTCGGCCAAATGTCTGCGACGAGTACCGTCCCCTCAGCCGTGCCATCCGATTTCCAAAGTTCGAAGCCGTGCGTTTCGTCTCTGGCCGTGAAATAAAGTATCCCGCCGACGTTCGTTAGGTTCGCCGGGTAGGAACTTGTTGCTCCTGGGAAAATATCTGCGACAAGCCCGGCACCAGCAACGGTCCCGTCGCTCTTCCACAACTCCTGGCCGCGATCATCACTTGCCACAAAGTACAAGACGCCATTGATCTCGGTGAACTGCTGGGGGTAGGAACCCGGCGTATCCACGATGAGATCCTTGACCAGGCTCGTGCTGATGGCAGTCCCACCCGTCTTCCATAGCTCGAGACCGTGCTCGTCGTCTGTCGCGGTGAAAAACAGCTTGCCGCCCATGACTGTCAGATTGGCCGGATACGAGCCGATAGGATACGGACTGTCCTGGCGGATGTTCGCGACGTTCATCGTGCCTGCGGTCGTTCCGTCACTCTTCCACAGCTCGCGGCCATGCTCATCGCTGTATGCGACAAAGTACACCGCGCCGCCCACCGATGTGAGCTCCGTTGGATCGGAGCTCCGAGTTCCATACGGGCTGTCCGTGACAATATTCGAGACCAGCACGGTTCCTGCAGCCGTGCCGTTGGACTTCCACAATTCGCGGCCGTGCACTTCGTCATTGGCTGTGAAGAACAGAGTCCCGCCAACCGCCACCAGCTCGGCAGGAGCGGAGCTGTGGGGATAGCCATAAGTGCTCGTTGGAGAAATATCGGCGACGAGCTTGGTTCCCGCGGTCGTGCCGTCCGACTTCCAGAGTTCGCGGCCATGTTCGACGTCGTTGGCTGTGAAGTACAACATCCGGCCGACCGCCGTCAGGCTCAGGGGATATGAACTCTGAGGATAACCGTAGGGACTCGTCGGACGAATGTCAGCCACGAGCTGGGTACCGGCGGCCGTGCCATCTGATTTCCACAGTTCGCGGCCATGTTCGTCGTCGTAGGCCGTGAAAAACAATCTGCCGCCGACGGCTGTTAAGTTCTCCGGGTTGGAGCCCTGCGGATAGCCATAGTGGCTCGTGGGGCGAATGTCCTCAACCAGTACGGTCCCCGCGGCCGTGCCGTCGGATTTCCACAGTTCGCGGCCGTAGTCATCATGCTGGGCCGAGAAAAACAGCGTTCCGCCCATCGCCGTCAAGTTCAATGGATCAGAGCCACGAGAATAGTAGGGTCCGTCCGGGCGAACATTTGCGACCAGTACGGTTCCTTCCGCCGTGCCGTCGGACTTCCACAATTCGCGGCCGTGTGCGTTATCGTACGCCGTGAAAAACAGCGAGCCGCCCATCGCCGTCAGACTTGATGGATAGGATCCGCTGGGATTACCATTGTCCGGTCGTACGTTCGCCACCAGCACGGTTCCCTCGGCCGTGCCATCCGACTTCCACAATTCGCTGCCGGTCTCGCTGTTATAGGCCGTGAAGAACAGAGTCCCGCCGACTTTGGTGAGGCCGTAGGGGTAAGAGCTACTCGGCCCGGGTGCGATATCGGTCACGAGCACCGTTCCGCCAGCCGTGCCATTGGTTTTCCACAGCTCGGTTCCATGCGCCCGGTCGAAGGCCGTGAAAAACAGCGTGCCATTCACCGGCGTTAGATTGGCGATGCTCGCATCCAGCGTCCGGTCGTTGATGTCAGCGACCAACTCCGGCACGAGCGAGGGCTCGATCGGACTCTCCTCATCGGCCTTCAGTACGCTAACGCGGGTCGTGAACTTGAACGGAAAAATCTCCCCCGGATACACCATCTCCACCATGAACGCGGTGCTGCCAAGGTTCGGTTCGGGTATTTGCGCGACATAACTGCCGTCGCTCTGGGCGGTCAGCGGAGAACTGCTCCAAGGAATACCGGTCACCGAACGCCGATAGTCTGTCGAGGCATAGTTCGTCGCCTGCCAAACGTTTACTTGAAGTGGTGTGTCAATCGAGTTCACACGAATCGTCGCTCCGCCATCCTCGACCGACCAGGTAAACTGTGGTAGCGGTCGATCATTGACGATTGCGTCGTAGTAAGCGATCAGGCTTTCGCCGGCGTCGGAGTCGTCCAGCACGTCGTGATTGGTGTTCGGCACGTAACGGACGTAGTTCTGGCCCGGTAGATCGCCCAGGTAGAACTGGCCCGAATCGGGTACGAAGAACTCGTCGCCGGTCGAGTTGATCATGAACTTCGGCATCGTGAGTCGATCGAGATACTCATAGGGATCGACAATCGAAAGCAGTTGCTGACCTTCGGGCGTATTGACCGCCTCGATCACGTCTAATGCCGTGTAATCCTTGAGTGCATTGGAGTAGCCGTCGATGATCGAATCGGTGACACCTTCGTAGTACTCTTTGTGATGCGCGAGATGTTCGTCAAGATTGAGCGCGTCGAACACCATGGGGACGATCGCTTTGACTCGCGGGTCCGCCGAGGCTGCATCCGCGGCGGCAGTCAGCCACGTGGTCCAACCGCGCTTGGACCCTCCGCTGACGACAAAGTCGTCGATCGCGTGACCTGCAGCGATTTGGGGAACAAATTGCTGAACCGCGTCCATCGCGCGGACGGCACTCTTGACCATCGGCAGTAGCGCCGGCCAAGTGTCGTCGCCTGTCGCCAGGTACTGATCGAACGTGTACGCGATGATCGCGTCTTCGGTCCTGGAAGTCCCGAAGATGTCTGATCCTGGGGGGAGTGGCACCGGCGAAAGCCCGCCGTGAATGGCGATCTGCACATCCGTAAAGTTGTTGTCCGAACCGCCGCCAACCCGACTGAGATCCTCGAACTGGATTCGAGTTACACCCGGCTCGATAGAAACCGTCATCTGATCAAGTTGGCCGGGGTTGGCACTCGGCAGTGAGAACAGCGGCGCACGCTTGCCGCCCCCGTAGTAGGCATTCGGATCAGCCAGGAAGTTGGCGACCGTGTCGTCGGGAACGATGAAAAACCCCAACTCGGATCGGGCCACCACGTTGTACTCCACAAGTGAGCCGGGCGAGTCAATTCGCTCATCAAACAGCAAGGCGCCGCTGCTGATGGCCTGCACTGCGTAGTCGCGTTTTTGCGTTACCGGATCTACCGTCACCGAGGCGAGGTCATAGAACCCGAAGCTGAACTGCAGGCCGCCCAAACCTGAATCGAAATGAAAGTCCAACTCGACCAGATCGGGCGACTCACCGGGGACCGCGAAGGTGCCGGCCGGTTGCGTCTCCGCTGCGAATGTCAGTGGCTGATTGGGAACCATTCGCAGTTCGGCCACGACCGTTCCGGTCAAGCCAGCGATCGTGCCCAGCTCTGCAATGCTGAAGTTGGAAGGCGGGGTCGCGCTGCGATTGTTACCACCCGTGATGGCCAGCAGTGCTGAGTTCGATTGGGGATTGAGCTGGTGGGGAATCGCGATGATGAGCCAGTGCTCCCACAGCGTGCGATTCACCTCATCTGGTGTGCGCCACTCCTGCGATTGCATCTTCAGCACATAGCCGTCGAAGCCAACACCAGCGAATGTTCTGGCGACGCTGTAGCCGAAAGCCGGATCGGGCGCCGCCACGTATTGATCGAGGGCGGTCAGGGCGAACGACGCTTCAGGCTGTGACAGCGCCACCATGGAACTAGCGATTACGCTCTGCTGTGCCTGATTCAATAGCTGGCTGACTTCGTCGTCAGAGGAAGAGAATGACGAACTGGGCGCGGTCGCGAACTCAGCCGCCATGACTGCCAGAGCCGCGAGAATGTCGTCGGGCGACGAGCTGCCGCTGGCCGACAGCAGCGTCCGATCTTCAAGTGCCTCGGCGACGAGCGTGCGGTGAAGCTGCGAGAACCTAAATGAACCGCGGTGGGCAAGCGGCCGTGTTCGAGCGCTCATGGTGTACCCCCAATGTGTTGCGAACTAGAATCGGCGGACATATCGCTCGGTCGGGGCAGATCCGCCAGGAGCCCGCGTCGAGGAGTGAGGCTACTTGATTCATCTAGGTTTCTGGGCGAATCGCACAAGTACCCCCCAGCCACGTGCCGGTTAGAGCTCAGATTGCGCGTCCTGGCAGCTTGCCGTAACCGGTCTCAAGAAGTACCGCGCTGACCTTCAGGGATGGGAACCCGGGGGGTGGCGCCGGGCGGAACAACAAACGTGTGATCGACAGCTTCCTTCTGGAAACCGATGACTTCGAGGAAACGATACTTGAGCAACTGCACATCGAAGAGTTCCTCGACGGCAGTCTGGAATTCGAGTAAGCCAACCATGACCCCACGATTCAGATCGACCGCGGCCACCCCGCATTTCAGCTCGTGGCGCCTTTCCGCAATCGACACTCCCGCCATCGCTGAGGTCGGGCGAATCTTGGAAAGCCCCACGAATGCATAATGGCCGACGAGCGCCCAGCCGCGGGTAAAGCCGGGCAGATTGAGGACCGTTTCGCGATGGCCGGTCGCCAGATCGACGCGTGCGACGCCGCCCGTGCCCGATTCCAGGACCCATAGCTGGCCGTCGTGCCAGCGCGGCGAGTGGGGCATCGAGAGGCCGCGGGCCACGGTCTCGCCGCTGGCGATGTCGATCAGAACGCCGCCGTTGGCCTTCGCGGCGCGCCAGCCGCCGGCCGTATCCGT
The DNA here is from genome assembly GCA_022844125.1 of Pirellulales bacterium. GTDB lineage: Bacteria > Planctomycetota > Planctomycetia > Pirellulales > PALSA-1355 > JALHMI01. The sequence goes on along the minus strand of JALHMI010000016.1, from coordinate 105,935 downwards.
CTCGCCGAGAGCAGTAACGAAGGTCGCCCGCCCGTCACGTATCGCCAGGCCGTTCAAGTGGCAACGGTCTTCGGCTGCCAGCGCGGTGATAAATGGCGGCTGCCAGCGCGGCACGAAGCTGTAGTCCTTGTCGAGCGTCGCGAGACAAGAGAATCGGGTGCTGACCATCCACAGTTCGTCGTCACACCAGGCCATCTCATGGATGCCGATATCGCCGGTGACGTGCGCCGAGCGCGGCAGGTAGCAGGCGTCGTGCGCGCCGGCGGGTTCAATTCGCGGCGCGATGTCGGGAGCGTTGCGGAGAGTCCAGATCTGGTTGCGCGTGCCCAAGGTCAGGCGGCGCGGATCGACTGCGATGCCCATCGGCCGATCGAACGTGCGGACCAGGACGGAGAGCCCTGGCCCCTGCACGCGAACGGCCAGCAGCTTATTGGCCTGGTAGGTGCTGACCAATAGCGACGCTCCCAGTCGCGAGAGCAATTCGACGAAGCTGTCCGTCTGCGCGTAATGGAATGCGACGGGTGGGGGCGGCGCCGCCATCGCGTCCGCGGGCGACTGCGGCTGGCCGTTGCGCGGGGCCGTGATCGTAGAACCAGTGGATCGGTTATGCATCGGAGTGTTCGCTTTCTATCTGCCGCTCTTCTTGGGCCGTGATTCCAGAAAATCGTCGATCGCATCGTCGACCGCCGCCCAGAACAGCAGGTGCCAGACGTGGGCAAGCCGAGAACGGTCGTCGGCCAGGATTGTGCCCTCGCCTTGACTGTCGGCGAGCAGTGCACCTTTGACTTTCGTCAGGTTCACGAAGAATGACTCATTCGCCTCGTTCTTGCGGTCTCCCTTCACCAGCACGGTGATGGTCTGGCTGGTCTCGCCGGGGGTGAAGGTAACTTTGCCGCTCTTGGCGACGTAGTCGTTGTCTCGCTTGCGGGCCGTGCCATCTTCGGTGGCGTAGTTGACCACCACGCGAGCATTGGATGCAGCCGAAAGGCTCACGGTAAAGACGAACCTTGTGTTGCCCGAGTTGCCTTCAAACCTGGTTACGTCGCTGATGCTGACGCTCGGGTCGTCGTCGAGAATCGTCCCGAGGCCTTGGCCGTCGACGATGGTCGCGCCGCTGGGAGCACTAAGGTTGACGAAGAACGTTTCGTTCGTTTCAGCCTGCGTGTCCCCCTTGACTTGCACGGTGAGCACCTGGCTGGTTTCGCCGGGGGCGAAGGTCAGCATGCCCGAGGTGGTCAGGTAATCATCGTTTGCGGCGGCGGTGTCGCCAGAGGTGAGGTAGGCAACGGTGACCACACTGGCTGACGCCCCGGAGAGCGCGACGGTGAAGGTTGCGTTCTGGGTGCCGGAGTTTCCTTCGGTGAGCGTAGCATCGCCGATGGTTATCGACGGCACGAACGGCGGGGGATCTCCCTCGAGTAGCACGGCCACGGAACCGTACGATGGGTTGGCGATTGCGAGGTCGAGCGTGGCATCGCCGTTCAGATCGGCCGCCACGATGTCGTAGGGTGCGCCGCTGGCAACGTTGGTGGAGTAGGGCGTGTAGGGGCCGAGCGTACCGTTGCCGTCGTTGAGCAGCAGGTTGACATTTCCGGAGTAGAGGCTGACCGAGACAAGATCGAGCGCGCCGTCGCCGCTGAAGTCTGCCAGCGCGAGTCGCGATGAGTAACTCTGATCGAGCAGATGCGTGGTGCCTCCGCCAAACGCCCCATCGCCGCTGCCCAAAAGCACGGCCGCGTAACCCTGCAGCGAGTAGTAGTAATATCCCCAATTCGCCAGGGAATAGCCGGCGACCAGATCGAGCTGGCCGTCGTCGTTGACATCACCTACCGCCTGGCTGGAGTAGGGACCGGTTGACACTCTCTGGGCAGATTGAAAGGTGCCATCGCCATTTCCCAACAGCGAATCGACGGCGACGCCGCTACTGAGTGCCAGCAGGTCGAGATTGCCGTCTGCGTTCAGATCGGCGAGGTCCAGCGCTGAAAAGCTGGCGCTGGAGATCGACTGCGGCGCGGCGAACGTGCCATCTCCGTTGCCCAGCAGAACCCGGGTGCCTCCGTTGACGCCTGTTCCGCCGACGACGAGGTCGAGGTCGCCGTCGTTGTCCAGATCGCCCTGGGCCATCGAGGTAGGAGTGAGCTCGCCCAGATCGTGCGTGGCGCCAGGCGTGAACGTGCCGTCGCCGTTTCCGAGCAGAACCTTCACGTGGCCGTCATTGGTGTAAATCGGATAGCTTCCGCCATAGTAGCCGTAGTAGTAGCCAGTGATCCGCGAGGTGGTTGTGCTCACTGCGAGGTCGAGCTGGCCGTCGGCGTTCAGGTCGCCAACCAGCGCTTCGTACGCTGAGTTGCCGCCGTGGGAATAGCCAACCGAGTTGTGGAACGTGCCGTCCCCTTTGTTGAGCAGCACGCCGACGTTGGCATCATTGCCCGCCGTCACCAGGTCTGCGTAGCCGTCCTGGTTGAAGTCGCCGGCTTCGACGGCGCGAGGATAAGACGCTGCATAGGTCACCGCGGGCGTGAAGCTGAGCATGTTGCGAATTTCGAGCGGCTCGAAGCAAATGAGATGCCCCGCCGATCGCATTCGCGCGCTGCGCGGCCCGCGTCGCGTCGACTTGCGTGCAGCCTGAGAGGGAGGATTTCTGTCTGAGTGAAACCACATGGGAGTGTCTCCTTTGGCGGGCGTATGGCTGGCCGATCAGAACCCTGGCACAGACATGCAGGGCCCCTTACCGGCGATTCTTGTTAGGGTTTAAAATCGAGCGGTGTTCACCTTGCACCGAGCGCCGCGGTTGCGAACACGAGTCGGACCGCAGCCGATCGCAGCCAACAGCGCTGCCCCACCGGCCAGCGCCAGCGAGGAAGGCTCGGGTACTTCGGCGATCCGCAGGACCTGGCCGCCTGTCGGGGAGTTGCTGTGATTGGTGACGTAGAGCGCACCGTCGGGACCGACCACAACGCCCCCTGGGAAGACGAGCCCCTCGCTGGCAATCGTTGTGCGAACGCCGGTGGTGGGATCGACTTGAATGAGTAAACCTGAGCCTGGTCCCAGCGGCGAGGCAAGCCCGTTGCTGCTGACTTGCAGCACGTAGAGCATTCCGTGCTCGTCGAACGTCAAGTCGATGATGTTGGTGAAGCCGCTGAAGGCCTCGGTGATGGCCAGCGTCGTGGGATCGAAACGGAAGATGTTGGCCGCGCCGGGAGGAAACGGAAAGCCGGTCAGTTGCCCGATGTAGTAAGCGCCGTCGGGGCCGACAGTAATCGAGGTCGGCACCGACTGGTATACTGGCGGCCCGAACGGCAACGGGTTGGGCTTGGCCGGCAGGACGCCGAGCGTGGAGATCACGCCGGCCGCGGAGGAGTGCAGAAAGTCGTTCGCACCGGCATCGGCGACCAGCAAGCCTCCGCCCGGCGCGAGGGCGAATCTGAAAGGATTGCTGTCGAGTGCGCCGCCGGCCGGATTGTTGGCGAATTCATGCGCCGTGACATCGGCCACGTGCTGGAGCGATCCGCCGCCGAGGGGCAGCTTTGCCACGGTCCCCAGCGGTGCGCCGGCCGTACCCAGATTGGTGTTGCGCTGCATGGCATCGGAGCCAAAGCTGAAGAGTCCAAAGGCCTGTCCGGAGCTGTCGAAGGCGATGTCTTGGAGCCCGCCTGCGTCGAGCCCGGCGGCCGTCGCGACCGAAGGAAGGCCGCTAAGGACACGCGTTTGGACTCCGCCCAACAACCTGCTTAATCCGCTCGTGTCGCCGAGAAAGGCGGTCGAGCCGTTCCCCAGCACGACGCTGGGGCCAGCGCCGCCGCTGCCGGCTTCAGCGACATAAAGCCCGCCGTCGGGTCCGAACGCGAGGCCGCGTGGCGTTACCAGCCCGCTCATGACTTCCGTGATGACATAGGGGTCGGCGACGGCTCGGGGTGCGGCGCAGGTTGCGCAGACGCTGAGGAGCATGATGGCTGACTTAAGAAGGTTCACGTGCATGTGGGGTCTCTTGAGTGAGGCGACCATCGAGGGTGCGATCTTGCCGCGTCAGTTGTCCTGACTCGTCGGCGATATGCGGTCCGCGGGTGGTTAATGGCGGTCGCTGTGCTTGCGCGGTCGGAAAAGGCCTCTAGAGAGGAATCGCAGACCGTGTCCAAAGCGCACAAAGAACGACGCTGACGAGGAAAGATTGGCAACCAAATCGGTGGAATCGGCGTTCGAAAGCGACTGCCGACGAATTTGCGAGCTGTTGGGCGAGGCTTCGATTACAATGACCCGGCGACCCCGGCACGGACCCTCTGACATCCTTGATTCTCGAAGTTTGATGCCCCAGCAAGCAGCCTTTGATGAATTCATTCGTCGCATTCGCGGCGGAGACGAGCAGGCGGCTGCGGAGTTGGTTCGCAAGTACGAGCCGCTGATTCGCCGCACCGTTCGGCTGCGGCTGGAAGACGAACGATTGCGACGAGTGTTTGATTCGACCGACGTCTGCCAATCGGTGCTGGCCAGTTTTTTCGCCCGGACGGCGCTGGGCCAGTACGATCTGCAGACGCCCGAGCGGTTGGTGAGCCTGCTGGTGGTGATGACGCGCAACAAGGTGGCGGCCGCGGCACGTTGGCAGCAGAGTCAGCGGCGCGACGCGCGGCGCGCTGCTCCGGCCGAGGAACTGGCCGCCGTGGCCGATCCTGGGCCGTCGCCCAGCGAACAGGTTTCTGGCCAGGAGCTGCTCGAGCGATTTCGCAAATCATTCAGCGCGGAGGAGCTGGCCATCGCCGACCTGCGTAAAGAGGGATTCAAGTGGGCACAAATCGCTGCTCAACTGGGCGGCAGCGCACCGGCACGACGCGTGCAGTATGCCCGAGCCGTGGAGCGCATCTCGCAGCAGATGGGTTTGGACGAGGAGCTTGCCTGAACTTTTTTTGTGCGCCTGAGATCGGGATTGCGATAGAGACTTCAGGGGAATCCCATTGAATGTTTCTGAACCATTCTTTCCGGGGGCGGTTGGCACATCGGCACATATCGTCGAGCCGGCCGAGCGTTTACTGCTGCTCTGGGAGGAGGGCACTCAGGTCAGCTTGCAGGAGTTCCTCAGCACTGAGGGCCAACTTACGCCCGCACAACTGGCCACCGTGTTGCGGCTGGATCAGCGCCGCCGCTGGCATGCCGGGGAGCGGATTCTGGCGGAGAGTTACCTGCGGCGCTATCCCCAGGTGGCCGCGGATAGCGAAGCGGTGGTGGACGTCATCTTCCACGAGTTTCTACTCCGCCAACGGTTGGGAGAACAGCCCCAGGCCCGGGAGTATCGCGCTCGATTTCCGGCTCATGCCGACGTGCTCGAAAGTCAGATTGCACTCGAGCGGGCCTTGGAACCTGGGGCGCCGGGTTCGACGGCGTCGTTGCCGGCGCTGAACCAAGTGCGCCGCGCGATCGGCGGCGTGCCTCAGATTGGCTTTATCGCGAGCGGCACGCCGGATCGCGAAGTGCAGACCCTGCTGCGGAGTCGCCTGCGCTTGTTTGCCACCATCTCCTTTGTGGCATTCCTGTTCTATGTGCCTGTCCTGTGGAGCCTGTTTACGGTCTGGTGGCGAACCGCGCTGTACGTGGCCGTCGTGACCGAGCTTGCCGTCATCGCCGTGTTGTTGTCTAGCCGCGTGCCGCTTTCGCTGCGGGCCCTGCGGCGGATCGAAGTCGCACTGTTCACGGGACTGTTGATCTATTTCGGCTATCAGCAAGTCCTGTTCTTTCAAGTCGGCTTCTTTTCCGCCCTCGCGTTGGATCGTTGGATCGGCCCGGTAATTGCCGCCAGATGTATGAGTTGGCCGTGGGCCATGACGATCGTCAGCTACGGAATTCTGATCCCGAATACGGCCCGGCGCTGCATTCTGGTTGTGGCAGTCATGGTGACGGGATATCTGGCGATCGCCGCTGTGCTGGCCCTGACGACGTCCACGGTGCCGGCAACCGCCGTGACTGGATTTCTGTTGTGCTCCATCACCGACATGGCACTCGCAGCGGCGATCGCGGTCTTTGGCGCTTACCGGATTGCGACGCTGCAGAAAGCCGCTTCTGAATCGGGAAAGGTGGGCCCCTATCGGCTGATCAAGCGATTGGGATCTGGCGGAATGGGCGAAGTGTACTTGTCAGAGCACGCGCTGCTCCGTCGACCCTGTGCCTTAAAGTTGATCCGGCCAGAGTACCGTGGCGATTCACGCTCGCTCTCTCGATTCGAACGTGAGGTCCAGGCGATGGCGACCCTGACACATCCGAACACAGTGCGGGTGTACGACTATGGTCTCGCGGGAGACGGTACCTTCTACTACGCGATGGAGTATCTGCCCGGCCCCTCGCTTGCCGAACTCGTGGCGCGATACGGGCCGCTGCCTGCTGCGCGCGTCGTCCATTTGCTGCGGCAGGTCTGTGGAGCGCTGCACGAGGCTCACCGCGTGGGCCTGGTGCACCGCGACATCAAGCCGGCCAACATCCTGGTCTGCCAGGTGGGTGGAATGTATGACGTCGCCAAGCTGCTGGACTTTGGTTTGGTTCGCATGCACGACCTGAACTCTGATGACCAGAATCTGACTGGCCTTGGCACCATCGCAGGAACTCCCGCATTCATGTCGCCCGAGCAGGCCGGGGGTGTGCGGGATGTCGATCATCGCAGCGACATTTACAGCCTGGGCGCGGTGGCCTATTTTCTGCTGACTGGCCGGCCTCCGTTCGTGCACTCAACTTCGGTTCAGACGATGGCAGCGCACCTCTCCGAGGCGGTTGTGCCCCTGGCTGCACGGAATCCCGAGATTCCACCCGACCTCGCGCACGCAGTTGCACGATGCCTCGAAAAGGATCCCGGCCAGAGGTTTTCCGACGTGATGGCAGTCGAGAGAGCCCTGGCAAGCTGCGTGTGCCATGGCAGTTGGTCAAGCGAACAGGCCGCCGGATGGTGGGACAGCTTTGACGACGACAGATCGTCCCTCACGCCATCGCAGGCACTCGCGCAGGATCACCTTTCGGATCGCGCCGGGCAAAAGACCGGGCCCGGACGGTAACGCTGATTCGTATGGACGTGACTAGCCGACCCGCCGCAGAGCCTCGGGATTAAGGTCCTTCAGCGTGGGATAGCCGTCGACGGCCATCAGCAGGTCGGCTTCGGCGAGCATCGAACGGAGGACGTGGCGGATGCCGGCGGTGCCGCCGATGGCCGCGCCATAGACGTACGGACGACCGATGCCAACGGCCCGGGCGCCCATGGCGAGAGCCTTCACGACGTCGGTTCCGGAGCGGATGCCTGAATCGAACAGCACTGGAACGCTTCCCGCGGCGGCGACCACCTCGGGCAAATGGTCGAGCGCCGGGACGCCGCCGTTGGCCTGTCGTCCGCCGTGGTTCGAACAGAAGATGCCGTCTGCGCCGGCGTCGATGGCGCGGCGAACGTCATCGGGATGCAGGATGCCCTTGAGAATCAAAGGCAGCCTGGTAATCGAGCGGAGCCAGGGAAGATCGTTCCAGGTGAGGGGATTGCCGAACAGGCGTGCCCAGACCATGGCTGCGGTGCGGAGATCTTCGCGTGGCGATTTTTCGAGCTTCTTGAGGAACACGGGATCGGAGAAGTAGTTCTCCAGGCACAGTCCGCGGAGCTGCGGAAAGTTGCCCATCGAAAGGTCGCGCGGACGCCAGCCGGGGAGCCAGGTGTCGAGCGTGACGATGAGGCCCTTGTAGCCGGCGGCTTCGGCACGCTTGACGAAGCTTTCGGCGAGCTCGCGGTCGGTCGGCGTGTAGAGCTGGAAGAAACTGGGTGTGCTGCCGCACTCTCGCGCCACGTCTTCCAGCGGATCCATCGAAAGCGTGGAGGCTACCAGAGGCACGCCGGTCTGGGCCGACGCACGCGCCGCGGCCAGGTCGCCGTGCTGATCCTGCGTGCAGATGCCGAGCACGCCGATCGGACTCATGAAGACGGGGGAGGGGAGCTTGAGGCCGAACATTTCGATCGAGAGGTCGCGCTGCGTGGGGCTGACGAGCATTCGCGGCACGAGCCCCCAGCGCTGGAATGCCTCGACGTTGATGCGCTGCGTGCGTTCGTCGCCGCAGCCGCCCGCCACATAGGACAGCAGGTCCCGCGGCATGGTGGTGTGGGCTTTGGCTTCCAGTTCGTGGATGTCGATCGGGAAGGGCGTGCGCTCGCCGCGCAGGCCGGCGAAGTAGATTTCGAGTTGATAGTCGCCGAAGTTGGGCATCGGGCGGTTCCTGTGCTGGCTGGACGGACTGGTCGAAGCTGATAGCAAAATATCAGAAACGCTTCCCGGGGACACGTGGGCGAGCGAGCACGTTGCTACAATCTTGGCCTGACTGAGCCTGGGTTTGTATCAGGCTCAAACGCAGATGGGAAAAGTCGGTTCCTCTCACTCGGTCGCCGTATGCCTGATTCGCAGCCTGTAGAGTCCGATTCCGCGGCGCCCGTGGGTGTGTCGCGACAGTGGATTTTCCGCGGCCTGTTGCTGCTTTACGTTGGTTATCTCGTGCTGCGCGCGTGGCAAGCGCGGACCGCTCCCTACGAGCCGGTGGATTGGGGTTTCCAAAGCTCGGCCGAGGCGATCGGCTGGGTGCGCGGATTGCTCCGCCGTGAATTGAATCTGTATCTGCTCGCGTTTCTGCTCGGCTTGCTGGTTCCGCCTGCCTGGGGACCACCACCGTCCGGCGCCGGCTCGCGTCGGCAGTTCTGGCTAGGCTGGTTGAGCTGGTCGCTGCTTGGGCTGCTGACGATCGCGGTTTGCTGGGCCATCGCCTGGAGTGAGCTTCCGCCGCTCGGCTCGTTGCTGTTTCCGTTTGTCAGTTTTCTGGCCGGAGCGCACCTTGGTTCGGCAGCCGTGCGCGGTAGGCGCTCCTTCGCGTGGGCGGCCGGACAGTTGGCGACGCTCGGGCTGCTGCTTGCGGGAACCGTCGTGCTGGCCCTGCGGCTGGCGCTTTCCGATGCTCCGCTTGCGATCGAGGTCGACCCGGCCAGTGTCCCCTCCAAGAGTCAGCTCGCTGAGCGAATCCGCGCGACGCGACCGCCGGACGGCAAATCCCGACCCTTGCAACTCACCGATGCCGAGCTGGGAGCGCTGGTGAATTCCGCGCTGGGCCGGGGCGGCTCGCCATCGCGAGCGAACGTTCATTTCGAACCGGCGACGTTCACTTCGCAGGCCTCGATCGAACTGCCAGGCCGGATGGCGGCGGGCAAATTCTTGAACGTCCAGATGACGGGGCGAGTGGCCGTCGAGCAAGGGCACCTGGACCTCGACGTGGAGCAGCTTCGCGTGGGGCGATTGTCCATTCCCAGGCCGCTGCTGCGAATCCTCTCCTCGGCGCTGCATGCGACCTTGCTCGACGACCCGCAAATTCGCCGGATCATCGAAGCGATCGATGGCCTGAACATCAAAAGCGGCGCGGTGTCTTTCGTTTTCCAGCCCGGTGCGATCAGCCGGCAAATCGTCCCCTCGCTGGTGCAGCTTCTGTGGGAGCGGCCGGACGTTTCCACCGAGACGGGCATCTATCTGCGGCGTTTAATCGCGGTCTATGACAAGCTGCCCGCCGCTGCGGACCGTTTCGCAGCGCTTACTCAGGAGGCCTTTGCGCTGGCGCAGCAGCGCTCGGTCGATCACGACCCGGTGCTCGAGAATCGCGCGGCCATCTTCGCCCTGATGATTCTGCTGGGTCACACGGATCTCGAACCGTTCGTGGGCGAGGTGTTCGACGCTGACTTGCGAGCCCAGGCGAACCGCATTCTGGGCACCGTGCCGCTCCGCGGTCGCGAAGATTGGACGCGACACTTCTGGGTGAGCGCGGGTTTGATCCTGCTTTCGAACGAGGCCACGAGCGATCGCGTCGGCCGATTGAAGGAGCAGCTCGATTCCAAGGCGGGTGGCACTGGCTTTTCGTTCGCCGACATGCTTGCCAACTTCGCCGGCAACCGACTGGCTGTCGCCGCGATTCGCGATCCGGCCAGCGCTCGGGCCGTGCAGGCGCGGCTGGCCCGCCGGGTGGATGTCGATGCGATCTTTCCGCCCGCCGACGGCTTGCCTGAGAATATTTCCGCTGCCGACCTGCAGAGTCAGTACGGCGGCGTGGGTGGTCGGGCGTATCAGGCGATTCTCGACGACATCAATCGCCGCTTAGCCGCGCTGCCGCCGCTATAGACCTGGACTTGAGCGGGCCAGCAAAAGTGAGTCCAGTTCTATTTGCCGTCGAGGAACTTGAAGAGTTCCTGCGTGGCAGGGTCGTCGGGCTTGCCGAGATCATCGTTCAGGCGGCCGTGATTGGTGTCGCCTTTGCCGAATGCCCGGGCCGGAATGTCCGCGGCCTTGAGCACCGCGGCCAGGCGATTGGCTTGGGCCGTGGTGTCGGGATTGCCCGAGAAGTACAAGAGCAGGAAGGGCGGGATGCCTTTCCCCTTGGCCACGTGCGTGACGGCGGAAAAGTCGACGTGCTTTTCCGGATCGTTGCCGAACTTCTGGCGATGGCCGAACGTAGGCTGGCGGCCGCCATAGAGCATCTGGCGGAGTTCGGCGGTCATGATGATCTTGGGGATGTCGTAGGTGTCGCCGTCGACGGGGACGCAGCCCTTGAGCACGTCGAAGGGAACGTTCTGTTCTTTCAGATAACGATCGTCGATGCAAAGTAGCGCCGCAAGCTGAGCGCCGGCCGAGTGGCCGGCGACGAAGATTCGCGTGGGATCGCCATCGTGCCGGGCAATGTTGCGGTGCACCCAGCCCAGTGCCGCGGCGACGTCGCGCGTGAGCACGTCCATGGTCACGTCGGGGAGCAGCCGATAGTTCGTCGAGACGAACACCATGCCGCGCTCGGTGAGCACCTTGGGCTTGATGTCGACGTCGCGCTTGTCGCCGACTTGCCAGCCGCCGCCATGAATCCAGAACATGACGGGCAGCTTCTCCGCGGCCGGCCGCTCGGGCATATAGACGTCGAGCCGTTGCCGCTCGGGGCCGGGATCGACGTAGGGGATGTCGGCGGTGAGTTTCTGGGCGTGGGCGCTTGTTGCGATTGCAAGCAGCAGCAGGGTAGGGCCGAGTAAGCAGTTGATTGTCATGGCGGGCTATCCGGCGAGCGAAGGTCGAAGAATCGGAGCGGTTCGGCTGTCGGATAATAATTCTCGCATCACGGCGGATCCTCCGCCAGCATGCTAAGCGTGATGAGACATGACTGTGGGCGTAATGGGGTGGGCGTAATGTAAGCGTAATGGGGACATTACTGAGTATCGTTTTCCAGAAGAATTGAGTGATGTTCCGTGATGTCCCTGTTTGCGTTGCCATGACTGAATGTCGCCTTTTGACGAATCGAGTGATGACGTGTGATGTCCCCGTTTGCGCTGAACCGTTTGCGCTGAAAGCTAGCTCTGCCGCGGGTGAGAGGCGATAATCGGGGCCGCCCGTTGAAACCGGCCGGCGGGCTCGTGCACCTCGACTGCCGGGCAAGAAATCTGTCCGCGAGCTGCTTTTGCGCGGGACAGCATCGTGCGGCGGGCGACCTCTCTACAGAAGCGAGCGGTTTGCTCAACCGGGGCCGTGGCTCGACCGATGGAACAGGCCGTTCTCAAGCTGGTGCAACACGTCCTGGAGACCCAGGCCGCTGCGCTGGAGCTTTATGCGCGGGCCTGGTGCAACGCGCCGGAGGACGTGGTGCAGGACGCGATCGTGCAGCTGGCAAGACAGCGGCCACTCCCCGAGCGGCCGATCGGCTGGCTGTACTGTGCGGTTCGCCGGGGGGCGATCAGCGCCGGCCGGGCCGAGCATCGCCGCAAGCGGCACGAGTCGGAAGCGGGGCGGGCGGTCGAGTGGTTTGAGCCGGCGATGGGCGATGCGATGGATGCCCGGGCCGCGGCCGAGGCGCTCAGCGAGCTGCCGCTGGAGCAGCGCGAGGTGCTGGTGGCGCGGCTGTGGGGCGGATTGAACTTTAGTGAGATTGGCGAACTGGTGGGCTGCTCGTCGAGCGCAGCCCACCGCAGGTACGCGGCCGGCCTGGCCCCCTTGCGCGAAAGGTTGGGAGTCGCATGTCCCAAAACGAACTGCCCGAAGAACTGAACGACACCGAACGAACATTGCTGGCGCTTGCGCCGCGGGCGAGCCGGATCGATCGCGACCGGCTGATGATTCGGTTAGGCGAGCAATCGGCGGCGCGCGGCGCGACGCCATGGAAGTGGGCTACGGCAGCTTCGCTGCTGCTGGCGCTTGCGCTGGGCGTGCGGCCGGCGCCGGAGTCGCAGACCGTTGGACCGCAGCAGGTGGCGACCCCAGAGAAGATCGACGAAGCGCCGGGAGTGGTGAATGTTGAGGTGCCGGAGGCTGCTGGGTCGAGCGAAGTCGCGGGGCCGGATTCTCGGCTGGCGCGTGAAGAGTTCGATTGGCCGCGGGCGCTGGCGAGCGGTCGATTTGATTCCTCGCGTCCGCTGACCGTGCGGCCGGAATGGGGTTCTGGCGGAGCGGAGTTGCGCAGCGCCGAGGTCGCGGTGCGTGACGAGGCGGAAGACAGGCGACCAGCGACTCGCACGCCGATGCTGAGGTGGGGCGACGAGCGATTGAGACGCAATTCGGTGCAGCAGATGACTCCGACGTTGTAGTGATTTTGAAAATGCGACACCCAGGTTCCCTCGCAGCGACCAGAGGGTTCGGGGGAAGCGTGTAACAATCGAAACGTTCATGATTGGGCACGCGTTGCCTGATCCCTCATGTGCCGGAGGCACCCTGACAAGTTGTCAGGGCCACCCAAGGTTCGTTGAGTAAGTGCAGACTACTTTTTGAGAAATGGAACGCATCATGATTCGGCGATTACTACTTGCCGTGTTAGCTGTGCTGGTTGCTTCGACGGCGCTGGTGGCGGATGACGACCTGGAAGTCATCCAGCTCACGGTGACGCCGGCTGGGCCGCCAAAGCCGCTCTTGCGGTATCGCTTTGCGCCCGCGGCCCGGCAGCTTTCCGAGGGGAACGCGGCGGCGATGTATGGCCGGGCGATCATCATCTTGCAGCAAGACGACCGCGACAGCAAAAAGCGGCAGAACATCTATGACTGGCTGGAGCTGCCAGCCGCCGAGCTGCCGCTTGCGGAAGCCCGGCAAACGTTGGGGCGCTTTCGCAGCGTGCTCGAGGAAGCTCGGTTGGCCGCACGCCGCAAGCGGGTGGAGTGGGATCTGCCGCTGGCGGAGCAGGGAGTGGCCACGCTGCTGCCCGAGATTCAGGAGATGCGAGAACTGGCGCGGTTGATGACAGTTGAAGCCCGGTTGGCGATCTTGGAAGGGGATTACGCCAAGGCCAGTCTCGTGCTGGAAAACATGTACACGATGGGGGAACACTTGGGCGAAGCGGGCACGCTCGTCAGTATGCTGGTCGGCCTGGCAGTGCAGGGGGTCGCCAACGAGGAAGTGGTGACCTGGATCGCCAAAAGCGGCTCGCCCAACGCATACTGGGCCCTGACCAGCATCCCCACGTCGACGGACCGGCTGGCGGCGAGCATCGAGTCGGAGGATATGTGGATTCGCGGGTCGCTACCTTATGCCGATTTGCTGGACAAGGCGATCCTCACGCCACAGCAACTCGAGCATGTGGCCCACGAGATCGGTTCGCTGATGGATACGAAGTGGAACAACCTCGGCTTTCGGGTGGAGTTCAACTCCGGCGAGACTCGCGATGTGCGCATGCCCGCGCGTGTGGCGCTGCTACCCGCGATGCTGCGGGCCTATCCGGCGTGCAAGCGGCAACTGCTGGAATCGGACGTGGATCGGCATTTGATCGAGGCGATGGATCCGATGCAGGTGGTGCTGCTGCGCTGGGTGCAGGTGTATCGGGAGCTGCTGGATGAGATGGTGATCTGGGCGCGACACAGGCCGGTCGAGACACGCGAGGCATTCAAGCAGGTCGATGATCGCCTTCGTAGTTTGCGCAACCGGCCCGAGGCCGTGCTGGTCAATTTGATGCTGCCGGCGGTCAGCTCCTCGAATCGAGCGGTGTTACGCATCGAGCAGCGAATCGCCATGCTGCGGGTCGTCGAGGCTTTGCGGCTGTATGCCGCGATTCACGATGGCCAGTTACCGGCGACGCTCGGCGAGATCAAAGAGGTGCCGGTGCCGCTCGATCCGGCGACTGGCGGTCCGTTCGCGTATCGCATCGAGGGGGAGACGGCGGTGCTGAGCTCGACGGAAAAGAAGATCATAATTCCGGACGTGCAATACGAAATCACGATAGCAAAGACACCCTAAGTTGTTGAGCTTACTGGTCGCGGGGCGTGATCATCCACTCAGGCACAATCTACGAGGAATCATCCATGCTTCGCCCGATCGCTATTGGCACGCTGATGCTCACGATGGTGGCCAGCCCGCTGGCGCTGGCCGCGGATCATGAGGAAGACCTGGCCGCGCTAATGGATGAGTTCGCGGTGGCGCTGGCGCGAATTGACGTCACGGCCGATGAGCCGGGCGCGACGTTTGCCGCGCTGGCATTCGGCGGTGCATTGCAGGCGCAGTCGGTCAATTTGCCGGAGGTGTTTCGGAAGCTGCTCACCGCGGCGGGCGTCAGGCACGTGATTTTGATCATGCAGGTGGACCCCAAACTGCCAACAGGGAGCCGACCATTCGCGATGGACGCAGTGTGCGTGATCCCGTTCGATAAGGCCGAAGCTGCGGAGACGTTCGCCAAGCTGCCGGGCCTGCCCACGGCGAGTAGCGGGCGGCGCGTCGCCACCCGGGGACGTTACTGCCTGGTTGGCGGCACCGGTCTGGTGGATAGTGCCTTGGCAGGGAATCATCCGCCGCGCCCGGGCGTCAGCGCCGCACTGGCGGCAGCGGGCGACGCACCGCTGGCGATTGTCATTGCGCCCACGGCCGATCAGCGGCACGTGCTCAGCAGTTTGCTGCCGACGTTGCCGGCCGAGCATGGCGGCGACATCCTGCGAGATTGGTCGCAGCAGGCGGAGTGGACCGTGATTGCATTCGTGCCTGAGAAGTCATTCAAATTGATCATGCGGACGAAGTCGCCGCAGAGCGCGATTGCGCTCGCCGGCTCGCTCGATGGATTCCTCAGCGGCACCGTGGGGAAGATCCGGGCGATCAACGGCCGTCCGGTACAACTCGGCGCGGTTCTGGCGGCGACGGAGCAACGCGTGGAGAATGACGAGATTGTGCTGAACGTGGACCTCGCCAAGTTGCCGCCGGGAGAGAATATTTTTCGGCAGGTAACTGATAGTGCCTTGATGGCAGTGAACCGCCAACAGGCGACGAACCACTTTAAGCAAATCGGCATCCTGATGCACAACCACTACGATGTCCACAAGAAGTTTCCCGACACGGCGATTCGCGATGCCAACGGCAAGCCGCTGCTGAGCTGGCGCGTGCAATTGCTACCGTTCGTGGGCCAACGAGCGCTCTATAACGAGTTCCACCTCGACGAACCCTGGGACAGCGAGCACAACCGCAAGCTGATCGAGCGGATGCCGGATGTGTATCGTTTGACGACCGGACTGCTGCCGGGGAAGACCTGCATTCAGCTTCCGGTCGGCGCTGCCACCGCATGGCGCGATGGACGCGGGTTGACTTATCGCGAGTTCACTGATGGCACGTCGAAGACGATCCTGGCCGTCGAAACGGACGACGAACATGCCGTGATTTGGACGCAGCCGGCGGATCTCGCCTTCGATCCCGCCGATCCCACGGCCGGGCTGGGGAACCATTTCGGCGAAGGCTTCCTGGCCTTGAGCGCCGATGGTGCGGTGCACTTTTTGCCGCGGGGTGCAGACACCGAGACGCTGCGGCAACTCTTTACGCCCAACGGTGAGGAAGTGGTCGAGTGGCCCGGGCAGTGAACGGGTGGCACGCTCAGAGCCTGAGGAGGCAGCTCACACCCTTGAGCGGACGTGTGTGCCACCGGCGCTGCGAAGCAGTCACCGGTGCACGTCTCGATCTGAAATAGTCCGCCTCGCAAACCACGCTGGCGTTCTGAGAGGAACACAGGTGAGCCGCCACGCGGCCACCTGTGGCACCACCACGCGCCGCCGATGTGCTTATCGCTTTGCAATCACACCCGTCGCAGCTCGGTTCGGCCGCGTGCCGCGGAGCACGTCGACCGCTTCGGTCAGGCCGTCGAGCGTGAGCTCGAACATGGGGAACACCGCGCGGATCAGGCGAATCGT
Source organism: Pirellulales bacterium (assembly GCA_022844125.1). Classification (GTDB taxonomy): domain Bacteria; phylum Planctomycetota; class Planctomycetia; order Pirellulales; family PALSA-1355; genus JALHMI01. The sequence goes on along the minus strand of JALHMI010000016.1, from coordinate 89,791 downwards.
CGGTTCGTTCCAGCGATTGGTCGACTCGGGATTGAGCCACACCGAGTTCGGCACCCGCTCGCGAATGCGCTGCAGCCAGGCCAGCCCGGTCGTGCGGTTGTTGTGGTTGTACGACAGGGCTCCACCAAGATTGGTGAGCTCGCTGGGGGCCATCCAGGCGTCGCCGACGAAGACCACGCTCCAGGTCTGGTCGAGCCGCTTGAGGACGTCGCTGGTCGGCTCCCCCTGCATCGTGAACATGTCGGTGTAGAGCCGCTCGTACACGCAGTTGTGGAAGAACCGGTATTCGAACTTCTTGAAATGATTCGCGGCGTGGGCAGCGCTGAACAGCCGCTCGCAGAGGTGCGAGTATGGGTCCATCGAGCCGCCGACGTCCATCATCAGCAGGAGCTTGATGCGGTTGCGGCGCGGCGGCGCGAACACGAGCTCGATCTCGCCGCCATTGCGTGCGCTTTCGTCGATCGATTCGTCGAGATCGAGTTCCAGCGGGCCTTCGACCTTGTCGAGCCGCTTGAGCCGGCGCAGGGCGACGCCAATCTGGCGCGTGTCGAGGATGCGATCGCTGCGAAGGTTGCGATAGCGGCGCTCTCCGGCCACCTGCACGGCCGTGCGGCCACCACCGCCTCCGCCGATGCGAACGCCTGCCGGGTTCTCGCCGCCGTGGCCGAAGGGAGACGTGCCGCCGGTGCCGATCCAGCGGTTGCCGCCGTCGTGCCGTTCTTTTTGCTCTGCGAGCAGCTCGCGAAAACGCCGCTGGAGCTCATCGAAGTCAAAGACCTTGAGCTTGGCCCGATCTTCATCGCTGAGCTCGGGAAGCTTGGGGTTTTCGAGCCACTGGAGCAGTTCGTCGGAGATGTCGATCCGGTGCTCGATGCCGGCGAAGTAGGAGGCGAACGCGCGGTCGTAGGTGTCGTAGTCCGTCTCGCGTTTGACCAGGAGCGCCCGGGCCAGGTGGTAGAACGTGCGGAGGTCGGCGCGTGCGTGGCCGCCGGCGAGGGCCTCGAGCAGGGCGAGCCACTCAGTGGTCGAGGCTTTCAGGCCATGGCTACGGAGGTGGTAGAAGAAGTCGATGAACATGGTTGGCGGACGTGTTGAGTCTTGCCGAGTTCCGCAGTCTGGTTGTGAGAGTGCAAGGTGAAAATCTGGGAGAGCACTGCTGGGCAAGCCAGCAGTGGCACCCGAAAAGAACTTCAGCTCACGCGGCCGAAGCGGCGATTGGCGAGCACCGATTCAATGTCGCTTTCGCGCTTCAATAGGACGCCCAGGAACGGCAGCTCTTTTTCGATCGTTTCGGGCGTGATTCCGCCGCGTTGCAAGGCCGCGATCCAATCGATCAGCTCGCTCGTCGAGGGACGCTTGCGAATCTCGGGCAGATCGCGGAGCCAGTAGAAACGCAGCAGCACCTGCTTGAGCAGTTGTTCTTCGACGTTCGGATGATGCACGCGGACGATGTCGGTCATCGTTTGCCGGTCGGGAAACGAAATATAGTGGAACACGCAGCGGCGGAGGAATGCGTCCGGGAGTTCCTTCTCGTTGTTCGACGTGATGACCACGATCGGCCGCTGCTGGGCGGTGACGCGTTCGCCCGTCTCGGCGATGGCGAAGCTCATCCGGTCGAGCTCGTGCAAGAGGTCGTTGGGGAACTCCATGTCGGCCTTATCGATCTCGTCGATCAGCAGCACGACGCGCTCTTCGCTGCGAAGCGCCTGGCCGAGCGGGCCGAGCTTGATGTACTGACGGATGTCGCTGACGTCGCGATCGCCGAAGCGGGAGTCGTTGAGTCGTTGCACAGTGTCGTAAACGTAGAGCCCGTCCTGGGCCTTGGTGGTCGACTTGATGTGCCAGGTGAGCAGCGGCTTGGCCAGATTCTCGGCGATCGCTTCGGCCAGCACGGTCTTGCCCGTGCCGGGTTCGCCACGGATCAACAGCGGCCGCTCAAGCGCGCAGGCGACGTTGACCGCGTCGCGCAGCTCGGGCGTGACCAGGTAGGTGTCCGTGCCCGTGAAGAGATGAAAGGACATGAGGGCTCCAGGAAGTGAATTCGCGTGTCGATTGGGAGCACCCATTGTGGCGCGGCAGGTGGTCGATGTTCAACCGGTTTGTGACGGTGAGAAGGGAGATATTCACCGCAGAGGGCGCGGAGGTACGCAGAGAGGAAGGCAGAGATTTGTGGTCAAAAGAAGGAACGAACCACGGAGGGCACAGAGGACCACAGAGAAAGAGAGAATACCTAAATCAGAGTCATTCTCACGAGGGACTGACGGCCGAAATGGTCTTCGGAACCAACTTCTTGTCCTCGATTTCCCCTCGGTGCTCCTCCGTGTCCTCTGTGGTTAATGCTCTTTCCCTTCCTATTTCTTGGCAGGCGCTGCCGCAGGCGCGGCGGCTTCGGTGTTCGTCGGAGGATCGGCCGGGGGAGGGGCGTCAGCATCGGCTTTCTCGGCGGCCACCTCAACGGCGGCTTCTTCGCGCGCGGGGCGGAGCCAGTCGCCGCGGAGCCAATCGGCAATCAGTCCGATCGAGTGGGCATCGAGCAGGTTGCCTTCGCCGTTTTCGTTTTCGGCAAAGGCCGGCATGCGATCGTTCGCGTCGCGATAGAACCGTTCGTGCATCGGATTGCTGATCATGCCGATGAGCCACTCGCGCGTGCCATAGCCGGTCAGGTCGGGGGCTGCGCCGAGCTCGCCCGCATCACCGAACTTGTGGCACATCGTACAGTTTTCTTCGTTGGCGATGAGCGCGCGGCCGGCTTCGATCTCGGCCGAGTCTTTCGCATCAGCCGCGGCCTGTGCGGGCAGTTTCGCCTCGGCCGAGAGCGCGAGCACGACCTTCCGCACGTCGTCGGGTTCCCAGCCGCTCAGCGTGTCTTTCACATAGCCGACCATCTCGCCTTCGGCATGGGCGGTGCCGCCGAAGTAGTTCGGACCGGCGATGTGATCGGCGCTCAAGAAGCCGGTGAGCCAGGCGCGGTCGGCGAAGCCATAGAGATTCGGTGCGCTGGCCTTGGCCAACAGCGGCGAAGGTTCGGCGCCTTCGACCGGCGGCGGCAGATGGGTGTGGCAGCTCGCACAATGCTGCGCGAAAAGCCTGGGGCCTTGGATGAGCGGGTCGTTGCGAAGCAGGGTAACGGCGCCCGTGAGTGGAATCATCTCGGGGCCGGAAGCGAGCTCGATCGCGCGATGCGATTCGACTTCGGCGGCTTCGACTGCTTTGAGATACTCGTCGGACTTGCGGTAGTGTTCGTAGGCTTGGTACTGCTCGCGGTACTCGGCGATCCTGGCGGCATCGCCGGCGAAATGGGAGTGGATTTTCTCCTCGTCGTTGCCGAGTTCTTCGATCACCGGGAGGAGCTCGGCGAATTGCCCATGATCGGTCCAGCGGGCCTGGTAGTCTTCGTTAATGGCGGCGAACGTCAGGTAGCCGACGCCAGCGAGCAGGATGACGATCAGGCCGATGTTGAACCGATGGCCGAGGTTCCACTTGCCGATCAGTGGCATCAGGAACAACAGCCCCATTACGGCGCCGGGAATGACGATCGCGCCGAGCAGCTCGCCCGATTCGCCCCAACCTTCAAACAGCTTGAGGAACTGGAACAGAAACAGGAAGTACCACTCAGGCCGCGCGGCCGAGTATTGATTCGAAGGATCCGCCGGCGCGCCCAGCTCCGCGCCCCAGGTGACCGGCACGCCGGGCTCGGGCTCGCCCGAGAACATCGGCCGGATGCAGAGGAACAGCACGACCGCGAGCACGGCCAGGCAGGCCACGGCATCTTTCAGAACCTGGTCGGGCCAGAACGAGGTGTCGGCAAACTTCGGCGGCAGCTTGTAGCGGATGCCGTGCTTGCGGAAGAGCGCGATGTGCAGCACGAGGAACCCGACGAGCGATGCCGGCAGGATGCCCGCATGCAGGGCGAAGAACCGGGTGAGCGTGTGATGGCCATAGTCCGCGCCGCCCACGACGAGCTGTTGCAGCGCGGGTCCGACGAGCGGGACGACACCGATCAGGTTCGTGGCGACGCGGGTGGCCCAGTAACCCTTTTGATCCCAGGGGAGCAGGTAGCCGGTGAGCGAGAGCCCGAGCACGATCTGCATCAGGATCAGGCCGAGCCAGAAGTTCACCTCGCGCGGGGCGCGGTACGCGCCGTCGATGATCACCTGCATCAGATGCAACGCGAGCAGGATGACCATCGCCTGGGCCATGAAATGATGGATGCCGCGAAGCAGCCAGCCACCGGCGGTTTGATATTGAATGTAGTAGACGCTTTCCCAGGCGGTTTGCGCGCTGGGGCTGTAATACATCCAGAGCGCGAAGCCGGTGATGACTTGTACGGTGAAGGCGAACACGAGCGTGCTGCCCCAGACGTAGCGCCAGCGAGCGCCGCCGGGAATGCGCTCATAGAGCGCTTCGTGCATCAGATCGCGAATTCCGGTACGGCTGTCCAACCAGTCGACGAGCGCCTTCATAGCTTCACGATCTTTTCGGCCTTGCCGGTGTAAAAATTCTCGTACTTCACCAGGATCTCGCCACCGACGATTTCACTTTCGAGCGAGTCCATGGCCCGGGGACTAGGGCTCGGCTCGATGATCGCTCCGTCGACGGCGAACGAACTGTTGTGACAGGGGCATTTGAACGTGTCGGTTGGCTTGTCGTAGGCCACGAAGCAGCCGGCGTGCGGGCAGGTGGCCGACAGGCACTCGGGCTTTTCCTGGCCCGGCAGGCGGCGAATGTAGACCGCGCCGATCGGTTGCTTGGACTGGGTCCAGGCGTCGACGTGTTCGGCCACGACGGGAAACTGCCGCGGAATGCCATCGTCGGGCACAGCGCCGAGCGGTGCAATCGGTAGCATCTCGCCGGCTTTGCTCTTCTTGCGCAACGGATCGAGAAACACGGCTAGCCCGGTGGCGGCGGGAATCAGGGCCACGAACCCGCCGATGACGACGGCCGCGACCTTGGTGAAAAAGTTACGCCGCTCCTGGGCGTCGTCGCCGGGCTTGACAGCGGGCTGGGATGGTTTAGCCATCGGACGCAAACCTCACAAACAAGTTGGGTGCGTGCCTCACTACTCGAGGCCGAGTCGTTCCGTCATGCTCGTGTGGGGTGGGACCGCACTCGCGATTGCAATCCAAGCGGCGCGGCAAACGTTTCAGGCAGGGCAAACTCGGGGGTAGGACCGCTGGACGCGAACGCTTGGGACGCTCGCTCCGGCAGCGAAGCGAATTATCGCATGGCTTTGCGCACAGCGTCAAGCACCTGGGCTTGAGCCTCGGCAAACGGTGCATTGGAGAACGCGCCGGCAGCGGCTTTGTGTCCGCCACCGCCGAACAGTGCGGCGATCTCGTTGCAGTTCACCTTGGGTGTGCGGCTGCGGAAGCTGATCTTGAATCCGCCCGCGGGTTGCTCGACCAGAATCACGGCCGCCTCGGTGCCGGCGATGCCGAGCGTGAGGTTGATGACGTCTTCGGTATCGCTGGGGAGCGCGCCGGTCGCTTCGAAGTCCTCTTTCAGCACGGCCGTGTGTGCGAGTCGGCCCTCGAGCTCGGTCTTCGTGCGGGCCAGGATCCGGCCGCGCAGTTGCAAGCGGGCGAGCGAATCCTGTTCGTAGAGCGCGGCGTAAATCTGGCTGGGCACGGCGCCGGCTTCGATCAGGTCGCCGGCATAGCGCATCGTCAGTTCGCTGGTCGAGTTGAAGCGGAACCAACCCGTGTCGGTGGCGATCGCCGCGAAGAGCGGCATGGCCATGGCCGGTGTGAGTTTGACGCCCAGGTGGTGTGCAGCTTCGACCACCAGGCGGCCGGTCGCTTCGGCCGTGCGATCCTTGAAAAGTTCGGCGCCCATGTCGTCCTCGCCCTGGTGGTGATCGAGGATCGCCGTGTGGGCTTTCGTGGAGCGAACGACTTCGGCCATCGTGCCGAGCTGAGCCCAGGCGCTGGTATCGAGCACCATCAGGACTTCGACGCCTTCCAAGTGGAATGGTTCGACGTCGACGCCGAGCGTTTTGAGCTTTTTGTCGGGATCGATGAACGCGAGGTTCGGGGGTGTTGCTTGAGCGTTGACGATGATCACGTCCTTGCCGAGCGCTTCGAGCACGCCGGCCATGCCGAGTTCGCTGCCGAGCGCATCGCAGTCGGGCCGAATGTGGCTGGTGAGCAGAAAGCGGTGGTGCGAGCGGACGAGTTCGGTGAAGCGGGGCCAATTGATCGACATCGTGCGGGGCATTCCTAAGTAAATGTCAGGCGTCGGCGGATACGGGTCCTCCCGCCGATTTCTCTGCGGGTCCTCCCCTCAATTCTATGCAGGGCCGCCTGCCAGCTTATCGGCCAGTTCGAAGTCTTGGAATGCCCGGCGGCTGGCGAGGATGTCTTTTTCGAGCTGAGCGACAAGTTGCTCGAGCCCAGCGAACTTCCGCGTATCGCGAAGTTTTTCGAGAAAGTCGACTTCGAGCACTTCGCCATAAAGGGGCGAGCCATCCCAGCCCACCAGGTGTACTTCGACCTTGAGGGCCGCCTCGCCGAAGGTTGGGTTGGGTCCGATGTTGATCGCGGCCGGAAAGCGTTGGCCGCTGACGATGCCGCGGCCAGCATACACACCGGGGCAGGGGAGCAGCGTGTCGATCGCGTCGAGATTGGCGGTGCCAAAGCCGAGTTTCGCGCCGCGGCCCGCTCCGTGCACGACCATGCCGCGCATGCGATAGGGCTGCGTGAGTTGCTCGCGCGCGCCGCGCATGTCGCCCGCGGCGATCAGTTTGCGGATCCGCGAGCTGGAGACATACTCTCCGCCCACGACCAGGGGCTCGATCACGTCGAGACTGATACGGGCCTCGGCGGTAAGCTGCTTGAGAACGTCGATCGTGCCCGCGCGCCCGCGGCCGAAGTAGAAGTTGGGTCCCTCGACCATCGCCCTGGCGTCGAGTTTGTTGCGAATGATTTCGTCGAAGAACGCGTCTGCGGTCAGCGAGAGTAGTCGTTCATCGGTGGGGTAGGCGATCACGGCATCGACGCCGAGATCGGCCAGCAGCTGGGCCTTGCGATCGAGCCAGGTGAGCGGCGGCGGCGCTTCGGCAGGGCGAAGCAGGCGGACCGGATGCGGCTCGAACGTGAACACGAGCGCCGGGCCGCCGACTTCCTGGGCCTTTTCGAGCACCCGGGCCACAATGCAGGCATGGCCCAGATGCACGCCGTCGAAGTTGCCGATCGTGACCGCGCCGCCGCGGAGCTCGCCAGGAAGATCATCGACATGGCGGAGGAGCTTCACGATTGGGGAACCAGCGATTACGCGGTGTCGGCCGAAACTGGATTAGGGAATTATGAGACGCGACGGCGCTCGCGGTCAATTGCGGCGGAAAACGCACATTGACGCGCCTGTCTGCCAGAGTGAGCAAACTCGCCGCGAGCGGGCCGGATATGCTATCTTTGCGGAGAGCATAGGCGCTCCTGGCGCGCAAACCCCGGCGGATACATGGAAGACAAGCAGTATTATCTTTCGCCCGAGCTCGCCTCGCGGATGGCGGCGATCGACATCGGCACCAACAGCATGCGGCTGATGGTGGCCGAGCCGCTCAAGGGGGGCAACTATCGGATTCTCGACGAAGAGAAAGAAGCCACGCGGCTGGGCGAGCACCTGAGCAAGACCGGCCGGCTGGACGAGCAGTCAATCGAAAAGGCACTCGCGGCGCTGCGGCGGATGAAGCAGATCGCCGAGGGCTTTCAAGTCAGTGAGCTGCGGACGATTGCGACCTGCGCCGTGCGCGAAGCCTCGAACGGCGATGAGTTCTGCCGCCGCGCAAAGGATGAAGTCGGCATCGAGATCGAAGTCATCGGCGCCGAGCAGGAAGCCCGGCTGGCATTCAGCAGCGTGCAGCGAGCGTTCGATCTGGAAGGCAAGCACGTGGCCGTGGTCGACATTGGCGGCGGCAGCACCGAAATCGTGTTGGCGTTCGGCAACCTGATCGAAGCGATGTATCCCACGCAGCTCGGCGCGGTGCGGCTGAGCGAAGAATATCCGGACACGACGTCCGCCGAAGGCTTTGGCGAATTGATTGCCGCGATCGATCGACATCTGCGGAAGCACACCAAGAACCCCGTGTTCAAGCCGCACCTGCTGTTCGGCTCGGGCGGAACGTTCACGAGCCTGGCAGCGATGATGATGGCCGCCAAGGGGCAGGTGGGGATGCCCGTGCGCGGGTACCAGGTGAGCCGGGCGGAAGTGCGGCACTTGCTCGATCGGCTGCGGAAGTTGCCGCTCAAGGAGCGCGCCGCCGTGCCGGGGCTGAGTCCCGATCGGGCGGACATTATCGTGGCGGGGCTGGCGATCGTCGATCGCGTGATGGAACGCTTCGACGTGAACGCGGTGCAGGTCCACAATCGCGGCGTGCGCGACGGCCTGGTGCTGGCGATGATCGAGCAATCGGTCGGGCCGGGGACCGACAAGCCGCTCGATCGCGATGCGGCGATCGAACGGCTGGCGCTGAATTGCGGTTGCGAGATGGCCCACAGCCAGCACGTCGCCAAGCTGGCAGGCTCGATCTATGCCCAGCTTGTGGAGCAGTATCAACTCGACCCGGCGGACCAGGTGCTGCTGGAGACGGCGGCACGCTTGCAGGACGTGGGCTACCTGATCAACTACGACCAGCATCACAAGCACAGTTACCACTTGATCCTGCACAGCCGGTTGCCGGGCTTTCAGCCGAGCGAGCTGGAGATCATTGCGAACGTGGCGCGTTATCACCGCGGCGCCGACCCCAAGCGAAAGCACGCCAACTTCAAGCAGCTCACGACGCGCGATCAGGAGCGCGTGCGGCGGATGGCCGCGATCTTGCGATTGGCCGGCGGGCTCGATCGCAGCAACACGCGGCAGGTGCACGCCGTGTTCGTCGGACTGGGCAAGAAGAAACAGATGACCTTGCGGCTGGCGGCAGACAACTTTCCGGAAGTCGACATTTGGGGCGCGCGGAAGCGAGTCGAACTGTTCGAGAAGGTATTCGACGTGGAACTGGCGATCGAGTGGGAGCCGGCCGTGACGAGCACATTGCCGCCGACGAACGGCTCGCACAACGGGGCAGAGGCTCCGCATCCGGCACGGGTGGGTGAGGGCCGGTAGTGGCCACCTGATGGTCCTTCAGCCCGCGCAATCGCTACAGGCAGTACTGCGCCGGTCTCGCGCGCAAAGTGTGAACTAGAGTTCCCGCAGGAATTTCATTCGCGCGCTGCATGGAGAGGCGGAATCATGGGGGCGTGTCCAGGATGTGAGTTATTGCCACAGGCGGTGGGCGAGCAGGGAGTGCTGTATCTGTGCCCGCCGCTTGGGCATACGTTAGGCAAGATTCGCGAAGCGCTCAGATCGGCCGCGGTCGCCTGCGACGAACCGGCAGGTGGCATTCTTGCCGTCAATCTCGAGTCGTGCGAGCTGGCCCGGCTGGCGGAGGTGCTCGACGGCCGGCTGACTTCGGCCGAAGAGGCCGGCACGCGCTGCCTGCACCTCGATGGGCTGGCAGCGATCTCGATTTCTGATCTGGGGCGGATGCAGACCCTGCAAACGCTGCTGGCCCGCGCCCGCGGACGCTGGCTCTTGCAGATGCTGGAAGCGAGTCGCGTCGCGACGTATTTCCAGCCGATCATCTGCACCGAGCGGCCCGATCACGTGTTCGGCTACGAATGCCTGACGCGCGGGATCTCCGCCGCCGGCCGGCTGGTGTCGCCGGGAGAGATGTTCGAGGTCGCTCGCGACGCGGGGCTGCTGTTTCAACTCGATCGAGCGCTGCGGCTGCGTCACATCCACGCGGCGGTGAAACAGGAACTGACGAGCAAGGTGTTCATCAACTTCAACCCCACCGCGATCTACGATCCGGCGAGCTGCCTGAAAAGCACTGTGCAGGCGATTGCCAACTCAAAAATGCGGCCGAATCAGTTCGTGTTCGAAGTGGTCGAAAGCGACACGGTGGCCGATCCCGATCACCTGCCGCGGATACTGGATTATTACCGCGACCACGGCTACTTGATCGCGCTCGATGACTTCGGGGCGGGTTACGGCTCGGTCAATCTGCTGACGAAGCTTAAGCCCGACTTCATCAAGTTCGACATGCACCTGATGCGCGACGTGCATCTGGATCGCTACAAGTCGCTGGTCACGTCACGCCTGTTGGACATGGCGCACAAGCTGAACATTCGCACGATTTGCGAAGGGATCGAATCGCCTGAAGAGTATCAGTGGGCGGTGCGACATGGGGCGGACTACGTGCAGGGGTATCTATTCGGCAGGCCGTCGCCGGTGCCGGAGACGGCGACGATGGGCGCGATTTAGGGCCTTTACCCTTCGCCGCTCAGCGTGAGCTGCCAGGCCATCGGCAGATACTTCACCAGGTCGCTGGCGATCAGCGAAATCTGGCCGAGCTCGTCGGCCGCCAGGTCGCCGGCCAGTCCGTGCACGTGGCAGCCGAGCCGCGCGGCGTCGGAGGGCGAGAGCTGCTGGCAAAGTAGCGCCGTGATGATGCCGGTCAGGACATCACCCGTGCCACCGGTGGCCATGCCGGGATTGCCGGTCGTGTTGAGCGCGAGCTGCGTGCCGTCGCTGATCACCGTGCGATGTCCTTTGAGAACCAGCACGACGCCGTTCTTCTTGGCGAAGTCGCGGGCGAGCGATTCGCGCTCTTCGACTGGAATCTTGTCGCGGCTGGTGAGGCGGGCGAACTCGCCGGGATGCGGGGTGAGCACGCGCGGGCCGCCGGCGCGGGGCAGGATCGCGGGTTGCTTCGAAAGCGCGTTCAAGGCGTCGGCGTCGACGACCATCGGCTGCTTGACAGTTTGATAGAGCTCGCCGACGAACTCGGTGAGCGTGTCGCTCTGGCCAAGTCCCGGGCCGAGGCCGATCGCGGTGGCCTTTTGAAGTTGTTCAGCCAGCACGCTCATCGCCAGCGCCACGATGCGGCCGGCTTCGTCGTGCGGCAGCGGGACGGTCATGAGCGCAGGCTCGTATCCGGAGACGGTCGCTTGCACGGCGCTGCTGGTGGCGGCGGTCACCAGGCCCGCGCCGCTGCGGAGGCACGACATGCTGGCCAGTCCGACGGCGCCGGCCATCCCGCGCGAACCGCCGATGATCAGGGCGTGACCGAACGTGCCTTTGTGACTGTCGGGCTCGCGCGGCGGGAGCTTGGGCAGCGGCGAGGTTGACTCTTGCGACATGCGTCAGCCCTCGCGGCGTGCCTTGGCGGTGCGGGCGGCGATCAGGCCGGCGACGTACCCGCCTTTGAAGCCGGCGTCGATGTTCACAACCGTAACGTTTGCCGCGCAGCTATTGAGCATGCTGAGCAGAGCCGCGATGCCGCCGAGGTTCGCGCCGTAGCCGATGCTGGTGGGCACGGCGATGACGGGGCAAGCAACGTGTCCACCGACGACGCTCGGCAGCGCGCCTTCCATGCCGGCGATCACCACGACGGCGTCAACATCGACCAGTTCATTCAAGTGTTCGATCAGGCGATGCGGTCCGGCGACGCCGACGTCGCAGATGAGATGCGTGCGAGCGCCCATCCAGAGCAGCGTCTCGCGAGCTTCCTCGGCGATGGGCAGGTCACCCGTGCCGGCAGTCACCACGGCGACGCGGCCGGCGGTGGATTGTGCATCTTCGTCCTCGGCGGCGAGCGGAATGCGGAACGTGCGGGCGACTTCGTTGTAGTAGCCGTCCACGAACAGCGGTACGAGTTCGTTGGCTTTCTCTGCCGAGATGCGCGTGGCGAAGACGTCGATCCCTTCGCCGACCATGCGCTCGAAGATCTTGATCAGCGTGGGAACGGTTTTGCCTTCGCCGAAGACAACTTCGGGATAGCCGCAGCGGCGCTGGCGATCGAGATCGATCTGGGCTTCGTCGAGATCGGCAGTGGCTTCGCCCGTGGCGGCGAGCAGGAACTCTTCGAGCGGCAACCGGCCGTCGAGGAGCTTGCGGGCGAGTTGTTCGAGCTGGGTGGGGTTCATGCATTTAATCCTACCCCACGGCGGAAGCGAGGGCGAAGGGGGGCGTGGGCGAACCGATACCGGGCGAGTCTCTCGGCGCATTCATAACCCGGAGCGTGAGCGAGAAAATCGTCCGAAAAGGCCTCGCTCAGGCATCGGGTTATGAAGACGTGCGACCGACATGATCAACCCCGCACGCAGTGTGCGTGATGCTTTCCACCTTGCCAGAACCGGCGGGCAATGTTAGCAAATGGCTCTGAGGACCCCTGATTCTCTAAGCGACTCCGCAGCCACGAGCACCGCACCACCATGAGCCAATTCGCTGCCCGACGCGAGAAGCTTCGCCGCCAGATCAAGAAGCAGGGGCTCGATGCCCTGCTGGTGACGAACTTCATCAACGTGACGTATCTGACCGGTTTCACCGGCGACGACAGCTACCTGCTGGTCCTCGGCGAAGGCGAGGTCGTGATCAGCGACCCGCGCTACACCACCCAGCTCGAGGAAGAATGTCCGGGGATGGAAGCCTCGATCCGGCCGCCGGGGGTGGGCATGATCGAGCGGATCGGCCAGGTGGCCTCGCGGGCGAAGGTCGGCAAGCTCGGGATCGAGGGGAGCTCGATGACCGTTGGCACGCGGGACGAGATCGCCGCGGCCCTGCCCAAGACCGAACTGGTGAGCACGGCCAACCTGGTCGAGGAGCTACGGCTGATCAAGGATAAGGACGAAATTGCCGAGATTCGCCGAGCTGTGTGGTTTGCCGAGCGTGCGTTTGGCATCCTGAAAGCTTCGCTGCGCCCGGAGCGGACCGAGAAGGAAGTGGCCGACGAGCTGGAAAACAACATCCGGCTGTTCGGCGGCAAGGGGTGCAGCTTTCCGTCGATCGTGGCCGTGGGAGCGCGGGCGGCGCTGCCGCACGCCCGGCCGACAGCTCAGAAAATCGGGGCGGATGACTTCGTCCTGGTCGACTGGGGAGCCAACGGCGGGCAGTACATGAGCGACTTGACGCGGGTATTAGTGACCGGTAAAATCCCGCCCAAACTCGAACGTATATATAGAGTTGTGTTGTCGGCGCAGGAGCAGGCCATCGCCGCGATCGCTCCGGGCAAGACCTGTCATGAGATTGACGAGGTGGCCCGGACCGTCATTGCCAAGGCGGGATTCGCCAAGAACTTCGGGCATGGCCTGGGGCACGGCATCGGGCTGGAGATCCACGAAGGTCCGCGGCTGGCTGCCGGCCAGCATCGCAAGTTGGAGCCCGGCATGGTCGTGACCGTGGAGCCGGGCATTTACCTGCCGGGTTGGGGTGGCGTGCGAATCGAGGACGATATTCTGGTGACGAAGTCGGGCCATGAAGTTCTGACCAGCGTCAGCAAGACGTGGGAAGACGCCATCGTGAGCTAGGCGGCGAGAGAACCGAGGATTCCTGGGAGATGAGCAAGATGGCGGGACCCCCGTCCAAAGAAAAAGAAGGCGATATCTTTGACGTGAAGCGCATTCGCCGGCTCGTCGAGCTGATGAATGAGCATGAGCTGGCCGAGATCGACCTGCGGCAGGCTGATCAGCGGATTCGCCTGCGCAAAGGGGGCGAGCCAATCATCGAAGTCGCGCGGCCTGCCGCGCCGGCCGCTCCCGCATCCGGCGGCGCCGCTCCGGCCGCGGCCCCCGCTTCAGACGCCAACCTGGTCGAAATCAAGAGCCCGATGATCGGCACGTTCTACGCCTCTTCGAGCCCTGAGACGCCGCCGTTTGTGAAGGTGGGCGATCACATCGGCCCCACCAGCACGGTCTGCATCATCGAGGCCATGAAGGTCTTCAACGAGATTCCGGCCGAAGTGTCGGGCCTGGTAGTGCAGGTCTTGGTCGAGAACGGGGCGCCGGTAGAGTTTGGGCAGCCGCTGTACAAGATCGATCCCAATAAGTAAACGCGGCGGCCTGGTCGCGCCTCGCCTCGCGAGTGGATCGCCGGCGGGCGCGCGGCATGACCAGCTTCGGCCGCCATCACGAGCTTGAGAAGATTTCGCCCGAGAAACGAGTCCGTTCGATGTACAAGAGAATCCTGGTAGCCAATCGCGGCGAGATCGCGCTGCGGATCATTCGCGCCTGCCGGGAGCTGGGCGTCGAGACCGTGGCCATTTTCAGCGAAGCGGACCGCGGCGCGGCGTATCTCGACCTGGCCGACGAGGCCTTCTGCGTCGGGCCGGCCAAGGGTTCGGACAGCTATCGCAAAATCGATCGGGTGATCAGCGCGGCCGAGATCGGCAACGTGCAAGCGATTCATCCCGGCTACGGATTTCTGGCCGAGAACGCGCACTTCAACGAGGTGTGCCGCAGTTGCAAGATCGACTTCATCGGTCCCACGCCCGAGGCGATGGCCCGGCTGGGGGACAAAAACTCGGCCCGCAAGCTGGCGCGCGAGGCCAAGGTGCCGGTGGTGCCGGGTAGCGACGGGCTGATTCGCGAAGAGAGCGAAGCGATGCGGATCGCCCATGAAATTGGCTTTCCGGTGCTGGTCAAGGCGAGCGCCGGCGGCGGCGGCCGCGGGATGCGGGTGGCGCTGAACGACCTGGCGCTCAAGAGCGCGTTGTCGCAAGCCGCGGCCGAGGCGGAAGCGGCCTTCGGCGACGGCAGCATCTATCTGGAAAAGTACGTCGAACATCCCCGGCACGTCGAAGTGCAGGTGCTGGCCGATCATCACGGCAACGTCGTGCACCTGTGGGAGCGCGACTGCTCGACCCAGCGGCGGCATCAGAAGCTGATCGAAGAGAGCCCCTCGCCACACCTGACGCAGGAAACGCGGGTCGCGATTTGCGAAGCGGCCGTGCGGCTGGTCAAAGCCTGTGGATACACAAACGCAGGCACGGTCGAGTTTATCGTCGACCAGACCGGCAACTTCTACTTCATCGAAGTGAACGCCCGGATTCAGGTTGAGCATCCCGTGAGCGAAATGATCACGGGGATCGATCTGATCAAGTCGCAGATTCGCGTGGCTGCGGGAGAACCGCTGCCCTTTACGCAGGCCGACATCGTGCCGCGCGGGGCGGTGATCGAGTGCCGGATCAACGCGGAAGACCCGGCCAAGAATTTTCAACCGTCGCCCGGCAAGATCGAGAAGATGTATGTGCCGGGGGGCTTCGGCGTGCGGTTCGATTCGCACGCGCACCCGGGCTACACGGTTTCGCCCCATTACGATTCGATGATCGGCAAGCTGATCGTGCATCAGCCGACGCGAAACGAGGCGATCGAATGCATGCTGCGGGCGCTCGACGAGCTGCGGATCGAGGGCATCAAGACGACGATTCCGCTGCATCGCGAAATCTTGCGCCATGCCGCGTTTGTGGAAGGCCGCGTCGACACCACTTTCGTCGAACGCAGCGGACTGACACAATAGGGCAGATTGAAGGCAGACGGCCGCGATGCAGTGCATTGGAGGCCTAGGCGGCTGCCATCGCGAACATCCCTCTTGTGTGGTTTACGCTCCCCATGACGCTTTCTCGTCCTCCGAAGGTTGATACTTCAATTCGCAAGGTTGCGATTTTGTTTGCGGGTGGTCCCGCGCCGGCGGCGAACGCCGTGATCTCGACGGCGGCCAACAGTTTCCTGCGGAACGACCTGCAGGTGGTTGGCATCATGAACGGCTACTCGCGGCTGGTGGACTTTGATGCGGACAAGCCGCTGGAGCTGGGGCGCGACTATTTGCAGCTCGACCACACGGTGCTTCGCCGGACGCGCAACTCGCAGGGGATTCTGATTGGCACCGCCCGCACGAACCCCGGCAAGAACGTTTCGCATCCGTCGCATTTGAACGATCCGGAACGGATTGCGCCGCTCAAGTCGGTGTATCAGACGCTCCGCGCACTCGACGTCGACGCGCTGATCTCGATTGGCGGTGACGACACGCTGAAGACGGCCAACAAGTTCAAGCTCTACCAGGACCGCGCCCAGCCGGGGCCGCGGATTCCGGTCGTGCATCTGCCCAAGACGATCGACAACGACTATTCGGGCATCGACTTTACGTTCGGGTACTTCACGGCAGTCGACACGTTGGCAGGCGAGATCCGCAACCTGCTGGCCGACGCCGAGGCCAGCCGGGCCTACTTTCTGGCCGAGACGATGGGACGCAGCGCGGGCTGGCTGGCCTATGGTGCCGCGATTGCCGGCGAAGCCAGCTTTGTGATCAGCGTCGAGGACGTGAACGGCAAGTACCGCCAGACGGAGGAGACGGTCGATCCGACGACGGGCGAGCGCCGCACGCGGACGATCATGAACGTGGAAGAGGTCGTCAAACGGGTCGTCAAGACGATGCGGGCCCGCGAGAACGAACGGAAGGAGTTCGGCGTGATCGTGATGGCCGAGGGGCTGGCCGAGTTCCTGCCGACGAGCTATCTGCAGGGTGTCTCGCGCGACGAGCACGGGCACATTGCCATTTCGCAGCTCAACCTGAGCCGGATGTTCTCGAAGCTGATCGCCGAGGAGTACCACAACCAGACGGGCAAGAAGCGCAAGATCACGGGCCTGCAGCTGGGCTACGAGGTTCGCTGTGCGAGGCCGCATGCGTTCGACGTGATGCTCGGCAGCCAGCTTGGTGTGGGTGCGTATCGGGCCCTGGTGGAAGAAGGCCTCGACGGCGTGATGGTCTCGGTTTCAGGGCAGCTCGATCTGAACTATGTGCCGTTCGAGAAGCTGATCGATCCCGACACGCTGGTGACGATGGTCCGGTTCGTCGATCCGGACAGCGACTTCCATCGCCTGGCGCGGTTTCTGGAGATCTACGTCAACGAGTAGCTCGGGGGTGAAAGATCATCCGGCGAAGCGAAGGGCGGTTGGATGAGGCAGCGCGTTCGAGCCGGGTACCCTCGCTGGCACGCTTCGGGCTAGGATTGGGTCCTTCGCGCTTTCGCGCTACAGGCTGCCCTTGGTGCTGGGGATGCCGGGGGAGCGCGGATCGTGCTCGACGGCCATGCGTAGGGCACGGGCGGTCGCTTTGAAGACGGCTTCGCTGATGTGGTGGCTGTTACGGCCGTGGTGCAACACGAGGTGCAGATTGCACAGCGCGTTGCCGGCGAAGGCTTGCCAGAACTCTTCGACGAGCTGGGTGTCGAATTCGCCGATCTTACTGGTGGGGAACTCCACGCGACAGACGAGGTAGGCCCGGCCGCTGAGATCCACCGCCGACGTGACCAGCGTTTCGTCCATCGGCAGCGTGAAGTGCCCGTAGCGGCGGATGCCTTGCTTGTCGCCGAGCGCTTGCTTCACCGCTTGACCGAGGCAAATGCCGGTGTCTTCAACCGTGTGATGCTGGTCGATGTGCAGGTCGCCCACCGCCTTCACGTTCAGATCGAACACGCCGTGCTTGGCAAACAGCGTGAGCATGTGATCGAGAAAGCCGACGCCGGTGTCGACGTTCGACGAGCCGGAGCCGTCGAGGTTGAGCTCGAGCTGGATGTCGGTCTCGGCGGTCTTGCGCTGGATGGCAGCGGAGCGAGGCATGGGGGAGTAGTTAGTGACTCGTGAGTTAGTGACTCGTGATTCACGGAGGCGGGTTCCCGGGGAAGGTATTCCCCGGGCTTTAGTGATGATGGACGGTTTCAGTCCATCACAGCGAACCACCTTCCTCAATTCTTTCACATCTTGGATTTGAGCACGGCCAGGCAAGCGTCGATTTGCTCGTCTGTGCCGACGGAAATCCGCAGCCCGTCCCCCCAGCCCGGATAATCCATGTATCGCACCAGGATTTGCGCGGCTTTGAGGTGCTCGTAGAGCGGTTTGAGCGGAATTTCGGGGTGCGGGTTCCAGACGAAATTGGCCTCGGAATCGACGCTGGCGAAGCCCAGGGCGCGCATGCCTGCGGTGAGCCGGTCGCGCGTCTTGCGAACCTTTGCGACGTTTTCGCGGAGCCAGGCCTGATCGTCGATCGCCGCCGTCGCGCCGGCAATGCTCAGGGCGTCAACGTTGTAGGAATCCTTCACTTTCGTAAACTGCTCGATCAGGTGCGGCTGGGCGACAAGGAAGCCGAACCGCAGGCCGGCGAGCGCGTAAGATTTGCTGAGCGTGCGCGAGACCATGATCTTGTCACTCTTGGCAATCAATGACAGGCAGTTCGCGTCGGCGAAGTCGGAGTAGGCCTCGTCGACCAGCAGCGGACACGGGAGCCGCTCCGCGATTTCCAAAATGCGCTCGGGCGGAAGCACGGTGCCCGAGGGGCTGTTGGGGTTGGGCAGGAAGACGAGCTTCGTATCGCGGCTGACCTGGGTGAAGTCGTCGGCCAGCGACCAGTTGGCTTGGAAGCGGATCTCTTCACTTCGGGCGCCCTGCAGTTGGGCCAGCGTGCGATAGAGGATGTAACTGGGGTAGGGGAGCCGCAGGCACTCGCCCGCGCCGACGAGCGCGCGGGTGACAATCGTGAGGATGTCGTCGCTGCCGTTGCCGCAGAGAATCCAATCGGGACCGACGCCCAGGACTTCGCCGGCGCGGCGACGGAAACCGGTGGCCAGAGGGTCGGGATACTTGGCCAGCCCGCGCTCGATGCTGGCCGTGATGGCGCGGCCGACGGCGGCCGAGGCGGGGTAAGGATTCTCATTGGTGTTGAGCTTGATGAACTTGCCGCCTTGCGGCTGCTCGCCCGGCACGTAGCCGGCCATCTGCTCGATTTCAGGGCGGAAGTAGGACATGTTTGTATCGCGTATGGCAGGGATGATTTTTATTTGCCGGCTAGCCGGACGTCGACGCTCGCCCGATGCGCGCTGAGTCCTTCCTTGTCGGCCAGTGTGCGGACGTCGTCGGCCAGGGCCGCCAGGCCCTCGCGCGTGCAGTGGATCACGCTGTGGCTGCGCAGGAAGTCGCGGGCCGAGAGTCCGCTGGCGAAGCGGGCAGTTCCGCCGGTGGGGAGCACGTGCGAGGGGCCAGCGGCGTAATCGCCCACGGCGACCGGTGTGTAGTTGCCGACGAACACGGCGCCTGCATCGCGAATGCCGGCCAGGATGGCAGCGGGCTCATCGACCGCGATGTGCAAGTGTTCGGAAGCGATCTCGTTGGCGAGCGCGATGGCCTCGGCCTGATCGCGCACGAGCACCAGCGCGCCGAACTGTTCGAGACTTTGCCGCGCCAGGTCGCCGCGCGAGAGATGCGCGGTCTGTTTGGCGAGCTCCGCGGCCGTCGCTTCGAGCAGCCTCGCGCTCCAGGTGATCAGGATGCTGGCGCCCGGCGCGTGCTCGGCCTGGGCAATCAGGTCGGCGGCCGTGAAGTCAGGTCGCGTGGTGTCGTCGGCGATCACCACCACTTCGCTGGGGCCGGCGATCGAGTCGATGTCGACTTCGCCATAGACGGTTTTCTTAGCCAGGGCGACGAACATGTTGCCTGGACCGACGATCTTATCGACGCGCGGGAGGCCTTCAACGCCATAGGCCAGAGCCGCGATACCTTGCGCTCCACCGAGGCGGTAGACTTCGCTGACGCCGATCTCGTGGCAGGTGGCCAGCAGGTCGTCGTTGTAGGCGCCGAAGGGGGTCGGCGGGGCGATGATCGCCAGTTGCTTCACGCCCGCCGCTTGGGCCGGCACGGCGGTCATCAGCACGGTCGAAGGGTAAGCGGCCGCGCCGCCAGGAACGCAAATGCCCACACGGGCGAGCGGTCGAAATCGCTGCTGGAGATAACTGCCGTGTGGGCGCTCGATGCGAACGTCCTGCGGGACGAGGGCGGTCTGGAACTCGAGGATGTTTTCGCGGATGCGGCCGATTGCGGAGATGAGCTCGGGGTCGGCTTTGGCGTGCGCGGCGGCGAGCTTGTCAGGTTCGACGCGGATGGTACTGGCGGTTAGCTCGGCCTTGTCGATCCGCTGGGAATAGTCGAGCACGGCGGCTAATCCCTGTTCGCGCACATCGCGGCAGATGCGCTCCACCACTTGCTGCGGCGAGAGCTCTTCGCCGAAGACTTCGCGGGTCCGCTGGCGGCCGGCCTCGCTGACGATGTTGCCGCGCGGGCTGAGCGCCTCGCGCAGCCGCAGCAAAGCGGCACGGGCATCGGCGGAGCGGCTGTCGATGCGCTGAATCTTGAGCGGAGCTTCGGGCATAAGACAATCGCTGGAGTGGGGATAACAGGGAGACGACGGCCGCGGGCGGCAGGTTCGCGGGAATGCGGTTTCGCGCTGACCAACCGGCCGCATCTGGTCACTGGCGCACGCGAGGGGTAGGATGACGGTCCTGGTCGCCGGTGGCCGAATGGCACCCTATTCTCGCCAGCCGCCCGCACGAGGAAAAGCCCACCTTTCATGGCCCATCGCGGAGTCTCAGGACATGCCGAAGCGAGTGCTCGATTTTCGCAGCGATACGGTGACCAGGCCCACGCCGGGCATGCGGAAGGCGATGGCCGAGGCCGCCGTGGGGGATGACGTTTTTGACGAAGATCCTTCGGTACACGCCCTGCAAGAGCGGGTGGCCGAACTGCTGGGCAAAGAGGCGGCGGTTTTCGTTCCCTCGGGCTCGATGTCGAACCAGATCGGGGTGCGCGTGCACTGCGATCCGGGGGATGAGTTCATCTGCGAGAGCGGCTGCCACATCTACAACTACGAGCAGGGGGCCTACGCGCAGCTTAGCGGACTGGCGACGCGGACCGTTGACGGCGCGTGCGGCGTGCTGCAGCTCGAACAGCTGACGGGTTTGATCCGGGCGGACAACGAGCACCTGTGCCGGACGCGGCTGGTGTGCCTGGAGAACACGCACAATCGGGGCGCGGGAAAGATTCAGCCGTACGACGTGGTGGAGTCGATCTGCGATTGGGCGCATGCCAATGGCTTGCGGACGCATCTGGATGGCGCGCGGCTGTTCAACGCCGTGGTGGCGAGCGGCATCAACGCACGCGACTGGGCGCAGCATTTTGACACGGTGAGCGTGTGCTTCAGCAAGGGGCTCGGCGCGCCGGTGGGCTCGGCGCTCGTCGGAACGAAGGAGCACATCAAGAAGGCACGCCGGGTGCGGAAGCTGTTCGGCGGTGGCATGCGTCAGGCCGGCATCATCGCGGCCGGGGCGCTATATGCCCTCGACAATCACATCGAGCGGCTGGCCGAAGATCATGCGAACGCGAAGAAGCTGGGGGATGCGGTGGGCGATATCCCGGGCCTGAAGTTGATCGGAGATGCGGTCGACACGAACCTCGTGATCTTTCACGTGGAGCCGAAGCTGGGGACCGCGGCCGAGTTCTGCGAGAAGCTCAAGGCGGCGGGGCTGCTGATGCTGGCGATTGGTGCCCAGCAAGTGCGGGCCGTGATGCACCTGGATGTCGACGAGGCGGATACTGCCCGAGCGTGCGAGATCCTGGGCGAAGTGGCCGCCGCGGCGCCGGGGGTGAAAGTTACGGCCGGGGCGGATGTGCATTACTAACGTTAGCGCTGCTCGGTCCAGGGGAAAGTATTCCCCAGGCTTTAGGCGAGTGCGACACGCGCTCGAAGCGCACTACGTGATCCCGCCGAGGACCGTGGCGCGGCTGACGCGGCCGATGCCGAGCATGTAGGCGGCCGTGCGGAGGCTCACCTTGCGTTCCTGCGAGAGCGACCAGACGCGTTCGAAGGCGGTCGACATCACGCTGTCGAGTTCCTGGCGCACCCGGTTGATGCCCCAGGAATAATGCTGGCGGTTCTGCACCCATTCGAAGTAGCTGACCGTGACGCCGCCGGCGTTGGCGAGAATATCCGGCAGGACGATCGTGCCGCGCTCGTCAAATACGGCGTCGGCATCCGGCCAGACAGGCTGGTTCGCCGCCTCGATGATCAAGGGGGCTTTCACCTTCGGAGCATTTGCCGCCGTGATCACGCCCCCCAGCGCCGCGGGAATCAGGAGTTCTACGTCGAGCTCAAGCAGCTCTTCGTTTGAGATCCGCTCGGCCTCTTTGTAGCCCTTCAGGCTTTTGTGTTCGCGGGCATGCTGCAGGGCCTGCGGAATGTTGAGACCTTCGGGGCGGTAGTAGCCGCCCGAGACATCGCTGATCGCGACGACCTTGAACTCCGACTCGTGCAGGAACTTGGCCGCGTGCGAGCCGACGTTGCCGAAGCCTTGCAGGGCGATGCGCGTCTGCTGCGGCTTGCGGCCGAGGCGGCTGGTCATCTTATAGGCCAGGATGCCCACGCCGCGGCCCGTGGCCTCCTCGCGGCCGGGAATGCCGTAGAGCTCGACGGGCTTGCCGGTGACGACGCCGGGGTTGAAGCCGTGGTACTTCTGGTACTGGTTCATGATCCAGGCCATCACGTCGGAGTTGCTGCCCATGTCGGGAGCGGGGATGTCGACGTCGGGGCCGATCAGTTCGTGAATGCCATCGATGAAGCGGCGGGTGATGCGCTCCAGCTCGCGGGGGCTGAACTTCGAGGGGTCAATCGCGATGCCCCCTTTCGCGCCGCCGAACGGCAGGTCGACGAGGGCCGTCTTCCAGGTCATCAGCGCAGCCAGCGAGCGGACTTCGCCCAGGTCGACTTCGGGGTGGAAGCGGAGACCGCCTTTCATGGGGCCGCGGGCGTCGTCGTGCTGGACGCGATAGCCGATATATGTGGCAAAGTCGCCGCTGTCCAGCTCGACGGCGATTTGCACCGAGACTTCGCGCTTGGCTGTGAGCAGCAGCTCGCGCATGCTCTCGGACATGTCCATGTGGTCGGCGGCGCGGTCGAAATACAGGCGGGTCGCGTCGATGGCTCGCATTGCGGTGCGTGGTGTCCTGGGGGTTGGAAGCTAGTTGAATCGCTCGCGGAGTTTATCATCCGAGCGAGAGACATGGACGAAAGATACCAGCTCGACAAACTCGTCTGTGACATTAAACAGCAACATATATGGGAACTTGGCAATCTTCGAATAGCGAAAGCCGGCGGTGTGCCAGGCGAATCGCTCGGGCTGCTGGATAATCTCTTGTACGCGGGCGTTCATGTAGGACAGGAGAACGTTGCCAAGCCCTGGCGATTGTTGGTGATACCAATCCGCCGCTTCTTGCACGTCCGCTTCAAAGTGCGGATGAAGTAGGATAGCCCTAGGCATAGCGGCTGCGAATCCGCTCCCAAAACTCGTCGTAAGGCAGACCGATACTCGGGTCGTCCCGCAATTCCTGACTTCGCCGATCCATTTCTTCCTTCACCCAGGCTGGCAGGGGAATCTCCTGATCGTTCGCGCTCAAATCATCCCACATGATCTCGATGATCCGCAGTTTCTCTTCAGGCGAAAGCGATCGAAGATCGTCGATGTTGATGGACATTGCTATTTCCCATCCGGTTTTGGTGGCAGCCTGTTGGATTGTACTGCACTTATCGCGTCCGTTCGCCCCCAAGGGGAGCTGCCAGCGGGTGCGACGCGTGTGAATGCCGGAGAAAACCGATCACTCGCCGGGGCGAAAACCCTGGACCGACACCTGGCCATCTGCGATTGCGACGGTGATTGCGCCGGCTTCGGCCGTGTGCAAGACTTCGCTGCCCTGGGCCGCGAAAGCAGCACGGACCGCAGGCACGCGATCGGACTGGCCGCCAGAGATGACGGTCCACTCAGGCGTTGCCCAAGCCAGGAAGCCCGGCGGATCGCTAGCCATACTGCCGTGGTGCGGGGCCATACTAACATCGCAGTCGTAGGGGAGTTCGGCGTAAAGCGACTCGAGGCCGGGCGGTTCGACGTCGCCGGTGAGCAGGATTCGCCGGCCCTGATACTCGATGGCGAGCACGATGCTATTGGCGTTGTCGCTGCCGATGACGCCGAGCCGCGGCGGGTGCATGACTTCGATGCTCACATCGTCATCAGCGCGCAGGCGGTCGCCGGCCCAGACTTCTTTGAGCGGCACAGCGTGCTCGTCGATCGAAGAGCGCACCGCGGCGAGCGCCCGGCTGGAGGGGTCGTCGAACATCACGG
The DNA here is from genome assembly GCA_022844125.1 of Pirellulales bacterium. Taxonomy (GTDB): domain Bacteria; phylum Planctomycetota; class Planctomycetia; order Pirellulales; family PALSA-1355; genus JALHMI01. Next base: position 65,991 of record JALHMI010000016.1, on the reverse strand, counting down.
GCGAGACGTAAAGAATGCCGACGGAGTGCTGCTGGAGGATCGCCGGCAGAGCGTTGTAATGATCGGCGTCGGCGTGCGAAACGACGACCGCGTCGAGATGCGTGATCCCGCGCGACCAGAGATAGCCGGAGACGATCCGCGAGGCAGAGGTGGGCGAGCCGAGACGGCCACAGTCGTAGAGGAGCGTCTGGCCACCGGGGAGCTCGACGACGACGGCCGAGCCGTGGCCGACGGAGAGGAACGTGCAGCGAAGCTGGTCACGGTCGCTGGCCGGAATTAGCGAGATGCCAAACCCGATGGCGATCCAGCCGGCCACGAGACCAATCGTCCAGCGCCGCGAAGGACGCCAGCGGGGCACGAGCGCCGCGGTGATGAGCAGGCCGTAGAAGCCGGCGAGCCACCAATCGGCAGGTCCGGCGACCCACAGATGGCTGAGCGGCAGCTCGCGCGCACGCTCGACGCTGAGTTGCATCGTCATCAGCATCGCTTCGCAGAGCTTGCCCAGCATCGCGCCAACGGGCGGCAGTAACCAGCCGGTGAGAAAGATGCCAAAGCCGCAGCCCATCGCGATGGTGACCGGAATCGCCAGCAGCGGGCCGAGCAGCACGGCCACGGGCGACACCAGGTGGAAACGAGCCATCACCAGCGGCGCGACGATGAGCCAGATCAGTGTCGTGGCGATCGTGGCTCGCCAGAAGTTGCGGCCGAGCCGCCGCGCGATGCGCTCGGGTAGGGGACGCGTGCGGGCGATGAGTCGCTCGAGCGGATCGAGCTCGCGTTTGCCGAGCCGCGATTCGCTGACGAACACCAGCACGCCCACGGCGAGAAACGAAAGCTGTGTGCCGGCGGAGAAAAGTTCGGCGGGATTGATCGCGAGTACCACGAGTCCCGCCGCCGCGAGCGTATTGTAGTGCAGAGGGCGGCGCGAAAGGAACATCGCCAGGCAACCGACCAGCACCATCACGGTGGCCCGGACGACGGGCGGTTCGCCGTCGGTCGTGGCGGCGTAGAGCAGGCAGGCGGTCATCACGATGGCGAGCGCCCAGCCGCGCGGCACGAGCAACACCTGCAGCCCGATCAGGAGGAAGCCGGCCAGGATGCCGACGTTTAACCCCGAGACGACGAGCAGGTGGATCGTGCCAGTTTCGACGAAGGCCTGGGCCAGGTCGGGATCGAGTTCGTTGCGAGCGCCGAGAAACATCGCCGAGGCGAGGCCCGAGGTGCGATCGCTGAGGTTCTGCCAGAGCAGAGATTCACCGCGCGTGCGGAGCCAATCGACGAGCCGCGCCGGGTTGGCGAACCGCGGCCAGGCCCAGCCGGCGTTATTGCTGGTGAGGCACTCCGGAAACTCGCAGAACAGCGTCACCAGTTCGCGGCGCGAGCGGGCAATCGAGGAGAAATCGAACTCGCCGGGATTTCCCGGCTCACTTGCGCGCGACCACTGGGCGAAGGCCCGCAGCGTGTCGCCAGCATTGACGTCGAGGACATTGCCGTCGACGAGCAACGTGGCTCGCCCCGAGGCGGGTTGCCAGACGTCGCGATGTCGCACGGCGAGCACCTCGACTTCGATTCGGGTACGCTCGCGCTGGGCGATCGTGCGCAGGGGATTGGGCGGCGGGGCGGGAATGCGGCGCGAACCATCGACCGCCCGGAGCTCGACCGCGACGGGACCGGGAGCGGCCGGCGCGAAGACGCTAGCTTCGTCGGCCGCGAACAACGACCAGCGGCAGTGATGCCAGGCGCCGGCGATGGCCACGGCACTCGCGAGCAGCAGGCAGGCGGCCGATCGCAATGCGGCACGTCGCCAAAGTTGCCACCACACGAGCCACGCACCGGCGGCGGCGATCAACCACACCGAGAGCCAGATCGCCAACCAGCGATCGAGCGCGATACCCGCGCAGACCGCCAGCAGCACGACGACCAGCGGCTGGTATGTCGGTTGTCCGGAGCGCGGCGGTGATTGCGAGTCGACCACGAAACCCGTGCCGTGGGAGAACAATTCGCCAGGGGAACTACTAGTGTAACCCGGGTGGTGGGGAACCGCTAAACTTAGCGGCTGCTAAACTTGGCTACTTGGCAGGTGAGCGATAAGCTTTAGGCCACGGGCGAAACCCGACGGTTCGGAACCAGATGGCCCCGATCGCTTTTTCGAAAGGACACGAACTTCCATGAGCAGCGAACAACTTCGGCGACTAGCGGCGGTCTGTGTACTGACGGCGATCGTGGGCTGTGCCACGAAGGCGAATAAGCCCGAGCCGGAAGAGATTCCGCCAGCAGAATCGGCGAATACGACGGAGCCTGCTGCGACGGAGCCTGCTGCTGCAACCGAGGCGGCGCCGGCTGCCGCTGTCGCGGAAACGGCGAGCGAGCCGCAGCTCGACCTTCCCGGTCCGGCGGACCTCGAGCCGTCGGCTGAAGAGAAGCCCGCCGAAGCTCAAGCCGCACTGCCAGCGCCTGAAGCCGCCAAGCCGGCGGCGAAACCGTCGGCCGCGGACGGCACGCCGCTGATTCCGCGGCAGGTGCTGTTCGGCAATCCCGACAAAGCTTCGGCCCGGCTGAGCCACGACGGCACGAAGCTGAGTTATCTCGCGCCGAAGGACGGCGTGCTGAACGTGTTCGTCGGACCGGTCGACAAGCCCGATGAAGCCAAGCCGGTGACCAACGACACGCAGCGCGGTATCCGCTCGTACTCCTGGGCCTACGACAACAAGCACATCCTGTACGTGCAGGACTCGAAGGGGGACGAAGACTGGCACGTGTATAGCGTGGACCTCGAGAGCGGCGAGACGAAGGACCTGACGCCGATGAAGGGGGTGGCCGCGCAGATCGAAGGGGTCAGCGAGAAGTTCCCCAGCGAGATCATCGTGGGGATCAATGACCGTGATCCGCAGTTTCACGATCTGTACAAGATCAACATCGCCACCGGCGACAAGGAACTGCTGGAGAAGAACACGGAGTTCGCCGGCTACGTCGTGGATGATGACTTCAAGGTGCGGTTCGCTTCCAAAATGATGCCGGACGGCAGCCTGCAGTACCTGGAGCCGAACGGCGACGGGGGCTGGAAGGATTACATCAACGTTGGCGCGGACGACACGCTGACCACGGCGATTGCCGGCTTCGACAAGACCGGGCAAAAGCTGTACCTGACTGACAGCCGCGACCGGAACACAAGCGCGCTGGTGGAGATCGATCTGGCCGACGGCGCCCAGAAGGTGCTGGCCTCGAGCGACAAGGCCGATCTGAGCGGCGTGGTGGCGCATCCCACCGAAAAGAACATTCAGGCGGTGAGCTTCGATTACACGCGGCCCGAGTGGCAGGTGCTCGACCCGGCGATTCAAGGCGACCTGGACTACTTGAAGAGCGTGGCCGATGGCGAGCTGCAGATCGCCAGCCGGACGCAGGACGACACCAAGTGGATCGTCGCTTACGTGATGGACGATGGCCCGGTGCGCTACTATCTGTACGACCGGCCGAACAAGAAGGCGGACTTCCTGTTCACCAATCGCAAGTCGCTGGAAGGGCAGCCGCTGGCGAAGATGCATCCGCAGGTGATCAAGGCCCGCGACGGTTTGGAACTGGTGAGCTATCTGACGCTGCCCGTGGCATCGGATCCCGACGGCGATGGCCGGCCGAACGAACCGCTGCCAATGGTGCTGGTGGTGCATGGCGGGCCGTGGGCGCGCGACAGTTGGGGCTACGACACCGAGCATCAATTGCTGGCCAACCGCGGCTATGCCGTCTTGAGCGTGAACTATCGCGGCTCAACGGGGCTTGGCAAGGAATTCACCAACGCCGGCAACAAAGAATGGGCGGGCAAGATGCACGACGACCTGATCGACGCGGTCGATTGGGCCGTAAACGAAAAGATCGCCGATCCGGCGCGCGTGGCGATCATGGGCGGCAGCTACGGCGGCTACGCCACGCTGGTAGGACTGACGTTCACGCCGGAGAAATTTGCCTGCGGCGTGGACATCGTCGGGCCGTCGAACATCTTCACGCTGCTCAGCACGATTCCGCCGTACTGGGCGCCGATGGTCCAGATGTTCAAGGACCGCGTGGGAGACATGACGACCGAAGAGGGCAAAAAGCTGCTCGACGAGCGCTCGCCGCTGAACTACGTGGAGAAGATCAACAAGCCGCTGCTCATTGCGCAAGGCGCGAACGATCCGCGCGTGAAGCAATCCGAGGCGGACCAGATCGTGGCGGCGATGAAGGAGAAGAAGATTCCGATGACCTATGTGCTGTTCCCCGACGAGGGGCACGGCTTCGCCCGGCCAGAGAACAACCTGGCGTTTTATGCCGTGGCGGAAGCATTTCTGGCCGAGCAACTGGGTGGGCGCTACGAGCCGGTCGAGGGTGCGTTCGAGGGTTCGTCGATCACGGTGCCCGAGGGGGCGGACCAGGTGCCTGGCGTGGCCGAGGCACTCGAGAAGAAGAATCCGCCGCAGTAAGGTTGTGTTTACGGGAACGCGTGGCTAGATCCCTCTGGGGCCGGAGGCCCACTGACAAGCGAGTCGTCAGTGCTACCCAGTTTCCAAACGGCCGACCCTGCCGGTTAGGCGAGATTTTCAAGATGTTCAGCTACTTCGTCGATAAGAAAGATTGCTCGCACCACGAGATCTTCCCGGGCGTGCACATTTACACCACGGCCTGCCAGCAGATGATGCTGTCACTCGTGGAGATGGAACCGGGAGCGGTGGTCGAGCAGCACAGCCATCCGCACGAGCAGATGGGATTGATGCTCGAAGGGGTGGCCGACTTCACGATCGGCGACCAGACGCGGCGCATGCGGGCCGGCGAGATGTGGCGGATCCCCGGCGGTGTCGTGCACAAGGTGGTGGCGGTCGACGGCGCAGTGCGGGCGCTCGACGTGTTTAATCCGATCCGCGACGACTATCTGTGATCAAGGATGAAGGCCGAAGGATGAACACGACGCAAGTCAGATCGTCCTTCGCAGCCAATGCCAGGTGGCTTTGCGCGGCGCTTCTGCCCGTTCTGTTATCTTCTTGCGCTTCGCTGCCGGAGCTGCCTTGGGCGCCGGTGACGCGCGATGTTTCGGCGGGGTTCTATAACCAGGCGAAGCTCGAATATCGCCTCGACGCGGGCAAGCTCGGTCAGCCGTTGGAGGTGCTCAGCATCGACGGCCGGCAGGTGAACTACGAGCAGATTGCCAGCAGCCCGCTCGCGGGGCGCTCGATCGGCACGCTCACGGTCGAAAAGCCGCATCCGGCCGGACGCGAAGGTTTCGCCCGGGTGACGTTCTCGATCGACAGCGACGAGTCGGCATCGGAGGCGCGCTCGGGCTGGGATCTACTGAAGGTGCGCGAGAAGCCGCCGCGGATCGGGCATCACGAAGAGGTGCACGAAACCTGGGCGCTGGACGTGCCGGCGGCCGAGGCGGATCGCCTGTTCGGCGTGCTCTCGAAGCAGGGCTTCTACGAGAATAACTTGCCGCCGGAAAATGCCGCCGCGTATGTCACGGTGACGATGGACGGCCGGAAGGTGCAAAAACCGTGGAACTCGCAGGCCGAGTTTAACGCCCTGGCCCAGCAGGCGCGAAGCCAGGGGCGGCTGGTGGCCTACTTGCGCCCCTCGGCCATCAGCGGCGAACCCAGCCAGGCGATTGCCAGCGTCCGGGCGTACCGGGACATAGTGGCCAAAACTGGCGGCGGTCCGGCGGCGCAAGTGGCCGAAAAACCGCAGCCGTATGCTGCCCGGTAGCGCCTGATCAGCGAGATTCTCCTAACCCGATGCGCGAGCGAGGCGAGCAGCGTAGGCAGGTCTCGCTCACGCTTCGGGTTTTGATGGAGCCGGCGGAAAATGCTGCCGGGCACAATCTCACGCTCTTGAAATGCCGGAGGCCGCAAGCCAGAATACGGACATGAACAACTTCCTCCGCGCGTATTATTGGTTCTTTTTTAGCCCGCTGAGTCGCGGGGCCGGAGGAGGAACGTAAGATTCCATCCTGAGGAAGCGACGAACAAAGGCCCCGAGACTCACCAGAAGTCTCGGGGCTTTTTTTGTTGCTCCGGGATGAGTCCTGACGGTTACCAACTGGGATCGCTTCTGCCAAGCCAATCAACCTTCTACTTGTGACTGGAGACTTATCGTGATCGTGGTGATGAAGAAAGAAGCGACGCCCGCCGACGTCAACCATATGGTCCAGCGAATCGAATCGCTGGGCCTCAAGGCGCATGTGATTGTCGGCACCGAGCGGACGGTGATCGCCGCGGTCGGCGACGATCGCAAGACGCACAAGGAATCGCTCGAGAGCGGCCCGGGCGTGGCCGAGGTGATGCCGATCCTCGCGCCCTACAAACGGGCCAGCCTGGAACTGAAGCCCGAGCCGACCCAGATCAAGGCCGGCAGCCTGACGGTGGGCGCGGGGACGATCGGCGTGATTGCCGGTCCGTGTTCGGTGGAGAGCGAAGAGCAGATTCTGCAATGTGCGCGGGCGGTGAAGAAGGCCGGCGCGACGGCGCTGCGCGGCGGAGCGTTCAAGCCGCGCACGAGCCCCTACAGTTTCCAGGGGATGAAGGAAGACGGCCTGAAGCTCTTGGCCGCGGCGCGCGATGCGACGGGCCTGGCCGTGGTGACCGAAGTTGTGGCCAGCGAAGACGTGCCGCTGGTGGCGAAGTATGCGGACGTGCTGCAGATTGGCGCGCGGAACATGCAGAACTACCGCCTGCTGGAGGCGGTCGGCGCGACCGATCGGCCCGTGCTGCTGAAGCGCGGCCCCAGCGCCACGATCGACGAGCTGCTGCTCGCGGCCGAATATATCCTGAACGGCGGCAACCCGAACGTGATGCTCTGCGAGCGCGGGATTCGCACGTTCGAGACGCATACCCGGTTCACGCTCCCGCTGGCGACGGTGGTCTACCTGCACGCCAAGACGCACTTGCCGGTGGTGGTCGATCCGAGCCACGGCACGGGCCACACCTACCTGGTGCCGCAGATGGCCGCGGCGAGTGTGGCCGCCGGCGCGGACGGCTTGATCCTGGAAGTGCATCCCGATCCGGAACGGGCGATGTCCGATGGTTACCAGTCGCTGAACTTCGAGCAGTTCGCGGCGACGATGGAGATGTGCCGCAAGGTGGCCGGGGCGCTGGGACAGAAGATGTAAAGCTGCTAGAGGACTGTCCTGTACGGAACGGCAAGTGGATTTTTCTGAGGGCCGCGTGCTTCGAAATGAAGTACGCGGCCCTATTGTTGTCGATGTGTTTTTTGACTGAGGCGCCAAGTTGCGCGGGTCGCGTTGTATTATCAGGCAGATACTTTCGGCGTCAGCGACGGTGGATATGTGTCGCGCACAGGTGAGCCGCGACGCGGCCACCTGTGGCACCCTTCCGTTGACTGCCCCGGACAGCTTACGATTCGGGCCAGTATCCCCCCCTACAACACTGCGTTGTCGCTCAACTCGCGCTGGCCGTCTGGCTGACGTTTTGCACTTCGGTCAGTTCTTTGCGGACGCGGGCGCGCTCGCGATCGATTTGTTCGCCGCTGGCGCCGAGTTCCTGAAGCACCGCAGCCGTCATGGCCAGGGCGACTTCGCCTTCGCCGGAGAAAACCATGTCCGCGCCAGCCTGCTTCACGGTCCGTAACTCGCTGACGTAGCCGACGCGCGCGAGCACGCGGATCTTGGGGTTCAGTCGGCGGGCCAGCCGTGTAACTTCGGCAATGCCATGCATGTTCGAGGAGCTCAGGATGAGCGTGCCGGCGAGATGGGTCTCGGCTTCACGCAGGATGTTGGGCTGCATGGCATCGCCATAGATGGCCGGAATACCCTGGCTCTTGGCAGTTTGCACGGCCTCGAAATTCAGATCGATGACGCTCGGCTCTACTTCGTTCTCACGCAGCAGCCGCACCAGCGTCCGGCCGATTGGCCCGTAGCCGACGATGACCGTGCGATAGGGCGATGGCTCGTCGTCTTCCTCCTGCTTGTCGGCCAGCCGGCGGCGTGGCTTGAACCACTCGCGCAGCCGTTCGTTCTGCAGGACCCAGAACGAGATCGGATCGACGGCGCGGTACAGCAGGGGGTTGATGGAAATGGACAGGATGGCCGCGGCCACGAGCGCCTGGGTGCCCTCGGGCGGCAAGAGTTCCAGATCGCGACCCACCGTCGCCACGATGAACGAGAATTCGCCGATCTGGGCCAGCGCCACGGCGACGCCCAGGGCCGCTTTGAACGGATATCCCATCAGGACCACGATGACCCAGGCCGCCAGCGGCTTGCCCACGAGGATGATCGCCATCGTGATGGCGATCAGGCCGGGCGAATCGAAGACGGTCTTGGGGTTGAGCAGCATGCCGACCGAGACGAAGAACAGCACGGCGAAGGCGTCGCGCATGGGCAGGGCCTCGGTCGCTGCGCGAAGGCTGAAGTCGCTCCGGCCGACGATCATGCCGGCCAGGAAGGCGCCCAGGGCCATGGAGACTCCGAACACGGTGGCCGAACCCACCGCGATCCCCAGCGCCACGACCAGCACGGTGAGCGTGAACAGCTCGCGCGATTGGGTGAGCGCGACGCGATGCAGCAGCCACGGCACGACCCGCCCGCCGATCACGAATACGGCGGCGACAAGTGCGGAGACCTTCACCAGCGCGACAACAAGGGCGAGCCAGAGCGGACCGCTGGCTTGTGGGCCGCCGCCGAACATCGCCGGCAGTAGCACGAGCACCAGGACCGTGAACAGATCTTCGACCACCAGCCAGCCCACCGCGATGTGGCCGGTGGGCGTGTGCAGGTCGCGGTTGTCGGTGAGCACGCGCAAGAGCACGACCGTGCTGGCCACGGAAATGGCGAGGCCGAAGATCAAGCCGGCCGACCAGCTCCAATCGAAGAAGTAATGCGCGGCCAGCACGCCGAGCAGCGTGGCTACGGTGCACTGGACGGCCGCGCCGGGAATGGCCACTTTGCGCACGGCCAGCAGTTCGTTCAGGTGAAACTCGAGCCCCACGCCAAACATCAATAGGATCACCCCGACTTCGGCGAGCTGTTCGGCAATGCCCTGATCGGCCACGAGGCCGGGCGTTTGCGGACTGACGACGAGTCCTGCAAGCAGGTAGCCCACGATCGGCGAAAGCCCGAGGCGATGGGTGATGTAGCCGAGCACCAGCGCAATCGCCAGGCCGGTCGTGAGTGTGAGAATCAGGTCGATGTTGTGCATCGCGAGGGCATCCGTTCTTGGCCCTTAACAGGCCAGCGCCGCGAGAAGTCGAAGTGAGAAGCTGTGCCCGGCGCGAGCCACGCACAGGCGAGCGATTGGTTACGGCCCAACTTATCCGATCGCCCCCAGAGGACCAATCCCAAGCGGAGTGCGCACGCCGGAGGCGTATTGCACAAGAACTGACTGGGGGCCGCAGCGAGCGGCGAGGCGCTACGGGCCGCGCCCCGAAAGCGTGATCCGGTCGGGCTCGATCTTGTAGTCGAGCCCTGCCTGTTCGGCGGCGGCTTCGAGAATGGCGAGTGCGGTGCCGCCGGTGAGCTTCACAGTCACGGGCGTCTTGCGACCTTTGCCCGACCTGGCGAGCGAGGTTTCGTCGAGCACGACGCGCGCGCCACTGACATCGCTCAGAAAAGCAGCCAGATGCCCCAGCGGCACGCCGCTGAAGTCGACGCGTGAGATGCCTACGCCCAGACGCCGCTGGATCTCGGCGACCGGCAGCGGCGCGGGTTCGCCAGGCGAAGCGTCAACAACCGCGGGAAGGTTTTCGTCGGTGGCCGGTTGGGCGTCGGTGTTGCCGGCTGGTTCGTCATCGGCGGCTGCTTCGCCGAGCGAATCGGCGGCCGGATCAGCATCCGTCGGTGCGGCGGGCTGCGGCGCAACCGGATCAAGTTTCAGTTCGGGCTGAGGATCCGTCGTCGGCGTGGAAGGTCGTTCGGCGAGCGCTGCGTCCGCGGCCGGTTCCTCGGTTGGTTCGACACTGGTCGGCAGGTCCGCGACGGGAATGCCCGCGGGTAGTGATTCGGAAGTTACCGCGTCGGTGGCAGTCGGCAGCGGCTGCGCTTCGGTGGTGGGAGCTACCGGCGCAGGTGGTTTGTCCGCAGGGACTCGCGCCGCGGCGCTCGGTGCTGGTGTTTCTTCCGGCGCGGCACCTTGCGCGGTTGCGGTTGGTGTCGACGCCACGCTGACTTCATCTGGCGACGCAAGCCAGATGACGAGCCAGCCGATTGCCCCCAGCAAGACTCCGCCGCCAATGCCGGCTGCGATGTGCGTCCAGTCGCGCGGCTTGCCAGCAGCAACGATCTCGGCAGCCGGCTCGCCACTCGGCACGCTGGTGACATCGACGGGCGCAGCAGGCGTGTCGATTGCGGCTGCCGCGACCGAGGTGCTCACGCGCGGCGGAAGTGCCGGGGGCGCGAGCGATGCGGCGATGGAGGGTGGCGTGGCGTGCATCTTCGCGGGCGCTACGGCTGCGTTCGTGGGAGCGGCTTTTGCGGGAACCCTCTTCGCCGTCGGCGCGGGCGTGGGCTTCGCGGCGAGCGCGGGCTGCTGCGATACGCTTGGAGAACTCCAACCGGGCGGCGGCACAATTTGCACCATGCTGTGACACTTGGGGCAGGACAGAATGTCCCCGATGACCGATTCGTCCTTGACGATCAGTCGCGCCTTGCATGTCGTGCAGTGGATGGCGAAGAGTTCCACGGGCGTGTGGTCCGCTCTTGGATTGGAGTGCGGTGATCCGCGCTATTCGCGTTGTGCCTGACGCGCGGGCGGACGAAACTGCTGCGACGGGTGTTTCCTTGAGTCTCCAGTATAGTGTCCGCGGCGGTGTCCATCGGTGGATGCTAGCGATTTTGCGGCCTTTTTCGGCCGAGTGGGCCCAGTTAGAAGCTTTCGGCCGGTAGCTCGCCGCGGCGATTCACCGCGGAGCGAGTGGTGACGAAGATCGTAGAACGGCCCGCGGCGTCGGTCTTCACCTGGTAGACCAACTTGCCGTCGGGGTTCGCCAGCATGAGCAGCTGGCCGAGAACCTCGGCGGCTGGCTGCTGGCGGGCCTCGAAGTCATTCAGCGATTGATTGCGCGTGATGCCTTCGAGCTGCAGGTCGTTGCCCTGAAAAATAATCGGCAGCTCGATCTCGCGGGCTAGAATGCCGAGGGCTCCTTCGAGCGTTTCGCGGGGGAAGCGGAGCGTCACCTTGCGGCTGAGGGCCTCGGTGGCGGAGATCGTCTTTGTCGGTGCGGTGGCGGAGGCGAGCGACGCTGATTGCGGAACGTGCTCGGAGAGCGCCAGCTCCGAGGCAAGCAGCAGGTTATGGGCCGCCACGCCGGGCAGGTAGGCCGACATCACGAGCTGCCGTGAATCGAGGCCGCTGCGCGTGTAGTTGCGAGCTGCGCGGAGCATTGCCGGAAACTGCTTGAGGACTTCGGCGGCATGCGGCCGAGGCGGTACCGCTGCGAAGTGGCTTTCCAACTGTTCGGGCAGCGATTCCCAGCGCGTGCGCAGCTCGCCCAGCACGACCGACGGCTTGCGGTCGACCGGAGCTAGGGCGCGAAGCTCGACGAAGAGGTCGGTGTCAAGATTGGCGCTCAGCGACACGGCTTCGATGTCGGGGCCGAGAAAGGTTCGCAGTGGGCCAAGCAGCGGGGCCAGCTGGCCGGCAAGCAGCGAGCTGCCATCGGTGAACACGAAGCCGGGAACGGCCAGCAGAGTAAAGCTGCGCTGCGAGTCGCTCGCGGCGAGCAACTGTTCGAGGCTGCTGCGCAGGAGCGGCGGACCATCAAGATCGAGGATTTCCCGCATCCAGGCCGTGGTGCTGACAACCACGGTGCGCGCTTCGCCCTCGGGCAAGTAAAACGCCGTTCCGTCGCGCTCGAAGTATCGCTTGCCGGCGTGTTCGACGGGCACGGGATCGCCCCAGGCTTTGACGAGCGCGGCCTGATCTGCATCGCCCGCGAGAGTTGCCACATATGACGCGCGCGGAGCGAGCGATTCATCAGCGGCAAAGGCCACGACAAGCTGTTCGATCTCGGCTAGCGGAACTCCCATGGTGCGGTGCAGGTGGTCGAGCCGCGATTCTGCCGCGGGCCCAAGCGCGGCGATGATCTTGGGACCCTCAGGGTCATTCAATAGGTGGTAGGGTCGCCAGACAAAGATGACCTGCGCGCCGCTGGGCAGATAGCGCAGTTCGAGCGGCGCCCCATCGGTCGGCGACTCCCACAGCGTGCGGCCGTCGTCCTCGATGAGGTTCGCGGTGGCCGTTTCCACGGGCGGCGCGGCTGCGTCCGCGGGCTCGGTGTTTACGGGGCTCTCGCCGATCGGCGGAGGAGGCGTTGAACTGGTGGTCGAAGTGGTTGGCTGTTCACTCGAGTTTTGATACCAGACGACGCCGAACGCCAGGACAAGCATGGCCGCGGCCGCCGCACCGACGAGCCACCAGACGCCGCGTGGTGACGACGACTTGCGAGTGGAACGCACCGTCGATCCGGCCGAATCCGTGACGACGAACGGCATTTCGCCCGCGCGATTTTCGGAGTTCGGCTTCGCTTCGTCAGGCACGTCGATGACGATCGAAGGTGCGGGCGAGGTCGCGCCAACGCGCGGGTCCGGTTCCACTTTGATGACAGGAGCACCGGCCGACTTGGGAGCAGGACGGGTCTGGCTCGCTGGACGTTTGGTTGTCTCGCCAATTGCCGGCGTGGTCGGGGTGGGATCGCCGGCCAGGGGAGTCTTGGCGGGCGGCTGCCTGGGTGTGGGAGCAGGCGCGGCGCCCGGTTGCTTGGGCGGTTCGGCCCAGGCAGTGGCTTGCCAGGCGCCGTAGCCGGGCATCAGACCTGCGCTTCCCGGCGGCGGAGCGGCCCGGCCGCTCGTGGCGAAGCGGGCCAGGATCTGCGCGGCTTCGTTGGCCGTCTGGCAGCGCAGCAGCGGATCTTTCTGCAGCATGTCGTCAACGATCTCTGCCAGGTCGTAAGGCAGCTTGGGAACGAGCCCGTCGAGACGCTGTGGAATCTCGTCGCGATGCCGGACGAACTTTTCGCGCGGTCCGCCGCCGGCGAAGGGAGGGCTGCCCGCGAGAAGTTGAAACACCAGGCAGCCGAGCGAATAGACGTCGGTCAACGCATTGGGAAGCGCGCGGCGTTCCAGCAATTCGGGCGCGACGTAATCCGCGAGCGGCATCTCGAACACGCGAGCCCGGGCCGCGGGAGCGACCAGCGGAAACTGTAGAAGCTTGAGCGAACCTTGTGGCGTGACCCAGACGTTTTGCGGCGCGATGCTGCCGTGCGTCAGTTGTTGTTCGTGAATGGCCACCAGCCCAAGCGCGAGCTGTACGGCGAGCTGGCACGCGGTAGGAATCGGGAGCTGTTTGCCGGCGAGGGCCTCGATCAGCGTCTGGCCGCTGAGCGATTCGAACACAACCAGGGCCTGGCCACGCTGCCTTGTGGCGCGATACGTACGCGTGACGTGCGGGCTTTTCACGGCCGCACACAGCGTGGCCAGCTCGCCATACTGCCCGTACTCGTCAGGATCATTGGTCAGTTCCACCAGCGGCAGAAACATGACCTGCTGATTGCCTTCGTAGCTGGCGCGGAACACACGCTCAAGTCGTCCCTGCGCAAGGCGGTCGACGACCGTGAAGGGGCCGAACACGAATGGCCCAGGGCGCCCGGAGAGCAGGACGTCGGCCTGATAGCGGGTGAGCTTTCGCTCGGCGACGAGCCACTCGGCCGCGAGGGGGGCGCTGGCCCGCTGGCCCGCCCCTTTGAGCTGGGCGAAGCTGCTACGGAGGGCCTCGCACTGGGCGGACGAAAGCAGCTCGCTCGCGGCCAGAAGTTGCCAGAAGTCATCGATCGAGACTTGCATTGCGCCGCGCTGGTTTGGCTGCCTGGTCCTGTCGGCGCAGCGGGGTCCGGGGCAGAAAGCCGCTCGGACGGAGTTGCTGTGCAACAAGGATGTCGTTTCTCTGATTCCGACCCTAATCTACCACGCGGCGATTGGGAGAAGCAAAGGCCGGGGCGGGCGAGGTGTCTTAACAGTTGTCTTAAGCAGTGTGTTGCTGGCCAGGCGAGGCGCGGGCAATGCCTATGCGCGAAGTCGGCGAGCCCAACAAAACATGGCGGATCCACCAGCAACAAACAGCCCGCCAGTGACGAAGGCCATTGATCTTGGCTGCTCGGCAAACGCTACCAAGAGGAACACACCCCCGAGTACGAGGATGGGGCCGTTGACTAGCCCGTTCCACCGGCGAATTTTTGCGGCTTTGGATTCAAGGTCGCTCATAGGGGCATTCTAGCAGGGGAGCGAGGGAGTGAACCCAATAGCTGTTTAACTGCTGTCTACCTGACCGGCGGCCGCCTGCCTTGTGTGGCCCCCTGTGAAAAACGGCGGCTTTTGGCCTATGCTGGGTAAGAAGCGCACCGGTGCGCCGCCCGTCCATTCTGCCGGCAACCTTTCGGCCCGTTCATGGCGACTCCGCTGGAAAACTTGCAGGCCGGTTTTGCGCATCACCAGGCCGGTCGGCTGCGCGAGGCCGAGACGCTCTATCGCCAGGTGCTGTCCGTCGATCCGCAGCAGGCCGACGCCTGGCACCTGATGGGGCTCTTGGCGCTGCAGGCCGGCCGCCCCGATGCCGCGGAGCAATGCATCAGCCGGGCCATCGGCCTGGCGGGCGGTCGCGCGCCGTATCATTCACACCTGGCCCACGCGCTGCGTGCCGCCGGCCACTTGGAGCGTGCGGAGCAAGCAGCGCTCAGAGCCCTGCAGCTCGATCCCAACCTCGCGGATGCGCACAACAACCTGGGCAACATCCAGCTCGATCGCGGCAACATCGAGGCCGCGGCCTCGGCTTACGCCCGGGCGATCGAGCTCAAGCCGAACGCGGCCGACCCGCACAACAACCTGGGGACGATCTTGCATCGACGCGGAGCGCTCGACGCGGCGATCGAACATTACCGCCGCGCACTGGCAATCAACCCACAGTACTTCGACGCCTATAACAATCTGGGCACCGCGCTCAAGGCGCAGCATCACCTGGACGAGGCTGCGGAAGCCTATCTCGCGGCGATCCGGCTCGTCCCCACGGCCGCCAGCGCGCACCTGAACCTCGGCACCGTGCGCCAGGAGCAACGCCGCCTGGAAGAGGCGATAAGTTGTTATCGCGAAGCATTGCGACTTGAGCCTGACTCGCCGCCGGCGCTCAACAACCTCGGCGCAGGGCTGCACGAACAAGGCCAATTGGAAGAAGGCCGGGCGATGCTCGAGCGGGCGCTCGCGCTCGCGCCGCAATTGGCGGACGCGCATTACAACCTGGGGACGGTGCTGGAAGCGATTGGCGATGCTGAGAAAGCGAACGCCGCGTACGAGCGGGCCCTCGCGTGCGACGCGCGGTTCGCCAAGGCACTCGTACGGCTCGCACGGAGCAACCAGCGCAAGGGCCAACTGACCGAAGCAGCTCAACTGGCCGAAAGCGCGGTGTCAATCGACCCGCAGCTGCCGGCCGCACAACTGGCCTGGGCCGACATCTGCGAGCACACGGGCCGGCACGCCGAGGCCGTGGCCGGGTACCAGCGGGCGATCCAACTCAAACCGGACTTTTCCGAAGCGTACAACAACCTGGCAATGATCTATGCCGATCGCGGACAGCCGGATGAAGCCGAACGGCTGTGCCGGCAGGGTCTGGCTCATCACGCGGCGGCGCCGGCACTCTTGGCGAACCTGGCCACGGCGCTGACGCATCAAGGGCGTCAACAAGAAGCGATCGACACGGCACGTGAGGCGGTCCAGCGCGAACCCGAGAGCAGCGAGGCCTACAGCAATCTGCTGTATGCTCTGCACTACCTGCCGGATCAGGATCCGCAGGCAATCTACCAAGAACACTTGGAGTGGGCACGCCGGCATGCCGAGCCGCTCACCGTGGTCGCGCCTAAGCCCGTCAGAGACCGCGATCCGAACCGCCGGCTGCGGGTGGGTTATGTTTCGCCGTATTTTCGCGATCACGCGGTGAGTTTCTTCAGCGAGCCCCTGATCACCTCGCACGATCACGGGGCGGTCGAGCTGTATCTGTACAGCGACAACCGGCGAAACGACGAAGTGACCGACCGCTTCCGCGCGGCGGCCGCCGTGTGGCGCGACGTGCGGTATCTGTCCGATGCTGAACTGGCAGAGCAAGTACGCGAGGACCAGATCGACGTTCTTGTCGATCTCACCGGACACATCGCGCTGCATCGATTGCTCGCGTTCGCGCGGAAGCCGGCTCCCGTGCAGGTGACCTATATCGGTTACCAGGACACGACCGGGATGAGCGCGATGGACTATCGGCTGACCGACGCGCGGGTCGACCCGCCGGGAACGGAGCGATACTACAGCGAGAAGCTGTATCGTCTGCCGCGGACGTACTTCGTCTATCGCCCGGTGGCCGAGTCGCCGGAGCCCGTCGCGCCGCCGGCGGTGGAGAACGGCTACGTCACGTTCGGCTCGTTCAATAACTTCACCAAGGTCACGCCGTGCGCGATGGACGCCTGGATCGAGATCCTTCGCCGGGTGGATCGTTCCCGCCTGGTCGTGCTCGCTAATCGCGGGGGTTATGTCGCAGCGCAATTTGCGCGTAAGGCCCGCGAGGCCGGCCTCGATCCGGCGCGGATCGAACTGTTCAACCGAATGCCGCGGCGAAAGTACTTCGAACTGATTCAGCGGGCGGACATCGCGCTCGATCCGTTTCCGTTCAACGGGCATACGACGACCTGCGACCAGACCTGGCTGGGATTGCCGACCGTGATGCTGCTGGGTGAGACGTACGTAACTCGTTATGCGTCGGGCGTCTTGGCGCCGGTTGGGCTGGACGCGAATATCACGCGCTCGGAGCACGAATATATCGAGAGAGCGGTGGCGCTGGCCGGCGATGTGGGCGGGCTGGTGCGTTTGCGCGGAGAATTGCGGCAGCGAATGACCGCTTCGGTGCTGCTGGACTTTGCCCATTTTGCCCGGGACGTGGAAGCGGCGTATCGTCACATGTGGGAGACGTGGTGCCGCGGGGAACTAAAATGATGACGACCGACATGCAGGAACAAACGCTTGCGGCGGGCATTCGCTGCCACGATGCGGGCGATCTGCAAGGCGCCGAGCGACACTACTGCGAAGTGCTGCGCGTGAATCCGCGAAACGCCAAGGCGACGTACTTGCTGGGACTGCTCGCGCACCAGGTGCGGAAGGTCGATCTGGCGATTGGACTGATCAGTCAGGCGATTCGTCTCGACGGTCGGCAACCGACGTTTCATGCCCGGCTGGGCGAATCGTTTCGCGTGGTGGGCAGGATTCCTGAAGCCATCGAGTGTTATCGCCAGGCGCTGAAGCTGAACGGCCGTCACGCCGAGTTTCACAACGGTCTCGGTACTTTGCTGCAATCGCAAGGTGATCTGCCGGGCGCGATCGCCTGCTACCGGCAGGCCACGGCGCTCAGCGGCAACTACTTCGCACCTTGGTACAACCAGGGGCTCGCGCATCAGCAGCGCGGCGAATTCGACGAAGCGGCCCACGCCTTTGGCGAAGCGGTGCGGATCGAGCCGGGGCACTTCGAAGCCACGATCGCCTGGGCCGGCATGCTGCAGGCCGGGGGGCATACCGAACAAGCGCTCGCGCAGTTCAACAAGCTGGCGGTCACACATCCCGATTCGCCGCAGGTGGAGTGTGCGATCGGCGTGGGGCACCAGGCGATGGGGAACCACCCGGCCGCGATGGCTTGTTATCTGCGAGCGATCGAGCTGGCCCCCGACTTTGCCGAAGCACACTACAACCTGGGGACCCTGCTTCAAAGCATGGGCAACGACGCCGAAGCCGCGCGGGCTTATCAGCGAGCCACCGAGCTCCATCCGCGGCTGGGCCCGGCCTGGTCGAACCTGGCGAACGCGCTGGTCGGCGTGATGCTGCCGGACGAGGCAGTCGAGGCGGCCCGCAAGGCCCAGGAGCTGCAGCCGCGCTCGCACTCGGTGATGGGGAACCTGGCCGCGGCCTTGCAACTGCAAGGGGACATGCTTGGCGCCATCGCCGCCTATCGCACCGCAGTGGAACTGCACTCGGGCGACTATCCGAATCACAGCAACCTGCTGTACACGCTCAACTTCTCGCCCGACATCGAGGCGCAGTCGCTTTACGAGGAGCATCTGCGCTGGGCCCGGCAACACGCCGAGCGGCTGACCGCGGCAGCCGCGCCGCACAAGAACGAGCGCGATCCGCAGAAGCGGCTGCGGGTGGGTTATGTCTCGGCGCACTTCAAGACGCATGCCGTGGCATTCTTTCTGGAACCGCTGATCGCGGGACACGATCGCGCGGCGGTTGAGCTGTTCTGCTATTCGGACGTGCTGCAGCCCGACGAAGTGACCGCGCGGTTCAAGACGCTGGTGGACGGCTGGCGGGACGTTTCCGATTTGTCTGATGATGAAGTAGCCGCGATGATTCGCGCGGACGAAGTCGACATTCTGGTGGACGCGGCCGGTCACATCGGTGGCAACCGGCTGCTGGTGTTCGCGCGCAAGCCGGCGCCGGTGCAGGTGACATACCTCGGCTATCAGAACACGACCGGCATGTCGGCGATGGACTATCGGCTGACTGACGCGCATGCCGATCCGCCGGGAGCGACCGATCGTTTCTACACGGAGAAGCTGATTCGGCTGCCCGAGGCGTTTTTTGTTTTTCAGCCCCCCGCAGACGCACCCCCCGTTGGGCGTTTGCCGGCGGAGCGAAATGGGTTCGTGACGTTCGGTTCGCTGAATAATATTCCCAAGCTCAGGCCGCAAAACTTTCGCGTGTGGGGAGCGGTGTTGGCCCGGGCGCCGAACTCGCGCTTGATGGTGCTGGGGTACGCGGGGGGTGTTTTCGAGCGAAATGTGCGCGAGATGCTGGCAGGAGAGGGCATTGAGGGGAGCCGGGTGCAGGTGGTCGACAAGCGACCACGCCGCGAATATCTCGAATTACACAACGAAATTGACTTGGCACTCGACTCCTTTCCCTTCAATGGACACACCACCGTCTGCGATGCGCTGTGGATGGGAGTTCCTTCGATTATGCTAGAGGGAGAAGGCTATGCGTCACGGTTCGGCGGCAGCACGCTGCTGGGCGTGGGACTTGGGGAGTTGATCGCTCGTAGTGAAGGCCAGTACGTCGAGTTGGCGGTTGCGCTGGCCGAGGATCGCGAGCGACTGGGGGAACTTCGCCGCACGCTGCGCGAGCGGTTCGCTGCGTCGCCGCTGGTCGATGCCCGCAGATTTGCCTCCCAGGTTGAACAAGCCTACCGTGAAATGTGGCGCGCATGGTGTGCAACAGGTTCGACAGCAAGTGCATGAGGCAGTGATGACCGATATCGTCGAAACGCTCCAGGCGGGCCTGGCTCATCATCGGGCTGGCCGGCTGCCCGAGGCGGAACGTGATTACCGCAAGGTGCTCGAGATGCACCCGCGCAACGCGCAGGCCATGCATCTGCTGGGCCTCGTGGCATTTCAGGCCGGCAAGATTGATCTCTCGCTGCAGTTCATCGAAGCGGCGATCTCGGTCGATGCGTTTCACGCGCCGTTCTGGGCCGATCTGGCCGAGGTCTATCGCGCGCTGGAGCGAACGGATGATTCGATTGCCGCGTATCGCAAGGCCCTTGAGGTGAATCCCGAGATGGCCGACACCTGGACGCATTACGGTTCGCTGTTGCAGACCCTGGGAAAGTTGGATGAAGCCGTGGACTGCTATCGCAAGGCGCTCGAAATCGACCCCGACTATGCCGGCGCGCACGCGTTTCTGGGCATCGCCATGCAGGAGCAGGGAGAGATCGAAGAGGCGCAGCGAATGCTCGAGCAAGCCGTGCACCTGGCGCCCCACAATCCGGAGATCTACCTGCAACTGGGGCGCTGTTTACACGCTCAACACAAGTGGCTGGATGCGATCGCCTGCTATCAGAAGGTCCGCCGGCTGGAGCCCGATCACGTCGATGCGCAGCGATTGTACGACGAGGCGCGGGCGGCGCTGGCGCAGTCGTAGCAGCATGGTTTGAGGCGTTGGGTCACGGGCATGAGCGATTCCTCCGAGATGCTGCAAGCGGGGCTCGCGCATCACGAGGCCGGCCGACTCCAGCAGGCCGAACAGCATTACCGCCAGGTGCTCGGGGCGGAACCCCGCAATGCCGATGCGCTGCATCTGCTGGGAGTGCTGGCTCTGCAATGCGGGCACGCTCAGGTGGCGGTCGAGTATATTTCGGCCGCCATTCGTATCGCCGGCGATCGGGCGACCTATCACACGAACCTGGCCGAGGCCCTGCGCGTGTTGGGGCAGTTGGATGAAGCCCGGCGGGCGTATGAACAGGCCCTGGCAATCACTCCGCAAAATCCCGCGGCCTACAACAACCTGGGCACGATCCAGGAAGCCCAGGGGAATCTGCCGGCCGCGATCGATTGCTACCGGCGCGCGGCCGCCCAGCACCCCGGCTATCCGGATCCTCATAACAACCTGGGAATTGCGTTGGAAAAACAGGGAGACTCGCTCGCCGCGGCCGAGTGTTTTCGCCGGGCCATTGAAATCGAACCGCGCTACGCCCGCGGGCATTACAACCTGGGTGTGAACCTGGCGCGGCGGGGAATGCGCGAGGAAGCGATTCACGCGCTGTCGCAGGCAATTGAGGCGGCGCCGGATTATGCCGAAGCGCACTACGCACTGGCGATGACGCACCAGCAACTGGGGCAAACCGAGCGGGCCCGGATCGAGTACGAGCGGGCGCTGGCGCTCCGCCCGAACTGGGCCGAGGCTGCCAGCAGCCTGGGCTCATTGCTGCAGAGCATCGGACAACTCGACGAAGCGGCGGCGATGTACGAGCGGGCACTGGCGGCAAACCCCCACTATGCCGAGGCGATCTACAACCAGGGGACCCTGCTGAAGCTGCGGGGGAACCTCGACGCGGCGCTGGCCAGATATCAATTGGCGATTGCCGCGAAGCCAAACTTTCCTGAAGCGCACTTCAACCTGGGAACGCTACTCCAGCGGGCGCGCAAACTGCCTGAGGCGCGTGCTGCCTATCAGGAGGCGCTTCGCTGGCGACCAACTTACGCGCTCGCGCACAACAACCTGGGCAACGTGCTCCGCGAACAGCGCGAGCTGGAACAGGCGATTGCGTGTTACCACAAGTCGCTCGAGTTCGATCCGCAGAATGCTCAGACGCTGATCAACCTGGGTTCGGCCTGGCACGAGCGCGGTTCGCTGGAGAAGGCGCTGGGGTGCTACGACCAGGCGATGCAGCTCAACTCCGCCAGCAGCGAGGTTTACAACAACCTGGGAACGGCCCTGCGCGACATGAATCGCGAAGCCGACGCCCTGGCGGCGTTCGAGCGGAGCATCGAGCTTGATCCGAACGTCGCCGAACCGCACTACAACCGCGGCCTAATGTTGCTCGCGCGCGAGCGATTCGCCGAAGGCTGGCCGGAGTTTGCCTGGCGTGCGTCGTGCAAGAACTATCCGCGGCGCGAGTACGCCGGGGCACTGTGGAACGGAGAGCCGCTTTCCGGCGGAACGCTGCTGGTGCACGCCGAGCAGGGCTTTGGCGATACGATCCAGTTCGTTCGCTTTCTCTCGCAAGTCCGCGAGCGCGTGAGTCGCGTTGTGCTTCAAGTGCAACCGCAGCTCGTGCCGCTGCTGGCGCAGTCGGGCTTTCCGGAGGCGACTGCCAGCGGTGCAGAGTTGCCGCGCGCAGACGCACACGTGCCGCTTTTGGACCTGGCGTCCGTGTTCGTGACATCGACCACGGCAATCGCGGGCGAGCCGTATCTCAAGGCGGACGAGGCACGCATCGAGACGTGGCGGCAGCGGCTTGCGGGGGTCTCGGGATGCAAAGTCGGAATCGCCTGGCAGGGTAACCGCGACTACGTCACCGATCGCTGGCGTTCGATTCCACTGGCACACTTCGCACCGCTGGCTAAGTTGGCCGGCGTGTCGCTCGTTAGTCTGCAGAAGGGTTACGGCTCGGAGCAACTCGCCGAGGTTCGCGACGCGTGGCCGGTGCTGGATCTGGCGGCGGAACTCGACAACGAAGGCGGCGCTTTTCTGGACACCGCGGCCGCGATGCAGTCGCTTGATCTGGTGATTACATCGGATACCGGAATCGCACATCTGGCCGGGGCGCTCGGCGTGCCGGTCTGGGTGGCGCTGCCGCTGGTGCCCGACTGGCGGTGGTTTCGCGAGCGTGAGGACTCGCCGTGGTACGCGAGCATGCGGCTCTTCCGTCAGCGCACGGGAGGGGATTGGGACGACGTCTTCGCGCGGATTGCGGCTGCGCTCGGCGAACAGAGCGGGAAGTAGCCGCCGGTTTGATTCGCGCTGGCCGAGGGCTTACGATCTAGCACCGCCATCATCAAAGATTCATCCCCAGCGACAACTCGACCGGACGTATGGCAACGACGGACGAAATCCTGCAGAAAGCCGTTGAGCTGCATCGGGCCGGTCAGGCCGCCGAGGCCGCGCGGCTGTACCGGCAAGTGCTGGCGGCCGCGCCGAACAATGCACAGGTGTTGCACTTGCTGGGCGTGGCGCTGCACCAGCAGCGCGAGCACGTGCAGGCGGTCGAGTACTTGCGGCGCGCGATCGAGCTCGCGCCGAATCAGCCGCAGTTTCACGCGGACCTGGCGATGGCGTACGTGGGCGCCGGCAGCGGGAAAAACGCCGTCGCCGCGATGCAGACCGTGACGCAGCTTGCGCCCGAGTATGCCAAGGGGCATAACGATCTGGGGGTGCTGCTCGCATCGCAAGGTGACTGGGCCGGCGCGGAAGCGTGCTTTCGCCGCGTCCTTGCGCTGCAGCCCGACTACGGCCCGGCGCACAACAACCTGGGCAACGTGCTTAACCATCAGCAGTGCTGGCCCGAGGCGGCCCAGTGCTTTCGCGCGGCGATTCGGCTCTCACCGGAACTGGTGCAATCGTATAGCAACCTGGCGAACACGCTCAAGACGATGGGAAACGCCGAGGAGGCGATTCGCCAGTATCGCGAGGCCTTGCGGCGGGCGCCGGACTATGTCGAGGCCCACTTCAATCTGGCGATCACCTTTAAAGAGCTGGGCCAACTGGACGAAGCGATCGCCGAATATCGCGAAGCACTGCGGATTCGGCCAGCTTTCTTCGAAGCCCGCTTCAATCTGGGCAACTTGTTCAAAACCCAGGGACTGTTTCCCGAGGCCCGCGAGGCCCTGGAAATTGTGTTGCAGCAGAAGCCAGATTTCGCCGAGGCCCATCATCAATTGGCCGGCGTGTTGCGGGCTGTGAACGAACCGCGCCGGGCCGAGGCCCACTATCGCGAAGCAATTCGCTTGAAGCCCTCGCTCGTCGAGGCCCAACTGGGGCTTGCAAACCTGCTGCGCGATTCGGGGCAACCTGCGGCCGCGATCAAGTGTTACGAAGAGCTGCTCCGCCTGCAGCCCGAATCGCTCGAGGGGCTCAACAACCTGGCGGTCACGATGCGGTCGGCCGGACATCTGGATGTCGCGGCGGCGTATTGCTTGCGGGCGATCGCGGTCGACGCCGAATGCGCCGAAGCGTATGTGAACCTGGGTTACGTGCGGCACGATCAGCGACAGTACGAGGCGGCGATGCAAGCCCACCGCAAAGCGATCGGCTTCAGGCCGACGCTCGCTGCCGCGCACAATGCCCTGGGAGTGACGCTCGAAACGATCGGCAAGCACACGGAAGCAGAGGCCAGCTTTCGCGAAGCAATTCGGCTGGCGCCCGAGTTTGCGGTGGCATACAACAATCTGGGGGGAACGCTCAAGTCGCTCGGTCGCAGCAGCGAAGCGGTGGTTTGTTTCGAGGAAGCGCTGCGGCTGAACGACTCGCTGGCCGAGGCCCACAACGGACTGGGTTCGGTACTCTACGCCCAAGGACAAACGGAAGAGGCCCAGGCTGCGTTCGAGAAAGCATTATCGCTGAAGCCTGACTATGCCGAAGCCCATGGGAACATTGGGCGAATTCTGATCGAACACGGCGATTCCGCGGCGGCACTTGCACGCTATGAACGCGCAGCGCAGGCAGCGCCCGAGTCGGTTTCGGCGCGGTACAATCGCGCGATCGTGTGGCTGCTGACGGGCAACTTCGTCCAAGGGTGGCCGGAATACGAGTGGCGGTGGCAACTGGCGAACGTCCGCAAGCGGCCACACGGTGAAGCGTGGCAAGGCGAACCGCTCGCAGGCCGTACGATCCTGCTCTATCCCGAGCAGGGCCTGGGCGACACGCTGCAGTTCATTCGCTATGCACCGCTGGTCAAGGCGCGTGGCGGACGAGTGATCCTTGGGTGCCCGAAGAAGTTGATCCCGCTGCTGTCGAGTTGCGCCGGCATCGATCAGCTTTACGGAGAGGACGACGATGATCCGCCGCGCTATGACGTGCATGCGGCGCTGATGAGCCTGCCGGGCATCTTCCAAACCGACCTGGCTTCGATTCCGGCCGCCGTGCCATATCTGTCGCCGCCTGCGGAGCTGGTGACCGCCTGGCGCGAGCGACTGCCGGCGGTCGGTCGGCTGCGGATCGGCATCGCCTGGCAGGGGAGCGCCAAGTATGCAATGGATGCCGTGCGTTCGATCCCGCTGGCCGAGTTCGCCCCGCTCGCCAGAGTGCCGGGCGTGAAGTTGTTCAGCCTGCAAAAGGGCTTCGGCAGCGAGCAACTGGAGAACATCGACTGGCCCGCTGAAGCCTTCGGTCCAGAACTCGACGAAGGGGAACGGGCGTTTCTGGACACTGCTGCCGTGATGAAGAATCTGGACCTGGTGATCACGTCGGATACATCGATCGCGCACCTGGCCGGAGCGCTGGGCGTACCCACGTGGATCGCGCTCTCATTTTCACCCGACTGGCGGTGGATGCTGGATCGGGAGGATAGCCCCTGGTATCCTACCGGGCGCTTGTTCCGGCAACAGGCGGCCGGCGATTGGACCGGCGTCTTCGTCCGCATCCAATCGGCGCTGGCCGAGTTCGCTGGTCAGTGACTGGGCCGCGTCTGCAGCGCGCCATAGTGATTCATGTCGCAGGGAGATGATCGATGGTCGAGACGGCACAAGTTCCCGGGCGGCGAACGCTCAGCTTCAAGAGCTATGACGAGATTCTGGCCGATGCCCGGGCGATGAACTCGCAGCCCACGCGTCACTTGGGCAACTGGTCGCTGGGGCAGATCTGCGAGCACCTGGCCAAGGCGATCGAGTATGAAGTCGATGGTGCGCCGTTCACGCTTCCCTGGTACTTGCGCACGGTTGGCCCCTGGCTGAAAAAACGCATCATCACGCGGCCGATGAAGCCCGGCTTCAAACTGCCGAAATCAGCGGCCGAGTATTTGCCGGTGAACACGGACGCGGCCGTGGGGATCGAGCGGTTGGAAAAGGCGGTCGCGCTGTATCTGCAATCGCCGACGCTCAAGCCGCACGCGATCTTCGGGCCGATGACGCGCGAGGAGTATGATCAACTGAACTTCCGGCACGCCGAGATGCACTTGAGCTTCGTGGTGCCGGAGTAAATTGCTCCCGGCACATTTTCGCATCGCCCGATGCCTGAGAGGAGAGATCGATGGCTGCGAGCAAGCAGGCAACTGGTCACTGCCAGCGGCGTTTTGACAACTTCGATCAGCTTTTGGCGGAGGTGCGCGCTTTGAACGCGCGCCCCACGCGGCAGCTCGGCAACTGGTCCCTCGGTCAGATCTGCCAGCACCTGGGTATCGGCATGCGTGAGTCCGCCTGGGGCGACAAAATTTTCACGGCGCCGTTATGGCTGAGAATGGTTGGGCCTTGGATTCGTCCGCGGATCCTGAAGCGCGGGCTGCCGCGCGGCTTTCAGATACCTCGCGGCGGCGAGCGGTTGATTCCCCCGCCGGTTGCCTTCGAAGACGGTTTGGCAACTTTGGAATCTGGCATCGCCACGCTCAAAGCTTCGGATCGCCGCATTGCCCATCCCGTGTTCGGGCAGATGAATCTTGCCGAGTGGGATCAGTTTCATTTGCGACACGCCGAACTGCACTTGAGCTTCATCGTGCCGGCCGAGGCAGCCGTGCCAGTGGCTGTTGCGACGACGCGCTGACTCCCCCCCTGCCTGCGTGCTGCGGTCGTGCGCAATCTGCGTTCTTTGCCGCGTAAGTTGGCTGTTTTCTCCGTGTTTTCCGGCGGCTGGTGAATTTTACGCCGTTTTTACATTCCCGGGACTTGCCCGTGACAACCAGCTTCGCTCCGCTCCTTAGAATCTGTCGAGTGATACCACTAGGCACACGACCTGCATGTGAGCACCGCCGCGGAATGTACCGCGGGCGGAGCGCAGCAGGCGAATGGAAAATACGTAAGAGGAGCATCAGGGGGCCATGGCAACCAAGATCAGTGACCAGCGAGTTAGCAACCGTCGAGTTAGCGACGACTGGCAGCTTCAGGATGAGATCGCCGACGCGGTCGCGTGGCATGAAGAATCAGGCGGAGTCAGCACGCTTGAAGCTCCGGAGCGAATTCGCAAGCATCAGGACGACCTGAAGTCGGTGAAGGACGTTCCGAATCTCGGTCTCGACTGGCCGATCGTGGCCTGGATCGTGATCGTGCATCTGGGCGCCCTGGCTGCTCCGTTCTTCTTCACCTGGAAGGCCGTGGCGATTTGCGCCTTCCTCTCGTGGTTCACGGGTTCGGTCGGCGTGTGCATGGGTTACCATCGTCAGCTCACGCACGGCAGCTTCCGCTGTTCGCGGCCGTTCCGCTGGTTCCTGGCCTTTGTGGGCGGCTTGTCGGGCGAAGGCTCGGCGCTCACCTGGGTGGCCAACCATCGCAAGCATCACATGTTCAGCGACAAGGAAGGCGACCCGCACAGCCCGCGCGACGGCAAATGGTGGAGCCACATGTTCTGGTTCATGCCGGACTTTGGCAAGAAACATCACCGGACGATGCTGGAGCGGTTCGCTCCGGATCTGGCCAAGGATCCGATGATGCACTTCCTGCACAAGATGTTTCTGCCCTCGCACATCCTGACGGGCATCGCCTTGTTTGCCTGGGGCTACTTTGGCTGGGACGCCTACACCGGCTGGTCGTTTGTCGTGTGGGGCATGTTCGTCCGCCTGGTATATGTGCTGCACGTGACCTGGTTCGTCAATTCGGCCACGCACCTGTGGGGTTACCGGACCTACGAGACCACGGACGACAGCAAGAACCTGTGGTGGGTTGGCATCCTGGCCTTCGGCGAGGGGTGGCACAACAACCACCACGCCTTCCAGCGGATGGCCAAGGCCGGGCACAAGTGGTGGGAAATCGACATGACCTACTGGGAGATTCTGGCCCTCGAGAAGGTCGGCCTGGTGTGGGACGTCGTCAAAGACCCGCCGAAGCACGGCAATCCGGCGTAAGGGAACTGGAACCTCAGGCCTTTGCTCCCTGACCCTCGCCGCTCATGTCTGTCGTTCGGGTGTTTAGGCGCTCGGGCACCCCTCGGCGGCATATCCGGCAAAGTTGCTGGTTGTCGGCCAAGGGAACGCTCGTGCTACCGATTTTTGAGGTTGCAAGAGCCCCCGGCACTGGTAAGATGGCCGTCTTAAAGTTTGTTTCGAATAACCCGTTTTGAAGTAGGACAAGTTCAAGCTAGCTGGCAGTTTCGGTGCTTAAGGCAAAACGCGGAAGCACTAGCGAAACGAGCTAACGCAGAGAATTTGCGATTGCAGATGTCGCTCACGAAAGAACGTAAACAGGTCTTGATCGGCGATTACAAGCGCGGCGAAGGCGACACCGGGTCGCCGGAGGTGCAGATCGCCATTCTGACAACTCGCGTTGCCGAACTGACGGAGCACCTGCGAACGCACAAGAAGGATTACGCCAGCCGGCGTGGCCTGTTGGCGATGGTGAGTCGCCGGCGTCGGCTGTTGGATTATCTGAAGAGGATTGATCCGCAGCGTTACCTCGACGTGATTGGTCGCCTGGATATTCGCAAGTAAGGCAAAGCAGTTTGCTCCGGAGCAGTTGGTGTTTCGGTGGCGAATCGTCTTTCGCCACTTGCTGGAGCCGGGAGTCGAACTGTCGGTTTGCCTGGGACAAGCGGTCGTTTGCCGTGGCCTTGCTGTTTCGCCGGGCGAAGTTCGGTGAACATCGAGATTCGCCGCCAACGACTTCCTTCGCGTTCGATTTTCTCTGTGCCAAGCTCAGCACTTCGCCGGCCGCTCCGCCGCCAGGCTCCGGACCGCCTTCTTTCGGCTGTGATTCTGTCTGGTTGGGCCGACGAGCTTCGCACCGACCCTGCTGATCGACAGCCGGACATCTCGCGCGCCGAAGCCGCCTCGCCAAGCTTGAAGTTTGCCAAAAAGAGGTAAGGACCAAAACAAGTGAAAGTACGAGTAGAACGAAAAATCGGCGACGGCACTCTTTCGATCGAAACCGGATTACTGGCCAAACAGGCGGCCGGCAGCGTGCTTGTCCAGTACGCTGAAACCGTGGTGCTGTGCGCCGTGGCTGACGGCCCGCCGCGCAACGCCTTTGCGGACTTCTTTCCGCTGACGTGCGACTATCGCGAGCGAACCGCCGCGGCCGGCAAGTTTCCCGGCGGCTTCCTCAAGCGCGAAGGCCGCCCCACGATGAAGGAAACGCTGACCGCGCGGCTGATGGACCGCCCGATCCGGCCGATGTTCCCCTCGTGGTATTACGACGAAGTCCAGATTCAGGCCTTTGTGATGGCCAGCGACCGGCAGACCGATGGCGACGTGCTGGCGATGAATGCCGCCAGCGCCGCACTGATCGTTTCGCCGCTGCCGTTCCAGGGCCCACTGGGCTCGGTCCGCCTGGGCCACATCGACGGCAAGTTCGTGCCGTTCCCCACCGTCGAACAGCTCGAAGACAGCGACCTCGACCTGGTGATCTCGGGCACGAAAGACGCGATCCTGATGATCGAAGGTTTCGCCCGCGAAATGCCCGAAGAGCGGATGCTCGAAGCGCTGGAAGTGGCGCATCAGTACGTGCGTGAGATTTGCGACCTGCAGATCGAGCTGTTCAACAAGGCGAACGTCGAAAAGCGGCACTACGAAATTCCGCCCGGCGACGGGATGTTGGATCGGCTCAAGGCGGGTTTCTACAAGGAACTCCGCGCCGCGAAGCAGACCGTTGGCAAGCAGGACCGGGCCGAGGCCGTTTCGGCCGTCAAGAAGAAGGCTGCCGAAGCCCTGATCAACGATCCGAACGACGCGGTCGTCGCTCATTCGTTCTCGAAGGCCTGGCACGACATGGAAGAAGTCGCTGTGCGCGACTTGATTCTGGCTGGCACGCGTTCGGACGGTCGCGACCACAAGACTTTGCGAGCGATCGAATGTGCGGTCGATCTCCTGCCCCGCGTACACGGCTCGGCCATGTTCCAGCGTGGTGAGACGCAGGCTCTGATCACCGTCACGCTCGGTACCGGCCGCGACGAACAGCGCGTGGATGGCCTGATCGACGAATACTCCAAGAAGTTCATGCTCGACTACAACTTCCCGTCCTTCTCGGTCGGCGAAGTGCGTCCAATCCGTGGCCCTGGCCGTCGCGAGATCGGTCACGGTGCCCTGGCCGAACGCAGCGTGAAGCCGATTCTGCCGGATCCGGAAGTGTTCCCCTACACGATCCGCGTGATCTCGGACATTCTCGAATCGAACGGTTCGAGTTCGATGGCGAGCGTCTGCGGCGCAACGCTCGGCCTGATGGCCGCCGGCGTGCCGATCACCAATCCCGTGGCCGGCATCTCGGTCGGCCTGGTGAAGGAAGACAACAAGTGGACCTTGCTCACCGACATCATCGGTGACGAAGATCACTTCGGCGACATGGATTTCAAGATCGCCGGCACCCAGAACGGCATTACGGGCATTCAGCTCGACTTGAAGATCAAGGGCATCGACGCCGAGATCATCAAGGCCACGCTGGCCCAGAGCCGCGATGCCCGCATCGAGATCCTGCGAAAGATGCTGACCGCGATTCCGCGGCCCAAGCCGGAGATCTCGCCCTGGGCCCCGCGACTGCTCCGCACGCACATCAATCCGGAGAAGATCGGCGCCCTCATTGGTCCGGGCGGCAAGAACATTCGCGGCATCCAGGAATCGACCGGAGCGGTCATCGAAGTTGACGATGACGGCACGGTGACTATCGCCGCGAGCGACGGCGAGAGCGCCCAGCTCGCACTGGCCAAGGTCGAGGCGATCACTGCCAGCGTGCAGGTCGGCCGGATCTATCACGGCCGCGTGACCAGCATCAAGGACTTCGGTGCGTTCGTCGAGATCGTGCCCGGTAAGGATGGCCTGGTGCACATCAGCGAGTTGGCCGACGGCTACGTCAACAGCGTGGCGGAAGTCTGCAGCGTGGGCGACGAGATGGTCGTGAAGGTCATCGCCGTCGACGAGCAAGATCGCGTCAAGCTGAGCCGCAAACAGGCCATGAAGGACCAGGAAGCCCCGGCTGACGCCTGATCGGCTCCCAGAGTCTTTGTGAGTGAACAGCCAGACGCCCCTGTGCCACAGCACGGGGGCGTCTGGCGTTTGATGCCCGCTGGCTACAATGTGAGTCATTCCAGGGGCGTGTCCCCCAAGTCCTGCGTCGAGCTGTCAGACGATGAACCCTTCGCATCCACCCTCCGCCGAAGAAGTCAATCAGCGGCTGATCGCCCAGTACACCGAGATTGCAGCGCTGGCCGGAGGCCTTGCGCACGAGATTAAGAACCCGCTCTCGACGATCGGGTTGAACATGGAGCTGTTGGCCGAGGACTTCGCCGATCCGCAGAATCCGCGCGATCGCCGGGCGGCGGCCAAGATTGCCGTGGTCCAGCAGGAGTGCCGGCGGCTGCAGAGCCTGCTGGATAACTTCCTGAACTACACGAAGGTGCGGACCGTGAAGTTCGAGGCCTCGGACCTGAATGAAGAGGTCCGCAAGGTGCTCGAGTTCTTCGAGCCCATGGCAGCCGAGGCGAAGGTCGACGTGATTTGCTACCTCGATCCGGATCTGCCGAGCGTGGTGCTCGATCGCGAGTCGTTTCACGGGGCCCTGATCAACCTGGTGCTCAACGCCCAGCAGGCGATGCCCGACGGCGGCCAGCTCGTGGTGCGCACGAAGACGGCCGGCAGCGGTGTGGTGCTGGAGTTGATCGATACGGGTGTCGGGATGGATGCGAACACCGCGGCGCACATCTTCGAGGCGTTCTATTCGACCAAGCCGGGCGGTTCGGGGTTGGGGCTGCCGACGGTGCGCAAGATCGTCGAAGCGCACGGCGGGTTGATCTATGTGCAGAGCGAGCCGGGCCGCGGCACGCGCTTCGCGATCGAACTGCCGCTGCCGGCGCGACTGGCGGCGGAGTAGTCCCGCTTTGACTGGGTTAAAGACGGATTCACCGCAGAGTACGCGGAGGGACGCAGAGGAGAGGACAGAGGAGAAGCGGAAGGGTGCCAAATTAAAAATTACCACTGACGAATACGGATCAGGATGGCAGTAGAAGCCGGTTCAGTTGATCTTTCTTCTGGATTTCATCCGTGCTTCTCTTCGAATCGATGGGGCTCGTCCAGTACCACGCCGTCGGCGATGCCTCTGGGCTAAACCAGTTCCTGTTTGCTTTCTCCTCTGTCCTCTCCTCTGCGTTTCTCCGCGACCTCCGCGGTTCGTCCTGTATTTCTTAGAATTGCCCAGCGCTGGTGCGCGTTCGGCGCATGTTGTAAGATCGGCGGCATGGCAACGGATGCACTCACCAGGCGGGCACGCGGCGAAAGTGGGCCCATTCGCGTGCTCATCGTCGATAACGAAGCGGCCCATGCGCAGGCCGTTGCCGAGAGCCTGGAACGCGTGGGCTACGAGTGCACCGTGGCCACGAGCGGCCCGCAAGGCATCAAGGCCATCGACGACGGCGCGTTCGACTTGGTGATCACCGACCTGATGATGAACGAGGTCGATGGCCTGGCGATTCTGGCCCACACCAAGGAACAACTGCCCGACGCCGAGGTGATCCTGGTCACCGGTCACGGCACGGTTCCCTCGGCCGTGACGGCGATGCAGCAGGGGGCTTTCAACTACCTGCTCAAGCCGCTCGATTTGAATCAACTTCGGGCGGTCGCCGAGCGCGCTTCGGAAAGCCTGCGCCTGCGACAGCAGAACATCGAGCTCAATCGCCGGCTCGACGAACGGTTCGGTTTTGAAGGCGTGATCGGCAACAGCCGGCAAATGCACGACGTCATCGATCGGCTCAAGCGGATCGCGCCGACCGACGCCAGCGTGCTGATCCAGGGGGCCACGGGCACCGGCAAGGAACTCGTCGCCCAGGCGATCCATCAGAATAGTCCGCGCAAGAACAAGCCGTTCGTGGCCCTCAACTGCGCCGCGCTCAGCGAGAACATTCTGGAAAGCGAATTGTTCGGCCACGTCCGCGGCGCATTCACCGATGCTTCGAGCGATCGAGTGGGCAAATTCGAATACGCCAACGGCGGGACGCTGTTTCTCGACGAAGTCGGCGACATGCCGCTGGCCACGCAGATCAAACTGCTCCGGGTGCTGGAAAGCAGCGAGATCACGCGCGTCGGGTCGAATGATATGACCAAAGTGAACGTGCGAATTCTCTCGGCCACGAACCGCAACCTGGAAGACTCGATCGCAGCCGGCACGTTTCGCAGCGACCTGTATCATCGCCTGAAAGTGGTGACGATCGACTTGCCGCGGCTGGCCGACCGCAGCCAGGATATTCCGCTGCTGATGGAGCACTTCATCAAGCAGTTTGCCAAGCGGCATCATAAGAAGATCGACAGCGTGTCGACCGCCGCGCGGCGGGCGCTGATGGCTTACGACTGGCCCGGCAACGTGCGGCAGCTTCGCAACGTGATCGAGAGCATGGTCGTGGTCGACTACGACGGCGTGCTCGACGTGGACGACCTGCCGAGCGAACTGGCTGCTCCGGTCGAGCAGACGGAAGACGCCCGCGGCTCGAACCTCGGCTCGCTGGTCGGCAAGCCGCTGAGCGAGATCGAGCGGCTGTTCATCACCGAAACGCTTGAGCAAACGGGCGGCAATCGCGAAGCCGCGGCCGAAATGCTCGGCATCGGCGAACGCACGCTGTATCGCAAGATTAAAGAGTACGGGCTGTAATCGCATTCGGCCCCGCCAAAGTCATCCGCAGCCTTGAGCTATTCCGCCGTGACTCGTCCGATGCCCACCATTCGTCAGCTTTCCGCCAGCGTGATCAACAAGATCGCCGCGGGCGAAGTCATCGAGCGACCGGCCAGTGTCGTGAAAGAGCTGATGGAGAACTCGATCGATTCGGGCGCTACGCGGGTCGACGTCGCGGTGGAGCAGGGGGGGCTGGACCTGGTGCGCGTGAGCGACGACGGCTGCGGGATCTCGGCCGAACAGTTGCCGCTGGCCGTGGCCAGTCATGCCACGAGCAAGATCGCTGATGCCGACGATCTGTTCCGCGTGGGCACACTGGGGTTTCGCGGCGAGGCACTGGCTTCGATCGCCGAAATCAGCCGGCTCACGATTCGCAGCCGCCCGCACGATGCGACCAGCGGGCACGAGCTGGAAGTCGCCGGTGGACACGCCTCGCCGATTGGGCCCTGCGGAACTCCTTGCGGCACGACAATCGAAATCCGGCAGTTGTTCTACAACACGCCCGTACGGAGAAAGTTTCAGCGCTCGACTCAAACCGAGATGGGGCACGTTGGTGAGGCGTTCACGCGGGTGGCGCTGGCCTATCCCAAGGTGCACTGCACGCTCAAGCACAACGGCCGCAGCGTGTACGACCTGCCGCCGGCGGTGGATTGGCGCGACCGGATCGCGGCATTCTTCGGGCACGACCTGGCCGCTGATCTGATACCGCTTTCCAGCCAGGACGACCAGGTGCGGCTGAGCGGCTATGCGGCAAGCCCCAGCCACAGCCGCAGCAATCCGCGGCTGCAGTACCTGTTTCTCAACGGCCGGGCGATTCGCGATCGCTCGCTGCAGCACGCGCTCAGCGAGGCCTATCGCGGGCTGCTGCTGACAGGACGCTATCCGATCGCGTTCCTGCGGATTGAAATGCCCGCCGAACTGGTCGACGTGAACGTGCATCCCACGAAGCTGGAGGTGCGCTTTCAGGAGTCGGGCAAACTCTATGGTCAGCTCCTGGGCACGCTGCGGACGAAGTTTCTCTCGACCGATCTGACGGCTCGACTGCAGCCCGTGACGACGGGCGAAGCGGCCGCCGCCGTCGATCCGCAGCAAGCCGAGCAGATGCGCCGCGAGCTGGTGGATTGGGCCAAGGGGGAACTGGCGGCCTTCGACGGCACGGGCGATGGCAATGGGCAGCGCGAGCCGGCGCCGCAGACCCAGGCCAGCTTTGACGACCAGTGGCAGCGCCCTCGCGCGCCGCTGGAGCTGAGCACGCTCGATCGCCGCTGGCAGGCTGTCCCAGACTATCATGCGCCGGACTATCACGGGCCGGCTTCATCCGATGAGCCATTGGCAGGCAGTGCGGCGCGCGAGCATCGTGTCGATCCCCCGGCGGCGGGAGTGACCGCGCTGCAACTGCACAACCGATACCTGGTGACTGAGAATGCGGAAGGGATGGTCGTCATCGATCAGCACGCCCTGCACGAGCGGATTCTGTATGAGTTCCTGCGCGAGAAGGTGCTGGCCGGGGCGCTCGAGTCGCAAGCGCTGCTCGTGCCGGAACCGGTGGACTTGAGTCCCGCCGAAGCGGCGGCGGTGCTCGAGGCGCAGGATCTGCTCGCGCAGCTTGGTGTGACGGTCGAACCGTTCGGTGGAGACACGATTCTGGTTTCGAGCTATCCGGCGATGCTGGCGAACATGCGGCCGGCCGAGGTGCTGCGCGACCTGGTGGATCACCTGATGAGCGGTGGCAAGAAGCCGGAGCGGCGCGACCTTTTGGATTCACTCTTGCACATGATCAGTTGCAAGGCGGCGATCAAGGCGGGGGACAAGCTCACGCCGGGCGAGATCGCGGCCCTGCTGGAGCAGCGGCACCTGGCCCAGGACACGCACCACTGCCCGCACGGCCGCCCGACGGCGCTATTCTTCAGCCGCGAAGAGCTGGACCGGCAGTTCATGCGAATTTAGCTTGCCGGCGAGCGCGAACCTGGCTGCTTGTGCAGCGCCTCGTTAAGCCCAGGAAATGCATTTCCGGGGTTCGGCAGCTGCGGCGAGTCCAGAAGCCCAGGGAAAGCATCCCCTGCGCTTGGGTAACGGTCGAATAGACGGCGAGTTCACAGCCTCTAACGACCTCAGCCGGCCGGGGCTATAATTGATCGGCTCACCCCCCTTATTCACTCATTTCGTCCGGAACAAGCCCTGCCAGCCATGATCTGCGTCAGCATTGCCCGCGGCCGCCATCGCCACATGATCGCCGAGCATCGCCACCTGGTTTCGCAGGGGGCGAAGCTGGTCGAGTTGCGGCTGGATTACATCAACGGCGAGGTGAACCTCAAGCGGCTGTTGGCCGATCGGCCTTCGCCGGTGGTGATCACCTGCCGCCGCGAGCGCGACGGCGGCAAGTGGCCCGGCACCGAAGAGCAGCGGCTGATGCTGCTGCGGAGCGCGATCGCCGAGGGGGTTGAGTACGTCGACCTGGAAGACGACATCGCCGGTTCGATCCCGCGTTATGGTAAGACCAAGCGGGTCATCAGCCTGCACGACTTTCGCCGCACGCCGGACAACCTCGAAGAGATTCATGCCCGGCTGGCGAGCCTCGACGCCGACATCGTGAAGCTGGCCACGATGGGCAACACGCCGCACGACAACTTGCGAATTCTGTCGCTGATCAAGAACAGCAAGGTGCCCACGGTCGGCATCTGCATGGGAGACGTCGGCACGCCGTCGCGGATTCTGGCCGGCAAGTTCGGCGCTCCGTTCACGTTTGCCACGTTTCATCACGAACGGACGCTGGCCCCGGGTCAGCTCAGTTTCACGCAGATGAACGACATCTATCACTACAACCGCTTGAACGCCGAGACGAAGGTCTATGGCGTGATCGGCGATCCGATCGGCCATAGTTTGAGTCCGATCGTGCATAACGCGGCCTTCCGGCGGCTGGACATCAACGCCGTGTACGTACCGTTCCGCGTGCCGCGCGAACATCTGGATCAGTTCCTGCTCGACGCGCCCAAGCTGGACATTCATGGTCTGAGCGTCACGATTCCCCACAAGGAAGCCGTGGCCAAGAAGCTCGACGTGGCGGACGAAAGCCTGACCGGCATCGGCGCCGCGAACACGCTGCTGTTCAAAGACGGCAAGATCACCGGCTACAACACCGACTGTCGCGCGGCTCTCGGCAGCCTGGAAGAAGCGATCGCCGAACATTTCGGCCGCGCCGACGCGACGCTCGCGCATCAGACCGCGCTGGTGCTGGGCGCGGGTGGCGCCGCCAAGGCGATCGCCTATGGACTCAAGAAAATCGGCGCGGCTGTGGTCATCTCCGGGCGCACTTCCGAGCGTGCCGAGCAGCTTGCCAAGTCGCTCGAGTGCAAAACGGTCGATTGGAACTCGCGCTACTCGGTGCATCCTGACGTGATCGTGAACTGCACGCCGGTCGGCATGCACCCCAACGTCGATGCCACGCCTTACGACAAGCATCATCTGCGGCCATCGATGATCGTGTTCGACACGGTGTACAATCCCGAGAACACGCTGCTGCTGAAGGAGGCTCGCAGCCAGAGCTGCACGGTGGTGAGCGGCGTGGAAATGTTCGTCCGGCAGGCTCGGTTGCAGTTCCAGCAGTTCACGGGCCAGGATCCGCCGGCCGAGCTGATGCGCGACGTGCTGAAGCGGGCGATCGGTCCGGCCAAGTACTAACCAGCGCGGGACGCATCGCACATGAATCTCGTGCTGATCGGACTGCGAGGGACCGGCAAGACTTCTGTCGCCGCGGTGCTGGCCGAGCGCCTGGGCTGGGAGTGGTTCGATGCCGATGCGCTCATCGAACAGCGGGCTGGCAAATCGATCAAGCAGCTTTTTGCCGAGGATGGCGAAACGGCTTTCCGCGACCTGGAGTCGCAGGTCGTGGCGGAACTGGCCGATAAGAGTGCGGCCGTGCTCGCGCTGGGTGGCGGTGCGGTGGTTCGCGAGGAGAATCGCGCGGCGCTCGCCGGCCGGGGCAAAGTCGCCTGGCTGACGGCTTCGCCCCAGACGCTCTGGCAACGGATCGAGTCGGACAAGCTCACGGCCAGCCGGCGGCCGAACCTCTCGACCACTGGCGGCATAAACGAGATCATCGCTACGCTCGACGCCCGGCGTGCCATTTATCGCGCTTGTGCCGACCTGGAGGTCGACACCGAGGGGAAAACACCCGCCCAGGTTGCCGACGCTATTCTTGTGGGGCTGGGACTCGCGAGTTAAGCGCGCGGTTTCCCGCCTGCGCTCGTCCTTCCCTTGCGCTCGGGACTTCGTGTGGATGTAATCCTCGCCATTCCGCTGCCCCTGCGGCTGCTGCTACTCACGCTGGTGGGAGCGATGGCCGGCAGCGCGATTAACCTGGCGACTTACCGCCTAGCCTGGAACCAGCGGCGGATCAGCCCCTGGAGTGCCGCACCGAATGGCGTGCCGCCGCGCGTCTGGAGCGATCGCATTCCGGTCTACGGCTGGTGGGGGCTCGCGCGCGAGGTTCGCGCGCACGGCGCCCGATTCTGGCTGCGGCCCATGCTGGTCGAGTTGGGGACCGGCGTAGCGCTGGCCGTGCTCTACACCTGGGAAACGCAAGCCGCCCAGCGGCTGTGGGCGCCCCGGGGCATGCTGCTGCCGCCACCGGAGTTCCTGACTGCGAACATCGCGCTGGCCGAGCACCTGCGGTTCGTGTCGCACGGGCTGCTGCTGGGAATGATGCTGGCCGCGTCGCTGATCGATCTCGATGAAAAAACAATTCCCGACTCGATCACGGTGCCGGGCACGCTGCTGGGGATTGCGCTGGCTGTGGTGTATCCCTGGTCGCTGCTGCCGGCCGCGCACTTTACGCACGGGGGGCAGACGCTCGAAGAGTTCCTGACGCTGGCGTCGCCGAACTTCTGGCCGCTCCCGCTCAACGGCGTCCAAGGCATGTGGCTGGCGCTCGGTTGCTGGTCGCTGTGGTGCTTTGCACTGTTGCCGCGGCGTTGGAACACGCGTCGCGGCTGGGGCACGGCGGTGCGCGTGTTCTTGCATCGTCTGCGGGCGGAGCGCATCACGTACCTGATTCTGATCGGCTGGATCCTTGGCGCCGTAGGGCTAGCGCTGTTCGGTCCGGCCTTGCCGCGCGAGCAGCGGGCCGCGCTCGTGAGCGCGCTCGCGGGGTTGGCCGGCGGAGCAGGCGTGATCTGGGCCGTGCGATTGATCGGCACCTATGTCCTCAAGCGCGAGGCGATGGGCTTTGGCGACGTCACGCTGATGGCGATGATTGGCACGTTTGTCGGTTGGCAAGCTTCGCTGATCGTGTTCTTCGTCGCGCCGTTCTTCGCGATCCTGTTCGCGGTGGGCAACTGGGTACTGCATCGCGAGCGCGAGATTCCCTACGGGCCCTTCTTGTGCCTGGGAGCGATGACGGTCATCGTGCGCTGGGTGGGCTGCTGGGAAGCCACGGCCGGCGTGTTTGAGCTCGGCTGGTTCGTGCCGGCGATGATCGTGATCTGCCTGGTGCTGATGGCAGTGATGCTGGGCGGGTACGAAATTGTGCGACGTAAGTTGGATCGCAGCTGAGCCGCTAGCGAAAGGACGCCCGATGCTGTTTGCCAAGACACTCACCGATCCGCTGGGCGCCGCTGCGGCACAGCTCGCGCGCGGACGTTACGGCGTCATCGAAACCCGGAGCGGCCAGCTGACCGCGATTCACTTGCGCCCATGGCCGAAGCTCGCCTCGGTGCTGGAGAGCGAGTGGTGGGGTCGCCGTTATCACGAGCGTCGCGCAGGCGATCAATGCCTGCTGTATTACAACCAACCGCGGCGCTGTCCGAATTACCTGGCCCTGACTTACATTCTTTCGAGTCGCGACACCAGCTTTGCCAGCTTCCGCCAGGCGCTGCAGACGCTGGATGAGGTGGCTCGGATCAAGCGGTCTGACGCGATCCTGTGCGACGCCTGGAACCTGCGGATTTCGGACCGGCTGTTTGCCCGCTGGGGCTGGGAGCCGCACAAGCCGCAGGCCTGGCATCGCAACTTCATCAAACGGTTCTACGGGGTGTATCCGGAGCGGAAAGAAGTCGATCAAGAAGAGTTGCTAGCAGCACGATGAATGAAGTGTGGAAATCGAGGGAGGGAAGTCGATGAGCGGGCGATTACGATGCGGCGGGGTACCCTCGCTCGCGCTTCGGACTAATCTCGGAGCGGGTGGTCAGAGTCGTTACAAACTGCTCTTGCAGCGGTGCGCGGGGGGCACTACCATCCCGCCCTCATCTCGGAGCGCACCTGCGCGACGAGGTCCCTTCGATGCGGACGTTCCGTCCCCAATGAGTGTTCAAGGAGTGAACCCTATGCGGGTCGTCAGTGGGACGACATCGCTGGTTTTCGGTTTTCTCGTGCTGCTTCAGGGCTGCGCGGAGAACTCCGTTGCGCTCAAGAATCAAACCCAGGCCCTGCAGCAACAGCAGATCGCCCTGCAGCAGCGGAACACGGAACTGCAGGCCCGGGCCGCCGACTTCGACCGTAACAATCAGGAACTGCAATCGCTGCTCGCCCAGACCCGGCAACAGTCGAAGATCGTTGAAGATCAACTGGCGGCCGTCCGCGAGCAACTTTCGACCGCAACGACGCAGCTCGCGCAAGTCCGCGACGAGAAACAGCTCACCGAAAAACAGACCGAAGCCCTGATGGCTTCGGCCCGCAAGCGGGCGGGCGCCCAGATCACGGCCAACAGCAGCCTGCAGAAAAATCTCTCGACGCTGAATCTGCCAGGCATCGAGGTGCGGGCCGATGGCGACGTGATTCGCGTGGAACTCCCCTCGACGAAACTCTTCCAAATGGGTTCAA
Source organism: Pirellulales bacterium (assembly GCA_022844125.1). Taxonomy (GTDB): domain Bacteria; phylum Planctomycetota; class Planctomycetia; order Pirellulales; family PALSA-1355; genus JALHMI01. The sequence continues at coordinate 26,136 of JALHMI010000016.1, read as the reverse complement.
GCGCGCTGCAACCCGTGGCCGGCGGGACGCTCGACATGGTGGCGGCCGAGCTGGCGCGGAACTATCCGCAGCAGACGATCGGCATCGAAGGCCACACCGACAACGAGTTCATTCAAACTCCCGGCGTGGGCGACCATCAGCAACTTTCGGTCGCCCGGGCCACGGCCGTGTACCAGTACCTGGTTGCTCGAGGGCAGATTCCGGCGACTCGGATGTTTATCGTCGGTCATGGCAGCAATCATCCCGTGGTTTCGAACGCCACGGCGGCCGGCCGCGAGCGGAACAACCGCGTGGAACTCGTGGTTTATCCCGAGAAAGCGGCCCAGTAGCTGGAGCCGGGGTCTGTGCCCCCGCGCTTCCTGCGAGCACTCTCCCGAGTCTCGTTCGGGAGCCCTGCTGCGGGCGGATTCGTGCGGTTATAATGACCGGCGAACCAACCGCCCGCCAGGCTTGTCCCACCAGCAGCCCCCCAAGCTGCATTGCCGGAACGATAACCTCTCGACTTTCCCACTCGTGTGTGCGTGATGATCGCGATTATTGATTACCAGATGGGGAACTTGCGGAGCGTTCAAAAGGGGTTCGAAAAAGTCGGTCACGCCGCGACGATCACCAGCGACCCGGCCGAACTGATGCGGGCCGAGCGCGTGGTGCTGCCGGGTGTCGGTGCGTTCGGCGATGCGATTGCCGAACTCAGGCGTCGCGACCTGGTCGGACCGATTCACGATCTCGTGGCTTCAGGCAAGCCGTTCTTGGGTATCTGTCTCGGCTTGCAACTCTTGTTCGACGTGGGCTACGAAGGGGGCGAGCACGAAGGGCTGGGCATTTTGCGCGGCAAGGTCGTGCGGTTCCATTTGCCCAGCGAATACAAAGTGCCGCACATGGGCTGGAATCAATTGCAGATGCGCTCTTCGCCGCCACTGTTGGCGGGACTGGCCAATGGCACTTATTGCTACTTCGTGCACTCGTACTATGTCGTGCCGGAAGACCGGTCGGTGATCGCTACCGAGACCGACTACGGCGGACCGTTCTGTTCGATGATCTGGCGCGACAATCTGTACGCCACGCAATTCCATCCTGAAAAGAGTCAGGCCGACGGGCTGCGGATCTTACAGAACTTTGCCGAGCTGTCGGTGGCGCAAGAAGCCGCGTAGCGCGTGCCGTGCAGGCGGTGTGCATCTCGCGACACTAAGTAACCCGCAGCGTGAGTGAGGCCGTGCGCGCTCAGTACCTCGCTCACGCTGCGGGTTATGAGGCCGCGTGCTTGACACCCACGGCGCAAGCCCTAGGATTTGGGCTGACCCGTCCCCAAATTCCCCTCCTGAAAGCGGCCGCCCTCACTGGCTGCGCGATTTTCTGCTCATGGCTAAGACCATGCGACAAGGCATGTTTCCCGGAATGGAACCGGCGGATGATCTGCCAGAGTCGGCCGGCGTGCCCGCGCAGGGCGATGCTGCAACCGTGAAACCTATCAAAGGGCCTCCCGCAGCGCCCGTGCCCGTGGGACTCGAGCGCTTCGTGCCACCGGCCTCGCTCGCCGGGCAGAGCGTGTGGGTGGTGGATGCCAACTCGCTGATCTTTCAGGTGTTTCACGCGATCCCGGAAATGACCAGCCCACGCGGCGAACCGGTGTCGGCCGTGTACGGCTTCACGCGCGACATGCTGTTCCTGCTTGAGACAAAAAAGCCGGACTACCTGCTGGTGGCCTTCGACGGGCATGAGCCGACGTTTCGCCACGCGATGTACGAAGCCTATAAGGGCACGCGCAGCGAGATGCCGGTCGATCTGATCCCGCAGTTCGAGCCGATTCGCCGCCTGCTCGCCGGTCTCAACGTGCCGATCCTGGAATGCGAAACGTACGAAGCGGACGACATCCTGGCCACGATCGCCCACGAAGTACATGAGCGCGACGGCTGTTGCTACCTCGTGACTGGCGACAAGGACATTCGCCAGCTCATCACCGATCGGGTGAAGGTCTACAACATTCGTAAAGACCTGGTCTATGGCGCAGCCGAGCTCTTGGCCGATTGGGGCGTGCGCCCGGAGCAAGTGGTCGACTATCAGGCCCTGGTTGGCGACAGCGTCGACAACGTGCCGGGTGTGCCGCTGATTGGACCGAAAATCGCCAGCGAATACCTGCAGAAATACGACACGCTCGACAATTTGCTGGAGCACGCCGCTGAGCTGCCCAAGGGCAAGCGCAAAGACAATCTGATCAAGATGCGCGATCAGGCGCTCTTGAGCCGCGACCTGGTACGGCTCGAGCGGCACGTGCCGATGGACATCGATTGGGCGGCCGCGCACGTGAGCGGCGTGGATCGCGAGGCACTGGCCGCGCTGTTCGCCGAGCTGGGTTTCCACAGCTTCGGGCAGAAGTTCGCGGCGCTGCCTGAAAAGAAAACCGTCGAGCAGTGGGCGGCCAACTACCAGACGATCGATTCGCCGGAGCGGCTGACATGGCTTGTGAGTGAAATGTCGCAGCAGCCGGCGATCGCTTTCGACACCGAGACGACCAGCGTTCATCCGCGCTTCGCCGAGATCGTGGGCTACTCTTTTTCTTGGAAAGACGGCGAGGCGTACTACGTGCCGGTGAAGGCCCCGCCGGGCGAGCCGCAGCTCGACGCGAATGCCACGCTTGAAGCTTTGCGGCCCGTGTTCGAGAACCCCGAGATCGCCAAGCTGGGGCAGAATCTGAAGTACGACATAATCGTGCTGCGGAATGTGGGTGTGCACGTCGAAGGCGCCAGCTTCGACAGCATGATCGCCAGCTACCTGCTCGACGCCGGCGAACGCAACCACGGGCTCGACGAACTTGCGCTGCGATATTTGAATCATACGACGATCAAGATCGAAGAGCTGATCGGCACGGGGCGCAACCAGAAGCGGATGGACGAAGTGCCGCTCGCGCAGATCACACCCTATGCGGCCGAGGATGCCGACGTGGCCTGGCGGCTGCGCGAGCCGCTCAGCAAGCGGCTGGAAGGTTCGGAGCTGACTAAGCTGTTCGATGAGCTGGAGATGCCGCTGGTCGATGTGCTGGTCGAGCTGGAGTCGAACGGCATCAAGATCGACGTGGATGTGCTCAATCGCTTGAGCGGCGAGTACGGCGAAGTGCTCCAGCGCGTGGAGCGCGAGATTTACGAACTGGCCGGCCGCGAGTTCAACATCGGTTCGCCCAAACAGCTTGGCGAGATCCTGTTCGACGAGCACAAGCTGCCGATGCTCAAGCGCAACAAGAGCGGCGGCAGCACCGACGCCGACGTGCTCGAGGAACTGGCCAAGCAGCACCCGCTGCCCGCCAAAATTCTCGAGTACCGGCAGTATGCCAAACTCAAGAGCACGTACGTTGATGCCTTGCCGCAACTCGTGCATCCCCAGACGCAGCGTGTGCACGCTTCTTTCAACCAGGTGGTGGCCGCCACGGGGCGCCTGAGTTCACACGATCCGAACCTGCAGAACATTCCGGTCCGCAGTCAGCGCGGACGCGAGATTCGCGCCGCGTTCCTGCCGGGTCAGCCGGGCTGGAAACTGCTCGCCGCCGACTACTCGCAAATCGAGCTGCGCGTGCTGGCGCACTTCTCGGGCGACCAGACCCTGTGCAATTCGTTTCACAACGACGAAGACATTCACGCGCGCGTGGCGAGCGAGGTCTATGGCGTGCCACTGGCCGAGGTCACTGCCGATCAGCGGCGCGGGGCCAAGGCGGTCAACTTTGGCGTGATCTATGGTCAGAGTCCGTTCGGGCTGGCCAAGGCGCTGGACATCGACAAGGGCGAAGCCGCGGCGTTCATCGATGCGTATTTCGCCCGTTATCGAGGCGTGGACGAATTCCTGACCCGGATACTGGAAGACTGCGCGCGGGCGGGTTATGTTAGCACGATCCTCGGTCGGCGACGTGCGATCAGCGGCATTCGCCGCGTCACGAGCCGGCAGCGAAACCTTCCCGAACGCACGGCGATCAACACGGTCATCCAAGGTTCGGCGGCCGATCTGATTAAGCTCGCGATGATCGCGATTCACCGCCGGTTGCGCGCCGAGAAGTGGCGCGCGCGGATGCTGCTGCAGATCCACGACGAACTGGTGTTCGAGGTTCCGCCGGAGGAGCAGGGAGCGCTGGGCGAGATGGTCCGCCAGGAGATGTCCGGCGTGATGGCGCTGGCCGTGCCGCTGAAGGTGGACCTGAAGTCGGGCGACAACTGGGCGGATTGCCAGGGATAGTGTGGACATTTCGAGATTCTTCTGGAAAGCCAAGCGGCCATGGGATTAGACGTCCCGCAGAATCCGCGAAAGATTCCGATCCTGGGGGTCGCTGGTGGAATTGCCAGCGGAAAGAGCCTGGTTACTGAGCAGCTGGCGGCCCTGGGGGCGGATGTGATTGTGGCCGACGCGGCCGCCCACGATGTCCTAAAATTAGAAGAGGTGAAACGAGCCGCCCGCGAGCGGTGGGGGGAGGGGATCTTTGGCGCGGGCGGCGAGATCGACCGGCCGCGGCTGGGAAAAATCGTATTTGCCGAGCCCCCTGGCGGTCCGGCGGAGTTAGAATACCTGGAGCAGTTAGTCCACCCTCCCGTCCGCCAGATCATCCGGCGGCAGATCGAACAGCTAGCATCGAACGAGCGGACGCAGGCCATCGTGCTGGACGTACCCTTGCTCTTTGAATCCGGCTGGAACGAATTTTGCGATACCGTGATTTTCGTGGATGCCCCGCGCGAGGCGCGCCTGGCGCGTGCCGCGGCCCGGGGCTGGAGTGCCGAGGAGTTTGACCGGCGCGAGGCGGCTCAACTGCCCCTCGATAGCAAACGTTCCCAATCCCATGTCGTGATCGACAATTCCACCAACAAGCAATCGACCCAGGCGCAGGTCGAGGGTTTCTGGCGCTCGTTGAAACAGCCTCCCCGATAGTTCTTGTGCCCACTTCCAGAAATCTCGCGTACAATACGGGACGATCCGCTCAGGCTCGCCTTTTCTCAAAGCCTGTTTTCGATTCTACTGATCGCAATCACCTCCACCGGCCAGCAGCCGACTTTCCACACAAGCCCCCAGTGACCCCTCCGCCGACACCTTCCGCGTGTTGGCCCGATGCCTTTTCAGGAGCTGACCCATGGCCGAAACTCGCAGCACCGGCACACGCAAACCGACGGAGAATAAAAACTCCCTCGGGCGTTCCGACTTCGGAGCCAGCGACGGCGAACCCTTGAGCCTGGCCGAAGAACTCGCCGATGAAGCCGCTGGCCTCAGCGACGAGACGGACGATCGCTACGAACAGATCAAACAGGGTGACATCCACATTGCCGAGTTGCAGCGGATGACCATGCCGCAGCTGATCGAGCAGGCTCGCAAAGAGAACCTGGCCGAGATCACGGGCATCAAGAAGCAGGATCTGATTTTCAAGATCCTCAAAGAGCGCGTGAAGCTGAACGGCCTGATGTTCGGCGAAGGCACGCTCGAAATCCTGCCCGACGGGTTCGGCTTCCTGCGGAGCCCCGACTATCACTACCTGTCTTGCCCGGATGACATTTATGTTTCGCCGAGCCAGATTCGCCGCTTCGGCTTGCGAACCGGCGCGACCGTTTCGGGCCAGATTCGGCCGCCGAAAGAGAACGAACGCTACTTCGCGCTCCTGCGGGTCGAGGCGATCAACTACGAAGACCCCAACAAGCTCTCAGAGAAGGTGTTCTTCGACGACCTGACGCCACTGCATCCGGACAAGCGCGTGGTGCTGGAAACCACGCCCGAAGAGATTGCGATGCGGGTGGTCGACCTGATCGTGCCGATCGGATTCGGCCAGCGTGGGTTGATTGTCAGCCCGCCGCGGGCCGGCAAGACGATCCTGCTGCAGAAGATGGCCAAGAGCGTGCTCACGAATCATCCCGAGTGCTACGTGATCATGCTGCTGATCGACGAGCGTCCGGAAGAAGTGACGGACATGGAGCGGCAGGTCAAAGGACCCAACTGCGAAGTCATCAGCAGTACGTTCGACGAACCCGCCTCGCGGCACATCCAGGTGAGCGAGATGGTAATCGAAAAGGCCAAGCGGATGGTCGAGTACGGCTACGACGTGATCATCTTCCTGGATTCAATCACGCGGCTGGCGCGTGCCTGGAACAGCGAGTGCCCGCACTCGGGCAAGATTCTGTCCGGCGGTGTGGACGCGAACGCCCTCCAGCGGCCGAAGCGGTTCTTCGGTTCGGCCCGCAAGGTGGAGGAGGGGGGCTCGCTGACGATCATCGCCACGGCCCTGATCGACACCGGCAGCAAGATGGACGAGGTGATCTTCGAGGAGTTCAAGGGGACCGGCAACCTGGAAATCGTGCTTGATCGCAAGCTGGTGGATAAGCGGATCTGGCCGGCGATCGACATTGGCCGGAGCGGCACGCGCCGCGAAGAGATGCTGATGGATCCGGAGGAGTACCGCCGGATCAGCATTCTGCGGCGCGTGCTGAACGACATGAACGGACCGGACGCGATGGAACTGCTCACCACGCGGCTGGCCAAGACCAAGACCAACGCCGAGTTCCTGATGAGCATGAAAAGCTGAAAGCCAGGGGAATACTTTCCCCTGAAACAAACGCAGTGGTGATTCCAAGCGGTTTTGAGCGGGTGATTCGTGGGACGTAAGTTCGAAGGTGAGGCGGTCGCGCCGGATGGTTCGTTGGCGATTGTCGTGTCGCGATACAACGAATCGATCACCGGCAACTTGCTGGCCGGCGCGCTCGATACGCTCCGGCGGCGCGACGTACCGGACGAGCAGATCGACGTGGCTTATGTGCCGGGCGCCTGGGAACTGCCAATCGTGGCGGCCGAACTGGCCGCCAGCGGGCGTTACCTGGCCGTGATCTGCCTGGGCGCTGTGATCCGCGGCGAAACCACGCACGACCAGCACATCAATCGCGCGGTGAGCAGCAGCCTGGCCGAGATCAGTCTCGATACCGGCGTGCCGGTGTTGTTTGGTCTGCTCACTTGCGAAACCGTCGAGCAGGCGATCCATCGCAGTGGCGGCAACGTAGGCAATAAAGGGAGTGAATGCGCGGATGCTGCGCTCGAGATGATTGATCTGATGGCTAAATTGATGAATGCAACCGAGGAGTAAGAGTCGTACATGGCCCGTCGCACCCGCGCCCGCGAAGTGGCGCTGCAAGTTCTATATCAAGACGATTTGAATCCTCGCCACAATCCGGCGGATGACGACAAATTCATCCAGGGTCGGCTGCAGGGTGAGGAACTCGTCCAGTTCACCACGTCGCTCGTGGCGGGCGTGCGCCGCAACCGGGGCGAGCTCGATGCGCTGCTCTCCAAAACCGCCGACCACTGGAGCCTCGAGCGGATGGCCGCCACGGATCGCAACGTGCTGCGCCTGGGCGCGTTCGAGATTCTGTATTTCGAGACGCCCGGTCGCGTGGCGATCAACGAAGCGGTGGAACTGGCCAAACGCTTCGGCACCCGGCAATCGGCCCAATTCGTCAACGGCATCCTCGACCGGTTGCTAGCCGACCACGAAAAACAATAATGGTGGTCGAAGGCGGGGCGAGCCGTTTCGGTTGGTCCCGCGATCTCGTAGCCCCCGGCTTGGCCGGAGGGCTCTTACTGATGGCCGCTGACACGCGCGATTTGCGCATGGCCGCCGAGACCCTTCGCGCAGTTTGACTCATGGGCTTTTTCAGCAAGATCAAAGAAGGTCTGACCAAGACCAAGCAGCTTCTGAACACCGACGTCCGCGACCTGTTCAAAAAACAGGGCCGGCTGGTGGATGACGAGTTTCTTGAAGAGCTGCTGGCCGTCTTCATCAAGACCGACATGGGCGTGCAATCTGCCCAGGCCCTGGTCGACGAGATCGCCGTGAACTTCCGGGCTCGCGTAATTCACATTGAGGATGCCCTGGCCACGGTCAAGGTGAAGCTCAAGGAACTGATGGCCCAGCCCGAGGCGCCGATTCGCTTTGCACAGAGCGGCCCCACGGTGATCATGGTGGCGGGCGTGAACGGCGCCGGTAAAACCACTTCGATCGCTAAACTCACGTCGCTCCTCAGCGCGCAGGGTAAGAAGGTCGTCCTCGGCGCGGGCGATACGTTCCGCGCGGCCGCGGTCGAGCAGCTCACGATCTGGGCGGGCCGCCTGGGAGCCGAGATTGTCAAGGGCGAGCAGGGGAGCGATCCGGCCAGCGTGGCCCATCGGGCGGTCGCCCGCGCGATCGAGAGCGGCGCGGACGTCTGCATCATCGATACGGCCGGCAGGCTCCAGACGCAGCAGAACCTGATGCAGGAACTGACGAAGATCCATCGCGTGATCGGCAAGCAGATTCCCGCGGCGCCGCACGAGGTGCTGCTCGTGCTGGACGCCACGACAGGGCAGAATGGAATCAGCCAGGCGAAGCACTTTACCGACGCGGTAAAGTGTAGCGGCATCGTGCTCGCGAAGCTCGATGGGACGGCCAAAGGCGGCGTCGTCGTGGCGATTCGGCAGAGCGTCGGGCTGCCCGTGAAGTATGTGGGCGTGGGCGAGAAGCCGGAGGACATCACGCTCTTCAAGCCGGACGAGTTCGTCGACGCGCTGTTCGACGACCTGGACGGCTCGGCCGGAAAGTAGCCGGCCTCGCGGCGGCGCCAGTTCGAGGGAGCCGGCGGGCCGGTTGGCTGGTGCGGGTGGCGCGGCCGCTGGTGCTGGCATACCCCTTGTGAACGACCCCTAGCATCGCTTTGCGGTGCTTATTTGCCGGCCAGCGCGGTGGCAAACTGGAGGTAGTTTGCTGGCGATTCCAGCGGGGCTTATTCAGGCCAGGGTCGGCAGGCTCTTCGCAGGCCGCAAGGTTTCCCCAGTCTCCGCCTCGGACGCGTCCTGCGGCCCGATTATGCCGTGCTTCATGTCAATTCGCTTCGTTCGACAAGTCGATAGCAGCAGTGCGTAGCCGAAGTGGAGACTAGGCGGCCATTCCCCCTCGCGCTGGCGCACCATCGAAGCCCACCTGAGTGCTCCCAAAAGCACTCGCACCCGTTTCAAAGGATTGGAGAACGGATATGAAACTCTCGAAGATGGCATTGGCCAGCGCCATCGCTGGTCTGCTGTCGTGCGGGACCGCCTACGCCCAAAGCGGATTAGGGCAACCCTCTTCCGTGCAACAGACAGCATTCGAGTACAACAGCTACTACGCTCAAGACTACGATGAGCGTGCCGGCGCGAAAGAGCGCGGCGTGGAAGGCGAAGCCGATCCGCAAGCACTTCCTAGCCAGCCTGATGTTTCCAGCGAAGACGCAGAAGAGAGCTTTGGCAACGGTGCCGGCACTCTCCTGAATCCTTGCTGCAACCTCGGCGACGAGTGGCGAATTTTCAATTGCGATGCGCTCGATTGCCGTGGAATCACGGTCAACGGGTGGATCGGCTGGAACCCGTTCACGTGGAACACGTCAAACCCGTCGGACCGCTTCAACGGCCCGGTGACCTGGACGGACCGCTCGAACGAAACCACGATGAATCAGCTCTACCTGTTCGCGGAAAAGGCGACCGACACAGGCGGATGCGGGTTCGACTGGGGTTTCCGCATCGACGGCATGTATGGTACGGACGCTCGCTTCACGACTACGCAGCACTTGGAAACCCGCGGGTACTTCCAGGATCCGAAATGGAGCACGCAGCGGTTTTACGGCCCGGCGCTGCCCCAGTTCTACCTCGAAGGTGCGTATAACGACTTGAAAGTCAAAGTCGGTCACTACTATGCACCGGTAGGGTACGAAGTTGTGCCGACAACCGGCAACTTCTTCCCCAACCTACCTTATACCTTCCAATACGGCGAACCGTTTACGTTCACTGGCGTGCAGGCCACCTGGCAGTACTCCGAGACCGTAGCGATCGGCGGTGGTATTCAACAGGGTTGGGATAACCTCGACGCTGGCGGAAACCCGAACACCGGGTTCAACGTGACCTACGTCGAGAACTTCTCGGATGGAGCTTCGTTGGCCTACACGGCCGTCGCCGGTAACGAGCCGGTTCTGGACGCGGCTCTCGGCAATCGTCCCCGCTACTTGCAGACGGTCGTCTACAGCCGTCCGTTGGCGGCGATCAGCGATCGCCTGAACTACGTGGCTCAGAGCGACTTCGGTTACCAGCAAAATGGTGACCCGACTGACAACAGCACGGCCCTGTGGTACGGCCTTAACCAGTACCTGTTCTACAAGGCCAGCGATTGCATGAGCTACGGTGTCCGGGCCGAATGGTTCCGCGACCAGGAAGGTACCCGTGTGGGCGGCTTCTTGGGCACGACTCCGGACGGCTCGACGCGTGGTCTGGCGGGCGACCGCTTTGGCTATGCCGGCAGCTTCTACGAAGTCACGTTCGGCGCCAACTGGAAGTACAGCGCGAACACCACGGTTCGCCCCTACGTCCGGTTCGACTGGTTCAGCGGCACCTCGGCCGGTGGCCCGGGCCTGCTCCCCTTCGACAACGGTACTGGCAACAGCCAGACCTTGATCGGTGGCGACATCGTGACGATCTTCTAACGAAGAGAATTGCGGCGGCTCGTACCATCGAGCTCCAAAACTTTGCTCAAACGGAAGGCGGGGTGGCCACTTGGCCACCCCGCTCTTTTGTTTTTCACAGTTATCTTTTTCAATTGCGGACCAGTACCGCCCCTGTTTGTGCCACGGCCGCTCGCACCACGGCTAACCGAACTCTCCGAACTCTCGCATGATCGGTGCACGCGGCTTCCGCCAAGCAAGTTCCAGGGCCGAAGGGCGGTCGCCTGGGCCCCGCAATCAAAACCTACCTCATGCGATCCAGGCCTGGCTGGCCACCTGGGTCAGTAGATGCCCAACACTTTTGAGCCGGCCGAACGCACGCCGTAGGACGGCAGGACCCGCTGATAGTAGACGGAATAGGGGCCGACCGTTCTGCGCCTGAGGCCGCTGGCATTCGACTCGGGTAAGCCCGCGTACGTGGGAACGTAGCCCGGGGTGAGAGGAGTCGCCTCGACGGTGTACGAAAACGACCGGCGGGGTGCAGGACTGTCCACTCGCTCCTGCCGGTTGAGCCAACGGCCGCCGTCCCACATCAGCCAATCGTCGTCCTGCCTGTACCACCAGCGGCCATTGTGCCAGCGGTAGTTGGGATCGGAGGAGCGCCCTCGACCGGCGTGGTCTTGCCCGTGTGTCTGCTGCTGGGAGGGTCGCTCTTGCCCCTGCACGGCCGGCTGTGCGGCGCCAGTGGCTTGCTGGTCGGGCTCCACGGCGAACGCCGCCCGAGCGAAGAGGGCTACACTAAGGGCCAGGGTGAAAATTGTCGCGCGCATGGTTGGCTCCTCTCGGACTGAGGGCCGCGCCAGGCACGCCGAAGACTGTGGAAGCTGAACGTGCACGGGCGGCCAGGTGGAAGGGATAACGGTTGCGACCGTAATTACGTGCACGTTCGATGCCATCCCGCTGGCATAACGAGGTTTTCAGTTTTGGCTTTTGCTCAAAGCGCATGCGATGCCTGATGCGCGCTTGGGCATCGTCCGCGGGATCGGCTGTCGAAAAATCGCGAGCGGCGGCCTGCGGAAACATGCAATTCAAAATCGTAAGTACTTCAGAGACGGAAGGATGCCTCCGGCGGTCGAACCACGCCGGCGTCGGCTGCGGGATCGTGGCACGGCGCTTGCAAACGCCCCTCTCCACCACACGAGGCCGCGAGTCGACGAAGAGACCGCGAGACTCGCTTGTTGACAAAACATTGGCGAAGACTTCGGCTCTTGCCTGGGCCAGAAGGATGCCCCTTTGGCTTGGGTAGGTATCCGCCTAACCTGCCCAAGCCAGGGGCCTTTTTTGTTTCCCCTCAGCAGTTTCCAGCAGAGTTCTCGTGCCCCTACCTGCAGCCTCGCCTGGCAGAGTGCCTGGCAAAGCTCTGAGGGGCTCCCAGTCGTGGCTCGTTGCCCCCGCTGCGGGCTGTCGTTAGAACTATAATTCACGAGCGACCTCACCATGGTCGCACTCTCAGCCGATTAAGTGCCTGCCGACCAAGTCTGGAGAACCGGTTCCATGAAATTGATCATCGCCATAATCCAGCCCACGCGGCTGGAAGCGGTGAAAGCTGCCCTCTCCGACGTCGAGGTATTTCGACTCACGGTCATGGACGTGCAGGGCTTCGGACGGCAGAAGGGTCATACCGAGGTCTATCGCGGCCACGAGGTGACCGTGAACCTGCTCCGCAAGGTGCAACTGCAAATCGCGGTCAACGACGAGTTCGTGGAACCGACCGTGAACGCGATCATCAAGGGCGGCCGCACGGGCAAGGCCGGCGAGATTGGCGACGGCAAGATCTTCGTCCTGCCGCTCGAAGATTGCATTCGCATTCGCACCGGCGAGCGCGGCGGCGAAGCGATTTAAGCAGCGCGCCACTCTCGATTGCCTGCTAAAGCCCATGGAATACTTTCCATGGGAACTTGTGCTGTTCGTGGATGCATTTCCAGGGGAAGGTATTCCCCTGGCTTTGGGCGCCAGCACAAGACGGCGCTGCGCCATCCTACGCCGGTTTCACGGCCGGGCCCCTGCGGCTGGGCATCCATTTGCACAGCCCCACTCCGGCAAAGTACAGCCCGACCAGCGGAATCAGCATCATCAGCATGCTGTAGGGATCGCCGCCTGGCGAGAGCAGCATCGAGGCCACGGCCATCACGAGCACGGCGATCCGCCATTTCGAGAGATACATCTCGACGCTGAACACGTTGATCCGGTTGAGAAACAACATGACCAGCGGCAACTGGAAACTGACCCCAAACCCCAGCGGCAAGAGCAGCACGAAGCTGAGCCAGTCGGTGAGCCGGGGCCGCATCTCGGTCCCCAAAGACTCGGCGATGTTGAAAAAGAAGTTCAACACCGGCGGGAACACGAAGAAGAACGCCAGGGACGCGCCGGCCAGAAATAGGGCCAGCGAAAACGGCAGGAACACGTGGATGTACTTCTTCTCGTGCGGATACAAACCCGCTGCCACGAACTGCCACATAAAGTAGAACACGAACGGGCTGCTGATCACCGCACCAGCCAGAAAACCCGCCTTGATGTAGATTACGAACGGTTCCTGCACGCCCAGCGCGTCGAGTTTCATGCGTTCGTCGTCGGCCAACGGCCGCCAAAGCAGCAGCCGGACCAGGTTATCCTTCGACAGCTCTGGCGGAGCTTTCGCGAGCGCCTCCTGGGCCTTTTCAGCCGCGGGCGGCGAATCTTTCGCAGCGGGTGCTTCCGCGGGTACTGCCTTCTCAGCCTCCGCGGCCGGCGGCTTTTCCTCAGGCAGCTCCACGTCCTTGAACGTCTCCGGATAGCGTCCGCGGAGCATATCGAGCAACGCCCCCGGAGCCACAAACCGCTCCTCCGGCATCAGCCCATCCTGGTAGATCAGCTTGGACAGCGCTTCGCTCATTGCCGGATCATTGACCAGGTCTGGTGGCAATTCGCCCTTCAACTGTTCGTACGCCTTCTTCTGATAGAAATCCGCCAGCGCGTCCTTGAGCGGTGTCTCGATTGCCCGCACGATCGGTGCGGCGAAAAACAGCCCGATGCCGAAGCCGATCACCAGGGCGAGCACGGCTTTAAACAGCGCCACGCGAAGCTCTTCGAGGTGTTCCCCGAAGGTCATGGACGTGTGCTGAAATAGATCATCGTCGTGAGCTGGAACCATGGAATCACCTCGCAAGCAGAAGATTCGAGTTGCGAGGGCACGGCAGACGTGCCGTCGGGGAAGGCGTACGTTCGATCATAGCAGCCGGCCAAACCGTCGGCAACAAGGAGGCGAAGGGAGGTCGGGGGCTTGCTGAAAGGTCGCGAATCGTCCAGAATCGGCCCGCCCACCAGTTGCCCAGAGAGAATTCTCGCCCCTCCACTCCCCGCCCGGCGAGAGAAGTTCGCTTCCGGATCGCACAGGGATTCGTCGATTCATCGGCGTTCGAGGAGACTCCGCATGCGTTCGCTCTATCCGCTCCGATTTCGCCCGATCCTGCGGCGATATCTCTGGGGCTCGCGCCGCCTGGAATCGCTTGGCAAGCAGCTCGGGCCCGGAAACGACTACGCCGAGAGCTGGGAGATCGTCGACCACGGCGCCGACCAAAGCGTGGTCCTGGCAGGGCCGCTCGCCGGAACGACGCTGGGCGAACTTGTGAAATCACATGCTCGGGAGCTCTTCGGCCGCGACGTGGGTTATCCGTCCTTTCCGCTGCTGTTCAAGTTTCTGGACGCCAACGATCGGCTCTCGGTGCAGGTGCATCCAGACGACGCGCGGGCCGCTCTGCTCGATCCGCCCGACCTCGGCAAGATGGAAGCCTGGGTAATTCTTGACAAAGAGCCGCGTAGTTTTCTGTATGCCGGGTTACGACGTGGCACGACGCTCGAGATTCTGGCCGGCGAACTCGAACGTCACACGGCCGAGCTGAGTTGCCACCGTGTGGAGCCCTCCGTGGGCGATTGTTACTTCCTGCCGCCCGGCGTGGTGCACGCGATTGGGCCAGGCTTGCTGGTGGCCGAGATCCAGCAGGCCAGCGACACGACGTACCGCCTGTACGATTACGATCGCGTGGGCCCTGATGGCAAACCGCGGACGCTGCACGTCGACCAGGCACTCGAATGCATCGACTTTGCCCACGGGCCGGTTCACGCCCAGCAGCCGAAACCGACGCATGTGCCCGGTGTGCAGTGCCTGGTCAACTGCGAGAAGTTTGTGCTCAATCGGGGTCGTTCGCGCAGTCCGCTTAAGATTGGTGGCGATGAGCAGTTTCATATCCTGGCAGTGATCGATGGGGAACTCACCCTCGCCGGCGATCCGCTGGGCACGCCCCTGATTGCCGGCGACGTGGCTCTGCTGCCCGCGGTGGTTGGCGCGGTCGAAGTAACGCCCAGAGTCGAGGCCACGTGGTTGGAAGCGAAGCTGCCGTAGTGCTGACCACTGCTAGCAGCAGGTTGCCAGCGATCGCACATTCAGCCGCGAAGCTGCCTTCTCCGCTGGCCGGGCCGCCCCTATAATCCGCCGCCCTTGGCTGTGCGCCCCGTTCGCGGACGCCCGCCGGCGGCACGTCTTGTTTCACATCTGCAGGTGACTCCATCAGACCGTTGCTCTTAGCGTTGTGCTCGCTGTTTGCGCTCGCGCTGGTGGTCGGCTGCGCCACGATCGAACCGCCGCCAATCCTTCATCCGGGCACTGCCCAAATGCAGCGCGATCGAGCGGAGAACTTTGATCCTTATCCGCTGCCGGAGCTGGGACCGCCGACCGAAGCCCGGCCGCGCGGTTTCTTGCTACCGCAACCGGACACCGAACGGGTGCAAAACGCCGAGTCGTACTTCGAGCGTTTCCGCCAGTCGCCCCCGCCGGGCATCTATCGCCCGCCGCGAGGCATGCCTGGCAGCGCGGTGCCGATTGCTCCGATGGCGCCTCTATATCAGAGCACTTCGCCGGTATTTGTGCCGTAAGAACGCGGTTCTCGCCAGGTACCCCC
This sequence comes from Pirellulales bacterium, assembly GCA_022844125.1. Classification (GTDB taxonomy): domain Bacteria; phylum Planctomycetota; class Planctomycetia; order Pirellulales; family PALSA-1355; genus JALHMI01. The sequence goes on along the minus strand of JALHMI010000016.1, from coordinate 10,700 downwards.
CATCGAATCGCCCGCTGTGGCCAACGGCGCGGTATGATTGCACGTTTGAATCCGCACGACCTCGCAGCTTCACCTCGGTTTCCAATGACTCGCTCGAACCCGCGTCCTTATCCTGGCATTCGCCCGTCCAAGCGTCGCCGCACCCGCCCGACTGCCGTTAAAGAGAGCACCGGAGATTCGTCGGGCGGCATGCGCCTGCAAAAGATTCTGGCCGCGGCGGGGTTGGGCAGCCGCCGGCAGTGCGAGGAACTGATTGAAACCGGCCGCGTCGAAGTCGATCGACAACTCGTTACCGAGCTGGGCGCCAAAGCCGATCCCGAGACGCAGGAAGTGCGCGTCGACGGCGTGAAGCTTCCCAAAACGCGGCTCGTGTACTTCATGGTCAATAAGCCGCCGGGAATTATCTCCACCAGCAACGACCCCTCGGGTCGTCCGCGGGTGATCGACCTGGTGCCTTACGACGGCCGCGTGTTCACGGTTGGTCGGCTCGACAAGTCGAGCGAAGGCTTGATCCTGGTCACGAACGACGGCGACCTGGCCGACCGACTGACGCATCCGCGTTACGGCGTCGACAAGACTTACAAAGTCGAAGTGGCCGGTACACTCGAGCGGAAAGACCTCGCCCCGCTGCTCAAAGGCATTCACCTGGCCGAAGGCATGGCCCGAGCCGTGGCCGCGAAGGTGGTTCGGCAATACAAGCACAGCACGCTCTTGGAGATCGTGCTCAGCGAAGGACGCAATCGCGAAGTGCGGCGGATCCTCGCGCGAATTGGGCACAAGGTCGAACGACTGCAGCGGATCGCGATTGGGCCCTTGCGACTCGGTGAGCTTCCGCTCGGGCAATCGCGTCCGCTGGAGCGCGACGAGTTGAAGGCACTCAAACAAGCCTCGCGCGGCAGCACCGGCAAGACGAAACCGAAAGTGCGGCGCGGGCCGAAGAAGCCCGTCAAGGCAATGCCGCCGCAGCCGCCGGCACGTACCGTCATTGGCGGCGACACTTCCGGAACGGCCGCGCGCAAAGCTGCCGCCGGCAAGCCTCGTCCGAATAAACCTGGTCGTCCGGCGGGCAAGACAGGACTGCAAAAGACAGGTCGCCCTGTGGGCAAAGGCAGTCCGCATAAGTCGGGTCGCCCGGTGGGCAAAGCTGGCGCAGCGAAGAAGTTTCGCCCTGCCGGAAAAGCCGGTCGCCCGCAGCGCGGCTAAGCGTCTGCCTTGCGCGAGTCGCCGTCTCTCTAGCCGGTCATTGGCAAGCCGCGTGGCGAGCGATAGGATGGCGACGCTGCCCCGCCCGCGTCCGAAAAAGGTTCCTGGCGCCTTTTTTGGAAAGGTTCCTGGCACCGTTTTCGGGACATGATATGGCCAATCCGCTGCACGCCGCCCACTTTGCCGATCGAGCCAGCGCCTCGCGCGTGCGCATCGTCGAAAACGTGCGGCTCGCACGGGATACCTACCGCGTGCGGTTCGAGTGTCCGCAGCTCGCCCGGCAGATCACCCCCGGGCAGTTCGTGATGCTGAAGATCGCGGGGTTCAACGATCCGCTGCTGGGCCGCCCGCTCGCGCTGTACGACACCGTGCTCTGGCCGGGCGAAGCGGCGATCGGCATCGACCTCGTGTACCTGGTGCTCGGCAAGATGACTCGCCGGCTGAGCGAGATGGTTCCGGGCCAGGAACTCGATGCCTGGGGACCGCTGGGAAACGGCTTCCCACCGCAAGAGACCGAACACCTGATCATGGTCGCCGGCGGCATCGGCCAAACGCCGTTTCCGGCTCTGGCACGCGAGCACCTCGGTAAGCGCACCTACGGCGATCCGCCGCGAAAAGTCTCCCCCGTGAAGAAGATCACGCTCTGCTATGGCGCCCGCTCGGCAGATTACCTGGCCGGGCTGGAAGACTTCAAACAATTGGGCGTCGACTTGCACACGAGCACCGACGACGGCTCAGCCGGTCATCATGGGCTAGTGACCGATCTCTTGACGCAAGTGCTCGACGAAGCGGACCGTGCACGGATCGTCTGCTGCGGTCCGGAGCCGATGATGGAGGCCGTGGCTCACGTCGCGGCCGAACGTGGCGTGCCGTGCCAGGTATCGCTGGAGACGCCCATGGCCTGTGGGATTGGCATCTGCTTTAGCTGCGTGGCGAAGGTTCGCGGCGAGGACGGCACGTGGGACTATAAGCGGACGTGCGTCGAGGGGCCGATCTTCGACTCTGCCCGGATCGAGTGGTAGCTCTTAACGTGCGGTTGGGGCAAAGAAAAAGGACGCCCATGGTGTGGGGCGTCCTGATCGCTTGCGTCTGAGCAGCCAATCTTGCAGGCTGCTACTATTTGCCCTTGGCCGTTTTCACGGCGGCGCTCAATCGCGACTTCACACGGGCGGCCATATTGGCGTGCACGACGCCGGCGGCAGCGGCCTTGTCGACGCGCTTGGCGGCCAGGCGGAGTTCAGTCTCGGCCGTGGCGACGTCGCCGGCGGTGATCGCCTCGCGGACCTTGCGGACCTGCGTCTTGATGGTGCTCTTTACGGCACGATTGCGCGTGCGGCGGACGGCGTCTTGGCGAAGGCGTTTCTTGGCGCTTTTGGAATTCGGCATGGGAGCTGGTCGGTGTTCGTAACGAGGGAATGTGGCACGCAGCGATGACTGCCCCGACTCATGGGGAGGCGGCTGCGGCCGGCGAATCACCCTTTATGACGAATCTTGGCGATCTTGTCCAGTAGTTGTGGGACGTCCTCGTAGCCGAATTCCAGCCCCGCCAGCTCGCTCAGATGCTTTTCGGCCCGATCCAGCTCTTCCATGCCCGGGGCGGTCTGCTTTTCGGCCAGGAGTTTGCTGGCGAGCCCCAGGGAGAGCTTCCCGGCCCGATACAGCCCCAGCTTGCGGTCGTCCACTTCGCGCTCGTTGATGGCCTCCAGGGCGGCCTCGTAGTTCTGCATGGCCAGCTTGTACTGCTTGATCATCTGGAAGCATTCGCCGAGCTCCAGGTGGCATTTCCCCTTGGTCTTGGGGTCTCCCAGGGCCGCCTGAAACATCTTGATCGCCTCGGCCGTCTCGCCGGCCTTCTTCAGCCGCACGGCCAGTTCATATTTGAAGTTCAACTTGTTCGGATATCGTTCGCTGCGGCTGCGGTAATACTCCAGCTCCCGCGCCCGCAGTTCCTTCTTGAACTGGTTGAACAGGTTCACGGTGTCCTGGGTGCGCTCCTTCTCGGCCTTCTTGCGGGCAATGTCGAGGTTCGCCCGGGCCGTGCGGAGCTGGGCGTCCTCGAGCCGTTCGCGGACGACGATTTCGCCGCCCGAGGCTTCCAGCGCCTTGGCGATCACGGCCTCGGCATCGGCGTGCCGCTCTTCGCGGGTGTGCAGATCGGCGAGCTCAAAGTACTTGGCAATATCGCCTGGGTTCTTGGCCAGGTGCCTTTCGAGCCGCTGTTGCGGCGTGAACTTGTTGTCGTCGCCCCCCGCAATCTGCTCGAACTTGTCAGCCCGCACATCCTGGCCGCTTTCGGCGTCTTCGTACTTACCCTTGGAGATGGTTCTCTCGACGGCCAGGTCGCCCAGCGCTCGGGCGGCTTCCTGGTCGCCGGGCTTGGCGGCCATCACGCGGTTCCAGCAGGAAATGGCCTGATCGAAAGCGCCCTGTTCGGCGAGCGCGCGGCCGCACTTGCGATTGGTCTCGGCGTCCTTGGGGTTCACGTCGAGCGCTTGCTTGAGGTACACGAGCTGGGCTTCGTTCATGCCCAGCGCGCCGGCCGCGTCGCCCATTGCCGAGAGCGTCCAGATGTCCCAGGGGTTGAGCTTCAGGGCCTCCCAGCCGCTGTCGAGCACCCCCTTGTGATCCTTCGAGAGCGAGGCTTTTTTGAGTCCGCCCTGGATCATTTTCATTTTGGGGGCGCTCATCATCCCGGCCCCCTTTTTGTTGTCGTTGTACGACTTGCCGATCGCAGCCAGATACTGCTTGATGTAGAGCGCGTTGGCCGGGTCTCCCTTCACGCACATGTCGAACATGTCGAAGGCGTACTTGAACTGCCCCTGCGTGGAGCTCTTGCTTCCCTGCTCAAAGCACTTCTGCAAGCGCTGCCGGGTGGCTGCATTGATCGGTTGTCGGCCTGGGGGTACGTCAGCCATCGAAGGTCGTGCTGGGGTGCGTTTCAGTCTGGAAGTCTGCTGCCAGAAGCCCGCTTACGGTCGAAGCTTATGGCGATTGCCGGCAACCCTTTATTGTAGTCCGCAAGATCGCGGGAAACAACGCGGGGAGCTGCGGGCACGCCAGCTTGAAACCGGCATTTTCTGCTAGATTCAAGGGCATGATGACCAATCGCGCACGATCACGCCGACGCCACCGCGGAGCTTCGCTGATCGAGCTCCTGGTGGTGTTGGCGATCATCGCGATTCTGACGGCGCTGCTCTTGGTGGCCGTGCAGTACTCGCGCGAGGCGGCGCGGCGGACAGTGTGCCAGAACAACCTCCGGCAGCTTTCGATGGCAATGCGCATGTATGTCGAGGCGCGCAAACGTTATCCCGACCTTGCGACTTCGGGCCAGGCAAGTGGCTGGGTTGTCGAGTTATTGCCGTTTCTTGAAGAACAGGCTCTGCAGGATGAGCTCAAGGCGCGGCCGGCATTGACTGGTGAAAATGTTTCTCCGCTTGTGCGAAAGCGTCCGCCATTGTTTACATGTCCCAATGGCTTCGATGGCGACAGTGCGATCGCCGGGACTCCGGCCGCACACTATCTGCTTGAAGAGCTCACCCTGAAAGAAGCCATGAATAGAAAGCGGCGACGATCTTGGTATTTTTTCGAGGCACCACTCGAAACACGCACGGCATGGGCGGCGGGACCGGAAGCTCCGAATTACTTTTCAGTCGATCCTCGATTTCCACCGAAGACCGGCCCGCATTCCGGCGGCTTTTACGGGATTTCCAGTTCGGATGAAAGCTGCTCGTTTTGGGTTCCGCGAGAAACGCAGCAACCCGCAAAAAAGTAACGTCGCCTCTCGACGCGCCGCCCGGCATGGCCCACCATAGAGCCCATGTCACACACACGCGGCAAAGTCTTTCTCGTGGGCGGTGGGCCGGGCGATCCGGACCTGCTCACGCTGCGCGGTGCGCAGTGTCTCGCCGCGGCCGACGTCGTGCTTTACGACTACCTGATCAATCCCAACGTGCTCGCGCATGCACGAGAGACGGCCGAGCTGATCTGCGTGGGTCGGCACGGCCGCGATCGCATCCTCTCGCAGGATGAAATCAACGCACTCATGGTCGGGCACGCGCAGAGCGGCAAGCAGGTCGTGCGGCTCAAAGGGGGCGACCCGATCGTCTTCGCCCGGATCGCCGAGGAAATCGCCGCGATTGAAGCTGCCGGCGTCCCGTTCGAAATTGTTCCCGGCATCACGGCCGCGCTGGCGGTGGGTAGCTACGCCGGCATCCCGCTCACGCAAGGTGATGCCGCGAGCGCCGTGGCCCTGGTTACCGGTCACGAGCGCGACGACAAGCCGCAGCCGCTCGACTATGCCGGGCTAGCCCGCTTTCCCGGCACGCTCGTATTCTATATGGGCATCACGACGGCCGAGCACTGGGCAGCCGCACTCATCGCCGAAGGCAAGTCGCCCCAGACGCCGGTCGCAATCGTGCGCCGCGTCTCGATGCCCGATCAGCAGACGATTCAGTGCACGTTGGCGACCGTCGCAGCCGAAATCAAACAGCACAAGCTCCGTCCGCCAGCGCTGATCATCGTCGGCGACGTTGCCCGCGCCGCCACTTTGCACGACTGGTTCAGCGCGCGGCCACTGTTCGGCAAGCGCGTGCTCGTGACGCGCGCGGCGCATCAAGCGCCGGAGCTCGTCACCCAGCTCTCGGCGCTCGGGGCAGACGTGCTCGTCCAGCCGGCCATTGAGATCGGCCCGCCGGACGATTGGAGTCCGGTCGATCATGCGATCAAACGTTTGCCGGGCCTCGACTGGCTGGTGTTCAGTAGCTCCAACGGCGTCCGCAGCTTTCTTGGTCGGCTGCTGGAAACCCGCGATCTGCGGGCGCTCGCGGGCCTGCGGATCGCTGCCATCGGCCCGGGCAGCGCCGAGGAACTTTCGCGCTATCACCTGCGGGCGGATGTCGTGCCCGAAGAGTATCGAGCTGAAGCCTTGGCGGAGTCTCTCAAGAGCGAAGCAGCCCGCGGAGCAAGGTTCCTGCTCATCCGCGCGAGCCGCGGCCGCGAGGTGCTGGCCGAGCAACTGGCAGGGCAGGGGGGACACGTCGAACAGGTGGTCGTCTACACCAGTCGCGACGTGGCCACGGCCGAGCCGGAGATCCTCTCGCAACTGGCCGCCGGTAAGATCGATTGGGTCACGGTGACCAGTTCGGCAATTGCCCGGTCGGTGGTGCGGCTGCTGGGCGAAGGCTTGCGCCGGACGCGACTGGTTTCGATCAGCCCGATCACCTCGGGGGCGCTGGCCGAACTGGGCCACGAAGTGAGCGCCGAGGCGAAGCCCTACACGATGGCGGGCCTGGTGGCCGCGCTCTTGGCCGCGGAAGGAAAGTGACCGCCAAAGTGTGCCAGGGGGACAGTCCCCAGCGGCACTTAGGCGTGCTAGCACGCCTCTGCCATCAGATTTTCATCGAGTGCTCTAGCGCTGAAAGCCGAAGCTTAGATAGGCCAGACTGCCCGCCTTCAGCTTCCTTCCGCGGAGACCCACCCACCATGAGCACGCGCCCGCTGCACGCTGCGCTGTCGATATCCGTCGATCTTGAGCCGGACCATGTCGGCGCGAGCCTGACCGAGCAACGCGCCTTGGACGAGGTTTCGCTATCGCTGGTGGAGCTGTTCGCCCGCCACCGGTTGCCGGCCACCTGGAGCGTGGCCGATCCGGCGGTCTCGGCCATTCGCTCGCGGCTCGAGTCGCCGCGCGTGGGGCACGAACTGGCGATCCTTGGTGACGCGCGCTGGGTGGGCAGTGCGGCCGGCCGCAGCCGGTTTGGTCGCGAACTGGTGCGGCGCGTGACGCATGCCCGCAGCGAAGGTCTCGACGTGACGTGCCTGGCCTTGCGCGAGGAGCTGCCGCTCGAGCACGCGGACCTGGCGATCAAGGAAGGCATCCTGGCGCTGCGGCAGCCGCTTTCCGCAGGCGCGCCGCGGCCCGTGCAGAAGGTGCGCTTTGGCCTGTGGGGCTTCTCGGCGCAAGCGGCGCTCCCGGGCACCAGCCGCTGGCTGCCCGGCGGCGGCGGGCTACGCAGCGCGAAGCTGGCGATCGATCGGGCGATTGCCGATCGGGCACAGGCGCACCTGGCGATCGATGCGGCGCAACTTGCAGAACGCGGCGCATCAAGCATGCGCATCGTCGAGCGCGTGCTCGCACATGCAGCGCGGCGGCGCGACGCGAGCCTGATTCAGGTGCTCACGCTGGGGGCGATTGCCGGTCGCCTGGCAGGCGATAACATCGCACAGCCGTCGCGTTCGATCTTGCGACCGGCAGCCTAGGCGCCGACGCACGATTGAAGTTGGGTGGCACGGGTGGCCGCGTGGCGGCTCACCTGTGTTGGCGTCCATTCCAAGTTATCCATGCCGAATGCGTGCCTACTGCTGTGCGGGCAAATCTCTGCTTGCAGCCGAGCACAAGACACGCCGAGTGTTCTCAGGCGAAACAGGCACAGGTGAGCCGCGACGCGGCCACCTGCGGTACACTAAAGAGAAAGCACGGGCACCTACGCCACTTCGCGATACGTCGTCCAGCTCATGTAGGCGAGCATCGCGCCGCAGATGAGCAGCATGATGTCCATCATCGCGCTCGCACGGCCGAACGGGATCTGGATTGCCAGATCGAGGCCGAACATCAGGACCAACAGGCCGGCAATGGCCATGCCTGAAATGGCGAGCACCTTGGGCATTTCTGTGGCGGTCCTGGAAATCGCGGTCAAGTAGCGTCAAAGCACACTAGTATAGTTCACCCTCACTGGCGCGGAAACTACCGGAATTCCCGGCAAACTCCGGCCAGGCGGCACAGTTGCACCACCTGCTGCGAGGGGCATATCCAGCGGCTGCTGGTTCGCGCAGACAATCGTAGCGCTACCACTTGCCCAGGGCCGCTCTCATGGCGGAGACTTACCTACCATGAGCGCCAGCCAATCGACCGCCGAGAATCCCTGGGAAGCCTTCCGCCGGCAGATGCCGATTGCGGAGCGCTTCGCCTACTTCGATCACGCCGCCGTGGCGCCGCTGCCGCGCGCGGCGCACGCCGCGATTACGCGCTGGGTGGAGGAGGCCGCCACGCTCGGCGACACCGTCTGGCCAACCTGGGCCAAGCGCGTCGAAGAGTGCCGCTCGCTCGCGGCGCGGATGCTCAACGCCGACACGGCCGAGGTGGCGCTCGTCCACAGCACGAGTGAAGGGATAGGCCTGGTGGCCGAGGGTTATCCCTGGCAGCAGGGAGACAACGTCGTGACGCTGGACAACGAGTTCCCCTCGAATCAATACCCCTGGCTGAACCTCGCCACGCGCGGCGTGGAGACGCGCCGCGTGCCGGCAGAGCAGGGGGGCCGGATCGATCTGGCGAAGCTCGACGCGGCGATCGACACGCGTACGCGGATTCTCTCGGTGAGCTGGGTTGGTTATGTGAGCGGCTGGCGAGCGGATCTCGATGAGCTGGTGGCGCTGGCCAAGCGCCGCGGCGTGCTCTTGTTCGTCGATGCGATCCAAGGCCTCGGCGTGTTTCCGCTCGACGTGAAACGAACGCCAATCGACTTTCTCGCCGCCGATGGACACAAGTGGATGCTTGGGCCCGAGGGCGCGGGACTCTTCTACCTGCGGCGTGAACATCTGGATTTGCTGCGGCCGATCGGCGTTGGCTGGCACAGCGTCGCACACGCCTCGGACTACAGCCGAATCGAGCTCAACTACAAGCCCTCGGCCGCGCGCTACGAAGGGGGTACGCAGAACATGGTCGGCTTCCTGGGGCTGGCCGAGAGCCTGGAGCTGCTGGTTGGCGCGGGACAAGCCGCGATCGGCGAGCGGATCCTCGCCACGACCGATCTGCTTTGCGAACAATTGCAGGCCGCTGGCGCGGAACTGTACACGCTGCGGGAAGGCGACCGCCGCTCGGGCATCGTCTCCTGCGAGTTCCCCGGGCGCGATTCGTTGGCCATCAAGCAGCAGCTACTGCGGGCTGGCGTCGTCAGCAGCGCCCGCGGCGGCAAACTGCGCTTCGCGGCGCACTGCTACAACAATGAGGCCGACATCGAGCGACTGATCGCGGCGCTGTAGAAAACGGTGCCAGGAACCGTTTGTTTTATCGCGGCAGTATCGTGATGCGGTGAACGCCATTCAAGCCAGGGGAATACATTCCCCTGGAAATGAAGTGTGAGCGATTCAAGGTTCCCAGGGAAAGTATTCCCTGGGCTTTATGAGGAGTAGCGGCTCGATTGAGTTCCTACTTCTTCTCCACCACCCAGATGTTCCGGTAGCGGACCGGGTCGCCGTGGTCCTGCAGGAAGATCGGGCCGGGTTCAGGACCTTCGGCCAACGGCGCGGCAGTCGTGGCGTGCGGCAGTTCCACGTCTTCGTGAATCGTTTCCCCGTTGTGCTTCACCGTGATCCGGGCGTTCTTCACCTTTTTCTCGCCTTCGTACTCAGCCGCCGTGTAGTCGATGTCGTAGGTCTGCCAGGCGAGCGGCGGAAAGCAGAGGTTCATGTCCGGCGCCTTGATGCTGTAGATGCCGCCGCATTCGTTGTCTTCGCCCTTGAGGCCGAACGAATCGAGCATTTGCACCTCGTAGCGGCCTTGCAGGTAGCAGCCACTGTTGCCGCGCGCCTGGCCGCTGGATGCGGGCATGAACGGCAACTGAAACTCGACGTGCAGCGTGCAACTGCCAAACTTCTTTTTGCTGGTCACGCCGGCGGCGAGCGTGCCGTCTTCGTTGAGCTTGCCACCTTCAAAGGCGTCGGCACTCTTGCCATCGAACAGCACGACCGCGCCTTCGGGCGGCGCTGCGCCGAGCGTCGGGCTTTTGCGTTCGGTCTTCTTCAGTTCAGCCAGCACGTTGCCGTCGGGGCCATAGATCTTGAGATCTTCGCCTTTCACTTCGGCCCGGCCATCGTTCGAGCCGAACACCACGATGTCTTCTTTCCGTTCGCCATCGACATCGAACTTCGCTTCACCCAGCCAACCCGCGCCGGGCAAGCCGCCGAAGTAGGCCACGGCGTGGAACTTTCCACCACCGCGGGCGATCACCTGCACGCCGACTGGAATTACCTCGCCGCCCGGGTCTTTGATCTCGCCCGTGTATTCGCCTTGCACGGCGAAGTCGGGATCATCGGCGCTCGAAACCTTTTCGCCCGAGGCGAGAGCGAGGCCGGAGGCGAGGAACAGCAGGGCTAGCGAAGTGAGTGCAAGGCGGTGCGGCATGGAAAGCTCTCTCAGTTTCGGAAGGATAATGATCGCTGGGGTGGGGGATTGGTAATCGGTCCATTTTCCGCCCAATGGGACTGGCGTGCAAGGCTTGTGGATCTTGAAAATCCCAACCCGACGCGTGAGGCGCGTGAGCGAGGATGCACTGGGATCAACTACGGCTTAGCAGAATGTTTTCACGTGAATTCACCTCGCTTACGCGCTTTGAAGTTGCGCCAGCGTGCTAGCAGTGGGTAAAAAACGAGACTCCGGCGATGTGAACGCGAATAATTCTGGAGCTGGTTAGGCCCGTTACGCGTTATTGCATCGCGGAGTC
>JALHMI010000015.1 GCA_022844125.1 Pirellulales bacterium | reverse complement strand
CGCGATAGACAACGAACCATAGCCCATGAATTATGTTGCGGCAGAAATCCGGAACGGTCCTTGCATGAGCCGCGTGGCGCGGGCATGGTCACATAACCGCGAGGGCCACATAAGCCCATTTATGTAGCGCGCCACATAAATGGGTGACTACTCCGACCGCGAAGAAGGCTTCGTCCCCCTCACCTTCCACACGAAACGACTGGCCTTCGAGGCAGGACTAGTCCAGCCCTGCACCGATATCATTCGCTTTAGCCACGGAGCAAACAGTAGCCGAAAGGTCTACCGATCCTCCTTCATCCCGGGCCTGCACGACACCTGCATGGTCTTTGAAAAACCATTTGCCAAGGAGGCGCGCGTATGAAAATCAGCACTGTGAATGCATGCGGCGTTCTCGAAACGGGACATTCCGAGTGTCTTGCCCGCCGAGGCCGGGCTCATGCCACGGTCAGTTTTGCCTTGTGCGACGACGGGCAGTTCCGCTATGGGTTGAGCATGATGTACAGCTATGGTGGCTTCTTAAGCCCAATCAGAGCCGATGGTCCGGCATTTCGGTCGTTGGACGCGGCGAGGACCGCCGCGATCCAGGAATTGCTGCTTTCCTGGCATAAGCCGTATCCGTCAGATCCGGTCAGCGTGCACCACGAGCTTCGTGAGCTGCGCGAACAAGTCGAAGGTCACCTGATTCAACCCAGTCTTTTCTGACAGCCACTATGAATCACGATCCACTCGACGACCTCTTTCATAGCTGCGCTCTGCGGGCATTCGTGGAACAGTCACAAATCGACCAAGGCTGGCCGGATCCGGAGGCTACCCGCCAACTCGCATACCTTCTCTACGAACAGGCGCTGGCGGAGCGGTGCCAAGTCAAGCGCTGACTGGCCGCCGCAGGTTTGACAAGTTCCGCAAACTGCGCTAAACCCGCCTCGAATAATGCATGAGGCACCAATGACGGACTGGGTAAAGCGAACGCAGCCAATACAGATTGGGGACATGGTCGGCTACAGCAAACGATTCCTGCAAAGCACTGGCCAATACACCGGAGACGCCCCGTTTGCTCGCGGTAAGGTGATCGACTTACAGTCGCTCGGAACGGACACCATTTTGGCTTACATTGAATGGGACAAGCCCGATCTCCCAGCACGAGTCAATGTGAAGAACCTGTCGACCGTTAAGCAAATCCAACTCGGCGAATAACATCCTTGCCGCCTCGTGGCTGATGCTGATTCATCCTGCCTCAGATGCACTTCCAAAGGCTTCCTACGACCGTGTCGAAGTGATACGCCACAGTCGCATCCGGCGACTGGGCGATGCCATCCCGGCACACTTCGGCCACGCTCAGGAAGCAAAGCGGAAGAGCCTCCCGCTCCCAGTCAGTTTTCCAACTCCTGCGCAGGAGGAAAATGCGTTTTGGAGTTCAGACGTCTTCCCGTAGCACAGCTACGGACTTTTTTTCACGGGGAAAATCAATGCCAGCCATCAGGCAGGCTGTCTGTCATGCCAGCCTGATTGCGTGAAATCATGCTTGCCAGCTTGCACGAGTTCAATCTGGCAAGAAATCATGTACGCCATCCTGCCACTGAGCCAGCAACCTGGCTTGCTGGCCTGCAAGAATGTAATCAAGACAACGTGCCAGAACAATTGCATGAAAGGTCGCCTGATTGCTAGCCATCTTGCGCACTAGCTTGCGGGCTTGCGAGATAGATGGAAAGACAGCAGGCCAGCCAGATTGCCGACAAGCCTGCATGAAGGAAATCCATCATGCTTGAAATATTGCTTGTCTGACAACATGCAATCGTGCTATGGCTAGGCCATGATTATCGCAATTGCAAACTCCAAGGGCGGCGTCGGCAAATCGACGATTGCCGTTCACCTGGCAGCGTGGCTTCACCGTCACGGGCATCGCGTCACGCTGGCTGACTGCGATACACAGCAATCATCCTCGCAGTGGATCAGGGAAGCTGCGCCCGGCGTAAAGGCACTTTGCCTGAAGGACCCGGACACCATCATTAGCGAACTGCCGCTGCTCCGGCAGGAAACCGACTTCATCGTCGCCGACGGCCCGGGCAGTCTTGCCGAAATGAGCCGAGCATTGCTGCTCGTAGCCGACAAAGCGATCGTACCCTGTAAGGCGAGCATGTTGGAGGTTCGCGCTCTTGATGCCGCAACCAAGGTACTCCGCCAATCGCAGCAGATTCGCGCCGGCCATCCCAAAGCAATCATCGTGCTGAGCATGGTAGGCAAGCACTACCGGCTGACTAAGGACATGCGCGACGCCGCAGCCGTGCTCAAGTTGCCCATCGCAAACACAGCCATGACGCTACGCCAAATCTATGCCGATGCACCCGGACAAGCGGCCGTCGTATGGGATCTCGGTTCAAGAGCCAAAGAGGCCGCAGAGGAGGTCGATCGGCTGTTCAGGGAGCTGATGCCCGAGGCAGTTTCGTCATCGACCCCAAGGCTCAAGGCCCAACGTCAGCGTGCATTTGCAACATCATAGAGGAGGGGGCATGAAGGAACGTCGTCCACTTACCGTAGGCATTGATTCACCGGCTCCGCCAGTTGATTTGGAGACGGCCAGAAAGTTCATTCACGGAGATAAAGCTCCAGCCGATCTGGCAAGCAGTCCGCGACAATCGCAGAAGCAGACCTCATCCGCTGCACAGACTCACAGTCGCGTACCTATCAGCACTCGAATGCGCGGTGATTTTGCAGCAGCTCTGAAACGTTGCTCGTTAGAGCGCCAACTTGCGGGCATCGAACCCAACACGCTCCAGGACATACTTGAACAGGCCGTTGAGCCGTGGCTCAAGGAAAACGGCTACATCGGCTAGATCACTCGTTGGGAGCGGGGAGGGACGGGAGTTCAATCAGTGGCAATTCCGGCTGACGCACTCCACCCTTCAAGTGATACGATTTGACGAACGCCAGGCGATCGCCGTTGAACATGAACCGAATGTTGACGAAGAAAACACCGTCACTGGGGCTGCGGTAGAGGAATTCCTTTTCGAGCAGCTCACGCACACCACGTTGGTAGGTGCGATCGCTCATCCCGTGATCCTTGGCCACATACTGATTCAGCTTGATTTCGTCCGAGCCCGGGTTCGCCCGCATCTGGAGATAGACCAGCTCGAATACCTGAATGCCAGTCTTCGACAAGCCAGCGGCTTGTTTGATTCCATCGAGAAACAGTTTGACGAATCGATCGGGGTCGACTTCCTCGTCCCACCAGAAGCCCATTCCGCCAATCCCTTTGAGTTCGCCGGTACTGTTATCGACAATCATCGCGGCTCTGCCCCCTGGCACCTGGAATCGCTTGTTTCGCGTCGGCATTCCATTGGCCGACGGAACGCTCGGATTCGTGCGATAAACAGGGAAGCCCCGTTTCGTACTGAGTTGATTATCGGGAAGCTCCGCTATCTGGCGCTCGTCCGTCATTTTGCCCCTCCATTTTTGTCACTTAACAGACAGCACACTGGCACACGAACGACAAAAGCGCAAGCCGTTTTTGTCGGCCAACCGTCCCGATCTGACGCATGACCGACAGATTCTGTCGTTTCGGATTGAACGAATTCAAACACTTAAGCCATCCGCCTTTCTTATACTTAAAACCCCTCTCTTCGGACCCGACGCCGGAGCGCGTTTCCACGGCGCTGGCGACGGCGGAGGGCAGGACACTTGCTTTTCAAGACCGGTCGCGCAACTCTTGTTGAACTAAAAAAGTGTGGATGAATCACGGAAGCGGCTGAGGACGCACGACAATTCCAATATCGTGACTGCCGTTGCTAGAGCCATTAGCAGGTTTGCATGCAGGAAGCCCGAGCTAGCTTGAAACGTCAGTCTCCGTCTGTTGGCTCTCTAGCAAACGGCGAGGTCCCATTCGCCATCAGGCACATCCTGACCTCCTATCACAGCCGACCGCGCACAACTGCGACCGACCGCCCCTTCGCAGAGAATCTGGCAAGACGGTTTGCGACGAGTAGCGGACATCCGTATACTTTTCATGACCGACAAAAGGGGGGTCTGCCATTCTGGGGCCAGGCAAGTCAGCGCGATCGCGTTAAGAATGCCCGGCAGATTGCAACATGCGACCAATTCTTGGGGCGGCTTCCCATGTCGGGAGCGACCCTAACTCTTTCTGCCGGTGCGTCTTGCGATCCGTTGACATTGCCCCTCGCGACTGCTATCCGGGTAGAGATTTTTCGAGGATTTCCGTGGACGCCCTCATGAATGAACCCGTCATTACCTGCGGTCGGTGACACTTTGCTCAAAGCGTGCCAGATCAGGTACGACTATGTCAAAGGCCAATCTGCCGAAGTGCGTGCGTAGCTGCTTCAGATAACACTTCTGATAAGGTTGATGACGGTAATGACCGATGCGCCATGCGTGGATGCTTCAGGCATGGCGGGATCGTAGCAGCATGTGGCGTCTCTGGTCGAGTATCGGATTTGTGATGATCATATTCGCCTGCATTCCGTCCCCATGGAAGGCTCGTCTTATTGTGCCAGTTAATGGCCTGCTACCACCTCGCGCTTCTATTGGAACCAGCTGGATACCACATCCCCACGATTGCCGGCGCTACCATTCCACCTCACTGCGAAAGAGGACGAACAACCGAAACTGGCTCGCAATTCTCGGGTACCGGGAACGTTCTTCAGCCCCGGTGAAGCTAAGGCAGTTTTTAGCGCCCCGCACATGGCTTCCCACCCACCCCGGCAGCCAAAGGTAGCGATCCGTTTTACGAGCAGGAGGCAAGGCCGCGGTTGATGATGTCCGGTGCCGCTGGTGTCTAAACTCGGCTTTCTATGGCGAGAGCCACGAGTCAGTTACGACGCCCCGAAACTAGGATTTCATTTCACCGCCGCCCGGCGCAGCCGATCTCGCACGGCGAGCCACTTGTCTGTCTCAGGCGGCCAATCGACAATGATGCGATCAACGCCAGAATCGTCCATCTCGTGCAGTGTCGCGTAAATAGACGCTGCATATGCCGCCGGATCGTTCGGCAGCTCGACCGCGAACAGTCCGGGTGGATCCGCCAACCCTGCTTCGTGGCCTATATCAGGCCTTGTGAGTGCATGCATGCTGCCGCTACTACCATTCGCTTCAAGCGGCGACAGCCTCACCCAACCGACCCGTACACCTGACCGGCAAAGCGCCGCCACGCGAGCCATTCCTTCGTCGTTCACGCACTCCAGCGGTGCCCGTGGAGCGTAATGTCCCTCAAGCATGCCGGGTGCAGCCATCGGGGTGGCGATCTTCGCCGTCATTACGGGCCGATCCACATTACCGACCACGGCTTCGATTTCTGCCATCGTGATCAGACCGGGTCGCAGGAGCCGTGGCCGTTTCGTCGTTACATCGATGATCGTCGATTCAATTCCGCCCGCTGTAGGACCGCCATCGAGGATCAAGTTGATTCGTCCTCCCAGACCTCGCATAACATGATCGGCTTGCGTTGGAGACAGCCGCGACGAACGGTTAGCGCTGGGAGCCGCAATGGCGTAACCTGACGCGCGAAGCAATGCCAGCGCCACTGGATGGGCTGGAACACGTACCGCAACAGTCGCCCCGCCACCCGTCACTGCATTAGGCACCTCGTGGCGTTTCGGCAATACCAGCGTCAGCGGCCCAGGCCAGAATTGCTCGGCCAGCCGTGCTGCATTCGCTGGCCAGTCGGCTGCTACACGCCCCACCTCCGCGACATCGGCAATATGGACAATTAGAGGATTGTTCGCGGGACGTCCCTTTGCGGCGAAGATCCGGGCGACGGCAGCCGCGCTAAATGCATTAGCGCCTAGGCCATAGACTGTCTCCGTCGGAAACGCGACGAGGCCGTCGGCCGCCAGAACGGCCGCCGCCCTTTGAAACGCAGCCTGGTCGAGATCGGTGCTCACTCGCAACACTTCGCTCTGCATGACGTTAATCCAGCGTCTACGCCGATGACATTTCGTATGATCTGTCTAGTCACAGCCCCAGTGTGATCTTAACATTGAGCAGTTAATTTGCGTCGCTTTTTCCCCCCAGGTCTTCTGGCCATACTCGTCGTCGACATGCCAACGACAATTTGGTTATCGACTAGTAACCAAGCGCGTCATGGTCGTCATCCACTAAAAGCATGCGATTGCCCTGTCGAAGTTCTTGTCGCGCGAAGCCACCGCACCTCTTGTCCATTACGCACGACACCATGAAGCTTAAGTTCTCCTGCCAGGAGTTTTTTCCGAACCGTAGGCAAATGCGCAAGTCTCTCCAGCTGTAGGCAGACATTCTGCTCAGCGCACTCGCGGTTGGAGAGCTTGGTGCCGAGCTTCCAGCGACTGTGCGCGAGGCGTCTCAGGCTGGTGAGAGCGACATCTCTCAGGTGCGAGCAGCCTTGAGGTGCGTCGCCCGTTCCTAGAACCATTCTTTCGAGGAAAACACACGGTGTGTGCCCCAAGACTAGTATGTCACTTACCTTCGAAAGTGCCAAAGATACCTCGATTGGGCTGGCCGCATCTCCGTTAGCTGGCTCGACAAGATTTCCAAAATTTTGCAGCACGCAAACCTCGTATCGTTCGTCGACCACCTCGAACGGATTTGCCAAATAGTCTGAGCAGGCGATCACAAGAATTCCATCGCGAGGGGCAGTTGTTCTGGACAGCAATCCTTGAGTCTGCCCAAGTAACTGAGCGAGCGGCGGTGAATTCGAGAAGGAGTCCTCAACAGATTGCACGTGTGTTGGGAACAGCCTGTTCATCATAATATCCCCCAGGAACCATCTTGTTGAAATTCAAAGTACGAATCGCTGTCGACCGAGACCAGTCGAATCCACTTGTTCAAAACCAAAGCGCGCACCATGGAGTGCTTTGCAATGACTTGATCGATCGCTGAGCGAGGCGCTTCGATGACAACGAGCAGCCGCAAGGGTTCGTGGCGGTAGGAGACGCCGTCGTGTACAGACTGCATTGGGAGGCCGGGCCGGAGATCGCCACCATTACCTAGCACGACTCCCAGTTTTCCGACCACGTTGTGGAGCACCTTGTCGCCGCTGCCGAAGAACCGGTTGTCGACGGTAGCTGCGAAGTACTGCATATTGATCCAGTTCGTAACGATCATGGGAGCGGTCATGATCAGTTCCAGGACCTTGCCGTCGGGATCGCGGGCATACTCATAATTGTGGAGGAAAGTGCGTCCACCCAGGTTCAGCCCGGCGGTTCGCTGACGCGAGCCCACGATGAACGCGGCGTTTCCGGCGAGTCCCCATTCGGGCCGCACCTCAGACCAGTCTCGGCTCCGCTTGAGTAAATCGCTTCCCTTGCGGCAACCGAGCAGCCGCGCCCGTTCGTCCCGGGTGCGTGCACCGGCTAGTTCAAGCCATTTCCGGAGATCACGGCCGATCCGCTGACTTGTGGGCTGCGAGGGAGTCGTGGTGAATCGGACTTCGTCGGTCGTTGTGTCGTGGACTGCCGACAAAAAGACGGTGTCCTCGGGAATCTCAATGGCCTGCGCATGGAGTCGCTCGCGAACCTGTTTGTCGTTCAGGATTGCGGCCGCCAACATCGCATTGGCCTGTCCGGACTTTCCGCCGCAGGCGCCACAATCGAGGCCGGCACGGAATGGATTGTTTACGGTCGAGCTCTCATGGCCGCAGAGCACGACAAGTCGAGCGAAATCCTGGATCAGCCCCAGGTTCTGCAGAATCGCACGCGCGATCTCAGCGCGCTCTTCGATCGTCAATCCAAACGTGCCGTGCTTGTCTAGCACAGGCGCCAGAGCGTGCCGCAAATGCTTTGGAACGCCGTCAAACTTCCCATTCGCTACCGGTTTCGTAATGCTCAGAGAGTCGGTGGCAAGCCTGGCCGCGAACAGTAGCCCAGTGGACTCGACATAAGAGAAGCATGAAGTTGCAGAGGTCTTGAAGTTTTTCCAGACCGATCGCCAGCCGCGAACCGACTGCCTCCGCGCGATGGCATGGTCACATGCACCGGCGTCCGCCTGGGATATTCCCTCGGCAATCCGGTACTTGGGTTTTAACAGCACCGGGCACTGCGCAAGTCCGTCCTTGTCGCCAAGTGGCACGTACTCGAAGGGAATTCCGAAAAACCCGGCGAAGCCAAGCGTCTCGACTCGATCGCTGACTCCCTCCAGATTGCGTCGAAACGGCTCGGAGCGGACATCGATGCAGAATACCATCTGAACGTCCTTCCGAGCGGCACTAGCATGATTGCTTTTTGAGTTGCAGCGGATGTTGTGCAACAGCTTTCGGCGATACGCGATTTCGCATGCGGCTTGACAGACATAACGGATGAACTCGTCTTCCTGCGTGGCCGAGTGGTCTTGCGAGCCGCCTCGCTCCATAAGTGCGGTCCAGCCTTCCAGGGCTGTCGTTGATCCGACACTTACGACAAGCGCTCCTTCGTAGGCGAGGCGCACGGCCAGTAGACCCAGCAAGTTCTCGTTCGCGAATTGATTGGACTCATCGCGCTCATCCAGCCCCTTTAGGTAGCAAGCCCAACCAAAGCTTGCGTAGAGATGCCTGGTCAGATATGGCCGCCACAAGGCACTGGGAATCCCCAGCAGCGAGAGCACGTATCGGATGCAGCCCGTTGCAGTGCTGGGCAATGTTTCGACGAACGGACGGAAGCCATGGAGTCCGACAAATTCCATGCGTTGGTCGAGTGAAGCGGCCTTTCTCCAGGCGGCATAGAACGACAAGTGCTGCCAGGGGCTGCTCCAAATGGCTTGCCCGTCATCGAAGTGAGCCGCCAAATGCTTGGCGAATTCCTCGTCGAAATGCGAGGTCCATTCCGTGCCCTGCTCTTGATCGAGCAGTTCCGTGATTGTGCGAAACGGTTCGTCGGGGGAGGTGGCTTCATATGTTGCGCTGCACGCAGTCAGTCGCTCAGCAATCTGCAGCGTGGTGGGCGCAGACGTTCGAGGCGGATCCAGTTGCAGACATTCTTCGAGAGCTGCCGCGACATCTGTGAGCTCAAACCTCCCTGACGCGAACGCTTCGCGGTAATAGTCCATCGACATCAGCAGTTGGGCGCCAGCGTGGTGTCGGAGGTGCTGATGCACGTTCAGCAGGCTTTCGTTCGACAGAGACACGAAGGGATTGACGGCCACGAACTCGGGCAGCGGCCAGAGCGGCGGAATCTCGCCCGCTAGCCTCCCCAGCAACTCGACAAGCTCCTCCGGCTGGATGGCAACTGGCGGGTGCCAGACTACTGCCAATTCGCAGGGATGCTCAGGTATGTTCGCAGTTGACCGAGGCTGGAGATTCGAGGCGATCATTATGAGGTCCTCTTGTTCAGAGATTTGTCGTTTACTTCACGGAGACCACGGGCTTCTTCCAGATCTTGCGAACCGCCTTCCGCATCGGAATATCCAAGTAAAACCCGTTGTGAGCGTGTATATAAAGCGATTCGAGCAGGGGAGACGAGGTCCCGTTGGCAATCGCCAGTTGGAGCACGAATAGCAATCCGAAGCCGATGGCCACAAGCACGGCGATCCCGATGTCTACCGTGGAGGGTGAGACGGTCGCGGTAATACCGCCGCCTGCCAGCAAAAGGTCGAAGCCACTGACCAGAGTGCGGTAGGAGATCGCGACCGCCAGCATTACCAGGAAGCCCGTGACAATGACCGGAACTCGCGCCACGCGAAGGGAATTCCACATGATGCCAGTTAAGGCGATTCCCAAAATGAGTCCAAGGGCAATGCCACCGGCGGTGATGCCACTGGATCGATTGAGAATCTGGGCGCTCAGCGTCGCAACCGAGACGGCAGCCGCGATGGCGATTGGGAGTTGCAAATAGCGTCGAAGACCGCTTCGATTCGGTTCTCGAAGTGCGGCGACTGGAGCGGCGTCGAGGATGCTGCCCGAGCTGAGGAAGGCGTGTGCCTTGTAGAGCGAGTGCGCGACGATATGAAGCAGTGCAGCGCCGAAGGCGCCCAGCCCACACTGGAGCATCATGAAGCCCATCTGAGCCATGGTTGAGTAGGCTAGCGCACGCTTCACGGTAGGCTGGGTCAGCATGACGACGCTGCCGAGTATGGCGGTCACGGCTCCAACAATCGCCAAGACATCCAGCGCCAGATGGGACAGTATGATCAAGGGACTTAGCCGGATCACAAGGAAACCGCCTGCGTTAATGATGCCTGCATGCATCAGGGCGGAGACCGGGGTGGGTGTTTCCATCGTGTCTGGAAGCCAGCTGTGCACAGGGAACTGGGCTGACTTGGTTATCGCGCCGAGGACCAGCAATGTGGCCGCGACGGACAATAGCCAGCCGGGCGATTCCGATCCCTCGTGCAGCTGTTCGGCGGCAGTGAAGATCATGGAAAACTCCGTCCCGCCAATGGTGAAGTAGATCAGTGTCACGGCTGCGATCAGAAGCACGTCCCCAAGGCGGCTGATCAGAAATTTCTTGCGCGCTGCCATGAGAGCGCCGGGCCGCTCGCGGAAGTGAGTCAGCAGCTGATGCAGTCCAAAGCTGGTCAGAACCCAGGCAACAGTGAGCATGACCAGGTTGGCCGAGAGCACGAGTGTGAGCACAGCCCCCAGTGTGAAGTTGATCCATCGCAGGAACCGGCCCCGCCGAGAGTCGCCATCTAAATAGCGGATTGAGAACCGCGCGATAATCAAGCCCACAAATGCGATCAACAGCATCATGGTGGACGAGAGCGGATCGAGGTAAATTCCCCAGCCGCTCGCGATGCTGAGCGAATACGTCGTCTGCTGGCCATGCCAATGTGCGGCGATCAAGGCCGCGGCAACCACCATTGCTGTGCCGAGGGCCGTGGCTGTGGCCAGCAGGGTCATGAGTCCGACCGCGCTGGCGTGGCGGTTCGCCCAACGACTGGGTATGCAGCCAAGAACCAGCAGAAGCACGGGCGCTGCGGCAGCAAGGTACGCGGTCCAGGTGATCACGACACTCTCCTTCAAGCGGCTAGCATGTGCGATTCACAATACGCGATTTATAATACGCGACAATGTTGTCGTCAATTGCAGCCCAGTGTTTTTTTCGGCTCCCTGGGCCGAACATCTGAAGTCAAGGGCTCCTGACATGCGAACTTGGTTTCGCGATTGCCCGAACGCATGTCCCGGAATAGACTTAGAAGGTGAGTCCCGACCTCTACGGAGAAAGCCCGATGCCTGATTTAGCTGCCAGCAGCTCCCGCCGTCGGTCTGCGCGGAAGCTTTCCGTGGGGAAGAATCCGAAAGTCCCAAACCCCCCGGAGCCAGGCCAAGGCGAGCTCAGTCATCCCTGGACCTTCCTCACCAACCATGCCCACGTGTTGATACTGCTGTCACGCGAGGGCGCCTTAGTGCTGCGCGAGGTAGCGCAACGGATTGGCATCACGGAGAGAGCCGTCCAGCGGATCATTCGTGATCTTGAGCTGGGAGACTACCTGCAAAGAGATCGAGTCGGCAGGAGGAATACGTACCGCATCAATCCGCGCAAAGCCCTGCGACATCCCATCGAGAATCATCGCACGATCGGAGATCTATTGACCATGGTCGACCCGAGAGGCCAGCTATAGATGATCTGGGGCTCTGGTGGGATCACGTTTGCCGAATCAGAAAAGCACATATCGGCAGGGGCGAGATGTGGGCTACGGACCGCCGACGGCCTCGCGGGCTCGAAGCCCGTCGAGACCAAGTGCGGCATGATAATCCGCGGTCGCGATAAAATAGGCGAGTATTGCATCCACTTCTAAAGCAGCCGCATCACGAGTGTCTAGCTCTCTGAGGTTAAGCACGAATAGATTGGAGTCGCCAAGTTCGTATTTTCGCCGCTCGGCTACCTCCATCCGATAGGTGAGTTGGACCGCTTCTCGTCGAGGTCGTAGTTGCGAATAAGTTGCGATGAGAGCCGATACAGTATCCTGAACGTCCGCAGTTATCTTATCCTGATACCATCGAGTCTTCGCACTCACTTGTGCCAATGCCGCCTGCGCTGCCCGCGTGCTGCCGATAGCAGCACTTCTTTCCAATGGCACGCCGCCGACAAGCCCGGCTTCAAGTTGAAACGGGGTCTTATCGATCGGCGGACTTTCCGTTCCAAGATCCTTGGCCACTTTCGTGTAACTATCGAGCTGGGGTAGCATTTGGTTCTGTGCCAAACTCAGCTCGACCGATACGGACTGGCGCTTTAAGGTCAATTCTCGTAGCTCGGGACGAAACTGCATCGCAAGCTGAACGTCGCGTCCCAGCCCTTCAGGGATCGCTGGTTGCGGCAAAGGGAATTCGTGCGGTAGTTGTACCGGGTCTGGCAATGCGGGCAGGCCTTCTGCATCCCGAAAGAATAATGACAGCTTGATCGCTGTCTCTTGAAACTTGCGACCTGACGCTATTAGTTTGGCCTCACGATCCACGACGATTCGCTGATTATCCGTCTGCTCGATCTCCGCTGCATCGCCTCTGCGGACGCGTTCCGCCAAAACTTTGTTTCGCTCAACTGCGGTTCGTAGGACTTGTTGCGCGATAATATACTTGCGTCCCGCAGCAACCCATTCCCAGTAGGCGATCGCCCCAGCCCGCATGAAATCGATGCGCTGACCAATGATGACTGGTTCAGCGGTGGCCCTGGCAATCTGAGCTTTGCGAAACTCTGCTCGGCGTTTGTCGATCGCCAGACCTTGCAGTAGGGACTGCGTATACCCGGCCCGAAACTCGCCACCAGTATTCGTCTCCAAATCTCCGAACCAAATGGGGAAAGTCGGTCCGGTGCCGATCCGGTAGCCGGCAAAGGACTTGCCACCTCGCCAGTTCGCCTTCTCCAGGTACATGTCCCCGATCGTGTACTGATAAAAACCTAGCGGTACACTTTTCCCCTCGCCAACTAAGTTCGTATTGAATGGCCCCTCGGCCGCCACTAACTGCCCTGCAGTAATGCCGCGCTCCTGGAAGACAGCGGCAAGTAACGGATAGTCGTTCTCCACGGACCGCAATACTGTTTCCAGCGACAAAGTTGGAGGTGGTGCCGGAACTCGCTCTCCCCGCTCATTAATTCTGTCAAGCGCAGGTGCAGGCAGCTCATGCAACATCTTGGGTGGTGGGCCGACGATGGCTTCAGGGTTGGTATACGGCAGCGCTTCGACGGGGGGCAGTCTTGGAAGGCGAACACTTGGCGCGTGCGGTACTGGCGATGAAATGTGGCTCGCAACAGGTAGCCGCTCGATCGCCGGCGGAGGCAAGGTTTCAGCCGAAGTGGACAAATGCAGGGCCTGACGCTCTTGCTTTCGCGAAGACGTTGGTGCTGATTGTTGCGCAACAGTAATGCTCCGACAGCAAAGCGATAGAGGCAATGCCGCGCATGCGACGAGTACCATGCGCATCGCTCGCGATCGATTCAGCGCTGCTTCTAGTTGATGTCTTGGTTGCGATCGCACGTCCATGCCTTTGAACGGAAGGAGTCACTACTTCTTCAACTTCTTAACTTCCTTGTCAGCTTTTGCGCCTGGCGGCCCATCCGCAATCATGGGCGGGAAGCCGTTTAGCTTTCGCCAAACCTCGAACCACAGTGGCACCTGGTTTAGAAGCACCCAGCCGTTCACCTTTACTCCCTGGCGCAGATACGGATCACCCGGCCATTGGTCCTCTGACTCGTCTGGCAGGACCAAGACTCGAAACGCGCCTTGGCCGTTATCAGTCGCATCAACCAAGTCGACTTCGCCGCCGAAGGTTCCGACTGCGACGGACGGCCACCCTGCGAATTGGACCCCAGGAAAACCTTCAAAAACGAGTCGTACCTTGCTGCCAGGCTCAATCAGTGTGGCATCGTTTCCGTCGACCCAGATCTCGACGGCACGGTGAAACACGTCCGGTACGACGAGAAACAGAGGATCGCCGGCCTTGACCTGATCACCGGTAGCCGCTGCCTGCAGCCGCAAAATGGTCCCGTCCACCGGCGAATTAACGTCTTGTGTCGACTGACGTGCCAAATCTCGTCGGGCGGTGAGCAATTCTTTCTCGGCCAGAGCGACCTCGCCTAGCGCGTCTTCACGCTCCGCACGCGCCTTGGCAATCTTGGCGTCTCCATCCGAACGATAGCTGTCGCGCGTTGACTCCTTGGCCGCTAACTCGGCTTTAGCCGCCTCTAAATCGGCGGAGTACTTTTCCACATTTGTCTTCGCGACGGTCAATTCCCGCGTGGCGATGTCGACAGCTCGCTCTGATTCATAACCTTCGTCGGCGAGTGGCTTCTTGCGATCATAGTTAAGGCTTGCCGCCAGGAGCTCCGCTTTGGCAGCCTCGAGGCCTTGCTGGGCGGATTTGATCTTCTGTTTCGCGCCCTCGAGAACGCTATTCGCCGCCTCGATCGTGAAATCGCGATAAGCCTCAAGTTGCAGAATATGAAAGTCGTACTCCTCGACTTTCGTTTTTGAAGCGGCGACTTTCAGTTGGGCTTGCTCCACTCCCTGCTTTAAGCGCGACAGGTATTCCGGATCGTTGTCCTCAATCTGGACGACAATCTCCCCTTTCTTGACACGCGAACCCTCGCGATGTCCGAACCAATTCACAATCCGCCCGGTAATTGGAGCAGGAACTGCCTGAGTGCGTTCCAACGGTGAATAGGCGGTGACCTGCCCTGTTCCCGTCGCCGTTTGCTGCCAGGGCAAGAGCAGTAGGGCGAGCGCGGCAACAACAAGCAGCATGACAAGCAATCTGGCTAGCCTGCGAGGAGTCGCTGGCGCAACGACCAACCGAAGCGCCGACAAGTCGGACATCGCTGTCTGTGGAACCCCCGTTAGTGCTTGATTCTGTCGAAGCATGTTCTAATCAGGCCGCCAGGCCCGAGGTTTCGGAATTGGTCAGGGTCAGCGAGTGATGACATCGATCCTGCAGCAACTTGTCGTTCGTCACCAGGACCAAGGTCCATGGGGCGGACGGTTCGAAGATGACATCCGCGATCCGACGCTTCAGCTCATCGGCCATTCCATCGAGAAAGCCATCGATCAGCAGCAGTCGGGGGCGTCCTACCAAGGCTCGTGCCATCACGATCGCCCTGGATTGACTCCATGACAAGGGCCGGCCGGTTTGCGTCAACACGGTTTCGATTCCAGCAGGCAACTGCAGAATCGTATCGAGCAGCCCCACTTCGTCGAGGACTTTGTTCACGTCAGACACCGTTAGGTCCGCTCTCCCCCAGCGGATGTTCTCGAAGATCGAACCCGCCAGAATCTCCGGATGCTGCACCATCGCGACTTCGCTTCGGAGCTCCTCAAGGTCGAGTTGGCGCACGTCAACGTTGTCGAACTTGAGGTAGCCGCTGGTCGCAAGGCGCGCCCCGTAGAGCAGTTCCAGCAGCGTCGACTTTCCGCTACCTGGGCATCCGACAATCGCTGTGAAGCTTCGCGGCGGCAGGAACGCATCGAGCTTTGCGAACAGGTCTGCACCGCGAGGATAATGATACCCCAGGTCCTTGATTTCAACAGACATTGCCTTCTGGGACTGTGGCAAACCGTCGCCGGATCTGCGCTCAAGGGGAAGATCAAACAGATGTCCCAGCTTGTCGGTCGCAGCAAGGAGGTCGTAGAACGATTCCAGATACTTCCCAAACTTCGCAAAGGAGCGGGCGATATTGCCGACGATTAACTCAGCGGCAACCAATTGTCCAAGCGTCAGTTCCCGTTGAATTACTAGCCAGCCGCCGAGTCCCAGCAGCACGGTGCTAGAAACCACCTGCAAACCAAACGAGGCGATGATCTGGCGGAGCAGGATTCGAAAGTGGGTGGCCCGGGCGCGCAAGTATCGCCGGGCGGCACGATCCGCGGCCAAGGTCGCCTGGGCCGGCCCCGCGCCCATCTTGATGGAGATCGGTAGGCGCGCAAATTCTTCGAGTTGTGCGGTCGTTTCGTACTTGGCTCGCGACTCGTCCACTGCCGTGACGGTCGCCCCACGTCCCAGCACAAAGACGATCCCGGCAATCAATGTCAGCAAGATGACATCGTAACCCAGCAAGTACGGATGGTAGGCAGCTAACACAATCATGCCAACGACCGCTTGCAGCACGATAAACAGCCCGTCCAGCAGAAGGGTGGCAAGCGACTTTTGGAAGATCGCGACATCCAGAAACCGATTGACCAGCTCGGGTCCGTATTGCTGATCGTAAGCTGAGGTACGCACGCGCGGTAGACGGTACGCCAGGTCCGCCACGCAGCGTACGAATAGCCGACGTTGCATGAGCTCGACGACGATCGTCTGAATCGTAATCCACTCCTGCCGCGTCGGCGACCGATTGCAGTACGTCATAGGCAGCCGTTGGCGAGGGGCTTGTCATGACCGGCCTGTCCAATCGGGAGTGGGACGCAGTTTTGAGAGCGTAAGAAGTGAAATCAAATCGGGCACAGTCCTTTGGCGCAGAGATGTCGCCAACTCATTAAATCATCGTCCAGCAGAAGCAGTCGCATCCAAAAAATCGACAAGATTTACCCAGCCGATCGAGAACTCCTGATCGATATGATCGATCTAGGTGTGCGGATCAGCCCATGCAGCGACTATTGCCCTTCCATGCGAACTTCGGGGGTGAGTGAGATCGACATGATTTGCCGCCCGGTCGGACGGAGTGCTCGCTCGATTTCCAGTCGCCGAGCTACGGTTCTTCCGAGCCGATCAGTGGAGCGGCCAAGCAGTGATAGCAAGTTAGAATCCTGGTCCTGAATAATCACTGGTTGCTGACCAGGCAGCGAAGCGACCATGCGGCAGGCTTTGTCCACGCCGCCTTTGCGGGAATTCTCATCCGAGAGAAAAACTCTGACACTTTGGACGCGAGTTGCGAATCTTCCCAGCGCAAAGTGCAAACGTTCTTCCAGGAGAGACCTCTGACCGGTTGAAAGCCGGATACCTTTACCGCGGATCGCGATTTTCATGGCATGCTCCGTGTGGTGCTTGGTACGAATGGGGCGTTACGAAGGAATATACGGCAGCCACGACCTATCGATCGATCAGATTCAACTGCACAATACATCGGATTATCCGATATACTTAGGGCATGAGCCGAATCCCGTATCGAAACCTGCAAACCTTTTGGACGGTCGTCAAAGAGGGGAGCATCAGCCGAGCGGGCCGGAAGCTTCACCTCGCCCAGCCAACCATCAGCGGCCAGATTCGACAACTGGAGAAAGCTTGCGGGCAGCAGCTTTTCACCCGAGTCGGCAGGAACCTTGTGCCCACGCAAATGGGACAAATTGTCTTCCGATACGCGGAAGAGATCGTGTCGCTTGGCAATGAGCTGAGCGAAGTGATGGGAGGCATTCCTGCAGATCAGCCGGTACGACTGCGAGTCGGTGTTACCGACGCACTTCCGAAGTCGGTGGCTACCCAACTACTCCAGCCCGCGCTCCATGCCGGGCAGTTTCGCCTGATCTGCCGAGAAGGGCGAGCTGAGCAGCTCGTCGCCGATCTGGCGGTGCATCAGTTGGATGTAGTGCTCTCTGACGCGCCGCTAGGCTCGAATGTCAAAGTCAAAGCCTTCAGTCACTTGCTCGGCGAGTGCGGAGTATCAATCGTGGCTGCCGAATCCTTGGCTCGATCCTACCGCCGGCATTTCCCCGAGAGGCTAGACCTGGCGCCATTCTTTCTACCCACGGAAAACACAGCACTTCGACAATCGCTCGACGCATGGTTCGAATCATGCGGCTTTCGGCCCAAAATTCTGGCCGAGTTTGAAGACAGCGCACTCATGAAATTCTTCGCCCGAGAAGGCAAGGCGCTATGCGTTGTTCCGGATGTCGTCGAAAAGGAAGTTTGCAGCCAGTTCAATCTTCAACTTGTAGGGCGAGTTAGGACGGTTCGCGAAAAGTTCTATGCAATTTCCGTTGAGCGGCGGATTACCCATCCCGGCGTTCGCGCAATTTCTGAACTCGCACGAAAGCACCTGAGCTGAAGTATGGGAGAGTCGGCCCTTTGCAACAGATACGCTCGACGACTGGTGAGTGAAGTTTTTTTATACCCCCACAGTGACTCAGGCTGCACGCGGATGAACTTCACCCCGTTTCCTGATCGGTCCTGATGTCCAGCGAATGCGAAGTCTGTTGTGCGGTGCTGCGGAGACAAACGCGATGTGGGTCAGAATGAGGGCCTCAACATTCAAGTGAGTGTGCTACTCTCTCGTTCACATCGCCGTACATGGACCACCAACGATCGAATACCGATTTTCCCCGTGGACGCTCTCGACGTACGAGTGTAGGTCGGCTGTCACGTTCATGTGTGGGGCGTTAATTGCTCCAGAACACTCGTGTGGGGACAACCATCCGTACAAAATAATCCCCATCGACAAAGGTCGCTAATTGCTCAGCCATTCTCCAGCAACCACTGGACGGCGGCCCGGGAGAGCTCGGCGGCATTACTGACGGCAAGCTTGCGTTTGATATTCTCGCGGTGCGTATCGATGGTGTGCGTGCTGAGGAACAGCCGTTCGGCAATGGCACTGGTCCTCAAGCCTTCACCGATCATGCGAAAGATTTCAAGTTCACGATCGGTAAGACGTTCAATCGGGGTCTTGCTCGCGTCGGAAGCGCCCAGGGCCTGCTCGACAAGTCGACGGGTGACCTCGGGACTCAGAAAGCGTTCGCCCGCGAGCACGGTACGGATGGCTGCGATTACCTTCTCATTGGATTCTTGTTTGTTGAGATAACCCAGTGCGCCGGCCCGGAACGCTCGTTCGGCGTACAGCGACTCCTGAAAGCCCGAGATGACGAGCATTTTGATTGCGGGATCGAGCGATCTGATTCCCTTGATCAGGTCGATGCCGTGGCCACTCTTGAGAGAGATATCAACGAGAACCAAATTGGGGTTTGTTTGCTTCACTAGCGCGAGCGCCTCGTCCTCGGTCTCCGCTTCGCCGCATACTTCCAAATCCGAATGCAGAGAAATGCGCAATGCAAGCCCCTCACGCACCAAGGGGTGGTCATCGACAATGAGAATCTTCGCAGGCGAGTTACGCTTCGTCACCACGTACCACTCCCTCTCGGTAACACGCATCTGATGAGAGTGCCTCCTGTCTCTCGGCGTTCGATTTGTAAAGTGCCGCCAATCATTCCGGCACGGTATTGCATGGTGCGAAGTCCCATGCCCCGGCCGCTGCGAGTGCTGACGACGCGGCTGTCATCAGCCTCAATGCCGAGGCCGTTATCGCTCACTTCCAAAACAACCTGGTCGAAAGCCTGCCGGAGAGAAATACAGATTTCATTGGCCCGGCTGTGCTTGAGGGCGTTGTTCACCGCCTCCTGGGCAATGCGGTACAAATGGGTTGCAGTCGTATTGTCTGCCGCTATGACCTGAAGCGAGCAATCGAAACGGCAACTGACCGTCGGCGGAGCGTGAATCGAGGCGGCAAGATCATCCAGTGCCGAGCGCAACGCCTCGGCGTCGATTTGCACCGGCATGATCCCTTGCGAGAGCTGATGCACATGCCGATTTGCCTCGGAAAGTCTCAGGTCGAGCTTTCTGGCGATGTCGCAGATCCGGGCAAGGCCGGTTTCGTCGAGTTGCTGCACGACTTCGCGCTCAGCCTTCTTCCCCGCCATTCCTTTCACGAGATTGAGCAGCGTACCCGCCACCAACGAGAGACCAGTCAGCTCTTGCCCGATGCCGTCGTGCAGTTCCAGACCGATGCGGCGTTGTTCCTCAGCGGCGCTCTCCAGAACATGTTGTTGCAGTTCCTTGCGTTCCGAGATGTCGCGGATGATCCCCGTAAAATATCCGGAGTGATCGACTTGGGTTACCGACAAGTCGATGGGAAATGTCGAGCCGTCGGTGCGTCGAGCGACGAGTTCGCGAGGAACATTGAGAATCCTCGCCTGGCCCGTTTCATGATAGTGTCGGAGGTAGCCATCGTGCTGTTCGCTGAACGGGGAGGGCATAAGAATCTTGACGTTCTGACCAATCATCTCGGCGGCGGAGTAGCCGAACATCTTCTCGGCAGCCCGATTGGCGGTCTCGATCCGACCCTGGCTGTCAATCGTGATGATGGCGTCGAACGCGGAATTCCAGATGGCTTCGAGATGCTCGTGCTTCTCACGCAACGCTCGCGTGCGCTGCGAGACCACTTCTTCCAGCTCTGCATTTCGCCGCTGCATCCGTGCCGCGGCCAATTTGGAAGTTGTGTCGTCGAAAATATATCCCTTGATTCGCAAGAGTTCGCCGTCTGCATCGAAGGTGCCGACTACGGTTTCGATGACATGGCGAATCGTCCCGTCGCTGTGGCGGCCGATCCGTTCGTATCGCTCTAGCGCCTTATTGGCCGACAGGAGTTGGATAAAGCGTGGCCACGACAGGGGAGCGACATAAAGGTTTGTCAGGCTGCTGCCAACAGCTTCTTCCCGACTGCTGAAGCCAAAAATCTCCACGAAGGCTAGGTTGCAAAGCAGAATCGTTCCATCCGGCGCGGCGAGATAATCTCCCGTGGGATCATCCTCGAACAGCAGCCGGTAGCGTTCCTCGCTTTGCCGGAGCGCCTCCGCAGCCTCTTTGCCTTCCGTGATATCGCGGAGGAGGCTGTCGTAGGCGATCACCTGTCCTTGAGCATTGCGGTAAGGGACAACTGTTTTGAGGATCCAGCGAAGTTGGCCGTCTTTGCGCCGGATGCGGTATTCAATCGCGGATGCCTGCTGACCCGCAAGAACTTCGGCTGTTTGCCGCTCGACGACCGGACGATCCTCGGCAGCGACGATTTCGAACCACAGCGAAGGACTGGCGGCATACTCTTCGGGCGTGTACCCAGTAATGAGACCGCAGTTCGCTGCGTGGACCTTTTCTACCACCCTCCCGCACTCAACCCGGACGTGATAGTGGTAGTCGGCAACGGCAGTCCGCAGGACTCTATAGCGGCGCTCCGCTTCGGCAAGTGCATGTCGCTGTTGGTGATCCGGCATTTTGTTGCGATAGCCGCGTCGGCTGCCGATGCGTGACAGTGTTCGCCGGTTACGAGATTGCGCTATTTCCACGCCATTCTAGCGAATCTGTAGCGGCACCGTATGGCGGAATCCACCATTTCCACAATGGTTTGACTGCCGATTACCGTTGGACAGGCTTTCTTTTAAGATCTGGGTTGTTCGGCAGGTTAAGGCTATTCGCCTTGACGGTCATCGGGTGCACAGACTCGGCCTGAAGGCCGACGCACGCTTCGCCACCTGAAGCGACTAGCGATTGTCGAACCGCGTGGCTCGAACACCGCACCTCGCTCCCGACCGCTGCGAAATGCCGCGTGGGAGATTACAGTTTATTCATCATCAGTGACGTACGGAGCCAGACGCGTCGCAATGCAACCTCTGACCGGAGTACTCTTCGATGGATCAAGCCTTCTCGGATGCCGTTGCATCCGGAGTTGCCACGTACGTGAAACGACGCGAGCCAGACCAATTCCCTTGCAGGCTGCGCGTCACATTCCGCCACCTGAAACTCGAGCTACTGGCATTCGTCGGCCGCGCGTGTGAAATTCCATGCGACGAGTTTGTCGCCGAACTGGAGGAACGGGGCCACGTCGTTGTCGGTCGGGGGATTAGCGAGGCCGATTCACACTGGGGTGTCGTGGTTGAGCCACCTATCGACGAGGACCGGGGTATTTGTGTCACGCATGAAGCTTCCTCAATCAGATGAGCCGCCCGAATGATGATGTATCGGCACGAACGCAGACGTTTTCCTGCTGGGAACTGGACGAGTCAGGGGTAGTCTGCGGATCGTAAACCGCGCGAACCAGGCCATACTTAGTCCTCTTTGATCAATTCCACAAGTCCCTGCAACACGAGATCATGGAAGCTCACAATCCCCAGCACCTGACCATTGGTGATGACAGGCGCGCGCATGATTCCAAACCGTTCCAAGAGGCGCGCGCAGTAGCGGATATTCATGTCGGGCAGGACGCTCAAGACTGGTTTGGCCATGATCTCGTATAAGTTGACTCGTTCGGGTGAACGATCCGCGCCCAGCACTTTCTTGGCGATGTCAGAAATCAAGACGATTCCATACTCATCGTCCGCGTCCCGTTTGTCGACAATCAGGGCCCGTGTCTCAGGATGCTTCATGGAGAGCAAGGCTGCCTTGACAGTCAACTTTCCGTCCACAAGGTCGAACTCTCGTTTCATGACTTCTGCAACACGAACGATCTTCTTGTTGTTCATAGTTGATTCTCCACGATCTCGGTGAGTGTTTGGATCTGGTGGCTCACTCCCACAGCGTCTTCCACATCAAGTTGTAGCGCAATCCCAGTACCTGGTGACGTATCGAATTCGCCTGTTGCGCAGATTCTCTCCAAGATGTGCCTGCTCAAGTGTCGTTCGACCACAAACAAGAGAACGTCACAGTGCGTTTCCAGGGACAGTCCCAGAAACGTCTTGGCCGGTTTGAGTCCTTCACCCCGTGCGTTTCCGATAATGGTGGCTCCCGTCGCACCGGCGGATCGCGCCGCGTGCATGATGCGTTCGGTTTTGTCGTCATTTACAAAAGCAATGATCAATTTGAAGTGCATCAGGAGTCTCCCATTGTCGTAGGATGTGCTTGACTGAGGCCTTTGGTGAGGTGCCCACCTCCCCCGCCGACACTTCGCGAGGCGCGGAGTTGCCGTACATTCAGCGACTGTGCGATCTGCGCATAACCCAATACCGTGATCACGGGAAACAGAACCGCTAAGGCAATCATCCCGAATCCGTCCGCTAACGCATTGCGACCTGGAATATGTGCCGCGAGCCCGAGGCCTAATGCGGTAACCAGCGGAACGGTGACCGTGGACGTCGTCACGCCACCGGAATCGTAAGCGAGCGGAATTATTTGCTTTGGTGCAAAGTAAGTTTGGACAATCACGAACAGGTAGCCTGCCAACAGAAAATAAGGCAGCGGGAGTCCGGTTACGATTCGGAACGCGCCCAAGGTAACGCCGATGCCAGAACCGATGGCGACCGCGCTCCTCAGTCCCCAAATGTGGATGGTTCCGCCCGATGCCTGGTTGGCCTTGATCGCCACCGCGAGCAGTGCCGGCTCGGCAATGGTCGCACTAAAGCCGATCATAAATGCAAACAAGTAAGTCCAGTAGTAGCCATACCAGGGAGCGAAACCGCCGTGATCGAGTTGAACCAAAGCTGGCGAAGCGAGTTGTCGAGCCATCGCTTCCCCTAAAGGAAACAGTGCAATCTCCAATCCAGCCAGAAATACTGCCAGGCCCAGTGTGACGCACGCGAACCCGGCCAAGACTCGTTCCCAGTTAGCAATGGGACGGCGCAGAACGAGAACTTGGAAAAAAAGGATCACGATCGAGATGGGCAGTACGTCGCGTAGGGTTGCGACGAACGACCAAACGAGTGCCCATAAGAAGGTCATGCCCACAAGATCCCCCACACCAGCACAAAGAGTATGGGGGTGAGGGAGGCAAACGCAATCAGACCGAAACCATCCAGCAACGGACTACGACCCTTGATACTAGATGCCAAACCAACGCCTAAGGCTGTCGCCAGGGGGACCGTGATGGTCGAAGTGGTGACACCACCCGAGTCGTACGCAACGGCGACGATCTCCCGAGGCGCAAAAGGAGTCAGAACAAACACGACCGCGTATCCCGACATGATCCAGTAGTGAATGGGCCAACCCAAGACAATCCGCAAGACGCCCACCACCAGGGCAGTTCCAACGGCCGCGGCAACCGTCATGCGCAACGCGAGGGCATAGCTTTCTCTGAGGGCGTCCTGCTGCTCGGCGGCCGCCCCCAAGGCCTTGATCGCAGCCACTTTTCCGGCTATCGCAATCAGAGCTGGCTCAGCAAATGTGGTCCCGAAACCGAGCGCGAAGGCGAAGGCGATGAGCCAGGGAAGACTCCCCTTGCGAGCGAAGTCGTGAGCCATTGCCTCTCCTAACGGGAACAGTCCCAATTGCAGTCCGACAACGAACAAACTCAATCCCACAATCACCAAGCCTAGACCAATCAACACTTGGCTTACGTTCTCCAATGGTTGCCGAAATACCAATCCCTGGAAGAGCGCAACTGTAAGCATCAATGGAAGCAAATCTCGCAAGCTACTCCATAGCGGCCTACCAATTGCCTTCAGGCGATGCTGCAAATCGGTATGTGTCAAAGTGGGCTCCATCTCAACGTCGTCTAATCGCAGCCGTCGACGCGCGGCGCGGAACACTGATCACAGGCAGACCGGTCGCAAAGTGTTCGAATCGGACCGCTATTACGTCGACAGTCTCTCTCTTCAAGCAGACTTTTGGACTCGGGCTCGGACGATCTCCACCGAGCAGGGGGCGTTGGTCGTGACAGCTAAAGACACCGAGCCCAGAAAAAGACGTTTGACAGCTCCATAGCCGTGCGAACCGAGGACGATCAAGTCCGCCTGCCAACTCTCGGATTCGTCCAGGATTGCGTCTTTGGGCCAGCCTTCTCGGTGTACTGACGTGACACGCAATGCGGGTGCATCGCGCCGGATAAGGGCAGCGGCCTCATTGAGGCGTGTCTGCGCCGCGGCACGCAACTGCCCGTTGATTTCATCGAACACACCCGGAGATCCACCTCGCAATAATTCTTCTCTCATCGGGGAATTTACTGTGATCAGGCGGACTTCGCTTTCCGGCGGCCAGGGACGTCGGCACACTTCGGCAACTGCCGCATCGCTGCAAGGAGAGCCGTCAACTGCAAGAAGGATCTTCATAACAGGGTGCCTCGTCGCTAGGAAATCATCCCCAACTCCGTCGTGAAGTAACCAGCAAGTTGTTGCCAGTTCTTACTAGACATTACAGTTCGTTGCGTGGATCTTCTCCACGACCTGCCCGCCCTCGCCCCGGGACGTGGTAGTGGTAATCTTGCGACGGCGGATCGCAGGCGTCAGTAGCGGCGTTCCGCTTCCGCAAGCCAGTGGTTCGGTTGCTGTTCCGCCATTGCGTCTAGATGTCCCAGCCAGCCGACGACGATTCGCCAACGTGTTCCCAGGGCACAGCTTGCGCTCGTCCGCCGCCATTCTAGCGATGCCGCAGTCCGCGGGGCATGGCGGAATCCACCATTTCAGAAATGGCGTCAGGTTCGATTACCGATGGACGAACTGTGTCGGACAATCTGTCTTGCCAGTCGAAACGAGTGCGGTGCCCCGAAGAGGTTGCTGACCGCTCGGCCCGGATGGAGCTGGCCGCACAACGGTACGGAACGAGGCCGTACGCCCTTACGAATGGTAACGAAGATGAAGCGATCCTGAGGTCGCCTAGCGCTACCCGGCGCATCATGGGCATGAAGTGGAAACCGTCGCGGGAGGCTTAGATGCAACGCAATGGTCATGTGACATGTGTCGATGCGCATCGGCGCGCTCCAGAGGTAGTCGGCTTGCCTAGCAAGGCAACCTTACATGGATCGCGTGGGCAATTCGATCAGGGACCATCTTTTATCAGCAACGACCGTCCGGTTTACGCATGCCCAAAGTGCCTGGAATCCGCGATGCAGTTTTACACCGCATCCGCGTTGTACCCTGACCGGACAGAGTTCTTTCACTGTCACTGCTGTGGAACACATTGGGAAATCTAGCGGCCGAAGAGAAACTATTCTTGTGACCGCTTATGGACGGCACGCCGCAGCCGGCCCGAGTCGTTGCCCAAGGAGGAAACCATGTCTGTGAAATCGCTGGCAAACGATGGTCGTCGAGGTGTTCGAGCACACTTCAGGATACGATCCGTCCTGTGCGACGGCTGCGAGGCATTGGATAAAGCGGATGTTGCCGAGTTGAGTGTTACCGTCATCAACAACATGGCCTGCGACGAACTGGTGCGAATGATCCGCGTCGCGGGTCTACCGGATCAGCTTTGCCCCAATCTCGACAAGCGTCTGCCGTTCTATGACCACACGGCGCTCACACGACTGGCACATCTTGCACAGCGTTGTTGTCGTAATCATGGCCATGGACCGCTGGAAAAGGACGCTGAATGAAGCCGTCCAAAAAACAATACGCGGCGATTGTCGTGTCACATGCCCTGACTGCTGTCATGGACTCCTAACAAACCCCGAGAAAGACTAAAACGTGGACGTACTTGTCGGGGAGAATTTGCATCAGCTTCCGGCGGACGAAGTCCTGCAGCTGTTGGGAACAGATGCCGAAAAAGGGCTCGACATCCTGGAGCTTCAGGCGCGTCAGGCGCGATTCGGGCCCAACCTGATTCCCGCCGCGAGAGGTCACGGTCCGTGGATGCGGTTCTTGCTGCAATTCCACACGCCCTTGGTGTACATCCTGCTGGCGGCAGCGGCGATCACGGCATTCTTGCATGAGTGGGTCGACTCGGGGGTGATCTTTGGCGTCGTCCTCGTGAACGCTGTCATTGGATTCCTACAGGAGTCGAGTGCCGCGAAAGCGCTGGCCGCGCTGGCCCAGACGACGTTGACGGAAGCCAGCGTCTTGCGAGCTGGCCAGATGCGGCGAATCTCCTCCACCGAGCTAGTGCCCGGCGACATCGTATTCTTGCAGTCCGGCGACAAGGTGCCCGCGGACCTACGGCTATTTCACTGTCGCGACCTGCAAGTTGACGAATCGGCTCTGACCGGCGAATCCGTCCCTGTGAACAAACAAGTGGATGCGATGGGGGCTGATGTTTCGCTCGCGGAGCGCCGCAATCTGGCCTATACATCCACCCTCGTGACCTATGGTCAGGCCCGGGGAGTGGTCTTCGCGACCGGCGGCAGTACAGAGGTGGGACACATCTCGAACTTGATTTCCACCGCCGACGTGTTGGAGACGCCGCTGACTCGCAAGATCGCGAAGTTCAGCCGTCTGCTATTGGTCGTGATTTTGGGACTGGCTGGCGTGACGTTTCTGGTGGGTTGGTTGCGCGGGCAACCGGCGTTCGAGATGTTCATGGCGGCGGTGGCATTGGCGGTCGGAGCGATTCCAGAAGGGCTACCGGCGGCGGTCACGATCACGTTGTCGATCGGCGTCGCACGGATGGCCCGTCGGCGAGCCATTATCCGTAAGTTGCCCGCCGTAGAGACTCTGGGGAGCACCACGATCGTCTGCTCGGACAAGACCGGCACTCTCACGGTCAACCAAATGACCGTGCGTGAAATGCTGGCGGGAGATTCGCGTTATGAATTCTCCGGTAGCGGCTATGGCCCCCTTGGCGAGATCAAGAATGCGAGCGAGCCGGGCGCCGCGATGGCTGACAACATCGCTGCGCGGGAATGCTTACTGGCGGGGCTGTTGTGCAACGATTCCGCGTTGGCAGAAAAGTCGGGGCGGTGGGAGGTACAGGGTGATCCGACGGAAGGTGCGTTGCTTGCCTCGGCGGCCAAGGGAGGCTTGGAACACAAGGAATGGACCACGCGTCTCCGGCGGATTGATGTCATCCCCTTCGAGAGTCAGCATCAATACATGGCGACGCTTCACGTGAGCGGGACCGCCTCTCAGCGAAAACTGTATGTCAAAGGCGCGGCGGAGGTGGTGCTGTCGAAGTCCGTGGCGATGCTCGACGCAAGTGGTCATCGAGTTCCGCTCGACGCGGTCGCGGTGCAACAGCAGCTTGAGAGCTTCGCCGTGAAAGGGCTGCGTGTGCTGGTGCTGGCTTCCGCCGACCTGCCAGGCGACACGCAGTCGATCAACCATGCCGACGTGAACGAGCTGACATTTCTGGGGTTGCAGGGGATGATCGATCCGCCGCGCCCCGAGGCGATCAGCGCGGTGCGGGCCTGCCAGTCGGCTGGAATTCACGTCAAGATGATCACGGGCGACCATGCGTTGACCGCTCAAGCCATTGCCCGACAGATTGGACTGAATGGGCGAGACACGGCTAGGCGCAAAGACCCGCTGGTGCTGACCGGCCGCGAACTGGCCGAGCGATCCGATGCCCAATTGATCGAAACTGCGGATCAGGTGGCCGTGTTTGCACGCGTGACGCCCGAACAAAAACTGCGCCTGGTCCGCGCCCTCCAGGCGGGTGGCCACATCGTGGCGATGACTGGGGACGGCGTGAATGATGCCCCGGCGCTCAAACAGGCCGACATCGGCGTGGCCATGGGCGTTTCTGGCACCGAAGTTGCCAAGGAAGCGGCCGACATGGTCCTGACCGACGATAACTTTGCGACCATCGAGGCGGCCGTCGAAGAAGGACGCGGTGTATTCGATAACCTGACCAAGTTCATCGTTTGGACACTGCCCACGAACATGGGCGAAGGTTTAGTCATCCTCGCCGCAATCTTTATCGGCGCGACCCTGCCGATTCTGCCAGTGCAGATTTTGTGGATCAATATGACGACGGCGGTGCTGCTGGGATTGATGTTGGCTTTCGAACCAAAAGAGCCAGATATCATGCAGCGAACACCGCGCGATCCCAAGACGCCAATCCTCACCGGCACACTGATCGGCCGCATCCTGATCGTCTCGGCGGTTTTGCTCATTGGCGCGTTTGGATCGTTCGAGTGGGCGCTCGGCAAGGGGGCCGAGTGGGGGCTGGACAAGGCGGCCAGCGACGCCCACGCCCGAACCGTGGCGGTCAACGTGTTCGTGATGGTGGAATTATTTTACCTGTTCAATTGCCGTTCGCTGACGAAATCAATGCTTCAACTCGGCATCTTCTCGAATCCGTGGATCTGGGTCGGCGTCGGGAGCATGGTGACGTTGCAGCTACTGTTCACCTACGCGCCGTTCATGAACCGGTTCTTCCATAGCGCACCGATTGGATGGGACGCCTGGTGGCGAATTCTGCTGACCGCTGTAGTTGCCTATTTGATTGTGGGACTGGAGAAGTGGGGTCGGCGGAAATGGACAGAACGGGCTTCTGGTGATGCCATTGCCGTTGGCGATTTGGCCGCCGGCTAAAGAACTGCGAGCGCTGATGGTCCAAGAGAAGCAAGGAGCATTAGATGATCAAACGCATACTGGTTGGTCTGGCGGGTACGACCTACACGCCCGTGGCGATTCAACGGGCCGTGACATTGGCGCAGGCGCATAATGCTGAGGTGACCGGCGTAACCGTTCTCGACAGGGGGCGCGTTCGCTGCGAAGGCATCGGACTGGTGAAAGCGCCCAGTCGCGACGCGATCCGAGCTGAGAGAATGGAAGTTGCCCAATCGCAGATTGATCAGTCAGTTACTGCATTTGAGACAACTTGCCAAGCGGCCAATATCAAGCACCGCGTGGTGGCGGAAACGGATGAGCCATTCACACGGCTGGTGGACTTGGCGCGTTACCACGACCTGATGGTCTTCGGACTGCGCAGTGTCTTCGAATATGACTTTCTGTCGGGCGACCCAGAATCGCTCCTGATCAGGTTGGTAGGCGCCGGCGTTCGGCCACTGATCGCGGTGTCGGAAATGTACCGCAGCATTTCACGCGTCATGATCGCCT
Source organism: Pirellulales bacterium (assembly GCA_022844125.1). Lineage (GTDB taxonomy): Bacteria > Planctomycetota > Planctomycetia > Pirellulales > PALSA-1355 > JALHMI01. The sequence goes on along the minus strand of JALHMI010000015.1, from coordinate 200,091 downwards.
ACAGTGGCTCGATGGAATCCGCCAAGGCAATGAAGCGGTTCGTTCAGATGCGTCTCTGGCCGAGTGCGGAATTGAAAATCGTGACGTTTCACTTGTCGGACAGCAAAGCCGACGAGCTCCTGCGAGATGCGGAGAGGTATTGCCGTGCGCACGGCTTTCGGGTGTGCCACCAGTCCAGCCCAGGCGACCCACAGTTAATGCTAATGGCGGCAGCGACGCTGTGGCAGGCTGACATGATCGTGATGGGGAATAGTGCACGTAGCGTGATGCTTCGCAAGGCCTTGGGCGACACGCTGCTCGGAACGTTGCGCGACACGCGTATCCCTCTGTTCCTGGCCCAATAGGTTTGAAAACAAATGCGACCTCGCTTTGCCGGCGGTTACCCACTGCACCGTCACTTCACTAGGTAAAACCGTGAAACGATTTAAAAACATTTTGCTTGTTTACGAGTGCGACGAGACGACTCTACAGCGAGCCGCGTTGCTTGCAAAAGAAAACCGCGCCAAGCTGGCCATTGTGCATCCGATGAAGGAGACGCATGGAACATGGGGCCGAGTGAAGGTCGGCCAGAAGTCGATTGATGTGCAGGCGCTCTTGCAGGAGGAACGACAGGCGCGGTTGAAGGAAGTCGCCAAGTCTGTGAAGTCGGCCGGCGTGCGTCCCACAACACGCATCATGGTCGGCGAGCCATTTCTGGAGATCATTCGAGATGTTATTCAAAACCAGCGCGATCTTGTCATCATGACGGCGGAGGGGAAAGGCGGCATACGACAGCGGCTTTTTGGAAGCACATCGAAACGGCTCATGCGGAAATGTCCGGCTCCGGTTCTAGTAGTGAAGCCATCGCGGACAAAGCATTTTCGGCAGATTCTGGCGGCCATCGATCCGGAGGTTACAGGAGACGCCCATGACACACTCAACCACCTCATCCTGAACTTGGCGACATCTCTCGCGACGCGGGAAAATGCTCAACTTCACGTTGTCCATGCCTGGTCTCTTCTTGGGGAATCTCAAATGCGTCGCTTGAGTAGCGTTCCAGACGCCGATATCGACTGCGCGCTGCGCAACGAAGCGGAGAGGCGAAAGAAGTTGCTCCAGAAGCTGTTGTTGAAACACTCGGTCGAACTGTGTCGTCTTCATTTGATCAAGGGTGATGCCGCGGTAGTAATTCCCCAGTTGGTGGCCAAGTTAGACATCGACTTACTCACGATTGGCACCGTGTGTCGCGTCGGGATTCCGGGGTTCATCATCGGCAATACCGCGGAGCGCGTGTTGGATGCAGTCGATTGTTCTGTGTTGACAGTCAAACCAGAAGGCTTTGTTTCGCCTGTCGCGCCGCAAGTCTCGTGAGGGAGGAATGCGACTGTAAGTGCAGTAACACGGATCTTCGAATGCTGTTGGTTTGCTTCAATTACTCACAAGGATAAAACCATGTCCCCAACCAATCTCGAAGCAGAGACGAGTCGAACAACTTCGGCGGCCACTTCCTTTACCGATCTCAATGCAACCGTAGGCTTAGCCGGCGAATTCGCGTGCGAATCGATGGGCAACTCCGTTGGGCAACCTTTTAACGCTAGTGAGGAAACAATTCGCGCTCGGGCCCACATCAAATGGGAAGCGGCTGGACGCCCGGCAGGAGACGGAATTGAGTTTTGGCTGGAGGCCGAGCGGGAAGTAAATGCGGATCGAGTGGGGTAATGTCAGTTAACGAATTGCGCCACTTGCTGGCCCTTAGGGAGGTTCAGCCATGAACATCGGGGAACAACAACAGCGCGCGCTTGGTCCAAATTGGGATTCCGCAGAATTGCACGAACTGATTCGAGAGCTGCTTGTCGTGCATGCGTCAATGCTTGCTCTAGAGGAGCGAGGCGCGATTCGTGTGGAGAAGCTGCACCCGTCCTACAGAAAAAGTGCGCGCAACCTACTCCACTACTTGGCCATGCGGCAGCATGACATTCGAGCATTGCAACCGCGTCTGGCAGCATTAGGGCTGTCGTCGCTGGGCCGCGCGGAAGCGTCGGTCCTCGGCAGCGTCGAGGCGGTCTTGAACTGCCTGCACGGCATGGCCAACCGAACCTGGACGCGCCTTCCGCCACTGGCACCGATCACCTTCGACGAGGGTTGTGCGCTGTTGGAAAAGCATACCGAGGCGTTGTTGGGCGGCGTACCGTCCAACCGTCAGGTGCGAATTATGGTGACCATGCCGAGTGAGGCGGCCCACGACTACGCCCTGGTTCACGACCTGGTGGAGAGCGGCATGAACTGCATGCGCATCAATTGCGCCCACGACGATGCCGCTACGTGGGAGCGGATGATCCAGAATCTGCGGCAGGCAGAAGCGTCGGTTGGGCGGAAGTGCCGGATACTCATGGATCTCGCCGGCCCCAAACTGCGAACTGGCCCGATTGAGCCGGGAATAGGTGTCGTCAGGTGGCGACCGCAGCGCGATGAGTTTGGCCGAGTCCTCGCACCCGCCCGCGTTTGGCTCACCCGCGAAGACCGACCCGTCCCGCCGCCCAGTCCTGCTGACGCCTGTCTGCCCGTTTGTGGCGACTGGCTGACCTGCCTGGATTCGGGGCGACAAATCCATTTCCGGGACAGCCGCAAAGCAAGGCGTCGTCTTCGGGTCGTCGACGTAACGGGTACTGGATGCTGGGCCGAATGCCAGCGAACCGCTTACGTAACGATGGGGACTACTCTACGCGTCCGAGACCGCGACAAAGCACTCAAGAAGTCCGCGGTTGGCTATTTGCCGCCGCGAGAACAAGCCATCACTCTAAATCTGGGCGATGTCTTGATCCTCACCAAGGAACCTGTACCTGGCCGACCAGCGACCCGCGACTCGCAAGGGAGATTGCTGACTCCCGCTCGCATCAGTTGTACTCTGCCTAATGTCTTCGCTGACGTTCGGCCGGGCGAGAGCATTTGGCTGGACGACGGCAAGATCGGCGGTGTCATTAGTGGCGTGGAGGCCGACGAAATCTATGTCAGGATCACCCAAATTCGGACCGGCGGTGACAAGCTACGCGCTGACAAGGGCATCAATCTGCCCGAGAGTACCCTGCGTGTACCTTCGCTGACTGCGAAGGATCAGACGGACCTGCAGTTTATCGCGTCCCATGCCGATATGGTCGGCTTTTCTTTCGTGCGAATGGCGGAGGACGTTGTGGACTTAGAGGAGCGCCTAGCCGCGCTCGGCGCGTCACACCTCGGCATCGTTCTAAAAATCGAGACACGACAAACCTTTGAGAACCTGCCCAGTTTACTACTGGCGTCGATGACATCGCCCTGCGACGGCGTCATGATCGCGCGCGGCGACCTAGCGGTCGAGTGCGGTTACGAACGGCTGGCCGAGGTGCAAGAGCAAATCCTGTGGATCTGTGAAGCCGCACACGTCCCGGTCATCTGGGCCACCCAAGTACTGGAAAATCTGGCCAAGAGAGGACTGCCAAGTCGCGCCGAGATCACCGATGCATCCCTGGGCCAGCGAGCGGAGTGCGTGATGCTCAACAAGGGCCCACATATCATCGCCGCCGTCCGCGTCCTTGACAGCATCCTGCACCGCATGGCGGGCCACCAGAGTAAGAAAAGCTCCATGTTGAGGCCATTAAAACTGGCCAGGTGTTTTACGGAGACTTTTCATCCACCGCGAAGCGGAGTTCACGATCAGAGGAGATCACCACGTGGCGACTAAGACCATTTCGCTACCGACGGACTTCAGCGAAACAGCCGAGGGGGACGTCAATGCGGAGGCGGCGGGATCAAGCTCCGCTCAAGGATAGGAATTGGACCCAACATGGTTGGGCGCGCCTGACGAATCACCTACCGCCATGCGAGGAGACTTTGTAATGCTATCTGACAAACAGCCGGAGTCAGTTGAAGCCGATCCCACCCTTCTTCAGCGAGTGAATAGTGTTCTTCAACAGCGTGGCTACGGACTACATCATACGTTGGACATCAGCGTTGAGCGCGGCGTGGTAGTAGTTCAAGGCACCTTGCCGACGTTTTACATGCGACAGATCGCCGTCGAATGTATCAAACGCGTCGCGGGCGTCACTCAGGTAATTGATCAGATCACGGTTGTGAATGGTCACACTCACCCTCAGACGATTGACAGCCCTATGGACGAACAGGAGTCTTCCACTGAATCGACGCAGCATCGCGCAGATCATGGCGGCAAATGCGAAATACGGGTCGCCGCCCAATTTACGTCGTCGCCACCTTCTTTCGTCCGTAAGGCGATAACGCTGAAAGTGTTGAATCCATGATTGAAACTGCCGTTTACGATTCAAAGCCCTACGACCGGGAATACCTCGCGCGTGCCGCCAGCGAGGAGCGCATAGCGTGGCGATTCCACGAGTTCCGGCTCAGTGCGGAGACGGCTCACGCTGCCAGTGGCGCGCAGGCCGTATGTGTTTTCGTCAACGATCAAGCGGATCGTGCGTGTTTGGAGGCACTTTCGGCACTCGACGTAAAGCTGATCGCCCTACGCTGTGCCGGCCATAACAATGTGGATCTGGTTGCGGCTCGCGATTTCGGCCTCGACGTGGTGCGTGTGCCGGCGTATTCGCCTCACGCGGTGGCCGAGCACACCGTTGGACTACTGCTCACGCTTAATCGCAAGATCCATCGCGCTTATAACCGTGTCCGCGAGCTGAATTTCTCGCTCAGCGGTCTGGTGGGCTTCGACATTCGTGGCAAGACTGTCGGGATCATCGGCACCGGCAAGATTGGCCGTGTCGCTGCACAGATTTTCCGCGGCTTCGAAACCAATGTTATCGCCCATGATCCGTTCCCCACGCCCAAGTGGGCCACGGAACGCAACATTCACTACACCGACTTCGACACGCTGCTGGCGGAAAGCGACATCCTTTCGCTGCATCTGCCGCTCATGCCGGACACGCTCCATCTGCTCAACTCGCAAACGCTTGCACGGACGAAGCCTGGTGTATTCATCGTCAATACCAGCCGCGGCAAACTCATCGACACCACTGCGCTGATCGCGGCGTTAAAGTCGGGTCACATTGGTGGCGTGGCGTTGGACGTTTACGAAGAAGAGGAGGGCATCTTCTTTCAAGATCTCTCCGGCCAAGTATTGCTTGACGACGAGCTATCGCACCTGCTCGTTTTTCCCAACGTCCTCATCACCGCGCATCAAGCGTTCCTAACCCAAGAAGCACTCAGTGAAATCGCTCGCGTGACGACCGCGAACATCCTCACACTTGAAACACGCCAGCCATTCCTGGAGGGAACCACACTATGAACCAGCGAACATCCGGAGTTCTCACAATTCTTGGTCGAGAAAGGCACCGACAGCATTTTGCTCAACCCTGACACTGTGCTGAAAATCATTCTGGCGACTAGGAACAAGAGAGCGACTAGAACTCGCAACAGGTTATTTCATTCCCGTCTTTGGAAGGACGTGCTGTTATGCTCAAACGTATTCTCGTGGGCCTTGGCGGCACGGAGTACACTGTGTCCGCAATCAACCAAGCCGTTGCGATGGCGATGGCGAACGATGCCGAAGTGACCGGCGTCAGCATTATTGACGAAGGCCGACTGACGTATTCCGGACCCGTTCCGGTCGGGGGTGGACATTATGCACACGAACTCGCCAACGACCGCATGGAGAAAGCCAAGGAACGTGCCGAGTGGGCCATCCAAGAATTCATTGAGGCATGCCGCGCGGCCGGGGTGCGACATCAAGTGCTGCGCGAAGTGGGCGAACCGTTCACGCTGATGATTGACCAGGCTCGCTATCACGACCTGATGATCTTCGGCCTGCGAAGCCTGTTCGAGTTTGATCTCGTACCCGATCCGCACAACGCTTTGGTGCGGCTGGTGCAGGCGGGGGTCCGCCCACTGGTCGCCGTCTCGAAAGGCTTCTATCCAGTGAAGAAAGTGTTGATTGCCTATAGCGGCTCGATGGAATCCGCCAAAGCCATGAAACGGTTCGTGCAGATGCGGCTGTGGCCTGAAGCACAGTTGCGGATCGTGACCTTCGAGCATCAAGCCGACAAGGCAGAGCAACTCGTGAGTGACGCGGCCGATTACTGCCGAGCACACGGTTTCGCGCCTGAGGAAACCGTCGTTCCGAATTCACCAAAACACCATCTGCTTCCCTATGCGGAAGAGTGGGGCGCGGACCTGATGGTCGTGGGCAACAGCGCGAAGAGCCTGCTGTTGCGACGACTTCTCGGTGAGACAGCACTCCACGTGATCCAGAACGCGGATCGGCCGTTGTTTCTGGCTCAATAGCGCGAATCTGAAGTTCGAATCGCCATTAACACATCCAGGTCCAAAGAGTAAAGACCGTGGAACGCCATAACCTACAGAAGCACATCCGAACATTAATCGACTTGCCCGTCACCGATGCGCCCGTCATCAGTTGCTACCAGTCCTTGGCTGCTGGGCGTCTCGCGGACCGAGACATGTTCGACGAACGCGTGCAGTCGCTTCGGAGGAGCCTAGGTCTCCATGAGCAGCAGGACTTTGACTTCGCCCTGGCTCGTATCGAGCACATGTTCGCAACAGATATTCTTTCCAATGCGAAGGGGCTCGCCGCCTTTTCGCGCGGTGGTGAGCAGCCGTTTCTCCTGCCGCTACAGTTCCAAGTTCCGCTGCCGAACTGGATTGCGGTGGACAATGTGCCCAATATCTATCACCTCGTCGAACTGAAAGACACTTATCACCGGTATGTCGTCATGCTTGTGACCAAAGAGAACTGGCGGATTCTGCAAGTCAATCTGGGAGCGGTCACCGCGCAAATGTGGGAGGAACGGCCGGAGTTGCGAGACCGCATTGGCCGCGAATGGTCGAAGAGCCATTTTCAACGACACCGCCAGGAACGGACTCGCAAGTTTCTGAAAGATGCAATCGGGGTATTAAATCAGCTCATGTCCGCGGGTGGCTATACGCATTTAATCCTCGCAGGCCAGCCTGCCATGACTTCGCAGGTACATCAGAACTTGCCCAAGCACTTGCAGAAGCAGTTGCTTGATATTGTCCCGGCATCCGGCGTGACGCGGCTGTCTGATGTGGTGGAAGCCACTCTGTGTACATTTATTGAAGCGGAGGAACTAGAATCTCGCACAATCGTCGGCAATCTTATTCACCAATTCCGCACCGGCGGCCTTGCTGTCGTGGGAACGGGCCCAAGTTACCGCGCACTACACCGCGGCCGCGTGGACATCCTGATAATGTCCAAAGATTACGATCCGGGCCGAGGGTGGACGTGCAACAGATGCGGACACATCGACGTGGAAAACGAACTACCCGAGGCGTGCCCTGCCTGCCAAGCACGGGAGTTCGATCGCTTCAACACAAAAGAGCGGATGGTGCAAAAAGCGGAGGCATTGGACTGCACGATTGAGATTGTGAACCAGAGCGACGAGCTGAGTCACCTGGGAGGCGTTGGTTGCTTGGTGAGCTACCGCCTGCCAGACGAGTATTTGTAGCCAACCGCCAAAATCCGTAATGTCCGCCCGAACGGTCTTCACGAGGATGAAGAAATATGCTGGTACTCAGTCGCAAAGTCGGGGAACAAATCTGCGTGCCGCAGTATAACATTGTGCTTACTGTTCTAGCAATCGACGGCCAGAGGGTCCGGCTGGGGATCGCCGCCCCTGAGCAGATTGTCGTCGTCAGGAAAGAGTTGCAGGACCGTTCACCTCAACAGAGTGATCTGCCCGTTGGTCCCAAAGGACGGACTCAGACCAGTCCGTGACGGCCGACTAGAATTAAGGTCATCCTCCGGCGCCACATCAATCAGAGCTCGTACTAGAAAGAGCCCCGATGCATTGTTCATCACCTGTTCCGACTTCGCGCATTGATCTAAAAAATGATCGCGCAAACGGAACCCGGCCACCTGTTCATCCTGCGGAACGGAGGCAACATCTCCCCGTCCCACGGCGCTGGCGTCGACGGTGAGGAGGCTACTATTGAGTTCGCGACCGTAGGACTGGGATTTAAGGACATCATCGTATGTGGCCACTCGCATTGCGGGGTCCTCAACGCGTTCCTAAACCCCGAGGCGATCAGCGAGTCGATCGTAGACGGGGGGCGAGACTTACGGTACCGCACTCACTTCCAGATTTGCGTCGGGTAGTAACTTCTGGATCGACGTCGAACAAGCAGCTCGAGCAATTTTGAGCGATAAATCTGGCTAGAGTCCGACTCGAAACTGCGGAGCCTCGTCGTCAGTTCGAATGCCGTCGATTTGCATGTGAAGACCGAAGCGACTCAGGGCGATCCATTTACGGCCATCACTCACGCCGCCAAGCGGGAAGGCCGCAAACTGGTTTTGCACGGCACGCGTGGTGCGGCCGCCCGAGAACAGTTTCTCGTTGGCAGCACTGCCAAACGCGTCCTTCGTAAGTGCCCTGCCGCCGTCTGTATTTTCCAAGCAGCGCACGTCGGGGCCCCCCAAGCATTTCTTGCTGCGACCGACCTCTCGGACGTGAGCCGCCGAGCCGTGCTAGCAGGGCTGTGGATCGCAAAAAGGGCCTTGGCCAAATCTCAGCTCCTGCATGTCGTCGATTCGAAATACGTACCCGATAGCAACATCTCCAGAATTCCTCAGGGGAGTTCATCAAGGCGCGAGATTGACGAAGAAGCCAAGCACCGGTTCGATGCGTTTGTCGGGTCCCTCGGCGCCGCGCCCGACAAAGTCCATCGGCATTTGACTTGGAGTACACCTTGGCCAATAGTGGGGCGTCTGGCGTAACACTTGAGCGTTGACTTAATCGGTCTTGGAACGGTTGGTCGCAACGGCGTCAAGGAACTGCTGCCTGGCAATACGGCAGAGAAGGTACGCGACACGTGCCATTGCATTATCCTGACCGTAAAACCAGGCGGGGTTGTGTCTCCACTGTGATCTGGCGCACCGTGCGATACTTGCTGGTCTGCGCGGCGCCACAGCATCAAAGGAAGTGAAGTCTGCCCCAAGTCTGCCCCAAGTCTGCCCCAATTACCATTCTACGAATCACCGTCATGGTTGCGCTACTTCGGTGACGAGCCGGACAGATGCGTGTCCTGAGAACAAAATTAATACAAGAGGTGATTCCTTTGCCAAGCAACGCAGCCGTAGTCACGGTTTATGCCTGCTAACCAATATCAGAATTGCGGTCCGAATTGCTTCGGGCAACGCCTTCCAGCTGAGGATTACGCGACGCAACTCAGCGTCACTCAGTGCCGAATCGAGCCATTTGAGGCGACCTGATTGCAGCGCATTTGCAGCGCGGAACAATTCGCAATCGGCGCAACTACAAGAGGTGCAATTGCTTGCCGTAAAATCGGCGCCAGGTTCAAATCCTGTCGCCCCGATTTGAGAAAGGCTCGATGCAACCACGGTTTGCGGCGAGCCTTTTTTCATGCCCGGTGTGCATAATCGCCGTAGTGCTACGGTGGTGTCGCGGAGCATCGTCCGAACGCCGTAGACGCGAATCTGGCGGACCGGTTTTCTATCGAAGTTGCCGGGGGTGACGCTATGATGCGTGGCATGAGCCCAGCCGCACAATCGCGGCGGGTGCTGCCTCGAAGGTGGAAAAATCATTGACCTCGCGGGCCGCGATTATCATGCTATCGCTTGTCGCTTACGTTAGTCCCCGGCTGGGGCTGAGCGGCCGTAGACTATCCGTCTAAGCCATCGCAGGGGAGTTCACCTATGAGCCGCTTTCTCGTTCCGTTCTTTGTTCACGTCGCCAGCTTGTTCCTCGCGCCTCTCGCCTCGGCCGTCATCATTACTCCCCCCGAGACGATTTCCACGGTGCCGGTCGGCAATGCGGGCAACGCACCCGACGGCACCGGCCTTGGCGCAGTCTCATACAACTACCGCATCGGCACCTACGAGGTTACTAATGCTCAATATGTCGGATTTCTAAATGCCAAAGCAGCCTCTGATCCTTTGGGGCTTTTTAATACCTACATGGAAAGCGATTCCCGAGGCGGGATTCAACGGGGGGGAGATGATGGGAGCTATTTCTATACGGCCAAGGTCGATATGGCTGACAAGCCCGTGAATTTCGTGAATTGGTTTGACGCACTGCGATTCACCAACTGGCTACACAATGGTCAAGGAGCGGGCGATACGGAAAGTGGCGCATACACGCTGCTTGGCGGAATAGACCTTCCGACCAACTATGCAACCATTGCACGAAGCACAACCGCGCGCTGGGGTCTGCCAACTCTTGATGAGTGGTACAAAGCTGCCTATTTCGATCCATCGCTGAATGCAGGTTTAGGCGGCTACTGGCTCTTCCCAACTCAAAGCAACGACGCTCCCGTAATCGCTGTGGTCGACAGCCAGGGCAACATAGTTAACCCGGGGGCAAACGTGGTTAACTATTCTCTAGGTGCCGAATGGAATGGGCAGGTCGGCAATGTTACCACTGTCGGTAGCGCTGAAAGTTCGAGCTACTTCGGAACCTTCGACCAGGGAGGCAATGTCAATGAATGGACCGAAAGCTTACGCCGCGATACCATGGTCCATTCGAATGGCGGAGGATGGGATGAGCCCCCTGGGGGCCTCGGCAGTTCGGGTCAAGCGACCAAGGTTGATGATTTCTTCTTTAAGACCAGCTTTAATGGTTTTAGAGTAGTGTACATTCCCGAGCCATCGAGTTACCTACTCGGCGCTTTCGCACTCGTTGGTCTGCTCGCATTCCGACGGCAGCGTTAGCATCGCCGGGCTTCGACGAATCGATCGCTCGCCGCGCCGGTCAATTCCATCAGCTCGGCCCGCATCTGGTCAACGGGGCCAATCAGCCTTTCGCGGCGCTGGTCCAACCGGCTGAGAATCTCTAAGGGGGCTTGTAAATCTTGGGGAACTTGTTTTTCATCTCGCATGCGGCGGCGACCCGTGAGCGAAAACAGAACACGGGCCGCGCGCCGCTCGCCCAGCCCGGGCGTTACCCTTCAATAATGCTTTAATACGCTGCCGCCGTATGCTCGCGAACAGACTCGAACGCCTGTTCAGCGTCCGCCAGTTCCACCAGCATGACTGCCGTCGGCTTGAGGTTTTCCAGCCGGTCACGGGCGAAAAACACGCGCCGCTCTGCCCATCTTCGTGCTGACCGTGCAAGCGGCAAGTGCGATGGCCAGGGGCTCGGACGCGATTTCAAGCAGCGCCTGCTCGTACGGCAGACGCGTGCTCTCCATCCCGACTTCGCGGCGCTGCTCCGTGAGCGCGTGTAGCTGCTGGTCGCGGGCGGCTGCAGCAAGTGCGATTTCAGCTTCAGCTTCACGGACGGCGGCGAGCAATTCACGTTCGCGGGCTGCCAGGGCTGCTTCAATCTGTGATCAGCCAGTGGTGGAGCTTTTCTCGTGGGATGGCGAAGCTCCTGCGAACCATAGCAGTTTGTCGGTTCAATCCTGTCGCGTGTCAACAAAGCGCAGCGGATGGAGTCACTTCGCTCGACCGAGTTGCCGCTCGCAAGCGGGCGAGCGGAATGCTTTCGCTTAACCGAACCGTGGCGAACTACGCTCCGAATCGAGGTGCCTGGCTCGTCGGCAGCACGACCCGGTCGCACTAATTCCCGCGAACCTGCCGGCTCACCAAAACCTGTCTTCGCCGGCAGTGGCAGATTCGGGCGCCGGTGTCGGCGAAGGATGGGCGGTTGGCCGACTGAAACAAAGCAGCCGTGCCGGAAGCCTCCGACACGGCTGCGTTCAAGGGAGATTGCTTCGCATACAGGTCACTCAGGCAACTCGCCGGCGACGAGCGACCACAAGCCCGATCAGGCCCAGGCCGACCAGCACGACGCTGCTCGGTTCAGGCACGAGTGCAACCGAGCCTGTGAGCTGCGTGTCAATAAATGCGCCGCTCTGGTCCAAGTAGTCAGCGACACGGAAGGTGCCGCCCGAGCCGGTAGCTCCGGTACCATTGGCGTTGGTGTTGCCGAGTTCCATCAAGCGGACCCGGAAGCTACCGGTAATGCCGCTCAGGGCGCTCAGATCGATGACACTGTTGCTGAAGGCGGTGCCAACCTGGGCGATCGAGGCCAGCGAGATGCTAAAGCCGTCGAGCGAGGTGAAGACACCAATGGTACCAGGACCCGTGCCCGAGCTGCGGGTTCCGATGATTAGATCATCGAGGCTCGCAGTGTAGCCGGGAGCCACGTCGAAGCCGAACTCGAAGTAGTCGTCCGCAGTCGTGGTGTCCCAACTGGTGGCGCTGAAGGAGTTGCCGGCGGTGCTGGGGCTCAGCCCGGCACCACGCGACATTACAACCCCGGTGACATTAGCCGTGGGGGAGGCGACAGGAGAGGTAGCTTGGTTTCCCGGCTGGCCGAACATATCCCAGGCGGCCAGCGTAGCGGCTTGGACGTTGCTCGCAAGTGCAACCAGCAAACAAGCGCTCGTGAATAAGCTTTTGATCATTAGAACATTCCTTTCGTCCAGGGGTCAGGTAGTCAAGCGAGGAAAACAGGACTCAAGCACGCTTGCCGGTGGCTGACGGACATCTGCACCCTGCTTCGGCCCGCAACTCAGCCACGGACAGATGGTACGCCGCGCAGATTAGCGGCTCGCTAGCTTGCTGTGAGGAACTGATTGAATGCCGATGAGCTTTGACCGCGCAGCAGTCTCTGACCATAGTCCGTGCGCACAATCGCGATCTAGTTTGCGCAGTGGACTTTCGCGTCAAGATGGAGAAAACACGGATCCTTGAGCAAGCTGCCTGATCGGTTTGCCGCTCGCGCGGGGGGACGCTTACGGAATCTTTATTTGGAACTCATCGACAGCTCATCATCACAACACGCATGCTGGCTAGATTGCTGACTCCCGCCGAGGCTGCGGGAGCTCACTAGCCGCGATAGATGTCTCATCGAGGAGTTGTATGCGTGTTCATGGGAGGTTGCAGGCCTTGGTCACTTGCGACGGGCTTGTTGGCGGTCGCTCTTGTTTGGTCAGTGCAAGAATTTTCGGCTGCTCAGGCCGAGCAGGATTCGCCCCCTAACGCATCTCTCCCACTCGAAAAGTCCGGCGAACCCTGGCCACCGGCGAAGACGGCCGGCGCCGTTCGCATCGCAACGTTCAACGTGGCCCTGGCCGGTGAGCATGACGGCCAGATACGCGATCGTCTCAGTAGCGGCAACGATCCGCAGGCACGGGCCGTGGCCGAGATCTTGCAGCAGGTTGACGCGGACGTCGTCCTCCTGAACGAGTTCGACTACGATCCTACTGGCAAGACCCTGGAGCTTTTTCTGACGAATTATCTCGCAGTGCCGCAAGACTGCTGCCCCGCGGCGCAACCGAAATCGGAGGCAGTTAGATATCCCTACCGCTTCATCGCCCCGGTGAATACTGGCCTGCCCTCGGAGTTTGACCTCGATCGCGACGGGATTCGGGCAGCGGAGATGAACTCCAACGAATTTGCCCGCGACGCCTGGGGATACGGTCGCTATCCCGGGCAATACGGCATGGCGGTGCTCTCAAAGTATCCAATCGACCACGAGGCGGCACGCACTTTTCAGCACTTCCTCTGGAAGGACATGCCTGGCGCGTTGCTGCCCGAGGATCCTGAAAAAGCGGGCGACGGCTGGTACAGCGCGGCCATCCTCGAGAAGTTTCCGCTCTCTTCCAAGAGTCACTGGGACGTGCCTGTCCGGATCGACGGCGAGACGCTGCACGTGCTGTGCAGTCATCCCACGCCGCCCGTATTCGACGGCCCCGAGGATCGCAACGGCCGCCGCAATCACGATGAAATCCGCTTCTGGGCCGACTATCTCGACCCCGCGAGGTCCGGCTACATCGTCGATGATCGCGGCCGCAAGGGAGGACTGGAAGGCCGCTGGTTCGCCATCCTCGGCGACCTGAATTCCGACCCTCACGACGGAACCGACGAGCGGTATCCGATACGCCAGTTGCTGGAGCATCCGCGCATCGCGGCCGGTTGGGCGCCGCTCTCCGCCGGAGCGCAAGAGCAAGCGCAGTTGCAGGCCGGCGTTAACGCCCAACACCGGGGTGATCCCCGCGCTGACACGGGCGACTTTGGGGACAAGAACGGGCCGGGGAATCTCAGGCTCGATTACGTGCTGCCAGCGAAGGACACGACGGTTGTGGGCGGAGGCGTGTACTGGCCAGCCAGCTCTAGCCAGCGTTTCGCGCTCGTTGGCAGTGGTTTTCCCGTCATCAGCAGCGATCACCGACTTGTGTGGAGCGACGTCAGGCTGGTGAACTCGCAGGCCGCGCCCCCACCGAGCAAGTGATATGCGAACACGCTTGTCCGACGCTTCGCGCAGAAGGCTCATCAAACACTGACTTCAATCACACCGAGCGCTAGCAGCAACATCACAATTCGCAACTAAGTTGTCGTTTGAAACTTTTTATTGCTGGGTTCTCGCTGTCGGGTTGCGTTCGCCAGCAATGAGGCATCCTGATTCGCTTTCTTAGGGAGACTGTGCATTATGAACGGACGTCGAAAACTGGCGAAGCTTTCGCTGGCAGCAATCGCGGCAGGGGTCGCCGCAGTGCCAGCCTGGGCCGCGCCCCCGGCCCCGCGCAAGATGGTCGCGGTGCTGGACAGCACGCAGAACTTCGGTGAGACTCGGCGAGCGGTCAGTTTCTATGACGTAACCGACCTCAGCGGCGGCAGCGTGTTCAATCAGCAGCCGCTGTTCTCGATCTGGTCCGGCTACGAGATATCGGGCCAATTGAATTTTGAAGATCCGGACACGATCACCGTGAATCCGGTCAACGGCACCGTCTACATGGCAGCCTTCGACTCGGGCCCGGCCGGCGTGGCCGACAGTGTCGGCGACACGCAAGGTGACTATGACCTCTACAAACTCAACTACCAGGCGGCACTGAAAGATTTCGTCGACAACGGCCGGGCTCGGGGCACGATGTACGCTCCGGCCACGGGTCCTGATGGCGCCGTCAATCCGCAACATCCCGACCACGCCGGCTCGACCGTCAATCTCGCCGGAGTGACGCAAAAGATCGGTGAGATCGCGCGACCGCAGAACGGACCGTTCTTTGACTACAAACTGGAGTTCGTCAATCCGGAACAGATGCTGCTGATGGACAACCAGACCGGCGCCGATAGCGATCCGGACACGGTGGCCAACGATCATCAGCTGCGGTTCGTCAGCCGGACCAGCACTACGCCGGGTGCGGCTACGCTCAATGCTCCCACTGCCGAAGGCGGCTACAACGGCGGTACCACGCAATCCTGGGAGTCGAAGGGGGTCAATCTTCTCGACATGGACAACGGCTCGGGCCGGAGCGAACCGGTCAGCATGGCCTATGTTGAACGGGACGGCGTGAAGGGCGTCTGGATTGGCGAGAGCGACGGCGGCGGCGATGACGTCAGCTTCTTCGAACTCGACCTGGTCAACAAGACCGCGACCAAGAAGGAACTGAACGCCGGTCCTCCGCCGTATCCGACGGGTTTCGCGCTCGATGACAATCCGAATATCAACCCCGCCTCAAACGACGGCGTGCTCGATTGGATTCGCGTCGATGGACAGGGCAACCTGCTGATCGGCGAATCGGGCTTCTTTGAACCAATTCCCACGGAACCGAAGGTCATCGGCCGCGAGATTACGAACTACAATGCGGCCGACACCGACGGAAACTTGCAGAACGAAGTTCTCCCCGGCGCGTGGGACACCTCGGCGAACCTGCCCGTTTCCGGCCTGATTGACGATGATACCGCCGTCACCGACGGCCGCTTCGTCGCCGTCGACAAGGGCACCGGCCACATTTACTTCTTCGACGCCGACTCCGGCGGATTGCCCAACGTGGTCGGTGACGTTTACGTCTTCGATCCTGAATCCGGCACGCTGGTCTATTCCGAGCTCAATGCTGCGAATCACTTCTTCGAGAGGCAGGGCATCCAGTTCATCACCCGCGGCGACGTCACCGGCGACGGCATCATCGACGCCGCCGACATCGATGAACTGTTTGCCACCGTGCTCGATCCCACACGCGGCGGCGAAGTCAGTGCCGCGGTCGGCCAGGAATGGCTCGACCTGACTGGCGAAGGCTCGTTGACGGGCGTAGGCGGCGATGCCGACGAGTTGGTCGAGAACATTCTCGGCACGGCCTATGGCGACAGTAATCTGGACGGCGCCGTGTCGTTCGGTGACTTCCTCACGCTGCAAGGCAACTTCGGTGGGTCCGGCGGCTGGGCCTCCGGCGACTTCACCGGCGACGGCTCCATCAGCTTCGGTGACTTCCTCGCCCTCCAGGGCAACTTCGGCTTCAACAACATGGTGCCGGTCCCCGGTCCCTCGGCTGACCCCTTGTCTGTCAACGCCGTCCCCGAGCCGTCGACCGTGATTCTGTTCGGGCTGGGCTTCTCCGGCATGCTGTTTCGCGTCTACCGCGCTCGCAAGAGCTCGGGTCGTCGCGATTGATCACCAAGTACTGACTTATGTCGAGGCACGCTTGCCAAATTAGATCGCAGGGATGGCGCCCTGATGTGCCACAACAACAAACACTCGCTTTCAACTAACGATTGGAATAACACCATGAAATGCTTCGGTAAGTTTCTGGCCCTGGCCGCACTCTTGCTGGCCAGCTTCGGCAGTGCCCGGGCCGCAACCGTGACGTTCGACCTGAAAATCAACGAAAGTGGCCTCGGCACTTTCAACTTGTACGCCTCGACGGGCCTCGACAATTTCGGGATTGCCGCTTACGGCGCGCCGTTGTCGGGTGGTGTTCTGTCGATTGATCACCTCTCTCCGCTCGGTCTCGCGCTCAACACCTTCCAGCCAGTCGGTTTCAGCCTGTTCCGTTCGGCCGATGGCAACCCGGGCGTTCGCGCTTCCCAGGACACGGTGACCCCCACTCCGCATTTGGTGCGCGGGTTCGGCCAGGTCGGCGGCAACCTGGCGACTGCTCCCGGTGTAGTGGCTTTTCTCCCCCAGGAGCAGGCGATCTACAACGCCCCGTTGCTGGTGGCTTCGGGCACCTGGGCGGGAAGCATGCCAGGTTTCAACCTTTCCAGCCCCGACCTGGGCTCGAACGTGTTTAGTGCTGCATCCGGCATCGCGGTAACACGTGCCGAAATTGTGACCAACACGACCGTCGTCCCCGAACCCGGCGCCCTCCTGCTGGCAGCCGCGGGCGGTTTGGCGCTGGTGACCGTTGGACGTCGCAAGATGGTTGCCCGTCGCCGCTAGTCGGCACGGACGCGTCGGCCAATTGAGAGTCGCTCGCTCGGCCATCCCCCCGCTGCTGGGCGAGCGACTCTATTTACATCAACTCAGATCGCATCGCCGGCACGACGCCGGTGTTCGTTGGAGTCAGGACATGATTCGCGTCGGCCGCTTGCTTGCCGCGCTGCTGCTGGTTGGGATTTCGAGTCCTGCCCTCGCGCAACTTCGCATCGTCAGCTACAACACCGGCGGTGGTCCCAACGGTGATCTGGGAACAGTTCTCCAGGCCATCGGCGACGAGGCACGGCAGGGCTTTAGCAAACCGATCGACGTACTGGCATTGCAGGAGCAGAACTCCTCGGCCAGCACTACCCAGTCGATCGTCAATCTGCTCAACGGCATCTATGGCCCCGGAACGTACGCCCGCTCTCCCTACGACGTCGCCACTTCCGGCGGCGGCCGCCCGGGGCTGATTTACAACACGCAGACCGTTCAGTTGAACGTCGCGGACTTTAATAATGACGGGCAGATCAACGTCAACGATTTCGCGGTCGGAACCGTCAGCGGATCGGGTGCTGCCAGACAAGGCGCCCGCTACCAGTTGCAACCGGTCGGTTACGACCAAAACTCCACGTTCTACTTGTATGCCAATCACTACAAGGCCAGCGACACCGTCGCGGATGCGAATCGCCGCGCGGTTGAGGCGGCCGGCGTCCGGGCCAACTCCGACGCGCTCGGCGAGGGGGCTCACGTCATCTATGCCGGCGACTTCAACATTTACCGCTCGAACGAACCGATGTGGGCACCGCTGACCGCCGCTGGACCGGGTCAGGGCTTCGACCCGATCAACCGCCTTGGCAACTGGCACGACTTGTCGAGCTTTCGAGACGTCCACACCCAAAGCCCGACGACCACCTCGCGCTATGGTGGACAGGTCACCGGCGGCATGGACGATCGCTTCGACTGGCAGATGGTCACTGGCGAATTGCTCGACAGCGAGGGGATGAGCATCATTCCCGGCTCCTACCATGCCTTCGGCAACAACGGCACGCACGCCATCAACGGCGACCTGGATGTTCCCAGCAACACCGCTTTGCCGCTGCCGATTTTGACGGCAATCGCCGGAGCTTCGGACCATCTTCCCGTCGTCGCGGACTATCAACTGCCGGCTCGGATGGACGCCCAACTTGCCGCCGCGCCGTCGCGTGTGCTCTCCGGCGCCAACGTGTCGATCGAACTCGAAGTGCAGAACTCCGCGCCGGTCGTCACGGTGCTGGGTGCCGACGAACTCGACTACACCGGCAGCGCCAGCGGCGACCTCTCGGGCCCGATCGCCGGGACCGCGGGCGCGCTCCAGCCGGCGAATATTCATCAACTATCGCTGAATACCGCCGTCACTGGCAGTCGTTCGGGACAGGTGCAAGTCACGACAACCAGCCAAGGCGCTGCCAACGCGAACTTCGTCGCGGACGTGAGCTACGCGGTTTTGGACCACGCGCGACCCTCGTTCGACAGCTCGGAACAGGTCCAGAATCTTTCCATCGACTTTGGAATCGTCGCCCGAGGTGACTCGCTACCGACTGTCGACCTGGCCCTGCACAACCTGCTCGACAGCGTCGGATTCACCGCGGCGCTCGATCTCGACCAGGTGAGTCTGACGGGAGACGCGGCGTTTGCCACCGACCTGACCACGTTCGCTAACCTGCTTGCCGGAGCTTCTTCCAGCTTCGAAGTCGCCTTGTTCACCGATAACTACGGGTTCTTTGACGGACTATTGTCGCTGAGTCTTTCCGATGAGGATTTGCCCGGCGAGTTGGCCGACTCTTTGCTGTCCGTCTCGCTGCAAGGCCTGGTCGCACTGGGGGGCGACGCAAACCTGGATCAGACGGTCAGCTTCGCCGACTTCCTCGCCGTGCAGGGCAATTTCGGGCTGGCGGGCGGCTGGCTGGCGGGGGACTTCAACCGCGATGGGATCGTCAGCTTCAACGACTTTTTGACGCTGCAATCAAACTTCGGCCAAAGCGTGGATGATCAGAATTTTGGTCAACCACTGAGCCTTGTGCCCGAGCCTTCCGGCAGCTTGCTGGCAGTTGCCGCCGCGGTGACCGGGGGCTTGATGTTTCGGCGGCGCCCGACCCGTCGCCAAGGCCGACGGCGTTCGGCGTTCACGCTCGTCGAACTCCTGGTCGTGATCGCCATCATCGGGATCCTCATCGCGCTGTTGCTGCCCGCCGTGCAGTCCGCCCGCGAAGCAGCCCGCCGCAGCCAGTGCGTGAACAACCTCCGCCAGATGGCGATTGCCACCTTGAACTACGAGTCGACACATGACGTGCTGCCTCCGGGGCGACTACTGCCCGACTGGGTCAAGAACGGCAAGGCGAATAACTCTTACACCAACTACAACGCGGTGGATCAAACCAATCCCCGCGAGTGGACTGGGTTTCATTCTGTCCATTGCCGCATCCTGCCGTTCATGGAGAACGGCACGATTTACGACCTGATCGACTTCTCGCGAGCCCAGGTCCTGCGGATGACGATTGACGGTCAGCCCTTCAGCATCAACTACACCGCTTACGCCCAGGCCGGCGGGATCTTTCTCTGCCCCAGCGACGCCAACACCGAGCGCGTCGTTTCGGAAAACAACTACCGCTATAACTTTGGCGGCAGCACGCCATACGCCGGCGCCAATGCCAGCTACCAACAGAACGTTCACAACGGCGAGAACGGCGGGCTGCCCGTACTGGGAAACGGGGCCTTCACCGCCGGCAAAGGGCTCTCGATCGCCAACTTCACCGACGGCACCTCGCATACCGCGTTCTGGAGCGAACGCGACAAGGGCAGCGGCTTGAATCCGGCCGGCGCACTTCCCACCTTGACCGACATCGTCACCATCAACGCACGCCGCGACGAAATCATTCCCCGCGATGCCTTCTTTCAGGAATGCGCTGCTTACAAGCCTTCCATTTCCACCTTCAACTTCATGTCCGCCGGGCGCTGGCTGGTCGGCACAGACTGGTCCAACGGCTGGCCGTTCGCTGCCTACGACTCGACCATGTACAACCACGTCGCCCCGCCCAACTGGGAACACATCGACTGCGGCAACTGGAGTTCCATTCCGGACACGCCCGGCGAACACGCCATTATCGCCGCCCGCAGCAGCCACCCTGGCCTGGTGAACACCGCCTTCGTCGACGGTCGAGTTGTCTCGATCGCCGAAGACATCGATCTCGCGCTCTGGCGAGCCCTCGGTACTCGCAACGGCGGCGAGGTCGCGCAGGTTCCCGAATGAAAAACAGCGTCGCGCTTCCCTCGCTACTGTTTGTGATGCTCATCGCTGGCTGCGGTCCCCAAGCGCCCGATCGCACCGAAGTGCAGGCAGCCCTGAACGCCGGCCTGGCGGCATTCTCCGCGGGCAAATTCGCCGAGGCCGAGAAGGCCTTCAGCGCCGCCTATCTTTCTGGCGGCCTCAGTCCCGACCAGGTGGTCGAGCTCATCGTCCATCGGGCCGTCTGCCGCGCACACCTGGGCGACACCAAGAGCGCCCATGCCGATCTGGCCGTTGCCGAACAGGGAGCGCCGAATCTCGACCTGGTGTTGAGCGCCAGAGCCTTCGTCCTGCAGACCGAGGGCAAAACGGCCGAAGCCAGCGCCGCGCTCGCCAAAGCCCGCGCGCTGAACCCGCAAGTCCAGGTGTTCTCGGCCAGTCCCGGCTAGCTCAGTTCTCGCCTCGCCCGCCACGCGGCGCACTCGTCACATGGCCACAGCCACTCCGCTGGCCACACTCACTCGCCTCATGATGAAGCCCCCGGCCACGAAGGCCGGCGCGCCCTCTGTCCCGGCGGCGATAGCACGCCCCCTGCGCCCACCAATTGATCTTGCCCAGATCGGCGGGCTTCGCTTGAATAGCCGGCCAGATGAGCACCAGCCGCGGCGCTGTCGCTCGGTTCCGCTGCAGCGCTCCCGCGTCCTTATCCAGGTGAACCTGCCATGAATAGTCGATTCCCACGCATCGCAACCGGTCTGTTGGTCGTCGCCGCCGTCGCGCTCATCTCCCCGCAGGCCTGGGCCATCTACTACGCGCTCGCTCCCTCGAAAGACGAGTGGGGGCTGAAGTACGACATCACGGTCGAGGACGCAGGCGCCGACACGCTCAACGTCCAGTTCTCGCTCGCGAGCGAAGGACGGCTGAAGCCCATCCACTCAATCACCCTGGCTGTGCTCGACAAACAAAACTCCACGCAGAATTCCCGCAGGTACGACGTCCGGGGCCGCATCGAACTGAAGCCCGCCGCCGACGGCCGCCGCGTCGGAACAATCCAACTCCGCAAGGACCAGGCCGACCAGGCCATGATTCGCGTCCTCACCCAACGGGTCGACGGCAAGTTCCAATCGGCCGGCGCCGCCTATTACGACATCCCGCTCGCCAGGCGCCTCGAAGGCGCGGCTCCGTCCAGCCTCGCTTCGCCCCTGCCGCCGCCGGCCAGGCTGAAGAAGTAAACCAGAGACCCAGGCCGAAGCAACCCAGTCGAAGCGATTAACCGACAGCGGATCGGAGCGGCAGCGGATCGAGCGGGCTTGAGTGCCACAGGTGCTGCGGCGTGACGGCGTCCAGGCTCGACGGGAACGGCTCGGTGCAATTCCTCGGCGCCTATACGAGCATCTCCTGGACGAATCCGCAGTTCGAAGATTTCTACGGCTTCAACGTGGGCATTCATGGCGTCGTCCCCGAACCCAGCACATGGCTGCTGGCCGCGCGGGGCGTGGCCGGGTTGTGGATCGGCAGAACACGCCGAGGCACGGGGTCGAAGACTTAGGACGAAGGCGGGTAGCCTTAGCCGTCAGACATCCACCATCATTTGAATCCAATTCCGGCCGACGGTTCAGTTCGCGGCCGCGTTGAGCTTCCATTCCCGAAGGCAGAGAGAGCCGCCGAGGGACGTTTCAGTCACATCGTGCGGGCACGTTACTTGGAATCGGTAGGAACGCGTCCCCACTGCAAGGCTCGAAATCGTCGGGCCAGCAAGCTTGAATGCGGCAAAGCACTCGGTGCTGGAGAGGCGCTTTGGGATTCAAACGCTCCGCTTGGAGGTGGAAAATATCGCCGCAGCCGACCATTAGCTTGCGCATGTCATGCGCGAAGTAGCGCGGCACGTAACCTATCTTCACGTCGTTCGACGTGTACACGCCGACAGCAAAGAGATCGGCCGGATTGTCCTCGTCGGGAACTAGCACCAAGTCCTCTCCTGCGGTCAAGGCATTTACGCACTCGATTGCATTTTCACCCAGCCAGCGAATGCCATGCAGGAAAAACTTGCTAATGTAGCAGCCTTCGCCGTCCGTCGTTGGACAAGGAAATACCTCAATCGCGTCGGTCTGGCGAATTCCCTCGGTCACCCCAAGAATGGCAATCGGGTCCGGGGGATTGTCAGGATCGAAGCCTCCCCACAGCAGATAGTCGTCATACTCCCGCCGTGCCTTGGACAGCAAGCGATTTGCGAACAGGGGAAAGAGCTGCTCGGACTCGTAGACCTGGTCGAGGTCGTCCATGCCTGGAAACGGACGGAAGCCGCGCAAGGTGCGTGCACCCTGCAAATAACAAAACGTGTAGAGCAGACCGTCGAACGAGAGCCGACCGACTGGCCCCCAGCCGGTGTCCTCCTCCGAACGCCAAGCGACGAAAAGTGCCTTCATAACCGCGATGACTCTGCTAGCAGACGACGTTGATTGATACTCAGTAATTGTAGCGTAAACGCCCGGGCCGGCTCGCTCATCCGTTCGGATGGGATTTGTGCGATAATTTCTTGAATTGCGGTCTCATCGATGGAGGCCAGCCGCTTCAGCCATGCTGTGGCGACATCTGGCACCAGTCCGGCAAACTCCCAAAACGCCTCATCCGTGAGCAGGGCCTTGCTGCCAGGCACTCCGGAATAAAACGCTGAACGAGCCTTCCGAGCAAAAGTCTCAATACGCCACCCCCCGTCCTTTGTATCATTCGACTTAGCCGCTCCGCGTCTGTGAGATTCCTTGCCAGCGCGGCGCCATGATCGAAAGTTGGCGCGAGTTCCAAATGCTCATGCCACAGGGCGCCCCAATTCTCATGGTGACGATCCTGATTGGCCACCCATGCGTCCAACATCGCGTAACCGGTGAAAATGTCCAAGGCGTTTTCAATTCCCAGCGGTAGGCCCGGCGCGTATTGAAGTCCAGGGGGATAGAGTCGCCGCATCATGTCGGCAACTGTGGCGATGGTATGGGCGTGGACCTTATAACGCCGGTGATCGTGCCGCGGATAACTGGAGTCCAGGGCGAATAGCAGTTCATTGCCCAGCACGAGGGAAGTCGGCGGCGGTGCACACGTCTCGCAGACAACGCCGCGCGCTAGGAAGTGCGTGCCGTCATACTCCGCGGCGAGTTCATAGTGTACGTGCGGCACTCCGAGCAGCTTGCACAGTTCGCAAACGATCTTCTCGCCCCAGTCCTCGCCTGTGCCTCGATCTTCTGCCTTGAACAAGTAGCGGCGATTCTCTTCGTCGAAGAACCAGAACTTGGACTTCGTACCGAGTTGTTCGTCGGCAGCTCGGCGGCTCGTATCAATCTCGTGAATGGGGAACATGGTTGGCCGCTGCCTGTATGCCCTGAGTGGCGAACAGTTTACGCAATGGGCCTTAATTATGCCAGCGCTAATCATTGGGCTCGCACATACTTCCGGAGCATCGAGTTGACCTCGATCCACTTCAGTTGACCTGGTAGCCTGCTGGGATGAAACGAGCTGGGTATTCAGCATCCATTGACGACTTTCTCGCAGCATCGTCAGAGGCGATACTCGGGCGGCTCGTCGAGGGAAGCAACTATGCGATCGAACTGACCCAGCGTGACGCTTGGCTTACTGAGATTTGTTTGCTTAAGACCGTACTCTCGAACTATCGCAGCCGCGGCGCGGTGTACTTCGAGTTTGCTGTCCCGCGGCTCGGCAAGCGCATCGATGTTCTCGCGATAATCGACCAAGTTGTGTTCGTCTTGGAGTTCAAGGTCGGCGAGCGTGAATTCACGTCGCATGCCAGCGACCAGGTGTTTGACTATGGCATTGACCTGAAGAACTTCCACGAGCCCAGTCACGACTGTTTCATTGCGCCTGTTCTCATCGCGACGGCAGCCTTACACGCCAATTCAGTGATCGCGATGACGCGTCAGCAGGACCGACTGCTGCAGCCAATTGTCAGTACAGGCGAATCGCTTGCCGATGTTATCCGTTGCGTGCTTGACTTTGCCGATGCACCAGTCATTGACACTGCGAAGTGGGATGGCGGCCGGTATTGCCCGACTCCCACGATCATCGAGGCCGCAACCGCGCTCTATGCTGGGCACTCCGTAGCCGAAATCTCGCGGAGTGACGCTAATGCAACGAATCTCACACTGACGTCAGATGCCATCTCGCAAGTCATCGCTGAATCCAGGCAACTGTCGCGCAAGGCGATCTGCTTCGTGACGGGTGTCCCTGGCGCTGGCAAGACGCTGGTCGGACTCAATATTGCCACTCAGCACATCAGTAAGGAATCGGACCTCTACAGCGTTTTCCTTTCCGGCAACGGCCCACTCGTTGCCATCCTTCGTGAGGCACTTGCACGTGACAAGGTGCAACGCGAGAAAGAGCAGGGCCGAATCGCGAAGATCGGCGCCGCGCGGAGCGAAGTGAAGGCGTTCATTCAGAACGTCCACCACTTTCGCGACGAGTGCCTGGTTGATGTCGATCGGCCTCCGATCGAGCATGTTGCGTTGTTCGACGAGGCCCAGCGGGCCTGGAACCTCGCACAGACGTCCAAGTTCATGCGGCAGAAAAAGGGACGCCCAGATTTCGATGTTTCCGAGCCAGAGTTTCTTATTTCCTGTCTCGACAGGCATTCTGATTGGGCGGTCATCGTTTGCCTTGTCGGCGGCGGTCAGGAGATCAATACGGGTGAAGCAGGCATTGGCGAGTGGATTGACTCGCTCACCCGCTCGTTCGGGCATTGGCACTTGCACATTTCATCTCGCCTGACGGATTCCGAGTACGCAGCAGGTCAGGTTCTCGAGCGGATCACCTTTTTGCCGAATGTGTCGATTCGAGATGAACTGCATTTAGGCGTGTCAATGCGATCGTTTCGCGCGGAGAACGTCTCTCACCTCGTCAAGCAGGTACTCGACCTCGATGAGGATGGCGCATTTCGCACGCTCCGCAGCATTGATGATCGTTACCCGATTGTGATCACGCGCGAGTTATCTAAAGCGAAAGGTTGGCTTCGTGCCATCGCGCGAGGCAGTGAACGCTATGGTATTGTTGTCTCATCGCTGGCCCAGCGACTCAAGCCACACGCCATCGATGTACGCTCGCCAATGGATCCTATTCATTGGTTTCTCGACAGCAAAGCCGATGTCCGCTCTTCGTACTATCTCGAGGACGTCGCAACGGAGTTCCACGTCCAGGGGTTAGAACTTGACTATGCTTGCGTCACGTGGGACGCCGACTTCCGTCATACCAATCAAGGTTGGGAACACTGGTCGTTCGTCGGCGACCGCTGGAATCGCGTCCGCAAACTTGAGCGGCAGCAATACCTCAAGAACGCTTATCGCGTGTTGCTCACGCGCGCCCGGCAAGGGATGGTGATCGTCGTTCCGGAAGGCGATCCTAACGACGCAACTCGACAATGCGACTACTACGATTGCACGTACAAATACCTACGTGGCATCGGTTTTGAAGTGCTGTAAGTCGCAGAAGTTGCAAAGGAGTGTGAGACGGAGTCCCGGCGCGACGATTGCGCGAGGTGAGGTGCGGACTCAGTGCAGTGCAGGCGTGACCGCGGTATCATTAGCACTGACGGTTCACGAACTAGCGATCTCGCGCAGTTGGATGTTAAATCCCTGCCGCTCCTCAGCCCTTCCCTCTGCGATCCTTCTCGCACTCTGCGGTTCAACTTCCCGCTCCCTCCCCGGTGAAGTGTGCGCACCATGAATCGCAACTCGTTGCCCCGCAACGCGCGCCGCGAATCGCGATGCACACGCGCTTGAAATGTGGCCAGGCATTGTCGTAGGGTGCAGATGGGTAGGTGTTCCGTTTTCAGTTCAGAAGGGTGCAATGATGCTGTCAGGACCTGGGCGCACGCATGCCCGCACATTCACAACCCGACGCGTGAGCGAGGAGATCCCGCCTGGTAGCCCGACGCGTAAGCGCGGGAAGACCCGCAGAAAGGCGTCGGGTTATGAAGGAAGAGACTTGGAATACAGCCTCGCTGACGCGTCGGGTTATGAAGGAAGAGACGTGCCCAGGCGGCCGGAACATTGGAACATTCCCCGCTTCACAACCCGACGCGTGAGCGAGGAGGTCCCGCCTGGTAGCCCGACGCGTAAGCGCGGGAAGACCCGCAGAGAGGCCGGGCGCACGCGTCGAGTCGTGGTGGGAGATACAGCCTCGCTGACGCGTCGGGTTATGAAGGAAGTGACGTGCCCAGGCGGCCGGAACATTGGAACATTCCCCGCTTCACAACCCGACGCGTGAGCGAGGAGGTCCCGCCTGGTAGCCCGACGCGTAAGCGCGGGAAGACCCGCAGAGAGGCG
The DNA here is from genome assembly GCA_022844125.1 of Pirellulales bacterium. Classification (GTDB taxonomy): domain Bacteria; phylum Planctomycetota; class Planctomycetia; order Pirellulales; family PALSA-1355; genus JALHMI01. The sequence goes on along the minus strand of JALHMI010000015.1, from coordinate 173,398 downwards.
TCGAGTCGTGGTGGGAAGATACAGCCTCGCTGACGCCGTCGGGTTATGAAGGAAGAGACTTGGAATACAGCCTCGCTGACGCGCTGACGCGTCGGCTACCCATGGGCCAGCACTGACAAATACGGCCTCGCTCGCGCGAAGCGCGCGCCGGGCTGCGATGGGGAAAAACCGGATGAGAAAAAATCGCACAAACTTTGACCACTTGACCAGTTGTGTGGCGCGCCGCGAGCGCAACTCGTTGTGCGACGCAGCGACTAGGCGTGCCCCGCGCACACGACTCAAGTGTCCACCAAGAATTGAAATCAGGCCAGGACTTCAGTTATGGTACGTTCAGCGGATTGTGTCTCGACTCGACGAAAGTCATTCGCCCACTTGCGCAGCCGAAAAGCTGGAGAAACGGGGCCGTCTGAACGCCCCCCGCCTGGGTCGAAGTGTGGGTGTGAAACATCATTTTCACGCGTTTCTAAATCCACACACCCACAAAATCGGAGCCCTGAAAACAGCCGCCGCTCGTTTCTTCGCCGCGGTCCTGTGGCCGTTACCCCGGCACGGAGGGATCAGCCGAACTAAACTACGGGCGCCTTCCACACGGCACACGGAACATCCATCCCAAATCTCTCCCGAGAGACCAAGCATGGCTCGCGACGTCGTGTCTCACTCGCTCAGTTTCCTCACCTGCATCGTGCTCCTGCTGGCCGCGCAAGTTGCCAGCGGCGCGGACCTCAAGACGCGGAACATCGTCCTGATCACGACGATTTCTGGCGACGGACGCCTGGGGGCATGCCGTCCGTTACGACCACCTGCTGACGAGCGCCCGGGGCGTGGACAGTTATATCCAGCGGCTGTGGGATTTGATGCAGTCGATGGACCAGTATCGCGACAAGACCACGTTCATGATCACGACCGACCACGGGCGGGGTTCGGGTCTGGTGAACTGGAAGAATCACGGCCAGCAGATCGAGGGGCCCGAGAACATGTGGATGGCGTTCCTCGGCCCCGACACGCCGGCACTGGGCGAGCGAGCCGATTGCGAGCGCGTGACGCAGAGCCAGGCGGCCGCCACGCTGGCCGGGCTGCTGAGCGAAGACTATCACGCTGCGGTGCCCGATTCGGGGGCGGTGATCAAGGAGGTGGTGGGGAAGAGGGAGTAGCGCGGATGGCGAGGGACAACGCAAAGCGGCGCTCAGGCCAACAGATCGCTGAGCACTTCGCCGCGGACGTCGGTGAGGCGGAAGTCGCGGCCCTGGAAGCGGTAGGTCAGCTTCGTGTGGTCGAGACCCAGCAGGTGCAGGATCGTGGCCTGCAGGTCGTGCGGATGGACCGGCTTATCGACGGGCGCCCAGCCGAGTTCGTCGGTCGAACCGTAGGAGATGCCCGGCTTGAGTCCGCCGCCGGCCATGAACATTGTGTTCGAAAACGGATGATGGTCGCGGCCGAGGAACTGGCCGTCCTTGGTGCGTCCTTCGCGGAACGGCGTGCGGCCGAACTCGCCCGACCAGACGACGAGCGTTTCGTCGAGCAGGCCCCGCCGCTTAAGATCGCGAATCAGCGCGGCGACGGGCTGATCCATCGACTTGCAGCGCTCGATGAGCCCCTTATCGATCTCTTCGCCGGCGTTGGTGCCGTGGAAATCCCAACCCCAGTCGAAGAGTTGCACGAAGCGCACCCCGCGCTCGACGAGCCGCCGTGCGAGCAGGCAGTTGTTGGCAAAGGTGGGAGCGCCGGGCTGTGCGCCGTACTCGGCCAGCACGCTGGCAGGTTCGCCGGCGATGTCCATCGTTTCGGGCACGACGGCCTGCATGCGATAGGCCATCTCGTACTGGGCGATCCGCGAGGCAGTTTCCGGCTGATGGAGCTTCTGCGATTCGAGCTCGTTCAACTCGCGCAGCGTGTCCAGGCTCAGTCGCCGCAACGAGCGATCCATCCCCTCGGGATTCGAGAGATAGAGAACCGGATCGCCGCCGGTGCGGCACTGGACGCCATGATAGACCGAGGAGAGGAAGCCGCTGCCCCAGGCCGCTTTGCCGGCGCTCGGCAGCGAACGTCCCGAGACGAACACGATGTAGCCCGGCAGATCGCGGCTTTCGGAGCCGAGGCCATAGGTGACCCAGGAGCCGAGCGACGCGCGACCTTGCGCGCGGGGGAAGCCGGTATAGAGGAGCAACTCGGCGGGGCCGTGATTGAACTGTTCGGTCCAGACCGATTTGATGAACGTGAGATCGTCGGCCACCGTGGCCAGGTGAGGCAGGGCGCCTGAGATCCAGGCGCCGCTTTCACCGCGTTGGCTGAACTTTTGCCGCGTACCCAAGAGCTTCGGCGTACCGCTGGTGAAGGCGAATTGCTTGCCCTTGGTGAGCGACTCGGGGCAATCCTGGCCGTCGCGGCTGACGAGCTCCGGCTTGTAGTCGAACAGGTCCAGATGCGGAGGGCCGCCGGACATCGAAAGGAAGATGACGTTCTTCGCGCGCGGGGCGAAGTGCGTGGGTTTGGGAAGAAAGGGATCGTCGTCGGCAGTAGCGCCGGCTGCAAGCCCGTGGTTCAGGTCGCCGCCGAGCATCGAGAGCGCGACGGCGCCCAGGCCGAGGGCCGAGTCGCGCAGGAAATGGCGGCGCGTGCGAGCGGAGAGCAGTTCGAGCGCGAGCTTGTCCATATCACTTACGGCTTGCTGAGGGTTTCGTCGAGATTCAAAACCACGTTGGCCACGACGGTCCAGGCGGCGGCATCCAGTTCGCTCAAGCCATCGGGCAGCGGACCGAGCGGAACCGTGGCAAGGGCCTTCGCCTGGGCCGGATCGCGCTCGAGCGATGCGCGGGATTGGTCGTAGAGCGCGACGAGCCGGTCGGTTTCGGATGGCAAGGCTGCGCGGCCGACTGCCAGGGCGACGGCTCGCTCGGCCCGGGCACGGTTGTTGTTGGTGTGCTTGTCGTCGGGCCGTTCGGCAATTACCCGGCGGGCGAGGGCCTGTGCACACTCGACGAACGTCGGATCGTTGAGCGTGACGAGCGCTTGCAGCGGGGTGTTCGTGCGCATCCGGCGCGCCGAGCAAACGTTTCGCTCCGGTGCGTCGAACGCGACCAGCGACGGGTACGGCAGGTTGCGACGCCAGCGGGTGTAGACCGCGCGGCGGTGACGGTCTTCGCCTTCGCTGGCGGTCCAGTCAGTGCTGGCGCCAAAGGCCGCGGCCAGGCCCATCGAAGGTTGCGCCGGCTGTACGGGCGGGCCGTACATTTTCGCGCTCAAAAGGCCGCTCAGGGCGAGCGCCTGGTCGCGCACCATTTCGGCCGTGAGACGCACGCGCGGGCCACGGGCGAGCAGCTTGTTGTACGGATCGCGCCGTGCGAGTTCCGGCGTGACCTTGGCACTTTGTCGATACGTGGCCGAGGCGACGATCAATTTGAGCAGTTCTTTGGTATCCCAGCCGCCGTCTCGATACGTGATCGCCAGCCAGTCGAGCAGCTCGGGATGCGACGGCAGCTCGCCCTGTGCGCCGAATTCCTCGGCTGTTTCGACGATGCCCAGGCCGAAGAGCTCCTGCCAAAGCCGATTCACTGCGACGCGGGCGACGAGCGGATTCTCGGCATCGACCAATCAGCGGGCGAGGCCCAGGCGATCGAGCTTTGCGCCCGCCGGCGCGGGATGCAAGGCGGCAGGCACGCCGGGCGTAACCGGGTCGCCGGGGGAAAGGAATTCGCCGCGGTGGTAGATAAAGGACTCGCGCGGGGTGCCTTCACGCATCACCAGCGAAGTCGTGGTCACGCTGGCAAGTTTGGCTTTGGCGGCCTGGAGGCGCGCGTCGACCTGCGTCCAATCTTCTGAGAGCGCACGGTGATGGGCGGCCAGCTTGTCTTGCTGGGGTTTGTCGCGCTTGTCTGCGGCGATGGCCAGAATCTCGGCGATCTCCTTGGGAACAGCGTCGGGAGCCGCCTGCGGCGCGGACTTCTCCCAGTCGGCCTGCAGCGAGTCGCGGAACCGGGTGGCGTAATCCCACGAGGACTGGACATCGGCCAACTCGGCCTTCAAGCGTGCGACGTCGGCCTCGCGGCCAACCTGCGGCACTTCGAGGACGGGGTCGTCGGTGTTGAAGTCATCCGTGTTGTTGAAGATCGAAAAGAGCTGGTAGTACTCGCGCTGCGAGAAGGGATCGTACTTGTGGTTGTGGCACTGGGCGCAGGCAATCGTGGTGCCCATCCAGACGGCGAACGTGGTGTTCACGCGATCGACCACGGCGGCGTGGCGGAATTCCTCGAGGTTGACGCCCCCCTCGGTGTTGAGTTGCGTGTTGCGGTTGAAGCCGGTGGCCACGAGTTGCAACGGTGAAGGTTCGGGAAGCAGGTCGCCGGCGAGCATCTCGACGGTGAATTGATCGTACGGCAGGTTGTCGTTGAGCGAGCCGATCAGCCAATCGCGCCACCGCCAGATCGTGCGAGCGCCGTCGGGAGCGTAGCCCTGCGAGTCGGCATAGCGAGCCAGGTCGAGCCACATCGCGGCCCAGCGTTCGCCGTAAGCGCTGCTCGCTAACAAGCGATCGACAAGTAGTTCGTAGGCTTCCGGTCGGGAGTCGTTCACAAAAGCGTGGACTTCTTCGGGCGTCGGCGGCAGACCGGTGAGATCGAGCGAGACGCGGCGAATCAAAGTCGGCCGATCGGCGGCCTCGGAGGGGGCGAGGCCTTCCTGCTCGAGCCGGGCGAGAACGAAGTGATCGATGGGATTGGCGGGCCAGGCGGCGTTGTTAATGGTAGGGATCGGATTCGGTGCTGGCTTCGAGTAAGCCCAGTGAGCGGCGTAGGGCGCGCCTTCGGCAATCCACTTGCGCAACGTTTCAATCTCGGCAGCGGTTAGCTTCTTGCCCGTCTCTTCCGGCGGCATGGCTACGGAAGCGTCGCTGGCCGTGATGCGAACGAACAGTTGGCTCTCGTCCGGCTTGCCGGGCACGATCGCCCGCCGGCCGCTTTCGAGCTGCGCGGCCGCGCCGGCCGACTCGTCGAGACGGAGGCCGGCCGTGCGCGTGGCATCGTCCGCGCCGTGGCACTGGAAGCAATTGCGGGCCAGGATCGGCTGGACGTCGCGCTGGTAGTCAACGGAGTCGGCCCGAGACGCCACTGTCAACACGACGAAGGTCGCGCCGAGCACACGCAGCAGGATCACGGTTCGCAGGCGGTGCAAGCGAGGAACTCCGGCGGCGCGGTGGGAAGATTGGCAGGTTGGGCGGGCGAACCTTCAGAATACCCTTGGTGCAGCGGGCGAACAAGCATTGGCAGCGCCAGGCTTTGCTCAGTTCAAATCGGCATCGAGCTGGAGCGCCTTTCGGACGAGCAGGCGTAGCGAATCGCGATCAAGCGGATTTTCCAGAACGTCGAGGACGCCGGATTTCTGGCCGCCCACCAACGGCAGGACGGACGTCAGCGTGGGCTGTGATGAAGGTGACCGGCAGACGGATGCGGTGTTCGCCCCATAATCGTCGCAACCAGCGTACCAGGCCTGCGCGGTCCGGCTGGATCGCGTGGCGTCGCGGCAAGCTAGTCGGCGACCAGGTTGCGCAAATTTGCGATCTGGGCTGCTATTTGGCGTCCGCTAAAGGCGCCGCTGACGCCTTAAGGGTATCAGCTCATGTTTCGCCGGGTGGCATGCCGCCCCGCAGTTGCTGAGGACTGGCAACTGCGGGGCCTTTTTTGAGTTCTGCCCCCGTTTTCGGATAAGGCATTGCTTTCGCCCCCCTCCCACGATGGTTCCCGGTTGCCAGCGAAAGACGCGCGGCTGTAATCTCAGGGGATGAGCGAGCCTCCACCGATTGACACTCAACGTTCTCCGTGCTATGTGCGGCCCTGGTCATCGGGGGCATCTTTGCACTTGCCCTGCGAAGCGCGGGAAAGCTATAGCGCGCGGGTAGATTGATCTCGACGAAACCGCCAATTCTCGCTACATATCCTGCGTCGACTAATGTGACAGTCATCATCCGGCCAGGACGGCTTGCGACGTGGAAAAACTGCGGGGACATCGAAGATTCTCCATGGTGGTGAGCCTGGGTCTGGCCGTGCTGAGCCTGACGCTGGCAACGCGGATGTTCGTCAATCGCGCCGTTCCTCCGCTGCGGATGAGTGCCGGGCCTGAAGGCACCCGGCGACAGGCTGTGGCCGAAATGCTCACCAAGCATGCCGCGCGAGGAGGTCTGCGAATCACGTTGTCGACGAATGCCGGTTCGGAAGAATCCTTGCGACAGCTTAAGGCCGGCCAGATCGACGTGGCACTTGTCAGCAACGGCGTGGTGATTCCGGACGACGAGCAGCTCACTGTGCTGGCCATCACGCAAGTCGAAGCCGTGCATCTGCTACTGCGCAGCGAGATCGCGGCGGCATCGTCGGTGATCGAAGGAATTCGTGGCAAACGCGTGAATCTGGGACAGCCTGGCAGTAGCGAAGCTCTGCTCTCGCGCGAGATTCTTAAGTTTGCGCGACTTCGTGTCAGCTCGCCGCAACTGGCGGGGGACATCGTTGCGACGGAGTTCGGCAAGCCCGAGCTGCTGCACAAGTGTCGCACGATCCTGGGTGCCAGCGGAGCCGAGAAAGAACGCTTGATCCGTGAACTTCCAGATGCGTTGATCTTGTTGGACTCGCCCCCCTCGGCCGTGGCGCGCCAGTTGATCGAGGCCGCGGACTATCGCATCGCCGCGCTGCCGGCGACCCAGGCCTTTCTGCTGGACAACCTGCAGGAGAGTTCCAGCGAACATGCCACGCTGCAGCGCGAGTTCCTGGAACCTTCGCAGATTCCCAAGCATAGTTACTTCGGACACAGGGCCCTGCCCGAAACCGACTGCGAGACCGTTGGTATTCGTCTGCTGATCGTCGCCCGGAAGGATGCGAACGCCGCAGCCGTGCGGGCCCTGATGTCAACGCTGTTCGAGAGTGAACTGGCACACCGCCTGGGCCCACGGTCTCCGCGCGACGTCGCCAATCCATATCCGATTCACGAAGCTGCGATCGCCTATCTGGACCGCGACAAGCCCGTGGCAGTCGACAAGGCGCTCGAATGGCTCAGTAACGGGTTAAGCGTTTTCGGCGCTTTCGCAGCAGGGGTGCTTTCGCTGTATGGGCTATTGCGAACGCAAACCGCGCGGCAGCCGTCCGACTACTACGACGCGCTTCGCAAAATTGAAGAACTGGGCAGAACGCTTGATCAGGAGGCCGTCACGGGCGCCACCGCAAATGAACTCTTGCGCGAGCTCGACGAACGACTCGTCAAGCTGCGACAAAACCTGATCGAAGATATTTGCGAGGGCCGCATCAAGGGTGAGCAATTGATCGCGAATATTCTTGCCCTGCTTAACGACGTACGGGGCGGCCTGCAGGTTCGACTGCAGGAATTGTCTCGACTCGATGTGCCGTCGGGACGACCGCCTGGCAGACTGGCGGCGCAGAACGCGAGGGCAGCGGCTTAATCGATTGCCCTGGCAGCATCGTTGGTCCGAAGCGTCGTCAGTCAGATTCGCCGACAAGGCGGCGCGAACCTGACGCGCGGCTGCGGTGTCCCGGGTAGCGCATTCCACCGCGACATTCGTGTGCTGAGGGCCGACAGCCATGCCAATCCGACCGTATGTATCCTCCGACCGCGAGGCGGTCGTCGCACTCTCCTTGCGCGCCTGGGAGCCGGTCTTCGTGTCGATCAAGGAAGCCCTCGATTTGACGCTCTATCAGCACTTCTTTCCCGATTGGCGCGAGTCCCAGCAGAAGTCGGTCGAGGAAGTAATGGCCGATGCGAATATGCACGTCTGGGTCGCCGAGGAGGACGGCCAGATCGCGGGCTTCACGGCCATTGCGATCCGATCAGCCGAGATGGGCGAGATCTACATGATTGCCGTCGATCCGAGTTTTCAAGGCCGGCGGGTCGGCAGCCAACTGACGCGGCACTCGACCGATTGGATGCGCGAGCAGGGCGTGCCCGTGGCCATGGTTGAAACCGGGGCCGATCCAGGGCATGCGCAAGCGAGGCGAACATATGAGCGGAACGGCTTCAAGCAGTGGCCTGCCGCGCGATACTTTAAGCTGCTGACGTAAGTGAGGGCTGGCGCCAGCGGCGCACACGTCGAAACTACCTCGTAACCTGCACGGTAAGTCGCCAATGTCGAATGACTTCGGTGCGGAAATGGATATCAGAGTTGCTACGCGTACTTTGTCGCAAGCAGGCAGTCAAGCGCATTGGCGTAACGAGAACGGGTGAACCGGGACGCGGGCAGCCGTGGCAGCGTTACTTTTGATCCTTATCGTAGCCTTCGGCCAACGCAGCGCGCGACAACAGCGTGCGAAATCCGATCCCGAGTGTGCTCAGTCGCCCAGTTGGAGCTGCTGTCCAGGATGAGCTCCGGTGAAAGGTACTGCCCCTCAACGGGCACCGGCTTTGTGAAAAAATGCACAAATTCCCGGGCGACCGCGACATTCGGCTGTCTGTCTTCAGCGACACGCCGAGTGCGCGACTTGAAACAGGCACGCCGATTGCAAATCGCGGCCGGTCAGTATCCACCACACTTGCCACCTTCGATCAAGACGACCGCATGTCGCAACGCAAGCCAGATTCTACAGGCATCAGACCGCGATTACCCTTGGCAATGACGCTGGTCGGCTCCCTTGCCTTGACCGTCGGGTGTCAGCGCTCTGTCGATCAACAGTATATTTCCTCGGCGGCTGTCGGGCAGCTTGAGCCTGAGCTTCAGAAGGTAGTGCACGAACAGCTTCGCAAACGCAGCGGCACGCCACGCGAGCCGAAACTGATCGGAGCGACGCCCGAGGAGACCGCGCAGCTTAAGCACGGCGCGGAGGTCTATCGGCGAAACTGCGAGCAGTGTCACGGCGTGACGGGTGACGGCAACGGTCCCGCTGCGCAGTACTTGACGCCGCGTCCGCGCGATTATCGCCGCGGCGTCTTCAAGTTCACTTCGACGCCGTATGGCTCGCGGCCGCGTCGCGAAGACCTGATGCGAACAATCGACCAAGGCGTTACGGGGACTTCGATGCCAGCGTTTCGCTTGCTGCCGAAGCAGGACCGCGAAGCGGTGCTGGACTATGTGCTGGCCCTGACCCATCGTGGCGAGCTGGAGGAATTGCTCGTCGCCCAGGCAGAAAGCGAAGGCGAACTGCCCGACGAAATGGTCGAGGAATTGGTCGCCGCCGTCCTGGACCGCTGGACGCTGGCCGCCGAGAGCGAGGTCGACGCCGCATCGAAGATGCCGCCGATCACCGAGGAAACCATCGCCGCGGGAGCGCAGATCTTCCAGCAACGTGAATGTTTCAAGTGTCACGGGCGCGATGGCCGGGGCGGCCTGGCCGGTGGCATCGAGGTGGGTAACGACGCCTGGGGACGGAAGGATCCGGCCGCGGATCTCACCTCGGGAATGCTCCATGGCGGGCAACTGCCGATCGACATCTATCGACGAATCTCGTCCGGGATTAACGGCACGCCGATGCCGTCGTTTGGTGCCTCATTCGCCGACAATCCGGATGCGGTCTGGCATCTGACGCATTATGTGCTCTCGCTCGCGAACCAAAGGCGGCGCGGCGTGCAGTACCCACAGGGCGAGACGGCCGCGGTCGATGCGCACGCGCCAGCGACTGAAACGCCGAGCGAGCCCACCACGAACGAACCGGCCCAGGCAGATCCAGCTCCAGCGGAGGAAGCGGCGAAATGAACCATGCCGAGATCAAGCGTCGACTGGCCGAGCTGCGTGAAGAGATCGGTCAGCTCGAAACCGAGCTGAGCAGCACGGCGGAGACGCCCGAACCGCAGTGGCAGGCCACGAATTACTACACCGCTTACTATGCGACGACTGGCTTCCTGCTTGGCGGCGTGGCCGCCATGAGCAGCTTGCTGGTGAACGTGGTGGGCGCGCTGATGTTCGGCAAGCAGCCGCTCGAATTGATTCGAGTCTACCTGACCTTTCCGATGGGCGAACAGGCCCTGGACTTTAGCGCGGTCGACAACGGCCTGACGCTGGCCATCGGCTGCTGCTTGTACATCGCCACGGGCATGGTTTACGGAATTCTGTTCCAGATTGTGCTCACTCGCTTCGCCGGCGATGCGTCGTTCGGCACGAAGTTCGTGATCGTGAGCGTGCTGGCGATCGCGGTGTGGCTGGTGAACTTCTACGGCATCCTGTCCTGGCTGCAGCCGCTGCTGTTTGGCGGGCGGTGGATCGTCGAGCAGATTCCCTGGTGGGTCGCTGCCATCACACACCTGGTATTTGGCTGGACCATGCTGATCGTCTATCCGCTGGGACGCTATACGCCCTATCGATTGGAAACGGAGAAATCATGATCGACGTGCAACCGGCAGAACGCGAGACGCCGCGGCATGCGGACCTGGTCGATGAGCGGATCGTGCTCACCTACTTCCTGATCGCGCTTTTCTATCTGTCACTCTCGATGGTGGCCGGACTGTTGATGGCGCTGCAGCTCATTCGCCACAACCCGCTCGACGGCATCGAGCTGCTTTCTCCGGGTCGTTGGCGGATGGTGCACACGAACGTCATCGCCTACGGATTCCTGGCGAACGCGTTTCTGGGCGCCCTGCACTGGTCGGTGCCGCGACTCATGCTGCGGCCGGTGCTCGACTGGCGACTGAGTTGGTTTATTCTGATCGCCTGGCAGGTGGTCGTATTGGGAACGGGCGTAGGAATCGTTCTGGGCCCCACGCTGCAGGCCAATGTGTCGGCGCTTGAAAGCCTGCCGTTTGCCCTCGGAGCGCAGGGCCTTGAGTGGGGTGAGACTCCGGTCTGGATCGATCCGCTGGCGCTGGCGGGACTGCTGCTGGTGGCCGTGAACTTCATGGCCCCCATCACGAAATCGCGCGGGCCGATGTACGTCACGGCGTGGTACTTCATGGCCGCTTTCGTGTGGACGTTTCTCACATACGCGATGGGCAACTTCCTGCCGCAGTACTCGCTGACAGGAACGAGCGCGGGCGCGGTGGGCGGCCTGTTTATTCACGACCTGGTGGGGCTGTTCGTCACGCCGCTGGGCTGGGGACTGATGTATTACTTCGTTCCGGTGATGCTGAAGAAGCCGATGTGGAGCCACGGCCTGTCGCTGGTGGGCTTCTGGGGCTTGGCGTTCTTTTATCCGCTCAACGGCATCCACCACTTCCTCTACACGCCGATCCCGATGTTCCTCCAGTATGGAGCGATCGTCTCGACGATCGCCGTGGAGATGGTCGTGACGACCGTGATCGTAAACTTCTTCGCCACGATCTGGGGTTCCAGCCGGGCGCTCATCACGAACCTGCCGATCCGCTGGTTCTATACCGGCATGGTGTTCTATGGCATCACGTGCTTCCAGTGTGCGCTGCAAACCACGCTCACCTTTCAGGCCCTGATTCACTTTTCAGACTGGGTGGTGGGGCACGCGCACCTGGTGATGTTTGGCGTGTTCAGCATGTGGCTGCTCGGGATCATGACTTACCTGTTCCCCAGAATCTGGCGTACCGAGTGGTGGAGCCGGGAGCTGTGTGAGTGGCATTACTGGCTGTCGGCCGTGGGCTTGTTCGCAATGGCGCTCGACCTGACGCTGGCCGGCGTGTTCCAGGGTTACTACTGGGCCTCACTGCAGCCGTGGGAAGTGTCGGTCGAAGGATCGCAGCCGTTCTGGGTTGTGCGAGTATTCGCCGGACTGGCGATGATGGCCGGGCAAGTTTGCTTCTTCGTGAATCTGTACATGACCTGGCGGCTTTCCCGCGAGGCGGGCGTCTCGCGCGTGGTTCCCGAACCGCAGCCGCAGGCCCATTTGGCAACGCACGGTACCAACTAAGGCAATCGAAGCATGTTCGAAAGTAAATCAGGCGTTCTGCTGGTCGCAGGGTTGGGGTTCTTCGCGTTCGCGTTCTTGTCGAATGCGCTCGTGCCGGCGCTCATGTATCGCGACTTGCCGGAACAGACGACGACCCAACTAGTCGAGAAGAACAGCAACCTGATGTACCAGTTTGAAAATCTCAGCCATCGCTATCCCGAGCAGTTCGCCAAGCATGTGGGCGAGCCTACCCAGGAGAACTGTGCCGAGATCCTGGAGCTTGGCCGCCGAGTGTACACGGGCGAAGGTTGCTGGCATTGCCACAGCCAGTTTGTGCGGCCGGTCTCACGCGAGGAAGACCGCTGGGGACCCGTTGCCAAGACCGAGGAGTACCAGAACGAACTTCAACGGCCGGTGATGTTCGGCACGCGGCGCGTGGGGCCGGACCTGTCGCGTGAAGGTGGCCGCCGGGCGAACGACTGGCACGCGGTGCATTTCTTCCAGCCGACGATGGTCTCGCACGAATCGCCGATGCCATCGTATCCGTGGCTGTTCGAGGGTTCGCCCGACAAGCCGAACAAGCGTGGCATCGCGCTGATCACATATGTGCAGTGGTTGGGCTCCTGGCTCGAGAGCTATCCGTACTACGAAGTCTTTGAGCCGACGCCGCTGCCGGGCAACAAGACCAACGAGGAAACGTCCGAGAGCGAAGAGCAGGCGGAAGACGCTGAAGTGGCAACCGCGGAATAAGGACCTATCACGATGACGATTCGTCGAGCGAGGCCCGCATCTCAATGGGTGATGCTGGTGATGGCGGCGGCGGTTTTGGTGCCTTGCCTGTTGGGGTTTGGCACGAAGTTCCTGGAGTTCATCGCGCTGTACCGCGGGGACGCCGAGGGCGCCTTCGCGATCAGCCCGATCTTGAACTACCTGCTCGCCAGCTTTGGCTTCCTGCTGCTCTTTGGCTGGGCAGCGCTAGGAGGCATGTTTCATGATGTCGAGGCGCCCAAGTACACGATGCTGGAGAACGAAACGCTGCTGGATGAAGACGCGCTGCCGCGGGGGTTCATTCCGCTGAAGACGCCGGCTTCCTCCGCGGCACGCCCGGGACGTACGGTCACTGGTCGCAAACCACGATTTTAAGAGCGAACGCATGAACATCAGCGAGAATTCACCGGCGACGACCTCGGCCGACGATTACGCACCGGCGGACGTCGAGCACCAGTTTCATCACTACACGGGCAATCGCATTCCGTGGTATGTGCGGCTGCTGTGGATTCTGTTCTGGATTTTCGCGGTCTACTACACTCTGTCGTACCTCTTCCCAGCGCTGCGAGTGGAGCTCACTTCGCCTCCATGAGCCACGCCGAATCGCCAGCGCAGTGCGACTATTGCCACCTGCCGATTGCGGGCGCGTCGCCGAGCAGCAGCGAGCCAAGCTATTGCTGCTTCGGTTGTCGGTTGGCGGCCGAGATCACCGGTGGCGCCGGTGCTGAAGGAGAAGCCCGCTGGACGCTTGCGCGGCTGGGGATGGCGATCTTTCTGACGCTGAACGTGATGATGTTCACGATGGCGCTCTGGACGCAGGACTTGTACGACGCCCGGGCAGTGGGCTCGGGGCCCTTGGCCGCGTCGCTGGCCGATCTGTTTCGTTACATCTGCCTGCTTTTGAGTCTGCCGGTACTCTGGCTGCTCGGCTGGCCGCTGGTGGAAAACGCGCTGGCGAGTGCCAAACGAGGGCTCGCGGCGACCGATCTGCTGATCGCGATGGGCGTGGTTGCCGCGTACGTCTATTCGGCGGTCTCGGTGTTCACCGGTGCGGGGCACGTGTACTTCGAGGTCGCCTGTACCGTACTGGTCATGGTCACGATCGGTCGCTGGCTCGAAGCGACGGGCAAACTCCGCACGACCGCGGCACTCGAAGCACTCGAGAAGCTGCTGCCCGAACAGGTGCGGCTCGTTCAGCCGAATGGCCAGGTCGCTGAGGTCGCAACTGCCAGCGTGCGGCCAGGAGACCGGCTGCGGGTACTGGCTGGCGAACGGATTGCCACCGACGGCACGATCGATCGTGGTTGCGCCAGCGTCACGCAGCAGTTGCTCACTGGTGAAAGCCGCCCGGTAACCAAAGCGGTGGGCGACGAAGTGCTCGGCGGAAGTTTGAATCTGGACGGCGAGCTAGTCGTGCTGGTGACCGCGCCGGCGAATGAAGGTTCGCTCGCCAGGCTAATCGAACTGGTGCGCACCGCCCGACTCAGTAAGGGGCGGTACCAGCGGTTGGCCGACCGGGTCTCCTCGTGGTTCCTGGAGGCGGTGCTGCTGATCGCTTGCCTCACGTTCGCCGCTCACTGGTGGTGGGGAACGACCGACACGGCGATTATGGCGGCGCTGGCAGTGCTCTTGATCTCTTGCCCCTGTGCGCTCGGGCTGGCAACCCCGATGGCGGTCTGGACGGCGCTCGGAACCGCGGCCCAGCGCGGCGTGCTGTTTCGCAGCGGCGAGGCACTCGAGCGGCTGGCGACGATCCGGGCCGTTCGCTTCGACAAGACGGGCACGCTAACCACCGGCACGCCGCGCGTCGAACGGATGGTAGTCGTCGAGGGTGGGCACGCCGGCGATTCGCTGGTTCGCGCCATCCCTTTGGCGCGGGCATCGACGCATGTATTCTCCGAGGCGATCGCTGGGGAATTTGCCGACGCCGTTTCGGACCAGGTCGGCCCAAAGATCGGGAACGTCTCGACGGTATCGGGGTGTGGTGTCCGCGCGACATTTAATGGTGATGTGGCCGAGACGATGCTCGGCAGCGTGCGCTGGCTGGAGAACTGCGGGCTGGCGATGCCGATTGTACTGCGAAACATTGTTGAAGGGACCAGGCAGGATGGCCAGTCGGTTTCGGCTGTCGGCTGGGATGGCGAGATTCGGGCGGTGTTCACTTTCTCCGAGACGGTACGACCCGAGGCGGCGACGGCCATTGCAGCCTGTCGGGAGTTGGGATGCGATGTGGGAGTGCTCACGGGCGATGATCCTGCGCGCGGCCGACTGCTCGCAGAGCAACTCGGAGTTCGGGTCGAGAGCGGGCTGCTGCCCGAGGACAAGCTGACTGCGATTGGCGAGGCACGTCGGACGCTAGGTCCTGTGGCGATGATTGGCGACGGCGTAAACGACGCGCCGGCGCTGGCGGCGAGCGATGTGGGAATTGCCCTGGGATGCGGCACCGACCTGGCGCGTGAGTCGGCGCCCGTCGCATTGCTAGCGGACGATTTGGGGCACGTCCCCTGGGCGATTGAACTTTCGCGGCGAAGCGTGCGCGTGATGCGTCAGAATTTGTTCTGGGCGTTCGCCTACAACGGCGTTGGCATCGGACTGGCGGCAACGGGTTGGCTGAACCCGGCTTGGGCCGCCGCGGCGATGGTCGTTAGCAGCTTGCTGGTGGTAGGCAATTCGCTGCGATTGCAAACGGTGCCCGTGGACTCACCGGACGCGAATACTTCCGAGGGTTTGCCGAGGCGAACCGAGTCTACGGAAGACGACAGTGACTTTTACTCTGAGCTCACGCCGGCAGGTGCCCGATGATCGAGCTCCCATTGGTGCTCCTCGGCGGACTGCTGGGATCGGCCCATTGCCTGGGGATGTGCGGGGCCTTCACGCTGCTGATCGGCGCACCGGCCCGAAGCTGGTCGAACAATCTGGCGCGGCAGCTCGTGTATAGCGCCGGCAGAATCTTTACCTATGGCGCGCTTGGTGCGGCGGTTGGATACGGCGTGCTGCGGATGGCCGACGGCCTCTCGCGCTGGGTGAATGTTCCGGCGGGGGTAGCGATCATTGCCGGCGTGCTGCTGGTCTTTCAAGGCCTGTTGGCGACCGGCGTAATTGGTCGCGGGATGTCCTGGCTGAGATCCGCGCTTTCGATTCAGTCGCCCACGAGCGGTGCCGCAAATCCTGGACTCGGCTGCCTCGTTGGCGGAATGGTGGGGACTTTCCTGCGCGATCGCCGCTGGAGCAGTGTGTTTCTGGCCGGCGTGCTGACCGGACTGCTCCCCTGCGGGCTGGTCTATGCGTTCGCCGCGCTCGCAGCCAGCACGAGCGATCCCATAATGGGTGCCGCAACGATGGCGGCATTCGGCGCAGGCACCGTGCCCATGATGGTGCTGGCCGGAACAGGGGCCCGGCTTCTTTCGCTCACCGGACGCCAGAGGATGCTGAAAATTGCCGCCTGGTGCGTCGTGCTCACCGGGGCGATGTCGATCGCCCGCGGCGTGAGCTTTCTGCAGATTGGCGATGAGCCGCAAGTGGCCGGCTGTCCGCTGTGCGAGTAGCGTTGCAAGCGCCCTAGGTGACTGGCGCCTGCACCATCAGGTAGGCCAGTCCCAACAGCAGGCCGATGACGTTGACCACGACGATCAGCAGGCCCACGCCCCAGATTGTCTGCATACCTTCGTCGGGCCGGGCCGAACGACCGCGCAACACTTTCGCGGCAAACACGCAACAGACCCAGGACCAGTGCAACATCACGTGCAGCAGGATGGCCAGCCCAAAGAAGGCCACGAGCCCGAACTGAAAGTTCGCCCAGGCATCGTAGCCGAAGCCCCACAGGGTCCAACCGGCGGCGAGCGTCGGCGCGGGAAACACAAACCGTAGCGCGGCCGCGGTGAACAGCATCAGGACCATGAAGACGAGCAGGCCCCCATCGAGGATGAAATTCACCGCGGTCTTCGACATCCAGGGGCGGCGCGGTTCGCTTGCGCGAGCGGCCGTTTTCGTTGCCCGTCGCTCCGCGGGGCCCTTCGCTGCGGACTCCGCGAACTTCGTCGTCTCTGCTGCCCTGACGATCATCTGAACGCTCCCCCTTCCAATGGTCAATCCGAGCTGCCGTTTCCCTACCTCGAGGGTACCGGCAGCACTTCGCACCGCCACGGTTTGCAACTGACATACCGCGATCGGGATTGGCAGTCACGTTGGTAAAAACAGGGCACTTGCCAAGCAGACGCGGGGGCGGCTCGATAGAATATCGGGCCGTTGGGCACAGCATTGTGCGAATGAGCACGCATGCTTACGTCAAAGGCACGACGTTTGCTATCATCAGCGGCCGATTCGAAAATGGCGGGAGTCTGCTGTCGCATGGACCAATCTGATCATGGGAACGAACCCGGCGAACGCCAGGTCGCCGGCGTCTCGGGGGAGGCGGCGAACGCGCCCCTGGCCGCGGTTCTTGATCAACTGCCGGTGGGCATTGGCCTGATGGGGCGCGACGGGCGCTGGATCCTGAGCAACGCGGCCATGCGGCGGCTGGTGCCCGAGCGAGCACCGTCACAGGATCCGCAGCGGATCAAGCGGTGGCGGGCATTCGACAGTGTGGGGCAGCTGTTACCACTGGAGCGGTGGCCCAGCGTGCGTGCGCTGCAGGGCGAAACGGTGACTCCCGGCGTGGAGATGCTGTTCACCGACGAAGCTGGCGGTGAAACCTGGACCCGCGTGGCCGCCGCGCCGTTTCGAGATGCCGGCGGAGAGGTCGTGGGCGCCGTGGCCCTGGTACAGAATATCGACGAACTCAAGCGGGCCGAACTGGCGCTGGGCGCGAGCGAACAACAGTTCAGCGCGATTGTGAACCAGGCGACGGCCGGCATTTCGCAAACGGACCTTGCCGGCGGATTTCAGTTGGTCAACAAACGGTTCTGCCAGATCACGGGCTACGACGAAGCGGAACTGCGCGCACTGCGGATGCAGGACATCACGCACCCGGACGATTTGCCGCACAACCTCGAAAAGTTTCGGATGCTTGCCGCTGGCGGCCCTGACTTCACGATCGAGAAACGCTATCTGCGCAAGGACGGCTCGATCGCCTGGGTCAACAATTGCGTGACGGGGCTGCGCGATGCGTCCGGCACTCTGGTGAACATCGTCTGCGTGACGGTCGACATTTCGCAGCGCAAACAGGCCGAAGCGGCACTCGCCGAAACGCAGGCCGAGTCCGCGCGGCAGAGGCGGCTATACGAGGCAATCCTCAACAATACGCCGGACCTGGCGTATATCTTCAGTCTGGATCACCGCTTCGTGTATGCCAATGAAGTGCTCCTGCAGATGTGGGGCCGCACCTGGGAGGAGGCAATCGGCAAAAACTGCCTTGAGCTGGGCTACGAACCCTGGCACGCGGCAATGCACGACCGCGAGATTGAAGAAGTCGTCGCGACGAAGGGGCCGATCCGTGGCGAAGTGCCGTTCACCGGAACGTTCGGGCGGCGAATTTATGATTACATTCTGGTGCCGGTGATTGGTCCCGACGGGGAAGTGGAAGCGGTGGCCGGAACGACGCGCGATGTCACCGAGCGGAAGGCGACGGAACAGTCGCTTGAAGAAGCGGACAAGCGCAAGGATGAATTCCTGGCCACCTTGGCCCACGAGCTGCGCAACCCGCTCGCGCCGATTCGCAGTTCGATACATATCCTGTCGATGTCCGCCCGCGGCGATGCCACGGCCGAGCGCGTGTGCGAGATCATGGAACGACAGGTAGCCCAAATGGTCCGACTGGTCGACGATCTCTTGGAGATCTCGCGAATCACGCGAGGTTCAATCGAACTGCGGCGCGAAGAAACCACGCTCGCCGAGATCGTGCGGACGGCGGTCGACACCAGCCAACCGGCAATCGCCGCGGGGGGGCATCAGCTCTCGGTGTCGATCCCTCCCGAGAGCATCACGCTGTATGGCGACTCGGTGCGTCTGGCACAGGTGATATCCAACCTGCTCAACAATGCGGCCAAGTACACGGACCGTGGCGGCCAGATCTGGCTGAGCGCCGAACGAGGCCAGGGAGAAATCGTGCTGCGCGTGCGCGACAACGGGATCGGCATTCCCACCGAGATGGCGCCGCTGGTGTTCGACATGTTCATGCAGGTCGATCGCACCGCCAGCCGAGCCCAGGGAGGACTGGGAATCGGCCTGACTCTGGTAAAGCGCCTGGTCGAGATGCACGGTGGGAGCGTCGCGGTACAGAGCCCCGGTCCCCACCTGGGGAGCACGTTTACGGTGCGATTGCCAACGGCTGCTCAACAGGAGGGAGCCAACGCTCAAACTCCGGCATCGCAGGCGGTGCCCAAGCCCCGCCGAAAGGTCCTGGTCGTTGACGACAATCGCGACGCGGCCTCGAGCCTGGGAATGCTGCTCAAGATGTTGGGGTCAGAAGCCCAGGTGGCCAACGACGGACCAACGGCGCTGGCCATCATGGAAAGCTTCCAGCCCGAGATCGTGCTCTTGGATCTCGGCATGCCGGGCATGGACGGGTTTCAGGTCGCCGAGCGCATACGGACGGACGGCCGCTATCCGCATGTGAAGCTCTTCGCGCTAACCGGCTGGGGACAGGAAGCCGACCGTGAGCGAACGCGGGCTGCGGGCTTCGACCATCACCTGGTGAAGCCGGTCAGCATGGAACAGATCGAGCAACTGCTGAAGGATCCGTCGCGACCCGACAGCGGACGGACGACTCAAAGTCGCTCGTAGGGGACCCTGAAGATTTCCTCGAGCCGCCCCAGGTCGCCGGTCTTGAGTCCCTCGGTGAACCAGCGCACGCGTTGTTCGGAAGTTCCGTGCGTGTAGTTCTCGGGCGAGGTGAAGCCGGTCGAACGTTTCTGCAGGCGATCGTCGCCGATCGCGTTAGCCGAGGTGATTGCGGATTCGACATCGCCAGGCTCGATAAAGTTGAACTCCCGCTGCCCGTAATGTGCCCAGACACCGGCCAGATAGTCGGCCTGCAGCTCCAGCCGCACGGACCACTTGTTGAACTCCTCGGCCGGCAGGGTCTGGCGTTTCTGATTGACGAGGTCGCTGTAGCCGAGCAGATTCTGGACGTGATGGCCGACTTCATGGGCGATCACGTAGGCCTGCGAGAACTCGGCCTTGGAGCCGCCCAGCTTTTGCTGGAGCTCTTCGAAGAATGTCGGGTCGAGATATACCGTTCGGTCCATGGGACAGTAAAAGGGACCAACTGCCGAGGGGGCCACGCCACAGCCGGTTCGAACCTGCTGTGAGAAAAGAACCATCTTCGGCGGGTCGTATCGCCGGCCGATGCTGGGTAGCTGTTCGTCCCACACGCGCTCCGTGAATCGGAGCACCGTGGCCGTGAAGTCGCGCTGTTCGATCTCCTCGGGCGTGAGCTCGCGCTCTTCAACGGCCGCACCGCCGCCGGCGCCGCCGCCTTGATCGATGACCTGGTTGAGCTGTTGCGGATCAATGCCGAACACCAGGGCGAGCACCATGATAAGCAGCATGGCGCCCCCACCGACGGCGACACCACGCGGGCTCATGCGCCGACGGTCTTCCAGGTTTCCGCTTTGCTCACCACCGCGCCAGCGCATCATCAGGACTCCTGTGGGGAATTGAGAAACAACTCGTTAGCGAACTCGTTCGAAAGTGAGTCCCGGATCGGAAGCAGGTGCCCCGGCGAGCGCGAACCGCCACTTGTCGGGGGAGAGAGTGGCCACGGAACCACTCATGGCCCCTTGAGTCGCGCTGTCGAGCGTAAGGGCATCGGCATCGGCGGTCAATTGGCCATCGAGCTCGGCAGTGGCTTTGCCCTTCTCCGAAGCTTTCCAGGTGAACTGCGAAGCGTCTGTAATCGCCAGATCGATCGTGGTGTCGCCAGCTTTCGCACGCCAGTTGCCCACCAGATCGATCGCGGGACTTTCGGCGCCGGCCGCGGGCGCTGGAGCAGCCGCCGGGGCCGGCGGCGTCTGGGCCACCGCGGTCGCCTGCTCGGGTGCAAGTGCATCGAGCATTCGCTTGGCAGTGGAATCCTTCGGCTGGTTTTTCACCACGACGCGCAGCGCGTCGGTGGCCTGGTCCTTTGCGCCCAGCACAAGGTACTGATACGCCAGGACGAAATACGCCGCGGCGTCATTCGGCTTGGATACGCAGTACTGTTCGAGCTTGCGGAGCTGGGCCTCGTAATCGGCAGCGTTGCCGTACAGGCTGCTCATGGTAGTCCAGTCCATGCCTGGCGCACTCGACAGGAACGAGTTGAGCGCCGCGGCCGATTGCTGGTACTCTCCCAGCGCGAATAGCGTCACCGCACGCACCTCGTGGATGACCGGATCATCGGGAAGTTGGGTGAGTGCCGCATCGAACTTGTTGAGTGCCGACCGATAGTCGCCCTTTTTGAACAGGGCGAGCCCCTCGTCGAAGAGCGCCGTGGCGTGCTGCACCGCGGGATCTTCGGCCGGCGGCTGGGCGTTCGGATCGGCGGCCACGGCAGCATCCGCCGCGTCGTTCACATAGTTGTCGACGACCACGGGTTGCGAGTAGTCGTACGGAACCGCCGGCGCGGCAACATAGTAGGGGTTGTAGTAAGCCGAACTGTATCCCCAGTTGCTGGTCCAGGAGCCAAGCCCCCAGCCGACCGCGCCCCAAGCCAGGGGCGCGTACCAGTTGCTACCCCAATAGTTATTCCAGCAGCCGTTGTACCAGCCGTAGTGCGGACGAATACAGTTGTTGTGCCAGTGACCGGCCCAACTGCCGCCGCCCCAACCCCAGTTCGGATTGTTCCAGCCGGGATGATCCCAGCCCGGACGATGTCCCCACTCAGGACCGTGATTCCAGTTACCATCGCCAGGACGGCTCGGGCGACTGGCGTTCGGCGGTCGTTCAATTGGCCGGTCCACGATCGGTCGGTCGCCATCGCCGGGTCGGCCGGGGCGATCTCCATCACCAGGGCGTCCCGGTCGATCGCCGCCTCCAGGTCGATCACCGCCAGGTCTTCCGGGGCGATCTCCATCACCAGGTCGGTTGCCTCCACCAATTCCCGGTCGATCGCCGCCTCCTGGTCGATTACCGCCGATGCTCGGACGATCACCGCCGCCGGGTCGGTTGCCTCCACCAATGCCCGGTCGATCACCGCCGCCGGGACGGCCAGGCAGTGGAGCGGGTCTTGTCACGTTGCCGAGACTCGGCCGATCACCGCCAGGCTGATCGAGACCCAATCCCGGACGCGTTGTCGGTCCGCCCGTCCCGATTCCAGGTCGGTTCGCCAAATCAGGTCGGTTTGCCAAGTCTGGTCGATTGCCTGTGCCGGGGCGCGTTGAAGCGCCGGGACGATTGCCCAGGTTCGGGCCGCCACCAGCAACTCCACCCGATGGGAATGAGGGTCGGTTTGTGGCAGGAATGTTTGTCGGAGGGCGCACTGACGGGCGCTGCCCACCCGCACCGCCGCCGAGGTTGCCGCCGGGGCGCGTCGTCGGCCCTGCAAGGTTCGGACGACCGCCGCCGGACGGACTGAAATTTCCGCTACCGCCACTCGGTCGAGAAGGAAGATTGGGCCGTGCACCACCGCCCGGGGGTCGCGAAACATTGCCCATCGAAGGACGGTTGGCAGTGTGCGAAGTCGAGGGACGAGATGCGGGCCGATGCGCAGCGCCTCCGCTGGGTCGGGCGCCACCACCACTGGGACGACCACCGCCGCCGCCGACGTGCCCCATCGAAGGGCGACCGCCACCATGACCACCACCGCCACCACCGCCACCACGGCCGCCACGGGCTTCCGCGATTTGCGCGGAGACGGTCAATCCGCCAACAACAATACATACGGCCAGGCTTGGCTTCGCAAATGCAAACATCATGAGCCTCGTACGGTGTGGGGCCTAGTTGCCGGCCTTGGGCGGACGCCTGGTCACGGTGAGCTCGAAATCGGGTTCGCGTGCACCCGCCACGATTCGCTCGCTACCGGCGATCGAGTAGTGGTCGTTGTCCGTGGGGGTGATCGTCATCGTCGCAGACGACGTGGTGCCGTCCGAATTGACCGATTCGCTCTTGGCGACAATCCCGTCTTCCACCATGGTCCACTTTCCCTCGGCAAAACCGCCGTCAGCATCGAAGAGCCACGAGCGAATCGTTCCGGTCGTGGGATCCCAGCCGATTCGCTGCGTGCTTTTTCGCTGCGGCCCATCAACGGGCTGAATGTCGAACTCGCCCAGCAGGTAATTGCCGTCATCAGACCAGCGGTACGAGATGGCAACGTCAGCATCGGTACCTTCGTTCACCCACTCGCCCACGAGCCAGGCCAGCGGTTCGAGATTGTCATGCGGCGTGGGGATCGGATCGTCGGCAAAATCTCGGAACGACGCCAGTTTCCACTCCTTGTCGACGTTCGTCCACACGGCGATGTAGCGGAACTGGGAACGCGCTTCGCCATCGGCGGTGGTGATCGATCGGGTTCCCTCGTCGATCGCGACCGGCCCGACGAGGCGAATCGACTCGACGTTCAGCGCGAGCTTCGCGCCAGGAAACTCCTTGAAGAAGGCGTTCAACAGGCCTTTGATCTCCTGCGTTCCTTGATAGACCGTGCCTGCCTCGTCGATCAGTTCGCCGCGCGGCATGAAATAGCCGGCCACGTCATCTGTCTTGCCGGCATTAAATGCGGTCACGAGTTGTTCGGCACGCTGGCGAACCGCGGCCGCCGCGGCATCTTCTTGTGCCAGTACGAACGACGACTGAAACGCGATGGCCAGCAGCCCGGCCAACGCAAACGAAATCCGAGAAAGGGTCGACATCATACGGTCTCCCACCTGAATACGATCATGGATGTGTGCGATGACACCAATGCGAGGAACGAGATGCAGCCGAATGGCCGTGCCGACAATATAGCTTGTTGCCAGCGAAAGCCGAGCGGATTAGCCGCGAGCGAGCGAGAAAAATGCACCCGCGAGAAGGCATCAGGGTCCGCTTGCCGGACCGTTGCGGTGACTGTAGCCACAAGTGGCACGATGGGCCCCCTCCTCCGTTACTCGCCGTCGCCGGGCGGTTCGTAAATAACCGTGCGATCGAACGACGGGGCGACGGTACCGGCATTGCCACCCGCTGCGGGTCCATTGGCCACTCCACTGGGCGGTGCGATTTCGCCCGCACTCGACTTTACGTCGGGATGCGTGGCTTGTCCCCGTTCAAAGCGGCTCCACCAGGTTTCCGCGTCTTCGAGCGTCCACACCGCCGCGGCACGGTCGAGCATGGCCGCCAGATCGCGCGCCGTCTGCGGCCGCTTGGCGCGATTCTTCTCCAGACAGGACAGGATCGCGTGTTCGAGTTCGCGCGAGACGGCACGCCCCAGACGCTGCGACGGCAGGTCGGGTGTCGAGGAAATATGCTGCTGGCAAAGCTCGCCCAAGGTGCGGGCGTTAAACACCGTTTGCCCGGAGAGCAGGTAGTAGCCCACGGCGCCCACGGCGTACAAGTCGCTGCGGGCGTCGACCGAGTCGGGCATCTGGATCGCTTCGGGCGACATGTACAGCGGTGTGCCGGACAGCTCGCCACTGGATTCGCGGTCGGGCTTACCATCGCCCAGTGCCTTGACGAGACCGAAGTCGAGCACCTTCACGACGTCGGGCTCCGCTCCGCGGCGGTTGAGCATGATGTTGGCGGGTTTGATGTCGCGATGCACGAGGCCCAGCGAATGGGCTTCGTACAGCGATGCACAGATCTGCTTGAGGATCGAAACCACCCGGCCCTCGGGCTGGGGACCATCACGTTCAACCAGGGTCTGCAGGTTGATCCCGTCGAGGAATTCCATGGCGTAGTAGAACACGCCCTCGGGTGTGCGACCGTAGTCGAAGATCGCGACGGTATGCGGGTTGTTCAGGTTACAGGTAATCTGCACTTCGCGTTCGAAGCGTTCGATGGCGGCTTGGCTGACCTGGTCGACATCGAGCATCTTGATGGCGGTTGGGCGGCGGAGCATGGCGTGGCGACCCTTGTAGACCACGCCCATTGCGCCCGCGCCGAGTTTCTCCTCAAGGCGATACTGTCCCAGTTGCTTGGCCTCGACGGCGGCGGCGCGCGCCTGACGCTGCAAGCGAGCCACGATCAACGTAAAGGCGAAGATTGCGATGGCGCCGATGCCCAGCAAGGCGTATAGCGCGTAGAAAGTTCGCTGCAAGATGATCAGCGGGCGAAAGGCCTCGGCCGAGTTGATCTCGGTGATAATGCCCATCTGGTACTTGGGGAGCCAGGTCCAGGCTCCAATCGACTCGGCGCCGCGGTAATTGCGAAAACCGTCCAGGTTGACGCCCTGAGTCCCCGAAATGGCCGCGGAGGCGATTTCGGTCAGCGGCATTTCACGCCGCCGGACAGTGGGCCGAAAACCTTTGGTCATATCGCCGCCGGGATCACGAACCTGAACGTTTAGGATTGAGGCCGCGTCATCGGTGTCGGGCAAGAGACCGAGCAGGATCAGCGACTCGTCAAACCGGCTGTTCGAGACCAATAGCCCTTGCTGGTTGATGGCGTAGGTCTCGCCTGTCTCGCCGACGCGCCCCAGCTGAAGAATCTCGGTGAATTCTTTCTCGGGGCGGATGCGCATTGCCAGGACAGCCACGATCTGCAAGTTCGAGTCACGAATCGGCGCGCACACGAACATGGTTGGCACGCCGCTTCGCAACCGCCCCGAGGTGTCCTTGAGCAACTGAATGCTCGGAAATGGGGGAGACACGTTCGTTTCGCCTGCGAAGCTCGGTTTGAGAAACGATTCGAATTGCGTGGCGATTTGTCCCACGAGTCCGGGGGTAAACGCGGCGATGACTTCCAGTTGCTTGTCGACGACCACATAGCCCACGAAGTCGTGCGAAGAGAGCGCCGCTTCCAGTTCCTTGGCTAGACGCTTGCGCAACTCGTCAGGACTGGGCGTGCCGGCCGCGTCACTCGGCGTGGCGTCAGTACTCCCGGCCTCGACCAGTTCCGTGACCGTTTGCCGGATGGACTGATTGTTGGCCAGGGTGAGAGCACTCGACTCTTGCACCGCGAACCACTTTTCAAGCATCGAGCGTTCAACCGAGAGCAGAGTCGCCAGTTCCGAGCGAAGACTGTCTTCCATGGTCCGCTGGATCAGGCCGCTGACGGCATAACCAACCGTCGCCAGAATCACCACGGCAATGATCGGCCAGATCCAAAGCTGCTTCTTCAGCAACAGCCGCGTGCGCGAGAGCGAACTTCCGAACGACGTATGAGCGAACGTCATATGCGCCTGAACCGGCTCATTGCTCGAACGCGAACGCGGACGCAGGTTGCGAAGCAACTTCCACATGTCGTGATTGAGCGCAGCGAAAAGCCGCAGCTTCCTGAGAGTTGAGCCAGTTCATCCGATGCTAGTCTGGGCAACGGGCTCCACGCAAGCCGCGCGCAGCGCCGATATCCCCCTGAAATCAGTTAGCACACCGGGCGCCGCGCCGCGAGGGACTTGCCGGTTCTGCCGAAGATCCTAGTAGTTCGCCCAGAAACCAGTCGTAATCAGTTCGGCCAGATTGCCGTCCGGATCGCGAAAGTAGAGGCTCCGGGCGCCGCCGGGCCAGGTGACGATGCTTTCGATCAGCACTTGCTGAGCGGTGAGCCGATTCGCCCAGGGGTCGAAGTCGGCCTGTGTAATGCCCAAGGCAAAGTGCCCGCCGGTGACGCCCCGATGCGGAGGAATGATGCCACCAGGAGTTTCAAACGGTTCATCCGTATCGCCAGCCAGGAAGAGTAACAACACGCTGCGGCCGGCGATGTCGAGCGCGATCAGGCGTTCGGTCTCGAGTAGCGTACCGCAATCGAACAGCCGCCGATAAAAGTCGGCAGCCCGCGGCAGATTGGTGACGTAAATCGCCGTCTCCAGGATGCCTTGCACGTGGGTCATTTCGATCTCTCCCCGGGGGATGGTTGGATCTGGGCCGTTTCAGACTAGCCGGTACCCAGCCGCTGGAAAGCACCCCGCCAATTCGAACCGCAATTTCCAAGCGAGAAGACGTTAGTTCGCGGGTAAAACAGACTGCGGTTCGGGGCGATGTCAACCGCGACGCCGAGAGGTACAATAAAAGGCAAAACAGCTGAATTTCGCCAATCGGGCCCTTCGCTATTAGCCAGCCATGAGGATTCGCATGCTTCGCGTTACATCGTTTCTTGCTTTCGCACTACTGCTTCTGTCGCCGGGCGTTCTAAGTGCTGTGGAGTGCACGGCCACTGTCGTAGAGGGTCTTCCCGAGGGGGTTGATCCGAGCATCGCGGAGAAGCTCGAGCCGAAGCACATCCAGCTGATGCTGGCGGACGATCAGGAGCTGTGCCAGATCTGGACCACCAAGAATTGGATGCCCATCACGGCTGAAGCCGAAAAGAAGCTGGCCGAACCGCCGGCCGAAGGCGAGGAGGACGCGGCCGCGAATGCCGCGCCCGTCGAATACAAGATTCAGCCTGGCAGCCTGGTCGGTGTGATTCAGATTGCCAATACCGCGCTCGACCTGCGGCAACAGGAAATCCCGGCGGGGACCTACACCTTGCGTTACGCGGTGCAACCCACCTTCGAAGCGCACCGCGATACGCACGATACTCGCGACTTCCTGCTGTTGATCTCGCCGGAGAAAGACGCTTCGCCCGAGGTGCGGACCGATGCCGACGAACTGATTGGCTGGAGCGCGGACTCGGTTGGCGCGCCGCACCCGGCGTTTCTGCCGCTGGTCAAGCCGGCCGATGGGGGTGCGAAGTCGCCGCTGCGACCGGACGAGCGCGATCCCGAAGGTTGGGTTCTGCGACTGGACGGCAAATCAGCGGACGGGAAGCCGGTGTCGATGGAGCTGATCGTGCTATCGGCTGCGGATAGCTTTTAGCTCCGGCTGGCTGCACCGCCGCGAAGAGATCCGAGACGTTGACCGCGTCTTCCTCCCTGGGAAAACGTGCCGAATCAGGCCGGCTGGCGCAGCGACTGTGCAAAAGAGACCATGTGACGGAGCGTGTCGCAGTACGCGCTGTAGCTCATCTGCCGGCGAAGCTCCTCCGAGAGTGCCCGGCCGCCGACAACGACCGCGGTCCCCTGCTCTGTCGCCGCGGCGTGCAAGGCAGCGAAATCCGCGAGAAACGTCTCGACGTCCGGAATACTGGAGACGCTGAGCCACAGCAGGCGCGGCTTGTTCTCGCGTAGGGCATCCATCAATGTGAGGGCGGGCAGGAGCGTGCCGAGCGACGTCGCCTGCCAGCCGGCTTCGCGCAAGGCGAGTTCGACCATCAACGTCGGCAATTGATAGGGATCGCTCTCGAGCGTCCCGCCGATGGCTCGCGGTGCGTCGAGTGGCGGCTGTGGGAGTGCGCCGCTCAAGTCGTGCAGGGCATGGATCGCGATCTCACAACCGCGCCGCTCGCGGTAGATCGAGATATCGCCGCACTCCCAGGCGTCGCCGATGTCGTGAAATGCGCCGGCCAACACCTGGTCGCCAATTTCACAAACGCTCGTGCCGGCCAAATAGAGATCCAGCACGATCCGCCGGCACTGGGCATCCTCACCCGCCAGGAGCGCTTGGCGAACCATTTCACGACCACGGTCGATTGTCGCGGGTGACTGACCGCGGGCGGGCGGTAATCCCAGCAGTTCGGGCCGAACAATCTGATGCCCTGATTGCCGCAGGAAGGCCACGACATCGTCGAGCGAGAGACGGCGATGGCCCCCCGCAGTGCGGACCATGCTCAGCGCGCCGCGATCGCACCAGCGTTTAAGCGAGGATTCGCTGACACCAATGGCTTGGGCAACTTGCTTGGGGGTCAAAAGGTGCTTCATGGCTTGCACAGAAGATCGTTTTGAACGATTATAGAGTGTCGGCGATCTTATGTCCAGTCGGTGGCTCTCGGTGCCTCCTGCCTGTACTTAGAATATCTTCGGAAATTAATCGAGACCAGTGACTTGACGAGTTGACCGAATCCGCATAGAACTACGTGAACGTTTTGAACGATTTATAGCTGGTTCGACAATCCACAAGGAGTTCGTCATGTCCATCACATCTCGCTCGCTGCTCGCTGCTGCCGTCACGCTATCGCTCGCCGCGGGGGCCAACCCGGCGCTGGCCGGAGAAAAGTGCGCCGGCACCAAGGTTCACAGTGTTGCCGTGGCCAAGACCGCCACCAGCGACATCGTCGACACGGCCGTCGCTGCCGGTTCGTTCAAGACCTTGGCCGCGGCCCTGAAAGCTGCCGGTCTGGTCGACACCTTGAAAGGCAAAGGCCCCTTTACGGTGTTTGCGCCCACGGACGAAGCCTTCGCCAAGCTGCCGGAAGGAACGGTCGAAGCCCTGCTTAAAGACAAAGACAAGCTGACCGCGATCCTGACCTACCACGTCGTACCGGGCGCGGTGAAAGCTGCCGATGTCGTGAAGCTCGACTCGGCCAAAACGGTCCAGGGGCAAAGCGTTTCCATCGACGCGACTGACGGCGTGAAGATAAATGACGCCAAGGTTGTGAAGGCAGACATCGTCTGCTCGAACGGCGTCATCCACGTGATCGATACCGTTCTGCTGCCCAAATAGTCGATCGCTCGACAAAAGCGCTCGCATGGCTGGCCGTGGAGTCTCCGCCAGCCATGCGAGCGACCTTGCAGCAGTCCACGGCTCGATGACCTTCGCCTTCTCTTCCGAAACTCGCCCATGCAAATCGCCGTTGTTGGTTCGGGAATCGCTGGAATGACGGCCGCCTACACGCTGGCGGAGCGTCACGACGTGACATTGCTTGAGGCCGATTCGCGCCTGGGTGGCCACACGAACACTGTGGACGTGCGAGTCGGTGGCGAGCAGCTTGCCGTCGACACCGGCTTCATCGTGTTCAATGATAGAACCTATCCAAACTTCTGCCGTTTGCTCCGAGAACTTGGCGTTGACTCGCAACCGAGCGACATGAGTTTCAGCGTCCGATCGGAGGCGAGCGGCTGGGAGTACTGTGGAAGTTCCCTCAACGGCTTGTTCGCCCAACGACGTAACCTGTTGCGACCGGCGTTCTATCGCATGCTGCGCGAGATCCTGCGGTTTAACCGCGCGGCTTTACAGCTACTGGATATGGACGATGCCGCTGGCCCGTCGCTGGGTGACTTTCTCCGCACGGAAGGGTTCGGTCCAGAGTTCACTGGCAATTACTTGCTGCCGATGGGCGCCGCGATCTGGTCGGCGCCGCCGGGGCGGATGCTCGAGTTTCCCGCCAGCTCGTTTGCCCGCTTCTTTGCGAATCACGGTCTCCTTTCCCTGCGCGATCGCCCACAGTGGCGGACGGTCACGGGCGGCGCACGGCGATATCTAGACGCGATGCTGCGAGCCCGGCATTTCAAGGTCCTGCCGAATAGCCCTGTGCGACGAATCCTGCGCAGTGAGCGTGGCGTGAGCGTTCAGGTGAACGACAGCCACTTCGAGTTCGAACGTGTCGTCGTCGCCGCTCATGCGGACGATGCGCTGCGCATGCTGGGGGACCCGACGCCTGCAGAGCGCGAAGTTCTCGGCGCGTTCCCGTATCAAAAGAACCTGGCGACACTGCACACGGACGCCTCCCTGATGCCGGCGCGTCGCAGGGCCTGGGCCAGTTGGAACTATCGCGTCCCGGCTCACGCGCCGACGGACGTAACTGTCACGTACTGGATGAACCGCTTACAGCGGCTGGATGCCTCGGAGGATTTGTTCGTCACGCTAAACGACGAGGGGCAGATCGATCCGGCGAAGGTGATTCGCCAGTTCACCTACCATCATCCGCTATATTCCAGCTCGGCGATCGCGGCGCACCGCCGGCATCCTGAGATCTCAAGGGATCGCACGCATTACTGCGGAGCGTATTGGGGTTCCGGATTTCACGAAGATGGCGTCAACAGCGGACTGGCGGCAGTCCGAACCCTGGAGTTGAGCAACCAACCATGCACAGTTGCCTTTACGAGGGCCGCGTCCGCCACCGCCGCTTCGCTCTCGTAGAGCGTGCGTTCAGCTTCCCGCTGTTCATGGTGTACGTGGATCTGGCCGAAATCGAAACCACTTTCGGACGCCGTGGGCTGTGGTCCACGAAGTGGCCGGCCGTTGCACGCTTTCGGCGTCGCGATCATCTCGGTCCGTCGGAGCAACCGCTCGACGATTCGGTGCGAGAACTGGTTGAAGGGCGCCTCGGCTGGCGCCCTGAAGGTCCGATCCGGTTACTGACGCACTTTCGATATTTCGGCGTCGGGATGAACCCGATCAGCTTGTACTACTGTTTCGACGCACACGGAACTGTCCTGCAAGCCGTGGTGGCGGAAGTGAACAATACTCCCTGGGGTGAACGGCACTGTTACGCAATCGACCTGCGGGACCGGGGCGATGATGAGCACGTGCTGCGCGAGCGGAGCCAGAAGCAGCTGCACGTGTCCCCGTTCTTGCCGATGGATCTGGAGTACGACTGGCGGCTGACCATTCCCGGCGAGCGGCTGACAGTAGCCATCGGTTGCGAGAGTGCAGATGGCAGATTGTTCAGTGCGATCCTTTCACTCCACCGGAAACCGCTCACCCGCGCGCGGCGGATCTGGTCGCTGATTCGTTATCCGCTGATGACCGCGCAAGTGATCGCGGGGATCTATTGGCAGGCGTTTCTTATCCGGATGCGCGGGGTACCTTTTATTCCGCATCCCGCCACACTCACGGCTAGTAGCTTAAATCGGACATCCCTCAGTCCCAATTGATACGGTATCAATCCATGAAAATGAATGCGGCTTCCGAGCAAAAGCGACTCTCCCAAATTGCGTTTGGGCCCTGGAACCGGTCGGTACGTGCGCTCGTGCTGAGCAAGCTCGCGGCACTTCGCGGCGGAAGCGTGCGACTGTTCGACCCGGCTGGCATCCAGATGCTCGGAGCAGGCGGGGCGCCGATCTCGGTTCGCGTGGACGACCAGCGGTTCTACCGACGAGTAGCGTTCGGCGGCAGCCTGGGGGCAGCCGAGTCCTACATCGCGGGCGAGTGGCAATGCGACGATCTGATGGGGCTGATGCGTCTCTTCGTACGCAATCGCCACGCCGCCAGCCGGCTCGACCGCGGTTGGTGCTGGCTGATGCAGGCGGGAGCCCGTTTGGGCCATTGGCGGCGATCGAACACGCGCCGCGGCAGCCGCCGCAACATCGGCGCGCACTACGATTTGGGGAATGACTTCTTCCAGCTTTGGCTGGACGACACGCTTGCTTATTCGAGCGGTGTCTTTCCGCAGTGGAGCGCATCGTTGCGTGAAGCTTCCCTTGAGAAGTTCGACCGCGTGTGCCGTAAGCTCGACCTGCGTCCGGGCGATCGCGTTCTGGAAATCGGCACCGGCTGGGGCGGACTCGCACTGCACGCGGCCCGGCACTATGGCTGCCACGTGACCACCACGACGATCTCTCGCGAGCAGCACGAACTCGCCTGCCAGCGTGTTAAGGCAGCAGGACTTACCGATCAGATCACGGTGCTGAATTGCGACTATCGGGATCTCACCGGGCAGTTCGACAAGCTCGTGTCGATCGAGATGATCGAAGCCGTGGGGCCACAGTTTTTGGACGCGTTCTTTCGCAAGTGCGGCGAACTTCTCAAGCCCTCCGGGTCGATGGTCCTGCAAGGCATCGTGATGCCGGAGCGCGACTACGACAAGTATCTCGCATCGGTTGACTTCATACGCAAGCACGTGTTCCCGGGCGGGTCGCTCCCCTCGGCAGCCGCGCTGCTCGAATCGGCCGGTCGCGCGAGCCGCTTGCGCTGCGTGCAGCTTGAGGATTTCGCCCCGCATTATGCGGAAACGTTGCGACGCTGGTGTGCGAACTTCGAAGCTCGTTTGCCGGAGATTCGCACACTCGGTTACACCGAGCGACTGATCCGGTTGTGGCGTTATTATTTATGTTATTGTGAGGCTGGCTTCGAGGAACGGCAGGTGAGCGTCGTGCAACTGGTGTTCGACAATTCCGCCTGTCGGCGAGATGCACTTTTGCTCACGCGCAGTGCAAGCGCAACGCTGGATCGCAAGGCTGCCGCAGGCATCTCGCAACCACATTACGGGACGGCATGAGCCGCGGACGACCATGAACACGCTCGAGTTTGCGACAGGCTTGGGAATCGAGGCGGTTGAACGCCGATTTGTGCCTGACATGGTGACGCGTCTGGCAATCCGCCGCTTGTGCCAGTCGCGTCTCAAGGCGGCCCGCATCCAGGCCGCCAGCGGAGGCCAGATGGCGTTTCTCGAGTCGCTGGCGAGAGGTCCGATTGCGCTCGAGACCGAGGCGGCGAACGAGCAGCACTACGAGGTGCCGGCAGAATTCTTCGCCACGGTGCTGGGGCCGCGGCGAAAGTACAGTTGCTGCTATTGGCCCAACGCGACGACTACGCTGGCTGAGGCGGAAGTGGCCGCGCTCAAGCAGACCTGCGAGCATGCCGAGCTTGCGGACGGTCAGGAAGTGCTGGAGCTGGGCTGCGGCTGGGGGTCGCTCTCGCTGTGGATGGCCGAGCAACATCCCGCGAGCCGAATCACCTCGATGTCGAACTCGCACTCCCAGCGGCGGTTTATTGAAGGGCAGGCTGCCGGCCGGGGCCTGACGAACTTGCAAGTCGTGACAGCCGACATCAACAGCTATGCTCCGCCGAAGCCGGGAAGCTACGACCGCGTTGTATCCGTGGAAATGTTCGAGCACTTACGAAACTATGAAGCCCTGTTTGAAAGGATCGCTGGTTGGCTCAAGCCCGACGGCAGGTTGCTGGCGCATGTGTTCTGCCATCGTGAATTCGCCTATCCGTTCGAATCCGGCGGCCAGGCAGACTGGATGGCGCGCAACTTCTTTACCGGTGGGATCATGCCGCGCTCCGACTTGTTCACGCGGTTCAACCGCCATATGCATGTTGAGCGGCAGTGGACCTGGAGCGGCGATCACTACCAGCGTACGTCCGAAGCCTGGCTGGCAAATCTCGATGCAAATCGTGATACTGCTATGGAAGTCTTACGCAGCGTCTATGGCCACGATGCGCGGCGCTGGTTTCAGCGCTGGCGGATGTTCTTTCTGGCGGTGGCCGAGCTATTTGGCTATCGAGACGGCCAGGAGTGGTTCGTGACACATAGTTTGCTCGCGCCCAATGCGCCACGAGGAAGGTAGGACCTCGCCATGTCGCCGCTTGCTATCACGCTGTTGTCGACGCTGGTCGTGGTGCTCGGCGTGCTTGCCGCGCTCTGGGCGCTGAGCGTTCGTCTGCGCGACGCGAGCATCGTCGACCCGTTCTGGGGGACGGGGTTTGCAATCGTGGCGGCGGTGGCACTCGCACTGAATCAGCCAGTGACGAACCGTGGGCTGCTGCTTGGCCTGCTGACGGCGGTGTGGGGACTGCGGCTTTCGGTGTACCTCCTCCGGCGAAATTGGGGGCACGGCGAAGACCGCCGCTACCAGGCGATGCGAGCACACCAGGGCCAACGATTCTGGTGGCTGAGTCTGTTTACCGTGTTCTGGCTGCAGGCGGCAATCCTGTGGTTCGTGTCTTTGCCAATTCAGGTGGCAGTCGTTGATCGGGAGATGCAGCCGCTCGGCTGGCTCGATGCGCTTGGCGTGACGCTGTTCGTCGTGGGCTTCGTCTTCGAGTCTGTGGGCGACTGGCAACTCGCTGAGTTCAAGCGCGATCCGTCCAATCGCGGCCGGGTGATGGACCGGGGGCTGTGGCGCTATACGCGGCATCCGAACTATTTTGGAGACGCCTGCGTGTGGTGGGGGTTATACCTGATCGCCACTGCCGGCGGCGCCTGGTGGACGATTCTCAGCCCGCTGGCCATGACGGTCCTGCTACTGAAGGTGTCCGGCGTTTCGCTACTGGAGAAGACGATTACCGAGCGGCGGCCAGAGTACGCGGCCTATCAGGCGAGAACCAACGCGTTCGTGCCCGGCCCACCGCGAGGAGTGAGAGGTCACTGATAATTCGTTTGCATCGCGAATCGAGCAGCGTTACATAGAAGCACTCAACCGAACGACTCAACACTCTCGATTCAGGAGCCTTCGCGATGTGGCGGAATTCGTGTTGTGGCATCGCTCTGTTGTCGGTACTGGCCGGCTTCGCCAATTTCCCTGCGAATGCGGACGAAACGCCCGCGGCTACTTCGCCTGCGACTCATCCGGCGGTCGATCAAGCGCGGGTCACACGGGCGGACCTGGCCGCGGCGTATCT
Organism: Pirellulales bacterium; assembly: GCA_022844125.1. GTDB lineage: Bacteria > Planctomycetota > Planctomycetia > Pirellulales > PALSA-1355 > JALHMI01. The sequence continues at coordinate 138,723 of JALHMI010000015.1, read as the reverse complement.
GCGGCTCGAGCAGGCGTATTTCGCCAACCCGCCGGCAGGAGAGAAGGTTTCCACGATCAATCGCGGTTTCGATCAGGCGACGATGGCGTTCTTCATGGGACGCAACGCGGAAGCGATTCGCGCGATTGATGCGCTGACCGAATCGATCGAAAAGGAGGAGCGCCGCGCCGCACAGCGGGCGATCAGCTCATTGAAGGTTACGCCTGAGCCTGCGGTCTGGCGTCTCGACGCGAAGGACGCTCGCGCGCTGCGCGTTCAGTCAATCTACGATTGGGAATCGGACTCGCTGGACGATGTCGGTTGCGAGGTTCGTTTGCTTGGAACCGATGGCACCGTTCTCGCGGCGATCCCCTCTACGGTGGGCCTGGGTCCCAAGGCGAACGTCGATGTCAGACTGGCCGTTCCGGAGGCAAGCTCCAAACCTCGGCCCGGCCGCTACCAGATCGAGCTTGGTCTGGCAGGGAAGCCGGGAGTCATCGCGGGGCACGTCAACGTCGTCTCTTCATCGCTGGATGCCTTGCGTGAGGCGAACGCCGAACAACTTGCCAAGATCAAAGCCGACTCACCGGCAATCGAGAAAGCCCTCGCGAGTTGCCGCGCACGTAACCAACTGTTGACCGACACACCATCGGTCGTGAATTCCGCGCAGTTCATGGCGGACTTGCACCAATTGTCGGAGGATGTGACTGCCGAAATCGCCGCGCTCGCGGCCGGTAAGAATCCTTATGCCAACAAGCCGGGCGATAACTGGCGAGTATTTGTCAGCGGGAAGCGCGAAGTGCCGCTGCGCGTCTTCGCTCCTCAGGCAGCCCAGGCGGACGAACCGTTGCCGCTGCTGGTCGTGCTGCATGGCATGGGCGGCGACGAAAATATGTTCTTCGAGGCTTATGGCGCGGGAATCATCAAGCAGATCGCGGAAAAAAAGGGCGTACTTGTGGTCTCGCCGCTGACGTACACGTTCGGCAGTGACATCCGAACGCTCCAATCGCTGGTCGAGGATCTGGCCGCCGACTACCAGATCGATCGCGATCGAGTGTATGTGTTGGGGCACTCGATGGGCGCAGGTGCGACCGCTTCTCTCGCGCGCGGCCACGCGGATACGATCGCCGCGGCCTGCTGTATCGCCGGTGGGTCCCTGTCTCCGACTTCAGGCACGCCGCCCGTGCTGGTCGTGATTCCCGAGCTGGACGGCGTCGTGCCGCCGGCGCGTGTGCGGACTTCGGCCGAACGGGCCGCCTCGACGGGCATGTCCGTCGAAGTGCGCGAGATGCCCGGCTTCGGCCATACGCTGGCCGTGGGGATCGCGCTACCGGATGCGGTGGACTGGCTCCTGAAACACAAGCGCACGCCGTAACCGCCCAGGACTAACGCAGGCTGTACAGGCGGCGCGCGTTGTGGAGGAAGATGTCTTCTACTTGCACGTCGCCCAAGCCCAGCGACATCGCAGCCACTTTAAGCGTGCGGAGCGCTTCGTGTCCCACCAGCGCGAATTCGAGCTTGCCGTAGGCCGCCGCAAGCCGGGTGTTCTCGTCGCTGAGCCAGATGAATCCATCGCCGACGGCCACGCAACGGCCTCGCATCTGAGAGACCGGAAAGTCTGCGCCATAGAGCACGCGTTCGTGACCGAGCGTGCGGATGATCGCCTCGATGGCGCCCGAGTCGGTCACCGCGGAGGTATCGAACCAGATGTTCGCCAGTCCGCGCAGCGAGTGAATGCCCGCCATCGTGTGATGCGGATTGAAGCCGCGGGCCGCATGCGCGAGGATCAGCCGGGCATTGGGATAGCGCTCCGCATAGCGGCGAATGGTGGCCTGATTGGCCGGGTCGGCGAGCGCGCGGGCGCGAACCATGTGCAGCGTGATCGAAAGCCCCTCTTCATGAGCCATGCACACCTGCGGTTCCGGCAGATAGGCCTCAATGGGGGCGTCGAACGTTGGCTTCTGCGGCGCGTACACGTGATAGCACTTCAGACCTACGAGCCGCTCCCGGCGGACGACCTCGCGAATCTGCTCGGGATCGTCGTTGGGCGTGACGAGCAGTTGTCCGCGAGATCCAGGTCGGGAGCGAAGTTCATCGCAAAGAAACTGATTGGCTTCGGTGACGCTCAACTCGGCGTGCGGGAACGGAAAGAACAGGCCTTCGATCGATCGGCCGGGCAGCAAGTCCGCCATCGATACGTCGAAGGCCGCTGAGCCGGCTATGGGAGGACCCATTTGAACCAGCCCCGGCGCCGTGCCTGGAGCGAAGTCTCTTGCCCGATACCAATGACCATGGGCATCGAAGATCTCCGGAGGCACGAAGCTATCCAGATCGCGAGCAAAGAGTTCGCGGTCCTGCTCGGTGAACGTCCAATCGCTCATGGCTTACCTCGCCGTGCCAACGCGGACGCGCGCCCAGTGGACGCTCATGCAACTGGGAGTGCCGGCGTACCAGGCAAGCAGAACGTGCGAGTCGTCAAGCTGGCAGATCGCGGGATGTCCGAAGCTCCAGCGGCCCATGTCTTCCCAGTATTGCTTGAAGTCGATGTTATCCGCGCCTTGCGATAGTGCTGCTCGCTCGTCGTGGCGGTAGATGACCAGGCGCTGCGTCTGCGGCCAAGTGGCGCCGCGATCGGTGGAGCACCAGAGAGTCAGCGTCGCCGGATCGCCGCGATCGACCAGGAACGCGAGCAATCGCCCATCGCCCAGCCAGAGCGGTGCGGCAATCTGCCCGGGAATGTTGGTCTCGATGATTGGACTCACCCGGAGTTTAGTGCCGGCGAGCGTGGCGTGCCGCAGGTGCACCGTGAGATCGCGACGGTCCGCCAGGTCATGAGTCCAAAACATGGCCGTGAGTTCGCCCGGGCGGCGACCGACGCACAACCGCTGATCCCAGTAGTAGACCCGCCCCTCGGGATGCTGCGCTACAAGCGCCGGCGACTGAAAGCTCCGACCGCCGTCGCGTGAGACAAGCAGCCACGCCGCATGCCTCCCCGGGGCGGGATCGTCGAACTCTTTGAAGCTTTCGAGCGCGAAGCCGATCGTGCCGTCGTGCCAGCATAGGACAGGACCGGTAAGCGCTGTGCCGCGCAGCTCGCCAAGATCCAGCGCCTGCCAGGCGGTCCAGGTGCGACCCTCATCGCGCGACTCGGCCCACAGCTGCTTCGATCGCAAGATACCCTCGGTCTCCGGATCGAAGAGCGGCCGCTCAGGTTCGCTGCGATCGAACCAGGTGGCGAACGCCAGCAGCCTGCCGGGTTCAGGCTCAACCAGTTCGATTGCGGCCAGCGAACCAGGCGTGCCGTCGAACGTCGTGACGAATTCGAAAAGAATCGGGTTCCAGGAGTGGCCGCCGTCCGAGGACTCGGCAAGTCTTACGGTGCCGGTCGCGGCCTGCTTCGTTGGTCCATTCTGAAACCCGCAAAGAATCCTGCCCGAGGCGAGACGGCAGAGCGACGTGAAGCATGCAATGCGATGAATCGGCGACTCGCGCGCCGCATCGAAGATCTGCCCTCGAGAAACGACTTCGAGCGGCGTCGCGTCGGGCGAGGAGTCGGGTTGCATGAGGAGCTCTCTAGCGAACGAGGCGGCGGAAGGCGTCGTGCTGCGGCGCGCACTCGAGGAGCTGTGAAACGTTGTCCGCCGCGAGACCATCACGAATGATCGCAAAGACTTCGCGCACGGCAGCGGCCGTTTGTTCGAGCTCGGCGTCACCTTGAGCCGCGTTCAGGTAGAAGGCCGTGTTGCCATGGCAGCCGCGCTTGGCCATCTCCTGGATGTACAGCGTTTTGACGGCCGGCACAAGCTGTGGGTTATCCAGCTCGAATTCGAGATGCGGGTGCACATCCACGCCGCAACAGACGGCCGGCAGACCGACCTCGCTGGCGATCGCATTCAAGCGAGCTTTCAGCTTCGCGCCGAAAACCTCCAGTTGATGAGGCACGCCGCGCCGCTCAACTTCTCGCAAGGTGGTCAGCGCTGCTCGAAGCCCGATCGTGTCGCTCCAATAGGTGCTGGAAATGAACATCTGTGCTGCCGGCTCCATTACTTCGCGTCGGCCGACAACCGCTGCCATGGGATAACCGTTCGAAATCGACTTGGCGAAGACGGCCATGTCGGGCGTGACGCCTAGTGCACCCTGCGCGCCGCCCATGCCGAACCGCAGACCGGCAGACACTTCGTCGAAGATCAGCACGGCTCCGTGCTTGGTTGCGAGCTGGCGCACGGCGGCAAGGTATCCGTCTGGTGGCAGTTCCGAGCGGAGTGGTTCCATGATGATGGCGGCGATCTGCCCGCGGTGCTGGCCCAACTGTTCGCCGAGGGCCGCCGCATCACCGTACGCAAACGGTACGGCCGTGCCGGCAAGTCCGCGCGGTACGCCGATCGGCTCGATGTCGGGAAGCAAATGCGCATCGAGCCCTGACGATTCGGCCAGGTTGGCAGCCAGGTACCAGTCATGCCAGCCGTGATAGCCACAGAACAGAACCCGATCTCGGCCGGTGACACCGCGCGCGATGCGAACGGCGATCGCGCAGGCCTCGCCGCCACACTTGGCATAGCGCACCATCTCCGCGCAAGGGATGTGGCGGCACAGCGCTTCCGCCAGCTCGATTTCGAGCTCGTGGTTGATCGAATAGATCGTGCCAAGTGAGATCTGTTCGCGCACCGCATCGTCGACCACGGGATCGCAGTAGCCAAGCAGTACTGAGCCGATGCCGCTCATCCAGTCGATGTACTCGTGTCCGTCAACATCCCAGAAGCGTGCGCCATTGGCACGTTCGGCATAGATGGGCGAAACTCCATATGAGGAGCGGCTGGGACGCCGGCTCACCAGTTGGGTTCCGCCGGGAATCAGTCTGAGCGCGCGTTCGAACAACTCCAGCGATTTGGGAACTCGCGAACTCGCCACTGGTTGATGACTTTTCATGGGTACGCCAATTCTCTACCAGGCTGTCCAACCGCCATCGATCACCAGGTTCTGACCCGTCATGTAGTTGCTCGCGTCGGAGGCAAGAAACACGATCGCGCCCTTCAGCTCCGCCGGCGTGCCCATCCGGCCGAGTGGCGACTTGGTGCACAGCCGTTCCACGAGTGCCGCCGGAGCTGCAGCGCCGGGAAACGGCCCCGGGCTCAAACAGTTCACCCGCACGCGATCGGCCGCCCAGTACACGGCCAAGTGCCGAGCCATCTGAATGATCCCGCCCTTCAAGGTTTGATAGGCAACCGAGTTGGCGGGACTGATGCCCTCGTAAGCGTCCGGATAAGAACCCACCAGCCCGTACATCGAAGCGAGTAGCACGATGCTCGCCGGCGCTTTCCGTTCGACGGCATATTGATGAACGAACCGCGCGAGCTCGAAGTAACCGGTCGCATTCTGAAGCTGGCGGCTGAACCCCTCCGCGGTGATACTCGTCAGGTCATGCGCGACCGGCTCGTGAGCGTTGTTGACGAGAATGTCGATCCGGCCAGTCTTTGCGATCGTCTCCGCGAGACAACGGCGAACATCCTCGGGATTGCAGTGGTCGAGAGCGCTGCCCTGATGGTTCCCTTCGCCTGGCCGTGGCAGCTTCGTTGCAACGCTTTGCGCACGCTCGGCGTCTCGACTGGTGACCACGACCGTGGCGCCGGCTTCGGCGAGCGCGCGGCACATGGCGGTGCCCAGGTGTCCCGCGCCGCCGGTAACCAGCGCGACTCGGCCGGTGAGGTCGAAGAGCTGCTGAATCGTCGGCTCCTCCCGTGGAGTTGTGCGGTCGCTCATCCCCTGCCCTCCACCGTTTGCCAACTGCCTGCGTCAAGGCTCGCGAGCGCGGCCAGGTTGACGTTCAGCGTCTGGGCTCCTTCGGCGAGCGTGCAAAGCGGCGCGGACTTTCCCTCGATCGCATCGAGAAAGCTGTGCGCTTGCCGCAGGAACGGCGTGTCGCGCTCGAGCGGTTCGTGCGGTTCATCGTGCCAAGGCTCGTCCGGCACGATCATCCACCGCCAGCGCCGTTGGTGTGGCTCCCAACGCGCGATCCCGCGCTCGCAGTTGACGGTAAGCGTGATCTCGTTTGCCGGTTGGTGCTGGTTGAGGCTGTAGCTGGCCAGCACGCCAGCATGCCTGGCGAGGAGGTGCACTGTGTCTTCAACGTCGACGCCGGGGAGCACCTGGTGCGCGGCGTCGACCGCCAGCCGATCGATGGGACCGACGAGCCACTCGCCGGCATTGAGGACGTGGGTCAGGGCATCCTGAATCGCGCCGCCGCCTTTCGCCCGGTCGGTGTAGTACGTCTCGCGGTACGCGGGCCGATACGTCGGGAAGTTCTGACCGCAGGTGGCAACGAGCTGCACTGGCCGACCAAAGCGACCGCTCTGAATCGCTGCGCGCATTGCGGCCAGCGCTGGGTAAGCCCTGAAGACGTAAGCCACCGCGGCAACGGCACTGCGTTCGCGCGACTCACCGAGCAAGTCGTCAAGCCCCTCGCGCTTCGTGCTCAGTGGTTTCTCAATCAGCACGTGAAGCCCAGCCTCGACGAGCTGTGTGGCCTGTTGCACGTGCAGATGGGCTGGAGTGGCGACGACTGCCGCCGTGACTGGAGTCCCGCCTTTGCCCACGCTATCGAGCGCGCACTGGAGCTCCGCGAAACCGGTCGTGTGATATCGGTCCACAATCCGGGCGCGAAGATCGGCATTCACTTCGACGAACGAACAATCGGTGCGGCCTGTTCCGAGAAAGCAGCGCAAATGCCGCTCACCGATCGAGCCGGCGCCGACGACGAGGACGTGATGCGGTTTCTGAATCGACATGGACGTGAAGCACCTCGCCGCGTGCTCTCCCTAGACGTTCAGCCCCAGCGACTGATGCTGCGATCGAGCCGATTGCAAGTAACGCTCGAAAGCCTCTTCATCGCGCGTGCACGAGACGCCACGAAACACCATCGCGAACGAGCGCCGATGACGCACCGCCGACATGTTGGCGTCCGCTCGGTGGATCGTCATCCCATGATGGGCCACGGCGTCGCCAGGTTTGAGCGGAACGGCCACCTCGCGTACGAAGTCGCTCGGACCGTAATCGCTGATCCCTTGCGAGAATCCCAGAATCTGCGAGCGTGCGTGCGGTCGATAACCTTCGCGGTGCGAGCCTGCCACATACCGCAGACAGCCGTTCTCGGCGTCGACTTCATCGAGCGCCAGCCAGATCGTGATCACCTGAGGTGGCTTCAGGCAAAAGTAGTAGTTGTCCTGATGTGGCGGCGTAACGTGCCGCGTGCCGGGCGGCTTGTTGAACCACTCCGGCTGCTCTGCCAACGCGGCCTCTCCCAGAATCGTTTCGGCTGCCTGCACCCAGCGAGGATGACTGCGATAACCCTCGAAGTAGGCATCGCAGCCCATCCGCTGTAACTGTTCGAGCGTCTCGGGTCGCGTCTTGTCTTCGAAAAAAGCGTCAGCATCGGGCAACGTCGGCACCACTTCGCGCGCGTAGCGTTCGAGATTCTCTTGGAGCTGGCTCAGTTCCGCGTCCGGCAACAGTCCCGGAATCACCACGAATCCGTCGCGCTCGAGCGTCTCGCGGAGGTCATCACGTCTCATGCTGCGGCCCTTTGCGTTGCCTTACGAACGGTCACTCGACAAACTGCAGGGCGTAAATGTCCGCGTTACGAATGGCGAACTTCAGCCGGACAGGCTGGCCGGCGAAACTCGCCACATTAGCCCCCGACTTCCATCGCACCGCTTCATCGACGCTGTCGCCCGACAGCGGTATACAATCTTCGAGCGTGAAGCCCGTAAGCGGCTTGCCTTCCGCGTCCTGGATTTCAACTCGCATGCTGCCACCTGGCGCGGCGACGTAGTTGAGGTGCAATTTGTCGCCCGTGAACGTGAGCGGATGCGTTTCCAGTTCGCTTCCCTTGTCGCCTGCGTGGGCGGATACAAAGCCATCGGAGCGGAACGTGAACCTGCGGACGCGGCTGCCGGGGCCGGCGTAGTAGGCTTCGGTCGCATAGACCGAGAGCTCACCGTCGCGATCGGGCAGTTCCAGCAGTCCCCAGGTCATGTAGTTCGCGCGGTTGCCGTCGCGATCCTGGGGCGCGGTGATCGGAATCAAAGGTTCCGGCCAGCGGCGAAAATGCCGGCCATCGCGACTGGACATCAGCACTGGTTCGACCTGCTCGTTCTGGGGCTGGAAACGGGTCGGAAAGCCGATCAGCAGGTGCGGCGCGCGGACGTAGGGCTGGATAGCATTCGTGTAGAGATGTTCGTGCGGGGCGCCGCCAAAATCGAGAAACTCCGGCTGGCTCCAATGGACAAAGTCATCGGAGTGGCAGGTCATGATGTCGCGCACCTTGCGGTCGAACTTGCGAAAGAACGCCAGGTATCGCTGCTGCGTCGGATCCCAAAACGCGAGGTTCTGCGAATCGAAGTCGCCACCGCTGAGCACCGGCTCCGACTGCATCGGCGACCAATGGATGCCATCGGGCGACTGATACGCATGTAGTCCGGGGTTGCGAGGTCCGGCAAGAGCCTTGTAGCGGGCGTCGGCCGGGCAATTCGGATTCGCGTCCTTGAAGACCGTGAAGTTGTGGGTATCGGGCGAGCCTTCGTCATCCCAGACGATGTTGTTTTCCTTCGAGCCGTTGAATTCGAACAGTCCCAGTCTGGGCTTGTCCCAATGAATCCCATCGCGGCTTTCGGCGTAGCAAGTCACTTCACGGTGTGTTGACTTCTTGGCTTGCTCGTCGAAGTGAGCGCCGCGATAGTACATCCGGTAGCGATCGTCGTCGCGGAAAATCGAATAGTAGGCCGAAATGTTGCCTTCCCAGGGCGCGTCGCATACCAGCGACACTTCGGCCGGCTGCGGCTGATGCATACGGAGTTCGGCATTCTTCAGTTTTGCGATCAGGTGGTCATCGACAAACAGCTCGCGCCGCGAGGCAATGTCGCGCACCACTTCCGGTAGCTTCACCTTGGCCAGGTAAATGCTCGTCTTGCCCTCGTGCGAAGAGTAATAGCTCACCCAGAGCAGACCGTCGTGCATGACGAGTCCGGGATAGCTATTGTCGCCGCCGGAAGGGAGCTTAAGGAATTCGGTCAGCTTCGCGGTCTCTGGATCGACCCAGACGAGCGAAGTCCGGGATCCACCGTCATAGAGCCGGACCGCGGCGACATAGCGACCGTCTTCCAGTCGGAGCATCTGCGGACCGCCAAGGCGCACGCCCAGGTCTTTCCATTGCCAGTTGGTGTAGGGCGGCTTCGAGATGCCGATCTGACCGCTATTCGGCTGATCGTCGCGACGGAGCAGGCAGTAGCAAGTGTCGCCATCGAAGACCAGCGCGGTCTCGTTCGGATAGCCATCAACATCGAGACGTTCGACCAAGGTTTCAAACTTTTTGCCGTCGTCGCTCTTGTAGAGACGAATCGAGCGATTGTCCTGACCGCACCCGTAACCAACGGCATAGGCCTTGTCGCGATGCCAGACAATGCGCCACAGCCAGAAATTCGGGTCGCCGATCTTGTGGGGTTCACTCCAGCTACGGCCATCTTTCGAAAACCATGCGAGCGATTGGTGCGTGTGCTGCGATTTGTCATGCAGTGCGCCGGCGCCGGCCAGCATCAACTCGCCGGCGGGCGTGATGCTGATCTTGGCGTCACGAAGGTCGGAGTCGGGCGACGTGATCAGCGCGGCCGAGTCCCACTTTTCGCCGTCAGTAGAGGTGAGCACGCGCAGCGCGCCGTCTGGAGAGACATGGCCCTGCCCCTCGCGAAACACGCAATACCAGGCGCCTTGGAAGCGGACCAGATCCGTAAAGGCGTTATGTGGCGCCGCATCCCAGACCTTGCGGACCTCGACGAGTTTCGCCTCATCGGCGCGCGCCGCAATTGCTGACAGACATAATAGCAATCCGGCAATGAGCGACTGATTCCCGCGATCCATGGTGACACCTCGTGTCATTTTGTGAATGTCCATCAGGTCAGTTTTCCCGAACCTTCGATCGGCCATACTTCCGCGACCAAGCCCTCCTCATGAACGACGATTTCCCGGTGGAGGTTGCAGGTGGTGCAGGCATGCGTCGGGATCAGTTCCACCAGTTCGCCAATGCGCCAAGCGGGGCAATTCTTCACCACGGCGTGCTCCTCGGACATGAAGCTGGGAATCTCCACGTCCGGATAACCCCGGATGGCCGGCACACCAAACTCGCAGCCGGCGCCTTTGACGCCAATGTCGAGCACGGCCTTGTCGGCGGTCGGCCGACTGATCACGCGAACCTGAATTCCCAAGGCAATCTCGAACTCAGGCGCCAGCCGCTGGTACTGTCGGTCCATTGTGGCATAGGTGCCCGCCTGCACTTCCGTGACACCAGGCATCGTGCCGGTGCTGTCGTAAGTGGCGCTCGAGCAACCGCTGATGCACTCGATCGCGATGCCGCGAGACTCGAGCAGCGTGCGGGTATCGACTGCCTGTTGCATTGCTGCTCGCGCGCGTTCACCGCGTTCGGCTCGATCGAGCACGTTCACAAGGTGTCCTTCGTAGGCCTGCAAGCCGGCCAGGCGCACGCCCTCGATGCGGGTAATCTGCTTCGCCAGTTCGTACGCGGCTTCGCCAGGCGCTACCCCGCAGCGTCCCATGCCAATGTCGACTTCGATGAGCAGGTGGACCTGCGAGCCGGACTCCCGCGCTGCCGCCGCGATTGCCTCGACCTGTTCAATGTGGTCGACGGCCACGATCAACTTGGCCTCGCGAGACAGGCGGGCCAGCCGGGCAACCTTCTGTGGACCCACGACCTGATTGGCAATCAGGATGTCGCCGATCCCGCCAGCCGCGAGAACTTCGGCCTCTGCGAGCTTGGCGCACGTGATGCCGATGGCGCCGGCGGCCAGTTGCCGTTTGGCGAGCGTGACGCACTTGTGATTCTTGAAATGCGGGCGGAGCTTGGCCGGCCGATCGCGGAAGAATTCGGCCATGCGAGCGAGATTGCGATCGCAGGCAGCGCGGTCGAGTAGCAACGCGGGCGTATCGACCTCGGCGAGTGGCCGACCGATGCGCTGGTCCTGAGATGCGACTTTCATGGCAATTCCTTTCCCAGTTCCCGGGCGGAGTTCTGCTGAGTGATGTTTGCACCGGCCGCGCTCCCCAGCACGCCGACGATGATACCGACCAGCAGCGAACACGGCATCATCCACACGAAACTGATGCCCAGGTCGATTCCGAAGTCGGGCGCATAGGCGATCGTCACGGCGGTGGCGATGCTCGAAATCAACCCGAGCCAGGCCCCCAGCGCGTTCGCCCAGGGTATGAACAGCGCCAGGAAGAACAGCACAAACAGTGGCGCAGTCAGCAGGTTAACGAGTTTGAAGCAGCGTTCGAGCAAGTTTCCGGTGATCAGGGTGTTCATGATACCCAGCACAACCGCGCAGGCGGCAAACAGCCAGGTCAGGCGCTTCAGCCGTCGCAGACTTTGGTGCGCAGCCAACTCGGGGGCCAGGCGAGCATCGGCGGGATCGGCCAAAAAGTCTCGCTCGAGCACAGCGCAACACGAGTTCAGCCCCGAGGACAGACTGCTCAGCGCGGCGGCCAAGATGGCGGCGATGACCAACCCCGCCAGTCCGGAGGGCATTTCGTTCATAATGAACTTCGGAAAGAACTTATCGCCCTGTTGCTGAATGGATGACGGATCGACGGAAGTCGTCGCCTGGTAAAACCCCAGGATCGCGACGCCGGTGAGCGCCAAGAGGATAGCCATCGTGGCGTCCGTGAGCTGCGCGACCAGAAGCGTGCGGCGAGCCGCCTTGGCATCGCGGGTCGAAAGAAACCGCTGGATCGACATCTGGTCCGAGCCGTTGGTACAGACGTACCACAGCGTGGTCGACAAGAGCAGCATCCCGAAGGAAACGCGCACCGAGGGATCAAATCCCCAACTTGGTGTTTGCCAGTGCGCGGGCCAGGACGTGGGCCACCAGCCACCTACGCCGCCGAGCCGATAGCTGATCACCGCGAGCGTGACGATCGCTCCGACCACCATCGTCAGCGCCTGAATCGCATCGGTCGTGACCACGGCACGAAAGCCACCGGTCGACGAGTAGATCGCAGTCAGGATGCCAATCACGACGCAAAAAACCGGCGCCCAAGACGGGTCGACCCCCAGCAGCGGCACCAGCACGACGAAACTGGTCGCATAGAGAATCGTCGCCATCCAGCCGATGCGGAGCAAAAGAAACACGCTTGCGCCGGCCTTGCGAATACCCCTCCCCAGGCGTTTTTCCAGTAGTTCGTATGCGCTGGTGACCGGCTGGCGCATGATCAGTGGAATTAATCCGAACCCGACGATGACGAACACGATGGGATGGGCCGCCACCTGGGTGATCATCATCGGGCCATGCGCAATCATCTCGCCCGGTGTGGCGAGATAGGTCAGCGTGCTGCAGAGCGTGGCAAAGAGTGACAAGCCGAGGGCGAGAACCGGAATGCTCCGCCCGCCGAGCAGAAAATCGTCAGCCGTTTGGTTTCCGCGCGCGTGATACCAGCCCACGATCAACATGATCGCGGCGTAGACGAAGATCACGATCCAATCGAGCGGCGACACGTGTCAGATCACGTCCAAGACGGCAAAAATCAGGGGTGTGCGGAATGGCAAACGGAAAGAAATCCTACTTATTGACCACAGCGCCGTCAAACAACTATCATCGCCCGTTGGAGCAACCCAATAAATGAACCCAACTGCCAAAGTCCGCCCGACGACTCAGGCGCACGAACTCGCGCGCACGATTCGATTGCGAGTCCAGGGCGAGCAGCTTGCGCCGGGAAGCTTCTTCATGACCGAGGCCCAGTTGGCCGCCGAATATGGCGTTTCGCGCACGGTCGCGCGCGAGGCGGTGAGCCGCCTGCAGGCGCTGGGGATTCTCGAAGGACGCAAACGCAAAGGCCTCCTCGTGCGGAGACCGGACCCCCTGCGCCTGCTGTCAAACAGCTTGCCTTCGCTGGCCAACTCGCCGCACGACTGGCAGGAAGTTGCCAGGCTCCGCTACTGCTTGGAGGTCGGCGCGATCGAACTCGCCATCCGGGCTGCAACCGAGCAGCAGATCGAGCGTCTCGCCCAGATCACTGCCGAAATGGAGGTGGCTCTGCAAAGCGATACCCGTAGCGAACGTTCAGTGCAGCTTGATCTGGAGTTTCATGCCCAGATTCTGCGAATGACTGGCTCGGAACTCATAGCTGGCATGCAGCAGGTCCTGGTCCAATTCTTTCAAATTGCCCCGCATGCCGAGCCCTCGGCAGCATCGGCCGAACGCATTCTGTGGGAGCACCGGGAACTGCTGGCCGCAATCCGTGACCGCGACGTGGAACGAGCCCGGGCGATGATCCGAGTGCAATTCCGGTCTTCTTTCGAGTTCACGGCGGCCGACAGCCTGTCCGGCTAGGGCTATCGTTGTGTCGTCGCAGGGACGATTGTCGAGCGGACTGAAGCGAAGATTGGGCTGCCAGAGCCGGCGAGCTTCGCGGCCGGAAACCGATGCCGCATTGTCGCTTACGAACACGCGCCCGGTTGTTCGAACGTGGCCCCATGCCCGCTGATTCGCCGTGTGGGTTGGTCCACAATTTACGCAAAATATCGCAGCAAAAGTAGTTGACGACCGACCCCCCGGGATTATGCTAACGGTACGTCGTGAATCTGCAACTATGAGCCCCCCCACCCCTATGGAGTAAGCTAGTGATCGCCGTGCAGAACGTGCTTCTGCCGCAATAGCTACTCAATCCTGCGCAAGCACCTTCACCGTGTGATAACGGGGCAGGCTCGTGCCGGCTCACTTGGACGTCAAAGTCGTCGTCCGCTTTTCGTAGAAGCACACTCATTTCCGACGCCCCTGGTTTTCGCTCGATTCATCGAGTGAGCCATCTCACGTGCACGTCAGGGAAAGAGGCAGTCTGCCGGCGATGGCTTGCAAACACGCCCATGAAAAAAACAGTTCGATCGATCAACTTCTGCGGCGCTTCGCGCCGTGCGAGCCGGACCGCTGGACGGCTCTTTTTCCCGCTGCTCGCAGCAATGCTGTGCCTGCCGCTCACCGCTAGAGCCGGGCGCATCGACTCGGTGAACAGCATCTCCGGTCCCGGATTGGGAACCGTGAGCGTTCCGGTCATCTCGACAGTAAGCGTAAACAACGACAATCAAACGGGCGGCGGTCCTGCGGATAACAACATCACGGTGCCGATCAAACGATTCGACAACGTCGGCTACATCGACATCGAGTTCAACGTCAGCGGAACCGACGGCGTCACGGAATACAAAGTCAGCGAGTCGGTCGACAACGACACCGGCATCTTCTGGAACGCCTACACCATGGTGCTGGGCTTCGAGATCGGCAGCGATTTCTTCGAGTCGCCCGCGGGTGACGGGCTGGATTTTGACGCCCCGGACTACGACCTGCTACCCACTTCGGGTGCCTTTGGAGCGGTCGCGACCAGCGAAGACGTGCTGGTGTTCAGCGGCGGCCTCCACAATTTGGCGCTGCAATTATACACCCTGCGAATCGACGTTCCGGATGACATCGTGCGTTTCACTCTCCGTCAATATCCGACCGCCGTGCCCGAACCTTCAACGATTGTCCTGGTCGCGATGGCCATGATCGGCCTGTCTGCCTACGCGCCCCGTCGTCGTAAGTAACCAGGCGATCCTGCATTGAGCGGATTCACAAGGACCGGCGGGAGCAATTCCCGTCGGTCCTTTGGCGTTCCGGCCGCGAATGAGCGTCGTGAAACCAGCTCGTGGGGCAAGCAATCAATTCTGGACCTGGACTGCCGCCTTTCTAAAGCGCCACGATTCAGAAGAGCGGCATTCGTCGATTCGGCACGCGATATGCGACGGCTGTTGGCGATGAGCCTCGGCATATTATCGATGTTATTCCGTGTGGATCGATCGTGTCGTGAGGTCAGATTCCAGATGGGGCGAAGCTGGAGCAGATATTATGTGCGCAATGGACAGAGTCACACCTGCGGGGTCGGAGGCTGGCCGTCGAAGGCCTTCGGCGCTGTTCGATTATGACCGCTCGCTCGCTCGTTTGGGCGGAGACCCGCGGCTCTTCGCCGAAATCGTCGTGCTGTTTCTGGAGGATAGTCCCAAGCTGCTCGAAGCTGCTCGCGAGTCAATCCGGCAGAGCAACTTGCCAGCACTCGAGCGTGCGGCTCACAGCCTAAAGGGGCTGTCTGTCAATTTCGATGCAGGACAACTCGCTTCGGCCGCTGCGGCCGTCGAGCAGTCTGCGCACCATCGCGACGGACAACGCGCGCAGGCTTGCTTTCAGGATATGGAACGCGAGTTGGGACGGCTGCAAGCGAGCTTGAACGAGTTTCGACGGCAGAACTCGTCCGGCGAGCGGCATTAAACTGGGGTGGCCTTGCCCGCTACGGGCAGCGTCGACAACAACTGCGTAAGCTGATCGATACTGGTAGGCTTCGTCAGATGCTGATGAAAACCAGCCTCGATCGCCCGACGACGATCGTCTTCATGACCATAACCGGTAAGTGCCACGAGATAAGTGCTGGCGAGTTCCGGCTTCTGACGTAGTAGTCGTGCCACGTCATAACCATTCATGCCGGGCATCGCAATGTCCAGAAATACGATATCGGGACGGCAGCTGTCGGCCTGTTCGATGGCGCTGGGGCCGTCATTGGCAATTTCGACGTCCTGATTGATGCTCTGCAGCATCATGGCAAGGGTTTTAGCGGAGGCGTAGACGTCGTCGACGACTAGCACACGGTGGCGTGGCACGGCGGCACGCTGGACAGGCGGGTTGACCTGGGTTGTGGACGCTTGCTCAGCGAGGAGCGGCAGCCGAATAACAAACTCACTGCCCCGCCCCTCCCCTTCGCTATGGGCAGCGACTTCGCCGCCGTGCAGGGCGACCAGTCGCTGAACCAGCGTCAATCCCAGTCCCAATCCGCCGTGGGCGCGGTCAAGCGTTTGATCCACCTGTTGAAACATGTCGAAAATACTCAGGAGCATGTTCGCCGGGATGCCGGCTCCATTGTCGGCAACTCGAATGATCGCCTCGGCCCCCTGACGCTCGACCGCGATTCGCAGCTTCCCCTCCCGCGGCGTGTACTTCGCGGCGTTGTTGAGCAGGTTGCCGACGATCTGCGTGAGCCGGGCGACATCGCCATCGACCATCGTCGGCGTCTCGGTCTTGACCACCTCGAGATGATGGGCACAAGACTCGATCAGCGGCGCAACCGCCTCGACAGCGCCCTCGATGATCGTATTCAGATCAACCGGCTGGCAACGCAACTGGATCTTGCCGCGGGTGATCCGCGAGACATCGAGCAGATCATCGATCAAGCGGCTCATCTGGCGGATTTGCCGTTCCATGATCGCGCGGAGTTTTTCGACCTCCGCCGGATCATTCTCGACCATCGGCCAGACTTGCAGGGCGTTGCTGATCGGTGCGATGGGATTGCGGAGTTCATGCGCGAGCGTCGCCAGAAACTCGTCCTTCCGGTGATCTGCTTCGCGCAGGGCCTGTTCCATTTCAAGTCGTTCGGTCACATCGGTATTTGTGCCAAACCAGCGAACGACTTCGCCATGCTCGTTGCGGACCGGAACTGCCCGCGAAAGGTGCCAGCGCATCGCTCCATCGTGACGGCGCAGCGGAAAGGTATCCTCCCAAGGCTGCTGCGACGCCAGCGCGGCTTTCCAATTTGCCATCACGCGCGGAAGCTCATTCGCATCCTGAACAGACTGCCAGCCCCAGCCTTCCACCTGCTCGGGCGTGGCACCCGTGTACTCGTACCAGCGTTTGTTGTACCAGTAGATATGCCCGTCGGGCCGAGTCATCCAGGCGAGTTGTGGAATGGAGTCGGCCATGCCGTGAAACAACTCCTCGCTTGCTCGGAGTTCGGCGAGCAGGTCGCTCAGGCGTGTGTTAGCCGATTGCAGGGCGACGGTTTGCGTCTGCATCGCCGCTTCCTGCTGTTTGCGCGCGGTAATGTCTCGAAATACAAGCACCGCACCACACAGTTCACCTTCGGCAGTGCGAATCGGCGCCGCGCTGTCGTCGATCGGCCATTCCGCGCCCGACTTGCCGATCAGGATCGTATGATTTGCCAGCCCGACGATCTTTCCTTCGCGAAGCGAGCGCAAGGCAGGATTCTCGACCGGCGCGCGTGTGGTTTCATTCACGATCCGAAAGACTTCGGTCAGCTCGCCGCCGACGGCTTCGGCGAGTGACCATCCCGTCAGGCGCTCAGCGATGGGATTCAAAAGATTGATCTTCCCGTGGACATCCGTCACGATAACCGCATCGCCAATACTGAGCAGCGTAGCCCGGAGAAGATCCTGTTGTTCGTGCAATCGCTGGTTGAACCGGAACATCGAGCGCAGATGCCGGTACAGAACCGCGAGCACGGCGCCGAGTGCGCCCATTCCGACGAGCGCCGCGGTGATGACCCCCACGACTGCACGGCGAAAGGCGCCGGCATCTGCCTGCGCGCGCTCGGCGAGCAGGCCGCGTTCCTCCTGTCGCAACTGGCTGACAACGGCGCGTAAACGGTCCATCGTTTGTTTGCCGCAGTCCGTCCGTACCATTTCGATGGCTTGATCAAACTGGCCGTTTTGCGCCAAGGCCACCGTTTCGGCGAGTTCACCCAGCTTGCGCGAGGCGAGCTCCTCGATCTCGGCCAGGCGGCTCGAGAGATGGGGAGTGTCCGACGACAGAGCACTCAACTCGTGAAGCTCTTCGGCGACGCGCGACACCGCGGCGTCGTAAGGGACGAGGTACTCAGGATCGTGCGCGAGCAGGTAGCCCCGCTGTCCAGTCTCCGCGTCGGTGAGCGTGGAGAGCGTCGACTCAATCGCTTCGAGCACGGCATGAGACCTGGTAACCTGGCGAGCACTCTCGCGGAGCTCGCGCAAATTAAAATAGGAAACCGCGCCGTTCATCACGACAGAGACCAGCAACGATCCGATCAGCAGGTTTAACCAGCTTTGCGAACGAAGACGCATGGATTACGCGAGCCCGCTATCGTGGTATCCCGGCAAGTCCATTCAACCGGGTTTCGCCCCGCCGGCAGCGCGCGTCTCGGAGGCGCCGCGCGGCCCAACGCCGCACCGCCCTGTTTATCCGCCGGCCGCCCCGACCCCGCTCACGGTTACGACGTGATCGATTGAGAGCCTCAGCGAGCGGATCTTGTTGCGGAGACTGCCGCGGGTGATGCCGAGCATCTTGGCGGCGAGCGACTGATTGCCGCCGGTCTCCCTAAGCACACGCGTCAACAGATAACGTTCCATCATTTCCAGCGTTTCGGCGTGCAGATCCTCACTGCCCGCCTTGAAGCGGCTTTCAATAAAGTTCGCCAGGTCCTGCCGCGGTAGCTGGCCGACACCCACCTCGCTGACCGGCGCGACATCCACATCCACGAAATCCCTGCATCCGCCGCCGCCCTCCTTGAAGCAGCGAACCTCCGGCAGGCAGTCGCTGGTAATCACCGTTCCCGTGGCATTGATCAACGCCTGCTTGATAATGCTCTCAAGCTCGCGGACGTTGCCGGGCCAGTCGTAGTTCTCCAAAGAACGCATCGCGGCGGGGTCGATGCGAATGACCTTTTTGTCCATCTTGCGGCTGTATCGAGTCAGGAAGTGATCGACCAGCAGTCGCAAGTCGCCTTCGCGTTCGCGCAGCGGTGGTAGGCAGATCAAGAATCCCTTGAGCCGGTATAGCAGATCTTCGCGGAACTTCTGCTCGCGAACCAACTCGTCGAGGTCGCGATTTGTCGCGGCAATAATCCGCACGTCGGTGGAGATCGTCTGATTGCCGCCCACGCGCTCAAACTTTTGCTCCTGCAAGAGCCGCAGGATTTTGCTCTGCAACAGCGCGGGCATATCGCCGATTTCGTCCAGGAAGATGGTGCCGCCGTGGCATTGCTCGAACTTGCCGATCCGACGCGAGTCAGCGCCCGTGAACGAGCCCTTCTCGTGTCCGAAGAACTCACTTTCCAGCAAGGTCTCGGGAATGGCGGCGCAGTTCACCGCCAAAAAAGGCCCACTCCCGCGTTTGCTATGCTGGTAAATTGCGCGGGCAACGAGTTCCTTGCCGGTGCCGCTCTCGCCTTGAATCAAAACCGTAACATCCTGCGGAGCGACGCGACCGATGGCCTTGAACACCCGCTGCATGGCCTCGCTCTGGCCGAGCATCATGTCGGAGTCTTCGCTTTCACTGACTTCCGGCGTGACGGCCACGGGTATCCTCATCAGGCGGCGCATCTCTGCCGCCCGGGTTACCTGGTCAAGGACCTGTTGTTTTTCGAGCGGCTTTAGCAGGTAATCGTAGGCGCCGAGCTTCATCGACTCGATCGCAATTTCGCTGGAGCCGTGTCCGGTGATAAAGATTACCGGAAGCTTCGAATCGACTTCGCGCACTGCCTTGCAGGCCTCGAGACCGGAGAGCTGCGGCAGCATAATATCGAGCAGCAGCACATCCGGTCGGTCGTCCCGGACGCGTTGCAGTCCTTCGGCCGCGGTGGCGGCCGTAATTACCTCGATCCCCGCCTCTTCGAACCAGCGCTGCACGAGGTGTAAGACTGTGCGATCATCATCAACCGCGAGTACTTTCGTCATGGGATTTCCGACCCTGAAACTTGATGGGGCCCCGCACTCTTCGTCTCACACGAGTCGACGAATCGATTGCGGAGTCATTATCGCAGAGCCACAACTAATCGACAACCAATGCGAGACTCGGTCGCCAAACTCGCTCGCCGGCACGACGAACCGAGTTTTCACCGGACAGCCAGGGGCCGCCGCTAAACGGTGCGCCAACAACGCGCGGCGACCCCCATGGCTTTACGACACCTTAGGCCACCGGGCGTCGAACCGAGCCGGAGATCAAGCTAATCACAAACAAGACCAAGAATACGAAGAAGAGGATCTTCGCGATCGTGGCAGCCAGCCCACTCACCGCGCCGAAACCGAGTGCCCCGGCAATCAGCGCCACGACAAGGAATACCAAAGCCCAGTACAACATGACAAAGCCTCCGAAGGGTTATTTTCCATTTCACGGCCGTGGGCTCAACCGCGTAACGAGTCACCCAGGGCGCTCGCACCAACTGACCCACGGGGTAGCAAGGGATGTTCGCAGAATGTTTGCACTTTCCATGCCGAGTGTCGGTCAACGCGTATACGTCGGCGTTTCCCCCTTCAGAATGGGCTGAGGTGCCTGCAGGACCGGCTTGGTGCCTCGCGGGCACGCTGACACTCGCGGCCAGGTGGGGCAGATCCCTGAGTCGAAGCCAATCATCCTGGTCGCAAACTAACCACTCGCAGCCCTTTTTTCGAGAGTTTGCTCCCGGGCACCACGATTCTTAGACGGCACCTAATTTGCTTCATAAAAGAAGTTCTCGATGTTTGGGTGCTTCCAGACAGGACAACTCCGCCGAGACACGCCGCGTCTGCTCCAAGCCTTCAGCCGTCACATCTTATGGGGTCACGCCCAGAACATACTGAGCGCGAGCTTGCCACTGCATTCCTGGCGAGTGTCAGCCACGAGCTTCGCACTCCGTTGAATGCTGTTTTAGGCATGCTCGAACTTTCGCTCGACGAACCGCTCTCGCCGACGGTTCGCGAGTACCTGTCAACCGCATGCGACTCGGCCCGTACCTTGGCCGGCAACCTGAATCTGATGCTGGAACTGGCCCAGATCAACGCTCGGCCGTCGCAGGTACGCGAAACGCCACTGAACTTCAAGAAGATCGTAGACTCGGCACTCGATCGCCTGGCTAGGGCGACGCAAGACCGGGTTGAGGTTCGCATTGCGCCCGACGTTGAGAACAACTTGCACGGCGACGTCTCGCAATTGGAGCGGCTAGCTTCGACGCTGGTGGAGCACGCCGCCCGCTGGCTGGAACATCCGCACATTGTGGTCGAAGTCGGTGGCGAGCCGCTGTCTCCCGACAAGTTCCTGCTTAAGATGGGAATATCAGAATACGGTCTCGGCTCGCAGGAGAAACAATCTCAACTGAGACCCTACGATCCGGTTGAAACGTCGAAGTATGCGTCTCCGGGACTGGAGTTGGCCATCGTGCGACGGTGGCTGGACCGGGTTGGGGGGATGCTGTTTGCAGATTCGGTTACTGCGGGCGGCCGCTTTCTCGTTAAGCTGCCGCTGTCGCGAACTGCTCCGACATTGGAATCCGGCCAGACGCCAGATGCCCTCCAGCAGCAACCGCAAGCGGAACCAGACGCTTCGCCCGTGGATGATTTCGAAGGACCCTTGGATGTACTGGTTGTCGACGACACCGAGGCGAATCAGAAAGTCGTCAAGGCAGTGCTTGCCAAGCGCGGACATCGCGTTGAGCTCGCCGGCAATGGTCAGCAGGCGCTCGACCAACTTAACCGCCGAAAGTTCGACGTTGTGCTGATGGATGCGCAGATGCCGCTAATGAACGGTTTCGAGGCAACTGCCGCCATCCGCATGCTGCCCGAGACAAGTCGCTCGCACGTCCCGATCATCGCAATGACCGCCCATGCGTTACAGGAAGACCGGCTGAGATGCCTGGCGGCAGGCATGGATGATTATTTGGCCAAACCGATCGACGTCGCGACGCTGGTCGCTCACGTGGAATACTATGGCCATAGCGGCCCAAAGCCTGCCACTGCCCCGGAGTCGGTGAGCACGCACAACGAGCGTGCAGTGCCGGCGCAAGACTTTCTGGCGGGGGCTCGCGCCCGGCTCGCCGGCGACGAGGCTTTGCTGCTGGAGCTGATCCGCTTATTTCGCCAGGACGCGACCTCGCTCTTGGAAAAGATCGCTTCCGGCTTGAGCAACGCAGACTCGGAACTAGCGTCGCGGGCTGCTCACAATCTGCGCGGACTGGCCGCCAATTTTGACGACGCGCAAACCATCAGCGCCGCCGGCGCCGTCGAGCAATTGGCGATCGAAGGAGACTTTCGCAAGGCAACCTCACAACTGGAAACGCTTCGCGCGGAATGCCGTCGACTGATCCAAGCGCTCTCCGACTATGAACAACGCGAGACTGCCAGAAACGAGCTTTGAAGACCGGGAGTCGGGCATGCCCGACCAGATCCGAATGCACCTCGGCGGCTGGAGGTGGCTCGCCTTGAAGTGATGGAAGACCCCGACTTCGAGCCGAAAGCGGGGCGTCTGCTGCGCGTCTCGCTGGACGGCGCCTACTGGCATCTGCCGCCGCAGCAGTTTCTCGAACTGCTCAAGCGCTTGCCCGACGCGGTCGGCGCCGACGCCGTGCATCAGGTCATTGAACGCGAAGCGACCGCCCTGTGGGACGGCCCCGCGCCCGAGGAATCGCGCGATACGGTGCTGTAGCCAGCGACGGAGATTCCGGAGGCTGTGACAGGCGCAAGCCAGGGTTGGATGAACCGCGCAGCGTGGTACAATATCGCCCGCCGTGACATGAGTTAACCCACTTCGCCTCGCATCGCGGATTGCCCTGATGGCTGACGTGACTTCGCTTGCCAACTCGCTTGCCCATGGCACACCGGAGGAGCGGCTCGCGTCGGCCGAAGCGTTGGCACGACTTGGCGTGGAAGCAAGCCCAGCGGCGATCGCGATCGTGCAGGCCCTCGAATTTGAAGACGACGGGTTGCGCGACTGGCTGGTGGCCGCACTTGAAGACCTCGGTGCGCCGGCGACTGCAGACGCGCCCGCACTGGCGGCGCTCATCACGAAGCCCGCGCTCGATCCGGCCTATTGGGCGGCGACTTTGCTGGGCCGCCTGGAATCGCAAGCGGCTCCCGCCGTACCACAGATCACTGAAGCACTCGACAAGCATGCCGAGTCGACCGTGCGGGAACGCGCGGCCTGGGCGCTAGGCAAGATCGGCTCGGCAGCCGCTGGCGCCCGAAGCTCGCTGGAAGCGGCAGCCAAGGGCGGCAACCCTCGCCTGGCGCGTCTGGCAAGCGAGGCACTTTCGCAGATCGGCGGTTGACGCTCTTCGCTCGCCGGACGACATTAGCGGCATCTTCGCTCGGCTTGAGAACCTTTTTGGCGAAGCGTGTTCTGACTGCTCCCCTCCGAATTCTCGCGAGAACTCTTATGCGTTTCAGTCGTGTAAAGGCGAAGCTTCGCCGTGGCGAACCCGCGCTGATTGTGTGTTGCCACTTCATCGATCCCAGTGTTTACGAAATGACAAGCCTGATGGGGTTTGACGGGATCTGGCTCGATCTGGAGCACCACCCGACGAGCCTCGAGACGGCCTCGAACCTGATGCGCGCCGCGCGCGTGGGAAGCTCCGACATCGTGTGCCGCTGCGCCCGCTGGGAAAGCATGCGAATGGGGCGCATCCTGGAGGCCGGCGCCCAGGCGATCATGTATCCGCGCTGCGAAACGGCCGAAGAGGCCGCCGAGGTAGTGCGGTGGTCGAAGTTCGCACCGCTTGGACAACGCGGGATCGATGGTGCGAACCCCGACAATCCGTACTGCTCGACGCCGATGCCGCAGTATCTCGAACTGGCCAACGAGCACACGCTGCTCATCGTGCAGCTCGAATCTCCGCTGGCACTGGAAAACGCCGATGCGATTGCCGCCGTGCCGGGCGTGGACGTCCTGATGCTCGGGCCCGGCGACTACAGCACGCTGTCGGGCATCCCGTGCCAATTCGACCATCCGCTGGTGCACGCGGCATATCGTCGCGTGGCCGACGCCGCCAAGCGAGCTGGCAAGTGGTGGGGAACCGTGAGCGCATCGCCCGAGCATTCCAAAATGCTGATGGACCTGGGCGCCCTGTTTATCTGCCACGGCGCCGACATCGTATTTGTCAAACAGGCCTGGGAGAATGTGCAGAAGCGGTACGGCGAGTTGGGCTTCTCCTTCGAGAACCGATTGGCCGACATGGGTGCGCGACTGGGAGAGGCCACGAAGGGGTACGTCGCCCAGTAGATTGGCGGCGGTGATGCAATTCTCGCGGCGGTCATTTCTGGCTTCCTCGGCGATCGCGGGAGCCTCGACCTTCTCGCTTTCGCCGCGCACATTAACTGGCGATGAGCCGCACGACGCCGGTTATTCCAAGGAACTCGGCGTCGCGGCTCGCTTGTTCGACGCTGGTGATGGCCTGAGTCGATCCCGCTCGGTTGTGCGTCATTCGCGCGACAGAGCAGCCGCTTGTTCCTGCGCGCGGGGCGCGTTTGGGCAATTTCGGCGTGACGCAGGTCTCTCCGATGGAGACCTGGCTAACCGCGGCCGAATGGATGAGCCGCGCGGGTGCGAAAAGCACAGCAGCGACGGCAGCGTGTGCGTGGCAAGGATTCGCTGGAAGCGGCCCAATCAATCTGCGTATACCGGACCTGCTAGCACCCAGCGGGAAGTCGGCTTGATTCTTGTCGCGGTTCGCACTAACATCCGCCCGCCAAATCGTGCGCAGCGTTCGCGCTTGCGCCACGGCTTGGCTCCCATCGACGAAGAGATGCGCGGTTCCGCGCCGAATTCAACAAGTTCACTTCTGCCCAGGGGGGCAGAACACGTCTGGAAGCTCAATGATCATGTCAGCGCAAACATCGCTGCCATTGCGACCGCGCGCGGTCAATTCCGCGCAGTGGATGAGCCTATCGCTTTCACTACTGGTGCTGGCCGTGAGCGCCGTGATGGCGCCGCAATCGGCCCACGCGCAGTCGTCTCGCCGGATGGCACGCGCGCCCTCCAGCCGGCTCCAGCAGCAGCCCGAGGCGGTTGCCACTCCGCCAGCGACAAGAACTGCACCAGGTGGGCAGCCGCAAGTCACGACCAGCGAGCCGGTGTACGAGTTTGAAGGCGGATCAGCCCAGGGCGAGACGTACTACGCCCCGGCCGGACAAGGCCCGGTCGGCGGCGCGCCGGGTGAGGCGATTTTCGCAGATCAGTATTTTGACGATGCCAAGATGGCCGACCAGGCGGCCGGCTACTCGCGCTACGGCGGCGTCGGTCGCTACGGCTGTAGCCCAATCTTGCCGCATGGCTTCTGTTGGCAGCAGGTCTACTTGCGCGCGGATTATCTGCTGTGGTGGGGTAAGGGAATGTGGGCGCCGCCGCTGGTAACGACCTCGGCGCCCGGCACCTCGCTCGATAACGCCGGCGTGCTGGGGCTTCCCACCACTTCGGTGTTGTTTCCGACCGAGACGCTGGCCGACGCCTCGCAGTCGGGCGGCCGCGCGCGGATCGGCTACTGGTTCGACCATTGCGACATCATGGCGGTCGAGGGAACCTATTTTGCCATCGGCCAGGCCAGTAGCGGATTCAGCGGCGATTCGTCGGAGTATCCGATCCTGGCCCGCCCGTTTACTAACGTGACTCCGGACTCGATCGAGCCCGACGCCCAGGTGATTGCCTACCCCGGGCTGTATACCGGCAGCGTCTCGGTGACCGGTACGTCTTCGCTGCAAGGGGCCGAAGTGATTGTCCGGCACTTGATGGCTCGCGGCTGCGACTGGCGTATCGACTGGACGCTTGGCTGGCGCTACAACCGGCTGGACGACAACCTGCTGATTAACGCGAATCGTTTGACGCTGGGAAGCCCGACCGCTCCGAATACCGGCGCCACGCTCAGCGAGTACGATCAGTTCTCGGCCGACAACTACTTCAACGGCGTGCAGCTCGGAATCATTACCGAGACCAAGAAGAACCGCTGGTGGTTGGAAACTCGCGCCACGCTGGCCTTGGGCAACAATCGTTCGTACGTGACGATTGACGGCCAGACGACCACAATGACCGCCGTGCCCGGCGCTGGGACCGTGACCAATACCTACGAGGGCGGGCTGCTCGCCATGCCGTCGAACATTGGCACGTACTGGGATGACGACTTCGCAATCGTGCCGCAAATCGGTGTGAACCTGGGCTACGAAATCTGCTGCGGCCTGTGGGCGACCGTCGGCTACAACTTCATGTACTGGAGCAACGTCGCACGGCCAGGCGACCAGATCGACTCGGACGTCAACCTCTCGCAGGCCGAAGGCGGAGACCTGTTGGGCATCGCGCGCCCGAGTTTCACGGAGTTCATCACGGATTACTGGGCGCAAGGCCTGAACTTCGGCTTGGCCTATCGGTTCTAGCCGCGCTTGTGGGCGCGCTTGGTCGTCGAGCAGACGTCCACCACTTGGCCCGTGTCGGAGAGCGCCACGTGGAATCGCTCGGCCCCTTCGATGCGATGGACCGACAGGTGATATGCCTCGTCCACCATGGCCAGATACGGTCGCTCTTCGGGCGACTTGGGTGAGCGGAGCCGTCCCCAGGATCCGTCACCGAGATACACAATTCCGTTATCGCTCTTGTGACCGCCCATCAGCGGATGGGTTCGCTTGTAGGTGTGATCGTGGTGCTCGAACACCGCGTCAACGTTGTAACGTTCGAACAGCGGCACCCAATGTTTGCGGTTGCCGCCGCCGGTGCCTTCGCCCGTTTCCGAGTCATAAGCCCGGAACGAAGGGTACGCGGGCACGTGATTGAATACGAACAAGTTGTCGCGTTCTTCCCGCTCCTTCAGCGTCTTCTCGAGCCAGTCGGTCTGTTCACCTGCGATCGGGCTGGTGTGGTCCGTGTCGAGGAACACCAGCGACATGTAATCGCCAAAATCGAGCGAAGCGTAGCCCGTCTCGGGATACAACCCGTCGAACATGGCATAGAAGAACGGCGCCTCCTTGCGCGACTTGCCATAGCTGCCGTCGACTTCGTGGTTGCCCAGGCATCCCAACAGCGGGATCAGCCGTCCCTCGGGATCGCGCAGATCGCGTGAATAATATTTCATGAAGGTGTAGAAGATGCCCGGATTGCGGCCGTTTTCGTAGGCGATGTCGCCGCCGATTACGACGAAGTCGGGCTGCTGTACCGCGGCCAACTTGTTCGTGGCCATCGTGTGGGTACCAATGCCAGCATCGCCGCCTGAAACGAATTGCAGCGTGCGTGTCGCCTTGGCCGGCATCGTGCGGAACTTGAACTCGGCCGAATCGAGCCCCACGCGAAACCGATAGTCGGTATCCGGCTCAAGCCCCGTGAGCTCCGAGCGGAAAACTCGCTTGGCCGTCATCGGAAACCCCTTGGAGGCAAACGGCTGCTGCCTCCAGGCGTCGGTACCGGACTTAGCAAACCAGATCGGTCGGCTGTCGGCATCTCCCTGCTCGCCGATCCACTGGACCGTCATTGTCGTCGTGGGGTCCTGCTGCCAGGTGCAAAACAGGGCCGTGGGATCGAACGACGGTTCGCTGGCGAACGCCGGCTTCTCGGCCGCATCGGCTCCCAGCAGCGTTCGAGCATATCCACCCGCCAGCAGCAGCGACGATGATTGCAGGAACAGGCGGCGAGATGGGGGGTGCATGGCAGACGGCCTCGGATGGCTTTTGGTACGGGCGGAGCGCTTATCGTAAGATCGAGGGATTGCGGTCACAACCCAAAACCGGCGCAAAGCTCCCCCCGCGCATTTCATGCCCGAACTTCCGGACATCTTGGTGTATCTCGAGGCGCTGGAAACGCGCATTCTCGCACAGACGCTGGAGCGAGTGCGGATCGCGAGCCCGTTTCTGCTCCGCTCTTTCGAACCCTCGGTGGATGAGGTGCGTGGAAAGACGGTGCGCGAGCTCCGGCGGTTGGGCAAGCGAATCGCCATCGGACTCGACGGCGACCTGTGGCTGGTGCTGCACCTGATGATCGCCGGCCGCCTGCACTGGAAGCCGGCGGGGGCGAAGCTGAGCGGCAAGTACCAGCTCGCGGGTTTCGATTTCCCCAACGGGACGCTGCTGCTTAGCGAGGCTGGGGCGAAACGGCGCGCGGCACTCTACATCGTTGCCGGTGAAGCGGCTCTCGCCGATCACGATCGCGGTGGGATCAACGTGCTCAGTGCCACGACGGTGGAGTTCGCCGCGGCTCTGCAACGCGAGAACCATACCGTCAAACGCGCGCTTACCGATCCGCGCTTGTTCAGCGGGATTGGAAACGCCTACTCGGACGAAATCCTGCATCGAGCCAGGCTCTCACCGCTAGCGCATACGCAGAAACTATCGAGCAAGGAGGTAGCTCGATTACAGGCTGCGACCAAGGAGAGCCTGGTCGAGTGGACGCAACGAATCCGCGGCGAAGCCGGCGGCGGTTTTCCCGAGGGCGTGACCGCATTTCGGCCTGAGATGGCCGTGCATGGCAAGTACCGGCAGCCATGCCCGGTATGCGGTGCACCGGTACAGCGAATTCGTTACGCGGACAACGAGACGAACTACTGTCCCGGCTGTCAGACTGGGGGCAGGATCTTTGCCGACCGATCGCTCTCGCGATTGCTTAAAGATGATTGGCCCGGCCATCTCGACGAGCTCGAGTGACGCGCGAACAAAATAGCCCTGCCGCGAGACGTACAAGAAGGCATGGGCCTGCCCCCTCGCGGTTCCGGATTGCTGCGCAGCATCTCGGACCGCGCTACGAACACGCCTTCGCGGCAGGGGATGGGCCGCCCGCGTTCTCTTAGAAATGAAGCTCAGAGGAGTAACGCGAATGCGGACGGCCAGTCGGACGCCCACTGAATGTACGTGAGCCGATTGCCGTTCGTTCACGCGAAAATGGGATTGTTCAGGCAGCGACCGGTGTGAATTCGGTGAGGTCACGGCTGCGGACGCCTCTCGACCAACCATTGCCGCGGCGGGCGAGCGGCGCTCGATTTGCATTGCCCGACGGTGATTCACTGGGATTGGCCACTCATGACAGCAGCCGGTAGAATGCGCCACGTACTGGAAGCCGCGTCTCTGACCCGATCGAGGAACGAATGCCCGAGACTGCCACGCTTGCCAAGCCTACCCGGCGACTCCCCATAGGAGCCGAGCTTCAGCCCAGGGGTGGCGTCCATTTTCGAGTTTGGGCCCCGCGCCGAAAACACGTCGCAGTTGTCGTCTTCGGAGAGGACCACAAGCCGCTAGCGGACGCGCCGCTCATGACCGAGGGACGCGGCTACTTCTCCGGTTTTGTGAACGACGCCGCCGCGGGGATGCGTTACGGCTTTCGGCTGGATAGCGACCAGAAGCTGTACCCCGACCCAGCCTCTCGTTATCAGCCAGACGGGCCGCATGAGCTATCCGAGATCGTCGATCCTGCGTCGTATCAGTGGCAAGATCGCGGCTGGCGTGGCTCGCAGCTCAAAGGGCAAGTGATCTACGAGCTGCACATCGCGACATTTACTCCCGAAGGGACGTACGAAGCGGCGGTTGGTAAATTGGCGGAATTGAGGGATCTCGGCATCACGATGGTCGAGGTGATGCCGGTCGCCGAGTTTGCCGGTGAATTTGGCTGGGGATATGACGGCGTCAACCTGTTTGCCCCGACGCGACTGTACGGCTCGCCCGACGACTTCCGCCGGTTCGTCGACGCGGCGCACCGTCACGGCGTGGGCGTAATGCTCGACGTGGTTTACAACCATTTCGGTCCGGTTGGGAACTATCTCGGACAGTTTTCGACCGATTACCTCTCGGCCGAACATCACACCGGATGGGGCGAAGCGATCAATTTTGACGGGCCAAGCTCGGCGCCCGTCCGCGAGTACTTCGTCGCCAATGCCGGCTACTGGATCGATGAGTTTCATATCGACGGGCTGCGGCTCGACGCCGTGCACGCGATCCTTGACGATTCGCCGGAGCATATTCTCAAATCGATCGCGCGGCACGTGCGGCACGTTTCCGGAGACCGCGGCACGTTGATCGTCCTGGAAAACGAACATCAGGACGCGCATGACCTGCGACCGTGCGATCGGCAAGGCTACGGCTGCGACGCCGGCTGGAATGACGACTTCCACCATGTGGCCCGCGTTGCCGCCACGGGACATGCAGAATACTACTTTGGCGACTATCAAGGCACGCCTCAGGAGTTCATCTCGCTGGTGAAGTGGGGCTATCTGTATCAGGGCCAGTGGAACTCCCGGCAAGAGAAGTTCCGCGGCTCGCCGGGACTCGATCTGCACGCCTCGCAATTCGTAACGTTCCTGCAGAACCACGACCAGGTCGGTAACTCGCCTGGCAGTTTGCGGGGGCACACGCTGACCTCGCCGGGGCGTCATCGGGCACTGACCGCGCTGTGGTTGTTATCGCCCGGCACCCCGATGTTCTTTCAGGGCCAGGAGTTCTCGGCCTCGACGCCGTTTTACTTCTTCGCCGATCACGACCCCGAGCTCAACCGCCTGGTGCGTGAAGGGCGTCAAAACGAGATGAGGAATTTCCGCCGCCAGGCGGGACACGACGTGTCGGAGCGATTCGCCGATCCGGGCGCGCGTTCAACCTTCGAAGCCTCGCGACTCGATTGGCAAGATCGAGCCCGGAACGCTTCGGTCGTTCAGTTGCATCAGGACCTGTTGCGACTGCGGCGAGAAGATGCTGTGTTCGCCGCCCAGCGTGCCGATCGGATTCACGGAGCCGTGATTGCCGGCGAAGCGTTTCTGCTGCGGTTCTTTGGCGAGGAAGGCGACGACCGCCTGCTACTGGTGAACCTGGGGCGAGATCTCACCTGGCGACCAATCACCGAACCGCTGCTGGTTCCACCGCCTGGCCACTCGTGGCAACTGCTGTGGTCGAGCGAAGACCCGCAATACGGCGGACTAGGGACTCCGCCGCTTGATCCCGAGCGCTGGTTCATTCCTGGACATGCCACGCTGGTGCTCACGGCCATAGCTGGATAGCCGATACGACCCGCGCCCTATTTGACACTGCCCATGGCCAAAACGAAACGCGTCGCGACCGCTGATGACGTTGACTCCCCCTTTCCCAGCGATCCGCTGTGGTACAAAGACGCCGTCATCTACCAGCTTCATGTGCGCTCATTCTTCGATAGCGACGGCGACGGGATCGGCGATTTTCGCGGACTCACGCAAAAGCTCGATTACTTGCAGGACCTGGGCGTGACGGCCGTCTGGCTACTGCCGTTCTATCCTTCACCGCTCAAAGACGATGGCTACGACATCGCCAGCTATACGGAAATCAACCGTTCCTATGGCACGATGCGGGACTTCAAGAATTTCATTCGTGAGGCTCATGCGCGCGGCCTGCGGGTAATTACCGAACTTGTGATCAATCACACCTCGGACCAGCATCCGTGGTTCCAGCGTGCCCGGCATGCCAAGCCCGGCAGTCCAGATCGCGACTTCTACGTTTGGAGCGACACGCCGGAGAAATACCAGGACGCGCGGATCATCTTCAAAGACTTCGAAACGTCGAACTGGACCTGGGATCCGGTCGCCAAGGCTTACTATTGGCATCGCTTCTATTCACATCAGCCCGACCTGAACTTCGAAAATCCGCGTGTCCAGAGAGCGGTATTCGAAGTGCTCGATCAGTGGCTCGAGATGGGCGTCGACGGCCTGCGACTGGACGCCGTACCGTACCTGTATGAACAAGAAGGCACCAACTGCGAGAATCTGCCCAAGACGCACGACTTTCTGAAGGCACTGCGCGCGCAGGTCGACAAGAACTTCAGCGATCGGATGCTACTGGCCGAGGCCAACCAGTGGCCCGAGGATGCGATCGCCTATTTCGGCGAGGGCGACGAATGTCACACGGCATTCCACTTCCCGGTAATGCCCCGCTTGTTCATGGCGATCCACCAGGAAGACCGCTTCCCGATCGTCGACATCATGCATCAGACGCCGGCCATTCCGGAACAATGCCAGTGGCTGATCTTCCTGCGGAACCACGACGAGCTCACCCTCGAGATGGTAACCGACGACGAGCGCGATTATATGTATCGCGTGTATGCTCGCGATCGCCAGGCTCGCATCAACCTGGGCATTCGCCGCCGGCTGGCCCCCCTGCTCTCAAACAACCGCCGCAAGATCGAACTCATGAACGGGCTGCTGTGTGCCTTGCCCGGCACGCCGGTGATTTACTATGGCGACGAGATCGGGATGGGGGACAATATTTACCTGGGCGATCGGCATGGCGTCCGCACGCCCATGCAGTGGAGCCCCGACCGCAACGCGGGCTTCTCCGAGGCGAACCCCCAGCGTCTCTACTCGCCGGTAATCATCGATTCGGAGTACTTGTTCGCGACGGTGAACGTCGAGAACCAGCAGAAGAATCCGCACTCGCTGCTGTGGTGGATGAAGCGATTGATCGCGCTGCGGCAGAACTATATCGCGCTGCGGCGCGGGACGATGGACATCCTCTCGCCCGAGAACGCCAAGGTCCTGGCATTCACGCGCGACTATGAAGACCAGAGCGTGCTAATGGTCGCGAACCTGTCGCGATTCGTGCAGCACTGCGAGCTCGATTTGTCGCGGTTCGCCGGCCGCAGGCCGGTTGAGATGTTCGGGCAGTCACCATTCCCGTTGATCGGCAAGACGCCCTACACGTTCACGCTGGGTCCGCACGCGTTTTACTGGTTCTCACTGGAGCACGAGAAGGTCGAAGCGATTCCGCCCGCGGAGCCGCCGCGCAAGGCTCCCTCGCTGAGCGTCGAGGCCGGCTGGCAGGATCTGTTGTCGGGCCGCGCGAAGCGACAATTCGAGATAGCCCTGCGAGATGAACTCCCCCGCCAACGCTGGTTTCACATCCTGGGTCGGCAACTCCAGTGGATCCAGATTCTCGACGCGATGCCACTCGGCCGGAGCACCGATCGACTGGCCCCCGGACTGTTTCTCGTGCGGGCCGACTTCACTGAAGGGGAACCCGAGGCATACGTTTTCACCCTGTCGACCGCGTGGGAGCAGGAGCAGATCGATCACACGCTGAACGGCACGCCGCCGGCAATTCTGCTTCCGCTGCACAAACCAGGCTCGAAAGCGCCAGGTCTATTATATGACGCTACCTTGGATCGGGCGGCCGTGAAGGCGCTGCTGGAGCTGATGATTCATCGCAAGCGGCTGCGCACGGGCAAAGGCGAACTTGCCGGCTGGTCGAATCCGGGACTCGACGACCTCGTCGAGGCGTCGATCGATCTGTCCAGTGTGCCGCTGCGGCTTGAAGTTCGCGACGGGGCCGTGATCGTGGGCGACAAGCTGCTCCTCAAGTTGGCTCGCCGGGCAGAGTCTGGCACTTACCCCGATTTGGAAATCGGTCGCTACCTGTCGAACGGCAAGGCCGAATGTCCGCCCACACTCAGAGTTCTGGGCGCGGTCGAGTACACTTCCGGCGGAGACTCTGCCACGGTCGCAATTTTGCAGGAATACGTTCCCAACACGACCCCCGCTCAACAGGTGGCGATCGACTTGCTCGGCCGTTTCCTGGAGAACGTGATGGCCCTCCCCGAAGCCGAGCGGCCGGCCGCGCCTGTGGAACTGGGATATGGCGAATTGGCCGCGGGAAGCGCTTCACCGCGGGCGCAGGAACTACTGGGAGGCGATCTCGAATGGGCCTCGCTGTTGGGCCGCCGGACCGCTGAATTGCATGTCGCGCTAACCAGCCGGACGAATGCGGACTTTACGCCGGAACCATTCTCGCAACTCTATCAGCGCTCGCTCTATCAGGCCTCGCGCAAGGCCACGCTGCGGACATTTCAGCAAGTTCGCAAGCTCGCCAGATCGCTGCCCGAGGACGTCCAGTCCGTCGCCACCGCGGCGCTGGCGCGCGAGAAGTCCATCCTCGATCAGTTTGGCCAGGTCATCGGGCAGAAGATCGACGCCCAGCGGATTCGCTGCCATGGCGACTTTCATCTCGGGCACGTGCTGTACACTGGGAAAGATTTCCTGATCGTGGACTTCGATGGCGATCCGGGCGTGGCGCTATCCTCGCGACGCGTGAAGCGCTCGCCGCTGGCCGATGTGGCTGCCATGATCCATTCGCTTGAGACGGCCGGTACCATGGCCGTCCGACTGCACTTGAAGTCTGGCGTGGCCAAGGCCGAGGCCGCGTACGCCTGGCAACAGGCTGCCGAGTTCTGGTCGAAGTGGACGAGTTCGGCGTTTCTGAGGGCCTATCTGGCGAACGACGCCGCGCGAGAGCTTCTGCCGGAACCAGGCGAGCCACTCGATCGGCTATTGTCGTTCCATCTGTTACACGAAGCGATCGAGCACCTACAGAAGGCGCTCGACGAAGGATCGCCCGAGGTCGTGGTAATCGCGCTAGCACGGATTGCGATGCTGCCAGACGCCTGACCGAGCTACAGCACAGATTCCTCCTGGTTCGGAATCTTCGACCGCATCACGACCACCGAACATGGCTGCAGCGGATAGGACTCGACCAGGTTGACCGCGGCATCGATGTCGTCCTGCGCCGTATCGAAGATCAGCTCCCACGGCTCGCCAGGTTCGTCCGGCTTGGGAAGCACAAAGGGAATCGTGTTGGCGTGATCGGCGTTGAACAGCAGCAAAACGTTGTCTCCGCGAATCCATTCACCACGTTCGTCGGCGTCGATCGTGCCCCCGTACAGCAACACTCCCAGGCAGCGAACATAGCCGGTGCTCCAGGCATCGGCCGCCATTTCCGATCCGCTAGGATCGAGCCAGGCGATTTCAGGAGCTTCTGCGCCCTGAATGGCCTGACCGTGGAAGAAGCGCCGGCGATGAAACACCGGCTGCTCATGGAAGAACGCGATGACCTTGCGTGTGAACTTCAGCAGCGACTCGTTTTCGGGCCCCAGGTCCCAATTGAGCCACGAGATCTCGTTATCCTGGCAGTAGGCGTTGTTGTTACCATGCTGCGAGTTGCCGATCTCATCGCCGGCCAGCAGCATCGGCACGCCCTGCGAGAGCAACAGAGTAGCCAGAAAGCTACGTTTCTTCTTCTCGCGGAGGGCCTTGATCGCCGGGTCGTCAGTCGGACCCTCGACGCCGCAGTTCCAACTGCAATTGTCGTCCGCGCCGTCGCGATTGTCCTCGCCGTTGGCCTCGTTGTGCTTGTGGTCGTACGAGACCAGGTCGTGCAGCGTGAAGCCGTCGTGGGCGGTGATAAAGTTGATGCTCGCGTGCGGCCGGCGACTGCTCCATTCGTACAGATCGCTCGAACCGCAAAACCGCGTGGCGAACTCCGAAACCACACCGCCGTCGCCCTTCCAAAAGCGGCGAATACAATCGCGGTACTTGCCGTTCCACTCCGACCACAACGCCGGAAAGTTGCCCACCTGGTAGCCACCGGCGCCCAGATCCCACGGCTCGGCGATCAACTTCACTTGCGAGATGATCGGGTCCTGGTGAATGATGTCGAAGAATGCACCCAGTTTGTCGACCTCGTGCAGCTCGCGGGCGAGCGTGCTGGCGAGATCAAAGCGGAACCCGTCCACGTGCATGTGAGTGATCCAGTAACGCAGGCTGTCCATGATGAGCTGGAGCACGCGCGGGTTCCGCATGTTGAACGTGTTGCCGCACCCGGTGAAGTCCATGTAGTACCGGGGATCCTCCGGCGAGAGGCGATAATACGCCGCGTTGTCAATTCCGCGAAATGAGAGCGTCGGCCCGAGTTGGTTGCCTTCGGCCGTGTGGTTGTAGACCACATCCAGAATGACTTCGATGCCGGCGGCGTGCAGATTGCGAACCATGGTCTTGAACTCGCGGACGACGTCGCCCGCCCCATCGACGGACGCATAACGCGCCGCGGGCGAAAAGAAGCTGAGCGTGTTGTAGCCCCAATAGTTCTTCAGGTTGCGCTCCACGAGGTGGCGATCGTCGAGCGGCTCTTGCACCGGCAGTAATTCAACCGCGGTGACACCGAGATTCTTCAGATAACGAATCGCGGCGTCGGAGCTGAGACCCGCGTATGTGCCGCGCAAATCTTCTGGCACTTCCGGATGCAGCTTCGTGAAGCCTTTGACGTGCATCTCGTAGATGACGGTCTTGCTCCAGGGGATGCGCGGCGAGCGATCGTCGCCCCAGGTAAAGGCCTCGTCGACGACGGCTGCCAGCGGAGCAAAGCGGGCGTTATTGCGTTTGTCGAACGAGAGGTCAGCCTTCGGATCGCCGACTTTATATCCCCACATCTCATCGCCCCAGATCGTCTGCCTGGCGATCGCCTTAGCATAGGGATCGAGAAGCACCTTGTTGCGGTTGAAACGATGGCCTTCGGCTGGATTATAAGGGCCGTCGACCCGATAACCGTAAATCTGGCCCGGCAGGATGTCCGGCAGGAAGGCGTGCCATACCATGTCAGTTTGTTCGACTAACTGGATGCGGTGCGACTCACGTCTGGCGTCAGCGGACGAAAACAGGCAGAGTTCGACGCCCGTGGCGTGTTCTGAATAGATGGCAAAGTTCGTGCCGCTTCCATCCCAGGCAGCTCCCAGCGGATACGGTCGTCCTGGCCAGACACGAAGCTTCGTGGGAGCTTTGGCGCGAGTTGCCATAAACTGCTTCATCCTTTAATCGTGAAAGTGATCCATCGAAAGTCTGGACGGCACGAATTCGAAAAGCTTACTTCGCGGCGCATGCTGATTTTCGTCTCATTCGCCCTCTCCTGCCGTTAAAACCGCTACCGGAAACCGCCGAAACAGTTCGGCAGCATCCAACCGAAAGTCATCGGACTCGGGGTCCGGTACGGTCACAAGTTGCCGATCGTCAAAGACGTGAGTCCACTTGCCAGGACTTTCCGTGGGAAGCAGTACGCAGGTCTCTCGCCACCAATCGGCAATCGGCCATTCTCCCTTGCCTGAGCCTGTTGATTCGCTGCGCCAGGCCTCGGCCGAAAGTCTCGGGACGACGCATAGAGTCCAAGAGTTCTGGTCGACTCGCGCGAAGGCGATCAGATTTGCCTTCCGCGGCCCTTCACAGTCCAGCGGCAGGTAAATTCCACGCGTAAGCTCCGGCCGCTCACTTCGTAGTTGCAGGGCTCGCCAGATCGTAAACAACTTAATGCGTTCGTCAGGCCAGGCGGCGACCAACTGTGCTGCGGCGTCCGAAGCCCCCTTTTTGCAATGCTCGCGAATTGCAGCGAGCGCGCCGCGACGGGCTTCGAAGTCGACTGGTCGGCGATTATCCGGGTCGACCAGGTTGAAGTCCCAGAACTCCACGCCGCGGTAGAAATCCGGCACGCCTGGTGCGCACACCTTGACCACGGTCTGGGCCAGCGAGTTGGTGAATCCAGCATCGGCAATCGATCGGACGAATTCATTTACGTCGCGCACGAAGGGCAGACCGGTGTCAGCCAGAATCCGCTCGATGAACTGCCGCACAGCCTGATCGTACTCTTCGTAGGGGCTTGTCCAACTTGTGTGCAGCTTGGCCTCGCGCAGCGCCTTGTCGAGATACTGCACAATCCGCTGCACATACGCTTCGCGAGATTCGCACTGAAAGTTGTCCAGCGGCCACGTGCCCACGAGCGTCTGATAGATAAGCACTTCCTCGTTCGCGTCTGGCACCGCTTCGCCATCCAGTTCCTGGCGTGACTCGGCATTCATCCGTTGCCACACCGCCAGCTTGGCTTGCCATTGCTCGGGAACCTCGGAAAGCACGTTGAGCCTGGCCCGCATATCCTCGCCGCGCTTGGTGTCGTGCGTCCCGGTGGCGAGCATCGTGTGTGGCCAGTTCGAGACTTGCTCTCGCATGCGATTGTGAAAGTGCTCGACGGTGACGCCGGGCGTGGCCGGATCGCCGCCCACTTCGTTGAGCGAAGCCAGCGGATAGAAGCGATAGAACCCGGTGTCTTCGAGCCCCTTGGCGGTCACCGGCCCGGTCACCTGCTGGAACTTGAGCACGAAGCGGCGCCGCAACTGCCGGTCTTCATCGGTGAGCCCCTCGGGATCCTCCAGTAGCAGCACCGAGGCGATGAAGTCGAAAAATGAAGCGCTCATGGCCGGGTTCCGGCGCTTGGCGGCGCGAATGGCGGACATGATCCGCCGGCGATCCTCGGGATGAACCTCGTCGCAGTCCGGGCGAATGTAAGTGCGATACACAGGGAAACCGGCCACTACCTCGCGTAAGGCGCGAAACAGTGACAAGCGGGTGAAGTCGCGCGACCAGCGATGTTGTTCGGAAATGCGATCGAGCTGGTGAGACAGCGTGTAGAGCTCCGCCGAAAGCGAAGCGGACAGGATCGTTCGCTTGCTCTCATGCAGCACATCGCTCCACGAGCGCCAACTGCCGAGGAATCGGGCATAAGCGTCGCGCAGCGCGTATCCTCCCAGGCGATCGACAAACAATCCGTTCAGCAGATTCAAAAAGTCATAACCCGTGGTGCCGTGGGTGAGCCAATCGCGAGGCAGGACTTCATCGTGCGCGAGAATCTTCTCGACGACCGTGTAGAGATGCAGCCGGGGCGAACCGCCATTCTCACCGAGCGCCCGCCCGGTCGCTTGTGCCAGGTTGGCCAGGTACTGCTGCGGATCGGCCAGGCCATCGGCGTGATCGATTCGAAGTCCGGTCACTTCTCCCTTCCCTACGAGCTCCAGAATCTTGGCGTGTACGGCCTCGAACACCTCGGTGTCTTCCACCCGAATCGCGGCGAGTTCGTCGACGTCAAAGAAGCGGCGGTAGTTGATCTCGTCGGTGGCCACCCGCCAGTGGCAGAGCCGATAGGGTTGATCGGCCAGGAGCTGATCCAGTTGGTCGAAGCTGGCGAGCTCACCCTTCTTTCCGTTGTAGTCGGTGATCGTGCGGTCGATGGCCGCACTCACCTCCGGGCACGACTCCAGCAGCCGTTCGAGTCGCCCCGCGGCGACCTCCTTTTCGCGCCGGCGTTCTTGAATCGCATCCGGATCGGTGGCATTGCGAGGCGGCAGATGCTCCAGAGCCGTGATGATACTCTCGAGCTCCATCCGCTCGGTGACCTCGGCCTCGAATTGTTTGGCGACGTATTCGAGCGCATGCTTGAGCACTTGGACCCAGGTGGCCGGATCCGTCGGCAACCGGCGCTCGTAGTAGCCAATGACGAAGCGGCCGTTTTCGTAGGCCAGCTTCAACTGCTGGTCTTCCAAAACCCGACCGAATTGCTCCCCCAGCACGGGCAGGAGAACTTTGCCTCGGAGGGCTTCCTTGGGCGGACACCAATCGATGTCAAAGAAGGCTGCGAAGGGTGAAGCCGGACCATTCTCCAGCACGTCCTGCCACCAGCGGTTGAACGGATCGTCAATTCCCATGTGATTGGGAACGATGTCCACCAGCAGCCCCATGCCGGCCCCGCGCAGCCTCTCAGCCAGGGCCGAAAATTGCCGCTCATCTCCCAGAGCAGGATCGAACATGGCGTGGTCGACGACGTCGTAGCCGTGCGTGCTGCCTTTGCGAGCCCTGAAAAATGGAGAGAGATAGGCTGCCCCGATTCCCAGATCTGCCAGGTAGGGCACTAGCTCGCGAGCGCGCTCGAACGACAACCCGCTGAGTTGCAGGCGGTAAGTTGAGTTTGGAATGGCCGGCGAATTCGCGCTCACGTGTATTCCGTTCGACTCTTCGGGACCATTCAGCCGGGATTTCCGGCCTCCCCCGCATCACCTTGTCGTCCGGGGGCCTGGCCATGATAGCACTTTCTGGGCCGCGACTCATGCAGAAATCGTGCCGCGCGGCGAAAGCGGTTTCTCGGCCTGGCGCACAACTTGCATCGTGTTAGAGCCAAACATCAACCGTTCTCGTGAGACCCCTTCTGTGTCGATTTTCGCGCCTGACGACGCCATGCCCCGACACGAGGAACCAGTTCGGCGGATGTCCGTCGGAGCGGAGATCCAGCCCGGGGGCGGTACGCATTTCCGCGTGTGGGCTCCTGAGAGCCTGATCGTCGAGGTCGTCACCACCACCGGTCAAATCGAGACTCTGCGAGCTGATACGGATGGGTACTTCAGCGGCTGCCTGGCGGATGCTACCGCGGGCACTGAGTACTCGATTCGGCTCGATCGCGGTCGCTGGGAAGGCCCCGACCCAGCTTCGCGCTTTCAACTCGCCGGACCGCTCGGGCCTTCGGTGGTCATCGATCCCCGCTTTCGTTGGACTGACGCGTCCTGGCCGGGGCTTTCCTCACATGGACAGGTTCTGTACGAGATGCACGTGGGCACTTTCACTCCCGAAGGGACGTGGCAGTCCGCTGCACAGCAATTACCAGCCCTGGCGGAACTAGGCATCACGGCGATCGAACTGATGCCGATCACCGAGTTTCCCGGAGAATTTGGTTGGAGCTACGACGGCTCACAACTCTTTGCTCCGAGTCGTCTGTATGGATCGCCTGACGACTTCCGCCGATTCGTCGATGCCGCACACCATTGGGGAATCGGCGTCCTGATGGACGTCGTGTACAATCATTTAGGCGCGGTCGGCGAACGACTCCTGCGGTCGCTTTCGGACCACTATTTTTCCAAGCTGCACGAGACAGAATGGGGCGCCGCCATCAACTATGACGGCCCACACGCCCCTGAGGTGCGAGCGTTCGTCTTGGAAAACGTGCGATACTGGATTCGAGAGTTCCACGTCGATGGCTATCGCGTTGATGCCACGCAATCCATCGTTGATGATTCGGACCGGCATATTCTGCTCGACATCAATCGCACCGCCCGCAAAGCTGCTGGCGATCGCGGCATCCTGCTCGTTGCCGAAAACGAACCACAACACGCGCGACTGATGCATGCGGCCGAGCAGGACGGATATGAATTTGACTGCGCATGGAATGACGACTTCCATCACAGCGCAATGGTCAGACTCACGGGACGTAGCGAGGCCTACTACTCGGACTATCGCGGCACGGCGGAGGAGTTCGTGGCCTGCGCCCGGTGGGGATATCTCTATCAAGGCCAGCGATACAGTTGGCAGAAGAACCCTCGCGGCACACCGGCGCTCGACCTGGAAGCCTGGCGATTCGTGAATTACTTGCAGAACCACGATCAAGTGGCCAACTCCGCTAGGGGCGAGCGAATTGACCGCCTGACAAGTCCGGGCCGGCTGCGCGCCATGACGGCCGCGCTGCTGCTGTCTCCGCAGACGCCGCTCGTGTTTCAAGGCCAGGAGTTCGCAGCCAGCACGCCCTTCTTCTACTTCAACGACTGCGAGCAGGATCACGGTGCGGAGGTCCGAGCGGGACGAGCCGCTTTTCTCTCGCAGTTTCGTTCGCTGGCCACTTCCCAGATGCAGGCCAGGCTCCCCAATCCATGCGATGAGTCGAACTTTCGCGCGTGCGTACTTAATCACGAAGAGCGATTGACGCACTCGACAATTTGGTCTCTGCATCGCGACTTAATCCGTTTGCGCCGCCGTGACCCCGTGATTTCGCGCCAATCCTCAAAAGAGTTGGAAGGCGCCACAGTCAGCGAAGACGCCTACGTGCTGCGCTACCTTTCGCCCGACGGCCAGACGCGACTGCTCGTGGTAAACTTCGGTCGGGCCATCGATCGAGCTTCTCTGGCCCAGCCGCTGGTCGCTCCGCCGGCGGGCGCAAAATGGGACATCTTGTGGTCCAGCGAAGCCCCGGCCTACGGCGGCAGCGGAACTCCTGAACTCGACACGGTCGACGGTTGGCATATTCCGGGCGAAGCCGCCGTCCTTTTCCACCCCAAACACGATCCGCCGTCATGACCAATTCGGCATCCGCGCCGGTTCGCCGCAGCTTGCGGTGGTCGAACTCCATCGGCGACATTCGATCGCTCAATGAGCGCGAGTGGCTCGTCGCGAACGGACTCGGCGGCTATGCCTCGGGTACGATCTCCGGCATCGGCAGCCGGCGCTACCACGGCTTGTTGATCGCTGCCCTACCCGCTCCGCTAGGCCGCATTATGCTGTTCAATCACCTGGTAGAGCGGGTCAAGCTCGGCAGCGGGGTTATGTCACTGCTGGCTGGCGAGATGCCCCAGATGATGCCAGCGGACACGGGCGTTCATGCTCAGCTTGATGACTTCACGCTGGAACTCGGCCTCCCGAGATGGCGATATCGCGTTGGTGAAGCGGCGATCGAGAAGCGGTTGATCATGACACACGGAGCCAACACCGTGCACCTGTTCTATCAACTGCTGGAGACCTCCGTTCCGCTCACGCTGCACTTGCGGCCGGGATTTCACTTCCGTCGCCATGAAGCCCCTGTTGGCGAGCCTGACGTCAATTCCTACTCCTT
Organism: Pirellulales bacterium; assembly: GCA_022844125.1. Lineage (GTDB taxonomy): Bacteria > Planctomycetota > Planctomycetia > Pirellulales > PALSA-1355 > JALHMI01. The sequence goes on along the minus strand of JALHMI010000015.1, from coordinate 96,896 downwards.
GCACGTCCGCGATCATCGTGTCGAAATCTCGTTGAGCGATTTTTGCCTTAAGCTCGAACTGCGTGGCCAGGCAGGACAACTGATGCTGGACGGTGGCCGGCTGTACGACGTCAACTACGAACTTGAAGAGCGTCGCGGCTATCCGCATCGCGATCGGCTCTGGTCGCCGGGCGAGTTCGTCGTTTCTCTACAACCCGGCGAACAAGTCGTACTTTCGGCATCGACTGAGCCGTGGGATGCACTGGAAGCCGCCGAACCCCAGGACGCGCTCGCGATGGAGATGCGGCGGCGGCAGCGCCTGCTTGAACAAGCCCCGGCGGCGGCCAGAAGTGGTGTGCCGGCAGAACTGGTGTTGGCCGCAGATCAGTTCATCATCGAACCATCGACACGCGTCGCGGACGAAGCTCGTGCCAGGGCCACCGGCGACGAGGCGCGCAGCGTCATCGCCGGCTACCACTGGTTCACCGACTGGGGCCGCGACACGATGATCAGCCTGGAAGGACTCACGCTGGCGACGGGACGTGCGGCCGAAGCGGGCTACGTTCTGCGCACGTTCGGACAATACATTCGCAATGGACTAATTCCGAACCTCTTTCCCGAGGGCGAGCAGCAGGGTCTTTATCACACGGCCGATGCCACGCTGTGGTACTTCCACGCGCTCGACCGCTATCTGCGAGTCACCGGCGATGACGGCACATTGCGATTGCTATTACCGAAACTCCTCGACGTGATCGACCATCACGTGCGCGGCACGCACTTCGGTATCGGCGTCGATCCCGCGGACGGCCTGTTGCGACAAGGCGAGGCGGGCTATCAACTCACCTGGATGGACGCCAAGGTGGGCGACTGGGTCGTAACTCCTCGCCGCGGTAAGGCGGTTGAGATCAACGCCCTGTGGTACAACGCTCTGCGACTCGTTGAACGCTGGTTGATCGAGTCCGGGCAAACGGGCGACGCGGCCTCGATCGCCAAGCACGCCGATCGAGCACGCCAGTCGTTCAACGCCCGCTTCTGGTGCGCGGAGCGCGGTTGGCTCTACGATGTCATCGATGGCGAAGGAGTGGACGATGCGTCGCTCAGGCCGAACCAACTGTTCGCGGTTGCTCTGCCCCACCCCGTGCTAACGGAGAAGCATTGGCCAGCGGTTGTGAACGCGTGCCAACAACAACTGTTGACGCCAGTCGGCTTGCGCTCGCTGGGGCCACATGAAGCCGCTTACAAACCCAAGTACAGCGGAGACCTGCGGGCCCGCGACGCGGCCTATCACCAGGGGACCGTCTGGGGCTGGTTGATCGGCCCCTTCGTGGATGCCTGGCTGAAAGTGCATCCGGGCCGGTACGAGGAAGCCCGAGCTTTTCTGGACGGCTTCAGCCCGCACCTCGATGCGGGGTGCATCGGTTCGGTGAGCGAGATTTTTGACGCCGAAGCGCCGTTCAAGGCGCGAGGTTGCATCGCCCAGGCCTGGAGCGTGGCGGAACTGCTGCGCCTGTGGATCAAGACGTCGCCGGCTTCGTGAGCTTGTGCCAGTCGAGCTCACGCCATGGACGCGTCACGGCACGCATGCCAGACTGCATCACATACAAAGCGTGCTGCGTATCTTCGACGGTGTTCGCGGCCACGCAGTCTCGCGACACGGTGATCTGATAGCCTCGCTGATAGGCGTCTGCGGCCGTGAACAACACACACATGTGCGTGGCCACGCCGGAGAGAATCACGGTCTTCGCCCCAAAGTGATCGAGCATTAGTTCCAGCGGCGTCGCGGCAAACCCCGACTGCTGCGGCTTCAGGATAAAGTAGTCCTCGTGTTCGGGCCGGAGCAGCTTGACGACCGGCTCACCCCGGACGTCGTCGTGCAGGCAGTGCTCGATCTGGGCATGGAAATCCGATCGCCAGCGGCCGAAATTGTCGTTGACGTAAACGACCGGTATGCCTGCCGCGCGGGCGGCCTGCTTGAGCGAGGCCAGCTCTCGAGCCATCGGCAGCATGTGCTCGAGCAATTGGTCGCCCTCGGGAAACTCGAGGTCGTTAATCACATCGATGACGAGCAGCACCGTCTCGGCTTTTTCAGGTGCATTGCCGTACAGATCGCCTTGCGGACGCGCCACGCGTGGAGCCTCCGAATCGACAACCGTTTGAACCGTCGAGTTCGAACAGGCAAACGCTGTGCCGACGAAAACGGTGTCAGGAACCGTTTTCTAGACGCAAGCCGGCCGCTGACGCCGAATCACGCGGTCGCGTCCCGCGGCATGCGCGGCACGGAGGGCGACTTCCGCCTCGGCCAGCACCGCCAGCGGGGCGTTCTCCGCGTCGAGCTTTCCCACCGCAAGGCCCACACTCACCGAAACGCTGCGGGAAACCGGCGATCGCGGATGCTCGATCACGAGCCCGCCCACTTGAAAGTGAATCTCGCGGGCGACGCGTTCGGCAACCAACTCGTCCGCCTCCGGCAGCAGGACGGCAAAACGGCCCGTGTCGTAGGCGTAACTACTGGCCCCAAAGCGGCGGGTGGTCTCGAGCAAGCAGTCGGCCACGGCATCCAGACACTGATCGCAGGCCGCGATGCCGCAGGCGAATTGGTAGGTTCCAAAGAAGTCGATGTCGACGAGGATGACCGCCGATCGACTCTCCGCCTTTTTCCGTCTTGCAAGTTCTGCCAGCGCCCGGTCCAGATCGCGGTGGCAGCCAATCCCGCTGAGCCCAGCGGTGACGTGAACGTCGTGAGTTAGGAACATTGCCTGGTTCTCCAAAAAAGTCGAACTCCATTCGTCCCCCGGAGCGAGGGGAGCCCGACAGGAAGAGTAGCTCAACCAGGAGCGAAGATTTTTCGAGGGCGAAATAAACACCCGGCAATTCGCGGGATACGACCGGTACATCCGGCACAAGGCCACCGCGCACCGACCGGCGACCGCGATCAGGAGTCGGTACTTGAACCGGAACCGGCCGAAAGTGGTCGACCATAGAGCAGCCGCAGATACGCGCTCGCCACTTCGCCGCGGCGAATCATGCCTTGCACGCGTCGATCTTCGAGATTGTCGACCACGGGCAGCGCCTGATAGCCCGACTCGACGAATGTCGCATAGACATTCTCCAGCGACTCGTTGGCCAGCACTGGCGAAACGTCCGCGTGCATCAGGTCCGCGGCGAGCACCAACGGCAACAGCGATGGGGCCTGTGACGCCAGGTAGACCTCCTCGAGGTCAATGACTCCCACCAGTCGGCGGTTGTCGTCCACGACAGGCATCACGGCGATCGTGGCGTCGTCGAAGCGATGGAACACTTCGGCGAGCGAATCGCGGGGCTTGAGCACGCGCATCTCGCCGGTGGAAATGAGCTTCGAGATCGTCTGCCCCGCGAGGATCTGTCGCACGAAGCTGGCCTGATGTGCGGGCGAACGTGTTCGCGACTCCACCTGCTGGCTATAGATCGAGCGGCGATCCGAAAGCATGAACGAGACGGTGCATACCCACAGCGCCGGAAGTAACAGCAGATAGCCGCCCGTCATCTCGCTGACCATGATCATGGTGGAAAACGGAGTCTTCGCTGCGGCCGCGAAGAAACCTGCCATGCCAACGACGGCGTAACTCGCCGGATCGGCTCCGAGCGCGGGCCAATACTCGCGCAGCGCGAGCCCAATCGCGCCGCCCGCGCATGCGCCGATCACCATTGATGGGCCGAAAACGCCGCCCGAGCCCCCACTGCCGATCGTGAGACTGGTAGTCAGGAGCTTCCCTAGCGCGAGCGCAGCGAGCAGGCTGATGCTCATCGATTCAGGCTCCGTAAGCACTTGCTGCACCGCGGCATAGCCAAACGAAAGCACGCCGAGCACGGCTTGCTCGCCGAACGAGAAATACAGCCCGACGCCGAGAAGTCCCGTCAAGCAAGCGCCAATTGCCGGCCGAATGTGCGGCGGCCCGGGCATGCGTTTGAAAAGTCCCGTGATGCCGTAAAACGTGCGCGTATAGAGCATCGCCAGCGGAACCATCGCGAGCGCGAGCAACGTATAGCCCACCAGTTGAACCGGGCTGCCGAAGGCCAGTTCTGGCGTGTCAAACAGGGGCGTCCAGCCAAAGATCGCGCCGAACGTGCTGTAAGCAATGACACTCGAGAGGGCCGCCGGCAGGATCACCTCGGGCTCGAACTCGGGCGAAGAATAGAGCACCTCGGCGGCGAACAGCGCGCCAGCGACTGGCGCGCGAAAGATCGCGCCAATGCCTGCGCCCATGCCGGCGGCGAGCAGGATCCGCCGCTCTGCCGGACGCAGCTTGAGCATGTCGGCCAGCGAGGAGCCGAAGCCCGCGCCGATCTGTGCAATCGGGCCCTCGCGCCCTCCCGAGCCACCGGAGCCGATCGTCAGCGCGCTGGCGATGATCTTGACGATCGGCACGATCGGCCGCATGTAACCCTGTTTTCGATGGTAGGCTGCGATCGCCGAGTCGGTGCCGTGCCCTTCGGCTTCCGGTGCAAAGGTGTAGATGATCAGCCCCGCCAGCAGGCCGCCCACGGTCGGAATCAGGACCAGCAGCCAAGGGCGAAACGTGGTATCCGTTGGCTGCATCCAACTGAATTTGATTTCTCCCGCGGGCGCGGGCTCAGGCCGATAGCCGGCCAGGCCGTCGAGGGCGAAATGAGAAGCTGCTTCGGTGGCGACATAGAACACCGTCGCCGCCAGGCCGGCTACGATGCCGACGATAATCGAGAGCCCCAGGACCCGCATCTGGCCGCGAACGCGGCGCTGGCCGAGGACCAGAAATTCTGGCCACCAACTGCGGTTCGCGGCAGAATCGTCAGGCGATTGGGGGCTCGCATCGCTCATGAGAGCCACAGCCTAACGCATCGCGGCAAGCCTGTCGACCGCGATCAACAGATGATGCGACTGTATTCGAATGCGCTACGGCGCGAGCGGCTTCTCTTCTGGATCGATGCGCGTCATCGCAGGCAGCTCAACGGGAGCGTGCGGTCGCGCGCGTCGCGGCTTGCCGTTCGTATGCGTTTGCTGCGCGGTTCTGCGTCCCAGAGGATGCGGCACGCGGCCAAACCAACTACGAATCGTGTCGGTGCGCGCCTTGCGTCCGCGCCATTGATCGTTGATCCACTCAATCACGTAATAGAACACCGGCGTGAGAAAGATTCCGAACAGCGTTACGCCCAACATCCCGCCGAACACCGCGGTGCCTAGCGTACGGCGCATCTCGGCGCCGGCCCCCTCGGAGATCACTAGAGGCACCACGCCCAGGATGAACGCGAACGACGTCATCACGATCGGCCGCAAGCGCAGATTTACCGCCTCGAGCGTGGCCTCATATCGCCCTTTGCCTTCCAGCCGCTGCGCCCGGGCGAACTCCACCACCAGAATCGCGTTCTTGCATGCCAGGCCAATGAGCACGACGAATCCGACCTGCGTGAAGATGTTCACGTCCATCGCAGCCCACTGCACGGCCACGATCGAACACAAAAGGCACATCGGCACGACCAGGATCACGGCCAGCGGCAGCGACCAACTTTCATACTGGGCCGCCAGCACCAGGAACACCAGCACGACCGCAAGGAGCAGGACGAGCATCGCCGTGTTGCCAGTCTGAAGCTGCAACAGCGCCAGCTCAGTCCATTCGTACCGCATCGACCAGCCCCGCGTGTCGTCGACCAGGTCTTGCATGTCCTGAATCGCGGTGCCGGAACTCACGCCCGGCGCGGGGTTATAGATGATCGGTGCCGACGGGTACATGTTGTACCGCGCGATCAGCACCGGGCCCGTGACGTCGCGAATCGCCACCAGCGACGCGAAAGGCACCATATCGCCGGCCTCGTTACGAACTTTGAGCTGCTTGAGGTCTTCCACCTGGCGGCGAAAGCTCTGGTCGGCCTGCACGTTCACCTGCCAGGTACGTCCGAACAGATTGAAGTCGTTCACATACAGCGAGCCAAGATAAACCTGGAGCGTGCTGAATAGTTCGTCCATCGAGACGCCCATCCGCTTGGCGGCGGTACGGTCGATGTCTAGATACAGCCACGGCGTCTCGGCTCGGAAGCTGGTGAACGGATCGCGGATGCCGGGCTGCAGGCGTGCCTCGGCCACGAGCTGATCGGCCACGCCTTGCAGCGCGTTTAGCCCTGCAGCGCCGCGATCTTCGATCATGATTTTGAAACCGCCCGTCGTTCCCAGGCCATCGAGCGGCGGAGCTCCAAGAACATTCACGATGCCGTCGCGGATTTCGGTCTGCAGCGAAGCTTGCAATCGTTCGGCAATCGCTGCGCTGGACATCTCGGCGCCGTGCCGCTCGTGAAAGTCGTCCAGCATCACGTACATCGCTCCGAAGTTCGGTGCGTTCGCCGCCAGCGAGATCGATTGGCCCGAGATCGCCACGGTGTGACGTATTCCGGGGGTGGCCAGGGCGACCTCTTCGATCCGGGCCATGACCACCTCGGTGCGGCCGACGGACGCGGAGTCCGGGAGTTGCAAGTTGACCAGGAGGTATCCCTTGTCCTGATCGGGAATGAAACCCTTGGGCGTCTCCTCGAAGCGAACATAAGTGAGATACAACAGCCCGCCGTAGCCGATCAGCACCAACAGGCTCACGCGAAGCAAACGGCCGACCGACCAGGTGTAGATGCCGGCCGTGAAGTCGAAGGCAATATTGAATGCCCGGAATGCCAGCCACAGTACGCGGTTGATTGGCCAGGTGACCACTGCACCCGCAAGGGCGCCTATGGCGGCCGCCGTCCAAGCAAGACCCGAGGGCGACAGGGTCGTGAACCAGCCGCCGTCGCGCAGCATGGGTGTCAGATATTCCCAGCCCAACCAACCGCCTGCGACCACAAACGCCAGCCATGGCAGCGGTGCAGCACGCTTCGTGTCCCGCGGGCGTAACAGCAGCGCCGTCAGCGCCGGGCTGAGCGTCAGCGAGTTGAACGTCGAAATGACCATCGAGACCGCGATCGTCAAGGCGAACTGCCGAAAGAACTGCCCCATGATGCCGCTGATAAAAGCGCACGGCACGAACACAGCGCTCAGCACCAGGCCGACCGCGATCACCGGCCCCGACACTTGTTCCATGGCCTTGATCGTGGCGTCGCGCGGCGACAGCCCAAGCTCGATGTGATGTTCGACGGCTTCGACCACCACGATCGCGTCGTCAACCACAATGCCGATCGCGAGCACCAGGCCGAAGAGCGTGAGGTTATTAAGGCTGAACCCCATCGAGGCCATCACAGCGAACGTGCCCACGATGGCGACGGGCACGGCGATCAGCGGAATGATAGCGCTGCGCCAATTCTGCAAGAATACGAGTACGACAATCGCCACCAGGATCACGGCGTCGCGCAGGGCCTTGAACACTTCGGCGATCGACTCGTTGATGAACGGCGTCGTGTCGTAAACGATCGAATAGTCGACACCATCGGGAAATCGCGACTTGAGGTCTTCCATCTTGGCCTTCACCGCCTCGGCCACATCGAGGGCGTTCGAGCCGGGAAGCTGATAGATCGACAGCGCCACGGAGGGCTGCCCATCGAGCCGGCAAGTCTGGTCATACCCCTGCGCGCCAAGTTCGATTCGCGCCACGTCCTTCAGCCGCACCAGCCCGCCGGCCGGATCGCGCTTCAGAATCATCTCGGCAAATTGCTCGGGATCGGCCAGCCGTCCCATCGTGCTGATCGTGAACTGGAACACCTGGCCATTGTCCACGGGCGGTTGACCGATCTGTCCGGCCGCGACTTGCGTGTTCTGCTGCTGAATCGCGGTGACGACGTCCTGGGTGGACAGACTGCGCGAGGCCATCCGCTCCGGATCGAGCCACAGCCGCATGCTGTAGTCGCGCTGGCCGAGATAAGTGATGTCGCCCACCCCGTCGAGGCGCGAGAGTTCGTCCTTGAGCTGGATCGTGGCGTAGTTGCTTAAGTAAAGATTGTCGCGCTCGCCAGAGGGCGAATACAGGTTCACGATCATCAGCACGCTGGGCGACTTCTTCTTCACCGTTACGCCGCGCCGCTGCACGAGTTCTGGCAGCACCGGCTGCGCGAGCGCCACGCGGTTCTGCACCAGCACCTGGGCCATGTTCAGATCGACGCCGTTGGCGAACGTGACTGTGAGCGTGTAGCTGCCGTCGTTGCCGCACTGCGACGACATGTACAGCATCTCTTCAACGCCATTGACCTGCTGCTCGATCGGAGCCGCCACTGTGTCGGCCACAACCTTGGCATTCGCCCCGGGGTAAATCGCCGAGACTTCGACAGTCGGCGGTGCGATCTGCGGATACTGAGCGATCGGCAGCGTGAACAGCGCAATGCCCCCGGCCAGTGTGACGATGATCGACAACACTGCGGCGAAGATTGGTCGGTCGATAAAAAACTTGGAGAACACTCAGGCCTCGGACAAAGTGGCTATTCGTGCAAGACTGGTTCGGACTCGGTCGTCTGATGGGGTCCGCGCACGGGCGGCTTGCGGCGCGTGAAGCGGCCACGCAGCTTCTGCCACGAGACAGGATGGAACACTCGCCGCGGCAGCTCGCCGAACCACTGCATGGTTTGCGAGGCGAACAGCCGTGTGCCGCCGAGCCAGTCGATCGTGAAGAAAAAGATTGGTGTCAGGAACACGCCGAACAGCGTGACGCCCAGCATGCCACTGAACACGGCGGTTCCCAGCGTCTGGCGCATCTCCGCGCCGGCGCCAGTCGCCAGCATCAGCGGCGCTGCACCGAGAATGAACGCTACCGATGTCATGATGATCGGCCGCAACCGCAGGCGGCAGGCCTCGAGGGTCGCCTGCCGGCGCGATTCGCCGGCCTCACGCTTGCGCTTGGCGAATTCCACAATCAGTATCGCATTCTTGCTGGCCAGCCCGACCAGCACCACGAAGCCGATCTGCGTAAAGATGTTGATATCCATTCCGGCCAGGTTGACGCCGATGATCGCGCTCAACAGGCACATTGGCACGACCAGGATCACGGCCAGCGGCAGCGACCAGCTTTCGTACTGCGCCGCCAGCACGAGAAACACCATCACCACGGCCAGACCAAAGATGATCATCGCCGTGTTGCCGGCCATCAGCTCCAAATAGGCCATCTCGGTCCACTGCGAAGCCATCGCCCCCGCGAGTTCTTCGTCGGCAAGCTCTTCCATGATTGCCAACGCGTCGCGCGAACTGATGCCTGGCTTGCTGGCCCCCGTGATCGAGGCCGAGGGATACATGTTGTACCGCGTCAGTACGAGCGGCCCGTTGACCTGCTTGATGCGTGCGATCGAACCCAGCGGAACCATCTGGCCTTCGTTGTTACGCACTTTGAGCTTGGGGATGTCTTCAAGCTGATCTCGAAATGGAAAATCAGCCTGTACCAACACCTGCCAGGTACGGCCGAACATATTGATGTCGTTCACGTACAGAGAGCCCTGATAGATCCGGAGCGTCTCGGCGAAGTCCGCCAGTGAGACGCCCTTCTCCATGCACTCACGCACATCAGGCTCAACTTCCAGCATGGGCACATTCGCCCGAAACGGAGACATGGCGCTCGCCATTGCCGGATGCTCCGTCACGCGGCGCATCAGGTTTTCGGTCTCGGCCTGCAGCGCCGGCGAACCCAGGTCGCCTCGATCCTGGACCATCATCATGAAGCCACCCGCCCGGCCTACGCCGCGCATCGGGGGCGGCGGCACGGCCATCACAAACGCCTCGGGCACTTTCTGGAATGCTTGCATCAACTTGCCGACGATCGCCGTGCTCGACAAGCTGGGATCACGCCGCTTGTGGTATTCGTCCAGACCGACGAACATCGTGCCAAAATTCGAGCCGGCGGCATTCAGGAAGAACGACTGACCACTGATCCCGGTAACGTGCCGGACGCCGGGCGTGCTGAGAATCAGATCTTCCAGCTTTCGCAGTACGGCCGAAGTGCGTTCTTCGGAGGCCGAGTCCGGTAGCTGCACGCTGACCAGAAGGTAGCCCATGTCCTGGCCGGGGATGAACCCCTTGGGCGTATCGACGAACTGTTCATAGGTTATGAACACGAGCCCAGCATAGACAACAAGCACGAGCAGGCTCACATGCAGCAGCTTGCCCACCAGCCAGGTATAGACGACCGATGCGCCATCGAATGCGCGATTGAACAGCCAGAATGCGGCGCCGAGAACCTTGTTAACTGGCCAGGCGACGAGCAGCCCGGCGAGCGCGCCCAAGGCTGCCGCCACCCACGGCAGCGACTCCGGCGAGAACCAGCCCGCCAACTGCGACCCGGTCAGATCGTCAGCCACTCTTGCCCAGCCCAGCCAACCACCGGCAAGCGCAAATGCGAACCACGGCAGCGCGCCCGACCGCGCCTGCTCGGCCTTGGGCTTCAGCAAGAGCGCTGTCAATGCGGGACTCAGGGTTAATGAATTGAACGCCGAGATGATCGTCGAAACCGAGATCGTCAGCGCGAACTGCCGGAAGAACTGCCCTGTGATGCCGCTGATGAAAGCGCACGGCACGAACACCGCACTGAGGACGGCCGCGACCGCGATCACCGGGCCAGACACTTGCTCCATTGCCAGGAAGGTGGCGGCACGGGGCAGCATCCCTTCCTCGATGTGATGTTCGACCGCTTCGACGACCACGATCGCGTCATCCACCACGATGCCAATCGCCAGCACCAGTCCAAACAACGTCAGATTGTTCAAGCTGAAACCAAACAACGCCATCGCGGCGAAGGTGCCCACAATGGCCACGGGCACCGCCAACAGCGGAATGATCGCGCTCCGCCAGTTCTGCAGGAACACGAGCACCACGATCGCGACGAGCACCACCGCATCGCGCAGGGCCTTGAACACCTCGTTGATGCTTTCGCGGGTGTAAGGCGTGGTATCGAAGCCAATCGCCCAGCCCACGCCGGCCGGAAAGCTGCGCTGCAGCTCCTCCATCTTGTCCAGCACCAGGTCGTGCGTTTCCAAAGCGTTCGCATCGGGCGACTGAAAGACGATCAAGAGCACCGTCGGCTGACCATCGAACATGACGTCGAAGTCTTCGTTTCGGGCGCCCAATTCCACCCGGCCAACGTCCTTCAGACGTACGAGCCGGCCATCGGGCGTGCGTTTGACGACAATCTCGTTGAACTGGTCAATGTTCTCCAGCCGGCCCAGCGTGCTGAGGGTAATTTCGGTTGGTTGATCGTCGCGAACGGGGGGCGCTCCGATCATCCCGGTAGCGACTTGAGAGTTCTGTTCCCGCACGGCGCGCACGACGTCTCCGGCGGTCATTTGGCGCGCGGCAAGCTGCTCGGGATCGATCCAGATCCGCATGCTGTAGTCGCGCTGCCCCATGATGCTGATCTCGCTCACGCCCGGCACGCGCAACAACTCATCGCGGATTTGCATCAGCGCGAAGTTGCTCAGATAGAGCTGATCGTACTGCTTATTAGGCGAGATGATCGAAAGCCCCATCAACACGTCAGGCGTGCGCTTGCTCACTCGCACGCCAGTCTGCTTGATGACGTCCGGCAGCGAGGGGAGCGCCAGGCTGACACGGTTTTGCACCAGCACCTGGGCCATGTCCAGGTCGACGCCGTGCTGGAAGGTGACGGAGAGGCTGTAGCCGCCGTCGTTCGTGCAACTGGAAGACATATAGAGCATGCCTTCGACGCCATTGACCTGTTGCTCGATCGGAGCGGCCACACTTCCGGCGACGTCCTCTGCGCTGGCACCGGGATAGTTGCAGCTCACGCTTACGTTGGGCGGCGAGATCGACGGGAACTGGGCCAGCGGCAATCCCAGCACGGCGATGGCCCCGGCCAGTGTGATCGCAATCGACAGCACCGAAGCGAAGATCGGTCGATCGATGAAGAATCGCGAAAACACGGCGGGAATCCCTCATCACCGCGGGGTCTCCGCAGCGGCTGGCATGATGTTACTGGTGACTGGCGGTCTTGGTGGTGGGCGCGCCCGCCGCAGACTCTGGAGTTGCGCCAGACTCGGCTCCGGCCGTGGCGGTAGGTTTCTCGTCGGCGCGCGGGGCGACAATCTCGCCCGGCCGTACCCGCTGCAGGCCGCTGACGATCACGCGATCCGAAGCTGTGATGCCTCCCAGGACCACGCGCTCGCCCCGTTCGAGTTTGCCGACTTCCAGACGGCGATACTGGGCCCGATTCTGATCATCCACGACGTAGACAAACTTTTGCCCTTGATCGGTTCCCAGAGCCTGCTCGGGAATGAGCAGCGCCTGATAGGGACGGCCGATCGGCAATCGCACGCGTACAAACATGCCGGGGGCAAGCATCCGGTCGCGATTGTCGAACACGGCTCGCGCCTGTAACGTGCCGGTGCCGGCGTCGAGTTGGTTGTCGAAGTAGTTGACAACGCCTTCGTGCGGATACCCCTCTTCATCAGCGAGGGCCATCTGAATCGGCACCGAGTTTTCGTTGCGCGTGCTAATCATACCTTCGTCTTCCACGGCGCGCCGCAGCTTGAGCAGCGTCCGCTCGTCGAGTTCGAAGTAGGCATACATCGGGTCCATTGAAACGATCGTGGCGAGCACCGTTTCATCGGCGCGGACAAGGTTCCCCTGATCTAGCTGACGGCGACTCACCCGGCCGCTGATCGGTGCAGTTACCTTGGTGTATGAAAGGTTCAGCCTGGCCAGATCGAGATTGGCCTTCATGATCTCGACCTCGGCCTTGGCCTCCGCCCGATCGCCGGCCACCTGGTCGAATTGTTCCTGCGTGATCGTGCGGCTGGCGACTGTCTTGAGCGCCCGGTCGTAGTCGAGTTCGATGCGTTTTAGTCGGGTCTGAGTTTGCAGCAGATTAGCCTGCGCGCGGGCGACTTCGGCCTCGTAAAGCCGCGGATCGATCTCAAACAGGACCGAACCGCTTTCGACGTCGCGCCCTTCATTCTCGATGAAGTTGATCTTGTCGATGTACCCGGTGACCCGTGCGCGAATCTCGATGGTTTTGTTGGCCACCGTTCGGCCGGTGAAGTCCTCGTGATCCGTGATCTGCCCGGTCCGCGGCAGGGCCACGACAACTTCCGCCGGTGGCGGTGCAGCGCCAGGTCCGCCTGGTACTGCGGCCTTGCCCTGACTGGCTGGAGTCGCCCTGACGGCCCCGCTCTTCTCAGCGCTTTGATTGCAGCCGATAGCGGACAGTCCCAACAACAGGACGAGACCGATCAGTATGAAATTCGTCCAGCGATCCACTTTACGTTGCTCCCTGGGATTCCTAGAGTCCCTTTTCCGGCGGTGGGTTCACGCGTTTCGCGTTCGCCCACTTAGGCCTCTTCATGTGCCCTGCTGCTGATTTCGCTCGCTGTCGGTGAGGATGCCGTTGAACACGATGTCGATAATGTCTTGAGCCTGCGCCTCGGGCGACTTTGGCTCGCCGCTGAAATAGTTGGTAAAGATCGTGCCATACAGCAGGTTGCCCACCACGTCCGTGATCCGCTCAACCGGAATGTCGCGAACGCGCGATTCGCCAATCAAACCGCGGTAGATCTCGCGCCAGCGGGCGACGTTCGACTGCCGATGCTCCATGAACGTAGGCCGCGTCCGGTCTTTGAATTGCGCTCGTTCTTGCATCAAGAGTTCCACGAACTCGGGATGCTCGGCGAAGAACTCGAGGAAGCAGCGGATGCCCGTCCGAATTCGTACGAAAGGATCCTCGAGGCCCTCGATTTGGCCATCGACGTGGGCGCGCAGCATCCGCATGACGCGATCGGCCGCGGCCAGAAACAGTGCTCGCTTGCTGGGAAAGTAGCGATAGACGGTTCCCTTGCCGACGCCGATGGTTTCGGCCAGGAGCTGCGTGTCGCAGTCGGAGTAGCCGTGTTCGGCGAAGAGTTGGGCTGCCTGGACGAGAATTTCCTCGCGTCGCAGGGCGAAACGTTCGTCGAGAGCGGCATCACGGCTGGGAGAAGGCTGGGCCAAAGCAGCACCTGAGAGTTCGAACCGGGAGGGCGTCAACTGGCGGCGGAGGAGCAGCGGACTGACCAGTCAGTCACCTCCCATCATAGCTAGCTACCGCCTGTTCGGTCAACTTTCCAGCGGCCGCGCGAACCGCAATCGCCCGAATCGCTCAAGAGGCCGGTGTCGGCTCGGTTCCCAGCCCCATCTGCAGCCATTCCCCCGCCAATCGCACGTTTTCCACCCGCAGCGGACGCTCGTCATCTTTTGCGATGGGCAGCTTCACGGGCTCTGCGGCGATCTCGCTGGACAGTACCTTCGACAGCTTTCGCTCGACCGCCAGGCGCAGCGTCTGCTGCCGGCCGCTCAGCTTCGGCGCGCCTTCGGCCGTCGCCAGCGGCATGACTTTTACCTTGCCCTCGCGAGTGAGGACCAGCCGGCCGTCACGCGGCTCCGGCCGATAGGCCACGTCCACCGTCATCGCCGGATACTTTACGTCCTCCGAGTCGAACTTCTCGATAAACAACCGCACACGCACGGCCCCTTCGACAAACTGCACTTCGCAAGGACGTGGGGCAAACGTCACCCGAAACTCGTCGTCGCCGCGCTTGCGCTGCGACACCGGCTGTGCTTCCGCGGGCTTCTGCCACAGCTGCTGCTCCAGTTCGGCACCTGTTAACTCACGCCCGCCAAGGCTGATGGTCGCTTGCTCCTCGAGCACCGACGGCGCGACGGACATGACGACCGGGTTGCCGCAGTCGTAGGCTTCCGGCTGGCTGGAAGCGGCGAACGATTGCGGCCCTTCCAGAGTCGCCTCCCAGGCCACGAGCCGCTCGTCGGCGAGGATGCGAATCCGCGGGGCGGGGCGTCCGGCCGTGATGCGTGGGTCGCGCACATCGCGGTGATAAGCCCGATTAAAATCGGTCGCCATGGTTGCAGCTTGCTCGTTAATCTGCTCGAGAATCGATCGGCGCGCGTATGCCGCGCTCTCGCGCTCGGCTTGGGGCCGCCGCGCATGCGTCTCGCTCACGGCCTGGCTGCGCCGGCGGGGCAGGCCCGGCGAGTCGATGCTTTCGTAGACGATTGACGTGGTCGCTCCGGCAAGCGCCCGCTCGGGCGTCAAACCGAGTTCGTCCAGCCGGAAGGGTTTGGTGGCGGCCACCTGGGTCGTCGCGCGGCTGACTACGCTCACGCGGTCTTGCGACCCGCTGGCTCGCGCGTTCGAGGTTCCTCGGAACAGCAGTTCCAAACGCCCCACTGCCGATGAGGGTAACACCCTGGTCGTCATTTCACCCGTCATCCGACCGCGTCCGACACTGCGTGTGCCGGCGAAAACGCCGTTCACGTCATAGCTGTCGTCCACCGGCTGCCGAGTTTCATTTGACAACCACCTGGCGTCAATTTGCAGCAGCAGGTTCGGCCGCGAGAGCTCGCGACGGATCGTGGCGGTGAGCGGAGAGGCCTGTCCCAGGCTTTCGCGCCGCCGGACCGCCGCGGCAATCGGCGCTCCCAGGTTTGGGTCCATCGACCTGGCCGTCAATAACTGGGCCAGTTCGCTCCAGGCGGCTGTTCGTTGCGGCGCGGTTTCACCAATCATCTCCGCCCGGAGGAGACGAATAAAATGTCGCACCGCAAGCGACGCCTCGAAGAGTAAGTCGTCGTGCCAGACTGTCGGTACGTTCGACCAGCGCATCTCGATGCGATCCAACTCGGCCGGCGCGGGGGTCGGCCCCGGCATCCGCGCAGTCAGATACTCGACTTCGTCCCAATAGAGAAACTGATGCCAGGCGTTTTTGGGGTCACGGATGGGCGGATAATGTCTTGCGAATGCAGCGAGCCGGTCGCGGCTCGTGGCACGGGCGGATTCGACCAGGTCCGCCGTAACCGGCACAAAGGCGGCCCCTGCTGACTCACAACTGCTCAGCCACTCGGTGGACGGCAGTGGCTGCAGTTCAACCGCCCGAGCTTCGAGTGCTTTCGCCAGGCGAACGAACGGTGCATCCGCAAACTGCGGAATGCGGCCCGCGCGAAGCTGGGCCACGGCCGCTTCCAGCGTTTCGGCCCGTCCCCGCTCTCCGGCCCACAGTTCGTACTGCACGTCCGGGAGGTTGAGCTCCGCGGCCCACACGTTCCAAGTGTCGTAGTGCTGGTACGCCTGCTGCACGGCGCGGAGCGCTGAGCGTGCTTCGCTGGCAGCCGGCGTGTCGAGTTGCGCGCGGGCCGTGCTTGTAAGCAGGCAGGTAATCGCAACCGCCACAAATGGCACGATACGGGGCAGCGAACGTCTGGTTCTCAAGGCGCATTCTCCGGTCGCTGTCCTGTGATGGTTACTTCGAGTCCGCCGTCAACCGGGACGATTCGTGTGCCGGTGCGCGAAAGACCTGGCTGCAATTTGTCGAATGCGGGCGCTACATCGACCGGTGGTTTGGTCTGCTTGTTAAGCGCTCCGAACAGCAATACTCGCCACATCGCAGCCATGGCACCCGCATCTTCTGCCAGCTCAGCTTGTGTCGCCGCGGCATACTCGGGGGCCATTGTTTCGTCCAGCCTCGCCAGACCCCACAGGCCGGCCTGTCCTTCGCCAAAACTCTCCCACAGACCCCGCCATGCCGGATCGTCCTTGAGAGGCTTGCCTGCCGTGCCATTCAGAGCTTCGCGCAATTGATCAGGATCGGTGCTGAAGAGCAACGTTCCCTCACCCAGCGCCAGCGCTCGCACGCTGATTACCGATTCGCTCTCACCCTCGACGAATAGCGACGCACCATCGGGCACGGTCCACAAGTCAAACTCGCCCGATCGCTGGTATGCGACGCGATCGTCGCCGGCATAGAAGCGCTTGAGTGCATCGCCGACTTTCGCCTGCTCGCGAACCGTGGTCCGGTAAAGAGCACGATCGCCGTGGGGCTGCTCCTTGGTCTTGGGACCGGCCCTATCCGTGACGCTCCAGATCCCGGGACCAAGGTTGGCGAATACTTCGCGCCGCAGGTCGACGCGTACGCCTTCGGGATCATCGCGTAGGCCGTCCAGCATGTCCTCGAAAAGTCCCACACCGTCCGGACCTGGCTCGTTCGCTTCGTCGAACATCGAGCCGAACCCTTGCATGGCGACTGGGAAATCCCATCGCCAGAAGCTAGCGCTGGTTACCTCTGACCCGATGAGTTCGGGAATCTCGGGCACAGTTCCCGACCGAAGCTCGAAGAGTCGCATCGCTTTCTCATAAGGCTGGCTAACGACCAGGCGAGCCGAAATTTCCCAATCGCGGCCGGCAGACGCGGGGAAAGCCACGTGACCGACCACCGCCTGGATGCCATCAAAGCCCACCTGCTTCGACGAGGCGAACGAGTCCGGTACGTCGGGATAGGTTCCTTCCGGATTCTCCGCGGGCGGATTCGAGCGGCGCGACTGTTCCCAAAACTCAAACGGACGCAGCAGTAACTTCAGGTCGCCGAGTCGCGCGGGCGGCGCTGTTTGCCTGGTCACCTGTTGCCAGAGGTCGCTCGCGGACAGCGAATCGGGAGGCTTCACGGCCAGCAGCAGATCAGCGGCTGCGGGTGAGTCAGCAACGCCATAAAAGCCCGGGCCGCTGAAGAGCACGCGCGACCTCTCGTTTTTGCGGGATGCCGGCGGATTGAAGGTCGTAACGAGAATATCACCGCGGCCCGCTTCAGAGCGCACAAATCCCCGCGAGCTGAAATAGGCCGTGGCGACCGGCAGGGGCGCGGCCGGGTCTTCTGATGCTTCGCCCGCGAATAAGCAGGCTCTGGCGGCAGTTCCGTCCTGAAGCGGAAACACAATCAGCGCCGCGCCTTGATGGACGGTTTGCAACTCACGCCAATCGAAGCCGAAGATCGGCTGCAGGTTCAGCGGTCCGCCCTGATGATCCTTCCGCAAGCGGTCGATCAACGGGCGAAAGGCGTCGCCGGTAAGTACGCCACCCAGCCGCGTCTCCTGGAACTCAGCGCAAGTGGCGCCCATGTCGCCGCTGTACAAAACCAGGCTTGCAGTTGCCGGCAGATGTTCGGCGACGTCGGTCGGAGATTGCGCTACGGCACGTGCGCGGCAGCAGACCAACGAGAGGAGCAAAAAAACGAAGTGAACCTGGAATCTCACGCAGAAAAGCTCCGCTCGGAGGGTTAAGCCGCGGCCCTGGAGGGTCATCACTTGCCGCGCGCGGAGCCTTCAGTTTAGTGTATGATGGTCAGTTTGGGAAATTTACACGCAAGAACCTGACTACCCTGCTTTTTCCCCCGAAATACGCTCGCCCGCGTCCCGCCTCCGAAAGCCCACCGTATGTCACTCCTGGTCGCCACCAACGTCACGAAGAGTTATGGCGCAGGGCATGCGCAAGTTCGGGCGCTGGCCGGAGTGAGTGCGGTGGTCGAACGCGGCGAATTCCTTGCTGTTATGGGCCCCTCGGGCTGTGGCAAGAGCACGCTGTTGCACGTGCTCGGCGGAATCGAACCTCCCACGACCGGCGAGGTGCTGCTCGATAGTCAGCAACTTGGCTCCCTTGACGATACAGCGCGCAGCATTCTGCGCCGAAGGCGGATGGGCTTTGTCTTCCAACGCATCAATCTGTTGCCGACGCTCAGCGCCGTTGAGAACGTGGCCCTGCCGCTGCGGATCGACGGCGTCTCTAAAGCCGAGGCAATTGCCAGGGCCAAAGCGGCGCTGGAGCGAACCGCGATCGCTCATCGCCATTCTCACTATCCCCATGAAATGTCCGGCGGCGAACAGCAGCGCGTGGCGATCGCCAGAGCACTGGTGATCGAACCGGCGGTGATTTTGGCAGACGAACCAACCGGCGCGCTAGACAGTCATAATGCCGGAAGAATTCTGGAGTTGCTCACCGGGTGCGCGTCCCAGGGACAAACGATCGTGATGGTGACCCACGATCCGCACATGGCCCGGAGTGCGTCGCGCGTGCTCGTGATGCAGGACGGCTTGATTGTCGAAGAGCACGCAACGCCAGCGGAGTCTTCTTTGAGTGCCGCGCAGGCGTGGGACGAGCGGCCATGAATCTCTTGCACCTGATCGTGCGTTCGTGGCGTCAACGGCCGGCGCGCACGGTTCTCTCCGTCGCCAGCGTGGCGATCGCGATCGCCACGGTTTTGGGGACCGTCCTCGCGCAGTCGGGCGTGCGGCGGGGGATGAGCGAACTCAATTCGGCCGTCGACAAATTCCCGGCGATTGAAGTTGTGGCCACGGCGGGCGGCCGGTTCTCGCCCGATCTGGCCCCCAGCATCGATGGCGTTCCCGGGGCAAAAGCAGCGATTCCCGTCACCAGCCGTGCCACGCGTGCTCGGGTGAAAGGCAAACGATTCAGCACCGTGGTTGCGGGGCTGCCGCTGGAGAACGAATCCGCTTGGGAAGCATTGCTGCTGACCGACGGTCACAGGCCCACGAAATCCGGTGAGGCCGTGCTTTCGGCCGACGTCGCTCAAGCCATGGGCGCCAAGATCGGCGATAGAGTGACGATTATCGCCCGCCCGCCGAAAACGGCGATGATCGTCGGCCTGGGGGACGCGGGCGCCCTGGCCGCGATGGCTCCAGCGACCAGCCTGGCCCTGCCGATCGATGATGTCCAGCAGGTCTTTGATCTCAAGAATCAAGTCGACCGGGTTCGCGTCCTCCTCAGCTCGGCGGACGATCGCGACGCGGCGCAAGTGGCCCTGGCGGAGCAACTGCCGGGGGAGCTGTTCGTGCAAACGCCGGCGGCCGCCACCGAGATGATCGATACGACTTTTCGCTCGACGCAGCTTGCCTTGCGGCTCGCGGGAGCGTTCTCGATCGCTATGGCGGCATTTATCATCCTCAACACGCTGCGGCTGAACTTCAGCGAACGACGGCGAGATTTCGCGGTTGTGCGCGTTTTGGGTGCAACCAGCGAGCAGTTATTTTCCGTGCATCTCGTCGAGGGATTGCTGCTCGGCGTGCTGGGCGCGGTCGTCGGCATCCCGCTGGGGATCCTCATGGGCTGGGGGCTCGAGCAAGTGATGGCGGCTCTGCTCGGCGTGACCGCTCGGGCACCAGAGGTCTCGCTGACAACCGTCGCCGGCGTGCTGGTGTTGGGACCATTGATGGCCGGAGTTGCCGCGATCGTGCCTGCTCTGCAGGCGCGTCGTATGAACGCCGCCGAAGCGATGGGAGACGCGGAGGTCCGCCGCGCGGAGCGGCTTCCCGTTCGGGCAGTCGTCGCCGGACTCGCGTGTTGGACCGTGTCCGTGGCGCTGGTCTGGCTAGTCGTGGACAAGCGGTTGCCGCCAGCCGCGGCGATTCCCGCCGGCATCCTGATGCTCGTGGCCTTTGTGGCGATCATCCCTGCCGTGGTTCGTCCGATGTTAGTTGTGGCGCGAGTCCTGGCACGTGGCTGGGGGGTCGAAGGACAACTCGGCGCTGACCAGCTCCTGGCCCGCTCCACGCGGACGGGACTGACGATCGGTGTCCTCGTCGTCGCGCTGTCATCCGGGCTCGGCCTGGGCACGGCCATCATCAATAACGTCGCAGACGTGCGTAGCTGGTACCGGAGATCCCTAGCCGGCGACGTGTTTCTGACCGATCCGGCTGCGCTCGACGAAACAACTGCCCGGGCGCCTGGCAGCGAAATCGAAAACAACGTCGAGCAGCAGGCCGGCGTTGCGTCGGTAGTCCAGATTCGTTTGCTCTCGGCCAAAGTGAACGGGGCATCCGCGCTGTGTGTGGTGCGCGATTTCAAACCCGAAATCGAGCTTCCCTGGGCACTCTCGGAGGTCGAGCAGGCCGACCTTCGGAACCGACTTACCGCGGGTGAAGTAGCTTTGGGCAATGTCCTGGCCGGCCAGCTCGGTTTAGCACCCGGCGATACGCTGCGGCTGGAGATCCAGGGCCGCGTCTTTGAGCGGCGAATCGCGGCTGTTGTGAACGACTACATGCAAGGCGGACGCTGCGTCTACATGAACCAACAGGCGGCCGCCGGGCTCATCACGCTCGGACCGCCGTATTTCATGATCGTTTACGCGATGAGCGACACCTCGGTCGCAGAGCTCACCAAACAACTACAAGAATTGGTGACCGAGGAAGGCATGGTCGTCCAGTCGTTCATTGAAATGCGGTCGCAGCTCGACGGGCTGATCAACGGCATCGTGTTCGCGCTATGGGGCTTGCTGGCCGTGGGCTTCATCGTGGGGGGCGTTGCGGTGGCCAACACACTGACACTGAACGTCCTGGAGCAAACGCGCGAGCTGGGATTACTACGAATCATCGGCCTAACACCGGGGCAAACCCGGTGGTTGGTGTTGTGCGAGTCGTTGCTCTTGGGGCTCATGGGCGCGATCCTTGGCACGCTGGGCGGCATTACCACGGCGATCGTGATCCACTTGTGCAATGGCCCGGTCCTCGGGCGTTCGGTCCCTTTCGAATTGCATCCCTGGTTGCTGGCGGCCAATGCCGGCGGCTGCCTCCTCATCGCGCTCTTCGCTGCCTGGAGACCGGGCTTATGGGCCTCGCGGCTCAACGTACTATCAGCCATTTCCTACGAGTAAGATCATGATCTCTTATACAGCTTGCCCACTCGGATAGGATCGAATGAGGTTCTCGAAGCGGATGATAATCCGACCGCGTCGAGCGCATTTCGCATCAGCGAAACTGAAGTGGTGCTTGCATTCAGAGCGACCGAAAAAACAGCCAGAATCGGCTCAAAAATTGCCCGCAAACTCACGCCTGACTACCTCCGTGCTGTAAGCTGCGTGGCTTGACAGTCGATACGACGAGACGATAATACAGCCGCCGAATGTCAAGATAAGGGCATTGCGATATTTGGCTTAACTGCAACGACTATCCCGCCTTTTGACGGTTCGGCGTGTTCCGCCTTCTTACCCCCAGAGGTTGACCTACCTACATGACGCAGCTCACGAACGGAAAAGTGCACGAGAACGTTTCTACCGGCTCGGAGCGGTTGTTAGCTCGCGCTCGCCACAGCATCGCCGGCGGTGATAACAGCACCATGCGTGTGCTCCCCTATCATCTGCCGCTGGTAGCCACGCGCGGCGAAGGCTCACGCGTCTGGGACATCGACGGACAGTCGTACATCGATCTGAACATGGCCTATGGGCCGCTGATCTTCGGACATCGTCCGCCGGCTATCCTTGATGCCGTGGTCCGCCAGATAACCGAGAGCGGGACGCAGCTCGGCTTTCCCGCGGAAGTGTCCGTGCGCGTCGCCGAAAAGGTGAAGGGACTGTTCCCGCACATCGAACTCTTGCGTTTCTCCAGCACTGGCACCGAAGCCATCGTTGCGGCGCTGCGGCTCGCGAGGGCATTCACCGGCAAGAGATACATCATCGCGTTCGAAGGTCACTACCACGGTTCCAGCGATAACATCTTCCATCGCTACCACGCCCCGATCGAACAATTGCCCGCAGGGCCCTATGGCCCCGCACTTCCGGGCACGATGGGGATGAACGGCGCCCCGCGCGACGTGCTGGTTTGCCGCTGGAACTCGCCCGAGGCGCTCGAGCAGTGCTTGAAGGATCACCAGGGTCAGGTAGCCGCCGTGATCATGGAACCGGTCATGGGTAACGGCGGCGTCATTGCCCCGGAACCCGACTTCCTGGACAACGTCCGGGCAATGACCAAAGACCACGAGGCGTTGCTGATCTTCGACGAAGTCATCACCGGCATGCGAGTCGCCGCCGGCGGTGCCCAGCAGCGTTTCGGCGTGGAAGCCGACATTACGATCCTCAGCAAGGCGCTTGGCGGCGGCTTCCCGATCTCGGCATTGGGCAGTACCAAGGAGATCATGCAGTCGATTGTCGAAGGCAAGCTGTTCCACGGCGGCGTCTACTCGGGCAACACGATGGTCATGGCGGCTGCCGACGCGGCGCTCGATGAAATGCATCGCCACGGCGAGGCAATTTACACTCACCTGGACGCCATCGCTGCCCAGTTGGGCGATGGAATCGACGAGATTCTTACTCGGTTGGGTGTTCCGCATCAGGTACAATACGTCGGCCCGATGCTTTCGATGTTCCTGACGCACGATGATGTCGGCCCCCTGCTGAATTACCGCGAAGTGCGTCAGAACTGCGACTTTGAGAAGTTCATCCGCTTCCAGCATCAACTTCAACGCTCGGGCGTGTACTTCCACCCGAACCAGTTCGAGCCGATGTTCCTCTCGACCGCGCACTCGCACGAAGACATTGCGACGGTGCTGGAGCGGATCGAAGACGCGGCCCGCGCCGTGCTGTTGGCCTAGAGCATGGACCTTTCGCCGCAACCGATTCTGGATGCCGCTGCCCGGTATCGGGGAAGGTTCGTCGATCTGGATGCCGCGCGCACCGTCGAAGCCGACGACTTTCACATTGCCCGCGGTCAACTTGCTGAGCGTCTGACTTCGCTGGGCCTGGAACCGGCCGAGCGGGTCGTGATCTCGGTCAGCAACGGCCCTCAGTTCGTCACGGCGCTGGTGTCGGTGCTGAGCGTCGGCGGCTCGCCGCTTTTGGTGCATCCGCGTACGCCGGCCGCCGAGCTCAAACGAACGGCACTCAAGTTCGGAGCGAGCCTGATCCTCAGTGATGAGTGTCCGCTCGCCGATCTCGCGGCTGAAGAGCTACCGATCGCGGCGCTTTCGGCGGGCGACTGGCTGCAGCTGGGCGCGGCCAAGGTTCGCCTCTCGCTTCCCGGTTTCAGCCAGGCATATGGCAAACTCGCTGCGGTTCCGTTACATCCGACGTCTGGTACGACCGGCGTGCCGAAGGTCGCGGTTCGCCCCGGCTTCGCCGCCACCGAAGAAGCTCGCCATTACATTGAGACCATTGGCGTCACGGCCGACGACACGATCATGGCGATCGCGCCGATGTGTCACGCCTACGCCTACGGCATGTGCGTGATGGTGTCGCTGCTCAGCGGGGCGTCGATCGTTTCAATGCGGGCGTTTGCGGCTAGCAAGGTCTTGCAGGGTGTGACCGAAGAGCGAGTGACAATTCTGCCGGCAGTACCGGCGATGCTCGACGTGCTGCTCTTCGGCGGTGCGGAGCAGTTGCGTGGGGCGGTAAAGACCGTGCTTTCGGCCGGCTCGCCGCTTGGCGAACGAACCGCCGAGCGCTTCGCCGCCAAGACCGGCATTCGCGTGCGGCCACTGTACGGAACTACCGAAACCGGTGGGATCACCGTCGCCCCCGCTGGCGATCAGCAGGTGGCCGGAAGCTGCGTCGGCCCGCCGATGAACGGAGTCGAAGCCCAGGTGCGGCCCCATCCTGATCAAGTTGGCGCCACGCCCGACGTCGGCCGGCTGTTCGTTCGCTCCAGTTCGATGATGGCTGGCTACCTCGGTGCCAACGGTCCGGATACCTCGATGCTTGAGGGTGGCTGGTTCGAAACGGGCGACCTGGCACGAATCGACGAACTCGGCCAGATTCACCTGCTTGGCCGCGAGGCAGAAGTGATCAACGTCGAGGGGCTCAAGGTCATCCCCTCCGAAGTCGAGGAAGTCATCGCGGCCATTCCCGGCGTGGTCGAGGTGAAAGTCTACGCCGGTTCTCGCAAGAGCGGGGGCCAGTTCATCAAGGCGGCAGTCGTCGTCGACGGCACGCTCGACGTGCAAATCATCCGCGCACACTGCGAGAAGCACCTCGTGTATTACAAGCGACCCGAGCGCATACTGCCCCTCGAAACGCTCCCCCGGTCCCCGGCCGGCAAGATCCTTCGCGATCAACTCCCTTAGTTGGTGTAGGCGCGCCTCGCCGTGCCCCAAGCGATAGTCACTTGAGAGCCTCACCATGCACCTTGGGAACTGGCAACTCGATTCGCTCAACGGCGGCCTGTTCTGGCTCGACGGCGGCGTAATGTTCGGTGTCGTCCCGCGGACGATCTGGAAGAACGTCGCCCCACCGGATGAACTCAATCGCATCCAGTGCGCGAACAACTGCGTGCTCGCCCGCGACGGCCGTCATACCGTCCTGATCGATACCGGCTACGGTGGCAAGTTTGCCAAGCTCGACCGACGGTTCTATCAGATGGAAGAAGGCGAGCCGTTGATTGCCAGCCTCGCAGCGTTGGGCGTCGCACCGGAGGACATCGACACCGTGGTCTTCAGCCACCTGCACTTCGATCACGTCTGTGGCGCGACGCGCTTCGATGACCAGCAGCGCCGCGTACCCATTTTCGGCCGCGCTAGACACTTCGTCGGCCGGCTGGAATGGGAAGACGCGACAGGCCGCGCGCCCGAACTTGAGACGGCTTACCCGATGGAGGACATCCTACCGCTGTACGAAGCGGGGCTGATGCACGTGGTCGAGGACGGCCAGGAGATCGTCCCTGGCCTTCGGTGTCAGATTACTGGTGGTCATACCCGGGGCCACATGGCCTTATACTTCGAGTCTGGTGGGCAGACGGCCGCATACCTCGGGGACATCTGCCCCTCGACTGTCCACCTGCGGCGGATGTGGCATCTGGCCTACGACACCTATCCGCTGGACACCCGCCGCCGGAAGCCTGAACTGCTGACCCGCGCAGCCGACGAGCGGTGGTTGGTTCTGTGGAATCACGATCCCCGGGTGGCGATCAGCCGGGTGGCCAAAGATGCCAAAAAAGAGTTCGTGGCCGTCGATACGACGGCGCGAAATTGAGGCCCCCGGCAAGGTTTACGGAATCGCCACACTTAGCGCAATCGAAAAGCTCACACTAATCGACGTATCCTGTTTATTTCCGCCATGTTGACGATATTTTCGACCCCAAGTAGAATCGTGACTTGCGCCGCTTGTCAACGCCCTATAATCGGTGGCTGTCGACATGCGGCGTTTGTGTACTGATTGCTAGCCGTTTGCCGAACGAGGTTCAGCCGTCTTATGTCGTACATCTTGCTGACAGGATCGACCGGACTTGTGGGTCGCCATCTGTTGCGCGACCTGTTGGCCGCGGATGTCCCCGTCGCCGCCATGGTCCGTCCAGGTAAAGGTCCTGCCACGCTCGAAGGGATCATGGGCTACTGGGAGCAGCAGGCGGGCCGCTGCTTGCCGCGTCCGGTTGTCATTGAAGGGGACCTCTGCCTCGACGAGGTGGTGCCCGACGCCGGCCAGCGATCCTGGATCGCTTCGCACTGCGATCGCATCCTGAGCTGTGCCGCCAGCATGACCTTCCGCGAGGACAAGCGCGGCGAACCCTTCCGCACGAACGTCGAGGGGACCAAACACCTGCTGGAGCTCTGCCGCACGACCGGCATTCGGCACTTCCACCAGGTTTCGACCGCTTACATCTGCGGTCTGCGACAGGGTCAGATCCTCGAAAGCGACATCGACGTCGGCCAGACGCTCGGCAATGTCTACGAACAAAGCAAGCTCGCCGCCGAGAAGTTGATCCGCTCGGCTGACTTCCTTGAGCAGCGGACCTTCTATCGCCCGGCCAGCGTCGTCGGCGATTCGAAAAGCGGGTACGTGACCAGTTTCCACGGCTTTTACCTGCCGCTGCAACTGGCTCACACCATGGCCGGACGAGTACCTGTCGAGCAGATGAACGACCGGTTCTACTCGAAGCTTGGGCTGAAGGGGGACGAAGGCAAGAACCTCGTGCCTGTGGACTGGCTCAGCGAGGCGATTGTCACGCTGGTCACGCGACCCGAACATCACGGCAAGACCTACCACCTGGCCTCGGCCGATCCGGTGCCCGTGCTCGAGATTCAGCGTGTTGTGGCCGAAGCAATCCAAAAGCACTATCCCAAGCAACTGGCGACTTCGATCTCGGAGTCCGAGTTGCAGACCCTCGAAGCCTTGTTCTACGAGTACATGTCGATCTACCAGTCGCACTGGCGCGACGATCCGAAGTTCGATCTGACGAACACCCGGGCCGCGTTGCCACACCTGCCATCGCCGAAGATGACGGCTGACGTTCTGATGAGCATTTCTCGCTATCCCGTGGAGCGAAACTTCATTGCCCCGCGGCACGAGCGCCCCGCGGCTGCCTGCAACGTCGGCGCGCACCTGCAGCCGCTGCTGGCTAATCTAACGGCAAACGGAAGCACCACGCCCGTGGCCCTGCAAGTCACCGGCGCCGGCGGCGGACAGTGGCAACTGCACATCGCGGGCGGACGCGTCGCGAGCGCCGAGCCCGGGCTACCGACGCCCGTTGCGGCCGGTTTCCACTTGAGCGCCGCGACTTTCGGCTCCTTGGCCAGTGGTGAACTTTCGATCGACGAATCGATTAACTCCGGACGCCTGGTGGTTCAAGGCGCATCGCAGCGACTTAGCGAATTGAAGTCCGCGCTCCAGCAGGTAATCACAACCCGTGCGGCGGAAGACCGAACACCCCAACCGTTGAAGGCCTAACGCAACAACCAACTGTGCCGCGAGGGCGATTGCGGTGCAACCAGCCTTACAAGTGCGTTCGCGCGGCGCAGGCGCGGGCTCGCTTCAGCGCCGTGAGCGAACAGCGCTCGTGCCAACTGAAAATCTATCCCAGGGAGGGAACGAGTCGCGGTGATGAAGCGCCGCCTGGCAGGGAGGTGAATCCGCAACCAACTGACCCTTATTTGGCGAATCACCGATCATGGCCGACCGCTATTCTCCGCATCAAATTCCGCTGGCCATCGTGGGCATGGCATGTCGCCTGCCTGGCGCGGATAACCTCGAGCAGTACTGGCAAATGCTGGTCGGTGGCGGGCATGCCGTCGCCGAGATGCCGGCCGACCGTTTCGACGAGGATATGTACTTCGATCCGGAGGTCGGGGTTCGCGGAAAGACCTACTCGAAACTGGCCGCGACCCTCAGCAGCCGGGCAGTCGACCTGAGCCAACTGCCGATCGACCCGAAGCTTGCCGCCAGCGTGGATGCCGCGCATCTGATCATGTGCGACGTCGCCGCCGCTGCCCTCAAGCACGCCGGCATGGATCCCTTCAACGTTCCGCTGCGCAATACCGGCGTTTACGTCGGGCACGCCCAGGGAACTACCCTGGCCGGCGACCACACCTACTCCACCTGTATGGCCGAGGCCGCCGAGTTTCTGCGGCAGGTACCGGCCTTCCAGCAGCTTCCGCCGCACGAACAGCAGGCGGTCATCGACGAACTCATCCAGCGCGTCCGGGCACCGCTGCCGCATCCGACAGTTGAAACGCCCGACGTCTCGGCCAGCCTTGTCGCCGGGGCGATCAACAAGGCGTTTGGGCTGAACGGACCGTACGTGGCGATCAACTCGGCGTGCGCATCGTCGCTGCAAGCGATGTTGCTCGGCGCCCGGCAGTTGCAACTGGGCCGTGTGGACATGGCGATCGTCGGCGGCGCCTCGGATTGCAAGAGCGACTCGCTGGTGCTGTTCTCGAACGCGCGGGCCATGAGTGCGACCGGCACGCGTCCGTTCGATGCCGATGCGGATGGCCTGATCGTCGGCGAAGGCTACGTCGCGGTGGTAATGAAAACGCTCAAGCGCGCCCTCGACGATGGCGACAAGGTCTTGGCCGTGGTACGCGGGCTCGGCGTCTCGTCCGACGGCAAGGGCAAGAGCCTGTGGGCTCCGCGCAAGGAAGGTCAGACCAAGGCGATGGAGCGGGCCTATCGCGATGGCCTCGAGGTGGCCGACCTCGACTATGTCGAAGCTCACGCCACGGCAACCAAGCTGGGCGACGCGACCGAACTCAACACGCTCAAAGGCATCCTCGGCGCGGCGTTTCCACCGGACAAGAAGATTCCGATTACCAGCGTGAAGGCCAACATCGGTCACACGCTCGAAACGGCCGGCATCGCGGGCGTGATCAAGGCGGTGCTCGCGATCAACAATGAGACCGTGCCGCCGGCGATCAACATCAAGGAAATCAATCCGAACATCGACTGGGCCAACTCGCCGGTCTACGTGCCAACTGCCGCCCAGCCCTGGCCCAAGCGGGCCGATGGCAAGCCGCGCCGCGCGGGCTGCAATGCGTTCGGCATTGGCGGATTGAACATGCACGTGGCGGTCGATGAGTATCTCGAATCGAGCCGCGCGCTGGCTGCCGCAATGCCCGGCCCGCCGCAGGACATGCTCACTGCCGATGAGCAGGCCATCGCCGTCATCGGTCTGGGCTGCGTACTCCCTGGCGCCGAGAATCCGACGGCCTTCTGGAATCTGCTTTCGGGCGGCGTCGATCCCAAGGGACCGATTCCGGCCGATCGCTGGAACCCGGCCGTGGCGATTCGCTCGGCTCAAGGCGCGGCGCCCGACCCGAACAGCCTGGTGGGCGGCTTCATCCACGGTTTCGAATACGACTGGAAGCGTCACAAGGTACCGCCGAAGCAGGTCCAGCAGGCCGATCCCTTGCAGTTCATGCTGCTGGAAGCCAGCGATCAGGCGATGAAGGACGCCGGCTACGACGCAAAGCCCTTCAATCGCGAAAACGTCGGTGTTGTGGTTGGCACCGAGTTCGGTGGCGACTTTTCGTTCCAGTTGCAACTCGGGCTGCGAATTCCGGAACTCGAGCGGCACATCGAAGCCCTGCTCACGAAGCGCGGCTTCACGGTCGACAGCGCCAAGCAAGCGGGCAAGGACTATGGCGAAGCCATGCTCAAGGCCTGGCCGGCGCTCATCGACGAGACCGGCAGCTTCAGCACCAGCTCGCTGGCCTCGCGCATCGGCAAGACTTGGAACCTGATGGGCGGCGCCGCCGCGATCGACGCCGGTCAGTCGTCAGGCCTCGCCGCGCTGTCGATCAGCGTCGACATGCTGCTGGCGCGCGATTGCGACATGATGATTTGCGCCGCCGGACAGCGTCGGATGGGCTGGCCGATGTATGAGAGCCTCGCCCTGAGTGGCGATTTGGCGCAGGGCTCACCTCGCTCGCCGCTGGATGCCGGGGCCGCCGGCTGCGTGCCGGGCGAAGGTGTCGTGGTGTTGCTGCTCAAGCGGCTGGCCGATGCCCAGCGCGACGGCGACCGCATTCACGCGATCCTCCGAGGAGTCGGCGCTGCTCACGATCACAACTCGTGGGGCAAGGCACTCGAGCTGGCGATGGAGCGTTCATTCGGCCCGAACGCGAAGCCGTCGGATGTTGCCGTCATGGAACTCGATGCCCTGAGCGATCCGGCCACGACTGCTGAAGAGATTCGGGCCGTCGCCAACATTCACGGTCGCGATGGACGCGAGCATCCGCTGATGATCAGCTCGGTGCTGGGCCAACTCGGCAACACGCAGGGTGCGAGCTCGCTGGTGTCGATGCTCAAGGCGATCCTGGAAGTCAGCCACGGCGAACTGCCTCCGCCGGTCGGCATGCAAACACCTGCCACCGCGATCAAGCAGCAGGATGGTCTGCTCGCAGCGCCGACTGCTCGGACCGCGATTGACTACACCACGGCCGACGGTCGTCGCCTCGCTGCGGTGGGCACGTGCTCGCGCGGCCTGGCCTATCACGCCGTGCTCGAATACGGCAGCCGCGTGGAAGTAAAACGTCCCGGAGCCGCCGCGGCTCCCCAAGCTCAACCTGTCGCAGCCGCTGCCCCGGTCAGTTCGTCTGTGGATATGGCCGAGCTCGAAAGCTTCCTGGTGAACTTCGTCGTCGAGCAGACCGGCTATCCGCCGGAGGTTGTCGAGCTCGATGCTGATCTCGAAGCCGATCTGGGCATCGACAGCATCAAGAAGGCCCAGATGTTCGGCGAACTACAGGAGTACTTCGACGTCACGCCGACGGAAGGCCTCACGCTCGACGACTTCCCGACGCTGCGGCACATCGTGAACTTCCTGGCCAAGGCTCCGACGAAAGCCGGAGCGCCCGTTACGACCACGGCCGGTGCGCCGCATCCGGAGCCTGCTCCTGCACCGGCAGCAGCACTCAATGGTGCAGCGGCCTATCAGAATGGAGCTGCTCCCGTCCCTGTCGCTGCTCAACCCGCCAATCACTCCCAGACATCTGTCGACATGGCCGAGCTCGAAAAGTTCCTCGTGAACTTCGTGGTCGAGCAGACCGGCTATCCGCCGGAAGTCGTCGAACTCGACGCCGACCTGGAAGCCGATCTTGGCATCGACAGCATCAAGAAGGCTCAGATGTTCGGCGAGCTCCAGGAGTACTTCGACGTCACGCCGACCGACGGCTTGACGCTCGATGACTTCCCGACGCTGCGGCACATCGTCAGCTTCCTGGCCAAGGCGCCGACGAAAGCCGGAGCGTCCGTTACGACCGCGGCCAGCGCTCCGCAAGCAGCGCCGGTTCCCGTTGCGGCGCCGGCCGTGGCCGTTGCTCCCGCTCCAGTCGTCGCGCTTCCGCAGCCTCAAGCAGCGCCGGCAATCGCCGCCAGTTCCGCTCCATCGGTCGCGGCTTCTTCGCCGTGGCAAATCTGTCGCTTCGGCGCTACCGATCCAGCCGCACTCCGCGCATGGGCGACCGCGGCCCAAAGCGATCCCAACGCCTTTACTGCCGCAAGCCAGCGCAAGTTCACCGCCGGCGACCGCTTCCGACTGGCGATCGTGGCGGACAACGTCTCGACGTTGACCAGCCGACTCGCCACCGCACTCAAGCAACTCGACAACCCGGCTTCGCAGACCGTGCTTGAACAACAGGGCATCTTCTATCGCGAAGCCAATCCAAATACCCGCATCGCGTTCCTGTTTCCGGGACAAGGTTCCCAGTACTCGGGCATGCTCAAGCAGCTTGTGGCTGAAGTTCCGGCCGCAGCTCGCCAACAGGCCGAAATTGACGCCACGATGCGCGGGCTCGGTTTTCCCAGTTGGCCGACGCTTGCCTGGGATGAAACCTCGCCGCTGGGCAAAGATGTCTGGACCACGCAGATCTCGATGCTGCTGGCCGACGTGTTGATGCTGGCCGCCCTGCGAGAGCGGGGCATCGAGCCCGATCTGGTTGCCGGTCACAGCTATGGCGAATACCCGGCACTTTTTGCCGCCGGGGCCTGGAATCTTGAGCAGGCGATTCGCGTCACGCGTCGCCGCTGTGAATCGATCGACGCGCAGCCCGGTGGACAGACCGGCATGCTGGCCACGACCGCAACGCCCGAGATGATCGAGAGCCTGACGCCGCGGCTCAGCGGCCCGGCGTATGTGGCGAATCACAACGCGCCGGATCAGACCGTGGTCGGGGGAACGCTGCCGGCGCTGGCCGAACTCGAGGCGATGCTTCAACAGTCGCTGTTCGAAACGCGCAAGCTGCAGGTGCCGAGTGCATTCCACACGCCGCTCATGCGGCCGGCCGGCGAAATGTTCCACCGGGCGATCGCCGGAGAGAAGTTCGCCCTGCCGCGGGTCACGACCTACAGCGTGGCGAACAACGACGTCGTGCGCGAGCCGAGCGAGATCGGCCGCAACCTCGTGGCCCACCTGACGACACCCGTCCGCTATGCCGACCTGGTGCGCAAGCTCGCCGCACAGGCCCCGACCGTGTTTGTTGAAGTCGGCCCGCAGCAGGCACTCACCCGGCTCAATCGGCGGATCCTGCCTCCGCAGGAACTGGCCGGCATCGCCTGCGACAATCCTTCGCGGCCCGGCATCGAGCAAGTCGTCCGCGTCCAGGCAATGCTTGAATGCACGGGGGCACTCGATCGTCCGCGCGGTCAGCAGCCCGTCGCACCGGTTGCAACTGTGGCGGCCCCCAGCAAACACGGAGAGATTTTCCACTTCGATGCAACGGCCCGCCGCCGCGAGAAGATGCGTGCCGCCGCAACGAAGACGGCCGCAACGCCGAAGCCCCCATCTCCTCCGGCTCCCGTTGCTCCGCCGGTCGTCGCAGCGCCCATCGCCCCCGCGCCAAGACCAGCGCCGGCACCAGCGCCTGTTGCCCCGGCGCCGATCGCCGCTGCTCCGGCACCTGCTCCGGCTCCGGTTGCCAGTGCGCCCAAGCCGCAAGTGGCAGTCGCGCCCGCCCCAGCTCAACCGGCGGCGTCCGTCGACATGGCCGAGCTCGAGAAGTTCCTGGTGAACTTCGTGGTCGAGCAAACCGGCTATCCGCCGGAAGTTGTCGAGCTGGATGCGGACCTGGAAGCCGATCTGGGCATCGACAGCATCAAGAAAGCCCAGATGTTCGGCGAGCTCCAGGAGTATTTCGACGTCACGCCGACCGACGGCCTGACGCTCGATGACTTCCCGACGCTGCGGCACATCGTGAACTTCCTGGCCAAAGCGCCGACGAAAGCAGGCGCTCCGGTCACGACCGCGGCCAGTGCGGCGCAACCGGCTGCACAAGCTCTGCCCGCAACCCAAGCACCGGCACCCGCTCCGGCGCCAGCACCGACGGCGAGCGTAGCCACTCCGCAAGCGGAGCCCATCGCCCAAGCAGCCGCCACACAGCCCACGGCCGGCGTCGATACAGGCGAGCTCGAAGCCTTTCTAGTGAACTTTGTCGTCGAGCAAACCGGCTATCCGCCCGAAGTCGTGGAGCTCGACGCCGACCTGGAGGCGGACCTCGGCATCGACAGCATCAAAAAGGCCCAGATGTTCGGTGAGCTCCAGGAGTACTTCGACGTCACGCCGACCGACGGCCTGACGCTCGACGACTTCCCGACGCTGCGGCACATCGTGAACTTCCTGGCCAAAGCGCCGACCAAGGCTGGCGCCCCGATAACGACTTCGGCGGCCACCCCCTCCTCGAACGCCCCGACCACCGAGACGTCGGCGGCCGGCATCGCCGCCACTGGCTCAGCCCAGGTCGACGTCCTGCACGTTCGCGGCAGCGCCTATGAGCTGGGTTTCCAGCACGGCGCGGAAAAAAAAACGGAAATTCGACGCCTCCTGAGGCGAATCGCTGATCTGACCGACGGCGATTGGGGTGAACTGCCCATTCCGGCTGAGGCGCGCACCAATCCCGAGCGTTACTTCACGCCGGCGCAGCTCGAAGAGCTGCGCGGTCTGGCCGACGCTGTCGAAGTGCCGCTCGGCAACCTGGCCGCGCTGAATCTCGCCGTGCTGCCTGACTTTGCGGCCAGTGCCGCCCAGGTTGCGCTCGTCAACACCTCGGGCGGCAAGACCCAGGTCCTGCATGGCCTGTCCGGCGAACTGTCGCTGCCCCCTGCCCTGGCCGAGATGCTCACGCCGCTCGTCCTGGTGCGCGAGCCCGACCACGGCTGGGCATGCGCTACTGTCACCTTTACCGGGATTATCGGCAGCCTGGTCGGCTTGAATGGCAATGGACTGGCTGCTTCAACCGGCACACTAGTCGATACCGTGGCCACCACGAACGGCAGCGCTTCCAGCATGGCCGTCCGCGTCGATGGCATCCTGCAGCGCAGCGGCTCGCTGGAACACGCTTCGCGCGGCTTGCAGCAAGCCCATGCGACGCGCGGCTGGACCGCCTGCCTCAGCGATCAGCAGGCCGGACGCCTTGCCGCGGCAGAACACGACGGCCGCAACTACATCGAGCAACCCGCGGCCGACCTCGTGATCGCCGCAAATCACTGCGTGCTGGGCGCGTCATCGCGGGCTGTGCCCGAAGCTTCGCTGACGCGGTTCAATTGGCTCCGCGCTCGCCTCGCCAGTGGTCGGCAACCGCAAGACGCCGGCGAGTTACTCGCACTTTTGGGCGAAGTTCCCGGGAATGGCTCCTTGAAGCTGTCGGCGGTTGTCGATGCCGCCCGCGGCGATCTGCTCATCCACTGCGGAGCGATTCGCCAGCGCGTCCACATCGGGGCACTGCTGCCCAGCGCACCTGCGGGCGATCCGGCAGAACTCGTCGCACCGTCCGCGCCACTCATACAAGCGGAAGCGCCAACTTCTCGCGATTTGCAGGATCCGGCCGCGGTCGATCCCGACAGCGTGCGGTTCGTGCTTCGCATCGTCCCCACCCCTTGGGAAAAGCAGCCTGCCGAGTTTCCGACCTGGAAGGGCGCAGTCGCAATTCAAGGAACCAACGCCTTGGCTGATGCGCTGGCCAACCGGATCACGGCGAGCGGGGCGACCGTCATCCGACTGCGCGAGACCTCGACCGAAGCTGCAGTCGCCGAGTTGGAAACGCTCTGGCAACAACAACCCCTTACGCATCTGTTTCTCACCGCGCTCCGCGATGACACGAAGTTCGATCGCTTCAATCCTGCGGACTTCGCGCAGATCTATGAACAACGCGTGATGCTGCCGTATTTTCTCTGCCAGAAGCAGATGCAACTGGCTGGCGATGCCAAGCGGATCAGCGACTGCACTGTAGTGGCCGCGCTCAACCTCGGTGGCGATCTGGGCTTTTCGGGGAACGTCGCATCGCCCGAGTCGGGCTTCTCCACGGGCTTGATGAAGTCGCTGCTGCTCGAATACCAGATCATGCGCGAACAGAAGGGCTTTCTGGCCAAGGCAATCGACGCACCGGCTGACGAGTCGCCTGACGAGTTAGCCGCCAACATCTGCCGCGAACTGGCCCACGGCTCGAACGACTACGAGCTTTCGTTTGTTGGCGGCCAGCGCTACCTGCAAGTGGCCCTGCCCGTCGCCGCGGAGATTAAAGAGACCAGTAGCATCCAGCCCGGCAGTGTTTGGATTCTGACCGGCGGCGCGCGCGGCATCACGGCCGAATGCGGGATGACGCTGGCCAAGCGATTCGGCCTGAAGCTGCACCTGATCGGCACGACACCGGCAGGCGCCATCGATCCGAGTTGGCGGGATCTCGACGAGAAGCAGACCGCGGCACTCAAGGGCCGGGTAATCATCGAAGCTCGCAAGAACGGCCAAAAGCCGAACGAGGCCTGGGCTCGGGTCGAGAAGGCGATCGAGATCGACCGCAATCTGCGGGCATTCACCGCGGCCGGTGTTGCCGCAACGTATCACGCCTGCGACGTTTCCAATCGTGAAGCGCTGGCCCAAGTCCTTGACGCCGTCCGCAGGCAAGACGGCCCGATCAGTGGCATCCTGCACGGCGCGGGCATCGAGCAATCGTGTCGCTATGAGAAGAAGACTCCGCAGTCCGTGCGGGCCACGGTCGGTTCCAAGGCTCTCGGCGCCTATCACCTGATGAGCCTTACGCAGAGCGATCCGATCACGCACTTTCTGGGCTTCGGTTCGATCAGCGGTCGGCTCGGTAGCAATGGCCAGACCGATTACTCCGCCGCGAGCGACATGCTTTGCAAGCTCACAAGCTGGTACCGCAGCCAGCGGCCCGAAGTGCACGCGGTCGGTTTCCACTTCCATCCCTGGGATGGCGTGGGTATGGCGGCCCGTCCCGACACCGAAGCGATCCTCAAGGCGAGCAATCTGCGACTGATGCCGATGCAAACCGGCATCCAGCATCTACTGCGGGAGCTGTACTCGAAGCCGGCCGACGTCGAACTGATGATTACCGACTGGGAGTATCACCAGCGCTACTATGGGACCGGCGTTCGCGAGACCGCGAAGCGCTGCGACCTGCTCGGCGCTCCGGGTCAAATAGTACCAAAGGTGACGGGGGCTACCGCCTCCGCGAATCCAGTCGGCTCGGCGGCGAAGTCGGCAGTCAAGCAGATTGCCGATCGCACGCTGATGCGGATGGTCGACGCACCACTCGTGGGTGAGAGCAAGTCGCTCCCACAGGCCGTCATCCTACTTGGCAATAACGTCGGAGCGGACGCACTCGCTCAAACGCTGGCGGCGCGTGGCGTTCGGGTCGATCGGATCGGTACGACGACTGACTCAGCCTCAGCCTGCTCCGAGCTCGAGAAGCTCCTCGAGTCTAACCCCAGCCGCTGCCTGATCGTCGCCACCGCACGCGATCCGCAGGCCATGCAACTCGCCGATCGCGCGAGCGCCCAGCAGCGCACCGAGCGCGGCATCTACCTGCCCTACTGGGTCATCCGTCGCTGGTACCAGCTTGTCAGCAAGACGCCCGAAGCAGGCCAGGCAACGATCGTCGCCCTCACGTCGCTCGGCGGCGACTTTGGCTTCGCCGGTCCCGTGCCAGCCCCCGAAGGTGGCGCGTTCACGGGCTTGCTGAAGAGCATCTTTGTCGAAGACGGTCGCTACAACCACGAGCGGTTCTGCGTCAAGGTAATCGATGCCCCGGCTGACGAACCGGCAACGCAATTGGCCGATTCTGTCTGCCAGGAACTCGCGAACCTCGCTCCGGAGGTCGAAGTCGCCTGGAGCGGTGGCAAGCGACGCGTGGTCCAAGTCTCGCGTGAACCGGTCGAGCAACTGCCTCTCGGCGAGCTTCCGCGCGGTGGCGTGTGGGTCGTCACAGGCGGCGCACGCGGAATCACCGCCGCCACGGCACTCGAACTCGGCCGGCGCTACGGCCTCAAGCTGCACCTCTTGGGCAAGAGTCCCGCGCCGGAAGTGGATCCCCCGTGGCGCAACTGCACGGACGAGCAGCTCAAGTCGATCAAAGCCGACATTGTTCGCAAAGCCACACAGGAAGGTCGCTCGCCCACCGACGACTGGGATCGCGTTCGCAAAGACCGCGAGATCCAGGAATCGCTCGATAAGTTCAGCGCTGCAGGCGTGACCGCCACCTACCATCAATCCGACGTTGCCGATTGGGACGACGTCGACCGCGTACTGAAACACATTCGTGCCGCCGATGGACCGATTTCGGGCATCGTGCATGGCGCGGGCTATGCCAAGAGCTTTCGCTTCGGCACAGGAGTGGGCAACAAGCTTCAAGCCACGATCGCCCCCAAGGTCGATGGCACGCTGGCACTCATGCAGCTCACTGCCGACGATCCTCTTAAATACTTTGTCGGCTTCGGCTCGCTCAGTGGTCGCTTTGGCGGCAATGGCCTGAGCGACTATGCCGCGGCGAACGACGCGCTGGCCAAACTCTGCGGCTGGTTCCGCAGCCGACGGCCGCAGTGCCACACGGTCTGCTTCCACTGGCAAACCTGGGATGCCGTGGGAATGGCCCTCCTGGCAGATGGCGTGGGCATCACCAAGAACGCCTTCAAGATGGACTTCATCTCGCCTGAGGAAGGCGTCAACCACCTGATCGATGAGCTCCGCGCCGGCACACCCGAGTGCGAAGTCCTGATCACCGATGGTTTCTTCCAGCGGCAGTTCTATCCGTTCGAGATGGAGATCGGCGCTGGCTCGGCAGATTCCGCCCAGGCAACCGAGCAATCGCAGCCCTCGCTGGGTCCGCTGATCGCCGCTTGGCAACCCAAGTCCGTCGCTTCGGGCATTGCCCGCATCAAGTTCGATCCCGAGCGTGATCCCTTTCTGAGTGAACATCGCTTGAGGCAGAAGCCGTTCCTTCCCGGCGTCGTTGGTTTGGAGTCGCTGGCCGAAGCTGCCCGCTGTGCGCTTGGCCGTGACACGGTGATGGAAATCCGCAACGCACGAATCACCAATGGCATGTCGTTCCCCAGCGGCCCACTCGAAGCCCGAGTCGAAGTGGCGCCTGTCGAGGGGGGCCTCGAGTGTCGGCTGCTCACCGAACAACGGGATCGCAAGGGTCGACTGATCGACGCCAACCGCCTGCATGTCGAAGGACTCGTTCCGGCCAGCGTCGACACCTCGCCGCTCGTCTGCGACCCGCCCGGCCGCCCGCCGCTGGGTTGGTTTCCGCACCAGTATCCGGAAGACGGCCTGATGTACCACGGCCGAGGCCTGCGCTATCTGACCGGCTGTGCCTATCAATACGACGGTGGTTGGGGGCAGATCACCGCGCCCGACCTGGCTGAGCTCGCCGGTGAGCGCGGCGGCAACGGCTGGACCGTCCCGATTTCGGTGCTCGATGCCTGCGTCGTGGCTTGCGGCGGCTACTTGTTCATGCAGTTTGGCGGCGTGATCGAAGTGCCCTACGAGTTCGAGCGACTGCGGATCGCCAGGCTGCCGCGGGCAGGCGAGGCCTGCATCATTCGGCTGTTCTTCCGCGAGCGCGGCGAGAAGTACAGTCGCTTCGACTTTACGCTCTTCGGCGAAGGCGATGAACCACTCTTGCAAGTCGACGGATATCGAACCGTTCGCGTCGGGGGGAGATAACGCGTTGAACAGCGTTCACACTAGATATGCCGCACTGCGTGAGCTCTCGCTCGGCGAGGATGCCGCGCGCGCGTGGCTCTCGCAGCCTGAGTTAGCTGCGTACCTGGCAATGCGTTCGGTAAGCCGACAACAGACGTTTCTCGCCGGACGTATCGTGCTGAAGCGACTCCTGCTTGGTTCGAGATATGGCGGTCGTTCAGCGAAGGAACTTCTTGTCGAATCGCGCTCGGTGATGCGAGGTCATGGCGAGCGCCCAGTCCTTTCGATCGCACGTGTCGAGCAGCCGCTTTCGCTGTCGATCGCCCATTCCGATCTGGGGGTCCTGGTGGCGATCGGCGATGCCACGACCACCTCGGTCGGAGTGGACGTCGTGGCACAGGGCGCGATTAAACAACACGTCGCTTGGACGTTCACGGCTGCGGAACGCGAGTGGATTTCCGCTGCGCGAGACGCCACGAGTGCGTCCGAGGAGCTTTGGGCCCGCAAGGAGGCGTTCTACAAAGCCTGCCAGCGCGGCGAGGGTTTCCAGCCGGCGGCAATCGAGGCCGTGCCCGGCAGACCGCCGCGCTACTCCGGCAACGTCCTGACCGCAGAACTGCTGTGCCTGCAAACCTGGCGCGTCGACGGTCACGTTGCGGCGCTGGTGGTCGCCACGCCGCGTCCGGCCGTTGCCCAGCATAACTCACAAGTGAAAACGCGTGCCGCGTAAGGCGCGTCGATCAAGCCAAAAAACGAACATTTTCCGCACTCAAATGCGATTCTCTTAGCGAGACCCTAGCGATGATTGATCTCACTGGAAAAACGGCCCTGGTAACTGGCGGCTCGCGCGGCATCGGTAAAGCCTGCGCGCTGCGGCTGGCCGAAGCGGGCGCGGACATCGTCCTGAATTACGTCACCAGTTCCGCCGCGGCAGAAGAAGTGGCCGAGGTGATCCAGGCAATGGGTCGAGACGTGGCGGTCGTGAAGGCCGACGTCAGCGAGAAGGATGACTGCGAGTCGATGATGCAATTCATTGGCGAGAAGTTCGGCAAGCTCGACATCCTGGTCAGCAACGCGGCCACCGGCGGCTTCCGCCCCATGCTCGCAATCACGCAGAAGAACTTCGAAATGACCATGAAGACCAACGTTATGGCCTTGATCCATCTTGTGCAGTCAGGCTTCAGGCTCATGCAGAAGGCATCCGGCCGGGCCAAGGTGGTTGCCATTTCCAGCCACGGTTCGCACATGGCCCTGCCCATGTACGGTGCGGTTGGCGGCTCGAAGGCGGCACTGGAAAGTTTCACCCGGCACTTCGCCCTGGAACTCGGCGACAAGAACATCAATTTGAACATCGTCAAAGCAGGGCTCGTGGATACCGACTCGACGCGCCGGATTCCGTATGCCGACCAGCTCTTCGCGGCTCGCGCGTCGCGGAGCATGATGGGCGATCGCTACCTGACCGCCGAGGACGTCGCCAACTGTGTGCTCTTTTTGTCAAGCCCGCTGAGCGACCTGGTGCAGGGCGAAACGCTCACCGTTGATGGTGGAGCGGCAGTGCACGCGTAGCGGGCGGCTTCATGCACCTCGACGAATCGACTCGCGGACTTGCTCCACGAGTGCCGTCAGCAATTCGCGCGTGGTCGCTTCATCGAAGAAATGGGGATCGCTGCGCAAGCAGAGCGACAATCTCCCGGCGTATTCGATCACGATGATCGCCGCGCGCGTCAATCTTCGCAGTGGCGGCGCGCCGCCAATCCACTCCAAGGTAAGTTCGCCGCAACGCCATTTCTCCGTGGGGGCGAGTGCCTTGTCGGGCGAGAATCTCCCTACGTTGCTCAGCACCGCGGTGGCGAACGACCGCTCACCGCGCATGACTCGGGCGAACACTTTGGGAAACCTCCGCGCAAATGCCAGGCCACCCAGAAAGTAAAGACCCAGATACCAGTCTTTGATTCGCCGAGTTCCTTCGCGCACCTTTGCGAGTACCGCCGCCGGGTCATCGCGTTCGTCCAAGCGTGCCGTCACGAATCCATAACCAATCCGGTTGGCCGCCGGCATCGCGGCATCGGCCCGGATGCGAACGTTGACCGGCACCGTAATGCGCAGCCGGCCCTTGCGAGGCCCCGCCTGCCGATCGTTCCAGCGACGAAGGACCAGCAAAAGATCGCGGAGCAGGAGGTCATTTGCGGTAGCGCCATGCACCGCCGCCAGGTTGTGCAGCGCAGTCGTCTCATCGGCCGCCAGTTCCCTAATCTGAAACGCCAGCAACTCTTGCGTGCGTCTCTCGGCTTTGCCACCTTTCGGAGGCTGGAGCACTTCGGGCGACAGCCACAGGATCGAGCTCCAGACCTTCAGAGTGTACCAGACATCGCGAATTCCCGACCAGGCTGACGGCCTGCGCGGCTGGTCAGACGCCAGCACCTCACGCTTGCTCAGCAATTGCGGGTCAATCATACGCAGCAGCCGCTCGGCTTCGGCCTCACCCGCCAGCACCCGATATCGCGCCAGGATTTCTTTGACGCACTCGAGCGCGGCCAGCCCGTCGCAACAGGCATGATGCACTTGAAACACCACTCGGGCCCCAGCGTCAGAAGCGCGTACCCAGGTGCGAAGTCCCGGACCGGTTCGCAGGTCGATGGCGTCGCCCTGCGGCGGTCGTATCGGAGTGCCCTCATCGTTCCAATCAAGCGGCGGCGCCGATTCTGGACCTGCAACCCAGCCTGGCCCTTCGTCAGATTCCTGAATCCGCGCGCTCAGCAGCGGATGACGCGCCACGGTCTCACCGAGCGCTCGCTCGAACCACGCACGATTCAGCGGCCCGCTGAATCGAAGCTCAACGGGAAACGTCGTGGGATAGTCCGGCCCGTCGTCGAAGTCGTAGTACAACTCGAACGGCGCGAGCGGAAGCGGCAAAACCGCCGTGCTTTCCGAATCTGGCTTAGGATGAGGGTGCATCCGTACCTGTGCCGCCGGAGTCAAGGACATCGCCAGCGGGATTTTCACCGGGGACGCCGCCGCCGGTGCCCGTGGGACCGGAACCTTCGCCACCCGTGCCGCCCGAGATGCCGGAATCGCCCACGCCAGCGCCGATCGGATCACCATCAGCACCGCAGCCGGTCGAGCCCAAGAGAACCGCCAGCGACAACATCGCCAGAATACGCTTCATTGCAGATGCTCCCAAATGAAACAATTTTGGCGGCCTCCGAGCCGCCGCGTGTCAGTATTGTAACGACGACCACGCCGTAGGACGACCACTCGCACACTAAACTGTCGCCGGCTTCTCCAACTCGGGCGGCTTCGCCGGCACGGCCGTGCCGAACCAGCGCTCCACCACGTAGTAGAACACCGGCGTGAGCAACAGTCCAAACAGCGTCACGCCCAGCATGCCGCTGAACACGGCGGTTCCCAGGGTGCGCCGCATTTCGGCGCCAGCTCCGGTGGCGATGACCAGCGGAGCAACGCCCAAAATGAACGCGAAGGAAGTCATCACGATTGGCCGCAAGCGGGTCTTGCTGGCGCCGATCGCCGCTTCGAAGGCGCTGATGCCTTGCACTCGCCGCAACTCACGGGCAAACTCGACGACCAGGATCGCGTTCTTGCTCGCGAGCCCTACCAGCACCACGAAGCCGACCTGCACGAAGATGTTGATATCCATCCGCATCAAGGCCACGCCAATGACGGCCGACAACACACACATCGGCACGACCAGAATCACGGCCAGCGGCATCGACCAGCTTTCGTATTGCGCGGCCAGCACCAGAAATACCAGTACCACCGCGCCGACGAAGGCGAAGATCGCCGTGCTGCCGGCCAGAATCTGCATATAAGTGAGTTCCGTCCACTCCGGCACGATACTGTCTGGCAGCGTCTCGGCGGCCACTTGCTCCATCAGGCTGATTACCTGACCGCTGCTCACGGTGGGAAGCGAAGCGCCTTGAATCGCCGCGGCCGGGTACATGTTGTAGCGAGTGAGCAGCACCGGCCCAGTGGTGTCCTCGATC
This sequence comes from Pirellulales bacterium, assembly GCA_022844125.1. Lineage (GTDB taxonomy): Bacteria > Planctomycetota > Planctomycetia > Pirellulales > PALSA-1355 > JALHMI01. The sequence goes on along the minus strand of JALHMI010000015.1, from coordinate 54,260 downwards.
GTGGCCACCGTGCCCAGCGGAATCATGTCGCCCTGGTTGTTGCGGACGCGCAGTTGCCGCACGCCGGCCGCAGTCATACGGTACGGTGCTTCGGCCTGCACGTTCACCTGCCAGGTGCGTCCGAAGCGATTGAAATCGTTGACGTAGTACCCACCGAGGTAGTACTGCAGCGTGGCGAACACGTCGGACAGTTCGACGCCCATCATCTTGACCTTGCTGCGGTCAATGTCGACATAAAGCTGCGGGGCGTCGGCGCGAAAAGTGTTCATCACACCGACCAGTCCCGGCTGCTCGTTCGCGCGCGCTGCGAGCAGATCGCCCTGACCTTGCAGGACATCAAGCCCCAAGTCGCCGCGGTCCTCGAGCATCAGCTTGAAGCCGCCTGCGTTTCCCAAACCGTCGACCGGAGGGGCCGGAAAAATCGCGACTTGCGCCTCTTGAATCTCCTCATAACAACGCCGGCGAAGCTGCGCCAGCACCCCGTCTGCACTCATTGCCGCTCCGTGCCGATCGTGAAACGGTTCGAGAATGATAAACATCGAGCCAAAGTTCGAGCTCACCGCGTTCAGCACGAACGACTGGCCGGGGATGGAAACCGTGTGGGCGACGCCCGGAATCTTGTGGGCGATCTTCTCGAGCTTCTTGGCCACCTCCATCGTCCGTTCGAGCGACGCCGAGTCGGGAAGCTGAATGTTAGCCAGAACATAACCCTTGTCCTGGATCGGAATGAAACCGATCGGCACGCGGGTGAAGCCCAGATACGTCAGCCCCAAGAGTCCGCCGTAGACGATCAGAACCAAGAAACTGAGTCGCAAGGCCCAGGCGACCGTAGCGCCATACAACTGCGTGAACGCGTCAAACGCACGATTGAATCCCTTAAACACCAGGCCCAACAGCTTGTTGACCAGCCCTGACAAGAACCAGCCTGCGATCAGACCCGGCAGCATCAGGGCAAGGTAAATGGCCCACGCGCTCCACGACGGACTTGTGACATCGACTCCCGCGGCGCCAACTATCGGAGCCAGCACCAGCCCCGTAATCCAGCCAAGCAGCAGCGCCACGCCCCAGCGCGGCAGAGCCTCCTGACCTTCCAGGTGCCCATGAGCACTCACCTTCCGGTTCTTGAAAATCGCCGTCGCCCGGGCCGGTGTCATCGTCATTGCGTTGACTGCCGAAATGATCATCGACGCCGCGATCGTGAGGGCGAACTGCCGATAGAACTGCCCCGAGATGCCGGGAATCAAGGCGCTCGGCAGAAACACCGAGCACAGCACTAGCGTGATGGCAATGATCGCTGGCGTGATTTCCTGCATGGCGCCGATCGTGGCTTCGCGAACCGGTAGCCCCTTGGCGAGCCACCGCTCGATGTTCTCGAGCACCACGATCGCGTCGTCGACCACGATCCCAATCGCCAGCACCAGACCAAACAGCGTGAGATTGTTAATCGTAAATCCCAACGCGAGCATGACCGCGAACGTGCCAATCAACGAGACGCCGACGTCGATCAGCGGCAGGATCACGCTCCGCCAGTCCTGCAGGAACAGCAGGATCACGACGGCCACGAGAATAATCGCATCGCGCAATGTCTTGAACACTTCGGCGACCGACTCTTCGATGAAAGGCGTCGTGTCATAGACGATCGCGTACTTGAGCCCCGGCCGAAACGCTTTGGACAACTCGTCCATCTTGGCGCGGATACTCTCGGCTGTTTCCAGCGCATTCGCGCCAGGAAGCTGAAAGGTCGCCAGCCCCACGCTCGGCTGCCCATCCAGATAGCAGCGAGTGTCCTGGTTGCGGGCGCCAAGCTCGATTCGGGCGACGTCCTTCAGGTGCGTCACTTCGCCACTAGCGCCCGTCTTGATAATGATGTCGGCGAACTGCTCGGGCTCGGTCAAGCGGCCGAGCGTGGTCATCGTGTACTGAAAGTCGACGCCCGCTGGCGCCGGCGGCTGCCCCAGCTGCCCGGCCGCGACCTGGACGTTCTGCTCGCGCAGCGCGGCGACAATGTCCGCCGCGGTCAGGTTTCGGGCCTGCAGCCGGTTGGGATCCAGCCAGACCCGCATGCTGTAGTCCTGCTGTCCGAGCAGCGATACATCACCCACGCCGTGGATTCGCGTTAATTCATCGCGAATCTGAATCGTGGCGTAATTCGACAGATAGAGCTGATCGTAGTAAGGTCGCTTGGTCTCGGGATTGGTTTCCGAATACAGGTTCACCACGAGCAGAATGCTGGGCGAGCGTTTCTTCACGGTGACGCCGGTCGCCTTCACCACGTCGGGCAAAGTGGGCATCGCCTGCGAAACGCGGTTTTGCACGAGCACTTGGGCCATGTCCAGGCTCGTGCCCAGCGCGAAGGTCACCGTCAGGTTGTAGCCGCCATCGTTCGTACACTGCGACGACATGTAGAGCATGTTCTCGACGCCGTTCACCTGCTGCTCGATGGGCGCAGCCACGGTATCGGCCACCACGCGCGCGCTGGCGCCGGCATAGATGCAGGAGACCTGCACCGTGGGGGGCGTGATCTCCGGATACTGGGCAATCGGCAGAAAGTAGATCGACGCCAGCCCGCCGAACACGATCACGATCGAAATCACCCAGGCGAAGATCGGGCGGTCGATGAAGAACCGAGCCATAGCTGTTCGAGGTCAAGGCGGCGGAAGATTGGCATCGTTGCCGGACGTCCTTTCAGACCGCCGAGCTCATCCCTCGTCCTTTCGCTGCGGTATCGATTCTTTCGAGGGCGCTGCGGTCGCTGGCGCCGCGGCGAGCTTACTCTGACCCTCGGCCGTTTGCGGATCGACGACTGCCCCCTCACGAACGCGCTGCAAGCCGTTGACGATCACCCTGTCTTCGGACTGTAACCCCTCGCGGATCACGCGCATTTCGCCTTCGAGCGGTCCCAGCGTGAGCACTCGCTCATGAACCACGTTCTTGTCATCGACGACATAAGCGATTTTCCGCCCCTGGTTGGTGGCGATGGCACGTTCAGGAATCGCCAGCGCCATGTAGGGCTTGCCCATCGGCAGCTTGATCCGCGCATGCAGCCCCGGCGAAAGCGCTTCGTTCTCATTCGCAAAGACGCCGCGAATCTTCAGCGTGCCCGTGTTCGGGTCAATCGTATTGTCGACAAAGTCGATTACGCCCTGGTAGGGATACCCTTCATCAACATCCAGCCCCAGGAAAACCGGAACCTTGGCCACCCGGGCGCTCTCGATCTTCCCTTCGCGGATGGCCTGCTGGATGCGCAACACCGTCGGTTCATCGACATCGAAGTAGGCGTAGATCGGTTTGATCGAGACGATGGTCGTCAGCAGTGTGGTGTTGGCCGTCACCAGGTTACCCACCGTGACCATTCGCCGGCTGATGCGGCCGCTGATGGGCGAGCGGATCGCGGCGAAATGCAGATTCAGATTTGCCGTTTCGAGTGCCGCCTGGCGCGAGGCCAACTCGGCCGTGGCGGCCGCATGTTCGGCGAACACCCGATCGTACTCCTCCTGGGTGATCGTCTTCTTCGGCAGCAGCGTCTCGGCTCGGGCCAGATCCTTGTTCAGTCGGTCGAGCGTGCGCTGGACGCGATTCACCTCGGCCTTGGCCTGATCGTACACCGCCTGATAAGGTCGCGGATCAATCAGGAACAGCGGGTCGCCTTCTTTGACGACCGCGCCATCCATGAAATAGATCTTGCTCAGATAGCCGTTGACTTGCGAGTAGACGTCCACGCTCTCGACGGCTTCCGTGTAGCCTTCAAAGTAGTAGGTGTCCGTCACCTCGATCTGCTGCGGCGGAGCAACCGTCACGGTCTCAGGGCGGATCGTCACCTGCGGTTGGGCGCGCGAAGAGCCGCAACCCACGAGCGCTGGCGACAGCGCGACCGCCAGCACCAGTGCTAACATCGATCGCCTGTTGATCGCCATGAACTACCGCTTTGAACCGGGTCGGGTTACTTGGCTTGGGCGGCCGCGAAGTCGGCTTTCGCCTTGGCCTCTTGCTGGCTGGAAACCTCGGGATTCGGCGTGGCATCTCCCGCTTCCAAGCCTAGCATCCATTTAATGCCCCCCAACAGCGATTCCATGTACTTGGGATTGGTCCAGACATCCTCGCGATGTCCCAGGCTCATGTGCATCACTTTGCCGTCGCCGTAATTCTTGATCCAGGCGATCGGCACGTGGTACGGCTTCTTGAGCTTCGTTTTTTCCATGTTCAAGCTCATCAGCACGTGCACCTTCTCGGGCTGCCAATTCTTGAACTGGTAGATTTCGTCGGTGATCTCGAACTCGTCGCCCCAGGGCTTGCTGGCGGGAAAATCCTGGTCGTGAACCGTGATCGTCACCTTGTCGCCGGCATTCCAAGGATGTCCGTTGAACGTGCCGCCGATCATGTCCCAATAGGGCTCGTAGTTGTGATAGGTGTCCGCGGCCGAATGGGCGCCGAGGAAGCCGTGCCCCTTCTGCTTCGCCCAATCGTTGAACAGATAGTCCCGCACTTCCTCTTTGAACGGCAGATCGCCGGTCGTGTAGAACATCACGATGTCATAGCCGTCGAGCTGCTCCTTGGTGAGCGTGCTGACGTCCTGCGTGGTGTCGACGCGGAACAGGTTGCTCGCAATGCCCAGTTCGGTCATCGCCCGTTCGGCCGGCGAGAGCTGATTCTCCTTGCGTGAGACCGAGCCGTGCTTGAAGCCGGCGCTCTGGGTCACCATCAGCATGCGAGCGGGCTTCTTAGGCGCATCCGCGGCGGGCAGGTTTGTGCAAAAGGCCGCAGCCACCAGGGCCAGGCAAGTCGTTCCGAAAGTTCGTCGCGTCGTCACGGTGGTCGCTCCAGGAGGAAGGTTTGGGGGCAGGCTCGGTTGCGCCCCTATTCAACCAGCAATCGGCCGCCCTGGCAAATAGTAGCCCACGGGGGTGTGCTAGGCGCTTTCCCGGCCGCGGCGCTTTGGCGAGGGCGTATCTTCCTCGGAGTCGTCGTCGTCCTCGTACTCGTCCTCCTCATACTCGTCGGACTCGGCCTCTTCGTACTCTTCCTCTTCCTCCTCGTCGTCGTCAATCTGCGGCTGCGACCGGGCCGCGACGGTGAGCACCCGGCCGCTCTTGGGTGGCGCCGAAGGAGTGGGGGGCGCAGATGCCCCACCACCACCGCTGCTCATTTCTTGCCACTGTTCGATCGTGATCAGCACCTCGCGCGCCTGCGAGCCATTGTAGTCGCCGACGATCCCGTCCTCGGCCATGTAGTCGACCAGCCGCGCAGCACGGCCGTAGCCGATGCCCAGCGCACGCTGGAGCAGCGACACACTGCCGCGTCCTTCGCGCACCACGACATCGATTGCGCCTTCGTACAGCTCATCGCGGTTGGGCAGCTTCTTGCCGCCCGCCTCATTGCCGCCAGCGTCCTTGGCCTTGAGCTGGACAAGTTCCTTGACGAACTGCTGTTCGTTGCGGCCAACGAATTCGACGACGGAGTTGATTTCCTCGTCGCCAATGTACGTACCTTGACCGCGCAGAAGCGTGCTCGTGCCCGGCGAGAGGAACAGCATGTCACCGTTGCCGAGCAACTTGTCGGCGCCCATTTCGTCGAGCACGACGCGGCTGTCCGTGCGGCTGGCAACCTGGAACGCGATGCGCGCCGGCAAGTTCGACTTGATCAAGCCCGTGATCACGTCCACCGTCGGCTTTTGCGTGGCGAGTACCAGGTGGATACCAACCGCTCGGCTCTTCTGCGCGAGGCGGATAATGTGCTGCTCGACTTCCTTGCCGGAGGTCATCATCAGGTCCGCCATTTCGTCGGCGATGATCACGATAAACGGCAGCGTCAAGGGAATGTTCTTCCGCTCGTCGTCGTCCTCAGGCTTCAAGCGATCCATCAGCTCCTCTTCGCCGAGCTGATTGTACGAGACGATATGCCGCACCCCGGCCCGTGCCAGCAGCGAATACCGTTCTTCCATCTTCTCCACGGCCCAGGCCAGAATCGCTTCTGCCTTGCGCATGTCGGTGACCACCGGATGCATCAAGTGCGGCAGCGTCTTGTAAGGACTCAGCTCGACCATCTTCGGGTCGATCATCAGCATCCGAACTTCGTCGGGCTTGCGCGTCATCAGCATTGAGACGATGATCGAGTTCAAACACACGCTTTTGCCCGTACCGGTTCGACCCGCGATGAGCAAGTGCGGCATCGAGGCCATGTCGACCACCATCGATTTGCCCGACACGTCCTTTCCCAGGAAGATCGGGATCCGCATCTTGGCCACCGCGGCGCTCGATTCTTCGATGACTTCGCGGATCCGCACCAGGTGCCGCTCGGTGTTCGGCACTTCGATGCCCACCGTGTTTTTGCCAGGAATCGGGGCCACGATACGCACGCTCGGCACGCGCAGCGCAATTGCCAGGTCGTCGGCCAGGCTCGTGATCTTAGAGAGCCGCAATCCAGCCTCGAGTTCGACCTCGAACTGGGCAATGACCGGACCCGTTTCAATCTCGACGACCTTTACCCGGAAGCCGAAGTCGAGGAACGTCTTCTCCAGGATCTTGGCCTGACGGCGAACTTCCTTCTCGTGCTCCTCGTAGCTGACTTCCTCGCCGGGAGTGAGCAGGTCGATCGAGGGCAGCTCATACTCGTTGGCGTCCTCCGCGCGACTGGCGGCGTCGAGCTCCTCCATCACGACGTCGCGTTCGCTGCGCTGCTTCTTGGGACGCTTAAAACGCGGTTCGTTGGCGGCCGGCGCGGCTGCAGCCGTTTGCTCCTCGACATCCTCGGTGTTGGACTCTTCCGCGACGGCGACGGATTTTTCATCTTCCTGTTCCTCCTCTTCGTCATCTTCGTCCACGACGACCTGCAACTTCGCGGCCGACTTTGCCGCGACCTTGCCGCCAATCTTGATGGCTGGTTCGACCTCCGGAATCGGCTCATCAACATCCGTCTTCACGCCACGCTGGGCCGCCCGCTCGGCGGCGGCAACGGCCCTGGCCGTGCGTAAGCTTTGCCATGCGCCAGCCGGCCCGGCCAGGGTTCGGAGCACTAGCCGCGGCAGCAGGTACTCGGTGCACAGCAGCATCCCGCCGACCAGCAGACTGATCGTCAGGATGTAGGCGCCCGCTTTGGCGAAGTGCATTTCCAGCAGGCCTCGACCGGCCGCGCCAAGATATCCACCCGGACCGATCACGGGCCCAGGCGACCAACTCGTCGAAAGCGAGGTGAGTGTGCACAGGGCCACCAGCGACATCACCCAGCCAATTGCGCGCAGGCCCGGTTGCGAAACCGGCCGACGCGCCAGCAGCCAGGCGTCCAAGAGCGCGAGCGATCCGACGAGGTAGTAGGCCCCGACACCTAATCCGTTGAGCAGACCATCGGCCGCGATCGCTCCGCTGCGTCCGCAGGCGTTGCTGGTCTTCTCAGGCGCGGGATACACCAGTCCACTGAACGATTCAGCCGGATCGTAAGTCGCCAGGGACATTCCCAGGAACAGGCTGACCGCCAGCAGCGCAAGTGCCGCCAGGTCGAGTTTGAGGCTCCTTGCTTCGGCCATAGGCGCGGAAATCATTCCTTTCTTGCCGTCCCCCGTTTGGCAGGGGTAAGCAGGCCTGTCGTCGCGAGGCCAGCCGTGAGACGGCCGCGCGGCGAATCCATTCACTCGAAGTCACTGGGCGAGGTACTTGAGTCCAGCTACGCACTGTCGTACGGGCCAGCGGCGCGCAGACGGTCGTCGCAGACTCGGCAGGGATTAGTCCATTGGAAGCCTAGCATGCAAATCGAGGCGTGTGAGAAATCGCTGCTCGATTGGCCAGGTATTTAGAGTGGCGGCAGGGGCTGACGCGGTTGTAGTGATCGCCCTGCTTCGCAGTACCGTGTCGGCTAGCGAGTCGTGATTCTTCGCCGCCAGCAGCCCCCGGCCCTGCCAGCGGGGTTCCTGAAATGCGCGCGGCCGCGTCGGCTCAAGCGCAAAACGAACGCGCGGCGCCCCGGCAAGGCCGGGGCCTACCCGGCGGAGCTACCCGGGAATGGCACCAACTAAATAAACGCCCCTGCTACAATGCCGGAATGAGCAAAGACCGCCGACAATTCAGCCTCCTAGGGATGTTTTGGATCACGTTCGTTGCGGGCGTGTTCATGACCGCCTGGTCGTTCGTGCCCGTCGTTGCCCCCTGGATCGGAAGCGACGTCAAATCATCGAACGTCCGTCACTTCTGGTTGGCCTGGGCCCTGACGTTTTCCGTCATTGGATTGATGGGGGCGGTTGCGCGACTGTTTTTTTGGTTTCGTGGCGGCGACCGCCCGCTGTCATAACCGGGTGCCATTCGGGGCCACCGCCGCGGGTTCGGCCGACCAGTATCGGGGCTTGCGCGCAGCGCTACGTGAAATTCTTTGCGGCTTTGAACGTGCCGTCCGGTCGCCGTTCGAGAACGGCCACAAGTCGCGTCGTGTCGTCCAAAGCTGCCACCCGGTCTGGCTGTACCTCAGGCAAAGTGATGGACAGCCCGTGAGCGACGCGTCGTTGATCCTCAGCCGATAGCGTGAGCTCCTCCATGATGCCCCGCACGGCCAGTCGCGGATCAAGCAGATGCTCTGCGAGGTTATAGCGAGTGAGAATCTCCGGATCGAGTGAATCGGAGAGCTTGAAGTCTCCGACGGCGGTCCGGGCCAGCGCCGACATTACGCCGGCCGACCCAACCAGCTCCGCCAGATCGCGGCCCAGCGAACGGATGTAGGTACCGCCGCTACATTTCACCGTCACGCGCAGCTCGGGATACTCGTAGTGCGTGATCGTGAGTTCGTCCACCCGCACCATCCGCGCTCGCAGGTCGGGCGTCTCTCCGGCACGGGCCAGGTCGTAGGCGCGGCGGCCCCCGACTTTCAGCGCCGAGAACGCCGGTGGACGCTGCTCGATTTCGCCGCTGAGGCTGCGGGCAGCCTCTTCCAGGGCCTCACGCGCAGGAGGGACCGCATCGGGTAGTTCCGTGATCGCGCCTTCAATGTCCTCGGTCGTGCTAGATCGGCCGAGCAGAAACACTGCCTCATACTGCTTCGGCATCTCCTGCAGGTATTCGACCAGGCGAGTCGCGTGCCCCACGCCGACCACCACCACCCCAGTGGCCAGCGGGTCCAGCGTGCCGGCATGCCCCACTTTCACCGAGCGGTCGAGCCGCTGGATCATGTCGACCAGCCGGCGCGAGGTGATGCCCGCCGGCTTGTTCAGATTCAGCAGCCCGAAAAGTTGCATGGGAACTCAGTGGTGAATGAAGTAATCAGCGCGTGCGCAGGGAAAGCGTGGATTGCACGCCAAGGTGCACCGCGTTAGCAATTGACGATTTGGAAATCGTACAGGTTCGCGATCTCGTCCGCCGACTTCTCGACAAGGTTGGTAAACCGGCGATACAGCGCGTCGACGTCGCGAACGCCGAGCCCGGCCAGCGTGCGAAATTTGTGTTCGAGCAGGCCGTTCAAGTTGCCGCTGGTATTGCGGGCGTGACCCTCCGGGTACATCACCAGCCCGCTCGAGACGTGGCCGAGCTTGACGTGGTCGATTTCCAGCGTCGTGGGAATGCCGTCCGGATAGCGATCGTCGTACTCTTTGCCGCCGTGACGGAACTCGATCAAGTCGATCAACCGCCGGGTGAGCGGATCCACAATCGCATCGTCGTCATAGTCGGCCGGCACCAACATCAGTTCCTTCCAGCCCGGCTTCTTCTGCTGGTAAGCCTTCCGCAAGAGCGTCGCGATAATGTAGACCATCGAGTGATCCGCGCTTTGGCGGGTACGCGGGTCGCGTTTGGCTGGATCTCCGATGATCCCGAACGCCGGCTCGTAGATCGTGATCCGCATCTTCTTGAGGTTCTCAGGATCATCGAGCAGGCCGGGATTGGTGCTTAACAGATCCATCAGACCTTGGATCGCCCCGGCCGATTGGTGTTCATACAGCCCGAGCTTGAAGTGCATTCCCATCACGGCGAAGTCGTCGCCGCTGGCTCCCAAAGCCAAATCGAATGGACTGGTGTTCTTCTCCTTGGGCTTTTCGAACAGGCAGAAGATCGCCTCGGGATTGCGGAAGATGTCGGCCGGGCCGATGAATCCTCGCATCGCGCGGCGCATACTCAGCACGGCCACCTCGGAGCTGATCGCGGCCGAGGCGCCCTTCGAGTCCGAGAGTTGCTTGCCGGCCCGAATCGCCCGGAATGGGATGTAATGCGCCACGACCATGCCAATTGCCGACTCGATCTGTTCCACCGTCGCACCGAGCACCGCGCCATAGCAGGCAGCCGACGCAATTGCGCCGTGCACGACATGGTCGATCTTGTAATTCTTCAGCGCAAACACCTCGGCCAGCCGTCCGCGGATTTCATCGAGCAGGATCATCGCCCGCACCGTCTGCCGGCCGTCAAATCCTTTGAGCTGTGCCGCGGCGACGGCCACGGGATAGAAATCGTTGTGGCCGAATTCACCGCGCGTCGCGCCGCGCGCCGGGTTGTAGCCGAAGTTCGTGCCGTTCGAATCCCACTCGCGCACGGCCGAGCTATTTGCCACCACGGCCTTCTCAGGCATCACGTTGATCCGCGAGCCGAAGACCGGGACGCCCTGTCCCAGTTCCTGCGAAACATACTCCAGCGCCTCCTGACGCAGCACGCGCGGAGCGTTGGCACAACACGCCAGTGCCGAAACGCCACAGGCGATGCTGTCCAGGTGAAACTGCTCGGTCTTGTCGAACACCGATTCGTCCGGTTCGCCCAACTCTCCGTTGAGAAAGTCGAGCGCATACTGCCCGATACCGCGCGCCTGATTTTCGGCTCGAGATAGAACCACGTACTGATTGGACACGCTTTTGGAACCTCCGTAAGTTTGCGCATCTGGGTGTAATTCGACCCTGGGCAATCTACCGGCGATCCGCCCACGTTGTAAACCGCCAAAACAGGCCACTGCTGGCCGGTACGTAAGTCCGCTGTTACGATGAGGTAAAGTGCATCTCGGCCCTGGCCGTCCGGCAGGGCAACCACCTCGTCGCCCCTCGTTAATCCGAGCAGCCATGCAAATCGAGCAGCTTGGTCCCTATCGCCTGGGAAAAAAAATCGGCCAAGGTGGCATGGGGGCCGTTTATGCGGCCGTCGATACGGAGACCGGCGAGCCCGCCGCCGTCAAGGTGCTTTCGCCGCGGCTCGCCGTCGACGAAAGCTTTCGAGTCCGCTTCGAGGCCGAAATCGAGTCGCTCAAGAAACTGCGGCATCCCAACATCGTGCGGCTGTTCGGCTATGGCGAGCAGGCTGGCACTCTGTTCTATGCCATGGAACTGGTCGAGGGGCACAGCCTCGAAGACGAGCTGCGCCAGGGCCGCCGGTTCGAATGGCGCGAAGTCACGCAGATTGCGATCAAACTCTGCAAGGCGCTCAAACACGCCCACGATCACGGCGTCATCCACCGCGATCTCAAGCCCGCTAACCTGTTGCTGAGCAACTCGGGCGAACTGAAGCTTTCGGACTTTGGGATCGCGCGGCTCTTTGGCAACACACGACTCACGGCCGATGGCGGCGTCCTCGGCACGGCCGAGTTCATGGCCCCCGAACAAGCCGACGGCCGCGTGGTCACTGATCGCTGCGATCAATACAGCCTGGGCGGAGTGATGTACACGCTGCTTGCCGGGCGTCCGCCGTTTCAGGCCAAATCGCTGGTCGAGATGCTCCAGCTCCAGCGATATGCCCTGCCGGAGCCGGTCACGCGGTATGCACCGCAAACGCCCGCGGAACTCGCCCGGATCATCCAGCAGTTGCTGGACAAGGATCCGCAGAGGCGTTTCGCCAACACGTTGATTTTAGCCCGCAGTCTCGAAGCCATGGAGCGGGGGCTGTCGGTCGTGACTTCGCGTGAGAGCGATGATTTCGTGATTACTCCGCCGCCGGACGAGGAGGCGACTGAGCATCCCAGCTCGCGCATGCCGCCGACGCTCACGCCCACGCAACTGGCCGAAATGCGGGCTCGCGAGTTCTCCCTTTCTTCGCCCGAACATGCGACGGCCGCCACCATGGCCTTTGCCGTCGCCGGAGAGCGTCGAGCTGCGCGCGAAACGGCCTCCTCCGCGACGACCTTCACCAAGGTTGACGAGGATCGTGACGAAGCGAGCTGGCTGCAGGACGCATTGGGGGCAATTGTTTCTCCGCAGACCGTGGGACTCGCGGCCGCGCTGGCGCTGCTCGTCGCGATTGGCTGGTACTTGATGCGTCCCGAGTCGGCCGACGCACTCTACGGTCGCATTGAAACGGCGGCCAACACCGGAGACGTGGACTCCCTGAAGAGCGCTCGCCGCGATATGGCAACGTTTCTCTCGCGCTATGGCGACGATCCACGAGCGGAGCAGGTGCGCGCGCTGGAAGACGAGTCCCAACAGGCAACGCCGATTCAGCGCGCGTTCTCCGACGCGCGGCGGCAGGCCCTGACCAATCCCGATGTCGCGCTGGCCAGGTTCCAGGCGATCATCGATCTGTACGATGACGGTCCAGCCACCGGCGAGAACGCTGCCCGCTATGTAAAGCTCGCCCGGCAGCAACACGAGCGACTTGAACAACGTGTTGGCAAGTTTATTGAGGACAGCCGCACGCTCGTTATCGGCCGACTGGACAAAGCCGACGCTCTGGCAGCTTCCGACCCGAACGCCGCCCGCCGGATGTACGAAGGCGTGCTCGCGCTCTATCAAAACAAGCCCTGGGCGGCGGATCTCGTTGAGCGGTCGCACGCGGGATTGACCAAAGTCGCTCCCCCTGCCCAGCCGTAAGCGGGACAGCCTCGCCCCGTTGGTCTTTCCCGCCCGGCATAAGCTATAACCATTACATATGGAAAACCCGTCTCACAGCCAGTTTCCTGCAACCCGGCTGCGACGTCTGCGGCAGAATCCCGCGGTGCGCCGGCTGGTGCAGGAAGTCACGCTCGCGCCGTCGAACATGGTGCTGCCGCTGTTTATTCGCTCCGGCAAGGGCCTCCGCCAGCCGATCCGCTCCATGCCTGGACACTCGCAGATCTCGCCCGATCAACTACCGGCCGAACTCGAGGAAGTGCAGAAGCTCGGCCTGGGGGGCGTCATTCTGTTCGGCATCCCTGACTCCAAGGACGCGACGGGCAGCGACTCCACCAGCGATGGCGGTATCGTGCAGCAGGCGCTGGCCGTGGCGAAGCGTGCCGCGCCCGACGTGCTCGTCATGACCGACGTCTGCTTCTGCGAATACACCAGCCACGGCCACTGCGGTGTCGTGAACGACAAGAGCGGCCGGGTTGACGTGGACAATGATGCCACGCTGGAGCTGATCGCCGCGCAGGCACTCAGCCATGCCCGAGCCGGCGCCGACATTGTCGCCCCCAGCGGGATGATGGATGGCATGATCGGGGCACTCCGGCGGCGGCTCGACCAGCACACGTTCGAGCACGTGCCAATCATGAGTTACGCCGCGAAGTACGCGAGCGGCTTCTATGGTCCGTTTCGCGACGCTGCGGAAAGTGCTCCCCAGTTCGGCGATCGCCGCAGCTACCAGATGGACCCTGCCGCTTCGCCCGGTCAGGCCCTGCGCGAGGTCGAACTCGACCTGGCCGAAGGCGCCGACATGGTGATGGTCAAACCGGCGTTGGCGTATCTGGATATCTTGCGCGACGTGCGAGTGCGGTTCCCCGGCGTGCCGCTGGCCGCATACAATGTCTCCGGCGAGTTCAGCATGGTCAAAGCCGCCGCCGAGCGCGGCTGGATCGACGAGCGGGCTGTGGCGCTGGAATCGCTGCTGGCCATTCGCCGGGCTGGAGCCAGTATTCTGCTTACCTACTGGGCCAAGCAAGCTGCGGCCTGGCTGCGCTAAGACTGCCCCGCGCCGGGCATCCTACCTCACAAAATCTCAAGCCAATTACCGGCTTCCAAGGGAGTCTTCGCATGAATCGCACCCAATCTGCCCCCCCCGGTCACCCGCGCAGCCATGCGGCCTTCGCCCGGGCCTTGAAGGTCATGCCGGGCGGTGTGAACAGTCCGGCTCGCGCGTTCGGCGGCGTGGGGGGCGAACCGCTGTTTTTTGAGCGGGGCGAGGGGGCCTACCTGGTCGACATCGACGGTCGCCGCTACATCGACTACATCGGATCCTGGGGCCCGATGATCCTGGGTCATTCGCACCCCAAGGTGGTCGCGGCAGTTCAAGAAGCGGCCGCCCGCGGCACCAGCTTTGGCGCCCCGACCGAGGCCGAAAGCGAACTGGCTGAGCTGATCATCGAAGCGGTACCGTCCGTCGAACAGGTCCGCCTCGTAAACTCCGGCACCGAAGCCACGATGAGCGCGATTCGCCTTGCGCGCGGTTTCACCGGTCGCGACGCGATCATCAAGTTCGCCGGCAACTACCACGGTCATGTCGACAGCCTGCTGGTGGCTGCCGGCAGCGCCGCGGCCACGCTCGGCGTGCCGAACTCGCCGGGCGTGACGGTCGGCACCACCCAAGATACCCTTGTCCTGGAGTACAACGATGCTGAAGGTTTGGAGCGGACGTTTCGCCAGCGAGGTTCGCAGATTGCCGCAGTGATCTTCGAGCCTGTCGTCGGCAACATGGGCTGCGTCGTGCCGACGAAAGCCTTCTTGCACGCCCTGCGCGAACAAACTACCAGTCACGGCGCGCTGCTGATCTGCGACGAGGTCATGACCGGCTTTCGAGTCGCCTATGGCGGCGCCCAATCGGTGTTCGACATTCATCCCGACCTCACAACGCTGGGGAAGGTCGTCGGCGGAGGACTGCCGGTGGGTGCCTATGGTGGCAGGCGCGAGATCATGCAGCACGTGCTCCCTGCGGGAAAGGTCTTTCAAGCTGGCACGCTGAGCGGCAATCCGCTGGCCACAGCGGCGGGGATCGCGACGCTGCAGGTCCTGCGCGACGAGAAGCCTTATGATCTGCTCGAAGAACGCAGCGCCCGCCTGGCGGCGGGACTGTCCAGCGCGGCTGCCGAGGTGGGTCTGCCTCATTCAATAGCCCGAGTTGGCAGCATGCTGACGCTGTTTTTCGCGAGCGAGCCGGTGCGCGATTGGCCGACAGCGGCGAAGTGTGACACGGCGCGGTACAGCAAGTACTTTTGGGAGCTCATCGGGCGGGGCATTTATATGCCATGCAGCCAGTTCGAGGCCCTGTTTGTCTCCACCGCCCACGGCGAAGCGGAGATTGCAGCCACGATTGACGCGGCGCGGCGATCCCTCCAGGCGCTTTCCGTGCAGTAAAGCGCAACGGAAGGGGAGAACTGCTGCGCAAATGCGCCAGAAAATAACCTTGCCTATCCCCAGAAAGTCGTAGGCCGGCCTTGGTCGATTCTCTCAACTACCAACGTGTCAACGACTTATGAATCTACACCTGCCAGGAATCTTTTTCGAAAAAAATTCGCTAAGAATCTTGAAACTCCGGTAGGCGCTAAGTATAGTCGGGGTGTGGTAAATACTGCTGGTTATGCAACCGGCAACAAATGTACGTGTTTTGCCTAATGACGAACCTACAAGTCGGGGAATGCTAATGCACTCAGAAAATGAGCCGCTTACCGAGTTACTCGGTCGAGCTCATCTCATTTCAGTGCTTAGCGTCTTGCGGACCAAAATCCGCCGGTCAACCGCTTCCCCGATGCCACCCGGCCGACACCGACTCTCGCTGTTCGGCTCTCAACGCGGGTAAGTGTGACCAGATGGCCCCCAGGCTGTCTCGTCATGGAAGTTCGCCCGGTCGACGACCTCCGCGAATGTGTCGCGACATCTCTGACTTGAGATTCTCTCGCCTTGCCTCCTCTCGGCAAAAGCCCGGCTCAGCTCATTCATGATGAATGTCACTCGATGGAGTGACGGATGCAATGCGAGAACGCCCGGAACGTTCTCGCCCCCCGAGATCACCCAGATCCGGTCGGTCGCGTTCGAGAAGCTGGCAAAACATCGATTCACCTTTGATCACAACTGCTCACTGATTTAACTCGGAGTACTGTTCTAATGAAATCCGTAACCAAGCTCTTCCTCGCCACTCTTGTGGCCGCGTGCGCTCTCGTCCCGAGCGTGTCCTACGCCGCGAACGTCAACTATATCATTGACGAAACACGCAGCTCCATGAAGCTCGACAACGTGATTGATGCTACGAGCGCTGGCCTGGGCTTTCTTGACGCCACCGCCGCACAATTTGCTGGTGCCGACATCGCGATTCCGACCGGCTCGATCTCGGCCATCCGGACATCGTCGTTCGGCGACGAATTCATCGAACTGACCGGCAGCAGCTTCACCTACCTGAACAATCCCACGCCGATGGCCCCGGGCTACACCAACGGCACGACCGAACCTGCTCCGCAGCCGCCCTCGACCGGCCCTGCTCAGTGGGGCTTCAACCTGAACTTGTTCGGCGGGATCGTCGGTCCGACCGCTATCCGGGACACGCTCACCTCAGTGACGATGGGTGAGCAGTTTCTCTTCGGCGGCTTTTTCGACGCCTCTCAAGTCGAGTTCGACGTCCTGCAGGTGCACAACGACTTCTCGTACGTCGGCCTCGGCATTCCGGCCTTCGGCATCGGCCCGATCAACGAGTGGACGGGAGATCTTCTTCCTCCGGGTAGCGACATGAACATGTCGTTCGATGGCTCGGTTACCCTGGCCGGCCTTGTCGAAACCCTGTATCTGAAAATCGACGTGGCCGTGCCCACGTTCGTTGGAGACGTACCTATCTTTTTGGTGTTCAAGGGCGATATCTACGCCACCCGCGTGATCCCCGAACCGGGCACGATCGCCATGGCCGCCCTTGGCATGATCGGTCTGGTGACCGTCGGCTACCGCGCCCGCAAGCGGAATGCCTAGAGTTGTGATTGGTTCGCCCCGGTGTCGGGTGAATCAAGTTTGAGGTGAACCATCGAGCCCGCCAGCGACAGCTGGCGGGCTCGGTTCATTTTACGAGCCTTGCAAGGCGCGAGCTCACCGCGTTCAACGATTCTGCTTCCGCCGCCATTGCTCTTCGGCGGCGGTCTCGCGGAAGTAATGCGGAACGATCGCCAGAAGTTCCTCCCGCTTGCCGAGCTCGAACGCGCGCGCCGCCAAGTGGCCGACTGTCGAGGCACGCGGCTGCCAATGCTCGGGGGCAGTCACGGTCACTTCGGCCGGGATCCGCGCCTGCCATTTGTTCAGCCCTGGCCCGGCGACAACATCGCCCCGATCCAGAGATGTGAGCCACTCGGCTGCACTGACGATTCGCGGTTCCGCTTGCTGAGTGGCGTTCCCACCTGAGTCTCGCTGGAAATCGGCGACAAACAGCTCTTCGCGCTGGGCATCAACCACAATCGAGAAACACCGGTGTTCAAAGGGCACCTGGGCAGCAAGGACCGGCATGGTGCCGACGCCCATGACCTGGCTTCCCGCCGCGTAGGCAAATGTCTTCGCCGTAGCCACGCCAATTCTCAGACCGGTAAAGGAGCCCGGGCCGGTCGCGACCGCCACGAGCTCAACGTCCCGCGGCCGCCAGCCGACCTCATCGAGAATCTGACGCATCGCGGGAACGAGCGTTTGGAGACTGCGCTGCCGATCACCCAGCATGCGCTCGGCCAGCAGTTGCTCGCCGTCCAAAGCCGCGACCGAACCGGTCTTGTCGATGGTTTCAATCGCCAGAATCCGCATGCTGCCTCGCAGTTCTAAGCCTCAGCAATTTGGGCCACCTGGCCCTCGGCGTACTGTGAACTCCAGCGGCGAATAGATCAAGGGCCGATGTCTTTAGCAGCGGAGCAGATACTCAGTATCCATAATTGCATCAACCGGCGCTGATTCGTTATACTTGGCCGTCCCACCCGCCCCAAGCGCACGACGGAGCCCGCCATGGCCAGCGCCGATCGCACCACGACCCATCACCAGTCGCACGTTCTGGCTCAGGGAAAGCAACCGCTGCGGCCTTCCCCCCGCGATCTGATTCGCGTCGGCTCACGGCGTTGGTTCTTGCAGACAGGCCTGGCCGGGCTGGCCGGCGTTTCGCTCGCCGACACGTTGCGGCTCTCCGCGGCCGCGGCAACCACATCGCCTGGCGCGGCCACACCCAGCAAAAAGTCGGTGATCCTGTTCTGGCTCTCAGGCGGACCGAGCCACATCGACATGTGGGACCCCAAGCCGGACGCCCCGGCTGAAATCCGTGGGCCGTACCGTCCGATCTCGACCAAGGTTCCCGGCATCCAGGTTTGCGAGCATTTGCCGCTGCAAGCCTCGATCATAGACAAGCTGACCATCATTCGCTCGGTCGATTGTTCGGCGAGCAACCATACGCCGATCACCTTGCAGGCCGGCAACCCCCTGGCCCGACGCACCGACGATGGCAACGACGGCGCCGGCTATCCTTCGATGGGCTCCGTTGCCGCCAAGTTTCGCGGCCCTAACGTGCAGGGCATGCCTCCCTTCGTCGCCCTGGCCGACAGCATGAAGGCCGACATCTGGGGCGCCGGCCACATGGGCAATGCCTACGAGCCGCTGCAAGGCAAGGAACTTACCGGGCGGCTAGCCATGCCGAAAGGCATCGACATCGACCGCCTGCAGAATCGCCACGCACTGCGGCGTGAGTTCGACCGTCTCGAGCGCGACCTCGACCGCACCCGCGCACTGGAATCGGCCGACCACTATACCAAGATGGCCTACGACATGGTCGTGTCCGGCAAGGTGCAACAAGCCTTTGACATCAGTCAGGAAAGCGAGGCGACTCGCGACGCTTATGGCCGGGCAAGCATTGGCGAAAAGGCCCTGCTGGCCCGCCGCCTGGTCGAGGCCGGCGTCACGTTCACCGTGGTTAGCGGAGCCTGGGGGTACTTCGATCACCATGGCGACGAGGTGCAATGGGGCGGCATCGTGAAAGGCCTTACCCCGCTCCTGCCTACGGTCGACCGGGTCATGCATGCGCTCATCACCGATCTCGAGCAGCGCGGACTGTTGGACTCGACGCTCGTGCTGATGATGGGCGAGTTCGGCCGTTCTCCGGTGATGACCCAGACGGCCGGACGCGGCCACTGGACGCCGGTCATGTCGATGCTGGTAGCCGGTGGCGGTTTACCGTGCGGACAGGTGATCGGCCGCACCGACGACAAAGGCTACGCCCCCACGCAAGACCGTGTGATGCCGCAGGACATCGCGGCCACGACATTCCGCCACCTGGGCATCGACCTGAACGCTGCCTGGACGAACAACCAGGGCCGGCCCATTCCGATCGTGCAAGAAGGCGGCCAGCCAATTCCAGGGCTCTGTTAACCCACATTTCTGTTCGACCTCCGGCTAATTGGAATGTGACTTGCGCCTGGCACTCGAAAGGCCGATGCGATTTTTCCGCGTTGATGCCCTGCGGGCAGAGGGCCCGATGGGTGAACTAAAGCAAGGATTCGTCGGTTGTTTTTGTCAGGTCGCTAAGGCAGCCAGTTCCTGGGCAGCCAGCTCACCGCGGATGCCTGGGCTACCCGCCAACCGCGAACTTTAAGAGTATTTTCGGGCTGACGGCACTGGAGTGCGGCGATTCTCAGCACGAAGGCGAATCTCGCGGTCGGGCGCAGGCAAGGCACGCAAAAAAATTCGGAAAAATACGCCACGCGCCAGACGCGGGGTAAGTCGCGTTGCTACAATCTTGACCAGACTGAACCTGGATCGGCTCCCCGCTCGGCCCGATGGGAAAGGTTCGGGAAACTGCTGCCGAGTCGTCTGCTTCCAACGGACACTTGTCTTATCGTTCTACTTGATACCGCTCAAGGTTGGTGACACGCCGTAATCAGACGGCTGAAAGGTTGTCGAATGAAGACGGCTAGAAGGCATTTACGGCTGATGGCGGTTTGGATGGTGTGGCTGGTGGCCGGTTCCGCAATGGCCGGCGAGATTTTCGTGGGAGATAAGGGTGGCGGCACCAGGCTTAATCCGCCCGCGATTCACGAATTTTCCAGCACGACCGGTGATCAATCGCAGCTTGTGAATGGGGACGGCATCTGGACCAACCCGCTCGACCTGGCGGCCGATCGCACAACAGGCGATGTGATTGTGCTGGACCTTGGGGGAGCGGCGGCGACTCACCCTGCACGCCTGCTTCGCTTCGACGGGGCATCGGGGTTTCGCACCGAGGTCGCCGTGGGCCAAAACTTGTGGATTGATCCGCTTGCCGTGACCGTCGATCACTCCGGCGACATCATCGTGCTCGACAACGGTGGCGGAGCCGTTTTCCTTGAACCTGCGCTGCTGCGGTTTAACGGTCAGACTGGCCAGCGATCGGTGATCGCTGCCGGTCACGATCTTTGGCACAATGCCGTGGATCTTGTGGCTGATCCAGTTTCGGGTGACATTTTTGTGTTGGACCTAGGTGGCGTGGCGGCGATAGATCCGCAAGCGATTCGACGTTTCGATGGCCTAACCGGCGATGCTTCCGTGGTCGCACAAGGGTCTGATTTGTGGTACGACGCTACTCGGATCACCGCCGATGCCAATGGCGATGCGATTGTATTGGATCTGGGCGGAGCGGCAGTGACTGCGTTGCCGCGACTTCTGCGATTCGAAGATCAATCGGGCGACCGAACGGAAGTCGTTAGCGGCGCAAATCTCTGGTACAACCCGATTGATCTCGACGCCCATTTGCCGACGGGCGACATTGTCGTGCTGGACGTCGGGGGCGGGGCAGCTTTTCTGCTACCCACGCTTCGATCTTTCGACGGGCTGACGGGGGACCCTTCAATCATTGCCGAGGGGACCGACCTCTGGGTGGACGCGTTCGCCGTTGCGGTGGTGCCAGAGCCGAGTGCAATCGAGCTGTGCGCGATCGCTGGCTTGTTTGTTGTAATCATTGGTCGGCACAAGAAGTTGAGATAGACCGCGCGTCTCCGGGGCCGCACTCCCGACTCAGTTCGACTTCTTGCCTAGCAGTCGCTGGGCTTCCTCTAGCAGGAACTGCGCGTCCGTGAACGGTTCGTGGCTGATGTCCTGCCAGCGGATCTGCCCGGTTCCATCGATCAAGAACACGCCGTGCAACGGTGTGTTTTCAAAGTCGTCAAACACCCGATACGATTTAAAAACGCTCATCTCCGGATCGGCCGCCAGCGGAAACGGCACGGTTTCCTTCGGCGAAAGCTTTTCGAGCGAACCCTGCAAAACATCGAGCGGCTCGGTAGAGATCGCCGCAATCGAAATGCCGGCCTCGGCGAACTTGGCCGTCTCTGGCACGAACTTCTGAATCTGCTCGACGCAGTGCAAACAACCCGAACCGAGATAGAAGATCAGCACCACGGGCTTACCCGAAAAGTCCGTCATCGAAAGCGTCTTCTCAGTGGCCGCAGTGAGTGCCCAGTCCGTGGCCGGCGTGGGGGACCAGCGCAGAGGCCCCAAGGTGTCCAGTTCCGGGCGAATGCCTACATCGGCAGCCGGTGTGCGCGGTCCGCGCCAGTCGGCCGCGGCTCCAAACTCAGACGCAATAGGGGCGAGTCTCTGCATCGGCCTCACGTCAAGATCGGCCCAGGCGGCCAGCGGACTTAAGCGATCGAACTCGCACCGCGCATCCGCCTTCTTGTCAGCCCGGTGCAACACTTCCACCAGCAAAGCGAGCGGCAGCACCTGGCCTTCGCCGGACTTCACCAGCTCCCGGGCCAGTTTCTCCGCCTCGGCATGATCGGCCACCAACGAGTACAAGCGTGCCTTCTGCAGCTTACTAAGCAGGCTGGAATCCTTGCATTTATCGAGCTCCGCCTTGGCGGCCGGCACATCTCCTGCCGCTAGTGATGCATGGGTTTTGAGTTCAGCGATTGCGTGTTCAATCTTGCGCAGATTCGGTGACTTCGACTGCAGCACATCAGCCATGGCCTTGGTAACGTCGGCGTCCGACTTTTTCTCGCCGCGGGCCTTTGCTTCCGCCTCGTCGGCGGCCTTGATACGCTCGGCCCGCTGCTCTTCGAGCAGCTTCTCAAGCGCCGTCACTTGTTCACGTCCTTCAGAGGTCTTGCCCAGGCCGAATTGCGCCAACCCTGTGAGCCGCAATTCCTCCAGGCGCGCGCCCGGATCCTTGCTTGCCGGGTTCTGCAGGTGGGGGGCGGCTCGCCCCAGGATCAACTCCCAACATTCGTATTGTTCGAGCACTTCGGCCAGGCGGCGGTGGCCAAAGTCCGCGCTCGTGCCGCGTTTGTCCCGCTTGTTGTACTGCGGATGCCGCGGCAGCGAGATCATGTTCTCGGCCAGCGCGATTGCGTCGTTCACCCGACCCAGAAACGCCCAGTTGCGAATCAGCCACTCGTTGTTGTGCGCATAGTTGTGAATCTGATCCGGCATCACGCCGTCGCGCATCATGTGGGCATGATCCACACGGGCTGAAGCTTCCTGCTGCCAGACCGCGTCCACATAGCGATGCAGCTTGGAATAGGTATGTCCTGGCATGTGCCACATGTGGGCGATACCGGGGGACGTTTGTCCGCAAAGCGAGGCGGACACCAGCGCCCGGGCCGGCTTTTCGTCATCCCACAGATGAATCCGATAGTGATGGGCGGGATGCATCGGGTTGAGCGCGAACACCTGGTCGAGAATCGCGTCGACCGCCTGATGGCTGGAGATCGGAAGCTGCTTCTTGCTGTCAGTCATCCAGCTGCCGTTCTTCCAGACTTGGAGCGCCAGGAAGGCCTTGGCTTCGACGTCCGTCGGGTCGTCTTGCACGAGTGACTCCAGTTCGCGCACATACTTTCGCCGGCGATCGGTGTTGTCCTCGCTGGCGTACCAGGCACTCAGAGTGTCAATCCACTTCACCTCGCGTGGCGATGCCTTGTCCTTCAGCTGCGCTGCAATTTCAATGAAGCTCTTGGCTCGCTTATCGTTGTTGGCGTTGGCCATCGCCAACCCCCAGTAGGCCATCGCGCAGTTCTTATCGAAGACGAGCACCTGCCGGAACGAGCGTTCGGCTTCGAAGTACCAGAACCCGTGCAGTTGCGACACGCCCTGATCGAAAAACTGTTGAGCCTCGGGAACCTTGGTCGTAACCGGAAAATGAACGTTAGCCATGCCCGGCATCAAGTAGGCGCGCTGCCTGGGCCCTTCATTGAACGCCTCGCCGTGCATCGAGTGTCCGGCTTTGAGCTCTGGTTCGGTGGGTTTAGCGTCGGCCGGTTTGTCCTCGGGCTTGGCGGCAGCCGCGGGGAGCGAGGTTTCGGGCCGGGCATCCTTTTCAGCCAGCACCACGTTCACTGAAACCGCAACCAGCAACAATGCGACCGCTATACGAAAAACCATCATCACCTCGGTATGTCAGGAGGGCGAAGCAGGCGGGTGTCGGGGCGGGTAAACCAGACAAGATCACAGTAACGACCGGCTGACACCAATGCAAATTGCCGCGCTCAACCGAGTTAATCTGAGGTCACCGCCGCACCCCTGGCATATAATTCAGCGCAGTCAATCGCGCTCAATGTCACCAGATTCGACGATAGATATGTCCACGATTCGCCCTTCGCTCTGGGACCGCTTCCGTCTCGATGGTCGCCGCCTGTTCATCAGTGGCGGCAGCCGCGGGCTCGGTCGCGAAATGGCTCTGGCGATCGCCGAGGCGGGCGCCGACGTCGTCCTCGCTGCCCGGGATGTCGACAGCCTCGCAACTACGGCCGAGGAGATCCGCGCGCTCGGGCGCGCAGCCCACACGATCGCCGCGGACTTTTCGCGGCCAGAATCGGTCGAGCAGGCATGCGAACAGGTGCTCGCGGACTTTGGCCCGATCGACATTGCGATCAATAATGTCGGCGGGCGGCGCTTCAATATTCCCACCGCCCAGCTCCCGCTCGACAAGTGGCAGGAGATTCTGAACCTGAATCTAACTGCCACGTTCTTGTGCACCCGGATTCTCGGTAGCGCCATGATCGCGGCCGCGCGGGGTGGCCGGATCATCAACGTAGCCTCGATGTCCGGCCTGATCGTGAACCGAGGGATTGGCGGCCGCAGCTATGAGACGGCCAAGGCCGCGGTGATTCACTTCACCAAGGCCACGGCCGCCGACTGGGCAACGCACGGGATTACCGTGAATGCGATCTGCCCCGGCTTTTTCATGACCGAGCCAAACGTCCGCTGGTCACAGGAACACCCCCAGCTATTCGATCTCTACAAGGAGCAGATTCCCGCCGGTCAATTCGGCCAGGCCGAGGATCTGGGGCCGCTGGCCGTCTACCTGGCAAGTGACGCGGCGCGGTATATTACGGGTGCGACGGTCGTGATCGATGGTGGATACACACTTTGGTAACCAGTCCGGCAGGGTCCAGCATGCGAATTCGACGAATCTGGTTTGATTTGCCTTCAGTTCTCATCGGCCTGATCTTCCTGGCGAGCGCTGCGGCGGTTTACTTCGGCATGGTCGGCGGCGACGGTGATCAACCCGAGGCCTGGCGCATCGTGACGGCCAGCTTTTTCTCGATTCTGGGCATCGCCTTCACCGCGATGTCGTTCCATTTCGGGCGGACTTATCAGAGGCTGCACGAAGAATCATCGCAAAAACAGTAGCGCCGCTGGCATGCTCCCGAACCGGTTAAGTAGAATGTCCAGCGACATTCCACTACGAGGAGCATCGCATGTACCTGCTGCCGCGTCATCTGACGACCACTCGCCTGGCATTATTCATCTTGGCGGTTTCCGCCGCGGGCCCGCTGGCCTGCTCATCAGTTCAAGCCGCCGATGAGAACGGGAAACTCCGCATCATCTGCTTCGGCGCGCATCCGGACGATGCCGAGTTCAAAGCCGCCGGTGTCGCCGCCAAATGGGCAGCCGACGGACACAAAGTCAAATTCGTCTCAGTCACCAATGGCGACATCGGCCACTGGCGCGCCGCGGGCGGACCGCTGGCCTTGCGCCGTGGAGCGGAAGTCAAGGAAGCCGCCAAGATCCTCGGCATCGAAACCGAGGTGCTCGACAATCACGACGGCGAGCTTGAACCGACGCTCGAGAACCGTCGCCAGCTCACGCGACTGATCCGCGAATGGGAAGCCGACATCGTGATGTCCCACCGGCCCAACGACTATCACCCCGACCATCGCTACACGGGCATTCTCGTACAGGACGCCGCGTTCATGGTCACGGTGCCGTTCTTCTGCCCCGACGTGCCAGCGCTCAAGGAGAATCCGGTCTTCTTCTATTACTCCGATCGCTTCGAGAAACCAAACCCGTTCACGCCGGATGTGATCGTGGCCATCGACGACGTCATGGACAAAAAGCTCGCGGCCGTACACTCGCTGCCCTCGCAAGTTTACGAAGGTGGCGCGTCCGGCTCTGAAGCGTTCGAAGCCGAAGTGCCAGACGACGCGGCCGGCCAGCGCGCCTGGCTGATCAAAGTGCACGGCGGGCGCTATGCCGCCGTGGCCGACAAGTACCGCGATGCGCTCGAGCACTGGTACGGCGCCGAGCGAGCGCAGAAGGTCAAGTACGCCGAGGCGTTCGAGATCTGCGAGTACGGCCGCCGCCCGGAAGAAGCGGAACTCCGCAAGCTGTTCCCGTTCTTGGGCAAGTGAGCGAGCGCAAAAAATAAGCCCGGGAAGCCTACTGGGCTTCGCGGGGTATTGCGTTTGTTGATCTTACCGGCGTGCGGCCGGCTGAGCAGCCCGGTTGGCGGTCGGCGCGGCGCCGGCCGGCGGAGCACTCGGCGCGCCCCGGTTGAGCGAATCGAGGATCAGCGTCGTC
This sequence comes from Pirellulales bacterium, assembly GCA_022844125.1. Lineage (GTDB taxonomy): Bacteria > Planctomycetota > Planctomycetia > Pirellulales > PALSA-1355 > JALHMI01. Next base: position 28,651 of record JALHMI010000015.1, on the reverse strand, counting down.
GCATCTGTATTCGGTGCCTGATAGACGATCGGCTTGTGAATCTCTTGCAGGATGATGCGGGGATCGTTCAAGTTCGGAGGAATTGGATTCGCACGCAAGATGAGCTGAGTTCCCGTGGCCTGGCCATAGCGTTCCAGTTCTCCGCGCACCTCGCCCACCAGTCCCAGCACCAGCCTCGACTCGCTGTCGCGGATTTCCTCCGTGACGCGTTTGCCCTTGAGTTCGTAGTCCGCCCGCAGCCGTAGAATGCTGTCTTCCATTTCCTTGCGCTGGGGGCTGTTTTGCGGAAGCTTTCGCAGCTCTTCGGTGAGTTGATTGCCGCGTTCGCCGTCCTTCTTGAGTTCCTCACCCTTGGCTTCGAACTGAGCCTTCAGCTTTTCCATCGCGGCGTTGAACCGGTTGGCGCCCTTCATAATCGTGGCCATATCGACCACGGCCGTACCAGAACGCCGAGCAGGAGGTGCCTGTCCGAGCGCGGCGGACTTCAAAAACGGCCCGACGGCAACAGCCAGTAGTGTGCTAAGGGCGAGCGAAGGTCTCATCTTAAAGGAACTCCTCAAGAAGCGCTTGGCGGAAACGGACCAGACCGCGCAAAACCGGCTCCTAGCTGTTGCCACCCCTACCCCTGGTTTTTCGCGGGCGGTATTCTGCCGAGATCGACTCCTGGGGTAAAGGTCAATTGGGCCCCCAACGCGCCGCTTTTTGGCCTACCGCAACGCCTTTCGCAAGATATGGTTAGGTGTATAAGCAGGGCGTAAACTGCAGTCGGGGGCGAAAACCTTGCCCTGGCAGTTTGGCGAGAATGGAAAGCCGCCTTCCTGCCCACCTTTGTTCGAAAGTTGAGGAGCTAATCGTTATGACGCATCCGTGGCATGACGTTACGCCCGGAGAGTCCTTGCCGCGTGAGTTCACCGCGGTGATCGAAATCCCCATGGGGTCGAGCGTCAAGTATGAGCTCGACAAGAAGACCGGGCTCTTGAAGCTCGATCGTGTGCTGTACTCGGCTGTTTATTATCCGGCCAACTACGGTTTTATTCCTCAGACCCTGGCCGAGGACGACGATCCGCTCGACGTGCTGGTGTTGTGCCAGGAGCCGGTCGCGCCGCTCACGCTCGTGCACGCCCGAGCCATCGGCCTGATGACGATGATTGACACCGGCCGTCGCGATCATAAGATTCTGGCCGTCGCCACGAACGATCCCGAGTATCATGGATTCTATGACTGCCGCGAGCTGCCGCCGCACCGCCTGATGATGCTCAGACGTTTTTTCCAGGACTACAAGACGCTTGAGCAGAAGGCCGTGGAAGTCGACGAGTTTCAGGAAGCATCCACAACCTTGCCCATCATTGAGTCGGCCTTGCAAGCCTACAGCACCGAGCGCCGCCGCGGGTTCCTTAATCCGCGGTAAGACCCGAGCCGGCCGAGCCGCGAGGCTCCGATGGACCGTCCCGCGGAATAAGGTAAATCGCATGTCTGCATCCGCTATCACGCTCAATCCCTACGACGAGGTTCCGTTTCCAAGCCAGCCGCTGCCGCAGACGCTGCCCGATCGGCTGGCTGCGATTGGCACGCTGTTTGGCATGACCCCGCCGCCGGCCGACCGCTGCCGCGTGCTGGAACTCGGTTCGGCCACCGGGGGCAACCTGCTACCGATGGCCGAGCATTTTCCGGACAGCCACTTCGTCGGCGTGGACTACGCTCGCGCGCAAGTGCAGGCCGCCGAACGCGCCGCATCGCTCTTGAATTTGCGGAACGTCGAGCTGCGCCATGCCGACATCAACACGCTTGATGACTCGCTCGGCAAGTTCGACTACATCGTCTGCCACGGCGTCTACTCCTGGGTGTCCGATGATCTGCAGCGAAAGATCCTGGAGCTGATCCAGCACTCGCTTACACCCCAGGGCATCGCCTACGTCAGTTACAACACGAATCCCGGCTGGTACCTGCGGTTGATGCTACGGGAGATGATGTTCGACTTTGCCCCGGCCGGCGCAACGGCAGTTTCGCGTCTCGCGCGCGGGCGAGCGCTGCTGGAGTTCTTCGCCAAGGCCGGCGAACGCCAGAAGACCTCCTATGGCGAACTGCTCAAGCTGGAAGCCGAGTCGATCCTCAAGCTTCCCGACGGCTACATCTATCACGAGTACTACGAGAGCGACAATCGTCCGCTCTATTTCCACGAGTTTGTCGAACACGCGCAAGCTGCGAACCTGCAGTATCTCGGCGAAGCCGCCGTGGCGACGATGTTCGCCTCGAACTTCGGCGCCAAGGCCGAAGAACATTTGAAAGGCCTGTGCCCGGATCTGATTTCAACCGAACAGCATCTGGACATCCTGCGAACCCGGGGATTTCGCCAGACGTTGCTCTGCCTCCCCGATGTACCGTTGCGCAGACATCTGCTCCCGGATCGGATTGAGTCGCTGTATTTCTACGGACGCGTAGCCCCGCAGAACCCGAATCTGGACTTGAAGTCACGCGAACTGGAGACGTTTAAGGCCCCCAACGGGGTCGGTCTTTCGACGCCCGCGCCCGGGCTGAAGGCCGCGCTCTGCCTATTGAACGATGCCTGGCCGCGGGCGTTCTCTTTCCCAGAGCTGCTGGCCGCCGTCTCGGAGCGATTGGGAGGACCAAGCACCGCGGAGCTCCCTGCCAGCGTTCGCGAAGGCCTCGGACAAAACCTGATTCAGTGCATCGCCACGGGCCTGCTGGAAATCAACAGCCGTCCCGACGCTTTCACCACCAGGATCAGCGACCAGCCGCAAACCAGTCGACTCGCCCGGGCCGAGGCTCGCAGCGGATCGCGCGTCACGAATCGTCGCAACGAAATCGTCGATCTGGATGATGGTACGCGTAACGTGTTGATCTATCTGGACGGGCATCGGGACCGAGCTTCACTGCTCGGCGAGTTGATGGCAGCGGTCGATCGCGGCGAGATTTCAATTCTCAAAGACGGCATTCCTGCCACGAGCGGTGAGGCGGTTCGCACGACCTTGCAGTCCACGCTCGACGAAGCGCTCGCCAAATTAGCATCGAATGCGCTGCTTGTTGATTAGGAAGTAAGATTTCAGCCCATCCTCGAGTAGGACCCTGCCATGGCGGCGCAAACAGTCAGCTCGCAATTGATCGCTCAGTCGTACGACGCAGTTCCCTACCCCGGACTCGCGGTCACTCGCTCGCAGCCCGACTTTCTCGAGACGGTCGCCCGCCTGCGCGGCCTGACACCGGCTCCCGCCGCGCGGGCGCGCGTGCTGGAACTGGGATGTGCGGCCGGGCAGAACTTACTGCCGCTCGCCGAGCGCTATCCCGAGGCCACCTTCGTCGGCGTTGACGTCTCACCGCGGCAGATTCAGGAAGCACGCACCATCGCCTCCGAACTTTCGCTCAAGAACGTTGAATTCCAACTTCAAGATCTCGTCGACTTCACGCCCTCCGAGAACAAATTCGATTACATCCTGGCCCAGGGTGTCTACTCCTGGGTCGAGCAGCCTGTGCGAGAACGGCTGCTGGCCATCTGTCGCGACCAACTCGCGCCGCAAGGCGTGGCGTTCATCAGCTATAAGACGTATCCTGGTTGGCGGCTGCACGACGTGTTTCGGCACATGATGAAGTATGACGCGCGGGTCGCCGTTACGCCCGCCGAGCAGATGCAGAAGTCGCGCCAATTGCTCGAGTTGCTCAAACAGTGCTTCGACGAAAAGCGGGCGCTCGATAACTTGATTCAGGAGGAACTAGCTCCGCTCGCGCAGCTTCCAGATGCATATCTGTGGCACGACCACCTGGCGCCCGCGAGCCATCCCGTGCTCTTCAAGGACTTCATGGCCCATGCCGCTCGACACCAGCTTCAACTTCTAGGCGAGGCCACGCTGGGCGTCCGGCCAATCGACATGCTCGACCCGGAAACCGAACAACATCTAGCGGCACTCACCAGTGACCCGATTCAGCAGGAACAGTTTCGCGACATCATTCGCAACCGAGCGATTCGCCAGACGCTCCTCGTGCCCCAGACCGCCCAAGTGTCCGCCACCATGGAAACCGCGTTTCTCGCCGGAATGCGCTTCTCGGCCGCGGTCAAACCCGAGAATCCGCCCGTCGATCTCAGGTCCGACGGAGTTTCGCATTTCACAACACTCGCAGGCGGACGGATCAGCACGCCGGTCGTGCTGGCCAAGGCGGCGCTGCAGCACCTGGGCGAACTCTGGCCGGCGTCGGTCGCCATCGACGACCTGGTCGGCGAAGCGACCAGCCGAGTTCAGGCAGTTGGCGCCCCGCCGCCGGGACCCGCAGAAATCCAGCGCCTGCAAGACAATCTCTTGCAGTGCCTCGTTGGCGGGGTCGTGCAGGCCAGCTGCGGGCCCGACGCCTATGTCGCGAAGATCAGCGAGAAACCCTCGGTTAGCCCGCTCGCGCGACTGCAGGGCGGCCGCAGTGAGATTGTCACCAGCCGCCGCCATCATGCCGTCCGCTTCGATGCACTCGATCGAATGGTCATCACACTGCTCGATGGAACGCACAATAGTGCAGCGCTTGTCGACGGACTCGTCGCCGCCAGCCAGCGCGGTCAACTGATCGTCTCCGCGCCAGGGCAACAAGTTGCCACGCCGGAGCAGATTCGCCAGGCGTTCGTCGAAGCGGTGCCCGCCGCGCTCGAGCGACTAAAGACGCACGCGATGCTGATCGCTTAGCGCACAATCGGCTGCCGTGCATTTCGTCTCAAGGCTTTCGCGCGCCGACGTCTCACGATGCGGAACGATCACCGCTGAACCGCCACGCGACCACCTGTGGCACCCAGCGGAGCACGACATTCATGCGCCGCGACCCCTGCCCTACCCTTTCAGCGAACCCAACACCAGCCCCGGCAGCTTCCAAGCCGACGGCTTGTGATACAGCTCGAGCACCTTCCAGGCGATCGGCTCGGGTGCCTTGTGCGTGGGAAACCAGAATGGCTTGGGCCAGATCGTCAGCGGGCCTTCGAGTACGGTCTTTTGTACGTGGTCGAGCATGAATGTGTTGTGCACCGAGCCGATGCCGCTCTGCGCGTCGGCCAGCGTTCCGCTCGGGTAACCACCCCACGGCGGGCTCATCATCGCATACACGAGCGCCGGCCAGTGATTAATGCCGACCGCCCCATGCCGCAAACTTGTCAGGGCAGCGTTGAAGCATTTAGCCCCGGCTGGGTCCTTGCGGAAGCTCGGATGCACCGTAATCGCCGCACTGAGCGTGCCCCACAGTTTATTGTTGGCAAACTCGACGGCCTTGTCCAGAAACTCCCGTTCGTTGGCCGCGCCGAGCGCCGTTTCCGCGCACACGCACACGAACGACTCTTCGCAGTACAGCACCGGCATCGTCTCAGGATTCGCATCGCGCACCAGCGTCCACGGCAGCTCGCCTCCCGGCTGAGTCGCGGGAGATTTGCCGGTGAACTTGGCATAGCGCTCATGCGCGCCCGGATAGTAGGCCTTCCGCGGCGGCACGCGGCGGAGGACTTCCTCGACATAATCCAGGAACTGCTGCCGCTGCGGCCAGTTTTTCCAGGTCACGATCATCTTCGTGGCCACGCAGTTGAACGAGGCGTTGTTCGCGATCGAAGCGGCCACGTTCTCCGCCTGGAACTTGAGCTGAGCCTCCGAGTAGGGCCCCGGCACGATGATCCAGGGGCTCACGTTGCCCAGTTCGCTGGTAATCGGCTTATCGAGCACGGGGTCGTTCTCGCGCTTGCGTCGCTCGCGTTCTGGCCCATTTGGCCCCCACACGATCGCGTCGTGCGAATGGATCGAGCCGGTGATGTGCACCTCGTCAACCTGGGCGTGGTTGACGGCCGCCGCGCCGACGTCGGCCCCGCCGTAGATGATCCGCAGAAAGCCCAGCTCGATCAGCCGGCCGAAGAGCTGCTGGAAGATCGGCCCCAGGTACTCGTTCACCGGGTTCATCTTGAGGAGGACGACGTGCCCCTCTTGAAAAATCTTGCTGATCGCGTCCGTCGCCGGAATGCTCGAAACGTTTCCGGCTCCCAACACCAGCACCGTTTTCGCCGGCGGAAAATTCTTGAGATGACTGCCGAGCTTTTCGAGATCGGCTTTCTTCACTTCGGGGCCTAGCACCGCCGTAGCCACGAAGCCGGCGAACACCAGCGAATCGAACAGGCCCTTTACGGGCATCACCTGCACGCCCAGCGAACCGTCGGGCAGCGTGAACGGCGCTTTCGGCAGCGGAATGTGCCCTTCGCGTTCGACCGCCTTATAATTGTCGATCAACAGCCGCAGGTGTCGGGCCGTGGCCACCACGCCGGCCGCCACTTCTTCACCGCGCAGCGGACTGCCGGCCGGGATCCCCTTCGCCTCGCAGGCGGCTTCAACCCAGCGGGGAGCCAACTCTACCAGCCGGTCGAGGCACTCTTCCATCAACTGGCGGCGTTCCGTGAGCGAGGTGGCGGTGAGGCGTGCTCGCGCCGCCGCCAATTCCGCAGCCGCTCGATCCAAGTGATCCGCGGGAGTCGGAGTCTGCTGTTTACGCTCAATCATCGTGGACATGCGGCACCTGCGGGTTCGTTTTCTCGGACGGTTTCTTTCGGTGGAATGTGACTGGCAATCCACTCGCTAAGAGCACAAATCGTCAGGCTCGGGTTCACGCTCAGGTTCACCGGCACGACCGAGCCGTCGGCAACGTAAAAGTTATCATATCCGAACGCCCGGCCATACTTATCGATTACCCCCTGCGAGGCGTCAGTTCCCATCGGGCAGCCCCCCAGGATATGGGCCGTCGACGACAGGTTTAGCAGCACCTCGCCCACGCCACTCACCGTGTCGCCGTCCATTTTCTCGGCCAATCGCTCGGCCACGTCATTCGCCAGCATAATCACCTTGGGCACCTGCTCGGGCGAATCGGCCACAGAATCGACTTGCCGCGAAAACGGCCACAGCCACTTTCGGCGCAGCCCCAGCCGCATGTGACTGGGCAGCGTCTGCATCACCAGCAAGATGCCTGTCTTCCGGGCAAAACCAAACGGATTCGAGACCCGCAGAAACTTCAGCGGATGACGCACGATTTCGCCCAGCCAACGAACCGCTCGCGGCAGCTGGCCTCCGGAGCCGGTCAGCACCGTCGTAAGCAGGGACATAAAGTCCTGCCCGCGACCATAACGGACCATCTCGATGTGCGTGTCCGCCGTGGGATGAAAGCCCGAGGCGATGGCCACGCCGCGCGAATAGTCGACGTCCGGCCGGCGGCTCTTCGCGCCGACCAGGGCTTCGCTGTTGGTGCGTACAAAGTTGCCGAGCTGATCGGAGAGCCGCGCGAGCGAGCCACGTTCCTTGCATTTCAGCAGCAGCGGAACCGTCCCCAGCACGCCGCCGGAGAGGACGATCCCGCGAGTACGAAAGGTCCGCCGTCGCTTGAACACCAGGTCCGTGATCCTGCGCGTGTCGACTTCGTATCCGCCGCCCGCAAGCTCGCGAATATCGAGGACCTCGGTCTCGGGAATGATCTGTGTGCCGAGTTTCTCGGCGAAGTACAGGTAGTTCTTGTCGAGCGTGTTTTTCGCGCCGTGCCGACAACCGACCATGCAACCGCCGCATTGCGTGCAGCCAGTGCGCTCGGGGCCCGTGCCATCGAAGTACGGATCGGCCGCGGTTTTGCCGGGCTCGCCAAAGTACACCGCGACCTGGGTCGGTTTCCAAGTTTCGCCGACGCCCATGTCCGTGGCGATCTCGCGCAGCATCAGGTCGGTCTCGGTCGGACAGACGGCCGTCGTGGCGCCCAGCATTCGCTGAGCGGTCGCATAGTGCGGCGCGAGCTCGTCCTTCCAGTTGCCCAGGTTTCGCCAGCGAGGATCCTCAAAGACTACGTCTGGCGGTACGAGCAGCGTGTTGGCATACACCAGGCTGCCGCCGCCGACACCTGTGCCGTGCAAAATCATCACGTCGCGGAGGATCGTGATCGCCTGGATGCCAAAGCATCTGAGCAGCGGGGCCCAGAGAAACTTCCGCAGGTTCCAGTTCGTCCGCGGAAAATCGGCTGCCTGCCACCGCTTGCCGCGTTCCAGCACGCCAACGCGGTAGCCCTTCTCCGACAGCCGCAGCGCCGAGACGCTGCCGCCGAAGCCCGAGCCAATGATGAGATAGTCAAAGTCGAAGTGTTCACCGCCCATGGCGGTATCGTATCCGGGCACAGCGAAAAGCCGAAGTAAAATCCGTCCCGGACGGGCCCTGGCATTCCTTCCGATGGGGAGACCTGCTACCCTCTGCACCCGACCACTTCCCAGCCATCGGAGATGTCGTATGCGACAACTTTCAGCCTTGTCCCGTCGCAGGCCAGTTCAGATCGCACTCTGCTTGGGAATCCTCACGGCCGTGACACTCTCCATTGCCAGCCACCAGCAGTCGTGGATGCGGGAGCGCTCCGAGTTTGCGACTGCCCTGAATCTCCAGCCCTCGGACTCCGTTTCCGCGCCTGGTATGCTCTGGCTGTTCGGCGAGACTGGGTATGCCAAGCTGCCGCTGGTGATCATCGCCGACCCCGGCACCGAGACGATGGAGAACGCCGAACGGATGGTGCAACGGGCGAAGCGAGCGTTCCCCGAATCGCTATTATCCATCGAGTACCTAAGGCCGCGCGAGCTCGAATCTCCGCCTCGGTTCATGCTTCCCGCCGCCCAGGGTCGGTAGCGCCTCGTCTCCTGCAGCACTGGTGCGGAACGGCTGTTCCGGAGAAGCGGCGGCATTAGAATAGCGGCATGACCTATTCGACCACCGTTCGCTACCAGCGCTACACATTTGTCTCCTTGGCCGAAGTCTTCGCCAAGGCCAATGAAGAGAAGTCGGGCGACTCACTGGCTGGCATCGCGGCCACGGATCAGCGCGAGCGTGTGGCGGCAAAACGCGTTCTAGCCGATATAACGCTCCGCGAGATCCTCGATACGCCACTCATCGACCCCGCCAACGACGAAGTCAGCCGACTGATCCTGGATTCGCATGATGCAGCCGGCTTCGCACCGCTAGCCGGCCTGACTGTCGGCGAATTCCGCGAGTGGCTCCTGGACGACGCCACCACCGGCGAGACGATCGCCGGCGTGCAGCAGGCGATCGCGCCCGAGATGGCTGCGGCCGCTGCCAAGTTGATGAGCAACAAGGACCTGATCCTTGTGGCCGCCAAGATTCGCAATGTCACGCGCTGTCGCAACACGCTGGGCGAGCGCGGCGTCCTGGGCATCCGCGTGCAACCCAACCATCCGGCCGACGACCTGGGCGGCATCTTGCTCACCGTCGTTGAAGGGCTGCTCTATGGCTGCGGCGACGCGGTGATCGGAGTGAACCCGGCCATCGAGTCGGTCGACACCGTGGCCGTAATCTTACATTCCCTCGATCGTTTGATCACCGTCAGCGGCGCGCCAACGCAGCACTGCGTGCTCGCCCACATCACGACGCAGCTCGCGGCCTTGGAGCGCGGCGCGCCGATCGATCTCTTGTTCCAGTCCGTCGCTGGCACCCAGGCCGCGAACGCCAGCTTCGGCATCTCGCTCGACCTCTTGCGCGAAGGCCGCGAGCGAACGCTCGAGCATCACGCCCAGCGCGACGTGCGCTGGATCGGCCAGAATGTCATGTACTTCGAAACCGGCCAGGGGAGCGCCCTTTCGGCCGAAGCTCATCACGGCATCGATCAACTCACGCTCGAAGCCCGGGCCTACGGTGTCGCCCGGGCGTTCGCGCCGCACCTGGTCAACACCGTGGTCGGCTTCATCGGGCCCGAATACCTTTACGACGAGCGGCAGATCATCCGCGCAGGCCTCGAAGACCACTTCATGGGCAAGCTGCTCGGGCTGCCCATGGGCTGCGACGTCTGCTACACCAACCACGCCCAGGCCGATCAGAACTCGGCCGACAACCTGCTTACCCTGCTCACCGCCGCCGGCTGCAATTACTTCATGGGCGTGCCCTGCGCCGACGACGTCATGCTCAGTTACCAGTCGACCAGCTTCCACGACGGCGCAGCCATGCGGCGGCTGTTCGGCCTGAAGCCGGCGCCGGAGTTCCTCGCCTGGCTGGAGGAGCGCGGCATTGTCTCAGGCGGCCAACTGGCGATCGGCGACATGGCCACGCATCCGCTGCTGGGTGAGCTACAATCGCTCATCGGCGCCGTCGACGTCCGATAGTTCGAACCGCTACTCGCCGATGGCCCGCGAAATCCAACCACAACCGCAGAACCAACTCACCCGGGCCTTGGCCGAGCTCCGGGCCCGGACGCCCGCGCGGCTGGTCGTGGGTCGCGCCGGTTCGTCGTATCGCACCGATACGCAGCTCGAATTGCGCGAGGATCACGCCTTTGCCGTCGACGCGGTTCACTCCGAACTGGACCTGAACCGCGACTTCGATCCGCAGCTCGTCGCGTCGTACAAGCTCTTCGAGGTGCAGACACAGGCTCACGACAAAGCCGAATTCCTCAAGCGTCCCCAACTCGGCCGGCAGTTCAGTGACGAAGCACGCGCGACGATTCTTGCGCACTGTCCTACGGACGTCGACTTCCAGATCGTCGTCGGCGATGGCCTCAGTTCGGCAGCCGTGGTGTCGCAGGTTCCGGCCTTGCTGCCGCTGTTGGCAAAAGGCGCCCAAGCGCGAAACTGGTCGCTCGGCCGAACGTTCGTCGTGTGCCACTGCCGCGTCGGACTTTTGAACGACGTCGGCGCCTTGCTTCGCCCGCGCGTCGCGGTGCTCCTCATCGGCGAGCGCCCCGGCCTGGCGACCGCCGAGAGCCTTTCGGCCTACATGGCCTATCGTCCGCAGGCCGGCCACACCGACGCCCAGCGCAACCTGATTTCGAACATCCACGCCCGCGGCGTTCCTCCGGATCAAGCCGCCGCACGAATCCTGGCCCTGGCCGATCAGATGGTCGCGCAGCAAATCAGTGGCATTGCCATCAAGGAAGAACTGACCGTGAACCTCGACGGCAAGTCCGTAGCCAGCCGCCTCGCGTGACGAACGTATCTGGTGCCACGGGTCTTCGATGCGTTGAAACGGGCACAGGTGAGTCGCCACGCGGCCACCTGTGCCACCCAGCAGCTCGCTAGTTCACCACGTTCCGCTGCGGCAATCCTAACAGCGCCCGGCGGCAGGCCTCGGCCCCTTTCGAACGCATCTCCTGCATGCCCTCTTCGCAGTAGAACGCCGAGTGCGGATTCACGACCAGCCGGTCGTACGCCGGATGGTTCGGGTCGCGCCAGGCCGCGATCAGCGGATGATCGTCATTGGGCGGTTCGATCTCCAGCACGTCGATCCCTGCTCCGGCAAGCTGCCCCGAGGCGAGCGCATCGGGAATCGCCGTGACATCCACCACGCCACCGCGCGACGTATTCACCAGGAACGAACCCTTCGGCATCTTGGCGATCTGATCCTTGCCGATGATGTGATACGTCTCCGGCGTCAGCGGGCAGTGCGGGCTGACCACGTGCGCCTGCGCCAGCAGTTCGTCGAGCCCTTCCACGCGTCGCACGCCCAGCGCCTTGTCGCGCCCATCCGGTGCGTAGGGGTCGTAAAAGATCACGTCCATGCCTAGGGCCTTTGCCCGCAGTGCCGCGGCACTGCCGATCCGTCCCAAGCCGATGATGCCGAACACGCGTCCTCGCAGCCGCCACACCGGGTAGACCTGCTTGTAGAGCCACTCACCCTTCTTTTCCCGGAGCCGCGAATTGAGCTGGTGAATGCCTCGCGTCAGCGTGAGCATCATGCCGATCGCCGAGTCGGCAACCTCTTCGGTCCCATAATCGGGCACGTTGCAGACGTCGATGCCATGCTTGCGGGCGAGCCGCCAATCGACGTTGTCGTAGCCCACGCCGCAGCGGACGATGAGTTTGCATTGCTTCAATCGAGAAATGGTTTTCTCGCTGATCGAAACGGTGTGATACATCATGATCGCGTCCGCATCGGCGATCTTGTCGAGAATCTCATCTTCGCCGCACGCATCGAGAGCCACGAGATCGGCAATCTCGCCCAGAATCCGCCGCTCCGTTTCCAGTCCGCCGGCGACAAAGTCGGTAATGACTACGATAGGACGCTTGCTCATGGGTCGAAGGTACCTGAACGGTTCGTGGGGACGTTGGCGGAAAGAAGCTCGGAGTTTAGCTGACCGGCGCGACGTAAGACAAGGGAGCGTCGGCATTAGCGGCGCGCATGGCGGGTGTCTCGGCAGGTTGCAATCGGCAGCTCAGCGGACCATAATCGACGGCGTCTGCCACGCACCCACCAGCAGTCCCGCCTTAGACAAATAACGCTCGCCCTGACATTGCCCGCCTCGACGCATGGCCGGAGAACCACGGAGGTTCGCTCCGGACGAACAAGCCCTACTCACCCATTTCCAGCCGCCCCCCACGGCGCTGGCGAATCGGAGGTACCTGATGTTCGACGCTCTCACCCACAGCCTGCGTACTCTGTCCGGCGCCGTCTTGGCACTGACGGTAAGTGCAGCGCCAGCTCTCGCACAATTGCCGGTCGCCCGGTTGTACAGCGTCTTCCCGCCCGGAGCGAAACAAGGCACGAGCGTCGACGTCACGATCTCGGGCGAAGACCTGGAGAAAGTTGCGCAGCTTCAGTTCTCCATTGCCGGCATCACGGCCACTCAAAAAACGCAGCCGCCCGCTCTCGGCCAGGAAGGCCCGCAGCCGGTACCCAATCAGTTCACGCTCACGATCCCCGCCGACGCGCCGCTCGGCATTTGCGAAGTCCGCGCGATCGGCAAGTACGGCATCTCGAATCCGCGGGCGTTCGTGATCGGCTCGCAAGAAGAGTTAATCGAGACCGAGCCGAACAACACACAACAGCAGGCCTCCGCGGTTCCGCTCGGTACCGTCGTTAATGGCCGCTCCGATTCCGCCAGCGACCAGGACTATTACAAGATCACGGCCAAAGCCGGCCAGCGAATCATCGCCGACTGCTGGGCCTATCGCATCGATTCGCGAATGGACCCGTCGCTCGTCGTATTCGATGCCAGCGGCAAGGAACTCGGCCGCAGCCGCGACGTCGAGCGCCGCGATCCGCTGCTCGACTTTACTGCCCCGGCCGATGGCGACTACTTCGTCGAAGTGCACGACTTCCTCTACGCCGGCAGTCCCGAGTACTTCTACCGCCTGGCGATTGGGGCCGATCCGCATCTCGACTTCGTGATGCCGCCGGCCGGTCTTCCCGGCTCGACCGGCAAGTACACGCTCTACGGCCGCAACCTGCCCGGCGGAACGCCAACAGAACTCGTCACCGCCGACGGCAAGAAGCTCGAGTCGCTCGTCGTCGACATCACGCTCCCCAGTGGCGAGGCGGAGAAGCAACTCGACTTCGCCGCCGTCATCGAGCCCGAGGAATCCGCCGTCGATGGTTTCACCTATCGCCTGCCGGGCCCCAACGGTCCGTCGAACGGCGTGCTGATAGGTTACGCGGCCGCGCCCGTCGCCAGCGAACAAGAGCCGAACGACGAGCCGGCCAAGGCCCAAAAGCTCGCTCCGAACACCGAAGTCGCCGCCAGCTTCGGCCCACAGCCGGACCGCGACTGGTACACGTTCGAGGCCAAGAAAGGCGAGGTCCTGTGGATCGAAGTCATCTCGCAGCGACTCGGCCTGCCAACCGACCCCGCCCTTGTCATCCAACAGGTAATCCCCGGCGAGAAAGGCGAAGAGATCAAGGAGATCGCCGCGGTCGACGACTTTCTCGACAATCCGGAGGGTCAGACGCGCCGCGGGATGGCGATCTACGACATGAAGACCGACGACCCGGGCACGCGCTTCGTCGCCCCGGCCGATGGCACGTATCGCATTCAGGTGCAAAACCTCGCCAGCTACGCCGCGGTCGATCCGGGCCTGCAATATCGCCTGGCCGTTCGCCCCGAGCAGCCCGACTTCCGCCTGGTGGCCAAGCCACGTTTGCTTCCGTTCAATAACAACGCCGTGCAGAACCCGCCGACTGTCTGGAGCCCTCTCTTGCGCCGTGGCGGCACCGAGGTGATCGATGTGCTGGTGTTCCGTCGCGATGGATTCAACGGCGCAGTCGAGGTCACGGCTACTGGTCTTCCGCCGGGTGTCACCGCTGCGCCGATCACGGTTGGCCCCGGCCAGGAGGTCGGTGAACTTGTGCTCACCGCCGCGGAAGATGCTCCCGCCGGTACCAGCCTGCTCACCGTCTCAGGCAAGGCCACGATCGCAGGCGCCGAGGTCACGCATCCCGCGCGGCATGCGACGATGGTGTGGGGCGGCGCACTGAACAGTGTCACGCCCCGCACGCGTCTTTCGCGCAACCTGGCCGTCGCAGTAAGCGAAGGCGAAACGGCGCCGTTCCTGGTCAGCGCCGCAGCCGCTGCGCCGCTCGAATCCGTCAAAGCCGGCAAGGTGCAGATTCCCGTGAAGCTGGCCCGCCGCGGCGAGTTCAAGGGAGTCGTCACGCTCACGCCGTTCCCGCTGCCGCCGGGGGTAAAGCCGCCGTCGCTGGAGCTGAAGCCCGAGGCCGCTGAAGGCAATCTGGAACTCGTGCTCGGCGCGAACACTCCGCCGGGCACCTACTCACTGATGCTCACTGCAAGCTCGCCCGTCAGTTACGCGCGGAATCCCGAGGCGGTGACCGAAGTGACGGCTCGCAAGGCCGCGGTCGACAAAGTGGTGGGCGAACTTGCCGCCGCCGCAAAGGCCGCCACCGACGCCAAAGCCGCCGCCGACGGCAAGGTGACCGAAGTCGCTGCGACGCTCGCGCAATCCAAGACGGCGGCCGAAGAAGCCGCGAAGCAACTGGCCGAAGCTCAGGCCAAGATGCAAGCCGCGACCGAAGCCGTCGCCGCCGCTGAGAAACAGGCTGCGGAAGCAGCCGCAGCCAAAGCTGCCGCCGAAAAAGCCGCGGCCGATGCCGAGGCCACGGCCAAGGGGGCCGTCGACACGCAAGCCGCTGTGGCCAAGGAGCTGGATGCCGTACAGAAGGCCGCCGCGCCGAAGGACGTCAACGTCGCGCTCCCGTCCACCGTGGTCACGATCAAGGTGCTCGAGTCGCCGATCGGCCTGGAAACCGCCTCGACCACCACCGCTCAACCCGGCGGCAAAGTCGACCTGCCGCTGAAAGTCGCGCGTCTGGCCGGCTACACCGGCGAGGTACCCCTCGAAGTCGTGGCGGATGGCGAAGTCAAAGGTATCAAAGCCACGACGGCCACGCTTCCCGCAGACGCGGCGGCCGGCAACCTGGCCTTCGACATTCCGGCCGATGTTCCCGCCGGCACCTACAAGTTCAACGTGAAGGCCGCCGTCAAGTACAACGGCCAGGACTTCGCCACCACGATCCCCGTCCAACTCACCGTCGCAACGCCGCAATAAGCGACTCCGATGGGCTCTCAGGTGGAGCGTTGGGTGCCACAGGTGGCCGCGTCGCGGCTCACCTGTGCCCAACTTGGATAGAAAAAGGGGACTGGAGGACAAGAGTCTTACTTGAGACTCTTTCCGGTAGCGTCCTTGCGGCTCCGCGTCTTTGCGTTTAGTTGACCCCGCTCTGCGACGCTAACTCCCCTCGCCCGGCGCCGGCGCCAGCTCAAACGCCGCCATCTCGGTGTCGTTCCGCACATACAGGCGGCCATGCGCCACCACCGGGTGATTCCACGTCTTGCCGCTCAGCGCCGGAATCCGACCGAGCTCCTCAAGCTTTTCCGGGTTTGCCGCGAGCAGCACCACTTCCCCCTGCTCCGAGAGCACCACCAGCACGTTCTGTGGCTCCAGCAGCAGCACCTGCCCGAAGCCAAAACGTCCGCCTTTCCACAGTCGCTTGCCGGTCTTGAGGTCGGTCGCACAGAACAACCCCTTGTCGAAGCCATACGCCACGTCGCCGATCGTCACCAGGTCGTTGAACGCCGGCCGCATCTGCTTCGTCTGCCACGCTTCGTTCACTTTCCAGCCGTCCCCCTCGCGCGAAATCTCCAGTAGCCGTAGTCCCAAATCTTCGGAGCCGACCAGCAACGTTCCGTCGGCAATTTGCCGCGGCTGAGCCACGCGCCAGATGCCGTTCGCCGGCGCGTCGTACGTCCACAGCTTCTTTCCGCTGGCCGGATCGATCCCCACGATGCCCAGATCATCTAGCAGCGCGAGCTGTTCGACTCCGTCTGCCACAAAGGGTTGGGCCGAACTGTAACTGATTGCACCGGATGCCGAGTGCCAGGCCGGTTCGCCCGAGTCGGTGCGATATGCAAGCAGCCCGTTGTCGTTCGCCGCGCCTGCGTACACGACCACGACATCCCCAACGACGACCGGCGAGCTCGAAAAGCCCCACATCGGCAGCGGGGCCTTGGTCTCGGCCGCCACGTCGCGTTTCCAGAGCAGCTTGCCCGAGGCGGCGTCCAGACAGTTCAAAATGCCCGTCGCGCCGTACGTATAAAGCCTTCCCTCGTGAAATAGCGGTGTGCCGCGCGGACCCGCGCCCGCCTGGCCATCCCAGAATCGAGCCTTGTCGATGTGCGCCCAAATCTCCTTGCCGCTCGCCGCGTCGAGACAAACGGTGGCCTCCTCCTCGCCTCGCTGTTCGTGCGTGAAGAGCTTGTCGCCGACCACCACGACCGACGCCCACGAAGGCCCGATTGGCCGCTTCCAAAGTTGCTTCGGCGGCGAGGCTTTCCAATCGGTCGCAATCGCCGCGTGCGTCTGTTGTCCGCGCATCGCCGGTCCGCGGAAACCCGGCCAGTCACCCTCGGAGAGCGTCAGCGTTTCCGTCACGGGCGACACGTCGCTGACGGCAATGTCGCCGCGTTCGCGCGCCGCCAAGTACTCCTCCTCGGACGTGGGCGTCCACCGCCAGTGAATGCCGGTCGACTCCGTCATCTTGCCCAGCACGCCATCGATCCGCAGGCAGGCGATCAGCGCCCAGACCGCAACGATCACAATCGACAGCCCGGCGCGGCGCGCCGGCCAGGAGAGTTTGCCGCTCACCAGCAGCCAGCCGCACCACAGCGTCATCATCAGCGGCAGGCCCATGAACAGGGCCACGTCGCCGCCGAGCGTCTTCCGCGAAACGAGCGCGGTCAGCGTCGCAGCCACGGCGGCAAGCAGGAAGAAGCCCAGGCGATCGACTGCCGGCACCCGGCTGGCCCCCAGCCACCAGATAGCGAAGAGCAGCAGCGTGGCCATCGCCCCCAGGGCCGTCATCATGAAGCCCAGCGAGATGACCATGTCCAGCACCAGGTTCAGCACGACGAACCAGGTCCAAAACGCGACGATCAAGAGCACCGCTGGCCACACCCGCGGCCGCACGCTCTTAGCTTCTCCGGCAGGTACGCTCTCGGGTGCTTCGCCGGCGTTCGATCCCAATGCTGCATCTGCCATGACCGAGGTCCCTTGGTTGACGGCGAAAAAGTTTGAAAGGCTGTCGCCGCCCACAGTCGTACAGCGAGTGAAGTCGCGCGTCAACGAGCCAGGCATGCATCTCCAGCCCCAGAGGGCTACGCCGTAAACCCAAAAAATGGGTGGCACTGTTGGCACTGACAAATCGCTTGTCAGTGGGCCCTGGCCCAAGAGGGATCAGGCCATGCGTTCCTCGAAATGAAGTTTTCCATGTAAGCACGCTCCTCCTGAACCCTCTGGTGCTGCGCACACCGACAACAAGTTGTCGCTGCTACCCGATGAACCCACGAAAGCGGCTAACGATGTAGCCCGGTGGAGCGACCCCGCGTGAGTAACACTGCACCGCGAAGCGAATCGCTCCCCGCGATAGCACCCCATCCACCCGCAGATTGATCTTGCCCGAATTCACCCATCCCGCTTGAATACCGCGCTGATTGGGCATCAGCCGCAGCGCCGCCAAACCGGAACGGCCGTGGCCCGCCCGCATTCATATAAGGTGGACTGCAATGAACATTCGACTTTCACGCGCGGCGATGGGCATCTTGGCGGTCGCGGCGGTGGTTTTGACGGCCGACCACAGTTGGGCGATCCGGCAGGGACTGCCGCCCTCGGCGGACGAGTGGGGCTTGAAGTACGAAGTGGATGTCCAAGACGCCGACAGCGACACGTTGACTGTCGGGTTCACGCTTGCCGACGAAGGCCGACTGCGACCCATCTATTCCTTCGACGTCGTGGCGTTCAGCAAGCAGACCGACAACCAGGGCGGCCGCGCGTACGACGTGATGGAGCCCCTCAAGCTGAAGAAGGCCGCAGACGGCCGCCTCGTGGGTCAGGTCCAGATTCCCAAGAAGTTTGCCGACTGCGCCAAGATCCGGATCATCTCGCTCACGGTCGACGGCAAGCGTCAGCCGTCCGGCGGCGTGTTCTGGGACATCCCGGTCATCAAGCATTGGAAGAACGCCCCGGTGACGACGCCCGACGTAGCTTCGCCACAGAAGACGAAGGTCCGCAAGTAACGCCGGCGGCCAGCCGTTGCCTTTATCGAGAACTTTCAAGCCCCGCGACGTCGTGCGTCGCGGGGCTTTTTTGTTACTCCGCTTGGGCGCGAGTCACGGCAACGCCGCCCGGTAGCCCCCGGCTTTGCCGGGGGATAAGCGGTGAGTTCGGCGCTGATCCAAGCGTGGACAACCCGAACCGACTGCTGCGAAGCTTGCCTCACTTCCCCAGCAACCCGCGTCCCTTCATCCACGCGATGCATTGGTCGGGCCAGCTCTCCGCGCCGATCGCGCCCGCGGCCAGGCCCAGCCCGTGCTTGCCCTGTTCATAGATATGCAGTTCGGCAGGCACCTTCGCCTTTCGCAGCGCGAGATAGAACAGCACACTGTTCTCAGGCACCACGCCCGTGTCGCCATCCGTGTGCCAGAGGAACGTCGGCGGCGTCTCGGGCGTGACTTGCAGCTCGTTCGAATAGCTTTCAATAAGCTTCGGATCGGGATTCTCGCCGAGCAGGTTTTTTCGCGAGCCTTTGTGCGTGTGCTCAGTTGTGAACGAAATCACCGGGTAGCAGAGGATCGCGAAGTCGGGCCGGCTGCTCACCTGGTCGATCGGATCCTTCGCCTGCTTGTCGCCCGCGTCGAAGTGCGTGGCAGCCGTGGCAGACAAGTGGCCGCCAGCGGAAAAGCCCAGAATGCCGATACGGCTGGGATCGACACCGTACTTCTTTGACTCCGCTCGCACCAGCCGGATCGCTCGCTGGGCGTCATGCAGAGGCGTGGGATGCCCGTAGCCCGTGCCGCGATGCCGATACTTGAGCACGAAGCCGGCGACGCCGTGGTCGTTCAGCCACTTTGCAATGTCGACGCCTTCGTAACCAAACGCGAGTCCGCCATACCCGCCGCCCGGGCAAACGATCACCGCCGCTCCGTTGGCCTTATCCTTCGGCGGCAAGCTGATCGCGAGCGTGGGAATGTCGTTCTCGGCAGTCCCCTTGGCATCCGGCGCGCCACTCGGCCAGAGCGGAATCACTTCTGGATCGGCCGCGTGAACCGGCACTGTCAACCCAACAACAACGGCGAAGGTGGACAATGCAATAAGCGAAATGCAGCGTGACACGGATGCGCCTCTCAGGGTGTTGAGCTACGGTGTGTATAGCAGCGGAAAGAATGGGCCTTCCATCTTCTGGCCATGCGGAATCGGCGGCACGCCGGCCAGCAGCTCCGCGTCGGAGTCGGATCGGACGCCATCGCGGAACACGTTCAGCACCGCCGCCCGGCGTGGGCCATCCGTCGTGTTTTCGTAAGAGCCATGTACCATCAGTGGATGATGGAACGTGCATTCGCCCTTCTTAAGCTCGATCGCAACGGGCTTGAACGCTGCCTTCTGCTCGTCGCTGAGAACGGTTTGAATCGCGTCCATGTCGCCGGCCAGCCCGGTGACTGGCAGCAGTTCCCATTTGTGGCTGCCGGGAATGTACTGCATACAGCCGTTGTCGCGCGTGGCGTCATCCAGCCCGATCCAGCAAGTGAGATGCGCCATCGGCTTGGTCCGCGTCCAGTAGGAATAATCCTGATGCCAGGCCACGACGCCGCCGTGCTTGGCCGGCTTGCAGAAAAGCTGGTCGTGCCAGAACCGCACCGGGCCATCCAAGAGCTGGCTAGCTGGCACGGTGAACGCCGGGTTCCACAGCAGATCGTGAAAGCCCGGCGAGATTCGCCAGGCGCCCAGCGCATGAAACAACACCCGCGAAGGATCGACCGATTCGTTCGAGTTGTACTCGTAGAACAGCTCATTGCCCGGATGCGCCGGATCGACCAGCTCCGCCAACTCGGCGCGCAACTGCTCCACCTGCTCGTCACTTAATACGCGAATGCCGGAGACGTAACCCAGCTCGTGAAATTGCTCAATTTCAGCGCGAGTGAGCTCGAACTCGCGAAATTCGCGCGTCAGCGTCTCTTTCAGCAAGTCGCCAACCGGCCCGTGCTTCGTCGCCAAGTCCGTTGCCATGTATTTACTTCTCCACCGCGGTCGCGAGTTGATCCGCCAGCACTTTCACCAGGTCGAGGCTGCTCACGATGCCCACCGGCTTACCTTGTTCCACGACAATCACCCGATGCACACGTTCCGCGAGCATCTGTTCGGCAACGCTGGCGAGCGGAGTGCCGGGGGCGCAGGTGAGCACCTGGTCGTTCATCGCGTCGCGCACCTTGAACTTCGCGATCATCTCGCGAAAACCATGAAACGCGGGCGGCTCGGCATGCTGAAAACCATCGGCCTGCGACGACCATTCCTGGTTGTCGTCGACCTGTCCATCCAGCGAGTTCATGAACACCTGCACGCGGGCTACGTCGCCGGCGCTGACCACGCCAATCAGCTTGCCATCTTCGACCACGGGCAATCCGCTGATCCGCCGCTCGAACAGCACGCCCTCGACCTCAAGCAGATCCTGTTCGGGCCGAGCCAGCACCAGCGCACGAGACATCACGTCGGCGGCAGTCAACTTTGCAGCAGCAGAAGGCATTCCGAAACCTCGTAGCCCAGGAAGAAACAGACGCAGCTTTGACGGCAATTATGCACGTCTCGCAGGCCTAGGAACAGGCCCGGCCGAGTTGCGAGCCCGGGGCCGCCAACAAAAAATGCGAACGCGGCCGAAGGGGATCCGGCCGCGTTCGCTCTCAGACGTGACTCGAATTGTAGGCTACGGGTCGGCTGCGAGCTTTTCCGATGGCGGTCGAGGCCGAATTGCCTTCAGCCGAGTCGCCAGCACCTCGGGAGTTACGTAGCCATCGATGCGATCGAGCACGACGGCGTCCGGCGAGATCACAAACGTGCTGGGATAGCCGCGGACGTTCAGCTCCTTCAGCAGCGGCGACTGCCGGCGTCCATCCAGGATCAGCGGCACGAACGAACCTTGAAGGCTGGCGAGGACGGCTGGGCTGGCCAGCGTACCGCCCTTCATTTTGTCGCAATAGTAACACTGATCCCTGGTGACGAACACGAGCAGCGGTCGCCCGTTCTGCTGGGTTGCTTGCCAGGCCTCATCAATGTCCTGGTGCCAGGCGACCTCCCGGGCGCCTGGAGAGGTTTGCTTCGGGGTCACGTCGCTGGCCGCTGCCGGATCCACCCACAAACAAAGTCCCGCGGTTACGCACCAGAAAAGTCGCACGATCATCCGCAGGCCCTCGCAGAGTGTTGGTTGCTGTGCAGAGTAGATATCGAACGACGCAGCGCGAACGACACACAAAGAAAGCAACTTTCTGCAAGAGATTCTTCCGCCCGCGCGCTCGTGGCAACGCTTGTTGCGAACGCGCGCAAGCGAGCGCTTGTGCATCGTGCGAAAAGAGTGCGGAACAAGGGCGCCCGCAACGCGCTGGCGGCGCACGACCAGAACAGCGATGCGCGCAAAAAAAATGCGGCGGGCTTGCCGTCCCTTGGCAAGCTCGCCGCACTCGGACCCTTACGAGGAGACTAACGTAAGAGCCTCGCACCCTGATCGCGCTCGTGCGTTCCCCGCGCCCCGAGCGTTCACCCACTACGCTGATTCACTCCGTGGAAACGAACACCATGATCGAATGGTGATCGAGACACACGCGCCCCAGCGGCGGCGGAAACGGTCCGTCGAGCGCCGGGAAAATATCGTTCGGACTGTTCTGCCGTGTATCGAGGAAGATTCGCCAGTTGACCGGCTTTGGCAACAGCGGAATCGTGAACTCACGCGGCTGGCGGCCGGCATGCATCATGATCAGCACGTGCCGCGGCTTGGGGTTCGTCGCGTCCGCCGGCGGCGCCGAGAACAAACACGTCAGGCTCGGGCAACCCGCGCGCCAATCCTTGCGACGGCCGTCGGGACCAAACCACAGCACATCGGGAAGTTCTCCCGGTCGTGGCGCGTCGCCGTTGGGAAAGTCGATGCGGCGCACGGCCGGTTGCTGACGACGAAACTCGATGAGCGACTTGGTGAACCGCAGCAGCCCTTCGTTTTTCTCAACCAGTTTCCAGTCGAACCACGAAATTGCGTTGTCCTGACAGTACGCATTGTTGTTGCCGCGCTGCGTGCGCCGACATTCGTCGCCCATCAGCAGCATTGGCACACCCTGGCTCAAAAACAGCGTGGCGAGCATGTTCTTGATCTGCCGCAAACGCAAGGCCTCGACCTCGGGCCGGCGGCTGGGCCCTTCCACGCCATAGTTGTCGCTGTAGTTGTTGTTGTCGCCGTCGCGGTTGCCTTCCTGGTTCGCTTCGTTGTGCTTGTCCTTGAACGACACCAAGTCGTTGATCGTGAAGCCGTCGTGCGAGGTAATGAAGTTGATGCTGTGATACGGCTGCCGCCCACCGGCCTGGTACAGATCACTAGAACCGGCCAGGCGAGTGGCAATGGCCGGCGTTTGCCCACTGTCGCCCCGCCAAAAACGGCGAATGTCGTCGCGATAACGGCCGTTCCACTCCGCCCAGCGAAGCTGCGCGAACGAACCGACCTGGTACGCGCCCGAGGCGTCCCACGCTTCGGCAATGATCTTACTGTCTGCCAGCAGCGGATCTTCCGCGATCGTCTCGACCACGGGCGGATTGGGAACCAGCTCGCCGTCGCGGCCACGGCTCAAGATCGACGCCAGGTCGAAGCGGAAGCCATCGATGTGGTAATTGTGGACCCAGTGCCTGAGGCACAAGAAGATCATCTCGCGCACGATCGGATGGTTGCCGTTGATCGTGTTGCCGCAGCCCGAGAAGTTCTTGTAGTAGTGCCCGCCTCCCTCGAGCATGTAATAGACCTGGTTCTCCAGGCCTTTGAAGCTGAGCGTCGGGCCGAGCTCGTTGCCCTCGCAGGTGTGATTGAACACCACGTCCAGAATCACTTCGATGCCGGCCTGATGCAGGGCTCGCACCATCTGCTTGAACTCGTTGACCTGCGCGCCCGGCTGGCTGCCCGCGGCATAACCTCGATGCGGTGAGAAGAATGCCAGCGGGTCGTATCCCCAGTAGTTGGGCCGCGAGAGCTTTTCGCCCCAGAAACCGTTCGTGGGAAATTCATGCACCGGCATGAGTTCCACGGCCGTCACGCCCAGCGACTTGAGATACGGGATCTTCTCGATGATGCCCAGGTACGTGCCGGGATGGTCCACCTCGCTCGAACTGCCGCGCGTGAAGCCGCGGACATGCATCTCGTAGATAATCGTTTCTGACAGTTCGCGGCGCAAGTGGCGATCGCCCTGCCAGTCGAAATGATCGTCGATCACCACGCACTTCGGCGGCCGGATGATGCCGTCGTCCGACTCCTGAAACTCGCCGGCCAGCGCCCGGGCATAGGGATCGATCAGACGAGCCATGCGATCGAAACGATGCCCACGCTCGGGGTCATAGGGACCGTCGGCCTGAAAGTGGTAGAGCTGTCCCGCGCTGATTCCAGGCACGAAGATGCTCCAGATATCTCCCCAGCGATCGGTATTGCGATCGAACGCGAGAACCTCGGACGGCTCGCGATCGTCGACATGATCGTACAGCAACACGCGCATCGCGGTCGCCGAACGGCTGAAGGTCACGAATTGCACGCCGCTGTCGTGCACGATGGCCCCATAGGGCAGCGGATGGCTGAACTGCAGGGCTGGATGCCGATGCAACATGAGCATGTCAAGCGCACTCAAACTATCGACCTTGGAATGAATTTGCTCCGGAGCAAACATACCACTCAGCCGAGTGCCAAGACCCTCCAGGGCTGTGACGAAGGACGAAAATTCCGTCCGCCTGTAACCCGCCGTAGCACTTGAACCTGCTGGTCCAATGCGCGAAAGCCTGCCGGACCTGAGGTTGGGCACGATTGAGGTCGCACCACCCGGTCTCGCGTCGATCGCGTTGCCTCGCGATCAACTCTACGCTTCCTGCCGCTCAGCGAAACTTTTCGTGGCAAGCTTCGCAGCTTTGCAGCATTTTGGTCATCGACGATTCTACGCGATCGGCGTCGCCCGCGTGAGCGGCAACGTTCACTTCACCCGCGGCATCGCGCATTTCGGCGCAATACTTCTGCCAGGCCGCGACATCCTCCGGCGTGGAAGCATACTCGTCGTCAAAGATCGACGCCTGGGCGATTGCGGCCAGCGCCGCGGCCTGTCCGGCCGCTTGTTCCTTGTTTCGCTCCAGCCGCCGACCTGTTCCGCGTTTGAGGCCCGCGTGGATTAGCGGCACCTGCTTCATCACCAGTGGCAACGAAGCCACGCGTTGCCAGCGGAGCGGCGGCACTTCGGCCGTCCCTTTGCCGGCGCGGGCTGCCTGCAACTCGGAGAATGCGGCCTTGGACTTGCCCAGATCACCTGCGGCGGCAGCCAGCGATTGGGCCGCCTTCACAAAGGCTGACATCGCGGATTTCTCCGGAAAATCCGTGTCGTGCTGCGACAGTACCAACCCCAGCATGGCCAGCGTATTGGCGTCCTTAAGCAGTCGAGATTGGCCTGCCATGTCGACTTCGCCCGCGGACAGCGTCTGATCGATCCGCGCGAGGAAGAAATCCACTTGGCCAAGCAAGTCGGCCTGGGGAGCGTAACTCGACGGCCTGGGCATTTCCGCCCGGGCGTCCGACCCGCTGCATCCCAACAGCAGCCAGGTCACGGCAACCATTACGTAGAAGATTTTCACGGATCGGCTTAGCGAGTTTGACATGGTTGTGCTCCAATTCCGAGGTTCGCGCGCGGGGGCCCAGTTTGCGCGACCGGTACGGCGACTGTCAATCAGATCGCGTTACGGAAGGGATTACTGGCTTTTTTTCTTGGCACTTTGAGGGGGTGCGGCGCAGCCCTGAGCGAAATTGCTGGGAAACTCAAGCGTACGTCAAGAAGCCGCTGAAAATTGACTGACTGTCGATCGGCCCCCCGACGCGGCGGCCGCACGGCGCAACCGCAGCACGGAAGCTCCCCTGGGAGCGGGCCATTCCCCGGGGAATAGCTAGCGACCAAGTGAACGAATTCGCAAGTGTAGAGCCGCTTGTGAATTGGGTGGCGGCGTAAGCCAACTTGCCAAAATTTCTAAAATTATTTTCCGAAGCTAGTTGACACAGTGAGATTGTGGGGTTTCAATAGAATCCGTGTGGTCGGGAACTCCCCTACAGTCCAACGAGCCAGTTCCACACGGCCATATCTCTCATCGGTGTCTTTCCATACAACCCGGCGGATCGCCCCTGGCCGCCCTATCGGCAACGCCGGTAGGCTAATGTCCTTGGTAGGAGTTTCTTATGAATCGCAAGACCTTGTTTGGTCGCATCGCTGGCTCGCTATCGGCGGCAACGCCGGCTCGGCCCGAGTACACGAACGTTCGTCTCGAGCCGCTTGAAGACCGCAAAATGCTCGCTGCGGTCACTTACGTCAACGACAACTGGCAGTTCGTGGCCGGTTTCGGACCCACGCTGGAAGAAGGCGACCAGGTGCGCAGCTCCAGCGACCCGGGCACCATCGTCGTGGCCGAGTATGGTTTCGATGCTTTCGGCATCGTCGCAGGTCTCAGCCTGGCCCAGTTCGCGACGATCCACTCGGCCATTCAGAACACGGACTCGGGCGGAACGCTGAACCTCCTGCCGGGCACCATGAAGGAATCGGACATCGTCATCGACCGCCCGATGACGTTCCAGGGTCGACTGTTTAACGGCAACAAGGTCTCCACGATCGTTCCGGAAGTCGTCTCGGCCACCGTCCAAGAGAACTTCGGTGTGGGCACCCGCTCGGGCATTATCGTCTATTCACCGACCGTCACGGTGAAGGACGTGATCATCAACGGTTCGGGCAACAACGCACTCCCGGCCGGCCTCCACTACCACCATGGCATCACGACCCTGTACGACACGCAGAACGGTGGGAACTACAGCTCGCTGCGTAACGGCTCCCTGCCATTGATTCACCTCGGCGTCCTGAACGGCCCCGATGTGGAAGGCCAGCCGAATCGCCCGCGCAACTCGGTGCCGGCGCTCGATTATGACAACCTGGCGATCAGCAACGTGTATTGGCACGGGGCCACGATCTCGCCGTTGTTCAATCACTCCTTCGACTCCGGCAACAACGAGAACTTCAACCTGCAGATTCGCAACTCCACGATTACCAACGTGGGTGACACCAAGGACGTCAACCGCATCGGCGTGCTGCTGCAGAATTTGACCGACGAAAACGCCAGCGGTGGCAACGTCGCCAACACCACGATCACCAACGTGGGTGTCGGTGTGAAGACCACCCCGTTCGGCGATAATGTGGGCGGTTCGTTCGGTGATTCGAATTTGGCGAACAACCAGTCGTACATTCGCAACGTCACGGTCGTCGATCCTGCGGTGTACGGCATCGCCGTGTACGACGGCAGCCGCACGGACGCCCCTCGCTGGAAAATCACGCACAGCAATCCCGCCAACAACGCCGTGGGCGTCTATCTGAATCGCAGCCGTTCGCTCCTCGTCGGTGCTACGATCACCGGCCTGAAGACCGGTGTCCAGGTGCAGAACAGCCCGTTGTCCGTGGCTGGTGGCAACAACGACCGCCATCCGTTTATCGGCTTTGAGTCCTACATCACGGGCCCTGCCGGCGCTCCGGCCGGCTCAATCGGCGTCCTGGTGAACACCAGTCCCGGCGACCAACATGCCGCGAACGTGTTGCTCACCGAGGAGTTCACGGTTACCGGCTTCAATGTCGGCGTGCGAGCGGAACAACTCAATGCCCCGAGCGTTACGCCCCCGGCCAACGGGATATTCACCGGCAATAAGAACATGATCATGTTCTCCGGTGGCCGCTTTTACGGCAACGGTACGGACGTCGTGGTCGGCCAGAACAGCGTCGCCACAGGCTCCATGCAAAACGCCAAAAACTTCGCCGCCATGAGCGTGCAGGTCATCGGCAACGGTGAGCTGAGTCCGGTCATGTTCAACTACGATTTCCAGGACCCGTATTTTTCGAACACGATCGGCAACGCGCCGACCAACCCGGCTCCCAACGCAGATGCCCACACGACGGGCAGCGTAACGTTCGGTTCGAGCTCGACCTTCTCGAGTCTGCTCTCGGGAGACACCGGCACCCGCACGGTGTTTGACTTCAACAGTGCGGCGACTTATCCGTTCTCGGAACCGCCGGCTGATCTTCAAGAGGTTGGCGTCGTGCCCTCTCCCTATGGTGCTCTGTTTAGCTGGTTTGGCAGCGTCGTCCAGGACGGCAACGGTCAGCTTACCGTCGGCGGCACGGCGACGAACGGTGAACAGTACGAGTTCCTCTTCGGATCAAAAAACGCACCGATCGTCGGGGGCCCGAACGATGGTAAGTTCCAGCTCTTGGGCACCGACCTTACCGGTGACTCACACGCCATCCTGAAGGTCAAGCTGCTGGCCGACAACCAGACGAAAGTGTTCGCCTTTGGTCTTATTGACACGTTCGGTAATGTGAATGCCTGGTACATCGACGCCACTGAGTTGAGCTCGACGACCTACACGGACGTCGTGATCAACCTGCTGACGCCGACGATCGACCTGACCGGTCCGCACAGCAACCTGGACCTGGGCAACATCGCCGGCTGGTTGTTCGGCGGCGACCAAGGTTTGGCCAACGGCCTGACAAACGTCCCCACCCGCTTCACGGTTGACGAAGTCCGCACCTTGAGCATGATCAACAGTCAGCTCCGGGTCACCGGGGCGGTCAATCTGGGTGGCGCCACGTTCAACGGCACGCTGGGTGCCGGCTTCACGCCGACCGTTGGGCAGTCGTTCACGATCATCGACAATGACGGCGTTGATCCGGTAAGCGGCACGTTTGCCGGTGTCCCGCAGGGTGGAACCGTTAGCATCGGTGCCCAGACTTATCAGGTGAGCTACACGGGTGGGACCGGTAACGATGTCGTTTTGACGCGAGTCGCTGGCGACGTGATTGCACCGACGGTGCAGTCGATCAACCGCACCACGCCCGTCGGTCCCAACGCTCCTCCGGGCAGCGTGATTTACACGGTCACGTTCAGTGAGGCCGTGACGGGGGTTGATGCAACGGACTTTGCCTTGGCTCTGACCGGAGCGACGACGGCTTCAACGCCGGTGGTTGTGTCCGGCAGTGGTGCGGTCTACAGCGTCACTGTGAACGGCATCGCCGGTGCTGGCACGCTGGGGCTTAACCTGGTGAATAACAACAGCATCGAAGACCTGGCGGGCAATGACCTGGCTGCAGGGTTCAACGGACAGGTCTACACGATCGTGCCTCCTGCGAGCGCTTCGGTGGTTGGTCGTCGCATCTTCTACAACCAGTCGAAGTTCGACGCCAATAGCGCCGGAATCACGACGTCGGCGGCTTCTAACGCGGCCATTGCGACGGACAAGGTGGCCCTGCAATTCTCGGGCAG
>JALHMI010000014.1 GCA_022844125.1 Pirellulales bacterium | reverse complement strand
GATGCAATAACGCGTAACGGGCCTAACCAGCTCCAGAATTATTCGCGTTCACATCGCCGGAGTCTCGTTTTTTACCCACTGCTAGCACGCTGGCGCAACTTCAAAGCGCGTGAGCGAGGATAGAGTGTCGAGCGATAGAGCATCTCGCCTCGCTCACGCGTCGGGTTGCGAGGTAGTTGCAGGTTCGAGAGCAGGAAAGTAGTTTCATCATGTCGCTTTTCAAACGCGAAGACATTCTCGCTCGACTCCGCAAGAAGGTTGCCGACGGCAAACCGATCATCGGTGGCGGCGCCGGCACCGGCCTGAGCGCCAAAATGTCCGAGGCGGGCGGGATCGATCTCCTGGTCATCTACAACTCCGGCCGCTTCCGGATGGGCGGCCGCGGGTCGCTTTCAGGCATGATGCCCTATGGCGATGCCAACGCGATCGTGATGGACATGGCCCGCGAAGTGCTTCCGGTGGTCAAGCACACGCCGGTGCTGGCCGGCGTCTGCGGCACCGATCCGTTCCGCGTGATGGAGCTCTTCTTGCGAGACGTGGCGAATGCCGGCTTCTCGGGCGTGCAGAACTTTCCGACGGTCGGCCTGATCGATGGCAATTTTCGCCAGAACCTGGAAGAGACCGAGATGGGCTTCGGTCCCGAAGTCGACATGATCCGCACGGCGCGCGAGATGAATCTGCTCACGACCCCCTATGCGTTCAACATCGATGAAGCCAAGGCGATGGCCCACGCCGGCGCGGACATCCTGATCCCGCACATGGGGCTGACCACGAAGGGCACGATCGGCGCGACAACGGCGATGACGCTCGAAGCCTCGGCGAAGCTGATCCAGCAGATGCACGACGCGGCGAAGCGGATCAACAAGGACATTCTGGTGCTGTGTCACGGCGGACCGATCGCCGAACCGGCCGACGCTCAGTACATCCTCGACAATACCCAGGGCGTCGTCGGCTTTTACGGTGCGAGCTCGATGGAGCGCCTGCCGGTTGAGCCTGCGATCGAGAACCGGGTGCGAGAGTTCACCGAGCTGAAGTTTGGCCGCTAGCGATCGGGCTTTCACTTGCCAGTCGCTCATCAATCCACTCGGCCGAGACAAACCTCCGCAGCAGTGTGCGGAAGCTCTCTTCGACCAGTGGCGGTACTTCGGTCTGCGCTGACTCGCGCTCGCGGAAACCCTGCCACGTGAGCTGCACCGGCCAGTCGTACATCTTGGCCGATGCATTCCCACGCTCCACGATGCGCAGCGCCCAGACGACGCCAAACTCGTCGCGAAAGTCAAGCCACACGCGGTCGAGCGAACCGTGAGATTCACGCTGCGAGGCACCCGTGGCGGTGATGCTCACCGCACTGAGAAAGACGCCCGCCAGTCCCCAAAAAGCGGCGCTGCTGGCGGCAAGTGGTGGATCGACCGAGTGAAACGGCAACAGCAGTAGGATCTGACCTGCGCAAAACAGAGCGCTGGCCAGCCAGTTACGCGTGCCGAGGCCATTCGTCGCGCCGGCCACGACCAGAATCATCTGGAACCAGAACCGCGCCGGGTGAATTTCAGCCACACCGCCAAACAGCAGCCACTCGCCGGCGGGCTGGCAAAGGATCAACCACAGCGTAAGCACGATCCATTGCCAGCCGCGATCCTGCGGACGCTTGGCGCCGAGCAGCGCCATGATCGGCGTGAACGTGCTCATCGCCGCGGCATACCGGGCGGCGGGTGCCCAGGTGGGTGCCGGGTCGCCGATCGCCGTCAGGGCAAGTTCGACCGCAGCGAGCGTAGCCAGCGAGATGCTGGCCCAGACCCAGGGAGCGACAAGCGTCGTACCGCGGATTGTTGGCCAGCGCAACGTCCACAGTCCCGCGAGTGCGAGCGGAAAAGCGAGCAGCACGAGCGCTTGCGCGATATTCAAGTGAGCCTGCGACCCATGCAAGGTTTACGGAATCGGCAGCGACGTTACAGGCCGGCAAGTCGCCGGCGAGCGGGCGAAAAAAGTTTGCCGCTGCTCGCAAACGCTTCATTGTAAATGCTAAGTCGTTGAGCCGCGATGGGATAGCGTGAGTCGGCCACGTTCGCGTTGCGGCCCATTGCAACGCTGCGATTCCCGGAGAATTTGCACTCTTGGATTCGTGGGGAATGTTTCACCTTGGAGACACCCGGAGAGCACCCTTTTTCTGCACCCCCATAAGGAGCTCACGATGAGCAAATGGCTGTTCGCAGTCATCGCCTTGGCTGTCGGCATGGTTGCCGTCGCCTCGGCCGACGACGTATACCAGGTCTACAATTTCGGGAGCGGCGCGCTGTACGGCGCCGTGAATGAGCCCTACTCCGGAGGCGTCGCGCCCGGAATGCGGTTTGGCGATGCACCCCAGGTCGGCGGCAACGCGCAGATCGAGGGGGGCTTCTGCCAAACCTGCTTCGGCGTCAATCCGCACCCCTGCGACCCTTGTTGGCGCGGGCCCTGCATGGACTGGAAGCTGATCGGCTGGTACAGCCACTGGGGCGACCCTCACGGTTGCCATCGGAAGCGTTGTTGTGCCTCGGTCGGCGACTGCGGGACCGGCGGGGCTTGCACGACGTGCGACTCCGGCGACGGAGCCTGCGTGACCTGCAACAAGTAGTCCCTTCAGTGGAACGTTTCAGCACAGCATGGGGTCGAGTTCTTTCGGGGACTCGCCCCCATTTGCTTTGCGCCGCCGGCCTGCCAGCAAAATTCTCGGCACCCGCTGCACGCGACAGAATCGGTTCAAGTGAGCCGAGATCCGCGGTCGATACACCTAATGAAGCCCGTCGGGAGGGCGGGGCACGCGCGAACTGCCCCGCTTCAGGATAAAGGTCATGGCAAGACGACGGATCGACTTGCCATGACCTTTTTTACGCGCGCAATCTCCAGTTAGCGACTGGCCTTTCTGGCCGTCGATTTTCGGCCCCACCGCTCGCTGTCGCGAGGCCAATTTTTTTTCTTTGCGTTGAGGGTGTACGTTCGTTTATTATTTCCATTGACCCAGCCTATGGGGGTGCATCGATCAGTCAACGTAGCGATTTATCGGGAGATGTGAAATGAAGCAGACAACTTCGATTCGCGCATGGGTTTTGATGCTGTTGTGCGGTTTGGCAATGGCAGCCGGATTTGCCACGCAAGTCGCGGCCCAGAAGGCCGAGGCGAAGAAGCAGCGCACCACGCGGCTGCCCGCGCACTACGCCAAGGTAGTGACCGACGAACAGCGGTCCGACATCTACGCCATTCAGGAACAGTTTGAGCCAAAGCTGGCGAAAGCCCGGGCGGAACTGAAGGCCGTCGTCGACGAGCGGGACGCCGCGATCGAAAAGGTCTTAAGCGCGCAACAACGTAAGGATGTCGCAAAGTTGCGGGCCGAAGCCGCGGAGCGGCGCCGCGCAGCGTTATCCAACTTGGAATCAGCCGAGGAGCCTGCAACGACCGAGTCGAAGGGCAAATCCAAGGGCAAGAAAGCCGCCTGATTTCTGGCGCGGCAGGATGCAAACCACCCGCGGGCCGAGCCATCGCGAACCGCGCGGGGCTCGGCCCGCTCGCTTGGGCGAGATATACTGAATGGCTATCCCAGGCAGATCGCCGATTCTCTCCTGTCACAGCCAGGCACTGATTGCCCTTGTTTATCGGTCCCGTCTTTACTCGCGAAATTGTTACCACGCCGCGCCGTCCGCGGCTGTACGTTGCTCGCGCTGCCTACGTCGCCGGACTGCTCGTGCTGGTTTGCACGGCGTGGCTGCTCCTGGCCGGAACCCAGGTGATTCGCAACGTGGGGGACATGGCCCGGTTCGGCGCCATGCTGTTTCAGATTCTCAGCCCGCTGCAATTGGCGCTGGCGCTGTTCTTCTCGGCACTGCTGGCCGCAAGCGCCGTGACACAGGAGAAAGACAAGCGCACGCTCGTCCTGCTGCTGCTAACGAACCTCAGTAACAGTGAACTCGTGCTGGGTAAGCTGCTGGCCAGCATGCTGGGCGTGCTGGTATTGTTGGCGGCGGCATTGCCGCTGTTCATGCTCACCACGCTGCTGGGCGGTGTCTCGTTCGCGCAGATCGCCCGGGTGTTCGGCGCGACCTTGGCGGCGGCGCTCGTGGCAGGGAGCATCGGTTCGCTGTTGGCGCTGTGGCGCGAGAAGACATTTCAGACCCTGGCACTGACGGTGCTGGCGCTGGTGTTTTGGCTGGCACTTGGCGAGGCTGTGTCGCTTGGCGTGCTGGGGACCGAATGGTTTGGCGTTCCGACCGAAACCTGGGCCGCGGCAATCAGCCCCTGGCAGTCGGTGCTCATGGCAACCCGGCCGCTGGTGGCATCTCAGAATGCGCTGCCCTTGGTGGGGAATGCGGTGAATGCATTTCTCGTGCTCGCCGGCCTGCTGACGGTCGTGCTCAACGGCATCGCAATCTGGCGGGTGCGGATCTGGAATCCCTCGCGCGAAGTCCGCCCCCGCACGGCCGAAGCCGAAGAGGCCGAAAGCATTTGGGGGATGACCGAGGAATCGGCGGCCGCGGCGCGCCGGTTGACCGCGCGCGACGTGCACTCCTCCGGCGGCCGAGCACGCCAGGTGTGGGACAACCCGATCCTGTGGCGCGAAATGGCCACCTGGGCCTACGGCCGCAAAGTGCTCGCAATCCGTATCGGGTACCTGGTGTTGGTTGGTTTGGCAGCCGCGGCACTTTATCTCGGGCTGCATTCGGAGAGCGGCCTCTCGACGCTCAGCGCGGCGCTACTGCTTGTGCCGCTGTTCGTGCTGAGCCTGGTGCTGATCAACGCTCAGGCAGTCACGGCGGTGACCACCGAGCGCGACATCAAGGCGCTCGATCTGTTGTTGGTGACGGATCTCTCGGCACGCGAGTTCGTGTTCGGCAAACTGGGCGGGGCGCTCTACAACACCAAGGAGATGGTGCTGTTGCCGTTGGCCCTGTGTGTGTACTTGTGGTTCGCCGGCGCAGTTGGCACCGAGAACCTGGTATACCTGGTCGGCGGGCTCTTGGTGATGGTCGCCTTTGCCGCGGTCCTCGGCCTGCACTCGGGCATGAGCTATGGCAATTCGCGCACCGCGATCGGCGTCAGCCTGGGCACGGTGTTCTTCCTGTTCATTGGCATCGCCACCTGCATGCGGATGATGATCGCATTCAGCGGTTCGTTCCACGTGCAGATCCAGCCGTTCCTGGCGTTTATGCTCGGCGGCGGCGTGGGCCTGTACGCCGCGCTCGGCTCGCGCAATCCTTCGGTGGCCATCGGCATCGCCTCGGTGCTTGCGCCCATCGCCACATTCTGGGCCATTACCAGCTTCCTCCTGCAGTACACGCTCAGCGTGTTTCTGGTCACCGCCTTCACCTACGGTTTTGCGACCGCGGCCATGCTGGTGCCGGCTCTTTCGGAGTTTGATCCAGCGAAGGGCCGGACGTCCGGCGGGGAGGAGTAAACAAGCGTCGGAATCAGCGTGAGGATGGCTAACTCATGCAAGGAGTCGAAACCATTCCCCTGCCGCTGAAGACGGCCTCGAACTGTCAGATCGTGATTTAGTCCTGCAGCAAGCGCTGTTGTTGACTCCCGAAGACCGCATCGTGGTCATCGCGGCACTCGAAGAAAGTTTGGCCGCGCAGGAACCTGAAATCAGCGACGAGCTGATAAAGGAGCTCGACCGTCGCATGGCCGAGTACGAGCTCGGAACTGCAACAGTTTACACGGCATCCGAAGTGATTTCAGCATTGCGGCAGAGGCAGGCTGATCGAAAAGGCAATTCGTGATGCTGGAGGTTCTAGAGGCGGCTAAGGCAGAGCTTGACGCGGCGTACGAGTACCTGACGCAGCAATCACCGGGACTGGGTGACCGATTCTTGGATGAAGTATCCGCTGCTTTCAGCGCCATTGAGCAGCGTCCTCGAAGCTTCGCAAGAGTTGAGAATTTAGTTATCGAATCGCGAGTACCGTCGCGCACTTCTGCCATCCTTTTCCTACCTCGTAGTCTTCAGGCTCGTCGACGAAGCGGTTGTTATTGTTGCCGTAGCGCACGGTCGTCGTAGACCCAACTATTGGATGCGACGCCGCTAGCACTCGCCAATCGCGCCGCCTTACTCCGCTTCGTCGCTCGGCTCATCCGCCGCAGCGCCCGCCAAGGGAAGCACATCGGGCGGGGAGGAGTGAGGCGAGGCTCATCGAGTCGCCATTCCGTCGTCCTACCACTTCAAGCCGAACTTCTCGCCCGTCGATGGGCCGCCGGTGCCGCCCTTCAGCGGAACCTTCCGCTCTTTGCGCGGCGTGGGTGGAGTCTCCGGCTCGGGTTCCTCGACCTCTTGCTTGGCCGGAGTGGCTCTCGCTTCGAGCGCCTTGGTCGAGAGGCTGATCCGCTGCTGCTCCGCATCGACCGAGAGCACCATCACGTCGACTTCCTGGCCTTCGGCGAGCACGTCCGTCACTCGGAACACGCGCTTGTGCGACAGCTCCGAGATGTGCACGAGCCCCTCGACGCCCGGAGCCAGCCGCACGAACGCTCCAAACTCAGTGACGCGCGAGACCTTGCCCTTCACCGTGCTGCGCGCCGGGAAGTCGCGAGCCACATTCTCCCAGGGATTCTCCGACAGGTCGCGGAACCCCAGGCCAATCTTGCCGGTCTGCGGATCGATCTTGAGAATCTTGACCTTGATCTTCTGGCCGATTTGCAGGACCTCGTCCGCGTGCTTGAGCCGGTCCCAGCTCAACTGGCTGATGTGCACCAGGCCGTCGACGCCGCCCAGATCGACGAATGCGCCGAAATTCTGCAGGCTGCGAACGGTGCCCTCGAAAGTTTTGCCCACTTCGAGCGTCGCCAGCATGCTTTCCTTCGCGGCGGCTTTCTCACGTTCGAGCACGGCCCGGCGGCTGAGCACCAGGTTCCGCTTCTCGGGATTCGCCTCGGTAACAACGCAGGCAAACTTCTCGCCGACGAACTGCGAAAGATCCTCGACGCGATACATCGAAACCTGGCTCGCCGGAATGAACCCGCGAAGCTGGCTAACCTCGCACTCCAGGCCACCCTTGTTGTGACCGGTGACGCGGGCCTCGACGACCATGCCCTCGTTGACTTCCGACCAGTCGCCGACTGAAACGGCACCGCCGGGTAGCGTGAGCTCGTAGAGCCCTTCCGCCGCGTCAAACCTGGCAACCGCGACGTCGAGCATCGCGCCGACTTCCGGCGGTTCGGCAAAGTTCTTCAGTCCCACGACGCCCTGCTGCCGACTGCCGAGATCGACGAACACGTTGTCGCGATGCACGGCGATCACCCGGCCGCGATGACGCGAGTCCTGCTCCAGTTCCTTGGGCGTGCCTTTGGATTCTTCGGTGATGACCTGGTCGATCGACTGCCCGCCGAGCGCTTCGAGATACTCGAGTTCGAGTTCCGCGGACAAGCCGGCCCGCACGCTGGGCACGGCCACGCGATCGCGCGTGGGGGGCAGCATGGGAATTCCGCCGCCTTGATTCTGGGACTGCTTGCGCGGCGGTGCTTCGCCAGCGGCCGGCTGCGGAGCGGTTTGCTGCGGAGCGTCCGCGGCTTCAGCGGCAGGCGCTGGCGTTTCGACATCAGCAGGCTGCGTGGCCGAAGCTTCGTCAGTCGCTGCGGCAGCCGCGGCTTGGGGCAGCGGCGACTTCGGCTGAGCTTCTTTCGGTTCCAGCTCCGGCTTGGCGACGGGTGCGGGCGCATTCAGCGGGCGCGGTACCGCCAGCGGCGGCTTCACACCGTAGCGCTGCGTGCCGATTCGGATCGAGGGGCCCTTGCGACGCGTCTCTTCACCGCCTGACTCAACGCCCTGCGCGGTCTCGCTCGTGGAAGAACCGCTCACCCCGGACATTTGTTGGGCGGCCGATTGTTTTGGTTCGGTCGGGTCGGCCGGGGACGAAGGCGCGGCGTCGCCGCGATCGATTGGACTGCTCATGGATGCTCAAACACTAGGAACCGGAACTACTCCTGGACGAACGGAGTATTTTAGCAGTCCCCCTGCAGACCTTACAATGGACGGCGGCTCTTGGCGGCTTTGCATTTCACCGGAATATATCACCGGCAAATCCTACGCCAGTCCGCCGGGCAAGTTTCCAATCCGCACTCGCAATTCACAAAGTCACGACTGATGCCACTCGAAGTCCAGCAGTTTTCGCCCCCCGTGGCTCGACTTCTATCGATCGCCCCCACTTCGCCGTTGGGCCCCGGAGATCCCGTGCACAAGCAGCGAGCCCAGCTCGCCGAGCTGTCACCAAGCGAACTCGTGACCCCCGAGCCCGTGGCCGACATAGAAATGGCCCGCTCAGCAATTGCTGCCCTCTGGCTGAGGTTCAACTTTCTGGACGAGTCGCATACGATCAGCCAGGACCTGCCTTCGACAACCGGCAGCTACTGGCACGGAATCATGCACCGCCGGGAGCCTGACTATGGCAACGCCAAGTATTGGTTCCGCCGCGTGGGCGTGCACCCCGCGTTCGAGCCGTTGTGTCGGGAGGCCCGCCGGCTCGTTGAGGAGTATGGTCCCGAGAAGCGCACGAAGTTTCTGGCCGAGCAGGCGAACTGGGATCCGTTCGCGTTTGTCGATCTGTGCGAGCAGGCGGCCCGCGACAAGTCGCTCGTGCCATGGTGCGAGGCCATCCAGCAGGTGGAGTGGGAGCTACTGTTTAGCGAGTGCTACAGGCGCGCGATTGGAAGGTGAGAAGCTGACCCTTCGACCGATAGAACCTGCCCGTCCCAAACGACCGAGTACCATCGCGGACCTGGTGTCACCATGACGTTTCAATTCCTTTGTCCCCAGGGGCACCTGCTGCAGGGCGAAGAGCAGCACATGGGCATGCAGTGCCAGTGTCCGCAGTGCGGCGTGGCCTTCATCATTCCCACGATCGAACGCCCCGCTGCCGCGCCGTCTCTCTCCGGCTCGTCGCTCGATCTGGCGCCGATCGAAGAAGACCGGGTGCCCGAGCTGGAAGTCGAGCCACCGCAGTTTGGCAATCTCGGCTCGGACAGCGCCAGCGTCGGCGGACTGGACGACGAGTTCTTCAACAGCGAAAGCCCGGACGCGGCGCGCATCGAGATGGAGGGGATCGGCGACGAGATCTCCGACGAGCTGGGCGAAACGCTGCTGCACATCCCTTGCCCCAACGGCCACGTGCTCGATGTGCCGCTCGAAATGATCGGTGCCCGCGTGATGTGTCCGCACTGCCGGGCGGAGTTTCGCCTGAAGCGTGAAAAGAGCATCGAACACCAGCGTGAGCAGGAAGTGATCGATGCGCGTCGAGCGCGGTTTTGGTTCCGGTTGGCGATCCTGGCGGCCAGCGTGGTCGGAATCGCGCTGATCGTGATGGTTCTGGCGATCGCCTTCACATGAGCGAACCGCAGGCTGGCAATCCACTTCGCGGCAGATTGCTGGTGCTCATCGCCGCGGTGATGTGGAGCTCGAGCGGGCTGTTCGCCAAGGCCGATACCTTCGCCAGTTGGCCGCCTGAGTCGCGTGGAATTCTGCTCGCCTTCTGGCGGGCCTTGTTCGCGGGACTGCTGCTTCTACCGGCCGTGCGGCGGCCGCAGTGGGACCCCAAGCTGATTCCGCTGTGCGCGCTGTTCGTCGTGATGAACCTCACCTACCTCTCGGCAATGACGCTCTCGACCGCGGCCAACGCCATCTGGCTGCAGAGCACGGCGCCGTGGTGGGTGCTGCTGGTGGGCGTCGTCGCGCTGGGCGAACCCTTCCCGCGCAATCAGCGCCTGCCGCTCACGGTCGGCGGCATCGGCCTGGCCGTGATTCTGTGGTTCGAAGCCCAGGGCCAGGCCCAGATCGGCGTGCTGTGCGGCCTGGTCTCGGGACTGACCTATGCCGGAGTCGTGATGTCGCTTCGTTCGCTCAGGCATCTGGACAGCGTCTGGATTGTCTCGCTGGCCCTGCTGGTGACCGCGGCCTGCGCCTTCCCCTACGTGGTTTACGCGGGCGTCTGGCCCAGCGCGTCGCAACTGCCAGTTCTGGCCGGTTTTGGAATGCTGCAGATGGCCGTGCCGTATGTATTGTTTGCCCGCGGCCTGCGCAGCATCACCTCGCAGGAAGCCACCGTGATCGGACTGTTGGAGCCGATCCTCTTGCCGGTCTGGGTATATCTGGCCTGGAGCGAAGTTCCAGCACCGTGGACGCTCGTGGGCGGCGGTCTGATCCTGGCGGGATTGTTTCTGCAGTACGGTGTGCCGCTGCTGAGGCACGTCGAACGTAAGTGACAACGTAAGTGAGGCTAATCTTCGTGTGCCACGGGCGGCCGCGCCAGCGGCTCACCCGTGTACCGCTGCGGGGCGAACAAGTTGCTCACTTGCGGATCAGCAAATTCCCACTCACGCGCCGCACCAGGTGCCGCATTTCGAGCACGCTGATCGTGGCCAGCACCTGCCCGGTCGGCAATCCGCTGGCGGCGACTACCGTGTCGATCGATGTCGGGTCGCTTTGAATCGCGGCAAGCACGGCTTGTTCCATTTCGTTGAGCAGCAGCTCGGCGGGATGATGCACTTCAGCCCCGCTGGCCGATTCAGCCGGGGCCACCAGCGGGCCGAGTTCTTCCAGCACATCATCGGCCGTCTCGACCAGCTTTGCGCCGTCGCGAATCAGCCGGTGGCAGCCGTGCGCCATGCGGTTGTCCACGCGGCCGGGAACGGCGAACACTTCGCGCCCTTGCTCCATCGCGTGCCGTGCCGAGATCAGTGCGCCTGAACGTGTGGAGGCTTCAACGACCACAACACCCAGCGACATCCCGCTGATGATCCGGTTCCGCTGTGGGAACGCACCCGAAAGCGGCGGGCTCTCGGGCGGGTTCTCGCTGATCACGGCTCCCTGCCTGGCAATCTCGACGGCGAGTTCCACGTGTTCTGGCGGGTAGAGATTCAGCACGCCGCTGCCGAGCACGGCGATCGTTCGTCCCCCGGCGGCCAGCGCCCCGCGATGAGCTGCCGCGTCGATGCCGCGTGCCAGCCCGCTGTTGATCGTCAGCCCCGCACGGGCGAGGCTGCCGGCGAGTCGCTCGGCCTGGGCCAGACCATATTGCGTGGCGTGCCGCGAGCCAACGATCGCGATCGAGAGTGCGTCTTGCGGCAGGATCGTGCCACGCACGAACAGGATGCCCGGCGGGTCGTGGATCTCACGGAGCGATCGGGGATAGGCTTCGTCTTCGTCGGTGATGATCTTGATGTTGTGCCGCGCACAGAGTTCAAGCTCGGCCGCAACGTCGATCTCTTCGCGAGCGACGGCGATCCTGCGCGTGAGCTCGCCGCCAATTCCGGGCACCCCACGCAGCTCGCTGGGCGGCGCGTCGAGCACACCCTTCGCCGTGCCAAATGCTTCGAGCAGCGACTTTCGCAGTCGCGGCCCGATGCCGCTGATCAGCGCCAGGCGCAGTGCGTCGGCCAGTCGATCGTCGCTGGAAAGAGGCTCATGCATGGCCATTAGTCTATTCGACGGGTGGAATTATTCCACCCAAGTGTACTACTTTCCGTGCAGGGCCGCACGCACGTCCGCCGAGGCCACGTCCCCCACCAGTTCGACAT
This sequence comes from Pirellulales bacterium, assembly GCA_022844125.1. Lineage (GTDB taxonomy): Bacteria > Planctomycetota > Planctomycetia > Pirellulales > PALSA-1355 > JALHMI01. The sequence goes on along the minus strand of JALHMI010000014.1, from coordinate 233,248 downwards.
GACCCATGCGCGTTGGCAGCACGAACCGCAGCTTGCCATGCTCGACCTTCTTGTCGTGCGACATGGCAGCCAGCAGGGCCTCCTCGTCGACCTCGGGAAACTCGACCGGCAGCTTGAGCGCTTTGAGCAGCTTCTTCTGCCGCTGCGTGAACTTGTGGTCCACGCGGCCCAGCCGCTCGGAGAGCCGCGAAGCGCAGAGCATTCCGATGCTCACCGCCTCGCCATGCAGATACTCGCCATAGCCCGTGATCGTTTCCAGCGCATGGCAGAAAGTGTGGCCGTAGTTGAGCACGGCCCGCTGGCCGGTCAGTTCGCGTTCGTCGGCTGCCACCACCTGGGCTTTGAGTTCGCAGCAGCGGGCGATGACCTTCTGCAGCACCTCAGCGTCGCGATCGGCCAGCTCCGCCGTGTGCTTCTCGAGGTACTCAAAAAAGTCGGCATCGAGAATCACGCCGTATTTGACCACCTCGGCCAGACCCGCCCGGTACTCCCGTTCGGGCAGCGTATCGAGCACCGAAGTATCGATCAGCACGCCCACCGGCTGCCAGAACGCGCCGACCATGTTCTTGCCGCCGGCCAGGTTCACGCCGACTTTGCCGCCGACCGAGCTATCCACCTGGGCGAGCAGCGTCGTCGGAACCTGCACGAAGGCCAGGCCCCGGGTAAACGAGGCCGCAACGAAGCCGGCCAGATCGCCAATCACTCCGCCCCCCACGGCGACGATCAGCGACTTGCGATCGGCGCCCACTTCCAGCAGTTTGTCCCACAGGAACGATGCGGAGTCGATGTTCTTGGAGCTTTCGCCGGGCTCGATCACCAGCAGATCGACGGCACAACCGGCGGTCGACAGGCTGCTGGCCGCGGCCATGGCGTGCGGCTGTTCGACGTGCTCGTCGGTGATGATGACCGCGTGCGTTGCCTTGGCCCAGCGACGAACGTGCGCCCCAAGCTCCGACAGGTTGTCGGTGCCGATCTCGATCGCGTAGCTGCGCTCGCTAAGGTTGACGGGGACGGTGGTCACGCGCGGTTCCGTTTACTTTGGGCGCAATTGGTGGTCAGTCATCGCGCCCTGACGCTACGCGCCGAGCCGCTCCAAATCCTCAGGCGTGACGGTGATCTGCCGCGCAAAACCCGTGTGCACGCGGACGTATTCGAGCTGATTGGCCTTGGCCGGATCGGAGTGCAACTGCTCCTCGATGCGACGACGGTCCGTCGGCTCCCAGTCGTCATAATCATCGGGCCAGAGGGTCGTCGCCTCGACGACCAGGGCTTCGCGGTACGGATCGAACTCGTTGGACATGGCTCTGACAAGATCCTAGGATAGCGAGACCAGAAGGCGGTCGAACGCCTCAAGTATACTACCCATCGCGCGCGTGGCTAGTGGACCGCTCGCGGCCGCCGGCGTTACGCGAAATCTCGCTCTGTAGGACGCCCCATGCAACGCGGCACCATCACGATCCTGCTCATCCTCGCCGTGGCCGTGCTGGCGGCCACAGCCAGTGTGTTTTATCACTACGCCAATCAGCGATATGCCCAGGAATTCTGGGGTGTGCAGACGGCGGCCCTGATCGACAAAGCGCCCAGGGTCGAAGTGATGCGGTTGGGAGAGGCCGACCCCAGCCAGGCCATGACCGAGGATGAACCGAGCGACAGCGAAAGCGCAAAGACCGCGGACGCGCCGGCTGAAAAGCAAGAACAGCCTGTCGAAGAAGCCCCCGCAGCCAAGGCTCTCGAGTTCAATGAAACAGCCTGGCTCGTGCTGGAGACGCGCGATGCCGCGCCGGCCAAAGGGATCAGCAATCTTCGCCGGGCGCTGGTGCTCGATACAACTTACAACTGGTCGGACGTGCCGCCAGATTCGGAGCCGGTCTGGCAATACGCCCTGGGCGTAACCGACGGTCGCGACTGGGCCAGCGTGCTGTTCGATTTCGAATCGCGCCGCGTGGGTCTCGCCGGCGGCCGCAAGGTCGCCATCCTGCACGAAGAAGCGGCCCACGAGTTCCAGGGTTTCTTCGAAGAGCAGTTCGCGGCCGAGAAAGAACCGCCCGACGGGGAAGCGCCGGCGCCGGCGGAGACTGAAGAATCGCAAGCCGAGTCGACGGCCGAACCGGCCGCCGCGCCCTGACCTCCGCGTGGCTTAGCAGTGCCGACTTCGCATTCGGCACTACTGCTTCTTGAACACCGCGTAGCCAAAGCCCTCGGGCATCACCTCTGGGCTGGCCGGCTGCGTCCACGCTTGAAAGCCCACGCCCGGCACGGTGCGTTGCACGCCCACGGCCCAGGCCGTGGTTTCGCTGGGCGGAGTGGTGGCGAGTGCCGATAGCGGAATCGCCGCCTCGGCGGTCCAGGTGGTTTCGTCTCCACCGGAAGCCACGAACCACTCGGGATTCCACGTCGCGTCGTGCCAGCAGCTTTCTGCCGTGCGACCGGTGTGGTCGATTGTGAACTGGTAATACGTCGCATAGTCCCGATCGACGTCGATCAACAGCTCCACGCGATCCTGATCTGAAAGCTCGCTGTCACGCGGCCGCGGTTTTTCGAACTTCTGGTAACGATAACTTTCGTGGCGAGAGACGCTCAGGCCCAGATACAGATACTCGCTGTCATACGCCAGCATCGCCACGGCGCTCCAGTTGTCGCCGTCGTTCTGCGGACTGTGCAGTTCAACCGCGGTGGCCGAGCGCCAAAAAGGTTCGTTGAGCTGCGCGTCGAGCCGCGGCTTGTTCGGCGCGGGAACGACGTTCCACAGCGGCTTCGGCGAGTCCCCTTCGCGCTTCAGCAGCCACAGTTCGCCTTGCCCGCACGTCCACCAGGCATCCTGCGCCCGATGATGACGAAGGGCCTGAAAGAATCGCTCGGCCGCGCCGCTGCGGCCTTGTTGTTTCTGAGCCGCGGCCAGCGGAAATCGCACGCGCGGTTCATAGGCCAGAGCCGGTTCAACTTGTTCGAGTTGCTCGGCATAGCCGCAGGCCTTGGCAGTCCGCTCGCCTGCGTCCATCGAGCCTGCGATTAACCCGCCTGTGGCCGTCACGTTCGAAGCGGTCGCGACACCGCCCGCGAGTTGCACGGCCTCGGCGGAACCTGCCGCGGGAAGCTGGCCCGCCGTGCGCTGCGCGTCCGGCACCAGTGCTTGGGCTTGCGACTGCTGGGCGATGAACTCTCCGGCGATGTGCGAGCGATGGGCGGTCTCACCACTGGCGTAATACTGAACGAGCCAGGCCAAGGAAGCCCCGGCCAGCGGATGCGTTGCGTGCTTCTCAACCAGGACCTCGTAGCATTCCGCGGCCATGTCGGCGCGCCCCTTGGCCCAGTAGCGCTTGGCCAGCTGGAACATGACTTGAGCCGCGCGGTCGGGCTCCAGATCGCGTGTCTGATCGCCGAGGTTCGCGAGGAAGTGACCTTCTTCGCCGCGCTTGTCGGCCAGGTCCAGAATCGCCTGCAGGTTGCGAAAACGCTGCGCCTCGCGCTGGGCCGCGGCCAGGTTGTTCTGCGAACCCTCGTGATACATCCGCCGTGCATCGCTGCCGGGCGAGATCGTGATGCCGCTAAAAAAGTCGCGTTCGCCGACTCCCTGCGGAATGTGATCGACCAGTAGCCGGAACGCGACATTCGGCGCTACCGGCGTGTACTCCTTCGCGACGAGCCCCCGGGCAGGCGCCGTCAGCTCACCAATCGAACGCGCCAGCCGCGAAGTGACTTGCGCGGTGTTGATATTGGCCGTTCCGACTCCGCCGGATAGCGCCGCGTAGACCTTCTGCACTTTCCAAGGCTCGAGCCCTGCCGCGGTGATCTGCTCGGAATAGCGGGTTGGATCGCCAGCCTGCTCGACCGCGCCGAGCACGACCTGGTTGATCGCCAGGGCGAGCGGATCGCGAGCGTCAGCGGCAACCGTTACAACGATGCTGGGTCGCCACATGCGCAGCCGGGAGACGACGTGCGCTTCAAGCTTTTCAATTCCCTGACCGTCGTTCACCCGGTTCCAGTCTTCGATCAGTCGCTCGGCCGAAAGCTTGAGTGCCGTCGAGCGAAGCGGAAACTGCCAGGCGGTGAGACCGGTGCTCGCGCCCGCTGCGGACGCGGCTTCGTGCACGATCGCCTCACGTCCCAGCGGTGAGCGAATCTCGCTCTCCTCCCGATTGAGCACTTCGATCGCAGCGAGATAACCTTCGTCGGCCGAGAGCTTGGCTAGCAGCTCGAGCGGCAACTGCTCGGGACGGGCGACGAAACCCGCGATCGCCGCTCGGCTGGCATGCGTGCGCTGCTTGTGCCAGGTGCGCCCGCCATCGCGCGTGGCCAGGATCGTGCCCAGTTCGCCGACAGCCCAGCCGTGTTGTTCGTCAACAAAACTCAGCGAGCGAATGGGAAGGGACTGTCCAGTAGCGGCTAATTCCCAAGTGCGACCGCCGTCGGCACTGTGCAGTACGCGCGTGCCCGGCGTGCCGGCAATCCAGACGTGAGGTCCAATATTGGCCAGCGCCGCGTAATCGAACTGGGTGTTGGCGCCGGCGGGGAGCGCGCCTTCGGTGGTCGACCAGGTGCGGCCGGCGTCAACCGTGTTGAGCACGAGCCCGCCATCGCCCACGAGCCAACCGGCGCCGTTGGCCGCGAGGTCCAGGCGGTGCAGCGCGCGGAGACCATAGTCAGCGGTCACGCTTTGAATGCCGTTTCGACCGGCGAGCGCGAGCGAGCTGTCGCGGCCGGCCAGCGCGCCGGTATTCGGATCCGTGAAGTCGGCGGTCAGCCAATTCCGCGCGGCCACGCCGCCCAGCGCGGCCCAACTGCGGCCTCCGTCGCTGGTTGTCAGGGTGCCCGTCGGAAAGAGCGGTGAGCTGTGACCGACAGCCCAGCCGCGCTTCGTGTCGAAGAAGCCGATCTTGTTGATCGTCGGCAGGATTTTGTCCCGTAGGATTGACCATTTCTGGCCGCCGTCGCGCGTGTGCAGCACGACGCCGACCGTCGTGTGCGAGTAGGGCTGCGTAAAGCCGCCTGCGGCCCAGCCGATCTTGTCGTCGAGGAAGCAGACGCTTTGCAACCGGCAGGTGACGCCCGAGTGCTGGCGGTTCCACGTCTTGCCGCCGTCGGCCGTGTGCCAGATCACGCCGCGGTCCCCCACGGCCCAACCGAGCTCGCGGGTGACGAACGCGACGTCGGTGAGCTGTGCGTCCTCAAGCGCTGCATCGACGGCGACTGGCTCAAGTGCGATCGTGGTCGCAAACAGCAGCCCCAACAGCAGGGCCAACGACATCCAGAATGTGCGAATCCAAAGCATGCGTGGAGTCTCGACGGTGGCGGCCGGAAAATTCCGGCGGATTGTAGCGAGCTAGCGGCGTCCGCCCTAGACCGATCCCGCCCCAGAAACGCCGGGGATTCTGCGGCCAAAAGCCGGCCTATAGGCCGCGCCGGGGGGATGGATTAAAACTGAGGAATCGCCCACTGCCTGCCGAGGCCGCTCGCGGCGCACGAGTCGTCACCAGGCAGTAAGCTGGAGAAGGATCCTGTCGTGATGCACACCCGGAGTCTGAGTCGCAATGCGCGTGATCGTCGAGAAAGACAAAGAGGGGGTCGCCCGCCGGGCCGCCCAGTTCGCGGCCATCCTGGTTCGCAAGCGCCCCAACTGCGTGCTGGGGCTCGCGACCGGAGGCACGCCGCTGGGGATGTACGCCGAACTCATTCGCTTGCATCGTGAGGAGGGACTCGATTTCTCGCGCGTCGTAACGTTCAATCTCGACGAGTATGTGGGACTCAGCGCGACGCATCCGCAGAGCTATCGCCACTTCATGCAGCAAAACCTGTTCGACCACATCAACATCGATCCGCGCGACACCCACGTGCCCGATGGCCGCGCTCTCGACTTCGAAGCCTACTGCGCCCACTACGAACGGTTGATCAGCGACGAAGGGGGCATCGACCTCCAGGTACTCGGCATCGGCAGCGACGGACACATCGCTTTCAACGAGCCGGGCTCCTCGCTCGGCAGCCGCACACGACTCAAGACGCTCACGGCCGAAACGATTCGCGACAATGCCCGCTTCTTCGGCGGCGAGCACGAAGTGCCGCGGCTGGCAATCACGATGGGCGTGGGCACGATTCTCGAGTCGCGGCAGTGCCTGCTGCTGGCCGCCGGAGCGAGCAAGGCCAAGGCCATCCGCGAAACAATCGAAGGACCGATCACGGCCCAGATCACGGCCTCGGCCCTGCAACTGCACCGCGACGTGATCGCGATCCTGGACGAAGAGGCCGCCCGCTTGCTCGAGCGCCGCGACTACTACCTGGAAGTCGAACGTGCGCAAGCTGCTCTCCAGACGGGGCACTTTGGACGTATCGATGCGTAGTTATTCCGATCGGTAATAACAGTTCGACCGCTTTGCGGGACGATCTTTGAATCAATGGGACCTTGAGGAGTGTTGCACCGTGAATCGCGTTCTGATTGCTCTGATCTTCACTCTCGGATTCAGCCCAGTCACCCTGGCAGACGGCTACTCATCCCAGATATTGGGCGATTCACCCGTCGGCTACTGGCGGCTCGGCGAGGCGCCGGACGCTGTGAGCGCGATCGACAGCTCTCTCAGCGGATTTGACGGGACGTACTACAGCTCAGTCACGCCGGGCGCTGCCGGAGCCCTCGTGTACCCGAACACTGCGGCGAATTTCATCGGCGATGGCTTGAATGGCGGCTTTGTGGATGTGGGTTATCGGTCGGCCTTGGATTTGACCAGCCAGTTCACTGTCGAAGCGTGGTTCAAGACCGCGGCCAGCTTGGGCACGCAGCGGATTGTCAGCAATCGCTTCTATGGCGGTTCATTTGGACAAGGGTATGGTGTTGGCGTCGAGGATTCACACCTCATTTTCACTGCCTACGGTGTCGAAGACTATCGCACAGCCGAGGCAGTAACAACCGGCGAGTGGTATCATCTTGCGATCGTCGTGGATGCCCAGGGCGGCCCCACGTTCTACCTGAACGGGGAACTTTTCCAGGTCTTCGCCAGCGCCGGCGCGATTGCTGCCAGTTCAAGTGCACTCGAAATTGGGCGCAGTCCAATGGCTGATGGCAGCTTCAGTTTCGAGCCATTCAGCGGTGTTCTGGACGAGGTCGCGATCTATGATCACATGCTGGACGCTTATTCCATCCGCATGCATTATCAGGCCGCCGTTCCTGAGCCAGCCGCTTCGGCCATGCTAGCAACAGGTCTTGTGGGCCTCTGCGCAGCTCGTTACTGGCGGAATGCGAAACGCCGTCGCTTTGCCCAACACAACGGAAAACGCGCCGAGCCGTTTAGAAGTTCACCCAGACGTACGTCATGATGATGATCAGGATCACCACGGCGATCGCGCCGCCGACGGCCAGGCCGGCCAGTTTACCCAGCCGCATGCCGATACTTTCGTCGCCGCCGCTCGAGCGGTGCCCGATCGGATGGAGCGGGGCCGCCGAAAGTTGCTGCTCCGCATCCGGCAAGCTGGTGGAGGAGAGCAGTTCCTCCATGATGTCGTCTTCGGCCGGGGCCAATTCGATCTTCGGAGCCGGCTGAGCCGCCCCGGATTGCACCCCCGACTTCGGTTTGCCGGGCGAGGAACCGGGCTTCACTGTTTTGTGCGCCCCCGAGCGAACGCCGGAACTCGACTTGCTCACGCCCGAGCCCGGTTTCGCGCTGCCGCCCCCCATCACGGAGCTGGTCGACGCTCCTGAGCCGCTGTCGCCCGAGGCGCCGGCATTCGACTTGCCCGCCGACGACTCGCTGGGCCGGCGACGGCTGCCCGTCTCATCCTCTTCGATCGGCGCCAGGTCCAGGTTCTCATTCTGCGAAGGCCCGGTCGGCGGCGGAATCAACAGCTCGCTCGTCGACGAGCCGTTCAGGTCTTCGCCCAGGAAGATCGCCAGGTCGCGGGCCACTTCGTCGCCGGTCTGATACCGATCGGTGACCTTCTTGGCCATCATTCTGCGGACAATGTCGATCAGCTCTTGCGGAGCGTCGGGCCGCGTCTCGCGGATATCGCGGGGTTCGGCCGATTGATGCTGCATCAACCGCTGCGGAATCGTGCCCTGCGGGAACGGCGAGTCACCCGTCAGCATGTAGTACAGCGAACAACCCAGGCTGTAGATGTCCGCCCGGCCGTCGGCGCCGTGGCTGTCGAGCGCCTGCTCCGGCGCCAGGTAGTCCACCGTGCCGATCATCTTCTGATCGTATTCCTTGGTGAGCGAACCCTGGGAATCATCTGAGAAACGGGCCAGGCCCATGTCCAGAATCTTCACCGTGCCTTCGCGATTCACCAGCAGGTTGGCCGGCTTGATGTCGCGATGGATGAGCCCCATGCGGTGGGCATATCCCAGACCTTCGGCCGCCTGCCGCGTGTAGCTGGCCGCCGTGTCGTAAGGGAGCGGACCGGAGCGGCTGACGATCGCCTGGATGTCCGTGCCGTCGACAAACTCCATCACCAGGTAGTGATAGGCCTCGTGCTGGTCGACATCGAAGGCCCGGATGATGTTCGGGTGCGCGAGCGCGGCCGCGGCGCGGGCTTCCTGGTGGAAGCGCTCGATGTAACTGGTCTGCGCGGCCAGATTGGTGGGCAGCAGCTTGATGGCCACCCGATGACGCATCACCTGGTGCTCGGCCAGATAGACCGAACCCATGCCGCCGGTGCCAATATGGCTGAGCAGCTTGTACTTGCCGAGATAGAAGCCCTTGTGGCGGCCTTGCAGCAGCTTTTCGCTCTGCCACTCGGTCAGCAGGCCGGCCTTCGTGAGATTCGAGGCGACGATACCGCTATCGCTGACGGACTGATCGACGCCCGAGAGAGCTTCGCTGAGCTTCTCGTCGTCAACCAACCCGCTTCGCTTGACCAGGTCTACAAACTGTTCGACCTTGAGCTTGGCCATCGCGTCCGGTTAAGAAAAAACGGCCGGTTTTCTGCGGTTCATTATAATATCACGCAACTCGCAGGCCGGTAGAGCGCCGGAGCCGGGCTGCTCCCGAGCGCCCTGAAAGGCCGCGTGTGCGACGGTCATGGATTGGTTTGTTGGCGAAACGCCGCTGCCTAACCCTGGTGTTTCTGGCTGTCGTCCGTCCCTGAAAAACTGCCGCCTAATCGCTGCAAATCGCGGCTAGCCCGGGCGAAACTGGGCGGAAAGTCAACTTCCGCCCCCGCAATTTCTCCCCGCGTTGCCGCGTTTGTGGTGCGTCCGAGTTGGGCCTCTCGTGATTCAGATAGGATCTCTTGCGCGATGTTGCAAAATCGGCCGGCCACGGTGCATCTTGCTGTCCATGTGGGGTGACCGGCGCGGTTCTCATTTCATCGGACACTGGCGCTGCTGGCATCCGGTGAATATTCGGATCATAACGCGGCGGATGCAAGGGTCAAGCAATTCGGGACTTACGCTGGCATGGGCACTCCCCAAGTTGCAAGCCCTCCACGGCGCGCTTCCTACCGCTCACCACCCCAGCCAGGCAGCGAGCGGACTCCGCCCATCGCCGGCACGGGACCAAGCTGTCGAATGCCGGAGTTCCGTCGCGAATAGGGATACTGCCTTTGACCGTAGCCGTCGTACCGCACAGGGCCCCACTGGCCGAGCTCCGAATAGCCGCTGGTGCTCTGATTGCCGCCGCGAAAATAGCTGTACTGCCGCGCGGGCTGCGAGCGTCGTAGCTCGGCGTAACTGGCCGCGTCGTAGGGCACCCACTTGCCCTCGTGCCAATAAACCCACTTCTCGCTCGGCAGCCAGTACCACCACAAACCTTGGTGCTGGCGGAAGCGCCACTTCTCGCCGCCAGGATTCGTGGATTGAGTGTCGGGCGTTTGGATCGGCGCTTGTTCGCTGTCCGCCTGCGCGGCTGCGGCAGGCGTCGAAGTCGGCTCGTCAGCCGGCGCGGGCCGGCCGAAGGCGAGCGCGATGGCGCTGGTCGACACAGCGAGGAGCAATAGTTCGGATCGCATGGGGGTAGATCTCCATGATGTGAAGCTGGGGGGCCGGGTCGCCAGCTATTATTATTGGCAACAGCCCGCCGCGAAGCAAAACCGCCGCGACACCTGACGGCTCAGGGGGCCGTTAAACGCCGCGAGGCAGCCCAGGCGATGTCGCTCGCCGCCGGCTGCCTTGCGGTCTGACTCACAAGTTGGAGTGTCGAGCCTACAAGTCCTTCTTGGCGTCTTCGACTGCACCCTTGGTATCTTCGGCGGCGTCTTTCGCGGCAGCGCCTGCGTCGTCCGCGGCAGCCTTCACCGCGTCGCCGGCATCCTGCGTGGCTTCCTTCGCCCCTTCGACGGCGCCTTCAACACCCTTCACGACATCCTTGCCCGCTTCGACGGCCGCGTCGCCCGTGGCTTCGGCAGCTTCCTTGATCTCCTGGCCGGCATCCTTCGCGGCGTCCTTGGTCTTGTCGCTGCAGCCAACGGCAAACGGCGCCGCGGCAATCAGCGCGGCAAACAGTGCAAACTTCTTCATGGCCTTCTTCATAGCAACGTCCTCCGGTATCGAACCGATTCGTGGATTGGTTTGGCCACGCCCCTCGCCTCAGAGTGACTGGGCCGATGCGACCCGGGCGTGCGTTTCCCTAAATGTACAACATGCCCTGCGGGCGGGTTGCCGTTACGATCGATACACGTTGTAACAACAGTTCCAGGCGTTTTTCTTGCCCCCTCGAGAAAGCCTTCACCGCTATATTGGGGGCTGTTGGTTCACCCAACTCGGAACACTGCAGAAGAGCAAGAGAGATGGCACATCGTCTGTCGAATCGTGGTCTTTTTGCGTTGGCGTTCATGGCCTGCCTGCTGGTCGCAACGGTGGCCCGGGCCGACGTCGCTGCCGACGAGGCAAATATTCGCTACCAGCTTGGCCAGGCGACCAGTCTCGAGTGCCAGTATTTTCCACTCGTTGACGTGATGAATTTTCTCAGCGACTATCACGACATCTCAATCGAGCTCGACCGATTGGAAATCAAACGAATTAACGTCGACATAAGTCCGCGCACGCACGTGACCAAGAAAACCAACGGACGACTGGACGTCACGCTCCGCGAGATTCTGGAGCCGAACAACCTCTCCTACATGATCCAGGATGGCAAGCTGCTGGTTACGTCCCAGCCTAAGGCACGGCCTTGGCAGGAAAAGTACCTCAGCGAGGCAGAGCGCAGTAAGTGAACGCCTAAGGCGTGCCGTCGTCTGAGATAGTCGACCCCGCTTGATCGCGTTCCTCGCTATGTGAACTTCTTACGAGACGTGCTTCAGCAGCGTTACGCGGCCCGTGGGCACCCACTCCACCACAAAGATGTTTCCATCCTTGTCGTAGCAGGCGTCGTGCGGGTGGATGAAGCGGCCGGCTTGGAAACGCTCGGGCTGGCCGCGCAGGACCAGCTTGCCGCCGTTCAGCACCTGGTCGGTCCAGGCCTGATCGTAGCCCAGGTGCGTGATCACCTTGTTGTCCGCGTCCATGATCGTCACGCGGGCATGCAGATCGGGCACCAGCAGCTCGGTGCCGCGAATGTCGAAGTGAGCCGGGAAGCTCACGCCTTCGACGATCGAGAGGAACTTGCCGTCGAGCGTGAAGTACTGCAGCCGGGCATTCGCGCGATCGGCCACCACGAGCGACGGTTCGCGGCCGGGGCGATTGTCGAGCCAGATACCGTGCGGCGTGCGCATTTTGCCCGCTTCGGTGCCGCCGCCGCCCCAACTGCGAATCCACTTCGCGTCCTTGTCGTACTGGTGGATGTAGTTCGAGCCATAGCCGTCGGCCACGTAGAACCCGCCGTCGGGATTGAACGCCACGTTCGTCGGATTGAACTGCTTGATGTCCTGATACAGGCCGGCCTCGCTCGGGAACTGCATCTTCCAAACCTGCTCACCCTTCAGGTTGGCCTTTACGACCTGCCGGTTGTGGACGTCGCACAGGTAGAGGAACTCCTCGCCCCCTTCCTCGCGAATGTCGATGCCGTGCCCGCCATGGTGATACTCCTTGCCGAACGAGCGGACGAACTTGCCCGCCGGATCGAACACGACGATCGAGTCCATCGGTTCCTTCGCATCGCTGCGATGCTTGATATAGATGTGGCCCGCCTTGTCGACCGCGACGCCATGCGTCTCGCCCCACACGATGTGGCTGGGCAGTTCACCCCAATTGTGAATCGCTTCGAACTTGTGAGCCCCTTCGCCGAGCACGGGCGCCTTGCTGCCGGCCTTGTCTTCAGCATGCAGGATCGTGGGGAGCGCCGATGTGGCGAGCGCGGCCGCGGCCGAAGTCTTCAAGAAGGCACGACGCGAAGCGGCGGTTGATTCGTGCCGCGTGGATTCATGATTGTCGGCAGGCATGGTGGAAGCTCCTGGCGGGGCGGGTGTTTCAGTTGGGAAGTATCTCGGTCAGGTGCGGTCTATCATAACGTGCGGCACGGCGCAGGCTCAATCAGCCTGCCAGTGGAAAGATGGCTAAACTTCCGACGTCCCCGGAATCGAATCCATCGCTCCGGGCCGGGTAACGCAGATTGCCGCGGCGCGGATCGCTCGCGCGAGTCGCTCCTCGGCCGATAACCCCGCGACGAGACCGGCGAGGTAATAGCCCAAGAAGGTATCGCCAGCCGCCGTGGTGTCAACGACCTCGACCTGCTCGGCTGGCAAATGCAGTTCGCCGTCGGCCCGCCAAAGTGCGGCGCCCCCAGCCCCGCGCGTCAGGAGCACTTCCTGATCGGCGCTAAGTTTCCGCGGCACCAAGTCGTGCAACCGCCCGTGCTCGGTTTCGTTCAGGCACCACAGGTCGACGAGTTCCGCGGGATAGCTACGCACCCGCTCATCGGCCGGCGCGGGATTGAACGCGATCTTCAGTCCTCGCTGCTTCGCGAGCTGCATCGCCTCACCGACGCTGCTGGTCTCGTTCTGCGTCAGTAACCAACTGCCAGCCGGAGCGTCTGCCAGCGCCGCCTCGACGTCCGCGGGCGTGATCTCACCGTTCGCGCCGGCGAGAATCACGATCGAGTTCTGCCCCTCGTTGTCGACCTGAATGATCGCCTGTCCGGTCGGCGTGTCCGGCAGTTCGACGATGTGCCGCACGTCCACGCCTTCGGCCGCCAGCCGCTCGCGAAGCATCTGGCCATCAGCGCCGATGCGTCCAATGTGCACCACGCGTGCTCCTGCGCGGGCGAGCGCGACAGATTGATTCGCTCCCTTGCCGCCGGGATACGTCGTGAGCGAACTTGCCGCCAAAGTCTCGCCGGGCGAAGCGATGTGAGGCACGCGGAACACGCGATCCAGATTCAGCGAACCCAGATTGTAAATGACGGGCGTGCTCACGGGCGAGTTGCCTCGTCGAAACTCGCTTCCTTTGGCCAGAACAAATCGACCCGATCGTGCGTCGTATAGAGTCGCAACCTGCGGCCATCGAAATGAAACTGGCCGCTCGACTTGTCATGAACAATCGGGTTGCCGGGATACTTCGCCCAGTGAATGAGATCCGTCGACCGCGCGAGGTTCGTGTTCCACACGCGGCGGGCCGTTTCGCCGCCGGTGCCGTGATAGACGGCGTAGTAGGCCCCGCGGTAGCGAAACACCTGGTTGAGCGCAATCATGTGCTCGTCGTGCTCCTCGGGGCCTCGGTTCAGAACCGGCTCATCCTGCACGTTCGTCCAGACTTTCAGGTCCTTGGAACTGGCCAGCCAGATCGCCTGATCCATCCGCTCATAGAAAAGATACCACGTGCCGTTCTCGCACCACGCGGTGGGCGTGCCGAATGGACCCGGCGTGAGCGGCTTGCCATTCGTGTAGCGCACGTCGAGCGTGCCTTGCGGCTCCCAGTGAACGCCGTCGGTGGAGGTCAAGAGCTGGGCGCGGTCCCCTGCCCCTTCGGCGAACATGTAGTACGTTCCGCCTTGGCGGACAACCATCATGTCTTCCACCCACAGGTCCTTGATCAGCGGGTTGCCGGCGTAGCGCGTCCAGCGAATGCCGTCCGGCGACGTGGCGAGGCCGAGTAGGCGGATCCCCTCCTTCGTGCCGTCGTAGCCGGTGTACCACAGCTTCCAATCAGCGCCGTCGCGCATGATCCAGCCGCGCTCGCGAATCTTGGCATCCCAGTCCTCTTTCCCCGCCGCCAAGAAGATCGGATTGTGAGCGTCCGGGGTGAACGAAACGAGCTCGCTCGGAAACGCTTCGGGCGAAACAGCAAGCTCCGTTGCCGCGGGCGCCAGCGCCAGCACGAGCACAGCCAGCGCGATACAACTCGTAAGCAGCGCGGTCAGATTGCGAAGGGGCCAGTAGGTTTTGCGTTTCGAAGTGTCCGCCATCATTTGCTTCGACCGCGAACCTTGAGGGTCCGCCATGTGTCGCCCCCGGGAACCGAAGTGTGACCAGACTCTGGTGAGAGGCTGCCTATCGCAACCCGAAGCGTGAGCGAGGCGAAATTACTGCCCGGCCTCGCTCACGCTTCGGGTTATGAACAGAGCATTCTTGCCAGACTCCGCTCGCTCGCGCCGCTCGACGATGGGTGGAGCGCGGCGTTAGAATCGCTCGTTCGCCTGAAGGGCCGAAACATCGACCACTTCGAGCGTCCCGATTGTTGCATGAAACGCCGCCCGGATGTAGCCCCCATGACGCTTGCCATTCGCTGTCAGAACCTGGTGAAACGCTACGACGGCCGCCCCCCGGTCGAGGCCGTGCGCGGCCTGAACCTGGAAATCGAGCGCGGCGAATGCTTTGGCCTGCTGGGGCCCAACGGCGCCGGCAAGACCACCACCATCGAAATCCTCGAAGGGCTGCTCACACCCACCTCGGGCGAGGTCGAAGTCCTGGGCCTCCGCTGGGGAAAGGCCGACAATGAAATCCGCCAGCGGATCGGCATCTCGCTGCAAGAGACGCGGCTCTCCGAAAAGCTCACCGTGCTCGAAACGTTGCGACTGTTTCGCAGCTTCTACCGCGAAGGGCCCGACCCCCGCGAATGCCTGGCCAAGGTTTCGCTCGAAGAGAAAGCCGACGCTCGCGTGGGCAAGCTCTCCGGCGGCCAGAAGCAGCGGCTGGCCGTGGCATGTGCGCTCGTGGGCAATCCGGAGCTGTTGTTTCTCGACGAGCCAACCACGGGTCTCGACCCCAGCTCACGGCGCCAGTTATGGGAGATCATTCGCGAAGTGCGCTCGGCCGGCCGCACAATTCTGCTGACCACGCACTACATGGACGAGGCCGAACGGCTCTGCGACCGCGTGGCGATCGTCGATCACGGACAGGTGATCGCGCTCGGCACGCCGCGCGAGCTGATCGCTTCGCTCGGCGGCGAGCACGTCATCGAATTCACGCTGGCCTGCACACCCACGGAGCCGATCGATGCGGCGCTCGCCGCTCTCCCCTCGGTGAGCGAAGTCCGACAGGAAGACGACCACTGGAGCTTGTCGGTCGCCGAACCGCACATCGTGCTGCCGCTGCTGATGGAGATGCTTCGCGAGCGGCAATGCGAACTGACCAGCTTGACCACCCGGCATGCCAGCCTCGAAGACGTCTTCGTGAAGCTGGCCGGCCGCCACCTTGATGACGAGCCCGTGCCCGCATGAAAGCCAATCCACAGGCGGTAAGTCAGCAGCGCTATTGGGCACTCGGTGAGCTCACGCTTGCCCGGCTGCGCGAGTTCTATCGCGAGCCCGAGGCCGTGTTCTGGGTCTACGGCTTTCCGATCCTGCTGGTCGTCGGCCTGGGCATTGCATTTCGCAATCAGCCGGTGGAGCACATTGCGGTCGACATCGTCGACAGTCCCCAAGCAAAGTCTGTGCTCGAGTCACTCGCGAAGCAGGAGCGGTTCGAAGCCCGTGTGGTTTCGTCTGAGGAAGCGCGGATGCATTTGCGCACCGGACGCACGGCGCTGGTTGTGGAAGCCGGCGCCAGCGAGACGCCCACTTATGAATATCAATTCGATCCGACGCGGCCAGAGAGCGTGCTGGCCGAAGCGGCTGTGGACGACGCATTGCAGCGCGCCGCAGGGCGCAAAGATGTGGCGGAAGTGAAAGTCGAAGAGTTCAACGAGCCGGGCGGCCGCTACATCGACTTTCTGGTGCCAGGCCTCTTGGGCATGAGCTTGATGGGGGGCGGTTTGTGGGGCGTGGGCTTCGTAACCGTCGACATGCGGATCCGCAAACTGCTCAAGCGATTCCTGGCCACGCCCATGCGAAAAACGGATTTCCTCGGCGGCGTCATGCTCAGCCGTCTGATGTTTCTGGTGCCCGAGGTTTTGGTACTGCTCGTCTTTGCGCGGCTGGCGTTCGGCGTCGTGATCTACGGCAGCTTGCTGGCCGTCACGTTCTTGATCCTGCTCGGCGCGGTGACGTTCGCCGGCCTGGGCCTGCTCGTGGCCAGCCGGGCCAAGACGCTCGAGGCCGTCTCGGGACTCATGAACCTCGTGATGCTGCCGATGTGGCTGCTCTCGGGCATCTTCTTTTCGTCGGATCGCTTTCCCCAGGCGGCACAGCCATTCATCAAGCTGCTCCCGCTCACGGCACTCAACAACGCGCTGCGGGCCGTGATGCAGGAAGGCGCGAGCCTGGCGAGCCAATTGCCGGAGATCGGCCTGCTCGCAGCCTGGGCGGTGGTCACGTTCGTGCTCGCCCTGAAGCTGTTCCGCTGGGTGTAGTCCGATGTGTGATCGTCCCTCGACCTACCCTCTAGTGCCACCAGGCACCCTGACAGTTGTCAGGGCCACCCAACCACTAGTAGTTAAACCTCACTCCGCGCTCATGCAGATCGGCCGCAAGCTGTGCGGTGGTGGTGTACTGCACGGCATCGAATCCCGCCGCCTTCGCTCCCGCGACATGCCCGGCAACGTCGTCGACAAAGAAGATTTCCTCCGGTTGGCAGCCCGTCAACTTCGCGGCGCCTGCAAAGATCTTGGGCGCGGGCTTGCAGGCCCCGAGCTCGTAGCTGAGGGCGTAGACCTCGAAGCCTTTGTTGAGCAGCGTGTACTGTCCGCCGTAGCAGTACGACCAGTGGCCGGGGCAGGTATTCGAAAGAATGCCTAGCCGATATCCGGCGGAGATCATTCCGCCCAGCACCGGATAGATCGAGGTGTTTGGTGTAAAGATCTGGCTGCCGGCGAGCAGCAGCGCCTGCATGTCGGGGCGCGAGTCGGTCGCCCGGCAGAAGAGCTCGTAGAACTCAGCGTCGTTCACTTCGCCTGCCTCGTACCGCAGTTCGAGATCCGTGCCGAACACGGTGTCCCACACGAGCTGCTCGCTCACGCCTGCCACTGCGGCCATCTGCCGCGCGGCCAGGTGATGATCGAACTTGAGCAGCACGTTGCCCAGGTCGAAATAGAAGAACCTCGGCCGCGCGATGGTCGGGCGGCGAGCGATCGGAGGCAATTGAGCAGCGGTGGCAACAGTCATTATGTGAATCAGAGTTTCTGAACGCGAAGGTCTTTGTACCAGGCTTCGCTCGGCGGTCCGCCATGAATCTGCACGGCGATCACGCCACTGCGAGCGATCTTGTCGTCCTTCTCGGTGTAGTCGATTGTCTGCCGGCCGTTGATCCACAGCTGGATGCGCGGGCCTTCGCAGCGAATCGTGTAGTCGTTCCAGTCGTCAGGCTTCAGCACTGCGGCGATCAACTTCGGATCGGCAGCAGCAAGGATTTTGTTGCGGCGCGACTCGTCGTACAGCGAACCCCAGTAACCGTCGCCAAGATCGGCCTGATAGCCGCGCACTTCGTGATGATTGGGAATCCGCTCCGTGCGAATCTGCACGCCGGCGTTAGCTCCCTTGCCAAGCACTTTGAACTTCAACCGCAGCTCGAAGTCGCCAAACGATTCGTTTGTGCACAGGAATTCGTTACGTGGGATCGCTTTCTTGAGCGTTCCGCCCACGATCGCCCCGTCTTCAATTCGGAAAGAATCGAGGTTGCCTTCCCAACCGCTGAACGTGCGGCCATCGAACAGCGGCTCGAACTCGTCGGCGCATACAATGGCCGGCGATAGTACGCATGCGAGCACGGCAATCGCCTCGGCGGCACATCTCATGGTCGGCTCCTGGTGGGAAGTCGTCGCCCGCAAGCATACCGCCCCAGGCGCTCGCTCGCCAGGGTCGCCGGTCGAGTGCGACTGGTCACCAGGTGCATGCAATCCTAAGATAAGGCACTGCGAAGTGCGTGTAACAGACCATCATCCGCCGGGGGCGCGACCATGAGCACGATCGAGGTTTTGACCAAGAGCTTTGAATTCAACCGGGGCCGCTCGCTGGCCACGCTCGACGAAATTGCCAAGCTGCCGGATCCCCAGGCGGCGCTCGCTTTCCGACTGGCGCCGGGTCGCGCGCATGTTGCCTGGCAGTTCATGCACATCGGCGTCACCGAGGACATCTTTGCCAACGAGCGCCTCGTGGCCGAGCGACCGGGGCGGTTTGGCGATCTCTGGCCGCGCTATCGGGGTGGCAGCACGGCGGACGATAGCATTCCAACGCTCGAGCAGATTCGCGAAGTCCTCGACGGCGGTCGGCAGACGCTGCTGGCCACGCTGGCCGGTTTCGGCGACGCGCAACTGAGCGATGTGCCGCCGCAACTCGCCGCCAAGGGCTGGACCTTCCTGACCGTGCTGCACATCGTCGGCTGGCACGAAGCGCATCATCAGGGCCAGGCCCACGCGATGCTCAACGCGTTTCGAGCAAACCATCTGTAGACAGCAGTCAAACGGCGGTCGTTTGCCACCACTTGGATACGACCGGTATACTGGCCGCTTCGCCTGAGAACGCTTCGCCCAGAGGGTAAGACGCACACGTGCTGATCCTGCTCACCAACGACGATGGCATTTATGCCCCGGGCCTCGCGGCGATGGAGCGCGAGCTCGAAAAGCTGGGCGACGTGTATGTCGTTGCCCCGGCGACCGAGCAAAGCGGCGTCGGGCATTCGATCACGTACTTGAGCCCGCTGATCGCGAACGAACTGTTTCAATCCCAGCAGCGGCGCGGTTGGGCCGTCGAAGGGAGCCCTGCCGACAGCGTGAAGATTGGCATTCACGAGTTCTGCCCGCGGATGCCCGACCTGGTGGTGAGTGGCATTAACGGCGGGCTGAACGCGGGAATCAACGTCCTCTATTCCGGCACCGTGGCCGCGGCGATCGAAGGCGCGTTCTTCGGGCTGACAAGCGTGGCTGTCTCGCTGGAGTTCAACCCGCAGGCCCAGTTCGACAAGGCGGCCGCGATCGCCCGCAGCACGATCGAGCAGATTCTGGCCAAACGGCGCGAGCCCCAGCTTTACAATTTGAACATTCCGACGGCCGCCCTCTCGCAAGTCAAGCCCGAGGTGCGTGTGGTGCCCATGGGTCTGTGGCGCGGCAGTGGCGACCAGTACGAAAAGCGAATCGACCCCCGCGGGCGGAGCTATTTCTGGGCCCTGTCCGATCCGGTCGAACATCAGGGCGAACACGAGACGGATCTCTCGGCGCTGAAGAAGGGATTCGTTACGCTGACGCCGCTCGATTTTGACCTGACGAAGCAGACCGTGCTGGCGGAAATGGAGTCGTGGCAGTTCGATTTGAAGCAAGACGTGGCGAAGGCCCGAAGCAAACTTCCTAGGAGCGCATGGCGATGAACCGCGCGTTTGGTCCCCTGCTGATTGCGGCGATGGCGATGATCGTGGGCTGCGGCGACCTGCCGCCGGCTGAGGAAACTGCAGCCGGACCCGCGCCGCAAGCGGCGCCTACCCCTGCCCCGCCAGGCGATCCGAATGCCGCGCCCGCTGCCGAAGAGCCGTCGACCGCTGCCGCCGAAACGCCCGCTGAAGCGATGCCCGCCGATGAGGCGGCATCCGCGGGCACAGCCGTCGAGGGCACGGCGGCCGGAGTTGGCGTCGGCGCGAAAGGCCAGAACTACGGCGGCCCCGGCTTTGTTACCACGCCGGTGGAGGCTTACTTCCGCACCGGAGAGCGGATCGCTTTCGAAGTGCAGATTCCCAAAGCCATGCAGCTCTACAAGGCCGAGCACAATAACAAAGGCCCCCAGACGCACGAAGAGTACATGAACATCATCATCAAGGAAAACGGCGTCCAGCTGCCGGAGCTGCCGGCCGGCGAAGAATACCTTTACGATCCGAAGACCGAGCAGCTGATGGTAAAGAAGGCGGCGCCGTAAGCGCGCGCGCGATACTACTGCATCTTCTTCCGCAAATCGCCGTCTTCGTAGTCGGCCACCAGCCAGCGGTCGCCGTGGCGTTCCAGCCGGACCTTGAACTTGCGGATGTAGTTTTCGTAGGGAATCGTACCGCCGTTATCGCGGGCCTGGATGCGGCCGGTGAAGTAGGCCGTTGCGGTGGGCGGCGACGTGAGCTTATTGATCGTCACTTCGAGGTCGCGTCCCACGACGGCCGATTGCACCGTAACACGCCGCAGGACCGATTCAGCCTGCCGCACGCCGGGACAGTTCGGCGAGAACGATGCCAGCACCATCGGCATATCGTTCGCCTCGAGATTTTCGGCGATGCCGTGCAGCGTGTCTCCGACCTCTTCGGTATCGGTGACGATGGTTCGTTCCAGTACGACCAGCCCCGCCATCAATCCCACCGAGGCCACCAGCGCGGCGATGACCCACACGCTGCCCGTGCGCATGAAGAGCACGCCAAAGCAGAGGATCAGGAACGTGCAGAGCACAACGCTGGGCCAAGGACTTTCCAGGAAAATACTCACGGCACACCTCCCGGATGCGAAGGTTCTTCAGCCTGCTTAGCCTGATCAGCAGTGGAACGCGATTTCCACAACATGTAGCTGGCCAGTCCCATCGCGGCCACACACACGGAAGCCAGCGGCCAGATCGGGATAATCAACTCGCCCACGGCGGGGGGCGCGGCCGCGCCCTCTTCGCCGGCTTCCCGCGCGGCCGGTTCCCCTTCGGCCTGCCGGCGCAGGATCTCCTCCCGGGCCATGTACTGCATCTCGAGCCGCCGCTGCCGCTTGGCATACTGCGGCATGATGACCAGCACGCAAACGAGCCCCGCCGCGCTGAACACGAGCAGCCAGAACCAGGGAGAATCGGTAATCGGCCGAGCGACCGGCGGCTGCTGTAAACTGGACATATGCGAGCGACGTGAGCGAAGCGGGATGTGGGGAACCTTTCCGCATCATAGCAGGAATGCAGAGTAAGTTCGCGGCGTGCCAGGCCCGGGTAACGTCCCACTAGTATGCAAGATACGACTTTTTAGTGTGGTGGAATCCTGGAATGGACTACTTACTACTGTCGCGGCTCGTATTCTTCGCGGCTTGCGCCCTTGTCGCGGGCTGGCATGTCCGCAAGGCCATCCTGACCGGCAGATGGCCGACATTCGGATTCAGAGTCACCCGTGATGAAGCCCCGGTTGCTTTCTGGGCGTGCGTCGGAATGGGTATCGTCCTGACAGTCACAGCGATGGTGCTTATCGCTTCGCTCTTGATCCAGCCACTACTGGACTAACCCAGCGAATTCTTCCGGCGACACACTGATTGGGAAAAACCCAAGCCGGGCTTAGCCGAAGGCGCCTGACTTCTTAATTGTTGGGGTGCAAGGATCTCAATCCCGCCCGCAGCACCTGCAAGTCAACTAGCGTCGAACAGGATATCCAAGTTGCGGCTGCTGTGTAGGATTCGCACCACAGTCAACTGCTCTGGTTCGGTGCGGTAAAAGATAACATGGTTCGGAAATGCCGCCATTGTCCAGTATCGCAAATCGGAAGCCTTGCCAGACATACCGATGCAACTGGAACCGAGAAATGGACTCTTGGAGAGGAGTTCGATATTGGCCTCGACCTCCTGCATGAACTTTCTGCCCAGGTCCGGTTGATGGTCGGCAAAGTAGTCGACCTGTTCATACATGTCGGCCCAAGCCTGCGGTGTTTTGCGAGCAGGTAGGGAATTCACTTCTTGCGGCCATTTTTCTTGAGGCGCTCCTCAAAGTGTTGGCGCAAGTCGTCCCAGTCCTGCTTTGTGATTGGCGTCGCCGGTCCGCTTTCGAGTCCCTCCAGCAGCAATGCATCCAAACGCTGCCGAGCCTTGGCACGTTGATCGGCGCGGATCAACTCGCGGACGTATTCGCTGGCCGTGCTGTAACCGCCGGACTCGACTTGCTCACGGACGAACTGCTTCATCGCGTCCGGCAAAGCGATGTTCATGGTTTCGTTTTGGCTCATAAGTAATCCTCCTACAACAACTACGATACGCGCCCCAATGGCCATTGTCAAATTTTGTCATACTTTGCCAATCCTGACTAACAAAAAGCCCCCGGCGAAAAATTGCCGGGGGCTATGTTGTGCCTGCGGCTGCGAGCACTAATCGCCCGTAGCTGTTACATCTTCTTCAGCACGAACGGCCCACCATACGTCGCCGTTTCGGCGAGTTGCTCTTCGATCCGTAGCAGTTGGTTGTACTTGGCGATCCGGTCGGTGCGGCTGGCGCTGCCGGTCTTGATCTGGCCGGTCGAAAGCCCCACGGCCAGGTCGGCAATCGTCGAATCCTCGGTCTCGCCGCTGCGATGGCTGCTGATCGTGGTGTAGCCATTGCGCTGGGCGAGCTGGATCGACTCGATCGTCTCGCTGAGCGAACCGATCTGGTTCACCTTGATCAGGATGCTGTTCGCAATCCCCTCGTCGATGCCGCGCTGCAGCCGCTTGGTGTTGGTCACAAACAGATCGTCGCCCACCAGTTGCACCCGGTTGCCGAGCCGCTCGGTCAGCATCTTCCAGCCTTCCCAGTCGTCTTCGCTGCAACCGTCTTCGATCGAACAGATCGGATACTTGTCGACCCAGCCGGCCAGGAAATCGACCATCGCGCCGGCGTCAATGTTCTTGCCGTCGATCGTGTAGACCTTCTTCTTCGAGTCGTAGAACTCGGTGGCCGCAACGTCGAGCGCAATCCACATCTGCTCGCCGGGCTGGTAGCCGGCCGCAGAAATGGCTTCCAGGATCAGATCCAGTGCCGCGCCATTGCTGGGCAGGTCCGGGGCAAAACCACCTTCATCACCGACCGCCGTGTTGAGCTTCTTCCCCTTGAGCACTTTCTTCAGGGCGTGGAACGTTTCGACGCCGGCCCGCAGCGCGTCGGAGAAGTTGTCGAAGCCCAGCGGCATGACCATGAACTCCTGCACGTCGACCGAGTTGTCCGCGTGCTGTCCGCCATTGATGATGTTCATCATCGGCGCGGGCAGCATCCGGGCGCCCGGTCCGCCCAGGTAACGGAACAGCGGCAGGCCACAGTGCTCGGCCGCGGCGTGGGCCACCGCCAGCGAGACGCCCAGGATCGCGTTTGCGCCCAAGTTCTTCTTGTTCTCGGTGCCGTCGAGTTCGATCATCGTGCGATCGATCTCGGCCTGGTCCAGGGCGTCCATTCCTTCCAGAGCGTCGGCGATCTTCTCGTTCACGTTGTCGACCGCCTGGAGCACACCCTTGCCCAGGTAGACCTTGCTGTCGTTCGTGTCGCGCAGTTCCCAGGCTTCGTGCATGCCCGTGCTCGCTCCGCTGGGAACGGCGGCCCGGCCGAACGAACCGTCGACGAGTTGGACGTCGACTTCCACGGTCGGATTGCCGCGGCTGTCGAGAATCTGGCGAGCATGAATGTCGATAATGGCGCTCATTGCAAATCTGCTTTCGTTCTGTGTCTGTTGCTTGCTTGTGGGGGAGTCAATACGGAAATGGCGAGTCGGGTCCGAACTGATCGCCGGCCGGCGAGTCGCCTTGTTGAGCAAACGGTTTGGCGGCTAGGCCGACTTGAAGACCTCGATCTTCACGCCCAGCACCAGGTGCTTCGACTTCTCGCGAAAGGCGGCCATGTGCGGAGCGACCGAGTGAGCCTTCAGGTCGTCGAGCGTTTCCCAGCGCTCGTGCATCACGACGACGCTGTCGCTCGCGGTCGATTTGGCCGGATCGCCCCAAGGCACCTCGATGCTGGGAGCGTATTCCACGCAGCCCTTCTCGGCATGCACGTGCGGCAGCAGATCCTTCTGCAGCGCGAGGAATTCTTCGCGATGCCCACCGGTCAATTGAATGGTGGCGACAACATAAATCATGAGTTTCTCCTGCCGAACGAGATGCCGCCTAGCCAAGCCGGCATTTTGAAGCGCAGCGGCCGTTTACGCAATGGGCCGGCCTGCGGTGTGCGGGCCATAACCTTGGCGTTGAAACATCGAGAGGACTTGGGTGCCACCGGTGCTGCGGAGCAGTCACCGGCGCGTTCTGAGCCCATATCGAGCCCGTCTGGTAAACCGTGCTGACATTCCCCAGCGAGCACAGGTGAGCCGCCACACGGCCTCCTGTGCCACCCGGAGCAGCGCCTTAATTCACGCCTTTCGTTCCCACGAATCCAACATGCATCGGGCTAAGGAACGCAGAATGCGGCCTACTTGCCGCGATGTTGACGCGACTCGGTCACTTCGACCGCCTTCAGCAGCCCCCGAGCCTTGTTGAGCGTTTCCTGATACTCCTCGCTCGGCTGGCTGTCGGCGACGATCCCGGCGCCCGCCTGTACATAAGCCTTGTTTCCCTGGACCACCAGGGTTCGCAGCGCGATGCAGGTATCCATGTTGCCATTGAAGTCGACGTACCCCACCGCGCCGGCATAGGGCCCGCGGCGATGCGGTTCGATCTCGTCGATGATCTCCATCGCCCGCACTTTCGGCGCCCCAGAGACCGTGCCGGCAGGCAGGCAGGCCCGCAGGGCGTCGAACGCATCACGTCCCTCGGCCAGTTGCCCCGTCACGTTCGACGTGATGTGCATCACGTGGCTATACCGCTCAATCGTCATCACATCGGTCAGCTCGACCGTGCGATACTGAGCCACCCGGCCGACGTCGTTGCGGCCCAGGTCCACCAGCATCACGTGTTCGGCCCGCTCTTTCGGATCGGCCAGCAGTTCTTCGGCCAGGCGGCGATCCTCTTCTTCGGTGGCGCCCCGGCGGCGCGTGCCGGCCAGCGGGCGCACCGTGACCTTACCTTCCACGACGCGGACCATGATCTCCGGCGAGCTCCCCACCAGCGTCACGCTCGGCGTCCGCAGATAGAACATGAACGGGCTGGGATTCACCACCCGCAGCGTGCGATAGATCTCGAACGGTTCGCAGCGGATGTCAAGTGTGAGCCTTTGGCTGATCACGACCTGAAAGACGTCGCCGGCGCGGATGTACTCCACGCACTTGCGCACGGCAATCTCAAAGTCGGCCTGCGTGAAGTTCGACTGGTACTTGATCGCCGGCACGCCGCCGGTCTCGATGTCGGCCGGCGGCAGCGTGGCGTCGGGGCGTTCAAGCTGTGCGACGATCTGATCGACCCGCCGCTGGGCGTCGGCATAGGCCGCCTTCAGGTCGCGGTCGAACTTGTCGAGCCGCGCCATCGCGATCACGACGTTTGTCTTGTTCACGTGATCGAACACGACCATGTGGTCGTAAAACGCAAACGCCAGGTCCGGCAGGTCGCGATCGTTCTCCGGAGCGTTCGGCAGGTTCTCGCTGTAGCGAATCACGTCGTAGCCGGCATAGCCCACCGCGCCCGAGGTGAACGGCGGCAGCTCGGGCAGCGTGGCCGAGCGGATCGCATCCACCCGGCTCTTGAGTTCCGCGAGCGGGTCTTCGGCCGCGAAGGTCGTCGTGCCGGCGTTGTCGACGACCGTGACTTCGCGGCCGCGGGCTTCAAGCTGCAGGAACGGGTCGGCCGCCAGGAAGCTGTAGCGTCCGACCTTCTCGCCGCCGATCACGCTTTCGAACAGGCACGCCGTCGGGCCGGCGTCGATCTTGTGGAACGCCGAGACCGGCGTCAGCGTGTCGCCGAGCAGCCGGCGATAGACGGGCACCAGATCCACGCCGTGGGCGAGTTGCTGGAAAGCGTCGAAGTCGGGAAAGTGTTTCATACGCAAATCTAGCTCAGGGAAGCGCCGCGCCAGCCGCAGGCAATTGGACACGCACCTGCCGCGTGGGTTCGCTCGGTGCCGGCGCCCCGGCACCGCCGTGCGCGGCTCGGCACGTTTCGCTCTCGCGGGGTACTTCCTTCGGCTGTTGTAGCAAGCAGGCGGAGTGCTAACAATCCGAGCGGCGCCTGGCTGGGGAAAAGTGCCGCTCGACGCGAAAAAAGTTCTGCGAACGCGCGGAGTTGCGTTTCTTGCAACGTCCTTAAACTACGCAGAGCCGCACTCGCCTTGACACCCCCAGCGCGGCTGTTAGAATCCCACTGGCTTTGCGCCGCCCCTTGATATAATTGATCTGAACGGCGGATTTTTCGGTGCGGTCGCTGACTGTTTAAGTGCGGCGCACACGGCCGCCGCAGACAGATCTTGGGGATCTCGATGAAGTGCCAGCAGTGCAACAAAACGGCGACGTTCCACATTACGGAACTCACCAAAGGTAAACCGCAAGAGTTGCACCTCTGCGAAGAGCACGCCCGGCAGTACCTGACTCAGGAGGAGGAGCCGGCCGTCGCCCCCAGCCTGGCCGGAGTGCTGGCACAGCAACTTGCCGTCGGACAAACGGCGGAAGAGCTCGCCAAGCTCGATCAGCGGGCATGCCCCGTCTGCGGAATTACGTTTTACGAATTTCGCAATCAGGGTCGCCTCGGCTGTCCTTATGATTATGTTTGTTTCCAGGCCGAGCTCGACCCCTTGATCGTGAACATCCACGGCGAGACCGAGCACGTCGGCAAGAAGTCCGCCCGCTTTCCGGAGGGGACGGAAAAACGCACCCAGCTCATCCGGCTGCGGCGCGAGATGAAAGAGGCGATCGACGACGAAGATTACGAACTGGCGTCGAAGCTTCGCGACGACATTCGTAAAATTGAAGAGTCGCCCCCCCACAAGAAGAAATAGCACAACTCCCTCAGGGCGACGGACACTCCGGCGGCGGGACTCTTAGCGGTGGATCTGAACGAACTAGTCAGCACGAGTGGCGAATGGCTCCGGGGCAGCGGTCCCGAGAGTGATATCGTTATTTCCAGCCGCATTCGCCTGGCCCGCAACCTGGCCGAGTTCCCCTTCATCAGCCGCGCCACCCAGCAAGACCGCACCGAGATCGAAAACACGCTTCGCGATCGCGTGCTCGAAGTGCAAGAGTCGGGCGAGCTGGAATACGTCAACGTCAACGACCTGAAAGTCATCGACCGGCAATTCCTGGTCGAGCGGCAGCTCATCAGCCGCGAACATGCCGAAAGCGAAGGGGCCCGCGGCGTGGCCATCGCCCGCAACGAGCAAGTCAGCCTGATGATCAACGAAGAGGATCATCTGCGGATCCAGGTGATGCACAGCGGACTCGACCTGCAATCCGCCTGGGAGCAGATCGATCAGATCGATTCATTGCTGGCCCAGAAGGTGAACTTCGCCTACCACCCGAAGCTCGGCTTCCTGACGGCCTGCCCCACGAACGTCGGCACCGGGCTCCGCGTCAGCGTGATGCTGCATCTGCCGGCGCTGGTGATCACGCGGCAGATCGACAAAGTCTTCCGCAGCCTGCAGAAAATCAGCCTCGCCGTCCGCGGCCTGTACGGCGAAGGCTCGCAGGCGATGGGCGACTTCTACCAGATCTCGAACCAGATCACGCTCGGCAAGAAAGAGAACGACCTGGTCAAGCAGGTCGGCGACATCGTCCCCAAGCTGATCGAGTACGAACGCAAGGCCCGCGACTTCCTGGTTCGCGAAAGCCACGAAAACCTGCACGACAAAGTCGCCCGGGCGTACGGCATTCTCCGCACCGCCCAGACGATCAGCTCTGAAGAGACGATGCACTTGCTTTCCAGCGTGCGGATGGGCGTGAACCTGGGATTGATCGAAGACCTGCAGATTCCGCTGCTGAACGAGCTCTTCATCCACACCCAGCCGGCGCACTTGCAGAAGCTGCGCGGCGTGGAACTCGACACGGCCGACCGCAACATCGAGCGCGCTCGCTACCTGCGTCGGCATCTGAACAAGAGCAACGGCGACGAAGCGAACTAGTTCGCTTTATTCAGGGTGCCACTCTACGCCGTTAACTCGATTCGGCGTGTGATACGGTCGGGTGCCACAGGTGGCCGCGTGGCGGCTCACCTGTGCACTTCTGAGAATGTCAGCACGGTCCATCTGTGGTTCTCCCTCTTCCCGCTGTCTTCCCCCTGCGTCCCTCCGCGCCCTCTGCGGTTAATCAATTGAACTACCTCTGTTTCCCGCGAATCGCGGTCACCACCTGCTGCGGCACAAAGCGGCCGAGTTCTTCGTCGCCCGCCATCGAGGCGATCTGCTTGATCAGCGAACTACTGATGTGCGAATACTGACCGTCGGCCATCAGCAGTATCGTTTCGATGCCTGGGTCGAGCTTGCGGTTGGCCATGATCATGGTGAATTCGCTTTCGATGTCTCCCAGCGAGCGAACACCGCGCAAGAGCACGCTCGCCCCGGCCTGGCGGCAGAACTTCACAGCCAGCCCGCTGAACGAACCGACTTCGACGTTCGGCAGATGAGCCACGACACTCGTAACCAACGCCACGCGTTCCTCGGGCGTGAACATCGATTGCTTTTCGACGTTGATGCCGATGCCGACTACCAGCCGATCGACCAGCCGGCTGGAACGTTCGATGACGTTCAGGTGCCCCAGCGTGATGGGATCGAACGAACCGGTATAAACGGCGACGCGGGAGTTGGAATTGGTCATGGCGTGGGCGCGGGGCTAAATGGACTGGTGGAAGCGAATGCGGGACTCCGCAATTCTAGCCCCGAAACCGTCCGAACGCGAAGAGCACGGCCCCGTAAAGCCCGGCGAATACTTTCGCCGGGAATGCCTTCCAAGGACGCAGCGCCGCTATTCCTTTAACGAACCGCTACACCACGTCGCCGCGCACCCAGCGGCGGTAAGTCGCGAGCGTCAGTCCTAGGCCAATAGCCCCTGTCACAATTGGAAATACTACGAATGTCATGCCTGAATCGAGGTCGTGTTTGACAATTACGTAGAGGTTGATCAGCCTGATCGCGAAATGTAGTCCCAGAAACCAGCCGATCGTCGTCACCGCAATGATCGGCAGCCAGAATCGCCAGTGCAGCGTGGCAACGCCCACGCCATAAACGAACGACGCCATGCTCCACAAAAAGGCGAAGCTGATTGCGAGATAGAGCGTGAAGTCAGTCAGTCGGTTTGCCGCATGTATATTGTGCCAATTAAACAAGGACACGGCAAAAATCAACAGCGACGCAGTTACCATCCAGACGATCATGTCCAGCGCCATCGCCCCCATGAACTGCCGATAGTACTTTTCGCGCGCCACCGGCCGCAGAATCTCCTGGGGCATTGCCCAGCGGCGCGACTGCCAGGGACCGAGCGGCAAGAGCAACAGTATCGCACAAGAGAGTATGAGCGCGAACATCGCCCAAGCATGTCCCTCTCCTTCGACCCACCAGCCAAACACGGCCCCGGCCGCCACGAA
Source organism: Pirellulales bacterium (assembly GCA_022844125.1). GTDB lineage: Bacteria > Planctomycetota > Planctomycetia > Pirellulales > PALSA-1355 > JALHMI01. The sequence goes on along the minus strand of JALHMI010000014.1, from coordinate 203,935 downwards.
CATCGCCGGCATCGGCAATAGCAATGGCACAATCGCCACCGGCGTTCTCCACCGTTGCACCAGCGGCAGCCAGCGCGAGCGAGTTAACCGCTCGGCCTCGCTCTCGCGCATCTCCAGCAGCCAGTCGGTCAATGGACTCGCGCCGGCGGGAACGATCGGAGTTTCAATCGAGAATTCGTCGTTCGTGCTGATTCCCTTGCGCGGCAAACGCAACAGGAACCAGGCGGCAACCGCTTGCGCCGCGATCGCCATTGCGATCAATGCCGCCGCCATGTAGGGGTGATATCCCAGGTACAGCTCGACGATGTAAGGATACTGCCTGGCTTTCACCGGGCGGCTGGCCCAAATCGCGAGCGCCGGAATCGCCATCATTAGCAGCACGCCCCGCGGCCAGCAGGCGACAATACCCGTCAGAATTGCTGCGAAAGCGTGCAGCGCCACCGCACCGCCCGACCAGTGATCCGTCCACCAGGCAAGCAGCGGCACGACGAGCCACAACACGGAACTCAGGACGCCCGCCACCACCAGGTGCGGCATCGCATAGCCCGGGATCGCCTGGGCCGCGGGATGGCTGAACTGCCGGCGGAGGTGTAGCCCCAGGAAGCAGCAGATTAGACACGCGTAGATCGCTGAAATAACGGCTTGCCCCTGCCGCTCTCCCGGTTTTGACCAAGCGTAGTACCAAAACCAGAACCACGTCACCAGTAAGTACGTAACCCCCAGCACCCAAAACCGCGGGCGCTCCAGATACGTGCGCAGCACCTGCCAGTAGCGGTTACTCATCGTGCAGCTCCAGGAAGATCTCTTCCAGGTTCAAATCTTCCACCTCGACCGTCGCATGCCAGTCCGTCTCCAGCCGGTCCAGCATCTCGGGCGTCACCAGCCGCGTCGTGACCAGGGCCTGCTTGCCCTGAATTCGCTGCGTCAGAATGCCCGGCATGTCGAATCGCTCCGGGAACGTGTTCACCGAGACGAGCCGCAGCCGCTTGATCTGGTCCTTCAGCTCGCCGAGCTCGCCAAAGAAGCTGATCTTGCCGTTCTGCAAAATCGCCACCCGATCGGCCACGCGCTCCAGGTCCGACGTGATGTGTGTCGAGAACAGCACGGTGCGATTGCCGCCGGCGGCGATCTCAAGCACGACCTTGAGGAACTCGCGGCGGGCCGAAGGGTCGAGGCTCGCCACGGGTTCGTCGAGGATGAGTAAATCCGGCTCGTGACCGAGGGCCATCACCAGCGTCAGCTTTTGGGCTTCGCCGACTGAGAGTGTGCCGGCCCGCTGGTTGAGTGGAAGTCGCCAATCGGCAGCAAGCTGCCGCACGAGGGCCCCGTTCCAGCGCCGGTAGAACGAGCCGGTGTAGTCGAGCAGATGCGCGACGCGCATCCACGGATAGAGCTGCGGCGTTTGCGGCACGTAGCCCAGGTATTGCTTGGCACTGGCGCTCAGCGTCCAGGCCGGTTCGCCCAGGATCGTGACCGTGCCGTGCTGCGGTTTGGCGAGTCCTAAAGCGCAGCGGAGCAGCGTGGTCTTGCCCGCGCCGTTTTTGCCGAGCAGGCCCACGACACTGCCGCTGGGAATCGCCAGGTCGAGCCGATCGAGCACCGCCCGCTCGCCATACAGCTTCGAAACGGCGCGGAACTCGAGGGCATTCTCGGGAGGAAACGGATTCATGATTGGTCGAGCTCCTTGAGGACCCGATCGATGAGCGACTTGACCTGCGCGGTCGAAAGATTGAGCTGGTAGGCCTCAGCTGCGACCTGCCGTAGCAGCGGCAGCAGCTTTTCCTGCCGCTCGCGCACGCTGCCGTTCTCACTGGCCGCGGGCCGCGGGGCGACGCGCATCCCCTGCCCCCGGACCAGCTCCACCACGCCGTCGCGCTCCAGCAGCGAGTACGCTTTGGAGACGGTCATGTGGTTCACTTCCAGCTCGAGCGCCACCTGGCGGACCGAGGGGAGGAAATCGCCCGGCTTCACCCGGCCGCTGGCCACGTGATGCCGCACCTGGTCGATGAGCTGCCGGTAAATCGGCAGACCCGAGTTGGGAAACACCTGGAATAGAAAGTCGGCGGCCATGTGTATTAGTGTAGCAATACACATGGAGAACGCAAGAGAAATATTTTGCGCCGCACATGTTCAATGCGGGTGCCACTGCTGGCTTGCCCAGCAGTGCCTGTCCTTCTGATCTTGCCTTGCTGTATGAACTGCCGATTCGCATCATCTCACACGAGACAGCAAATATCGGCCATGATCGAGCAAGCCAAGCTCAGGCAGGAGCACTGCTGGGCTGGGCCAGCAGTGGCACCCGGCGAAAAAGTTTCCGCCGCACGCACCCCGCTAAAAAGTTCCACACCCACTTAAAGCCCAGGGAATGCCTTCCCTGGGAACTGCCTTCTCAACGCAAGCGACGTGTGACTCAACAGCCGCGGCTTACTTCCGCCGATCGATCGGCTGCGAGTCAAGCGGCGGCATCCGTTGCAGTAGCCGTTGCTCGCCAATCTTTCCGTCCAGAACTTTCACCGCATTCAATGCCTGCGGTCCGCCGCCAGTCTCGATCTCTTCCAGTGCTTCGACATACGCCGGCTGTTCAGGTCCCGTGCTCAACGCAGTAAGGGTTCGGATAGCAACATCGCGAATGTCAGGACTGTCATGGTCGATCAGGGCAAGGGCTTTAGGCAACAGCGTCGGATAGGGTCGCGAGCTGCCGCCACGTACAATCTGAACGGCGTTTTGCACGATTTGCGGGTCGTTCGAAGCTAATCCACTCTCCAGTGAAGCGATCAGTTTAGGATTGTCGTGATCGACTATCGCCAGTTGCATCCGAGCCAAACTGACGACTGCGGAGTCCATGTCATCCAGTGCAGCGACCAAGAGCGGTATGATTTCGTCCTTCGCCGCGTCCAGCGGAATGATTTGCAGCGCGAACAGCCGTTCATTCTTATTGCCCGACGTGAGTGCTTCAGCAATCGCCGGCAGTCGATCGGCCGTCGCTACCCTCTTGGCGGCAAACAGCGCGGCTTGCTTCAATTGGCCCTCGGCCGAGTTATCGATCGTCCAGACGGAATAGTTACTCATCGTCTCGAAGATCACCTCCGCCGCTTCCTTGCCATAGCCATGCGCCGCAAACTCCGCCATCGCGTACATCGCTTCCTTGCGCAGCGTTGGACTTAAGTCAGTTTGCAACTGCGTCCGCCATTGGTCGAAGGACTTGCCGTCGTAGTGCAATTCGACCTTCTCGATGAGCGTAGGCATGCCTTCGCGAAATTCTCGCGAGCGCCGGAGCGTTCGCGCTGGCGGCCGGGCCGCTTCCGATGTTGCTGGCGCAAGAGCTTCCGATGTTGCTGGCGCAAGAGTAGGCGTCGAGTTCGCGCTTCTGGGAGCCGGTGGCGAGGTTTGGATACCAAGTCGCTCGGCCTCAGGTAGCGCGGAAAGTAAATCGGCTATCGTCGTCGACACCTGGCCTGTTGCCGTTTTGCTCCCTTCCCTGAGTGCGGCCCGCGCCGCCATGCCAATGGCCTGCAGCGAGCGGAACGCGGCGTCCCTAAGTTTCTCGTCTTCGCTGCCCAACAGATGCACCGGCCCGCTACACAGCGGCTTTAGATTGGGGTTCACTTTGATCAGCGCTGGCAGTCGCTGAATCGCCCACATCGACTCTGACCGAGGAAAATCAAAAGCCGCCTTGAACTCCCCCATGACGCGGGCTGCGGAGATTTCGTTTGCTCTCTCCATTGCTTGAACCGCGACTGCCTCGTCCGAATCGCGCATGAGCCTCAGGTACACCGGCAGAAACTCGTCTATCATGTGGGGAGCGCCAAATAATGCAAACCGGCGTTCTGGTGTAGTTCCGTTTTCGAGGGTCTGCGACAGCACGGGGAGCAACTCGTGTCGAGGAACACGCCGCAACGTGTCGGCTCCGTCCTCAACAAGCGTTAACAATTGTTGGTCTTGTTCATCAGGTGAATCGTCGTCGCGTGAAGCCTCCGGCATCATCGGGCCAAGCGTCGAGATGAGTAGCTCTGCCACTTCCTTGCCGTGACCATTCACGGCGAACACCCGCAAAGCAGCGAGCGAGAGCTTGCGAGAGCTGGGTTCCAGTTCCGTCTTGAATATCTCGACCCACTGCTGAAAGGTCCGATCCTCGTACGTACCGCCAACGGCCGGCGGGGCGGGCGGCCCAGTTTTGGGCGGTTGCGTGACTACCGGCGGCGTTTGTGGCAGCGGATCAGCACGTTTCACCGATTGTGCAATTCGTCCCGTCGAGCGCATTAATCGCTGAGCCCGCTTGGCTATTTCCGGATTGTCGCGGTCGGCACCCTTCTTAAGCGCCGGGTCGGAAGGACCATAGACCGTCCACAGCATCATCTCCGCGTGTTCACGAATGTCGACGTCTTTGTGTCCTAGAAGCTGCACCAACTCGGGAGCGAGGCCAGTTGAGATGACTTCGGCGACGGTACCATCGGTTTGAAGCCCTCTCCTGCGAATTGCTTTGAGCGCGTCAAGCGTTTCGCTCGTCGGCGTTCCTTTCTGCAAGATCGATTTGAGCACCTCATTCAGCTCAGGATCGTCAACATAGAAACTTCGGCTACCTATCTTCACCTTGCCGGGTGATTCTCCACGTGGAGTTGGCCGCGGAGTTGCCGAGGACAAATCAGGTTGCGGCGTGATTGTGGATAGTTTCGGAGATAACTGTGACATTTGTGCCGCGAGTTGCGTCGATTCTTTATTGAGGGTTTCTAGCCGCCGCATCGCATCTGCCAGGTAGTACTTGGCCGTCGCCATCGCGTTTGCTTCGCCGCCGTTGGAACCGGTGCGATACAGGGCCTCCACCTTGTTGTGCAGGTCTCCAATCCGTTCCAGGTGCGCCTGGGCCGCAGCGAGTTGCTCCTCACGAGAGCGGGCGATTTCCAGTTCAGCGGCAAGCCAGCGATTGGACCAAGAGATTACGGTATCAAGCGTGCCTGTGCCAGCGTTGTAGGCCGCGGTCGTCGCTTCAAAGGCCTGTTTGGCCGAGTCCACTAAGGCGCGATTGGCGGCAGGTTGCGGCGCTGTCGCCTGCGGCTCCGGCATCCCTTCGATCTCGGCCAGCCGGCGCTCGGCGTCGGCCAGATGGTAATTCGCCGCCGACATCGCGTTCTGCTCGCCGCCACGGCTGCCTTGTTCATACAAGCGCCGAATGTTGGCTTCGATGACCTTCAGCCGTGCCAGATTTCTCTGTGCGGCAGCAATTTGCTCCTCGCGAGACTCGGCGATCGCCAACTCGGCATTCAGCCACAAGTTCGACCAGTGAAATACCTGGTCCAGCGTGACCGTGCCGGCTTTGTACGCTGCGTCATTCGCCTCGTAAGTCTTCTTCGCAAACTCCACCATCCTCCGCTGCGCGAGCTTCACCGGATCATCGGCCGGCTTCTTGTCGCCAAGCTCTCCAACCGGCATCCTTTCCGGCGGGGAAGGTCGATCCTCTGCCCCGGGCGAAACCGGAACTTTCGGCTCATCGCGAGACAATTCGTCCTTTGCTACTGGCTGCTCGGTTGACGCTTCGGCTGGCTGGGTTTTCGGCTCTGAGTGTCCGACGAAGAACTCGATTCCTTGCGGCGGTTTCGCCTCCGGCTCCTCCGCCACCAGGTTCACCCGCACCAGCGCCAGCGGCACCACGAGCAAGAGCAGCGACATCAAACAGGCCTTCTTCATCGCACTATCCTCCGTTCCGTTGAGAGTCAGGAGCCGTCGAATCCGGGTCGTCAGCGGGCGATTGCTCATCGCCGAACCAAATCGGGCCCGCGTGCCAGCCAGTTCTCCCAGCCGGAGCAGCATCGCCGCATAAGCCGTCGGCTGCTGGTTCATCGCCGCCCGGTCGCAGGCCCATTCTGCCGCATCGTCAAACCTCCGCACTGCCAGCCACGCCACCGGGTTGAACCAGTGCGGCAGCGCCAGCACGCGCACGGCGAGCGACTTCCACAAGTCGCCGCGCGTGAGGTGTTCCAGCTCATGCCGCAGAATCGCCCGGCGCTCGACAGCATCGAGCGCGCTCCACATCACGCGCGGCACCAATAGCACCGTGCGCCGCGGCAGCCGGCAGAGCAGCGGCCCCGCCTCTTCGGTCACCCGAAACTCGACGCGCCCCGCCCTCCCCTGCCCCGCACAGGCAGCCGCGAACTCCGCCTGCCACTCGGGCGAACTTTCCAAGCCACGCGGCATCTGCCACAGAAAACGCAGGTAGCCCATGATCCACCACCCGACTACAGCCACGATGCCGACGAGCCAGACCGCGACGCCCAACTGCTCCCAAGCGATTTGCCACGCCGGCTGAGGTGCGACCTCGGGCACCGGCTCCGGCAGAGGCGCGGGCAGAGGCTCCGCAGTCGCGGCATCAACTTCCGGCGCCGCCATCGCCGGCGCGGCCATTCCCGCCCCAAACTCCGGCGGCGGCGACAAGAGCGCCGGATCGATCGGCGGCGTGAAGCTCTCCGGCTCCTCGGCAACTTCCACAGCGACCTCAGCAACCACCGGCGGCTGCGGCGCTTCATACCAGGCCACATCCACCGGCCAGCGGACCAGAGTCCAGCCCGCCAGCAGCACCATCACACAGCACACGCGGTGCAGCGCCGGCGAATTAACGCGCGCGAGTCGCAGCACCAGCCACGCGGCGACTCCGAGCACTGCCACCAGCAGCGTCGTGCGGGCCAGTTCCACGAGGAGCCAGCGCGCCGTCACATCCGACAGATAGTCTTGCATCGCGAGCTCCTTTCATGATTTCTTTTTGCTTTGCCGTTCCGCTTCCGCCAGCAACTGCTTGAGCTCGGCGATCTCCTCGGCCGACAGCGCCCAGTCGCGCACCAGGTGCGCCACCAGCGGCACCACGCTGCCGCCCCCGGTGCGCTTCACGAGCAAAGCGAGATGCCCCGCGCTGACCTCTGCCGGTTCAATCGCGGCCGAGTACTGCGCCGGCCGCTCGGCACTGCGGGCAACCAGCTTCTTTTCCACCAGCCGATTGAGCCGGGTTTGAATCGTGGTATAGCCGATTTCGCGGCCGAGCTTGGCCTGCGCTTCCGAGAGCGTGACCGGCCCGTGCTGCCACAGCATTTGCAGCACTTCCATCTCGCCGGGCGAAAGCCGCGGCGTGGTGCGTTTCTTGGCCATCGATGAAGACCTCCGTGCATTGGGGAGCTTCAGCCAACGGCGCTCATAATACTACATATGTAGTAAAATGCAAGAGCGCTTGCCGCCGGTCGATAAATGCCCAGCTCAGGCCCGTGCCGCCCGCGTCATGCGGAGTTGGTCGAGATACGCCTGCAAGAAAGCCTGCGGCTCGTCCGCCGCGAACACGTGCTCGTCGTATCGCAGGCAGAGCGACAGCCGGTCGGCGTAGTTGTGCACGGCCAGCGAGAGCCGCGTGTCGGGCCGGATCGGCCCGGCGCCGTAGCCGTTCTCGACCACGATGTCGCCCACGACCCGCCCGCCATCGCCCCACGGCAATGGCACGCGATCGAAACCGCCGTTCAAGTTCGTGAACACGGCCGTGGCGAACGGGTTCTTCCGCTCGAGCGACTTCCTGAGCATCCGCGGCCAGATGCACGACAGCCGCAGCCCCGCCTCATAGTACTGCGCCCGCCGCGTGCTCTTGATTGAAGTCATTTCCTGGCCGATCGAGGCCAGCAAGGCCCGCGGATCGGCGCAGTCGGCAATCCGCCGCGCGAGAAACGTATAGCCGAAGATGTTCGCGGCCGGCATCCGCAAGTGCTCGCGGCGCCGCAAGTTGACCGGCACCAGCACGCGGATCGGCAGCCGCCGCTGGCTCGTCTCGCGATTCCACTCGGCCAGCGTCAGGAAGTAATCGCGCAACAGTAGCTCATGCAGCCGCACTTCCTGCGACTGGGCCACGCTCGACAGCTCGGCCGTTTCGTCCGCGTCCAGCGTATGAATCAGGAACTTGCACGGCTCGGCCGCCACTCTCCCAGACACCGTGTCGTCCGAAGCTTGCGCACCCCGCGCCTCGACCCGCGCCACGCGCTGCAGCAACAGCGGCACCGACACCCGCGCCAGGCCCGGCAGATCGGAGAGCGAAAAGCCTCGGCGAAACAGCGTGTGCTCGTTGCGGTCGCGCAGCAGCGCCGGCATCAGCGTGCGAAGCGAGGGATCGCCCGGTTCGCCGCCGCTGTAGTGCGCATACGCGACCATCAGGTCGGTGATGAACATGAAGCCGCCCATCCCGTCGACGGCCACGTGATGGAAGTTGAAGATGATCCGGCTCCGCTCGCCGGACTCGTTCACGCTGACTGCCAGTCGTGGCGACACCGGCACGCCGTCGAACATCTCGCGCGGCGGGGGCGCGTCCGCTTTCCAGCGAATCGGCGGCCGCTCGCCAGCCACCCACTGCGGCCAACCGTTCGCCGCTTTCTCCAACCGTGCCGAGAGTAGCGGATGCCGAGCGTGAGCCAAATGATAGGCTTTCGCGAACGCGGCCCGATTGAGTCGCCCGCGGCACTCGAGGTGAATCTCGAACACCGCCGGATAATCGCAGCGGTCTTCGAGCAGGTAGTAGTACTCGAAGGGAGTCAGCGGGAGCGGAAACACGCTCACTGCGGAGTCGCGCTGCGTCGTTGCCTCGCGCTGCGAGACGACGTCTGCTTGTTTCAGCATTGCGATGCACTCTGGGGGCTTGGGGCGCATCCTTGCCTGCGCGTGCGTCGAACGATCGGCGTGAAAAACTCCCCTCAACCATGATCCCCCCGCGGGTGCTTGTCCAGTGGAATGTGTGTTCGGGGCGAGAATTGGATCGCCGCCGCCGCCAACGGGCCCGATAGACGGTCTTTTCGTGGCGCAGGTAGTCAAGCAACCAGCGCCCGATAGGTTCAAGGGCCGGCAAGAGACTGCACGTCTTTCTGCGATTGCCGAGCGCTGCTAGACTCTGAAGAGTAGAGTTTCGCGGCGGCCAGCGCATTCGCCCAGTTTCCGATCGGCCTGCATTCGGAACGACCAGGTTCCCCTGATCCGTTGCCAGGCGCCCCATGCCCAAGCGATCAATGCGAGCGGCTGGCCCCGAGACGATACCCAAGCGCCCGTAGCTCAACTGGATAGAGCAGCGGACTTCTAATCCGCAGGTTGCTGGTTCGATTCCAGCCGGGCGTATTTCTAATGTGCTCACATCTCGGCACTTACGACGATCATTTTTCAGCATTGTCGTCCTCCGGGGAGGGGGTGTCACGTAAAGTGTCACGTTGAGGCTTTTCGCCGCTGTTTTGCTGCTCCTGGTTGTAGGCCTCGCGCATCAACTTCGACGTGCGCTTAGCGTTGCGACCCACGTAATACCGCAACGTCGTGTCGATCGATTCGTGCCGCATCAATTCCATGAGAGCCTGCGGCATCAGTCTCGCCGCCCAGCGTTCGCCGAACGAGCGCCGCAGATCATGTGCGGACGCAAACTTGTTGCGACCTTGGTCAACAAGGACTCCGGCCTTCCGGCCAACTGCGGCCACGATTCGGGTCACCCGGTCTGCCGTTAGGCGATCTCCGTGACGTTTCTGCGCCTTGAGCTTGAAGACGCGGCCGACTCGTTCGCGTTCCGGAGTGCTCACAAGGAAGTCGGCAAAGTCCGGAGCCAGCGGCAACAGGCGATCCTTGTTCCCCTTTTCCAGTTCAGCGGGCACGCGGACATAGGCTTCGCCCGACTCGAGCACGATGCAAAGTTTGGCATCATTGTCCCAGAACAACTCCAGCGATTCCGCCAGCCGAAGTCCCGAAAGATAAAGGCCGCGCAGATATTGTTGCCAAGATGCCGCCGCGTCCTCTCCGACGATCGCGGCAACCGCGGCCAACATCTGCTCGAATTCGGCCTTCGTGATTGGCCGTCCCTTCATCACCTTCGACGTTTTCGCTCGCTTGGGCTTCTGGATTGTGGGAATTCGATGAAGCAGTCCCATGTCGACCGCCCAACTCAACGCGGCTCGCAAGTGAGCTAGGTACCCCGCGATCGTGCTTTCGGCGAGCCCCCGTTTTCGCAGTTCGGCTTGAAGTTTGCTGATCCGCTCCGCTTTCAAGTCGCGCAGTCGCTGCGGATTTAGAATGTGCTCCACGGCGTCAAGGACCGTGTCGCTTTTCAGTCGCGTTTTCGCAGCCAAACTGGCCAGGTGCTCTTCGTCGTACTTCCGGCGAAAGGCGCTCCAGGTCAGATTGTTAGGGGTCTCGTATCGTTCCGCTGCGAGGTCCGCCGCGAACGCCCCCAATTGCCTTTCGGCCTCTCGCTTGTTGGTCGTGCCGGTCGACTTCTGCCTGGTTCCGCCGGACTCGTCGGTGAAACGAATGAGCCAGATTTTGCTTCCCGGCCGCTGCACGAGCCATGGTTGTTTGTCGTTTTTCATAAGCCAGTACACCCCTGAGATTGCGAGTGTGCCGACTGTTTGGTGGCAAGGTACCGGTTCCATTCCTGGCCGGAAATGAATCCGCGACCGTGCGCGTAGAACACGCGCAGCCCGGCGCGTCGGGCCTGGCGGATGGCGGAACTTTCCAGGCCGGTACGGAGGGAAAATTCCGCTAGCGTGTAAATCTCATGACGCGAGATGACGCCGGGCGGTGGAGACGGATTTTGGCTGTTGAGTTTTTTGGTAGGGGGCATGGTGAAGCTCTACAAGTCTGGTAAGGACTTGAGCTTCACCAAGGGGCGGAGAGAGGAAGCCTATCCGCAGCCGGGAGAAGTCATTGTCTGGTAATGACCTACGTCAAAGCCTCGTCGAGTTCCCGGGGCCATATTTCCGGTTTGGGATGAACTCGAACGATCTGAGATTTCAATCGACAACGATGGCGGGCGAACACGCCCGCTTCAGATCATTCTACGCATGTTCGTCACGAGTGCAACTCTACCATTCCATTTTGCGAATGTCAGAGTGTGGGGGCTTGATTGCCTGCGGTAGCGTCACGTGTCGCCCTGCAGGATCCGGATTGTCGCCATCGTTATATGGAAGACGAGCACCTGCTTTTAGCCACCGCCGTCGTTTGTCTGCACGCTCTTCAGCCTACCGCGGATGGTGTAGGTCTGGAAGGTTTCGGACGTCTTCGGGCCAGATAGTCGAAGTCGTAGTCAAGCGATGGATCAGTGGCATGGTCACGGTCAAGCCCCGGAGCATTCTCGGAGCTCGCCAACCACAATTTCCAATACATTCAACAGTTCACTTCTGCAGAAATACACCCCGGCTGAGAGGTTCCGCGAACTTTCAATGAATGGACCATCGACCATGATAATCGCAGAGTCATTCGATTCGACACTAAGGGTAACCGGGTAGATGCCAAAGTCACCCAATGTTAGTCCATCTAAATCATTGTGGTCCGCACGAAGGTAGCTAATGCCGTCGCGCAGCTGGACAACGGAGGTGATCATATCGACAACTGCACGTTCTACGGAGATCCCCAAAAGGATCTGTGAACCGATGCGGCGAACGTCGTAGTCCAACATTGGAGAATATCAATCTATAAATTATCTGGTAGTGATTGTATCGCTAGATGGGATCGCTTACCGCTAGCTGTCGTGTAGTTGATATGGAGAAAGTCAATATGAGCGGCAACGCCTTCAGCAGCATGCGGCCCTTCGACTCTCTGAATCGTTCCATTTGCTCGCTTTATTAGTCGTACAGCTTCTTCAAACGTAGGAACTTTACCCACAACAGTTCGTAGTATGCCAGCTTCTCCACCGCTTGCAACCTCTTTCGCAGCTGCTCGCCAGCTTGACGAGCCAGTCCATCCCCACTGCGTCCTAACGGGAAGTAGATCACTGAGCTCATCATAATAGCGTCCAAGCCTTTGGCTCAGCGTCTGGGGGGAATAGCGTATCGTACCGAGAACGACGACGGCTCCCGCCAAATAGCCTCCGTGCTCGATTGCATAGTTGGTTGCATAAATGATCGCGTCCTGTACGTCATCCGGAATCAGCGACCAAGCTTTTGACACCACCTGCTCGATAAAGTCAAGACTTCCGTCAAAGCCTAGTGAACTGATGACGCCTTGTCCGACCGATACATTCATCTGGCTAATGATTGAGCCGATTGAGTTTGCGACTCCAATCCCAGCCAAGCCCTCAAACATCCCCGTTGGATCCACGCCCATGATGGGGTTGGCGTGGGTGTAGAGATACCTGTGCAGGCTCAAGGGGTCCTGCACGTTGCCGGCGAAGGGATCGAGGGTCGTGAAGCGGCCGATGCGCGGATCGTAGTAGCGGGCCCGCAGGTACTGCAGGCCCGTGGCGTCGGTCTTCTCGCCGCTGTAGAGGAACCGGGTCAGGGGCGTGGAGGCGTCGACCGTGACGTTCCCCAAAACCTGCATCACGCCGTAAGCGTCATAGGCATAGCGCTCCAGCACCTCGATGCCGGACACGGTTTCCTTGACCACTGCCCGCGTGCTGCCGTGGCCGTCGTAGACGAGCTGCAGCGTGTCGCCGCTCTCGACGATGTCATTCTGCTGGGCCAGCACATCGTGACCCAGCGTGTAGGTCGTTACCTCGCCCGAGTCGCGCACATCGTCGTGATCGGCATCCTTCCATTCCTCCAGCACCTGGGCATAGCCCGTGTGGTTGTTGGAGTCGACGAGGAACACGGTCTCAGTCGGCGTGCCGGCGCCTTCCTGCACCGACTGCCAGACGCGAATGCCCAAGTCGTTGTACTTGTAGGTGCTGGTGGTGACGGTGGTTCCGTCATTGGCCACGACAGTCTCCAGCCGGCCGCGAACGTCGTAAGCATTGGTCGTCGTGGAAACGGGATCGCCGCTGTCAATGACCGTACCTGTGCGCACCGTTTTGCTAGTCTGCTCGGTGTCGTCGTAGGCGTAGCGAGTGTTGCGGTCCTGCAAGTCGTCAGTGGAGTTTACGATCTCGGTTTCGATCCGGTCGTTCTGATCGTAGGTGTAAGTCGTGGTCTCGTCGGAATTGAAACCGTCCTTCACCATCTTCTTCCGGTTGCTGGCCAAGTCGAAGCCGTACCGGGTGACGTAGTCGTACGTCGAGTCGTGGGTGTTCGTCACGTCGTCGAAGTCGAAGCTCTCTTCGACCAGCCGGCCCAGCTCGTCGTACACCCAGTCGATCGTGGTGACGTTGCCCAGGTCGTCCCGCTCGACCACTTGCTCGCGCTGGCCGTCGTCGGCAACCAGGTAGTCGAACTCGGCAATGAGCTCGCCCACGTCAAACTGGCCGTCGTCGTCCTCATCCTCGAACGTTCGCTGCAGGTCGAGCCGGTTCAGCTCGTCGTACTGGTAGTCGGTAACCAGGTTGCCCGGGCGAATCTCCAGGTCGAGGTTGCCATTGGCGTCGTAGAAGTACTGCGTCAGCTCGCTGACCGACGCGCCGCCGCGGGCGACCACTTCCACGCCGGTCAGCCGCCCGAGGGCGTCGTAGCCGTACTCGGTGTCGGTGACCGCGTTCGCGCCGGCCGAGTCGGTGCTGGTCCAGGTCCGCGTCATGCGCCCCAGGGCGTCGTAGGCGTAGTTGATGATCCCCTCGGGCGAGATCACCTGCGCGAGCCGCCCTTCGGCGTCATACTTGTTGGAAGTTATGGCCGCCGAATCGTTGATTTCCTCGACGCGGCCGAAGGCGTCGTAGGTGTAAACGACGGTCGCCTCGGGCGTGTTGCCATTGTAGGCGGTCACGTCGGCGAAGAACTGCTTGGTTTCCAGCCGGCCGAACGTGTCGTACAGGAACTTGGTATAGCGGCCCTCGAAGCTGATGTGCAGCGTCTGTTGGCCCTCGGGGCTGTACTCGAATGACTCCGTCAGGCCATTGGGGAGCTCGCGCGTCTTCTGCCGGCCGAAGGCGTCGTAGGTGAACCAGGTTTCCTTGTCGTCAGAGCCAAACCCGAGATCGTTGTCCATCGGGTCGCGGATCAGCATCTGGTTGCCGTGAGCATCGTAGGCGTATTGGTACTTGGCCATGCCGGTGACCGACTCGGCAAGATTCGTGGTAACTTCCGGCAGCCAGACTTCGGTGAGCCGGCCCTGCGCGTCGTACCAGTACTGCGTGCGGCGATCGAGCGCGTCGTAGCTGTCGGTGCGGCGGCCGAGCACGTCGTACTTGGTCTGCATGTCGATGTTCCGCCCGCCGAAGTCGGAGATGGTGGTCGTGAGGCGGCCGGTTTTGTCGTACAGGAACTTGGTAACCGTGCCCCGGGCGTCGGTGGCGTACTCTTGCTGACCGACCCGGTCGTAGGTAGTTGCGGTGCGGATGAACTCCGGCCCGCCGTCGGGAATTCCGTCGCCATTCGGGTCGTCGAATTCAGGAGTTCCATCCTGATCGAGGTCGACGACCTGAATCGTGGCCGTCTGCCGGCCGACCGCATCGTACTCGAACCACACCTGGTGCAGGATCTCATTGACGGGATCGGTGTCGTGGGTGGTGTCGTAGGTGATGGTCTTCGCCACTTGGCCGCGACCGTCGTAAATGGTTTGGCTGCGGGCCAGGATGTGGTCAGCGACACCAAATGTCTCTCGCACGCTGTAGTCGATCTCGTAGATTCGGATATCCGATTCGGGATCCGGATCGATGACCTCAATGGAAATCTCAAGTCCGTCCAGCCGCCGCGATTCGGTTACCCGACCGAGCGCGTCGTAGTCGGTTTCGCTGACGCGGAGGTCGACTGCGAGCGTTATAAGTTCGTCCCCCGCCGGTGTGAAACTCGGATCGACGGGGCTCAGGGGGTTCGTGACGATGAACGGATCGCTGGTCGCGATCGCCCGGCCGCTGTCGTCATACACGGTGCGGGTGACGATCCAGGCCGGGATGCTATCGACGGGATAGGTCTCGGTACGCGACTCGACGACGTTTCCCCGCACGTCATAGAGCGAGTAGGAGGTGACGCCGAAGCGATCGGTCGAGGCGACCATCTGCCCGGCCGTGTTGTACTCGGTGGACGTGGTCCAGTCCCGGTTTGTCAAATCGTAATCATCAAGAAGGTCAGCCGCCGTGAGATTGGGGAGATTCTCATAGTCAAACGTGTACTGGGCCGTGCCCTTGACGCGATCTTCCGCGTCGTAGTACGTGCGGGTGACGATTGTCAGATCGAATTCCTCGTCACCGGCTAAGCCCGTTCCGCCGGCCGACTGTGCCGGGTCGTCCCAGTGGAAATACGACAGCGTCTGATTGCCGCGGGCGTCGTAGACGAAGTAGCGCGTTATGTCCGAGGGATCGGTCGACTCGATCAGCCGCCCCGAGCCGTCGTAGACGAAGCTCGTCTCGATGCGGTCGCCGTTGGCGTCGATCTGGGTGACCTTTTGCACCAGGCCGTTCAGGTAGTAGTTGAGCTCGGTGACGCCGCCTTCGGCGTCCTTGGTGCGCGTCAGCAGGCCGTTGAAATAGGTGTTCTCGGTACGGCGGCCGAGCGCGTCGATGACGACCGAGGGGTTGCCGAACTCGTCGTAATTCAGGTACTCGGTTTTGTAGCCGAGCGCGTCCTGGGTGTACTTCAGGTTGCCCGCGGTGTCGTACTCCGAGCGCGAGGCCCACTTGAGGTTGGCAGGCTCAACGTCGAGCCGGCCCGCATCGCCGACGTGCTCGAACGGAATGCTGGCCGCGGTTTGCAGGTTGGGATTCAGCGGATCGTCGAAGCGGAAGATCGTGATCTGGTAGCGGTTGGCCGCCGGATCCGGTGAGGTCGGTTCGCTGATGAGCTGGATGCGACGAATCACGTTGCCCAGACCATCGCGGACAAGCTCCGTGCGGCCGGCGGTAGAGCGGACGGTTTCCAGGCTGAACCCGCCCCCCAGGTCGCGCGTGTAATCGAAGTTGGCCGCCTGGTCGGCAGCGTCCACGAGACCCGTGAGCTGGCCGGTAACTGGGTCGAAGTTGGCCCTGGCCACGGTGACGCCGCGGGCGTCTTTGATCGCCGTCAGGAAGTGCGGCCGACCGGACTGCTGCAAGTCATATTCGTAAATTGTCTTCTCGTTGGCACGGTTGGTCACGCTGACCAGGTCGCCGTTGGCGTCGTAACCGTAGGTGATTCGTCGACCGTTCGGATCGATGACCGCGGTGATCTTGCCGCCGGTTTTCTCGAGCGTGATGCCGACGCCGTTCTGGTCGTGCACGCCGGCCGAGGTGTAGTTGAGGACATTGCCGTGGCGATCGGTGATCGAAATCAGATCGCCCGTACCGCTATCGATCAGGTACTTGAGTCCTTCGCGCGTGGTGAGCAGGTAGTCGTCTCCCCACTTGGCCGGATCGTAGGATTTGCCGAAGAGCGGATCGATATAGTAGGCGCCCAGGCGATAGAGGTCTTGCGACGGCACGCTCAGGCGACTCGTCGTCTTGGCGTCCTTGGGAACGAAGGTCGGTCGGAAGATGTTGGTAGGAATGTACCCGCCGCCGTAGGATTGCTGAGCCTGGAAGACGAACTCTTCCCGGCTGCCGTCGGGCATCGTGATCGTGAGCAGCGTCCCGTCGGCAAACCCGTTGATGCTCGAAGCCCCCGTCACTTGCAGATCGGTATTGGCGATGTTCAGTTTCCAGCCGTAGCCGAACTGCCCGTCGCGTGTGGCCTCGAATGTGTCGTAGGTGCGGGTCAGCGTGACGGGAATACCGGCCACGGGGACTTCCAGGTCCGTGAATGTGAGGCTGAAGTTGCCGAGCTTGGCGTCGGTTTGAATATTGATCTGGCGGCTGACGGTGGTTGGCTCGGCGATTCCGTCGAAGGCCGTGACCACCAGCCAGTAGCTGCCGTTCGGCAGCCAGAACGGATCGATCACGGCGCCCAGGCTTTCTGGGCTGCTCAGTCCGCGCTGGCCGTGGAAGCTGCCCAGCTCGATCCGCGCGTTGCTGGCGGCCGGGTCGAGAGAAACGAGCGACACCGAGTAGGTGATGGATTCTGAATCCGATTCAGTATCGAGCTTGACGCTGCCGACGACGTCCACCCGACGGGAGATAGTGTTGTCCGAGGTGGGGGACTGGATAAAGACGTACGGCGGCGGATCGTCCCAGTTGAAAACCTGCACCTGCCGCGTGAGCGATGCGCTCGGGTTGCCGACCGTGTCTTTGGCCGTGGCATAGTAACGGATGGCACCGGCTGTGGAGAGCGTGCGCGTGATGTACCGCGAAGCGCCGACAGGTATTGCCTCCCCCTCGGACGGATCGAACGCATTGTTGTTATCCGCGTCGATGTAGACATACAGCGTCAGCTCCCGCACGTTGCGGCCATCGAAGTTGTCGATGGCATCGACGTAGAATGTGACCTGGCTGCCGACGGGCGCGCTTTCGAAGTTCGCCTGCACGTCGACCCGGGGACCAGTCTCATCCGTCAGCAGCGAGATTGCGACCGATTCCGTGTCCTGCGCGCCGAAGCTGTCCGTGACTAGGACCAGGAAGTTGACCGGACCGCTATCCGCGGGCGACGACTGCCAGCGCAGCCGGCCGTAGCGATCGATCGTGGGTTCATTCACGGGGTTGCCGCTGACGACCGAGACGCCGTACGTCAGAAAATCTCCGCTGGCCAGGTTCGGATCGCTGGCCTTGACATCGTAGGCGTAGAGGGTTCCCTTCAGGACATTCCCTGGCGCCTCGGATGTGATCACGGGCGGCGCGTTGTAGAGCGCCGTGAACACCTGAATCCTGAACGTCTGCACGGCCTTCAGCCCGATGGCATCTTCGACGATCACCTGCACGAGGTAGTCGTTCGGGGACACATTCACGTTGTTCCAGCGAAGCCGGTTTTGGTTGGGCGACGAATCAAAGACGATTTCAGTTTCCAAACCCGTCGGAACGATTACGCTGTACTGAAGACCACTCGACTCGCCGTCGGCGTCGGTGGCGACGACGGTGTATTCGTAGTCTTCGCCCAGCATCACGCGCAGGATGGGCTGCGAGGTGATTTCCGGCGCCCGGCGCGCGTCGGCCAGATCGGTCGAGACCGTGACGTAGAACGTCTGCGTCGTGGTAATCTGGCCATCGCTGACCGTGAGTTTGAACTCTTGCGGCGGATCAGCGGCATCACCGGTGCCCGGGGTCCAACGAATCCGACGCAAGGTGGGGTCTTCCTCTACCGTTTCCACAGCCGAAGTTCCGGCGGGAAACACCGTGCGGGCAAACACGAGATCTTCCAGCGGCGTATCCAGATCCTGAACGGAGAACGTGTAGACATATTCCTCTCCCTCCACGGCGATCGACCCAGGCGTCGTCAGGAATTGCGGCGGCATGTTCGTGCCGCGGGCCACGAGCTGGAAGGTTTGGATTCCTGAGGCGCCGAACGGGTCGGTGACGCGCAGGATGACCTCGTGCGTGCCGAGTTGCCTCGTGCGCGGGGTCCAGGTGATCAGACCAGTCTTGGCGTCGACGAACATGCCCGCGGGCGCCTTATCCAGCGACCACGACAGCGGAGCGTCGCCGTCCGGATCCTCGGACACCGCCTGGTATGTGTACCGCGTGCCGATGACCACCCCACTGACCGGCGTGGAAGTGATTTCCGGAGCAGCATTCGGAGCCGGCGCCAGGGTGACTAAGAGGCTAAATTGTTCAGGGTCACCAAAGCTGCTGCTACGATTGTCTTTGATTCGGATAAAGTACTCGTACGGCGTAGCTGAGACGTCCTCGGCCGAAGTCTGCCATTGAATCAGCCCGGAAGTGCTGATCGACATGCCCGGCGGTGCCCCGCTCACAAGTTCGTACTCGATGGGATCCCCATCCGGATCGAATGCCTCGACTTGCTGAACGAATAGTTGTCCGGCCTGGACTACGGTCCTCGGCGTCCCTGTAAACATCGGAAGCTGATTATCGTCAGCCGAGTCGTAAACCTGCAGGTCGAATCGCTGGGTGTAAGCCGCGCCGGCCGGATCGGTCACCGTAATCTCAACGTGATAAATACCCGGGCCCTTTATTTCGGCCTGCGCATCCGTCCATTGCAACGTAGCCTGTCCTGGACCGGATGGCACAAGCGCCAGTCCTATCGAGTCGGATGCCGGATCCAGGCTGTATTGAAGCTGAGATTCGTCTTGAGAATTCGGATCATCCACGTCGATGGAATACAAATAGGCATCTTCGCCGGCGAGGTCAAAGGTCTGAACGGGCGTCGACACGATCGTCGGCGGAGCGTTGTCCACCACCGGCAGATCGAAGGTCTGCATCGTGGCGGCCGAGCCGTCGGACACCGTGACCACAAAGCGGTAGTTGCCGCGCGCGGTCGGTTTCCAGGTGATCAAGCCGCTGGAACTGCTGATCTTGGCTCCGCGGGCCTCGGAGTCGCCATCCAGCGAGTACGTGAGCGGATCCCCGTTCGGATCCGACGCAATCACCTGGTACTCATACGCGCGACCGACCGCCGCCGGCCCGCGCGGCTTCGACGTAATCTTGGGAGCATCGTTGCGATCCGTTTGCGGAACGACCGGGACATTGATTTCCTGGAGGACTCCTAACCCTCGCTCGTCGCGCACCATGACTCGGGCGACGATCGGTTGCAGCGTGCTGGGCACGAACCGAATGAGTCCGTTCTGGTCAATGGTCATCCCCGCGGGAGCACTTTCCAGGACATATTGCAGGCGGTCGCCATCGGGATCATAAGCGTCAAGCTGGTATTCATACAGCCGCTGATTTTGCGCTGGCCCCGGCGGCAGCGAGCGAATGATGGGCGGATTCGCAGCCGGCAGCGCGGCGAGCACCGGCAGGATGAAATGCTGAAGCGTGTAACCGTTTTCCGGATCGCCATCGTCATCGGCGATGACCGTGATCAGGAAGTCGCCGACTTCGCCGGGCGACCAGGTCAGTTTTCCCAGGGCATCGATCTTCACGCCGAGTACCTCGGACGCCAGATCCAATCGATACTCGATTTCATCCTCGTCTGCGTCGGTCGCGGTCACCTGGTAGACGTACGGCTGTCCGACATACGCCGGGCCGCGCGGCTGCGAGGTGATCTCCGGCAGCAGGTTGCCAATCGGTGCGTCGGGCAGCTCTCGAACGGGGAGCATGAACGATTGCGCGATCTCTTGGCCGACACTGTCCGTCACGCGAACCTCGATCTCAAAGTTGCCCTCGTCCGCCGGCGTCCAACTGACCACGTTCGCGGAGATCGTCATCCCGCGATTCAGCGAATCCTGATCCAGCGAATAAAACAACGGTTGCCCTTCGGGATCCGTCGCTTCGATTACGTAATGCCAGGTCTCGCCGGTGAAGGCCGGCCCGGTCGGGCGAGACTGGATCGTCGGTGGGTCATTCGCTGTGGGGAGGGTTACCACGGGCAGGTCGAACGATTGAATGAACTTGGCCCCCTTGCCATCGGTGGCGGCGATCGAGATCGGATACGTACCGACGTCGGTCGGCGACCAGGTGAGAACCCAGCGCTGATTCACTTCAGATAATGCCAGGCTAGGCGGCCCGCTTTCGATATTGAACTCGACCGCATCCTCGTCAGGATCGACGGCCGCCAGCTCGTAACTGTACTGCTGTCCAACATAGGCCGGGCCGGTTGGCACCGATGTGATCCGCGGCGGCTTGTTCGTGATCCGCTCAGCCACGCGCAGCATAAACGTCATCGTCCGCGTGGCGCCCGAGGTGTCTACGATCGTGACCGAGACGGGATAGTCGCCCTCAATTGTGGGATTCCAAGTGATGGTGTGCTCCGGCTCATCTTCCGTTTGGGTAATCGTCATCCCCCGCGCAAGCGAAACGTCGTCCAGGCGCGCCGTCACCGCGATATCGTCGAATTCGTTGAAGCCATCCGGATCATCCACTCCGAAGCTGACCGAATACGGCGCCTCGTCCAGGAAGATGAACGTCAAGTTCTGCTCCGGATCCAGGACGAACTGGGGCGGCAGGTTGCTGCGCACCGGCAGATAGAACTGTTGCAGCGTTTGACCGCCGCGCAGGTCGTCAGCGATGATCGAAACGTAAAAGTCCTTGCCGAGATCACCCGACTGGGGCGTCCAGCTCGCAAACCATTTGCCATCTTCGAGCTCAACCGTCATCCCCGCCGGACCGCGATCCAGTCGGAAATCCAGTTCATCGCCGTTCGGATCATCGCCAATCAGCTCGTACTTCCACTCAGCTTCGACGGCCGCCGACTGATCCGGGAGCGAGACGAAGCTGGGTGGTTCGTTGAGCGTGATGACGTTGAGATCGAATCGCTGCAGGTCGAAGTCCTCGCCATCGCTCACGCGAACCAGCACCGAGAAGTCGCCAAGCTGATCGTACCTGGGCTTCCAGACGATGAGCCCCGAACCCGCTTCGATCACCATGCCTTCCGGCGCTTCGATCAGATCGTATGTCAGAACGTCGCCATCCGCGTCGAACGCTCGCACGTCGTAGCGGAAAGTCTCCTCCGCGATTGCGGTCGTCGGCGCCGTCGAACGAATCAAGGGAGCCTGGTTGCTGACGATCTCGGTCTCGCTAATGTCGAGCGTGAAGGTCTGTTCATCGACACCTCCCCTGCCATCGGCCACGCGAACGTTCAACTCATACGTCCCCGCGATCGGACTCGACCACAGAATGACCCCCGTCCGGCGGTCGATCGTCATCCCATCCGCGGTCGTCGCCAGCAGGTGATAGGACAAGGTGTCGCCGTCGGTGTCGGTTGCGGCCAATTCGTACTGATAGGCCCGATCGACGCTGCCTTCCAGCGGCGGGGTGGAAATGATAACCGGTTCGTGATTGCCGGTGCTGTTCGAGCCGACGGTCACGGTCCACTTCTGCCGATCCTCGCCGCTTTTTCCGTCGGTGACCAGGACTTCGAAGGCGTAACGCCCGTCCGCCGAGGGTTGCCAGGTGATTTCGCCGGTTCCGGGGTCGATATTCGCCCCGTGATGGTTTCCCTCAAACGAATACGTCAACTCGTCTTCCACGTCGGGGTCGATCGCATCGACGTCATAGACGTACCCATCGGGATTAATCGTCACCGGGATCAAACCCCGTTGCTGGCCCGTTCCCATCTCCATGAATCGAATGTCGAAGGCATGCGGGCGGCCATCGCCCACCAGTTGAATATCGAAGTACACCCGACCGCTGGGATCGACGCCGGGCTGGATGCCGGACAGATTCACGAACACCGAGTCCTCTGGCTCGACGACCAGCTCGATCCCCAGCCGCGAGGCGATTTCCTGCGCTTTCATATCCACGAACGCGGCGGTAAAAGCTTCGGCCATCTGTTCGCTGTCGCGCAGCATCTGCAGGTTCCAGGCGGCGCCCCCCGTGGCGTGCGCGAGCTCAACGTAGTCGAGTTTTGTTGTGCCGTAGGCACTGATGAATTGAGCCGTCGTTTCTGTCGTGTAGCCCGTGCCGTCGGGCAGGTAGATCACGCCGTTGGAATCCACGCCGAGACCGACGTCAGAATTGTGTCGATAGGTGGCGCGTGCGACGACATTCAGGATGGCCCCTTGGGCTTTCAAGGCGGAGAGCACACTCTGATACGTCAGCGAACCGTCCGAGTTGTCGCGATCTTCGTCCGTGACCAGAATGATGTTGATCGACGCGCCCTCGCGGAACGGATAGGTGCGCAGCGCATAGTCGATCCCCAGCCAACCGTCTTCGACACCGCCGGTGGTGACCAAGTCCCCAGCGGCCGCCGCGAAATCCTCGGCCGAACCGAAATGCTCGTTCGCGCCGATCGCATGGGCATGCGGGAAGAGTCCGGTTCCGCTGAGGTCAGCCGGGGCTTCACCGTACCCGACGATTCCAAACCGATTGGGCGCTACGGCTCCAATGCCCTTGGAGAGTAGTTCCGTGTCCATCAGTTCGGCCACTCCCGCCAGCCATTCATGCTCTCCCTGCATGGACCCCGATTCATCGACGATGAACACGATGTCCGCGGCATTCACTCCGGAAAAGCCCGCCGGCACGTCGACCGAGATCTTATCGGTATAAACTTCCCCCGGCGCGAGGTTAGGAATGGTAATCGTCGTTCCTTGGGTGCTGTCGACCCGCACGTCGCCATCATGCGAACTGGTTTCGCCGGGCCGCTCATACGAATACGACGGCTCGCTGATGATCACGGGATTCTGGTTCAGCGGACTGGGATGCACAAAGATGTGGAACACCTGCTCGTCAATCAGTCGATCGGGATCTTCGCTGGTGCGGTCCGCGACGTGCAGCTTGATCTCAACAGTGGTGCCCACCTCGCTCAACAGCGGAACCCACGTGATGACGTTACCGTTGAGGGTGAATGATCCTCCCGGATCCAGCTCTCGTTCAAAGTAGAGCGTATCGCCGTCGTCGTCCGTTGCGCTCAACGTGTAGGTGTATGTCTCGCCTACGTACGCGTCGACGACCGGAATGGATGTGAACCTGGGCGGCCGATTGGGCACGTTCACCACGTTAATCGTCCAGGTGTCAATCGCGTAGGCGCCATGCGGATCCGTGGCGCGCACGAGGACGTTGTAGGCCCCCACTCCGGCCGCGGCGATCTCGGTGGTCGACCAGGTAATGACGTTGTCGTTCAGCTCCAGTCCCGCAGGCCCGTGCACCAAGGTATACACGAGCGTCTCGCTCGGATTCCCTGCTGCATCCGGATCGACCGCTTCCAGCGTGTACTGGTAGTCGCTGGGACTATTCAGGCTCACCTGGGTGATCGGCTCGGAGACGAACTGCGGGGCCCGGTTCAGCGCTCCCAGTACGACCAGCTCGAAGTCAAACTGAACGCCCGACGGATTGGAAAACTTCAGTTCCAGGTCGGGCACCCGATCTCCGTCTTTCAGCCAGACGTCACTACGCGTGAAGCCGAGCCGCGAGACGTCGTAGTAGGGCATGCCGTCCGGCGTATAGCCATCGACATCCAGCAGCGAAACGAGTGGATGGCTGATGTTGGTCACGCCCACCAGCAGCGGCGCGGTATCGCCGCGCACCGAGTAGCGGCCGTTGCTGGTCAAAGTGACGTTGGCAAACAGCACTTTGTCTGCCGCGTTGTACGAAGTGCGGCCGTACTCGACGTCGAACGTGGTGCTCACGTCCGAAAGCGCGGAGAAATCCGCCGGGCGACTGGTCCAGGGGGCGGCCGGAGGACTGAGTGGCTCACTACCGGTCGGCGCGCCTGTTGCTTGTTTCAAAACGATGGAATCCACCTGCACGCCATCTTCGACCATCCACAGGTTCAGCGTGTGCAGCCCGGCGCTGTCGACGGTGATCGTGGCGGGGGCGCTTTGCCAGGTCCACTGGTCGTCCGCGGCTTCGATGGGAGTGCTCTGGGGCGTTCCGTTCCAGCCCACGGTCACGGCTCCGTCGATGTAAGACGTTGACGGAGGAGCCAGCTTCTCCAGGCCGCGCATCTTGAGCCAGACGTAGTACGTGCCCGGCGTGGCAAACTCGATGGCGTAGTCCAAACGCGGACCGTCAGACGCCGCTTTGACGGCTCCGATATCGGGAAGTGCCGCGAGGTAGGCGTCGCCACCGGCAGCCGCGTCGCTTTGTCCCTGCCAGTGATGTCCGCTGGAACTGGCAACCCCGCCGCTCGACGACGTAGGACGCTCCGCTTCCAGGACGACCGTTCCGTCCACCTCGGCAACGGGACTCACCGTCGGCAGGGTCGCGGCAGCTTCCAACTCACTGGGGATCGATCCGAGAAACCGGACGCTGCCGGTGACCATTACCGAGGTCGATGTGTCCGTACCATCATTCGTCCCGGCCGGCACTCCATCGTTGTTGACCAAGCGAGTGACAAGGTATCCGACTGTCCCTGGCGTAAGCTGCGAAATATCCAGCAGGACCGTCGAGCTGTTCTGCTGAACCGCGCCGCGCGCGATGAGCGGCTGCTCTCCTTCGGTGGCATTATAGAAGCTGTCTCTCCCCACAGCGATCGTGGGCACCAGGGAATTGCCCTGGGAGTCCACCAGGGCAATCTCGAACGAGTCCTTCGTGGAGTTCGGGTCGTCCACGTCGAAACTCAAGTTCGAAAAGTCCACGGCCAGCGCCTGAGGATTTTCCGGAATCGTCACCGGCAGTTGGCTGCTGCCACCCACGGCATGCTCGAAGGTGGAGACGAGTCGAGTTTGCTCTTTAATTATGTAGGCACGCGGCCGAAGCGAATCGATATTGGTGAATAGCTGAAGGTTCGACTTGTCCGTATTCCGCTCTGCAAAAAACATGTCGATGGGATAGGTCTGACCGTCCACCAAGCCGATCGCAGTCGCCTCGTCATTCAGGTTGACATCGCCGGACAAGGCGCCATGAACTCCCCCAATGTCGACGACAAGGTGACCATTGATGAATACCCAGAGATCATCGTCCGACTCGAACAAGCTGAGGTACTGATTATCATCTTCGTGATACGTAAACTCAGCTTGGATCTCTAACGTGAAGTGAAAGTTCTCCGCGGGGATGCCGGCACCAGTCGGCACTGGTTCAAAATCAGGATCGGAGATGGGGAGGACATTGAATAATTTACCGGTGATTGGAAAAAACGAGGTGTCGCTAAACCAATAGGCAGTCTGAGATTCGCGCGTCTCTAGATTGAATGTCAGTTCCAGCGAACTCGATCGGTTGTACCTGGCATCATCTCGATACCAAGTACTGAAGGATTGTGCATTGTTTATCCAATTGCCGATGCCCGAAAAGACGGGCTTGCCGTCGGGGCCAAGTTGATCGTTCACCAGCCCTTGTTGTAATCCGTAAGCTCGTCCAATTTCGCTATCGCTGCCCATCTGAAAGTCTGGATGCGGCAAAGTGGTGGCGCCATCCGGAGGGTTCCACTTAGATGAGTGAAAATCTCGCACGGTCGCTACCAGCGTGATCGTGTCAGGAGTGTTCTCCACGTTAATCGTGATGAGTGCGGTATCCAAAAGCGCCGGTGTGTTGTCGTCCGTCACCGTGACATCGAGTTTGTATTGCGCCGCTGTAAAGTTGGCGCCGACCTTGACGAACAACTCTTTCGTAGTGGAATCGAAAATAAAGAAATCATTCCAGTTGTAGCTGTAGGCCGAAGAGGAAATTCCATACGTCAAAACGTCACCCGCGTCTTGATCTGTTGCGGCAATTCGTCCGACAAGAGCACCGACTGGTGAGTTCTCCACGATCTCAATTGCTTCATCGCCGATCTTAAACGTCTGATTCTCAATCCGCGGCGCTTCGTTCACATCGCCAATTGTGACCGTGATGATTTGCGAGGTGCGCAGCAAGCCGCGGTCGGTGACGTCGACCACCAGCGTATACTGGCCCACCGCCTCGTGGTCCAGCGAACCTTGGAGGTAGATCTGCCCGGTGTTCGGATCGATCGCAAAGGGATTGGCATGCGGCGCCGGGAGGGCGTAAAGCCCCAGCGAATACCGCAGCGTGTCTCCCGCGTCGACGTCCGTCGCCACGACTGGAAAAACGGCCGTGCCGTGGGCCGTGTTTTCATCCACGGAAAACGAATTCGCGGATTCAATGATCGGCGCGTCGTTGGCGTCCGTCACCTTGATCGTGATTTCGGCCGAACTCCAAGCGGAGCCGTCATAGACATCCACCGTGAACTCAAACTCTCGTCCGCCCGGATACAGGGGATCCTCGTAGTCGAGTGCCAATGGCCCCACGAGCGTGATGCGCCCAGACGAATCAAGCGCAAATCCCGCCGGGACCTCCGTCGAGCTGAACGTCGCCGTTTCGCCCGCATCGAGAAACGCCACCACCACAGTTCCAACCGGCGTCCCCGCCGGGCTGTTCTCCGACAGCTCGAACTGCTGATCCTGAATCTCCGGATCCTCCAGCACATCTTGGATAGTCACCGTCACCAACGAGGTAGTCGTCAATAGCCCATCCGACGCGGTGATCGTCAGGATCCGTTTGGAGAGCGCCTCGTAGTTGAGCAATTGCTGGTTGTTGACCTTGAGGATGCTCCCGTCGAGATCAAACAGGTTGTCGTGGTTACCGCTCGTAATGTTGTACGTAATTGTTTGCACCGCGCCGTTGACGTTGTCCCAGTCGTCCGGAGAGCTGGCGACGCTGCCTCCGTGGTTGACGACCGGCGTGCCGACGGTTGAATTCTCGGCGATCGTGAAGGTTCTGTTTACCAGGATCGGTGATTCGTTGAGGTCGGTGACGAGAATCGTGAAGTTGCGTGTCGCCGTGCCGCCTTCGGTGTCAGTGACGGTTACCTCCAGGACATGTGTGTCCGAAACCTCGTAGTCCAGCAAGCGGCCATCGATAATCTCAATCTTTCCGTCGTCGCTACCGATTCCAAATATCCCCAGCGCATTGCCGCCGGTAATTTCGAACTTGACCTTCGCGCCGTCCTCTGGATCTTCGGCCTCGACGTCACCGACGGGGGTGTGTGGCAGGCTCAGTTCCGGCACCTCGAACGGGCTGGATTGTTCCTCGATGGTCGGCAATTCGTTGCCGTCGATAATCGTTACCGTGGCCTCGTTCTCACTCGCCGTGGTGCTGAGCCGCCCATTTGCACTGATGCCCGTCAGCTTGACTTTGAATTGCTCGTCGGTTTCGGCGAGGGTATCGTCGAGAATCTGCACCGTAATTGTGCGGACCGTGTACCCGGCCTCAAATGTGACCTGGCCGGTCGTGGAAACGTAATCCAACGCTGCTTCAGCCTTCGGCGGAGAGGGCAAATCCTCTGTTTCCCAGTCGACGACGACATCGTCGCTGGCTGCTCGATCCATCGTCAGCGTCAAAACTACTTCGCCCGCGGGCGTGTCCTCGTCGACCTCGGCATTCGAAATGCTGACTTTCGGAAGGCCGACAATCGTGCCGATCGCGTATGTCTGCACCAATTCGGCGCCGGTGACGTTGCTGACCACAATTCTCAGCGTTTCATCCGGCTCAGGAATTGCGTCGTAAGGAATCCAGACGTTGACGACAAACGTTTGCGTGCCGTTGCTATAAAACGTTTCATGTCCAGATGTAGCATAAGGATCCAGGCCAGAGTGGTCGACGGTATAGTCATCCGAATGCTTTGCAGTCACGCCAATTGAGGAATTAAGGTCCGGGATGGCCCAATCGAATGTAATCGTATTGATATTGCTGCTGGTTCCTTCCAAATCCTGGGCGTGTACTACAAACGTAAAATGCCCTATAGGTGCTTCTGCATCGATTGGCTCTTCATCGCTTCCGCCGGTAACGTGCAGTGTCGGATCTCCCTCGCCGCCGAAACTCAAAGGTTCGGCGACGGGCTCACGAGAGCCGCCCTCACCCCCTTTATCGAAATTGAGACTGCCGTTGAACAGCGAGTCAAGAGTCAGCGCGTGAAGTGGACCCAGCGGCACGATTCCGACACGTGCTTCCCGGTTGGTGCGCCGCACGATCTCGTCAATCAGACCATCAGCGTTTCCCCAGCCAGCGGCCGTCAACTGTTTGGACAGGGTGCCATCATTCAGAGGCTCACGCCAGTCGCCACTTGTGAGGAACTCTTGCGCGTCTGAGATCTTGAGCTGCTGTGCCCATCCCGGTCCCAGAATCTCGTCCGCGATTTGCTCCGTCTTGACAGGATCTATCCAGACGCCGCTCGTAAAGTCCAGCATGCGGAGTGAAGGAAACTGCTCAAGGCTAATACCAGAGACGTCAATCGTCTTGGTTTCGGGGCCGCCGCTAAACTGAGCAACACGCACATCGGAAACTGCGATGCGCCCGCCATCTGGGACGGATTCATTGACTTTGACATCCGAACCTGCACCAAGAAGCGAGATTTGAACTTCGTCGCTGGTGATCCGGAGCACACCCTCTTGGAAGTGAGTGTCAATCGCTAAAAGCGCGCGCTCTTCTAAGGGCTGAAACTCCGGTTTGCGGAATTTGCGCGCCTGCAGGTGGTGGGAACGACAGGGTTTCCACAGCTTGAGCATGGTCCGGACCTCGTGTGCGACCATAAGGAGGCGGAGAAATACGACATCCACGCCAATGTGGTGCTTTATATACTCTGTTCGGGTGAGTACCAAGCATTTTGTTCGGAGTTTGTCTGGCTGAGGCTTAGGACTCGCCTGACCTCAAAAACAGAATCGGAGGCGTTGTGCTCCGGGAGTAGGAGGTGCTGCGCGGGGGCACTAACCGCGTAGTCAGCCGCTTGCGCAACGGTTACTCCGCGCACGTAAACCCTTAGCGAGCATCTGGTTCGTCCACCGCTGTGGAGGATGAACCAGCGACGACCCCTTCCGAAATGTCAGAACGAAAGTCCTCGAACTTGCCAGTCGGACTGCGTGAAATGCTATCAACGTAAAGCAGTTGAACTTCAATGTCGCGCCCGATCCGCTGCGTCACGATCACGCGAATAGCGGTCTCTTCCTCCGTCGACAGCGGCGAATCGGCAACGAGGCGTACTTCGACGAGTTGATGCGACTTCTGAACCACTTGAAACTGGCGAATTGGAAGACGCTTTTCGAAGGCGCTCATCGCATCCGCTTCAAATGCGGGCCACAGCTTCTCCCCATTGGGCAATACGAACATGTTCCGTTGCCTGCCGAGGATTCGCCGTAACATGGGAAGGTTTCGGCCGCAGGAACACTGGCCACCAACCTCTGCATAGTCGCCAATCTCATAGCGGATCAACGGCATCGCGTAATTCTGCAAGTCTGTAATGACGACCCTTCCGACTTGACCCGCGCGGCACTCGTCACCATTGTGGTCGAGGATCTCGACCAACAGGTGCTCTGCATGGATGTGGTACCCAGCTCCTGATCCACACTCGCCGGCAATGTTCCCAACTTCATGTGCAGAGTATGCGTCGAACATTTCGACGCCCCAAGCCACCCGACAAATCTCGCGAGTTGAGTCTTCGAGCACTTCGCCAAAGGTCAGCACCCTACGAAGCTTGGCTAGTGAAAAACTCTCCCGAATGCTCAGCAATGCAAGCTCGCGAACAACCGACGGATAGCACTGGAGATAGGTTGGCTGCTCGCGAATGAGCCACTCCAATTGTTGATGGGACGTGCTAAGCACATTGAGAACGCTGGACGGTCCAGTCAGAAGCGAACCCTTAGTCGCAAGTCCCCAGGATTCCATCGCTTTCCCGTCAGGCGGTGACGCCTGCGCAGCAGGCAAATACCGAATGACGCAGAGCTTTTCTGAAACATCAAGACCTAACCATTCGACAGTTCGTAACGTGCTCGCAATCCAGTTCTTTCCAAGATTATCGGTCCTGAGGACCATGACCGGCGACCCCGTCGCACCGCCCGTCCATTTGGGGCTAATCCTGCCATGCCAAGCCGGTGGCTTCACGCTATGCAATTGGTCTCCTGCAGATTGAATCTCCGATCGCGTGAGCAGCGGCAACGAATGCCAGTGTCGAGTAATCTCCTGCTCGGTCCGTACGTTGGCAAGTCGCGATCGATACCAGGATACCGT
This sequence comes from Pirellulales bacterium, assembly GCA_022844125.1. Taxonomy (GTDB): domain Bacteria; phylum Planctomycetota; class Planctomycetia; order Pirellulales; family PALSA-1355; genus JALHMI01. Next base: position 173,760 of record JALHMI010000014.1, on the reverse strand, counting down.
CCGATAGGAGTGCTCAAGGAGCGGTATGAGAAGCGACAACTGGTGACGCCGCATCACTTCGGGCGGCCACCACTGAGAATTGCTAAGCTGACGACGAATCAAATCGGTTGATGGTAAAAACTGAACCAATGCTCGCACCACCTGTTCGCGTAAGTCCGCGTCCTTCACACCCGGGGAACACGACTTAAAAAGCATATCGGAGCGAATGTCGTCTTCAATTCCGGCTTTAGTGGAGCCGTCGGAGGTGCAAGTGCATATACATGCACGCATCTGGCGGACACTCGAAGTCGATCGAATCGCACGACCGTCCGATGAGCATACATTAGCATGCGACATTCTCAACGCATCCGCGTCTGATATCTTATTCGTAACCCAAACTGAGCTTAGTGGGCTTTCGAGAATCACAATGACGGTGTCTGGACGAACGCGGCCGGTCCAAGACCTCTTGCTGCGAGAGAGAGAGGCGATGTATGCACTCATGGAGGAGCACTATCGCGGTATATCGCGAGCAAGCTTTGAACGCGACTTATCGGACAAAGATTGGGTCGTCGAAGTCGTCGAAGAAGGTTCCGGTACGCTTCTTGGCTTCTCAACCCAAAAGCTATTGGAGATCACCCTGGAGGATGGGGAAGTCCGCGCCCTTTTCAGTGGCGATACCATCGTCGCGCGATCGCAATGGGGGAGCTCTGCACTTTTGGGTGCATGGAGCCGATTGGCGCTGGAACTGATGGATGCTCACAAAGCTAGCGAGTTGTATTGGTTCCTAATTTGCCAAGCCGTCCGAACGTACCGTTTCTTGCCCGCGTTCTTTAGAGACTTCTTTCCCAGATACGACACAGCCACACCAGGGCGGGAAAGAATGATCCTGGATGCGCTAGGCCGACAACAGTTCTCGAACGCTTACGATTCCAATCATGGGATCGTTCGTGTGAATCCGTCGTCTTACGTGTTGCGTCCAAATATCATGGATATCTGTTCAGTAAGTCGGCCTGATCCACACCATCAGTTCTTCGTAGAGCGCAATCCTCAATACGCTAAGGGCGATGAGCTTTGTTGCATCGCCTTGCTGACGCGCACCAACCTGACCCGAGCCGGTCGCAGAGTCATCGGGATCAACTGACCGAGCACTGGCGCCCTTGTCAAAATGTTGCAGGGCGTAATCAGGGAGAGGTTTGTGCCGACTGCGCTTCCGCCGTAAATTGGTCATTGCAAACAGCTGCGCCGCCTCGCACTTTCTGGACAGCATCCCCTGCTCGAACGAGCCTTCGCTGAGGGGCTGCCTACCGATACATTCGCCGAACTCGAGTTTGGCCTTTGGCGATACCTGAGGTTTGGCCGCGATTGCGGCCAAAGTCAGTGATGACGCCATTTAACTCGGCAAGGAAGTTCGCGATTGTGAATAGCTCTCTGCTCGACATCAATTCTATGCCGGGCAGATTGCGGCCGGTACCCCGGACGCGTACGATGGGGAAGCCCCAGTCAACCGAGAGAACAATATGGCTGGCTCCGTCACTCACTGGCTGCTGGAACTGCAGTCCGGCAATCGGGAAGCGATCCGTCCGATCTGGGAGCGGTACTATGCGCGCCTCGTATCGCTTGCCAAAGCTCGACTGAGCGGAACACCACGTCGAGCTGCCGACGAAGAGGATGTCGTGCTAATGGCCTTCGACAGCTTCTGTCGAGGGGCCGAGCAAGGCAAGTTTCCAGATCTCCACGACCGAAACTGCTTGTGGTCGGTCCTCGTTCTAATCACGGCACGTAAGGCCGCCAACCAAGCGACTTTCGAAGCGAGGCAAAAGCGTTCGCACCATCTGACCAATACCAAGGCTGAACTTGCTGCCCTCGAAGCAATTGCCAGTAATGACCCGACTCCTGAGTTTTCCGCGCAAGCTGCGGAGGAATATCGCCGCCTTTTGCTTGAGCTAGGCGACGAAACACTTCAGTCGATTGCCGTTTGGAAGATGGAAGGCTACACCAACGACGAAATCGCTGCGAAAATCAACTGCTCTACCCGTACGATCGAACGGAAGCTTGAGCTAATCCGGTCCCAATGGATGCTGAGGCTTTGCGACTGACGATGGGGGCGAGCTCTGTCGCACTCTAGGCGGGTCGAGAACTTCTAGCTCGCTTAGATTGGCTGTTCTGATAACGCCATTGCGCTGAAGCCCCACGCTGCCATCCGAGTAGATCTGAACCACCGCCCACACTTGGCCCGTCATACTATCTTTGACGAGTGCCCCGGTTTGAATTCCGACCACCATGCCACGGCCCTCTGTGGTCCATCGACGTGTTGCGAACCCGCTTTCTCCGGCGGGCCCAATACACTGTATATCCCCGGACTCAACGAAAGGCCGACGCGCGTGCGGCGAGATCGGACTAGATTTCGGATGGCGATGGCAGTTTTAGAAGCTCCGTCCAGAACTCACGATCGGCCCGGCATTTTCGTTGTTGAAACTTTTCATATTCAGCGAGCAACTGAGGGCTCGCCAGGAGTCGGCAGGCCTGTTCCGAAAGGTGTCCCTCAAAGACCCTAGGGAGCCAATAGCGTTTCCAAGTTTTCTCACTGAAGCAGACGCGCGCGATGACTGCCTGATTCTGATAAAGCTCGTCCCAGCTTACTGCGAACTCGGACTTCTGCTGGAATCGGTGACGGACTACTGGCCCCGAAAAGTGCAGAACCCGTCGACCGGTGAAGAAGGCTTTGACAACCACTGAGGCCTCGGACGCGCCCCAGCCCTGCAGGCAGGTCGACCAAGCGACATCGTCATAGAGCTTTCGTGGAATCAAGTAGGGAGGCGCACGTAGTCCTGATACTTGCCGAACCCCACGCCTCTGAAACCACTGCCGCCAAGTGGCAGTCAGGTATCCTCGCTCCGGACAGAGCCGGGACTCCGCACCATGCAGGCGCCATTGAAACAGTCCGTAGTCGCGAACGTCAGGGCACGTTATTGCATTCTCACGAAGCGCTAGTTCAGCACAGCGGTCCAACGCTCGACGACCAATTCGCTGATGGGCATCTAGGTAGCAGAAGACGTTTCCGCGAGCGGCTAAAGACCCTTCATTGCGGGATTGGGCAATACCGGTCCGTGCCGAATGACGGATCATTCGTACGCGAGAATCAGAGAACTCTTGGATTGAACCATCGTCGGAGCCGTCGTCCACGACGATGATCTCTTCCAAGAAATCGGTATTGTCGCAAACTGAGCGAAGCGTCCGATGTAATTCTGGCCCTTCGTTGTAGGTCGTGACAACGACTGAAATCCGCGGCCGCTCCGCGACTTGCTGTGCCAAGTGCATCATCTATCGGAGCCAGAGGTAGCTTACCAATAGGCACAGCAACAAGATCGGCGTCACAATCGCCAGTGTTCTCGGATCTCGAACGCCCATCCCACCAGAGGTCTTATCTGGACCTGGCATATGGATACCTCATACGGTTTAAGGAAGTTGCGCCAAAGTCCAACGATAGAGACGCCAGGGCCAGGGAGGGCCCAGGTTTACCTCACCGATGTAGGTCAGTTTTCGATTGAGGCATGCGGTTTTAAAGGCTTGCCCGACCCTGACGGTGAGTTCAGGCACATCGTCCAAGTCTGCTTCGAGATCGACTTTGTGACTGAGTACGTCGATGGTTGAGACTCCCCCCAACTCATTTTGTTCCTTCTGCAGATAGCCAGAAATTGCAAGAAGCTGCTGATACAGCACGCTTGCCGTCACGCTGGGAGAGATCCCGAGTGATAGAGAATATGCTCGAGGTTCGGAGCGAAATCGGAGAAAAAAGAAGACTGCAACGTCGATGATGGCGCCCGGGGGGCTGTGTGTGAAAACTCGTAAACTACGTACCTCGGGACCGGGATTCCCCTCATCATTGTTGTTCCGACGCACATGGTTCATCTTTTCAATCAGGTCGGGCACTTCGTAGTGCAGGTATCGTTTGGGGAAAGTTCCAGTTACGAGATCGAACGCCTCTTGAACGAGGACCTCGTCGGGTGGGACCTCTGACCAGCCTGCGGGCAGATTCACATTTGGCATGGACGTTTCCTGCAACTGGGTTTGAGCAATAGGCTACGGGAGTTTCACAGTCTGCGCGATACGGAATCCACGTGAATGAATAAACTCCTCGGATCGCCCTTCCCTACGATTCGCGACACGAAGAATTCGGGGGCTCGCAAAGTATTCATTGCCACGAACGGCGAAACGATAAGCTGGCCCATATCCCGGAGGGCTAATATGCCGCTCTGAACGCTCAGCGGGATTGTCCTGGAAAACGTTGTAGCACCACTCAGCCACGTTCCCAAGTGTGTCGAAGCAGCCCCAGGCATTTGGCAAGTAGGACCCCACTGGAGCTGACGTTCCGTTAAAATTCGCAACGTAACAGGCAAAGAGAGGCAGTAATTCTGGATCATCCCCGAAGAAGCGCGACGTAACTGAGCCCGACCGGCAAGCTACTTCCCACTCGCACTCCGTGGGTAGTCGATAGCCAACGTGGCTGAGGATATCCGGATATGGTCCCTTTTTCAACTTTTCGATAGGTGGAATAACCATTTCCTCATCGGGAATTCCCTCGGCCTCGCTGAGCAGCCGGCAGAACTTTGCGGTGTCTAGCCAAGTCACTGAATTCACCGGCGAGTCGTCCGTTGAGGCGTACTCATTGAGATGATCTCGATACTCCGGAACCAGCTTGTGGTATTGTCGCTGGGTGATCTCTGTGGCGGAAATCGCATAGCACCAGTTCTGATCGACCTCCCATGGTGCCTCATCGGACTCGTGCCCAATCTCATGCTTCGGCGAACCGAGCCACACTTTCCCTTGCGGGCGAACAAGGACCATGCCGATCCCGCTTTTTGTTACATACCAACCAAATCCCTGCTGCAGTCCATGTTCCGCTAGTTCTTGACGAGCTTTCTCCAGGGGCTCGAGCATGCCTAACCGCCTGAGCGACCACTCAGCTGCACTGTGAACGCCTGCATCAGGATCTGTGCGAAATCGCTCCAGTAAAGTCTGCTGTAGCACATGCCGTTGCTCGGGCTTCTCGAAAGTGTTCGCCTGAAACCCCATCGCTAGTATGACCGCTTGCCGGCCGCCAGCGTCCAACTGCGGCAATCGTTCGACCCAATTGAACGGTATCGCGACCTCAGAGAAGTGCCGCAGCATGTACGAACGGCGAATTGGGTCCGATGAATGGGTAAGTGCGGGCCAAACGCTGTGGCTTTCCCCCAAAAAATGCAGTAGAGCGATAGCATTTGCACTTCGCGCGGCCACCTGTTTCTTCTCGTGCAATTCGGCGCCACCAGTGGGTTCAATCGATGCCACATTGTTTAGGGTTGGTAAGATCGCCAATCGATACGGCTGCAATGCGCGAAACAGAGGAGGGCATTGCCATGGTTCGGCACCTAGAGCTAATTCTAAGAGCCTTTGATGATCATTCGCGGCGTAGTCGAGCAACAACTGGGTGGCGAGCAATCGTCCCTGCCGGGTCAGACTGCGATCTGCAAACATGCTTGTCAAGGGCTCGAGCAAGAACTGCTTTTTGAAGCGTAGGCCAGCCTGCCAAGGTTGATAGTGGTTAGGATTCTCGCTGATATCTCGCACGGCCATATCGGCCGCAATTGGTGCAAGCTCATGCCACCGAAGATCGTTAGCTGGCCCGTCGGTACTTGCTAGGGCGATTATTGCTCGCAATCGCTGTGGCTCAGATTGACTCTTATCCCGTGCTATTGCTTCGAGCACTTCAGAAATCACCGCCATTCCGTTGTACTTATTGAGTACCTGCACAATCGAAATAGCCACCGGAGGGCTCGCGCCTAAAAGTCGCTTCGCAAGTTCCTGGGATGGAATCTGACCCAGTGAGAACTGTCCGAGCTCAAGGCGTATTCGCTCTTCGTCAGAAACTCCGTCTTCACTAAGCCGGCGTTGGACCTCCGGCTTTACCCACCAGGCAAAAGAGCCCAGCTGGTCGACGGAAGCCGGGACCCCAACAGGATCGCTAGTCGCCAAGGCTTGCACCAGTCCCTGGGCACGCAGCGTTCCATACTGATGATAGGCGACGAAGATAAGCAGTAACACCGCACCAACTACGCCGGTAATGCGAAGCGCGTACTTGCGGCTTGCTGCCCGCATAAGCTCGCGATCGCGGTGTGTCCATCGACGTTGCTGAGTCAGCGCCGCAATCCACACCCATTCCCACCAGGCCGGTAGTTGCCGATCATCCTGGCGCGTCGCGTAGGCTTGCGATCGCTCGGCAAGCCGGAGTTCTGCTCGTCCGATCACCGTACGCGACCGATCGCGATTCAGCCAGCGCCGAATTGCATCAACGAGGAAGTCGTGCGTCAATTGATAAAACTTTTCATTGAGACCACCAGACGACACCCGATTTAAATCGCCTGATTCCGAGGGAGTTATGAGTCTTAGCTCTTGATCAAGGCACCGAAGTAAATCCGTAAACTCAGGAGGTGATTGCGCGTACCCTGACGCGATCAGTAGTTCTGATTCGGACTTAAGATGCCCCCGAATCTCTGAGCCAGCTGGGGGCAATAGCTGTTCCAGGACCGCACGAGCTGCCCTTCGATGCAAGCGATGAAGGGGCGAAGCCGATCTGCCGCTGAAGACTTCCTCTAGAAAGGTTACTCCGATGCCCTCAGCCCCACCGACCTTTTTTAAGGTCTGCGGAACCCATGGTAGTGACTTCACCATTTCCGAAAAGATGCAGAGTCGAATGGGGACGATCCAGCCGTCTTCGGCCAACTCTCGAACCGCAGAATCAAGAAACCGCTCTTGCTCGACCGACCTCCGGGCCTGGTCGCTCGAGAGTCGGCCGTACGCATCTCCGAAGGCGGCTAATACTCTCTTTGCATGGCTAGAGTCGAACAAGTCAACTGCAGCTGCATTGACACCTTCGAGCAGAGGAACATCCAATGCTTTGAAGAATCGCGTCGTCTGCATCCAAAAGTCATCTCGAACTAAGAGAATCGCCTGTACGCGCCCGCCGTCACACTGCCTAAGCGCCTCGACAAAGGAAGTCGAGTGCTCTGGCTGCCAACCATGAAGCCATTGCTCAAACTGGTCAATCGCTAATACGAGCTTCTCGCCAGGAGCCAGAAAGGTTCCCTCGCGTAATTCGGCAAGCGCGTCCGACAGCGAACCGGTCGTGGCCAGTTCCGGGAAATGACGTCGCAACTCAGCCAGTAGACGTGCCTCAGTTTGGTCGTGCGTACACTCGATTAGGATCCGCCGGACGCTGCCGGGCAGTCGAGGCAGAATACCTGCACGGACGAGGGACGACTTGCCACAACCACTTGGGCCATACAGCATTCCCACCCGAAATGTCTGCGTGCTACCAGTATCACCGAGGCGTTCTTCCCAAAAACGCACCCCTTGCGGAACTCCATGTCGATCCCGTGCTCCAGGAACGAGCTGAAGATAGAAGTCTCGATCAGAAATATCGAAGGAGCGCAGCCCTTTAGGTACGACCGCGATTTGCCGATCAACGAGCTTGTCGCCGACGACCGTCGGAGCAGCAGACGTGTTGCCTGCAAGAAACGCCGTCAAGTCTTCGGCGAGTTCGGCGGCGGTTTGGTAGCGATCGCTCATTCGCTTGGAAAGGCAACGCATTGTCACGCGAGCCAGCTCGGGAGCAATCTCGCCATTTATGAGTAGCGGATCGACCGGCTCGTCATATTGAATCGAGTTCAGCAAAGCGCGGTAGTCCGGAGCGGAAAATGGAAGCTTTCCGGTGAGCATTCGGTAAAGCACTACGCCGACTGCCCACACGTCAGTCCTCGAATCCAAACGATGCGACTCTCCATTGGCCTGCTCTGGAGACATGTAGGACAAGGTCCCAGTAATGAGCGGTGAGCGTCGCACTTCGGTAAGTTGCAGTGCCAGTCCGAAGTCCGTCACACGTGGGCGGCATCCTTGCTCGAGTAAGATGTTGGCAGGTTTCAAGTCGCGATGGACCAGCCCATGTTGATGGGCGTGCTGCAGGGCTTGAACTACGGCAAGAATGAGACTTGCCGCTTCGCGAGAAGAAAGTTGGCTGCTCCGGAGCAACTCTTCGAGCGAACAACCGTCCACGTATTCGAGAACCAAAAATTCATCGCCGTCGCTATCTGGGAGAATCGCATGAACCGTCACAACGCCTGGATGACGCAGTTGCGCAGCTGATCGAGCTTCCACGAGCAAGCTACCCGGCGGTCCCGGCCGATCGGGATCTCTGCGGAACACCTTGATCGCCACCGTGCGGGAAAGTTTCTGGTCCCACGCTTGGTAGACATGGCCGAACCCGCCTCGACCGACCAATCGTTGCACAGGAAAATCGCCAATCACGGCTGGCGTGAAACGCTCGAGATAGAGGAACTTGACCAGCTGCAGCTGCGTGCTAAACCGCTGGCGATACTCATTGAGCGACGGCGTCTCGCCCCGGCCTGCGCGAAACTCCATTTCAATCGCCAATAGCTCTCGAAACAATCGCGTTCGAAGCGATTCACTGGCACTCTCGACGATCGCATCGATATTGGGCCGTTCTCCGCGAGCGAGCGCAAGCTCGAAAGCGGCACAAGCGACATCTAGCTCTTTCGCTGTGGCGAATGAGTGCTGCAGATGCTCCTTGGTGGTGTCACCCGGAGTGTTAGCGTGAGGCGGTGTGCCGGAAACGCGTGAAGCGGAAGCAGCATTCATACAAGTACTCCGACGGATCAATGTACTCGCGAAAAATCTTCGTGCAACCGTGGCGGGTTCTGGGCAGTCACGTTGATTTAACAAATACGCACGCCCCCCAGGTGCTCCTACTCGCTCATGCTCGCAGTTCAAACGTATTCACACTGACGGAGGCCGACATGGATGGTCAGCTGCACTCGGAGCGTGTCCTGAGTGGCCAGCGCTATGTGGCCTTGATTGGCGGCACGCCGGTTGAGGTCGAAGCCGACTTCACTCGTGATGGCAGGGTGTGGCTCTGCCGCGACAGCAGGGGCCAGTTCTTTCCCGTGAACACGGCTGACCTGCGGCCCCTCGCGCCTTGCGCCGAGTGCACGAGCGAGGTCGCTGGTCAGCCGTTGCTCCGACAATCCGTAGACCCTGAGGCCGCTTCGTAGTCAGCCCCGCGGTTGCATGAGTACTCTCATCCCCCCCTTTAACGCTTCAGGATCAACCGATGAAACGCCTCTGCATCCTTCTTGCACTGTTCATGAGCCCGTCCTTAAGCCTGGCTCAAGACTCACTGTCCTTCCGCGTAGTTGGCTGGAACCTTGAGTCAGGTGAATCGAGCATTCGGCTTATTAGGCGACAAATGGCCGACAAGGACGGCGTCGATATCTGGGGGCTTAGCGAGGTGCCATCCTCGAATGCCATCTCGGCGCTGGAATCAGCGGCTGAGGAGGGTGAGAACGCGGACTTCGAGGTCGTATTTGGATCGACCGGAGGAAATGACCGGTTGGCGGTCCTGTTTGATACGACACGCTTTGAACGCGTGGGTGAGCCCGAGGAACTCAGCTTTGTGCAGCTCACTCCGGGATTGCGGGCGCCACTTGTTGTTCGCCTAAAGGGACGACAATCCGGCACAGAGTTTCTGTTCATGGTGAATCATCTGAAGCGTGGCGGCGTGCAGAATCCGACGCGCATTCAACAAGCGGAGCTCATTAATCAATGGGCGCAAGACCAAGAACTACCAATCATTACAGTTGGCGATTTCAACTTTGACTATGACGTGGACCTGGGCGATGCCGGGTTCCCACATCGCGACCGCGGCTTTGACGAGTTGATCCGCGACGGCGTCTTCGTCTACTTGCGACCAGATCGACTTCTAAAGACGAACGCAGACGACAACTTCAACTCGGTTTTGGACTTCGTTTTTGTCGCGCACGCCCCATTCGCTTGGCGCGGCGAATCCCGAATTCTAGAGCGCGACGGTGATGAGCCCGCGGAAGAGAACGATTTTGACGACAGCCAGCAGCAATCGGATCATCGTCCAGTCGACGCAATCTTCACACTGCGTGGCGAAGGCGACAATCTCGCTTTGACAGAAACTGCGACAAAATCAGCAGACGGCAGCGGAAACCGATCTGAAATCCTCGATCGACTAGAGGAGATCGAGCGAGAGCTAGTCGAGCTTCGCAAGCAACTCACCGAATGACGGCAGTTCACACACGGTCGCATATCTAATCAGACTCACGGAGCCAGCTAGCATGATTGCCACCCTACTTCTATGCTGCTTAGTAGCTGCGCCTCCGCAAACGCAGTCCGAGAATATCTGCTCGGTGTGCACAACGTACGCCGCGCAGATTGAAGAGGCTATGCGGCGCGGCGACATTCATTTCCTACGGTTACTGGCTGACGAACTTGCCCGTACCGACCTTTCGCGAGAACAGCAAGCTCACTTGGCGCAGTGTATTCGCGAACTTTCCAGCACAGTTCCAGAGTCCCCCGGCTTGCGAATCAAATCAGGCGCGATGGAAACAGGGGCGAGCGTATCCGTTGCCGATAAACTCGCATTTGCCGCCATTGAGCTTACCTCTCAAGTTGGTCGAAACGATCCCGCGTCAGCTTTCAATTCATCCGCTGAACTGGAGGAAGCTGACGATAACGACGATCTTGCCGCGGAGCCGAATGCGTTTGTGCGACCGGAGCATTCCGGTCCGAAGTTGGAGACGGATGCCTGGAAGGACCCTAGCGGCGACACGTTCTCAAGAACCGAACCCCAGGACACCGGAGACTCGCTTGATCAGCAGATCGACTTCGAGGCAATGTACAAGGCCGCTGGATACTCTGCGGATGCCAGCTCGGTTTCCGAGCACCCAGACGGGGACACTGCGCAACCTCAAGCAAATAGCAACTCGAAGTTCGCATTGCCACCGCAAGCGGCACAGTTGTTCTCGAAGCAGTATCTACGAATTCGCGATCGCTATTTAAACGGTTTCTTCTACGAGGGATTGAGTGCAACCGCGCTGAACCTGAACGAACAGGCAGATCCGAGCCAGTTTGATCCCGCCCACGTCGAAAGTGTCGACTTCGCCGACCAAACTCTACACATGGGTCAAGCGCTGTTGGCGTTCGCCGGTGAATCAGCGGTGTTGGATAAGGCAGGACTGGACAGCTCTGCCTCTGAGGCAGTTATCACTCGGATCTTGGCGGCCTTCCAGGAGCTTGATGACGCTGACGGTCTTCCGGAAATCTACGGATCGTCGAAGGATGGGTTCTTCCTGAGAGACCTGGTTCATGATGGCTTGCGCAGGGGCGTGCCCGATGGGTGGAAGATAAAGAGCGACAGCCAGAGTCTCATCGACGGTGGCCCAAAGCATCAGCCTGCGATGAGCATCGATCAAACCGCGAGCCTTTTTGTGGGATGGTGGGCCGTGGCTCGATATTCCAATAGCGCCTCAAATCGGAATATCGCTCAGGCTCAGTGTGACCGCGTCATCAATTTTCTCCGAGACTCGCTATTCTTCATCAAGCTTCCCAATGGTGATCACATTCCCACGCATCGTGGTCCGGAGTTTCGATATGCCGCCGGCTTTATGTGTCGCATGGCTGAGGCCACGACGGGCAAGTCGTACTTCGACTCTAGCAGCATCGATATCACGATCAAAGGCGACCCGATTCGATTTCGTGATGATAATCTCGGTGAATTTGAGATCCCAGGCTTCACGATTCCAGCAACCGTCCGCGTAGGAATTACGCACCCCCTGATCGTCGCTTTGACTCCCGCCGCGGTTGCGGTAATGACAACACCTCGAATCAAGATACCGTTCAGCGATTTATTTCCAGGGAATACGACGGACATCAACCTTCCGTGCGCTCACATGGTTCAGGCCCATCCCGGAGGACACGACAATACGATTCCCTGTGTTCATCTAACGGTGGCCCATCCCGATGGCGACTTGGTTGGCACTCTACCTTGCGCGCACATGGTCCAGGTGCACCCGGACGGTGATAAGGTTCCATGTGCTCACATGACGGCAAAGCATCCGAGTGGTCACGACGTAACCCTACCCTGCTTGCACATTGGCAAACTACACGGAAGTCACAAGAAGAAGGTTGGCGGAATCACTGTTAAGGTCCCCTGCACACATATCGGACCAAAGCACTCAGGTGGCCACAAGCAGAATACGCCGTGTCTCCATTTGAAGCCTAAGCACGACGGCCACATGGTCTCATGCGTTCATCTCACGGCGGAGCACCCGGCGGGTCACAAGCAGTACGTGCCTTGTGTGCATCCAACTGCACTCCATCCAGGTGGCGACACGATCAATCTACCCTGTGCACACTTCGAGCAGGCACATCCGTCGGGACATGGGTTCGATCTGCGATCTCTAGACATTGACATTCCCTTGGGAGACAAAATGCATCCCTACACCCGCCATATCGTTCTGCAATGTTTCGCGTTCGAGCCAAGCATTTCTGGAGTTGCAGAATTTGTCCCCGCGGCGCAGTCAAGCAATCACGTGTGGTCACTGTTGCTCCGTAATCTGGTCTGCGGCGACATCCCCGTCGGATCAATTGCACCGCTTGCAAAAGCCGCGATTGCAGATATGCCGGAAGCACGCGGCCCGGACAATCGTAATTCCAAACCCTGGGCAAGAAGTAATCGCTGGGAGCGATGCACGGACCTGGATCCAAGCGGCGACGGGATTGAGGTCTACAACGGTTTGGACTACCTGAGCTTGGAAGTGTTAGCCCGCCTGAACGATATCAACTAGGGTCAGGAGTGCAGGACTCTTAGGCGACAGTGCCAAATCCCACGGGCAGGTACCTAAGCTGAGACGTTTCAGAAAAGCGATCCCCACATCAGCGAGTTGACAAATGTCTAAGACACGAACGTCGCGTTCCTCGACGAAACCATCCAAGGATATTGTCCGACGTAGACCTTCAGTCAGGCGAAGTGCAGCGGCCTCCGACAAAGGCGACTTCTCTCGTTACATCCTTAATTGCCTGCCATCGCCTGATCCTCAGAACGACTGGACGCCCGGCGATGCAGCGAGTGCGGGATTACTCACCGCAACCGCAATCCCGTCAGCCAAAGATCTTCGTGAGAGCTGGTGGGAAATAGGTGACCAGGGCGCCACCGGCTCATGCGTCGGATGGGCCACAGCCGACTCCGTGGTCAGGTGGCATTTCGTTAAGGCCGGAAGCCTGGCCTCGAGAGAGTTACTGTCTACGCGGTACGTCTGGATGGCATCGAAGGAGACGGATGTATTTGTCTCACGCCCGACTACGTTTATCGAGTCTGACGGCACCAGCCTTAAAGCGGCACTCGACGTCTGCCGTAATTTTGGAGTGGTTCTGGATGCATCATTGCCATTCCAGAACGGCGTGCTGTTTCAGGGTTCATCGAATTCGTTCTATGCACTTGCTGCGCAACGGCGCATCGCAAGCTATTTCAACCTTGGCCGCGACTTGTCGGAGTGGCGGACGTGGATTGCCAAGAATGGTCCGATCCTCACCAGACTCGATGTCGACGCAACTTGGTTCAACGCGTCGACCAACAACGGCAACCTCGATTTGTTTCAGCCACTTACAACCCGTGGCGGCCACGCAATTGCGCTTGTCGGATACACGGCGGATCGATTTATTGTCCGCAACAGCTGGGGCAAGACTTGGGGTGACAAGGGTTTCGCTTACGCATCGAATGCTTATGCCGCCGCGGCATTCACAGAGGCGTACGGCGTCGTCTTGTAATCGAGATTAGAGGGGATTCCCCAGGCAGGGCGATGGGGCAAGTTCCGCGTTGATCGCGGGACCGCGGTCCTGAGGAGTTCAGCTCAACTTCGCACAGTGTTGGGGGCTCGTAGAGGGACGGTGGCTGCCTCGCTGCTAACACGCCATCTGCATCTACCAAGTTTCTGGGCGACAAGATTTCTCGGAGTTCCAATCGTGGCTGTACGTCCCGCTCGCGACACTCATCGCTACTTGAGCGACACCTCTGACGTCGCCACTCGCCTTCCACAGCCCATCATCCTCATCCGCGGGTTTGGTGGGCTCGATGTCGAGGATGAAAAGAGAGTTGCCTACCAAGGCTTCAATGACGGAACTGTCTATCCACAAAAGCGTGGCGAAAACTACATTTACGAAGGCTTAGTGTTGCGGTTCTTGAAGTCCGGCTGGAAGTATCAGGATGCGACGAATGTCGTGGGATACTACCGAAGGCCTGTCGTGGACTTCCCAACTACGCTCCCACCTAGATTGGCCGCCTTCCCCAAACACTTCTTTTCCGGCGGCAAGTTGGTTGTTGATCCGGGAATGGCTCTGTCGTTACTGGAAAGAAGCCCAGATCCGACAAGGACGCTGTGGGTCTTCCGTTACTACGATCTCGATGATCGACGCCTCAGCCTCTATGGCGAGGCACTCACTCGCCTAATCGAGTTCATCCGAGCATTGGCAACTATTGAAGGAGCCGTCCAGCCTCCGAAGGTAAACATTATCGCGCATTCAATGGGCGGGCTCATTGTGCGCGAGGCAATCCAGGCGGCCTATCCCAAGCAGGGTCGCAGTGCCGCCACGTGCATCAACAAGGTCGTCACACTTGGTACCCCACACCAAGGCATTTCGTTTCAGGTCTTGCGACAGTGGCTTGCCTTCGAGGCGGCCGACGAACTCAACCACTTCAGCCCCGAGTTTCAAGCGAACAAGACCCAACCGACCGCGTTCAGCAATCTGAGCAGGTTCTTCCCGCCGCATCGCTTGTTGACTGTGGTGGGCACAAACTACAAATCGTATGGTACGAAGCTCGCGTCCATTCTCAATCGCCTGTTCGCGGTGGACGGAGAGTATGGCCCCACCTACAACCGCAGCGACGGTTTGGTTAAGCAGGCCTTCGCGCAGATCCCTGGCTGCCCACGGACTTTCGTTCATAAGTGTCACGGCGGCGAGGACTCCCTCGTGACGTCGCGTGAAGCCTTTGAGGTTGCAAGTCGATTCTTTTGCGGCAACGTCCGAGCAAAGCTTCGGCTGGTCAAGGCGAAAGTCAAACGGGGCCTTGATTGGTTTGGCAAGAGCGAAATCTTCTTTGGCGTATCGATCAAGCCACGGAAGGTTGACTTCGATCTGTTTCACCAAAGCAAGGAAGCTGAGAACTGCTACGGACCATTTCAGACTCCCGACCTCTCTGATTCACAGCTCGCTTTTGATTGGGCTGACAGCGATCGGCTGATCTGGGAAGGATGGCTCGATACTTCCGAAGTAACGTCAGGTGACCTTGTACTGCGTCTTGAGTTTTACGTTGGCGAGCGAGACTCCTTTGGGATCGGATTTTCGGACAACGTGGTCTTCAACAAGCAGTACTACGTCCGGGCATTGCTTGGTGCTCAACCGAAACTCTTCCTTCATGCAAGTGAAGAGTTCGCAAAGCAAGGGTTCGTGCCGAATGCTAAAGACGTCATGCAAAAAGCGAAGAACGGATGGACATTCACGATTGAGGATACTGGCTTCGAGGCAGTCTTAGGAATTGAACTCGAGGTCGTTGACCAAGTCGAGTCATAGGGTCGAGTAACTAACCACTCCCGGTTTCCAATGAATCACACAGCACTTCTCAGCCTGCTCAGTCCTGCGAAGTCGAACTACGATCAGATTGCTGTGGCGCGGGCAACGGCGATGATCAGGCGAACTCGACGCGACATACGTCGCTACGTCTGCGTCATCCGCAACAACGCGCCTGAGCTCGCGTGCGAACATCAACGACTGGTCAACACGTGCGATTTGTTCGTCGCAGAATGGTTCGAGAGATGCATTGTCAATGTCGAACGGTGGCGCAGAGCCGATTTCCGCCAGAGTCTTTCCGATGCCCGAAAGCAACTCGTTCGCCTAGTTGAGTTGCCTCAAGCTAAAATGTCGCTAGAAGCTGTTGAGTCAGCGGAAAAGTCTCTAGCTGAGTTAGAGCGTCAGCTTGAACTAGGGACAGTGCGGCTGAAACGTTGGGCCACATTTCGGCACTATGCCTTTGTAGCGATCGGCACGCTGCTACTAACTGGCAGTGCCATCGCGGCGTTCTATTTGGGAATCCAACGCGGTCTCGAGCCGGAATCTACGCAAGTTCTGTTGCCACAGACGATTGTTCAGGATCGCCACGCGGAACCAATATCGACGGCTCCCATCGATCTGTTGGGATACTTCGATCAGTTCTCAGATTACTATTTTGGCCTCAGTAGCACCTTTCCCGCTCATCTCAACGACCGCCCACCAATCGAAAAGTATCAGGACTCGGCTCCAACGAAACGGCCCGAGGGAGGCTTTCCTGAAGCGGAGGATGCGGCGCCCGCCCCTTCTGCACCGACCGCGGATCCTTCGGCTTTTCACGGTCCAGAGGCGACCTACGTCGCACAACAGACACAGGTGGAAACCAAGCAATCGGCACGAGGATCAACGCACCACCAGCTGTGGAGAGTTGTCTTTCGCAATAAGTCGCCCTATCGATCGCAATTCATTGGGACCGTCACTGTTGACCTTGAACTCACGAAGCACATGCGTTTTCCCTGGGCACTCCTAAGGGATACGCCCGACATTTTCGTAGAGTTCCTGACGCCAGGAACATTCGAGATTTCGAATTACGGGATCGGTCCAGCAGTGGACATCGCCTGGCAACTGCGAACAAGAGATGGGCTTGTCTTGCGAGATGGAGCTGTGGACATGGTCTATCAGACCGCACACACAGAGACATATCTGCACCCCAACTTCTTAGAGCCTATCGCCGAGGTCAACAGCTGGCCGATCCACGTACGGGATTCTGACAGCGAGACAGGTGACGACGTTCCTGTCCGCGAGGGATCCACCCCAGACGAAGGCAGTACGGATGAGCGAGAGCCTGTGGTGAACGGGGACGACAACCCTCCGGCAACTACATCGCTAGCGCGCCCGCTATTCCTGCGCCTCGACGCTACGCCAGTTGACGGCATCAATGATGGGAGCGAACACACGTTCACTCATGAAGGTGTGGTTTATGAAGAAATCACGGAGCTTGAACGACTTGCAGATCTGACAAAAACGATCTATCGGGAGCCCGCAATTCTCAGCGTGAAGTACTTGTCCGTCTCGCGAGTTCCGTTTGAGCGGCACGTCTCCCACGACCTAGATAGTTGCGTCGTCTACTATGTCAGACGAGCGGATCTCCTGGAGCGAGACCCGAGAATCGCGGAACAAATCACGGTGGAATATACAGTAACCAAGCATGTTCGAACCGCGACATGGAGACTTGCACAGGCGCTCGCCCTTCCAGAGATTCAACCGAAAGGGGTCGATCTGCTGGTGCGAGCCATAGAGCTTGATGCTGTTGAACTTCAGATTGGTGCCGTCACATCCCAAAACATCGACATTAACCAGTTCCTCAATGCATCAGGGCAATTGGTCGTTTACTTGTTGATTACTGATCCGGCTAATGCCCGGTATCAGGCATCCATCTCGACTGATGGAACTGAAACGCACTCTTTTGCCTTTGACGCCTTCGCGCCGCCTCGCCTGCAGTTTCCGGCTTACGAGCTTGAGCAACTACAGGATGTTAAGTGGCTTTCAGCGGAGATCGACGGCGCTACCCATTAAACCTTTGCAACGTCAAGAGGCAGGACTATGTCTACCGAAACTTTCTCCCTGGCCCCGCTCCTCATCATCGCTGGTTTTGTGGTACTGGCTGCGAGTGCATTGACACTTGTGCTTCTGCGGCGGCGGCAAGCTCACGGCACCCTGCTCCGTGATTCAGCACTTGTGCTTTGTGGCCTGGGCTTGGCGTTTATTGCCGGAGGGATTGGCGCGGTATGGGTACGTGGCGGTACCGCATATGCAAAGCAAGTCGTCATTGATGATCGGACGGCAGATGCGCTGGAGCAAGTAGTTGAGCATCGGTTTGCGGCCCCCCCTGCTGTTGATGCATTGGAACGTTGGCTCAACGCTTATGTTCGAGCCGTGCCGCGTAAACGCAAGCAGCGCACTGTGATGGTCGTCGCCGAGCAGCCGAAGCACGCAATTCAGAAGATCGCAGATGGTAAAGTCCTAACCGACCACGACAGAATCAGGCTGTTGGAATGGGTAGCCTTTGAGACCGAATGCGCAATTGAGCCCATCGCTGAGGAGCTCTTGAAGGGTGCGGTTGCCGGAGTGCAACTCGAGAAACACGAGAGGATCGCGCTGAGTCAGTGGTTAAGCATGGCTCCAGAGTTTCCCCGCGAACGAAAACTGATGCATTCCATCAAACGCTGGCCAGACAGCCACGAACATTGGTCGCCAAGCCCACCGGCCCCGCCTGCACCTGATGCAGCCCCGGAAGCTCCAGTCGCTCCAGCCCCCTCTGCTTGAGTGGCCGTCCGCATCCTGTTGTGAGGAAGTACACTTGATGCCCATCTGAAGCTGGAACTTCCAATTCATGGCGAACAAGTGCGTGCGGCCTCGAACCCAGGCCCGCCCACGAGACTCATTCGGTAGCGGCGGCCAGGTCTAACAGACCGTCTCGACTATCGAAGTTGACGGCAGAGTTCATGAAGTCTGGCGACTACAGACTCAGCCTCTATCAGAGCCGCTTCAGCTTCTCGGAGCGAACAGGCAACCTCTTCGGACCGAGCGGC
Organism: Pirellulales bacterium; assembly: GCA_022844125.1. Taxonomy (GTDB): domain Bacteria; phylum Planctomycetota; class Planctomycetia; order Pirellulales; family PALSA-1355; genus JALHMI01. Next base: position 155,233 of record JALHMI010000014.1, on the reverse strand, counting down.
GTCGGTTTTACTGAGCAACGGAAATCGGAATCCGGCGCGAATCTTGTAGGCTCTCGTCGTATCGTCGAAGTACCACGGAACCCCCGCCATCGACAGGGTCTGTAACAGTCGATGAACGGTTCGAGGCGAACATTCCAGCTCCCTAGCGAGTGAGTCGACATCCCATCGTCCTGAGCCGCTGATGCAATTCAGTACGCGCAAGAGCCGACTGAATCGTTCGATCTGTCGTGTCCGGCGCTCGGCGTCGGTCCGTTTGTTGGCCATTCGCAGCAATCCCAGAGGCTTGGTCAGCTGCAAACTCTAAGGCCTATCACTGCCAACAGTGGGTCTTCTTATGAGTGACCCATTTATGGCAATCGCTCTTGTTAGCCTGTTGCGGTCGAATCCTGACGGGCTCTTTTGAGGACGCGCGGGCGATGTCGATATCAATCCGAGGCTATTCGGAACGGGGAATATTGAATTCCCTGCTGTTCGAGATCCGTCGCCAGGTCGATGGGCTCAAGTATTTGCTTGAGTTTTTAAATCTGACTCGCTTCCCGAATTGCCCCTCTCCACCTGATTGGCAAGATATAGAGTCCGCGCAAATCATTCTCGAACAGTCTTTTTCGGATTTTGGTGATCTTGACGCATTAATTCTCCTGCAGGGAAAACGCAAGCAAGCAGTGTTCATCGAAGCGAAGGTAAAGACCGCTCAGCGGAACCAGTGGCTGATTGAAGATGAATGGAGTCGGTTTGCCCAACACATCAGTCGTACGGGCGATGATCAGCGCAGGTCATCTAACCTGTTCGTCCAACTCTACCGCAAGCAGATGCTGATTCGCCAAATTCAAGGCGAAGTATGTCATCCGGATGCAGTGTCTTCCAGATGGCGCATCGGAGCAAATCCGGTCGTGCTGCGCGCTGTCGATGAACTGCGACCATATTGCGATTCTGACTCGGCTTGGTTCCTCTGCATCGTTCCGGATTCTGATCAGAACATGAACTCGTTTTTTGCACAACCGTTGCGTGACGATTCAAAGTCATCTCTCCCAGCGTGGAACTGCGGAACGCTTGGTTACTTGACTTGGAGTCGTCTGGAAGCCTGGGCTCAGTTATATCCCGGTGTGCTTTGCGATAGCCTTGCTTGCTTCGAGTTCAATCGAGAGCAAATCTATGCAGATCAGAACACACCTTCACAGTCGTATAGGGCTGGCGTACGCATCCGGTATAGCGTCGAAGGGGGAACTGGACTACTCGGCACTGTAGTTCGTTCGGGTCGCCATAATACGCGCGTCGAACTAGATGACGGCGAACGCCGACTGGTCCCAACTTCCCAGCTCACTCTATTCGATCCGCCATAAACAGGGCTGATCCAATAAATGTTGGGGACCGACAAATCACCTATGCATCTCCAACCAGATAAAAGGCTCGTTTTAGATGCGCGGTCTTGGCCTTGCAATATGCGGCCAGGCGATCGAGCACGCCGGCGGTACTGCAGCAACTGACAGTGACTTCCTCCCAACTGCGATGTTGAAAACGGTCGTCACTGGAGGCATCTGCCAGCTCGCGAAACTGCGAGCAACTCCCCTGCTCATGTCCAGAGCGTGTCAGGCTAACTAGGTACGGACTCGTCATGCGTGAATCCTGGCTGGCCATCCATTCCGCAAAAACTAGGTTCCGCCAAAGCTGGTAATGGACTCGCTCAGCCTGCCTCGCCTTCTCGCGGTCGAGCGATCGGACGCAAGGATCCCAATAGATGTCGAGCAGTTCGGACTTCGTGAGCGATACGGCGTTCTGCCGAGGCCCATCGACATAGTACGAGTTCGGACTGGTGAACTTGGCTTCGATCAGAATCAAGTATTCTCCTGGTAGATGCAGAGCGATGTCCGGTTCCGTGAGCGGCCGTTTCACCGGAAGGTTCTGCTCGAACCGCTCTCGGGCAGCGATCAGAAAATCCCACGGTTCAAAACTGTCGTCCGAAGTTCGCAGCCCCCAGAGATAGAGGATGGGTTCCTCGGCACTCACTACGCCGGTGGTCAGCTGTGCGACTTTGTGCAGCTGACCTTCCCTCTGCAACGAGCGAAACACATTCCAGCTCAGAGCGTCCTCGGAATTCTCGGAGCCGAAGCGGTCGCTTTCGTACTTGAAGGGATGCCCCACCACACGAGTCGCGAAGAGGTCGGCGTCGACAATCAGATTCCGGCGTACGTCTGCATAGGAGTAGGTGCCTGAGGAATGGCAGCGAATTCCATGGTCAGGGCAGACATCGCCACCGCCTCGCCTCGTGGGGGGCCGGAGCATATGGCTGCAACCCTTCACGAAGCAGCGAATGCGCTTGGGTGGGCCAGGGGTGACGCATAGTTCTGGGCACAGATCGTTGATGCCGTATGGCAGTGGGGGGCTAGTCATTGAGTAGTTTGCGAAGTTCATCCTCATTCAAAGTTTCCAGGTGACGCTCTATTGCCAGCTCCTCGTCAAGTTTTTCCGCTAGCTCGCATTCCTCCATGAAGCCCAGCCAGCTTCGCAGCACATACAGTAGGCCAAATATTTCATATCCCATGTGGCTCTCCCAGCAGCTGGCTCGTCAGCATGACGATGGTATCTTCAGTGATCGTGAAGCCTGTTTCCGAAACCGTGGTGACCGGAGAAAGGCGTTCCGATTCGTAGGTATCGGCACGAACGATCTGCTGGCAAGCCTCAATGGGAGAATCGGCAACGACGACACCTTGCACTCGCCCGGATCGGACATACCACTTAGCCATAAAACAACCTCGCTGTGAATGGTTCGTCGCTCTGCTGGCCTTTGGTAGCCAAAGCGGCACGAACATCGATACCCAATTCTGCGGTTAGCGACGCGATGTCTTCTGGGAGCATTTGCTCGTGTTCATCCCAAGCTGTTCTGGAGTTCGCTGCGAGATTGAACTTCGCTCGCACTTGTCCGAAGTCATCGTTGCTCGCGGGTCCATCTCCGCCGTGATAGATCACAAAGTCATTTCGCATTCCGCCGGTAGCAGTACGCACCTGGCTCTGGCAGACGCGGCCTCTCGGCAAGCAGCAGTATTCGACTGAGCTCAGATCCCGCTTCCAGCAGAATTCCAGGTAGTCGCGAACATGCTCCCAGACATGAACGTGATCTGAACTGGGTAGCCAGTCGTCAAAGAATTCCCGGACTTCCCATTTCACTTGCCCGGTATCGAGAGGAAGTGGTATCCAATAGAAGGCTCCCTTCAGTGGAGCCCCGCATGCACGACGACGACCCAGCTCGCGTCGCCACTGGCGAGCGGCTTCCCGCAAGAGTGGCCAGTCTGGGTATCGCCTGAAGAGGCTGTCGAGATGGAATGGTTCAGGCATGACGCTGACTCCGAAGCTCAAGTTCCCTCCGAACTTGTTCCCGGAAACGTTGCAAGTCTGCGTCATTCGATCTGCCGATGAACCACCCGAGGAGAATTCCACTAAGCACGCTGCTCCCGATGAAGATGAGCGACATGACGGCTCCGCTTGGATTCTCTCGGTAGAAGGCAATGAATTCATTCAGCTTCATGAGATCCCAGACGGCTAGTCCAGCCAACGCGAGAACGCCAGCAGTTCCGATCGCCAGACTCGCGATCTGCGAAATGCGAGTCCGTGTTTGGTAATGTCGTAGGTTGGCAACTCGGCAGGATCGGGCGGTCCCAAGAAAGACAGGAGCGGCTACCGCTAGAAAACATTGAGAAACTCCCGCGGCAAGAGCGGGGTCCCTCTCCCAGAACTTGATGTAGTCAGGGATCATCCAGATCGCCCACAGCGGGCCACCGACGACGACGATCAGAGCCCAACCTCGAAAGAAGGTGAGTAGGAATGCCGAGAGTGGATCGAGCTGCCCGTTTTCATCGACGTAGAATGCGGGTTCAGGTTGGAAATGGTCGTCACGTCTCAGGGGCAAGCTCCTTGCTCAGGAATGAAGTAGTACTTGAATGACAAAAAGTTGGCGGCTTGGGGCGTACAGACGCATTGGGTGTTCCCATGCTTAACGTCAGCTCATGGATCGTCGATCAGTTGATGGATTGCTGGAGGACGGTTGTGCTGCGGGCCAATGCCGAGCCCCGCCGCTCCGAAACTGCAATCATCAAACTGCGATCGTTAGTTGACTCGCTGCACCTGAGCGGTGCCTGCATCGTCTGAGTAGCCTCAAGCCGCCGGGTACTATAAATACCCGACGTCACTGACAGGAGCGGGTCAGTGAGGCTATCCGAACAAATAGACTGGGCTTGCTTACCAAGCATACAAGGTGACCAGCGACGGGTCCAAGCCAGTTCGTGCGCGAACTGTCGGACCGCCGCACCGAGCCACGGATTGTGATCGAACGCTTCGAGCGACTCCTTCGGCTTGAAGAATGCCGGAACGCCGCGATAGTCGTAGAACATGTGGTCCGGCAGAGGCAGACCACGAACGACTCGACCAAAAGCAGAAGCTGCTTTGCCGAGACGCGAGAAGACTGAAGGCATTTACGAGATGGATTGTACACGGCATCGAAGCTCGAACGCCAATCGGGAAGCTTTGAGCTATGCTTGTTTGCTCCCCTTCCATTCCAGTCACCGAGGGTCGTCGATGATTAAGCGCATGTGTGGAACCGCCGCTCACTGTGAAGTCTCAAGCCGAGAGGCGTTCTATTGGGACGAAAAGGAATGGTCGCTCATGCAAAACATGCGCGACGAGGCAATTGAGTTTGCCCGGGACAATGGCGCCATACACTACGTCCTGATCACTGCGGAAGATCGGATTCTCGAGCGTGAAGTCGTGCCGAAAGTGCTGACGCCACCGCCGATCACACAGGGTTCAGAAACGTCCCCCGCCCAAACAGTCGTCGAGCCTCGCGATTGTACGCCCTCGCCGCAGCCTCCTTCGTCGTGAAGTAGCCGATCGTGATGTATTGACCGCTTTTCCGATGATACGCTTTCCACGGCTTCCGCTTGCTGTGTGCAGCGTGACTCACACCCATATAGCCCGACTTCGAACCACGATAGTGCGGCTTCTTGCGTTTGATCACCCGCCGTGGCCTCGGCGGCTCGTGTTCTTCGACGTGATCCCAGTGAGGATTCGCGATCGACCTCATTTACCGCCGTAGCCCGGAAAACAATTGTGCCTCCGCAATCCGTCGTACCGATCCAGGGCCGGAGCGATTGGTTGCCTCCCGAACGCATGCCCTGCGCAGAACCTGGCTCCGTCCATCGCCTCTCGCTTGCACTTCGGGTGCGAGCAGATGCAGACGCCGTTTACGAAGTGGGTCTTGATCTTCATTTCTTTGACTCGGGTGGCTGGATGTCCATCTTCTTCATGTCATGCCACAACACGGTTATCGCATCAGTCACAAAAGCTTCGTAGGCTTCTTTACGCCTGCGCTCTTGCTCACGCATGGCCGGCCACATCGCGATTATCCACGCGAGGCTGAGCAAGCCGTACAGAACCAAGCCGATCGCAAGAGAGATTTCGAGCATCATCAGCGTTTGCGGAATAGATCAGAATGCCTCTCCGCATACGCCAAGAGGAGATCGAGGAGCTTCGAGCGACCGCCGCGTCGACCGTAGCCGAGCTTTACGGCGAGGTCCGTCCAGCGATCGAAGAGAGGGCCTTTGACTGTCGGACGGCGGAGCTTCATGTCGGGGTGAATTCGATTGCACGATCAAACGGCTGCGCGGGGTGTGTCATCACCTGATTCGGCATCTCAAAGGTGTGGTAGTATGCCCAGATATTGCAGTTCGGGCAGCACGACTCATCGTAGGTGATCTCAGAAATGCAGTTCGGGTTCCTGCCTTCATAGAAGCAATCGCCGCATCGCCTGCAATTGACAATCTTCGTCATGCACACGCCAGAGTAGCGCAAGGAGTCCCTGATGCAAGGAGATCAGGTACAATCTGGATTGACTCAACGACTTGTTGATCATGATGGTCAGGAAAAGGCATGGCCGCAGAAATTCGAATGACGCCGACGAAGCTTCCAAACGCAGTTCTGTTTTACGACGGCGTCGAGTATCCGCTGCACCGCATTTCCCTTTTTAACAAGGATGCCTGCCTTGAACGATGGATCAAATCCCGACGGGAATGGAAGTGGCAAAATCACTTCCCAGGTCCGAACGGGTATCCCCGTTGGAAAGTGAAAGGGCAATGGATCACGGCGTCTCTTGCCGTGCAACAGTCGTTTGCGAGAGTCAACGGCAATGATGCGACCGTCGGACTGTTGGCCTGTCACCTTCCGGGCAATTTACCGAGCGAAATCGGTCTCAGCGCCTGCATCTTAGGAAGTGCGGCAGAGAATCGCAGCCACCGTCGCCTTGTCGGCACCCACTCAACCGGCCGTGATACGTTTCGAGGTAAGCTCCGAGGCAAGGAAACCGAAATCGTGCGACTATATGATGCCGACCCTAAGAAGAACAACAAATCGGCTCTGGCCAGGAAATACGGTGTTCGGCCTGGTTCGATTCGCAATTTGCTGAAACGACGCGGACGAAAGTAGTCGTCATACGACGCTATACTGCAAGCGATCTAGGACTACTTCATAGCCCGAAGCGTGCGAGCTAAGTTAATCACAACGCAAGGTGCGGAGCTGCTCTCACGAGCCGTTCGCGCGCCTCGGATTCCGTCATCCATTGAATACTGCAACGCCGGTAGCGCAACCATGGATCGTGATAATGCTCGCTCGTCAGATCTTCAAACTCAGCCGGCATCGTGCTTTGGTAGTCGAGATTCAGGAAAGAATCCTCCTCAACGGTAACCACTACCGCGTGCAGAAACTTCTCACAAATTGCATGCACTGCCTCGGGCGTGGGTGTTTCAAGCGATTCAAGCATGTCCATCACGACTCGCTTCGGAACAACGTGCTCGTGCCGCAGTCCGTGATACTTGCCCCGCTTTCGCATCCGATTGACGGCATACACGGCCATAGCCAGCGGCGTCCAGTAAGGACACCCCTCATATTTTCCGGTCGACTCAGTCCACACCCACATCGCTTCGGCTAAGACCGCGAACTTTGTCCCGTACTTCACGGGAGCACGCAGGATGAACGCGATGTCCTCCGCTATGTCCTCCTTCGAGCGGAAGCGAGGGTTGCCTGACTTGATTTGAACCATCACTTATCATCCTTCAGTAACGTTTCCGCGGCGTCTATATCTTGATGTTGAAAGTTCCGATGACTGGCACGCGCAAAACAGTCATCGGGCGGACGCAGCACATTGGCTTGACGGATTTGTGCCTACCGCTCCGGACGAACGTGGCTAGGATACGTCGCCGTCAGTTGTTCGCGGACTTGCGGAAGAACACTGCGAGCCAATGCGGCCGTTAAGTGCCAGTGCAGATGTCCCCATCGCTGCATTGCTTCAATTGTTGGGTTGGGATCGAGGTGCGCACCACCGTCCTTGTTCGCAACGGCAGAGATGAAGCTCCTGATTGTCCATGTGGGGCGCAGAAACGGTTGCTGTAGCCAGTCCCGAATCGGTAGTGCGGGAGACGATGACTCGAACATCTCTCCGATGTCCATCGCTGAAACGGCCCCCCCTTTCACGTTAAGCTCTTTGACGGTCACCGTTCCATTTCCTACTCGCACCTTGGCGTCGCCACTCTCGACTAGAACCGCGGCAGGAAGAACGAGCATGTCGGCAGGAGTCATTGGGTCGGGGATTTTCCGTAGTCGCCAGAGGCCGCCAGCCGGAAGTACCGTCTCCACAAGTCCGACATGACCACTGGAGCCCGTCAGCAAGAGGCGGAGCGATCCAGCGATGTTCTTATAAATTGTAAATTGCCTTCTGCCAAAAAATAGATCGCACAGGGACTCAACGTTGTCCAACTGATCAAGCGTCTCATCGATTTGTTGAGTGAGTGTAGCCCCCATTGTCCCCTCTCACTCCTGTACTTGCGAATACGTCTATTTGGACAACTGAACAGGTACGTTTAAGATCGTCAAGCGGAGGAGAGACGATGAACAGCGCGAGGTTGGAACGATGGCAGGTCGAGCGACTTTTCCAGCGTGTGCAGCAGGAGCTGCATTTGTTCACACGCCTTCGAAGGTCGCATGCATCTTCGCGAGCGACTGACAATCATGCGTTACCGCCACTTTTCTCCACTGCCTTCCGTTTCTCATCCAAAAGATGCCAGTGGACGAAGGTAAAGCGCCTCCAAACCGTCTCCACGAGCTTTCGGACCGTGTAATGGATGTTTGGCCAACGAATCCCCTCAACGTGCCCGACGTTCTTGAAGGCATCATCCAGTTCCTTGATTGCGCCCAACGTTTTGAGCTGATCATCTCGGGTTCTAATCGCTGCGACTTTTGCCAAGGCGTCTAGTATGACCTGCTGTTCATCGGGGTTCGTCGCAAGGTATGCCTCGGCAACCTTCTGAACGGCACACATCTGGACCTCCACCTTCAACGATCTGTCCACGATGTATTCGTTGCGCTCGATACCGTCCACGTCTCGGGCAATTTCCGCGAGCCTCCATTCTGGAGTGCCGGCCCCGGCCATCGTCTTGCAAATACTGTCAAAGCGTTCTCGATTGGTCGTCAGAAGCTCGACGATCCCAATCGCGTCGGCCATAGCCGCCCCTTGGAGCACAGTTTCGACGCAAGCTCGGAAGATATGTCGCCCATAATCAACCAATGACCGATAGGGCGTCTCGTCTTTAGTGGGAAGAAACATAACCTCTTCAGGCTGGCCCGTATGCACGACTGAAGATCGTGCGTTGTAGAACTGTCTTAGCCATAGTGCCAGGCGATCCTCTTTTCCGATCAGCGTTTGCACTGATTCGACAAACCGATCGGTTGTCCTGTTCGCCCGATCAAGTCCTAGCAGGCTTTCAAACGCAACGGCCAAGCTGACAATCTCCATGTCGGGGTCTTCGATCTGCGATACGCTCCGGTTGTACCAAGAGATCCCACCCTTTACTCGATCGAGCCCACGTGTCCGCGGATACCAAGATCGGAGCAACTCGACTACGTGCCAGTTCTTGCCTGACAACGGTCCGTCAATAAAGTGCAAGTAGAGATCCTGACTTCGATTCAGGCCCATCCATCCAAGCGTCGGATAGATTTGCAACTCCGGAGCGCCATAGAACGTTTCCCGAAGGTTACGAGTGACGTTCCAGCCAGGAATCTCGTGCCTATGGTCAGGTTCCGGTAGAGGTTGTCCTTCGTCGACAACCACACGTTCGTCAGGCCGTACCAACAACGTGCACACAGGATGTTTCTCAAAAGTAAAGACGGCAGAGTGCTCCTGATGAAGGAACACGTCGCAGCGAACTTGATCCGGCGCGGAGTACAGGTATGTGATCAGTTGATGCGCCTCCGACAGCCGCCGCAATCGATCTTCTTTCTCCTCGTCATCGCTAAAGCGCAGCATCGCGTACGTCACGCTCGACAAACGAAAACCATTCCTTAGGTAGAACAGCGTTCGAATCTGTTCGACATCCGCTTTCTCGTCTTCTCCTAGGCCCTCCAAGTCGTCTGAGGGCCGGAACTCAAGGCCACGGAACCGCGCGACGTTGCTCGTCCTCAAGTACGGGAAGACGGCGACCATGTACATTGCCTGCTCCTTGATTGCCATTAGTCAGCCTCCTCCACCATTCCTTCTCGTTCCAACACTAGCCGAATGTCCTCAAAGACAGCCTTGATGTTCCCCTTCGGAAAACGAATCTGGCCAAGCCCTTGGATGTTCGAGAACTCTTGGCACCCTTCTTCGAGGAGAACGATCGCTTTGGTAAATCCTAGTTTTCCTTGAAAGAGGCCAACTTCGTGGACCACATTCTCCCTTGCGCGAACCACTCCATCCTTCATCTCATCTTCTGCGGTCATGATCACCAGGGCGATCCCGGCGTCCTTCAGCATCTCTGAGAGCCGGGCAATATTTGTGACGCCAGCAACCGGAACACGGTTGAACTCATCCCATTCCAGATTCAATCGATCCTGCACGAAGTCTTTGACATCGCGCCACAGTGGTGAGCGACCATGCCCTATGAAGACCTTGGTCCCGACTGCATTCAAGGCTCGACTTGCCGCATTCCGCTTATTCAAATGCGAGGCAGTGTGACGAGCTGTTGAGGCGAGGGAGTTTGCGAAGACGATTTGCCCGGTGATTGTCTGTACCTGAGACGCCAGGCTGATATGAGGTGGCACTTGTATTCCGGCCGCGTATGCTCTCGAATCGCGCGAAAAGAAAGAGCCCTTGGGCTGCACGTAACCGATAAAGTCGGAGCTGCTCAAGGGCGTCGTGCTTGTCGCCTCCTTGAGCATCCGCTTGATATATTCGTCATCTGACTGTGCGCTGAGGGCCGTCAAACAGGAGAGCAGTTCCTCCCTAAGTCGCTGTGCTTCCGCGCGAACCTCTTCGGCGATATCGGACATGGCATCAAAGCTCAGCCCATCGGTATGCCCTTTGAGAACGCCAAATATCTCGTCGTATTGGAACTCGACCCATTCCCCCTCGGTCCCGCGATTGTAGCTCATGTGCACCAGGCCATACTCGGGATTAAACGTCGCGCCCGCGGGCGGCGGATTCAATCCGTTGTAGTACACCCTCGAGTGGTAGCCAATCCAGGAGCCGCAGAACGCACTCGTGGCTCTTGTAACGCCTTCCATTAGTTGCTGTATTGACGACTGAACCTCTGAGGTTTCCAGTTTCTTCGCGACTTCTTCCAATTGGTTTGCAATTGCTAAGAGCGTCTCTCCCATCTCACTCATGGCATGCCCCCTTCGAATAACGTGTAAGTGATCATTCTCGCGACTCCCTACCAATGGTCAAGCGCGCAAAACAAGCCACCTCATCCATGCAGGGGCGTGGCCGAATCACGTGGTCCGAACGGAAACGGCAACACGTGGCAGTTGCCTTGCGAACCATTTGGAAACGCAAGCTGCTACAACACAATGATCTGCCCTACCTCCGCGTTGCTCGCCGCCACGAGTGACAGACCGCAGCCGTCCGGCGCATCGTCCCTTGCATCTGGCTTATCGGGATGATGGACGCTCAGGTACTCGCCTTCTTTCACGTACTCACGCTCGAGCGCGATCGTCTGCTCCTCGAATTCGCCAGCCAGCGGATAATCCGCGGGGTAGCTGAACCGCAGCTCGTCCTCGGGATCGCGGAACAGGGCCGCTTCAAAGTGAAGGTACAGGGTGTTCTTTGACTGGGTCGTGAAGACGAAGTGGCTCTCTTCGTCGATCGGAAGAGCGGTTTTGGCGGCCAGCATCTCCATCGGCGCATCGCCAGCACCGCCCGTGGAGTCGCCGCGGACGGCCAGAATACGCTCCAGATACGTGAACTCCTCCTCGATTACCGATCCGTCCTCCTTCAACACCTGGCATTTCCGCTTCTCCTTCAACCAGGCGTCGATCATCTCGCATTGCTGCTCGTAGGGGACATGCGGCACTTTGAGCATGTCCGCGACATCGTTGTATTCGTTCGACAGGAACGCCCACGTATTGTCGCTCCGGCGTGCCCAGTCGATTCCGAGGCCCAGTCGATCCATCCTGATCGGCTTGCTCATCGGCCGACCACAGGAGAGCAGTCGCTCACGGGAGACGAAGTTCCCGGCCTCGATTGTGTCTTCAAGGTAGAAGTTGCGCTTGATCTCGGGGTTCTCTCGCCCGAACTGGCGGAGGAGCTTCTGAAACGCCTTCTCGTATTCGAGATGCTTTGGATTGCCCGTCTCTTCGAACTTCTTCCGCCGATCCGCGATCACGCGGTCCACGTTGCAGACAATGGGCTTGCTGTGCGGCAGTTCCCCGTCACAGCCCTTCTTAAAGTCGCACACGCGCGTGCAACCGACGCCGATCATCCATCGGACGCCGCCTGTGGAAGCCAACATCGGATCCAGTTGATCCGAGCGCTTCTGATCATCCGTCTTGTGTGCCTCTTCGACGACGAGCAGGTTGAGCGTCTTCGATTCGTTGTTCGTTGACGGCGCCAGCGAGAACGTGAAGATTTCTGCGGAGAGCTTATCGAACCGATACGCCCGGATCGTGTACGCATTGAACTCCCGATCCTCGACCTGCCACGAATCGCGAAGTTCGGTCAGGGACTTCTTGATGCGATCGGTGTCGGTCTTTGCCTGTTCTCCCTTCGGAGAGGCGATGCCCGCCATCAGCGGATCACCGACGAGCAACGCGTAGAAGATGATCAGGAACCGCAGCAGGAGCGTGACGGTTTCCGTCTTCCCGGATTGGCGGCTGATCTTGATGAAGACGTCCGTTGGTTCGACCAGAAGCGAGGACAGGCACGCCTCGGCTATCTCCCGCTGATATTCGTACAGGTCAAAGTCGAAGTTCTGCTTGCAGAAGAGCGCGAAGGCGCGGAGCGTCTTTTTAAGCGTGCGTTCACGCTGGGCCGGAGAGAGGTCACGGATGTAGGCCAGGCCGCCATATAATAGGTGACCTTCCTCAAATTTGGCGACCAGATTGTGCGACGGGATCGTACGTATAGATTAACGTGTTCCCTTCATAGACGCGGTATTCGCCACTTCCGCCTTGCCGTAGTTCTACGCGCAGATTTGAACTCTCAGAGATTTTCTGAAAATATGGCTCGTGATTGCCGTAGTGATGGTGAAGATTCTGGGGCTTCGAGTTCAGCGGCATGATTACGCCACTTGCCGACTGAACGGTGCCCTGATCGGCATATATCACCTTAGCAATCGGTTGGGCGCCGCTAGGTGTCGCCCACAAGAACAAATAGTTGTTTTTTGGGTCCAAGTACAGCGAGTCGGACATCAGCAAGTGTTGCTGATTAATCGCGTATTCGCCGGAATTCGCCACCCACGAATAAGCACCATCCGCAGGCATGCCGGCTGGGGGATTCGTGTGTTTTAGATACTTCACTTTATAGGTGCGATTACCGTCTTCCATCTCGATCGCAAACTCAAAGTCGCATGCCCTTCCACTGTCGAGAATATTCTGGCAGGTTCCAAGTGGCCCGACCGTGCATGCGCGGTGACATCTTGGGCATATGAACTCGAACATTGCCATCCCCAGTTCCTTCCGTAAGAGACGTTCACGTGCCCCGAGATACCGCACGGCTGTAAAAATGGCGATTACGCTTGCCCCGGATCGTCAGGATATGGATCGCCAAATCGTCCTTTGTAGATCTTCAGAAGTACATTGATGTTTTTCATTTCTTCCTGAAACACGGTCAGCGCCTTCTCCCCGTCTCCAGATTCGGCAAGGGCCTTCCCCGCCTTAGCGCGAGCATCACCAATCATTTGCTCCAACACGTCCTGGGGCACTTTGTACCACTTTCCGTCGTCATCGTTGAAATACAAAAGCTTGCTCATGTTTATGAGTTCCTTCGCTGAATTTCATCCACTCGGCCTGATTGACGCAAAAACCTCTCGAAACCTTCTTTCGACTGTCGTTCCTTGAGCCATTCGCGGAACCGGTCGGAGTCCCCAGACTGCAAGAATCGTTCGGCCCCCACACGTTCTGCGTCTACTGTTGACTTGGCCATCCGCTCGACATTCTCCAGGTATTGAGACATCAGCAAAGGATAGCTGTTCTTCATACACTGTCGACAAACGAAGTCGTGGGCATAGGCCTCGGCTGCAGCGAGATCGATGATCAGCTTGTCGTGGTCGTAATTGAGACCCTTCGATATGTCGTCGGCGTGCCCAAGCTCATGGAAAAGTACCAAAAGGCGAATTGAGTCCGCAAACTGTGGATGTGTCTCCCCGGGCTGTTCATCCGCCTCGCCGACTGAGGCCACGCCTTCACGAACGAACACCGCCGGAACAACGTTCCCGTAAACGTTCCGCAGTGCCACGGCGCAGCCCGTGCCGCTTATCGGGCCATCAGAGCGAATCGTATTGTCATGTTCCGCGTTGTAGAAAAGCGGCTGATAACCGTCGAGACCGACTGCGACAACCAACTTCTTCAGCTCCAGGCCGAACACTTCTTCCGACACTTCGAAGATGCCGACGAGCCGCTTGATGATATCTGTCCGCTTCTTCCAGTACTTGTACTCGTCGCAATACGAGTCCATGCCTTCAATGAAGGTCTTTCTAGGCTTCGGTTTCTTCTTCTTGCCCAAGGCTTGCTCCACCTTCGTCGAGAATTGCCGCGGCCAATGCAGCGGCGCCGTCTTTTTTGAACGTCAGGCCCTGCTCGACCTTTCGCTTTCCACTCGTCGAATTTGCGTTCGATGATCCACGCCCAACGCTGCCAGGCTTTCTCATCAGAACGAAGCTGTGAGTAGAGCGATTTCTTCTCGCGAATCAACGCCTTTTTATAACCCGAAGAAATTGAACGGAGTTCTCGTCAAGGTCGTCGCTTTCCTGAGCCAATTTCTTCCATGCTTCAAACGTCCGGTGTGTGATCTGGTCGTCCTCAGGAAGCTTCTCGTTAATCAGGATCAGCAGCTCTTCGTCGGTGCAGATTATAACGTCGTCGCCGACGTCGAGCACCTGCTTTGCAGCAACGAGAAATGCGTTTGTGAGCTTGCCTGGCCGTCCGGGTCCAACTTGATCCGCCATGCCCCGCTCCTGCGCCTCCTCGGACGATCTGGCGAGCCGCCTAGGACTTCTTAAAAACAACAACCTCCTCCGCTTCCGTGTTCTTAATGCGGTTCGCGTTCGAGTACTTCGAAGCCACCGTCGCTATTGTCATTTGGTCACGAGCTGCGGGTTTCTGCGCGGTCCCACGGCAACCGCACGCGTATTCGTTTACGCCATGACGAGCACAGTCTTTGTCGGCTTTGATCGACCACATGGCGAGTCAAGATTCAATCGACCCATTGCCGAATTGCCAGGCATCCGCCACACGAATAGAGCTCGTCCCGTTCCTGAGGTACAGAAGGATGAAGATCACAGCTGAACGAGCAAACAACGTAGCTGTTCCGGCCGCTTTGCCTTCATGGAGATCGATCACCGAAATTCAGCGAGTATGCCGTCTTCAGCTGTGCGAGAACGAGGATGCGCAACTCATCGGGCTTCACAATTCTGGCACTTCCCGACCAACCGAGTACCCAGTGGACGATCTCTTCCAGCCCATCCACTCGGAACTTCATACGTACTGATCCGTCGCGATTGCGGCCCATTCGCTGTGTCGGGTGCCAGGTGGTTTCCGTCACGACGTCCGCCGATTCCTTGGAGAAATGAATCTCGATGTCGAACTTCGTCTCGCCCCGATAAACTGCCCAGGCATCACCGAAGTATGCTTTCAAATCGAAATCTTCCGGAATCTGGGCCGATCCCTCGATTTGGCGAAGCGACTTGAACCGAGGGATTCGGTAGGTATGGGGCTCGGTTGCCCCAGCGGGGACCGCAATCAGGTACCAAGCCTGCTTGATCAGGCAAAGTCGATACGGCGTCAGGCGCAGTTGCTTGGTTTTTGAATCATATGGACTCTTGTATCGACCGGTGAGCTGCGTTCGATCGATCAGGGCACGTTGTGCTGTCTGAATCATCGCATGATGCTTTCCATGCTCCGCCATCTGCAGCCCGAGGATGGAAATCAGCGTCTCCGCATCGTTGAGCAATTGACTCGTGTCTTCTGATGCTGCGGCCCTCAGCTTCTTAGTCGTTGCCAGTGAAGTGCGTGTGGCGGAGGCTGCGGTTGCAATTGCAGAAGCCGTCACCTGATCAACGAGTTCAGGCGGCGATAAATTCAGTGTCGGAAATCGGTAGTCCGGTCGGACCCGGTAGCACTTGTCGATATCGTCGAAATACCAGGGCACTCCGGCTAGTTCGAGTGACTCCAGAGTACGGAAGATGGTTCGCTCAGAACATTCCTCATCTGCTGCCAGGTCCTTAGCTGTCCAACGACCTCGCCCTTGGATGCGTTCTAGAACGCGGAAAAGCCTTGCCAGCCGGTCGGCCTGCCGGACGCGACGCTCGGAATCGCTACGGGTCGCCTTGGGTAGTTTCTTGGATGCCATTGAACTCGTTCTGCGAAGTGATTGCCGTCGGAGTCAGTCTAGTCGACGGCCTGCCAGCAGTGGGTCAGAGCAGGTGGTGCCAAGATGCCCGACGAAATGGCAACGTGGTCGACCTGCCCCACCAGGTACGAGCGAACGGAAAAACAATTTCCGCACGCGGTTCCGTGGTTAAAAAGTCAATCTGGTTTGCTTTCTGGATCTTCGCACACCCGATATCCTCAGCATCCCCCGGCAAATTCGTTCTGGTCCAGACGCTTTTAGATGATCACCGCCGGCGGCGTACGGGGTAATGGGTTTTCTGTTCATCACGCATTTCGCACGAAGTCAGAAATTCGTTGGTAAGTTCGCCATCATTGCCAACGATCAGCAGATTCAACTTCGGCATGGATTTCTTGGCTCGTCAGAAAAGAGATCTGATTGGCCTTCAACACTGCACGACGACAACCTCTAGCCCAATTTCAGATCCCCCGGGATTTGCCTGAAACTTGGTCGATCAGTCGCATTTCGATTCAGCATTGCCCTCCTTGGCAGATGCCGAATTTGTTGTGCGTCGACTAACCCGCCTGCTCGAAGATCCACGAGTGAGCCAGGTCAACAACTTTGGCCACCAGGGGAAGATCATCGCGGCCGAATCCGTCGGTTCGCTTCCATTCGTCGCCGTCCTTGTAAAGGCGGCAGAGCGTGACGTTGTGCCGCGGTCCGTTCGTCGTCTCATTCTGCCAGATGGCAGCTTTGATGGCTCCGAGGCGGACTTCGTGGACGGGCTTCGTTTCCTGGGTGCTTTTGCGAGTAGCCATAGTCGTTTCTCCGTTGAAGTAGGGTTGTCAGAACTTGGGTTACCCGAAATCGTTCAGCTGTGCTCCGGGTTGCCTCTTGCACTCGCCTCCGAGCGAGTGTCGTGAGCAGTCGCGATAGCGGAATACTTTAATGGCAACTTCGTTGAATCCGTCGCCAAGTGACTGTCGACGGGGTCTCGCCAACTTGTCGCTCTATCAGAAATCGGAGGGGTCAGATCCAGCTGCCGTTCAACATGGACAGGATTGGCAAACGTGGCCAATTTGAATTCGAGATACTCGATTAGATCCTGCACGAGCATTCGCTCGACTCTCGTCATCCACTTGCTTGTGGATTTCAGGATCGAGCACAAATCGGCATAGGTCAGTTGGCCAACAAACGGCTGACGTGGCAAAACATGAAGGCAATTGCTGTGTGGAATCGCAGTCAGTGCGGATTCTGGGTTGCGGTACTTCTTCACAAGCTCATGCTCTCCGGATGGAGCGAAGAGAATCAGTGCGAAGTCTCGTGGTGCTGACTTGAAGAGCCTTGGCTCTTGCAGGTATCCAGAATGATGCAGGCCGACACGTAGATTTCGAATCAGTTGGTCGGAGGGATATCCACTTTGGCCATCATCTTTACTCGACCTCGGCGTCAAATCCGCTCGATACTTCGCTTCGATGAAGACCGTGGTCGGTGGATTCTCCCAAGTGATCACAGCATCGACCTGGGTGGATCCTTCTTTCCAGGGCAGTAAGTTTGGTGGATAGCTGGGCTGATTGGCCCACAACTCAATTTGCAAGTTCCGAAAACACTGCTGTCGGAATCGAGGTGCACCGAGACCAACGTTCAGCAGTTGCGGAAGCCAGTGGCGTGGATTGATGTTCTTCAGCGTCTGAAAGACATGCCCCGTGATGACATCCTCACTCGTCGGCCGCACGATCAGCGGACATCGCAGCTGTCCTTGCTTTGCGGGCTGACACAGACATCCACCTTTGCCCTTAAGCTCCGTCAGCATGTTTCACCTACAGCATGGCCATTTGAGTTTGCTCTGGAGTGCGATTTCGCCGTCCAGTCTCGGCAGGGACGGAAGAATGGGCATCCCGAGCAGTTCATCGGGGTTTCAACCGGATAAAACACTTCGGATGCGATTGCTCGCTCAATGGCTTCCGCGATATCTCCCAGTCGAGTCAGGTCCGAGTCCGTTCGAGCTGTTTCCAGGTTCTGGATGGTCGGCGACTTGGACTTCACGAGAATCGTGTACCGAACGCGAGCCCGCTCGTCGTACCGCTGCAAGACTGCATGAACGTAGGCACTGGCTTGCAGGCCGTTGTCGACTTCAGAATCTGCGAATCGTCGACCGCTGGTTTTGAACTCATTGACCACGAGTTCCTGGCTTTCGCGATACAGCAAATCGACCACTGCCACCAGTGGCTTCTCCAGAAACTGGCCGCGACTGTTCTCCAGCGGGACCATCATCGATTGCTCGATTGCCACAATCTGCTTGGGAGGTGGCTGCTCCTGATAGAGTTCCAGAAGTGCGATACCCTGGTCCTGTGCCTTTTGGCGGTTCTCGCCGTTGCGGAACTGAACCGGCTTTTCTTTCTCCGCATCATTCCATGCTTCCAGAAATGCAGTTCGAACTTCATCTCGCGTTGCTGACTTCTTCGATTGCAGCCGACGGTGATATTCTGCGAGAGCTTGATGGACTGCTGTGCCCAGCACCAATCCGCTTGGCAGGAAGGGCTTAGGCAACTTGGCGATCCGTTCAAAGTAGTACTGAAGCGGGCATCGCATGAACTGTGAGAGCTGGCTATACGACCAGTGAGGGCGGGTGATCACGGAGGCACTCCGATCTATCGCAAGAGTCCGTTGAGAGAGTGACAGCCGCTCGCGGCATCCTTGCCACGAACAGCTGCCGTCAGAGTCGCGTACTCGGATCAGTTGCGTGATGCGGGCGTCTCACTGGTGAGCTGCTCGATCGCGAATGCCGCCGACTGTTTGGACAGGTCGTACAGGCCCACCGGACGACCCAGCATTTCGGCTAGTCGCTTCTCCAGCTGAGTGGTCGATAGTCGTTGCCGTTTACCGATGCTCAACAGGTAGTTGATCTGCTTATTGGTCGCCGGCTCTTCCTCGGTTCGGGAACCCGAGCCGTTGCGGTAGCCCGTTCGAGGGCTCGAAATTACAGAACGGCTTTGAGGTCCGCTGCCAGTGCTGGTCGTTTGTCGAACTGACGGGTCAACCGGCTGAGCAGTCGGCGGAATGTCGCGACTGGCGATGGCAGCCTCGCCTTGGGATCGTTCTACTTGTAGGTCCAGAGCTTCTTCGGCCAGGTCAAAGAGTTCCTTGACCTGCTCCATCACTGCTTCGAGGTCGTTCGTGGCAGCGGTGACTTCTCCGTCGATGTTGACCGAGAATCCGTTCGAGTTGTAATCCTTGCTCAGTTTGCGGCTGAGTCCGACGTTTACACGTAGCATCGTATTTCGCTCCAATCGGAAAAGTTGCGGTGGGCCAAGTAAGGAAGGACACCCCGACGACCATCCCTGCACTCTCGGCGAGGGATGGAGGTGGGGGGACGAATTGGTTAGTTCGCCATCGTGAGAGCCAGGTTCCAGGCACGAGCCTTGAGCTTGGCACCCGATCCGAACCAGGCGGAATCCAGCCGGCGACCGGATCGTTCACGATCGTCACGGCCTCGCGATGGACGCAGATGATCGACGTACTCGGTCACCGCGTTGAAGGCCGCCCAAGCTGTGTGCTTGACCTCGGGCATGTCCTGCCCCATTCCCGACTCGAAGAGATTGAAGAGTTTGTCGCGAACATTCTTCGCCCGACGGTTCTCCGACAGAATCGGGTCCGGGTAGAGCGACTCGAAGAAGTTCTTGAGCTGCTCCGATGTCGGATAGACGTTAGCCAGATGATCGATCTTCGCAGCAGCATCATCGTAGAATTGCTCTGCCAGGCCGAGCACTCGCTGGGCTTCGCGAATCTTGCTCACGAGGTCGCCCCGGTGCAGGATCGAAATGCCGTCACTTCGGCCTCGGACCTCGGCCATGTTCAGCGTGTTCTGGCACACGACACGGATCGGCGTGAAGAACACTCGCAGAGCAGCGGTCCCATCGTGCGTGTTGGAGAGCAACAAGAACTTGTCCACGACGTCGACACTGTTCTTCACTCGAATCTGTTCGGGCAGTTTTGCGAGAAGCCAGATTCGTTCGCCTCTGCCCAGTGCTCCGGCCGTGTGATACCGCAAGCCACCCTCAGCCACGATGGCGTCCAGGAAGCCGAAGCACTCTCGGTTCTGCACGGGGACATATCCGTTCCCGACAACGCCGATGACGTCACTCGAATCGGTTCGGACGACCGCTCGCTTCTGCGGTACCGGGATGCCATCGGTCGTGATGATGCTTGTCAGCTCGACGTCGTAGTCTAGCCCTGCGGCTGAGATCGCTTCCGCGGCAGTTGCGGGCTCATCGAGCCGAGTTCCGAGATCGTGCCACGGCGTCTCGCCGTAAAAGGCCATCGCCGTTCTGCCATTTGTCGTCGCTAGGTTGTGGGCCATCGTGAGAGCTCCTTAAGATCGACTGTGTGCGGTTCGGCGCTCGAACCGTCGTCTTCGGGAGCTACCCATAGATAGAGCAGCCAGCTGGGGAGTCCAGAAATGTCGCCAGGCGTTGAGCACTCAGGAATAACTGTTCAACGCCTATGCGGTGCGTAGAGTGGCGACTGCCTCCAGGAAGGGCTAGATGGGCTTTTCCGATGCATCGGCTGCATTCGGCGATGCCGTATCTTGACTGGTCTGAGCGGGGGCCATCGAATCGGCCGAGGGCGAAGCGAACGCTGCGGTCTTAGTCAAGAGTTTGTGAATTGCTTCTTTTGAATCCGACACCTGCGATTCTTGTTCCTCTGCTGCCCACAACCCGCGATCGAAATCGTCGTGGTTCCAGGCAAGTATTCCTTCTGCCTCCTCGAGTGCTTGTGAGAGTGCAACGCAAATCGAATGGCACTGTTTTTCAAAGTCGCCTGCACGGCGATCAAGCGATATTAGCTCCATCATTGCCTCCATAGCGGCATAGCGAACCTTGTTTAGCGGCAGGATGTGAACCTCGGGTTCCTCAAGGCGAAGGAGTTCCTCAGCTTGGCCGAGGAGTTCGCTTTTCAACCGCTCGCGACGCATTCGCTTGGTGACCCGTGGCTTCTTGTCTTCGTGATTGCCTTCTAAAACTGTGGTAGCCATCTAAAGGCTCCTTCTGAAATGGGGAATTCATTTGGGCAAGCATTTTTGCCCGACTAATAACACCTACGAGTTCGTAATTTGGCTCACTGGCTCGCGCGCGGGGCCACTGCGAGTCGAAACAAGTGTTCGTGCCCATTTTTCGTGGTCGGGCTTTCCCTGAGCGGTGAAGTGAGGCTGACAGCCTTGCCCGGTCGGGGATCTGAACCGTGCTGGGCTTGCAAGCGGAGAAGTGGAACTATGCAGTGCTGTTCGAGTTCTCCGTCGAGACTTGCGGAAGAAATCTCTTCCGCGGCGAGTGCGGGCTCATCGAGCCTCGTTCCCTCGAGATCGATGCGGTTCGCCGATCGAACCGTCGTCATCGGGAGCGACTCGCCGAATCACACTATGAGGCTCCACGGTAGTTCGCAAGAATGTGAAGGAATTCCGGTGCTGAAATCACGGACGCGAACACGATCGCCACCGGAAGAAATAGTGCAGCTCATCGCGATGGTTTCTGTCCCGTGAGATTCCCCGTGCCGAAAAAGGGCGACTCGACGTGTTCCCGATAAGCCACTTAGTTAGGTAAAGTTGTGAGGCGGCACCGAAGCATTCCTGGCCGCCGTGTTCGAAAAACTCGACGACCGGAGGCAACTATTAATGGGCTCTTCAGCCCAAACTGCCACGCGGTGATTCACCGGGCGTCCCGGCACAGCATTGCCGAAGTGCAAGCTCTTCTGCAGTAGCAAGACTTCAGTGCCGCGGGCTGTCGAACTGCCAAGTCCATTCGAACTCTGGGCGAAGGTAGCCAACGTTGGGTGTGGTCACCATCAATCAGACCGACTGTCCGACGCTGATTCATGCACAGGTGATTTTGGGGCACCGCACCGGCTCTTGGCATCGAAGGAAATCGAGTAGATCCGAGTCATCTACGGACGTTCTGGTTCGGATCTACTCGACCTAGAGCATCTAATCACAATTCTGCCGGCTCGTCGACTTCCGCCGGTATTTCAATGCCCAACGCGTCCATGTCTCGAGTGAAGCTTCCGAGACACACGCCGAAGTGGAACGCTGGGTGATCCGTGCTGCTCAAAAAATCCTCAGCGATGGATTCATTTTCGGCTGCAATGTCTGTTGCTGCGGACATAAGACTGAACACTTGCTTTGCAATCTCTCCCGTTCGGGATTGGAAGAGTTCAACTTTCGACAGATAGGCCGGGTATCGCTCATCGTCTTCTCGAAGATAGTACTCGGCCGGCAATTCCGACCTTAGAAGTGCGAGGGTGCGAATAAGGTCGGCTGCCTTTTCCCGCGTGCTCGCTAGTGACTCAAGTTCTGGGGGAGCATAGTCTTTGTAGTCGCTTACTCGTAGAGCGTGCTTCAACACAGCGTCCCACTGCGTGATCGCTTTCGTTTGTGGGTCAACCTTCGGAGCCATTTCTGGCACTTCAGTAGTCATGGGCACAGAATGATCGATTGTAGACATTGTTAAATGCTTTCTATAAAGAGTGAAGGACGAAATAGTCGGGAAAACACATTCCAGAAACACTAAGAGGGGAATCGGTCCAACACATCGGCGAGACGGCACAACGATTTGGCAGTCCTGGGGGCGATCCATTTCCAATTTCGTTTCGGGTAATGGCGACCCCGACCGGCTACACGCCGCACTTCTGTGGCCAATTGTCGCAGTTGCCTAGTCGCTTTAGGAGTCAGCACGAACTCAACGCGGTTTCCATCGTTCAGTAGACTGACGACAGCGTCTAGCTTGTCTAAGCGTGCAAGCACGTCATCGTCGACGGGCAAATGATTCATGTGCATGACAACGTCGTTAGAATCACTTAGCTTTAAGAACATCGAACAGAATTCATGGCAACGATCATGCTCGCATCGATCGTCGATGCAAATTGCTCGGTTCGGAGCGATGGCTTTGTAGCGTTGATCTGCGAAGCCACCGTACGAAATCAGGAGATGCTGGAACAACTTGAGGCTCATATCCGACCTTTCTGAATGGGGTGAAAAAGTTGACTTTTCTCCCTCTACTTCCAGGCCGAATCGCAATCTCACTCGACTGAGGAATTTGTGGGGCGACTGGCTTCCCGCACGACGCCCGAGTTGCCGTCATCAACTACAGGCTCAGGATGCCGCAGCTCCCGAGGACCAAGAGGCTCGCACGGCTCGCTGTGGTCCAGTAGCCAAGTGACGTAGGCCTTGAAGGAGAGGCCTGAGGCCAATGCATTCTGGCGTGCTCTTCGCCAGATAGGCTCAGGTACTCTTTTGATGTGCACATCGCGATAAGGGCCAGTCGGGCCGGTTTGTTTGTAATCGGGTTGGTGAGTCATGGTTTGTTCGGGATCGAATGTTGGAAGTCGTGAACGAGATCGTGTGGTGATTACGGGTCAACTGCACGGCAGGGCAGTTTCGTTTAGTCCGGCGGCGGGCGAACTGCAGTTCCGGTCGATATGCCAAGCCGTGCTAGGCGAGCAAGGCGATGACGCAATCTCGCAGCATCATGCCCGTATCGTGGGAGTTGGGGCGAGCGTGCAACCAGATCTCGAACAGTCCGCTGCGGACTTTGATCGCACCTGCTTGATCGGCCGCTGAGCCGGTCCAGGACCGCGGCTTCGTCGGCGTGGAATTGCGCTTGGCCAATCATCTGATCGCATTGCGATTGAATGGTAGGCCGGCCGCCCGGCCATTCTGCCGTGCTTGGATCCAGATCGGTGCGGGGACCGGTCGCATCTTGATCACAAAGTTGGGGAGTGGCCAGTGTGCCAGGACCCAAGGGGCCCGGCACTGGATTGGCTGGCTTTGGATCTGTCGATTGATCAGCACGGCTAGAAAGGCGAGAGATCTCGACGCATGGCGTTGATCGATCGACTCGATTCACCGAACTCTGCCAGTTGCGCCCTTTCCATAATTCCACCTTACTTGGTTCTGTAGCCTGCAGTGCCTTCACTCTCCCCCTCGGGGAGACAATCTGGTAGTCGTCTGAGTGCTGACGCCCAGAGGACGCCTGAGGCGCAGGTCTTGAAGCAATCAACTGGAGGCCGTAATCCAAAGCCTCATCGAAGCTGAAGCTGCGCTCGCCTGTTTGGGCCGCGATTGCAGCGAATGCGAAAGTGCGAGGTCTTCGATGCGACTGGGCCTTTTCTCGCACGAGCACCGCGAGCCCAGAAGCGATGGCCCAATCTAAACGTGGCTTGTAGCTGTTGCCACTTGAGCAATCGTTCCACTTTTTGATGATGCCCTCGACTGAGGGTAGGCAAACCCAACCCCGATCATCAAGCTTCCCTGTCGACTTAGCGAACTTGCAGAAATCGAGAGCGAAACGAAAATGGCGATATTTCTCTGAAGTTGGCAGTGCCTCGGTTGCTCGAACATACGTTTCGATCTCGGACTGAGTAAACCGCAACCCAGTAGTGTGCGGACGCTCAGTTCGTCGCTGAACGTACCACCGGACGATCTCGCGCGTTTGTTTTTCTGCATGACGCGTTCCTATCTGCAGATCTGCGGAGACGGTTTTGGATGTGCCTTTGCCAGTTTCGTAGATCCAAGGCACGAGGAGTGCCAGCACTTCCGACTCGGGCAGCCGCTTCGCGAACACCAGATGCCAAGCTAGGAGTTTCGTGACTGAAACGCGGGTACCGACTTCAGTAATACCCGCTGCCCAGATTTCAGAAATGTCGGGAGCGAGCTTGTTGGGGCGATTTACGAACGTCTCCTGACGCGGATTAGAAGCTTCGGCGACTTGTTTCGTTGCCGTCGCAGCTTTGTTGGTCATGCGAAATCGCTGTGGTAGTCCCAACTTGGCTTGCAGCGGCGCTTTCCGGATTTGCGGAGTCTCCATGTGCATACTTCTGCACGCCGTGCGTCGCTGAGCAAGGCTTTCTGCACGCCGCCACATTGCTGACCAGCTCACACGGCGGATGCGGCCGCTTCGGTATTTTCGAATGAAATCTCGCCAAGATAGACTTGAATCCCCGATGGGATCGTAGCCGAATGGGACTCTGAACCCCTGGTTCTCCGAGGGGTAAATTTCGAACTTGCCGGACGCGAGCCGGAGACCCGCAAGCTCGAACAACCCTGGCAGTTGATCGGCAAAAACGAGCTCACGGAAAAAGATGAAGTAATGGCGTCCCCCCGAAGGGCTTCTGCGTACTAACCAATCCTCACGGGGAATTCCAAGCGAGTAGAGTACGTGCTCACACTGATTGCAGCGTTGCACGAAATCAGCGGAATCCCCGCGGCAGTCGACGTCGATTGCAACAAACTTGGTTGCTTCAAACGACCGCGTTCCGATCCAGATCGGCCGTTTACCTGCGAGCTTGTCACCGAGCAGGTGCTGGACGATTAAGTCGTCCGAGAGCTTGTGATTCACAGTTGTCCAGCCCGAGCCCCACGCCTGCCGAATATAGGGGGAACGTCGCCTTGCAAAGAGATTCACGAAGGCCTGGAAGTCTTCCGGATCCGCCCCTAACCTTTGCCAACGCGCTTCGGCACGACGAGTCTTGCGGCCTTCCGGCTTGGGCACGACCGTCTCGTGTTTGCAAAGACAAGAAGTGCTGTTTTCCTTTACGCGAAATGGCATGTCTGGACTCCGGTGTCGAAGGTGAACAGTCATACCGTGCACCGAATAGCAAGGACTCCATCTCGGGTGCTTTCAACTCGTCCCGTGTTCTGTTCATTTAGCTATCAATTCGCGGTGCGTGAATGTCGTCGGGACTATCGAACTTGATGGCGATTCAGAATCGACACTTATCATGGGCATGACGTCGCTCGTCTTCGTCGAAAAACAGCAGGACCGTGCCGGTCTGTGGCACGGTCCTGCATTTGCGATAAGCGATGCAATAGACGCCCGTTGCAATACCGCTTCGTTAGACCATGCGGCTGCGGCGTGCAATCGGCATGAGCACCTGGTCCCTTGAGCCGAACCGTAAGTCCAAGTACTCGTCGGTCAGGACGCCATCCTTCGATTCGGCCAGGACTTGCTTGGCGAATTGCGCGATGGGACGCATCTCGCAATTTAGGCATTCGGCAACGCGGAGTAGCTGGTTTCGGCCCTCATGCCTAATTCCCGACTGCGCAAACTCGCGGATCAAGAAGTCGTCCACAATTTCACTCGCCGTCGGCCGTTCAAGAGCGTAGTTGTACAACCGGACCCGGTTCATGATGGCATCATCAATTTCATGCTCATGTGTCGTTGTCATGATGATAGTGCCAACCGCGGCTTCAATGACCTTTCGGAGCTGCTTCATTAGAGCCGGATGAATGTCCTGAAACTCGTCGATGACGAGAATATAGTTTGGTTCCAAAAGATCGGAGCGAAGTGCTAAAAGGTTGTCTGCGGTCAACATTGCGGCATCCCATTCCACATAGTATTCGTAGGTTGGCGTAAATTCATCAAAAACCCCGTTGCACGTCACGCAGTTGCCACACGGTTCGGCTTGCCCAAGCAAGGCGCCTGTGCATGCAATCTTGCGCGCCATAATCCTGGCGAGAGTTGTTTTGCCGCTCCCTGTCGGGCCGTGTAAGAGCGATACTCTTGGCAGCCGGCCATTGGAGGCTGCTTCCATGAGACGACGCTTCACCTCCGCGTTTCCGATGATTTGGTCAAAGCGGGTTGGGCGGTGGCCATTTGAGTTCCAGATAGTCATGATGTCTCCTTAGACGTGACAGAGGAGAAAAAACTCCACTGTCGAAAAAAGTTCAAACAAGCGGCCCACTAGCCGCAAGTACGTTTCAAGATTGCTTTTGTAGATTGCACTCAGGATGTGAGATCTCGTTCAATGTCCTCCGGTGTTGGCAGTTGAAGGTAGGGATTTATCCGACCAAACGGTGGCCGGCCTCCTTCGCAAAATCGATAGAAGATTTGCTTCCCTTGGCGACGGTTTGCGCGCATGACACTCGAGGTCAGGATTCCTGAGTCCTCAAGTTGATTTATGTGTTTTTTCACGCCGTTGTAACTAAGCGCGGTCCAGGCCTGGGCCTGGGAAACGGTAAAGAGCTTGCGCCCTTCCGCAGAGCGATCTGGGACGGTGAGTTGATGATGTGGGTCGCAGACAGCCTGATAGATTGTGTTTGCGCTCTCTGCAGCATGTGGTGACAGACCATCGTGGACGGACATCACGGGCAGGAGTTGCAGCAACGCACGCGTAACTGCATAGTCCTCGATCATCACAAGAAGTTGGTCCTCAACGATGTTGCGCAAGTAGCCACGAATTGCGGCCACTGTGTTCATCAGCCGATTGACAACAACCATCTCATCAGGGCGCATCGATGCGGTGATGCGACGTTCAAAACTGCAATGAATTGGGGGCGTCAACTCCAGCCACTCGAGGATGCGCCGAAGAGAATCGACCACTTGGCTTTCACGAGGTGCTGCAAAGCAATGACCGAAACCGGTGTAGGTTCGATCATCCCAGTCCGGTCTCAATGGAAGTGTCGGACCGATACACGGATGACGCAGGGCCTCATCGGTCAAAAGGAAGATTGAAGGCTGCCAGATCGCTCCAGTTGGGGCAACACATTGGCAGCCCAAGGCAAAACGATAGAGTGTCGGGTGCAAGTCACGAATTAGAACAGCGCGGAAGCCCTGGAATCCCTGATTGGCCAACGTCCTAAACTGGCCGATGTTGTCCACATGAGCGATTTCTTCCGAACTCAACCCCACGACTTTGTCAGTAAGCACACGATCGGCGCCAGTGTTGTCCGAGCTGATGATTAAGTTGAGAGGTTGGTTGATGTGTGCCGCTGCGAGAATTAAGAAAGTGGAGAGCGTTACGGCATCGCATCCAACGTGAACGTGTATGTCCAGCTGGTCAACGACGTGACGTAAGGGGTGCGTGCCGATCGCATCCACTAGGGCTTCGCGGGGAGATCGCAGTGGGTCGTCGGAAGGCAGAGAGGAGCTCATATTTCGTGTCAGATACTAAATCCGACCTCCATTTCCGATTCGATCGTTTTTTCGTACTTGGGTTCCGTCGGCGATTGAGAAGGCGGTTGAATGGGATCGTGCGGATCGACTACCCGCCATCGCCTTGGCACTTGCGAGACGCGTGCACTAAGCGCGCGCAAGCACGGTTTCACGCTTGAAGGGGGGCGGATGCCGAGATGCAATCGACTCGCAGAAATTTGCGGACGGAAGTGTGGTGGCACGGAAAGAAGGCGAAGCATTTTTTACCTGACAGCAAAACATCGTCGATTGGAATCGATAGATGCTTCGCAGCCAGGCGAGGAAGCCGCCTGTTGTGCCGCAACAAACTTCAATTGAAGTCAGGACTTAGCGACTGATGCAGTTCCTAGCCATTTTGAAGGAACCATGCGCATCTGCCACATTGTCAGCAGACGTCAGGACCAGGAGTCCTGACGTTCGCAAATATACTACCTTTGCGCCTCCAGTCGGTCAAACGAAATTGCGTCACCCGCTCCTTACATCGGTGCTTGACGCCAAGGAGGAACTGGAGAGCTTTGCAATTTCAGTGTGAAGTGCCTCGGCCGCTCGACGATTAACCGGGAAGCGGAGGCACATCCGCGGAACCAGGCTTCGGCGGATCTAACTTGAGGTCTTCTTCGAGCCGAAGCGTTGGGCTCGTTACAAGCATCTCGGCTTTGACGTAGCAGACGAGGCTGCACTACAATTCAGACAATGGTGTCACGTGAAGTGTCACGTTGGCGCGACTTCAGGCGGTGATGCCCGAGGATAGTGCCATTCAAAAAGCCCGGGAAAAACGGCCATTCGAAGGATAGTCGAAGGGCAATCGAAGTCTTCTTCTGCACTTCTAATCCGCAGGTTGCAGGTTCGATTCCTGCCGGGCGTATTTCGAACCGGGCGTACTACTATCCAGCCGCAGCGCACGCGATTCAAGAGTTCCCTCGTCGCTTCGCCGCCGGTTCGAAGAACACCCCCTGCCCGACCGCCACGCGGCCGCGCCGGATGACCGTGGCGGAAACCCCCGCCTTGTTGTCCCGCTCCCGAGCGATCGCCTTCAGCACCTCCGCGTAGAGTCCAAGCGGGCGACGCAGCGTCAAAGGCCCGCCAGGTCATCTAAGCCTAACCATCCGGTGCTTCGCTGCCCATTCGCGTCCCAGGATCAGGCAATTGGGTGCTCTGCCGGCCCCCCTCGGAACGCGATTTGTCCGAGAATCACCCCATTTCTTGACCGCTGCCCTCGGGCGTGGCTAAAGTGAGGAGTCAGATCCGTTGGCGACAGTGGCCCGGCGCGGGGTCAGTGGCGCAAGCGAGTACGATTGCCGTCCTCGATTGCGCCTTCATGTAGGTGTTTTCCGCGTCCGGTTTCTCCCTCACTTGCTGCCTACCCGTATGGCCGAGATACACTTGCCCCCGTCCTCCAGCGCCGGGACCAAAGAAACAGAGCAGCACGCTTGCTCGCCAGTCGACCTTTGGCTGCGCGAAGCTCGCAATGGCTCCAATTCGGCCCTCGGTCATGCGCTCAACGCGGCCCGCAAGTTCCTGCTGCTGGCCGCCAATCGGGCGCTCGACGACAAGCTGAAGGTCAAAGTCGGCGCATCCGATCTGGTTCAAGACACCTTCGTCGATGCCCACCGCGACTTTCGCGAATTCCGCGGACAGACCGAACGAGAGTTTTACGGCTGGTTGATGGCGATCATGGCCAATCGCCTCGCCGACCGGGTCCGGCACTTCCGAAAAACCAAACGACGCAACATCGACTGCGAATTGCCGTTGGCCTCGGTCGATGCGGCACTCGCCCATTTTCGTGACGAAGCGGCCACCCCCGGCACCAGGTTCATCTCCAATGAGGAACAGCGGCGCGTGCGACTGGCCTTGGCACAATTAGGCGAGCCCCATCGCACCGTGCTCATCCAGCGCACCTGGAACGGCGCTAGCTTCGCCGAGATCGGCGCCCTCGTGGGGTGCTCGGCCGAAGCCGCTCGCAAAACCTGGACCCGGGCCGTCTGCACCGTCGAACAGTTGCTGGCAAAAATCGAGTAGCGGCAGTTTCAAATCCATCGGGGGCTATCCCGATTTTGCCGCTGCCCAGAAAAGCAAAACGGGGACTGTCCCCTGCTGCTTTGGTTTTGAAATCGCTTCTAGCTAGTAAGCCTATGAACGCCGGTGAGCGAGATCGCGACGAGCTGCTGGCCGAGCTCCTGGTCAAAGTCGACGAGCAACTCGCCGACGGCACCGACGCTCGCTCGGTCGACACCTCGGCCATCGCCGATCCCGCGGACCTGCCGCCCGAGTGGGAGCGCGGCCGCCGGTGCCTGGAGCTCTTGCACCGCGTGCGCCAGCAGTGGTCGCCGGACGATGACGCCCCCTTCTCACCGCACACACCGTCCCCACTGCAAACACCGTCCCCACTGCAAACACCGTCCCCACTGCAAACACCGTCCCCACTGCAAACACCGTCCCCACCGCGCACACCATTCCCGTCGACCCCGCCGCCGCAGCACTCGCTGGTCACCGCCGGCTCGCTCCTCGATACTCCCTACGATCCGGCCGGCACCGAGCTCGGGCGGTTTCGTGTTCTTCGCGAACTCGGTCGCGGCGGCCTGGGAATCGTCTACCTCGCTTACGATCCCCAGCTTCGTCGCCAGGTAGCCCTCAAGGTCCCGCGCCTCGAAGCGCTCGCCAGTCGCGACCTGCGCCGCCGCTTCCTGCTCGAAGCCGAGGCCGCGGCGCGCCTCAACCATCCCCACCTGGTCAGCATCTACGACGCGGGCGAAGACGGCCCGATCTGCTACATCGCCGCCGAGTTCTGTCCCGGGCCCACGCTGGCCGGCTGGCTGAAAGACCGCGAGGCGCCCGTCCCCGTCGCTACGGCAGCCCGCATCGTCAAGCAGCTGGCCGAAGCGGTGCAGCATGCCCACGGCCGCGGCGTCCTGCATCGCGACATCAAGCCCAGCAACGTGCTGATGTGCTCGCCAGATGATCAGCACGTCGATAAACCTATCGACGACAGTCACTCAGAAGCCAACGCAGCCAGCTCCCAAGACCCAACCAGTTCCCGCAATGCCGATCGCCTCTCGCCGAAGCTCACAGACTTCGGCATGGCGAAACTGCTGGAGAGCACGGGCGACCTCACCCGCACCGGCGCCATCGTGGGCACCCCGGCCTACATGGCCCCCGAACAGGCCCGCGGCGAAGTCCGCACCGTCGACGAGCGGGCGGACGTGTACGCGCTGGGAGCAATCCTGTACGAAATGCTCACGGGCCGCCGCACGTTCGCCAGCGAATCCGAGATCGACGCGCTGCGGCGCGTGATGTTCGAAGAGCCGGACCCTCCGCGCAAGCTGCGGAAAAACATCCCCCGCGACCTGGAGACGATCTGCCTGAAGGCCCTGGCCAGGGAGACACGCGCGCGTTATCAAACTGCGGGCGAACTGGCGGCCGACCTGCATAGGTTCCTCGAGCACGAGCCGATCCTGGCCCGCCGCATGCATCCCGTCGAGCGGAGTTGGCGGTGGCTGAAGCGCCGTCCGCTCGTGGCGGGGATCGCGGTGATGGCAATCGTGGCGGCGACGGCGCTGGCCTCGGCCCGCCGCCTGTCAGACGCGAACTACGCCCTGCAAGGCTACCGGAATGTCACTTTCACGACCGAACCGGCCGGCGCCGAACTGGCGATCGTGCGTCTGAATGATCAGACTGCGGAGCCCGACCCATCGCAGGTCACGCGGCCATCCGGACGCACGCCCCTCACCGTGCGCTTGAAGCCGGGCGATTACCTGGTGGTGGCCGCACTGGATAAGGAGCGGTTTCACGAGGTTTACCGGCGGGTGCCCACGCGCGATCACAAGGTCGGAATCTCATGGCCGCATCTTTCGTCGCAGTTCGACAGGGACGGCACCGTTCTCATGCCGATCGTCCCAATTCACAGTGAGGTCGCGACCCAGGAGATGGTTGAAATTCAGTGTCCCGACATGGCAAGTGCGGCCGACAAGCGGCGAGGAGAAAGCCCGGTCCTCTGTGTCGATCGCGATGAAATGACCGCCGACAACCTGTCTAGCCAGCTCGCTCGGACTTCGATCGACAAGAGCACAAAATCCGAACTGCTAGCGAGGATTCGCAAATCGCTTGACTACGACGACGCCCTCTGGATTGCCGAGGACATCGGAAAACGCTTGCCCTCCGAGTCGGAATTCGAATGCATGGCTGCCAATTATATGGACGCCACAGAGAATTCGACGCTACAAACCGCTCCCCGCAGTGGCAAGCAGCCAAGCGAGCTTGCAAATCTCTTCACGGGCCTGGCGGAGTGGACCACCACGTCGGGGCTGACCGTCCAGCAAAAAAGCTTGGTCGCCCCCCCCGACCTGCGCGTCGTGCGTGGCGTGGCGTCGAACACATCCCTGGGTGCTCCGGACTCCGATGCCCGCCATGAACGCATTTTCGTCCCGCGCTCTGAACAACGGGCGGACATTGGTTTCCGTTGTGTCCGCAGCCCGGTGCCCCGATTTCTTGACTATTGAGCCGCTGGTGTCGGCGTCTGATCTGTCGGCGTCGGCTTCGTCCCGATATCTGTCGGCGGTTCCGGATCTCCGCATGTAAATGTGAGGATGTGCTCTTTCCCACCCGCGAATTCGTAGGTCACCTCGTACACAGTTGCGGGCGCACCGCACGGATCCGGTATCTTCCTCATCTTATTCTTGTAGATCACTTCGATTTGGGCCGGATCGGCTCCGATGCTCGCGGGATCGGAGCACTCGAATGCGAAGTGAATCGTCTCTTTGAAATTGGGGTCGTCTGGCTCAGTGCCATTGGCCATATCAACGCGATTCACGACAAACGAGATGACCCTGATATAAACTCTTTGCTCGTCCAGGTACAGGTGCCGGACGCGATTGGGAGTCAGTGCTTTCTTGGAGTACTTGCGAGGCTTACCGGCCGGCATCCTATGCTCGTAGTCGGCCGGTACGGGCATAGCCAAACCATAAAACTTTTGCGGTGTGTCCTTGTATGCCGTGCAGGCCGGACACGTCTGTGGGTAGTTGAAAACGCCAAAAACGTAAGTCAGAGTCGGTGAGGGACAAGTTTCGTCCGCATGTTCCAGCGCTTCATAGAGCGATCCGCCGCCATAAACCGCAATCGGAATCGTGGGGCATCTCTTTGGACCCGTGGTTTCCTCTTCTTGGGGTTCTCGGTCGGCTTTGTCTGGCGCCACCTCATCAGCCAATGCGATCTGGCCGTGCGAAGTCTCGAAAATCAGGAAGACCGCGAGGAGGGCAAACAGCAGGGACATGGAACAGGTCCAGCGGGTCATCATCATGGTTTCTCGCTAAACAATTGAAAAATCGAAAAGGTCTCAAACATCTCGCGCCATCGCAGCTCCAAACGGGACTCAACGGCTGTAGCTTGGAACCACCCTCCCAAGTGAGTCCCAAACAAGCATTTCGACTATGGGATGGCGTCCAGTACGATCCCATCGTCGCGTGTGGCCAGCAATTTCAGCACGCGCACCGAAACGCTGTCCTCCAGGAATTCGACCGAGCCATCCAGCTTCAGCACTTGCACGCCGCCCGGATGCGCTGAGTTCAACGGATTGTTAATCCCATACCCCGAATTGACGCCGGGATGATGGTATCCGCTCAGGTTTGGCGGATAGCGAACCGTTGTCAGGTTGAACGGCCTCCCCGAGACCATCGTGGCGTATTTGGGCGGAATGCCGGTCATGAACGTGCCGGTCAACCAGCCGTAAGCGAAGCCGCCATCGATGCGGTACGCGCGGCCGTTGCTCGCATAGCTGTAGTCCGAACATTCGCCGACGGCCACGGTCTTACTCAGGCCGTCGCTCACCTGCCGGCTCGAAATCTGCAGGTTGGGAACCAGCACGCCGCCGGCCGAGATCTGGCCGTCGTTCTTTCCGGTGCAACACGTCTCGACGCGCGTTTCTGGAAAACCGTCATGGTTCGTGGCGCCGCTGATCCCGACATACGACGGCATCAACGTCTCGAACGACCCCGTCTGCCAGAACGGCGGCAGGGGGCTCGAAGGGCAGAGCATGAAATCAAGCATCACCCGGTCGACGGTTCTGCCATTGATCCCCAGGATCGGCGATCCGCAGTAAGCCGATCGGCGATCGAGGCGATCGAACAGCGCGCCTTCCTCGAGAAACGGTAGCAGATCCACCCACCACGAAAAGCCGTAGGTGCCGCTCGCCACGTTCGCCGCCCCGACGGGGAGCGCCCTTTGCGCCTGCTCATGCTGCGCAAACGCGACCCCCACCTGCCGCAGATTGCTGGCGCATGCTGC
Organism: Pirellulales bacterium; assembly: GCA_022844125.1. Taxonomy (GTDB): domain Bacteria; phylum Planctomycetota; class Planctomycetia; order Pirellulales; family PALSA-1355; genus JALHMI01. Next base: position 121,159 of record JALHMI010000014.1, on the reverse strand, counting down.
CCGGCGCGACGACTCCCGCGAGGCTTGAATCGCCGGCAGCAGGATCCCCGCCAACACACCCACGATGCCCATCGACGTGAGCAGCTCAACGAGCGTAAATCCCTTGCGCATGCGTTTACCTCCGGCCACGTTGGCATTTCGACGGCGGGATCCGGGCCTCTCTACCCGGGGTCCGCTTACCACACACGACTGAGTCGACTCCTGACGGAAACCGGCCCTTTGCTGCTGGAGACCAGCGCCCGGCCAAAGGCCGGGGCTACAACAGACGTTCACACCCCGGCAGACGCCCGTCGCCTGCGGCGAACGACGCCGACAAACGCTGCTCCCAAACCGAGGAGCACCAGGCTCGAAGGCTCAGGGCACGGTCGCGGCGGTTCCGAACCCTCCGGCAGCGCCGTCAGGCTGGTGATCATGAAGAGCACGTCGACATTCCCGCTGGGCGTATCCGCGAATAGCTGGTTTGGTTGTGGCAGCGAGGCAAACGACAGGTTCGGCGGAATGCTGGTGTCCGCTCGCGCCCCGGATCCTGCTTTAAAGTTCAAAAGCAACAGGCCGCTGTTTTGGACGACGTCGTTGACCATCCACATCGGATCCACTTCCAGGCTCGATTGGAACATGAACGAAACGATGTCGGCCGGGCCGCCAGCCGGCTGGGCAAGATCGTTGCTGACGTCCATCACGTACCCGCAGGTCTCGGCGGTCAATCCACCGAAGCCGGGCGCCGAAAGACTCAATGTCAGCCAGTGATTTTGCGCGTACCGAACCGTGTTTCCATTCAGGGGCGTACCGACGGCGTCCGTGTCGTACCAGAAGGTTCCACTGGCAGTGGCAGTACTCGGCACCGTTACGCCGAACGGCGGCGGAGGCACCGGGTTGACAAAGTTGATGATTCCCGAGTACTGATATCCGACGACAGCGGCCGAAGCGCTTGGCGACAAGGTGGTGAGACTAATGAGGCAAAAGCCAATCGCGAAACGAAGCATAATGAACTCCAAACGGTTGCTTTGACTCGCCGAAAAACAGTTCGGCGATGGACTAAGAAGAGTCGAGCGTTACCGTCAGGGCATTAGCACCTCGCAGGCGGAAACTGGCACACACGATAGAAGGGTATTGTTGCTACGGCTGCGCGGAAACGCAAATTATTTCTTGATGTGGCTCGTACTGGATGCGACGGGGCTCCCTAAGTGCCTAATCTGCAGGGAATTAGCAGGAAAATCCCTTCCCTTTCCGGGTGCCGGGTGCCGGGTGCCACTGCTGGCCCAGCCCAGCAGTGCTTCCTCCCTTGGGCTTGCCTTGCTTGCTTGCTCGCTAAGAACAGTCGATTCCGAGAACGGCCTGGAGTAATGCTTCCCCCAGTTGGCTTCTTCTGGGTGCCACTGCTGGCCCAGCCCAGCAGTGCTCTTCTTCTGGTCTTGCCTTGCTGCTTCCGGAGCCGATTGGTGCTGCCTCGTACCGGCCGAATCTGTCTGTTATCGGCAATCAACGAGCTCGGTTGAGAATTACCGACCAGCATCGAGAAAGGCAGCCGGCAGTGCGGTCAGTCTTGGATTCAGGACGTTCTTGGAATACGGTAACTCTTGATACCACCTGCAGCTTGACCACTGCCAAGCATCAGCTCGATCGACAAGTCCTCGTCGGACCGGATTGAGATGAATGTAGTTGATGGCCAGGCACGCCGTCCGGGCATTGTCGATGTTTCGATCGTAGCCTGGCCCTTCCTGCCAGTATCTGAACGAACAAACTCCGGGACGTTGCTTAACCGTCAACCGTTGGAGCAAAGTGCCCGGACTCTTCTCTAAAGACTCTTTGACCCGAGTGGAGAACGGCCGCTTAATTGCCCAAATCAGGCGACTAATTTCACTCGCCCGCTTGTGCTCAGGATAGATCAGCAAGTGAACATGATTCGGCATAAAAACAAATGCCGAAAGACAGTAGCCGTGACGAAGTGTGGCTGCATCGATCGACTCACTGAGCATCGCCCGCCACGCATCGTTTGTAAGCAGGTTGAGCTTGCGGTAGCACGAGAAGGTCAGCTCATGGCAGTGACCTGGCTCGTTGTGATGACGGACTCGCCTTCGATGAGGCTCGGCGGTCATGCCCTCAAGCTAAACTGCCGCCTCAAAGCCGAGCAAACAACTGGCTGTTTCGGACTGGTGGGAGGTTGCCGTTGGCTGGGGAAGCACTGCTCCTGGCCCTGCTCGGTGTGGGCTGCTTCTCGGTGTAAGTAGCAAGGCAAGACCTGGAGAGGAAGCACTGCTGGGCTGGGCCAGCAGTGGCACCCTGCGCAGTGGCACCCTGCGCAGTGGCACCCTGCGCAGTGGCACCCTGCGCAGTGGCACCCTACGCAGTGGCACCCTACGCAGTGGCACCCTACGCAGTGGCACCCTACGCAGTGGCACCCTACGCCTGTGCATGCAACAACCCCACCGGCAAAGCCGCTCAGCGAATGTAACGGCGTTTTTTTTGCTGCCCACCCCGGGACGACCGCACCTGAAAAAATCACACCTTCCAAGCGCCCTTGACCGCGTGTGTGGCGCGCTGCCGGCGCAACTCGTTCATCTCCAACGCACTCCCGTGCGCACGGCGCACACCGCCCACGTGTCCACCAACTCTAGAAATGTGGCCACGATTTGAGCTATGGTACGTTCAGATGAATGTGTACTGGCCGAGCGATGAACGCGAACATGCAGACGCACTTGGAAACCTGGAGAAACCTCGGACCTCAAAACATGCCCCGCGGGGGCGTGTGTGTGGCGGCGAAACATCATTTGCACGAATTTCTCAGCGCACACGCGCGAAAAATGCGAACGCTAAAAACATCCGGGGCAAAAAGTTCGCTTGAGTCCATGGCCGCCCGTGTGACGCACACCAGGTTGGTGGTTACCAGTTCAAGTAGTGCCGGCAAGTGGCAGAACCAGTCGACGAACCCTCCTCCCAGCGCGTGGTAGACTTGAGATGAGGAACCTGTCAACGAGCATCGTGACCGCGCGAGACCTGGGAAGGGGTCTCACGGGTCACCAACCTGGCAACCCAAACCTAACGTTTCACAGCTCGCGGGGGAGGCGCGGGCGAAGGCGGCGGTCGGCGCTGCGGCGGATCTCGCAAGTTTCTGGATGGAGCGGCGGGATCTCGGCGGCAGTACTGGCCGAGTCGGCGGCGGTGATTCTTTCCGCGGCAAGATCGCGGGCGACGCGCTGCAGTGTGGCATCGTCGAGCGCGGCCGCACCCAGAGCGGCCGTATCTAGAGCGGACGTCGCGTCGTCGAGCGACCGTTCGACGCGGCGTTCGATCGCGAGCAGCGGCGTCATCGCTTCGACGGTCTTCTGCCACTTCTGCCGGGCTTCGCGTTCGCTTGTGCCGGTGGCTTCGACGCAGACGCCGCGCACGGTGGCATAGGCGGTCCAGACACCGGCGATCTTGGTGGTGCGAAGTTCGTAACGGATACCCATCACTTCGATGTGGTGCGGCGCCTGCGCACCCCAGCTTAAGCCCCAACGCATGTAGTTGCCCCTTCGTTCTGTCGTGTGCGGCGGGCCGAGCTCGTCTCCCGGTTGAGCTCGGCCTGCTGCGATTCAGTGGATCCGGTGTTTGCGGGTGGCGGTACTGTTAGAGGGGAGCCTCCGGCGGGGCGAGCTTTTCGGCAGCGCCGAGTTTCTCGGCGGCATCGTCGATGAGGAACATCGCGCCGCTGATGTACCACTCCTCGTCGAGACGCTGGCACCAGCGGACGGAGATCGGAATGCGGGCGACGTGGCCGGTTTGCAAGGCGGCCGTGAGGTGGCACTCGCCGCGCTCGAGCGGCGAGCGGTGCGTGAGCCCGATGCCGGAGCGCGAGATTTCGCGGGTGAGTGCCTTGACGGTCTGATTGCCGGTGTGAACGACGACGGGCCGGTTGAGTGGATAGCGGACGTCTCCGCGCGAGTCGCGGTCGCGAATCGCGGCGGCGGAGAGGATGTCGAACAGGACGCTGCCGTGACTGTCGGCAACTTGCACCTCGAGCATAGGACTGCCCCCCGAGAGTGAAGGAATAAATCGCTCATGAACCATAACATTCGAAACGGCAGGGCGCGGGGGGGCCAACGCGGTCGATCTTTGACCAGTGCGGGGGAATGCGTGGGGAGCGGCGGGCCTGCGGCGACACGCATGGAGGGCGTGTTGCGATTTTGCTTCGCGCCCGTTGGGGGGAGGCGGAGGGAAACGCCCGCGGGGAAATTGCGGGAGACGCGCGGAGGGGGAGGCGGGCGGCACAGCTGGCGGTTGGTGCTGATCGGCTACGCCGCGGTGCGCATCGGGATCGTATTTGGTGCGGTGAAGAGTGACTCGAGCAGGTCGACGGTGCGGGCGGTGGCGCCGAGCTGCGAGGCGACGACCGCGGCCGCGCGTCGGCCTTGCTCGGCGGTAAACGTGGGTTCGCCGAGGCAGCGCTCGACGAAGGCCGTGAGCGCGCGCCCGTCGAGCACGACCGTGGCGGCTTCGGCGGCGAGCAGCGCGCTCACCACGTCGCGGAAATTGCGTGTCTTCGGGCCGAAAGAGACGGCGCAACCGTAGGCCGCGGGCTCGATCATGTTCTGGCCTTGCCGCTCGCCCATGCTGCCGCCGACATAGGCGATCGTGGCGGCGCCCCACCAGGCGGCGAGTTCGCCAACCTGATCGACCAGGAGCACGCGGACCTGGCGATTGCCGCCCCGCGGGCCCCAGCCGCTACGTCTCTCCCAGATCAGGCCGCTGGCCGAGAGCGTGCGGCCGACCTCGGCGAATCGTTCGGGATGGCGCGGCACGATTACCAGCCGGAGGTGCGGATAGCGCTGCGAGAGTTTTTTGTAGGCATCGATCGCCAATTGTTCCTCGGGCTCTTGCGTGCTGCCGGCGAGCAGGACGATGTCCGAAGCTTCAAAGCCGGCGAGCGTGCGGAGCTTTACGGTGCCGGGGTTGTGGCGATTCGTCTCGGCGCCGTCGAACTTGAGCGAGCCGGTGACGTGGACGCAATCGGCGGGCGTGCCGAGGGCCGTGAAGCGCTCAGCGTAGGCCGCGTTCTGCGTGGCGACGAGGTCAAGTTGGGCGAACATCGGACGCACGAGCCGGCCGAGCCGCGCGTAGCCGCCGAAGCTCTTGTCGCTGAGGCGGCCGTTGGCCACCGCGATCTTCACTTCGCGGCGGCGGGCGGCGCGGATCAGGTTCGGCCAGAGCTCGAGTTCGGCCAGGACCAGCACGTCAGGCCGGATGCGGTCGAGCGCGCGGCCGACCGCCCAGGTGAAGTCGAGCGGGAAGTAGAAGACCGGCAGATCGGCGTAGCGCGTCTTGGCCAGGTCGTGGCCCGTGAGCGTGGTGGTGCTGATGACGATGTCCCACGTGGGATGGCGGCGACGGAGTTCATCGACCAGCGAACGGATCAGGGCAACTTCGCCCAGGCTGACGGCATGAATCCAGACGCAGCGGGCATCGGATGTTCGAAGCGGCACCTGTCCGAACAGTTTGCTGAGCCAGCCTTCGCGATACTTGCCGGTGCGGGCGGCTTGCCAGGCGAGCCACGGCGCGGCCACGAGCAGCAGCGCGGCGTAGATGAGGTTCAAGAGGTACGGCATCCTGAGGGAACTCCTTTTCCCAGTGGCCGAGGATTTGAAATGTCCAAGTCGCCGAATGGGTGGCCCTGGCAATTGTCAGGGTGCCTCCGGCACAAGAGAGATCGGGCAAGGCGCTACCGGGAGCTTGAGTCGGCACTTCGGCAACGCACGTCCTGAACCCTCTTGTTGCTTCGCAACACCGACAAGTTGTCGGTGCTACCCAACAGGTCACATCAACTACCCGTTTCGCATGTGGCAGTTCTTGAACTTCTTGCCGCTGCCGCAGGGGCAGGGATCGTTGCGGCCGACCTTGGCGTCGCGATTGCGGATCGGCTCGACTTTCCTGTCCGCTTGTGTGCCGTCGATGGCGGCCTGCTGCTGATCGGCGATCTCGCTGGCGCCGGGGGCTTCATCGTGAATAGCAGTGCCTTCGGTGAAGTTGGCGGCGACGGCCGATTCGTCGACCTGCTCCATGCGAAAGATCAGGTCGGTGACGCGTTCGGCCACGCTGCTCCACATCAGGTCGTAGGTCCGCATGCCTTCGCGCTTGTACTCGACCTTCGGATCGACCTGGGCATAGCCGCGCAAGCCCACGCTATTCTTCAAGTGGTCCATCGCCAGCAGGTGGTCTTTCCAGGCGGTGTCGAGAATCTGCAGCACGAGCTGCCGCTCCATGCGGGTCATCTCGGGGCGATAGCGATCCTCGACGGCCATTTCCAGGCGGCGTTCGAGCTGCTCGCGATTGAGCCGTTCGAGCGATTCGATCGGCACGGTGATTTGCAGACTATTGCGAGTCCAGTCGGTGAGCGACTTGAGCGCGCCGTTGCCGCCGGTGGCGATGGCCACGGTTTCGCCGGGATCGGCCGAGCGGAAGACTTTCTCGACCTGCTCGTGGGCTTCCTTGAGCGCGGCCGCAGCTTGATGCGTCTGGGCTTTGCTGTGTTCGAGCAGGATGCCCGCGATTTCGTCGCGCTGGCGGGTTTTGAGATCCTCGGCATCGAGCGCGACGTTGAAGCGGTCGCTGGCCCACTTGGCGAGGCCGTCGCGGTCGACCTTTTTGTGGCCGCTGGAGTCCTGCGTGGTGAAGTGCGAGATGCCGGCGAGGACCGGATACTCAACTTCGCGCATTTCGTAAGCCTTGGCCGCGCGCTCGGAGACGAGCCGCTTGAAGGCGGCGGGCTCGAGCTCGGCCATCTCTTTAGCATCGAGGGTGATGCCAAACTTATACTGCACCCAGTCGCAGGCCGTCTTGACGGCGAAGTCTTCACTCAGGAAGCGAGCGCCTTCGGAAAGGTCAACGGCGGCGACCGCTTCGCGGGCCTTGGCAATCAGGTCTTCGGAAAGCTGGTCGCGGCCGATTTTCTTCAGGTCGCGATCGCGGACGTTCAACTTCCAGCGGGTGTTGAGCGTGCGAGCCAGAGCCTCCCAGTTCCACTCAGCCGGATCTTCCTCTTCGGGCAGGTTCTCTTCAATGGCTTCGAAGATCTGGCTTTCGGCCTGGCGCTCGGCGGTATCCTTGGCCACGCTGGCCGCGGTCTGATAGTCGAGTCCGCGGTAATCACGCGGGTCGAGCTCGACCGAGAGCTTGCTGCCGGCCCAGGTGGTGAACGTGTCGCTACCGTAGTTGGGCGCGAGGAACTCGTCCATGTAGCGCTCGACCTGCTTGTCGATCATCTCGAAGATGAGCTGCTTGCAGTTGGCGCCGTCGAGAATGCGCTGGCGGTAGCTATACACGCGCTTGCGCTGTTCGTCCATCACCTCGTCGTATTCGAGCAGATTCTTGCGGACGTCGAAGTTGCGTTCTTCGACTTTCTTCTGAGCGCCCTCGACGCGATTGCTGACCATTCGGCTGGTGATGGCCTCGCCTTCCTTAATGCCCAGCTTGGTCCAGATGTTCTTGACCCACTCGCCGGCGAAGATCCGCATCAGGTCGTCTTCGAGCGAAAGATAAAAGCGGCTCGAACCGGGATCGCCCTGGCGACCGCAACGGCCGCGGAGCTGAAGGTCGATGCGGCGGGCTTCGTGCCGCTCGGTGCCGATGATGTGCAATCCGCCCAGACCGCGCACGACCTGGCCTTCTTCCTTCATCTTTTCGCGGGTTTCGATTTCCTTGATGAGCGCGGTCCACTCTTCCTGCGGCACATCGAGGCGCGTGGCGTATTTGTCTTGCAGGAGGGCCCAGGCCATCGTCTCGGCATTGCCGCCAAGGATAATGTCGGTACCGCGGCCGGCCATGTTCGTGGCGATGGTCACCGCGCCCAGGCGTCCGGCCTGGGCCACGATCTCGGCCTCACGCTTGTGATGCTTGGCGTTCAAGACCTCGTGCTTGATGCCGCGCTTGCCGAGCAGGTCGCTGAGCCGCTCGCTCTTTTCGATCGAGACGGTGCCGACCAGCACCGGGCGGCCGCGCTTCTGGATGTGCTTGATTTTCGACTTGGGCACGATTTCGCGCTGACGCGTGTTGCCGCGGAGACTGAGCTCGACGCTCTCGGGTGTTTCGTTGGTGATTTCGCCAACGAGCTGGCCGCCGTCGGCCATGTCGAGCGTGTCCCAACGGTTGAGGCATTCGATCTCTTCGGCAATCGCCTGGAACTTTTCGCGCTCGGAGCGATAGATCACGTCGGGGTGGTTGAGCCGCTGCATGCCCCGGTTCGTGGGCACGGTGATCACGTCGAGCTGGTAGATCTTCCAGAATTCCGAGGCCTCGGTCATGGCCGTGCCGGTCATGCCGCACAGCTTGTCGTACAGCTTGAAGAAGTTCTGCAGCGTGATCGTGGCCAGGGTCTGGTTCTCTTCCTTGACCTTGACGCCTTCTTTGGCTTCGACGGCCTGGTGCAAGCCGTCGCTCCAGTTGCGGCCCGGCATCAAGCGGCCGGTGAACTCGTCGACGATGACGATCTCGCCGTCCATCACCACGTAGTTCACGTCGCGCTTGTAGAGGAAGTGGGCCTTGAGCGCATTATCAATCAGGTGCGGCCACTCCATGTTGCCCGAGGTGTAGAAGCTCTCCACTCCCGCGAGCTTCTCGGCGGCGCGGACGCCTTCGTCGGTCAGGTGGACGGTGTGCTCCTTCTCCTTGACCTCGAAGTGCGTGTCCTTGACGAGCTGGCGGGCGATCTTGTCCGCCCGGCCGTAGCGGGTCACGTCGTCATGCGCGGGGCCGGCTATGATCAGCGGCGTGCGAGCTTCGTCGATGAGAATGTTGTCGACTTCGTCGATGATGGCATAGTGCAGCCAGCCCTGGGCTTGCTGCAAGTGCTTGGGATAGCGGTCGTCATCGCGCGCGGCGGGGCGCATGTTGTCGCGCAAGTAGTCGAAGCCGAACTCGTTGTTCGTGCCGTAAGTGATGTCGCAGGCGTATGACTTCTGTCGCTCGCCCGAATCCATGCCACTCTGGATGTTGCCGACCGTCATGCCCAGGCCCATATAGAGCGGGCCCATCCACTCCATGTCGCGGCGGGCAAGGTAGTCGTTCACGGTGATGACGTGGACGCCTTTGCCCACGAGCGCGTTCAGGTAAGCAGGGAGCGTGGCCACCAGGGTTTTACCTTCGCCGGTGACCATTTCGGCAATGTTGCCGCCGTGGAGGATCATGCCGCCCATGAGTTGGACGTCGTAGTGGCGCATGCCGAGGTGGCGGCGGCCGCTCTCGCGAACCGCGGCGAAGGCCTCGATCAGCAGGTCGTCGAGCGTTTCGCCTTCGGCCAGCCGCTTACGAAAGTGGGCGGTCAGCCCGTGGAGCTCGTCGTTGCTCATCGCCTGGAATTTTGCCTCCAGGGCGTTGATCGCGTCTACTCTTGGCTGTAACTTCTTTACGTATCTGGCATTGGAAGAACCAAACAGCGACGTGATCGAGCGTTCGATGCCGCGCCCGATGGCACCAAAGATGCCGCTGATGATCTCCCAGATTCGTTCCAACAGTTCCATGTCAGGCCCGAGGTAGTGGCTGCTGATAAGCCCCTGAAAGAGCGACGGCCCCGAGTGGCTGCCAAGGTGGGCAGCCGACTTCGGGCGAGCGAAGGTCAAAGAGGCGTAAGATTTGTAAGCATCATAATTTATAGCGATTATTCCGGGGGGTCAATAACGGTTCGCCCCGCCAATCGTCCCCTCACTCTGTACGTAACCACCAAGCCTGTAAGTTCTTTCGCTCGCCGTTACCCTCTTCTTTGCCTTCCGCGCGGGTTTGCATGATCATGGCCAAGTCGATCCTCTCCGCGGATATCTCGGGCGAGCTGATCTTTCTGGGGACCGGGACCAGCGTGGGTGTGCCGGTGGTGGGGTGCGGCTGCCACGTGTGTACCAGCACCGACCCACGGAACAAGCGTTTTCGCTGTTCGCTAGTGCTGGGGCTGCCAGGGGGCAACCTGCTGGTGGACACGACGCCCGACCTCCGCTCGCAATTGCTGCGCGAGGGGATCGGCATCATTCACTCGACTCTCTATACGCACGATCACGCCGATCACGTGTTTGGGCTTGATGACCTGCGGCTGTTCCCCTACTACCTGGGTCACGCGATGCCGGTTTACTGTGAGGCCCAGGTCGAGGCCCGGATCCGCAAGTCGTTCGATTACGCCTTTGCCCACGAGGCGAAGAACTATGCCGGTGGGGTGCCGCAGATCGAGTTTCATCCGATCGAGTCGGAGCCATTCGAAGTGCTCGACAAGCTTGTGATTCCCTTGCGTCTGGAGCACGGCAAGTTCCGCGTGCTGGGGTTTCGCTTCGGCAACATCGCCTATTGCACGGACACGAATCGGATTCCGCCAGAGAGCAAGGCGCTGCTCGCCGGGCTCGACGTGCTCGTCGTGGATGCGCTGCGGTTGACGCCCCATCCGACCCACTACTGTCTGGATGAGGCCGTGGCCGTCGCTGAAGAGATTGGCGCCAAGCGGACGCTGTTCACGCACATGTCGCACGATCTGGAGCACGAGGCGACGAATGCCAGGCTGCCAGCCGGCATGGAGTTGGCGTTCGACGGGCTGAGGTTGAGGTTGACGTAAACGGTTGATTAAGCCCAGGGAAAGCATTCCCTGGGCTTGAACGTCGAGGGGCAATGCAGAAAGTCCAGGGGAAGGTATTCCCCGGGCCTTAGAGTTGTCTGATTCGTATCGCACGGGTGAGCCGCGACGCGGCCAACCGTGGCACTCTCCAGCAAACGACAACTCTCTACCAATGAAAAAAGCCCCGAGGAAGATCCTCGGGGCTTTAAGATTTAAGCGTGGTCGAAGCAGCGTTTACCGCTTCACGGCGGCGGCCTGCGGGGCTCCGCCGAGCATGTTGGCATAGTCGGTCGTGATGCCGAGCACTTCTTCGAAGTAATAGTCTCGCTTCACGACCGGACGCTGCGGGTCGTTCAGCTCTTCGAAGGTTTCTTCTTCATGCTTCTCGGGCGTCAGTTCGCTGCGCTCGGCCAGGAACTTCTCGCGATTGAGCGAGATGGCCTTCTTTTCTTTCTGGTCGTTGAACCGTTTGATGTCGGCAACCACCTTCTTGAAATCGTCCGAACTGGTCATGCGAGCATTCGACCGCTTGCGCAGTTCTTCGAGCTGGCCCTGCGTGACCATGTTGTAGCGGGCGTACTCGGCTGGCGCGACCTTGTCGAACTTCATGGCATGGTCGAGGCTCGCTTCGCCGACATCCAACTGACCAATGAGCGACGGGAGCACGATGTCCGAGAGCACGCCACGATTCTGCGTGCTGTCGCCGTCGGGGCGATAGAACTGCTGCATCGTGATTTTCAGAGCGCCCAGGGCCGGAGCGTTGGCCAGGCCGCGGAACATCCGCTGGCTGAGGTCGAGCAGGCTCTGAACGGTGCCTTTGCCGTGGGTGGATTCGTCGCCGACGATGAGTCCGCGGTGGTAATCCTGGATGGCGCCGGCAAAGATCTCGCTGGCGCTGGCGCTGAACTTGCTGGTCAGCACGACCAGCGGGCCATCCCAGGCGACGCCGCGTTCGGTGTCGTCATACTGGGTCTTCTGACCGTCGAAGTCCTTCACCTGGACGACCGGGCCGGTGTCGATGAACAGACCGGTCAGGTTGATCGACTCGGTGAGCGAACCGCCGCCGTTGAAGCGGAGATCGACCACGACGGCGTCCACGCCCTTCTGCTTGAATTCGCCGAGCAGCCGGGCGACATCGCGGGTGGTGCTCTTGAAGTCGTCGCGGCCGTTGCGAGCACCGCTCATGTCCATGTAGAAGCTGGGCAGATTGATCACGCCGACCTTGTAGGGCTGGCCGTTCGGCTTTTTGCCGGCTTCGAGAATCTCGCTGCGGGCTTCCTGATCGGTCAGCGCGATCTGCTGGCGGACGATGTTGTAAATCGTCGGTTCTTTGGAGTCTTTCGGGAGAACCTTCAGGCGGACGGTGCTGTTTTGCGGTCCGCGGATCAGCTTCACCACGTCGTTCAGCTTCATTTCGCTGACATCGACGATGGCGCCTTCGTTGCCCTGGCCCACGCCGACGATGCGATCGTCGATCTTCAGGCGGCCGTCTTTCGCCGCGGCGCCGCCGGGAATGATCTTCTTGACGACGGTCTCTCCGTCCGGAGCTTCCAGAGCCGCGCCGATTCCTTCCAGGTTCAGACGCATCTGAATCTCGAAGTTCTCCAGCGTGGAGGGCGCCATGTAGCTGGTGTGCGGATCGTAGCCGGTCGTGAGCGCGGTGAGATACATCTCGAGCAGCTCGTCGTTATCGGTCTGACGCATCCGCTTGGCCAGGTGCGTGTAGCGCTTGGCGATTTTGTCTTGTGCCTCTTTGCCGGTCATTTTCTTGTCGGCTTCGAGGTCGAGCAGCTCGTACTTAACGCGCTTGCGCCAACGGTCGCGCATCTCGGCGTCGTTCTTGGCCCAGCCGATCGTATCGGGATCGGTTTCCAGGACTTCTTCGACGGTGAAATCGTGCGGTTCGCGGACCAGTTCGTTGACCGTCTTCACGCGCTGATCGATGCGCTCCAGAAACTGCTGGAACACGCGATACGCAAACGACGTGTCGCCCTTGAGAGCCATGTCGTCGAGTTGGTCGCGATAGGCGTTCCAGGAATCGACGTCCGCCTGGGTGAAGAAGACCTTGCGCGGGTCGAGCATCTTCAGGTAGTTGTCCATCCAACGGCCGCTGATCTCGTTATCCAGCGGATGCCGCGTGAGATGCTCGCGGTTCATCAGGAACGTGATCGCCCGAGTGACGTGACGGTCGGTCGTGGTCGGACCGGTCGGTTCGGCCAGCAGGCTCTGCGGGGCGGCGAGTTGCGTCGCCGTGACGGCCGCGAGAGCCGCGGCACGAAGGCCCCACTTAAGTCCGCGGGTCCGGCACATTTGGGCGATCAACTGGCTCATCGCAACCTCTCGGAAAGGATTCCCTGGAAGACCTAAGTTCCGCAAACGAAAAGGTTTAAACAGATCGTATACGCCTCAGGCGGTGAATGCAATATCAGCGGGCCCCGTCAGGCGGCCGGCACACGGGACTCAACTGCCCATGTGGCAGACAGTTGGGCGCCCTAGTGCATCCTTACGGGTGCCGTCGGATTTGGATCGCCCGTTCGATGAAATTGACGTGAAAAATGCCGCACATGGCAGCGATGGGTTCGGCCGTCGCGCGCGGGGTGCGCTCGGGCGGCTTCAGCTTTGATCGGTTGTGCGGATCGTTCCAGGTGAATCGAATGCGGCCAGGTGACTTCCAGGGGAAAGTATTCCCAGGCTTTAGGATCCATGGCGAATGTGGTTAATGCAGGTCATTTGCGAGCGTTGCGGCGGCGCGGTCCAGCAGCGCCTCGGCCACGCGGGTGTGCGCGCCGAGGTGGCCAGTCGTAAGCCACTCGTGTTGTGGATGGCGGGTGGCGAACTCGCGCACCGTGTCGGCGATGCGATCGAGCAGCACGCCGCCGAACAGCAGATGCGGCTGAACGACGATCCGCCTAGGAGGGCCGGCGGCCGCGCGCTCGAGCACGTCGGGCAGGCGCGGCTCGGCCATGGCCACGAAGGCGACCTCGACGGCAGATGATGTACTGCCAGGATGCATAATTTGCTCGCGCTGGCGGGCGAAAGCGTGCATCTCGGCCGTGGCCTCGGCATCGAGACTGCCGCGGCCGACGAGAACGAGTAGCGACTGGTCAAACCGGCTCGCTGCGCTGGCAACGGCCTCGTCGTAACGCTGTTTGGAGAGCGCGAGCAGACTGCGCTCTGAGCCCAGGTGCTCGGCCTGGCGCGTGGTGATGGCCGGAGCTTGCGCCGCGACGGCGGCGACCGCGTCGGGAATGTCGCGCTTGGCATGCCCCGCGGCAAACAGCAGCACGGGCGAGACGATCACGTCGCGGACGCCTCGCTCGACCAGGCGGCGGAAGCCCTCGGCAATCGATGGTTCGGCGAACTCCAGGAAGCAGGGTTCGATGGGAGTTGGCCCGACGAGCGACTTCATCAGGTCGACCGTCTCGAGGAATTCGCGCAGGCCGACCGCTTCGCGCGAGCCGTGGCCGACGACGAGCAGTCCGCTGTTTTTCAGGTCACTGGGTTCGGGGAAAGAGTGCATGCCGCAGACGAACCGCAAAGTGTCACAAGCAGATAACCGCTTGATTCTACGGCGGCCCAGTGGGTGGCGACAATTGCGGCTGATATACTTGGGGCGTTCGTAGTCGACGCCTGGGTGGCCCTGCCGACTCGCCAGTCAGGGTGCCTCCGGTGCAGGAGGGATCGGGTAAACGTTGCACCGAGAATGACCGAAGAGGTTCGTTCACGGTTTGCGAGTTCCCTCTTGTTTGCTGCGCAATACCGGTAACGAGTTGTCGGTACTACCCGGCTGGAACGACTATCGACATGCTTTGGCGCAGACATTCCTTCGCGAGCCCGGGCCTGTGTACGTATATCTCACCATGACCGTCGGCAGTCGAGCGGGCACCAGCTTTCTGCTCGACCCGACCGAGGAGAATCGCCTGGGTCGCGATCCGGAATGCACGGTCGCGCTGGGCGATCCGCTGTGCTCGCGCGTGCATGCGATCCTCTGGCAGGAACACGGCGTCTGGCATCTGCGCGATTGCGAGAGCCGCAATGGCACGTTCGTGAACGATCAGAAGATTGACACCGCGGTGCTGGCCGATGGCCACTCGCTGCGCGTTGGTTCCACCGAGTTTGAGTTTCACCTGACCGATCAGCCGCCGACGCTGGCCTCGCAGTTCGAAGGCGAGCTGACCGAAACGGTCATCAAGAACTTTCCGATTCACGGCGGCGCCGTCGAGCCGCAGCCGCTGGCCGCGCTCTCAGACACGCGCCGCGCGCAAGAGCTGCTCCTGCTCTATCAGTTCAGCATCAAGCTCTTGGGGTGCGATAAGCCAGAGACCGTCGTCCGCACGTCGCTCGAGCTGGTGCATGAATGCACGAAGGCGACCGTGGCGGGATATCTTTCGCTGACCGATCAAGGCGATCTGAAACCGAAGCTCGTAGTGCCGCAGGACTCGGCGCCGCACGCCGAGCTTAGCAAAGGACTGACCGAGCTGGTCTGCGAGCAGAAGCAAGCCATCTGGATTGCGAACCAGCGGGCCGGCACCACGACCGACAGCCTCGAGCATTATGCCGATGCGCTGTGCGTGCCGCTGGTCTCCGATGGCACGGTGCTGGGCGCGCTGCACGTGTATCTCGAGCACGGGCGGTTTCGCCAAAGCGATTTCGACTTCGCGATCTCGGTCGCCAGCATCACGACGGTCGCCCTGATGCGCGCACTGCGCGAACGCACAATCAGCACCGATTATCAGAACCTGATGGCGAAGCTGCCGGATCGCGGCGAGATTATCGGTGAATGCACGCCGATGAAGGAGCTGAAGAACCGCATCCTGCGCATCGGCCGCTCCGGCGGCTGCGTGCTGATCACCGGCGAAAGCGGAACCGGCAAGGAACTGATCGCTCGGGCCGTGCATCACGCGAGCTTGCGGGCCGATCGGCCGATGCTGTGCGTGAACTGCGCGGCGATTCCGCCCGACCTGATGGACAGCCAGCTCTTTGGTCACAAGGCGGGCGCTTTCACGGGCGCCGATCGCGACCACGATGGTTACTTCCAGCAGGCCGACGGCGGCACGCTGTTTCTGGATGAAGTCGGCGAGATGACGCTCGAAGGACAGGCTCGGCTGCTGCGCATCCTGGAGGGGCACCCGTTTCTGCCCGTCGGTGCGCAGAAGGAAGTCAGCGTGGACGTGCGCGTGATCGCCGCGACGAACCAGGATCTGAAGACGTATGTGAAGGAGCGGAAGTTTCGCGAGGACTTGTTCTATCGCCTGGCGGTGTTCGAGCTGCAAGCGCCGCCGCTGCGAGCGCGCGGGCCCGACATCGCGCACCTGGTCGAGTTCTTCCTGGAGCACTTCCGCCGGCAGCATGGGCGGCCGCATCTTAAGCTCTCGAAGCAGGCCCGCGAAAAACTGCTGGCCTACAACTGGCCGGGCAACGTGCGGCAACTGCGAAACGTGATCGACAGCGCCGTGGTGCTGGCCGATGACGACGAGATTCAGGTGGCCGATCTCGGCTTGCGCGAACCGGTCGGCGACGAGCTGGATTCACTGCAGCTCAAGCACTGGGAGAAGCGGCTGATTGGCGAGGCCCTGCGGCGGACCGGCGGCAACGTGCCCGAGGCGGCGAATCTGCTGGGCCTCGGCCGCGCGACGCTGTACTATAAGATCAAGCAATACGGATTGACGCCCGCCTGACGTTGCCCGCCCCCCTGCCCTTCGGAGCCCACCTGATGACACGTGCAATCGTTTGCGGCTTAGCAGCACTGCTCCTCACATCCGCCGCAACCGCTCAGGAATGGACGCGCTTCCGCGGACCGAACGGCAGTGGCGAAAGCGAGGCGACGACCATCCCGGCCGTGTGGACCGCGAGCGATGAACTGTGGAGCACGACGCTGCCGGGCGTGGGACATTCCTCGCCGGTGCTGTGGGGCGAGAAGATCTTTCTCTTGAGTGCCGACGCCGAGAAAGGCACGCGCTATGTGCTGTGCGTCAGTGCAACCGATGGCAAGCTGCTCTGGCAGAAGGAGTATCCCTCGAGCGCGCATCATATTCACCAGCTCAACTCGCTGGCCTCCAGCACGCCGGTGGTCGATGGCGATCATGTGTACTGCGCCTGGAGCACACCGGAAGAGTTCACGCTGCTCGCGCTCTCGCACGATGGCGAGCCGGTGTGGAAGGCGAACCTCGGGCCGTTTGTCAGCCAGCATGGGTTCGGCACTTCGCCGATCATTGTGGACGACCTGGTGATCATCGCCAACGATCAGGATGCTGACAGTTTTATCGTGGCCGTCGATCGCACGAGCGGGGCGACGAAGTGGAAGATCGCTCGCGAGCGGCTGCCCGAGCAGAACACAAGCTATTCGACGCCGTGCATTCTGCAGCCGCAAGGCAAGCCAGCCGAGCTGATCCTGTGCAGTCGCGTACACGGCGTGACGTCGCTCGATCCCAAGACCGGTAAGACCCTCTGGGAATTGGCCGGCGTGTTCAAGCAGCGGCCGGTGAGCTCGCCGATCATCGTCGACGGACTCGTGCTGGCCACGTGCGGGCAAGGCGGCGGCAACAACAACCTGGTGGCGGTCGATCCGCAGGCCGACGGCGGCGAGCCGAAGGTGGTGTACCAGGTGGACAAGACGAATGCTCCGTATGTGCCCTCGCTGGTGGCCAAGGGGGAGTTGGTCTTCCTGTGGGGCGACCGCGGCATCGTGAGCTGCATGAACGGCGCGACCGGCGAGATCCTGTGGCGCAACCGCGTGGGTGGCGATTATTTTGGTTCGCCCGTGCGCGTGGCCGACGCGGTGTATTGCATCTCGAGCGAAGGGGAAGTTGCCGCGGTGCGTGCGAGCGACAAGTTCGAGCTGCTTGGCAAGAGCCCGTTGGGCGACGTGAGCCGTTCCACGCCCGCGATCGCGAACGGGCGGATGTACCTGCGCACGCAGTCGCGACTGACGGCGGTGGGGAAGAAGTAGCTCGGGCTCAAGTGGTGGTATGCGACGCGACGCGCTACAGTGCGGCAGAAGGCGAGGTGAGATTCATGCCAAAGCCGACGTATGCCTCTGTGACTGAGCAAGCTTGCACGTGCAGTTACTTGCGGCACGCGGCCGAGGACCCAGACAATCCGATCGTGTTTCACGAACGGACGGGTGAATTTCAGTTCACGTATCAGCAAGCAAACCACGAGGGTCGGTCGATGCTCGTGATCTACCACTGCCCGTTTTGCGGCGGGGCGGCACCTGAGTCAAAACGAGCGCTGCTATTCGAAGTCGTATCGAGAAGCGAAGGGGAACGCCTCGAAGAAATCTTGGCCCCGATCCGGACGATCCAAGATGCGCTGGCATTGCTTGGCACGCCGGACTTTGACGGCTATGCTGGAATTCGGCAAGAAGAACAAGATGGCAAGCCTTCGACTTGGCGACACCGTCGTCAGATTCGCTACGAGAGGTTGTCGGAAGTTGCCGACGTGTGGATTGTCGAAAGCGCGGACGGTCGCCTGTTATGGCAATTGCAGGGAAAGTACCTTGGGAAGCGTGAGGAAGGAACTGGCTGAACCATGAGCGCGGCGCTCGATTCTATCGAATCCGCATATCAGCAGTTCTGCCGGGAACGATTCCCGCGGCCAACGGAATCCGAGGTGGCGGCGCTAGAGGCAAAGATTAACGTGCGATTCCCGGACGACTTCCGCCGGTTTCTGCTTGAGTACAACGGCGGCTATTTCAACGACCCAGCCATCACTCCGACGACCGAAGGCTGTCCCGAGGATGCCTTGATCTTTATCTGTGGACTGCATGCCTCTCACGAAGAAGCTGACATTGGACGTGAATTGTACTTCACACTTTTCACGACAATGATCCGCCCGTGGTCGTGGTGATCGGCGCAACGCCCTTGGGGAGCCTGATCGTGCTCGACGTCGAGGACGGTGAAGAACGCGGCGTCATCTATTTCAAGAAGGCCTTCGGCGATTGGTATCCGCTGGCCGACAACATCGAGCACTTCTTTTCCCTGCTTCGCGCTCAACCGGGCTCCTGATGGCCGCGTTCAACTCCATCGAATCCGCGTATCAAAAGTTCTGCCGGGAACGCTTTCCGCTGCCGACGGAATCCGAGGTGGCTGCGCTGGAAGCGAAGATCAAGGTGCGCTTTCCGGATGACTTCCGAAAGTTCCTGCTCGCGTACAATGGCGGCTACTTTAGCGATCCAGTCATCACTCCGACGACCGAGGGCTGTCCCGAAGATGCGTTGATCTTCATCTCCGGGTTGCATCCTTCGCATCCCGAGGCAGAGCTTGGAAGTGACGTCGATCTGGAAGTGTTTGAAGACAACGATCCGCCGCAGCTACTGCCTATCGGAGCGACGCCCTTGGGGAGCCTGATTCTGCTCGATGTCGTTCGCGATGAGGACGGCTTCGGCAACATCTATTTCAAACAGGCGTTCGGCGATTGCTATTATCTGGCCGATAACATCGAGCACTTCTTTTCGCTGCTACGCCGATCGATCAAGTCATGAGTGGCGCGGCAACGGCTCAGGGATAAACCTCAGCCGACATCGTGTAGCCCAGGTGAGCCCAGGCTTGATCGACATCGGGAAGCGATGGCTCGCCCAAGAGGGGACGGGTCATCCGGAAATGGACCTTCAGGAGCTTCGTGCCTGGTGGCCTCTCGATTTGAGCGGATGGCCCCACAGCCCCAGGCTGGTTTGCCATCCATTTCAGCAACGCGACATCGTCCTGCGGCATGGAATCGAACGTCGCCTGAACCACATAGTTGGTCGTGATCGGGACGTAGAGGGCGAACAAGAATCCCGCGCCGAGCGCAGCGACCATCGCGATCAGCAGCGCGGGGACATGTCGCAGCCAGGAGGTTGTGAATTGTTCGCCGCGCATGAAAAAGCCGCTATTGGAACAAGACGCCGAGCATCGCGTATCCGACACCAACTGCGAGGGCCGCCCACCAGCGGCGTTTCATTTGCCACAACCACGAACCGCCGATGGCCGTTGCGCAGGCAATCGCGCCTAAGGCAAATGACCGCAGGGGATCAGACTCAAAGTGATCACCCTCTCTAACCGCATTCAGCGCTAGACAAATCAGCCAGTTAAATAAAACGTTTAGCGCGCCTCCGCCGATCGCCCCAAAGGCGGTCCAAGCCGCGATTTTTCGGCCTTCGCTCATGCGAGTATTCCAGGACGTCATCCACGATCCCATCAATCGTGGTCACGGTAGGTATCGGCTCGAGTATAGGTGCCAGCGTAGGTCGATTCGCTGCTCGACTCCTCGTCCAGAAGCCGCTCCAATTCTTCCCCGCTCAGACACGGCAGCTTGCTGCCAGCGGGCATTTGTAAGTCGGCAATTGGCTGGCGCAGGCCGACGATTGAACTGACCAAGACCCAGACGCCCGAGAAGAGCAACGCGAAGACACTAAAGTCGCGTTGTCCGCCGACCAGGGCGAGACCGCCGGTCAGAAGGCAAAGTGCTCCCGCGAAGGCGCCAATCCAGTGGACGACGCGCTGTGAGGCTGGGTTGAGGTGGTTGAGCATCAGATGCCCCTGCGCTTCGTAGTTGCTGCCAAGGTCGCTCATGAGATCATTCTAGTGCTGAGTTGGTCCACGTCTGGAAAGCCAGAACACGAACAGGGCCAGTAGTCCAACGGTCACTAACGCGACCGGCCAAGAGACTCCGTAGGCTGCTGCGAAGATGCTCATGGGTATTGTCAGTAATCAATCGCGCGTCCGCCGGAGTACACCCCTGGCTTTGTCAACCACGAAGAAAATCAAGACAATTAGCGAGATAACGAAAGCCGCCAGCCAAATGGCCGCGAGCAGCGCGGGGATCGCGAACATCAGCGGGGGAAAACTAAACATCATCCAAATAAGAGCGGCATGAGCGGCAATTGCAGTCGTCGCGACAAATAAGATTCGCCTGCGGCTTCTCATATTGTGATGTCTATTAGCGGCTACTTAGGTGGGTAAGTGCAACCTGCTTGGCTCATGCCACCATTCTACCGCGCATAGACAAGGCCACACGAGGGTCGGGACGCTCAAGGCGTCACGTTTATCAAGTCATCCTGGCTTCCGGGGAGCAACGAGGGCTTTTGGCCGTCAACGTAGATTTGCCATACAGTGACGTTGAGTTGGGATCGCTCAAGATTCTTGGACCAGCCAACCGCCAGTGCGTCGTTGCGATAGACCAGCGGCACCGACTTGTTGCTGTCATCGTCGATCCATTTCATCGCGTCATCAACGGTCTTGAAGTGCTGCTGTCCTTCCTCGACCACTCCCCGCGTGATGCCGTTGTGTGGCTCCCAGTGATGCCCGGGCCCAGGAAACCACAGCCCCAAGCTACCGTACCACCGCTTTTCACGCGGCACCATTTCGACCGAGCGAGTGTCGCCTTCCCAGGTGTAGGAACGTTTCAGGCCATCGCCAGCCTTGATAGAAATGGTCCCAGTCGCCGTTGTGGCGGTGATCGTCGAACCAGGCGACATGGCGGTTTCATTGATTGCAGGAATCGGGCCATCCCCAATTTCCGCTTCGCTCAAAACGCGCTGGTAGGGGTAATGCGTCATCAGCGGAATGCCCACAACGCGCCACAAGACTAGCAAAGCGAGGAATGCTCCCGCGGCGTAAAGCGCCAGGCGTAAGGAGCTGCGCAGGCGGGCAGCTTTCGGAAGGGTATCGGGCTGTTCGCTCATGGGGGCATTCCAGCCGAGCAACGAATGGACAGAGGCTACCAGAAATCCTTGGCGAGCTTATCGATGACTTTCAGTTCGAAGGTGACGAAGTCGTTCCACCAGATCGTGTTGAAGTACCAGTTCAACGGAAGCCACAACATTGCCAGAGCGATAACGACGATCCAGCGAAGATTCAGACTCGACCAGCGTGTTGTACTCGATTCGCTCATAGGGGCAGTATAGCCGGTGAGGGCAAAAGAAGGAGCGCGGCCAGCAACGGCTGCCAGCAGCGGACAAACCCCAGCTTTGACGAGGCTTTTCGACGCGCGGTAGAATGCCCACATGGAACTATTCCTCAGAACCCGGCATCGCCTGAACAAATGGGCAACTAAGCCCCTGTTCCGTTGGCGCTTGCGGCGCACTCTGCCTGAACTGAAATGCCTTGCAGATCAGTTGCGAGCAAACTGGCCTGTAGAAAACACTGAGTTGCCAGGCGGATTCAAGGTGAGGGTATGGGCGAATGATCCGTCGGTGATTTCGGTTAGCCGTATGGGAACGTTTGGCCAAGTCTCGATACTTGGCTTTACGCATCGTTCTTCTGGAGATGGATTGGATTTCTTTGTCGCCGCCGGAAACCACGGCGTGACCGTGGAAAATCGGCCCGACGGAAGCCGGCCTCAGACTCACTCGCGTCGTTACTGGGACCCGCTCGGGAGCGTTACCTGCCATTATGTTCTGCGCAAGTGGTCGGAACTAGAACAGTACTGGTACGCAGCACAATACGACATGCAGCTTGACTAGCTCGCGAGACAAACGTGAAGGGTGATTCCGAGCTACAAAAACATCTCGACTTCGTTGTTCGTGCCTTGGAAGTGCAAGCAGGGCGCGCGTTGACGGTTTCAGAACGGCGGAGCATCTTGGATGGTCTGTCGACGGGACCGTACAAAGAGTGGATGCGCGCATGGGTGGAGCGACAGGGGACGAATCTCCCAGACTTCGATGCCCTTTATCGGCGCAAAGCGGAATTGGATGGGGAAACGTAGCTGTATCGCGGCAACTTCAGGACACTGCCCGTCCATGCAGATCCCTCTTCGATCATTGTTCTCTTCGACCTTCTGGTTCGGCGTATGTCTCGCTGCTGGAATCGCGTTTGCGACGATGGATCGGAGGCAGCACGAGGGACTTTCGGTGCTGATGCTCGTCCTGACGTTTGTGAGTCCGTTTGCCGCCTGCGGCGCTCTGTATCGCAATGCTTGGATCGGCCAGTTGGTCGGTCTGTTGATTGGGATTGTCGTGGGGATCGCTGTTCAGATGCTGCTTCTGTGCGCCATGGGCCTCGGGATCCTGCCGATGACGAGTTTTTCGAATCACAACCCGACGCGTGAGCGAGGGGGAATTCTCGCGCGGTCTGGCGATTCGCCTCGCTCACGCGTCGGGTTATGAGCGTGTGGCTCAATGATCGCGGAGCGTCAGCACATTGCGGCCGCATGCTAGACCTCGTTGCATGGTCAGGTCCATCGGCCGGCACCCTCGCTGGCGCTACGGGCTACTATTCGAACGGGCTCGGCAGGCCGTAGTAGCCCAACGCGTGAGGCGCGTGAGCGAGGAGGGAGTGCCGAGCGACTCGATGGTTCGCCTCGCTCACGCCGTCGGGTTGTGAGGAGAGTGTGACCCGGAAGATTCGCACGTATTGATGCACTGGCTGGTGTCTTTCGGCAGAGCTCCCTCGCTCACGCGCCGGGCTACCAGGATACGATGAGACCCGCGCAACACGGTACCCAGGCTTGCGTGGCGGGCTAGGATGAGGCCGCGGAATTTTCGCGGTTTCCCCCGCTCGACATCGGCTTCCGCGCCGTAAGATTAAGGGTATCTGTGCGCGCCGGCGGGGAACACGGCGGCAAGAAAAACACAGCCTGATCGCGAATATAGAAGAGCCAAGGAAGAGACCGACGTGCCCACGATCCCTGAAGCCCTGTCGCTGGCGTTCCAGCATCATCAGCGCGGCCAGTTGGCCGAAGCCGAGAGCATCTATCGCCAGATCATCCAGCACGAGCCCAACCACGCGGATGCCTGGCATCTGTGGGGAGTGGCCGCGCATCAGGCCGGCCGGCATCAGGAGGCCGTCGAACACATCGAACGGGCGCTGGCGATCGGCGGGCCAAACGCCCTGTTCATGAATCACCTGGGCGCGGCGTATGCGAGCCTGCAGCGGCTCGACGATGCCGAGGCGACCTTTCGCCGCGCGGCCGAGATCGCGCCCAATGATCCGCAAGTGCACTACAACCTGGCGGCGCTGCTGGCCTTGCGGGAGCAGAAGGAAGAAGCGATCGTCGTCTATCGCCGCGCGGTCACGCTCGCGCCGAAGTTTGCCGAAGCGCAGTTCAACCTCGGCAACCTGCTGCGCGAAGCGGGCGAATTGGCCGAGGCCGAAACGTGCTATGCCGCCGCGCTCGCTGCCCGACCGACGTACGTCAAAGGCGCGATGGCGCTGGCGAACACGCAGCTCCGGCTGGGCAAACAGACGGCGGCCGAGTCGACCTATAAGCTGGCGCTGCAGATGGAGCCGAACAACGTCGATGCGCGCTACTGGCTCGGCTCGCTGTTGCAATCGCAAGGGCGGTTGGAAGAAGCGGCCGCGGAACTGCAGGCCGCGGTCGTGCTCAATCCCCGGCACGTCGAATCGCAGAATAACCTGGGCTGCATCTTCCGCGCTCAGAAGAAGCTGGATCAGGCCGAGCAGTGCTTCCGGATCGCACTCGACGCGCGGCCGGACTTTCCCGAGACGCTGAGCAACCTGGGAAGCGTGTTGCACGATCGCAAGCGCCACGAGGAAGCGGCCGACCTGTTCCGCCGCGCGCTGGCCGCGAAGCCGGACTTCACCCAGGCGCACAACAACCTGGGCACGGTCTATCACGATCAGCGGAAGTATGAAGAGGCGCTCGCCTGTTATCAGCGGGCGCTGGAGCTGGAGCCGGAGTCGGCGGAATCGATTCTGAACGTCGGTTCCGCGCTGCAGATGCTCGGCAAGACGGACGAAGCGGTCGAGCTGTATCACAAGTCGATCGCAGCCGATCCGCAGCTCGCCCGGGCGCATTACTGTCTGGCGGCGGCGCTGCACACGCTCTCGCGCGATGACGAGGCGCTGGAGTCGTATGCCGAAGCCCTGCGGCTGAAGCCGGATTATCCCGAGGCGCACTACAACCGCGGCTTCGTGTACCTGGCCCGGGGTGAGCTGGCCAAGGGTTGGGCGGACTACGAGTGGCGGCTGAAGTGCAACGACTACAAGGGGCGGCGGTTCAACGTGCCGCGGTGGGATGGCGGGCCGCTCAATGGCCGGACGCTGCTGATTCATACCGAACAGGGGCTGGGCGACACGCTGCACTTCATCCGCTATGTGCGAATCATCCAGCAGCGCGGCGGCACGGTGTATGTCGAGGTGCCGCCGGCGCTCGCGCCGCTGCTACGCACGTCCGGCGTGACGGGGATCATTCCCGGCGGATCGCCGCTGCCTAAGTTCGACCTGGAGATTCCGCTGCTGAGCGTGCCCGGCGCGGTGGGGACGACTCTGGAGAACATTCCCGCGCAGGTGCCGTACCTGTCGGCTGAGACGCGGCTGGTGAAACATTGGCGCACGCAGATTCGTCACCTGCCGGGCTTCAAGGTGGGACTCGTCTGGCAGGGGAACCGCGACTATGCGTTTGATCGGTTCCGTTCGATTCCGCTGGCCGCGTATGCGCCGCTGGCCGACGTGCCGGGCGTGACGCTGATCAGCTTGCAGAAGGGTTTTGGATCGGAGCAACTGGCCGAGCTCGCGGGAAGCTTCCCAGTGCTCGACCTGGCGCCGCAGCTTGATGCGGGCGGAGCTTTTGTCGACACGGCGGCCGTGATGAGCAATCTCGACCTGGTGGTGAGCAGCGACACGGCGGCGGCGCACCTGGCCGGTGGGCTGGGGGTGCCGATCTGGCTGGCGACGGCCAAGAGTCCCGAGTGGCGCTGGCTGCTCGAGCGTTCGGACAACCCCTGGTATCCGACGATGCGGCTGTTCCGGCAGGCGAAAGTCGGCGATTGGTCGGATGTGTTCAAGCGCATGAAGCAGGAGCTGCAGCGGAAGGTGGCCGAGCGGGGAGTCGCGCGGTAGGGGCGCCGGTTTTGCTTTGTTGTAGATGATCGGTTCCAGACCGAGGCAGATGTGATTGCTGCCGCTCGCGAGAGGTTCGGCGTGATGTCTCCAGATTGGCAAGCTGGCGACGTGAAGGATATCTACTGAACGCGGCGTGCCGCCCTCTCGCGAAGTCTTCGCCCGATCGTTTAGAATACGGGCGCTTGTTGTTGGATCTGTTGACCGTTCGCTGCTCGCTTCTTCGCGGAGACTCGACGTGCCTCCATTCGAACCGTTTAATCGCCAGAAAGTCTGCCGCCATGGGCAGATGCTGTACAACAAGAACGATACCTACATCGGCCGTTCGCTGGACCTGTACGGCGAGTATTCCGAAGGCGAAGTCGAGCTGTTTCGGCAAGTGATCCAGCCCGGCAACGTCGTGATCGAAGTTGGCGCGAACATCGGGGCCCACACGCTGTTCATCGCCCAGCAGGTGGGGCGCAGCGGGGTGGTGATCGCCTTCGAGCCGCAGCGGATTCTGTTTCAGACCATGTGTGCGAATCTGGCACTCAACAGCGTGCCCAACGTATATACGCTGCAGCAGGCCGTCGGCGCCAAGGCCGGTTCAGTCGTGATTCCCTCGATCGACTACACGCAGGAAAACAACTTCGGCGGCCTCTCGCTCGGCAACTACGAAAACGGGGAAGGCGTGCCGCTGGCCACGCTCGATGGCTTCAACTTCCCCGCGTGCAGCTTTCTGAAGATCGATGTCGAAGGGATGGAACTCGACGTGCTCCAGGGCGCCGATCGGCTGGTCCGGCAGTTTCGCCCCGTGATCTACCTGGAGAACGATCGGCCCGAGAAGTCGGCCGCCCTGATTCGCCACCTGAACTCGCTCGGCTACAAGTTGTACTGGCATCGTCCGCCGTACTTCAACACGCAGAACTTCCTGGGCAACCCAGAGAACGTGTTCGGCAACATTGTGTCGCTGAACATGGTTTGCATCCACAGCACCACGCCGCATCAGTTGAACGGCCTGGTTCCGGTAGAAGTTCCGGCGGGTTAACTCCGAGCAACAGCCAGACGGACGAGCTGCGAATGAGTCGCTGGGAATTCTGGATCGACGTTGGCGGCACGTTCACCGATAGCTTCGGCTGCGCCCCGGACGGCTCGGTGCGGAACTACAAGGTGCTCAGCTCCGGCGTCGTGAAAGGCGCCGCCGCGACGGGCTCATCGATTACTCAGATTGTCGATCCAGGCCGCGCCAGCGATCCGGCAAACATCTGGACGGGCTTCCGCCTGCGCGTGCTGGATGCCACGGGAAGCACTCGCGCGGAGACGAGCGTCTCGGCGTTCGAACCGGCGTCGGGTACGCTCGCGCTGGCGACTCCCCTGCCCTTTGCGCCGCAGCCTGGCGATCGCTATGAATTGAGTTGCGATGCCGAAGCGCCGATTGTCGCGATTCGGTATCTCTTGGGCGTGCCGCTCGCACGGCCAATTCCGCCAGTTACCGTGCGGCTGGGAACCACGCGCGGGACGAACGCCCTGATCACGCGACGCGGCGCGCGGACGGCATTGGTCACGACGCGCGGCTTTGGCGACATCCTGCATATTGGTTATCAGAATCGCCCACGGCTGTTCGAGCTGGCGATCAAGAAACGTGTGCCGCTGTTTTCAGCGGTCGTGGAGATCGACGAGCGTGTGGATGCGGAAGGACGTGTTTTGTGCGTGCCGGACGAAGCGGCGGTTCGGCGGCAGTTGGAGTCATTGCGCGACGCCGGCATCCAGTCGCTGGCGATCTGCCTGTTGCACGGCTTCGTGAATGCGGAGCACGAGGAGCTCGTCGCGCGGATCGCCCGGGAGATTGGCTTCGAGGAGCTGAGCGTTTCCAGCCGGATCGCGCCGCTGGTGAAGATCGTCTCGCGCGGCGATACGACCGTGGCCGATGCGTACTTGAATCCGATTCTGCGGCAGTATGTCGGCGGGCTGCGGAGGCACCTGGCCGACAGTTCGTTGCGATTGCTCACTTCGGCCGGCGGACTGGTGGATGCCGACAAGTTCGTCGGCAAGGACAGCATTCTCTCGGGCCCGGCCGGCGGCGTGGTGGGTTTCTCGCGCGTTGCCGCCGCGGCGGGTTTCTCGCGTTCGCTGGGCTTCGACATGGGAGGCACCAGCACCGACGTCTCGCGATTCGACGGACGCTACGAGCTCGAGTTCGAAACCGAAAAGGCGGGCGTGCGCGTCGTCGCGCCGATGATGGCGATTGAAACCGTGGCGGCCGGCGGCGGTTCGATCTGCCACTTTGACGGCGTGAAGCTGGTCGTCGGGCCGGATAGCGCCGGCGCCGATCCGGGCCCCGCCTGCTACGGGCGCGGCGGACCGCTCACCGTGACGGACGTCAACTTTTTGCTCGGCAAGATTCCGCCCGAGCGGTTTCCGTTTCCGCTCGATCGGTCGGCGGCGGAAACGCGACTTGGCGAATTGATCGAAGAGATTGCCCGCGAGACGGGCCGCCGCTATGAGCCGCTGGATTTGGCCGAGGGCTTCGTGCAGGTGGCGAATGCTCATATGGCCAAGGCGATCGGGTCGATCTCGGTGGCCAAGGGGTGCAACCCGCGCGATTACGTGCTCGTGCCGTTCGGCGGCGCGGCGGGGCAGCACGCTTGTGCCGTGGCGAGCGAGCTCGGCATGCGGCAGATTCTGCATCATCCGGTGGCGGGCCTCTTGAGTGCGTTCGGCATCGGACTGGCGGACGTCGAGCGGCATGAGGTGGCGGGCGTCTATCAGCTCTTGTCGGAAGAGTCGCTCGCCGCGGTGCGTGATTCGTTCGCGCAGCTTGCCGCGGCGGCCGTGGCTGGCGTCCTGGCCGAAGGGATCGAGCGCGAGCGGATCGAGGTGGCGTACTTTCTCGAGTTGCGCTATCAGGGCGTCGATGCCTCGCTGCTGGTCCCCTGCCCTGCCGAGCCGAGTGCCGCAAGTCTAAAGCGCGACTTTGAAGCCGATCACGAGCGGCTGTACGGTTACGTGCATGCCGGGCGGCCGCTGGAGATCGTCGCGGCGCGCGTGGAAGCCCGCGGACGTTCGGCGCAGAAGGTGGAAACTTCGCAGCGACTGCCCGTGCGAAATGCGAAAGCCGGCGGCAAGACGCAAACGTATTTTGGTGGCGAGCTGGTCGAGACGGCCGTGTTCACACGTGGCGAGCTCGTGCCGGGAGATGTGCTCGTCGGGCCAGCCATCGTGTGCGAAGCGGCTTCGACGACGGTGATCGATCCGCATTGGCAGGCCGCGGTCTTGAGTGGCGGGGAATTGCTCGTCGAGCCGACCGCCGATCTGCCGGTGGCCGCGGCCGTTTCCGTCGAGGCCGATCCGGTGATGCTGGAAATCTTCAACAACCAGTTCGCCGCGATCGCCGAGCAGATGGGGATCACGCTGCGAAACACTTCGAGCAGCGTGAACGTGAAGGAGCGGCTCGACTTCAGTTGCGCGCTGTTCACGCCGCAGGGGGACCTGGTCGTCAACGCGCCGCACATCCCGGTGCACCTGGGGGCGATGGCCGAGACGGTGAAGCGGACGATCGTCGATAACCCGGTCATCAAGCCCGGCGACGTGTTCGTGATGAACGATCCGTATCGCGGTGGTTCGCACCTGCCGGACATCACGGTGATCACGCCCGTGCATGACGGGGCGGGGCAGCTCTTGTTCTTCACGGCCAGTCGGGCGCATCATGCCGAGCTGGGTGGAATCACGCCGGGCTCGATGCCGCCGTTCTCCAGGAACCTGGCCGAAGAAGGCGTGTTGATTCGCAACTTCAAATTGATCGACGCGGGCCGCGAGCGATGGGACGCGTTCCGCACGCTGCTCACCTCGGGCAGGTATCCCACGCGCAGTCCTGAAGCGAATTTGGCTGACGTGGCTGCCCAGGTGGCGGCGAATCATCGCGGGGCGGGCGACCTGCTCAGGCTAGTCGAGCGCTACACGCTCCCCGTGGTGCAGGCTTACATGCGGCACATCCAAGACGCGGCCGAGCGCAAGGTGCGGCGAGCGCTCGCGCGGTTGCCGCACGGAGCGCATACGTTCACGGACCATCTCGATGATGGGACGCCGATCGCCGTGACGATTACGATCGAAGGTGACGGCGCTACGATCGACTTCGCCGGCACAGGACCGGTATCCGCGGGCAACCTGAATGCCAACCGCGCGATCACGATGTCGGCCGTGATGTACGTGCTGCGGGCGCTGCTGGACGAAGACATTCCGCTCAACCAGGGCGTGCTCGCGCCGGTCGAGATCCGGATTCCCGAGGGGCTGCTAAATCCGCCGGAGGCCGCCAAGGCCGAGGACTGCCCAGCGGTGGTCGGCGGGAATGTGGAGACTTCGCAGCGGGTGGTCGACGTGCTGTTGGGGGCGCTCGGCGTGGCGGCGGCCAGCCAGGGGACGATGAACAACCTGCTCTTCGGCGATGCGACGTTCGGCTATTACGAGACGATCTGCGGCGGCTCGGGCGCGACGGCCGAGAGCCCCGGCGCGGACGCGGTACACACACACATGACGAACACCCGGCTGACCGATCCCGAGGTGCTGGAGCGGCGCTACCCGGTGCGGGTGCGGTCGTTTTCGATTCGTCGCGGCTCCGGCGGAGCGGGCGCCAATCCCGGCGGCGATGGTATCGTGCGCGAGCTGGAGTTCCTGACGCCGCTGGAAGTGTCGATCCTCTCGCAGCGCCGCGGACCGTATCCGCCGTATGGACTGGCCGGCGGCGAAGCGGGCGAGTTGGGCCGCAACACGCTCACGCGCGCCGGTGGCTCGCAGGAGTCACTCGCGGGCCGCGCACAGTTCCGCGTGCAACCCGGCGATGTGCTGAGGGTCGAAACGCCCGGCGGCGGCGGGTTCGGAAATGCCGGGTAGCCCAGACAATTGTCAGGGTGCCTGCGGCACAAGAAGGCTCAGGCAAAGCGTTACTCG
Source organism: Pirellulales bacterium (assembly GCA_022844125.1). Lineage (GTDB taxonomy): Bacteria > Planctomycetota > Planctomycetia > Pirellulales > PALSA-1355 > JALHMI01. The sequence goes on along the minus strand of JALHMI010000014.1, from coordinate 90,898 downwards.
AAACGGAGCATCCGCGTACGTTACGTGTTCCGCGATCCCTCTTGTTGCTGCGAGGGCACCGACAACAAGTTGTCGCTGCCACCCAACGCTCATGCTGCTCAGCGACTCAGCTAGTTGAAGTCCCGTAGTCGCGGCCTCTCGACGCCGCGAGCACGATCAACACCAGCCCCACGGCCATCATCGACGCCGCTAGCCCCAGCGGCAGGACGGCGGCTTTCACGCCCATCGTTTCGGCGAGTGCGCGATTCTCCACCAGCGGCACGCCGGCCAAGGGGCCAAGAATGCGGGCCAGCGACGACATGCTCTGGCCGAGTCCGAGGATGCCGCCTTGCTTCTCGGGATCGGTCCACCGCGAGAGCATCGCGTTGAGCGATGGCGTCATGAACGCGAAGCCGCTGACGACGATCGCCAGGCCGCCGAGCAAGAGCGGCAGCGTCGGACGCGTCGTCGAATAGACCAGGATGCCGAAGCCCACGATCTCGATCAGCGTGCCGACCGAAGCGAGCACCGGTTCGCGGACTCGCTTGGCGAGCGGGCGGACGATTCCCCCCTGCACGATCGCCAGCACGATGCCGATGAAGGCGTACGTCAGACAGATCTGCTGGAACGTGAAGTCGTAGCCGAAGTCGACATTCTTGAGGATCAACGACAGCGTCGATTCGAGATTCGCGAACGAAAACACGCAGATGAACGAAGCGAGCAACAACACGAAGATGCCCGGCGTGGCGACCGCATCGGACAGGGCCCGTCGATCGAACCAGCGGCGGCGGCCATGTTCGCCAGCCGTACCCGGCTTCAGGCTTTCGGGCAGCTTGAAGATTGCGAGCACGAGCGCGACCGCCGAGAGCGCCGCGGCGGCGTAGCCAGGACCCGGGCCGGGATCGCCCGTTCCGCTGGGCACGGCCAGGTAACCCAAGAGCGGACCAAACGTGAAGCCAAGGCCGAAGGCCGCGCCGATCAGGGCCATCCCTCGCGCGCGGTTCTCCTTGCTGGTGACGTCGGCGATGTAGGCGTGCGCGGTCGAGATCGTGGCGCCAGCGAGGCCCGCTCCGATGCGCGAGATGAACAGGAGCGGCAAACTCTTCATCACCGTGGCGACGCCAAACATCGCATAGAACACGACCGATCCGGCGAGGCCCACGATCAGCACGGGCCGCCGGCCAATGCGGTCGGAAAGTCGACCCCACAGCGGCGCGAACAGAAACTGCATCGCCGAGAAGCTCGACATCAAGAGCGCGATGATGATGCCGACCTGCATGTGGTCGGCTTCCAGGTTCATCTGGGCCGCGATGTCCTTGGCATAGATCGGCAGCAGTGGCAGCACGATGCCGAAACCCAACAGGTCGATAAAGACCGTCAGGAAGATGACCAGCAGCGAACCTTTGCGAGCTTCTTCGGTCATGGGCGCGGGCTACTGTATTTCGCTGTGCGAAAGTGGCAAGTTGTTAGATCGGTATCTTAACAGCCGAATGTCCGCCACCGCAGGCCAAAAACCGTGGGCCAAACCGCTCGGCTGGTCGGCGGGGCCGGTGAACTTTATGATTCTGGCATGACGACCATGACTTTCGACGAACGTCGCGCTCTGGAACGCCTCGATGCGGATCGGCTGGCCGAACATCAGCTCAAGCGGCTGAACCGGTTGCTGAAGACGATCCTGCCGCACAACAAGTTCTATGCCGAGAAGCTGCCGGACATCTCGGACGAGCTGCTGGCCGACGAGCACGGGCCGCTGCACTCGCTGGATGAGTTCGCGGAGCTGCCGTACACGTTCAAAGAAGAGCTGCTGATCTCGGGTGGCGATCGCCTGCCGCCGCATCTCACCTGGCCGCGCGAGCGCTATGTGCGGATGCACCAGACCAGCGGTACGCACGGCCGGCCCTTGATCGTGCTGGACACGCCCGAGGATTGGGCGTGGTGGATGGACTGTTGGCAGTTCGTGCTTGACGCTGCGGGGCTCGAGGCGGGCGACTCGGTGTTCATGGCGTTTTCGTTCGGGCCGTTCATCGGATTCTGGAGCGCGTTCGACGCGGCGATTGCGCGGGGTTGCCTGGCGGTGCCCGGCGGCGGGATCTCGACGCTCGGGCGGTTGGAGCTGATGCGCACGATGCGATGCTCGGCCGTGCTATGCACGCCCAGCTATGCCCTGCACATGGCCGAGGTCGGCGCCGAACATCAAATCGACGTCGGCGAACTCGACGTCAAGATGTTGATCCTGGCCGGCGAACCGGGCGGATCGGTACCGGCCACCCGCGCTCGGATTGAGAACGCCTGGCAAGCGAGCGTGCTCGATCACAGCGGCGCGTCGGAGGTTGGTCCGTGGGGCTATGGCGATGTCGAGGGCAAAGGCCTTTACATCAACGAATACGACTTCATCGCCGAGTTCCTCAGCGTGGAGACCGGCACGAGCGCCGCCGAAGGACAACTGGCCGAGCTTGTGCTCACGAATCTGGGACGCACGGGCAGTCCTGTGGTTCGCTATCGCACGGGCGACCTGGTGCGGCCGAGTTGGCAGCATGGCGGCGAGAACCGATTTGTGTTCCTGAACGGCGGCGTGGTCGGCCGGACGGACGACATGATGGTGATCCGCGGCGTGAACGTTTTTCCCAGCTCGGTCGAGCAGGTGCTGAGGAGCTTTCCTGAGGTGATCGAGTTTCGGATGACGGCGACGAAGCTGGGTGAGATGGATCACCTGGTGGTGGATATTGAAGATCGGCTGGAGTCGCCTGAGCGCGTGGAGATTGAGTTGCGCTTGCGGCTGGGGCTAAAGATGGAAATTCGCTGCGTGCCGCTGGGGACGCTACCGCGCGTGGAGGGCAAAGGAAAGCGATTCTTGGATGAACGCGGGAGTCGGAAGTGACACCGGAAGAATTAACCGCAGAGGACGCGGAGGTACGCGGAGGGAAGGCAGAGAAAAAACACAGGGGAAGAAAGGGAAGAGAACCACAGATGAACACAAATGAACACAGATCTTAGTAACAGAAAAATCAGGCAGGATGACCTTCCCCACGATTCGTGGGCGCGCGACAGAACTGAGAGTTTTTACCGACTTGACGAGGTAAACTTGACAATTGATCGTAACTTCATCCCTAACACCAATGTCCCTCATTTAATTCCACAGCGCGCCCACAGAACGTGGGTAGGTTCACTTCATTCGTGTTTATCTGTGTGTATCTGTGGTTCTAATCTTTGTCATTCTCATTCTCTTTCTCCCACTGCCTTCCCTCTGCGTACCTCCGCGTCCTCTGCGGTTATCTTTCTGCTTAGATTTCTATGAAGAACCAACCATCATCCGTTGAACTTGCTAATGCGACCGCGGGCGAGGTGCGCGCACAGATTCGTGCGGGACGCTGGACGCAGCCGACGGCAGGGCTTGCGCGCGGATTCGTGCAGACGAACCTCGTGATCCTGCCGGCCGATTGGGCTGGCGAGTTCGGGGAGTTCTGCCGACTCAACGCGCGGCCGTGTCCGCTGGCCGAGCAAACCGCGGTCGGCAGCTTCGAGCCCAAGCACACTGCGCCCGGCGCGAACCTGTGCACCGACGTGCCGCGCTATCGGGTGTTTCGCGAAGGAGTTCCCGAGGCGGTTGAACCGACGGACGTGACTTCGCTCTGGCGCGACGACTTCGTGGGCTTCCTGCTCGGCTGTTCGTTCACCTTCGAGAACGCACTGCAAGCCGCGGGACTGCCGGTGCGGCATATCGACGAAGGCCGCAACGTGCCGATGTATCGCACCGCCCTTCCCTGCAAGCCGGCCGGACGTTTCGCGGGCGATCTGGTCGTGAGCATGCGGCCGCTGGCGCCGGAGCATGTCGAGCGCGCGATTGAGATTACGAGCCGCTTTCCCACGATGCACGGCGCACCGGTACACGTGGGCGATCCCGCGGCGCTGGGGATTCACGACATCGGCCGGCCGGAATTCGGCGAGGCGGTGACGATTCGTCAGGGCGAAGTGCCGGTGTTTTGGGCCTGCGGCGTCACTCCGCAAGTGGCGCTGCTCAGTGCCCGGCCGCCGATCGCAATCACGCACAGCCCCGGCTGTATGTTCATTACCGATGTGCTCGACTCCGATTGCGAGTCAATCGCGACTTGACTCAACACTTCATCCCACGCGACAGAGAGCTATGACCGAACCGACCTTCCCCATCGACTGGTGCCGCTCGCAGTTTCCCGCGCTCGAGCAATTGTTCGAAGGACAGCCGGCATTGTTTCTCGACGGGCCGGCAGGCAGCCAGGTGCCCGACCGCGTGATCGATGCGATCAGCCGCTACCTGATCGAGATGAACGCCAACCACGGCGGGCGATTTGACACGAGCGTCGAAAGTGACGCGCTGCTGGCGAAAGCGCACGCCGCGGCGGGCGATCTGCTCGGTGCCCCCGACCCCCGCTCGATCGTCTTCGGCGCGAACATGACGACGCTGACGTTCGCCTTCAGCCGGGCACTAGCCAAAACTTGGGCCGCGGGCGACGAAATCATCGTCACCCGGCTCGATCACGACGCGAACGTCCGTCCCTGGGTGATGGCCGCAGCCGATGCCGGTGTGAAGGTCCACTTCGTGCCGGTGCGCGTCGAGGATTGCACGCTCGATCTGGCGAAGCTGAAGTCGCTGCTCAATAGTCGCACGCGGCTGGTCGCGGTTGGCGCGGCGTCGAACTCGGTGGGCACGATCAACCCGCTCTCGGACATCTGCCGCTGGGCCCACGACTTCGGCAGCCAGGTGTATGTCGACGCCGTGCATTACGCTCCGCACGGGCGGATCAACGTCGGCGAGTGGGATTGCGACTATCTCGCTTGCTCGGCCTACAAGTTTTTCGGCCCGCACGTGGGCATCTTGTGGGGCCGCGCGGAGAACCTGGAAACGCTCACACCGTACAAGGTGCGCCCTGCCGCGGACCAGATTCCCGATCGCTGGATGACCGGCACGCAGAATCACGAGTGCATCGCCGGCGTGCTGGCGGCGATCGACTACTTGGCCGACCTGGGCCGCACGTTCGATGCCTCGCTCACCGACCGACCCGCGGCCCTCGATCGGGCGTTCACGGAGATCGTCCGCTACGAACGCACGCTCTGCGAGCAGCTGCTCGACGGCCTGGCCGCGCTACCGCAGTATCACGTGTGGGGTATCACCAATCGCGAGCGGCTCGCTCAGCGCGTGCCGACGCTGTCGATCACGCATGCCCACCGCTCGCCCGTGGAGCTGGCCGACTATCTGGCCGCACGAAACATCTTCGCCTGGCACGGCAACTATTACGCCCTGGAGCTGAGCGAGTCACTCGGGCAAGAGCCTGAAGGGATGCTGCGGCTGGGGCTCTTGCACTACAACACGCCGGCCGAAGTCGACGCACTGCTCGGCGTGCTGGCCGCGCTTGATTAGTACCGCAGAAATGATTGACTAACCGCAGAGGACGCAGAGGAAATACCAAGGAAGCGGGAAAGAGTCGGGGGAGAGAATGCGAACCACAGATGAACACAGATGCACACAAATGAGGGAAGCTCAGAATGCCCCTCGACGAGCTTTTCTCACTCTTCCCGATCTATGTTATTTGTGTTCATCTGCGGTTGTTTTCGTCCTGCCTCTGTCTTCCCTCCGCGCCCTCCGCGGTAAATCTCTTCGGTCTGAAGAGCTACCGCACCGAAGCCAGCGCCTTGTCGGAGATGTCCTTGCGGCACCAGGCGCCGTTCCAGCGAATCTGCTTCACCGCGGTGTACGCTTGCAGCTTCGCGGCCGGAATCGAGCTGCCCAGGGCCGTGACGCCCAGCACGCGGCCGCCGCTGGTCACCACCTGGCCGTTCACCGTCGTGGTGCCCGCGTGAAACACCTTCACGTCCGGAATCTTCGCCGCCTCGTCTAGGCCGCGGATCGGGAACTCGCGCTCGTAGCTGCCGGGATAGCCTTCGCTGGCCATCACCACGCACACCGCCGCCCGCTGGTCCCACTTCAGCGGCTGAATCTCGTCGAGCCGGCCATCGACCGTCGCTTCGAGCAGATCCAAAAGGTCGCTCTCGAGCCGCATCAGAATCGGCTGGCACTCCGGATCGCCGAACCGCACGTTGTACTCCAGCACCTTCGGCCCTTGGTTGGTCATCATGATGCCGGCATACAGCACGCCGCGGAACGGTCGGCGGCCGCGCTTCATCGCATGCACGGTTGGCACCAGCACCTGCTCTTCGATCAGGTGCAACTTCTCTTCATCGATCAGCGGGGCCGGGCTATACGCGCCCATGCCGCCCGTGTTGGGGCCGGTGTCGCCGTCATAGGCGCGCTTATGATCCTGCGCGGCGGGCAGCGTCACGATCGTGCGGCCGTCGGTGATCGCCAGCACGCTTGCTTCCTGCCCGTCGAGCCGCTCCTCGATCACGATCTGGTTGCCCGCGTCGCCGAATTCCTTGTTCCGGCCAATGCGGCGCACCGCTTCAATCGCCTCCGCCCGGGTCGCGCAGACGAACACGCCTTTGCCCGAGGCCAGGCCATCGGCCTTCACCACGACGGGCACGTCCTCGCGATCCTTCAGGAACGTCGTCGCGTGATCGGCGTTGCGGAACACGCGGTAATCGGCCGTCGGCACGTCGGCATGCCGCAGCAGGTTCTTGCAGAAGACCTTGCTCCCTTCGAGCTCGGCCGCATTCTTCCGCGGGCCAAACACGCGTAGCTTGGCATCGCTGAAGGCGTCGACGATGCCCTTGGTCAGCGGCAGCTCGGGCCCGACGACGGTCAGGCCGACGTCGTTCTGCTGGGCGAACTTGATCAGCCGCGGAAAATCAGTGGCCGAGATGTCGACGTTCTCGGCGTCGATCTCGGTGCCGGCGTTGCCGGGGGCGACGAACACACGGCCGGCGCGCGGGCTTTGCTTGATCTTCCATGCCAAGGCATGCTCGCGGCCACCGTTACCCACGATCAGGACGTTCATCGCAACCTGCTTTCGCTCGCTCAAACTCGAATTGCCAACCAACTGTGATTCTACCAAGACGGAAGGGAAAACGCAGAAGACTAACCGCAGAGGCAGGCAGGCAAACAAGATTAACCGCAGAGGACGCAGAGGGACGCAGAGGAAAAAGGCAGAGGGGAAAGAGAATTCGAAGGCAGGAACCACAGATGGACACAGATTCACACAAATAGGAGAGAGATTGGGAAGCAGTCTTCCGAGCCCATCCTCGCTGGACATCACCTCGCCCGTCCTCCGTATTTTCTAATTGGTCCTACTCGTCCGCCTTCCCCCTCCCCAATTCTTCTTCTTATCTGTGTCTATTTGTGTTCATCTGTGGTTCTCTTCTGCCTTCCTACTCCCTTCCCCTTTGTGTTCTTCGTGCCTTTGTGTTTAACCTCTTCTTCCTCTGTCTTCCCTCTGCGGTCCTAATACTCGCGCGGCGTCACGCGTCCCTGCACGCGGCCGGGGAGCGACTGGATCCGCAAGAACCCCTCCGCATCGGTCTGGTTGTAACTGCTCGAGCCGCCTTCCATGCTCGCGATCCCCTCGTCATAAAGACTGTTCGGGCTCTGGCGGCTGTCGACCGAGATGTTTCCCTTATACAGCTTCAGCCGGACTTCGCCGGTCACCTTCGACTGGGCCTCGCGAATGAAAGCCAGCAGCGCGTCCATCTTCGCCGTGTACCAGAAGCCGTAGTAAACCATTTCGGCCACCTCGGGCGAGATCCGATCGCGCAAGTGCGTCAGGTCGCGGTCGAGCGTCAACTGCTCGATCATCAGGTGCGCCAGGTACAGCACGGTCATGCCCGGCGCTTCGTAGACGCCGCGGCTCTTCATGCCCACGAAGCGGTTCTCGACGATGTCGATCCGGCCGACGCCGTTGCGGCCGCCGATCTTGTTCAGCTCGGTCACCACTTCCAGGGCCGACAGCTTCTTACCGTTCACCGTGGTCGGCACGCCCTGCTCGAAGCCAATCGTCAGCGTCTCCGGCTTGTCGGGCGCTTCTTGCGGAGAGACCGTCATCCCGAAGTCGACGAGCTCGACGCCGTTCACGTTCAGGTCTTCGAGCTTGCCGGCTTCGTAGCTGATGTGCAGGCAGTTCTCGTCCGAGCTGTACGGCTTGGCCAGCGACGCCTTGACCGGAATGTTCTTCTGCTCGCAGAAGGCGATCATCTCGGTGCGGCCGGGGAACAGCTTGCGGAACTTCTCGATCCGCCAGGGAGCGATCACCTTTACGCCCGGGTCGAGGGCCTCGGCCGCGAGTTGGAAGCGGCACTGGTCGTTCCCCTTGCCCGTCGCGCCGTGAGCATAGGCGTCGGCCCCGACTTCGCGAGCCACCTGCAGGCAGACCTTCGAGATCAGCGGCCGGGCGATCGAGGTGCCCAGCAGGTAGATGCCCTCGTACTTGGCCTGCCACTGCAGGACCGGAAAGGCGAAGTCGCGGCAGAGCTCCTCGCGGGCGTCGACGATCCTGGAGCTCTTGGCCCCGCAGGCCTTGGCCTTGGCGAGAATGGCCTGGCGGTCTTCGCAGGGCTGCCCCAGGTCGACGTAAACGCAATGCACGTCGTAACCTTCGTCCTGCAGCCAGCCCAGGATGACCGAGGTATCAAGTCCGCCCGAGTACGCCAAAACACAGCTAGGCATGTCACGCTATTCCGAGTGAGAGTTGGGGGAAACGAATCATTTTCGTGGTTCGGGGGCGGGTGGGCAAGGGGTGGGTGGGGGCGAGGAGTCAGAATCGAACTTCGGGTAGCAGGTGGGTAGTTTAAGTTGAGATCTGCTTCGCCGGCGCGAACCAATCCTCGTTCTCCTGCAACACTATGCGTGTGGAACAGTTGCGGCGTGCGCGACGTGTAGCCGGCCAACCGCCTCGGAAGATACACGATTGAAAGTTCGACGAATCGTGACAAATCTTTTAGGCGAATGCTGGCCGACGATATTCGACGCTGCCGCACACCCCCGGCGAAGAGTGACGAGGTTCAGTCCAGGGGGAGCGGTGGGCACTTCGTGCTGAGACTAAGGAAAGGATAGGATGAGTCAACGCCGAGTCTCGGAAGAAGCAGTTGGAGGTGCCGCGTCATGCTTGTGATTTGGAAGGTACGATGTTTCAACCGCGACCAAAAGGAATTCTTTGACCGCTTTCTCGTGCTTGATACGAATACTCTTCCTGTCCGCCTAAGGCATTCGGTTGAGCTATGTGTGGAGCGTGATCGTGACCGCGAGATTGTGCGATATCGCGACTTATTCACGGAGAGTGAGGACTCTGGTTCGCGTTGGAACGGACTGCTGCCGGGCGAGGTTCCGCGGATAACGTCTGTCGAAGACTACTTTGAAGATGATGCCGGTCAGTCGATTACATACACGCAGATAGTCCGAATCGAAACGGGGGACGATACTGCCGTCACGTTTCCGCCGTACTCTCGGCCGCATAGCATTGAGCTCGCGCTGTCTGCCAACTCGCCACTCCCAGACGATCCACTTGAACACATCAAGTTGTCCGCACATGAAACTGACGCACTTGCCCTTTTTGTGCGTGATGTCGAAGAGTTAGTGCAGAGTCCGATGTATTGCAACGTTCCTCAATACTGTACGGGGCCAGCTGGTGAGCGCGTGGAATCCATTTCGGTGGATCTGATTCGATCATTCGTTTTGGTGTTTCGTCGCATATACATGGAGAAAGAGCCCGGCAACTATTTCAAGGCATGTAATGCGTATGTCAGACATTTTCTCAACAAGCGCTTGACCAATTGGATCCTCGCGGAGAAGAAGGAGTGCTCGAAAGTGTTGAGAGCGAAGGCGAGTTGTTGGCCATTAACTGACCGCGATTGCTCGTTCACCATTGAAGAGCTGGTCGACGCGTTTCTCTACACACGATTTGCCCACCAGCCAAACGAGGAGCAATCGCGAAAGTTTGCGGCCTATCAGAGGGAGGTTGGGAGCGAACCTTATTTTGAGTGGATGTTCTATCGGGCACTGTGCGATTTGGCTAGGCGATACCGAAACGCACACCAGGTCCTTGCGCAAGAGTATAAGGCGTACGTAAAACTTGGCGGAACTCCCTCCAGCCTTGCGACGAGTCCTTTCGTCAACCAAGGTGGGCGCGGGAGTCGGCTTACGAAAGCGGAGTTGGATGCTACGAAGATCAAGGAGCGTGCTTCACAGCTTGCTGGCGACTTGTGGCAAGAGGCAGGGTGTCCGGCGGGAGGTCCGGAGAAGTTCCTCGCGGAAGCCGAGTCGTTTCTTGCTAATGAAACCGTCCGCAAATGATGTCAATGGAATTCAATCATGAGCATTCGAAGTCGCTTGGAAGATGCCACGGCCTTGTGGACTGCTGGCCGCAAGGAAGGCGCCTTCGTGCAGATTCTGATCGCTGTTGCGGCCACGTCGCGCAAGAGATACTCGCGAGACGAATGGGACGATAGCGAATCGTTCCGCAATTATGTTTATGACGAGATGGGCGTGATAACCGGTGGCCCCAAGTACGACGTCGCTTTACCATTTCGCGGACGAACAGTCCCGTTAGAAGATATTCTCTACGCGCACTTCAGGTGTCAGTTGCTACACGAGGCCGATTTACCCGAGGATATCAACCTGATTGAGCCGGTGGTGGAACATGGGCAGCCTAAAACAGTGCTTCAGCTCGGAACGCCTCTGGGGTTTCCTGTAGATTGGATTCAACGATTAGCAACGGCCGTATGGCTCGCACTAGAGAACGACTCGCTTTGGCCGGACGAATCTGACAAGCGAAAGGCGGCGAGAGAGCAGCTCGGTACTCTCGTGCATGATAGTGCATTCTGCCGTAGGCCCGGGCTACAAACGAAGCAGATGAAAAATCGCAATGAGAGGATGTCATGGACCGAAGATGGGATAAGTTTTGCGGTCAGTTATTCTCCATCCGTCTCGCGTGATCGGCTTGCCACTTACTTGACTTCCAAAGGGAAAGAACTTGCCGAAGATACAAACATTTCGGCCAAATGATGACTCGGGAGAATGCCATGGCGCCCCAACCCAAAAACACCATCTGCCTGTGGTACGACGGCGACGCTGAGGAGGCGGCGCGGTTCTATGCCGAGACGTTCCCGGATTCGAAGGTCACGGCCGTGCACCGCGCGCCGAGTGACAATCCCTCTGGCAAGCAAGGCGACGTCCTGACCGTCGAGTTCATCGTGCTGGGGATCCCCTGCATCGGGCTCAACGGCGGACCGATGTTCAAGCACAGCGAAGCCTTCTCGTTTCAGGTCGCCACCGACTCGCAGGAAGAAACCGATCGCTACTGGAACGCGATCGTCGGAGGCGGCGGCGAGGAAAGCCAGTGCGGCTGGTGCAAAGACAAATGGGGACTCTCCTGGCAGATCACGCCCCTCGTGCTCACTGGGGCCTTCACCAGCTCCGATCCGGCCGTCGCCAAGCGGGCCTTCGACGCGATGATGACGATGAAGAAAATCGACGTCGCGGCGATTGAGAAAGCGGTGAGGGGTTAGAAGAAGCACGGGTGACTGCTCCGCAGCACCCATGGCACCCAAGGACCCGGCCCCCCTCCCCGGCCCTCCCCACGGCGGGCGGAGGGAGCAGGACAGGGGAACGGGTCAATGAGCTGCTGGGTGGCACGGAGTTTTTAGGTGGCACGGACAACTTGCCCGTCCGTGGGCCTTGGCCCAAGAGGGATCAGGTCGCGCGATCCTGAGAGTAAGCCTTTCCATTTGTTCACGCTTTCACAGATCCCTCTGGTGCTGCGCACACCGACAGTTGTCGGTGCTACCCGGTCGATGCACGGGTGCCGAAAGAACGGGTGGCACGGAGTTGCTGGGTGGCACTGGCAACTTGCTTGTCAGTGGGCCTTGGCCCAAGAGGGATCAGGTCGCGGGCTGCCAAGAGCAAGCCTTTCGATTTGTTCACGCGTTCGCAGATCCCTCTGGTGCTGCGCACACCGACAGTTGTCGGTGCTACCCAGTGCTGCGGTGCCACAGGTGGCCGCGCCAGCGGCTCACCTGTGCTCGGAGTGATTGGCACGATTCCACTCCGTTTACACGGTCGTCTCGCACCGGCACCATCAGCACGGGTGCCAATGTGAGCAACACTGCTCCGCAGCACCCATGGCACACAAGAGCGCGGCCCCCCTCCCCGACCCTTCCCACGGCGGGCGGAGGGAGCAGGACAGGAAAGGCAGAGGCGGAATGCATCGGGCTATTAGTCGACGTGTGGATCGCACGTTTCCCTCGGGCGATGCCCGAGGCTCACATGTTGCCGGCCTACGGCCGAAAGAAAGACCACAACACCAAGCCTGCCTAGTGCAGAGGACTGGTTGGCATTCCCGATACCGGACGCTCAGGAACGGTTACACCTGTTTCAGCCCGAACACCTTGGCATACACGTCCAGCTTTTCGCCCAGCGAGAGCCGCTTCGGGCCACGGGCGTTGTGGTGCAGCAGCAGAAACGTCTCGTCGTCATCGGCCGGGCGGCCGCCGCGATAGTCCGCAAGTCGACCGGCGAGCGTGCTGGCGATCGCGCCGGGCTGGTCGGCAGCGATCGAACGCATCAGGTTCACCAGGCCCTGTTCGCCCAGCATCTGCTCATCGGCGCCGGCCGCCTCGGTGAGCGCGTCGGTGTACAGCAGCAGCATGTCGCCAGGAGCCAGGTTCAGCCGCAGCTGCGGATAGGTCGTCGTGTCGTCGATCCCCAGCGGCAGGTTGGTCAGCGCGTCCTGCGGTTCCGATTCGCTGGCATCGACCACCTGCCAGGTCTGGTCCCGCGCCCGATACCACAGCGGCCGCGGATGGCCCGCATTGCAGAGCGTGAGCTGGTTGCGATCGGCCAGGTAGGTGACGACCACGGCGGTGGCAAAGCGGCGGAGCCTGGCGAGCTCGCTGAACTGCAGGTTCAGTTCGCGCATCAGCCGGTCGTGGCTCTTGCGATTGATGTTCCGCCGCATGATCTCGCGCAGCGAACCGGCCAGCTCGGCGACGCTCGCACCGTGACCGGAGATGTCTGCCAGGATCAGCCGGGTGATGATCCCGCCGCCGCACAGCGAGACGTAGTGCACGTCGCCGCCGCCATCGGCCTGCTGATAGGGCTGGCTCCAAACCCAGAGGTCGAGTCCCGGCGTGGTGACGTTGCGCTGGACGGCGGAACTGCCGCCCCAGATCTCCATGCACTGCAAGGTCCGTGGCGAACCGTGGGCGGGCAGCTGCGATTCATGGCTCATCGTGACTCTCCAGCGGTTCGCGCGCGTTTATCGTGTGGCCGCACTGCTGCGTAAGTGGTTGCCCTTACTCACGCACGACAAGCCGCCGGCCACAAGCACTGGCCAAATTGGAAATGAGGCCAGCGTCGCTTGAAATGTGGCCAGCCCATGCCGTAGGCTAGACTCATCGGATTATATCCACAGAACAGGCGCCGCGGGGTGCGTCTGTGCGGTGCTCGGAGTCTTGCGAAAGGCTGCTGACGGAGAAACAGCATGAGAAAAAATCGCACGACTTTAGAGACTTGACGCGGTGTGTGCCGCGCGGTCGCCGCAAGTCGTTTCCGATCAGGGTGCTCGGCGATGCACGCGCCACACCGCTCAAGTGTCCACCAGGAATTGAAATCAGGCCAGCAGTTCGGATAGGGTACGTTGAGGCCGAATTGTGTCTCGCTCGTGGCCGCGCGGCGACGAGTGAGTGTGCTGCTGGAAAGCTGGAGGAGCCGCGAAATCTGAACGCCCCCTGCCTGGGCCGAAGTGTGGCATGTCGACCATGGAGTGTGCGCGTGAAACATCATTTGCACGAGTTTTTAAATCCACACGCGCGAAAAATGCGAACGCGGGAAACAGCCAGGGAAAGTTTTTGGCCTTCCATCAGCAAGCTCTTTGATAATTGAAACGCGGGGCAGCCCCCCTGCCCTGGCCTCTGCGAAACTCTGCGAAGTCCGCGGTTTATTTGCATGCCCGGAGTTTCGCCAGGTTGCGGCTGCGGCCGCGGAGCGGGTTAGAGCCGCGCCCTGTCCCCCGCTGACGAATCACCGTAAAGTCGGTATGCTTAGGCTTTTGCGGTTTCACTCGATTTCGGAACAACCATGGAAGCTGGTATCGTCGGTCTGCCCAACGTCGGCAAAAGCACGCTGTTTAACGCCCTCACGCAGTCGAAGCTGGCGCAGAGCGCCAACTATCCGTTCTGCACGATCGAGCCGAACGAAGGCATCGTGCCCGTGCCGGATGAACGGCTGCAGCGGATCTGCCAATACATCGTGCCGCAGAAGATCATTCCCACGGCGCTCAAGCTGGTCGACATCGCCGGGATCGTCAAAGGCGCGAGCGAAGGCCAGGGACTGGGCAACAAGTTCCTCACGCACATTCGCGAAGTCGACGCGATCTTGCAGGTCGTCCGCTGCTTCGAAGACCCGGACGTAATCCACGTGACCGGCCAGGTTGACCCCGTGTCGGACATCGAGACGGTGGAGATCGAGCTGATGCTGGCCGACGCCCAAACGATCGACACGGCCCTGCCGAAGGCCGAACGCGCGGCCAAAGGGGGCGACAAGGAGATGGCGGCTCGGGTTGCCGTGCTCAAGAAGTGTCAGGAAGTGATCGCCCGCGACCAGCCGCTGCGCAAGGGGGAGTGGGACAAAGGCGAAGCGAAGATCATCGCGTCGTATGGACTGCTGAGCGCCAAGCCGGTGCTGTACGTGGCCAATGTCGACGAGACTGATCTGCGCGGCGAAGGTCCGATGGTGCAAAAAGTTCGTGCGTTTGCCGAAAAGGTTGGCGCGGGCGTGGTGCCGGTGTGCGCGAAGCTCGAAGCCGAGATCGCCGAGCTCGACGAAGCCGATCGCGAGATGATGCTTTCCGAGAGCGGGCTGACCGAGCCGGCGCTGGCGGTGCTCGCGCGCGAAGCCTATCGCACGCTGGGGCTGCAAAGCTACTTCACCGCCGGCGAAAAGGAAGTGCGGGCCTGGCCCGTGCCGGTCGGCGCGACCGCGCCGCAGGCGGCCGGCGTGATTCACTCGGACTTCGAGAAAGGCTTCATCCGCGCGGAGGTCTATTCGCTCGAGGACTTGGAGCAGTTCAAGAGCGAAAAAGAGATTCGCGCAGCCGGGAAGCTGCGTGTCGAGGGCAAAGCCTACGTCATGCAGGACGGCGACATCTGCCACTTCTTGTTTAGCTGAGGCGGCTTGTTTTAACTGACGCGGCTTGTTTTAACTGACGCGGCGCGGATGCGCTGCTCTGCCGAACCGCCCGCCGATGAATGCCGGGCGCCGGTACGTGTTTGTGCGCAGCCGGCCCTGAATCACACTCTCTCCAAGTGGCCGGAGCGGGGATCGAACCCGCACGGAGGTTTCCCTCCACGGGATTTTAAGTCCCTACCTTACCCTATGCGGCCCTACGCTCACCTACAGCTACCCTTGTTTTTACGAGGTTTCTCAACAGTGAGTATCGGGCATCGTAGTCGTTTCTAGACTACGCGATGAATGTTGTATGAATGTTACGGCGTGCGGCTGGCGGGTAACTTTCCCAAACGCCCGCGACCCGCAATAATATTTTTACCGGGCGTCGACTCGCGATTGCAACGCGACCGACAAAGTGAGCCCGATCGGCTTCGTGACCCCCGTCGCGTCAAGCCGCTCGGGCTTCCCCGGTTCTATTAACGGGGGATTCACGGATGGGCGACCCACTCTGGGCTTTGGCCGACAATTGGCGGGAGCACGCTAAGCTAGCCGATTCTGCATGTTGCCTTCAGACGGCGGCCGCAACGGGCGACGGGCTGAGCTGGAACCCCGTGGAGTTCACGGCGTTCGTGTCCGAAATTCGCTCGAAGATGCAGAAATTGTTCTACGAAGTTGAGCACTTCCGTGGCGAACTGATCGAGGCGGCGGTGCGGCTGGGGCAGTTCGAGACCACAACGCCGGCTGTTTCAGCGTATGAGGCTGCCGTTTTCCATGCGAGAGCAAAGTGGCATTGCGTGCGCGAAGCGTGCGAAATCGAAACGCCCGGGCCCGCTTCTGCGGACCGTCACGGCGGGCTGCGAATAATGCTTGTGCGCGATCACTGGCAGGATATATGGAACGCCCTGGCTCGTACCCGGGAAGTTCCGGCACGCCGAATCGCACAACGGCTAGTGCTGGAATCAGCCGTCCTGCACGATATCGCAAGTGAGCGCGAAGCAGCGAGCGAATCGAGGGTCGAGGACAACGAGGTCGAAACGCCTGGTAAGCACGAAGCGATGGTCTTGCGGGCACTTCTCGATGCTGGCCACACGATGACGAATAACGCCATCGAAGAGCGCTTGCGGAAGGAGAACCCCAAAACGGCACCGAGCGATCGGACCATCACTGACATTGTGAAACGCATGATAAGCAAAGGCTGGTGCGATCGTCCCCAAGGTCCGAAGTCGGGAGCAGCACTTACGGAAAAGGGGAAAGCACTCGCGGCTCGCTATATTGCGGATAGTTGCATCTAGTTTGCATCATCCTTTCCTGGTTGTTTTCCGCGTGCCCTCGAAAATGAGGGTATGGAAAACAACGCTCTCTTACCGCTGGGCCCAATGGCCCGACAAGTCCGCGTGCCGGCTCGCTGGCTGAAGGCTGAAGCGGAAGCCGGACGCGTCCCCTGCCTGAAAGCGGGCGACCGCTATCTATTCTCGCCGGCAATCGTCGAGAGTGTTCTAGCTGAACGTGCTGCCCAAACATCGGGGGGCACGAAATGAGGCTCGACGCGCGCGACATCGATGATCTGAAACCGCTGATTACTGCCGTGGTTCGCGCCACGATCGCCGAGATCAAAGCCGATGAAGCCAAGCTCGACGACCGGCTGGGATATCCCGAGGCCGAGGCCGCGGCGCTCTACGGCGTGCCTAAGCACGTTTTGCGCGATGCGAGGCTCGACGGCAAGATTCACGGCCGATTGTTAGGCAAAAAAATCATCTACAGCCGCGGTGAGTTACTGCGATTTTTGGGGGACCGATGACCGCGCCGGAAGATGACCTACTCTTGCGTTTTCGCGACGCCGCTGTGATCCAGCATCGGTTGCTTGAACTTGAGTCGTGGCTAATCCAGCGAATGCCCGCGAGGCCCGGCGCTCAAGAGCAACATTGGCGGCTCGCTTCAATTCGGGCGCTGAAGCTGATTGATCGCAATGAGCGACTTCGGCCCTTCCATCCCGTTATTCTCGCTTACTTGCGACTCGTTTTCGAGTCTCGCACGGGAGGCTCGCTGTGAAGCTCCTCGCGGAACTGAAACCCGAGCAAGTTACGGCGATCGTCGACACGCGCGAACAACTCGCGTTTGACCTGGCACCGCTCAATATCGAGCCCGGCACTTTGCAGGCTGGCGACTA
The DNA here is from genome assembly GCA_022844125.1 of Pirellulales bacterium. GTDB lineage: Bacteria > Planctomycetota > Planctomycetia > Pirellulales > PALSA-1355 > JALHMI01. The sequence continues at coordinate 73,670 of JALHMI010000014.1, read as the reverse complement.
TTCGATTCGTGGCCTGGAACATCTTGTCGCGATCGAGCGGAAATCGCTCCCCGATCTGGTCGCATGTTGCGGCGTTGAACGTGAACGCTTTGAACGTGAGTTGCAACGGCTGCTGGCGTATCCAACGCGATGCGTCGTGGTCGAGGCTAGTTGGCTCGATCTTGAGACGGGCGACTGGCGATCGAAGCTCACGCCACAAGCGGCAACGGGATCGGTCCTGTCGTGGATCGGCGGGGGCGTGCCGTTTTTGTTTGCTGGCGATCGCGAGGCCGCGCAGCGTGCGACGGCTCGCATTCTGTTTAGTGCGGCTCGGCGTCGTTGGCGCGAGCTGCGGACGTTTCATCAGAACATTGTGGAACCCGTGCTATGAACAAGCGACTGACACTCACCGATCACGAACGGATTGGCGCGGAGTTGTTCGAGATTCGAAACCGACTGCTGACACTCGGCGGCGAGATTGCGAACACGCACCCGAAAGCGTCGAGCGTCGGACGCAACGCATTGAAGATGGCAAGCAGCGTCGATCGTGTCCGCGCTCACCTGGACAACGAAGCCATCGCGGCTGGCGGCTCGACGCGGACCTACTACCCCGGAACCGGAAAGCAAGGAATCGCGAAGTGATCGACGCACCGACTAACCCGCTGCAAAACGTGCCCGACACGCTGCGTCAACTCGATCAATGGGTCGCGTGGCGCAGCGAATCGCGCGATGACGGCGCGGCGACGAAAGTTCCGTATAGCCCGGCGACCGGCAAGCGTGCTAGTTCCACGGCGGCAAACACCTGGACTGGTTTCAAATCAGCAGCGGGGGCCGAAGGATACGACGGGCCTGGCTTCGTGTTCGTAGCGGGCGGCGGGCTGGTCGGCATGGATCTGGACGGCTGCCGAAATCCGCAGACTGGCGAGATTGCGAACTGGGCGCGAGAAGTAATCCAGCAGTTTGATACGTACACCGAAATCAGCCCGAGCCAAACGGGCGTCAAGTTGTTCCTGCGCGGCGAATCTCCGCTGTCGAGCGGCAAGAAAAAACTATTGCCGGAAGTGGAACGCATCGCGGACAAGTCGCCAGCGATCGAGGTCTATGATCGTGGCCGATACTTCGCGGTCACGGGATTGATTCTCGACGGCTGCCCGAGTGAGCCGCAAGAACGGCAAGCCGAACTGACGGCGCTGGTGAATCGCTACTGGCCGGAGCGGACTTGTGCAAAAAATTGCACAGGTTCCAATCCCGGAAAATATTCCGGAATTAGCAGCCGACCTAATTCCGGCAATTCTGCCGGGATTATCGACCGGCCTAATTCGTCCCAATTGGGACCAATTTCCAGCAAGCGACTCGAACGCGCCCGCAAGTACATCGCGAAAATGCCCGCGGCCATTAGCGGCTCGGGTGGGCATGATCGGACGTTCGCCGTGGCCTGCGCTCTATGCATCGGTTTCGACCTGGGGCCCGATGACGCGCTCGACTTGCTGCGCGAGTACAACGAACGCTGCGAACCGCCGTGGGGCGATCACGATCTAGAGCACAAGATCGCCAGCGCGATGCGGGCAGACGGCGAACGCGGGCACTTGCTGGTTGCGGAACGGGCACCGGCAACGCGGGGTAAACGCAAGCCGGCAGAAAAGCCGCAAAATTTTGCGGAATTAAAGAAGGGCGTACTGTCGAACGCTGAACGCGTCGGCGAGGGGCAAGATCAAGAGACGATCCCCAAATCGCTCGCCGAAATCCTGGGCAACATTCAGCAAATCACGGGCGGCTGGCCGCGTCGAGTTGGCGCGACTCTGTTTATCGACGATCCCGCACACGGCCTGGGGCACTTCACCAAGATCGATCAGTTGTTCGGGTGGCTGTCGAGCACGGCCGCCGTCGAATGGTACAAGTCGACGGGCTGCGTTTCGCGCGGCGAAGTGTTCGCGGAGCTGCAACGGACGGCACAAGCCTATCGAGCGATCGAGGCGTTCCCGCACTTTCCGCCGTTCGCCGATCACTACTATCGGCACCCGCAAATCAAGCTTGGCGGCGGTGAGTATCTTCGCGCCCTGCTGGATCGCTTCGCACCAGCAACGCCAATTGACCGCGACTTGATTCAAGCGATGTTCGCATCAGCTGTTTGGGGCGGCGATGGTGGATCACGGCCGGCATTCGTGGTCGCGTCGGATGATGGCAGAGGCGTGGGCAAAACGACCCTGGTCGAAGCCGTGGGGCAGCTAATGGGCGGCATGTTCGCAATCTCAAAAGATGACCGGGCAGGAGACATTGCAAAGCGACTGCTGACGCCAGAGGCCGCGACCAAGCGCGTCGTGGGGTTTGATAACGTCAAGCAGAACAAGCTTTCCTGGGGCGAGCTAGAGGCCTTTATCACGGCCCGCGAGATCAGCGGGCACCAAATGTATTCCGGCGAGCGAACGCGACCGAACACGCTTCTCTGGTGCATCACGCTCAACGGGCCGGCGCTATCGAAAGATATGGCGCAGCGTTCCGTGATTATCAAGCTGGCCAAGCCGACGCACACCGGCGACTGGGAAGATGGCTTGCGCGACTTTATCGAGACGCACCGCTGGCGAATCATGGGCGACCTGGCGGCATTTCTGAACGGGCCAGCCGAACCCCTCGCCAAGCACACGCGCTGGGGCAAATGGGAACGCGATATTCTCGCGCGACTACCCGAGCCGACCGAAGCGCAAACGGTCATCGCGGAGCGTCAAGCGGCCGTCGACGTGGACGACGAGGAAAGCCGGATCATTGAAGATGCTTTTCGCCAAGAGCTAGAGCGACTTGGCTACGACCCGGACAGCGACGCCGTTCATATTCCGAACGTGATCGCTCGCGAGTGGTACGTCAAAGCGACCGGCATTCAAACCAGCACGACGGGCGCGATGCGAGCCATCAACCAAGCGGCGACCGAGGGCACGTTGCACGGCCTGAAGTTGAACCCCTCAAGGACACATGGGCGCGGCGTGCTGTGGGCAATGGCGGGCTTCACGGCAGTCGCTTACGACCTGGAACAACGCATCCGCGAGCATTCTTGGCGAGGGCAAGTGTCCTAAGTGTCCTTAAAAGGACGCTTCTAGGACGCTTTTGAAAATGACGCAAACCAGCAGCAGCAAACAGATTCAATGCACCAAAGGACGGTTAGGACGCTTTTTTATATCCATTGCATACACGCACACGCACACGCGCACGGAGAGACTCTCTAGGGAAAGTGTCCCAAGCGTCCTTTGTGTCCTTTGGAGTACCCGAGCACCTGGATCACCTACCGACCCGAGCACGGTCAACGGAACGCGTCGAAACGGGCCCGAAACGGCCGGACTGGATTGTCAATCCTAGGGGACTGAAACCTAATGAATGAACACGTAACGAGTTGCGGCGACACGACCCCCGCGACATTCACTGAACATGCAACGACCGACGCGCCGAGCGAGGTTTCGCGGACTTGTACAAGCAAGCCGGGGGCACCCCTTGAGAACGGCAACGCTGGCAAGCATTTCTTGCGCGGGGGTGGCTGGCCAAAGGATGCGGTTCGCGAGCAACGTCGTGTTCAGGCTCTCACGCGGGCGTTGACGGTTGCCACGATCGCGGCTCACGGCGAAGTCGATCTGGTGAACGCGGCGATTATCCAAACCGCCGGACGATGGGAACGCGTCGCCCAACTGGCAAACCGCTGGCTGCGGCTCGAATGCGACAAGCTGAACGCTAGTGAGCGGCTGGCTTTCGCGCGGGAAACGGCCCGAGCAAGCGAAGCCCGCGACCGAGCGATCCGCGAACTGAACATCGGCAGCAAGGCGAACGCCGACCCGTGGGCGCTCATAGACGCCCGCATTGTGGAAGCCGACCCGACGCAAGGCGAAAGCAACCACCTAGTGAAGTCGGTGCGAGAGTTGGTTGAAAAGACAACTTGGAATTCTCCAAGTTGTAACAATAGGCAGCCTACTCTCGGCAAGGCGGACGCACCAGCAAGCCACACAGAGCCGCAGGGAGGCAACCAGTGACCACAACACGAAAGAGAAACGCGGGCAAGTGCTTTCACCCGACGCACGTCACGCAAGCCCGGCTCGACCGCGAGCGCTATCGGCGCGAAGCAAGGCAAGCACGCAAGCAACGGAGGCGCGGACGATGAGCAAGCAACCGACCGAAGCGGCCGTAAAGGCGGACCCCGCCGAGTTCCGCAAACGCCTGATTGTGGAATGCAACGGCGAGCCTCGCCGGCTGGTCGACGTGCTCGACCCCTGGCAAGAGGCAGACTTCGCCGCGCTCGACCCTGGCTGGCAAGTTGTGGCAGGCGTCAAACCGAAGTCGCCCCCGACGTTGCGAGGCTACCTTGAGCGGCCCCGTGGTCACAGCAAAACGAGCGACATTGCGCTAATGGCTTCGTGGGCAATCTACGCTGCCCCGTCGCGTATCCGTGGCGTGGCTGCGGCTGGCGATGCCGATCAAGCGCGGCTGGTGCTCAACGCAATCGACTCGCTTTGTCGGCTCAATCCCCCGATCGGCGAAGTGCTCGACGTGCAACGCGGTGCCGTGGTGAACCGACGCACGGGCAGCGAGTTATCGGTCATTAGCAGTGATGCGCCCACCAGCTTCGGGCTCCTGCCGCATTTCGTCGTGGCGGACGAATTAAGTCATTGGAAAGATGCTGGCGAGTCGCTTTGGCATTCGCTGTTCAGTTCAGCGGCGAAGCAAGCGAAGTGCTTGCTCTGCATTATCTCGAATGCCGGGCTTGGCATGGGCACTAGTTGGCAATGGAAGGTGCGCGAAGCCGCGCGGACGGATGCTGATTGGTATTTCTCACGGCTCGACGGTCCGCAAGCAAGCTGGATCACGCCGAAGATTCTCGCCGAGCAAGAGCGGCTCTTGCCGTCGAGCACGTTTCGCCGCTACTGGCTCAACGAATGGCTTTCGCAAGCTGGCGACCTACTTGAAGCGGCGGATATCGAAGCGGCAATTGACACGACGCTGGGCCCGATGAATGGCGATGAGCCCGACTATCTATTTATTGCCGGGCTCGATCTGGGGATTCGTCGCGACCATAGCGCGTTAGTGGTGCTTGGCGTCGACCCGGCTCGGGGGCTGATTCGCTTGGCGAACTGTGAATCGTGGAAGCCGCTACCGGGTGCCGATGTTCAACTCGACGATATCGAAGTCGCTGTGCAACAAGCATTCTGGCAGTATCGCCTGCGTTGCTGCTATTTTGACCCGTGGAACTGCGCGGGGCTCGCGCAGCGACTGATTCGCGCGGGCTATCCAGTGTGGGAGACGCCATCGACTCCGACGAATCTGAGCCGTTTTGCGACTTCGCTTATCACGGTGTTTCGCGACCGGCAAATCAAGCTCTATCGCGAGCCGGAATTGATTGCGGACCTGGGCAAGCTGCAACTGGTCGAAACGCAAACGGGCGTTAAAGCGAGTGCGCCGCGCGATCGCTCGGGGCATTGCGACCGGGCAAGCGCGCTGATGCTTTGCCTGCCCGACGCGTTCGCGGCAATCACAGAGTATCAGCCCCCTCTGCCCCCGATGCCCGAAACTGTGTTTGATCTTTAACCCTGGAACGGAGTGAAACTATGAAAAACCTGGAATTTCTCACCGAACGAATTGCATTCAGCGGCGGACGCGTCGACGTGGCAAATCACGTCATTCGCAACGTTAAGATTCTTGGAACGGAATCGAAGAACGGTCGCACGTATCCGCTGGCGACAATCGAGCGGTCGGCGGCCCTCTACGAAGGCGCCAAAGTGAACGTGAACCATGCCAAGGGCTCGCCAGGTAGTCCCCGCGATTACCAGGACCGGCTCGGCCATCTTGAGAACGTGCACGTCAAGGGCGGCGGCTTGTACGGCGACTTGCGTTTCAACCCGAAGCATCCTGTCGCGGAGATGCTGGCTTACGACGCGGAGCACTCGCCCGCGAACGTCGGCTTGTCGCATAACGTGCAGGCTCGCACCAGTCGCGGCCCCGGCGGCAAGCTTGTCGTCGAAGCCATCGAGAAGGTGGTGAGCGTCGACGTGGTGGCCGACGCGGCGACGACGAACGGCCTGTACGAGTCGATCTCTGCCGACGGCGCCGATCAGTTCGTCACGCGGCAAGAGCTGCGGGGGATGCTTAACGTCCATGACTCCGTGATTGATGGGCTCGTACGTGCTGGCGTCGCCGTGGCGAAGCTCGGCATGGCGGAAATTTTCAGCTTGGCTGAAGTCCGCAAGGCACTTGCCGGAATGACGAAAAGTCCAGTGGCCTCTGAACAGCGCGAAGGGGTCGACGTGTACGCGGCGACGACGGACGAAATTCTCGCGGCACGTCCTGATCTGCGGCAGTACCTACTTGAGCAGACTCCCAAGCGATCCGCCCGGCCGATGAGCACGGGTGAGTTCGTCTCGCTGGTCTGTGGCAAAACGATCGACCGAACGGGCTCGGTGAATCCATTTGAGCCGCTGGTAAAGCGGTACAGATAAGTTGTTTTCTCAATGTTCGATTCAACACAAAGGACAATTTCAATGCTTGAGTTACTCAACAGGTTACGCGGCCCGAGCCCGCAGAGTCAGTTCGGCTATCAAAAGGGAATCTGCAAGGGCACGTTGACGCCGGACGATTGCGACAATCGCGATCCGGCCGACGTGCAAAAGGATGTTGAAACGCTCGGCGAGCGTCGGCGCTGTGCCGCAATCCTGGCAGACAAGAACAGCGCGGAGAAGCAAGCCGCCGAAGCTGCTGATGCTGAGTTAGCGAAAGCGCAAAAGGCGCTGGCCGACGATCCTTTTTTCAAAATGCTGACCGTATACGAACAACGTCAGCGCGACGTTGAATCAGCCAAGGTGCGGGCAGTAACGGCCCGGAACTTTCACAGCACACAGCTTTCGCAGGCGCGAAACTTCCTGTTCAGAACGGCTGCCAAGTGGATCGACACGAAGGCATCAGGGTTCGGCGGTGAGATCAACAATTTGGCGCATGCTCGCGACCGTGTCGCCCTGAAAGACGCCGAGCTAAAGCGCCGCGCCGAATGCGAAGCGCTGGTGGCCACGTTACCAGCGAAGATCGAAGCTGCGCCCTTGGACGAGCGCCCGGTGATGCTGGCACACCTGGCAGCGGCTCGCTCGGATCTGAAACAGTTCGCCAAGCGGCAAGCGGAAGTGGACAGGATCACCACGGAGATTGCCAAGATCGAACGCAAGCAAGCCGCGAACGATGCGGAGCGAATGGTGGCCGAAAACATGCAGTTTCGAAGTATTCCGAAAAACGACTCGTAGCAAATAGCTCGGGCGCTGGCGTCGACGGTATGCGGGCCGTTGGCGTCGGTGCCCGGCATTTTAAGGGGAACCCGATGATCACGCGCGATGAGGTGCTTGAGAGTGGGGCGCGGTCCGTGGCAACAGCCCTGGCTGACGTTCGCCGGCTGGCGCGTATGTCGCATCGCGAGATCGTGGCCGAGTCTATACGTCGCGTGCTGGTTGCGATCGAGATGCATAGGCTTGACTGCCGGATGCTCGGTGAAATCTATCCGCAGTCGGAACTGATCACGAATGACGATCTGGCGAACCTTTTACGTCTACGCGTGGAGCTGATCGCGTCGTTGCGTGAATGGAGCGAGGCAGAATGACAGCGCCCGATGACAAGTACGCGCGAGCCTACGTTGCCCGGCAACTGACGCCAGCAAAAACGGTCGAGCGGTTGCGTCAAGATATTTCCAGCGTCGAGGCGAGCCTATCGCAAGCCGAACGGCACGCGAAGCAACTCAAAAGCACGCTCGACGCTCTAAATGATGAACTGGCAGCGATGCTTGAAGTGAGCAAGCCACGGAGCGGCTCACGGTGAGCATGAAACGGCGTCACTGGCTCGCAATAGGCTGGCGATTGCCTAGCGGCTACGGGGCTCGTAGTGGCTCTGGTGGCATGCCCGAAAACCATCGTTTTTCACTTGAGAATCACGGCAAAAGCGAAATGAATTCGATGGCAAACACGGTCGCGAGTCGCAATAATAAAGCGAGCCGGCCAAGTGCTGATAACACCGGGCCGGCCCTGTTCCACAACGACCCTGTTTGCGAGGGAACGTCATGGCATTCTGCCAGTTTAGCGAAACGCGCTCGCGCGCCGCTATCCCGTCTCTCTCGCTCGGGGTGAATTCATTCCAAGGGAGGACGTTATGAAGGCATGGCTTTTCCAAGATCCCCGGCAAAAGCAAAAGTTGGGCGACGATGCGCCGTGGTCGGTCGGCTGGATCGATCCAGAGGGCAAGCGAAAATCGAAATCACTCGGCGCGAAGAGCCGGGCACAAAAGTTCGCTCGCAAGATCGAAGGGCAACTAGCGGCGGGCACGTATGAATCAACCAGCCGCAAGGCGTGGGCAGATTTTCGGAAAGAGTTTTTCGACCGTGGTTTGCCCGGGCGGTCATCCGCGACACGGGGCGCATACACTCAAGCCCTGGACCACTTCCAGCGGCTAGTCTCGCCGGCCCGCGTGGATTCAATTTCCGCTCGCACGCTGGATGAGTTCGTTGCGAAGCGCAGCGCGGAGTTCGCCAAGCGGAGCAAGAATGCCGCGAAAGACACGCCCCTAGTTGCGGCGGCGACCGTGAATAAAGAGTTGCGCCATGTTCGCGCGGCGATTCGCAAAGCGGCGAAGTGGGGATACTGCTCGCGAACAGTGTGCTTTGAGTTCCTACGCGAACCGGGCAAGATTCCGACTTATGCAACGCCCGAGCATTTTGAAAGTATGTACGCGAACGCAAACGCGGCCGCTCGCCCCGATGGTGGACACTACACGGCTGCCGATTGGTGGCAAGCTCTGCTAGTGCTCGCGATGATGACCGGCTGGCGTATCGGCTCGCTGCTGTCGCTTCGCTGGGATGACGTGAATCTAGAATCTGGCTTCGCGTTAAGTCGAGCGGCGGACAACAAGGGCAAGCGTGACAATCGAATCCCGTTGCATCCGCTGGCCGTGGAGCACCTGCGCAAGATCAAGGGGTTCGGCCCGCTGGTGTTCCCCTGGAATTACTCGCGACGCACGCTATATGCCGAGTTTGCGGAGATTCAGAAAGCGGCCAAGGTTCGGCGCGAGGATGGGCGAGCGTATGGCTTTCACGACTTTAGGCGTGGGTTTGCCACGATGAACGCGTCACGGCTGACGGCGGCAGCGTTGCAAAGCCAGATGCAACACAAGTCCTACACGACAACGCTCAAGTACATCAATCTCGCCCCGCAGCACGAAGCCACGGTTGCGGCGCTATTCGTGCCAAAGGTCGGCACGGCGAGCTAATTGAATGTTAAACGCATGTTGGGGAATTTCCTGGTGGCGACGAATCGCCGTAAGTAAGTGGCCGGAGCGGGGATCGAACCCGCACGGAGGTTTCCCTCCACGGGATTTTAAGTCCCGTGCGTCTGCCAGTTTCGCCATCCGGCCCACAGGCAACTCACGCTGATGTCGCCGGGCGAATCAATCGTACCCGCGAGCCGAGCGGCTGCCAATGCGAGCGGCTGCGGCCGTGAACGGCTAGTTCAAGCGAGCTATCGGGTCAGTTTCTCTGCCAACTCTCGGCGAACTCGCTGGGGGAATGCAGGCCTTTTAACGGGCCAGCCGTTTCTGCGCGGGCCTGACATTCTTGAATGGCACGCTCGGGCAAGATAAGCTGCCGGACAGGTTCGATTCGGACCGAACAGGCGGCACACCATCAGCAACACAGGCGGCGCAGTCATGATCACGCGAATCAAGCGATACGTTACCTGGTCTGTTTTGCTCTTAGCAACGGCGCTGGTGGCAATCTCGCCGAGCGCGACGACCGCGCTGGCGGCGGATGCCAAGGACCTGGCCAAGCAGGTCGAAATTCGCCGGACCGAGTACGGCGTGCCCCACATCCAGGGCGACACGCTGGAGGCCGTGGCGTTCGGTTTCGGGTACTGCCAGGCAGAGGATCATCTGCCGAACATTCTGCGCGGGATCGTCGGGGCGCGCGGGGAGCTGGCGATCACCTTTGGCGCCGACGAACGCGAGCCGGGCGACGGCAAGCATGTGGCGGCGGATCGCTTCAGTCGGCAGTTTCGCATTTATCGCCGCGCGGTTGACACGTATCACAAGCTCGATCCGGACTATCGCACGATGTGCGAGGGCTTCGCGGCAGGGATCAACGAGTACGTTGCACGTCATCCGCAGAACGCTCCGGCCTGGGCTCCGAAGGTGACGGGGCACGACGTCGTGGCTTATGGACAAGCGGGGGTAATGCGGTTTGCGTTCAATCGCGGCAAGATCATCGAGGGCTTCTTGAAGGAGCAAGGTGTCGAGACGGCCGCGATGAGCACGGGTGAGCCGCGGCACCCAGCGTTCGAAGGAACATTCGGACATGGGAGCGAAGCCGAGGTCGGTTCGAACATGTGGGCCTTCGCACCGAGCCGGAGCCAGTCGGGCCGCGCGCTGCTGATGGGAAATCCGCATCAGCCGTGGGCGCCAGTCTCGACTTACTACGAAGCCCATTTGATCGTGCCGGGAAAGATGAACTTTTATGGCTCGACGTTTATCGGCCGGCCCGTGCTCACTTCCGGCTGGAATGAGTATCTTGGCTGGTCGCATACGGTAAACTATCCGGACATGGAGGAGATTTATGAGTTGGAGCTCGACGCCGATCGGCCGGATCACTATTTGTTCGATGGCGGGTCGGTGCCGCTCGAGCGCGAGAAGGTCGAGATTGCCGTGCGCGACGGCAATGCGCCGCGAAAGATCGAGAAGTTCACGTTCTGGCACACGCCGCTGGGACCGGTGATTCACAAGACCGCGCACAAGGCATTCGTGCTGCGGAGCGCCTGCTGGGAGAACTACCGGGCGTACGAGCAGTGGCTGAAGATGATGCAGACGAAGAGCTTCGACGAGTTTCGCCAGGTCGTGGCGATGAACCAGATTCCGATGTTTAACATCTGCTATGCGGACCGGGCGGGGAACATCTATTACCTGTTTAACGGCACGGTGCCCAAGCTGCCGCACGAGCGACAGACGACGAAGGCGATTCCGGCGAAATGCACGGACGACATCTGGACGGATTTCTTGCACACCGAAGAGTTGCCGCAGTTGGTGAATCCCGCGGGCGGATACGTGCAGAACTGCAATTCGCCGCCGTACTACACGAACCTGAAGTCGCTCCTGGATCCAGAGAAGTTTCCGCAATACTTGCGAGAAAACTCTGTCAGCCTGCGCACGCAGCACAGCCTGGAGTTGATCGGCGGCGACGACAAGCTTTCGCTGGAGGAGATTCGCGAGCGAAAGCACAGCCCCAGGATCCTGGTGGCGGACCGTGTGAAGGATGACTTGCTCGCGGCACTTGGCGATTCGTCGGAGAGCGAAGAGTTCGCAGCGGCAGCCGCGCTGCTGAAGGCCTGGGACAATCAGGTCGCGGCCGGCAGCCGGGGGGCGACGCTGTTCACCGAGTGGTGGAAGCGCTATGAGAAGGCGAAAGGACAGTTCGCGGTGGCTTGGAACACGGATGAGCCGACGAAGACGCCGCGCGGGCTGGCTGACCCGGACCTTGCACGGACCACTTTCCGTGAAGCGATGGACAACTTGAAGCGGCGGTTCGGCACGATCGACGTGGCCTGGGGCGACACGCACCGCTTCCGCAAGGGCCCGGTCGATTTGCCGCTCTCCGGTGGCTCGGGGCTGATGGGTTGCTTCCGCGTGCTTGATTTCCATGAAGACGCCGATGGCAAGGAATCGTCGCGGGGCGGAGACAGCTATGTGTTCATGGTCGAGTTCAGTGAGCCGCCGCGCGGGTACACGGTGCTCGCTTACAGCCAGAGCGAGATTCCCAGCTCGCCCTATTACAACGACCAGGCGGCGCTCTTCGCCGCGGGCAAGTTCAAGCGAGCGGCGTTCACGGATGCTGAAATCAACGAAGCGCTCGTGACAAAGTATCGTCCGGGCGAAGAGTGACGTTCTCCAGCACGGGTGAGCCGCAACGCGGCGTGGCACCTAAGGTTACACGCTCGCCACGCCGAGGTAGTGCTCGGCTCCGATTTTGGGAGTGCGCGGCATCTGGAAGCGGTCGAGTGAGCGGATCTTGAGGCCGGCGCCTGAGATCAATTCGTCGATCGGCCGATTCAAGTTGCAGCCGAGGCCGACCACACGTTGTACGCCGTTCCAGCGGTCCTGTTTGCGGGCGATGGTCGCGTCGCCGCTGCGGCCGTGCTCGAGGAACAATAGCTTGCCATCGGGCTTCAGCACGCGGCGCACTTCCTGGAGTGCGCCGACCGCATCGGGAATGGTGCACAGCGTCCAGGTGGAAACGACCGTATCGAACCGCGCGTTTTGGAACGGCAGATGCTCGGCGTCTAGGAAGGCTTCCTCAACGGGCATGTGAACGGCCGCTATCCGTTTGGCGACCCGTCGCGGCAGGAGTTTCGCGGGGTCGATGATCGTGAGCCGCTGGACGGCCGCGGGATAGCACTCGAGATTGAGTCCGGTGCCGAAGCCGATCTCGAGCACGTCGCCGCGCGCGTCGGCCAGCGTGCGCCGACGAAACTCCATCGCCTGCTTACTGCCGAGCAGGTACTCGAGCATATGCGGAAAGATGAAGTTGCTGTAGAGGCCCACGGTGATCGCTCCGCGGAGAACATGGGCGCGAAGTCGTTCGTGCCGCCTGGATGGTCAGCGTACAGCCCTGGCATGTCGGCGGCAAGCAAATTGGTCGCTTGCCGGATCAATTGTCCTTGCGGAGATTAATCGAGCTGTTGCTGGTCTCAAGTTCGAGCGAGAACTGGGGATCGTCGCCGACGGTGCCGGATCGCTTACGGCGACGGCGCGACTCTTCCCCCTCGTAGTCGAACTCGACGTCCACGCCGCCGTTCGAGGTTTCGGCGACGAAGCGGAACTGGCTGTCCGCCGGCAGACGAACGTCGATCGGGCCATTCGAAGTGGAGAGTTGATGGTCGCCCGAGGCTAGGGTGCCGCGGAAGCGGACGCCCGAGTTGGAAGTGTCCGCGTGGACGTGAGCATCCTGGGCTTCAATCAGGATCGGGCCGTTACTGGTTTCGACCTCGATATTGCCGGTGGCTTCGACGACGTCGACCTTGGCATTGGAGGTATCCGCCTTGAGGTTGCCGCGCAACCCCTCGCTGACGATGTAGCCATTGCTGGATTTGAGTTCCACGCTTGCGTCGGCCGGAACCGCCAGGATGACCGAGGCTCCACAATCGCCCACAGTGCTGCCCACACGTTTGATGCGGATGATGACTTCATCCTCGTTCTCGGCGAGCATGGTGACTTCGAGGTTTTCGAGGTTGCGATCGGCGGCGCTTTGATCAAAGCCACTGGCCCGCTTTGTCACTTCGACTACGACTTCCTTATCGTTTCCATTCGAGACGTCGATCGAACCGTTAAACGTTTCGACGATTACTTTTGGCTTGGAGCTGGTCGCAAACACATCGGTGAGCGTTTCCGTGGCCCGGTACAGGGGGATGTCGCAGCCGGCTGCCACTACGGTGAGAACCCCCAGGAATGACGCGGCCAGCAAGGTGTTTCGGGAAGCGGATGTGCGGTGGTTCATGGCACGAATTCCCTGTGGTTGGTTTGCAATCGAAGAGCGGGGCTTCAGAGGCGTATTCGCCGGCAGAGGGCGGATCTTGGCCCCGGCCGGCAAAACTCCCTCGGCCAAGGATTGGTTGCGGTCCAGGAAGCCTCACCCGATATTAGCAGCTCGGCAGGAATTTTGAGCATCAGACGACAACTTCGGAGCAGTCATGAGCGAGCGGCGAGCCCTGGGAATCGATATCGGCGGGACCAAAATCGCCGTGGCAGCGGTCGATAGTGCGGGCAGGATCCATGCCCAGACGTCGCTGGTTACAGAGGCCGAACGGGGCTTCGGCCAGGCGGTTGAGCGGATGCTCGCCGCCGGGGACGAAGTGTTGGCCCGGGCTGGCTGGACCCGCCGTGAGCTGTGCGGAGTGGGAGTTGGATGTGCAGGGCCCGTGAGTGCCCAGCGGGGCGTTATTGACAATCCTTACACGCTACCTACCTGGAGCAATTGCGACATCGTGACTCCGCTGCGGACGGCGCTGGGCAAGCCGGCCTACCTGGAGAACGACGCGGACTCTGCGGCGCTAGGTGAGTGGTTTGCCGGCGCGGCACGGGGAGCCTCGCGAGTCGTGATGCTGACGCTTGGCACTGGAGTGGGTGGCGGCGTCGTGCTCGAGGGTCGCATCTATCGCGGTGTGCGGGGAGAGCATCCCGAACTAGGACACATGCCGATCGCCCAGTTCGCTTCTGAAGGGGACGCCGCACCGGCATGCTACTGCGGGACGCGGGGGTGTTTGGAGGCGATCGCCTCGGGAACGGCTGTGGCCGAGGCAGGAAAGGCCTTTGGATGGGACGACAGCCGCGCGGTGCTGGCGGCCTGCGAGCGTGGTGATGCGAACGCGGCCAGAATCATCGAGCGCGTGAAGCGCGCTTTGGAGATGGCGACCTGGACCGTACTGCACACGTTCATGCCCGAGGTGGTCGTGCTCGGCGGCGGTCTGGGCGACGCACAGTTCGAGCTTTGGCGGCCGGCGATGGAAGCATGCGCAGCTCGGGCGACGATGGTCCCGGTTGGCAGCGTGCGGATAGTGAAGGCTGAATTGGGAAACGACGCTGGACTGGCGGGAGCGGCGAGCCTGGCGTTTAGCGAGGCCTGCTAAGCCGAAAGCGGAACAACCGCGGCCACGATGCGGCTTCACGTGGGCCAACAATGGAAAAAGCCGAGTGCCGCAGCGGTGTGCGGCACTCGGCTACTTGAATGTTCGAATTAACGCTTCGAGAACTGCGTACCACGGCGGGCACCACGCAGACCGTAGTGCTTGCGTTCCTTCATGCGGCTGTCGCGCGTGAGCAGATGGCTGTGACGAAGCGGATCGAACGTTTCCGTATCGAACTTCACCAAGGCGCGGGCGAGACCGAGCATCACGGCGCCCGACTGGCCGGTTGAGCCACCACCATGAACGCGGATCGTGACGTCGACGCTATCGCGCTTGCCGCTCTTGTCGAGCGGAGCGAGCACGTTGCGGCGATCCTGATCGTTAACGAAGTACACTTCGAACGGACGATCGTTGATCGTGATGTTGCCCTTACCGGGGCGAATGCGGACGCGAGCCACCGAAGTCTTGCGGCGTCCGGTGCCGAGGGTGTCATTCGACTTGTTCACTTTGGCTTCTGCCATCGCTGTTACTTTCTCAATCCGGCGGTGAGGTTGGGTTCTTCGATTTCCGCGATGCGACGCGGATGGCTTACTTTACGGCCAGCTCTTTGGGCTGCGGATTCTGGGCCTGGTGCGGGTGCTTGTCGCCCGTGTAGACCTTCAGCTTGTCGAGCATGTGGCGAGCGAGCTTGTTCTTCGGCAGCATCCGGCGGACGGCTTCGGTGAGGATCGAGCCTGGGTCGCGTTCGAACCGGGTCCGAGCGGTTTCGCTTTTCAATCCGGGATAGCCGGTGGTCCAGGTGTAAACCTTCTGGTCCCACTTCTTGCCGGTGAGCTGGATCTTCTCGACGTTGACCACGACGACAAAGTCGCCCGTGTCGACGTGCGGGGTGTAGGTGGGCTTGTGTTTGCCCATCAGAATCATGGCGATGTCGCTGGCCAGCCGGCCGACGACCTTGTCGGTGGCGTCGACGACAAACCACTGCTTCTCGAGTTCGCCGGCCTTGGCCATATAGCTTCTGACGGTTGCCGTCTGCATGCTTTCACTCGTCGTTATTTCAGGGTCGATGTATTCGGGGTCATGGATCGGGTTGCTGCGAATCCGCGAGGGGTTCGCAAGCGAGGATTCTCACCTGGGTCGCGAAGCCGGTACCTCCCACGCGGCCTCCAGCGTCCCTGGGGGAAACCACTAATTTAGCGGCCTACTGCAAAACGTTCAAGGCGGGGAGAGACATAAGTTTATGGGCCGTGGCGGGCATCATGGGTCGCTCCAGGGGAAGGTATTCCCCTGGCTTTATGGTTGATGAAGCAATCACTCGCTTTTCGCTTGTCGCGAATTCTGCCACAATCGGCCGTTTCTGCTGGCCATCACCCCGCTCGAGCCCCCCGCTGACCATGATCGTAGCTGCCCTTCGCGAGACATTTCCCGGTGAACGCCGGGTCGCCCTGATCCCTGCCTCGGTAACGCCCTTGGTGAAAGCGGGCTGGACCGTTCGGATCGAATCCGGAGCCGGCGAGGGGGCAGGGTTTACCGACGCCCATTACGCGGAGAAAGGGGCCGAGGTCGTTTCGCGAGCGGAAGCTTTGCAGGCCGACTGCCTGCTGCAGGTTCGCACGCTGGGGGCGAATCCCGGGGCTGGGCGAGTGGACCTGGCGAACCTGCGCTCGGGGCAGGTAGTGATCGGGCTGGCCGATCCGCTCAACCAGCCGGCCGCCGTGCAGGAACTGGCCGAGCGCGGCGTGACGCTGTTCGCCCTGGAAATGGTGCCACGGATCAGCCGGGCCCAGGCGATGGACGTACTCAGCTCGCAGGCTTCGATTGCGGGTTATCGAGCGGTGCTGCTGGCGGCGACGACGCTTCCCAAGATCTTCCCGATGATGACCACGGCTGCCGGCACGATCACACCGGCCCGGGTGTTTGTGTTCGGCGCGGGCGTGGCCGGTTTGCAGGCGATCGCCACGGCCAAGCGACTGGGGGCGGTTGTTTCGGCGACGGATGTGCGCGCCGCGGTGAAAGAACAAGTGCAGAGCCTGGGGGCGAAGTTCGTCGAGTCGAGCGCGGCCCCGGCAGGCTCGGGCGCAGAGGCGGCAGGCGGCTATGCCCGGGCAATGGATGAAGACTTTTATCAGAAGCAGCGTGAGGCGATGCGCGAAGTCGTGGCCAACCAGGATGTGCTGATCACCACAGCAGCGATTCCGGGCAAGCCAGCGCCGACGCTGGTGACCGCCGAGATGGTAGAAGCGATGGCGCCGGGTTCGGTGATCGTGGACCTGGCGGCCGAGCGCGGCGGGAACTGCGAGCTGACCAAACCGGGCGAGACGGTCGTGGTTGATGGCGTGACGATCCTGGGACCGACGAACTTGGCGGCCGAAGTGCCGAATCACGCGAGCCAGATGTTCGCCAAGAACGTGACGACGCTGCTTGCGCACCTGACGACCAAGGAGGGCGCGTGGAACATCGACACCAAGGACGAGATCACGCGCGACACACTGGTAGCAAAAGACGGCCAGGTGGTTAGTGAGACCGTGCGCGAGCTGTTAGGCATCAAGCCTGCGGAGAAGGACTGGATGGAAGGGGCGATTGAGCTGGAGTGAAGTGGGAAAACGTGGGAACCATGAAGTTACGAAGGGCACAAAGAAGATGTTCTGTTAGCAACTAGCCTATCGAGCGATGCGCTTGATACAGTACTTGATCAGCGAGGTGTTGAAGTTGATGATCAGGCCCGGTCGGTATCCGGTCAGCGTTAGATGGGTCAGGAGTTGAGCATCACAGATCGGAATGAGCTGTTCGACCGCCTTGATTTCGGCAACAAGGCACTTCATCACGACCAGGACTAGTCGTAGCCCGGCATCGAGCCCCAACGGCCTTCCCCTTGCATCTTGCGGGGAAGACGGGGTAGCATTGGCCGCGATGTGACTTCTATCGACTGCTGCTTAGCCGCTGGATATCTCTCGCCGATGCTGGATTTGCTCCATAGCGTGCCGCTGCTGGCCCAGGAAGCCGCGCCGATGACGACGTCGTTCCTGCGGCTGTACGTCTTCGTGCTGGCCGGCTTCATCGGGTTTCAGATCATCACCAAGGTGCCGGCCTTGCTGCACACGCCGCTGATGTCGGCCACGAACGCGATCAGCGGAATCGCGCTGGTCGGCGCACTGGTCGCCGCCGGCGCTCAGCACAGCTATTACAGCACTCTGCTCGGGTTCATCGCCGTGACTGCGGCCACGATTAACGTCGTCGGCGGGTTCATGATTACCGACCGCATGCTGAAGATGTTCAAACGCTACGAGCGGTGACCGACGGAACGACGATGCCCAGCCTGCCCCTGTTCGACAATCTGCTCGCCACTCCCCTGCTCGCTCAGCACACGGCCGATGCGCACGGCGCGGTGAATGAGGGGTTGCGGCAGTTCCTGATTGAAGGCTCGTACCTGGCCGCGAGCGTGTTGTTTATTCTCGGTTTGCGCGGGCTGACCGCGCCCGACAAAGCTCGCCGGGGGATGCAACTGGCCGCGGCCGGCATGCTGGTGGCCGTGATCGGCACGCTGATCGACGCGCGGATCCTCGACTACAAGTGGATTCTGCTGGGGTTGTTGCTTGGTTCCGGGATAGGCGCGGCGATCTCGATCTGGATGCCGATGACGGCGATTCCGCAGCGGACGGCAATCTCGCACGCGTTCGGCGCGCTGGCGGCGACGCTCGTCGGCATTTCGCACTTCGATTTTCTGACGCGGATCCTGGGCACAGAAGTCGGACACGTCGAGATGGCGGCGCTCGGCTTTGAAGTGATGTTCGGCTCGCTGACGATCACCGGCAGTTTGATGGCTTTCGGAAAGCTGCAGGAGCTGTTGCCGGGTGCGCCGATTACGTACCCCTTCCAAAACGAGACCAACATCGGGCTGTTTGCCGTTACCGCGCTGATGTTTTTGTACCTGGTGCTGGCGCCGACGGCGTGGGGCGGTCACACGACGGTGTTCTACCTGATGGTGCTCGCCGGGCTGGCCGTGGGCGTGCTGATCGTGATTCCGATCGGCGGGGCGGACATGCCGGTCGTGATTTCGCTGATGAACAGCTATGCGGGGCTGGCGGCTTCGGCGATGGGTTTTGCACTGGGCAACAACCTACTGATCATCGCGGGCGCGCTCGACGGGGCCAGCGGTTTCATTCTCTCAATCCTGATGAGCCGGGCGATGAACCGCTCGTTCGCGAACGTTTTGTTCGGAGCCTTCGGCACGCCGGTCGAAACGGCCGGCAAGGCGAGCTCCGCAGGGATGACGGTGAAGAGCGTCTCGGTCGAGGACGCGGCGGCACAGTTGGCCTATGCGAGCGAAGTGATCGTGGTGCCGGGCTATGGGATGGCCGTGGCTCAAGCCCAGCATCAGGTCCGCGAACTGGCCGAGCTGATCGAAAGACGGGGCGGCGAAGTGAAGTTCGCGATCCATCCGGTCGCCGGCCGTATGCCAGGGCACATGAACGTGCTGCTAGCCGAGGCAAACGTGCCCTACGACAAGATGCTGGAGATGGACGAGATCAACGATCAGTTCCCGCGGGCGGACGTGGCGCTCGTGATCGGCGCGAACGACGTGGTGAACCCGGCGGCGCGGAATGACCGTTCGAGCCCCATCTTTGGGATGCCGATTCTGAATGCCGATCAAGCCAGGAGCATCATCGTGCTCAAGCGGAGCATGAATCCAGGCTTTGCGGGGATCGAGAACGAGCTGTTTTACGATCCGAAAACGGCACTGCTGTTTGGCGACGCCAAGAGCTCGCTGACGAAGCTCGTGGCGGAAGTGAAGTCGCTGTAGGCGGCTCTTGTTGGACTACTTCTGATAGCCGAGCGATTTGATGACGCCCAGCATCTCTTCGTAGGTGATGAAGCGGCGGCGGTGCGTCAGCTTGTACTGGTCAATCGCCTGGGCGAGTTCGCGCGCTTCGGGCGACAGCTCTTCGTGGCTGTTCGTGAACTGGCGGCGCTCGCGGCCGGGCATCCCCACGCCAGGATCATAGCTGCGGCGATCGACAAAGGGGGCTTCGGGCGTAGCGGCCGGCGCATCCAATGCAGTGGACGGTGTCATCACTGCGGGCTCCTTGAAAAGGTGTCCCTGCTCTCACAGGGCGGTCGAAAGCCGGCCGCTCGATTGCGTTCCTCGGCCTTCGGGTAGCAAATCCAGACGCACCTCTCGTGCGCTGGCTACGGTCGATCGTCATGGCGCAGCAAAGTTGGGGCGTAGGCTCTCCCACGCAATGCAACCTTAGGTCGCCGAAGCCCAGGGGGCAAATCTTTCGGGGGGCCCGCTGGTCGGTTGTAACGTTCGCATGGGGAGTGATGATCCGGAGCCCAGGGGACCGGCTGCCGCGTCGTCGCCAGGCTACCGTCGCACTGGCGTATTTGATGCAGTGAGTTGAGCGGCCAGGGCCTGGCTCGGCGCGTGCGCGGGATCCTGCGCGAGCGCTTGCTGAAGCGCATAGTGCGCGTGTTTCGGCCGGCCGGAGGCGAACTCGGCCCGAGCCAGATGATAAAGTAACTCGGAGTTGGGACGCTCCCGCTGGGCGGCCGCGGCGAGCGTGCGAGCCGCGTCGTCATGACGAGCGAGTGCTGCCAGGGTTAAACCTTGCAGGTGCAGAACTTGTTGCGGCGCCTCGCCAGGCGGATATCGTTCAGCCAGGGTTTCCAGAGCCACCAAAGCCTGTTCGGGTTCGTTGAGGGCGCGATACGTCTCGGCGACGCGTACCGCGAAGTCGTAGCTGTCGGGAGCGTAGCCGAGCGCTCGCTGAAAGTCGGCGAGCGCCTCACGCTGTTTGCCACCGGCTGCCGCGACACTTCCGCGCAGCGCCCAGGCCTGGGCAAACTTGGGATCGGCGCGCAGTGCCACCTCAACCATTTCGCTGGCCGAGTTGGTTTGTCCCAGGGCCAGATAAATTTCACCGGTGCGAACCGCCAGCCCCGGGTTGCAGTCGTCGAGCTCGCGGGCGGCTTCGAACTGGGCCAGAGCGTCCCTCTTGGCACCACGTTGCCAGAGAGTCTCAGCATAGTTGCGGCGCGCGTCGACGTCCTTGCCACTGGTGGAGACTGCGCGTTCGAGCAGCGACTCGGCCCGCCGCCAGTCGCCGCGATCCATGGCGTTGACACCTTGCTGGGTGAGTTGTCGGCCCTCAACGACCGATTGCGAGACCGGCCCGCGATCGAGCGTGCGGCAGCCGGCCAGCGCAGCGGCGCACAGCGACGCAGCCAGCGCCACTCGGCACGGTCGATTGCAGCACGGTCGAGGCATGCGTTTGCCCACGATAAAGGAGATGCGGCCAGCGGACGGACGGACCGAAAAAGGGCCGCGAACGATAGCAAATCGAGGTCTTGCCGGCAAGGCGGCAGGCTGGCGAGCGGTGCTGGCTGATCTCGACCCGGAGCTCTAGAATGACGCTGGCGTTATGAATTCATCGATGTTCCATGGCGAGAGACAGCCGTGCCGGCCGTATTCGACAAGCTGGGGATACGCTTTATGTATCCCGACAATTGGACGCTGGATGAGCAGGAAGCAATTGCCGGCAACAACTCGGTTACGGTCTATAGTCCAGGCGGAGCGTTCTGGTCGGTCGTGCTTCATGACCGATCCGCCGACCCGAAGAAGCTGGCGGCCGAGACGCTCAATGCCCTGAAGGCCGAATACGAAGGTTCCGAGGCCGAGCCGGCGAGCGAGGAGGTGGCCGGACAAGAGTTACGAGGCTACGACGTGAACTTCTTTTACCTCGATCTCACCAATACTGCCCTGATTCGCAGCTTTCGCACGGCGGATGCAACTTGCCTCATCCTGTGCCAGGCCGAGGATCGCGAGCTGGTAACGGCCGGGCCGGTGTTTCGGGCGATGACCATGAGCCTGCTGACGGGCAGTTCTTAGTGCTGCCACGCGGCATTCTGCAATTTTTACAAGTCGGTGCTGGCAGGCCGACGGCGCGTCTGACGTTGGCTGTTAGGAATCGAACTCATTTGCGGCTGGCGACTTAGAGCGGTTGCGGCAGAAACTGCGATTGCGGATCGCTACTTCGGCACGCGGCGTGCTTTTACGATCTTCGCAAACGCGTTCGACCCAGCGTGGTTTTGAGGAGAGTGGGACGACTCGCCACGAACCGCGAGCAAACGCGATCAGCGAACATGAATGACGAGCCGTGAATCTTAGCGGTGGTCGCCGGGGTATGGCGACTATTTTCCCAACTCGGGACGCACCTGTTTTTCACGGTCGAAGGGCCCGCCTGGCACATCGAGTTGCCAGGCGGGCCCTTTTTTTGTTGACAGGCCGCCTCGGCACGATCCGTGCCAACGGTTGTGGAGTCCACCTCTGTCCGGCACTTCCGGAATAAGCGGTCCGTGCCTGGCCGCCGCGGAATTCGGGAGACGTCCTAAGCTTTTGATGTGCTTAGAAGTCGGGAGGCCGCGCCCTGGGGCCGAGGACGATGATCCTTGGTACTTGAGTCGTGGCCGCTTCGGGCGATATACTTCCGCCAGTCGAGGGCGGCATGAGGGCTGGGATTTCAAAGTCTCGATCGTTGAGGAGCAAACGAACATGGCCACCGCTCAACATTCGGTTCTGGAGCAGATTGGTGATACCGCCGGTGTGATCTGGCACTATCTGAACGAAAACGGCGCGTGCAGCCTGACGCAGGTCGCCAAGGACATCGATGCGCCGCGTGACGTGATCATGCAGGCTGTCGGCTGGTTGGCTCGCGAGGGCAAGCTGGCAATCGAAGAGTCGCGCAACAAGAAGTTGCTCTCGCTGCGGGACTAAACGGCTGCTGCCGTCGATTTTGACCGCTCGGTAGGGACTTTGGGTTTGCGCCCTGCGCTTCCCAGGTGGGGTCGGTAAGGTCTCTGTGCAACTCCGTTGCGACATACGACGTATGCTGCGCGGGTACCGGCTCGACTTGCGACGCCAGTCCGCCCCGGGCACTTTGATATGCCGTTGCTTGGTCGCCGGGGCACCTCTATGATTGATCGCTTGCGAGCGTTTGCAAACAGGGCACCACAGGCGATCTGGGGGGCCTGAGAGCGAGTTTCTAAGCGGGACATCAAGGCGTTGGAACTTTCCACTTTTACCTCGGCTACCGCGAGCCTGTTGGCTCAGGCGCCACCGCAGCTCGGCGTTTCCGACGTGCAGCTATGGCACTGGTTGGCCTTCGGGGCCTTTGTCGTCGTCGTACTAGTGCTCG
Organism: Pirellulales bacterium; assembly: GCA_022844125.1. Classification (GTDB taxonomy): domain Bacteria; phylum Planctomycetota; class Planctomycetia; order Pirellulales; family PALSA-1355; genus JALHMI01. The sequence goes on along the minus strand of JALHMI010000014.1, from coordinate 50,842 downwards.
ATCTGTTTGTGTTCCACAGGAACTCACACGAGCCCACGCTCCGTGAATCGGCCCTCTGGACCGTGATCTGGTGTTCGCTGGCTCTGGCCTTCAATGGGCTGGTCTGGTGGTGGCGGGGTAGCGAGATTGCGATCCAATTTCTCACCGGCTACCTGGTCGAATGGTCGTTGTCGATGGACAACGTCTTCGTGTTCGCCGTGGTGTTTAGTTTCTTCGGCGTGCCGCTGAAGTATCAGTACCGCGTCCTGTTCTGGGGCATCCTCGGCGCGGTCGTCATGAGGCTGATCTTCATTGTGCTGGGCGCTGCGCTCATCGAGCGATTCGATTGGGTCATGCCGATCTTCGGCGCATTCCTGGTCTATACGGCGTTCAAGCTCGCGACGCACGGCGACTCGGATGTGAATCCCGAAAAGAACATCCTGCTGCGGATTGCGCGGAAGCTGTTCCCGGTTGCCAAGCAGACGCATGGCGAGACGTTTTTCGTCGTGGAGAACGGCAAGTGGTGCATGACGCCGCTGTTTCTGGTGCTGCTGGTCGTCGAGAGCACGGACGTGCTGTTCGCGGTGGACAGCGTACCGGCGATTTTCGGCATCACGCAGGATGCGTTCACAGTGTTCACATCGAATATCTTTGCCATCCTGGGCCTTCGAGCGCTGTACTTCCTGTTGGCCGGCGTGATGGACATGTTCCGTTACCTGAACTACGGGCTGAGTGCCGTGCTGGCCTTTGTGGGGTTCAAGATGCTGGGCGACTGGTGGACGGGGCATCACATGTTCGACCCCGCCGTGTCACTGCTCATCATCCTGTCGCTGCTGGCCGTGTCGATCATTGCCTCGCTGATTGCCAACCGCCGGGATGCGGCCCGGGAACTGGCAGCCCTGGCCGATCCCGAGGCGAAGCCGTCGGACGTGAATCCCGAACTCGACCAGCGTGATCCGGTCGGGCACTAGGTGGGTAGAAATCCCCGGTGGAGCTTCGAAGGAATGGACGGAAGGCCGCGGTTTAGCTTGACGCGGCCGCCCGTGGCGTACACTTTGTGGGTAGGCGATTCCTGCTTTAGAAGCCCTCGGCTCCAGCGCACGTGAAACACGCACTTATCACCGGCGGCGCCGGATTTATCGGCAGTCACCTCGCGGAAGCTCTGCTTGCACGCGATTATCGCGTTACGGTGCTCGACGACGAATCGACCGGCACAGCTGAGAACCTGGCCGCGGTCCGCGACCATTTCAACTTCAGCTTCGTGGTCGGCAGCGCCGCCGACAAGAATCTGGTGCGGCAACTCGTGGCGGATGTCGACGAGGTGTATCACCTGGCCGCAGCGGTGGGCGTGCAGTTGATCTCGACCGCGCCAATTCACACGATCGAAACGAACATTTATCCCTGCGAGCTCGTGCTCAACGAACTGCTGCGCCGCAAGCGCGACGGTTACGCCGTGAAGTTGTTCCTGGCCAGCTCCAGCGAAGTGTACGGCAAGAACCCGAAGCCGATCTGGAGCGAGGACGACGACATTGTGCTTGGCCCCACGACCAAGGCCCGTTGGTCGTACGGCGCGTCGAAGGCGATCGACGAGTTTCTGGCGCTCGCCTACTGGCGGCAGCATCGGCTGCCGGTCGTGATCGGGCGGTTCTTCAATGTCGTCGGTCCGCGGCAGACGGGTCGCTACGGCATGGTGCTGCCGCGTTTTGTCGAGGCGGCGCTGGCTGGCCGGCCGCTGGTAGTTCATGACGACGGACGGCAGGTGCGCTGCTTCGCGCACGTGAACGACATCGTTCGCTCGGTGATCGAGCTGATGGAGACCGACTCGGCCATTGCTGGTGTGTTCAACATCGGCAGCGATCAGCCGGTGAGTATCTTGCAGCTCGCCAAGAATGTCCTGGCCCAAGTGAATCCGAGGCTGGAGATTCAGTTTCAATCATATGCCGAGGCCTACGACGCGGATTTCGAAGACGTGCGGTCGCGAATTCCAGATCTTTCGCGGTTGCGGCGGACGATCGCCTATCGGCCGCAGTATGATCTGGAAACCACGATTCGCGAAGTCATTGAAAGCACCCGGGCGCTTCAGATACGCTGACGCTGGCGGTGCATCCTCTGGTCTAGAACTGTCACGCGCAGGTGCCCTGATGTTTGCTCAGCGACTTCGCTTCTCGATAGTGCTTTCATTCGTGGTGGCGGGCGCCATCCTGGCGAGCGCGACTGACTCGCGCGCGGTCGACGTGGGCTTTGCCACGGTGGACGTGACTCCCAAGCTGGAACAAGGGCAGCCGATCTGGCTGGCGGGACTGGAGAAGAACCGCGCGGCAACCGGCGTTCACGACCCGTTATTTGCCCGGGCAGTGGTGCTGCGCGATCGGGGCAAGAAGGTGGCGCTGGTCTCGGCCGATTCGATTGGCCTGCCGTACCCGCTGGTGCAGAGCGTGCGTGGGAAGTTAAAGGACTTTGCCTATGTGCTGGTGGCGGCGACCCATTCGCATGCCACGCCGGATGTGATCGGAATTTGGGGACCGTCTGACGATAAGTCGGGTGTCGTTCCGGCGTATGTCGAACAACTTGAGGCGGGGCTGGTCGCCGCGGTTCGGCAAGCGGATGCCGCGAGTGCGCCCTCGGCCGCTGAGTATGGCACCGCTGAAGATGAAACGCTGTTGGGCGATTTCAGGCTGCCCGAGGTTTATGACGGCGTGCTGCGCATCCTGCGATTTCAGCGTGTGGGCAAAAAGCAGCCGGCCGGCGTCGTTGTGCAGTGGAATGCGCACGGCATCGAGCCCAGCAACAACCCGCTCGTGACGCGCGACTTCATGGGTTCGATGGTCGACGCGCTCGAGAAGCGGCACGGCTGCCCCGTGATTTACTTTCAAGGCGCCATCGGCGGTCTGATGGGCACGCCCAAGAAGCTGGTCGAGGAAGCCAAGGCAGGGCGGCTGCCGACCGAGATCTTCGCCTTCATTGACGCGGTAGGTGCGGCGACGGCAGACCTCGCCGATCGAGCTCTGGCCGCAGCCCAGCCGATCGAGCTTTCGCCGATGACCGTGCAGACCAAGCAGGTTCTGCTGCCGCTCGACAATCCGGGCTTCGTACAGGCCCTGGCGATTGGCGTGCTCAATCGGCCGGCTTATGAGTGGACCGGCGATAAGTACCAGCGGGGCGATCAGGTTGCTCCGCACGCGGCCACGGGGCGAATGGCTCTGGAGACGGAAGTCGCTTACCTGCAACTGGGGGAGCTGGCAATTGCGGCGATCCCGGGCGAGATTTACCCCGAGTGCGTGTACGGCAAGTATCAGGATCCGATCGATCCGGGTGCGGACTTTCTGGATGCCGCTCCGGAGCCGAGCATTGCCGAAACGCTGCCATCGAGCAAGATGATGGTGATCGGTCTGGCCAATGACGAAGTGGGCTACATCGTCCCCAAGCGTCAATGGGACGTGAAACCGCCACATGCCTACGAGCGCGAGAGCGCACAGTATGGCGAGCGAAACAGCGTCGGTCCGGACACGGCGGGCCTGATCTTGAACGCGCTGGCCGAGCGCGTGGCCGATGCCCAGGCGAAAGCCACTGACGGAAAGTAATCCGTCGGAAAGTAGTCAGTCCTGCTGCAAGGTCGACGGCTCGCGGCAGAGCGGCTCGTAGACTGAATCGATTTGAAACCGGGTGACGCCCAGCTTTTTCAGCCGGGTGATGTCGGCCGCGGCATCTTGCATGTTCGTCTTTACCGGATAGTGGAACGTGTTGATCGACGGCACAATGTCGACGCCACGGCTGCGGGCCAGTTCAAGTGCTTCCTGTTCGAAATCCTTGGCGTGGGCGAACAGGAAGTAGCGTCGGCCCACGTCCTCGCCGCCGGAAACATGGTCGACCAGCTTACGGGGATTGATGCCGATCTTGGCGCGATCCAGGAGCAGCTTCCGCGACTGCTCGGTGCCGATCACGTAGGCTGAGTCGAGGAGGTCGTTCTCTTCCAGCGTGGCAATGAGTGTGCTGAAGAAGGCCTGCGAGTGGTCAGGCCCTTTGATATCGAGCATCAAGCGAATCCGGCCTCGACAAGCTGCTGCGTACTCGGCGAATTCGAGCGGTCGCAGGTCGCCGGGCGTGCTGCGGAGCAGCTTGATCTCGTCCCAGGTCATGTCGGCGACGCGGCGCTCGTCGCCGTAGAATCGCCGGAAATCGGCATCGTGATGGACGACCAGATGACCGTCCCTGCTTTCCCGAATGTCGACTTCGAGCATCCAATACCCGCGGCGGATGGCTTCTTCGATGCCGGGCAGATTGTTCTCGATCAGTCGCTGGTCGACGACACCGCCGCGGTGCGCGATGAGTTCGATTGGTAGCGCGTCATCGGCACTCGTGGCCAAGCCGCAGCACAAAAGCAGAAGTGAAGCAAGCATGGCTGGCGATCCTCCGGAAAGATTGTGGAAGACGCCAGTGTATGCCAGTAAATGGGCCGCGTCATCCGCTTACCCCGCGAGCAAAGGCAATTAGCTCCTGGCCGGCGAATCGCTGAACTTCTCAAGTTCGGCGCGGAGCGTGGCCTCGGGCGTGACGCCCAGATGGCTGGCCACGACTTTACCCCCCTTGAAGATCATAATGGCTGGAATCGAGGACACGTTGTAGGCGCTGGCCAATTGCGGATTCTTGTCGACGTTCACTTGTGCGACTTTGAAATCCTTGGCCAGCGACTCAAGCGTGGGATGCATCGCGCGACAGGGCCCGCACCAGGGCGCCCAAAAATCGACGAGCACCGGCTCCGCGGAGAACATGACTTCCTGATTCCAGTTGAACGACTTGAGCAACATGATGACACTCGCGATTCAATAGCCTTTGGTTGATGGCACCGTTATTCTACGGCGGTTAGCAAGCGATGGATCGCCGCCTCGAGCTGGTCGACCGTTCGCGGCGAGAACCGCTGCACCGCCCTGCCCTGCCGATCGACGAGAAACTTGGTGAAGTTCCATTTGATTGTTCCGGTGCCCAGCAGGCCGCGCTGAATGGACTTCAGATAGGCGAACAGTGGATGCGCTTGCGGGCCGTTGACATGAACCTTGGCGAACAGCGGAAATGTGACGTCATAATTCAGCGAGCAGAAGTTCTTAATCTCGGCTTCATCGCCCGGCTCCTGGTGCAGGAACTGATCGCACGGGAAGCCGAGTACCGAAAAACGTTGCGCGTGGTACTTGCGATAGAGTGCTTCGAGCACGGCGTACTGCGGGGTGAACCCGCAGCGGCTGGCGACGTTCACGATCAAAAGAACCTGGCCGCGAAACTCGGCCAGCGAAACGTCGCGGCCGTCGATGGCCGTGGCTGTGAAGTCATAGACGGATGTCATCGCTGGCTTGCTCGCACTACTGGTTTCCATCGGGCGCAACTTCGGAGAGCGGCGCTTCGGCCGGCAACAGGAATCGCAACCGACGCGGCAGGATGTTTACCTCGAAACGGTTGGCGTGGATCGGCTCGCCATCGAGGTTCATGGGAATCCCGTGACTCGATTCGATTGTAAATGACGGGAGCTGCCGATAGACGACCTGTTGAGGCTCTTCGGTGTCAAGGCGGATCATCTCGCTGACGATTGAACCGGTTTCCGGAATGCTGACGTCGGGCACGATCACCAGGTCCAGCAGGCCGTCATCGAGCAGTGCCCGAGGCGCAACGCGAAATCCACCGCCGGCCAGACGCGAGTTGCCAATCGCCATCAGCATCATTTTGCCAGAATAGGTTCCTTCGGGCGTGATCAACCGGCCCTCGTTGGGAGTCATCGTGAAGGCCTTGAAGATTCCCACCAGCGAGTAGGCCGCTCCGCCCAGCATGCGCTTCATGCCGGCGGGAGTCTCGGCCGTGATCTGGGCTCCGATCCCGGCGCTGGCCACGTTGATGAACGGCCGATCGTTGACGGTGCCGACGTCGATCCGGCGAGGCGTTGCTTGGACAGCAAAGTTGAGTGCGGCCGTCATGTCGCGGGGAATTCCGCAGGCCGTGGCGAAGTCGTTCGCGGTGCCCAGGGGCATGATGCCGATCGCGGTTAGAACGCCTTCGCCCGCGGCGATTATGCCGGCTGAAACATCGCTCACCGTGCCGTCACCGCCGGCGGCAATCACGATGTCGCGACCCTGGCGGGCGGCTTCCTCGGCGAACTCGGCGGACTGGCCACCCTCCCAGGTGACGCGGACCTCGACATCGTGCCCCGCCTTGCGGCAGGCCAGGACCGCCGCGCGCACTTCGGGCAGTTCGGCAGACTTGCCGTTGAGAACCACGCGGATGCTGCGACTTTCACCGTTCGACTTCTTGCTGTTCATGCGACGGAGTGCTTTCAAAAGTCGCGAGGGTGAGAAAAGCCGATTTTCAGCGCGTGGCATTCAGGCGAGCAGCAACTTCGAGGGCCGCGCGTTCACCCGACTGTATGGCCCCTTCGAGATAACCCGTCCACTCTGTGGCAGTTTCCGTGCCAGACCAGTGCAGCCGGCCGCAAGGCTCGCGGAGCGCCTGTCCGCAAGCAGTCAACACGCCCGGTCCGGCGACTCCCACATAACAACCGCGACTCCAGGGATCGTCGTTCCAATTCTTCTCGGCAAAGTCGATGGGACGGGCCGCCTGGGGGCCGAAGAACCTGACGAACTCGCTGAGCACCGCTGCACGGCGCTCGTCTGGCGAGCGATCGGACCAGTCGCGCGCAGCCTGGCCGTCGCTGAAGGTGACCAGCGCAGCATGGCGGCCATCGTCCGAGGAGTCGTCGAACGTGGTGACCGTAATCCCGGTATCGCTGACGACTTCGCCGGAAAGACCCGCTTCGCGCCAGAACGGGCGCTCGTAGACGGCAATGTACTTGATGACCGAACCCATTGGCATCCGCGTACAAAGCTGATCGCGGCGTGCGGGAAGCGGCGCCGTGTAGTGAATACGGCCGGCGAGGGCAGGCGGCAGTGCGATGATGGCGAGTCTGGCCCGATAGTTCGCACGCGCGGTGCGAATAGTGACGCCGTCAGCGTCCTGCTCAATGGCATGCACCGGCGAGCTGAGTACGACGTTTGGCGCCAGCCGATCAGCCAGGCGGTGGGAGATCTGCTGTGCTCCGCCAACGAACCGGTCTTGCTGCGCGCCGCGCGGGATCGAGATGAGCGTTTCGAGCCCCTCGCCCCAGCGGAGGTAGCTGAGAAAGTACAGCAGCGAGACATCGCGCGGTTCGCTGGTGAGCACGGCCCGACAGACTGCGTCGATAAAGAGTCGCGCGCCGGCAGAACGGGTATGTCGCTGTTTCCAGGTTTCGAGCGTCATGGAATCCCACTCGGCAGCCCGGGGCGCGAGCCAGGGAGCATCGGGCGGAATCTGGCTGGCGAAGTTCTTCCAGCGACGGTCGGCTTGAAAGAGTTCGAGTTGAGCCCACAGTGAAAGTTTTGGCAGGTCGGCGTTGTAGCGCTGGAGCTTGCCTCCCCAGCTCAGTAGCTTGGTACCTGCGTGGAACTGAGGAAACGTGGCGACGCCGAGTTCCTTGGCCAGCACTGCCAGCCGATGCTGCGTCGGTCCGATCCACTGACCGCCCAGATCGATCATTCCGCCGCCAAGTGATTGGCTGAGCGTGCGGCCGCCGACGCGATCGCGGGCTTCCAAAACGACGTACGACACACCTCGCTCGGCGAGGCGACGCGCGGCACATAGTCCGGCCATGCCCGCACCGACGACGATGACGTCGAGCGGTTGCTCCGCATGTGCGGCGGTGGGTTGCAATTGCAGCATGGACTTCAATCGAACTGCGGCGGAAGTGTTGCACCCTGATCGTATGCGGTAGCGGCATGGCGAAACAAGCGGCGGAACCTCGACGCCCTCAGAATCGGTCTAATACCTAGCGGCTGAGCGACTTAGCACGCGAGAATTGGGCTTACTGATGCAATCTGGGCCGTTTGCGCTCCGCACACGCGGCCGAGGAGGTTAAACTTTTGATGTACCGCGGTTTATCGCACGGTCCCCCTTCCCTCCTGAGCACCCCAGCGACCATGACCCACCACGACCACGACAAGCACGGTCACGATCAGAAACACCACCACGGGAAGTCGAAGGCGAAGACAAGTTGGCTGGTGTGGATCGGCGTGGTTCTGATGCTGGGTGCCATGTTGATGTACGTGCTTAGCGACGACGAGGCGATCCAGCCGGGTGGGCCGCCACCGGGCGCCATCGACAGTGCGCCAGTCGAAGCAGCGCCCTAGGCTCGCCCCGCATCAGTTCGTGAGTCATCAGGCTGCTCGTTGGCAGCAAATCCTCCAGCGCAAGTCGAAATGCGGCCCAGGGCTATTTGACGCAAGTCTCGGCCTCTTCTAGTGATCGCGTCGTTCGCGCCCGTTTCGGCGCAAATGGCATGCTCTGTGCATCTTAACTTTGCTACCAGGTTCACTACAGGGCGCTTGCCGTTTGCCGCGGTGCGTCCCAGCACGTACACATCGCCGTGCCCCCAAGCGCAAGGCGATTGTTCGATTCGACCCTCTTTGCTGGGTCCTTCGTGACTGGATGGCCGATCGGGTCGGATGCCCGATCGGCCACCCGGGTCGATTTTCTAACCTCAGGAGTTCAACCATGAATTCGGATACGGTCAAAGGCACTTGGAAGCAGTTCAAAGGCAGGCTGAAGGAAACGTGGGGTGATCTGACGGATGACGAGTTGGATAAATTTGAAGGCCAGCGCGAGCAACTCGTCGGCGCTTTACAGAAAAAGTACGGCCAGTCGAAAGATGAAATCGAGTCCCGGCTCAGCGGCTATGAGCGAGAGGCGAACTACGACTACCGGCCCGCACAGCCGAGGTAGCTCTTAGCGCTTCCATCACGAGCACCCTGCGGTCGCGTTCAAGACAACGATTGGCGCGGCCGCAGGGTTTGTTCCTGCGCTGCCGATGTGTCAGATGGTGGCAACCTGGTTGAGCGGAAGGCCAACCGGGGGTAGGCTGGCTATGGAACCAGACTGCGGTCATGCTTCCTGCCCGCCGTCTCTCTGGCCATCCGACCGTGAGCACCGCTTGCCGTGGAAAAAAGCTCCGAGCGATCTCGAACGTCCATACGTGCGTGGGCAAAACGCGCTGGTGCGTTGTCGACTACGCGTGGCATCGCACAACGCCATCTGTGGATCGTGCCCGTGGCGGCCCTGATTGCCCTGGTGATTGCCGGGCTGTGGGTGCGCACACACATCGAAGATGCCATTCAAGATCAGACGGCGGCGGAATTGACCACGGTGCTGCGGGCGGACGTCGAAGCGCTCAAGCTCTGGATGCGCATCCAGGAAGAGAACGCCGCGGTGATTGCCGGCGATCCGGTGATTCGGAAGCTGGTACTTGAACTACTCGACTACTCGCGCACAACGGGCGGCAAACCCGCCCAACTCGATGACGCCCCGCAACAGTTGCCGCTGGCCGCGGAACTGAAGCCCTGGGTCGATCGTCAGGCCTACACAGGCTTTGTGGTGTTTAATCTCGACGGCCTGATCATCGCGACGGACGAAGACTTGCTGCTGGGGCGCAATGTGATCATGTCGGACCAGCAAAAGTTTCTGGAGAAGGTGCTGGCCGGAAAGCCGACGGTCTCGCATCCTTTTCCCTCACGGATCATGCTGCCTGGCCCGGATGGTGTGCCGATGGCAGGCGTGCCGGTAATGTTCGTCGCGGCGCCCGTGATCGGTCCCAACGAGAAGCCGGCAGCGGTGGTGGCGCTGCGAATCGACCCGGCTCTGGAGTTCAGTCAGATCTTGGGAGTGGCGCAACCAGGGGCGACCGGCGAGACTTACGCCTTCAATGAGCAGGGAGTGTTCCTGTCGCGAAGCAGGTTTGATGATCAGCTCAAACAGCTCGCGCTGTTGCCCGATCGTCCGCAGGCGCAGAGCGTGCTCAACGTGGAACTGCGGAACCCGGGGGTGGACCTCAGTACCGGCGCGAGGGCGGCGCTTTCACGCGACAAACAGCCGCTGACGGAACTGGCCGAGGACGCGATCCATCGCAAGCCGGGCATCGCCGAGCCGGGCGTGGACGTCGACGGCTATCTCGATTATCGTGGCGTCCCCTCAGTGGGTGCCTGGGCCTGGCTGCCGGGTTTCGATCTGGGTGTGGCCACCGAGATGGATCTGGCTGAAGCGTATCGCCCCGTGTACGTGCTCAGATTCGTGTTCTGGGTCCTGTTCGGTCTTCTGGCCGCGCTGGCCGCACTTTTGCTCGCGCTCACGCTGCTGGCCGGTCGATTGGATCGCCAGATGCGAGATGCCGTGATCGCGGTCGGGCAACTCGGGCAGTACGCGCTGGAGCAGAAAATCGGCGAGGGAGGAATGGGCAGCGTGTATCGCGCGCGGCACGCGCTGCTGCGACGGCCGACTGCGGTGAAGCTGCTCGAACCGTCCAAGACCACGGACGTGTCCGTCGCCCGTTTTGAGCGTGAGGTGCAGCTGACCAGCCAGCTCAACCATCCCAACACGATCACGATTTACGATTACGGCCGCACGGCAGAGGGCGTGTTCTATTACGCCATGGAGTTTCTCGACGGGTATTCGCTGGACGTGCTGGTTCGGCGATTTGGCCCGCTGCCGGACGGTCGCGTGATCAACATCCTGGCGCAGGTGTGTGGATCGCTGCAGGAAGCGCATGCGGCGGGGCTAATGCATCGCGACATCAAACCCGCGAACATCATGATCACGGCTCGGGGGGGAATTTTCGACTTCGTCAAGCTACTGGACTTTGGACTGGTCAAAGCGATCGACAGTCACAAGATGCAGACCCTGACCGCGGCCGATACCGTGACGGGCACGCCGCTGTACATGGCGCCCGAGACGGTGCGCGACACCGAAGGTTGTGACGCGCGGGGCGATTTGTATGCGCTTGGCGCGGTGGGATATTTTTTGCTTACGGGGCATGCGGTATTCGAGTCGTCGAGCGTGCTGGAGATCATGCGTGCGCATGTCGAGTCGAAGCCGGTGCCGCCCAGCGAGCGGGCGGGACGGCAGATTTCTCGCTCGCTGGAAGCCGTGATTCTGCAACTTCTGGCCAAGTTGCCCAGCGATCGGCCACAGTCGGCTGCCGAACTGATGGCCTTGCTTGAGCAGTGCGTGCCGCTGGAGTCGTGGGGACAGGCCGAGGCGGCCGCGTGGTGGCAACAGAATCAGGAAACGCGGGAGATGCCCGTCGATTCGATGGCTACGATCGAGCACTCACTCGGAGCGACCAAGGGTTATTCCGAGGTTCGTCCCGGCTCCTGATGCCCGGCGTGGCCGTCGAGCTGGCTTTGCAGGCCGTCTGAATTTGCGGTGAGCCGACCACTATCGGGCATCATCGCGCCGTCCGTCCAGGGCGATTTCATCTGCAGCGCAAGATGGACGAGTTGCACGTCGCTCGTGAGATGGAGCTTTTCCAGGACACGCGTACGGTGTTTAGCTGTCGTCTGGACGCTGATGCCGAGCGTCGTCGCGATCTGCTTTTGCGACATTCCGGCCACGATCAAATCCATGACTTCCGCTTCGCGCGGTGTGAGCTTGTCGCGTTGGATCCGGGCATGCAGCGCCGGCCCAATGATCGCGCTGACGCGGATCAGCAAGTCACGATCGTCTTCGTCATACTCATGGGGAGTGTTGCCGACGGCAAACAAGCCGCACGGCACTCCGTCGTGGACGATCGGAGCGGTGAGCCAGTTTCGAACAGGCGTGCCACACGGCAACTTGCTTTCGCTGCGGTCGATGATGCCCGTTCCGGTCAGCAGGGCCTGATGCCACGAGTCATGAGCATCGGACAGCCGGCAGCGCATTTCGGAGGTCTCTTCGTGTGCCACTTGCAGGCCGACCAACTCGTCGTTGCCAGTCCGGCGCAGGAAGATTCCCAGCGGACTGCCAAAAGTTCGCATTACCACCCGGACCACCGAATTGTAAAGCTGGTTGCCTTGCTGCTGCGCAACACACTGCAAGATGGAGCGCACGGTCTGCGTCAGGCGATCAATCTGCCGCAGTCGGCGGGCGATCTCCTCGGCCGCGGCTTTGCGATCGGAAATGTCCTGAATTTGCGAAACGGCGAAGCAAGCCCGACCGGCTTTGTCGCGGGCGATGGAAGTACTGAGCAAAATCCACACGACGTGTCCGTCTTTGTGGAGATAGCGTTTTTCCATGTGGTAGTGTTCGATCTCGCCCGCCATGAGTTGGCGGGCGAGCGCCACGTCGGACTCCAGGTCGCCAGGGTGGGTGATCGACTGGAAGTCGGTCGCTAGCAACTCCACCTCGTCGTAACCGACGATACTGAGCAGGGCGGGATTCACCTGCAGGAAGCGGCCGTCGAGATCGACGATGGCCATGCCAATGGCCGCGTGATCAAACGCCGCGCGAAACGGCCCGGCCTCGCCGGTGAATTCGCGCCAAGCGGCGCTACGTTCGACTTCGCTAGGGTAGTCGCGCGCAGGATCAAGCAAAACACGCTGGGAGCTTTGATCCATAACACCTTATCCAGGGCGGCACAGGCCCCCATCTTAGCCGGTACGCGCTTGTTGTCACGCGAGCAGGCAAAACTCTCAATCGGGCTAAACCGTCATTCAACACCGACGAAGGACTTACGTAGGTGAATGTTGATCTGATAACTTCCTCACTAACCCAGTTGCCGTTCGATCGGCTAAGTTACCGACAGCCTTCATTGTCTACTTTCGCCAAACATGTTTGGTTCGTTTAACAACGGTCGTTTCAAGGATTGCGCTGTTTTTGGAAACCACCAATCGACATCTTGTTAAGTGGCAAGTAGTTACCGTGGTGCTGATGGTCCTTGGCTACTCGGGATGTTATCTTTGCCGCTCCAATTTTTCCGTGTTCCTGGGGGCGATAGCTGAGGAGTTGACGGCGTCGGGAATGACTGCCGATACCGCCAGAATTCGGATGGGTCAGGTCGCCACGCTGGGCGTCCTGGCCTACACCATTGGTAAGTTCGTAACCGGGAGCGTCGCCGATTTCCTGGGCGGACGCAGAAATGTCCTTTTTGGGATGTTCGGCAGCGTGTTGTTCACGATGCTGTTTGCGCTGGGTGGCGGACTACCTATCTTCTCGCTGGCCTGGTTTGGCAATCGCGCCGTGCAGTCGCTGTGCTGGACGGGCATGGTGAAAGTCACCGGCCGCTGGTTCAGCTATAGCGCCTATGGCACGGCGATGGGTGTGGTGAGCCTCAGCTATTTGTTTGGCGATGCCGCCGCACGTGCGTTCATGTCGCTTTTGATTCAGTTCGGACTCAGTTGGCGTGAAGTGTTCTACGTATGCGCGGGCGTCCTGTTTGCGCTGACGATGCTGTGCTGGTTGTGGCTTCGCGAGAGTCCGCGCGACGTGGGCCACGAAGAGCCGGAGGCGAATCCGCTGAACGTGTACGGTACAACGAGCGCCGCCGACGAGTCGCCGCAAAGCTTGAAGAAGCTGCTGGCGCCGCTGCTCACGAGTCCGGCGTTTCTAACGGTGTGCGTGCTTTCGCTGGGGCTCACCCTGCTGCGAGAGACGTTCAACCTGTGGACGCCGACCTACTTTACCGAAGTGGTGGGTTCCACGCAGTCGCAAGCTGCGGCGCAAAGCGCGCTGTTCCCGCTGCTGGGCGGCGCCTCGGTGCTCGTGGCGGGGTGGCTCGGAGATCAACTCGGTCCGACAGGGCGCGCAATCGTAATTTTCACGGGGTGCACTCTGGCCGGAGTCGTGATGTGGATTCTCGGGAGCTTTGATTTTTCCGGCAGTGCCGTGGCGGCCGTGTCGCTCATTGCGCTTGTGAGCTTTCTGATGCTGGGGCCGTATTCCTACCTGGCCGGCGCCATTTCCCTCGATCTGGGCGGGAAGCGGGGAGCGGCCACGGCCTGTGGAATTATCGACGGCGTGGGATATCTTGGTGGCATGCTGGCCGGCGATACCGTGGCCCGTTTGACCGTCAGTTATGGCTGGGCCGGCGTGTTTCGTACGCTCGCTCTGGTGGCCTTCGCAACCAGCGTGGCTGGACTGGTGTTCTATTTGCTCGAACGAAAGAAACTGCCGGGTGCGGGGATGGATGTATGAACGTCGTCGATGAAGTGATGGAGCTGTTTGCCACCAGAGGGCACGATGCGTATGTGGGCGAGCCGGTCTCGCAGCTCGAGCATGGGTTGCAGGCCGCTTACTTTGCCGAGCGCGAGCGAGCGAGCGACGAGCTGGTCGTCGCGGCGCTCTTGCACGACATCGGCCACTTGATTCATAAGCTGCCCGAGGACGCAGCCGACCACGGCATCGACACGCGACATGAGCACCTCGGCGGGGCGTGGCTGAAGCGTTACTGCGGGCCCGAAGTCACGGAGCCGATTCGCCTGCACGTGCCGGCCAAGCGGTATCTGTGCGCGACGGATGCTGAATACCAGGCGCAGCTTTCGCCAGCTTCGATTCAGAGTTTGGCACTGCAAGGCGGACCGTTCAAGGCCGATGAAGTTGCCGATTTCGAGCTGAATCCGCACTTTCGCGCCGCGGTGGCATTGCGGCGGTGGGACGATCTGGCGAAGATTCCGAATCTGGAGGTGCCGCCGCTGGAGTCCTATCGGCCTCGGCTGGAGCGAGTATTGCGCGACGCTTAGTTCAAGCGATGCCGAGCAGCGCCGGTAATTCGGCGACCGTGCCGATCAAATGCGTATGCGCGTGCGGTTTAAGTTGAGCCTCGGTGTGCGATCCGCGCGTGACGCCCACGACCATTCCACATCCGGCGGACATGCCTTCTTCCAGATCCGATGGGGTGTCGCCGACCTTGGCGACTTTCCTGGAGTCCGTGATCCCTAGCTCGCGCATCGCTTTCTGGATCATGTCGGGATGCGGGCGGCCGCGCGGCACTTCGTCGCTGGTAATGGTCGTGTCGAGCAGCGAGCTGTCCTGCCAGCCCAGCCGCTCCAGGAGCACGTCGACGATGTTGCGACTGAAGCCAGTATCGAGGGCGGTTTTGATACCGGCCGCGCGCAACCGGCGGAAGGTATCGGCCGCGCCGGGAATCTCTCGGACCGAAGGGTCCGTCCGGTAGAACTCGATCATGCGGCGGACGAAATCGGCGTGAATGGCGTCGAGTTGCGGCACCAGGTCCAGGCGGCCGGATGTTTCCAGCAAGTGTCGAATGGCGGCAGGCTTGGGGATGCCCATCACTTCGTTGACTGCGTCGCGCGTGACGGGCACGCTCACCGCGTCGAGTGCGGCGCGAACAGCTCGGTTCACGCCGTCATCGTCGTGGATCGTGGTACCGGCCATGTCCAAAACCACCAGCTCAATCGCCACTGCGTGCTCCCCTATCCTGCTCTTTGACTCTCTCCAACGATCTGACTGACGACCTGATCGGCCAGGCCAAACGACAGCGTCATGCCTGCGCCACCGACTGCGGTAACGCACGTCGCGCCGGGCGCGGGCTGCCGCACCAGGTAGCTTTCCTTCGGATGCTTGGCATAGGTGCCGTGCCAGCGAGCGGCGATCTGGAGATCCGGCACGTTCAGAAACGTGTGCAGATACTCCAGAATCAAGTCGTCGATCCGCGGCTTGTCGAACGGCTGGATCGCGTCATTGTACTCGTGCGAATCGCCGAGGATGAGTTCGCCCAGGCCGTTTTGCGAGGCCATCACGTGAATGCCGAACTCGTCGAACTCGGGTGATTCGCGCGCGACGCGCTCTTTGACAGCCGCGAGTGTCGGGCAGTCCTGAAAGTTCTTGTAGTGCCGCAGCGTAAGGCCGCCAGCGAGCATCGGGCCGAGCTTCAAACGCCCTGCATAGCTTTGCGAACGCATCATCTGAAGTTTGCAGCGGAGCAGACCACAGCCTGCGTAAGCTTCTGGAAAAAGCGACTGAAAGTCATCGCCCGAGCAAACGAGGAGCTGTTGTGACGCGTAGGCGCGACCGCCGGCGGTGATGGTAGGGGCGTCGTATGCAGAGACCGCGGTGCTAAACTCGAACTGAACGCCGTACTGCCTTTCGAGCCACGCCGGAAGCTCGGCGATTACTTGTCTGGGGTCGACGCAAGTTTCGCTAGGGCTCCAGATGGCTGCCTTGAGTCCGGCAGTTTTTACCGCTGGAGAGCGCGAGGCGACTTCGGTCGGCGAAATCAGCTCGGCAGCGCCCTCGCTGCGTTCGACGAACTCGCCGAGCACCTGAGCTTCATCGTCCTGGTAGGCCAGGTGCATCGAGCCGGTGCGCTCGTGCCAGATGCCGGCCTTGGGAAGCAGTTCGAGCCAGAACTCGCGACTGCGGAGGGCGATCTCACGCATGAGGCCGGCCGGTTGACCGATCGGCCAAAGCATGCCGAAGTTGCGAATCGAAGCACCGCAGGCCTTCGGGCTGCGCTCGAAGACGACGACACGAAGACCGCGGCGGGCCAGATGATAAGCATGCGCCAGGCCGAGCACTCCAGCCCCGACGACGGCAGCATCAAAAACGGGGGGCATGGCTATCCGAGAACTTGTGAGCCAGAAAACAATTAAAGCGGCGACCCCAGTTTTAGCTGGAATCGCCGCCTGTTGCTAGGACCCGGCGGTGCGTGCTCGCGTTCGGACGGACGATGCGTGCGAACCCGCTCAAGTTGTCTTATTCAAATGGGTCTGCAGGTTTTTCATTCTCGTCGACCACGATGGGAGCTTCCCAGAGGTAAACCGTGTGCTCGCGATCCGGCGCTTCAACTTTGACAACCTTCTTCGGCTTCACCCCGGCCATGGCAAAGTCATGCGAGACGATTTTCGATCCGGGTTTGAGTTTTTGGAGTTGCGGAATGAGCTTCTCGTTGAGTGAGGGGAGCAGATAAAGCGTAATTACGCTTGCCTTGCTGAGATCGAGCGTGAAGATGTCTTTTTGCATCACTGTGGCTCGATCGCCGACTTTGTTCTGCGCGATGTTTTCCTGGGTTTCCTTGATTCGCTGCGGATCGACATCGAATCCAACGGCCTTGGCACCCCGCTTGGCGGCCGACACAACGATGATGCCGTTGCCGCAGCCCAGATCATAGACCAGGTCTTTGTCATCCACCTCGGCCAGTTCGAGCATCTTGTCAACGACGGCCTGAGGCGTGGGCACGAAGATCACGTCAGGCGTCTTGGGCTCTGTTTTTGTTTCCTGGCAGGCAGCGACGGTGGGGAGCAGGAGACAGGCGAGCACGGCCGGCAGCACGCAGCGAGTGAAGGCAGTCATGACGATCTCTCCCTCAGGTGTGATGAATTCTCGATGCACAACTCGGGTAATGGAATTCGGAATGCAAAACGTATGCCTGGGGCCTATTCGGCGCGTCTCGTCACCAGGCACGAAACCACATACACCGGAACGCCGGCCAGGAGCAGCGAGAGTCCGACCCAGCCGAGGCTGCCGGCGTATTCGATGCCGCCGTACAGCATATAGGCGCAAGTGAGCGAAAACAAAATCGGGCATAGCGGATAGAGCGGCGTCCGGAATGGCCGTTCGACGTAGGGTTCGCGAAGCCGCAGGATAAAGAGTGACATGCTGGTCAGCAGGAAAAACAGCCAGAACACGGGGGCGGTGCAGCGGAGCAGCGTGTCGAAACCGCCCTTTCCGGCCCAGTTCACTTCCTCGACTCCCAGCGACGTAAACGTGCGATTGAGTGCCTGCTGGCCGGCTTCGGTGCCCACGACCAGGATCATGGCCACGGTGATCGCAGCCTGAACCGCAATCGACCAGACGGGTGAGCCGAACCGGGAGCTCTTTCGCGCGAGCCGGGCGAACAGCAGGTGCTCCTCACCCACTGCGGCGTATACGCGCGAACCGGCGAAGATCAGCCCATTGACGGCGCCCAGGGCCGAGATGCTCACCAGCAATGCCACGCCGCCCGCGGCGTAATCTCCATAGCCGGCGCCGAACGCGGCCCGCATTGAGTCGGCGGCAATGGCCTGCGACTCCCTGACCGCGGGCCAGCCGAGCGCACGCAAGTACGCGGCATTGATCAGCAGATAGACGAGCGTAATGATCAGAATGCCCAGAGTGAGTGCGCGAACGATCATCTTGCGGTCGCGCATGTCGGCGACGAAGAACGCGGCGTCGTTCCAGCCGCCATAAGTCAGGAACACCAGGACCAGCGCCGAGGCGAAGGCGGCGAGCGAGAAGCCGCCGGCGGCATCCGCCGTCACGCTGCCGGGAGCCGTCTCGGCTGCGCGCGACACGAGCAGGCCCGCCAGGATTACCGCGGCTAGTCCGAGGAGTTTCACCGAGGAGAGCACATTCTGAACGTGTTTTCCAAGAGCCACGCCGCAAAGGTTGGTCAGGCTAAGCACAATGACCGAACCAAGCGCCAGAATGAGCGGCGTGTACGAGCCGAGGTCGATGAGCGTCGAGGCATAGTTGGCGAAGACGTAGGCCATCATGCCGATCGAGCCGGTGAGGATCACCGAGATCTGGGCCCAGCCGAACAGGAAGCCCAGCCAGCGGCCGAACGCGCGAGTGAGGTAGACATAGTCACCGCCAGAGCGAGGATAAGTGCTGGCCAACTCGGCGTAGGTGAATGCGCCATTCAAGCACAGCAGGCCGCCAACAGCCCAGGCGACCATGGCCCCGGTTCCGCTGCTGACGCTGCTGAAGATCAGCGGCGGGGTTTCATAGATGCCGGCCCCGATCACGATGCCCACGATTACGCTCACCGTGTCCCAGGTGGAGAGCGTGGCAATGCGCGATTCGCCGGAGATGGCTGCGGTGGTCATGGTCGATCCTTGCCAGCAGAGTCGGAAGGCGAGAGCTGCCCCAGTTTGGCGCAGGAGCCCCCCGCGATGCAAATTCTTTGCCCAAAGTCGAGCAGACCGCGGGGCGATCGGCCGCTAGACCGTCGGCGTGGCGATGACCCGGTGGAAATGAAGCTGGACCTCGCGGTCGACGACGCGTCGGACTCCCTCGACCAGGCAATGCGGTTCGTTGTCTTCCTGGCCGCGGCGAATGATCTCTTCGAGCTTTGATGCGTGGGGGACGGTGAACGTCGACTGGTAGATGATCTGGTTGCCAGCGTCCAGCTCGGGAACGATGAAGTGGCAGGTCGCTCCGTAGGTCAGCATCCGGCTGGCATAGGCCTCGTGATAGGGCCTGATGCCGGGGAAACTGGGGAGCAAGCCGTGATGGAGGTTGACGATGCGCCCGCCGGCATACTTCCAGCAACTAGCGGCCGGCAGGATGCGCATGTAGCGGGCCAGGATCAGGTAGTCGACGTTATACTCGTCGCAGATCCGCATCATCTGGTCGTCGTCGGCAGCGCCACGATCATCGCCGACCAGGTGCCAATCGACGCCAAACTGTTCGGCCAGCGAACGACAGTTCTGGCGATTGCCGATCATCACGGCCGCCTCGGCGCGGATCCGGCCGTCGCGAATCGCGCGGAGCAAAGCCAGCGAGGGTTCGGGGCGGTACGTCGTGCAGATCGCCAGACGCGGTTTCGCGCGACGCTCATCCGGCGACCAAACGCGCACGCTGAGTCCCTTGAGCTTGCCGATTTCGAGTAACTGGGGACGCAGCCCCTGCCAACTCGCCTCGGGCAGATCGATGCGCAGCAGCATCGCGAACAGGCTCATCTCGTCGTGATCGTACATCTGGATCTCGGCGATGTTTGCATCGAGTCCAGTCACGTGATGAATGATCGGGTCGGCGAGGCCACGATTATCGGGGCCAACAGCGGTGATGACAACTTGCATGGGCGGGGTAGATGAATGGCCGGTAGGGCGAGAAACAGCGTGCAGGAAGTACGCAAACATAGGATACCGCGAGGGCCGGCTGTATCGAGAGGGCGGACCGCGCGGCGGGCTTGTGAATTCTTTCACAACTGGTAGCGAAAACCTTCCGACCGGTCGGATTGTAACGCAGGCCGGGGATCCTGGCGCTCGCAACGGAAAGAGCTAGCGGGGGGCGCGAATAAGAATTGCGAGAACGCGCGAAATGGTCTGTGGCCAATTGTTGGGCTCCCTGCCCCCCGTTATAACAGTTGGTGGATTGGGCTCGCATTCACGGCACACACATCTCCGATTCGCCCAACCTTCGAAGCACGTCTTAGAGAACGGAAGAGCACTGTCAGCCGAACAGTGCGGATAAGCGGAACGAGCCTGCGGTCAGGCGACAGTCTGCCGACGGGCACAAGCAGCGGAAAAAGTTTGGGTTTTTCGTGACCCAGGTTTTCCGCCGCAGCGTACTAAAGCTTGTTACGTCGGAAGCAGAGAGATTCAGCCTCGCTTCGGGGGCCGCTGCCTAAGGGTGGCTCGCGATGCCAGGTCACGTCTGGATCGATTCCCATCTCTTATCGCAGAGGCACTTCGACATGATACGCAAAGCACATCCCACGGACATGTCGGCCATGGATCCCACCCCCGACCAGATTCGCGAGCGCAGCCTTGAGATCCGCAACCAATGGTCTCCCCGCGAACGCGCCCGACGACTGGGCGTCAAGCGAGCCAGTTGGATGCCGCCGACGATCTCGGAGCTCGAGTTGCCAGGGGGAATCGGCGAGTACGAAGTCAACTGATCCGGCCTGTTACCCTTCACCCAAAATGCACGCCTCGAGCGCCGGCGGACTTTCGCCGCGCTCTGGGCGCCACCGGTCCTGCCGCGTGACACGCCCGTAGGGAAGCCCGCCTGGTTCGATGCGGCGCGGGCGTCGACATAACCACCGAGAGGCTGCCCCCAGAGCGTAACCGCCGGGGCAGCCTCTTTGTGTTTGGGGATGCCGGCATCTTCTGGGATGCGGTGAGCACGGCGAGCGGTTAGACTCGCGGGTTCCATGAAATCGAACACCGCCTCGTCTGTACCTCTCGAGCACCGCGCGCTTTGGCTGCGCCGAGTTGTGGCGTTGTTCGGGTTCTTGCTCGTTGCGGCGACCTGGCCGCTATGGACGCCCGAGGCGGTGTTTCCTCAGGTGCCGCTCGTGCCGGGGCAGTGGCTGCCCGGAGACTGGGCGCAGTGGCTGGTGTCTGGGTTGCTCCTGTCGGCGCTGGTGGCGATGTTTGTGCTTCCGTCGGGACGGCCTGCTCGGACCGCCTGCGTTCTGATGGTGATCGGCTTCGCCGCGGCCATGCTCTTCGATCAGGGAAGGATGCAGCCCTGGGCGTATCAGTTTCTACTGCTCGCGATGCTGTTGGCCAGTTGCGGCCCCAGAGTGGCGATGACTTTGGCGCGAGTGCTCGTCATCGCGTTCTATTTTGAGTCGGCTCTGACCAAGTTTGACTATTCGTTCCTGCACACGCTTGGACAGCAGTTTCTGGCGGCGCTCGCGGGGCTGTTCGGCGCGAGCGTGGACGGTTGGAGCCCCGCGGCGCGGCTGGCGGCCGCGGCCGTGTTCCCAGTGGGCGAGGCGCTGGTTGCGTTGGGACTGGTGTTTCGAAAGACGCGCACGATCGCGCTTGCGGCCGCGGTGTTACTGCATTTGCTGCTGCTCGCGATACTCGGACCATGGGGTCTCGCGCATCAGCCGGGGGTCTTACTCTGGAATGCGTACTTCATCGTCCAGGACCTGGTGCTTTTCTGGCCGGAGCGAAGCTTGGCGGAGACTGATGAAGTCAGGCTACCGCCGCAGCGAGCGCCCTGGCCGGTGCTAGCGCTGGTGCTGGCCGTAGTGGGCCTGCCGCTCACCGAGCCGTGGAGCTTGTTTGACCTATGGCCAAGTTGGGGCCTGTATGCATCCAGTGCCGAACGAGTGTCGCTGCAAGTGCACCGGGTTGCGCAATCGCAGCTACCAGATTCGCTGCTGCCGTTTGTCGAGTCGCCGGCCGATGAGCACGATGCCTGGCTCACCGTGCGTCTCGATCGCTGGTCGTTGAGTTCCAGGCACGCGCCGATCTATCCACAGGCCCGGGTGCAACTGGGCGTCGCGATCGCCGTTGCGGAAGGGGCGGGTCTGGCCGAGCGAGCCCGGTTCATCCGCTTTGGCCGTGCCGACCGCTGGACGGGGGATCGCGAGGTGACGATCGATCAGGGCGTGCCCGAGGCGCGAGCCGCGGCGGAGCGGTATTTTTTGAACGCCCTGCCCCGGCAGCCGTTTCGATGACGCAAATCCAGCTCGCTATTTCCCGCCGGTTAGCTCCGCCACGAGTGCATCGGCGCCGTAGACCTTGCGCAACGCTTCAAGGATCGCCGAGGAGTGCACCGAGATGGCCCGGGCAACTTTGTCCGTGTAGACGAAATCGAGGACCAGCGACTGCATGTTGCCGTCGAAGATCAGGCCCACGACTTCACCCTTCTGGTTCACGACGGGGCTGCCTGAGTTGCCGCCGATGATGTCGGCCGTACTGACGAAGTTGAATGGCGTTTCCAAGTCGAGCTTCGACTTCTTTTCGAGCCATGACTTGGGGAGCTTGAATGGCGGCAAGCTGCCGTGTTCTTCGGCGTGCGGATAGGTGCCGCCGATCGTGGTCCAGGGCTTGTAGGTCTGGCCCTGATCCTCGTAGCCTTTCACCTGACCGAAAGCCAGGCGGAGCGTGAACGTGGCATCGGGATAGGTGCTGGTGCCTTCGACGGCGAACTTGGCCTGCGCGATCTTGGCATAAGCCTGCCGCAGCGGCTCTTCGACCTGCTCTTCATACTGCTTGCGAACGGCGCGGGCCTTGGGATCGATCATCCGGGCCAGCACGATCATCGGGTCATCCGAGGCCGCAATGGCGCCGGTACCACCTTCAGCCAGCTTCTTGCGTACTTCGACGTCGGCCAGCTTCGAGCCGTTCACAAGCTGGGCGGCTCGATCGGCGGGTGACATGTTGGCCAGCAATTGGAGGGCGAAGTCGCGGTCGGCCTCATTTTGACCGGCCGATTGTTCGAGCAAGTAGCTGAGCGAGTCGGCGAATTTGGAAGTTTCGAGCGCGGGATAAATTGGCGCTTCGGAGAATAGCTGCTGTTTAAGCGAGTCGAGGCCCGCTTCGGCGTATTCGCGAAGACGTTCTTCGTTGGGCTTGGCGGTTTCATCGGCCAGCCGCACCAGCCCACGAGCAACCGTGTACAATTCGCTGTTAAAGGCCATGGCACGCTCGTAGAGCGTGTAGTTCACATACATTTCGCGCCAGGCGGCCAGCGCGGCGTCAACTTCCTTCCAGGCTCCGGCGGCGTCTTTCAGCTTGGGATCCTTCGCGACCGCTTCTTGCAGTGCCTTTTCAGCCTGACGCTTGGCGTCCATGATCGCGGGGGTTTGCAAGCCGAGCAGGCCGCCGAGGCGGGCCTTACGCGAGTTTTGATAGCCGAACAGCTCATCCTGGGCCTGCCGTGCATTTTCGAGCCCCCGATCGGCGTAAACCCGGAGGTTCACCTCGCGGCGGCGGATGATGTTCAGCAGGTCGGGGAACGAAACATCGCGGAGGAACTCCAGGTGCGCGACCGTGTTCAAGCGGTTGGTGCGGCCGGGATGGCCTGCCACGAAGATCAGTTCCTCGTCCTGAGCGCCGGATTTGCTCCACCCGAGGTGATCGGGGGGCGTGGCGGGCTTGCCGTCTTCGTAGATCCGGAAGAAGGCCATGTCGAGATCGTAACGCGGGTACTCGAAGTTGTCCGGATCGCCGCCGAAGAAGGCGATGTCTTTTTCCGGAGCGAACACGAGCCGGACATCGGTGTACTTCTTGTAGCGATAGAGGTTATAGCGGCCACCCTGGTAGAGCGTGACCACGTCGCTGCGGAGGCCGGTCTTGTCCAGCGACTCCTTCTCGATCGTGTTGGTGACTGCGCGGCGAGACTGCTGGGCTTCGGCGGCGCTCATGCCGGGTTTCACGGCGGCGTTCACGCGTTCGGTGACGTCTTCGATGGACATCAGCACGTTGAGTTCGAGGTCGACACACTTCAGCTCTTCTTCACGCGTCTTGGCGTGGAAGCCTTCTTCGAGCAAGTCGCGATCCACGGTGCTGAGCTTGTGCAAGGCGTCGGCCGCAACGTGATGGTTGGTCATCACGAGCCCGTCCTTCGAGACGAACGAGCCGGAACCGCCGCTGTTGAAGCGGACCGCGGACTTCTGCAGATGCTCAAGCCACTTGTCCGACGGCTCGAAGCCGTAGCGCTCTTTGAGGAGTTCGCGGGGGGGATCGTTAAAGAGCCACATGCCCTCGTCGGCGGAGGCGTGCGGCAGGCGGCCGAGTGCGGTGGCGAACATCATGAGGATTCCGAGCCAGTTACGAGCGAATGACATGGGACGACCTATGGAAAGGTAAGTATTGATTCAACTATGAGGGCGACTACTTTCCACCGATGCGTTTACCTAGCTTGGCATCGCGGAACAACACGCCCACGCCGGTGAGGAACAGAATAAAGATCAAGAACGAGAACGTGCCGATGGCAGGCCAGACGCTCCCGGTCCACCAGGCAGGCAACTTTGAGGACAGATTCAGAGCATCCGCCCATGATTGACGGAAGGCCAGGAAACCAATCAGCACGCCCGCGATCGAGCCGCCGGCGATGTAGCCTGAACTGAGCAGCACGGCGGGACTGCTGTCGGAATCGTCGGTTTTGCCGCTCAACTTGTCCGCGACCCAGCGGACCATGCCGCCGATGAAGATCGGCATCGATGTCTGGATCGGCAGGTAAACGCCCACGGCGAAGGGGAGCGAGGGTACGCCGGAGAGTTCGAGCACGATCGAGATTAACGCCCCGAGCAGTACGAGTTCCCAGGGCAGCTTCCCGTTCAAGATGCCATCAATGATCAAGGCCATCAGCCTGGTTTTGGGGGCATCGAACTTGTTGGTGACGACACTGTCGTCGTCGCGCACTTTCACGCGGCCGTTGATGGCCGGATCGACCAGATAGACCAGCAGCCCGGTGTCGTCAACGAGGTACTTGCCTTGCGGGATGCCGACGTAAAGTCCCTCTCGCGCATGCAGGACGTGGTACTGCTTGTCGTCCTTGCCGGCGTACTCACCCCCAGGCGCTTCCATTTCGGTCAGGTCGGCGACGTTCGAAATTCGCACATTGGGCACGTACTCGGGACGCGTGGTATAGACCGTGCCCGACGCGTTGAGCAGTTGCAGCGTGACGCCGATCACGAGTGCCGAGGTGAGCGCGCCAACCAGGATCGCAACCTGCTGCAGCCAAGGGGTGCCACCCACCAGGTAGCCGGTCTTCAGATCCTGCGAAGTCGTTCCGCCGTTCGATGCGGCGATGCAGACCACGGCGGCGATGGTAAGTGCGGTCAGCGTGGCGGCGTGCCCCGTGCGACCGAAGGCGACGAAGACTAGACACGTCAGCAGCAAGGTAGCCACCGTCATGCCGGAGATCGGATTGCTCGAGGAGCCAATCTCGCCCGTCAGTCGCGAGGAGACCGTGACGAACAGGAATCCAAACAGGACGATCAGCGCTGCTCCGAGCAGTCCAAAGCTGTTGAAACCGAGGCCGAGTTGCGGCAGCGCTGCCATCGCGATCACAAGTCCGAGACTGCCGACGAACACGATCCAGAGCGGCAAATCGCGTTCGGTGCGGGGCAGCTTTGCACGCGAGGCACCCTCGCCACGCGATGCGATCAAATCGCCCATCGCGCTGCGAATCGAGTGAAAGATCATCGGCAGCACCTGGAACATGCTGATGATGCCGCCGGCCGCCACGGCGCCCGCGCCGATATAGACGACGTACTTGTCGCGCACATCCATCACATCCATGTCGCGAATAAGCTCGTCTGTCGCGGGCGCGAGCGGCTGGGTGAGCCCGTCGCCGAACATTTTGATGAGCGGCACGATGATCAAATATGCGAGCACGCCGCCGGCGATCATGATCGAAGCGATTCGCGGACCGATGATGTAACCCACGCCAAGGAGTTCGGGAGCAACTTCCGACCCGATGACGCCACCTTGCAGGCCGGCCCCGCTCTCGGTGTAAAGCGGTTGTTCGACGTCGCGGCGCCAAAGGCCGAGCGCGTCCATGCAGAACTTGTGGACGGCGGCGAGGCCAAAACCGACGAAAACCGTTTTTGCCGAAGCGCCCCCCTCTTCGCCCACGATCAGCACGTCGGCGCAGGCAGTACCCTCGGGATACTTCAGCTTGCCGTGCTGCTGGACGATGAAGGCCCGGCGGAGCGGGATCATCATCAGGATTCCCAACAGGCCACCCAGGGCGCCGACAGTCATCACGCGGATGATTGTCATGTCGTGGCCCAGCAGCAAGAGCGCGGGGATTGTCACGCCAAGGCCGAAGGCGATCGATTCGCCGGCGGAACCGGTCGTCTGGACGATGTTGTTTTCCAGAATCGTGGCCGGCCGCAGGCGAAAAATTTTTGAGAGCAGGCGGAACAGCGTGATCGAGAGCACGGCCACCGGGATCGAGGCCGAGACGGTCATGCCCACCTTGAGCACAAGGTACAGCGAGGATGCGCCGAAGATGATGCCAAGAATGACGCCTGCGGTAACCGCTCCCCAGGTGAATTCCGGCATCGTAACGTTGGCCGGAACGTAGGAGTCATGCGCGCTCTGAGCTGCGGATGCAGCCGCGGGCTTCTTTTCCGTGGTCGGTGCTGCCATGCCAGAAGTTCCGCCTGTCCAGTGGATGCGGTCCCCACGCCGTGCGGGGCATAATTCGAGCCCACATTCTATCGAGCCGGGGCCGGTGAAGCCATTGGAGTCGAAGTCGCAACAAGCCTGACCGCGTCGTGGCCACCCTTGCCTGCCGCTCGGCGGGCGTTATCCTCAGAGGGCGGCTCCCGGCAGCGGGCGCCCACTCGCACGGAACCGACTGAACGAGGCCTAGCGCGTGATTCGCTCCACCGAACCTGCCGACACTCAATCGCTGGTGGCGCTGGCCGCCTCGACCGAAGTTTTCAAGCCGCTGGAACTCGTCGCGCTGGAAGAAGTACTGTGCGATTATTTCGCCACGAACAAGGCGCTCGGCCATCGGGCGCTGACAGCCGTCGATGGCACGATCCAAGGGTTCGCTTACTTTGCGCCCGCTGCCATGACCGACCGCACGTGGTATCTGTGGTGGATCGCCGTAATGCCTGGCACGCAGGCCAAGGGCATCGGTAGCGAGCTGCTCAGGTTGGCCGAAGATGAAGTGCGCCAGCAACGCGGTCGGATCCTGCTCGTTGAGACGAGCTCACTGCCGCATTATGAGCCCGCGCGGAAGTTCTATGCGAAACACGGCTACACGCAGGCCGCCACGATCGCGGGATACTATGCCGCTGGGGACGACATGGTGGTGTTCAGTAAGGGGATGGAGTGAGCGCAGGCTTTGCGTGAGAAGTCGAGATGATTCCAGGGGAAGGTATTCCCCTGGCTTTAGTCGACGATTTTCAACCCCGGGATGGCATTCTGGAGCTTCTTGCGGCCTTCGGGCGTGGTCTGGGTGAAGCTGAGCGAAAGCTCTTTGAGCTTCTTGAGCCCGGCGAGCTTTTCCAGGCCGGCGTCGGTAACCTGCGTGTTCGAGAGATTTAGCGTCTCGAGGTTGGTCAGGTTCTTGAGATTGTCGAGCCCGGCGTCGCTGGTTCGGGTGCTGTCGAGGTTCAGGTACTTCAGGTTCACCAGATCCTTCAGGTGCGGCAGGCCTTCATCGCTGACCGGGGTGTTCCAGAGGTCGAGCTGCGTCAGCGAGGAGAGCCCTGACAGCGAGGCGAGGCCGGCGTCGCCGGCGACGGTTTCGGCCAGATCAAGAACGGCTAGCTTCGACATGCCCTTGATGTTTTCGAGGCCCGAGCCGTCGATGGCGGCAGCACGGAGCTCAAGCCGCTTCATCTCTTTAAGCCCTTTCAGGTGCACGAGGCCGGCGTCGCTGATGTTGGTTCGCATCAGGTAGAGCTCATCCAGCTTGGGCATGCCGGCCAGATGCGCCAGGCCATCGTCGCTCACCTGGGCGGCGTCTTCAAAGCCGATGCCGCGCATTTTGGAAAGACCCTTGAGCGCTTCGAGTCCGGCATCGGTGACGTTGGGGCTGCGAAGCTTGAGCCGCTCGAGGTTTTCAAGTTTGGCCAGATGGCCGAGGCCGAGGTCGGTAACGTACACGTTTCCGCGGAGATCGAGCACACGGACCTTGGACATCTTGGCAACGTGTTCCATGCCTGCGTCGCCAAAGTTGTTATAGAGCAGGACCAATACTTCTATGTTCGGCAGCTTGGTGAGATGCTCCAGGCCGGCATCCGTGAGATAGGAAGAGCGGCGGAGGTTGAGCGTCTTGAGCGTCGGGAACTCGGCCAGCTTGGCGAGCCCGACGTCGGTGAGCTCGGTATTCTCAAGAGCCAGCTCTTTAAGCTTCAGGCCCTTGAGCTTGTCGAGCGTCTCGTTGTTGATTTCCGCGCCCCAGAGCTCAAGCGTGTCGAGCGCCGGCAGTTTAGCCAGTACCGCGAAGTCGAGTTCTTTGACTTGCGGCGTGTTGAAGGCGACGCCGGTGACCTGGCCGTCTTTGTTCTTGGTGAGTTTGCCGCCGGCGGCTTCAATGGCCTTCACCGCGTCGGGATCGTCAGCGGCCGGAGCGGCCGGTTCTGCTTTGGCAGGCTCGGTGGCCGCGGTTTCAGGCTCGCCGGCTTCGGCCTTCTCAGCCTCCGCGGAAATGTCCTTGCTTGCCGCCTCGCCAGCCGGTTCTTGCTTCCGGGTGCAACCACCTGCCAGAGCAATAGCGAGCATCAATGCGACGAGCGAACACATCCAGCAGCGGCACGACATCGAACCAGTCCTCTTAAAATGTGGACTCACACGCGGAGCCAGATTAACCGACGCTTCGCGTGCCAATAAGAACGGCTGCGAGAGGCTCGCTTGGAACCTCTCGCAGCCGGTTCATCTTAACGGAGCTCGCTTAGAGCGTGTAGCCCTCGCGATACGTCGGCTTAACCACCAATTCAACCTCGGGCGCGTTGGTGGCCTTCAGATTGACGGCATCCCATTCGATCTTCTTGCCCGGGGTTTCCGCAGCGGCCGCCGCCCACACGGCCAGGTTGCCGAGCAGAATCGTCTCGGTCAGCGGCACCGCGTAATTGGCGAAGTTGCTGCGGGCCTCGGGACCACCCTTGATCGCGCGGGCGAATTCCGGAAAGTGACCCGGCGAAGCTTCGAACTCGACGTCGCCCGGATCGGTGGCGCCGGCCATCAGCTTGTAGCCGCGTTCGCAGTAGTCGCCCGGAGCGAAGAGCTTACCCTTGTCGCCGATCAGCAGCACACCTGTCTCGCTGACTTGCTCGCCTTCGAACAGGTCGGAAGATGGCTTCTTGCCGCCGTCGTACCAGACCATCTTGAGGGCTTCGCGATCGTCGAGCTTCGGGAAGTCGTATTCGATGACCGACCACTTCGGATAGGTTTCTTGATTGTGGCCCGAGGTCGTGGCTTGTACGCCCGAGGGGTCGCGGAGGTTCAAGGCCATGAACGGCATGTTGACCGTGTGGCAGGCCATGTCGCCAAGCGCGCCCGAACCGAAGTCCCACCAGCCGCGCCACGCGAACGGGTGATAGCCGGGAGCATAGGGACGAACAGGAGCGCAACCGAGCCAGAGATCCCAGTGCACGTTTTCCGGCACGGGGGCTTCGGCCGGACGCCCACCACCCTGCGGCCAGATCGGACGGTTGGTCCAGACGTGAACTTCCTTGACGTTGCCCAGCGCGCCCGAGCGGACGACGGCAGCCGTCTTGCGGAGGCTATTGGCGGCAGTGCCCTGGTTACCCATCTGCGTGGCGACCTTGGCTTCGGCGGCGATCTTGCCGAGTTCGCGGGCTTCCCAGATCGAACGGGTCAGCGGCTTTTGCGTGAAGCAAGCCTTGCCCATCCGCATGGCGAGGGCCGAAGCGGGGGCATGCATGTGGTCGGGGGTGCTGACGGTGACGGCGTCGATGCTGCCGCCCATCTCGTCGAGCATCTTGCGATAGTCGTTGTACTTGGCGGCCTTGGGATAGAACTTGCTGGCCTTCTCCAAGGTCTTGTCGTCGACGTCGCAGATCGCGACGATGTCGCCTTCCTTCGAAGCATCGCTTGAATCGCTGCCACCCTTGCCACCGACGCCGATACAGGCGAAGCGAATTCGCTCGTTGGGCGATTTGCTGTCTTCGGCCGCGGCCTTGCCGGCGACGAACACGCCCACGCCGGTCAGCGCCGTGCTCTTCAAAAAGCGACGACGATCGGTCAAGTACGACATGGATTAATACTCCTTGATGTGGTTGGATTTAGGGCGAGGGATCGCAAGGCGGGATTAACACGGGTGCACCCTAATTGAAACGATAATCTCTGGCTGCGGAGGCCGCAATTAGTCTGGGGGCAAGTTTTGCGCGAAACGCCGGCATTTACCCCCACTTTTTGGCTGACGCGCCGGCAGATTCCAGCGATTCTGGAAGGCCGCACAATTGATTACGTGCGCCGGGGCGGGCATGATCATGAGAATTTCCAGGATCGCCGAATTCCAGCGTCGACCGGCACCCCCGACCGCAAGCAACACCCGACCGCAATTAATCCCGCCCCCGAGGTTTCCAGCATGCTCCGCCAGCTTCCACTGCTCACGCTTGTCATCTGCCTGTTAACTTCACGCTGTTCGGCCGACGGCCCAGGCTACAAGACATCGCTCTTCAACGGACAGAATCTCGACGGCTGGAAAGTAAGCGGATGTGAGCCGCTCGTCGAAGACGGGCTGTTGGTTCTGAATGGCCCAGACGGTTGGCTGCGGACGAATGAGAAGCACGGCGACTTTGTGCTTGAGCTCGATTGGAAAGCGCGGAAGTCCGAGGGGTATGACTCGGGCATCTACATCCGCGCGGCCGAGCCGGCCGAAGGCAAGCCGTTCCCGGCGCGCTACCAGATCAATCTCAAGCAGGGTGCCGAGGGCAACTTGCTGGGGCTGGACGGTGCGACGACCAAGGGCCTGATCAAGCCGGGCGATTGGAATCATTTCAAGATCACGGTGGTGGGCGACACGGCCGAGCTTGAAATCAACGGTCAAAAGGCGTGGAAGGCTGCGGGCTTGGAAGCAGCAGATGGTTACGTCGGGCTGCAATCGGAAGTCCCCCTGGGCGGGCAGTTTGAGTTTCGCAATATCGAACTTACGGATCTCGATTACACGACGCTGTTCAACGGGCGTGATCTGGCGGGATGGACTGGCGACACGCGCGGCTATGCGGTCGAGGATGGCGCGATGGTTTGCCGGCCGATTGGCGGACGGCTGTTCACGGCCGATGAGTATGGCGACTTTTCGTTCCGCTTTGACTTCAAGATGACGGCCGAGGGGAACAACGGCGTCGGCATCCGTACTCCGCTGAAGGGAGATCCGGCCTACGTGGGCATGGAAATCCAGGTTCTCGACGATCACTCGGAGAAATACGCCAAGATGATTCAGCCCTGGCAGGCCCATGGTTCGATCTATGGAATCGTGCCGGCGAAACGCGGCTTTCAGAAGCCACTGGGCGAGTGGAACCACGAAGAGATCATCGCCAACGGCCGACAGATCACCGTGATCTTGAACGGCGAGACGATCGTCGACGCGAATCTCGATGAAGCGACGAAGGACGGCACGCTCGACAAGAAAGAACACCCGGGCCTGGCCAATGAGCGGGGCCACATTGGCTTTTTGGGACATGGAGCCCGGGTCGAATTCAAGAACGTGCGGATCAAACCACTGCGGTAGCCGCTGGTTCTGGCGAGAGTGCTGGCTCGTGCCTATGCAAAAACCAGTTCTCGATCACGACGCGGCGCGCGAAGTGGCGCGAGGCCATCAGCCGGGCGGCGACGAACTGTAGCCAGCTTGCCGGGAGCCAATCGCCGGCGGCATTAGACCGCGGCGCGCCCAGCCGGGCGGTCAAGGCCTCGGCATAGGGTTGCAATCGATCCCGGTCGTAGTGTCCCGCTGCTTGATGGATCGTCCGCGCTGCCAGCAGGCCGGATTCGACGGCCGGGCGAATCCCCTCGCCGCTCTGCGGATAAGCCAGTCCGGCGGAGTCGCCAATCAGCAGAACCTGATTCTCGACAAGTCGCGGCACGCTGCGCTCGTAGAGTTGATAGGCGTGGCCGTGAAAGCGGCCGGGGAACTCGCCAGCGATCTTGCCTCGGTCGCGCAGAAAACTGACGAAGGCTTCGACATGCGTGCTGAGTTGTACGTGATCGGTGCGACCGAGGCCAATGTTCAGGTACGGCCCTTTGCGGAAGCACCAGCCGTAGCCCGCCAGGTCCGGACAGAAATAGAGCTCCGGCACGGCGGCGTCGACCGAACCGGCCGCCAGTTGCTCCTCCGTCGCCGCGAACTCGATCTCTTGCGCGGCGACCACGTGCCAAGCATCACTCGTTCGAGCGCCGAGTAATCGACCGATCGGGCAGAAATGTCCGCCCGCGCCGACCAATAGCTTGGTCCGCAGCGAGCCATTCACGATCCACTCTTCCCCAGCCCGCTCGAGTGATTCGATCGACCAGGTTTCATGGCGGGCAGGAGTGCGGACTCGCAGGTAGTGATCGAACTCACAGCGCCGAATGCCGTAACTCACCGGATGGTCGTAGTGGTTCTCTACTGCGCGGCCACCGATCATGCCGGTCCGGAAGCCGGTGATCGGCTGGCAGACATTCCGTCGGGCATAGTCGGCCAGGTCGAGCTGGAGCGACTCGACAACTTGCGGTGTGATCCAGCCCGCGCAGACTTTGTCGCGTGGGAACACCTTCCGATCGACCAGGCGGACGTCGAGTCCAGCGCCTGCCAGACCCCAGGCGCAGGACGATCCAGCCGGCCCGCCGCCCACGATGAGTACATCGCAATTATCCATTGCGGTCAGTGCTAACCTCCGGCAGGAGTTGCGGGCAGCGCTGCACGCGGTTCGTCCAGATACAAATGTGCGCGGGTGCGCGCGAGATCATTCAAGTCGGGCCGGGCGAATACCACTTGGAACAGTTGCAAGTCGCCTGTTTCGAAGGCTGCCACCGAGCCGGCCAGATACAGTCGCCAGGTGCGGACGAACTGCTCGTCGAACATGCGGCGGACGGCATCAATGCCGCGCTCGAAGCGTGCCAGCCAATGTCGAAGCGTCTGGGCGTAGTGAAGCCGCAGGTTCTCGACGTCGAGGATGGAGAAATTCCGAGGCTCGAAAATTCGCATCATCTCCGAGAGCGACGGTGGATAGCTGCCGGGAAAAATACGACGCTCGATCCAGCGATCGACCGGCGCCGGCTTGTTGCGGCCAATCGAGTGCACAAGCCCGCGGCCGTGCGGCTCAAGCGCACGATGGATCACTTCGCCGAGTTTGCGATAGTTGTGTTTACCCACGTGTTCGAGCATTCCAACGGAGACGAACACGTCGTGGCGACCGACGATGTTTCGCCAGTCGTCCTCGATGAACTCGACACGATCGGCGAGCCCTTCGCGGGTCGCCCGTTGGCGGGCGTAGGCAATTTGTTCGCGCGAAACATTGTAGGCCCGGACCGTGACGTCGTAGTGACGAGCCATGTGCAGAGCGAGGGCGCCCCAGCCGCAACCGGCTTCGACGACGCGCTCGCCAGGTCGTAGTTGCAGCTTGCGACAGACGTGATCGAACTTGGCAATCTGAGCTTCTTCGAGCGTGGCTTCGGGGGCCGGGAAGTAAGCGCAAGTATAGGCCAGTTGGTCGTCCAGCCAGAGCTGGTAAAAGTCGTTGCCAATGTCGTAATGGTGATAGACATTGTCGCGCGACTTCGACAGCGAATTGAAACGCGGGAGTCGAAACCATTCTGACGAGAGTTTGTACAGCAGACCACCGGTGGCCGACGCTTTCAGTGATCGATTCACAGCCACCATGGCTTCGACCAGGTCGCCCACGATATCGAGCTGGCCGTTCGCGTACGATTCGGCAAATTGGAAAAATGGGTCGACAGCGATGCGGCGCAGCGTGGCGGCGTTGTGGATGATGATCTTCGCCAGGGGCGACTGCCCACTCATGGCCACTTCCTGACCGTCCCACAGTACCGCAACCAGTGGTGGCCGGCCCACCATTGCCAGCGACTTGGAGAGCAGGTAGCGGTGCCAGGGGCGGACGACAGCAGCAGGTCTGTCGCTACTGGCAGGCGCCGGCAGATCGACGCGAAGAAAGGTACTCAGGCGGCCATCGGTGACTTCCGAGCCGGTGGGCTGCGCGAGGGGAACGAGTTTGGCCTCGTCAGCTCTCGCGCGGTCGGCTCCAGTTGCGTGATGCATGGAACGAACCCTCCCCGAAGGTTTCTCGGGATATCGCGGACACGGCGCCGCCCTGGCGAGGGAAGCGCTCTTGGCCGTGCGCTGCAAACCCCCCGACAACATAGCAGAAGGCCACCCGGCGCTGCAAAGTATTCGTTCCTGGTAGTGGTTCAAAGTGAACCGCTATCCGATCGGGCACCAATCCGCCGGCGAGCAGCTTCGCACACTCGCGCGCGGCTGATGCAATGGGTTCCTAGGTGGTTGCATTGCGACCGGACTAAGTCGGTCGAATCGCGAAAACTGGCGCTTCGCTCACTGGGCACGGGCTTTGCTCGTTAGTCGGCGACTAGTCCAGTCAACCGGAGTTCCCCTCATGATCCGAGTTTCACGCGAACAACTGGCAGAACGCTGGGCGCTCACTTACGCCCAAGACGGATACCGAGTGCGGGCAACGGGAGTGCCTGGTTTGGAAGCAGCACGTCCCGTCGCTGGATTTAGCCCGGACATCGAAGCGACCAAGGATGGCGAGCAGGTGGTCGTTTGGATTGTCGCGTCGCCGGAGGCCTTCGAAGGACTAAAGCGAGAGCTGGCGGCGTTGGAAGAAGCCCGCACGGAAGAACAAAAGCTGCACCTGATCGTGGCTGCCGAGTGCGCCCATGACATTAAGAAGCGGCTTGATGCGTGGCAAGTCCATGCCGACCAGGTGCACATAACCTGAACTGATTGCGAGTATCTAAACCACCCGAATCCAACGCAACGAAGAACCCCTCACAAAAGGATCGAAACCATGGTCAACCAGCAAATACTTGCCCATCACTGGGATGAAGTTCGAGACAAGCTCTGTGAAAAGTGGGATCGCCTCGCGGAAGACGACCTTCCCACGTTCCCGGGTAACGTCGATCAGCTCATCGGGCGGATTCATCAGAAGACTGGCGTCTCGCGGGAGGCGGTTGAAGCCTTTCTGAGCGAACTTACTGAGGAAGGAAAAGGGATGATTGAGCAGGCGCGTGCCAAGGCTTCGCAAGGCGCGGCCAAGGTAGCCGAGGTTGCGCGGCAGCGGGCCGAGAGGCTTCGCGAGTCCGTCGAAGGCGCGGAGGATATTGTTCGCGAGCGGCCGGGGCAATCGCTGATCGCCGCGTTTGGCTTGGGCATCGTCTGCGGATTAGGTGTCGCACTGCTGGTGCGCAATAAGCAGAAGGCCCAACCGACGACGGTTGAGCGCGGCCGCCACATGCTGGACGACGCGTATGTCCGCGGACGTGGTGCCTATACCGTGAGTCGCGACACGGCGGGCCGGTTGAGCCGGCAGCTTCGCGACTCGCTGGATCACTACCTCGGCGGGCGGTAGCACCCACAAGCGCCTTCAACTGATTCCCACATAGGCCGCTCTCGGCCTACTACACCCCAACATCGCAGGAGCAATTCGCTATGGCAGCCAACGCAAAAACTCAGAGTGCACGCCGGCAACTTGAGCAGTCGGCCGAGGAGACATCCGAGCAAGCCAAGGAAATGACGCAGGACGTCATCCAGTATCTCACCGACTATGCTCGGGAGAAGCCCGGAACTGCCGCACTATGGTGCCTAGGCATCGGCTTCGTGTTGGGCTGGAAGCTGAAGCCTTGGTAATGAAGAGGCGGTTGGACTGGTCGCTTGCTGGTCGTGGTATGCAGAGGGGCATCCTGCGACGAGTGAGCGGTCTTCAGATTTAATCGCTTCTCACGTTGGGGCCGGATTTGGATTCGTTCAAATCCGGCCCCTTCCTCTGTTCTGCGCCCCTACCGGCCGAGTTTGGATCGCGCGTGTCCGCGAACGCAGGCAGGCCTTTACTCCGCTGGCGGCAAGTCGACGTTCGACGGACCTACGATGACCTGACCCTCAGGCGAGAAGCGCGAGCCGTGGCAGGGACAATCCCACGAGCGTTCCGTGGGATTCCAGGCCACGAGACACTTCATGTGCGGACACACAGCCGACAGGCGATGCAAGGTGCCGGATTCGTCGCGGTACGCCGCAATCTTCTGCAGGCCCCTCCGCAGGATTGCCCCGTGACCGGGCAGGATTT
This sequence comes from Pirellulales bacterium, assembly GCA_022844125.1. GTDB lineage: Bacteria > Planctomycetota > Planctomycetia > Pirellulales > PALSA-1355 > JALHMI01. The sequence goes on along the minus strand of JALHMI010000014.1, from coordinate 14,856 downwards.
CGGCCACGTCGCCGACTTCGCCGGGCGTGAGCCAACTCGTGTATTGAGCCGCGACGTTCAGGTTTTCGCTGGCAAAGTCGCGAACGGATAGCGGCTTGCGGGCCGGATCGTAAAGTTCGCGCCAGGGATTCTCGCGGCCCAGAATCAGGTCGCTGATCAATATTCCGGCGATCACGCCATGGGTCATGCCCATGCCGGAGTCGCCGGTTGCAATATAGACGTTCTCTTCATCCGCCGGATTGCGGCCGATATAGCCCAGGCCGTCGAGCGTTTCCATGACCTGGCCCGACCAGTGATACTCGACGGGGCCGAGCTGCGGAAAGCGTTCGCGAGCCCAGGTTTCGAGGCGGGCGAAACGCTCGTCGCCGTCTGCGGCTTGGCCCGTTTTGTGATCCTCGCCGCCGATGATCAGCAAGTCGCCTTCGTCCGATGTTTGAGCTGGTTGGACGCGAACGTAGTGGTACGGATCGAGCGTATCCCAGTAGAGCGCAAGTGGCACGCTGCCCCTGGATACGCGGGCGGCGATCACATAGCTCATGTACGGCGCCTGCTTGGTATGGATGGCCAGAGTGTCGTTGACCGGTGGGTTCGTCGCCACGACGACGTGCTTGGCCGTGACGGTTTTGCCATCGGTTGTCTCGATCTTCGCTTGGCCTCCTCCTTCAACCCTGCGGACATGGGTGCCGGAATGGAGCTCGCCCCGTAGGTCAACGATTGACTGTGCGATTCCACTCAAGTACTTAAGCGGATGGAATTGTCCCTGCTGGGCGAAACGGAGAGCTCGGCCCGTATCGAAATCAGGCCAGGGAACTCGCTCAACCTCTTCGACCTCAATGGCGCCGATACGGCGGGCAGCCGCGAGTTCTTCGTCGAGCGTGCGGCGAGAATCGCCGGGGGGGGCGAACAGATACCCATCCACCCTGCGGAAGTCGCAGGCGATGTCCAGTTCACGGACGTTTGCTTCAATGCGATTGATGGCGGCGGCGTGGCTCTGGGCGGCCAGGCGTGCCGCATGTATGCCACGGATGCGTTCGACTTCGCAGAAGCGATCGTCGATGGCGCTGGCCAAATGTGCCGTAGTCACGGCCGTTTGTCCACCGCCGAGTGGCCCGTCGTCAAGCACGATGACCCTAAGATGAGCGCGCCCTAGCTGGTGGGCGACCGATAGTCCGGCGATCCCGCCGCCAACAATGCAGACGTCGCAAGTCGTGCTGGTGGTGAGCGGCGGGTATTCCAGCTTGGGCTGTGTTTCTGCCCAGATCGAGTCGGTGGATGGCTGCTGGGTTGCAATCTGCCGTTTCATCGCAGGACCTCGCACTCGGATTCAGGTCTGTCAGCCGCCACGGGGATCGAACGACGATCAGCGTTTCTGACTAGAAGCGGCCAACAAGATCCACAACGCAAACGCTGTGCCTGCGTGTTCTCCTCTCGCTGCATCAAACAGTTGATCGGGTCTCTGGTTTGTCCGAGCGGAACGTCTGATCGAGAATCTGCTGGCATCGGACTTGCAACGATCGTTGTCGAAGCACAAACGCCGCTCTCGTCGGTCGGGAGCACGCGAAAAATTCGGCCCATGCAAGCCCGCTTACTGATTCGGAGGCGGGAGAGGAGATCACGATGAAACTGAAGAGTCTGGAAGACCTGTTAGTGAAGGAGCTTCGCGACCTGTATAGCGCCGAGAAGCAGTTAATCCGGGCTTTGCCGAAGATGGCCAAGGGCGCGCACTCCGAAGCATTGCGCGACGCCATCAATGAGCACCTGGAAGTCACCAAAAATCAGGCGGAGCGGCTGGAGAAGGTTTTCGAGATGCTTGACGTCAGCTCGCGCGGCCCAAAGTGCGCCGCGATGGAAGGCTTGGTCGAGGAAGGATCGGAAATGCTCGAGGAGGACGGCGACGAGGCGGTCATTGACGCCGGCATCATTGCCTCTGCACAACGTGTCGAGCACTATGAAATCGCCGGTTACGGCGTGGCTCGGACGTTTGCCCGACTGTTGGGGCACAATAAGGTCGCCGACCTGTTGCAGACGACGCTGGACGAAGAAGGCGAAACCGACAGGAAGCTGACCGAGCTTGCCGAGTCGGAGATTAATGTCGAGGCGGCGAGCGGGGCCACCGAGAAGTAGGCTCGCTGAAGCAAACCACCGATCGGAACCTTCGTTGTCGCACCGTCGGTATCCCACATGCTTGGGTCGCCGGCGGTGCGATTTTTCACGCGCTTTCCGACTTGCTGGCAGGCAGCAGTCACTCAATAACCGTAGTGAGCGGCCGCGTGTAGCTTGGCTTGATCTGGGATGTCTAACCCTTCAATTCGATCAGGGCTAAACGAATGATCACGCGTGAGGTGCGTCCCGTAGGTCATGCCCTCCACGCCGGCCTCGGGCACGTCGATCGTCTTCAGCCAGACGTGTAGCTCGTCGGCCCTCAGACTGCGAAGCCAGCGGCTGGGTGGGCGGCCGTGACGGGCGCGACGCGTGGGACTGGGCTTGCCGTGATCGTGCTCGAATGGGGCTTCAGCGACGTCGCCGTGAGTTGTTTCCAATCCTCGCTTACGCATTGATTCGGGCACCAGCGACTCGTCGAGATAGCCGCGGCCCTTGGCGAGCTCACCGGTGTCCTTGTGGACTGGCGTCGTGATGCCCGTGACGCGCCACTGATCGTCAATGAGTTGTTCACGCTCGAACCAGCGCCAATGGTTGTTCTCGCCGGCGGTCCAATGTTCGGGGAGCTTAGTTGACGGCCCGTCCGCGGAACTTGGCGTGGCTTTCTTTGCTTCGGTAGCCCGCATCGTGGCCGCGGCGAGCGTATCAAAGCCCTTGGCGTGCAGCTTTTCGCCGAGTGCGAAGATGCCGAAACCAACCCAGAAAGCGAAGCGGCGGCGTGTGGTGCGACAGGAAGTTTGCTGGCCAGGCATGCGGGGCCTCGCGAGGAAGTAGGAACGAGGATCCGGTCCTCCAACTTCGTAAAGCCTCCGGCTTACGACAATGATAGACCACCGCGGCGGCGAGGCTACCCGTCAGAACAAGACCAATCGGCAGATTCGGACCCTTGTTTGGCCGAGAATTTCGCTTGCGCATCACACTGGCGTGAGGCTAGAATGGCCGCCGATGGACGCCCCCCTGCCCGCGACACTTTGTGGGCAGGTGCAACCTCCCACGAGTCAGAGGCGATGCTACGGATCCTCGGTTCCCGAAAGCGGCTATGCGATGGAGTGTCGCGGCGAGATTTCCTCTCGGCGACGTCGCTCGGAATGTTGACCCTGGGTGGCGTGTTCGAGGCGCCAAGAGTTGCGTCTGCGTCGACGAAGTTGCCTTCTTTCGGCAAAGCGAAACGCTGCATCTTGCTTTATCTGTACGGGGCCGCCAGCCAGATCGAAACCTTCGATCCCAAGCCGAAGGCTCCGAGCGAAGTGCGCGGCGAACTTGGCGCGATCTCGACCAGCGTTCCCGGCATTCAGATCGGTGAACTGCTGCCGCGCTTCTCGCGGGTGGTCGATCGGGCGACGATCGTGCGGTCGATGACGCATCCCTACCCGCTGCACGCCTCGGCCTACACGCTGACTTCGATCCCGACGATCGACGTACCGCTGCAAATGAGCCCGCGCGATCCCAGGCACTGGCCGTTCATCGGATCGGTGGTCGACTACCTGGCGGACCAGCGCGGCGAAGCGGAGCGGGCCGTCGCGCGGAATGTCGGTTTGCCATGGCGGTTGAGCTCGCGGCGTCCGTATGCGGCGGGTGACAATGCAGGGCCTTACGGCGCTTGGCTCGGTCGCGCGTACGATCCGTTATGGACGGACTTTCAGGGCACCGGCACGCGCGAGAGCACCTATACGTTTGGCGAACAGACGGTTCGCTGCCACGATCCTTATGGGCCGCTTGCGGAGGATTGCCGTTTCGGGCTGTCGGCCGATGCGCAGCTTCCCGGCGAGCTGACGCTCGATCGGCTGAATCGCCGGCGGTCGTTGCTTGGGCAGGTGGAGGATGCACGACGATTGGCCGAGGCGAACGCGTCGACCAAGACCTATGCCGACTTTCAGCGGCAGGCATTCGACTACCTGACGACGGACGCGCTCTCGGGGGCGCTAGACGTTTCGCGCGAGCCGGCCGCGATTCGCGAACAATACGGCATGACGTTGTTCGGCCAGGCCTCGCTGGTTGCCCGACGGCTGCTGGAGGCCGGCAGTCAGTTCGTGACGGTGCTGTGGGACGAATTTGCACTCGTGAACAGTGCCTGGGACACGCACTACTACCACTATGAATTGATGCGAGAGCAACTCTGCCCGGGGCTTGACGGGGCGCTGAGCAGCCTGGTCCTCGATCTGGAACTGCGCGGGATGCTCGACGAGACATTGATCGTCGTCACGACGGAACATGGTCGGACGCCGAAGCTGGAGAACGTCGCCGGCGGTGGGCGCGGTCACTGGGCCCGGGCCTACTCGACCTTGCTGATCGGGGGTGGGGCGGCGCGGGGAAAGATCGTCGGCCGGACGGATCGCATCGCAGGTTCCGTCGAGGAGACACCCATCTCGCCGAAGGACATCCTGGCCACGATGTACCACCTGCTGGGGATCGATCCCGAAACGCTGATCCGCGATCGGCTGGGACGGCCACTGCCGGTGGGCGGCGAGGGGCAGGTGCGGCAGGAACTCTTGGCATAATTGACAGGCAGTCGAGGCAGGCGGTTCCCTCTGGTTCACTAGGCGCGAATGAAAACCTCCGAAACGAACTCTGTGGCTCGTGTCGTGCTGGCCAGCTTCATTGGCACGACGATCGAGTGGTACGACTTCTTTCTGTATGGGACGGCCGCGGCGCTGGTGTTTGGCGAGCTGTTCTTTCCGACGCTCGACCCGCTGGCCGGCACCATGGCCTCGTTCGCCACCTACGCGGTCGGGTTCTTCGCGCGGCCGGTGGGCGGAATCGTGTTTGGTCACTTCGGCGATCGGATGGGCCGCAAGTCGATGCTCGTCACCACGCTGATGCTGATGGGCATGGCGACGTTCTTGATCGGCGTGCTGCCGACGTACGATCAGATTGGCGTGACGGCGCCGGTGCTGCTGGTACTCTTGCGATTCGTGCAAGGCTTCGGCGTCGGCGGCGAATGGGGCGGCGCCGTGCTGATGGCCGTCGAACACGGGCATGCCGGGCGGCGTGGGCTGTACGCCAGTTGGGTGCAAGCCGGTGTGCCCGCCGGCTTGCTGCTGGCCACGGCGGTGTTCAATTTGTTCTCGCTGCTGCCCGACGAAGAGTTTTTGAGTTGGGGCTGGCGCGTGCCGTTTCTGCTGGGCATCGCGCTACTGGCCGTGGGCATGTTCATCCGGATCCAGGTATTTGAAAGCCCCGTGTTCGCGAAAGCTCGCGAGACGAAACCGCCTCCGCCGGTGCCCCTGTTTGCGGTGCTCCGGCGTTATCCAAGAAATATCCTGCTGGCGATGGGGGCTCGGTTCGCCGAGAACGGTTCGTTCTATGTGTTCACCGTATTCGTACTGAGCTACGCGACGGTGGAACTCGGCGTCGATAAGAACGTGATTTTGAACGGCGTGCTGGTGGCCTCGGCGATTCAGTTCTTCATCATCCCGGCCTTCGGCATGCTGTCGGACCGGCTGGGCCGGCGGCCGATTTATCTGTCGGGTGCCTTGGGGCTGGCCGTGTACGCCCTGCCCTTTTTCTGGCTGGTCGATCTGGGGAGCGGCTGGTCGATCACGCTGGCGATCGTGCTGGGGATGATCGTCCACGCGGCGATGTATGCCCCGCAGGCGGCCTTCTTCAGCGAACTGTTCGGCACCGATGTGCGGTACACGGGCGCTTCGATTGGCTATCAAATGGCGTCGCCGCTGGCCGGCGGTCTGGCACCCTTGATTGCGACGGCCCTGCTACAGTGGAGCGGCGGCCAGCCTTGGCCCGTGGCGGTGTATATGATGCTCCTGGCCGCGATCACGCTGGTGAGCGTGTGGCTGGCGGCAGAGACGCACCGGGCGGAGTTATGAGGCATCCCATGCTTGAATCGCAAAAATATCTCGAACGTGAGCGGCGGCGGCTGGATGAGCAGGCCGAGAAACTCGCGAAGAATAAAGAGCGGATCCTGCCCAAGCCTCGTTACGCCGAGCCGCCGCAGACGCCCGATCCCACAATGCGCGACTTCCGCAAGTGGCAGTGGAGCATTCTGGGGCTGATGTTCGTCTTCAACCTGGGGCCCCTGCTCAACCTGCTAACCGCGCCGCCGGAGTCTTTTCGAGTCGTCGTCGAAAAGCCGCAAGTCACACGATTTCAGGACGAAGCGACCGGCGAGGAGTCCTACCTCGTGGAAATCGATTCCCACGATCTCCCACACTTTCGGCATCGCGACCAATTACCGCTGCCGGTATGGGCCGTGGCAAATACCGCGTTGGTTGCGGGGCTCGTTTACACTCGCTACCGCATGTGGCGCTCGAAGCGAGAAGCCAGCGCACGCGCCGCGTGAACCGACGCTAAAACGCGCGTTGCCCGTCTATTTGGCGGCCTGCGAATCGACCGGCTGTTCTTCGCCGGGGTGGTACTTCCGCTTGGCGTTCGCAATCACGTCTTCAAAGTAGATGTAGTTGTCCTTCATCTGCTTCTGGGACATCAGTTCTGCCTGGTCGAAGAAGTGTGGGCTCTTCGGATCGCCGCTGGAGCCGTACTGGAGTAGCGACTTGCTCTTCAGCTTGTCGCCGAACTCGACGATGCACGAGTAGCTCGTGCCCACAACCGCATAGTGGTTCTTCATCTCCTTGAGCGGCGGCAGGTAGATCGACGGTGTGAAGTACATCGTGAACACGACGCCCGGCGGACCCGGCATGCCGGCGCTCGGCAGACTCGGGAGTTTGTCGCTGAAGGGGATGCGATAGAAGTCCGAGACGTTGGCGTGTCGCTGCAGGCGGTTTGCGTCGCCGTAGGGAACTTTCCAGTCTCCGAAGTTGGACTTGAGCTTACCGGCCGCGGTGACGAGGGCTTTGAACTGTTCGGACACGTTCGACACATATTGGGCCTTAAGCGTTTCGGCCGGATAGCCGAAGCCGTAGAGCTCCTCGTACCAGGCGATGCACAGCGTGGCCTGGGTGCTCTCGAGCGTGCCGACGCAATTCCAATCGAGCAGGTGGGCCAGGTAGGGCTCGACTTCGGCCGCGAGCTTGGGATCGGACTGCTTGAGCTTCTCGAGCTCGCGCTTGTAGGTCGGGAACTCCGCCAGCGCCCAGTAGACCGTGGTGTCGAACGACATTTCCTGCCACTTCTCAAACGTGACGTCGGTGGCCTCGCGGAGAATCTTGCGCGACATCTTGGCCCGGCGCTTGTCGTCGTACCGGTCTTCGACCATGTAGGCCGGGTAATCGCCGATCGCCGGCCCCGCGTCATCCGTCGTGGTGTACGGCGTGGAGTTGCAGTTCTGGATGTAGCCCGACTCGGGGTTCAGGAGTTGCGGCAGATCGCGGAAGGGATGGATGCCCTGCCATTCGGTGCGCGGATCGCTGCCGTCGACGGTCTTGGTCCAGTCGAAGGAAGGGTCGCGCTTCGGCACGATGCCGTTGTAGGCATAGAAGATGTTGCCGTCGATGTCGGCGTACACGATGTTGAACAGCGGCAACTCGAGCATCGACATGGCTTCTTTGAATTCGTCGAGATTCTTCGAGCGGAGCATCTTGATGCCTTGTCGCGAAAGCACGGCCTCAAAGAGCTTGCCCAGAGCGGCCGAAACGTACTCGGTGTCGCTGAGCTTCTTGAGAATCGGTCCGTGATGCGTCTTGCGGAACGTGCACTCAACCTTGTCCATTCGCCGGCCGTTCTTGACCAGGATCGTGTCGGTCCACTCTTCGGCCGTGCGATAGCCGTCCCCATAGCGATAGTTGAGCGGATTGCTGGGGTCGTCGAAGGTTTCCTTCCACGAGCTGCCGACGTTCGGTTCGTTGACGGTCATGCCCCAACCGCAGTGCTCGTTGTGTCCGATCACGGGCAGCGGCGTGCCGAAGAACGAAGCGCCGGTAAAGTTCCAGCCGGCGCCGCTGCGCAGGTGAGCTTCATAGAACTGGCCGTATCCGAAGAACGGCTGGTGCGGATTGATCAGCAGCATCGGCTTGCCGCTGCGGGTCTTCTTGCCCGAAATGGCCCAGGCATTCGAGCCGCGGGCTTCCTCGATTTCGTCCTCAAGCTTTTTGCGGGCGTAATCGCTCGGCACTTCGTCGGTGGAAACGTGCAGGTGACCGCCGAGGAGTTCGAGCGTGGCGGCGCGGCCAAAGGCCAGCAAATACCAGGGTTCAAAACGCGTGAGCAGTCGCGGCTTTACGCTGGGGTGCGTGTCGAGGTAGTAGTTGATGCCCATAATGAATGCGGTGCCGGCGCGCTTGGGTTCCGGGTCGAGCTTTTCGAAGTCGACTTTCGAACGCTGCGGAATCTCGAACGCACGGTTGCGTTTGTCCTTGGCCAGAAACTGCTTGCCGTAGAGTTCGCTATAGCGGCCGAGACCCAGGGCGTACGAGTCTTCGATCTGCCAGAAGTAGTCCTCGGCCTGGGCGTAGCCATAGCCGAAGAGCACGGATTCATCGTTCGGCCCGTCGATGTGGGGCATGCCATAGGCGTCGCGATAGATCGTCACGCTCTGGGCAAGCACCTTCGGATCGAGCTCCGATTGCAGATTTTCTGCCGCCCGCGCTGCGAGCGGAGCAAACAGCAGGACGGCGAGCATCATCGCGCGACGAACGAAACGGAAGCGAAGACCAGCAACCTCGGACATGCGTGCACCCCTTAGCGGTAAGAACGGCGCTCGCGGGCGAAACCAATCGCGGCGGCGCGATAAACTGCGTCACTGGCCGGTGTTCTGGGGGAATACGCCCGGCCGTTTGAGAAGTCCCCTGATAAGTGACAAAGTAACCAGCCCTGACGGCCGTGACAAGTCGCGAGCAGAGACCTGTTGCGCAATGCGTGGAATACGCTGCGCATTGCCAGTAAACTGGGACGCATCGGACACCCGCGATGCTTGCGGAGTTTACCGCATTGATACCCGTGTTGGGGCGATAAGTTTCAGCGTTTTTCAGGAATTTCATGCGCTCGCGATTGCTCGCCGCGATAGCTGTTGTTCTGGGGGGCTGGCTGCCGGTTCCCTCGTCAGCCGAGGACGGCCTGCGGACGTTGCCGCCGGGGCAGGATATCTTGCTCTACGATCATCTGCTCGCGGAGTTCGATCGGCAGTACGAAGTTCGCAATGAGGCTGTCGCAGCGGCCACCGCCTCGCCCGAAGGGCTGCAAGCACGGCAGCAGCAGCTCCGCGCGGACTTCGCCCGGCTGGTAGGAGATTTTCCTGAGCGCACCCCACTGAACGCTCGCACCGTGGGTTCGATCGTGAGCATCTATCCGCAGTACCGCATCGAGCGGGTTGTCTACGAGAGCCGGCCGAAGCATCGCGTCACCGCGAATCTCTATCTACCGGCAGACACTTCCAAGCCCGTTCCAGGCGTCCTGGTGCCGTGCGGCCATAGCGCGAACGGCAAGGCCAGCGAGGCCTACCAGAGCGTTTGCATCCTGCTTGCGCTCAACGGCTGCGCGGCGTTGATTTACGATCCGATCGGCCAGGGAGAGCGAAATCAACTTCCCGATCCAATCGGTCATGGTACGAACGAGCATACGCTGGTCGGGGTCGGTTCACTGCTCGTTGGCCGCAGTACGGGACACTATCGCATCTGGGACGGGCTGCGCAGCATGGATTACCTCGCTTCGCGCCCCGAGGTTGATCCCACGCGACTTGGCTGCACGGGCAACTCCGGCGGCGGCACCATGACGACCTGGTTGATGGCGATCGACAAGCGGATTTCGGTGGCGGCGCCGTCGTGTTTCATCACGACGCTCGAGCGATTGTTCAAGACGATTGGACCACAGGATTGCGAGCAGCATTTTCCCGGTCAGGGACCTGCGGGCATCGATCACGCCGATCTGATCACGATGCGGGCTCCGAAGCCAACGTTGATCCTTGCCGCGAAGCAGGATTTCTTCGATTTCGGCGGCACACGCACCGCGGCCAAGGAGGCCGAAGCGGTCTACCGCGTGTTAGGACAACCCGAGCGGACAGGTCTGTTTTCGTACGACGATGAGCATGGCTTCAGCCAGCCGCGGCGCCAGGCGGCCGTGCATTGGATGCGCCGCTGGCTGCTGGACGATGATCGGCCGGTGGCCGAGCCACCGCTTAAATTGCAAGCTGATGCCGCCTTGCGAGTGACCAGCTCCGGTCAGGTGGTGCAGGAGTTCGCAGACGAACAGACGGTTGTGGATTTCAATCGGAAGCGCACCGCGGAATTGCGAGAGCAGCGTAGCGAGGCCTGGTCGGTCCTGTCGCCGAGCCAGCGCATTGAGGTGATTCGGCGGGCAATGAACTTGCCCAGGCCGGCCAGTGCAGCCGTGGAGGTCGAGCCATTCGGCGAAGCGGACGTTGCGGGGTTGGTTGCTTCGAAGCTCGTTATCAAGAGTGCAGATGGCTTCCCGCTACCGGCGCTGCACTTCAAGCCTGGCGACCATGCGGAAAAGCACCCGCTGGTCATCCTGGTCGACTCGGCGGGCAAGACGGCGGAGATTGGCGAGCAGGGAGTAATTGTAAAGCTGGTCGAAGAAGGTTGTGCCGTGTTGGCGGTGGACCTTCGCGGCTACGGCGAAACGGCCGACAGCAAGAAGGCCGGCTCGAAATATCAGAACGAGGGCTTCCGCACTTCGATGCTCGCGATGCACGTTGGCCGGCCGCTGCTGGCTCAGCGAACTTCGGACCTGTTGACCGCGGTGGCCTATGCGGCCGCGCTGCCTGATGTCGATATTTCCGACCTGCGTGTCATCGCTAGCCGCCGCGCCGGCCCAATTGCGCTGCATGCCGCGGCGTTGGACGACCGGATCACGTCGCTCGTGCTGCGCGATTCAATCCGTTCGTGGGAAGACGACGTCGTCGCGCGCCCGGGAGACTCGCAACTGCTGGAACTCGTCGTGCCGGGAGTGCTGGAGCACTACGACCTGACCGATCTGGCCGCGATGCTAAAGGAACGGCTCAAGTCCGATCAGTGAGTTATCGCCTGCCCCTCCGCAGAGAAGGCCAGCGACCGTTCGCCCCGTTCCAAATCGAGCAGCCAGCGTTTGTTGTCGAGCCCGCCCGCGTAGCCGGTCAGGCGGCCATCGGCTCCGATCACGCGGTGGCAAGGCACGATGATCGAGATCGGGTTACGGCCGTTCGCGTTGCCGACGGCTCGCGAGGCGTTCGGCTGTCCGACGCGGCGCGCGAGTTCGGCGTAGGAGATCGTCGTGCCGAAGGGTATTTGCACGAGCTCCTGCCAGACGCGTTGCTGAAAGGGAGTACCGGCTCCGCGAACCGATACTTCAAAAGTCATCCGCTGGCCGGCAAAGTATTCGGCGAGTTCCTCGCGCGCTTGTTCGAATGGCGCTATCGACTGCCGCCACGACGCGTCGGGCTGCACGGCTCGCTTGTGGTTCGGCAGATAGAGCCGGGTAACGTGCCGACCGTCGCCGACGATCAACAACTCGCCGAGCGGACTGCCCAGATAATCAAAGTAAGTGAGTGCGCTCATGCGGTGGTGCTCCGTACATTCCCATCGTGAAGAGTTTCCCAGAGATGCATGGCGGCATAGGCCCGCCACGGTCGCCAGAGTTCTGTCGCTTCGATCAGCTTTCGTTTCGAGAGTCCGCTCGCCTTAACAAGCCCCAGGTCTCCCACGGGAAAAGCATCGGGCCAATGCAGTCCGCGCATCGCGATGTAGGCCGCGGTCCAGGGGCCAATGCCGGCAAGTTGCAAGAGCGAGTCTTCGGTTTCTGCTGGATCGACTCCAGGCTCGAAGCTGATCGTGCCCCGCTCGACGGCTTTCGCCAGCCCGCGCAGGGTTTCGGCGCGCGCGCTGGGCAGGCCGATGCCGGAGATTGTGGAGGTTCGCGCCGCGGCAATCGCAGCGGGCGGCGGGGTGAGACGATTGAGACAAGGGAGCGACGTGGCAATTGGCTCTCCCAATCGCTCGGCGAGCCGGGCGGCCAGGGTTGATGCCCCGCGCACCGAGACTTGCTGTCCCAGGACGGCCCGCCAGGATAGTTCGAAGCCATCGAAGGCGCCAGGCACGCGCAAGCCCGGCTCGCGCCTAACGGCGGCGGCCAGACGCTCGTCAGCGGCCAGATGCATGGCAATGACATCGGGCCGGGCGTCGACGTCGAACAAGCTTCGCAGGCGAGCGAGGACCTGCGGCAGCACCGGCGCGAGCGATGGAGCGAGTTCGACCACCAACTGGTTCTTTTCTGAAAACTGCCTCACGCTGAGCCAGCCACGATGCTTGCCGATGGCGACGGTGCGGTGGTAGGCGTCGGCAGTGACGCATTCGACCCCGGCGATCGCGCGGGCCGCCAAGAATCGAAGCAGTGCGTTCCAGGCCAGTGGCGGTCGGTATCCGAGCAACAGGCGAAGATTCTCCCCCACCGCATTGCCGCCGCCGGACGCGCGACGCATGGTGGTGGGCGTCAATCGATAGTGACTGCGAAAGGCGGCGTTAAAGCGCCGGACGCTTTCGAATCCCGCCGCAAACGCCACTTGCACCAGCGGCAGCCGGCTGTCCGCGATCAAACGCCTGGCCAGCAGCAGCCGGCAGGTTTGGGCCAACTCCACGGGCGAGACGCCCAGTTCGCGTCGCATCGCGCGGCGAAGCTGCCGGGAACTGATGCGGAGCGATCCGGCAAGCGACTCCAGGCTTTCCCCGTCGTTCAGTGCCCCGGCTTCGATCCGTGCCGCCGCCGCACGAGCCAGCGTGCGCGTGCTGTCGACGGGAGAATGGCCAGGGGCCAGCTCGGGACGGCAACGCAGGCAGGGTCGAAAGCCGGCCTGCTCGGCTAAGGCCGCGCTGGCAAAAAACCGGCAACTCGAGCGGGCAGGAGTCTTCGCCGTGCAAACGGGGCGGCAATAGATTCCTGTCGTTCGCACACCCGTGAAATACAGGCCGTCGAAGCGGGAGTCCCGAGCCGAAAGTGCTCGATAGCAGGCATTGTCGTCGATCGTCATGTCCAAATTGTAGCGGAGTCCGGCGGGGCCGCTGGCCGTTTTCGGACACGTAAGTCAGGACGTCGTCGGCACGCTGTTTGCCCCTCGGATGGACGCGTCGGTCGGAACTGCCAAGATGGCGCTTTGAGGAGCGAACTACACTTGAGCGGCTGCCCGGCCGAGTCGCACTTTGAGTACATCGAATTCGAGGAACCCAAGTGATGTCCACGGCTTCTCCGTACTTCGAACCCCGTGCCGCGTCCAACACGCATTCGCTGGTAGTAGGTTACGTTGTGTGGCTGTTTGGGATCTTTGGGGCTCACCGGTTTTATTACGGCCGGCCGATCACTGGCACGATCTGGTTCTTCACGCTGGGCCTGCTCTTCGTCGGCTGGATCGTCGATCTGTTTTTGATCCCATCGATGGATCGCGAGGCGGACTGGCGGTATGCGCCGGGCCCGCTGGACTACACGATCGCCTGGATCCTGCTCACGTTCTTGGGCGTGCCGGGCATCCACCGCTTCTATATGGGCAAGTGGGTGACCGGCGTGATCTGGCTGCTGACCGGCGGCCTCCTCGGTCTGGGCTGGCTCTATGACCTGTGGACGCTCAACGAACAAATCGATGAAATCAACCGCGGTTACATACGCGTCTAACGATTCGCCGGTCAGACTTCGGCATCCAGCAGCGTGACCACCGCCGTGACAATCTCGTTCGCAAGCGTCATGAATGACGCTGCATCTTTCGGCGCCAGGCTCAGGTGCGGGTCGCTCGTAGGCACCAGCGGGGGTTGATCGCGCACGAGCATCGTTCCAATGTCGCATACGCCATAGTAGGCTTTGACATTCGCGGCCATCGCCGAGCGTGCTTCGCGCTGCAGGTCAAAGGCGGCAATCGCGGCATTCAGGTACACCGCGGCATGGATGAGCGCTGCACGATACTGTGGGTGCTTATGGAACTCGTGGCCGAAGCAGCGGTCGAACGCGTTGGCCGCGGCGCGGACGGCGATCATGATGCGATCCACCAGAGTCCGAAGCGGATGCGTGAGCGCGATGTTCGTAAACGCCGTCGGGCTGAGGTACGTATCCACCGCGGCCGTCACGGCGCCGCAGCCGGTGTGGCCGACAACGACGATCGCCTGTAAGCTCTTGCCGAAATTTCGCACCGCGTAGTCCACGCTGCCGATGCACTCGGTACCCAGCACATTGCCCGCGATGCGAATCGCAAACAAGTCGTTGAACGACTGATCGAACACCGACTCGATTGGCACGCGAGCATCGCTGCAGCCCAGCACCAGGGCAAACGGCGCCTGATCGAGCGCAGCTCCACGAATAAATGGCAGGCCCATCGATACCAGGTCGACCGGAATGACTTCGCTAGCACCGACGCCGTTGCCGTCGAGCGAAGCTTTTTGCATTCGGTCGATCATCGAGACCAGTCGCCTGTTGCCCGACATCAGCGTGGTCACTGCCTCCTCGGGAGTATCCGGATGCTGGATGACGACTGGCTGATAGGGGTCGTAACGGTAGATGAGTTCCATGTGTGGGCTCGGCGCGGGTCTGATGTGCTCTGGTCGAAGGTGGCTCGCATATCTTAATGAATCGTAAGGTAGCGGGAAGCTGAATACCCTGCGGCAGAATGGGTAGGAGCCCGTCAGCATTAGCCGAAGGCACGGCGGGGCATTAGAATCTCGAACGTGTCCGCCCTTTGCCCTCTGGGTCAGAAATGAAATTTAAGACCGAATACCTCGCCTTCAACCTGCCGGAGCGAATGGCGTTCTTGAACATCACGCCAGAGGTCGAACGGATCGTACGCGAGAGCGGCGTGCAGGAAGGCCTCGTGCTGTGCAA
>JALHMI010000013.1 GCA_022844125.1 Pirellulales bacterium | reverse complement strand
AATGCGATGCATATCACGGCGAGCGTCTTTATCAACGACGACGAACCGGGGCTGCACGCGGACTATAAGAAGTGGCTCGAGGGGCTCGCCCCCTTCGATGGGTCGCCTCAGCGATATGCTCACAATCGCACTGGCGAGGACAATGCCGACGCGCACATGAAGCGGCAGGTGATGGGACGCGAAGTGGTCGTCGCGATCACCGCAGGCAAACTGGACTTTGGCCCCTGGGAGCAGATCTTCTACGGCGAATTCGACGGCCGCCGAAAGAAACGCGTGCTTGTGAAGGTGATTGGGGAGTAGCCAACCGATTGTGTCGCCAGGACGGGCCAGCTAAGGAATTCACCCATTATTTTGAGAGATATGCTTGACTCAGGCGGGAAGAACCGAGAGACTTGCGCCCAATCGCCAGATCCGGCGTGTGCCGATGCGCGGTTATGAAGTTCTCAATCCGGCCTAGCCGTGAGGAAGCGAGCAGTCCATGCGTGCATCGCAGCTTGTGTGTTTCATCGGATGGTTTGCTCTTGCGGCACTCTCGATAATCTCGGCGACGGCTCAGGCCGCTCCGGTCACCTGGTCTTCGCCAACAAACGTCGCGGGAGACGCCGATGTCATCACCACCGGCACGCTCGTGGCAGCCCGCAATTTTTCGCAGACGCAGTTGGCCCCGCTGGTGAACGGGGTGCTGTTCGACATCTTCCCGATTCCGAACGGCGGGTCGGGCGCGGCCGGGATTCCGAATGTCGCGACCTTGGCCTTTAATAACGCGGATTCCTCCGACACCGCTTACGGCTCAGCCAGTGCCCCCTTCAGCTCGCTGTCGGCACAGTACCAGTACTTGTTGAGTTCGGGCGCCGGCAGTTCGACGGGCGCCACGCTGACCTTAACGTTGTTCAATCTGAACAGCGGCACGCCTTATCTGTTTCAGTGGTGGTCGAACGACTCGGACCTGAACTTCGGCGGCGTGAATTCCACGACGGCCACCGCTACTAACGCCGTGACCCTCGACGAAAATACCTTGAACGCTGCGGGCGGGCTGGGCCAATGGGCATCGGGCACCTTCATCGCTTCCGGCGCGACTCAGGCGATCACCTTCAGCGGGCCGCGCCCGGTGATCAACGCGTTCCAGCTTCGCGCCGTTCCGGAACCGGGCGCGCTGACGTTGATGGCGTTTAGCGCGGCGGCTCTCGGCGGGCTGGCGCTCGGGCGGCGCCACCGTTCGTAGCAGAAGTCACGCCGTGATGCCCTTCGTGAGCGCCAGAAACGCCGTTTCGAGATTTAGTTCTTCCTCGCGGAACAGCGTCAGCCTATACCCCCGCTGGACCATCATCGTCGCCAGCAGGCTGTAGTCGGTGACGCCTGACTTGAGCGTCACGACGATCAGTTTGGGCCGTTCCTGGGAACCCGGCGGCGGAGCCGGCACGTCGACGGATTCCACGTCCGGCTGGGCGGCGAGCAGCTTCGCGGCGTCTTCGGTATTTTCAGCGACGCTCACGTTAAGCACCGTCTGATGCCGGACCTGCTTCATCACTTCCGCCACGTCGGCGTTCACCAGCAGTTCGCCGCGCTCGATGATCCCAATCTTGTTACAGATGTCGGCCAGCTCCGGCAGGATGTGGCTGGAGACCATGATCGTTTTGCCGAGTCCGCGGAGTTCCTTGAGGAGTCCGCGAATTTCGATCCGGGCGCGCGGATCGAGGCCGCTGGCCGGCTCATCCAGCAAGAGCACCTGCGGGTCGTGCAAGAGCACGCGGGCGAGGCCCAGTCGCTGGTTCATGCCGCGCGAGAGGCTGGTGACCAGTGCCTCGCGCTTGTACCCGAGATCGACCAGATCCAGTACTTCATCGCAGACTTTGCGCCGCGCGGCGCCGTTGATGCGATAAGCCGCGGCAAAGAATTCCAGATACTCGATCACTTTCATGTCGTCGTACACGCCGTAGAAGTCCGGCATGTAGCCGACCAGCCGGCGAATCTCGCGCGGATTGGTGTAGATTGAGTGACCGCAGACGTACGCTTCGCCCCAGGTGGGCTGCAAGAGCGTGGCCAGGATCCGCATGGTGGTCGTCTTACCGGCGCCGTTGGGGCCGATGAAGCCAAACACATCCCCCTTCTGCAGGTTTAGATCGAGGGATTTCACGGCGTATAGATCGCCGTACTTCATCGTCAGGTCGTGGGCTTCGATCAAGGCTGCACCTGCGGCAATGCCGATAGAATGTAATTATTGCTTGGCGACGGGAATTACGTAGCGGTGGAACGTCCAGTGCTGGGTTTGCTCGTCTGGGGCGAGTTGTTTGCCTTGCGACTCGCCATCACGTCGGACGAGCGTCAACGCCGGTTCACTGAGGCGACCAATCAAAACTGCCCGACCGCGTGACACGAGATCACTCAACTCCATGAAGCGTTGGTACTGATTAGCCAGCCCGGTGTACGACTTTCCGCCGGCAAGCTCATGCGCAGTCATCAACTCGACGATGCGCGGCACGTCGAAACCGGCTTGATTGTAGGGAGCCGCGACTTTGCGATCGCCCACGGCGGTGACCTTGCGCAGATACGTGTCGACGGTCTGTGGGTCGATGTCGATCGCCAGATCGAGTTCGCGTCCGGCGGGGAAGTCGCGGATAACATAAGCCCACTTGTCGTAGATCAGTACGCAGTGCGTGAATGGAACGGAGAGCTTATTGCGGACTGTTCCGGTGAGGCGGCCATCGTCGGACAACTCAGCTTGGATGCCACCAGGCACGGAATCCCAAGTGCGGCCGACAAAGGGTTTGCTCGACCAGACGGCAATCGGCACGCCGTACAGTCCGTCGAGCGTTCGGTTGTAGTCATACCCAACACTGAACAGTGGCAGGTTCGACGAAGCTCCGCCGATACCGCCGCCAGCCCCCGCGGTAGCGTCCATCCCGCCGAAACCGGTGCCGGTGAGTCCAAACCAAGAAAGAAGCGCGCCTGGTGAGATGGAGCTTTCAGCGGCACCCGCTGGAGAAGGCGCGGTGCGGGGCTCAAAGGCGACGTCGTAGGTCGCGATCGCGGGGCTGAACACATTCGCCCAGGAAGTTCGCCTGCTGAACCCGCTCTCGAGGTCGAAGTCGACCACGTCGAGCTGGTTGACACGCAGCTCACTCCCTTTGAGGTTATAGGCGAGACCGGCAGCTCCCACAGCGAAGAGGACCACGCTGAGCGAGAACGTGACCCAGGTCGACTCAGGACGCTTCAGGACGTGTCGCACCAGGTAATAGTCGACTGGTCCAATGCAGGCGATATAGGCGGCAATCAGAATTGCAACAAGCCAAAACGGCACCAGCGGCACTCCGGGAAATTGATCGAGCGCGCTGCGGAGTTGTCCTGCCAGATCGACGAAGCCGAGCGTGGTGACAGCCCCGAGCGTATCTGCCGGCAATGCGCCGCTCGCGGTGGGATCCACGGCCATGCCGAGCAGGCGGGATAAGAGTTGAGGGCGGGCCTTCCAGTTGGCAATTGATGCTTGATCGAGATCGAACGCGACAAACACGATCTCGCCGAATCCGCGCGGCGTACGGACCACAAGGGGTAGATCGCTGGGGCCGCTGCCGGAGAACGACTCGATGCGTCCGCGAACCTCGACTAGCTGGGCAACCTCGATTTCCAAGCTGGCGCCGGGGGCCAGGGGTTCGGAGGTTTCGGCATAAGCTTCAAGTACCGTCGCTTGTCGCAGGCGAACCAGTGCTTGAAACGTACCGGGCGCAAACTCGGCCAGGGGCCCGCCTGCGGCCAGCAGTTCTGGAGCATTGCGTCCCACACACAATACCAGCCGGCCGCCCATGCGAACCCAAATGTCGAGCGCCGCGCGCTGAGTGCTGTCCGACTTGAGCTGTTCAACGATCCGCGAGTCGGCGGTATGGAGCAGGATGGCATCGACGCCTTCCAGGCCGTACCACTGATCAGGCAACGATGAAAAATTCTTGAGCGGCGCGAGCGGTGAGCCGCGGCGTGATTCGCCTGCGGTAGAATCCTGTTCGCCGATGTTTAAGATCAGCCGCGTACTGGAGGGCATGATGCCTGCCAGGCTTCCGGCAGCGCCGGGGCGAAAGGTGCGAATCGCGCGGCGAGTGTGTTTGTCGTGGAGTTCGACGGTAATCGCACCGCCGAGCTGTCCCTGCTTGAAATAGACAGGGACGATCGACGATTCGCCCGCCGCAACTTGCAGATCTCGCGCTGGCGGTACGGTGACGCGGGTCGGGATACCGTCGTTGTCGGGCACGACGATCGCGACGTGACCTTCGAACGGCGCACTGCCGCCGGTGATGGTAACCTCGCCCGAGGTCCAGGAGCCAACCTTGTATCGGCCGCCAAAGCCGACACGCAGTTCGTCGATTGTTGGTGCGGCGCCTTTCGCGGCGACTTCGACGGTCGCCCGCGTCGGGGTTTCATCTTGTCCCGCTGCGGGCGCGCAGGCGACCACAGTAACCAGCAGCGCCAGCCATGCGACAGGATGCCAGGCGTTCCGCCTCGTTCGCTCCGGCACGTTCATGGCTTCTCCGCGTCGTCGCACGTGCAGGCAAACTGGCCGCAGCCGGGGCAGCCTGCGCCGTACTTCAGGGCGATGGCCTCGCTCAGGTCGACGCCAGCGACGTTGGCGATCGTGGCCAGCCAGGCGAGTACATCGGCAAACTCGCCCAGGCGTTCTTCATGCGTGCCGCTGCGGAGCGCCGAGGCAAGTTCGCCCACCTCCTCCATCAGCCACATGAACGTCCCGTCAATACCACGGGCAAGGTCCTTCTCGAAGTACATCTTGCGAATGAGCTGCTGAAAGTCCGCCAGCGAAACGTTGGCGGCCGAGGATTCTTCACGCGACATGCGATGTTCTCACTTCAGGCTTTTCAGCAGTTTGGCGGCCGATGGGTTGTCGGCATCAAGCTTGAGCAGTTCTTCGAGGACGGTGCGCGCTTCGGCCATGCGCTCGGCGGCGATGAGGGCCTCGGCGTGCGACAAGCGCAAGGCTGGCTCGTCCGGCGAAAGCTCCACGGCCACGGCGAACTCCTCGGCCGCTTCCGCATTTCGCTCCAGCCCGGCCAGGGCCGCGCCACGCCAAGCATGCAAGTTTGCATCCAAAACCTGAATATGCAACCCTTCTCGCGTCCAGCGCTCGGCAGCGGGCAGGTCCTGGCGTTCAATAGCTAACTGGGCCAGTTTCTTACGCAGCGGGAGGTCATCCGGGTCGGACTCCGCCAGTTTCTCCAGAATCGGCCGGAGCTTCTCGTTATCGCCGGACTTGAGATATACGGCAGCCAGACTCTTGAGCCAGCGGGTCCCGCCCGGCTCTTGCTTGGCGCCTAACTCATACAGGTCGGCCGCAGCCGCGAATTCCTCGCTGCGAAGCTTGAGACCGGCCAGTAGCGCGAGCAGATTCGGCTGCGGTTTGTCGCGGTCGAGGTTCTTCTCCAGTCGCTCCAGGGCGTCCGCGTTCTCGCCCACGACCAGGTGGAGCCGAGCACGCACATAGTGGGCGAGCTGCTGCCGGGGATCGAGCTTAAGCGCGGCGTCCGCCCGGCGGCGAGCCTCGGGATAGTTCTTACGATTGAGTTGGGCGAGTGCGAATTGGGCAAGCAGCGTGGGGTCGTCCGGCTTGTCAATCAGCGCCTTCTGCACTGCCGCGAGTGAGAGATCGCTTTCTTCGGCCACTGCAGGGATGCTGGCCACGACTTTGGCAACGAACGCTTGGTAGCCCTTTTCAAAGTCCGGTTGTTCGACGCCGAAGGCCTGTCGGATGGCTTCGGTCGTTGTCAGGTTGTCGCCATAGGCCGCGAGCATTTTCGCGAGCGCATCGTTGCCGAATCGCTCGAGCATGTACTCGGCATACAACTCGGCCTGGCAGTAGGCGAGCGTCCACTCGTCGCTTGAGAGCGGGCGGATGAAGCCCAGGTTGATACTATCAAGATTGAACAGCTTGCCGGCAGCCGAGTTCTTGACCAGCAGCGCATTCCACTCATCGGGCCGGGGTGACCCTTCGCTGAGCACCGCCAAAGCTTCGGTATACCAGTGCGGAATGTTGAAATCCGTCTGCTGCAAGTTCACCACGTGTACGAACTCGTGTTTGAGCACGCGAGCCCAGTTGAATTGCTGTCGGCCCTCGGTGGGCGAGCTGAGAGCCACGATCTTGCCGGCGCAGGCTCCGATCGGATGGATTCGGGCGACGCCCGCCATACGCGCGCTGAACCAGCCGTGGCCGTCCGTGTTGCGAGCTTTGCTGAAGACTTCGAACAGCGACTTTTCGGGCGGCGCGAAACCCAGCCGTTCGACCAGTTCGGGATAGACCTCTTCGAGCCACGCACCCATGTAACGGGCCGTGATCTTATCTTTCGCGGGATCGAAGCGAATCAGGAAGTGCTCGGTTTCGAGGGTTTCGTACCCGGCCAGGACGTCAAGTACTTCGAGCGTGTTCTTGACACGCACGTTGAAGGGATCGGCCTCGAAGGAAGCATCGAGCACGCGTTTGGCTTCGTCCTCCTCGCCGAGCCGCATGAGCATCATTCCCAACCGGCCGGGTGGATCGATAAGCGGCGGCATCCTGGTTATCGCTTCGCGATAGAACTCGGCGGAAGTGGGCCAGCGTCGGAGGCGATCGAGCGCGTCGGCCAACGTGAGATAGAACACCCCCGCGTGCGGATTGCGAGCATTGACCTCGGCGGCGAGCTTGCCGAAACGCGTTTCGAGACCGCGCTTCTGTGGACCATCGACAGAAAGACAGGCCGCAGCCAGCCGGCCGAGTGTCTCTTCGCTGGTGGGATTGAGCCTCAAAGCATCTTGCAGCACGCCAGCCGCTTGACGCGGTTCGAAGTTGGCCAGATGGATGTCCGCTTGCAGATGATGTGCTGCGAGCAGCTCGGGATTGATGGCCCGCGCCTGGTCGCAGGAGGCCTGCGCGGCCTTGACCTCGAAGCGGTCGAGTGCAAGCGTGCCGGCCAGCGCGTGCACTTCGGCCGCGTTGGGGTTGGCGCCCGTGGCTGCTTCGAGCGACTTGACGGCCTCGGCTTCGTTGTATTTCTCGGCAAATAGCCGCGCCATTTCCAGGTGCGCTTGCCAGCAAGCTGGTGAAGCCTCGGCCAGGTCGGGATAAAAATCGTTCACCAGAAAGCGAAACTGATCGCTGAGCCGTTTCCAGCGAGCGAACTGGGTCGCCCCGCGGCCAATCCAGAGGAGCTCATCGCGATCGGTGAGTTCGCTCGCGTTGTAGTGATCGACGAGCCAGGAGTATTCGGCCAGTGCGTCGTCGAGTTTGCCGGAGCCGGCCAGATGCTCGGCTCGCACATAGTGAGCGAGCACCGAGTTGGGATCGAGTTTGAGCGCGCGGGCCACGAGATCCTGGCAGGCAGGAGCATCGCCGCGCTCATGGGCCAACAGAGCCCCTTCCGCCAGAAGAAGTGCTGCCTGGGGCTGCTTCCCAGCGGCAACCGCGAGCGTCGTCGCGGCGGCGGTGCGGTTGCCGGTCGAGGATTGGCAGCGGGCGATGCCGACGGCGGATGCGAGGGGTTCGTGGTCAACAAGTGCGCGATAGGCATCTTCGGCCTCGGCGTACTTGCCTTCGTCAAGAAGTGTTCGTGCGGCGGCGAGATCGCCAGGAGCAGCCGCGAATAGCGGTCGCTCAACCAACTGCAGGAGCAGGACGCAACTCACGAATAGTCCGTTGAGAAGAGTTGCGAGCGGGCTTCGATTGCTCGACAAGGGCGGCGACTTCACAAACAACCTCCCTGCATGACGCGCGCGATAATCAACCGACCGCTATACGTCTCTCTGATTCTACTCCAAAATCCAGTCGACGACCTGCTCCAACCCGTCCTCGTCGTTGGTGGGAGCGACCCGGTCGGCGGCTGCTTTGGTTTCTTCCACGGCATTTCCCATCGCGACCCCCAGGCCCGCCGCCTCGATCATGGGGATGTCATTGACGTCATCACCGACGGCACAGATCGCTTCGGCCGCGATGCCCCACTGCTCGGCCAACCCCCAGACGCCGGTCCATTTGCTGACGCCGGCGGGCGCGATCTCGCACATGTAGCCGGCATAGCGAGGACTACGCAGGACGTGCAGATAGAGCTGACCAGGAGCCGCCCGCTCGATCTCGTCGACCAGCGAGTGCATCTGATCGCGCGTTCCCATCACGAAACCGGCGAAGATGCCCGGCGGCGGTTCCGTCATGATCCGAGCGTGCACGCGGCCGAACCCTTCGTTCTTGGCAAAGAACTCGATGAGCAACCGGCAACTGGTTGTAACATCACGGTGATAGAAGTCGAATCCCTCGTGAAATGTATCGCCATAGAGGACCGCCTCGTAGCCATGCGAAGCGATTGTCGCGAGGCACACGTCGAGCGCTCCCGGCAGAAACTCGGCCTGGAAGAGCGTCTGATGATCGCGGGCGCGCTTGATGAGGGCGCCGCTGGCGGTGACCAGCGGCAGGTTGAGTTCTAGCGGCTCGACCAGCGGCAACACGCGACTATAACGGCGACCCGTGGCCAGTACGATCTCGATGCCTGCGCGTTTGGCCCGCAGCACGGCGCGGCGGGTCCGGTCGCTGAGTTCGTGCTGGCTGTTGACGAGCGTGCCATCAATATCGATGGCCAAAAGGCAGAAGCGGGGCATAGCGAAAAATCGAGGGCCTGGGAAACCAGAATCAGAGCCATTGTACGCATTTCAGGCCTCGTGGAGCGATCCGAAACAGCCTCCTAGGCGAGCAAGGCAACGGGACCTAAAATTTCTATGACGCCCGATTTGTTGGCCCCTCCCACGTACCATCGCGATCTCTCCATGTCTGGTTTCGTCACCGTCGCTAAAGTGGGCGCCATCGCCGAAGGAACTGGCATGGCCTTCCCGGTGGGCGACAAGCTTGTGGCCGTCTTTAACCTGGGCGACGGCGTTTACCAGGCGATCAACGACTTGTGCCCGCACATGGGGGCTTCGCTCGCAGACGGCCCGCTGGAGGACGGGATGGTAACGTGTCCCTGGCACGCCTGGCGGTTTCGCACTTCCGATGGCACCTGGTGCGACAACCCGCGGATTAAAACCGAGGCCTACGAAGTTCGGGTCGAAGGGGACGAGATTCAGGTAAAGGTCGGCCCGTAAGGAGACTTCCTAGGCACTCGCCGAGTGTTCGCTGGTCGTCGAGCAGATCGATCGTGAATTCGCCGAGCACGCTGCCATTGTGCGCGGTTCCCGATCCTACAGCGTGACCGTGTCTCCCGGTTCGATCGCCAGTCCCTCGCACTTCGCTTCGCTCTTCACGCGGGCGGCCCAGGCGTTGGCGTCCTGCGCGATCGGCGGCCAGGTGCCATAGTGGCACGGCAGGGCCTTCTTGGGAGCCAGCAGCTTCACCGCTTCCACGGCGTCGTCCGGACCCATTGTGTAGCGATCACCAATCGGCACGACGGCCAGATCGAGTCCACCGGCGCCGATCAACTTCATGTCGCTGAACAGGGCCGTGTCGCAAGCGAAGTACAGTTTCGTGCCATCACCGAGCGTCAGCAAAAAGCCGCCTGGGTTGCCACCATTAGTGCCGTCGGGTAGCACCGAGCTGTGGATGGCCGGCGTGTACTTCACCCGCCCAAACGGCAGCGTGATCGTACCGCCGTGATTCATCGACTCGGCCTTTTGGACGCCTTGCTTGACGAGCCACTCGCAGATTTCGAAGTTGGAAACGACCGTCGCGCCCGTGCGCTTCAGGATCGCCACGGCATCGGCGATGTGATCGTAGTGGCCGTGTGAAACGAGCACAAAGTCGACTTCGACCTGAGCGGCCTTGAGCGGCGCCGTCGGTGAGTCATTCAGGAACGGATCGATCAAGATTCTGTGATCCGCGGTTTCGAGCAGCCAGGTGTTGTGTCCCAACCAGCGAAGAGTCGTGGCCATTGTCCGAGTTGTCCTGTTAAGATTCTCGCAGAAGTTCGTTCATGTGTTTCTTGTAGGTTTCGACACCGGGCTGACCGTACGGGTTAACCCCCAGCAGGCGCGCTTCGACGACCGTGGCCAGCATCATCATCTGAAAGAATTGGCCGAGCGAAACTTCGTTCAGCTTCGGCAAATGCAGATCGGCCGTGGGCCGGCGCTCATCCGCATAAGCCTGTTTCATGCCGGCGATGGCCGCGTTCATGAGATCGCCCAGCGAGCGATCGGCAAGCGAGTTGAGCTGGTCTTCGTCCATATCGGAACTGCCCACCGGGAGCTTGTCTCGCCGGGGTGCGTCAACGATCACGTTCGTGATCAACTTGTCGCGCCGTCCTTGCTGGTGTTGCTGACCGCGCGAGTGCAGATCGCGCGTGTTGATGACGGACAGCGGCGTGACGCCCTGTTCCTGTTTGCCCAGACTTTCGGCGACTAGCTGGTCGTACCAGTAGCCCACCCCAGACAAGGCGTTGCCCCATAGTGAGTGCACTCGGACATTCGCATTGCCGACGGCATCCCACAAGTGGCAGACGCCGGCATACTTGAGCACGACGTTCTCACCGGCGGGCATTTCGCGAAAGTGAACGTTCATTGCGGCTGCTCCTTCCAGCAGCTTGACAATGTCGATACCCATCAGCGAGCCCGGCAGCAGCCCCGCGGCACTCATCACGGCGAACCGCGCGCTCACGCCATCGGCCACCGGCAAGAGCTCTTCGCAGCCGAGTGCGCGCGCCATTTCGAAGAGTCTGCCGGAAGCGCCGGTGATGGGCACGACCAGGTCGGCCACGAGTTCCATATCGTCGACGCAGGCGCGGCGAAGCACGCTCAGGAACTGCCGGAACGCGACCGCGGTCTCCAGCGTTTCACCGCTCTTGCTGATGACGACGATGCCCCAGCGTTCTTCGACGTCGCGCGTCGGTCGATCGCCGAGCAGATCGAGCAGACCTTGCGTGGCGTCGTTGTCGACGTTGTTGCCGGCGAAGTACATCCGCGGGCGACCGCCCCGCTCGGCTCGACTGAGTTCGTTGTGATGCGGATGGCAGCAACTTTCGAACAGTGCCCGGGCCGCCATGTACGACCCGCCGCTGCCAAGCACCACGACCCGATCGACCAGGCTGCCAAGCTTACGCGCGGTGCTGAGAATCTGGTTGAGTTGGCTGGTGGCGCGCGACTGCCGATACTCTTCGAGCATCTGTTCGGGCAGGCCCACGAAACCGGGTTCAAGCGGCTGCCGGTCAGCGGGAACCTGGCCACCGGTGCGCCACAACTCGAAATCTGCCAGGACGTCGGCTCGGGACTGTTCCAGCCGAGGCGCGAGCGCTGCCAGTCGTTTGGGACCCATGCCCGCACCTTCGACGAAGGCTCCGGTGGGATCGTACGCGAGCGGTGTGACCGCGGTGATCGTCATCGCTCAGTCGCCTGCGATGGTTGCTTGAACTGGCATGTCGTTCAATAATTTTTTTTATTGGCTGGTGAGAATAACGCCGTCTGCACGCACTGCCAAGGGGCGGCTTGGATTGTAGCGGCCAGGCCCCCGACAAAAGGCCACTTGTGTGGCGGGCCGTTTATGCTACCACAGACGTTAGATTCACGCACGTTTCACCAGCCCGTGTGCGGCGCACCAGCGACAGGAAGATCTGCATAAATGGACATGCACCAGTTGACGCGCGAACTCAAGATTCGCAACGACTCGAAGATTGTGATGCTTGTGGCGGACGGCCTGGGTGGGTTACCGCTCACGCCGGGCGGAAAGACGGAACTGGAAACGGCGCGCACGCCCAATCTTGATGAGCTCGCGCGAGTCGGCGTCAGCGGGCTCTCGATTCCGGTTAAGCCCGGCATCACTCCGGGCAGCGGTCCTGGACACCTGGGTCTGTTTGGCTACGATCCGCTGGAATACAAGATCGGCCGCGGAGCGCTCGAAGCTACGGGGATCGGCTTTCAGCTCACGGAGAAAGACGTCGCCGTGCGGGGCAACTACTGCACGCTGGACGCCGCAGGCAAGATTTCGGATCGCCGCGCTGGTCGCATTCCCAGCGAAGAGAGTGCGCCACTCGCAGTGAAACTGCACGACGTAAAGATTCCGGGTGTCGAAGTGTTTGTCGAACCAGTGAAGGAACATCGCTTCGTGGTGGTGTTTCGCGGCGAAGGACTGGGAGATCGCGTACTCGACACCGATCCACAGGAAGTTGGCGTTCCTCCGCTCGCGCCGCGGGCCGAGAACGACGCCAGCAAACGCACGGCCGAGGTGGCTGCAGAGTTCATCAAGCAGGCTGGGGAGATCCTGACAAATGAAAAGAAGGCAAACGGCCTGACTTTGCGGGGATTCGCCGCCAAGCCGGCGCTGCCTTCGTTCGAAGAGGTCTACGGGCTGCGGGCCGCGGCCGTGGCCGTGTATCCCATGTACAAGGGGCTCGCGCACCTGGTCGGAATGAAAATTGTCGGCAAAGCCCAGTCGCTGGCCGAGCAGTTTGAGATTCTCGCACAGCATTGGAATGACTACGACTTCTTCTTCCTGCACTACAAGTACACCGACGCCACGGGCGAAGACGGCAACTTTGATGCGAAGGTGAAGAAGATCGAGGAGTTCGATTCGTTCATTCCCCGCGTCACGGCCTTGAACCCGACCGTGCTGATTGTGACCGGCGACCACAGCACTCCGAGCCTGCTAAAGAGCCATAGTTGGCATCCCGTGCCGACGATCCTTGCTTCGAAGGTGTGCCGCACGGATCGCTGCACGTCGTTCGGCGAGAGCGAAGCATCGCTGGGTGGGCTGGGACATTTCGAGGCAAAGTACTTGATGCCCCTGGCCCTGGCGAATGCCGAGCGGCTGGGTAAGTACGGGGCGTAAGGACCCTGGCCGCTTACTTTATCAGCCGCGCATCGAGCCAATCGGCGTGGTCGAGCTCGTCGCCACGGTCGGCGAAATCGACCAGCAGGCTGATGCGTTTCGCGCCGCTCACGTCAGCCGAGATGCGACGAGAAAGCTCGCCGCCCCGGATGATAGGGCTCGTGAATCGCTCCTGCCAACCGCCGGTCCCGTCGTCGACAAAGACGCGGAACGCAACGCTGCCGCGCGGGCCAGCGCTGTCATCGACAGCCAAATCGGCCTCGAATCGCTGGTATTGGCCATCAAGATCGTAGGTGATCCGCGCGGGGCTGTGCAGGCCGAGGCCCTTGAAGTAAGGCCGACCACCGGAGCGCAACTGCGAACCGTTGACGTTCAGATCATTGTGGTACGGCCACGAGAGTGTCAGCAGCGGCAGATGCCGGTAGCTGGCCGGTTCCAGGTCCGAAAGGTAAACCGCCCCACCGCCGAGCATCTGGACGAAAATAATCCAGGCCGTAGCGGTCTGCAATTCACCCCCGCCAGCGATCTTTAACTTCGCGTTGCGAGAATCGGCCGTCATCTCCGTGGCGATGATGTGACTACCATCATTGAGTCCCACAATGGCGCGGAGCCCGCTCGTTTGCGGTGCCGCGAGCAGCGACGGATCGAACGCGATCGCGGCCAGTGTATCGAGCTTGATTTCCAGCGGATCGCCTTCGCGCCGGAGCGTTACGGCGGTTTCGCCGAGGGCAGTGATCGTACCCGTGAGTTCGTCGCCGTTTTCGAGTAGCAGTCGATCGCCGCGCCCTTTTACCGCCAGGATTCGCCGGCGAATCGTCTCGCCGCCATTGCGCCCGGAGGGGGCCTTGAGCACGATGCCGGCACAGACGTCGATCGGCAGCGACCAAGCGCCGAGACTCGCCGAAGCGCCGGTGAGCGACTCGCCATCGAGCTTGACGGAATTTGTGACAATCAGCCCGCCGCCGACCACGAGCACTTGGGCCCCGCCGACCGGATCGACGGGTTTTCCCCATGCGACGAGTTCGTCGCCCGCAAGCTTGCGAGATTCGTCGCCGGCGGCGAATTCGAGCTGCCAGTCGGCCTGCACGGAGGTCAGTTTCCCGCGGAACGGTTCGCCGTCCGTCGGAATGGCGAGCGGTTCGTCGGCGATCGCCGGCACGGAGATCACCAACATTGTGAAGAGTAGCAACAGGCGGCGGAGTGCAAGCGAAAGTCGGGGCATTTAGCGCTGGAAGATTGGCAGATAATTGTTGGGAATCTGAAGGATGATGCAGGCCATCGCGGTGCCGTACTCAGTGCAGATCGAATCGGTCCATGAACCGTCCTCCGCCTGCCGGGACACGAGCGCGTCGCGAATTGCCGGGTACCAGCGACTCCAGTAGTCTCCGCCGGCATGCCACATGACCTGCACGGCGTAGTAATGTCCATAGAAGTAATGGCTTTCGCGGCTCACGTCGCCGGCCTGGGGCATGAAGCCCATCAAATAGTCGAGCCCCTTGGATATTTCGGGTCCTTCATAAATACCGGCGCTAAACAGCGCCACAATGCCCGCCGCGGATCTTGGGAAAGCGCTCTGCCCGCCTTGAATCATATACATGAATCCGCCATCGGCGTTCTGGCTGCGTTTCACGTAGCCGATGCAGCGGTCGATCGTGTCGCGTGGGACGAACAGGCCGGCGTTGCGCGCGGCGCGCAGCGCCATCACCTGGCAGATCGTGACTGAGATGTCGGCATCGCGACGGACCGGTTGGTAGCGCCAACCGCCGTCTGCATTCTGGGTATTGACGATCAGGTTGATTGACTTGGAGAGCTTTTCGCGAATGTCGGCACGCTGGGTCATGCCATAGCACTCGGCCAGAAACAGCGTCGCGAACCCGTGCCCGTACATGGGGCCGTGGCTGCTGGCGCTATTGATGTTGATGAAACCGCTTTCCTGCGTGTTGGCCAGAATATAGTCAATCGCGCGGTCGACATTGCGGCCGAACGGACCGCGGGAGGGCGTGCTGCCGCCGGCCATGAACGCCATGCCGGCTAGTGCGCACACGGCCACATTGCGGCTGTATCCGCCGGAGTGGAACGAGCCGTCCTCATCCTGTCGGGCGGCAAGCAGCTTCAAACCCCGCTGGGCGGACTCAAGGGCCGCGGGCGTGACAAGATCGACTGCCGAGCGCTCGGGATTGGCGCCTTGCTGGCCGAACGCCTGCGTCGCCAAACTTCCACCGGCCAGGCCGGTGACAGCGGCGGTCAGAAACCTCCGGCGGCTGGCCCTCCGCATTCGGTTCGCAATTCGTGCAGCATCGCGATAGTTCATGGCGAGCGCTCTTCTGCCAGGCGACGGTAATAGCGTTCGATTAACAGTTCGTACTGAGGCAAGAACTTTTCGGGCGCCATCTGTCGCATCTGTTCGCGTTCGCGTTCGGGCAAGTGGCCCCAGGCATCTTTCATCAAGCCGCGCAGCAACTCCGGATCGGGTCGCACCTGTTCGGCCGTGCCTACGCGAGTCGAGCTGTCTTGGGCAGGGCTTTGAGAGTCCTTGCCTGAACTCGACTTGCCGGCCTGCTGCTGGGGCTGTTTGACACTTTGTCGCTTGGCTGTCTGCTGCTCGTCCTTGTTCTGCTGAGACGATTGCTGCTGTTGGGCCTGTTGCTGTTCGGCCTGTTCGATCAGCCTGGTGAGGTTTTCGACAATCCGCTGCTGCAGCGCTTGCGCATGGGTCTGTTTCTGCCGCTCGGGAATTAGCTGCTCGGCGTCCCGCATCTCCTGACTGATGTAACCCAGTGGATCCTTATTCGGATCGGGACCTTCCTCGCCGTCGGGAGCCTTCGTCTCCTCGGACTCGCCAGCTGGCTTGGGAGTTCTACCCTTGGCGGTCTCCGGCTTCCCGCCCTTGGGAAGATCGCCCACACCGTCCAGTAACTCATTGTCGAGATCTTCAAGCAGAGCGTCATCGACGGACTTTGCTGGTTGATCCGCGGGGGGATCGGCAGCGTACGACGTTGGCGCAAAGGCGCTCCACAAAATCGCGGCGGTCAACCAGTGATGAATGGTCATGGTTTCTCCTCTGACCTGGCGTCCAGACTGGCATCCGGTGGTGGAACACTTGGCGTGCTTTCGCCGAGCGGGGCGTCGAGATCGGGCAGTTCTAACTCGGGCAAACCGTCGAGCGGCGGCTCGCTCTCGCGCACGTCGGGCAGTTCGTCTGGCGTGTCTTCAGGCGCATCCGCGGGCGGTTCGGATAACTTGAGTGTCAGCTCCGCGAGCTTTCCTTGCTCGGCCGCGATCTCGACCAATTCACGGCGCACTTCCCGGCTGCTCGTGTCGTCGTCGGTGGTGGCTTCGCGATAGCGCTGGTTCAGGTCTTCCTGCAAGAGTTTGAGTAGCTTGAGCTGAGCGAGCACGAACTTGCCGTCGGGGCGTCCACTCTCCCCGCCGCCGGAACCACTCCCGCCGCCTTGCTTGCCGCCGGGTTTTTGCGGATGCTGTTTCTTCTCGAAGGCTGCCAACAACTGAGCAAGCCGCTGCCGAGCGGCTTCCTGGGCGCTTTGTGTGGGCAGGCCCGTGTCGCGAAGCTCGAGCAGTTCCGCGGCGCGTTGCATTTTGTCAGCGGCGCCACTCAACGCCAGGTGAATGACCTCGGTGAGCTCAAGCTTCTCGGCCAGTTGCGACGTCTCGCCGCCGAGCGCTTGCTGCAGCCGCGCGAGGTCGCCGAGTGTCGCCAGTTGGGCTCGCGATAGTCGACCTTCGGCCGCGCGAAGTTGCTCAAGCCGCTGAGATTCCTGGATCAGCTTCTGCTGCCGTTCGTGCAGCCCCTTGAGCGAGTCGTCCATCCGGGCGAGCTGCTCGCGTGCCAGATCTGTTTCGGCCTGCTTGCGTCTCTGGGCTAGCTGCTGTTCGGCTTCTTCGAGGTCTCGCTCGGCGTTCGCGGCTTGCTCGCCCGCCGCCTCTCCGTCACCGGACTCGCTATTCTCGCCGGCCTGAGACATCTTGTTTGAAGCGGCCGCCGTTTTTCCGCCGGCCTTATCCGCTTGCAGACGCTGGAGCTTGCGCGACAGCCGCTGGGCCTCCTCGGCCAGCTTTTTCTGCTCGCGGCTGAGCCGTTCGAGTTCCCGTTTGCGCTCCGCCGGATCGGCGATCTTCTCCGCCTCCTTCAACTTCTTACGCAGCCCGGCTTGCTGCTCGCGAAGCCGGGCCATTTCGCCCTCGGCATCGCGAAGCTGCTTCACAAGCCGCGAGAGTTCCTGCTCCTTGCGATTCGAAAGAATCGATTGCAGCTCCTTGAGTTCGCTCGCAACTTTTTCCTGCAGGCCAGCCGATTGGCCAAGCTGATTCTTTTCCAGGGAGGCGCTGCTCTCGCGCATCTTGTCGCTGATTGCCTGCTCGCGGGCGTGGTGCAGGCCATCCTCGATCGTGGCCGCGGCGATCGGATCGTTCTGTTCGAGCGAGCGGCTCATCTCTCCCATCTGCTGCTGGGTCTTTTCCAGGCGGCGGCCGAGCTCCGATTGCTGGCTGGACAGCTTTTTGAGATCGGCCTGCTGCTGTTCGCCGAGTTCCTTGAACTCACGTCCCAAGGTTTGCGGGGCAAGCTCCTGGGTGGCCTTTGCGATCTCCTCCTGTTGGCGCTCCAGCTCGGCAACCGCGCGCGAAAAACGGCGAAAGTTGTCCCAGCGGCCCAACTCGTCGACCAGCGATTCAAGCGAATCAATCACCGCATCCTGATGCTCGCCAGCCGAAGCGAGTCGCTCGCGCATCGCCTCGTCGGGCTTCGCATTCGAAGTGGCTTGTGGTTGTCCCTCTGGCGGCTTGTCCTCCGCGAGCTTCGCCTGCGCTGCTTTAATGAAGCCGGTGAGTTCGGCTTCGACTTCGCCCAGGTGCTCGCGTTCGAGTCGCTCAACCTCTTCCAGTATTGACGTCATCTGCCGCATCGCGCCGGGGCTGTCGACATGGTTCGCGCGGAGCTCATTCAGGAACTCATGAATCTGAGCCGGAATGCCTTCGGTCGGGCTGGTGAGCGTGCGATCGACCTGGCGCTGATTCAGTTCGGCCGATTGCGCCTGATCGATCTCCTGCTTGCTGAACTCGGCGACCTGGTTGACCTGGATGTCGAGCGAGCGAGTTTGCGAACGGGCGTCCTGTTGCAATTTTAGAACGCGTTGCAGCTCGCCGACGACTAGCGTCTGGCGCTGGGCGAGTCGCTCTTCGAGCTCGGCCGGAGTGATGATCGTGACAGAGCGCGGGGTACTCTTTCCGTCTTGCGGCACGTAGTCCGAAGCGGTGGCCCAGAATGTCACCTGCGTACCGGGTTTGAGTTCCAGCTCAGCCAGCCGCCAGGTGTGCGTGACGACACGGCTTTCGCCGAGCTTGCCGCCCAGGAGCAGTCCGGGCTCGGCATAGCGCGGTCCTGCGAATTCACCCTGAAAAAGAGGCACCGCGAAGTCAGGCACATCCTCACGATCAGAACGGCCGAAGTGCAGCGCCACACTGCGAATCGCCAGATCGTCTTTTACGGCAATCGCCAGCTCCAGCTCTCCCTGCGGTGTGACGTAGCTGTTCGTGGCGGGCTTTTCAATCGTCACCGTCGGTTCGAGATCGGCAATCGAACGCACATCCCAGCGTTCGTCGGAGCCGCCTGTGAGGCCGGCATCGTCGACTAGCTCGATCCAGTACTGCCCCGTCTTCTCGACGATCCAAGGCTGCGGGGCCTCCGGGCGCAAGGCGATCGAATTGCCATCGGCAGCTACCTCGAGCGGAAGCTCGCCGCCGTCCTCATGTCGCAAGGTGGCCTTGGCCACCTGCTTGGTAACCGTTCCCTGGAGGGCAACGCGAGTTCCCTGAATCGCATGAATCGCCTTGTCGCTTTCCTCGACGGGCAGGCCCGTATATTGCGGCGGATGGAGCGTCACACCGAGCTGCGCGATGCGCGGGGCTTCCAGTACCTCGAGCCGTCGCCAGGGCATCGTGTCGTCGTCGCCGCCGGTGGCGCGATACTCGAACGGACGCTGTACGTTGTCTTTGCGGGCCACGAGCGCGCCATTTAGCCAGCGCATTGGCTCGGATTCGATTTCGTAGCCGTCAGGCCCGGTCTGATAGCGGTACTGCATCTCGACGACATCAGGGAGCCGATGCTGGGCGTCGTGCAGGAGTTCGACTTCGAAGTTCTGGCCTGCGGCAATTCGCGCGGGCGGAGCCTTGAACTCAAGGTGATAATAGCGCGGCCAGGCATCATCGGCCAACGGCCGCGCGAGCCGCGCGAGTGCGATTTTAGCGCTGGCTGGCGAGACGGCTACGAGCACCGCGGCGATCATCGCGATGACCCCTGCGCAAGCCGCGGCACGCCGCGCGGGTGCCGGTTGAATCACCTGGTCCACGTCGAGCTCGGCGACCTGCGATTCGGTGTCGATGATCACGGCCCGACGGAGCGCCGCGCTGCCAGCTCCAATTTCAAGCTCCGGCTGCTTGATAAACTGGATCGCGCTTTCCAGCCGATCGCCAAGACTGGGAAAGCGGCGTTCGATCCGCTGCGCGATCTGCACGTCGCCCAGACGCAAGCCGCCGAGGCCACTCCACAGGAAGCGGTAGCCGGCTCCGGCCACCGCGGCCAGGACCGCAAGGGAAGCCATCAGCCGCAGGCCGCGGTCCTCGAAGCGAATCAGATAATCGGCCAGTGCAACCAGCAGCACCGCTGTCAGCACGGTGGCGAGCGTCCAACTCACGGCGTGCAGCAGGAGCAGACGCCGGGCGCGGCGGCGAACCTGGCCGATTTTTTGCTCGAGCATGTGTGCCATCTTCGCGCTTCTCCACTCGCGCGGACGAGGAAAACCCTCGTGCCGCAATTATAACATTCCCTTGCGCTTGCGCAGAATCCACTCCGAGGTGATCAGGCCCAGAAACGTCGCTAGCAACCACCACCGATTCCACAGCACCTCGGGCGGCAACGCCTCGATCGGCACCTGGCGCCCTGGTGGCAAGTCGCCTGGCAGGCGATCGACCTCTCCAATCCGGTAAAACCGGCCGCGCGTTTCTTCGGCCGCCCCCTTCAGCTCGGCAGCGTCCATTTGAATTCGTTCGAGTTCGCCGGGCGGAGCAACCACGAGAAAATCGGTGCTCGCCGGCTGACCCTCGAGCGTGGGCGTTCCGACCCGCGCGTGATACTTGCCGTCGACAGCCTGGTGGAACGTGCCTTCGAAGACACCGCGACTGGTGGCATTGCGCGCGAGTTGAATGTTTTGATTCTGCTGCCCTTCTCGCTCCAGGATGACCGTCACTCCGTCGTCGGAAACGGGAGCCTGACGTTCATCAACGAATCGCACCCGCATCCGCACCGGCTCGCCGCGGCGATACTCGCGGCGATCCGCGGAGAGTTCGACGGAGCTCTCGCTGCCCAGTAGCTTCGAGCGGCTGAGATGCCGCACGGCTTGAACCCAGTAGCGGGCGAAGAAGACGTCGCCCACGCGATAGCGCCACCGCCAGGTGTCGTCGGTGGCGTGAAATAATACCTTTCCGGCGCCGACGTACTGCATAAAGAACACGCCCAGCGGCCGACCATCGGGCGCTACTTTCGTTGGATGCTCGGCCAGCACGCGTGCTGCCGGCTTCACTTCGCCGGCTTCGAGCAGCCAGTACATTGGCGAGAGGTTCGCCCAGATTCTGGCCGTCTCGGCCGCATTGTCGCCAAGCTGCATCTGCGGACTGACCATGCCGAGATCGGTGGGCCGAACGACGAAGCCCTCTTCGAGCGGCTGCGTCGGGTCGGGAGCGATCGCGGCGGAGAGCGTGATCGGGAACAAGGGCTCGATGGGCGTGCCGGCGTAAGCGAGTGGGAGGTAGCGCGGACCCGAGATAAAGGCGACGCCGCCCCCTTTTTTCTCGACGAACTCATTGAGATTCGCCAGCACCGCGGTGCTGAGGAAGCTGGGATTCACGTCGCCGAAGATCACGACGTCGAACTCGAAGAGTTCCTCGCGGCGAACGGGAAACACGCGAAGCGCTGTCTGGTCCAGTTCGGCGTACTCCAGATCGGCTTCCTGCAGCACGGTTTTAAGCTGGATAGTCGCGTCGCGCTCGAGCATGTGCTTGAGATAGCGAAACTCGAAATTCGGGTAGCCCTGTGCGAACAAGACCTTGATCTGTTCCTTGCGAACGGTGACCAGCCGGAGTTGGCGGTTGTTTTCCGCCTGGGCTTCGTCCGACAGGTGTTCGACTTCGACGACGTACTCGAACTCGCCGACTTCCGTAGGGCGAAACGGCAGGTGCAGATGTTGTGGCTCGCCGTCCTCGCCGATGGTGGCCTTCATCTTGGCTAATACGACGTTACTGTCCTTTTGGCGAAGGACCACTTCAACGTCTTTTCCGACCAGACCACGGCCGGTGAGCTTGAATTCGAAATTCACGACGTCGTCCACGAACACGACGTCGTCCACCAGCAGATCAGCAAGTTCGAGGTCGCGGAGCGGCTGCTCGCTGCCGAGGCCAACCGTGAACAGCGGCACACCCTTCCGCCGAGCAAGGCGGGCGCCATCGGCCAGGCTCTCCCCCTCGGTATTCACACCGTCGGTAAGCAGGATAATGGCCGCGGGGGGCGAACCACGCAGGTCGCCGAGTATGTGGCGGATGCCGGCGCCGAGTCGCGTGCTGTCGCCGTTCGGCTCGCGCACTTCGACCGCTTTGCGAAGCGCGGCGAGTTTTCCTTCCTCGGCTTCGGCCGCACTCGACACGAAGTACAGCCGCAGACGGTAGTCTCGCTCGACCGACTCGAGCAGGTTGGTGCCTTTTTTGAGCAGCACGGTTTTGGCCAGGTTTAGTCGATCGGGACGTTCGAAACCGGCCGCTGCGATCCGCCGCGCGATTAGTGACTGAACTTGCGCGGCATCGTAGCGATCCAGGACTCCCATGCTGGCCGAGTCGTCGACCAGCACGGCGACGGTCGGTAAACCCGTCCGCCGCAACGAGAGCGTAAATTCGGCGATCATGAACAGGATGATCATGATGAGCGCCAACCGTACGCCGATCAACAGGCCGCGGATGAGGCGACCTGCCGACGAACCTTCGCGAGCGTAGAAGAACGTGACCCAAGCGACCGCGAAAAGGATCAATAGCAGCGTCGCCCAGGGAGCCCAACTCCAGGTGTTTTCGAGTGTCCAGATCGTACCCTCGCCGGGGCTGGCGGCGTCAACGCCGAGCCAACTGGCAAGCCGATCTGGCAGGGTTCCATTCATCGTCGAGCGTTTCCAAACCACCAGGCCAGGAAAGTCTCGGTCAATAGAAGGCCGAGCACGCCGTAAAGCAGAGTTTTATGCAGTCCGCTGCGTTTGACGATCGCCGGCGAATCGGCGTCGTCGAGGTCCGATTTCTGATGTGTTGTGAACTCGCGAGGCAGTTCCTCGGGCGCGATCTTGGCCAGGTCGCTTTCGGCAGTGTTTACGTTTACCGCAAAGGCCTGCTTTCGGTCGACGGGCGTGCCTAGCTCAACTCCATAGACACCGCTTTCGCGCGTGTCGGCAAACGTCCAGCGACTGCTGGTCGGTGCGAGCGTCATCCGGACTTCCTCGCGATTGCCGCCCGGAGTGGTGATTGCAATCGTGGGGCGCGACGACATTGCTGAGAGCGATTCGCCCAGTGGCTGACCGACCTCGACGTTGCGTTCGGCAAGCTGTCCGCGCACGGCAAGCGACACGAGCTCTTGCACGAGCGGCACGAAACTGGGCCAGGCCGGCATCGTCGTCCAGGGGTTCTTTGTCGCGGGGTCGATGCTCGACAGCGAGCATTCGGTCGCTACCAGAATCGAGCGACCGCGGCCAATCTGCTCTTCGACGATGGCCGGATCGCCCCCTTCGAACGCGAGCGCGACCCGGGCCTTGCCCTCTGGCGGCAGTTCCAGTTTGAAATAGGTGTAGACCGGCGTCGTTAGTAGCCCGGACTGCTCGCGTCCCTGAAACACATTCACGAGCGGGTGCCGGTAGTTGAGCGGATCGAAGCGATACTGGTACTGTGCTTCGCGAATGATCGGCCCCAGCTTCGCCGGCAAGATGCGAAGCTGTTGTTCGCCGGTCAGCTCGCGGTTGTAACGATCGGCGAGCACTTGATCGCCCAGAAAGAACACCAGCCCGCCACCGCGTGCGAGTAGGCCTTCGAGCAATCGCGCTTCGCTGGCCGTGAACTGGGCGACATTGCAGAAGAACACGCAGTCGTACTGCGAGAGGTCACGCTCGACGAGCGCGCTCTCGGAGATCACTTCGGGCGCGATTGCCCCCGTCGCCTGGGCATCACCGGACGTGGGGTTAAGCGCCAGGGCAAGGTAATCGGCCGCGCCGGTCATCGGCGTTGTGCCTGGCTTGCCGTTGACGCACAGGACTCGCAAATGCTCTTTCACTGGGACGGATAGCCAGCGGTGGTTGTCGACGACCAAAAGGTCCGAGTCGAGCTTCAGTTCGACGACGTGATCGCCCGGCGAATCGAAGCGGTGGTTGAACGTGACCTGGGCTTGTTGTCCCGGAGCGACGTCGACATAGCTTTCCTTGATGCGCCGGCCATCGACGAGTAGTTCAACGAGCTTGTGGGTTTGCGGTTGACTGCCGAAATTGCGCACCTGGGCCGAGAGCGCGACGTCGCGCGTCGTCGTCACAAAGGGCTCGCCGGTCGCGAGACCAGTGATCGCGAGATTCTCGGCCGACGGCTGCCCCAGATCGACCACGACGAGCGACGCTCGCTGGGCGAGTCGTTCGAGCCTCTGACGAACTGCGGCAGTCCCGCTTGTGTCGGCGCCCCAGGTATTGCGCCCGAGATCCGTGAGAAAGTAGGCTTCGACCTGGGTGAGACCTTCGCTTTCGGCCGCTTGTGCAATGCGTTCGACCTGGGCGAGTGTCGCCGAGAGATCTGCGCCGCCGTGCGGCAAGCGGAGGTTATCGATCTCCTCGATGAAGCCGGCCGGTTCGACCGCCGGCTGGCCCACGATGACCTCGGGCGGAGAGTCCATCAGGACGAGGGCAAACGCGTCACCTTCGGCGCTGTCGTCGACGATTTGTTCGGCAAGCTCCTTGGCTCGATCGAAGCGGCTTTTATCGGTCGGCTTGTAGCCCATCGAATAGGAGCCGTCGATCACCAGCAGTTTGAGTGTCCGCTGACCGGGGGTGAACGGCAGTCCCAGCTTTTCGAGGTAGGGCTGCGATACGGCCAGCACCAGCAGGACGATGATTGCCGTACGGACAATGAGCAGCAGGAGCTGCTCAATGCGCATGCGCCGCGAGTTCTTTCGCATCGCGGCGAGCAGATACTCGATCGCTGCCCAGGAGACTTCGCGATAGCGCCGCTTGTTCCAGAGATGAATCAGGATCGGCGCAGCGGCAGCGGCCAGCCAACCCAGCATCAGCAGGTTGGCAAATCCGAAAGCCAAGAGTGGCGCCGCGGTGAACATTGGTTTCGTTTATGCCATCCGGGCCATACGGGCCGCAACATAGCTGGAAAGAGCGACGTCGAGCGACTGGTCCGTGCGCAATTGCAGGTAGTCCGCCCTCTGATCGCGGCAACCTTTGCGGACTGAGTTCAGAAACTTGCCAAATTCTTCCAGATAGGCCTGCCGCAATGAGCGCGGGTCGGTAAGCACGTCGGGCAGCTGCTCGAGCCCCTTAAAGAGCGTCGTTTGCTTGAATGGGAAGTCGAGTTCCGCGGGATCGAGCACGTGAAACATCACGATGTCGTGCCGGCGATGGCGGAAGTGTTTCAAGCCGGCAAGCATCGTGCCGACATCGTCGAACAGATCGCTGAGGATCACGACGAGTCCGCGGCGCTTCAGGCGTTCGGCCAGATCGTGAAAGATCGGGCCAGTGCGAGTCTTGCGGTGCGGCTCGCTCGTCTCCATCACGTGCAAGAGCTGCTTGAGATGGGACGGGTTGCTGCTGGGGCGGACCAGGCTGCGGACTTCGCTATCGAACGTGACCAGGCCCACGCTGTCCTGCTGCTGCAAGACGAGATAGGCCAGCGAAGCTGCGATGCACTGGGCATACTCCAGCTTGGAAAGGGCCGCATCGTCGCTCTTGTAGCGCATGCTCTCGCTCGTGTCGAGCACAAGGTACACGACCAGGTTCGTCTCTTCCTCGTACTGCTTGAGATAGAACTTGTCACTCTTGCCGAACACCTTCCAGTCGACGTAGCGCAGGTCGTCGCCAGGGCTGTACTCGCGATGCTCGGCAAACTCGATCGAGAATCCGTGGTAGGGACTGCGATGCACGCCGGAGACATAGCCTTCGACGATCGAGCGGGCGCGGAGCTCCAGGCCCTGGAGCTTAGCCAGCGTCTGCGGATCTAAATACTTGGGGTTGGCGTCCACGTCCGGCGGCCTCGGTTTCGTCGCTGGGGATGGTTTCGATCAGAAGTCGAATGATGTCGTCGGTCTTGATACCCTCGGCCTCGGCATTGAAATTGGTCATAATTCGATGCCGCAGCACCGGGTACGCCACGGCGCGTATGTCCTCGCCGCTGACGTAGTAACGCCCGTGCAGTACGGCCCGGGCTTTCGCCCCTAGCACCAGGTACTGGCTCGCGCGGGGGCCGGCGCCCCAGCTCACATAGTCGCGGATGAAGGCCGGTACTTCCGTCTTCTCCTTTCGCGTCAGCCGTGTGAACTGCAAGGCGTATCGCATCACGGAGTCTGCGATCGGAACCCTGCGCACGATCTGACCGAGCGCCGTGATGTCGTCTGCCGAAAGCGTGGGTGTGATCTCGTAGTGGACGTCGGCCGTGGTTTGCTTGACGATCTGGAACTCCTCGTCTTCGTCGGGATAGTCGACGAACACGTTGAACATGAACCGGTCAAGTTGAGCTTCTGGCAGCGGATAGGTGCCTTCCTGCTCGATTGGATTCTGGGTGGCCAGGACAAAGAACGGCTCGCTAAGCTTGTGACGCCGACCGCCGACGGTGACCTGGTGCTCTTGCATCGCTTCCAGCAGCGCGGCTTGCGTTTTCGGCGGCGTGCGATTGATTTCATCGGCCAAGAGTACGTTGGCGAAGATCGGCCCAGGCAGGAAGCGGAACTCGCGCGTGCCGGTTGACTTGTCCTCCTGAATCACCTCCGTGCCGGTGATGTCGGCCGGCATCAGGTCGGGCGTGAACTGGATCCGGCTGAACTTGAGCGAGAGCGAATCGGCCAGCGTGCGAATCATCAGCGTCTTGGCGAGGCCCGGCACGCCTACCAGCAGGCAGTGGCCGCGGGCAAACATTGCGATGAGCAGCTCTTCGATGACTTGCTGCTGACCGACAATCACTTTGCCAAGTTCGCCGGTGATTCGGCGAAAGGCTTCGTTCAACTCCTGCACGCGCCGCACGTCGTCATCTGCGTTCATGAGAGTATTCGCTCAGGGTCGTGTTGATTTGATCGCACGCAATGCTTATTTTGTCGTAGGCGTACTTTGATCGTCGCTTCCCTCGCCGCCGGCTGCAATCGCCGTCTGAGCGCGGACAGGGATTTGCCCCTGCTGCTGGAAGCCGAAAAGTCGATCAGGCGTGGCTATCAGGAACAGATCGCCCGCCGCGACCAGGTTGCCGCCTGTCGCCCCGCGCTCGGTGAGCACGATCGGCGCACGTGCCGTGGCCGCGGGAGCAGGCACCCGTTGATCGAAGATGTACAGCGCTTCGTGCGTAGGCCACACGACCTGGTCACCCATCAAGAGGCCCCTTCCCTGCCCCAGTGGCGAAGTGTCTGGCCAGCGGCGGAGGACCTTGCCACCCGCGGCGTCGATCCACCACAGCGCGTCACCGCTGGCAATCAGGTTGCCGTTACCCACGCCCAGCAAATGCACGACATCCTCCGGCAGTTGACTTTCCCACAGCAATTCGCCCGTGGCGGCATCGAGCGCGAAGATGCCTGCGAAATCTGCCGGAGCGACGAGCAACCGCCCGCGATCGTACACGCAGGGGTTGAGATCGCGATAGTAATGTGCGGTGCGGCGGTCGCGGCCGTCGGGGGCAGCCTTCTTCGCCCGCGGATAGGTGGCGGCCCACCGCACGCGGCCGTCGCGAGCCGACAGCGCCGCGACTGCGCCCAGGTTTGTGTTGTAGTAGATCGTGCCCTGGTGGTAGGTGAGCAGATTGTGCGTGATTTCAGAAATCTGACCTGCGCCGGGCGTCTCGGCCGAGCAGACCAGCGTGCGCCAGCGGCGGCGGCCAGTGCCGGCATCGAAGCAGGCCACGTGGGCTTGCGGTCGCACGTCGCTCTTGCGCATCGCAATGTACAGATTCTCGCCTTCGACGATTGGAGCGCCTTCGAACGACCAACCCTCGTCATCGGGCAGCAGCCGTCCGTCCGGCTTCCAGACGACTCGGCCCTGCGCCGCCAGGTCCAGGCAGATCAAATAACCGCTCGACCGGCTCTCATACGATTCCAGCGGATGGCTCGTGACCTGCGAGCCGAGAAGAGCGTAGAGCTTGTCATCGGCCGCCGTCATGGTGAACCGCGGGACGCCGAGCCCCCGGCCCGAGCGACTGGTCGCGAGGCGTGCGTTCTCGTCTGCATAGATTTCGCCCAAGGGTCGAGCGGCGTCTCCCGGCCAGGCGGGGTTGCCCGAGCGGCGATCGAAGGCAAAAACCTGGCTATAGTTGTTCACGAGCACCAGGTCGCGGACGATGAGCGGATGATAACTCAAGAGCCGCTGCGAATCCTCGCCAATTCGCCGCAAGCTGAAGGCACGCGAGTTCGAAGCGTCAGCCGAGAGCGGTTCACCAAGCGTGATTGGCTTCCAGGCCTGCGAGCCGAGGTCGAGATTGCGCGGCGAAGCGCCATTGCGGGCCGCGTTGCCGGCGAAGGTCGGCCAATCCGCCGACGGAGCAACTTGCGGCCAATCGGCAGCTGCTGCGAGCATGGCTTCGAGCGCTTCGCGATAATCGACTTCTCGGCCGGCCAGTCGACCGCGCGCGGCGGGATGTTGTTCGGCGAATGCGGCCAGTTCCGCGCGAGCTCGCGCGAGGGAACCTTCCATGAGCGACGTAAGAATGAGCCGCACGCGAATGTCGGCCAGCGGAAGATCGGTTGCTGGATAGGAAAGTCGCGATTGCGGAAGTCGGGCCTGCCTCCAGAATTCAATAAGAGTTCGCGACTCATCGTCAGGCATCACACCTTTTCCGCGCAATTCGTAGTACGGTTCCTTCGCAAGGTCATTTAGTACGTACCACTTGTCGAGCACGGCCGCGTCAGTTGGCTG
Organism: Pirellulales bacterium; assembly: GCA_022844125.1. Classification (GTDB taxonomy): domain Bacteria; phylum Planctomycetota; class Planctomycetia; order Pirellulales; family PALSA-1355; genus JALHMI01. The sequence goes on along the minus strand of JALHMI010000013.1, from coordinate 254,322 downwards.
AAGCCCCTGTTGCTGGCGAGCGGCTGCGTAAAACGCGGCGGGCACGCGGCCGGGCGGAAGTTCGATAAGCGCTTCCCAGGCATTGCGGGCGGCACTGTAGTGCCCCCGTTCGAGTTCAATCTCACCCAGCGCGAACAGTGCATCGTCGCCCACGGAACTGGAGAGCATCGTGTCGACAAGCTGCCCGAGAAGAGACGGATCGCGCCGGGCGATGGCGTCGTCGTACAAACCCTGCGCCGACGCGTCCACTCGCTCGCGATAGAGCGTGAGCCCCTCGACGGGGAGGCCGGCCAATTGCACCTGGCAATAGTCAGCCAGGCTGACGAAGCGATTCGGCGAGATGGCAATCATCTTGCTGCTGCCTTCCATCAACCGCCGGATCGATTCGACGGCTTCGTCCCACTGGCCGTCGGCAATGTAGGCGTTCACCCGCTCGAGACTGGTGCGGACCGAGCTATCGACCTCGTCCAGCGAGACGCTGCTGGAGAGCTCGACCGGGCCGGACGAAAACTGCCCGAGAAGTGAACTTGGTGAAACTCCCAGGATCGGGAGAAAAAGCAAGCGGAGTAACGTGAGAGAAAGTGAAACACGCCCCCCACGGCCGGGGCGGCGAGACGCTGCCGGAATCTCTCGGCAGTACAACTTCATGCACTCGTCCTTCGCGCATGTTTTGGTGTGCGAGCCGGCGCACTAGCAAAGCATGTCGCGGTGCTGCGGCGTCGTCGGCTACGGAAATCAGCCGGGCGTCGCGGTTTGTTACCTTTCAGCTGATTATAGGTCCGCTGACTGCTGGCGGAAAGAACGAAATCGGGCCACTCGTTGGCGCGGCGGGGTTTTGCCGCCGAGACCCAGCCGCACCGGGATTAGCGAGAGTAACCCTCGATGATGCGGCCAATATAGAACAGGCTCAGCAGCCCGAGACCCATCAGCAGGAGCTGGGCGACCGAAATTCGCTGCGCGAGTTGCAGGAAGATCCCTACGGGAGCAAGCGCCAGGCCCAACAACTGCATGGCACGACCAACACTGCGCATTTCGGAAGTCTCTCGATAGGATCACTGCCGTACGGCGGAGATGACTATCATACTAGAAGGCTGTTCACAGATTCCACGCTTGGTTTGCTCCGTCCCTTTCCAGGGCGGCAAGTGGCATGGAATTCTGCCGGGAGAACCTATAATGGGAACCAATCATCGTGGAATCACCGCTTCCTAGCTCGCAACGATCTTACGGGACCACGCTTGCCCGGGCTTGGCGGCTGCGCTGCCCCCAGTGCGGCAAATCAAAGCTCTTCGCGAACTGGATTCGGATGCACCCCGAGTGCCTCGAGTGCGGCCTCAAATATGAACGCGAGCCGGGATACTTCCTGGGCTCGATCTACGTGAACTACGGGCTGACCGCGCTGCTTGTTACGATCCTGTATTTCACGCTCTTTTTCACCGGCTGGGTCGAACCGCAAACTGCGTTGTGGCTGGTGGCCGGATTCGCGGCAGTGTTTCCGGTGTGGTTCTTCCGGTACGCGCGCAGCATCTGGCTGGGTTTCGATCACTATTGGGATCCACTGCCAGTCGAGTCGCGAGGCGATGTCAAAGAACCGTATCCCCGCTAGACATGCCCAGTACGCTGCGCGAGTTTACTTCTCGGTCGACTCGCTCGATTCGTGCGCCTTCTGCTCCGCCTGGCGGCGCTGCTCGCGCTTGATGACGCGATAGGCCAGACCGCCGAAGGTGCCGACAATCGCGAATGGCATCGCCATCATGAACAGGATGCTGTAGTAGATGCCGCGCGCCAGATCCCCCTGCGAGCTGTCGTTGCCGAGTGCCGTTTGGCAACTGGGGCACGCCGAAGCGATGGAAGCTACGGCCAGCACGAGGGTCAGGCAGATCAAGGTTCCCAGGACTTTGGCAATTCGGCGATTCATGGCATTTCAGCCTTTCCACAAGACGCTAATTCAATTCGCGATCAAAGCAGCCCCACCTGCGACACCCGCATTATAGAAGCTGCGGAGGCTGCCGGGTAGAGATGGTACAGCATCACATAAATCACTACGCCCGTGACGGATACATAAAGCCATATCGGAAAGGTCCAGCGGGCGAATTGAAGATGTTTCGCCCGGCGGTCCTTGAGCCCCAGGTAAATCGTGATGACGGCCAGGAACGGGACGGTCGCCGCCAGGACGATGTGCGTAAACAAGATCACCAGGTAGAGCGTGCGGACACCGGACGGCCCGGTGAACCTTACGCTTCCGACGTTGAAGTGGTAGACCAGGTATGAGATCAAGAACAGCACCGAGACGCCGAACGCCGCCAGCATGGTATTGCGGTGGGCGATTACCTGGCCGCGTTTGATCAACACCCAGCCGACGACCAGCATGACTGCCGCCAGCCCGTTGAGCGTGGCATTCAGGGCCGGTAGTTGTTCGACGGTAGGCATATTTGGCTGGGGCAGCGCGAGAATGAAGGACAGCCTGCCTCGGCTACTGTTGTGCAGCAACGGACGCCATCGGTTCGGCCGGTATCTCGGCCGCCGCGGGACTTATCGACTCTGCGGGTTCCGATTTCGCTGGCGCGGCTTCGCCTTCCACGATCATCAGCAGTCGATCGAGCATCTCGGCCTGATCCGGTTCGGTGAGCCGAAAGCGGCCGCGAATCTTGCCGCTCTTGTCGACGACGCAGGCGCGATCCGTGTGATCGCCTTTCACTACCGCGATGTGGAACGACTTCTGGCCGATCTTCTGGATCTCGCTCATGTCACCGGTCAGGAAGGTCCACCGCTTGGGGTCGGCCTTGAAGTGCTCGGCGTACTTCTTGAGCGCGGCCGGCGTGTCGTTGTCCGGATCGCAAGTGATGCTGACGAAGTGGATGTCCGAATCGGGGTGTGTATGCTGCCAGGCGGCGAGGGCCTGATTCATTCGCCAACAGATCGCCGGGCAGTTGGTGAAGAAAAAGCTGGCGACCCAGACCTTGCCGTCGAGCTGGCTGGTATCAAATTCGTTGCCGTCCTGATCGATGAGCTTGAACGGTGCAACGGGTCCGTCGGAGAGCGTCTCTTGATTGGAGTCGCCAGCAGGTCGATTCACGGTAATTGATGTGGCACCGCCCGGCGGCTGGTTCGCTTCCTGGCCGCTGCGCCAGAGAATGAACGAACCGTAAACGCCGGCCAGCACCGCGACGAGAGCAACCCAATATCTTGCGGCCGAATTCATGTGAGCCTCATTCCCCGGCACAAATCGCGGCCGAACTGAAACCAGCTCAGCCGCACTCTAGTTACTACGCTGGCGGAGCCGCCGGGGATCATCCTGACCGCGAGGTTTCGCTAGTGGGCGGCCGGCTCGGCGTGTTCTTCTGGATGTTCTTCGCCGTGTCCCGCGTCGCGCGGTTCGGCCATGAACTGCTGGCGTTCTTCGGCCGTCCAGCGGCTGCGCATTCCAATGTCCGGGACCAGGGCCAGCAGCAGAAACAGCGACATGAACGCGGCCGGAATCGTGAGCACGTACTTCCAGTTCGCTTCGTACTTCACGTGCATGAAGAACAGGATCACGAGCATCGCCTTCGTGCACGAGACGGCCATCATGAACGTCCAGCCGATGGCGGGCTGGCTATGGAACGGCCAGAGCGAAGAATAAGTGAAGAACGACGCGCCGGTCAGCACACACAAGGCAAGAAAGACGTAGATGTACTTCGAGATGCCGACGTCGTGGCCGTGATCGCCGGCGTGGGCGTCATCATGCATCGAGCCGTGGACATGCTGGTGGCCGTGGTGCGTCATAATTCTCAAACTCCGCGCTTGCGCGTGATTAGTGTTTCTGTCCGTGAATCGAGCGGTCTAGAACAGGTACAACAGTGGGAACAAAAAGATCCAGACTAGGTCGACGAAGTGCCAGTAGAGGCCAATGTTCTCGATGAACCCGGTAGCCATCACGCCGAGCGTCATCGGGATCATCATCGCGAACACGATCAGTCCAACGATCACGTGAATGGCGTGGAAGCCGGTCAGCAGGAAATAAGTGCTGGCCCACATATTTCCGCCGGGAATTACGATTGGCAGCTTGAGCCAGGGGTGCTCGTCATTCAGCCCATGATGAGCGTCGCCTGACTCGTCGCCGGGATGATGCCCCAGCGGCATGATCTTGTTGGCCAGTCCGTTGAGCGCCGCCCGCGACGCGATGATGTTATTGGCGGTCGCGGCGGTGGTTTCGACCGCCTGGGCGTCGGCCGTCAACTTGGACACGAGCGCCAATCGCTCGTTGATCTCGGCCAGGTCCGCATTCTGCTCCAGCCCCGCAGGATCTTCGGCATAGCGTTCCTTAATCGCGGCGCTCTCGGCGTCGAGGCCGCTACGAAGCGCCTCCAGCCGTAGACGAACCGCGGAAGCGTAGTTCAAGTTGGCCTTTTCGTAGATCCGGCTGTGAGGCAATGCAGGATAAATGCCGTGCGAGAACTTGGCGTTGTATTCGTACATCTTCACGCCGAGGAAGACACAGCCCAGCACGAAGGTGGTCAAAAGCCAGCCCTTGGCGGCCGAGGTGTTGTTCTTCTTGGCCGACTCCATGCACAGCACGACGCTGACGCTGGAACAAATCAGCACGAAGGTGTTGAACGCCCCGATTGGCTCACTCAAGTGCACTTCGTGCGGCAGCGGCCAGGTTGGAGCACCGAACCGCAGCACGATGTACGTGCCAATCAGCCCGGCGAAGAACATGATCTCCGTCGACAAGAACAACCACACAATCAGCTTGCCGTTGGAAATCGGTAAGCCCGGGTGATACTCCAGGCCCACGTGGCCGTGTGCGTGATCGTCGTGGGCGGTTGCATGGGCAGTGGCCATGTTGTTCTCTCTAACCTCTCTAAAGTCGCCTAAGCTTCGCTTGGTTCTGTTATCTTCGCTTTGATTATCGTCAGCACGTCAGGCCAAGGGGCCCAGTGCGAGAAGTCCCATCATTGCCGGCAGGTAAACCAGCGACGCATACAGTAAACGTCGAGCTGACGAGTCACTGAGCTGTGCAAAGAACGCGACGGCACAGGCAAACTGAGCAACGCCCAGCACCAGCGCCCACACCAGCAAAAACCCGCCCGCCGGCGAAGCCAGGCACGGAACCAGGCTCACCGGAACCAACACGAGAGCCGCCAGGATCGCCTGCACGCCAGCACGCATGCCACTGGGGTCGACCGTGCTGAGCATCTTCAGTCCCGCGCCGTCGTAATCGCGCCGGTAAATCCAGGCGATCGCCATGAAGTGCGGGAACTGCCAGAGAAACACGATCAGGAACAGCGACCAGGCACGCAGGTCGAGCGGCGCTCCGACGGCAGTCCAACCCATCAGCACGGGTAGCGCACCGGCCACAGCGCCGACGGCAGTATTCGCGGAAGTGCGTCGCTTGAGCGGTGTGTAGATAACGACATACATCGCCCAGGTCAACACTCCCAATGCCGCAGTCAGCAGGCTGACACAGGCGGCCAGGTAGATCACGCCAAGCACGATCGTGACGGCGCCGAAAGTAATCACCTGCGCGCCGCTCAGGCGGCCAGCCGGCAATGGCCGATCGGCTGTGCGAACCATCAGTGCGTCGGTATCACGTTCGATCCATTGGTTGAACGCGCTGGCGCTGGCAGCAACAAGCGCCGTGCCGATGAGCGTGTGCGCCAGGAGCCAACCGGCGGGCGGACCCCAGTTCGCGACAAACGCGGCCACGGCCACGGTCACCAGGACCATCACGGCGATCTTCGGCTTGGTGAGTTCAACGTAGTCGGCGATGCGCGAAAGCAGGCCGGCCCGATCCGTAATGGCGACTGACGGCATGCTCATCGGGCAACCTCCATCAGCAGCTTGGGTGTATTCAGAGTTCGTCGAACTGGTTCGGACTTGGAGTTCGCCAGGGCGGCCAGCGAACTAAGCCGCCAGGCTCGCATCGCGAGCAATGTGCTGGTGGCCAGGATCAGCGAGCCGATCGCGACATGCGTCGTGGCCATGACGACCTGGCCAATACTGTCGGCCGTGGGGCGATAGGCGGCTGCAAATTCGAAACCGCTCATCCAGCCGGGGAAACCATACTTGGCGACCCACGTGCCGAGACCCAGCAAGACTTGCAACAGGATCAGGATTGAGAGCCGAGTCGCTGGCGCTCGCAGCCAACGCTCATCGCGGAACCCCCGCCACACGCGAAACGTGATCAACGCAATGTGAGCCCACAGGCCGACCGCCACGAACAGGTGGAACCACAGTGCGAGGCGAAAGTCGCCCGGCCGCGCTCCCGTGGGCAGATGCCTGAGGAATGAGCCGAGGACGATTTGCAGCATTGCCAGCAGTGTGATGATCACGGCGAGGCGTTCGATCCTGGCAATGCCGGCACCGGTTGGCGCTTCAGCTTCACGCCAGCGACTAGACGTGACCACGGCACAAACGACCGCGAAGGCGAAGAAGGCCGGGCCGACGCAGCCGTGAATCTGGGCCAGCGTCACCTCATTCATGCGTACTCGCATGCCGCCAAGGATTCCCTGTCCTATAACTCCGACCAGCGCCACGAGCGCCAGCCAGCGTAAAGCCGCACGTTTCTGGCACCACAACGCGGACGCCAGGAAGCCGATCGCGATCATGCCGACCACGGTGCCGAATAGCCGGTGACCATGCTCGATGAACAGCTTCCAGGGGCCAAAGACCCAGGTCTGCCATGGATACAGGAACAGGTTGTATCCATAGGTGTTCGGCCAGTCGGGCACGGCCATGCCGGCGCCCGTCGTCGTTACCAGACCGCCGATCCAAATCATCGGGAACGTCGCGCAGACCAACGCCACGGCCCAGCGATGGGGCCAAGGGCTTTCAAGTTGTTGGGCGGCGGGGTTCACGGTGCGATTCGGATTGGATTGCGGTTGGGCGAAACGAGATCACTAATAAATCGGCGGCGACGGCGGCTCGGGATGCGCGCCCGGGGGCGGTTCGTTCTGCGGATAGTAATCCTTGCTCGACTCGGGCGAGTTGTACTCGTACGGGCCGCGGTAGATCACCGGCTGGAAGTCGAAGTTGCCGTGGCCCGGCGGGCTAGGGGCTTGCCATTCCAGACCGTTGGCATGCCACGGGTTGCGGCCGGCCTTGGGCCCCAGGAACATGCTCAGGATGAAGTTCGCCGCGAAGATCACCTGTACGGCGACCATGCCGATCGCACAGTAGGTGATGAATTCGTTCAGCGGCTGCAAGTGGTGGAACGTCTGGTAGTGGTACGGATCCGCGAGTCGCCGCGGGAACCCGACCACGCCCAGGATGTGCATTGTGAAGAAGGTGCCGTTGAGGAACAGGAACGTGAAGAAGAAGTGAATCTTCCCCGCCGTCTCGTTCATCATCCGGCCAAACATTTTGGGGAACCAGAAGTAGATTGCGCCGAACACGCCCATCGCCGTGCCAGCAAACAGCACGTAGTGGAAGTGGGCGACGATAAAGTAGGTGTCGTGAATGAAGATGTCCACCGGGGTGGCAGCCATGAAGATGCCCGACAGGCCGCCGATGATGAACATGGCCACGAACGACAGGGCGAACAGCATCGGCGTGGTGAACTGAATGTGACCGCCCCAGACCGTGCCCAGCCAGTTGAAGGTCTTAATGGCCGAGGGGAGCGCGATCATCATCGTCGACACCATGAACGTCATGCCCAGGGCGGGGTTCATGCCCGAGACGAACATATGATGACCCCAGACGATGAAGCCCAGGCCCGCGATGCCGGCGATCGAGTACACCATCGGCTTGTAACCGAACAGCGGCTTGCGCGAGAAGCAGGCGATGATGTCGGAAACCATGCCCATCGCCGGCAGGATCATGATGTATACGGCCGGGTGCGAATAGAACCAGAACAAGTGCTGCCACAGCAGCGGCTGGCCACCGCCCGAGGCCGCGGCGGCGTTGTTGACGCTCCAGCCTTCCGGAATGAAAAAGCCGGTGCCGAACATGCGATCGGTAAGTTGCATGAAGCCGGCGGCGGTGAGCACCGGCAGCGCAAAGGCCTGCAGGATGGCCGTGATGAACATGCCCCAGATCGTCATCGGCAGCCGGAACATGGTCATGCCCGGCGCACGCATTTGGATGATCGTGGTCATGTAGTTGACCGAACCCATCATCGACGAGACGCCCACCAGCGTAAGCCCGATGAGCCAGAGCGTCTGACCGTTCCAGTCGGTGAGTGAAAGCGGTGGATAGCTGGTCCAGCCGCTTTTCGCGGCGCCCCCTTCGACGAAGAAGCTGGAGCCGATGGCGATGAACGCCGGCCACATGAACCAGTAGCTGAGCATGTTGATGGTCGGGAAGGCCATATCGTCGGCCCCGATCATCAGCGGAATCAGGTAGTTGCCGAAGGCCCCGGCCAGGATCGGGATGATCACGAAGAAGATCATCACCGTGGCGTGCATGGTGAACAGGATCGTGTAAAACTCGGGCGAGATCTGGCCACCTTCGTTGGCGAACAGCATCTTGCCAATCACAGGCATCTCGGCCCAGGGCCACGCCACTTGCCAGCGAATGCCCAGCGCCAAAAGCCCGCCGATCAGAAACCAGATCAACGTCGAAAACAAAAACTGCAGGCCGATGATCTTGTGATCCTTGCTGAACACATAGGTGCTCAGAAAGCCACCCGCGTGTGCGTGTGCGGCGTGATCATCGTGTGCGTGACCGACCGTAATGGAGCTCATTCAACGTCCCCTTGTGCCACTTGCGAGTCGACCGTGGCGGTTTGCTCGCGATATTTTTCATCGAGCCACTCGTCGAACTCTCCGCGAGAGACGAACGTGACGCGGCCCTTCATTTTGTAGTGTCCCCAACCGCACAGCTCCGCACAGACGATGTCGAAGGAGCCCTTTTCGGTAGCGCGGAACCAGACTGGAATCTTCATGCCCGGTACGGCATCCTGCTTCACGCGCAGGTTCGGCAGAAAGAAGCTGTGCAGGACGTCGGCGCTCTTCAGGTCGACCAGAATCTCTTCCTGCACGGGCAGACGCAGATCGTTCACCACATGCACGTCGTCCTGATCGCCCAGGATCCCGTTCTTGCCGGGATAGCGCAACCGCCACTCGAACTGCCGGGCGGTCACTTCCACCGTGGGCGGCATATCGTCTGCCGTGCCCAGGATGCCGTCGGGGCCGGCCGCAGGGTTGCGAATCTTGCTGTCGGCCCAGGCGTTCATCTGGTAGATCGCAATGAACAGCAAAGTCGCCGCGGGAATGATCGTCCAGATGATTTCCAGGCTGTGGCTGCCGTGCGTGTAATTCACTTTGCGGTTCGCGGCGCCATCATAGCGAAGCATGAACCAAAAGAGGGCGATTTCGGTGCCAACGAACACCACGCCGGTGAGCCAGAGAATGAAATAGAACAAGTGATCGATCGTGTGCCCCTCTTGCGAGACATCGATCGGGAGCCAGTGCTGATAGACCGGCGCGAATACAAAGCAGGCCACGCCCAAAACGGGCACGAGCAAGAACACTAAGGCCCAAAACTTACCCACGGCTCAGTTCTCCAGCCTGACGGCTTTGGCCGGTGACGCGTGCGACTGTTGCACGATCGGCCGGCGTAAATGTTTTTCTGACGTTAAACACCCGAACGGTCGCGCTTACAGTGCGGCCCGGCTGACATGCTGCTGTTGGCGCGGGGGGCTGCTGATCGGATCGTACGGAAGCGATAGAACGTAATCCACGAGATTCCAGATCTCGTCGTTGGTGAGCGTACCCGGCGCGCCCGGCGACGGCGGACCGACGCCCGGCATCGGCGTGCCGTTGATGCCGGCATAAAACCGACGATACAGATCGTAAGGAGCGCGGCCACCACGATAGATCCCTTGCCGCAGGTTACGCGGCTTGGCGGTGCGCGGTGGCAGTGAATCGGTATCAAGCGCGAGCGACAATCGGGCGATGCGCTGCGCAAGCTCGGCTTTCTCTTCGGAGGTCATCTCTCCTGGATCGTCGAGCGTGGCAATATCGCCATTCAAGCTCTTGTGCGCTTCATCGATGGCCTTGCTCCAGTCGTCGAAGTCGGTGCTTTGACCGTCACCCAGGGCGCCGAAGCCGTGACACTTCACACAGTTGGCCTTGGTGCTGTAGAACAGCTCTTGCCCCTTGGCGATCGAAGCCGCCAGCTCCATCTCGGGCCGGGCGTTATCGCCGTCGGTCGGAATGATGCTGTCGCCCGCGGCCGACCAGCTCTCGGCGATCGGCGTGAGAATCTCGTCAACCAACAGTTCCCGAGTCGGCTGTAACTTTTCGTCTTCGCTTAAGTCGAGCAGCGCATCAGAAAGGCGAATCTCGACCTGCCCTCGCATGCTGAGGTACTTCACGTATTCGACAAGCGACTTGATCTGCACTTCGGGAAGCAAGCCAAATGCAGGCATCGCGGTTCCCTGCACGCCTTCGCGGACGATATAGTCCAGGTCGTGCGTCGTCGGCTTAGCCGCGCGTTCGGTGCTCTTGAACTTGAAGATGCCGCGCCGGTAATCACGCGGATAGGGATTCAACAGCATCGCGGTGGGCCCCATTCCATCGCCCGTGGTGCCGTGACAGTGGGCACAATGCCGGCGATAGAGTCCTGTCTCGCGACCGAACTCATCGCTGGCGACCGGTCCAGCAGACATCTTCACCAGGTTCAAATCGAGTCCCGTTTCCGGCAGCACGAACGGATCGTCCGGAGTGCCGAACATGGCTTCCAGGATGTTGGAAATGTCCTGGACCTGTTCGGCCGGAATCTGCTTCTCGGCAAGCGCGACCGTGTCCAGGCGAAACTGCGGGGGCGAGCCCTGACCACAGCCGGTCAAGAGCGACAACAGCGCCACGCATCCGGTGAACCACGAGTAATTCAAAAGAGTCCGATTCATGTCTTTAGTCCGGCAGTCGATTACCGGTTGGGAGTTGTGCACGATTCTCTTTGTTTTTCAGGTTCAAGGCTCGCGTCGGCTCAGGGCATTCGCAGCGATCACGAGCGAACGCCGCCGACACGGTTCTGCTAATTGATCGCGCTGGGTTGAACTTCGAGATTGCCCAAGTCGGTGGTCTCGCCGTCGTTAAGCTTCACGACGAATCGTCCGCGGTTCGACCATTTCAGATCCTTTCGCGGAAGGACTAGTGCGCCGCCGGCGCCGGCTCCTCGCTCGTGCCACACTTGCAACTCGACTTCTTCGCCAGCCGGCAAGTTGGGAATCTCGAACGAGCCGTCGCTGGTCGTGACCGCAAAGTACTTGTCCTTGCGCGGCAGGAGGTACGCCCGCATCCAGGGGTGAATGCTGCACGAGACGGGTGCCGGAATCGCCTCCTCGGCCGTCGGCGTGTAGGGAATCACGGCATTCGCCGGCAGGATCGGGTTGATCGGCACACCCTTCTGCGGATCGATCTTTGTGTTGTGACCGACCGGATCGCTGTTCTTGACGTCGATCTTCTGATTCACCTGGCAGGCCATCACGTGCGTGAGGAACATGCAGTGCTTCTGATCGAACACGAGTGGCGCGAGCTCGTTTTCCTTCTCCAACGGGGCAGCCGACTCATGCACTCGTTTGGCACGTGCATAGACCACGACGTTTGCCAGGCCCTTGTCGGGACCGACTTGCAGGGAGTTGTCCACGAGCGGGCCATCCGCGGTGCAGACCTCGGTGTCGCGATTGACGTCCAGCGCGCCGGGCTGGGGAGGATCGCCGGCAAAGACGAACTTGCCGCGGAGCGTTCCCCAGCCGGTGCCGGCTGCCGCGACGGCTTCTTCGCCACCCTCGGTGCTGGCGCCGCTCAACAGGTTCTTGCGGATATCGGCCGCGACCGCCGACTGCGGACGGGGGCTGGCCGAAACACTGCGGCCGCAACCGCTGCTCGCAAGCGCGAGCAGGGCAACGATTCCCACGCATCCACACAAGTTGCTCTTGGACATCTTACTTCCCTCTCCGCAGGAAACCGCGCTTCGCTCGGTATCCTTGTTGTGGAACGTCGTACACTTCTGCTCTACTTCTTGAAAACCGAGGCGGGCACCTTGATGTCACCCAGGTTGTTGTCGCCCGGCTTGATCTTCAGCTTGAATGTGCCACGGGCATCGGCCTTGCCACCCTTGAACGCCGCGTTCTTCAGGTAGCCGGCATTTTCCTGCCAGAGGCGGAATTCGAGTTCCTTGCCAGCGGGCAGGTTTTCGATCACAAAGTTGCCGTCTTTGTCGGTCACGGCTGCGTAGGGATCCTTGCGTGCCACAACGTAAGCGCCCATCCAGGGATGGATGTTGCAGCCAACTTTCACGGGAATGGCTTCTTCCGCCGTAAACTTGTACGGCACGGGCTCGCCACCGGCGGCAAGCACCGGATTGATCGGAGTGCCCAGAATCGGCGTGATGTTGCTGTTATGACCGGTCGGGTCCGAGTTCTTCAGCATCAGCGTCTGCGACAAGCGGACGACCTGCACGTGGGGCTCGAAGCGGCAGTTCTTGTTATCAAGCACGACTTCATCACTGGCCGTCTTTTCGTAGTCGGGATGGACCTTCGGATTCTTCGTCCGCAGCATAATGACTGCGTTCTGAATGCCGCCGTCCGGCGAGACCAGCAAATTCTCGGTGGTGAGCGGAGTTTTGCACGCTGCATCTTTGCTGGTGTCGACCGGTGCCGGGGCCGGAGCCTTGCCGTCGAAAACGATGCGGCCCTTCAGGGTGCCCCAATCGCCATCGGCAGCGGCGGTGCGAACCTCGAAGACCGGTTGCGTCACACTGGCCGAGGATTGATCGGCGGCGGGTGCGGTTTCCTCGCCCTGGTTGATTTGCGGAGCTTCGGCCTTGTCAGGGGCGCCCGGCGGAGGCGAGGCGGCCTGGCCACAGCCGGTGAACGCGGCCGCAGCGGCCATGAACAGGGAAGCAAATACGAAACGTGTGGTCTTAATCATGGTTGGAGACCTCTCTCGTTATTGGGCCGCGTCTTGTGGCTGCGGCGTTTCCGCCGGGGGCGGAGACTTGATCATCGGTTTGATCGAAAGTTGGCTTTCGGTGAACTTGCCATAATTGAGCAGCAAATCAACAACTCCTTCAAGCTGTTGCAGGCTGTCTCCCTTGAACAGCTCCTGGCTCACCGGCTTGTCTGCTGGAATATTCACGGGCATACCGGTGTACGGCAAGATCCGCTTTGGATTGGCGACCCAGTCGAGCACGTAGTCGGGCCGCAAACGGCGGCTCACTTCGCTGAGCTGCGGGGCCTTCGCCGAATTGGCGCCCGTGGGCGCGAAGTCGCCCAGCAAGTGGCACTTGATGCAGAAGTTGTTGTCGGTGACGATTTTCAGCGCGTCAGCCATCCGCTGCGGATGTTCCGACTCGGCGGCAGCCAGATGAGCTTGTCGCGTGCGCGGATCGAAGTCATACGGATAGTCGACGCCATCCACGGCTGCGAAATAGTTGACGAGCTTCGTGGCTTCATCGCTCGACATGTTGAACTTCGGCATGCGCAGTACGGCCGCCGGCCGAATCTCGTGCGGATCCAGCAGGAAGCTGTGTAGCCACTCGGTCTGTACTTTACGGCCCTCGCCCTTCAGCGGCGGCGGCAACCAGCCCCAGGCTTCATCAGGCTTGGCGTTTGGATTGATCTTCTGTTCTTCCGCCACGACGGTCGGATACGCAAGCCGCGCGAGATACCCGCCGACCGGCTCATACCGCTTCTTGATTGCCGATTCGGGGATGATCACGTTCTGGAGGCCCTCTTGCCAGACGTTGCCACCCAGAAGCACATTCTCCCAAGGCGTGAATACGTACGAGGCGGGCGTCTCGGTGTCGTCGGGCTCGATCGGAGCCCCGTCTTCATCGATGCGTACCAACTGGCCTTGGGGATTCACGGCAGGCATCCCCACGATGCTGGCCGTTTGCATCCCGCGGTCGTTTACCTTTGTCGACGCTTCGATCTGTTGCGGTGTGAAATGCGGCTTGAGGAAGTCATAGTCCACCATCTCGGCCGATTCGCCGAATGTCTCGGGTGGGAATTCCAGATCCCACTGCTCCATCTCGAGCGTGTGGCAGCCCATGCAGTTGTACTTCTCGATGACTTCATTGCCGGCGATGATTGCGCGGCGGCGTTCGTCACCTTTGAATATGTACTGCGATGCCGGCGGCTCGGCGACGAGACCCAGCACGAAGGTGATCACCGACTCACGCTGGGCGTCATCGAGCACAGTGAACAGCGGCATGCGCAGCCGTTCGTTGTACGACTTGTTCTGGGTTTTTTCGAAGTCGTAGCTGCGCGGCTCGCGAAGCTTCTGCCAGATAAAGCCTTCGCGCTGGTGGGCAAACAGCTTTTCCATGAAGTAGCCGATTTCCGGCGGCAAATTGAGGAAGTCCATTCCGTGTCCATGGCCGTCTCCCGGAGTTTCGGCCTCTTCGATGCGCTCATCGGTCGCGGCAACTCCGTGCGGGTCGCTATCCGCGTATTCGAGCGCGTGCGGCTTGCCGTGTCCCTCTTCCATGTACTTGACAATCTGCTCGAACGCCAGCTTGTCAGGCGTCTTGCGCGCCCAGTCGGCCAGACCCGTGCCGATCGGCTTCACATCTTCGAAGTTCGGAATGTCGTGGCAGCCGGAGCAGCCGTACTTGCTGATTGAGCGGCGGCCGACATAGCGAAGCTTCTTTTCGACCGTCATGTCGCCGACCAGTTCAACCTCGTCGCCCTTGAGATCGGCCCGCATCCGTTCGGGAATACCGGTCTTGAGGAATTCGTCGGCCTGTCGCTTGGAGAAGGTATTTTGCAAATGCTCAAGCGCGAGCTCGTTGAGCGCGGCGTCTTCTTCCTTCGTCAGGTCGCGGCCGGGAATGTTGGTGGGCTCCCAGCCTTTGCTTTCGAGCAGGAAGGCGGCGATATCCGCGGCCGGATCGGTCGTCTTGCCATCGACGCCTTTTACCGGATCGAGAATCGTATTCGGCATTAAGGTGCGTGGATGATACGCGCTGGGATTCTTCAGCCAGGTGTAGAGCCACTTGGGCCCATTCGGATTGCGATCGGCGCCGAGCTTCGAACCGAGCCGCGAAAGGTCGGGGCCCTGATTCATCACGGCTTGCGGAAAGGCCTCCTGTTTGTGGCACGCCAGGCAGCGCACTTCAAAGGCCAGCTTGCCGCGCTCGGCGCTGGCGGCTTCCGCTCCCTGGGCCGGCTCGATGTACTCGAACGGTTGGCTGCCCGAAAGCAGGAACTCGGTCATGCCGCGAATTTCAGCCGGCTCAAACTTCTTGGAAATATCGAGACTGTGCGGATCGAGCGCGTCCCACAGACCGAAGAACTGAGGCATCTTGGTCGAAGGTCGGAAGTCCTTCGGCTCGCGAATCCACGAGTACAGAAAGTCGAAGTCGAGCTTGCTGGCAACGTGACGCAGGCTGGGGCCCACTTTCCGCAGCTTGCCGGGCGTCTCGACGTCGGCCAGCACGTTCACGAGTCGACGGGTCACCATTGGATCGCCCGGCAGCTCTTCGGCGTCGTTGAGCGACTGCATCAGCGAGTGACGCGGGGCGGCCTGATCGGGCTCGGCAATCACCTGCTTGGCCCACTCCTGCTGCTGGTCGTTCAGGCCGCCGGTGGCCAGGAGACCTTGCGCGGCTGGAGAGTAATTGGGCTCGGCACGCAGATCGGGTCCGATGCGGCGGTTCGGGCCATCGTAGCCGTTGATTTCGTGGCAGCCGAAGCAGCCGACGTCCTTAATCAGATTGAAGCCTGCCACCAGCTTCGGCGCGGGCGGCTCGGGGAACCGAGCGCTGGGCTGAAGCTCGACGACGTCGTGATGACACTTCAGACAAAGGCTTTCCGAGAACCGCTTGGGGTACATCGGAAAGATCCAGTGATGGTTGTCGAACCAGCCGTACTCCTGCTTCCAGCGCTCCGCATCGAGCGGATCATTCGGCGAGTGTGAAGCCCACTTGAAGCTGGTTGCGCTCCCCTGCCCGTCGTGACAGATCGTGCAGCCTACGCCGGCCATGGTATGAGGGCTGAGCGAGCCGACGAACAGATCGAGGCGCGGGTGCGAGGCAAACGGGTGCGGCAGACCTCGGCGGATCTGGAGCGCAAGCGGCTGACCCCATTGGGCCGATTCGATCAGGTAGTTATAGGCTTCATTCTTGCCGCGAAGTTTGCCGCCGCCGACTTCCAGAATCGTATCGCCGACTTGCAGACCCGCTTTTGCAGCGAGCGATTCGGGGCGCACGACGCTGATCACGGCTTCGTTCTCTTCAATCAGTCCTTGTTGAGCCAGCCGGATACCGTAGATGGCGTGAAGTTGATCGCTATAAAACTTGGCAAGCTCCTCACCATCAGCGGGCTTCTGGTCGAGAGCCTCGGGCCGCTCCGCCGGAGTTTCCAGAGAGACCTGCAGTGCCTTTTCAGCGGGATAAGCCGGCTCAATCGCGGAACCGGCAACGGTGCGGTCGATGCCCTGGTGGCAGTTCGTGCAGCGATCGAAACGCGGCACGTCGCGGAAGTTGTTGTTGATCGTCAGATTAGGAAGCCAGATCTGGTCGAGCTTCTTCGGCGCAAACGCGTCGATAATCGGCAGGCCGATCACTTCGTTCATGACCTTGTTTTCGCGCTCATATAAGGCGAGCTCGAGCTGCTTGCGTTGCGTCTGCAGTTCGTCGAGACGCTTGCGAGCGGCAGCTTCATCGGCAAACATGCCGTTGAGGATTTGCTCGAGATCTTTGCGGTACGCGGCGGCATCCTGCATTTTGTCGTTCGCCGCGGCAACCCGATCGCGCAAGTCGGTGACGCGAGCCTGCATCGTGTCGAGCTGACTTTGCGGCAACGCGTTGCCAACGCCAAGTTCGTACTCGCTGCGGGCTACATCTAACTCGGCCGAGATGAACTTCTTCTCCGATGTCGCATTGTTCTCGACGAACCGGGCGTCATCGATGTACTTCTGCAGCGTCTCTCGGAAGTCCTTGCGAAGCTCCGGCCGCTGCTCGGGTTGAGCGTCCTTGAGGGCGATGTACGCGTCATCCACCGGCTTGACGTCCGCCGGTTGTGCGTCCTTCTTCTCCGCCGCTTCGGCGCGAACGCGATCGTTGAACGCGATGACCAGGTCGGCCGCGGGCACATCTTGCTGCGCCTTTTTCAGGGCATCATGCGCGTCGGCCACTTCCTTCTCGTACTGCTCGGTCTCGGACTGGCTCAAGCGGGCTTGGGCCGACCAGGCTTCGATCGAACGAAACTTACCCTGGTAGGTCTTCCACTCCCGGCGATGATCTGCGGCGAACATCCAGATCGTGCCGACGAGCATCGCCAAGGCGGATACGCCGAAGACGATGTGCAACAGCTTCTGGTTGCGCCAAGTTGATTCGGTAGCTGGCATAGTCGGTATCTCGCGCTGTGGGTGCGCGTCAAAAGCAATGTGCTTAGAAGTTCAGGAAGAATTCGGGAATCGAGATGATGTACTTGAGGTTCACCGTCCAGCGAAGCACCATCTTGATCGGGAGCGAGGCCATGAACAGCAGCAGGTTCGCCATCAGCATGAAGCGGATGAAGCCCATCTTGGCGAAGAACCCGCGGAAGATCGTGGTCGCCATCAATGGCGGTAGCGCGATGAAGTAGGCCAGTACCAGCACGATCCCCAGCCATTCGCGCAGCAGGATCGTCCCGAGTTGCTGGATAAGCGTCGCATCGGGCGGCGCCTTGGGAAGCGACTGCCCCATGAACATGATCCAGAAGTACTGCGACAGATCGACGTTATTGAGCGCGAGCACCTTGTGCGGATCCCAGTACTCGAACGGGCCGAAGATGTTCCAGTTCGGACCGCGGAAAAACGTGCCCAGAATGATCAGCGTGATCCACAGTTCAAGGAATCCGAACTGGAACACGAGGTAAGCGAATTTGCGCTGGTTGATTGTGTAGTAGCCGTTCCCCTTCTTGTTGAAGTCGAGGTACGGGATTGCGGCCAGGCCCACGAGCACCAGGCTCGGCAGCACCACGCCCGCCATCCACGGGTCGTAGTAGACCAGCATTTCCTGCAGGCCGAGGAAGTACCAGGGAGCCTTCGACGGGTTCGGCGTCTTCACGCTCGAGGCGGGTTCTTCCAGCGGAGCTTGCAGGGCGATGGCCCAGACCACGAGAAACGCGGTCAGGGCGATCATGCAGATCAGCTCGGTATAGACCAGATCCGGCCAGACCAGGACCTTCTCGTCGTCGAGCTTCTCGGTCGGTGGCAGGCCTTCCGCGTCGCGGCGGTCGTTTTCGACCGCCTTGGCGGTTGCGATCCAGGTAAAGAAACCCAGCAGGAACACCAGGCCCACGATCGGCACGTTGTCCGGCTTGGTAACGATCGCCGCGAAGTTCGGCTCGGCAATCGAAAACCCAAGCAGCACGAGCGAGAACATCAGCAGCGACCAGCCGACCATCGGCCGTACGAGCCAGGTGCGCAGCAGGTAAGCCGCGACCAGCAGCGCCGTGGTGCCTACGCTGTAAATGACCGGCCCGGTGGCCCAGTTGGCAAAGTTGCGGAGCGACAGCGGCAGGCCCGGCGGACTGCCCCCCATGGCCGCTGCGGCGATGACCACCAGAAACATGGATACGACAATCCAAATAATGGCGTCGCGCGTACGGTGCAGGTTGTGCCACAGATGGTAGGCAAAGATGCCGTTGACCATGCCGAGGAACAGATAGAACCCGCCCAGAAACGGCGAGATACCACGCAGGAAGTCGGCTTCCGATACACCGTGCATAGTTGTTTTGCTCGTTGAGTCGCCCCGAAGATCGACTGGCTACTTCCGCAACGCGGTCCGCTTGCTTACAGCGGTCCGCTGATGCCGCCATCCTTGCGCACACGCCAGAAATGGATCGCCAGCAGCAGCGCCACACCCAAGGGTATGGCGATGCAGTGCAAAATATAAAAACGATTCAAAGTCTCTTCGCCGACGAACCGCGCACCCAACAGGGCAAACCGCGCGTCCGAGGCGTTGGTGATCATGTCGATCCCCTGAATATTCAGGAGCTGTTGGCCGGGACCCTCGTGACCCAAAATGGGCGTGGCCCGGGCCATATTCGAACCGACCGTGATGGCCCAGATCGCGAGCTGATCCCAGGGCAACAGGTAGCCGGTGAAAGATAAAAGCAGGGTTAGCAGTAGCAGGATCACCCCGATGACCCAGTTGAATTCGCGCGGGGGTTTATAACTACCCGTCAAAAACACGCGGTACATGTGGAGCCAGACGGTAATCACCATCGCGTGAGCGCCCCAGCGATGCACCTCGCGCAAGATGCCCAGCGAGGTAACGTCGCGCAAGGCGAGAATGTCGTTGTAGGCCCACTCCAGCGTCGGCCGGTAGTAGAACATCAGGAGCACGCCAGTGACGGTCTCGACCAGGAACAGGAAGAACGTCACGCCGCCCATGCACCAGGTATAGCTGAGGGCGATGCCCTGCTTCTTGATCGACACGGGATGCAAGTGCAGGAAGAAGTTCGTCAGCATCACCACAATGCGATTGCGGCGATCCTGCGGCATGGGGTGACGGAAGATGCTCTTCCACACCTGCGACTCGCGGATCATTTCACCAATGGACATCGTTTGCTACCGCGCCTTCTGGAGGGGAATCAAAATGCACTGGAGTTTGACTATCGGAACTTAACGCCGTTGGACTGCTGCTGGCCGGGAAACCGATGCTTCGCGAACAACTTGGCACACGACTGGCACGCCGCCGCAGGCCTTCACTGCTTCCGCAGGTGCGCAGCGCGGCCGCTGGGGGCGACAACGGCCCGCAACTAGACCGCGACGAACGAAGCAGGATCGTTCCACTGCCCAAGTTCTTCCTGAAAGAGGCGGCTCTTGTCGACTTCCAACTGGCCGTCATCGGCGACCCGAATGGCATACCGTTCGAGTGGCCGGGGAGCCGGTCCCTCGAAGTTGATGCCGTCTTTGTAGAATCCGCTGCCGTGGCAGGGACACTTGAATTTCTGCTCGCCTTCCAGCCAGTTGGGCGTGCAACCCAAATGCGTGCAGACCGAGCGCAACGCATAGATTTCCGCCTGACCGTTGTATTCGAAATTGACGATCCACACGCCGAACTGGGCGATGAACTTCGTCTCGACTTGCCCCGGCGCGAAGTTGCTCGGAAAGCCGACCTTGAACTGGCTCGGCGGTTCCATCAGCACGTTCGGGAACATGAAGCGGGCGACGCCGAGCGTCCAGAGTCCGAACGTGGTCGCCAGCGACGTGAAGCCAATGCCCAGGAATGAACCGAGCATAACGGTCGTCAGGAAGCTGCGACGATCGGTTGCCGCCTCGGCGGCCGACTTCGCCTTGGGCTTGGCGTAGTCTGGCTTGGCCGGCATCGGCGGCACGACGATCTTCGGCTTCGCCGGGGCAGCGGCCTTGGCGGCTGGAGCTTTCGCGGCCGCTTCGGCCTTGCTCATGGGGCCCGGCTTAGTCGCGCTTCGCGCGGCAGCCAGAATGCTGCTGGTGTCTTTAGGCTCGGCGGGCTCAGCCGGCACAGTCTCTTTCTTGGCGACGGGCTCTTTCTTGGCAGGCGCGGGCTTGGGAACTGCTTCGGCAGCAGGCTTCGGAGCGGCGGCGCCGGCGGCCTTTTCAGCGCGAGCTGCCGCCATCATCTCGGCGACGCTCATGCGTGCTCCGCCCGGCTTGGCTGCAGGCTTTGGCTTCGCGGCCGATGGCTGCGGCGCGGCCGGAGCCTGTGGCGCAGCGGCCTCGGGCGCCGGCTCGCTGGCAGGTTTATCTGCCGCGGCCCCACCACTATCTTGTTTACGAGCCGCAGCCAGAATCTCGGCTACGGACAACTTTTTCTTTTCGGCCATGCCCTACACCCTAGAGGCGTGACTGCTGCTATCAACGTCATGCGAGAGATCGATCGAGGTGGGAAGCTTCGAGCCGGCAGGGTCGCCTGTGAAGTGCGTGTGCCCGGTGAGAAAAGCCCCTGGAAATGCCGACAATCCTGCGGTGAGCAGGATTGTGACATTTTTCACGATCTACCTTAATTTGTAACTCACTTTCCCGGTCGCTGTCAACCCACCCCTTTTCCTATCAACAACATGCGCCGGCTGGCATCCTGCAACGTCCGTACCACCCCGTGGGGGTAGTGGGCTGATTTACCACCCTTCTCGACGATTGTCGGGGCGTCTTTGCTCAGTCCCTAGTCGGTAAACCGCAGACGCGCTCGCTTTGCCACCTCGAGTAGGCGGCAAAGTTTTTCATCCCACGCCGACGCGGCTCGCGCTGCCATCGCGGTATTATCGTAGCAATTCGCCGCGCGACCTTCGAGCCCTAACGATTCTGATGCCCAACGACTCGTCGAACCGACCGTTAACGAGCACGCAACTATCTGCCGCCGCGGCCAGAATTCCCTGGCGCGAACTCGAGTCGTTGACGCATCGTGATCCCGGCGGCCGCGGACTGGCCAGCTTCTTGAGCGCGGGCGAACCACTCGATGCTGGTGCGCTTCAATTAGGCAGTCGGGAACTCGCTGCCCACGCCCGGGCCGTGGCCATCATCACAGGATTTCCAATTGACCTCGCCGATCGTGTCACCGCTGAAACGGATGGACCACCCGGCGCGCTATATCTGGCCGAAGTCCTGCAGTCGCTTGGAGTCAGCGTGGCAATCGTGACCGATCCGGCTGCGGCGCCAATTCTTCAGGCCGGTGCGACCTGTATGGGGATCGATCCCGGCATCGTGCACGCCTGCCCGCTGCCAATCTATTCTGCTTCAAGTGCGGAGTGCGAAAGCTGGCTTGCGCAATTTATGCGCCGGTCCGGTTCGCCATGGAGTCACTTCATAGCCATCGAACGCCCCGGTCCAAGCCACACGGTCGAATCGTTTCAGGGCCAGCGGCGCCCCGTGCCGATTCCGCTGGAGACCTTTCAGACGGCAGTGCCGGAGGATGACCGCGATCGGTGCCACAACATGCGGGGCGAACCACTCCACGTGCACGTCGCGCCAACGCATCGGTTGTTTGAGCTCATCACGGAGCTGAATCTGCCGATCACGACGATTGCGATTGGTGACGGGGGCAATGAACTCGGAATGGGGACCTTTTTGTGGGAAGATCTGGTGGCCTCAATCGCCACGGGCCCAGCCGGCAAGATCTGCTGTCGCGTGGCCGCGGACATGGCGTTGCTCGCCGGGACGAGCAATTGGGGGGCGTATGCACTGGCCTTGGCTGTCGCGAATCTGCGTGGGCAGAAGCTCACCAGTCCCTGGCTTCAGCCCGCCGGGCAGCAGCTTCTGCTAGAGACTCTGGTTGCCGCCGGCGCTGTCGATGGACGCACCCGACTTGCCGAGCCGACCGTTGACGGGCTGACGAGCGAGGATTATCTGAGCACGCTCGCGAAGATGATCATGCTCGTTGTAACGGCAGTTTAGCCGGGCTCGCATCTTCCTTCGGGAGTTCTTCATTTCGCGAAGTGGACTGGCGTGAGATTAATGCGCTGCAAGATTCCTAGCCAAGGGAAGAAATAGAATGCCATACGCCTTCCACGAGCTAGTCAGACTTTGCTTTTCTTCAACGGAGTCTTCGCCGATGGCACTTTCCCCTGTTGCGCTCCTGGGCGGAGTGGGGATGATCGCCGTCGCGTTAGGCTTCGTTGCCTACGCCCTGTTCCGCCGCCTGGGCTGGGGATATTTGCTGCTGGGGATGCTCGGTTGGGTGGTCACGGTCGCGGTGAAGTTTGCGTTTGCGATTCCGGTCAATCCCTTAGTTCTGAATGCAACCGCTGAACTTGCCGAACCCTGGAAAGCAATCCTGTTGTTTCTGTACGGCGGCCTTATGACCGGCCTGACCGAAGTGCTGCTTGTCTGGATCGTTCTGCGTTATACGCGATTGGCGCTTGTACCCTGGTCGCGCGTCGTCGCCTTCGGTATCGGCTTTGGCGCCATCGAATCGCTCCTACTCGGCGTCGGCTCGCTCACGGCCGCCTTGTTGGGAATGTTCTCTCCTGACGTTCTGCCTGAAGTGGCGCTAACGGAACTCGCCAAGGCCGATCTTTTGGTCGTGCAGCTTGCGCCCATTTCTGAACGATTTTTTACCTGCCTGGGGCACCTGGCAACCTGCGTCATGGTTTTCTATGCGGCCCGTATGCCACTCGCCCGCTGGTTTTGGTGGGCGCTGGTTTACAAGAGCGCGATTGACGGCGTCGCGACCTTAGCTCACACGCACGGCTTCCTCGGACCGCCCTTGCACCTGTGGATCATTGAAGGCATCGTCGCGGTCTGGGCTGTGGGCGGCGTGGCCGTGATCGCGGCGATCCGCACCCGGTGGCCAGATCCGATCGAAAGCGACGCCCGAAAACCCACTGCAGGCAGCACATCAGCTCCGGCCACGATATGATGAGTTGGTCCGCAGGCGTCAGGGGCGCCGGCACGTTGGGACTAGTCCGGTAACGCTCGCATGTACCTTCTCGAAAACCCTGTCCTGCAGCGCGAACTCGTGACGAACCTCCGCATGTCGCGGGCGTTCATGTTGCTGTTTGTGTATTTGGGACTGTTGGGGCTGGTCGTGCTGTTGGCATGGCCGCAGGAACGACAGCTTGATCTAACGACTAATCCTGAAGCCGCTCGGCGGCTGGTAAACCTGGTGTTCCTGGGTCAGTATCTGCTCGCTTCGCTCATGGCGCCGAGCTTTGCGGCAGGCTCGATCACCGGTGAGAAGGAACGCAAGAGCTACGAGATGCTGCTGGCCAGCCCGCTGAAGCCGGGCGCGATTGTGCTCGGTAAACTGCTCGCCTCGCTCTGCCACTTGCTACTCCTGATCGTGGCGTCGCTGCCGATCGTGATGCTCTGCCTGCCGCTGGGAGGAGTCTCGCTGTACGAAGTCCTGGCGATGTACCTGGGACTTGTGCTCTCGGTGCTCACGTTCGGCATGATCAGCCTTTGGGCCAGCAGTTACTTCGCCCGAACATCCTCGGCGCTGGTTGTCACCTACCTGATCATTCTCCCGCTCTCACTGGCTGGCGTCGCGCTGTGGATGCTGTTCGAAGGTCAGGGCGAGGCCCGGCTGCTGCTGACTCTGATCGTCCTGCCGATCGTCAGCCTGGCGATCTGCGTTAGCCTGTTCCGCAACATCACAGCCCGGCTCCTGCATCCACCGGACGTCGGCAGCGAAGGCAAAGAAGTCGTCGACCTGGAGACCGAAGCACGTGAAGCGTTGGGCCTGGTAATTCAGAGTGATCAATTTCCCGATTGGTTGTTCGCACCGACGAAACGTACGGATTTGTTGCCGGACGGCGCGAATCCGGTCTTCGACAAGGAGATGCGGAGCGAGATCTTCAGCCAGGGGACGCTGATGCTCCGCGTCGTGATCCAGGTGAGCATGCTCCTGGCGATCCCGCTGATGGCGCTTTTCCTGTACGTTTGGCCGTATCTCGCGCCGTGGTATCTGTCGTACGTGATTTTGTTCAATATGCTCGTCGGGCCGGTATTTTCGGCGGGCAGCGTAACCAGCGAACGCGAACGCGAGACGCTCGATCTGCTGCTCACGACGAACCTCTCGCCGGGGCAGATTCTGTGGCCGAAACTGCTATCAGGACTGCGCGTGTCGAGCGTGCTCACGATGTTTCTGATGTGGCCCGTAGTGCTGGCGACGGTGATGGTCAGTGCCTACTGGTCGAACCTGCCCGCCGTGCTGGGCTACTTCGTCGTCGTGCTGATCGTGTGCCTGACGACGGCCACGGTCGCGCTCTTTGGTTCCGTGATGTTTCACAAGACGTCGATCGCGCTGATGACGACTTACCTGGCAATCGTAACGTTGTTCACGCTGCCTGTGGCGGTGACGTTCTTCGCCCAGAACTTCTTTCCGGGCGAGTCGGCGACCGGCTGGATTGGCGAACTGAGCTTCGCGAGCCCTTTTCTGACGGCATTCAAGCTGCCGATCGACGCACGCATTGTGGAGATTGAATACGTGCCGCCAGACTGGGGCTTTCTCGCCCGGTTCATCGGGTTTTACGTGCTGTTCAATGGGGGGCTGCTGGCGGCGATGAGTTGGCTCTTCAATCTCCGCTGGCGGCAGGATTATTGACGCAGACGTCGGCAGCGAAAGGCCGTGATGGCAAGTGTGCACGCGCCGAGCAGCCCGAGCACGATGCTGCCCGGCTCCGGCACCGGGTTCGCCAGATTGACGCCCGTCGTGTCGATATAAAGGTCATCGAAATAGACCGGCCCGATGTTCTCGGTGGGATTCGGCGGCAGATTATCCGTGTTGCGGCCAGTTGCGATGAAGAAAGTGACGAGGTCGTTGCCTGCGACCCCATTTCGAAACGCGAAAGAAGTTTGTCCGCCAGCGTCGAGCAGTGTTGGTGCGGCGAACGCTCCGCCCTGTAAGAACATCTGTGTCGTGTCCGCCGCGTTGTCGATCACCATCCAGACGTTGTACCACTCGAGCGGAGAGACAGCGGTGGTCAGCGTGTCGAAGCTCCCGCCATCGCGGGCGGCAAGTTTGTCGAAGCCCGGAGAAAAGGCGAGTTGCAACTGGCTTTCGAACTGGGTGAAGGAGTTGAAGATCGCGTCGTTGATCGGATTGTTAACGTCGGTCATGCCAACGGACAGATCGACCTCGCTTGTGTTCCAGGCCAGGCGAAAAAACAGCGTGGCGGTCGTGCCTTGCGTAATTTTCAGGGCAGAATCGGTGTTGATCGTCTCGCGGTGACCAAGGCGGCCGCCGACAAAGCCGCCGTCACCAATGTTCATCACGCGATTCGTGGGATTTAACGGATCGACGGTCACGCCGGCAGAAACCGGATCGCCAGTGCGCTCGGCGTGCCAGTCCCCTTGCCCGTGAATCGGGCAGCCGGCGACATATGCTTCGAAATTGTCGACTAGGGTGAAATCCGCCTGTGCGTGGCTGGCGAACAACAGTCCGCCGGGCAGCGACAACAAGGCGGCGAGTAGCCGCTCCGAGAAACGCATGCGTGGAGGCCTCTCATCGATAAAACGGAACTCCGGATCGACTCGTGTTCCGTGAGTCATCCGATAAAACCACCTTAATCGGGTGGTTCTGATCGGTAAAGCCAGAGTTACGGCAGGGGGCACCAGAGGATCGCTGCAGAGAACGATCTGCTGTCTGAAACTCAGGCGGTGAGGCGTGCGCTGAACTGCGCGAAAACAGCGCTTGCTGAAGTTTCAGAAACGTTATGAGAAAACGTCGTTTCAGGACATCCGACGCCGGCGTGCGCTCAGCATCGCCAGTCCGGCCAGCCCCGCCAGCACCAGCGTCGACGGCTCGGGCACGGTTGCCACCCGGAAACCAAAGGTGCCACCGTTCTTGCTGAGGGGACCGACCTGAAACCGAAAGTCGGCTGCGAGGGGCGCACCGGAGAGTCCCCAGCCGCCTCCGCGCATGCCTCGCAAGGGGCTGCTGACTAGCGATTCGTTCCACTCGAGCACGTTGCCGCCCTGATCGTAAGTTCCATAATAGCTGGTGCTCAGCGGGCCCGCGCTGCCGACGGTGGTGACGTTGCCGTTTAGAGCGTTCCAGTCGGCGCCGAAATCATAATTCGCGACATTGACTCCCGGATTGTTGATGTTTCCGAAAGCGTCGGCGCTCGCCATTGTTGGGAGCGTGTTCGTCGCCGTCGGGTAATCCCAGTAGTCGTCGACGTCGCCACCCAGCAGGGCCGGCTGATAGTACGCAGCCTTGTACCACTCGTCTTCGCTGGGCAGGAACCAAATGGCACCAGGATTACGAGCGATCGAGGCACTGTTTGACGGCAAAGGTGTGCCGCCCAGGAGCGTGTAAGCCCCGGTTTCCGTATCGCCGCTACCCTGTCCGTTATGCAGCCAGTTCGAAAATCGAACGGCATCAAACCAGTTCACATAGTTGACCGGCTTATTGCCCATATCGGGCTTGACCGCATACGTGTAACTGCCACTCACACCGCTGCGGACAATGCCGCCGCGCGGGTTCGTGGCCATGTTGACTGTGTAGAGGATCAGTGGGTCGCTTGCCGCCTTGGCGTTAAGAAAGGCGGCATACTGATCATTCGTGACCTCAAAAGTACCGATGCGGTACTCATGAGCGACGGCGCCGAAGACGCCTTGGGGCTGCACATCCCCGGCATTTCCGGGGTCGCCCACAGGCACAGTGTCGACAGTAATCAGCGCGGCAAGAGTGGCATGAATAGGGAATATCAGTGCGCCGGCGAAGAATAGCGAAGCTAGGGTGTGTCTCATTAGCGTTTCCCTTCGTATTTGAGGGCGGTCGCGGCACTATCCCTCTAGACGCCTTTTGAGGACGAAAGCGGACGGATGGTAGAAAAATACAGCCCAGCATGCAATTCGCACGAGATTCGCACCATCGCCTGGCCGAGTGATGAATGTTCGCACAAGCAATCGCTCGACCAGCGATTCCTAGTTCCGAAGAGTGACTCGGTTGCCACCTGCTCTCTTGGCCTCTCGCATCGCGACTTCCGCTGCACTTAAGAGAGCCGCTTCGCTCGCCCGGCCGTCTGCGCGAGTCAGGCCAATGCTCGCCGACACTTCGCCACCGTTGGCAATGCTGTCTCGCAGTCTTTCGCAGATTTCCAGCACTCGGTCTTCTCCAACTCCGACCAGGAGGATACCGAACTCGTCACCGCCCAATCGCGCCACGAGATCATCCCGCCGCAGCGCGGATGACAGCGATAGTGCACACTGCCTAAGCACCTGATCGCCACGGTTCATACCGAGATGGTCGTTGATCTGTTTGAATCCATCCAAATCGAGCAGTGCCAGCCAGGCCGGCTCAGCCGTGCGCGCCGCCAGAGCCAGGAGCGCCGGGATTCGCCTCTCCCAGGCCCGGCGGTTCGGCAAGCCAGTGAGCGGATCAGTCTCGGCAAGCTGACGGACAGCCGAATGCGCCTCGACTAGCTCGTCTCGCTCGGCCCGCAGTTCAGCCATCTGCCGCACGAGCCGGACGGCGATTCTCAGTTCTCGGCCGGTGAAGTCGACAGGTAGGTCGACATCGACGTTCTCCGTGACGCCTAGTCCGACGATTGCCGAACTCCCCCGCCCTGCCCTACCCCTGTCGAAATGCTCGTCGACAGCTTGATCCGTGACGATGACTTGCCAATCGTTACCGCTTGGGCTGTTCGCCACTTTGGTGTTGATCCGAAAACTGCCCGCGTCGAGCGCCGCGGCTGCCCGATCGCGCAACTGCGGATCATTGACCCGGATCAAGACTCGAATCTGCAAATCGCTGGACATGGTTTCATTATAGGATTGTCGCACCATGCATTGACGTAGAAGACATGCATTTCCTGGGCAAATCGCAGCGGCGGTCGTGGGTTGCTTTTCAGCACCGGGGGTGTGCGTTAGAATTTGGCGAGCGCGTGAAAAAAGCCAATGGGAAGGTAACCGCATGAGCACCGAGGTGTGGGATATTGGAGCGGTTCCGGCCGCCTGGACCCGGCGGCATCTGTTGGATTTGGAAAGCCTGTCGGCTGAAGAACTGAACATCATTCTCGACACTGCCACGCAGTTCAAAGAAGCGACGGCCGGCTGCACGCAAAAACTACCGATTCTTACCGGCCGCACGGTGGCGAACCTGTTCTTCGAGAACTCGACGCGCACTCGCACCAGCTTTGCGCTCAGTGCCCGCCGCCTGGGGGCCGACACGATCGACTTCGCCGCCTCGACTTCGAGCCTCTCCAAGGGTGAGACTTTCATCGACACGGCCAAGAACATCGAGGCCATGGGGATCGACGCCGTGGTGGTTCGTCACCGCACGCCCGGCACAGCGCAGTTGCTAGCGCAGAATCTTGACGTGTCGGTGATTAACGCCGGCGATGGGCCGCACGAACATCCCACGCAGGGACTTTTGGATATTCTCACGATCCGGCAGCGGTTGGGCCGCATCGCGGGACTCACCGTCGCGCTGGTGGGTGA
Source organism: Pirellulales bacterium (assembly GCA_022844125.1). Lineage (GTDB taxonomy): Bacteria > Planctomycetota > Planctomycetia > Pirellulales > PALSA-1355 > JALHMI01. Next base: position 225,535 of record JALHMI010000013.1, on the reverse strand, counting down.
TATCTCGCACAGCCGAACGGCACGCAGCAACATCTGGGGGCTGCAGAAACTCGGCGCGCATGTGATCCTCTGCGGACCATCGACGCTGGTCTCGAAGCGGTGGGAAGAGTTTGGCGTGGAGGTGGTTTACGATCTGGACAAGATCCTGCACCGCTGCGACGTGCTCAATCTGCTAAGAATTCAATTTGAGCGGCAGTCGACCCGGCCGTTCCCAGGCATTCGAGAATATGCCCTGCTCTATGCCATGACGCGCGAGCGGCTGGAACGGGCCAAGGATAATATTCTGATCCTCGCGCCGGGGCCGATTAATCGCGGTGTTGAAGTGACCGCCGACGTGGCCGACGGTTCGCACTCCGCCATCCTCGACCAGGTCACCAACGGACTGGCGGTGCGCATGGCCGTGCTCTGGCTCACCCTTGGCGCACAAGGTGAACTCACGGCCCAAGGGTGATTCCCAAGGGATTGTTCGAAAGGAAACCGCGTGGCAAGCTCGAGTTCGCTGCTCATTGAAGGTGGTCGCGTGATCGATCCCAGCCAGGGAATCGACCGCATCACCAACGTGCTGATCGAGAACGGCCGCGTCGCCGCCTTCGATGCGATGGCCACCGGCGATGTGCGCACCGTTGACGCCCAGGGCAAGATCGTTGCGCCCGGCCTCATCGATATGCACGTGCACCTCCGCGAGCCGGGTCGCGAGGAGGACGAGACGATCCTCACCGGCGCCAGCGCCGCGATCGCGGGTGGATTCACGTCGATTGCCTGCATTCCCAACACCGAACCGCCGATCGACACTCAGGCCACCGTCGAGTTCATCCAGCATCTCGCCTCGCGGGCCGATCAGTGCAATGTGTATGTCGTCGCGTGTGTCAGTAAGAATCGCGAAGGTAAGGAACTGGCCGAGATCGGCCAACTCGTGCAGGCCGGCGCCGTCGCGTTCAGCGACGACGGGGCCCCGGTCTACGACGCCGAGCTCATGCGGCGTGCCCTGGAATACTGCCAGATGTTCGATAAGCCCATTCTCAATCACGCGGAAGTGCGTGAGTTGACGCAGGGCGGCGTGATGCATGAGGGGCTGGTCTCGATGGTCCTCGGCCTGCCGGGAATGCCTGCTTCGGCCGAGGACGTGATGACCGCCCGCGACATTGCGCTCGCGGATGCGACTGGCGGCCGCGTGCACATGATGCATGTTTCGACCAGCGGCAGCATCGACTTGATCCGCCGGGCCAAGGGACGCGGCGTGCGCGTGACCACGGAAGTTTGTCCGCACCACTTCACGCTCTCGGACGAATGCCTTCGCTCGTTCGATTCAAACTTCAAGATGAGCCCGCCGCTGCGGGGACAATCTCACGTCGAGGCCTGCATTGCCGGGCTTGTGGACGGCACGATCGACGTCATCTGCACCGATCACGCTCCGCATGCCCGCGAAAAAAAGATGCGTGAGCTCGATCAAGCGCCATTCGGCATCGTGGGGCTGGAGACGGCCCTGGGGCTGGTCGTGACACAACTCATCGAGCCAGGGCATCTCGACTGGCCACAGGCGATCGCCAAGATGACGATCAATCCGGCCCGAATCCTCGGCATCCCCAAGGGGACGCTGGCCATCGGCGCCGACGCCGACATTACGATCATCGATCCCAATGTGGCCTGGACCGTCGATCCGGCAAAGTCCCGTTCCAAGAGCACGAATACGCCGTTCGGTGGCTGGAAGTTGCGCGGCCGCGCAGACACCGTCATCGTCGGCGGGCGAATCAAGTATCAAGCCGATGGGGCAGATCAGCCGAGTCGCCAACCGGTGCGAGCGCGGTAGATCGGTTCGCTCGGATTCCGCTCGTCCGCCCGCTGGATTACCGGGGCACGCTCGAGAACACGATGTCGCTGCTCATCGACGGTTACAACCTGCTGCACGCGAGCGGCATACTCGGACGCGGCATCGGGCCGGGCTCGCTCGAACGTTCGCGCAATGCGCTGTTGAACTTTCTCGCCGAATCGCTGGTTGAGAAGCAGCTCTCGCGCACGATCGTGGTCTTCGATGCTCGCGAGGCACCGCCTGGCTTACCGCGAACGATCTTGCACCGTGGGATGACAGTTCGCTTCGCTCCCAAGGGCCTGGATGCCGATACCGTGATCGAGGAGTTGATCGAGGCCGAAAATTCGCCGCGGCGATTGACAGTCGTCTCGAGCGATCATCGCTTGCATCGCGCCGCGCGCCGCCGCCGAGCCAGAGCCATCGACAGTGACGTGTGGTATGGCGACGTGATTCGCCTGCGGATCGAGCGCTCCCGAGCGAAGAAGCACGCCGGAAAACCGACGGGGCCGATCAGCGAAGTGGAAGTGCAGTTCTGGCTGCGCGAGTTTGGCGTTCTGCAAGAACTGGACGATAAAGCGGCCGTGGAAGCACCGCCGCTTGCATCTCCGGCGGAGAGTACGCCGTCCGACGTGCGATCTTTCGGGCCGCCGGGCGAAAAGCTCAGGGATGCTCCCGCGGGCAACCCGTTCCCGCCGGGATACGCTGAAGACCTGACGGAAGAGGACGTCTAACGGAAACGCTGCAGTTCGGCACCGCGCGGGTACGGATTCGCACACTCTGGTGGCGTCGCATTTTTCTTGGCCGATTGGACTGCGGCCCTATAATTGACCGAGGTGCTGGAATGTAGCGTCCGTCGTTGGCGGCGCGAGATTTGCACCTTTCAAAGACACGCGAAACCACACTGCCATTTAGGGTTCATGACCAATACGTAAGGAGAGATTCATGCCGACCACGAAAGATGCGAGCCGGGCCACCCCAATCACCGGCCAGAAGGCGCACGAGATCCAGCAGTACGGTCACGTGGTGCAGATGCCGCTGGCGCTGGGCGATAAGGAACGCCGCACGAGTTGCGAGAACCTCAACCAGGTGTTGGCCGACAGCATCACGCTTCGCGACATGTACAAGAAGCATCACTGGCAAGTGACCGGCCCGACGTTCCTGCAATTACACGAGCTGTTCGACAAACACGCCGGCGAGCAGACGGCGCTGATCGACTCAATTGCCGAGCGAGTTCAATTGTTAGGTGGCGTTTCGATTGCAATGGCGCCGGACGTGGCCGAAACGACCTCGATTCCGCGCCCGCCGAAAGGCCGTGAGGAGGCTCCGGTGCAGATCTCGCGGCTGCTCCAAGCCCATGAGATTATCCTGTTGGAAGCCCGCAGCATGGCCAAACAAGCGGCCGACAGCGGCGACGACGGGACGAACGATCTGCTGGTCAGCGACGTCATTCGCCTGAATGAGATGCAAGTCTGGTTCGTTTCGCAGCACGTTGTGGACGTGCCACTGGTGCATGCCGGCAATGGGCATACGACCTGAGGCGAATCGAACGAAAAGCGGGATGATTCACCATCAAGCCATGGGCGGCCTGCCGCTCGTGGCTTCTTTTATTCTGCGCGACCCGCTTGCGACAACCGAGTGTGTGGCGGTAAAACTCGGTTCGCCGCACCTTCACGCTTTTCACCGAAAGACCGATGTCTGATCCCCGACCCACGAAGCTCGAAGTTGCCGAAGGCAAGAAGCTTGTCATCACCTGGAGCGATGGAGTGGTGCGCGAAATCGCGTTCGGCGAGCTGCGCAAGGCATGTCCTTGTGCGAATTGCCGCGAACAACGCAAGGCCCCGCCCCAGCCCAGCGGCGGACTGCAGGTGATTTCCATGGCCGAGGCCCAGCCGCTGAAGATCCAGGCCATGAACCCCGTCGGAAATTACGCCTACAACATCGAGTTTTCCGATGGCCACGACACGGGCATCTTCACGCTCGAACTGCTGCGGGAACTGGGATCCCAGATGTAGCCCGCGATTGATAGCGCGTGAAAAACAAAAAGCCCAGGGAGGACATTTCCCAGGGCTCGGGTTGTTCCGTCATGTGAACGACTTTGTGATTTAAGGCACGGCCGGCGCTTCGAGTCCTTGGTTCAATTCCTTGAGGTTGCCAACCTCCTTGGTATCGACCGGCTTGGCCTTAATAATGTCCTTGCGGCCGAGGTGGATCTTCTTGTAGGTGTCGTCCGAGATGATGTAATACCAATCGGCGAACCGTTCATTGAGCTGCTTGACCTTCTCCTGCCCGGCCTTAACCTTGGCGTCGTAGTCGTCCTGACGCCGCTTGTTTTCCTTCTCGACCGCCAGTCGCTCGGCCTCTTCGGCCGTGGGCTCTTTCTTTTCGGCTTCCGCCGGCTTCTCCGCGTCGGCTGGCGGCTCTTCAGCCTTAGCAGTGTCAGCGGCCTCGGCAGTGGCGGGCTCCTGGCCGGCGGTCTTGGTTTCGGGAACCGCCGCTTCTTCCGCAGGCTTATCACCTTCGAGTGCATCCTCAACCGGCTTCGCTTCATCAGATGGCGCGTCGCTCGCGGGAGCATCGGCCGGAGTTTCGGTGGCTGGCTGCTCTTCCGTAGATGCTTCCTCCGCGGCTGCCTCCGCCGGCTTGGCTTCGCCGGGCTGCGGCAGCCGTTCGGGCTTCGCGATCATGGATTCGTCAAACTGCGCCGTGAGGAACAAATAGCGGCTGGGTCCGGTGCTCTCGCTCTCGTCGAGCTTCGCATCGGCGCCGCCTTCAGCCGGCTTTTCGCCGTCGGTGCCCGCGTCGGCCAGGTTGCCGAATCGCAGGATGTACTTCACACCCTCCTTGGTCGAGGCCATGACTTCGCCTTCGGAGGAATAGATTTGCAACCCGCCTTCTTGCGTGGAAGCCGGGAAGAAGCCTCGCTGCTGCAATGAAACCGCGGCTTCGCGGTTTTTCACAAACTCTTCCGAGGCCTTGAGGTCCTGGCTCAGGCCGCTGGGCTTTCGCTCGACGTCAATGATCTTGAGGTCAACCAGCGCCGTTTTCAATGCGTTCAGTTTTTCGGCATCCAGCTCCTCGGTGTCCGAGAGCGTGATCGTCGTGGGCTTTCCTTCGGCGTCAAACTCCTTCATTTCGAGCAGCGACCACTGGTTCTTGGCATCGTCGAAACCGAGATCGATTTCGCTCCGCTGGTCGAGGGCCAGGAACTGCCCCTCGCGCGTGGCTCGGGCCTGCGACGAATAGTCGTTCAACTCGATCCGTTTGACGTCTGCGGCGTTGAGCTTCAAGAGATCCTTCTCAATCCAGTCGCCAAACTTTGTGGAGAACTCATTGGTGCTGACGGCCACCGTATAGATTGCGTCTCGCCCTGCCTCGCGGACGTAACGCTGTTGCGGCGCGTCCTTGACGGGTTTGCCGATCACGAGGTCCGCCAGGACTTTATCTGAACCGTCGCGCACCGTGACCCGCGTGCCGACGCCGGTTTCGCCGACCTTGAGCTTGGCAGGGTCGGGAGTAATGACGCCATAGACCTTCTGGTCGCCGGGCAAATCGCTGGCCACGCCCAGGATTTTGATGTCCATCAGCGCCGTGGCCGCCTTGGCCATGTGCTCCTTCGCATCGGCCGGGTAGCCGCTTTGCGAGGGAATCGACCACAAGCCGTTTTGCTGCGCTACCTTGAAGTCGCGCAGCGTTGCGTCGGCCTCGTTGAACGTCATCACTTCCAGGCTTTTGGCCGCCAACGGATTACTGAAGTCGGGAAACAGCTTCTGGCCCACACGTTCGGGAACGCTGGTGTCTGCCGGCGCGGGGCGCCACGGTTCCCAGGCCACGAGCAGGGCCATGCCGGCCACGAGCACGTAGATCAGCGTCTTTTTCGATTCTTTGTCTTGCATGGCTACAGATCCTGATGACGAGCTCGCTGCCGGTTATCGGCGGCGGATAAATTCCGTTGTGAAATGCCTACCGCAAGCGGGCTCGCGAGACGCCTTCGCGTTCGCGGGCGCGGCGATTGAAAAACACGATCAATCCCACAATGAGCGGCGGAATCGGCGGCAGCAGAATTGCCCACAACTTGTACCAATCCTGCTGGGCGTGGACCTCGCGGTCGAGTTCGCGCTGGGCACTCTTGAGCGCCTCGTCGCGTTCCTTGCGGAGCGTCTCCAGCCGGACGTCCAGTTCGCGCTGGCCTTGCTGCTGTGCGGCCAGGATATCAATCGCCGCCTGCTGCTGGTTGATGCCTTCACGCTGCCGCAGCTTGTCGATCTTGGCCTCGAACTCCTTCTGGGCCTTGAGCTGGGCATTGTCGAAGTCTTTTTGAAACTTCTCGCGAGCCTTGGCGGCTTTGTCCTGGGCCCCTGCCGTCGCGTCCTGCAGCTTGTGCAGCGAGCGATGCAGCGGGCGGCGGGTGCGAATCTCGACGAACCGGTCGTCGTCGGCTAGCACGTCGAGCACGTTCAGCACGAACGGCACGTTGTCGAATTGGAACTCGATCTCGTCGGTTGGGCTGGTCCCGCGCGAACGCAGGTTGAAGAACTCGCCGAACAGACAGTCGATGTCCGCCACCAGCACGACGTTGATCTCGACGTCTGCGGGCTTGGCCGCGGGCTTCGCTGTGGCGGCGTCCTTGGCGGCATCACCTTCCGCTGCCGGCTCCGCAGCGTTCGCTTCCTTGCCGGCGTCAGCTTCTTTCGCGACGTCCGTTTTCTCCGCCGGTGCATCCTCGACCTTGGCTTCCTGGTCCGACATCGGCACATTGAGCGGCGGATGTCCGCCTGGCAGACCCTGGAGTGCGTCCTCGGCCGAGATTTCGTCCTTGGGCGCCTTGCCACGAATCTGGGCGGCCAGAATGTAGGCGTCGCCCGTCCGCTTGCGGAGCAGCGCGATGTCTGGATTGAACTGCGGGGGGCCCATGAAGCTCCGCTGCATGATCTGGTCGGCCCGAATGGTTCCGGTCTTGTTGTTCGTGTTCACCAGCCGCTCAAACTTCATCGTCGAGGTGTTCAAGCCTCGCACGCTGCCAGGAAACAGGTACAGCACCTGTTGCAGGTCCTGCGTGATCGGGCTGTCGAGATTGAACGGCTCGGTCGCGCCGGAACCAGTATCGACGAAGACCCATTCGGGCGGTAGTTCCTGTAGCTTCGGAAAGGGGTTGTATTCCTGCCAGATGACCGTGTCGCCGTCGAAGTCGACGCCCAACAGCCGCCACAATTCAGTGATGTCCCCTTTGGGCTGCGGGGGCTGTTGCTGCTGCATGAAAGGATTGTTGCCGCCAGGCGGCATCTTCGGCGCGGCGGTGCCGGGAATGCTGGGGTTTAACAGCGGGAACGGGTCTTCGAAAATCGCCGTCCGCTGGCCGCTCTTCACAGCCGCGATGAAGTTTTTCATCTGATCCGGACCGAGCGAAGAAGGCTGCACCGCGAGCAGCACGTCGAACTTCTCCGTGATCGGGCCGGCCGGATCGACCTGAACGACCTCGTACTGCTTTTCGAGCTCTTCGATGATTTGCTGGTTCCGTCCCGGCGTCATCGACTGCATGTCGAAGCTGGCATAGAGCTGTGCATCGGTTTGCAGCACGCCTACTTTCTTGCGAGTCTCTTGGCTGACTGTGGCAATCGAGCGAACCAGTTCGTACTCGGCAGGGATGCCGCGATCGAGGAACGGGATCACGATCTTGTCCAAACCGCTGCTGATTGCCAGGCCCATGAAAATTTCATCGCGTGTGAAAGTGCCGCGCGCCCGGCCCTCCACCGGCACCGGCACGATTCCATATTGCTGTTCGGCAATCGTGGCGTCTTCGCTGAAGGGCTCCACTTCGTGCCCGATCACGCGGATCTTATCGCCGCCAAGAGCCTGGATCTCGCGCAGCGTGGAGAGCAGGTTTAACCGCGTCTGCACGTAAGACTCAGGTACCGTGGGGCTCACGAAGTACTCGATCGTAACCGGCCGGGCCGGCTTCAAGTTCGCAATTAGTTCGCGCGTCTCCGGCGCCAGCGAATTGATGCCCTCAGTCGTCACGTCGGCCCGCAGGGTGTCGTGTCGGGTGAGAAAGATGTTCAGGCACACGACCACCAGCGCCAGCGCTCCGAAACGCACCAGGTAGTGCAGCATCGTTTTGTTGCCTTCGGCTCCACCGCGCCAGTGCCGGCGTCCGATCAGGACCACCGATAGATAAAGCATCACGGCGACGATCGCCAGGAAGTAGCCCACGCTGGCAAAGCTGATCACGCCGCTGGCAAAATCGCGAAATTGTTCGCTGATGCTCAGCTGCTTCAGCGGACGCAGAATCGGCCAGTCAGGCATCGACTCGGCGAAGGCCAGCGGTGCGTTGAATAGCGCACCCAGAATGAATCCGACCGTCAGGTTGGCCGTCAGGAACGAAGCCACCATCCCGATCGCCAGCATCGCCAGTCCGACAATCCAGTAGCCAAAGTAGGTGCCAACCAGCAGGCCGAGGTCGGGTGCACCCAGCGTCAACAGCACCAGCCAGTTGGAAATCAGCGAGAACACCAGCGAAACGCTATAGATCGCCACCGCGGCCAGGTACTTGCCCAGCACGACGTCGAAGTCAGCCGCTGGGATCGTGAGCAAGAGCTCGTCCGTTCCCTGCCGGCGCTCTTCGGCCCACACGCTCATCGTGATGGCCGGGATGAACACGAGCAGGATGTACGGCAGGTACTTGTTCAGCTGGTCGAGATTCGCCAGGTTCGCGTTGAAGAATTCGTTCGGCCAGAAGGCGGCAAACGAACTCAACAGCACAAACACGCAAATGAACACATAGCCCGTGGGATTGCTGAAGTAGCTGATGAAGTTCCGGCGAAAAATGGCGCCGACGACGTGCAAGTTCATAGCTAGTTGTTCCGCTTATTTCCTGGTGAGGGATGTTCTGTCGGGCGGGTTTGGAGATAACTGCGATAGCCGCGGCTGCTCCAATCGCCCGCTGGAATCGAACGTTAGTGGGCCGTAAGTTCGTGGAATCGCTGTGCGAGCGATTCGCCCGAGGCTGTCAGGCCGGCCACGGACCCGTCGTAAACCAGCCGGCCTTCGTTAATGAAGATCACGCGGCTGGCAATGGCCTCGACCTCTTGCAAAATGTGCGTCGAGAGCAGGATGGTTTTATTCTCGCCAAGCGTGCGGATCGTATTGCGCACGTCGCGAATCTGGTTCGGGTCGAGACCCGCCGTGGGTTCGTCAAGGATCAGGACGTCCGGCTCGTGCAGCAGGGCCTGCGCCATGCCGACGCGCTGGCGATAGCCCTTCGAGAGCTTGCCGATCGCTTTACCGATCACCGAGCCGAGATCGCACAGCTGGACCACGGCCTCGATCCGCTGCCGCTTGCGCTGGGCCGTCATGCCCCGAGCATCGGCGAAGAACTCGAGCAACGTCCGCGGGGTCATGTCGGGATACAGGGGACCGTTTTCCGGCAGGTAGCCGAGCCGCGACGATCCGGCGATCCGGTCGACCGTCATGTCGTGGCCGGCGATCCGGGCGACACCCCGGCTGGGGGCCAGATAGCCGGTGAGCAGCTTCATCGTGGTGCTCTTGCCGGCGCCGTTGGGGCCGAGGAAGGCCACCACCTGGCCCTGAGGAATGCTGAAAGAAACATCTTCGATGGCGGCAAAGTCGCCGTAGTACTTGGCCAACCCGACGGCCTCGATCATGGCCGGGCCGTGGCTGGCTTTCGAAGGCTGTTCGCTCATCAGTGGATTCACTCCGCGTGCACTATCGGGGGGAAACGAGCCTGTTGCGTTGGTTTTCGGAAAGCCAGGCCCGCAACAGGAAACGGGCCCGGCAGGCAAACGCCGGGTGCCCCCTCCAATTTGGGGGCGGTTGCGGCATGCCAAAGCGTTCTAGAAGGTACTACGAACGTAGCTTCCCTGTCCAGACTACGCATCCGACCCGGAAAGGGATCGGGCGGTGAGGAGTTTTTTGGGCCAGATGTTCCGATGGCGACTATCGCAGAGGTGCTGCGGGGGATCCCAGCCGAAAGTTGGGGTGCGAAGCAACGGCCGGATCCTGGATTCGGCGCAAACGGAACCCATCTCGGCGCAGCGTTGCAAGAACGGCGATCGACAGTCCAAGGCTTGCCCCGAAGAGCAACCACATCAGGACTGCGTCGATGGGTCCCAGTAAGGCCGGGAGAAGAAACGTCAGAATGCACGGAATGACAAGGCAGGAGCAGGCCGCGGCGACAAAGTGCCTCGCGATCAGCACGCTTGGAATCGTGGGAATCGTGACGAAAGACATGGTGGCTGCAGTTAACCAGCAAAGTGGATCCATGAGCCGTGGTCCGAGATTCTCCACGCGATTCGCAAAAGCGGCCAAGATGCTGGCGACGGTTAGCACGGCCACGAGATGGCGAAGTGAGTACTGCCGGTTCGAGTTAGATGGCGGCTCTGGATCTCCTTGCTTGGAAACCAAGCGGAAGCCAACGCCCACGAGAAATAGACTGGCCGTCGCTACAAGAAGCCATTGGCAAGCAAATGCCAACTGAAGCACTAGACGCTCCCCGTCGTGATCGATTCCATGCCAGAACCAAAGCATGACGATCATTGCTAGCGGAATGCTGATGATGCGCAACAGCAGACTGCCCGGACCAAGTATCGTCCAGCCCGCGTGCAAGGCAACCTGCGCCGCAGTGAAACCGAAATACAGGCTGAACGCGACATCGATTGGATCGATGAGCAAATAGAACTTAGGCAACAACAAGTCGGCGGACAGCAGTACTGCCAGCCATGGCCTCACCAACTCTTGGCGACCTGCATTCATCGCTCGGCCCGCCGAAACGCGATCCGCCGCTGCCAGTGAACGTCGTCTGTCGCGGGAAAATCGGTGCGGTAGTGCACGCCGCGCGTCTCTTCACGCAGCGTAGCGGCCTCGATCACGATTCGCGCCACCGTGAGCATGTTCTGCAATTCCCAGCCATGTACGTGAGCAAACTGCCGGGCCAGCACATACTCGCACCAGCGATCGACATTCTCGGCCGCCTCGACCAGCGACTCGCTACTGCGCCGCACGCCCGCTCCGCGCCACACCACGCTCTTGAGCGAGTTGCGAATGTCGGCGAGATCCAACAGTTCCACGCCGTTGTCGACCTCCGCGTTCGACAGCGGCACCGCGCGAAAATCATCTGGCATGTCGGCCGCCGCCCGGGATGCGGCCTCGCCCGCGTAGGCACCAAATACGAGGCCTTCGAGTAAACTGTTCGAGGCCAGGCGATTCGCCCCATGCAGGCCGCTACTGGTACATTCGCCTGCGCCCCACAGCCCCGGCAGCGTCGTGCGTCCTTCCAGGTCGACGGTCACACCGCCAATCATGTAGTGAGCGCCGGGGCGAACCGGAATCCAGTCCTGCGTGATGTCGAGCGCGAACTCCGCGCAGGTGGCGGCAATGCCCGGGAATCGGCCGCGCACCATCGTCGGGTCAAGATGCGTGAGATCGAGGTACACGTTCGGATGCCGCGTGCGTTCCATCTGCGTGACGATCGCCCGGCTCACGACGTCGCGCGGGGCGAGCTCCGCCCGCTCGTCATATTCGGGCATGAAGCGATGGCCGTTGCGATCGACCAGCCGGGCGCCTTCGCCGCGCATCGCCTCGGTGATCAGGCTCCGGCTGCTGCCGGCGATGTACAGCACCGTGGGATGGAACTGCATGAACTCCATGTCGCGCAGTTCCGCGCCGGCACGATATGCGATTGCCAGGCCGTCGCCAGTGGCAACTTCGGGGTTCGTCGTCTCGCGATAGATCTGGCCCGTGCCGCCGGTGCAAAGAATGGTTTGCTTGCCCCAGACCAGCGTTTGGCCCGACTCTTCGCTCCAGACGAGGGCTCCGCGGCAGCGACCTTCGTGTGTGAGCAGGTCGAGCGTGAAGGCGTGTTCCCAAACATCAACATTCGGCCGCGCGAGCGTGCGATCGATGACGGCACGCATTACTTCTTTGCCCGTCGCATCACCCAGTGCGTGCACGATGCGGTGATGGCTGTGCCCGCCTTCTCGACCGAGCGCGAGCCCGCCGGCGACCTGGTCGAAGTTCGTGCCCCACTCGATCAGCTCATTGATCCTGGCCGGCGCTTCGCGCACCACAAACTCGACCACGGACGGATCGCAAAGGTTGCCGCCCGCCTTCAGCGTGTCGGCGATGTGATCTTCAAAGCGATCCTCAGGATCAAGCACGCCGGCGATGCCGCCTTGGGCATAGTTGCTGTTCGACTGCCGGAGCCCCCCCTTGGTGATCACCAGCACCGACTGCGACTCGGGCACCGCCAGCGCCGCACGTAAGCCCGCGAGGCCGCCGCCGATGATGATCACGTCGGCGAAACGGTGCGGAACGCGCTTGGGATGAAAGGCGGTGAGAAATCGGCTGGTGCGCTCAAGCATGTCTATTTCCGGCGGGACATTGAACAGCGGCTGTGCGACGCGCCGTCGGCCCTGTTTGCCGTCAGCCCTACCGCCAGGTCAAACAGCAGGGACTATTTGCCGCCGCGAGACGTTCCCTGAGTATAGGCTTTGAAGGCCTCGGAGTATTCGGGCGGAGGCGTCGTGCGACGAGATTCTTGGAGACCGGTCGCGCGATCGTCGGCCTTGCCGCCCGAACGAATCGCACTGCCACGTGGCCGCAGTCCAAGGCTTCGCAATGTTTCGTCCAACTCGCGACGGGCGGCGTCACCTTTCGGCCCGGCAGCCTGCGACTGGCCGCGCATGGCTTCCCACCGCTGGATGAACGCGTCCGCCTCTTCGCGGGTCCACCCGAGTTGCTTGAGCAATTCGCTGTCGTCGCGACCGTCGGAGAGTTGATTCTTGAGATGGTCAATCGCCAGGTCGGTTGCCTTGCGGGTGTACTCGAGGTTCGGGTCGGCCGCGCGATCGACTCCTGGCTTCCACTGCTTGTCCGGCGCGGAGTTACCGGCGCCCTTAGGCGTATCTGCTCCGCCCTGCTCGCCACCGGGCGTGCCGCCGCCTTCTCCGCCGCTTTTTCGGTCATTCGAAGGTTCGCCCGTCGGTTGGCTGGGGGCCTGATCGCCGCCCGCCTGCTCTTGTCCCTGGCCACCCTTCGTGTCGGAGCCTTGGCCCGGCTGCTTACCCTGTTGGCCAGTTTGATTCTGCGACTGGCGGTCACCGCCTGCGCGATCGCTGGTGTCGCCGTCGCCGGCTTCGTCCGACTGACCGGCGCCCTCATCGGCCGCGGTGTTCTGGCCGGCGCCGCCGGTGCCCGATTGATTCGCTTTTTGCCCACCTCCCTTTTCGCCGCCGCCGGATCGATCGCCATCCGATTCGCCGCTGGAGTCCGACTCGCGCTTGCTGGTGGAAGGGGACTGTTCGTCTCCCTCGGGCTTCTCCTGCGAGTTTTCGCTGCCGGGCTGCTGCGACTTCTCACGCGGTTGATTGGATTCCTGCGGACTGGGCGAACCTGCGTTGTCGTCCGATTTTTTGCCCGCTCCGGACTCGCCCTTCTCCTGCTGGCCGTCGCCGCCCTTGGCGTCGGGGCGCTGCTCGCTACTCTGCTGGGGCTGCTGGTCGGGAGCCCGGGTGGGATCGTCCTTGGATTGCCCCCCCTGCCCCTTCGTGTCGGCATTCTGCGGCGAGCCGTCCTCGCGTGTGTTGTTGTCGCGCGTGGCGCCTTGTTGACCTTGGTTGCCTTTGGGCGAGCCTGGATCCTGCTGCTTGCCGCCGTCCTTTTTGCCCGCTGAGTTCTCGGTTCCCTGTTGGCCTTCGCCCGGCGTGCGCTCAGTCTGCTGCTTTTCTCCTGCCTTCGAGCCTGACTGATCGCCAGCACGCTCGCCGGCATCGCTCGCACCTTGTTGATCGCTCGACTGTTCGTTCGTATCCGCGGGTTGACCTTGTTTTGATTTGTCGGCCTGGTTGCCGGAGGTTGACTTGGCGTCGCCCGCCTTATCCTTCTGCTGCTGACCGCTCTGTTGCTTGTCGTCGGCGTTTCCACCACCCTCTTGCTGCTGTGCGGCGTGGTTTGCGTCTGACTTGCTTCCTTGCTCCTGGCCGGAGCCACGCTGGCTGCCTTGTTGTTTCCCTGGCTGTTTGCTGGCGGAGGAATTTTGGCCAGGCTGACCGTTGCTTGGTTCGTCCTGCTGCTCGCCTTGCGGCTTGTCGGCGTCTGCCTTATCGCCAGCCGATCGCTCGGAGTTCTGCCGATCCTGGGCGGCGGACTTTTCACCAGCCTCGCCACCGGCATTCGGATCCTGTTGATCACGATGCTTCAGAATACGTTCGATGGCATCGCCATCGTTCGTGCCGTCGCTGGCCACGTTGTCCGACTCTTGCTTTCCCGACTGGCCCGCGCCGGATTGATCGCTGCTCTGTTTACCTTGTTCTTTTCCGGATTGACCCGCCGAACCTCCCTGTTGTTGGCCCGATGCACCTTGTTCGTCGCCCCCCTGTTCGCTGCCAGAGGGTTGTTTGTCTGATTGCCCTCGCTCTTGTTGTTCACCCGACTGCTTGTCGTCAGACTTGCTGCCCTGCTGTGAGCCGCTGTCCGAGGACTCGCCTGAATTGGAATCGTCGCCGGCCTGTTGTTCCGCGCTGGAGGGCTGCGGCTCATTCCGTTCGCCGGCCTGATCCTGGCGATCGTCCGCGGATTTCTGATCGCCACGCTGATTGCCTGACTCATTGCGCGGGTCACTCGGCTGATCCTGCTGGTCGTCCGACGGATCGTCCTGCGGCTCATCGGCTGGCACCGGTTCGCGCTCATTACGCGCGGCGGAATCCTCAGGCGAACTGGTCTCCCCCGGTTCAGTGGCCTGTGATTCTTGATCTGCCGCTGGAGCCTGTTCTTCGCGCGGGCGATCACTATCGCCGCCGGGTTGCGACTGGGCGCGATCGCCGTCGCCCTGCTCGTCGCCGGCATTTTTCTGAGCGAGCTGATCGCCCCCTTCACGGCCGGTCGGCGAAGTTATGCGTATTCGCCGCCGCGAGGTCTCGGTCTGGTTTGGCCGCGGAGTTTTGTTGTCCACGGCCACTGCGTAGTATTCGACGACTTCGCCGACTGCGAGTTTGTGGTCATTCGGTGAGAACCGTAGCTTCTTCACGAACTGACCGCGCCAGGATTCGTTCAGCAGCTTCTCGTCGCGTAGCGGCTTCTCGCCGTGTCGCACGACCAGCCGAACCTCGGCCAGGGCGAAGTCCGGGTCGCTGGCCACGAGTTCCAACCCGGCCGAACCATCCAGCGGAACCTCGATCTCCTCACGCGTCGGTTCGACAAATTGAATCTCGGGCGCGAGATCGGCCACGACTTCAATCCGGTGTCGCACCGGCTGAGGGTTCTGCTTTCCTTCCGCGTTCTTGAAGAGCAACTGATAAAGCTCGTATTCGGGCTTCTTGCGATCTTCGCTCATTCCCAGGCGGAAGCTGGTCCGAGCAGTTGTCCCGTCGGCGCGCATTGTCAAATCGAGCGAGCCGTTGGCGTCAAAGTCGACATAGGCCTGCGCGATCGGCTGATTTGCGAGCCCCTCGAGCACGACTTCCGTGCCCTCGATGGCCTTCAGGTCGCCCTGATGTTCCAGCCGCTGGGCGAGCAGTCCCGTGTAGGCAGGATACTTGTATTCGATGGCCTGCACGACGATGGTGGGGGCGGCGACGACCGTGATCTCATAGTCGCGCGACTGAGCGTCGCCCGCCTCGATGCGATAGGTGATCGTCTGCTGCAGTGCAGCATCTCCCGCCGGCAGTACGGCAGTGTGCCGATAATCGCCACTGGGACGCGCCATCTCAACCGCGCGGTCGACGATCTGCCGGTCGGCGGTCGTGTAATAGAGGAGCACCTGCTCGTCATCGGGCAGCCCCTGCACGCGCGCCTTGACCGTGACCTGCTGGCCGCGAAAGGCCTGCGTGCTGCCGGGCTCGATCTCGTCGATCACGGTGCTGGTGGGTGGAGCGATGTCGGCCCAGGGCATGAACACCCGGCTGACGGTCTTGAACGGGCTCTTTGGAGAGACCAGCGCATAGATCGCGCCCAAGGCCACGAGGGCCACGAGCACATAGCCGATCGTCACGAGTCGCGAGCGATCGACGGTCGATTCCACCTCGACACCAACCAGACTCGTGGCCGCCTGCTGTTCGATCTGCTCGAACACACGCTGATGCACCGCCTGCGGGTCGGAACGAAAGAGCAGGAAATTGACCAGCGCATTCTTCAGAGTGGGGCGGCTGTGTTCGATCGTCTGCGCGGCGTACAGCGGATTGATTCGCCGCAAGAGCAGCGGCATGATCTGCGCGATGGTCCACCAGCCTGCGACGGCCAGATAGAGCACGAGCAGAATCGCGCGTCCCCAAAAGCCGAGTCCACCACTGACAAGCCAGTGATCAATGAGCACGGCCACGAAAAAGTAGCCCACCGTGCCGGCCAACAGCACCATGGTGGCGGCGGCAATGTCGACACCGCGCACGTGGCTGCGTGTCTTGCGCAGTTGAGCTTCGATGAACGCTTCGTATTCGACAAACTGCGCACCGCTGGCGACAAAGTCCGCGCCCGATTCACTTTTTGTTCCGTGGCTTCCGACTGCCATTACGGTGCTCCACCGCCAGGGACCGCCCTGCAAAGTTAGCAGTGCGGCATATGTCGCGTCTGCTTAAGTATAAGCGATGGGCAAGCGCAAGCCCCGCGTGCGCCAATTAAATGGCCCGGCGAATATCCTTACCGGGACACTTGCACGGCATAGCAGTGCCTTGTCCCGTTAAGGCTTTCACCGGCCCTGGACGGCTGGTTTCCTGCTACCGCTGCTTGAGCGGAACGGGAGGCTTTGCTGCGGGTGCGTCGACCACCACGCCCAATTGCTCAAGCGCAGCCAGCACGGCCTTGCGAACGGTGTCGTCAGGGTCGTTGGCCGCGGCCTTGAGCGCGCCTTCGGCGGCCTGCCGAGCCGGCTTGCCGATCATGCCCAGCGCTTCGGCCGAACCTCGCCGCGCGGCGGCGACGGGGCTTTGCAAACCTTGCACCAGGACCGGAATCGCCGCGCGGACCATGGGCTCGCTTTGCGGAGCGATATTCACCAGGGCGAATGCGCTGGCCACACGGACCAGTGGATCGTCGCTTCGGAGCGCATCCTGCAAACCGGGAAGAGCGGCCTTCGCCGCCGGACCAATCTTACCGAGTGCGTAAGCCGCGACCGCCCGATTGGCGGCGTTGGGATCGGCCAATTCCTGTTCCAGGACTGGCGTGGCCTGCGCCGAATCGGGTCCGATCGCCGCCAGGGCAAACAGCACTTCGCGTCGCACGTCGGGATTCTCGTCAGCGAGCGCTCCCACGAGGGCTGGCACCGTCGCCTTGGCTTTATCGCCCAGATACGTGATCAGCATCGCTGCTCGCCCGCGAGCTTCCGGGCGAGCAAGCGCCTCGTCGAGCACTTCGGCGGCGGCATCGCCCATCACGGACAGTCCGCCGAGTGCTTCACCCACGGCCGGTTCTTCGCCGTTCAGCACGACATAGGCCAAGGCGGGAACCAACTGCTGGGGCGGTGCCTTCAGGTCCATCAGGCCGCGAATCGCAGCGCTTTGCACCCGGGGGTTTTTGTCCTTCACGGTCTCGAGCAACATCTCGATGGCATGCGTGCGAGCTTGTTCATTTTCCGGCTGGATGCGGGCGATCGCCCAGCAATTGATACAGGCTTCCAGCGGATCTTTGCCGTCTTTGGCGCTCTGGAGAGCGTCGATGGCGCTGGCGGCGCCGGGACCGATGCTGCCGAGTGCGAAGCCTGCCGCGTGGGCGACGGATTCGTCCTGGTCTTCCAGAAGGGGAGTGATTTGGGGCACGGCCGATGCGGCATCCGCACCGATGCGAGCCAGCGCGATCAGAAGTTCACGCTTCACTTCGGGCCGTTTATCGTCGAGTGCCTTGGCGATCGCGGGCACGGCGTCCTTGGCCTTCGGGCCGAGTTCGCCAAACGCCAGGGCCGCCCAGTAACGAGTGTCTTCCGCCCCTAGCGCGTTTGACAACACCGGTACGGCCGATTCGCTGTATTCGGTCAGCGTGTGCAGGGCCGCGATGCGTACCGAGGGATCGGCATCGGACAGCGCCTTGCCGAGAGCCTCGATCACGAGTTTCGGATCGGGATGAATGCGTTCGAGCGCGGCGACCGACATCCGACGCACGTGAAAATCGGAATCGCTGAGCGCCTTGGCCAAAGCCGGCGCTGCAGCCGAGGCTTCAGGCCCGATCTCCATGAGTGCGAATGCCGCGTGTGCGCGAACCGTAGCCGACTTGTCGCCGAGCTGAGCGGCCAGCGCTTCAGTCGCCTTGGCGGCGCCGGGTCCCATATGGCCTAAGGCGTCGATCGCGGCGACTTTGGCTTTCTCGTCGTTCGACTTCAGGCCGGCGAGTAGCTTGTCGACCGATTCGGCGTCGGCCGCGAAAGCACCGGTGCTCAACGCGCCGAACAGAACAGCGCTCACAAGAACGAACGACACAATCCGCACATCAAACCCAAAAGGACTTCGCATGGCACGCCTGATTGAAAGTTCTTAAGGAAACGGCACGCGTAGGGTGCCCACACAAGGCAGCCGCGCTACCCGGGGACCCGGTCCGAGACCGCGCGCGAGTAAAGAGCTGTTTAAATTGCCAGTGTCGGGTGACTTGTAACGTCGTGCAGCGGCTGAAAACCCTGAGAAAACGCGGGTTCATCGGCCTTGAACGTCAGCAACTATTGTACCTCACCAGTTGGCGATGTATACAAGTTTTATAGGTCGCCTGGACGTGCCTCGGCGCTAACGCGCGCCTAGAATACGAATAGTTTTCAGGGCCGTCGTTGAAGTCGTTGTATTCGGTGAATCGCACTTCGATCGTTTTGTTTTCCAGATTTGCCTGTCGCCCAGGGAGTTTTCCGATGATTTGCAAACCGATGTCGCTAACCCGTGGGTTTGCAGCCGGAATTGTTTTCGCGGCGTTGGCTCTCGCTTCGCCGGTGGTCGCTCAACAAGGCACGGTCAGACAGGCACCAGAAACCTATCAGCCCGGGCAATTCTATCCGCCCTACTACGGCGGTGGCGGTGGTTGGGGCGGTGGTGGGATGGGTGGCTGGGGTTGGGGTATGGGCGGCTGGGGTGTCGGCTCCACAGCGGCTGGCAGCTACTACACTGGACTTGGAAACGCGATCCGTTCGCAGGGCCAATTCAATCTGGACACTTCGGCTGCGGCAATCAACATGACCGAGGCCGAGCGCCGCCGCATCGAGAACAGCAAGCTCTGGACCGAGACCTTTTTCGAAAAGCGGCGGATCAACCAGGCATATCGCGACTCGCAGCGCCGCCCGGCCGGCAACTCCGAAACCTGGGTTCGACTGGCTCAGGCCGGGACGCCGCAGCGCCTTTCTCCCAGCGAACTGGATCCAGTGACTGGCCGCATCAATTGGCCGCCCGGACTTCTCAACGAGGTTTACGCGACGGACCGACAGAAAGTCGACGAGCTGTTTGCAGATCGTGCGCTCGCGCATGGCGCTATCGGCCCGCAAACTCATGCTCAGATCACAATTTCAATCAATGCGATGCTGGCCACCTTGAAGTCGCTGATCCGTCAGTACGAAACGAATCAATACATCGCGGCTCGCAACTTTCTGAATAGCCTGAACTTCGAAGCCAGTTCTCCTCCGGCCAACTTCTCGGCTTCGGCCGGCCTGACGCCGCCGCCCCCGCGATAATAGGTCTCTGCTTCCCGCGGCACTCGCTTTCCGCGCGTTAAATTGCGTCTGGTGCGGGCGAGCACTATCCTGAATCGCAGCGAATAATCTTCCGCTCCCGATTCGAGTGCCCCCACGCCATGCTCAAAGCCCCCGCTGTCGACATCATCTATCTTCATCCGGCCGACAACGTCTGCGTTGCCACACGCGATCTACCAGTAGGCACGATCGTCTCGGCCGGCGATTACACGGTGGAACTGCGCGAGGCCATCCGGCTGGGTCACAAGGTCGCTCTCACGCGGCTCGCCGCTGGACAACAAGTAATCAAGTACGGCCAGATCATCGGCTTCACCACGGTGGAGGTTGCGCCGGGTTCGTGGATTCACTCGCATAACCTCACGGCGGGCGAGTTCGCCCGCGATTACGCCGCGTCGACCGAAGTCCCCCCCGATCCCGCGCCCCTCACCGGCCACACGTTCCAGGGATATCAGCGTCCTGACCGTAAACCGGGAACTCGCAATTACCTTGCCGTGATCTCGACAGTCAACTGCTCGGCCACGGTGAGCAAAGCCGTGGCGGCGCGGTTCAACGCCGATGCCCTTAAAGCGTTTCCCAATCTCGACGGCGTCGTGGCATTCACGCACGGGACGGGTTGCGGCATGCAATTCGGCGGCGAGGGCCATACCACACTCAATCGCGTCATGGGTGGGATCGCACGCCATCCGAACATCGGTGGATATGTCCTGATCGGCCTCGGCTGTGAGACCGCCACGCTCGGCTACTTGATGGAAGATCAGAAGCTCGTGCAGATTGGCGGCAGCAGCGGCAAGGCGAATCGTCCGCCCGTGCTCAGCATGCAGGATGTCGGCGGGACCACCAAGACGATCGAAGCGGCTTGCCAACTCGTGGCCGAGATGTTGCCGCGAGCGAACGACGTCCGCCGCGAGAGCGTGCCACTCTCCGAGCTCGTGCTAGGGACGAATTGCGGCGGCTCGGACGGCAATTCTGGGATCACGGCCAATCCCGCGCTTGGCGTGGCCAGCGACCTGCTCGTTGCGGCGGGCGGCACCGTGATTCTGGGTGAGACCACCGAAATTTACGGCGCCGAGCAGTTGCTCACGCGCCGCGCACGCACGCCCGCCGTCGCGCAAAAGCTGATCGATCGCATTCACTGGTGGGAGTGGTATACGGGCCTGTTCGGTTGCACACCGGACAACAATCCTTCGCCCGGCAACAAGGAAGGCGGCCTGACGACGATCTATGAAAAGTCGCTGGGCGCGATCGCCAAGGCAGGCGGCACCGCGATGACCGAAGTCTATCAGTATGCCGAGCAAGTGAAGGAACGCGGCTTCGTCGTGATGGACACGCCGGGGCTCGACCCGGTGAGCGTAACGGGCATCGTCGCCGGTGGCGCGCAGATGATGGTCTTCACCACCGGCCGCGGCAGCTGCTTTGGCTGCAAACCCACGCCGTCGATCAAGGTGGCGACGAATACGCCGATGTACGAGCGGATGATTGACGACATGGATCTCGACGCCGGCACGATTCTGGCCGGTAAGAGCGTCGACGCCGTAGGGCGGGAAATCTTCGACGAGATCATCGCCGTCGCCAGCGGCAAGCGGACCAAGAGCGAGCAGCACGGCATCGGCCAGGAGGAGTTCGTGCCCTGGAACATCGGGCCGACGTTGTAGCCTACCCCCGCAAGTCGTAACACAAGATCGCATCCCCTTCTCGGACGAACAGCTTGCCGTCCACAACCACGGGATGCGACCAGCTCGGGCGGTCGCCTTCGACCGGAAGCTTGAACGTGCCAACTTCTTCAAACGCTTCGGGCGAAGCCTTGGCCAGCGACATCGTGCCGTCGGCAAAGTGGATGTAAAGATGTCCGTCGGCGGCTACGATCGAAGCCGAATCGCGCCCAGTTCCGCGCGACTTCCACTTCACCTCGCCGGTCATCAGGTCGGCGCAGTAGGGAATACCGCGATCCTCTGAATCGCCGTAGAGATAGTCGCCCACCAACACCACGCCGCCGTGCTTGTTGCCCAAGTCGGGGTTCAGCGGGTAAACCGTATCGACGGTCACTTCGCCGTCGTCGCCGGGCACCTGCTTGAGCAGAGCGCCGCCGCGACCATAACCGGCCACGAAGAACACCAGGTCATCGCGGACGATTGGCGTCGGAATCACCGCCGTGGTTTGGTCGATGTCAAAAGTCCAGAGCAGCTTGCCGTCGCTGGCCCGAACCCCCATCGCGCCGCTGCCAGTCGATTGCACATATACCTTAGTACCATTTACTTTCGTGATCACGACCGACGAGTGCCCGGCACCGCGATCGCCTTCACGCGATGTCGTCCAGCGCGTCTCGCCGGACCGTTTGTCGAGGGCGACCATGGTGTTCTTGGGCCCGCCCGGCGTGCAGATCACGTTGTCGCCGTCGACCAGTACCGACTCGCTGTAGCCCCAGCCGTCGGCCTTGTTGCCTTCGAATTCCTTCATCAGGTCGCGTCGCCACAGTTCGGCGCCGTTGGTCTTGGCGCACACGAGGACGCCATGCGGAGTAACCGCGTACACGCGGTCGCCATCGGCCGTTGGAGTGCTGCGCGAACTCTGCCACGCCGGCTGGCCTTCGGTCCAGGGGGCGCCGGTTTTCAACTTCCACAGCGGCTTGCCACTCGCCTGGTCGAAGCAGACGAGGTACTCAGCTTCGTCCTCGGCCGTGGAGGGGGCATCGCCCAGTGTGTAGATCTTGCCCCCGGCAATCGCCAGGCTTGAGTAGCCCCGGCCCGCTCCGGCCGTTTGCCACAGAAGTTCAGGACCCTCTGCAGGCCACTTTGCCAAGAGGCCAGTGTCGGGTGAATTGCCGGTGCGCTGCGGACCGCGGAAGGTCGGCCAATCTTTCTCAGGCGAAGCGGCCAGGGTACTGGTGAGTGAGACTAGGAACGTTCCACAAGCAATCGCGAGACGCGAAGGGCGTGCAAGCATCAGAATCTTCTCCGAAGGCAGGCTGTATTGGGGGGGAGGCTATGGTGGTGGGGCGCAAGTACGCGCGGCTCGCCTCGACCGCACGTCGGAATTGTACTAGATCAGCCAAACCCAGGCAGGGCAACTCCAGACGGGCAGTGTTTGCGGCGGGACGCAATGGCGAGTGGTGGCTCCGACCTCCTCGCGGTGAGGCCAGAGCCACCGCTTACGCCGCTTAGCCCTTGCTCACACCCCGGCCCCGCCCGCGGCGAGTTCTCCCTTCGCCGGCTCGATCTGCGGACGATTAAAGATCCAGAACCGATTCGCCGCGGCGTTCACCATGGGCATCAGCAGCATCGCCGCGATGAAGAATCCCAAGGCCAGGCAGGTCAGCATCAGTCCTTGCAGCGCCGGCCAGATGGCCGCCACAAGTGCCGCGCTCATAATCAGCACGGCGGGGATCACGACGCCCGCGATACCGTGTTTGAAGCCCATCAGTGTGACCGCCCGAACGCCGATGATGGCGATTGCCACCGCCGCGCTGGCGACGACCGCCAGACCCAGCGAAATGTACTCCTGAGCGAAATACATCAGCGGATAGGCTCCGGCGAAGGTGCCTACCGTCAGCAGCAGCATCCACACATCAAACCGGGTGGCGCCCGCGGCCTGCACGGCGAGACCGACCAAGAGGCCAAAGGCCAGCACGCTGATCGGGCCCAGCCAGGTGAGTTCACCAAGCCGATCGATCGGCGCAATCCCCAGCACATCGACTCGCACCGGCTGACCGAACAGCAGGTGATCGTACTTCCAGCGATAGGTGCTGGCGCCGGCCGCGCGGGTAAGGCTCGTCGGTTGCAGAGAAAGCTCGAGCAACCGAACGTCCGAGCCGTTCGCAGTCAGCGAAACATCGAAGCCATCGAGGATGCCACTTTGAGCGACGGCCAGTTCGTACAGCCCCTTGCCGACGGCCGCGTAGTTCACGTCGATCGTGGTAGGCTCCCCGGGCAGCTTTCCACGCCACAGCAATCGGCCATTGCAAATGACAACGTCTTCAATCACGACAGCGCCCACGCGGATCCGCAGGTCCGAAAGCGAGATGATCTGCGGCGGCAGCGGCAGCGCGATCTCGCAGTCCCCTTCCCGACCACTGGGGTGCGCGGCGCGAATCTGCCCCTTGAAGCGAGCCTCGTAAATCGACTCGGGCGCAGCGGTTCCGATACTGAGTCGCGGAGTGAGCGTGACTTCGGTTTGATAGACGGTGAGTCGTGCCGCTGGCAGCGAAGGAGTTGCTTCTGCCTGCGCTGCGGCTTCCATCTCCATTTCACGTTCGTAGCCCGCAAGTTTCGAACGTCGCGCTGCCTCGCGCGCGGACTGCACGGCGGGCAGGAGTAACGAGATCACGATCGCGATGATGAACACCACGACCAAGAGTTCCACGATCGTAAACGCACAACGACTCTTGTAGCGCAGCATGGCACGGCTCCTTATAGAGGTCAGGCCCAAATGAGATGTGAATGGCCCAGGAAACACGCCGAACACGCGAAGATGTGAGCGTTCTCACCAGGAGAGTGGAACGCTAGCGGCGGCAGCGCGAGGCCAGGCCTGGCCCAAACAGAAAGTGCCTCGAGCGGCTGCCACGACGCGTTGACGCTGGAGGTGAGGAGCTACCCGGATTCTAGCGAGGCCGGAAATCGTATGGGCGGAATCCGCGAGCGGCCGCAGAGTTTGCGCGAACCGGCCAAGCAATCGCCCTGTTCGCCTTGTCGTCGCTCGAATGTATGGACTCGGCACTACCTTCCCCCCTGCCCGGTAACCTATGATTTCTGCATGAACTCAGCCGATTCCAGCACCGAGCGATCTACCGGCCGCCGACCAACGTTGCTGCTCTTGGCCATCATGGACCAGCAGCAACTTGCGTCCGAAGCCGCGCGGCTGGCGCCACTGATCGACAAGTACGCCAAGGTGCTCGTGCGCGATCTCGGCTCAAACGAGGACCTATCGGCGCTCGAGTTCGATCTGGCGGTCGTGCTCGGGGGCGACGGCTCGATGCTTCGCTCGGCGCATCAGATGGGAAGACGCCAGCGTCCCGTGCTGGGCGTGAACCTGGGGAAGCTGGGTTTCCTGGCCGATCTGTCGCCGGACGAGTTCCTCGCCCAGCTGCCGTTAATCGCAGCAGGCCAGGTCGGAGGCGCCGAGCTGCCGATCCGCCAGCACGTCATGTACGAGTGCACGGTCCGGCGCGGAGAGCGAGTCGTGGCCGAGTGGCTGGGTCTCAACGAAGTCGCCGTGCTGGCTGGCCCCCCCTTCGCGATTCTCGACATCGATCTTTACGTTGACTCAGAATTAGCGACTACCTATAGTTGCGACGGCTTGATCGTGAGCACTCCGATCGGCTCGACGGCACACAGCCTTTCGGCGGGCGGACCGATCCTGCGGCAAGAGTTGCAGGCCTTCGTCATCTCGCCGATCAGCCCGCACACGCTGACGGTTCGGCCAGTGGTCGACTCGGCGGAACGGGTGTACGAATTGGAAGTGCGCGAGCCGCACCCGGGCACTACCGTCGTTACCGACGGTCGGACGCTCGCCACGCTCGAGCCGGGCGATCGCGTGCGAATCGAACGGTCGGAGGCCTGTTTCAAGCTGGTTGCCTTTCCCGGACACACGTATTACGGCACCCTGCGAGAGAAGCTTGGTTGGGGTGGCCGGTTGGCGGGTAAGAAGAGTACTAGCTAGTTCTCGCGAACTAGCCGCTGACCACAGATCACTCACTGACAAGGATGGAAGTGATGAAACGATGCTTCGCCCCGGCGCTCGCCGGCTTGCTGTTTCTAGGGCTGATTCAATCGCTCGCTGGCGAAGTACCCGCCGGCACCGCGAAGTACGAACTCCGCTACAAGTTCAAGCCCGGCGAAGTCGTCATGACCGAGGTCGTGCATCGGGCCAACGTCCGCACCACGATTCAAGGCACCACCCAGACCGCCGAAACGCGGAGCTGCTCGACCAAAACTTGGAAGATCGAAAGCGTCGACGATGCCGGCGTGGCGACGTTCACGCACCTGGTCGACAACATCGAGATGTGGCAGAAGGCCAGTGGTCGCCAGGAGATTAGCTACAACAGCCAGACCGACGAGACCCCGCCGCCCGGATATGAAGAAGTTGCCCGGAGCGTTGGCGTGCCGCTCTCGATCGTCACGATGGACCCGCGGGGCACGATCGTCAAGCGCGAGATCGCCCACAAGGGCGCCATGAATGTTTCCACGCAGATCACGATGCCGTTGCCTGAAGAGCCGATCGCGATCGGAGAAACCTGGTCGACCCCCATCGAAGTGGAAGTCTCGCTTCAGGACGGCTCGTTCAAGAAAGTGCAGACTCGGCAGCAGTTCACTCTGGAAAGTGTCACCGACGGCATTGCTCACGTTGCCCTCGACTCGCAGGTGCTCACGCCGATTAACGATCCTTCGATCGAAGCCCAGCTCGTGCAACGCATGTCGAGCGGCTGGGTGAAGTTCGATCTTGATGCCGGCCGCATCGTCTCGCAGCAACTGGAACTCGACAAGCATATTGTCGGCTTCAATGGTCCCGCGAGCAGCATGCACTACGTCACGCGAGTCACTGAGACTCTGCTGGGTGAAGGCGACGCATCCGCGTCGAAGTCGGAAGATGCTCCATCCAAACCGGCTGCCGATGAGACCGCCGAAAGCCCTTCCGCTCCCCAGCGCAAATAGGCGCTAGCCTGCGTCACGGTCGATCGCAATCTGTTTTTGCACGGTCAGACCCATGCTGCGGAGTTTGGCCCGCAGCGTGGTGCGTGAGATACCCAACAGCGCGGCCGCCTGCAATTGATTACCATTGGCGTATGCCAGCGATTCTTGCACGACGACCTCGTCCACCAGGGCCGAGATGCGGCGGTAGGCCATCCCCGGTTGGCTGCGCAACAGGTCACGAGTCAGTTTCTCCAGCGACGCAAGCTCGCTGCGGTGCGCGGTGTCCGGCACGTGGGGTGCTTCCGATAGCGGATTCGGCGGAAAGCAGCCCAGCGTCAAGACGTCTCCCGCCGCCTTGATCATCGCGTACTTGATGGTGCTCTGCAGCTCGCGAACATTGCCCGGCCAGGCATTCATTTGCAGCCAGTGTAGCGCCTCGGGCGCGACGGCACGGACATGCCGGCTCATCTCACGATTGAATCGCTGGATGTAGTGATCTGTGAGCAAGGCCACATCGCCGGGCCGTTTACGCAGTGGGGGCAGTTCGATCGTGAAGCCATTGATTCGATAGAACAGGTCCTGGCGAAAGGAGCTCTCGGCCACCATCTCAGTCAGGTTGCGGTTCGTCGCCGCAATGATGCGCACGTCCGTGGCGACCGTCTCCGTACCGCCCACACGCTCGAACTGCTGTTGTTGAATCAGCCGCAGCACTTTGGCCTGCGTGGCGGGCGACATATCAGCGATCTCATCGAGAAACACCGTACCGCCATGGGCATGCTCGAACTTGCCGGTGCGGCGATGTTCCGCGCCGGTGAATGCGCCCTTTTCGTGGCCGAACAGTTCGCTTTCGAGCAGCGCCTCGGGAATCGCGGCACAGTTGATCGGCACGAACGGTCGTTCACCGCGACGGCTATAGTGATGCACCGCGCGGGCCACGAGTTCCTTGCCGGTGCCGCTCTCGCCCAGCACCAGAACGTTGACATCCTGCGAGGCGACGCGGCCGATGGCCTTATACACCTCTTGCATGGCGGGGGACTGACCGATCATCGGTTCACCGGCGGCTTCCACGGTGCCGGGGGCGACGCTGACGTTGCTGACCGTGGTCATGCTCAGCTGCATGAGTTCGAGCGCGCGGCAGACGACCCCTCGCAAGCGGTTGCCATCGAGCGGCTTGACCAGGTAATCGAACGCGCCGCGTTTCATGGCTTCAATAGCCGTCTGCGTGTTGAACGTCGCGGAAGTAACGATCACGGGTACGTCGGGCAGCGCCCGTCGCAGTAGCTCGTAGACTTCCAGCCCAGCGAGGTTCGGCGGACTGAGATCGACTATCGCAACATCGACCCGTTGTCCTTGCACGGCTTGCAGCACGTCGCTGGCGCCGGTGCAGGTGGTAATCTCCAATTCTAGCGATTGAAGGCTGCTCCGGCAGGCGGCCAGCAGCCCTGCCTCTTCATCGACAACAATCAAACGTGGCATGGCGCACTTCATGTGTGGGTCTGGCGGGTTTGGAATGGCTCATTGGGACGCAGCCGCCAATGTGTTGCTACGATTATTCTCGAAACTCGGCGGCAGTCTGTCTGCACAGGTTTTGAACCTTGCGAAAGTTTCATTTCCTCCATGGCTGATTTGCGGCCTTCCCACGCGCTGATGGTTCGCGCGTTGAGCAGTTTTTAGACGCGTTGGCGAGCGCTGCGTACAGTTTTTGTTCATGTCGGGTGAGCGCAACTGACCGCAGCGCACACATCGTCCTCGTACCGCTGGGCTAGCGAGGTCCTCGTGAGGTGGCCCGCCGCGGCGCTCGTGCAAGCTGCCGAAACCCTCGGACTTGGCGAAGTGCACTTCAGCTGCATCGCCACGTTTCCTGCGGTGCTTTGCCACGATGTGGCGGCGCCCATGAGGGGCCCGATCTGTCTTCCGCAGCACGCTGCAGTGCGAGGCGCCTGCCATTTTCGGCTCGCATTACAAGAGCGTCAGTTCTCTCAGACAGGCACATCAGTTGCGAAGTTGGCACACGGTCAGTGGACGAAGCTGACATTTCCTTCAGGGAGTGCCTACACCTCATGACGCAGTATTCGCAATCCTTCTGGAACATGCAGAGCGACGCGTTTCGGTTGTCGTTAGCAACCGGTTCCGGATGCCTGGCCTCGGCCGGCGCGCTCGCGCTTTGCAGCACGACGATCGACTCGCTGCACTCGGCACAGGGAATCGCGCTGGTGGGCGGTTTCTACTTCGTGCTCGCGCTGTGCGGTGCCCGCTGGAGAAAATCCTCGCTGGCGATGCAGCCGATTCCCTGGCCACTGCTGAACCGGGCCTCATTACCGCCGCAACCGGGCACCCGAGCCGCAGGAGGCGGCTGGGAACACAACTAGCCAACCAACCGCGGTTTGCGCCGCTTTGTTTCCGCCGCGTTCCCTCCACACGCGTGCCCCACCCAAAATAACACTGATTCGAGACTGAAGGAGCCGGAATGTCCGCTTTGCTCAATGAATTCGTCCACAACGTTTCGCACAATCTCTTTAAGCCGCTCCTGCTGTTCTTCTATCTGGGCTTTTTGGTGCCGGTGCTGCGGGTATCCTTCGAGTTCCCCTACGTGATCTACCAGGGGCTCACGATGTACTTGTTGATTGCCATTGGATGGCATGGCGGCGAAGAGCTCGCGAGCCTTCCACTTAGCTCGCTCAGCGAAGCTCTCGGGTTCATGGTCATCGGTTTCATCACGAATCTGATCGTGGGGACCGTGGCCTATCAGCTGCTCCGTCGCTGCACGGCGCTGCGGAAAATCGATGCGGCCACTGTGGCTGGCTACTACGGTTCCGACTCGGCTGGCACGTTTGTCACCTGCGTGGGTGTGCTCACCGCTGCGGGGATTGCCTTCGACGCGTACATGCCAGTGATGCTCGCCGTGATGGAGATTCCTGGCTGCCTGAGCGCGTTGTTGCTGGTTTCACGGCTTCGCCGGCAAGGGCTCGATGCCCAAGGGAATGCCTGGGATGAACCCGGCTATCAGGCCGCAACGGCCACCCGCAGCGTTTCGCGCCGCGTGAGCCATTCTCGAGCCACGGTGGGTGCCGCTCACGGCGGCCACTCGAATGGTTTTGACAGCGAGAGCGAATACGTCGAATCGTACGAGATCGATGCCGAGACAGTTCTCAACGATGATAACTCCCATGGCGGCAGTCATGGACCGAGCGACTCAGACGCCAAAAAAATCGACTTCGAAGCCAGGATGGCACTCGAAAAGATCGAGGGCGAGCTGGCCGAGGCAGGCCACGCTCCCCAGGGCGGGATTAGCTGGGAGTTGTTGCACGAGGTATTCCTGAACCCCGGCATCTATCTGCTCTTTGGCGGAATCGCTATCGGTTTCATCAGCCGGCTGCAAGGGGCCGCCGTCACCGCGCCGGATGACACGCTGTTCGTCACGCTGTTCCAGGGCATCCTCTGCCTGTTCCTGCTCGAGATGGGCATTACCGCGTCCAAGCGATTGGCTGATCTTAAGACTGCCGGCTGGCGGTTTATTCTGTTTGGACTGTTAGCGCCAAACCTGTTTGCCGCCTTCGGCATCACGATCGCTCATCTGTATGCGATGGCGCTCGGCACACAATTCGAACTGGGTACCTATGTGTTGTTCGCGGTGTTGTGCGGCGCGGCCTCGTACATCGCCGTGCCGGCCGTGCAGCGGATCGCGATTCCCGAAGCCAGCCCGACTTTGCCACTCGCCGCGTCGCTGGGATTGACATTCACCTACAACGTGACGATCGGCATTCCCGTCTATATCCTGATTGCCAAAGCGGTGACGACGAGCTTTCCGGTCGTGTAGTCACCACCGCTGGCTCGCTTGCGTCGGTTCAGAAGCGTGGGCTGTCTGAACTGATGCGGCGAGCCAGGATCGCCATGTGTCGTTCGCCAACCCGTGTGAGCAACAGAGTTTTGGCAAGCGTCCCTTGGAGCGCGAGTCGCTTGCGAACGGCAAGCGGATCCTGCTCGATGCCGCGCACCTTGATTTCAAGCTGACCCACGCTGCGCTCGCGCAGCATGCTCTTGAGTTTCTTAAGATCCAGTGGCAGCACGTCTTCCACTTCGAAGCAGGTGAGCAGCGGATCGTCGATCACTTGCGGCCCGGTAAGAAACGCTGCGCCGTTGGCGAGCGCCATCAAGCCATGCTTGTGGGCAATCGCTCCGCTGAGCTTCGCGGCCTGCACGGCGACATCCGGTTCCATGATCAAGCGATCGACCGAATCTGTTCGTGCTGTTTGAATGTCCGCGTCTCCCACGATCGAGCCGGCCAGCTTTCCGTCGTCGGTTAGCAAGGTGGCCCGTCGCCGCCCTGCGGCATGGCCGAGTGCGCCGAACCAGGCCACAAGCTGCCGGCATTGGCGCCCGCGGCTGATCCATTCCCATTCGGCCGCAGTGGTCCAAGCGTCTGGCCAGGCGGCCGCCGGCGCGAGCTTGACCGCGGCATTAGCGTTCTGTGCAACCATCGCCGAGATCGCGTCGGCCGGAGGTTCGTGCAGCTCGACGCGCGTCGTGCGCCGCCCTTCCGGTCGACGATCCGGGTCAAGGTGCCAGGCATCGCATTCCTTAAGGTCAAGCGACGTCACGTCACAACCGCGCACAACGACGCCATCGTAATGCGACGCTGCCGCGTTTGCTTCCGCAAACACGGCGGAGACCTCGTCGCGGTCGTGTCCCGTCACATTGGCGACAGCCGCCAAAGCCATCAGGTCGCCGCCAATTCCGGTGCACAGGTCGAAAGCTCGCGCATGCCCTGCAAACCGCTGGGCCTTGTAGCGGGCAACGGCTTCGTCGGTGGCCTGTTGCAATCCGAGGGGGGTGAAGAACATCCGCTCGGCCGCCGTAAATTTTGCCCGCGCCCGCTCGCGCAACTCGCATTGCTGGATTGCGGCAGCCGCCTGCTCAGGCGATAAAAACTCGCGCAGACGTTTGAGACGCGTGGTCAGTTCGCCGGAGAGTTCAGCGGCAACGGCAATCGCGTTCGCGCCTCCGGAACCGACCAGCCAGCGGGCGACTTGAATGTCCACGACTTTCTCTCATACCCTTGAATTCCCTGTGGCAAGCCCGATCATTACCATATGGTCGCCAGTCCCACAACGACGTGGGATCGCGAATTGGTGAGTTCCGGAATCAAACAGGCTGCGGAAGCATGGCGAGTGCCGACCATTTGCTCGGAATGTATCTGCACCTCGCCCGGGCCAGCCGGCTACGCCGACAGCCGCTCGTGCGGGCGAAACTGTTGATCCTGGCCAGTGTGCAGGCTGACGAAATGGGGCTCGACCAGATCGCGGCGCTCTGTCGGCACCGTGTCCTCGCACAGAATCCCCGGCACCTCGTGCGGCGCTGGCCGACTGTCGGTGAAGCGGTTCGGACGGAAGCGTTCCAATCGCACGTCAAGCAACTGCGGCGGCGCTATTCACCCGAAAAGGTTGAGCACATGCTGGCTTCGCTGGGTATCGAAATGGGTCGCGAACGGGCGGCCTACTTCAGCGATACCGAGTATGCGGCCGCGCTGCTTGATACGCGTCCCGAAGCGATCGACGACGTGTTGTCCCAGCCGCTGGGCAGATCTGCTGTCCTGGCCGAACCATTCAGCGCTGCCGGGGTGTTCGCCGATCCGCAGCCGACTCGTCTCACGACCGCCCGCCAGCGGCTCAGCGTCTGGCTGCCGTTCCTGGGGGGATTGTTGCTCCTGGCCGCAGTCGCCATCGCGGCACAGGCTGCGCCGTAGGGAATACTCCGGCTGTGATCCCGCCCCTGCGCGAAGCTCTGCCACCTCTAGCGACTGTTCGCTCCGGCACGAGTCGGAAGGCACGCGTTGTAGGAGACGCCCGCGATCTAGCGGTTTGCACTGCTGCGTAGCGTGTGGCGCGCGCCGTATCGAAGTTTGATCTCTCTCGCCCGCTGTTGTCGATGAACTCGGATAGAGCGTGCCTGCGCCCCGGCAGGCGCCACGGATCAAACGAGTCTACGATCGATCTAAGACACGCATGCCTATGCCGGCCATGTTGCGAAAATTCATGTTTTCTGGCGTGATGCTCAGCGCGGTGGTCGTGCCGTACGTCATGTCCACCGGCTCCGAGTGGTGGACGACGATCAAGTCGAAGGTTTCATCCATGACGACTTCGGCGCCGGCCAATCCGGCCGCTCCGGCAGATCTGTCCTCGGCGAGCGTCGCGCACGATCCCGGCATTCACGCCTCGCTGGCCGGTCATTCGCTGGGGGGAGCGCATCAGCCCAGCAAGCTGCCGGTCGAAGGTTATGCCGCACAGAACCTGTCGGATGTGATCAACTTCAACGCCACGCCTCAATGGATCATGATGCGCTGGCCTCGCGTGACCGTGGGCCTGGCGGAACTCGACATGCAAGGCTATCGCGTCCCGCTCGTCACTGGTACGGGCTACGACGACCTGGCCGGATCGCTCACGTACTACTTCGACAACGATCAGCGCGTCAGGCTGATTCATTTTCGCGGTACGACCGGCGATCCCCGCAAGATCGTCGGGCTTGTGATGCAGCAGTACAGCTTCCTGCCGCAGCCGACCGGCGACCCCGCCCTGCAGCTCTACCAGGTGAAATGGAATGGCAAGCCCGTCAGCGAGCTGCGCGTGCAAAGCGCGAGCGTGCTGCGATCCGACGAGCCTTACTCGCGCTTTGCAGTCGAGTTGGCGCTCAAACGGTCTTGAGCCACGGTCCGGCTATGGACTACTCTGCCTGGTCTCGATCGCCTCGAGGCGACGTTCGAGCGCTTCAATACGATCGAGCAGTTCATCCAGCCGATCCTTGGCAGCGGGCGTCGGCGGATTTGGCTGCGGAGGTGGTGGCGTCGTCGTAGCCGCCGGCGTTGATGATGGATTGTTCGGAGCAACGAGCGCCGGACCTTGAGCCTTGCGGGCTTGTGTTTCCACGAGTGCCGGCGGCGCGTCGGCCGCTTGCCCCAGATCAGCGGTCACCCGCTGCGTTCGGCCTGCATGAACATACGTCAGTTCGACCGTGGGGGTGCTGGAGCTGCGAATCACGTCTGCCAGTTCCTCGGGCGACTTGATCGGAAACTTGTCGACGGCCGTGATCACCGCTCCCAGCGGCACGTTCGCTTTCGCTGCCGGAGAGTCCGGCGCCACGTGAATCACATGCGCTCCGGCCGCTTCCGCCAGATTGTGCTGTTGTTGCACGTCCGGCGTCACGGCCACGCTGCGAACGCCAAGGCGCGGCCCACTGGGCGGAACCAGATTGGGCATCGCAGCCGGAGCCGGCAGCTCATTGGCCGGGGCGCCCGGTTCCGCAGGGCGCCGTCCCAAGGTGATCTGCAGCTTACGGGCTTCTCCGTCGCGGCTGATGGTCATGGCCAGCTTCGTTCCCACGGGCTTGTCGAGCGCGGCTGTCACGAGCTCATCCATCGTGCGAATCTGCCGGCCATCGACCGAGGTGATGACGTCGCCCGCTGCGAGCCCCCCCTGAACTGCCGGCTGACCGGGATAGACTTCGAGTACGACGACCCCCGTGCCATCGGGCGTATCATCGCCGATCATACCCAGGTATCCTCGTTCGGCGGCAGCGTCGACCGGTCGCGCGCCGCCCAACTGATCGCGCAGCATTTCCTCGACGCGTTTTAGAATGGGTTGGGCCTGGGCCGGGGACGCGGCGAGCAGGAGGGACACGATCATCGTCATGGCCGGCAACAGGATGCGAATCATGGAAGCCACCTGATTTGCGAAGCGAGCAAGCAACAATCGCCTCTATTAACATAACAGTCGACGCAGGATTGCCAAACTTTCCTTCCGTATGAATCGCCAGCACGACCCAGCTTTGCTGTTTGCCCAGGTTGCACCGGAGCGCCAAGCCGAGGCGTTTGCACTCTGTTGGCCCGAATTGGTCGCGGCGGAGCGGCCGCGGCAATACCAACTCGCCAGCACGGGGAGTCTAGTTTCGACCATGTGGGGAGCATCGCGTGCAGGGCGGCTAGTGGGCGCCATGCGTCTGCATGTTCAGGCTGGACGCACGGCAACGCTCGCACCGCCCCGGCTTGCCGAGGGTGAACCTCTGGAGACGGCTGTCGAGCTGATTAAGCGAGCTCGGGGCTTCTGCCGGGAGGCTGGCTGCCAGGTGCTGCACGCGCTATTACCGGATTCACAGGGGCATGATGCGCAGCTTCTGAGCCTGGGCGGACTGAGGCATGTAGCAGAGCTGGTGCTTCTAGTGAGTTTGCCAGTACAGTTCCCTGTCGAGCGGCCACCATTGGACGTCGAGCTTCACGACGTCAGCCAGGTCGGCGAGCAGCGGATTGGCACGATCGTGAGCCGCACTTACGAAGGTTCGTTGGATTGCCCTCAGATCGAAGGCGCTCGAGCAATCGATGACGTCCTAGCTGGCTATCGGGCCGCCGGACCGTTCGCGGCGGCTCGCTGGCTCGTGGCGAGCCGTGGTGGCCAGGATGTGGGATGTCTGATCCTCACCGAAGTTCAGGATTCGCCAGAGTGGGAACTCACGTACCTCGGCGTCGTGCCGGCGGCTCGCGGCGGTGGGCTCGCGGTTCAGCTTGTGCGGCATGCGCAGTGGATGACGCGCTGTGCAGGGCGGTCGCGCTTGGCAGTCGCCGTGGATGCGAAAAATGCGCCCGCGCTGGCCGTGTACGAAGCGTGCGGTTTTATTGAATGGAACAGGCAGAGCGTGTTCTGGTGCGCACTGTGAGCGCCCCGCAGCGGAGAAACACGAGCATTGAGCCCGCGGAAATCTCGCGGCGCGCGCAAGTCTCGTTCTCACTTTGGCTTGCGCGGCCCACTGTGCGCTTCGCTGCGGCGCGCGAACAGGTTTTCCACGCGCGAAAATTGAGTGCGAAAAATTTTTCGAGCGCGACTTGCGCTCACGCGACCAAAACATTTCTCGGCGATTTGCGGCAGCCGACGCACTCGCACCAAGCGCAACTCGGCGCGGTGCCACGCGGGGCCTTTGACAGCGTTGCTAGCGACCGTACAATCGGCGTCTCGGGTGACAACGAAACGTCGCGAGGCGGATGAACCGCGAGCGACAGTAAGTAACACTCATCAAACGCATCAGGTAGGCCGAGGCTGATCAAGTCTCGAGCGCGTGTTCTTAGGTTCAGCGGTTTGATGGTCGTGTTGCGCGCAGGCATCGGGAGCGCAGGCGGTGATCACGGACGATCGAGAACACATCTCTGCCATTCGTGCGCGACTTGCCGAACGCGTCGGCGTTGACCGCTACGAAGTTTGGTTTGGCCCGACCACGCAGCTTCTGTTGCGTAGCGACTCGCTGCAAGTTTCCGTGCCGAGCCTGTTCTATCAGGATTGGCTCCGATCGAACTTTCGCAAGGATCTGGAGGCCAGCGCCGCCGAGGTCTGCGGCCGCGCGATGGCCGTCGAGTTTCGCGTCGAGACGCCGGCTTCTTTGGCCTCCTCCGAAGTCACGCCGAATGGCCAGACGCAAAGTCATGTGCATGCCGCGCCGGGCAGTACATCGCCCCTTCCGCCGATCGCTGCTGCCGCGCCCGCCCAGCTAAAGCTGATTGCGGAGCCCGCGCCGGTCGTCCTCAAACAGGTGGCTGCCCCACCGAGTCCGGCTCCGGGTGCTGAAGCGCCGCTCCGGCGTAAGCTGAACTCACTCGATTCGTTCGTGGTCGGCACGTCGAACTGCCTCGCACATAAGGCGGCGCAAATGGCCCTGATGCAGCCGGGTGGATACTCGCCGCTCTTCGTGCATGGTCCTGCCGGGACCGGCAAGACGCACTTGCTCGAAGGCATCTATTCCGCCTTCCGCAAAACGCAGCCGCGGGCCGTGGCCGTCTATCTATCGGCCGAGCAGTTCACAAGTCAGTTCCTGCATGCGCTGCACAAGAGCGGCATGGCCAGCTTTCGCGCCAAGTATCGCGAGCTCGATCTGCTGGTGATTGACGACCTGCATTTCCTGGCCGGCAAGAAAGCTACGATCGGCGAACTGCAGCACACCATCGATGTGCTCCTGCGAGGCGGCAAACAACTCGTGTTCGCTGCCGATCGCTCGCCTGCCGCGCTCAAGGTACTCGGCCCCGAACTCACCTCGCGCCTTTCGGGCGGGATGGTTTGCCGGCTCGAGCCGGCCGAGTACGCGACCCGCCTGGGAATCGTCCGCAATCAGGCGTCACAACTCGGCATGCAGGTGCCAGAGGACGTGCAGGCTTACCTCGCGGCCACGCTCACATCGCAAGCCCGCGAGTTGATCGGCGCACTCAAACGCCTGCAGGCCGAAAGCCTCGCGCATGAGCGGCCCATTTCGCTCACGCTCGCCGAACAATCGCTCGTCGACCTGATCGATCAGCAGCGTGTGGTTAAGCTACCGGACATTGCCAAGGCAGTCTGTGAGGTTTTTGGCCTCGAAGCGGATTCGCTGCAGTCCGATCGCAAGAGCCGCGTGGTGAGCCATCCGCGCATGCTGGCGATGTATCTGGCCCGCAAGTACACGCGAGCGCCACTCTCGGAGATCGGCACCTTCTTCGGCAAGCGCAGCCACAGCACCGTGATCTCGGCGCAGAAGAAGATCGAAAGCCTCATGGCCACCGGCGGTGAGCAACCGCGCACGGCGGCGCTAAACCTCGAAGAAGCCATCCGCCGCGTCGAGGCGCAGCTCCGCGCGAGCTGACGCCACTCAATGCTGAGCGACTCCACAAAAAAGCCCGGGGAATACCTTAAAGCCCGGGGAATACCTTCCCCGGGACATCTTTGTGAACACGACGTTTTTCCGCTTTCACGCAAACCGTGTCAGTCCTGGCATGGCGACCGGCGGTAGGCTCACTTCGGCCCATTCATACTTGGCCGGAGAGAGATCTTCGCTGGAGCTCATACACTGGTCCCAGGTAAGCGTCTGGCCCGTGTAGGCGGCCATGCGGCCCATGATCGCCAGCATCGTGCTCTTGGCCATGTAATCGCCGTTGTTGAGCGGGTTTGCCGAGCGAATGGCCTGGAACATTGCGCGGTGCTCTTCCTCGTACATGTTCGGCTTCTCGCCGCGATAGCGCCACGGCTGTTCGCCTTCGATTACGGCCCGCATCAACTCGGCCTTGCCCTGGGAGCCGACAATGTGATCGGACACGTCCACTGAGCAGCCAGCCATTTGCCGGCAGTTGGCGAATAACTTGGTGCCGTTCTCGTACTCGTACACCACGGCAAAGTGGTCGTACACGTTGCCGAAATCGTTACCGGTGCGAACCTGACGACCGCCGAGCCCCGTGGCTCGCACCGGCGGCACGTCCTTCATCACCCAGGCGGCCTTATCCAGGCTGTGCACGTGCTGCTCGACATTGAAGTCGCCCGAGAGCCAGGTGAAGTACAGCCAGTTTCGAAGTTGGAACTCCATGTCGCTCCACGACGGCTCGCGGCCGTGATGCCAGAGCGTGCCCGTGTTGTAGCTGACGTGCATGGTGTGGATGTCGCCCACTGCGCCGTCGTGAATCTTCTTGATGGTTTCGACCTTCGGCGGATCATACCGATAGCAAAGTCCTGAAACGACGGTCAGGCCCTTCTTCTTTGCCTCTTCGCACGATTCGAGCACGCTGCGGACGCCAGGAGCATCCACGGCGACCGGCTTTTCGCAGAACACGTGTTTGCCCGAAGCGATGGCCGCCTTCAGGTGCTTGGGCCGAAAATGCGGCGGCGTCGCCAGGATCACGACGTCCACGTCCGTCGCCAGCAGTTTCTCGAACGCGTCAAAGCCGGTGAATACCTGTTCGCCCGGAACATTGACCCGCTCGGCGCTTTCTTTGCGAAGCTGGACAAGGGCCCGGTCCGTGCGATCGGCGAAGGCGTCTGCAATCGCCGTGAGCTGAGTGTTCGGGTCAGCAGCGAAGGCATTCCCCACCGCGCCCGTGCCCCGTCCGCCGCAACCGATCAGGCCAAGTTTCAGGACGTCACTTCCCGCGGCGTGCACGCGCGGCGCGAACACTCCCGCGGCCAGGGTGCCGCCGGCGAATAGTGCGGACGACTTGAGAAACGAGCGACGCGTGGCGGCGGAATCCGAGGGACGTTCGGCCATGAGGTGGGATCCTTGCGAGGGTTTCGACGGGAGCGGAAGGATGCTACCGATTATAGCCACACGGCCGCATCGGTTGAAAGCCTGTGATCCGGTCGACAAGCACCCACGATGCTCTACTTCAGCCGCTGCATGTAACGCAGAAAGTCGGCGTCGAGCTGGCTCAAGTTTTTCCCGAATGCCTGTTGGAATTCCGTCAAACGCGTTTCCGGGTCATCCCACACCAGGGGCGGCTTGGCCGAGAGCAGCTTCAGATACTCGGCGTACTGCCTGGGGTGGTGATTGAGCAGGTAGTAGTTCAGGGCCCAGGCCTCTGCGTAGGCGTCAAGCGAAGTTCGCGTGTCGCGAAGCCGTTTATCGTCGGCGATCAGCGTCTTGAGCGAGGTTGAGGGGCGAGTCGCCAGGTATTGCCGAAACTGCGTGAGCCGGTTTCGATGCAACGCGCCGATGGTGCGCCAGCCTCGGGCGCTCGCCAGGTCGGGCGTCTCGAAAAATACGGCCAGGCCTTCGCTGACCCACAAGGGGATGTCGGCAAAGCGGGTCTGCAGTCCGCTGTTGAAGGCGATCTGATGGGTCGCCTCGTGAATGATCGTGGCCACCGAATGTTCGGCTTCCGGACGAGACAGCATCAGGTTGATCTGCGCTTCGCTGGAGCGGCGATCGCCCGAGGCTCGCAGCGACTGGACGCCTGTCAAGTCGCACATCGTGATCCGATTGGTGCGAAAGCTGTAGTAGCCGACAATCGAGTCCGCCGCCTCGCCGAGCTCTGCTTTCGCATACCGGGCATATGCCTCGCGGGAGCTGAAGATCACCGCTACGAGCGGGAATCTCGGCTCTTCGAGCTTCAGCCCCTTGCGCGACCAGTAGTTCGTGAAACCTCGATAGAGTCGCTCGAACAGTGCGCCGCACCAGGCAGCATACTCGCGCGAGGTGTCGTGGCAGATCACGTAATGATTGGTCGTGTAGACGTCAAATCCGGCAGGCAGATCAGCCAGCAATTGACGGCCCATTTCCTCGGGCGTCAGCGGCGAGAGCTTGGCCGCATCATCAAATCGCTTCAGCAGGTCGTCGGGTTCGATCGCCCACATCACACCATCGGCAGCCAGTAGCAGGATACCACCATCGGCCGCAGTCACCAGGACTTCGCCGACGACCTCGCGTTCGGCGCCTTCGTGCCGGAACGTTACATGTTCAAGAGCCATCGCCCGTGGAGCGGCCCAGAGGGCGAACAGGATGACGAACCACGGCCGAAACACTTGCAAACCCTTGTGGCCTACGCTTTGGGAGATGGGAGAGATGCGTAAACCTCGATCATAACATGGGGCTGGCTGCCGGCCCCATGCCGCTTGGCTGCTAGCGTTCCCGGTAGTCGCTTTCCTGCGGAAAGCGTTGAGAAACTGCCCTGGAACGAGCCATGCCGTTTTGCTACAAGCCCGCTTCCTTTCGGTCCGTGTCCCGTCGACTCTCCATTCTGAGCTGCCATGTCCGGCCGGCTAACCAGCCTGGTTCTCGCGATGCTCGCCTTAATGGCCACGGTCAGCGGCTGCGCTGACACTGCGGCTGCGACGCGCGATTTCTTCGTCAAGCCGTTCCGCAAGACCCCCGAGCAGATCTACGGCATTAAGACACCAAAGGATCGGGTGAAGGACTATCGGAAGCTTGCTTTGCAGGCCGAGAAAATGCCGGCCAATCAACAGGAACCGACCGTGGCCAAGCTCACCCGCGAGTACGACACGGAAAGCGATCACTGGGTGCGGCGCGAGATTCTGCGGACGATTGCCGCCTTCCCGCAGCCGGCGGCTGACGAAGTCGTGGTCCGTGCACTGGCGGATGAGCATATCGAAACCCGCCGCGTGGCTTGCGAATGCCTGGGAGAGCGTGGCGGCGACGTGGCGGTGCGCGAGTTGACACGAGTGTTGGGAAGCGAAACGAACGAGGATGTGCGGATGTCGGCCGTCGCGGCGCTCGGCAAGGCCGGCGACTCGAAGGCGCTCGCTCCGCTAGCCGAAGCTCTGGCCGATGGCGACCCCGCCATGCAGGCCGAAGCTTACAATGCCTTAACCGCGGTCAGTGGGCGCGACTATGGCACGAACGTGCAGGCGTGGCGTGAATTGGCAACGAACGGCAAGACCGACGCGGCCGAGATAAGCTTTGCCGAAAAGCTGCGTCGCACGATCTATTAGGTCACACAATTCGCGCCGCAGAAGCCGCAGCCTCTCCTCAATCGACACTACGCCCACCACGCTCGCCGAACTGGGAATTTACGGCGGAGTACAACGCCGAAAACAATCGCGACGAACATCAGTGCGACGCTGCTCGTGGCCGATACCAATACCCGACCAGATCGTGCTGGCACCCTCGCGCAAGCGTGCCGCCCTCCCAGGCGGTTGATCTTGCCGGGCTTATCCAGGAAAAATGACCGCTCCAGCTCCACACCTTGGGGAGCACGCAGCGTTTGGGGGATGATACATGATTCGACGGAGAATTTCGGGCGCGGGCTTGCGGTGCGCTCTGTGGCTCGGTTCGCTGGCCGGGGCCGCTGCCCCCGCAGGTGCGATGGACCCTGTCGGGCCAATGCTTTTCGGGCCAGATGACGTCATCGAGGCTAAGTCCGGC
Organism: Pirellulales bacterium; assembly: GCA_022844125.1. Classification (GTDB taxonomy): domain Bacteria; phylum Planctomycetota; class Planctomycetia; order Pirellulales; family PALSA-1355; genus JALHMI01. The sequence continues at coordinate 184,809 of JALHMI010000013.1, read as the reverse complement.
GAGACGACCGCTGCCGAACCAGTGGCGACGGAGCCGATTCGCGAGGCTCGCCGCCTGCTGCTCGATCTGCCCGGCGGCGATCCGCTTGCCGCGGCCGCCAGCGAGCTGTTGCTCTTTGGCAGTCTGAGCAGTGACGCCGCCGAGCCGGCCGTTGACGAAGTCAAGCCTGCCGCCGTGGAACAGACGGCGCTCAAGAGCACGCCGATCGACGCAGCCTCCCCTGCCCCGGGTAACGCCGCGGAGCCCGCTGTGCCGGTTCCCGCGCTGGCCAATCCGGCAGAGCAACTGTCACCAGAAATGATCAAGTTGTGCGACAAGGTTCGCACGGTCTTGGCACGTAACTATCCGCGCCATCAAAGCGCCCGGCTCAATACGCCTTGGGAAGTGATGCACGCGATCATCGCTTTTGGCGTCGACACGCAGATTTACAAAGAGGGACCCGCGGGCGAGAAGGTCAACGCCATCGGGTACATGTGCTACAACTACCCGTGCCGCGACCAGCGCATGTTGCTGATCAACCGTGGCAAGATCGACGCCAGCCGGGGAGTGGGCGTGCAAGGCCATGGCGGACAGTTTCTGGCGATTCTGGCGCAGTCGCACGTGCGCAGCGATTACCCGATGATGGTTGAAGGCAAGCAGTTTACGCTCTCTGACCTGATCAACCGCGAGATGGACACCTGCGTCGCCGGCGAAGAACTGACGTTCAAGCTGATTGCGATGGCGCACTATCTTGATCCGGACGCCACGTGGACCACGCCCGACGGCCAGAAGTGGTCAATTGAACGGCTGGTGCGCGAGGAGTTGAAAGCCCCGATCCGCGGCGCGGCCTGCGGAGGCACCCATCGCCTGATGGGTTATGCCTATGCAGTCAAGAAGCGTGCGCAAAAGGGCAAGGAGATCACCGGCGACTTCAAGCGGGCCCAGATCTACTTGCGGGACTACCACCACTATACCTTTGGCCTACAGAATCCCGACGGCAGCTTCAGCACCGCCTGGTTCGAACGCAAAGGGAACGATCCCAGCATCGACCGCCGCATCAAGACCACTGGGCACATCCTGGAGTGGATATCTTTTTCGCTCTCGGACGAAGAGCTGCGCGATCCGCGAATGGTGAAAGCCGTTGACTATCTGGCCTCGACGATGCTGGCCAACGACGGTCACACCTGGGAAATCGGCCCCCTGGGTCACGCCCTGCACGCCCTGTTGATCTATGAACAACGCGTATTTAAGGACGTGGTGCCGATGCGAACCTCGCCGCTGGTCGAAGAATCGTCGGCCAAGTGGCTGGAAGCCCGTCGCTCGACCTCGGAATAATTTGCCGCGTCCCCGACGCGATCCTCACTTCACGACCCAGGGCCGCACGACGCGGTCCTGGGTCGCGTCGTTAACAGCGCGGAAATTCGCACGATAATACGTGACTCCTCGATCCCGCGCGGCATCGAACGCTTGCCGTTGCTGATTGAGGTAAAAAATCCTACGATTGGTTGCCGTGCCGTGGCTAGTTTACCTTCTTCCCCTGCTCTGCCGGTGTCCACGGGGACCGGTGCAGTCCGACTGTCGGTGACGCATCCTGTGAAGACGTTTCACTTTACGGACCAGTTCGAGACGGTGTTTGACGCCGCTGCCCGGCTCTCGCAGGCCGCCGGTGCCGACGCCATTCTCGTCTTGCTGGAAGGTCCGACGGAGTGGGATCGCCTCAAAGAGCACGCCGGCACGGAGAAGATCCTAGTGGCGGCTGATTTCGCCGCCCAGATCGAAGGGGCAGGCGACGCCGGTCTGGCCACGGTCATCCTCAAAATGCCCGAAGCTCCGGTTCACGAAAAGCTCACCCAGGCGATCCTCGAAGCCGTGGCCGACGATCTGCTGGCGACCGGCGCGCTTGTCGTCGCGGTCTACAGCGGCTTTGAAGGGGGCGTGGTCGACTCGATCAGCCTGATCCACCTGGGCGAACACCTGGGCCAGCTCACCTCGCGCGATCTGCGACAACTCGAAACGCGCGTTCCGCTCGACACGCTTAAGACCGTGGTCGACATGGCTGTTGAGATCGGCCGCGAAGGTCGCGAAGGGAAGCCCGTCGGCGCGCTGTTCGTCGTCGGCGACTCGCGCAAGGTTCTGGCCAGCAGCCATCCGGTCGGATTCGATCCGGTGCGCGGCTACAGCCGCGATGAGCGCAACCTGGATGACCCGCGGGTGCGTGAAGGCGTCAAGGAAGTGTCGCAACTCGACGGCGCGATCATCGTCTCGGCTGATGGCATTGTGGAAGCCTCCGCGCGTTACATCGACGCGCCGGCCGACAACATCACGCTGCCCAAGGGTCTTGGCGCGCGGCACTGGGCGGCCGCCGCGATCAGTCGCAAGACAAATGCCGTGGCTGTAGCCGTTAGTGAATCGAACGGCACGGTGCGGATCTTTCAAAATGGCGAAGTCACGCTTCGCATCGAACCCTTCCGCCGCCCAATGAAGTGGAAGGATTTCGAATACGAGCCGCCCCCGGCGGAGTAGCGTGCGGCTCGCTCACTCAAGCTTGCGAATCGACTTCGGCTCTCCCACGACGTAGGATTCTTTTGTCACGCGGTTCGTGACCTGCATGAGCGGCTCCTCGGGAATCGTGGCGAATTCTTTGTACTGCTCTGCAGTCAGCGGCGCCGAGACTTCTCGGAACTCACTCTGAATGTCGTCATTCGCGTTCTTGGAGTGATGTTTGTAGTCAGGATTCGTGCGTCGGAACTTGCCCTTTAATGCTATCGCGACGTCGCCCACGGTTCGCGTACCCTCGGTGGTAACTTCAAATCGAGTGCGATGTCCGTTTACGTCGGCATCGATTGTCGCTTTGCGAACCAGATAGTTTGAATCGACCAGTAGTTCGAATGTGGTGTAGTCTTCCCACCAGATCTGCATCGTGCCGGAGACACGATAACCTTCCTTCACAGGTGTGATGCTTTCGATCACTTTGATGCGCTCGCCGAAGCCCAGGCCATGCACGAACTTGGCTTGCATACCATGTTCTTGAAAGACATCGACCGGATATCCACCCGGATCGACGTTCATCGTCACATCACCACGGGTTCCCGGATCCTGCCCACGGTTCATGCTGCGGAGCGTGCCGTCAACATTACTCCCCTTGTTGAATGAGCTCATGCGACTCTGATCGAACTTGGCCAGTGGATCGGCGATACTCTCCCACGTCACGCCGGCGCCATGAACGACCAGCGTAGTCAATCGCTGAAATCGAATCTTCGCGGGAGTCGTAGGTTTCGTCGTATCCGCCCACCAAGCATTGACGACAACAACTCCGGATTTCACGAACTGGAGTTTTCGATTCTCGATCGCCTCGTCTCTGGCACGCATCTGTGCCAGCAACTCTTCAGGCGCGATTCTGTCCCCGGCAAATAGTTGCCACGGGCTCGCAACTACCAACAGCAGTGCGAGGAAGGTCGGTCGCATCAAAATCTCCCTGGTTGGGACAAGGTCGCTGAATCGCTGCCCGCCGGGATTCTACGTCGCGAGCTGCCGCAATTGCCAGACGGATTCGGCTCGAACACCGCTTCAGGAGCCGGTGCGAACAAATGCATTCACCAACCTCCGCGGCGCCCCAATGTCCACGACGTGCAATTCGCCGACGTAAGGCGTCGAATTCGCCACGAGCAGGCCCGGCTTGGGAGCGACAAACGTGCACGTGTGCTGGGCGCGGATCGTGGGCTCGCCGGCCGTTCCCGTTTCGCAGTCGAGGCCACTGGGAACATCGACCGCCAGAATGGGCACACCGGACTCGTTCAACATCGTGATGACCGTGCCATACGGCTCGCGGGGATCTCCCATGGCGCCGGTCCCCAGCATCGCGTCCACAATCCAGGCGGCATCGCGGAGGGCCGAGGCCAGCAGTTGTGGGCCACACCGCATCAGCGGGATTGCGCTCTTCTCGATAACCCGATAATTGGTCGCCGCATCCCCGCGTAGCCCGCTGGGATCGTCGAGCAGGGCGACGCGCACCTCGTACCCGCGCAGGTCGAGATGCCTGGCAATCACAAATCCGTCGCCGCCATTATTGCCGCGGCCGCAGACGATGACGACTGGGCCACCAACGCCTAACCTGCACAGAACGTCTGTTGTGCCTCGCCCGGCGTTTTCCATCAGCATCACGCCGGTCATGCCGTATTCCTCAACCGCGCGGCGATCCAATTCACGAGATCGTTCCCGCGAGATCACCTTTGTCATGTTCATGGAACTCGCCCGCTATGCCGGCCGAAACTGCAAGAAAAAAGCCGCGCGAGCATTGTAACGCTCGCGCGGCTCAAGAGAGCTGATTTTGGTTTATAGCGGCTACGCCGAAGGCGTTGCCATCGGCGCTGCGGCCCGCTCCGTCTGCGGAACTGGCTGCGCCGGGCTTTCAACCGCCGGTACATCCGCCGGGGCATTCATGTTTGGCTGATACCAGCCAAGCGAGAAGAAGGTCCAGATCGCCAGTGCGAAGAGCAGCACAGCGAAGGCCATAATGCCCCAGGCGAAGTTGTCCTCCCCCAGGGCCTGATAATTTGGCCGCGGGGATCCAAACGGAGGTCGCGTGTGCTGATGCGTGTTCATGCTGCACATCTCCCCTCGCGCGATTTGAATGATAACTCGGCCGCCGGGGCCTGCTGCTCCCATTTACCTTCTGTTGTCATGTGTTTGCCATGTGATGCAAACCGGGTGCCATTAGCAGCCGATCGATCGGCATTTCCAGCTGTATCGACTGTCCCGGCTGGCGCATCGGCAAGAGCCGTTTTCCTGGTAATTTCGGTTCACTTCGGGCCGAATCGCACATTCCCACAGGCGATTGAACAAGAGCCGAACTTCTCGATTCGCCGATGCCAGCTAACAGAGGCCTGGCAGCGTGTGGTCGATCGGCTGCCAGGCTTACCTCTACATGTCCGTGAAAATGCACGCGCTTTTGAGGAGCTACTCACCCATGATCCGAATCAGTGTCATTGCGTTGTTCTTGGTTTCGCAGCTCGCCTTGGCTTCCTTTGCGTTTGCCCGCAACAACGCCAACCTGTCGCGCGAGCAGATTCGCTCGATGCCAATTCTGGAGCGTCCGTCGCGGCCGGGCCACTTCTACGGCAACGCAGTACGCCGCAAACACGGCCAAGTGCAAAGCGGATCCGTACGAGCAACCCCTGGCGACGTCTATCAGAGCCCAGCTTCCTACGGGACGACCTACGGCGGCTCGTATCAAACTGGCGGAACGGTCATCTACGGCCAGTAAGCCAACGGACCGGTCGCGGCGATTCTGCTGCGGTCCATTCCAGTCAAACAGAAAAACCGCCAGCGGACATCCCTGTTCGCTGGCGGTTTATTTTTTGGCACGTTGATCAGGCTCGCGCAGCCTCCTGCCTAGTTCGGCGGCCAGAACCAGAAGGCAAAGGCTGCCGACCCGAAGCCTTGGAACACGGCGGCTCGCAGGCTAAGCGGAATTGGCTCGAGCATGTACGGTGCACAATTGCCTGGCCGGTAGTAGCCCAGCGTGTACACACATTCGTTCGGCGGACGCAGGCCCATCTTGTAGGGCAGCAGCGGCACGCTGACAAAGAAGTGGGCACCCGACGCAAACGGTTGGATGATCGGATTCCACGAGTGACCGTAACGTTCGAGTTGCACGTCTTCGAAGTACAGCGGCTTGTGGCATGTGCCCGCCGCCTTCCACGTGAAGAGCGTCGGAGCAAATTCGCGGCCCACGAACTTGGGGGCGTTGAAGTCGCGTCCGATCAGGCAATCACACGGAAAATCGGTGCCTTCTTCGCCCTCGATTAACAGGCCCACGGTGATCGTCGTGATGTCGCGCTTCTGCAAATCCTGAATCGCACGCTGACACTCGTCTCTCTGATTCACGCAACCCGGTCCGCCCGGATCCGTGCTTAGCCCCTGGTCGAGCAGTTGCTGCCGCTCGGGCGCCGTAAGCTCGGCCGGCTGGCGTGGCTCGCGAATCGGTTCGTCGCGAAACAGCTCGTCGACCGGCTGGGGTTGTGTCTCGATCGCGCCTTCGCCCGGCAACGGCGGGGCCGGATCGTTAGGCATCGCCGGCGGCGCGCCCTCGGGCGGAGCCGGAGCCTCATTCTGTGTGTCGAGCGGATCGGGCAGCTCATTGGTCATCGCCGGCTCGGTGGCGGGCTCATCGCCGAAGGGTGGCGCCTCGGGATCCTGGTAACTGTTTACCTGCATCACCGAGTCGCGCAAACGCGAGCGCGTTTGCTTCGAGGAGAAACGGCTCGCGGCAACCAGTTTCGAAGTCGATTTCGCCGGTTCGGCGGTCTTCAGCACTGCGGGCTCGGCTTGTTGCTTAGCAGACCGCTCTGCGGTAGCGCTGGCCGGTCTCACCGGATCGGCTTTTGCTCCGCGGGCCCGCCACTGCAGACTGCTATCTGAGATGACCGCGGCGGCCGAACCGCTGGGCACAGGTTTGAAGGCTTCTTCCCGCGCCCACGAGAGCTGTGGCCCTGCCAGCTGGGCCGCCAGCAGTGCGGCCACACAAGCCGCTTTGCTCATGCGCCGCAAGGGTCGGCCCGACAGGCTAGAAATCGTCGCCTGAAGCCGTGCTGTAATTGGACGCTTCCTGCGTAATCGCGATGTCATGCGGATGACTCTCCCGTACTCCAGCCGTGGAGATTTTGATAAACCGTGTCTTCGTTCGCAGTTCGTCGATCGTTTGCGTGCCGCAGTAGCCCATTCCGGCCCTGAGTCCGCCTACGAGCTGATAGACGAAACTGCTCAAGGGGCCTTTGAATGGCACCCGGCCCTCGACCCCTTCGGGCACGAGCTTGCCGGGCTTTCGTTCGGCGCCCCGTTGGCGGTAGCGTTCGCTGGAGCCTTGCATCATGGCGCCGAGCGAACCCATCCCGCGATAAACCTTGAAACTCCGTCCCTGATACAGAATCTGCTCGCCGGGGCTCTCGCTCAACCCGGCAAACAATCCGCCGATCATCACCACGTGGGCTCCAGCCGCCAGGGCTTTCGTCACGTCGCCCGAGTAGCGAATGCCGCCGTCGGCAATGATCGGAATGTTTTCTTTGGCCGCGATCTGGGCCGCTTCGTAAATCGCCGTGATTTGTGGTACGCCAACTCCCGAGATCACGCGCGTCGTGCAGATCGAACCCGGACCAATCCCAACTTTCACGGCGTCGGCTCCGGCCGCGATCAGGTCGCGACAGCCGTCGGCCGTGGCCACATTGCCGGCCACCACTTCGATCTTCCACTGACGCTTCAGGTTCTTGACCGTCTCGATCACATTGGTCGAGTGTCCGTGGGCGCTATCGACCACAAGCACGTCGACGTCTTTTGCTAGCAAGCTTTCAACACGCTCGTAATCGTGCACTCCGACAGCAGCCCCGACCCGCAAGCGGCCTTGCCCATCTTTACAGGCATTCGGGAATCGCTTCATCATGTCGATGTCTTTGATCGTGATGAGGCCGGTCAGTGTGTAATCTTCGTCAACCAGCAAAAGTTTCTCGACCTTTTTTGCCATCAAAATCTTCTCAGCTTCCTCAAGCGTTACGGTCCCCGTAGCCGTCACGAGCGGCTCGCGGGTCATAACCTCAGAGATCTTCAGCTCCGAGTTCTCGAGGAAACGCAGGTCGCGGCGGGTGAGGATGCCCACCAGCCGCTTGCCGACTGTCGTGATAGGCACGCCCGACACGTTGTGCTGATCCATCACTTCGCGGGCGCGAGCAACGCTGGCATCGGGCGGTAGCGTGACGGGATCGGTGATGATGCCGTTTGCGCTCCGCTTCACCTTGTCGACCTCTTCGGTCTGCCGCTCGATCGACATGTTCTTATGGATCACGCCCAGCCCGCCCTCCTGGGCCAGCGCGATCGCCATTTCATGCTCGGTCACCGTGTCCATCGGCGAGCTGATCAGCGGAATGTTCAAGCGAATCTTGCGCGTGAGTTGGGTCGCAACATCGACTTCCGAGGGGACCACGGCGCTGTAGCGCGGCTCCAGGAGCACGTCGTCGAAGGTGATGCCGGGGGGGCCAAATTTGTCTTGCATAATCGGGGGCGCTCCTTCGGGCCGTGGCGAGAATCCTGGATTATGCAGGGATTTGGGGGACTTGGCAATTGGCCGACTCTCGTTCTATCGGGGCGACAGGGCTAAACCGCCGGACGCGTATCGGTAGAATGGCGGCTTCCCCGTTTTCGCTGAGGACAATCGATGCGCCAACGTTGTGCCTGGGCCGGCAACGACCCCCTGATGCAGGCCTATCACGACGACGAGTGGGGTCGACCCGAGCGCGACAGCCGCGCGCTGTGGGAAAAGCTCATGCTCGATGGTTTTCAGGCCGGTCTCTCCTGGAGCACGATTCTCAAGAAGCGCGACGCCTTTCGCCAAGCGTTCAAAGGATTCGAACCAGCAAAAGTCGCTCGCTTCAGCGAGAAGGACATCGAACGCCTGCTCGCCGATGCAGGCATCGTTCGCTCGCGCGCCAAGATCGAGGCCACGATCGGCGGCGCGAAGGCCTACCTCAAGATGGCCGATGCCGGTGAGGATTTCTCCCAATGGGTCTGGGCCTTCACGGGCGGCAAATCGCTGTGCAACGATACCGCTCAGGTACCTGCGAAAACGCCGCTCTCGGAACAGGTCGCGAAAGAACTCAAGCAGCGAGGCTTCAAGTTTGTCGGTCCCACGATCGTCTACGCCTGGCTGCAGGCCGTGGGCGTCGTCAACGACCACACGCCGGAATGCTTTCGCTACCGAAAGCGAAAGTGAACTACCCGCCTGCCGCGGGCGCCGGTGCTGGCGCGGGTTGACCGCCCGGTGCAGGGGCCGGCGGCGCTTGATGTTTGGGTGCCTCGTGCACGGGCTCCGCCGCCACGGGAGCTTTGAACCATTCACTTGGCTGACCAAAGTTCCTCGTCAGCGTGCTCCAGACCACCATCAGAATGATGATGCTGGTCACGGCGACGAATCCGTAAATCGCCAGTCTCTGCACGAAGATGTCGGTGCCCATTGGCCGACGTGCCAGGTCGACGTTGATCTTTGGGCTGCCCGCGATCTCGGCGTCCTCGAACAACGAGCCGCTTGCTTTGGCGGCGACCGCTCGGCGGCCCGAAGCAGCGCGCAATCCGAAAGGATCTTCGTCATCCTCTGAAATACGTTCGACAGTCGCAGGCTTAGCGGTGGCAGGCTGCGGAATGTTCGCCGCGCCGGCCGCGCCGGTCACTACAGGTTTCGGCGGCACGGCTGATTTGCCCGCGATGGGCTCCGCGGGCTTCGCGGCGATCGGTCCCGCCATCCGCGCGACGACAGGTTTGGCAGTGAGCGGCACGACCGGTTGCGCTACGGGCGTTACCGGCAAGGCTTTTCCCACGGGGACCGCGGCGATGATTGGCGCGGCCGACATTTTTTGCCGCAGGGCGTTGTCGTATTCGGCTTTCTTCTCGGGACTGAGCAGGCACACCCGCGCGCTAGCCAGCTCATTCAGAATCTGTTGCGAGAGTGCCCCGTTGCGGCCGGACTGGAACGTGCGGACGTGAGCCATTTGCCGATCGGCGGCATGATCGATCACGTCCAGATCGGACTCGAAGATCGAGATACCCAGCAGTCGGTAGTGATTGGGCGGTTGCTCAGTGAGCGGGATGCCCAGCCAGACGTGATAGCCGTTGAAAGAATCGGACATGAAGCGTTTGAGACTCGCGTGCGAGACAAAACGAATCCCCCCTCGATCGGGAGTCTCATTATAGACGCCTGATCCAGAAACGTTCAAGGTTGAGACAGGCGTCGCAGGGAATCGCAATCCCGGCGGTTTCCCGCTCAATTCTGCCTGGCAGGCGGGTCGGAGTCTAACTGAGCTCGCGACTTCTCGAGGGCCTGCTTGGCGTCGCGACAAAGCGTGCGCGAGGCTTCAACCAGCTTGGCTGCCTCGTCTACGATCCGCCGCTGCCGCGCAAGACACTCGTCCTGATCGTTCTCCTCCATGGCGAGCTCGCGGAACTGTGTGAGAACTGACTAGTAGCGAGGGGCCACTTTGACAGTCAGCTTGTCGATGATGCGGCGGACGCCAGAGATACCCGATGCGGCCTGCACGGCGGTTAGCTTCTGGTGTGCATACTGCACCGTGCCGCTCAACGTGACTTGACCTTTTAGCGTGTCGACCAGTATACGGCACGGCGCGTTAAGCCCGCGTTGGGCGATCTTGCCGGCCACTTGCCGCGTAATCGATTTGTCAGAGACCGGAGTGATGGCCATCGAACGGACTCCTTGAGGAGCTTGGTCGAACAAGAAATTCGTTCGAACCCACGAATGGCGTTTAGGTCGATGCTTTCGCTCCGGCTCGCGCCAGCGAGGCATCAAAATTGTGGCCGCAGTCGCAGCGAAAACGCCGCGGCGCGACTACCCGCTTGCACTTGGGGCATTGCTTCTGAAAGCGATTTAGCTTGGGCTGAACGGGCGCCGGCGGAGCGTTTTCTTCCGCCGCCTTGCGAGCCGCTCGGGAAACCGCGTCGGCCTTGGCCAGGCTGCATTGCGGATGGACTCCGGACGCCGAGTATGAGGGCTTGTCGCACACCGGGCAGCGGCGCACGTTCGAGGCGGGGTTATGCGGCACGGGCTTGCGTTCGCTCATGATGTTTCCTTTACCTTGACAACACAGAAACTATGACGGCCGTCACACGCTGGCGCAGGCGCAGCACATTGGCCCCTTGCCGCAAATCACAGCACGCTGTCCCGAGAGCACGAGCGCGGCAGTCGACGGCCGAGTTCCGCCCATTCGGCGGGCAGACTCGTCCAAACATTTCGGCGGATCGGTTCGCACGGCTTGGCGAATCGCGCCGCAGGTCGAGAGTCGCTTCCGCTCGCTTGTACTTGACTCCAGCGGCGTAGAAAGCGAATGAGATTGCAGGCCGAAAGGTATCTTTTTGGCATTCGTTTCGGCCGTTACGTGGCGTGCATTCTCTAGTGTAACCGCTGGCCGCGCACCTCGATACGATAAACCCCGTGTTTTCATCGCGAATCTGTGAAGTAACAGCTGCGGAACCAGCCAGCTCGACCTTCGCGCGATTCAACCGAAAACTAAGGGGAGAAAATCTTAATCACTCCTGACAACTGCCCTTGCCCGATCACTCCTTATCCGCGCAACCCCATAGTGAGGCTCCAGATAGGGGATTCTTGCCCATCGGAAAGTCGACCGGCCGATTGTCGCGCGGGGACATGATTGCTCTAGCTACCAGCACTCGATCAGCTATAGTTCTAGCAGTCGGTTTGACGACGTTCGAGCAAACGCCTCTCGCGTTTTCGCGCTTCCTTCGCCTCTCCCACTTGGCGGGCCACCACTTGCAGGCCACTTCCGCCTCGACCCGGAAGCTTTTAGGGTCGCGATTTTTTTTTGGAGATGACGATGAGCATGAAACTCTACGTCGGCAATCTGAGTTACAACGTGACGAGTTCCAGCCTGGAAGAGTTGTTCACCGAATTCGGTTCGGTGCGCAGCGCGCAGGTCATTCAAGACCGCGACACGGGCCGCAGCAAGGGCTTCGGTTTCGTGGAAATGGCCGATGACAACGCGGCCCGCAGCGCGATCACCGCACTGCACGAGAAGGAATACGACGGCCGTCCGCTGACCGTCAACGAAGCCAAGCCCCGGGAAGACCGCGGTGGCGGTGGCGGTGGTGGTGGCGGCTATGGTCGCCGCGGAGGCGGTGGTGGCGGTGGTGGAAGTTACGGTCGCCGCTAGTCTCGCATTCGATCATAAACGGCCGAAGGCGACTCCTCGTGGGTTGCCTTCGGCCGTTGCGTTTTAGTCAGACACTCGCCGCCGCCGCGGTACAGCCGCTCCAACCACAAGGATCAACCATGGGTCGACGCCCCCACCATCAGAACAAGCGGCAGAAGGCGCGCTCGTCGGCTCCGCCGCCGCCGGCCATCCGAGTGCCCGAGCGCAAAGTGCAAATCAGCTATGGCAAGCCGTTCATCGTCCTCGAGGATGGTCAGAAGCAAACCTTCGTGTTCGCCGGCGGAAAGTGGCAGCCTCACTCGTCCTCGATCGCCGAGTGCCGAATCGATTGCCAGGTGAAAGAGTTGCCGCAGAAGATCAACGGAATGACCCGCTACGAGATTTGCGAGCCGATCTGAAGCGCTGCCAGATTTGCGATTTAATCTGGAAGGCTAGGGAGCACGACGCTGTTGACGGCGGGTGCGGCGCGGCGACAGTTTGCCGGTTCCGTCGATTTGCAGTTCACTGGCTTCACCGAAACCATAACCGATCAACTCGAGCGTGGTACGGCGCATAACGCGGCCATCGGCGTCGGTTTTGTGCGAACACTCGTCGACCACTTCGCCCGGCACTTCTGGCGCGTGCCAGCTCCAGGTGATCGTCGTGCCGCGATCGTTCTTCTGATTCGTGCGCACCAAATAGACGCCTTGCGGTTTTTCCTGCTGCACGAGGTGCCGGATCATGTGCAGCGACATCACCTGGCTTGTGATCTCCTGTAGCTCCTTGCCGTCACCCGCTTCGCGCAGCGTGCTCTGGCGGCGGAGAATCGCCGGCTCGTGCCCCGCGGCGAACAGGATCACGGTTTGTTCTTTGGTGACTCCCCCGGAGATGTCGAGTTCTCGTGCTTCGCACCGCACCTCGCGGCCGTCGATGGTCAGAGTCTGCGGTTCCAGTGTTCTGGCGGGTGCGATCTTGCCCAACGTTTCTCCAGCGTATCCTTGCTCGATGACTTGTGGCTGACCGGGAAACGTCTGCCCCGCCACTTCGACCGTGACCTCGACCCGCAATGTCACCCGCTCCGGCGTAACATCCGTCACCGTGGTTTTGTTATCGGTCAGGCTCCCGTCGGTGGGATTGCCTTCGGCGTCGTAGTTCTCGGTCACGATTCGCACATGCCGCCAGGCGCCTTTGCCGAAGCGAGCCCAGGGGTGAGCCTGTGCGAGGAGCTCGTCGAGCTCATCGGCCCCGGCCCAGCCAGGGGTCACAAACAGGCAGACGAACAGCATCCCAACGAAGGGTAGGATTCGCGAGTTCAAATTATTCGTGCTCCAGGCCGTGCTCAGCAGGAGAATATTGCCGAGCGAGTCCGCATCGGAAGGTCACATGATAGCCTCGCCCAAGTGACATTGCACTCCCACGAGGGCCTCAAGCGAATACAGAGCTCCGGACTGAAGTCGCCTCTCGCTGCTGGAATCACCCGGACTAGGGACCACTCCCGGGCTCTAACGGTACTGATCTTTCTGGCCGCGAGGGCAGCCGCTATCTCGCACCGCGCAGGCGCAATTTTGATGACAGAGGTCGTGCTCGTGGCTGGCGTGAAGCGGCTCTTCACGTGACAAACGCCTGCAACTAGGCGGTGGCTTCAGGTGTCACGTCGGTCGACTTCGCAGGCGCAAGCTGCGGCAGGATCAAGAGAATGGCTCCGATCGTGATGGCCACGTCGGCGACATTAAAGATGCCGGTTCGCAACGGCCCGATCCCCAGGTTCATAAAGTCGATCACCAGCCCATCAAACCGCACACGATCGATCAGATTACCGATCGCGCCGCCGAGCAGTAGCGCACAGGCCAGAGTCTTCAGCGGCGACATGGATGTCTGCAACAGAACGAAGATCCCAATCCCCAACGCCACCAGGCTGTTCACAACGACAAGCAGCAGCCACCGCGCCTGTGGTGGCAAATTTCCGCCTAGCCCCAGAAACGCGCCAGGATTTTCCGCATACTGTAGCCGGAACGTGTCCGACAGGTAACTCAGCGGAGCTGCCTGATCGGCGAGTTGGTCGCGAGCGATGCTCTTGGTCATCTGGTCGCAGCCAACGCACAGCGAAAGTATCGCGAGCAATACAAACCAGCGAACGTAGTGCGGCGTGTTCGAGAGCATGGCGAACGTTCGACCGGGGCGATCAGTCGGGTGAGCGTCTTCAGAGTGGAGCGAGGGCATCGGGTACAGACCTCTGGATATTATAGCGAGCCCGAGGCGATCCCGGATTCGGCCGCGTCGGGAAAAGACTCATCGGCGGCGGCCGATTCGATAATCTCGTCGGTTTCGTTCTCGCCGAGTCCGGCCAAGGGGCCTGCGCAGCCGGCCGCGAGCAGCGTCAGGATCACGAGAACGAATTGCGCCGAATAGCGTCGCATGGGGTTCGTTGGCTGGGGTTCACCGGGACTTAGGGGCGGACCTGTTCCATCTTCATCCACTCGTTAATTGTCGCGGGCGGCGGGGCCGATTGCTGCGCGCACCCAATGACTGCCAGGCAACCAAGGACAAGCAGGGCTGCCGTCAGGAGAGGTGTAAAACGCATACTCAGGGTGCCTCTTAACGGATCGAGCGAGTCCCGCCAAATTCAGGCTTTTCGAGCGCCATCCATTCGTTTACCGTCGCGGGGGATGTCTCGGGCTGAGGATTGAACAGCCGGCCCAGGAACCCCTGCTCGGCAGTTTCCGAATCCTTCTTGCGAACTGCGACCGTGCCCAGTTTCGGCTTCTTGGCCGATTTCTTAGGCGTCAGCATGTGCTTGGTGCCGGTGACGAGTCGCTTGGGCGCGTTCGCCACCTGGGTAACCACCGCCGAGGCGCGTTTGCCGGTCCCCTTGAGGGTCCTGGTCGCGGTCGAGGTTTCGTTTCCGCGAAGCCAGGCAAACGGCGATGGCAGATCGGCTCGGGCGGCCGAGCCGGCCGCCAGCCACATGGCCAGCACGACGGCCAATAGTCGCATGATGAGTCTCCTTGACCGCAAAACAACATCGCACCGGCCGCGCGCAAACCGGGCCGCGGTCCGCCTGCCTTGCGGGGCGGGAACCATCGCAAATTCTCACCGAGCTGTAAAGGCCGATTCAAGGACCACCTCACCCGCGCCGGCCGCATGGGCAAGTTGGCGAAATCTCCGCGATTTGCCGCAACCAGCGGTTCTGGCTTCCTTGCGGCCCCGGCCGCGCGAACCTAGATTAGTCGCAGGGGACGCGACTCCACCGGGGCAGCCGTCCGCTTCACGACCCTTCGCAGTTTCCAGACGCATGCATTCGCCTTCGATCGGGTTTATCGGCGCCGGCCAAATGGCTCGCGCTTTGGCCGCCGGATTCGTCCGTTCAGGGCTGGTTGCGCCTGCGCGAATTAGCGCAGCCGATCCGGTCGAGGCTGCGGGCCAGGCGTTCCTCGAGGCGGTCCCCGGCGCGAAGGTGGTCTCCGACAATGCCAGCCTGGCCAAATCAGCCGACGTGATCGTGCTGGCCACCAAGCCGCAACAGATCACCGCGGCGCTGGCTGACCTGCGAGCGGACGCCCCGTCGAAGCTCGTGATTTCGATCGCTGCCGGCGTCAAACTCGAGAAACTCGCCGCGGCGCTTCACGGCGCACGCCTGGTGCGCGTGATGCCGAACACCCCTTGTCTTGTCGGGCAAAGCGCCAGCGGATATTGCCGCGGCTCGGGCGCCACCGACGACGACATGCAACTCGTCGCATCCCTGCTCTCGGCCGTGGGAGTCGCCTTCGAGGTCGAAGAGTCGCTGCTCGATGCCGTGACGGGACTTTCGGGCTCGGGGCCGGCCTTCGCTTACCTGATGATCGAAGCCCTGGCCGACGGCGGCGTGCGGATGGGGCTGAAACGCGAAGTCGCGCTCGCCCTGGCCGCGCAAACGCTGCTCGGGGCCGCCCAGATGGTGCTGCAAACAGGCGAGCATCCGGCCGTGCTTAAGGATCGCGTGGCGAGTCCCGGCGGAACGACAATCGCGGGGCTCGAGGCACTCGAAGCCGGCGGCCTGCGCGGCACCCTGATGGCCGCGGTCGAAGCGGCCACCCGCCGCTCCATTGAACTGGGACAGGTATAATCCAAGCGGTGCGAGCCTGCGTGCTCGCAGAGTTCGTCGAGGATCACTAAAGATGTCGATTTTTTGCATCGTGGACGACAAACATGTGCCGCTCTATCGCGTGATGTGGGTCTCGTCGACGCCGCACTTTTGCGGCTCCGAGGACTGCGAGCGCGAGGGGCAGTACGAGGTTCGCCTCGAGCAGGGCGAAAGCGTCTGGGCTCGCCCGCAAGAGCGCGACCAGATGCTGACCGCGCTCGAGGCCTGGCAAGGCGGCCTTGGTCCGCCGGAAGACGACTGGGGGCAGTAAGGCATGTCGATGTTCGAACGCGACGAGTATAAGTGGCGCGAAACGTACTTTGTGCTGTTCGATTCCAGCCGCCGGCCGTCGCTCAAGCGGATTGAGAAGATGCTCAACGGCCTGAGCGAGCGCTTCCAGCTCTCCAACGCCACGGCCGACCAGGACGACCGCTTTGAGTCGATCACGGTGCTTTCGCCCGACGATTACGCCGCACTTGACATCAGCTACGTGGCCGGCGAAGAGGTTGCCGAAAGCATTGAGTCGCTCGAAGCCGAATTTGCCGACGCTCAGCTCGATCCCGAGGAGCGCAAGAAGCTGGCCCGGCTCAAGACCTTCGACGCCCGCATCGACTTGTTGCACTTCGAGCAGGTGTCCGACGACGTTCCCGAGGACGACGCCGACGAAATGCTCGATCCGAGTGCGCTCTTAATCGTGCTGGACGCAATGGTCGAACTAACGGGCGGCGTGGGCATCGATCCGCAATCAGGCACGTTGATGTAGCGCGGATTCTGCCGAGCCTGCTGGGTCAAACTCACAGAGATGGAAAGTCCATGATCGCGAAAGACATCAAAAACGGCATGGTACTCGTCTACGGTGAAGCCCCCTGCATCATCGAAACCACCAGCGTGCAGAGCCCTTCGGCCCGCGGAGCGGCGACACTCTACAAGTACCGGGCTCGCAACCTGGTTACCAAGCAGAAGGTCGACATCGTGCTCAAGGGGGGCGAATCGCTGCCCGAGGCCGACTTCGAACGCCGCCCGGTGAAGCTGATGTACACCGATGCCACGCACATGCACCTGCTGGACCAGGAAGATTTCAACCAGTACTCGCTCACGCTGGAGGAAGTCGCCGGCGAGGCCCCCTACATCACCGAGACCCTCGAAGGCGTTCAGGCCCTGATCTACAACGATGAGTGCGTGGGACTGCAAGTCCCCATGACCGTCGAACTGAAGGTCGTCCAGTGCGATCCGGGCGTGCGAGGCAACTCGGCCACCAGCCGCAACAAGCCCGCGAAGCTCGAAACGGGGCTCGAAATTCAGGTCCCCGAGTATCTCGCCGAGGGCGAAACGGTGAAAGTCGACACGCGCACGGGGGAATTCCTGTCGCGAGCCTAAGATCGCTCACGAGGGAGGTCTCGATCGGAAGGCCGGTGGTCGACCGAGGCAAGTCGCGAGAATTCTCTACCGCACTATTTCTTCTTCTTGACCTTCTTCTTGACGCTCTTGACCGCGCTCTTCACCGACTTCGTGGTTTTCCTGGTCGTGGTTTTGCCGCTCTTGCCGGCCGCAGCAGTCTTCTTCTTGCCCTTGGTGAACGCGGCTTCCCAGCCATCAGCATACTGCTTGGTGCTTCCAACGCGAATGATCGACACGGTCTGGTTTCCTTGCTAAGTGCTATCTCGACTGGCCAGGCCACCGCAAGCGACTCGGCGGTGGCATGGCATGAATGCATGTCCTTGGATTTCTATATAGGGTGCCGATGCTGGCGTGGTCAAGTCGCGTTCGCGCTGCGGCGCGCGGTCGCGCGTCTTCGAGCATCGCGCATGCAAGTCCTCAAGCCTCTGAGTGAACGCCTCCTCCCAAGGTTGTGCCTCCAGACCGCTCACCCCGTTCGTTCCGACTCAAGCAGACTCTCGCTCGCGACCGAATACCATTTTCGAGTCGGTCCAAGCCTGCCTGATCTGCTAGCTGCCAGGTGGTGGTTTCTCGGGGGGGCTGAAAGAATTTGCCGCAGTGCGCATGGAAAAATTCTTGCAGGGGTGGTATGGTATGCCTGCCTCAGCCGAGGCGGGTACGTCAGGCGTAAAAAACCGCCTGCCGCCGTCTCTCGCAAGTGGCCTTCTTTTCACAATTGGTGAGGACAGCTAGCTCAGCCGACGGACAAATTGACCCGGGTGCCAAGTCTCCCAGCGTGCTGTAACGCGGGAGTTCCGCCGCCGCGTCAATCGGTCTGCTTTTCTCGCAAGCCCGGGCTAGCCACAACGCGTCCTTAACCGTCTGGCGGCCCATCCCCCAATCGAGACCTTTCGCTAATGCGTCCTCTGTTCGCGCTTCTTGCGCGTTCAGGTCACAAGTCGTTGAATCATCGCGGCGCCCTCCGAAGCGCCTGCGGTGCCTCCGAACCGCTACGCAACGACCTTTAGCCCAACCGAACTAATTCCACGACCACACTGCACGACTACGCCGAAAATTGCTGGGAGAACCAAACCATGACACGCAACCGTTTTTTTGCCGGCCTGACTTTCGCCATCGCTGCCATCCTGGCGGCCAATTCCGCCCGCGCGGAGTTGCTCTACGGGCTGACCGAAGGCCAGCAGCTCGTGACCTTTGACAGCCAGACCCGCTCGATCAACTCGGCGGTGGGAATCATCGGCCTTGGAGGCGACTCCTTGATCGGCATCGACTTCCGTCCCTCGACCGGCGAGCTCTACGGATTCTCAAGCGGTAACCGCTTTTTCAAGATCAACACCGCGACCGGCGCCGCCACGGGCCTGGGCAACGGCCTGCTGCTGATCGACCTCGTCAAGTCGTTCGACTTCGACCCGGTGAACGACAACATCCGCGTGCTCACTAACCAACGGAAGAACATTCGGGTGAACCCGAACACGGGTGCCCCGATCGCTGCCGACTCGCTGCTTAACTTTGTCGGGGGAGATCCGAACGCCGGCACGAGCCCGGTGGTTGTTTCGGGCGCCTACACCAACAGCTATCCCGGCGCGTCCACCAGCACGCTCTTCAATCTGGAATCGTCGCGAAATGTTTTGACGATCCAGTCGCCGCAAAACCAAGGCAAGCTGGAGACGGTCGGTTCCGTGGGCCTCTCGCTTGGCAATATTCAGTCGATCCACGGGATGGATATCTCCGGCCAAACCGGCATTGGCTATCTCGTAGGGCAGACGCTCGTCACCGGCACCGGGCTCGTCGAGAACACGCTCTACACGATCGATCTGGCAACGGGGGCAATCGAATCTGCCGGTCCGATCACCGGCACACCACAGGCCGGTCCGCTCACCTTCGGCGGCGGTTGGGACGGCTGGAGTGGCGGCCACGGTGGTTACAAGCCCCCGACCAATCCGACCTGGGATTGCGGCGGCATCAAGGGCGCAGGGCTGTTGATCGACGTGGCCACGGTTCCGGTGCCGGAACCATCATCGTTTGTTCTCGGCGGCTTCGGTGCCTTGGCATTGGCCTTCGCGGCTCGGCGCAAGCTGCGCCGCGACTAAGCTGCCAACAAGAGTACTTGCGAGTCATCGATGTACAGGGATGCGTCCGTTCATCGGGCGCATCCCTTGCTTTGTTTCGACGTCCTACTCGCCGCTCTCCAGTAGCCACGCGCGCGCCTGCTCAATCTCCGCCGGCTTGAAATACTTCAGCTTGGCTGAGAAGAACGGATTCACCAGGTTCGCAAAGACTTCCAGCCACCGCTGCTCGGCCACGATCGCGGCCCGCTCGATGTCGCGCATGTGTCGGTAGCCGAACTTCAGGTCGTCCCACCACTTGGATGGCGGCACGCCGCCCAGCTCTTTGATGAGCTCCAGCACGCGAATCTTGCCGTGCGTGGAAATCGCTGCTTCCAGCCGGGCGACGATCTCGTCGAACTCCGCCGCGCTCACCGGCCCGTCGATGACAAGTTCGACGACGTTGGTACCGGCAAGCTCTTGAATGGCGATCATGGTGGCGTCTCCGCTAGAGAGAATTTCTCTAGCGCAATTCTAGGACGCAAAGCACGATCGGATGAGTAGCCAGGAAGCGTCACTTCCTTAGGAACTCTCTAGTGCTGCAGCTTCTTGTACCGAATCCGGTGCGGCTGGTCAGCTTCCATCCCGAGCCGCTCCTTCCGCTGGGATTCGTAGTTCTGGAAGTTGCCTTCGCACCAGTGGACGTAGCTGTCTCCTTCGAAGGCCAGGATGTGCGTCGCCACGCGATCCAGAAACCAGCGATCGTGCGAGATCACGACCACGCAGCCCGCAAAGCTCAGAATCGCCTCTTCCAGCGCGCGCAACGTGTCGACGTCCAAGTCGTTCGTCGGTTCGTCGAGCAGCAGCACGTTGCAGCCACACCGCAGCAGCTTGGCCAGGTGCACGCGGTTCCGTTCACCGCCCGAGAGCGTACCCACGATCTTTTGCTGGTCGGCCCCCATGAAGTTGAACCGCGCTACATAACTCCGGGCGTTCATCTTGAACTTCCCGACCTCCAGCGTTTCGACGTCGCCGGTGATCTCCTGGAAGATCGTGTTCTCGGCTTTGAGCGCGTCCCGGCTCTGATCCACATAGCCGAGTTCCACCGTGCTGCCGACGCGAATCTCACCGCTATCGGGCGTCTCCTGGCCGGTGATCATCCGGAACAGCGTGGTCTTGCCGACGCCGTTAGCGCCAATCACGCCCACAATGCCGCCCGGCGGCAGGCGGAACGAAAGATTGTCGATCAGCAGTTGATCGCCGTAACCCTTGCTCAGGTTCTTGGCCTCAATCACCAGGTCGCCCAGGTGCTTTCCCTTGGGAATCTGGATTTCGATTTCCTGATCGCGATACTGCTGCTCCTCGGCCGACATCTCCTCATAGGCTTTGATACGGGCCTTGCTCTTGGCCTGGCGAGCCCGCGGGGCCATCCGAATCCACTCGAGCTCCTGAGCGAGCGTTTTCTGGCGAGCGCTGGCGGACTTTTCTTCCAGTTCCAGTCGCTTGCGTTTCTGCTCCAGCCACGAAGTGTAATTTCCTTCGAACGGAATTCCGCGGCCACGGTCGATTTCCAGAATCCAGCCTGCCACGTTGTCGAGGAAGTAGCGATCGTGCGTCACGGCCACAACGGTGCCGGTGTACTCGGCCAGATGCCGCTCGAGCCAGGCCACGCTCTCGGCGTCCAAGTGATTCGTCGGTTCGTCGAGCAGCAGCAGGTCCGGCCGCTCCAGCAGGATCTTGCACAGCGCGATGCGGCGCCGCTCACCGCCCGAAAGGTTCGTCACCGGTGAGTCGCTTGGCGGCAGGTTCATCGCGTCCATCGCGATCTCGACCTGCCGGTCCAGCTCCCAGGCGTTGTGCAGTTCGATCTGGTCCTGCACCTTGGCCTGTTCGGCCAGCAGCTTTTCCATTTCGTCGGGGCTGATATCCTCGGCAAACCGGGCGTTGATCTCGTCGTAACGCGTCAGCAAGGCCCGAATCGGAGCCACGGCGTCCTGCACGTTGCCGAACACGTCCTTGTTCGGGTCAAGCTGCGGCTCTTGCGAAAGGTAGCCAACCGTGTAGTCCTTGGTCAGCACGGCCGAGCCTTCAAACTCCTTGTCCCACCCCGCCATGATTCGCAAGAGCGTGCTTTTGCCGGACCCGTTGCGGCCCAACACGCCGATCTTGGCGCCCGGATAGAACGCCAGGTTGATGTTCTTGAGGATCTCGCGCTGTCCGAACTTCTTGTTGAGATCCGTGATTTGGTAGATGTAATGCTGACCCATGAAAGTGCTAATGCTGGGTTATAGTTTGGATTGAACTTGGATTGTGCGCCGCCAGGCCGCAAGCGGACGGACGGCGTTCGATGTCGCGACACGGGCGGGCGCGGCTATTCCCACTCGATCGTGGCGGGCGGCTTGCTGCTGATGTCGTACACCACGCGATTGACACCCTGCACTTCGTTGATGATCCGCGTCGAAATCCGGGCCAACAGCTCGTAGGGCAGGTGGCTCCAGTCGGCGGTCATGAAGTCTTCGGTTGTCACCGCTCGCACGGCCACGGTGTCTTGGTAGGTCCGGGCATCGCCCATCACGCCGACGCTTTGCACAGGTAATAGTACGGCAAACACCTGCGAGGTCGAGCGATACAGCCCGGCTTCCTTGATCTCTTCGACCACGATCGCGTCTGCGTCGCGGAGCGTGTCGAGCCGAACCTTGGTCACTTCGCCCAGGCAGCGGACCGCCAGGCCCGGACCCGGGAACGGATGCCGCCAGACGATGTCTTCGGGCAGTCCCAATTGCAGTCCCAGCCGGCGAACCTCGTCCTTGAACAAGTCGCGTAGCGGCTCAATCAGTTCGAAGCTCAGGTCCTCGGGCAATCCGCCCACGTTGTGATGCAACTTAATCGTGGCCGCGGGGCCGTCGACCGCCGCGCCGCTTTCGATTACGTCGGGATACAGCGTCCCTTGGGCCAGGAACTTCGCGCCCGAGATCTTCGCCGCTTCTTCACTGAAGCAATCGATGAACGCGTGGCCAATCCGCTTGCGTTTTTCCTGCGGATCGGTGATGCCGGCCAGTGCCGACAGGAAGCGAGTCTCGGCCTTCACCACGTGCAGGTCGGTTTTGAAGTGGCCGGAGAACTCGTCAATGACCGAGCGTTCTTCCGCTTTTCGCAAAAGGCCGTTGTCGATCAGGATGCAGGAAAGTTGCGAGCCGATCGCCCGGTAAAGCAGCGCCGCCACGACGCTCGAATCGACGCCGCCCGACAGGCCGCAGATGACGCGATCCTGGCCCACGCGTTGGCGAATGGCGGCGATTGCTTCATCGGCGAAGTCTCCCAGCCGCCAGGTGCCTTGGCAGCCGCAGACCTTCGTGAGGAAATTCCCCAGCACCTTGGTGCCCAGTGGCGTGTGCGTCACTTCCGGATGGAACTGCAAGCCATACACCGGCAGCGTCTCGTGCCGGACGGCCGCCACGGGGCAGGTCCGCGTTTCGGCCAGCGTGACGAATCCGCCCGAGCGCTCGGCAACCTGGTCGCCGTGGCTCATCCAGACTTCCATCAGGTCGGGAACGCCTTCGAACAAGTCGGCGTGCGAGGTGATCTGGACGCTCGCCCGGCCGAACTCGCGCTTCGTGGCCCGGTCGACCTTGCCGCCCAGAGCGTTGCAGGCCAGGTGCAAGCCGTAGCAAATGCCCAGCACGGGAATGCCGAGCTTAAAGATCTCGGGATCGACCTGTGGAGCGCCGGTCTCATAGACACTCGAGGGACCGCCGGAAAGAATCACGCCGCGGGGGTTGAGCTCGCGAACGCGCTCGGCCGTGATGTCATGCCGCACGATCTCGCAGTAGACGTGGAGTTCGCGGACGCGCCGGGCGATGAGTTGGGCATATTGCGAACCGAAGTCGAGGATGAGCACTTTCTCATCGGCGACCAGCCCGGTGCGGTTGGCAATCGTAGCCTCGGGATTTTGCTTCACGCTCGTGGTCAATCCGTTCGTTGCCGCGGCCTGGGTGGAGCCGCCTGCTCGCCCCCAAAATTCGGCTGCCTGCCGACTGCCCGGCAACATGGTTAAATGAAAACGGTAAATGAAAAAAACCCGCCGAACTAGCGACGGGTATCAAACCGAGGATTATAGGAAATCGTTGGCCAGCCTGCTAGGGCCCCGGAATTGACGGGAAAGGCCTCCCGCGGGTAAAGTGAGGGGGAGTATCTGTCCTTGGTCGGACCGCGCGCATGAATCCCGTCACACGAGCTCGTCGCTTGTCGCTGCTCGTTCTGGTGGCCTATCTGGCTGCCGGCACGCTGGGCATGCTCTGGCACGAGCACGTCCACGCGCACGCGACGGCCGACGTTTGCTGTCACACGCACGATGGCACCACGCACAGTCATGGGCCAGGTTCAGCACCGGCAGACGACCAATCGGGTCCTCGGCTGCTTGGCACTTCGTCCGCTCACGACTGCTTCATCTGCCGCGTCACCGGTCAACCGGTCGTCGCCGCGACTCCCGTCGAAGTCGAGCTCAGCGAAGACGTCGCGCCCGACCCGCTCCCCTGCCCTGCCGCCGCGCCCCGTTCGCTCGCCGCGCGTCTAGCCCAGTCGCGCGCTCCTCCCGCCGCCGCCATTTAGCGGCAGTTGCTTGTTCCTTGCCGCCGGTGTTGCGCTTGCTTGCGCGTGCTCGGCGGTGTCTTCAGCATGTTGGGAGGGTTGCCGAGCGATGTCACGCACGCGCACCGGATTTACACTCGTTGAATTGCTCGTCGTCATCGCCATCATCGGCGTGCTCGTCGCACTGCTGCTGCCAGCCATTCAAGCCGCCCGCGAAAGTGCTCGCCGCACCCAGTGCAGCAGCAACTTGCGGCAAGTCGGCATCGCGATGATCTCTCATCATGACGCCCGCGGGCGCTTTCCCTCGGCCTATGAAACCAAGCCCAGCGATCAAATGGGAGATCGCGATCCGGAGACGGGCGACGCCAATCCCGGCTGGACTTGCCTGTTCCAGATCCTGCCCTACCTGGAAGGATCCAACGAGCAGCGGCAATTCGACCTGAACGTGCCGGCCTGGCATCCGAACAACGTGGCCGCCTCGAAGCAGGTGATTGGCACGTACCTTTGCCCCTCGGTCAGTGATCAGACCGTCACTTACGAGGTCCGCGATCATGACGGCAACCGGCTGGCGGAACTCGCCCGTGCCACCTACGTCGCCAACGCCGGCCAGATCGCCGTCTGGGAGCACACGGAAGAGAACCTCTCAAGGATCGCCAACGGCCCGCTGTACCGCGATAGCAAGCTGCGGATCAAGGACATCACCGACGGCACCAGCCACACGATCTTCATGGGCGAGCAGACCCCCTCGCATAGCGACTCGACCTGGGTTGCCATCCTCCCCGGCTCGGTCACCTGCCCCACGGCGTACTACACCCATGCTCATTGCGAGAGCGCTGCCCCGCAGATCAACGTGCACAGCGGGCCGGACCACTTCCACGAACACGAGCACGAACAGGAAGACCACGAAGTCGAGGGCGAAGAAGGGCACGAACACGAGGACGACGAGGGAGAAATCCATCCGCCCAACCACCACCACGGCTATGTCGACTCAATGGTGGCCGACCACCCGGGCGGCTGCAATGTACTGTTTGGAGACGGCAGCGTCCGCTTCATCAGTGAGGAGATCGAACCGCATCTGTGGAGCGCCATGTCCACCCGCGCCGGCGGAGAGATTCACTCGCAGGAGAAGTAGCCCTGACGGCCAGCCGAACTTTGTTCAACTTTGCCCGCCCGCCAGAAGCTTGGCCCGCTCGCCCCGCGCGCTATAATCCCTTGGCCCGATCCGCGGTCCTTTGCGAACGTTCAGCCCCAGGGATTCGACACGCCTGATGACCACCACGACCCGCCCCGCTACCCTGGCCGAGCTCCGTGCGAGCGGCTGGACTTCCAAAAGCGTCAAGCAAGAGATCTACGACAACTTCATCGCCCAGCTCAGCGGCGGCGAAGAGCTGTTCCCCGGCATCGTCGGCTATGACGACACCGTGATCCCCGAGATCAACCTGGCGATCATCGCCCAGCACGACATGCTGTTCTTGGGCGAAAAGGGCCAGGGCAAGAGCCGGCTGATGAGGGCCCTCGTCCGCTTCCTCGACGACGAAATCCCCTACATCGACATTCCCGAAGCGCCGCTGCACGACGATCCCTACAACCCCATCACGCGCGTCTGTAAGGATCTGGTCGCCAGTGTCAGCGAGGAGGACGTGCCGATCGCCTGGTGGCCGCGCAAGGCCCGCTATGCCGAGCGGCTCGCGCCGGGCACCAAGTTCGCCGACATCATCGGCGAGATCGATCCCGCCAAGCTGGCCGGCGGCACCAGCATGTCGGCTGAAGAAGCTCTGCACTTCGGGCTCATCCCGCGGATGCACCGGGGGATCTTCGCGATCAACGAACTGCCGGAGCTCGACGAGTTGGTACAAGTCGGACTGTTCAACATCCTGGAAGAGCGCGACGTGCAGATTCGCGGCTATCCAGTGAACTTCGACATCGACGTGCTGATCCTGTTCTCGGCCAACCCCGCCACTTACAACCGCAGCGGCAAGGTGATTCCGCAGCTCAAGGATCGCATCGGCTCGATCATCCACACGCACTACCCGCGCGAGCGCGAACTGGGTATCCAGATCATGGAGCAGGAGGCCGAAATCGACTTGAGCGGCGACTTCCCCGTGGCCGTGCCCTACTTCATGCGCGAGATCATCGAGCAGATGAGCATCGCCGCTCGCAAGTCCAAGTACATCGACCAGCAGTCGGGCGTCAGCGCGCGGTTCAGCATCGCGAACTATCGCACGATGGTCGCCAGCGCCCGGCAGCGGGCCGCCGTGCTGGGCGAGAAGCCGGCCGTGCCGCGGATCAGCGACCTGGGACATCTCTACAGTTCCGCGCTCGGCAAGCTGGAGCTCGACCTGATGGGGAGCCACCAGATGAACGAGCGGCAAGTGCTCGACGCGATCCTGGCCGAAGCGATTCGCACCGTGTTTGAAGAGTACGTCGACCGGCACGGCATGGAAGAGATCAGCGAGATTTTTTCGCAAGGCGTAAAGATCGAAGTTGGCGACATGCTCCCCAGCAGTCAGTACGCCGATCGCCTCGCCCGCGTACCGCCGGCCTGGGAAAAGGCTTTCGAAGTGAACGCTTCGAGCGACCCCGCCATGCGCGCCTCGTGCGTGGAATTCGTCCTCGCCGGGCTGTATGCTTCGGACCGCATCTCCCGAGCCCAGCAGCGCGGCCGCATCGTTTACGAGATCAAGTAGCTCTCAAGTAGTGCGTTATGCCCAAACCCGTCGGCGGTGTGATTCACACCTACCAGCGATTCGATCCAACGAAGCTGCCGAGCCCCACGCAGCCGCCGCCGGATCTCGTTTCGCCCGCGTTCGAGCATCTGCTGATGTACGGCAGCATGCGCGAGCTGACGGATGAGGAATTGGCCAAGGCGATCCATCTCGATCCCAGTCAGATTGCCGGATTCGGCCCCAGTATCGAGGCCCTCAAAGCGATTCTCGAGGAACGCAAGCGAAAGATCCTGGAGAAATACGAAACGAAGCGCGTCGTGAAGGACGTGGCCGACGACTATCGCGAGTACGGCCAATCGATGAAGCCTCCCCGCAGCTTGCGCGAGCGCTTCGCCAGCAGTTTCAAGAACGAGCAGATTCGCGAACTGGAACGCCTCTGGTATCAGACGGGCGACGACACTTCGAAGTTCGCTCGCCAACTCGTGCAGCTTGCCGACATCCTGGGCAATAAGTACCAGGTCGACGAGATGGCCGCCAAGTATGAGTTCACCGGCCGCACGCCGATGAGCGTGCCCGAGGCGCTCGAAGTCAAGGAAGAGCTCGACACGATCGAAGAGCTCCTCAAGCAACTCGAGCAGGCTTCCAAGACTGCTCAGATCGCGATCATCGACCTCGAACAGCTCAGCGAGTTCACCGAGCCGGGCGAGGTCGACAAGCTTCGCGAGATGCAGAAGAAGATCGAAGAGATCATGCGGCAAATGGCCGAGCAACAGGGTCTGGAGCGCGGACCCGAGGGCTATCACCTCACGCCGCAGGCCTACAAGATTTTCCAAGGTCGGCTGCTGGAGCGGATCTTTGCGAATCTCGAACCCTCGCGCACCGGTCGGCATCAGGGGCCGATCGTCGGCGAAGGCGCCGTCGAGATGCAGCGCACCAAGCAGTACGAGTTCGGCGACTCGATCGCCAACATGGACATGCCCGGCTCGATTGTAAATGCGCTGATCCGCGGCGGCCCGGGTCTGCCGGTCCGGCTCAAGCAGGAAGACATCGAGATCCACCGCACGCGCAATACGCCCAAATGCGCGACCGTGCTGCTGCTGGACATGAGCGGTTCGATGCGCTACGGCGGGCTCTATGTGCAAGTGAAACGGATGGCGCTCGCGCTCGATGGGCTGATCCGCCGGGAGTATCCCGGCGATTTCCTGCAGTTCATCGACATGCACACGTTTGCCAAACCGATCGCGCGTGGCGACCTCGCCACGATGATGCCCAAGCCCGTCACGATTTTCGATCCGTACGTTCGGCTGCGGGTGGACATGAGCCGCGAGGACGTCAGCGAGTACTACATCCCTCCGCACTTCACAAACATCCAGCATGCCCTGCAGCAAGGCCGCCGCCTGCTGGCCACGCAGGACACACCCAACCGGCAGATCATCCTGATCACCGACGGCCTGCCGACTGCCCACTTCGACGGCCCGCTGCTCCACATGATCTATCCCCCGCACCGCACGACCGAGGAAGCCACCCTGCGCGAAGGCGCGCTCTGCCAGCGGGAAGGGATCACGATCAACATTTTTCTGCTCGACAGTTGGTCACAAACGAGCGAGGATGTTAAGTTTGCATATCGGCTGGCCGAGAATACGCGCGGCCGCGTGTTCTTTGCCGCCGGTCGCGAGCTGGATCGCTACGTCGTTTGGGACTATCTCAACCGCCGCCGCGAGATCATCTCGTAAGGCGTTGCGCGGTTGATCGGGCGGGGCAGTTACTTTTGAACTTGGGCGACATCATGGCGGACTCGCCGCGGGCAATGATCTATGGCGCAAATGGCTACACCGGACGCTTGATCGCGCGCCGTGCTCTGGAGCAAGGCCTGCGGCCGACGCTCGCCGGGCGGAACCACGAGGCCGTTAAGAAGCTGGCCGATGAACTCGGCCTCCCGTGCGTTTCCTTCGGTTTGAATCAGCCGGCTCAGATCGCCGAACATATCCGCGGCTATTCGGCCGTCATGCACTGTGCCGGACCCTTCTCGCAGACCGCGCGGCAGATGATGGACGCCTGCATCGCGGTCGGAGCCGATTATCTCGACATCACCGGCGAGGTCGATGTAATTCTCGCCGGAGTGGAGCGGAGTGAACGGGCGAAGGCCGCCGGCGTCGCGCTGCTTCCGGCCGTCGGCTTCGACGTGGTCCCCAGCGATTGCCTGGCCGCCCTGCTTGCCGAGAAGCTCCCCGGCGCCAAGGTGCTGCAACTGGCGTTCGCCGGCACGGGCGGCCTGAGCGCCGGCACTGCCAAGACGATGTTCGAGGCGCTGCCCAAGGGTGGCAAGGTGCGGATCGATGGCCAGATTCGCGATGTGCCGACCGCCTGGCGAACGATGGATGTCCCCTTCCGCACCGGTACGCTGCACTGCATGACGATCCCTTGGGGCGACGTGGCTAGTGCGTACTACTCGACCGGCATTCCGAATATCGAAGTTTACACCTCGGCCTCGCCCAAACAGGTGAAGCAAGTCCGCCGGATTCGCTTCCTGCTGCCGCTGTTGAGCTTCAAGCCGATCCAAGCCCTGGTGCAAAAACGGATCGCCAAGAAGGTCAAAGGGCCAACCGACGAAGTACGGCAAAACTCGCAGTCGTCGCTCTGGGGCCGGGTGAGCGACGATCAGGGCCGCGCGGTCTGGGCCACGCTGCAAACTCTCAGCGGCTATGAGCTCACCGCCGTCACCGCCGTGGCTGCGCTGCAAAAGACGCTTGCCAAGCAGGTGCCACGCGGTTTTTCGACCGCGTCTCAGGCTTTCGGCAAGGATTTCATCCTCAGCTTCCCGAACACCGACATCGAGTGGCACGGCGTGTAGTCCATCACGTCCTCCTAAAGCCAGGGGAATACCTTCCCCTGGATCCGCGCCGCTCACTCCTTCCGCTCTTCCGCCGCATCCAGCGCCCTGATGCCCAGCGCCAGGACCAGCGCCACCAGGTCGGTTCCCCACACGATGCCCGTGCCCAGCGCGATCCGATCGAGCACCGCGGCTCCGGCCGTGTCCTGCATCGCCAGCAGTAGTCGGGCCACGCCCAGCACGATCACCAGCGCAATCGGCAGCAAACAGCCTACGGTGACCAGCAAATTCAGCGCACGGCGCGAGATCATTGACGCCCTTCCTGGGATCCGATTGAGTCCCAATCGTTATCTGGCCTACCCCGTCAAGTGTCAATCCTGAACCGTGGCCCTCGTTGTGCCGTCTCTTCCCAATCTGTGTTAATCTGTGTTCCTCTGTGGTTCTCCCCTTTTTTCTTCGTCTCTCCTCTGCGTCCTCAGCGGTGAAACGCCTTCAGTACCTACTACTCAGGACATAGCGATGATCGACGATCTCTACCAATCCGCACTCGGCACGCTTCAACACCATCTCGACGAAGCCGGCATGGAGTACACCCTCGACGACGGCGAGCTCGTGATCGGTCAGCATCGCTTGGGGCTCGCCATAGCCTTCGACGGCTGCGTCCCGCAAGGCGATCAGATGCTCGCACCGCTCGACATTCAGATGCACGTCGACGGCGACTCGGGCGATCGCTTCCGCGTGGGTACGCTCGGCGTTGGATCCGATCCGGTCAAGGCGATTCAAGACGCGATCGCCGAATGGCACACGCTGGCCGTCTGGCCGCTCATGAGCGCGCTTGGGGCCGAGGTGGAAACCCGCCGCGCGCAGCAGAAACCGCAACAGCTTGCCGGCTGGGACGTTTTCCCCGGCCGCGTCGGCATTCGCGGCAAGATGCCCGCGGGTCTCTCGGCCGGCAGTCCGTTTTATCGCGCGCTGCTCGAGCGATTGAAGCAGATCGCCAGCACGTGGGAACAGCCGCCACGATTCACGCTGCACTCAATGTTCGTGATGGCCACTTGTTCGAGCGCCGCCGAAGTTCAGGCCGCGGTCGATGGCCTCGTGAGTGAAGAACTGATCGCCCTGCTCTCCGGCCTCCCCTGGCCCACCGGCCCGGACACCTATCTCTACAAGCAGCTTTTCGTGTTCCGGCATGCACCGCGGGAGTGAGGGCGAGGTTGTTTGTCCGTTAAGCGCTGGGTCTATCAACGCGATGGCGACCGCCATCAGCTTCACGGCGTTGGCTTTGACGATTACGACGGCAAGGGGCTCCGACCCGCGACTTTCAGCATGGCGCAATGTGCGACCTGCTTTTCGACTCAACACTGCCGTGATCGCTGCTAACCCTCATCCGCCAGCAGCATCGCCACGAACCGCATCCCGACTGCCAGCCGATCGTCGCTGCTGTCGCGCTCGTTCAGCCACTTGCTCAGGAGCGTTCGGTGCCGGTCGCGGAGCGATTTTGCCTCCTTCGCTGACAGCCCGCGCGTTTGCTCGCGAATAGCTCGCTCCAGGACGCCGAAGTCAACCTGCCCGCAGCCAACGATTTGCCGATCGGTGTCGACGAGCGCGAGCGCCGGCTCGCGCAGGTACTCGAGTTCTGCTGGAAGGCCGCCGTCAGTTTGGTTCCGCCGCTTCATTTCTTGTCGATAGCCAGAAGGTTGTCGTCGCGGGGGTCGCGGTTCATAGCCGCTGCGATGAGTTTACCAAGTGTGCGCGAACCCGCGGAGGACGTAAAATGTCTTGCGGCCAAGCCATTCTGCGGACGGCTCACAGTTTACGCACCCACCGGCACCTCGGCTTATGACTCCAGAACTTGCGGCACTCTTGGAACTGCATGCCGGCCTCCCGCGCCAAGGCC
The DNA here is from genome assembly GCA_022844125.1 of Pirellulales bacterium. GTDB lineage: Bacteria > Planctomycetota > Planctomycetia > Pirellulales > PALSA-1355 > JALHMI01. Next base: position 153,591 of record JALHMI010000013.1, on the reverse strand, counting down.
CCGGCGACGCGGCTTTCACCCGACGAATGCTCAAGAAATTGCCTCCGCTGCCTGCGAGTCCGCGCGTTGCCGACCTGGGCTGCGGCAGTGGCGCGGCGGCGCTCGTGCTGGCCGAAGAATTGCAAGCTCCGGTGACCGCGGTCGACCTAGCCGCCTCGTTTCTGGCAGAGCTCAACCGCAAGGCTGCCGAGCGCGGGCTTGGGCATCTGATCCATACCGTCGAGGCCGACATGGGCGCGCTCGACTGGCCGGCCGAGTCGCTGGACCTGCTCTGGTCCGAAGGGGCGGCGTATCAGCTCACATTCGCGGGCGCACTCAAGACCTGGCGACCGTTGCTGCCCGTGGGCGGCCTGGCAGTCATTTCGGAGCTCACGCTGTTCGTCGAACCGCTGCCTGAAGAGGTGCGTAAGTTCTGGTCTGCCGGTTATCCCACGGCCGGCAGCGATGCGGAAAACGCTCGCCGTGCGGTGTCGGCCGGCTATAACGTTCTCGGTGTCGAACGCCTGCCAGAAGATGCCTGGTGGGAAAACTATTACGGACCACTCGAGCGCCGCGTCGAAGCATTGCGCCCGGCCGCATCGCCAACCATGCTGAGCGTCATCGCCGAAACCGAAAGCGAGATCGATCTGTTCCGCCGCTATGGCGAGTCGTACGGCTATTCGTTCTACCTGCTGCGTGCCGTCTGAATGATGGCCGGCCGGTTTTAGCGAGTCTCAATCAGATTGAGTCGCAGCGAGAGCCGATTGGTAAACTCCGCCAGCACATTATTTCCGGCGATCGCCCGGAGCCAGGCCACGAATTCGACAGGCGACGAGCCGCGTGAGTTCGCCAGGTCGCGGTGAGCCTCGCAGGACGCTTGTCGCACGACGTCCATTCAACGGGATACCCTGCCGGGAGGTTCGGCAGGTGCTTCGATATTCCATTCCCAGACGCGACCACTAGCATTCGCGTTTCCTGTCTGCCCAGGGCGAATGCGAGAGTCCCCCATGGGTTGCCGCCGGAATCGATTTGGGCCAGCGGTGTAGGCCTGCTAGATTGTCGGCAAGCTGACAGCATGAACTTCGAGCCAACCACGAGGAACCTGACCGTGAAGCGCATCGTACCGTGGATGTTGTCTTTCGCCTTGACCACATTCCTGATCGTTGCTTCGAGCGGGCTGGCAAGCGCACAAGAAGCCGCCACCGCCAAAGCGCCGGCCGCCACCGAAACCGAGATCATCCTCGAGGAAGGCCTCGTCTACAGCAGCCCGGACGGCCAGGAGCTCAAACTCGATCTCGCGCGGCCCGCCGGCAATGGCCCCTTCCCCGCGATCGTGTTCATTCACGGCGGCGGCTGGTATCTCGGCGATCGGGGCAACTATCGCGATTCCATCGAAGAGGCGGCCAAGCGCGGCTATGTTGCCGCCACGGTCAGCTACCGGCTGATGAAGTTCGACGCCAAGCAGAAGGATACCGCGACCGCGACTCCCACCTTTCCGGCCCAGGTTCACGATGTGAAGGCCGCCGTGCGCTGGCTGCGGGCGAACGCCGCCAAGTATCACGTCGATCCCGACCGGATCGGCGCGACGGGCGCTTCGGCTGGCGGGCACCTGTCCTTGATGTTGGGGCTGACCGATGCGGACGCGAACCTCGAAGGCGACGGCGGCAATCCCGAACAATCAAGCCGCGTGCAGGCCGTCGTCAATGTGTTCGGTCCGACGGAGATGGCTTCCGCACAAAAGAAAAGCACCCTGCACTGGCTGTTTCGTCTGTTCCTGAACGGCACTCCGGCGGAAGCGGCCGAGACGTACAAGGCCGCGAGTCCGCTGACATACGTCTCCAGCGATGATCCGCCGGTGCTCACTCTGCAAGGCGATCTGGATCCGATTGTGCCCGTCGACCAGGCGACGAAGCTCGACGCAGCCATGAAGGCGGCCGGCGCGCGCCACACGTTGAATCTCTACAAAGACCAGAAGCACGGCTTCACCGGCCACTTTCGTCAGCAGGAGCATGCCGACATGTGGGCCTTCTTCGACGAACACTTGAAGAAGTAGGTGATGCTCTGCTGAGCAATGCGGTTGGCTTTCCGGATGCGACGCAACTGCCGGCGTCTGATCCGGGAGAAAACCGATGCACAGCTCGACCGGACCACTCGCCATTGCTTGTCTATCCATCATGTTTTGCTGCAGCGGCTGCGCTTCCCTGCTCAATGCGGAATTAGGATCGCTGTTCGCTGGCGTGCAATTGCTCTTGCTCGCCGGGTTCGCCATCAACAGTGGATGCAGCTATGTGCTGATGAGACTTTTCGGTAGTCGATAGGCATCGGAATGTGCTCATTCCACCCGATGCACGATCACCTGGTTGTGCGAGCCGACGTGGAGGCCGAGGCCGCCGATGAGCACGACGTAGTCGCCGCTCACCAAAATGCCGTTCGCGCAGCCCCACTCGGTCACCGCCTCGATCGTCGAGCCTGAGCCGTCAACCGTCACGTCGATTAGCGGAATCACTCCCCAGAACAGGCACATCTGCCGCAGCGTGCGTGGGCTGTCGCTGATGCCCACGGTGTGCACGTAGCTGCGCTGTTTGCTGAGCGCGAGCGCCGTCGCGCCCGAGTGCGTGACGACGGCCACCAGCTTGGCATCCAGGTCGGCTGCCATGTGCCCTGCCCCGTAGACGACGGCTGCGGTGATCGGGTGCAGACCCTCGGCGTGGAACTCGCCGGTCGGACGCGGCGCGTTGTCGCGAAACAGCTCCTCCGTCGCCTGAGCGATGCGGTTCATCATCTCGACGGCTTGCTTGGGATACTTGCCGATCGCCGTTTCACCACTGAGCATGCAGGCGTCGCCGCCATCCAGAATCGCGTTCGCCACGTCGGTCACTTCCGCCCGGGTGGGCCGCGGCGAGTTCTGCATGCTGTCGAGCATCTGGGTGGCGATGATCGACGGCTTCTGGTGCACGGTGCAGGCCAGCACGATCCGCTTCTGTACAACCGGCATCTGCGCGACGTCGATCTCGACCCCTAAATCGCCACGGGCGACCATGATCGCGTCCGACTCGGCCACGATCTCGTCCAGGTGATCCAGCGCCTCGGGCTTTTCGATCTTGGCGATGACCCGGGCTGCCGAGCCGCGCTTGCGAAGCAGCTCTTTCAGTTCGCGCACGTCGCTGGCCTGGCGCACAAAGCTGAGGCTTACAAAGTCGATCTGGTTTTCAGCCGCCCAGATGGCGTTCTTGCGATCGTCGTCGTCCATTGCCGGGGCACTGAGCTTCACGCCGGGCAGGTTCAGACCCTGGCGGCTGCGGATCGTGCCGGGCTGGGTGACCTTGCAGCGGGCGAAGTCGGGGCCCTTCTCCACGACCTTCATACCCACTGTGCCATCGGCCAGCATCACGGTGTCGCCCACGGCTAGTTCGTCGACGAGCGGTTCGTAGGTCGTGACCAGGTCGTGCGAATCGCTAGATGTTTCGCCGCGAATAAAGCGAAACTCGGCGTTGCTTTCGCATTCGAGGAATCCATCGGGTAGTTCGCCGAGGCGGATCTTCGGTCCGGCCAGATCGGCCAGCACGGCAATCGGCTGCCGCAATTGGCGGCTGATCGCTCGAATCATTTCCAGCGATTCGGCGTGTTCATCGCGGCTGGCGTGCGCCATGTTCAGGCGGAAGACGTCAACGCCGGCAAGCACCAGCTCGGCGAGCTTTTCGGGAGTGCGGCAGGCGGGGCCAACCGTGGCGACAATCTTCGTGCGAGCGCGTTTCTTCAGGCGTGCGGCATCGGCCATGCGCGTTGCGTCCTCCAGGTAGCTGACAATTCGAACGTTTTAATCGGTCCCGCCTGGAGCCTCGCTTGGCCGTAGCCTACCGCGCGCGATAAGATTTGGCCAGTCGCAGACGCGGAACAACTGCGACCGACATCAAACTTGAAGTAAGCCAGCATGACAAATTCAGACGGTAGCGACTCACACCAAGGCGAGAACACTTCGGACGATCAGCCGCGCCGATTTCGCCCCGCGGCCCTGATTATGGGCACGCTGCTCGGCGCCATGGCCGTCGCCGCGGGCCTGCTCACCTATGCATTTCTCAATCGCAACACGACCCCGCTGCTCACGCGTGCCGAATACGAAGCCGCCGCCGATCGCTGGAACGCCAGCGGACTGACGGACTACAACCTCGACCTGCTGCTCTCGGGCAATCGCCCCGGCAAGATTCACGTCGAGGTCCGCGACGGCCAGGCCACGAAGATGGAGCGCGACGGCGTGGTCCCTAGCCAGGAGCGCACTTGGTACTACTGGACCGTCCCCGGCATGATGGACACAATTGCCGAAGAACTCGAGATGGCCGAGTCGCCCGCAAAGTCCTTCAACACCTCGGGGGCCTCCGAGGTGATTCAAAGGGCCGAGTTCGACCCGACGTACGGCTTTCCACGCAAATATGATCGGGTGGTGTTGGGGGCGGACTTCGAGACGCACTGGGAGATTACGAAGTTCGAGCCACTTTCCGCGAAAAAGTAGCGTGGGAATCCCAGGCTCCCCGGCCGATTGGCGGCGGGCGTGTGGGGCGGTTAAACTTGTGCTCAAAACGTTCTTCTGTTTTTGGGGGCAAGCGAGGTACCAATCGCAATGAGTAAGCAGTTCACCCGACGGGCATTCGTTCAGACTTCGGCGGGCGCCATGGCGCTGGCTGCCAATCCCTTCTGGAGCACGCTCCGCGCTCGCGGGGATGAATCGAAGAACAATCGTCCGCTCGTTGGCGCCATTGGCACCGGCGGTCAAGGGACCGGCATCGCTCGCCGCGCCAACAAGTATGGCGACGTCGTGGCCGTGTGCGACGTGCAGCGTCAGCACGCCGAGCGGGCCAAGAACGAACACTTCAAGGACGCCGAGATCTTTGAAGACTATCGCAAGCTGCTCGATCGTAAAGACATTGAAGCCGTGACGATCGGCACCCCCGACCATTGGCATACGGCGATCGCGCTCGCCGCCCTCGATGCCGGCAAGCATGTGTATTGCGAAAAGCCGCTGACGCTCACCATCGACGAAGGTAAGCGGCTCGTGGCCGCGGTGAAGAAGACCGGCAAGGTGATGCAAGTTGGCACGCAGCAGCGCGGCGATCAGTTTGAGTTGTTCGGCCGCGCCGTCGCCACGGCCCGCAGCGGACGGCTTGGCAAGCTGCACACGATCACCGTCAGCCTGCCGCTCTCGACGGCCGAAGGCGGACCATTCCAGACACAGCCCGTGCCGGATGGGTTGAATTGGGACATGTGGCTCGGTCAGGCGCCGCAGGCCGACTACTGCCCCGAACGCTGCCACTACCAGTTCCGCTGGTGGTACGAGTACTCGGGCGGCATTGCCACCGACTGGGGCGCTCATCACATGGACATCGCCCATTGGGTGATGAACATTGAAAACTCCGGTCCCACCACAATCGATGGCACCAAGACCGCACTGCCCACGATCCCCGGCGGATACAACACGCCGAAGCTCGTCTCGGTCGACTACGAGTATCCCGCAGGCATCAAGGTGCTGATGCGCGCTCAGCCGCCAGGAGATGAAGGCCTGCTGATCGAGGGCACCGAGGGCCGCATCTATGTAAATCGCGGCCGTCTGACCGGCAAACCAATTGAAGAGCAGGATGCCGATCCGGCCCTTAAGGACAAGATCATGGAGCAGGTTAAGGAACTCTATAAAGGAAACACAGCTCATTACGGCGACCACATGGGCAACTTCTTCGAAGCCTGGATGCACGGCAAGTGGCCGATCTCGGATGTCGAAAGCCAACATCGCTCGGTGAGTGCTTGTCACCTGGGCAACATCTCGATCCGCCTCGGCCGCAAGCTCACCTGGGATCCCGCGAAGGAAGACTTCGTCGGCGACAGCGAAGCGACCGCCATGCTCACGCGCGCACAGCGTTCGCCGTACACAGTGGGATAGGTCAAACCAGCTCGGAGCACTTGAGTCAAACGGAAGCCCAGGGAATGCTTTCCCTGGGTTTTTTCTTCTACGGTTTGTACATCGCAGTTAAGTTCAGCTCGTATGTCCCACTGGACCAACAAGGCGGTTCTCATCACGGGCGGCTCCAGCGGCCTCGGGCTCGCCCTTGCGCGAGCGTTTTGCCGGTCCGGGGCGCGCGTGGCCATTGCCGCGCGCTCGGCCGATAAGCTCGAAGCCGCGGCAACAGAACTTCGATCGCTCGGCGCCGAAGTCCTCGCCATTCAGGCCGACATCCAAAAACAGGCCGACGTCGAGCAGATGGTTGCCCGCACGGTGGAGGCCTTTGGCGCAATCGACGTGCTCGTGAACAACGCGGGCAGTTCCGCCCGGGGCGCAGTCATCGACACGACGGCCGAAGAGTTTGCCTCGCTGATGGACCTGAACTTCACGGCCCTGGTGCGATGTACTCGGGCCGCGATGCCGTACCTGCTCAAGTCGCACGGCTCGCTGGTGAACATTGGTTCGTTGGCCGGCAAAACAGCCGCTCGCTATATGGGCGCGTATTCTGCCACGAAGTTCGCCGTCAGCGCCTACTCGGCCCAGCTTCGGCTGGAGCTCGCCCCCGAGGGATTGCACGTGCTTTTGGTTTCGCCGGGGCCAATAGCCCGCGACGAACCGCGAACCTATTCCAACGACAAGCCCGCGAACATTCCGGAAAGTGCCCGCAAGCCCGGCGGTGGTGCGAAGGTTAAACTGATTCAGCCGGACTGGTTGGCCGAGCGGATCGTGAAGGCCTGTGGGCGGCGCGAGGCGGAACTGGTCGTGCCCGGCAAGGCGCGGCTGGTGTTTGCGATCTCGCAGCTTTCGGCCGAGTGGGGCGACTGGATCGTGAGGAAGATGAGCTAACAGGGTTGCCAAGCGAACTATCAACGAGGAGCCAATCCATGAGTGGCCTGCGGTGCGTGCGAGCGTGGTGGTGCGTTGTGCTCTTGGTGGTGATCGCTCCTGCGGTTCAGGCCGAGGAGCTCATTTCGCAGTCCCAGGTCGACGAGATCGTAAAACCGCTTATCGATGGCGGCTGGATCAAGGGCCTGGCGATCGGCTTGATCAGTGACAAGGGCGAGCAGACGCTTGGTTACGGCGCGATCTCGGATGCGAACCCCTCGTCCCCCACGCCAGAGACCGTATTCGAAATCGGCTCGATCACCAAAACGTTTACCGGGATCATCCTGGCCCAGATGGTCGAAGACGGCGCCGTGAAGCTGGACGACAAGGCGCAACAGCACCTGGGCATGACGCTGATGGTGCCCGTCAACAAGGAACGTCCGATCACGCTGGTGGATCTCGCCACGCACAGCTCGGGCCTCCCGCGAATGCCGGCCAACTTCAGCCCCAAGGATCCGGAGAACCCGTACGCCGACTACACCGTCGCCCAGATGGGGCAGTTTCTGATGCGGCACAAGCTGCAGCGTAAGCCGGGCGAAAAGTCCGAGTACAGCAATCTGGGCATGGGTCTGCTCGGGCATATTCTGCAGCTCAAAAGCGGCTACGACTACGAATCGCTGCTGGAGAAAGTGATCACCGGTCCTTTAGGCATGACGCAGACGCGGATCACGCTCGACGAGGACGACCTTGCGCGGCTCGCGCAGGGGCACGACAGCGACGGCCAACCGGCCAAGAACTGGGACATCCCCACGCTGGCCGGCGCTGGCGCTATTCGCTCCACCAGCGGCGACATGTTGAAGTACGCTGCCGCGAACCTGGGCCTCAAACAGTCGAAGCTCGACAAAGCGATCGCTCTCTCGCAGCAGATTCACTTCCAGAATCCCGAAAACGAAGGTGGCGATGTCGGACTCGGCTGGCAATTGCAGCGGGCCAATAAGATCGTCTGGCACAACGGTGGTACCGGCGGCTACAGCTCGTTCATCGGGATGCAGCCGGAAAAGAAGATCGGCGTCGTCGTGCTTGGCAGCTCATCTAGCGACTATGTGACACAGCTCGGCTTTCGGCTGTTGAAGCTTCTGGGTGGCGACGATGTAAAACCGTTCTCGCTCCCCAAGACGATGAAGCTCCCGGCCGAAAAGCTCGCACCGCTGGTGGGCAAGTACCGGATGAGCCCGGCCGTGGTCGCCGAGGTCACGAGCAAGGGAGACCAACTGTTCGTGCAGCTCACGGGCCAGCCGCGCATTGGGATCTATCCCACGAGCGAGACCAATTTCTATTGCCGGCCAGTCGATGCCAAGTTCGACTTCGAAGCGGACGACTCGGGCAAGTTCACGAAAATGGTCATTCACCAGAACGGGCTGGATATTCCCTGCACGCGCCTGGAAGCGGATGCCAAGGACTCTAACGAGACTCCTGCCGACGACAAGAAGGAGAAAACCTCGGCGGGCTGAGGCTGAACGTAGCAGCAACCCGAGTCCAGGCACTTGGCCAGGCAATCGTAGTATCTCTGGGTCATGTCGCAGCACGCTTCGTCGTTCGAGCGGGTCGACCCGGTGCGGGCGGCAAAGATAAGCAGCCGCCTTGAGCACTGGCAATGTCGGTCTACGTAGAGTCTTACTGCGCGGCAGAGTCTACCGCCGAAACCGCGTGTAGGGCGCGAGCGCGGCGAATACTGGCGCAATGCATGGCATCCCATGCGGCGTGCCAGCATGCATTAGTCGATAAACATGATCGTGAAGGTAACCATCGAGCATGGCCTTGCTGACAGCAGCTTGTCGCCTCGCCCACGCGAATCGCCGCATGGCGGTGGAATTGGAACGAGCGGTCGCGAATCATCACAGGTGCTAGCTGCTGTCGGCCGATAGTCGGCGAAGGAGATTCTCAGATCAATGTCTGCCAATCGCATCACGCGCTATCTGAATCGTATGGATGCCTTCTTCCCTCCCTCGCAGCCCGAACCACGGCCCGCCGCGCAAGCGCCGCAGCCTCCAGCGGGCTTCGTCGTCTGCCCGTTGCATGTGGCTGTCGCCGCGGCCTGGCAACAAGAGGTTTATCGCCGGGCTTATGAAGACGCGGTCGCCAGGACGCAAGTTCCGCGGATCTACCGGCGGATGTTCTCGAACTGGAACTAATCGCCACGGTCGCAACGCGGCCCCGCGGCTGGCATAATTCCTCGAATGCCAGAGTCCGCCCCGGCCGATTTCGCAACGACACTGCACTACACCGAATCGCTGATGCGCCGGGTGGTCTTTGCTTTTTGGCGCCGGACGGTCGGAGTCCTGTTCCCGCTTGTGCTTCTCGCAATGGCTGCGCTGATCGCAATTGGCGCCAGCCTGTACGGCATGAACTGGTACCTGGTCGTGCTGGCCGCCGTCGTCATCCTCGGGACTCTGCTGGTAATCGCGATTTTCGTGACGCACTACCGCCACACGCTCGGACGCTTTCGTAGACTGAAGTCGCCAAGTGCGACTCTCTCGGTGAACCGCGAGCTGTTCACCGTCACCTCGGACCTCGGTAGCTCAACGCTGAAGTGGCACGCCGTGACCGAGCTCTGGCGTTTCCCCGAGTTCTGGCTCGTGATGCTTTCGAAAGCACAGTTTGTCACCCTGCCCCTCTCAGGCATTCCTGCCGAAATGCAGCAGTTCATTCGCGAGCGGGCCCAACTCGCCGGCGGTAAGGTTCAGTAGAACCGCACGGCCAATCTTCCCCTAGCGTGCTTCGCCCGGCTAGCGGATAATGGCCCCCTGCCATTGGTAACGCCCCCTTCCGGAGCATCCGCCGCCATGAAAGGCCTCGCCGCCCTGCTGCTGTCGATCTTTGTCGCCATGTTCTGCTGGGGCGTTTACGGCCCGGTGCTCGCCGTGGGCCGGGCCGGCATGGAAGGCAGCTCGCTGAAGCCGTTCATCTGCGTCGGCATCGCCTACTTCCTGATCGCGGTCCTCGCCCCGATCGTCACGTTACGACTCAAGGGGGAAGTCGGCCACTGGAGCTCCACCGGCATCATCTGGAGTCTGGCTGCGGGGGCCGCGGGTGCACTGGGTGCGCTGGGGATCATCCTGGCCCTCGCCTTCCGCGGCAGTCCGGTCTTCGTGATGCCGCTGGTGTTCGGCGGAGCTCCGGTCGTAAACACCTTCCTCACGATGTACTGGAGCAAGTCGTTCAAACAGATCAACCCGGTGTTCATCTCCGGCCTGATCCTGGTGATTGTCGGCGCCGCGACGGTACTGATCTTCCGGCCGCAGCATGGTCCCGCACCCACGGCGGCGCACGCGACAGAAGCCACCGCCACCGAAGCCCCCGCCGGCGGCGCAACACCGCACAAGCAGGTGATCGGCGCCAATGAATCCCAGGCCCAACGCTGGGGCATGGTCACGCTGTTCACCGCGATGACCGCGCTTTCCTGGGGTGTTTACGGTCCGACGCTGCATCGCGGCCAGATGGCGATGGCCGGCAGCCGCTTGAGGCCGTTCATCTGCGTGGGCATCTCTTACTTCCTGATGGCCGTGATTATTCCCTGCCTGATTCTGGTTCAATGGGAGGAGCCCGGGCGATTCACGTTCACGGGCACGGTCTGGAGTCTGGCGGGTGGCGCCGCGGGCGCGATCGGCGCGCTGGGCATCATCATGGCCTTCAATTTTGGCGGCAAGCCGATCTTTGTTATGCCGCTGGTGTTCGGCGGGGCACCGGTCGTGAACACCTTCGTCAGCGTGACCCAGGCCGGCCAATGGGGCGACCTGCATCCATTTTTCTTCGCAGGCCTGATCGTCGTGGTGGCGGGGGCCGTGACCGTATTGGTCTTCGCTCCGAAGCCGGCCCCACATCCGCCGGCCGGCGACAAGCAGCCCGAAGCAGCACCAGCTTAGTGCGAGCTGCCGCCGAATAAGTCGCATCGTCGTAGGCGAGATGGCTACTTCTTCGGCAACAGCCGATCCGAATCGGCGGCGGTCCCCAGCTTCACTTTGAGCTCGAGCGGCTGAGCGCCCCGCAGCACCGTGACTGGCACTTCGCGGTTGGCCTCGGTCATGCCGACCAGGTTCACCAGGTGGTCGTCGTCGTCCACCGGAATGCCGGCAAACTCAAGGATCACGTCGCCCACTTGAATTTGAGCGACTTCCGCGGCTGAACCGGGAAAGATCTTCGATACCTTGGCCCCCTGCGAACGCTTCAGGCCGACGCTGATGCCCAGGCCCGGATCAAACTTGTGGTCGAGCTGCACGCCAAGTTGAGCCCGGGTCACGCTGTTGTTCTGGACGAGTTGCGTGGCGACGAACTTGACCATGTTCACGGGAATCGAAAAGCCGATCCCCTCGTTGTGCCCCGAGCTCGAGGCGATCGCCGTGTTCATGCCGATCACTTCGCCGCGCAAGTTAATCAGCGGCCCGCCGCTGTTGCCGGGATTGATGGCGGCATCGGTTTGCAGGAAGTCCTGAAACTTCACATCTTCCGACAGAATCAGGTCCCGGCGTCCCGTGGCGCTGATGATGCCGAACGTGATCGAGTGACTTAGCCCGAACGGACTGCCGACGGCGAGTACAAAGTCGCCGATCTCGATCCGGTTGCTGTCACCGAATCGCACCGGCACCAGGTTCTTGGCCGCGACTTCCATGACGGCGATGTCGGTCGCCGGATCGCTCCAAACTCGCGTCGGATGCAGCACGCGGCCGTCGGCCAGGCGAATGTTGATGGCATCGTTCGCGGCATTTTTGATGACATGGCGATTGGTGAGCACGTAGGGGCGGCCGCCAATGTCAGCAATATAACCGCTGCCGGCCTCCTCCACGTGGCTGTCTCGCGAAAGGGCATTCGCCCGTTCGACTTTGTCTGCCTCGATGTGCACGACCGTCGGACGTACGAGCCGGGCGACGGTTTTCAGCACATTGCTCTGATGAGCAAGCGTGGTGGATTCGCGGCCGAGGTCTTCGTAGAGCTTGGCCCGCTCGGCCGTTTCTCCTTCCTGGCCATAGACGCCAGACGTGACCGGCAGCATGAGAGACGCGGCGACGAGACCCCACACGGTCGTGCGAACCAGACGAGACATCGCGAAACTCCACGAGACGGTAAACAAGAATTGGCCAGTCGAGCGATCCAAGCTGCCGGCAACCAACCGCACATCCGCCTGCATTTAAACGATAAGTCGCCTCGACGCACTTGGCAACGCACGATCGGCCGACGGCGACTTTTCAGGGCGATTCTGTCGCCTGAACAACATTCTATCAAACGAAAATGCACTGGCGGCTCGCCGACGGTCACTTCAAACCTGCATGAGGTCCAAAGGCCGCTCGGCCTGCCTTGCCAGTGCACTTGCGCTGTTTGCCTCTTTTAATCTTCCGTTCGCCCGGTCCTGTTCCGCAGTACCGAAGGCGGACGTTTTACAGACCCTTAGACGTCAATCTCGATGTCGTTGATCGACATGTCGCCATCGCCCGAGCTGTCGTGCACGCGGCCCCAGTCGGCATCGCTGCCGCCGTGGCTGCCGTAGCGTTCTTGCTCGCGCTGGCATTCGATGCACAGCGTCGCATACGGCAGGGCGTTCAGCCGAGCCATCGGGATCGAGCAGCTACAGCCTTCACACACGCCGTACTTGCCTTCGCGCATTCGCTCGAGGGCGTTCTCGATCGAGGCCAATTCGCGGCTTTCCACTTCGGCCAGTTGCGAGCTGATCTCGTCCTGCGCCGAGTCGAGCGCCGCATCGACCACGTCGCCGGCCGTTTGTGCCCGAAGTTCTTTGAGCAGACTCAAGTCGCCGGCGAGCGCCGTGCGGAGCGCGTCGCGGCGCATGATGAGAATCTGCCGCATGCTGAGGATTGCGTCTTTGCGTGCCATGTGTCCTTCACCTCTATGTCCGGTTGTCTACTTGCGGCCGAAGGATTTGAGGCCCCAGCAAGCCGCTGCCAACTTCCCTGCAAGTTCCTGGAAAAAGTCGTGTTTCACGACGCCTCTGATTGCCGCCATTTTTGCCGCAACCAGAATATAGTACGCATCAAGTTTGGCGAGGGTCACAAAAATCCGGATGGATTTTTAGACGCCTCGACCCCCGTTATGTTCACGCTTTTGTCGAGTGTTTTCCGCCGTCTCCGGACTGCCCGCCAGCGGCAGGCAACCAGTTCGGCGACTTACCGCCCGGTCGGTCCGCGTCCGAATCTCGGCCAGACACTTTCGCGGACCGCGACCGTCGGCTACGGGGGTCACGGCCCCCGTCCGTCGAGTGCGGTCACGTTCTGTCCACAAAAGTGCCCGCGAGCCAGCTCTCTCCCTGCGTCACTTTCGCCCTCCGGATAATCGGCAGAATCCGCGCAGATATACAGCCGTTCTTTCCAATTCGGATTTCCGGCCGCGGCAGTGCCCGGGCCGTGCTCACGCTCTTTCCGCCCCACCACGGCCTCACGACGTAAGGTAGCAGTTGAGGGCGCCCCCGCGTCCCCAGCCCCTAAACGTCGCTCGCCATCGGAAGCTGAATCATGGTACTGCTCGCTAGCATGGAACCGACCGTGTCGGTGCTCGGCACGCCTCCCGCCGATTTGCTGCTCAGGATTGTGGGCACCGCCCGCGATGGTCAGGTCGTCCGCCTTTCGAACCGCAAGTGCTCGATCGGCTCTGGCACCAACTGCACGCTCCGGCTGCGGGCTCGCGGCGTGCGGCCCGTCCACTGCCTGCTGCTCCGAGGGCCCGGCGGTACCGTTCTCCGGTCCTGGGCCGCTGGCATCCGTGTGAACGGGGAGATCGTGAGCGACGCCGTGCTGGAAGCAGGCGACTTGATTACGATCGGACCGATCGAGTTCGAGGTCTTGCCATCGGAGGGCCCCCCCGTGGACCCTTTCGACGCCGGTCGCACGGTCGTTCTTGACCGCCGACCGGCCGGTAGTCAGCCTTCGAAGCTAAGCGCCGCCACGCGCCTCATCGCACCGTTGGCGACCCAACCGTTTGAAGCTCGGTCGCAACCTGCTCAGCCCCAAACCGCAAAGCGTCCCCGTCACTGGCGCTCACGCGTGCGGAAACTCGTGGGCGAGGTGCGTAAGCTTCGCGACCAGATCGATCGCTTCGAGCAAGCCGCGCCGATTGCTGAACAGCAAGCGGCCGAGGCGGCTCAGCTTCGCGAGCGACTCGATAGCGTCAAGGAGCAGAATCAGTCCTGGGAATCGACGCTCCAGCGGCTGCAAGCGGAACTCGACGGCCGGCAAAGCCAGTTGGCCACGGAGTTAACCTCACTCGACTTCCGCCGCACTGAGCTGGAGACCGAGCGCCAAGCCTGGCATGAGGAACACGAAGCCCAGCGGCGCGAGCTCTCGCAGCGCGAGGCTGCTCACGCCGACGCCCTACTCGCCCATCAGCAGGTCCGCGAAACTTGGACCCGCGACACGGCCAGTCGAGAAGCGGAGCTCACCGCGGCGGCCGAGGCTCTGAATCTGCGGCAGGTGGAGCTAACCCAGCTTGCCGCCAGCAGCGATGCGCTGGCGAAGCGTCAATCCGAGCTCGACAGGCGGGCCGCGGAACTCGACGCCCGAACCACCGAACTCGACGCGCGCGAAACAGAACTGGCCGCCGCGGAAGTCGCGGTTCGCCAGGCGGAAGAGGAGCTGGCTGGCCTCCGCGTGGCCCTCGAATCGCAGCGCCTGGCGACTAATCACGAACTGACCGCCGCCCATCAGGAACTTCAGGCCTCGCAAGCCGAGTTTGCCGCGGCGCGCGCACGAATCGCGACCGAGAACGAGGCGCTCGCGGCAGGCCGCGAGGAACTCGACTCACACAGCTCGCGTCTGGCCGACTACGAAGCCGAACTGGTCGCCGCCCGACAAGCGATCGCCGCGCTGCACGAGTCGGAAGAGCAGCGACTCGGCGAGCGAACCGCCGAGCTGGAACGTTTGGCAGCAGAGCTTTCGGCACGCGAGCTGGAACTGGCAGAGCGGCTGCAGGCGACCCCGTCCAGCACGGACACCGTCGTGGCCGAGCCATCCGACGACCTGCAGGCCGAGTTGCAATTGCTGCGGCAAGAGCTCGCGACACGCACCGAGGAATTGGCCCAAGCACAGGCTGCGATCCAGCAGGCGAATGAGATCGCCCTGCAGCAATCCATCTCGCGAGAAACCGCCGAGCAGGAGTTCGCCCAGGCCCTCGCCGCGCGACAAAACGAGTTCGACGCCCAGCAAGCTGCCCAGTACCAGCAACTCGCCCAGCGCGAAGCCGAACTCGTGGCCCGTGAGTCTGCCCAAGCCGCGCTCGCCGAGCAGCATCAGAAAGCCATGGAACAGCACCAGCAGGCCCTCGCCCAACATGAGCGGACGCTGGCCCAGCTCGAACAGTCGCAGGTTGAACTTCACGCGCGGACAGCAGACCTCGCCCAACGGGAAGCGGTCCTGGCGGAACAACCACAGGCCCCGCTGGAACCGGATCCGGCACAAGTGGCCGCCCATGCCGCGCAACGAGACGCTGTTCTGGCTGCCGAAGCCGAACTCCGGCGCGAGCGAGAGGAGCTGAGCGCTGAACGCGAGGCCTTGCGGCAGGAACGCGAGAGTTTCGCTCACGAAAGACTGCGGGCGGCAGACCGCCTGGACGCCGACGCCCGTGAACTGGCCGAAGCCCGCGACCAGCTCGATGCCGAGCGCGAGGAGCTCGAGTCACGAGCTCGCCGAACCCCCCTGCGTTCACCGTCGCCGGCATTCGAACCACGAGGCGAGCAGGAGTCAGCGTTCAGCGAGTTTTCGCCCGAGCGCCGCAGCGGCCAACGGATATTTCCCAGCGAAGCAGAGACCGAGCGTGTCCCATCGGCCGAGACGCTGCGCAGTCGTCCGCCCGCCGAAGACGACGATTCGATGGAGTCGCACATCGCGGCGTTCATGGACCGCCTGCGCGGTGGACAGCCGACCACTCCGCCGGTCGTGGAGCGGACGCTTCCCAAGCGGCGCAAGTGTGACGAACAGCCGGCGCCGCCGGCCGAGTCCGCAGAGCCCGTCGGTGTCGTTCCTTCGATGCAGGTGGTCGACGTGGCGACGGCGCCGATGGAGATTGCCCGCCGTAAGGCTCCCGAGGAAAAGACCAGCATGAACGTTCTGCGCGAGATCGGCCTAAGTCATGCACGCAGCGCCATCGACACCCACGGTCAGCGGCGCTCGCTCGACCAGGCCTACGTCACGCTGGCAATCAGCGCTGCCTGCCTCGCCGTCGCGTTCTTTGTGCTCTACATGACCGGAAATGCCGTGATCCGATTGGCCGGCATTCTGGTCCTGGTCATCGGCATCTATTGGATGGGCTCCAGCATCTGGGCCGCCAACAAAGTCGTCGCCACAATCCGTCGCCGTCGCAAAGGCGGCCTGCGGGCGATGCTCGAAGAAGTCGACGCCGAGATCGCAGCCATTCGCAAAGAGGCCGAAGCTGAAATCGCCGCCGCTGAGCAAGAACGCGCTGGCGAATCCGCCGCCACCGAGTAGTCCTGGGGGTGTGCTAAAAGCCCCGGTCGGCCACGATGTCGTCGAAGTCGCGGATGTGGTAGTCGATCTTCGAGAAGTCGAGCACCCGGCAGAGCGATCGCAGGGCGACGCCCAGGCCGTCGGGACCGCTGAACCCGCCGTACTGACCGCCCGCCTTCACGTGCGGTTCCAGGTCCATGATGAAGCCCGGGATCCCACGACGGCGAAGCTTGGCGTCGAGCTTGGGCAGCATCTCGCGCAGTTCCTTGAAAATCATCTCGTGACCACTGTCCCCAATGTCCGCCGGCACAAAGTGCTTCAGCGTCTCTTCGTCGATATGAGCCTGCCGCTTGCTGGCCTCGGGATGGCGATAGTCCTTGATGTGCATCCAGCCGAGCCCCGCCTTCATGAGCCGGAACTGCTCGAGCACCTCGGCGGCGGTGTAGCCCTGGCAGGTGAGATTCCCGGCGTCGAAGATCAACACGAGTGCCGAGTTTTTCACCTGGCGGTGGATGTCTGCCAGGATTTCGCCGTTCTGCCCCACCAGGTTCGCCTCGAGTTCGACGCCGAAGGTCAGATCACTCCGCAGGCACATCTCGGCGATCTGCCCCAGTTGGTCGACCACCTGCGGCACGTGTTTCCAGGGGTCGGTCCCCTTGGGGTGATAGAACGAAAAACCGCGGACCAGCTTGGTCTCGAACGCATGGGCCAGGTCGCAGGCTTTCTTCACTTCTTTGTCGAGGTACTTTTTGAACGGTACGTAGGCGTTCTTCGTCCCATCGTCGATGTCGAGCAGTTTGACCTTGCCGATCGGCGAACCTATCGAGGCCACGTTCAGCCCGTACTCATTCTCCAGGTGACGGATCGTCTGGATCTCCGCCTTGCTCAGCTTCATCACGTTCTTGATGCCGTCGCCGGCGTCGATGAACCGCAGGCTGTAATACTGCAGACCGATCGCCGCGAACGCGGCAAACTGCTGCACGGCCGTCTTCTGATTGGCCGCTTCGTCACCGAAACCACTGAGCGTTACCTGCGCGTTCTGAGCCATGACACCTTCGGGGGCTGGAATATTCTGAGGATGCGAGCGAGTCCGATGGTCCGTCGCAATCTGGTTGGTTCACGGACAAGAGGCACATTGTGCCCCCGCAGCGCGGCCCGTGACAAGGGGCGAGGGCCGCTTTTGCCTTGTGTTTGGACGAGGCAACTCGCGCGCGGGCGTATTTGTCGGCGGGCCTGCTGTCGTTGTTGAGACAAGCTGGCCGTGGGGATACACTGCGACGGAGGTGTTTCGGTATCGAGGTCATGCACGTCGGAGAACCAATGCTAACCGCACGCGTCAAATCCAGCGGCCTGGCAGTCGCCCTCGCCTTGTTGGCCGCATTTGCGATGACCAGGCCCGCTCACGCCCAATCCTCGGAGCCCACGATGCGAATCATTGAATCCAACGGAATCAAACTGCGCATCGCCGAGGCCGGCTCCGGGCCGCTCGTGATCTTCGTCCACGGCTGGCCCGAGTCCTGGTACTCTTGGCGGCATCAGCTCCCCGCGGTGGCAGCGGCCGGCTTTCACGCGGTGGCGCCCGACATGCGGGGCTATGGCAAGAGCGAAAAACCCGAGGCGGTCGAAGATTACGACATCCAGCACCTCACCGCCGACCTGGTGGGCATCGTCGACGCACTTGGTGAAAAGCAGGCCATCCTGGTCGGCCACGACTGGGGGGCGATCGTCGCCTGGCACGCCATGCTGCTGTATCCCGATCGCTTCCGCGCTCTGGTCGCCATGAGTGTCCCGTACAGCGGTCGTCCGCCGCAGTCGCTTGTGCAAAGCCTGAAGGCCGCCTTCGGCGACAACTTCTTCTACATCCTCTACTTTCAAGAGCCGGGCATCGCCGAAAAAGAGTTCGACGCCGATCCGCGCGCCATTCTCAGCCGCTTGTATCTATCGCCTGATTCACCCCGCGAGAAGCCCGAAGTGACCGATCCCAAGCGCGCGGCGGGTGGCTGGATCCCGCGACTCGGAGCACCCAAGGGGCTGCCCGATTGGCTCACTCAGGAAGATCTCGACTATGTCGTGGGCGAGTTCAAAGAGGCCGGCTTTCGCGGCGGCATCAATTACTACCGCAACTTCCATCGCAACTGGGAGACCACCCCGCAGCTCGCCGGAGCCAAGATCACGGCGCCGGTTCTGTTCATCGCGGGTGATAAGGACGTCGTGATCCGTGGGGCGACGGCCGACGGGCTAACCGCTGGCATGAAGACGGCGGTGCCAGGCCTGCAGGGTGTCAGGCTGATCCCAAACACCGGGCACTGGGTCCAACAGGAGCGTCCCGCCGAGGTAAATGCCCTGCTGGTCGAGTTCCTGAAGAGCCTCGATAGCGCTCCTTAGGACGGCCATGGTCTGGATTTCCCGGGGGAATTCGCGTCCGATGCCGCGGGTCTGGGCGGCGGAGCGATCTTCGGGGTTATCCGAGTTAAGGAATATGGGTATTTTTTTCTCATAATGCTTGATTATTTGCCGGCTCCAAATTAACGTAGTGCTGTCGCCCTGGTCTAAGAACCTCTTCGGAAACGCTAATGCACGCTAAGTGAGCCAAGTTTTCCCGCCTCGTCGGGGTAATTTGCTCACTCATCTAGGTGCATGTGGCGACAGCGGAGCACTCTCATCCGCAAACAGCTCTGGTGATTGGCGCGCAGCAGCCGGTCGATCTCCAGGTTCAGCCCCCTGCAATGCCTTGATGCAATCGCGTGCACAAAACGCCCGCAACACCCAAGGAGTAGCTTCATGCATCCGCAACGCAGTCTTGCTTCGCAGCGTGTAGCGCTGCGCAATACCGGCCGTCCTGAACGGCGTCTCCTGCCTGTCGCCCTGCTGGCGATGGCTTTGCTCGCCGCCTCTTCCGCGCAGGCCAGCACGCTCGAAATTCAGATTTCGGGTCTCGATCTGCAATATGACGGCACGAACATCTTCGATGCCGGCGTGCATAACACCGTAGGAATCGGCAGCCCCGCCCAATCCGACCCGCTGAGCTTGCTGGAGTTCTACATCGACGGCAACCTCGTCGGCTCGCAGAACACCAATGTCTTCGCCGACATCTATATCAAGGACGTACTGAACATTCCCGCGGGTGGCGGCGCCGTCGTCAGCGCGGGCAACGGTGATGCTTTCGGAATCGACCTCTTGACCGAAAATCAAACGCCCGGCTGGGGTTTGGCTCTGCAGATCGACACCATGCAATTCTTCTACACGGGATCGCAAATCTCGATTACGCTCGCCGGTCTGGCAAGCTCGCTATTCGCCCAGGATCTGCCGTTCGCCCTGGCCTTTGACCCGAATGAGGAAATCACGATCGTGCTTTCGAGTGCGAATCTGAGCAACGTGACTTCCGCGGGCGGGTTCCTCACCGGCTTCGACGCCTCGGGCACCGGCAACATCGCGGGCGTGCTCGTCCCAGAACCGTCGAGCATGGTGCTGGCCGCCTTTGGCGCAGCGGCACTGTTCTTCGGGTATCGCCGTCGAACGCGGTAGGCTCTTGCGACCTCGAAATCGGCTGTGACTTTCTACGAGGGGCTCCCGCTGGGGAGCCCCTCTTTTTTTAAGGAGTAGCTGCTCGTGCTTCGACTCATGACTCTTCAGGTCGCGCTATTGGCGGTCGTTCTGGGGCCGCGCCAGGCGTCGGCGGACTTCCAACTCGCCACATCCGTCTATGTGAATACCAGTTGGCGAACGATCGGTCCGGTGGGCGACTTAACCGGCGGTGGAATCAACAACGTTGGGCTCGCCTGGGAAGCAGCGAACCCCGGCTGGAACTCAGCGCTGATGTTCGACGACTCGAATTCGGCCGGCTGGAGCAATGCGATTGAGGTGGTGCATCCCAACCCGCCCTTTCTCCGCTACTGGTTTGATGGAACCGAGACGGTTGGCTCGTCCCCGGTCTATTTCCGCAAGGAATTCGAGATCGAAGGCGATCCCATTAGCGGCCTGTTCAGTTTTACCGTCGACGACGACGCTCAGATCTATGTGAACGGCGTCCAGGTGGTCAATGACAGCAACGGCCTGGCCACGACGGTCAGTGGCCTCGACCTGTTGCCCTATCTGACCACCGGGCTGAATCTGATCGCCGTCAAAGCACAGGACCAACAAGGCGGCCAGGGTTTCGCCGGAAACTTGCAACTCGTGTCGAACGTGCCGGAACCGTCAGGCATCGTCCTGGCCGGGCTGGGGGTTGCCGCCATGGCGCTCATCCACCGCCGCCGTCACAGTCTCTAGTTTCAATCGGCAATCACGATACGAAGAAGCTCAAAACCCCACGTCGCGAAGCACGCGGCGTGGGGCCTTTATTCGCTTTCGTTCTTCAGAGCTCCGGCGTTCTATGCTCGGCGGCGGCGGAACACCATCACGCCCGGCAGTGCCAATCCTGCCAGCACCACGCTCGTCGGTTCAGGTACTTCAGTGATGTAGTCCAGTTCCTGCCGTTCGTCGCTGAGCAGCATGCGAAATCGACACGGACCGGTCTTCGACTCGGTGAGCCGACATGGTGGTGAGAGGTCCGTCCTAGAACCGCGCCACCGCTCGCGGTATCTTGGGGGCTTATGAATAGCACCAGCCCCCCTCCCCTCGCCTCGCTCCACAAGCTCCGTGCCGGCATGGTCGGCATGGGCATGATCTTTGACGAAACTTACCGGCCATTCTTCGAGACCGTCCGCCGCCAGCCGCTCTATGAACCTGGCGTCGGCGTCTGCGAAGTCGAACTCGCCGCTGTCGCCAGCCGCACCGGCCAGCGGGCGGAAGCCTACCGCAAGTCCGCTGGCGACCGGATCGGGGCGTTCAAGAGCTTCGTCGAGCCAAACTGCACCGAGCAACTTCTCGCCTCCGACGTCGACTGTGTCTGCGTCGCCACGCCCGACGATCGGCATTTCTCCGCCGCTTCGGCCGCGATCAAAGCCGGCAAGCACGTCCTGATCGAAAAGCCCTCGGTGCTCACGCTCCGCGAACTCGACGAGCTCGTAGCGCTGGCAAAGCAGCACAACGTGCTCGCCAAGGTCGTTTATCACAAGCTGCTCGACCCGGACCACAAGAAGCTTCGCACCCTGGTGGCTGACGGCGTGCTCAAGCACGTCAATAACGGCTACTGCACCCTGCTCGAGCCCAAGAGTATCTCCGGCAGCCAGTTCGCCGAATGGATCACGGGCCGCAACCCGGGCACGTACGTCGCCGTGCACTACATCAAGCTGATCGATTTCACGTTCGGCGGCAGGCTCAAGTGCGTACAATGCACCGGCCAGCGGGGACTCGTCGGCCCGGCCGATGGTCCGACCTGGGACTCGACGCAGCTCCGGATGATCTACGAGTATGACGATGGCCGCGAGGCGGCATTCGACATCCACACCTCTTGGGTCACGCCCGACAATTTCCCTGGCTATGTCGAGCAGGAAGTGCAGTTCCGTTTCGACAACGGCGTCTGGAACGGCCACAGCCGCAAGCGCGGCATCGAGCTCACCGTTGAAGGCCGCACGCCGACGGAACTGAAAACCACGATCAACACCCACTACAACGGCACATTCCTCGAACCGTGGGGCGCTCGGGCACAGCGCGGCTACGGCATCGAGGTGCTCGAGCGTTTCGTGCGCGAGGTGGCGCAAGTCGAATTCGGCGGCCCTCCGTCCGAGCGCAACCAACGCTTGGCTGCGGCGCGAACCCTCGCTTACAACGACTTGTCTGCCGACCGTCAGACCGTGGCCGCCGTCGAAGCGATGGAAGCGATCCTTACCGCAAACGTCGCCGGAACACCGAACTGCGTCGTGAACGTGAACGACCAGCGTGGCGGCCTCGTGCTGTACAAGCCCGGCGCAGCCGAGCCAGAAGTCCTGCACGCCGGGAAAGTTTAGAACGAATTCGAGTAACCATGAAGCAATCCGAAAAGCCCGCCGCCATCCAGCATCCGGGCGAAGATGAGTCCAATGACCTGCGTCGGCGGTTGAACGAGGTCGAACCGCTCAGCCAGCGGACCTTCACGCCCAGCCTGGCCGTGCTTGCCCGTAGCGAAGGTTCGTATCACTTCACGCCCGAGGGGCGCAAGCTGGCCGACTTCACCTCCGGCGTGCTGGTCGCGAACCTGGGACATAACCCGGCACGCTGGTGGCGGCGGATCCTGGAGTACATGGGACTCTCGCAGATTCCCGCCAGCGGTGATTTCTTCTCAGCCGTCACGCTCACCTCGTACAACGCCGCCGTGCCGCTCGAGGTCGAAGCTTCCGAACGCTTGCTGAAAAGCCTGCAAAGCCAGCCCGGCGGCGCGCGGATGGAGCAGGTTCTCTGGGCGGCGACCGGCAGCGAAGCCGTGCAAAAAGCGATCTGGGCCTCACTCGAACGGCGCGCAGGAGCGAACGTGATTCTGGCCACGCGCCACGGCTTTCACGGCAAGAAAGGGCTGGCCGGTGCTGTGACCGGCAGCGAGCGCGATCCCGAGCGCGATCCGCGCGTGCGGTTTCTCAGTTTTCCAACCAAGGAATGTGAGAACCTGGCCAAGCGGCGCGAAAAGCTCGATCTCACTCCGTACGAAAATGAACTCAAGGCGATCGCGGTCGAACACCCTGGCAAAATCGCCTGCCTGATCACCGAGCCGTATCTCGGCGGTGGCGGTTCATACCATCCGCAGCCCGAATATCTGCAACTGCTCCAGCGATTCTGCCGTGAGCACGAGATCATCTTCATACTCGACGAGGTGCAGGCCAACTTTGGCCGCACCGGCCAGATGTACGCCTTCACCCACTATGGCGTCGAACCGGACATCGTCGTGCTTGGCAAAGGCCTGGGGAACGGCATTCCGGTCGACGCCGCCGTCGGTCGGGCGGACATCTTAGGCGCGATGCACTACGGCGGCGGGTCCGACACCTGGAGCGCCTCGCCGTTGGGTTGCGCCGCTGTGCTCGCCACGCTTGACGAGTTCGAGTCGCACGACGTGCTGGGGCATGCTCGGCAATTGGCCGATGTCATCGAGCGCGGACTGGAGCGAATTGCCACACTTCCCTGCGTGGCGAACATTCGCGGCGAAGGCCTGGTGTGGGGCATCGAACTGAACGCCGTCGGCGGTGTGTCCGCAGAGAAAGTCGCGGCTGACTGCGTCGAGGCCTGCTACCGTGGCGATGCTCAGGGGCGAGCGATTCACCTGCTCGGGCCGCTGGCCGGCAAGGTCCTGCGAGTCAGCCCGCCGCTGGTCATGCCACTCGACGAGGCCAAGCTTTATCTCGACTTGATGTACGAGATCTTCAGCAACGTGGCGAACTTCCAGTGAGGCTGACGCATGGATGCTGCTGAACTGATGCGGCTGGCGATTGACAAGGTTCGTGAAGGACTCGTGGCCGGCCAGTCACCATTCGGCTGCGCCATTGCGATGGCTGGTCGCGTGCTGGCGGTCGAGCACAACCTGGTCCGCCGGACCACCGATATCACGGCCCATGCCGAGATCAACGCGCTGCGTTCCGCTTGTCGCGCGGCCAGCGACATTCACCTCGAAGGCGCGATCGTCGCCACGACCTGCGAGCCTTGCCCCATGTGCATGTCGGCGCTGCACTGGGCGCGCGTCGATACGGTTTACTACGGCGCCACGATCGCTGACGCCACCTCGGCCGGCTTCAATGAGCTCTCCATCCCCGCCAGCGAAATCCTCCGGCTGGGCGGCAGCCCGGTAAAGCTCAAGGGCGGACTGCTGCCAGCGGAGTGCGCCGCCCTGTTTGCAGAGTGGCAGGCCGGAAACGCGGCGCGGCCATACTAGACAACGCAACTGCTGAAGTAATTTCGAACCTCATGCTGACCGACCAGAACATCATTGACGCAGCTCGCTTGATTCGCGCCGGAGGTCTCGTCGCTTTTCCGACCGAGACCGTCTACGGATTGGGAGCGAATGCATTGGACGCGGTAGCAGTTGCGGGCGTCTTTGAAGTCAAAGGGCGCCCGCGGTTCGACCCACTAATCGTGCATCTTGCTGAGCCCGAACAACTGATGGACGTGGCCAGGTCCGTTCCTCCGCTGGCGATGAAGTTGATCGACAAGTTTTGGCCAGGCCCACTGTCACTGGTGCTGGATAAGCAACCAAGCATCCCTGATATAGTTACCGCCGGATTGTCGAGCGTCGCGATTCGATGCCCGGCTCATGATCTGGCTCGGAGGCTCATCCAAGCGGCTGGCGTTCCCATTGCCGCTCCTAGTGCGAACCGTTTTGGAGCGGTCAGCCCGACGACAGCCCGGCATGTTGTCGAGCAATTCGGAGACGAAGTGCCCCTTGTGTTGGACGGTGGGCCTTGCCGCATCGGGCTGGAATCCACCGTGGTTTCGTTCGTTGATTCGCCCGATGGTCGCCCCACGCTGTTGCGGCCCGGCGGGATCACCAGGGAGGAAATCGAACGCGTCGTAGGGACGCTCAAGATCCGCATGCATGAAGAGGCCCAGCCTGCATCGCCCGGTCAACTACTTCGCCACTACGCGCCGGAGACGCGACTGGTGCTAAGCGCGGATGGATTCTGCACAGGCAGCAGCGCGGTAAAAGTGGGGTTACTGAGTTTCCAACGACCGACCTCGCCGGCCGGGTTCGCGGCGATTGAAGTGCTTTCCGAACAGGGCTGCCTGCGTGAAGCCGCCGCCAATCTGTTTGCCGCCCTGAGACGCCTCGATGCGCAAGGATTGGATTTCATCGTCGCGCGCCCCGTGCCGGAAGTCGATCTGGGACATGCCATCATGGATCGTTTACGCCGCGCCGCGGCACGATAAGTCCCAACAGGCAACACCGAGCGACACACGGGCGCGAGTTACTGCCCGCTCTTCTCGTGCGTTACGGTCACGTTGGTCGAAATTCCGCCGCGCGGCGTGAATGCTGCCAGGAGCGTCATCCGCCGCGGATCGAGCACGGCCACCAGGTCTTCCAGAATCCGGTTCGTGACGTTCTCGTAGAAGATTCCCTCGTTGCGGAAGCTCTGGAGGTACATCTTCAGGCTTTTGAGCTCGACGCACCGCTCGTCCGGCGTGTAGCTGAACGTCAGCACGCCGAAATCCGGCTGGCCTGTCTTGGGGCAGACGCTCGTGAACTCGGGGCAGCGGATCTCGATCGTATAGTCCCGCTGGGGAAACTGGTTGGGAAACGTCTCGAGAATCTGCCGGAAATCGTCGGCCATGTCCGATCCTTTCGTGGAATGCTGGTCTCTGCCATCATAGAATGATTCGTTTCGTTTTGTCAGGCTTCTTTGGCGTGTGCACGGCATGGGAAAACCCGCGGTTCTGCTGCTCTCCGGCGGCCTCGATTCGGCCACTTGCGGGGCGATTGCCCGTCGTGAGGGGCACGAGCTCTACGCCCTCTCGTTCGACTACGGCCAGCGGCATCGGGCCGAGCTCGACGCCGCCGCCCGCGTGGCGGCGCAACTCGGAGTGCGCCGGCACGTGACCGTGCCGCTCGACCTGCGGGCGTTCGGCGGCAGTGCGCTCACGGCCGAGATCGCTGTGCCGAAGGATCGTGCGGCGAGCGAGATGGCCGAGGGCATTCCGATCACGTACGTGCCGGCCCGCAACACCGTGTTCCTCTCGCTGGCCCTGGCCTATGCCGAGGTCAGCGGAGCGGCTGACATCTACATCGGCGTGAACGCAGTCGACTACAGCGGCTATCCCGACTGCCGGCCGGAGTTCATCGCCGCGTTCGAGCAGCTCGCCAACCTGGCCACGAAGGCCTCGGTCGAAGGCCAGTTGAAGTTCAAGATTCACACGCCGCTGGTGAACCTCACCAAGGCCGAGATCATTCGTCAGGGCACATCGCTCGGCGTCGATTACGGACTCACGCGAAGCTGTTACGACCTCAGCGACGCCGGTCTCTCGTGCGGTCATTGCGATTCGTGCCTCCTACGTCTCAAAGGCTTTGCCGAGGCGGGGCTGACGGACCCAGCGCCATATCAATCATGAGAATCGCCGAAATCTATCAGAGCCGGCAAGGCGAAGGCTTTCTCACCGGCGCCGAGAGCGCGTTCGTCCGCACCAGCGGCTGCAACCTTCGCTGCTGGTATTGCGACACGCCGTACGCCTCTTGGCAGCCGGAGGGGGAAGACCTTGCCGTGCACGAGATTCTCGCCCGAATCGATGCGCTCACGGCCGAGCACGTGGTACTCACCGGCGGTGAGCCGATGCTATTCGCTGAGATGCTGCCCCTTTCCGAGCAGCTTCACCTCCGCGGCTTGCACATCACGATCGAGACGGCCGGCACGCTGTACTTGCCCGTGGCCTGCGACCTGATGTCGATCAGTCCCAAGCTGGCCGGCTCGGCGCCGGACGCTCGGATGGCTGCGCGCTGGCGCGAGCGTCACGAAAGAGCTCGCCATGCGCCGGAGGTAATTCGACGGCTGGTGGCGGAGTACGAATATCAGTTCAAGTTCGTGGTCGACACACGCGACGATTGCCAGGACGTGGAGCTGTACCTGGAGGAGTTTCCGGAAATCGATCGCCAACGCGTGATGCTGATGCCGCAGGGCACCGAGGCCGAATCCCTCGCCCGGCAAGCCGAGTGGCTGGAGCCTTATTGCCGGGAACATGCCCTGCGCTATTGTCCGCGTAAGCACATCGAATGGTACGGGCTCGTTCGCGGAACTTAGAGGCTACCCGCGCGACGCTGCCCCCGCGGTAGCCAGGCCGCGCAGAATGCAATCCTGCACGGCCGCCACGTCGACTTTCGTGGCCACGGCAACGTTCGTCCGCCATTCGCGGTTTCGCCGGCGATCGAACACCGTCGCGCCGCGCGTCAGTTCACCGCTCAGTTCCACGTCGACCGCCGTGAGCTCGATCTCGAACAGCTCGGGATGCATCGCGGCGACCAGTGCCACGCAGTCGTTCAGGCAGATGCTCTCGTAACCCAGCTCCTGGCGATAGGAGCGAAACAGGTGCGGCATCACCTTGCCCAGCACGCGCCCGACGCGGCTGGTGTTCGGCGGCAATCGATCCAAGAGGTCGAACCCGAAGGTGACTTGCCGCGTGATATCGATCGGGATCAACGTTTTGGTCGCCGCGGCCGAACGGAACACGGCTCGGGCCGATTCCGGGTCGCAGTAAATGTTGAAATCGGCGGCCGGCGTCACATTGCCCACGCCGTCGAGCGTGCCACCCATCATCACGATCTCGCCGACCATCTCGACCAGCGATGGATCACGAGCCAGCGCGCGGGCGATGTTCGTCAGCGGGCCCAGGGCCACGATCGTGATCTCGCCCGGTGCGGAGCGAATTTCGTCGTGGATCAATTTTTCCGAAGCGTGCCGGTGCTGCAACTCCGAGATCTGAAAATTGGCGTTTCCCAGGCCATCCGCACCGTGCAGCATCACATTCCGCGAGGGGAGCCCCAGGTCCGGCGACGAAGCCACGCCAATCCGCGGCCAGCGCGGCGGGTCGAGCTGCTCGACAAGCGATTGCACGTTACGCGTGGCCTGCTCGGGCTGAACGTTGCCCCCCACGGCCGTAACGGCCACCACCTCAAGTTGCGGGTCGAACAGCGCCATGCACAGCGCTACGGCATCGTCGATGCCCGGGTCCACGTCCAGCAGAATCTTTTTCGTCAGCATGACCGTCTCAGAAAAGGTCGCTCGGTATGACCGGTTGCGGCTAGCCGGCCGGGAGCGAAACGCCCGGCGGGCGCGGGGATTGTAGGGTCCGCTGCCGCTTCAAACAAGACTATACCACCTGCAGCGCGCCAGCCCGAGAGTGCTGATGGCATGCGCCGGTGTTCCGCTTGCAGGCCGGAAGCTAGAATCGTTTGAGTGGGGCGAGGGAACGTATGCCCAAGCTCAGCGACTCGATTGAGGAACGGCGACGTGATTGAAGCGACCCTGGGGCGATTGGCGGGCGGAGAGGACCTCTCCATGGAGGAAATGTCGTCGGCGATCGACGCTGTCGTCGAAGGGAACTGCACCCCGGGGCAGATCGGGATCCTGCTCACCGCGCTGCGGGCCAAGGGAGAAACCGCCCAGGAGGTGGCCGGCGCGGCCCTGACCCTCAGGCGGCGCATGACCCCGATTCGCACGACCCAGACGGGCGTGCTCGACACCTGCGGCACCGGCGGCGACGGCTCCGGCACCTTCAATATCAGCACCGCCGCGGCGATTGTCGTCGCTGCCGCCGGCGTGCCCGTGGCCAAGCACGGGAACCGGGCCATCACCAGCCGCACTGGTTCGGCTGACGTGCTCGCGGCGCTTGGCGTGAACGTGTCGGCCGACGTTCCGCAAGTCGAGCGGTGCCTCGACGAACTCGGCATTTGTTTTTGTTTCGCCCCGCTGATGCATCCCTCGATGAAGCAGGTGGCCGAGGTTCGCAAACAGCTCGGCTTTCCGACGATCTTCAACCTGCTCGGCCCGCTGGCCAACCCCGCAAGTGCAACCTACCAGGTCGTCGGCGTCGGCCGCGCTGAACTGCGACCGCTGATGGCCGAAGCTCTGCACCTGCTTGGCACACGGCGAGCGGTCGTCGTGCATGGCGAAGATGGATTGGATGAAGTCACCTTGGCAGGACCCACGCGAGTGACCGAAGTCACGCCCGAGGGACTGCGGAACTTTAGTTGGACCCCGAGCGATTTCGGCCTCTCGCCGATGACCCTCGAGTCCCTGCAGGTAACGGGGCCAGAGGACAGCGCCCGGGTGATCCGCGGAGTGCTGGCCGATATGCCGGGACCGCCCCGGGACATCGTCGTGCTGAACGCCGCCGCGGCACTGTGGCTGGCTGGAAAGGCCGTTTCGCCGAGTGCCGCTGCTGGCCTCGCCGCGGAAGCACTTAAGAGCGGCGCGGCCCTCGCCCTGCTCGAGCGGTTGGGAAAACTGAGTCACCAGCGGGCCAGCGATGCCTGACATCAACTGCCGTTGGATGCTCGAGGGCCCCGCGGGCGGCGCCTGGCAGATGGCCATCGACGAGGTGCTGCTCGAAAGCGCCGCCGAACAGGGCCAGGCCACTTTGCGTTTCTATCAGTGGAGCGAACCGACGCTTTCGCTGGGGTACTTCCAGAATTACGCTGAGCGGCGGATGCATATCGCCAGCCGCGACTGCGACGTTGTGCGCCGGCAGACCGGCGGCGGCGCCATCATGCACGACCGCGAGTGGACTTACAGCCTTTCGCTGCCGGTGGCCCATCCGCTGGCGGCCGACTCGACGGACCTTTACCACGCCGTGCACGAGGCGTTATGCGCGACACTCGAAGAGTGGGACGTGCAGCTCGAAGTACGCGATGAGTCGGATGCGCGGCCGGCCGAGCAGCAGCCGTTCTTGTGCTTTCTGCGGCGGACGGAAGGCGACGTGCTGTGCGACGGCATCAAGGTGTGCGGCAGCGCCCAGCGCCGCCGCCGGGGCGCTATCCTGCAGCACGGTTCGCTCATCCTCGCGCGCAGTCCGCACGCTCCGGAAGTGTCCGGCCTGTGGGAAGTCGCCGGCAAGAAGCTATTTCACGAGCCAATTCCCGAGCGGTGGTCGCAGGCGATCGCTGATCGCTTGCGGCTCAGGCTGGTTGCCGGCGAACTGAGCGAATTGGAGCTGGACGCCACGCGAACGCTGGCCCTCGAAAAATACACGGCCGGCAATTGGACCACGAAGCGGTAGCTGGTCAGCGAGTGATCGCCGCTAAAGGCGGTGCACCGGCGAAGGCGCTAATTGCCGGGGAAATCCGGACAAACTTTAACGCTGCTGGCGTTTTACCGCGCAAACCTCGGATTCGGCAGTTTTGCTGGAATCAGATTGCCCCACGTCCGATGACTTGACATAATGCATTGGGCGATAACCGGTTGAATCCGCATTCTTAGCGGTACAGAGAAGCGACCGGTTGAAGTTATCCATTCTTCATCCACTGTCCCTGCTGGCGTTCCCTGGTTAGGTAGGCCACGTGGCCTACAGGCACGCCCGCGTCCCTAGCTGATATCGCTTCGCCTAGGCGGGTCGAGCAATGGACTTGAAACTTAAAGTACTCGAAGGGAAGCATGCCGGTCAGCAGATCGCCGTCAAAGCGCCCAAGTTCCTGATCGGTCGCGCAGAAGATTGCCATTTGCGCCCGGGAAGTGAGCTGATCAGTCGGCATCACTGCGCCCTGATGGTCGAGGAGGGCTATATCGCCGTCCGCGATTTCGGCAGCAAGAACGGCACCTACGTCAATGAAGAACGCGTGATTGGCGAACGCGAGATCAAGAACGGAGACCGCCTTACGGTCGGCGCCTTGCGGTTCGAAGTGCACGTGGCCCACAACATCGGCGCTCCCAAACGCCCCCCCGTGGCAGATGTGAAGCAAGCCGTCGAACGGACGGCCTCCGACGCTGCCAAGGATCCCTTCGACGTCACGAGCTGGCTCGAGGGCGAACCGACCGAGGAAACCTCGAAACGCGACACCCGCGAGGCGGTGTTCACCGATACCGATTCGATCAATCTGGCCAACACCCAGACGCTCGACGAGTTGCCCAAGGGGGATGAGGACAAGAAAGCCAAGCCGGCCGTCAGTCCCTTTGCCGCCAAGGCTGCCACCAAGGACAGCAAGGACGCCGCGGCCAATATCCTCAGCCAGATGCGCAAGCGGCGGTAGGCAAGATCGCAACCCGGCGCGGAAGGCTTGCTCGCTGGGCGGCGGGCGGTTATCTGTGGAGTCTGCCTCGCGGTCCGCAACTGCCGGATCGCGCGGCTGATTCCCGCAGCACGCCCTTGGAGAGCACCTGTCATGGCCGCCGATGAAGACGCCCTACGCCGTCGCTACAAAGAGTTTCTGGACCTCCTCCCGTTGACGATGAATATCGCCGGTCTGCCCCCCAGCATTGGCGCCATCAATTTCTCGAACGACCAGATGGAAGTTCGGGCAAACTCGCTCCTGGTCGCCTTCAAGATCGCCCGCCAGCTCACGCGCGACGCGGTGACGGGCAGTTAGCGGCCCCTCGTCATCTACCGCACGCCTCGCTCCAAAAAATGAACCGGCCGGCGCCACCTCTGAGGGTAGCGCCGGCCGGCAATCGAACGCATGCAGCCAAAGCTCTCAGGCGCTTAGTTGCAGCACGGCGTGCTGACAGGCACCTGCACCTTAATGGTCTTGGCCACCATCCGGCAGACCTTCACCGGCACTTCCTGTACTTCGGTGTACGGCGCCTTGATGGTGTAATTCTTGGTCCGCGTTTCCGGCACCTGCTTCATCACCGTGTACTCTTCCGTGGCCGTCTTGGTCTGCGGGATCATCACGGTGTACTGTTCTTCGCGAGTCTTCGGCTCGCGAACGTAACGCGTCACCTGGATCGTCTTGGTCCGGGTCTCCGGACGGCAGAGGGTCTGCTGGATGTCGCGAGTCCGTTCTTCGGTCACGTAGGTGCACTCGGTCACCATCCGCGTCCGAATTTCGGGTCGATAAACCGTGACGTTGTAGGTGAACTCTTCGTTCTCTACCACTCGCTCCTTACGCGTGTACTCGACCTCGCGCGTCTGGACGTTGGGCACCCAGACTTTGCGCTCGACCATCGCGCACGGATCGGGGTTGCAGCACGGGTCGGCCGAGGAGTCTTCCTTGTCGGCGGTCAGTTTCTGCTCGACCTTGGCGTCCTGTTTGGCGTTCAGCTTTTCGTCGGCCTTGGGTTCCGGCGCCGCGGCCACTTGTTGCTCAACCGACTGAATCTCCCAGCGACCGAGGTCTTCGGTGATCGTGCGGGTCTTCACCACCGGCACCATCCGGCAGATGGCGCGCAGGCCGGTGCGAATTTCCGTCGTGGGGACGTTCACCGTGTACTCGACTTCACGCTGCGAGTAGATCGGCTTGCGCACCGTGTAGTTAATCGTCCTGGTGATCGTTTCCGGCACGTTCACGGTGTAGCTGACTTCCTTGTTCTCGAGCACCGGACGGCAAGTGAAGGTTTCGATCTTGCGAGTCCGAATCTCGGGCACCATCTCGGTCTTGGAAATGTTCCGGGTCTTGGTTTCCGGAACGTTCTTCATGACCGTGAACGCGAGGGTTCTCGCGTCATCGCGATACTTGGTCACGGCAATCTTGCGGGTCTCGGTGAAGATCGTGGGAACCAGGACCGTCTTTTCGACTTCCTGCGTGGCCGCAGCGGTGCAGCCTTCACAAGCGTCGTTACAGGCGCTGCACGGCGCGGGAGCCGAACAGCACTTCTTACAGCGGTGACAAGCCTCGGCCGAGTTGGCCGCCGCGAGAATGAACGCGGGTGCCATCATCCACAGAATTAAATGGCGAAACATATAAAAAGATCTCCTGCCCATTGAGAAGTTGGAAACGTTTGCAGTGAGATCCGCCCGCCATGCAGGTGACGGTATGGCGGTCTCACGTAGAACCCTAGGTTGCCACCTTCCGGGTCGCGCCTTTCCCCGCCGGCGGGGCATGGGACCGGACGATCGGCAGAACCGCACCGCCGCTGGGAAAATCCCGAGAAATGCACTCCACCGACCGGCGCGCGCGGCAGGTCGAGTCCAGCCGGCTTAAGTGTCGCCTGCCGCCCCAAGAGGCTTGGCCGGCGCCAGCGTCCGCTTGCCCGCGATCAGAGCTGATACAGCAGCCCGTTGCTGGAGATTGCTCGTACCTTCGCTTGACCCTCAAATCGGCGGCTTCCTATACTTTCACTGGCTGCCAAGGCTGCTCGAACAACCCTGCTTGCCCCCGGTAAATACAGATCACGATGCGCGCCGCGAAACCCAAGAAGAAGCGGGCCCTGCTGGGCCTGGGGCTAGATGCCGAAGACGGCCAGACGCGGATTACCCGGGGCGAGAATTTCCTGCTCTGCGGCGGCTCGGCCGAAACGCATGAGGTCATGCAGGAAACGGCCGTCAAGATCAACGAACACCTCGAGCGGCGAGGCCAGCGGCTGGAAGACGTCTCGGTCCACGAGTTGCGGGATATCTGCGAAGAGATTCGCCGCTGAGATTGGGCGGTGGAACGCACCATAAAGCCAGGGGAATACTTTCCCCTGGACCCGCTGCGCCGCGACGGCCGCACGCTTTTCCCCGCGGCTTTTTCTGGCAAAAGCTGGCCTCACTGCCTAAAATGGCCCTGCCGAAGTGCTTGATCCGACCCGGTTTCGGTGAAACCGGGGCCATTTTTTCGTGGTATTCCCCTCTGTAGCCGGCTAGCAAGCCTGAGGATCTGGTTTGTCCGACGACGTGCGTGAGTTGGTGGACCGGTGCCTGCGCGGCGACCAGTCAGCAATGCTGCAACTGGTCGATACTCACCGCGGTCAGGTGTTCGGTCTTTGCTACCGCATGCTCAGGCACCGCCAGGATGCCGAAGACGTTACGCAAGAGAGTTTCGTTCGAGCGCTCAAGAGCTTGCATCGCTGGGACAGCGAGCGGGAGTTTCTGCCGTGGCTTCTGGCCATCGCGGGAAATCGCTGCCGCACGCTGCTCTCGACGCGTAAGCGGCAGCCAGCGGCCACTTCGCTCGTTGAGCAGGTCAGCGATAAAGCGCATGAGCACGCGGCCGCCAAGAACCTGGCCGAGGAAGTCGAGCTGGCGCTGGAAACTTTGCGAGAGGAATATCGACAGGCCTTCCTGCTGTTTCATCAACATGAACTGAGTTATCAGGAAATCAGCGAGGCCTTAGACTGCCCGCTGGGAACCGTTAAAACCTGGGTCCATCGCGCGCGCCGAGAGTTGATCGCGCGGTTGGCCCAACGCGGGGTCGTTCAGGAGTTCAAGAATGAAGTGCGACGAGTTTGAAAGCCACTTGGACGAAATCCTCGACGAGCGCCGGCGTCCGGAATGGGACGCCCAGCTTCGCGAGCACAGCGCCTGCTGCCCGCGCTGCCGCGATCTGGCCTCGGCCTACGGGGTGCTGCTCGAGGGCTTTCGCTCGCTCAAAATGCCCGAGTGCCCGGCCGATATGTCGACTCGGGTTTTGGAATCACATTTGGCGCGCCCCCGTTTGGCTTTGCCCGCGAAAGCCGCTCTTCCCGCCGCAGCAGCGGCCGCACTCTTCAGCACTGCGGCCGCGGTCCTCGTGGCAGTATTCCTGACGCGAGATGGCCGGCGCGAGCAGGTGGCATTTGTCTCGCCGCCGATCTCGCAGCCCGCCGTTGCTCAAGCAAAGGTGAAGCAGATCGAGCAAATTAAGTTTGATCTCGAGCAGTGGAAGAAGGTGCCGCTCGTTGGGGCGGTATTCGCTTCCGCCGCGGATAACGACAAATCGACGGATCCTTACGAGGAACTCGCCAAGGGAACCGGCCGTAGTCTGGCGAATGTCGTGCTGCGGATGCCGGGCGTCGCCGTCCCACGAGGTGTGCGTCCGTTGGAGCCCGTCTACGGTCCTGAAGGTGTCGGCGTCTGGCCCACGCACATGAGCGATGAACTGCGTCCCGTCACCGAATCGGTCACCGAGACATTCGACCTGATTCTCGACACACTGCCGGTCACCTTCTGGGCCAGCAATACGCGTGACTCTTAGTTGCCGTGGTCGCCAACTGACGTTCGCGACGTGCGGTAGCTAGAACGTTCTTCGCCACGGCAGTCCCCTGGTGCGGACTGCAGGGCATCTCATAATCTCGCCCCCGGCCCGAGTGCCAGTCTCAGGGCGAGGTTTTCCCTGGTCAGGCCGAGGCCGAGCCAAGCCGAGCCCTTGGCCCCCTGCGCCGGAATTTGCAGGTCTTTCGCTCCCACTCCCTTCCTTCACCGGTACAATTGATACAGCCTGTCCATTTTCAGCAGTCGTAAACTCTTTCGCAGATTCTGGTCGATTGCCTTTCTTAGCCAGCCGGCAAAGATTCACCAGGCTACTCAATCAGGAGGGTTTAACCTTGGCGAAGACGACGACGAAGACCAAGCGGGGCGCTACCGCGGTGGCCACCATCGACAACCGTAAAGGCCGCGATCGCCGCAATGACGAGCGACGTAAAGAGGCCGTGGCCGTAGTGGCCGAGCGTCGCACCGGACAGCGCCGCGAAAAGGTGAATCGCCGCCGACAGATCGATCCGACGACTTGCGAACGTGACTACACCGACGCCGAGGTCGAGTTCATGCACGCCCTGGACCAGTACAAGCGGGCGAGCGGTCGGATGTTCCCGACCTGCAGCGAGGTCCTCGAGGTGCTGCTTTCGCTCGGCTACGAAAAGAAGCACGGCGAATTTGCGACGACCAGCGCCAAGCTCTCCGTTGCTGACTGCTAGCAGTTCGGTCGCGACCGCGAAATCCCCCAAAGTCAGCGGCCACGCGTCGACCCCCAGTCTCGACGTGTGGCCGCTGCCATTTCAGCCTGCGACTCGAAACTGCTCTTGCGGCCACTCGCCCACGGCGATATCGTCCCGCCGCGCATCCATTCATATCGGGGCCGGTCTCGGACCGGATCCCAGCTACCGCGGGCCATTGGTTTTGCCTGTGAACGTCGCCAGCCGCAACCGCCGCTCTCGCTTTCGCCTCGCGTGCCTGGTCGCGCTTGTGGCCGCGTGCGGCTGTTCGCTCGCGTCGAACTCGCAAAACTCCGACGGCGTGCGAATGTTCGATCAGGCCTACTACCAGGGTGCCCAGCAAAAGTTCTTGCAGGCGATCCAGTCCGATCCGAACAACCCTGATTCGTACTACAACCTCGCTCGCACCTATCAACAGCTCGGCAAGTTGCACAACCAGCCTGCCGACCTGGATCAGGCGGAACACTATTACAATCAGTGCCTCGATAAGGATCCGAATCGCACGGATTGCTATCGCGCGTTGGCCGTTTTGCTGACCGAACGCGGCCGCACGGCGGACGCCTATCGCCTGATGGAGGGTTGGGCCGCCCGCAACCCACACCTGGCCGAACCGAAGATCGAACTCGCCCGGCTTTACGAAGAGTCGGGTAACCGCGACGCCGCTAAGCATCAGTTGATCGAAGCCGTGACCGTCGAACCGACCAATGCCAGGGCGCTCGCAGCGCTCGGCAAGCTTCGGGAAGACGCCGGCGAAACGCAGCAGGCGATCGCCAACTACCAGCGCTCGCTGCAGCTCAATCCGAACCAACCGGCTCTCGCCTCGCGGGTGGTCTCGCTCAGCATGCCGCAATTCGCGGTCGGAGAGCCGGTGCAGACGCCCCCTGGCGGCACGCGAGTCGTAACCACGCCGCAAGTTAATTCGGTGCGATGACCCCCGCCGCCGGCCGCCCGGATCCTATGTCGCGGCTTCGGTGCCCATCGCGTAGCTGGAAATCGCCTTGGCGTAGTTCGCCCGGGCAAACGCCTCACGGTCCGGGCAACGCAACTGGCTGCACATTCCACGAATCTGATCGATCGATCTGTATTCGCGCCCTTCGAGCCAAGTTTCGATGCCGCCGATCAGCGTGGCCAGTGTTTCTACCCCGTGACGATAAAGCGTCGAAGCGACCATAACCGCGTCGGCGCCGGCCATCAGCATCCGAATGGCGTCGTCTGCGAAGTGGATACCCGTCGAAGCAGCCAGCGATGCCCCTACGCGTCCATGCAAGAGCCCGATCCAGCGCAGTGCCACGCGCATTTCGTCGGGGTTGCTGAGCGACAGTCGCGGTACGATGCGCATCAGGTCCAGGTCGATGTCGGGCTGCAGGAATCGGTTGAACAGCACGAGGCCATCGGCCCCCACTTCGACCAGCCGCCGAGCCATATTCGGCAGCGCCGTGAAATAGGGGCCGATCTTCACCGCCAGTGGAATCGAGATCACGTCGCGCACGGCGGCGACCAGCTCCACGTACTTTGCTTCTACTTCGCGGCTGGTGGTGCTGAAATCCGTCACCAGCAGATACACATTCAGCTCCAGAGCGTCAGCGCCGGCATCTTCAATTCGCCGCGCGAACTGCACCCACTCGCCTCCGTGATGCACGTTCATGCTGCCGATCAGCGGAATCGGGACGGCCTGTTTGGCCGCTTCAAGATACTTCAGATACGTTGCCGGGCCGCGGTTATACGCCTTGAGCTCGTTGAAGTACGCGGCCGTTTCCATCACGGCGTAGCCGGCGCCTTCGGCCAAGGCGTCCCCGTGTTCGATCTGTTCTTCAAAGACCGACGGCAGCACCGCGCCCGCGGCGCCGTGATCGGCCAGCCGCTTCAGGACGTCCAGTTCGCCCACGAGTGGGCAGGCTGAAACGACGACGGGATTCGCCAGTTGCAATCCCAAGTATTTGGTGCTCAGATCAACGTTCATGGATACCGCCCTCCGATAATCACTGTCCGCGATGGAACTCGTCCCCGGCCGCCTTCGGCCTCCGCTGTGCTGTCTCCAAAACGGCATTTGCCGTGCCGATCGAACGCCCGGGGCAAGAAGCCTCGCTTGCGCCCGGGTTTTCGACGTTTCACGCCGCGCCTTGCGCCCGTGCGAAACTGACCTCTTGTGCCCCGGGGGCACACTTTGCACGCTGAACCTCGGGCGGCCGGGGGGCGTCCAGCGCCAATAGTCAAAGGGGCGCGGGCCCCTTACAATAACGCGTTTCCCAGTTTGCCAAACCCGGCCATGTGTGGCGGCCATGCCTCGTAAACGCTTGATGACGCCTGGACCCACCGAGGTTCCTGAAGCCGCGCTCCAGGCGATGGGTCGTCAAGTCACGCACCACCGCACGCCGCAGTTCCGGGCCCTGCTGGCCGAAGTTCTCGAAGGCCTCAAGCACGTCCTCCGAACCGATAACGACGTCGTGCTGTTGGCCTCATCCGGAACAGGCGGCATGGAGGCAGCCGTCACAAACCTCGTACCTCGTGGCGGCAAGGCTCTCGTCCTCGAGTCGGGCGTCTTCTCCCGACGCTGGTCCGACATCTGCCGCCGCTATGGCATCGATGTCCACACAGTCGCGGTCCCTTGGGGGCAAGCGATCCAGACCAAAGCCGTCGAGCAGGCCCTCCGCGCGCATCCCGATGCCGTGGCCGTATTCGGCACCCTGATGGAAAGCAGCACCGGCACGGGGCACGACATCGAAGCCATCGGCAGTGTCGTTGGCGCAAGTGACGCCCTCTTCGTTGTCGATGGCATCAGCGGGGCCGGCGCGATGCGTTGCCTGACGGATGCCTGGCACGTCGACGTGCTGGTTGTCGGCTCGCAGAAGGCCTTAATGGTTCCGCCCGGATTGGCGGTGCTCAGCGTCAGCGCGGCCGCCTGGCGGCAGATGGACCGCATCCAGCCGCAAGCCTTTTATTTCGACCTGAAGCTCCACCGGGCCAAGCTCGCCGGACCGGACACCCCCTGGACACCGGCTCACACGCTCATCGCCGGCCTGGCCGAGTCGCTGCGGCTGATTCGTGCTGAAGGCATTGAGAACGTCTGGCAGCGCTGCGAGCGACTGGCCGAAATGACCCGAGCGGGCGTAGTTGCAATGGGCCTCGAAGTTTTTTCCGATCGCTCCGCGGCCGGCATGACGGCCGTTCGCGTACCCGCAGGCATCGACGCGGGCCAGCTACTCAGCCGGCTGGAGCAACGCTTCGGAGTCAAACTCGCGAGCGGACAGCTCGAGCTGAAGGGCAAGATCTTCCGAATCGCCCACTTTGGCCTGCTCGACGAATTGGATATCATCGCCACCTTGGCCGCGATCGAGCTGGTGCTCGACGAACTGAGACACCCCGTGAAGCTTGGGGCCGCGGCCGCCGCTGCCAGCCTCGCGTTGCGCGAGTCGGAACGTACGCTGCACGTTGCAACTTCGTAGTCGTTTGAACAACACGCTTTTGATTGTTAGAGAGTGACCATGCCGAAAGTGATCGTGCTCGACAAGTTGGCTCAGGAGGGTCTCGACCTGCTGGACGCCGCCCCGAACATCGAAGTCGAAGTCCGCACCGGA
Organism: Pirellulales bacterium; assembly: GCA_022844125.1. Classification (GTDB taxonomy): domain Bacteria; phylum Planctomycetota; class Planctomycetia; order Pirellulales; family PALSA-1355; genus JALHMI01. The sequence continues at coordinate 114,623 of JALHMI010000013.1, read as the reverse complement.
CTGAAAGGCGACGACCTGCGCCAGGCGCTGGCCGAAGCCGACGGCGCAATTTGCCGCAGCGGCGTCAAGATCACGGCCGATGCGCTCGACGGCAATCACCGCTTGCGGGCCATCGTTCGGGCCGGCGTCGGCACCGACAACATCGACAGCAAAGCCGCCACCCGGCTGGGCATCGTGGTGATGAATACTCCGGCCGGCAATACGCTCAGCACGGCCGAACATACCCTGGCCATGATGCTGGCGCTCTCGCGAAACATCGCTCCGGCTTATTACAGCTTGTGCGAGCACAAGTGGGATCGCAACAAGTACATGGGCGCGCAACTTGCGGACAAAACGCTCGGCATCGTCGGCCTCGGCCGCATCGGTCAGGCCGTCGGCACGCGCGCGAAAGCCATGCAAATGCGGGTACTCGGCTTCGATCCGTTCCTTTCCAGCGAGCGTATCGCAGAACTCGGCTTCGAGCCGGCCAGCGTCGCCGACATGCTTCCGCACGTCGATTACCTGACCGTGCATACGCCGCTCACCGACGAGACTCGCAACCTGATCGACCTCGCGCAGCTTGACAAGCTGAAGCCCGGGGTGCGACTGATCAACTGCGCTCGCGGCGGCATTTACAACGAGGCCGCACTTGTCGAAGGACTCAAAGCCGGCAAGATTGGCGGCGTGGCCCTCGACGTGTTCGAGACCGAGCCCTGCACCGACAGCCCGCTGTTTGGCATGCCCGGCGTGCTGGCCACGCCGCATCTGGGCGCCAGCACCGAGGAAGCCCAGGCCCAGGTGGCCGTCGAAGGTGTGGGCCTGCTGATCGATTACCTGACCACTGGCGCGATCCGCCATGCGGTGAACATGACGCCGCTGGATGCCAAGACATTGGCCGAGCTGCGCGGCTACCTGGACGTCGCCTACCGCCTGGGACTGCTGCTCGCACAGTTCGAGACGGCGCCCATCAAACGTTGCACGCTCGAGTTCCGCGGCGACGTCTCTGGCAAGAACACCAAGTTGATCACGGCCAGTTTCGCCGCCGGTCTGCTCGAGCACGCCCTGGAAGAAGAGATCAACATCGTCAATGCCGAGGTGCTACTGCGCGAGCGCGGCATCGAACTAGTGGAACAACGCAAGGCCGAACCCGGCGCGTTCACCTCAGTTGTGTTGGCTGAAGTCGAAACCGACCGCCGCTCGCACAAAGTCGCCGGCACGGTCTTCGGCACCGAGATGCTCCGGCTCGTGCAGGTCGACGACTTCCGCCTCGATGCCTACCTCGACGGCGTCCTGATGATCTTCAGCCACAAGGATGTGCCCGGCATCATCGGCGCCGTGGGCACGATTTTCGGCAAGCACAAGATCAACATCGGGCAGATGGCCGTCGGCCGCGAAACCAAGGGGGGCGAAGCCCTCGGCGTGCTCAATCTCGATCAGGCGCCCGGCGCAGACGCGCTGGAAGAAGTGCGCAACCATCCGGCCATAACCGGCGCAACCGTCATCAAGCTGCCCGCCGCGGGTGAGCGACCGGCCTGGCTGGCAGGGTGATCATCGGCCGCGGACGAGTTGCCGTAAACGCCGTGCAAGTCCGATCGCTGCATCCACCACCGCGGCAATCGTCCCGGCAACTGTTAGCGGATAGATGCTCACACGCACGCACGGCCGCTCTGCGATCGGCCACGCACCGAACCAGTCGTGCTGCTCGCCCCAGAGCTTGCAGCGCCGAATGCCCGCTTCCGCCGAGTAGCTGAGCATCTCGCGAAGTAGCAGCGGACCGGGCTGGCACGTTTCATGACGCGGATTAATCGCGGTTCGTAGCAGCCACAGGGTCGAGCCCTGTTCAATCGCAATTACCGCCGCGGCCACGCGATCCGCGATTCGCACCATGCCGATCCGAAGTATTCCCGCCGTGCAGGCCGCTTCGCAGTAATGACGAAAGAACACGACCGAACTCATTCGCCGGGCCAGGTTTTCCTCGTCGATGCCCCGCAGCGGTCCCTCGCACTGAAACACCTGATCCAGCAAGCCCGGCAGTTCAAACAGGTCGGGCGCATGAATCTCGGTATTGAAGCTTCCCAGGCTGTCCGCCTCGCGCCGGGCCCGCGCCAACTGTCGACGATCGGCCGCAGATAGATTTCGCTCGGGGCGCACCCAATCCTCGTCGAGTTCGATGCCCAGTTCAGATTCGGCCGCCTGCTTCAAGACGATCGCTCGGCCACGGGCCGCGCGTCGAATGGCGGCCAACCCCGGCGAGTCCGCCGGCATTCGCTCGAGCACCATCGGCTGTCCCAGGCCAACCAGCGAGCGGGCCAGACAACCGAGCGCTTGCGGATCGTTCCCCGCCAGATCGGTCGGCTCTCCCAGCTCGCTCCCCACAGGCCTCCAGCGCCAGGTGAGCCCATGTCCCGCGGCAGCCAGCGCGATCCCGGCAAGCGCCTGGCCATCACGCTCGACGGTGAATATTCGCAAGTCCGCCGCCTCGGAAAACGCGGTTCGCGCGGCAGATACCCAGGCGAAACCCGGAGCGGGTGAGGCCGGGTAATCTTTATCAGTCGGCCAGCGGGCCTCGAGCGGGGCGAGCTCGTCGCTCACATGCGCGCGAAGCGGCCCCGGCGCCTTGCGGCGAGGATGTTGCTTCGGCAGACGGCGCAGTTCCGTGAGCATACCAGTAGCCTAGGGCACGCAACTGTCGATCGCCCGGCGGTTTAAGTCGCCGCAGGGGCCTGCTATCGCGCCCTCCTCGCACGGCTGCCAGGCCTAGCTAGCTGCTAGCCGCACAATCGCTACAAGCGGAACAGTTTTGCCGAAAATCCCAAGCTCTGGATTCAAATACGTTGCCGTACCTCCCCCATGCTCACCGATGAAAGGTGTACCGAGGCGCATTCCCCGCACCGCGCGCCCGGCGCGCCGGTAGAATTCCGCCGCCGACCACTGGGACCCCTCATTACTCTGGAACTTCATGCCTATGAGCACCACGGCCGAATGCCCGCTCTCGAAGCGCATCTCTTCAGCGATCGAGAAACATCCGCACCTGACCCGTCGCAAGCTGCAGTTCGAGGCCCGCGAAGGCCGCGTGACGCTGCGCGGGACCGTCAGTTCATACTATCAGAAGCAGATGGCGCAGGAAGCATTGCGGCGCGTGGATGGAGTCCACGAGATCGAGAACCAGTTGGAAGTCACCTGGATCTAGTCGGCGACGGTCTCCCCGTGGCTCTGATTGCCGCCGGCGTTTAGGCCGGGAGGCATCGCCGACGGCGTGCACCGCGCTGAGGGCATCCGAGTCCGTGAGCGCGCCGAATTGCCCGGCCAGGCTCGCGCTGCGCGTGAGCATGGCACGCATCTCGCGTAATCAGCGAGCCCAGCTTGGAACCCCCGGCAAAACCTCTGTCGCCCTAACTCTTGCGGCGCGCTACCGCGGCTGACGCGGCAAAGCATGTCCCATCACGGCGTCTTCGCGCGATCCGTAGCGCGGGAAGTAGCCGCCCAGCCGGCTGACGTGCAGCACTTCGTCGTTCTGGTCCGAGAGCTGGCAGATCCTGAGCAGCCCGTCGTGCGTATGCACTCGCTTGTACAGCCAGACCAACTGGCCGATAAGCTCGCTGTTCAAGTGACCGAGCTCACCGAGCTCCAGCACCAGGCGGTGCGTGAAGTGCTGCTCGAGCAGCGACCAGACCTGTTCGGCGAAGTTCGCACTTCCGAGCGCGCCGCCCATCCGCCGTGGACGCACGAACAGCCAGTCCGGTCCACGATCAACGTCAAATTCCCAACCACTACAGACGAGGCTTGCCTGGGCCATCTGTCGCTCCATCAACGAGGGAACAAGAGTCCTGCCGAGGACTCCGCGGGGAAGACTTGCGCAGCGAGTGAAGAAACCGCCTATTGGTGCCGCCATTGGCCGCGCGATTGCATCTTAACGCGCTCACGAAATCCGGCAACGATTTTGAGCGCATTTTTCACAAATCGCTTCCTCCAGCGGCGGCGCTGGTCATAAGCCGTCCACGAGCCCCTTGATGACCTCCGGGTTAAGCGCGATACTAGCGAGCGTTATCGCCCTGGAATGCTATCACTCATTGAAAGGAATGTACTCATATGTCTCGACCCGGTGCTATCACCTTCAAAGGCAACCCGATGACTCTGGCCGGCGAGGCCGTCACGGTGGGGCAGCCGGCCCCGGCCTGCACGCTGCACGCGTTCGAAGGCGGCATGAAGACCGTCACTCCCGCCGACTGGAAGGGCAAAGCCACGTTCATCAGCGTGGTGCCTTCGCTGGATACCCCCGTTTGCCAGATTCAAACCAAGAAGTTCAACGAGGAGCTCTCGTCGCTGGGCGACAAGATCAACGCCGTCACGGTCAGCCTCGACCTGCCGTTCGCCATGAACCGCTTCTGCGGCGCCGAGAACATCAAGAACATGCGCGCCGTGAGCGACTACCAGGATCGCAGCTTCGGCCACAACTGGGGGATGCTCATCGACGAGTTGAAGATCCTCGCCCGCGGCGTGTTTGTCCTCGACAAGGACGGCAAGGTGATCTACGCCGAGACGGTCAAGGAAGTCGCCGAAGAGCCGAACTACCCGGCCGCGCTGACAGCGCTGAAGGGCGCGCTGTAGAGCGAACTGTGATTGCTACGAAAAGCACAGAGGGTCGGACGACCAGAGCGGCGTCCGACCCTCTCGCTTTTGATTTCTAAGCGCCAGGGGCTTATTTCCCTAACAGCTTGAGCGCCTCGGCCTTCGCCGCCGCCAGCGCTTCGCCAAGCTTCGCCACGTCCTTGCCGCCGGCCTGCGCCATGTCGGGCTTTCCGCCGCCGCGACCGCCGACAAGCTCAGCCGCGCTCTTGATCCAGTTCCCCGCGTGCAGCCCGCGGGCTTCCAGGTCGCGGCTGATGCCGGCCACCAGCGTCACTTTGCCTTCTCCCCCCGAGCCCAGCAGCACCGCGACAGGGCTGGCGGTTTTGCGCAGTTGATCAATGAGCTGTCGCATCTGGTTGGCATCGCCGTCACCCGCATCGGCCACGATGACCCTGACGCCCCCCTGCTCCACTGCCGCGGCGAGCAGAGCATCGGCGGTCACGCCGCCGGCCTTCGGAGCCGCCGTGAGTTGCTTCTTCAGTTCGCGGACTTCCTTCGCCAGGGCAGCCACTCGATTGGGGATTTCGCTCACCGGAACCTTAAGCAGGGCCGCCAGCTCGTGCACCACGGTTTCCTGCTTGCGAACGTGCTCGAGCGCGGCCTCGCCCGTCAGCGCCGTGATCCGCCGTGTGCCGGCCGAGACGCTTTCTTCCCCCACGATCTTGAACAGACCCACCTGACCGCTGTTTTCCAGGTGCGTGCCGCCGCAGAGTTCCTTGCTGAAGTCGCCAATCGACACGACCCGCACCACGTCTGGATACTTCTCGCCGAACAGCATCATCGCGCCTGTCTCGCGGGCCTGGGCGATCGGCATCGTGCGCCAGCCGATCTTGGCCGCGCTCGACGCGAGCTGATTCACTTCCTTCTCGATCGATTCGAGCTTGTCCGGAGCGATCGCGCCGGGATTCGTGAAATCGAACCGCAGCCAGTCGCGATCCACCTTCGAGCCCTGCTGCTGGGCATGCTTGCCCAGGTGCTTCTGCAAGGCATGATGCAACAAGTGCGTGGCCGAATGAGCCCGACGAATTCCCAGCCGCCGCGACGCCTCAACCGTGGCCGTGATTTTGTCGCCCTGCGTAATCTTGCCGCTCTTCAGGTGCCCCAAGTGCAGCGTGAAGGCGCCTTCCTTTTGCGTGTCCGTCACCTGGAACTTGAAGCCCGCGCCGCTGATCTCGCCGGTGTCGCCTACCTGACCGCCCGACTCGCCATAGAACGGCGTGCGGTCCAGGACCAGGACGATCGGTTTCTCGTGACCCACTTCGTCGAGCTGCTCGACGAGTTCGTCCTGGGCGATGACACCCACCACCTGCCCTTCGGCGGTCGTGGATTCGTAGCCGAGGAACTCCGTGCCCGGCAGCGTCTTCTTCAGCGCGTCGATCGGGCTCGACTTGAACAGTTCCACGCGATTGCCGGCGCCCGACTCGATGCCGTGCTGTTCCATCTCCTTCTTGAAGCCGGCCCAGTCGAAGCCCAGGTTGTGCTCCGCGGCCAGCGTCTCGAACAGTTCCGGCGGAAAACCATGCGTGGTGTACATCTCGGCCGCTTCGCCGCCTGTGACCATCTCGCGCCCGTCGGCCTTCATTGCTTTGAACAGTCGTTCGATGCGGTCGAGCCCCGCGTCGATCGTGCCGAAGAAGTTGCTCTCTTCCTGCTCGATGACCTGCGAGACGCGCGTGATGGTCTCCGAAAGCTCAGGATACGGCTTCTTCATCATCTCGGCGACTTTGCCGACCAGCTTGTACAGGAACGGCTCGGCGACGCCCATCTGCCGGCCGTCGAGCACGGCCCGGCGAAGCAGCCGCTTGACGACGTACTTCTCTTTGTTCGGCCCTGGGTAAACGTTCTCGTGCACAGCGAACGTGCAGGCCCGCACGTGATCGGCAATGCGGCGCAATCGCCGGCCTTCCTCGCTGGCCGGATCGTACTTCGTCTTGCAGACGTCAGCCGCGGCTTCGACAATCGGCCGCAGGATGTCGATATGAAAGTTCGTCGAAGCGCCCTGCAGCACGGCCGCAGTCCGCTCCAGGCCCATGCCCGTATCAATGTTCTTGCTGGGCAGCGGCCGCAGATTATCGGGCGGACTGCCCACGCGATTGAACTGCGTGAACACCAGGTTCCAGATTTCCACTTCGCTCTTGGGGTCGGGCATGTAGAAGATTTCGCTGCACGGACCGCAGACGCCGTCAGGACCCTGGCTCGGCGCGCCCGCCGGCCAGAAGTTGTCGTCCTCGCCCAGCCGCTTGATCCGGTCGGGCATGAGCTTGATGTCCTTCGCCCAGATGTCGGCCGCTTCGTCGTCGTCCAGGTAGACGGAGACAAACAGCTTGTTGGCGTCCAGCCCCAGCCACTTCTTGCTGGTCAGGAATTCCCAGGCCCAATTGATCGCCTCGCGCTTGAAGTAGTCGCCGAAGCTGAAGTTGCCCAGCATCTCGAAGAACGTATGGTGATAGGCTGTGCGGCCCACGTTGTCGATGTCGCCCGTCCGCAGGCACTTCTGGCAGGTCGTGGCCCGGGTGTAATCGAGCTTGATCTTGCCCAGGAAGTGATCCTTGAACTGGTTCATGCCGGCCGGGGTGAACAGCACCGAGGGATCCCAGCGGGGCACGAGCACGTCGCTCGGCCGGCGGACGCAGCCCTTGGACTCGAAGAAGGCGAGGTACTTTTCGCGTAGTTCGTCGGTTTTCATAAACTCGTTTGTGATTACGTGGGGCGGGGCAGCTCGCGGCGCTTGCTGAACTTGAGCCGGCGGGTACGACAAACGTTCACCACTGGCGGCTCAGAATCGAAAGCACGCTCGCAGCCCCCGGCTCTGCCGAGGGGCCAGCGTCGGTGCCGCGTCTGCTTACCACAAGCCGCAGAATCGACCCTGGAAAGCGTCTAATGATAGCCGTATTCGCGATTTACGGCCAGGGAGGGTAAAGCGACCGACGGAAAGGCTTACGGCTCAGAGTTCCCGTTCCCGGTTGCCCTGCCCCGTTGCTCCATCGAGCTCCTGCTTCCGCTGGTACAACGCGGCAAAGTCTGGCGGGCGGGATGCCTGGCGGCTCTTGAACTGCTCAAAAAGCGCAGCCGCCCTTTGCTCTTCCACGGTGAGTTGCTGCGGCTTGGAGAAGAATTGCTCAAAGTTCGCGATTCGTGCGGCCGCGAACGCGAGGGTGATGCGACCGGCTGCGACCTCTGGTTGTAGTGGTCTCTCATCCAGGCGATCGCTTCGTCACGATCTTCGTACAGGCGTTGCTGGACTTCAAAGTTAGCCACACGCGAACGAAGGTTCGCGAGCACAGAGTCAGGGAATTCGTCGGGCTCTGCGTACATCCAAGCACCTCCCCTGCGGCCAACCGCATCACGCTTCCGGCGGAATCGTATGCTCGGGATGCTTGTTCGCGCTGTCGAAGATCTTCAGCTTGACCGGGCCCGTTGCGCCGCCCACGCGCTCGGCGAACTCCCGCGGATTGGCCACCCGCTCGCCGTTCACATGCGTGATTCGCATTTCGGGCCGCAACCCCTCGTTCCAGGCCGGGCTGGACTCCGCGACTTCGGTCACCAGCACCGAGCCCTGCGGGTCGAGGTCGCCCATTTGCGACCAACTCTGGAAATTTCGCGTCGCCGTCACGTAGTCGACCTGCATCCCACGCCAGGCCGGCTTCGGAGCCGTGACGATCTTCCCCTCAGGCACAAAGTACTTGGCCAGGTTCCCGATCTCGACTCGGCGAAGGTGTCCTTCACGTTCCACCGTGAGTGAGGCTTGACCATCGGCCGGCAGCTTGCCAATCGCGAGCATGAACTGGTCCTGATCGTAGATCGGCTGACCATCGACGTGCGTGATCAGGTCGCCGTCTTTCACGCCGTATTGCTTGGCCGGAGTTGCGCCCACAACAGCGGTCACGATCACCCCGTGACGACCGCTTTGACGATCCATCAGGGCGAGCGCATTGACCGCCACGCCCAGAAAGCCGTATTCCATCTCGCGTCCGGCCTTCAGCGTCTGCACCGCACGCAGAAATGTCTCATCGACCGGAATTGCAAAGCCGGCCGACTGCTCGTAGCCGCTCGCCGCCGCCAGCGAGACCGTCAGGCCGATCATCTCGCCTTGCAGGTTTAAGAGCGTGCCACCGCTCGTGCCCAGGTTCAGCCGGGCATCGGTCTGGATCAGCGTGCCGTATTGATGCAGCGCCGGTTTGGGGTTCCCCTGATCGAGCGAAGGGCCGTCCTTCCGCGTGAGGTTGGCGATAATACCCCAACTGGCGCTGGCCTGACCGTCGCGAGCGATGGCGTAAGGATTCCCTAGCGCCAGGACAATCTGCCCTTTCTTCAGCTTCGAGGCGTCGCCAAACGCGATCGGCACCAGGTCCGTGGCCTCGATCTGCAAGACTGCCAGGTCGCTCCGCGGATCGGCACCTTTCACGCGCACGACCTTGAAGATCCGCCGGTCGGGCGTGGTGACCCAGTAGTCGCAGTTCTCTTGCAGGACGTGATTGGCCGTCAGGATCAGACCGTCGGCCCCGACGACCACGCCGGTGGCATATTCGTTCGGAATGAACTCCGGAGTACCGGGCGAAGCGAGTTCCGTGATCTGCAGGCGGCCGAACTGGTTGACGCTCAAATCGAGCGGCTGGTCATCTTGCCGGCGAACGCGGGCGATTGCCACGACCGACTTCTCGGCCTTGGCAATCGCGTCGACCATGGCGCCTTCAATGGCCACCGCCGCTTGGAATGCGGAGACGTTCCTGGCCTCAGATTCAGGTGCCGAACCAGGTTGCTCAGCGTTTTCCTGGGCCAGCGCATTCGCCGGCGTGGCTAGCGCAAACCCAAGCGCGAGTAAGGCAACTGCCGAGCATTGGCGTGATATCGATCCGCAAGCGAGCAACAAGCGTCTCATCCGGCACCTCGATGGCATTTGGCAAAACGGGCTTTCGCCACAGCGGGCTTTCAGCCAGGCCTACCAGCGAGCGAGGATGCGGATCCGGCGGGTGTTATTCGTCCCCCTCGGCAGCCGCCTCGACATCGATCGCGACGGCCGGTTCGCCCGTGGCCATGATCTTGGCCCTGAGCTCTTCGACCAGCGCGGGATTCTCGAGCAGGTAGACCCGGGTCTTCTCCCGGCCTTGCCCCAATTGTACCTCACCGTAGCGGAACCAAGCCCCGGAACGGACGATCAGCTTATGCAGGATCGCCAAATCCAGGATGTCGGCCTCATAACTGATGCCGCTGGAATGCATCATATCAAACTCGGCCAGCCGGAACGGCGGGGCGACCTTGTTCTTGACCACCTTGGCACGGACCCGCTGCCCGACGACCTCTTCGCCCTCTTTGAGCTGGCCGATCCGGCGGACGTCGATCCGGCAGGAACTGTAGAACTTCAGTGCCCGGCCACCGGGGGTCGTTTCCGGGCTGCCGAACATGACGCCGATCTTCTCGCGGATCTGATTGATGAAGATCACGCTCGTCTTGCTCTTGTTAATCGTGCCGGTCAGCTTACGGAGCGATTGGCTCATCAGCCGGGCCTGCAGGCCGACGTGCGAATCGCCAATCTCGCCTTCGAGTTCCTTCCGGGGCACCAGGGCCGCAACCGAGTCGACGACGATGATGTCCACGGCGTTCGACTTGATCAGCATCTCGGTGATGTGCATGGCCTCTTCGCCACAGCCCGGCTGGCTGACGAGCAGCGTTTCCAGGTCGACGCCAAGCTTCTTGGCCCAGCTCGGGTCGAGGGCGTGCTCCGCGTCGATAAAGGCCGCGATTCCGCCGTTTTTCTGGGCCTGGGCAATCGCATGCAAAGCGAGCGTCGTCTTACCGCTCGACTCGGGACCGAACACCTCGCAAATGCGTCCCTTGGGGATTCCCTGGCCGCCGAGCGCCAGGTCGAGCGAAAGGCTGCCCGTCGGAATGCCCTCGATCTGAACCGCCCGGGCGGCGCCCAGCGGCATGATTGCCCCCTCGCCGAACTGCTTCTCGATCTGGGCGACCGTATTACGCAAATCGGCGTGGCCGTCCATGAAGCTGGTGGCGGAGTTCTCTTTGGTCTTCTTGGATTTGGATTCTTTGGCCATGCGATTGTTCGGTTTGGTGGCGGTGACCATGGGAGACGCTTCCTTCTGCTTGAAGACGGGGCCGACGTTGTGGCAGTCGATCATTCTGGACAGTGCGGTGCGGGGCCCGGCGGCTGACGGGGGCTGAAATGCCGCCAGGCCCGCACTAGTGAACACGTGTACATAGTATCGGCGTCGAGGCCAATCTTCAAGAGCGGTCCACTGAGAATTTTGCCCCATTTTTGATCGGGGGAAAGTTCGCCGTGCGGACTGCCGGCTAGCATCTTAGCAAACGCACCAGGGATGGTGTACAGAGGGCGCGCGACCACAACTGCTAGTGAACCGCTAGAGTTTGCGGCCCAACTAAAACCGCATCGCCGTAAAGCCGCCGTCAACGTAATAGGCCGCACCCGTGATATAGCTCCCCGCGGTGCGCGACAGCAGCAGCAGCGTTGCCCCCACCAGTTCGCTCGGCTCGCCAAATCGGGCCAGCGGCGTTTGAGCCATAATATGGCCGGTGCGGACGGCATCCAGAATCGCCCGGTTCTGCTCGGCCGGAAAGAAGCCCGGGCAGATCGCATTCACCCGCACGCCTTGTGGCGCAAGCTCGCGGGCCACGTTCTGCGTCAGGCTGATCACGGCGGCCTTCGACGCGCTGTATGCAAATACGCGCGAGAGCGGCTTGTCGCTGGTCACGCTGCCAATGTTCAGGATCGCCCCGCCGCCGTGTCCGGCCATGTGCCCGCCGAACACCTGGCAGCCCCAATGCGTGCCGCGCAGGTTGATGTCAATCACGCGCTGCCAATCTTCGTCGCTGACTTCGAGATACTCACTGGCCGAGTTCACTCCGGCGCAGTTCACCAGCATGTCGACGCGCTGGTATTTGGCGAGCGTCTGGGCGAGCAGCTCTTCGATCGACTTGCGGTGACTCACGTCGACCGGCAGATAGATCGCCTTCCCGCCCGCCGCCTCGATCGCCTTGATCCGTTCCGCGCCGCGCTCAGCATGGCTGCCGGCTACGACCACGGTCGCACCCGCCTTGGCGATTCCCTCGGCCAGGGCGCCGCCGAGCACGCCCGTTCCGCCGATGACCACTGCCACCTGACCTTCGAGTCCGAAGAGTTCGTCAAGAAAGGATTTGGCCATGGTAGTCTCTGATCAAACGAGGATTCGGACTGAAGAGACTAACCGCAGAGGACGCGGAGGTTCGCAGAGGGAAAACAGGGGAACAGAACCACAGACGGGAAAGCAATTTGAAGAAGTGCTGGAAGAGATGACCTGCTGCCATCCCTCCCCTCACTCCTTCTTCCTCTCTTATCTGTGTTTATACGTGTTCATCTGTGGTTCTCGTTTGCTTTCTCTTCTCGGCCTTCCCTCTGCGTCCTCTGCGGTTAATCTATTTTTCCCCCTACTCGACTACTTCCTCGGTTCCCGCCGCAATCTCAGCCAGTCGCTGTGGAACGTGCCGGGCTTGTCGGTCCGCTCGTAGGTATGTGCCCCGAAGTAATCCCGCTGTGCCTGCAGCAAGTTCGCCGGCAGGCTCGCCTGCCGATAGGCGTCGAAGTAGGCCAAGGCCGCGCTGAACGCAGGCGTCGGCACGCCCAACTCGATCGCCGTGCTCACCACGTGCCGCCAGGCTGGCTGGGCCTTCTCGACCGCTTCGGTAAAGTACGGCGCCAGCAGCAGGTTCTCCAGCTTCGGGTCAGTGTCGAACGCTTCCTTGATCCGGTCCAGGAACCGAGCCCGAATGATGCAGCCCCCGCGCCACAGCATCGCGATGTCGCCGAAGTTCAGCGGCCAGTCGTGTTCCTTCGCGGCCGCGGCCATCTGCACGAAGCCCTGGGCGTAGCTGCAGATCTTCGAGGCGTACAGGGCGTGCCTTGTCTCTTCGATGAACTGCTTCTTGTCGCCGTTGAACTTCGCCGTGGGGCCCTTCAGCACCTTGCTCGCCCGCACCCGGGCGTCCTTCATCGCCGAGAGGCTCCGGGCATATACCGCTTCGGTCACCAGCGTGCTGGGCACGCCGAGATCCAGGGCCAACTGGCTCATCCACTTGCCGGTTCCCTTCGCGCCCGCTTTGTCCAGCACGTAGTCGACCAGGTAGTTGTCCGTATCCGGATCGCGCACGCTAAAGATGTCGCGAGTGATCTCGATCAGGTAGCTGTCCAGCTCGCCGCGGTTCCACTCGTCGAAGACGTTATACAGCTCTTCGTTCGAGAGCCTCAGCGCGTGCTTGAGCACGAAGTAGGCCTCGCAGATGAGCTGCATGTCGCCGTACTCGATGCCGTTGTGCACCATCTTCACATAGTGGCCTGCTCCGCGCGGACCGACCCACTCCGCACACGGAATGTCGCCGTTCGGACCCACCTTGGCGGCGATTGCCTGAAAGATCGGCTTCACCAGCGGCCAGGCGGCGACCGAACCGCCGGGCATCATGCTAGGGCCCTTCAGCGCGCCCTCTTCACCACCCGAGACGCCCGTGCCCACGTAGAGCAAGCCCTTCGCTTCCACCTCGGTCGTGCGGCGTTCGGTGTCGACATAATAGCTGTTGCCACCGTCGATAATGATGTCGCCCTTGTCCAACAGCGGCAGCAACTGATCGATCACGGCGTCGACCGGCGCGCCGGCCTTGACCATGATCATCACCTTTCGCGGCGACTTCAGGCTCGACACGAGCTCGTCGACCGTCTGGCAGCCGACGAAATTCTTCCCCTTCGCGCGGCCGCCAATGAAGTCGTCGACCACCTTCGTGGTCCGATTGAAAACGGCGACGTGATAGCCGCGGCTCTCCATGTTCAGAGCCAGGTTCTCACCCATCACGGCCAGGCCGATCAGTCCGATGTCACAAGTTGCAGGCATGGTGTATTGATTTTAGTGATTGATGTTTGGGTGCCACTGCTGGCTTGCCCAGCAGTGTTCTTAGCAGATTTCACCTTGTTGCCCACGCATCCGAGTGATGCAACAAGGGTCAATTTCGTCATTCTCGAAGTTAACCACAAAACTGTCTCCAGGAGGAACACTGCTGGACAAGCCAGTAGTGGCACCCGGCAACTACTTCTTCCACGGCGGCAGTTCCGGCAGGTAACTGTCGAACTCCGCCAGCAGCTTCTTCTGGTACTCCCCGGCGAACGTGCCGCCGAAGAACTTCTCAATCCCCTCGTCGTACAGCCGCTTCCAGCTCGCTTCTTCATGCCCCGGATTGATCGGATAGAAGAGCGCGTCGTTCGCGACTGCTGCTTTGTAGTCGCCCGGCGCGTCGCCAATCATCAGCGTGTGGTTCGGCTTGTACTTCTTGGCGTTGGCCAGCGTCTCTTTCTTCGAGGCCACTTCCTGTCCGCAGATCGCCCGCACGTACTTGCTCAGGTCGTGCTCTTCCCATTCACGCTCGAGCGCTTCGTTCGGCGTGGCCGACACCACGAGCAGGTCCGCCTTGGCTTGCAGCTTCTCCAGGCACTCGCGCACGTACGGGAACGGTGGCACGTTGCTCACGATGTCGGTCACCGTGTTGTTCACCGCTTTCGACCAGGCCAGCGCCTGCGTCAGGTCGGCGTCTCCCGTCTTTTTCACCTCAGCTTCGAGTGCCGGATTGCCGAGCTTCGTCTCACGTTTCATCCATTCGACGACCCCCTGCGGAATCTTGATCTCGACCTTGCGGGCGATCACCTCGGGCCGCTCCTTGAGCCACTCGAGGGCCTCGATCAAGGCCGGGAAGCGGTTGACCCCCCGGCTCTTCGAGTACAGGTTCACGAACTCGGCTGCTTCACGAGCATACTTGCTCACGCCGGCCAGGCCGTAGTACTGGATGATGTTCGGAATGAAGCACTCCTTGTGCTTCACTTCCATGGTGTCGAAGGCGCAGCCGTCGGAATCGATGCCGACCAGAAAATCATGTTGGGGAGTAATCTCGAACATAACGCGTGTCTTGTCGTTCTTGTGGTGATGAATTCATAACCCGACGCATAAGCGAGGTAGCATCACCCGGCGGGGTACCGTCGCGCGCTTCGGGCTAAATTGTCTCTTACTTTCTATCCGCCTGCGGCACATACTTCGCCAGCTTCTGCTTGGCATGAATCTTCTCGAACCGCGTCATCCGGAACCGCCCGTCCACCAGCGGCATCGTGAGCATGTCTTCGCCCACCAGTGGCTTGGCATAACGCACGAACTCGTCGGTGACGTCGTTCCCCTCGGCCGTGATCCACTGCTTGGGGAACGTCCGCTCGCTGTTGGCTACTTCCTCGAGCGGCACCTTGTCGTATCGCACACTGTAGATCGGCGGTTCGTTCCGCAAAATCGTCGACATGTAGCCGTTCTCACCGCGCGCCGCCAGCAGCGCCGCAAGCTGCCCGCTGCGATAGGCTTCTTCCAGGTCGACCGTCGAGGCCAGGGCAATCGCGTGCCGCTGATCGGTGCCCGGCACGTTGCCGCGAGCCGCGCCCTTCGCCGCCAGGCCCACCTTGTTCAGGTGATTCACCACGGCCTGGGCCACGGTCATCTGGCTGCTACTGAACATCACGTGGCCGAACGAGTCGCGCACCTCGCCCAGCGAGCCGACGTCGAACCCTTCGCTCACCACAACCACGCAGCGACCATGCTGGCGCAGCTGATCGTTCACCTGGTCGGCCATCTTCTCCAGCGAGCAGGGACTTTCGGCCAGATAAATCTGCAGCGGCATCTCGCGGTTCGGATCGGCCAGTCGCGCGGCGGCCGGGATGTAGCCGATCTTGCGACCCATCGCCTGCATCACGAGCACCGGATCGGCCGGCGAGGAGCCTTCGTTCTCTTCGTTCGCGGCCTGGACCATGTGCATCCAGTACTTGGCCACCGAACCATAGCCGGGCGTGTGGTCGATCAGCTTGAACGCGCTGTCGCCGACGTCGTTGTCGATCGTCTTCGGCACGCCCACGCCGACCAGGTCGAGCCCACGCTCGCGGGCGAGCGCGGCCACCTTGTTCGCGGTGTCCATCGAGTCGTTGCCGCCGATGTACAGGAAGTAGCCAATGTCGTGCGCCTTGAACACTTCGAGCACGCGGTCGAAATCTTCGGTCTGCTTCGGCTTGAGCTTGTAGCGGCAGGTGCCGATCGAGCCGGCGGCCGGCGTATAGCGGAGCAGCGAGACCTCTTCGGCCGGCTGCGCGGTCAGGTCGAGCAGCTCTTCCTTGAGCACGCCTTCGATACCATGGACGGCGCCGTAAACGGTGCCGATCTCGGCCAGCTCGCGCGAGATTTCAATGATCCCCCGCAGGCTGTTATTGATGACGGGGCTCGGTCCGCCGCTCTGGGCGACAACCATGTTTCGAGGCTTGGACATACGGTAACACCGGGCACATTCGGGCCATATAAGAAACCCAAATGGTAACAGCCTCGCGACAAGCGCGAAAGCCCCCGCCACGCCGCCCGAAAGCCAGGGGAATACCTTCCCCTGGACCTACCCACTACGTATACCGCACACCCCGATGCTCCGGCTCGAAGAACGCCGGCAGCATGCCGTCGACGCGCAGCAGCCCCTTGCGAGTCAGCTTCACACCGTCAGCATCAATGGTCAGGAGTTCATCATCCGCGTGCTGCTGGAACTCGCCGCGCCAGTGATCGAGGATGTCGACGCCAAACTTGCGCTTAAAGTAACCGGCGTCGAGCCAACCCTTCTTCAGTTGCAGGATCATCTCGCGCACCAGCAGCTGATGCGGCGTGGGCTTCATCCCGCGATGCAAAGGCAGCTCGCCTTGCTCCAAGCGACCGACATAGCCTGCCCAGTCGGGCTCGTTCTGATAGTGCACACCCGAGGCATGCCCGAAGCTGGCCACGCCCGTCGCAAGCAGGTCGCTGCCGTGCCACAGGTTGTCGCGGTAGCTGAAGTTCACCTTGCTCTTGTCTTTGACCATCGTGTAGCCGCTCGACACGCTGTAGCCGGCCGCGGCCAACTCGTCGAACGCGTAGTCGACCCAGGCCCGCTTCAGCGGCCAGTCGGCCACGGGCGTTTCAATCTGGTTGCCGAGAATGTCTTTGGAGTAAACCGTGTTGAACGGCAACTCCATCTGATAGATCGTGACGCTCTCCGGATCCAGCGCGATCGTCTTCTTGATGCAGTCTTTCCAGTTGTCCCACGTCTCGCCGACCATCCCGGCGATCAGGTCGATGTTCACGTTCGGGAAGCCGGCGGCGCGGATCCAGTCCCAGGCCTTGTAGACCTCGGGCGAAAGATGCGCCCGGCCGTTCTCTTCCAGCACGGCGTCGCTGAAGTTCTCGACGCCCAGGCTTAGCCGCGTCACGCCGAGCTCGCGCAGCGTGGCGACCTTCGGCTCCGAAAGCGTGCCCGGCTCGCATTCGAACGTGACTTCCTCGGCGTGGTCCCAGTTGATGTTCGCCCGCAAACGGTCGACGAGCTTGGTGAGCTGCTTGCCGCTGAGGAACGAAGGCGTGCCGCCGCCAAAGTATACGAAGCGGAACGGTCGGCCCCCCATCACTTCCAGCTTGCTGACCAGCTCGATCTCGTGCGAGAGGGCCGAGACGTAAGTCTCGACGTCGTCCGCCCGCTTGTCGGTGTACACGCGGAAGTAGCAGAACTTGCAGCGCTTGCGGCAGAACGGAATGTGCAGGTACAGCCCCAGCGGCGCCGGCTCAGAACTGCCGGGCGGAGTCAGCGGCGGCGCATGCAGCGCCGCCCGCACGTCGTCGAGCGCCTCGGCCGACCACTGCGAAAACGGCGGGTAGTTCGAGATGAAGTAACTACCAACTTCGGTTTTCGATTCCGTTGCCATCCGTCACCCTCTTCCGCAATCAAAAATACAGGCGAACCGCAGAGGACGCGGAGGTTCGCAGAGGGGAAGGCAGAGAAGTCCGAACCACAGATGGACACAAATGCACACAGATGAAGAAACGAAAAGAGCATCAGTGCGGAAGAAGGAGGTGTTAACCCTATTTCCGTCCCACTGTTCTTCTCCTATCCTATTAGTGTTTATCTGTGTTCATCTGTGGTTCACTCTTCTTCCCTTCATCTTCCTCTAACGTTATTTCCTCTGCGTACCTCCGTGTCCTCTGCGGTCAATCATTTCGTTTTCGCGCCAAAGCAGTACAGCGTCCCGTCCGTGTTGCCGATCACCAGTTTGCCGTCGGCGATCGCTGGTGAGGCAATAAAGTCTCCGCCCGCTTCGTACTCCCAGACCTTCCTGCCGGTCTTGCGATCGAGCTCATACAGCCGGCCGTCCGAAGCGCCGACGAACACCCGATCTCCCACGATCACCGGCGAGGAATCGACGCGCGACTTCGCGCGGAACTTCCATAGCTCTTTCCCCGTAGCCGGCTCCAAGGCATATACCAGCTTATCCCGGCCGCCAAAGATGACCGCCGTGGCATTTAGCGCCCCACTCGACCGCAACGGCATGTTCTTGCCCGTGTTCATCGTCCAGCGGACTTTCCCCTCGCGCCAGTCGATGCAAAAGAACGTCGAGCCCTCGGTGCCAAAATAGACGTTGTTCTGGTCGGCGGCCGGAGTCGAGCCCGTTGGCCCGTCGATCTCGACCGTCGTGATCGCCTCTCCCTTGTCCAGGTCGACGATGTGCAACTTGGCGTCGCAGCCGGCCAGGAATGCCCGGCCTTCAACGACTGTCGGCTGGCAGCGAATCTGATCGCCGATCGTGTAGGTCCAAACCTTTTCGCCGGTCGCCGCCTTCATGCAATACAGCGTCGCGTCCTGCGAACCGAACAGCACCGTGTCTTTATAAAAGTTCGCCCCGGAATTGACTTCCGCGCCAGTCTCCGTGCCCCAGATCGGTTTGCCGGTTGCCGCTTCAAAGCAATAAAACTTCCCGTCGCTGTCGCCCACAAACACCCGGCCGTCGCGCACCGCGGCGGGGGCCGTAAATCCCAGGTCGGTGTGATAGCGCCACTTCTCTTTGCCATCTTCGAGCGAAAGGACGTACAACTCGCCATCGAGGCTGCCGGCGTAGACCAGCCCGCCATCGATCACGACCGTGGCCTCGAAGCCATGGTCCTTGCTGTTGAACTTCCACAGCACTTCGAGCTTCTCGGGCAGCGCACTACCGGCGACACCCGTGGCCATCGTGTCGCCACGGAACACGGGCCAGGCCGCCGGCGGCGAAGCGGAGTTGGGCTTGGCGGCGTCAGCGGCCAGCGCGGCATTCGCAGCGATTAGCATCACGAACAGCGACGCGCTCAAGCGAAAGCCCGGGGAATACTTTCCCCGGGAACCTCCCGGCGCAGGTATTCGTCGGGCATTAGCGCATCGTTTCATGCTATCTCGCCGCTGGAACGTGATCGCCATTGCAGAAAGCCCCTCGCGAGCGAAAATCAATACGCCGTCTCGTACAGCGTGAGCAGCTCAGCTTCCCCTACCCTACGCGGATTGAAGCTGCCGGTCCACTGTTTGGCCGCTTCCGCCGCCATTTCGCCGAGTTTCGTCCGTTCGACACCGCACTCGCCGAGCCGCGTGGGCAGACCCGCCTTCACCACCAGCTTCGTCACGAACTCGGCCAATCCCTGGTAGCCACTCTCCGGCTTTGGAAAGCCATTGGTGCCACCCGTGCCTTCCAGCAGATCTTGATACCAGTGGCCGAACTCGGCGCCATTGAAGCGAATCACGTGCGGCAGCATCAGGCCGATCGCCCGCCCATGCACGATGCCGTATCGCGCCGTCAGCGGGTTTGCCAGCGCGTGCGTGGCGCCCAGCATCGAATTCTCAATCGCCAGCCCGGCAAAGCAGGCCCCCAGTTGCATCGCTCCGCGCGCGTCGAGGTTCTCGGGCTCATCGAGCACGCGTGTGAAGTTCTCAGCCAACAGCAACCACGACTCGCGGCTGAACGCCAGTGACACCGGATTGCGTACTTTCGTGACGTACGTCTCCAGCGCGTGGGCAATCGCATCGATGCCGGTCAGCGCCGTCACGATCGGCGGCTGCGACACCGTCAGCGTGGGGTCGAGAATTGCGATCCGGAACGAGGCCTTCTTGTCACCGCAGGCCATTTTGACGTGCGTCTTGGAGTCCGAGATCAGGGCGAACGATTGCGTTTCGCTTCCCGTGCCGGCCGTGGTGGGCACGGCGATCATCGGCAGCATCGGCCGCGTGGCTTTGCCGACGCCCCAATAGTCCTGCATCCGGCCACCGCCGGAGTAGATAAAGTTGATCCCCTTGGCGCAGTCCATCGAGCTGCCGCCTCCCAGCCCGATGATCAACTCAGGCTGATAACGCTTGCACAGCGCCACGCCAGCGTCAACGTTGTCGGTCGTGGGGTTTTCCTCGACGCCGTTAAAGAGCTGAGCTTCGATGCTGGCCTTCGCGAGCGAATTGAGCCCGCGGGCAGCGTGCCCCGCCTTAACGATTCCCGGATCGCTGACGACCAATGCCCGGCGGGCGCCCAGCTCACCGGCTAGTGCCCCGAGCTGATCGACTTTGTCGGGACCGTAGACGATGCGCGTGCGCGGCTGGTAGTCGAAAGGAATCATGCACGCATCGCGGTGGGGTGACTTCGGGCGGGTGTTTAACGTGCTGCTTTCGCTGCTTGTAGCACCCGGTTCTCCCGGGGGCTTTTACTTCGCGCGCCGGCTGCCACTGCTGGCCCAGCCTAGCAGTGTTCTTCTCTGGTTTCACCTTGCTCGTCGAGCTGTCGACGGATTGTGCAAGGGCGAATGTCGTCGTTTTCGAAATCTGCTCGTTCACTTACATCCGCGGAGCACTGCTGGACAAGCCAGCAGTGGCACACAACATTCATCCGTTCTACCGCATTGCCGCCAGTCGCTCTTCCGGCACCTGGTATGCCCGGGCGCGGAACAAAAACTCCACGATGTTGCCTTCGTGCGGCTGCAGCCAGTCGAGCTTGATCGTCGGGATCGGCCCGATGTTCAAACGGTCGATGTGCGTCGCGTCCGTCAGATCACTCTGGAACTTCGGGTCGTTCGTCAGCGCCGTGCAAACCAGCGTCGGGCCGATCGACTCGAGCATCTTGTCCTGCGGGCATTCCACCACGCTCGCGAACGGATACATGTACTCGGCCTTGGCCAGCGTGTTCGACGGGCTCTTGCAGTGCACAATCGTCGGCCGCAGGTACGCGCAGCGTTCCTTTTCCTCCAGCCGCGCGCCGTACTCGCTGGTCATATCCGTCACGCCGTCTTCCTTCAGCCCCGCGGCAATCTGGTTCCAGATCGCCTGGGCAGCGCCGGGAATCGTGAACGCCGCCAACCCCGCTTTGGGATCCTCCGGCGGCAGCACCGGCACGGGGCCGATCTTCTTGGCGATCGCCGCGGCGATTTCCTTTGTGTGCCGCGATGCCCAGATGCCCGAACAGTTAATGCACCCGCGGCCGCTGTTGAGATAGATACTGTCGGCCATCAGGTCGACATACTTCTCCCAGTCGTCGACCACGTCGTCTCCCAGCAGAATCTTGCTGAACCCAGGGCCGTGCGCCTGCACCTTGGGGTTCCCCTTGTAGCGCTCGACCGTCGGCGTGCCGCCAAAGATCATGCTTCGATCGCAGCTCGCCAGCACCGCGGCGCCCACGTCCGGACCGCCGGGGTAAATCGAGATCGCCTCGGCCGGAATACCCGCCTCGGTGAACGCGGCCGTCATCCGATACGGCGTCCACGGTTCCTGCGGGCCGGGTTTGAGCACCAGGCCGATCTGCATCGGAATCACGGGCAGCCACAGCGTGTGTACGCCCGGCGAGTTCGACGGCAGCACCAGCCCCACGGCCGGCGCTTGGGCCTGGAAGCTCACCACCACCCCGCGATTTTCCACGCCAAAGCCGTTGCTCAGGATGTTCAGGTTCAGCCCGCGTGTGAGCGCGTCGAGCATCTGGTCCATGTGCGAGAGCACGAAGAAGTTCTTCGCCATGTTTGCCTTACACATGTGCTCGGGCAGCCCGGTCGAAGCCGACTGCATGTGGGCGAAGTCGTCTGGTGATTGCGTGCCATCGCCCAGCGGAAGCGTGGCGTTCAGATACAACTCACCCGCTTTCTTGACCCGCTCGATCAGGTCTTCGATCGGAATGTCGCGGAGCACCTTGCGGGCGTTGGCCGCCTTGCGCATGTCGCGCTGCAAGAGGCCACCATTGGCCTGGCTCACCTTGGCGATTGGCTCGCCGGTGAGGAAGTGCTTCACGTCGTCGGTTTCGAGCGACTCGTAGGGCTTGCCCCAGCGCAGAATCGGAATGTTGAGCACGTGTGGTCCTTTGGTTTTTAGACCCGTTTTTTCTGGCACTGCTAGCTTGCCTGGCAGTGCCCTTCTCTAGTTTCACCTTGCAGTCGGTCCTGACGTGAGCCGTGCGATTCAACCCGGCTGCCGTCGTCGGCGATTTCACTTGGTCCTTCACCCCCCAGCAAAGCCGGGGGCTACCAATCCGTTCGATTTAGCGACTGTCCTTATCCTACGGCCCAGATCAATACACTCTGTTTAATACACGCCGACCGTCGTTGCCTCGGCCAGCTCGTGGAACGGACGCACGCCGCTCACGCCGTCCCAGGGATACTTGATGTATGGTCTCTCGCGTTCGCCTTCGTCCCGCTCCAGGAAGCCCGGGACGAAGAACTCCTTGGTCAGCGTGGTGAGCTTCACGCGGCCGGTCTCGCCGTAACCCACGACCTTGTGCGGATCGTTGAAGTCGACGATCTCGAGCACGGCCCGGGGCTGCGGGGCGTAGTACGAAATCTTGTAGCCTTCCGCGGCGGTGACCGGCTTGCTGCAGGCCAGGCCCATCAGCGTGTTGCCATAGGTCGGCGTCATGTACACGCCCTCCAGGTACTCTTCCGTGGCAAAACGTGTCCACTGAGGCGTGAACTCGGTGCCACCGGAAAAGATGCCGGTGATCCCCATCTCGCGAATCGTGGTGCCGCGCTTCTCAAGCTCCATCGCCAGAGATTCGAGCAGCTTTGGCGTGGTGAACATGCAGCGGACATCGTGTCCCGCTGTGAGAATTGTGATCGCCTGATCGATGCAGTGTTTCTTGTACTCTTCCAGATGTTCCATCCAGCCTTTTTTGATCAGCTTGATGACCCACCGCGGATCGAGATCGATGCAGAAGCAGATCCCGCCGCGATGCTGGCAAAGGTGTTCCACCGCCAGCCGCAACCGCCGCGGACCCGAGGGACCCAGCATCAGCCAGTTCGCGCCATGCGGGAAGTACTCGTCCGGCAGTGTGTTGCTGAACAGCGAGTAGTCGACCCGGAAGTCTTCGATCGCGATTCGGCTTTTGGGAATGCCGGTGGTGCCGCCGGTCTCGAAGACGTAGATCGGCTTGTCGGCATAGGCCTTCGGCACCCATCGTCGCACGGGGCCGCCGCGCAGCCACTCGTCTTCGAACAGGTCGAACTTCTTCAGGTCGTCAAAGTTGTTGACCTCCTTCAGCGGATCGAACTTGAGCGACTTCGCCTTCTCCAGCCAGAACGGGCAGCCCGTCGACGGATGAAAGTGCCACTGCACCGTTTCATAAGCCTGGGCATCCAGTTGGTCGCGGGCCCGCTTGGCGGCGGACGTCAGTTCTTCCGGGGTCGACTGCTGGAGTGTGCTCATCAAATCTCCTCGCTCGGTGGGAAACGCTGCCGGAATGCTCGGCTGGCGAGACTCGCCGGCTTTAGGTGGGGGGCTTTGGGCGGCGAGCCGAATAACTCAAAAAATACCAGTCGCCAGTGGCCAGCACAACCATCCGCCTCCGCCAGCCCGCGACCGGCGCATCGGCTACCAGCAACTCGGCGACTTTGGGAAAATTTGCACGATTATACCGCTCGATCGAGGAAAGCTTTTTTTTGACACCGCGCCCGACGCCGGGGTATGCTTTCGGGTGCAGATCCGACAGCGAAGAGTGCGCATCCTTTCACGTCCGCGCAAATCACACTCGAACCATTCGGGAGGCCAGGCGATGATCCTCCGTGAGATCCTGCAAACGAAGGGAACCCTCGTACACACCATTGAGCGCAACGATTCGCTGCAAGAAGTCGTCGACCGGCTCGTGCAAAATAATTGCGGCTCGCTCGTGGTGGTTGATTCCCGCAGCAGCGAAACCCGCATGGTCGGTATCATCACCGAACGGGACATCCTCCGCTCCTGCGCCACCCATCGTTGTCCGCTCAATGCCCTCAGCGTTGCGGACGCCATGACCACCGACGTCGCCACGGGCTCGCCATGCGACTCGATCGAAGACACGATGGGCCTCATGACCGTCCGCCGCATTCGCCACCTGCCGGTGGTCGACGACGGAGAACTCGTGGGACTGATTTCCATTGGCGACATCGTCAAAACGCAGCACGATCGCCTGACAATGGAAAACCACTACCTGAAGAACTACTTGCACTCCAGTTAGCGCGAACTGCAAGTGCGTCTTCAAAGCCAGGAGAACACCTTCCCCTGGAACTGCACGCTAGTTCTTCGCCACGGTCGCTTGCAGAGCCCGCACGTCTTTCGGCAATGGGAAGTAAACTTCCTCCTCGCGAATCGAGCGCGACTCGATCTGCGCGCCGAACTTCTCGACCAGCAAATCGACGCACCGTTCGACGACCGTTTCCGGCGCGCTCGCGCCGGCTGTGACCAGGACCGTGTCGTCCGCCGCGAACCAACCCAGGTCGATGTCCTCGGGTCCGTCGATCAGGTACGTCCGCATGGTCGACTCGCCGGCCAGTTCGGCCAGTCTTTGACTGTTCGAGCTGTTCTGACTGCCGAGCACGAGCACGACGTTTGCCTCTTGCGCCAGGATCCGCACGGCTTCTTGCCGATTCTGCGTCGCATAGCAAATGTCCGCCTTGGGCGGGCCAACGATATGCGGAAAGCGCTCCACCAGCCGGCGGATGATTCGGCTTGCGTCGTCCACACTAAGCGTAGTCTGCGTTAGATAGGCAAGCTTTTCCGTCTGAAGCTCCAGCTTGTCCACGTCCTCGGGCGACTCGACCAGGATGATCGCCTCGGGCGCTTCACCCATCGTGCCGATCACTTCGTCGTGCCCTTCGTGCCCAATGAGCACGATCGTGTAGGCCTCTTTGGCATAGCGAATCGCCTCCAGGTGGACCTTGATCACCAGCGGGCAAGTGGCGTCGATTGTCCGCAGTCCGCGCTCCGCAGCCACGCGGCGGATTTCGGGCGAAACTCCATGCGCCGAATAGAGTAGCGTCTCGCCGGGGGGCACTTCGGTCAGGTCTTCCACGAACACCGCGCCCCGAGCGCGGAACCGCTCGACGACGTACTTGTTGTGGACGATCTCGTGGTACACGTAGACCGGGGTGCCGACGATCTGGATGGCCAGCTCCAGCGTCTCGATGGCCATGTTGACGCCTGCGCAAAAGCCGCGCGGGCTGGCGAGGATGATCTTCATGGGGGTGAGCTGCTGCTCCTGGCTGCAAAGCCTTTGCGGGCGGCCGCATCCTTGCTTTCGCGCTCTCGCGGTCTGGCTTTGCAAGGGGTAAGCAAATCATCATAATGCGCAGCGGCCGGATTGAGAATAGTCATGCGGGCGGCGCGCCACACAAGTCCGGCGGGCGAACCGCAATCCGACGCACACTTTCACGGATGGGCGTAAATAATTGATGGGCGAGCTCTCGCTAGCCACCGAGCTGGGCCAACTGGGACCGGCCCGGCGCACCTCGCGCCGCTGGACTTCTGCCGACGCGGCCCGCTATTGCCGCGATCTGGCCCGCCGGCACTATGAGAACTTCACCGTCGCCAGCCTGCTTTTGCCCAGCGAACTCGTTCGGCACTTTCAAGCGGTCTATGCCTACTGCCGCTGGGCAGACGATCTGGCCGATGAATCGGCCAGCCCCGAGCAAAGTCTCGAGCTTCTGGACTGGTGGCAGGGTGAACTCATCCGCTGCTATGAAGGCCACGCCGACCATCCGGTGTTCATCGCCTTGCGCGAGACCATTCGCGAGTTCGAGATTCCGCCCGAGCCGTTTCTGGACTTGCTCGTGGCATTCCGCCAGGATCAGCGCGTCACCCGGTACGAGACACATGACGAGTTGCTCGCCTATTGCCGCAACTCGGCCAACCCCGTCGGACGGCTGGTGTTGTTCCTGGGTCGTTGTTATGACGAGCAGCGAGGCCGCCTCTCGGACGACGTTTGCACGGGCCTGCAGCTCATCAACTTCTGCCAGGACGTAAGGCGAGATTGGCTGAAAGGCCGCGTCTATCTCCCGACCGAGACGCTCGCCCGGCACGGCTGCCAATTCTCGATGTTGGATGAAGATACCGCGACCGACGAACTCCGCGCGGCCTTGCGTGAAGAAGTCGAGCGCGCCGAGCGGTACCTGGCCAGCGGAGATCAACTTGTGCCGATGATCACGCGCTCGCTACGACTGGATGTCGCGCTCTTCGCCGCCGGTGGCCGCGAGATCGCCTCCGCGATTCGTCGAGCGGAGTTCGACGTCTTGCGCTCGCGGCCGCGCGTGTCGAAACTGGCGAAGTTTAAACTGCTCGCGGCCTGTTGGCGCGAGACGCGTAGGATGCCCTAACCGACCTGCGGCAAGGATCTGCCCCTCATGAACAGTGGAGTTCTGGAAAAAACGCCCCCAAAGCTGCTCGAAGCCAGCTACGCGCATTGCCATGACATCGCGCGCCGCTCGGCCTCCAGCTTCTACTATTCGTTTCTGCTCCTTCCCGAGCGGCAACGGCAGGCAATGTGTGCGCTGTATGCCTTCTTGCGGCGCACGGACGATTTGGGAGACTGCGAGCGCTCGGTCTTGGAACGTCGCACGGCGCTCGTCGAGTGGCGGCAGGCACTTCACCGAGCCCTGTCCGGTGAACACGACGATCCGCTTCTGCCGGCCCTGGTCGACACGATCCACGGCCACGGCATCAGCCGCTCGCACCTGGAGGAAGTGATCGACGGGGTGGAGATGGATCTCGAGCCGACCGGATACGAGACCTTCGCCCAACTCGAAACCTATTGCCACCGCGTGGCCTCGGCCGTGGGACTCGCCTGCCTCCCGATCTGGGGCTGCACTAAGCGCGAGGCCCTCGCGCCGGCGCGCAGCTGCGGCCTGGCTTTCCAGCTCACGAACATCCTTCGCGATCTGAAAGAAGACGCCGACGCCGGCCGCGTCTATCTGCCACGCGAAGACTTCGCTCGCTTCGGTTACTCGGCCGACGATCTGCGGGCCGGCTTGCGCAATGACCGGTTCCGAGAGCTCATGAGATTTCAGGTCGCCCGCGCCGAAAGCTTTTACGAAACGGGCAGCCAGTTGATGTCGCATTTGTCGGCCGACGGACGCCGAGTGTTCGGTAGCATGCTCGCGGTCTATCGCACGCTGCTGGAGGAAATCAAACGCCGCGACGGCGACGTGTTCAGTGCGCGCGTGAAGCTCAGCCGCTGGCAAAAGATGCGCATCGCCTCGCAGTGGATCGCCGGCGGCCCCGCGGTCGATAGCGCGCTGGGCGCAACGGCTCCATGACGAGTCAGCCGGACGAGCGGCCGCAAGTGGCGATCGTCGGCGGCGGCCTGGCCGGACTGGCCGCGGCCGTCGCGCTGGCCGACGATTGCCGCGTCGAACTCGTCGAATCGCGCCGCTCGCTCGGGGGTCGCGCAGGATCGTTTCGCGATCCCACAACGGGCGAATCGATCGACCACTGCCAGCATGTCAGCATGCGCTGCTGCACGAACCTGGCCGACTTCAGTCGGCGGGTCGGCATCGACGGCCTCTTCCGCCGGGTCGACGCGCTCCATTTCATCGGGCCCGACGGCCAGCGCAGCGATTTGGCCGCCGGCATGCTTCCGGCGCCGCTGCATTTGGCCGGAGCATTTTGGGGGCTCAAGTTCCTCTCGATAGGTGAACGCTTCGGCGTGGCTCGGGCCATCTGGCATTTGCTGCGCCTGCGCGAAACGGACGACGAAACCTCGCCCACGATCGGTGCCTGGCTGCGCCGGCAGGGACAATCAGCCCGAGCAATCGAGCTCTTCTGGAACGTCGTCCTCGTTAGTGCGCTGGCCGAAGATCTCGATCGAGCGTCACTCTCGGCCGCTCGCAAGGTGATCGTCGATGGCTTTCTCACCAATCGCGAGGCCTACGTCGTCGAAGTGCCGCGGGTGCCACTGGGAGAGCTCTATGGCGACGCCCTGCTCCGCTGGTTTGCTGAACGCGGCGTGGCTGTACATTTTAATGCGGCGGCCAGGCACGTGAGTCATCCTGACGGTCGGCCGCAACTCCTGCTGGATGACGGCCGCCAGATCAGGCCCGATCATTTGATCGTGGCGATGCCGTGGCACAAGTTGCACGACGTGATTGATGCCGAGCTGGCCGGCCGCTGGCCCTGGCTGGAAGAGGTCGATGCCGTCGCAGCTTCGCCGATCACGGGCGTGCATCTCTGGTTCGATAGGCCGATCATGCCGCTCGACCATGCCGTGCTCGTCGGCCGACTTTGCCAGTGGGTGTTCCGTCGCGACGTGACGCCGACGGTCAACGCCGCAGACGTTCCCGCAGGCCACTACTACCAGGTCGTGATCAGCGCCTCGCGAAACCTCGCCGGCCGCAATCGCGACGACGTGATCGCCGAAGTCTGCCGCGAGCTGGCCGCCATCTGGCCCGCTGCCGCACAGGCAATGCTCCTGCACTCGCGAATGGTGACCGAGCATGCGGCCGTGTTTAGTACGCGGCCGGGCCTGGAACGGATCCGTCCCGCGCAGCAGACCGTTACGCATGGCATTCACGTGGCCGGCGATTGGACGCGCACCGGCTGGCCCGCCACGATGGAAGGCGCCGTGCGGAGCGGGTATCTGGCCGCCGAGGGAGTACTCCGCTGCCTCGGCCGCCCCCGCCGTATCCTTGTCGACGAACTGCCGCACTCGTGGCTCGTCCGAAAGCTGGTGCGATGACCCCGCGATTAACGCGACTAAATTGACATCGGCGGTACCCGCAACGTATCGTAAGGGCTGTCCAAGCCTGCCTTTAAGCCCCCGACACAAGGGTCCCGCCTGTGCAGCGGATCGGCGTCACACTGTGCGTTTTGCTCGCGACGATTGCGCGGGTGCGTGCCGAAGAGCATGCGCCGAGCTTTGATCGTGACGTCGCGCCCCTTTTGGTCAAGCACTGCCTCGGCTGCCACAACGCCAGCGAACTCGCCGGTGGTCTCGATCTTTCTTCCTGGGACAAGCTTGCTGCCGGCGGTGAGAGCGGCGCCCCGGCCATCTCGCCGGGCGATCTCGACGCCAGCTACCTCGTCGATCGGCTTCGCGCCGGCGACATGCCCCCCGAGGGAAAAGGCGCCCCTGTTCCGGCCGAGGAGCTTAAACGACTCGAAGCCTGGATCGCCAGTGGCGAGGCTTGGCCCTCTGGTCGCACGCTGAGTGCTTTCGATTACACGACCGAACTCCGCGGCGGCCGCGACTGGTGGTCACTGAAGCCGCCCGTCGCGCAGCCCATTCCGGCCGTGCAAACCGCGGGCTGGGTGCGCACCCCGCTCGATGCTTTCATCCTCGCCCGACTGGAAGAAGCAGGTCTCAAGCCCGCACCCGAGTCCGACCGCGCGACGTTCATTCGCCGGGCGACTCTCGACGTGCACGGATTGCCGCCGACACCGGAAGAGATCGCCACGTTTGTCGCCGATAACTCCTCCGACGCCTACGAGAGACTCGTCGATCGGCTGCTCGCGTCACCACGCTACGGCGAACGCTGGGCCCGGCACTGGCTGGACGTCGTCCGCTTCGGCGAAAGCGATGGCTACGAAACGAACAAGCCGCGGGCGAACGCCTGGCCTTATCGCGATTGGGTCATCGACGCCTTTAACCGCGATCTCCCCTATCCTGAGTTCGTGCTGCATCAGCTCGCTGGCGATCAGACGGGCGTCGACGCCGCCACAGGCTACCTGGTGGGCGGGACTCACGACCAGGTGAAGAGTCCCGACATCGAGCTCACGCTCAACCAGCGCGCCAACGATCTGGACGACATGGTCTCCACGACCAGCACCGCGTTTCTCGGACTGACCGCCGGCTGCGCAAAGTGCCATGATCACAAGTTCGACGCCATCAGCCAGCGAGATTATTACTCGCTCCAGGCGATGTTCGCAGGCGTTCAGCACGAGGCTCGCGAACTGCGTGCGCCCGAATCGTCGGAGCGCCAGCGGACGGCGAAAGAGTTGCGCGCCAAGATCGAACGCCTCGAACGCGAAGCAAACGCGCTGGCCGCGCGCAGTCAGCCCCTTGCCCAGCTAAATCCGGCCGCCGACGGTCCGCGTCGTCCACCCGTCAGTCCGCTCTACAACGTCGACCGCTTCGAGCCGGTAGCGGCAAAGTTGGTGCGATTTACGGTCCTGGAATCGAGTGGCATCGAACCCTGCCTTGACGAACTCGAAATCTACACCGCCGGCGAAAGTGCCCAGAATGTTGCTCTGGCAAGCGTGGGTGCTACAGCCACCGCTTCGAGCGTGTACGCCAACGGCACGAACAGCATCCATCGCATCGAACACGTGAACGATGCCCGCTATGGCAACGGCCGCAGTTGGATCTCGGCCGAAGCCGGCAGCGGCTGGGTGCAGATCGAACTCGCAGAGCCCATGCTGGTCGACCGCATTGCCTGGGCTCGCGATCGCGAAGGTAAATTCAAAGACCGCGTGCCCACCAGGTATCGCGTCGAGATCAGCCCCGGCGGCGATGATCCCCACGCCTGGCAAACGGTCGCCACCGGAGATGATCGCACGCCGTTTGGCCAGTCGGAGGACCAGCAGTCGATCGCCGCCGGACTGCCCGCCGAGGTCGCCGAACAATACGAGCAGCTCACGGGCGAAGCTTCTCGACTGCGCACCGAGCTGGCCTTGCTCGCTCCCACGATGGCCTATCTCGGCACGTTCAAGCAGCCGGAGGCCACACGCGTCTATCATCGCGGCGATCCAATGCAGCAGCGCGACGAAGTGCCGCCCGGCGCGATTGCTGCCGTCGGTTCCTCGCTCGTGATGCCGGCTGCGGCGCCGGAAGCCGCACGTCGCATGGCGCTCGCCCGCTGGATCGGCGACCCCGCAAACCCACTCACTGCCCGGGTAATGGTCAATCGCATCTGGCACTACCATTTCGGCCAGGGACTGGTGAAGACGCCCAGCGATTTCGGCTTCAACGGTGGAACGCCGTCGCACCCGGAGCTGCTCGATTACCTGGCCAGCCAGTTCATGGCCGGCGGCTGGCGGCCGAAGCAGCTTCACCGGATGATCCTGCTATCTTCGACGTATCGGCAGTCGAGCCGGTTCGACGAGTCGGCCGCGGCGGTCGACGCGAACTGCCGGCTCTTGTGGCGCTTCCCGCCACGCAGGCTCGAGGCCGAAGCCATTCACGATTGCCTCCTGGCCACGAGCGGCGTCTTGAATCTCGCGATGGGAGGGCCCGGCTATAGCCCCTTCAAGCCAAACGACAACTACGTCCGGGTGTACGAACCGCTCGACCAGTTCGGCCCGGCCCAATGGCGGCGGATGATTTATCAGGAGAAGACACGCTCGCGCCAGGACGGTGTGTTTGGCGAATTCGACTGTCCCGACGCCACGCAAGTCGTCGGCCGCCGCAATGTCTCGACGACGGCGCTGCAGGCCCTGAACCTGTTGAACGCGGCGTTCATGGTGGAGCAATCGCAATTCCTGGCCGATCGACTCCAGCGCGAGGCGTCCTCACCCGCTGACCAGATTCGGCGCGCCTTCTGGCTCGCCCTCGGCCGCGAACCCGACGCCGACGAACTGGCCGCGGCCGAGTCGTTAATCTCCACCCAAGGCCTCGCCATCTTCTGCCGCGCGCTATTCAACGCGAACGAATTCCTGTACGTGAATTGATTCTTGCGTCAAGGACTGCGAAGAAAGAACCACAGATGAACACAAATGAACACAGATAAGACTAGGTGGGAAAGTGAGATGAGGGCTTGCCTTGCAGGGCCGGGGATACAACCCGCTTCCACTCAAGTCGTGCTCGTCTAAAGTTCAGGATGAGACCGACCGGATAGCCAGTGATCTTCAAGTAGTTGAGCACCTGTCCAAGCTCGTGGTCGGAAATCCGGTCGATCACCTTGGTTTCGACAATCACTCGTTCAAACACAATTAGATCGGGAACGTAAAGGCCAATACTTACCTGTTTGTTGAGGACATCGTGCGGCCGCTGTTGAGCGACCGGGATTCCGCGCAAAGCGCACTCGACAACCAGCGCATTCTCGTAAGTTTTTTCGAGCAATCCATGGCCCAGATGATTTAGTACCTCAAGGCACAACTAATGATTGCTCTGGTTTCGGCCGCAAACGGTCCCTCCTTTTCGTCTGCGGAACGCTGCGCTGCATCGTTGGCCATGGTTTCGTCATGCATTGAGATCGCTCCGCGCTAGGGCTGAACGTGTATTGTCGTTGAGTTTACCCGGAAGGCATAAATTGCAGCGAGCTTATGGCTAATGCCGGCAATCATCTCTTATCTGTGTTCATTTGTGTTCATCTGTGGTTCTCTTCTCCAAGTTCACTAAAGACCGTCACGATATGACGCCTCTCTTTCAGAAGTCAGTTCCTTCCCCTGGCGGTTTGCGGCTGCTCGATCGCCGTGGATTTCTGACCCATGCCGCCCACGGACTCAGCGGCATCGCGCTCGCCAGTCTGCTTTCGCAAGAAGGTCTGCTCGCCAACGATACTGCACCACACCGGCCGAGCATCCTCCCCGATGCGCCGCTGGCTGCCCGCCAGGCGCACTTCCCGGCCAAGGCCAAACGCGTGCTGATGATCTTCTGCAGCGGCGCGTGCAGTCATCTCGACACCTGGGACTACAAGCCGCAGCTCATCAAACATCACGACAAGCCGATGCCCGGCGGCGAACTCGTCACCTTCCAGGGCAAGAACGGCAACCTGCAGAAAAGCCCCTGGGAGTTTCGACCCCGCGGCGAGTCGGGCAAGTACATCTCGGATCTGCTGCCGAACCTGGCCGAACTGGCCGACGAGATGTGCTTCATCCACTCGATGACCTCGAAGACCAACACCCACGGGCCCGGCGAAAACTTCATGAGCACCGGCTTCACGCTCGAGGGCTATCCGAGCGCCGGTGCTTGGGTCACCTACGCCCTGGGGAGCGAGTGCGACAACCTACCCGCCTTCGTCGCCATTCCCGATCCGCGCGGAATACCGCAGGTCGGCCCCAACAATTGGTCGAGCGGCTTTCTGCCG
Source organism: Pirellulales bacterium (assembly GCA_022844125.1). GTDB lineage: Bacteria > Planctomycetota > Planctomycetia > Pirellulales > PALSA-1355 > JALHMI01. Next base: position 81,906 of record JALHMI010000013.1, on the reverse strand, counting down.
GCCGTGTTTCAGGGCACGTCGTTCAACACGCAGCAGCCGATCTCGAATCTGGCGACGCCGGCCTCGGTCAGCCCCCAGGCGCAGGCCGCCACGCGCGACTTTCTCAAACTGCTCAACGACAAGCACCTGGAGCGCAACCCCGGCGACACGGAACTCTCGGCTCGAATTGCCAGCTACGAACTGGCCGCCAAACTACAGCTCAGCGCTCCGGAAGTCTCCGATCTTACGCGCGAAACAGCCGCCACTCACGCGGCCTACGGCACCGATGACGCCAACACGGTGAAGGCCGGCTTCGCCCGCAACTGCCTGCTGGCCCGGCGGCTGCTCGAGCGCGGGGTGCGCTTCGTGCAGCTCTTCAACGGCGCTTACGCGATGGGCGAAGGCGTCGGCAACTGGGATGGTCACAAAGCCCTTCACGATCAGTACAGCGTTCACGCCCCCATCCTCGACCAGCCGGCAGCCGCGTTGCTCAAGGACCTGAAAGCCCGCGGCATGCTCGAAGACACGTTGGTTGTTTGGACGACGGAATTCGGCCGCATGCCAACCTTTCAAGAAGGCTCCAAGGGACGCGATCACAATCCCAAGGGTTTCACCGTCTGGCTGGCCGGAGCAGGCGTCAAGCGCGCTCACAGTTATGGCGCGACCGACGACTTCGGCTACCAGGCCGTGGCGAACCCCAGCAGCGTCTATGAACTGCACGCCACGATCCTGCACCTGCTGGGGCTCGATCACCAGCGGCTCAGCTTCTTTCACAACGGCGCTGAGCAGCGACTCACGTTCGTCCACGGCCGCGTGATCGAAGACGTGCTGGGCTAGAGTCGGTCCGGGGCCGCGCGGCGACTCGCGCAATCTGCGCGGGGGCGGATGCTCTTCTCGACACGAACTTGCGCGCCTCCGCTACAATGCACCGCACAACTCGGTGCGTCACGCGTCTTCCCGTCAGTCCGGAACCTGAACAGCGGAGGTGTGTTATGCGTGCGTCTCTTCGCGCTTTCTGGGGTGCCCTCGGCGCCAGCGTTCTGTTGCTTCTAGCGCTCTCTGACCCGGCCCGTGCCGACGATGATTCAGCGGCGCGCGGACGCGAACTGTTCGAGCGGGTCTGGCAGTCTTCTTCCGCGCCACATCCCGCGGCCGATGGCCTGGGCCCACTGTACAACGAACGTTCGTGCGTCGCCTGCCACTCGCTGGGCGGAATCGGCGGCGCTGGTCCCAACGACAAGAACGTTGATCTCCTGACGCCCTCGGCCGCAGAGCTGAGTTCCAGCGGCCCGGACGATCGCTTCCGAAAAGTGCATCCCGGTTTCGCGACCGCCTCGACCATCGTGCTCCACAAATTCAGCACCGATCGCGAAGCTTACGGCGAGTTTCGCAACCGGATGCTCGGTCTCGATCCGCGCATCCTTCACGAGCCGGCCCGCCAGCAGAACGCCGAGCTGGCAATCTTTCGGGGCCAGAGCCGCGTTCCCAACCGGGCTGTTAAAGTCAGTCGCGTCGAGTTCATCGTCAGCCGCCGCAACACCACCCCATTGTTCGGCCTGGGACTGATCGACCGCATTCCCGATTTCGAGATCAACTCGGTTGCCCGGCAACAGGCCCGTCGAGGCATCGTCAGCGGACGGTTCCTCGGACGCTTCGGCTGGCGCGGTCAGGTCAAGAATCTGGACAACTTCGTCCGCTCGGCATGCGCCACCGAATTGGGGCTTCAACTGGCCACGCATCGGCAACCGATCAATCCGGTTGGCAAACCCGAAGACCCGCTCGTCCGCCGCCCGTTCGATATCTCCGCGCAGGAGTGCCGCGATCTGACCGAGTTCGTGGCCCGCCTGCCCAAACCGCGGCGCGTACTGTCCGACGATCGGCAGCAACTCGTTCGCATCAAGAACGGCGAAGCTCTGTTCGACTCGGTCGGCTGTGCCGAGTGCCATCGCCCGACGCTGGCCGATGTGTCTGGCCTGTACAGCGATCTGCTCGTTCACGAAATGGGGCCATCGCTGGCCGACCCGGCGCCCGCGCCCATCGATCCGCTGCTGCCCAGCGCTGCGGGATACTATGAAAACGTCGAACTCGCCAACGAACGGCGGCTCGTCGAAGCGCGGCGCGAATGGAAGACGCCGCCGCTGTGGGGACTGCGCGATTCGGCTCCCTATCTGCACGACGGCCGCGCCGAAACCGTCGACGAAGCGATCAAGCTGCACGGCGGCGAGGCACAGTTCGCCGCCTACAGATACCGAGAGTTAACAAGCCCGCAGCGTCAGAACCTGCTGGCTTTCCTGGAGACGCTCGCGGCTCCACCCAAGATAGCCTCGCCAAGGTAGGCTCACCGACTACTGCACAAAACCCTTCGACGGCGAGTTGCTGCCGTCCGCCTTCAAGTACTGGCTCTCCTGCGAGTACTGACTGGCCGGATTGCTGTAGCGATCAGCCACCGCGGTGGCCGGCTGCGTCGGCGAAACATAGTCGCCCGTACCGCCTGGGCGATAGTGTGGGTCGGCCCGATTCGCGACCAGGTTCGGTTCGGCGGGCATTTGGTAGTTCGGCACGCCCGGCGGCTGATAGCCTGTGTCCCCCGGAGTGTAGTTGGTGCTGCCGGGCACATAGCCGTTGGGACCAACCACTGTTTGCGCCGTGTCCGCCACGGGAGCCGGCGGGGCTCCACTGCCATAGGGATCGGCCGATTGTTGTGCGCCATACTGACTGGCGGCATGCTGTTCGGGCTGCGGACCCGCGGGAGCGGCAGGAGCATTGTTGGCATACGCTGCGGCCGGATCGGCAGTGGCAGTGGGAGCGGGCGGAGCGTCGTACGGATTGGGCGAAGCACCGGCGCCTGCGGCGGCGCCATATCCGCCGTAGTGGTCGGCCGGAGGAGCAGCACTGGCGGCCGGCGCACCATAGGGATCGGCAGCGCCATACGGATTTGGCGCCGCCTGAGCTGTCGCGCCGGTATCTGGATAAGCTGCCGGCGGTGCGCCGACTTCGGCTGCGTATGAACCTTGCTGCTGAAGCGCGGTCGCGTCGGGCGCAGGACCTGCCGCGGGGCCGGCCGGCGGAGCCGTGTGCGAAGCCGTCGCATCCGGATACGGTGCCCCGGCGTACGGGCTCGGAGACGTGGGCGCGGCAAAGGCCGAACCGCCAGGCGCGGTCTGCGTGCCTGTCGAAACCGTGGGCGCCGCGGCACTGGCAAATGCCGGCGCCGTGTCGGCATTGGCGCCCGAGGATGGCAACGCCGGTTCGTTCTTCGCCAGAGCGGCGTCGGATTTTCGATTCCAACTCCAGCCAGAACTGCCGCTACGGCAGCCAGTCATGGCTAGCGTGGCAGCAACGACTACGATCGCGGGCCAACACTTCGCACGCATGGCGGAGGATTCCCTTATCGATGAGCGCGAGAAGAGATCGCAGAACGTGCCCCCCATTGCGGCTTCCCTGCCGCGCGGGGCACGTGCGGTCCTCTTCCCTGAGGACGTGACTTGTTCGAATCGCGTGCGGACCACCGCCAATTGGTTCTGAGACAACGCGAGCGGCCACTGCTGGACCTATTGCATTGCATCGGAGTTTGACGGTCGCAAGCGCCATGCGAAAGGGTGCGGAATATTCCACCGTACCCAGCGCATGACGCGGAAGCGTCCTGCCCCACGCAGGGCGGGGATTATAGGAAACCGCACATCGCGGTCAACGCCAATCGGACGCGAGAATCGCTCTCCGCGCACAGATTTCCCGCGCGCAAACGCAAAAGCCCGCCACGCACACGTCGTGCGTCGCGGGCCTTCGAATCTTCAGTCTGCCAGCAGAATGCACTGCCAGCATTCGTGCAATGCGATGCGCGTGCCTACTTCACGGCCGCGTCGTACAACTTGCCGACGGCGTCCCAGTCGACCACGTTCCAGAAGGCGGTGATGTAGTCCGGCCGGCGATTCTGATAATTCAAATAGTAGGCGTGTTCCCAGACGTCGAGCCCCAGGACCGGCGTGTTGCCGCTCATCAGCGGGTTGTCCTGGTTCGGGGTGCTTTCCACGACGAGCTTCTTGTCCTTGACGGTCAGCCAGGCCCAACCGCTGCCAAATCGCGTGGTGGCCGCGGCCGCGAAGTCCGTCTTGAACTTTTCGAAACCGCCCAGGTCCTTTTCGATCGCCTCGGCCAGTTTGCCGCTGGGCGCGCCGCCCTTGCCGGGACCCATCGTGGTCCAGAACATCGAGTGGTTGAAGTGCCCACCGCCGTTATTGCGCACCGCGGTGCGAATCTTCTCGGGCACCTGGTCGATTTTGCGGCACAGCTCTTCGATCGGCTTGTTGTCCCACTCGCTGCCTTCAATCGCCTTGTTCACGTTCGTGACATAGGCCTGATGGTGCTTGTCGTGGTGGATCTCCATCGTCCGCGCGTCGATGTGCGGCTCGAGGGCGTTATTCGCATAGGGCAGTGGCGGCAGTTGGTACGGCATAACTGGTATCTCCTCCGAATTTCGGGTCGCGATTGTCTTGATCTGATGGCCGGAAAACGGCCATGCGTAGCGCGTGGTGCGCGGTCCAAAAACAGATGTCGAATTGCGCCCGCGCAGCATACCCGATTCGTGCAATACTGACAATTGGCTGCGCGCCGCGTGCGCGACCATGCCGCCGGCGAATGGCCTCGCCGCTGGCCGGTTCAGCTCCGCAGCTTGAGCCACGGCGCGAGCATATTCACGCTCCGCCGCGAGGTCCCCTCTTCCTGCGTTGTCGTCTCGGGCGTGGCCATCAGGTACGACTGCACGGCGGCCAGAATGGCGCTCGCCTGCAGCATGATCTCGGCATTACGCCGGTCGCGAGTGCGGTTCAATCGGATCGACACGAGCACGCGTGTCCGCAATGTTCGTGCCGAAGGCAATCCCGACGCGTTGCGGATGGTAATGCGTTCTTCGGCGAATTGCATTTGCACCAGAAACGGAACTGGCCGATCCGAGCGGCGCCGCGTCGGCTGCTGCTCGGACGCGTCGATCAACAGGTCGATCCGGTCGGCCTTGATCCCAAGTATCTCGGCATGATGATCCAGCACGAAGCCGCGCAGCTTCTCGACGGCCATCGTCAGCGGAACCGAGGTAATCAACACCCGTTCGATCATCAGTTCGCCGGCGCGCTGTCCTTCCAGCGAAACGTCGTCGCGCGTGGCGCCGGGCTTGATCAGCCCGTCGCCCAGTTGGATCACCGTGTTGCGACCCACCCGCTTCGCCTCCAAAAGCGCCCGGTCCGCTCGCCGCAGCATCGAATCAGGTGTATCGCCGGGCTGCACTTCGGTTACGCCAAAGCTGGCTGTGAGCGCCTTGCCGTCGAGCACCGCCAGCGGCAATTCGCTGATCAACCGGCGCAGGTGTTCGGCACGCTGGGTCGCGGCCGAGTTGTTGCAGTTCGCACACAGTACGACGAACTCTTCGCCGCCGTAGCGCGCCACCACGTCGCCGCTGCGGCATTCGCTCTTCAGCACCTGGGCGAACGCTTTCAGGGCTTCATCGCCGGCCTGATGTCCGTAGGTGTCATTGATCGATTTGAAATGATCCAGGTCGCAGATAATCAGGCTGCACGGCACGTTGCATTCCAGGTGCGCGCCCACGAACAAGTGATGCATCCGGTCGAACTCCGCCCGGTTCGCCACCTGGGTCAGCGGATCCTTGGTCGCCCGTTCGTGCAGATTGTTGCACTTCTCTTCGAGCGAGGCCTGCGGCGAGGCGTCGTGCAGCAGCATCGCGGCTCCGTGCGTCGTGCCGTCCGGTCCGACCACCGGCACGGTATGCACGTCAACCGTGATCGACTTCTCACCGCTCCGTACCCGCAGCCTGCGCAGCGACTGCACGCCGCTTGAGATGCAGTAGCTCACCGGACAATCCGTACCGAGCAGCCGCTCGTTCTGTTCTCCCCGCATCCCGATCAGGTCGGTCTCCCAGCCGTGATGCAACACGCTTTCGCTCGACAGGCCCGTCAGCCGCTCGGCCCCGCGGTTCCATCGGACGATCTGCTGATTGCAATCGACGAAGATCACCGCATCGAACATGTTGTCGAACAGCTTCTGCTGAAACAGCCCGTCCGCGGGCTGGGCCGCCGTCACCAGCGGCTGAGGAGTGTTGTTCCAGAACTGGTTGGCCTTGCGCGGATCGAGCGTCTTCAGCCAGTGGCTGATCACTTGCTGGTGCAGGTGGGCCCCAATGTTCAATTCGCTGAACGACTTCACCAGCTCGGGATCGAACTGCGTGCCGGCGTGTTCGAACAACTCGTGCAGCGCTCGCTCGCGCGACAGCGCCGGTCGGTAAACCTGGTCGGTCGTCATCGAGTCGAACGCATCGACGATGGCCAGCATCCGTGCGCCGCCGGGGATGTCTTTGCCCACGAGCGGATAGCCCGTCCGCGTCCCGTCGAACCAGGCGGCCGCGTGACGAATGATTTCCACGATGCTTGGCTGCGGGCAACAGTGGGCCAGGATGTCGAGCCCGGAGAGCCGATACTGGTCCATCAGCCGACCTTCGTCCAGGTCGAGCGGACCCGGCTTCAGCAGCAAACGATCGGGAGCCCCGATTTTGCCCAGGTCGTGCAAGAGCGCGGCAACTTCCAGTTCATCGCGCTCTCGGTTGGGCAGTCCCACGGAAAACGCCCACGACGAACAGCCCAGCGCGACGCGCAGTGAGTGCGATGCGGCCGGCGCATGTTTCTGCCGCAGCGCCGCGATCAGGCTGCTGGCGATTCCGAGACGAACCTCAATCAAGCGGTTTTCATACGTGGCCACCGCCAGTTGCGGGGTCAGTTCTGATGCGCCAGACTCTTGCTCCAAGGTGCTCAACGGGCTGCTCCGGCTGCTCGATCAAAGGCGTGCCCCCGAGACATCGGAGCCGGGGGCGAAGAGCTGCTCGTGGTGCGTACGCACTGCCGGCCTCCTGCATCCTGTGCCGGCGATCGACCCCGCCGATCACCCGCTCCGCGGTGACAGGGTTGCGGCAAACATCCAGAGCATCGAAGGAACCCTAGCTTGCGAAAGGGTGACCGTCAAAACGAGGAACGCAGTTGGTCAAAATGTATCGGTTGGCGCGATTGCGCCGCTGTCGGCAGGCAAGCGCCTGCGCCGCGGCGATTTGCCGACTGCGCGCCGCTTGCGTGCCTGCCGTTGGAGCCGGAGCCCGAAAGTGCCGAATCTCTCAAGGAGGCCCTGCCCGCCATGGGTGTCCGTCAGGCATTGGCGCCGCTGATCCCTGCCGGCCACCCACCCCGTTCCACCCACCCACTCTCGCGGCGGCATAAGCTCCGCGGAAGACTCCCCTGCGTATCCTATGCGCGATCGTCGCCGACGTTTGCTCCCTGAAGATGCCGCTCGCTCCGCGGCCGCGCCCGAGATGCGCGTGACCGATGGTGGCGACGCGCAGCAACCGTACTCCGACGCGGCCCGCGCTGCCCGGCAGCGCGGCGTGCACGCGCTCGTGCCGCTCCGCGGTTGGACACTTGCGCTCGTCGTCAGCGGTTTGCTCATCCTCGCCGGCGGCGTGCTGGGCCTGCACCTCGCGGCCGATCGCGTGGAAGTTGCGCTCGGAACCTCGGCGGCCAACAGCTTGCGGGTTAACCAGCCGGTCTCGCTCTCGGCATGGCTGGCGTCGACACTGCTCGCCGCCGCGAGCGGACTGTCGCTGTTCATTTTTTCACTCCGCCGCCATCGGATCGACGATTACCATGGCCGCTACCGGATGTGGATTCTGGTGGCCGTCGCCTGCGCGATCGGCAATCTGATGGAGGCCAGCTCGCTGGCGGCAATCATACATTCGCTGTGCAGCGCCGCGTGCGGCGCCACAGGCCTCAGAGCCGATCTCATTTGCCCGGCCGCCATGACGACCCTCGTCGCCGGGCTGTTGATCCGCCTGGGGATCGAAATCCGCCGCTGCGGGCCGGCGATGATGACGCTCGTGCTGGCGTGCATTTCGTTCGGCGTGGCCGCCGCGGCAAACTTCGGCTGGCCAGTTGTCCACAGTCCCGCCGCGTTTCCGCTGTGGCTCCGCGGAAGCTGGCTGTTGGGCTACGTGCTCCTCGTCACCACGCTGCTGCTCTACAGCCGCCGCGTGCAGCTCGAAGTGACCGGCGCCGTGGCGTTGCCGGTCCGTGTGAAACGGAAAAAGCCGGCCGCCAAGGTCGCCGATGCAGAAGACGACGAGAGTGCGGCTTCCGCGCGGCCGGCCAGAAAGGCTTCGCTCAAGCTCCGCACCGATCTCGATCCGGTCGATCGTTCGACTCCGGCCGATGCTGACGAAGAAGCCGCCCCGCCGGCGCCGAAGCTGGCCCTGGGCACCAAGGCCCAGGCAGGCAGCTCACCGAATTCGTCGAGCGACCACTCCAGCGATGCGAAGCGACTTTCGCGTGCCGACCGCCGCAAGCTCCGCCACGACCAGCGTCGCATGGCCTCGTAGCGTAGCACGACGCCCCCAGTGCCAACTTCGCAGCCGCGCCAGCGCTGTCATGCCAGCACGCCGCCGATGCCCTACTTTCCCTCCCGCGGCGGGCGCCCGATGTTGTCGCACGTCAAATAATGCAACTCCATGTGCAGCCCCTGGAACGCGGTGCGCGCAGCACGCACCAGCACCAGCAGCCGATCGTCCTCCGGAAAGTTTTGCTCCAGGATGCGGTTCTCCAGCTTCGATAAATATCGCAGCATCGGCCGAATCTTTTCCGCAATCATCCCAATTTGAGCATCGGTTAACTGGTCGCTTCGCATGCACGTAAGTGTACATGCGAACACTAACTATTGTCAACCTTCGCGGACCTCTCGTCAGGAGCAATCGCCATGTTCATTCGTGTCTCGAAGTTGCGCGGCGCGGTTGCCTCGCTCCTGTCCGTCGGCCTCGTGGCCCTCGGCACTTCCGCCCGCGCGAGCAGCATTGCCAGCAGCGACGCCGGCGCCATCGGCACACGCCCAGCGATTTTCACGCTTGAAACTGGTTCCACGTTTGCGCCATCCGATGACAATCTCTCGCAGGCTCCGCAACTCGCGCTTGATCTGGTCGCCGATGTCGGACTCACGGGTACTCAGCCCCGGTTGGCTCTGCTTCTCCAGCAGTCGTCGGAAACGGTCGCCGTGCCGAAAACTAGCCCCGCCGCCCCTACATTTTTGACCGAGGCTGCGCTGCCGCTGAATCTTTCCGACGTGCCCGAACCGACCGCGTTCGGACTCTTGCTGTTGGGTTTGGCTGGGCTGTTCGCCGCGCGGCGGATTGCCCGGAAAGCCTGACAGTCGCAATTTCCATCCGACCGCTTGCGCAGATCCGCGCCCTGGCCGCCGGGCCGAGGATAACTGAGCCATACGGCAACCTCCTCGCCGCGCTAGCCACCCTGAAACGAGATCTCGATCGCCACTTCCTCGCGCCCGAAGCTCACCTTTTCTCCGTGCCGTTGAGAAACAAATCGTTTGTGATGAAAAGCGGCCGCGTGTACCGCATTCTCTACTCGATCCAGGGCTCAGAGGTTCGAGTCCTCTTCGTTCGTGCGCCGGGACAAGATTGGGTGTCACCGTAGTCGGACTATAACCGGTAGATATGGCCACCGAGGTCTAGGTACACTGGCGGGAAAGCCGCACGCCCCTCCCCTGCCCCGGTGCCACGATGTTGAAGATCGCTCTCGCCTGCCTCGCCGCTCTCCTGACGCTCTCCTCCGCGCTGCACGCCGCGGACGACATCAAAATCGAGCGGCTCTTCGGTCCCCAGATTCCCGGCCGCTACAAGCATCCGCCGTCGATCGCGGAGTTCGACAACGGCGATCTGTACGTCGTCTACTACGGCGGCGAAGGCGAGTACGAAGGCGACACCGCGGTCTTCGGTTCGCGACTGGCCAAGGGGAGCACCCACTGGACAAAGCCCGCGATTATTGCCGACACGCCCGGCCGCTCCGAAGGCAACGCCGTCATCTGGCAAGCGCCCGACGGCGTCGTGTGGTTGTTCTACATCACCAACTATGGCCCGACCTGGTCCACCTCGCGCATCAAGTACAAGCTCTCGCACGACCGTGGCCAAACCTGGACCGACTCCGACATGCTGGCCTTCGAACTCGGTTCGATGGTCCGCGGCCGGCCGATCGTGCTCCAGGACGGCGACTACCTGCTCGGTGTTTACAACGAGACGGGCGAAGATCGCGAACACACCGCCTCGGACACGGTGAGCTACTTCCTTCGCTACAGCCCCAAGACCAAGACCTGGACCGAGTCCTCGCGCATCAAGTCGGCGAACGGCAACCTGCAGCCGGCACAAGCACAGCTCACCGACGACTACCTCGTGGCGTACCTCCGGCCGGGCGGAAACTTCGAGCCGAACCCCAAGCGTTTCGTGCTCCGCAGCGAATCGCGCGACGGCGGCCGCAGCTGGACCGATGCCAAAGATACCGAATTCCCGAATCCCAACTCGGCCGTCGACTTCATCAAGCTCCAGAACGGCCACCTGCTGCTCGTGTACAACGACACGAACATCGACGATCGGATGCCGCTCACCGTGGCCATCTCCACCGACGGCGACAAAACCTATCCGCATCGCCGCGACATCGTGAACATTCCTGGCGACACGGCCGCCTATCCCGTCGCCATCCAGACGCGCGACGGCAAGATTCACGTCGTCTACACCTCCAACGAGCGCCAGGTCGTCAACCGCGTCATCTTCGACGAGTCCGCGATCCTGGGACACACGAAGTAGGCCGTCGCCGATTTTTAGTGGCAGCCCCCGGCTTTGCCGGGGGGATTTGTTGCCTGCGAAAGTTTGGCGATCATACACGACGCGCGGCGTTCACTCGCTCTCGGCTGTCGGCGGAAAAATGACCCGCCAGTCGAGCTTCATGTCAACGACGGTCCAGCCTCGCTCCGCGGCCTGGTCGAGCGCGACTTTGAGCGTCCCGATCGTCGACTGCCGGTCGTAGGCATACTCGCGCTCGGCGTCGGTGTGATGCACCAGCAAGCCGAAGTGCGGCGGCTTGCGGTTCGCCCCGGCGGTCGTCCACTGCAGCATCTGCAGATCGCCGTCCGAGTTTCCGAACGCCGCTCGGGGCTGCCGGCCGATGAACTGCTCGATGCCGATCGGCTTGCCCGCGCCGTAGTCGATGAACTCGATCTCCGGCAGCCGCAGGATTTCGAACACCCCGCTGCGCTCCGCGAACTTCGTGCGAATGCTGCTGCCGATCACCTGCTCGGGCGGGATGCCATATATCTGCTCGCTCACGGTGCGGACGAAGTCGGTACCGCCACCAGTGACGATGTACGTCTTGAACCCGCTGGCCCGCAGATATGCGAGCAACTCCAGCATCGGCTGGTATACGCATTCGGTATACGGCCGCTGGAACCGCGGATGCCGGGCCACTGCGAACCACTCGCGGACGAGCTCTTGAAACTGCTCGAGCGTCTGGCCCGCGTGCAGCGACGTGATCAGGTCGGCAAAGCCCTGCTCTCCGCCGGAAAGGGCATCGCGCAGGTCCCCCTTGAGCAGCGCGGCATGCGGCCGCTGCGTTTTCCACTCGGGATGATCCGCGGCGAGTGCCTTCACGCGCGCGATGAGAAACTCGGCCTGGATGTAGTTCGGCTGCTCGCACCACAGCGTGCCGTCGTTGTCGAACGTGGCGATCCGCTTGCCCGGCGGCACATACTCCGGGCTGTCGACGCTGGTGGCGCGATCCACGAAATCGAGAATCGCCTGCTTGGTCGCTCCTTCGTTCCACGACGGCAGCGGATCGGCAGCCCGGGCCGTGCCGGTCAACCCGCCGAATGCAATCGTCGTGGCGAGCAGAATCATCCTGGGGAGTGCGTGCAGCATTCGACGGTTCTCGTTGGAGCATCAAGGCAGCAGCGCTCGCTGCAAGGAACTGTCGCCATGTTCGCTGCCGCAGCTCGCCGAGGCAAGGGCCGTCGCGCCGGTCGATATCCGGCTGCCCTCGCCCCGGCGGGGCCGAGTGGCCGCTCCTGCTCGCCCTAGTTCCTCCCCAACTTGAGTTCCCCCCGCTTACGAACCACTAGCGTTTCCAGCAGTTCGCCATCCCACTGGGCAAACACGGCGTCGTGGGCCGCAGCCAGTTTGACCGGCCTGGTGGACTGTTTATCGGCCATCGGGACAATCGGGCTCTCACTGATCATCAACGGGCTGCCAGCCCCGCCAGACGACTTCGAGGCGAAAGTCGACGTTGATTTGCTGGTCGAGAACTTGTTAACCGTCGGATTGAAGGTCGTTGACGTGGTCGTCGTCGTGGGGCTTGTTGTCGTCAACAGGGTCGTCGTCGACAGGGTCGTGGATGACAACTGCGTCGAAATGCTGAAGGTGTACTGCCCCATGCTGCCGTGATCCTGGAAGCCCCGGACCTGCAAATAGTAGGTTCCGGCGGGCAAGGTCTTGGTGATGATCGATTGGGTCCAGCTGCCGCCCGTGGCCGAGCTGACAAATCCCGCTGTCGAATACAGTTCGGCTACCGGCACCAGGTTCGGCCCAAATTTCGCGGCGTTGACCGAGATCGACACCGTTCCGCCCTGGGTCGTGAATTTGAATACGTCGTAGTCGAGCCGCTGTTCGATGATTCCCTGGCCGGTGTACACTCCAAACTCGTTGCTCTGCAGCGAAACCGCGGTCGAACGCGAGTTCGAGTAATCATCGGCCCGGATTCCAAACCCGTTGACTGCTCGGGTCAACACCGCGACGTCGTCCTGCATCGAGCTGGCGCCCACATCCGTCGGCCCGGCATTCCACGTGGTGCGATCGCCGGCCAGATTATCACCCATGATTGGCGTCCAGCCGTTGGTGCCAGGGTCGTAGTCCGTCATCTTCGTCCCGTCAAAGGCGTAGCGCGCGTTATGCCGCAGGCCAAAGGCGTGCCCGGCCTCATGACTCGCGGTCGTCGCGATCGCCGCCGCCGCATTCAGCGGGTTGCCGTCGCCATCCGTCACGCCTGCTCGGGCCCAAGCGGCCAGATCGAACACAAACACTTGATTCGGGGCATTGTCTGTGAACGAGCCAATCGAGGCGAAGCCCGAGGAGTTCTCCCCGAGCCAGTCCGTGTTGCTGCCGCCGATGTTGACCTTCAGGGCCTTCCCGTTTTCGAAGGTGCCGTAGTATGCCGTGCTGACGTTGATGTTGAACGGCGAGAAGTCTTCAGCAACTCGGGCCCAAATCTCGCGAATCAGGTTCTGCTCGGCTGTGTTGAACGTGGCCACGTTATCGAGACTGAATGCGGGAGTGCTCACGTTGTAATAGTGAACCGACGAATTGCCGGAGTTGTACCACCAGTCGCCAATAAAGTTGCCGGTGAAATCGAGATGAATCGTGACCGGCGCATTCGGGTTGCTGTCGAGCATCGGCAAGCCGGTCGTTTCGTCCAGCGTCCGGGCATCGAGACTCTTGATCGTCAGATTCTTGGTGACGATGCTATCGCTGAACAGGAAGCCCGAGCCCCCCTGAGCCGAGGCGCCGTCGTAGGCCACGTACACGCCGGGCTCATCGTGATCCGCAAACTCTGACAAGGTATGACAGTCGTCGAAATGCAGGGCCGAGCCGTGCATCAGGTCGCGGGTCTCCAACGGCTCGAAGCGACCAAAGTGCCGGCTGCGCTGAACGTGGAGGTTACGGTTGCGAGCAAACGTTGTGTGCGGTTTGGTGTTCATGGCGTCACGTATATCCCTGACTGAAGGTCTGTGTTTAAGAAGGCCCGCCCAATGCGGCCCGGTTGGTGTTCAAGAGCGTGCGGGCGGGCGATTTGTTACGTGAAAAATCCCAGCGACTGATTGCCGGTGATGGGCAGCCCGGGCCGGCCGACGAGCACGAGTTTCACGCAACGGCCCGAACGGAATTCATGCTGGACTCCGCAGCCTTCGAACTTTGCCGTAGCGCGCACAAAAAAAGCCCGGCCTCCTGCACTCAGGAGGCCGGGCCTGGTTGACTTAACTTTGTTCGACCATCCTATCGGCGGTGATCCCGCGTGGTGCCGGCTGGAGTGATCCCGCCATTCCCTTGAAAGATCCCCGTGATCGATTCGATCGCCTTGTCGATCGGGCTGCCACCTACGCCGGTCACATTCTGCGGACGTTGCGAGCCGGGCACAACACTTACCGTCACGCCGCCCGGTGCTCGGTTCTGATCGAATCGCGGCCGGCCGCCACTGCCGCGCGGCGGCGTTGGCTGCGTCACGGGCGGATTGAGTACGACCGGCGGGGGCGTGATGGTCTGGCCGCCAAACGTGGGCTTGGTCGGCACCGGGGTGACGGGCACTACGCCCTGGCGATGATCGCGAATCACGACGCCCCCCTGGCGATGATCGCGAATCACGGGTCCGCTGTTGGCCGACGTCACGGTCACGCCACCGCCGCCATTGGCCACCGGAGGAGGCCCGCTGGTCACCGGACGCGAGGTCGCCCTTTGCCGCTCCCAATGGTCGCCCACCCACACATAACCGGGACGAGCTGGCGGTGTGCTGATGACGGGCGCGACCGGTACGCGGCCGTCGCCTCGGCCTGGATCCAGGGGGATAATGTTGTTGATGTTGTCGTCTTGCTTATTGTGGGTCGTGTGCTGGTTGTGTTTGATGTGCTTCTGGTGTGAGTCGCTGTCGCCGCTGTTGCCGGAGCGGAGCGACTGGCGGAGCATCTGGCCCGGGTTCGACCCATGCAGAGCGAACTTCTGACGAAACTGATTCTTCTTTGAGCGGTTGTTTTCGTCGTTGTTCCCATCGCCTGCGAGGCTGGCTGAGGTCAGAGCAAACAGGCAGAGGGCGACGGCAGCGGTGGTAGTCGTGGATCGAAGCATGGCACCAATTCCCTTCAATATGAGGTGTTTTTGAATTCTGTCCGGCGAACCCTTCGCTCGCCCTACCACCCCCAGCGAATGTCCCCGGCATTTGTTACAAGTATTTTTTTCGTCCCGTCCGGAACGCCGCTGAACTGACTGGCCGAGGGCCCCAAGCCTCCCACGGCACTCCAGCCGCCGGCGCCTGCCGGCTGTGGCCCGACTCCTGATTCCATTCCGGTTCCCTCTGCCCTGCGTGTGTGGGGTTAGGGAGGGGGCCTTCAATCCGCGTCGCCGCTTGCCATCCGACTGGCGCGCCGTTTGCGATTTCAGTGGGAGACCCAATGAAGGAGGGGCTTTCCCATGCGACGTGGACAGGGATACCTGGAAGATGCCGTTTTGGTTCTTGGCGGGGCTGTCGTGATTGCCGTCGCCTGGCTGATTCACTGGCAGGCTGGCGTGATTGTGGCCGGACTCGTGTGCATGATCATGGCGATCGTGGCTTATCGCCATCACGATCACCATCGCGCCCCGGAGCACGTCCCGCCCATCGAGTTTCCGGGCGCCGCCGCCTGGCGGTTTCCGACGGTCGAACACAACGAGGCCACGGGCTCACGCCACAAGCAAGGCATCCAGGCCGAGTCGTAAGGCCTTGCTGTCTCCCCTCGCGCGCCCGCAACCGAGAGTGCCGCCACACTTTCTCCTTTCTATTCTTAGCTCCGCAAGGGGATACGCGTGCCGCGCTTGCAACCACCTCAGAGACCGTCGGCGGGCGATCAAAAGGCCCCCAGACGGGCCATCCGCCGTGCATGTTCACAGACCACGCGTAACGCTTCGTGGGCGCTGTGATCAGCAATGGGTCGCATCGCTGCTGTGCTCCGAATGCAACGCCCTGATTTTCTATTTGGGCACTGTTGCCGCGTTTGCGCGACTTTCTGCGCCGCACAGCCGGTGGACCGTTCGCAGAGGGCATCGAAGTTGCCCATCGAACGCACCGCAGTGCGCCGAAACGATTCGACACCATACTGTTCACCCATCAATGAGGAAGCCACGATGATTCTGAGAGGAGCTCTTGCTGTTGGAATGCTTGCGTGCCTGCTGATCACTACTACCGCGCGGGCCGAGCAGTTCATTTTCACTTCCGACCTGACGCAGCTTAACAACTCGAACGTCACCGGAAATGCCGTGCTCACGTACGATACCGTCTTGAACTCGCTTGCGGTCGAAATCAACGCCCTCAATCTCGAGCCCGACGAGGATCACGTGATGCACATTCACGGCACCTTCGATGGGAACGGCAATCCGACCAATGCCACCAACCCCACGCTGGCCGACGACACGGACGGAGATGGCTTCATCGAACTGGAAGAAGGCCGGGCCCAATATGGGCCCATCATCCTGCCGCTGGGTAGCGTTAGCACGCCCACCGGTGTGATCGCGTTCATGCAGACCTACGACCTCACCGACAGCGGCATCTTCGCCACAGGGTTCTCCTCCGAGGACTTGTTTCCGCTGAACTTCCGCGAAATCGTGCTCCACGGCAAAACGGTCGCCGACGGCATTGGCGCCGGCACCGGTGGCGAAGTGGACGGCACGGGCGGATACAAAGCAGTGTTGCCCGTCGCGTCCGGCGAGATCGTCGGCGTGCCCGAGCCCTCCAGCATCCTGCTCGCCGCGATCGCAGCAGTGGTGATGGCAGCGGTCATGTGGAAAGCAACACCGGCCGCCTGAGCCGGTGATTACCGCAGAAGAAGTCAAAGAAGAAATCAAGGAAGGCGCACGCTGGCTTGTTCAATCGTGTTGCGCCGTGGGTTGGTGCCGTCGTGGTTAGCCGTCCTGCTTCTTCCAGCAACCGCAACCAATGAGGACCACCTGGCGAAGCAGCGAATGCTTCGAGCCGGCGTGCATCGTCCCACTGCAGCCCTACCTCATCCGCAGATCAACTCTCTCGCGGCTTCGCGTCACCGCGGCCTCGCCCCTTTTTCCATCGCGCCTCACCCGCGCCCCAACGCGGACACCGCGCGCCCTTGTTCCGGGCGATTCCGCTCGCGCACGAACGACGGGGGCGGGAAAAAAGTTCCCGAAACTTCATCCGGCGCTAGGCGCGGGGCGCGAGTCGCGATACTAAAATAACTGCCATGCAGCGCCCGTGCCGGTTCCAGGCTCAACACGCACGGCACGTGTCGTTTTCGGGCTCGTCACATAATTTCAATCGTCGGTGCAGGAGACTTTGCTCATGAATGCGCGATACGGCTGGCGAGGGGTGGCATTGGTTGCAGTGGCCGCGGCGATAGTTCTCGAGGCGGCCCAGGCCGACGATCTACAGCCGCCGCCGTGGCGCGGAGGGGCCTTGTCCACCGTCGCGGAGTGGGACTTCCTGACGCCCGGGGCCGGACCGCCGGATGGCACGTCGGTCACGCCGGTGGTTGGCGACGCAGGTGGGGTTCCCTTGGCGATTCCCGGCTCGGGGATCAACTGGAGCCCGTTCGATGGCACAGGCGCCTGGACCGGCGCCATGTTCGGCGGGACGCTCGGCTTCGAGATCCCCAACTGGATTGACCAGGAACCGATCAAGTACTTGCAGATTCAAATGACCTACGATCGAGGCCCCTTAGGGCTGTCGCCGTTCGTGCTGGAGATGAACGCTTTCGATCCCGCGGGCATCCTCGATATCAGCTTGACCGGCGCCGTCGAGTTTGCGATTCCCAACGCCAGCGGCCTGTTTCAGCGCATCGAACAGTGGGAGATTCGCCCCAATCCCGACAACGAGTACTTCGTGATCGCCATCCCGGACGGGGTTTCACTGAGCCAGGTGGTGGTCGATACGATCTCCGTTCCGGAACCGTCGACGATCGTGCTGGGAGTGCTGGGGGCGCTGTCCCTGATCACCATCGCCTCGCGGCGCCGCGCGACACGCGGCCATTAACGCTCGCCGCTACGGCTACTAACGCTCGCCGCTGCCGGGACTGAGAACCGCGCAGCGCGGCTTGGAAACACGCATTAACGACGTCCACGCTGCTCGTGACCTTGAGTCGTGCTCGATGTCGTTCTGCGTCGTGTCGTTCCCCTGTTCGAGTTCCCGGGCGCCGCCGCCTGGCGTCCATTCCGGTTCCCTCCGCCCGCTGCCGGAAGGATTGCTGCGGGGAGGGTTCGGGAGGGGGGCTTTCTTCTCTCACGCTTTTTTTCATCGCTGCGAGCTCGCCCCTGTTCGTTCCTTCCCCACAGCCCCCGGCTTTGCCGGCGGGGTCTGCGCTTGCATTGGCGAAGCCGGCTTCCACTTTCATTCCGGCCGGGCGCACGTGCTCTTCGCCCCCGCGGGGCCGGCGGGGCCGAGCATTAATAGCCACTCTTGAGGAAGCCCCGGGGACGAGACCGCCACATCACCTCTCTTCCAGATTTGATCGGGCCGACGCATGCTCGTCGCAGCCCCAAATTTGTCGGTCGGGTTCTTCGCCTGCGCTATGGTAGTGGCGTCGGTATCAAAAAGGGGGCAAGAAGTGCAGCCGAAGGCATTTGCTAGATGGACCGAAGAGGAACGGCTCTCGGCCCGATTGCCTTGAGTCCCGATCGCGAGTCAGCTTCTCCGTCGGCGACGCACCAACGCATGCCGCACCATCCAGATGGTTCCAATCGCGAATAGCGCTAGGCTCGAGGGCTCCGGTACTTGCATCACTCCCGAGCCGACAAACGTTTTGCCACTACGACCGATGGCTCCCGCCACCAGGACATCGCTCGACGTGACGATCTGAGCGATCTGGACCAAATCGAGTTGGCTGCCACCTCCCGAGCCCGCATTGATGCTGTAGGTGCGCTGCAGCAGGCCGGCTCCCGCCGAATCGGTAATGCCCGGTGCAACCGTATTCTCCGCAAACGGCGAAAAGAAGAAGCTGTCTGAGGACTTGCTGTAGCCAGCCGCGGCGTTCGCATCGAACACTGCAGCCTGAACTGAAGAATCAACCGCCAAAAAAGCGAATGCCTGATTCTGCGCGATCACCCCCGTGAAGCCGAGCGACTGAAGGAAGTAGGATGCGTTCGCATTCAGGGGATCATCGATAAAGACATCGTGACGTACCAAGCCGCCGCCAATGTCGATGGACGTGTAATTGAGATCAACAACACTACTGCCATTCGAGAATTCAATGGTTCCACCATGGCAGGTAACAGTCCACATCATCGCAATAGTGAGCACGAACAGTGTCTTCACGGAATAGTCTCCATTCGGTTTCTGGTCACACAGATGTTGGTATCGTTGTCGAGAACGCGGTGATAACCAATCCACTTGCACTTTGCCCGGGGTGGGTCGTTAGCGCCTCCTTAAGGTCTGTCTAAGCTACACCCACACTGGTTTGTGTAGGTTCCACTGTCCGCCTTCGCGATAGTAAATGTCGTGTGCTGAATTGACGAGCCATGGTGTCCCGTCGTTGCCTATGGCCAAAGCCACTCCGCCTCCACCCGCGTTGGCCCAAAAACTGCCGTTCCAGTAATAAATGCCGTAGTCTTCAGCGTCGCCGACGCGGTCCGTACCAACGACCCAAGGCACATTGCCCGCGCCAACGCTGATGTCGCGCGCCTTGCCGATCATTTGCTCCCACCCATTTCCGACCCGCTTGAAGATGTCATGCGCGGAGTTGACCATGTAGGCGGTACCATTCTCCGCGACAGCGATCTTCACTCCGCCGCCGCCGGCATTGTCCCAAGAGCTTCCGTTCCACGAATACACTCCATAGTCACCGCCCGTTCCCACGGGGTCTGTACCTATCGCCCAAATGCTTCCGTTGGCACCAGCGCCGATGTCTCGTGCCTTTCCGATGACTTGCTGCCAGGCACCATTTACCTTGTGAAAGATGTCATTTACCGAGTTGATCAGCCATGGACTCCCGTCCGCAGCCAGGGCGATCTGAACTCCTCCGCCACCCTCATTGACCCACCCCGAACCATCGAAGCGGTGCACGCCGTGATCTGCTCCATCGCCCACGGGATTGGTTCCGATCACCCACAGGTTGTTTTTTGCACTGTTGCTACCGATTTCCAAGGCCTGCCCAAGCGAATGCAATTGAAGTCCGGCTGGACGAATGTCCCATCCAATATCCCTCAGAATGCCGAGCTCCGTTGCAGAGGGGGTGCGTCTGGTCCCCGAATCGTCTATTGGGCTCATGATGGAAAGATCAAAGGTGAGTTCGTCCAAGTGGCTCAGATCGGAGCCCGCGTCGTAAGGGAACGTGGCTTCAATTTTTGGAACGGCGTTGTCATTTCCTAGAATCCCAAACGTCCCGTACCAGCCCACGTCATTTCCTACACCGAAGGTGCTTTGCGTGTTCACAAACTCTAGCTCCGCCAGCGATACTCCGACCGAATTCTTAACGAAGCTTGTGAAAATAGATGGACGATAAACACTCGAGCCAATATTTACGGACCCTATCGGCCCCATTGTCGTGAATCTTGTCCCTCCAGTAAGAAATCCGAGTGTATGTCCCAATTCATGCGTGAGCGTACTAGTGAACTCGGGAATGTTGGCAGCCCAATTGGTCGCTGCGATATTGGAGTTGAAGGTGACCCGCCCATCAGATTGCGGTCCGTTCTCATCCTGGCCACGAAGATGATTGGCAAGTGGTCGCGGATAGCTGAAGTTATCAATCACGACCCAATCAGACCCCCCGCGGGCGAGAGTGATCAGGCCGTCTTGCCGACGCCCGCCCAGATCAGCGAACCGGAGGTCGACGGTGATCGTCTCTCCTGGATAAGATGCCAAGAGACTATTCGCCCAGGCTGCAGCTGCGTTGTCCGCTGCAGCTTGTAGTTCGGGGGTCCATCCGGCACCCAGGAAGTTGAACGAGAAGGCGACGAATTCGTGAAACACGGTCAAGGAAATGCCTGGCTCGGGAGTGTAACCAGGCCCTGCCGAGTTTCGCGGAGCAAAATCTAGCAAGGTGTTTTCACCGAGGAGATCTAAATATGCGTCGTTGAAGTTTACCGACTCGCCTTCTCCCGTTTGTGCAGCGAGAACGTCGTCTCCTTCCTGACCGTCGAGTTGGTCATCGTCGAGCCCGCCGATAAGCTGGTCGTCTCCCAGGCCGCCAAAAAGCGTATCGTTGCCCGCCTGTCCATCGAGGTAGTCATCACCTAGGGAGCCGAGCAGCAGATCATCTCCCTCCCCACCCAGTGCGACCTTGCCGGATTCATCTCTTGATGGCCTGACTCCTCCACCATCGAAGTTGTCGGCCCAAATCGTGTAGTCTGCTGCGTCAACGATGCCGTCGGAATTGAAGTCACCGACGGTTGGGCCGAAGCGATTCGGCATGAGATAGTTGTCTGCCCAGGTCGTGTAGTCAGCGCCGTCGACGACACCGTCGCCGGTGCCATCGCCGGGCAGAATATTTGCAGCGAACCCTGCAAAGATCTCGTCATCCCCATCTTCGCCGTCAAGGAAGTCTGCCCGGTCACGGCCGACGAGAAAATCATCGCCGAGACCACCGTACAACACGTCCGCGGCGAATCCTCCGACGAGATCGTCGTCTCCTGGACCGCCATTAGCGACAAGCGGCACAGCGGAATGATTCACAATTCGGTCGCTGCCAAATCGCCCGTCGAAGAAGATTCGGTCAATCGCAGCGAGTTGAAACTGCGCCGAGAATGGAACCCCAGCCAGGTGCCCAAGGACGCTTAACGTCTCGCCAACCTGAAAGATGTCAACCTTGTCATCCTCGTCAGACCCATGAATCCAAATCTGCCTCTGATCGGAGTTTGGCTGGATATGGTCCTCGATAGGGTTTGCGAAAAGACCGTCTGGGGTCCCATCACTAAGCAGCCGGAGCAGCGCGATGTTCGTCTTGGTTGCCGTTTCAGCAGTCCCCGCAACCAAGAGCTTGCCATCCGGTTGCACTAAGACTTTCGCTCCGCTACTCGAGTGCGATGTGTCAGGCGAAAAGTCGTAGTTGGTGCCCCCATCGCCGCTTCCGAAGGTCGTATCGAGTGAGCCATCCGTCAGGTATCGTAAGACTGCGAATTGCGATTCCGATCCTAATATCGAGGTACCGGCTACGACGATGCGACCATCGTATTGAATTGCTAAGCTGCTCCCGTAGGTGGTATTGCCTTGAGTACTGAGACGCGAGACGCCGGCAGCACCAAAGCTGGTGTCGAGTGAGCCGTCGCCGTTGTAGCGTGTCAAGATGACAGCATCGGTGTCGCCGTTGAATCCGTATCCACCCAAGAGGATTCTGCCATCCGCTTGAGTTGCGACTGCGGATACATAGTCTTCGCCCCCGCCTAAGGGCGTGATGACCCGCCCGTCGCTACCGAAAGAAGCGTCGAGTGAGCCATCGGGATTTAACCTGATCACCGAAAAGTCGAGATCAGTTTCTGCCCCATCGCGACTGTGCCCAGCGACAACGATTTTTCCATCCGCCTGAAGCGTCAAGTCACTTGCAAAACCCTGGCCCGAACCAACCGACACGATGAGTGTCCCGTCATCATCAAAGCTCGAATCGAGAGAGCCATCAGGATTGAGGCGGATAATTGCAAAATTGTAATCGCCCAGTGCATTCGTATGGCCTGCCAGCAAGACCTTGCCGTCGGATTGCAGCACCATCGAAGACACTGAATCGCCGGTGCCAAGATCAATCATCAACTTCCCAGCGTCACCGAAAGTGGCGTCGAGAGAACCGTTTGAGAGCAATCGCACGACGATGAAGTCGTCGTTATTAAGGCCGCTCTGCTTTGCTTTCCCGGCGGCGAGAATCTTGCCATCAGGCAACACGGTTAGCGCATTGAGGCGATTGTCGCCAGCGCCTAACGGGATCGTGGTTGTACCGTTGTCGCCAAAGCTGAGATCTAAATTGCCGCCAACATTGTATCGAGCTAAAGCGAAATCGTTGGCCACGCCAGGGCTGCTTGAACTAGTACCTCCGACCACGAGCATGCCGTCAGATTGCAGTGCCATGGCATTGGCCCCGTCGTTGCCCGCAGTCACCGCAGTTGTCGTCGCTCCGATGATGTCGACAGCGAGAAGCTGGCGACTTTCGAGTGGTTCAATGCGCAAACCTCTCGACCGATTGACCCGCGATTGAAATTGACGCACATTTCCTGCAGTTTTGATCTTCGAGTGCTTATCGCGGGACATGTGATTCTCTATTGGTACCGAGTCCGAGGAAGGATTCAGGCTGACTTTAACCGGGTAGTGCGACCTACTTGACTCAACAATCAAGCGAATGTTTCGGGCGATCGGAGATAATCGAACCAACCATACGGCGGGAATCTGTCGCCCAAACATTCTTTGCCTAACCGCCGTCAAGGGCTCTCTTATTCGATGCGATAGCAGCACAATCGAAATAAATTTCGACAGACGCAGCCGTGTCATCTTCGCCCCTTAGATGCCTGGGCGAGACTGAAAGGCTTTTATGGACGAAGATCCCGAAAGTTTTTTTGCTTTCGGCGTGGCAAGCACTTGCGGGATCTGTGCCAACGACAGAGTGGCAATCTCGGAAGCCTTGCGGGTGCCCGAGTCCTCGCCTGGACTTACTGGCGACCAAGGTTGCGAAACATGTATTTCAGCCCCAGTTTCCTGGCGACTTGGCTTTGCCACGGCGTTGCGTCGGTTCGGCCAACAGCTGATACTCTCGACAATCGATCAAGCCCGCGTGCGCCGTCAAAGCTTCGGATCACTTCCGATCGCGCCTTCGTCCTCGCGTCCTGGCTGGTCCGGCCCGTGGTTGTGGTGCCTTCCCGTTCGTGCGCTGGGACTCGCCTCCCGCCAGTCCTGCGCAGCCTGTTGCAGATTCATCGGGCAACAATCCAACGGGCGGCGGGTGCGAAATCTCGCTGGCTCGTGTACAACAATCACGGACCAACACCGCGGATCGTTCCCCTTCGGCAACGACCGGCGGCCGACCGCACCTTTCCAACAGGCGACCATCCAACACGCGACCATCCATCGAACGACCTTCCATTCAACGATCTTCTATCCAACCCGGAGCAATCCATGAACGCCCGAGAAGCGACGAAAGCTGGCATCGAGATGGCGGCCTTCGTCTGCACCGCCTATCTCGACGATCTCTCAGACGCCCAACTGCTGGAACGCCCGCTGCCTGGCGCCAACCACATCGCCTGGCAACTCGGGCACTTGATCGCCGCGGAACACGACATGCTCTCGGGCGTCAAGCCGGGCGCCATGCCCCCGCTGCCCGAGGGCTTTGCCGCCAAACACAGCAAAGAGACCGCGGCCAGCGACAATCCGGCCGACTTCCTGACGAAGGCCGAATACCAGAGGCTGGCCCAGGAGCAACGCGCGGCGACCTACGCGCTGTTGGATTCGCTGAGCGATGAGCAGTTGAGCGAGCCCGGCCCCGAAGCGATGCGCAGCTATTGTCCGACGATCGGATCGGTCTTCACGATGCAGGGCTCGCACTGGCTGATGCATGGCGGACAGTGGGCCATCGTCCGCCGCAAGCTCGGCAAGCCGCCGTTGTTTTAGCGCGGCTGCGCGCCCCGATCGATCGCCCTGCCAGGGCACTGGTAGATCAAAAAAATTGGGGGAGCGCGTTTCGGTCCGGGAGTTTCCACCCCCGGCTATTAACGGCCGCCCCTCCGGGGCTGAGAAGGAAAGTACGGAGCCGCCCCAGTCCTGTACAAACGACGTAATCTTATTTGGGCCGAGCGCTCGCACGAAACCATTCATGACATCGACGTGGAGCTGGTATGAATGGAAAGTCGATCAGGTTGTCGAAGCACTTGTCGGGAGTTCGCAGTACGCCGGGCTTGACTTGCGCAGTGTGTGCGCTGGGATTGCTCATCGCGTTGATTCCTCTCTAGACGAAGGGAGTCCCGGGTTTCTCACGGAGCAGTTGTGACACGATTGCTCTCCCCTTTTTCATCAGCATCGCGACGCGGGTGCATTGCGGCCATCAATTTGGTCCACGCCTGATTGTTGAAATCCGTCGGTGCGCCGCCGGTCGCTCCTACGCGGGTGTCTGGCGCAGCACCGACCGGACTGTCTCCTAGTCTCACCACAACCAGATTTTGGCTGGGGACGATGTAGATGTGTTGGCCTCCCTTGCCATTTGCGCACACCATATCGCGTGGCGCGGCCGGGACGATCGGCCCGGCTAGAACGCTGCCCCTTCGACCAACCGTCATTCGGGAGTCTTTTCCATTGAGCCACCACAGATAGCCATAAGAGAGGTTTAGGTCTTGCGACGTATTGAGCATCGCTTCGAAATACTTCTGATGTTTCATGATCTGCTGGCCGTTCCAGTTTCCGTCCGCAAGAATCAGGAGACCAAAGCGTCCCATATCGCGGGCCGTCATTCGGAAACTATGGACCCGGAATTGTGAATGGGACATGCCGGTTGGCCGAAACAACACTTGATCGGAAAACTCCTGCATTGTTTTGCCGACCGCTTTTTCCAATAGTGGATGAAGATCCTGGTAAACCGTCGTATTGTAAAACCACTTTGTGTCGGGTGGCGATTGAAATGCTTTGCCGGGGGTCAAACCACTTGTCATCTTCAGCATGTGTTTGATCGTGATGGATCGCTCTTGGGCTCTCGAAGATTCGGTCCACCCTTCACCAAGAAAATCGGATGCGGGTTGCTCGATTTTCAACTTCCCTTGTTCCTGAGCGATGCCGACCAGAAATGCAGTGATGCTCTTGCCGCATGACATGACGTATTGAGCATGCGCGGCCCCGGCGGGTGTCCAGTACCGTTCGGCGACAATCTTGCCATCTTTCAGAATCAGGAATGACTTGCCATGTGTTTCTTCAACGAATGTGAAGACGTCCTGCAGTGCCGCCACATCCCATCCAAGTGATTCAGGGGCGACTGTGGCCCAGTCTGCGTCCGAGGAAGGAAAGTAAAGCTGTTCCGCAGCCCATGGAGCCGGCGCTGTACAAGACAAGACGGCGATAGCCAGCAAGACGGTTGTGTCAATTCTCATCGTGTTCTCCTCCGATCGCACTCCCATGATCGCGCTAAACCTCTACTCGCGACCGAACGGTTAACAGCTCGTCGGGGTATTGTTCGCATTTACGCAAGTCGCCATGCGCGCATTTCGGCGCCAGGATTCCGCATTGCCGGTAACGCAGCACATCTGCTGGCGTGAAATGTGCCTCCCAACGCAGTCACATTGGTCCATGAATACTCGGTAAAGCAGATAAGGAAATCACCACGCCGGTACCCCGGATTGAGCTTTCTTAAATAGTCTGACTCAGAGTCATCGCCTGTGCCGGCTGCCGGATCGATTCGATGCTTACGGGTCGTCGATTGCGAAAAGTGGCTCCCACAAATCTCCTTGGCTTCCCTTGAGCAGTCGTTGTTCGATCTTCGGTCGCAACTTGGCTCCTTCGGTGCGGGCGACACTAAAACCAGCGGCTAGAGATTTCAGAAGTTCAACATCGAGCTCCAGGTCTTGCGATTGTTCATCGAGGTTCGCGGAGGTGCGTACACGGTGTGCCATCAATAAAGGCGCGGGATCGTCGTCCGGCGCGGCTGGCGATCCGCGCTCAGCACGCGCGTTAGCCAGCGTGCTGATTACGTGCGCAGTCTGTGTATCATCACGCTTAAACGCCAGGGCCAACGCTACTGCCGAACCTGAGTCGTCGCCACCTTCGGCGACGAGCGGATCTGCCGGCGGAGTCCATGTCAGGTTGCGAGTCAAGATACCCGCGTTACCGCGGGCGATGAGCTCGTCACCGGCGCTCACCGTCTGATTACGATCGAAGTCGTAAACATTGGTGATCGGCTGCAAGATGCCCGGATTGTTCCGGGCAGCCAGGGCGTCGGCCGCGGCGGTGCTGACGATTGCCGGCGGCGAGCCGAGGAACGTATCGCCGATCTTGTTGCCGAAGAAGAACACGTCGCTAGCCGCCAAGCCGGTATTGGTGTTGTTGCCACCGAGCGTGTCGTTGCCTTCGACGATCACCTGCAGCCAGATGTTCTGGATGGCATTGTTGGCCCAGATGATCTCGACGCGGTCGGAACCACCCACACCTGCACCTGCCCGGACCGAGAAGCCGGACGGAGCCGGAGCGTTGGCCCAGCCACTGACCGTGCTGGACGTGCCCACCTTGAACGTAAAGTCTGCCAAGGTCAGCGTGCCAGTCGAATCGGCGACGTCGACCATGATGCCGTTGATACCGCGGCTGTAGCTGGTGAAGGCAGTTAGCGGAGCGGTGGTGCTGCCACTGAACTGCAGGGCAGCCTTGTCGGTGGCAATCGCCCCGTCGTCACCGGCCGTGATTCCGGCGTCGTTGCCGTCGAACTTCGACTGGTTGTAGAAGATGTGGCGGCCAGCAATCGTGGCAACTACGGGACCGGAAACGGTTAGGTGCGCGGGCGATGAATCCGTGATACCGCCATCGCCATCGTCCACACGCAGCCGGACATTGTACGAATTGGGCGGGGTGATCCCAAGCAACGATAGCTCAGGCCACGACAGCGACGGGGCGGCGCCGGTGGCGTCCGCGAATACGCTGTCACCGTTGATGTCCCACGCGTAGGTCAAAGAACTATCGACCGGATCGATCCCCGATCCACTGAGAGTAAGCGGATCCCCCTCGGTGATTGAATAAGGGCCTCCTGCATTCGCTGTTGGCGCCACGTTCAATACGGTCAGTGCTGTCGAGGGCGAGATCACGAGTGTAGGGTTGATCTGTGACTTGACCTGGTTCACGAGATTTTGGAAGTACGGGCCAGAGTTATTCGCCGCGATGCCTACGGTGTCCCTCATGAGCACGACAAGCCAAAGCCCGGTCTCTCGGTCCCATGCTCCCTTGAAGCCGTTAGATCCGAAATGCAGGAGTTGTGTGGTGCGGCCCTGGGGATCTTGCCCAATAATCCATTGGCCAAATCCGTATCCAAAAGCGGTGTCTTGGTAGAAGTTGCCTCGATTATTGGTCGAGCCAGGCTGAACCGTGGTGATCTCCTCGATCAAGTTGGCCGGAAGGAATTGCTGGCCGTTGTGTGTCCCATGATGCACCAACATGTTCAGCATCGAGCCGTAGCTTTGCGCTTTCACCCGTCCCGACCCCGCAACGATTGGATTACTGTTCGACCCGTAGGTCGCGGACATGCCCAATGGCGTGGCGACGTACTGCTGAAACACGTTTTCCCAAGACAACCCGGTGACATGCTCCGCCGCGGCAGCGGCAAGTTGCATTCCGACGTTTCCATATTCGAAGGATGTCCCGGGAATTGCTTCCATCGCAACGCTCGATGAGGCGATGACGACCGCCGCGGTTTGTATTGAGGAGGCATTCTCCATCGAGTTACTGTTACCTGGTAGTCCCGTGGTATGCGAAAGCGCCTGCCGAAGCGTAATAGTTTGCTTGAGTGGATCGCTCCATGTCAGACCGGGGAGATGGTTGGCCAGCGGAGCATCGAGTTCCATCAGGCCGGCGCCGACGAGCCGCATAAAGACGACGGAAGTCATCAACTTCGAGCCAGACGCGATTTGAACGACCGTATTGTTGTTGTAATTGCCCCAATAGCTTTCGTAGAGCGTTTGATTTCCTTGACCGATCAGCACTCCCAGACCTGGCAGAAAAATACTGTTCTGTTGGTAGAAACTTTGTGAGAGTGCCGCGACGGCACTGCCGTCAAAGGTTGTATCGTTCGCACGAACGCTAACCGCACGAGTGTCCGGACCATCGGTGATGCCAAGCGCCTTGAACAGTGACCAATCGATGGTTGGATTTACACCGGACGCATCTGAGTAGACACCGTCTCCATTGATGTCCCAAGTGTAGGCGAGGAGGCCGCCTCTCACGTTCGACGACTGTGATGCGTCAAGTATTAGAGACTGCCCTTCGTCGACGATGTAGGGTCCGCCGGCAACAGACACCGTCAGGAGTTGACGGTCTTCAAGAACCTCGATGCCGAACCGAAACTTCGAATGGTTAACCGACTTCATTGACCGAACTCCTCCCGATGGGGCCACACATGGTTATGCTCGATCGGCAAACCACTGGCCTCGTACAAGTGCCGGCGAATCCGGGCGAACGGTACGAAACCCCGCATACTATTCATCTAAATTCGTTCCCGGCGTCTTGATCCAGCGTCTAGCGACGGCGCCGAACCAACCGACAGCTAGTTCCCGTCGCATGTCGGGCTGTGTGTCGCGAGTAATCAGTTCAAAGGGCTCGACGAGATGTCCCTCTGGCTGGAACTTTGACTCATCGGCTATGCGAGTATCAATCAACGTAAACGTCACAGTGGACGGACCTTGCCGTGGACGATCCTGTTCGATCACCAAGCTGCGAACGACTTTTGTTTTGCGGTCTATTTCGATTACGGCGTGCTTCATTCGACGATCGCGCCAACGCTTACGGGGTATGGCCTCGATCCGCAACGATGATCCACTCGCATCACTTTCGTTCAGCCGGCAATGCTTGAGGAAGTTTTGGAGTAACGTCTCTAGTTCTAAGGCGCAGAGGTCACTGATGCGCTGTAGTGGAGCCCCGATTTCTTCCTGTTCGACGACGATTGCGCGCTGAGACCCGAGAGTCAGCCACATTCCACCATTTCGGTTACGGCTCCAGAAGCATTGCCGTTCTGCTTGGATCATTTCGACGTAGAAGCGGTCGCCTTGAGTCGCGACGAGTGCGTGCCGCAAACCGATACCGTCGTCTTCGAAAGCTGCACGATCAATCGTGACCGCATAAACTCTTTCAATGGGCTCGGAGTGGATTTCAATGGCTGCGCGCACCACGGCTTCTGCGCCGGCAAGAGCGTGTTTCTCCCACCGTCCCACGAGAATCGCGACCAAGACAACAGCAGCAATCCCCGCCAGCCAGCCGGAAAACTTCCGCAACCTCGCGGGCACGCGCCAACGATGCTCACTCCTGCTTGCCTGGCGCGACTCCCGAGATAAGGTGATTAGAGGTGAGTCCGTGGCCAGCATGTCGACGAGCGCCGTCAGCGCTTCGGCGCCGACTTGCTCAACCAATAGTGAGTCCAGCAACAGATGATCAACGAGCTCTTTCTGTGCCGATGGACTGTGCGCGATGAGCTCGTTTAGTTCTCGTACTTCGTTGTCCGACAACTCGCCGTCCAACAGCGCGGACAGTAGCCCCCGAAGGTCGTCCGAGTTATTGGTGTTCATGATGCGTCTCCCTCCATCGCCAGTCGGCCTTCAATACATGCGAGAAGTACGTTGCGAATCCGATATAGCGATTGTCGAACCGAACCTTTGGGGCGACCGATCATTTCCGAGATGACTTCGATTGCATGGCCACCTTCGTATCGCAGACCAATCAATTGACGTTGTGCGGGAGGCAACTGCTGAAGGCAGTGGTCCAAAGCAACGCTCCGTCGGTCTAACGCCTCGAGTCGAGATTGCGCAACCTCCGCCAACTGAAGAAGTACCTCTTCGTCGAAAACAAGCCGATCTCGACCGTACCTGCGAATTCGGTTCAGCACCTTGAAGCGAGCGATCTGACTGGCCCAGGCCCAGAAATCGGTACCCTCTTGAAACTCAGGAGCTTTCTCCCAGATGACAGCGTTGATCTCCTGCAGTACATCATCCACGTCCGCCGGTCTGATCAGCAGGCATCTGACGAATCCCCTCAGGCGTGGCTGATGCCGCGCAAGTTCTCTCGCAACAATGTCTTGGGACGGAACGCTCATACAAGTCGCTGTGGGCCTCCGCTAGGCTAATGTCCGCGAATGACGAAAAGTCAACACGGAAGCCAGAAGATCTCTAGAGTAGCCGAATTTTGAAACTACCCACGTTTCGTGAGGGAAGTCACTTCGAGTCAGCGTGAATCGTCCCAGTTCTGCGCTGCGTCATCCGCCGATCCACTCTCCCGCGGCTTGGCGATTTACAAACCCCAACAGTGCGCCCCGATCTGCCGCGCTGCCAGGGCTTCGGTGGATTAAAGAGATCGAGGGATCGCGTTTCGGTCCAGGGGCTTCCTCCAGAGCGGCAATTAACGGCCACCGCTCTGGCGTCGCCGATAACCATCGATGGGATTGGTGCTACCGGTGCTGCGGGGTACGGCCCAGGGGAAGTCGCCGTCCACAGGTGAGCCGCGCTCACGGCCAGCTGTGCCACCCAACGCAGTTAACCCGTTTCGCGGGTCCCTTGGGTAGCAGCGGCAACTTGTTGTCGGTGTGCGCAGCATTGGAGGGTTCAGGGGGAGCGTATTGGAAGGGAAACTTCAACTCGAGCTGCGCATGGCCTGATCCCTCTTGGGCCAGGGCCCACTGACAAGCGAGTTGTCAGTGCCACCCTACGCCGCCACCCTACGCCGTTAACCCTTTCCTTGCTGTGACTCGTGCGTGTCGTAAGGATCAGCGTGCCACAGGTGGCCGTGAGCGCGGCTCACCTGGGCTCTGGCAGCTCGGGACCTTCTAGGTCGCAACGTGCACAGGTGACTGCTGCGCAGCACCTGTGGCACCCAAGACCGCTCGATGCCTGCACGGCGTCGCTGCTCCGCAGCTGAGATCCGCGTGAGTCGAATTCAAAGCACTCAGCGAAGAATAGCCGCCGACCATTTCTGCCGCGCCTTGGCGTGTCTGTGCCTTTGCGTCTCGCCAACCCTGCCGCGAGTCGGGACATCCGCATCTGAAAAATTCGCATTCCGAAACGCTCTTGCCCGCGAGTGTGGCGCGCTGCCGGCGCAACTCGTTGGCGCTGCGCGATCTTGCGTGCGCACCGCGCACACCGCCCAGGTGTCCACCAGATCTAGAAAACAGGCCAGGACTTCGGATAGTGTAAGGTCACGACACTAGATAGGGACTGAGTCATGATCGCCACGAACACCCACACCCCTGGCAAACTGGAGGAACCGCGAAACCTGCAGGCTACCGCAAGAGGCCTGCGAGGGGCGTGTGTGTGCGCCCGAAACATCATTTGCGCGCATTTTTGAACCCACACACCCGAAAAATGCAGCGCCGAAAAACAACCGCCTGAACTTTTTCGCGATCTCGGCAGAATCCAGCCCCGCAGCTCTTTGAAAATTCGAACCGCATCGCGTCGCCATGCGAAGCTGGCCTGATCGGCAATGCCGGGGGCCTGATCGGCAATGCCGGGGGCCTGATCGGCAATGCCGGGGGCTGCCGCTCGCGCCACGCGACCCGCGCACTTGCTTGGACCGCAAAACGAGCAAACCCTGCTCTCGTGCGCTGGAGAGCGCGCCTGGCGGGGCTTGTTCCGGGTGATCGGCTGGCGAGACCGAACTGAGTTCGGCTTACCAACCCATAACCAACGTCGGTCTTCCGACCAATCACGTCGGTCTTCCGACCAATCACGTCGGTCTTCCGACCAATCACGTCGGTCTTCCGACCAATAGCGTCGGTCTTCCGACCCAACAACTCTTCTGTTACCAACCCATGACCATGTTGGCCTTACCAACCCATAACCATATTCGATTCGATCACTTTTCGCGCACGTTCCAGATCGGTGCCGGTCTCGTGCATGTACAGACGGATGGCGTGCACTTTGTCGCCCGAGGCTTTGCTGAGGCAGTCGCGCGCCGTTGAGCAAACGTCCGGTGTGCCGTTGCTGATGCCGAGGGCCGTCTTGCTGATTACCCAGGTATCGCGGGGACGCTTCGTGAGTCGGATCACCCGGTCGCTCGGATAGGCTTCGCTGACCACGCCGGTGGCTGCGTCTTCGTCGCTGGCCCAGGTGATGATGATGTGGCAATCGGTCTCGACTTCGAAAAGCGGCATAACACTACCCTCCTAAACTGGGTCGGACGCCGGCAGTCGAACTAGCCCGAACATGCTACGGCCGCCGGCGGGATAGCCAAACGCGGTGGCGCACTGGCTGGGATTCTTCCGTCATCCTAAATATTGCCCGCGGACGCGTCAACGCAAGCGGCGAAAGCGGCGCCGCGCGGTCGGAAACCTCTCCGCCCAAGGGGATCCGGCGTGGGATGCGGCGGCGGACCTAGTTCGCCGCGGCGGCCAACTCGGCCTCGTCGACCACGATCGGCTCGATGTCGACGCCCGTGTGGCGGTAAATCCGGTTCCGACCGGCAGACTTTGCGCTATACAGCGCGGTGTCGGCCCGCGAGAGCAGACTCTGGGCGTTGTCGCCGTCGAACGCCGCGGTCACGCCGCCGGAGATGGTCAGGGCGATTTCCTTCTCGATCAGCCGGCGGACGCGTTCGCCAAAATGGCACGCATTCTCCAGTGAGGTGTGCGGCATCACCACGACAAACTCTTCGCCGCCGTAGCGGGCCACGATGTCCGTGTCGCGCACCGTTTCGTCGAGCAGCCGGGCCACGGCCTGCAGCATCCGGTCACCTTGCAGATGGCCGCGTTTGTCGTTCACCTGCTTGAAGTGGTCGATGTCGATGATGGCCACGCTGAACGGCTCGCCGTAGCGTTCCATCATCGCCAGCAGCGATTCGAGCGTTTCGTCCAGGCAGCGTCGATTGCTGACCCGCGTCAAAGGGTCCGTCCGCACTTCGCTGAAGGTCATGAGCTGGCCGGTTTGCTGGCGAATTTCGTCGTAGGCCAGGGCAATCTGCTCGGCGAGCCGCAGCGTGGGCTTCAGGATCTGCTCGGCCTCGACGCACAGGTCCTGCCAGGCGGCTTCCTGTTCCTCGGAGCTGAGCTTACTGACGCGGTCCTTGAACCTGGCGACGCTCAGATGGTGCGTGGCCAGGTGTTTGCGAATGCCCTCGGCGATTTGCTCGAGCTCGCGGGCCACGACTTTCGCCCGGCGCAGCTCGCGGCGAGCCTTGTCGGCTTCGCTGATGGCGTGATTTCGAGAGCGACGGCCGGCGAAGTAACCGAGAACGGCAATGATCGCCAAGGCCACGGGATACGGAATGTGGTAGGGGAAATCCATTCGCTCGGGTTCCTTGCGGCCAGTCGGCGTTCGACTGGCCTGACGTTGGGGCAGCGTTACGTCGACTACGTGGCACTCGCTGACGGGTTTGCTCGTGCGGTCAGTAATTCGATCGCGAGCCGAATCCACGCATGCAGAAAATGCCGAACAACACGATGATCACAGCCAGCAGCACGAACTGGTGCAGGCTGAGATGCTCGAGCCGCGTGAAGACGGTGCGATAAAGGTCGTTGAAGCTCATGACAAACACCTGATGGATGTAAAAAAATCTAGGTCACGAAGCGAGATTGCGACGAATTGCCGCGAGATTGACCAGCTCTGCGGCCACGGCGGCCGGGTGATACCGGATTCGCAGGCGCGGCTCGGGGAGAGTTGCCGTTACGAGTGGACTTACCCTGATATCCGGCCTCCCCTTGCGAGTGCTTGACCGGCAGCTATAATTTCACGTCCAAGCACGTTTTGGCTTGCAGGCGGCTTCCCGAAGGGGCGTTGCCGGTGGCCCGGGCGTCGTAAGGGGGTGTAGCTCAGTTGGTTAGAGCGCTAGCCTGTCACGCTAGAGGCCGAGGGTTCAAGTCCCTTCACCCTCGCTAGAAACCGCGGTCAGTCCTGCCGGACGTGCCGCCATCGACTCGATCCAAAAGGCATGATCAGCGCTCCGCTGGTCGTGCCATTTTTTCTGCCCGAGCGACTCTTGCGGGGCGTGGATGAAATCTGCAGAGAGATCTGCTGGTTCGACGCTATAATGCCCGGTGCTGGTTCCCAGGCCGATCTCAACGGTCGGAATTCACCCCACGTATTGCGCACCGGAGGCGGCGGGCAATGCATACCGTATCGATCACGCTCGATTCGATCGTGCCACAAATGAGTTCGCATGCCCGGGCTGCGCTCGCCGCGGCGGACATCGTGCTGGCGGTCGACAATCGGACGCAGAACGAATTCACCGTTTTTGGCACTCCAGCCTTGGAGAGCACGATGAACCTCAAGTCGCTCTCCGCGATGCAGGTCGCCCGCGTGCTGTTCGACTACGACTGCCGGCAACTCGAGCAGCTTTCGCGCATCGTGCGGCGCGTAAAGGGACTCGATTCGTCGGCAGCATCACTCGTGCAGCGCACTCGCTGAATTGCGGCTTACTTCGCGAACCGAGTTACTTGGCGAACTGGACGAATGGATCGTTGTCCGCATCGCGGTGCCATTGATACTCGGTGGCATTGGCGATTCGCTCGGCCGTTTCCGTGCCGAATAGCCGCTCAATCACGTGCAACGACATATCGATCCCGGCAGATACGCCGGAAGACGTCACGATATTTCCGTCGTCGACCCAACGGGCTTCTTTTACCCATTGAACCTGCGGCGCCCGCGCGGTGGCGAAACTGAAGTACTGTTTGTTTGACGTGGCTCGGCGACCATCGAGCAAGCCCGCTCCGGCCAGCAGTGTCGAGCCTGTGCAGACGGACATGGTGAGTTCTGCCGAACCTGATCGCGCACGAAGCCAATCGAGCAGCTGCTGATTCTTCAGTTCAGCAATTGTTCCGAATCCGCCCGGAACCAGAATCAAATCGAGCGGCGGACAGTCTTCGAATCCGTAGTCGGCAACGCCCTGTGGCCCTTGGGTGCTGGTCACAGGCCCGGCCTTCTCGGCGACCATGACCACCTTCAGCTTGCCCGGCAGGTTCCCAAACACTTCAGCCGGACCGTAGACGTCCAAGAGTTCGAATCGCGGATACAGCACGATCCCGAGCGTGCGGGTTTTCTTGGCCGCTGGTTTGTCGCTGGCTGGCGTGTCTTCAGCTCCTCGACTAATGTTGCTAGCGGCAAGCAGACTGACGAAAAGCGTGGCAACGAGGAGGCGGATTGACATTCGCATGATGGGCACTCCTAGGCGTAAACGGTGGTTGACGGGCCGGGTGCCTGGGGGGAAGGCGCACTAAATATAGCGGTTGTTCTTTCGCCGGCGTCAGCCGGATATACTGATTTTTTCAGTGGTTTCTTGACGGCCGGGGCGACCTAGCATGTCCTATTCTTGTAGGGTGTTCGCCGGCCGGGAGCCGATCTTTGCCTGGTACGGATAGCGATATTGCGTCTGGAGGACTACCATGTCCCTGCGATTGCCGTGCTTCTCGATCATCACCGCCCTACTGTTCTGCGCTGGCGGTGTGAGTGCCGCGGCCGCGCAAGCTGCCGACCATAATGCCGCCGAGGAGGCGATTCGCACCTCTGCCATGAAATATGTCGAGGCGCTCGCGGCCGGAGACAGCCAGGCGATGCTCGGCATGTGGGCCGCCGGCGGCGACGTGGTCGATCCCCTGGGAAACTCGCGCCCGGCAACTGAGGTCATTCCAGAGGCGGCTGCAGCGAGGATCGAAGCGGCCGGCAACGGTCAGGCCAACTCGACTCCCCCCAAACTCATCGACAACTCGATTCGCTTCATTACCGATGACGTCGCCATTGAAGATGGTCGCGTCGAAGCCGATGGGGAAGGCGGAACTGCGCGACAGGGTCGTTTCACCGCAATCTGGGTTAAACAGGGCGACCAGTGGAAACTCGCCAGTCTTCGCGAAGTGCAACTCCAGGGACACCCTGGGGCCATGCTCGATGGACTCGACTGGATGGTTGGCAAATGGCTGGGCGAAACCGGCGGCGCAAAGTTTGAAGTCTCTGCCCGTTGGAATGAAAAGCACACCTTCCTCATTCGCGATCTGACCGTGACGGTCGACGGCAAAACAGTCGTCAATGGCCAGCAGCGGATCGGCATTGATCCGGCCAGCGGACAGATTCGCAGTTGGATGCACGATCAAGATGGTGGCCACGGCGAGGGAGTGTGGACCAAACACGGCGACACCTGGGTTGTCCAGGCCACCGGTGTTACTCCCGACGGTCGCCGCACTACTGGAACGAACATCTATAGGCCCGAGGGGCCGGATAAATTCCTTTGGAAGTCGCTCGGCGCAACCGCTGCCGGCCAAGCAATGCCCGACTTCGAAATCCAGCTTGAGCGAAATGGCTCAACCGCGACGGCAAACTAAGAAAACGATTCAATCCTAGGGAAAGCGGTGGTCAAGCGTCAGGCTGGCCTCGGCATTGCGGAGTGATTCTTATGCGAACGATGTCTTGGATTCTTGTGTGCGGATTGTTAGCCGTGTCACTCGGCTGCCAGCGTGCGGAGAAGGTCGGGGAAAAATTGCCCGCTCCCGAGCCATCGTCCACGGTGGAAGTGGCGAAAGAGGACGCTCCTGCCATTGAGACAGCGAAAGTAGAGATCGCCAAGCAAACTGCATCTGATTCCGTCATCAATTCCACAACCGATGCCAAGACGGCGGCAGCGGAAGTTGAGCCGGCCGCGCAACCGACGGCGGCAGCAGCGGAGTCTCCTGTCGCCAAGCCAGATCAGCCGGTGAAGTCACAAGACAAGTCGCCGGCACAGGGCCTCCCGACCAAAGCCGAGATCATCAATAGCCTGCCATTCCGCCGCGCGATTTTCGAATTCAACGAGTGGCTCACGGCGCAGCCGATCTACACGCCACAACAAGTCGCCCAGATCAAAGATCAGTTCAATCGTCGAGTTGCTGAAATGAATGCCGAGGAGCTGACCTACCTGCTGAATGATCTGGAAGCCAAGATGCAGCTCATCAACACGCCCGAGGCGCGCGAAGCCAGAGCCTGGATGGCGCAGTACCTATCCGTGATGAGCGATCGGAAGCGGGCCGATGTCCTCAAAGACGTCCCGAACGTCGCCACGATGACGGCGGCCCAACTCTCGGCAGAGCTTTCCAAAATTCAAGAGAAACGCTTGGTGATGGACAACCAACAGGCCGCATTTCAAAAGGGGCAAGCCGCTCAGGTCGCGCAGCAGGTGCAGACCGATCGAATTAACCAGCAGAACTTCGTGCGTGACTGGAACACCGGCCCCGTCGCTTACTCGCCCTACTCCAGCAATTCAAACGTGAATCAGCGTTTGAATAACACTCCGATCGGCACCGGGATGTCTTTTTATACCGGCGGCTTTGGCGGTGTCGGCATTGCCTTCAGCCCCAGCGCGTGGTAGGCGGGCCCATCCAGGCATTGCCGAAGTCTTGACTGGCATATCCGGGCCGCCGCGATTGCTTTTTGCCAGATCTTGCGCGGTGCTTTCCCTGCCCGGTTGCTACAACATAGGGTGTGCTTTGGCCCGCGGACACGTGCGTCCGCGATGCGCTGTCACCCCTTTGGAACGGGAGAGGAACTATGCCTGCGTCGACAACACTTCTTGTTGCGGTTGTTTGCTCGGCCTTCGTGATCTCGAATAGTGCAGTCTGGGGAGATGAGCCTGCTCCCACTCCCGCCCCGGCTAAGGAATACTTCCCGCAACCGACGGAGCGCGAAGCTCGGCTCGATGCCGCGCTCGCCCAGCATCTGTCGATCGCCTTTCAAGAGACGCCCCTGGCAGACGTTGCGACGTGGTTCGCCAGCAAGTTGGAAGCGCCTGTGATCTTGGATCATCGCAGCTTGGAGGATGCGGGCATCGGCAGCGAGACACCCGTCACGCGCAAGGTCGATGGAATCAGCGCGCGGGCTGCCTTGAAGCTGGTGCTCGACGACTTGGATCTGACTTATCTGGAACAAGACGGCGCAATCTTGATCACGACGCAAGATAATGCGGAGACGCAGCTCATAACGCGCGTGTATCCCGTAGGCGATCTGACGCCACTGGTGGCTGCAACTGCGCGCAGGTCGTCAAGGCCAATGGGATCGGTCTACGGCGGCCAGAAGGCCTCGGATGCAGCTTTAACCGAAGAGCCTACGAAATTCGAGCCGGAGAGTCCTGCCACGCCAGTCGTCGTGACAAAGGAGGAACCCGCCAGAATGGTTCCAGACTTCGACTCGCTGATCGAGGTCATTGTCACAACGGTGAAACCACAGACCTGGGACGAAGTGGGGGGCCCGGGATCGATCTCAGGATTTGTAGCCGCGAAATGCATAGTAGTTTCGCAGACTCGCGAAGTGCATGACGAAATACTCGATCTTTTTAGTGCGCTTCGCGCAGCGAAGCAGGTTGGCCAGACGGTCGAAGCTAAGTAGCTTCTGCCTTGCGCGGGAGTTGATAACGCCTCACGGCTTGCGATACCGCGCCGTATAGATCCGCCAGTTTCCCTCTTCGCTGAGCCAGATCAGGCCGGCCGATTCGGCTAACTGTCTGACCTTGCTCCGCGATTGATAGTGTGGGTCGCCGATGATCTCGGTGATCGCCAGCGTGCCGTCGGGCCTCAGCACGCGAACGCACTCCGCGATTGCCGCAGCCCGGTCGGGCACCTCGCCCAGCACCGTGCACATGTAGACCAAATCGAAAGAGCCATCGGTCAATTCCAGCCGCGTGGCGTCGCCGACCTGCGCCGTCAGGTTGCTGGCGCCCGCGGCTTTCGCCCGGGCTGTCAGACGATCGATCATCTTCGGCTGCAGGTCGATGCCCATCGCCTGCCCGCCGGGCAGGATGCGAAACGACGCCGGGATCAGCAATCTGCCTGGCCCGGGGCCGATCTCCAGGATCGACTGTCCCGGCTGCAGCCGCATCCGCTCGAGCGTGCGCTCGGTTCCGGCGATGAAATCGGCCAATCCACCTTCGAGCGTCCAGGCTAATGCGGCTGGACAAGGCATCGCCCAGCGGCGGCTCGCTGTGCGCCAGGCGAAGCTCAGAGCGACGAATCCAACAATCGTCACCGCCAGAATGCCCCAGAGCGTTACCATGCGAGTGCGATCCGAGAGAAAATCTTGAGCGCTGCCGAAGGTTATTCGCCCGTGACTGCCGGATCTTGAGCGGTGACTAAGGCGATCTCGTTGAGCGTGAGCGCTTTCGTCCACAGGCTCGCGCGTTCAAGTTGCCCCCTGAACGGCCGCACCGCCTGGCCTCCGGCGGTCTCGGCGCCGATCAGGATCGGCTCGCGGTTCTGCGTCAATGAGCCCGAGGCTGGCATACTAGCCATCAGTTTTCCATCGCAGAAGATCGCGAGCGACTTGCCGTCGTAGCGGCCGACCAGGTCATGCCACGCCGAGGTGTCGATCTCGCTCGCTGGAAACGATACCTGGAAGAACCCCTGGTCGGTGTGAATCTCGAAGCCAAGGTCGTCTCCCTTCGTTCCCGGCAGGTCGACACCAAACAGATTGAAGTTGGTCTCGTCGTGTGAGCCCCGCTTGGCGAATAATCCGTGCGACCAATTGCCGTCCGCCGCTTTAACCCGCAAATACACGGTGATCGCCTCGCCCGGCGTACTCCAGTCGCCGGCGTCAAACCAGCCGCCCTGGACGACAGCCGAGGACCCGTTCGGCCTCACATCGCCGTGCACGGCAAGCGGTGGCTGATGCGTCTCGACGCGATCGCCGAGTTGGTAGTCCATCGCGGCCGTGGCGAATAGCACTTCGCGCGGCGCTGCCGCTGGCACGCGTGGCAGCGTCTTGAGCCGCAAGTTGCGAAACTGCGCCTTCATCGGCGGGCCGGTGTGCAATTGCATCGCCAGCACGCCGCCGGGCTCGAATTGCTGCGGATCATCGTCGGTGCACTCGGCCACCAGTTTGCCGTTGATCGCGAGAGATAGCTTGTTGCCGTCGGCGATTAAGTGATACTCGTGCCACTGATCAAGCTCAAATTCGCGGGCGCCTGCCTGCATCGTGAGCGGCTGCACATGCCGTTTTCCCAGTTCGTCGAACCGGCTGCGCTCGCCTTCGAGTGCCAAATCGTGGCGTCCGAACTCGTCATACAGCCGCACCTTCCACGGTTGCCCGAAGTTGTTGTCCACCTGATAGCCGGCCACGTCTCCGTTCGGCAATCGTCGGCTGCGAAACTGAAATCCGCCGTTCGTATTCGGCGTGGTCGAACCGGTGAGGCGGAAGTCCAGCTTGAGCTCGAAGTTTTCGACGAGTCCGCCCTGGTAAACCAGGTACTGGTTCATCGGTGGCGCGTGTTCAGGCGAAATCGTGCCGGTGATCGCCTCGTCCTCGACGGTCCAAAAGCTCATGTCCTGGCCCTGCCAGCCGGCGAGAGTGCGGCCGTCAAAAATGGACACGAAGCCATCCTCTCCGGCATCAGCCTTCAGACACGCGAGTGAAATCACGACA
The DNA here is from genome assembly GCA_022844125.1 of Pirellulales bacterium. Taxonomy (GTDB): domain Bacteria; phylum Planctomycetota; class Planctomycetia; order Pirellulales; family PALSA-1355; genus JALHMI01. The sequence goes on along the minus strand of JALHMI010000013.1, from coordinate 41,306 downwards.
CAAAGCCAGCCTGCCTGTAGCGTTCTGTTCATGAGAATCAAGAAAACGAGATCTCGGGATGTTTTCGCCAACTCGTTCCGCCACCAGCCTAACCTCGCCTCAGCAGCAGTGACAACCGCCTTGCCCGATTTCCGCCTGGGGTTGACGAGAAGTCAACCGAACCGGCAGTTGACTCAGTGGGTCCTAAGGGCCAAGCTAAGCGCGGCCGTGGGGGCGTTTTGATCAATTGGTTGCTTTTTTCCCGAGAGTCCTGCGAGGTGCGGGTATGCGATGGTTTGGAACATTTTTATTGGTGTCGCTTCTACTAGCCTCTCCGCCCGTGGCGCTGGCCCAGCACGGTGGTGCTAAGCCAAGTGAGCCAATGCCGCCGCTCATGGAAGGGCTTGGATCGGTTGACCATAAGGTCACGACCGCCGATTCCATGGCCCAGGCCTACTTCAATCAAGGCCTCCGATTGATGTATGCCTTCAATCACGAGGAAGCCGTCCGGGCGTTTCGCGCCGCCGAGACGATCGACCCCGACTGTGCGATGGCTCAGTGGGGTATCGCGCTTGCATTAGGGCCGAACTACAACCTGGCTGCCGATCCCGAGAAAGCCGAGGCCACGATCGCAGCGCTCCGCAAGGCCCAGCAATTGGTGAAAGACGCCACGCCGAAGGAGCAAGACTACGTCGCAGCGCTGGCCAATCGCTACTCCGAGGACCCCAAGGCGGACCGCAAACCATTCGACGAAGCGTATGCCAATGCGATGTGCGACCTGGCAGCCAAGTACCCCGACGACCTGGATGCCGCGACGTTGGCAGCGGAATCGCTGATGCAGCTTCGCCCCTGGGATTTGTGGACGGCGGACGGCAGCACGCCCATGCCGCGAACGTTGGAGATCGTTGAGCGGCTGGAAAAGGTGCTCGCGCGCAACCCGTCGCACACGGGCGCGAACCATTACCACATCCACGTCTGCGAAGCGTCTCAGCATCCCGGGCGGGCGCTGGAAAGCGCCCAGCGATTGGGCAAGCTCGCTCCCGGCGCCGGGCATCTGGTGCACATGCCATCGCACATCTTCTTCCGGCTCGGCTTGTATGAAGACGCCACGGAGTCCAATCGTGAGGCGGTGAAAGTTGACGAAGCTTATATCGCCGCGCAAAAGCCGACGGGTCCCTACCCGATGATGTACTATCCGCACAACATTCACTTCCTATGGGCATCGGCCACGATGGAAGGACGCAGCGCCGACGCACTAGCCGCCGCGACGAGGATGTCGGAGAAGCTCTCGCCCGAGATGGTGACGCTGATGGCCGAAGTTGAGTACTTCCTGCCGGTAAAGTGGTATGCCCTCACGAGGTTCGAGAAGCACGATGAGATGTTGGCCGAGACTGCCGCGCCGCCGGAGGAGCTGACTTTTGCCCGCGGGATGTGGCACTACGCTCGGGGACACGCATACTGCGGGAAAGGCATGACCGCTGAGGCCGAATCAGAACTGGCCTCCCTCGAAGAGTCGCTTGCCGCCACGCCCCAAGACAAGTTGCTGATGCGACACTCCGCCGCCAGGCTGCTCAGCATCGCCCAGCATGACCTGGCCGCATGCATTGCCGGGGCGGCCGGCAAGAACGAGGCAGCGATTTCCAATCTGAGGACGGCCGTGCTCCTGCAGGATCACCTGCTCTACGACGAACCGCCGCCGTGGCACTATTCCGAGCGCGAGCAGTTGGCAAAGGCCCTGCTCGCGGCGGGCAAGGCCGAAGAGGCTGAGAAGGTCTTGGGAGAAGACCTGCTGCGCAACCCGAATAGCGGCTGGTCGCTCGCACTGCTCGAGAAGAGCCTCCGCGCGCAGAACAAGACAGCGGAAGCTGATGCTGCGACCGAAAAATTTAAGGTTGCCTGGCGGCGCGCAGATTGTGAGCCGACGAAGTAGCGGTTAACGCGGCGGCATTCGTTAAGCCGCCTTGATCAGCGCTTCGCTGGGCATGATCGGTACAGCAACCGTCGCCACGGCGTCCGGCTGAAGCATCAATGCCATCACGACGACCTCGACCTCAATTTCGAAAAACATCGCCACTTGGCGGAGGCTGCAATCCCGCAGCGCGGAGATCAAACGCAGCGCGGAGGCGCGGACCTCGGTGGTTTCGAAGTCACACAACAGTTGTGAGATCGCTTGCACTTCAAATCGCTCAGTTCTGCGAACCTGTGCTGCCGGGCCTGCGAGTTGAGCAAATTCGCCGCCCGACTTCTGGCAATGCGTGCGCCAACTGCTGGCCAACGAATTCACGGAAAACTTTCTCTGGTTGCTCTTCACGTTGGTCAATCCACCCACGTTCCGCCTGATGAAATGGACACGCCTGACGCGTTAATTTATCGACCGTGCGGGAATCCGATCGTGAGCATAAGGGCCTAGCGTGTAAGGATTTCCGCACGCGGTCGAAGTGTTTGTCGGCAACCTGACGAATTTGCAGAACCTGCGAGTCCGGCGAACTTCTAGGGAGATTCCGCCACGGCTGGCGCTAGATTCCAATAAATCCGCACGTTCTTCGTGGCCCTCCCGGCGGCGACTATATCTGGCCGGCTGTCACCGTTAAGGTCGCCCACGGCGAGGTCTTCGATTGCGACTCCGCCAGAATCGACCAGTTGCCTGCTCCAAGTGATATCAATCGCTGCATCGCCAGCAGCTGCCGCGCCAATGTGGGGGTCGTAGATCCTCAGTCCGCAGCGGTGCTCAGCGCCGAGATTATCGCGAACTCCGATGATCAACTCCTGGTCCGCGTCACCATCCAGATCCGCACACCACACGGCATGCCCCCATTTGAGCTGCTCGTCGATCAGATGGCGGGTCCAAAGCTCGTCGCTCGCCACGCCGCCGTCTGGGGGCGTGTAGACCACAACCTGAGAGCCATGCCAGGGCTCAATCGTGGCTAGGTAATCGCGGCCGTCGGCCAGGTGTCCCAGCTTGATTTCACTCGCGCCGCGATTGGGCGATGTTTCCTGGTTGCCCGAGCCGATCAACTTTCGCTTCCACCCGCCGGCCGAATCCTGCTCGACGAGGCTCACGCCCTCGAAGCTGGCCACGAGCAGATCGAGCAGCCCATCGCGATTCATGTCTGTCGGCAGAAAGTTATGCGCGACGTGCAGTTCTTCGTTGATGACCGTTGGCGTCCAGGGCCCCTGAACCGGATCCTCGGGGATCTTGTAGGACAGCACTCGCACCGGGGCCTCACTGAACTGCGGCGCCGCCGAGTCTCGTCCGAACAGTGGCACGACGAGCAGCTCCGGCCGCGAATCTCCATCGAGCGCTGCGAAGCGAATCCGGTGAATTGTGGGCTCCGTGCCAATTTCATGGATCGACCACTCGCTTCCCTCAGGGCCGCGCGTGAGCCACTGGAGCGTGCCGCTGGTTCGCGTGTCCGAGGGACGCCAGTCGGCAGCCAGCGCGAAATCGATTCGGCCGTCGCCGTCGATGTCGGCCGGCGCAAGTGAGACGTTATCGCGCTTAGTAAGTCCGTCGATGATCGTGTGCATTTTCCAGGTAGGGTTCTCGAACCACACGACGCGGTCGCTGTCGACCACGACGATGTCCGGCTTGCCGTCCTCGCTGACATCCACGAGCTGCACCGCGTACCCCACGGTCAGGCGGCTGGAGATCTCCTGGACGCGAAAGGCAATTTCAGCAATCGCCACCCGGGCGACTATCGACGACAGTATCAGGCAAGCAAATGAGCAGCGCAGCATCGGAATGACTCTCCTGGCAATAGGTGGCCCGCGTCCGCGAGTAGACTTCAGCCGGCGACCGTTTGCAAGCGATGAGCGTGAGTCGCTTGGAAGGCGATTGCTGGCGCGATATCATGAGCGGCCGCGGCGGCAGCGGACTGGCATGTCGCGAACGGGATGATTTGTTCGAATCCTCACGCACGAGAATCGTGGAGCTTGAAATGCAACGACAACTCTTGACGGGCATGATGGCCCTCGCGGCCCTGCTGGCAGTTTGTCCCACAGCCTCGGCACAGCGCAGCGCTGGCAGCAAGATCATGGGCACCGCTTACGAGTATCCTTATTTCTACCGTTCAGCCGGAGCCTATCAGGAGACTGCCTACCAGCATGCGGACGTACTGCGCGAGAGCGTCGGCTACGGCGAGCCAATACCTGCCGACGTGGCCCAGGAGCACACGGCTGCGATTCGCTCGAGCATCCAAGCTGCCAACAAGAAATATGCCGCGCTTCGCAAGTTGGCCGGCAACCACAAGGGAGCCAACGCCCAGCTCGACGCGATCGACGCCCACCACAAGGCAGCCCTGTCGCAAGTCGACACAATCGACAAGCACGTCGCGAGCGGCAAGGGTGATCCTGCCGCGGTTGGCGATGCCGCTCACGCTGCCGCTGCCGCACTAAAAAGTGCGCAGGCCGAGCACGAAAAATTGATGCAGCATTTCGCCAAACCGGCCCCCAAGTAAGTCCGCCTGGGACTTCGCTCAAGTTCACCAACAGGTCCGCCGCAGTCCGGGATTCACGCATGGGGTCGATGGGCTTCATCGTGGTTCGTACTGCGGTGGTCTTGTGGGCTTCTCCCTGGACGCTCGTGGGGCTCGCATTGGGGCTCATCGGCGTTCTCACCGGCGGCAGCGCTCGGCGAGGTCCCGGGATCGTCGAATTTCATGGTGGCGCGGTGCGATGGCTGCTGCTCCGCCTGCCTGCCGAGCCGTTCGCAATGACGCTCGGGCACACGGTGCTCGGGCTAACCGAAGCGTCGCTGGATATCGCCCAGCCGCATGAACTCGTTCACGTCCGGCAGTACGAGCGCTGGGGACCGCTGTTCATCCCCGCGTATCTGAGCTGTTGGTTCGTGTTGTGGCTCAAGGGCAAAGACGGATATCGCGACAATCCATTCGAGCGGGAAGCCTATGATCGCCACCCGTGAGCAGATTCTGACAAGAGACCACTAAGCGTTACTGGTCGACGAACGCGGTTCCGACGAACTGTCCGCCGCTCACGAACCAGCCTTCTCCGCAAGCCTGGCACCAGAGGATCTTGGTGCGGATGCGGATGGAATAGCCCTTCTTGCTCGGGATTGAGAGTTCGACCTCGCCCGGAGTAAGCGGCACGTTGTGCAACAGGCCCACGCCCACCGAGGAAATCTCCCGCGTGAAGGCGACGCACGGTGCTTCGCCGCCAGCGTTCATCTCGACCTTGCGGAAGAACGGGTAGCGAGTTTCGGAACGTCGGTCCTTCCGCACATCTTGATGCGCCTCCACGATTAACTCGTGGATGCCCATCCCGCTGCGCGGAATCTCTTGCAGCATTCGTTCCATACCAAGAACCAGGTGCCTGCAGAACTTGACCGATTTGCCCCTTCACAGAAAGCATAGCTTGGGTGGTATGCATCCTGGGACCAAGGAGTGGAATGGCGCGAGCTGGTAAATCTGGGGCCGAGAGATTTCACTGCGAACGGCCGCTGGTGCGGATTGTTCGGCCTGTAGCGGGGGCTTAGTCAGTCGCCTCCGCAATCAAACCAACCAATATTATCCAATTCGAAGAGAGCCCACCTGGCTACTTTAGATCGGCGTCAAATACCCGCGCACCAGCCCAGGTCGGCCTGGTTTCTTCGATGAACTGAATGTGCCGCGGATGCGCCTGATAGGTGTCGTGGCTCGCGCGGTCGGCAAATACCACGTGCAGTCCGACGTCGAATTCCAGATCGTTCACCGGTCGAGTCAAATCGGGAGTGCGCGTGCCGACGCCGAAGAACACCACGCCTTCGTGTCCGTCGAGATACTTCTGGCAGGCGTCGACATGACGCTGAACGCCTTCCGGCGATTTGTCCTTGAGTGAGAAGTAAACCATGTGGGCGAGCATCGAACTTTTTTCCTTCAAATGCTTGGGCGGAAACTTGACGGCGTGGTACAACACGTGCCCGCGAGAATACCACCCCCTCCTGCTCCTCACAAGGTTCCCGGATGATGGGCAAGAAACACCTGATCTTCCTGCTGTCGATCCTCGCAAGCTGTGCCCTGAGTTCCATTAAGGCAGACGAGCCTGGGCATCACGCGGTAAGGCACTTCGACGCCGATCCCCAGTGGGATGGCTTTCGCAATCGCCTCGAGCAGCAGCAACCACAGCAGGCGGAGCAAAAATTCGGCTATCAACCTTCCAGCCGGGCAGGGGGCGCTGCAGCAGGTGAAATCGGCGGTGTCATTCAACGTTCGAGCGAGGCGGCATTCTATGCACTGCCGATTCAGACAAAATCGCTGGACGACCGGCTGCACGCCTCGGGTGTTCTGGCTGTGCCCGCGGCGGGTGGCGGCAGCGGCGCGATGATCGGCTGGTTCCGGGCTCCGCCCCCTTCATGGCGCACGCCGAACTCGCTCGCCTTCCGAATTGACGGCAACGGCGGCAAGTTCTGGATGTTTTACGAATATGGCACGAGTCGCTGGCGCACCGGCGGCGGGGGAGCATTCGAAGGCGAACAGTACCAGAAGACGCCAACCCCACCCTTCCCTGCCGATGGCAAGCCGCACCGCTGGTCGCTCGACTACGACCCTGCCGGAGCCGACGGGCGCGGACAACTCGTGTTTCGCGTCGACGATCGTGTCTACCATGCCACGCTCGCCGACGGACACCGCGCGGATGGTGCACAATTCGATCACTTTGGCATCTGGAACGTCCAGACACCAGGCGACCGGCTCGAGTTGTACGTGGATGATCTGGAAGTGGACGGGAAGCGGTTTGCCTTCGACGCCGATCCACGGTGGGACGCCCGGCGCAACGACACCAGGTACGTCGAGCGGTTTGTCCGGCCGTTTCACGACTTCGGATTCAGCCTCACCCAGCATGCCGGCAGCGGGCTCGGCGAGATTGGTGGAATTGTCTTCCGCGACGAACGGCCCAGTTACTATGGCACGTCCATCGAAATGCTCACGCTCGAGGACGAGCTGATTGCCAGCGGACACTTTTCGCTGAACAAAGCTGCCAGCGACAGCGGTGTGTACCTGGGCTGGTTCAACTCGGCTGCGAAGCAAGCCAAGATGACGCCCGACTATGAGCAACCGCAATCGAACTACCTGGCGGCTCTCGTTGAAGGTCCGAGTCGAGCGGGGCATTACTTTCGTCCAGCCTACAGCACCGCTGACGGCGTCGGGCAGATTGCCGGCGAGACCTCGTCCACCGGCCGCACCTGGCCGGTGGTGTTTCCCGATGGAAAGCCGCACGAGTTTCGCATTCACTACCGGCCGCTGGCAGCAGGTGGCCATGGAACAATCGAAACAACTTTTGATGGCGAGAGCGACACGCTAGAGCTTCGGCCAGGCGATCGGCAGCGCGGAGCGCGGTTCGACCGCTTCGGTATCTTCAACCTGCAGTCCGGCGGTCACGCGGTCGAGATTTACCTTGATGACCTGACGTTCACAGGCCGGAAAGCAGATTAGGCCTACGGCTTCGACTGCTGGGCGGGCTGCACGTCTGATCCACCAATCGTCGGCGCCACATCCACCGGCCTGCCGTTCGACTCGGCTCGCTTGTTAATCGAGGGGCCCAGGAGCAGTTCGATCTCGTGCTCGTCGAGGACTTCTTGTTCCTCGAGCGCGCCGGCAAGCTTTTCGAGCTGATCGCGATGTTTGAGCAGCAGCGTGTCGGCTCGATCCGAAGCCGCGTGCAGGATCTTCGATACCTCTTCGTCGATGAGCTGTGCGCTGTGCTCGCTGAAGTCGCGATGCTCGTGGATTTCCTTCCCCAGGAACGGATGCTCCTCGCTGGTGCGATAGGCGACGGGCCCCAGCCGCTTGCTCATGCCCCAGGCGGTGACCATCCGCCGGGCGAGCCGCGTGGCCTGGGTCAGGTCATTCTCGGCGCCGGCGCTATACTCGTCGTAGATCAACTTTTCGGCAGCGCGGCCGCCCAGCATGAAGCACAGCCGGCCGTGAATCTCCGACTCGCTGATATTCATTCGGTCTTCCTCGGGCACCAGTTGTGTTACGCCCAGTGCTCGCCCGCGCGGAATGATCGTGACCTTGTGCACACGATCGGCCCCAGGCACGATCCAAGCCAACAGCGCGTGTCCTGCTTCGTGAATCGCGGTCATTCGCTTCTCCTTGCCGGCGAGGACTTCTTCTCGCTTGGGACCCATCAGCACGCGGTCCCGAGCGTACTCAAAGTCGCTCATGTCGACTTTGTCTTTGTTCTTGCGCGTGGCCCACAGCGCGGCCTCGTTCACCAGGTTACGGATATCGGCTCCGGTGAGACCGACGGTAGCGCTGGCGAGCCGGTCGAGATCGACATCGTCGGCCAGCGGCACGTCACGAACGTGCACCTTGAGAATCGCGAGCCTTCCCTTGTGATTCGGTCGATCGACCGTAATGTGGCGATCAAAACGACCGGGGCGCAAAAGGGCCGGATCGAGCACGTCGGGCCGGTTCGTGGCCGCCAGTACGATCACTGCCTCGGTTTGGCTGAAGCCATCCATCTCGCTAAGGATCTGGTTCAGCGTCTGCTCGCGTTCATCATGCCCACCCCCAAGTCCAGCCCCGCGCACCCGACCGACCGCATCGATTTCATCAATGAACAGTATGCAGGGCGACGATTCCTTGGCGGTCTTGAACATGTCGCGGACGCGGCTGGCGCCGACGCCCACGAACATCTGAATGAACTCGCTGCCGGAGATGGAAAAGAACGGCACGCCGGCTTCACCCGCCACGGCCCGGGCCAGCAGCGTCTTGCCAGTGCCGGGAGGCCCCATCAGCAGGATGCCTTTGGGGACGCGGCCGCCCAGTCGCTGAAACTTTTCTGGGTTCTTGAGGAACTCGACAATTTCTTCAAGGTCGTGTTTCACGCCTTCGAGGCCGGCCACGTCGGCAAACGTCACGGGCTTGTTTGAAAGCTCATAAAGCTTGGCCGGACTCTTGGCAAATCCGCCCAGAATGCCGCCGCCCATGAATTGTTCGCGAGCTCGGCGAAACATCATCCACACGAAGCCGAAGATCAATACGGTGCCGATCAAGTAGGCGATTACCAACAGCCCCGTACCGTCGGTGCTCTGTTGCGAGCGGACCACGACCTTGTTCTGCAGTAGTTTCTTGTCGAGATCCTCACCCACCAGTGGGCTGAGCGTCACCGAAAAATCGGGATGCATCGCCTCGTGGACTTCGCGTTCCTTCCCGTCTTCGCCACGTTTTTTAGTCGTCTCCACGGGGGGTGTGCGGAATTTTCCCAGCACGTAAAGCCCGTTGAATTCGACTTCCTTGATATTATCCGAGTTCAGTTCCTGCATGAACCGGCTGTAAGTGATCTGCTGCCGCGGCTGCGGATTGTTGAGTTGCCACCACAGGAGAAGTGCGAACACCGCCACGACGGCGATCAACATGGTTGATGTGCTGAGACGAGGCGCAGGCGGCTGCTTGGTTGGCTTCGCAGCAGGGGGACCCGTGGGTTTGTCGGTCGACACCGGTTTCCTCCGAGGGGAACAAAGAGCAGCACCGCTTGCGCCGCTCGGTGAGGGATTGTATCCCACGAGGGTCTCTTTTTCGACCCCGGGCACACGCGAGGGCATCCCCACCTATCGTGATTTCAGCACCAGTTGCACATGTTCGTAGCGCGTTCCACGCGGAAGCTTGCTCAAAAGCGGGCGAATGCGCTCAGGTGGAGTGCTGCCCACGACACTGCGAATCGTTGCAATCTGTTCCTCGGCTAGGAACCAGAGAGCATCAATTTCCAGCCCGCCATCGGCGGCGCGGAGCGCCTGATCGAGCACGACTTCCTCAGCCAGACCCCGCGCGGCGGCGCATTCGGTTGGTGTAAACCCGGCATCCAAGAGCCGCCACGTCCAATAGTGGCTGGGTTGAGCGGTTGCTGGCGCTGTGAACTGCGGGTTTGCAGCCAATGGGGCTGAACTACTTTGCAAGTCCAATTGCGGGACGATCGGCTCTTCACGCACATCCTGAGAGACAGGCTTGGCGCTCGGCTTCGATGATGATTCCACTCGCGGCGCGACGGTCGCGTTCGCCTTCGTCGAGCCGCCGATTTTTCGCCACAGTGCATCGGGGACCGCGAGTGCCAGCGTCTCATCGGCACGGCCGGCCATGACTTCCAGTCCCCGTGCGGTGAGCTGCACGATCGGCCGGAACGGCTCAATTTCGTTCTGCTCCAGCAATCCCGCCGCGAGCATCGCGTCCATAAGCTGGGCTACCTCTGATTGCTTCAAATGACCCAGCAGCCCGAATGTGGTGAGCTGGTCAAGTCGGTTGCGAATCACGGCCTTGTCACTTGAGCCGCAGAGCATCTTCGCGATGAGCTGTTTGCCGCAACCCACGCGACGCTGCGAAGCCCTGGCGACTCCGCTCAGCACCATGCGGACCGTTTCCAATACCTTGGCGTCTGCCGGGCGGGCTCGACCGTGCGCGCCAGCCTGGGCACGCGGATGACAGTTGTCGCAATTGCCGCACGGCTCCCCATCTTCCTGGCCGAAGTACTCCAGGATCCGGAGTTGCCGGCAGCGATGATCGCGGGCGAACCTGAGCACGTGCTCGAGTCGCTCATATTCGGCGGCCTTCTGCTTATCGAGCGTCTCGAAATCGATTTCGATCTTCTGGAATGGAATCGTGCGATCACGGATGTGAACAGCTCGGCCGCGGAACGGCGGAACATAGTCGAACGCGCTGAGCGAAGTCAGTTCGCGCAGGTGCCGCGAGAGGTCGGCGCTATCGAGCTCCGGGAGCTCGCGCAGAAGCTCCCGAGGTTGCAGGTAACACCACTCATGCCGCCTCGGCCCAACAAATATTTCTACTGCCCGCATCACGCGCCGTTTGATCTTGGCCTGCGGCGGCAACAGCTCCACGAGCGTGGGCACGTCGCTTGAGAGCCTGACCGCGGCCGTGTTCTCGCTCGACTCGAGCCGTTCCAGCGCCCCGGCGCTTTCCAGCAACTTCTCGCACGCACCCACGCCTTCGCCGCTGATCTGCAGGCCGAGCGCCTCCTTGACTTCTTGTTGCGTCATCTCGATCGGCGATTGATCCAGTCCTCGCAGATAGTCGTACACCTGCCGCACGACGTTCCGGTCGGGGTACGAGCTCTCGATGAAAAACGCATGAATGTTGCGGTCGCCCCCGCCGAACAACAGCAGGCAGCTCGCCGGCTGGCCATCGCGTCCCGCGCGGCCGGCCTCCTGGTAGTAGGCCTCAAGGCTCCCCGGCAGGTTGTAATGGATGACGAAGCGTACGTCGGCTTTGTCGATGCCCATGCCGAAGGCCAGCGTGGCGACCGCAATCTCGCGCTTGCCGCCCATGAATGCATCCTGAGCCGCGCGGCGATCCTGCGGTTGGAGACCTGCATGGTAGACGACGGTCGAGCGTCCGCTTTCCGTGGCGATCCGCTCGGCAAGATCCTCGCAGCGCTTCCGCGTCGAAGCATAAACGATGCCTGAACCGGGATGCTGCTTGAGGAACGTGAACAGTCGCTGATCCTTGTCGCGATCGGTCGAGCACACGCTGACACTGTAGTGCAGGTTCGGCCGGGCAAATCCAGTGATGAACACTTCCGGCTCACGCAGATTCAAAAGTTCGACGATGTCGCGTCGGACCGCGTCGGTGGCCGTGGCCGTGAGCGCGATCGTGGGCGGGTTGCCGAGCTTCTGCCGAAAGCTGCCGAGCCGCGCATAGTCGGGGCGAAAGTCGTGCCCCCACTCGCTCACGCAGTGCGCTTCATCGACGGCCAAAAGCCGCACCCCGCTTTCGCGCACCGCCTCAACGAAACGATTGCTGCGAAACCGCTCGGGAACGACGTACACCAGCTTGTACTCGCCCGCCGCCATCGCAGCCAGACGCTCAGACTGTTCGTCCGGCGTGAGCGTGCTGTTGATAAACGTGGCGGGCAGGCCCCGGGCCGTAAGACTGTCGACCTGGTCCTTCATCAGGGCGATCAGCGGCGAAATGACGAGCGTCACCCCATCGCGGGCGATTGCCGGCAGTTGGTAGCACAGACTCTTGCCCCCGCCCGTGGGCATCACGCACAGGCAGTCTTTACCGGAGAGCACGGTCTCGATGACCGTACGCTGACCGGGGCGAAACGCCGCCAAGCCGAAACATGCAAGATGCTTCGTGAGGGGATCGTCCGCCGTCAGAGTCATCCGAAACCCTCAGCTCATGGCCTACGTCGTGCGGCTACACCCGCACATTTGAACAGTGCTGAGGTCATTATAAGTCGTGGCCGCAGGCGAACAACCATTGCGACCGCGGAAGCGGCTGCGCTGACCGCTAGGGCAGCTGCAGGAGCAAAACGCTCCCCTCGTCTCCATTTACCACGATGCTTTCTATTTCAGGACCGTCCTGATGCAGTCTGGCGACCACGAGTGCGGTTCCTTTCTTGCCAGAATCGCTCGTGACCGAGAATTCAAACTCGAGCGTCTCGCCGTCGCGGGGCTGTCGCCAAGTCACGCCATCTACCGGGGCGCATGTGATCTCGCCGCCCAACAGGTGCTGGACAGAAGGGTCCAACTCGATTGCCAGGCACGCCAGTGCGTGGGTTTGGCTGAGCGACTCGAACGTCTGCGTGGCAATTGCAGCCGCGAGCCCCCCCAGTCCTTGGAGCAGACGCTCCGTAGCGGGCCGAACGACGAAGTAGCCGAACGCCACCAGAAGCAATAGCCCGCCTGCCAACCATTCGTGCCAGCGTGGAAACGAGCTGCGCGGTCGGACTGAAGCCGAAGAATCGTTCATGGCCGGACCTCCATTTGTTCTATTCTGGAAGATTCCACGGCAAGCTGGTTTATTCCCAGTTCAATCGCACCCTTTTGCATCTTTTGACTCTCGACACGGGAAGAGCCGCTGCAGACGATGGTGCCATGCCGCCTGCCGACCCGAAAACGGAGCTCACGATTCGCCGCCACGGCGTAGTTGCAGTCATCATGCGCGAGGAGCGGTTTCTCGTGATCCGCCGCGCTGCTGGTATCGCGGCGCCGGGCAAATACTGCTTTCCCGGCGGCGGCATCGAGCCGGGAGAATTAGAGGACGAAGCTCTGCGCCGGGAATTGCTGGAAGAACTGGCCGCAGAGGTTCAGCCGCTGCGGTGTATCTGGCGTAGCGTCACCCCCTGGGGAGTGGCACTGTCGTGGTGGTTCAGTGCACTGACGGACACGGCGACGATCGTGCCGAATCCGGCCGAAGTCGACTCCGTCCACTGGTTACTGCGTGACGAGATGCTCACGCTGCCAGAGCTTCTAGAAAGCAACCGGCTGTTCCTCGACGCAATTGCGGCCGGAGAGATCAGCTTGAGCTGACTGAACATTCCGCTATTGGCTGAAGTACCGCCGATTGAAGATCTCGGGATCAAACTCATCCCGAGGCGTGAACCCGGCGGGCGCCTGGGCGCCGCGTTGCAAGTGGGAGCTTTTACGGCCCGCTGCTCCGCGCTGCACGACGCTCGCCCCTGAATGCACTGGCAGACCCGACTCATCGAGCCCCATCGCTCGCAATTGCTGCGGAGTATAGGCTCTTTGTGAGGCGGTTGGATCAACGGTGGCGTTCTCGCCGGCTCCTTCCGTCGGAAGACTCTCGGCAGGTGGAGTGTCAGGTCCGGCAGCTGATAATTCTGCCGGAGTCATTTCTCTCGTCGCAGCTGGCAACTCGGCTTCGAGCTCGGTGGCGTCCAGGACGAGGTTGCTGGCACCGGTCATGACGCCGCTTGCACCTGGTACGTTCTGCAACAGCGGCGAGGTGCGTTCGGCCAGCGAGGGCGCCTCGGTCGGAGTGTAACTGCCTGCGACGGCATAGACCCACTGGACGATTTGGCGGTATTGACCCTGATGCCGGTCGGTAAAGACCGGCACTTTCACATTGGCGTGCGGATGGATGGGCGTCTGCAGGAGTGCGCTCTGCGGAGGATCGTTGCGGTTCACCAGCGACAGGACTTGCTCCAGATTACGTTGGGTAGCCGAGCGACTCGAGAATCGCGGGTGCATCCGCTCCAGCTTGAATCCACCTTCGCTGCGGCCGGCGTGGCAGCCGCTCTTCGAGCAAGTGTTCAATAGCAGAGGTTGTATGGTGTTGGTGAAGGTCTCCATCGTCCCCGGTGGCAGATTGCGAGCCGCCGTCTCGATGGATGCCACAGCAGCCGTGCGATCGATTTTGCTGCTGTCGACCACAGGTGCCGTCGGAGCCGGCGTTCGGGCCAGTTCGAGACGCGATTCGACGAGTCGCAACTTGGGATGCGAAGCATCGGCCTTGCGAGCGTCAGCCAGCTCCGCCTCGGCTTCCGCGAACAGCCGATTCCGCACGCACCACTCGGCCAGCTCCAGATGGTCTTGCACGCGGCCTGAGTCGATGTCGGCCCGCCTATGCCGATAGCATTCCTCAACCGTTTGGCAAACGGCAGCGATATCGGCCTTGCGCAGGCTGATCTCGCCCGATTCCAGGTGCACGTCATACCGGTCGCCGGCCGGGATGATCGTACCGCGGATGATCTCCCCGTTGCTCAACAGCACGACGCCTTCGCGCGGCGCGACCGAGGGCGGACCCGCGGCAGTGGCAAGCTCGCTTGACCCGATCAGGCAGCCGAGAACGACGAGATATTTTCGCATGGGAAGCGAACGGTAGGCATCCTCGCCGATCGAGTCAAGAGCGACTTGGCTGGCGTCGTCACAGCTCTGACGGCGCCCCGTAGTTTGGGATTCCGATTTGCATTATTATGAGTGAAACCATCGTGGCGTCCGCAGCTAGCGTCCGCTGACGGTGACCCTCCTGCAAAGGTGCGCCGGTTCTTTTCTCCGGCGACCACTCGGCAGATACGACTCGAGCTTGCCTGACCATGGCCATTCTGCAAATTGTGAATCCCGCTGGCGGCAGCGAGCAACTTGAACTGCCGAGCGACCGCAACGTAATGGGGCGTCATCCCGAGTGTGAGGTCGTGCTGGAAAGTGCCAGCGTCAGCCGACAGCACGCCATGATCATCAAGCAGGACGGACAGTTCTTCATCGAAGATCTGCACAGCCGCAACGGCACGTTCGTGAACGGCCAGCTCATTGCCGGCCGTAAGCTGCTGCAGGACGGCGACCGGCTCAAGATCTGCGATCTCACGTTCACGTTTTATAACAACCAGCCGAGCGACAGGCTGCAGCTCACCGAAACGTCGGCACTGGCGTTAATGGAAGACGAGGACGCTTCCCCGGCCTCGTCGATCATGTCCAAGCTTGACGTTTCGGCCAGCAACTCCGGTGTGCGGCTGACCGTCAACCCTGAAGTCAAGCTGCGAGCTCTGATTGAGATCGCCCAGAACCTCGGTAAGGCGCTCAGCCTCGACGAAGTTCTCAACAAACTGCTCGACAGCGTCTTTAAAATCTTCTTGCAGGCTGACCGCGGGCTCATCATCCTCAAGGGGCTAGACGGCTCGCTGATTCCCAAGGCGGTCAAGCATCGCCGGGCCGGCGACGAGGACCAGATTCGTGTCAGCCGCACGATCGTCAACCAGGTGATGAAGACGCAGGAAGCAATCCTGTCCGCCGACGCGGCCAGCGACGCACGCTTCGACACCAGCCAGAGCATCGCGGACCTGCGCATCCGCTCGATGATGTGCGCTCCACTGGTGGACAGCGAAGGTACGTCGCTGGGTGTGATTCAGATCGACACCAAGGACAGCCGCCACCGCTTTCAGCGTGAGGACCTGGATGTGCTCGCGAGTATCGCCTCGCAAGCGGCCATCGCGGTGGACAACGCCCAGATGCATGAGACGACGCTCCGGCAACAGGCGATGGAACGCGACCTGGAACTGGCTCACAAGGTTCAACGCGGCCTGCTCCCCGCCGCGCCGCCATCGCTAACGGGGTACCGGTTCTTCGATTTCTATGAGCCGGCCAACCAGGTTGGCGGCGATTATTACGACTACGTAGAGCTCTCGAACAACCGCATCGCCGTCGTGATTGGTGATGTTTCCGGCAAGGGCGTGTCCGCGGCCTTGTTGATGGCCAAGCTTTCGGGCGAGGTTCGCTACTGCCTGGCCAGCGAGCCGACTCCGGCCGAGGCTGTGAGCAGAATCAACGCCAGCTTTAGTCGCAGCGGCTGGCAGGATCGCTTCGTGACATTCGTGCTGGCCGTGCTCGATGTGGGCAGTAGCGAGCTTACGGTCGTCAACGCAGGACACATGCCCCCCCTGCTCCGCCAATCGTCAGGCGTGGTCGAAGAGATCGGCGATGAACAAGCAGGCCTGCCGCTAGGTGTGGATGCCGACTACCAGTATGAGCAATTCACCCGCAGTTTCGCGCCCGGCGAATTTCTGGCGCTTTTCACAGACGGCATCAGCGAGGCCATGAACGGCGCCAACGAACTTTATGGGCTCGATCGCTTGCGCAATCAACTGGCGCAGCCATCGGCGAGCGTTGACGCACTGGGCCGGCTCATTCTTGACGACGTCAAGCTGTTTGTCGGCGGCCGCTCGCAGAGCGACGACATGTGCCTGGCCTGCTTCGGCCGCTCGGAAGGGTAGAGAGATCGGCTTGCTGCCAGCCTGCACTACGCCAGATAGTCGCGGCGCAGTTTTGCAAGGTAGTGCAGCAGCGGCTTGGGCTGGTCTCGCTCGTCGACCAGGCCGCCGTGGGCCAGGATGTGCGGCTGACTGTCCCGAAGCTGATTCCACAGGATCCCTTGCACGGGCTGCCTCGAGAGGAGCGTTGGCAGCACTTGTTCCGCCCAGTGAAGCTGGCTCGCCGGTGAGAGCGGATCCGCGTCGTAGTGAATCACCTCGTTCTTGCGGGCCGCTCTGGGATCTCGCTCGCTGCCGCTGGGAACGGTGAGCGATAGTAAAAGTGGCAAGCCCAGCGAGGCATAGCGCTCCATCTGGTGGGCGAATTCCAAGGCGTCTCGCGGTTCGCTGCCGTCCGGGGTATAGCCGACGTTCAGCTCGAGCCCCAAACCGGAGAGTCCGAGTTCCGCCCGAACCAGTGCATCGGCAAAATGCAGTGGAGAAAGATCGTACTCGTGGCGGCTCATAAATGCGCCCCAGGGCTGGTCGATCGAGAGCACGATCGGCGAGCGGGGGTCTTGGCGGCGAATGCTGTCGATCGTCAGCACGGCCAGACGCAGTCGTTCCTCCTCACTGGGCGTGAACTCGCTCACGATATTGAGCCCCGAGGAGCAAATCCACAAATGCACGCGCCCGCGAAAGTGGCTCACCACTTCCTGGATGTGCTCCGCGACGCAAGCCCGGAAACTGTCGATGTCGTCTTCGCCGAACAGGTAAGTCCAGTCGGGTAGCGCCTGCTTGTCGAGCGTGAGCAGCGGCCCGCCGCAGATCTTGAAGCCGGCCGCACGAGCCGCGTCGATCTGGGCATCGGCCGCCGAGAAGTCTCGCTTCCCCTCGTGGGCTTCGAGATCGCGCCAGGTCAGTGGAATCTGCACGGTGTTAAAGGCAGCACTAACGCTCTCGGTCAGGGGCCCTCCCGGCGTCCAATTTCCGAGATTGACTCCCAGCAGTGTGCTGAGGCGCACCCCGCCCTGGCGCCTGGCCGCGATCAATTGAACCGATTGTGCGGCAGCCAGAGTTTCGATACCGGCCAGCGAATGGGCGATCGATCGATCGGCAAACTCCGCGGCAGCGTCCAAATCGGTCTGATGAGTTACGGCTTGAGAGAGCTCGCCGTGCGCCGCGGCCAGCTGCTTGGCCAGTGGTGAACCGGCCGCCGGCGGGGCATAGGCCACTTGATTGCGCAGTCGATTCAACGTGCCACGGGCCAGTTCAACGTGCAGGTGATAAGGACGCGCCCGCTCCATCAGCGAGGCGGTCGAGAGCATCAGTTCGCCGCGCCCGTCGACCACATACGGCACATAGAAGTTGCCCGACTCGAACTCCTCGCGCTCCAGAACCAGTCCGTGATCGTTCCAGCGAATGCGACTTGTCCAGGGAACTTCGTCCATGCCGGCGAAGTATGCCCTTTGGGCGGCGTTCGCCCCCACACGATCGCGCCTGGGAACCAGAAAGTGGAGCAAACCCATCGACGCCTAACGCCCTCGAGTGGAAGCATGCTTCGCGGATGGCCAACCGCTTTGCGCGCAGAGTGAATGCATTGCCGTCCAACTCCGAGTGAATCACCGCGCCCAGCCCTTAACTGCCGAGTCTAATGCACGGC
This sequence comes from Pirellulales bacterium, assembly GCA_022844125.1. Taxonomy (GTDB): domain Bacteria; phylum Planctomycetota; class Planctomycetia; order Pirellulales; family PALSA-1355; genus JALHMI01. Next base: position 23,230 of record JALHMI010000013.1, on the reverse strand, counting down.
AGTGCGCGAGACAACTGTGGGCAACCGCAGTTGCTGGCAGGCTGGGCTGCCTGCCGGGTCGGTCGCCGTTTTGCTATACTCGCCCGCTGTCGTTGCATATCGGCTTTTTCGAGAGGGTGTTCCCGCGCATGCGTGCCCCGGTCCTGGAAACCAATCTGGCAAATCTCCCCGTCCGGCGCGGCAAAGTGCGCGATATCTACGATCTTGGCGACCGGCTGTTGCTGGTCGCCAGCGACCGGATCAGTGCTTTTGACTGGATTCTGCCCAGCGGCATTCCGGACAAAGGACGCGTGTTAACACAGATTAGTGCCTTCTGGTTCGGGCGGCTGGGCGAACCACACCACCTGCTAAGCACTGACATCGCAGTGGCCGGTTTGCCACCCGAAGTCGATACCGCACCGCTTGCCGGTCGCAGCATGGTCGTTCGCAAGACCAGCGTCGTACCGATCGAGTGCGTCGTCCGCGGTTACCTGTCAGGTTCCGGCTGGAAAGAGTACCAGAAAACGCAAAGCGTCTGCGGCGTCACGCTTCCGGCCGGTTTGCGCGAGAGCGACCAACTGCCCGAACCGATCTTCACCCCAGCGACGAAGGCGGAAAGCGGCCACGACATCAACATCACTTTCGACCAGATGGCCGATGTCGTGGGGCGCAACGTGGCCGACGAACTCCGCCGGAGAAGCCTCGCCGTGTACGGCCGGGGCGCGGCGTATGCCCGCACCAAGGGCATCATCATCGCCGACACCAAGTTCGAGTGGGGCTGGCTCGGCGAAGACCTGATTCTGATCGACGAGGTCCTAACGCCCGATAGCTCGCGCTTCTGGCCAGCGGATGCGTACCTCCCCGGCGGTGCACAAGCGTCGTTCGACAAACAGTTCGTGCGCGATTGGCTGGAAGCAACCACTTGGGACAAAAACAGCCCGCCACCCCAGTTGCCGGACGAGATTGTCGTGCGCACGCGTGACAAGTACATCGAAGCGTACGAACGGCTGACCGGGGCCACCTTCAGTTGGAAGTAGCCGCTCCAAACGCGCGGTCGCTACGGCGTGTTTATCGCGCGCACGCCGCGAATTTTGCCTAAAGGACGATTGCGGTCGAGGGTAACCGCATCGGCCAGCACGTGGCTGCCCGTGTTGCCCGCCTCGTCGCGAACCTCAATTCGTAGGAAGACTCGCGGAGGCACGCGGCTGTCGAGACTCCACTGGTAGCTGCCCGTGTTCTCCAGGCCCGATGCGATGGGCGTCCAGGGTCCGTTCGTGCTCTCGCTGAATAACAGCGAGACGGGGCGAGGATCGATCGCGTCGTCAGCGGCCTCCCAGTAAATGACCAGTTCGGTGCCGGCGGGCGAAACCTCGCTACCCGTGATCTGGCAGGTTGGCTTCGTCAGATCAACACCAATCCAGACGTCGGGTAAGTCGCCTTCAACAGGCGGCCGTCCGCCAAAGCCCGTACCGCTTTGCACGAGGATGCGAAAGCCGTAGATCCCTTCACCATCGACCGCCACCGGCATCGGGCTTTGCTTGTCGGTGTCTACGGCATAGTCGCTCCAGCTGCGGCCGCCGTCGCGCGTGCCCCAGAGCTCGACTTTACCCACGCCCGACGGGCCGACGGATTCGATCTCGTACTCCAGTTCGAAGGCCGAGGACGAAACCATCCTTGGGCGCACGGCCGCAGGCAGCACTGAGAAGTCGAGGGACGAACTACCGCTGCGAGATGGTGCGGGGGTTGGACGGCTTTGACTGACTGGCTGGGCGGTCGTGCGTGGAGCGCTCGCCGCTGACGGTGTATCCGGAAAGCCCGCTGGAAAGCCTGCCGGAGCCGGGCCCGAGTACGCATCGGGCGGAAGGTTCGAAGGCTGCACCGGAGCAAAGTTACCGCTCGGAGCGTTAATGGCGCTAGCGCGCGACGGGGTCAGCGGATCGGGGGCCGTGCGATCCGGCTGCCACGGTGTTCGCTCGCCGGTCGTCGTGTTCGCCCGCCAGCCGTCGGCGCTTTCCGTGCGTACTCCCGAAGCCGTCGCCGGCGTTGGTTCGGGTTGCCTGGCCAATGTCGGCGTGCCGGTCGTCGCTCCCGCCTTGGCCACGGCTTGCGTTACGGCCGGGTTGCCAGCGGTGTCGCTAATTTCGGCTCGGACCAATATCGGGCCGCTCGCGCCACTGGGCCACCAGGTGGCTTCACCCGAGTTCGTGTGCTGCATTGCCGTGGGTGGAGTTTCGACGGCCACTTTTTCCCACGGCCCCGTCGATGAGATCTGGTACTCGAGCTTGAAGCTGGCGAGCCTAAGGTTCGGGTCGACGGCCTGCCAGCGGGCCACGATCTCACCGGCTGGCCCCCGGATCACCGACAGGTCCAGCCGCGGCGCGACCGTATCGACCGTCACCTTCAGCTGCGGCTGAATCGGTCCCGAAGGGCGCGTCACGCCCTGGGCGTCAATCGTACGAATGTTGAACCAGTACACGCCGTCGTGTGGAGCGCGAAAAACGAAGGCGCCCTTGTCCGGTTTAACGCGACTGGAGATCGACCACGTCGCGCCTTGGTCGGTCGAAACGTTCAGAATCGCTTCCACGGCCTGCTCGGCAGACGATGCCGGCGGATCGATCCGGAAGGGAATCGTAAACGCATTTTGGCGGGTAGCGGTGCTCAGCGGAGCTGTCGGGAGCGGCGAACTTGCGGGCGGCGCTTGCGCAACGACGACCAACTGACCCAGTGCGGACAGTAGCAGAGCAGCAGCAAGTTGTCGCAGCAAACGCATCCTGCGGCTCGCGATCATTCGATGCTCCGGCATCCTTGCCGGCGCATGCCCCGGGCGAATTCCCTGCTCCCAGTTCGGCTGCGCGCACGCGCGATAACCGAGAATGGGCGCACTCGTTATGCTTATCGCCCCACTCGACCTTACCGCTTGAGCAAGAGTTGCCGCCGCTGTCAGGATGCGTAAATCGGGCGTTCTGGCGGTGACAGAGACCAGCCGAACCGGCTCTCCAGGTTATCTGGCTTCTGCAAGCGGCAGATTCGCCCAAATTCAGCCGGCGTAGTAGTCGCGAATGGATTTGGAGAATTGACGGGCGAGCGATTCGATCTTAGCGAAGTCGCCTGCCTCGACGGCCTTGGCGTCGATCAGCGAGCTGCCGACCCCGACCGCGAACGCGCCTGCGGCCAGGTAGTCTTTAGCAGTGTTCACGTTGACGCCGCCGGTGGGCATCATCCGCACCTGCGGCAGCGGGGCCTTGAGCGTTTTCAGATACGCCGGTCCGTGAAACTCCGAGGGGAATATCTTCACAATGTCCGCTCCGGCCTGCCAGGCAGTGACGACTTCGGTGGGCGTAAACGCACCGGGCATTACTAGCTTGCCATACCGACGGCATAACTCGATCACGTCGAGGTTCACAGCAGGCGAGACGATGAACTCGGCTCCGGACAGAATCGCGATCCTGGCAGTTTCGGTGTCCAGTACGGTTCCGGCACCCAGCAGGATTCGGTTTCCCAGCCGACTGGCTACCTGTTCCAGCACGCGGTGTGCCTGCGGGACGGTGAACGTGACTTCCATCACCTCGACGCCGCCAGCGACCAGGGCTTCGGCCACTTCGACCAATCGCTCGCCACTGGCTGCACGAATGACGGCGACAATGCCTGTGGAATGAATCCTGGAGAGTGGTTCGGACGGTTGCATGGATTGAGCCTGGGGAATAGTGCGTTCACGGCGGAGCGAAGTAGCGCCTGTCGACATAATTTGCACCGCCCGGCGCTGGCCTTCAAGGGGACATCCGCCGAGCGGGCATGGGTTTATGCATTGTCGGGGGGGCGACGTCTGGCGTAAAAATCTGGACTGGGATACCGGACAGGTGCATAATGACAAGGAAAGTCAGGGGGCAACGGGAGGTTCCGAGCGAAAGTCGCTGCGGAATGCAAGTCGGCGATGGCAGAATTCCTTTCGAGCCCGCTTGCCTCGGTCGTGTTCCTGTTCGCCCTCACCGGCGTACTGATTGCGATCGGCATTTTCATCATCAGTAAAGTCCGAGCGGGCATCCACGAGCGAGACCCTGATGCGAGCGAGCATTTGACCGAGTTTCGCGAGCTTTACGCTCGCGGCGAACTCGACGAAGCCGAATACAAAACGATTAAGGCGACCTTGACGACGCGGTTGCAGAAGGAATTGAAAGAAAGCGAGCCTGACGAACCTCGCTGAACGGACGACCCCGGGGCGGCGTAACCGCCGCCGACGAGGCAGACTCTAGGGGCTTGGCGAGCTTTTGCGACCATGCCAGCTAGGGGCCCCTCCGAAAGTTTGGTTGTGACTTGTGGCTTCGATAACTCGAAATAACCTCGGTCAGGGAAGCGAGATCGGCCATTTGCAATGACGCGCCAGTGTGGCCACTTCGAGTGACACCTTGGATTCCCTCCGCTTGCCAGCTTCCCGCCGGGAATGCACCGGGCGTGCGGACACTTAGAAGGAGTAGACATGCCCTCAGGTAGGGATATTGGCGCGGGTCGGCGGGGCGGCGGCACCACCAAAAAGAACGCGTTCTGTTCATTCTGTCGAAAGAGCTATCGCGACGTTGGACCCTTGGTCGAAGGGCCCGGCGACGTTTACATCTGCGGCGAATGTATCGAACTCTGCCAGTCGATTCTCGAGCAGGAACGGCGTCGGCGTGGCACGAGCAAACAGCTCTTCACGAAGATCCCCACGCCGCGTGAGATCGTCACGCACTTGGACGAGTACGTGATCGGCCAGGACCACGCCAAGAAAGTGCTCGCCGTCGCGGTCCATAGCCACTACAAGCGTCTGATGCTCGGCGCTGAAGGCGGTGACATCGAGATTGAGAAGTCAAACATCTTGCTCCTCGGTCCCACCGGTTGCGGTAAGACGCTGCTCGCCAAGACCCTGGCCAAAATCCTCAATGTCCCCTTCGCAATTGGCGATGCCACGACGCTCACCGAAGCGGGTTACGTCGGTGAAGACGTTGAGAACCTGCTGCTGAAGCTGCTGCATGCGGCCGATTTTGATCTCGAGGCCGCACAGCGCGGCGTGCTCTACATCGACGAGATCGACAAAATTGGCAAGACCAGCCAGAACGTCTCGATCACCCGCGACGTGAGCGGCGAAGGCGTGCAGCAGGCCCTGCTGAAGATGCTCGAAGGCACGATGGCCAATGTTCCTCCGCAGGGCGGCCGCAAGCATCCCGAGCAGCAGTACATCCAGATGGACACGAGCAACATCCTGTTTATCTGCGGTGGGACCTTTGTGGGAATCGACAAGATCATCAGCAAGCGACTTGGCAAGCGCACGATTGGCTTCGGCCAGGAGAGCGGTCAGCAGGCCACGCAGGAGATGAAAACTCTCCTGCCACAAGTGACCAGCGACGACGTACTCGAGTTCGGGTTGATTCCGGAACTTGTGGGACGTCTTCCGGTCATCTCGTCGCTGGCTCCGCTCGATGCGGACGCGCTGGTGCAGGTGCTCACCGAACCCAAGAACGCTCTGGTCAAGCAGTATCAGCGGTTGTTCTCGATGGAGAATGCCGACTTGCAGTTCACTGACGAGGGGCTTCAAGCAATCGCACGCCGCGCTCAGGAAAAAGATACCGGAGCCCGTGGTCTGCGGTCGATTATCGAGGAGGTCATGCTCGACATCATGTTCGATCTGCCGGAACGTGGACCGGGCAATCGCTACGTGATCACGAAAGACTTCATCGAAGGCCGCAAGCTGAAGCTTCCGATCGTCGAGCCCAAGAACAAAAGCGCGTAACGTTCAAGTCCGCCCTCCTGCAAAGGCCGGCGGAATCTCTCGAGTTACGTGCTAGCCTAAAAAGTCCGGGACGCGCACGGCCGCGTCCCGGGCTTTTTGCATTTGCTGGCTGCGGTTGATAGCTGCCGCAGCCGTCTTGCCAGCGACGGGCCGGGCCAGTATCCTTTCGCCCCCTTCTGGTACAGCCCGATCGTACACGTCAGTCGGTGCAGAATGCGTCGAAGCACGCGCGTGCGTTGCACAGTTCTCACTGCGCTCATGCTCTTGCCGAGTTGGTTCATCGGCTGCGCTCAAGGTCCGTACCAATACGGAAATTTCACCAATCGTCCGGGCGCGCCGGAGAAAGTCGTAGTTCAGCGCGGCGGACAGCACAAAGTGATCGACAAAATCTCGGACACACTGAGTTGGCCGCGCCGAAGACTGTTTCCCAAGTTGCCGGACAAACGCGAGATCAAGCCCGAGACGCTTGAGCAGGTCGCCGAATATCTCAACAAGAACGATCTGAGCGAGGTTCACGTTTCGGTTCGCGACTACCAGCCGCGCGAGCAATGGCGCCGGCTGCGCGACAGCCAGGTCACGTCTCCTCTGTCGCGATACACGTTCGGCTCACTGGGCGTCATCGGCTACACGCTTTTTCCGGGCAAGTTGTTCAACGCGAATTGGTATAGCCCCTACACGGATACGCTGTACATCAATTCCGAGGCGCCGACTCTGATCGTGCATGAAGCCGCTCTCGCGAAAGACATCCGTCTGCGCAAGTTGCCTGGCGCACACGCCGTCGCTAGCCAACTCCCTGTTCTGCGTACCTGGTGTGATATCAATGCCGCGCGAGAGGTCGTCGGCTACGCACAAGCAGAAGAGAACTGGAAGCTCGAGGAGGAGGCTTATCGCCAGATCTACCCAAAGGTAGGTTCGGAGGCCGTTGTCGGTGCCGGATTGTTCGTGCCCGTGTGGTGGGGAATACCGCTGGTTCGCATTGCGGGTGGGGCCGCAGGTAATGCGACTGGCAGAGCCATGCTGGCCCGCCGTGAAGCCGAACGGCAGGATGCTCAGACCGAACTCGTGGAGCGCGAAGTGAAGGGCACCGACGTACAGCAGGCATCATTTGCCGAGCCTGCGGAAACGCCGGGTCGCAGATACGTCACGCCTAGTTTGCATCAAGAGCCCTCTGACACCGTCTCGAGTGCAGAGTGACTGGCAGCTTGTCGGCCGACTCGCCAGCCCAGCGCTATCTGATACAAAAGACTTCTGCGTCTGCCTCTATAGCCCAAGTGTCACTTCCAGATTCAAAGGCACCGGAATCGAGTTTCCATCCGGGCCGCTCTGCAAGTGCAATTGGCCTTTGAGGGTCGCGCGCACTGACTTCACCTCAGGAACTTGCGGACGATGCAGATGCACGAGCCCGCTCTTTCCGTCCGGCAGCGGAGTGAACTCGAAAGCCGCCTCGGTGGACTCACCTTCGGTCAGGTCCGTTCCCTTGTTATCGGTAAACGAGGCGATCTTGCTTTTCGCCGTGTCGACTCCAGCCAAAGTACCCTCGGGATCGGACACCAGCAGCCAGAGGTGAGTGCCCGGCGGCAGTGGTGCGACTTCAGGCGGCAGGTTGGCGGAAGGCTTTACCACGGCGACGCCCGCGAGTTCGACTTTTACCGAGGTCTTGCCGGCGGCGGCGGCGGCCCCTTTGGCCGGCGCTTTCATCTTCAGCAGTTCGGGCGATTTTCCGTTTGGAAAAGACGACTTCAGATAGTCTTGATCCGCCGTGCTGAGCTTCTCGATCGGCAGATTGACGGTCTGGCCGATATCGAGTGAGAGACGTGCGACCTTTCCGTCGAAGGCGATGAGTTCCCCCTTGGACTTGAAGGCGCCGGTGAAGTCGGACCACTCGCGAATCTCCGCGAAGGCGACCGTGGCCAGAACGGTGACACAAAGCAGCAAAGCATACAACGGGGCAAAGCGGGAGCGCATGGCTGATTCTCCTGGGGGCACGTGGTTCCGAGTCAATCTAACAAGCCAATTCGGCCCGATCAACGAGTGAAAACAGCCACCCTGCGGAGAACTCCTTTAGGTTCTGGTCGCTAACCGGCGCAAGACTTCGAGCCCCCGATCGATCGTCGCGTCGCTGGCGGCGTAGGAGATGCGGAAATGCGTGTCGCGGCCGCTAAAGATGCTGCCCGGGATGATCAACAGCTTGTTCTCGATCGCCTTGTGAACAAAATGGTCGGCAGTGCCCCAGGGGGCCTTAGGGAAGACATAGAACGCCCCGCCCGGTACCGAAACCTCGTAGTGCTCCCGCAAGCCGGCCACGATCCGGTCCCGCTTGCGCCGGTAGGCGTCGATCTCGCGGCGCATGTCCACCTCGAGTGCCGCGAGTCCGGCCCACTGCGCCGGCTGTGGAGCGCACACAAATGTATACTGCTGGAGCTTGATCATCTGCTGGATGACTTCGCCGGGACCGTGAATCCAACCGACCCGCCAGCCCGTCATCGCGTGACTCTTCGAAAAGCCATCAATCACGATTGTCTGCGGATTGAACTGGGCCGGCGAAACGAACGGCTCGTCGTAGTTGAACAGGCTGTAGATCTCGTCGCTGATCAGCGCGATGTTCCGCTCGGCGGCCAGCTGCGCGAGGCCGCGAATCTCCTCTGCGCTGGCCGTCACCCCGGTCGGATTGGCGGGACTGTTGAACAGGATTGCCTTTGTCCGGGGCGTAATCGCCGCAGTAACTTTCTCCAGGTCGATCCGGAAGTCGGGGTAAGTGTCGATCATCACGCACTTGCCGCCAGCCAGGCCTACTAGCGACTTGTACATCACGAAGTAGGGATCGAACACGATCACTTCGTCGCCAGGATTCACAAGCGCCATCAGCGCCAGGACGAGCCCGCCGCTGGTGCCGCTGGTGATGAATAGTTGCCGCGTCGAATGGTTGTATTGCGAACGCACGCGATCGGTCAGCGCGTCGCGCAGCGGTGCGATGCCCTGCGTGGGCGAGTAGCCGTTCTTCCCCTCGCGAATCGCCTTGATCGCCGCCTCTTGCACCGCCTCGGGCACCGGAAAGTCCGGCTGTCCAATCGAGAGATTGATCGGATCGGTCATCGTCGCAGCCAGGTCGAACACCTTGCGAATGCCCGAGCTGTCGAAATGCTGTATTCGGTCGGCGATCCAGGGATGACTCATCAGTGAGAAGGCTCCGAAAACGAGATTGGTGAACTGATCACATAATCGCCCTGATGCCGCCGCCAGCAGACGGCCAGGCCAACCCGTTTTACAAGGTGGGCGCACCGGCGTCGAGAACTTCGGACAGGGGTTGATCGGAGCGACTGAGCAACGAGAGCAAAGTGCAGAGCACCGCCAGGGCATCGGGGGCGGCGTTTCCCGCGAACCAGAAACATCCGCGGCCGTCGCCGAGCACGGCGGTGGTCTGGTCGGCCAGCATTCGGCGGCCCAAGTGTTCTCGTGTTACCTCATCGAGAGCGTTAGGCGCCTGCCAAGGTTCGCTGCCATGGGATGAAATTGCATGGTTTAACAACCGGGCGAGCCGATTGTGCTCGACAGTGTTTCCGCAATCATCGGCCAGGCCGCAACGCTCACCCGCACCGTCGACCCAAAGTCCGAAGTGCGCTCCACTCAGGACGACTTCTCGCGCCACTGCCGCTAGCTCGGCTGCGGGCCATTCGCCTAAGTCGTTGGACGTTGCAAGCGCAAAGGACTCGTCCAGCCGCCGCACGCGAAGCGCCGTTTCACCGCTGAGCGACTTCAAATTATCACCTAGTGAGGCGTTAACCGTGTGCAGAACGAGTTCGAGGGCCCGCAAGCCGTGAAATGTCTCACGAAAAAGCGGCAGATAACACGCCGCGGCGTGGAAGCGGCGAAGGCTGCCCCCCGATCTCCGCGGCCGGACGGCGCCGGCGGCGAGTCGCGACTTGATTTCGCCGAGGGTGCCTGGGTGAGACCAAGGCAGTCCCATTCTCCCCAGCGCGAGCAAGCCGAGCTCGTGCTCGCGACCGCTCGCGTTGCCGATCCAGATGCCACCACTCGCTTTGGCATGCGCGATGCCTGCGGCCAGGCATGGCACTGTAACTTCGCCCACCTCGCACGTGTCACAGCCAGCGAGTTCCAGTGCGCGACACGTGGCGGCCAGGTGTTCCGAGGCATGCCGGGAGCCGCTGGCGCCAACTTGCACACTCGGCCGCTGGTGCTCCGTGCTCCACAGAATGTCTGCCAGTGCAAAGGCGAACTGACGGGGCATCTCGTGATCGAGCTGCCCCCGCTCGGAGGTTAGCAACCCTTCGGTGGTCCACTGCCAACCAGGCGAAGCGCGCCGCTCGACCTCGGCGCGAGCGGCAAGTTCCAGGGAGGTCAGTCCAGCGGTATCGTGACGATCGGCGCACGCCAGACAGGCCGGGTCGAACGCCGCCAGGCGTGACAGGTGGACAGCTCGGTCGATCGGACGAGATTGCCCGGGACAGATAAACTGCTGGGTGGCTGTCGAAGCAAATGGCAACCGGTCTTCCATGACGGTCTCGGGGGCAGCGGCGAAATTCGTCGGTTGTGGCGAGCTGGCCGCATCGACGCTGCGCCAGGCCTACTCTTCGGCGCTCGTGCGCATCTTGCGGCGGGCGCGACTGAGCATTGGCCCCACGCTGTTTTCCGGCATACCCACTGCAGAGCTGATTTCCCGGTAGCTCATGCCTTCGAGATGGTACATCCGTACGACGTTTGCTTCAGCAGCATCGAGATCGGCCATCATCCGCTCGATCTGGTCGCGGTCGTTCAGACGCTGTTCGACTTCCGCGCCGGCCATTGCATATTCGCGTTCGGGTGTCTGATGACTTCCGCCCCGCTGGGCTCGCTGCCGCAGCAGTTCGGTGACGACCACGCGGCGAGCAATGACGGTCAAGTACGTAGCCAGGCTGCTTTCCCCCCGAAAATGGCGCAGGACAGCCAGATCGTCTTTCACCAGGGTCAGAAAGACCTGAGCGACCAGGTCTTCGCGATCCTCGGGGGCCAGCCGTTCCGAGCGACTTTGCGCTGAATGGTTCACGACGTGGACCACGAGCCCCATGAAGCGGTCAACGAAGTCCTCCCAGGCCCGGGACTTACGGGCCAGACAGCGTTGAAGCAAGCTGCGGTCGATTTCGGACAGTGCCACACTTGCGATCCTATAAGCCGCCCCAGCGTTTGCCAACCGATACGGCCCATCAGTTCGCCATCCGACTGCGTTGAAGTGGAGGCGAGCGGTTGAGGTGCGTGCCGAAAGCATTAACGCTCTTGATTTTAAGTGGAGTCCATGATCGGGGCAAGTCGGAGTTCACTGCGCGCCGATAGATGGCATGGTCGCGCGCTTGACAGTGTTTTGCGACAGCACTAGAATTCGCGCGACGGACCCCGGAAGAATCTTCAAGTACTTGAATTTTAAGGGCTTTTGTTCAGTGTCTGGCGGGTGATCTGGATGCCCCGCGTTCAAGACACCAGTATGGAGAGCAGTCTCAATGACTCACGTTGTTGCCGAGCCGTGCTTCGCTTGCAAATACACCGACTGCGTCGTGGTGTGCCCCGTGGAATGCTTCTACGAGGGTGAAAAGATGCTCTATATCCATCCGGATGAGTGCATTGACTGCGAAGCGTGCGTGCCGGAATGCCCGGTCGAGGCGATCTTTCACGAGGACAACCTTCCCGAAGAGTGGAAGGATTTTACGGCCCTGAACGCCGAAATGGCGCCCCAGTGCCCGGTGATTACCGAGAAGAAAGAGCCCCTCGCCGGCTCCTAATCGGTGAGTGCTCGGCATTCTTCGGGCCGCGACGTCGCGCGCGTAAAGCTGCGTGCGCTGATAATCGCGCCTTTCCATAAACAATTCGCCCCAGCGGAAGAGTTCACTTCCGCCGAGGCGTTTTTTATTGACCCGTCCGGAATGCCCGCTATTTCAGGTCGACCGACCAGTAGGCGCTATCGAGGAACGTCTTCCAGCTTTCGTACTTCGGGTTTCCGAGCTTGATCGCCAGCAGCGGGCTGCGTTTGGGCTTCACCGGATGGCGGATCAGCTTCATGTTCGCCTCTTGCGGCGTGCGGCCCCCCTTGCGAACGTTGCAGGCCACGCACGCGCAGACGATATTTTCCCAGCAAGTGGCGCCCGCGCGGCTGCGCGGCACAACGTGGTCGAGGCTCAGTTCGCTGGTGGGAAAGCTCTTGCCGCAGTATTGGCAGCGGTTTCCGTCGCGGGCAAAGATGTTCCGCCGGTTGAAGCGAATTGTTTGCTTGGGCACGCGATCGAACTTGAGCAGCCGAATCACGCGCGGCACCTGGATCTCGAAATTGACGGAGGAGATCCAGTCTTCGTGAGGCTTCTTGAACGTCGCCCGCAGTTCACTGATTTCGCGCCAGGATTCGAAATCGTAATTGGCGAATTGTCCCTGGTCGAAGTGGATGACTTCGGCCATTTCGCGGCAAAGCAGACCGACGGCGCGCCGCACGTTGACCACGTGCACGGCCATGTAGAATCGGTTGAGCACGAGCACGCTGGCACTCAAGGGATCGGTCGGACCGGCACTCGCCGTTAGCGCTGAACTCATGGGCAATGCGCCCCCCGGTGGCTAAAGGGAATCTCCCCTGCCGCCCACGCGACGCGTCAGCCTACAAGCGAACCGGCTAACCGACGCGCGGCCAGCAATCTTTTCATCCAGGCCAGGAACTTACCTGTGGCAGTACCTGATGACTTTTATTGTAACCGTCGCAGCAGTCACCGCATAGGGCACGAACCGCCCAATCCGCAGGCGAAGCACGTGGTTCACACTTGGCTAACTTTTCGCACTCCACAAGGTCTGCCGGACGCCACTGGCGGGTCGATAGCACACCCCATCCGTCGCGCGCAAAAGATCGTTCAAAATCCTGCATTCTCACTTGCTCCGCTGCGCGCGGCGACATTAGGATGAACTGCGGCGGTGAACTTGCCAGTTGATCCGGCGCAGTAAACGGAACAGAGAACGCGCAAATGCTTCGTATTCCGCCAGAAGAAGAAGCTAACGAAAGCGCGCAGGCCAGTGTTCGTTTTCTGTCAGGACTCGGCAACTTCTGTCGGGACCGGCAGGCGAGTTTTCAGAACGGAAGCCTTACGAATTCATACCGCGGGGAACGTAGTCGATGATTCACTACACGTGTGATTGCTGCAAAAAGACTCTCGAAGCCGACGATTTGCGTTACGTCGTGAAAATGGAAGTCTATGCGGCGATCGATCCGGCCGCTGCCGACGATCTCGACGACGATCGAGATCACCTGGCCGAGATCCAAGATATCCTGCAGCGTGCCGGCGACGTCGTCGACCCGCAGATCGGCAGCGACGTCTACGACGAGCTGCGGTTCGATCTGTGTCCCGAGTGCCGCAAGAAGTTCGTCAAGAACCCGCTCGGTCGCGAAGGCGCGAAGCAGTTCGATTTCAGCAACAACTAGCGCTCGGTTCCGACCGACTCGCTCGTCGCGGGCGAGCCCGCGCGACTCGAGCCACGATGCGAGGCGAGCCACGAACCGCCCTGCCCGACGATTCCGGCGTACCCCGTACCGCACGATCGTGATCGGCATTGCGCTCCTGGCGCTCATTGCCTATCGGCAGTGGCAAGGACCGGAGCCCAGCTACTCGCCGCACAATCTGCCGGCCACCACCGAGCTGGCGGTGCGGCGCGTTGTCGATGGCGACACGATTCTGTTTGAGCCTGACATGCGTGTCCGGCTGATCGGCGTGAACGCTCCGGAAAGTGTGAAGCCGGAGAGCCCCGTCGAACCTTTCGGTCCCGAGGCGAGTCAGTTCACCAAGCAGTTTGTCTCCGGCGGTGTCGCGCGGCTGGAGTACGACCGCGAACGCTTCGATCAGTACGGCCGACCGCTGGCGTACGTCTGGGTTGGCGACCGGATGCTCAACGAAGAGCTGCTTCGCGCAGGGCTCGCCCGCTGGGAGCGGAATTACAATTACTCCGGCGAGAAGAAGCAGCGGTTCCGCGCGGCTGAAGAGGAGGCGAGGGACGCGCGGCGAGGTATTTGGTCGTCGGCAACCGCTCCTTGAGGGCTCTTCCCTGCACTGCTAAAATCCGGGTTTTCGTGCATCACGTTTGCCGCAAACCCGGGGGTTCCCTTTGAACGCCAATCAATCGCTGAAGATCGCCGTCCTTGGTGGCGATGGTACTGGTCCTGAAGTCGCCGCCGAAGGTCTTAAGGTTCTGAAGGCCGTCGCCAAACTGGACGGCATCAAGTACGACACAACCAACTTCGATTTCGGCGGCGATCGTTACCTGCGAACTGGCGAAGTGCTGCCCGAAGGGGCCGTCGACGAATTGCGCAAGTTCGACGCGATCTATCTGGGTGCCATCGGTCACCCGGACGTGAAGCCCGGCATCCTCGAGAAAGGCCTGCTGCTCGAGCTTCGCTTCCAGCTCGATCAGTACATCAACCTGCGGCCGGTGAAGCTGTTTCCGGGCGTCGAGACCCCGCTCCGCGACAAGGGACCGGATGACATCGACTTCGTCGTCGTTCGCGAGAACACCGAGGACATGTACTGTGGGACCGGCGGATTTCTCAAGAAGAACACCCCTGACGAAGTGGCGATTCAAACTGCCGTCTACACCCGCAAGGGCTGCGAACGCTGCATTCGCTGGGCCTTCGATTTCACCCGCAAACGCAACAATCCGAAGAAGATGCTCACACTGGTCGCGAAGACCAACGTGCTCACCTACGGGCATGACTTGTGGTGGCGCACGTTCCAGGAAGTCGCCAAGGAATACCCGGACATCAAGCCGGACTATAACCACGTGGACGCGGCCTGCATGTGGATGGTGAAGAATCCCGAGTACTTCGACGTGATCGTGACGACGAACATGTTCGGCGACATCATTACCGACCTGGCCGGCATCCTGCAAGGCGGGATGGGCGTCGCCGCCGGTGGCAACATCAACCCCGATCCGGGCGGCACGAGCATGTTCGAGCCGATGGGCGGCAGCGCTCCGAAGTACACCGGCACGGGCAAGATCAACCCGATTGCCGCGATCAACGCGATGGCGATGCTGCTGGAGCAGACCGGCCACGCCAAGAGCGCCGCGCGGATCAACAAGGCGATTCAGGTCGTCACCGGGACGAAGATGAAGAGCCAGGCCGCGGGGAAGATGGGGTACAACACGAGCGAGGTGGGCGATCTCGTCTGCGAGGCGCTGTAGGCCAAGTACAAAAAATTCTAACGCAGAGTCGCAAAGGCACGGAGACGCAGAGAAAACGGGCAGAAGAATGCGGGAGCGCGCGATACGAGAGAACGAGATTAGCGGGCAAATTGTTGATGCAGCGATCGAGGTTCATCGCACGCTCGGTGGGCCTGGATTGCTGGAAAGTGTCTACGAGGAGGCCTTGGTTTGGGAGCTTGGTTTACGAGGGTTTGAGGTCCAACGGCAGTTGCTTTTGCCGATTCGATACAAGGACCAACAACTGGCAACGCCCCTTAAACTCGATTTGCTGGTGAACCGTTCGGTCATCGTCGAATGCAAGGCGGTAACTCAGTACAACTCGATTTTTGAAGCTCAGGCACTGACCTATCTTCGTTTGACGAACCTGAAATTGGCGCTCGTTATCAACTTTGGCGATAGGCTACTCAAGGACGGAATTCATCGCGTGATCAATGGCGTCTGAAGTCTTGAATTCTGCTTTCCTCCTGCGCCTCTGCGACTCTGTGTTAAGATTCTTTCTCTCAGGATTCGGCAATGCATCCTCTCTTCGATCTCTCGGGACGCGCGGCGCTGGTCACAGGCGGCAGCAAGGGGCTCGGCAAGGCTATGGCACGCGGCTTCGCCGAGGCCGGCGCCAACGTGGTCATCTCCAGCCGGCATGAAGATGAGCTCAAGAAGGCTCAGGCGGAGATCAAGGAAGGTCTTAGCGTCAAAGTCAGCTACTTCGTCGCCGACATGACGGATCGCGCGGACGTTAAGAATCTGGCCGAAAAGGCACTCCAGGAGATGGGCCGCATCGATATCCTGGTCAACAACGCCGGCAGCAACGTCCCGCAGCCGATCGATCAGATTACGGACGAAGCCTGGGATCAGATCGTCGAGCTGAACCTCACCTCCTGCATGCTGCTGACCCGGGCGCTGGTGCCGCAGATGAAGCAGCGCAAGTGGGGACGCGTGATTCACATTTCGTCGATCATGGGCCTGGCGTCGAAGGACGCACGCAATGCGTACTCGGCCACCAAGAGCGCCCTGCTAGGATTGGCGCGGGCCAGCGCCCTCGATCTCGGCGCCGATGGCATTACGGTGAATTGCATTGCCCCGGGGCCGTTTCTCACCGACCTGCCGGGCACGCTCCTTTCACCGGAGCAGAAGAAGGCTCTCGCCGACCGCACGGCACTGGGCCGCTGGGGAGACCCTCGGGAGCTGGCCGGCCCCGCATTGCTCCTGGCGAGCGAGGCTGGCAGCTACATCACGGGCGAAGTGCTCGTCGTCGACGGCGGTGCCCTGGTGAAGACATTCTAGGTGGCCTGCCGTTCGGCCGTCCAAACCGTTCTCGCTCACTTGCGCAAGATCAACTTGCCGCTGCGCGTCACGCTCAGGCGATAGGCCTCTTCGCCGTGGCGGATGATGATCTCGCGGGTGCCTTGCATCAGCTCCTGGGAGTTGACCTCCCGCATTGACGGATAACCCGTGGGGGTTGTTTCATTGGGTTCGCCGGGCGCGCTGCGGGGATCGCTAAACACCGTACACCTGTTTGAAATTGGGCCAGTCGTGAGGGAAACAACGTACGGCGGGTAGTTCTATCCTTATTGAGACTTAGTGTCAACAAGGCAGTGTGCGGTGTTTGGCTCATTGCTGAAGGGCGCATCTAAGTGGTTGCTGCTACGGGTACTTAAAGCGAGCCGTGAATGTGCGGATCCAGCCGATTGACGCGTCGTTCAAAACCATTACTATGGAGGGACTTGAGAACCAATCTCAATATTGTTCGGTGACCTCTCGCCCCCGGACCTGCGAGGTCTGGTTCACCGGCAAATTGTTCGCCGACCGGACTGTTCGAGGCGAGTCCCGCTGCAAGCTCCTGCCCTGAGTTGTCTCCGATGGCGGCTCAGGATTTCGAAGACTTCGAATTCGCCGCACATGAATTCGCCGCACATGAATTCGCCGCACATGAATTCGCCGAACGCACACCGCCAGCATTTCGCCAGAACTTGTTTCATTCGAAGGACCCAAAGCATGTCGACGTTTCGTAAGGCCCTGCTGGGACTCGTGGTTGTCCTGGCCACCAGCGCTCAAGCTCAGGCCCACTTTCTTTGGCTCGATCTGCGCAGCGGCGATGCCGACAAGTCGCAGGCCCGGCTGTATTTTTCTGAAGAGCCTGCGCCGGGCGAGCCGCACCTGATCGCCAAGGCCGCCAAGACGAAGGTCTGGCTGCGCGGCGCCGACGGCAAGCTGACGCCGGTCTCGCTGGCAGCCGCTGAAGGTGACGAAGCGGCCCTTGTGGCGGCCTGCAATGCCGCTGGGGCAAGCCTGGAAGGCCACTGGGACTACGGCGTGTTCACGCACGGCCCCGCGCCCACGCTGCTCAACTACTACGCCAAGGCTCTCGGCAGCGACTGGACCGATAGCGCCGCCACGGCCCGGGCTGAGAAGCTGAAGCTCGACATCGTGCCCGCGCTGGAAGGCAAGAAACTCGCCGTGCAGGTATTGTTCGACGGCCAGCCCGTGGGCGATGCCGAGGTGCAATTTGTTGATCCGGCCGGTGAACATCACGACCTGAAGACCGACGCCGAAGGCAAGGTAAGCATCACCGCCAAACCGGGGGCCTGGGCCGTTCGCAGCGCGAAGATCGAGGCCGATAAGAGCGGCGAGCGTGACGGCAAGAAGTTCGACAACACCTCGCACCACGCCACGCTGACGCTCGACGTCCCCGGCACGACCCTGACCGCCGAGAAGACTCCTTCGGCCGGCGAGTCGGCTCTGGATCTGCTCGTGCGAGCTCGCGACGGCCGCGCCATGTGGAACGAATTCCCAGGTTTCACAACCGATCTGACCGTGCTCTCGGGGGCCGAAACTCTCAAGGGCAAAGCCACGATCGACGCCGACGGCGTGGTGACGGTTGACCTGCCCAAGGGCAAGCTCACCGACTGGGTCGAAGAGCAGCTCAACTCGATGGTCCAGCACCGCATGCCGGACGGCGAGGTTTCGCAGGGGGACGTGACGTTTGCCGAGGAGGCCAATGCCCATCCGCTGGGCCGCAAGATCGATCTGGGGGATCCAAGCCTGCAGAGCGCTTACCGCATTCGGGAAGACGCGATCATGGAAGTGAATCGTGCGGCCGGCCCGACCATGCGGTTCACGATCAGCGTGCTCGAGATCGAGCGCAACCAGGAGAACAAGTACCTGCCGCGTTCGTTCACGATGAACTTCTTCGACACCAAGAGCGGCGACCTGCGGACAAGCCTGGCCTACTTCAACTCGTGGCAGCGGGTGGGGGCGTTCGACCTGCCCAAGCAGATCATCGAGATCGACGCCCACAAGGGTGGCGCAAGCGCCAAGCAGATCGACTTCTCGAACTGCCAGTTGCTGGCGAAGTAGTCTGGCGAGCAGTCGCATGGCAAGAACCTGCAGCGGGCCATCGGACCAGTTCCGGTGGCCCGCTTTTTTTCGCGCGCCGCACACGTGAACTCAAACAAGATTCAACACAGAGTCGCAGAGATACAGAGACGCAGAGAGAAAACTGGCTCAATTGCAACTGTCATCACCCAGTGGTGCCCCGTGTCCGTTGATGGTCGGGGGAAGACAAGCTCGTCGTTTCAATCCGCGTGATAAAGAGCCTTGATCACAACTTCGTGGCTCTGTTTCTCTGTGACTCTGTGTTGAGATTTCTGCCGTCTTTCGCCAGAACTCATCTGTGCTACGGGCGATCTTTGGCCGCGACTTGAATGTTGCGCTTCGAGATCAGCTTCAGCACGCCGACCGGCATCAGCCGTTTCAAGCGCCAGAAAAACGTGGCCATGCCGGGCACGGTCACGTAGAGCCGCCGGCGGTCGATCGCCTTGAGGATCTTCGCGGCGACCTGGTCGGCCGTGCATTTTGAGCCCGACATCAGCTTATTCGCCATCTCGCGCTGGGCGGGCGTGGCAAACCGGCCGCTGGTGATGATGTTTGTCTGAAAGAAGGCGGGGCACACGGCCGTGACGCCGATGTTGTACGGCCGCAGCTCGCCGTAAAGCGTTTCGGACAGCGACACGACGCCGGCCTTGGTGACGTTGTACGAAGCCATGCCGGGCGCCGAGACAATGGCCGCCATCGACGCCGTGTTGACGATGTGCGCGCCGGCCGGGTTCGCCTTGAGCCAGTCGACCATGGTGTGGCAGCCGTAAATCACGCCCCACAGGTTGATGTCGACGATCCACCGCCAATCTTCCAGGGAGAGCGTGCCGACCTCGCCGCCCACGCCCACGCCGGCGTTGTTCACGAGTAGATCGAGCTGCGGCCAGGTGGACTTCAATCGCTCGCGCAGAGCTTCCCACGCTTCCACTTTCGTGACGTCCAGGTGTTCGACCTGGCCGTCGCCGCCGGCCGCGCGGACCAGCGAGAGCGTCTCCTGGCTGCCAGCGTCGTTCACATCGGCGAGCGCCAAATGCCAGCCGCGCTTGGCCAGCGCCACGGCCAGTGCGCGGCCAAGGCCACTGCCGGCGCCCGTGATAATCGCGTACTTCTTACTCATGAAATCTGACTCGTGGATGACCGGCGTAAGAAAACGTGCTGGGGCGTTGTGTCTTTGTGTCGTTGTGGTTGGTTCGATTCTTCAGGATCGATAGAGCAAGGAACCACGACGGCACGACGACACAACGGAGGAGGAAAATTCGAAATTCCAGCGGAAGCACGGCGAAATCGGAACCGTGGATCCAGGCAAAGTTGCACGCCTGAACAGAACGGAGACTCGGGCTCCGAACAATCGGGTGCAGCCGACTCCGAGTTTACTCTGCGCCGCGGGCGCCGAACAGCCGCGAAAACAGCCACTCCAAATCCGCCGCCAGCAGCGGTTTGCCAAGCACCGCCGAGACGCCCTGCCGGAGGGCGGAGTCGACGTCGTCGGGTCGCGGAAACCCACACACGGCAACCACCGGCGCGGATCCGGCGCACTCGACAAACTCTCGCACCCGGGGTGCATCGGCCAGGTCGCGGGGATCGCAGTCCCAGAGCACGGCGTCACTAAAGCCTTCGCCGGACTTCGCACGACCAGACAAGATCTCCGGCCGATAGCCGAGGCCCCGGCAGAGCACTGCCCAGGCGTCCGCCTGCGCGGCACGCGGGGCATGAATCGCGATCCGCTCACGCTGGGTGCGGCTGGCGGTTTGCCGGTTGCGGGCGAGCCACAGGTCTTCGCTGGTGGCGGTGAGTGGCGCAGTCAGAACGCCGCCGCACGAGATGGCCTCCAGTTCGCGCGGCAATCGGCTGGCGGCCTGATGCCAGGTTATGCCGGTCGAACCGGCAGGCGGTCGGCCGCTGCGCGCCTGGCCGTCGCACCAGCTTCCTGAAATGCGGAGCACCCGCACCAGCGGAGCGGCAGCGCGCAGCGCGTGCAAATCGCACTCGGTCCAGATGCCGGCGCGTGCTTCAACCAGAAGCACCAGCTCGGGCGGCGGCGCGCCATCGCTCGTCAATCGCGCGATCGCTTGCGACAGATCGGCGACGCGCTCCACGCTCAGACCTTCGCGTGCCAGGTCAGCGGCGATGCCCGACAGCTCGGCGGCGACTGCCTGGGGAGGTTCGACGAAGAGGATGCGTGGCGAAGACATAAGCAAACTGCCGGGGCCGCGCCGACCGTCTTTGATGGGTTCGGAATGGAATGGAATGGAATGGAGTGTACCGCATGGGGGCAAAGCGGTTGAACGCCAGTCTGCACGATGCCGACGGGTCGCAGTTGAGCGGCGCGCAAAAAAGTGCCCCGCGCACGAGGCGCGGGGCACTTTGAGATAACAACCGTAATCAATCGACCGGCGGCCAACGGACGAGCAACCTCTTCGCCAGCCGCTGGCTACTACCATTAATCCACGGGCACGCTGGCGACTTCTCCGCCGGCAATGGTCGAGAGTTGCTGATAGATCGTCGGCGAGATGTCTTCGGTCAAGAAGTGCACCGAGCCGTCGACGAACAGGAACATGGCGCCACCGGAGTGATCGCTGCGGAAGTTGGAGGTGCAACCGCTTTGTTGGCCAACGTCCCAACCTTTTGCCTGTTGGAAGCCCGCGATGCCCGCGCCTGGACCACCGCGATAGGCCTGGCCAGGAACTTCCTGGGGCAAGCTAACGGTACTCGATCCCATGTCGGTGTTGGCGGCAATCGTATTGGTGACCGGATTCTTGTTCATCGGCTCGATCGTGCTGGCGTAGGGGCCCGCTTCAAAGAGCGCGACGCTCGAATTCACGACCGAATCGAACGCGACCTGGCCGCAAATCCACGGGCACCAGGGCTTGTAGGGCAGCCCCTGATTGGTCTGAGCGACTGGCTGGTAGCGCTGATTGATGTTCCCAATCTGGCCCATCTGCATTCCGGTGATTTCCCACTTGGAGCCGTCAGCACCTTCGCCTATGGCGATTGTCTTGCTGGTGCCGTCGGCAATTTTGCGAATGGGGACAGCCCAGTTGATGTCGAACATGCCGCGGAGCTGCTTGGGCACCTTCTGGGGATGCTTGGTCCAGCCGTCATAAAGCCCCTTGCTCAGAATGTAGTGGGTCGTGCCGTAGAGCTGACCGTTCTTGTAGCTGCCAGCCACACCGAGCAAGAACACGCTCGTGAGCTGCTTGTCTTCCTTCGGATTTTCGCCATCGGAGCTGGGGCAGTTGTAGACCGGAATGACCGTGGCCGGCACGACGGCAAAGTTCGGGCCCCTAGTCGGGTCGAGAATCGAGTTCTGGTGCTGCCAGTCGGTCTTCGGATTGATGAGCTGCCGCAGGCCTTCTTCTTCGAAGTAGGGGAGCAACATCGTGTGCAAACTGGAGAACAGATCGTTGTCGTCCATCTCGCTCGTGGAGGGCATGCAGCCGCCCGGCGGGAAGGTCTTGAGCGCGTCGTGATACGTTTGCAACGCAATGCCGAACTGCTTCATGTTGTTCGTGCACTTGGAGCGTCGCGCGGCTTCACGGGCCGCTTGAATCGCCGGCAGCAGCAAAGCTACCAGCACTCCGATGATGGCGATTACCACCAGGAGCTCCACCAGGGTAAAGCCGCGTTTTCTGCCCGTCATAACCAAACACCCCCTTGTCATGGATGGGACACCACACACGCCGAAGCGGACTCGTGGCCGAAATAGAAGATCTGAAAGAATGGCGCAATGGGCTGTTCGCAGAATGGCAAACGCCCGACCATTAGTATCTGCATAATTGTGCGGCTTGTCAAAGGATTTTCGCAGAATCGCCACGGGCAAAATCCGGCTGATAAACTGGGTGGTTTTGCGGCCGGTGGTCGGACTCCTTCCCGGCGGACAAAGGCGGAAGGAATTCTGCTGCTTGCGGGATCGTGTGGCGCCGGCAGGAACCCCCGGCCAGAGGCCAGGGCCAAACAGCGGCGAGTGCAATTTCATGCGAGCCGCGACTCGGCCTCGGCAATCAACTGTCGGACGGCGCGGGCATCGTCGGCCGCGCGGAGCGCCGCGAGAAACTCGGAATCCCCGAGTAAACGGCTGAGTCTTGCTAACACGCGCAAGTGGCCGCGGTCGTCGGTCGACAGAATCAAGAAGAAAAGGTCGGTGAGCGATCTGCGAGGGCCGCCGAACGGAATGCCCGAACTGGTGCGGCCGAAGGCGATCAGCGGCTGGGCCAGAATTGCGGAGAGCGGCCGGCGGGGATGCAAGAGGGCCATCCCCCCATCGAGCGCGGTGGGCAGCAGGTCTTCGCGAGCGCGGACCGCCTCGGCCATCTTGGCCGGATCCCACAACCAGCCGGTGCCGGCGGCCACGTCGACCAGCGAGGTGATGACGCTGCCGCGCGTGCGGGCCTCGAGCGGCACGGCGATGGCCTCGAGCGGGAGCAGTTCGAGCAGCGAGACGGGGGCTTCGCCCTCGGATCCGGCGGCACGGTCGAGCGCGCCTTCCATCTGCTGGAGCTGCTGGTCGGTGGAGAGACCGATTCGCTCTTCGAGCCAGTGGTGGATCTCGGCCTGGGCGAAGCGCCACTGTCCGCCGACCTTGCGGCCCGGGAGCTTGCCGCGCTCGAGGAGCCGTTGGACCTGGCCGGGATCGACGTGCAGGTAGGCGGCGAGGCTGTCGAGATTGAAGTCGTCGTCGGGCATGGCCGGATCACTCGGGCTGGTGGTGACGCGTATTGTAGCGGAGCGCGGGGTCGGGAAGGGAAGAAGATTTAGCCACCGAGTTCACGGAGGACACAGAGGGTGAGGCCCGAAGAGAACCACAGATGAACACAGATCAACACAGATGAGGAAGGGAGGGGGCAGATCCACAGATTGCACAGTTTGGAAGAATGGGATTTTTGTCTGGCGTGGTGTCGTCGTGGC
>JALHMI010000012.1 GCA_022844125.1 Pirellulales bacterium | reverse complement strand
CCAAAACCGGCCTGCGAAAGATGAAGCGAACCCTGGAACAGGCCCTACCCACTGAACATCGAAAACTCAACAACTAACCACTAGCAAGCTAGCGCAACTTCAAAACTCACGCGTCGGGTGATGATTCGAGCAGCCGAGAAACGAGTTTGACTTAGTACCGTGCACTTTCGCCGCGAGATCCTTCGATGCCGAGCGCCTTGAGCGTGTTCGTGGCCTCGGTGCTCATCAGCCGCAGGTCGCTCCCCACGGCGATGAACTGCATTCCTTGTTCGGCCCGCTTGAGTGCCGTTTGCGGATCCATGACGTGCATGCCGGTTGGCGTGCCGACTTTCTTACCCGCCGCGATCACCTTCTGGAGCATCGCTTCGAACTCTTCGTCAGTCGCTTCGGTGCCGTCGGGAGCACGCATCTGGGCCCGCAGATCGACCGGCCCGACAAAGATTGCATCGACGCCGGGCAGGCTGTAAATCGCCTCGGCGTTCGCGACTCCCGTGGGGCTCTCGGTTTGCAGGATCACCAGGATTTCGTCGTTGGCGTGCTTGAAGTACTCAGGTCCCGTGGCGTCAAAGTTCATCGAGTGCATGCCGCCGCCGAGGCTACGATTGCCGATGGGTGGATACTTGGCCGCGCGAATCGCGATCTGCGCCTGTTCGACCGTGTCGACCATCGGTACCACGATGCCCCAGGCCCCCGCATCGAGCACGCGCTTGATGTAGTCGTGATTTCCCTTGGGCACGCGGGCCAGCGGCACACCGCCGGCATCGGCAATCGCGGCAAAAATCATCGCCGCCTGCGACCAGTCGATCGCCGAATGCTCGATGTCGAGCGTCAGCCAGGCGAAGTTCATCCGCGCCAAAATGCGCGAGGCATACAGGTCGCCCATCGACAGCCAGGTGCCAAACGTCGGCTTGCCGGCCTTCAGTGCCCGCTTGACGGGGTTGATCTTCATCTCGCATGCTCAAGGGTTGGTGTTGCGACGGTGGGCAATCCCGCCAGTGTTTCAGACGCTCCGCCCCGTCGCAAGTCCCCCAGTTCGACCGGATAAACCGGCAATTGCCGCCAGCGACATTGCCGCAAACCGCCGGTTACACGAAAATCAAAGTTGGCAGGTCACAAGGACCCGCCCGCCAGAGCATTCCGGGTGACGGGGCATGCGATTCAATTCAATCACGATTCCGATACTCTGCCTCGTCGCACTCGCGCTTGCCGGCTGCACCAGGGCAGGGGGGGCAGCCAGTGCCACCGACGATGCTGCGTTCCGCGGCGCAGCTACTGCTCGCGCTGACGAACTCGAACGTGGGCGCAGCCGTGGCGACTTCGCGGCCTTCGCCGCCGAATCGGTAGCGGCCGCAGATCGCTTTCCGCACGACGCCCGTCTTCGCGTACTGGCGGCTGAAGGATTGCTCGCCGCGGGAAACACTCGTGCTGCCGAGGCCGACGCGCTCGAAGCCGAACGGCTGGCAGGCCTCACGTCCGAAGAAGTCTCTTCCGCGGCGATCCGGCTTTGGGCCACTGCCCGGCTGCGGCAAGGCTTGCCGCTCGAGACGGCGCAGTTGGCACGCATCGCGCTCGACGATCCGGCGCTGCAGACGGTGCTCGCCTGGAGCGACCTGCTGGCCGGGGTGGCGCCGTTTCAGATCGAAACATCCGCAGACGTCGTCGTCGAAGCACCGCTGTCCGAGGCTGCGACAGGCTCACTAGCCGCGGAGCTTCTTGCGATCAACGGAGCCGCCAACGGTACACCCTGCAAAACAATCTTCATCGATACCGGCGCACAGCACACGGTGATGACCCGGGCGGCGGCTGAAGCTGCGGGCGTTCGGGTCCAGCCGGGAGACATCGAACTCGCCGGTTTCGCCAGCGCGACCGCCGAGGCCGGACTGATCGAAAAACTCGAACTCGGTTCGCTCACGATCCGCAATGTGCCCGTGCTGGTGGGCGACTCCCCGGCACTCACCGCGGCCGATGGGTCGATGTCGCTGGGGGCCGACATCTTGTATCACCTGCGGGTGACGCTCGATTATCCCGAACGGCGCGTGACGATTGAGCCGGCCTCCGCCAGCGTAACCACCACCGACGAATCCGCGTCCACCGCGTGGCGAATCCCCGTCTGGACGTTCTCGCGGTTGCCGCTGGCCGAAGGCACCGCTGCCGGCGGAACCCCGCTCCGCGTGCTCGTCGACACCGGCGACCGCAGTGGAACCTATATTTCCTATCGCTGGGGACGGCGCGAGATTCCGCAGCTTGCGGGCGCACACTCCGGCATGGTGTTCCGCTTCAAGAAGAAAGACCTGACGCTGCCGCCGATTGAGCTCGGCGGGCGAGCGATCGCCGACTGGCCGGTCGTCGATACGCTTCCCAAGGAGCTCGACCGGCTCGACGTGGTGGACCTGATGCTGGGGCACGATCTGCTGAAGCGATTCCGTGTAATCCTTGACTTATCGCGAAACGAGTTTCGGCTCTCCTCAAGTGATCCACAGGCGATGCAAAGTCCGATCCGGCCGGCTGAGGTGAAAGGTGAACATGATCTTCCGTGAAGTGTCGCGAGCACGTTTGTGCGCCGGCTGTTGCGGGCTGCTGGCCCTGCTGCTGGCGACAGGATCGCTCGCCAATGAGTTCGACGCACAGCGCGACAAGATGGTTGACGAGTCGCTCGTCGCCGCCGGGATCAAGAACCCGCGGGTGATCGAATCGGCTCGCACGACGCCGCGCCATGAGTTCGTCGCCCTCAACCAGCGCGGCCAGGCGTACTACGACATGGCGCTGCCGATTGGCAATGGTCAGACCATTTCGCCGCCGTTCGTCGTGGCTTACATGACCGAACAGCTCGATCCGCAGCCGACCGACAAGGTGCTGGAGATCGGCACCGGCAGCGGTTACCAGGCGGCAATCCTGAGCCCGTTGGTCAACCAGGTTTACACGATCGAGATCGTCAAGCCGCTGGGCCAGCGCGCTGCGCGCACGCTCAAGCGGCTGAACTATAAGAACGTCCATCCGCTGATCGCCGATGGCTACAAGGGCTGGCCCAAGCATGCGCCGTTCGACAAGATCATCGTTACCTGTTCGCCCGAGAAGGTGCCGCAGCCGCTGGTGGATCAGCTGCGCGAAGGGGGCCGGATTATCGTGCCCGTCGGCGAGCGCTACCAGCAGATGCTCTACCTGTTCGAGAAGAAGGACGGCCAGCTCGAAAAGATCGGCTCGCTGCCGACGCTGTTCGTGCCGATGACCGGCGAGGCTGAGAAGAGCCGCGTCGTGAAGCCTGACCCGAACAAACCATCGATCGCCAATGGCGGGTTTGAAGAAGTGGCCACCGAACCGGTGACAGCTCCCGCTGGCAGCGCCGCCAGCGACGAGCCGGAGCGGCGCGCAAGCAGTTGGCACTATCAGCGCCAATTGGAACTGGTCGAGGCGCCCGAAGCACCTGAGGGGGACCAGTTCGCGGTCTTCAAGAACACCGAGCCCGGCCGGCCTGCGCAGGCCTTGCAAGGGATGGCCGTCGATGGCCGCGAGGTGCGTCAGCTCGACATTTCGGTTTGGGTGCGCGGCGAGAACGTTCGTCCCGGGTCGGCCGAATATGATCAGGCCACGGTGGCGATCGTGTTCTACGACGACAACCGCAATGAAGCCGGCTACCGCTACCTGCGGCCGTGGCTCGGAACGTTCGACTGGCGACTCGTCAAAGAGAAGGTGAGCGTCCCGGTCAAAGCGCGCGAGGCCGTGGTGCGCGTCGGACTCAACGGCGCGACCGGCGAGCTGGCCGTGGATGGATTGCGGATCGAGGCGGGGAAGTAGGACGGCGGCGGCGGACCAATGTGGACCGTGCCTCCCCGGACGAGGTATAATGTGCTCATGGAATCCAAGCTCATCCCTGCCATTTTCGAATCCGGCAAGTTGCGACCACTCGAGCCGCTCGACCTGAATGAACAGGAGCGAGTGGAGGTGGCGATCGTCCGCGCGATGGAGACGCCTGCCGAGGCGGAGGATGACTATCAGCCGGAAATCGCCGCAGTCGCCGACGCCACGGTAACTCTGGAACAGGTCCACCAAGCTCTGGCCAAGATTCCTGGCTCTCTGGCAGACGACTTCGCTCGCGAGCGTGACGAGCGATTCTGATGACTGGTTATTTCTTCGATACCAGTGCGCTGGCGAAGGCTTACCATCCCGAGATCGGGACACCCAAGGTGCTCTCGCTGTTGACCGAGCAAGAGAGCGATTTTGTGATTTCTTCACTGTCCGTGATTGAAATTCAATCCGTCTTCAGCCAGAAAGTCCGCGATGGCGTACTAAGCGACGCCGACTACGAGTTGCTCAAGAAGCGATTTGGAGCGGACATTCAATCGAAGAAACTCGTTGTGAAGAATCTGCTGCGGACGCATCAGCGGCGAGCGGAACAGCTCCTGGAGAAGTGGGCGAGAGCACGGCGTTTGCGGACGCTCGACGCGATTCAGCTCGGAGCGGTGTTGGAACTGAGCCCCAAGCTGTCGCTCGATCATTTCGTCTGCGCTGACAAACATCTGGCGGAGATTGCCCGGTTGGAAGGACTCTCGGTGATCAATCCGGACGAAGGCTAACGGCAATTCGATGAAAAGCAGCTATGAACGCCTCCTGAGAATCGATTGGAGTCGAGTCGGCTCCAACGGGAGTGAATCTCACGTAAAGAAGGTGTATGGTTTCTTCGAATCGGCCGCCCCGGTCTTTAAGCAGATGGATAAGTATGGGCAACCTTTCTACACCGATCCGCGAAAGATACTGAATCAGCCAATGATCGGTGACCCTCCGGAATTGCCGCCGTGCCCTTTTCCTTTGGCTACGATTTGCGCACGTCGATTCCTGATCGCAGAGGAGCTGGCCGACCGAGGAGTTGAACACGCTCGAACCCTGCAACAGGCCTTCGAGCGATTGATCCAAGTCTTTGAGGATGGAGGATCGATCGACCTACATCACGGCGATTTGACCGTGGATGGTTCCTGGTCGCGATCGATTGTTGGATGGATCGACAAGTACGCACACGACTGACCGCAATGGCATGAGAAGTGTACGGGCGGACTTGATATGCCGCGACGTGAGGAGCCAAGTCAACGCCTGAACTACGTATCTGTCGCTGAAGGCTATAAAGCTCAATCCACAAACCGGAACGGCTCGTTCGTGACTTCGTAGCCGGGGCGCATGGCGATGTTGAGGACGAGGCCGAGGGCCAGGGCGTTGGCCAGCATGCTTGAGCCGCCGTAACTCAAGAGCGGCAGGGCGAGACCGGTAATGGGGAGCAGGCCGACGAACATCGCCGTGTTGATCACGACCTGCGTGCCGATCAGGGCTGCGATGCCCACGGCTACGAGGCGGCCGAAGGGTTCGCGCGTGTGCTCGGCGATCGCCAGGATCCGCCAGGCCAGCAGCAGGAACAGCGAGAGCATAGCGATCCAGCCAATGATGCCGAACCGTTCGCCCAGCACGATCGCAATCGAATCGGTATGCGGCTCGGGCACAAAACAAAAATCATCGATCGCCTGTGCATCGAGCACGCTGCCCGTCCAGCCGCCTAGCGCAAGCTGCAGCTTGGCCTGATGCAGGTGATAACCGTCGTCGGTCGGACTTTCGCCGGGGCCGGTCTGCTCGGCGAGGGCCGTGACGCGCGACTTCTGCTCGCGACTCATCTGCGACCAGACGACCGGCGACATCGCCACGGCGATCGCAACCAAGAGCGCCAGGTGCCGCTTGCGCGCGCCCGCGGCGAACAGCATCGCGAACATCACGGGCAGGAACACCAGCGCCGTGCCGAGATCAGGCTCCTTGAGCACCAGCAGCAGTGGAACCATCACCAAGGCCAGCGGTACGCATAGCCCCAGCAGCCGGCGATAACTTTCGCGGTACATCAGATACCGGGCGAGCGCTACCACGCACGCCAGCTTGGCAAACTCAGATGGCTGCAGGCCCACCGGTCCCAGACGAATCCACCGCCGGGCGCCGTTGATCTCAGGAAGCCAGAACACGGCCACGAGCAGCACCAGCGACGCGAGCAGGGCCAGGTAGCTGTACCGCATCAGTCGGCGGTAGTTCGGCAGGCTAGCGGCGAACATGGCCAGGACGCAAACTACGGCCCAGGCGAGCTGCCGCGTGAAGTGCCGGCCGGAGCTGCCCGAGAGCGTTTCGGCCCGGGCGATCGCCGCCAGACCAAGGATCACCA
This sequence comes from Pirellulales bacterium, assembly GCA_022844125.1. Taxonomy (GTDB): domain Bacteria; phylum Planctomycetota; class Planctomycetia; order Pirellulales; family PALSA-1355; genus JALHMI01. Next base: position 276,647 of record JALHMI010000012.1, on the reverse strand, counting down.
GGAGGGTGGCCAGGGCGACGATTTCCCAGGGGCGTCGTCGAAGGAAGGAGGCGCGGATCCAGGCTTGAGGGTGCATATGCACACGGGCTGCGGTCGGTGGAGAAATTCGCCCAAGCGGCGGGGTGGGATTATAGGGCCCGGCGGCATGCTTCCCGAGACCGTTTCAGACGCTAAAATCGGCGCCGCTGGCAGCTTTCAGCCAGCTCGTATCAGAAATCGATGCCAGCGGCGTTAAAGTTTCCTTAATCCTATGCAGAACTTCCACTTATCGCACTTCAGTCAACCGGCAAAAATTACGCATCTTTCTTGTATTCCGTGCTAGGGTTGGTATGTTTTCAAAGGCTTGAGCCGTGTTAGCCCTCGTTTGGAGGGTAGGGCAAGCCGGTAAGACCCAAGGTTTGAGGGGAGCTAAAAACTATGTTGCGTACAGGACTTAAGGCCCTGGCGGTCATTATGGCCCTGGGCGTGTTTGCCCAAGAGGCTGACGCCTTCCATCACCGTCATCGTTGGGGATCCAGCGGCGGTTCGTGGGGTTCCAGCGGCGGTAGCTGGGGCTCGAGCGGCGGCAGCTGGGGATCCAGCGGCGGTTACTACTACGGCGGTTCGAGCGGCGGTCGTTGGGGATCCAGCGGTGGAAGCTGGGGCTCGAGCGGCGGTAGCTGGGGCAGCAGCGGTGGTTATTACACTTCCTACGGTTCGAGCGGCGGCAGCAGCGGTGGTTCGAGCGGCGGTGCCTATCGGACCGTTCCCGCTCCGGCGACGGCTCCGGCCACGCCTCCGACGCCTCCGGCTCCGGCTGATGCGACCGGTCCGGCCGCGTATCACCCCACCTACGGCCCCCAGCGCAACAGCGCCATGCTGACCGTCAGCGTGCCGGCCGACGCGAAGGTGTTCGTGAACGACCGCGAAACGACCAGCACTGGTGAGAGCCGCGAGTACATTTCGCGTAATCTTCAGCCGGGCGCTCGCTACAGTTACACGGTCCGCGCCGAGTTCAACCGTGACGGCAAGCCCGTGACGGAAGAGAAGACGGTGCAGTTGACTGCTGGTCAGAACAGTGCCCTCGACTTCAATGGTGCTGCCCAGGTGCAGACCGCCAAGGAAGCCGATACCCGCACCACGCTGATCATTCGTCTTCCGGCCGACGCCAAGTTGTTCCTGGCCGGCAAGGAAACGAAGGCCACGGGCGATGTGCGTGAGTTCTCGACCAATCGGCTTGCCGCCGGTGGCGAGTGGAACACGTACCAGGTCAAGGCCCTGCTCGACGGCGAAGAGCGTGAGCAGACCGTGACCCTCAAGGCCGGCGAGACCCGCGAGTTGTCGATCAACTTCGACGCTCCGAAGGTTGCCTCGTCCCGCTAAGGTCTGCGTAGCCCTCAAGTTGGTTATTACCAACCCTCTCGCCGAATTCGTTCGGCGAGAGGGTTTTTTTGTTGCGCACTTCGGCGCTGCGATGTGGACTAAAGCCGGGGGAATACCTTCCCCCGGAACCCCCGCGCGTCACGGCGGCACACGTGCAGTTGCCGGGGAAAGGTATTCCCCGGGCTTTAGGAGCACACTCCGAGAGCGTTATGCGGCCTGTAGGACTCGCGCCGCAGGACCCTGAGACGCTTTCCGCCGCAGTGGCTAAAGGCCGATAATAAGCGGCAATGGCCAGCGCTCCAACCAATGTCGTCTCGACTCCGATGCCGCGGCCCGGCGTGCGCGCGGTGGTCACCCTGGTCGTGGCCCTGCACGTGTTTGCCGTGTTCGTCGGCCCTTGGGCGATGCCGCAGACATCCGAGTTGGGAGCCACGGTTGGCCGCGCGTTTCAGCCGTATCTGGACGTCCTTTCGCTGGGGAATGGCTATCGGTTCTTTGCGCCTGAGCCCGGCCCCAGTCACCTGGTGCGGTTCGAGGTCACAACTCGCGACGGCACGCTCGAGGAAGGGTTCTTTCCGAACCGGGCCGAGCACTGGCCGCGGTTGCTTTATCACCGCTACTTCATGCTCAGCGAGTTCGTGAACACCCTGGGGAGCGCGCCCGATACCAGGCTCGCAGATACGTATGCCCGGGGTTACGCCCAGCACCTGGCCCAGGAGTTCGACGGACGGACGGTGAAGCTGTATTTGCGGCGGCATTACGTGCCGCGCACCGAGGAGGTCCGCGAGGGACGCCGGCTCGACGACAAGGTGCTGTACGAAGAGCGACTCATATACACTTACGAGCGAGATTGATCGTGGCCGGAAGCGTGTTGACCGCCGTGCGCGACTGGGGCCGCGAAGTACTCGCCCTCTGGAACCAGTTTTGGTTCGCGGCCGCCGACCCGGCGACGCTCGGGGCGATTCGCATCCTCGGCGGGGCGATGATGTTCTACACGCATGCCGTGTGGAGCCTCGGACTGACGGACTTCTTGGGGCCGAATGGTTTGTTGCCGGCCGAGTCGGTGAAGCTCCTGCAGCAAGACACCTGGGCCTTCAGCTACCTGTGGTGGATTGAAGGTTCGCCCGCAATGTTGTGGACGGCGCACATCGCGGCGCTGGTCGTATTTGCGATGCTGACGGCGGGGCTGTTCACGCGCGCAGTATCCATTCTGGCGCTGATCATCACGCTGAGCTATGTGCAGCGGCTGCCGGGCGCGCTGTTCGGTCTGGACCAGGTAAACACCATGCTGGCCCTGTACCTGGCGGTCGGCCCGTCGGGTGACGCGTTCTCGCTCGATCGCTGGCGGAAAGGCCGCAGGGCAGGGCACTCGCTGCCGGTGCGGCACTCGTGGACGGCAAACCTCGCGGTGCGGTTGATTCAGCTGCACATGTGCATCGTGTATCTGTTCGCCGGGATCTCGAAGCTGGTGGGCATGGCCTGGTGGGACGGCACGGCGCTGTGGATGGCATTCGGTAATCTCGAGTACCAGTCGCTCGACATGACCTGGATGGCCGGCTTTCCACTGCTGATCAACCTGATGACCCACGTCACCGTGGCCTGGGAGCTCTCTTACTGGGCGCTGGTCTGGCCGCGGCTTTCGCGCCCGATCGTGCTCGCGCTGGCCGTGCCGCTGCACATGGGCATCGCGATCTGCCTGGGGATGATCACGTTCGGGCTGGCGATGTTGATCGGCAACCTGGCGTTTGTACCGCCGTGGCTGGTGCGCGGCGTAATCGATCGCATGCTGGCGATCTTCGGCCGGGGCAGGGGAGGGGAGCCTGCGGCCAGTAGTAGCGAGAAGCTGAAGAAGCCCACGCGGCCGCCGGTGCGTTCGAGCGGCGGCACGCGGTGACTCGGCGTTTCTGCTTCCTCCCCCAAAGGTAGAGTGACAACCAGTTGTCACTGCCGCGCGGCCGCCGATTGCGGCTTCTATCTGCCGAGTCGATAACTCGTCGCAAGTGTCGTGGTTCTTCCGTCTCACCTTGCCGCGAGAAGTGTCATGATCGAATCGCTTACCACGGGTCGGACCCAGCGCCTGTTAAGTTCGCTGTCGTCTGCCCGGCCCGAACATCCGCTGATTACCAAGCAGCAGCAGGTCGCCTGGGAAGGAACCGAGTGGCGGATCGAGTTAAACCAGGTTCGCAATGAGCGGACGCTGGCCGAGCACACGGCAATGCGGATCTCGCGCACGGCCGAGCCGCTGTACTCCGCGGTCGTCGTTCCGCTCTCCAGCGATGGCCGTCTGCATCTTGTGAGCCGCTATCGCTATGCGACCAGCGCCTGGTCGGTTGAGTTCCCCCGCTTCGAACTCGACGGAGGCGATGGTGGCTGGCGGGATGCCGCCGAGATCGACCTGTTTCGAATGACGGGCCTCGTGGCCGAAAGGCTCTCGATGCTTGGCGCGGTTCACCTGGAACCGGCGCTTTTGACCACCAGCACCATCGTGATCCTGGCTGAGGGCTGCCGCGTGAGCGCGACGCGCCGCAGGGCCATTACCTCGATCGATCCGGACGAGGAGACGCCCGCCGACGAGATCGTCGCCGGTACGCTGGCCCTGCCGCTGGTCGAAGTGTCAGATCTCGTGCGCCGCGGCGAAATCAGCTGCGGCGTGACGCTCTCGGCGCTGGCGCATTATCGAGCGGCCCTGAAGTAGCCTGGCGGAAATATCGCGTGTGGGCTCGGTCCGCGAACCATCCGCCGCGTTGAATTGTCTAGTGCGGGGCGTATACTAGGCCTTTTGGCCACTCCCAGCCGCGGCAGGCAGTCTAGCCGTGAAGGCAGGGCAGGGGGGGTCAGGCTCGTTTTTTCGCATTTACGGGATTCACCTTCCCGCCAGGAGTTTTCGCGTGTTAGATTCCGTGGCCGTTGTGGGCGCTACCGGCGCCGTGGGAACCATCATCTTGCAGCTCCTCGAGGAGCGCAACTTCCCCTTCCAGCAGATCAAGTTTTTGGCGTCGGCCCGCTCGGCCGGCAAAACGATCCGCTTCGCCGGCAAGGACTACACGGTTGAAGAGCTGACGCCCGACGCGTTCACCGGCGTCGACCTGGCGATCGGCAGCACGCCCGACGAAACGGCCCGCGACTTTGCCCCCTGGGCAGTTGAGCGGGGCTGCATCGTCGTTGACGAAAGCGGTTACTGGCGAATGGACCCCAAGGTGCCGCTGATCGTACCGGAGGTGAACGCCCACGCCCTCGACCAGCATCAAGGTTTGATCGCCAGCCCGAATTGTTCGACCACGCAGATGGTCGTGGCGATGAAGCCGCTTCACGACGCCGCCCGGATTCGCCGGGTGGTGGTCAGCACCTACCAGGCCACGAGCGGCATGGGCCTGGCCGGCAGCGAGGAGCTCGACGTTGCCACCCGGGCCGCCGTGAACAGCGAACCGTTCAAGCCCACGGCTTTTGCCCACAACATCGCCTTCAATTTGATTCCGCAGATCGGCTCGCAGAAAGAGCAGGGCTACACCTCCGAAGAAATGAAGATGGTCTACGAGACTCGCAAGATCTTCGGTGACGACTCGATTCAGGTTTGCCCGACTTGCGTGCGGGTGCCTGTTTCGAACTGCCACAGCGAAAGCATCCTGGTCGAGACGGAGCGAAAGATTACGGTGAACGAGGCCCGGGAATTGTTCGCCGCGACGCCGGGCATCGTGGTGGTCGACGACCTGCCGGCGAGCGTTTATCCGATGCCGTCGACCTGCACGGGTCGCGATGAGGTGTTCATCGGCCGGATTCGCGAAGACCTTTCGAGCCCTAACGGCCTGGCGTTCTGGTGCGTGAGCGACAACTTGCGGAAGGGCGCCGCGACCAACGCCGTGCAGATCGCCGAGCTGCTGTCGAAGAAAGGGCAGGGGGCCAAGAAGCCGCTGGCCGCTGTTGCTCGTTAGTACTTGCCTGATGCCGTGACAACGATAGCCCTTGGCATTGCCAGGGGGTTCTTCGAAGTGCGTTTGAATCCGCCATGCGTACTTTCCGTCTCACGCTCGCGTACGACGGAACTCGCTATGCCGGTTGGCAGTCGCAGTCCGGTCAGCTCACGCTGCAGGACACACTTGAACAGGCACTTGGCCGCATCACGCGCGAGACGATTCGCGTCGTGGCCAGCGGCCGCACGGACGCCGGTGTGCACGCCCTGGGGCAAGTCGTCAGCTTTCACAGCGAATCGCAGCTCGAACCGCGCGTGCTGCAGAAAGCCCTCAACGCCGAACTGCCGGAAGACATGGCCGTGCTCGACGCGGCGCTCGCGGCTGACGATTTTCACGCCATCTGGAGCGCCGTGCGCAAGCGTTACCGTTACCTGCTGCACGACGGAACGATCCGCGATGTGTTTGCCCGGCAGTATGCCTGGCATCTGTTCACGCCGCTCGACGAGGATGCGATGCGCCGCGCGGGGCAAAGCCTGGTGGGAACGCACGACTTCAAGAGCTTCGAGACTTCCGGCTCGCCGCGCGGGACGAGCGTTCGCAGGGTGCACGAACTTTCTGTCGCACGCCTGGACGCGACGCCGCACCCGCTGTTCCCGGCGACACCGGGAAAGTTGATCTCGATCGAAATCGAGGCCGACGGGTTTCTCTATAACATGGTCCGCGCGATCGTTGGTACGCTGATACAAGTAGGGCAGGGGCGCCGGGCTGAAACCTGGCCGGCCGAAGTCATGGCCGCGTGCGATCGCCGCGCGGCGGGGCGCACCGCGCCGGCGAATGGCCTGTTCCTGGTCCGCGTCGACTACTAACGAACACGTTCGGCACTCACACCTCGCACAGACTTCGCGCATGCGGATCGCACATCTCATCACGCGCATGATTCTGGGCGGAGCCCAAGAGAATACGCTGCTCACGTGCGAGGATCTGATCCGCGACTACGGCGACGACGTGCTGCTGGTCACGGGGCCGCCGCTGGGGCCGGAAGGAAGCTTGCTCGAACGTGCCCATGTCAGCGGCGTTCCCGTCGAAGTGATTCCGGCGTTGCGGCGCGAGATCCATCCGCTGCGCGATATGCAAAGTTACTATGCGCTCAAGCGGTCGATCAAAAAGTTTAAACCTGACGTCGTGCACACGCATAGCGGCAAGGCAGGGCTGCTGGGCCGGATGGCGGCACATTCGCTCGGCGTGCCAGCGATCGTGCATACGGTGCACGGTGCGCCGTTTCATGAACATCAGAGCAGGGCGGCGAGCGCGAGTTTTCAGGCCTGCGAGCGTTATGCCGCCAAACGCTGTGATGCGCTGGTGAGCGTGGCCGATGCGATGACCGACCTGATGGTCAACGCGAACATCGCGCCGCGTGAGAAGTTCACGACAGTTTACAGCGGGATGGAAGTCGAAACGTTTCTCGCGGCGAACGACCATCGCGCAGCCACACGGGGCAAGCTCGGCTACTCGGACGAGCACGTCGTCGTCGGCAAGATCGCCCGGCTGTTTCATCTCAAGGGTCACGCCGACGTGATTGCTGCCGCCAAGAGAGTCGTGGAGCGGCAGCCGAACGTGGGATTCCTGTTTGTCGGCGACGGTATCCTGCGCGATGACCTCCGCCAACAAATTCACCGCGAAGGTCTCGATACGTACTTTCAGTTCACGGGACTCGTGCCGCCCTCAGAGATTCCGGCGCTCTTGGGCGCGATGGACATCGTCGTGCACACGAGTCTCCGCGAAGGGCTGGCGCGCGTGCTGCCGCAGGCGTTGATCGCCGGCAAGCCTGTGATCAGCTACGACGTCGACGGGGCCCGCGAGGTCGTAATCACCGGCGAGACGGGCGTCCTGCTCAATCATCGCGAACTGTTTCGCGACACGTCCGCCCCAGATACCTCGATACTGGTTGATTTTCAAAGCGTCATGGTCGAAGGCCTCGCCGCAGCCATCGAACAGCTCGCAGCCGACCCATTGCTACGCGAGCGACTCGGGGCCACGGGGCGCGCTCGCTTCACCGAGCAGTTCCGGCACGAGCGGATGACCGCCGAGCTGAGGTCGCTGTACGAGCGAATTCTGGCCGAGAAATAAGCGATGGTAAGTGTGCCACGGGTGGCCGCGTTGCGGCTCACCCGTGATTCGAGTAGCCACTTCGCATGAGCGCGCCCTCTATTCGGAACCGTCAGTGACCCGTGGCTCTAGATCCATCTACGTAGCGGCAACCCTCGAGCGAACACGGGTGAGCCGCAACGCGGCCAGCCGTGGCATCCTTGGGATCGAATCACTGTCGATTTCAACGTATTTCGTGTCTCAGAGAGCAACACGTTCGGGTAGGGCGCGCCACGCAGGGGTTTTTCGATCGGCCCCCGCGACCTATGATGGTAGCGAAGAGAGGAGGGGTGCGCCGGGCTCCCCCAACTTGGCCCATTAGCATCGGTTGCGAGTCACCCACGCCGTGCCAGCACGTGGAACCTATCTCGGTCCGTATCGAATCCTGTCTGAGATTCGCTCTGGCAACACGTGCGTGGTTTGCGACGCCATCAACGATTCGACTGGCGAGCGTTCGGCGCTCAAGATTCTCGAAGGCGAACTGGCCAAGAATTCTGTGGAGCTGGGCTACCTCAAGCACGAGTACGAAGTCGGAAAACCACTCGATCACCCGCACGTCATCCACATTTTCACCCTGGGCCGCGACAAGGGAGCTCACTATCTGGCGATGGAGCTGTTCGCGTCGCCGAACCTCAAGCAGCGGATTGTGCAGGGGGTCGAAGCTCTCGCTCCGCTGGCGCCAACCTGGATTCGCGGCGCCGCCGAAGGGCTCGCTTACTTCCATTCGCATGGCTGGATCCACCGCGATATCAAGCCCGACAATTTTCTGGTCAACGACCAGGGAGACGTGAAGCTGATCGACTTTGCCCTGGCCACTAAGCCCAAAGGCATGCTGGCCCGACTGCTCAGCGGCCGCGGCAAGATTCAAGGCACCCGCAGCTATATGTCGCCCGAGCAGATTCGCGGGCAGTCGCTCGATCAGCGGGCGGATATCTACAGCTTCGGCTGCATGGTTCACGAACTGCTCTCTGGCAAGCCACCCTACACGGGCACCAGCACCCAAGAACTGCTCACCAAACACCTCCGCTCGCCGATTCCGCCCGTGCAGGCGAATAACCGCAACGTCAGCGACGACTTCGCCGCACTGGTGAAGGCCATGCTGGCAAAGAATCCGGTCGATCGACCGCCATCGATGGATGACGTTTTGGGCGAGATTCGCACCCGAGCGGTGTATAAAGTTCCGCCAGCAGCACGAAAACCGGCGGCCGGTCAGGGCTGATCCGAAGCGGCAGCCGATGTAGAATAAGGCCCGCAGCATTCGCGGCGATTTCCGCGGGGTTTGCTGTCACTGCCGGCGCCAGCACCGCTGGCAGCAGGAGAATCAAAAGTCACGCCGGAGCACGCGAGCGATGCCAGTTGCCAATCACCGCTTTGGATTCGAGCGGCCCATCTCCGAGTTGGAAGCTCAGGTTCAAACTCTCGAGGCATCGCCCTCCGACGATGCGGAGGCTCGCGAAGAGCTCCGCCGCGTGAAGCGCGATCTGGCCGACACCAAGAGACGGGTCTACAGCAACCTGGCGCCGTGGGAGACCGTGCAAGTCGCGCGGCACCCCGAGCGGCCGATGACGACCGACTATCTGAACCTCGTGTTCGATGAGTTCGTCGAACTGCATGGCGACAAGTTCTTTGGCGACGACCGCGCGATGCGAACTGGCTTCGCCAAGATCGACGGCTACAAGGTGATGGTCATCGGCCACCAGAAAGGTAAGACGACCAAGGAACGGATCGCCTGTTACCACGGCTGCGCCCATCCCGAGGGTTATCGCAAGGCGCTCGCCAAGATGAAGCTCGCCGCCAAGTACCAACTGCCGGTGATTTGCTTCATCGACACGCCAGGCGCTTATCCCGGCATCGGCGCCGAAGAACGTGGCCAGGCCCAAGTGATCGCGCAGAACATGTTCGAGATGTCGCGGCTGCCGACCCCGATCATCTGCATCGTGATTGGAGAAGGTGGCTCGGGCGGCGCGCTGGGCATTGGCGTGGGCGATAAAGTCGCCATGCTCGAGCACGCCTACTACTCGGTGATCAGTCCCGAGGGTTGCGCGGGCATTCTCTGGAAGAGTTCAACGTACGCCGAGCAAGCGGCCGCGGCGCTGAAGATGACCAGCAAGCACCTGCTGGGCCTGGGCGTCGTCGACGACGTGATCGAAGAGCCGCTGGGTGGCGCTCATCGCGATCATCACCAGATGGCCGCCCGGATGAAGATGTACCTGGTGAAGTGCCTCAAGGAACTTGTTGGCCAGAAGTCTCAGACCCTGGTCGACAAGCGGTACGACAAGTTCCGCCAGATGGGCGTCTTCCTGGAAGCGGCGATGGCGGAAGGCACCGAAGCCTAGTCGGCTCGCCGCGACCTGCGTTGGTGTCGGGTGGCACTGACAACTTGCTTGTCAGTGGGCCTCCGGGGCCAAGAGGGATGATGGAGAATCGCGTTCACTGAGGGCGAACCTTCCTAGTTGGTTACGCTCTGCCCGAAGCCTCTTGTGCTGCGCACACCGACAAGCAAGTTGTCGCTGCCACCCGACCTCCTGGACGCAGCGTGCCGTTTCGTCCGATCCTGCCGGCGGGTGAGATTCGCGCCGGTTGTTCCTCAGGGCGCGAACATCGGGTGCCGGCAGCCGGGGCGAAGTTCGCCCCGGCCGAGTCGGAAATCATCCCCAAGCGGCGTCTGAATCAAGCCCACGGAATGCTTTCCGTGGGTTTCTTCCCGGAGCAGATTTGCACTCCGCCGAGGGTCGTCAGAGCAGGGGACCACGGCGGAAAATTTCCAGCGGCCAGAAACGGCGCGCGGGCGATCGTTTCTCGGCGCTGCTGAGCCTGTAGTTTCAGCGTGCGGTTTAGATGTCAAATCATCTTTATGGTGAGCTGCTTGGGAGAGTGACTCGAGCCAAAGAGAGGCCCATTTCCGAACCGCACCCCAACGTCCGATAATGTTTCTTATGTTCGTTTTTGGCCTCGGATTGCCGGGTTTTACGGGGTTTCCTGGTTCTTGCGAATTGCCCTCGCCTGCTGCGTCGTGGCGAGCGCGAAGCGAGATTTGACCCCGATGTCAAAGTGCCGTGCGGCGTGCATTCTGGGGGCATTCTGGGCGGTCGTTTTTCGGCGACTCGCATCCAGGAATCTGAGCAGCTCGCGCAGGCGAAATTCGCCTCCCCTGCTACGCGCCGTAGCCGTCGGCTTGGCCGCTGGCGGTCCGCGGAGTTGTGTCCGATTCCTGGCCCGGTTTGAGCTCCTGTTCCAGCCGGTTCAGGTAGGGGCCCAACATGCTGTGCAACTCGCGCGGCATCACCCCCTCTGCCCGATCCAGAAGCTGGGCGATCACGAACCCGGACCTCGACTGCAGGACGGCACTTCGGGCCCGCTCGCTCAGGGTGACGGCGAAGAAGGTGATCGCCACGCACAGCAGGACCCCCTTGGCCGCCCCGACCAGGGCTCCCATCTGGCGGTCGAACTCCCGGAGCCGGACCCGGTCGATGAAGTTCTTCACGATTCGGAAGGCGAACCAGATGCCCAGCGACGTGACCATGTACAACACGAACATCGCGATGAAGCGGTTGAGCGGCGCCTGGTCGCCGAAGCGGGGCGCGAACTGCTCGCTGAACCGCAGCGCCACCAGGTAGCTGGCCACGATGCTGGCCAGGCTGGCGACTTGCCAGGCCATGCCTTTGTACGCTCCGAAGAGCGTCGCCAGCACCAGCACCGCTAGCATGCAGATGTCGTAAACTTCCACGTGCAGGTTTCCTCCCGAAATTCATCCGGCCGCTGGTTCGAGTTCTGGGTGCCACGGATGACCGCGTGGCGGCTCAGCCGTGCTGGTTTGACTGACCGAACCGAGCCGCGCAAGTATACCGGTCTCGGTTAAAGGCCAGAAGACCAGCCGCGGCGTGACAGCCTTGCGGTCTCACGCGCCAACTCCCAGAGTTCGCGCTGCAGGCAGGATAGGGGGGCGAAACTGATCTTGGCCGCAGGCGCATTTGTCCGATACAGTCTCGCCCGCGCACAAGCTCTAGGAACTGTTCGCCAGCACTTCGGACTTCTTGGCAAGGATGCCCTCATGGCCGGCTTCAAAACGCACATTACCACCAGCAGTGTTCTTGGCGTGGCCTACGGCGCCGGCGCATACACGATGTACGACGCCCATTGGTCGACGTGCATGCTGGGCGCGGGTCTGTGCGGCGTCAGCGGCATGCTGCCGGATCTCGACAGCGGGCCAGGCGTTCCGCTGCGCGAAAGCGTCTCGTTCACTGCGGCTGTCGTCCCCCTGCTGCTCATTCATCGCTGGCAGCGTTACGAGCTGACGCCCGAGACGATGGTACTTGCCGGCGGGCTCGTGTACTTGCTGATACGCTTCGGCATGGGCCGGCTACTCAAGTCGATCACGGTGCATCGCGGGATGTTTCACAGCCTGCCGGCGCTCGCCATTGTCGGCATGCTCACCTACTTGATATGCGACCATGAAAATCCGTGGACACGTGTGTTCTTCGCGACGGCCGTGATGGCCGGTTTCGGTTCGCATCTGGTGCTGGATGAGATCTGGAGCATCGACTTCCGTCATCTGCGGTTGAAAAGTTCGTTTGGCACCGCACTCAAGTTCTGGGGCGACTGCTGGTGGGCCAACCTGGCGACGTACGCGAACGTGATCGTGCTGGCGCTGATGATCACGGCCGATCCTGCCCCGCTGCCGAAGATGCCTGGCATGGAAGCCGAGATGGTTGCCGAGCAGCCGGAGAAATCCAAAGACACGCCGGATCGCAACGCCTGGCGGCCACGTTCGCACTCCCCTGCCCCGGAACCGATTTTTTAGGATCGGCGAACCCACAGAAAGCAGTCCGTGGGCTTGTTGCTAACTCTTCAGAACACTCTCCGAGTGTCGATCAGCAGCGTCACCGGGCCGTCGTTCGTCAGGGTCACGTCCATGTGTTTGCGAAAGCGGCCAGTAGCGACTTCAATGCCGCGCTTACGCACTTCTGCGACAACGAGCTCATACAGCGCCTCGGCGAGTTCCGGCGGCGCGGCTTCGACATAGCTCGGCCGGCGTCCCTTGCGGCAATCGCCCAGCAGCGTGAACTGGCTGACCAGGAGCATCGCGCCGCCGACGTCCGCCAGCGCCAGGTTCATCTTCCCCTCGGCGTCGTCGAACACGCGCAGGCCCACGAGCTTATCCGCCATGGTTGAGACGTCGGCGGCAGTGTCGCCCTGGGCCACGCCGAGCAGTACGACGAAGCCGCGACCGATCTGGCCGACGACATCATTCTCGACGACGACCTGAGCCTGGCTGACTCGCTGCACAACGGCACGCATTGCGGGACCTCGATGCGGTCGATATCGAAACCAAAAGTCAACGCCGATGGTACACCGCGGCAGCTCCGTGCAAAACTGCCGCTCAGAACCCCCCGGCAAAGCCGGGGGCTACTATGGTGAACGATTCGGCAGTTACGCTCGGCCACTGGCGTAAAGTTCCCCCTTGGGCGATACTGACGATCTTTGCCCGAGGTCACCCGATGCAACCTGTCGCCCTGCTCTTCGTCTATTCGCTGATCTGCGTGGGCGCTTCGCTCGCCGGCGGCTGGATTCCGCTGGTCGTCGAATTGACCCACAAGCGGATGCAGATTGCGATCAGCTTCGTGTCGGGCATCGTGCTGGGAATCGGCCTGTTGCACCTGCTGCCGCACAGCTTTGCGGCGCTGGGGTCGATCGACGTGACGATGTTCTGGGTGCTCGGCGGCTTTCTGTTCATGTTCTTTCTCGAGCGGTTCTTCCACTTCCATCATCACGAAGCGCCGGGCGAAGAGTCGCCGCTGCTCGAAGATGGCGGTTGCGATCCTGACCAAGATCATGCACCGGCTCATTCCCACCAGCACCATCATGGTCAAAGCCACGGGCACGGCCACTCGCGGTTGGCGTTCTCCTGGGTGGGCGTGATCATCGGACTGACGCTGCACGGCCTGGTCGACGGCGTGACGCTTGCCGCCGCGGTAAAGAGTGAAGAAGGCCACGGCGTACTGCTGGCCGGGATCGGCGCGCTGTTGGCCGTAGCGCTGCACAAGCCGTTCGACTCGCTCACCATCGGCACGATGATGGCTGCCGCCGGCAAGAGCACGCGGGCGCGGCATCTGCTCAACGCGGCTTACGCGCTGGTCACGCCGCTGGGAATTATTGTGTTTTACACGCTCACGAATGCCGCCGGCTCGTCGGCCGGACTGGGCCAGACCCTGGGCTTCGCCGCCGGCGCGTTCCTGTGCATCGCGACGGGCGACCTGTTGCCGGAACTGCAATTCCACCGGCACGATCGATTGGCCCTTTCCATGTCGCTACTGGCAGGCATCGCCCTGGCCTGGGGCACCGTGTTCCTGGAAGCCAGCGGGCACGATCACTATCACGGGCCGGCCGCGGCACAAGAACAAGAATCGCAAGAACAGCACGACGGTGCCGCTCACGACGGCCACGCTCACTAGAAAGCCCATGGAATACCTTCCATGGGAACTGCGTCACGCGGCGCCCCCCTCCCCTGCCCTACACTTCCAGGCCACGTTCGGCGCGAATCCGCTGGACTTCGGTGAGCACGTCGGCAATGACGACGTGATTGGCGTGGATGTTGTTCCACTCAACGAAGAACGTGTAGGCGATGAACGACAAACCGGTGAGCGCTCCGATCAGATGCGGCGTCACCCAGTTGATCGTGTTTGCACGCCCGGTCGATGGATCGGCGGCGGCTCCGAGCGCTCCGACGGCGACCACGGTCAGCATCCCCATGACGGCCCAGGGGAACGTCCTTCGTTTGAGCGTGTTCGCACGAATGATGTACTCATTGCCCAGCGAGTAAGCCTCGCTGACTTCCTTCACCCAGCGACTGGTGCCAATGAAGTAGGTGACCACGATGCTGTGCACCAGGACGACCACGAGCGCCGTCGACACGCCGCTCAGCCGATGCACCGTCGCCCAGCGCAGCATGTCGGGCGAATGCTGCTCGGTGTGCAGATCGATCGAGAGGCCGAGGATCAGCGTCGCCCCCATCATTACCAGGGCGAACCAGGCCAGCGTCATGAAGATTCGAGTCATTGCACCAAGGAGGGCTCGAGCAAGAACCCCCTGGCAAAGCCGGGGGCTAACGCGCATGTAGTGCGTTCGTTCAGCAAACCTTAATTAGACCCACCGCCCCGCCACTTCGTCCAGCCGCTCCGGCGGGATATGATCCATGATATGAAGCTTCCACTGATTGCCATCACGATGGGCGACCCTGCTGGAATTGGGCCAGAAACGATTGCCAGCGCCTGGCAGCGTGCCGAAGTGCACGCCTTTTGCCGGCCGCTGGTCGTGGGCCATCCCGAGATTATGCGTCGGGCCGCAGAGCTGATTGGTGGTCCGCTGGAAGTCGTCGAGATCCATTCGCCGGCCGAGGCTGCGGGAAGCACGACCCTGATGCCCTGCCTGCGTGCGGTCAATGCTGAGGCGGTCGAGGTTCCGCCGGGCGTGATCGACGCCCGGGCCGGTCAGGCTGCCTACGACGCGCTCATCGCGGCCGCGAGGATGGCGCTGGCCGGCGAGATCGATGGCATCTGCACGGCGCCGCTGCACAAGGGAGCACTCTGGAAAGCCGGGCATCATTATCCCGGCCACACCGAGCTCTTGGCCGAGCTGTGCGGAGTGGACGATTTCGCGATGATGCTGTACCTCGGACCGGGAAGCGTGGTGCGAGGGAACGCGGGATTGGCAATCGTGCACGTCACGCTGCACATGTCGGTGGCGCAGGCGCTGGCCGCGCTTTCCAGTGCAGGCGTTCTGCGCAAGTCGCGGCTGGTGTCGCGCGTGATGCAAGAACTGAAAGGCGCGCGGCCGACAGTTGGCGTGTGCGCGCTCAATCCGCATGCCGGTGAAGACGGGCTGTTCGGCGACGAGGAGTCGACGATCATTGAACCGGCCGTCGAGCGTGGGCTGGTCGAAGGGCTCGACCTCACCGGGCCGCTCCCCGCGGACACGCTGATCGCGCGCGCGGTTGCTGGCGAGTTCGACGCCGTGGTGGCGATGTATCACGACCAGGGGCACATCGCGATCAAACTGTTGGCGATGCACCAGGCGGTGAACGTCACGCTGGGACTACCGATCGTGCGGACGAGCGTCGCGCACGGCACGGCGTTCGATCTTGCCTGGCAGGGCCGCGCCGAATCGAGCGGCATGGTCGAAGCGCTCCGCGTCGCGGCTCGACTGGCGTACAGCCCGCTGCGAGACAGTCGCCGCGCGGAGAGTTGAATCGCTCTTTATTCCGCCGGTAGCGCCCGGCTTTGCCGGGGGCCGCCTTCAGCACCGAAGCGGTGAGCATCTAAGCCAAATAGCGCGACGAAGAACCTCCCGGCAAAGCCGAGGGCCACAGTGCACTCGACGCTCGGTGAAACTACAACCGCGAGCGCGGCCGGCGTGCCGCTTCCACCGGCGGCGGATCCTGCCGTTCCAGGCGATCGAGCCACTCCTGCGTGCGATCGGTCGGCTGCAGCGGTGCTTTCGGATCGACTTGCGGTGGCGGTTGGAAAGCGAATCGCGCGGCTTCGATCGGCGCGGCAAAGCGTACTTCGTACCATTCCATCACGAGCATCAGCTTCTCGCTCGTCGCGCCCTTGTCGTCAGTTTCGGTGCGCCAGTACTCGATGCGATAGGGAAACAAGTCGTCATAGCCCACGTGCACGACGACCTTGTGCGGAACGTTCGGCGTGAGCTGCGAGAGGTCGGCCCCCTGCCCTGCTCGGATCTCGTCGCCCTGCTCGGGCAGAAACTGCGCGAGCCGCTCAGGCCGCCAGCGGCCTTCAACGCTCCACACAGCCAAGTCATCCAGCCGGTTGGCCACGACCTCGCCGAACTGAAACGAGTCCTTGAGACTTCCGGCCAGCTTCGGCAGTCCACCGAGTGACAGCCACCACATCGGCGTTTGCGGCGAAGAGCCAACCTTCGGCGTCGAGTTCTGCAAGCGCGCTACGTCAACCGTCGAAAGACTGCGCTTGCCGTCGAACTCCTCGAGCACCCAGAGTTGCTGACCGTCGCAAGTGTGTTCGAACTTTGTGGCCGAGAGCTGCGTTCGGAGATCGAGCACCAGCCGAAACTGTCGGCTGGGTCCCCTGCCCTGCTGAACATAGTCGCCGACGCCGCTGATCGGTCGGCCGAGCAGCTCGACGCGGTGGCGAATCTTGGCCGAGATGGAAGGGGCCGCCTCGAGGTTTGTGATCACATGCTCGAGCAGCACATCGCCTTGCGGACCTGCCGGAGCCGCAGAAGTTGCCGCGGTTGAAGCAGCCGCGGGACCAGGAGTCGGCGCAGCTGGCGGCGGGGTTTGTGCCCGACTGGCCGCTCCAGAGAGGGCTAGCAACAAGGCGGCGAGGCTGGGCAAGCTCTTCTTCATGTGCCGGTTTTACGGGATTTGCCAAAGAATCCGATTGGAGCAGGCCGACCAAACAATAGCACCACCGCACTCTGTTGCGCACGGTGTGTGTACAAACCGGCAGACGACCCAGACGCGGGCCGTCCGAACGAAGCCGGGCGGAATTGTAAAGTGATGCCCCGAAAGGGTCTATCTCAATCCTCCGGGGTTGAGCGGACTCCGAGAAGGGTTTGATCAAGGAAGACTTCACACTCGGGGTTAGCCACCCTGGGCCCTGTGGGGCGTGGCAAGCGTTTGACGCGACCTAAGGGCTGGAACAAGGCGTTCATGGGGGGGAATCATGACAAACCGTATCGCAACTCTTTTCCTGGGGATGGTGATGCTAGCCGCTAGCGGCTGCTTCCTGCATCCGCCCTATGGCGAGTTCAACGACCAAACGTCGTTTATCCCGCCGCTGAGCAAGTTCACGCACCGAAATAACCTGCCGCCGGCCCAGATGCTGGCGGAGCCTGGCCCCGGTGTGGGCGGTCCCGGTCCGGGCATCATCCCGCCGGTGCCCTTCACGCCGCCAGGTGGGTACGGCCCGGCGCCGACCTCGCAGGTCGCGTTCGTCAGCCCTGAAGGGATGACCGTCAACTGGGACATCGGCCAGCCCGGAGCGTTCGACTCCGAAGCGCTGGTTGTTCCCGGCCGCTACAACTTCCCACAGGGGGCGATCTATCGCCTGAAGCTCACGGAGATCCCCGGCCGGCCGGGCGTCGAGCTCTATCCGACGCTTGAGATCGGTCCGCCGACTCCGCGCACCATCGCTTACCTCGCGCACAATGCGATTCCGGTGCAGGTCACTGAAGAGGACTTCGACCAGGTGCTGTCGGGCAACTTCGTGACCAAGGTCATCTACCTGCCCGACCCCGAATATCAAGAGCTCGCGCTCGCCAACGTCGAGACGCTGGTCAGCACGCGTCTCGATCCGGGCGTCGACCCGATTGTCGAAGCCGACCGTCGTGGTGCGATCATGGCCATCGTCCGCGTGGGCAATAAGGATCTGGAAGTGCCCAACGGCGACGCCGAGTTCATGGGCGGTCCCGGCATGGGCGGTCCGATTCCGTTCGCTCCGACCGGCATCGGTATGCCCGGTGGTCCGGGCTGCGGTCCCGACTGTGCGGGTGGCGGATGCGGTCCTGGCGGGATGGGCGGTGGCGGCTGCGGAGCAGGTGTCTGCTTCCCGGGTCCGACGGGTGCATTGCCTGCCGGAGTACCTCCGCAGTTCGTGGCCGGTGTAACGGCTCCGAACTATGGCATGCCGATGAGCGGCACGCCGATCGGTCTGCCTGGTCCGCCGCACGTTCCGCACGGAGTGCCGGCTGGCTTGCAGAAGCACGTGATTGCGAACCACACCAAGTTCCACATCCCGTCGCCGGTCAAGAAGTTCAAGATCAACGTGGCCGAGAAGCCTGGCTATAGCTATCCGAAGCCGGTCAATCGGGTCCACATCAAGGAGCACAAGCACATGGCTCCGGTCTTGTTCCGTCAGCCGATTGGCGACAAGCACGAGCATGACTTCGACGTCCAGGATGGCTGGCCGTGCGAATAGTGTGAGCGTGTGAAGTAACTGTGTGAGAGTGTGAAGTCATGATTCCGTAAGCTTGCCCGGCCCCATGAACTTGGGGCCGGGCGGCTTATTCGAATAAGCGTTTAGCAGTTGGAACTATCCATGACAATGGTCCAAAAGCTCCGCAGCCGGAATGCGAACGATGCAAATCGCCAGCTTCCGGTACGAGTTGCCGGTGTCGTGGTGCTGTGTGCACTTCTCTGGATCAGCGGCGCGTCGACAGTCGCCGCCGATCCTCCGCCAGTGCACTATCACCATGGAGGGGTAATGCCACCGGGAGCGATTGGAAGCCAGCAACTCCAGCGGGGCGGACCATTGCCAGGATACTTCCAACCTGTTGAAGTCAGCGGACCCGAGGGAATCCAGATCGCACCGGCCGTCGGCGGCAGCTTCGGCGATCCCAGACGCGACGTCATGACGGCGGGCATGCTGATCGGTGCGGTCTATCGCCTGCGAGTGACGAACATCCCGAATGCCGCAGGCGTCGAGGTGTATCCCACGGTGGAGGTGATCGACCGACTCTATCCGCCGATCGGCCAAGAGTTCCGCTTTCCGATCCCGATCAATCTCGCGCCGGAAGAGCTCGAGATGGCGGCAGCCGGCAAATTCGTGACCCGCGTCATTTACGTTGAGGATCCCGATAACGCGACGCCCGTGGCCCGCAAGGACAACGAACAAGCGTATTTCGAAGTTCAGGCGGGCGACAATCCGCTGGACGTGGCCGATAGCCTCGGTCGCCCCGTGGCGATTCTGCGAATTGGCGGGCGCGTGCCAGACGCGGATGGCCCGGACGAACTGTTCCTCTACGGCTGCCCGCCGCTGGTGATGTGGAATCCGCGGCAGTCGCAACAGGGTGTGCCGCAGCAACCCACGTACATCGATGGTCCACAGGTCCGGCTCGCGCGCCCGCAGCGCGGTCGCGCTCAGCGTGCGTCAGCCATCGAAACAACACCGTCTCTCAAGCGGCAGGCAATCACCCGATGAAGCTCGCGAACATCATTCGTCGCGGCCCGGTGCTGGCCGCGCTACTGCTTGCGTCTTGCCAGTCGCTTCCCAAGAGCGAGCTGAAGTTCGCGCCGGAAGCGGCGCTGCCTGCCAAGACGGCCGCCAAGGCCAAGGTGAGCAAAGCCCCCAACAAGATCACCGCGGCTCCCGAGGCGCCGGCTGGCGACGCGGTGATGGCAACCGATTTCCAGGAGCCCGAGGAAGTGGCCCCGCGCGGAGAGGGACTGACCAAGGAGCAGCTGGCGCTGGCCGTGGAGAAGTTGCCGCACATGCCGGTCGAGCCACAATGTTACCAAGGGCACCCTCTGCCGAATTGCCCGCAGACGCCGTGGGCGCCGCCGGGAATTGCCGGTCCCTGGCCGCACGATGAGTACCTGCAGGATGGCGGTGACGAATACGTCCAGGTGAACCTCGGCGCGCAAGGCGAGATTCGCGGACTCGAGCTCGAAGACACCGTCGCCATCTATGACTCGCAGGACGGGCGCACGAAGATCTGCGCGAGCAACAAGGTTTGCCTGTATGCACCACGGTTCGCCGCCGTGCGGCAAGTGACGAATCTGATCGAGAACTTGCAGCAGGATCAGCCGATCGGCGTGGCTAAGCCCGTCATGCCGCATCAGGGCCTGGAGGATGCGCCCGCCACGGCGCTGGTTCAGCCGATCCGTTTGCAAGGCAGCGTCGTCACGCGGCACCCGAGCATCGAACGGCGTAATGAGACCGACGCGCCCGCCGTCAGCCTGTTGCCGGTGCTGGGCATCGAGGGCGGGTTCGCGATCTACGAGAACCTGCTCGTCATGAAACGCGGCGTGTTCGAAGAGTCGGAGAAGTCTCGCCTGCTGGAAGCGATCGACGCCGCAATCGTTTGGACGCACAACGCCGCCGTGCAGGTCATCCTCGACGGCAAGCAGGCCGTCGACGTCACCGGCGATCAGCGGGCTCAGGCTACTTATCGCTACGACGAACCGGATTCGCCGTGTTTGCGGATCGTGAAGATCGCCTCGAAGAAAACCGCCAAGCCGGGCGAGATCGTCGAGTTCACGCTCCGCTTCGACAACCTGGGCGACCAGGTGATCAAGAAGGTCGTGATCGTCGACAATCTCACGACGCGACTCGAGTACGTGCCCACGACGGCCCAGTCGAGCCGCCGCGCCGACTTTACGACCGAAGTGAACGAAGGCGACTCGCTGGTGCTTCGCTGGGACTTCGCCGACCCGCTCAAGCCGGGCGAAGGCGGCCTGGTCCGCTTCCACTGCAAAGTGCGGTAGGCGTGCCGGATCTCCATTCGGGTGCCACTCTACGCCATTAACCCCAGGGTCCAGCGAAAACAGGGTGGCACTGGTGGCACTGACAACTCGCTTGTCAGTGGGCCACGGCCCAAGAGGGATCAGGCCGCGCGTTCCTGGGGATGAAGTTTGCACTTTGATACGCTCCCCCTGAATCCTCCGGTGCTGCGCACACCAACAACAAGTTGTCGCTGCTACCCAATGAATCCACGAAGACGGACAACGGCGTAGAATGGCGCCCAGAACTTGCTTCTGAGCGGTTTGCACGTGCCTTGCGCCCCGCTACGATATCGCTTTTCGATCATCCATCGCGGGAGGCGCATCCATGGCAGGCAACATTCGAGCGGCAATCGTCACAGGCGGCGGCACGGGAGTCGGCCGAGCCACGGCGCTGCGGCTGGCACGTCAGGGCGCGAATGTCCTGATCACATACTCCAAGTCGCGGGAAGACGCCGAGCAAACCGCGGCCGACTTGGAACAGGCTGGTGTGAAGGCCGTGGCACTTAAGGCCGATGTGTCCGGCGATGCCGCGTGTCGCGAAATGGCCCGGGTCGCCAAGGACGCGTTCGGCCGAATCGATCTGTTGGTGAATAACGCCGGGACGACGAAGTTCGCGCTGGCGACCGATCTCGAAGCGGTCAATGCCGACGATTGGCTGCGGATTTACAAGGTAAACGTCGTCGGCGCGTTTCAGGCCGTGCGGGCTGTGCAACCGACGATGCTCGCGGGCGGCGGCGGCCAGGTAATCAACATCACGAGCGTCGCCGCGATCGCCGCCAAGGGAAGCTCGATTCCCTACTGCGCGTCGAAGGGCGCACTTAATAACCTCACGATCGCGCTGGCCCGGGCGCTCGCGCCGAAGATTCGCGTGAATGCGATCGCTCCCGGTTTCATCACGGGCCGCTGGCTCGAGCAGGGGCTCGGCGGCGGTTACGAGCAGGCCATGAACACGGTCGCCGCGCAGTGCCCGCTGGAAAAGGTTTCCGAGCCGGACGACATCGCCGCGGCGATTCTGAGCATCGTGAACGGCTCGCCCATGGTCACCGGACAGATTCTAGTCTGTGACGGCGGGATGCTGATCGGAAAGTAGCGCAACGATCGGCGCCGGAGAAGAACCCTCCGGCAAAGCCGGCGGCTATCGGGCGCGGCGTTAGTACCGCGTGGTCGGCGGATTCTGATACTGACCGGCCGCGGTCGGCGTGAGCTGCAAGCCCGGCTGCGCGAGGTCGAGATCGTTGTAGCCGCTGTAGGTGGGCTTGGTGAACAACTCCCCCGGATCGGCCGGCAACTGGTTGACGGTAAGGTCCGACATCTCGATGGCGAGTTCCAATTTCGCGGGCGGCCACTGCACGTTGATTTTCCGCGGCAGCTTCGCGCCACTCGCCGCATCGAGTGCATGACCGCTCAGTACGGCCGAGGCCAGGAGCTGTCCGCTCATGTCGTAGACGTGCTGCTCGAGCACCACGCCGCGCGAGTCGTCAATCACCGTGACTCGCGAAGTCTCCATACCGGGCGGACCAACCCTGCGGCGAATCTGCACGCGACCATTCCCCACGGGCGAAGGACCTTCGAGTGGCGCCGCCTGATCGAAGGTTGTCAGGCCGAACGCCTCGACCAGCCAGTCGGGCTCCACGGGCATGATCTGCCGCGCGGCGCTTTGGGCATACTGCTCGTGTCGCACATAGAACAGCGCCGGCGGCTGCGACTGCGCGATCCAGATCCACAAGAGTTCGTTGTTCGAGCCCACATCGAGCTGCGGACCAAACTTTTCGCCCGTGATCCGCAGCGAGCGCGGCCGAGTCATGTTGATCCGCGCATTCAGCGACGGATAGCCGGGGGTCGTGATCGTGGCTCGCGAGCTGGAGAGCGATTGGACGCGGGCCGTGTTGTCGTTGACCACGTTGACGATCTGCGTGATCGAGGCCTGCGGCGGCAGCGCCCGGGGAATTGGCTCGGTGTACTGCTGCACGAGTCGTGGGCAGCTCGCTCCCGTGGTCGAGAAGACCACCAGCGCAAGCGCCAGCAACCAGCCACTGCGGAACCAGAATGTCGGTCGTGCAACCTGCTGCATCGTGCTATCCGGCATCCGCGAAGAGGAGTTGAGCCAACTCGGCCTGAATTTCAGTGATACGCTCGTCGCTTGGCATGCGCGTCTCGACGCGATAGGTCGTGTCGCGCCGCGGGCAATAGAGCACGGAGATCTCCTCCCCTGCATTGCCATGCTCGACGCCTTCCAGCCGGACGACGCGCCGGCGGATCAAGAGCAGCGAGAGCACGTAGCGCATGTCCTTCTGTTGGGGCTGCTCCTCGAGCGTCTCCAGCAGTTCGAGCATGACGTCGTTCGGCGCCCACTGCAGCTTCTTCGCCGTCTTCTCGGGCATATGTGACTTCCACCAGCCGAGCACTCCCGGCGGCGGACCGTGCCAGGCTTCGCGCGCGTAGTCGTGGCGGACGACCTGCGAACCCTCGGCCACGAGCGTGGAGTAGAACTCCTCGCCGGGGGCAAGTTCGCGGCCGGTCGCGGCGCAGCGGCGCGTGCAGCGCTGGACTTCGTAGTCGATCATTAGGTACTGCCAGGAAGTGTCGAGCGCGGAGGGGTGCGGCCAGCCTCCGGAAACAAAGCGGCGGAATAGTACGAGAAAGCCCCCAATTACTCAAGACAGCAAGCACGGGGCTCAAAGACAGCACGTATCGGGAGAAACTCGCTAGCGAACCTTCCGCCTTGACCACCCCTCTGGCATACGATAGAGTTGGCTGGTGCTGCTGGCAGGAGTCATGCTGGCAGCCGTCAAAGGGTATTTTCGCGACTCTTCGTCGCGGTACTGGATGAGACAGATGATCGAGCCCGGTGCGAACCTATTGCCGCTTTTGCTTTTGGCGCTTCCGCGCTAGCAACGTCGGGGTTCGTACACGCAGGCCGAACAAGAGTGAACGAACCCCAGGGCAAATCGTGCCGTGGGGTTTTTTTGTTGGTGTCGCGCTCCAGCGCGAGGCCAAACAGCCGCAACCAGCTATCATCGGAAACTTGGGAAATGGACACTCGCACGACCAGTCACGAGCGGACGCCACGCCTGCTCGGCAGGGCACGGTTGGTGTTGCCCTGGCCGACTTCGGGTCGGCCAACCAGCGGTTTCGCGTTAACTCCAGATCCCCAAGCATTCTGAACCAAGGTAACCTCCCTGCCATGAGCAAGCGCAACATCCGTATCTTTGACACCACGCTCCGCGACGGCGAGCAATCGCCCGGGGCGAGCATGAACCTGGCCGAAAAGATGGAAGTCGCCCAGGCGCTCGTCGATCTGGGCGTCGACATCATCGAAGCCGGCTTCCCGATCGCCTCGCCGGGCGACTTCGAAGCCGTTCGCGAAGTGGCCCGCAACATTCGCGGTTCCGTGATCTGCGGCCTGGCCCGCTGTAACGACGCCGACATCGACCGCGCGTGGGAAGCGCTGAAAGGCAGCGAAGCCCCGCGGATTCACGTGTTCCTGGCCACCAGCGCGATCCATCGCGAGTTCAAACTAAAAATGGACAAACAGGAGATCATCGAACGCGCGATTCACGGTGTGAAGCGTGCCGCCGGCTACTGCAGCGACATCGAGTTCTCGCCCGAAGACGCCTCGCGCACCGAGCCTGACTTTCTGGTCGAGGTGATCGAGGCCGCGATCAAGGCCGGCGCCACGACCGTTAACATTCCCGACACGGTCGGCTACGCCACGCCGGCGCACATGGCCGGCGTCATTCGCACGTTGGTCGAGCGTGTGCCGAACATCGACAAGGCCGTGATCAGCATGCACTGCCACGACGACCTCGGCCTGGCCGTGGCCAACAGTCTGGCCGGCATCGAAGCGGGCGCAGGCCAGATCGAATGCACCATCAACGGCATCGGAGAACGGGCCGGCAACTGCTCGCTGGAAGAAGTCGTGATGGCGATGCGCACTCGCGGCGACTACTACCCGTTCGATACCAGGATCAACAGCCGGCGCCTGGTGCCGACCAGCCGGCTGGTCTCGAAGATCACGGGCCTGGCCGTTCCGCGGAACAAGGCAATCGTCGGCCGCAACGCGTTCGCTCACGAAGCCGGCATTCACCAGGACGGCATGCTCAAGGAACGCACGACGTACGAGATCATGCATCCCGAGGACGTCGGCTTCACCAAGACCGATCTGGTGCTGGGCAAGCATAGCGGCCGGGCGGCACTCGCCGATCGCTGCAAGGCGCTCGGATATCAACTCACGCCGGAGCAACTGCAGTCGGTGTTCGAAGATTTCAAGGTTCTGGCCGACAAGAAGAAGGAAATCTACGACGGCGACATCGCGGCTCTCATCGATCAACAAGTGCTCGACGAAACGAACACCTGGTCGATCGTGAACTACGACGTTACGGCCAGCATGCACCGCTCGCCGTCGGTCACGCTGACGCTCCGCCGCGGCGACGAGGAAGTCACCGAAACAATGACATCGGGCGATGGCCCCATTGACGCGATCTTCCTGGCGATCGAGAAGATCACCGGCATCTCGACCGTCTGCCGCGACTTCCGCGTGCAGGCCGTCACCGTGGGCAAAGACGCCCAGGCCGAGGTGAACGTCGAGCTCGAACACCACGAGCAACTGCATCGCGGTCGCGGCGTTTCAACCGATAGCCTGGAAGCGAGCGCCCGAGCTTTTGTGAATGCGATCAACCGGATCGCAATTCACCAGGGCGGGCCGGTGCGCCAGCCGGTGCAGGCAACGCCGTAAGCTGGCGTTTGAAATGCCCTTGGGGTAGCAGCGACAATTCATTGTCGGTGTTGCGCAGCAACAAGAGGGCTCAAGGAACGCGTTCACAAGTTGGTGAGCCCATCGCCGGTGACGACGTTGCTTGACCCCTCTTTTGCCGGAGGCACACTGACAACAAGTTGTCAGTGCCACCGGTGGCACCTGAATCGACTGCGCAGTCCTCACGCCACGAACGCCAGGTAGTAGAACACCCAGCCAGTCACCGCCGTGCAGGTCATGTCGATCGCCGCGATGCGCGCCCAACGCAGATGCCACGCACTATGCGGGCCCGGTACGGGTGGACTTGGAAAGTTGCTGAGAGCTCGTGTGATTACGACGATCCACAGCACGGTCGCGCTGACGGCGAAGAACAGGTGAATCCACAAGGAGAGCATCACCCAATTCGTCGAGCCATCCGTGCCTGCGAAGGCCGACGCCGCGGCTCGATGCCGCCAGCCGTACATCCGGATGTCGACTTCGAACAGCGTGACCGCCACCAGCAGCACGGCCCCCAGCGCGAGCTGAATCCGCTTGTGCAGGGCATAGTTCCGCCGGTAGCGAACCTGGTAAATGCTAAACGCCAGCACCGGCACCACGGCCACCATCGCCAAGGCGACGACGTCCAGCATCAGCGAAGCTCGGGTACCCAGAAAACCGTCGAACATGTGAAGAAGGGCGAAAGGCCGCGGCAATGAGAGGACTTCAGACAGGGACGCATCGGAGTGCGTGAATTTTAATCCCCCGCCCTGCCCCGCCGTAGCCCAAACCTGCCGCACAATTTGCACCACGGCTATCTCGCAACGGGCTGCCGAGGGACTTAGAATGACCCGTTGATTCCTTTTTCCCGCCACTCGCGCGGCCCGTTTCGTCGCACAATACATTCACCGCTCCATTTTCGCGCTAAGGAGTTCTCGCCATGCTTCGGCATTTGCTCGTCAGTTCGCTGGTCGTTGGGTTTGCCTCGTGTGCGGTTGTGCACGCTGAGGAGAAGGCCGAGATCGAAGCCAAGAAGGACGTCACGTACGCCACGGTTGGCGACACCAAGCTGCAACTCGATCTGTATTCGCCGAAGGGGCTCGATCATCCGGTGCCGGCGATCGTCGTGATTCACGGCGGCGGCTGGATGGCCGGGAAGCGACAGGACATGGCTTCGCTCGCCGAGCGTTTGGCCGAGCATGGCTTCGTCGCCGCGACGATCAGCTACCGCTTCGCCCCCAAGCATCGGTTCCCGGCACAGATTGAAGACGCCAAGGCGGCTGTCCGCTACTTGCGCGCAAACGCTAAAGAGCTGAACATCGACCCGAACAAGATTGGCGCGACCGGCGGCTCGGCCGGCGGGCATTTGGCGATGATGCTCGGCCTGATGGACTCGGCCGACGGCATGGAAGGCGACGGCGGCAATCCCGAACAGTCGAGCAAGGTGCAGTGCGTGGTGAACTTCGTCGGCCCGGTGAATCTCGTTCGCGAGAGCTACACGCCCGCGCAGACGCAGATTCTCACGGCCTGGGTTGGTGGCGATCCGAAGGAGAAGCAGGATCTGGTCAAGGCCGGCTCCCCCTTCACTTACATCTCCAAGGGAGACGCGCCGATGTTGTGCTTCTTTGGCACCAAGGATCCGCTGGTCTCGCACGACCAGGCGATGGTCATCGCCGACGCTTTGACCAAGGCCGAGGTCCCCGGCCGCGTCGAAATGCTGCTGGGCGCCGGTCACGGCTGGGGCGGCGAAGAAATGGAGCGCACCGTCGAAGCCACGCTCGAGTTCTTCGACGAGCACCTGAAGGACGATCAGTAGGATTCTCTGAGTTTTTCTAAAGCCCGGCGAATACCTTCGCCGGGAACTGCCGATTTTGAAAGGAACTCCAAGCCCAGGGACTGTGTCCCTGGGTTTTTTTTGCGCTTTCCGTAGCCCCTGGGGCGGCAAAACTTTGCTGGCGACTACCCGCAACCCGGAGTAAAATAGATTTCGGTCAGTCGTCGGGCCCCGAACGCGGGCTTTTGCCGAGCGAAAGTTGCGGCAAAACCCCTCGAACAGACGACGTGGCCGGGGCGCCCTTTCGCAGAAACAGAGCATGGCCATGACTTGTCAGAGCCACTCGCGGCGGAAATCTCTGCCGCCGAGCCTTATCACTTTGTCCGCCAAGCGTCGACCGCTGGGTCGCACCGCGCGCGTCGCGGCCCGCGGCTTCACGCTGATCGAAATGCTCGTCTCGCTGGCGATCACGCTGATCATGATGGGCGCCGTCGTCACGCTGTTCGGCGTGGTGAGCGAGAGCGTCTCCAAGAGCCGCTCGCTGATCGAAACCTCCGACCGGCTGCGCGCGGCCCGCGAAGTCATCCAGCAGGATCTGCAAGGAGCGACAGCGTCGCTGACCCCGCCACTGAGCCCGGAGAATGGCCAGGGGTATTTTGAGATTATTGAGGGGCAATCGAGCGATGGAGGACTTCACAGCACAGGGCAACTCGTCGGCTTCAAT
Organism: Pirellulales bacterium; assembly: GCA_022844125.1. Taxonomy (GTDB): domain Bacteria; phylum Planctomycetota; class Planctomycetia; order Pirellulales; family PALSA-1355; genus JALHMI01. Next base: position 248,744 of record JALHMI010000012.1, on the reverse strand, counting down.
ACGCCGGAAGCCATGTTCGGCGACTGCGACGATGTGCTGATGTTCACTGTCCGCTCGCGAAGCGGTCCGTTTCTCGGAAAGTTCGCTGGCGCTGGCGGCTCACGGGTCATTGAGTCGCCAACGGCCGAAGTGATCTACTTTCTCGTCCAGGACGGGCCGATCATCGACGCGACGGCCAATCCTCCTACGCGACTTTGCACGCTTTATCGCCGCGTGCTGTTAATCGCTCCCTCGCTCGATGCCACGGCTGCCCCCTTCGTAACTCCGGCGAACAGCTTTCATACGGCCAACGACATATCGGTTCGCTACGAGAATGCTCCAGCAATTAAGCTGATCCCCAATACGCTTGGCGACTTGACTAAACGCGAAAACCGCTTTGCGCACTTCAACACCGGCACATACGGGCTATTCCCGTTCCTCGTGGATACGGAGATTTCGCCGAATGTCAGGTTCACTTCGGTCAACACGCCAGCGCAACCAGCTTCGTGGCCACCCGGTCGTCCGGAGCAGAACGCCTATCTTCGCCCGTTCGTTGCGGAGCGTTTGGGTGACGATGTCTTGCTCACTAACGTGATCGCCTTCGACGTTCGAGTATGGGATTCGCAGGCCGAGCTTCGGGAAAGCAATGGCCTCGTATCCACCCCAAGCGATCCTGGCTGGGCTGGCGGTGCGATGGTGGGCTCGGGGGCGTATGTCGACCTTGGATACGACCCTGCTTCACTATCGGACCTTGGCCGAGTGAATCCGCATCAGAAGCCGCAGGGCGGCGTTTTCCTGTTCCCGAACAACCAGACGAACGATCGAATCTACGATACGTGGTCGCTTCACTACGAGAATGATGGAATCGATCAGGATCAGGACGGCGTTTTCGACGGGGGAACCAACGGACTCGACAACAGCAGTCCGCTGAATGGATTGATCGACGAGACAAGACTTGACGATGCACGGTTCAGCGAATGGGACACGCAGCCGCCCTACGCCACTCCCATCCGCGGGGTCCAGATTACACTGCGCGTCTATGAGCCCAGCAGCCAGCAGGTGCGCGAGGTGGTGATCGTCCAAAACTTCGACACCAAGAAGTAGTGTTCAAACTGCAACCCGAAGCGTGAGCGAGGAGCAATACCGAGTCGATCGGCCGCCTCGCTCACGCTTCGGGTTAAGAGAGTTAGCATCCGGCCATGCACGTGATTCGACTTCGCGGCCCCTGGGAACTGGCGATCGAAGCGGCCGCGTCAGATGCTTCGCGTCGCGTACCTGCGAGTCAAAGAATCACTGTTCCGTGCAATCCCGGCGAGTTGCTCGGCGCGGACTTCGCCGGCCAGGTGCGCCTGATCCGTCCGTTCAACACGCCGACGAATCTCGACCCGCACGAGCGCGTTTATCTCGTGCTGGAAGGTCTGCCGCCCGCAGCAGTGCTTGCGCTCAACGGGGCCGCGCTCCCCTGCCCCGCGGATTGCGATCCGGCGCGGGTCGACATCACGGCTGGGCTCGCGCTGCACAATCGCCTGGAAGTAACCCTCGAACTTCCCGGCGGATCGCTGGGCGAAGTCCGGCTGGAGATCGGCTGAGCTCACAATCTTCTCTGTTCTTCGTTGTGTCGTCGTGCCGTCGTGGTTCCCTCTGCTTGGTCAGCAAAAGGAACAGCAGAAGCTACCACAACGACACAAAGACACGACGGAAGAAGGGAGATGGAAGAAGACTTTGTCCACAGATTTCGCAGACTGCACAGACTTGAAGGCAGAAATCCCAATCCCTTAGCTGTGTTCATCCGCGTCCATCTCTGGTTCACTTCGCCTTACTTCCCGGTCGCTTCGGCCACGCGCTTCTGCAGCGCTTCCATCAGCAGCGGCGCCATCAGCGGGCCGCAGCTATTCTCTTCGCCGTACTGGCTTTTCTCGCGGCCGTAGCAGAAGGGAGCCTTCTCGTCCCATTGCCGCTTGGGAATGATGTAGCCCAGCTCGTCGTTTGCCAGCCCGGCCAGGATGAAGTTTTTGCCCGGCAGGATCTCCAGCACCGAGGGCTCGACCGGAGCATCGGGATAGTCCGCGCCTGGATCGACCGGGTCCTGCACCTTGCCATAGACCAGCTCGGGATAAATTTCGCCCGGGATGCCGACCAGGTGCACTTCGCCGAGCCCGACGTAACCCACTTCGGTGACGCCCGCGGGGAGCAGGTTCTTCTTGACGTCTGTTTTCTCATAGGGCCGGCCGAACTCTTCGCTGTTGCCGGTCCATAGCAACCCTTCGCGTTTCAGGATGCCCATCATCTGGGCCATGCGATAGAGACGATTTTCGAGCGGCACGGTGATCGGCTTGGCCGAGACGACGATCGGCTCGAGCTTGACGGGGCTTGACGAGTCAATCGCCTTCATGGCGAGTTTGGCGGTGTCGCTGCCAAGTCGTTCGCAGTACTCAAAGTTGCCATCGTTAAGCGGCGAACCATCGGCCTTGGTGTAAATGTCGCGCGGCGGCGCCATCAGCCCGCCGACGGCGCCGGTGACGTAGATCACGGGACAGCCGTACTTCGCCTCCAGGTCGCGAATCGTGTAGTACGGGAAGTCGGCCGTGATCTGCTTGTTCTCGCTGGCCAGGGCCTCGGGATGGTTGCTCCAGTTCACCAGCAGGCAGTGGGGCTTCTTCGAATCCGTGCCGTCGAAACGAATCGTGCGGATGACGTCGTCCTTGACGTACGGCTCGCGGCTGTCGCGGAGCAGCGTTCCGTCGGCGGCGGTGCCATAGGCCGCGGTGACCGGCACCCGGCTCTTGTCGGCCGCTTGAATCGCTTCGGCCGTTTTGGCCACCAGCGAGTCGAGCCACTCAAAGTCGATGCCGCTCTTGAAGGGTGTCGGCCCCCAGATGCCCACGGTGTCGGGCCCTTCGTGGTTGTGCGTGCTGGTCACGAGCACGTAGTCGAACTTATCGGCCTCGAGCCGCCTGCGGATTTCCTGCACGGTGGGGTACTGCAAACCGACCACGTCGACCGCGGCGATCGCCACCTTCTTCGTGCCGTCGGAGATCACGATTGCCCGGGCATAGAGCGGATCGTGGACGCCCTCGGCCTTGCGGTTCTGGCCGTAGCCGGCAATCCAGACCGGCTTCTGGGCCGGGTCGGGCGTGACATCGGCCTGGCCATAGCCGACGGTCAACTCGGCCAATACAAGCTTGGGGGCGGCGACAAGAGCAACGAACAACGCGAGACACGAAGCAAGACGGAGCATGGCAAACCTGGTGGGAGCTTGTGCGGTTGGAAAGCGGTACAGGCGTAGTATGAAAGCTAGTACCAACGGATGCTAGGGCCGGTTGCAGTGGTGGGCGGAATTGCGGAGATTCGCGGGGGAGAATAAGAAGCTAAGCAACCACTTGGGTGCCACTGTCTGGCTTGTCCAGCAGTGTTTTTCTTCGATTCTTGCCTTGCGGTGTCCGTTTCGAGACTGGTGTTTTCTCTGAGGATCTCGAGAGCAAGGCAAAGACCAGGGAAGACACTGCTGGGCAAGCCAGAAAGTGGCACCCGGCGGACGCTGCCGATGAGTCCAACCGCTCCCGTGATTCACCCCCCCGGCAAAGCCGGGGGCTACCGCATGTGGCACGATTCGCGAAGCGTCATCCCACCAGTTCGTCGATTACGCGGCCGCTGTTGGCGATCTTCATCGGGCGACCGTTCTTGCTGGTGAACGTCGTTTCCAGCGAGATGCCCAGGGCCCTGCAGACCGTGGCCATGACGTCCTGCGAGCTGTATGGCTCGCTGTCGACGTCTGCGCCATCGGCCGTGGTCTGGCCGACGGCGACGCCTGGCTTAATTCCGCCGCCCCCCATCACGACGCTCCAACTGCGAGCCCAGTGATCGCGGCCGGCCGTGGCGTTGACGCGCGGTGTGCGGCCGAACTCGCCCATCCAGAGGACAACCGTGTCTGCGAGCAGGCCGCGCTCGGCCAGATCGCTGACCAGCGCGCTCATCGCCTTGTCCATCTCGGGCAGCTTGTTGTTCCGCAGTTGTGTGAAGTTGTTCTGATGCGTGTCCCAGCCGCCAAAGTCGACCTCGACGAAGGCCACGCCCTCTTGAATCAAGCGGCGCGCCATCAAGCAGCCGCGGCCGAACTGCGAGTCGCCGTAGCGCTCGCGCATCTGCTCGGGTTCGCGGTCGACCTTGAAGGCCTCCATCTGTTTGCTGGTGAGCAGGTTCACCGTCTTGTCGAGCACCTCGGCATGATCCTCGGCCAACTGCCCGCGGTCCTGCTTGATGAAGTTCTTCTCCAGCGAGGCGAGCATTTGTAAACGCTCGTACAGCCGCTGGCTTTCGACTTTCATATCGAGGTTGCGCACGCGGCCATTGGAGTTCACCACGAACGGCGCGTGCGTCATGCCCAGGAAGCCCGGGCCGACGCTGCCTCCGCCCACGGCCACGAACGGCGGGATCTCGAGCTTGCGTGCGGCCGTCTGCTCGGCCAGCATGTAGCTGATCACCGAGCCGTAGCCGGGATGCTCGACGTTTGGATTGGGCACGTAACCGGTGTGCATGTAGTAGCGGCCGCGATCGTGATCGGCTTCGCGCGTGCTCATCGAACGCACAATCGAGAGATGCTTCATCTGCTGGGCCACGAGCGGCAGATGCTCGCAAATCTGCACATCACTGCTGGTGCTGATCGGCTTGAACTCGCCCCCGGTCGGAGCCTCGGGCTTGAGATCCCAGATGTCGATCGTCGACGGTCCGCCGTTCATCCACAGCAGGATCGCGGACTTGTGCCGGCGCTTCAGGTCGGCCGCGTTAGCCCGCAGCGTGCTGGTAAGCGAGATAGCCGGCAGCGCCAGGGCCGAGGCGGCGGTGAGGTGCTCGAGGAAGTGTCGGCGGGTCATGCCGCGCGGGATGGGGTTCATGGCGATGCTTTCAGCGATTCGGATGGCACAGGCGCCAGCTTTTAGTTTGATTCAGTCTCAGGCCGGTTCAACGGACCGTCGGCCCCCCTGGCAACGGCGGAGAATTCCGGCGAATTCACACTCAGTGGTTGAAAATAAACTCGTTGCTGTTCAAGAGAGCCCACCAGACATCCTGCAGTGCCGCGACGGAATCTCCCTTTCGCAATCGCATCAGCTCGTTGGCCAGCGAAATCTCCTGACCTGTGGGCCGACGCGCGAGGGCCGCCAGGTACAGCTTTTGAATCTTCAGTGGGTTGGAAAGTTTCGAATCGTTCGCGACCCGTTCGAGGAAGCTCCCCTTCTCGACGCTGGTGGCGCGTTCGATCAGGTCGCCGTTCATCATCATCAGGGCCTGCGGAATCGTGCCGTTGAAGGTGGTCGACTCGCCGTTGTCGTCGGTGCCGAAGGCCACGGTGAACTGCGACAGCCAATCGCGCTTCTGCGCTTCGCGGGCTTCGTAGCTGGTGGCCGCGCGGTCGGCTTCGGTCGCGGTGAGCAGCGACTCGTAAAGTTCTTCGGCCCGCATCTGCCGCAAGTAGAAATGACTGAACGCCGGCTTCACGCCCAGCGCCGGATCATCCTGCTTGTTTCGTGGCGTGACCTTGCTCGACAGCGCGTACGGCTCGCTGAGCACGATCCAGGTCATAAGCTGCTTGAGATCGTAACTGTGCTTTTTGAACTCCTCGGCCAGCGCGGCCAGGAGCTCTGGATGACTGGGCGGATTGTGCGGCCCCATGTCGTCGACCGGCTTGGTGAAACCATAGCCGAGGAAGTGCGCCCAGATGCGGTTTACCGCCGCAGGCGCGAGATACTCGCTGCCGACAATCAACTTCGACAGCTCTTCGCGGCGATCGATTTCGTCGACGCGTCCGCTGTCCGTCGGCAGCTTCTGGCCGTCGACGAATACGGGATAGGCCGCTTTTGAAAGGCCGTTGCGCAGCTCGTAGAACAGCACGGCCTCGCCGGGCTCGTTGTTCTCTCCGGCGAAGTCGCGGTTCACCAGTTCCACGAGCTGCGAACGCCGGTTGCCATCGCGCTGGCGCACCGCCCGAGTCTGGCGAAAAAAGGCGTTCATCTCCCAGAACTGGTTCTGCTTCCAGTCGTTGAACGGGTGATTGTGGCACTGCGTGCACTGGATCTGCAGACCGAGAAAGATCTGCGCGGTTTTGGCGGTGGCCTGCACGGCGTTCTCGTCGAGACTGCCGACGAGGTAATTCACAAAGCCATTGAATCCGGCCTCACCCGGCGTGTTCACGCCTTCGGCCGAGACGAGCTCGGCGACCAGCCGGTCGTAGGGCATGTTGCGTTGCAGCGCCCGGCGCAGGGCCTGCGACAGCCCCTCGCGATTGACTGGCGAGCGGTTGTCGTTGCCGGCCGCGCGGCCGACCAGCACGTTCATCCACTGCGTCGTCCAGTTGGCGGCGTAGTCCTCAATGTACTCGTCACCCAACAGGCGGGCTGCGAGTTGGACCTTGCGCTGGGCGGCCGGCTCCTTCAAGAACTGCTCGAGTTCGGCCACGGTGGGGACGCGGCCCAGGATGTCGAGGTACACGCGGCGGCACCATTCGCCATCGTTCGCCGCGGGCGAAGGAGTAAGATTGCTGGCCTCCCAATGAGCACTCACGTGTTGGTTGATGAGCGCCGTCTGGGGGAAGGGGCTGCCGCCCGAGGCTTTCGCCTCGGCGGCCATGCTCGGGCGCGGCAGCGCCACGATCGTCAGGCAAATGACGATCGCGGCCCGCGCCGGCCCAAACAATTGGCAAGTGGAGCGCCCTCGAAACAACGCAAATGTTCCCTGCGTTCGTGCCATCGGAAGGCCAGCTTGTACGGTGGGTGACCCCACGTCTCGGCAACGGGTTGCCGGTTTGCAGAGCCGGGGGGCGTCCAACGCTTCGCCCTCGCCGTCTTGGCGTGATTGCGGGCGTGGAATCCCCAATTTCGACTTACAGATCGTAAGTCAGGGTGGGTTTTATTCCCGAGAATTTTTTATTGTGGAGTCCCGTCCAAAGCTTCTGTAGGTGTTTCATTTCGAAACACGTGCATCATTTTGCTGTATTAAAACGCAACAGGCGAGTCGAAGCCCTTAGACTGCTTTCAGGGCTCCGACTCGCCTTTTTACCTGCGGAAATACTGCCTCTTCACTGTCGACTGGGGCTCAGGCCTCGCTGTTCCAACTGAGCTTAAGTCTTTAGATCCGTTGCATTTCCGCTTGCGTTGCTACACCTCTTCCCTCTGACCGGCCCCGAAACCTCTTACTTCTTCTCTGTTTCGGCCCCGTGCTCAAGGATCGGAGTCTCTCCGTCTGTTCCGACGGGCTACAAAGCAATCCCCGTGCCAAAGCGCAGGCAGAGCCGGGGATTGCACGCCGTGAAGAACGCTTGGCCCGGCTTAGGCCGTTTCTTTGAACTGCATCTGATGCAGTCGGCGGTAGACATCGCAGCGCGCGAGAAGCTGCTCGTGGGTGCCCAGGTCGATAATCTGGCCTGCGTTCATCACGATCACTCGATCGGCCAAGGCCAGCGTGGCCAGGCGGTGCGTGATGATCACGGCGGTCCGATGGCGAATGAACTGCTCAAGCACCTTATGAATGAGCTGTTCGCTTTCGAGGTCGATCTGACTGGTGGCTTCATCGAGGATCAGAATTGCCGGGTCGCGCAGGATCGCCCGAGCCAGCGAGATTCGCTGTCGCTGTCCGCCGGAGAGTCGTCCGCCCCCCTGCCCCACCACCGTGTCGTAGCCTTGTTCGAGCTTCTGTTCGATGAACCGGTGTGCATGGGCCTGCTTGGCGGCTTCGATCACCTGCTGACGCGTGGCGTGCGGCGAGCCATAGCGAATGTTGTTCAGCACCGTGTCGTCGAACAGCAGCGTCTCTTGATTCACCAGCCCGATCTGGCTCCGCAGGTCGCGCAGTCGCATGTCGCGCAGGTCGACGCCGTCCATCCGGATCGAACCCGAGGCCGGGTCGTAGAACCTGGGAATCAGGTTCGCAAGCGTGCTCTTGCCGCAACCGTTGGGCCCGACGATTGCCACGGTTTCGCCAAAGGGGATCCGCAGATTGATCTCTTCGAGTACCGGCTGGGCGTGGGAGTAACGGAACGAGACGTTCTCGAAAACCAGGTCGCGATGGTGCCGGCCCACGAGGCGGGCCTGCACCGGATCGCAGACGCGAGGCGTGCGATCGAGCTTTTCGTAAATCCGATCCGAGGCGGCCGAGGCCCGCTGCAACCGGCTGAAGACCTCGGACAGCCGGCGGGCCGGGTCGCTCACGCCAGCGAGCGCCCCGTAGAACGCCATCAAGGCGCTGAGCGAAAGCGGCTCGCTGCTCATCTTGATGCCCAGGATGTGCGTTTCGCCGCTGATGACAAGATAGGCCCCGAACAGGATCGCCAGCGTGATGGTGATCATGCCCATCACCTCGGTGACGGGATTGACCATCGCATCGACGACGGCGATCCGCATCGACTTCTTATAGACCTTCTTACTGGTCTCGTGGAAGCGGCGGCGCTCATAGCGTTCCATGGTGAACGCCTTCACCACTTTGATTCCCAGGAATGTCTCGTTGAGGATTGTGAACAGCGAGGACATCTCTTCGAGCGCTTTGCGGTTCGCACGCTTGAGCGTCTTGGCCAGGATGCCGATCAGGAAGCCCGCAACTGGCACCACGACCAGCGAAAGCACCAGGAGCTGCCAGCAGATGAAGGCGGCCAGCACGAAGCAGGAAACCATCTTGAGGGGCTCGCGAACCGCGCGGCCGAAGAGCGTCTGCAGGCCGCCCGCCAGGCTCTCGACGTCGTGCGTGAAGCGGGACATCAGATCGCTGGTGCCGCTTTCGCTAAACGTGCCCAGCTCCATCCGCAGCGTGCGGCGAAAGAACTCCTTGCGAATGTCGAAGACCGCCAGTTGTGCGATCCGATCGGCCAGCGCGGACCCCAGCACCATGAAGAAGTCTTTGATGACCGTGGCGCCCAGAAACGCGAGCATGATCACCAGCAGCGTCTGAAACGGATCGCTCGGCAGGTAAGCATCAATCCAGGGCTTCAGCCACCGGCTGCGCGTGAGGGCATCGTCCGCGGCCTGGGCGCGCCCCTTCACGGCGCGCAACTCGCGCGACAGGCTGGCTTTCTCGCCCGCAGCCGCGGAGGTCAGTTGTTTTTCCAGATTGGCCGCGATCGCGCGCTGCTCGGCGAGCGTTGTCTCGGCCTCGGCGATGGACTTGTCGACCCACTGGCCCAGGCTCTGCTGATTGCCGACGACCTCGACGATCGGATAGAGAAAGCTGATGTTCGCGCCCCAGAGCACCGCGACGATGAGCGCGCACACAACCGATGCAGCGACGGTCCAGTAATAGCCTAAAGCCACGCGCACGACGCGCCCGAAATTGCCCATCCTTGAATGCTTTCCTGCGCGAGAGTATTGGCGGCGAGAGTTGTGGTGGCGGGCGCGAGTCGTTTCCTGCCGACCTCGCGTGGCCGCTACTGCCAGTGCCGCCAAGCGTTTTTGCGTCGCGCTCTTGTATCAGATTGAGCCGGGAGGGCCAAGAGAAGCATCGCCCTAGGCGACCGGCCGCCGGCACTGCTAGCACCGGGCCGGATCTCGCAGGAACTGCGCGTTGTATCGATTCTTTCAACTCTGCCGGTTTTGACGGCCGATAGTCCCTCTAGCACGCCGCAAGGCTTGCCCGGCCGCCAGGGCACTCTCACGGAGACCGCGCTGCGACCAGCTAGTTCGCTTTCAAGCTTTGATCCAGGGGGGATTCGAGCTGAGATAGGGGCCGCTCACTGGGGAACCGTGGGCCGGCCGGTGATTTCATTCAGCGAGAAAGGATGCAAGCGATCATGAAACGCGCGATCTTTGCCATCGCGGCACTGACACTCGTCGCCACCAGCACCGGATGCTGTTGCTTCGAGCGGATGTTCTGCTCGGGTTGCGGGGGCTGCGGGGCCTACGGCCACGAAGGCCCTTGTGACGGCGGTTGCGGCGCCGGTTGTGGCGGCAGCGGCTGCAGCGACTGCGGTATGGCCGGCGGTTCGGTGACCGGTCCCGGCGGATTTGCCGACAGTGGCTACGCCGACGGCGGCGACGGCTACATCGAAGAACAACTCGGCCCCGGTTCGTATGCCCAGCGCCCGGCGGGCGGGAAGAACCATCCGGCCCATCACCACCCGCTGGTGCACCAGCGCCGCAATGCCGGTGGCCAGTACGAATTCGCCGCTGGTCCGCCGACCGCGGGCGTGACGTACCCGTACTACACGAACCGCGGACCGCGCGACTTTTTGGCGAAGAACCCGCGCAGCATCGGACCGTAAGCATGAACGCTTACGAGCCACGGGAACCGCGTGCGTAAATGTCAACGTCGACGTTCCTGTCGGGTCGAGATAATTTTTCGCTCGCTGCTGAGAACGAGTCTCGCAATGGGTCGATCGATGGGGAGTCGTCGTCCGCTTGCCACAACTGAACTTAATGAGCGCCCGTCAGGTGTATTTCGCCTGCGACACAGGTAGTTGAGACTGAGTCTCCGTTCATCAGCAGACGATCGCGAGTTACAAGGCCGGCCGCGGGTCATGCACGAAGCGCATGCCGCGGCTGGCCCTCTTTTTTTCGCGAGAACATCGTACAATCTCAACGCACGAGACCAGGCCTCGCCGCCGCTGAGCCTCCTCGTTGTGCGAATGAGTGAATTGCAGAAACACGCACGTTGAAAAAAGGAGGGCAGGTCAATGCTCAGTCAAAAAGTTCAAGAGGCCATCAACAAGCAGATCAACAACGAGCTCAGCGCTTCGTACACCTACCTGGCAATGAGCGCTTACTGCGAGCACGAAAACTTCGCCGGCTGCGCCAAGTGGCTGCGCCTGCAGAGCCAGGAAGAGTACGGCCACGCGATGCGGCTGTTCGACTTTCTACTCGCCCGAGATGGCAAGATCGCGCTCCGCGCCATCAGCGAACCGAACATCAAGTTCAAGTCGCTGACCCACGTGTTTGAAACGGCGCTCGAGCAGGAGCAGAGCACCACGGCCGAGATCGACCTGATCTACGAACTGGCCCACAACGAGAAGGCCTTTGCCGCGCTGGTGGAAATGCAGTGGTTCATCACCGAGCAAGTGGAAGAAGAGAAGACCGCCCGCGAAATCGTGGCCAAGTTCCACCTGACCAAGGATGACCCGGCCGCGATCCTGGACCTCGACCGCGAACTGGCCAGCCGGGCCCCGGACAAAGGCGGCGCCTGATCGCGCCTGATTGGCTCGTTGTTCGCTTCAGTTTCAAGAAGTCCGAGCTGTCGGCATCGCTAGCGGTGTCGACAGCTCGGACTCTTTTTTTGTTGCTCAATGAGTCCAACGATCACTGTGCGTCTTGCCAGATCTTTTCCGCGCCCTCGACTCGCACGGCGGAAAGTTCCTGGCCGTCGCGCACCACGATGTACTGGTCCGCGCCGGCCACGCTGTCCCAGGCCAGCTTTGCGATTCCCTTGGCTTCCACGCTCGGCGAGGATATCGTGCGGCGGCCCTCGGCATCGACCGCGACCAGCGCGTACGTGTGAGCGCCGGAACCATCGTCGCTCAGCACGCGCGGCGCGTTTGGGGATTTGGTTTCGTGACTTTGCAGCGTGCCGCCCCACAGTTCAAGCACGTGCGTCGGCAGCGGCAGGCCTCCGCCGCCGTAACCACCGCCGCCTAGCGTCATCCGGCCCTGCCCGATGAGCGCATCGGTCAGCGGTTCCTGATGGCCCGGCCGGAATGACTGAAAACGAATTCGCCCGGGATGCGTGCTGCCGTTCCACTGTTCGCGCGGCACCTCGGAAAACTCGACGCCTTCGCCCTGCAGGATGGCCATCTGACGCCATGCGCCGTCGAGCCACACGTTCCACGAGATGTGGCCTGGCGCCTGGCGGATCACGCCCTTCCGCTCAAGCGCGTGAAAGCGATCGTCGAACGGATCGTCGATCTCGCCTTTGATCAGTCGGCTGCGAACCCACAAACCACCCGGCCCGTCGGCCAGCGACTTGGCATAGATGCCGCGTGGAATCTGGTGCTCCTCGTAGCCCTCTTCCCAGATCTTGCCCGTATCGGAGACGATCAACTCGTCGCGCACGATCAGCCGATCGACTTCAAGCTCTTGATACCTTTCCGGCTCGGCCTTCATGATGCCGAGCGTGGCGGCGACGGAAAGCACGATCGTAAGCAGGCGGTCTTTCATGGGACTAAGCCCTCGCATGGAAGCTGATGGTTGCGAATCGATCTGGACTTATCGTAATGCACTGCTGATGGAGGGCGCGAAAAAAAACTGCGTGAGCGCCCACTGGGAGTGCTCACGCAGTTCATGATTCAACGGCGGTTTCGGACGCGACCTGGGCCGCGAGCAAATCGTGCTTCCGCAGACTACTTGCCGTTCGCAAACCGATCTGCGGGCTTCGCCGGCTTGGCCGTGGTTTTGGGCTGTTTCGGCTTCTTCTTTTCCTTACGGCGATCCTTGTTTCCCATGATCAAAATCCTTCCAGGAGTGATGAGTGCGGCCAGCCACTAGACTTCATAATTTCAATCGCTTCGCGGGCAATCGACGCCCGCGCGCTGTTGGTCTCGAATTAGATCAGCTTCGCAATCTTCGCAATCAGGTCCACCGTGCGGCAGCTGTAGCCCCATTCGTTGTCGTACCAGCTGAGCGTCTTCAGCAGGTTGCCTTCCAGCACCTGGGTCCAGTCGGGCACGAAGATCGAGCTGTGCGAATCGCCGATGATGTCGGTCGAGACGATTGGATCTTCGTTGTAGGAGAGGATGCCCTTCATCGGCCCTTCGGCGGCCTTCTTCATCGCCGCGTTGACTTCTTCCTTCGTCACATCCTTGGCCATGACCGAAGTCAGGTCCACAATGCTGCCGGTCGGTACGGGCACCCGCAGCGAGATGCCGGTCATCTTGCCCTTGAGCGCCGGAATCACCAGGCCGATCGCGGCGGCCGCGCCGGTGCTGGTCGGAATGATGTTCTGCGCGGCAGCCCGGGCACGATACAGGTTGTCGTGCGGCAGGTCCTGCAACCGCTGGTCGTTGGTGTAGGCATGCACCGTGGTCATCAGGGCCTTGGTGATGCCGAAGCTGTCGTTGAGCACCTTGGCCATCGGGGCCAGGCAGTTCGTGGTGCAGCTCGCGTTCGAGATGCACTTCTGCTCCTTGGTCAGCTGGTCGTCGTTGACGCCGATCACGCAGGTCAGGTCGGCGCCGTCTTTGGCCGGAGCACTCAGCACGACGCGCTTCGCGCCAGCCTTCAAGTGCGTGTCGTAACCCGGCTTGGTCTTGCCATCCTTCGTGCTCTCGCGAGCGGTGAAGAAGCCGGTGCTCTCGACGACGACGTCGACGTTCAGCCGTCCCCAGGGCAGCTCGGCCGGGTCACGCATCGCCAGGGCTTCGATCTCGTGGCCGTCGACCGTGATGAACTTGTCGTTGTAAGTGACCTTGCCCGGATAGCGGCGGTGGGTGCTGTCGTACTTGAGCAGCGTGGCCAGGGTTTCGTTGTCCGTCAGGTCGTTGATCGCCACGACGTCGAACTCGCCCTTGCGGGCCATCAGATTGCGGAACACCAGTCGGCCGATGCGGCCGAATCCGTTAATAGCAACGCGAATTGCCACGACAACTCTCCTTCAGACTTAAAGACGCCCCCGCGCCAAAGCGCGAACAGGACGCAGGACACCGCCTAGCTGGGTTAATGGAAACGGCCGATTATACCGGTCGCCGGAAAGATCGACAATTGGCCGGCATATGCCGGTGCCGTATCGATTTCGCCCGTCGGCAACGTCGTCCAGACGCGGCTAGTCATCAGCAGATCTATATCCGACACTTTGCCGGCGATCTCCCTTCATGTAGAGCACGTTATAGCCGCCACCGTGGGGCAATTGCTGCGCGGGACCGCCGGCGATGACACCGGGGCTATAAACCCAGGGAATTCGTGAATCGAGTCTCACGTCCGCCAGGTAACTCCCGTTCAGCGTGTAATCTCCTGAGGGAACCGTTGCGATGCTGCTGTCCCCCTCGAACCCCGAAGGACAGCGCATTAATGAAGGTCGCAATCGTGCGGCGGGCAGTGGGCTGGCGGGGTCAAGGATCGGCATTCCGTCGAGCTGATCGGCCAGTGCCTGCTCTTCGATGAACGGCAATACGTCAATCGCCCAGCCGTGAATCGCCCCCTCAGGAACTGGCTTCGCCTGCGCACCGCGCTGCAAATCCCACATTTCCTGCAATGCGATTCCGAGTTGACGCAGATTGCCGGCACAAGCAGTCCGTCTGGCCGACTGCCGCGAGTAATGGACGGCAGGGATGAGCAGCGCTACCAGCAGTGCCACGATTGCCAGAACAACCAGCGCCTCGATCAGCGACACCGCACGCCGATAATTCGATGTGATTGGCTCTGACATGCTGTCGTATCGGCATGATAGAATTTTGACAGGCGGCAATCGTGCAGCCCGCTAGAATGCATTACTTTCGTTGATTATAGGGTGCGAACCATGAATGGCGGTCACGAAAAGTTGCGGCAGGCGCTCGAGGATCTGCAGGCCCGGCTTGCTGAGATGCGCACGCTCGATCCCGCCGTGGCGGAGCATCTGGAAACTACGATCGCCGAAGCCCGGACCGTGTTGGCTAAAGAAGCGCCTGCGGCCGAGGAACACGAAGGCATGGCCGACACGTTCGGCGAAGCGCTCCGCAATTACGAAGCTTCGCACCCGACGCTGGCCGGCAACCTCCGCAGCGTCATCGACGCGCTGGCTCAGATCGGGATCTAAAAAATTCGGGCGGTACGTGTGCCATGGGTGACTGTACTCAGTTCACCCGTGCAAGTTCTGCCCGGCGTCAGTAACCGTTGAGTGAGTGAGAGCACTAGCACAGGTGAGCCGCTACGCGGCCACCTGTGCCACCCCAGACGTGCCATTCGAGGCGGAATGCGCATTACCGCCCGCGCTTGCTTACCAGCGGCGGATTCGCCAGCGTGATGTCCACGCTTTCGGCCAGCGCCTTCCCCGGCGCCATCGCATTGGGCCGGCTGTTCTCGTAGAACCAGGCCTTGAGCTTCATCGCATCGCCCGGCTGTGCGAGCGTCGGGTCGTCGACGGCGAGCACGACTTTCAAATCCTCCGCCGGCTTGGCCGAGAGCTTCAGCCGCCCGGCCACCAGGTTCAGCTCGTCGTCCTTGACGCCGATCACCCGGGCACGCACGAGATACTCGCCGGCCTCGGGCTCGCGCACCGGCTTGGCTTCGTCTGGATCGTCGGCGACGTTGAACAGGCCGAGTGTGGGCTTCCCTTTGCTGTTGAGCACTTCGAGTTCGGCAACCGGCTCTTCGAAGGCTCCCTCTTCGTTGATCGTTCCCTTGAGCTGGACCAGCATCCCGGTCCGCAGGTAGTCGAGCTTGGCCTCGCCGGCAATGTTCACGGTCGTTTGCGGATTGACCTGCACCAACCAGACGGCATCCTTCGAATCGCGAAACGACAGGATGTTGCCGCGCATGCCTTCGAGCTTGCCGGTCTCTTCCATCATCAGCGAGTTCGCGGGCGCTTGAAACTGCGACTGGGCCTGCTGCCCGAGCGCTGCCTCGCCACCAAGCGCACCCGCGGCACCCAGCGCCAGCGAGAACATCCACTTCGGGGTTTTCAAAATCGGGGTTTTCGTCAACATGGTGAACCTCCTCGTCCGCCTTCCTTTCCTATGGATCACGACTGGCCGCTCGTTCTGTGACCTGCGTCCCGCCGGGCGGAAATCAGGCGGGCAAAACGGCCCGGCCGACGCCGCGTTAACCCTGAGTGTAGAATACCTTACGTGTCGATGCAAAGATGCTGGCCACCGGGGCCATTCGGGTGCCACTGTCTGGCTTTGTCCAGCCGTCTTCCCAATGATTTCACCTTGCTGCCAGCCTTGCTGTGTTGCTACTAATTCAGATCCCGCTTACGCAATAGCATGTCGATGAACACCCCACCGGCAAAGCCGGGGGCTGAACGACAATTACTCATCAGGCCACTTCCAGCACAGAACCCAACCCGCTTCCACGACGAGTTTGCCATGGCAAAGCCCTCGGGCCAGATCACGATTCCCCAGTTTCGCGGCATGAAGGGCAGCGGTGAGCGGATCACCATGCTCACCGCCTACGACTACCCCTTTGCCCGACTGCTCGATCCGCTGGTCGAAGGTCTTCTCGTGGGCGACACGATGTCGATGGTCGTCCAGGGGCACGGCAACACCCTGCCGGTCACGCTCGACGAAATGATCTATCACGCCGAGATGGTCGGCCGCGCGGCGACGCACGCGCTGGTCGTGGTCGACATGCCGTTTCCCAGCTTCCACCTGGGCGTCTATAAGGCGATCGAAAACGCCGGACGGATCTTGAAAGAGACGCGCTGCCAGGCCGTCAAGCTCGAAGGGGGCGTCGACCAGGCCGAGGTGATCGCGGGGCTCGTCTCGGCCGGCATCCCGGTGATGGCCCACTGCGGGCTGCGGCCGCAAAGCGTGCATCAACTGGGCGGCTACCGCGTGCAGCGCGACGAAGAACAACTGCTGGCGGATGCGAAGGCGGTCGAAGCGGCCGGCGCGTTTGCCGTCGTGCTCGAGTGCATACCGGCCTCGATGGCCACGAAGCTCACGGAGCAGCTTTCGATACCCACGATCGGCATCGGCGCGGGCGCGGGCTGCGACGGCCAGATCCTGGTCACTCACGACCTGCTCGGACTGACCAGTGGTTACGTGCCGCGGTTCGTGAAGCCTTACGCCGACATCGGTGCAGTCGTCACCAAAGCCGTGACCGAATTCCGCGACGACGTCCGCGCTGGAAAGTTCCCGGGACCAGAGCAGCAGTTCAAGTAGTGGTTTGGTGGCCGGCGAAATCCACGAGCTCCCGGCTTTGCCGGCGGGGTTCTTGGCTTTAAACCCATGCCTGCGCGTTGCTACAACACTGCCCCGATCGGCTGTCCCTGAAACAGACGGAACGGCCGGCCTTCGGCATCGTGAAACTCGAAGGCCGGATCGATGCCCAGCGAGTGGAAGATCGTTGCGGCCAGGTCGCCTGCTGAGTGGGCGTCGGTCGTGGGCAAGCCGCCGGTGCGATCGGTCTGGCCAATTATGCGGCCCGGCTGAATGCCGCCGCCGGCGAAGAAGCACGGGAAGACGTCGCCCCAATGATCGCGACCGGGAGTGAACGGCTCGCCCGAGGCGTTCTTGCCCCTGGCGCTGATCACCGAGATGCGCGGGGTGCGTCCCATCTCACCACACATGACCACCAGTGTTTCGTCCAACAGTCCGCGTGCTTCCAGGTCATCGAGAAAACCGCTCAGGCAATGGTCGAGCGAAGGGAGCAGCTTTCCTTTCAAGTCGCGAAACGCGTTTTGATGAGTGTCCCAGCCGCGCAGATTCACCTGCACCATGCGGACGCCTGCCTCGACCAGTCGCCGCGCGGTCAGGAATGACTGCCCCCACACCTCGCGGCCATAGAGGTCGCGCGTGGCGTCGTTCTCCTGCGAAAGGTCAAACGGGTTGTCCTTGCCGCGTTGGCCGAGAATCAAGTCCCAGGCCTGCTGGCGAAAGGTATCGAGCGACTGCACCGCGTGATTCGCGTCCAGCGAACGTCGGGCCGCATCAAGCTCATCGAGCAGTGCCGCGCGGCTTTGCAGATTCTCCACACTCAAACTCGTCGACGCGCCCAGATCGGGCAGATGAAACGAGGCATCGCGGCAACCGCTGTTGTCCCACCAGGCCTCGGGATGCTTGCCCGGCGCGCGCTTGGGATCGTTCGGCTGCGCGTGACTGAAGCAGTTGGGGCAGCTTCCCGCGCCGTCAGGCGCATGGCATGGCACGGCCAGGTCGACATACCACGGCGCGTGTTTGCTGCCGAGCATGCCCGGCCCGCTGCCGGCATGACGTTCGTTGCCGCGTGGGATTTCGATCGCCGGCGGCAGGCCGAATGAACCGCCGCTGGGCAGCGCACAGGAAATCGCCGAGCCGATCGACGGCCACTCGAAGCGGCGCGGCTTCGGCAGCGCGATGGTGCTGGTGTTTTCGCCCGGTGGCAGTTCGCTGCGCCCCGTACGGAGCATGTAAGTGGCCGCCGCGTGTTCGTTGCGAAACTGCGGCGCAGCCGGATGATGCATCGTGCGGACGATCGAAAACTTGTCGGTTCGCTGGGCCAGCCGCGGCAGGTACTCGCACACGTGGTAGCCCGTAGTCCGCGTGGCGGTTGTGCCGTACTCGCCGCGCACTTCGCTCGGCGCCTCGGGCTTGGGGTCCCAGGTCTCATGCTGCGAGGGACCGCCCGACTGAAAGATGAACACGACGCTCTTGGCCTTGCCGCGATTCGTCCGCGCCGGCGAGGCTTCGGCCCGGAGCAGATCGCCGAGCCCCAGGCCCAACAGCGAGAGTCCGCCCGCTTCGAGCAAGCGGCGGCGACCGATCTGCGTATGATCGCTGGTCGTGCAACCAATTCGGTGATTCGAACGCGGCATGGTGGGGATCTTTCGGCCGCAGGCGGAGGTGGTTTCGGTAGGCGCGAATCAGAGTAACCCAATCGCGAGTCTGAGGCAACTAAAACACTGACCACGCATCGAATTAGGATTTAGGTGTCAAACTCGACCTTGCCTTGTCCATGCTCATCGACACTTACTTTCACCCCAATAAATTTTCTGCCACTCAGGCATTGGCCACATCACAGCAATTTCTTGATAGAAGGTGAACTTGGGTTCAAGCGTCATTCGCAACCTCGACTTGAGTCAGGTAGTCTACTGAGAGGGTGTCGCAAAGATCGGACTAGCGTTGAGCACAAACTCCAAATGCGTGATCATGCCCGAATTTGCCGACGAGGCAATCGTTTCGGCCATCGAGCGCAGTTGGCTGGCCGGCTGACCCGGCACCTAAAAGAGCGACAAGTGGAGTGTCCCATTCTCAGTTTTCCGTAAGAATACAGGCACGTCCATTCCTGGTGAACAGCGAACATCGAGCCGAAATTCCTGCCCATGCCCAACCGCCTTGCCCACGAATCGAGCCCGTACCTGCTCCAGCACGCGAACAACCCCGTCGATTGGTTCCCCTGGGGTGAGGAGGCGATTGCTCGGGCTCGGGCGGAAGACAAGCCGATCTTTCTCTCGATCGGGTACTCGGCCTGTCACTGGTGCCACGTGATGGAGCACGAAAGCTTCGAGAACGAAGCGATTGCGCAATTGATGAACGACCAATTCGTGTGCGTGAAGGTCGATCGCGAAGAGCGGCCGGACCTGGATCAGATCTACATGAATGCAGTGCAGCTGATGACGGGCCGCGGGGGCTGGCCGATGTCAGTTTTTCTGACGCCGGAGCTTAAACCGTTCTATGGCGGAACGTACTGGCCGCCGACCGCGCGGGGCGGCATGCCGGGCTTCGATCAGGTGCTGCTCGCCGTGAGCGAAGCCTGGCGCGAGCGCCGCACGCAAGCTCTCGAACAGGCCGAGTCGCTCACCGATCACCTGGCCGGCATGGCCGCAGGCCCTGCCGAACCGAAGGAGCTTGCGCCGGGCCTCGTGCAGCGCGCGATCGGCGCGACGCTTCGCTCTTTCGATCATGTGCACGGCGGTTTCGGCAGCGCGCCCAAGTTTCCGCATCCCATGGATCTGCGCCTGCTCGCGCAGCACTGGTTCCGCACGCGCGATGCCGAGTCCCTGCACGTGCTGCGATTCACGCTGGACAAGATGGCGGCGGGCGGCATCTACGACCAACTCGGCGGAGGGTTTCATCGCTATTCAACCGACGCCGAATGGCTCGTGCCGCACTTCGAAAAGATGCTATACGACAACGCCCTGCTCGTGCCGTGTTATCTCGATGCTTTTCTGATCACAGGCGAGGCCGACTATGCCCGCGTGGCTCGCGAGACGTGCGACTACGTACTGCGCGAGATGACCGATGCCGCGGGCGGGTTCTACAGCACGCAGGATGCCGACAGCGAAGGGGTCGAAGGCAAGTTTTTCGTCTGGACGCCGGCCGAGATCGAAGCCGTGCTGGGGAAAGACGCCGCCGAAACGTTCTGCCACGCGTATGGCGTGACGCCGCACGGCAACTTCGAACACGACACGAGCATCCTGCACCTGCCGCATCGTCTGAGCGACGTGGCTACCGCGCTGCTCATCACCGAGGACGAGCTTCGTGTGAAGCTGGCCGGCTGGCGAGTTAAGCTCCTCGAAGTGCGCGGCCGGCGCATTCCGCCGGGTCTGGACGACAAAGTGCTCGTCGCCTGGAATGGGATGATGATCGACGCCCTGGCACAGGCCGCCGGCGTGCTCGACGAACCTCGATACCTCACCGCGGCACAGCACGCCGCGGCGTTCCTGCTCAAGGAAATGCGTCAGGCGGACGGTTCGCTGCTGCATACCTGGCGGCATGGCAAGGCGCGGCTGGCAGCTTACCTGGACGACTACACCTGTTTGGCCGCCGGGCTGGTAAGCCTCTACGAAGCCGACTTCAACGAAGCCTGGCTCGCGGCGGCGGCGGAACTCATGGACCATGTACAGAAGCACTTCGTCGACCCGGATCGCGGAGGATACTTCTACACGGCAACGAATCACGAAGCGCTCATCGCCCGGCAGAAAGACTTTTACGACAACGCGGTCCCCAGCGGCAACTCGATGGCCGCGCTCGCGCTCGTAAAGCTGGGCAAGCTGCTCGGCCGCACCGACTATCTCGACGCGGCCGAACGGACGATGCGGGCCGCGGCGGGCATCGTCGAGCGCGCCCCGCAAGCCGCTGGCCAGATGCTCGTGGCGATTGATCTCGCCCGCGGGTCCACGCCCGAGATCGCGATTGTAGGCGATCCACAAGAGGCCGAGACCGCCGCGGCAATACACACGCTGCGGGATACCTTCCTGCCGCGAAAGGTTGTCGCGTGCCGAGCACCGGACAAAATCAGCAGCGCTGGGCCGCTGGCCGCGATGTTCGCCGGAAAGTCGGCAGGCCAGGAGCAGCCCGCGGTCTATGTGTGCGAGCACTTCACCTGCCAGGCGCCGGTCCTTGGACGCGAGGCGGCCGAGTCGCTCTGGCAGCAGCTTTCCAGTCCCTGAGACGTTACGGGCTGGGCAAGTTTTATTCCGCTGCTGCCCGCTGCGCCGCTTCGTATACCGCGCGGAGTGCCACGCTGTGCCGCTCCGCCGCCACGCGGCACGACTCGTACTCTGGCGAGAACCGCGTCGAGCCGTCGGCCAGTCGAGCCAGCACGCCGTCGATCCGCCCGAAGCTGGTGTCGACGCTTTTCGTCTCGCGGGCGAGCTTCGTTCGCGCGACGGTCAGTCGTCGCACGCCCAGCGTGGTCGTCTCGCGAAACAGGATCGCTTCGAGCTCACGTGCGGTAGCCGGTTCGCACAGCGCCGAGAGCATGACACCGGGGCGATTTTTCTTCATCTGAATTGCCGTGGTGTAGACATCGAGCGCGCCGGCCTTCCACAGCAAGCCGATCGCATGGCCGATCAGCTCGCCGCTCGTGTCGTCAAGGTTCGTCTCCAGCAGGGTCAACGTTTCTTGCGCGGCATGGTCCGTCGATTCGCCGACCAGCAGCCGCAGCAAGTTGGCCTGCTCTTCTAGATCGCGTTCACCGGAGCCATAGCCGATGGCCTTGACCGTCATTGCCGGAACGGGGCCGTAGCCTTCGACGAGCGCGGCCAGAATCGCCGCACCGGTCGGCGTGGTCAGCTCGTACGGCACGGTGGACGGCGCAAGCGAAATCCCCTTCAGCAGTTCGGCCGTCGCCGGAGCGGGAATCGAACAGCGGCCGTGAGCGATCTCGATGAAGCCGGTGCCGGTGGGTATCGCCGAAGCGACCGCCCGCTCGATGCCGAGCAGATCCCAGGCAACGGCCACGCCCACGATGTCGCAGATCGAGTCGACCGCGCCGACTTCGTGAAAATGGACCTTCTCGATCGTGCTGCCGTGCACCTTGGCCTCGGCTTCAGCGAGCTTGCGAAAGATTCGGTGGGCGAGTTCCCGCTGCCTGTCGTTGAGCGTGCTGCCGTCGATCATCGCGGTGATGTGGTGGAGATGCCGGTGCTTGTGCTCAGGTTCGTGCTCAATTTTTACTTGCGTGGCGCGAAAGCCCTTCTTTTTGACCGGCGTGGTGGTGACACGAACATTCGTCCAGCCGAGCGAGCGAATCGCGGCGTTGACCGCTTCGAGGTCCGCGCCGGCGTCGATGAGCGCTCCGAGTGTCATGTCGCCGCTGATCCCGCTGGCACAGTCGAGATAGGCCGTCTTCATAAGAATCGCGTCTTTGCTGCTGTTGGTTGAATATGGGTGCAACGGACTGGAGATTCTAACACGTGCCTGGCGTCGCGGCACCGGTCACCCCGAACGCGGTTTCGCGGTTTGCCACGGGCGGTTGCCCGCTCTACGATGAATCGCACCAGCGAGACGTCGCCACCTGCGGAGATTGCCCGATGAATGGATCCCCGATAACGGACGCCGAGACGACGGTCGCGCAGCTTCGCGAGCTGGTGGCACGGTTCGTCGCGGAGCGAGACTGGAAACAGTTTCACACGCCCAAGAATCTGGCGATGGCCCTGGCGATTGAAGCCGCCGAGCTGATGGAGCACTTTCAATGGCTCGATCAGACCGAGTCTCGCGACGTGGCGAATGATGAGGCCAGGCGAGTTGCCGCCGGCGAGGAGTTGGCCGATGTGATTTGCTATGCGTTGGCCATGGCCAACGAATTGGGGCTCGACGTCAGCCACGCGATGCACGACAAGATGCGAAAGAACGAGCTGAAGTACCCCGCCGGCGAGTACCGCGGCCGCTGGGGAGACGGCGACACACGCGGCAAGCGAGGCTAAAGAAGTGATGGCGCTACCGGCCTACCACCCAAGAGCCGCGGAACTACATCCCGCTCGAGCGCGTCGCCTCGACAATCGCGTTGAGATCCGACATGATCCGGTTCCAGGCTTCCTCGCCAACGCGATTGACGAGCTGAGTCTGCGCTTGGCTCCAGTAGGGCGACGCCCTCAGCAGAGCGACTTGCCCTTCGACGGTCACCTCGACCGCCTTCTGCTTGCCGCTCTCGGGGGCGAATCGCAGCAGACCCATGTTCATCAGCGGCTTGAGATTCCGCGTGAGCGTGGAGCGATCCATCACCAGTTCGCGAGCCAAGCGAGCGATGCTGCTTTGGCCCAACAACTGGGTCGTTATAAGGATCACCAACTGCGTCGACCTCAGCCCCGTGGGGGCCAAAATCTGGTCAAACAGTTGGGTGACACTCCGCGAAGCTTTGCGAAAATTAAAACACGCACAAGTACGTGCCATTTCGGCCAGCTTCGACTGGTCGATCTCCGGAAGATCGCAGGACATTTGCGCGCGCCAAACACAAAAGAACCAAAACGACCATCGTATCAGTCGTTACGAAGAACTTTACTACACTAAACGAATGGAAGCTGGCCGGCAACTGAAAGAAATCTTTTCAGGGGCAGAAAGCCGCGATTATCACCGTCTGGCAGAATGACGGCGTCGCGTTGTAGCGCCAGTTCGCATGGCAACGGCCACGTTTTCGACCGTTCAACAGAGATCAACGTATGACCCGCAAACCGAGCGACTTTCTGCTGGCGACGCCCTTTGTCGAGAGTCAAAACCCGCTCATTCGCGAGCTAGCCCACGAAGTCGTGGGGGGCATTTCGGACGAAATCGAGCGGGCTTGCCGGCTGTTCTATGCCGTGCGCGACGGCATTCGCTACGACGCCTATAACCTCGAACTCGCTCCCCAGGCGATGCGGGCCACCTACGTTATTGAGCGCGGGCAGTCGTGGTGCGTCCCCAAAAGCGTGCTGCTGGCGGCGATGTGTCGGGCCGTGGGCATTCCCTGCGGGCTGTGCTATGCCAACGTCTGCAACCACATGGCCACCCACAAACTGCTGGATTTCCTGGGCACGAACGTCTTTTACTATCACGGCTACAACGAGCTTTATCTCCGCGGCCGGTGGGTGAAAGCGACCGTTTCGTTCAACCGCACCCTGTGCGAGCGGGCGCGATTGGCGCCGCTGGATTTCGACGGCGTGACCGACTCAATCTACCATCCCTTCGATCTGGCCGGAGCGCAGTACATGGAGTACCTCGTCGACCACGGCTGCTTTGTCGACGTGCCTTACGACGACATCGTTCGCACGTTTGCCGCGCGCTATCCGAAGGTCTCGCAGGCGAGTGGACCGCTTGCAGGAGACTTCGCAGCCGATCTGGGCGCCGAGGCCGCGGCGGGGTAGCCAGCCGCAGCGCAGCGCGGTTTTATCGGTTCTGCCGATCCTGGCGCTGCGTCAGCGTCCAGACTTTAGCTGTGAATCGCGGGCATTTGACGCCCGGGCGGGGTGTCCTACGCTTCTTGCAGGATAACTACTTGAGGGGGCTGGAATGGAACAGAAGTCCACGCGAACATGGCGCCTGATCTCGGCGCCCACGCTGATCGGCTGGATAAGCGTTTGCCTGTTGGCTGGCGCCTACGGCCACTCGCTCGACGAACGCTGGCAACAGATCTGGGCTCAGATGGGCGCCCTGGGGCTGGCGGCCGCGCTCGGGCTGAGCAGCATCGACAAACTGCGCCAAGCCCGCATGCGCCGGCTGCGCGATCTGGCTATGCAGGCCCGGTTTGAATTCGGCCTCGACCGGTTGCACCAGCACACGGCCACGATCGATTCAATCAACGCCGCGGTGCGACAACTGGCTCAACAAGCGTCATTCGACATGCGAGGGAAGCTCGGCCAGGCGCAACGAAATCGGCGGCGCGACCAGATGGAGCTGATCGCCGACTATCCGCTTGAAATCGTGCCCGTCGACGAGCGCGGCGAATCAAGCATCTTGCTGCCGCCCATGACGGGCACGTTGCAGCAAATCTCCTCGCGCGTGATCTCGTTCGAACACGTCGACCCGGTTCCAACGCGAACCGTGATGCTGAACTTCCATACGGGCGAAAAGCGTCTGTCGTTTGTCGTCGAAGTTACTTGGACGCAGAAGATCGACGGTGCGTTCTCGAGCGGCGGCACGGTTCTGGCCGTGGGCGTGCCGATCGAAGAATATCAGGCGGAAGAGCAGCACACGATCGTGGTGTAGTCGCCGGTGCGGCCCCACGGTCGAGAAGGGGAATTCCCGCTTCCCGACCGCGGACCGCATTCCGGGGGTGCGGTTAGCTGGCCGAACGAAGCCGAGCGAGCCGGCGGCGCCCCACCGCCATGAGGCCCACCAGCGCCGTGCCCATCATCAGCCAGGTCTGCGGCTCGGGCACCAGGTTGGTCTCGACCCATTCCATCCCCAACTCGTGTAGCTCTTCGTCGAGCCCGTTGTTGTAGACGAGGTAGATCGGGTCCGAATCTTCCAGTCCGTTGAGGCTCAGCGTCATGCCGAGCAGGTAAAGGCCCTCCGGAGCACTCGGGTCGAGGGGATTGCTCGAGCCCTGAAAACGCAGCTCCGAACTCAGGTGGTTGTGCAACCGGCCACTGCCACCCGTCGAACCAATGGTGGGAAGCGTACCGGTCACCCCCGTGCCGCTGACGTAGCCAGTGGAGCTGCCACGAATGAGCCCCAGGTCAACGTCGGCCGGCGCTGCGGCGAAGTTCACCGCGCCGCTTCCGTCCCAGAACTCGAGGTTCGTGATCAGATTGAACCGTAGCGTCTGGCTCGTCGGCAGCAAGCCATTATTCGGGAACAAGCCGATTGCGAAGGCGCCGTTGTTAAATCCCGGATCGCCGATGAAGTACGGATCGCTTGGTTCCTCACCAAACTCGTAGCCGAACACGCGCAGCTCGGTGACGGTTGCCAGCGTCGAGTCGTCTCGGCCGCCAGTCAGGATCTTGCCGCCATCGGCATAGGGGACGACGTCGAAGTGACCGTGTTCCTCGTCCGCTTGCACGCGAGAGGCCAGAAACAAGGACGCCGCCAAAGCAATAACCAATGAAAAATTCCGCATGGGAAAACCTTTCCAGTCTCAGTAATGAAAATCTCGAACGATATAGAGCGCGGCCCGGCACATTCGCGGGGCATGCGGTCGTATAAGCAAACGTTTCCCCCCGGAAGCATTTCTTGTTTCGCTGGGGTCGCCGAACGCGCGAGCGCGGTGGCGACGACTGGCAATTGGTGGCGTCCAGGGCTAACTGGTGTTGAACCTCACGAGCGTGCTCCTTTCCTAGTTAAATGAAAGATCAGACGCCGCCGGCTCACAGCGCTGGCGGCTTGGCAAAGTTGAACGGTTGCTCGACCCAACGCTCGAGCTGCTCTACGGGAATCAGGTCGACGTGACCATCGGCATAGAGAAAATGCGTTGTGTCGTGGTGCCGTTCGATGGCAACTTCGTTGCCAACCGCTTCGAGCACCTGCTTCTGCTGCAGATTCGACGTGCTGAACCAGTTGAACGAGTGCACGTGATCGTTATGGGGATCGATGTCGGCTGGATTTTCGGTTCGCGCGGCGCCAGAGTCCTTCTTCTCCGAGAGTTCGAAGGCCACCACCGTTTGCGACATCGACGCCACCTTCCGGCGATTGTCGAAATTGTTTGGCGGCCGCAGTTCATCCGACAGGTAGCCATTCAGCGTGTAGCTGGTCCCCTTCCCCAGCAGCCGCAGCCGGGCGAGCTGATCGCTGGGGCAAATCCGGATCGCGTCCACGTCCTCCAGGTAAGGCGCCAGCGTATAGATCCAGGCCCGGTCGAACTTGCCTGTCACCGGATCGGGTTCAACCGTGTGGCTGGTTTCCGGCCAGCGGCCCGAATGGTTGTCGCAGTAGCGCATGATGGCGAAGCCGACCTGACGCAGGTTGCTGGCGCACTGTGCTCGGCGCGCACTTTCGCGCGACGCCTGCACGGCCGGAATCATCAATCCCACGAGCACGCCGATGATGGCAATCACCACCAGCAGTTCGACGAGCGTAAATCCACGGGTAAGTCTCATGAGGAGTTCATGCGTTCTTGATTTGGCGCGCCTTTGGAGCGCGATGACAAAGGGGATGGTGAACCTCCGCTCCGGGGGCGCACGAGCGTGCGAACTGGTCGGACCGCGATCGCTCGGCGCCCTCCGGAGGAAGGCGCATTCGTGTTCGGTTGGCTGCTGGTCAATCACCGCACAATGCGAAATGTGCAGGCGCGATCAACATGGCTCAATGAATGAGCGGACTCGCTAAGGGGCGTGATGGACCCAAGGAGACGCTAAGCGCACGATTCGACCGACACTTCGGCCAAAACAGCGACTCAGCGGTGCGAAAGATCGCGAGGCGGAGCTCGCGAGAGATACAGCCGCGGGGCTTCGCGCTCGCGCGCGGGGGCGGCCGGTGTGAGTAGCTCCGTGGCTACCAGGACAAGTTCGGTTGGGACATCTGCTTGCGACCACTGCGCTGTGCCAAAAAACTGGCACAATGGGCAGTGATGCGCAGGATTGGCGAAGGCTTGAACGGCTGACCCGTCGCCACGGTTGGCGGGATCCGCCTGGGGCGTGGAGTCCTTCGTGCCAGGCGGGGTCGTACAGCAATGACGGCGGCAGTCGGCAGTGACCGATTCGGCGTGCGCGCAGCGATCCGAGCCATGAAAATGCTGGCCAAAGACGCAGTGCCAGCCGGGGCCGAGCAGCGAAACACAGCCAAAAAAGGCCGCAAAGGCCCAAATCGTGGTTCGTTGAACCAGAATGCTCATCAAAAAACTCAACCGCCAAAGCGTATGCTGACGCGCAGAAACTGGCGGTCCGACCTTTGGCAACTTTAGTCGTGTTGCTCGGCCCTGTCAAGCGTTCGACGGGCGGAACCCGTGCACGGCGAACGTCCCATGAGAATCCCGGGCACTGGGGCTGTTTTCGATCGGACTCGGCGTGGTTGAACAGCCCATCGTATTTACAAGCAAAGGCACCAGGCAGCACCTGGGTGGCTCACGGGCTCCTCTGCCGGTAGCTGCCGCTAGTCCGTGACGATCGAGCCGCGGTGAAACCGGGTGACGACGTTAGGATCGGGATATAGACTGACTCGCGCCTCTGCTTTACCGTCGTAATCAATTTGTGATAGCAGGTAGCGCATGCTCTCCAGCCGCGCGCGGCGTTTATTGTTCGCTTGCACAATAATCCACGGACTGAAGGTATTGTGGGTCCGGCTGAACATGACTTCTTTGTACTTCGTGTAGGCATGCCACTGGTCCTGTGCACGTTCGTCCAGCGGACTGAGCTTCCACTGTTTGAGCGGATTGTGGCGCCGCGATTGAAACCGCATCGCTTGTACTTCCTTGCCGATCGAGAACCAAAACTTCACTAAGAGAACGCCATCTTCAACGAGCATGTGTTCAAACTCGGGAACCTGTAGCATGTACCGCTCGTACTGCTCGCGCGTGCAGAAGTTATTCACGGGTTCGACCACCGCGCGGTTGTACCAACTGCGGTCGAAGAACACGATTTCGCCCCCATTCGGGAGTTGCTTCATATAGCGCTGGAAATACCACTGACCGCGCTCCTCCTCTGTCGGAGCTGGCAAGGCCACGACCCGCATGGCGCGTGGGTTGAGGTGCTCGATGAACCGCCGGATCGTGCCCCCCTTGCCTGCGGCGTCGCGGCCTTCAAAGAGAATCGCCAGCCGCTTGCCTTTCTCCTGAATCCAGCGCTGCAGCTTCACGAGTTCGATCTGCAGTGACTCGAGTTCGAACTCATAGGCTACCGCGGTCTTAATCTTGCCAACATTCAGCGACTTCGAACGCAGCAGGCGGATGAAATCTCGAGTCGAATGCAGGTCCGACATCTCGTCGGAACTCAGGTGCAGGCCGTCCGAAAGATCGGCCGCGTCCCCGGCGATGGCGTCACGCCGCTCGCGATCATCGTAGAGCAACTCCGCCGAACCGTTGTCCAGACGGCCGTTCCAGGCAGCTTCAAAGGCGGCGCGCTCACCGTCGGATCCGGCGTCTTGCAGATTGCTGGCATCTGCCGGAAACGCCGCCGCTGTCGTTCCCGCTAATTCTTCCGGCGTCATGCGTCACCTCGGTGTGGATGCGTCGATGAAAGTGAACCGCCGTCCAATAAGCTTTGAGGCGGCGCCAGCGGCAGAACTCGTCGTTTCAGTGTAGTTGCAATCGCCGTGCCGACATCGGTGCGACGAGCCGTCCTGAAAGTCCGACGATTGGAGTCACGAGTTTATCTTCCCGAAAGCCGCGATTTGGCAAGCTGCTCGGATGGGCATCGAAATTGCCATCTGTGTGGGAATTAGTTTGGCAGCCGACTTATGTCAAATGTCGTCGACGACGCTCACCTCGTACTGAGCGAATTCGCCGCCCGAAGCACCGATTTCGCACACCTGCCCTGAACTTTGAGGTTGGACTTGGCTCGCCGCTGGCCCCTTTTGTCTCGCCCCCACCCAAGGGAATCTGACGATGAAACACATCGATGTGCTGCTCCTTTCGCGTGACGATGTCGTATCCCTGTCACTCGGACCAGCCGAAGTTGTTCCGGTGGTCGAGCAGGCGCTACGCGAGCACGCTGCCGGCACCTATGAGATGCATCCCAAGATCGGCATCCATCCTACCGGGACCGACCCGGCCAACTTCCTGCACGCCATGCCCGCCTATCTGCATCAACTCGGCGCGTGCGGACTGAAGTGGGTGGGAGGGTTCGCCCAAAACTATCAGCGAGGTCTGCCCAACGTGACCGGCATCCAGGTCTATAACGACACTGCGACCGGCATTCCGCTGGCGATCATGGATTGCAGCTATGCCACTGGGCTGCGCACTGCCGCCGTCAGCTCCATCATCGCCAAGCGCTGCGCCGCGGTCGATGCGAGCGCACTGGCGGTGGTTGGCTGCGGCTTTGAGGGCACGATGCATCTGCGTTTCCTCACCTCGCAGATTCCGGCCTTGCGTCAAGTCCGCCTCCGAGACGTCCGCCCGACCGCCATGGCCGCACTCAGAGACCAGGCAAGCGACTACTTCACCGGCGAGATCGTACTCTGCCAGGACAACGCGTCTACCGTCTCGGGGGCGGACGTTATCGCGACCTGCACCAATGGAGACGAACACATCGTGCGTCCCGAATGGTTTGTGCCAGGTGCTTTTGCGGTGGGAATCGAAGGTGGCTGCGCCTACGAGGCCGAAGCCTTGCACTTGGCCGATAAATTCATCGTCGACGACGTGGCGCTGGCGAAGTACTTCGACGAAATCGGCCGCGACCGCAAGACAGCGGACGGCGAACCTGATCCCGAGTTTCCCGGCGGAATGCCCGAGATCTATGCGACGATCGGCCAGATCGTAGCCGGCATGAAACCCGCCCGGATGTCGGCCAGCGAGCGGATCATCGCGATTCCGATCGGCATGGCCATTTGCGACATCGCTGTGGCCCATCTGATCTATCGCGCTGCGGTCGATCGCGGGATCGGCCAGAAATTTCGCCTCTCATGAGCAACACGGAGGAAGCCTCTCGGCACCGAAATACCCGCCGACTGGCATTTGTTACTGCGGCCGAGGCTAGTACCGCAGCACGCGCCTGAGCAGCCACAAGCCCCAAATGACCAGAATACAGTTGGCCAGCCAGACGGCGTAAGGATGGATCTCGCCCGCCTTGGCCCGATCGAGTCCGAAAGCCAGGAGCGGGTAGTACACGATCAAAATCGGAAAAAAGCAGAGTGCGAAGCTGGTCAGCACGTCGGCATTGCGCATCCGGATGGCCATGGCGGTTCCGACCAGGGCGAAGCACAAGCAGCTAAAGCCGTTCGCCCAGCGGCGCGGCGGCTCGGTGTGCATGCGATAGAGCTGGAACTTCTGAAATTGCAGATTCTTGTTCTCATCGTGCCAGTTGCCAACAGACAACTGCTCGAAGTCGCCCAGCAGGATCTGCTTGCCGGCGAGGGCTACCATCCGCTCGCCAAGCTGCTCGATCAGCTCAAGCTGACGTTCGATGGCGCCAGGAACTTCATGCAATGCCAGGTGCGACGGCGAGGGATCCTTGCCGCGATCCGATTGGATCAGCACCTCGCGCTCGATCCACTCGTCGGGATACTCGCTGTAGATACCGGGCCCGTCAATAATCGTGTGGTAGAGAACCAGCGTCAGCTTGCCTGTTCCCGGCGCCGAGCGGAGCTGGGCGATGCGTGCCGAGATGTCGACCATCTGGCCGTCGTCTCCCATCGCCAGTCGAAACCGCGGCTCGATCAGGTCGCGTCCGACGACGTCCTTGACCGTCACTTCCAAGGCGTCGCTCTTGAACGAGCGTTGTGAGCGGAGCACGCTGTAGGCAATCTCTTCGGCCGAGTCGATCGCGACCTGCTTGACGCCGTAGAAACCCCAACTCATCGCCAGGTCGTTCAGCCAGACCGTGGCGAAGCTGAGCACCGTGGCCATTGCGAGCGAGGGCCAGACGGCGACCATGGGACTGATGCCCAGCGATTTGAGCGCGACCAGTTCGTTGGAGGCCGACATCCGGCCGTAAACCATCGACACGGCAAACAGAATCGTGCCGGGAATGGCAAACATCAAGGCCTGCGGAAGCAGGTATGGCAGCGCAATCACGATCTGCTTCGCGCCCAGGCCTTGCATCAGCGCGGCCTGCACGGCGCCCACCAGCAGCATGAACGAAGTGAGTGCGACGAGAGTGACCAGGAATATCAAGCCGACTTCGCGAAGGACATACCGGGTGAGCAAACGCATCGAACCGTATTATCCTCCGCAGGCCCGGGCACCTGGCTCGGGCCAAAGCACGCCATTACATTTCGTACCAGAGCTTGAAGGCGGTCAGTGCCACCAGCGAGGCGCACAACGCTTGATACTCACGATGCCTTGCCCACTGGCCCAGGCTCCATTCAGCAGCCGCTTGCGGCATCCGCAATTTCGGAAAGAATCGCGGTACGTTCTTGCTATAGACGGCCCATTGGTCCGCAAACCGGTCGGCCAGCAGCTTCTCTTCCTGCCTCACCTTCACGATGTAGATCACCAGGATCGGACCTAGAATGATCAGAAAGTTTGTCGGATCGGCGATCAGCACGCAGAACCCGAACATCATCATGAACGAACCGACGTACAGCGGATTGCGAATCAAGCTGTAAGGTCCGACCATCGTCAGTTCGGCATTCTTGCGAAGGATTCCGGCAGCCCAACTCCGCAGCGCCAACCCGCCGACCACCAGGAGCAAGCCGACCACGCTGAACGGATCGCGGAAATTGAAGATGTCATGCGGCTTCGGCCCATAGGCCACGTCCTGCGCAAGCAACAATGCGAAGAGAATGGCCGAGAGCAGGATCCGGCGGCGAATCAGAAACTCGGCGACCGCATGCAGCAGCCGGGCGAACGGCGTATGGTCGGTCGAAATTGCGCCAGCGGCGGGAGAAGACGATGACATCGGGCAGCATCCTTAGACTCGGAGATGGGAGAAGTGCTGGTGCACGGCCAGCATGTCGCTCCAAGCCCCCCCATTCAACCCGAGTGAGGGGAGCTTATAGCGGGCGGCCGCACAACATGTCAACACGTCATCAGTTATCGTCGCGCTGACATACTGAGCGCACGAAAAAATCGCAGCTCGCCGAAGAATTGAACGACAATTGTTCGTCCGAGCCTGCCCTGTCCGCTGGCAAGTTCATGCCAGCGTCACCACGCTGGCTCGCTGGCATAAAGGCATCTAGAACTCGACTTGAAATCGCGTGGCGAAGATGTCGAACGGCGCCCAACCTCCGACGTTGTAGTCCGGCATCGAGTGGATCCAGTTGAACTGCACACGCGTGTATTGATTCCACCACCAGTTCAGCGCCAGCGTGGTTTCGTTGAGCGAGCCCGCATTGGGCGACGGCGGCGGACCCGGGGGACCGACGAGGATGTTCGCCGGGTCGACGTTCGTGGCCGCGACATTCAGGTAAGTCCAGCGGAAACCCAACGCCCAGGCGCCCCAACCGCAGATGTGACCGCGCGTTCCGGTGCCAAAGAACTCGCTGAACGGCTTGACGTTGTAGTCCATCACGCCCGTCTGCTTGTTGTAGTTCGCCGATTCGCCGGTCAGGAAGTAACCGCCCTGCAGGTAGGCCCCGTAGTAGAACACGGTTGGGCCATTCAATTGATTCAGTGCGGTGCCGAGAAACTCTCCCTGAAAGTGGGCCGAACCGTAGTTGCCGGCCAGTTCGACGTGTCCGAAGTGAAAATCCTTCGAGACAATTCGCCCGCTGTCGACCACGAACGGCGTGCCATTGGCCGTCAAACCTAGGCCGGCCGGGTCGCCCACAAAGAACTCGGGAATCGAACGGGCTTCGTAGGTCGACGCCTCTGTCCCGGTGGTGCCGCGCCCGCCGATCTCGCTGTAGTTGTAGCCGCCGCCTACGTGAAACAGGTAGCGACCCTCGGCCGGCTCGTCGTAATACAGCAGGTGTGTGCCGCGAGTCGCGAACGACACGCCGCCGGCGTCCGTGATCGTGGTGCCGCCGCGCGTATCGCCGATCGTTCCGTAGATGGTGGACGTGCCGCCGAAGAAAGTGAAACCGGTGCCGTAGACGCTGTAAGCCAGGGTCGACATTTCGTCATCGGAGACGCGATATGCCATGATGCCCGTGCGGCGAAAAGGATCCATTGCCTGAAAGGCGGCGTTTCGTTCCAGGAATTCGAGGTGCCGGATACTGGTCAGCGCGTCCATCGTGGTCGGCTGGCGAAAGTGGCCGATGCGGATCGTGCTGAAGAACGGAATGTTCGCTTGTTCGCCCCACACATCCATGAAGCTCGGGCGACCCACCACGGCGAAATCGAACTCGACACTATAGCGGGTGAACTCGGTGACGGCTCCGAGCGCTTGAATACGAGCCCGGCGGAAGCCCACCCCATCCTGAATGTCACCAAGCACCGCCTGGCTTTCGTTCGTCTGGCTGAACAGCCCGTCTTCGACCTGAAAGAATCCGCTCAAGCGAATCAGGGGTAAGTCGGGCCCCGCCGGCTTCTTATTGAGGAGCTCGAGCAACTTGTCGGCAGCGCTCTTGTTCTGCTCCGACATCTTCAATAGCTGGTCCTCGGTTGCGGCGAGCCGTTCGCGCAGCTCTTCAATCTCGTCATCTCCAGGCGGCGGCGCGGGTGCCGCTTCCTGGTGGGACGCCAGCGAGATTAGCGGTGCCGGCAGGACGCTGACCTCGGGAAGTCGCTGAATCGTCGACATGCCCAAGGCTAGTGGCTCGGCCGTAAGCTGCGCAGGCTGCTGACCTCTGGCCGCTGGCACTACTAGCAAGAACAGAACGGCCCATGCGGTGGTAAGTGGTTTTAAGTGCGAGCGATTCATGACTTTGGCTTCCCTGCCTTCAGTGCAACTCAGCAAACCGGCGACTCGGTGCCGTGACTTTTCGAACCGGACACGGCGCTGCGTTGCTCCAAACTCTGAGGATGAGCCCGTTTTTAGCGATTAGCGAAGCGACGAGGTTCGCGGCTTAATTCCCCGTAAGCCAATTTCTACCGCTTGAGCCCGCTGACCCTGGACGATGGACGTCGTCGCGCGGTTTCGCCCAATCGGACAAGTCCGCTTCCTACGAAAACTTCATCGGAGCCGTACGACCGTCACTTTGCCCGTAACCTTACGATCCGGCAGAGAGAACTCAGTTCGCTCGTTCTCTGCGATCACTGGAGATTGCGCAGCCTACGTAGAATCGCGGCTGCTGGCATGGGGTGACGAGAGACAAAGAAGCCCGCTGGCACAGAGGCTTGGCTAGCGGGATGGCGGGCATTTCGTTGCACGCGACGCTGGCGGCGACGTCGACTTCTGCCCAGGTTTCGTCGGTCGCGTACGGTCCGGGGTCACTTCGACGGCGCCAGTCAAGTGCTGAATTGTTTCCGAGATCAGCACGTGGTGCGGATGCTGGTCGGGCATTTCACGCAGCGTGCCGGGAATCCGATCACTGCCATAGGCGGTGAGCAGCCCGGCAGCGTGTCCGCCGGCGCCCGGCACCTGGTCGGTGCCGTAGAAGTGCCAAGCACCGTGTTGGAACGATGCGCCAGGCACGACGTCGAGTCCGTAGCCTGCGACAGCGAGAGTCGGGGTACAGGTGGCAATCAGCAACGCGGAGACAGACCTGGCAAGATGCATGGCGAATGCTCCAGAAGCGCGGGTGGCCGAATTCGGTCCACACCCTTCGTATAGCCTACGCCAGAATCTAACGAGATCGTAAGGTTTTTGCCGCCAGAAGCCATATTTTAGGACACTGCTGCCACAGCCCCCCGACTGGGACTACCCGGCCGCCTTCTTCGCCCCTTCGCTGGCCACCGCCAGGCAGGCTTCGACGTCCGCCCAGGGGTCTTTCGGATTCTCTTCGTACTCCAGGGACAGGCAGCCATCCGCCGGAAAGTTCACCTTCTTCAGCGCCTTGAACACGCCGACCACGTCTAGGTGCCCCTGGCCCAGGATCACCCCCTTGGTTTTGTCCTTTTGTTCGGCAAAGTCCTTCAGGTGAATGCCAAACAACCGGCCTTCGAAGAGATTGATCGCCCGCACCGGATCCTCGCCCGAGCGGATGTAATGTCCCAGGTCGGCGCAGGCCCCGATCAGCGGGTGATGGCCTTTGACGGCGTTGAGCGTGTCGGCGATCTTGTCGTAGTCGGCGCCGGGCCCGTGATTGTGAATCGCGATCCGAATCTGGTACTCCTCGCAGAGCTTGTCGAGGCTGTCGAAAGCGTCCTCGCTGGGGTTAGCTGAGAGGTTCTTGATGCCCGCCTTCTTGGCGAACTCGAACCAGCGGCGATTGGCCTCGTGGTCGGCCGAGAAGGGATTCACGCCGTGCCCTAGCATTTGGATGCCAAGCGACTTGGCTTTGCTTTTCATCGCCTCGATGTCGGCGTCGGAGGACTTCGACGGGAAGTGGGCGTCGAACAGTTCGACGCTTCCCAGACCCCACTTGTTCATCTGCTCGAGCGCCCGGTCGACTGAGAATTCGCGGAGGGTGTAGCTTTGCAGGCCGACGTTGAAGCCGGCGAAGTCGTACTTCTTTGCGTCGCCCGCCCGCACGAACTTTGCGCTGACAACGCCGCCGACGATTGCCGCGGAAGCGGCCCCCAGGAACTTACGACGCGACCAGTTTGCCTGCATGTGAATCGATCCTGCGCTTGGTGTGTGATACTATCGGTGCAACTACCAATGATGATCGGCGGGCCGCTGGGAATCAATCTCGCCAGCGGCCCGCCGTAAATTGCAGTTCAGTGT
Source organism: Pirellulales bacterium (assembly GCA_022844125.1). GTDB lineage: Bacteria > Planctomycetota > Planctomycetia > Pirellulales > PALSA-1355 > JALHMI01. Next base: position 212,750 of record JALHMI010000012.1, on the reverse strand, counting down.
GTAACTACGACTTCTTGGCCAGTTCGGCTTCGATCGCTTCGACGATTTCCGGCGCGTCGGGCTTCGTGCGGGGGCTGAATCGCTTCACGACCTTACCGTCGCGGTTGATCAGGAACTTTTCGAAGTTCCAGCTAATGGCGCCTGCGTCCTCCGGCTCGGTTGCGACCGAGGTCAGATACGCATACAGCGGATGGATGCCGTCACCCTTGACGACGATCTTGGAGAACATCGGGAAGTCGACGTTGTACTTGCTGGAACAGAACTGCTTGATTTCGGCGTCGGTGCCAGGCTCTTGCGCCAGAAATTCATTGGCGGGAAAGCCGAGGACTTCGAAGCCCTTGCCCTTGTACTTGGTGTACACCGCCTCGAGCTGTTCGTACTGCGGAGTTAGTCCGCACTTGCTGGCGACGTTCACGATCAGCAGGACTTCGCCCTTGTACTTCGACAGGTCGACGTCCTGGCCGTCGATGCTTTTCACTTTGAAATCGAGCGGGCTCTTCTCGGCAGCCGAGGCGGCAGCCAAGCCCAAGATCAGCATGCTCAGCGACAATAGCGCGGCGAGTTTCATACGTGCCTCCGATTGCAGTCGTAATAGAGGAAGGAGTTTGCGGTGGGAGTTCATGTTGCTCGTGCCCATTCCAACGGCGGGCCATCGGCCGCACCGTCTCCGCCTTCTGGGCGACCCACGGGCACATGCAGCAGGCTACCGCCGCCATAGGGCAGTGTCAAAGCGCCCGGTCATTTCGATTCTGACCCCCGTTCGTGTTAGAATAAGTGGCCGAGGAATAGGGGCCCGAGATGTAGGCGGCCCCGCGTGCCTCGCTGCACTGCTCCCCCCTGCCCGCCACGCTGTTCGCCCCATGAAGCGTCGCCCGCTGCTCTTAAAAACCCTGGCCGCAATGGCATTCTGCACGCTACTGCCGAGCGTCACCCGGGCTGCTCCGCCGGCGCCGCAGTTCCATCGCGACGTTCGGCCGATCCTTTCGAACTTCTGCTATCGCTGCCACGGGCCAGACGCGGAAACCCGGGCGGCCGACCTGCGGCTTGATCAGCGGGAAGGTCTGTTTGGCAATTCGTCCAGCGGCGCGCCGATCGTGAAGCCCGGCGATGTCGAGGGGAGCGAACTCTTGCGACGCGTCATGAGTCACGACGACGCCGAGCGGATGCCGCCGCCGGCTGCGAACCTCGAGCTGTCACCCGCACAGATCGAAACGCTGAAGTCCTGGATCACCGCCGGCGCGGACTGGCAGAACCATTGGGCGTACCAACCGCCGACGCGACCCGAGTTGCCGCCTGCTCCGCCACAGTCGACCGACCTCGATCACCCCATCGACCGTTTCCTGGCCGCTGCACTGGCGAACGAAGGCCTGACTTATGCCGAGGCGCCGGACCCGGTCACGCTTGCACGCCGGCTCTCGTTCGATCTCTTGGGCCTGCCGCCATCGGCCGACGAGGTCACGGAGTTTGCCGCCGACCCAAGCGAACAGGCCTACGCCGCCCTCGTCGAGCAGCTGCTCGTCTCCCCGCACTACGGCGAGCGGATGGCCGTTCACTGGCTCGATCTGGTGCGCTATGCCGACTCTTGCGGATACCATAGCGATGTTGAACAGCCGATCTCGCCGTATCGCGACTATGTGATCGAGGCGTTCAACCGCAACCTGCCGTTCGATCAGTTCACGCGCGAGCAACTGGCCGGCGATCTGCTTGAGAATCCGAGCATCGAGCAACGCGTCGCCACGGGTTACAACCGCCTGAACAAGACCACCGAGGAAGGTGGCGCCCAGGCCGGTGAATACACCGCCAAGAGCGCTGCCGACCGCGTGCGCACGACGGCTGGCGTGTGGCTGGCGGCGACGCTGGGCTGCGCCGAGTGCCACGACCACAAGTACGACCCTTACACGGCTCGCGACTTCTACAGCTTCGCCGCGTTCTTCGCCGATGTCCAGGAACAAGGCGTCTACAAAGCGGGCACCCGCGAGCCGGAACTCAAACTGCCGAATGCCGATCAGCTAGCCCGGGCTGCCGAGCTCAATGAACAACTGGCCGCCTGCACCCAGCAGCTCGCCGCAATCGGAGAGGCAGAGACTGAAGCCCCTCAGCGAGATGAGCTTCAGAAGCAAGAGAAACAGCTTCGCGCGGACTTGCGAAAACTCGAAGCATCTTACCCACGGACGATGATCACCGTCTCCACCACGCCACGCGAGATGCGGATCCTGCCGCGCGGCAACTGGCTTGACGCGACGGGCGAAGTGGTCTCCCCTGCCCTGCCGGCGGCGTTTGCCCCCGCGCCAACAAGCGATCGCCGCCTCACGCGGCTCGATCTGGCCGACTGGCTCACGGCGCGCGAGAACCCTGTCGTCGCCCGGGTATTCGTGAATCGGCTCTGGAGGCTGTTTTTCGGTGCGGGCCTCGCGCGGCAGCTCGACGACTTTGGAGCGCAAGGCGAACCGCCGACGCATCCCGAGCTGCTCGACTGGCTCGCCGTCGAGTTCATCGACTCCGGCTGGGACGTCAAGCACATGATCCGCTTGATCACCAGCAGCCGCGCGTATCGGCAGTCGTCAATTCCCACGGCGGAGCTCGTCAAGCGTGATCCGCAAAATCGGCTCCTCGCGCGGCAATCGCGCTGGCGGCTCGATGCGGAGTTCATTCGCGACACGGCCCTGGTGCATGCCGGCCTGCTGGTGCCGGAGGTGGGCGGCGCAAGCGTGAAGCCGTATCAGCCCGAGGGTTATTGGGAGTTTCTCAACTTCCCGAAACGGACCTGGCGGGCGGACGAGGGGAACAACCAGTATCGCCGCGGGCTGTACACGCATTGGCAGCGGACGTTCCTGCATCCGAGCCTGCTGGCGTTCGACGCGCCAAGTCGCGAGGAATGCACGGCCCAGCGGGCGGTCTCGAACACGCCGCAAGCGGCCCTCGCGCTCTTGAACGATCCAACGTACATCGAATGCGCTCGCAAATTCGCCGAGCGCACGCTGACCGAGCCCGAATCAGCGGACGACGCCAGCCGCATCGCCTGGGCGTTTCGGCAGGCGGTTTCTCGAGCGCCCAGCCAAGCCGAACAGAAGCTTCTGGCAGAGTTGCTCGCGGCCAGCCGCGCGCAGTTCGAAGCCGATAAGAGCGCCGCTGAAAAGCTGCTCGCCGTCGGCCAGTCGCCGCGCTCGACCGAACTCGACCCGGCGGAACTAGCCGCCTGGACCGGCGTCTGCCGCGCCGTGCTTAACCTCCACGAAGCGATCTCGAGAAACTAGGACCGGGAAAGCATGCATCGCTCCACGAGTCATATCGAGCAGGCCGCCGCGATGAATCGCCGGGCGTTTCTCGGTCGCACGTCGTTGGGCCTGGGCGCGCTTGGGCTTGGTTCGCTTGTCGAACCCTCGCAGCTCGAGGCCGCTACCAGTGGGCTCCTCGGCGCCACGCATCACACGGCCAGAGCCAAACGCGTGATCTTCATGTGCATGGCAGGCGGCCCGTCGCACATCGAGACGTTCGACCCCAAGCCCAAGCTGGCCGAACTGCACGGCCAGCCGATGCCCGAGTCGTTCACCGCGGGTCAGCCGATCGCGCAGCTTCAAGGCCAGGCGCTGAAGTGCCAGGCCCCGCTGTTCAAGTTCGAAAGGTTTGGCCAGTCCGGCCAAGAGATCAGCGAAGTGCTGCCGCACATTGGCGGCATCGCGGACGAGATCTGCATCGTTCGCTCGATGCACACCGACCAGATCAATCACGATCCGGCCCACACGGTGATGAACACCGGCACCTCGATTTCCGGCCGGCCGAGCATGGGCTCGTGGATCACCTATGGTCTGGGGAGCGATGCTGCCGATCTGCCGGGCTTCGTCGTGCTAACAAGCATCAGTAAAGACGGCCGCAATCCCCAGCCGATCGCCACCCGGCAGTGGCACAGCGGATTCCTGCCGAGTCGTCACCAGGGCGTCGCGTTTCAATCTCATGGCGACGCGGTGCACTACCTGAGTAATCCGCCCGGCGTCGATCACGCCTCGCAGCAGCGCGCGATCTCGACCATCAACCGCCTCGACGCCATGCGGAACGAACTGCTCGCGAATCCCGAGGTCGAAACGCGGATCGCGCAGTACGAACTCGCCTTTCGGATGCAGACCAGCGTGCCCGAGCTGATGGACGTCGCCGATGAACCGCAACACGTGCTCGACCTGTACGGCGCGAAAGGGGCCGACGGGTCATTCGCGTACAACTGCCTGCTCGCACGGCGTCTGGCGGAACGCGGCACGCGATTCATTCAGCTATATCACCGCGACTGGGATCATCATAACGACCTGACGAAGTTCATGAAGATCTGCGCCCGCGATTGCGATCAGGCCACGGCGGCTTTGATCACCGATCTCAAGCAGCGCGGCATGCTCGACGACACGTTGATCGTGTGGGGCGGCGAGTTCGGCCGCACGCCGATGGCCCAATCGAACAAGGGGGACGTCGGTCGCGATCACCACATGCGAGCATTCAGCATGTTCCTGGCCGGCGGCGGCATCCGCGGCGGGATGACCTACGGCAACACCGACGAGCTCGGCTATCACGCCATCGAAAATCCCATGCACGTGAACGACCTGCACGCCACGATGCTGCACCTGCTGGGCATCGATCACACCCGGCTGACCTATCGCTATCAGGGCCGCGACTTCCGCCTGACCGACGTCGCGGGGCAGGTGGTCAGGCCGATACTGGGGTAGCAGGGTTTTTGTGCAGATTCGCGGGCCCCTACTCCGGTCAAGCAATTTCGTTTTTTAGTTGACGACCGCAAATCCCCTCATTAGAGTGATCTAGCAATTCAGCAACTTTGACGCACACAGCCCGTGAGCTGCCACTGATCACTCGGCCTGCCGGCCTTGCCGCGGAACAAACCCTACCGGGGCTTTCGTTCCCTCTTTGATCCCTGTGTGCTTTCCCCCCTGCCCTATTCGAAGGATGATTCATGCGCGCCCGTACACACTCGCCACCAGGTTGCCGACGACTGGCCCTGCTTGCGGCACTGTTATTCGGTCTGCTCCCCGACGCTGTGGCGATGGCCCAAACGCCAGATCCGATGGTGCGCTACTTCACGCGCACAACCGATCTGGTGGGCAACCCAATCAGCTCCGTGATCGTTGGTGAACAGTTCAAGCTGGAAGTGATTACCCAGGACATTCGCGATCCCGAGCCGCAATTCACTGGCGTTTTTTCCCCGGCCGTGAAGGTGCTCTTCGACGACGCGATAACGCCAGCAGTGATGCCACTGAACTATTTGGTGGATGACTACTTCGATCAGATTTCAGACGTTCTCGTGCAACCGGGCGAGATTTTCAGCTGGGGAGTTTCGGTCTCGCCAACTGCGCCAGGCAACGCGCCGCAGCCGGTCTTCAGCATCGTGCTTGAAGCCGTCGGCCCGGGGATGCAGGTGTTCACTCCCGCATTTTTCGAAACTCCCGATCACGCGACGCAGGTCTATGGAACCGACGACATCGTGAGTGAAGAGCAGATGGTTTTCGAAGGTTCGACGCTCTCGGTCCTGGTTCCGGAACCGGGCACGTGGATTGGGATGCTCCTCGGTGCCGTAGCACTCGGCGGCTACGTGGGGCGAGCGCGGGGCAATAGATTCACGCACCGCGGGTGTTAGGTCGGCGCGTCCAACCCTACTGCAGCTTCCAGCCCTTGGCGTCCACGACCAGCTTCGTATTGCCTTTGTGCTCGTCGTAGAGTTTGTGCATCGAGGGGATGTCGTCGACGTAGCCCACGATATGCGCCGCGCTGAACGACTGGCCGGCGCGGATGGGCTTGCCGTACACTTCTTCGATCATCACGATGATTCCGCCCGGCCGCATGCTGGCCCAGGCTTCATAAACCACTTCCGGATCGAGCGTCAGCCCGGCCAGCCAGGGACCGGCGGCGCCTGTTTTCGGATCGCGGAGGTGATAGGCCCGGATGAATGAGCTGGGCAGCTTGTGCGTGTCGCGGCGATAGCCGAACTTCAGATCGGGCGGAAACGGCTCGAAGAATTCTTTCGAGGGAATCACCAGCCCCTTCGGACCGCTCAAGTAGCTCAGGTACATCTCGCTGAACGTGTCGCCGTTCACGTGCCGCACGCAGCCGGGCGTATCGTTCCGCAGGAACATCTCCTCCGAGTCGTTCACGCAGTCGACCTTGTCCATCAGGACGAAGTACCGCGCGCCTTTGGGAAACACGATGAGCTGCGTCCACTGCGAGCCCGGCTTGCGCCCCGGCGCGGCATATTCGAACTTGTAGGTCGTCTTCACCGCCACGAAGTCGTCGCCGCGAATCACCTCGGGCTCGACCGCCTTCATCCGGTGGCAAAGCTGCGGCCCCTCGACCATCCGCTTGCGGTTGCTTGAACCGTGCGACATCTTGGCATATTCCTGCCGCTCGGGCTCGGTGAAATTCTCGAACCACGAGTAGCGGCCCACGCCGTTGCCGTCGGGCGCGATGACCTGCTCGCTCCACTCGGCGTCGCTGCCGGCTTCCATCAGCCAGTCGACCACCATCAGCCCATCGCCCACTTCGCGAAAGCCGGTCTGCTTGTCGAGGAACGAGCCCTTCTCGATGCCGGTCATCCAGTGCTTGGGATTGTTTTTGGGAATCACCGCTTCGAGCTTGTCGGTCTCGATCTTGATCGCCCGCCCATCGTCGGTGACGGTGGCCCAATCGGCGGCGGTTGCGAAATTCGAAACAAGGCACAGCACAGCGAGCGACATCAGTCCGGCGGGGCGCAGCATGGCGGGAATCCTCGGCGAAGCATGGCGGGAGATCGTTCAACGCCAACAGTATGCCCGGCTCATGCGCGCGATGCAAATTGAGCGGGAACAGACGGGCGCGAATACCTGATATAGTGAAGTACACCCCGCGATCAGGAGCTTTGATTGTGGAATCCGAAACCAGCACTCTCGGGCCAGCGGTCAAGCGGCATTGGCTATGGCGTCTCTGGCCGCTGTATGCTGTGGTGGGTGTGTTTGCCCTCCTCTACCTTTTCACAGGTGGTCGCGGCGGAATCGGACAGTTCAATCCGCATACGCTGCAGTCGCGCAGCCAAAGTGAAATCACAATCTTGTTGGGACAACTACCAGTCTATAGATCGTCGTTTAACTACTACGATAGGCCGCTACTTCAGGAGCTCCTCAAGCGAGGGTACGTCAAACCCGAAGAAGATCGGGATCGTTGGGATTGGGTATTTCACTGGAACGATGCCTGGAAAGGCGGCTATGGAATCTGGTACGACACACTGTCGCGCCACGATGAGGCACTAATCGATTGGACACGTGCTAATCCAGCCTTGGCGAAGATCTTCTGGTCTGAAGCCTTTCGCTACATGCGGTCAGAATACGAAGTCGACCAGCAGACCGGACGCGACTTACTTCAAATGGGTTGGAAAGCGAGTGACGAGGCAGCGCTCCGTAAGTTGATTCACGAACTTCGAGTGGATGCTTTGCAGTGGGCTCGACTTTCGGACTCGCCTGCTGAAAAGTCTTACGCAGAGGCCGAGTATCAAAAACTGTGGCCGCGCAAGTCCAGGCGATAACTCGCCAGCGGTTCATCCGGCGTGGTGCGCACCCTGATCGTGCAACGCGGTATCTGCTCGCGCAGTCGCTCGACGCCGGCCATCGTCATTTGCCGGCCAAGATCCATCCGCAGCTCCTTCAAGCGTCTGAGCCGTGCGAGCTCGAGCAGCCCCTCGTCGGTGACCTGATCCGCTTCACCGAGTACCAGGTATTCCAGCGACGACAGCGTGGCGATCGTCTTCATGCCGGCGTCGGTCAGATCGATGCATCGTGCCATGACCAGGCGCCGCAGTTTCGGCAACCGCGCGATGGCCACCATGTCGCCGTCGGTTGGATAGAACATGTCGGCGCCGGTGACGCTCGCCAGCGAATCGACGCCCACGCGCTCACGCAGCCAACGGGGACCTGGCGCTTGCCCGTCGTGGTTCAGATGCCCCGCCGCATCGAGTTGATACTCATACAGCAGCGTTGCGCTGGGGTTCGACAACCGCATGCCGCGGATTGCCTCGCGCTGCTCGCGCACGCTGGCGACATAGGCCAGGGCCAGGCTGAATCCGAACACCACGAACAATAGTGCTCGCAGCCCAAACCGGATTCGAATTGGATTCGATTTCCAACGCATTACTTGAGTATACGTATCGGCCTAGCGTTCAGGGCGTTCGTCCAGGCTGCTCCGCATGCCGCGCGGTTTCCCGGTACTCCTACGCCCCGCGCCAAGCCAATTCCGCTCTTGACCCACCAGCCCGGTTTCGGGTCCGATTCAACGCGTAGAATTAACCCGCAAAGCCCGAATCTTCGGCAAATTGCGCCCACGGCCGTATTTCCCGTGCCTTTCCAGCTTCTGTGACGCCTGGCGGCTGCGCGGCAACGAAACTTGCGAAGGTCACTTAAGGAATGGGTGGCCAGCCTGAGCGTGCCATGCTTGAGGCGGAGGTTTCGCCGTTTTGGAAGTGATCGAACGAACCGACGAGCAATTGGCGGCCGATGCCGCCCGCGAGGGCTCAGACGGCGTGGCGTTTGTCGCGCTGGTGGAGCGTTTTCGTCAGCGCGTCTGGCGAATCTGCTACCGCCTGCTCGGCAACGAACAAGACGCCAACGACGCGGCGCAAGAAGTCTTCGTGCGGTTGTTCACCCACCGCGCGAAGTTCGAAGGCCGCTCGAAGTATGCCACCTGGGTCCATGCGATCGCGGTGCGCACCTGCCTGACCATCAGGCGCGGACGAGGTCGTCGTCGCAAGCACGAAGACACGACCAGCGAAGAACAGTGGGACAACCAGCATCCGCAACAGGAGCCCGGGCAGCCGGCCCTGGCACTGGACCTGATGCGGATGCTCGAGATCTTGGACGAAGAGGATCGCGCGATGCTGATCCTCAAGTACGCGGAAAACTACGACTACGAGGAACTGGCCGAGATCTTCTCGCTCTCGGTCAGCGCCTGCAAGATGCGGCTCTCGCGTGCTCGAGAAAAACTGCAGAAGCGCTTTCCCGATCAGACACCTTAGTTCAAGTGGCACCTTAGAATCAGCAACACGACGCACCCGACCCGAAGCACCTGTTAGCAACCCGACGGAACGCAACTATGGCTACCGACCTGTTTGAACGATTGGCAGAACTGGACGTGCCGCCGCCCCCGGCACGGTTCGACGATCAGCTTCACGAGCGCGTGAATCGCTCGCTCGTGGTGGGACAACTGATGGACCTGATGTTCGGCGCGGTCCCCTGGGCCGTGGTCGAGTTCTCGCGAGCGGTCATCGGCAGCGTGCTGTTCACGCTGACAGGCCGTTACGAAACGAAGCCGAATCGCCGTCGAAGGTAGTTGGTCTTCCGCCTCCGCTCATAACCCGAAGCGTGAGCGAGGCGGGTCCCGCAGAAGAGCCTCGCTCGCGCTCTTACGCTTCGGGTTGAGATGCAAGACCGACCCGCAAACAATTTAAACACCGCAATGTGACGCACTGAACCTGACTGGAAACACAACTTACGGGGAACGTCCCCGAGCACACACCTCCTTTTCGAAGGAACCCGGAACATGAACTTGCTTGCTTATGCTGACGCCGCGAGCGTCGCGGAACAAACGACCGACACGGTCACCAAAACCTTCAACAACTCGTGGGATGCCGTCGTGGACAGCTTCACGAATGCCTGGCACAACACGATCGCCGTCGCGCCGCAAGTCGTCGCCATGGTTGTCGTCGTGGTCCTGGGCTACGTGATCGCCCGCGTGGTGGGCAGGTTCGCCACCACGCTGGCCGAGAAGCTGGGACTGCAAACCGCCGCGGACCAGAGTGGTCTGGCCGACTCCATGCACCGCGTGGGGATTCAGCGAAATGTGTCGGCCATCGTTGGCACGATCGTCTTCTGGTTGTTGATGCTGGTCTTCCTGATGGCCGGCTTTAACATCCTGGGCGCCGAGTCGCTGACCAAGCCGATGGAAAGCATCGTGGCCTACATTCCCAAGCTGCTGCTCGCGACCGTGGTGGTCGTGGTCGGGCTGTTGGTGGCCACGTTCCTCCGCGGCGTGGTGGCGACGAGTGCCGACCGCGTGGGCATCAGCTACGCGGAACACCTGGCCAACGGCTGCTACTATGCCTTCGCCCTGCTGACGTTCATCGCGGCCTTCAACCAGATCGGCGTGCAGTTTGAGCTCTTGAACCAGCTCATCCTGATCGCCGCGGGTGCGGTCGCCGTGGGCTTCGGCCTGGCCTTCGGGCTCGGCGGTCGCGACGTGATGGCGGGCATCCTGGCCGGCTACTACGTTCGCCAGCGGCTGCACTCGGGCGACCACGTGACGGTTGGCCACATGGAAGGCACCGTTCGCGAAGTCGGCCCCGTGGCCACGATTATCGAGACCGACGAAGACGGCCTGATGAATCGTCGCAGCATCCCCAACACGAAGATGCTGAACGAAGCCGTGCGGTAACTCACGACTTAAGCCGCGCTGCAACCAAATGCAGTGCGGCTGGATACAACCGATGGCAATCGAAGGCCCAGGAGTGCCCCTCCTGGGCCTTCTCGTTTTCGACGACGGCAGCCGAATGTCCGCCGAATCCGAATCTAACACGGTGCTCAACCTGCGCTCATCTTACTCTGCTAGCTTTCACGTCTTTAACAAGGGTCTCGCAATCGATCCCATCTCGTAGGAGTCAGCAAATGCGAATTAATCATGCCGCGAGCGCGGCACTTCTGGCGGCCACGGCGCTAGCCTCTACCGTACATGCGGCGCCGCTCAGTTACACCGGCGGCGTCATCTCGAACAACTTCAATGGTCTGCCGACTAACGTCACCAATCCCAGCCAGGTGCTCATCGGAAAAGGCCCACACGAATTCTCGGCCGTCACGGGCGCTACCGGGATGGATGGTTGGCAACTCGGCAACTTTCTCGGCAGCAGCACAAGCACCGAATTCAAATCTCAAAACGGCGGCACGGGGAGCAGCGGTGGTCGTGGCGTCTTGAGCCTTGGGACCGATGGTTCCAGCGAGCGTGCGCTAGGGTCCATTACAACGAGCAACCAGATCGGCTCCTTCGGATTGGTCTTGGTGAACAATTCCGCCACGACATTCGAAAGTTTCAACTTGTCGTTCACCGGTGAACAGTGGCGTCGTGGAGAAGCGGGCGTCAACAACTCGATGAGCTTTGCCTATGGACTGGCGCCGGACATTGACGACAACACATTGACAAACGTGGCCGCGCTTAGTTTCAGCAATCCGAACACGCAATCCTCGCCCACCGAAGTCGCCCTCGACGGTAACTTGCCTGCGAATCAGGTTGCCTTGAGCGGCTCGGTCACCGGCCTGAATTGGGCGCCTGGGCAAACTCTGGTGCTCCGCTGGACGATGGACCAGGTTCAGGGACAGGACAATGGACTAGCCATTGACGACCTGACCTTCAGCGCCGTGGCCGTGCCGGAACCGTCAACTCTGGTTCTCGGAGCCGTCGCACTGGCCGGCCTGGGCGTTCGCAGTCTTCGTCGTCGACGGGCAGCAAAAGCGTAGTCGTCTCGCGTCTTGCACGCTTCGCCCCTGGAGGACATGCAAACCTCCAGGGGCCAAATTTTGGCCATCGACCGGCCACCGCCATTCGAGGATAGCTTCATGTCCCATCCTGTACACCGCCTGCATCGCAACGCGACCCGCATTCTGGCGACCACGTTTCTGGTGCTCGTCGGTGTGGTGGACCGCGTTCACGCCGAAACGTTCTCCTTCGGATTTTCCGCGAACAACTTGCTTGGAGCCTCGTCCAAATCGCTCGTCGCAGGGGATTTCGGCCTGAATTTATTCGCCGGACCGCCAGGAGCCGGCCTGTGGGAAACCAATAGCGTTTTCGGGATGGGCGTCGATGCCACGAACCTGTTGGGTCCGGGCGGCCAAGCGGCTCGCTTCGATCGTATCAACGGCACCAGCGAGTACATCGAGTTTTCGTTCGACCGGCCGGGCATCCTGACAGGCCTTAACTTCGATGGAGTGAAAGACGAGTCACTCGAGTATTTTCTCTTGGAGACGCCAGGCGTCCGCGTCAATCTTTTTGATTCATTCGCCAACACGACCATTCCGGGCGCCGTCGACAACGCCGTAGCCCAGGGGGCCATTGTTGGACAGATCGTGTATCTACTGGAAAATGGCATACAAGACGACGAAACGATCGACCTGGAGATACCGTTCGCCGCCGGTCAGATGTTTCGTCTCACTTACATGGAGATTGGCGGTGGACTCGGCTCGGCGTTCGAGCCTACCGAGATTCCCAATGGAGCGCGTCTGCAAGGGATTACTGTTGCGGCCGTGCCGGAGCCTGCCGCCGGAGTCGCTTTGGCGATCGGAGGAGCGCTCCTGATTGGCCCGCTGATTCGCCGCCGCCGACAAACTGCGAAGTAGCCAGGCCTGCGAGTGAACGGCTGGCGCCGTGTGGCACACGCAGAGGTTGGTCAAGAAAGCCCGCCAGGGAATGCTGTCCCTGGGTTTCCTGTTGCGCGCACGCTTGCCGCGCCCCAATCCTCAGAATCGGCAAGATCGTTCCCGCGTGTGTGCGGCCGGTTAGAAGCTACAATTTTCGGGCGGCTTTGCGGCGAACCGTCTGCGCGCTCGATGCCGCTAAGTGCCGATGCAAGAGGAACGGTCATGGCCAAGAAAACCCCGCCCCGGTCGAAGTCGGTAGCTGCGAAGCCTGTCGCCGCGAAGAAGCCAGCCAAGGCTCCCGCGAAAAAACCCGCCACTGCCAAAAACGCTGCGGCGAAGTCTGCAGCAAAGCCTGCCCGTAAAACTCCCGCCAAACGCCAGTCGAAGGAGCCAGCCGTGCTCACCGCGAAATCAGCCCAATCCAAAACAGCCAAGGCCAAGCCGACCCGCAGCCGCAGGTCTGCGCCCCAAGGCCATTCGGAAACCTACCTGGCCAAAGTCAGCCACTGGCCGCAGGACGTATTTGCCGGACTCGGTAGAATGATTCAAAAGGCGGCCCCGGCCAAAGACGCCGCCACCGAGTCGCTCGGCTGGATCAAGTCGCGAGCCACGAAGGTGAAAGAGGTCGGGCAGAAAGAACTGCACGAGCTCGTGCGCGTCGCCTCGAAGCTTAAGGAGCTTCGCTCGAAACCCGCTCCTGCGAGCGGCAAGCGGAAAGCAAAACACAAATAAGGAGTTCACCGGCGATGGCGAAGGCAACCTTTGGGGCGGGATGTTTCTGGGGCGTCGAGGCCGCCTTTCGTCAGATCGCCGGAGTAAAGCAAACCGCGGTGGGCTACTCCGGTGGCCAAACCAAGAATCCGACTTACGAGCAGGTCTGCACGGACCGGACCGGACACGCCGAAGTCGTCGAAGTGGAATACGACCCCGAGCAAGTGAGCTACGATCGGCTGCTCGAAGTCTTCTGGGCGAACCACGATCCCACGCAGCTCAATCGCCAGGGACCGGATCACGGCTCGCAATATCGCTCGGCGATCTTCTATCACACGCCCGAGCAACAAGCGGCGGCAGAAGCATCCAAAAAGGCTTTGAACGAAAGCGGCAAGCTTCGCCGTCCGATCGTGACGCTGATCGAACCGGCCCGCGAGTTCTACCGGGCCGAAGAGTACCACCAGCAGTATCTCGAAAAGCGCGGGCAGTCGAGCTGCCATATTTAGGCAGTTGGATCGCCGCGCCGCAGGCCTGGCTTCGGCCTCAAGCTGGATCGCGGCGCTACTTCGCGCCCTGAATCGTCGCCAGTGCTTTCGTGGCAGCTTCGCGGACTCGCGCATCGGCGTCCTTGGTGGACTTGTCGAGCTGCGGCGCCGCGCTCTTGGCGAGCGGCCCAAACTGGCCGAGCGACTCGGCTGCCATCTGACGGCCTTGCGGCATTGGCGACGACAGCCCCTTCAGAAGCTCGGGCATGACGACCTTGGCGGCCGTGGGCGTGGCGCCGTTAATCTGAATCAGGGCCCACGCGCTCAAGAGCGAAAGCGAACCGTCCGACTTCCTGAGGATCGCCACGAGCGCCGTGTCAGCGGCACGGGCGGGCGGGCCGATTCTTCCCAATGCGAGCACTGCTGCAGCCCGCGGAGCGTCCTCCATCTCCTTAAGCGATTCGATCAGCGCAGGAACTGCGGACTTCGCCTCTGGCCCGATGCCGGCCAAGGCATGTGCCGCCTCGATCCGGACGTTGGCGTCCGGGTCCGTCAGCAATTTTGCCAAAGCCTCGGTGGCCGGCGCGGCGGCCGGGCCCATCCGGCCGAGAATCGCAGCCACGGGTGCCCGCAACTGGGGATGCTCGAGCGCACCGATCAGCCGTGGCACCGCCGGTGGTCCCATCATGGCCAAGGCATCGAGCATGTAGTGGGTCGTTTGCTCGTCCGCACCGGCCAGCGCCTTCTCGAAAATCGGGATGGCAATTTCCGGACTGGCCGGCAGAGACGCCAGCGCTCGCGCCGCAGCCAGACGTGCAAACTCATCTTTGCTCTTCAGCAGTGGGACCAAATGGCTCAGCACTGCTTGCTTAAGTTTCTGGTCGTCGGGATGGATCCGTGCGAGCGCCCACATGCTGACGGCGCTGAGCATTTCGTCCTTGCTTTTGACGTTCGCGCGTACGATTTTCTCAGCCTCAGGCGGCATCTTACCGAGCATGGCCAAGGCGTACGTGGCGGCTTGGCTGGCATGCTCGTCGTTGAGCAGCGGCACGAGCGCATCCACCGCGTCGGTTGCATTGATGGCTGCCAGGGCCAGCGTCGCCTCGCGACGGATTTCAGGATTCGGATCTTTGAGGCTTTCGATCAGGGCCGGAGCCGTCCCGATGGCGTCGGGGCCGATATCTCGAATGATCACGCAGGCCCAATAGGCGGCCGCCTTGTTATGCAACGCTTCAATCAGGCCCGGCACTGCAGCGCCTTTGGCGTCGGCCACGGTTTGCATGACTCGCAATTGGACGCCGGGGTCGGAATCCTGCATCAATTTGGCAAACAGTGGAACGGTTACTTTCGGACCAGGACGAATTGCCCCAATCGCTTGAATCGCATACCGACGTACGGCCGGCTCTGGATCAGCCAGCAGATCGATCAGGGGTTCCGCCGCACTTTTGGCGGCCGGACCAATCTTCGCGAGCGCCTGCGCCGCATAGGCCCGCACGGTGGGAGACTCCGCCTTCAAGAGTGCGACCAGCGCGGGAACGGCCTCGGCCCCGTGGTCTCCCAGGCTATGGATTGCGTCGAGTCGCGTCGTTTCGTCCGTGGAATTTGCCGCGGCAACGAGCTTCTGCAGGTCGGGTGCTTGAGCCTCGGCCGTGGAACAGACAGACAGCAGACACAGGAGCACCCCGGACACGACGCGACGTTTTGTTTCGGCAATCATAATGTCTCGTTTAACAAATGTAAGCAGCAATGAGTCGGCTAGCTGTTCGCCTGGTATCAGCTCAGTTGGACCTTCGTCGTGGCATAAATCAGGCTATTCAGAAATGACTTGCACGCCATGTAGTCGGGCGGAGGCAGGTCGCGAACCTGTGCCTTGAGCTTCTCAGACATATCGTTAATCAGTTTCCGCGCCTTCACCTGGTCTGCGTAGTTGAGACTTCCCATCTGCGAGTACGAACCAAGTACGCTCTCCAATTGCTGGCGCTCGGAGGCAAAGGTGTCTGTCTGCAATACCTGCGGCCAGGCGATCTGCCCCGAGACATTGTTGAACTGGCTCGGGCTGAGCGGCTTGGGAACTCCCTCGTGGGCAATCCGGGCAAGCTGATCCGGCGTTGGCGGCGGCCCTTCTTCGGCTGCTCGGGCTGCCTTGTTGGTGGCCCGCATGTTGAAGTAGGTGTCGGTGTATTGCTGGTGATTTTCGATCTCGTTCTTCTGGGCCTGCGTCATGTTGACGGCCGCGGCCGAGTTGTTCAGATTCGCGCTGCCACGTGAACTGATCACGTTGGCCATCCCCGTCGCGGCAGAACCTGCGGCGGTGCTGCCGACTCCGCCGCCGCCCCCGTAGAACCCGCCATACCCTCCGCCACCGTAGCCACCCATCGACGGCGGCGCGACGGCCGGTTGATAAGGCGCCTCCGACTGCTGTTGGCCAAAGGCCACCGACATGAGAAGCAAGACCGCAACCATCAAGGCAGGGCGTTTCATTAGATTCAAAGTCCTAAGCGAGTCGCGGTCGAACGGCCGCAAGAGGGGCACGAACGTCAAAGTAAGGTCCAACTATATTCGCACAACGGCAGGGGCGCATCAAGCGCGCGGCATAAGAAATTGCGTGCAGCGAATTCCCGCATGGTTTCGCACACAAACGAACCTTCCGCCGGAGGAAATTGTAGTTCAGAGGGTAGCGCAGCCTGAGGACTCGCGACGGGGCGAATTTCACCAAATCGAATCACGTCGGAAGTTGATTGGACCGCTATTCTCAGTACGCCCTGTGAGGATCTCACCACTCTGAAACAGCCTTTTGGGGCGTGCCGTCTCGCACACTTACCCACGACGTTCCTGCCCGCAATCCTCACGATTTCCGAACATCTTTCGCGCGCTCGACCGCGCGTCTGAATGGTTCCATGGACCGCCCGATAAATGTGCCGCGACTGGGTCAGCCCCTCTGCCCCGGAGCGAGGCACAACGCCGGCCGAAAAACGTCCATCGCTCTGTTGACGCATTGAACAGGTGGCGGTCAGCGCGTGGCCGGCAGTTGTCGACACGAACGGAAGTGGTGAGCGCTGGGCTCAGGGACAACCCGCGATGCGAAGTGGCGAGTGCGCACCGAGGATCCGCCGTATCTTGTCAATCTGTGATTCTCCCCCTCCCCTCCGCTATAATCCCTGAGCGATGTCGATCCTTGAAACCGAATCTCTCACGCGTCACTACGGAGTCCGCCGCGGCATTGAAGCCGTGAACCTCTCGGTGCGCGAAGGTTCGTTGTTCGGTTTCCTGGGGCCCAACGGAGCCGGCAAGACGACGACGATTCGCCTGTTGCTCGGGCTGCTCCGCCCTACAGCGGGTCACGCACGCATCTTTGGCCTCGACGCCTGGCGCGACAGTAGCCAGATCAAGTACGAAGTCGGCTACATCCCGGGCGACGTGCGGCTGCACTCCTGGCTGGACGGCAACACGGCCCTCAAGCTTTGGGGCCGCATCCGCCGCCGCGATCTGATGCCCGAGGGCCGCCGCCTGGCCGATCGCTTCTCGCTCGATCTCTCGGTCAAGGTCCGCAAGATGTCGCGCGGCATGCGGCAGAAGCTGGGGCTGATCCTGGCGCTCGCCCATCGGCCGCGTTTGTTGGTGCTCGACGAGCCGACCGTTACGCTCGACCCGCTCATGCAAGCGACATTCCTCAATCATCTGCGCGAGCTCGCCGCCGCTGGCCACACCGTGTTCTTCTCCAGTCACACGCTGACTGAAGTCGAATTGCTCTGCGATCGGGTGGCCATGATTCGCGATGGAAAGATCGTGGCGAACGAATCGCTGGCCGAACTTCGCGCCCACGCGGGGCACGAGGTGACGATTCGCTGGCGCGAGCCGCTCAGCTCGGACCTTGCGCCGCCCCCTGCCCTGGCGCTCACGACGCGCGAACCACTCCTCTGGAATGGGCGTCTCGACGGCCCACTAGAACCGTTCATTGCCTGGTTGGCCGGCAAGCCGGTCGAAGACTTGCACCTCGGCCGTCCTGATCTCGAAACGCTGTTCCGTCACTTCTACGCCCCGCAGGATGCCGCATGAATTGGGGGCTGATGCTGAAAGCCGCGCTCGAGATGTGGCCGGCCACGGTGATGTGCGGCGCGCTGCTGCTGGGCGTCGAGGCCGTGCTCGCTTACGTACTGCCAACGTTTCAATCGCAGTTCCAGAATGGCATGCTGCAGATCGGCTTCGTGCAGTCGCTGGTCGGCGCGATGCTCGGCGTCGATGCTTCCGAATCGATGGGGCCACAAGCCTTCATGGCGTTCCCCTGGGTGCATCCCGTCGTGCTCTCACTGATCTGGGCCCACGCGATGATCTGCTGCACGCGCATCCCGGCGGGCGAGATCGACCGCGGCACGATCGATCTTACGCTCACGCTACCGGTCACGCGCTGGACTGTGCTCCGCAGCGAGACAATCGTCTGGATCGCCGCAGGCACCCTCGTGCTGCTGCTCGGTTTCATTGGCTACATGTTCGGCCGCTCGTTTGTCGATCCTGCCTCTCGCCCCGACACAGGGCGGACGCTGATCGTGCTGGCCAACTGCATGTGCCTGTACCTGGCCGTCGGCGGCCTGACCTGGTGCGTCTCCTCCTACTTTGATCGTCGCGGCCCGGCGCTCGCCGTGATGTTCATGATTCTCCTGGCGTCATTCCTGTTGAACTTTCTCGGTCCCTTTTGGGATGTCGCCGATCGACTGTCGTTCCTGGGACCTCTCCACTACTATCTGCCGATGGTGATCCTTCGTGACGGCGCTGTTCCCTGGAGCAACATGGCGGTGCTGCTTACGGTCGCCGTCGTCCTGTGGACCGCCGCCGGAGTGATCTTCAGCCGCCGCGACATCTGCACGGTGTAGAAACCTATGGGAACCTCGATGCGCTCTCTGGGCGTTTGTTGTGGACTCGCGCTCCTGGTGGCCGGCTTGTGGCAACTCACGAGTCGGGCCGATGCGCCCAAGTCGCCACCGGCCGTCCCTGCCGCTACGAAAGAGCCGCCGCTGCCGTCGGTCGAAGAGGCGCGCCGCCGAGCCGAGATCCTGCACGAAGCAATGCACGCCACGCTGCAGGTCGTGCATCTGCAATACTTCCGCGAGGACGAAGGTGTGGCGATTCCCGCCGCCACGCTCCGCGGCGTGTTTCGCGAACTCTCGCGCCGCCAAGGCGTCGAGCTGCGCTGGCTGGCCGTGAACGCGCAAGCGATGAACAAAGACCACGAGCCGGCCAATGACTTCGAGAAAGAAGCGGCCGCGAAGCTAGCCGCCGGCGCCGCCAGTCACGAACAAGTCGACGGCGGAACCTACCGCCGCGTGGGCAAGATCGTCCTCGAGTCCGAGTGCCTGAAGTGTCACCAGCCGACGCGGATGGACACCCGCTCGCGCACGGCCGGCCTGGTGATTGCGATGCCGGTCACGCACCAATAGCCTGCTTCCGGCGACATCCCACACGGTTTCGCTCTAGGTGCTAGCAGCCACGTGCCGCTATAATCCGCCGCGCTACGCCCGCTGCGCACATGTTGCATCTGTGCAGCGGGCGTCACCGGAAAAGGAGTTCCGCACCGATGCGTTCGATTGCCGTTCTGAATCAAAAGGGTGGCGTGGGTAAGACCACCACCGCGGTGAACTTGAGCGCGGCGCTGGCCGCCACCGGTTTGCGAGTCTGCCTGATCGATCTCGATCCGCAGGCGCACGCCACGCTCCATCTGGGACTCCAGCCGGCGCGCGACGAACTCAGCGTCTACGACGTGCTGACCGGCGATGCGGAACTGGCCGACGTGTGGCGCGAGGCGAACGAGAACCTGTGGGTCGCCGGCTCGCACATCGACCTGGCCGCGGCCGAAGTGGAACTCGTCGGCGTGGTCGGTCGCGAGGTGATCCTGCGCGACAAGCTGGCCCGGGTGAAGGACCAATTCGACTACGTGCTGATCGACTGCCCGCCGTCGCTCGGCATCCTGACGCTCAATGCCCTGGCGGCGGTCGACGAAGTATTCCTGCCGCTCCAGCCGCACTTCCTGGCCCTGCACGGCCTGAGCAAGCTGCTGCAGACCATCGACCTGGTCTCCAAACGGCTTAATGACCGACTCAAGCTCTCGGGCGTCGTGTACTGTATGTACGACTCGGGCACCAAGCTGGCCGCCGAAGTGACCAGCGACGTGGAGCAGTTTCTGGCAGCGACGCGCCAGCCGCGCACTCCCTGGGAGCACGCCCGGACGTTTCAGACCCGGATCCGGCGGAACATCCGCCTGGCCGAGGCCCCCAGCTTTGGGCAGTCGATCTTCCACTACGCCCCCGACTCGCGCGGGGCGGAAGACTATGAGCAGTTGGCCCGCGAAGTGGCGGCGGGTTAGACGTGATTCGCCGGCAGCCGTTTAGCCCCAGGAGCAACGCTCCGGGCGGTTCATCGTGGTCGCGTGGCACAGCTTCGCGCGCGGAGCGTTGCTCCTGGGGCTAAACTTGGATGGCAACACCGCTCTAGAATTGCCATCCCCGTCACATCTTTAACGGTCCTAGCGGCCGTATCTTCAAACCCTGCGCTCTATGCACTGGCGAGCGCAATTTCCGCCCACGGCATTCGGCGCCGGTCGCGTCGGTCGAGCCGAACTGCGCGAGCGACTTGAACAAAACCCGCCAAGAGCGTGCGATTTCGCCGCATCGGACACTAGCTGGCGAGTCGATGCTACCCACTGAAACGGAGTTTTGCTTGTTGGGTGGGAATGGATTTCCACGCATCGGGCCGCGCGCTGGAGTGCACGGTTCGAGACCCTGCCGGCTGTCTTTGCGTCGCCAACACGGAGGCTGGCGCAAAACGGATTGACCTTGTTCGGAAAGGAGTCTGCGATGAAATCCTTGTCTGCCCGCGCGCTTATGGCGTGTGCGGGCCTCGTCCTCGCTGCGCAGCAGGCCGCTGCCCAGTATGGTTCTCCCAGCTTGCTGCCGCTCCCGCCGGTCACGGCTGTCGACGCGGTCACGGCCAGCTACGATCTGCCCAGCACGGGCGTCTCGCCTTATGGTTCGGTGTTCACCTCGGAACGCCAAGAGACCGTGCCCAGCCCTCCACCGGCGGAAGGTGCGATTATTCCCGGCGCTGAAGGCAACACCCAGTTTCAAGAGGCGATCGCTAACGAGTGGGGCGCCTGTGACAGTTGTGCCACGGGGTGTTGCGAATCGCGCTGTGGCGGCTGGTTTGGCACGGCGGGCGCCATCGTGATGGGTCGCAACCGGGCGAATCCCTTCTGGACCACGTACGAAACGAATGTCAACGAAAACCAGTTGATGAACACCCAAAATGCGGGCGTCGACTGGCAAGGTGGCTGGGAGTTCACCGGCGGATACATGTTCGGCGGCGGCGGTGCCGGCGCCGGTTGCGCGACGGGTTGCTGCGGCGCACCCGGCTGCGGTATGCCGTGCAATAGCGGTTGCGGGATGGGCCCCGGCATTGCGATCACCTACTGGGGTCTGGCCCCCATGCAGGGTTTCGCGGAGATCAACAGCGCTACGAACGAGCTCAGCACCCCGATCAACCTTGAGCAACAGTTCGGTCCGCTGGAGATCAACGGCGTGCCGATGTCGACCTACTTCGACAACTCGGCGAGTCACCGGATCTATCGCACGGACAACATCAACAACTTCGAAATCAACGGCCTGCTCGGCGCATGGAACTACGGCCGCTTGACCTCGGTTCCGTTCGTCGGCTTTCGCTACTTCCGCTTCGACGAATCCCTGGCGTTCCGCGGTCTGACGGGCGGCGGAGACTGGAGCAATCCCGACGACTGGGCACAGCACCAGAACCGCATGGTCAACAACATGTACGGCGTCCAATTCGGCAGCTTCAACAACTACATGATCGGCAACCGCTGGGGTCTGTTCTTCTCACCGAAGGTCGGCCTGTTTGGCAACCAGATGAACGGCCGCACGCAGGTTCGCGACGGCAACGGCAATTACCTGGTCGACGACTTCGGCAACACGTACGACATCGAGGCCCACAAGAACGACTTCTCGGTGCTCGGCGAAATCGACACCGGCGTGACTTACTTCTGGCGGCCGAACGTGTTCAGCTACGTGGGCTACCGCGTGATCGGCATCGCGAACGTCGCCCTCTCGGATGAACAGTTTCTGGCCTACGAAGCCGACTACCAAGGCTTCCGCGAAATCAACCAGAACGGGAGCCTGATCCTGCACGGCGTGATGATGGGCGGCGGTTTCTTCTTCTAATCAGATAACGGTGTGGTGGCGGGCTGGCGATCCTTTACTAGGCCCTCGGTCGGTGCGTCCGGCCGAGGGCCTTTTGTTGTTCCGCGTTGAATTCATAACCGGATGCGTGAGCGAGGACAAACGGCCAACAACTTAGCAGTTCGTCTCGCTGACGCTTCGGGTTACGAATGAAGAACGACCCTTGCTCTGGGATTGAGAGGGCGTCAAACCGTCACGCGCACCAGGGCCTGAAAGGCCGGATCGTTGCGGATCGGGTCGAAGTCCGACTCATCCGCTACTAGCGAGCGGTATTCTTCTTCAAGATTGAAGGCCCGGGCCAGATAGTTCAGAGCCTGGCGCTTGTTCTTGGCGAGCGCCCAGTAGCAGGCCAGGTTGTAGTGCACCAGCGCGTCATTCGGTTCGACGGAGAGCGCCTCTTCAAGCGACTCGATCGCCCGGTCAAGCTTTCCGGTGCGCTTATAACACCATCCCAGCGCGAGCCACGTACTGATGTTCTCGGGATTGCTCTGAGCTGCTTGCCACAAGGGATCGAGCGCTTCGCGAAATCGGCCGAGCTCGCGCAGACATTGCCCCTTCAGAAACAGGCCATGCTCCGGCAGTCGGGCCAATTGGTCGCAGCGATCCAAAACCGCTAGCGCATGCTCTGCCATTCCCAGCTCGAGGTAACCCTCGGCTTGAACGAGCAATTGCTGGCGGCGGATGCGATCGTGCGCACTGGACACGCGAGTGCTCCCGGACATCAATGACCTACTGAATGGCCCAAGCGAAGTGAGAAATGATCAGCGGGATGGATTGGGGCGGCTCACGTGGTTCGGCGCGGCCGCCTCACTCAATTTTACACGGCGAATTCTCCAGGCGCACAGGGGTGGCCGAAAATTGCAGTCAAACTGACCAGATTCCGTCCGGCAACTGAACCGCTCGGATGGCGCGGCGCGGTTGGCGAAACTTTGCGTCCATTTCAGAGGCATCCATGGATTGCCAACTCGCGCACGGCGTGAAGAATCTTCGCAGAAATTTGCACGGAACTGCCGCCCGGCTCGCACTATTAACTGCATGGACGAGATCGCTGCGCCTGCCAAACACTTACTGCGACGCAGCACGCAACCTGTTGGAACGCCGACTGTTGGATACTAGATCATGCGACTAACGCTCCGAACCTTGCTGGCGTACCTGGATGGCAACCTCGAGCCCGAGGATGCCGACGATATTGGCAAGAAAATCGAAGAAAGCGAATTCGCCAGCAAGCTGGTGCAAGCGATTCGCGAGTGCGTGCAGCGGCCACGGCTGGGAAGCCCGGCGCTTGTTGGCCGCGGCCTGGGGGCCGATCCGAACACCGTGGCCGAGTATCTCGAATATCGTCTGGCCGACGAGCGCGTGCCGGAGTTCGAACGCATCTGCCTGGAATCCGAAGTCCACCTGGCGGAAGTCGCATCCTGCCACCAGATTCTCACGCTCGTGCTGGGAGAACCCGCCGAAATCGACCCCCGTGCCCGCCAGCGGATGTACGGCATCGCCGCCGAGGTGCACGCTCCGCCCGCGCAGGCCGACTCCTCGCGCGGAAGGGCTGCTGGCGAGGCGATTGTCGCACCGGTCATGGCTACCGCGAGCGCTGCTCAGGTGGGCGGTGCCCAGCCCTCGGCTCCTCCGGTTCCCCGCCGGCCGAAGCCCGAGGTACCGGAGTATCTGCGCGAAAGCCGCACGCGAATCTGGCCGATCGTGGCGGCCGTGCTCGTGGCGGCGACCATCACGTTTGCCGGTTTGTACTTCTTCGGACCTTCTCCCTTCCGAGAGCAAGTGACCGCGCTGGTCGGCGAGACCGAAGGCCTGCCTCCCGCGGAAGATTCCCAAGCGGCAGGCGAAAGGGCCGTGGAACCACCGGTCGCAGAAACTTCAGCCACGCAGCCAGCGGAGCAGCCTGTTGAAGCTGCGGCTGATGCTGCTGTGCCCGCCGGAGATGAAGCACCTGACGATTCTGCCTCGCCCGATCCCAACGCGCCCGCTGGGGACGTCCCCGCGGCCGATCCCGACGCCGAGGATGCCGCGCCGGCGGAAGTGCCGGCCGAGGGTCCGACCGATCCGTCGCTCGCGCGTCCTGCCGAGATGCCTCTTGAAGGCGAGTCGGCTGGTGCGCCGCTTCCGCCAGAGCCGATGCCACCGGGTGGTACTGCTCGGACCATTCCGCCGCCGACCGCGACCGGAGCGCCGATTCCAGGCAGTCTGCCAACTGCTGAGGACATGCCTGCCGAGCCGGGGACGGATACGTCATTTCCTTCACCCGCCGGCGAGAGCGCGCCTGCACCGATTGGGCCCGCTCCGGACGTCAGCCCGGCGGCCGCGCCGGCGGAGGGCTTTGGCCGCTACACTTCGACTCGTGGCCAAATCCTTCTCCGCTTTGATCCGGCATCGGGCGAATGGATGCGTTCGCCGGCCGGTACGCTGTTGCAAAAAGGTGATCGGTTACTGTCGCTCCCGCTGTTTCAACCGACCCTTACTTTGAGCTCGAACTTCACAGTTCAGGCCGACGGCGCCACTTCCATGGAGCTCGTTGGCTGGGACGAAGCCGGCGTTCCGATCATTAAAGTCGAGTATGGCCGGCTGTTAATTGACACCATCAGCCGCGCCGGCAATTCGTTGCGGTTACAACTCGACGGTCACGAGCCGCTGATTACGTTTGTCGATCCACAGTCGACTCTGGCCCTGGAAGTTTATCGCGAGCTGCCGCCGGGCAAGAACCCGCAAGTGGCGCCGGCACCACTGGTGGCCAACGTCTACTCCACGAGCGGCATCATTCGGGTCGCCAATCAGGACGCGGCACCGGTGGAGCTGCAAGCGCCGGCCGTGATGTCGCTGTTGGGCACGGGCGCGCAGCCTGTCGCCGGCGAGTTTCCGGCCTGGGTCAATGGCGAAGTGCTCGGCGATGCAGACCGTAACACTGCCGGCGAAATCGAAGCGTATCTGACGACCGACATGCCCGTGGGCTTGCAACTGCGCGAGGTCAACGATCCCCAGCACAAGTTGGGCCGAAAGCGCAACGTGCGTTCGGCCGCGATTCGAGGCCTGACGTATCTCGACAGCTTCGAACCGAGCATCGACGCCCTCAACGAACCGGATCTCAATTTGTACTGGTCAGAGGTCCGCCGCGAACTGCAGCGGGCCATTGCCCGCAGTCCGGAGACCGCGGCTCGCGTGCAAGCTGCATTCATTAAGAAGCGAGGTCAGGCCGATGGTCCGGCGCTCGATCGGATGCTTTGGGGCTATACGGCCAACGATCTAAACACCGGCTCCGATCGGGACCTGATTGACGCCCTTGGGCGCAACGACGCCTTGGACTTTAGGGTTTTGGGAATCGCTGCCCTGATCGAGATCAAAGGTGGCGCCAGCCACGGCTACCGGGCGGACGACAATGAGGGCAAACGTCGGCAGGCGCTCAGCACCTGGAATAAGCAGATTGGCAAGCTGACGCCGCGCCGCGGCACGACAGGCCGACCTGCCGCTACGAAATGAACGGCCGCCTGAGGCGTCTTTTCATCCACATCGCCCCCGCCGGTGGTATTCGCCCGGCATTCTGGCGGTTGACGTATGCAAGCCTTGAACGACTTGGCCGAAAGCCCCCTTTCTCAACGTGGACAAAAGGCTAAACTGGGAGAGGTGGCGTTCTGAAGCGGCAGGCTCGTGGCGGGGCAGTCGGCAGTGCTGAACACCGCTGCGACGGGTTCGGCCGGAAAAGCGCCCCGCAGATCGGCATTTCACTCGCTCCGTTTGTCCGTCTGGCACAGAGCGGTTAGAATGCCCCGTTTTCGAGCCGGCAGTTTTGCCGTAAACCGAAGCTCGATTTTGGTTTAGCTGAAGGAGCGTGTTTTCGTGCAAGTCGAAATCTCGGCCCGCCATGGCCATTTGAGTGAAGCCACGAAGGAAAAGATCACTGCGAAAATGGAGAAGCTGCTGCGGTTGTTTGACCGGCTGCTCTCGATCGAAGTGACGGTCGACTTGGAACATGCGGACAAACCGGCAGTGGATGTGCGGATCTCGGCCGAACATAAGCACGACTTTGTGGCGACCGAACAGGCTGACGGCCTGATGGCGGCGCTCGATGGCGTGACCCACAAGCTGGAGCAGCAACTTAGAAAATACAAGGAAAAAGTTCAGGACCACCATCGTGCCCCGCGTCCCGAAGCGGCTCCGTTTGAAGGGGAAGCGGGCGACTAGTTCGAAGCGGCCCTGTGAGCGGACTCCCCACGAACGTGCCCTGCGGCCAGTCAAGGTGCGATCGCGTGCGGTCGACTCGAAGAGCGCGGCGGTCCCTCGGTGTGAAAGGAAATGCGTTTTATGAAGTTTGGTGATTTTGTGAGCAGCAGCGCGATTCGCGCGCAACTTGCCGCAGACGACAAGGAGAGCGCGATTCGCGAAATGATCGGCGCGCTGCTCGAAGCCGGGGATATCGCCTCGGATGAAGTCGAGAGCATCGTCAAGGCAATCCTTAAACGCGAAGAACTTGGTTCAACCGGCATTGGACGCGGCGTGGCCGTGCCCCATGCCAAGCACCCCAGCGTGCAAAGGCTGGTCGGAACCGTGGCTGTCAGCAGTGACGGGATCGACTTTAACAGCCTCGACGGCGAAAAGGTTCAGCTCTTCTTCTTGCTCATCTCTCCGCCCGATCGTCCCGGCGATCACCTGCGGGCGCTGGAGAACATATCGAGCCAGTTGCGGGACGACACCTTCTGCAAGTTCCTGAAGCAGGCCAAGAGCGCCGACGACATCCGGCTTTTGCTCGACGAGGCCGACAACAACGGCTTCGCCTCATAGCGAGTCGGGATGGCGGTGATTGCGTCCGATTGTGCCAATTCTGGGCAAGCGGCGTGGCGGCAAGAACTTGGCGAAACAACCGACTATTGGGAAGGGGGTGCTCTGCCGGCGGTGCAGATGCCTTCCGACAGAGAGTCCCCAACGCCACAAGACAACCGAGTAAGTGGTAAAAAATGGCTGAAGCGACCGTGACACGAATCGTCGTCGTGAGCAATCCCCAAGGGTTGCATGCGCGTCCGGCGGAGGTATTCGTGAAGACGGCCAGCCAATACCAGGCCAAGATCGAAGTCAATAAGGGCGGTTACCGAGTGGATGGCAAGAGCATCTTGAACATCCTCACGCTGGCCGCCGTTCAGGGTACTGAGCTCTGTCTCGAGGCCACTGGCCCCGACGCCGAGGCTGCCCTCAATGCGTTGTCGGAACTGTTTGCGCGCAGCTTCGACGAAAGTGAGAACGTGGAATCATAACAGTCGCCGTTCGTCCGGCCGGTTCACCCTTTGAAGCCCGAACCGGCTGACCCGAAAAGCGACTGGGTGAGCCGCCGCAAACGCGGCGCGCGGTTGCCGGTTCTGGGTCGTAAGGCTTCAGGATCGCTGCCGGTTGATGCCCCGGGTTGAGACTCGGCGAGAGCGCCTTCAAGGTGCGTTTTCTCTTGAGTTCTCCGCTCGCGGACGCCAATCCCGGCGCAACCAGCGCGCCCCCGGTAGAGCGTCACATGCAAAAACTACAAGGAATTGCAGTTTCGCCCGGCGTAGCCGTTGGCGAAGCGCTGGTAATGGACAACGAGGGATTCAGGATCCCTCGCAGGTTCGTTTCGCGCGATGCCGTCGAACACGAACTCGAACGTCTTGACGAAGCGATTAAGGCCGCCGGCACCGAAATCGAGCGTAATCGCGACGCCGTCTCGCGCGAACTTGGCGAACAATACGGCGCCGTCTTCTCCGCGCATCTGCAGATGCTCCGCGACCCGGTGCTCCGCATCGAGCTCGACGGCATGATCCGCGAGCGACACTATTCGCCCGAGTATGCCGTCAGCCGGGCCCTACGTCGGTATGCCAAGGTCTTCCAGACCATCGAGAGCAGCTACCTCGCCGAACGGGCGAATGATGTCATCGACATTGAAAAACGCCTGCTTCGCAACCTGCTTGGTCGGCGACGCGAAGAGCTCGATCACCTGATCTCGCCGGTGATCGTGTTGGCGCACAATCTTACACCTAGCGAGACAGCGAACCTCAATCGCGCCTTCGTCCGCGGCTTTGCCACCGAGATCGGCGGTCCCGGCAGCCATACCGCGATCGTCGCCGAGGGGCTCGAGATTCCGGCGGTGGTCGGCGTCGGAAACTTCCTGACCGATGTCTCGGGCGGTGACCTGGTGATTATCGATGGCGATCACGGCCTCGTAATTCTCCAGCCGGACGAAGAGACGGTCGCCCACTACCGTTACGAAGTCGAACAGCACAAGTCGCGCGCCGTGCAATTGGCGAAGCTCCGCGAACTGCCCGCACTCACGGCCGACAAGGTTCGCGTGGAACTGCTGGGCAACATCGAGTTTCCCGCCGAAGTCGAGCACTGCACTGATCGTGGCGCGGACGGCATCGGCCTCTATCGCACGGAGTTCTTGTACCTCGGGGCCGATTGTGAACCCGACGAGGAGGTTCACTATCGGGCGTATGCCGAGGTGATTGAAAAGCTGGAAGGCAAGCCGGTGGTGATTCGCAGTTGCGACCTCGGGGCGGATAAGGTCAGCTTCGATCCGGAAGCGGCCAAGAATCCCACGCTCGGCCTGCGCAGCATCCGGCTCTCGCTCAAGAATCTGCCGGTGTTTCGCACGCAGCTTCGCGCGGTGCTCAGGGCCAGCGCCATCGGCGACGTGCGGCTGATGTTTCCGCTGGTCACCACGCTCCTCGAACTGAGGCAAGCCAAAATGGTGCTCGCCGACGTGATGGAGGATCTCGACGACGAAGGCATTCCGTTCAATCGCGAGTTGCCGGTGGGCATGATGGTCGAAGTACCTGCGGCCGTACTCATGATTGACCACTTTGTCGACGAAGTGGATTTCATCTCGATTGGCACCAACGACCTGACGCAGTACACGCTGGCCGCCGACCGCAGCAACAAAGACGTGGCGAGCCTTTACAGCTCGGCCGATCCCTCGGTGCTGCGCTTGATTCGAATGGCGGTCGAAGCAGCCGGGCGCAAACAGGTGCCCGTCAATGTTTGTGGACAGATGAGCGGCAGTCCGTTGTACACGATGCTGCTCCTGGGCCTGGGCCTGCGGCGTTTGAGCGTCACGCCCAGCGCTATTCCCGAAGTTAAGAAAGTTTGCCGCACGGTCACGATCGACCAGTGCCGGCGTGTGACCGAACACGTGATGTCGCTGGAGAACGCCCGCGACATCAAGAATTACTTGCGCGAGGAACTCAAAAAGATCTTACCGGAGCTCGTTCCCTGATTCAGAACGAACCTGTCGCGCCTGCGGTTCGAAAACCCGCCCGCAGCGCGAGCTCTCTAGAGGAGCACGGGCGACTGAACGGCAGTAACGAGCAGAACCATTCACAACGCACCCCAGAGCGAGCCGCCCCCGCGCACGACAAGATCGCCGGAAGAAGCGGCCCGCGAGCACAGAAAGAACCCTCCAGAATGAAGCAAGAAATGCTGATCAACGTCGCGCAGCCGGAGGAATGCCGGATCGCGATCGTTGAGGACGGATCCCTGGAAGAGCTGTACATCGAACGCACCAGCCAGGACAACTACGTCGGCAACATCTACAAGGGAAAGGTCGTCAATCTCGAGCCGAGTATTCAGGCCGCCTTCGTCGACTTTGGCGTCGGCCGTAATGGCTTTTTGCACATCAGCGACGTCGAGCCGCAATACTACGCCCAAGGCGGCTTCGACCCCAGCAAACCCATCGACTTTGGCGGCGCTCGCAGCCGGGCCGATGTCGACCTGGGTGATGACGATGACGCCGATGAAACAGGCGAGCGCGATGAGCCGCGCGAAGGCCAACGCAGCGAAGGTGGTCGCGGACGCCGCCCGCGGACGGCACGCCCAGGCGCTCGCCCCCGCATCAAACCCCCGATTCAAGACATTCTCCGCCGGGGTGACGAAGTCCTGGTGCAGGTCATCAAAGAAGGCATCGGCACCAAAGGCCCCACGCTTTCGACTTACATCAGCATCCCTGGTCGCTACCTGGTGCTGATGCCGGCGCTCGGTCGCGTGGGCGTCTCGCGCAAGATTGAAGACGACGACGTCCGCCGCAAGCTGCGTGACGTAATGCTCGAACTGAATCCGCCCAAGGGCCTGGGTTTCATCGTCCGCACCGCGGGCATCGACCGCACGAAGCGCGAGCTCTCGCGCGACATGGCCTACCTGCTGCGGTTGTGGAAAGTCATCGTCCGGCGGATCAAGAAGTTTCCGGCGCCGATCGACATCTACGAAGAAAGCGACATGATCATCCGGACCATTCGCGACATCTTCACCGGCGACGTCGATTCGATTTACATCGATGAACCGTCGGCGTACGAACGTGCGAAGGAGTTTCTGCAGATCGTGATGCCGCGTTACGTCAGCCGCTTGCAGCTTTACGAAGGCAAGGAACCGCTGTTCCACAGGTACAACCTCGACCGCGAGATCGCGCTGATCCATCAGCGCAAAGTGCCGCTCCGCCAGGGTGGTTCGATCGTCATCGATCAGACCGAAGCCCTGGTGGCCATCGACGTCAACAGCGGTAGCTTCCGCGCCGACGACTCTGCCGAGGAAACCGCCTACCAGATGAACCTGCTCGCCGCGCGGGAAATCGCCCGGCAATTGCGCCTTCGCGATCTGGGCGGCGTCGTGGTGAACGACTTCATCGACATGCGGAAGGAAAAGCACCGCCGCAACGTCGAGCGGGCCCTGCGAGACGCCGTGAAGCGCGACCGCGCTCGGACGAAGATTCTCCGCACGAGCCCCTTCGGCCTGATCGAGATGACTCGCCAGCGGATCCGCCCGAGCCTCAAGCGGAGCGTCTACAAGGACTGCCCGGGGTGCAATGGCAGCGGCGTGGTCAAGACGGCCGAGAGCATGGCGATCGAGGTCGTACGGCTGTTGATCCTGGCAACCCAGCACCCGGACGTCTCGAAGATCACGGTGAACGTGGCCGACGACGTGGCGACCTACCTGAACAACAAGAAACGTCGGGAACTCTCCCGCCTGGAAGAGGAAAACCAGATCTGGGTGCAGATTTTCGGGGCCGAGGACGCAAGTCCCGAGCACCTGTCGATCGAGTGCCACGACGCCCAGGGCCGGGAGCTGAAGATTCAGTTGGGATAACCCGAAATCCGAGAAAAACACCCCTCTCGACCAAGTCGGCCCAGGCCGCTAAACTGAAGGGCTTCCCAGAGTCAAAATCGGCGACCGGCTCGGTTTGAGCCGGTTCGCTGCCAACCCATAGCGAACCAACGAATTCGAGCGGCGGAAGTAAAGATCATGTACGCAATCATCGTCGACGGCGGCCGTCAGTATAAAGTCACCGAAGGTCAGGAACTCGTCATCGACTATCGCGATGCCTCGAGCGGCGACGCTCTGGAATTCGGCAACGTGATCGCCTTTTCGAACGGCTCGAAGCTCGACCTCGGCTCTCCGCTCGACGGCGCCAAGGTCACCGCCAAGGTGCTGGGAGTCACCCAGGGGCCGAAGCTGATCGTCCAGAAGTTCCGCCGCCGCAAGACCTACCGCCGCAAGAACGGCCATCGCCAGCTCTTCACCAAAGTCCAGATCGAAACGATCTCGGCGAAGTAGTTTGCTGGTAATCGCAGTGCCGGTCTCCGAGGGCCTGCATGTCCGAACCCGATCGCACTTTCGTTCGCCGCCTCGCCGCCGAATCGAACGCTCGCGGTGATGCCACGGGCTGGTTCGACGTGCTCTATCGCCATGCCGACGGCGATCTCTCTGCGATTCCCTGGGCCGATCAGGTCGCGAACGAGCATCTTGTGCAGTGGCTCGAGACCAAGCCGCGCGCCGAACTTGGCCGCCGCGCTCTCGTCGTGGGCTGCGGCCTGGGAGACGATGCCGAACATCTGGCCGCGATCGGTCTCGACGTCACGGCGTTCGATATCTCGCCCGAAGCCGTGGCCTGGTGCCGGCGCCGCTTTCCCGCATCGCGCGTGAGCTATCAGCAGGCCGATCTGCTCGCGCCGCCGGTCGAGTTCACCCTGGCTCTGCCAGCAGAAGTTACCGGCGCGTTCGACTTCATTTTCGAGGCATACACGCTGCAGTCGCTGCCGGTTGCGCTACGCCAGAAGGCGATGACGCAGCTCGCCGGCTTCGTCGCTCCCGGCGGCACGCTGCTGGTGGTCGCTCGCGGCCGCGACGACGCTGAGCCGCTGGAGCAGATGCCCTGGCCGCTCTCGCGCGAGGAGCTTGCTCCGTTTACCGCGGCCGGCCTGGAGATCGTCTCGTTCGAAGATTACTTCGATAGCGAAGCCAGTCCGGTGCGCCGCTTCCGCGTGACCTTCCGCCGCCCGGCCTGAACTTCCGGAGGAGGAAGGATTAACCGCGGAGGCGCGGAGGTGTGCAGAGGGAAGACACGTGTGCCTCGTCGCCCTGCAGGGGCGAAACCTCTTCTCCCGTCAGGGCATGTTGCGCCGCTACAGGGCTATGTGGGTTCGAGGGAAACCGTTTCACCAGGGCGATGCCCTGGACTGACATGTTGCACGCCTACGGCGTCGGAGACTGCATTCAGAGACCCCTGCGGTAGTGCGACCGCGATCGTCTACCCGCAACCTACGCCAAAGCCTGGCCACATTTCAAGCGCATGAGGCGAAGTGTGGATTGCGATTCGCCGAGCGCGAGTCGTGGCAATGACTTGCCGCGACACGCGCGCACACAGCGCATCTACCCCGCCACCATCATGCTGGAAATCTCAAAGTTGATTGTTGAAAGTGAGCCAGCGTTTCTGGTAGTCTCGCGCTTGCTCAGCCGCTTTCGTCGCGCTGAGAACGATCACCCGTCGTGATTGGGGTATCCGAAAGAGCTCGGCCAGCAAGGCGAGTGACTAGAAGAGCCCGTAGCTGCTTGTGCGTTTTCAAACGCATGGAGCGGCTGCGGGCTCTTTTTTTTGGTCCATGCGAAGGGAGGACGCCGTGCGAGTACTGGAGGAGAGAGTGGCACGACCAAGCGACAGCTCGCCGTGTGCCGCGAAGCGCTTTGCGGACGCGCTGCTGGATAGAACGACGACATGTGCCGAATCGCCCGCGAGTGGCGGCGGCTGCAGTCAGCCGTCAACGCCTGAGCAAACTCGATTGATCGAACATTATCGCTGGCTGATGGCCGTCATGCCCTCGCGGTCCGCCGAGTATCAGCAGACACTCGCAGTGCGTCTGGCCGAGGAGGCGGCCCAGTACAGCGACTCGAGCACATTCGCCGCGTTAGTGCTCGAAGCAGACTGGGATTCATCGAAGCATCCGCGCCGTGGCGGACCACCAAATGCCGGCTGGTTCGCGGATAAAGGCACCGGTACGACGAGGAGTGCATCCACAAGTAACTCACTGCTCGATAAGATCGTCGATCGCAATCGTCAGCTTGATGAACTGACTGGCGGACCGACGAAGGCGACAAAGCGAGCCCGGGAGCTTGCGGATGCGCCCCGAAAGGTTCGATCGAAGATCAAGGCAACGCTTGAGCTTGCGCATGACGTTGCCAAGGGATTCGAAGCGGGCCTCAGAACCGGTGAAAAAGCCCTTATCAATGGCGGTGCAAGTGCAATCAAGAACGTCGCGACGCTCGGCCTGAGCACCAGTCAACTTGAACTGATCGCTGTCACTGACGAAGACCGCGCCAATGGCTATGACACGGCGGTGGCGATCGCAACGGCAAGTGGCGAAGTGCTGATCGCGGTAGGGACAGGCGGCGTCGGTGCCGCACTCAGCAAGGGTGGCACCGTCGCCAGGGCGGCCGGCGGAGCCCTGGTTGTGTACGACACGGCCGGCAATGCGGTAGGTGTCGTGCAAGGCATCCAGGACGCCGCAACGGACGGGGTCTCCATAAGTAATGCGGCAAGCGTCACGGCTAGTGCGCTGGGGCTGTCTGCTAACATCCGTTCGATCGGCAACCTCGCTAAGGCGCAGCCAGGATCGAAGACAAAGCTGTCGCGGGAGGCAACGCCTGAAGAGGTCAAGACGTTCGTTGACAACTCGCCACGGAAGAACACGCCAAATAGAACGGCAGCAAATCAGTATGAGATCAAGCACACTGGGCCTTACAATCACACGGTATCGGGTGGTGGTGAAGAGCTTGACATCGACGGGTACTTGGGCACAACCATTTTGGAGGCAAAGTACGTGGAAAAACCAAGCATAAGTCCGTACGTAACGGGTTCGTCTATCCCTGCGCAAATTCGGGAGACGATTCTAGCTAAACCACGGGACGAGATTCGCAGGGCCAAAATCATCATAGCGAGTGGCGACACGCCCTTTCGTCGAATTGAGATCATCACAATTACTCCAGAGTCAAAAGCAACGTTCGAGAAGTTATTGAATGAGTATGGTGTCCCCGGAACAGTAAGACTGGAGAAATGACCGTCATGGAATACATCTTCTTGGTCAACTCAGATTTTCGCGCTTTTGACGTGAAGCGATTAGAAGAGCTTTTCCGTGCCGAATCTGGCTTTCAACACATCAGGACCAATCTTCCCGCTGGCTGTCCGCTTGAAGGCGAATATGGTTCCGAGGATCGCTCTACCAGAATCGCAGTCAGCGAAGACGCAACAGCAATAACACTGTCCTGGACTTCCACAACCGCTCTCGAGGCCGCATTGATCATCCGTCGTGGGCTTGGCGAGGATTTGAGATTTTTTGATACCCAGTACTCTTTTGACCTTTTACTCAGCGCAAGTGCCACGGTGGACGATCTTACAGCGGCAATTGACGCGTCACGAGCGACCAAATAGTAGAAGACGGACAGGCACTAGCGATTCGCGGGGAAGCTCCGGCCCGTCAGCGCAAAGAAACAGCTTGACGTCTTACACTTGTACGCTACAATGTCGTTCAACTGTAAGACATCGGATGGCCCTGCTGCTTTATAGGGAGGAGTGCCGATGGCCAAGCGTGCCGCGGCCTCGAAGGCCGAACTGGAAATTGCCCGGCTGGTGTGGGAGCTCAAGGGCGCCACGGTCCGCCAGGTGCTCGAAGCGCTCCCGGCCGACCGGGCGCTCGACTACAAGACCGTGCAGACGTACCTGCGGCGGCTGGAAGCCAAGGGGTATCTGCAATCGCGGCTCGACGGCAAGACGAGCATCTTCACGCCGCGCGTGCGTCCATCTCAGGTCATTCGCGAAACGATCGGCGACCTGGTCGATCGGCTGTTCGGTGGCGATCCGCTTCCGCTGATGGAGCATCTGATTGCCAGGCACCGGCTCTCGGACGAGGAACTCGACAAGCTCCGCGCACTGATTGATCAATCTGAAGGGCACGGGCAATCGGAGGGTCAGAACGATGCTTCGAAGTGAGTGGTTCAATACTGACGCGGTGATCGAGTTGGCATGGACGCAAATCTGGCAAGTCGCCGCCGTGGCAGTGCTGGTTGCCGTCGTGACCGCGATCTGCTGTCGCCGCCGGCCGCACCTGGCGTACCTGCTGTGGATGCTGGTGCTGGTGAAAGCCGTCACGCCGCCGCTGTGGAGCAGCCCAACGGGCGCGTTCAGTTGGGCGCTGGCAGAGAGCGTGCCGGTCGTCGCGGCCGCGCCGCTCACGCCCCCTGCCCCGCCGCTGCCAGCGATCGAGTTCAGCGAGAGCACCCGGCCGGCGCAGGTTCCTGCTGATCCCATGCCCGAGAATCCACCAATCGCCGAGGCACTACCGCCTACCAGGCGTGCTCTCACGCTGAATGACGCCCTGCTGATCGCCTGGGCGACCGGCGTCATCGGTCTCGGCGTGTGGCTCACGGTCAATTGGCTGCTGCTGGCGCGGCGGATTCGGCGCACGAGCGAACAGCCCGACACGCCAATCGCCGAGCAGTTCGCCGCCGTGAAACAGCGCATCGGCCTCCGCCGACCGGTCCGGCTGCTGGTGTCGCGGCAATCCCATAGATCTGTGTCGCTCGGCCCGGCTGCTCTCGGGTGGTGGCGTGGCACGGTGCTGGTACCAGATGGCGTCATCGAGCAATCGACACCCACGGAACTCGACGCGATCTTCGCGCACGAGCTGGTGCACCTCCGCCGCTGCGATCCGCTCATCGGCACGCTGCAACTGGCCGTGCAATGCGTGTGGTGGTGGCATCCGGCCGTCTGGTGGGCGAATCGCCAGGTGCGCATCGAGCGCGAGCGCTCATGCGACGAGGCCGTGCTGGCCCAAGTCGACGTCCGGCCCACGGACTACGCCAAGCTGCTGGTCGAACTGCTGCGAAGTCGCCGCGCGCCGGTTCCGGCCGTGTTCTGGTCTGGCATGCGCAGCACCTCGGCCACCACGGCTCGCGTGCGGCATGTGCTGGAAACCAAATCTTTCCGCCGCCGTTCGCCGCTCGCGGCGTGGATGATCGCCGCCCTCGCGCTGGTGATCGTCCTGCCCGGTGCAGGCAGCCGGTTCATCACAGCGGCGCCGCCGGAGCAAGCGAAGCAGGAGGCAACTTCCGGCCAGACTCAACAGCTCATCGAGCGACTGGATAAGCTCGGCCTGCGCATCACTCCGGTTAACGTGAACGGGCAGCGGAAGCTGTTCGCCGATTTCGACGCGAACTTTCAGCCGTTGGCCGAGCCGTTGCCGTTGGAAAGCTTGCCGAGACTGGAGTCAATCGCCATTGGCGACCGCCGTAACTTGAGCGAGGAGCAACTTATCGCGCGACTGCAGGCCGTGCGCAACCTTCGTCCGGAGACGAACCTGCTCGTCTTCTTCAAGCCGGATCAAGGCGCGGCTTTCGATGTCCTGGCCGAGATTCCGAATCTCAAGCGGCTGGGCGTGATGACCGAGCTACCGCCCATGGGAGGCAAGACAGGCCGCAAGATCACGCTCTCGGAACTGAAGAACGTGCGGGAGCTGTCGCTGCTCGGTAACTTCAGTGATGACAGCCTGATGGAACTTGCGCCTCTCAATCAGCTCGAAGTGCTGCAGCTCTATCAGGAAAAACCGTTCGCGAAGCTCGATCTGGCGTGCCTTGAGAACAAGCCACGTTTGCGGCAGTTCGTCACCGGCGGGATCGAACCGACCGACGAAGGCTTTGCCCAGATCGGCAAGCTCTCGGCGCTCGAGCATCTGATGACTGATTTCACATCGGCCACCGACGCGGGCATGTCGGATCTGGCCAGAGTCGCCAACCTGAAGACGCTGACGCTGAGCAGTTCGCAGGAACCGAGCCGCGTCACGCCCGAGGGGATGCTGGCGATTGGCAAGCTGACGAAGCTCGTGAATCTGACGATCAGCGGAAAGTTCTCGCGCGGCAACCCGACGGGCGAGGCGGAGGTCGGCGATCGAATCGTCGCCGGCTGGGTACCCCAGCTCAAGCAACTGAAGACTCTGCATCTGTTCAACTGTCGGCTTGGCGACTCGGGCCTCGGCGAGCTCAGCAAGCTGCCGGCGCTGGTGCGGCTGAACCTCTCCGGGGAGCTAGAGATCACGGACGACGGCATGGCACACCTCGGCACGATCACCACGCTCAAGCAACTTTCGCTGAGTAACGCCGCGGTTGGCGATCGTAACGCGGGCGTTACCAATGAAGGCTTGTCGCGGCTGAAGGCACTGACGCGCATGGAATCGCCGGCCCTGTACAACTCGCCTCAAGTGACCGACGCAGGTTTGGCTCCCCTGGCCGGGTTCAGCAAGCTCCAGAAGCTGGTGATCACCAATGCCAAGATCGAAGGCCGGGGACTTGCTCCCTTCACAACGCTCACATCGCTCTCTCTGGAGAACAATCCGGTGGACGACGCGGGCGTCGAGATCCTGGTGCGGAATAAGGGCCTGTCGGATTTGAATCTCTCCGGCACCAAGATCACCGACAAGGCGTTCAAGTTCATCGGAGCGAATCTTCCCAACCTTAAACGACTCAACGTGCGTCAGACCCAACTCACCGATGCTGGGCTGGAAGCGCTGAAGCCGCTCAAACATTTGCGTGAAGTTCGCGCGGCCGGCACGAAGATCACGCAAGCGGGTAAGGACTCGCTGAAGAGCGTGGTGGACTTTGGAAATGATTGGACGGTCACAGGAGAGGTCGGGTTCTTCAGCCTGGAAGTTGATTGAGGTGGAGCTCACAGCTTCGCGCACGCCACTAGATGTTGGAACGGCTCCAAAACGCTATCGCAATATGAGCGGCGCTATCCAGCTTCACTCAACCCTTGCGCCTGTTCACTAAACTCCCAACTTGAGGGTTTGGGCGGCCGAAAATTTTCGAAATTTTCGACGCCTGCTAGCAACGCCCAGTCGCACCTGGCGGAATGTCCAGTTCCTCGTAAATTTACGAGCGAACTGGCTGTTTTAGGGGCGTGTTAGGAGCACCCCCTGATAGACGGGAAATGCACCGAACTCACAGCGCCACAAACGCTTCGGCGCTGACGAAGCGTGTGATTGACGCGAGGCCCAAAAAGCTTAAGATTTGGCCCTGTGCACACCGTATATTGTGGTAATTGAGGGCATCTACTACAATATCTAGTGTACCGAGCAGCACATCCTACCACCATCGGGTGGTTCGCAGCAGGAAGCTCGCCAGACACGGAAAGTCGTCTCAGCTTTAGTGGCCAGGAAGCCCGAGACTAGTATACAATTGTATATGGCACGATGCCCACGCACGGACGTCTCTAGCAGGGAGCTCTTTCTCTATGGCAACCATTGGCACCCCCGTCGCCAAACGACACTTGTCCCCCTTCAACAGCAAAACCAATCGCCGCGGCCTGACCATCGAGACCCAGTTCTGTCCCGAGGATGTGGTCGATCCCTTTGACACCGTCGAGTGGGATTTGCGCGTCGCCGCCATCAAGGGCGAGAACGGCGAAGTCCTGTTCGAGCAGGAGAACTGCGAAGTTCCCTCGCACTGGACCCAACTGGCCACGAACGTGGTCGTCAGCAAGTACTTCTACGGCGAAGTGAACACGCCCGAGCGTGAGCACAGCGTCAAGCAGCTCATTCATCGCGTCTGCCGCACGATCGCCGACTGGGGCCTCTCGGATGGCTACTTTGCCACG
Organism: Pirellulales bacterium; assembly: GCA_022844125.1. Classification (GTDB taxonomy): domain Bacteria; phylum Planctomycetota; class Planctomycetia; order Pirellulales; family PALSA-1355; genus JALHMI01. The sequence continues at coordinate 173,980 of JALHMI010000012.1, read as the reverse complement.
GACGAGGACGCCGAGCGGTTCTATCGCGATCTGACCTGGCTCTGCCTGCATCAGCACGGGGCGTTCAATTCGCCCGTCTGGTTCAACGTCGGCCTGTTCCACCAGTACGGCGTCAAAGGCTCAATGTGCAACTGGCACTGGGATGCCGAAGCCGAACTGGTCAAGCAGCCGGAGAATCCGTACGAGTATCCACAAGGCTCGGCCTGCTTCATCCAGAGCGTGCGCGACAACATGGAAGACATCATGGAGCTCGCTCGCAGCGAGGCCATGCTGTTCAAGTTTGGCTCGGGCACGGGCACGGACCTCTCGACGCTGCGTTCGCATCGCGAGAAGCTCTCGGGCGGCGGCAAGCCTTCGGGCCCGCTCTCGTTCATGCGGGTATACGACCAGATTGCGGCCGTGGTGAAGAGCGGTGGCAAGACCCGCCGCGCTGCCAAGATGCAGTCGCTGAAGGTCTGGCATCCGGACATTCTTGAGTTCATCGAGTGCAAGCACAAGGAAGAGAAGAAGGCCCGCCTGCTGATCGAAAAGGGTGGCTACGAAGCCAACTTCAATGGCGAGGCTTACAGCTCGATCCTGTTCCAGAACGCGAACCTCTCGGTCCGCGTGACCGACGAGTTCATGCAGTCGGTGATCGAGAACAAGCAGTGGGCCACGCACTGGGTGACCGACACGGACACGCCGGGCCCCACCTGGCCCGCTCGCGACGTGATGGCCAAGATGGCTGAAGGCGCCTGGGCCTGCGGCGATCCGGGCGTGCAGTACGACACGACGATCAACAAGTGGAACACCTGTCCGAACTCGGGCCGGATCAACGCTTCGAACCCGTGCTCGGAGTACATGTTCCTGGACGACACGGCCTGCAACCTGGCGAGCATCAACCTGATGAAGTTCCGCCTGAGCGACGGCACGTTCGACGTCGAACGCTTCCAGTCGGCTTGCCGGTTGTACTTTATCGCCCAGGAAATCCTGGTCGATCACGCCAGCTATCCGACCAAGCGGATTGCCGAGAACAGCCATCGCTACCGCCCGCTGGGTCTGGGCTATTCGAACCTGGGCAGCCTGGTGATGTCGGCCGGCGTGGCCTACGACTCGGACGGCGCTCGCGGCGTGTGCGGGGCGATGACCGCCCTGCTGCACGGCTCGGCCAACCTGGCCAGCGCCGAGATCGCGGCCGCGGTCGGGCCCTTCGACGGCTTTGCCGAGAATCGCGAGCCGATGCTGAATGTGATGCAGATGCATCGCGACGCGGTGGAAGAGATCAATCCGGCCTGCCCGGACTATCTGAAGGATGCTTCGCGCAAGCTGTGGGATCGCGTGCTCGACGCGGGTCGTCGCTATGGTTATCGCAATGCCCAGGCCACGGTGCTCGCGCCGACCGGCACGATCAGCTTCCTGATGGATTGCGACACCACGGGCATCGAGCCGGACATCGCCCTGGTGAAGTACAAGCAGTTGGCCGGCGGCGGCATGCTGAAGATCGTCAACCAGACCGTGCCGCTCGCCCTGCGAACGCTCGGCTACGACGAACCGAAGATCGAGTCGATCCTGGCCTACATCGACCGCGAAGACACGATCGAAGGTTGCGACGTGCTGAAGGAAGAGCACCTGAGCGTGTTCGACTGTGCCTTCCAGCCACGCAAGGGAACGCGCTCGATCGCCTGGCAAGCTCACGTCCGGATGATGGCGGCTGCCCAGCCGTTCCTGTCGGGCGCGATCTCGAAGACGGTGAACATGCCGCGCGACACCACGCCGGCCGACATCGCCGACGCTTATCTGGAAGGCTGGCGGTTGGGCCTGAAGGCACTCGCGGTTTATCGCGATGGCTCGAAGGAAAGCCAGCCGCTCTCGACCAGCACCGAAAGCGACAAGGCCGCCGCCAAGCAAGTGGCCGTGCCGCGCCGCGAACGACTGCCGGACACGCGCCGCAGCGTGACGCACAAGTTCAGCATCTCGGGGCACGAGGGTTACATCACCGTCGGGCTGTACGACGATGGCCGCCCGGGCGAAATGTTCGTCACGATGGCCAAGGAAGGCAGCACGATTGGCGGTCTGATGGATTGCTTCGGCACCGCGGTCTCGATGAGCCTGCAGTACGGCGTGCCGCTGGAAGTGTACGTGAACAAGTTCTCGCACACGCGGTTCGAGCCGATGGGTCACACCAAGAACCCCGACATTCGGATCGCCAAGAGCATCGTCGACTACATCTTCCGCTGGATGGGCATTCAGTTCCTGCCCGGCTACAAGGAAGCGATGCTCGGCAAGGTGGGTGGCGACGAGCCGACCGCCAAGCTCGGTGGAGATGACCCGGAAACAGAGACGATGCTCGCCGCCAAGAAGGCTGGCGAGCCAAAGCCCGGGGCAGGATTGCCCGCCGCGAAGCTGGCACCCTCCAAGCCTTCCGCCACGAAGCCGGTCGTCGAGCTTGCCAAGCCGACTGCCGAGTTGACAAGGCCGGCGAATGGCGCCGCGAAGGCCAAGTCGAACTCCGACTTGCTTCAGCGGGCAGGCGTGATGCAGGTCGATCTGAACGGCGGGCAATATGCCGGCCGCGAGGATCAATTCGCGAGCTTCCAGACCGATGCCCCCAGTTGCGATAACTGTGGCGCGATTACCGTCCGCAATGGCAACTGTTACTTGTGCCACAATTGCGGAAATAGCATGGGTTGCTCGTAAAGGAGTGTCGGGCTGGATGCCCGCGAGCAACCCACTGGTGACCACCGGGCGTCGTCCCATCGAGCAATCGCGGGGCGGCGCCCGTTTTTTATTGGGCGGTCAGTGGTTGCCATGCTCTTTCAGCCCCCGGCTCTGCCGGCGGGGTTCGTCGCGCTGCCGAGCGACGCCTTTTTGTGGTAACGTTGAGTACCACAAACACACACCAACCCGCACGACGAACCGCGCACTCTGCCATGACCAAACCGCTCCTCACGATTGATGGCGACGTTGCATCGCCGTTGTCGCTTTCGTTCGCTGATCTGGCGGCTTTCCCGATGGAACAGCAAATCATCGACGTTAGCCGGATTGATCCCAAGCGGCAGGGAGATGCCGTCACCCTGGCCGGACTGCTTGAGCGAGTGAAGCCGAAACCCTCGGCCAAGTACCTCACGCTGCACGCCTCGACCGATGACTTCCACGCCAGCATTCCGCTGGACGCCGTGCGCGAACGGGCCTTCCTGATTTATCGCGTGAACGGCGAGCCGCTTTCGCAGAAGGCGGGCGGACCACTGCGGTTTTACATTCCCGACTTCGCCGCTTGCCACACTTCCGAGATCGACGAATGTGCGAATGTGAAGTTCGTCGACCGGATCGAGCTCAGCGCCGCACCGGGCGAGGACAATCGCCCGCACGATGCCCAGGAGCATGCCGAGCTGCACGAGCGGGAAGCGAAGTAGCGAGGGCAACGCTGCAGGACGAAGATCCCACCGGCAAAGCGGGGGGCTACTTGGCGTTCGCGGCTCCGCTTCAGCCCCAGGCGTCGCCGGCGGGGTTCTTCGATGCGACCACGAACGGTCGGACGACGCCACTCGCTACTCATCCAACCCCCGCAGCGATTCATCCCCCGAGGGTCGATCGCCCCCGGCTTTCAGCTGCTCCAGATAGCCCGTGAGCATGATCTGCGCGGCCAGCTTATCGAGCCGGGCCTTGCGCTTCTTTTTGGTGAGCCCCATGCCCGAGAGTGCCAACTCGGCCTCGTGCGTCGTGAACCGCTCGTCGAAGTACTCGATCGGCACACCGGTCACTTCGTGCAGCCAGGCGCCAAACTTGCGAGCTTCGGTCGACTTCTGACTCTCGCGACCATCGAGATGCACGGGCAGCCCAACGACGAACCGGGCGAGCCGCTCTTCCTTCGCCAGCCGGGCGAAGTACTCCCGATCCAAAGGCTCGCTGCGCCGATTGTAGTTCTCCAGCGGACTGGCGATCATCGTCTCCAGATCGGCAACAGCGATGCCGACGCGAAGCGTGCCGTAGTCGATACCAGCGATGCGTGGGGGCAAGAACGGATTGGGGGTTAGGGACTAGGATGGGAGCAAACCGTCTTGGACCTAGCGGCGCCGACGAGCGAGTTCGGTATCGCCATCCCGCGGAATCGGTTTGCGCGCTTCCGCGGTGGTGAAGTGCCCCTGCTCGAGGAACCGCAGCGTCTGCTGCATCACCGCCGGATCGTTCATCATAAACGAGTGCAGGACGGGCAGCACGGCAAAATCCGCCGCCCCGGGTAGCTTCGTATCGGCGACACTCACGACCAGGTCGTCGTCGCCCGTGAGCCACGGATTGAAACCCTTATCGCTGCCCCGACCGCCCGCCAAAATGCCGAACTCGAACGCCGGAGTCGCCAGCCGCGCATCGAGCTGCTCCCAGTCGTGGGCCAGTTGCGTGCCGGCTGAGCCGGCCACGACGTGGAACAGGCCCACGCGATCGAGCGCTTCAGCCAGCTCCGTGCCCTGATTCGGCGGACCGAGCATCACCATCCGCTTGATCCGGTTGTCAGGCTGCACGCCCGCGTCGGGCTGAGTGTGGTCGGCCAAATAATGCCGCACCACGAGATTGCCCAGGCTGTGTCCCACGAAGTTGATTTCATCGATACCATCCAGGTTGTCGATGATCGAGTCCAGCGAACGGGCATGATCGCCAACGCTGCCGCGCGTCGTAGGATAGCTAACGTTGAAGACAGTGTAGCCGCCCTCTTCGGCCAGGTAGCGGCAGAGCTTGTACATTGCGGCTGGACTGCGAAACAGGCCGTGAAGCACGATAACCGCGCGGCCCCGCATGGGCGGCAGGTTGCGCCGCTCGCGAATTTCGGTCAGCTTCGTGCGGCACTCATCGAACGTGCCCCAGGCGTGTCGCAGGTTGTAGCCGTCGAGCAGCCGGTAGTGCCCCGTGAACACGTTCCGCTGGATGTGCCAATCGTGGAAGAACAGCTCGTCGGCCCAAAACTGCTTGCCGCCGAGCGTGGGGCTGACGGCGTTCCAGTTCCCGGTTGACTGCTGCGGTTGCCCATTGTCTTGCGCGTGAACCTTCGTGCCCAGCCAAGCGAGGGCTGACATCATGGCGGCGGTGAAGTTGCGGCGATTCATGGCAATCCGGCCCCCTCACATACTCTACAAGTACTGTTGCCAGCCGCGCTCGGCGATCAGCTTTACCAACTCTCTAATCGCTTCTTCGTCGTGTTTCTTGGCTACCAGCGTGGCATCGGGCGTGTGCACCACGATCAGGTCCTCGACCCCTAGTGTGACGATCAGGTGACCATCCGGTCCGCGGACGATGGTGCCCGTGGTCCGTAGCCCCAGGTGCTGCCCTGCAATCGTGTTGCCTGCTTCGTCCTGGCCTTGCAGCCTGGCGATCGCTTGCCAGCTTCCCACGTCGTCCCAGGCGAACGGAGCTTCGATCACGACCACGTCTGTCGCGTGCTCCATTACCGCGTAATCGATCGAGATCCCGCGAATCGCGGTGAATTCGCGTTCGAGCGTGCCTGCAAATTCAGGACTACCGGCCACGGCCGAGATCTTCCGCAAATGTTCCATCATCTCGGGCTGCCGCTCCTCGAGCGCTGCGATGATCGTCTTTGCTTTCCAGACGAAGATCCCCGAGTTCCAGTAAAACGTGCCCGCTTCGAGATAGTGCCTGGCCACTTCGGCCTGGGGTTTCTCGCGGAACTGGCGCACGCGATAGACACCGGTGGCAGGATTGGATTTCTTCTCCGCGCTGAGCGCATCGCCGCGTTCGATGTAGCCGAATGACTCCGCCGCGTAGGTCGGTCGAATTCCAAACGTCACGATCCGTCCGGGCGACTGCTCGACCAGCCGCGCGGCCAGCTCGATTGCCGCGCAGAACGCTTCCGGCGGAGAGATGACATGGTCGGACGGCATCACGGCCATGATGCCCTCGGGGTCACGCCTGACGATCTCCAGGGCGGCCAGCCCGATGCAAGGGGCCGTGTCGCGGCGGCACGGTTCGCCCAGGATGGAAGATTCGGGCAGCTCGGGAAGTTGCTGGCGAATCTCTTCGACCAGCGACTTACTCGTGACGATCAGCAAGCGATCTGGCGGTACCAGGAGCTCAATCCGGTCGACGGTCGATTGGATCATGGTCCGTTCGGCCACGAGCTGCAAAAGTTGCTTGGGGCGCAGGGATCGGCTCTCCGGCCAGAACCTCGTGCCACTCCCTCCTGCCATGATCACCGCGTGCAGCATGGATGCCTTTGTCGTCTTGCTTTTCGTCGACCCAATATTCAGTAAGGAAGACTAAGCTAACAGAAGTACCGCGGGGCCGTCACCGTCAGTCCCGGCGAAATGCGAGCTGCGAGCTCATCGGCGTTCTGAGCGAACAGCGGGCTGATCTCGACAGTCACGCCTTCAGCCACTTCGCAGCCGGCCCGCCGCAGCCAGTCCGTGTAAAGTGCTATCATTTGAGCACGCACGGTCTCGGGGCTATCCGTCGGATCGCCAGGAGCGTTTTTTACCGGGGCAAACGTCCGCTGGGCGTCCACCTCGACCACGATCCCTTGCCGCGCCTCGGGCAGCAGATCGAAAATGAACCGTTCGAACTTGATGGCGTTTGGTTTGCGCGGCTCGACGCGGTTGCCGGCCGGGTCAAGGTGGCCCACCGCCTTGCGAGCGACATGGAAGGGTAGCGCCGTACCGCTTGCGGCCATGCGTTCCAGAAACGCCACATCGAACACGTGCACCGCGGTATTACCCGCCCAGAACACAGGCGAGCCGTCGGCCCCGCGCCGCTCGACGATCTCGTCGGGCAGAGGATTGAGATCGCTGTACTCCAGAATCCGCAGCCGGCCATCAACCGAGACGACGTTTCCCACCTTTTCCCGCGAGTGCTTTTTGCACACCACCGCCGTTGAGAGCTCAGAACCGGCCAGCAGGTGGTAGCCCAGGAACACGGGGTCGCACATTTCGACGAGCGGGTTGTCGATCTGGCAGTAGAAGAGCTGTCGCACTCCGCGCGCGTGCATGTCTGCCAGGCAGCCACTTTCGGACAGCGCGCGGAGCGTACCGCCGTGGCCATCCGGGCTGAGCGCCAGGCAATGTTTTTCGGCTAGCAGCAGGCGGCCCGTCTTCGCGTCGACGGCCGGCATGGTGCCCTGGCAGAAGATCCGCACGTCTTCGCTCGGCAAGCCAAAGTGCTCGTTCGCGCGCAGGTAATCGACGGTTTCGGCGTGCGTGGCGGGACTTGTCATCAGATACAGCGGGATGCGCATGCCGGCCACACGCGCCCGGGCCGTGATCTTTTCCAGCAGAATCTGAAACAGCGATGCGCCGGAAATCGGCCCGACGGGATACATCCCCTTGGGGTGCTCGAAGCCCAGGCGACTCCCCTGCCCTCCGGCGACGATCACGACGCCGACATGTCCTGCGGCGAGCGCTTCGAGGGCGGCGGCGGTTGCCCGTTCGGTACTTTCGGCCGCGTCGGCATCGGAGAGTCGCCGCGCCGGCGGAGCACTCGAACGGCGGGCCGTCTCGGCCCAATCCTCGGCCACTACTTCGCCGCGAAACAGCTCGCGCAGTTGGGCAAGATCAAGCCGGGCAAGTTCGCCGGCTAATCGTTCGCAACCGGATTCGTCGAGTTCGTCCCAAAACGCCAGCACATGCTGCTGGTCGAACGCCGCAAGTTCACGCTCGAGTTCCACGCGGGTACGTTTCACGTTCCAGTGTTCTCCGTTCCACTCCCGGATTTAGAAACCGCGACGTACCCACACCCAGGCCAGCACGCACAGTAGCGGAAACAAGCCGAAGATCATGCCGTAGGTGATGATCGTGGTCCATACTCGCTTCGGCCAACGCGCCATGATGCTACCAGGGGTGAACGAGGAGACTTGCCCGGGCAGATTGCCCTCCGTGCTCCTATTATCGCTCAGGCCGAAACGCCGCAAAGGCCTGTTGCCGCCTGCAATTCGGGGGTAATTCGTGGGAGCGGTTTTTCTGGGCCGCCGCTGGGGTGTAAGCTTATGTCGTGGACCGCTCACGCACATTGCCCGGAACCGTTCGATGCCGTTTCGCACACTCAACAGCTTGTCCTGCCTCGGGGCGGTCCTGTTGGCCGCATTTTTTTCAGCCGGCCGGCTCGAGGCCGCGGTCGAACTCCCCATTGCCGAGGGCACCGTCGTGCGGTTCGCCGACGTGCCCGAGGGCGTGGCTGCGCTTGGCGTTCGCGACGACTACATCCAGCAGCTCAGCCCGTTCGATTTGCAAGTCCGCACGCGGACGCCGCAGCCCGTCAGCGAGGATGAGTTCGTGGCTTTCCTGGGGAAGCACGTGATTCCCTGGACGGATCGCGACGTGGAGACGCTGAGGCCGCTGGTGGCGGACATTGCCAGAAAGATCGCGCCCTGGAAGCTACCACTGCCGAGCGTGATCTTGCTGGTCAAGACCACCGGCGGCGAGGAAGGCGCGGCCGCCTACTGCCGCGGCCCGGCGATCATCTTGCCGCGCAACATGGTCGAAGGCAGCACGGCCCGGCTGGCCAATATCTTTCCGCACGAATTGTTCCACGTGCTCAGCAATCAGAATCCTGACCTGCGGAAAGCACTTTACGCGACGATTGGCTTCCAGCCCTGCAACGAAGTGGCGCTGCCGCCCTCGCTCGCGGCGCTCAAGATCACGAACCCCGACGCGCCGCGAAACAATCACTACATTACGGTCACCCAGAACGGGCAGCCGACGGAACTGATGCCGGTGCTGGTGGCCAAGATGCCGTTCAACGCGGCGAGCGGTGGAAACCTGTTCTCCTATTTGCAGTTCCGCCTGATGGAACTGGAGAACGTCGAAGGCGAGCGCCGGCCCAGGCTGGTGAATGGTCAACCGGTACTGCTCGACCCGGCGAACGTGTCTGGTTATCACGAACAGATTGGCCGCAACACGAAGTACATTATCCATCCGGAAGAGGTGCTGGCCGACAACTTCGTGTATCTGCTCAATGAGCGCCGAGATCTGGCTTCGCCGCAGATCGTGACCAGGATGGCTGAAGTGTTCCAAGCCGCGGATGCGGAACGGCCGGCGCTCTAGCCGACCGCGAGCTCCAAGAGGTGGAAAACAACGCGGGCCGACGGAGATGATCTCCCTCGGCCCGTGCCTGTTTGTTTGGTCTCTTAACTGCTCGTGAATCGGCCGGCAGCTTATCGCTGGCAGGCTTCGCGCTCCGACTGCGACCACTCGTCGATCCGGCGGCACACCTCTTCCCGATGAATCGGCACATCCTGGGGGCCGATGAAGCCGAGTTTCACGCGGTCTCCGCGGACGTCAATCACGCGGACTTCGATGTTGTCTCCGATGATCACCTTCTCGTTCTTCTTCCGACTGAGCACTAACATGTTCATGACTCCATTCTGACGACATTGCTTCCCTGGACTAATACCATGTCTTTGTGGCTCCGGCATCTTGTACGCAGTGACCGGGGCCGCGGTTCACTGCCTACCTGTCGGAGCGAGTTCTTCTGGCCGTTCGCTGTCTGGCACCAAGTGGCAAGCAGCCAGATGGCGTGCAAGCGGGGTCGAACCGGACTCGCACCCGCGAACGGCAGTGGTTCGCCAGAAGCGATTCGTTTTATTCAGTCCAACCTTGTACAGCGCCGGGGCATTAGCGGTTCGCTGACCTTCTCGGCGGTCATCGAACCGACGATGATGCCGTGAGAACCGGGTCGACGCTCCGCTTCGCAAGTCCTGCGAACTGCGGCGAGCATTTCGGCCCGATATCAACCGGTGGGATGCTCTCGGTCCCGCCTTCGATCAATCGAACTTGAGCAACCTAACCCGCCCGCGAGATGCGAGTCAACGGCAGTTTCTTCGCTCGCGAGACACGCTTTCCGGATCGCGTGACGTTGTTCCGTCGCAAGCGTGCACAGCAGACGCGTTGCAACTCGATTGCCCTGAATTTCCGGGTGCCGAGAGAGTTGTTAGGATCTGCCAGCGGCGCCGTTGCACCTGCGTGCTAGCATAAAGATAACCAACCGCGAGCAAATCCTTCGCCGCGGCCGTCTCCTGATGTTGCTGCTTCAGTATGCCCCCATTTGTTCCTCAGCCGCATTCCTGGGTTCGCAAGTTCCGCCACGCAGGACGGGGCATGGCGCACGCCTTCCGCACGCAGCGCAGCTTCTGGGTGCACCTGCCGGTGGCGGTGGCCGTGCTCATCGGCGCGACGCTGCACGGCGTCTCGCAAGTCGAATGGGCGATCCTGATCGTGTGTATCGCGATGGTCCTTTCGGCCGAGCTGTTCAACTCCGCGCTTGAGCACCTGTCTCAGGCGATCACCGAAGACGAGAACGAACACATTCGCAATGCACTGGACGTCGCCAGTGGCGCCGTGCTCGTTATGTCGATCGGCGCGCTCGCGGTCGGTAGCCTGCTATTGCTGACCAGGCTCGCCGCGGCATTGGGATTCTAGTCGATAGAAAACCCGAGGGCTGGAACCATGCGTCCAGCCCTCGGGTTGTTCGACTTGTCAAGCAGCTCGCGCTATTTCGCGCTCAGCTCGTCCTTGGCGACGTGCCCCGTTTTCGGATCAATCTTCAGGTTCAGTTGATCCTCGTCGTGCACATAGAAGATGAACCCGTTGAACATCTCGTCGTACGACTGGTCGCCATACGGGACCGTGTAGTTCGGGTCCGGGTTGTAGGGATTGAACTTCGAGTTGTCGAAGTGGGCAATCGCCTGCAGCTCGGTGCCAGCGGGAATCTTCTTCTCCGGCGGACAGACATAACCGATCTGCCACTCGAAGTTGTAGTTCGGAATCTGCAGCAAGGTCTCTTTCTTGCCGTCGGGGTAGTGTGCCAGGAAGGTCATGTCGCGCCCGCGCAGATGCATGTGCGTGAACAGACCGAGCAGCGTAGCGTCTTTCGGCACCTTGCGAGATTGTTCCATCTTGTAGAACGCGTCGCCGGGCGGAATCTTGATGTCGCGCGGATCGAGCAGGATGAAGTGCGTCGTCTTGTTGACGATGCCCTTGGCATACTTGAAGCCGATCGAAATCTTGACTTCTTCTTCTTTGCCCGTCGTGACCAGGTGCACCTGCAGGCCGATCACCGCCCCCTTGGGCATCTTCTGGGCCATGCCCGGCGGCATCGTGAAGGGCACACCGCCCGGCACATAACCGGTGATGAAGGTGTTCGTGCCGGCCTTCTTCGAAACCGGGTCGACGTAGAACGCATTGCAGTGATGCACCACCGCCCGGTTGTGCGGCAGGATCTCGATCGATTCGACGTAGGTGTCGTCTTCGAACGGCGGCTGCAAGAACACATAGCGATAGGGAATGAAGCCCTCGGCCTGCACCTTTTGCGGCTTGGCCATCGTCAGCACGAGGTCGGGCTCGCCGATCCGCCATTCGGTCTTTTCGAATTCGAGCGGCGCGGGCGCCTTCGAAGGATCACCCTTCTCCATGCCGGTCAGCACCCAGGCTTCGATCAGCTCGCGCTCTTCACGCGAGAGGCTCGGGTCGTTCTGGAAGCTGCCGTGCTCCTTGTGGGCATACCACGGTGGCATCCGGCCGTCGCGCACCACTTCGGCGAGCATCTCGCCGTGATCCTGGGCTTCTTCGAACGAGACCAGGCCGAACGGAGCGGCCGTGCCTTCGTGATGGCAGTTCTGGCAAGCCTTCTGCAGGATCGCCTCGACATGTTCGTGATAGGTCACCTTGTGATCGAACTTCGGCGTCTGCCAGGCGGTCACCTTGCAGCCGTCAACGGGCGTGGTGGCGACCGAGACCGGCTTGCCGGCCAGGACTTCGTCAATCGCTTCGGTCAGATCGCTACGGCCGATGTTCGGCTGCACTCCGCCCGGCCGATACTGGTCGTCGATCCGTCCGAGGTAGACGACCTTTTTCGTCGCGCCGTCGAGCAGCACGGCGGTGGGCACGCGTTCGACACCCAGCGCCTGCGTGCACTTCTGGCCTTCGTCCCACACGAGCGGGAACGTCAGTCCGGCGTCGAGGCCGTGGGCCGCGATGTCGCGCGGCATTTCACTTTGCGAGTTGTACACCGCGACGAACTGCACGCCCGCGGCGGCATACTTCTTGTTCATCTCCTCCAGCCGCGGCAGGTAGCGCTGCGCGATCGGGCAATCGGTGTTCAGGAACACCAGGGCATAGGCCTTGGCTTCGCCCAGGTCGCTGAGCGAACGGTTGAGCGAGCGGATGTCCTTGAACGACAGGTCCTTGGCTTCGACTCCGATTTTATCGGGAGTGTTGGCTACCGCGCTGTCTAAGAGAATTGCTTGCGAGCCGGCGACGAGCGTGGCGGCAGCGAGCACGATCCATAACGACCGCTTCATGATGGTGGTTTCCCCCTGGAAAAACGCGCGCTGGGGGCGCGACCGGACGTAAGTTGTTCCCTTGCCACCTATTGGAACCAGAATGCGCGGTTTTGGCAACGGTTTTTTCTAGGACTGGCGACAGGTCCAAAAAGTCGGCCTGCGGAGATGCGAGAGGTGATTTTTTCACGCTGATTCGTAATTCGTAAGAGGACGAGTGAGCGGTCTTACAATCAAGTGGGCGCCAGCTGAACCGCCCACCGTTTGTCGATGAGGAATTCAGCCCCCCTCCCCAACCCTCCCCACACGTGCCGAGCCGCGTCGGGATGCTGCATGGTTGTGGCCGCGGGTGCTTGTGGACACGGATCGGCACGGGGGGAGGGAGCAGAACCGGGGGGAAGACGGAGCGGCCGCGTCCCCGCACGTGCCGAGCCGCGTCGGGATGCTGCATGGTTGTGGCCGCGGGTGCTTGTGGACACGGATCGGCACGGGGGGAGGGAGCAGAACCGAAGAATACTGTGGCGGCGTCGCCGCGTGGGAGAGAACAGCAGCGGCGCGTCTCTGAAATTTCCGGCTCCCTCCCACTCCGTGGGGAGGGTTGGGGAGGGGGGTCTTGAATCGGCAATCAAGCTTCGCACTCGGCGAGCGCTTGCGCGATGTTCTGCACTACGCCAAGAATGTCTTCGTCGAGCTGGTGATTGCGAAAGCGAAGAACCCGGAACCCTTGCAAGGTTAGCCAGGCGGTGCGGCGCGCGTCGTGATCGCGCGCGGCGGGATCGAAATGCTGCGGTCCGTCGAGCTCGACGATCAACTTGCGCGGGAAGCAAACGAAGTCGACGACGTAGGGACCGATCGCGGCCTGGCGGCGAAACTTCACGCCGAGCTGCGCGGCGCGGAGGTACTGCCAGAGGCGCCGCTCGGCAGGCTGGGCGTGGGTGCGGAGCACCCGGGCGAAGTCGCGCTGCTCGTCGTCGCGGACCATGGTGATTCGCCGGCGATCGGGTCACGAGGGATTACCACCGCAGGATGGCTTGATGGTAGCGGAGCGGAATCGCGGGGAGCAAGCGTTGGGTTGCGGTGAGGAAGCAGAGGAAGAGCCCCCTCCCCAACCCTCCCCACACGTGCCGAGCCGTGTCCGGGAAGCTGCGTGGTTGGGGTGGCGCGTGCCAGTAGACACGGATCGGCACTGGGGGGAGGGAGCAGAAGGGACAATACGCGGCGGCGGGGGAAACGCCGCTGTGTCGGTGATCATGAACTCGGGGACGGGGACAGTCCCATTTTGCTCCAAAGGCAGCCGCAAAATTGGGATAGTCCCCTAGCACTCGGCGAGCGCCTGCGCGTTATCCGCGGGCGGAACGCGAGGCGCGCCGACGCAGGCCATGACTCGCCAGGGCAATCAGCCCCACGCCCAGGAGGAGCCAACTCGATGGCTCAGGCACCGGGGTGAAGTCGATCGTCCAGCTTACGCCGCCGATCAGCGGCGTGGGCGCGGGGACCAGCGGCGAAACGGTGAGCGTGACCACATCGCCCGCCGTGACCGCAAACGGTACCAGGCCGTTCAGCATGGGCACCGAATTGAAAAAGTCCTGGCCGAGGGACGCCGTCAGAAACTCGATCGAGGGCCCATTGTTGATGGAGATGTCAAAGCTGTTGCCGAACGGGCCGGCGGTGGGATCGGCATACCAGACCCAGCCTGAGTAGGTGAACGTGCCGTTGCTGGGAGCCGTCCAGCGGATGTCGACCGGCCCGCCAGTCGAGGCGTCGGTCGTGCCGACCAGCACTTCGCCGGCAATGAAGTCGAAGTTCGTCAAAGGCGGCACTGCGCTGCCGCCGGCCGTGGACAGCATGACCGAACTATTCAGGTTCGAGGCGTCCGTGCCCCAGTAGCCATTGGCGACCGCGGGCGCCAGCGACGTCGGCACGACCGGGAAATGCGTAAGCAACGTGCTGCCTCGTGTGAACGACCAGACGCCGTTGGGGTTGAGCGTGTTACTGAAATCGAGCCCCAGATCATAGACGATGATCGCGGCCTTGGCAGGCGCGGCGAAAGTACAGGCGGCCATGAGGCACAAGCTGAACAGCCCGAAGCGCGTGGCGGACATTAGCATTCTCCTTGAAACGGAGGTCCTGGCGGTGCGGAGTAGGAGTCCGATGACGTATCAGGATAATCTCGCGCCGACCGAAATGATACCTGGGCAAGGGTGGCGTCCGCACGGAGATATGGGGTGCTGCTACCCGAGCTCCTGGGCAAGCCGGATGAAAAATCCTTCGGGGCCTCGGCTGTAGCAGAGCTGAGATGACATCCGGCACACGTGCGGCGAGCGGATTCGAACGGCAGCAATCGGATGAACGAAGTGGAGGGTGTCCCAAGGAATGGAAGACGCCCCCTCCCCAACCCTCCCCACACGTGCCGAGCCGTGTCGGGAAGCTTCGTGACCGTGGCGGCGCGTGTCCCTGGACACGGATCGGCACTGGGGGAGGGAGCAGAACTGGGATAAAGACCGAGCGGCCCCGACTCGCGGGATGCACGCTGGATTGACAGAGTGACTATGACGGCGACAATGCGGCGATGAAGAAACTCGCAAGCACGCCGGCCGCGATCGCACAACTGGTCAAGGAATACCCCGCCAAGAATCCGAGCGAGATTGCCAAGCTCGCCAAGGGAATGGGTTATACCGCGGTGAGCACTTCCATCGTGAAATCGATCATGGCGAAACTGCCGCGCGGCAAGTAGTTCAGCCCCGTACGCTGTTCAGCCCCGTACGCTGTTCAGCCCCGTACGCTGTTCAGCCCAGTACGCTGTTCAGCCCAGCACGCTTGGGGCCCGGCTCGCTTGGGCTACCGACGGCGTGTCTGCCCATGCTGGGGCGGGGCTTTCGAACGAGACGCGCTCTCGCGTCAGCGGATGCACGAGCGAAATGCGCAGCGCGTGCAGGCAGAGCGGTGGGTCGGTGATGCGGTGGGTCTGGGTCTCGCCGAGCTGGTGGTTGGCGAGATACGCTTGCTCGCCGCAGATCGGAAAGCCCAGGTGCTGCAAGTGCACGCGAATTTGATTGGTGCGGCCTGTGATCGGCCGGGCCTCGACCAGCGAGGTGCCGTCGCTAAATTCGCGAAGCAGGCGAAATTCGGTGCGCGCGATGAGTCCCTTCTTGGCGCCCTGCTCGTCGCCCTGCTCGGCGATGGCGCGTCCGCCCAGCTCTGTGGTTTCGACGCCGATCGGCGCGTCGCAAGCGAAGTGCGATTCCGAGGGGCGTCCCTGGATTCGCGCCAGGTAGTGCTTCTCTACCGCGCCGGCCTCGAACTGCGGTTGCAATTGACTCGCAAAGTGCCTGGTGCGGGCGAAGACCACGACGCCGGTCGTGTTGGCGTCGAGCCGATGCACGGGCCGCAACTTTTGCGGCGCATAAACCCGGTTCAAAATCCACTCGAGCGAGTTGCGGTTAAAGCGGCCGCAGGGGTGCAGCGGTAACGGGGCCGGCTTGTCGACCACGACGAGCGCGGCGTCCTCGTGCAGCAGGCGAACCTGCGCGCTGACGTCCGGCTCGATGTTGGCGGGTGTCCGGTGCAGATAGACCTCGCCGGACCGCACGCGCTGCTGGGCGGTCACGGCCTGGCCGCTGGCATTCAGCACGAGCCGCAGGTCGAAACGCTCTTGCCAATACTCGCGGGCGAGATGCGGCAGGATCTCGCGCAGCGCGTCGAGTAGTGGCAGGCCGTCGTGTTTGGTGGAAATCTTCAGTGGCCGATCGTTGTCGTGCGGCACGGAGCCCGGCAGCGGCGTGGTCACTTGCCGGATGGCCGCCTCGCGTTTGGCGAGCGTCTGGGCCATCTGCTCGGCATCGGAGAGAAAGCAATGCGGGCAGGACTCTTCCGGCACATAGCGCGGGTCCTGCTGCTCGGCCACGGTGAGCGGCGCGAGGCAGCGGAAGCAGACGGCGTTTCCGGTCACTGCGAGTGTCGGATCGAGGCCCACGCGCTGGTCGAAGACAAAGCACTCACCGTCGTAGTGCTCGCCGCCACAGTCGTCGAAGTACTTGAGGATCCCGCCGTCGAGTTGATAGACCTGCGCGAAGCCGGCCTGCTCCATGTACGGCCCGGCCTTTTCGCAGCGAATGCCGCCCGTGCAGAACATCACCAGCGGGCGCTGCTTGAGATCGTGCTTGACCTGGTCGGGGAGATTCTCGACCGCGGCAGGGAGATCGCGAAAGTGATCGATCCCAAGCGTGACGGCGTTTTTGAACGTGCCGAGTTTGACTTCGTACTCGTTTCGCGTGTCGAGAAGCGTGATCGGACGCCCTTCGTCGAGCCACCGCTTGAGCTCCTGGGGAGCGAGCTTCGGCGAGGTGTGCACGCCGGGCGCGATGCCGGGAACGCCGAAGGCGATGATCTCGCGCTTGAGGCGAACCAACATGCGGTTGAAGGGTTGCCCCTGGCTGACGCTCTCTTTCGGCTCCAGCCCCGCGAGGCCCGGGATCGCGCGCAGTTCTGCGAGCAGCAGGTCGACTTCCTGGCGGCCGCCGGCGACGAACAGATTGATTCCCTCGGGACTGAGCAGGATCGTACCGCGGAGCTTCCAGAGCTTGCACTGGATGCGCAGGCGCTCACGCAGAGCTTGCAGATCCGCCAAGGGGGCGAACTTGTAGGCGGCGAGATTGATGACTTCGCTGGTGACTGCTGCCATTTACCTAGGATACGCTTCCGCTCGCTTTGCGCCGATCCGCGGGGGTGAGATCAACGGCCGCCGGTTAGGATGCGCACTGTGATGCTCCGGAGTTCCGCCCTGCGGCTCCGCCCCTCGGCTTCTCTGGGTTCGATTCTCTGTGTTAGAATTCCCCTCAGGCCTCGGATCAGACGCCACAGGGGTTGATTCCGTGGGTTGCCCGCTTTCGGCGGGAGACTTAAAATTCGACGTTTTCCACGCTCCTGTCGCTCCACAATTGGGGCGGCGGCCCAGGAAAGCTCGCTTCAAGGACCAAAATCGCAATGCTGCAGCGGAAACCCGTCTTCCCCCACGTCATCGAGATCAACTACCAGGCCGGCGAGCGGCTGGGCTGCAACGTCTACCTGGTGTTCGACGGGGCCGAGTGGCTGCTGATCGACATCGGTTATGAGGAGACGGTCGACGAAATCGTGGAGCTGATCCGCCAACTCGATTTCCCGCTTTCGCACTGCAAAATGCTGATCGCCACGCATGCCGACGTGGACCACATTCAGGGCCTGGCCAAGCTGAACACGCTGCTGAAGACCAAGATCGTGGGGCACAAGCTGGCCGCCACGCCGCTGGCCGAAGGGGACCGGATCAAAACGTTCGCCGAGATCGCGGCCCAGAACATCCATCTGGAGATGCCACCGGTGAAGCTCGACGAGCTGATTGGCGAAGGGGACAAAATCAAGTTGGGTGGCCTGGAGCTGGAGGTCTGGCACACGCCGGGGCACACCGACAGCCAGCTTTCGTTCCGCCTGGGCAACCTGCTGTTCAGCGGAGACAACATCTATCGCGATGGCTGCGTGGGCGCCATCGATGCCCATCACGGCAGCGACATTGCGGCGTTTGTGAGCTCGCTGAAGCGGATCCGCCAAAGCGACGTCGAGTGGCTGCTGCCGAGCCACGGTCCGATCTTCCGCAAGGACGACGCCGTGCTCGACGCGGCGATCAAGCGGCTGGAAGGCTATCTGCACATGGCGGACTTTGGCACCTGCGCCGCGGACTGGCCGCTGATGGACGAATGGGACGCCGAGCTGGCGAGCGGCAAGCTGCCGGAGTGAAATGGGCACGGGCTAATGCGGAAGAGCTTAACCGCAGAGGACGCAGAGGATCGCAGCGCTTAGCCCGGAGGCGTCGCCGACGGTGTTTCGCGAGCGGCGAGAACGCGCGGTGAAGTTGCTTAGCGGCCTAGATCGCCGGTGAGAGCAGTGCGAGCATCATCCCCACGAGGGTCAGCACGACCGCCGCTCGCGAGAGCTTGGTCGACCGCCGAGTTCTGACCACGAGCAGGAGCATCAGCAAGAACGCCGCGACGACAAACACTGCGCCGACGCTCAACAAGCCGTGGGCGAGTGCCATCGCAGGGCCGTGCGTGGTGCGCGAACGCTGCGTCCAGCTGAAGAGAATCGTCAGATTCCCCGCCAGGGCGAGCCAGAAGGTGGTTACTGCCAGCAGGTCGCCCTGCCGCATCGGTGCCGGAGACAAGCGAGTCACCAGCGGTGCGGTTTCGTCGCGAATGGGCTGCATTCCGGCATTTTAGCAGGGGCTGCCACTCGATAATGCGATTATGCTAGCAGGCGCCAAGTCCCCCCCTCCCCAGCCCTCCCCACATGGGCGGAGGGAGCCGGCAACGGAGTTGTTTGTCACCCATGCGGTGTCTCCAATCCTCTTCCGATCCTCGCTCTTCCCTCTGTGAACCTCTGCGTCCTCTGTGGTTAGTCCTGGTCCTTGTTTCGCTCTCGAAGTGATTGGCTGAGAAACCTTGCCGGTTCTGCCGGACATTCTCTCAATGCCGGCTGTAGGGCTTGCCGATGGATGGTTGTAGACCCACATGGGCCAGTCGCAGCGATCCCGAAACACGCGCTACTGGCCGATCGGAATCACACAGGGGGGATGAGTGATGGTCCGCCGAATGCTTCTTGCGCTGTGCTGCGCGGCGGCTTTGAGTGTGCTCGCGGCCGAAGAGGCCCAGGCGCAGCAAGCCTTTGGCCAGAATTGGGGCGGCAGCTACAGCACCCAGGACTGGAACCGACTGTACCACTATCCGTACGTCTACTACCCGCAAAACTTCTGGTCGAGCGAGTACTACCAGAGCTCGAACGACCTGTACTACCGCTATCCGCCGGAGATGCGGATTCCGGTCTACAACAAAAAGTGGATGAACTTCTATCCGGAAGGGCGGCTGTATCACTCGGGCCACCACTTCATTCTGGACACGTTCTAAGCGGCAGCGAACAATCTGCGGTGATGCGGCCGAAAGCGCGGCTGGAGGGGGGCCTCCGCAGCCAAGCTAGTTCGGCAGAGCGTCACTAGCGCCGGGGTCGAGAGTCCACACACGGCTCTCGACCCCTTTTTTTGTTCTTATCCGGCGCGAACCGCGCGCTGGTGCGCGGCTACTCGCCTTCGGCCGCATGCTCGAGAATCGAGTACTCGACAATCACGCTGGCCGGCTCCTCGGCAACTTCGTCGAGCTTCAGCTCGAGCCGCACGCCATAGCTCATCGCCTGCGTGATCTTGACGCTGGCGTCCGGGCCAACGGCAGGCTCGGCATAGCAGGTGGGATTCTTCTCCAGCGGCGGGCAGATCGCGATGTGTGCCGCGGCATGCCGCTGACCGGCGGCAAAGTCGACGCGCACCCAGCCCTCGATGACCTCGCCGGCGTCGTCGTCGCGGCGGCGAGTCTGCTGGTGCAGCGTGGCGACGTCGCGCTCGGTGTGCTCGTCGCCGCCCTCTGCAGAAAGCTCGTCGTCATCGAGACTCGCCGCGGAGGGCTCGTGCGGCGGCGCTGTGGTAGCCGGCGCTGTGGTGGTCGGCGCTGCTGTCGAAAGAGCCGTCACGGTTAACGCCGAACTCGCCGGAGGCGCCGTTCCTTGCCGGGCGAATCGCCCCCAGCTCCAGCCTTCAGCCAGCAGCACCGGGCTGAACAGCAGCAGCAGGCCCCAGCCGCTCGTTTCCGGCAAGCTCAGCGCTGCGAGCCACAGCCCACTCACCACGCCTGGCAGCAGCATCACCGCCAGCCGAACGCCCGGCAGCGGCGCGGCATCGCCGAGCATCCGCCGCAGCGCGAGCCCCGCGGCGGCGAGCAGCACACCGACGAACCCCAGCGTCGCGGCCGAAGGGGGAGAAACCAGCGCGCCGGACAGTCTTCTGCCGACGAGCACAACTCCACCGAGCAGCAGCAGCAGCAGGCAGAGCGAAAGCGCGACGCGCAGCAGCCGCGCAGTCTCAAACGCACCGGCGCCGCCAGCCTGCTTCCTAAGTGGCAACTTTCCGCCGATCCATCTGTTCGTGCCGGCCGCATCCATGCAAGCGCTCGCTCGGGTTCTAACGACTCCGACCTACTTCGCCGCCAAGGCCGCGCCGCAGGCCTCGGCCAGCTCCTTCGCGCGGTGCGTGCTTTCCCAGGTGAAGTCCTTGTCCTCGCGGCCAAAGTGGCCGCCCGCCGCCGTCTTGCGGAAGATCGGCCGACGCAGGTCGAGGTACTTGATGATGCCCGAGGGGGACAGCGGGAACAGCTCGCGAGCGACTTCGCAGATGCGCTCGTCGTCGACCGTGCCGGTGCCAAACGTGTCGACGTGCACGCTGACCGGATCGCTAACGCCAATCGCATAGGCCAATTGCACTTCGCAATGCTCGGCCAGCTTCGCGGCGACGATGTTCTTCGCCACGTGGCGCGCCATGTAAGCGGCACTGCGGTCGACCTTCGTGGGGTCCTTGCCGCTGAACGCGCCGCCGCCGTGCCGGCCCCAGCCGCCGTACGTGTCGACGATGATCTTCCGGCCCGTCAAGCCGCAGTCGCCGTGCGGACCACCGACCACGAAGCGGCCGGTGGGGTTGATGTGATACTTGATTTCGCCGGTGACCAGATCGGCCGGCAGCAGCGGCTTGACGATCTTTTCGATCACGAACTTGCGAATCTCTTCGTTCGAGACTTCGGGGCTGTGCTGCGTGGAGACCACCACCGTGTCGATCCGCACCGGACGCAGGCCGTCGTACTCAATCGTGACCTGGCTCTTGCTGTCCGGACGCAGCCACTTCACTTCGCCCTTCTGCCGGGCTTCGGTCAGCCGGTTCAGAATGCGGTGCGAAAGCGCGACCGGCAGCGGCATCAGCTCGGGCGTGTCGGTGCAGGCATAGCCGAACATCAGGCCCTGGTCGCCAGCGCCAATATCCTTGCCCGCCGCGGCGTCATCATTTACGCCCTGGGCGATGTCGGGGCTCTGCTTGTCGACGCTGACCATCACGGCACAGGTGTCGGCGTTGATGCCGGCCTCGTCGTCGGTGTAACCCACTTCGCGAATGACCTGGCGGACGACGGTCGGATAGTCGATCACGGCCTTGGTGGTGATCTCGCCGGCGATGATCGCCACGCCGGTAGTGACCATCGTTTCGCAGGCCACGCGGCTCAGCGGATCCTGGGCCAACAGGGCATCGAGCACGCCGTCGGAGATCTGATCGGCCAACTTATCGGGATGGCCCATGCTGACAGATTCGCTGGTAAACAGGTATTTTCCCGAGGCCACGAGTGCGATCTCCTATGACAAGGCAGTGCTGCTAGACGTTCAGCCGCTAAAAACTGATTGATCGGGCATTATAGGCATTCGCTGGGTGCCATCGCAACTATAGCTTGGCGGCCGGCTGCAGGCGTCAGGCCGCAGGCTACCGGGCTGAATTTCAACCCTGAGCCGCAGAATCAACCCAGAGTGGCAGAGACACACGGCGTGGCTGGGAAACGCAAAGACGCCAAACCGCAGAGTGGGACGCGGACGGGCTGCGAGCCGTGAACTACTCGGGCGCGGAAGAGTTTATCAAGCGGAAGTATCGGAAGGGGTGGAGCTTAGCGTAGTAGGCATACTCCGTATGCCGTAACCGAACCGCGAGAGCGGCTTGCGGCCAGGGCGCGTTCTCCGGTCCGTGCGGGCTTGCGTTCGAGCGTCTTGCGTGCGGCTGCGACGGCACACGGGCGTGTGCCTGCTACATTGACGCTCCCGACCGCATTGTTTGCCCGCTTCGCGTCCGACGTTCTGAAGGCTCCGAGCAGCGCCGTTTTGGCAGTGACGAACCTCGCCCGCGGCCGGGCTGCGAAAGAATGCCATTCGGGCTGAGCGGCAATCGTCCACGACCGGAATTCGGCAGGCGATTTTTTCGCCGTCCCAGTCCCCAATCCGCACCAGAAAGATCCCGAAACAAGTTGCGACGTTAGTTGAGCTCGGCATAATTAAAGCTCGGTCGCGGTCGGTTGTCGTAGCGATTCCAAGTGCGGGCCGAGTGCGCAACGTGATGCGGTGGGGCACTGCTGGCTCTGCGTCGCCACAGAAGAAAAACAGAATTCGCAAGCAGGCAGGCAGGGCGAAATGTTAAGCGAGTCGCCTTTCATTCCCACGGGGGTACCGGGCCTGGACGACGTGCTGATGGGCGGCTTCTTGCGCGAGGGGTTCTACCTGGTGCAAGGCGACCCAGGCTCGGGAAAGACAACCGTGGCCCTGCAGTTCGTACTGGCCCGACTCGCAGCGGGCGAATCGTGCCTGTACATCTCGCTCACCGAGTCGCGGAAGGACCTGGAGGACGCGGCTCGATCTCACGGCTGGTCGCTCGAGGGACTTGAGATCTGCGATCTGACGAAGAGCGCGGCAAACTTGGCCGGTGAGCCCGAAGCCTCGGTGTTTCATCCCTCGGAGGTCGAACTGGGTGAGACGACGCAGGCGATCTTCGCGGCCGTTGAACAGGCGCACCCGAAGCACGTGGTGTTCGACGGGCTGTCGGAAATGCGGCTGCTGGCGGGCAATCCGCTGATTTATCGCCGGCAGTTACTGGCCCTGAAGGATTATTTTGCCAGGTGCCAGGCGACGGTCGTGCTGCTGGACGATCGGTCGTCGCCGTTTGGCGAGATCCAGCCGGAGAGCCTGGTGGGCGGGAACATCGTGCTGGAACGAACGCTGCCGCAGTATGGCAGTGCCCGGCGGCGCGCTTACGTGACGAAGGTGCGCGGTTCGAACTTTCGCGAAGGCTACCACGACTATCGGATCGCCAAGGGGGGCGTGTTCGTGCATCCGCGGCTCGTGGCCGCCGAACACCACGGGCACTTTGCGCGCGAGACGGTTTCCAGTGGCATCGCGAATCTCGACGCAATGCTCGCTGGCGGACTGACGACCGGTTCAACCGCGCTGTTGATCGGCCCCGCGGGCGTGGGCAAATCGACGATCGCCATGCAGTTTGTGATCTCTGCGATGCGAGCGGGACGTCGAGCGGCCGTGTACCTGTTCGACGAAGTGCTGCCGACGCTGGTCGAACGCGTGGAAAAGCTGTGTCTGGCGCAGGAGGGTGGCCTGCAAGGGTTTATGAATGACGGCCAGTTGCATGCCCAGCAAATTGATCCGGCCGAGATGAGCCCCGGCGAATTTGCCCACGAGATCCGGCGGGCGGTGGAGGCGGGTACGAGGGTCGTGGTTATCGACAGCTTGAACGGATACTTGAATGCGATGCCCGAGGAGCGCTTCCTGACGACGCACCTGCACGAGTTGTTTTCCTATCTAAACCAGAACGGCGTGCTGACGATCATGGTGGTGGCCCAGCACGGGATGATTGTGGGCGCCGGTGTGGGTGGCGACGTCGACGTGAGTTATTTGGCGGATTCGGTGTTGCTGTTTCGCTATTTCGAATTGGAGGGAGAAATCAGGCAGGCTCTGGGAATTTTCAAGAAGCGCACCGGCGCCCACGAGCGCACGCTGCGGGAGATGAGAATAACTTCGGCCGGGGTGTCTATCGGCGAGCCCTTGTGCGAGTTTCGCGGGGTCATGACCGGAGTACCGCTGTACGACAGCCAGGGCGAAGTTCAAGCGGGCGGGAACCCGAGTTAGCACGATGACACACGACACGGATCAACGCGTCTTGCTTTTGATGCCGACCAAGCGCGACGGCGAACGAATGGAGAGCGTGCTGGCGGCGACCGGAATCGGGTTTGCCGTGTGTCGCGACGTGTGCGACTTGTGCCGGAAGATCGGGGAGGGGGCGGCGGCGGCGCTCCTGACCGAGGAAGCGGTGACCGCCGAACATGCCGGCTGCATTCAAGCGGCCCTGGCCGAGCAGCCACCGTGGTCGGACTTTCCGCTGGTGATTCTGGCGCGGGAGCACGGCAAGCAGGAGCATTTGCGCGAGTCGATGAACGCCACGCTGGTTGAGCGGCCAGTGAAAGTTCGATCGTTATTGAGTGTGCTGCGGTCGGCCTTGAGATTGCGGCGACACCAGTACGAGCTCCGCGATCTGCTCGCAAAACACCAACAAGCTGAGGACGCACTCCGAGAAGGCGACCGTCGCAAAGATGAGTTCCTGGCGACGCTTGCGCACGAGCTGCGCAATCCGCTGGCGCCCTTGCGTAGCTCGGTGCACATCCTGCAGCTTACCAGTACCGAGGATCCCCGGACCAAGCCCATCTACGACACGATGGAGCGGCAGGTCAATCATCTTGTGCGTTTAGTCGACGACCTGCTGGAGATGTCGCGCATTACGCGCGGCAAGGTGGAGCTGCGCAAAGAGCCCGTAGAACTTGCCGCGGTCGTGCGAAATGCCATCGAAACCAGCCGCCCGCTGATCGATGCGGCCGGGTTGCGACTGACGGTATCGCTTCCGCCAGAGCGCGTGGTGATTGTCGGCGACTTCGTGCGTCTCGGGCAGGTCTTGACGAATCTTTTGAACAATGCCGCCAAGTATACGAACGAAGGCGGGCAAATTTGGTTCACGGCAACGTGCGAGGGGAATGAGGTTGTGCTCTCGGTGCGCGACACGGGAATCGGCATCGACACCGAAATGCTTCCGCGAGTATTTGACATGTTCATGCAAGTTGACCGGGCAACCAGTCGCTCGCAAGGGGGACTGGGGATCGGGCTAACCCTGGTGCGCAGCCTGGTTGGGCTGCACGGCGGGTCGGTGGCAGCATACAGCGAGGGTCGAGGACGAGGGAGCGAGTTTCAAGTGCGGCTGCCCATCGCTGATGGGGCGCAGGCCGCGGGTTTTTTGCGGCCCACGGATCAATTGACTTCGACTCGTCCGACGCGGCGCGTTCTGGTGGTTGATGACAATCTCGACGCCGCGACGACGCTCACCACGCTGCTGCGGCACCTGGGAGCCGACGTTCAGATGGCGAACGATGGTCCCACGGCATTGGCCACCGTCGCAAGCCATCAGCCCGAGGTTGTATTCCTCGACATTGGAATGCCGGGAATGGACGGTTTCGAGGTTGCCAAACGAGTGCGCATGCGGCCCGAGTGCGCTGAGGTCGTGTTAATCGCGTTAACCGGATGGGGACAAGAGGATGACAGACGCCGTACAGCCGAGGCCGGCTTCAATCATCACCTTGTGAAACCAGTCGACGTATCCGCCCTGCAGGCATTCCTGGTTCCCTAGGATGCAACGCGTTACCTACTTGTCAGCCGCGTGGCTGCGAGGCGAGGTAGAAGCTACGATGAAGTCGACGACCGGGATCGCCTGGCGACGCTGCCTGGTGTTTGCAGGGGCTGCGGAAGCGGAAGAACCGCAGTCAGGCACCGCGAAGGCGCCGCTCAAGAGGTGACTTGGGCCCAGGCGCGCAAACCCCTTACGGCCGGCGGCGGCACGTAGAGTTGAGCAAACCGTGGTGCTTCAACGATGTCCGACTATCCACCCACACCCTTGGCAATCCGGTCGCCGATCGTCTTATCGATGTTCCGCCAGTACTGGAATGCCCGTTCGAGCACCGGTTTGGAAACGCCGTTCTTCAGGTGACCGACCACGTTCGAAACCAGCCGGTCGCGAGACGCCTGATCCATCACCTGGTTGATCAGCGTGTGCGGCTGGCCGAAGTCGTCGTCGTCTTTGCGCAGCGTGTAGGCCGAGCGAACCATGTCGCCGTCGGCCGACCAGGTGGCCACTTCCGGATAACGTTCGCTGTCCGCCGCCGGGCCACCCTTGGAGTTCGGCGCGTAAACCGGGTCCGAAACGTTTTGCACGCGCATCGCGCCGTCTTTGCTGTAGCTGTGCACGGGACTCTTCGGCGAGTTCACCGGAATCTGCTTGTAGTTCACCCCGAGCCGCGCGCGATGGGCGTCTGCATAAGCGAACATCCGTCCCAGCAGCATTTTGTCGGGGCTCGCGCCGATGCCCGGCACCAGGTTGTTCGGTTCGAAGGCGGCCTGTTCGATCTCGGTGTGATAGTCCGTCGGATTGCGGTTCAGCGTCAGCTTGCCCACAGGAATCAGCGGGTAATCGCCGTGCGGCCAGACCTTGGTCAGGTCAAACGGGTTGTAGCGATAGGTCTCGGCTTCGGCGAAGGGCATGATCTGCATGTGCAGCGTCCAACTCGGGTGGTCGCCGCGCTTGATCGCATCGAACAGGTCGCGCACGTGGTAGTCGACATCCTTGCCAGCCAGATCGTCGGCTTCCTGCTGGGTGAGGAAGTCGATGCCCTGGTCGGTCTTGAAGTGGTACTTGACCCAGAACTTCTCGGCCTTGGCATTGACCCACATGTAGGTATGGCTGCTATAGCCGTTCATGTGCCGCCAGTTCTTGGGAATGCCGCGGTCGCCCATCAGCCAGGTGACCTGGTGGGCCGACTCGGGCGACAGCGTCCAGAAGTCCCACTGCATGTCGTTGTCGCGCAGATTGTTATCCGCCCGGCGCTTTTGCGAGCGAATGAAGTGCTGGAACTTCATCGGATCGCGGATGAAGAACACGGGCGTGTTGTTCCCCACCATGTCGTAGTTGCCTTCAGTGGTATAGAACTTGAGCGCGAACCCGCGTGGATCGCGCCAGGTGTCGGGGCTCCCGCGCTCGCCGGCAACGGTTGAGAAGCGAATCAGCGTGTCGGTCTTCACGCCGGGCTGAAACACCGCCGCCTTGGTGTACTTGCTCACATCGTGCGTGACCTGAAAGAAGCCGAAAGCGCCTCCGCCCTTGGCGTGCGGCTGCCGCTCCGCGATTCGCTCGCGATTGAAATTGGCCATCTGCTCGATCAGGTAGTTGTCGTGCAGTTGGATCGGCCCATTCGGGCCGATGGTCAGCGAGTGCTCGTCGCTCGAAACGGGGATGCCGGCATCCGTGGTGGTCGGCGGGACTTTCTTCTCAGCCATGGTTCGATACTCCTGACTTTCTGCAATCAACCGCGGCGAAGCGAACAGGGGTTCGCGCCCGCACTCTGTGATTAGGCCAAATCTTGCCAACAAAAACCAGGGGCGACTTCCGCAAACGTTCGAAATACAGCGCGCGGACGCGGTTGGTTCTTGACCGTCCCTACTCGATCTCGCAAGATATCCGAAACCACTCATTTTGCTCACCCGAGGATGGCAACAATGGCCCAGGCATCGGCCACAGTTGAACTGCCGGCGTCGCCGGACGAGGTGTGGACGCTGATCGGCGGATATGGATCCTTGCCGGATTGGCTGCCCTACATACCCGAGAGCAAACTGACCGATGGAGGACGTCTTCGGCACCTGGCCAATCCCGGCGGCGAAGCGATCATTGAGCGGCTGGAGCATTACGACAACGCTGCCCGCACGTACAGCTATTCAATCCTGCAATCGCCGTTTCCGATTTCAAGCTACCGCGCCACTCTGACAGTAAGTCCAAGCGCCAGTGGTCGGGGCGCTCGCGTCGACTGGTCGGGTGTCTTCACGCCGCAGGGCGTGAGTGACGAGCAGGTGTGCGAACTCTTCGGCGGCATTTATCGCGAGGGGCTGAAGGCCCTGGCCGCCCGTTACGTTTCAAGCTGACGGCGACGCTCCGGTAATCACGCAAGGATAGCGTCGAGCACCCGGCCGTGGACGTCGGTCAGGCGGAAGTCGCGGCCGGCGTAGCGATAGGTAACACGCGTGTGATCGAGCCCCAACAGGTGCAGGATCGTGGCGTGGTAATCATGCACGTGGCATCCGTCGCGAACGACTTGCATGCCATACTCGTCGGTCTCGCCGTAGCCCATCCCGCCTCGCACGCCACCCCCGGCCAGCAGGCAACTGAACGCATCGATAAAGTGCTCGCGTCCCTTGCCGTTGAACGTGGTCGGCGTCCGGCCAAACTCAGTGCAGATGGCCACTAACGTGTCGTCCAAGAGGCCGCGCCGCTTCAGATCATGAATTAGGCCTGCGAGCGCACGGTCCACACGCGCGGCTTTCGGCCGATGATCCTGCATGTCGCCGTGAGCGTCCCAGTTGTTGCCCGAGCCAGTGTCGATCAGCTCGACCGTCCGCACGCCGCGCTCCAGCAGTCGCCTGGCGACGAGGCACTGCGCGGCAAATGATTTGTTATCGCCCGGCTCGGCTCCGTACAGCGCAAGCGTCTCCGGCGTTTCGCGGCCCAGATCAAACACTTCGGGCGCGGCCTGCATCATCCCCCGCGCCGTCGCAAAGCTGGCCGAGCGAGCCGTCAGGTTCAAGTCGTCCGGTCGCAGCTCCGCATGCGCACGATTGACATCGTCGAGCATCCGCTGTTCGAGCTGGGCAAGCGTGCCCGACGCGATTGGCGATTTGAGGTCGGGAATCGGCTCGTCGCCCGGCACGATCCGCACACCTTGATGCACTGGCGGCAAAAAGTTGCTGTCGAACACCTGGGCGCCGGCATACGGCAAGTGCTCGCAGAGCACCACGTACGGCGGCAGGTTCGGATTGAACGTGCCCAACGCGTAGCTGACCCAGGAGCCAATGCTCGGCATGGGGACCGTCGAGGAACCGGTGTGCATCGCGAGCGTCGCCTGAAAGTGCTCAACGATGTCGGTGTGCATGCTGCGGATCACACACAGGTCGTCGGCCACGGAACCGAGCTGCTCGAACAGCTCGCTGAATGGCAGGCCCGATTGCCCGTGCGACGTGAATTTGAACGGCGAAGGCATCAGCTTTGCATTCGGTGAAGCACGCAGTTGCCGCGTGGCCAGCTCCCGTCCCTGATCCATGGCCAGTCGCGGCTTGGGATCAAACGTGTCGACGTGCGAGAAGCCTCCGGTGAGAAAAATAAACAGCAACCGCTGCGCTTTCGCCGGATGATGTCCCATTTGCGGCGCCACAACTCCGCCGCCGTTCAATTGTGCTGCGAACGCCAACTGCCGTCGCAGGCCGAGCGCACCGGCGGCCAGCGTGGCCGAGCCAGTTAGAAAGCGCCTCCGATCGATGGGCCAGTGACCTGCCATGCGTGCTCAATCCACGTAACAGAACTCGTTCGACGCCAATACGACCCGGGCGAAGCTGGTCCACGCCGCGCGATCCGCTTCAGCAACACTCC
The DNA here is from genome assembly GCA_022844125.1 of Pirellulales bacterium. GTDB lineage: Bacteria > Planctomycetota > Planctomycetia > Pirellulales > PALSA-1355 > JALHMI01. The sequence continues at coordinate 144,788 of JALHMI010000012.1, read as the reverse complement.
CCTGCCCTGCCGCTTGCCGGGTAGCGCTCAAGAAACTCACCGCTCGGTCAACTTCATCCGCCGTCATTTCGCGCGACCAGCATAACCGTCCAGCCAGACTGACCCGTTCGCGCTCATCATCGTCCGCTTGCAGCAAACGCTCGGCGAGCGCGGCGGCCTGCTCGGTGACAAACGGATTGTTCATCAGGAACAGCGCCTGCGAGGGGACCGTCGCGCTGGTGCGCACATCGGTCGACATATTCGTGTCCGGACCATCGAACAGCGACAGGTACGGATGCCGCTGAATTCGCTGCGTCATGAGATACACGCTGCGATGCCGCGAAGCGTAGTTCGCCTTGAACGGCGAGTGCTGCGTCCACTTCCATTTGCTCACTGGCGGAAACGGATGCTCTCCGCCCCGCTCCTCCGCTAACTGCCCGCTGACCGCCAGCATCGCGTCGCGGATCGACTCGGCGTCCAGACGGCGGCGATCGAACCGCCAATAAAAGCGATTGTCAGGATCGCGGGCCGCATTTACCGGGTTGCCGCTACTGGCTAGCGCGTACGCCCGGGAAGTCATGATCTCGCGATGCAACGCTTTGAGCGACCAGCCACTTTCCACCAGCCGGCTCGCCAGGTAGTCGAGTAGCTCCGGGTGATCGGGCGCCGCGCCACGCAGCCCAAAGTTCGACGGAGTCGCCGCCAGGCCGCGACCGAAATGCCACTGCCAGACGCGGTTGACTATCACCCTGGCCGTCAGCGGGTTCTGCGGATCGGTGAGCCATTGGGCCAACTGCAAGCGGCCGCTGGAGCCTTCCGTAATCGTCGGTGGGTGCTCGCCTGCCAGGAACTTCGGCACGCCGCGCGGCACAACGGCGCCCGCGTTCTCCGGCTCGCCCCGCAACTGAACCGGCACGTCCGCGGCGACGCCTTCACGCACCGCGTAGGCCACCGGCACGCCCTGCGGCGCATCGAGCTTCAGCGCTGCCTGCCACGGCGCCAGTTCTTTGAGCAGCGACTTCACTGCCGTTTCGTCTTTGAGCTGCTCGGCCGCCTTGAGCGCCGCCTCCAGGCGCTCGATTTCCGATTGCATCCTTTGCTGCGCGCTGGCAGCGTCCGCGGCAGGCACGAGGGGAATGAAATGCTGTCGCGGCGTCTGCTTTGATTGGAACTCCTCGCCGCCGGCCCAGGGAAACTGCGTGCTCGCGAAGATGCCGTACAACGCGTAGTAGTCTTCCTGCGTCACGGGATCGAACTTGTGATCGTGGCAGCGAGCGCAGCGCATCGTCAGGCCAAGAAACGCGCGGCCCGTGGTATCGATCGCGTCTTCCAGGGTGAGATGCCACAGTTCATACGGCGCCGTGGCAAAGCGGCGCGACAGCGCCAGATAGCCGGTCGCGATCACACGCTCGTTGTCGCGCTCCTGTCCCGCCGGATGGAGCGCGGCAAGCACGTCGCCCGCCAGCTGTTCCTGCACGAACTCGTCGAACGGCTTGTCCGCGTTGAACGCATCGATTACGTAGTCGCGATACAGCCGGGCCTCGGGCACGGGGTAATCGGCATTGTCACCGGCTGTGTCGGCGTAGCGGACAACATCGAGCCAGTGCCTGCCCCAGCGTTCGCCATACTGTGGCGAAGCGAGCAGCGACTCCACCGCGCGCGCAGATGCATCGGGCGCGGAATCGGTCTGGAACTTTTCGAGCTCTCCCGGCGGAGGCGGCAATCCGACGAGATCGAACCATGCCCGGCGAAGCAGTGCGGCGCGATTCGCAGGTTCCACGGGCTGCAAGCCTTCCGCTTCGAGCCGCGCTTGCAGGAACCTATCGATCGGCGAGAGACCAGGCGCGGCCGCGACTGTTGGCGGCGCAGGCTTCGTGAGCGGTCGAAACGCCCAGTGCCGCTCGGCGGCAAACGGAGCCCCGGCGACGCTCGCCGGCCACTCGGCGCCCCCTTCGATCCAAGCCTTGAACGCAACGAGAGATTCTGCGGGTAGCGGCTCGTCCGGCGGCATCTGCACGCTGTCGTCAGCATGGCTGAGCGCCCGCACAAGCAGGCTTTCCTGCGGTTTGCCGGGTACGACGGCGGGTCCTCGCTCGCCACCCTTGACCAGCGACTCGCGCGAATCGACGCGCAAACCGCCACCGGTCGACTCTCCGCCGTGGCACTTGAAGCACATGCCAGCCAGCACCGGACGAATGTGCAGTTCGAACAGCTCGTCGCTGTTCTGCTCGGGCGGCGCGGCCAGCGCGCTCGTCGACAGCAAAACGATCCAAGCGATGCTCGTGCTCGGTAGGCTGCGAGCCATGGCATTACGCCTCGGCCGAGGATGGGGGTGGGAAAATCTGCGGGTGTGGTCAGTATACCACGAACCGAGCGGTTGCCAGCGGGTACGGGTCGACCTACGCATCTGGTGCGGCCGGCGTGTATAATCGCCGCTTCAGCAAACGTGAACTCCCATCAGGAGAAATCGCCGTGAAGATCAGCGCGCGTAACGTCCTCCAAGGCCAAGTCGTCAAAGTCGAACTCGGGGCCGTGAACGCCGAAGTCACGATCGAGCTTCCCGGCGGGCAACAGCTCGTTTCGATCATCACGAAACATTCGGCCGAACGACTTGGCCTGGCCGTGGGCAAGCAGGCCTACGCCGTGGTCAAAGCCTCGGATGTCATGCTCGGCGTGGATTAGGACTCGCTACTTCGCCGGCTTGATCTTATAGATCGCCTGGCCATCCGAAGCATACGTTGTAAGATACGTTTCGCCGTTCTCGTCCTCGCCAAAGGACATTACCGGAATCGGCTTGGGCGTCGGGATCTCGCGGTTGGCGATCACCTGCTTCTTGTCGGCGTCGTACCACAAGGCCCAGACCTTGTTCGACACGTAATCCGCGTAAAGATACGCTCCGTCGAGCTCGGGAATCGCCTTGCCGCGATAGACGTTGCCTCCGGTGATCGACTTGCCGATGTCGTGGTGGTACTCGAAAATCGGATCGATCATTCCCTCGGGGCCCTTCGTGTCCGCAACGGCCGGAGCTCCTTTCCTCACGAACGGGTGGAAGCCTTCGCGGACGTTCCAGCCGTAGTTGCCCCCTTTCTCGATCAGATCGATCTCTTCCCACACGTCCTGGCCCACGTCACCGGCCCACAGCACGCCGGTCTTCGGATCGAACGCCATCCGCCACACGTTGCGCAGCCCGTAGGCCCAAATCTCGGGCCGCGCGCCGGTCTTGTCGACGAACGGATTATCGGCCGGAATCGCATACGGCAGATCACCGCTCTTGTTGTCGACGTCGATCCGCAAAATTTTGCCCAATAGCTTGGAAAGATTCTGGCCGTTGCCGAACGGATCGTTCGCCAGGCCGCCATCGCCCACCGCGATGTACAGGTAGCCGTCGGGTCCGAAAGCCAAGGTGCCGCCGTCATGGTTCCAGAACGGCTTGTCGAGCACCATCAAGATCTCTTCGCTCTCCGGATCGGCCTTCTTGGGATCATCCTTGCTTACGCGAAACCGCGAGATCACGTTCTGATGCGGCGACTTCTTATTGGTGTAATAGACGAACAGCTCGCCGTTCTCCTTGAACTTCGGGTGGAACGCCAGGCCCAGGAACCCTTCCTCATTCGTCTTGTCGCTGTAGGCCACCTTGTCCCGCATGTCGAGGAACACTTCAGCTTGCTTCGCATCTGAGCCCGCAAGCGAATAAATCACGCCCTGCTGCGTGGGTGCAAAGATGCGGCCCGAGCCGTCGCCCGCATTCGCGATCAGGATGATCCGCAGCGGCATGTCGACGCCTGTCTCTTCGATGCTCTCCCAGCCGGGCCATTTCACATCCGTAAACACGGGTTCGACCGAAAGCGCGAGCGGCCTGGTGTCGAGTTCCGCAGCGCAACACGCGGCAGTCGAAAACGCAAGGAAAGTCAGGCTGGCAAGCGTACGCAGCGAGGCGGCAAAGCTCATGGAGAGGTACCTTCGGATCAATGGAGAGTAACGTCGCAGTTCAAGGGATACGTCACGGCGGGAGGCGGGGCAACGAGACGACTATTGTAGGCTCCCCAGCGGCCCCGCGAAACGGGCTACTTCGCTCCCGCGGAACTCTGCAAATAGCTGAATAGATCCCGCAATTGCCCGGGCGTCAGCTTTTCTAAAAGTCCCTCGGGCATCAGCGAGACCTCGGCCGGCTGCAGGAGTTCGAGGTCGGCCTTAGCGAGCCGCTGCCGCTGATTGTTCGCGTCCAGCAGCGTCAGTTCAGCGTCGGTCTCTTCGACCACGATCCCCGTGAGCACGCGGCCATCCGTGGTTTGTGCCACGTGGCTGAGATACTCTTTACGAACACTCGCGCTGGGATCGACCATACTGACCAGCAGAAAATCTCGATCGCTGCGGTTGGCGGTAGTCAGATCCGGACCGACCAGGTTGCCTTCGCCGTGCAACTTATGGCACTTCGCGCAGTGCTCGGTGAACAGCGTCTTGCCCGCGGCAATATCGCCACTTGCCGCTCGCAGGTCGTTGTTCAAACGCCGCACGACGGCCAGGCGTTCCTCGGGCGTCGCCGCGCGGACTTTGCCCCACAGGTTCGTGACGGCGGTTTCCAGCTTTGCATCGTCATGAGCGGCGAGCTGCCGCAGGTGATCGGTCGACACATCACCCTGCGAGATCGCTCCTGAGCGCACAGCGTCAACGAGCTTCGCCGCGCTCGACGGCCGCGCGACCAGCACCCCGATCGCGCCAGCCTTAAGCTTCTCGGGCAGTTCTGCGTAGCAACTGAGGATCGCATCGCTGACCTGCGGATTTTCCGTGCGACCAAGCGCCGCGAGCGCTGCCAGGCGAACGGGCTCGGGCGCTTCTCCGGACTTCAGAAGAGCGAGCAGGTGCGGCGCGGCCGCTTCGAGGGACGTATCTCCGAGCACGGCAATCAAATGCGTGCGCTCGTTGACGGTCAGGTCTGTCGAGGCAAGCAGTGCGAGAGATCGCTTCAGGGCGTCGCCTTCGCCGACACGCAGGCCGAACTCCAGGACCCCGGGAGAGTGGGCTTCGTTCTTCAGCGTGCCAACTGCCGCGGAGAGAACTCCGGGTGCTCGGGGCAGCCTTCGTCCTCGCAAACCGAGATTGATCCCGCGGAGGATCAGCTCGCGGCCACCGCTGTCCGGCGCCTGCGATAACAAGCTCGCCACGGCGTTCAGATCGTCCGGTTCGCCGCGAGCCGCATAGCGCCGGGCAAGACGCTCAACCAGATGCTCGCGCACCAGTTGCTGCTGCCACGTGGCCTTGTCTGAAAGCCAATTGAGAATTTCGTCACGACGATCGGCGTGTCGCTCGAGCGCCCACCACAGCAGCAGCGGAATCTGTGGATCGGTCGCGTCGGCGTCTTTTCGCGCGAGCGCAAACACAATCGGCAGTCCGCGTTCGGCCGGCAGACGCTGCGCGGTGCAAGCCAGTTGGTTTCGCACCGCGGGGCTGTCGTCTGCGGCCAGGCTGACAAGCTTCGCGGCGACGTCGGGCACGACCTCCTGATTGTCCCCCAGCAAGCGGACCGCCCACGCCCGCACGGCAGCGTCCTGATGGTCGAGCAACTCGCTCAGCAGTGTCTCGTCCACGGCGTTCATGCTGGCCAGCGTCCACAGGCTTTCGAGCGCCGTTGAAGGCGGATCTACTTGCAACCGTTTTTCCACCAGGCCAACTGCTGTCGAGTCGCCGCGCTCCACCAACAGCCGCCGCGCGGTCGTACGATGCCAACCGCTCGGCGAGTCCAGCAGCGCCACGAGCTGTTGGGTCGAGAGCTTCGCCAAGTCGAATGTCCGCAGCCGTTTAGCGCCCTTCGCCTGCACGCGATAGATCCGCCCATTCGAGCGATCCCACTGGGCGTCCGGATCGGGATGCGCCGTGCGCTGGTCGTGCCAATCGGCAATGAGCACCGCACCGTCTGGCGCAGGCGTGACGTCGACGGGCGCAAACCAATCGTCATTCGCCACCAACAGTTCACCGCCGAATTTCGCGGTGAAGCTCGAACCCTGTGGCGAAAGCTCATGCCAATACACTGCGTGCGAGAGCAAATTCGCCGCGATGTAGCCATCCTTGAAGTGCGCGGGCAGCGAATTGCCGCTGTATACGATTCCGCCGCAGGTCACGTGACCGCCGCGAAAGTCGGCGTACGGCACGTGTTCCAGATAACCGAACGCATAAGGATTGTGCAGCTCGCCGTGCTTGCCAAAGCTTTTCCAGTAGTACCCGCCTTGCACCTGGTGCAACATCGCATTGGGACCGACGTTGGTGCCTGCGATCAATTGACCGGTGCGATCGAAATCGACACCCCACGTGTTGCCGCCTCCTTCGGCAAACAGCTCAAACTCGCGCGTCGTGGGATGATATCGCCAGATGCCCTGCTGGAAGCTGATGCCGCGAATGTTCGCTGTCACGGTGCTCCCTTGCGCGCCATAAAGCCAGCCGTCCGGACCCCAGGCTAGCGAGTTCGCCACCGCGTGGGCGTCTTGCAACCCGAACCCCTTGAGCAGGACTTCGGGATCGCCATCGGGCACGTCGTCGCGATTGCGATCAGGATAAAAGAGCAGATACGGCGATTGCAGCACGTACAGTCCTCCGTGGCCATGCAGCATTCCGCTGGCGATGTTCAATCCGCTGACAAAATCCTTCGCAGTATCCGCCGCGCCGTCACCATCGGTGTCTTCGAGAATCGTGATCCGATCGGCGCCACGCGGACCATGTGGCGGGGGTTCGGGCACCCGGTCGTATTCAGTCCGCGAGTAGCGATCGACGGTCACCCGCTTGAGTCCCGCCGGATTTGGGTACTGCAGATACTGAATCACCCACAGGCGGCCGCGCTCGTCGAACGTCATGGCCACGGGCTGGCGCACCATCGGCTCGTGCGCGACCAATTGCACCTCGAGTCCGTCGGCTACCGTCATCTTCCGCGCGGCCTCAGCGGGCGAATAGCCCTGACCCTGCGCTGTCTCGTTCATCGACGCGACGCAACCCACCAGCAGCGCCAGCTTGGCCCAGCAGCGAATCCTCGAAGACACCATCATGAATCAGCCTGCGGGCGAACGGACTCGGCAACCTGGTTGAGCGTGACGAGCTGAGCGCGACCCTGGGACTTATCGACCAGCTCGCAGATCAGGTCGATCGCCTGGAACTTCGGGTCGGCCACCACCAGGCAAGACGGATGGGCAAGGAAATCGTACACTTTGCCGTTGTCGATGGTCCAGGTAACCGCCCTGCGGATCGCGGTCAGAAAATCGTCCAGCTTCCAGCGGCCCGATCGCAACGCCCCGACGTCGCTGATCGGGCTCATGGGAATTTCGATCAGCCCCGTGGGATAGACGAACGGCTGGGCGTCCTGCTGGGCCCGCACAATGTCGGCAAACACTTCCTCGGTGACCGGCTCGCCCGGCTGCGTGCTCTGGTGCTGCGGATAACGGCTGCTAACCCACTTGTAGCCCTGCGCAAGCAGCAGTTGTTGAAGGTCAGCTCGTGCGGAGATGCCGTTATCGAACCCGCCGGGCGTGCGGAAGCCCTGCACGGGCATGCCCACCCGATCGCGGATCGCAATCTCACCCAAGCGAATGTTCTCGGCGATCACCTCGGATACGTCGCGTCCGGCAATCAGCCACGGCGCGCGCTGAAAGCGAAACTGGATGTCCTCTGGCTTCTGAGCCAAGACGTAAACGTGGTCGTAGGTGTGATTACCGATGGGATGACCCTCGGCCGCGATCCCTTGCAGCCACTCAACGCTGGGCTGCTCCATTGTGCGGCCCAGGGCAAAGAAGTGAACTCGCCCCCCGTGAGCTTTGACACGGCGCGCCGCCTCAACGGCGTATCGCTTCGTCGGTTCGTCGAGGTTCCCCTTCTCGTAGTCCCAGTGCGTATCCTCCCACGCCGGAAAATGGCGCGACATCTCCAGGTCGAGCGTGATCGCAATCTGCGCGGGCTTGTCTGGAGCAGCATTCGCTCGACCTGCCAGCGCCGTTCCAATCGCCGACGCGGTGGATACCCGGAGGAAAGCTCGCCGTGAAATGGCCGTCATTTGCAGGTAAGCGCTCATTGGCTATCGTCCGTCGTCGTTTCCAACTTCTCAACCCACGATATCTGCGTGACGAGTTGTGTCAGCGAGGCTTTGGCCAGCGCCGTTTGGGTCGCGAATTTCGGCGTATCGACGGCCGGGAACGTGGCAATCGTGGCGTCGCCCACCAGAAACACGTTAAAGTCGCGCGACAGGTTCTCGTAACCTGCGGTCGTCGAACAGACGCACATGTCGGTGTTGTACCCGCAGAGCAGTACATGGCGGATCCCCTGCTGTTTCAGGAAGTCGCGCAGCAGTGGATACCCCTCGGCGTCATAGAACACCACATCACTCGGCGCGACTTTGATAGCCGACGCCACCGGAATCGGCAGTTGCCAGAAGCCCTCGCCATTGAACTTCGCGCTCGAGTCGATGCCGGGAAATTTGGCCATGTAGTCTCGAGCCGGATGGCTGGCGTCGATCAGCAGCGTCGACTCGACAGGGTTAGCCCCATACTTGAAACTCGCCAGTCGCTCCTGGATCGCCTTCTTCCCCGCTTCGCGATCGGAGTCCGACGGTGTTCCACGCACCGAACGATACAACTGCTTGCGAATCGGATCCTCCGAGTTCGGTAGGCTAAAGCCGACGATGCCAACCAGCGAACGATACTTCTTCAGGAACGGATTCACCACTTCGGCCACGTGCCGGTTGTAGATTCGATTTTTTTCGGGCGTACAGCATAACGCGACGCCAGCGGGTTCCGGCGACTTCCAGCCGTTCGCGTCGTCAATGCCCCAGGGATGCACGACCACGATCGCCGTGTGCCTGGCCGTTAGACGATTAGGAAACTCCACGATCCCGCGCGCGTTATACGAAAATCGCCAAGCTCGGACCGATAGATCGGCGCCGGGGTCATCCACCACGGCCGCCGCCTCGAAACGTTTCGTCTCACGTAGCGGTTCGACAAAGTCGGGCTGATCGGCCAGCAGCGGCGCGGGATTGGCAATCGGCGTCAGTCGGTTGTCGTACGTCCGTTGGCCGCTAGCCGCGGGCGACGCAACTTCGGCCGACACGAGGTTCGCTGCCGACAACATTGCCAGTATCACGGCGACGGAAAATTGCAGCCGGTGCATCGTAAAATCTCCTTGCGGCGGGCGGGTGGAGCAGGCAGGTGACCGATACTAGCGTAACGCCACCGGTCGTGCATTGCACGCGCAGAGCACCCCGGGGCATAACCTCGCGTGATTGGCCGTTTTTGTCCCGTGCGACACGTGCCGCCTGCATTCACCGCCGACCTCGGCGGCTTGTCGGGCGATCGATTTGGCCATGAGCGCCAACCACCAATCCCGGGCAGGTTTTACCGGGTCGACCGCTGGCGCTGCCAGCAGCGGCGTCGTGCTATGGTGCGATCACCAGCCCCTCGCGCCCCGCCCGGCTCAAGTCGTCAGGCCGCGTTTGACGATACGAATGACGGCGCTAGCGCGCCTGCCGCGCACTTCGCTAACCACACCACAGCCGAGCTGCGTTCTCGATGAATGCCGTCGGTCACGTCTCCCCCCCTGGATTCCCGCACAGTTCCATTCCCGCACGACGGCTCGGTTGATCGAACCGCTCCGCCGGCCCTTTGCCAGTTGCCGCGTACGAGTTTCTGCGCGGCGCGGAAGGCATTCATGTTCACGCTTTCGCACCTGGTCAACACACGCTCGCGCGCCGCGCGATTGGCGTTTGCCGCTGTTGTTGCGGCGACGATGGCGGCGTCATCGGCGGACTCCGCCGCTGCCGAGGGTGCTCCGCAATACAGTCGCTGGCCGCGCGAGATGCCGGCCGTGCGCGCTGTGAACCACCAGCAGCCCGTCCCCGCCGAAACGCTACCCGCGCCATTGCCTGAACCCTCGCCGCCCGACCAGGCGGGGATGACTTGCGATCAATTGATCGGCATCGCGCTCTCCAACAACCCGACGGTGCGCCAGGCGGGCGCCGCGCTCGAGGCCGCGCAAGGCAACTGGGTGCAAGTCGGTCTCTATCCCAATCCCGGCATCGCGTACCTGGGCAACGAAATTGGCCAGTCCGGCCGCGCCGGCCAGCAAGGCGCTTACTTTCAACAGGAGTTCGTACGCGGAGGTAAACTTGGGCTCAATCGCGAGGTCGCCGAGCGCGAAATCGTGATCGCCCGGCAGAACTTTGCAGCCCAGCGGCAGCGCGTCGTCAACGACGTTCGGATCCACTTCTACAACACGCTCATCGCCCAGCGAATGCTGGAAATCACGGGCGACATGGAGGCGATCGGCAAGCGAGCCCTCGGCGTGGCCGATCAGCTCTTCAATGCCCAGCAAGTGGGTAAGGTTGACGTGCTGCAAGCGAGGATCGAGGCCTCGAATGCAAACATTCGAGTGACCAGTGCCCGCAATCGGTTGAGCGCGTCGTGGCGACAACTGGCGGCAGTCGCAGCAGTGCCCGGCATGCAGCCACAAAAGCTCGTAGGCAACTTGGAAGAGGACATGCCTGAGTTCACCTGGGAAGAGTCGATCGCCCGCATTCTGCAGGAGAGTCCCGAGCTGGCGGCCTCGCGCACTAATGTGGGCCGAGCGACCGACGCGTTGCGCCGTGCCCGCGTCGAACCGGTGCCAAATCTCACGGTGCAAGCCGGCCCGCAGTACGATCTAGGATCGAACCACGCCATCACGAACGTCAGCGTGCTCGTGCCGGTGCCCCTGTTTGATTACAACCAAGGCAACATTCGCAAGGCCGAGGCCGAGTTGCGCGGCGCGCGGTCGGCGGTCGCCCGTCACGAACTGTTGCTCACGTCGCAACTGGCAACGGAATTTGAACGCTACAACAACGCGCTCACCCAGTACGCCCAGTATCGCGACGAGATCATGCCGGACGCGCGCCAAGCGCTCGAACTCGTGGGGAACGCTTACAAACAGGGCGAGTCGAGCTTTCTCGTACTCTTAAATGCTCAGCGCACGTACTTCTTCACCGTGCTGGCCGGGCTCGAAGCCCAGCGCGACCTGTGGGAGTCCGCCATCTCGATCGACGGCCTGCTCCTCAAAGACAGCCTGCAAACCGGGCCAATGCAGATTCCCGATACGCCGGGTGTCGCGCCGCCGTCGCAACTGCAGCTTAACCCGCTCTTAGGCCACTAAGAACACGGCGCCAGAAACTTTTTTCGCGACTTAGATTGTCGCCTGGCCGGCTGCCCGAGCGACCGCGTGAAAGAACGCCGCGCCCACGGCTAGCGCTTGCTCGTCAATGTTAAACTTGCTGGAGTGCGCCGGAAACTGCTCGACGCCCTCGGTCGCTGTTCCGAACCGCACATAACAGCCCGGCACCTGTTCCAGAAAGTAGCTGAAGTCTTCGCCGCCCATGCTGGCCAGGTCCATACGCGTGACGCGTTCGAGACCCACGGCGGCCGCCGCGGCCCGCCGGGCAATCGCGGTGCACTCGGGCGGATTTACCAAGGGTGGCGTCCCCTGCCCGATCGAAAACTCGATCTGCGCGCCGTGCAACTGACCGATCGAGCGGGCGATCCGTTCCACCGACTTCTGCAGCGCCACCCGCACCGTGGCGTCCTGCGCGCGAATCGAACCCTCGAGCATGGCCTGGCCCGCGATCACGTTGTGTGCGCTGCCGGCGTCAAAGCGTCCGACCGTCACGACCGAGGGTGAAGCCGGATTCACCTCGCGCGAGACGATCGTCTGCAGCGCCATCACCAGCAGCGAGCCGACCACGACGGCGTCGACCGTTTCATGGGGCCGCGCCGCATGCCCACCCCGCCCCGTGATCCGAATCGTGAAGCTGTCGCTCGAAGCGTTCACCGGCCCGTCGGTCACGGCGATCGTGCCGGCGGCGAAGTGCCGGTCGACATGTCCGCCAAAAATCATCGCCACGCCATCCAGCGCGCCCTCGGCCATCATCGCCGAAGCACCGGCGCCTGCTTCTTCGGCGGGCTGAAAGATCAGTCGCACCGGCGCGGGCAGCTCCCGGTCTTCGACGAGCAAGGCCGCGGCGCCCAGCAGCATCGTGGTATGCGCATCGTGTCCACAAGCGTGCATCACCCCCGGCGTCTGCGATGCGAACGGCACGCCCGTTTCTTCCTGCACAGGCAGCGCATCCATATCCGCTCGCAGGGCAACGCGTGGCCCATTGCCGCCCGGCAAGTCGGCGATGATGCCGGTCCCCGCGATGCCGTGGCGATGGGGAATCCCCAGCCGGTCCAGCCAGGCTCGCACCTGCGCTGCGGTACGTTGTTCGTGCCAGCTCAGTTCGGGGTGCGCGTGCAGATCGCGCCGGATGGCGACCAGTTCGGCGAACAGCGGCGAGTCTTGAATCTGCGATGCGTCTTGAAACATCGGTCGTGTCGTGGAATTAAGGGGTAGTTGAACGCGCTGGCGCCGGGCTGATTCGCGACTCGGCCGTGAATTGGCGCACGACGTCCGCGGGCGACGCCGCCTGGTGCAGTGCCGCGAGTTGTCGATCCGCCCAGCCGGGTCCCTGCGAGAGCTTGATCGAACGGTCGAGCCAGTGCGAGCACTGCAGCTCTTCGGCGATGGGTCGCAGCCGCTGCACCAGATTTTCCGTGATCCGCTGCACGCTCTGCGGCTCGAACGTGAGTGGATCGATCAACAACGCATCGAGGCCGTAACGGCTCGCGCGCCATTTATTCTGGCGCACCATCATGGGATGGCAGTCGTGCTGATAGGTGCCGCGATCGATCTCGTCCGAGAGCGCCTTCACCAGACATTGCACCAGCGCGGCAAGCGCCAGGCTGTCTTCCAGGTTGCCCGGCACGTCGCACATCCGCACTTCCACCGTGCCGAAGTTGTGGTGCGGGCGAACATCCCACCAGATCTCGCGAATCGAATCGATAAATCCCGTCTCGATTAAATGCCGCACGAGCCAGATGTACTCGCTCCAGTTGCGCATCAGGGGCGGCAGACCCGCCGTTGGCAGGCCTTCCATGATCTTCGCCCGGTGCGATCGCAGCCCCGACACGCGACCTTCCCACCAGGGACTGTTCGAGCTCAATGCCAGCAGCAGCGGCAGATGGCGCATGATCCGATCGCAGATCATCACGGCCTTGTCGCCCGAGTCCACGCCGACGTGCACGTGCAGCCCAAAGCAGACCAACTGCCGAGCCATGTCCTGTAGCATGTCGACCAGCCGGTGATAGCGCTCCGAGGGCGAAATCTGCTGGTCTTGCCAGTGCGAGAACGGGTGCGTCGCTGACCAATACAGCCGCAGGCCCAGGCTGTCCGTAACTTGCTCAAGAGCGACCAGCTTCTCACGGAGATCTTCTTGAGCTTCGTCCACGGTGTGGCAAACGCCCGTGTTGATTTCGACGTAGGACTGCATCAGCTCCGGCTTGATGTTTCCAGCTACCGCCGGCGGAACGCGTTCCAGAACTTGCTCGATCGAACTGCTCAGGGCCATCGTCTCCGCATCGACGAGGCCCAGCTCGATTTCGATGCCGATGGTTGGCGCGGCGTTCGCGTTGAAATGAATTGGTTCCATGACGGCTCGCTGCTCCTGGCGGTTGGCAATCGGCTGGCCGCTGTCATTCTAGCGGAGTGCCGCGGTGAGGCGAGTGTGCCAAATCGTCCGCGGCGCTTACTTACCGCTACTTACCGCTCAGCACAGCATCGCGTCCAGCGCGCAACAGGTCTTTGGCGCTGGTAGCCGCTTGCCACAGCGACTGGCGCAACCGACCGTTCCAACTGCCGGGCAGCACACGCACGTCGTGGATCGGCCGCGAAACGGCCCGCCAGTCGAGCTTATAGGGCTCGTCGCCGCGCAGAAAATCCAGCCCTGTGCAGCCCTGCACGAGCAATTCCTGCACCGTGGCCACAACCAGGATCGCTCCCGGCTCGTGTGAGATCATCTCCGGATCGAGTCCCGATTGGTAGGAATACAGCACCCTGCCTCCGCCGATGCAGTACTCCGAGGCTACCGGCCGCCCGTCGATCTCGAGCGCTGCCAGCCGCAATTGCCCCGCGGCCAGCAGGCGGCTCATTGCGTCGCGGTGAAACTCCGGCACGCCGGGTTCGGCGAAAATGCCCGCTTCACCGCGCGACCGCCAGCGCTTGGTGTGCAACTCCACGAGCAAGTCGAATGCCGCGGACAGCTCATCGGGCGTGGTAGTGAGCATCATCTTCGCGCGGCCAGTCTGCAAGTAACTGCGATCGAGCCTGCGGACGCGTTTGCGATTCGTTTTTGAAAGCGTCGCCACGTACTCTTCCCACGTCCCCGCAAGCGGCACACGCCAGCAGTTGCCCGCCGGTCGGAGGCTGTTGATCGCCCCGTGCTCGTCGAGAGTTTCGAGCAGCCGCGAGTAGAGTGGATCCCTCAGATCGATCGCTTCGAGCGAGAGCAAATCCCAGCCGAAGTCCGCCCGCCGTTGATTCTCCAACAGCCAATCCGCAATGCCTGCGGTAACCTCTGATTCGTGCCCGGCCTGGCACGGGATCGTCAGATAGTCCGTGCATGCGCTGCCCGAGCCCAAGAGCCGCAGGGTGGATCCGTGCAGGCGAGATTCCTCCAGGTACCAGGGCGCGATGGCGATGAGTTCGCCGCGCTCATCACGAAGAGCCAGCGTGGCAAGACGCGGCGAACGCCCGTCGTGCTTGGCGCGCGAACCCAGGTGCAGCCACCAGGGAATGAGCCAATCGGGACCGGCGAACACCGCCTCACCCGCCAGGCGGCGCCAGTCTTCAGCCACACGTTGCAGTTCCGCGCCGGAAGTGATTAAGTCGATGCGCATAGATTCTCGTCAAACGGCAGTAAGGGGAGCATCTTCGCGATGGTCAAAAGTGTCTGAGCATGAACTTAGCCGGACGATTCCGCGGGGATCGACCTGAGCTTTACGTCCGATCCGAATTTTAAGAGCGAGTGCTGCCGGTGGCTTCGTGGTCAGCGAGCATCCACAGCACGCATAGCGGCCAATCTTGCCCAGTTCCCGGAAACCCAGCCGGCGGCAGGCCGCCACAGCAGCGTCGTTGGTCCAATCGGCGGTCGTGATCAGTCGCGCGACCCCTTCGGAGGCGAGTTCCTGCATCGCGCCTGCCAGTAGCGCGGCGTACAACCGTCGACCTCGAAATTCGCTTCGCGTAAATGCCTTGTAAACGAACACGGCATCCGCAGGAAACGAGATCGGCACGCCGCTCGCCGCCGTGCGTCCACGATTGTGTTCCGCCTCGATAGAACCCGTCGCCAGCCAGATGTACGCCGCCAGTCTGCCGCGCAGCAATGCCGCGTAGCACCGGTCGCGACCGGCTGCCAGGCGGCAGGAGAACTCGCTCGAGAGCTCATTGGCCGGATCGTCGGCGAACGCTTCCACGTCGCTCGGCGAAAGGAACCGATACCGGGCTTCCGAGTCGACCGAGATCTCGCGCATCTCGTCGCGGTCGAGCACCATCAGCCGCGAAACGTCGCAGGTGATGAGATGCTGGGTCACCCGATACAGCCGCGCCAGCGCACGTTTCCGCAAACTACTGTCGGACGCGTGCATGGCCTGAGTCTCACTCGATTCCTACGGAAAGCAAACGCCGGCGCAACTCGTAACCTAAGCGCCGACCGGTTCCTCGAGAACCTGTTCCAGATGCTCACCACTGCCGTCCAGCAGCGTGAAGCCCAGCGGCGCATCCGGATCGACCCGGAACGAGACGGGGTAATCGATGCCGCGTTTCTTGGGCTCGGTCTTTGCACCGGGGAGCCGGCGCGCGACGCGAATCACGGCCTGTTTGAGGTGTGCTGCCAGCCCATCGACTTCCATCGACCGGCACGGCAATCCGAAGTTCCGTCGCAGAAACTGGTTCGCCAGGTGCACGTTTCCGCGCCGCAAGGCCCGGGCATTCTTGTGTTCGGTCGAGAGCGAGACGTTCATCCCTTCCAGGTTCGTCACGCGATGCGGCGTGTTCTGCGGCCAGGTGAGCATCTGGCCCGGCCTCACGTCGAACACCCGGGCGTAGTCGTCGTACCAGTTCTCGTACGGCAGATCTTCGGCAAACTCTCCGGAGAAGATGCCTTCGATGTTCTGTTGCGAGACGAGCTTTGGATCGAGCGAGTAGACCCAGACCCGCTTCATGCCGCGAATGTGCCAGAGCATGTTCACGGGCGTGTCCAGGTGATAGTGCACCAGCGCGCCCGGCGAGGAAATCAGCAGGTTCGCCGAACGCTGTTCGGCCTTGAACGGCGGGGCCTTCTGTTCCAGCTCGTCGTAGATCGAGTCGACCGCCGCTTTCACATCCGGATGATGGACCAGAACCTTCCGCAAGTTGATCCACAGCCGGCCGCGCTTCACGAGGTCGAGTAGCACGTCGCTCGGTACGCCGTTGCGATCCCCCTCGCGCCACTCGAACTCCGTGTGGCTGTAGCCCATCGTGTTGATGCCCAGATCGCGGAGCGGGTGCGTGTCGAGCAATCGAATCAGGTTGTCATCGTCAAACAAGCCCGACTCGTGCAACAGGTGCGGTGCAAGCAGGATGTCGTCTTCGAGCGCGCGATATTGTTCGTTGGTCCAGTCGGGCAGAAAACGTGGGGGCATGACAGGCTCAGACCTCGCGTGGGTTGGGAAGTACTCAGCGGCCGATTCGGTTACCTACGGAAGCATATGTCACGCGGTTTACAGGGGTGTTTGCCCGCGGATTACCTCGCCGTGAGGCCGGTCGTTACAATGCGCGCAACTGGTATTTCCGGCCGCGCGACCGCGCGATTGCCATTCGATTGCGCGGCACGCCAAGGGGGCAAAGCGTAAAGTTGCTGCGCAGCCGCCCGCGAAAGCTCGTGCACAGGCGGTGTTTCGTCCCTGGCGCCCGAGATTGGAGAAGTCCCGATGTTTGCCTCGTTGTTGCTCTCGCTTTCGCTCACCATCTTGGCCGCCCGCCCGGAATTCAGCGTCACGGCCGTTGCCGATCGCGAACTTGCCACACTTACGGGACACACCGGCTTCGCCTTCTGCGAACTGACTGAGGACGGCCCCCGACTGCTCGACGGCGTCCGGCAGGACGAACGCTTCGCCGTAGGGTCGAGTTTCAAACTGTTCATCCTGGGAACGCTCGCCAAAGACGTGAACGAACATCGCCGCGACCTGGCGAACATCATGCGTCTGGAAACCGATCTGGTCGGTCCGCCGCACAGCGAACTGGCCGATTGGCCCGTCGGCTCGCCGGTCACGATCAACACGCTCGCACTCAAGATGATTTCGATCAGCGACAACACGGCAACCGATCACCTACACTACCTGCTCGGCCGCAAGCGAATCGAACATCAAATGCGCACGATGATTGGCGCGCACGCCGACTGGAACATTCCACTGCTGAACACGCGCGAGATGACCATGCTCCGCGACAAGAAGCCAGACTTGCCCGGCATTGCCTATGGCAAGCTCGACGTGCCTGCTAAACGGGCGTTTCTGGCCAAGCTCGATGCAGGCGTCCCCGACTACGAATCGCTCGACTTCGACACCGCGGCTTACAACGTCGCCGAGTGGTACGCGACGCCGCTGGACATGGCCCATGCCTTGGCCTGGCTGCAGCAGCATACGGAGGACGATCAGCCCGCCAACCCGCTCCGCGACATCCTGGCGATCGATCCCAAGATGCCGCACGATCCGACCCAGTGGCCGTACATCGGCTTCAAGGGCGGCTCCGAAGATCAGCTCCTTGCCGGCAACTGGCTGCTCAAGCACCAGAGCGGCCGCTGGTACACGCTTGAGATCTTCTACAACAACCCCGCCGGCAAGGCCGATCAGGAAAAGTTGCTCTCGGCGATCACGACCATCTTTGGCGCCATCAGCGCATCGCTGAAGTAGTTCCTACTTCTTCGACACGTCGTAGCACCACAGGCTTCCCAGGTCGCGCAGATACAGCTTCCCATCCGCCAGTACCGGGTAGGCCCAGGCCTTCGAGCGACCTCGTTCAGGCTGATCTGGCAGCGTGAACTTCCCCTTCTCACGATACTCGTCCGGCGTAAGCTCGACCAGCGCCACGTCGCCCGTGTCGCCGTTGACGTACAGCCGTCCATCGGCCGCCAACACCGAGGCCGCTCCCACACTGCGGTTCTGCCACTTCACTTCGCCGGTGTCGAACTTCACGCACATCAGCCCCTGGCTGTTCGTGCCGTACAGATAATCGCCCACCTTAACCGAGCCGCCAATGCTCGAGGGCATCTTCGGTTCGAAGTACACCTGGTCGGCCTTGATCGCATCGCCGTCGACGTCGAGCTTCACAAGTCCGCCGCCGCTGCGGCCGGCAGCGCTGTAGATCAGCTCGTCGGCCGCCACGGGCGTCGGAATATTCGCGGGACTCCCCTGGGCCGTGCGATCGTAGCGCCACAGCAGCTTGCCGCTCTCGGCGTCAACGCCCACCAGTCCCTTGGCCAGAAACTGCACATACTGTTTCTTCCCGCCGGCGTTCACGGTGATGATCGAGGCGTAGCCCGCTTCATCGGCCTCAGGCGTCGCACACTTCCAGATTGTTTCGCCAGTCCGCTTGTCGAGTGCCACGATCGTGGCCTCCGCCCCGCCGGGCGTTACGAGCAGCTTGTTGCCGTCGACCAGCGGCGATTCGGAGTAAGCCCATTTGCCTGGCACGCCGCCGAAGTCGCTGCGCAGATTCTTTGTCCAGCGAACTTTGCCGTCCTCGGTTTCAATGCACGCCAGGTCGCCATCCGAACCGAGCGCATACAGCAGCTTGCCGTCGACCGTGGTGGTGCCTCGCGAGCCGGGATACTGCGGCCCTTGGTTTGGTCCCACCTTGCCGAGCCGGGTTCGCCAGATTTGCTTCGCGTCGGTCGCGCTCAACGCCTGCACATACTCGTCGTCCATGCCCTGGTTGCTGATCAGGTAGATCCGATCGCCGACTACGGCCGGCGTCGAGTAGCCGTCGCCAATCTCCTTGGCGTGCCACACGAGCGGCGGCCCACCCTCAGGCCACTCGCTGAGCAAACCCGTTTCGGCCGAGATGCCGGTCCGCTGCGGCCCGCGCCACTGCGCCCAATCGGCTGCCGAAGCAACCTGTAGCCCGAGACTCGCGACCGAAACTCCCATTGCCGTTACGCTGGCCAGCCATCGCGCGTTCATCGCTTGCACCTCCTGAAGCAACCTGGGCCAATTCGCCGCAGCGCTCTTTATAGGAGGAGTCGCCTGATTAGGCAACCAGGTACGCAGCTCGCACGCCAGGTCAGGCCACCCACTCGTTGACGAAGAACCGCCAGGCGATCGCGGTTTGAATGCCGCCGAGCGCGACGAGGCCCACCACGAGCCACCACAGTTGGCGGCGCGAGAAGGCCAGCGGCAGCTGCCGGTCAATCGCCAGGTGCACCAGCGCCAACAGCAGCAGCGCGTGTACGCCGAACGAGTAGCGGATCAGGCTTTTCATCAGAATTGGCGAGACGCCCGCCGCGTGCAGAAAGAACAGCCCCGCGGCCGCCAGATAAAACAAGAGCCGTCTCTGCCAGCCGCGATCGCCGGTGCGTGCCAGGCGCACTTCACAGCGTGCGATCAGCCCGAACCCAACCAGTGTGGCCAGCACCGTGAATCGGCTGAGATCGTCCGGCCAAACCACGTTTGGATGCCACGTCGACCCCAGGAACACGTAGTTCACCGGGCGCAACCACCACAGCCAGTCGGCCGAGAGGTTCCAGCCGGCCTTTTGCGTCAGCATGTAGAGGTTCCACGCCCCGAACTGCCACTGGCACCAGGCGAAGAAGCTCACCACACCCAGCGAAGCGAATCCGGCCAGCGCTATGAGCGACACCAGACGCCGTCGGTCGGCGACGAGCGTTCGAGCGAGCTGCTTTAAGTCGAAGGCGCTTCCATACACCGGCGGACCCATGCCTACGGCGTCGCAGAAAATCGCTGCGCCCAGTGGCGCCAGGGCAACCGGTACGCCGCCCATCCGCGTGGCCGTCATGACGAATCCGTGTGCAGCGGCGAGCGGCCACCGCATGCCGCTGGAACTGGTCACCCAGTAGAGGAAGCCAAGTGCCGCCACCAGAAACAACGACTCACTATAGGCCACGACCAGGAAGAACGCTGCCGGGTGCAGCGACAGAACCACGGTCACGAGCGCCGCCAGCCGCGACGGTGTTCCCCACCGCCCGAGGAATAGCAGCCAATAGGTCCAGAAGCCCCAGGCCGCCGCTTGCGCCGTAACCACCATGGCCGCGCGATACGAGATCGCGCCGCCCAACACATCGTGCAACCAGCGAGCAGCAAGCGGATAGCCCGGGAAGAACGCCACGTTCGACTTCTGAAAGTTTACCGGGCTTCCTGGCAGGTCGCCGTGAAACCCGCGCTCAGTGATCTGCACGTACAAGTTACCGTCCCAGCGACAGAACGAGTCGTATAGCCCGCGCACACGATCGGCGCCCGCCGCCAGCGAGATGATCTCGAGAAACAAGATCTGCAGCAGCACGATCGCCAGTGCGACGAGCATGGCCCGAACCAAGCCTGCGCGCGTGTCGGCCGCTTGCCAGGCCGGCGACAAGGTGGCATCTTGCGCTGCATGCTCCGCGGCGTAGCTCATGCCACCCAGCCTCCCTGAAAGTAGCGATACGCGAGTACAAGTTGCAGCAACCCCAGGAGCGTGAGCCCGACTGCCAGTCGCCGTGAGCCGAACCAGCCGCGCAGGTCGATCGACTTGCTGCCGGCCCACTGAGCCAGCGCCAGGAGCAATAGCAAGTGCACGGGGTACGCGTACCGCAGCATGCTCTGCATGTGTTTGGGGGAAACGCCGGCCGCATGGATGAAGAGCAGCGCCGCCGCGCATAGATAGAACACCAGCCGTACGCGCCACCCCTCGTCGCCGCTTTGAGCCAGTCGCCACTCTCTGCGGCCAACCACAGCGAGCAGCACGACCGTCACCGCGACAGACAGCCGACTGAGATCATCCGTCCAATCCAGGTCCGGATGGAACACCGAGCCGAAGAACACATAGCTCGACGGCCGGACGAACCACAGCCAATCGGCCGCGACCCCCTGCCCTTCGCGCTGCGTCTGGAAGTACAGGTCCCAAGCGCCGAATCGCCACTGGCAGTACCCGAAGAATGCCAGCCCGCCGAGGCTCGCCAGCATGCCGATCGCAAGTAACCGTATCCCTTGCCGCTTGCGTAGTCGAAGTTGCTCGAGGGCATCCGCGAAAGGGATCGCATCCACGAACAACTGAGCAGCAATGGGCGCAAACGCCAGCGGCAACCCGCCCAGCCGCGTCGCCGACATTACAAATCCGTGTGTCACGGCCACCCAGCGCGCCGGCGCCGTCGAGCTCGTAATCCAAAACAGAAATCCCAGCAGCGCCACCAAAAACAGCGATTCACTATACGCCACGTCCAGGAAGAACCCGGCCGGGTGCACCGCCGCGGCCATCGCGATCACAGTCGCATTCGCCGCGCTCACCTGAAATCGCCGTAAGAACAACAGCAAATACGTCCAGAATCCCCACGCCGCGATCTGCGCCGCTATTACCAGGCTCGTGTGCAGTGAAAGTGCCCCGCCCGACGCGCGATGCACCAATCGCCCCGCCAGCGGATACCCCGGGAAGAACGCCACGTTCGATTCGTCGAAGTTGGTGGACGCCGTCGGCGGTATGGTCGACTGATAACCGCTACTCAGGATCGCGGCGTACATGAACCCATCGCGGCGGCAGAACGCCCGATATGCGTGCTGGGGCGAACCATTCCCCGCCGCCATCGACACCACCAGTGCCACGGCCGTTTGGGCCAGTGTGATGGCCAGTGCCAAGACCGCCAGCCGAAGAACGGCGGTCAACCGGACTCGCTCTCGCGAATCCGTCGCAAACCACGGCGAGTTGACGACAGTTACTGGCGATATCCCACGCATGTGCGGCATCCGGCTTCGGGCTTCGTCTTTCCGTTACGCCACCCACAGGTGCGTGAAGTAGCGAGCCGCCAGCGCCAGCTGCAGACCCGCCATCGCAGCCAGCGCGGCGGTGAGCCAGGTGACGTTTGACCTGGCGAGCCAGCGCGGCACGAGCCCCCAGCCGCAGGCATGCACCAGGGCGAGCAGGAGCAGCACGTGCACGATCAGGCTATAGCGGAAAAAGCTTTGCATCATGATCGGCGACACGCCCGCCGCATGCAGAAAGAACAATCCCGCCGCACACAGATAAAACGCCAACCTCTCCGGCAAGCTGCGATCGCCGGCACGATAGCGCACTAGTTCCCAGCGCGCCATCACCGCCAGCAGCACGATCGACAGCCCCACGCAAAGTCGGCTGACGTCGTCGGGCCAGTGCAGGTGGCTGAACCACAGCGAGCCGACGAAGATGTAATTCCGCGGCCGCACGAACCACAGCCAGTCGGCAGAGACCGTCGCGCCTTCCTGCTGCGTCCAGAAGTACATGTTCCAGTAGCCGAACTTCCACTGGCAGTAAGCAAAAAAGCCAAGCCCGCCCAGGCTGGCCACGACGCCCACCAGTGCCAGCCGCGCGAGCGTCCCGCGGTCGTCCCACACCCGCTGGCGGCAGGCCGCGATCGCGCCTTTGACCTGTTCGCGCCGGTCGGCGGCCGTTCGATAGATCCAGGCCGCGTACACGGCGGGCGACACTTCCACAATCGCTTGTGCGATCAGTGGCACAAACGCCACGGGCAGTCCGCCCAGCCGCGTCGCGCTCATCACGATGCCATGCGGCAAGGCCCACAGCCGGCGCCGCGGCTCTTTGTCGCCGAGAAAATAGCAGAATCCCAACAACGAGAACAGAAACAACGACTCGCTGAACGAGGCCACCAGGTAGAAACTCGCCGGATGCAGCGCCACGGTCAACGTTGCCAGAATGCCCACTTGCCGCGGCGCGCGAAACCGCCGCATCATCAGTAGCCAGTATGTCCAGAAACCCCAGGCCGCGATCTGGGCCGCCAGCACCAGGCTTCCCTTGATCGAAAGCCAATCGCCCGACAGCCTGCGCACCGCATACGCCGACAGCGGATAGCCCGGAAAGAACGCCACGTTCGATTGTTCAAAGTCGATGGATGCGATCGGCGGAATGGTCGTTCTATATCCATCGCGGACGATCCGCGCATACAGATGCCCGTCCCATTGGCACAGCGCCTGGTAAGTTTCTCCCTCGGGCGCGTCGCTCACAATCGCGGCCAGCGAGAGCAGCAGCGCCACTTGCACGAGCGTGATCAGCAGCGCAAGTCCGGCTGCGCGCATAAGGCCGCTGACCGCGAAGCTGCGCCGCCGGGCTTCAGGAAACTGCCAGGTCGACAGTCGGGTGCTGGTGGTTGAACCCATCGAAATTCCTCATTCTCGTAACAGCACACCCACGGCTTGCGGCGTTAGCTCGACGTGACCAACCCCTCGTCCGTAATCACCGCCGACTCCTGGTACGACTCGTAGTCGGTGTTCACGTTCCACAGGTTGTGCTCCTTGTCGGCCAGGATGTTCTCGGCGGCCAAGAGTCCCATCAGGATGCTGTGATCCTGGTTGTTGTATTTGAACGCCCCGTAACGGCCGATCGCCGTGATGCCGCCGATCGTGTCCAGGTAGCTGGTGATCTTGGACACGTGCCGCTTGTAGCCCCGGGCATAAACCGGATAGCAACGTTTCACGCGCACCACGTGCCCGTCGGTCACGCGAGCGCCACCGAGCAAGCCGGTGGTCGTCATCTCAGCCGTCGCGCGTCGAATGAGGTCGCCGTCTTCCTGGCTCCATAGCGGCTCGCCGTCATTGCACCAGTATTCGAGCGACAGGATCGTATCGTCCGAGCCTTCGCACAGCTCTGGCACCCAGTTACGGAAGTTGGTGACGCGTCCCGTTAGCAATTCCGGCGAATGCACGTAGAGCCATTGATCGGGAAACAGGTCCTGACCCGCCACGCGGAGGTACACCAGGATCGTATT
The DNA here is from genome assembly GCA_022844125.1 of Pirellulales bacterium. Classification (GTDB taxonomy): domain Bacteria; phylum Planctomycetota; class Planctomycetia; order Pirellulales; family PALSA-1355; genus JALHMI01. Next base: position 120,946 of record JALHMI010000012.1, on the reverse strand, counting down.
GCGGAAGCTCAAGGCCTCGGTCGCACGCACGATGTCGAACGGCACGTCGTCCAGGCTCTTCACCATCTGCGTGAGCGGCATCGTCGAGATCACCTGGTCGAACTTGTGCACGTCGCCGCCCACGGTGACGAGTCCTCTCGCTCGCCCGCGCTCGACGACCACGCGCCGCACGGGCCGATTCAAATGCACCTGTCCGCCGAGACCGCGCACATAGTCGGCCATCCGGTCGTAAACCATGCCGGTTCCACCGTTGGGATAGGCGAAGCGATCGACGAGCGTGCGATGTTTGTTGCCGCCAAGGCCCACCGCGTTCTTCACGGCTTCGCCGAGCGAAAGCTTCTTGATCCGCTGGGCCGCGAAGTCGGCGTCAAGCTGCTGACAGGTGATTCCCCACAGCTTTTCGCTGTAGGTCTTGAAGAATATTTCAAACAGCCGGCGGCCAAAGCGACTGACCACCCAGTCTTCGAAGCTGGCGTCGTCGGCGCTTGCGCCGCCGCCGAGTTTCGCCGCGACCTGCTGCCGCGCGTAACTCGCCAGGCAATTCGCCGCTTCCACCGGGCCCAGGTTCTTGAGCGCGTTGCTGGCCGAGAGCGGATAGTTGAAGAACTTGCCGCGATAGTAAATCCGCGTGAGCCGATCGACCATCTGGTAGTCGCGCCCCACGACTTCCAGCCACAGCCGATTCACCCGGGCGTCACTGGAAAAGAAGCGATGCGGCCCAAGGTCGACTGTTTGATCCCACAGGCGAAAGCTGCGTGCGAGCCCGCCGATGCTGTCCGAGGCCTCGAATACTTCGACCTCGACGCCCGCCTTCGCCAGTTCGTAGGCCGCGGTAATGCCAGCCGGCCCGGCGCCAATTACTGCCACGCGCAACATGCTGCTGTCCTTCGCGAGTATTTCGCGCCGCGGCCAACGAATGGCCGAACGGCGGGTTGTATCGGTAATAACGCATGCGCGCACCGCATGCGGTACGGGCACTTACCAGATACTTAGGTCGCGAAACGGGACGTGGCAAAAAGAGGACAAAGCCGGCTGGGACTCACCCCAGCAGCTTTTCCACCACCCGGCCGTGCACGTCCGTGAGGCGGAAGTCGCGCCCCTGGAAGCGATAGGTCAGCTTCGTATGGTCGAAGCCCAACAGGTGCAAGAGCGTCGCGTGCAGGTCGTGCACGTGAACCTTGTCGCCGGTGACATTGAACCCGAAAGGATCGGTCTCGCCCAGCGTGATGCCCGGCTTGATGCCGCCCCCGGCCATCCACATCGTGAAGGCGTTGGGATGATGGTCGCGGCCGTCGTTGCCCCCCTGCACCATCGGCGTGCGGCCAAACTCGCCTCCCCAGATCACGATCGTGTCGTTGAGTAGGCCCCTTTGCTTAAGGTCCTTAATCAGCGCCGCCGAAGGCTTGTCTGTTAGCGCGGTCTGCTCCTTGAGACCATTAGTCAGACCGCCGTGATGGTCCCACGCCTCGTGGAAGAGTTGCACGAACCGTACGCCGCGCTCGACCAGCCGCCGCGCGAGCAGGCAGTTGTTGGCATACGAGGGCTTGCCCGGCTCAGCCCCGTACATCGCCAGAGTCTCGGGCGTCTCCTGCGAGATGTCCATCAGGTCCGGCGCACTGGTCTGCATCTTATAGGCCAGCTCGAAGCTGTTGATCCGCGTGGCAATTTCCGGATCGCCCACGGCGTCGAGCCGCAGCTTGTTGAGCGTGGCCAGCGCATCGAGTGATTCACGCTGGCTTTGCGCGTCGATCCCGGGCGGATTCGAGAGGAACAATACCGGGTCGCCTTGGCTGCGGAACGGTACGCCCTGATACACGGTGGGGAGGAAGCCGCAGCCCCAGTTGCTCGCTCCGCCGCTCGTCCCCTTCTTCGCCGAGTTGAGCACAACGAAACCCGGCAGATCGCGCGACTCGCTCCCCAGGCCATACGTCGTCCAGGCGCCGAAACTCGGTCGGCCGAACTGCTGCGAGCCGGTGTTCATCATGATCTGACCCGGCGCGTGATTGAACGCGTCGGTCACCAGCGACTTCACGATCGCGACGTCGTCCACCACCTCGGCCAGATGCGGCAGCAGCTCCGAGATCTCCGCGCCCGATTGTCCGTGCCTGGCGAACTTGAACTTGGGGCCCAGGAGCGTCGAGTTTGGATTGATGAACGCGGCCCGATAACCTTCGATCAACTCTGCCGGCGGCAGCTTTCCGTCGAGCTTCGCGAGCTCCGGCTTATTGTCGAACAGCTCCAGGTGGCTGGGGGCGCCAGCCTGGAACAAGAAGATCACGTGCTTGGCGCGCGGGGTGTGATGCGGCTGTTTGGGCGCGAGCGGATCGGCGGCGACTGGCGCGGCGAGCGCACCATTGCCGAACAGCGACCCGAGCGCAATCGAGCCAAGCCCGACCCCGCACTGTTCGAGGAACCAGCGGCGATTAAACTGCTGCTGCACGTTCTGTCGGTCGTTCATCGTCGCGCTCGCCCCTACGGTTTGGTAATCGTTTCGTCGAGGTTCAAAATTACCCGGGCCACGACGGTATAAGCCGCCAAGTCGGCCGGCGTCGCGCCTTGCGGCAGCTTGCCAGGCAGCGCGTTCTCGCCGGTGGCGATCTCGCGCACATTCAGCCATCCCTCGGCGATGCGTTCGCGCTGCTTGTCGAGCAGGTCCAATAGCGTTTGACACTCCACATCGCTTGGTGTCCGGCTCACGCACAATCGGAACGCATGGGCAATTCGTTGCGGATCATCCGCAGGCGCCTCGGCTAGCGTTCGCCGGGCGAGCGCCCGCGCACACTCGGTAAAGATCACTTCGTTCAGCGTTGTGAGCGCCTGCAGCGGGGTATCGCTCCGCTGCCGTCGCACACACGAGAAGTCGCCGTTGGGCGTATCGAAATTCTGCAGCATCGGATACGGCAGCGAGCGGCGCCGGAATGTGTACAGCGCCCGGCGATAGCGATTCGGCCCGCGCTCTTCGTTCCAGGTGAGCGGCGCATAACTCAGTGCCAGCAGGCTCTCCGGAATCGGCGCGTAGATGCTCTCGCCACCCAACGTCGGGTTCAACAGCCCACTCGCGGCCAGAGCCACGTCGCGCACGATCTCGCCCTCCACGCGGAACCGCGGCCCGCGCGCCAGCAGCCGATTGTAAGGATCGCGCTCGGCCAGCCCGGGCGAAACGTTCGACGATTGTCGATACGTGGCCGATTGCACGATCGTGCGATGCAATTGCTTCAAGCTCCAACCCGAGTCCATCAGCTCACACGCCAGCCAGTCCAGCAATTCCCCGTGACTCGGCGTTTCACTTTGCACGCCGAGGTCTTCGCTGGTGCTGACGATGCCTGTGCCGAAATACGCCTGCCACACGCGATTCACCATCACGCGGGCGGTCGTCGGACTGGCCGGATCGACCAGCCAGCGTGCCAGCGACAGCCGCGTCGGCTGTGCATCGGCCGGCAGATCGTGCAGCACCTCGGGTACGCCGGCCGTCACGGGATCGCCCGGCTTGAGGAAGTCGCCGCGCTTGAGCATCCGCGTTTCGCGCGCGTCGTCGCGACTGGCCAGCACCAGGCTCGTCGAACCCTCGGGCCACTGCCGCCAGAGACTCTCAATCTGGTCATTCCCATCCTTCCACTCCGCCACCGTCGTGCGCCAATAGCTGAACACGGTCGCCACTTGATCGGCACTTCGCTCGCGGGCGGGTATCGAAATGATCTTCCGCACTTGCGCGGGCAGTGGATCGGCCGCCGGCTCGCGCGCATCGGTTACCGAGACCCGCATGCGGCCTAGCAAATTATTTTGATGATCGTCGCTATTCCAGCCGCCGTGATTCTGGGCGAGCGACACCGCCAGCTTCACGCCGGCGTCAAACGCGATCGGCTTCTCGAACCGGAACACCGCCTTGCGCGCCTGATTGCGACGCCCCGGTCCGGCATCAATACCCCAGGCAGTTTCATTCTTGTCGTCAATCGCGAACGAGACCGGACCGACGACTCGCTTCTTGCCCGAGCGGTCGTCGAACACAGCTTCCAGCGGCGTTTCGGTTTGCTCGAAGTCGGCGCTGGCGGCGGCGATCTTCTGGCCTTCCAGCTTGCCACTGCCGTCAGCCGCCTGGGCTTCGACGTTGATCTGCGTCAGGGCCGCGGTCCCTTTGTAAGACCGCCCCGGTCCGCCATGCGGCAGGTTCGGATCGGTAAGCAGTTCCAGCCGCAGCGCGGTGATCGTCTTGAGCTCCGACGTGCCTTCCACGCGGAACGTGCAATGCGTCGGAGCATAGCCGGCGCAGAGCATCGACTGATCGGCGAGCAAACTCAGCTTCGCGCCGCCCCCAGTGTCGACGTGCGTGGTGGGCTGGAGCACACGCCACTCAGGCTGACCGCCAGCAACGCTAGCTTCCCAAGCCGCCATCCGCGACTGCCAGTCGGGCGTCGCTTCCTTGAGTCCCATTTCGATGCGGTTCATCTCGCCGAGCAATTGCTGGCACTTGGCAAGTTCTTCCGGCCCGTACACCGTCGGCTGGGCTTCATGATCGTTGTTCAGGAACGCCATCAGCCGGTAGTAGTCGGCCTGCGTCAGTGGATCGTATTTGTGATCGTGGCACTGCGCGCACTGGATCGTCAGCCCCAGCATGCTCTTGCCGAGCGCATCCATCCGATCGAACATTGCTTCCATGCGGAACTGCTCGGGATCGATGCCTCCTTCTTCGTTGAGCATCGAATTGCGCAAGAAGCCCGTGGCGACGATCTGGTCCTGCGTCGCGCCGGGCAACTGATCGCCGGCAAGTTGCTCGACGAGGAACTGGTTGTACGGCAGATCGCGATTGAGCGCGCCGACGACCCAGTCGCGATAGAGCCACATCGCCCGCGACTTGTCCTTTTCGAAACCATCCGAATCGGCATAGCGGGCGGCATCGAGCCAGTGCCGGCCCCAACGTTCGCCATAGTGCGGCGAGGCAAGCAGCCGTTCGACTTGCTTTTCATATGCCTGCGGTGTTTCGTCCGCCAGGAAGGCGTCAACCTCGGCGATCGTGGGCGGCAGGCCAATCAGGTCCAGGCTTAACCGTCGTAACAGCGTGATTCGGTCGGCCTCGTTCGATGGCGCAAGGCCCTCGGCTTCGAGCTTGGCCAGGATAAAGCGATCGACGTCACCGCGCGGCCAGGCCTCGTTCTTCACCGCCGGGACCGCCGGCCGCACCGGCGTCTTGAACGCCCAGTGCTCGCGCCGTCTGTCTTGTTGCTCGCCCGGCTCGTCGGCCGGCCAATTCGCGCCCTCGTCGATCCACCGCCGGATGAGCGCGATTTGATCCTGCGCCAACGGTTCCTTGTCGAGCGGCATCCGCGAAACCGCTTCGCTCGCCCCGGTCAGCGCTTGCAATAGCACGCTCTCGCCGCTCTTGCCGGCCACGATCGTATTGCCCACGTCGCCGCCGGAGATTGCTGCGTCGCGCCGATCGAGCCGCAGGCCAGCCTCCTGTTTCACCGGGCCGTGGCACTCGTAGCAGTGCTGCACCAGCAGCGGCTGAATGTCGCGCTGGAAGTCGACCGGCTCGGCAGCGACGGCCGAAGAGGCCCCGAGCAGCATCGCGCACACGAAACCAACTCGCATCATCGAAAACTCACGCTGCTAGGAGGGTTGGCGGGCACGGCTTGCGACCATGCCAGGAGGGATTTCCATCGACCACCTTATTGTAATGTGGCCCCCGGCGCTTGAGTAGCAGCGGAAACAGGCCTCCGCAGCGCGCCGCAATTATTCCGCCCGCAGTGCCGGAATCAGCTCGGCCCGCACGGTCGCCCGCACCGCGAGCAGACTTGCCAGCAGCCCAACGACGAGCACCGCGGCCAGCGTGCCGGCGAGCGAGAGCCAGGGAATGCTCGCGCCGCCCAGGATCCAGTGCGGCAGCACGGCCACAAGCGCGGCCAGCACACCCAGGGCGAGTCCGCCCACCAGCAGCACGATGTTTTCGAGTATCACCAGTCGCGCGAGAAGCGAACGTCGGAAGCCCGCCGCCCGCATTAGCGCGAGCTCGCCGCGGCGCTCGAGCACACTGCGTAATTGCACGGTCGCCAATCCGAAGGTACCGAGCAGCAGTCCCAGTCCGCCAAGACTCTGAAAGGTCGAGAGGTACGTATTCTGCACGGCGAAAAATGCTTCCAGCCGCGCGCTGCTGGTCTCGGCATCAAACCCATAGTCCCCGAGCGAATCTTCGAGCGCCTGTCGCACCGCGGTCTCCGGCTCGCCCTTGGTGTCGACCAGGAAAAACCGATAGCCGTTCACCTCAGGAAACAGCTTCAGGAAGTTCGCTTCGCTGACGATCACGTCTCCTTGGAAGATGCTGTTTTTGAGCATTCCGACAATCTGCAAATGCGCTGTCTTGCCATCGCCGTCGGTGACCTCGATCGTGTCGCCAAGTCCTTTCTTCAAGCTGTACGTCGCGGTGTTGAAGTCGACGATGGCCGGCACGACCTTCGCCGTCCGGCCGCTGTCCACCGGCAGCGGCTTGTCGAGCAGCAGCCAGGGATTCGCCGCTTCCTCGGGCGTCTCAGCTTGCGTTCCACCCCAACTGAATCCTCCGCGCTCGATCAGCTTGCTCGTCGCCCCCAACACGCGCGGCTGCGAACTCTGATACAGGTTTAAACAGCTTGCGTCGTCACCGGTCTCCACTCGCAGCGCGACCGTCTCTGCCTTCGCCAGCAGTTCATCCGCCTCGACCGACAGGCCAAGCTGCTCGCGCCCCGATTCGTCGTTCAAGTTCTGATAGATTGGAGCATCGCTTTGAGCCACCAATGCAAACCCGCCGCTGCCGCTGTCGCGCCCCGTGCTCAGCGCCGCCGGATCGAGCCGAAACGCCGAGAGCGCCACGATCAGAAAGCTCGCCGCGGCAATCAGCCCGATCGAGAGCACGCTCCGGCCGGGGTTACGCGCGCCGTTTCGGGCAGCCAGCTTGGGAATCGTCAGCCCTGTGGTCGTACTCCGGCCCGGCCGGCGCAGCGCGTCGGCGATGAACACTAGCGCCGCCGCCAGCATGATCGCCCCTGCTCCTACAAACGCGCCCGCCTGCGCCTCACCGCTCAGCCATGGCGCCGAGGCCCCGCTGAGAATCGCCAGCACGAGCAGCCCCGCGGCAATCCAGCGCCGGCGCGAAGAACCGTCGCCGGCGGCAAAGCGATCTTCTTGCGTCTGCCCGGCCAGCAGGCGTCTCACGGAGACATTTCTCAGCCTGCGCAGCGTCCACCAAACCGTCAGCAGCGACACGATCAGTCCGCCGAAGAAACCAATGACCAGGCTTTTTGGCGTGATGTACAAGTCGAGAAACGGCGTGCTGATCGCGCTTAGCCACCAGGTCGAAAGCCCCGCGAGCATCAACCAGGCGTAACCCACACCCGCGGCCACACCAAGCAGCGAACCACTCAGCGTTACGACGAAAACTTCGGTGAGCAGGACCCGGTGAATCCGGCTGCCGCGCATGCCGACCGTCTCCAGCACGCCGATCTCCGCGGCTCGCTGTTCGATCCCCAGCCGAAACAAAAGCGCCACGAGCAGCAGCGACGCCACCATGATGAACAGGCTGAAGCCCAGGAACAGACCGTCAAAACCCGTCGTGCCTTGCGCGGCTTCCAGTCCCAGCCGCTTCACCGGCCGGAACACAAACCCCAGCGACTCGGGCTCAAGCTGCAGTTGATCGGCCTGAGCCTGCAGCGTCGGTCCCGGCGGTGGCGCGAAGCGGACACTCGTCGTATCGCCAAACCGGCTCGACCACAACTTCCGCCCCGCAGCCAGCGAGATAAACGCCTTGGGTGTCGTGCGATGCTCGTCCCAGTACTGCTCGTCCTTGTCGCGCACCCGGCCGGAGTCGTACGGAAACGGCGGATCCCAGTCGCCAATCGAAAGCTGATCGGTCACTCCCGGCAGTGCTGGCGTGAAGTCCGGATCGGCTGCCAGCCCTTCCAGCGGCACGACGTCCTTGAGCTGGAATTTCGCACGCGACTCGCGGACGTCGCCGTGCGTGCTCTCGGGCTCAAAGTACACGATCTCGATCTCGTCCCCCGGCTCTGCGCCAATGTCTTCAGCGGCCCAACTATTGAGCACGATCTCATCGTCGGCCAGCGGCGAAATCGTCTCGCCACCCACATTCTTGAACGGTCCGAGCGGCGGTTCCGCGGCGAAGTCGATCGCCGCGATGGTTGAATAGGGGATCTGTTTGTCCCCTTTCGAGATCCAGTTCGCGAGGTAGGTGAGGATCTCTTGCGCGCGGTCGGCCGCGAACGCTTTCTCCGCCGCGTCGACGACATTCGACTCGACCAGCATCCGGTTGCTCGTGAGCTGCACGTAACCCAGCTTATGCGTGGCGATCGTGATGCCGTAATCTTCGAGCTTCGGCTTGAGCGCCGTCACCAACTGCGAGTGTGCGGCCACGGTCGGCATCGCGCCTGCCTTGCCGGCCACGAAGATCGCGTTGACCTTGCCCGGCTGCTCAAGCGCATCCTGCAGCGTGCTGGCATCGACATATGCCACGAGTGGCACGAGCTGGCTGGGATTCAAGGCCAGTCGCCCCAAGCCCGTCGCCGGAATCACCTCGCTCACGGTCAGCCGGCGATTGCGAATCGTCTCGGTCTTTCGACCCAGGGCGCTGTCGGCAGGAATCTGGCTGGCGCTGCCGATCCGCAGCAGCACTTCATCGCCGGCCTTCGCGCCGATCTCGCGCGCCAGCGGCTCGTTGAGCACGATTTGGTTCCGCACCGGCGGCTGCTTGGGGCCACCGCCACCCAGTTTGAAGAACGCCGCATCGCTGCCAATCACGCTCACGCGGCCAGCGCGCAGCGAACTGCCCGGATGATCGACGGTCCCTTGCACATAGACCGCCGGCACGGCCGCGCTGAAGTGCTGCTGGAACTTTTCGCTATTGGCAATCTCTCCGGCCAGTTCAGCGCGAAAGAAGCGATCGGTCACGAGCACTTCGTCGATCGAACCGAGCTGATCGAGCAGTAAATGCCGCAGACTGCCGCGCATCGAGTCGCCTACCAGCAGCGCACCGGTGAGCACGGCGGCGGCCGCCATCACGGCCAGCGCCACGGCCAGGTTGGTGCGCCAGTGATAGCGCAGCCCGCGCAGGGCCAGGCCACCCAGTGATAGAGAAGGTTCTTTAGACGGCACTGGTTTCGAACTGCCCGGCATTGAGCTCCACCCGCCGCTCGAGCATCCCGGCCAGTTCCAGGCTATGCGTCACGACGACCAACATGGTTTTTTCGTACGCTTGAAGTTCCAAGAGCAGCTCCGCAATTCCTGCCGCCGTCGAGCGATCCAGGTTGCCCGTCGGTTCGTCGGCGAGCAAGAGTCGTGGATTGTTCACCAGCGCCCGCGCGATCGCGGTCCGCTGTCGCTCGCCACCCGAGAGTTCCGCCGGCCTGTGATCGAGCCGGCTGGCGAGCCCCACACGCTCCAGCAGCATCACGGCCCGTTCGGCGGCCGCCTGCCGAGGCTTACCATCGGCCAGCGTCGGGACCAGCACATTCTCCAGCACCGAACACTGCGGCAGCAGGTGATGATCCTGAAAGATGAATCCGATCTTCTGATTTCGAAACGCCGCCAGCCGCGGCTCATCGAACTGGAACGGATCTTCGTCGTCGAGCAGCACCCGGCCGCTGGTCGGCCCATCGAGCGTCCCCAGAATATGCAGGAGCGTGCTCTTGCCGCAGCCGCTCGGCCCAGTCACCGCCAGATTCTCGCCCGCCGCCAGGCGAAACGACACGCCCCGCAGCACCTCAAGCGGTTCGGCCCGGGTCGGGAACGTCTTGGTCAGGTCTTCGACAACGAGATCAGGCATTTCAGAAACATGCGGCGGCGAGGTTGATTAGCTGACGCGCAGGCGATGTATTCTAACGCAACCAGCACATGAGCGTAGCCGCCGTGTTTTCAGCCACCAGAAACGCCCAGCCGCCTACACCACCACCTCCGACAGCTTCTCGGCAATCCAGGTGGGAATCGGCATCGATTGCGGAGGCCCTGTGTCACTGAGCCGGCAGCAGACCGTCGTCGTCTGGCCGCTGGCGACCGCTTGCCCGTCGTGCGAGAAATTGAATTCGAAGGTCACACTCTTGGTGCCCAGCCGGACGATCGAAACCTCGATGTCCATGATGTCCTCAAACTTCACGGCCCGCTGGTAGTCGCAGCGCGCTCCGACGCGCGGGAAGGAAATCTTGCCGTGGTCATCGTGAAACATCACGCTGAGGCCCAGGTGCCTGAGCAGCTCGTGCTCGGCCTGTTCCATGTAAACGAAGAACACCGAGAAATGCGCGATCCCCGCCGCATCGGTATCGCGGAACTCAACGCGGCGCGTGGTGTGATACGATTGGCCCATGCGTAACTGCAATCGCGCGGTTTACGGCTTCATCGACAATGATTGCGACAATCCTCGGCGCGCACAAAAAGCGCCTGGTGCTGCGGGCTGTTCGCCGCGCGTGGCCCCCGACGCTTTACGTGCGGACAAATCAATCGCCCGACTGAATGGATACTCAGTCGGAAACGTACGGCAGCAAAGCCATGAACCGCGCCCGCTTGATCGCCTGGGTGACCGCGTGCTGGCTGGCGGCGGTGCAACCGCTCTTGCGGCGGCCGACAATCTTACCTTGACGATTCGTGAGCTTGCCGAGCAACTCCAAGTCCTTGTAGTCAACGTACATCGGCCGGGGGCGCGCGCCGTCGACGAAAATCGGGTCCTTCTTCTTGGCCCGAACCTTGTTCTTGTTGCTCCGCCGTTTGGGAGTCGGTCTCATAGCGTTTGGCTGTCAGTATGGCTCTGGGGAAATCAGATTTGGATAGTACGTCATCAGACTCACTTTGCAGCGAAAATGCAACCCCTAACCACGTGGCTTTCGGGGCTGCGTTTTCGCGTGCTGCCAGTCCTGAATCTACCCGCACTTAACGGCCGCCACGGTATCCGCCGCCGCCGCCGCCACCGTATCCCCCACCACCACCACCGTAACCGCCGCCGCCACCGGTGCGAGGCGCCCGTTCGCGAGCTTCGTTGACCGTGATCGCCCGGCCGCCGATGTCGGCGCCGTTCAGGGCCTCGATTGCTCGTGTCCCCTCGTCGTCGGATTCCATTTCGACAAAGCCAAAACCCCGCGATCGACCGGTCTCGCGGTCCGAAATAACTTCGGCCGAACGGACTTTGCCGTGCTCGCTGAACAATTGCTCCAGCGATTGGCTGGTGGCCGACCAGGGTAGGTTTCCGACGTAGATCTTCTTCGCCATCACTAAAGTCCTCTGCGCACTCGGACACGTGGGGCGCGGCGGAAAAGTTTGCCTGAAATCGTCCGTTGACGCGCACCTGCTGCACCCCGTCGGATGGTGCGCTCCCGCTAGACTGCGGCCGCACGCCAGGCGACCGAGGCGAGATCAATGTAGCGTTGCTAAAGTGCGCAATGCAAGCTTTGAACCCCCAAAATTTGGTGGGCGCACGCTCGGCAGGCCTGAGCTTAGCCTGCGGCCACCCGAGAAGCGGCCGGACTCCCCGGCCCCGCGATCACCTCGCGGTACATCGCCAGGGTCGCTTCGGCCATCAATTCAGCCGTAAAGTTGCCTTCGATGCCGGCTTTTCCTCGCCGTCCGATGGCGCTCGCCTCGGCCGGATTGAGCAGCAACTGCTTAAGCGCCGCGGTCAAAGCCGCCGGGTCGTCCGCTCGATAAAGCACTCCCCCGCCAGTTGCCTCGACCACCTCGGGAAAGGTCCCGTGATCGGGCAGCACCACCGGCACGCCGTTGGCCATCGCCTCGAGCACGCTGATCCCCTTGCTCTCGTGATACACCGTAGGCAGGCACATCAGGTCGAAGCTTTGCAGCGTGGTGATCTTCTCCGCCCGCGAGACCTCACCGAGGTATTCAAACATCCCCAAACGATTCCAGCCGTCGATCCGCTTCTGCAAAGCTTCGAGATACGGCCGGTCGAGCGCGCCCAGGTAGCCGGCCGTGCGGATCCGAAACGGCGGGACTTCGCTGTCGGCCAGCAATCGCTCGGCCGCGTCGATCAGATTGTGCAGTCCCTTGTCCGGACAGATTCGCGCGAAGTAGCCGATTGTCTGTGGGGAGCGTGGTCCGCTCGGTCGTGCGCCGTGCCCCGCGAGGTTCAGCCCGTGCGGAATGACACGCACGCGCTCGCGCGGCACGTCGATATAGTCCGCCATGTAGTCGGCGTAATAGCGGTTGAGCGCCACAAAGCCATCCAGCTTCGCGGCCCGCTCGCGAAGTACCTTGCGCGCCTGGCTGTAATGCGGCTCGGGAACTTTCTCCAGAAAAATGTCCTCGCCCGAGAGCGTGGTAACGACCGGGATACCGAGCTTCTGTATCTCGGCCGCGACGCCAATCAGCATCGCATTCGAAAGATGCACGATGTCGGGCTTCGCTTCGCGCTCGATCCAGCGGACCAGCTTCCGGACTTCCTTGCGCTGCCGGCCGTGTTCTCCTTCGAGCATGCTGACGGTCAGCGCGCCAAGCTTCTCGGCTTCGACCTTCGGCCCGCCGCGTGTGAGCCAGCGAATGATGCCGGGATGATCGAGCAGCGCGTCGAGAAACCATGGCGTATGGCGGAAGATTGGCGAATGCTGCTGCAGGTAGACATTGATTCCGCCGAAGAACAGGTGCGAATCGCTCATGCTGTCTTCGTCGGTTCGCAGCGGCGTGTAGGTGGGCACCAGCAGCACGTCTTCACCTAGCTGCGCGAGCGCGGCCGCCAGCGTGTTGTCGTGCAGACAACTGCCGCAGTACATCCCCGCCGCCCCGGCTGCCAGGTAGACGACTTTCATGGATTCATTCGCCGCGATTCTGCGATGAGCACACGATGCTTGGACACGGTCGCACGCCCCAAGCGTTAACAAGCACAAGTGTTCGCGTTCTGCGCGCGTTCGTCAACAGCGCGCGGGCCGTTCGGTCAAGTCTGGAAACGAGCCACTTGGCCTCTAGTGCGAAACTTTCTCGTGGCTGTTTTTGCCTGTCGAAAACAGGCCAGCACTTCGTCTAGGTTCTGTTCAGACGATTCGAGTCCCCGAACTCTTGCTGAAGGGAGCATAACCGATGACGACCGAATTCTTTGATCCGGACGATGATGATGACGAATTGATGCAGCCGGCACAGTCCAAACGGTTACAGTTAGGGCCGGCAATGCAAAGAATTCCACCATTGGTGACTAAATGACATTTGATCCAACGACATGCCGACGCAACTTAAAGGCGTTCGGTCTCAAGATTGATTACGAGATCACAGTCGAAAAAGCTTCTCAACTAACAGCGTTAGGAAGTTGGGGGGTGTCGATGGTTGACACGGCGGTGGAGTGCTGTTTGGTTGGCTTGTTTTCAGACGCCAAGAAGCTCATCGTGAAGGCAAAGCACTTTCTTCAGTCGGCAGATCAGCGAAATGAGGAAAGTAAGGTTGCAGCGGGGTCTGTCTTCGACAAGCTCGCCCTGGCGAACTGGTTCTTGAATCGAGAAATAGATCTCGATTCGCTGCGCCGCTGTGTCGAACTAAGAGAAGCCTGGTTCGCCGCACAAAGGACGAAGCCCGACAAGGTAAACGTACAACTCTCATTAGCTCCATACCTCGAACGTGAGAGCTACGAGCTTCTGATTGCCCGGTATGAAAGCGCGGGCCTGAAGAAACCGGCGAACATTCGCCGCATCAAGGGCGAAGGCACGATGTGCTACGTCATGGCTCGCCATCGCCTGGGGCTGGAGTACACCGACGAAGAGATCGCCGCTGCACTCGAAACATTCCTCAAGCGATCGGTCAAGGAATGGCTCGGTCGCTATGGCGCGTTCTCAACTGCCGCCCGCTGGATGAAGATCGCTCACTGGAAGCCCGGCGACGATCCGATCGCCACGCTGCTGCGGTGCTACGACTACCTTCCCGGCCTGAAGCCGCCGAAGTACCCGCCCAAAAATGCGAAGTGAGAGGTGGTTTCCCAACCGATGCCGACTCGAAAGGATTTTCCAAGCCATGTCCTCGGCAACTAGACCAAACCAGCAACGCACGCTCGCTCGCGTATTCGACCCGCAGCGAAGCCGCGAGGAACTACAAAACTGGACACTCGAAGTGTTCCAGAATCTCTCTTTCGAAGACGCCTATCACCAGAAACAACTCGGTTACTGCGGTATTCCAGCCAGCGAGGTGGCCGTCGAAACGATGCTCGTGGGCCTCATTAAGGATGGCAAGGATCTGCTCAACAGGGCCAACACGTTTCTCAGGTTGTCGCTCGATCGCAGGGAACGGAATGAGCTCGACAAAGGAGTCATTTTCGAACGCGCGGCGTTGTTGGACTGGCTCCAGTATCGTAAGGATGACAAGAAAACGCCCAGGGCGGCCGTCGAATGGTATGAGAATTCATTTGATGCTGAACGGCGAGCGCCCGGCAAGGCGGAAGTGCAGCGTGCGCTGCCTGTATATCTGGAAGCTCAGGAATACGAAAAGTTGCTCACCCGTTTCGAATCTGCGGGATTGCAAACGCCGGCCAGCCTGAGCAGGATTCGCAGTCAGGGGACAATGGCTTATGTGATCGCCAAGCAGATGCTTGGCATTGAGTACGACCAGCCCTTGGTTATCCAGACGCTCGATGCTTTCCTTACTCGTTCCATCCCGCAGTGGCTCGGGCAGGGCCGCTTCACCGCCGCTGCTGGCTGGATGAAGATCGCACACTGGCAGTTTGTCGATGATCCGATTGCCACCCTCCTGCGCTGTTACGACTATTTGCCAGGCCTTGAGCCGCCTGAATATTCGCCGGTGTTACGTGGGCAGCCTGCGGTGCGGTCCGAATAGGGCTGCTCGTTGATTCAGCAACGAGTTAGAATTCATACATTCCCCCGACGAATCGCTTCGGCCAATTGCTCCATGCTCCCCACCCTTCGCATCGGAAAATTCAATCTCGACTTTCCCGTCGTCCAGGCGGCCCTCTCGGGCTACAGCGACTGGGCGATGCGGGTGATCGCTCGCCGCCTGGGCGCGCCGTACACGCTCTGCGAGGTGATGCTCGACACGTTCGTCAACGACATGCACAAGGCGAAGAATCGCCGCCGCTACCTGCGCGTCAGCGACGAAGAGCATCCCGTGGCCGGCCAACTCATGGGCGCAAACCCCGCGGAGTTTGGCCCCGCTGCCCAGCAGCTTGTCGCCGCCGGGTTCGACGTGGTCGACATCAACTTCGGCTGCCCCGTGAAAAAAGTGCTGGGCAAGCATCGCGGCGGCTTCCTGCTGGGGCAGGTCGACACAGCGCTCGAGATTGTTTCCCGAGTGCGTGAAGCTCTGCCGCCTGATGTGCCGGTCACCGTCAAGATGCGCCGCGGCATCGACGACTCGGCCGAGAGCCGCGACAAGTTCTACACCATCTTCGACGGCGCATTCGAGCGCGGCGTGGCAGCGATCACCGTGCATGGCCGCACGGTCGAGCAGCGGTACGTTGGCCCCAGCCGCTGGACGTTCCTCCGCGAAGTAAAGCGGCACGCCGGCAGCCGAGTCGTGCTGGGCAGCGGCGACCTGTTCACAGCCCAGGCCTGCCTCGACATGATTCGCGAGACGGGCGTCGACGGCGTGACTGCCGCCCGCGGCGCGATCGGCAATCCCTGGATCTTCAGCCAGGCCCGCGCGCTCGCCGCCGGATTGCCGCTGCCCGAACCGCCGACGGTGCACGAGCAGCGCGAGGTGATCGCCGAGCACTACCGGCTGTGCGACGATCTCTACGGTCCTGAGCTATGCGGCCGGCAGATGCGGAAGTTCGGCATCAAGTACTCGCAACTTCATCCGCACAGCAAAGAAGTGCGAGACGCATTCATCAAGGTCGCACGGCCCGGCGAGTGGACCACCGTGCTCGCGCGTTGGTACTCCGACGATGCCTCCGGCGTGCACCCGGTCCCCGAGGAAGAGTTGGCAATGAACTGCGCCGAGCCCGCGGGCTAGCGCCGTTCAACATCTCGCCCGCTTAGCCCGGAGGTATCGCCGACGGAGCGTCGGCCTTAGCCTCAGTCAAGGCGTGCTCGATCTCTTGGCGAACGATCTCCTCGCTCTCTAGGCTCAAGTGCAATCGTAGTTCGCGCCGTGCTGCCTCGCTCGTGAACTGCCCCAACGCCCAGGCACACGCCCCGCGCACCAGCGGCTCGGCATCATGCAATCCGCGAATGAGCGCCGGGATCGCTGCCACTGCCCGCTGATTCCCCAGCACGATCGCCGCGTTTCGCAGGATGCCGCGCCGCTTCGGCCGCCACAGCGGCGTATCGCGAAAGCGCCGCCTGAACTCCGCGTCGCCCAGCTCAAACAGCTCCAGCAAATTCAGTGATGTCCCCGTTTCCGCGCTCAGTGATGTCCCCGTTTCCGCGCCTGTTTCCGCGCGCAGCAAATTCAGTGATGTCCCTGTTTCGGCGCGGGGTTGTAGTGCGGGCTCCTCGGTCAACCGTGGCCGATGGTTCCAGGGACAAACGTTCTGGCAGACGTCGCAGCCGAACACCCAATCCTGCAGCCCGCCGCGCAGCTCGACGGGAATGGGCGACTTCAGCTCGATCGTCAGATAGCTGATGCATTTGCGGGCGTCGAGCACATACGGCGCGACAAACGCCTCGGTCGGACAAGCGTCGAGACATGCCCGGCACGTCCCGCAATGATCCATCGCGTGTGGCGCGTCGATCTCCAGTTCCACATCCGTCAGCAGCGCCGCCAGAAAGAAGTAGCTCCCCTCGTGCTTGTTGAGCAGCAGCGTGTTCTTGCCAATCCAGCCCAAGCCGGCCAGCTCGGCGAACTCGCGCTCCAGCAGCGGCGCGGTATCGACGACCGTCCGTACCGCGGCCTGCGGCTCGCGGGCCAGCAGAAGATTCTCCAGCTCCTTGAGCTTCCGCCACAGCACTTGGTGATAGTCTTCGCCCCAGGCGTAACGCGCCACCCGACCGCGCATCGGTTGAGGAGGCTCCGGCTCAGAGGTACGATACGGGAACCCAAGCACGAGCAGGCTGCGAACGCCATCGAGCACGTGCCGCGGGTGCGTGTAGGCTTCGGCTCGGCCGGCCAGGTAGTGCATCTCGCCGGCATAACCCGCCGCGAGCCACTCGCCGAACCGCTCGATCCCCGTGGGCTCGACCGCGGCGCAGACGCCCGTGAGCGAAAACCCCAATCGCTGGGCTTCGTTCTTGAGCTCGGCGGTGAGGGCGGTGTTGGCCATCGGCGGTTGCGTTCCCAATCAAACACTCTGCAAGACAGGCGGCCCGATGTCCTCACAACGTACCTTGGCCGCCGTTCTCATGGCGGGCGCGCTCCTGGGCCTCTGCGGCTGCGGAGAACCCTCGCTCGATTCCCCTGAGTACGGCAAGATCATTCGCCGAGTACCACCCCACCTCGACAAGCCTTACCCGCTGCCTGAACTCGAGCCACCATCCACGACCCCGGCCCCTGGCCCGCAATCCTCGGGCGAAAACTCGTCGGCCCCTGACCCAGCGCTGAAATAGGACCTATTTTTCCTATTTTACCGATTGCAACATCCGGGGCCGCTAAATACCCTGCATGAAAGGTAGACCATTCGTCCGCTTTGTCATCGTGAGGTTGCGGGTCATGTTTCGTCGCGTAAGTCTGTGGATCGGTTGTGGCGTCCTTCTGGCAGCATCTCTGCAGGCTTCCGAAGCTTCGGCCCAGTTCGGTGCCGGTGGCTATGGACTCGGCTTCTTCAACTACGGCTCGCGGCCCTACGCGAATGTCTACCGCGTGCCGTATTACTCGATGTATCCCCCGGTCTACTATAGCTATCCGGTCGCTCGGACCTACGGCTACAGCCCGTTCGCCTATCCGCCGGGAACGATGACGCCGGCCGCTGCTCCCAAGGTGGCCGCGGTCGAGTATCAGAACCCGTTCACCGAGCCGGTCACCACACCGGCCGCGCCAGCGGACAACAAGCAGACGTCGATCCCGGCCCCTGTGGCTGCCCCGGTCGACCAGACTGCCAGCTTGCCGCGGATGTACTACAACCCGTTCGTCGAAACGGCCCAGACTGCCAGCAGCAAGTAAATGCCGTCCTCAAGGTGAGTGCCACAGGTGGCCGCGTTGCGGCTCACCAGCGCGTACATTTGGTTCGCTCCGCAAAGCGCTCTGGACCCGCCGGCGGCATTCGCTATTCTATCCGCCCCTCGGCGGCCTTGCGCTTCGCGCACGCGCCGAAAGGTCCCGTCGATAACTTGCGTTCGCACGTTCGATCGAACAAGTCGGTTGCTCTAGATCAAGGCGTCTGTCGCAGTTTCGCGCGCGATTCAGGTGCGCAGCGCCACATCATTCAGCAGCCCCGACGAAAAGGAGTTCGTCCGATGAAGCGGTACTGGGCGGTCCTACTGACTGCCGCCACGTTGGCGAGTTGCCGTAGCAACCAGCCGGCGACCAACCCGTTTATGCGGACCACGGTCCCACCGCCCGGCACGACCGGCGTGATGGTCACCCCTGGAACGCCCTATGCGCAGGGCATTTCTCCGCCGCTGGTCACCCAGCCTGCGCCCGTAATCACCACGCCGGCCCCGGTCACCACGCAGCCGGTGCCCGTCATGCCTGGACCGCCACCGGCAGCGCCGATGGCAGCACCTCCCAGCGTGGCGCCGCAAGGCGATCAGTTCCGCTATCCCGGCGGGTCATACATCTTCCACCAGAGTTCGAACGACCCGCCACCGGCAGCGCCCGACGTTGGCCGCGTGCAACTCGCCAGCGCGAACCTGCCGTTGACCGAGTCAGTCGATAGATCCGGTCTCACGCAGGCCACGTACGTCGAGCCGGCGCCGATTCGCGTTTCCGGGCCCATGTCGCAAGCTCCGATCATCGAAAACCCCTACGTGACTGCAAAGAACGCGTCGCCGCCAGCGACGACCGCCGAGCAGCCACGAGTGCTCAGCCCCCAACCTGCCGCCCAGCCATTGGCCGCCGTCCAAACGCAACCGGCAAGCCAACCCCGGACCGTCGCGCCGCCGCTACCAATCGCCCGGCCTGAAGCTGTCGCAAAGGTCAGCCCGCCGGCGCAACCCCCCGCACCGACGCGTATCAGCCTGGGCACCAGTCGAGGAGATCCGCCCGACACGGCGGGCTTCGTTTCGGTCGAATCCAACTCGGGCAGTAATACACTGCGGATCGTCGGCGAGTCTTCGCCGCCGACCGCATCCGCGCTGGTGGCTGCAAGTCCCACGACGCAAGTGGCGATCGCGCCGCCTGCCCCACGGCCAACGTCGACCGGCTCGGTCATGCGGATCACCGCCGGCAACAACACGCCAGCCATTCGCTCGTCCATCGAAACCACGACGGCATCTTCGACCATCAAATCAAACCCGGCCGAATCGACAACGGCCCGCATCGTCAGTCCGGCAGCGACTGAGGAGCAGAACGTGATCCAGACCTCCTTCCAGCCAGCTGGACCTGCCACCACGACCTCGATCTCGCCGCCGAGCCGCTAGAACTCCCCCCTGGCACGACCTCAGCCGCCCGCCCCGCTTCTCCCGGAATCCTCCCCTCAGACCGCCTAACCGCACGCAGCCCTCCTGCTGAGCGGCCCACAATTCCGCGGGATTGCCGCAATATTTGCGTACCCTAAGATAGAATAAGTCGGTTAGCGGACAGTCGTTACCTACGGTCCTCCGCTCACCCGCGTTCCGCTGTGCTCGATCTCCCCGGTGCGTTCATGTCGATTGTCGATAGCCTGCGTTCCAGTTGGCAGTCCGTCTCCAGTGGCGTAGCTCGTCGTCAGCTTGCGCGCTGGCAGTCGATCATCCCCAAGGTGGCCAGCTACGAAGAAGAGCTGCAGAAACTGAACGCCTACGACATGCGCAAGCGGAGCCTTTCACTCCGCTACCGCCTCAAGAGCCACGAGCCGGCCGAACGCCTGCTGCCCGAGGCCTTCGCCCTGGTTCGCGAGGCCGGCCGCCGCACGCTCAACATGCGTCACTTTGACGTCCAGATTCTGGGCGGCATCGCGATGCACAATCGCTCGATCGCCGAGATGCAGACAGGCGAAGGCAAAACGCTGACCGCCACGCTCCCTTTGTACCTGGCCGCCCTCGAAGGCAAAGGCGCTCACCTGGCCACGGTCAACGACTACCTCGCTCGTCGCGATGCCGAGTGGATGAAGCCGCTCTATGAAAGCCTGGGCATCACGGTCGGGATCGTCGAAACCCAGATGAATCAGAACCAGCGCCGCAAAGCCTACCAGTGCGACATCACGTACGGGACGGCCAAGGAATTCGGCTTCGACTTCCTCCGCGACCGCCTCCTGCTCCGCCGCATTGGCGAGGGGCAAACCGACTTTCTTGGCGGCATGCTGGGCATGGTCAGCGAGGGAGGCGAACGCCCCGTGCAGCGTACGCCCTACTTCGTGCTGGTCGACGAGGCCGACAGCATCCTTATCGACGAAGCCCGCACGCCGCTCATCATCAGCGCGCTACCAAGCGAGGCCCAGCTGATCGCGGTCGAGTGCTACAAGTGGGCGGCCGGCGTCGCCAGCCAGTTCATTGAGGACGAGCACTACGACTACGATCACGAGCGCAAGAGCATCGAGCTAACGGCCGAAGGCCGCCGCCTGGTGCGGAATCTTCCCAAGCCCGACCAAATGCACGCGGTGGGCATGTTCAGCATCTACGAGTACATCGAACGCGCTGTCAAGGTGAATCGCGAATTCTTCCGCGATCGGCAGTACGTCGTCCGCGAAGGTGAAGTCGTGATTGTCGACGAGTTCACCGGCCGCGCCGCCGAAGGTCGCAAATGGCGGGCCGGCTTGCACCAGGCCGTCGAAGCCGCCCAGGACGACGTCGAAGTCACGGCCGAAGCCGGCCAGGCCGCCCGCGTTACCGTGCAGGATTACTTCCACCTTTATCCGCACCTGGCGGGCATGACCGGTACCGGCATCACCTCGGCCGGCGAGCTCAAAAAGATCTACAAGCTGCGCGTGGTGCAGATTCCCACGAATCGCCCCGCCATCCGCCAACGCCTCGAAGATCGCGTCTTTGGCACCGAAGAGGAAAAGTGGCACGCGATCGTTGATGAGGTGGCCGAAGTCCACGCCACGGGCCGCCCCGTCCTGATCGGCACCCGCACTATCGACAAGTCCGAGATCATCTCGCGGATGCTCAAGCAGCGCGGCATCGAGCATGAAGTGCTGAACGCCAATCACATTGAGGAAGAAGCCGAGATCGTCGCCAAGGCGGGTCGCCAGGGCCGTGTCACGGTTTCCACGAACATGGCCGGCCGCGGCACCGACATCAAACTCGGCGAAGGCGTCCACGAGCTGGGCGGCTTGCACGTGATCATGACCGAGATGCACGACTCGGCCCGCATCGATCGCCAGCTCGTCGGCCGCTGCGGCCGCCAGGGCGATCCCGGTTGCTACCGCGTGTACCTCGCGCTCGAAGACGAACTACTGTTGGGGCTTGGGCCCGACAAGGCCAAGTACTATCACGAGTATGGCCGCGACAATCCCGGCCGCTATGACGAACTCGCCAAGCTGTTTGTCAAAGCCCAGCGGAAGCTCGAAAAGCGGCACTTCCTCGACCGCAAGGTCCTGATGTACCACGAAAAGGAGCGCAAGAAATTGCAGCTCCAAATGGGCCAGGATCCGTATCTCGACACGCCGGGGTAATTCTCGGGCAAGTGACCACACTGCCTCTGCCAGCGTGCCTATTTTGCCACCTCTGCCGGTTTTGGCATCTTCTTCCCTGCCAGTCCGCCGGTTGACTCTCCCCGGGGCTCAAACACAATAAAACTCTAGAGGCCTCGCCCGCGATTCTCGCAGCTCGCCGGCGTACAATCCCAGAGAAGAAGTGCCTTCTGAAAAGTGCGGACGCATTTCGTCCGCTCGCGTCGCGCACCACATGGCGCTCGCGTGAGGCATCCGCCTCAGAAAGCCTTACATGAAATTTTCCCGTCTCCAGGTCGGGCTGGCCGTA
The DNA here is from genome assembly GCA_022844125.1 of Pirellulales bacterium. Lineage (GTDB taxonomy): Bacteria > Planctomycetota > Planctomycetia > Pirellulales > PALSA-1355 > JALHMI01. Next base: position 99,047 of record JALHMI010000012.1, on the reverse strand, counting down.
ACCGTCGCCGTGTTCGCGTGCGCGACGAGTGCGCTCGCTTCGAACGTCATCATGAAAGATGGCCGCCGGCTCTATGGCCGCCTGGGCAAGACCACGGGTCTGGCCGATAATCCGCAAAGCAATCAGCAAGGCGCGCCCGCCACGATCACGCTCGTCGATGACGACCTCCGCCGGGTCTTCGTCCCCACCTTTCAGATTCAAGCTGTCGACGAACTGAACGCGGGCGACATTCCCGAGAAAGTTACGATCCACCAGCGGACCGCCGTGGGCGGCAAGCGCGTTAACCGCGTGGGTCCGATTCTCAAGGTCTCGCCGTTCGACGAGTACGGCCGCCGCGTGTTTACGATGAACACGTCGGAAGGCCCGGTTGAAGTGATTCAGGGCATCACGCTCGTCACGCCACGGTGGACCAAAGTCGAAGGCCTGCTGACCGCGCAGCTCACGCCGGTGGTGTGGGACATGCGAATCGCCACCAGTTCGATCCCGCGCGAGACGCTGCACAAGATCCTCATGAAAACCGGTGCGCGCAACAGCATCGACGCGCGGCTCCGCGTGGTGCGGCTATTCTTGCAGGCCGAACGCTACCAGGACGCCCAGCAGGAACTGGAAGACGTCATCGCCGACTTTCCCGATCAGAAGGACCTCGAAAAAGAGGTCCAGTCGCTTCGCCAGTTGCATGCCCGCAGCATCGTCCAGGAAATCGAGCTGCGTCGCAACTCAGGCCAGCACTTTCTCGCATACAGTCTGCTCCAGAAGTTTCCCAGCCAGGATGTGGCCGGGGAGACGCTGGCTCAAGTCAGTGAAATGCTCCGGCAGTACGAAGAGGTTCGCCAGCGCCGCGAGGAGGTGGCCGCCGAGTTGGCGAAGCTCGTGAGCACGCTGCCTGATGGTCCCGATCGCACGACTTTCGAGGCGATCGTCAAAGAAATGAATGCCGAAATGAGCCTGGGCAACTTCGATCGCCTGGCCGGCTACATTCGCCTCCGCGACGACAAGTCGCTGTCCGACAGCCAGCGGCTTTCAATCGCCATCAGCGGCTGGCTGCTCGGCGCCGATTCGGCCGAAACGAGCCTCCTGGTCACCGCCTCCACGGCCCGCGTCCGCGAGCTGATTCGCCGCTACATGAACGAGCCCGTGCTGCTCCGTCGCAACGAGATCGAGCAGGAGCTTCGCACGATGGAAGGCGCGTCGCCGCCGCTGGTCGCGAAGCTGATCGCCAACATGAAGCCCCCGCTCGAAACGCCCGCCGCCGCCAAAGAAACGCCCGGTAATTACACTTTCAACGTCCCGATCGGCATGGACAACGAGCCGGACGCGACCTACCACGTCCAGCTTCCGCCGGAATACGACCCTTACGTCCGCTATCCGACGATCGTCACGCTCAACGGCGTTGGTTCCTCGCCCGAGCAGCAGGTCGACTGGTGGGCCGGCGCTCGCGCAGAAAACGGCCAGCGGCTGGGCCAGGCCAGTCGCTTCGGCTACATCGTGATCGCCGTCGACTGGCTCGCCGACGGTCAGCGCGAATATGGCTACACAGCTCGCGAGCATGCCGCGGTGCTCGCCAGTCTGCGTGATGCGTCTCGCCGCTTTTCAATCAACACGGATCGCGTGTTCCTCACCGGGCATTCCGCCGGCGGCGATGCGGCCTGGGACATCGGCCTCGCGCATCCCGACCTCTGGGCCGGCGTGATTCCCATCGTCGCCCGCACGCAAAAGTACTCTTCGCACTATTGGCCCAACGCGTCGATGGTGCCGTTCTACGTGGTGGGCGGCGAGCTCGACGGCGACAAGCTTAAGGAGAACGCCCGCGATCTCGACCGCTACATGGTCCATCGTCACGATGTGACCGTGGTCGAGTACCAGGGACGTGGCCACGAGGACTTCTACGAAGAGATCAAGGAGATCTTCGACTGGATGGCCCGCAAGCCCGACCGGAACTTTTTTCCGAAGGAGTTCGAGGTCGCCACGATGCGCACCTGGGACAATTACTTCTGGTGGCTGGAAATCAATAAGCTGCCGCCGCGTGCGATCGTCGAGCCCGTGAACTGGCCACCCGGTCGCGGCACGCGCGCGGCCGAGATTCGCGCCAAGATTCAAGCCAACGGCGACATCTTCATTCCTGGCTCGGGCATCGCTGCCACGATCTGGTTCGCGCCCGAGATGCTCAACCCGGGCCGCGACAAGATTGACGTTCACCTCGGTGGGCGTCGGCACACGGCCGACGTCACGCCCAATCTCAGCGTGCTGCTCGACGACGTTCGCACCCGCGGCGATCGCCAGCACCCGTTCTGGGCGAAGTTCGAACCGTAAGCGGCCCTAGGGCCGTCGCCTCGGGTGGGTGCCATGGGTGCTGCGAAGCAGTCACCCGTGCAGGTCGCTGATAGAAGACTGGGTCCGCATCGAGTTCTGACGCGGCTAGCAACCCAGGTGAGCCGCGACGCGGCCACCTGTGGCACCCAGTTGCCCGTGTCATTGGCCACGGGGCATCAACTAAATGAGCCCGATGCACTTTTCACAGCGCATCGGGCTCGTGTGATTCACAACTCGCCGCGGCAACTTACTTCACGTTTGTCTCGGCGTTCGCACCGCTGGTCAGGCGTTCGTCTTCCGCGGGGGCGCCGCTCGGTTCAACTTCCTTCGTCAGCGTGAAGCCGGTCAGCAACCAGCCCGTCGGCTCGGTCGTCATCGTCATGCCGGCCGGGCCCAGGTAGCGTCGCACCATGTCGTACTCGGGCAGCTTGCTGCCGTCGAGCCGCTGCGGACGCAGCACGCCTTCCTTCTGCTCGCCCATCAGCGAGTTGAGCAGTTTGCCCATCATCGACTCGCTCTCGGGCATCTTGCCGGTGCGAAGCAGCTCATACGTCCCACGATAGGCTTCGTCGGTCCGCGTGAAGGCCTGGCCGAACTGCTCCGGCTGGGCGATCCCTGCCAAGTTCTGGGCCACTCGCTTGTAGTCCGCGCTGTCGACCAGCTTCGGACCATTCTCGAACTCGGTGAGCACCTTGGTCAGGATGTCGATGTGCGTGGCCACCATCAGGTAACCATGCGCCACGGTCACGGCCGAGTTCGGCGGCAGCGCCCGCTCTTCCTCTTCTTCCATCTCCTCGTCCACCGAAGGCCGATCAAGCGGGCTGTTCTCGATCGTAATCATTGGCAGCTCGGCCTGTTCGTCGACGATTTCCCACACAACGTGCCCGGCGATTTCTCGCTTACGCGTGTCGGGGTCGGTTTCCATCCAGTCGCGAATCACTTCCGCCAGATGCTTCTCGTCCTTCGTGTCAACCGCGATCAGCAGCCGTTCACTCTTCGGAGTGATCGGCACTTGCAAGTCCGAGATCACCGTGATCCGGTCGCCCAGATACGCGATCAGATCCTTGCGGATGTCGATCATCGGGCCGTTTTCGTCGGTCTTGATCGACTCGAGCACGTCCTCGAACACCTCGTCGCCCACAACCTGGTTGACCAGAGTCTTCGAATTCTCAAAGGCGTTCTTCGTGTCGACGTTCACCGCGATGTACGAGGCCAGGTCGCGCGGCACCCAGGCCGGCGGAGTGAACTCACCACCGTTGGGGAACTTCAGCATCCGGGCCGAAAGCTCGAACCGCTCAGCCCCTTCCGCCTGGTTGCCCGGGGCGTGAATGAAAGTGCGGTGCACGAGTTCGTACTTATCCGTGGCCAGGTTCACAAACCCGCCGACGCCCTGAATCGCGGTGAAGCCTTCGGTCCGCAGAATCTTCAGCATGTCGGTGCCGCGCTTCTTAGGCTGGTCCAGCCGCATCGCGTCGGCATAGCCGAACGGCTCCAGGAACCAGCGAGCCTGCGGCTTCATCTCTCCGGCGGCTTGCTGGCATCGTTTCATAATCGCGTCGTAGGCCGAGAGCGTCGCCAGCGTGTCGTCCTGCTTGGCGCCTTCCGTCCGAATCAGCACGCTCTCGAGCACGGCCAGATCATCCGACGCCGCCAGCAGGTTGTCCTTCACGAAGTAACCAACCTGACGCTCCGGAATGTCTTCGCGCTTCGGGATGTTGTAGATCACCAGGTTCGTGCCACGCACCGCCCGTTCGCTCTTGACCGCCTTGCGGGTGCCCATGTTGTCGTCGATCTTCTTGAGCAACTCGGTGGTCTTGGCGTCGCGGCCCGTCACGTCGGCCAGCACCACCACGGCGTCTTTCGTCTCGCTAGGTAGCAAGAGGGCCATCGCCACTTCGCCCGACGGCACGCCTTCCAGATCTTCCCAGCCGATGCCAAGTTTTTCGTGGGTCTTGGTCCACTGTTCGGTGAGCTGTCGCTTGAGGTCGTCAACGAACGGCTTCATGGCCGGATCGTTGGCGAGCTGCCCCATTTGGGTCTTGTCAAACGCGGCCTGAAACTCCTCGACGTTGGCGACCGAAACGTAAGCCTTCGTCGTATTCGGGAGCAGCGTTTCCGATGCGGGCGTCGCGCCATAACTGGCGACTTGCGAGGTGAGGACAACGAGCAGCGAGGCACAAGAGGTCCAACAGAATCGCGTCACGATCATCCTCTCCTTGGCCGTCTCGGCGGCGAATGTGCGAGCGGAAGCTTGCCTGGGTTGAGCGGTTGGGTTGCGGTTGGCGCGGTCAATCTAAAGGCCGAGCGCTGGCCATACTAGATCGGCAGTTGCGCCGGGGCATAATCACTAGCAACAAGTTGCGCGCCAATTCTTGCCATCGTCGCTGGCAGTTTCCAAAAAGCGCATTTCAGTGCGACTGGGGGTCACATCGTGCCGGTCTGGTAGTCCGTGCGGCCTGCGGATGTGAAACTAGGGGAATTGTATCGACTGACCGGCCGCGCGTCGTCCCTCGCTCGGCGTCCCGTTTGCGCGTTTTCCGCCTCGCGAGAATTTAGCGGCCAGGGCCGCGGGCAAGGGTTCGATCGCCCGCAGATGGCTGCTACACTGCCAGCCAGATCGAGCGGCGCTTGCGACCCCGCGTTCTTGCACCCTCATTTTTCGACTGCCAGCATGCGCGACTTCCTTGCCGAGAATCTCTGCCACGACGCCGTCCACGGCTACATCCCCTTCACCAGCCGTGGCGCCCCGGGCGAGGCCACCGAACGCCAGATCATCGACCACCCCTGGGTCCAGCGGCTTCGCCAGATTCACCAGCTTCAGACCGCCTGGTGGGTCTTCCCCACTGCCGAGCACACCCGCTTTCAGCACGTCGTGGGGGTCATGCACCTGGCCAGCCGCGCCGTCGCGCGGCTCTACGACAGCTTGAAGGAAAGCTGCCCCGACACGCCCAGCCGCGGCTACGTCGAATCGCTCATGCGCCTGGCCGGCCTCCTGCACGACGTGGGGCACGGACCCTTCGGACACTTCCTCGACGAGCACCTGCTCCGCCACCACGGGCTCACGCACGAGACGCTCGGCAGCAAGATTATCACCCAGGAGCTCGGCCCCCAGCTCTCCCGTGTGCGCCGCAACCCGAACAGCCAGCTCGAAACAGGCGAAGTGCTCGACCCGCATCAGATCGCACTCTTGATCACGCGGCCGCGCCCAGGCGACGCGCCCGATGCGCCGCACTGGCTCAAGCTGCTCCGCAGTCTGTTCAGTGGCATCTACACCGTCGACAACATGGACTTCGTCCTCCGCGACGCCTACATGTCCGGCTACAACAACCGCGCCTTCGACCTCGATCGCCTGCTGCACTACAGCTTCTTCACGCCTCAAGGACTCACGATTCATTCCCGCGGCGTGGCGGCCCTCGTTCGCTTTATGGGCGTCCGGGCCGAACTCTTTCGCGCAGTCTACTTCCACCGCACCGTTCGCGCGATCGACCTCACGCTTGCCGATCTTTTCGCCGACAGCCGCGACTATCTCTTCCCCGGCAACCCTCTGGAGCAGCTCGACCTTTATCGGCAGTTTACCGAGTTCGCGCTGCTGGTCGATGTTTCGCGTTGGAGCTCAGCCGAAGATCCGCGCAAGCGCGAGCTCGGCGTGCGCTGGCAAGGACTGCTCGAACGCCAAATCCCCTGGGTCATGGCCTGCCAGCGCAACCTGGTGTTCGACGCCGCCGGGCTCGAACGCAGCAGCATCTTCAGCCGCCCGGATTATGTCGAAGCCGAACTCCGCGCGCAGCTTCCCGCGGCGCTGAAGGACCTGCCGCTGCGGATCGACCTGGCTCGGCACATCCACCGGCCTGACACGCGCGGCCCCAGCACGGGGCAGAATTTCCTCTGGGACCCCGGCCGCGGCGAACCTCGTCCGCTCACCGACGATCAACTCTTCAGTCAGCTGCCACTCGCGCACCGCATCTGCCGGGTGTATGCCCACGACCAGGCGCACGCGGCGGAGCTGTCAGCCGCGCTCGACGCCGTGGTTGGTTCAAGCGCCACCGACGATCTGACGAACATGTGATGGATACTCGTAACCGCGTTCCACTCCACCTAAAGCCGAGGGAATACTTTCCCCCGGAATTCTTTGCTTTCACGCTCACCGCGGAGTTCCCTGGGACAGCCTTCCCTGGGCTTTGCCTCCGCGAATTGTTAACTTAGTAGTTTCGCCACGCACGCACACTTTCGCCCACTGACGAACCACTCATGTCCGACGACTCCGTCTACTCGAACCCGCTGATTTCTCGTTACGCCTCGCGCCAGATGGCCACGCTCTGGGGCGCTCAGCGGAAGTTCAGCACCTGGCGCCGGCTGTGGGTCGCGCTCGCCGAGGCCGAGGCCGAGTTGGGCCTTTCGATCAGCAAGGCACAAATCGCCGAGCTCGCGGCCCACACGGACGACATCGACTTTGCCAAGGCCGCCGACTATGAACGCAAGCTTCGCCATGACGTGATGGCTCACGTCCACACCTACGGCGATGCCGCCCCCAGTGCCAGGGCGATCATCCACCTCGGCGCCACAAGCTGCTACGTCACCGACAACACCGACCTGATCCTGATGCGTGAGTCGCTCGAACTGGTGCGCGATCGGCTCGTCGGAGTGATCGCGCAGCTCAGCGAATTCGCCAGGCAGTATCGCGATCTGGCTTGCTTGGGCTACACGCACTTGCAGCCCGCCCAGCCCACGACGGTTGGCAAGCGCGCCACGCTCTGGATCTACGACCTCGTCCAGGATCTCGAAGAGCTCGAACACCGCATCGCATCGCTCAAGGCCCGCGGCGTCAAAGGCACGACCGGCACCCAGGCCAGTTTCTTGGAGCTGTTCCACGGCGATCATGCCAAGGTCCGCCAGCTCGACGCGCTGGTCTCCAAGAAGCTCGGCTTCGACAGCAGTTACGCCGTCACCGGGCAAACCTACTCGCGCAAGGTCGACGTCCAAGTCCTTGACGCCCTGGCCGGCATCGCGGGCAGTGCCCACAAGGCGGCCACCGACCTGCGCATCCTGCAAAGTCGCAAGGAAATCGAAGAACCGTTCGAGAAGCACCAGATCGGCTCCTCGGCCATGGCTTACAAACGCAACCCGATGCGGAGCGAACGCATCTGCGGTCTCGCTAGGTTCGTGATCAGCCTGCAATCGAGCGCCGCCAATACGCTGGCCACGCAGTGGCTGGAGCGCACGCTCGACGACAGCGCCAACCGCCGGCTGGTGCTGCCGCAGGCGTTCCTGGCGATCGACGCCCTGCTGATGCTCTATGAGAACGTCGCAAACGGGCTCGTTGTCTATCCGCAGGTAATTGCCCGGCACTTGGCTGAAGAGCTTCCGTTCATGGCGACCGAGGCGATCCTGATGGCAGCAGTCGAATCCGGCGGCGATCGCCAAGACCTGCACGAACGCATCCGCCAGCACAGTCAGTCGGCCGCTGCCGAAGTGAAGCAGCGCGGCCTGGCGAACGACCTGATGGGTCGCCTCGCCGGCGACGACGCCTTCAAGTCCGTCGACCTCACCGAAATGGTCGACCCGGCCCGCTTCGTCGGCCGCGCGCCCGAGCAGGTCGACGAGTTCCTGGCCGAGATCGTCACGCCGATTCTGCAGCGCTATCCGCAGCGCCTCGCCGGCGAAGCCGAAATCACGGTCTAGCGCGATTCTTTGCGCTCTCACATTGGACCCTAAAGCCAGGGGAATACTTTCCCCTGGACCGATTCGCACTTCCCCCCCTCCAGCGGCGAATTCTGCTACGATAGATGAAGTTGTCGCCGCACTCCCGTCGCGGCCCTGTCTTTGCATCTCTCCGCGAGACGGCCATGTCGCAGGCCCATCATGTCGATCCGCCGAGGCGACGACCAGTCCCATGGGGCTACTGGGCGATCGTCGCATGCTTGGGGATCGTTTTCGCCTTTGTATTCCTAACCCCATCGACTATTACCCCACGCGAATCCTCCCGCCGCTCACAATGCGTGCAAAGCTTGAAGCAAATTGGCATTGCGATCCAAACCTATCACGACCAGCACAACAGCCTGCCGCCAGCAGTCATCAACGACCAGCAAGGCATTCCGATACACAGTTGGCGGGCAATTCTACTCCCGTACTACGAAAGACGAAGAGTGTGCATCGCTGGCGCAGCAGTACCGCTTCGATGAACCCTGGAACGGGCCGAATAACCGCAAACTTTTAGATAAGGCACCCGAGTTGTTCCGCTGCCCGAGCGATGAAGACAATGCTAGTGAAACGAACTACGTTGCCGTGACCGGAGCAGAAACAATGTGGCGCGGCATCCAGCCGATGGTGTTCAGTGAAATCAGCGATCGCCCGTCCAAAACGATCGCCGTCGGCGAATGTTCCAACTCTGGCATCAACTGGCTGGAGCCGCGCGATGTGACTTTCCATGATGCTGCAGACGGGATCAACCAATTGACTGGCCGGCCTGCCATCCGCAGTTCACACGCAGGCGGAGCGAACACTCTCTTCGCCGATGGCTCCGTGCATTTCCTTGCTGACGACATCAAACCCGAGACGCTCCGTGGCCTACTCACCTCCGCCGGCGGAGAAAATGTCGAGATTCCTGAATAGTGGAGAAGCGCCGCCGTGCCGCAAGACGTTGCTCAAGCTCGTGGGCCATCGATCCTCGGTCGCTTGATCACCTACGGCATCATTGCGGTGCCTGTGGCTGTTGTGATCTTCGCGATCCTCGGACCACGAATTGACTTCGGTTTCAGACCTGCCAACCCGCCAAGTATCTGTAGGAACACTCTCAAGCAAATTGGCATCGCCCTGCAAACGTATCACGACGCGCATCACTGCCTCCCGCCGGCCTATTTTGCCGATGAGCACGGCACACCAACGCATAGTTGGCGAGCGATCCTGCTCCCATACTTCGAGGGTGAAGAAGTCCATCGTCTTGCTAGCCAGTACCGTTTCGACGAGCCTTGGAACGGACCTAACAATCGCCAGCTCCTCGACAAGGCGCCTTATCCTTACCGCTGCCCGAGCGATGGGGGCAATGAGAGCGAAACGAGCTACCTGGCCATCGTCGGCCCCGATTCGATGTGGCGCGGCCCGCAACCCATCGCGATTCCCGAGATGAGTGACGGCACTTCCAAGACGATCGCGATCGTTGAGTGTGTCGGCTCCGGCGTAAACTGGCTCGAACCACGCGACGTTACCTTCGACGACGCTGCCTCGGGCATCAGTGTCCACTCCACGGGACCTGCGTTTCGCAGTAACCACACGGGCGGCGCATTCGCGCTGTTCGCCGACGCCTCGGCGCATTTTCTGACGGACAGCATCAATCGCGATACTCTTCGCGGTTTGCTCACACCCGCCGGCGGCGAAACCGTGGAGATTCCAGAATAGTTTGAGAGCCTTAGTCGTTGTCATGAATGAACACCGACGTTCGGGAAACTGCGAGTATCCGCGATAAATCCACAGCGAACTTGCGTTTCTCTGGACGCCTGCCTGATCGGTGTGCCACAATATCCTTAGGAGCATATCGCCATGACAGAAGACGAAGCACTCAAGCGGATCACGGTGAATCCCGCCATCTTTGGTGGCAAGCCGATCATTCGCGGCATGCGCATCGCGGTTGAGCACATTCTTGGCATGTTGGCCGCAGGCGATTCGCCGGAAACACTCCTCGCCGAATATCCGTTTCTTGAGCCCGCAGATATTCAGGCGTGCATTGCCTATGCCCACCGTTCGGTTATGGGCGAGCAGGTGCTTGAGCGCAATGCTCCCTAGCGATTGCGGTGGGGTTTGCGTACGCGCTAAGTCCGCTGTTTCGGATGGGGGGGAACGTGGCTTTTCACTACACGTTAAAGGTGCCGTCCGAACTAGGACCACTCACGATCACGAAATGGTGCCTCGACGAATGGGGGCCGGTTCAAGCAGGCCAGCCGATTGCTGAACTTCACTCCGCATCTATGAAGTACGTTGCAATGGCGAACGGAACGGGCGTTCTTTGGAAGAAGCTTGCCCGAGCAGGAGTCGAGCTATCATCTGATGCGATATTCGCACAGGTCGCCGCCGAAGGAGAGGACATTCCCTATGGCCAGCCCTATGTGATCTTCAAAGAAACACTTCCAGACGGGGCATAATCTTCAAGCGGTATCACTGCGTCCTGCCCCCCGCCCCTAGCCCCCACCCCTAGCCCCCGCCCCCTCAATCCGCCATACTCGATCGTTCCATTCCACATGGCTTTGGGACCACTCTCGCAACGATGATTGACACGCCGCCACTGGGTCCGCTCGGAGGCACCGCCCTCCCCGCTTACGTCTTCGATTCGCACGAACAACTTGCCCGCTATGTCGCTGGAATGATCGCCGGCGTCATTCGCGACCGCGCCGCCCTCGGCCAGAAAGCCGTCCTGGGCCTTCCGACCGGCAGCACCCCGGTCGGCATCTATCGCGAGCTCGCTCGCCTGCACAAGGACGAAGGCCTCGACTTTTCGAGCGTCGTCACTTTCAACCTCGACGAGTACCTGGGCCTCGGCGAAGACCGCCTGCAAAGCTACCGCCGCTGGATGCACGAGCACCTGTTCAAGTACATCAACGTCCGGCCCGAGAACATCTACATTCCGGACGGCCTGACGCCGCCCGAGCGACTCGACGAGCATTGCCGCTGGTACGAAGCGAAGATTCGCGAGGCCGGCGGCATCGACCTGCAGATCCTCGGCATCGGACGCAACGGCCACATCGGCTTCAACGAACCGTTCAGTACGCGCGACAGCCGCACCCGCGTCTGCACGCTCGATCCGCTCACCCGGCGCGACGCAGCCAGCGACTTCTTCAGCGAAGAGAACGTCCCGACGCAAGCCATCACGATGGGCCTGGGCACGATTCTCGACGCCCGCAAGATTCTGCTGATCGCCCAGGGGGAGCACAAAGCGGGCGTCGTGCGCGAAACGGCCGAAGGCCCCGCCACGCCGCGCGTGCCGGCCTGCTTCCTCCGCGAGCACGCCAACGCCACGCTGCTCTTGGATTCCGCGGCGGCCAGCAAGCTCACCGCGACCACCACGCCCTGGCTCTTGGGCAAGGTCGAATGGACCGACACCCTCATCAAGCGGGCCATCCTCTGGCTCTGCGAGCAGTCGGGCAAAGCCCTGCTCAAGCTCGACGACGACGACTTCCGCAAGCACAACCTGCACCAGCTCCTGCGCCACCACGGCCCGGCCGAGCGCGTCGGCCACCGTGTGTTTCGCTGGATGATGGACACGATCGAGTATCACCCGGCCGGCCGCGAGCACAAGCGTGTGATCTGCTTCAGCCCGCACCCGGATGACGACGTTATCTCGATGGGCGGCACCCTGATCCGCCTGGTCGAGGACCAGCACGAAGTGCACGTGGCCTACATGACCAGCGGCAACATCGCCGTGTTCGATCACGATGCCTGGCGCGTGGCCGACATCGTCGCCGAGTACAACCGGATGTTCGGCATCGACAGCGAGCGCTCGAAGGCGCTCGAGCAAAGTGTGGCCAAGGCCCTGGCCTCTAAGGCTGCCGGCGAAAGCGACATTCCCGAGGTGCTCAAGATCAAGTCGCTCATCCGCTGGAGCGAGGCCAAGGCGGGCGCCGTCGTGGCCGGCTGCCGCGAAGAGCACCTGCACTTCCTCGACCTGCCGTTCTATCAGACCGGCACGATCGCCAAGAAGCCGATCACGCACGAAGACGTGGCGATCGTTCGCGGGTTGATCGAGCGTGTCGGGCCGGCGCAGGTCTACGTCGCGGGCGACCTCTCCGATCCGCACGGCACGCACCGCGTGTGTGCCGAGGCAATCTTTCGGGCCCTGTACGAGCTGGAGCGTGATACCGGCTCGCGTCCCGAAGTGCTGCTCTATCGCGGCGCCTGGCAGGAATGGGCCCCGCACGAGATCGAGATCGCCGTGCCGCTCTCGCCGCGCGATCTGCGGCAAAAGCGGCAGGCGATCTTCATGCACGAATCGCAAAAGGACTCAGCCTTGTTCCCTGGTCCTGATGACCCGCGCGAGTTCTGGCAGCGAGCCGAAGACCGCAACCGCAACACGGCCGCGGTCTACAACCAGATGGGCCTGCCCGAGTACTTCGCGCTGGAAGGCTTCGTCCGCTGGAACGGCAAACCGCTGTAGCGACTGGCCGCATCAGCCTTCCGGCTTCGGCGGCTGCTTGCCGTACATCGCTTCGTACTGCGCGGCGAACCTGGCTTCCAGCTCCGGATGGCACTTGAAGCACTGCGAGTCGGGCCGATCGTGGTCGGCGCACCAATCTCCCTTCTTCTGAAAGTCGGCCGCCAGCTTCGTGCTGCACAGCGCACACACCTCTTCCGGCACGCCGTGTTCGTCGCACCACCAGGCCCCGTGCTGGTGGCTTTCTTCAGCATGAGTTGCCGCGGTTGCTTCCACGGCATGCCCCTCGTGTTCGCCGTGCTCCGCATGCTCAGCCTCGCTCTGCGCGCAACCGACCGACAGTGTCATGATCAACCCAGACAGCACCAGACTCGATCCAACAATCCGTAACATCAAACCGTCTCCTTAGGATTCAACCAACTGGCCCCCCGGCAAAGCCGAGGGCTGAAAACCTTATGTGCCGCTTGCGACAACCTCACGCTCTTCCGACGCAACCAACTCATCGCTGCTGCCAGACACCTTGCTGAACACCATGTACAGCACGCGCAGCACCAGAAGCGACATGATCATCGAACCGATCACACCGCCGATCACCACCGTGGCCAGCGGGCGCTGCACCTCGGCACCAACGCCCGTGCTCAACGCCATCGGCAAAAAGCCCAGCGCCGCCACCAGCGTCGTCATCAGCACCGGCCGCAGCCGCGTGATCGCCGCCTGGGTCACCGCCTCGTCCAGCGGCAGCCCCTTGCCGCGCAGTTGCCGGATGTATGACACCAGGATCATGTCGTCGAGCACGGCCACGCCCGACATCGCGATGAACCCGATACCGGCCGAGATCGAAAACGGCATGTCGCGCAGCCAGAGGGCGAAGATTCCGCCCACCCAGGCGAAAGGAATGCCGGTGAACACACGCAGCGAATCGACGACGTTGTGATACGTAAAGTACAAGAGCATGAAGATCAGCACCAGCGACAGCGGCACCACGATCATCAGCCGCCGCTGCGCCCGTTCGAGATTTTCAAATTGCCCGCCGAACTCGACGCGATACCGCCCTTCGGTCGGCAAAGCAACTTCCGCGGCGATCCGCCGCTCGGCCTCGGCCACGAAGCTCCCCAGGTCGCGCCCGCGCACGTTCGCCGTCACGGTGATCCGCCGCTGGTTCCACTCACGCGTGATCGTCGAAGGTCCTTCCACGATCTCGATCTTCGCCAATCGCGACAGCGGAATCCGCTCGCCAGAGGGCGTCGCGACCAGCATCGCGCCAATCGTGTCAGGACTCTCGCGCACGTCCTCCGGCAGCCGCACCACAAGCGGAAACCGCAACTGACCTTCGACAATCTCTCCCAGCGGTTTCGAACCGATCGACTCCACCAGTTCCAGCACCGTCTGGGCCGACACGCCGTACCGGGCGATCTGCTCCTGGTCGACCTTCACTTGCAGCACGGGCTGACCGGTGATCTGCTCGACCGCGACGTCGGCCGCACCGGGAATCGAGTTCAGCACCGCTTCGATCTCGCCGGCCTTTGCCACCAGCGTGTCGAAATCATCGCCAAACAGTTTCACGCCCAGATCGGCCCGCACGCCGGACACCATCTCATTCATCCGCATTTCAATCGGTTGCGAGTAGCTGAGTCGCTGGCCCGGCAGGTCGCGCAGCAGCTTGTCGATCTTGTCGGTCAGCTCGGCCTGCGTCGTGGCTCTGGTCCACTGGTCGCGCGGCTTGAGCGTGATGAACGTGTCGGTCAACTCGACGCCCATTGGGTCCGTCGCCACTTCGGCGCTACCGATCCGGCTCCAGACGTGCTCCACCTCGTCGGGAAACTCGGCCAGAATCGCTTTTTCCATCTCAGTGTTGTAGCGGATCGATTCGTCGAGATCCGTGCCGGCCAGCCGCACCACGCCGATCGCAATCGCCCCTTCGCTCAGCCGCGGAACAAACTCCGACCCCAGATGCGGCGTGATCATCCCGAACGCCACGATCAGCACCGCCGCGGCAAACCCTAACACGGCCGCCTTGTGATGCATTGCAAAGTTCAGCACCGGCTTGTGAATCGCATGCGCCACGCGCATCAAGAACGGCTCGCGCTCGGCGATCTTCTTCGGCAGAAACAGGCTCGCCAGCACCGGCATCAGCGTCATCGACACGATCATCGAACCGACGAGGGCGAAGATCACGGTCAGCGCCATCGGCCGGAAGAGCTTACCTTCAATACCTTCGAGCGTGAGGATCGGCAGGTACACGATCATGATGATCAGTTCGCCGAACAGCGTCGGCCGGCGAACTTCCACGGCCGCATCGCGAATTACGTCCAGCCGGCTGCGGCCGTCCGTGTTGTGCGCCAGGTGCCGCACGCAGTTCTCGATCATCACGACCGAGCTGTCCACCACCAGGCCAAAGTCGATCGCTCCCAGGCTCAACAGGCTCGCCGCAATCCCGAACCGCCACATGCCCGTGAATGCCGTGAGCATCGAAAGCGGAATCGCCAGGGCCACTAGGGCCGCCGCCCGCAGGTTGCCCAGAAACGCGAATAGCACGGCGATGACCAGCAGCCCGCCTTCGAACAGGTTCTTCCGCACGGTGTCGATCACATAGTTCACCAATTGCGTGCGATCGTAAACCGGCGTCACTTGCACGTTGGCCGGCAGCGTGGCAGCCACTTCGTCCAGCTTCTGCCGCATGTTCCAGGTCACGGTGTGGCTGTTCTCGCCCATCAGCATGAAGCCCAGGCCGAGCACCACCTCGCCCCGGCCGTCGGCGGTGACCGCGCCGCGGCGAATCTCGTGACCGATCGTCACCTCCGCCACGTCGCTCACGCGGATCGGGACGCCGCGCTCCGCCGTGATCACGATCTTGCCAATCTCGTCGACGTTCACCGTCCGGCCGACCCCCTGCACCAGCAGCATCCCGCTGGGCCGGCTGATGTTTCCGCCGCCGACGTTAAAATTGTTCTTCTCAACCGCTGCGACCACCTCGCCAAACGTCAGGCCATGCTTAATCAGCCGGTTCGGGTCGATGCGAATCTGATACTGCTTTTCATAGCCCCCCCAACTGTTGATCTCGGCCGTGCCCGGCACTGTGCGCATCGGCGGCTTGATGACCCAGTCGTGCACGGTCCGCAGGTCCGTGATATCGGTCCCCTGCCCGCTCACGACGTAGTGAAACACCTCGCCCAGACCCGTGGCGACCGGCCCCATCTTCGGCCGTTGGACTTCCGGCGGCAGCGCGAGCGACCCCAGTCGTTCGTTGATTAACTGCCGGGCGAAGTAAATGTCCGTGCCGTCTTCAAACACGGTCACCACCTGCGACAGCCCGAACTTCGAGATCGAGCGCATCTGCTCGAGCCCGGGCAGGTTACCAATCGCCTGTTCGATCGGATACGTGATCAGGCGCTCGACTTCCTCGGGCGCGAGTGCCGGTGCGGTCGTGTTGATCTGCACCTGCACGGGCGTCGAATCCGGAAACGCGTCGATGTCGAGCCGAGTCAGCGCGAAGCCGCCCACGGCCACCACGGCAATCGTCGCCAGAATGACGATCATCCGGTGCCGCAGCGAAAGATCGATGATCAGATTCAGTGGATCCACGGTCAGCTATCCTGATCCCTGTCTTGTCGAGCGCCGCCTACTTCGCCGCCAGCGGCTTGGCCGGCTTGGCGACCGGTTCGTGGCAGCCACAGCCCGCGCCAAGGTTGCTCCGCAGCAGTTGAGCCAATATCACGTTGCTTCCCTCGGTGGCCACCACTTCGCCAGGCAGCACGCCGGCCAGAATCTCGACCGAGCTCTCATCGGCCGCACCGGTCCGCACCTGCCGCACGTGAAACACCTTCGGCGATTTGTCGGCCAGGAAGTTCTTGTCGCGCACGAACACAAACGTGGCATCGCTCGCCGCCTGCACGGCGGATCTGGGCACCGTCACGGCGTTCGGCTCTTCGCGCAGCAGAATCTGTCCGCTGCCGTAGGCCTTGTCCTTGAACCGCTCGTCGCCATTGTCCAGCACCACCCGAGCTTCAAGCGTCCGCGTGCGAGGATCGATCGTGGGGCTAACCCAGGCAATTTCGCCGCGCAGCTCCTGCCCGCTGTTGTCGGTGCGGAATTCGACCGGCAGCCCGCGCTTCACATACCGGGCGTCTTCCTGGCGCACGGCCAGGGTGAGCCACATCCGCCGCGGATCGGCCACGGTGTACAGCACGTCCTCAGCCGTTACGACTTCGCCGATGACGCTCTCAGAAGTTACGACCATTCCCTCGAACGGCGCCCGCACCGCATACAAGTTCGCCGAGCGCGTCCCGGCCGGCAGCGCGGCCAACGTCTCGGCCGGAATGCCCAGAAACCGCAGATCGTCCGAGATCTCGCGAGGATCTTCTCGCTCGATCTCGTCGGGCACTTCCAGGCCCAGGTTCACGAGCGCCTGCCGCGCGGAGATCAACTGCACGTCGGCCTCGGCCAGCGCGCTCTTGGCTTCGGTAACGACCGCTCCGGCCACGCCGATCCCGGCCGCTTCGACGCGGTCGAGCGTCGACTGACGCAACCGGCGATTGACGATCGCCTGCAAAAGATCGCTCTTGGCCTGACCCACGGCGGCCACGTCGACCACAGCCAGCACGTCTCCCGCTTGCACATGATCGCCCACGATCTTGAACACCTGCACCACGGTCCCCCCGCTGCGCGGCGAAAGGTGCGCGACGCGGGTCGGATCGAACTGGATCTCGCCATTCGCGCTGATTGCTTCGCGCATCGGCTGCTCGCTGGCGACGTTCACCCGCACGCCGGCTTTCATCGCGCTCTCGGCCGATGCAAATTGCACGCGCCGCTCGTGCAGCGTGTTGCGGCTGTTGTTCGTGGGCCGCTCAACCAGCGCGAGCGCCGCGGCCGTATCATAGGCCGGCAGCTTCGGCTCGCCGCGGACCTGGGCCAACTCGGGATGACACGTGACGCACTCCGCCACGCCATGCGTGCGGCAGAATCCGAACGGCTTGCCCTTGGGCATCAAGTCCGCCTGGCACTCGACGCAGATTGCCTCCGGCACCAGGTGCTCGCCGCACCAGGGCTGCTCGGGGGCCGTGGCGGCGCCTGTCAAGGAACCCAAAGCCGGCAGCTTCCAGCCCGTGTGATGCCCCATCCAGAACACGCCGCCCAGCAGGGCAAAGACGACGGCCGTCGGTCCGTGTTGCCGCGCCATGGGCAGCCAGCCGCGGCCGGAAGAACTCGGCGAGCCGTGCGACGTGGGCCGCAACCGGTCCGTTTGCGAGGGGGTTGCGCTCGACATGGTAAGTGCCTCGTGAGAAGAGCCTGCTCCGCGCGAAAAATCCGGGTGCGCGCGAAGCCAAACAAATTGCTGTTGTCAGAAAATCCGTCCGCGCGAGTCGAGAACGCGCGAGACCGTCAAGCGACAATCCAGCGCGTTCATTCGGCGGAATCAGATGCGCAGGACGATGCCTGCGCGCGCAGCAAGCGCGCTGGAAGATGACGACTGCTGATTCGCGTTTACGAACAGCTCGCTCGGCGGCGAAACGAGGGCCACCTCAAATAGAGTGGCAATCGCGGGGGCGCTTGCCGTCAACTCGATGTTCGAGCGGTCCTGACTTTTCACGGCGACCTGGGCATCCGAAATCTGCTCGTGCTCGCAGCCGCAGGGCCCTTCGTTGAGCGAGTGCTCGCCGGTGACCAGTCCGTCGTGCCCAGGCGCGTCACATTCACCGCCTCCACAGACGTGCGACGATTCGCCGCTCTGGCAACAATCACAAAACGCCGGGCCGCGATCGACGCAGGCCGAGCCATCCGCCTCCAGGCACAGATACACTGGGGCCGCGTTCCAGGCCAGGACCTGAACGGCTGCTAGCATCAGCGACAGAATCGACTGGAGCATGTGCCCGTCCATATACGAGGTTCTACGTCTGTATTGTCGGGAGGGGTCGTCGATGGGTCAACGTGGATTTGCAGGCCAGCGGAAACACCGTGCAGAAACGGGCTAAAAACCGCCGATGGTGTACAGATGCTATTGATTATGTACACCCGTATATTATGATTGAGAGCGCGACCAGGTCCCACCAACCGATTTTGGCCAGCCACTGATGCGGCCAACCAACGCGGGGACATCTGGCGTCCCTCAACCTCAGGAAGGCACCTACCATGTCCGTGACGGATCAACTGACCGATCGGCAAAAGGACGTTTACGAGTTCATCCGCGACAAGATTCGCAATCGCGGATATGGACCCACCGTCCGGGAGATTGGCGACAATTTCCAGATCAGCTCACCGAACGGCGTCATGTGCCACCTCAAGGCCCTCGAAAAGAAGGGCCTCATCACCCGCGAAAAGAACATGTCGCGGGCCATCCAGCTCTCCGCCGAGCCGATCGAAGAACGCGGCCTGGTCCTCGCCGGCCGGATTGCCGCCGGCGTCCTGCACGAAGCCATCGAACAGGACGAGCGGGTCGACTTCGGCAGCATGTTCGACCACAAGAACCAGTTCGTCCTGCAAGTCTCCGGCGAATCGATGATCGACGCCCAGATCGCCGATGGCGACTTTGTGGTGGTCCGCAAGCAGCGAACGGCGCGTGATGGCCAGATCGCCGTGGTGCAAACCGACGAAGGCGAAGCCACGCTCAAGCGGTTCTATCTCGAGAAGAACCGCATCCGCCTCGAGCCGGCCAATGCCACGATGAAGCCGATCTACGTCAAGCAGGCCAAAGTGCTCGGCGTGGTCGTCGGCGTCGTGCGCCAGGTGGACTAGCGTATCGCCGTCGCGACATCACCCAAAGCCAGGGGAATACCTTCCCCTGGAATTTTGTTCTTCAAAGCGCTCGCCGCGATCAGTCACCAGCGAGCCACATCCCATCGAACGCTGAGCCTTTCGGCTGTTCGCCATCTTTAATGTCGATGGACTGCGGTGCGCTGGTCGGTCTGCCCGGTTTGCCATTCAGGGACAGCGGTTCGTCGTCGAACAGTTGCACACCGCCGATCTTGGCCTCGTCGCTCAACGGCTCTTTCAAGAACGCCCCAGACTCAATCGCGCACTCCGGATTGCGGTGGCCACGACCGGACAGCTCGCCCACCAGAACCTGCGCTTGCTCCACGTGGGGCTGCACGAGAGTTACCTGCCGCACCGATCCATCGAAACGATGGATCGCTGGGCTGCCAACGTAGGTGAGCGGCCAGTGTGCCTGCGCCACCACGGTTCCCAGCAACGTGAAGGCCGTCGTTAGCATCAGAGGTCGCATCGTCGTATCACCTGCAAGTTGTGAGGAAACCGTCGCTACGCTGACCGTTCCAGTGAGGCACTCGACTGGTTCAGCTTGTTGTACAGCGTCTTCAAGCTGATCCCCAGCTCCTCGGCCGTCTTTGGCTTATTGCCGCCCAGCCGCTCAAGCGTCTGGTAGATCACCTGCATTTCGATCTCGCGCAGCGTCTGCGGATTGGAGCTCATCGCCTTCAACGATCCGCCGCTCGACATGCTCGCAACCGAACCGCCTGCAATTGAGCCACTCGCGGCGGCCGCGCTCATCGCTCGGGCCTTCCGACCGTCGAACCGCTGCGGCAGGTGATCCGGACCAATCGGCCCTTCCTCGCACAGGATCGTGGCGTACTCGATCACGTTCGCCAGCTCGCGAACGTTGCCCGGCCACGAGTATTCGCTCAGCGCCCGAATCGCCTCAGGCGTGAACGACTCCTCTTCCGTGCGAACACCCTTGCGGAATCGCTTCAGCAGATGCCTGGCGAGCAGCTCGATGTCGCCCGTCCGCTCGCGCAAGGGAGCCAGGTGTATTTCGAACGTGTTGATTCGGAACATCAGGTCTTCGCGGAAGTCTCCTTCGTCGACCATCATTTCCAGGTTGCGGTGCGTAGCGCACACCACGCGCACGTCGACAATGAACGAATCGTTCTCGCCCACGCGGCGAATCTCGCCACATTCCAACACGCGCAGCAGTTTGGCCTGCATCGGCTTGGGCAGCTCACCAATTTCATCGAGGAACAGCGTGCCACCGTTGGCTACTTCGAACAGGCCCACGCGATGCTCGTCGGCCCCGGTAAAGCTGCCGCGGCGATGGCCGAACAGTTCGCTTTCGATCAGGCTTTCCGGCAGCGCGCCGCAGTTGATCGCCACGAACGGCATGTTCGCCCGCAGACTCTGGTCGTGCAGCGCCCGGGCGACCAATTCCTTGCCGGTGCCCGTTTCACCCAAAATCATGGCCGTGCTGTTGGTTGGCGCAACTTTGGCGATCAGCTTCCGCACGCGTTCCATTTGCGAGCTCGTGCCGATGAGCTGGCTCTTGCCTTCGACGCGTTCGAGCTGCCGCTTGATGGCCAGATACTTGTTCGTCAGCTCGCGCTTCTCGGCAACCCGTCTAAGCAGCGACTGCAGCTCGACCAGCTTGCAAGGCTTGGTCAGGTAGTCGAACGCGCCGTAGCGGAGGGCCGAGATGGCCGTTTCCATCGACGACTTGCCAGTGAGCACCACGGCCTCGGTCTGCGGCGACAGCTCCTTGGCCTTGGCGATCACTTCGATGCCGGTCAGCCCCGGCATATCCAGGTCCACCAGGATGCAGTCGTACGTATTGCGTTCGAGCGCGGCGACAGCGGTCAGGCCGTCGGGGCAAACGGTCACGTCGTGCCCCATCCGCGGCAGCTCGATTTTCATCAGTTCCTGCAACGAGCGTTCGTCGTCGGCGAACAGCAGCTTCAGGCGGTTATGCGGCTTGGTTGCGATGGCCACTCTCCTTCTGTTTCTCGGCCAGCGGCAGCGAGACGCGGAATCGCGATCCCTTGCCCGGCCCGTCGCTATGTCCGTCGATCTGCCCGCCATGATCGGCGACGATGCGATAGGTAATCGAAAGCCCCAGCCCGGTCCCTTGTCCATTGCGGCGGCGCGTGAAGAACGGTTCGAACAGGTGTTGCAGCACTTCTTCGGTCATGCCGCAGCCGTTGTCGGTAAACGTGATCTCGGCCGTGGTCTTGGTGCGCGAGAGATCAACCACCAGCAGCCCGCCCGGCGAGAGGCTATCCAGTCCGTTGGTGATCAGGTTCAGCACCACCTGCTTCAGTTCCTGCTGGTTGACCGGCGCGATCACGCCATCGCCCGGCGCCAGTTCGATCCGCTTGTCCTGGTAGCGGCCCAGGTGCCCCACCATTTCGATGACGCTCTGAATCAGCTCGCGCAGATCGGTGCTCTGCCGGGTGATGTCCCCCATCCGCGAGAAGTCGAGCAGCCGCTCGGTGATCCCCTTCACGCGGAATGATTCCTCCTGGACCATCCGCAGATAGTTCCGAATGCACTGCCGGTCGGCGTCGGCCACCGTGGGCGCGGCATCAAGCACCTCTTCCACGCGGCTCTCCAGCGATTCGGCACACAGCGCAATCGAGGCCAGCGGATTGTTGATCTCGTGAGCCACGCCCGCCGCCAGAAAGCCCACGCTCGCCAGTTGCTCGCTCCGCACAACCTGCTTGGTCCGCTCGCGAACCTGACGGTCGAGGTCGTCGCGAATCGCCTCAAATCGGGCGGTCGTGTCGTTCATCGCCGCGGCCAGTTCGCCGATCTCGTCGTTCCGGTCGAGCCTGATCCGGTAACCGAACTCACCTGCCGCCACGCGGCGGGCTCCTTTCACCAACTTCTTCAGTGGCGAAAACACCCACGAATAGAACAGCCGCATGACCAGGAACAGCAGCAGCGCCGCCAGCACCGTGGTGACCCAGGTAATGCCGATCAGCGCCCGGTATTCTCCCTTTACGCCGTCCGCGAAGCCGTGAATCCGCTCGTGCAGAAAGCTGGGCAGCTCAAACGTCAGTTGCTGCAGCCGGTCCAGGTCGCCACCAAGCTTTTCGATCTGCTTTTCGTCGCTGGGCCAGTTCAGGTCGAGCGCCGCGTCCTTGACCTGGACGAGATAACGCTCGATCTTGTGCACCGTCTGCCACTCGGCGCTCGAATCGTTGATCATCGACGCCTTCGGGTTGTCCTTCGCCAGTTCGATCAATTGCCGCCGGTAGTCTTCCAGCGTGCCACACACGCGAGAGAGACCATCGCTGAAGCGCTGCACGAGGAATGGATTCTCAAACAGCTCGGGCGACATGAACGCCTCACCCTGGGGGCTTAATCTCTTCACCTGCTCGGAATGCAAGCTGCGGGCTTCGCCCACCAACACCCGCAGTTCGCTCACCCCGCGTGCCAGCTCACCGGCCAGCGGCAACTCCTCCGCGCGACCGCGCAGACTGCGCACGAGGGCCCGGTACGAGTACACGCTGAGAAAGCCGCTCGCTGAAAGCGTGGCCACGATCACCACCAGGCAACCGACGCCGAACCAGAGCTTATTGCGAATAGGCCACTTAGAAAGCAACGGCGACCTCCTTGTCGCTGGCGCTTCATAACGCGTGCGGCGGGCAAGTTTGAAGAGGCCGACATGACCGCCTGTCGTTCGTCGACCCGTGGGCGTGGAAGTGTATCACCGCGCCCCCGATCCTACCAATAGAACTGCGGCTCGTTTTGTGCGTGTCCAAAGTCTGCCAGCATCGGCTCTGTGCGGGTTGGCCAATCTGTCTTGACCCGTCCGACGGGGCAAGTTAGGGTTCCGAGGTCGTCGGGGCCCCTTTCCCTGCCGCGGTGGTTTGGCGATGAGAGATCCAACACACCGCGTTTGCTTCGCCCACTTTCGTTTCTCCGCGCGAGACGCATGGAAGCAATCGCGAGCCCGAGCGAAACTCGCCAGCGGCATTGGCTGTGGCCAACGCGCCGCCGGTTCGTGATCGGCTTTCTCATTGCGCTCGTGATCTGGGGTTGGCTCGACGTTCGCAATCGCGGTCGATACAGCCCCGCCGATCACTACGGTCACAAAACCGACTTCACGGTCTATACCGAAGCCGGCGCCGCGTTCTTCGACGGCCGGCCACCTTACGAAGTCACTAATCCGCGCGGCTGGGGCTACCTCTATCCGCCGCTGTTCGCGATCTCGGTCGCGCCGCTGCATCAGCTCGTGCCCGAGAATCAGGTCTACATCTGGTTTCTGATCTCGCTGGCCGCCTGCTGGGGATGCTTCCTCGAGCTGCGCCGCATCGGCCGCCTGGTGTTGCCCGCCACCTGTTGCGAAGGATCGTTCGGCCGCATACCCACCTGGCTCGGCGCCGTCGCTTCGGGCGCTGCGGCCATTCCCGCCCTCAACTGCCTGCAGCGCGGCCAGGTGGGCGTCGCCAAGTTGTACTTGCTGCTCTGGGGATTTCGGCTGATCGTCGAAAATCGAGCGCTCTGGCAACCGTTTTGCGGCGCGTGCCTGTTGGCACTCGCCGTTACTTTGAAGGTCACGCCGCTGATTCCCGCCTGTGCCGTCGCGGCCGGACAACTGCTCATCGCCTGCCACGATCGACATCCCGAGCGCAAGCGCGCGGCCGTGGCCACCAGCGCCGGCCTGGCCTTCGGCATGGTCGCCTGGCTGTTCCTGGTGCCGGCTCTAGCACTCGGTTGGCAATCGAACGTCGCACACCTCGGCACCTGGTGGAAGACTGTTGGCGTCCGTGCGGAGAGCATTAGCGAAGATGACTTCGCCGGAAACTCGACTACGGTTCGCAATCAAAGCCTGGCGAACGCCGCATATCGACTCGGCAACTGGTCGCACTACATGTTCGCCGGTGGACCAAGCGACCTGGGACCCGAGCAGCGTCGTAAAGGTGGCAGCGGCCTGCTCATGGACTCCGCCTGGGCGGACCGTGCAATTCTCGCACTCCGAGTCACCGCCGGCCTGCTGCTGATTGGCGTCTGCTATCGGCTCTCGTGGACTGGCAACCCGCTCGATCAAGCTGCCCTGTTCGGCATGGCGTGCCTGGCCACGCTCGTCGTGTTCACGATCGCCCGCGGGCACTACTACATGCTGCTGTTGCCGGCCAATGTGTTCGTACCGTTGTGGCTGGTGCGGAGCGGCCGGGTGCGACTCGCCCTGGGGATGGCCGTCGCCCCGCTGATTCTGGTCTTCGCACACTACCTAGCGCTGGACTACGCCGGTCGCGTCGGCGTGCTGGGGCTCGGCACGGCCCTCTGGTACTTCGCGGGCTGCGGGTTGCTACTCACCGCTCCGCTGGGAAATCGGGCGGTGAGCGCTCCGCCGAATGTTCTATCGCGGCGGGCCGACCCCGAACGTCCGCTGGCGGCGTAACCGCGCCCACGTCAGCCACTTTCTCGCTACATGTCGAGCACGGACTTATCGCGCTGGTCCGTTTTTTTTTGATTGCGGATCTCGTTCATCATGAAGCTGATCGCGAGCATATAGTTCCTCACGGCCGAGCGAAAGTCTCCGTTCGAGGAGGCCCGGCTCGCGCTTTCGCACAGGCCGTTGAAGTGAGCCCAATCCAGCGTCCAGTGCTCGTTGCGCGTGGCCTCACGGAGTTGCGCGGCAAGCTGCGCCGCACTCTGTACGGCTTCGGCATTGGGCATGCAGTCAAACGTCGCATAGGGACCCTTGCCATATGGTCCCTGCTGAGCCGTCTGCGGTGTCGTCTGCGGCCGGCTCAAGCCTTGCAATAACGCCGCCACGCCGCTGGCCGCTCCCACCAGCACGCTGATCAGCGCGCCCGCGTAATACCGGGCGACCGCCAGCACCAGCGCCACCAGCAGCGCGAGCGCCATCAATCCCCACCAGAACGGACTGACCTGGCTGGTCTTCTCCGGTTCAACCACCGCCACGTCGTTAGCCTCTCCCGCCGGCACCGCTTCGACGCGCACCACGATCGCCGTGATATTGTCGGGGCCGCCGCGCAGATTCGCGACATCCACCAGCGTTCGCACCGCTTCGCTTGGCGAAAGGGCCGATAGCAGTTCACCCAGTTCCTCGTCCTTCACCTGTCCGCTCAGGCCATCGCTGCACAGCAGAAACGTATCGCCCGGCTCAAGTGCCAGGGGACCTTCCAGGTCGACCTGCACCTCCGCGTGTGGACCCAGCGAACGGGTAATGATGTTTTTCGGAATGAAATTGGCCACGTCACCCTTGGGCATCTGACCGGCCGCCATCATTTCCCACACCAGGCTATGATCGAACGTCAGCTGTTCGAACTTCCCCCTGCGCAAGCGATACACCCGGCTGTCTCCCACATGCGCGACGATCGCCTGCCGCGGCAGTAGCACCAGCGCGCAGCACGTGGTTCCCATTCCCTGGAACTCGGCGTTCGCTTGCCCGCGGGTGTGAATGCTGGCATTGGCCGTGACGACGGCGTGCCGCAGCGCCTCGGCCGGCGAACGATCGAGCGACTTGCGATAGGTGTGCGGCATCGATTCGCAGGCAATCTTGCTGGCCAGCTCACCCGCGGCGTGGGCTCCCATGCCGTCAGCCACCATGAACAAATGTCCGCGCCGCCGCCAATCGGCGTCGTCCGCGGCCAGGGCCACGGCCAGCGAGTCCTGATTGCTGCCCCGGCGCAACCCTACGTCAGTAAGCGACGCGTGCGCGATCGACTTGCGAGCATCGCCAGCGTTGGGGGCCGCTTCGGTCATCGGGGAATTCGCGCGATGTTTGTCCGCTTGCTCCAAAAGGCCCATTCTAACCCACCCGGAAACGGCGTAGTAGTGGTCTGGCCAGCCGGAACGGCGGTTCGTATACTCCCGCCCCGGCCCGATTGGCCGCTTTCCTGTCACATAGCTATTCAGCCCGAATCGCGTTGAACCCCTGTATCGCAGTGGACCCCGTGAAACATTGCGCCCGCCATCGACGTTTCGTCGGCGGCAGCTCGTTGTGGCTGCTGGCGCTGGTCCTCTGCGCCTGCCAGTTCGGCTGCGTGCAGCGGCGGATCACGATTCGCACGAATCCACCCGGCGCCCTGGTGTACATCGATGACTACGCGATCGGCACCACCCCCTGCTCCACGGACTTTATTTATTACGGCACTCGCAAGGTTCGGATCGTCAAAAGCGGGTACGAAACGCTGACGGTGATGCAGCCGATCCCCGCGCCCTGGTATCAGTATCCGGTGCTTGATTTCGTGACCGAGAATCTCATCCCCGGCGAGATTCGCGACGAGCGAACCGTCGAGTATCAGTTGCAGCCGCAAACGGTCGTTCCCCCGCAACAACTTCTCGAGCGCGCCGAAAACCTGCGTCACGCGGCGGCCGGTCCACCGCTTCCCGTTCCGCCTGCCGGCCCGGTCTACAACGGACCACCCAGCGCGCGGCCCGGTCTGCCAGCCTCGCCACCGCCGGCCGCGCGCCCCGGTAGCATCTTTCCGAATTAGCGAAGCCGCGACACCTGTCCGTTGTATCGCGTGTGCCACGGGCGGCCGCGCGGCGTCGATCCCCGGCTTTCAGCGGCCCGCCTACTCAGCTCGCATCCTGGCCCACGCGCGCAGCACCGCCCGGTGCGCCTCCTAGAATGATTCGCCGCCGGGCATGGGATCTTTACCCACCGGCAGCCGCTTCGCCCGGAATTGGCCTACCGCATCTGCGATTGCTCGCTGCCGGCCGCGGGCCACTTGGTGCCAGGGTTGCGCTGAATCGCGCCGCGCACGCCCAGCAGCTCCGGATGGCGGGCGATTCGGTCGGTGAAGACCCGGACGTCCGAAATGATCGGCTTCAACTCTTGCGTCACGCATTCGACGTTCTTGGCCGAAGCCACCAAGCTGTTGTACAGCTCCGGATCGGTCATGAATTTGCCGAACGACCCTTGCCCACTGTTCAGCTTGCGGCCGAAGTCCGACATGATGCCCAACAGTTCATCCAGCGAACTGGTGGTCCGATCGATTCGGGCAATGATCTCCTCGCCGCGTTCACCGAGCGGCGCAGTGAAGCCTTCCAGGTTGCGCATGTTGCGGTCGACCCCTTCCAGCGTTGACCGCATGGTGTTGACGGTCGCGCGGCTGTCCTCGAACAGCTTGGGCAGGTTGTCGACCACCTGTTTCAGGTTCTCCCGGACCTTGGGATCGCCGATCACGTCGTTGATGTTGTTCATCGCGGTCTGGAACGCCGAGATCGCGGTTTCGGTCTCGGTGATGATCCGGTTGATCTGGTCGTCGTTGCTCTCGAGCACCTTGTTGACGTTGCCAGCCAGCTTGCTCACCTCGGTGCCGGCATTCGAGAGTGCCTTGATCGCCTCGCCCAGGTCTCCCTGCATGTTGCCAAGCACCTGAAACGGGTTGGGGGCCACGGTCCCTTCGATGTAGTCGCCCGGCTTGATTTCCTGGTCCGGCGCGGGCAGTTGTCCCGGCTGGCCGCCTTCTTGTGCCGCCGTCAGGACGGTCTCCTCCCCTCCGCGGGCGCGGATTGCCGCCTCGGCCGCCGGAGCGGGGGACTGCACTGGCTGTGCCGCCGAAGTTCGAATGAACTGGATCACGACGTCGCCGCCCAGCAGCGAACCGCTGACCTGCGGCACTTCATTGTGAAAGAGCTTGATGTCGTGCTGAATTTCGCCCTCGACGATCACCCCGCCCTGGTCGGCGAACCGCACGTTCCGCACCCGGCCGATCAGAATGCCGCTCTTGCGGATCGGCGTCCCCTCGGTCACGCCGGGCGCATCGTCGAAGTGCATGTAGATGATGTAGTCATTGCGCACCAGCGACGGCGTATTGCCGAACAGCAGCACGAGAATGCCCGCAATGAACAGGGTGGCGATGACCATCACCCCGACGCGGAATTTGATAACTCGTTCGTCCATAGCCGTTCTGCCGGTTAGCTCGCCGCGGCACCTGCATGCACCGCGTAAGCGATTGTCTCGACTAGTACTTCCTCAAACTCTGCGAGCTCGAAAGCTGCCTGAGTTCCATCAGCCGCTCGCCCGCCTCGCCGTTCACAAACTGACTTACCCGCGGATCCCGCGAGCGGTCGAGTTCCTGGGCCGTGCCGTCAAAAATCGCCTGCGGCTCGTCCGCTTTCAATCGGCTCAGCGGATAGAGCATGATCACCCGGTCCGAAACCTTGCGGGCCGTGTGCATGTCGTGCGTCACGACCACGCTCGTCACAGGGTTCGCGGACCGTGTTCGCAAAATCAACTCGTTGATCACGTCACTCATGATCGGGTCGAGACCCGTCGTCGGTTCGTCGTACAGCATCAGTTCCGGATTCAGCGCCAGCGCCCGGGCCAGGCCCACGCGCTTCCGCATGCCGCCCGACAACTCCGCCGGCTTCTTGCGCATGACTGCCTCGGGAAGTCCCACCTCGGCCAGGCGTGTGAGCACAATCTCGCGGATCTCCGGCAGCGACTTCTTGGTATGTTCGCGCAGCGGAAACGCCACGTTCTGCCCGATCGTCATGCTGTCGAACAGGGCCGCCAGTTGAAACACGAATCCATACCGCGTCCGCTCGCGGGCCAGTTCTGCCTCGCTGAGCTGGGCGAGGTCCTTGCCGTCGAACAGCACTTGCCCGCGTGTCGGCCTGGTCAGCCCGATGATCGTCTTGAGCAGCACGGTCTTGCCGCAGCCGCTTTCGCCAATGATCACCAGCGTCTGCCCGCGCGGAATCGTCAAGTTGATGTTGCGCAGCACGTGCCCGCGGCCGAACGTCATGTCGACATTGCGCAGCTCGATCATCGGCCGATCGGGTCGGCCGGAAACGTCGCTTCGCGAGGTGCTGCTCAGGTCAACCATAGGAAAAAGGGGACGGGAGTCTTTTTTCGCTACAACAGGCTTTGGCCTTCGGGCCAGAACATCAGGTACACATTGTCGAGCATGATGCCCAGGAAAAAATCGAGCATCAGAATCAACACGAACGAGATCACAAACGCGCTCGTCGCGGCCCGGCCGACACCCTCCGCGCCCGGGTCACAGTGAAAGCCGCGATAACAGCTCACCACCGCGATCGCCGCGCCGAAGAACAGGCTCTTGAACACGCCCGCGAACAGGTCGTACGTGCCCACAAAGTTGCGCGAGTTTTCCAGGTAATGGACCCGGTCGATATCCAGCACGTAAATGCTATAGAAGTAGCCGCCGGCGACGCCCATGAAGTCGGCCATGATCGTCAGGCAGGGAATCAGCACCAGGCAGGCGATAAATCGCGGCACAACTAGGTAATAGATTGGATTCGCTCCCATGCAGGAGAGCGCGTCGATCTGTTCGGTGACGCGCATCGTGCCCAGTTCGGCTGCCATCGCACTGCCGACGCGGCCGGCGAGCATCGTGGCCGCCAGCACCGGACCCAGCTCCCGCACCAGCGACATGTTGATCACCGCGCCGAGCCGGGTTTCCATGTTCAGTTGCCGGAACTGGGCGTGACTTTGCACGGCCAGCACCATGCCGATGAACGTTCCCGTCAACGCAACCACTGGCAGGCTGAGCACGCCCACCTGGTAAAAGTTCGGCAGCAGCGTATCGGCCCGCGGACGGCGTCGAAAAATCCAGCCCACCATCCGCAAGAAGAACTCGATCACGTCCTCGACCGCGATCACCCAATTCATCACCAGCCCGCCCAAACCGGCAATCCAGTTGGCGGCGGCTTCCAGGAAGCCCGGCGGTCGGCTGTCGTGAGTCGCGGGTCGCGTGGCCATAAGTCGTAAGTGCTGGCAAATGTAGGGACCGGGCGCGCACCGAGTGCGGCCCTCTCTCTAGTTTTTCGTCGCGGCTACCTTACCGCTTGAGGAAACTTTGCCGGTCGACCACAAGTCGGACGCCGGCGCAAACTGGGCGAACTGGCTGAACCCTTTCATTATAGAGGTCCGGTCGAGTACGCGCGACGGCGTGCTATCACCGATATCGGCCCAGGGCGCCACCGTCATCTCCCATCGATCAGCAAGCTACGATCGCAATCACTCGCTCCCGCGACGGCCCGTAACAAAAAAACCGCCGTCCGGCGCCTTGCCCGGACGGCGGTCTGTTCAAACCACCCTGAACATGTTTTCGTCGTGGCTGCTTACTCGGCCGGTTTCTCGGCTGGGCCGCCAGCGGCCACCGCCTCTTCTCCCTCGGTCACCCGAGAATCGAAGAAGAGTTGCTTCTTATCGCCGACTTCCTTTACGTCGACCACGATCAGATCCTTGCCCTGGAACTCGCCTTTGAGCAGTTCCTCGCTGAGCGGATCCTCGACGAAGTTCTCAATCGCCCGACGCAGCGGACGTGCTCCGAAATCGGTGTTCGAGCCCTTCTTGATCAGGAACTTCTTGGCTTCATCGCTGAGTTGCAGCTTCAGGCCGCGCTCTTCCAGCCGCTCGCGAACCTTGCCCAGCTCCAGATCCACGACCCGCTTCAGGTCGTCGATCGTCAGGTGCCGGAACACGATCACGTCGTCCACGCGGTTGAGGAATTCGGGCCGGAACACGCGCTCGATCCGTTCCATCACGCGGGTCTTCATGCTGTCGTACGATGCGTCATCGTCCGGAGCCTGGAAGCCGAAGGAGCTTTCGTTCTTGATCGCTTCGGCGCCCGCGTTGGTGGTCATGATCAAAATCACGTTGCGGAAGTCGACGTTCCGACCGAAGCTGTCGGTCAGGCGGCCTTCTTCCATCACTTGCAGCAGCATGTTGAACACGTCCGGATGCGCCTTCTCGATTTCGTCGAGCAGGACCACGGCGTAGGGCCGGCGGCGAATCTTCTCGGTCAACTGACCGCCTTCTTCAAAGCCGACGTAGCCCGGCGGAGCACCAATCAACCGGCTGACGTTGTGCTTCTCCATGTACTCGCTCATGTCGATCTGGATCAGCGCGTCGTCGTCGCCGAACATGAATCCGGCCAGCGCCTTGGCGAGCAAGGTTTTGCCCACGCCCGTCGGACCGGCAAAGATAAAGCAGCCGGTCGGACGCTTGGGATCCTTCAGACCGCTGCGGCTGCGCCGCACCGCCTTCGAGATGCTCTTGATCGCTTCTTGCTGACTGATCACGCGGCGATGCAGATCGTCTTCCATCTGCATCAGGCGCATACTGTCTTCGGTTGTCATCCGAGTCAGCGGAATGCCGGTCATCTTGCTGACCACTTCGGCCACCACTTCCTCGTCCACCACGCCGTCGGCCTCACGCGATTTCTCGCGCCAGTCGCGGGTGATGTTCTGTTTCTTCTTCTTGAGCTTGTCGGCCTGATCGCGCAGAGCCGCGGCCCGCTCGAAGTCCTGATTGGCAACGGCTTCTTCCTTCTCTTTGTTCAGCCGTTCGACTTCGGTGTCGATTTCCTTGAGATCTGGCGGACGGGTCATCGCCTTCAGCCGCACCCGAGCACCGGCCTCGTCGATCACGTCGATGGCCTTGTCCGGCAGGCAGCGTCCGGTGATGTACCGGCCCGAGAGCTCGACCGAGGCCACCAGGGCGTCGTCGGTGATCTGCACCCGGTGATGCTGTTCGTAACGGTCCCTAAGCCCCTTGAGGATCTCGACCGTTTCGCTCTTGGTCGAAGGTTCGACCATCACGACCTGGAAGCGGCGGTCCAGAGCACTGTCCTTTTCGATGTACTTGCGATATTCGTCGAGCGTCGTGGCGCCGATGCACTGGATTTCGCCGCGGGCCAAGGCCGGCTTGAGCACGTTCGATGCGTCGATTGCGCCTTCCGCGCCACCGGCTCCAACCAGCGTGTGCAACTCGTCGATGAACAAGATCGTGTTCTTCGCCCGGCGCACCTCGTTCATCACGGCCTTGATCCGCTCTTCGAACTGACCGCGATACTTCGTGCCGGCGACCATCATCGCCAGGTCGAGCACCACGATCCGCCGATCCGCGAGCAGCTCCGGCACGTTGCCTTCAATCACGCGCTGCGCGAAGCCTTCGACGATGGCCGTCTTGCCGACGCCCGCTTCGCCCAAGAGCACGGGGTTGTTCTTCGTCCGGCGGCTGAGAATTTGGATCGCCCGTTCGATTTCCTTCTCGCGGCCGATCACCGGGTCGAGCTTGCCCTGGCGCGCAAGCTCGGTAAGATCGCGGCCAAAGCTGTCGAGCGCGGGCGTCTTCGACTTGCCCCCCTTGGGCGAGCCTTCGCCGCCACCGCCGCCGGCCCGCTCGGCGCCGCCCCGTTCGCCACCCTCGGAACCTTCGATGCCGTGCCCCAGCAGGTTCAGCACTTCTTCGCGCACTTCTTCCAGCTTCAGGCCCAGGTTCATCAGCACCTGCGCGGCCACGCCTTCCTGCTCACGCAACAGGCCCAGCAGGATGTGCTCGGTTCCGACATAGTTGTGGTTCAGGTTGCGCGCCTCTTCCATCGAGTACTCGATGACCTTCTTGGCGCGGGGCGTCTGCGGCAGCTTGCCCATCGTGACCATGTCGGGGCCGCTCTGGACGAGCTTCTCCACCTCGAGCCGAATCTTCCGCAGATCGACGTCGAGATTCTTCAGCACGTTCGCCGCGACGCCGCTGCCCTCTTTAATCAGGCCCAGCAGCACGTGCTCTGTGCCGATGTATTCATGGTTAAATCGCTGGGCCTCCTGGTTGGCCAGTTGCATCACCTTGCGGGCCCGATCGGTAAATCGCTCGTACATGTTGCTCTCCGTTGAAGCGGGAGTCATGCCGCGGACCTTCTGGCCGCGACATCTTTCCGCCGTTTGTCGATCGCTTGCTTACGGGGAATTGTAGGAGTGGTCGTTAGTTGGGGGTAGGGTTCCGAACAGTCTCTAACCGTTTGCCTCTACTGCATACGGGGCCAGGGGCTGTTCGGGTTGATTTTCCGCCTGATTTGCGGCTGCCTCTTTGCTTGCTTCGTCAGCCGCGGCAATCGTTTGCCGCTCCACGTCGATTTCCTGCTTCCAGAGTCGTGCGTCCGAAAGCAGATCCAGGCGAGCGAGCTGATCCAGGGCTTCCTTCAGCCGGCCGTTGTGCCGCAAGAGCGTGGCCAGCAGCAACCGGCCTTCCACATCCCGTGGCCGCAGTTCCAGGAGCCGGCCCAAAATCTGCTCCGCCTCGAACCAATTTCCTTGTAAGTATTCGCCCAATGCATCGCGAAACATTGCGTCAGCCGATTGCACCTGCCGCGGCGCCACGCCCCAGCCGTGCCACATCGACCAGCCAGCCGCACTCAACCAGACGAATCCGGCCAACAGCCAACCAGCTTTCAGCCAAGGGGGGCTAATGAGTTCAACCCAGACAAAGCTCGCCAAGAGGAGCAGGTTGAGCAGAACGCCAAAGCCCACCGCCGCAGCCAAACCCTGCCATTGCCCGTTCCGCCACAATTGCACTAGTCCCGGCCAGGCATATATCGCCCACGGCATCCTTACCATGGCTGTTCGGCTCCCTGCGTTTGGCGCTCTTTGCGACTGGCATACCTTCGCCAGCCCTTCGAAATCGCCACGGAATTCTAACTCTTAGAACCAGGGGGAGCAAGGCAACTGAAAGGGCCGCTTGACTTTAGGCAAACTCTCGCCGCCCACCGCCGAGTCAAAGCGGTAAAATACAACGGTGCTGGCCGATGCGCCCGCGGCCATCTTCTACGCAGCACTTCCCCAGCCGCTCCACGCTGGCCGGCCAAACGTCTATAAGTAACGTCATGCGAAGCACCTTCACCCCCGGCGCCGAGCGGGCCATTGCCGTCGCCGCCGGTTGGATCAGTTCTGACGAATCTGACGAGCTCGGGCTCCCAGAGGTCCTCATGGGCCTCTTGGCCGAGCCCGAATGTCGGGCCGCGCTCGTGCTGGCACGCCACCAGATCGACGCCCAAAGCGTTCGCCGCCGCTTTCCCTCGCTCCGCGAAATCGACGCTCCCCCCGTCGACGATCGCCACCACTCGCGGGCCTGGCACCAATGCCTGCAAACCGTCGAAGACTTGCTCATCGAATATCCCCGTCCGCTGGAGCTGGCGACCGAGCATCTGCTACTGGCGCTTGTCGCGGCCGAAAGCGACGTCTCACGCTGGCTGGCCGAGCAAGGTCTCGCGGCCGACGTGCTTGAAGCCGAGGTTCACCGTCTGGCCGGCTTCCAGCCCGGACCGCTGCCGCTCGAGCCCTTGGAGGTCGAACTTGACGAGCCACGTCGCCCCAGCATCCTGTCGATCAATCCGAATCGTACGGAAGACGATCAACCGCTTGCCAGCGAAGAGCTCTCCGCCATTCGCATCATTGACGCTGCCGCCAATCGCGCTGGCGAGGGGCTCCGTGTGATCGAAGACTATCTCCGCTTCCATCTCGACGATCGCCATCTCACGCGCCTCGCCAAAGCGATCCGTCACGAGCTCACCGCGGCGCTCAGCGTCTTCGGAAATAAGGTCCGTCATGCGGCTCGAGAAACTCAAACCGACGTCGGCGCCTCGGTCACGTTGCCCAGCGAAGCCCAGCGCAGCAATCTCTCCGCCGTGCTCGCCGCCAGCTTCAAACGTGTTGAACAGTCGCTCCGCAGCCTGGAGGAATTCTCCAAAACCGTTTCGCCGGACACGGCCGCGGCTCTCGAACAGCTTCGCTATCGGGTCTACACGCTCGAACGCGTTACCGACATCACCCAGACCAGCCTCGAGCGTCTGGCCGATGCCCAGCTCTATGTGCTCATCGACGGCGGACGCAGCGAATCGCAAATCCGCGGGCTCGTCAAATCACTCGTCGCGGCCGGCGTGGGCATCATCCAGCTCCGCGATAAGCACCTGCCCGATCGCGAACTGCTCGCCCGAGCCCGTGTGGTTCGCGAAGCTACCGCCGATACCCATACGTTATTCATCATGAACGACCGCCCGGACCTCGCCTTGCTCAGCGGGGCGGACGGCGTGCACGTCGGCCAGGACGAACTCAGCGTGAAGGACGCGCGGCGAATTCTTGGCACACGCGGACTGGTCGGCGTTTCGACGCATTCGCTCGAGCAGGCACATGCCGCGGTACTCGACGGCGCGGACTATCTTGGCGTCGGCCCCACGTTCCCCTCCGGCACCAAGCAGTTCAGCGAGTTCGCGGGCGTGGAACTGCTGCGCGCAGTCGCTGAAGAAGTCCGTCTGCCCGCCTTCGCAATCGGCGGCATCACGGCGGCGAATCTCTCCGAGGTGCTCGCCGCCGGCCTGACGCGCATCGCCGTCAGCGGAGCGATCAGCAGCGAGGAAGATCCGGCCGCTGCAGCGCGGGAACTAGCGGAACTGCTCCGCCGCTAGCCCCCGGCTTTGCCGGGGGGGCTCTCTTGGCTTCTGGACATCACTGCGGTGCCCTCAGCAACTTCTCAATCTCCGCTTCCATCTCACCGGCCGCGCGGGGATCGTATCCCTGCCAGAGCCCGCGAATCCTTCCGTCGCGATCCAGTAGCAGCGTGGTCGGATAAGCAATCGGCACCCCCAGCACGATGTTCATCGCCCGCCGGCTGCTCGCGCCTGGATCGACGTAGGTCGTCAGCTTCGACCCGCGCGCCGCGAGAAATCGCTCGGTCTCATCGCGCAGCGTCTCGAGATTCTCATCCGCCCCTTGCCCGCATGAGACGGCCAGCAGCCGAAAATCATCGCGGCCTGCAAAGCGCTCGCCGATGTCCTCAATCTCCGGCAGCTCGCGCACACACGGCGGACACCAGGAGCCCCAGTAGTTCACCAGTACCACTTTGCCGTGCAGTTCTTCCAGCAACACCGCCCCGGCCCCGCCTGTCAGCCCAGCCAGTTCCAAATGGGCGAGCCGCTTGCCGATCGCCGGACCGATCGTTCCCAGCGGCTCATGCGACCGACGGGTTACCAGCAGCAGGTAAACCAGGATGACCGCCACGAGCAGCGACATGGAAATCCACGTCCGCGAAGATTGCCGCCGCGTCGGCGTCCGGTCGGTTGCTTCCATCCGCATCTCCCCCCACAATACCCGCAGTCCAACCTGCAGCCGCACCGCAACGAAATCGAACCATGCCACTGGAAGTCGAACAAAAATTCCCCGTCAGCGATCTGGCTGCCCTCGAAGCGAGGCTCGTCGCGCTCGGCGCCACGGTCGGCGAGGACCACGAGCAGGTCGATCGCTACTACCGCCACCCGATGCGCGACTTCGCCCGGACGGATGAAGCCCTGCGCCTCCGACGCGTCGGCGACCACAACTATATTACGTACAAAGGCCCCAAGCTCGACCGGACGACTAAAACCCGCCGTGAGATCGAGATCTCGCTCCCCGCGGGCGAGAGCGGCGCAGCCCAGGCCGCCGAACTGCTCACGGCCCTTTCCTTCGAACCGGTGCTCGAAGTTCGCAAGCAGCGCCGCCATCTCTCACTCACCTGGAAAGACCTTCCGGTCGAAATCGCGCTCGACCGGGTCGCCGAGGTGGGCCAGTTCGTCGAGCTCGAGCTGATCGCCGAAGACAGCAGCTTGCAATTGGCCCAGGAAACGATCGCTGCCCTGTCCGCCGAGCTCGGGCTGATTGCCAGCGAGCGGCGCAGCTATCTGGAGATGCTCATCGCGGCACGAAGCGCAGGCGGCCTAAGGGCTTAACGCCGACGAACCGTGCCCCTCAGCCCCGGTTTATCCCACAATCCGTGCCGCCTGGGCAAACTTGCTTGACTTTGCGGGCCGAACTGGCCGAAAATACTGCCGCTGTACTCTCCATCGCGCTCTTCGAAGCGAACCATATGGTCTCGACGCTGGCACGAAAACTTGGCATCGCCCTGCTGGCAATCAGCACGATTGCCGCGCCAGTCGTGGGTGCCCAGCCCCGTTGCTGCAAGACCGGAGCTCTCAAGGGCAGCGGCCAGTGCTGCTGCGGTCCGCAAGCCGTCGAGGAAACCAGCAGTTGCTGCGAGGCTGAAGCTCGCCCCTGCTGCGCCAGCGCGGACGAAGAGTCTGAACCGCTTGCCTCGCCAGCGTTCGCGGATGCTCCTTGCCACTGCAAGGCCACTGCTCAGCCGCCGGCCATTCCCAGCGGCAAGCGCGGCAGCGAAATCTCGCTTGAGAAATTCGTCGCCCTGGCCGCTTCGCCGGCCGTCGCCGACGACTCTCGACAAACGCTCGTCGCCCGGTCGCACGTGCCTGTGGCGTGCCGGGGCGGAACGTCACTGCACAAGGTCCATTGTCGCTGGACCATCTGACTGCTGCGCCGATAGTGCGCGCTCCGGCCGCCACTGCACCCGGTCGCGCTTGGCTGATCGTCTTGCGTTCGAATTGTCCTCGTCGTGCTCGTCGACTGGTTTTCTCGCGTAGGAAACGCGGGCCAGAAAATTCGCCGAGCCACACAGAAATAGCCCCATTTCAATTGAAGGAAACTGAATCATGAAATTCCGTCTCGCGATTGCTGCATTGGCCCTGTTCGCCGTCGTCGCTTCCGGCTCGCTGCGTGCCGAGGAAGAGAAGAAAGCGGAACCCAAGTGCCCGGTCTCGGGTCAGCCGTGCAAGGCCGAACACACCGTCGCTTTCAATGGCGGCAAGGTGGCGTTCTGCTGCCCCAACTGCCCCAAGGCGTTTGAAGCCGATCCCGAAAAGTTCGCCGCCAAGGCGAACCTGCAGTTGCTCCAGACCGGACAGATCAAGCAGGTGAAGTGCCCGGTTGCCGGCCGCCCGATGGCTGCCGACAAGGTCGTCGAGGTCGAAGGCGTCAAAGTTGCCGTCTGCTGCCCCGGCTGCCTGGCCAAGGCCAAGAAAGCCACGGGCGACGACTTGATCACGCTGCTGTTCACCGACGCCAAGAAGGTCGCCTTCGAACCGGTCAAGAAGTAAGCTTCGCACCGCTTCAAGTTCGCTAGATCGACAGGGCCGGTAGCTCCTCCGCGGGCTGCCGGCCCTTTCTTTTGCGCTCGCGAGTCGCTTCGCATATTAGCACCGCCAGCCCGAACTGCACTTTACCCGTCTTGCCAGATTCTGGGATACTTCGCGGCCATACGAGCCCTCTAGCCCGAAGCTCGCTTCGAGGGACCCGCCGGTCGAGCGTCGACCGGCAGTTGGACGCTTCTCTTGATGCCCTCGCGCCTCACGACGCGCTCGATGTGACCATGAAAATCTTCTTCTCGGCCGGCGAACCCAGCGGCGATCTGCACGGAGCCAACCTCATCCGGCAGCTCCGCGCCCAGCGGCCCGACATCGAGTTCGTCGGCTATGGCGGTCCCGAGATGGCTGCCGCCGGCTGCACGCTGCACACCGACATGACGCTGCTGGCCGTGATGTGGATTTTCCGCGTGCTCATCAACCTCCACAAGTTTCTCGCGCTCGGCGGCCGGGCCGATCGCTACTTCCGCCATCACAAGCCCGACGCCGTCGTGCTGATCGACTACCCCGGTTTCAACTGGTGGGTCGCTCGCCGCGCGAAGGCCCACGGCATTCCGGTGTACTACTTCGCTCCGCCGCAAGTCTGGGCCTGGGCCACGCATCGCATCCGCAAGGTCCGCCGCCTGGTCGATCACGTGCTGTGCAGCATGCCATTCGAGCAAAAGTGGTATCGCCAGCGCGGCGCGAATGCCACGTTCATCGGCCATCCCTACTTCGACGAAGTCCGCCGGCAACAACTCGATCCACAGTTCCTCGCCGCGCATCGCGACGACGCCCGCCCGCTTGTGGCGATTCTTCCCGGCTCGCGCACGCAGGAAGTCCAACACAATCTAAGCTGCTTCCTCAAGGCCGCGGCAATCATCCATGCTCGGGTTCCCAGTGCCCGCTTTGCCATTGCTTCGTTCAAGCCGCACCAGGCCGAGATGGCTCGCCGCGCCGTCGCCGCCAGCGGACTCGACATCGAGGTGCACCTGAAGCGCACGCCTGAGTTGATTCACCTGGCCACGTGCTGCCTGGCGGTGTCCGGCTCCGTCTCGCTCGAGCTCCTGTATCAGTGCAAGCCGACCGTGATCCACTACGCCATCTCGCGCCTGGCCTACGTGCTGCAGCGCCGCTACCGCCGCGTGAAGTACATCACGCTGGTGAACCTGCTCTCGGCGGTCGATCCGCTGGACGGTGATGCCACGACCTACGATCCCGACCGTGGCGACACGCCCGAGGTGCTGTATCCCGAGTACGTGACCTGCACGGACAAGTCGCGGCAGGTTGCGGCCCACGCGATTCGCTGGCTCACCGATCCGGTGGAACGTGAGCGGCTGGTTGAGCGGCTAGCTGCACTCAAAGCCGAGGTGGGCCACGGCGGCGCCGCCCGCAGCGCAGCCCAGTACATCCTGGCCGATCTGGACCGCCGCCCGCAGCCGCTTCCCGCCCCGCACTATGCTCCTGCGAAGGCCCCTGCCCCGCTGCCGAAAACCCACCCCCGATCCAAAACCGCGGCCTGACCCGCCGCGCCTCCGCGGAGTAGAATTTTCACGCCCGGCCACCGTTGAGCCGCGTCCCCACCCGGCCCCAGGACTCGATCGCGTGCTGTTCACCGAACCAAACCGGACTCCCTACGATCTTCGTTTCAACTTGTTTGGCATTCCGGTGCGCGTGCATCCGTTCTTCTGGCTGGCCGCCGCAATCCTCGGCGCGGGCGGCGATCCCGATCCAATCCAACTGATGCTGTGGATTGGAACCGTTTTCGTCTCGATCCTGATTCACGAAATGGGACACGCGCTCGCCGCCCGTGCCCACGGTTGGCAACCCTGGATCACGCTCTACGGTTTCGGCGGTCTGGCCGCCTATCGTCCCACCTACCACAGCCACCTCGCGCAGATCGGGATCTCCTTCGCTGGCCCGGGAGCGGGTTTCATCTTCGCCGCGCTGCTCGTGGCCGCCATCAAGGCGTCCGGCCACAACGTGATCTGGACCTGGCCCGATACGATCTTGCCCGTCGGATTCGAGCCCTTCGCGAATCCAAGATTAACGACCCTGATATTCTATCTGCTGTACGTCAACATCTTCTGGGGACTCGCCAACCTGCTCCCCATCTGGCCGCTCGACGGC
The DNA here is from genome assembly GCA_022844125.1 of Pirellulales bacterium. GTDB lineage: Bacteria > Planctomycetota > Planctomycetia > Pirellulales > PALSA-1355 > JALHMI01. Next base: position 59,021 of record JALHMI010000012.1, on the reverse strand, counting down.
GGACGCATCTCGGGCGAGCTGTTTACGATGGCCAACCCGCGCGACGGCTTGCAGATGTCGCTCTGGCTGTCGATCTTCGTCGCCGTCGGCGCGGGCGTACTCGCCTGGACGCGCCTGCACGATCAGTTCCTGGCCCTGTTCTGCGCGTACCTCGCCTACAACAGCTACACGACGCTGCAGGCCTACACTGGCGGCGGCGGTGGTTATGGAGGCTATCGCTGATGGCCGCCTCGCGCGAGACGAACGTCCCGTCGGCTCCGGCGCGCCGCGTCATCCTGCTTGGCGCGAGCAATCTCACCAAGGGCATCGGCACCGTTCTGGAGACCGCCGGCCGCGTCTGGAACGAGCCGCTGGAGGTGCACGCCGCCCTGGGGCACGGCCGGTCTTATGGCCGAAATACCCGGATAATGGGCGTGGGGCTGCCGGGAATCGCCCATTGTGGGCTGTGGCAGAACTTGACTTCCGGCCGGCAATTGCCCACGGCCGCCCTGGTCACGGACATCGGCAACGATCTGTTATACGAGGAACCCGTGGACCGGATTGTCGGCTGGCTCGAAGCGTGTCTCGATCGGCTGGCCGCGGCGGACGCCAAGATCACGATCACCAATTTGCCGATCGCGAATGTCCAAAAACTTTCGCCGGCCAAGTTCAAGCTGATGCGGAGCGTGTTGTTTCCATACAGCCGGCTCTCACTGGCCGAAGCCCAACGCCGCGCGATCGAGCTGGACGAACACGTGGCTCGGATCGCGGGCGAGCGCGCGTTGACGATTGTTTCACACCAGCCGCACTGGTACAGCTACGACCCGATCCACATTCGATTCACGCGGCGCGGCGAGGCCTGGCGCGACATTCTTGGCGCCTGGACCGAGGCGGGCGGATCGCTTTCTCCCGGCGGAAACGCCCTGTTTCGCACCCTGCACGTGCGTACGCGGACGCCGCATGAACGGCGATTGTTGTTTCTGGCGCAGCGCCGCGCGCAACCGGCCGCGCGGTATCTCGACGGTACTTCGGTCTCGTTGTACTAACCGCGCGCGAGTCGCAGTTCGAGCGCTGGAGTTGTCGTGCGCTTCGCGCGCGAAGCAACGAACACAGCGCGCTTGCGCGCGAAACAAAATCTGTTTTCAGCGCCGCGCGGTGGGTCGACGCGTCGCCGAAAAAATTTTTGCTTCTGTGTCAAGATTCGTATTGCACATTTCCGCAGGATGTGTACAAATGGAACTCAATGATCTTTCCTGAACTCGGGTGTGTTAAAGTTTTCTCGAATGCGAAGCACTCGTTGCTTCGAACTAGAGAGGGCTTTTGTTTTTTGTTCAGGTAGGACTCGCTCGGAGCAATCATGTGACTTGGAGGTCACCGAGACGGATCTTGCCAACAACTTTTTAGGAGGACGGACTGTGGCCAAGAAGAAGAAGAAAGCTGCTGCTAAGAAGGCTCCCAAGAAGAAGGCAGCCAAGAAGAAGAAGTAGCGCTTCTTCCGCGGCACTCAGTTGCCGTGAGCCGCTGCTCTAATCAGTGGCCCTGAATACAACGAGAAAGAGCCGCTCGGATCATCACTGGTCCGAGCGGCTCTAGCTTTTTCTAGGGCAGCGTATCGGTATGTTTAGCCCGGAGGCATCGCTGACGGCGCGTCTCTGCGGAGTCGCCGTAAGCCCAAGTCCTTACATGCGTTAGCCCCCTACAGGCTGAGCACCGGCAAGGCCCCTTCGGTCCCCTTCCCCGCCGCTTTGTTCGCGGCCAGGTTCCGCACCAGATTCAGGCATAACGTCTCGAGATGTGCGGCGCTCGCCGGATCGTCGTACACGGCCGCCGCCCGGCCCGCGTCACCCAGCTCGCGGATCGCGATGTGAATCGGCACTTCGCCCAGGAATGGGATGCCGAGCTCCACGGCTTTCTTCTGCGCGCCACCCGCGCCGAAGATGTCGTACCGCTTGCCCGTCTCCGGCGCAATGAAGCCGCTCATGTTCTCGACCATCCCGAGAATCGGAATGTTTACCTTGCGAAACATTGCCACGGCCTTGATCGCGTCGAGCAGGGCAACGTCCTGCGGCGTGCACACGATCACGGCGCCCGACAGCGGCAAGAGCTGCGAGAGCGTCAGCGCGATGTCACCGGTGCCGGGCGGCATGTCGATGATCAAATAATCCAGATCGCCCCAGGCCGTGTCACGCAAAAATTGGGTGATCGCTCCGTGGAGCATCGGCCCGCGCCAGACCACGGCCTCGCCGGGCGGCACCAGGAATCCCATCGAGATGACCTTCAACCCCGAGGCTTCAATCGGTTGGATCCGGTTGTCCTCGATCGCGGGCCGCTGGTTCACGCCCAGAAGATGCGGAATGCTGGGGCCGTAAACGTCCGCGTCCATCAGGCCCACTTTGCTGCCGGCCCGCGCCAGTCCAATGGCGAGCGAGGCCGCAATCGTGCTCTTGCCGACGCCCCCTTTGCCCGAACCGACCGCGATGACGCTCTTGGCAGTAAGCCCTACTTGCCCGATCTTCGGCGCTGGCCGCTGGTGCTCGGTCAGCGAAACGCTGACGTCCTCGACGCCCGGCACGTTCTTTCGCAAATGGTTCGCCAGCGCCGCGGCCGTTTCGTCGCGGATGATGGCCGAATGCGACGTCAGGCCGAGCGTGACCGAAACGTGGTTTCCCGAGATCTGCACATCAGCGATCTGTCCGCCACTGGCGACGCTGCGCCCGGACTCCGGATCGAGAAAACTGTCCAGCGCCGACTTCACGGCTGCTTGATCGAGCTTGTGGTCTGCCATCAGAAAAACAGTCCTTCCCTCAAAAAAAGTCGTCAATTCACTGCGGAGGCGAACTTCGCCGAAAGCGCGGGCACCTACCTGGCCAGCTTCAGCTCGACGCCGCTTCCGGCCAGGGGAGCGAGTCCCAGACCTGCACCGCCAGGCTTCGCTTCGGCCGGGGAACCAGCGCCGCGTGCCGTTCCGCCAGCCTGGCAAGTTCCGCGGCCTGCCGCGGAGAGGTGACGAAATGGATCGCCCCCGCTTCTCGCATTGTCCATTCACACGCTGTCAACTCGCCTGCCGCCACGGACCGCTCGGCCACGACCGCAATCCGAGCCCAGCGGTACTCAGCGCCGACGCAAGTCAGCAATTCGAGCACGCCGCCCAGGTTGGTTGCGGTCAGCTCAACCACGAGAAAGCTTTCAGGGGCCTCTCGCAGTTCCGCTTCACACTCGGCCAGCGACCTGGTCTCGCGCAGCGCAAGTTCGCGGGCGAGCACCCTTCGCAATGCCGCGGCCCACCGCCCCGAGCGCTCAAAAACGATCACGCGCGGTCTGGCAGACTTGTTCAACGGCGAAGCTGGCAAAACGTCGGATTTCATCGTAGGTCGCAATCGGAAAAGTGACCAGGGGCCAATCGCTCAATTTCGATAATCGGGCTCGCCGCATCCTTGAAAGTCCGGCAAATTCCTGCGCCGGGTACGCTCGTTGCCGAAATAAAGTTTACTCGCCCGCCCGGCCCTTCGGCTCCTTCGTCTCCGCCGCCGGTTCGAGCCCCAACTGCACCAGCCGCCGATATAGCCGCGGCCGGGTCAGCCCCAGCATCTTGGCCGCGCGGCTCTTGTTCCCCTTCGCCTTGCGCATCGCCCGGGCGATCAGTTCGCGTTCGACGCGGGCCAGAAACTCCTCCAGCACGATCGTCTCCTCGCGCGGAGCACTGGCGGCCTCGGCGCCCCACTGGATCGTGCGTGGCAAGTCGCGCGGCACGATTCGCGGTCCGGCCGCTTTCTCATGCATCTCACGCACCAGCACCTGCAGTTCGTCCAGGTTCCCCGGCCAGGGGTAGGCCGCGAGCTGGTCCAGTGCCTCGGCCGAGAAACCGGCAATCTGCCGCGAGTGCGTGGCGTTCAGGTCCTCAAGCATCGTCTGGGCCAACAGCGGAAGATCGTCGATCCGCTCCGCGAGCGGCGGCAGTTCGATCACCAGCGTGCCCAACGTGCAGGCCAGCGACGCCGAGAAAACACCCTCCGCCACCGCCGCGTCGAGCGGCGACTCGCACAGCGCGATCACCCGCATCCCCAGTGAAGCATCGCCCAGCATCGAGAGCAGATCGCCCTGCACTTCGACCGGCATCCGCTCGGCATGTTCCACCAGCAGCGTGCTCTGGGCGGGACGCAGCGTCCGTCGCGAGACCAGCGTTCGCAGCGTGCTTCGCAGCAGGTTGGTGTCCATCAGCGCACAATCGATCGGCACGAGCAGGCCCGGGCCACCTTGCCCGTAGTGAATCGCCTTGGCCGCGTGCTCCTTGCCGGTGCCCTGCGGGCCGACGATCGTGACGTGCGTCTCTCCGCGCGCGGCAAGCTGCACCTGCGCCCGCGCTCGGAGCATTTTCGGATGATTGCCAATCAAGCGGTCGGCGCTCGCCTGCCGCGATTGCTGCTGGCGGTACCGGCGCACCGCGTCGTGCAGCGCGCTCAGCGAACTGCCGTCGAGCGGCCCGTCGGCCTTGGCGACTTCGGCCGGGCAGTCCGCTCGTTCCAAAATCGCCACCACGGGCGAGCTTTCGTCCTCGCCGTGGGCGAGCGGCACGAACTGTCCGCTCCGTTGACTGACTCGCCCGTTCGGCCGCCGGCAAGTGACATTGGCCGAAAGTGACTTCCCGGCGAAGGCCAGTGGCGGTGGGCAGAGCCCGGCTGCCACTGCCGCCAGTTCGCCCCCTGGGGCGTCATCGGCCGGCGTGTGATAGTTGCACTTTTGCCCGATGAGCGCATCGGCCGGCACGCCCAGCCACGCAGCGCAAGCCGCGTTGCAGAAGACGATCCGGCGATCCTCGTCGAGGACGTAGATGGGAGTGGCGCCGCTGTCCAGGAACCTGGCCAGTTCGGCTGCCGCGTCGTTGGTAAAAGACATGCCGCCTCTCGTGGTAGCTCCGCCCTTACCGTAAGCATACTTGCTCAGGCCAGTGCGCACCACAAAACTGCCAGCACGGGGGCGACTCCTCGCGGTAGAAACACGCCCCTAAAGCCAGGGGAATACCTTCCCCTGGACCACCTCTCCGCGACCGCGCAAAAAACCGCGACCTTTAGAACTCTGCTTTTTGCAGCCCCGGCAGTGGCTTCACGACTGCCGTCTGATTTGCGGGGACTCGATCCCCTGCCAGCATCTCCGGCGAAACATCCCGTGCCGCCCGGCTGGCCTTCTTGCCTGCCTCGACCAGTGGGCCGGGATACGCCCCGATGCCGATCACGGCCAGCGCACATAGCGCCGTGGCCAGCGCGGCGCCGGCGCCGCCCTGCCCCTCCGGCGCGGCATCTCCGCTACGGAAGTACATCACGCCGATCAGCCGCAGGTAGTACGCTCCCGAGATCGCCGCGTTGATCACGCCCACCAAGGCCAGCGCCACGAACCACGGCCAGAGATTTCCCGACTCGGGGTTTCTGGCATCGACGCTCAGCGCACCGGTGAAGAGCGTGAACTTGCCCCAAAAGCCGGCCAGCGGCGGCAGCCCGGCCAGCGAGAACATGAACAGCGCGAGCGCGGCGGAGGTCTTCGGATGCGAGCTGCTCAGCCCCGCCAGATCATCCAGCGTGCTGACGATTCGCCGCTCGCCACTCAAGTACGTCAGCGCGGCAAACACGCCCGCCGTCGCCGCCGCATACACGAGCAGGTAGAACAGCGTCGCCCCGACCCCGTCCAACCCTTCCGCCACGACCGCTCCGCCGGCCGCCGCGAATCCTACCGAGAGCCCGATCAGCATGTAGCCGGCATGCGCGATCGAAGAATAAGCCATCATCCGCCGCACGTTCGTCTGCCACAGCGCGAGCAAGTTGCCCAGCGTCATCGTGACCAGCGCCACGGCCAGCGTCAGTTGCCAGCCAATCTGTTCCAGGCCCGGCATCCCCGCGTAGATGATCCGCACGATGGCAGCCAGGGCCGCAATCTTGGGGATCACGGCCAGAATGCCCGCGTTGGCGTTGCTCGTGCCCTGATAAACGTCCGGGGCATAAAAGTGAAACGGCACCGCGGTCAGCCGGAAGGCCAGCCCCGCGAAAATCAAGATCAGCGCCAGCCGGGCGAATGACATCAGTCGCGCGGCGTCGGCATCCGGATTGGCGAACGTCTCGCGAATGTCGATCAGGCTCGTCGAGCCGGCCACGCCGTACAGGAAGCTGAACCCGTACAGCATCAACGCGCTGGAAAGCAGGCTCAGGAAAAAGTACTTCGTGCCCGACTCCAGCAGGTTCGTCCCCTTGCCCAGGTACAACATCACGTACGTCGGAATCGAAATCAGCTCCAGCCCGACGAACACCAGCACCAGGTCATTCGACAGGGCCACGAGCATCAGCCCGGCCAGGATCATCAGCAGCGAGCCCTGAAACTCGGACTGGTCACCCTCGCCGACCCAGCGGGAGCCGACCAGCGCGAACACCAAACCCACGGCCAGCACACCATAGCGAATAGCCGCCGAAAACCAGTCAATCGTCAGCGGGCCACTGATCGTGCCCGTCACCAGGGCCTTCTGCACGGTCTCGGTCGTCCCCTGCTGCGCGAGCGCTCCGCCCGCGGCCAGGATCACCAGCGCGGCGAGCGCAGCCCAAGCCGACTTGCCCGGCGCGAACGCTCCGCCCAAATAGATCAGCGTGCCGGCCAGGATCAGGATGATTTCCGGCAACAGCAGATAGGCCGTCTCACTCGTCACGCGCGGGTACTCCCTCTGCGAGCAGGCTTACTCGCTCAACCTGTTCTTGATCTGCATCACCGGCGATCGCGGCCGGCTCGCCGTACATCCGCTCGACCGCCAACTGGGCATTGCGGGTCATCGGTTCCAGCGTCGCTTGCATCCGGCTCAGAAAGAACTCGGGATGCAAACCGATCCAGAAGATAAACACCACCAAAGGCGCCACGGCCATGATCTCGCGGAACGACAGGTCGCGAATCGAACTCGGCGGAATCGTGTCGACCGCGCCATGTCCATGATCATCGTGCCCGTCATGTCCGAGATCGCTGTGCGCTGCATGGCCGTGCTCATCATGTCCATGCCCATCATGTCCATGTACCGGCGGCTCGCGCAGCGGACCAAAAAACACCCGCTGCACCAGGTACAGCATGTACCACGCCCCGAGCACGACGCCCGACACGCTGGCCACGGCAATCACCTTGTACAGCAGCTCGAAGCCTTCGGGCGCTTCGGTCCAGGCCCGCTGAAACATGCCGGCGAGGATCATGAACTCGCCGACGAAGCCGTTCATGCCCGGCAGGCCGATGCTCGAAAACGTAAACAGCAGGAAGAAGAACGCCAGGATCGGCGTCCGCCGCGCGATGCCCCCGAACTGGGCGATCTCGCGCGTGTGATACCGTTCATAGATCATGCCCACAATGGCGAACAGTCCGCCGGTCGAGAGGCCGTGATTGACCATCTGCAGCACGCCGCCTTCAACGCCCAGCGAGGTGAGGGCGAACAGCCCCAGCATCACAAAGCCCAGGTGGCTCACCGAGCTGTAGGCGATCAGCCGCTTCATGTCCGTCTGCACCAGGGCCACGAGCGCCCCGTAGATGATCCCCGCCGCCGAGAGCGCCAGGATCCACGGAATGCACATCGCCGTGGCCTCGGGCAGCATCGGAATGCTGAACCGGGCGAAGCCGTAGGTGCCAATCTTCAAGAGTACGCCCGCCAGCAGCACGCTACCAGCCGTGGGGGCTTGCGTGTGCGCGAGCGGCAGCCACGTGTGCAGCGGGAACAGCGGCACCTTGATCGCAAAGCCCGCGAACAGCGCCAGGAACACCCACAACTGATACGGCTGGGCCAGCGGATGCGCGTTCAGCCCGGCCGTCAGTTCGTGAATCGAAAACGTCATCTGGCCGGCGTCGGAATGGTTGTAATTCCAGAGCACGATCGTCAGCAGGCCCAGGAACGTGAGCAAGCTGCCGGCCAGCGTGAACAGGAAGAACTTCACGGCCGCATAGCGCCGGTCTTCCGAGCCCCACACGCCGATCAGGAAGAACAGCGGGATCAGCGTGAACTCGAAGAAGATGTAGAACAGGATCAGGTCGCGCGCGGCGAACACACCCAGCATGCCGCTCCCCAGGAGCAGCAGCAGGCTATAGAACACGGCCGGCCGATCCGTGATCGCTTCCCAGCTCACGAGCACGCACGTGAACAATAGCAGCGCCGAGAGCGCGAACATCCAGATGCTCAGGCCATCGAGCCCCAGGCTGAATTCCACGTTGATGTGCGACGACGGCCCCAGCCACTCCATCGCGGAAGCGGCAAACGGAGCCGCCGGATCGGCGGGCGGTTCAAAGTTCGCCGCCAGCACGCTCGCCAGCACCAGCGTCAGAATCGACGTAACGAGGGCCGTCTGCCGGGCGCCGCTCGCACCCTGGTCGGCCAACAGGCACACGACCACGGCGCCGATCGTTGGCAGCAGAATCGTCACGAGCAAGAGTGTCGACATCGGGTCCAAAGCACCAGTTCTCCGCTTAAGTCATTCGCCGCGTTGTAATCGCGAGTGGAACTTCGCCTGCGTTAGTTTCCAAAAGTTGCCGCCAGGGCCGGCCACACCAGCAGGGTCACGATCAGCACCAGCACGCCCCACACCATGGCCACGCCGTAAAACTGCACCAGCCCGCTCTGCAGGGGCCGCAGCAGCGCTCCCAGCCACGGCGGCACGCGTCCCACGAAGTTCACCAGAGCGTCGATCACGTTGCGATCGAACCAGTAGCTGAGCTTCGCCACTTGCAGCGACGGCCAGACGAACGCCGCGTAGTAAATCGGATCGAAAAACAGCTTGCCGTACGAGAGATAATACAGCGGGCCGGACAGTTGCTTGATCTTGTCGATCAGCGTGTGATCGCCCAGGTACAAAAACGCCGCCAGGCCGATCGCCGTGAGCGCGATCACCGTGCCTACGATGCTCACCAGTTGGTGCGCTTCATGCGAATGCTCGCCATGCGCGGCCGTCGCCGCCAGGGGAGCGAATGCCAGCGACGGCGTCTGGCTAAGAAAGTCGACAAACCCGCCAGTCCAGGTGAAGTACGCACCGACCACGAGCGAGCAGATCGCCAGGATCCGCAGCGGCCAGGTCATCTGCGGCGGCGATTCGTGAGCATGAGATCCCGCCTCGTGCGGAATCCGCTCCTCGCCGTAGAACGTCAGGAAGTACGCCCGGAAGGTGTAGAACGCCGTCAGGAACGCCACGATCGTGGCGACCCAATACAACACCTTGTAGACGGCGATCCCTTCCAGCACGCCGCGCTCGTACGTCGCCGCAATGATTGCGTCCTTGCTCCAGAAGCCCGCGAACGGAATCACACCGCCCAGTGCCAGGCAGCCAAACAGGAACGTCCAGTTCGTGACCGGCATCAACTTTCGCAGGCCGCTGAACCTGCGCATGTCGATGACCCCGCCCATCGCGTGCATCACGCTACCGGCGCCCAGGAACAACAAAGCCTTGAAAAACGCATGGCAGAACAAGTGGAACATGCCCGAGGTGATCCCGGCGATCGTGCCCAGGCCCAGGCCCAGGAACATGTAGCCGAGTTGGCTGATCGTTGAGTAGGCGAGCACGCGTTTGAGATCGGTTTGCGTGAGCGCGATCACACCGCCGATCGCGGCCGTCGTGCCGCCGATGATCGCCACCACTTGCTGGGCGTCCGGCGAGGCGAAGAACAGCGGCGAGCACCGCGTCACCATGTAGGCTCCGGCCGTGACCATCGTCGCCGCGTGAATCAGGGCGCTGACCGGCGTGGGGCCTTCCATCGCATCCGGCAGCCAGACGTGCAGCGGGAACTGGGCGCTCTTGCCGCAGGCCCCCAGCATCAAGAGCAGGCAAATCGCCGTGGCGATCGTGCCATAGCTGTCGCTGAAGCCTGCGATCAGCGAAGGCTGTGCGAGCCGGGTCTGACCCAGCACGCCGGCCACGCCACTGGCATCGTGAAAGTTCAACGTGCCATAGGTCGTCCAGATCAGGAACAGCCCCAGGGCGAACCCAAAGTCGCCAATCCGGTTCACCAGGAATGCCTTCTTGCCGGCCGCGGCCGCCTCGGGCTTCTGATACCAGAAACCCACCAGCAGGTAGCTGCACAGACCGACCGCTTCCCAGAACACGTACAAGAGGACGAAGTTGCTGACCGAGACCAGCATCGTCATCGAGAACACAAACAAACCGATGTAGCAGAAAAACCGCCAGTAACCGCGGTCGCCGTGCATGTATCCGCCGGCATAGATTGCCACCAGCGACGACACGAACGTGACCATCGCCAGCATGATCGCCGTCAGGGTGTCAGCCCGCTGCGTGATTTCAATCGTGAACGGCAGCGAAGCCGGCAGCGGCGTGGCTTCAGCGCCCGGCGCCGGCGCGGCCGCCGCGGCGTGAGAGACGTCGCTGGTCGTGATCGCGTCCTCAACCTGCACCCAGGTCCACAGGTTCGACGTCACTTCCCAGCCGATGCTGTTTGCGGTCGGCGAACCCTCTTTCGACGATTCGGCGATACCCAGCTTCACTTCCGCCAGGAGCATCGCGCTGCATACGAACGACCCGACCAGCGCCACCACCACCGGCAGATGACTGTTTTCCTTGAGCACGTAGCGGCCAAAGATCGCCGTGACGATTGTCGCCAGCAGCGGCAACCCCGGTATCAGGACCAGCAGGATGGGAATCGTGTCGTTCATTCAGGTCTACAGTTCGCTTGGTCTCTTGTCACCCGAAGCTTGAGCGAGGGCGTTTCCGGCGAGGGCTCAGCCTCGCTCACGCTTCGGGTTAAGAAGCACTCGCTTACGCTTCGGGTTATGAGGTAGTTGTCCGTCTCGCTACACGTGCATGCGGTGAATGATCTCGTCCGGATCGGCCGTGGGCTCGATGCCTGCCGGCGTCAGCTTCGGCCACACGGGATCGTCGTCTCTTGGCTCGGGCCATTTGGGATCGGTGAACGCCGGCTGATTGTCTTCGCGCAGCGTCTGCCAGAGCGCAATATCCAGCGACCCGGCCTTGTGGAACAGAGACAACACCACGGCCAGGGCGATCGCGGCTTCGCAGGCGGCGATCGTCAGGATGAAGATCACCAGGATCTGCCCACCCCAGTCGTTGTGATATCGGCCCCAGGCTACCAGGCTCACCGAGACGCCTTGCAGCATCATTTCGATCGACAGGAACATCACAATCGTGTTCCGCCGGGTAAAAAACCCGACCAGGCCGATGCCGAACAGCAGCGCGCCGACCAGCAGATATTTTTCCAGCAGGGCGACCTCAGCCATGCATCGGTCCTCCCCGTTCGCGGTGATGAATCTGACCGACCACGGCCACCGCGCCCACCAGGGCCACCAGCAGCAGCGTGCCGATCACTTCGATCGAAACCAGTTGCCGGCCAAACAGCCAGCGGCCGAGCGTCGCCATGTGCTGATCGGCCAGGACCCCCTCGACCAGTTCCGTTTCACTTACTTGTGCCACCGGCCGCTCTTCCACGATCGGGTTCTGAAACACATCCGCCAGCACGAACGTCAACAAGCCCACCAGCAGCGCTCCGCTCACGGCCGACAGCGGCGCCGCCCAGCTCACGCGGTCGTAGGGAGCCTGCCCCTCGGGCTGAGCCAGCATCAGCACGAACAGGAACGTCACCAGAATCGCCCCGGCATAAACCACGATCGTGGCCACGCCCAGAAACTGCGCCCCGTTGAACAGGAACAGGCCCGCCGTGCCCAGCAGCGACAGTGCAAACCAGATGGCCGAGTAGACTGGATTGCGAAACGAGATCGTGGCCACGGCGCTGAGCACGGTCAGTCCGGCGATCAGATAGAAGACCACGTCGGCTAGCGCGCTGCCGAGCGAAATGGTTTCCGCGGCGAACAGCCCCAATCCGGCGGCCACCAGCACGGCGCCCAGCGCCCTTCCCGGCGCGCGCCCGCGCGGCAGCGACAGCCACAGGCCGGCCGCAAACAGCAGCGTCGCACCGCCAATCATCACCAGGAGCGTGTTCACACCGTGCCTCCCAGGGCGTTCGACTTCATCGGTTCCGTGTCCTTCGTCTGGTCGTACACGCTCAGCAGTTTCTCTTTGTCGAAGATCATCTCTTCCCGGCTGCGGCCCGTCAGGTCGAACAGGCTCGTCAGTTCGATCGCATCCACCGGGCAGGCCTCTTCGCACATCCCACAGAAAATGCACCGCAGCTCGTCGATCGTAAAGCTCTCGGGATACTTCTCGCGATCCGGCCAGGGGCTTTCCACGCCCACGATGTCGATGCAATGCGCGGGGCAAGCCGTGGCGCACAGGAAGCAGGCCACGCACTTCACGCGGCCTTGCTCGTCCTTGTTCAACCGGTGCACGCCGCGATAAATCAGCGGATTGCCGATCGTGGGCCGCACGTCCGGATAGCTCACCGTGACTTTCGGTCCCAGCAAGTGCTTCGTCGTGGTCGTCAAACCTTGCACGAACAGCGGCAAGTACATCTTGCCCGTCAGCCCGAGCTTCGGTTCTTCAATCCACTTGATGTTGGGGTCGTTGGCTTGCATGCGTTCTGTGGGGTTTGCGCGCTACGGGCCGTTCGCGCTGGCCCGCTGCGTTCCAGTGGCGAGGATCTGTCGCAACGTTTCCGGTTCGTATTCGTATTCCGGAGCATCGGTCACGTCGCGGCGTGGGCGATTGTCCGTGTGCAGTGGCGAGAATACGGCCGCCAGCACCCAGGAGACGAGTGCCACGGCCCAGCCCACCGCGACCATGATCCACAGTCCGCGCGTCGTGCCGTCCAGGTCATTCACGTATTCGTACTCATAGGCGATCGTCAGCGCTACGAGGTTCACCAGCCCCAAAGGCAACATCACTTTCCAGGCCAGGTTCATCAGCTGATCGAAGCGGAACCGCGGCCAGCTCCAGCGAACCATCATGAAGAACACGATTACCAGCAACACCTTGATCGCCAGGATCGCAATCCGGGCGATCGCCATTGGCCAGCCGATTGGTTGGCTCGCATCGACCGTCATGCCCCAGAAGTGCCAGCCGCCAAGGAACAGGATCACGATCAGGAACGCCGCCACGACCATGTGCAGGAATTCGGCAATCAGGAACAGCAGCAGCTTCATGCCGGCATATTCCGTGTGATAGCCACCGATCAGTTCCTGCTCGGCTTCGGGCAGGTCGAACGGCAACCGCGCGGCTTCGGCAAACGCCGCGATCACGAATACCGAAAAACCCAGCGGTTGAGCGAACACATTCCACAGACCCGTCTCGGCCTGGGCGTAAATGATCGCATCCAGCCGCAATGAACCCGCGGCCAGCACGACGCCCAGGATGCCCAGTCCCAGCGGGATTTCATAAGCGATGAGCTGGGCACTCGAACGCAGCGCGCCGAGGAACCCGTACTTATTGTTGCTGCTCCAGCCGCCCAGGATCACGCCATACACCGCGATGCTGCTGAGGGCGAAAATGTAGATCATGCCCACGTCAATGTGGGGCGCGACGATCAACTGGATCGGCCCGCTGGTGCCGGGAAGTTCGATCGGCAGGACGTCGCCGATCGGCACCACGGCGAACACTGCCAGTGCGGCCGCCATGATCGAGAGCGGCGCCAGCGTGTACAGCACCTTCTCCACGTGGCCCGGCGTGTACTCTTCCTTGAAGATGAACTTCAGACCATCGGCCAGCGGCTGGCCGAGCCCAAACATCCGGATCTTGGTGAGCGGAATGCCGACGCGATTGGGACCCTTGCGGTCCTGCACCCAGGCGGCAATCCACCGCTCGAGCAGCACCAGGTATGCCGCTGCCGTCATCATGATAAAGATGAGGAGCGCAATCTTGACCAGTGGCAAGATCAGCGGCTGCATTAACGATTCCCAGTCCATCGCGCTTTCCTATACTCGCTTCTGTCTTTATGCGGTTGGCGTCGCTTCGAGCACCGGCGTCTTCAGGTCCACGCCCAGCGGGCCAACCGGTTCGGCCGCGGCTGCGAAAAACACGATCCGCTCGGCGACTTCATCGAGCACCCGGCGAGACTTGTATAGCCCGACTTCGCCCAGCAGTTCCCAGTACACGCTCCCCGCCACGCGCACGCCGGCTGGCGGACGAATCGCCCAGGAAACGCTTTGCAGGCGGTCGCTAAAGTTCACATACGAGCCTTCGCGCTCGGCGAACGTGCCGTCCGGCAGGCGGTACGTCGCTTTTTCCGTCAGCGGCGAATCGAATGTGTCGTGCACCACGAGGCATGCCGCCGCGCTGGCGATCTGATCCGCCGCGGCCGTGTCGATCCAGTTGCTTTTGTAGCCACCGCTGACCCAGACCGCCGTCGGCTCGCCGCTTGCCAGCGAGATCAGCAGGTTGTCCAGCGTCGCGACCTGGCCCATGAAGTGGGTGACCACTTCTTCCACGCCGCGCCTGTTTGGCGCCTTCTCGGCGTGAATCGTGAAGCCGTTCTTGAAGGTTTCGTCCGTGCCTTCGACCGGCACCGGCCCCAGCACCACTTGCGCCTGAGGATCGACTTCGCGGGCATACTTGCCGAGCAGGTAGGCTTCTTCGACCGTCAGATGCGGCGAAAGCACGACCGCCACGCGGCCCACGTTGCGGAACCGCTCGTCGATTTCGCGCACCACCTGCGACCATTCGATCAGCGTCCAGTTCACTCCGTCGCGGCGCTGGACGTCCGTCAACCGGCGGTCGCTGTGCACGTGGTGATAGCCGTAGCGACCTTCGTCGCACATCCACCACTGGTTGATGTGCGGGTTCTCGCGCGGCTTCAGGCGATAGACCGTGTCCTGGTTTTCTTCGACCGAGATCGAACAGCCCGTCGAACAGCCCGTGCACACGCCGTCATGCTTCCGCATGAACCACACGCGCTGCTTATACAGAAAGTCCTTGTCGCCCAATGCACCCACAGGGCACAGGTCGACCACGTTCCCCGACATCCGGTTCTCGAGCGGATAGCCCGGAAAGACGTCGATCTCTTCGTGGCTGCCGCGATTGATCACGAACAGCTCGCTCGTGCCGCTGATCTCGCGCGTGAACCGCACGCAGCGGGTGCACATCACGCAGCGGTCGACGAACAACGTCACCGTGTCGCCCATCTCGCGCTTGCGGCTGGTGAATGGGCGAATGTCCGCCCGGCGCTGGTCCTGGCCGTACTTGAAGTGGTAATCCTGCAGGTTGCACTCACCCGCCTTGTCGCAGATCGGGCAGTCGATCGGATGATCGATCAGCAGATCCTCTTCGACCATCGCCCGAGCGTTAGCAACCTTTTCGCTGTTCGTGATGAAGACCGTGTTCGGCGTGGCCGGCGTCTGGCAGGCCGGGACCAGCTTTGGCACCATCATCACGTCGCCCGTGTCGGGATTGCGCGTGCCGGCTTCGACCAGGCACATCCGGCAGCTTGCCACGACGGTCAGACCGGCGTGCCAACAGTAGTGCGGAATCTCGACGCCGGCGCGCTGCGCAGCCTGAATGCCGTTGATCCGCTCGCCGGCGGCCAGCTCCACTTCGATCCCGTCGACGATGACTTTCGGCATAACGCTTGCTTTCGCTTAGTGCAACGCCACGACGGGCAGAGCATTGACGGCTTCAGTGACCATGTATCCCGTGGGATTGGTCCGCTTGATGTATTCTTCGAACTCGGGGCGGAATTTGCGGATCGCGTTCTTGATCGGCCAGGCAGCGCCGTCCGAGAGACCGCAGATCGTGGTGCCCGGAATGATTCCGATCGTGTCGCCGATTTCCAGCAGCAGGTCGAGATCCTTGAGCCGCCCCTTGCCCGCCTTGATCCGCTCGAGCATCGTGAGGCTCCAGTGCGTCCCCTCGCGACAGGGCGTGCACTGCCCGCAGCTCTCGTGAGCGAAGAACCGGCAACTGTTGTGCAGGAAGTCGACCATCGACACGGTTTCGTCCAGCACCACAACGGCCGCGGTTCCCAGGCCCAGGCAGCCGACCTTGCCCGGACCGGCAAAGTCGAGCGGGGTGTCGAACTCGGCTGCGGTGAACAGGCCCATGCTGATGCCGCCCGGAATCGCGGCCTTCGCCTTGCGGCCTTTCCAGATGCCGCCGCCGTACTCGTCGATCAATTGCCGGCAAGTGATGCCCAGCGGCGCTTCGTAGCAGCCCGGCTTGTTCACATGCCCGCTCAAGCAGTACAGCTTGGGGCCATAGCTCCCCGGATCGCGCGGATTGTTCGGATCGCTCGGCACGCCAATGCTCTTGAACCACTCGACGCCGCGGGCCGCGATCTGCGTCACACAGCACACGGTCTCGATGTTGTTCACCACGGTCGGCTTGCGGAACACACCTTCCACCGCCGGGAACGGCGGCTTGATCCGCGGCCAGGCCCGCTTGCCTTCGAGGCTTTCGATCAGCCCGGTCTCTTCTCCGCAGATGTACGCGGCCGCCCCGCGATGCAGATAGATATCGAGCGAGAAGTCGCTGCCGGCAATGTTCTTGCCCAACAGCCCCGCCGCATAACACTCGTCAATCGCCTGCTGCAAACGCTGGTAGCAGGTCGGGTACTCAACGCGAATATACAGGTACGCCGTCACCGCCTTCGTGGCATAACAGCTCAGGATGATCCCTTCGATCACCTGGTGCGGATCCAGTTCCATCAGGATCCGATTGTTGAACGTGCCGGGCTCGCTCTCGTCGGCGTTGATGCACATGTACACCGGGCCGGGATGATCCTTCGGCAGGAAGGACCACTTCAGCCCCGTGGGAAAGCCGGCCCCGCCGCGACCCCGCAGGTTGCTGCTCTTCACCAGCTCGATGAACTCGGCCGGCGTCTTCTCCTTCAGGACCTTGCGCAGACCCTGATAGCCGCCACCAGCCTCGTACACGCGCAGCGTGTAGCTCTCGGGCTTGTTGATGTTCGCCAGCAGTACAGGTTCAAAAGGCATGATTCGCTTTGCGGCCGTTGTAATTCTTCATAGCCCCCGGCTCTGCCGGCGGGGCTCTGTTCGATTAGTGCGTTGAGCCTGCTTGACCGTTTCCACCGTGTCCGCTGCATGTTTGCTTCACAAACGCTTCGGCCGATTCGTTCGTCAGGTTCTTGTGCAGCACGTCGCCGGCCAACATACAGGGAGCGTACTCGCAAGCGCCCAGGCACTCGGCAAATTCAATCGTCAGCTTGTTGTCCCTGGTCGTCTCGCCAGGATGAATTCCCGCCGCGTGGCACATGTGCTCCAGCACCTGCTCGCCGTCGCGCAGAGCGCAGGCAATCGACCGGCACACCCAGGCCCGCGTTTCGCCGTGCGGTTTGTCCTGCTTGAAGTAGCCGTAGAATGAGAGCGTGTCCTGCACTTGTGCGGGCGCCAGCTCCAAGAGCTGCGCGATCTCGACCACCGCCTCGAGCGGCACGTAGCGCAGCCGCTCGTTCACAATGTGCAGCGCCGGCAAGGTGACCGCCTGCCGCGTCGGATAACGCGGAAAGTAGTCCTTGATCGCGGCGATCATATCTTCGGTGAGAACGGCCACTACCTGTCCAGCTCCGCGGCAATAATGTTCAAACTCCCCAGCACGGCCACAATGTCCGACAACGTGTGCCCGCGAATCAATCCAGGGAACAGCGAAAAGTGAATGAACGACGGCGGCCGGCAGCGGGCCCGATAAGCCACGTCCGTGCCATCGCCGGCCAGATAAAATCCAAGCTCGCCGTTCGGCGACTCGATCGCCGCGTACGATTCTTCTTCCGGTACGGTGAACCCGCGATTGGCCATCACCATCTCGAAGTGCGAGATCGTCCCTTCGATCGTCGAATAAACCTGCTTCTTGCTCGGCAGCGTGGTCCGCTCGTCAATGCCCACGTTCACCGGCCCCGAAGGCAGATTCTCGATCGCTTGCGTAACGATCTTCAGGCTCTCGCGCATCTCGGCCATGCGGACCAGGTACCGCGCGAAGCAATCGCCGGCCGTCGCACAGCAAACGTTGAAATCGAAATCGGCGTAAGCCAGGTACGGCTCGTCCTTCCGCAGGTCGCGCGTCACGCCGCTCGCCCGGGCAATCGGCCCCGTGGCGCTGCGATTCATGGCTTCTTCCTTGCTCAGGATGCCCACGCCCTTGGTCCGATCGACGAAGATCCGGTTGCGGTTGAGCAGCCGTTCCATGTCGTCGAGCGTTTTGGGGAACGTCCGCACGAAAGTGCGAATCTTTTCGATCACTAGCGGCGTCGCATCGTACATCAACCCGCCGACGCGCGTATAGCTGTTCGTAAACCGGGCCCCGCACAGCGTCTCGAAGATGTCGTACAGCACTTCGCGCTGGTAGAAGCCGTACAGAAAGAACGTGAACGCGCCCACGTCCAGCCCCACGGCCCCGTTGCACAGCAGGTGATCGCTGATCCGGGCGAGCTCGGCCACGATCGTCCGCAGGTACTTGCACCGCGGAGTGAGCTCCAGCCCCAGCAGCCGCTCGACCGCCCCGTGCCAGGCCACGTTGTTCGCCAGCGGCGAGATGTAGTTCATCCGGTCGGTGACCGTGACATACTGGTTGTAATCCAGGTGCTCGCCGATCTTCTCGAAGCCCGAGTGCAGATAGCCGATGTCCGGAATCGCGTCGACCACGCGTTCGCCATCGAGCATCAGCACCAGCCGCAACGTCGTGTGCGTGGCGGGATGCTGCGGACCGAAGTTCAAGGTCCAGCGATAATCGCGGGCCTCGGCTCCGGCCAGATCAGCAAGCGTCTTCTTTTTGTTGTCAGCTACAGACATATCACTCGATCGCGGACAGTTTCTCATAACTCGAAGCGTAAGCGAGGCAGGAGCACGCGTTGGCTCACCTCGCTTACGCTTCGGGTTATGACGCTAGTGTTCGATCCTTTCTCAGCCTTCTTCGCGCGTCAGTACCGGGAAGTTATGCCGCTCACCGCGCCCTTGCAGCGGATAGTCTTTCCGCAATGGATGCGCCGTGAACTCATCCGGCAGCAGAATCCGCCGCAGGTCCGGATGCCCCGCGAATTCAATCCCGAACATGTCGTACACCTCGCGCTCCAGCCAGTTCGCGCCCTTCCAAAAGGGCGTGGCCGAGGGCACCGAGAGGTTCGGCTCGTTCACATACACGCGCAGCGTCAGCCGCTCGTTCGTCGTCGTGTTGGCCAGCAAATACACCAGGCCGAAACGATCTTCCGCATTGCGATAGTTCAAATAGTCGACGCAGGTCACGTCGACCAGCAGGTCAAACCCCCGCGTTTCCTTGACGAACGCAAAAACCTCGGCCAGTTCCGCAGCAGGCACCGCCGCCCGGTGCTGGTCGCGAAATTCGCTGAACCGCACGGCCGGGAACCGCTCGCCAAGGGCTGTGATCGTTTCGGGCTTGATCATGTCTGGTTATTCCACCCGCACGCCTTGCGGCAGGTTGCTGACACCGCGCGGCAGCGAGAGCACGTTCAGCTCGACCAGCGCCCGCTTGGGCTGCTGGCGGCTTCGCATGGCGAATTCTCGCCCGCCGATCGTGCCTTCGGCTTGAATCTTGTCCTGCAGGTCGATGATCGCCTGGATCAACTGTTCCGGCCGCGGCGGGCAGCCGGGCACATACATGTCGACCGGAATGAACCGGTCGATCCCCTGCACCACGCTATAGGTATCGAACACGCCGCCGGTCGAAGCACACGCACCCATCGAGATGCACCACTTCGGCTCGTGCATCTGCTGCCAGATTCGCTGCAGCACGGGCAGCATCTTCATTACCACGCGCCCGGCCACGATCATCAGATCGCACTGCCGCGGGCTGAACCGCATGACCTCCGCGCCGAACCGGGCCAGGTCGTGCTTGCTCGCGCCAGTAGCCATCAACTCGATGCCGCAGCAGGCCGTGGCAAACGGCATCGGCCACAAGCTGTTCTTGCGGCACCAACTGGCCAGCGAATCCAAGCGGCTCACGACAACGTTTTCAGGAATCTCTATCGCCACCGGAACACCCCCTTGCGCCAGGCATACACAAAACTCGCCGCGAGCAACGCGAGAAACACCAGCACCTCGGCAAACACCAGCCCGCGGCTCTCGACCAGCCCCTCGCTCACTGCACGATCGATGCCGAGCGGATTGCGGCTGGCCACGGCCCAGGGATAAAGGAACAACAGTTCCACGTCGAACACCAGGAAGGCGATCGCCACCAGGTAAAACCGCACGTCGAAGCGGCGGTGCGTATCGTGAATCGGATCCATGCCGCTCTCGTACGGCATTTCCTTGACTTTGCCGTTCTTGCTCGGCCCCACCAGCGCGCTGAGCACCAGCAGGCCCACGGCCAATCCGGTGGCGGCGACCACGAACAGAAAAACGGGCAGGACGGCAGATTCCATGGCAGGTCGTTTCCGGCGGCAGTTGCCCCAATGCGCGGCACGAAACGTCGCGGCCTGCGGCTGCGACGTGTGCGGGCGCGCAACCGGGTCCGCGTCACTTTGTGAATCTTGTCACAAAGTTGCTTCTAAGAAAAGACCCGTTCGCCGGGTCTTCCCACTCAAAATCGCCCTAAACCTAGGCCCCCACTGGCCCTTCTGGCGCTGCGAGCATCCTAGCGAATGCGTGCCCAGCCGGTCAAGCCAGCCGGGTCACTCCCCGATTTCGCTCCCGCTAAATGTCGAAGCCCTGCCCGCCGCTCCGTCCCTGCCTCCCCGTGGCGATCCAGCAGTGCTCGGTGTTCGCACTCGCCCGCTTTTCATCGCGGTTCAGTATTACTGTATTACTGTCGCCGCCATCCGAGCGTAAGGGGCGGCCACAGCCGAACATAACCCCGGGAGGACACGGCATGACTGTCCAGCAGGCGTTCGGAGTTGCGGTACGGTCGATCGGCGTTTTCTGGATGGCGTACGGCGTCACTACGTTCGGCTTCTGCTTTTTTGCCACCAAGGACTATTCCGCCCTGAACTATGCCTTGGGCGCTTCAGCTTCGTTTCTGATCGGCGTATTTCTGATGCTCAAGGCCGATCGAGTCGTCAAGCTTTGCTACACAACCTACGACGATCTTGGCTATCCGGTCGATGACGACAGGAAACAGGCGGCGAGCGACTAACGCACACGCGCCAAACGCCGCGCCGCCCGTTATGATTGACCGCTCCGCCCGCCCCCGCTCGCAACGGACACTGCCTCGCACGGATCGCCATCATGACGCTCGACCTCACCCGAACGCTCAGCGAACTGGTCGCCATTCCCAGCGTCAACCCGATGGGCAAGCCCGTCAGCGGCCCCGAGTATTTCGAGTATCGGGTGACCGACTATCTCGAAAACCTGTTCCGCTCGCTCGGCCTCCCCTATCAGCGGCAGCACGTCGACGTAAAGCGCGAGAACATCGTCGCCCGGCTCGACGGCGCTGTGCCGGCCAGCGAAGGCGGCCCGCTCGTCCTGTTCGAAGCGCATCAAGACACGGTGCCCGTCGACGGCATGACGATCGAACCCTGGACGCCCACCGTGCGCGAGGGCCGGCTCTATGGCCGCGGTTCCTGCGACATCAAGGGTGGCATGACCGCTATGCTCGGCGCGCTCGCCCGACTGGCCGCCGAACGTCCCGCCGGCATGCCCACGATCATCATGGCCTGCACCGTCAACGAAGAGCACGGGTACAGCGGCGCAACCGCACTCACTCGTCTGTGGAGCGAATCCGGCTCGATCATTCCCCGCCAGCCGGACGTCGCCGTGGTGGCCGAGCCTACGCAACTGCAAGTCGTCGTTGCGCACAAGGGCGTCGTTCGCTGGCGCTTGCACACCCGCGGTCGCGCGGGCCACAGCTCGCAGCCGCACCTCGGCGTGAACGCGATCTTCCGCATGGCGCCCGTCCTCGCGGCCCTCGAGCGCTACCAGCGCGAAGTGGCGCACACACTCGGCGAACATCCCCTCTGCGGCAATCCGACCGTGAGCGTCGGCACGATCACCGGCGGCCTCAGCGTGAACACGGTGCCCGACCATTGCACGATCGAGATCGACCGCCGCCTGTTGCCGCGCGAAGAGCCACTTGCGGCGCAGCAAAACGTGATCGACTATCTGGCTCGCGAACTAGGCGACTCCGTCCAACTCGAGCACGGCAAGCCGTTCCTCATCGGCCTGGGTCTGCCCGACGACAACAACGCGCCCATTGCCGACGCGCTCCACCGCGCCGTGCAAGCCGTGGGTCTCGCCGGCGGAAAGATCGGCGTCCCCTTCGGCACCGATGCGGCCGCTTACGCTGCAGCCGGCGTGCCTTCGGTCGTCTTCGGTCCCGGCTCGATCGATCAGGCCCACACGGCTGACGAATGGCTGGCCCTCGATCAGCTCCACGTTGCCAGCGAAGCGCTCTATCAATTCGGCAAGCGCGGGTTGTAGTGGAGTGTGGATTCCCCCCTCCCCAACCCTCCCCACGGAGTGGGAGGGAGCAGGAAGGAACGTTTCGCACAGTGGCTGGCAAATGAGAACGCGTATCTGGCTCCCTCCCCCTTGTGGGGAGGGGGTATCCTGCATCGCGTTGACCTCAACCAGCGGTCCTCACCATCTTCAGTCCTCCTCGTCTGGTAGCCCGAAGTGTAAGCGAGGGAGAAGCATCGCCCGAATTTGTTTCGAAAACAAACTTCGTGGATCTTTGTCTCGTGGTGTCACCGTCTTGAGAGATTCCCTCGCTCACGAGTCGGGCTTCCAGGACGTTAGCTACTTGAGTCGCTTCAACTTGCCTTTGGTCTTGTAGATGTTTTTGTAGTCCCACTGGATCTCGCGCGACTTCTTCAGCCACCGTGCCAGCTCGGTCGTGTTCACCTCGTCCGCCGCGGTGTAGGTGACCGACGCGTCCTTGAACTTCCCGGTGCCGGGCTGCAATCGCTCCTCTTCGAAGTCCACTCCGCTCCAGAACATCAGGCGAATGCCCGCCTTGAGTTTGCTGTATCCGACAATCGGATTCCCCTCCAGGAACCACACGGGGTGGCGATGCCAAATTTTCGACTCCGCCTCGGGCAGCCTTCTGTCGATCTCGGCCGAGAGCAGTTCGCAAATCTTTCGGTCGCTGGTTTCCTGCCCCGCGTTGTAAGCCTTGATGTCC
The DNA here is from genome assembly GCA_022844125.1 of Pirellulales bacterium. Lineage (GTDB taxonomy): Bacteria > Planctomycetota > Planctomycetia > Pirellulales > PALSA-1355 > JALHMI01. The sequence goes on along the minus strand of JALHMI010000012.1, from coordinate 36,117 downwards.
GCGTTCATGTTTTGTTCATTGACTTCGTGGAAAGACTGCCAGGCTTTTGCTGGCGACCCAATGCTATCCGGAAGCACCAGCGAGGATGCCCCTCGGAGGACGCGCGCGTCGATTCCTCGACAGCGGGCTGGATTCGCGAACAGGGGCTAGGGAGCGGCGCGACCGCGCACCGCGAAGGCCATGAACGCTAACCAAGCCATGCGTGATCGCATCTCGCGCAGAGGAGGTTTGCTGTAGTGTCCTACTGTGCGATTTAAGCGGCTGCTTGATAGTTCAGCGGTGGCCGCTCTCGATTAATAAACTGGTTGAGCCAAAGCAATCTCTCCTTGGACTTGGCATTCGGGACTGCGTGGAATCTCAGTTCCAGCGAGGTCTCAAAACCCAAGTCAAGCCACTGAGGCAGGAATAGATGCTCCGATGTTTCGAGATGCAGTTGGATCCGATGGCGCAGTTGCGCCGTTTCTCCAGCATAGATCGGCCTAACGTCTTCGTAGAAGACATACATGCCAGGAAACTCCGGCAGATTCTTTAGGTTCAATTGCTTTATGGTTCCAGCTTTCAACAGATCAAACTGCTGCGAAGGAGTGACGCTCGGAGCTAGGCGGTGAGTCTTGCGCAAGTAAAGTGCGCCCATCCGCAGCTTAAATACGTCCATTGTCTTTGAAAGCCGCTTGCCTATTTCGTCAAATTTCTCTCGCATGGCTGGATCGCAAAGCACCTGATCCAACGTCACGCCCTCACTGCGTTGCAGGTGACGAAATGCGATCTCACTAGCGAAAAGGAATTCGTCATAGTCGGTAATTTGCGGTTTCTTAGTGGCGGGCGGCAGAAGCGCCGGATTGCTCTTTCGAATATCTTGCAAGAGGTGATTCAAGTCGTAATCGCTCTTGTTCAATCCGAGCTTACGGCACTCAGTTAAGAACTGCCGGTTTAAGTCGGGATGCACGATCACGCGGTCGGTTGAATAGCCGTCGTATACATGCCGAAATGCCTCCGCAATCAACATCTTGGTTAAGTCAGTTGCGTCATTGAGGCGGATCGCTAACTTGGAAAGCGCTAACTGATTGAGGCTGACCCCCTCCTGGCTGGCCTCAACTTCCAGGCTTGCATGGAGTGTCTTCGGGACTCGCACTACGAACTTGCCGCTTTTTCGAGTCGAGGCACCTTGCTCGACCCCATGCTGCTTGATCAGTGATAGGAGCAAATCGTTTACAGTTGCGTACTGCGGCATCTCATAGAACGCCTGACGCTCAGTCATCCGAGGAAACGCGCGCGCAACAAGGCTATCATGCTGGCCAAGCACCGCATTTGAAAACTCAGTCCACGACGTAGCCCGCGCCGCAAGCTCTTGCGCTTCAGAGAGAATCTTGTTTGCTTTCTCAACGAGAGAATTTGCCATTACCCGCTCTTCCTCTTCTTCGCTTTCTTTTTCGCTGCCGTTGAATCCTGTTCTAGCTCGTCGGCGTCAAGTCCGGTCTCTACATCAATTAGTTCGACCGTCGCTTCTTTCGGGGCATCGAAGTACATCTGTTTCTGTCCCAGATCCCTGCCGATCGCTAGCACAATCTCACGCAGCTCGGGCACTCGTTTGGCGACCACAGCAACTTCAACCTCATGCATGCCTTCGATTTGTCCGCCCCAGTGACCCTCGGAGGGTTCAATGAACCGACATCCGCCAAATCGCTTGTCGAACAGGCCAAGAATAAGCACCATTTTTTTCCGGCTCAACGACGCGCCCGTCGTTGTAATGAGTTGGAATCAAGAGTCGGCAGCGACATCTCATGTGAAGTATAGTACCGCCAGTAGTATCAGTCAACAAGTGGATTGAAATTTATTCGCGCAACCACTTGCGCGAAAAGAGGTTGTGTTGACAGGCCCACAAGCTACCTGTACTATTGTCCATGGTGCTGGACCCGCGAATCTAACCTGGAGCCAGTCTTATTATGGCACTTCGACCCCCAGTTAAGTGGTACGGCGGCAAGCGTTACCTTGCAAGCAGAATTATTGAAAGCTTTCCGCCGCACAGGGTCTATTTGGAGCCGTTTGGCGGTGGCGCATCAGTCCTCTTGAACAAGCCGCCCGTCGACGTGGAAACGTACAATGATCTAGATTTGCGGATTTCGCGACTGTTCCAAGTATTACGGGACGATGGCGAAAGCTTTGTGCGTACCGTCAGTCTGATCCAGTATTCCCAAGTTGAGTTCTCCGCAGCGGCCGAGTACCCGCCAGAGGCATCAAAGCTGCAAATGGCAGTTTGTGATTTCGTTCGCTGGAGGCAGTCATTCGGCGGCAAGGGGGTGTCGTGGAGTTGCACCACTGGTCGAGCGCGTGGCGGCATGGCCGGTGACGTAAATGCTTGGTGGACTGCGATTGATATGCTCCCACAGATTATCGACCGCCTAAGGCGAGTTCAGATAATTTGTCAGTCAGCGTTCGACGCGATACCGAAATTTGACCACAAGGAAGGGCTGATCTATTGTGACCCGCCTTACGTCCACGGAACCCGCTCCAAGGGGTCAACCGACGTGTACGGTGTCGAAATGGACGACAGCGACCATCGTGCGCTTGGGAAGCTGCTTCGTTCGTGTAAGTCCAGGGTGGTTCTCAGCGGGTATCCGTCTCCGCTCTATGAAGAGTTGTACAAAGGATGGAGGAGGCTCGAGTTCGACATTGCAAACCATGCCGCCGGGGGAAAAACCAAGGGGCGCGAGAGGGAGTGCCTTTGGATGAACTTCTAAGGAGGACTTACCCATGACAAAAAAATCACGGTCGAAGAAGCAGTCAACAGTTTTGGGCAACAAGTATTTGCCTTTGGCCTACCAAATGGGCGAACGCTCAAGCTCGAATTCTGCCCAGCGTTGATCGAACCCAGTGGCGATCCCTGCTGTGCACTGGTAACCCTCTTCGAGAAGGATGGCGAGCGCATATCAATTGAAATGCGCGCCGGCGAGCAAGATCAGCAGTGGATCGTGTTGCGATGTGGTTTTCCACTAGCGAGGAGGACGAACGACAGTCGCGAGCCTTAAAGCACGAGCTAAACGCTCTAAAGGAAGAGTTGGCGCCGGTGATTGATGCAATCGAGAGACAGGAAAGCCACAAGAGCAATTAGTGGCCACTACAGGCGTGGTGGTCAACAAAACGTCAGGCGGCGTCCCGTTCCCCCAAGTAGTGCCATTCAGTGCTCGGGCAAAACGCTCGGGCACCCCGCAGTTCGGCTGAGCATTTGAGCTCGCGCCGAGAGTGCACGACACGACATCTCCGAGCAGCCCTGCACATCGTCAGGTCATGAGCCGGCACGAGAAAAATTCACCCTCGCCCCGCCCCTTGACCGCGCGTGTGGCTGGCTCGCTGCGCAAGTCGTTGCGGCGAGTCGCACATCGTTGCGCATGCGCCACACCGCCCATGTGTCCACCGACTCTAGTAAACAGGCCAGCAATTCGGATAGTGTAAGGTCACGACAACAGGTAGAGACCGAGGCATGATTGAGATGAACGCCACAACCTCTGGCAAACTGGAGAACCACGAAGCGCGCGAACCCTCGCCCGGGGCCCAGGGAAGCCTTTGCCGAGGCGTGTGTGTGGCGCTGAAACATCATTGTCGCGCGTTTCTAAATCCACACACCCGAAAAATGGGAACGTAAAAAACAGCCAGGCCTAGTTTCTCGTCCCATCCCGCTCATTGACAATTCAACCCCACAAAAAAACCCGCTGCACGCGCCACTTTGGCGCATGTAGCGGGCTCTCGTTGTTCGTCTAATGTTGGGACCGCGAACTACTTCAGCTCCATCACCTCGACCTTGCGGATCGAGACCTTGCTCCCCGGGTCGTGCTGCTGAAACGCGAAGTGCCCTTCCTTGAAGGTCTTCTCGAAGTCCATGTACTCGTACAGCTCGTCACCGTTCACCGTGATCTTGATTCGCGTCATCGGGCGGCCGCGCCACACGTCGTCGCGCACCGTCAGGTCGTAGGTGAACCACTCGTCCGGTTCGACCAGCTTCCTGTACACGTGGCACATGCCATACAGCGAGCCCGTGCGGATCGGGTCGGTGTGCGTGCTGTCGATCTGGGCTTCATAACCGTCCATGAAGCCGGGCTTGCGCGTGGTGCGGAAGTAGAGGCCCGAGTTCCCGCGGTCATTGATCTTCACTTCGGCGCGGTAGCGGAAGTTCTTGTAGGGGCCTTTGGTCGAAACGAGCATCGAGGCAGGGCCGGAACCCTGGATCGCGCCGTCCTTCACTTCCCAGACGCTCTTTTCAGCGCCGACTTTCTCCCAGCCGTCGAGGCTCTTGCCGTCGAACAGCGGGGTCCAGTTCTCCTCGGCCTGGGCGGAAGCCCCGGTCACGGCAAACACCAGCGCCGCTGCGGCGCAAGCAATCGAAACAGATCGCATCATTCGGTCCTCTATCATCAGGGTGGACATGCGGGGATGGCTAGCGGCGCCGCCGGCAACAGGCTCCTGGAACTTGCTCGCCCAAGCGGCCGCTGGATTATCGAAGCTCGCGGCCTCGCTGACAAGCACTTGCCGCCCGTGCCGTGGCGAAAACCGCGGGTTTCGTGTCGGCTTGACGCGTTGACTGGCGAACTCGCGCGTTACCGGCCTTGCACTCGCTACATTCCGTCACTGGCGGCGACGCCATCGGCCGCGAATCTTCGCGATTTCCCCAGCCGAACCCGCTGGCAAGAACCAAGATTCATGAGAGAATTCCGGCGAGCGCTGCGCAAGCCTTGCCACCAGCGGGCACTTGCGATCGGAGCGTAATCGAATGGCTGAACCTGAACTTCGACAATTTTTTCCTGAGGGCCGGCCTCGCGGCGGCAGCAACTGCAATGTTTGCACATAACCAGCCCGCCGCCGGCGGCGATCCCAGCTTCATGAACAACGTCCCCGATCCGCTGCTTTCGGACAAGGAACTCCCCTCGTTCAAATTCGAACTTGAAAAGTCTCCCGCCAAGGTGGACGGCGGCAACACGGCTCGCGAAGCCTCGGTCGCGCAGCTTCCGATCAGCAAGGGGCTGGCCGGCGTCTCGATGCAGCTCGAGCCCGGCGCGATGCGCGAACTGCACTGGCACGCCACCGCCGCCGAGTGGGCCTACGTCACACGCGGCCGCGTTCGCACCACGGTCATTGCGCCGGGTGGCGCCGCCGAAACCAATGACTTCGAGCCGGGCGACGTCTGGTACTTTCCCCGCGGCCACGCCCACATGCTCGAATGCCTGGGCGACGAGCCATGCCACTTCATCCTGATCTTCGACAACGGCTACTTCAGCGAGTTCGGCACGTTCAGCATCTCGGATTGGATCGGCCACACGCCCGCGCCGCTGCTGGCTAAGAACTTCGGCCTGCCCGAGTCGACATTCAAGAACTTCCCCAAGAGCGAGGTCTACTTCGGCAAGGGCGCGATTCCGCCCGAGCCAGCCGCCCCGCCGCTCGCTGGCCACAATCCCGGTCCGCTCACGCACAAATACCGCCTCCTCGAAGACGAGCCGAAGGTGAACAACCGCGGCGGCAAACTGTGGCTGGTCGACTCCACCAACTTCCCAATCGCCACAACCGTGACCGGCGCCGTGCTCGAGTTGGAACCCGGCGCGATGCGCGAATTGCACTGGCACCCGAACGCCGACGAATGGCAGTATGTGCTCCAAGGTTCGTGCAGCGTCACGCTCTTCGGCGCAAAGGGGCGCTACCGCATCGAAACGCTCACCCAAGGGGACGTCGGCTACATGCCGCAAGGCTACGGCCACTCGATCGAGAACGTCGGCAAGGGCAAGTGCCGCGTGCTGATCGGCTTCAACGCCGGCATCTACGAGGATATCGACCTGACCGAGTGGATCGCCGGCAACCCGGTCGACGTGCTGGCCACGAACTTCAATCAACCCGTCGCCGTGTTCGAGAAGTTCCCCAGGCAGGACGTATTCATCTCAGACGGCAAGGAGCAGAAGTAGTTTGCATGCCACTCCTGTTTGGTCATGGATATCTCGGCTCACGCGTCGCTCGGCTGTGGCAGGCCGAAGGTCGCACAGTGCACGTCGTCACGCGATCGGAGTCTCGCGCGCGTGAGCTGGCGGCGCTGGGCTACACGCCGCTCGTGGCCGATGTCACTGACGCCGAGGCCATTCGCGCCGCACTCGCCGAGCTGCCGCCGCCGAATTCCGTGCTCTTCGCCGTCGGATACGACCGAAGCGCGAAGTCGCAATCGACCTCAACACCCTCGATTCACAACGTCTATGCCGGCGGCCTGGCCAACGTCCTCGCCGCGCTGCCAGACAACACTGGCCGCCTCATCTACGTCAGCACGACGGGCGTTTACAGCCAGACCGGCGGCGCCGTGGTCAACGAAGACTCGTCCACCGAACCCACGCGCGAAGGTGGTCGAGCCAGCCTCGCCGCCGAGCGGGCCCTCGCCGCCAGCCGCTTCGCTGCGCGCGGCATCGTCCTGCGACTGGCCGGCATCTATGGTCCCGAGCGAATTCCGCTGGCCGAGCCGCTCCGCCGCGGCGAACCGCTCGCCGTGCCGGCCGAGGGCTGCGTCAACCTGATCCACGTCGACGACGCCGCCCGCGTGGTGCTGGCTGCCGAGCGGCTTCCGGTTCCTGCTGGCCATTCGCCGCGGATCTACAACGTTAGCGACGGCCACCCGGCGATCCGCGGCGAGTACTACGCCGAACTCGCCCGGCTGCTCGGCGCCCCGCCGCCCACCTTCGCCACACCGACCGCCGACACCCCCGCAACCTCCCGCGCCTCGAGCGATAAGCGGATCTCCAGTGCCCGGCTGCTGCGCGAGCTGGCGATCACGCTCCAGTATCCGACCTATCGCGAAGGCTTGCGGGCAATCGTCTCCCAGCAAGCGTAATAACTTCCGCTCGCAAGTCGTCTCCGAACCTGGAGACATCGCATGGCCATTCCCGCCGAATTGAATCGCAGTGCCGCGAGCGCATTCCCACAGCGAACCGTGGCCGTCAGCTATAATGCACGTGCACCTCTGAGTCCCCGTCCGTTCGCGACGGGCCCGACAGATCGGAACAGTTCGCTGACGAGTCCACCCTCACTCTCCAGGAGGCGTCATCGTGGCTACCACCTTCTCGACCGATCCGAATGCCGATGAACCGCTGCTCGCCGAAGCAGTACCTCGCCCGAGCGACATAGGACTGCAAGAAGTCATCGCGATTCTGCTGGCCGTCGTGCTGGCCGACGTCACGATCTACCGCGGGCACGGCTTCACGGGCGTTGCCGCGTTCCTGCTCGGCGCCATCGCCCTGCTCCTGTTCGGCAAGCGACGTCGGCACTGGCGCGTGTCGTTGGTCGTCATCACGGGCATGCTCGCGCTGCTCGCCGCGCACCTGGTCTGGTACGGCTCGCCGCTGCAGGTGGCTGCGGGCATCGTCCTGGTGATCGCCTTTGCCACGGGCCTCGACGGGCAAACACCCTACTTACTGGCCGTGCTTACAACCGGCTCGCAGGCCGTGCTGGGCGGCTTTCGGGCGCTCGGCGAGTACTCGAACTCGCTCCGCCGCGTTGGGCCCCGACTCAATCGGATGGGCAGCCTCAACTACATCCTGCCCGCGATCGCGTTCTTCGTCTTCAGCGTGCTGTTCATCCTGGCAAATCCCGACGTCGTGAGCTTTGTCTCACGCCAGCTCGAATTATTCGTAACCAGGATCAGCGATTGGCTCGTTCGCGCGGCATTGCGTCCGACCGAGCCACTGTTCTGGATCGGCGTCTCGCTGGTCATGGCAGGGCTCTTGCGGCCGATCCTGCGGTTCTCCGCTTTGCAGCCGTTCTTTCCGGCCAGTTCCGAACAAACAACTGCGATCGCGCCGCTGTACACCGCCTTCCGCAACACGTTGCTGACCGTGATCGGTCTGTTCGCCGCCTACCTGGCGTACGAATTCTACACCCTCTGGAAGCGCGACTTTCCTGAGAACTTCTACTACGCCGGCTACGCGCACGAAGGCGCGGCCTGGCTCACCGTCGCGCTCGGCCTGGCCACGCTAATCCTCTCGCTCGTGTTTTCCGGACGCGTGCTCGACGATCCGCGGCTCCCCAAGCTCCGCGCGCTGGCCTGGATCTGGTCGCTAGAAAACCTGCTGCTCTCGGCGGCCGTCTACAACCGCCTGTTCATCTACATCGACTTCAACGGCATGACTCGAATGCGGATTGTCGGCCTGTTCGGCATCTCGCTGGTTGTCGTGGGCTTCCTGCTCGTCGTCTGGAAGATCATCCAGCAGCGCAGTTTCCCCTGGCTGATTCATCGCCAGATGTGGGCGCTGGGCATCGCGGTCTACCTGTTCGCGATCACGCCCGTCGATTGGATCGCCGCGTCTTACAACGTCCGCCGAATACTCGCGGGCGACCTTTCGGCCTCGATGCAGATTGGCGTGCAGAAGCTCGATCTCGAGGGCGTCCTGGCACTGCCGCCGCTGTTGGATTCAGACACGCCCGTGATTCGCGAAGGTGTCGCGGCTCTGATCGCCGATCGCTACCTGCAACTCCAGGCCGAGCACCAGAGCCGCCAGCTCCGTGGCTGGACCGCATTCCAGGTTGCCGATCAGGTTGCCCTCGAACGCTTCGAAGCCGTTCGCGAGCAGTGGAAGGAGTACGAAGACCACTCGAAACGCGGTGCAGCAATCCAGCGGCTCGATAACTTCGCCTACCAGTGGTATTAGCCCGAAGCGCGAGTTCGAGCATTGAAGCAAACGCACTGGCAATGGTGCTGATCGCAAAATGCACTACTTACGCCGCAGGCGTGAAACATGTCAGCCCCGGGCAACGCCCGGTGGAATGAATCCTGATCGGTGGCAATTCCAGCCCTGAAAGGGCGACACTGATCCCGGCGCACGGACTTGTATTGCCCTTACAGGGCGAAGTCGTCTATGGGACACCCGTTACTCCGGGCGATGCCCGGAGCTGAGATGTTACCGGCCTTCGGCCGAAAGTACCCGACCGCTAACCAATCAAGATTAGTCACTCCCCTTGCTTAGCTCTGCGTCGAGCAACTCGGCCATCTGCTCCCAGGCACTCGCCGAACCGACCAGCTTCCCGTCCGGTCCAATCAGATAGTACGCCGGTACCGAGCTGACGCCCAATTGACGCATCAGGTCGGAGTCGTCTCCTAGATAATTCTGCGTCCAGTTCCAACCGCCCTCCTTAGCGAGCGCCTTTGCGGTCTCAGCATCCGCAGCCTTGTCGACATTCAATCCAACGACCGTCAGCGGCTTGTCGGCGTACTTCTCGACGGTCGCCTTCAACTCCGGCATCGAGGCCAGGCACGGCTGGCACCAACTGGCCCACACGTCCAGCAGCACGTATCGGCCGCCCAGGTCGCCAACCATCCGCACTTGACCGTCCGCGTCGGTGAACTTGTAGGCTCGCATGTCGGAGCCCACCCGTGGGCCGCGTCGCACGGGCACCACGATGGCGCGTTTATAGTAGACAACGTCCTTGAGTTGCTCGGTCATGGCATCGACGCCCACCACACCCTCGGCTTGCCCATTTTGGGCAACCGTAACCGGCACCACTTTCTCGCCGATCGACTCGACCAGGCACCCCGCCGGTTGCTCGTAGAGCTGAATCACCAGGTCGTATTCTCCCGGCCGCACGCCCTGGATCACCATTTGGCCATCATCGGCGAGCTTCACGAAGTGGTTCTCGCGCGTGGCCACCCACCGCTGAAAATCATCCTGCCGCAGCCAGCTTAGCTGCACCGGACCGCTGAAGTCGGAGCTTAGCGGCGTGGCATCGGCGGGATGCTCCACCCCGCGATCGCGGCTGATCAAGTAGTTGAGCGACCAGCGCTTGCTGAGCTTGTCGGCGTTGTTGCCTGTGGTCACCACATTCCCGACGAGCCGCACGGATCCCCCGCCCAGCGTAATCTCCTTCTTGTCTCCCGGCTTCAGATCTAGCGGGATCGATTCGCCCGACGTCATCACCGAGTCCTCCCAAGGTCCCAGCTCGGGTCGGATCGAGTAGCTACCGGGCGGCAGCCGATCGAAGCGAAACGCTCCGTTCGCATCGGTCTTAGCTGTGTAGCCTTCCTGGAATCGGGCTTCCTTCAATCCGCGATTCACGAGTGGAAAACAATAAATCGTCTCACCCACCAGCGGCTCGCCGGCCTGGATCAGACGTCCCGAGATCGATGCCGTGGGGCGCAGCGTGAGCGTGCCAATGTCCTCGTTTGGCTGCCTGAAGACCTCCGCGTATCCTGTCTCGTCGAAGACTCGAATGCGGTGCGGCTCGAACGTCGCCGGCAACCGGAACTCGTTCGTGCCTTCGACTCGTAGCGCGATGCCGAAACTCGTGTCGAGCCGGTCGAAGCTGAAGTCCGAAGCCGTCGTTGGCGTACCGACGGCGACCATGAATTTATTGATCGGCTGTCCGCCTTCATCCACGACGACTCCGCGCAAGGCCGGCGCCGGCTCCAGGCGGAAATCCAACTCCAGCGGTGGATCGCCGCCTGCCAGCGACTTATCACTGAAAGCGGTGCGATACCCCTCGGCCTCGATCCTCGCGAAGTACCGGTTGCCGGTGTCGCCATAGGTTTCGAACTCGATTCGATACTCGCCGTCCCGCCCCTCCACCACGCTACTGTCCTGAAAGTCGGTCGAGTAGAAGTCCGGCCGGAAGGCTTTCACCGGCACGACGCGAAACTTCTTAATCGGCTCGCCGGTTTTCGCATTCAGCACCTTGCCGAAGAAAGTCGGGGCCGCGGTGAGCACGACCTCGTGCGGTTCGTCCTTCGCCACAAGTGTCTGCTTCTTTTGGTCGTAGTTGATGGCGCCTAGTAAGTATTCGACCCCGTCGGCGGGCGCCCAGGTCCACGTGTAGATGCCGTTCTCGTCCGCATGCCTTGGAATACCCGAATTCGGCACGTTCGGATGATCCTGATTGAAGATGGCTTCCGTCCCGCGCCAACTGCTGATCTGTACATACGCCTCGGGAATCGGCTTGCCCATCGCATCCACGATTCTCAAGCGGATTGTGTTACCCGCAGTCAGCTGAAAATCCACTGGCCCCAGCGAATCGTCGAGCTTGATCTTCCTTTGCTCCGGCGCGAAGCCTGGCGCCAGCACCGTGACCGGATACTCGCCCAGCGCGAGCCGCAACGTCTGGTACTTTCCCTCGCCGTTGATGTGCGTCTCGTTGACCCCTTTTGCCCAATACGGCCGGCTGTCCCACACCACCAGTCCCTTGCTCACCGGCCTGCCATCCGGCCCGGTGATCGTGCCGGAGATCGCCAAGCCGCGATCTAGCGTGATCTTGGCCCCCTCGCGAAGCTGCTCGACAGTCACGCCCTGCCTACCTTGCAACTCACCCCAGTTGGTGTCGCCGGCGAAATCGGGATGCGTCACCATCAAACGAAACTTATGTTCAGCATCTTTCAGCGCCGCAGGTGCGTTCGTCACCTCCCATCGTCCCTCCGAGTCTGTTCTCACCGCTTCTTCTCCGCTGGAGAGCCAGCCGCTAATCCCCTGCTTCGCATTCGGAACCGAGAACCGGTTGTTCACGTCCACGCCAACTTCCACCTTGGCGTCCGCGATCGGGTGGCCCGCCTCATCGACTACCACGCCGCTCAACCGATGCCCCGCTGGCAAGCGGAACTCGAACATGTCCGGAATCAAGCGTCCTTCATCGTGCGATCCCTGGCCAAAATTCACGAACATCGGAACGAAGTTCGCCTTGGAGCCCCACAGCCGCAGAATTTCCAACCCCTTGGGTATTTCAAACTCCGCGATTCCCTCGGCGTTGGTCTTGAAATCGCGATTAGGGTACTGTTTGTCTTCGGGACGAAGCTCCCAAATGCTGACGTGCACGTTCGCGTCAGAGATCGGTTCGCCGGCTTCGTCGACAACGCGAACCTTCATCATCCTGGCCTTACTTGCCTCAGCCTTCGCGTCCGATGCCTCCTTGGCTTGGGCCTCTTTGCTTGCTGCTTCGGCGGCTTGATCACTTTTCTGAACCGCGGCGCCGCTTTCTTTCGCTCGCGAAGTCAGCTGCAGCGAACCCATGCCGACGACAATCACCACGGCCGCGATTCCCACGATTCGCGCCGTGCGTTTCGAAAGCGAAGCTCGCTCGCGCGTCGCGTCGAGAATCGCGCGAATCCGGCCTTCGACCTGGGCATGGCGGGCCATCGCCACGCTGAACACCTGCTGTCGGCAACGATACTGCTTGGCCACGTCGAGCAGCGTCTGGGCGTACATGCTTGGTCGCTGGGCATGCCTCACCACCACGTCGTCGCAGGCGATCTCTCGCAGCCGCCGCATTTGTGCCGCGCCCCACCAGGCCAGCGGATTGAACCAGTACAGCACGCAGGCCGCGCCGGCCAGCAGTTGCGCGAGCACGTCGCGGCGCTGGACGTGCGCCAGCTCATGCAACAGCACGTGACGCTGCTGCTCGGGCGACCACTTCTCGGCGTCACTCGGCACAAGCACGAGCGGCCGCCAAAAGCCGACCACCATCGGCATCAGCGTCTCGCGATGGGTACGCAGCGAAATCGCCTGGCGCACACGCAGCTCCCGCGCGACTTCATCGCACAGGGTGCGCCACGTTTCGCTTTCGAGCGCGGGACAAGCTTGCGCAGCACGCTGGACCAGGCGAACTTGCCATACCAGTCGAACTCCACACACTGCGGCGCCCGCGGCCCATACGATCAGTAGCCATGCCTGCCAGGATGGCCACGCGAACGCCGCCGGCTCGATGCCTGCCGAATGGATCGCCGCCGGTTGGCGGTTCGCATTCGGCTGCGCCACTGCCTGCGGCGCAAGCGGCGGTAGATCGTCGCCGTGCCCGAACCGTCGAGCGTCTGTTTGCTCGTGCTGGGCTTTGCCGGAGTGGTCGGTTGGCGTGGCCGGCGTAGCGCAGCGGCGCAGCTTGTTGGGCTGCCGTCAGAAGATCAGAAGATCTGGCCCAGGCGACTACCTGTGTCAGTTATTGCACGCGGCAGCGCGAGGCCCGGCCCGTTGTGAAAGCGGAGCAGTCTCCCCTAAACACCCTGGGAGCTGCCATTCTCAAGTCCGTTCCACGGACGCTATGATGAATCCCGTACGTTTCGCACGCAGCCTTGACTTGCGAACCAGGGATTAGAGTCGGCCCCAAGGTCCCACTTTCCGAAAACCTTTCCGACGGCTCCGGCCGCGCCCTATGAACTCCATCCTTGTCTCGCTGATTGTGCTCGGAGCCGCCGTTGCAGGTTCGCTCCTGGGCTACCTCCTGCAACGCCTCTTGCCCGATCGATATCTGCAGTCCGAGACGAAGGAAATCGTCCACCTCGGCACCGGGTTAATTGCCGCGATGGCGGCTCTCGTGCTGGGCCTGCTCGTGAGCAACGCCAAGTCGTCCTTTGACGATGAGAACGCCAGCTTTCGAGAACTCGCCCTCAACGTCGTGATGCTCGATCGAACGCTTGCTTCCTATGGCCAGGAGTCGCAGCCCGCCAGGGCGCAGTTGAGACGCACCATCGAGCAGACGGTCGAAAGTCTGTGGCCGAAAGATCCGTCTGCCGAGTCGGCGACGATCGACAATGTGACGATCACGGCCGAGGGAACCGCACTGGTCGAGTCGCTTCGCAATCTCGCGCCGCAGGACGAGACGCAAAAGTCGCTCAAGTCGTCGGCCGTGCAACTGAGCACCGACCTGGCGCGCGATCGGTGGCGATTGAGCCAATCCACCGAAAGCTCGTTGCCCATTCCCTTCCTGGTGGTCCTGGCCCTCTGGCTGGCATTGTTGTTCGGCAGTTTCGGCCTATTCGCGCCACGCAACCCTCTGGCCTTCGCGGCGATGATCGTCTGCGCGGCCTCGGTGGCGGGCGCGGTATTCTTGATCGTCGATCTCGACCAACCATTCCATGGCATCGTCAAGATTTCGCCCGCCGCGCTCGAAGACGCGTTGTCCAAGCTGGGCAGGTAGCGGGCGGTGAAGTCGGCGCACGCCGCTCCCCGCCGGTCGAATCTTCCTTGCGGCGACAAGCGATTCTCCTAGCCGGTGGAACCCTCGGCGAGGACCATGGCACGCCAGCCTGATAGCCCGACGCGTGAGCGAGGGGGCATCGCGAGTGGCGGGACGAACCAGTGCGAGTGCCATACGATGCCATTTGCACACTCGAAATTCGGTCGGATCAGCGTCATTGGAAACGTCCCTCGCTCACGCGTCGGGCTTCCAGTAAAACTCCTCTGACTTTCAACACCACTCTCCAGCGCTCTACACGCCATGCAACGCGAACAATCGCCGTTTCTACTCGCTCCGTCCCTGTGCGCGTTTGTGTCGAAATCCTGTTCCTCCATTTCGCGTCGTCGCGTCTCCGCGTCTTTGCGTTTCACCGACTCCGCTCAGCTCACGGAACTTCAAGAAAGCGGCAGCTGAAAAAATCACCCTCTGCCGCCGCTTGACCACAAGTGTGACTGGCTCGTTTGGTAAGTCGTTACCACGCATCGCGCAGCGCTGCCTACGGCGCACATCGCCCACGTGTCCACCAGCTCTAGAAATGTGGCCAGGATTTCGCTTAGGGTAAGGTCACGACAACAGGTAGAGACCGCATCATGTTCGCAAACCACACCACCGCCGCTGAGAACTTGGAGAAGCCGCGAGACTCGCGCGCCCTCGCTGGGGCTCAGGAAAGCCTTGGCGAAGGTGGGTGTGTGCGCGTGAAACATGCTTTGCGCGCATTTCTAGATCCACACACCCCAAAAATGCACACGCGCAATACAGCCACCGCAACTTTTGGGGAGGCGGGGAAGAACCTTCACACCTGGCGAGGAAGGAATGCAGTGGCCGCGGCGAAGTCGACCCGGGAGCTAGATCCCCTTCTGCTTGGCGATGATGTCGTACATGACTTCGGTCGTGCCGCCGCCGATGCGGTCGAGGCGAATGTCGCGATAGGCACGCTGGATGGGGTAGGCGCTCAGGTAGCCTGCGCCGCCGTGCAGTTGCAGGCAGTCGTCGATGATGCGGCAGGCGGCTTCGGCGGCGAAGGCTTTGGCCATGGCGACTTCCTTGAGGCTGGGGATCCCGCGCACGACGCGCCAGGCGGTGCCGTAAACGAGCTGCCGCGCGGCCTCGAGCTCCATGTAGCTTTTTGCCAGCCGCTGCTTGGTGACCTGCATGTCCGCCAGATGCCCGTCGCCGTAGCCGCGCTGTTTGACGTAGGCCACGGTTTCGTCGAGCGAGACTTCGGCCAGGCCGACGCAGCCTGCGGCGATCACGATTCGCTCGTGCTCGAAGCACTGCATGATCTGGTAAAAGCCCTGGTTGACGGCGCCGATCAGAGCGCTGGCGGGCAAGCGGCAATTGTCGAACTTCAGGTAGCCCGTATCGCTGGCGAGCCGGCCAAGCTTGCCGGTGAGTTCGGTGCGCGAGAAGCCGGGCGTATCGCGTTCGACCAGCAGCATGCTGATGCCCTGGCGGCCGCGGGCGGGATCGGTCTTGGCGGCGATGAAGAACAGGTCGGCGTCGACGCCATTGGTGATGTACATCTTTTCGCCACTGAGGAGCCAACCGTCGCCATCGCGGACGGCGGTCGTCTTGATCCCGGCGACGTTGGTGCCGGCCTTGGGTTCAGTGACCCCGAGCGCGCCAACTTTGCGGCCGGCGATCATGTCGGCCAAATACTTACTCTTCTGCAGGGGCGTGCCGAAGCGCACCAGGTGCGGCTTGGCGATTTCGTTGTGCGCGCCGAGCGCCATGCCGACGCCGCGCGTGTGTCCGCGAGAGATTTCTTCGCTCATGACGATCGCCATCCGGCAATCGATGCCGGTGCCACCTTCGGCTTCGGGCACACCGTGTTTGAAGAGGCCCAACTCGCCGGCCTTATGGAACAGGTCGCGCGGCACATGGCCGGCGGCTTCCCAGGCGTCGGCGTGGGGGTTCACTTCGCGGTCGACAAAGCTGCGCACGAGCTGGCGGAACTCGTGATGGCGGGGTTCGAAGAGATAGGCGCCGGGCTCGGCGGCGAGCGAAGCTTCGGGGGCGTCGGACTTCATGGCAGCGTCCTGGCGAGCGTGTTCGTGGAAGGATCGTCTCGTCATTACAACGGGGCGCAAGGGGAAGGTCAAATAACTTGTGGTGGGTCGGAGAGGAGTTCCCAGGGAAAGCATTCCCTGGGCTTTGGAAAGTTGAGCGAGCCGGGCAGTGCGTTACAGGCCGACGATGATCCCCAGGAGCATCATCGCCACGCACAGCAGGATGACGACGATGATCCAGGCGGGTTTGCCCTCGCGCGGGGCGTCTTCCGCCGAGATGTACTGGCCGCAATGCGGGCATTGCTCGGCGTCGTCGTACATCTCCTCGCCGCAGTAGGGACAGGCGACCGTGACGTCGGAGGCGTCTTCCGCGTCGCCGACTTCATCGAGATCGTCGTCCTCGTCGTCGTAGCTCATGCCGACAGACTAGCGGATGGCGGCACAGCAGAAAACCCGAGACTTTGCGGCAACGAGCTACTCCGGGTTTCCCTCGCTGAGTGCCACAGGTGGCCGCGTGGCGGCTCACCTGTGCTCGCACTAAATGACAAGAATCCAATCGGTCGACTGAACGGAGCGGCACGGGTGACTGCTGCGCAGCACCCGTGGCACCCAGCTCTCGGAGCAACTAGGTCCGTATCACCAAAGTCCCCTGGCAACTGGTTCCCAACGCGATGTGGCGCACTACAATTGCGTTGCTGTTGGAAACGATAACGTCGCCCCCGGGCCTGCCTGCTTTTGATATCGCCTGCTATGACACCGCCGCGAGGAACATCCATGCGAACTTGCCTGCTCACCGCCTTCGTCCTGGGAGGACTATTATTGTCGACTCAACCTGCCTCGGCCGCCGAGCGGCCGCTCACGATGAACGACATGTTCGCACTGAAGCGAATCAGCGATCCCCAGATCAGCCCCGACGGCAAGAGCGTGGCCTATGTCGTGAGCGTGGTGAACAAGGAGAAGAATGCGAGCACCTCGACGATCTGGCTGGCGCCGATTGCAGGCGGAGAAGCGCGGCAACTCACCGGCGGACCGAAGCACGATAGCCATCCGCGGTTCAGCCCCGACGGCACGAAGCTGCTGTTCGAGTCGGATCGTTCGGACGAAGGGCAGCTCTGGGTGCTCGACCTGGTGGCCGGCGGCGAAGCAAAGCAGCTGACGACGATCTCAACCGGCGCGGCGACGGGCATCTGGTCGCCAGACGGCAAGTTGGTGGCGTTCGTCTCGGCCGTGTATCCCGAGTTTTCGGACAAGCCGTATGCCGAGAGCAACGAGGCCAACAAGAAGAAGGCGGAAGAGATTGAGAAGAACCCGGTGAAGGCGCGGGTGTTCGACAAGTTGTTCTTCCGGCATTGGGACTCGTGGGTCGAAGGGAAGCGGCAGCACTTGTTTGTGTTGCCTGCGACGGGCGGCGAACCGCGCGACGTGACGCCGGGCGACTTCGACGGCTATCCGACGAGCTCGACGTTCTCGATAGGGGACGACTTCACCTTCACGCCGGGCAGCCAGGCGATTGTGTACACCGCGCCCGCGCAGAAAGAGGAAGCCTGGAGCACGAACCACGATTTGTGGCGCGTGCCGATCGCGGGCGGCACGGCCGTGAATCTGACGAAGGACAACGCGGCGGCGGATAGCTGCCCCCGGTTCAGCCCGGACGGGAAGTGGATCGCGTATCGAGCACAGGAGAGAGCGGGTTTCGAGGCGGACCGCTGGCAACTCATCGTGATGCCGGCGGCGGGCGGGAAACCCCGGAGCATCACGGCGGCGCACGATCGTTCGATCGATGCCTTTGCGTGGGGAGACGACGCGACGATCTACTGCACCAGCGAGCGGAACGGCGGCGTGCCGATCTGCAAGGTGAACGTCAAGGACGGCGCGCTCACGGAACTGGCGAGTGGCGGAGCGTTCGGTTCACCGAGCGTGAGCAAGGACGGCAAGACGCTCACGGCGACGCGCGCCACGATGAACGCGCCGGCAGAAGTGGTGGCAATCGAAACAGCCTCGGGCAAGGTGCGCAACGTGACGAACGTCAACGAGAAGCTGCTGGCCGAGATCACGATGAACAAGCCGGAGAGCGTGACTGTGAAGGGCGCCGGCGGCACGCCGATGCAGATGTGGATCCTGACGCCCCCGGGCTTTGATGCGAAGCAGAAGTGGCCGCTGGTGTACCTGGTGCACGGCGGGCCGCAGGGGGCCTGGGACGACAGCTGGAGCTATCGCTGGAATCCGCAGCTCTGGGCGGCGCAGGGGTATGTCGTGGCGATGCCGAACCCGCGCGGCAGCACGGGCTTTGGCCAGAAGTATGTCGACGAGATTAGCGGCGACTGGGGCGGCAAGTGTTTCGACGACCTGATGGCGGGCGTCGACTATCTGGAAAAGCTGCCGTATATCGACAGTTCGCGGATGGCCGCCGCCGGGGCGAGCTTCGGCGGGTACATGATGAACTGGTTCGCAGGGCACACCGACAAGTTCAAGACGCTGATCACGCACTGCGGCGTATTCAACTTCGACAGCATGTACTCGACGACCGAGGAGCTATGGTTCGACGAATGGGAACATGGCGGTCCACCCTGGGTGAACCGCGAGAGCTATGAGAAGTTCTCGCCGCACCTGTTCGCGAAGAACTTCAAGACGCCGATGCTGGTGATTCACAACGACCAGGACTTTCGCGTGCCAATCGGCGAAGGGTTGATGATGTTCACGACATTGCAGCGGCTGGGCATTCCGAGCCGGATGGTGAACTTTCCGGACGAAGGGCACTGGGTGCTCAAGCCGGCGAACAGCGAGTACTGGCACAAGGAGGTGTTCGACTGGCTGAAGAAGTATGTGCCGCCGGGAGCGAAGTAACACGAAGAGAATTCACCACAGAGGACACGGAGGTACACAGAGGAAAGAGCGAGGGCAGGCACGGCACGATAGTCGCCCGACGCGCAGGCGAGGGTACCCAGCCGAGTGGGTTCCCTCATCGACGGACTCTACTTTCCGAGCAGGATCATCGAGCCAGTTGGTGCAAAAAAGATGACACGCTGGTTGCGCGTGTGATCGTCCGGCTTGCCAACGACGTCATTAAACCAGGGCAGACTCGGCCGCGTCACCGTCGAGCGCAGTATCTGGGCACTGGACTGAAAGCCGGTAGCCTGCAGTTGATCGGCGGCGCCGCTGCGCATCTGCTGGATGGGACTTTCCCACTGTCCGAAGTTGGTGGGATTGGCGTAGGCCGGAAAGTCGTTATCGGCCAGTGCGACGGACGCGAGACCACAACCGATGGACAACACCAGGATGAACTTCACGCACACGATGGGTGCTCCGGGAAGAAAAGACTCTGAGACGCATTGACTTATTGTAGTAATGTTCGGCAGAGGCACTTAGTGCCGACGGTCGTCTGTGGCGTGGTCCTTAGCCAAACCGATTCGTGCATAGCGCAAGCACCAGCGCCAAAGATAAGCCACGACCAGACACAGCCCACCGAAAAGCGTGAGCGCCGATACCATTCGCGGCGCCAATTTGTTTCCGCCTCTTGCCAGTTGACCGAGTTGGGTCATTGCGACCATCAGGCAGACCAGACCCGAAGCGAAAACAAACAGTGAAAGAACGTTCGCCGCTCCCAGTCGAAGTCGTTCTCCAACCGGCCGGCTCGGCGGTTTTTCTGGCTCGGGAAGCCAATCAGGTCGGTCGCTCATGCCACGATCTTACCACGCGTCAATGAGGCGCTCCTGAGTTATCGGGCGATCGGCTCGGCATGACTGGCGGGCTGGACCGCCGAGTCGTCGCCCATCGCGCAGGGCGTGACCAGGAAGAAGAGCTGGCGCTGGTCGTGTACCTGACGATCTTCCAGTGTTTTGGGGTCTTTTTCGGTCAGGAAGCGGTCCTGGAGCAGTCCGCCCAGGACGACGGTCGTGCCGAGCTCGGTATCGAAACCGGTATCGACTTCACGCACGCAAATACTGGGGCCATGGCCGGCTAACGTCTGCAGCTCGGCGACTCGCGGACGAATGTCGAGCCGCACACGGTGGTCGTCAAGTATCACTGCCACGGCGTCAAGTCGCGTGCCGATCTCGTGCATGGTGCATTCGCCAGGTTTGCCGCCCGGCTTGGGAAGCGAGACGCTGCCGCCGACGTGATAAGAGGCGGGACGTCCGTTCGACAGCACCACACTCGGCTCGGCGAGCACCTTGACGGCGTTCTCGCGCTGCAGAGCTTCGAGCAGGCCAGCCAAGCCGTCACCAGGCACAGATGCGCCGGGCTGAATGGCGGCCAGGCCGAAACCCAGTTTGTGCAGGCGGCTCATGGAGACTTCGACAACTTTAACCTTGAGCAGGATCTGCTTGTGCGCTTTGGCGTCGTGCGCTTGAGTGGTTTCAAACGGAGGTGCAGGAAGCACGGGCGCGGCCACGGGCACCGGAGGCAAGGCAATCGGCGAGCTGCACTCCGGTTCTGCACAGGCAGCCGGCGGGCAGTCGGGCACTGCCATGGCCGAGTCGATCGCGGGAGCACGGCACACCGCATCGCAGTCCGCTTGGAGGGCCGCGATCTCGGCTTGAAGGCTGGCGATCTGTGCTTGCTTCGCGGCGATCAGTTCCTGGCGCAGCTTGTTGGCCAAAACGCTCACGCTGGCGGCTTCTTCGGCGAGGCCGGCGTGCGTCAGGTGCTCGGCGGCTTTGGCGAGGTGCGAGAGGTGCATCTCGATGTACGAGCCCGTGGCGACGGGGGCCGCAACACTCACCGGAACAGCAGCAGTCTGGATGCCGGTATCGCAGGCGATGACGCCGATGCAGCCGGCGTTACTCGTCGCGACGCCACACGGCGCGTCGGCGCAGGCTTCGGTGGCGCACGGCTCGTCGGTCGCGGTGGCGGTGCTGGCCATGGCGGGGCACGCATCTTGATTGCAACACTCGCCCTGCTTGCAGCAGACGCCTTGCTTCGCACACTTGCTGCGCTCGCAGCACTCGGCGGCGGCGTCGGTGGCAATTGCTTCGGCGAGGAACGCGGTCGGAGGGCAGATCGAAACTTTGTCGCAGGCGACGGCCGTTTGACAGGCGCTGGACTCGTCGCACGCGACGGTCTTCTGGCAGCCGCCAGCCTTGGCACAGCGGGCGGCGACCTGAGCGTCACACGACTTCTTCTCGCAGGCGATAGCCGCAGCGCTCTTCGCGGCACAGCCCTTAGCGGCTTCGCAGGCCGTGAGCAACTGAGCGTCGCTTGTCAGCGGACACGTCGAGGCTGCGACGCCGGTGGCCGCACGGCAGGCCGGCGTGTGAGCCGAGTCACAGTTGGTTGCGGCTGTCGGGCAGCTTGCCGTTGGGCAGATGGCCGTCGGACAGGTTGCAGCGCTCTGGCAGGTGGACGTTTCGCAAGACTTCTTGGCAGTCGTTTTGAGAACCGCCTTGTCGCAGGCCGTCGGGCAGACTGCGCCGCTGCTGGTCTTGCTCGGTTCGGTATGGCCGACCGGGGTGACTTTCGACGGCGGGCCCGCAATGCGAGTTACGATGAAGAGCGTTTGGACTTGCTCTTCTCGGGTATGCACCGTGACCGCGGTCGCACTTCCGCGTTTTTCTACGCGAACGCGGGTATCAACGTGGCCGCCGACAATGGCCACTTTACCTGGTTCGATCTCGAATTCGGCATCGACCTCGTAGATCGCACGAGCGCGGGCAGCAGTTTCGTCCGCCGGAGCGTCACCCGGGCAGGGATGGATCGCAACTTGTGTTCGGCCGCCGTCGAGATTCGTCGTTGTGACTTCCAGGTGCGAGCCCGTCTCCGAGTGACGAAGCTCAAAGTGGTGGGGCTTTGACCAGTCGAGCTTTTGAAAACTTACCTGAGGCAGACCAACAATTCGCGCAGCTGCTTTGTCGAGTAGAGTCATCATCGTCCTATGGATGACTTCCGGCCGAGCGATACAAACGCTGGCCGTACCCGGTTCACACTGAGACGAGGCGCACCCGGGAAAGTCCAAACCAAGCCGGCGCATGCTGCTCAGATTGACCTCCAAGACTTGGACCTGGACCATCGACAGCGGTGTCAGATCACGAAAATCCGAAGCAACAGCTAACGAGGTCGCGTGGGCACTCGGGCAGGTGGCGGTCTTGTCGCAGGCGGGTTCAGGCGATGTTGTGCTCTCGCAGTCGCTCGCAGCAGATTGGCATGCGGTGGCAGCGGTCTCGTTGGTGCCCGCGGCTTTGAGCTCCTCTTCTAAGTCGCCGGCGGCTTCCTTAAGCACCTCGGACATTTCGCGCATATGGGCCGCGAGGTCCTGTTTGACTTCGGTGGCCCAGGCGGTGACGCAGGCGTCCTCTTTTTCGCAACCGGCGGCGGCCAGGTGCTCGGCGGCCTTCTGTAGGTGATCGAGTCGCTCGGCGCTGGTGACCATCGTCGCTTCGCGCGAGTTCAGTTCAAAGCATTTGCGCATGCCGGGCGTGACGGAGTCGTTGGAGGCGACGGCGGTGTTCTCTGTCGGGCGATTCTTCGACTGGCAGCAATCGCTGGATTCACAGGCGGCAGTAGCACACGCGGCAGTGGCGAGCGTGGTCGTGGGGCAGGCTTTGGTCGAGCAGGCTCCTGTCTCACAAGTCTTCGCGGCGCAGGCCCCGGTTTCGCAGCTTGCGGTCGCAGATGATTTCGTAGTGCACTGTTTCGCGGCACACGCTTCGGCGCTTGCAGCACAAGCTGGGGTGGCAACGCTCACGCTGTTGCCAAGCAGCTCCGGATGCCGCGCGATCGCGTCGGTCTTGGCTCGAGTTTGGCAGGCGGACAACTTCTGGGCGAGCGCGGCCCGGGCGGCGATTCGGCTGGCTGCACAGTCGGCGATGCTCTCGCAGCCAGTGTCATTCGCACAGGCCGTGTTTGACTCACAAGTCGAGGCACCGGGCTCCGTCTGCGACGTTGACCCGAGGTCCATCCATTCACTGATGCTGAGAGACTCTGCACGACTCGGCTTACAGACGGTCTTCGTGGAACACGCGCCCGCTTTCGTGCAGGCCGTGGCCTCGGCACACGCAGTAACCGAACTCGACGGGCAATGCGAAGCCGGCGGACAGGCGCTCGCTGTGGGACAGGCGGATGCCGTCGGACAAGCCGCCGCCTTGGAACAGGCGGATTTGGAACAGGCCGATTGAGGTCCGGCCGACCGTAGGCAGGCTGTCTTGGGAACGGCCGGCGCGGGTTCGCCGCTTTGACCGAAGCAGGTATAAGCTACGACGAGCGAAACCAGGCATGCAGACGCAAATCGCATCAACTCATCCTCCAACTTTCGGCCAAAGGGAAGCGGGCTCGGCCACGGAACAAAACGGGGCGGGGAGAGTATCGCCACGGGGAGGAAGCGTCAATTGCAGGTGGCTTAACTTCGCGCCCGGCGAGAAGAACCCCGTCGGCAGAGCCGGGGGCTGAAACCGAACTTGGCCGGTTCGTGTTGCGGCGCCAGCAGTGCTGCCGGCCGTTTGGTAGCTTGGCGCCGGACGGCGAGTTACAATCGCGCCCGCAGCAACTTCGCGTTACAAAGCCAACCTGACGCCGAGGGGGACAGCCCCATTTTGCTCGCGGAGTCGCTTGCTCATCCAATTTGGACGCAGATCGCAAAATTGGGACAGTCCCCGACGAAACCCTGGGAGCCATGATGCGCTACACGAACCTGATCCTTATTCTTGTGGGAACGATGCTGATGACGACGCCCTCCCCTGCCCCGGCGGCTGAAGCAAATAAGCCCGGCGAACTGCTGGTCTACGTCGGCACGTACAGCGGACCGAAGAGCGAAGGGATCTATGCCTATCGGCTCGATCTGGCGAGCGGCAAGTGCACGCCGCTGGGTCTGGCGGCGAAGGTGAAGAACCCGTCGTTCGTGGCGATTCATCCGACGCAGAAGTTTCTGTACTCGGTGAGCGAGATCGAAGATCGCGATGGCAAGCCGACCGGTGGCGTGAGCGCGTTCGCGATTGATAGGGCGACCGGCAAGCTCGCACCGCTCAACGAGCAGTCGAGCGAAGGACGCGGGCCGTGTCACGTGACGGTCGATAAGAGTGGCCGCGTGGCGCTGGTCGCCAACTATGGCGGTGGCAGCGTGGCGTCGCTGCCGATTGGCGAGGACGGCAAGCTTGCGCCGGCCGCTTCGGCGATCCAGCACGCAGGAAGCAGCGTCAACAGGCAGCGGCAGGAAGCTCCGCACGCGCACTCGATCAACCCCTCGCCGGACAACGCGTTCGCCGTGGCGGCCGACCTGGGACTCGACAAGGTGCTGGTCTACAAGCTCGATCCGTCAGCGGGCACGCTCACGGCAAACGATCCGCCGTCGGCCTCGACGGCGCCGGGCGCGGGTCCGCGGCATTTTGCGTTTCATCCGTCGGGCAAGTACGCCTATGTGATCAACGAGATGGATTGCACCGTGACGGCCTTCGACTACGACGCCAAGCGGGGCGTGCTCACGCCGAAGCAAACGGTGAGCAACCTGCCGGGCGATGAGAAAGTGAAGGAAGGCTACAGCACGGCGGAGGTGCAGGTGCATCCGAGCGGGAAGTTTGTCTACGGCTCAAACCGGGGACACGACACGATCAGCGTGTTCGCGGTGAACGAGAAAGACGGCACGCTGAAGCAGATTCAAAACGTCTCGACCGAAGGGAGCACGCCACGCGGCTTCGGGATCGATCCGACCGGCGCGTATCTGCTGGCCGGCAACCAGGCCTCGGACACAATCACGGTGTTCAAGATCGACGCGAAGACGGGTGAGCTGAAATCGACCGGACAGAAGCTGGAGGTGGGTTCGCCGGTGTGCGTGAAGTTCGTGCAGTAGCGAGTTGTTTGTCGCCTCCCAGGATCGCAGCCATGTTGTTTCCTAAATGCCCTGCCCTGCTACTTGGACTTGCCGCATATCTCGCGATCTCTTCAGCCGTAAGCGCGGAGGAGTCGACGGACAAGTTCGCGCCGATTCGCGAGAAGATCGCCAGCGCGATTCGAGACGATAACATTCCTTCAATTGCGGTGGCGGTGGCGAAGGACGGGAAGATCATCTGGGAGGAAGGCTTTGGGTTGGCCGATCGCGAGAACCGCACGCCGGCGACCGAGCACACGCTGTACAGCGTGGCCAGCGTGTCAAAACCCGTCACGGCGACGGGCCTGATGGTGCTGGTCGAACGGGGCAAGGTGGATCTCGACAAGCCGATCGACGATTACCTGGGCGAGGTGAAGCTGCAGGCGTTTGTCGGAAAAGCCGCAGACGCGACGGTCCGCCGCGTGGCCAATCACACCTCGGGGCTGCCGCTGCACTATCAGTTCTTCTATGAGGGGGAACCGTACGAGCCGCCGAGCTTTGCGGAGTCGATTCGCCGCTATGGCACGCTGATGACCGCGCCGGGCGAGCGTTACCAGTATGCGAACTTCGGGTACGGTTTGCTCGATCACGTGATTACGCAGGTGAGCGGGAAGCCGTACGCCGACTTCATGCGCGAGGAAGTGTTCCTGCCGCTGGGGATGACGCATACGTCGATCGACATTGGGCCTGGGCTCGAGGCGCAGCAGGCGATTCGATACACGCCCGAGGGGAAGCGGATTCCGTCTTATAAGTTCGATCATCCCGGCGCATCGGCGGTGTACTCGAGCGCGCACGACCTGGTGCGGTTCGCAATGTTCCACATGAAAGAACATCTGGCGGATCAGAAGCAGATCCTGAAGGACGAATCGCTGGACGAGATGCAGCGCGATACGGCGATCGAGGGTAAGGGCGCTGGCTATGGGATTGGATGGGGGACCGCGGCGGACGACCGGGGTTACGAGTACATCCAGCACACAGGCGGGATGCCGGGCGTGGCAACCACCGTGCGATTCATTCCGAGCGAGCGGCTGGCGATTGTGAGTTTGGCCAATAGCCGCAGCCCGCTGGCGTATCGGCTGCCGGATTTGATCAGCGAGGTGTTGCTGACAGAGAAGAATCCGAAACACAAGGACGTGTCCGAGTATGTGGTGCCGCTGCCTTCAGGAAAGAGCGACGAACAGAAGCCGGCAGACTCATCCATCAAAGAACTTGAAGGCACCTGGCGCGGCAAGCTGGTCACGTATCAGGGGGAAGCGCCACTGCGGCTGGTGGTGCAGCCGGATGGCGACGTGCACGTGCGCGTGGGCGATCAGCTTGAGACGCTGCTGAGCAACGCGACGTTTCGCGAAGGATTTCTGCGTGGGCGCTTTTCTGGCAAGGTGCCGTACGACGACGCCCGCGGTCGCGACTACCAGGTGCAGGTCGAGCTGAAGCTGCGCGACGGCGTGCTGAACGGATCGGCCACGACGCAGACGCTGCCGGACGCCTGGGGGAACAACGCCGTGACGCACTGGGCGGAAGTGAAGAAGCAGTAGAAGGCGGGCGTTGACGGTGCATGCGATTGTGGGCCAACGGCCCAACCTGCAATAGCCAGGGGCAAAGACGGCGCAGCCGGCGTCGCCCCTGGAATTCATGCAACCTCCCACTTCGAAGCCCCAACGGGGCGCTCTGTCAGCGCACCCCGTTGGGGCTGCATTCGTAATGGAAGAACTCAGTACCAGGGACGTTGCCCCTGGCTATTGCATCGCCGGACCTTCGGCCGTGAAGGCGGGGCGTAAATAATTCAGGCACTGTGTCGAATACTGGGGAGGAAGATTCCCGGTCGAGCCGAGCGATATGTCCGAAAGCCAATCGAGCCGCCCGCAGTCGAAGACGGAAGTCGATCCGGCCAAACCGGCACCGCGGTGCTTTGCGTGGTGGGATTGGTTCGATGCGTTGGAGCTGCTTTCATACGTGCTTTTCCTATTTCTGGAATAGGCGGGCGATTTGAAGATTCGCGCCAAACGTTGCGCCAGGGACCCCGCCGGCAGAGCCGGGGGCTATCGATGGTTCCAGGCCGGCTCTCCCGCCCCTTGCCCGCTTGGCGTCAATCTGCCACGATAATCCGTCTCTTTCCAGGACAACCGCACACCGACTCCCCACGAGGCGTGACAGATCATGGCCGCTGCTTTTCCCGATATCGAGAAGATTCGTTTTGAAGGTCCGCAGAGCAAGAACATGCTCGCCTTCCACCACTACGACGAGAACGAAGTCGTCGAGGGGAAGCCGATGCGGGAGCACTTCCGGTTTGCCGTGGCCTATTGGCACACCTTCCGCGGCCAGGGCGCCGATCCGTTCGGCCCGGGCACGATGATCCGCCCCTGGGAAGCCGCCGAAGACACGGTGAAGAACGCCCAGGATCGGGCGAAGGTGGCCTTCGAGTTCATGCAGAAGCTGGGCGTCCATTTCTACTGCTTCCACGACCGCGACGTCGCGCCGGAAGGCAAGACGCTGAAGGAGTCGCACAAGAACCTGGACGACGTTGTTAAGGTGCTGAAGGAAGAGCAAGAGCGGACCGGCATCAAGCTGCTGTGGGGCACCGCGAACCTGTTCAGCAACCCCCGCTACATGCATGGCGCCGCGACGAGCCCCAACGCCGACGCGTTTGCCTATGCGGCGGCTCAGGTGAAGAAGGCGATTGAAGTGACCAAGGAGTTGGGGGGCGTGGGCTACACGTTCTGGGGCGGCCGCGAAGGCTATCAGAACTTGTGGAACACGGACATCAAGCGCGAGTTTGATCACCTAGCCGCGTTCATGCACATGGCCGTCGATCATGCGAAGGCGATCGGCTTCACCGGGCAGTTCTACTTCGAGCCGAAGCCTAAGGAGCCGACCAAGCACCAGTATGACTTCGACGTGGCGAACTGCATCAACTTCCTGCGGACGTATGGCCTGACGGATCACGTGAAGATGAACATCGAGACGAACCACGCCACGCTGGCCGGTCACTCGATGCAGCATGAGATCGAGTACGCCGGCGCCCAGGGATTCCTCGGCTCGATCGACGCCAACACGGGCGATGCCTTGCTCGGTTGGGATACGGATCAGTTCCCAACCGACATTTATCTGACCACGGCCTGCATGCTCTCAATTCTGAAGTATGGCGGGCTGGCTCCGGGCGGCATCAACTTTGACGCCAAGGTCCGTCGCGAGAGCTTTGAGCCGGTCGATTTGTTCTATGCTCACATCGGCGGCATGGACGCGTTTGCTCGCGGCCTGAAGATTGCCGCGGCGATTCGCAAGGATGGGATCCTCGATAAGATGCTGGCCGAGCGCTACGGCTCGTGGGGCACGGGCATCGGCGCCAGCATCGAAGCGGGCAAGGAGAGCTTCGCCTCGCTGGAGAAGTACATGCTCGAAAAGGGTGAAGCGCAGGCCAATATCAGCGGCCGGCAGGAGCTGCTGGAGAACATCATCAATACGTATATCTAGTTGGCGGATCGTAAACGCCGACTGAAACCATTGAGCCCGGTCGCAGGGCGAGTCCTGCGGCGGGGCTTTTTCGTTTCGGGTGCCAGACACATGCGGGTCCGCGCAAATCTCCGCGCTTTCCCGAAAAATTCCTTGCCACGGATTTCGGTGCGTTGAATCGGGAGGGAAGCGTAAGTAGCGTAGCTTGCAGACGGAAAAGCCGGAACATTTTCGTCTGCCCACCAGAAACGGCACATCGCCTGGGACAGAGAAGAGAACGCTAGTGAAGAAGACCTGAAGCACGTTTTTCGTTTCGCTTCCAAAGTCAGTCTTCATCCCCCACTAGCAGATTCACTTCCATGATTCGACAACTCTGTACTCCGCGCTCGCTCGCTGCCGCGAGTTTGGCGCTGGTGATCGGCTTGAGCGCAGGGAGCGCTCAGGCGGTCACGATTAGCTTCGATGATTTGCCGGCCACTTCGACGGTGGCTGGGCTACCGGTTCCCGGGCCTTCGCAACTTACGAACCAGTATGCCAGCCAGGGCGTGCTGTTCAGTTCGCTGGGCGGCTTTGCGTCGGTGGTGAACTTCGGACCCAATACGCCGAGCTCGCCGAACGCGATCGCGGCTTCGACGACCGAAGGCCTGCTGACGTACGCGGTGCCGATCGAGATCGCGTTCGTATCGCCCGGCAACCCGCTTCTGCCGGCAGTGACCGACTTCGTGTCGATCCGCGGCGACCTGTTCATCATAGGCCTGGGCACGAACACGATGCTTGCGCTCGACATCAATGGCGACCCGATCGATTTCGACATTCAGATCGAGCCGCCGGCTTCGATCCTGTCGGTGACCGGATTCGGGATTCACAAGGTGATCCTGATTGGCAGCACGACCACGGCGTTCGACGATCTGTCGTTCAACCCAGTGGTGGTAGTGCCCGAGCCATCGAGCATTGCGCTCGCCGCGCTTGCGGCTGCCACTCTGGGTGTGGTAGTCGTTCGCAGCCGGAAAACCTGGGTGAAATCCTAGTTTTCGCTTGTCGCGCTAAGTTCAGCGTGAGTGATAACACGAGGGCAGCATCCAGCGGGATGCCTGCCCTTTTTTGTTGCAGCTAGCTGGAATCGTGTACTGCGGGTGTGTGCATCTTGTCTGAACAATCGACGACTCGCAACGACTTACGTTCAGTTTGTGAGCCCGGCTTGCAGGCGAAGTTAGGAGTTGGTGTCCCGTCTTGCGGGGTGGCACACGCCTTGCAACGATGTTCTAGCGTGCTTGCTCATCGCAACGTGCGGCACAGTCAGCATTCGTTTTTTCGACACTCAGGTTAAATGCGTTTTATGCGACACGGATTTTTGATTGACATGGATGGCGTGATCTATCGAGGCGGGCAGCTCATTCCCGGAGCTGCCGAGTTCATTGCCCAACTGCAACATCGAGGTACACCTTTCACATTCCTGACCAATAACAGTCAGCGTACGCGACGCGACGTGGCCACCCGACTCGAGCGAATGGGAATCGACGTCGATGAAGACCACGTGTTCACCTGCGCCATGGCCACGGCGCGTTTTCTGGCCGAGCAACTACCCGAGGGAACGGCCTATGTGATTGGTGAAGGTGGCCTGCTACAAGCCTTGCATCAAAACGGTTACTCGATCGTCGACCACGACCCGGACTACGTCGTGGTGGGCGAGGGACGGGTGCTCACGTTCGAGATGCTGGAAGCCGCCACGCGGATGATTCTGCGCGGGGCGAAGTTGATCGCCACGAACATGGATCCGAACTGCCCCACGCAGCACGGACTGCGGCCGGGCTGCGGAGCGATTGTGGCGATGCTCGAAGCGGCGACGGGCCTGAAGGCCTTCAGCGTCGGCAAGCCGAGCCCCGTGATGATGCGGGCTGCCCGCAAGGAGTTGGGCCTGACCACGGCCGAAACGACGATCATCGGCGACACGATGGAGACCGACATCCTGGGCGGCGTGCAGATGGGTTATCGCACGGTGCTGGTGCTCTCCGGCGGCACGACGCGCGAGGACCTGAAGCGATATGCCTATCGCCCGGACGTGGTTGTGGATTCCATCGCGGACCTGGTGGGAATGGAGCCGTCGATGATTGGCCTGGACCCTAAGTTGCGGCGTGAGGCGCTAGCCGTTTAGCTTCTTCGCAACGCGCCCTCGGCTGAGGCGAGTGTTGTTGTTCGGGGGTGCCACGTGGTGCTGCGTAGCAGTTACCCGTGTCGGATGCTCGAACGAGAGCACTTGTAACGCCAGGTCCTCCGAAGCATCACGCTCACAGGTGAGCCGCGACGCGGCCACCTGTGGCACTCGGTCCAACTGTCGCACACAAAGTGTTCCGGGGGAAAGTATTCCCCCGGCATAACGTGATGCGATGCGCTACGGCAGGTTCGACTATTCGCCGCCGGAAGTGGACGTGCTTATTGGCCAGCGGAGCTGGACTTCGGCGCCTGGGCTGTGCGAGCGGTGCCCGGTGCAGTAGCGTTGCTGGCCGGCATCGCTTCCATGAAGCCAATCATCATCTCGTCGTAAGTCTGCTCGCCGAAGTGCACGATCCGCTTGGGATCGGGATTGGCGATGTTGTCGGGCGAGTTGTCGTAGTGGGCGACGCAGCGCATCCGCGTTCCCTTGGGGATCAACTTCGGCTGCGGAAAGACGTAGGTCTGCTGCCAGTTGAAGTCGTAACGCGGGACGTCGAGCAGGATCTCCTTCGTGCCGTCCGGATAGGTCGCTTCATAGCGGAAAGCCTTGCCGCGAACATGCATGTGCGGGTAAAGGCTCAGCAACTCGGTATCCTGCTTAAAGGTCTGCCAAGCCGTGACCGGATAGTTAGGCATCATGGGCGGAATCAGGAGCAGCGCGGTTTCGACCGCCATGGTGCTGACTTCGTGCTTCACGGTTCTTGGATCGGCGAACATCAGGCCGATGCTGCTGAGGTCTTTCTGCGGAGAGCCACTGGGGGTGTAGTGCATCTGGAAGACGAGCTGCGATCCGGCGGGAACCTTCTTAGCCATGCCGGACTGAAACAGCATGGGAGCCGCGCCCGGAGCGGTGGCGGCGAGAAAGCCCTTGGCGATGCCATTGCCGAGTCCGCCCTGCTGCCCCTTGGGCGCACGAATGAAGACGATGATGTGGTGCACGACCGCGGCGTTGCCGGCCTTGCACTGGGCGCCTTGAATCCAGGTGTCTTCGGTGAAGCCGGGATCGACGGTGTAGTACTTGTAGTCGACGGTGCCTTCGGCCGGAATCTCGGCGGGCGTGTCGGCCATGAAGATTTCGCGGTCGACGCGAGGCAAACGCCAGCCGACGGCAAACGAGGGTGGCTTTGGCAGATCGGCAGGATTGCCTTCTGGAGCGCCGGCGGCGACCCAATCTTCGACGAGCTGCTTCTCCTGGTCGCTCAGCCGGCAATCGTTGGCCCAGGTGCCGTACTGCGGATCGGCGTGCCACGGTGGCATGCGTCCGTCGCGGATCACCTCGGCAATCGTCTCGGCCCAGCCGACGACGTCTTCGTAACTCGTCAGGACGAAGGGGGCGATCTCGCCTTCGCGGTGGCACTCCACGCAGCTCTTGTTGAGAATCGCGGCGATGTGGCCCGTGTAAGTGACATCGGCATTGGCGACCGGCTCGTGCACGCGGCCGATGAAGCAGCCGGGAGCTTCGGTCGTGGCGACGCTGATCGGTTTGCCCGCGAGCAGTTCATCGACGGCAGCGACGAGATCCTGCCGGGTCGCGGCATCGCGTTGGCGGCCGACGACAAACTGGTCGTCGATGCGTCCCCAGTAGACGATCTTGCGATCGGCGTCGAGCAGGAAAGCCTCGGGCGTGCGGACCGCGCCCATCTGGTCGGCGACGGTGTTGTTCAGATCCTTGAGCAGCGGGAAGTTCATCCCGTGCGTTTTGTGATAAGCGGCCAGCTCGGAGAGCGAGTCCTGCTGGTTGGAGTTGATGGCAATGAGGGCGACGTTCTGCTTCGCGAACTTGTCGGCGAGCTCGACGAGCTTGGGAGCGTAAAGCTTTGCCAGCGGGCACTCGGTGCCGAGGTAGACCACCACGACGGCCTTGCGGTCGGCGAAATCGGCCAGCTTGTACGGCTTGCCAGCAAAGTCCTTGAGCTCAAAATTCTCGACCGTGCGGCCGAGGGGCGAGGAACTGGGCTTATCTGCGGCCAAGTCCCCGGCCGTGCAAGCCAAGGCGAGCAGTAAGGCGATTGAGAGTGCCGTGGCCATCCTGGCCGGAAGATCAGACCATTTCATCGTGTTCGATCTCTTCGAGGGGATAAAGTACCGCAATTTCTCTCCAGGTCTGTACCTGTCAGTGGCGTGCGAAGATTCAGCGGAGCGGCGGTTTTTCGCCGTGGCGCAGCCCAACCGGGAGGCCTTGTACACCATTTCCGTGCATAATTCCCGGTCAATTCTGAACAGAGGCCCGGGGAATTGCCCTGTCACCGATTGCTGGCTAGTTTGAGGGCGCCCGCGACCTGGGGTCGGCCCCTCGGACCTCCATTTCAGTGAAGGGACTTCATGCTTCGCTCACGTTACGTACTAGCACTGGTGTGCAGCTGGGGACTCACCTCGATCGCAACTGC
This sequence comes from Pirellulales bacterium, assembly GCA_022844125.1. GTDB lineage: Bacteria > Planctomycetota > Planctomycetia > Pirellulales > PALSA-1355 > JALHMI01. Next base: position 3,328 of record JALHMI010000012.1, on the reverse strand, counting down.
CGGTCAGGCCGATGGCCGGCTCGATATCTACTGGATCGACGTTGAAGGCGGAGCCGCGACACTGATTGTCACCCCGGCGGGCGAGGCCGTGCTGATCGACACCGGCAACCCGGGACACCGTGACCCGGATCGGATCGTCAAGGTGGCGACCCAGCAGGCTGGGCTGCGACAGCTCGACCACGTCATCATTACCCACTATCACACGGACCATTTCGGTGGCGTGGCCACACTGGCCAAGGTGCTGCCGATCGGGCATCTGCACGACAACGGTCTTTTCGCAGGGATCGTCGATCGGCCGGACAAGCCGTATCTCGAAGCAAAAGTCGGCAAGCGGTCGGTCATCTCGCCAGGCGATGTCATTACCCTCAAACAGCACGATGGCAGCGTTAAGCTGACGGTGAAGTGCCTCGGCACACGGCAACAGTTCATTGACGCGCCCGCAGGCACGATGCCGACGGCTGGCTGCGCGGACGTTCCGCCCAAGGCCTTCGACGGTACCGACAATGCCAACAGTGTGGTTACGTTGGTCTCGCTCGGTGAGTTCGATTTCTTCGACGCGGGGGACCTGACCTGGAACCTGGAGGCGAAGCTCGTGTGTCCCGTGAATCGGGTGGGTAAGGTCGACGTATACCAGGCCAGTCATCACGGGATGGACGCGAGCAATCACCCGCTGGTGATTCGCGAGCTCGAGCCGCGTGTCGCTGTCTTCAACAACGGGGCGACGAAGGGTTGCGATCCTGGCGCGTTTGCGACGTTGAAGGCGCAGCCCTCGGTCGAGGCGATCTACCAGGTGCATCGCAATCTGCGCGAGGATGGCTCGCCGAATGCACCGGACGAATACCTTGCCAACCCGACGAAGGAGTGTCAGGCAAACTTCATCAAATTGTCGGTCGATCCGAGCGGTGACACGTACACGGTGAGCATTCCGGCCAATGGTCACGAGAAGACGTATCATTCGAAATAGGAGCTGCCCCCGAGACCCTACAATTAGACCGCGCCCTTCGCTGGGGCTCAGGGACGTACCACACGGATTAAACATGATCCCGTTTTCGATTCTCGATCTGGCGCCGATCGCGCAGGATTCCACCGCCTCGGTGGCGCTCGCCAACTCGCTCGATCTGGCACAGCACGCCGAGCGCTGGGGTTACCAGCGCTATTGGCTGGCCGAGCATCACAACATGCCGGGCATCGCCTCAGCGGCCACCAGCGTGGTGATCGCGCACATCGCCGGCGGCACGCGAACCATCCGCGTCGGCTCGGGCGGCATCATGCTGCCGAATCATTCGCCACTGGTGATTGCCGAGCAATTTGGCACGCTGGCGGCACTGTTCCCGGATCGGATCGATCTGGGACTTGGTCGCGCGCCGGGCACCGACCAGGCGACGGCGCGCGCCCTGCGCCGCGATGCGGAGGAGACGGCCGAGCAGTTTCCGCGCGACGTGCTGGAACTGCGAAAGTACTTTGAGCCAGCCGAGCCGGGACAGCGGATTCGCGCGGTGCCGGGCGAAGGACAGCGAGTGCCGATCTGGCTGTTGGGTTCGAGTCTGTTCAGCGCGCAGCTTGCGGCGATGCTGGGGCTGCCGTTTGCGTTCGCATCGCACTTTGCGCCCGACGCGATGCTGCAGGCGGTGGACATCTATCGGAGCAGGTTCGAGCCCTCTCGGCAGCTTGAGCAGCCGTACGTCATGCTGGGGGTGAATGTGTTCGCGGCAGATACCAATGCCGAAGCGCGACGACAGTTCACAAGCGTGCAGCAGGCGTTTGCCAACCTGCGGCGCGGGATGGCGGGACAGGTGCCGCCACCGATTGACAACATTAATGCGTATGTTTCGCCGCTGGAGAAGGCGGGCATCGATCACGCCCTGATGTACTCGTTCGTCGGCGACGCGCGGACTGTGGAACTGGCGCTGAAGGCGTTCGTCAGCACGATGAAGCCCGACGAGCTAATGCTCACGGGGCACTTTTACGATCATGTGGCGCGGCGGCGGTCGTTCGAGATCGCCAGCCAAGTGCGCGACCGGCTGGCGACGGAAGCGGCGTAATTGCCAGGGCGGACGGGCGCCAGTATCCTGGCGGTTTCCGTTTCGCAGGTGTTTACTGGATCGCTGGTAATCATGAAGAAGCTTCGCTGGGGCGTTTTGAGCACTGCCAAGATCGGCACCGAGAAGGTCATTCCCGCCATGCAACGTGGCGAATTGTGCGAGGTGGTGGCGATCGCCTCGCGCGATACAGCCAAGGCGCGGGCCGCGGCCGATCGGCTGGGGATTCGCACGGCGCACGGATCGTACGAGGCGCTGCTGGCCGATCCGGAAGTCGATGCGATCTACAACCCGCTGCCGAACCATCTGCACGTGCCACTGTCGATCGCGGCGCTCGAAGCCGGCAAGCACGTCTTGTGCGAAAAGCCGATTGGGCTTTCGGCCGCTGAAGGGCAGACGCTGGTCGACGCCGGCAGAAAGCATCCGCGGCTGAAGCTGATGGAAGCGTTCATGTATCGACATCATCCGCAGTGGCGGCGGGCGAAGGAAATCGTCAAGGCCGGCGGAGTGGGTGAACTCAAGACGATCAACACCGTGTTCAGTTACTACAACGACGACGCCGGGAACATTCGCAACCAGGCCGAGATCGGTGGCGGCGGACTGCCGGACATCGGCTGCTACTGCGTGTCGCTCTCGCGATTCATCTATGACGCCGAGCCGCGCCGCGTGGTCGGGCTGGTCGAGTACGATTTGCAGTTGGGCGTGGATCGCCTGGCCTCGGGCATCCTGGAGTTCGACGCCGGAACTTCGACGTTCACATGCAGCACGCAAATGGTGGCATACCAGCGGGTGAACATCTATGGCACGACCGGCCGCGTCGAAATCGACATTCCATTCAACGCTCCGCCCGATCGGCCGTGCATGATGCGGCACGAGCAGCACGGCAAGACTGCGGAGATCTCACTACCGGTCTGCGATCAGTACACGATCCAGGGAGATTTGTTCGCCCGGGCGGTGCTGGAAGATGGTCCGGTGCCGACGCCGATCGAGGACGCCGTGGCGAACATGCGAGTGCTGGAGCGGATTGTGGAAAGCGATAAGCGGAAGAGCTGGGCGTGAGAATTATCAGGTAGCCGTGACAACTTGTTGTCAGGTGCCTCTGGCACAAGTGGGGTCAGGTGACGCGCAACCTGCAGTAACGGCCCCACCCCGTGAACGCCCGGCCTGATCCTGAACCTACCCACGTTTTGTGGGCGCGCTGTGGAATTAAATGAGGGACATTGGTGTTAGGTTTGGGTTACTAGGTTGGTGACCCGCGAGACCCTTCCCAGGTCTCGCGCGGTCACAAT
>JALHMI010000011.1 GCA_022844125.1 Pirellulales bacterium | reverse complement strand
CAGCTTCACCGCCGATACCTTGAACTCATGCGAATAAACTTTGCGACCCATTCGGCACGCTCCTTTCAACCAGCATTATGCCAGTTCTGTCGCGCGCCCACGAATCGTGGGGAAGGTCATCCCTTCTGTGCTGCGCACCCCGACAAGTTGTCGCTGCCACCCACGGAAGAACTCAACAACTCATCGCCGAGCGCAATAAGAAACCCCTGTCGAGCACGGAGCTCGACAGGGGTTTCTCATACGCCACTCTAAATTCTTACTGCAGACTTTCTGAGTTCCTGCGACGCTTGGGCCGGGCCAGTTTGGCGGCTTGTTCCCAGGCCAGGAACCAGGCCGCGGCCTGGCTGGGCGCCTGAGCAATGATCCAGTGTTTGCGCCGCTGTCCGGTCACGATCCAGATGCGTCCCTCTGGGCGTTCGACGCACAGGTCGCCCATTGCCCAGCCGCCACGTCTCAGTCGGTCCAACGAAAGAGTCACCTTGGGGTAAGCGAGCATAGCTAGTTCTCCCGGGTGAACGCGCTTGCCCCGCGCGCACACTTCGTCCATCGATAAAAAATCTAGATGAGGAAAACGGAAAGTAGAAGGTCTCTGTCCGCCCCGCTTTCGCGTCTGCTAAAGACAGGAAGCAGATGATAGGCCCGCGAAGTGAAGTTACTCTAACTTGGCGTCAAACGGGATTCGAGTGTCAGTCAAAATTTCAAGAAATTGACAGTCTCTCGGTGTGTGATTTCGCCCATAGTTAGGGTCTGATGAGCACACATCGGAGAACTGTTCTTGATGTGGATTCGAGAGCCATGGCGCGATTTATTCCACTGGCAATTTTCGAGCTAGCGACCTGGGATTGTCCCCCTGGTCAGCGAAGCAATTAGTTCGCGATTGATTCGGCCACGCGCCGCCGAATGTGCTGCGAAATGGCCTGCAGCCCTCGCATGCGGACCATGCCAAGCGCTTCGGTCAGGCCGAACCGCTGGACGATGTCCGCCGGCGCGGCGATCACGTCGGCGGCCGGGGCTCCATGATAGATGTCCGCCAGAATGCTGACGAAACCCTTAACTGTGGGGGCTTCGGGCGCAACATCGGCGATGATATTGACACGCCCGCCTTGGTTTTCCACCCAAAGGAAGACTGGCGTCTGGCACTCATGAACGCGGTTCAGGCCCGCATCGCGCTGGGCGCGGTAGTGCTCGGGGAGCGGGGCCAGCTTTTCGGCAAACTCCAAGAGCAGCTCCAAGCGCTCGCGCGGCTCGAGTTCGGCGAACTCGCCGACGATCTCGTCGATCCGCTCGTTAACCGCGCTCACGAAGTGGACTCCGCGGTTTCGGGCGACTTCGAAGCGGCCAGGTCGGTCGTCTTGGGACCGGGCCCCTTCTCGATGGGCACCCCGACGGTGTTGCCCCATTCGGTCCAGGAACCGTCATAGTTTTTTACTTTGGGAAACCCGAGCAAGTATTGCAGGACGAACCAGGTGTGACTCGAGCGCTCGCCGATCCGGCAGTAAGCGATGACCGGCGCGCGACGCTTGAGGCCGGCCTCGCCAGCATACAGCTTTTCAAGTTCCTTGGGGGACTTGAACGTTCCGTCGTCGTTGACACTGCGCGACCAGGGGACGTTACACGCGCCTGGAATATGTCCGCCGCGAAGAGCCCCTTCCTGTGGATAGTCGGCCATGTGCAATAGCTCGCCGGTATACTCGCCGGGAGAGCGGACGTCGACGAGCGGGCGCCCCTTCTGCTGGTGCTTCAGCACTTCGGGCTGGAAAGCGCGGATGGAAAGATCGGGATCCCCGGCGACGTAGCTGGTGCGAGGATAGTTCGGCTCCGGCTCGCGCGACCACGCGCGTCCATCGGCCTCCCAGCGCTTGCGGCCGCCGTTCATCAGCCGGCAGTCTTTGTGACCGTAAAGTTTAAAGACCCAGAACGCGTAGCAGGCCCACCAGTTGTTTTTGTCCCCGTAGAAGACGACGGTCGTGTCATTGCTGATTCCCTTGGAGGAGCAGAGTTCGGCGAAACGCCGCTTGTCGATGTAGTCGCGCACGACCTGGTCTTGCAGATCGGTGTGCCAGTCAATCTTCACAGCGCCGGGCACATGGCCCATCTGGTACAGCAAAACGTCTTCGTCCGACTCGATAACACGCACATTGGGGTCGGCGTGATGCTCGGCGACCCAGGCGGTGCTGACCAGGACCTCGGGATTGGCATATTCTTTAGCCATGGCAAGTGCTCCGTGGCAATCGCTAGAGCGGTGGAAGCGGGCGAATGACAGATCGCCGCGGGAAGTGGAATTCTAGACATTCGGGCGGGACTGCGAAAGGGACCCACATCGGAACGAATGGTTACTGCTTGACCCGCGCTTCTGCGGGACCGACACTGGAGGCGAATCCGGGGGTGCTTGAACCCATTTAACATGGCGGACATGAGAGCGGGAGCGACCTTTGATGCGAACCAGCGGACTGGCAATCAGCGCGGCGATGGCGCTGCTATTCATCATGTCGACTCGGGCCATGGCGGAGGATACGAAAGTGCTCAAGGCAGGGGTAATCGGTCTGGATACATCGCATGCTCCTGCGTTTGCCAGCTTGCTTAATGGCGATGAAGCGACGGGCGATCTGGCCGGCGTGAAGATCGTGGCAGCGTTCCCTGGCGGCAGCCCCGACATTCCTTCGAGCGCCGATCGCGTGGAGGGATATACCGACGAGTTTCGCAAGATGGGGATTGCGATTGCGCCGTCGATCGAGGCCCTGCTGAAAGAAGTTGACGTGGTGTTTCTGGAGAGCGTCGACGGGCGACCGCACCTCGAGCAAATCGTTCCGGTCCTGAAAGCGCGCAAGCCCGTGTTCGTCGACAAGCCAGTGGCCGGAACGCTGGCCGATGCAATTGCCATCTACGAGCTGGCAAGGGATTACGAGGTGCCGATCTTCTCCAGCTCGTCGTTGCGGTTCAGCCCGGGCATTATTGGCATGCGGGACGACCACCGCGTCGGCAAGGTGCTGGGCTGCGAAGCGCGCGGCCCTTGCACGCTGGAGCCGCATCATCCGGACCTCTTCTGGTATGGCATTCACGGTGTGGAAACTCTGTTCACGATCATGGGTACAGGCTGCGAAGGCGTGACCCGCGTCAGTAGCGACGGGACCGAACTGGTTGTGGGCGTGTGGAACGATGGCCGAATCGGCACGTTTCGCGGACTGCGCGACGGCGCGCACGGCTATGGCGCCACGGTCTATGGCGACAAGGGTATCGCCCAGAGCGGCGGCTATGACGGCTACAAGCCGCTGGTGGTCGAGATCGTGAAATTCTTCAAGACTGGCACACCACCGGTGAGTGCCGAAGAGACGCTCGAGATTTACGCCTTCATGGAAGCCGCCGACGAGAGCAAGCGACAAGGCGGCAAACCGGTCTCCGTCAAAAGCGTGATGGCCAAAGCGCGTAGCGAAGCGGAAAAGAAGCTCGCGGAGATTGCAGGAAAATAGCGATTCATGCGGAGCGCTTCCGCTGCTTCATATCAGTTGGCGTTTATGTTAAGCTAGATCTCACTTGTTCCCGCCGGCGGACCTGACCTATCGGGTTCGCCAAAGCTGGCCCGGTTGCTTGCACGATGGAAGTCGCGGGTCGCCATACCGCAAATTAGTTCCGCGGAGGAAGCATGAACCTGCCGCATGTGCCACGCGCCCGACTGCTGGGCTGCACTCCCGTCGTCACTCGGCGCCAGATGCTACAGATCGGCAGCCTGGGACTGATGGGGATTTCGCTGCCGCGGTTGCTCGCCGCACAGTCGGCCGCTCAAGAGAACGGAATCACGCCGCGGGCCGACTCTTGCGTGCTGATCTTCTTGAATGGCGGCCCCAGTCATCTCGACATGTGGGACATGAAACCCGACGCACCGGACGGCATCCGCGGCGAGTTTAAACCGATTGCCACCAGCGTGCCGGGCGTGCAGTTCTCGGAGCACATGCCGAAGATAGCTGCGCAAGCGCATCTGGCGACAGTCGTGCGCTCAATGCACCACTCGGTAAACAACGCCCACGCGGCCGCGGTGTACACCAGCCTCACGGGGCACGATCGCGGCGACAATATTCGCTCGGTCGGCGGCGGACCCGACGAGTATCCCTCGCTGGGCTCGGTGCTTGGCAGCCTGCGGCCGCCGGAACAAGCGATCGTGCCGCACGTGTGTTTGCCATACATCACGAAGGAAGGCGCCGGCGGACCGCCGCAGTCGGGGTTCTTTGGTGGCATGCTCGGGCGGGCATATGATCCGCTGTTCGTGCTCAAGGACCCGAACGCCGCGGACTTCGCCGTGCCGGAATTGACGCTCTCGGCTGATGTTTCGCTCGATCGGCTGACGGCGCGCGAGGCGCTGTTTCGCAACATTGAAGAGCACTTTGAGCGCGGACAGGGCCGGTCGGCGTACGACTCGATGGATGGCTTTCGCCGCCGCGCGCTCGGCTTGCTCACATCGCCGCAGACGCAGAACGCGCTGCGGATCAGCGACGAGCCCGAGGCGGTACGGGAACGCTACGGCCGAAACATTTACGGACAAAGCGTGCTGCTCGCGCGGCGGATGATCGAGGCCGGCACACGGACGGTGACGATCTCCTGGGCGCCGGACGCCAACGCCACGTGGGACACGCACGGCGGCAATTTCAATTCGCTCAAGAACACCCTGCTGCCGCAACTCGACGCTGCGTGCAATAGCCTGGTGGACGATCTCAAACAGCGCGGGATGCTCGACCGCACGATCGTGGCCGTGCTGGGAGATTTTGGCCGCACGCCCAAGATCAATGCCAACAACGGCGGCCGCGATCACTGGAACTATTGCTATAGCCTGATGCTCATGGGCGGCGGCTTCCGCGGCGGATTTGTCTATGGAGCGAGCGACAAGATCGGCGCGTTCCCGGCCCGCGACGCGCTCGTGCCGGGTGACGTGATCTCGACGATTTACAACGCGCTGGGCATCAACCCGGCGTACGAGCTGCACGATCAACTGAAGCGACCGCACCGGCTCGTGCCCGCGGGCAACGTAGTGCCGGAACTGCTGGTTTAGAAGTACGACGTAGTTTTCCCCTCTGACGAACACCTCGCTGACTTTCGATCATGATGCGTTCCCTTTCATGCGCGATGTGCGCGAGCCTGCTCGCCAGCCTGGCTGGCGGTACTTTGTTCGCTGCCGATACTGTCGAGACGCCCGAGTATCCGAATCATCGCCAGCTCATGGTGGTTCGCGATGCGGCGGGCGAGCATCCGGTGAAGACGCCGCAGGATTGGGCAAAGCGGCGCGAACACATTCTGGCGGGCATGCAACAGGCGATGGGCCCCCTGCCCGACCGTTCGAAGCTCGCGCCGCTCGACGTGCAGATCGAAGAGACGTTCGAAGGTCCCACGTTCACACGCTATAAGCTCACGTATCTCTCCGAGAAGCACGACCGCGTGCCGGCGTACCTGTTCGTGCCGAAGAATCTCAACGGCCGCAAGGTGCCGGGAATTGTGGCCCTGCACCAGACGACGCCGTTGGGGAAAATGGAGCCCGTAGGCCTGGGCCCGAATGAGAACAAGCACTACGGCCTCGAACTGGCGAAGCGTGGTTACGTGGTGATCGTGCCGGACTATCCGAGTTTTGGCGACTACGAGTACGACTTCAATGCTGACGATTACGTGTCCGGCTCGATGAAGGGGATCTTCAATCACATGCGGGCAGTCGATCTGCTTGCGAGCCGACCGGAAGTCGATGCCACGAAGATCGGTGCGATTGGCCACTCGCTGGGCGGTCATAACGCGATGTTTCTCGGCGTGTTTGACGAGCGTGTGAAGGCGATTGTCTCAAGCTGCGGTTGGACCCCGTTTCATCATTACTACAACGGCAACCTGAAAGGCTGGACCAGCGATCGCTACGTGCCGCGGATTCGCGACATGTATGGTCTCGATCCGAACAAGGTGCCGTTCGACATGCATGAGATCGTGGCCTCGTTTGCGCCGCGGGCCTTCTTTTCGGTCTCGCCGCTGCACGATAGCAACTTCGAGGTGGAGGGCGTCCGGCAGGTGATCGCCGCCGCCAAACCGGTTTACGAACTGCTTGACGCGGGGGACAACCTGCAGGTGCGCTATCCCGACGCGCCGCACGACTTTCCACCGCCGGAACGCTTTGCGTCGTACGAGTTTCTGGACAAGCAACTTGGCCACACGCCGCAGGAAGATTTTGGCGCCGAGTTGCCGAGGATTGCGCCGCATGAACCGGCCGATGCACTGACAACGTTCCAAGTGCTCGACGGATTCAAGCTCGAGCAAGTGGCGGCCGAGCCGCTGGTGGCAAGCCCCGTAGCGATCGACTTCGACGCGGATTCGCGGATGTATGTCGTCGAGATGCGCGACTACTCGGAGCAGGACAAAGACAACCTGGGCCGCGTGCGACTGGTCGAAGACACTGACGCCGACGGCAAATTCGACAAGGCCACGATTTTTGCCGAAGGGCTTTCCTGGCCGACGGCAATTACCTGCTACGACGGCGGTGTGTTTGTCGGCGCTGCGCCAGACATCTATTACCTCAAGGACACCGACGGCGACGGTAAGGCCGACGAGAAGCGGCTGGTGTTCACCGGTTTCTCGCGTGGTAACGTCCAGGGAATGCTCAATAGCTTCCGCTGGGGGCCGGACAATCGCATCCACGGCACGGCCAGCACCGGCGGTGGAGCCATCACGCGGCCCGACATTCCTCAGTTCACACCCGTCACACTCAGCGGTCGGGACTTTTCGTTCGACCCGATGAAGCTCGATCTGCGTCCCGAAAGCGGCGGCGCGCAGCACGGCATGTCGTTCGACGATTGGGGCCGCAAGTTCGCCTGCTCGAATAGCGATCATATTCAGCTCCTCATGTTCGAAGACCGGTACATCGCCCGGAACCCGTTCGTCTCGCCGCCCAGTGCTCGGGTGAGCATCGCAGCGGATGGGCCACAGGCCGAAGTGTTTCGAATCAGCCCGGTCGAGGCCTGGCGCATTCTGCGCACGCGCCTCCGCGTGACTGGCGCAGCCACGGGGCCGGTCGAAGGCGGCGGACGCGCCGGCGGATACTTCACCGGCGCGACCGGCACGACGATCTATCGTGGCAATGCGTTTCCGGCGGAGTACGTGGGGCAGTCGTTCACCGGCGACGTCGGCTCAAACATCGTGCACCGTAAGATCCTGAAGCCGAACGGCGTGGGGCTGATCGCCGATCGTGCGGACGCGGGGCGCGAGTTTGTGGCCTCGACGGATAACTGGTTTCGGCCGGCGCAGTATGCCAACGCACCCGACGGCACGCTGTACGTCATTGACGTGTATCGCGAAGTGATCGAGCATCCGGCCAGCTTACCGCCGGAGATCAAGAAGCATTTGGACCTGACCAGTGGCCGCGATCGGGGGCGAATTTATCGCGTCGTGCCGGACGGCTTTAAGCAGCCGAAGCTGCCGAAGCTAAGCAAGGCGTCGACCTCTGAGCTGGCGAAATCGCTCGCCAGCACGAACGGCTGGACACGCGACGCGGCCTCGCGCGTGCTATTCGAACGACAAGACCAGTCGGCGATTGAACCGCTGCGCAAACTGGCCGCCGACGGCGAGCTGCCGCAGGCGCGCATGCAGGCACTCTATGCACTTGCGGGGTTGAATGCACTTTCCGCGTCCGATCTGCTCGCGCGTCTGGAAGACAATGATGCACGCGTACGCGAACACGCGGTCCGGCTATCCGAAGTACTGGCGAACAAGGACACCAAGCTGCGTGACAAGCTGCTGGCGATGGCTGGCGATGGCGACTTGCGCGTGCGCTATCAACTTGCTTTCTCGCTGGGCGAGGTCGATGATCCGCAGGTCTCGACGGCGCTGGCGAAGATTCTCAAGCGTGATGCCGGCGACTCGTGGGTCCGGCTGGCGGTGTTCAGTTCGCTGGCCAAAGGCGCGGGAAGCGCGTTCGCCGATCTGGCGGGGGATAAAGCTTGGCGCACAACACCGCAAGGTCGCGATGTCCTGCACGAACTGACCCGGTACATCGGACGGCAGAACAGTCGCGAAGAACTCGCGCCCGTGCTGGCAGCGCTCGAATCGCTGCCGGCGGAAGATATTGCGACGAGCGCGGCGATTGTGCGGGGGCTTGGTGAAGGCATGGCTCGACAGCAGGGAACGTTCGAAGCCAAGCTCGCTGCGGTTGCGCGCGACAAGGCGGTCGAGATCCTGCGCGGAATGCTGAACACGGCGCGCAGCACAGCCGGGGACGAGGCGCGCCCGGCCGGCGATCGCGTGGAAGCGATCCGGCTGCTTGCGCTCGATAACTTTGCCGACTGCGGAGAGCTACTCGCCGGACTGGTCTCGAATCGTCAGCCGCAGGAGATTCAATCAGCGGCGCTCGTGACGCTTGGTGGATTTGCCGAGCCAAGCGTCGCGGAAACGATCCTGGCGGCGTGGCCCACGCTCAGTCCGCGGCTGCGGGCCGAAGCAACGGAAGTCTTGTTCGCCCGCGAGGAGAGGATTGCGGCCACGCTGGCGGCTTCCGAGGCGGGCAAGATCAACCTGGCCGATGTCGAGCCGGCTCGCATGCAATCGCTGGCAAAGCATCCGAGCGAGGCGATCCGCAAGCGGGCCGAACCCTTGGTGGCGAAGATCAAGACGAGCACTCGGCAGCAGTTGATCGATGAGTATCAATCGGCGCTGTCACAGCACGGCGACGCCTCGCGCGGGCGGCAGGTGTTTCAGAAGATCTGTGCCGCTTGCCATCGGCTGGAGAACACGGGACACGAGATTGGCCCCAGCCTGGCGAGCTTTCGCACGCGCGGGGCGGATGCGATTCTGGTGAACGTGCTCGATCCAAACCGCGAGGTGAATCCGCAGTTCGTGAATTACCTGGTGCTGACCGCGGACGGGCGTTCGATGTCGGGCATGATCGCTTCGGAGACGGCGAACAGCGTGACACTGCGGCGTGCCGAGAACGCAACGGATACGATCGAGCGGGTCGACATTGATGAAATGCGCTCGACCGGGTTGTCGATCATGCCCGAAGGGTTGGAAAAGCAGATCGACGTGCAGGCGATGGCGGACTTGCTGGCGTATCTGATGAGCGCGATCTAGCCAGGCGGAGCGAACTCACGATGAACAGGCGGTCTTCTATGATCACGCGTCGGGGTTTTTGTCGTGGCGTCGTGGCTGGTGGTGTTGGAATGGCGCTGGCAAAACAGAGTCGACCAACGGACGCGGCCGAGTTTCCCAAGGGACGCTACGTCGACGTCCACACGCACTTGGGACAAACCTGGAATCACACCGAGCCGCTCTCCGCCGAGGGACTGCTGAATTGGATGGACCAGAACGACATCGCGCAGTCCGTGGTGCTGCCGCTGGCATCGCCCGAGTCGTCGGCCTATCCGATCACGACAGACTTTGTGCTGGAAGCGACGAAGCCTCACCGCGACCGGTTGATTCCATTTTGCAGCGTCGATCCGCGGACGAGCTACACCGGCGGACTCAAGGGGCTGACCGACATGCTGCGAAAGTATGTTGACGCCGGAGCGAGGGGATTCGGCGAACATAAGCCCGGCGTGCATGTGGACGACCCCCGCAATATGACGATCTATGCCGCGTGCGGCGAGCTGGGGTTGCCAGTGCTCTTTCATCTCGATCAATTGCGGAATCTCGACGAGCCGGGACTGCCGGGCCTCCAGCGCGCGCTCAAGGAGCATCCCAATACGAACTTCATCGGACATGGGCCGGGCTGGTGGGCATCGATCTCGGGCGACATCACGGCCGCCGATCTCGCCCGCTATCCGGACGGCAAGGTGCAGCCGGGCGGAGCGATCGACACGCTGATGGAGAAGTATCTGAACCTGTATGGAGACCTGTCCGCTGGTAGCGGCGCGCAGGCGATCAGCCGCGATCCGGAGTTCGGCCCGCAGTTTCTCATCCGACGTGCAGATCGATTGATGTTTGGCACCGACTATCTTTCGCCGGGACAGGAAGTGCCGCAGTTGGAGCTGTTTCGGAGCCTGGACCTGCCGGCGGATGTGCAGGCTGCGGTATTTCGCGATAATGCGCGAAAGCTGCTGGGGCTATCGTAGTCTCGCTCAACGTAAACCTTAATCCTTTGAGGCAGACTTCATGTCGCTGCGCATGCTGGTTGCAATCTTCCTGATGATTGGGGCGCTTGCCGGCAATGCGACAGCGGCGGGTTGGAGAGCCGGCGCGGCTCGTGAGAAGCTCACACCCGGGCAGTCAATGTGGATGGCGGGTTACGGCTCGCGAAATCATCCGGCGACCGGGTGTCTCAACGATCTGTGGGCAAAAGCGTTGGTGCTGGAAGATGCCGGTGGGAAGCGGGCCGCGATTATCACGCTCGACCTGGTGGGGATTGGGCCTGACACGGCCGATCCAATCCTGGCCTCGCTCGAAAAGAAATACAACCTGCCGCGGGCGAACGTCGCGATCTGCTGCTCGCACACGCACAGCGGCCCCGTAGTCGGGAAGAATCTGCGATCGCTGCACTACGATCTGATCGACGCTGAGCAGCAGAAGCTGGTCGATAGGTATGCCGCGGAGTTTATCGACAAGGTCGTCGCGCTGGTCGGCCGCGCGGTCGATGGCCTGGCGCCGAGCGAGCTAGCCTATGCGGCGGGTACGGCCACGTTCGCCGCGAATCGCCGCAACAATGCCGAGGCCGAAGTGCCCAAGCTGCGCGAAGCGGGACAGCTCAAGGGACCATTCGATCACGACGTGCCGGTGCTGAAGGTGACCGGTGCGGACGGGAAGCTCGTGGCAGTGTTGTTCGGGTATGCCTGCCATGCGACCGTGCTTTCGGACTACGACTGGTCGAGCGACTACCCGGGCTTCGCGCAAGAGGCGATCGAGCGTGAGCATCCCGAGTGCACGGCGCTTTTCTTTGCCGGATGCGGTGCGGACCAGAATCCAATTCCGCGCCGGCAGATCGAGCTGGCAAAGAAATATGGCGCGGAGCTTGCGCGAGGCGTCGAGGTCGTGCTCGCTGGCGCGATGAAGCCGCTCTCCGCGAAACTCGAGACAAAGCTGACGACTGTGCCGTTGGAGCTGGCACACGTGCCCACGCGCGATGAGGTCGAGCAGGACGCGAAGTCGCACGATAAGTATGTCGCTGCGCGCGCGAAGCACTATTTGGCTGAGCTCAATGCCGGGCGGTCGATTCCGGCGACATATTCGTATCCGATTGAAGTTTGGCAACTCGGTGACGAGCTGACGTTTGTGGCTTTGGGTGGCGAGGTGGTTGTGGACTACGCGCTGCGGCTCAAGACATCGCACGGCGAAAAGACCACCTGGGTGGCCGGCTATTCGAACGACGTGATGGCGTACATCCCCTCGCGGCGGGTGCTGACCGAGGGTGGGTATGAAGGTGGCGGGGCGATGGTGTACTATTCGCTGCCATCGCCGTGGAGCCCCACGGTGGAAGAGTCGATAGTCAAAGCGGTCGACGGGCTGATGCCGGCGAAGTGAAAACTCTTTCGCGGCGAAAATGTTCGCCGCTTAATTCCAGAGGGACTCGTGATGCGCAGCACGTGGTCGTTCAGTTCCGCGGGTCAGATCGTGTTCGGCAGCGGAGCGGTCTCTCAGCTTCCCGACCTGTTGGGTCGATTGAAGCTCTCGCGCGTGCTGGTCGTGACGGACGAGATCCTGGTGAAGGTGGGCCTGGTCGACACGGCGCGTGGAGCGATCGGTTCGGCCGCGAAGATTGAGGTGTTCAGTGGCGGCGAGCCGGAACCTTCGCTGCGCGTGGCCGATGCCTGCGTTGCCGCGGCGCGAGCGTTCAAGCCAGATGGGCTGATCGGCCTGGGGGGCGGCAGCAACATGGACCTGGCCAAGATCGCGGCCGCGGCACTCGCGCATGGCGGCTCGCCGCGCGATTACCTGGGCGAGGACAAGGTGCCGGGGCCCGTGCTGCCGCACATCGCAATTCCGACGACGGCCGGCACGGGGAGCGAGGTTTCGGCGGCGGGGGTGTTCACCGACGAAGAGAACCACATCAAGGCCGGCGCGATGAGCAACTACCTGCGGCCGGCCGTGGCGCTGGTCGATCCACGACTCACGCTGAGTTGCCCTGGCAAGGTGACGGCCGACAGCGGGATCGACGCGCTCACGCATGCGATCGAAGCCTACACGGCCGTGGACTTTCAGGCGTTTCCGCTGCCGCCTGGGCAAACTTCGCTCTATCAAGGCCGCCATCCGCTGGGCGATTGCCTGGCTGAAACGGCGATCAAGTTGATCGGCGCGAACCTGAAAAACGCGGTCATCGACCCGCAGAACCTGGCCGCGCGCGAAGCGATGTCGCTCGCCGCGATGCTCGCCGGGATGGCATTTTCGAATGTCGGTGTGGCGCTCGTGCATGCGCTCGAATATCCGATCGGCGCGGCGACACACTGCTCGCATGGCGAAGGAAACGGTCTGCTGCTGCCGTACGTGATGCGCTACAACCTCGCTTCTCGAGAACAGGAATTTGCCCGGATCGCGGACTTGCTGGGGGCAGATACCGATGGGCTCAGTGAGCAGCACGCCGCGGAGTGCGCCATCGGAGCGGTCGAGGAACTGAACCGGGCGATTGGTATTCGCTCGCGGCTGAGCGAGCTGGGCGCGAAGCGAGAGCAGCTTCCCGAGTTCGCGGAGAAGGCGCTCGGCATTGCCCGGATCGTGCGCGTGAATCCGCGCGTGCCGACGGTACCGGAGATGGTCGAGCTGTTGAATGGGGCGTATTAACCGAGCTGGGTACAGAACATCAACCTGCCAGGAGAACGTCTGCCATGCCACGCCATAGCCGCCGCGAGTTTCTGGAACGCATAGGGTTGGGCACCGCGCTCCTGGCCGGATACACGGCGACGTCGCGCGGATTCGCCACGAATGAAACGATTGGTGTCGGCTGCATCGGTACGGGGGGCCGCTGCCGGCACCTGATGCAGGCGCTCAAGGAAGTGCCGGGCGCGAAGGTCGTGGCCGTGTGTGACATCTGGGATCAGAACCTGGAAACGGCGCGTAAGGCGGCCGAGCCCGGCGCCTTCGCCACCAAGGATCATCACGAACTGCTCGCCAGGGCGGACGTGGACGCCGTGATCATCGCGTCGCCCGATCATTTGCATGTGCCGCTGACGATTGACGCCTGTGCGGCCGGCAAGGACGTTTATTGTGAGAAGCCGCTGACGCACGAGTTGTCCGAGGGCGCGGCGCTAATCGAAGCCCAGAACAGGCATCGGCGGATCGTGCAGGTGGGGACACAACAGCGAAGCATGCCGCAGTTTCAGAAGGCTGCCGAGATCGTAAAGTCAGGCCAGCTCGGCGAGATTCACAAGGTGCATCTCACCTGGAATCGGAACCAGCCGCGGTGGGCGAAGGACAAATATGACATCTCGCCGTCGTCGGTGGATTGGAAAAGGTTTCTGGGCGGTGCGCCCGAGCAGCCGTTCGACGAGTATCGCTTTCGACAGTGGCGATGGTTCTGGGATTTTGGCGGCGGGATCTTCACCGACCTGATGGTCCACCAGATCGACATCGCGCACTGGCTGCTGGGACTCGATCATCCTCAGACCGCCGCCTCGATTGGCGATCACTTCAAGGCGAAGGATTTGTGGGAAACTCCGGACACGGTGCAGACGTTACTGCATTATCCAGAGAAAGGCACGCAAGTTTATTTCGAAGGGACGTTTGTGAATGCCCGCAACGCGGCGATGCTGGTGTTCATGGGGAGCGAGGCGACGTTGTATCTTGATCGGGGGCGGTACGAAATCCATCCCGAGCGGAACAAGAAGATCGCGGCGAGCGAGATGATTCTGGGAAGCGGTCCGCGCGGGGCGGATTTCTACGAACTTCCGAAGGGGGAAGTACTGCACCTGGCGAATTGGCTGGAGTGCGTGCGCAGTCGCGCGCAGCCCAACTGTCCGGCGGAAGTGGGGGTCAGCGCGGCGTCGGCAGCGCACCTGGCGAACGCGGCGCTGCGTAGCGGGCAGGTGGCAACGTGGCAGGGGTGACGTGGGCACCTCTCCGAATCGCTTTGAACCGGATTGGTCGTTGTGGGTGCCACGGGCGAGATGATTCCGAACCGTGTGGTGATGCAACGAGCACAGGTGAGCCGCGCTCACGGCCACCTGATTCCAGGAAAGAGGGCTCCTGGTGGTTAAATACGGTGTAGCGTGTAACTCACCAAAAAGCACCGAGGAGCCCCAACGATGTTTTACCTGGGAATTGATCAGCATCGCAAGCAATTGACCGTGCATCTGCGGAACGAGGCGGGCGACGTCGTGCGGCGCCGGCAGGCGAGCACAACATGGCTCAAGGTGCGGGCAAGAGCCGTGGGCTCAAAAAGAGTGCTTGCAGCCACATTACCGCATCATCAAATGCGTTTTCAGTATAGCCAGGCAGCTTGGGGCATGTGTGATGCGGCCGTCGTTGACCATCGTCACTGCTTCGGCCAGCCGTGTGCGGCGGCAGTGAATCTGCTCGGTCCCTTCACGTTCGGTCTCGCCAAAAGTCAGACCGCGGGCGAGGAATAATCGCGTCGGTGAGTTCACGACCGACGTGAACGGGTCGCACACGCCCAGGTCTATGAGTTCGCGGGCCGTGATGCCGAGCTCTTCTCGCAGTTCGCGCCGCGCGGCGTCTTCGGCCGATTCGCCTGCGTCGATCCCGCCGCTGACGACCTCGAGCGTCACGCGGCCCACGGCATAGTGAAACTCCTCGGTGAGATGTACAAAGTCCTCGTCGTCGAGCGCGAGCACCGAGACGCCCGCTTTGAGCCGGACGATGCAGTGCGAGCCAGGATCGCCATCGGGGCGGATCACTTCGTCGCGAGTGACCTCGATCCAGGGGTCGCGATAGACTTCGCGGCGAGAAAGGATCGTCCAGGGACCGTGTGGTTGCGGTTCACTCATAGGTGAGCATCTTAACAGGGACGGCCGCGCGGGCGGAGACGAATTGTCCGGCGCCGCGTGGCCCCACTTTCCAGCAAGTCTATAATGCAGCCCGGAAGCCAGAACTCTCAACCATTTCTTCATAAGCATCAGGAGTCCGACGATGCCGACACGAAATGCCAGCGCCAGGTGGGAAGGCGATCTAAAGAGCGGTAAGGGAACGATGAAACTCGGCAGCGGCGCCTACGAAGGGCAATACTCGTTCGCCTCGCGCTTCGAAAACGGCTCGGGCACGAATCCCGAGGAGCTGATCGCGGCGGCCCACGCCGGGTGCTTCACTATGGCCTTCAGCAATGGCCTGTCACAGGCCGGGCACGTACCGACCAAGGTGGAGACCACCGCCAAGGTGCATCTCGAAAAGACCGAGGCGGGCTTTGGCATTCCGCGGATCGACCTGGTGACCGAGGCAGTCGTGCCGGGCCTGGATGAGGCTAAGTTTCAAGAACTGGCGCAAACGGCGAAGAAGAACTGCCCGGTCTCGAAGCTGCTCGCTGCGGCCGAGATCACGCTGGACGCGAAGCTAGTGAAATGATGCGTTAGGGATTAGGGGTCAGAGGTGTCGCACGCTGCCGACGTGGTTTATCATCACACGATCTTCCACGCCCCTTGAGTTCGAGCCTCCAACCCAAGCTTCCCTGCCGTGCCTGCCATTTCGTCTGAACCACCCGAGATCGGTCCGCGCTTCCCGTGGGATCGCATCGGACTCATTGCCGGTCCGCTGGCGATGATTGCGTGGCTGGCGCTGGGCAATTCGCCGGGTTTGTCAGCAGAAGCACATCGCCTGTGCGGCGTGCTACTGCTGGTGATCATCTGGTGGCTGACCGAGCCGGTGCCGATTCCGGTGACGGGCCTGCTCGGCGTGGCGCTGGCCGTCGTCGTAGGCGCGGTGCCCCGCTCGGAAACTGCACCTGGGACGGAGCCGGTAAGGCTGGTGCTCGCCCCCTTCGGCAATCCGACGCTGTTCTTTCTGCTGGGCGGCATGTTCCTTGCCCGGGCAATGAGCCGACACGGGCTGGACCGGCGGATCGCGCTGAATCTGCTAAGCGCGCGCGGCGCAGTGCATTCGCCGCTGGCGCTATTGAGCGCGGTGGGGCTGGCGGTGGGGCTGTTATCGATGTGGATCTCGAACACTGCCGCCACGGCGATGATCTATCCCGTGACGCTGGGGATCATCTCGGTGTTGGCCACCAGCCAGGGACCGGCCGGTGAAGGCTTTTCAAAAAGTGGGTACGCCACCGCGCTGCTCTTGATGACGGCCTATGCATCGAGCGTGGGCGGCATCGCCACGCCGATCGGCACGACGACGAACGTCGTGGCGATGGGCTACTTCCGCCAGGAAGAGTTCTTCGGCCGCTCGGTCGATTTTGGCCGTTGGACCCTCGTCGGACTGCCGATGGCCGCGGCGCTCGGCTGTGCGCTGCTCATCTGGATGCGCATGATCGCGCCTGTCGGACGACTCGACCTGGCCGCGGTGCGGAAGTATTTGGCGCACGAGCGGACTCAACTCGGCCGCTGGTCGCCGGGCGAATGGAATACGCTGGTCGTGTTCCTGGTCGTGGTCACATTGTGGGTGGCGCCCAGCGTGCTCTCGCTCGTGGGAGCGCACGGTGCGTCGGAGTGGCTGCACTGGCATCTGCCTGAGGAGATCGTGGCGCTCATGGCGCCCGTGATTCTGTACTTGTTGCCGATCGACAGGCGGCGGCGCGAGTTCACGCTCCTCCCGGAAGATTTCAGCCAGATCGACTGGGGCACGCTGATGCTGTTCGGCTCGGGGCTGGCGCTGGGCGACTTAATGGTTCGGAGCGGGCTGGTGAACCACTTTGCGGATGGCGTGCTCGCGCGGCTGGGGAGCGTCGACGTGTGGTCGATCACGGCTGCGGCGATCGTGGGCGGAATCGTGCTGAGCGAATTCACCAGCAATGCGGCAGCGGCCACGGCGCTAATTCCGGTGGTGCTGGCCGTCTCGCGCCAGGCCGGCGTTGACCCGGTTCCGCCACTGATGGGCGTGACGTTCGCCGCGAGCTTCGGTTCGGCGCTGCCGGTTTCGACACCGCCGAATGCGATTGTCTATGGTTCCGGACTAATCCCTTCGCGGCGGATGATCGCTGCGGGCGCGGGCTTCGACTTGGCCTGCTGCGTGGTGATCTGGCTGGTGCTGCGGGCCGCATTTGCGCTGGGCTGGTCGCCGTTTTCGGGGTCGTGAGGTCGTGAGGCTTTTTAGCGCGAACATCACACGCTCCGGTACCCCTCGGCTTTGCGCGGGGGCTGTTCGTGCGTCACGTTGTGAGGTGGTTGCCGCTGCGTGACATCAGGAACCCCGCCGGCAAAGCCGGGGGCTGCCGATAGAACATGGCCGTTCGACTCTGTTCGCATTCGAAGCAGCCGCTCGAGAAGTGGATGCTCAACTGGCAGGGCACCCTCGCTCGCGCTCTCGCGCTTCGGGCTGGTATGAGCCAGAATTGAGTTCAAATCAGCTAGATCGCGAGCGTGCAAGGCAAGATCAGGGAGGAGCACTGTTGGACAAGTCAGCGGTGACACCCTCGGATGTCTGAGCCTTACCCGTCTTTGCGTTTGAGCTTGCTTTCGTTGTCCTTGATGAACGCACGCAAGTCGTCGGAGAAATTGAGCAGACGATCCCACTGTTCGAGATAGAGTGTAACGGGCATGCGCTGCAGGCCGTAGACGCTGACGGCGCCTTTTTCGCTGACCTTGCAGTAGAGCTGGCCGCGCTTGGGAGTCTCGATCTCGGCCAGGAGCTTCGAAGCTTCGTCGACTGCCAGTTCGCCGGCCGCCAGTTTGGAGAGGATCTCTTCCTTTTTCATCGCGCCGCTTTCAGTCAATCGGTTGGGATTTATGCCACACGCGCGTTGACTCGTCGCAGCATCGGACTGAGCTGCTGCCCCGGGGCGAATCCGCTCGCTGGGCGATAGGCCAACTGCACGTCAATGTTCTCCCACAACACGAGCTGATCGGCAATACGCGTCATGGCGCGAATGTCGCCATCTTGCGAAACAACGAATCCCAGCGAGCCGGGCTTGTCGAAACAATAGCGCATCATGGCTCGGTGGCGCGTGCCGAACTGCGTCAGCTCACCGGGACGCATCAGCTTGGGATTGGCGTGCGAGTCGCGGGCGATCGATATATCGGAGAGATGATTGTCGGTGCGCACTTCGACGCCGAAGCCGTGCACCACCATCCGGCGATCGAGGAGCACAAAGCCGTCGACGCATGAGAGCGAGGCGATGAAGCGCACGGCACCGAGCACTTCCTTCATCCGTGCGACCAGTTCGCGATCGTAGACGTTCTCGCCTTCGATCGCATAGGGCAGGATCGCTTCGGTGGTTTCATCGTGCTTCGGCCGGCCCGGCGTGGCAAGCTGACCGAGCAGTTGGCTTTCGACCATTCCGCGCAGCGACTTGAGCAGTCGGTCGTAACGGATCTTGTATTTGACGTTCAGCCCGTCGAGGTTCTGCTGTGGGGTGATTAGCAAGCCGCCGCCGTGCCGGTAACGCTGGATGTTCATTAACGTGCGGCAGATTGCGTTGATCCAGCGCATTAACAGTTCCGCTTGGAGCACTTCAGGGGCGACGTGCTCGGGGCGGCGACCGGCGGTGTCTTCGAGATAGTTACGCAGATAGCTGACGAGTAGATCGTGAACCGGTCCGGCCCAGAGCACGTCGTGGTACTCTTCGACGAGCGTGTTCTGCTCGAGGCTGCCAATCAGCGTATCGTTCTGAAAGACCGAGATGTTGCCGACACCGGTGATGGTGGCTTGAAACAGTCCCGGCCTGGCCGGCGTCGAGGCGGCGGAGAGCGTGATGAATTCGCTGTGGCGCGGCTCCTGATCGACCATACCCCAGATGTAGAGTTTGTTTTTCTTGTCGCGATAGACGGCCAGCGACGAGACCGCCGGATCGGCAGCGCGGGCCAGCTTGGCCAGCGTGCGAACGTCGAACGGCAGCGGCCGCTCAAACGGGACATGGCTCCAGCAATCGGCCGGCCGCCGGGCTCCGCCCACGTGGCGTTCGTCCGGATCGACGTAGTTGACCGTGCACAGAATCGGGCGGCCTTCGTCTGTTTTCAAGCTGGCAAAGTACAGCGTTTCCAGCAGCCGGGTGAGCACTGCCTCGGGCGGAGCGCCACCATGCTGACTGCGCAGCCGGGTGGCCACGAGTTTCGCAAGATGCGCCGGATAGTGGGTCGTACGTTCCATCATTTCCGCGTGCCGCCCGACGGGAATGCTGCTAGCAAAATCAACAGGAGGGCCGCGGACTATCCCGGAATGAAGCGGAACCGTCAAGAGCGATCCCGAGCGACGCGCGCACTCGGGCGGGAGCCGGCGGGTGCTTGCATGCGGATTTCCTCCCGTTCCCGCCATCGCATTGGCGGAGACTTCAACATACGGCGCGCGGCAGCTTGACTACTCCGGGTTCGGGCTGACAATCTCAACTGTTCTGCTTGCGGCGGAACCTCAAACGCACCGAACAGGTTGAATTCACCAAAAAGGCTCCGCTGTTTGACGCCGAGGGGAATCTTTCGGCCTGGGGCTGGGCCCGCCGGGCGAACATGCAGTACGACCGGTCGCTGATCCCCGCGGCGCGATAAGCCCGCGTCAAGGAGTGGGAACATTACACCGTTGATGTCGCCCGACTTTACGCTGGGGGTAACGCTGGCTCAGCTAGGTTCGCTCGTGCTCGCCAGCGCCGAGCTGATTGACTATGCCGCTCATTCGATCGCCACCGCTATGTTCATGAGCGGCGGCAAGAAAGACAAGTCGACCTTTCCCGTCGATCCGTAGGGCAGCACGCGCATCGAGCGCGGGACGGACTTCGTCTCGATGGCGTCTTGGTGCGACAAGCGGCGAATTCAGTGTCGATTCAGCAGGGGTCCCCTCAGCGTGCCGTTCGAAGCGGAGCTGAGGCTGGCGGATAATCCAAGCGGCGACAGCGTGGCCATCACGCGACCATTCGAAGGCGAAGGACAGTTCTTTTACGAAAACAAAATCTTCGGCATGCCGGCCACGGGATCGGCCACGGTGAACGGCAAGACCTACACGCTGCCGGCCGGCGCTGCCTGGGCGATCTTCGATTGGGGACGCGGCAACTGGCCTGCCGAGTCAAAGTGGTTCTGGGGGCAGGCCGGCGGCAAGGTGGGCGAGCGGCCGTGGCGCTGAACATCGGCTGGGGATACGTGGATGATTCGCGGGGCACATGCTGGGCTTTGCCGAGCATGCAGCAGCGGTGGTAAGCGACCCTGCGAGGCAGCGATCTTGCAGAATTATCGCGTGAAGTGCGTCGCCGGCTTGCGAGACTGTCGCGAAAACCGCGGCGCCCCCGCCTGGGTCGGCGAGATCCGAGTGATTTTGGCGCCGAGTTGGTTGAGTTTCTCGGGCAAATTTTCGTAGCCGCGCTGGAGATACTCTGCCTCGTGGATGACGGTTTCGCCGCGGGCGGCCAGGCCGGCAAGAACCAGGGCGGCCGTCGCGCGCAAATCGGTCGCAGTAACCTCCGCACCCGACAGCCGATGAACGCCTTCGATCAGGGCCAGGCGATCGCGGCGCTCGATGCGCGCTCCGAGCCGGGCGAGTTCGGCCAGGTGCAACGAACGCTCGGGGAACACGTCGTCGGCGATCACGCTTGCTCCGTCGGCGAGCGCGAGTAAAGCCATGAACTGGGCCTGCACATCGGTGGGCACGCCGGGATAGGGCCGGGCAATCAAATCGATTGGCAGCGGGCGATTTTCGGCGTGAAGGGTGATCTTGTGATTGCCGACGGCAACGAGAGCGCCAGCCGCCGAAAATGCTTCGAGCACGGCGGTGAGATGTTCGGGCCGAACGTGTGTGACTGAAACCGTACCGCGCGTGATCGCCGCGGCCAGGAGCAGCGTGGCCGCTTCGATGCGGTCGGGAATGACTTCGTGCTGGGCGCCAGCCAGGCCCTCGACGCCGGTGATTTCCAGCGTGTCGGTGCCGAGCCCTTCGATGATTGCGCCGGCGGCGATCAGGAAGCGGCCAAGGTCGACGATCTCGGGCTCAGTGGCGGCGCCGGTGATGATCGTCGTGCCACGTGCGAGCACAGCGGCGCTGAGCACGTTGGCAGTGCCGGTGACTGTGCTGCCGTTCGGGCCGCGAAGCTCGACCTTCGCGCCTTGCAGCTGGCGAGCTTCGGCGATCACGAAGCCGCGGTCGATGCGCAGATTAGCACCGAGTGCCGTGAGGCCGGCGAGGTGCAGATCGACAGGCCGATGACCGATGTTGCAACCGCCAGGAAGTGGTACAACCGCCCTGCCCCGCCGCGCGAGCAGCGGACCGAGGACGCAAAAGCTGGCCCGCATGCGACGAACGAGACCCGTCGGCGCGGTCGTCGGCGTGATGTCCGCCGTGCACAGGTGAAGGTCGCCCGCGAGATCACGCTGCGACTCAACGCCCAGGTGGCGCAAGAGTTCGGCAAGCGTGCACACATCAGTGAGCCAGGGCGCAGCGGAGAGAACAACCGGGCCATCGCAGAGGATGGATGCGGCCATGATCGGTAGCGTGGCGTTCTTCGAGCCGCCCGCGGCGACGGTGCCGTGCAGGCGCTGTCCGCCTGTGATGCGCAACGCGTCCATGTGTTGCTTTCCGTGTGGCTAATTCCTTGCCACGGTTAGGTCGACTCGCCCGGCGGTTCATCCGCCGCACTCACGCTTTCTTGGCCACGACAATTCGGGCGTGCCCCGCCAGGTCTTTGACGGTGGGGGACAACTGCCAGTCGCCGCTCGCGGACACAAATGTTTCGACCCGCTGTTGTAACATGGGGCTGATTTCCAGCAAGAGCGCGCCGCCGGGCTGCAGGCGTGCGGCTGCTTGCGGCAGCAGTCGCTCGATGACTTCCGTGCCGGTGGGGCCCGCGACCAAAGCGGCCCGGGGCTCATGATCGCGCACTTCAGGCGAGAGAACTGCGTATTCCGCTTCGGACACATAGGGTGGGTTGCTAGCAATGATAGCGAACCGTTGGCTCTCGGGAATCGCGGCGAAGAGGTCGCTCTCGACCAACTTAACGCGATCGCTGACATTGTGCCGCTCGGCATTCTCGCGAGCGATGGCCAGGGCCCGGGAGCTTTGATCGATCGCCGTCACACGCACGCGGGGAGCATGTTTTGCCACGCTCACGGCGATGATGCCGCTGCCGGTGCCGAGATCGGCGACTTCGATGGAAGCTTCGCTCGGCGGCATCGCTTTCACCAGATCCAGCAACGCGATCACCAGAAACTCGGTTTCCGGACGTGGAATCAGCACGTCGGGCGTGACGCGAAAGTCGAGCGAATAGAACTCCCGCTTGCCGGCGAGATAGGCGAAGGGAACGCCCTCGGCGCGGCGCTTGACCAATTCACGAAACTTGTTGCGCAAGGCGTCATCGGCCACGTCGCCAAAGCTGGTGTAGAGTTCGACGCGTTTGCAGCCGCGAGCGTGCGCGAGCAGCACCTCGGCCTCAAGGCGCGGATTCTCAGCGCCGTGCTGCTTCAGATAATCCGCCGTCCATTGGAGCAAACGCCCGATGGTCCAGGCCTCGGCCATGGCAGCGTCTCCTGGGTTGGCAAGGATTGCGGAACGGCGATCAGTCGTCCGAGCCCATCTCGCGGCGCAACTGCTGACGATCGTAATCCATCAGTGCGTCGGTAAGCGGCTGGACGTCGCCGGCCAGAATCGCGTCGAGCTTATAGAGCGTCAAGTTGATGCGGTGGTCGGAGACGCGATTCTCGGCAAAATTGTAGGTGCGAATTCGCTGGCTGCGATCGCCCGAGCCGACGAGCGTCTTTCGTTCGCTGGCTCGCTTGTCGTGTTCGGCCTGTCGTTTGGCTTCGTAGAGGCGAGTCTTGAGCACGCGAAGCGCCTTGGCGAAGTTCTTGTGCTGGCTCTTTTCGTCCTGGCACTGGACGACGATGCCCGACTCCAGGTGTGTCAGACGGATGGCCGAGGCGGTCTTGTTGACGTGCTGGCCGCCAGGACCTGACGCGCAGAAGATATCCTTACGGTAGTCGTCCGGCTTGATATCGATTTCGACATCCTCAGGCTCTGGCAAAACCGCAACCGTGGCCATCGAGGTTTGAATTCGGCCTTTGGTCTCGGTTTCGGGGACGCGCTGGACGCGGTGTCCGCCGCTCTCATATTGCAACTCGCGGAAGACGCCTTCGCCTTCGAGGCCGAGAATGAGTTCCTTGAAGCCACCGAGTTCCGTGGCATTCATGTCGAGGATTTCCATCTTCCAGCCCTTGGTCTCGGCATAGTGCTTGTACATTTCGTACAAGTCGCGGGCAAAGAGCGCGGCCTCGTCGCCGCCAGTTCCGGCCCGGATTTCCATGACGATCCGATCACGCTGGGCGTCTTCGCCGCCAATGGTCATGCCCAAGAGTTCGTCCCAGAGGGACTCGCGCTCTTCGCGCAAGTCGGGGATTTCGGCCTCAGCCATCTCGCGCATTTCGGAGTCCTTACCATCAATCATTGCCTGGGCTTCGGCAATTTGATCGTTGAGCGACTTGAAGCGTCGGTACTTCTTGGCCAGCTTGCCGAGCGAGCCGTGCTCGCGCGCGGCGGCAGCCACGAGGTTCGGGTTGGCCAGAACCGCGGGATCGACGAGTTGCCGTTCGAGCTCTTCAAAACGGTCTAGTTTTTCTTCAAGCTGGTTGCGCAAAGACACCGCTGGTGTCCTCCGAAAAGAGATCGCCGGACAAGTGCCCTCGGGTGGCGAACACTTCGTTCCGAGACGGACCCTAGAAAATCTAACGGCCACGAGGACGAATAGACCAAACGAAAACGCCGCCTTCCCGCCGACGAGACTGGCAGGGAACGCGGCGTATTAAGCCAGCCGGCTAGGATTCGGACTTGGCTTCGGCCTTCTTGCCGCGCTTCAGGCTGGCATAACCGGCCGAGGCGAACTTGTTTTTGAACTTCTCGATGCGTCCGGCCGTGTCGATGAACTTCAGCTTGCCCGTGTAGAACGGATGGCAAGCACTGCAGATGTCGACCTTCAGCTCGGGGCGGGTGCTGCGCGTCGTAAACGAGTTACCGCAGCCACACTTGACCTGAGTCACGAAGTATTCGGGATGGATGTCGTCTTTCATAGCTTTCACCTAGACCATTGTAGGCCAAGCGGGCAAGTGACCCGCAGCAGAGCTACACACTGGCAAGTTCCTGAAAAAGGCAAACTAAAACTATATCAGCGGTTGCGAACGGCCACAAGGGGGAGTGGCACCGCGGCAGCGGGCTTGAACTGGTGCAGAAACCCCGCCGTAGCGGAACCAAGAGCCGCTCGTTTACAATCCCGCGGCAATAGCCTCCCGACAGTCCCCAGCCCCCCTGCTCCGCTCACGGTGAATCTTATGAATCAGAGCAAGTCGACCATCCTGCTTCCCGTGCTGCTGGTCGCCATCGGCAGTGGCTGGCTGCTGTCTAACATGGGGATTGCGCCCGACGTCGACTGGGTGTGGACGCTGCTCTTGGCTGCGTTGGGGATCCTGACGTTCGTCCTGGGCGGGTTCGACAAGGTGACGGCAATCGTCGGGCCACTGTTTATTATCGGCAGCGGCATGTCGTGGTTGCGGCAGACTGGCCGTATTTCGGTCGGATTCGAAGTGCCGGTGCTGATGATCCTGGGCGGCGTACTCGCCTTGCTTGCGCACCTGCCGTTCATTCCCGCGCCCCGGTGGCTGGGGTCAAAGCGAACGGAATAGGATCGCTCAACCGTCATCTGGCGTTTCGGCTGTGGGCGCTTCAGCAGGCTGTGGACTGTCGGCTGCTGGTGCTTCGGCGGGTGCGCTTTCGACCGGTGTCGCTTCAGGTTCGGCCTCACTCGTTTGGGACTCGTCCTTCAGCCACTTTGCGCGCAGCCGATTTCCGTGGCTTTGAGGGCTCTTGGTGTCGGCTTCGTACAGCGCAATAGCTTTCGCGGTGTCGCCCGAGGCTTCGTACGTGCGGGCGAGGTTGTAGCGAGCGGCGTCGGCCCAGGCTGTTTCCGGCTTCACGGCGAGCGTGCGATTCTGGAAATAGTCGATCGCGTTTGCGTAGTCTTTCTGATCATAGAAAGTCAGTCCGATCCAATAGCTGGCGGCCTGTTTGGCGTCGCGCATCATGAGCGATTGGGCGGCTTCGAGCCGGGCGATGGCTTGTGCGCTGTAGCCCTGCTTCAGGTACTGCTCGGCCACGTTGGGCGGTAAGGTGTACTTCTCGATAAATTCATCCGACTGCCGTGCGGCAAGGTACTGAGCCTTGGCCCCATCGTCGCCGTCGTAGTCGCCTTTGAAATGCAGCGCCCGCCCGCGCTTGAGCGAGGGCATCGCCTGGTAAATGACGGTTTCGCGGAGAGCCGCGTTCTGGGCTTTCTCATCCCTCTGGCTTGCCGCCAGCAAGACTTCGAACGGCACCGGCCAGAGTTCCACGCGAGCAATGTTCGGCAATTTCGCTACGCGCTCGGCAAGCGCGCTGCCAGGCGACATCAGCTTGAGCCGTTGTTCGGCGACCAGCCGCGACTCGACGACTGCCATGCGGCGTGAGAGCGATTGAGGCATGCCCTCGACGTAGGCGACGACATGCTGCAGATTCTCGGAGGTCGCGGGATACGGGTGCTCTTCGTCAAGGTCGAGCTTGCGCAGCAGCCCGGGATCGGCGACGACCTCGGCCAGGGTCGCCACACCGCCCGGCTGCGGTCCGGGAATGGGTAAGCCCAACTCGGTGTCGAACAGATAGAGCTGGTCGCCGCTGAGCAGGGCCGGAAGCCAAGGTTGGACCGCGCCGTCCTCCGCTTCTTCAATGCCGAGGAAAACGACGTCGAGCCCCTGTTGGCGGGCGAGGAGGATGAAGATCCAGGCCCGTTCGATAGCGGTGCCGCGGCTGAGCAGCAGCGTTTCGAATGGCCGATGTCGCACGTCTGACGCGCTGACGGGCGGCAACAGCCGGATGTTCCGCACGGTCCAATCGAACAACTGCTTCGCGACGTCGACATCGTCGAACTTGTCAGCCCGAGCAGTCTTCGAGATATCGCGCAGCCAGACGGCCTCTTGCAGGAACCAGCCATCGTCCGGATCGGCGAATTGCAGCGTATCCAGGCGTTGCATTTCGGGAAGATTGCGGAGCGGCGGGGCGAGCTTCTCCAGCAGCGGATCAGGCGTCCAGGCGATCTCGGGCTTCTCCTGCACGGTCCACTGGTTCAAGCGATCGGTGGTCTGTTTGAGGATCTGCGCGGTGTCAAAATCTTCGAAGCGGTTCAGTGTGTCGGCGACCGATTCGAATAGCCCGCCGCGCGATCCGGATTGCATGGGTCCGCGTTGATCGCCTTCGGAAGCGGAGTGGTTACAGCCGCTGGCCGCCAGGAGCATTGCCAGCGGGACAGCGGCCACGATGAAAGCGATTTTTATCGACCAACCGAGCGTCACGCCAGGTTCTCCACGGTGTCGCGAATTTTAAGAAGCCGAACCAGCAGGCCTTCAAACTGGTCGAGCGGGATCATGTTGGGGCCATCGCTGGGCGAGGTTTCCGGCGTGGGATGGGTTTCGAAAAACAGTCCATCGATGCCGATCGCCGTGGCCGCCCGGGCCAGCGGTTCGACCATCGCCCGGTTGCCGCCGGTGGTGGCACCCAGCCCGCCCGGTTCCTGCACGCTGTGTGTGGCATCGAACACGACCGGGGTGCCCAGCGAACGCATTTGCACGAGGGCGCGCATGTCGTTGACCAGCCGGCCGTAGCCAAAAAACGTACCTCGCTCGCACAATAGTGTGTTACGGCAGCCGGCAGCCTGAAGTTTGCCCAAAACGTGCTGCATGTCCCAAGGGGCCATAAATTGGCCCTTTTTCACGTTCACGGCCCTGCCCGTCTCGGCCGCGGCCACGAGCAGATCGGTCTGCCGGGCCAGAAACGCGGGTATTTGCAGCAGGTCGCAAACCTCGCCGGCGGCGGCCGCTTGAGGGCTTTCGTGGATGTCCGTGGTAACCGGCAGGCCAGTGGCGCGGCAAACTTCGGCCAGGATGGCGAGCCCCTGGTCGATGCCCGGGCCGCGGCGGGACTCGAGGCTGGTGCGGTTCGCCTTGTCGAACGAAGCTTTGAACACGAGCGAGATGGGGAGCCGCGAGGCGATGCCGGCCAGGTACTCGGCAATCCTCAGCGCCAGGTCGCGCGTTTCGATCACGCAGGGTCCGGCGATGACGAGCAACCGCTGGCCAGGACCAACCGTGTAGGGCCCGATCTGGACGGGTGTCGGAAGACTCATCGCGGCGGCACTCCTTGCGCTTGCGTCTGGAGGATGGTCAAGTCGTGACGGTGAACGGCCGCCGGGGGCACAAGCAGCGTGACCCGGCCCGGCAGCATCTCAATGTCCAAAGGGAGCATCCCCCCGGGATCGCCGTCGAGTTGATAGGGAACGGGCTCATCGGCTTCAATCCGCACTTGGATAGCGACCTCGCACTTGTATTCGTGTAGTCGCTTGTGCCGCCGCAGCAGTACGTGACCGACATGCTTGATGCCATGCCAGAGCGAGCCGCCATGAAACGTACACACGTGCAAATGGCCGTCGTCGGCGCGAGCCTCGGGTGCAACGCTCAGGCCCGCGGCGTAGACCGGCAGGTTCACGGCAAAAGCCCAGTGGGTGCGCTGGGAGGTCGGCTCCACCCCGCCGGGCGGCGTGCACGTCACGCGCAGCGCGGGATAGGTGTAGCTGCGCATGGCCTCGATGATGGGTTGCGCCCAGGTGAAGTAAGTGATGTGGCGCCCCCGGCGGCGGGTATGCAACCGGCGCACGACGTCGGCGTCGAAACCACAGCTGACCATCAGCAGAAACAAACGCCCGTTTGCCCGGCCCGCATCGAGGCGAGTGACAACGCCCTCTTCGGCGATAAGTCGGGTCATCGAGGCGGCATCGCGCGGAATGCCAAGGTATCCGGCGAGCAGGTTGGCGGTACCCATCGGATAGACGGTGACGGGCACCTGCTCGCCGACGCGATTGACGACCTCGGCCACGGTGCCGTCACCGCCGCAAGCGATCACGACGCGCAATCGACCCTCGTGCTGGAGTGAAGCACTGAGTGAGGTGAGCACTTCCAGATCGGTAACAAACTCGACGATCAGCCCGCGTGATTCGAGCCGGTGTTTGAGGTCTTCCAACTCAGTCACACGATGCCTTGCGCCCGCCGTAGGATTGCAGACCAGCAGAACTCGATCCAGCGGGTGGACGGCACGATCGCGCGAGTACGCAGTGGTGGAGGCGGGTGGAATCACGTGTCTAGCGGGCAAGTGGAGAGCGGTAGCGACTGTTGAAGGCTGGCTATCGAGGCATCTTAGACCGGCCATGCCCGGCTGCTAAACGCCAAATCGCCGCCAGTCCACGGCGGAGGTCTTAATCTTGGACGCCGGAGGTCGCCAGCGCGTCAGCATTTGAACTGCTGTCCTGAAACACGGCACCTGCGGCGGAACGCCTCAAACTGCGAACTCTCGCGAAACGCGATCCAAATTCCGGACTGGTTACGCAACTTAATCTAGCTATTGATGTTACAGCATCGGCCATGGAACTGCTGAGGATTCCCACGGAGCTGGCACTCCGCTTGCATAAACACTGGCCTCGCCCCGTTGTGGGCGTTCATCCTTGCGGCCCGTGGGGCCTCTGATGAAGTTTAGCCGGTCAGTTACCTTGCCCCTAACTGCCCGGCAACGCCAATCGTACTTGGCGCATCAGAGGCCCCTTTTTATTGCGCTGCTGCTTTTATTGCGCTGCTGCCGTTACTACGCAGTAGCAGCCGAGCGAGGCGACTCGACGGACGGACGGGCGTGCGGAATGCGCGTCGCCGCGATCACGCCGATCGTGACCACGATCCCGGCCCAGACGTCGCTGTAGTAGTGCATACCTGTCGTGATGGTCGAGAACACGACCAGCGCATTCAACAGGGCCATGTGCCAAAAAAACCGTGAGCCGATGAAGGCGGTGGCGAGCAACAGCGCCCAGATCGTGTGGAATGAGGGAAACGTGATCAATCCTTGCGAGCCGCGCCAGGTGATCACGGTTTGCGCTCCGGACCGCAGCTCGCAAAGATGACTGAAGCACTTGACGCAGTAATCGGGCATAGCAAGCTGATAGATGCTGCCGTAGGTGCCTGCGGCCGGCCAGAAGTAAAAGCCAACGACCGTGATCAGACTGGCAAGAATGAAGCGAACCAGGAAAGAATCGAGCCGCTCACTGCGACCGCGCAATCCCAACCAGACGACGACCAGAATTGTTTGCGGGATCAGCGAGAAATAGGCCGCCCTCAGGACCCAGGCAATCGTTGGGTGCTGGTTAGCCCAAGCCACGGTTGCCGGCGCCGAGAGTCCGAGCGATTCGTCCGCGCGCGCGAGCGCCGCGTCGACCAGTGGTCGCCCGCAAGTGGCGATCGCGTACATCAGCAGCGCATAGAGCGTCGAATAGCCGACCAGGACGGCGAGTGCCTTGGCCGTCAGCACAAAGTTCGCAGCGGGTCGAACCCAGCGATAGAACGCCGCGACGCCGACAAGTGCCAGGCAGGTGAGCATAGGCTCCCAAACGTCTCCGCTCGGGAATGAAAGCCCGCGCACGGCGAAGAGCAGCGCGGTGGCGATGCCCGTCGCGAGCGTGAGGCGAATCATCATCCGCGAGCAGGGACTGATGGTCTCAATCCGCGATGCACGCGCCGTCTCGCCACGTTCACCTGAGAACTGGTGCACTTGCAACGAATCAGGGGCAAGCGAAGTGGGCAGGGGCATGCGGCGACTTCCATGCGGAGTAGGCGGACAAACAACGTAATTTTAGGTTCCACCCAGCGTTTGGCGGTGGAAGTTCGAAGGCCGCATAACCCGCAACGCCGGCATGCGCCTCACAACGCCTAACGGGGTTGGCCTAGCGAAACTTTGCCCGGAGCGTGCAGCGGCCGCGCAAGCTCGGGCTCAAGCGGCTAAGCCGGGCGGGCCAGGCCAACGGCTGATCGCGGCAGAGCAGCTTGGCGCCGGCATGTGCGGTAACCGCCAGCCCCAGGCCGCCCAGCACGTCGATCGTGTAGTGGATGCCCGTGGTGACCGTGGAGATGACGATCAGCGCGGCCCAGACGGTTGCCGGCCAGCGCAGCCAGCGAATCGGCCAAAGAGCGACGGCAGCGAGCACGGTAAGGACGACGTGAAACGAGGGGAATGTGATCAGCCCGTCGCGATTCTTAATATCGATCACGAAGGGTTCATCCATCTTTAGCGTCGAGAGCAATTGTGCTTTGGCGCCAAGCGAATCGATGGCGGGCGGAAAGTCGTAGTGTTCCCAGGGTCCCACGGCCTGAACTACGGCGAATATCGGTAACGAAATCGTCGCTGCGATGATACTCCCCACGACGAAGCGTTTGGACAAATCCATGCGATTCAGCAGCGGGGGAACGATCGTGGCGGCAGTCATCAACGGAATCAACGTTCCATAGATGATGAGCAGAAAGGCGTTCCACTTGGGATAGGCGGCTATTGCGGCCCGAACCTTGGGTACTTCGATGCCTAGAGCGCGATCGCAGCGAGCCAGGACATCGTCGCACATCGGAACGTCCGTGCGAGCGGCCATATACATCGGAAAGAAGTGGCAATTGGTGATCAGCACCACCCAGATCACCATCATCACGACGCCGAAACAGCGGGCCTCTCCGCGCCAGGCGTACTGAGCCGCCACGAGGACCAGGACCGCCAACATGCCGACCAAGGGGAAGCAGGCCTTCAAATCCAGGTGAAGTCCAAGGTAGAAATGTCCGACAAGCGAAATGCCGGCCACGGCCAACGTGGTCCCGATCATGGATCGATGGAAGGGAATCTCCCAGTCAGGCGAACCTATCCTGGTTGGTTTGCCTGCGATTGCCGATCGAAAATCAGACGCTGCGCCTTTGACCGCCATAGCGGCCCCCCGCTGCGATGGTTGGGCGGGGCTGAGAATTGAAGGTGGTTGCCCGCCGGCCCTGGTCCAGGGGAACTCTAGCTCACAACCCAAAGGTCTGCGGCAAGCGATCGGCGGCTGCTGCGATTTTCATCCGCGATTGCCTACACCTCTGGCAGCGACCCTGCGAGCTTGTGCCGTCGACAATCTCAGGCAACTTGTTTTTCGGCAGTTTTCTCGGGAAACACTTGTGCCACTTAGAAAAACGCGGGACATGCAAGCACCGTTGGCACGTCACTTGCCTAAGGCAGCGTCGCGTGCGTTAATTCTGGTGCCCGACCCTACCCTGCTCGCAGCAAAGCGAAGCGATGTCGCAAACGAACGACGTCAATTTCAGTTGCGAGCATCTGTTGTACCTGACGCTCTATGTCAGTTGCGCCGGTGGCGTTTGATCGGAACTTTGGAGCCGTTCTGGTTCCGCGCGCTTTGACAGCTCGTGCGGGCTGTTGTGCGTAGCGCTTTCACGTGACCTGATTCCGCCTGCTGAGTTTTGCGTTCGCGTCCGTCGCCACTCGCAACCTGCCTTGCGGATCATTGACTTACCTGTTGTTCCGTTGGTTCGTCCATGCGCGCTCACGGCTACGCTACCGCTGCGCGCTGGGCATGTTCTCGTCCTTCTGCTTAAGTGGAGGTTTTTGAATGAGTACGCTATTGAGTCCCCGTTTGTGGGCTGCACTCGCGGTCGTCATGTTGACGATCTCGGCAGCCACCGTGTTGTACGCTCAGGAGGAGTCGCCGGCTGAAACTCCGGCAGCGGAAGCAGCGACTGAGGCACCCGCTGAATCCGCGGAAGCTGCTGAAACGCCGCCGGCGGAACCCACGTTTGGATTCAACAAAGATGATGCTTCGCTGAGCGTCGCGCTGGACACGATCTGGGTGATGATTGCGGGCTTCCTCGTGATGTGGATGCAGGCCGGTTTTGCGCTCGTCGAAATTGGCCTCACGCGTGCGAAGAACTCAGTCAACATCCTGATGAAGAACCTGCTGGATTACTGCTTCGGCAGCTTCGCCTTCTGGGCTGTGGGTTTCGGCCTGATGTTCAGCACGGGCAACGCCTTCATGGGCGACAGTGGGTTCTTCCTCAACGAAACGTTTGAAACGGTGGACGGCGCCGAAGTCTCGAACTTCGCATCGCTCTCCTGGACCAGCGTGCCGCTCGATGCCAAGTTCTTCTTCCAGCTGGTGTTCGCCGCCACGGCCGCCACAATCGTCTCGGGCGCCATGGCCGAGCGCACCAAGTTTACCTCCTACATGCTGTACAGCATCATCATTTCGACGATCATCTATCCGATCTCGGGTCACTGGATCTGGGGTGGTGGTTGGCTCGCGGCTCGCGGCTTCTGGGACTTTGCCGGTTCGACCGTCGTGCATAGCGTCGGCGCCTGGCTGGCACTTGTCGGAGCCTTCGTACTCGGCCCACGCACGGGCAAGTACAGCGCGGACGGAAAGGCCCGCGCGATTCCAGGTCACAACCTGGTACTGGTTGGCCTGGGCGTGTTCATCCTGTGGTTGGGCTGGTTCGGCTTTAACCCGGGCAGCACGATGGCAGCCGATGCCGTCAGCGTGGCCAAGATCACGATCGTGACGAATATTGCTGGCGCTGCGGGCGCGATTGCCGCGCTGTGCACGGCCAAGGTGATGTTCAAGAAATGGGAAGGCACGATGGCTCTGAATGGAGCCCTCGCCGGGTTGGTATCGATTACCGCCCCGTGTGCCTGGGTTTCGATGCCGAGCGCCGCGATCATTGGCGCCATCGGCGGCGTGCTGGTCGTGCTTGCGGTTGTGTTCATCGACCACGTGCTGAAGATCGACGATCCGGTGGGCGCCGTTTCGGTACACGGCGTGTGCGGTGCCTGGGGAACCCTCTCCCTGGGTCTGTTCTCGGCCGGTACGGGCGAAGCTTCGCCGTTGCCGGGCTTGTTCATGGGTGGTGGCGCCGAGCAGCTTGTGAATCAAGCGATCGGCGTCGGTGCCGTCTTCGGCTGGTGCATCGTGACCGGAGCGATCTGCTTCTACGGTCTGAAGTACACGGTTGGCCTGCGCGTTTCGCCCGAGGAAGAGGCCGAGGGTCTCGACTACGGCGAGCACGGGAACGAGGCCTATCACGGCTTCCAATTCCACAGCGAGGTGGCCTAACGGTAAACCGCCGCGGGAACTTTCGCGCCTCCAGCCGAGTAGGTGTGGGGCGCGGACGCTCCTCCTAGAAACCTAAAGAGCGATTTCTGGCTTTCCGCTTAGCCAGAAGGACGCCCCTTAGACTTGGGCGAGTTTGCAAAAGCTCGCCCAAGTCGGGGTGCGCGCGGACGCTTCCAAGGCGGCCGGGTGACTTTCGGCAATCGCTGCTCGAGTGACGAGGGAAGCCTCCCAAGTGCCGCTCGACCAGCCCTTGGCGGAACTGCCCTGGGGAGGTAGACTTAGGGGCTTGAATTGCCAGCGTAGCTTCAATTGGCAGAGCACCGCATTCGTAATGCGGGGGTTGCGGGTTCGACTCCCGCCGCTGGCTTTCGTGGTTGCGCGAGCGATCCCAGCGGCACTACTCTGCTGCAGTGCGTAGCAGTAAGTTCCCGGCCCCGTCGGGCTTGGGAGTACTGGATCGATTTCGTGCGGATTCCCAAAGGCTGGAGGTAGCATCGCATGTCTATTGTCGAGTCGGACGTCAAACAGGTCGTGCTCGGCGGCGGGCCATTTGGGCCGCAGGAAATCAAGCAGATCGTCGCGGCAGTTTCGGAAGACTTCACGCAGTATCGCACGCTTCGCGACGCGGTGGGAGAACTTGAGTCGCGTGAAGAGCGCAGCCCTGCCGCCAGCGTGCGATTGGGCGTCTGCCAATACCTGCTGGGACGCTACAGCTCGGCCATCGACACACTGAAGCAGGGCGACGGCGGCGCGCTCGCGCACTACTACCTGGCCAAGTGCCACTTCGCCCAGGAACGTTTCGAGCAGGCCATCGCGTCGTTCGAGGCGGCCAAAGGAGCGGGCTACAACTCGGACGACTGCACGCTCAGCAAGGCCGAGTCGCAGCGAATGAGTGGCCACCCGGAATCGGCCTTGGCTACGCTTGACGCGCTCAGCGGCGCCGTCGAACAAACCGCGGAGTACCTCTATCAGCGCGGTGCCACGGTTGCAGCGCTCGGTGGCAACACCTCCGAAGTCGTCGCCTTGTACGAACGAGCCGTGGAAGGCGATCCGAATCATCCGGGCGCGCTATTCGGCTTGGCTCGCGAAAACGATCGCCACGGCAACGAAGACCTCGCCGTCGACCTGTACGAGCGATCGGCTCAGCAGTTCCCCACCTACATGGGAACGCTACTGAACCTGGGCGTGCTGTACGAAGATCGACTGCAGTTCGACAAGGCCCAGCAGTGCTACCTGAGGATTCTGGATCAACATCCGAATCACGCCCGGGCGAGGCTGTTCCTGAAGGACGCGCAGGCCTCGGGCGACATGTACTATGACGAAGAGGCCCAGCGCAAACGCGACCGCGCGAGCCAAGTGCTGAACGTACCAGTCAGCGACTTCGAGCTGTCGGTCCGCAGCCGCAACTGTTTGCAGAAAATGGGCATCGAAACCCTGGGCGATCTGGCGCGTTGCACCGAGGCGGAACTGCTCGCGAGCAAGAACTTTGGCGAAACCTCACTGGTGGAAATTCGCGAGATGCTCGCCTCGAAGGGTCTCTCGCTTGGTCAATTCGCGACGACCAAGCCCGAGCCGGAGCCGACCTTCGAACCGGAGTTCATGTCGCCGGACGAGCAGGCTTTGCTCGAGCGGCCGATTGCCGACTTGAACCTTTCGGTGCGTGCCCGCAAGTGTATGATTCGACTGGGACTAAACACAATCGGCGAACTCTTGCGGCGGACGGGCGACGACCTGCTGGAATGCAAGAACTTCGGCGTGACGAGCCTCAACGAAGTCCGCGAGAAGCTGACGGCCCAGGGGCTGAAGCTGCGCGGCGACTAGAGCGCTGACTCTCGCAACCGAACGAAGCAGAAAGGGGCCGACGAGAAACTGTCGGCCCTTTCTTCATCCGCTGGCGTGCTCGTTCGTTCGGTTCTCGGCAGGGCCGCCCGCGGCCGCAAGGTTTCGCGCCGTGTTCACCAGTCCGACATGCGAAAACGCCTGGGGAAAGTTGCCGAGCATCCGGCCGAGTTCGACGTCGTAACACTCGGAGAAGAGCCCCAGGTCGTTGCGCGCCTGGAGCAGTCGCTCGAACATCTGCACGGCCTCCTCGTGGCGCCCCTGCAGCAAGAGGTTATCGACATACCAGAACGAACAGAGCAGGAACGATGCCTCGCCAGGTGGCAGTCCATCGACGTGCTCGAGGTTCACATAGCGATCGACGAAACCGCCGCGCATAAGCGTGCGGCCAATCGCATCGAATGTGCCTTTCACCCGAGGATCGTGACAAGGCAGAAAGCCGACGAGCGGGATCGTAAGTAGGCTGGCATCGAGCAGGGTGGAACCGAAGTACTGCACGAA
This sequence comes from Pirellulales bacterium, assembly GCA_022844125.1. Lineage (GTDB taxonomy): Bacteria > Planctomycetota > Planctomycetia > Pirellulales > PALSA-1355 > JALHMI01. Next base: position 250,018 of record JALHMI010000011.1, on the reverse strand, counting down.
CGCATTCAGATCCGTGTTAAAACCCTCTGTGCAGACTTCCTGGTGGATGGCATCGCGAGTGGCTTCCCACCGTTCAACGGGACCTTTGAAGCCAAATCGCCGCACGGCGATTATCGCGCGGTCGAATGCGACCCAGGCCATGACTTTGGAGTGGGTGAAATGACGTCTTGGCCCGCGCACCTCCCAGATGCCCTCGTCCGGTTCTTGCCAGGCGGTGTCGAGGAATCCAAGGAGAGCTTTCTCAAAGTTCCAGACGCTGTCCTCGCGTGGCAGACCGTGGCGACGGCAAACGTGCAGCATGTCCAGAACTTCGCCATACACGTCGAGTTGAAACTGATCAGAAGCGGCATTGCCGGTGCGCACCGGCTGGGATCCTTCGTACCCGGCGAGCCAGGGGAGTTCGAGTTCGGTGAGCCGGCGCTCGCCCATGATGCTGTACATGATCTGCAGCTTGCGGGGATCGCCGGCGACGGCCCGGAGCAGCCAATCTCGAAAGGCGGCGGCTTCCTCAGTGTAGCCGGTCACAAGCAGCGAGTAGAGCGTGAACGTGGCGTCGCGAAGCCAGCAGAAGCGATAGTCCCAGTTGCGCACGCTGCCGAGGCGCTCGGGAAGCGAAGTTGTGGCCGCGGCGACCAGTCCGCCGGTGGGAGCAAAAGTGAGCGCCTTGAGCGTGATCAGCGACCGCATGACTGCGTCGCGCCAGGGGCCGACGTAGAACGACTTCGCCGCCCAGGCTTGCCACCACTCTTCGGTGTGCTCGAGAGTGTCCAAGGCATCAAGGCTGCCGGGCGGCGGCTTGTGCGAGGCGTGCCACATCAAGACAAGCGGAATCTGCTCGCCTTCGTGAATCGTGAATTCGGACACGGTTTTGTGATCGGCGCCATGCACCTCAAGCGACGTTTCCAACAGCAGCGTGTTGGGGCCGGCCGTGGCTTTAAGCCCGCGAGCGGTCCGCTGCACCCAGGGAACGACAGCACCATAGTCAAACCGAATGACCAGTTCCATCTGCATGCGAACGGCACCCTTGCGGCCAACTACGATGCGCACTAGGTCCGGCTCTTTGGTCCGAGGGGGCATGAAGTCGATCACCGTGCAGACGCCTTCAGGCGTTTCGAAGTCGGTCTCGAGAATCAGCGTGTCGCCGCGATAGCGCCGGCGCGATTTGAACTGCGAATCGACCGGCGCGAGCAGCCAGCGGCCATTACTGTTGTCACCCAACAAGGCCGCGAAGCAGGCTTCGGAGTCGAACGACGGCAGGCAAAGCCAATCGATCGAACCATTGCTTCCGACCAAGGCCGCCGTCTGGCAGTCGCCGATCATGCCATACTGTTCGATGGGCAGAGACATGCCCGGATTATCGGCTTCGCGGAAAGCCCGGGCAACCTTTAGAGAACACGCACGCGTGGAACCATTGCTCGCAGCCGAAGTGGAGAGGATAATTTCCCGCACTTTGCGACCTTCAATCGGTGCTAAATCGCAATCAAGCACGACACGTTCGATAATGGACACTCTGGCGCATGGCAGGCAGTTCGTTCAACTTCGAAGTTCACGCGCAAGACCCGACCACATCCGCGCGGACGAGCACGTTTCACACGCCGCATGGTCCTGTGTCGATGCCAGCGTTCATGCCCGTCGGCACGCAAGGCACCGTGAAAGGACTTACCGTGGACATGATCCGCGCGACGGGCGCGGAGATGATCCTCGGTAACACCTATCACCTGGCGCTGCGGCCCGGTGAAGAAATCGTGCGCGAGCTGGGCGGCCTGCACGGGTTCTCGGGCTGGAGCGGGCCAATCCTGACTGACAGCGGTGGCTTCCAACTGTTCAGCCTGGCGGCGAACACCAAGATCACGGAAGAGAAGGCCGTGTTCCGCTCGCACATCGACGGCAACCTGCTGGAACTTTCGCCCAAACGCGCGGTCGAGATTCAAGAAGCGCTGGGCGCGGACGTGGCGATGGTGCTCGACCACGTGGTGGCGCTCCCCAGCCCGCCGGAACTGGTGCGCGAGGCGATGGAGCGGAGCATTCGCTGGGCGAGGCGCTGCAAAGCGGCCCAAACGCGTACGGATCAAGCGCTGTTTGGCATCGTGCAAGGCGGGCTCGATGCCGAGCTGCGCGTGCAATGCGCGCAGCAACTCGCCGAGCTCGAGCTTCCCGGCTATGCGGTGGGCGGACTCAGCGTGGGTGAGGAGCCGGCGGAGATGTACCGGATTCTGGAAGCGACGGTGCCGGCGATGCCTGTGGATCGGCCGCGGTATTTGATGGGGGTTGGCCGGCCGGAGGATTTGCTGGAAGCCGTGCGACGGGGTATCGATCTGTTTGATTGCGTGTTGCCGACGCGCAATGGCCGCAATGGGCTCGCGTTCACGGCGACTGGTCCTGTGCGACTGAAAAACTTGCAGCATGCGCGCGACCCGCGGCCTCTGGAAGAGGGCTGCCCCTGCGCGGCATGCCTTCACAGCCGCGGTTATCTGCGGCACTTGTTTCTGGCGAACGAGATGCTCGGGCCAATTCTGGTTTCGCTGCACAACCTGACGTTCTATCAGCGATTACTGGCCGATGCCCGGTCGGCAATTGCAGCGGGCAGGTACGGGGCGTTTGCCGATGAGCGGCTTCGCCTGCTGCGATCTGGGTCGAGTGCGGCAGACGCCGAAAATGGCTAGCTACGCGATTCTGGCTGTTTAGGCGAACGCGCCGTTCGATGGCCTGCTTCCTGCCCTTGTTCCTTTTGCGATAGCACTTTAAGATACCCGTTTCGCATCAGGATCGCGGTAAAAAATGCGTTGTTTGGGGGGTTGCAGCCCAGTTCGACGAAGCATCGCGCAGTGGGGGCGGCAAGCGCCATTTGCGGCTCGCATCGAATACCAGTGCCAGCGCAAACCGTGGTAGTCTGACGGGCGGCCGCAGTAAGGGGCGCCTGCATCGAACCAGCTTCCCGCGGCGCTGGGCTGGCAGCCCCCGATCGGACGGAACAGCGGACACCAGCACGAGCAGAACCAAAGATCAGCATGAACATGTCGCTGTTTCAGTTGTTGGCCCAAGAGGCTCCCAAAGCACCGCCCGCCGGCGAGCCGGGAGGTGGGATCATTCAGCTCTTGATCCCGGTGTTCGCGGCGATCGCGCTGTACTACTTCATGATCCTGCGGCCCGAGCGGCGGAAGCAACAGACTGTTCAGAACCGGCTTGAGTCTCTGAAGAAGAACGACCGGGTGGTAACGATTGGCGGCATTTACGGCGTGGTCGTGAATGTGAATCGCGAGAGCGATGAAGTGACTCTGAAAATTGACGAGGCGACGAACGCCAAAATGCGCGTCACGATTGGCGCCGTCGCAAGAATCGTCGGCGAGGAATCCGCCGACAAAGCAAACTCCTAGGCGAGGAATTGAACTCCGATGGCCCCGTATTCAACTATTGCCTGGCTCCTCGCTCAGGCGGCTCCGGCCGTCGAAGCCGCTGATCAAGCCGCCACCGACGCTGCCAATGACCTCGCCACGGGCGACGCATCGACGTCCATGTTGCGGCTGCTGATCGCCATCGGCATCATCGTCGGCTCGTTCGTAGCCGGAACGATCGTCGCTAATGCCCTGCGGATGCGAGACTACTCCTTCCGCATTGGCGTGGTGCTGTTCACGCTGTTCGCCAGCATTGCGGTTGTGTACTTCGGCTGGCCGCCCAAGCTTGGCATCGACCTGAGCGGTGGTGTGGTGCTGGTGTACGAAGTGGACACGCAGGCCAGCAGTTCCGACTGGATGTCGAACACGATCCAAACGATCAACCAGGAAATCAATGCTGGCGGCGGTGAGCAACTGGTTGCCCGGCCGCTGGAGAATAATCGGATTGAGATCGTCGTGCCCGCCGGCGGCAATTCCGACGCAGTGCAGACCACGATTGAGAATCTGCGCGAATCGGGCACGATTCTGAATCTGGAAAGCCGGACTGTGAAGGACGGCGCGACTGTGCTCCTGTACCGGGCCGACCCCGGCGCACAGCGCCAGCTCGACATGAACAAGTTGATTGCCGCGGTCGGCCGCCGCATTAATCCCGGCGGCGTCAAAGAGCTCACGATTCGCCAGTACGGCGCCGAGCAGATCGAAGTCATCATTCCCGAGGTGGACGAGCGCGAAGTCGATCAGATCAAGCGGAAGATCAGCACCAGCGGTGCCCTCATATTCCGGATGGTGGCCAATCCGACTGACAATCGCGAGTTGATTCGGGCCGCCGAACGGACGCCCGGCCGCGATGTAATGATCGGTCCCCGCCTGGCAGGTCGCTGGGTCAAGGCTGGTCCCAAGGCGCAAGGTTTCGACCCAACGCAGGCGGTCTATCGGACGTCGCCGGACGGCACGCGGCAGATCCTCGTGGCGATCGATCCGTTCAACGTCGACGGTCAGTATATTACCCGCGCCGCGGCCGGTTTTGACAATCGCGGCGGCAATGCGGTGGACTTCAACTTCGACGCAATTGGCGCGGAAAAATTCCGCAGCCTCACCAGCCGAAATCTGCCGGACGAGTCCGGCTTTACGCGCAACCTGGGCATTATTCTCGACAACGAGATGATCTCGGCCCCGAACCTGCAGAGCACGATCAGTGGCCAGGGCCAGATTACGGGCGTCGACAAAGACGAGGTTGAAGTGCTCGTGAGCGTGCTCAATGCTGGCAGCTTGCCCGCTTCGCTTCGACCGGATCCGATCAGCCAGCAGCGGATCAGCGCTCAGCTGGGCGAAGACACGATTCGCTCCGGTGCGCGGGCAATGCTGATCTCGACCGCGCTGATTCTGATCTTTATGCTCGTGTACTACCACTTTGCCGGCTTCGTGGCCGACATGGCAGTGGCGCTCAACGTGCTGATGACCGTGGCCTTGATGATCATGATCAAGGCGGCTTTCACGCTGCCTGGTCTCGCGGGCCTGGTGCTTACGGTGGGCATGGCGGTCGACGCGAACGTGCTCATTTACGAGCGCATCCGCGAAGAACTCGAGCGCGGGGCGTCGCTGCGAATGGCGATTCGCAACGGCTTCTCGCGTGCCACGGGCACGATCTTGGATTCGAATATCACGACCTTGATCACGGCGATCGTGCTGTACGTGATCGGCACCGACCAGATCAAGGGCTTCGCCGTCACACTGATCCTGGGCCTGCTGGTGAGCATGTTCACGGCGATCTATGTGTCGCGCGTGATTCTTGACATTGTGGAACGCAAGCGGTGGATCGAGCGGCTGACGATGATGAAGTTCTTCACCACGCCGAACTTCAATTTCATTCACTACTGCATTCCGGCCGTCGTGGTTTCGAGCGTGATCATTGCCGCTGGCGTAGTGGCGATGGTCTCGCGAGGAAAGGAACTGCTGGATATCGACTTCACCGGCGGATCGAGCGTGCAGATTGAATTCGCGGAGGGGAAGACGCAGCCGATCGCGGATGTACGCAAGGCCGTGGCTCAACTGCCGGACGTGGCGGTGAGCAGCGTGGGTGAGGCGGGTGACGAGTTCAAGATTGACACGTCCGACCGAGAGATCGCGAACGTACAGAAGATGCTCAAGGAAACCTTCGCCGGCTCGCTGAAAACGTACAGCATGTCGCACGGCGAACTGACGAAGATCGAGGCCGCGCCTGCTGCCGGTCAAGCACCCGCTGCGAGTGAAACACCGGCGAACGAGTCGCCTGCATCGCCCGCCGCGGAAACCCCGGCCGCCACGGAAACGCCTGCTGAGCAACCGGCAGCGGAAGCTCCGACGACGGAGACGCCGGCCACGGAACCCGCACCGGCCGAACAGCCGGCGGCGGAGCCTGCCGCGGAAGCGCCGGCCGAAACTCCGGTGCCGCAGCCCGAAGAGTCGTCATCGCGGAATGTTCGCAGTCCGTTCCGTTTTGCATCGTATCAGCAAGAGGAGAAAGCCGCGGAGACGCCCCCGGCCGAGACGGCCACCGAAACGCCTGCCGCGGAAGAACCTGCCGAACAACCGGCGGGGAAGGCGCCCGCTACGGAGACTCCTGCGTCCCCGACTGAGCCTGCCCCGGCCAGTCCGACCAGCACCGAATCGGCAGAGGACGCTCCGTTGACAGCGCCCGCCGACCTGTCGCTCATCGGGGGCACGCGTGTGGAGTTGAAATTCCCCGAGCCGATAGCCCACGACCCGCTGGCGGAGCTCGTGCAAGGCCGACTCGATTCGCTCGGACTGGGGCAAATGCCGTTCCGGCTGGCGAACCCGGGCTATCAGGAAGGGAGCGACGCCCGTTATGACAATTGGGCTCTCGAAAGCACGCTCGATAGCGAACAGACGGACAAACTGCTTGGTGCGATGGAAGCCGAATTGGCCGCGACGCCGGTGTTTGCTTCTTCTAGCGAGATCGGCGGCAAAGTGGCCGGCGACACGCAAATGATGGCCGTTTACGCGATGCTCGCGAGCATGGTCATGATTGTGCTTTACGTCTGGATCCGGTTCCAGAACCTGTTCTTCGGCCTGGCGGCGGTCGTGGCGCTGGTGCACGACGTGATGATTGCCGTCGCGGCGCTGGCGCTGAGTGCGTACCTTTCCCCGTTCATGGGCGCGCTGCTGGTCGATCCTTTCAAGATCAGCTTGGCGGTGGTGGCCGCCCTGCTCACGATCGTCGGTTTCTCGATCAACGATACGATCGTGATCTTCGACCGAATTCGCGAAGTGCGCGGCAAGAGTCCGCGGGTGACGGCCGACATGATCAACCTGAGCATCAATCAGACGTTATCCCGTACGATCATCACCTCGGGCACGGTGTTTATCGCGTGCTTGATTCTGTATTTCGTGGGCGGGCCGGGCATTCACGCGTTTGCCTACACGATGGTAATCGGCGTCATCGCCGGTACCTACAGTACGGTGTATATCGCCGCCCCGCTGCTGTTGTGGCTCCAGCCGGCCCCGGATCAGCCGGTGTCGAAGCGGGATCTCTCGACGTCCGGTCAGTCGCGGTAGCTTGCCTCACGCAATAGGGCCGCGTCGATCCGTCACGGGCAAGCCACCGGCACGGCAAACTTCGCCGATCGCGCAAGCTTTGCGAGTTGGAGTTGCGCGCTATGCCGCGCGCGGTCGACCGCTAGCAGCCTTAAAGCTTACGTAACGCGCGCACATGCGCCCTTTGCTGCGAGCGCACACGTTCGGTAGAAGCCGACCACGACTTTGCTTTTTTTGCCGAAGTCGTGCGCGCGGGGCTTCACTCCGCGCGGCCGCGCTCCAATAGTTGGATGAAGACTGGAGTAAAACTCTGGGGGCGGCGTGACAAGATTCTGGGTACGACCAACGTTCGAGGTAGGAACATGCCCGTCGGTAAAAGAGTCGCGATTATACTCTCCGTATTGATCGTGGGCGTTAGCGCCGCGCTGATGTTCAGCAAAGAGAACTCGCCGCTCCGGTTTTGGAGCGGAGCGAGCGACGACCCGTTCGCGCAGCATGTGGAACGCCGCGTGGGAGCACCGGCCTGGAGTCCGAATGCGCCGCTGTCGGCCCCTGCTCCGGCGACGGCCGCGATCACCCAACCGCTGGCGCTTCCGCCCGAACCGACAACCTATCAGACCATGCGTCCCGTGGGCACGCTGCTGGCGCCAATCGACGGAATTGTCGATCCAGCGACGGGGCAGTCCACTCCGCCGCCCGCTCGAGAGGCTTTACCCAGTTCGTATGAGAGTTCGCACGAACTGCGGCACAGAGTTGAAGACGGCGACACACTGACCAGTTTAGCCTTGCGCTATCTGGGCCGGGCAGATGCTTATCACCGGATTTATGACCTGAACCAGGACGTACTGTCGACGCCCGATCTGTTGCCTATCGGGGCCGTGTTGCGGATTCCGGCGCGTGACAGCCGACTCACGCGGGTCGAGGACTCGCCCGCGATGATGCCGGTGCCGCCGCGACCGTAGGGCAAAGCGGTCGCGGTTTCGTCTACAGCGGCGGCTTGCGCATCTGCCAGGTCATCGCCGGATCGATGAGCCTCAGTTCGACGAACTCGGCAATCATGGTTTCCACGTCGATACTCGGCTCGTTCAGGAGCTGTTGCCCCTGGAGCGTCGTGGCCGGCGATTGAAAGAAAAGCGTCCGCCCTTCGATCGGCTGGGACGGCGAGACATCGTGATGCTTGGCAAAGTTGTTGTACAACCGGCGGGCTTCGCTATAAGATTTATTGTTCCGACGGCCGACGACAATGAAGATCGAAAGCTCAGTCTGAATATTCGGCTCGACGACGGCCTCGCCGATGCGCAGGCCCTTGTAGCTCCACTCGGGTGAAATCAGGGCAAGAGCTTTGACGTCTTGCCCCTGTTTGCCCACGGCAAGTTCCGGCCAGCTCCAGTCTTGCGCGGCCCAGTTGAGCGCGAGTGCCGCTCCGAGATGAACTCCCACGATTCCCAAGCGTTCGATGTTCAGTTCGCCGGCGTTGTTGCGTTTGACCAGAAACCCCTTCACGGTTTCCAGGTCGCGGTCGATCATCGCCTGGTAATCTTCCAGCCGTAGCTGCTTGAGTTCGCCAGCGCTCTCGCCATGTCCGCGCAAGTCGGGCACGATGACAGCGGACCCGAGAAGCTGCAATCGCCGCGCGAGCCGATCGAGTTCCGCGCGCTTGCCGCCATCGTCGTGGAGCAGGATCACGCAAGCGGCGTCCTTTCCGCGCTTACTGGGATAAAACGTGGCTGCAAGAGACACTCCATCGGTAGTCCTAAGGGACAAGTTCTCTGGCGGAGCAGGCTTGTCGTCATCCATGGGAGCCTGGGCCTTGACGGGCGCCGCGAGCAATAATGCTGCGAGCAGGGTCGCCGCGGTGTAGCATCGCGGCGAACGTCGACGGACGAAGTCAAGAGCGGCTAGAGTGAAGCCCCGCACGACCCCGCTGGCAGCAGCCATCACCAGGTTACCTCCATAGCGGAGAAGGATTGGAATGCCGCGATTGGCCATCAGCCCCGCGTTCTGCCCGCCGCGGCAGCTCTCTCAATCCTAAGTCGATGGAACCAGTAAGGTCAACGAGTTCCGGAGAATCTCTTCGCCTAGGGCCCGGGCACTGCGGGACTTGGGCCTTCGAAGGTGCTCGCCGAGGGGTTGGAGGGGAATAATTGGCCTGGCGATACACGAATCCGACAATTGCACGCGTGGGAAACGCGCATCTCTGCTAGTTGCGGCGGGGCGCAGTGTCGATGAAGATGGACTCCCGGCGAGCGGCAGGGATCGGTACATAGAACAGGTTGACGGCTGCGGTGCAAATCATCGCTCGAATTCGAGAGGCGTGGCCTTCGCGCGCGGCGATCGGCGATTCGCTTTGGGACAGCGAGACGCCGGCGTGGTTGCTGAGCATGATGTTGCACTTGGCGATCCTGGTGGGAATGACCCTGTTCGTTACGACGCAGGCACAGAAGGAACCGCCGCTGCGAGTCGAGGCCACGACGGTCGATCCGATCGACCCGCTCGAGAGCAGCGAAGAGTTCGCCTACTCGGAAACTCCCCAGGAAGAAATTGGTGCCTCGAGCAGTGGCCAAGGCGAGGCGGACTTCGCGCTCGCGCCGGTGATGTCGCTGGAGGCCACGCCCGGCGAACTCGAAGTCGACGAGCCGCCGGTGGCGATGGACGACATGGCTCCGCTGCTGGAAGAAGTTCGGATCGCGACCGGCCCAAAGTTCACCGAGAACGTGCCGGTGATGGGATCGGCGGGCGTGGGAGCCGTGGGCGCGGGGGGCGCAATCGATCGCCTGACGCAAGAGATCCTGCTCAAGTTGGAAGAACGGCCGACGCTGGTGGTGTGGCTGTTCGATCAATCGGGTAGTCTGGCCAAACAGCGAGCAGATATTGCCAAACGCTTCGGCCGCATCTATGAGGAGTTGGGCGTAATCGAGGCGAGCAAGAACGACGCCTTCGCCAGGCATGAGGACAAGCCGCTGCTCACTTCGATCGTGGCTTTCGGTCAGAACGTGACATTTTTGACTCCGAAGCCGACGGACGACATCGACGAAATTAAAGCGGCGGTCGGAGCCGTTGAGAATGACGATAGCGGCATCGAGCACACATTCGGCGCGGTCGCCCAGGTGATCGATCGCTATCGGCCGCTGCGCACGCGTGAACCGCGGCGCAACGTGATGTTAGTGTTGTTCACCGACGAGTCGGGTGACGATGAGAACGAACTGGACCGCACGGTGCAGCTTGCGCGGCGGCTGGAAGTTCCGGTGTACTGCGTGGGCGTGCCGGCGCCATTCGGGCGGCGCGACGTGGCACTCAAGTACGTTGACCCCGACCCAAAGTACGATCAGTCCCCGCAGTGGATTCTGGTGCGGCAGGGCCCCGAGTCATACTTGCCGGAACTAGTAAAGATTGGGGAAGAGATAGATGAAGCGCTCGACTCGGGATTCGGCCCCTACAGCCTGACGCGACTGTGCTACGAAACCGGCGGGCTGTACTTTGCGGTGCATCCTAATCGTAAGGTGGGGAAGAGCGTCAGCCGGAATGAGACCGCCCTACTGAGCGCCAGGTTGAGCCATTTTTTCGAACCGGAGCGGATGCTCGCCTATCGGCCAGACTACGTACCGATCAAAGAGTATCAGCGATTGCTCAAAGAGAATAAGGCTCGCGAGGCTCTTGTGACAGCCGCCGAGATGTCGTGGATCACGCCGATGGCTCGGCCCACGCTCGAGTTTCCAAAGGTGAACGACGCCGATCTGGCCGGGCGGCTATCGCGCGCTCAGCAGTCGGCGGCGGTGCTGGAGCCAAAGATTACCCGCCTATACGAAACACTCTCGCAAGGCGTGAGAGACCGCCCCAAGCTGACGGTGCCGCGGTGGCAAGCCGGGTTCGACCTTTCGATGGGACGGGTGTTGGCACTTAAGGTTCGCACCGAGGGCTACAACGCGATGTTGGCTAAGGCCAAACAGGGGATGCGCTTCGCCGACGCCAAGAATGACACTTGGGAACTTGTGCGCGACGATGAGATCAGCGTCGGGAGTGTGCTGGAAAAGCAGGCGGCCGAGGCGAAGCAGTATCTCGAGCGCGTGCGGCATGAACATCCCGATACGCCGTGGGCGCTGATCGCTGAGCAGGAGCTTTCCGTTCCGCTGGGTTGGAAATGGCGCGAAAAGTACACCGGCGTGAATGAACCGCGACAAACGCCGGCAGTGGCGATGCCCCGCCCAGTTCCGGAGCGGGCACCGCCACCGAAGCGCCCGCCGCCGAAATTGTAACCCGCGCCTGCGCCGCTGACAGGCGTCTACCTTGGGTGACACGCTCCGTCCCCAGCGCTTCAGACCGTAGAGCGCAATCATTGCTGCGTGGGGCACAACTCTTCGTTGCTCCTGCCACGCCCTTCGTTCCTCAGGGACGCCACACACACCGTCACACAGGTCAGCCGCGCTCACGGCGACTCAAGGCATCTCTGTCGCCTGAGCTACGAGCTACCAGCGGCTTCGCTAGTTCTGCACGGCGGTGCTGTCGTTCGCAAAGTCGACCGTCGAATCGTGAGCGTAAAAGTGGTGCGCGATCTGGCGAGCGAGGTAGGCCACGAACTTACGACGGAAGTGGGCTTCCTGGCTGTCGCTGGCCGGAATTGGTGCGGTCGGCGGATAGATCGCCTGAGGCAGGTTTTTCTCGAACGCCGGCTCGCGACCAGCGCCGACATCGTATACCAGCAGACGAATATTCGCCTTGCCTTGATACAGCGTCTGGCCGTGAAACAGCGTGAAATCTTCGAGATCGATGCCCACCACCATGTCGGCATTAAGAGCCTTACCGATTTCAGGATACTCTTCCCAGTTGTTTTCGTCGGCCCACTCAAAAACTTCCCGCTGGTCGATGAGTTGGATCTTGGAAACTTCCTTTTCCAGCAGCAGACTCACCTGCTTGGCCAAGTCGCGCGAGACGCTCGAATCGCGGAAGTGCAGCGAAGTGACCGGGCGGCAAACGACGGCCACCCGCTTATTCTTCAGACCGGAAAACTCGGCAGTCGTGTTCTGGCCGGACACGACGTACATCCCGGTGGCGATCAGGTTGCATCCGGTCGCGATCAGGAGCGGTGCCACGATGAAGAACACTCCTGACGCTAACCCGAGCCACTTTTGCTTGCGATCCATCGCAAATCCTCGCAATTTCTTCGACCCGCGCCTGCCGGAGTCGACACTTGAGGGGCATCCATCGCCCTGGAACAATTTCGTGTGCTCGCCCCGTCAGCGAGCGGCCAACCTGAATATCCACTCCGCGACGACCAGTAGCGCCAGTGCGACACCCCCGAGGGCGAGCGTCGTTTCACCAGGTTGCCAGGCGAGTCGCTTACCTTGCACAGCCACGATCACGGCAATCAGCCCCACGACTAGCGCCACTAGCGCCAGCAGCGTGCCCGAGGCGTGCGTTCTGGCGGCGTCTGCCAGCCGGCCATGCGTGACCAGCGACCAGGAAGTCGTCATCCCGCAGGCCGGGCAAGGCAAGCCTGCCACAACCGTCAACGTACAAGGAGGTAAACCGAGTTGCTCGTGCGTGCCTCTGCCGCGAGGGTCGGGGCTGAGCACACTGGCCACGGCCAGAGCGCCCAGCAGTCCGACTCCCATCAACGCCGCCAAAGAACGTGTGCGGCGAGAGAGTTCGGCCGAGCTGTTTCCCGAGGACAAAGTCACGCTAATTACTGAAAGGAGGCGAAGCATAGCGAGCCCAGCGGCGGCCTGCAAGGCCGATTTCAACCATGCTCCTAAGGTTTCAAGGGGCCGGAAATCAACTGATTTGGCGGGCCAACTGGTCGGCCTCGGTCTGGGTAATGCGAACTCGTTCGATCGCGGTGGCTTTGCCGGTTTCCGGATCGACGTCAACCAGGGTCGCTAGCAGACGGATGTCCCCCTGGGCGACTTCGAAATGCGTGGGATTGAAAGTCAGCGTGGCTTCGAGCACGCGATCGACGCGGCGTCCCAGCACGCTGTCAAACGGCCCGGTCATCCCAACGTCGCATTGAAACGCAGTCCCGCCGGGCAGAATCGTTTCGTCCGCGGTGGCAACATGCGTATGAGTGCCGAGCACGGCGCTGGTGCGACCGTCGAGATAGCGGCCCATGAGCTGTTTGTCGCTGGTGGCTTCGGCGTGGAAGTCGACCAGAATCACTTTGACGTGGCTGGGGATCTGAGCCAGCACGCGATCGGCCGCGGTCCAGGGGCAGTCCACCGGCCGCATGAAGACGCGGCCCAAGAGACTGATCACGGCGACTTCAACACCGTTGCGGGCCCGCACGACGGCAAAGTCTCGGCCGGGAGCGGTCGCCGGAAAATTGGCTGGCTTGACGATATTCGGCTGCGACTCGAGGACCGCGGAGATCTCGCGGCGGCGATAGATGTGATCCCCCAGCGTGATGCAATCGACGCCCGCGGCTACGAGCTCCTGATAGTTCGCGGGAGTAAGCCCCGAACCTCCGGCGCAGTTCTCCGCGTTGGCCACGACCAGGTCGATACCCCGCGTGGCCACCAATCCGCGCACGCAGCGTACGACGATCTGGCGCCCCGGCTTTCCGACGATGTCCCCGATCAACAGCACGCGCACGCGGCAGCTACCTTATTCTCTGAGATGAATCGACTTGCTTAACGGGCCATTTCAGTAATCCGCGTTTCCCGGAGCACGGTGACCTTAATCTCTCCAGGATACGTGAGCCGCTCTTCGAATGCGCGGGCAATGTCGCGGCAAATCTTGGCTGCCGACGCGTCGGTCGTATCCTTGGCGCTGACCAGCACGCGGAGTTCGCGGCCGGCCTGGATGGCAAAGGCCTGGTCGACGCCGGAGAAGCTGGTGGCGATCTGCTCGAGCTCTTCCATCCGTTTGACGTAGCGTTCGAGCGTTTCGCGACGAGCGCCGGGGCGCGAAGCGCTGCACGCGTCGGCTGCGGCGACCAGCACTGTGTAAGGGTGATCCACACGAATATCGTCGTGGTGACCGAGCGCGGCGTGGACGACTTCAGGCCCCTCGCCGTAGCGCTTGAGCAGTTCGGCGCCGATCTTGGGATGGCCGCCTTCGGCCTCGTGATCGGCGGCCTTGCCAATGTCGTGCAGCAGGCCGCAGCGGCGAGCCAGCCGGGCGTCGAGGCCCATCTCCTCGGCAAGCATGCCGGTGATGAACGCAACTTCGATCGAATGCCTCAGCACGTTCTGGCTGTAACTGGTGCGGAAGCGGAGCCGGCCCAGTAGATGGATAATCTTGGGATGCAGGCCCGGCACGTCGGCTTCCTGGGCCGCTTCTTCGCCGCGCTTTTGAATGTGCTGTTCAATCTCGGCCTGGGTCTCGGTGACGATCTCTTCGATCCGTGCCGGGTGAATTCGACCGTCGGCAATGAGTTTATTGAGTGCCATGCGGGCCACTTCGCGACGGACAGTGTCGAAGCCACTGACGATCACCACGCCAGGCGTGTCGTCGATGATGACGTCGACGCCGGTGGCCTTTTCGAAGGCGCGGATGTTGCGGCCTTCGCGACCGATGATGCGGCCTTTCATTTCGTCGCTGGGAATGTCGACGGTGCTGGTCGTGGTCTCCGCGGTATGAGCCGCGGCGTAGCGCTGAATGGAGGTGAGCAGCACGTCGCGACTTTTGGCTTCGACGATTTCGGCCATTTTCCGCTCGTGCTTGAGAATCAGGGCACCGGCCTCGTGCTGGAGCTCGTTTTCGAGCATCTCCATGAGCCGGCGGGTGGCTTCCTCCCGGCTTAGGCCGCTCAACGAGTGGAGTGTCTGCCGTTGCAGGTCGAGGGCGCTCACCAGTTCTTCATTGCGGCGGTTGGTTTCCTCTATTTTCTCGGCCAATTTGCGCTGTGTCGTTTCGACCATTTTCTCCTGCCGGCGAAGCTGCTCGATCTGTTGCTCGGTGGCGTCTTGGCGCTTGTCGAGCAGGCGTTCGCGCTCGTGGAGTTCCTGGCGGAGGCGGCTTAGCTCGCGATCGCCTTCGGCCCGCTGCTGGATCGCGATTTCCTTGATCTCGAGCTCTGCTTCCTTGCGGCGGGCGGCGCTCTCCCGATCGGCCTGAGCCACGATCTCGCGGGCCTCGGTCTCGGCATCGCGGCGGCGGAGCCGGTCGGTAAACTTGGTGATGAAGAAAGTCAGCGCGACGGCGCCAGCGATCGTCAAGATATTGGCTATCGTTATCTCGCCCACGATTGGTCCCTCACGTCCTGTATGCGGACAGGAGCCAACGAGTCGCGGCCAACTCACCGTGCAGCATGGCACAAGCGGAGGCGGATGCTACTTTCGGAGAGATAGCGGCGCCGGGGGTATGCAACCAGGGGTTGCGCCTACCGACGCAGAGAACCGCCGCGCGGATCAGGGAGGTGCTTGGCGATAAGGACCGGACGAAGCCGCGTATATCCCAATGCGCGCTGAAGCGCGCGCAGTAGGGCCTGGGCCAAAAGTGGATTGGAACCTAGTTCGAAAGACTCGCTGAGTAGTGGCTCTGCCGCCGGCGAGCTCTCCCGTAAAACTCGATCCATGTTGATCCAGCATCGCGAGGTTTCCTGCAGGGAACCGACTCGTTGATCGTGTCGCCAGTCAGTCCTCAGCCAGCATGTGGCCCAGGACTGCAGAAAATGAGTCGCCCCCAAAAGTGCACCGAGGACCCATCGCAAGATAGCTAGCAAGTACATCGTGGTTGCGAACTCCCGCAAGACGCTGGTCTTTTCACCCGCTACAATCGTCGTCTGCTAATCGCTTGTCATCTCTCTAATCGCTGCGCGCCGAGGTTCCGGCCGCAACTCCCCTCCGGTGATTACTCGGAGGCTGACTAAAATTGTGTTGTAAATGTGCTTGTCGCACGGGAACGAGGACGCCGAGCCCAGAAATCAAGATTATCTTGAAGGCTGATGACGACCAGCCAGAGACAATCGCGACTCGAAATACCCGGCATGTTCCGCGAGACTAACCCCCTTATAGTATCACACCGGGAACACGCTGCAACTGATTTCTGACCAAACAGCACGAAACTAAGCCCGTCCGCCATTGGGATTTAGGTGCTCCGCAGCCCGAAGGGGTTGGCGAACCAGGGCGATTCTGCGGCGACCCTGTCGGTTATCGGATGGATGGCGTGCGAGCGGACTTTGCAACGGTCAGTATTGGAACTCGGATTCGAAAAATGCCGGAACCGTCGCCGCTTGAACAATTGCTTGCCTCAGCCTGGCCGCGCGGCATTGCTGGTGAAGACCGGGTGCTTGTTGCCGTTTCCGGTGGACCGGACAGCGTCGCGCTTATGCGCGCGATGGTTTGCCTTTCGCCCAATGCGGGACGGCACCTGGCGGTGGCGCACTTCAATCACGGCTGGCGTGGAGCAGCTTCCAACGCGGATGAGCGGTTCGTCGTCGAGCTGGCGAAGTCGCATGGGCTGGCATGTCATGTGGCCCGATGGGCGCACGACGAACTTCCGACCTCCCATGGCCTGGAAGCGGCTGCCCGCGACGCGCGCTACAAGTTTCTGACGGCGACCGCTGAACGGCTGGGGGTTCGCTACGTGACGACCGGCCACACTGCAGACGATCAGGCCGAAACCATCCTCCATCACATCCTGCGCGGCACGAGCATCTCGGGACTCTCGGGCATGTCGCGGTTACGATTATTGAGTCCTGCCGTGACGCTGGTACGGCCGCTGCTGGAGCTGAGCCGCGCCGAGGTACTCGCCTACCTGGCATCGCTGGACCAAGAGTGGCGCGAAGACGTGACGAACGCCGATCTGGCGCTGACGCGGAATCGGATTCGGCATGAGCTGTTGCCGTTGCTGTCGCGAGAGTATGCGCCGGGCGTGATTGACTCGCTCTTGCGTTTAGGTCAAGTCGCGGGGCAAGTGCAGGCGATGATCGGTCCCTTGGCGATCGAACTGCTGGACGGCGCGACCCGATCGCGGAGTGACCGCGAGCTGGTGTTGGATTGTGAGCTGCTGCGGGAGAAACCGATTCACCTGGTGCGCGAGATGCTCGTGGAGGCGTGGCGGCGGCAGCATTGGCGCCGGCAGGCGATGGGACTACGCGAGTGGCAGCAACTGGCGGAAATGGCATTGGGCGCAAGCGGCGAACTCGCGGCAATCATGCTGCCGGGGACGATTCGCGCCGAGCGATCGGCGGATCAGTTGTCGCTCTGTGCGCGTGACCAATCGCAGGCTTAATCGCCGCGCTTGCTAGGTGCTCGACGAGTCTTGCGAAGGGGCTTGGGGCTCCGAGTTCCGTAGAGCATGCTCGCGCTGAGTGTGAGACATGGCACCCGGCCACCCCACGCCACATGGATCTCGTTACGCCTGATCGGCGCGCGAGTCTTTGTAGATTGCTTCGGCGGCCGATGGCTCGTGCGAAGTTTCGCGTTCGACGCCGCCCGGGCCGATCTCGACGAGCTTGTAACCGCCGATGGCACGGAAGTACAGCAGGAGCAGCAAGTAACCGGCGGCCATCGTGGCCGGGATCGCGGCCGTGATCTTCAGGGCCATCGATTTGCCGTAGTTCTCGGCCGTGCGGACTTCTTGATAGATCGGGCTATCCGTCGGTAGCTGAGCCACGGTCGCACCGTCCAACCCGCGAACCGGCGAAAAGAACAGGAAGCGGTTGTCCTGCTGGGAGGCGACCTGCTCGTAAGCGGCAGGGCTGAGTTCCTTAAGTTTGCGAACGGTGTTGACGTCCTGTGTGTAGCCGATGCCAGGGCCGCCCAGCATACCGGCCGAGAGCATTCCGATGCCGCCCATGGCGCCCATCGCGAGCGCACCTCCCTTGGGGAAGCGTTCGCCAACGACGCCGAGCATCGTGGGCCAGAGGAAAGTTTTGCCGATGCCATAGATGGTGGCCGCCACGAGGAGCATGGCTAGCCCCGCCCCCGTGGCGAGCACGCTGCCCATCATAAACAGGCCGATGCAGCCGAGCACCGAGCTGACAAACAGCAGGCCGAGCGGGTTGATACGCTCAACAATTGGGCCGGCAAAGAACCGCAGCACGAACATCAGGCCAGCGGTGTACACCAGCAGCAACACACCGCTCTGGATAAAGCCGCTCATGATGTTAGCGATCCAGCTGTCGGTGCCGAGCTCCACGTAACCGACCATCGCATGCAGGATCAATAAGAAGATAAGAACCGGAGCTGCAAACTCGGCAAGCATTTCGCTGAATTTGACACCGGCGGCGCGAGCTTCGGAAATCGGGAACTTTTCTTTCAGGACGATGAAGCCGTACCACAAGGTGGGAATAACGAAGAACGACATGGGAATCTCCCACCTTAACTCCGTGAAAGCCGCCTTATCGCCCACGAAGAAAAAGGCTAAGAGTCCGCCGAGGATCAATCCACCCGGCCAGCCAGCATGTAGGATGTTCAGGTAGTGAGTCTTCTGTTTTGGATAAAGGGTTGCCACGAGCGGATTGATTGCTGCTTCGCACATGCCATTGGCCAGCGAAAACATCGTCATCGCTGCGGCGAGCAAATAGTAGGTGGCGTCCTTTCCACTGCTGGCAAACACCGGCGTCGCGGCCAGAGTCATGCCGGCCGAAACAATGTGAAGCACGAACGCGCCGATCAGGATCGCTTTATACCCAATGCGATCGGCGAACAAGCTGAAGCCGATGATCGTGAAGGCCATGCCGGCTAGGCCAAAACCCGTGATCGATCCGAGTTCGGTTTGAGTAAACCCAAATGCGGCGGCCCATTCGCCAAGAACGTCGCTGCGTACGGCGAAGCCCATGCCTGCGGCAATCAACGTCAAGAAGCTGGCCCAAAAGATTTTGCCCGTCGACTGCATGCCTGGTTCTCCAGCTGGGTGGATCCGCTCGTTATTCGGAGGGACGCTTTGCCGGGGCGCGAGAGATTCCGCCTGCGGGCGCCCTGGGGCGGGACGTTAGATTTGTGAGTATACCGAGAGCAATCGCTAAGTAAACGGACGCAATTCTGAGATTTGGGGTAATTTACGGGGACCTAGTAGTCGCGATCCGCGCGATCCTTAGGCCAGTTCCAGCTTGCCTAGCTTTACGCCACGGTGAGACGGTGCGAACCTGCATTGACGGCCCCTCGGCGCGGCTCCTACTATGGCCACCCCTCATTCTGGCCGAGCCTCTGCGCAGACCGCGACAATGCCGCAACTTACCTCCAGACGCACCCTCTGGATCCTAATCCTGGCGCTCGCGCTGTGCGCTCGCCTGGGGGCGGCCTTCTGGTGGCAACAGCGATTGGGCGAGAAGCAGTTCTTCTTCGGTGACAGCGACGGCTACTGGGAGCTAGCGCGCGCAATCGCCGCGGGCGAGCGTTATCAGTACCTCTCGCCCGAGTTGCGCGTGTTTCGCACGCCGGGATATCCCGTGGTGCTGTCGAGCGTGTTTGTGATTTATGGCGAGCAGCCGCCGGTGCAGGCGGCGCGCGTGCTGGGAGCGATTCTGGGAACCGCGGCCGTGGGTCTTGCCGGCTGGTGGGCGACGCTGCTATTCGATGCGCGGGCTGGTTTGATTGCCGGTGCGATCACGGCGTTCTACCCCGGCGCGATCGCGCTTAGCACCTTCGTGCTCAGTGAAGCCCCGTTCGTGCCACTGATGCTTGCGCACCTGGCGCTGTGGACCGCGGCATGGCAAGCGGAGGCGCCCAAGCGGCGCTTCGCGCTGGCGTGCTGCGCGGGGCTGGTCGCCGCGACGGCAGTGTTGATGAGGCCGAGCTGGCTATTGTTCACGCCTTTTTCGATCGGAATTGGACTGCTCATCGCGCGCGATCGAACGTGGCAGATGGCAATCGGCGGGGTGATGCTCGTCGCACTCGCCGTTGGGATGCTGCCCTGGTGGATCTATACGGCGCGTGTAACGGGCCGCTTCGTGCCGACGACGCTGCAAGTCGGCGCCAGCCTGTACGACGGACTGCACGAAGGAGCCACCGGCGCAAGCGATATGCGCTTTGTGCCTGAAGTGACGGCACGCGTGCGGGCGGAGGGCGATCCGAACGATCCGGATATTTTCGAAGTCCGCGTGGACCAACGAATGTGGAACGAATCGGTCGCGTGGGCGAAGCAGCATCCCGGTGAGACTTTGCAGCTCATGGGTGTGAAGCTGCTGCGGATGTGGAACTTCTGGCCGAACGAACCCGCGTTTCGCGGCTGGGCGGTGCGGCTGGTGCTGCTGGCGACGTACGTGCCGCTAGTGGTTCTGGGCGTGATCGGCGCCTGGCGCTACACGAGGCACGGGTTTCCATACGCTTTGGCGTGGCTGCCAGCGGTTTACTTGACGCTGCTGCACGTGGCATTTGTGAGTTCGATTCGCTATCGCGAGCCGGCAATGATTGCGCTCACAGTGCTGGCGGCGGGGGTGATTGCAAACGTGCAGACTCGGACGCAGGAATAGAAAATCATCATTTGCAGAAGCATCAACCTCTGCTGGTTCCTGTTTAAATGGGCCGCGATCATTGCGATCGTGGTGCTCGTTGCCGCTGCGCCGTTCTGCTATCGCGAAGTGTTCTACCGTGTCGAGGAGGAGCTGCGAGTACGAGTCGAGGCGACGCTTGCCAAGCGGCTGCCGCATCTCGACGTGCGGATTCAAGCCGCGCACCTGGCGGCTGACGGCATCGAGGTGCGCGGGCTTTCGATCTCTGAACCGGGTGCCGCAGGCCCGCAGCGCGAGCTGGCGTATTTCGACCTGTTGTTTCTGGGCTGCGAAACGAGCCCCCAGGAGTTGCTGTCCGGCGAACCGCTGATCACTTCGGTAAAAATCAGTCGTCCGGTGTTCCGGGCGACACGACGGCCCGATGGCACGTACAGCCTTTCCAAACTGTTGCCATTGCCCAAGCCGGTGGGTCCACCGCCGACAGTGACCGTCGAAAGCGGCACCATTGAAATCTTCGATCCGCTCAAGAATCCTTCGAGTATGCTGGTGCTCCGCGAGCTGAACTTGGCGATCAAGCCGGTCTCGAGCGGGAACGCGGCGTGGCCCCACTTCGAATTTCAAGGCTACTTGATGGCGGATCACCTGCGCCGCCTGGAGTGGACCGGCACGCTCGATCCGAATTTGAAGCAGTGGACCGCAGCGGGTGAGGCGTTGGGGCTCAACATCTCGCCGGAGCTGCGCGGCGCGCTACCGGCGCCGCTGGCAGATCAGTTGGAAATGCTGGCGGGGCTGAGTGCGCCTGCGGACTTGAAATTCAATGTCAGCCGAACGGGCGAAGAGACGCCGCAGTTTTCGATTGACGGCCACGTCGCTCACGGGCGGCTCGAGGACTCGCGGCTCCCCTACCCACTGACCGACATCACCGGTCACGTTCACTGCGACAACGACGGTGTTCGGCTCAGAAATGTCACGGCGCGCGACGGGCAAACGTTCTGGATCTTAAACCGTTTCGAGCTGAAGGGGTTTGGCAAGAATTGCCCATTTGTGCTCGAGGGCGGTGGTCAGCAAGTACACCTGGACAACAAGTGGGTACCTGCCATTCCAGAAAAGTGGCGCAAGTATTGGTTTTACTACGAGCCGGTCGGAGACGTGGACATCAGCTGCCGGGTTCGCTACGACGGCCAGAATTTCCACGACGCGAGCATTGACGTTGTGAGCCGCAACAACGTCTCGTTCAGTTTTCAAAAGTTTCCCTATCGGCTCGATCGCGCTCGCGGCATTCTCAAGGTGCGCGGCCAGGACCTTAACCTGTCGGCGTTGGCGTTCGCGGGACCACAGCCGGTCTCGCTCGCCGGCAACTTCAGCAACCCCGGCCCGCAGTTCACGGGTTCGATTGACATCTCGGGCGAGAGGTTGCCGATCGACGACAAGCTGTTCGCGGCGGTTTTGAACCCCAAAGCGCACCAGACGCTCGTCGACCTGAATCCGGCCGGAACGCTCAACGTCAATGCGCGACTTTGGCGCGACGATCCACGGGTACCGGGAATGCGGCAGGAGATTCGAGTGACGTTCGACTCCGCGAGCCACGCGTCAATCACTTACAATAAGTTCCCCTATCCGATTTCGAACGTGCAAGGTGAATTGCTACTGCGTGACGGCGTGTGGACGTTCGAGAATCTGGTCGGAAGCAATCGAAGCGGAGTGCTCCGGTTGTCGGGGTTCGTGTCCTCGGTGCCCGGCACCGAACCGATGCGACTGAACATTCGTGGCCAGCAGATTGAATTGACTGAAGAGCTGCGAGCGGCGCTCAAGCCCGGCGAGCAGCGCCTGTGGGACGCGATCCGGCCGCACGGCTACGTTGACGCGGAGGTAAAGGTTCGGATCAGCGAAGCAGGACGTCCGCCGAGCATCTGGATGCTGGCCACGCCGAAGGACGACGCCACGAGCATTGGTACGTCGATCGAACCGGTGGCCTTCCCCTATCGCATGCGGCTGCTTGGCGGAGAGGTTGAATATCAAGATGGTCACGCGACATTGCATCGGATGCGGGCCGTGCATCGCAATACCGAGATCAAGACCGGCGGTCATTGCGATATCACGCCCCAAGGCGGTTGGGAACTGCGACTGGAAGACCTCCGCGTCGATCGCATTCGACTGCAGGGTGAAGATCACGAACTGGTGGCCGCACTGCCGGAAGGTTTGCGCCGCGGCATCGCGGAACTGAAGCCTACTGGGCTGATCAATTTGCACGGCGCCGTCACGATTGCCAAGGGGCAGCCGCATATTCCGCTGTTCGTCGGCTGGCACGTCGACTTGTTCATGCACCAGGGAAGTTTGCAGGCCGGGCCGCGGCTCGATAACGTGTTCGGACGCGTAAACCTGCGCGGCGCTGCGAGCGGTAACCGGTTCTCCAGCCACGGCGACTTGTTCGTCGACAGTGTGACCTACAAGAACTTTCAGTTCACTGATGTTTCGGGGCCGTTGTGGTTCGACAACGCGAACGTATTCTTTGGAGCGCTGGGACCACCAGCCGCCGCGAACGCGGCAGCGCCCAGGCACGTCTCCGCCAGACTCCTCGGCGGCACTCTGTTGGGCGATTGCCATGTGCAGCTCGGGGCGGTGCCGCGCTATCGGCTGACGGCAAACTTGCAGCAGGCCGATCTAGCGCAATTTGCGCGCGAAAACCTGCCCGGCAATCAGAGGCTGCATGGCAAAGTGGCGGCGAATGTCGAACTGCGCGGGACGCCCGGTCCGCGGAATCTTTCGGGCGGTGGTACGATCCAGTTCTCCGAAGCCGACATTTACGATTTGCCGGTGATGGTGTCCTTGCTTAAGATCATCCGGGCCAAGACGCCTGACTCGACGGCCTTCACAAATGGCGAGGTCGGGTTCGAAATCCAGCAAGGCGAGCACATCATTCTGCGTCAGATTCACCTGGACGGTGACGCGATCAATCTGACTGGCAACGGCGAGCTGACGCTCGATGGACAAACTAATCCGATCCGCATGGAGTTGCACACTTCGGGCGGGCGCGGCGGCATTCCACTCGTTTCGGGCATGCTCAGCGAAGCGGGCAAGCAGATCCTCATGATTCACGTCGGCGGCACACTCACGCACCCGGAGATGCGGACTGAGCCCTTCCCGGTGGCGAATCAGGCCTTGCAACAGCTCCAGGCGAATCCGGAACAGCCAAGCGCGAAACAGGCCGGCGGATTCTGGAAGTCCTTGGGGTGGAAATAGGCTCGCGGCCGATCGCGAACCAAGAGTCGTGAGACGCTGTCAGCTTGCAGGCAAGCGGGTTTGCCGGAAGAGCCGATAGCCCCTAAAATACGTCGCTTTCCCCTTACGGATCGACCTGCGAGAGGCCGTGTTCAACGTCATGCGATTCACCAAGATGCACGGCATCGGCAACGACTATGTCTATGTCGATTGCTTTCGCGAGAAGTTTCCCAGCAAGGCCGCCGAACTCGTGCAGTCGATGAGCGATCGGCATTTCGGCATCGGGGGCGACGGCGTGATCTTCATCTGCCCCTCAGAGAAGGCTGATGCCCGGATGCGGATGTTCAATGCCGACGGTTCGGAATCTGAGATGTGCGGCAACGGTGTGCGGTGCGTCGCCAAGTATGTGTACGACCATGGGATTGCCAAGCGAGAGCAATTGAAGATTGAGACCGGCGCGGGCGTGCTGGAACTTGCCCTGGAAACCAGCGGCGGTAAAGTTTCGCGAGTGCGCGTCGACATGGGTCCGCCGATTCTCCTGCCGGAGAGGATTCCGGTGGCCTTGCCGGGGTTTAACGAAGCCAAGGTCGTCGACGTGCCGATCGCGCCGTATGTGAAGCTCGACGATGCGGACGGCTGGATCGCGGCCTGTGGACTCGATCCCCGGATGACGTGCGCCTCGATGGGAAATCCGCACGTGACGTTGTATTGCCAGGATACGGCGAAGGTGCCGCTGGAGCGTGTGGGGCCGGTGCTCGAGACACTGGCGATCTTTCCGCGGCGAATCAACGTGCACTTCGTCTCGGTCACTAGCACCGGCGAAGTAACGATGCGAACCTGGGAGCGCGGCACCGGCATCACGCTCGCTTGCGGAACCGGCGCGAGTGCGGTTTGTGTTTCGGGGGTCCTCACCGGTCGCACAGGGAATAAGATTCTGGCGCACTTGCCGGGCGGCGACTTGCAGCTTGAGTGGGACGGCGCGGGAAGCGTGTTCATGACGGGGGGCGCGACCGAAGTCTTCAGTGGTGAGTGGCAGGGATAGCAAGGTTGCGAGCAGCGACTAGATCGAACGCGGAACGCCGAAAGGAGTCACGGCGAATGGCCAACGGACGCACACGCCGCAGGCGAAAAAAATCGAACAAGCTGGCGATCGGCCTGGGCGGGCTGCTGGCTTCGGCGACCGTTCGCACCTGGATGTCGACGCTCGACTACAAGGCTTCGTTCTATGATCCGGCGGTCGACCCCGTCGACTATCGCTGCGACGGCCGAAAGATCTATATCTTCTGGCACGAGTACATCCTGTTTCCCCTGCACATGCGCGGCTATGCCGATCTGGCAATGCTGCTGAGCCGGCACCGCGACGCCGACATTCTGCTGGAAGTCGCCCGGCACATGGGCTTTAACTGCGTGCGAGGCTCATCGGGTGGGGGAGGCGCCGCGGCACTGAGAGAGCTGGAACGCAAAGCCGAGTCGATGCACTTGGCGATCACGCCGGACGGCCCGCGCGGACCGCGCCGGGTACTCGCTCAAGGGCCGATTTACTTGTCGTCAAAACTGGGATTGCCGATCGTGGCCATGGGCTTCGGCTACAGCAACCCCTGGCGCCTGGGAAGCTGGGACCGGTTTGCGATTCCCAAGCCCTACTCGCGAGCGCGGGCGGTGGTCAGCCCCTCGATGACGATTCCCGCGGACCTCGATCGAGACGGCGTGGAGCATTATCGACTACAGGTCGAGTCGATGCTCAATCGGCTGACGCTGGAGGCCGAGGCCTGGGCGGAAGCGGGGACGCAAAAGGTTGGCGAAGCGGTTCCGCTGCGGTTGCCGGCGTTCGCTCGGCGGGTGAACGCGGAAGAGCGCGACGCACGTTTGCACCGCAAGGCGGGCTAAGCTTGCTCAGGCCGCGCCTGCATCCTCGCATCCTCGCATCCTGTGCGCCATCTGCGGGCGTCGCTATACTAGCGCACAGGAGTTCACCGTGCCGCGATTCCGCGGGCGGATGGCCTCCGGCAGAATGGATTGCGGGACACATGGCCTCGTACGACGAAGACGACGATCTCTATACCACCGCTGCGCCCGTGCCGCAGCAGGACGCGGAGCGTGTCCTATCCGTTGGTGAGTTGACGGGCCAAATCAAGCAAACGCTGGAAGGCAGTTTTAGCCGAGTGTGGGTCAGCGGCGAGGTTTCGAACTTCTCGCGACCATCATCGGGGCATTGCTACCTGACGCTTAAAGACGACAGCGCACAGATTCGAGCCGTAATCTGGCGCAACGCGGCGAAGACCGCCCGCTTCGAGTTGCACGACGGGCTGGAAGTGATTTGCCAGGGCTACCTGGACGTGTACGCTCCGCGCGGCAGCTACCAGCTTGTGATTCAGCAGATTGAGCCGAAGGGGTTGGGCGCGCTGGAGCGAGCCCTAACGCTGCTGCGCGAGAAGCTCGCGGCCGAGGGATTGTTCTCGCCCTCGCGGAAGCGCACCCTACCCCGCTTTCCTAGGCGGATCGCGTTTGTCACGAGTCCGACCGGTGCCGCCGTGCGCGATTTTCTGGAAGTCCTGCGCCGCCGCTGGCGCGACGTGCACGTGCTGATCGTGCCTGTGCGTGTGCAGGGAGATGGTGCCGCTGCCGAGATTGCGGCGGGCATCGAGTTGGTGAACCGGCTCGCGCAACAGGTTGACGTGCTAGTCGTGGGACGCGGCGGTGGGAGCCTCGAAGACCTATGGGCGTTCAACGAAGAGATCGTGGTCCGCGCGATTCATGCGTCGAGGATTCCGGTTGTGTCGGCCGTGGGACACGAGATCGATATCACGCTTTCGGATCTGGTGGCCGACGTGCGAGCGCTGACGCCCAGCGAAGCTGCTGAGCGCGTGGTGCCGGCGATGGAAGAACTGCGAGAGTTTCTCGATCGGCAGCAGTCGCGGCTGGCGTCGGCGCTGCGCGGCCGCTTCCAACTCGCACAGACGCGAGTCGATGGTCTCGCCGGGTGCCGTGTGTTTCGGCGCCCACTGGAGCGTGTGCAACTGTTAGGACAGCGGCTCGATGAATTGCAAGCTCGCGCGGGCCGGGCCGTGACGCGACGCATCGAACGGGCAACGTCGGCAGTCGAGGCGAAGGCTGCGCAGCTCGAATCGCTAAGTCCGCTAGGGGTCCTGGCGCGTGGGTATAGTCTGACAACGCGCACGGCCGATGGTGGACTTGTTCGCAGCGCGCGCGACGTTGCGCGAGGCGAACTGGTGCGCACGCGTCTGGCTGACGGGGAGATTACGAGCCGAGTCGAAGCCGCCGAGTCGACGAGCGGCGCAACGCGAAAGGTGACTGATTTATGAGTGAGGCGGCAGGAAAGAAGCCGGACGGAGGCGCGCAGCCGACTTTCGAGGAGGCCCTGGCTCGGTTGGAAGCGATCGTGGCCGCACTGGAAGAAGGCCAGGTTCCGCTGGCCGAGTCGCTCTCGCGTTATGAAGAAGGTATCAAGCTGCTGAAGCAGTGCTACCAGTCGCTATCCAATGCCGAGCGCAAGATCGAATTGCTAAGCCGTGTCGATTCCGCGGGTCAGGCGCAGTGCGAGCCTTTTGACGATTCTGCCACTTCGCTGGAGGAAAAGGCCCAATCACGATCGCGTCGCAGGTCACGAAGTGCCGAATCCGACCCTCGGGAAGCAACGAACGAGATAGACGGCCCGGGGCGGCTCTTTTAGAATGAACGACCGCCGCTCAATTTTTTCGCGGTGAACTACCCCCCGAGCCGATCGCTGTCGAGACGTGCCAGATATGGTGGAAAGCACTGCATTTTCACTCGAGCGATACAGCCTTGCGGCGCGCGAGCGTGTTAATGGCGCGCTCGATGCCTATACCCGCTTTGATGACGGCTGCCCCGCGCAACTCTCCGAAGCGATGCGATACAGCTTGCTCGCAACGGGCAAACGTTTACGCCCATTGCTCGCGTTGCTCGCTGTCGAAGCCTGCGGCGGAGACGAATCGGCGGCGATGCCGGCGGCGTGTGCCGTGGAGATGATTCACGCGTACTCATTGATTCACGACGACTTGCCAGCGATGGACGATGACGATCTGCGGCGCGGCCGGCCGACTTGTCACAAGGTTTACGGCGAGGCCTTGGCTATCCTGGCAGGCGACGCCCTGCTGACGCTGGCGTTCGAGGTTCTAGCCCGCGACGTGCAACCCCCAGTCGTGGCTGCCGAATGTTGTGCGCTGTTGGCGCGCGCGGCCGGTTGCTCGGCCCTGGTGGGTGGTCAAGCGGACGACTTGGCCGGCCAATTCTCCGATGGCGGCGTCGAAGCCTTGATGGCGATCCACCGCCGTAAGACGGGCGCGATGATGCTGGTTTCGCTCCAATTGGGGGCCACGATTGCCGGCGCGGATGAACGGCAGTTAGCCGCGCTCACAGAATACGGTCAATGTCTGGGGCTCGCGTTTCAGATCACGGATGACCTCTTGGACGTCCGGGGTGAGACCCAGGCCATGGGCAAGCGTGTTAATAAAGACTCGGATCGAGGAAAGCTTACATATCCCGGTCTACTAGGTATCGAGGAGAGCACGCGGCGAGCCGAGGCACTCGTCGCCCGGGCCACCCTGGCCCTGGAGCCTTTGGAACCTCAGGCGGCTGGGCTTCAGGCACTTGCACTCTACGTGCTACATAGGAATCACTAACGGTATGGACCGATTGCTCTCCAAGATCGAATCTCCCCGTGACCTGCAGCAGTTCACTCCGGCCGAGCTCGAAGAGCTCGCGCATGAAATGCGCGAGGCACTTTGCAACGTCGTGGCCGACCGCACGGCACACTTCGCCTCGAACCTGGGCGTGGTCGAGCTGTGTCTGGCCTTGCATACGGAGTTCGACTTCGCGCGGGACCGGTTGATTTGGGACACCGGCCACCAGATCTATCCGCACAAGCTGATCACCGGGCGGTACCACGAATTCGGCACAATGCGCTGCAAGGGCGGCTTGATGGGTTATCCCAACCCGCACGAAAGTGAATACGACCTGTTCATGACCGGACACGCCGGCTCGAGCGTTTCGACCGTGCTGGGCATGCGTAGCGGCGATCACTTGAACGGCCAGGACGATCGCCACGCAGTCTGCGTGATAGGCGACGGTGCTTTTCCGTCGGGCATCGTCTACGAAGCGATGAACAACGCCGGCGGCCTGGGCCTGAAGCTGCTGGTGATTTTGAACGACAACCAGATGTCGATTTGTCCGCGCGTCGGCGGACTGGGCGATTATCTCGACCGGCTGCGAGTGAACACACTGTACACGGGCCTCAAGAGCGAAGTGCTTAAGGTTTTGAACAAAGTTCCGGTGCTGGGCGATCCGGCCGAGCGGTTCCTGGCGCAGCTTAAAGAGTCGATCAAGGCCGGCTTGCACGGCGGCATGCTCTTTGAAGAGCTGAATTTCCACTACATCGGCCCGATCGATGGGCACAACATCCCGCAGCTCCGCAAGTACCTGGCGATGGTCAAGGACGTGGACGGACCGGTGCTGTTGCACGTTGTGACGCAGAAAGGGCACGGCTTCCAGCCCGCGGCTGAGGATCCGGTGTTCTTCCACACGCCCGCGCCTTTTACGCGTGACGAAGAGCGAGTGCTCGAATTCAAGAAGAGTTCGTCGAAGGCCTACACGGACGTGATCAGTGAGGCGATCTTCGACCAGATGTCGAAGAACGAGAAGGTCACTGTGATGACCGCGGCCATGTGCCAAGGAACAAAGCTCGAACGCGTGCGTGAGCAGTACCCAACGCGGTTTTTCGATACCGGCATCTGCGAGTCGCATACCGTGGCCTTCGCCGCCGGACAGGCCAAGGCCGGACTGCGTCCGATCGTCGACATTTATAGCACCTTCCTGCAGCGAAGTTACGACCAGATCTTCCAGGAGGTGGCCCTGCAGAATCTGCCGGTGACGTTCGTAATGGATCGAGCTGGCGTGGTTGGACCCGACGGGCCAACGCATCACGGCGTGTACGACATCGGCTACATGCGGCTGTTCCCGAATATGGTCGTGATGGCGCCGGGCGATACGCACGACGCCCAGCAGATGCTCGACTTCGCGCTTAAGCATGATTCCCCGACTTCGATTCGATATCCGAAGACCAAGGCCGAGAATATCGAGGGCGCTCGCGCTCCGGTCGAGCTGGGCCGGGCCGAAGTCATCGATTGGGGGCACGACGGCATGCTGATCGCTTGCGGCACGCTGGTGACCGAGTGCATCAAAGCCGCCGCCAAGCTCCGCGAAGAAGGACTCGATGTCGGCGTCGTGAACGCGCGCTTCATCAAGCCGCTCGACACCGAGACGATCCTCAGGGCCATCGCCAGCAGTCCGTTCGTGGTGACGGTCGAGGAAGGCGCCCTGATGACTGGCTTTGGCAGTGCCGTGCTCGAAGCGGCCAACGAGGCGGGCGAGTCTACAGCACACGTATCCCGGCTGGGCGTTCCGGATCGTTACATCGATCATGCCGAACGTGGCGAGCAACTTGCCGAACTGGGCTTGGACGCCGCCGGCATTGCCGAGACGTGCCGTGAGCTGGCAGCCAAGAGCACGAAGAAGTCGCGGCGCGTGAGCTAACGGCTGGCTGAGCAAGGCGATCGGCCATGGCCGCCAAGGACTCTTTTCAACTTGAACCTCACGAGCCTGGCTGGGCGCTGCAAGCCGCGCGAGAAGCTGAGCGGCTGCGATCGGCCGTCGGCGAACAGCTTCTTGACGTGCACCACATCGGCTCGACGGCGATCGCTGGGATCGTCGCCAAGCCGATTCTCGATCTGCTGCCTGAGTTCCGGTCACTCGCAACACTGGATGCCTCATGCGCGGCCTTTGAAAGTTTGGGTTACGACTGGCGAGGCGAATACGGCCTGCCGGGACGCCGGTACTGCACACTCTCCGCGCTCGCAACCGGCCGCCGGCTGGTGCACGCGCACTGCTATGCCGCGGGCGATCCGGAGATCATCAGGCATCTGGCGTTCCGCGATTACCTCCGGGCCCACGAGGACGTTGCCCGAGCGTACGAAGCCGAGAAGCTGCGGTGCCGGGCGTTGCATCCCCGCGTCTCGGGCGCCTACAGCGAGGCGAAGAACGCTTGGATTCAGCCGGTGCAGGCCGCGGCTCTCACCTGGTGGCGAGAGCAGCGAGGCAGCGAACACTGAACTCGCGAAAGCGTGAACTTGGCGCGTGGTTTTTCCGATCTCCCTTCTGGTCTTGCTTGGATTACACCACTGGCTTCGCATTGGTTCGTCGCGTGAGCAGCGATACGACCACGAGCACCGCGAAGCCGAGCGGAATCGTCACGATGCCCGGCTGATTGAACGGGACGGGTGCCCTCTCGGCAGGCAGACCATACACCGCCGTGAATGTATCGCCGCTCAAGAGCACCCAGGCGAGCGAAGTCGTCATGCCGACCAGAATCGCCGCGGTGATCCCCTGCCGCGTCGTGCCTTTCCAGAACAGCAGCATCACCAGCGACGGCAGGTTCGCGCTGGCCGCGATGCTGAACGCCCAGCCCACCAGGAAGCTGACGTTCATGTGCTCGAACAGGATGCCGAGCACGATCGCCAGCACACCGACGGCCGCCGCCGTGAGTTTGCCAGCCCGCACTTTCTCGTGATCGGTGAGCTGCATCCGGCCGACACTCGTCATCAGGTCGTGCACCACGGCGCCGGCCGCGGCCACGATCAATCCGCTCACGGTGCCCAGCACCGTGGTGAAGGCGATGGCTGAGATCATGGCGAACAGTAGTGGGCCGAAGCTCTTCGCCAGCAGTGGCGCGGCCATGTTGTTATTCGCGCTCGTCGGGTCGATCACGCCGCCAGTCATCGCGCCCAGGCCGAGAAATAGTGTGAGCAGGTAAAAGAACCCAATGCTGCCGATGCCGACGACCGTGCTTTTGCGTGCCGCGGCCTGGTCCTTCACGGTGTAATAGCGAATCAGGATGTGCGGCAGCGAGGCCGTGCCGCCGAATAGCGCGAGCATCAGCGAGAGAAAGTTCAGTTTTGGCATCAGTGCTTCGCCGCGGATGCCGTTGAATGTGGGGCTCTTGCCGGGAAGCAAGATGTCCGTGCCGGCGGTGAGCTGGGGATAGTAGACCGTCGTGGTCGCCAACTCTCCGTCGATCGACACCGGGTACTTGCTCGGATCCTGCTTCCACAGCAGGATATCGCTCCCTTCGAGCGTGCTGAAGAAATCGACGGGGCCGATCGCGCCGGTTGACGTTTCGCCGCCCGGCAACCGCTCGATATTGCCGACCGGAAAGAAGTCGGTCTCGCCTTCGCCATGCCCCTGCGGCAAGCCGTTCACCAGCCGCTTGCCGTCCGGCAGCACGGTTAGCGTTTGCGTTTCGTAAAACTTCACCTGGCCGGCTTCCGCCGCGAGCACGCCGTCGGCATTTCGCGACATCACCGGCGACTCGCGCCATACGGTAACATGTCCCGTCTCGAGGTTGCGCGTGGAGATATACGGCGTATCACTCCACTTGCCCTCCTCCGGCAGCAACTCCTCACCCACCAGCCCGAGCTCAGCAGCCGACAGCGAACCAACGGCCGATTCCGACACGGCCTGACCCACGCGAGGGACTCGAAACCCCGGCGCCTCGGGCTCGGTCGTCAGACCACGATTCAAGATCATCAGCGTCAGCACAGCGCTGAACACCACGAGTAGCGAACCCTTAAGAAACTGCACGTAAGTCGTCGAGACCATGCCGGCCGTCACCACGATCAGCATCACGACGGCGCCGACCATCGACACACCGGCCCAGTGCGGCAGACCCAAGAGCGGCGTCACCAGCGCGCCGGCGCCAACCATCTGCGGGATCAGGTAGAACACGCTGACCACGAGCGTGCTGATGCCGGCCGAGAGCGTGATCGCTCGCGATTGGAAGCGGCTGTTCAAAGCGTCGGCGAACGTGTAACGCCCCATTCGTTTAAGCGGTTCGGCAATCACGAACAGGGCCACGATCCAGCCAGCCAGGTAACCGATCGAATACAGGAATCCGTCGTAGCCGTACGAGGCGATCATCCCGCAGATGCCCAGGAACGAGGCGGCCGAAAGATAATCGCCGGCGAAGGCCACGCCGTTCACAAACCAGTGGATCTGCCCGCCCGCGGCGAAGTAGCCCGCGGCGCTCCGCGTGCGCCGGGCGAAGTAGAACGACAGCCCAAGCGTGAAGGCGACGAACGCTCCGAACACAATCACGGCCAACGGCGAGGGGGAATAGATCATCGCACCCCTCGCGCACGGCACAGCCAGCTATAGACCAGCGACAGCACCAGGGCCAGCACGAGCAAGCCAAAGCCGCTCCAGATCGCCAGGTTGATGTCGGCCCAGGGGCGGGTGGCCATCTGCTGCGGCGCGAACGCCGCCGTGAGCACGAAGGCCGTGTAGCAGGCTGTATAGATAATGAACAGCAGCATGCCGATCCGGGCATTGCGCCGCTGCTCGAGCGGGGTGTCGTCCGCGCCGCCCGCGGCCGGACCGTGATCCAAGGGAGCCATCTACGTTACCTCACTCGTGTGCCTGGGCCGGAAAGAAAGGGGTTGGGGATCGGGGGCTGGAGAGATGAGAATACCATCGGGCCGCACGCGTGCATAACTCGGTAAATGGGCGAACCCCCGCCCTCGCGCGCGGCTCTCCATTAATCTAATCCCTGAACCCCGATCCTTAACCCCTGCTCCGCCATGTCTGCCGAAACGACTGCCGCTACGAGTGACGCCGCCGCGCCGGGTGCAGCCACGAGCCCCGGCCATCACCG
Source organism: Pirellulales bacterium (assembly GCA_022844125.1). Classification (GTDB taxonomy): domain Bacteria; phylum Planctomycetota; class Planctomycetia; order Pirellulales; family PALSA-1355; genus JALHMI01. The sequence goes on along the minus strand of JALHMI010000011.1, from coordinate 216,801 downwards.
CGAAACCGTGCTGGCAATTCTGCTGGCCCTGAGTCTCTCGCATTTGCTCAACGACGTCATGCAGTCGCTGCTTCCGGCCGTCTATCCGTTGCTCAAGGAGAGCTACGGCCTGAACTACTTTCAGGTTGGCCTGATCACGTTCACTTTCCAGTGCACCGCCTCGCTGCTCCAGCCGCTGGTGGGCATGTACACCGATCGGCATCCGAAGCCGTTCTCGCTGGCGATCGGCATGTGCAGCACGTTCGCGGGCCTGATCCTGCTGGCCTTCGCCGGCACGTTTCCCACGATTCTGGTCGCCGCGGCGATGGTCGGAGTCGGCTCCTCGGTCTTCCATCCCGAGGCTTCGCGCGTCGCGCGGCTCGCCTCGGGCGGAAAGTATGGCTTCGCGCAGTCGCTGTTCCAGGTGGGGGGCAACGGCGGCTCGGCGCTGGGTCCGCTGCTGGCCGCGTTCGTGGTTGTGCCGTGGGGACAAACAAGCATCGCCGTGCTGTCGGTCCTGGCGCTCGCTGGGATCGGCGTGCTCACGTACGTCGGCCGCTGGTATGCCGCGCATCTGTCGGAGCTGCGGCTGCGGCCGAAGATCTCGGCCGAAGTGGTGCGCCAGGCGCTTTCGCCGTGGCGCGTGCGAAGCGCGATCGGCATTCTGCTGCTGCTCGTGTTCTCCAAGTACTTCTACCTGGTCAGCCTGAGCAGTTATTACACCTTCTATCTGATCGAGAATTTCGGCGTCTCGGTGCAAACTTCGCAACTGCTGCTGTTCGTATTCCTGGGCGCGGTCGCTGCCGGCACGCTGCTCGGCGGACCGGTCGGCGACCGGATCGGCTTCAAGGCCGTGATCTGGGTGTCGATCCTGGGCGTGCTGCCGTTCACGCTTGTGCTGCCGTACGCCAACCTGTTCTGGACGGCCGTGCTCACGGTGCCGATCGGCCTGATCCTGGCCTCGGCCTTCTCGGCCATCATCGTCTATGCCCAGGAGCTCGTGCCCAGTCGCGTGGGCATGATCGCGGGTCTGTTCTTCGGCTTTGCATTCGGTATGGCAGGCATCGGCGCGGCCGTGCTGGGCTGGATGGCCGACGAGTGGGGCATCGATTTCGTGTATCAAGTCTGCTCCTTCCTGCCGCTGGTCGGGCTGCTGACGGGGTTCTTGCCGAGTAAGAAGGGGTGAGACCTGAGGCCGCCAACCGTTCCTCAGCCACCTCAAGCCTGTGGTCTCAAGCCTCGCGTCTATTTGCCCGGCTGTTTTTTGCGTTCGCATTTTTCGAGTGTGTGGATTTAGAAATGCGCGCAAATGATGTTTCGGGCGCACACACACGCCCTGGCAAAGGCCTTGCGCGGCCCTGGCGAGGACGCGCGAGCTGTGCGGCTTCTCCAGTTTCTCAGCAGTGCGGGAATGTGTCGTGCGCATACGTCGGTCTCTACCTAATGTCGTGACCTTACCCTAGCCGAACTCCTGGCCTGATTTCTAGACTCGCTGGACACGTGGGCGGTGTGCGCCGTGCGCAGCGATGCGCGGTGAGAAGAAACGAGTTACGCGAGGAGCCAGTCACACTTGCGGTCAAGCGCGATTCGCAGTGTGATTTTTTCTCACCAAATGGCAGGCTGCTGAGCGGGGTCGGTGAAACGCAAAGTCGCGGAGACGCCAAGACGCAGGGGCGGGAATCTTAACACAGAGCCACAAAGGGGCAGAGACACAGAGATACGATGGGCAGGGATGCAGCGAGACTTTAACCCGGAAGTTCATCGGGTCGCAGCGACAACTTGCTTGTCGGTGTGCGCAGCACCGGTGGGTTCAGGGGGAGCGTAGCAAGATCGAAAACTTCATTCCTGGGAAACGTTTGGATTGATCCCTCTTGGGCCGGGGCCCACTGACAAGCGAGTTGTCAGTGCCACCCAGCGATTCTTTCAGATGCATTAGCCCCGAAGTGGGCGGAAGTTAATAGCCGCTCCGGCGTAAAGTAGCAGGCACACGCCGTGTGCCGTTGGCGGAAGCGGGACTGGGTAATACCCTGCTCGCAGAGCGTGAACCACGACCCGTCATCGCGTAGGATTGTCTTGTCGGCGGTCGCCTTCGTGCGCTGCTGCGACGGCACACGGCGTGTGCCTGCTACGTACATCAGTATTGCACCCTGGAGATCGACGAGCCAGTGATCGGAATCGAAGATGAGCCAGAGAACACGATTCGCGTGATGCTCAGCGCGATCGAAGCGGTGCTCGCCCCGGAGGCAGACGCCCGTGCGGCCGCGCTGTGGCGGGCGTGCACGCTGCGCGAGTTCAACATCGGCTACGAGTGCGGCGCCGAGCCCTGGGCGTTCAACCAAGGCCTCTCGAACGACACGCTCCGGCGAATCGCCGCCTGCGGCCACGCTCAGGTGGACGATTTATCCGGACCGGGAGTGAGCGGCGCAAATGAACGTGGTTCTTCTTGAGGGCCGCAGGTCCGGCGCTGCAATAGCCAGGGTCAGCGGCCCTGGTTGAAACGCGCGAAGCCTCGGTACTTGGTTGCAGATCTCAGCCCCGGAGGGGCGAAAGTTAATAGCCGGGGGTGCGTAAGCCCCCGGAAGACGAAGCCGCCCCGATCTCTTTTCTCTTCTTCGATCAGAAGCCCCGGAGGGGCGACACTGCTCGCAGTTCGGATTCACGGCACGCGTCGGGAAGCCAACGCGCACGGTGTGAAACTGCCGCCCTTCCAGGGCTCCGGAAAGAAAAAGAATCGGGTGTGTTGCCGATCGGCTACCGGGGGTTTCCACCCCCGGCTACTGACGGTCGCCCCTCCGGGGCTGAAAACGCGAACCAGAATTCCAAGGCCGCTGACCCTGGCCAATGCATTGCGCTGCCGAATTTGTCGACGGCGTGGTGCCCATCGATCGGCAGATGCTGTTCGTAAAGACGTTCGCCGATGGCCGCAAGCCGGCCGGGAAGCCGGTGGTGGCGCGGATGTGCGACGGATGTGGCAACGTGCAGTTGCTGGTAAACAAGACGAGTAAGCCGCAGTCGTAGGCTTCAAGAGGCGACAATTTCTCGGCAAATCGCGTGCAAGGCAAGACCGGTGAAGAGCACTGCTGGGCAAGCCAGACAGTGGCACCCGCACTGGCAACGTGCAGTTGTTCGTGGTGAGGAAGTCCTGAGGCTCAGAGAGCTGAGACCTGAAACACGCGGCTTGAGTCGGGGCTGGCCAAGGGTCATGATCATGGCTTGCACCGCAGATCATTCCGCCTTCCACGAGCCAAGCCGCCATGCCGCACTCTGCCAAGATTCTGCTTGCTATCGCCTGCATCCTTCAGGGGACAGGTACAGCCAGGGCCGCTGATCCCGTCGCCGTTGATGGGGCCAACACCGCCCAGGCGCCCGTTCCGCGCGACCAGGTGAAAGTCGCCGCCGTGCAGATTTGCGGTTACGACAAGGGGGAACTTCCGCGAGCCGGATACGACGCGGCCGACGCGCTCGTGCCGTACATCAAGCGGGCCGCGGACGATGGCTGCCAGCTCGTCGTGTTTCCCGAGTATGTGCTGGGAGATATCCCGGTGCCGGGCCCCAGCACCGACATGCTGGCCGCGGCAGCCAGGGCGGGTTCAATTTATGTGATTGTCGGCGGCTGGGAGGAGCTCGGCGACGACAAGTTCGCCAACACGGCGCTGCTGTTCGATCGGCGCGGCCAGATCGCGGGCAAGTATCGCAAGACGCACGCCGCGGTCGATCACTTTACCGGCGAGCCGGCCTGGCGCTATCCGCCAGAAGGAAAATCGCGGGCGTGGATGCGCGAGAACGATCCGGAGTGGATCATGGAGCGCGGCGCGGAGCTGCCGGTGTTTGAATTGGACTTTGGCAAGGTCGGCATCCTCACCTGTTACGACGGCTGGTTTCCGGAGCCGGCGCGCGTCCTCTCGCTCAAGGGCGCGGAACTGGTGGTGTGGATCAATGGGCGGGGCGGCGCGGTCGAGGACTTTATCGTGAAGACCACGATCTTTCAGAGTCACGTGGCGATGATCACCACGAACCAGGCCTACGGCGGCGGCACGATGATCGCCGACGCGAGCCAGGGGCCCGCCACGATCCTGCAGCGCGCTCCGGACAAGCAGGAAGCCTACATTACGGCCACGCTCGACCTGGCCAAGGTGCGCGCAATTCGCTCAAGCAGCCGGAACTTCCAGCAGCGGCGGCCCGATCTATATGGAAAGTTGAGCGAGCGGGAGTAGCGCGCGCGACTGGTGCTTTGACCCGCGAAAGTGCGCCCCCGCCCGCCCCTTTGACGCTCCAGGGGGCATGTGTTAGTTTGACCAGTCTTCCAGCTCCGATCGGGTCCGCCCACAGGACTGCCCGCCTGGCTGAATCTCTCCCCTTATAGCTTTGAGAAAACACTGATGGCACATGAGGTTACGTTGATCACCGGTGACGGCACCGGTCCGGAATTGGCCGAAGCGGCTCGCCGCTGTGTGGACGCCACGGGCGTCAAAATCAATTGGGACGTCCAGGAAGCCGGCGTCGACGTGATGGAGCGGCTCGGCACGCCGCTGCCCGAAGGCGTGATGGAGAGCGTGCGGCGGACCAAGTGTGCGCTGAAGGCCCCGATCACCACGCCGGTGGGGACGGGCTTTCGCAGCATCAACGTGCACCTGCGGCAGGCCCTGGGTCTGTTCGCTTGCATTCGCCCCTGCAAGCAATACAAGGGCGTCCGTTCGTTCTTCGCCGATGTGCCGGTCGACCTGGTGATCGTGCGCGAGAACACCGAAGACCTGTACGCGGGGATCGAGTTCGAGAAAGGGAAGCCCGAGACGACCGAGCTGATCGACGTGATCAACAAGCTCTCGGAGCGGAAGGTGAAGACGGGAGCCACGGAGACGGGCATCTCGATCAAGCCGATGAGCGTGAGCGGCACCGAGCGGATCGTCCGCTGTGCGTTCGACTATGCCCGCGAGAATGGCCGGAAGAAGGTCACCTGCGTGCACAAGGCGAACATCATGAAGTACACGGACGGTCTGTGGCTGCACACGGCAATGGACGTGGCCAAGCAGTATTCGGACATCGAGTTTGAAGAGCGGATCGTGGACAACATGTGCATGCAGCTCGTGCAGAAGCCGGAGCTGTATGACGTGCTGGTGCTGCCGAACCTGTACGGCGACATCCTGAGCGACCTGGCCGCGGGTTTGGTCGGCGGGCTGGGCGTGGCGCCGGGCGCGAACATCGGCCCCAACGGCGCGGTGTTCGAAGCCACACACGGCAGTGCTCCGAAGTACAAGGGGAAGAACAAGGTCAACCCGACCGCGCTGATCCTCTCAGGCATGCTGATGCTGAAGCACCTGGGCGAGGTGGACGCGGCCAAGCGGCTGGAAGACGCCGTGGCCGCAGTGATCGCCGAAGGGAAGTACGTGACGTACGACCTGAAGGCGGATCGCAACGACCCGACGGCCGTGGGGACGCGGGAAATGGCCGAGGCGATTTGCAAGAAGCTGTGATGCGAATCGTTGAGAACGATTGAAATGGCACAGGCCGCGGGTGAAGAGCCCAGCGGCCTGTTGCTTTTGGTGGGTTGTTGATTTGGAAAGCGGGAGATTAACCGCGGAGGACGCGGAGGTACGCAGAGGGAAGACAGAGGACGAAGAAGAATTCACCACATACGGAAGAGAAAGAAGAGAACCACAGATAAACACAAATGAACACAAATGAACACAGATAGGGAGAAGAAGGGCGAAGGAAATCAGAGTGAAGGCAGGGACGGATTATTCTTTCTGCTTCTTCATTCTCTTCATTTGTGTTTATCTGTGTTCATCTGTGGTTCTGCCTTCTAGAGTTTTCTTCCGCTGTGTCCTCTGTGGTGAGTTTTCTTGTTCCCTCTGCGTACCTCCGCGGCCTCTGCGGTTAGTCTTTGATCTTGTATCAAGAGGGCGGCGGTGCTGGGGCCGAGCGAATTTCGCGAGCTGGTGAGTGGGCGGCGGCGCGGTGTGAAAGCCGCGGCGATGCGCGGGCTGCTGCGCGCACTCGAGGTCCCCTACTCTGCCGCGATGCGCGTGCGCAATTGGCGGTACGACACCGGCCGGGCGGAGGTGCACGCGGCGGGCGTGCCGGTGATCAGCGTGGGCAACATCACGCTCGGTGGGACCGGGAAGACGCCGGTCGTCGAATGGCTCGCGCGCTGGCTCACCGAGCGCGGCGTGCGGGTAGGGATCGTAAGCCGGGGTTATGGAGCGAAAGATGGCCGGCCGAACGACGAGGCCCTGGAGTTGGCCGAGAAATTGCCCGAGGTGCCGCACGTGCAGGACGCGGATCGGGTGCGCGGAGCGCAACGGGCGACCAGTGAGTTCGGCAGCCAGGTGCTGGTGCTTGACGATGGGTTTCAACATCGCAGGCTCAAGCGCGACTTCGACCTGGTGCTGATCGATGCCCTGGAGCCGGATGGATTCGAGCATGTGTTTCCGCGCGGAACCCTGCGCGAGCCGCTCACCAGCTGGGCCCGAGCGGATGGTTTTCTGCTCACGCGGGCGGATCAGGTGAACGAGGCCGCGCGGATGGCGATTCGCGAGCGGGCTTTGTCGGTCGCGCCGCGAGCGGTTTGGGCCGAAGCGGCGTATGTCCCGCGATACCTGCTCGATGCGGCGGGTGGCGATCATCCGCTCGATACGTTCGCGGGAAAGCCGGTCGCGGCGTTTTGCGGGATCGGCAATCCGGACGCGTTCCGACGTTCGCTGGAGGATGCGGGGCTGAAGCTCGCGAGCTTTCGGACGCTGCCGGATCATTACGCGTATCCCGCGGCAGAGGTGACGGAGCTGGGAGCGTGGGCGAAGTCGGTTTCAGCAGCCGCGGCGGTTTGCACCTACAAGGACCTGGTGAAGGTGCGCGGGGCGTGGCCGGCCGGCGTACCGCTGGTGGCGCTGGCCAGTCGGCTGGAAGTGACGAGCGGGCAGGCCGAGCTCGAAGCGGCACTGCAATACGTGATTGGCACGCCGGGATCAAGCTAGCACGCCGTGACGCTGGCGACTGCTATTGGTTGAACGAGCCGACCACAGCTATCTTTTCGGTCATGAACCAGCCAGAGATAGCACTCCTGATTTCCACGTACCAGCGGCCGGCGCATTTGCGGCGGGCGCTGGAATCGGTGGCCCTGCAAGGCGGTGTTGATGGTCTGATGGAAGTGGTCGTGACCGACGACGGCTCGACCGATGAGACGGCGAGCATCGTCCGCGAGTTCGCCCGGCGTGTGCCGTTTCGAGTGGGCTTCACGACGCACGAACACGGCGGGTTTCAGCTCGCCCGCTGTCGCAACGAAGGCGCCCGGGCCAGCACGGCGCCGTACCTGTTGTTTCTCGACGGCGACTGCATCCTGCCGCGCGACCATGTGCGGAAACATCTCGATCATCGCAGGCCGAACACGGTGATGGCTGGCGACTGCGCGCGGCTCGAAGAAGAACCTTCCGAGCGCGTCACGCTGGACGTGATCCGTTCGGGTGCGTTCACCGAGTGGGCCCCGGCCAGCGAGCTCAAGCGACTGCGGAAAGCCGATCGCAGCGCGCGGTTTTACCGGCTGATCCGCCATCCGACGAAGCCGAAGCTGATTGGCAACAACGTCGGGATCTGGCGGCGCGACTACCAGCGCGTCAACGGCTACGACGAAAACTACCAGGGCTGGGGCTGCGAGGACGACGATCTGCGGCATCGGCTGCGGAAGGCGGGCATCGGCATCGCCTCGATCCTGCGCTGGACGCACACCTTTCATCTCTGGCATCCGAACGTCGCTAGCATGCCGGCCAACTGGAAAGACGGCGCGAACGTGCGGTATCTGCTGCGGCCAGGCCGATTGACGCAATGCCGCAATGGCCTGCACAAGCGGTCGGTCGATGAGCTGGCGATTCGCGTGGTGGGAAGACCGACGGAAAGCCATCCGGTGGCCGATTGGCTGTGGGGACGCTTCGGAATGAGCCCCAGCGCCGGACGCCCGGAGGTCGAGATCCTGGTGGGCGAAGGGCGCTTCAGCGGCCGAGCCGACTGCAACGTGCTGATAGCAGTCGATCCGGCCCATGCGAACACCGTGAAAGGTGCCCACCTGGTGCTGCATCCCAAGAGCGGCGACGAGGTGGAGCGAGCACTGTCCGAAGTGGCGTAAGGCTCGCTTCTGTTGTTTCGGGTGCCACTGCTGGCTTGGCCAGCAGTGTATATCCCTGATCTTGCCTTGCACTCCGAACAACCCGGAATGCCTGCTTCGAGACCACATCAATCGGTGTGTATAAAGCAAGGTGAAACCAACAGGCAGACACTGCTGGGCTGGGCCAGCAGTGGCACCCTGTGGGTCAGTTTGTGCGACCTTGCATCGCCGCGAGAAACTCCTCTTGCCCCAACTGCTGGCGGGGGTCGATAATCGCGGCCCCGTGCGTACAGTCTGGTCAACGGACTTGAAACGCGCGCGGCCGTGGAATGGGAGGTTCCGCGGAGAAACTCTTTCATAGGCAAGGAAGTCCTATGTGCCCTCATAGCTTGGCGCACGCGCTCGACGGTCTCGGCAGACCGCGGCTGTTGGTAGTTGGCGATCTGATGCTCGATCGCTACACCTGGGGAGACGCGCAGCGAATCAGTCAGGAAGCTCCGGTGATCGTGCTTCGCGCGGACCAGAGCGAGTCGCGCCCTGGCGGCGCGGCGAACGTCGCGAACATGCTGCTCGCGCTCGAGGCCGATGTGACCTGCGCGGGCGTCGTCGGCCGCGACGCGGCGGCAATCGAACTGCGCGAGATGCTGCACGCCGCAGGTGCGAACGTCGAGGGGATCCTGGCCGATCCAACGCGGCCCACGAGCGTCAAACAGCGCTTCGTCGGCCGGGCCGATACGCGGCACGAAAGCCAGATTTTGCGGGTGGACCATGAGAGCTGTGCGGAGCTGGACGCCGAACTCGAGACACGGCTGATCGCGCACCTCGAAGTGCAGCTTCCCTGGCACGACGCGCTTCTGATCAGCGACTACGGCAAGGGCGTCTGCACCGAGCGGCTGCTGCGGGCCGCGATCGACGCCGCGAACTTGTGCCAGATTCCGGTGATTGTCGATCCCAGCCCCACGTGCGAGCTGGATCGTTATCGCGGCGTGTCGATCATCAAGCCGAATCGCCGCGAGGCGGAAAGCGTGACGGGGATCAAAATCACGCGGCCAGCCGATGCGCTCGAGGCAGGCAAGCAGCTTTGCAAGCGGCTCGACGCGAAGATGGCGTTGCTCACGCTCGATCGCGACGGGATGCTGCTGGTGGAACAAAGCGGACAGGGAGACATCTATCCCACGCAAGCCCGCAGCGTGTACGACATCACGGGCGCGGGCGACATGGTGATGGCCACGGTCGGCTTGTGCCTGGCCGCGGGGACGACGCCCGAAGATGCGGTGCGGCTGGCCAATATCACGGCGGGTATGGAAGTCGAACGAACCGGCGTGTCAGTGATTTATCGCGACGAAATCCGCGCGAAGCTGGCGACGATGGCCTTTGGCAGCGCGGCGAAGATTGTGGGCCGGGAACAGGCGGGTCGGCTTGCCGAAGACCATCGCCGGCGGGGCAAGACGATTGTGTTCACCAACGGCTGCTTCGATCTGCTTCATGTCGGGCACGTGAGCTACTTGTCGGAAGCGGCGAAGTTGGGTTCCACGCTGATCGTGGGAGTGAACAGCGACGCCAGCGTCAGGCGGCTGAAAGGTTCGAGCCGGCCGGTGATTTCTGAGTCGGACCGGGCCGCGATGCTCGCGGCCCTGGGATGCGTGGGCTATGTCGTCGTGTTCGACGAAGATACGCCGCATCGGCTGCTCGAGGCGATTCGGCCGGACGTGCTGGTCAAAGGTGGAACGTACCAGCCCGACGAGGTCGTGGGGCACGAGCTGGTCGAGGCGTATGGTGGCCGCGTGTGCGTGACCGGCATGGTTGACGGTGTGTCGACCAGCAAGATCCTCGAATCGCTGCGAAACACCGCGCAGCCTCCAGTTCCGGTCGAACCGGCGCCAACCCCGCGACCGCTGCGGCGAGCAGGCTAGTAGCCATGAAACAAAAGCTCTCCGTCATCATTCCGTGCAAGAACGAGCGGCTGAACATCCGGCCGTGCATGATTTCGGCCAAGCTGGTGGCCGATGAGCTGATTGTCTCGGATTCCGGCTCGACCGACGGAACGCTGGACATTATTCGCGAGGTCGGCGGCGCGCGGCTCATCGAGCGCGAGTACATCAACTCCGGCAACTTCAAGAACTGGGCGATTCCGCAAGCGACGCACGAGTGGGTGCTGATCCTCGATTCGGACGAACGCGTCACGCCCGAGCTGGCCGCAGAGATCAACACGTTGCTCTCGACAGCTCCGCGTTACGATGGCTACGAGATCTATCGGGCAAACTATTTCCTGGGGCATCGGATTCGGCACGCCGGCTGGGGCGCGGACAAAGTGCTGCGGTTGTTTCGCCGCGACCTGGGGCGCTATCAAGGCGAGAGCGATCACGCCGAGGTGGAGATCACCACGCGACGCGTCGGCCGGCTCAAGCAGCGGATCGAACACTACACGTACTGGAGCTACGACCAGTACTTCCGCAAGCTGCAGCGGTACAGCGTGCAAGGCGCGCAGAACAAGCTGGCGGCCGGCAAGCATGTGAACTTCTGGGAGATGGCGATCGCCCCGCCCTTGCGGTTTTTGCATTGCTACCTTTTTCGGCTGGGATTTCTCGACGGACTGGCGGGCCTCCAGATCAGTATGCTGACGGGCTACTCGTCGTTTGCCAAGCAGATTCGGATGTGGGAGCTCGAGCGCGGAAGGCCGCAGCCCGATCCGGAAGCGGAGCAGACGCAACAGATGAACAAGCAAGAGGGACGGCGCGAGGCGGCCTGAACAACCAAGTAACCAACGGGTAGCAGCATCAACTTGTTGTCGGTGTTGCTCGTACCTCAAGGGATCAGGGCACACGTGACTGAGGTAGGAAGCCCAACTCCTAGTCACGCGATGCGTGAGCCCTCTTGTGCCGGAGGCACCCTGACAACGAGTTGTCAGGGCCACCCGACTATTGGCGCCCCCGATGCGCGCTTCGGGCTAATATCGGAGATGGTGTGGATATGACGAAACACAAGAGTCCACGAATTCTGCTGGTGCGGAACGACCGGCTTGGCGATCTGGTGCTGACGCTGCCGGCGGTGCGGGCGCTCAGGCAACATTTGCCGATGTCGCATCTGACGCTCTGCGTCAGCCAGTATGCAGCTCCGCTCGTGACGGGTCTGGAGGGTGTGGATGAGATTCTGATCGACGAGCCGGCAGAAAAGGCCTGGCAATTCTCGCGGCGGCTGCGCGGCCTGAAGTTCGACGCGGCTGTGGTGTTCAACACGAATACGCGTAACGCGTTGGCGGTCCGACTCGCCGGGATTCGCAAGCGGGTGGTGTGGGGTTACAAGCCCGTGGGCTGGTTGACGGCCACGCACCCGGTGAGAGTGCATCGCAGCCGGCCGCCGATCCACGAGGCCGACTTCGCGATGCGGTTCGTCGAGAAGCTGGGCTTGCCGCGGACGCACGCGCAGCTCCACGCTCACCTGCCGATCAGTCCGGCAGCGACCGCGCGCGTCTCGACGATGATTCAACAATCGCTCGGCTGCGAAGGACCGCTGTTCGGTGTGCATCCGGGCAATAAAAACAGCGCCTACAACTGGCCGATCTCCAGCTACGCGCAGCTCGTGCGGCGATTGGTCGAACGCGGACGGGTGATGATCACTGGCAGTCCCGAGGAACGCGAGCTGGTCCAGCACGCGTGCAGCCTGCTCACGGCCGAGCAGAGGTCGCGGGTGCTGCCGCTGACGGGTTTATCGCTCGAAGAGCTGGTGGCGGCGATCGCCCTGCAGAAGTCGCTGGTGGTGTCGAGCACGGGACCAATGCACGTGGCCGGCGCGGTGGGCACGCCCACGGTGGCACTGTTCAGCCCGCATCCGGCCCATGTGCCCGCCAAGTGGGCTCCGCTGGGAACGAATCACACGGTGCTGGTGGCGCCGCTCCTGGATGGCGAAGACCCGGCGGTGCCGGCCGAGCAAAGTGAAGAACTGATGTCGCGGATCGACGTGGGCGAAGTGTTCCACGCGGCCGTGCGACAGGCCGCGAGTGATCATGCGGTGCGGCAGGCAGCATGAGACTTTGGGTGCCACTGCTGGCTTGTCCAGCAGTGTTCCTGTAGTTGATTTCACCTTGCTGCGTCGGACACGAACATCATCGCCTCGAAGCAAGCTTCGCTCGGCACTTCCCGAGTGCAAGGCAAGACCAGGGAAGAGCACTGCTGGGCGAGCCAGCAGTGGCACCGAGTGACACCCAGAGCCCCTCCGGGGCTGAGGAAACTGAAAAGCGTGAAACGTCCGGCTGTTTTTCTCGATCGGGATGGCACGCTCATCGAAGACGTGGGCTATCCGCATCGGCTGGAGGATCTGCGACTGCTCCCGGGCGTCGTGCCGCCGCTGCAGAAGTTGCAAGCGTTGGGCTTCGTGCTCGTCGTCGTGACGAACCAGTCGGGCATCGCGCGCGGGTATTTCAGCAAAGACCAGATGCACGCGTTTCATGCACTGCTCGGCGAGCGGCTGGAAGCAGCCGGCGTCCGGATCGAGGCGCTCTACCACTGCCCTTTCCATCCCAATGCGAGCGTGGCTGAATATCGTGGCGACTCGCCGCTGCGGAAACCCAAACCAGGCATGCTGCTGCTGGCGGCCGAGGAACACGGGCTCGACTTGGCGGCCAGCTTTTCGATCGGGGACAAGAAGTCAGACGTGCTAGCGGGGCAAGCTGCCGGCTGCCGAACGATTCTGGTGCAGACTGGCAAAGCCGGCGCCGGCGAGCCGGAGCTGGCGGCGGAGCCCGACTTTGTGGCGATCGATCTGGCGGCAGCGGCTGAGTGGATTTGTGCCAAGTGCGAAAATGGCATTCCCCGGCGTGACGCGACGGCGTATCCTGCCAGCCCAAAGTTGGGGCAATCGGCAGGAGTTCGACGGTGAATATCGGGATCTTCATTCCGAACTGGATTGGTGACGCGGCGATGAGCACGCCGACGCTCCGCGCGCTGCGGCTTCGCTACGGCCCCGAGGCCCGGCTGACTGGCATCCTGCGGCCATATGTCGCCGAAGTGCTGGCCGGCACACCCTGGCTTGATGATCTGATATACCTCGACCCGCGCTCGTCAAACTCAGAACAACGCACCTGGCCAGCGCTCAAGAGAATGCGGCGGGCGAACTTCGACGTGGTCGCCCTGCTGACAAACTCCTTTCGCACAGGCTGCCTGGCCAAAGCCTCGGGCGCCCCGGTGCGCGTGGGTTATGTGCGCTACGGGCGCGGCCCGTTCCTGTCGCATAAGCTGTACAGCGAACTCGCGGGGGGGCGCCGCGTGCCCAGACCCGAGATCGATTCGTACTTGCGGATTGCCCACACGCTGGGTTGCACGGAGCAGTCTCGGCGAATCGAGCTGGCCACGTTGCCGGCAGACGAGGCGCTGGCCAATGCCGTGTGGAGCAAGCTGGGGCTGCCGACCGCCAAGCGCGTGGTGGTGCTCAACTCGAGCGGTGCATATGGCGCGGCGAAGCTTTGGCCGAGCGAATACTTCGCCCGCCTGGCAAAGCTGCTCGTCACGCGGCAGGATCTGCACGTGCTGGTGGTCTGCGGGCCCAACGAACGCGTGCAGGCTCGAGAGATTGTACAACTGGCGGGCGATGAGCGCGTCGTGAGCCTGGCGGAAGAGAGACCTTCGATCGGGTTGACGAAAGCCTGCGTGCGGCGAAGCCGGCTGCTGGTCACGACCGACAGCGGGCCGCGGTTCTTTGGCGTGGCGTTTGGCGTGCCCGTGATTACCCTGTTTGGGCCCACCAGCGAAGACTGGACGCACACCTACTACGAGAAAGAACTGTGTCTGAGCCACGCGGTACCGTGCGGTCCGTGCGGCAAGCGGGTGTGCCCCTTGCAGCATCACGACTGCATGCGTCTCTTGAGCGTGGAGCGCGTGTATGAAGCGGCCGTCGGGCAGCTTAATCTGAATCGCGAGACGATCGCGGCGTGAGATGCGGCGCTGCCAACCGCGGAAGCGACGCTACGCCGAAGGCGTGCAACATGCCAGCACGGGGCACCGCCCCGTGAAGCTCCGCGTGATTCGCATTTTGAGCCCTGAGGGGGCGGAACCATTTTCGCGGGGAACAATGTTTCGCCCCGACGGGGCTGGATATCACAGGGAGCGCGATCGGTACCCTGGACGAATGCCCGGGGCTGCCATGTTGCCGGCCTGCGGCCGCGAGGCATGAAGCATAACGGACCGCTCACGAGCGGACGGCTACTCCGCTGCTGGCACATCGGGCGGCTGGCACATCGGGCGGCTGGCACATCGGGCGGGTGGCACATCGGGCGGGTGGCGGAGCCGACTACAACACGTGGATCGTGTTGACGACTTCGAGGCCTTCGGCGTGCTGGCGGACCAGTTCCTGGGCGAGCTGTTTGTGGTAGAAGCTGCTCACCTGGCCGACGAGAACGAGCGTATCGCCTTCCGAGCGGATGACGAGCTCGCGAAGCGCGTAGACCGTGCTTTCGGAGAGTGCCAATTGGGCTTTGGCCAGAACATCTTTTGCCGCGAGAACAGGCATGGATGCTGCCTCCCTCCTTGGACCACGAACCAATTTAACAATGCAGCGCTGCCAGAGCGCGCACGGTCTGAGTCCCTGTTTTATGGGGGCCCAGTCCTGTCGGAGAGCGACTATCCTGTCCTCTTTCCGGCAGATACACTCCCCCCGAATCGAGAACTGTGGGGAGCGTGAGCGCGCCAGCCGCTGCCGGCTAACCACGAAGTTTCAATGTAAGGCATCAGGCTTGAATGTCAACCACATTCGGCCTTGTTTGAACAACCGCCGCGAGTGCGCTTTGTGAGCGCACTCGCGGCAGCTAGCATTGCCACTCCAGATCGAGACGTCCGCGCGAAAGGGGTCAGGCCCCAGCGGGCACGCTATTTGATCTTGCCGCTCTTCACGAGGTAGGCGATTACCTCGTCGGCCAGCGTCTCGGCGTCTTTCTTGCCTGCATCCAGCACCAGTTCCGGCTTGGCCGGAGCCTCGTACGGATCGTCGATGCCGGTGAAGCCCTTCAGCTCGCCAGCGCGGGCCTTCTTGTAGAGGCCCTTCGGGTCGCGGGCTTCGCAGATCTCGATTGGAGCGTCGACGAAGATCTCGATGAAGTCGCCTTCGCCCATGGAAGCCCGGACGGCGTCGCGATCGCGGCGATAGGGGCTGATGAAGGCGGTCAGGGTGACGGTGCCCGCTTCGGCGAACAGCTTGGCGACGGCGCCGATGCGGCGGATGTTCTCTTCGCGATCCTGGGCCGAAAAGCCGAGGCCGAACCGCTTGGCGTACTCTTCGCCGTGACGTTCCTTGAGCATGCCGGGGCCGGCATTCAGGCCGTGGCGGACGTTGTCGCCGTCGAGCACGTAGCTACGGATGCCACGCTTGTGAAGCTTGTGGTCCACCAGGTTCGAGACGGTGCTCTTGCCGCAGGCACTGAGGCCGGTGAACCAAATGACGCAGCCCTTGTGGCCGTTGAGTTCTTCGCGCTCGCTGCGGCTGACGCTGTGCTCGTGCCAGTGTACGTTGGTGTCGTTCGCCATGGGCTGGGGTGCTCCTTTGAAACTCTTTGAATTGCGGGTGTTTTGCGGATTATGCGAAACCGCAATGATAGCCGAGCGGGGTGCGGGGCGCAAAGGGGAGGTGCTTGGCAGCGGGCGGAGCATGCGATTCATTTAGCGACGGCGGGCTACGCCATTAGCGATCTCCTGGCTGAGATTCGAGCGTGTCGTACGGATCGGGTGCCACAGGTGGCCGCGTGCCGGCTCACCTGTGCTCTTCTGGCAGTGGCAGCACGGGCTCTTCTCGGTGGAAAACGTGCACAGGTGACTGCTGCGCAGCACCTGTGGCACCCAAGCCTTGGACCGGTAATTCCCACCCGCGGCTATTAACGATCGCCCCTCCCGGGCTGCGGAATTGCCCCGCTACTCAATCCCCGCCAGCTCGCAGAGGTTGGCGCTCATCACGCCTTCGGGGCAGCTCCAAACGAGGAAGAACAGAGCCTCGCGGCACCAGCGGCCGGCCGGATGGCCGACGACGTAGCCGGTGCCTTTGGCGGCCGAAAGCGCGGCCTGCGAGGCGCGGAGCGCGATGCTGTTGGCGGCGGCGCGGAGCGTGTCGTTCGTGCAAACTTGCACGCCGCCGGCAAGCTGCAGAAGACTGTCCGCGAGTTCGGTGTGTTCGTGACGCAGCTCCGCAGCAGGGCTCGCCAGAACTGGCCGCGCGAGCGATTCGTGCTCGAGAAAGTCGATCGCCGCGCCGGCCAGGCCGATCGCGAGCGTCGAAGTTTGCAGGCCGCCGGTGCCTGCGCCGACGCCGGATCGCATCACGTCGTGAGCCGGACCGGCAAGCAGCCACTCGGGGCCAAGACGAACTTTATCAATTTCGACCGGACCCGTGGCGCTGGCCGTGAGGCCGACGAGCTTGGGCGGCGTTGGAGTCGTTACGCCGGGCAAGTCGGTGGGCAGCGCGACGAGAATTTGCTGGCCATCTTCGAGCGTGGCGCCGGTCACGACGATGCTCGCGTGTGGCGCGCCGGTGACCCAGGGGGAGAAGCCGTCGAGGATGAAACCGTCGCCGTCCGGCGTGGCGCGGAGCACTGGCTTGGCCAGGTGCCGGCGGCTGGTCGTGAGGTGCGAGATGCCGACCGTGGCAAAGCTGCGGCCGGAAACCAGGTCGGGGAGCAGCCGCTCTTTGAGAGCGTCGTTCGTGCTGCCGGCAATGCGCTGGCAGGCGCCGGTCCGCTGGGTGATAATGAACGTGGTGGTGAGGCAGGCTGCGCTGAGCCGCAAGTAGACGCGGACGATGTCGGCGTCGCTCCACTCCTGGCCGCCCCATGAGCGCGGCATGAACCACTCGAATACCCCGGAGCGGCCGCAAGCCCGAAGCTGTTCGGCCGGCCAGTGGTCGTCCTGGTCGATGGCGGGGGCCAATTCGGCCAAACGCGCGGCCAGTTGGTCGAGAGCGGGGTCCAGCGGCGAGACGATAGTAGTAGAGGCCGTCATGGAGCGTCGTCCGCTGAAGTTTGCCGCGTGAGGAGAAAAGGGAATCGACAGCCACGCTCGCCGCCTCTTATAATCCCGCAGAGCATGACCTACAGTTAACTCTAGTGAAGTGGCTGAGGTCGGGCAACTTCTAGGCGGCACGATGACTGTGGCGGACGGTACATTGTGGGGTCGCTCCACATTTGCCACATCGCTATAATTCGGCGCTTTTTTTGCTGTCTGGAGGATTGCATTAGATGAGTCACACCGAAGCCGCGCCGTCACAAGCTTCGCATAAATTGTCGCTCTCCGAGCTATCGCCGCAAACGTTGTACGACAAGTGCGTCGCGCTTGCTCGCAACTTGTGGTGGACGTGGCATCCGGAAGTCATCAATCTCTTCCGCGATCTGGATCCGATTCGCTGGCGACAGCTGGATCATAACCCGATCGCGCTGCTGAGCGAATTCACGCCCGAGCGATTGGAGATGCGCGCCGCGGAGCTGGTGCTCTATAGCCGTATCAACTACGCCTATCGCCGGCTCAAAGAATACATGGCCAACACGCACACCTGGGGTCGCACCCATGCGGGCGTGCTCGGCGGCAAGCCGGTGGCTTACTTCTCGGCCGAGTTCGGCATTCACGAATCGGTGCCGATCTACTCCGGCGGTCTCGGCGTGCTCTCGGGCGACCATATTAAAAGCGCGAGCGGCCTGGGCGTGCCGCTGATCGCGATCGGCCTGTTCTATGACCAGGGTTATTTCAAGCAGCACCTGGACCTCGACGCCTATCAGCGCGAGGAGTATCTCGACACGAAGGTCGAGAACGTGCCCATGGAACCGGCCATCGGCACTGATGGCAAGCAAGTCAACGTCACAATCGAAACGCGCACGGGCGAGTTGCACGCCAAGGTCTGGCTGATGCACGTGGGCCGCGTGAAGCTGTACCTGCTCGACTGCGACGTCGAGGGGAACAGCCCCGAGGATCGCGAACTCACCAGCCGGCTGTACGGTGGCGACCATCGCACGCGAATTCGGCAGGAACTGGTGCTGGGCGTGGGGGGCGTGAAAGCGCTCGCGGCGCTGGGTATCTCGCCGGGCTGTTATCACCTGAACGAAGGTCACAGCGCGTTCGCCACGTTGGAAGCGATTCGCGAACGAATGTCGAACGACGGGATGAGCTTCGACAGCGCACTGCGCGACGTGGCTCAGCACACCGTATTCACCACGCACACTCCGGTGCCCGCCGGTCACGACCGCTTCGACGGCGGATTGATCGAAGAGCATCTGGGGCCCTTGCGCGACGAGCTGAAGATCAGCTACGAACAGTTGATGGGCCTGGGCCGAGTCGAGCCGCACAACGAAGGCGAAAGCTTCTGCATGACGGTGATCGCGCTCAAGCTCTCGCGGCGGGCCAACGCCGTGAGCTGCCTGCACGGTTATGTCTCGCGCCGGATGTGGGCTCACCTGTGGCCGTGGCGCGTCGAAGAAGAGATTCCGATCGGCCACATCACCAACGGCGTGCACGTGCCGAGCTGGCTGGCGTGGCAAATGCTTCAGCTTTACGAACGTAACTTCCCGGCTGGCTGGCTGCAGCGGATGGGCGAACATGAAGCCTGGAAAGGCATTCACCAGGTCGACCCGGGCGAACTGTGGGAAGTTCACTACGCGCTCAAGAACCTGCTGTTGGCGTTTGTACGTCGCCGCGTGAGCCGGCAATGCCGCCGCCGCGGAGAGAGCGACGCCGTGGTGGAAGCCGCGCGGAACCTGTTCGATCCGAACATTCTGACGATCGGTTTCGCTCGCCGGTTTGCGACCTACAAGCGTGCCGACCTGTTCATGAGCGACATGGAGCGCTTGAACGCCCTGGTGAACGACGAAGATCGCCCGGTGCAGATCGTGGTGGCCGGCAAGGCCCATCCGGCCGACGAGCCGGGCAAGCAGCTCATCAAGAAGATTGCGAACCTGCGGCACGACGAGCGGTTCGCCAACCGGGTCGTGTATCTGGAAGACTATGACATCAACGTCTGCCGGCACCTGATCCAGGGTGTCGACGTGTGGCTGAACAACCCGCGCCGTCCGCTGGAAGCCTCGGGCACCAGCGGTCAGAAGGCGGTGCTCAACGGCGGGTTGAATTGCTCGGTGCTGGACGGTTGGTGGGCGGAAGCCTACGACGGCTCGAACGGGTTTGCGATCGGCACGGGCACGACGCACGTCTCGGATCAGATCACCGACGAGCGCGACGCCGAGTCGCTGTTCCAGGTGCTCGAGAAGCAAGTGGTGCCGCTGTTCTACGAACGTGACGTGGACGGTCTGCCGCGCGGCTGGATCCAGATGATGATGAACTCGATCGGCTCGCTGGCCTGGCGGTTCAGTGCTCACCGCATGGTGATGGACTACACCAAGAGCGCCTACCTGCCGGCCGCCGGCGGCGTGAGCTGCGATATGAGCCTGCGGTAGTTTCTAGCCGCGGCGCTTGACTTTGAAATTCAAGAACCACGGTCACCGAGTCAGGTGGCCGTGGTTTTTTTGTTGCGCGTGACGAGCATACCGATCGCCAGAGTGAGTCGCCATTCCTGCCGTTCGGAAGTGAATCGACGTGCTTTTAGCCCCGGAGGGGCGGAAGTTAATAGCCGGGGGTGGAAACCCCCGGGATGAGGGGCGATACTCTTAGTTGTCTTTTTGTTTGAGCCCCGGAGGGGCGGCACTGCGTTGAATTCCCAAGGGGCAACACCATGCCTCAATCGTTCGCGGCGATCTATCTGCACATCGTGTTCAGCACGAAGAATCGCCAGCCGCGCATGGATCGCGACTTTCAACCTCGCTTGTTCGCGTACTTCGGCGGCATCGCGAACAATCATGAGTGCGAACTCCTTGCCGCGGGTGGCATGCCCGATCATGTGCACTTGCTCGTCTCGCTCGCGCGAACCATGAGCACTTCCGAAATGGCGCGGTTGATGAAGGCGAATTCCTCGAGTTGGCTTCGCACTGAAGGTCGTCCTGACATTCGTTGGCAGGATGGGTACGGAGCCTTCAGCGTCAGCCAGTCGAATTTGGAGAGCGTTCGCGAGTATCTGGCCGCGCAGGAAGAGCATCATCGGAAGCTGTCGTTTCAGGACGAGTTCCGGGAGCTTTTGCGTCGGCATCAGATCTCGTGGGATGAGAACTACGTGTGGGGGTAGGGCCGCCCAGGCCGAAAGGAAGAAGTGTCGCCCCTCCGGGGCTACGGACAAAGAGGAATATGGTTCTGGGTGACGGTTTCGTTTCCGGGGGTTTCCACCCCCGGCTATTAACGATCGCCCCTGGTGGGGCTGAAGACGAAGCATGCAGAGCTCTCGGCCTGTCTGGCTTTCGCCCGCTCCGCGCACCCTTTCTCAATCGGGCCTTTTGCGCTACAATTTTCCGTTTGCCCGGCGGAATGGACCAGAATGGCCTTACCCGGGCGTGCTCCCGAGCGCTTCGAACTCACTACTGGTCGTAAGGAACCCCGGTCCATGTCCACCAAGCAGCAATTGCTCTCGCAGAAGATCAAGCACGTCGACATCAAGCAGCACAACGTGGTGCCGGTGGTCGAGGCAATGCAGCACATGGCCTTTTCCGCCCGCGATCTGGCCCGGGCGGCCGACATCTACGACCGGATGCTGCGGGACCAGGACTGCGGGATCATCCTTTGCCTGGCCGGCAGCCTGATCAGCTCGGGCCTCAAGCAGGTGTTCGTCGACCTGGTGCGCAACCGGCTGGTCGACTGCATTGTGAGCACGGGGGCCAACATCGTCGACCAGGACTTCTTTGAAGGTCTGGGCTTCAGCCACTACATCGCCGACGAGCGGCTCAAGGCGGGATTGGACGACGACAAGCTCCGCGACCTGAAGATCGACCGGATTTATGACACGCTGATCGACGAGGACGAACTGCGGATTTGCGACGACACGACCAAGATCATCGCCGACTCGCTCCCGCCCCGGGCCTACAGCTCGCGCGAGTTCATCCGCGAAATGGGCGCCTACCTGGCCGAGCACGGCAAGACCAAGGACTCGATCGTGCTGGCGGCCTATGAAGAAGACGTGCCGATCTTCTGCCCCGCGTTCTCGGATTGCTCGGCCGGCTTCGGGCTGGTCGCGCATCAGCACGCCCGAGGCGATCAGCCGAAGGTGGCGATCGACAGCGTGAAGGATTTTTACGAGCTGACGCAGATCAAGATCGCCAACCCCAACACGGGCATCTTCATGATCGGCGGCGGCGTGCCGAAGAACTTCACGCAGGACATTGTCGTGGCGGCCGAGATCCTGGGCGAAGACGCCCCGATGCACAAGTACGCGGTGCAGATCACCGTGGCCGACGTGCGCGATGGAGCTCTGAGCAGCAGCACGCTGAAGGAGGCTTCGAGCTGGGGCAAGGTCGACACGGCATTCGAACAAATGGTGTTCAGCGAAGCCACGCTGGCCGTGCCGCTGATCGCGGGCTACGCCTATCACAAGGGCGGCTGGAAGAACCGCAGCGCGAAGCGCTTCGCGCGGCTGCTTGAGCCGGCGGAAGTGAAGTAAGGAATCGGGTCGGCGGTTAGGGTTCGCGTGATTCTTCGTTCATCCTGCTGACTTCATCCTTGCTTCCATGTCCAAAGACTTCGGGCTGATTGCCGACGACTATGCGTTCTTCATGACGCATGCCACGGAAGCCGAGCACGACGCGGCGGATTATGCGCGCGAGCTGGCGGGTTTCGCCGAGGGTCGGGCGTTCGTGCGGATGCTGGATTTCGGCGCCGGCGGTGGCGAGTTTACTGAACGGCTGCTCAAGAAGCTGGCCTGGCCAGCGGAGAAACTTTCGCTGCACCTGGTCGAACCGGTCGAAAGCCAGCGGGCCGAGGCAGTGAAGCGCCTGCAAAAATATGCGACCTGTTCAGAGGCGGGTACGCCGGCAATCGCGACCAGCGCGCGGCCGCCGGACGCGAGCTCGGTTAAGCCGTTCGACGTCGTGCTTTCGAACCACGCGCTGTACTACGTCGACGATCTGGCCGAGACGGTCCGCGGGTTGGTCGGCTTGATGGCACCGGGCGGCAAGTTGCTCGCGGCGATGGCTTCGTGGCAGAACACGCTCATGCGGCTCTGGCAATTGGGCTTTGGGCTGATCGATCAGCCAGTTCCGTACTATGCGGCGGATGATCTCACCGCCGAGCTCGATCACCTGGGAGTTCCTTTTCGCACGAGCAAGTCGCATTACGAGCTGCGCTTCCCCGACAGCGAGCAGAACCGGCTGCGGATGCTGCGGTTCCTGCTGGCCGAGCATCTGGACGAGATGCCCCGAGATGAGCTGCTGGCGTTTTTCGATCAGCATGCCCAAGGCGGCGAGATCGTGATGCGCACCTGGAGCGAGCACGTGGTGGTGGGCTAAAGCCACACTCGAGGGCGCCGGCTGTCACGAGCGGCGAAGCCGGAAGATTAGCGCCACGGTGAATCCCAGCAGCGTCATTGCCAGCAGGCTCGCACGTACGTTCTCGATACGTGCGTGCGTCAAGCGCGGAACCACCGCCAGCGGCGGATGGCAAGAATTCCGACCATACCAAACAGCGCCAGCAACATCGATGATGGTTCTGGAATGTCGTGCAGAATGAGTTGGGCGTTCTGTTGCAAATTGACGGTGAGATTGATCGGCGTACCGTTCTGTAGAACGCCTGTCAGCAAATCGCTCACCGGATTGTAAGCAAGGTTGGTCCCATAGACATGGAAGACAGAGCTGTTGTAGCCGATAAACCCGTTGCTGAAGGTACCGCCACGAATGGTAACGACTGACTCGTTATAGGCTACGATCGAGACCCCCGCACCGGTCAGCGAACCACCCGTGATGCTGGCGGTGCTGCCAAGATACAGGAGGAGCGTGTGGGAGTTGACGGAATCCAGCACGCCACCAGAAATCGAGATTTGACTGTCATAGCTGAGTAGCCCGCGCCCGCCGCCGCCGAAACCGCGCACTAAGCCACCAGAGATGTGGACCTGGGATTCATCCGTCTGAATTCCCCGCGACCCCTCCGGTCCCGGTGTGGAATCGCCGAAGACATTGCCACCCGAGACGTTGACCATGG
Organism: Pirellulales bacterium; assembly: GCA_022844125.1. Taxonomy (GTDB): domain Bacteria; phylum Planctomycetota; class Planctomycetia; order Pirellulales; family PALSA-1355; genus JALHMI01. The sequence continues at coordinate 193,707 of JALHMI010000011.1, read as the reverse complement.
AGCCGCGCGTGTTGTAGATGCCGGAGCCGAAGCCGTCGTCGGCCACGATATTCGCTCCTGGGAGAACGTTCAACGTCGTGTTCAAATCGACACGAATGTGGTCGAACGGCCCATTGGAATCGGCAGTATGGGTTTGGCCGTCATTGAAGACGGTTGATGCGACTGTCGATTGATACCCGGCGAGCAGCAGAATGTAACAGATCAAAGTCGACTTACTGAGCATGCATCGCATCTGGAGGTCCTTGGTGAGCGAATCATCAGCCCGGGGCATGCGCGGAACCGATGTCGACGCAGGGAGCGGGACAATACGCGAGCTGAGCCGACGAGATACACCTACCGCTCGGGTAAATGTGGTCGGCCAAACGAGATGTTAGATCACCAGCGTGCTCGCCAAACTGGGGGCTGCTGGCCTCAGCCTATTGGCCGAGATACCCTGAGTCAAGTATTTTTCTGGTGGAAGGCGCCGACGGCAGCCGGGCCGACTGACTCACCACACTCCACAGTCGCGCATCAGCTTGAAGGCGATCGCTTGTAGCTGCGGATCGGGCGCGGCGGCGTTCGAGGCTGGCCACAGCTTGGCGATGCGATCCTGCGAATAGCGAATCTGCACCCGCAGATTCTCCAGGCTTTTGGGGTCGTGCAGCTCGAGATAGTAGTGGCAGGCACCTTCGATGTACCGCTGGCGAGACTCGTTGCGAACGTGCTCGCGTTCGAGTTCGCTCGGCGCCACTTCCGGCTCAATCGTTGAAACCAGGAACCGGCTCGAGGCGACCCTTGCCGCGCCATGCTCCTTAGTGCGGGCGATCAACTCCTCGTTGGTCAGGTTGAAAACGTCTTCTTTGATGGACCACGACAAGAGCGGTCGCAAACCGTCCAAGAGAATTGGTCTCAGATTTTCGTCTTGAATGAGTTCGGCAAACAGCAGGTCACTGCCAGCGGCGGCATAGTGCCATTGCCAGTGCTCGAACAGATCTTTGCGGCCGCGTCCGGACTCGACGAAACCTTGAACGTCCGCCTGAAGCGCCTTGCGATGTTTGGCGCGCTCGACGTCGGCCGCCGTCGAGCGGCTGAGTTCCTGGGCCAGTGTGCAGTGGGATTCCGCTCGCTTCGATGTGTGCTGAAGCCACTGCTCCAGCTTCTGCATCAGGCGTAGTTGGACCTGGAGGTCTTTGACTTCGGCTTGAACTTTTGGAGACAGGTGCTCGAAGCGCTGGGCGACGGCGACGCGGGATGAGGAGACCAGCAGCGCGACGAACAAGGAGATGATGCCGGCGGGTTTCATGGCGTAGCGTCCTGCGGGTAGGAACAGCACCGTGTCTCGGAGAAAAGAAATACGGGTCGCTGGCTCGACTTATACCACAGGGGGATGGCCCAGGATACGCCAGCGCGACGTCGCAACGATCCTCGTAGCCCTGGCCTCTGGCCGGGGGCCGCCCGAAAATCCATTGGTGCGGAGACAACCTCCGGGCAGAGCCCGGGGCTGCTCAGGCCGCTTACGCCACTTTCGCGGGGCGCGGGGGCATGTAGGTCATGAGCTGGCTGACGCCCCAGGCCTGCTCTTCGGCGAGCAGCTTCGTGACGCGATCGGAGGTGTTGCCGCAGCGGCCGAGGAAAACGCGGAGGATCGTGCCTTCGCCCGTGCGTTCGACGTCGTGCAGCACCAGCTTGTGCCGGGCGACAAGATGGGCCAGCGACGTGAGCGAGAAGCAGTTGCGCTGGCCGGTATGGGCGGACCAGAGCGCCCGGCGTTCGATCAGGTGCTTCACGTAGGGCGTGTCAATGACGGCGACGCCCGAGTCTTTGAGCACGGCATGCAGGCCGCCGACGACGGTGTTCAGATCGCCGACCAGCGAGAGGCTGTGATGCATGTGCACCACGTCGGCGCTTTGGCAGCAAAGCGCGAGCTCCACGGCGAGCGGTTTGTCGAAGTGGCGGCAGAGCGTCGGGACGTTGTATTCGAGCCGGGCAAGTTCGGCCAGCTTCACGGCCGGTTCGATGCCCAGCACGGGGATGCCGGCGGCGAGGTAATCGCTCAAGAGGCGGCCGTCGCGACTGCCGATCTCGATGACCATGCTCGCGGGCCGCAGCTTTTGGGTAGCGATGATCTGCTGCGTGAGGTGGCGCGCGGTCCAGGCCGTGGTGTCGCTGGTGCGTACGATGTCGCCGACAGAAGGTGAGCGGCCGCTTTCGCCAATGCGATGCACCAGCGAGCAGCTCGGGCAGAACACGAGTTCTTCATAGTCCGTCGTGGGCCGGGTGGCGTAAGGCGACCTGGCCGGTCCGCCGGGCTGTTCCCACCGTGCAATCGACTTGAGCGAAACGTTTCCACACGAGCGACAGCCGGTGTTGTGCGTCATGACTGAGTCAAACCCTTGGTTGAGGAGACAAACCTTGATGAAAGGTTCTGCTTCGTTCTTTTGAGCCGCCGGAATCGTGCTCCCGTCGGGGGCGGGATAGTAACTGAATCGGCCCTTTTTGGTCAACGCGTTATCGGTGTTTGGCGCGGCTCTCGCCGCTCTATTAGCACGCGTGAAGTCTCGCAAGAGGACTATCAGTCGCGACGTTTCCCAGACTGCCGCTGGCGAGCCGTGTGCTAGCTCCGGGAGAAGCCTGCAAGAGTTCTAGATGCCTCGACTTGCTGGTGCGTCACGCGCGATTCGGGTCGATTCAAATTGATTTTCCAGGATGCCTTTTTTCTTTACGCAAGCGAGGTGGTGCAGGGTTCGATTTTTTGCGGTTTAGCAGTCAGCGGGCAGTAGCGGGCGGCCATTTCCAGTGGGCCCTGGCGCGTGACTATAATGTCCAGATTGCCGGGTTCGCCCCGGCCGTTGGCGCTTGGTCTTGCCCACAGGATGGTTCGCATGCGCGTGATTTCGAGTTTGGTCGCCCTGACGGTGTTGGCATCTTGGACGGGGCTATCGGGGCTGAGTCCGGCCGCGGCTGCTGATGAAAACCGCGCGGACGGGAACCGGTTTGCTTACCTGGATGAAAACGATCCGTTCTATGTCTCGCGCTCGACACCCAAGCTGATCACGCCGCAATGGGTGGGCGAGGATGGCGTCGAGGCCGTGGTGATCCTGTCGATCGACGACATGCGCGGGCACGAGCGCTGGGAGGAGTTTCTGCGGCCGCTGCTCGAGCGGCTGAAAAAGATCGACGGCCGGGCACCGGTCAGCATCATGACCTGCCAGATCGATCCGCGCGAGCCGCACTTGCAGAAGTGGCTGGCCGAAGGGGTGAGCCTGGAAACGCACACGCTGGATCATCCTTGCCCACTCTTGCAGAAGGGAGACCTGGCCGCGGCGAAGCAAACGTACGATCGCTGCGTCGACCAGATGAACGCGGTGCCAGGGAGCCGCGCCGTGGCGTTTCGAATGCCGTGCTGCGATTCGCAGAATACACCCAGCCCACGGTTCTATAGCGAGATCTTCGGCAAGACCACGCCGCTGGGGAACTTCCTGGAGATCGACAGCAGCGTATTCAACATCACAACCGGCAGTGACCCCGAGGTGCCGCGCGAGCTGGTTGTCGACGGCTCGCATCAGGAGATCTTTCGCCGCTACCTACCCTTCAAGTCATACGTCGTGACGGTGGAGGATTATCCGTATCCCTATGTGATTGGTGGCAACTGCTGGGAGTTTCCCTGCGCGGTGCCCAGCGACTGGAGCGCGCAGCACGTGCAGAAGCCCGACAACCCGCGGACGCTGGAGGATATGAAGCGCGGGCTGGACGCGGCCGTGGCGAAGCAGGGCGTGTATACGCTGGTCTTCCATCCGCACAAGTGGATCAAGGCCGAGCAGTTGGTGGAGCTCGTGGATCACGCGGTGACGAAGCACGCAGGCAAGGTGAAGTTCCTGACGTTTCGCGAGGCGGCGGAGCGGATCAACAAACATCTACTGAATGGCCAGCCGCTGCGCTACAAGGATGGCAGCAGTAGCGGCACCCGGCTGATCGACTTGAACGCCGATGGATACATGGACGTGGTGGCGGGTGGCCCGCAACTGCGCCGCACGCGCGTCTGGTCTCCGCAGACGAAGTCCTGGACCGAAACCTCGTTTCCCGTGGACCTGACACAGGGAGATGCCCGCTTCGGCCTGCTTCACGATGACGGCCGGCCGACGGTGTTCGATGGCCCGCGAACGGCGTGGCATTTCGACGGCAGGGCCTGGGTGGCGGATGTGCGCCTGACGCGTGGGCTGGATCGCGACGGCAAGCTCGCGGCGATGCGGCTGCTGGACATCGATGGCGACGGAACGTGCGAGCTGATCGCGCGGGGAATGAACAAGTCGGCCAAACAGAACGTTTATCGGCGGAAGGACAACGGTTGGGAATCGTTTTCGTTCATGTTGCCGGACGGCATGTGGCTGCCGACGCCGGACCACGACACGGGCCTGCGATTCGTCGACTTGGACCAGAACGGTTCGCTCGACGTGCTGTACTCGAATGACACCGGCTATGCGGCGGCGCTGTTCACCTCGTTGGAAAAAGGCTGGTCGCAGGAGCTGGTGCGCGGCAAGGCGGGCGATGCAGGCGCGATTCCGATGATCGCCCGCGAGGGGAAGAACAACGGCGCTTGGATCAAGGATCGCACGTTGTGGGTGCAGAACGAGAATACCGACAAGCTGCCGGACCTGGTCGAGCGGATGCCGCTCGACAAGCTGCTCGAGAGCGTGAAGTTCCCTGGACCAAAGTCGCCCGAGATGGCGCTCAAGACGATGCACGTGCGGCCGGGTTTTCAGGTGGAACTAGCGGCGGCTGAGCCGCTGATCGCCGATCCGGTTTCGATCGCATTTGGGCCGGACGGCAAGCTGTGGGTGGCGGAGATGGGGGACTACCCGCGGGGCAAGGACGGCAGAGGAGCGAAAGGGGGCGTCGTTCGCTACCTGGAAGACACCGATGGTGATGGCCGCTACGACAAGAGCACGGTGTTCCTCGATGATCTGGGTTATCCCAATGGCGTGACGCCGTGGCGCAATGGCGTGTTGATCACTTGCGCACCGGAGGTGATCTATGCCGAGGACACCGACGGCGACGGCAAGGCCGACAAGCGCGAGGTGCTTTACAGCGGCTTCATGGAAGGCAATCCGCAGCATCGGGCCAATGGCTTTGCCTGGGGGATGGATGGCTGGCTGTACGGGGCGCACGCGGAGAGCGAAACGGGCGGCATCAAGCTGCACAAGCGCGGCGATGAGGTAGTCGACGCCAACGGGCGCGACTTCCGCATTCGACCGGACGATGGACTGCTCGATCCGCAGTCGGGCGTATCACAGTATGGCCGCAGCCGCGACGACTGGGATAACTGGTTCGGCAACGAGAACAGCAACCCGCTGTATCACTACGTGCTGGCGGATCACTACCTGCGGCGGAATGATCGCGTGCCGGCGATCGACGGCAAGGTCGACGTTTCCGATCAGCCGGGCGTGGCCGAGGTGTTTCCGGCGAGCCGGACGCTGGCGCGCTACAACGACCTATATGCGGCAAATCGCTTCACCTCGGCCAACAGCGCGATCACTTATCGCGACGATCTGTTCGGACCGAAGTTCGAAGGGAACTCGTTCGTCAGCGAGCCGGTGCACAACCTGGTGCATCGCGAGATCCTCCGGCCGGATGGGCTGACATTCCATAGCAGCCGCGCGGCGGACGAGATTGACAGCGAATTTCTAGCCTCGGCCGACAATTGGTTCCGCCCCGCCACGCTCGTGACTGGTCCGGACGGGGCGCTGTGGGTCACGGACATGTATCGCCAGACGATCGAGCATCCGCAGTGGATTCCATTCTCCGTGCAAAAACAGGTGGATCTGCGAGCCGGCAGCGACATGGGTCGGATTTATCGCGTCTCGCCGGTGGGAAGCGAGCGACGGCCGATTCCACGGCTGGACAAGCTTTCGACGGCGGAAGTGGTCGCCGCGCTCGACAGCCCCAGCGGATGGCAGCGCGACATGGCGCAGCAGATGCTGCTGTGGAAGCCAGACGCGGCGGCACATGATCCGCTGCACAAGCTCGCGGCCGAAAGCAAGCGACCGGTCACCCGGGCGCAAGCGCTGTGGACGCTTGAGCTGCTGGGTCAAGCGACGCCCGACGAAATCGCGGCGCGGATGCGCGACGAGCATGCGGGCGTGCGCCGGCAGGCGATTCGGATTGCGGAAAGCCATCTGGCAAAGTCGCCAGCCCTGGGCGATGCGCTGCTGGAGCGCGTGAGCGATAACGATCCACAAGTGAAGCTGCAAGTCGCTTACACGCTGGGCGCCTGGGACGATTCGCGAGCGGGCAAGACTCTGGGTGAACTGGCGCTCGCCAGTCGTGACGATCGCTACATGACGGCCGCGGTCCTTAGTTCGGTGACGCCGAAGAATCTTGCGGGCGTGACCGAAGCGGTGCTAGACGTGCGCGCTCCGGCCGAGCCGCCGGCGGAACTTTTGGAGCAACTTGTCGGACTGGCCACGGCGTATAACGACGAAGCGACGCTGGCGGCCGCACTCAAGCGAATCGGGGCGCCGCACAAGGAAAGCTATGCCGCCTGGCAACTCACCTCGCTGGCCGGGTTGCTAGACGCCCTGGCCGGCAGCGGCACGGACTGGCAGAAGTACGATCCGGATCAGGCTTTGGCGAAGATGTTCGCCTTCGCGCGCGAAACGGCGCTCAACGACGCGGCCGATGAAGGGCAGCGTATCCGGGCGATTCGGCTGTTGGGACGCAGTCCCGCGTCGCAAGCGGATGATATCGGCTCGCTGGTGGCGCTGCTGGTGCCGCAAACGAGCGGCGCGGTGCAGGCGGCCGCGGTGGAGTCGCTCGCCCGCATCGATTCGGACACGGTCCCCCCTGCCCTGCTCTCGGGCTGGAAAGGGCACGGCCCCGAATTGCGTTCGCAGATTCTGGAAGTGCTGCTGAGCCGGCCCAGCGGGCAGAAGGCGCTCTTGGCGGCGATCGAGCGCGAGGAGGTTCCGGCCGCGGACATCGACGCCGCGCGGCGGCAGCGGCTGCAACAGTCGGAAGATGAGGCGATTCGCACTCAGGCCGAGAAATTGCTGGCCGGCGGCATTGAATCGAACCGCGCGCAGGTGGTCGAGCAGTTCCGCTCGATTCTGGCCACGCCGGGCGATGCGGCGGCTGGCGTCGCCGTGTTCACGAAGCGCTGTGCGGTGTGCCACCGGCTGCGCGGAGTGGGCATCGAGGTAGGTCCCGACCTGGCTTCGCTCACCGATCTTTCGCCCGAGACGCTGCTGGTGGCGATACTCGATCCGAACAAGGCGGTGGAAGCGAAGTATCGCGATTACCTGGCACTGACCACGTCCGGACTCACCCACACGGGGCTGCTCGCGAGCGAGACCGGAAATAGCGTCACGCTGATGGGCCAGGAAGGGAAGCAGCAGACGATCTTGCGAAGCGATCTGGAAATGCTGCAAGCGACCGGCAAATCGCTGATGCCCGAAGGCTTGGAAAAGGACATGAGTCCGCAGGAGCTGGCGAACGTGATCGCGCATGTGCGCGGATCGGGTGCTCCGCGGAAGGTTTTCGAAGCCAACCAGCCGCGGCTGGTCACGCCGACGACGGACGGGACACTGCAGCTCTACCCGACGAACTGTGAAATCTATGGCCCGACGATCGTGATGGAGCAGCTTTATAAGAATCTGGGGCTGTGGAAAAGTGAAAACGACAAGGCGGTGTGGAACGTCGAGCTACCGAAGGCCGGCAAGTACGAGATGGTGCTGAACTATGCCGCGCTGGATGAAGACGCGGGTAACGGTTGGATTCTGGAAGTGCAGCCGAGCGGTACGCCGGCGGCGGGCGCTGATGCGTCGCAGCCGGCCGGACCGCAACTGACTGGAAAGCTGGTGGCGACGGGAAGCATTGACCGCTATGTGGAAGTGCCGTGCGGCGAGATCGAGCTGCCGGCGGGCGCGCAACAGATCACGCTGCGCTCGCGCGGCGCACCGCGCGGCAGGCTGATGCAGTTTGGCGGCGTGCTGCTGAAGCCGGTAAAGTAGCGCCCCCATTTGCGCTGCACCGGGCGATCCGCACTCGGTGGGGCTACCTGAAAATCGGCTGGCCGTTATAAAAGGGTGAGTTGGCGCTTTCTAGAGGCGTATCACCCACTCACTGCACGGAGGCCGGCCATGCTCCAGGAATTCAAGAAGTTCGCGCTGCGCGGGAACGTGATCGATCTGGCGATTGGCGTGATCATTGGCGCGGCGTTCGGCAAGATCGTGACCTCGATGGTCGACGACGTGATTATGCCGCCGATTGGCGTGCTGTTGTCGGTGAGCCAGGTGAGCGACATCCAGGATTGGGCATTGCCGATCAATGCCCCTGCCGAGGACTTCAAGAACGCGACCTCGGCCGCCTGGGCGAAGGAGCACGGAATCGCCACCGTCTCCTACGGCCGATTCATCAACAACATCGTCACCTTTGTGATCATCGCGTTCTGCGTGTTCCTGGTGGTTCGGCAGGTGAATCGCCTGTCGCCGCCACCGCCACCAGCGACGCGCGAGTGTCCGATGTGTCGGTCGATGATCTCGAAGAAAGCGAGCCGGTGTCCGAACTGCACGTCGGAGATCGTGCCGGAAGCAGCGTAACAAGCTGGAACATTCGCCAAGCAGTAAGTGACGCATGATCAGTAGGCAGGAGACTTTCAAGATGAGCGGTGGACCGCGGTTGGGTGAGTTGATCACCTCGAACTGGACGACGCAGGCCGTGTATGTGGCCGCCAAGCTGGGAATCTCGGACATCCTTCAGAAAAGTGGACCACAGTCGGCCGAGCAGCTCGCCGGGGCCACCGGAGTGCTGGCCGAGCCGCTGTTTCGCGTGCTCCGAGCGCTGGCGAGCTTGAAGGTCTACCGCCAGCGCGACGACGGCAAGTTTGAGCTCACTCCGCTGGCCGAGCAGTTGCGGAAGGATGTGCCGGGCTCGCAGCATGCGATCGCAATCATGATGGGCGAAGAGCACTACCACGCCTGGGGCGAGCTGCTCTACAGCGTGCAGACCGGCAAGACGGCGTTCGACAAGATCTACGGCAAGCCGATCTTCGAGTGGCTGGGCGATCATCCCGAGCAGGCTGCGGTGTTCGACGCGGCGATGGTCAGCATTCACGGGCGGGAAACCGGCGCGATGATCGACGCTTACGACTTCAGCCAGTTCGGCGTGCTGGCCGACGTGGGGGGCGGCAACGGCAGCGTGCTGCGGGCGATCCTGAAGCGCGTGCCAGGCGTGCGGGCGATGCTGTGCGATCTGCCCGGCGTGCTCGAGCGGGCCAAGCCGCTGATCGCGGCGGACGGGCTTGTCGACCGGCTGGCATTGAAGCCGACCAACTTCTTCGAAGCAGTGCCGGCCGGGGCGGACGCCTACCTGATGCGGCACATTATTCACGACTGGACCGACGAACAATCGCTGGTGATCCTGAAGAACATTCGCAAAGTGATCGGCCCGGGCGGAAAGCTGCTGGTGATCGAAGGGGTGGTGCCGGCGGGGAATGAGCCAAGCTTCAGCAAGCTGCTGGATCTGAACATGATGGTGATGCCCGGCGGAAAGGAGCGAACCGAGGCGGAGTATCGCGAGTTATTCGCCGCGGGCGGATTCCGGCTGGAGCGCATCGTGCCGACGGAGAGCGAGGTCCAGGTGCTGGAGAGCGTGCCGGTGTAGGCACATCGACGCGGCGGAGCGTTCCGGGGGAAGGTATTCCCCCGGCTTTATGCTGGCGTGTGTGTCGCTAGCAGTGATTTCGCTTCGCGGACTCGGTGCACCGCTCTTGTGCGAAACAGCCCGGCGGTGCTATTAACTGCGCCGGGCCGATGCGCCCTCACGTCTTGTTCGATAATGCCAGTTCTGGTGCGGCCGCCTGAAGGACCAGATGGCCGGTGATGCCGATGCTCAAGCTGACTGCCAAAATGCAGGCGCTCGCCGTTTGCGCGGCGCTGGTCGTGTGCGCGCAGGGCTGCCGCGGCATGAAAAGCGAGTGGTCGCCGAACCACGCGATTGCGCCGACGGCGGACTTCAGCGGCAGCCAGATCACGGTGCACAACATCCGCAACACCGAGTATCGCACGGCCGACGACTACACGGTGCATCACTACGACAAGACCTTCGACCTGCAGAAGTTGGACTCGGTCGACTTCATCGTGGTGCCCTTTCCGGACGTGCCCGGCGGCGCCCACACGTTCCTGAGCTTCGGATTCGATGGGCAGGATTACGTGGCGGTGAGCGTCGAGATGCGCCGCAAGCCCGGCGACGATTTCGACCCGATCAAGAGCTTCACGCAGCCCACCGAGCTGATCTACGTGGTGGGGGACGAACGCGACCTGATCCAACTGCGGACGATTCACTGGATGTCGGACGTGTATGTGTATCGGGCGCAAGCTTCGCGCGAGCAGATGCAGCAGCTCTTTACGAGCATGCTGAAGCGGGCGAACAAGCTGGCTGCGGAGCCCGAGTCATATAACCTGATCACCAACAACTGCACGACGAACATTGTGCGACACGTGAACGAGATCGCGCCGAACAAGGTGCCGTACGGGTACCAGGTGCTGTTCCCGGCGTTCTCGGACGAGCTGGCAAACGATCTGAAGCTGATCAAGATCGACCAGAATTTCGAGCGGACGAAGGAGGGCGCGCGGATCAATGAGATCGCGTATCGGTATCGCGACGATCCGGCGTTTTCGGCGAAGATCCGCCAAGGGCACACGACGCTGGCCGTGAAAAGCTGGTCGAGCGACCGGGCGCCGCTGCGATGACGATGTGTCCTTTGACAATCGGGAGACTAGCGGCGGGCCGTACCGAACCGCGACCAGTCGCGCTCCTGCGCCGGGAGGACCACGATGTCATCGCACCGGAACTCGCCGGTAGCCCCGAACAGGCCGATGGCCACGGTCATGCCGATCGTCGTGGGAGGTACTTTGATGACCCCGATGTGCTTTTTCCACGCCGTGTCTTCGCGCCAGAGACCGACGATCTGTTCGTCAAGCGTCTTGCGATCGGCGTCGAAAAACGTGACGAGAATCTTGGCACCGTCGCGCGGGTTGGCGGCGTCCACCGGCTGAACATCCTTACACATAACCCAACTTTGAACGGTGATCAGGCGGACGCGATCACCTTGCACGCCTAGCGACTGCAGTGCCTGCGAGCTGCGGCCGGGGACCGCGTTGGTGAACAGCAGGCACTGTCCCGGATGGTTCGGCTCCGTGCTGGGAGCTAGCTGAGCCTGCCTGAGGTAAAACCAGGCGGCCGGCACGCCCGGCGAAAGCAGCTCTTCGAAATTGCCGTTAATTAGCGGCGTGATCGCCAGGTTCGAAGTCGGACTGCGAAGGGTGTCCGCGACACCGGTCATCGGCACAAAGTAGGTCGGAGTGCGAGAGGTGACGCGAAGCTTGCCCCCTTCCTTCACCAGCACGCAGAGGTTTTGCTGAAAGCCCTCGCCGATGGGGATCAGCATCCGTCCCCCTTCGCGCAGTTGCTCGGCGAGTGGCGTCGGCACTTGCTCGGGAGAGCAGGTGACGATGATCTTGTCGAACGGGGCCGCTTCGGGCCAGCCTTGAAAGCCGTCTCCCTGGCGGACGTGGATGTTCTTGTACTTTACCCGCGCGATTGCATCTGTCGCCATCCGAGCCAGTTCGGGATGCAGCTCGATCGTATAGACGTCCTTGGCCAGGCGGCTGAGCACTGCCGCCTGATAGCCGCTGCCGGTGCCGATCTCAAGCACGCGCTCGCCGGGCTGCGGGTCAAGCTGTTCGGTCATCCAGGCCACGATGTAGGGTGGCGAAACGGTCTGCCCGTGGCCGATCGGCAGCGTCGTGTCGAAGTAGGCATAGGGTCGCAACTCGGCGGGAACGAACTCGTGGCGCGGCACCTCGCGCATCGCCGCCAGGACCTGCGGGCTCTTGATGCCGCTGGTGGCCAGTTCGCTTTCGACGAGCCAACTGCGGGCAGCGGCGAGCTCGCGCGGAGTTTGAGCTGCGAGCTCGCTGACCACGAGCGTGATGAACAGGAGCGTCGACAGCGACAGGCAAAAGACTCGCGCGGGCATGGCGATGGCCCCGAGGAATTTGGGCGAGAAAGCTGCGTCTATGTAGCCGATTGCCCATTGCTTCGGAAGACGAATGGGGGTTCAAGTCGCCCGAGTTACGAAAACGTCACGCAGAAGGAGCCGAGGTCAGTTTCTGGCCAGGGACGGCGGGAACGGCCTCGCATGGTGGGTCTCGCGACGAGACGCTATCATCGGTGCTGCTGGCACCTTCCGCGGCTACGATGCGGACCCTTATTCGAACGGCCATAGTCGATGCATCTTTCCCAACGCATGCAGGACGTGCAGACGCCGATCATTCCGGTCGTCGCCGAGCTGATCCGTCGGCATCCCGGCACGATCTCGCTGGGCCAGGGCGTGGTGCACTACGGTCCGCCGCGGCAGGCGCTCGAGGCCGTGCAGCCGATGGCGGCCGAGCCGCTGAACCACAAGTACCACGCCGTGGAAGGCATCGCCCCCCTGGTCGAAATGCTCAGCGGCAAGCTGATGGCAGAGAACGGCGTCGTGATCAGCGCCAGCAACCGGGTGGTGGTGACGGCCGGCGGGAACATGGCGTTCTTCAACGCGATCCTGTCGATTGCCGATCCGAGTGACGAAATTATCCTGCTGGCGCCGTATTACTTCAATCACGAAATGGCCCTGGCGATGCTCAACTGCCGGGCCGTGATCGTACCGCTGGATGCCGAGTATCAGCTTGACTTGCCGGCGATCGCAGCGGCAATCACATCGCGCACCCGGGCCGTGGTCACGATCTCGCCGAACAACCCGTCGGGGGCGGTGTACTCGCGCGAATCGCTCACGGCCGTGAATCGGCTGTGCAAGGAGCGCGACGTCTACCATATCAACGATGAGGCGTATGAATACTTCGTGTACGACGGCGCGGAGCATTTTTCGCCGGCTTCGCTCGCCGGTTCGGCGGAGCACACGATTTCCTTGTACTCATTCTCCAAGGCGTATGGCTTCGCGAGCTGGCGGATCGGATACATGGTGATTCCCGAGGCGCTGACCGTCGCGGTTCGCAAGGCGCAGGACACGATCCTGATCTGTCCGCCGGTGGTGTCGCAGCATGCGGCGCTGGGGGCGTTGCGGGCGCCGGCTTCGTACCGGCGGGAGAACCTGGCGCGGGTGGCCGAAGTGCGGTCGATGGTGCTTGAGGAGCTTGCCGCGGTTCGATCGTTCTGTAGGATCCCGCCGGCGCTAGGGGCGTTTTATTTTCTGGTTAGCGTCGATACCCCGCTCGCCGCGATGGACGTCGTCGAGCGATTGGTGCGCGAGCACGGCGTGGCGGTCATCCCGGGGACAACGTTCGGCATCGAGCAGGGTTGCACGTTGCGAGTGGCGTACGGGGCGCTCGAGCGGGCGACGATCGCCGAGGGAATCGGGCGGTTGGTGAAGGGATTGAATGCGATTGTGAAGTGATCGACTCCAACGATCACGGGTGAGCCGCTGGCGCGGCCACCCGTGGCACCCACTAATAACTCCGAGTATACGTTTCATGCAAATCGTCGCCGTGCAATCGGACATCGTGTGGGAAGACAAACAGGCGAACTTCGCCCGGGTGCGCGAGCAACTGGCCCAAGGCAACGTCGAGCCGGGCGGGCTCATCGTGCTGCCGGAGATGTTTGCAGTCGGTTTCAGCATGAACGTGGCCGGTATTGCCGAGCAGGAGGATGGCCCGACGCACGCGTTTCTGGCGGAACTGGCGAGCGAGCACAAATCGGCCGTTGTGGGCGGCGTGGTGACGCGCGGGGCGGATGGGCGCGGCTTGAATCAGGCCGTCGTGTTCGATCCGGCGGGAAAGCTGCTCGCGCGGTACTCTAAAATCCATCCCTTCTCTTATGGCGGTGAGACGAAGCACTATGCTGGCGGCGACGGCGTCGTGGTGTTCGAGTGGGGCGGATTCAAGATTGCACCGCTGGTTTGTTACGACCTGCGGTTTCCCGAGGTGTTTCGACACGCCGCAGTCCGCGGAGCGGAGCTGCTAGTGGTGATCGCCAGTTGGCCGGAAGCACGCGACTCGCACTGGCGGGCCCTGCTACCGGCCCGGGCGATCGAAAACCAGTGTTACCTGGTGGGGGTGAACCGCGTCGGGGCCGATCCGTACGTAACCTACGCCGGGCACAGCGTGATTCTGGATCCCAAGGGAGTGCCGCTGGCCTCATGCAGTTCCCAGGCCGAGCTGCTGGTGGCGACGATCGAGCGCGAGCCGCTGCTGGCCTATCGGGAGAAGTTCCCGGCGCTACAGGACATTCGCGGGGAGTTTTTGGGATTACTCTAAAGCACCCGACTTCTACTTGGAATTGCGGCTAAACCCCAGACTCGATCGAGCGCCGGCTCGCGCCTCTACTTCGACGCTTGCACGGGCACCGCGATGTACGGAGTTGCCAGCTCGAAGGGTAGCCAGCCGCCGGTGAACGAGAAGGTCACCTTAGCAGTGCCATTCACCGCTTCTTTCGGAACACGGAAGGTCGAGCTGTAGAACTCCCAATAACAGCAGCGCTCGGTAAGCGTCTCGGTCGTCCGCAGCGGCGGACTGCCGGCTGGGACGGGCCAGTCGATCTCAACTCGCGGGATGACGTTGGGCGGGAGTGCTTCATAGTTGAGCCGAGTCGTACTGCCCGGCTCGCCCGGCTGGTTCTCAAAGGCAAAGCTCAATCTTTCTCGACTTCCATGCCGGAACACTTTCTCGCGAAGCTTTCGGGGCTTCAGCGGTCCGCCGAAGTACAGGATGTCCACATCGGCCGGCGACTTCGCCCAGAATGTTCCAAACCAGCCCGCGTACATCGGAATGGAACCCTCGACATTGATCGACAAACCGTAGCGATCCTCGGGATTCTCGTAGTTCCAGCGCCGTAGATCGAGTTTCGTGTGCTTTGCCGAACCGTCTGCCGGCACAATCTCATCCAGCAAGTAGTTGTAATCTCGCTGTGTGCCTGATTGGTTGAGCTGGCGAACGTTCGATGGTTCGAGCGGCTGCCCGTCATCGGTCAGGTCGCCGTTGGCGTTCTTGTCGACATAAAGGACGTTACCGTCCTCGACCATCCACACCCGGGTTTCGGCCTGCAAGCCGAAGACCATCAGCGCGTAGCGAGGAGTCGCCTTGTAGGTCGGCTCTTTGAGAATGTTCCGCGATACCTTGCCGAGTGGTGGTAAGACGGGCTTGTCGGCCGACGCGGAGTCTTCCGCAGCAGCGGTCGCGAAGGAGACAGCGGCCGCAATCAAGCAGGCGAGTGCCAATTGCCGTGAAATGTGATTGCGTCGGGTCTCGATGCGAGTCGGCATTGGATCCTCCAGCTTCACGGCTCAATAGGAAACCGCAAACCCCGCGATGCGCGGGGGTCAGTGTAGCAGATCTGCCGGGAGAGCAAGAAATCTCGCCGGCCGACCTTCGCCGAGGGGAAAAGCGGGCCAATCCACTGCTTTTTCTGGGCTTAGCGGGCGGGTAGACTGGAAGGCGGTAACGGCAGGGGCTGCAGAATCTTTCGCGTGTGACCAATCTTCTGGGGGCGTGAGTCATGAAGCGTGTGCTGGTCGGTGCACTGTTGGTGCTAATGGCGTTGGTGAGTGCGGCGGAAGCGGCTAAGCCAGCCAAGTGGACAAGGCAGCAAGACATCATCTATGGCCGCAAGTTCGGGACCGCGCTGACGATGGACGTGTTCACGCCGGCCGAGCAAAACGGCGCGGCGGTGATCGTGTGCATTAGCGGCGGCTGGGTGTCGAATCACGAACAGATTCAACCGGCGTTCGCCTTGACGCTGCTCAACCGCGGCTACACTGTGTTTGCGGTGGTGCATGGCAGCCAGCCGAAGTTTACGATTCCCGAGTGCGTGGAAGACGTCAACCGCGCGGTGCGTTACATCCGCACGCATGCGGACGACTTCAAGATCGACGGAGACAAGATCGGCATCACGGGCGCTTCGGCCGGCGGCCACCTGTCGCTGATGCTGGGCTGCGCCGGTTGCGAAGGCGATCCGAACGCCAAGGACCCGGTCGATCGGGCCAGCAGCTGCGTGCAGGCCGTGGCATGTTTCTTTCCGCCGACCGACTTTTTGAACTACGGCCAGCCGGGCGTGAAGTCGCTGGGCATCGAGCCGGAGCACAAATTCAAGGCGCCGTTCGATTTCAGGACCTACGACGCACAGACGAAAACGTTCGTGCCCGTCGACATGGAGACGCGCGAGAAGATCGTGAAGGAAGTCTCGCCGATCTATCACGTGAGCGAGGGCGATGCTCCGGCCTTGATCATGCACGGCGACGCCGACGACCTGGTGCCGCTGCAGCAATCGGAGATCATCGTCGAGAAGTTCAAGGAAGAGGGTGTGCCGGCTGAGCTCGTCGTCAAGAAAGGCGCCGGGCACGGCGTCTGGCCATCGATGCTGATCCAGGACTTCGGGGCGTTTGCCGACTGGTTCGATCAGCACTTGCTCGACAAGGAAGCGAAGCCGGAAGAGGCCAAGCCCGCGGCAGACAAGCCGGCCGAACAGGCCGCGAAGTGAAAGGCAGTTCCGGGGGAAAGTTTTCCCCCGGCTTTGGAGAGATAGAAACACAAACGCCGGACCGAGCGCGGGCTCGATCCGGCGTTTTTTTGATGCGCTCGCGTGGGTCAGCCGGTCACTGCTGATACCAGAACGAGAAGTTTGAACCGCCCAGGCCGAAGCCCATCCGCGGGTATGCCGGATAGGCCACGACCGGCGCCGGATAGACCGGGTAAACCGGGCCACACACCGGCGGGCGAAAAACCCGGGGCGGCGGCAACCGATACGCATGATGGTAATGGCCGTGGTGATTCCAGTTGCAGTGCCCGCCGGGGCCGCGACCATGACCACCGTGACCGCCGTGGTGCGGTCCCTTGGCCAAGGCCGTTGACGTTCCCGCAAACACAAGTACCGCTACACACGCAAGTCCTACAAACACGCGTCGCATGACAAGGCTCCCTTCGCAATGGTGCAGTCGAGAAGCGACTCTCACGAGCACGCTTCCCCTTGGATTCATTCCCCCTCGACGCGAGATAATCGCACGGGGTGTGCCAACGCAAAGAATTCACGTGAACGCCCGCAAATGTGGACGTTTCGAAATTCGTGCGTGTGATAGCAGTCGCGCGAAGTGTTTTCGAAATGATGACGAACTGTTGCGTGCACGAGACGCGCGCAACAAGGCGACGGCTAGCCAGCAGCAGCGCACAACGTGATGAACTGTTATGGCAGTTCTTTGACCCGGACGTTGCGATAGCGGACGTAATGCTTGGTGAGGTCGCCACCGCCACCGTGAACCTGCAGGGCGATGCCGCCGGAGTCGGCGTGCCGCTTCTCGGTGTCTTGAAACTCCATAAACCGGACGCCGTTGATCCAGGTCGTGACCTTCGGCGGGTTGCCTTCGATCCGGGCGCGAAGCTCGTTCCATTTGCCGTGCTGCCAGAACTTGGGCCAGTCGGCCGGCTTGACGGGGAGCGGGAACGGGTCGGCGTCCTGTTTGATGTCGGTGACCTTCTCCAGAAAGCTGAAGTTGCGGTGATGGATGCCGCCGGAGAGGCCTTCGCCATAGACGCCGGCCAGGTTGCCGCCGGCGTGGTAGTCGATCATGTACTGGTAGGCCTGACCGCGTTCGTTGCTGCGGAGGAACAGCCCGCTGTCAGGGACAAAGTCGTTGTTCATCTCCAGGGCGACTTCGAAGTTGCGGTACTGTTTGTCGGTGAGGACGATGCCGCCGTTGTTGGGAATGTCCTGGCTGCCGATGATCGCGCCGTCTTCGACGACCCAGCGGCCGCCGGATTGGTTCTTGCTCGCACGGCTGTGGCCGGTCTGCGAACTGACGTGCCAGCCGTCGAGGTTCTGGCCGTTAAAGATCGACACGAAGCCAGCGTTGTCGAACTTCTCGACTTTGTAGTCGGCGGCCAGGGAAGCGGCGGGAAGCAGGAGCAGCACGGCGGCGAAGAATAAAGAAAGCATCGGAGTTACTCCCAGTTGGTGCATCAAAGTTGGTCGGTGTGCAGGACGCGCCGTCGGCGATGCCGCCGGACTAAACGGTTCTGGTGCCCGCGTCATACGTTCCAGGGAGAACGGGCTTCGCGGTTCAGGAGCGCGTTGGCCTCGTCGTCATCGGCAAAGCGCTCGGCAGCTGGGTCCCAGGTGAGCGTTCGGCGGAGCTGGTAGCCGAGATTCGCCAGGTGGCAAACGCTGGCCGAGCGGTGGCCGACCTCGACATCGCAGATCGGCTTTTGGCGGCTTTTGATCGCGTCGAGCCAGTTGCGACCGTGATCGGTGGCGTGCTCGACACGTGGGGCGCCCTCTTCGAGCGGCGTTTTGACGATCGACTCGGGCGTGCTCTCCAGCTTGCCACGGTCGACGTAGATCGTGCCGAGCTCGCCTTCGAATGTGCAGCCGCTGGGGCCAGCGTGAAGCATCTCCACGCCATCGGCATAGGTGAACCTCAAGCCGCTGTCCCCGGCGGCCGGCGGTTCGACCTTCACCGGGCCGCTCCCATCCATGTCGAGCGCCCACTGGGCGATATCGAAGTGGTGGGCGCCCATGTCGGCCAGCCCGCCGCCGGCATACTCGCGATAGTTGCGGAATGCCGGGAAGTGCTGATGCACTCCCTTGGGGCAGAGGATTTCGTTGTAGCCGCGCCACGGCGCCTGGCCGAGCCACAGGTCCCAGTCGGTCCCTTCGGGCACCTGCTCCTCGGGTAGCTCGCACGGCACGGGCGGAGCACCAACGCCGACGCGAACGGTCTTCACGCGGCCGATCTTGCCATTGCGAATCAGGTTCACTGCCTGCTCGAACAGGCCGCCGAACTCGCTCCGCTGCTGGCTGCCGGTCTGGAACACGATGTTGTGCTTGCGGACCTCGTTCACCAGGTGGCGGCCTTCGCCGATCGTGAGCGTCAGCGGTTTTTCGCAGTAGATGTCCTTCTTCGCCCGAGCGGCCAGAATCGCGCCGGGCACATGCCAGTGATCGGGCGTAGCGATCACGACGGCATCGAGGCCATCGAGCGCGAGCAGCTCGCGGAGGTCGTTGTGCACGCTGCACCCTTTGTAACTCCCCTGTCCTGTTTGTTTGGCGTAGTGGTCTTCGATGTTTTTGCGACTGTGCTCGCGGCGCTCGGCCACGACGTCGCTGACGGCGATGATCTGCACGTCGCCATATCCCAGGAAGCGGCCGACGTGGCCGCGGCCCATCGTGCCGACGCCGATCACGCCGATGGTGAGTCGTTCACTTGCGGCGGCGCGGGCCTTGGGAAGCGCCGTGAGAATCGTGGGGCCGGCGGCGGTGGCGGCAGCGGCTGCCTGCAGGAAGCGGCGGCGCGATACATGGGCGGACATCGGAAGGGCATCCTGTGGAGCTAAGGCGGGAGGGCTGGCTTGCACCGCCAGGATAGTCGTCACGCGGGCGCGGTGCAATTGGCGCGCGGAGTGAGCGCTCGCGGAAAGCAGGTCCAGGGGAATGTATTCCCCTGGCTTTAGAGCGTACGGCAGCAAAGGCGCTTAATCGCCGGTGCCGATGTCGTCGTTGAAGGCTTCCAGAATCAGGTCGCACTCGGCAGCTTCGTGCTCGTGGAAGCGGCTGAGGAACAAGTGATATTGGCCGGCCAGCCGCTGCAGCAGCCGGGCGGGCATCTCGTGGTAGAGCAGTTGCTCCGACGTCTCCACGACGCGGCACATTTCGGCAAACAGGTCGAAGTGCTGCGAGCGCAGCGACTCGGCCCGGCGACACAAGTGTGGCGCGACCATGATCGCGTCTTCGAAGTAGCCGTACGCTTCTTCGAGCGAGAAGTGCATGGCCAGTTGATCACGCAGCTTGGTAAGCAGCTCGCCTAAACGTTGGTAGTCGATCTCTACCGGACCCGAGTGATCGAGCATGGCCGAGGAGTGGTGGATCAATTGCCGCAGCTCGTGGTGGTCGTCCTTGATCTCCCGGAGGAAAGCGGGATTAATCGAGACGGTGCGCATTGCGATTGCCATATCGTCCTCCTGCGGAAAGTACGTCGCCCCTCGGCCTATCTAAAAAGCGTTGGCTTTGCGGATTCGTTTCGCGAACTGAGGCAGCAGCGGTTGATCGCTTGTGACGCTAGCTTTGGATGTCAGGAAATGAAGAATGATGGGGAGCAGTCGCTAGCGCCCCCCACAAGTCTAGGTTCCGGGGCGGAATGCTGTCAAATTTCTGGGCCCAGGCGGGTGGCGAAAGTTTCGCCCCGGCAATGGGTTAGAGAAGATGGCGAGGCGCACCACACGCTTGCGAGCGGCGTGCCAAACGCTCGTTCCAACAAAGAAGACGATGTGATCAGAAGAAACCAGCTGCAGAGTTGGCGATTTGTTGCACCCCGCTAATCGCGAGCGAAGCAGACTAGTCCCGGGCGAAGCAGACCAGGCAGATGTCGTCGCTTTGCAGGCGGCCGCGGACGTGGCGCTGCACGTCGGTGAGGAGTGCACTGCCGAGGCCTTCGATCTTGCGGGGAGCGGTGAGAAGCGTTTGCTGCAATCGCTGGCCGCCATAGACCGTGCCGGCAGCGTCCATCGCGTCGGTGATGCCATCGGTATAGAGCACGACGGCGTCGCCTGGCTCGAGCGGGAGTTCGATTTGTTCGTAGCGCCGGTCGGCGTCGCACCCGAGCGGCAGTCCCCCTTCGCCGCACAGCACTTCGAGCTTGCCGCCGCGCAATAAAAGCGGCGGCAAGTGGCCGGCATTGACCATCGTGAGCTTGTGCTCGCGTGGATCGAGCACGCAGAGCGCGAACGTGACAAAGTGGTAGTTTGCCAGTTCGCTGGCGAGATCAAGATTGAGCTGATCGACCGCGGCGGCCGGTGAAGCGCAGGTCGCGAGGCAGTAGCGGACCTCGGCCGAGAAGTGCGCCATCAGCAGCGCGGCCGAGACGCCCTTGCCGGCCACGTCGCCAATCGCCAGTGCGAGTCGGCCATCGGGCAGCGGGATGTAGCCGAAATAATCTCCGCCCACCTCGTCGGCCGGCTGGTAGTAATCGAAGAACTGGTAGCCGGGAACTTCCGGCCGGCTTTGAGGCAGGAACTGGAGCTGCATCTGCTTGGCCGTGCCGAGCTGCCGCTGATAGGTGGCGCCATCGAAGGGCGTTTGCTGCGCGCCGGCGGATTCGACCCCCTGGGCGGCCATCGCGGCGACGCTCGCCAGGACATCGAGATCGGCCTGTGTGAACCGCCGCGCGAGTTCAGTCGTGTCGAGATAGATGATCCCCAAAGGGCGGCGGGCGGCGCCCTTAAGCGGCGCACAAATCATCGAGAGCACCTGCACTTCAAACACGGATTGATTTGCATCCGCCGCGTCGGCCGGCGTGTCGTCCATCAGCACCGGCTGCGCGCTACCCATCACGTGGAGGGCCATTTTGCGGCTGATGGGCCCGAACGTCATGCTGTGGCCGGCTTCGCTCTGACGATGCTTGATCGCGCGAGGCACGAGATGGCCTTCGGTGCCCTCTTCGAGCAGGATGTAGCCGCGGGCCGCCTGCGGAAAGATCTCGAAGAGCGTGTCGAGAATCCGCGGCAGGAGTTGATCGACATCGGGCTGACCTTCGAAGTCGGCCGAGATCTTAAGCGCGGCGCGAAAGCGGGCCTGCGGCGAAACCTCGCTGGCGGAGTCTGCCGCGACACTGCCAGCGGCCGCGGGGGCCAGCATTGCGCGGGCGGCCGAACGCGTGCGAGCGATCTCCTCGGGGAGCGGAACGTCGGCCAGCGTTTCGTTGACGTCATCCTCGTTGCGGGGCACGCCCGAGTGGAAGATCGTCACGACCTCGTAGATGTGGATCTTGTCGCCATCCTTGAGCTTGGTGCGGCCTTCGAGGCGATGGCCGTTGACGTAGGTGCCGTTCAGGCTGCCCAGGTCTTCGAGGTAGTAGCCGTCTGGTGCGCGCACAATCCGAGCGTGCTGCCGCGAAACCGTATGGTTCCGCAGGACGATATCGCAAAACTGGTCGCGTCCGACCAGCATCTCCTCGGATGCTAGCTCGTGCAGCTCGCGCCCGCCGGTGCCGGTGCAGACCTCGAGAGTCGCCATCGCCACGGACCTCTCGTGCTGGCTCGTCTGGTGGTCGGGGAAAGATGGGTGCAGAGTCACCGCAGGCTGCCCCGAAAGCTCCCCCAAAGCCACTTTCTCATTGGAGTGGTACGGTGTCAAACAACTTCCCTCCAATAACGAGGTTAGGAGCATATACCGTGCAGGCTGGGGGGCCGGTTTCAAGCGATTCTCGCCGCACAAGCGTTAAGCTGCCGTGAAACCGGCTTCATCCCCAGAAGGATTCGCGGTTGGTCGGCTGGTTTGTTGCCCGGCGAATCCATGTCGGGCGGGGGGCGGAAGGTTTCCGGGGTGTACTTCGCCGCCGCCGGTGCGATCTTGGCCCCGTCCCTTCCACGGATCGAGGGATCGCGCCGGGCCGAACTTCGTCCGGGGACCGCGAAATCGAGGTCTGCCGAGTCGGCTGCTGGCAACAACTGCCGAGCTGGACGGGGCAAAAAAACTTGTGACGCCGACGCCTTGTCAGGGCAACTAACCTTGCGAGAATTGCGTCCGGGTGTATCCTAACGCCCGGAACAGAAGAATTGTCCGCTTGCCCCCAACGAGTCTATGAGCCTCTTAGCAGCTTTTGGTTTTGGTGCCGTTTTGCTGTTGGTCCTGGATCTGGCGACCCAGCCCAAGCCGCTTCCCGCCCCGCGGAATGACCGCGGTGGGGCGATTTAGCCGGCGAATCCGAGCAGTCCGCCCGGAGTCGGATCCGGCAATTCCTCGCAGCGGCTCGTTTCTTTGCATTGGGCGATCCTTTGCATTGGGCGGTTCTTTGCATCAGTCTGCGGGCTGATTTACAATCGCTCCGTCCCCTCTCCCGCTCTTGGGTTGGGGTTTTCGGCCATTTGCCACTCCCTCGCTGGTAAATCGGGCCGCGGCCGTTCTCGCTTCCAAGGCACTCCTCCGATGCATGTTCGCACTCTTCGGCCGCTCGCGGCGGCTGTTCTTGTAGGCCTGACTGTTGCCACATTTGCCCTGCGGGCTACCGCCCGCGAAGAGATCACGATCTATCGCGATGAGTTTGGCACGCCGCACATTTATGCCGAGACGGCCGAAGGGGCATGCTTTGCCAATGGTTATGCCCAGGCGGCGGACCGGTTGGAGGAGTTGCTCAAGCAGTACCTCCGCTGCACGGGCCGGATGAGTGAAGCGTTCGGGCCGGACTTTTTGCGCGACGACTATCGGCAGCGCGTCTGGCGGCACGAAGAAGTGGCGAAAGCCAAGTATCCGACGATCGCCCCCAAGTCGCGGGCCCTCGTTGAAGCTTACCTGGCGGGGGTGAAGCAGTACATGGCGGAGCATCCTTCGGAGGTACCGGCCTGGGCTCCGCGGCTGGAGCCGTGGATGTGCGTGGCGCTGGGGCGCTATGTGTTGTGGGGTTGGCCCGAGGGGGAAGCGAACGACGACCTCGAGCGGATTGGACTGAAGGGTGATCCGGTCGAGTATCACGGGTCGAACGAGTGGCTCATCGCCAAGGAGCGGAGTGCGTACGGCGCGCCGATCGCGCTGATCGATCCGCACCTCTCGTGGTACGACGCCTTCCGGTTCTATGAAGTCCGGTTGTACGGCGGCGAGCTTGAAATCTCCGGCATGTCGATCCTCGGCCAGCCGTTGCCGGGGTTGGGGCACAACCGCTACTGCTCGGTGGCGATGACCACCGGCGGACCGGATACCTCGGACGTGTTCGAGGAGGAACTGAATCCCGAGAATCCCAAGCAGTATAAGGTCGACGGCAAGTGGGTCGACATGCAAGTGAAGACCGAGACGATCCGCGTGAAGAACGAAACGGGCGCGGAAGAGAAGAAGGTCGACATCCTGTACACGCGGCATGGACCGGTGATCGCCCGTAAGGACGGCAAGGCCTATGTGTTTGCGATTCCGTATGCCGAGGAAGTGGGGCTGATGGATCAGACCTACCTGATGATGACGGCCAAGAATCTGGACGAGATGAAGAAAGCCCTGGCGATGCAGCAGCTCATGATGCAGAACATCATGGTCGGCACGGTCGAGGGAGACATTTACTACGTGCGAGTGGGCCGCGTTCCCAAGCGAGCGCCGGGCGCCGACTGGAAGCGGGCCACGGTGGGTAATTCGACGAAGAATGACTGGCAAGGCATCCATCCCTTCGAGGATCTGGTCCAGATCGAGAATCCGCCAGAAGGGTACATGCAGAACTGCAACATCAGTCCGCAGTTTCTGTTCAAGGGCTGCAAACTCGCGCCGAATCCGGCGGCGCCGTATCTGTTCAACGGCTTCAAGAGCATGGACGAGGCGTACGACAGCCCGCTGCACCAGCGGGCGGCGATGTGCGTCGAGCTGTTGCATGACGACGATCGCGTGACGATTGCCGACGCGATTGAAATCGCGATGAGCCCGGCGGTGTTCGGCGCGGACAAGTGGCAGGACCGCCTGCGCAAAGCCTGGGAAGCCGCGAGCGCCGATGTCAAACAAGACGCGGAACTGGCGAAGCTCTACGGCGTGATCACGGCCTGGAACCGGCGCTGCGATCCGGAGGCAACCGGCGCGATTGCCTACAAGTACTGGAAGCAGGCCTTCGGCGGTGAGATGAAGCAGGCCGATCGATTCGGGATGCCCCCTTCGGCCGAAGTCACCGACGAGCTGTGCATCGCCAAGCTGCGCGAAGCGGGCGAGAAACTGAAGGCCGACTTCGGAGTCGTCGATGTCCCGTTTGGCGAAGTCTATCGCGTGGGCCGGCGCGGCAGCGACAAGACCTGGCCGGTGGGCGGCGGTTCAAACGACCACATCGCCACGCCGCGGGCGATCAGCTTCGAGCCGATTGACGGGACGAAACAGTTTCGCGGCCGTGGTGGTCAAACCTCAACCCAAGTCGTGCTGCTCACCAACCCGCCGCAATCGTGGAGCGTGCTTCCGTTGGGCGAAAGCGACCATGAAACCAGCCCTCACTTCGATGATCAGGCTCGGCGAGTGTTCAGCAAGGGGACGATGAAACCGACGTACTTCCTGCAGAAGGACGAGCTAATTAAAAACGCGGAGTCGAAGAGCGTGGTCTATTGGGATGGTGAATAGAGAGTTTAACCGCAGAGAACGCGGAGGTACGCAGAGGGAGAGGAAGAAGAAGTAAGAAGAGAGAAACCAGGGAAGAAGAACAGGGGTAGAATCACAGATAGATGCGGATGAACTCGGGGTAAGAAAAAGGCTGAGAGTTGCAGGAAGGGCATTGGCCTTTCACCCTTTCTCGCTGTCTTTCCCTCTGCGAACCTCGGCGTCCTCTGCGGTCGGCCTTGCCCGCTTTCCCAACCAAAATAGCAATCCATCCAGCCAGGAGTTTAGTTCTATGTTGCGTCGCAGTTTTCTCATTTTGATGTTGCTGGCGGTGTGCGCGCCGGCGCTCGCGGCCGATTCGCCGTATAAGCAAACCAAGAACGTGGTTTATGGCGAGACCGACGGTGTGGGTCTCGTGATGGATATCTTCGAACCGACCGGCACGCCGAACGGCCTGGCGATTGTCGACGTCGTAAGCGGCGCCTGGGATTCGGACCGCAGCAAGATCGAACAGCACCGGATGGCGAAGATGTATGACATCTTCTGCGGCAAGGGCTACACCGTGTTCGGCGTGCGCCCGGGTTCGAAGAGCAAGTTCACGCTTGCCGAAATGGCCAAGCACGTGAAGCAGGGCATTGCCTGGGTGAAGGAGCATGCCGAGGAGTACAAGGTCGATCCGAACAAGCTGGGCCTGGCGGGCGCTTCGGCCGGCGGGCACCTGGCTTCGCTGGTAGCGGTGACGGCGGACGACAAAACCAGGGTGCAGGCCGTGGGGATTTTCTTTCCGCCCACGAACTTTTTGAACTTCCGCGGCGTGGAGATCGACGAGAATTCGCCGCCGGAACGGTTCACGATGGTCAAGGCGCTGCTCTATCCCAACGGCAACGCGCCGAAGGACACCGCCAAGCTGATCGAAGGGCTGAAGGCAATCAGTCCCGCGCTGCTGGCGACGAAAGAGGCCCCGCCGTTTCTGATCATTCACGGCGACGCCGATCCGCTGGTGCCGCTCGACCAGTCGGAGATGCTCAAGAAAGCCCTCGACGAATGCGGCGCGCAGTGCCAGTTGATCGTCAAGGCGGGGGGTGGGCATCCCTGGCCGACGATTCACGAAGAGGTTGGCGTGATTGCCGAGTGGTTCGACAAGCAATTGGCCGGCAAGTAGACGCCGCGTTCGAACAAGTAACGTTTCAAACAGAAAAGCGCCGGGGAAGTCATTCCCCGGTGCTTTTTTTTCGCATCGTGCTGGGGCGTTATTGCGGGGTGCTGTTGCCGGCCGCTACGATCATGCACATTCACACCCCCACGTGCACTCCCGCCCCCCGCCGCTAAAACATGTCCACTGCCTCTGTCAGTCCGGTCGCCATTAAGAAGGCGCCCTCCACTCGCATCGCTTCGCTCGATCAGTTTCGCGGCTACACCGTGGCCGGAATGTTTCTGGTGAACTTCCTGGGCGGCTACCTGGCGACGCCGATTATCCTGACGCACAAGAACACGTTCTGCAGCTACGCCGACACGATCATGCCGCAGTTCTTTTTTGCGGTGGGATTCGCCTTTCGACTGACGTTCGGCAGACGACTGCACGCCGATGGTCTGGCCAGCGCCTACTGGCACGTCGTGCAGCGATTCCTGGGGCTCGCGCTGGTGGCATTGGTGATCTATAACGCGCCCCAAGCGGCCAATACCTGGCAACAGTTCCTGGATAAGGGGCCGCTGACCGCGCTCTGGGATTCGATTCGCGGCTCGTGGTTTCAGACGCTGATGCACATTGCGGTCACCTCGCTGTGGATTACGCCGGTAATTCGCGCCGGCGCGCGGGTGCGGATCGCCTACATGCTGTTCTCAGCCGCGCTGCACTTCGCACTCTCGTACTGGTTCTATTTCGATTGGGTCAACGGTGTCATCGACGGCCGAACCGGCATCGACGGCGGACTGTTGGGCTTTCTGGCCTGGACGATTCCCACGATTCTGGGAACGCTGGCGTGCGACGCCGTGACGCGCAAGGACGGCCCGCCGCGACTGGTGAGCATCATCGTGTGGGGCGTGCTGCTAATGGGCGCCGGCTGGGGCCTGTCGAACCTGACGACGCTCTACGACGTGCCCGAGGAGCAAGTCGCCGCGCTTGCCAAGCAAAGGTATGCGCCGGATGCAGTGATTCCTGCGAGCGAGCGGATGGAGACGGCGCGGCTCACCTGGGCCGAACCGCCGTTCGTCCCGCCGCCGGACGCGCTGCACCGCAAGCACAACTACTGGATGATGAGCCAGCGGGCGGCGACGCTCTCCTACCACACGTTCGCCGGCGGACTGTCGCTCGCGCTGTATGCGCTCTTTTATATCGCGTGCGACATCTGGGGCTGGCAGCTCGGTTTGTTCCGCACGCTGGGGACCAATGCCCTGGTCGGCTACATCCTGCACGGGATGGTCGACGGCGCGGTAAGCCCGTTCATTCCGCGCGATTCGCCGGGTTGGTACGTAACCTGCGGATTCTTGATCTACTTTGGGATCACGTACCTGTTCATCCGCAAGCTGGAGAAGGACGGGATTTATCTGAAGCTGTAGCGGGGAGTGAGTCAGCCGTTCCCGGGGAAAGTATCCCCCCGGGCTTTAGGTGGAAAGTGGAGCGACTACTCCGCTGCACGCTTGTCGTTCAGTTCGCGGACCTGCTTCCAGGTGACGATCTCGACGCCGGTCTTCTTGACGGCTTCGATGAACTCGGGATCGGTGAAGATTACGCGGTCGGTGTCGCGAAGCTGCGCGCTGGTGGTGATCGCTTGCAGTTCATGATCGTTGTAGCCGCAGTGCAGGATCAGGTAGTGCACGCCCGGCGGGCTGTCGGCGATTGCCTTTAGATACCGGGCTTGTTTCTCTTCAACGGTGCCCTTTGTGTAGAGCTGCGTCATGTGATCGAGCACGGGCAATTTGTGTTCTTCAAGCGTTTTGACCAGCTCCGTCGCACGAGCGCGGATGCGTTCGTCGGGAATCTCGCGACCGAGGTTCCGCAGAAAGAACACCGGCACGCCAAACTCGATGCCGAGCTTCACATAGACCTCGATCAGGTCGGGGCGGCTGACGACCGCCCCCATGTGCGTATCGAGATGCGTGACGGGCACGCCAAAGTCAAGCGCCCGCTGGATCTGGGCGCGGAGCTCGGTTTCCACCTCCTCGGCCTTGGCGTTGACGACGACGGCGGGGACGCCGCCCCACAGGTAGCCTTCCTTGTCGCACAGGCTGGGGACCTTGTCGCACCCAGCGACCGGTGCCCAGCGATAGTTGTCCCACTCGCTGTTAAGCGTGAGGTGGATGCCGAAGTCCTTTTCCGGATGCGCCTTGGCATAGGCGGCGATCTCCTTGAACCAGGGGCACGGCACCATGATCGAGGCTGAGGAGACGATCCCCTGCTCCATCGACTCGATCGTGGCCCGATTGACGGAGTGCGACATGCCGGCGTCGTCAGCGTGGATGATGACGTAGCGCTTGGCGTCGGGCTCGGCGGCGAAAGTTGTCGACGCGAGTAGGATGAGCGAGAGAAGTGCGAGGGCATTACGCGGCATGATGTAAAGCTCTGTGTTGAGAGTCGCGTGAAGTTTCAGCCCTCGGCTTTGCCGGGGGGTTCTTCGTATCCATTTCTTAAAACGGTTCCTGGCACCGTTTTCTTGGCGCGCTACTTCCCGTCACCGGCCTTGATCCAGTCTTCGTTGAAGGCGGCGTGCTTCATCGACTTGCCAGTGTCGACGAAGTAGCTGTAGATGGCGTGGATCGTGCCGTCCTTGCCTTGGATGATCGCCGGGTAGTGAAACGAACCCTTGGGCTGTTTTTCCAAATGCCGGACGTGCGGCCAGGTCTTTCCTTCATCCTCGGAGAGCGAGACGGCCAGCGAATTGCGGCCATTCGTCTGATCGTTGTGGATCAGCACCCAGTGGCCGTTGGCCAGACGCACGGCGTCGAGGCCGGAACCGGGGTTCGGCATTTCGATTTCGCCCACCGGGCCCCAGGTCTTGCCGCCGTCGGAGGACTCGGCAACGCGAATTTTGTCGGTGATGCCGTTTTCGCGCATGTACGTGACGAGCGTGCCGTCGTTGCGCTCGAGTACGGCCGGCTGGATGTTGCCGAAACCCATTAGCGGCTTGCTGGCGTACCAGGTCTCGCCGCCGTCGTCGCTCAGGGCCATCAGTGAGAATGAATAGGTGTCGCTATAGAGCGGCAGGACGATGCGGCCGCTCTTGAGGATGGTGGGCTTGCAACGCGGCTGCCAGCCCATGCGCTGATAGAGTTTGCTGCCGAGTCGTTCCTCGAGTTCCTTGCCGAAGGCTTTGCGGATGCGCTCGACCAGCGGGGGCGGCAGCTTCTTGAGGCCCTCTTCCAGAAGCTTGAGCGCCTCGTCCTTGAAGTCCTCGGGCTTGAGCCACACGACGCCCTGCCAGTCCCACTTCGGCGAGCCGTCGCCTTCGTAGTCGGTCGAGGTGCGGTAGAGCGTGAGCGCCGACTCCCAGTTGTTGTCCAGAATGATCGGCCAGAAGACCCAGAGCTTGCCCTGGGGGTCGATCATCATCGTGGTGTTGCAATCGGGGAACTCGGGATTGTCGGCCAGCACGAAGCTATCGCTCCAGGTGCTTTCGCCCTTGCGGAGGCGCGAGCCGAGCACGGCGACGTCGTCGGCCCGGCGCTCGCCCGAGCCGCGATACCAACTGGCCAAGAGATCGCCGTTGGGGCACTCGACGATGCCCGGCGCGTGGTTGTGCACCGGGTTGAGCGGAAACACCAGCTCTTCGCGATACGCGGGTTCGGCCAGCGCTGGCAGCGCGGCGGAATAAATGACGAGCGCAAGAAGCAAACGCATTGTTCTGGTGACTCCGAACTCTGGGAAGGATTGGTTGATCGGCTGTTTGGTGGATGGTCAAACCGCGGGGCGTGGTCCTGGGTAGAGTTCAATGGTATCATTCACCGGGCGCTCAAACTACCGGCGGCGCTGCCTCCTGAGACCGCGGTTTTCGGCATGCAAATCGTTGATATCCATCATGTCAGCCGCAGTTTTGGCAGTGTCAAGGCCCTGCGCGACGTGAACCTTTCGCTGCGGGCCGGCACGATTGGCCTGGTGGGCAACAACGGGGCCGGCAAGAGCACGCTGCTCAAAGTGCTGCTGGGGCTGCTTGAGCCCGACAGCGGCGAGGGCACGATCCTGGGCTGCGACATTCGCCGGGCTTCGCGGGAATTGCGCGGACGCGTCGGCTACATGCCCGAGGCGGCGGCCCTGATTCCGATGCTCAAAGGGGTGGAGTACGTCTCCTTCGGCGGCGATCTGTACGGCATGCCGCACCGCGAGGCGAAGCGCCGGGCCCACGAAGTGCTGAACTACGTGGGCCTGGGCGAGCTGCGCTATCGCCGGCTGGACGAGTATTCGACCGGCAACATTCAAAGGCTCAAGCTGGCGGCGGCGCTCGTCCACGATCCGCAGCTCTTGCTACTGGACGAACCCACCAACGGCCTCGATCCGGCCGGCCGGATGGGAATGCTCGAGTTGCTCGAAGACCTGATCGCTGAGACCGGCAAGAGCATCATCCTCTGCACCCATTTGCTGGGCGACGTTGAGCGGTTGTGCAAGCAAGTCGTCGTGCTCGACCGCGGCACCGTGGTTCGCGCCGGCACGATGGACGAACTGCGAGCGCACATCTCGGGGCGGTGGGCAATCGGCTGGTCGGGCGATGAGCGGGCGTATCGCGCGGCGCTTTCCGCCGTCGGCGTGACGTTCACCGAACCAGACGAAACCGGCCAGAACGGCGTGATGGTGGCGGTGCCAGAGGGCTTCACGACGCGGCAGTTTTTCGAGATCGCGCGGTCCTGCGGTGTGGTGCTGACCGAACTCAAGGCCGACGAGGAGAATCTCGAACGGCTGTTCTTCCGAGTGACGGCACAAGAGGTTCCCGTCACGGCCTAGAAGTTAATTCGTTCGGCGGACTGCCTCGCTTCGGGTTACTAATTCTTCCTGCTGACTTCATCCTTCCCACTATGGACTTCGATCAAGCACGTTATCACGGTTGGGAAGATCGACGCCTGCAATCGCCGTGGATGGCGTGTCTGGCGATCGTCCGCGTGGCGCTCATGCAGGTGTTTCGGAACAAGGCCTACTGGGTTGTGCTGGCGCTGGGGTCGCTCAGGTTTCTGGCGTTCTGGAGCATCATCTGGGCCGTGACGCAACTGCCGCTGCCTGAGGAGACAAACAACGTGTTCCTCAAGGAGTTTGGCTTCACGGCGGGCAACGACGCGGACCAGAACAACGGCTATATGCGGTTCATGGAAGGGCAGCAGATCATCGTGATGATCCTGCTGGCGTTCAGCGGAAGCCTGCTGGTGGGGAGTGACTTTCGGCTGCGGGCGCTGCCGTTCTACCTGGCCCGGCGAATCGATCGCCGGCATTACATCGTCGGCAAACTGCTGGCGGTGAGCAGTATCATCATGCTGCTGACGGTGGTGCCAGCGCTGCTGCTGTTTGTCGAATACGGCATGTTCACGGCCTCGACGCAGTACTGGATCGACAACTGGCAGATTCCGCTGGCCGTGCTGGCGTTTGGACTGGTGCTGTGCCTGGTGAACAGCATCCTGCTGGTGACGCTCTCGGCCTACCTGCAGCGGATCGTGCCCATCACGATCACCTGGGCCACGATCTTCCTGCTGCTCGGCAGTCTCTCGGGCTACCTGCGCCGGGCGACCGAGGACGAGCGCTGGCGGCTGATGGATCCCTGGTGGGACATGCGGATCGTGGGGCGGATGATCTTCGGTTCGTTCCGTACCGAAGTCGAAGGTGAACTGGCCGTGTGGGCGACGCTGTTGCTCGTTGGCGTGTGCAGCGTGGCGCTGGTGGCGCTCGTCCACCGGGTGCGCGCGGTGGACATCGTCGAGTAGCCGGCGATGTCCTTTAGCTTCGCGATCACGTCAGATCGCGATACTCGCGGCGGGAGAACACCACGCAGGCCAGGATCAGGCCGCCGATGGCGATGCCGGCCAGAGCCCAGGTGGCCACTACAAACGACAGCGGCTGGAAGCCTTCGGGCATGCGGGCTCCGTCGGCTTCGCCCGCGGCATAGAGCAGCGAGCGGCCGTAGTAGTTCACAGCGACCCGCTTGACGATGCCCGGCAGGTTGCCGATGAGCGTCTCCATGAACAGCGCATAGACGAGTGCGATGATCGTGGCGTGGCGAAACGAAACCGCGAACAGGTGGAACAGGCAGACGTAGGCCAGCGTCATGTAGGTGATCGCCGGCAGATACAGATCGAACGCCACCTGGCCGACCGCCCCTGCCAACCGGCAATAAAGCCAGTAGCTGCCGAGCACGATCCCAAGTACGAGCGGCAATGTGGCGCTGAATTTTGCCAAGAGAATCAACCAACGCGGGATCGGCCGCACCAGCAGGAACACCAGCGTGCGGTCTTCGCGATCGCCGCCGATGCTGGCCGTACCGAAGGCCAAGGCACAGACCGGCACGACGAACGAAGCGAACACCACGATCAGGAACTCGCTGAACTCGCGAAACTCACGCTGCGTGAACTCGGGATGATTGTAGTGCCGACGCAGGACGAACAGCAGGCAGCCGGCCAACGGCAGCATGACCATCAGCGTGCTCGTGGACCAGAACAGCCGCACGAACGACAGCGAGGCGAGCGTGCTCCAGGCGCGAACGAGTTTCATCACTTCCCTTGCTGCAAGTAGTCGAACACGGCGTCCGCGCCCGCATCCAAAATCTGAATCTGGCGAACTTCGATCCCCTGCTCGCAGACCAGTTCGCCCACCCGAGCGAAGAAATCGAGCGGGTTGCGGGTTTTGATCACGAGGCCGGGATCGCGCATTTCCACGGCCAGCACGTCTTGATGCTCGGCCAGCAGTGCCGCCACGCGGCGCGAAGGTTCGGCCACGATTTGGATCACCTGCGGCCGGTGCTGCATCATCTGGCGCACTTCGGCCAGGGTGCCTGCGGCGATCAAGCGGCCGCGGGACATCATCACGATCGAACTGCACAGTTGCTCGATCTCGACCAGGATGTGGCTCGAGACCAGAATCGTCTTCCCCTGGCCGGAGAGCCGAAACAAGAGTTCGTTGATTTCGCGACGGCCGCCGGGATCGATGCCGGTCAGCGGTTCGTCAAGGAGCAGCAGCCAGGGATCGTGCACCAGGGCCTGGGCCAGCTTGATCCGCTGTCGCATGCCGTGACTGCAACCGGCGAGCCGGCGCTGGGCCCGATCGGCCATCCCCACTTCGTCCAGCACGTGTTCGGTCCGCTCGCGGGCTTCGGTGCGCGAGAAGCCGTGCAGCCGGGCCATGGCGTACACGAACTCGCGGCCGGTCATTTCTTCGTAGAAGCTGTTGATGTCGGGGCTGTAGCCGAGGTGATGCTTGGCTGCGGTGCTCCAGGCGTCGTGCCCGCCGATCGTCACGCGGCCTTGCGTGGGACGAAGCTGACCGCTGGCCAGCTTGATGAGCGTGCTTTTGCCGGCGCCGTTGGCGCCCAACAGGCCCGTGATTCCGGGGCCGACGTGGCAGGTGACGTTGTTGATGCCGATCACGGCGCCGTAGAACTTCGTGACGTGCTCGAACTCGAGCAGCAGCGGCCGCTCGGCCACGTGGTGCGTTTCGTCGCTGAAGTGGGCGTGCGGAGCGCGTTGCATGCTGTGGCTGGTTCGAACGGTGGGCGGCGAAACGAAAGACGCGGTTCAGGTGACGCGCTCTATGTTACCCCGTCCGGCAAGCCGCCCGCCAGGGGCCGGTGAGTCATGGAAGGCGCCGTGTGAGTAGCCACGTCAGCAAGGCGCCGCCGCCGAACCCCGCCAGGCAAAGCCCAAGAATCACGGCAATCGCCGGTCGCCCGGAGTAGGGCGACCAATAGTGCTCGGGGTCGTCGAAGATTGAGCCATCTGGGCCGAACACTGCGTACAAAAACAATCCCCCGAAAACGGCCAGGCCGAGTTGGAGCAGACAGCAGCCCGATGAAATTCTGCTGGGCTCGATTCTCATGAGGGTGTCGATCCGGCCGTCGCGTTGTGGTTCTGGCAAGGTTAACCGCGATCGCCGACTCGTTATCACCTGCATTCGCGTGCACCAACGCAAACGCGGCCCAGACATCCCGAGTGTGAAATGCCTGGGCCGTGCGGGTGTTGATCTGACTGACTATTTGTCGCGTCTAGCGCGTCACGCTACCGGCATACGGATTCGAAGCGTTCTGCGCTGCAGGCGGAGCGGCATACGGATTCGCCGGACCCGCGTAGGGATTGGCCGGCGTCGTGTAAGGATTCGCCGGGGCCGTGTACGGCGGGGCTTGCTGAGCATAGACCGGAGCTGCCGGAGTTTGCACGGCGGGCCCTTGCGCGGTCGGCACAGCCGCGGCGTAGCTTCCGCCTTGCGGCTGAGCGGCCGGCGGGGCATACGGATTGGCGGCCGGAGCTGGAGTGCTCGGGTAGGGCGTG
This sequence comes from Pirellulales bacterium, assembly GCA_022844125.1. Taxonomy (GTDB): domain Bacteria; phylum Planctomycetota; class Planctomycetia; order Pirellulales; family PALSA-1355; genus JALHMI01. Next base: position 159,204 of record JALHMI010000011.1, on the reverse strand, counting down.
TAAGCCGCAGTCGCCGGCGCAGCCTGTGCGGGCATCATGCCATAAGCCGGTGCCGCTTGCGGAGCGCCATAGGGGGATGCCGTGTGCTGAGCCTGGGCAATCGCTGGCGCGGGATGCGGCGTCACGGGATAGGTCGTGCCGGGATGCATCGGCAAATTGCTCCACGGCGTGGGCGCCTGAGCCTGCGTGCCAGCGGGCGGCGCATTGGCCGCCACGGTGCCATTGGTCGGAGCCGGCGGCGCATTGGTGAGCTGCGGTCCGTCGGTTGTGGCGGCTGGTTTGTCTTTCTTGCCGAACGTGGGCAGCTTCGGCATCTTCATCGAGGAGCAGCCGCTCGTGGCAATTGCCAGGCTGGCCGCGGCCATACCGGCGGCGGTGAACACTCGCATAACTGTTGAATCCTCGTGCTGGGCGCAGCGGCACCGACGCGGGCCAAGCCGGCAAATTGCGGGTTGCCGATTTAGCGCAGGTTCGACGCGCTTGTGGGGAAGTGATTTGGTGACGGGACTGATCTGCTGACAGGACAGTGGGCGGCCGGATGATGTGGGTCAAACGTAGGTGGGTCGGCCAGCCTATACTCGATATTCGGACCGTGCGGCTGGCGAACCTGACCCATTCCGAAAGATTTTGCCCACCCACACGGCAGCTACAGCCGGCAGAGTTGGCCGCCAAAAGCTCTCTTCGAAAGCCGCTGACGCAGGGGCTGTTAAACCTTTACAATGGGGCTGACTCTAATGCCTTCCACGGGCCCGCTAGCAGGTTGAGTAAAGCATGTTTGTCGTCACCAATCGGATTCCGGTCGCCCGCGGGCACGAAATCGACTTCGAAGACCGCTTTCAGAATCGCGTGCACCTGGTGGATCAAGCGCCGGGTTTCATCCGCAACGAAGTGCACCGGCCAAAGCCCATGAAGTTTGACCACGAGTCGGGCCGCTTCGTTGACGATCCTTCGCGAGAGGGCTATTACGAAGTGAAGACCTGGTGGCGATCGCTGGATGACTTCGTGGCCTGGACGCGGAGCGAAGCCTTTGCCAAGGCGCATGCCAACCGAGCGCCGAAGGAGATGTTTCGCGGGCCGAGCGAGCTCGACGTGCACGAAGTTTTTCTGACGACGGACGAAGAGCCGCGGGGCTAAAGGAAACCACGATGGATGAATTCGACCGCCAGCATCTGGCCGCAGCGTACCTGGCTTTGGCTGAAGTCCTGGGGCGCGAGCGGCCTCAGGATCGGCCGGAGAACCATCTTTCGTATGCGCTGGGGGATCTGGCGGGGCGGATCTTCGTCGGAGCGGATCATCTGCCGCCGGAAGAGTTGCTGGAGCAGGTTGCCCTCGCCTTGCGCAGCGGCGAGCAGGAGCAGCAGCAAAAGCTGGCCGAGCACCTGCGTGAGCACGCCCGGCTGCTGGACGGGGAGCCTAACGGCTAGCGAGCGGCTGGCCGTTTCCCGCCGCGAGACTTTCGTGGCCCTCGCCCCACGCCTGGCAGCCCGCCGGACGCTACAATGAGCGGTCACGTCCACTGGCCATTCAGCGACCTACACCGGAAGGGGCTCAACGATGGTTGCATCGCGCGTGGTTCGAGCGGCGGTTTGTCTGGGCATCGTGATCTCGATCGCGAATTTCGCATTCGCAAAACCTGTTGAGTTCACGCTTCGTGGTCAGGTGCTTTCGACCGACGGCAAGCCGGTCGCGGGCGCGATCGTCGAAAAATTGGGCATCAATCAGACGTCCATCGCGACGACAACGGCGGACGGCGAGGGACGTTTTTCGTTCACGGATGACTTTGACGATGGCGTGAAGCTGCAGGCGCGCAGCGTTGACGGTCGCGAGCAGGCAACGTTCAATCTGCCGCCAGCCAGCGTACGTGTCGAGGCCGCCAAATCGCACACGATCCAGCTCGCACCCGCCAGGCAGCACTCGGTCAGCGTGACGCGCGACGGAAAACCCGTGGCGGGGGCTGGCGTCGTCATCAAGGCGGCCGGCTACCTCATGCAGGGCAAGACCGACGCGGAAGGTAAAGCCGTGGTCTCGGTCCCGGCGGGTCGCGCTCCACACAGCGTTGCCGCACTCCACCCGGAGCTTGGCGTGGGCGGGCTCCGCGCGCAGGAGGACTCGCTGGCAGGCGAAACACACGCGATTGAGCTCCTCCCCCCTGCTCCGCACGAGATTCGCATCATTGACGAAGGTGGCAAACCCGTCGCGGGTATGGAACTGCCACTCAACGTGGCCGCGCTCACGGACAACGATGCCGGGTGGATCGCCGTTGCCGGGCTGAAGAGTGCGCAGGTTCGGACCGACGAACAGGGCGTCGCCAAGGTGAACTGGCCGCCGCGGAATTTGCGCATCCTGACGCCGGAAGTCTGGAGCGACGAGTGGAAGTCGGACAAGCTCGACTATGAGCACGTGAAGGACGGCTTCTCGGTGCAGACGCTGCGGCGAAAGCATCCGGTCACCGGCCGCGTGATCGTGCCCGAGGGAGTGGATCCGACAGGGATCCTGGTGATCGGCGATGGCTGGGGGACCGGCCGTACCATCGCCCGGCAAGCGTCTCGCGTCAGGTCCGACGGAACCTTCACGGTGATGGCGGTACCGGGACACAGTTATATCCTGGGAGTCATGGACCGCGAATGGGCGGCCGACGTCTGGACCGGAGACTTTAAGACGGATGCCCCTGAAAGTGACGTGCAGATCGAGCTGAAGCTTTATCCCGCCACGCCGCTCACGGTGCGGGTGACGCGAGGCCGGGATCACGAGCCGGTGGCGAACGAGTATGTAAGCAGTCAGATCGCGCGGCCGCTCAAGTTCACCGGCGAAGAGGGTCGGCGGCAAACGGCCCACGCGAGCATTGGCGAATGGCTGGTCACCGACGCACAGGGCCGCGCGCAACTCGGTGTCGGCCGCGGCGAGCACACGCTCAATCTATCGGCGCACGATTGGACGGAAGAGCGGAAACTTGACGTCACGTCCGAGGAGCCGATCAACGTGGAGTTCCATCGCCCCTGGATTGGGCAGCGCAAACTGCGGGGAAAGCTCGTGGACGAGGGGAAGCCGTTTACGCCGTCCGCCGAGGCGGAGATCCTGGCCTGGACCGAGCGATCCCCGCGATTCCCGTTGCAGCATGCCCCGCGCCTGCTCGAAGGGGGAGAGTTTGAGCTCACCTTCGACGCGGAAACGGCGGCCATCGTGTTTTTCGATCCGGCGCTCAAGCGCAGCGGCGCCGTCGAGATCGGACTCGACGACACCGAAGTGACGATCGACCTGAAACCGACTGCCAGCTACAGCGGAACGCTGGTGGATGCCGCCAATCAGCCGGTTGCCGACCAGGAGTTTTATCTTGGCCCCAAGGGGCACTGGACGGCGTCGCTCGCGGCCACGCAGACGGACGCGAACGGGAAGTTTCATTTTGCGAACGTGCCGAGCGACGTCTCGCTGACGGCACGCTTGCGGGGGAGCATCTTTCAAAAGCAGCCGTTCTACATCACCCGCGGCGACCGGGAATTCGCGCCAGGCGAGAATCGCGAGAACGACCGGGTGCTGCTGCGCAGGACCGGCGACAACTCGACGGTGAAACTGCCCGACCCGAAACTAGCCGAGTCGATCGAGACGGCTCGGCGCGACGCCAGGCTCAACCACATGGGCGTGCTGGTGCTGATCGAAGGAGACGAATCGGTAGAGCTGCGCGATCTGACGTCCCGGCTGTTGAATGGTGGAGATACGCCGGACATTTACGCCTACCGTGTGATCTCGGTATCGCCGGAGCGTGCGAAAGCCGAGGCGGCTGAACTCGCGGCCCGCCAGTGGCCGGCGGCCGCTGCAGGTCAGGCGATCGTGTTGGTGCTGAGCGAAGCCGGCGAAGTGTTCGAGAGCTTGACGATCTCCGCCGCGACGCGGGATAAATCCCTTTCGGAGGCCAGACAATTGCTGGCCAAGCACCGACCCGCACAGCGCGACGCCGCGGAACTGCTCGCCAGCGCCCAAGCGGAGGCCAAGCAAAGTGGTCGGCGGCTGTGGGTGATCAGTGGTGGGCCACGCTGCGGACCGTGCTTTCGGCTGGCGCGGTGGATGGAAGGACAGCACGCACTGCTCGAAAAGGACTATGTGCTGGTGAAAGTCATGGGCGGCATGGACAAGAACGCGGAAGTGATCGACCCGCTGCTCCCGGGCTCGCAATCCGAGGGCATTCCGTTCCACGCCATCGTCGAGCCCGACGGGAAGGTGCTGATCACGAGTAAGGGGCCGCTGGGCAACATTGGTATGCCCAGCGAACCGGAGGGAGTTCGGCATTTGCGCAAGATGCTCGAGGCGACCGCCCAAAAGCTGACGGCCGAAGAGATCGCCCAACTGGAAAAGTCGCTGGCGGGACTACCCTAAGCGCGGATTCATGGGCACATCAGGAATTCGTGACCGGCGAGCGTCCCGTGGCGACTAAATGGTGCGCGACCGGTGCGCCATTCTTCTGCAAGTCCAACAGGTGGAGCCCTTCATGTTCCTCACGCTGCTAATCGTGACGTTTACAGTCGCGGCGCTGGTGTCGGCCGTGGTCGCTTTGGTGTTCAACAAGCCCGTGCAGCGGATCCTGGACCGGATCATTCCCGAGGGGCTGGGGCGCGAGTGGCATCGCTACCTGATGTTCGCCCTGTTCGTGGTGGGCATTTCGAGCGGAGTGCGCGTCTGGGAACTCGAGAAGTACATTACCCGACCACAATTCGAAGGAGCCGAGGTCGTCGAACTGACCAGCGAGCGGTGGATTCTGGAGATCTATCGCACCGTGATCGAAACGCTGCAGGGTCTGGCCTGGGTGCTCCTGGTGTTTTTCATCGTGACGCTGATGGCGCTGGTCGTCGTGCGCGTGTTCGAAGGACGCTCGCGCAAGCTGGATCACGCGGCGGCCATCGAGGCTAACGGCGGCTCCGAGAGCGTATAAGCGGCTGCAGCGATTGCGAGCTTACGACCAATCCAACGTGCCAGCACAGGCCGGGCAGGTCGCCGGCCGGGTGTCGAGAGCGGCGCCGCAGTGGTAGCAGAAGCCCGCCTCACCGCCACGCTCGGCTAGCCGAGCTTCGAAGGCAGGCACTTCCGCCAGCGCGCGCTCGGCGTCGCGCCTGGCCACCGGGACCGGACAGGTTGCAATCTGAAACGGGACCTTGCCCGCGAGTGGCTCGATGGCCGTGCTGGCGATGCGAGCCTCGATGCCGGCGCCTCGCAGCCAATCCACCAGAAACTGCGCCTCGATTCCGCTACCCGCGTCATAGACCTTCACCGGCTGCTCGTCGGCGGTGAACTCCACAGCTTCGCGTTCCATGGTTTGCTCCGGTTGTGGTCGTGCGAACAGGTTTTCTGGCAGCAAAGTGCTTGGCAGTCCGATACCGGGCAGTGTATAGCAATTCGCCGCAGGGGCGCAGAGCTTGACCTGACTTGGCGATTGAGAAGAGTCGCTGACGCAGAAACGTTCGGCAATCGGCGTGGAGCGATTAGACCAGATCCAGCTTCCGGGCCGGTCGCTTGTGCACGCGGCAGTCGGAACAGAGACCGGTGAAGATCAGCCGGTGACCAGTGACGCGGAACTGGTACTGCCGCTCGAGGGCTTCGCCGATGGCGGCCAGCTCGTCGCTGTGAAACTCGATCAGCTTGTTGCACTTCTCGCAGTGCAGGTGGTCGTGCTGCGGATAGCCGTAGTCGTGCTCGTAGACGGTGCGGCCGCTGAGGTTCATGCTCCGCAGCAGGCCCGAATCGACCAGTTCGCTAAGGGTGCGGTAGACGGTCGGCCGGCTGACGCGCTGCCCCTCGGCGACCTTCGAAAGGTGCAGGATCAGGTCCTCGGCGTCGAAATGGTCGTGCCGGCGGAAGACTTCGTCGACGATCACCAGCCGCTGCTGAGTGATCCGCTTCCCTTTGCTCTGCAGGAACTCCTCGAACCGCTCGCGAGGCGACAGAGCGACGTTAACCGTGCCGAGGGAGAAGTCTTGCGACATGACGATTGAAACCAGGGGAGCCGACTGGGGGCAGCCACAGTAAGTTTAGCTGCTTCCAAAACCAAGAATCATTATTGATTCTAGGGGGATTGGCCGCGAAATCAAGCCGTAAGGATGCGACGAAAAAGGTGTGGGGAGCCGTTTTCGCGAAAAGGTTCCGGGCACTTTTTGGGGCTCATTCCACGTGCTCTGGAGTGCAGCAGGCGCAGTTTTCGGGATGCGCCGTGGCGGGGTCGCGCATCTTCTCCATCGCGTCGGGATTCTCCCGCCACCAGCGCCCGTATTCGCGCGCATCGCGACTGAAGAGGTACTCGGGATACCAGGGGAAGATCGGCTTGTAGGTGCCCGCCTCGAAGCCTGCGGGATCCGAGACCTTGTCGACCATCATGCAGCCGGTCGTGGCCAGCAGCAATGCGGTTGCGAGAAGGAGTTGCGACTTCGCCATCCTGATGCTCTCCCAGAGCATGCACCTGGTTTGTACGACCAGCCCCTTCCCTGGGGCGATGTCAGTGTCGATATGGCGCAACGGCACCGTCAGCGTCGCCGCGGACTGGAGCCATGCGCAGCTGCAGTCCGCCCGCGCGATTTCGCCTAAGCGATTTCGTCGAGCAGGCGTTCGAGCGCAACGTTCAGCTTGTCGTCGGTTTCGTAAGCGCCGCCGGCAATGGCTGCACGAAGCGATTCGACGCGTTCCCAACGGACGTCCGGAATCTCGGCGAGTTGGCTGGCAATGCGGCCGGCCTCGGAGATTTCGAGCCGATCGGCCAAGGGCTGGGCAGCGCCGGTTTGCGGGGCGGCTTCAGCCGGACGAGCGGCATGAGCACCGTGAATCGATTGAGCGCCGTGAAGCTGCGAAGGACCGTAGATCTGCATGGTGATTCTCCCTCTGGCAAGCTTAGGCTACTGCCGAATGCAGTGGTCGAACAAGACCACCAAGCGGCTGTGGAAAGCGAGCCAAACGAACTATGGATTACTGTGAAATGGCCGGTGATTTCTCCAGCAGAAAGCGTCTTGCTGACAGATTCGATTCGCCTGTTCGTCGTGACCCGGGGCTCGAAAGAGCCTGCGAATGGGTGATTTGGTCCGACAAACCTCTTGGAAATCGAACACGTCCTGTCGAGTCAGTACGCTGCTGGAACTATCGCTTACCGGCGCCGCAATCCATGTCTGGGAGCGACTTCGCGAGCGCGTGAGTGAGCACCCTTGGTATCGGCATACCGGCAATACGGCCATTAACGGAAAACCGTCAGTCCTCCAACTACTTGTGTGGATGCAACTTAACGCCCGTGCCGCGGTTTGGCCGCAGAGTTCAATCACACGCGAGTCTGCGGATCGCACCCGGCACTCTTGGGCGGCGGATTATAGGAACGGCCGCGCGGGGTCACAAGAGCGAAACGCGGCTGGATCTCTGGCGGCAAATCGAGGCTGGCCCCGCTAGCGTTTCGCACCTGCGCAGGGTCTGGGCAGACTGCGGACTTTATTCTGACCCTGAGAGCGAAACCCCTTCCCGTCGCCGTGGTTCAATTCCTTAGGCACGGCGTCCCCCGAGGGTACCGGGGCCGGCGACCATTCAATTAGCTAGCCCGCAAAACGCACGAGGAACTTACGGTGCTGAACCAATCGCGATGGATGATTCTGGCCGGTCTCGGTTTCTTGGCAAGCTCGGCCGTGGCCTGGGCCGACGAAGTTCCACCCGCAGTGGACGCCAAAGCGCTGTTCGGGCAGCTCGACGCCAACAGCGATGGCCACCTGAGCGCGGACGAGGTGCCGGAAGAAAAGAAATCCCTGTTCGATCGGTTGGTTCGGCTTGGCGATGGCAACGCGGATGGCAAACTCTCGGCCGACGAATTTGCCGTGGGCCTGGCGGGTGGCGAATCGAAGACTGCCGCTCCCGCGGAAGGCGACGCCAAGACAAAGCCGACCAAGGCCCGGCCCGGACGCCCCGGCAAGGCGGCGCGTCCGGCGCCGGGACGTTTCCTGGCCCAGCTCGACAAGAATGGCGATGGCAAGATTTCGCCGGATGAAGTGCCCGACGAGCGCCGCGAGAACTTCCAGAAGCTGGTCGCCCGGCTTGATAAAGACGGGGATGGTGCTCTATCGAAAGCCGAGATTCCGGCCGGTGGAACAGCCCAGCCCGCCAGTCTGAAGCGCGATGGAGCCATGGCCGATGCGATGTTCAAGCGAATGGACGCCAACGGCGACGGCAAAGCGACCGCCGACGAAGCGCCCGAAGCGCGCCGCGAGCAGGTGGCCCGAATGATTCGCCGCGGTGACAAGGACGGCGATGGGGCGTTGTCGCAGGAAGAGTTCGCGGCTGTTGCCAAACAGCGGGCCGAAGCCGTGAAAATGCGAACCGAGAAGCCAAACTCCGAACCCGGCCAGAAACCCGCCGCAGCGGCCGCTGTGACCAAAAAGAACAACCCCGGTCAGGCGCAAGCGATGCCGGCGAGCCTGTTCCGCGCGGTGGATAAAGATCGCGATGGCACGCTGAGCGGCGATGAAATCAGGGGCGCGTCGGACGCGATCAAGTCGCTCGATAAGAATGGCGACGGCAACGTGACGGCGAAAGAGATCGCCCGGGGCGAGAAACCGGCCAACGGTCAGAAGCCCGCCGGAGCGAAGAAAAAGAAACAGCCTGGCCAGAAGCCCGAGCAAGCTCAGCAGTAACCGCCAGGCGCCAGATTTCGCCTTCCACGATCTCTCGGCCCCATCGAATGTTTGTGTCCTGCTCGTCAGGATCTTGAGCGTTCGAACTGACAGGCATCGAGTGCCACCCCCCTGGCTCGATGCCTGTTTTTTTGTGCCCGCGGGTTACCAATCATTCCGGCTGTAGCACACAAGCCGATCGCAACGGCTCAGGCCGCAACTCCAGGCGATAATCGCTCGTTTCACCGCCCATCGAGCTAGAGTTGCTGGATACGGTCCGCCCTCGGATGGACCTGCCCCCCGAGCGCGCACGGAGAAAGCACGTGAGTATCGCCGAAGTCACCGAATTCTTCACCCGCCTTCCTGCGGACCTCGAAACCCGGCTGGTTTGTCCACGCTGCAAATGCCGGCTGGAAATCCAGCGCACTGAGTGCGATTGCACGCATCCCGGTTGCGGGGCGAGCTACCCGGTGCGGCGGCAGGTGCCCGTGCTGATCAACGAGTCGAACAGCCTGTTTTCGATCGCGGGGGTGCTGGCCGGCTCGGAAAAGGCGTTTCCCGAGGAGCAGAAGCCGTTGCGGCAGATGCTCTCATCGATAGCGCCGACGTTGAGCTCAAACCTGGTGGGCAAGAAAAACTATGAAGCTTTCGCCCGCGCGGTCCTGGAGCTCAACGCTCCGGCTCGGGTGCTGGTGATCGGCTCACGCGTCGCGGGTAGCGGCATGGAAGTGCTGGCCGATCGAGACGACATCGAGTTGGTGGAGAGCGACGTCGAGATCGGTCCGCGGCCGGCCGTGGTGTTCGACGCGCACGACATTCCGTTCGAGGACGAGACGTTTGACGGCGTGATCGTGCAAGCGGTGCTCGAACACGTGGTCGACCCGGTGCGGTGTGCAGCGGAAATCCGCCGCGTGCTCGGTCCGCAGGGCGTGGTCTATGCCGAGACGCCATTCATGCAGCAGGTGCACGAAGGAGCGTACGACTTCACGCGGTTCACGCACCTGGGGCATCGCCGGTTATGGCGCGACTTCGAAGAACTCGCCAGCGGCGTGGCCTGCGGGCCAGGAATGGCCCTGGCGTGGGCCTGGCGCTACTTTCTGCTGTCGTTCGCCCGCCGGCCGATGACGCGAACGATCGCCTCGGCAGCAGCGCGGGGATCGGCCTTCTGGCTGAAGTACTTCGACCGCTTTCTCGCCAACCATCCGGGGGCATACGACGCGGCCTCGGGGTTTTACTTCCTGGGCCGCAAGAGCCAGACCAGGCTCACCGACCGGCAACTGCCGCATTTGTATCGCGGCAGCATGCGGTAGGCCGCGGTGAGCGGAAAGGCTCGGCTTGGAATGCCGCAGGCGGGACACTCTGGCCAATTCTGACGTGGTTTCGTTTTGACCAGTTTGGCGCGTGCGGGGTCCGTGGACGCAACTTTGTGACGGACCTCACAATGGCTGCGGTAAAGCAACAGGGATGCTCAGGTTGTTGGCAATTCGCGACGAAGCAAACCGCCGAAATAGCACGGGAAGCGGTGTTCAGCCAAGTTGCGGGGCGTGCGGGCGAAGAAATTTCTGATGGGGAGGACGCGATGCTCGCGGAGGGGAATTCCCCGGTAAAACGTCGAGAAATAACAGCCGATTCGGTCGCGCGAACCCGAACTGGCAGTCCTGATGTCCGTAATGGTGAGAGGTGGGAGCAGTGCAATTGGCGCGATTTGGACCGCGAGTTGCATTATCGCCACGACGAGCGGTGGGAGGCCGCCTAGACGAAGCTCGAAGAAGGGCGGAAAAAGGGGCGCAATTGGAATAGGGCAATCCCCGGAACACGAACTACAATCGCGGCCTTCGGACAGAGGAAGAAAGGCGGACCAGAGCCATGATGCACGAATCGCTACCCAGCCCGACGTCAGAAAACAAACTTCCCACGGCGGACGAGGTTCGCCAGAGCCTGGACACGCTGGCCGTGTTCGACCAGTGGATGGATGAGCAGTTGGAGTTGCTTGTCGCCGAGTGGATTCATACGGCCGCCCCCAATTCGCAGCGGCCTTCCAAACGCGGCTCGCTGAGCCGTTAAGCTGGCACTTCATCAAACCGAATAACGAAAACGGACGGTATGTTTGCCGTCCGTTTGTTTTTGATATCCGCCGGATTTTGGGATGCGCGGAGTGCCGTTCGCCTTTACGGCTTCACCAGCCAGCCAATGGCGGCGGCGGCACGTTCGGCGGGCGGGCCGTCTGCGGTGTGTAGCTTTCCCGCTGCCGCGGCAGCCGTGAAGGCCGCGCTCACCAGGCCCGGCGCCATCGGTCCCTGATCGGCCAGCCACAGCGTACCCGGTGCGCTCAGCGCAAGGATGCCGGGCAAGTCGCCGTACTTGGCGGCGCCGGGCAGGAACTGCAAGTCACGAATTCCCTTGACGCTCGTGGCGAAGCGGAAGCCACCGGTGTCGATCGCTGCCCGCGAGACGGTTTCTCCTGCCTGCGCACGAGCGGCGGCCACCCAGGGGCCAGCCATTGGCCCAAGCCCCAGCAGGTCAACCGCTGGCTTCTCGCCGGCATACGTGCTCGCAAAGCTGACGAGCGTGAGCACGTCGTGCACGCGCTGAGCAAACAGCGCCGGGTTGTAACCTAGCGTGTAGCCGGCGAACTCACGCGGATTTTCCACGCGCCGCGTTTCCGTAAGCGGCTGGCTGCCTGTGAGGAACTCGCCCTGGTAAATGAGATCGGCGCCAATTACGGCCGAGCCTGACGCCAGCAGCGTCTTGGTTTCCGGCGCGAGGCTGCCGTCCGAAGCGAACAAACCGTTTTTGCCGTTCTCGTGAATCCAGACAACGACTCGCTTGTTCCAGGCGGGTGGATGCAGGATCACGACCGGCAGCTCTTCACCCGCCGCTTGGTTGCGGATCAGGGCGTTCTGCAGCGTATACTCGGGCTGTTGATCGGCGCTGGTCGCTTCATATTCGAGCGAGTCGGCAGGAGGCAGCTTGCGGCCGATCAGCACGTCGACGCCGCCGCCAACCACCTCGCGAAACTTGGCGAATGAGGCCGCGTCGCTGGGCGTCAGGGCCGCGATCTGTCGATCCGAACTCTCGGTGATTTGTTTGAGCAGCGAGCGCTCGTAGTCGGGGCCGCTGGGCGGTCGCGGATGGGCGTCGTCCCAGACCGTCATTTCCGGAATCGTGGAGATCTGGAAGTCCTCCTCGATAATCGGCTCGGGCAGGTTCAAGCCCAGGTGTTTGTTGAAGAAGTGATACATCACCTCGCGGGATACGAAGTTGTAGTTGTGGCCAAACTGCGGCAGCACCTTGGCCATCACCAGGTCTGGCACGCCCAGGTTGGCATAGTGCTGCTTGAGCTCGGGAAAACCCTTGATGTCGAGCTCGCGGGTCCAGTCGTCGGCGCCGGTCATGCCCAGCGGACGGGGCGAGGTGAGCGAGGCGAACTCGATGTTGCCGGTGCCCACGCGAAGCAAGCTGCAGTTCTCGCAGGTGCAGCCGCCTTGCATGGCGGTCGAGACCATCACGGCGGGAAAGGCTGCGGCGGGTCGCTCGTCGATCGCGGAAAGGATGAATGTCTGTGTCCCGCCGCCACTGGCGCCGGTCACGCCGATACGGGCTGGATCGACGTCGGGCAGTTCGCTGAGCCAGTCGAGGGCCCGGATACTGTTGTAGGTGTGCAGACCCATGATGCTCTGCAATCGCAGTTCGGCCTGGGTGCTATAGAAGCCCCAGTTATCGCGGCCATCGAACTCCGGGCGCTGCTTGGCAAAGCCGTGGGCGATTTCTTCCGTGAGCTGTTGGCTGTCGGCGCGGCCGACCATGTCGTAGTGAAACACCACGCAGCCCATCCGGGCGAGTTGCACGCAGCGAGCTTGCAGTGGCGAGCGACCGCCGTTCTCGAAACGCTCCGCGCCATTGACGATGTCCTTGCGCGCCTGATCGACGCCGGCATCGTAAAACCGGCCGTTCGCCCAATGGCCGTGCGGGCTGAGCACCGCGGGAAGCTTGCCTTCCTTTCCTTTGGGACGATAGAGACTGCCCGTCACGAAATGGCCGGGATAACTTTCGAGATACACACGCTCGATCGTATAGGTGTCGCGATCGACCTTGCCGTGGACGACTGCGTTCGGCGGCGTGCGGTCGGGCATCGGCCAGAGTCCGTTCGCTACCAGGATGCGGCGGCGAGCTTCCGCCGCGCGCGGAGCCCATTCTTCCTTCGACTTCGCCGGAGTGAATGGGAAGTAGCCGTTAAGATCCTTGAGCGGACCGAGCCGAACGTCTTTGGGCGGCTGCCCCTCAGGCAGAACCCGCGGGCTTTGTGCCGCCGCCTCGGCAAGACTCAAGGCGAGCAGCGAACATGCGAACGACCACGAGGCGAGACTGCGATAGTGCGTCATAGGAGTGCGAATTTAGGTGGGTTACTGGCGGTTCGGGCGGATGCCGAAGCGGGGTGATTTCCGGCGGGCAACTGTTAGAATAGGCGTCCGCCGAGGCGATTTCCAGCGTGGTGACCCATTCTGCCGCCGAAAATGTACGGCAGGCCCCCCGCCCTTCCCCGGTCCAAGGACGAGTAACGTGAGCGACCAGCACGTCGTGGTCTACATCGCCACCGATCCACACCAGGCCCATTTGCTCCGCAATCTGCTGGAGGAAGCGGGCATCAGTTCGTTTGTGAGCAATGAGACGCTGAACTCCGTGCACTTTGCCAACGCGGACTGGCTGGTGCGGGCAGCCGGCGGACCGGGATTTTTGCCGACCGCTCCCAAACTGGTCGTCCATGAGAACGACGCCGAAGAAGCTCGCGAGATCCTGCTGGCCGCCGAGAAGTTGATCCTGCATGGTCAGCCGGCACCTGAACTGGTGACGCTGGAGTCGGAAAATGGCGAGGAGTCGTGGCCCTTGTGTCCGCACTGCGCTCGGCCGCGGCTAGCTACCTGCCCCGTGTGCAAGACCTCGGGCACTGACTTTGTCGCGGCGTTTCTGCCCGAGAACGAACCAGACGCTGAGGGCGCGAAGTCAACGATGGTGATTTGTCCGACCTGCGACGAGGTGTTCGCTCCGCGGCACCCGGCGCGCTGCGAGTGGTGTGGGCATCGGTTTGCCGACGGCTATGAGCTGCCCGTGCGCGTGGCGAGCACGAGGACCTCGATGCAGTCGATTCTGGCCGAGCAATTGAATGCGCGGTCGATTTTCCTGCTGCTGGCAATCACCGGCGGCGGAATCGCGCTGATAGCGTGGTTCGCGTACGTGCTGCGGTAGAGTTGGCTTCTGCTTCGCAGCGTGTTTACTGCTTGGCAATCTCGGCCAGTTGCTGCTCGTTCTCCATCGCCCGAATCTCTTCGGTGATTTTCATCGAGCAGAACTTGGGACCGCACATGCTGCAGAAGTGAGCGCTCTTGAAGGTCTCTTGTGGCAGCGTTTCGTCGTGCATCCGGCGGGCGGTTTCCGGGTCGAGAGCCAGACGGAACTGCTCGTTCCAGTTGAACTCGAAACGGGCCTTGCTGAGCGCGTCGTCGCGCTGGCGAGCGCCGGGGCGATGGCGGGCCAGGTCGGCCGCGTGGGCCGCGATCTTGTAGGCGATCACGCCCTGCTTGACGTCGTCGTTCTCGGGCAGGCCCAGATGCTCTTTTGGCGTGACATAGCAGAGCATCGCCGCGCCGCTCCAACCGGCCAGCGCCGCGCCGATGGCGCTGGTGATGTGGTCGTAGCCCGGCGCGATGTCGGTCACGAGTGGGCCGAGTACATAGAACGGGGCTTCGTGGCAAACCTTCATCTGCCGCTTGATGTTCATGTCGATCTGGTCCATCGGCACGTGACCGGGACCTTCGACCATGACCTGCGTGTTCTTGGCCCAGGCGCGTTTGGTGAGCTCGCCCAAGGCGTCGAGCTCGGCAAACTGGGCTTCGTCGCTGGCGTCGGCAATCGAACCGGGACGCAGCCCGTCCCCCAGGCTCCAGGTGACGTCGTACTCGTGCATGATGTCGCACAGGTCTTCGAAGTGCGTATAGAGCGGATTTTGCTGGCGGTGGTGCATCATCCACTTGGCGATCAGTGAGCCGCCGCGGCTGACGATGCCGGTCACGCGCTTGGTCGTCAGGTGCAGGTGCTCGAACAGTACGCCGGCATGGATCGTCATGTAGTCGACGCCCTGCTTGGCCTGGTGTTCGACCATGTCCAGGAAGTCCTGCGGGCGCATGTCGCAGATGTCGTCCATCTGCTGGACCATCTGGTAGATGGGCACAGTGCCGATGGGCACGGGCGAGGCGTCGATGATCGCCCGGCGGATGGAGTCGATATCGCGGCCAGTCGAGAGATCCATGACCGTATCGGCGCCGAAGTGGACCGAAGTATGGAGCTTTTCGAGCTCGCCCTGGATGTCGCTGGTAACCGCCGAGTTGCCGATATTGGCGTTGATCTTGGTCTTCGAAGCCACGCCGATGCACATCGGCTCGAGCCGCTTGGTCAGGTGCACCTTGTTCGCGGGAATGACCATCCGGCCGCGGGCCACTTCATCGCGAATGAGTTCGGGGGTGAGCCCCTCGCGATTGGCGACGAATTCCATCTCGGGCGTGATGTGTCCGGCACGAGCCTCTTGAATCTGAGTCATGGTCGACAAGACGCCTCCTGGAGATGGTTCGCAGAGCTGTGATTGTCAACGGCGAACAAGCCGGGCACGAGCTCATTTGTCCGTAGCCCGTACCGAATGCCATCGTATCGGTCGGGGGACGAATGTCAAATGCAAGCGGCGCGAGAGGTTGCGCTGCCCTCGAACGCCCCCGTTGGCCCAGGGAGCGAGCTAGCTCACCGGCATGGCTTTGACCGGCTCGGCCTCGTAGAGCTTGGCGCTGAAGTCGGCGAGCAGCCGGGCGTCGGCCGGCGTGTAACGAGTTTCACCCCGCAAGGTGGCAACGTTCTGATCGACGTCGCTCGCTAACGAGACGCCGATATTGAGCATCGAGACGCGTTCGTCCTGGAGCACCCAGCGAATGGCGGCGGCGGGCAATTTCGCGCGTCGGCTGGCCGGAAAGTCGGCGACCATCTTGGGTGAATTGTGATTGAGCATGTTCGCGCCCATCACTTTCATGGCCACGATGGCCATGCCCCGTTCGTGCGCGGCGGCCAGGCACATGTTGCGGAACTCGACATTGCCATTGGAGAGGATCGTGTTCATTCCGCGCCGTACATAACCGTAGGCCAGGAGCACCTGGTCGAACCCGCCGGTCTCGATCATCTTGTGGACGGTCTCGAAGGCGACGTGCGTGGTGAGGCCAATGAACCGCAGCAACTTCTCGTCGCGCAGCTTCAGCAGCTCGGCGTGCATCTTCATCGCACCCTCAAAGCCGATGGCTTCGATCGCGGGACTGTGAATCTGCACGCAGTCAACATGATCCATGTCGAGCTCTTTGAGCGAGCGCTCGACACTCTCGCGCACCCGCTTCGGGTCGGGCACATGGACCTTGGTGGCCACGTAGCAGTTCTCGCGGACGCCCTTCAGCCCGCGGCCCATGATCCGCTCACTTTCGCCGTAGACCCGGGCGGTGTCGAAGTAGCGAATGCCGGCGTCGTATCCGCGGCGGACAATCGCCACACGTTCGTCTTCGCTCAAGAGCGGCACGCCGTAGCTGGCGTTAAACAATTGCACGAATGCCGAGCCGCCCAGGCCGAGGACCGGGAGCGTGTGCCCCGTTTTGCCGAAAGGGCGGAGCGGCAGACCATCTGGACTAAGGCTCGGAGCATCTGGTGCCGCGGCGATGGCTGCACCGCCGAGCAGCGTTGTGCCGGCGGCCAGGGTCGTGCCTGCGGCCACGGCACTGGACTTCAAAAAGTCGCGACGAGCGGACTGCGCGGTGGGTTTGGCCATGGCGATACTCCCTGGAAGAATGCGTGACGATCGAGAACAAGGGTGAGCAGCCACCCCCGGGCACCGACGATTGTAGAATTATTGGTTTGCTGCTCCAAACATTTTCGCCCCCCGAAGAAACCACACAACTCCTGATGCAACGGCGCGGCGGGCGTGTTATATTCTGGCGCGCCGGGCCAAGCGAGGGGTGCTTACGTCATCTTGGGACTGCTGCCATTGGCAGAGGGATGCTGTTATGAGAACTGCAGTGCTCATTGCGTTTTCGCTTGCGGCTGTGAACTTCGCCGAGACGGCTTTGGCCGACGACGAGCTCACCAAGCTTTCCGGCAAATGGACCGTCGAATCCTTCGAATTCAACGGCCAGCCGGTTGCCGAGATGATTGCCGCCGTACGCGAGTTCAAAGGGGATCAGTACACGCTCACGCCCAAGAGCGGACAAACCTTCAGCGGCACGCTCAAGATCGATGCCGCGCAGACGCCCCAGCAAATCGATCTGATGCTCGGCGACCGCACCCTGCGGGGGATCTACGAAATCGACGGCACGACGCTGAAGCTGGCGTACGCACTTGAAGGAGACGCCCGGCCCACCGCGTTTGAGAGCAAGGCAGACTCTGGCGTTGTGCTGGTGGTGCACAAGAAGAGCGATTAGCGAATTCGTCAACGCCACGGTTGCTTAGCCCCCGGCTTTGCCGGTAGGGTTCTTCGTGCGGTTGGCGATGGAAGCCGGAATCGCGACTAGAGCGTTTTCAGGTACTCGAGCACCGCGTGTTTCTCAGCTTCTTCGAGGGCATCTGGAAACGTATGACCCGCGGCACTCTTGCCGTTCTTCGAAGTGTCGAAGTACTTGCGGCGTTCGCGGCCGATCTTTGCAGCCTCGGCGGGCACTTCGTCGAACGTGGCGACTTCCAGCCCGACCTTCTCCTGATCGTACCCGTCTTCCGTACGGCGCCAGATGCCAGGCCGCTCGCTGCTATTCATAACGTGCCACAGCGTGGGAACCGAGCCGTTGTGGAAGTATGGCGCCGAGGCCCAGATGCCGTCGAGCGGCGGGGCGACGTATCCGCCCGGATCGTCGATTGTCGGATGCTCGCCAAAATGGGCGAACCAGCTCTGGCCGTAAGCATGGCGATGCTCGGGCGATAGCGCGCCGAGTCGCACCGGATCGGTGCCGACCACGTCGATCGGCACAATCTTGTTTGGATAGGTCTCGTCCTTGCCATAGGTTCCATGACACTCAGCGCAGTGATTGCTGAAGACCACTTCGCCCTTGGCGGCCAGTTTGTGATCGATCGCGAACGGATATTTGGGAGCTTCGAGCGATTCCAGCCAGGCATAAACCTCCTGGAACTCGTCTTCACGATCGGCGAATACTTCGGGGCCGTTCTCGGGTACGAGCATGAACTGCATCAGCGGGCGGTGCCCCTTGGCGGAGAAGCCGTCGCTGTAGAGCCGCGTCTTCTTTTTGAAGTTCCACCAGGCCGGGGCATCGTGGTCGTGGTGGGTCATCGCCGGCGGCAGGCCCGGCCGCACGTTGAGTTTTGCATCCCGGTTGGCCATCAGGGCCATGCCAAACATGACCGCATTGGTCGAGCCGTTGGTCGTGCCCAGCGGGAAGATGGCCGAGGCCATGTCCATGCGAACCATCCGCTTGCCGAGTATGCGCTTCGTGTTGCGAACGTCTTCCATCAATGACTGGAGGGCGAAGTGAGCATTCGGCACCCCGGGAATCACCTGCCCCGCGACCTTGCCCTGATGGCAAGATAGGCAGTTCATGGTCCAACCGCCTTGGGCATCGACAACATATTGCTGGGGCTTGCCGGATGTGTCGCCTGGCTCACTGGTCAAACCGTAGCGGGAAAATGCCATCTCCCGCCGCTGTTCGGGCGTGGCCTGGGCGGCCTCGCTGCGGACGGGCTCTTCCCAGACCTGCCAGAGGTTATCGAACACCTCCTGATCCCAGTCGGGAGGCATCGTCGAAAACTTCGTCAGAAAATCGTAACCAGCACCGCTAAAACGATTTACAGCCGGCTGTACCTCGTCGGGAGTGCAATTGTCGTTCGCCGCGGCGGCTACTTGGAGCGCAAGTCCGAACAGGACAGCAAACAGCGGCTTCATGCGGATGCTCCGGGAACGCGCGACAGGAACGCGTGCAGTGAATTGCGCATTAGTGTAACACGGGGATCGGCAATTGGGAATATTCGGCACCGATGATTCAGGCTTGCTCCGGGAGAGAATGTCACGCCCGGACCGTGCGTCGAGGTCTCGTCGGCGGCAAACTTCGTGAGTTTCTCGTTGGCCGCTCTTGAGTTTGTCACCCGGGGGCTGGCGCAGCTTCACCATGTCGACCCACCGCACCCGGCGACTGGGCAAAACGGCACAGGGGCGCGCGGTCTGGTTCACCGCCAGCCGGGCGTGCTGCCGAAAACTGCTGTCATGGCCCTTGCCAGATGAGGGCCGCGAGCCGCCAAGCGAAGAGCTACGGCCCTTTAAGAATCACTCATGCACCTCAGGCGGATCGACGACAGGATGCACTCCCAGGATTCGACAAGCAGCGGCTCAATCCACGGCAACTCTCTTCCGCAGGTTGCCCTCGAAATCACACGCGGTCGAGCCCGGGAGCGTACGCGAGAAGTTCGCAGTCGCGCGTTCCTGATCGGTTCGGCGCCGGACAGCGACCTGGTGCTGGGAGATGCTCGCTTTGATGAATTGTATAGCTACGTAATGCTTCGTCCCGATCGGGTGACGATTCGGCGGCTGGGGGTCGGGCCGGATCTTTGCGTGGGAGATGAAGTAGCCAGCGTGGCCGCGCTCGAGCATGGCGATCGGCTGCGGTTGGGACCATTCGAGTTTCGTGTGGGCATTGAGTGGACTCCCGCCCGCCAATCTGCGCAGTGCCCGGCGGAGTTTCAAACGCCGGGCGCCATCGACGACGACGCGGCGCTCGAACGGCTGCTGCGCGATGTCGAGAGGTTTCGCCCGGCGGCGCCGCTGCGACTTTTTGCGGGCTAGTTGACCGGGCAATCGCGTCGCGCGGGCGGACCCTGCCGACGGCGTCCCCTGCCGCGGGCCAATGTGTTACGATTGAGCAGACTTGGCCTCAATCTCGGACACGCTCCCCGCGGAACCGGTTCAGCTGCTGTGCGCAAAGCCTGGCTGTTACTGCTTGTGATCACGGCCGCGCTGGTCGGTTGGCTGTTCGCGCCGGCGCTCACGGGCGGTGCGAGTTTCGCCTTTCGTGATGCCGCGCACTTCTATCATCCGCTGTTCGAGTACATTCGTGGCGAGTGGGGCGCGGGGCGCGTGCCGCTGTGGAATCCTTATGAGAACCTCGGCGTGCCGCTCGTGGCGGAGAACACCTCGAGCGTGTTCTATCCCGGAAAGCTGCTCTTCGCCCTGCCGCTGGACTACACGTGGCTATACAACGTGTACATCGTGGGGCACGTGGTGCTGGCCGCGGCAACCAGCTATGGGCTGGCGCGGCATCTGCGGGCCAGCACGCTGGGGGCGACTATCGGTGCGCTGTCGTATGCCTTCAGTGGCTGCGTGCTGTTTCAGTACTGCAACGTGATCTTCCTGGTTGGCGCAGCCTGGCTGCCGCGGGCGCTGCTGTACGCCGACCGGATGTTGCGGCTGAAACAATCCTGGGCCGCAGTGGGGTTCGGCGTCGTGGTCGCTCTGATCGTGCTGGGGGGCGACCCGCATCTGGCTTATAACATCGGTCTCGTTTCGGGCGGCTACGCAGTGCTGCTGTGGTGGAACGAACGGCGCACACGCCGAGACCGATTGGCGACGGGCAGCGCTGTAGCCTCGGCAGACTCGCTGCCACGCAGCGTGCCCTGGCGGCTGGTCTACCTGGCGATCGGAACGCTGATTGCGGGACTGATCGCGGCTGTGCAAGTGCTACCGTCGCTCGAGGCTTCGCCCTACGGCGAGCGGTCGCACTACGACTCGCCGCGGACCGTTTACGAATATGCCTATCAACAGGCGACGAGCGAGGGCAGCGTGTCCTACGAGCGGCTGCTGAAGGTCCCCACGCTCGGGCATCACGCGCATGTTTATGCGTTCAGTCTGGCCCCGTGGCGAGCGATTGAATCGATCTGGCCGAACGTGACTGGCCGGTTGTTTCCGACGCATCGTCGCTGGCTACTCGCCTTCGGCGTTGAGGATACGTTGTGGCTGCCTTCACTGTACTTTGGGTTGTTGCCGCTGGTGTTGGCGATTGGCGGCTTCAGCCTCCGGCGGCGTGCTCCGGTTGAGGTTCGCGGCCTGTCGTGGCTGGCGCTCCTGGCAACGCTGGCCAGCTTCGGTTCCTATGGCATCGGATATCTGCTGCGATCGATGATTGGCGCAGATGAGCTTGCCGTTGGCGATGAACTCGGCGGCGTCTATTGGTGGTTTGTGACACTGCTGCCGGGATACGTCCAGTTTCGCTATCCCGTCAAGTTGTTCGTGCTTACGAGCCTGGCGCTGAGCATGCTCGCGGCACGCCGTTGGCGAACGGCATGGACCAGGAACAGAAACGTGCTCTGCCTGTTAGCGGCCGTGCCGGTCTTGAGCTTGATTGCCACGATTTCGCTGTCGGTTGCCTGGTATTACTTGCAGGGGGAGTTGGTCGGTCAGGCCCAGGCCAACTACCAAGGACCCATTGACTGGGATGGGGCCTGGAGCGATGCGTTCGACGGGCTGACCCATGCCAGCCTGCTGGCGATTGTCCTGGCGGGATTGATCTGGACGGCCAGGCGTAGTCCGCGTGATCGCCGCGTGCTGCAGATGGCGGCGGTGGCGATAACTGCAATCGATCTGGCCGTGGCGCAGCAGCATCTGCTCGACTTTGCACCTGCCGCGCTCTGGTCGAAACCGATCGAGTTCGCCGAGCGGCATCCTGACTTTTCGGCCAGGGTTTATCGGCAGGCCTCACTGATTCCGCCGTCTTTCGAAAAAATGCGATCCGAGCACCGATATGCCGAGGCGATCACGCTGGAGCGTGAGACGCTCTCCCCCAAGTATCCCCTGCCGCTGCACATTCGCGCCATGCCTGCGGCGCAGAGCGTAGCCGGAGCGGATTTCAACCAGTTAATCGACGCCGCGCGGCTCTACACGCGGCGAATGTCGCGGCACAACCTACCCGAAGCCGCTGTGCTCGACATGCTCAATGTCCAGGTGTGCGTTGTCGGCGAGCGGGACCGCGACGCGGTCGACCATCCCCGACAGATTGCCGAGGGAATTTTTCTGGGCGAGCGACCAACCGTAATGCCCCGGGCCTGGATCGTGCACCAGGTCGACGTGCGTCCACCGTTCGACAGCCGCTCGGAGCGGGGCACGCGCGAAATGACGCGCGAGATGCTGTTTCCTGACAACAAGCCGCGCGACTGGCGCAAGGTCGCCGTGGTGGAAACCGCGGAGGCAGTGAGTCTGCCCGCCGCCGACGCCGTGCCGGCGGCCCCTGGCGAAACTTGCACGATCGAGCGCGACGAGCCGCTGATGGTCGAGATCAGGGCTCGGCTCACGACGCCGGGGCTCGTGGTGCTCGCCGATCAGTTTTTTCCTGGCTGGGAGTTGACCGTCGAGACCGACGGCCAATCGCGGACGCAGCCGATTCTCCGGACGAATCGTGTCCTGCGCGGCGTTGTGCTGCCGCCGGGCGAGCACCTGCTGGTTTATCGCTATCGACCACGGAGCTTCTATGCCGGAGCGATCTTGAGCGCGGCGGCATGTGTGGGCGTGGGACTTGCGGTCCTGGCGCGCTGGCGGCGACAGAGGCATGCTCCGCTGCAACGGGTTCGATAGCCCCCAGGCAAGTCCGGACGCTTATGAGCGATCAGATCTGAAAGTTCATCTCGGGGGTCATTTCGGCAATATCGGCCCGCATTTTCAGCTTGGGCTTTTCGAGCACCACGGTCGTATGCGGCTCAAGGCTGCGCGTGAGCCAGACGCTGGAGCCAATGACCGAGTGATGCCCAATCACGGTTGCTCCGCCGAGCACCGTGGCATTGGCGTAGATCACGACGTGATTCTCGATCGTGGGATGGCGTTTCGTGCCGCGCACGAGGTTTCCCTCGCCATCGATGGCGAACGACAGCGCGCCGAGCGTCACGCCCTGGTAGAGCTTCACGTGGTTGCCGATCTCGCAGGTCTCGCCGATGACGACACCAGTGCCGTGATCAATGAAAAAGTGATTGCCGATCGTGGCGCCGGGGTGGATGTCGATGCCGGTCTTCGAGTGGGCCCATTCGGTCATCATGCGCGGGATCAGCGGGACGTTCAGTTGATGCAACAAGTGCGCGACGCGATAGACCGTGACCGCTTCGAGCCCCGGATAGCAGAAGATGATCTCGTCCAGCGTTTTGACCGCGGGGTCGCCGTCGTGCGCGGCCTGCACGTCCATCGCCAGCGTCTTGCGCAGCTCGGGCAGCTCTTCGAGAAACAGGATCGCTTTGGCCTGGCCGAGGGCTTCGAAGTCAACATCCGTCGAGTCACAGCTATCCGAATAGCCGGCGTCGTGACGCATGGCCCGGGCAATTTGCGTGGTGAGCTTGTCGTGCAGTCCGTCGATCAGGTCGCCCACGTGGTAGGTGACGTTGCCGATGTGCAAGCCCTCGCGCCGCCGGTAGCCGGGATAGAGGATTTCCTTGATGTCCTCGATCGCGCTGATGACGACCTTGTAGTTCGGCAGCGGGCAGTGGCCCAGGTGGCTGATCGAGGGAAGCTCGTTGTAGGTTTCGACAATCCGGGCGGTGAGTTCCGGCAATTGTTCTTTGCGACGAAGGTCCGAGGCCATGATTGTTCAAACTCCAGGTTCGCGCACGTCGTGCGACGATCTTGCGCGAAAGTTGTGTGCCCCACGTGCGGGGCCAGCCAGAAGAAAGAGAAGAGTGCGAACGCGGAGAACTGGTAGCCACCAACGGGCTACCTGGTACAAGAGCAGCGACAACCGCGAGCCAACGGAATCATGGTCGGGGTCATGGTGATTGGTGCACTCCGGTCTGGCAGACGGCGCCGGCCAGACGCGCTCGGGCGTGCTAGCAGTTTTGGCGCCATGTCGGCTAATCGTAGGCGCCGGGAACGGCGAAATCAAGCTTCCACGCTCTTGTCTTCGGACCGCTCTGGCAGCGGAGTTTAGCGGCGGCGCGCAAAAATGCCCCCGCGGCGCAACCGGCGGCGCGCCGCGGGGGCTATCGCAGTTCTGACAGCACCAGTGATTGCTGGCTACTCTTCTTCTTCCTCCTTGAGTACCGCCTTGTCGACGATCTCTTTCTGCACGTTGCCGGGCACCAGCTCGTAACGGTTAAACTCCATCGTGTAACTCCCCTGCCCACCTGTGATGCTCGACAGGCTGCGGGCGTAGGTCGTCACTTCCGAGAGCGGGACTTCAGCCGTGACAGTTTGCAGATCGCCGCCGGCGGAGTCCATGCCCAGCACGCGGCCGCGGCGGCCGGACATGTCGCTGCTAATGTCGCCCAGCTTACTGCCTGGCACCGTGACGTGCAGCGTGACGATCGGCTCGAGGAGCCCCGGTTTGGCTTCCTGAAACACGTTACGGAAGGCCATCGAGCCGGCCGTCTTGAACGCGGCTTCAGAACTATCGACCGGATGATGCTTGCCGAAGAACACTTCGACGCACACGTTCTCGATCTGATAGCCGGCGATCACGCCGCGGGCGATGCGTTCCTTGAAACCCTTCTCCACGGCCGGCAGAAAGTTATTGGGAATCGAACCGCCAACGATCGAGTCGACCCAGAGGAAGTTGTGCGCGGGGTCGAAATGGAACTCGCGCATGCTGGGGAAGCGTTCCTTGGAGCAGAACTTGGCCGGATCGGAGCCGGAGGGGAAGGGATACAGGCGGATGTGCACTTCACCGAATTGGCCGCGGCCGCCGCTCTGCTTCTTGTGACGATAGCTGCCTTCGGCCTGGGCCTGGATTGTTTCGCGATAGGGGATCTTGGGCTCCTTGGTGTCGACTTCCACCTTGTCGCGCCGTTTGAGCCGCTCCTGGATCATCTGCAAGTGGAGCTCGCTCATACCGTTCATCACCAGCTCATGAGTTTGCGCGTCGCGATGGAGCTGGATCGTGGGATCCTCCTCGACGATCTTGTGCAGCGCGCCGGAAAGCTTGGTTTCGTCGCCACGGCTTTTGGGCGTGACGGCCAGGCCGACCATCGGCGTGGGAAACTTGAGCTGCGGCATTTCCACTTCACCAAGCGAACAGCCGGTGTGCAGCTCGTCGACTTTGGCGACGGCCACGATCTCTCCGGCGGAAGCCTCGTCGAGTGGATGCGTTTCGCCTCCCTGCACGTCGAGCAACTGATGGAGCTTCACGTTCTTCTTAACGCCCGAGATGTGCACGCTGTCGTCCTTCTTAAGCGAGCCGGAAAAGATGCGAATGAAGCTCAGCTTGTGAACGAAGGGATCGATGCGCGTCTTGAAGACTTGCGCCACGAGCGGTTTGGCGGGATCGGCCGAAATAATCGCCTCGCCGTTGGCGTGCTCTTTGCCATGTCGTTCAACACGATCTGGCGGCAGCGCGCAAGTTGCCAGCGCGTCGAGCATCTCAGTGAGTCCGACACCGCTCTTGGCCGAACAGGCCACGATGGGCACAAGCGTCCCCGCGGCCACCGACTCGACGAGCAGTCGCTGAATCTCGTCGTCCGTGGGCAGCGTACCTTCGAAGTAGCGCTCGGTCGCCGCATCGTCGACCTCGACGATCGCCTCGATGAGCGACTCTCGCAGGGCTTTCAAATCCATTAGTGCGCCCGGCGTGGGACTCCCGCTCAGCACGGGGACGACGCCCCTGAAGTCGTGACCGTGCCCGATCGGAACGTCGAAGGGGATACAGTTGTGGCCGAACAGTTCCTGGATCGAATGGATGAGACCGGGATAATCGACGTTCTCGGCATCCATCTTGTTGATGACGATGATCCGGCCGAGGCCGCGGGCACCGGCTTCATTGAACACGCGGCGAGTGTTAACTCCGATGCCACTGTGGGCGTCGATGACAATCACGGCCGTCTCGACGGCGTTCAGCGCGCCGAGCACCTGGCCAATGAGGTCCGGATAGCCCGGCGTGTCCAGCACGTTGAAGTGCTTGCCGGCGTGGTCGAAGTGAATCAAGGCCGATTCGACCGAGTGATGATGGTGCTTTTCTTCTTCGTCGAAATCGCAAATGCTGGTGCCGTCGTCAACGCTGGCGGGGCGTTTGACGGCGCCGGTGACGTTCAAAGCCTTGTCGCACAGAGACGTTTTTCCGGCCAACCCGTGGCCGCCGAACACAATGTTGCGGATATTTTGGACCTGGACCTGCGCCATGCTAGTTTCCCTTTCATGTAAGGAAAGCCAGTCAACGCGCTCGTTCTAGCGCGTCGGCTAGTTTCAAGGTGCCTTCGTAAAGTGCGCGCCCGATGATGCAACCTGCCACGGGCAACTTGGACAACTGAGCCACGTCCTCGGCGGTGGCCACTCCGCCGGAAGCAATCACGGGTAGGTCGACGGCCTTGGCCATCTGCTCGAGCGCACCGAGATTCGGCCCGCTGAGCATGCCGTCGGTTTCGATGTCCGTATAGATAATTGCCGCGAGCCGCTCGCGGGTAAAACTCTGCGCCAAGTCCACGGCTTTCACGTGGCTGGTCTCCAGCCAGCCTTCCGTTGCTACAAGTCCTCCACGCGCGTCGATGCCCAGCACAAGCTGGCCGGGAAACTTAGCGCACATCTGGCGAAACCAGTCGGGCTGTTTGATCGCCAGGGTGCCGATCACGACGCGGTCGATCCCCAAACTCAGCAAGCGGGCGATCGTCCTCTCGTCACGCACGCCACCGCCGACCTCGCAGGGGACACTCACCGCGCTGCGAATGCGCTCGAGGCTGTCCCAGTTGGCCACGCTGCCGGCTTTGGCGCCGTCGAGATCGACCAGGTGCAGATACTGCCCGCCTTCGTCGACCCAGTGTTTGGCCATCTCGGCGGGATCGTTGCCGAATACGGTTTCGCGCGCGTAATCGCCCTGCTGGAGGCGAACGCATTTACCATCGCGCAGGTCGATTGCCGGCCAGATCTGCATGCCACGCCCGAAGTGAAAGACGAAGTGCCCGCCGCGAGTGGTGTCGCAACCGTAACTATCCCACAGACAAATATGCCATGCAAGCCTGTGACCGATCGCCTCCCGCGTCACTTAGGAAGCTTACCTTAACCTCCCGGCGGTTGACCGGCAGTCGTCATCCGTGGTTCGCCATTAGGGCCGCTGCCGCCTTTCGCGGAGTCGTCTACCGTTGCCTGTCCAAAGCGGAAATCGAGGTCGTAGACGACCGACTCATCAACGGGCTCGACAAACTTAACGCGGCAGTTTTCGGCATGGTCGCGCGTCGCCCGTGCATCAGATTGACCAAACCGCGAGCCGCAACCCTCTTCACACGTCGCAGGATAACCGTCCGATTTGAGCGGAGTGGCCAGCCGTAGATCAGTCTTCCGCTTCACCGGCGACCCTCGGAAAGGGATTGTGCCGTCCGGGCATCGAACCGCCCGTTCTCGCGATGATTTCAGGCGGTATAATTCCCCTGATGTCCGACCTGTCTCAAAAACGAGATCGACTGCTGGCCACGCTGCGTGACTTGGGCAGTTGCGCCGTGGCTTTCTCCGCGGGTATCGATAGTACGGTGGTGGCCAAGGCTGCACGACTTGCGCTGGGGGACGGTGCTGTGGCCGTGACCGGTTCCAGTGCCAGCCTCGCCGCCGGCGAGCTGGAAGTCGCCCGGCGGATTGCCGCGTTGATCGGAATTCGCCACGAGGTGATCGATACCGACGAGTTCTCGCGACCGGAGTACCTGCGCAACGCGCCGGATCGCTGTTATCACTGCAAGACCGAGCTTTATACTCAGTTGGAGGGCGTTGCCGAGCGCCTGGGTGTGGCGGCAATCGTCAACGGCGCCAATCTCGACGACCTGGGAGACTATCGTCCCGGAATGCAGGCCGCCGGTGAACATCGGGTGCTCAGCCCGCTTGCCAACTGCGGCTTTACCAAGGCGGACGTCCGTGCGCTGGCACGGGAGTGGGAGCTGCCGACTTGGGACAAGCCGGCTTCGCCGTGCCTGAGCAGCCGGATTGCGTACGGCGAAGCGGTTACTCCCGAGCGACTGGCGATGATCGACGCAGCCGAGCAGTATCTGCGCGCGCTGGACCTGCCGACCGTACGAGTCCGCTATCACCGCGGTGACGTGGCCCGACTGGAAGTTCCGACCCTTGCGATTGGCCGACTGGCGAGCGATGAAGTTCGCGGGCCGCTGGTGGCCCGACTGAAAGAGCTAGGGTTCAAGTACGTGACGCTGGACCTGGAAGGGTTTCGCTCGGGAAGCTTGAACGCACTGGTGAACATCAGCGCGGGGTAAACACATCGCTTGACTACTTACGTTTCCGCGGCGTGACGCGGGTCGTCCAAGGATCAATCAAATCTGTCGGTTCGCCGCCGTAGATCTTGGCAAAGGCCTCCCCGAACGGCGCCCCGCTTTGCAGTGCACCGATCACGCCGACGTATCGGCTGGCCGGGGCCATCAGGAGCTTCGAAACGAAACTATAGCTCAGCACATCCCCTTCCTCCGGCGCGAGCGCGCCGGCCAGGAAGCCCTCCGGCCGCTCCAGGCTGTCCAGGACCTCGGCCACCTGCCGATCCCAACCCTGCACACGGGAATCGCGCGGGTCGATCCGCGCGGCAACCGCCCGGGCACTTCCCTCGGCGAACCAGCGGGGAACTTTGCCGAGGCTCGCCACATAGACCCCGGCGATCTGCTGGGCGACGACGCCCGGAGCAGCCGTGCCGTCCTTCTCCAGCAGCACGCAACCATAAGGATCGAGCGGGTTGTACATCCAGTGCCCGCGCCAAGTGGCGGGTAGTTCGCGGCCTTCGAGCATCGTGCCGATCTCGCCGTAGTCGTACCGCTTGTCGAAGACGAACAGCGTCATGCGCCCCTTGATCAGCGGCTGGGCTGCGGGCGTCTTGAACATCTTGCGGAGCTTAACGATCTGCTCGTCGGCCATGGTCTTCACCGCCGAGAGGATCTCGGGGCTCGCGCCACCCACGACCAGCACTTCGTCGCTTGCCACATGATTGGCGGGCGTATCGGGCAGGATCAGCCGCCAGGTCTTCTCGGCCCGCTCAAGCCGCTGTTTGGCAAGCTCCTCGTGCGTGAGACCGCCAGCGGCTCGCTGTGCGATCGTGTCTTCGAGCGAGGCATTGGCTGCGAAACCGTCGAACTTCGCGCCCAATTCGATCCATTTCTCGATCTTGGCGATGGTTTCTTCCGGCAGCGGATCGCGCCCTTGCGGCATGCGTGCGCCTAGCGTGGCCGTGCCGCGGAGTTTTTTGATCAGCAGACTTTCGGCCGGTTTGGCGACAACCACCGGCGGACCATTGCCGCCTCCTTGCAACAGCCGGTCGAACGTGGCGAGGCTGAACCCGTTGCCGCCATTCTGCTGTCCGTGACACTCCAAACAGTGCTGTTGCAAGATGGGGGCAACGTCTCGGGCAAACTGCACCTCATCGTCTGGGTCAGCCATCACGACCGGAACGTTCGGCGCGCGATCGGGCTGGCCGCCGGGCACAAGGCTGGCGAGCGAGGCACTTGGATCGTCGCCGTCGAACTTCGCGCCACCCGCAATCCAGCGTTTGAGCTTTTCCAGCTCGGCCTTGGTCACTTCGCCTTCACCGCGGGGCATGTCGCCGCTTTCGACGAGTTCGATCATCCGGCTGCCAGCGGCATCTCCGGCCATGAAAACGACGCCCGAGGAGGAACCTTTCTCCAGGGCGGCGAAGTTTGCCATGCTGAATTCGCCCTGCGAGCGGTTGATGTGGCAGCCGCCACATTTGGCGACGAGAATCGGCGCCACCTCGCGAACGAAGCTGACCGTGTCGCCCGTTGGTGCAGACTCACCGGGCTTCCAATCGGGCACGGTGACTTCTTGAGCGGCCAGGAGCTCGCGTGCGCGGCCGAGTTGCTTGAGCGGTGTGGCCAGCGCCGTCTTCCAGGTCGGCGAGTCGTCGACAGGCAGCGCAGCTAGAATGTCGAGCGCAGCGCGCGCGGCCTCGCCGGATTCGCGGTATTTGGCCCCGCGGTAAAAGTTGCCCGCCTTGGCGATCGCGGCTTCGGCCCGGCGAATTTCGGCCCGATCTTTGGCCGTCGGCGGCGCAGCACCGACCAGCGACGGAATGCCGAATAACAGGCACGCCGCCAGCAGGC
The DNA here is from genome assembly GCA_022844125.1 of Pirellulales bacterium. GTDB lineage: Bacteria > Planctomycetota > Planctomycetia > Pirellulales > PALSA-1355 > JALHMI01. The sequence goes on along the minus strand of JALHMI010000011.1, from coordinate 129,529 downwards.
TACGGAGCCACAAACTTCGCGTCTCGCGCATTACGCCGATCTGGGGGAAGAGGCTGTCCGCGGCGCGCCAGAGGTCACAGGGCCGGCATCGACGTGGACGTGCGCCATTATAGTTCGAGCGCGAAGATGTTCGAACTGCGAAATGCTCGCACGCAGAATGCCGGCGCCGTTCGACCCCGGCACCGGTCAGGCCGACTTTGTCCGGCTGCGGCCGCTAGGATGATGCCGGCGGGTGATTTTCTTCGGCGGACGAGCGGTGGTGCTGCGCTTGTAGCCGTATTCAACCGCAAACCACTCGGCGAACCGCTCGCGGGCTTCGTAGCCCGTATTGCGGCTGTCGACCAGATGGCCCAGTTCGTGGATCAGGATGTTATTGAGGTAGTAGTCGCGAACGGACTCCTCGTTCCAGTGCAGTCCCCAGACGCCGCGCGAGGTTTCTCGCCAGGCGCCGCCATACATCCGGGCCTCGTTGACCTGGGCCGGTGTGGGCGGGGCGTTGTAGTACTCGATCAGGCCGGTTTCGATCGGGTAGAGGTAAATCGAGGCGCCCCACTGCATGCCATAGCAAGGGAAACTCTGCTTCTTACGGGTCATTCGGCTGAACTGCACGACCTCGAGCTCGCTGGTCATCCACTCGGGCAGATCTGCCAGCCGAGCGCGGACATCCTTCGGCGTCAGGATATGGCGGAAGCCATCCCCCGGCGATTGGACGATGATCCGATAGGGCGCGCCGTTTTCCTTAGGCTCATGCCAGTCTTCGGGGGGTACAAACGGCAGCTTCAAGTTGCGGGGACCGGTGCGCGAACGCTTATGTGCCTGGCCACCACGACGGCGCGACTTACCGAGGGCAACAGCATTGGCATACTGCGCCTTGGTGAACCGGCTCTTAAGATTGTGTTGGCTGCGTTGCATGGCACGAAAGGAGCGCCGAGGAACATACGAATCGGAGCAGCACGAGTCTGTCCTTAGAGGCCCGGACCGTGGTTGGTTGAGCCTGCTGCGTGCTCCTCTAAGACCGCCGAGGAGCTCCCTGTGGGGCCCGGTCACCTGACCGGCTATACCTATCCTACGTGCAGGTTTGGAAAGAATTCAACAAAGTTTCTTAAGTTGCTTATTTCAAACAACTTACAGTTTCCGCACAGGTCCTGTTTTTCTGCCAGATGGGGGTCTTGACGGGGGCAGTCTGCCAGGGTTCACAATCCCCCCTGATGGGTAAATTCGAGGCAGGCTCAAGCAAGCGAGCTAAGACAGCGCGACGATCGCCAAGAGCGCGGCGACGACGAACAGCGCGGCGATTAAACTTGCCCACCAGACGCGCGCCGTCTTAGCGTGCCGACCTAACCTGCTCGTGCCACGTTTGCGCGCGCTCAAACGAATGGTTGAGACCGGCTGCGAAGGCTCCGCAATGGCCGCGCGCGGCACGGGCGCCGCGCTCCACACCGCGCTCACCGTGGGCATCTCTCCAGATTGGCGCGGGGGGGGAACCGCGGGTGGCAACGGTGCAGGTGGAGGCTCCTTGGCGTCGGATCCGCCAAGCGATCGATCCGAACCGCTCCCCGCGGATTTCGAAATCACGTGTGAAGATAGGCTACTTCCCTGGCGTGGAACGCGAGCCGTTTCGTTCAGGTTCGGCTGCGTGTCGCGGAACATCGCGGCGTCTGCTCCCAACCACGCCTGCTGCTCTGCTGATTCGTCGAGCCGACCGGCAATCCGCTCGGATTTAAGCCAAGTGGCAATGGCGGCAGCCACTTCCTGGGCCGATTGATACCGATCCTCCGCACGTTTGGCCATCATGCGTTCGCAGATCTTGATCAAGTCCAGAGAAACCTCAGGCCGCACGATGCTGATGCTGGCGGCCAGCTCGCGCTGATGGGCTCGCATCAACTCCGTTGGTGTCGTGCCGCCGAAGGGCGGATGCCCCGTGAGCAGGAAATACAGCGTGCACCCCAGGCCGTAGATATCCGCCCGAGCGTCGACCGAGTTGCTGCTGGTGGCCTGCTCGGGGGCGAAGTAGGCGGCGGTGCCCAGCACCTGGTCGTCTCGCGAAAACAGGGCAGACGCGGGGGTTTCTGCGGTGGATTTGGCCAGTCCCAGGTCGAGCAGCTTGACGACCCCTCGGCGATCGACCAGAAGATTCGCGGGCTTCACGTCCCGATGGATCAAGCCGGCGCCATGAGCGTGCTCGAGACCTGCGGCGGCCTGAGCGATATAGCTCGCGGCGATATGCGCGGGCATCGGTCCGTGCCGTTCGACGAGCGCCTCGAGATCGCTCCCCTCAACGTATTCCATCACCAGGTAATGAATCTTGCCTTCATTTCCCAGGTCGTAGGCCCTGACGATATTGGGGTGGTCGAGCGCGGCGACGGCCTGGCCTTCAAAGTGGAAGCGGGCGAGATATTCGGCGTCGCTTACGCGGTGCTCGGGAAGCACCTTGATCGCCACGCGGCGCTGCATCAGGACATGTTCGGCCAGATAGACGTTGCTCATGCCGCCGCTGCCCAGGTGGCCCTGCAGCTTGTAGTTGCCGAGCATGAAGCCACGGTGCCGACCCTCGAGCAGTTTGTGGCACTGCCAGCTGGTCAGGGCGCCCGACTCGATGAGAAAGCGGCCCAGGCGCTCCGCATCGTCGAGTTCGGCGGCGCCGGCGGCCTGTTTCCAGGCGGAGACAAGCGTGCCCAGGCGAACAGGCTCGATGAGGCCGCTTCGCTCCACCAGCGCGATAAACCTGTCGACCGCGAACTTGGCCATGTGACTCGAGAGCGGAACGTGACCGCCAACGGCAATGACGAGTGCGAGAATCTCCACTCATTCTACGGCCGGGCCATGATTCGTGAGGCGCGACCTTCACCAGCGAGAACTTAACTGTGACAATAACTTGGAGAATACCCTGCGGAAAGAGTACGTCGCGACGGCCGGGCGGGAGCCTCGGATTGTTGCTAATCCGGCTCCCCTGAGCTGTATTTCGTCAGATTCACGCCATTTGAGGAGATCGGGCTATGCAATCCATTACGCTCTACTCTCGCGAGGGGTGCCATCTGTGCGATATCGCAGCCGACGTGCTCTTGCGGAACATGCTGTCGTTCGACGTGGTGGACATTGACGCCGATCCTACACTTCGCGAGCGCTACGAAGAGTGCGTGCCGGTCGTGGTGATCGATGGGCGCGAGCGATTCCGCGGCCGGATCGACGAACTGCTGCTCCGCCGGCTGCTCGTGCACCGCGAAGCCAAGTAAAACCGCGAGACAGCAATTTCGGGGCCCGTCGTGCGAACCAGCCGCTCGTCCTGGCTTTGGCGAACCGATACAATGGCTCGTTCTTGGCTCGCGATGTTGGCACAGCTCGCGTTGATTGGGGACCTGCGATGTCGGACTTGCTCGTGATCGGCGGAGGCGTCATCGGCCTGTCGATCGCTTACGAAGCGGCCGGCCGCGGATCTTCGGTGCATCTGATCGACGCGCAGCAGCCGGCCCGCGAGGCATCCTGGGCAGGCGCGGGCATCCTGCCGCCGGCCGGTGAGCACTCGGCCAATCCCCTGGAACAACTGACGGCGCTCAGTAACCGCTTGCATCGCGTTTGGGCGGCAGAATTTCAAAACACGACCGGTATCGACAACGGCTATCAACCGTGCGGAGGGTTGTACGTAGCTCGTGACGAGCCGACTCGCGAGGAGCTGGGAAGATTGCACACCTGGGCATCGGCCGAGGACGTTGCGATTGAGCCGCTGCCGCGCGGCGAGCTGACGCGGATCGAGCCGGCGCTGCGGCCCACGGGCGGGCGCGTCGACGCGGCACTGCTGCCCGGCGAATGCCAGCTTCGCAACCCAAGGCACCTCAAAGCCTTGATGGAAGGATGCCGGCAGCGCGGCGTGGAGATCGTTCCCGCGGCAGCGGCCGAGGACTTCGAGATTAAAGGCAGCCGCCTTGCCTCGGTTCGCACCGAGAGCGGAAATTTCGTCGCTGACCAATACTGCCTGGCCGCTGGGAGCTGGACGACGGCGCTGGCTCGTAAGCTGCGGCTGCGGCTGGCGATCAAACCGATCCGCGGGCAGATCGCTCTCCTCAAGTGCGAGCGCCCGCTGTTCTCGCGGATCGTGAATGAGGGGAAACGTTATCTCGTGCCACGGCTGGACGGCCGGGTGATCGTCGGTTCAACGGAAGAGGACGCGGGGTTCGACCACTCGACTTCGGAAGACATCATTGCCGGGCTGATCGAGTTCGCCGCGAGCCTGGTTCCCCAGTTGTCGGAAGCGCCGCTCGAAAAGAGCTGGGCCGGTTTGCGACCGGCATCGCGCGACGGGCTGCCCTACCTGGGGCAGGTGCCAGAACTGGAGAATGCCTTCGTCGCGGCGGGGCATTTTCGCAGCGGCCTGCAGCTTTCGCCAGGAACCGCGGTCGTGATCAACGACTTGCTCGCGGGGAAGCCGCCCACGATTGATCTCAGCCAGTTTCGGCCCGGTCGCCACGCCGGCGCCGAAGCCTCGGCTGCCAATTAAACGGGTTCCAGCATGGCCATTGATACCCCCGCAAAGATTGCCATCATCGGCGCGGGTCCCATCGGACTCGAAGCGGCGCTCTATGCCCGCTACCTGGGCTACGACGTCGACTTGTTCGAACGCGGCGAATTGGCCGAGCACGTGCGGCACTGGGGGCATGTGCGGATGTTCACGCCATTTGGCGAGAACTGCACTCCGCTCGCGCTTGCGGCGCTCACCGCCCAAGATTCGCAGTGGCAGCCTCCGGCCGATGACGCGTTTCTTACCGGTCGCGAATATGCCGCGCGGTACCTCATGCCGCTCGCGAAGTCGGACCTGATCGTGGACTGTGTCCACGCCCATACCGAGGTGCTGGCGATTGGCCGCGAGGGTTGGCTCCGCGGTGAAGGAGCCGGGAGTGACGACCGCGCGGACAGCGACTTCCGCCTGCTTGTACGCGAGCGCGACGCCGGCGGTCACCTGCACGAAAAGATCTTCTCGGCCGAAGCGGTCATCGACACAACGGGCACGTACGGCTGCGGGAACTGGTTGGGCGCCGACGGCTTGCCTGCCGCGGGCGAAATGGCAGCCCGATCGCACATCGAGTACGGCCTGCCCGATGTCTTGGGGAGCGCTCGCGGGCGGTACGCGGGGCGCAGTGTCTTGCTGGTGGGCGATGGCGATTCGGCCGTCAGCACCCTGGTAGCGCTCGCGGAACTGGCCTCCCAGACATCGGATACCTGGATTACATGGCTTACACGGAAGCCGCCGGAAGGGTCCGAGCGTGCTACGGCGGGTTACGATCAGACGGCCTCCGCCCGCTTGCACGCCCGCGCGCGGCAGCTCGCCGAAGGGGACGCCAACCACGTGACGCATCTGCCCGGGCAGACCGTGTGTAGTGTCTCGTGGCATGCCGATCTCGACCGCTTTGGGGTCCGGCTGAGCGGCGAAGAGATTGAACAGCAATTCGACCGCATCGTGGCGAACGTGGGCTATCGCGGAGAGTACGCCCTGCTGGACGAACTACAACTCGGGCGAGCGGCCGCGACAGGCGCGATCCAGACCCTCGACCCGACCGGCGTCATCACCGCCGAGCGGGATTTCTATGTCCTGGGCGCTAAGAGCCGCGGCCGCGACAGCCACTTTCGGATCGCCGAGGGATACGAACAGATTCGCAAGGTTTTCGCGATCTTAGGGGATCGCGAGGGGCTCGATCTCTATAGGAGGTTTCCGCCAAGCTAATCGCTTAAGTAAGCTCAGGGAAAGCATCCCCTGGTCTTGTGGGCTATCGTTCTTCCGCCTTTAGCCGTTCGTAGTCCGCATAGTCGTAAACGTCGAGTAGCGGCACGCCTTTGAATGTGTGCTGATATGCCGGCTTGGCACGCTCAATTAGTCGCCGATCGACGGGTGACCACGCGCTGGGGCGTCGCTGGATGACATACCAGCGGAACGTTCCCCGATCGCTCGGCACGTTCATGAGCCGACCCCAACGCTTGAGTAGCTCGAGGTTCTTCGGCGGTGCGGCGGCGAAGGCGACCTTCTCACCGGGGCCCGTATTGCGAGCCAACCATTGGAGCGTTTCGTCGTCGAGCGAGTCCCACCAGTAGGTCGGCTCCATGCCGAGCGACGTCGCTCCGCGCAGTCCTCCGATCAGCCGATTGTAGAAGGACAATCCGTGCGGAAAGTAGCTGATGGCATCGACGGTGCCCATTGTGAGCACGATGCCGATGGTGACCTTGGCCCAGCCCTGCGCGACGATCTTCTCCGCGCTGTAGAGAGTTTCGCGATAGAGTCCCCTGCCCGCCCCCACGCCGGCTAGCGCGGCCAGGAACGCAAAGCTTGGCAGGAACAGGCGGATGCCGTCGTGCGGCGGCGCCCAGGGGGTGGCCCGGACGACCATGAGCGTTAGCCATTGCAGCACGAGCAGCATGGAAACCGGATCGGTCCGCCAACGCCGCATGGTGGCCACGATGCCAACGCCGGCGAGCACCAGCGACATGGGCGAGACGACGATCATCGTCCACACGAGCGTGTTGTAAAACGGCAACGGATGATCAAGATCGTACATCCGGCCGAAGAACTGCGTGGTGATGTTGAGGCCGCGATGGTCCGCGCGGCCCAGGTTGAGTTCGAAGAACGACTGCAGCCCCGAGAGCGGGTCGTTCCACAGCGGCGGGTTTAAGGCGATGAACACCGCGATCGCCACGGGGGCGGCAATTGCCAAGGCAGTCGCCGCGCCTCGGTCGCGATATAGAATCGCCCAAGTGACGAAAGGTGTGATCGCCAGCCAGCCGGTGAACTTGGCCGCCAGCGTCAGACCAAGCGCCGCGCCGAAAAGCGGTGCGAAGTACCAACATCGCCGCGCGGGCGCAAACGCTGCCCAGGCCAGCACCCAGGCTGCGGTCAGCGGACCGTCAAGCGTCGCGAAATGGGCATGAGCGAACATCCGCGGCATGGTGAGCAGCACGCCCACCGCCACGATCGGCACGATCCACAGCGCATAGTCGCGCCGCAGTCGATAGAACATCGCCCCGGCGGCTAGCGCGAAGAACATGCATGGACCGAGTCGATAGCGAGTCAGCGGAGCGAGCCACCCGGGAGCGATTCGCTCGCCCAGCGTGACGAGGATGCCGGACAGGGGCGGATGCCCCTCGCGCAGGGTGGTGTACGGCCAGGGATCATCGCCAGCCGCCAGCGATTCGGCCCGGAAGATCGTGTCACCTTCATCCCAGACGATCGGGATTGAGGGTGAGGTGAGGAGCAGCAACAGCGCGCAGCAAATCGCCACGGCTAAAGAGACCGCCAGATCGCGCGTTCGAGAAGCGCCATTCACATCGGCCGATTGTAGCATCTTCCGCCAGTGCTACTCGGGGGCGACCGTGACGAGTTCGTTGCACACGGCCTCGATTTGTGGGGCGTTGATCCGCACTTGTTCCTCGGCATAACCAATGAGCAGCGCCAGATCGCAAAGTCGGTTGATCCGACGAGGGTTGCCGCCGGCCAGTTCGTGCAGCGTGGTGAGTGCCTCGCTGGTGAAGATTTCGCGCGTGGCGCCCGCCGCTTGCATGCGGTGATTCACGTAGCTGACGGTCTCTTCGAGATGCAGCGGCCGCAAGAGGCACTTCACACCCAACCGGGCCTCAAAACCCGGCAGCCTCGCGATCGCCGGCAACAGGTGCGGTTGACCGGCCAGGATCAAGGTGAGCGCCGGCTGCGATTGCGATTCGAAGTTGAGCAGCAGCCGCAGCGTATCGAGCGATTCCGTCTCGAGCAGGAGTTGGGCTTCGTCGATCGCCACCACGGCATGCGAACCTTTGCGGGTGTTGTCTTCCAGGAATTTCTGGATGCGGCGCACGCTTTCGTCGACCGTAGTGGCCGAAGTTGTGGTTGTCAGGGCTCCGAGCTCGGCGGCGAGGTAGTTGAGCAGTTCGCCAACGGACATTTGCGGAAACACCAGGTGCACGAACGGCGTGCAGTTGGGGCTGACCTGCCGGCGAAGCGAGTTGATGAGCAGCGTCTTGCCCACACCCGCGGCGCCGGCCAGGAGCGCCGCGCCGCGGCGGTTCTCGACCGTGTAGCGCAGCTTGAGCAGCGCGCCTTGGTGGACTTCGCTGGGGTAATAGAACTTGGCGTCCGTGCAGTTTTCGAACGGGCGCGATTGCAATTGCCAATACAATTCGTACACCGCATTCCCCCCGCAGCAAGTTTAAGAGCCGACGGCCGCCGGTCGACGGACGCCCGGATGATTCGCGCCGCGGGGATGATCCGGCCCGGCGGCAAAGTTTTCGATGATGCCCGCAACGGCAAGGCCCGCGCGCGCCAGCTTGTTGCAGGTGCTGGCCAGTGCGTCGCGGTCGTGATCGCGCAGATCGTCAACCAGGTACAGCCGATCGAGATGAACCGTGGAGGCGAAGGCCGCGAGTTCCACGACCGAGGGCTTGGTGCCCAGCGGCGGCAGATCGACGAGCACCAGGTCATAGTGTTCGCGCAACGTGCCGAAGATTCCGCCAGCCTTGAGTGAGGTGGGCAGCACGGCGCCGCTCGTCACGGCCGAGCGCCACGGCAGGAGCGTGACGCCGTCTTCGACTGCGGCGATCAGCGATTCGCCGAGCGCCAGTTCGCTGGCCAGCAGGTCGTCCCAGCCAGTCTGAACCACGACACCGCAGGCCTCCGCAAGCTCGGGGCGAATGCAATCGGCATCGACCAACACCGGCCGCATGCCGCGGTTGGCGAGAATCTTTGACAGGGCGAGCAGCGTCGTCGTGCGGCCGACGTTACGATGCAGCGAACTGATGCCCAGGCATTTCTGGCCGCTGGCCATGGCTTCGATGATCGTGTCGGCGAAGCGATCCCAATGCGGGCGCACCCGCACAAGCAGTTCTTCGCAACAAGCCGGCCAGGGAAAGCGATCGACTTCCAGCATCGCCCGCCAGGAGTCGTGCACCTTCGGCCGCGGGGTGTAGCTGCTGAGGGGCAAGCTTTCGCTGGTGTCCCGGCGGGCCGGCGGTTGATCCTCCACACGCGTGGCGGCTCCGCTCAACCTTCGCTCGCGGGCCGGAGCAGGCGTCGGGGAGACAATGTGCGGAGGCGCGGAGACGCGCGCGCTGGGCGCAGCCACATGCGGCTGGTCGGTGAAGGCCTTGATGAACGATTTGTCGAAGCTGGTCATTGCGGCACCGGCACGGTTAGATCAAGGGGATGGGCTTCGCCACCTGGCACCGGATCGGCGACCGGCGTTTCGCGAGCGGCGGTTCGAGCGACCGGCCCCGCAGTGGCAGCCGCAGGCGGCGCACTGGCCTCTTGCCAGGCCGGGGCGGCGGGCAGCTCGGGTTCTGGAGACGCCTCTGGCGCTGCGGCTTCCGGCTGGGTTGGCTCAGCCGCCGGCGCTGCAGGCAACTTCGCGTCGCCTTGCGGCCAGGCGTCGTAGCTCGGGGCGTCCGACTCGGATGCAACCGGCGCACTAGCGGCAGGTGCAGCCGCAGGCGGCGCGATCTCCATGCTGGGCGGCGCTGCAGCCTCGGCAGTGGTCGCTGTGCTGGCAGGCGGTGGCGTCCACTTGGGGGCGTCCGAATCGCCGGCAGTATCCAGCGCTGGCGGATTCCAAGCCGGGGTCGAATCGACCTGCGCGCGGGCTGGCGCTGCAGGAATGTCTTCGCCCGTGGGCTTCGGTCCGCCGCGACCGCCAAAGATGAGCCACAGCGCGATCAGCGATCCCAGACCGATGAAGCACCAGTGCAGGATCGAGAAGATCTTGTTAAGCGTGCTGGGCGGAGCCGGAATCGCTGCCAGGTTCGGTAGCCGCAGCGCCGTTGGCGGCAGTGCGTCATCAGCCTTGTTGAGTACGAGTTCAGACGGGATCGGCGCGTCGCTCGTAGCGGCCCGAGGACGGCGGACATTGATCACAGCCGGCCCGACGTCGCCGGTGGCCGGGGCAGCGCCATGCGGCGTGGTATGGAACGCAGCCATCGTTCATCCGTGCGGTTGAGGATTGGATAATCTGGTCGAGGCGCAGCCGCGAGGCACGAAGCGCGCGCTACGCCGACTGGCAGTTGATATCGGGCGTGGGTGGTAACGATCTTGAGCCTTCTTACGCTTGCGGCGACTGGCGAGTTTGAGGCGACTTGCCTGCCAGCCCCGCGGCGCGAACCATTCCGCTGGCCGCTAGCTCTTATGGTCCTAAGCTGAACCGTGGGCGGCGGTTGCAGGCGGCGCGGCAGTGTGCGATAGTTCTCTAAAGCGCAAGCTACTCCCGCAAAAGCGGTTAGCCTTCAAGCGCGGTCTGGCCAGGGGCCGAACGACAAACACCCTGAGCCCCCCGCTCTTCACTATCTATATGAGACCCCATGGCAGTCCTGCAGCAAGCACAGTCGGCCGAAGTCCTGCACAAGCTCCTCGAACAGCGCATCCTGGTTTTGGACGGGGCGATGGGCACGATGGTCCACGCCTTCAAGTTCTCGGAGGCGGACTTCCGCGGCGAGCGGTTCCGCAACCACCACAAGGACCTCAAGAACTTCATCGACGTGCTGGTACTCACCCAGCCGGACGCGATCGAGCAGATCCACCGGCAGTACCTGGAAGCCGGCGCCGACATTATCGAGACCAACACCTTCGGCGCCACGAGCGTGGCGATGGAGGACTTTGGCCTACAGGATTGCGTTCGCGAACTGAACCTGGCAGCAGTGGCGCTTGCCCGTAAGGCCGCCGATGAGCTCAGCCTGCAGAACCCCGACAAGCCGCGGTTCGTCGCCGGCTCGATCGGCCCCACGAACAAGCAGCTTTCGATCGCCGGCAATGTGAACGATCCCGGCTATCGCAGTGCCACGTTCGATCAGATGGTGGCCACGTACTATGAGCAGGTCGACGCGCTGATCGAAGGTGGCGTCGATCTGCTGCTGTGCGAGACGGCATTCGACACGCTGGTGCTGAAGGCCTGCTTGTTCGCGGTCGAGCAGTACTTCCAGGATCACGGGGTGCGGGTTCCCGTGATGGCCTCGTTCACGATCTTCGACGGCGGCCGAACCCTGTCGGCTCAGACCGTCGAAGCCACCTGGAACTCGATCGCACATGCCAACCTGCTCAGTGTGGGGATGAACTGCGCGCTGGGACCCGACATGCTCCGGCCACACGTGGAAGAGCTGTCGCGAATCGCCCCGATCTACGTGAGCTGCTACCCGAATGCCGGGCTGCCGAACGCCTTTGGCGGCTTTGACGAAACACCCGAAATGATGGCCCGCGTGCTGGGCGAATTCGCCGCCAACGGCTGGCTGAACATCGTGGGCGGCTGCTGCGGCACCACGCCCCGGCACATCAAGGCGATTGCCGAGGCCGTGGCCGACAAGCCGCCGCGCAAACGCCCCGAGATCGAACCGCTCACGCGGCTCAGCGGGCTGGAACCGCTCACGCTGCGGCCGGAGAGCAACTTCACGATGATCGGTGAGCGAACCAACGTCACGGGCTCGAAGAAGTTTGCCCGGCTGATTCTTAACGAAAAGTACGAAGAGGCCATCGCCGTAGCGCGCGAGCAGGTCGAAGCCGGCGCGAACGTCATCGACATCAACATGGACGAGGGGATGCTCGACGGCGAAGCTGCGATGACGAAGTTCCTGAACCTCGTCTCGGCCGAGCCCGAAGTCGCTCGCGTGCCGATCATGGTCGACAGCTCCAAGTGGTCGGTTATCGAGGCGGGGCTGAAGTGTGTTCAAGGCAAGGGCATCGTCAACTCGATCAGCCTCAAGGAAGGCGAAGAGCAGTTCCTGCACTATGCGCGGCTGGTGCGGCGCTATGGTGCGGCCGTCGTCGTGATGGCATTTGATGAAGAAGGTCAGGCCACGGAAGTCGACCGCAAAGTGGCGATCTGCGAACGGGCCTACAAGCTGCTGACCCGCGAAGTCGGCATGCCCGCCGAAGACATCATCTTCGACCCGAACATCCTCACGGTCGCCACGGGCATCGAAGAACACAACCCATACGCGGTGAACTTCTTCGAGGCCACGAAGCTGATCAAGCAGCGCTGCCCGGGGGCGAAAGTCTCGGGTGGCGTGAGCAACGTGTCGTTCTCGTTCCGCGGCAACGACGTGGTGCGTGAGGCGATTCATGCCGCGTTCCTGTATCACGCGATCCGCGCCGGGCTGGACATGGGCATCGTGAACGCCGGTCAACTCGCGGTTTACGAGGAGATTCCCAAGGACCTCCTGGAACTCGTCGAGGACGTGCTCTTGAACCGCCGGCCGGACGCGACCGAGCGGCTGGTGAACTTCGCAGAGACCGTGAAGAAGCAAGGCGGCCCGAGCGAAGCCCAGACGCTGGCCTGGCGGAACGAACCGCTCGAGCAGCGGCTGGCGCACGCGCTGGTGAAGGGCATCGTCGACTACATCGATCAGGATATCGAGGAGGCTCGGCAGAAATACGACCGGTGCCTCTCGATCATCGAAGGGCCGCTGATGGACGGGATGTCGATCGTCGGCGACCTGTTCGGCGCGGGCAAAATGTTTCTGCCGCAGGTGGTGAAAAGTGCCCGGGTGATGAAGAAGGCCGTGGCGTACCTGTTGCCCTTCATGGAGCAGGAAAAGATCGAAGCGGGCACGGTCGGCCAGGCCGCGCGCGGCAAGATCCTGATGGCGACCGTGAAAGGCGACGTTCATGACATCGGCAAGAACATCGTCGGCGTCGTCCTCGGTTGCAACAACTACGAAGTCATCGACATGGGCGTGATGGTCCCGGCCGAGAAGATCCTGGAGACCGCGCGCAAGGAAGGGGTCGACATGATCGGCCTCTCGGGCCTGATCACGCCGAGCCTGGACGAGATGGTCCACGTGGCCAGCGAGATGGATCGCCAGGGATTCGACATTCCACTGCTCATCGGTGGCGCGACCACCAGTGCCAAGCACACGGCGGTGAAGATCGCGCCGGCCTACCGGAACACGACCGTGCACGTGCTGGATGCGTCGCGCAGCGTGGGTGTCGTCGATCGGCTCAAAAGCGATGACATGCGAACGGCCTTCGAAGCCAAGAATCGTGAGGATCAGGAAACGCTCGTCGAAGCTTACAACCAGCGCCAGCAAGTGACGCTCACTCCGTATACCGAGGCCAAGAGGCGGCACTTCCCCACCGATTGGGCGACAGTGCAAATCGACAAACCGTCGTTCACGGGCGCGCGAGTGCTGGACGACTACCCGCTGGAGAAGCTGGTGGACTACATCGACTGGTCGCCGTTCTTCCTCACCTGGGAGCTGAAGGGAAAATATCCCAAGATCTTCAGCGACCCGACCTATGGCGAGAGCGCCAAGAAGCTCTATGACGACGCCCGGGCCTTGCTCGACGAGATCGTGCGCGGCAAGCTGCTGAAGGCGCGGGCCGTGTACGGATTCTGGCCGGCGGGTTCCGTGGGAGACGACATCGCTTTGTTCACCGACGAATCGCGCAAGAAGGAACTCGTTCGCTTGCACACGCTGCGGCAGCAGTGGGAGCGGAAGGGACAACAGCACTTCACCGCCATGGCCGATTACGTGGCTCCGGTCGACAGCGGCCGAGAGGACTATGTTGGCGCGTTCGCCGTGACGGCGGGCATCGGCTGCGACCAGCTCGCCAAGAAGTACGACGCCGACCACGACGATTACAACTCGATCATGGTCAAGGCGCTCGCGGATCGGCTGGCCGAGGCGTTTGCCGAAGCATTACACAAGATTGCCCGGAACGATTGGGGCTACGGCGCCAGCGAGCAGCTCTCGAACGACGAGCTAATCGCCGAGAAGTATCGCGGCATTCGGCCGGCGCCAGGCTATCCGGCCTGCCCCGACCACACCGAGAAGCGAACGCTATTCAACCTGCTCGACGCTACGAAGGCGACCGGCATCGAGCTTACCGAAAGCTTCGCCATGCATCCGGCGGCGAGCGTCAGCGGCTGGTACTTCGGCCATCCCGAGGCCCGCTACTTCTCGGTCGACCGCATCGACCGCGACCAGGCCAGCGACTATGCCGCTCGTAAGAGCATGCCGCTTGCCGAGATCGAGCGCTGGCTGTCGCCGAATCTGGGTTACGACCCGAAGCGGTAGTGAGAGGTAGCCCTCGGATCGGCGTTAATACTCGACACCCGCCCAAGGCGCGCTTCGAGGGCACTCGCCAATTTAGAGCGGTTTCACCGTAGGTCTAGCGCGATCTAGGCGAGGCGGGTAAAGTGGGTTCATCTCAAGGAGGTGAATCGAATGGAACCGTATGATGCGGAGTTTCGTGGCGAGGTGCTCGCCGCGTGTGATACGAACGAAGAGCGACGGTTGATCGCGTTGCGTTTCCAGGTTTCGGAATCTTGGTTGCGGCGGATTCAGCAGCAACGTCGCGAGACCGGCCAGGTCGCGCCAAAAAAAGCCGCGCCGCGTCAGCCCAAGTGGCAGGCCTGGGCGGATTGGCTGGTCGCGAAGATCGCTGCTCGGCCGGACATTTACCTGCGTGAACTGCAAGCCGACTTGAAGCAAGAGCGCGGCATCGATGTTTGTTTGGGAACGCTCTGCGCGGCCTGTCGAGCATTGGATCAATCGCGAAAAAAAAGACGTTGATTGCCAGCGAACAAGATCGTCCCGATGTCGTCGAGCAACGCACGGCGTGGCGCGATTCGCAGTTGCAGATCGATCCTGAGAAAGTCGTCTTCATCGACGAAACGTGGGCCAAAACCAATATGACGCGCAGCTATGGCCGCTCGGATCGCGGCACGCGTCTGGTCGACAAAGCGCCGTGTGGGCGTTGGCAGACGACGACTTTTCTGGGGGCCTTGAGGGTCGAGGGTTTCGTCGCTCCGCTGACCGTTGAAGGCGGGATCAACGGCGAGTTGTTTCGAGCCTGGGTCGAGCAACATCTGGCACCGGTCTTGCGAAGGGGCGACATCGTGGTGATGGACAATCTCTCCAGCCACAAAGTCGCTGGAGTTCGCCAAGCCATCGAAGCAGTCGGCGCCGAACTACGCTACCTGCCTCCCTACTCGCCCGACCTGAACCCCATCGAACTGGCGTTTTCCAAGTTCAAGAAACTCCTCCGCGACGGAGCCGAACGGACTGTCGACAAACTCTGGACGCTCTGCGGAAGCATCCTCGACACCTTCACAGAACACGAGTGTCGAAACTACTTTCAACACTGCGGATACCGCCATACCTAAAATGAAACCGCTCTAGCGTCCATGTTCCGTGATACGGCAATAGGCCAGCCGAGTGCGAAAATCCGATGCGAGCTGAGGTGCCATGCTCACGCGCAGCGGGAGTATGCCCTACTTCAAGCGACTTGGCAGGCTCAGCATGCTCGCGCAGCGCGTGAGCATCGCACCCAAGGCCAGTAGAGAGCCCGCCGGACGGAGCGATACCCGCTTAGTGATGGGCCGCGCGGCTCGCACTACCGCCCGTGCCGGCACGTTCGGCCAGGCGAAGCTGGGCGCGGGCTTGACGTTCCAGCCGATCGCGAATGGCGATCAACTCGTCGGTGTCGGCTTTGCGAGCCTGGGCCGCTTGGAGCAGCTCGCGAGCCACCTTGGCATCGAGCGCCGTTGCCGGCACCGCGCGGTTGGTGAGCACCGAAACCACATTGTCCGCCACCTGCACGAAGCCGCCGTCGACATAGAACCGCGTGGTCTGGCCGCCCACTTCGACGCGCAGCTCGCCGTAGCCCAGGCGACCGATCAGCGGCGCCCGGCCGGGGAGGATGCCGATCTCGCCGTCGTACAGCGGCAAGGCCACGAACTCGGCCGAGGTTTCCAGCACCGTGGACTCGGGCGTGACGACGATCAGGTTGAGTTGGGCCATGGCGGTTGTCGATCCTGCTATGCCGCAAGCGGTGCGGATACCGCTCGCAGAGAGTTCACGTCAATTCTGAGGTTAGGCCTTGGCGGCCATCTTCTTGGCTTGTTCTTCGGCCTGCTCGATGGCGCCCACATACATGAAGGCCTGCTCGGGCAGGTGATCCCACTTGCCGTCGGCGATTTCCTCGAAGCTGCGGATCGTGTCGGCCAGCGGCGTGATTTCGCCCGGCTTGCCGGTGAAGACTTCGGCCACGAGGAACGGCTGCGACAGGAAGCGTTCCATGCGGCGAGCACGATGCACGATCAGCTTGTCCTGTTCGCTGAGTTCTTCGACACCCAGAATCGCGATGATGTCCTGCAGTTCGCGATAACGCTGGAGGGTCGTTTGCACGCGGCGGGCGACGTTGTAGTGCCGCTCGCCCACGTACTGCGGATCGAGAATACGGCTCGACGAAGCCAGCGGATCCACCGCCGGGTAAATACCCTTTTCGGTGATCGAACGCTCCAGGTAAAGGAACGCGTCGAGCTGACCAAACGCCGCGGCCGGGGCCGGGTCGGTCGGATCGTCTGCCGGCACGTACACGGCCTGCACCGACGTGATGGCCCCCTTTTTCGTCGAAGCGATACGCTCCTGCAAGGCACCCATTTCCGTGGCCAGCGTGGGCTGGTAACCCACGGCACTCGGCATACGACCGAGAAGTGCGGACACTTCGCTACCGGCCTGCGAGAAGCGGAAGATGTTGTCGATGAACAGCAGCGTATCTGCACCGGTCTTGTCGCGGAAATACTCGGCCATCGTGAGGGCCGAGAGAGCCACGCGGAGACGAGCTCCCGGCGGCTCGTTCATCTGGCCGAAGACCATGCACGTTTGTTCGATAACGCTGCGGCCGGTGTCGCCGATCTTGGCTTCCTGCATTTCCAGCCACAGGTCGGTACCTTCACGAGTACGCTCTCCCACGCCCGCGAATACCGAGTAACCGCCGTGGGCACTCGCGATACGAGCGATGAGCTCGGTGAGAATAACCGTCTTACCAAGACCAGCACCACCGAACAGACCGGCCTTGCCACCGCGGACAAACGGCGTGAGCAAGTCGATAACCTTAATACCGGTTTCGAAGAGCTCGGTCTTGGTCGAGAGGTCGACCAGCTCCGGAGCGTCGCGGTGAATCGACCAGCGTTCCTCAGCGTTGACCGGACCGCGGCCGTCGACCGGCTCGCCAATCAGGTTGAACACGCGACCCAGCGTTTCCTTGCCGACGGGCACGGTCACCGGCGAGCCGGTGTCGATGCACTCCTGGCCACGGATCAGGCCGTCCGTCGAGCCGAGCGCCACGCAGCGGACACGGCCGCCACCGAGGTGCTGTTGCACTTCGCCGGTGAGGTTAACTTTCACGCCCTTGTGTTCGGCGTTGATCTTCACAGCGTTGTAAATGGCCGGCAGTTGCGACTCGGGATACTCGACGTCGAAGGTCGAGCCGATCACCTGGGTCACGTGGCCAATGTTCTTCGTGCCTGGCTGATGGTTCGTTGCGGTTGCCATGATCTCTCGCGCGGTTGGATGCGTCGGTTTGGTTGTGTGTACTTGAATTGCGGTGGGGCGATTACTTCAGGGCCTCGACACCGCCGATGATTTCCATGATTTCGCCCGTGATCTGTGACTGACGGGCCCGGTTGTAGGCCATCGACAGTTGTTTGATGCGGTCGCCGGCACTCTTGGTGGCGGCCTTCATGGCGACCATCCGGGCGACTTGCTCGCTGACGGCCGCATCGAGGAAGCACTTGAAGAGCTTCACCTTGAAGCTCGTGGGCACGACCTCTTCCAGAATGCTGGCGGCCGAGGGGAGAAACTCGTATTGAACCTGGCTCTTGTTGTCGCCGGCGCCGGCTCCTTCGAGCTGTCCCAGCGGCAGCAGCGTCTCAACGACAACCGACTGCCGGGCAACATTCTCGAACCGCATGTAAGCGACGTCGAGGCGATCGATCTTGCCCGAGATGTACTCTTCGAGATAGCGATTGGCCAGCACCTCGACTTGCTCGAAGCTGGGCTTATCCTCGAAGTGCGTGTACGTTTCATCGACATGGATGCCGCGGAATTTGGCCGCCGACAGGCCACGTCGTCCGGAAATCTCGAACCGCAGTTCGGGTACGATCAGCTTCAGTTCGTTGTAGCGGTTGAAACCTGCCCGCTGGACGCTCGAGTTGTACCCGCCGCACAGGCCGCGATTGGCGGTGAGCATCAGCAGCACCGCGCGATTGATGTTCTCACGCGGCTCGAGCAGCGGGTGCTTGACCTCCAGACCGGCCGTGGCCAGGTCGGCCACCACCTGCGTGATGCGGCGCGTGTAGGCCGTGGCCGCATGGGCGCGGTCCATGGCTTTCTTGAAGCGGGCCGTCGCGATCAGTTCCATCGTCCGCGTGATCTTGCGGATGTTCCGGATGCTCTTGCGACGTTTGTCGAGCGCTCGGGCTTTGGCCATTGTTCAATCCAGGGCACTGCCGCTTGCTTACACGCGAGCGGTGGCGGCTGCTCCCTTGTTGGTGTACTGCGCGTTGAATTCGCCGATCGCGGAGGTAATCGCCGCCATCGTCGCTTCGTCCAGATCCTGCGTCTCCTCGATCTTATGGCGAATCTCCGGCTTCTGGTCACGCATGAACGTGAGGAACTGCTTCTCCCACTGCGAAACTTCCTTCACCGGAACCTTGTCGAGGAAGCCGCGGGTGCCGGCGAAGATGATCAACACCTGGTCGATCACATCGAGCGGCTCGTACTGACCCTGTTTGAGGATTTCGACCATCCGGTAACCGCGGTCCAAGCGGGACTGCGTGGCCGGGTCGAGATCCGTACCGAGTTGGGCGAACGCTTCCAGTTCGCGGAAGGCTGCCAGGTCCAGTCGCAAGCCGCCGGCGACCTTACGCATCGCCTTGATCTGGGCCGAACCGCCCACGCGAGAGACCGACACGCCCACGTTCATGGCCGGACGAATACCGGAGAAGAACAAGTCGGGCTGCAGGTAAATCTGACCGTCGGTGATCGAGATCACGTTTGTGGGAATGTACGCAGAGACTTCGCCTTCGAGCGTTTCGATGATCGGCAGCGAGGTGAGCGAGCCGCCGCCTAGAGCATCGCTCAGCTTGGCCGAACGTTCGAGCAGGCGGCTGTGGGCATAGAACACGTCGCCCGGGTAGGCTTCGCGGCCCGGCGGACGACGCATGAGCAACGACAACTGGCGATAGGCCGAGGCCTGCTTCGACAAGTCGTCATAGACGATCAGCGTGTGCTCGCCCTTGTACATGAAGTACTCGGCCATCGACGTGCCGGCGTACGGAGCGACGTACTGCAGCGGAGCGGGATCCGAAGCACTGGCGATGATGACCGTGGTGTAGTCCATGGCACCCGTGGCACGCAGCACTTCGATCGTACCGGCGACGGTCGACTCTTTCTGACCGACAGCGACGTAGAAGCACTTCACGCCCGAGTTCTTCTGATTGATGATGGCGTCGATGCCGATGGCGGTCTTGCCCGTCTTGCGGTCACCGATGATGAGCTCGCGCTGGCCGCGTCCGATGGGGGTCATCGAGTCGATGGCCTTGATCCCGGTTTGCAGCGGCTGCTTGACCGGCTGGCGCTCGGCCACGCCGGGAGCCATGGTTTCGACGTCGCGGCGCTCGCTGGTGATGATCGGGCCCTTGCCGTCGAGCGGGTTGCCGAGCGGGTCGACCACGCGGCCGATCACGGCGTCACCCACCGGCACGCTGAGCAGCTTGCCCGTGCTTTTGACTTCGTCGCCTTCGGTGATCTTGAGGAAGTCACCGAGAATGATCACGCCCACGGAGTTTTCTTCGAGGTTGAAGGCCAACCCGATGATTCCGCCGGGGAACTCGACCATTTCGCCGGCCATGACGCCAGAGAGGCCGTAGACACGCGCGATGCCGTCGCCCACCTCGAGTACGCGACCTACCTCGCGAACGTCGATCTGGGACTGGTAGTTTTCAATTTCCGCCTGAATGACGGAAGCGATCTCGTCGGCTCTGAATTTCATGGACGCTCCTGTTGATCATCTGCTCGCGGACCTGCTGGAGTTGCCGGGCCACCGAGCCATCGTAAACGGTATCGCCAACGCGCAAGACCACGCCGCCGATCAGGGCCGGATCGACATCCGGCTGCATGACGGGCTCGCCACCCAGAATCCGCCTGAGTGAGGCTTCCAGGGATTGCGCTTGGCCGGCATCGAGCGGCGTGGCGGTGAGCACCGAAACCGGCACCCTGCCCCGCAGCTCGTTGAAAAGCTGCTCATAAACGTCTGCCACGGCGCGGGTGATTTCCAACCGGCCGTGATGCGAAAGAACCTTGAGAAAGTCGAGCACCAGCGGCGAGACCTTGCTCGCGAAGGTGCGCTCGAGAATCCGGACTTTTTCTTCGTGCGGCACCAGGGCCGAGGCCAGCACATCCTCGAACTTGGGATAGGCCGCGATGGCACCCGCCACGGCCTGCAGTTCGCCCAGCACCGCGTCGGTCTGCCCCTTGGTTTCAGCGGCGCCGAGCAAGGCCTTGGCATACACGGCCGCCACGCGCTGCGCGCCGACGTTGACGGCTTTGGCCTGGTGCTTGGCGGCTTTGTCGATCATTGCCAGAACCTGTAAGGGCTAAAACGAACCTGGTGATGAACTCTCTTCCACAACTAGTTCGAGCTGGCGCTCTGCACTCCTAATTCGAGCTGGCGCTCGAGGCCGGGAACTTGGCCACCGCATCCTGAATCAGTCGGGCGTGCTCGTCTTTAGTGAGCTTGGCGCCCACGATCTTGCCAGCCAGTTCGACCGCCAGATCGGTGCTGCGGTGCGCGATCGTTTCGAGCGCGGCATCGGTCGCTGCCTCGATATCCCGCAGGGCCCGGGCCTTCTCGGCTTCGGCGCCCTGGCGAGCTTCGGCCAGGATCGACTGCTTGGTGCCTTCGGCGTCGCGGCGAGCTTCTTCCAACAGCTCGCGGACTTCGTTGGCCGCACCTGCCAGCCGCTGCTCATATTCGACCAGCAACTGCCGGGCCTGCTCGTGATTGCGCTCCGCCTGAGCGATGTGCTCGGCGACGTTTTGTTCACGCCGTTCGAGAGCCTCCATGATCGGGCCCCAGGCAAACTTGCGGAGCACGACCAGCAGGATCACAAACACGATGAACGTGAAGATCGCCAGATCGGGAGCCACCTCCAACGGATCGGTCGAACCGCCGCCATGACTGGGATCAGTCGTGGCCGCTTCGTGCACTTCCTCCCCGGCATGCTCCAAGGCCTTCTCCACATCCTGCGCGGCAGCCATCTGGGCCGAAAAGCCCACGGCGGCGAACGCAAGCGCAACACAAATTGTCCAACGAGCCAGGCCCATAGCGCCCTCGCAGCGTCGCAAAAAGGGAAACGAAACTAGTTGTTGAACAACATACAAACGATCAGGGCGAAGAACGTCGCACCTTCGATCAGAGCGGCCGCAATGATCATGGCCGTTTGAATGTTGCCGGCAACTTCGGGCTGACGAGCCATGCTCTCAACAGCGGACGAGCCGATCTTGCCGATGCCATAAGCGGCACCCAGGATCACGAGGCCGGCGCCGAAAGCACCACCGAGGTAGATCAGGTGATTGCTGACCGGTTGCGTCGGAGGAGTGGTGCCTTGAGCGAAGGCCGGGGTCGCCACCAGAGCCACTGCAACGACGAGCATGGCAATTTTCAGAAAGCGGTTCACTGTATCAGTCTCCTAGAAATCTCGTAACGAAGAAGATGGTTAAGTCGAAGTTAAACGCCTAACAGCGAAGTCAGCAGAACGGCTAGTGCGGATGCACCGCCATGCCGATGAACAGGGCCGACAAAAAGGTGAAAATATAAGCCTGCAGGAAGGCCACGAACAGTTCGAGCAGGCTGAGCGCCACGGCGCCGAGCAGACTCGCGGGAGTTACGGCATACCAGGCGGCGCTCGCCGCACTGGCGGCAATGAAGGCCATAATCACGGCCTGCACCAGGTGGCCCGCCATCATGTTGGCCAGAAGACGCATGGCCAGAATGAAGTGCTTGATGCCCATGCCCATCAGTTCGATGACGAAGATCATCGGCTTGAGCAGGATCGCCAGCGCCAGCGGCAGGTCCATGTGCGGCACCTGGCCCACCCAGAACCCCACAGGCCCCAGCTTGGCCATGCCCGAGATACACACAGTGCAGAGCGTGATGAACGCCAGCGCGCCGGTTGTGGCCAGGGCCCCCGTCGGCGAGCCCATCCAGGGCAGCATGCCGAACAGGTTGCAACCGAGTACGAAGAAGAAAATTGTCAGCAGTAACGGCATGAACTTATCGGCATCGTGATGGCCGATAGCCGGGCGAGCCACGTCGTCGCGAATGAAGACGATCATCGACTCAAGCAGGTTCGTCAGCGCGCCCTTCGGTCGATCCGAGCGACGCAGCCGCAAGGCCAGCCAACTGAAGACCAAAATCAGGAGCAAGGCGACAATCGCCTCGAGCACCATGAACTTCGTGATCCTGCCCTGAATCGGCATGATACGGTCGTCGATCGGCTTGAAGCCCACGCTAATCGTGGCGAGCGTCGGGCCTTCGTAGATCTGCGGAATCTCGACCTTGCCGCCCATGAACCGCGGGAACTCGAAGTACGTCGCGTCCTTGACGTGACCAATCAAGTGCGCCGCGTCGAGCGGATCATGCGCGTGGTGAGCATCGCCGTGCGCCGCATGTGCGTCGGCATGTCCATGCGCGTCCGCAGCATGAGCATCGTCGTGAGCGTCGGCGGGTGTTTCGTGAGGATCGGCCATCGCCTTAGTGAGCCTTCCTGGGAACCAGCGGCTGCGGCACCTGAGACACAAGCAGCGCCGTGTCGGCCGCGAGCGTAACCATGTAGAACACGAGGACGTAGAAGATCAGCCCGGCGCCGGCCAGGTCGGCATGCTTCATGTGCAGGCCGACACCCAGCACCAGCGGCACCATGGCCCGGGCGGTCATCCCCAAGGCCAGGCGATTCATCACAGAGACGCCGCCGCGAATCAGAGCCGAGATTGAAAGGGAGAACAGGGCGCCCATCCAGCAGAGCAAAGCGGCGAGCAAGGCGACCTTCAGGCCAAACAACCCCGAAACGCCGTAAGCCAAGGGAGCTAGCAGCAGAAAGGCCCCGGCGAGCGCAGCGGCGATGAACATCGACTGGGCGACAAGCCCCAGGCGTGCCAATCTAGCCTTCAGCGTCTGGCCTGGACCGTTTGTCATGACTCGCTGCACCGGACTCTTGATTTCCCGACGGGCCGGCCGCCGGCTTATCGGCACCCGACTGGCCACTCGAACCAGCCCTTCGTGGCAACTTTCCCCCGCTCTTGGCAATTCGCATCAGGCTGAGCGTTGCCAACAGGCCACCCAAGGCGAACCCAATAAACAGGAACAGGACCCGCGTGCCGAGATACTGGTCGAGCAAATAGCCCAACAGCCCGGGCAGGACCATTTCGCCAGAAATGGTCATTGCGGTTGCGGCCCACTCGAAGGCGACTGCCATCGCCGATCGGTCGTCTGCGGGAGGTACCACAGATATGGGGCAACTTTCTGCCAAAAACGGCTCGGCAGGAAGCCCCGAAAGGACTCTTTCCCGCTCCGCCTGGAAGCAGCTCGCAGTCGCTGTCAAACCTGTAAGGCTGGCATCCTAATAGGCCGTAAATCGAGTGTCAATTGGCCTCTGGGTCGAATTCGTGTTTTTTTTCACAAAGTCATTGTCGGGGTCTGAGCGGCCTCAGTCAAATCGTTTTGCAGGGGTGATTTTCGACCACCTGCCAGTCGCCCGATGAAGAGAGCGAGGGGGAGCTTTTTCGCTTCGAGAACAGTCTTCCGGCGAGCGATCAGGCGCGCCGGAAGCTCCACTCTGCGGGTCGGGCAATGTACGTAAAGCTAGCAGGCGCAACGGTTCCGGCATGCTCACCCACCTTCTGTGGGGGCGTTGCGTTTTCGCGTCGTTCTAAGTACACTCAGAAGTGCGAGGTTGATGTGCGAGGGCGAGCAGTACCGTTCCCTGGCGGAGACTGCCTGAAGCGCCTGAGCACCCCACCTTGGCGGAGTCGGTCAATTGCAAGGCGCGCCGATCGCGGCACCCCCAGCCGCTGCTTCTTGCAGGGAGTCATTGACGTGCGGCTCCTGCCCCACCGCGCCGTTCCGATAACCCGTCGGACCGGAGAGAGCCCTCAGAAGTTCCGACGGACGCAAGGCCTGTTCGCAAGCCCCACAAGGCTTCAGAACGACCCGGCGTCGCCTCATCTGGCCAAGGACTGCCCGCGTGAGGTTGTGTGAGCGTAGCCAACGGTCACGGACGACGCTCCAACCCGATTTTCCCTGCCCCACGCGTCTGCAGAGCTTAAGACAAGCGCAGGGCGTGCTGCGACAACGCGGAGGCCAGTTCTTTGATGACCCCAGCATCTCTCAGCTCCTACTCCCACAAAGACTTGGCGCAGATGGCCAAACGCGGCGGCGTCCGCGGCTGGCACAGCATGCGAAAGGATCAGTTGGTGAAAGCCCTGTTGGCCTCGGCCAAGTCGAAGTCCGGCCCGCAACTCAAGTCGCAATCGAACAAGAAGGTGTCTTCGGCAAGACGCCCCGCCGCGTCGACCGTAACTGCCACCAGCAGCAAAGCCCGTTCGACCGTCGCCCGCAATGGCGCCAACGGTGTGGCGACTTCCAGCCGGAATGGCGCCAACGGCGCGTCGACCGCCAGCAAGTCGAGCCCCCGCGTGCAGCGCCACCTGAGCAAGATCCGCGAGAAGCTCGATCGCTACAAGAACCTGGCCTCGGTTGGCAAGCAAGAACGAGCCTCAATGAAAGAGCGGATCGTCGTCATGGTCCGCGATCCGTTCTGGTTGCACGCTTACTGGGAGATCAAGCGTCAGAGCGTGGAGCGCGTGCAAGCCGCGATGAGCCAGGAATGGCACACCGCCCGGCCCTTCCTGCGATTGATTGAAATTCACGATAGCGGCAGCAGCGCCAGTGAGCGAGTGTCGCGCGACATCGAGGTCCACGGCGGCGTCTGCAACTGGTATGTCCACGTCGACAATTCGCCCGCTAGCTATCGGCTGGAACTCGGTTATCTCGGATCCAGCGGCAAGTTCTATCCGCTGGTGCGATCGAACATCGTGACCACGCCCGAACCCGGCGCGAGCGACGCGATTGACGAGAATTGGACCGATGTGGCCGAGAACTTTGACAAGATTTACGCCATGAGCGGCGGCTATTCGACGGACAACAACAGTCTCGAGCTGCAAGAGCTCTTTGAAGAACGACTGCGGCGCCCGATGGGCGCGCCCGTCGTCACGCAGTTCGGTGGCGGCATGTCGCCGATGATCTCGAACAATGAAACGCTCAAGTTCGAAGTCGACGCCGAGATGATCGTCTACGGCGTCACGAATCCCGACAGCCGGGTCAGCCTCCGCGGCGAACCGGTGAAGATTCGTCCCGATGGCAGCTTCACGGTGCGAATGAGCCTGCCCAACCAGCGGCAAGTGATTCCGGTCGTGGCCAGCGCGGCCAACGGCGTCGAGCAGCGCACGATCGTGCTGGCCGTTGAGCGAAACACGAAGGTCATGGAACCAATGACCCGCGAATCGGGCGAGTAGAATCGAGCGACTTTTGGCAGGCTCGATAGTCCCTGAGGGGGACGGCGGCGGCGGAGTTCCCACATTCGCGGGCTTGTTTCTTTTCCGGCGGATCGCGGTCGTTAGCATCTGGCCTCCACGGCGTGCGCTCTCGCCGCTTGCTGGTCTGTGGGATAGACTTGGTCTAGCGACCTAAGACTTCTTCCACCTGGCCCCAAGAAGCGCTCCCTTGTCCAAGGATATCTCCAACTCGCTCGACGGCTGGGACTACGATCCAGAGAAGATTTCCGTGCGAATCGTGAAGGGGGACGATGGCCGCGAGAAGATCCAGATGCGGCTCGAACTGGGCCTCTTGCAGATGGATTTCGACGGTCGGCCCGACGGCAAGAAGATCGCCGGCAGCACATCCTGGCTCGAGTTCTACGAGAAGCAGGCCAAAAAACACTCGGCTGCGGAAAACGACGACGAACCGTTCATGCTCGAAAACGAGGATTGCCAGCGGCTGCTGCGCGAGGGGATCCAGTACTACCACCGCTACGTGAGTTTCTGGCATCTGGAGCGCTTTGAGCTGTGCGCCCGCGATACGAACCGCAACCTGCGACTCTTGGCCTTCATCCGCAAATACGCCCGCGACGAGAAGGACAAGCTGCAGTTCGACCAATGGCGGCCGTATATCATGATGATGCACGCCCGGGCGGTGGCCACGCCGCTGGTTGCGATGCGCGAGTACGCGGCGGCCCTGGGAGCGATCGATGCGGCGATCGACGGCATTCGCGAGTTTCTCTCGGAGTACAACCAGACGCAGAATGCCAAAAACTGCAACGAGCTCACGTACCTGGAAAAGTGGCGCGAGGACCTCTCAGCCAAGACCGCGGGCGAGGATCGGCCGATGCCGTTCGACCCGGTGGCCAGTCTGCAGGCGGAGTTGGACGAGGCCATCCGCGAGGAACGATTCGAGGACGCGGCCCGGCTGCGAGACTCGATCCGGCAGCAGCGTCAAATGACGAAAAAGCCTTCGTCGGGCAGCGAATAAGCGGGCCCCCTGGGGGTCGGATTCCGGGGCTGTGAAATTTGACAGCCGAGCGGTGCTAATTACAATAAAGTCTTGACGTTGCGCTCGGTTGGGCCGCGCCGGTTATGCCGGCTGTCAGCGGCCGCTCTAAGGATGGCGGGTCCTCTCAAGGAATACGGGACACCGAGGCGTGGCCGCGGTCGAATGTGGCGCGTCACCGCAACAAGATTCTTCGATCCCGTCCCAACTGAGTTTGTCCGCACCGCGGCTGCCGATCGAGGCAATCGTCGCTAGCGAGGCAAATCTCCTCGAGGAGCACACTCTCGATGGCCGCTCGCGAAAACCAAGGCTTACAGATCGCGCTGATCATCTTCGTGATTCTCACGATCATCCTGATCGTGACCACTTACATGTTCTTCAGCAGCTACTCGCAGGAGCGAGATCGGGCCAAGAGCCTGGCCGAACAGAATACCGCCGCCAATAACGCCACGCAAAAGGCCATCGCCGAATCCGAAGAGATCAAGAAGCTACTGGCAGGCGACCCGGCCATCGCGCTGGACGCTCTGAAGGAATCTGCACGCGTGGACATTCAGACACACGGCGACAATCCAGTCGAGTCGAAGCAGAACTATCGCTCGCTGGTCGAAGTGATGGCCGCCAAGATTCGCGAGCTGCAGGAATCGAAAACAAAGCTGACCGCCGACAATGCGGCGCTCAACGCCCAGCTGGGAACCAATCAGCAGGCCTCGCAGGCCGAAGTGGCCCAGTACACCGAAAAGCTCACGGCCACTGCCACAGACCTGCAGGGCGAGCGGACCAAGTTCGGCGAGCATCGCACGGAGCTAAAGGGGCAGATGGAACAACTCAACACCAAGTTCCAATCCGCAACCGCCGAACGCGAGCAAGTCGCTCAGCAAACCTCGGGGCAAATTGCCTCGCTCTCGGGCGAACTCAAACGCAGCGAAGAACTGCTCGAGCGGATGCGAAACGAAAAAGAGATCGATGCCAAAGCCAACGAGTATCCGGACGGCAAGATCACGCGGGTCAACCAGCGCACGCGGCTGGTGTGGCTGAACGTCGGCCCGGCCGATGGACTGCGGACTCAGACGTCGTTTGTAATCGTGGCCCCGGAGGATGGCAATCCGGTGAAGTCGAAGCCGAAAGGCATGATCCAGGTCGTTCGACTGACCGACGACCACCAGGCCGAAGCACGCATCGTCGAAGACGACCTTTCAAACCCGATCATGCCGGGCGATTTGATCTTCTCGACCGTCTGGGACGCCGGTCGCCAGGAACATTTCGCGCTCGTCGGCGCGATGGACATCAACGAGGACGGTGTGGACGACACGCAGCTAATTCACGATCTGATTACGCTGAACGGCGGGGTGATCGACGCCCAGGTGGTCGAGGGCAAGAAGACCGGCACGATGTCCCTCGACACCAAGTACCTGGTGATGGGCGAACGGCCCGGCGCCGAGGGAACGACCCCGAACGAAGGCGACATTGCCTCGTTTGGCGAGATGATCACCGAAGCCGAGAAGCTCGGTGTGAAGACGATCGCCGTGAGCGAGTTTTTGGATTACATGGGCTACAAAGGCCAGGAGCGTACGGTGAATCTCGGCAAGGCAGCGAATCCGGCCGACTTTAAGCCGCGGCTCCCCACCGGTACGCAGCGAGTGATTCGCGGCACCGGACAACCGGACGAGTATCGCCGCACCCGGCCTACCGTGCCGCGCGAGTAGATTGCGCCACAGCGATTGACTCGCAAGCGCGGGTTGATTTCGCGCGTCCGCGCGGGGAAACTTGATTCGATGCCCATTCCGCTCGATGCCGCCGAAGTCCTCAATCGCGAGTTTCTGGAAATCCGCGCGCGGCTCTTGCACCTGGCTGCTTCGCTCGACCGGCTTGATCGGGCCGAAGGCGCGGTGCACGATGATCCGCGGCTGGCGAAGATTCGCGCGGGGCTGGAGATTCTTGGCGGTGTTGAGTCCGAGCGGGCCGAACGGATTCAGCTCCTGTTCTCTCGGCCATACGACGCGAACTGGGTGAAGTCTCTGGGCGTCGAGCGGCGCGGCTAACCGAGGCTTCGCGAACATTCCCGCGGCGCGGCGAAAGGTAAGTTAGAACAAGTCGATCATGTATTACCTCGATCCGCACATTCACATGGTCTCGCGCGTCACCGACGACTACGAGACGCTCGCCAAGATGGGTTGCGTTGCGGTCAGTGAGCCTGCGTTCTGGGCCGGCTTCGACCGCGGCAGCGTCGATGGCTTTCGCGACTACTTCCGCCAGCTCACGGAGTTTGAAACCAAGCGGGCCAGTTGGTATGGCATCCAGCACTACACGTGGCTGTGTATCAACGCTAAAGAAGCCGAGAATGTGAGCCTCTCGCGAGAAGTGATCGCCATGATCCCCGAGTTTCTCGACAAGCCCGGCGTGCTGGGCATCGGCGAGATCGGGCTGAACAAGAACACCAAGAACGAAGCCACGATCTTTCTCGAGCACCTGGACCTGGCGGCCAAGACCGACGAACTGATCCTGATCCACACGCCGCACCTGGAAGACAAGTACCAGGGCACCCGCATGATCCTGGACATGCTCAATGACGACCGCCGCCTGGAGCATCACCGCGTGCTGGTCGATCACGTCGAAGAGCACACGATTCGCGCCGTGCTCGACGACGGTTACTGGGCCGGCATGACACTCTATCCCACCAGCAAGTGCACGCCCGAGCGGGCCGTGGACATGATCGAGATGTATGGTCCCGAACGGCTGATGGTGAACTCGGCCGGCGACTGGGGCCCTTCCAAGCCGACGGCGGTGCCCGACTTCATTCTGGCGATGCGGCTGCGTGGCCACGGGGAAAGCCTGATCCGCCGCGTGGTCTATGAGAACCCCGTCAAGTTCTTCAGCCAGAGCCGGAACTTCGACTTCACGCCGCCGGAAACGTACGAAGCGGTGGGTTGAATCCGCGGA
This sequence comes from Pirellulales bacterium, assembly GCA_022844125.1. Lineage (GTDB taxonomy): Bacteria > Planctomycetota > Planctomycetia > Pirellulales > PALSA-1355 > JALHMI01. Next base: position 100,194 of record JALHMI010000011.1, on the reverse strand, counting down.
GTGTGCCACAGGTGGCCACGTTGCGGCTCACCTGTGCCCTGTTAGACAGCCAGCGCGCACAGAGCATTCCGCGTGGCTCGCGTCTACCCTGCTGCAAACGTCCACGGTTGCAGGTAGAATTCTGGTGCACGGCAACGGCCATCCTGCCCACCACAATTGCGACTCTCCCCATAGACGATAAGGGTTCGAAACCATGCTTCGCTTCCACAAGCTTGCCTTCCTCACTCTGATCGCACTCGTCGCGATCGGTTCGACGCGGCTCACATTTGCCGAGGACGGCTTCAAGCCGATCTTCAACGGCAAGGACCTCGAAGGCTGGGACGGCAACCCGAAGTTCTGGAGCGTCGAAGACGGCACGATCACCGGCCGTACGACGAAAGAAAATCCGACCAAGGGGAACACGTTCCTCATCTGGCGCGACGGACCGGTCGATGACTTCGTGCTGAAGCTCAAGTACAAGATCGTCGGCGGTAACTCGGGCATCCAGTACCGCAGCAAGGACCTGGGCGACTGGGTCGTCGGCGGCTATCAGGGCGACTTTGAAGCCGGCGACATGTTCAGCGGCATCAATTACGAAGAACGCGGCCGCGGCATCCTCGCCCTTCGCGGACAGAAGGTCACGATCGGCGCAGACGGCAAGAAGACCGAAGAGCAGATCGGCGACACGAAGGAATTGCAGTCGCACATCAAGAAAGAGGACTGGAACGAGTACGAGATCACGGCCAAAGGGAACCACCTGACGCACAAGATCAACGGCCACGTCACCAGCGAAGTGATCGACAACCAGTCGGACAAGGCGGCCAAGAGCGGCATCCTCGCTCTGCAGCTGCATGCCGGTCCGCCGATGGTCGTGCAGTTCAAGGACATCGAACTCAAGCGCACGAAACTCGAAGACGGCAAAAAGATCGTGATGGTGGCCGGCACGCCGAGTCACGCCAAGGGCGACCACGAGTTCAACGCCGGCGTGAAGCTGCTCGACAAGTGCCTGGCCGATAAGCAGGGCATCATCACGGCTTCGTACTTCAACGGCTGGCCGAAGGATCCCACGGCATTCGACAATGCCGACACGATCCTGCTCTACATGGACGGCGGCGGCGGACACCCCGTGATCCAGCGCAATCGCCTGACGGAAATCGATCAGCTTATGAAGCGCGGCGTGGGCATGGCCTGTGCGCACTATGCCGTGGAAGTGCCGAAGGAAAAGGGTGGCCCCGACCTGACCAAGTGGATCGGCGGCTACTACGAGACCGGCTACTCGATCAACCCGCACTGGGACGCCGAGTTCTCAAACCTGCCCGAGCACGCGATCACGAGGGGCGTGCGCCCGTTCACGATCAACGACGAGTGGTACTACAACATCCGCTTCCCGGAGAACTCGCCGGCCAAGCCGCTGCTCGTGGCCACGCCGCCGGATCGTTCACGCGGTACCGAAGCGGCCAAGGCCCACCCGGGCCGGGCAGAAGTCGTGGCCTGGGCCGTGGAACGACCTGAAGGGGGCCGCGGGTTCGGCTTCACCGGCGGCCACAATCACGAGAACTGGCGCAACGATGACTTCCGCAAGTTCGTCTTGAACGCCCTGCTGTGGACGGCCGGCGCCGAAGTGCCCGAAGGGGGCGTCGAGTCGAAGGTCACGGAAGAAGACCTGACGCAGAACCTGGATCCGAAGAAGTAGCAGCGATAACCCAGGGACAGCAGTCTCTGGGCTTGAGGGTGGTCGGCGAATGTTAGCGCCGCGAATCAGGCTTTCGCGTTGTCGCGGATCGCGCCCAGTTCGAGTTTGAATTTGCCGAGGCCGAGGTGGACCCCCTGATTGGCCAGGGCGTTCTTCAGGGCAGCGCCGTCGGTGCTGGCTTCGAGCACGGTTTTGATATCCTCGGCCGACATGCCGCGATTGAGCATGTCCTGCTTGAGGGCCGCCTCGATTTCAAGCTTCTGCGACTTCTGCACGTGTTCGGTGACGAACACGATGGCCGTGCAGGCCACGATCACGATGGCCCCCAGCAGGATGACGACCAGCCAGGGGTTGTCGATAAGTAGCTGTTCCATGGCAACGGGGCTCCCCATTGTTGCGGTGCTGGACGGATCGCGACCGTCCTTGTATTCGTCGCTTCGGACGGGATCTTGGCCCAAAGCTTACTTCTCGGCTTTTTCTTCCGGCTTCTTTTCGAACGCCAGCGAAGCCGAGTTGATGCAGTACCGCATGCCGGTCGGCTGGGGGCCGTCGTCGAAGAGGTGCCCCAAATGGGCCCCGCATTTCTTGCAGATCACCTCGGTGCGGATCATGCCATGAGAGCGATCCGTTTCCTCGAGGATGTTCGCCTTCCCGTCCGCGGCGTAGAAGCTGGGCCAGCCGCAGTGCGAATCGTACTTCGTGTCCGAAGTGAACAACTCCGCGCCGCAGCACACACATTTGTATTGACCAGCCTCCTTGTGATCCCAGAACTCGCCGGAGTAGGGCCGTTCGGTTCCCTTCTGCCGCGTGACATAGAACTGCTCGGGCGTCAGCTTTGCGCGCCACTCGTCGTCGGACTTTTGATCTTGGGTCATATTCGTCACACCTTTGGCGGAGGAAACCTCGGCCGGGGCTACAAGCGAGTCGGTCGGTCGGCCCGCGACCACGAGCATCAGGACCAGCGCTACCAGCACGGCGGACAGAGCGATCAGCCCGGTCGCGGTCGCTCCGCGGCGAACTTTCCAGCGCGATGAAATAGAATTGCCCATCGGAATACGCGAACTCCCTTTCGCTCTCGACGCGTCAGGCAGCACGGGTTGCGGCGAGCCCCGCCCACCAGCCAATGTGTCCGGCCAATACTGGCAGCCCGGCGGCGAATATGCCTTCGCACGCCATCGGCCGAGTCCGGATGTACTTTTGGCCTGTGGGTGTATTCTACACTCGCCGGCCAGTCACCGCAGAGGGAGAAACTTTCAGACCGGACTCTTTGATTCCGCGGCGGGCGGCAGAGAAAAACGGGTGACAGCATGATTGTCCGAGAAAAACGCGGGTGCGAGGGCTAAAAGCTTGCAGGGCGCGGTGCGGGGGTTATCTTGATGGGAGTCAGCTGGACCGCTGGTTGTCGCAACGAGGTCATTGTGGACTGTCGTCGTTGCCTGTGACTGAGGAAGCGACAACCGAGAATCGCCCCCCACGATTTGGTCATGCAGCACGCACGGCGGCCGGTCACATCTCCAGTGAATGAATTCCGGCGCGAGCCGCGCCACGAATAACGCAACTTCTTGACGATTCACTTTTCTGATTCTGCATTTAACGGGAGGGTTCGATGAGGAACTTCTGGTGTGGACTTGCCGTGTTGACGGCGGGCGCGTTTGGCGCCGCTTCGGCCGTGGCTGAAGATTTGGAAATTCTCGATCCGCAAATCGCCCAGGCCTTTGCCCAGGTGCTCGGTGAAGCGGTCGACAAGATTGAAAATCCGCCCGTGAAGATTGAGTGCGATCTGGAGAAGTGCTCCGGCGTGTTCAAGGAAACGGTCGGCCTGATTCTCATTCCGCAGAAGGACCTCAAGCCGGAAGAGATCCCCGAGGCCGTGAACAGCGATCCTGGCGCACCGATGGGCGTACTGTTCATGTCGTCGGTCTTCTCGCCGGTGGTGGACGGCAAGCCGCTCGACAAGGCAAAGCTGAAGGAACTGAAGGTCACGGGCCAGGACGGCACCGAACAGACGGTTTATGCCCTGCTGCTGACGGCCCGTCACACGGACGACGACGCCTGGCACCTGTACGGCTACGGCTCGGAAGACAAGCCGGTGCTGGACGCTCCGATTGCCGAAGGCTTCGGCCCCGGCACCATGCCGCTGGCGATCGAAGTCAAGGATCTCGAGGACAACGAAGGCAACTGCATCGTGACGATTTACGATCAGTTCCAGTCGACCTTCAAGATCGCGATGGCCGGCGATGACGCTGCCGAAGGCGAAGACAAGCCGGCAGAAGAAAAGACGGAAGCCAAGGCCGAGGACAAGTAGTCCCAGTGCAACTTGCAGGCGCAGCAAATACCGGCGGTTCGAAGCCTTACAGGGTGCTTCGGGCCGCCGGTTGTTTTTTGGTGTTGCCCCGATCATCTCGAAACCGGTGTTCGGCAGCCGTAAAGTACAATGGAGTGCTACGGAACTTTCGCCGACGAGGTCTTCCCGCGAATGCGTTGCCAGCGCGCACTGCCGTTCTGCTTTGCCGTCGTGGCTTTCTGCCTGAGCGCCGCCGCTCAAGCGCCGCGTGACACGCTGCGCGAGCCGGCAGACTATCGCAGCGCGCACGTCCTGCTGCACACCGATCTTGCGCCGGACGACGCCCGTGCCCTGCTGGCGCGGTTCGAAACGATCCTGGGGCTGATCGCCAAATACTGGGGGCAGCCGCTGGCCGGCGAGCTGGAATGTTACGTCGTCGACCAACTCGACGCCTGGCCGGCGGGCGTGCTCTCGCCGCTGGGCCGTGCGAAAATCGCCAATCGCTCGGGCGTCACCACGACGCAGACCATCAGCAACCGCGGCCGCTTCATTCGCGGCAAGTCGATTGTCTATGCTACCGCCCGCGACAGCACACCCCAGCACGAGATCGTGCACGCCTACTGTGGCCAGACGTTCGGTGGCACCGGTCCTTTGTGGTATTCCGAGGGCATGGCCGAGCTGGGGCAGTTTTGGCAGGAAGGCCAGCGCGGCGTGCAGGTGAAGCAGCACATGGTCGACTACCTGCATTCACTCGCCGCCTTGAGTGCGCAGGAGATTGTGGCTGACGATGCCGCCGATGGCGAGGCGAAAGCTGGCGCCCAAACAGGCGATTCGTGGCAAGCTTATGCTCGTCGCTGGGCGCTGTGCCATCTGCTGGTAAACAACGAAAACTACGCGGGCAGGTTTCGCGCGCTCGGATTGAACTACCTCAGCGGCGCAAAACCGCGATTCGAACAAGTCTTTGCCGGCCAACTCGATGAGATCGACTTCGAACTGCGCGAGTTCACCGCCCACGTCGAGCAGGGCTACCGGGCGGACTTGTGCCGCTGGGACTGGCAGCGGAAGTTTCAAGATGCGGCGAAAACGCAGACCTCGGCGCGCATCTTGGCCCAGCGCGGCTGGCAACCCTCGGGCGCGATCCTCAAGGAAGGTCAGCAGTATGCCTACGCGGCCAGCGGCACCTGGCGCAGCGCGGCGGACGCTGAAGCCACGAAGGCCGATGGAGACTTCCGTGGCCAGGGGAGACTCGAGGGCGTGGTGCTAAGCGATTTTCAGCTCAGCGAGCCGTTTCCGCTTGGCGAAAATGGCACGTTCACGGCACCGGAGGATGGCCGGCTTTATTTGCGCTGTCGCGACGACTGGAACGCGCTCGCGGACAATTCAGGCTTCGTGAATGTGAAAATTCGCGGGGCGAAAGGCGCCAAAAGTCGGCCGGAACTGCCGGCGCCGGCCGACGCCCGTTGATCGGCCCTCCCGCGCCCGCGCTGCGCGAGGTACAATTCTGCATGTCTGCCCCGCCGCCTCTGCTGACGAACATCCCCTCCGCCGCTTGATGAGCCTCCCGCCGATGAAGCTTGCCTTCAGTTCCAATGCGTACATGCACTTTTCGATTGAAGACACAATCGAGAAGATCGCCAGCCTGGGTTACCAGGGCATCGAAATCCTGGCCGACGTGCCGCACGCCTGGCCCGCGGGCTTGCTCCCCGAGCGCAAGGACTCGATTCGCCGCACGCTCGAGAAGCACAAGCTGGTGATCTCGAACGTGAACGCCTTCATGATGAACGCCGTGGCCGACCCGCGCCAGCCTTATTGGTATCCCGGCTGGACCGATCCCGAGCCGAACTATCGGGCGATTCGCCGCGAACACACCAAGCGGGCTTTGAAGCTGGCCGCCGAGCTGGGCGCGCCGAACATCACGACCGAGCCGGGCGGCAAGCTGGCGGCGGGCGTGTCGTGGAACGACGCGGCGCAAATCTTTTACGATGAGCTGATGCCTTGCGTGGAAGTCGCCGAGCAGGTGCAGGTGAAGCTGCTGATTGAGCCGGAACCGGAGCTGCTGATCGAGCGGTTCGGCGAGTACCTGGAGTTCGTCTCGCGGATCGACTCGCCTTGGGTGGGCCTGAATTTCGATATCGGACACGCCTACTGCGTGGGCGAAGAACCGCAGGACTGGGTCGCCCAAATGGCGCCGCACACGGTGCACTACCACCTGGAAGACATCGCCGATACGCGGGTCCACAAGCACCTGATTCCGGGCCGCGGCGCGATTGATTTCGAGGCCACGGTCCGCGCGATCCAAGAGACCGGCTACGACGGCTGGCTGACCGTAGAGCTCTATCCGTACATCGAAAGCCCCGATGCGGCCGCCCGCGAAGCGCATCAGTATCTTTCGGCGCTACTGAAGAAGCTCGGGATCGCTTAGACTACTGGGCACGGCACACGTGCTGCATGGTCGTATTCCACCTTCATTCATCTGACGTTTTCCATTGCGCGCTTACCTCCAGCTATTTCGCCTGCCGAACGTCTTCACGGCGATGGCCGACATCCTGCTCGGCTTTCTGCTGACGCACCGCTCGCTCGAGCCGTGGTACGTGTTTGCCTTGCTGCTGGCTGCCAGCGTGTGTCTGTACACGGCGGGCATGGTGTTGAACGACTACTTCGATCGCGAGCAGGACGCGCGCGAGCGGCCGTTCCGTCCGATTCCCTCGGGCCGCATCTCGGAGCGAACTGCCCAGCGTTTGGGGTTTGGTTTGCTCGCGGCTGGCGTCACGCTGGGGTGGTTGGCCGGGGCCGCCGCCGGCTCGTTCTGGCCGGGGGTTGTGGCGACGCTGCTGGCTGGCGCCGTGTATGTGTATGACGGCGTTGTGAAGCCGATGCCGGTCGCGCCCGTCGTGATGGGGCTGTGCCGAACGCTAAACGTGCTGCTGGGCATGAGCGCTTCGCTCGATCCTTGGACGGGCGCGCACTACGCCGCGGCGATCGGTGTGGGCGTGTACATTGTCGGCGTCACGACGTTTGCCCGCAGCGAAGCCCGTGAAAGCGGCCGCGTTCAACTTGCACTCGGACTGGCGATTTTGCTGGCGGGGCTGGGCGTCGTGGCATCGCTGCCGCACTGGGCCACGGGCGGCGAATGGCCGGCGATCAACCCGCCCGGCAATTGGTATCTGTTCTGGGCGGTGATGGCCGCGCTGATTGGACAGCGATGCCTGCGAGCCGTGCTCGACCCGAGGCCCGAGCGTGTGCAGCCCGCGGTGAAGAACGCGATCTTTTCGCTGGTTGTTATCGACGCCGGAATGGTGCTCGCCACGCAGGACTATCTGTGGGCGATTTTGATCCTGGCCCTGCTCGCTCCGATGCTTATTCTGGGTCGTTGGATCTATTCAACCTGAACGAAGGGACGTTTCACCGATGACCGACCGCGTTGTGCTGCTCTCAATTCCTGGTTTGCGGAAACAGGACCTCGAATGTATGCCGGCGCTGGCCAGGCTGGCCGTGGCCGGCGATCAGACGAGCCTGGTGCCGAGCTTTCCGGCGGTCACCTGTCCGGTGCAGGCCAACATGACCACAGGCCGCACGCCGCGCGAGCACGGCGTGATTGCCAACGGATTCTACTGGCGCAACAAGCACGAAGTCGAAATGTGGACAGCCTGGAACGACTGCATCCTGCAGCCACAAATCTGGGACGTGCTGCACCAGCACGATCCGGCGCTGACCAGCGCCGTGTGGTTTCCACTGCACAGCAAAGGCTGTGGGGCCGACTACATCTGCACGCCGGCCCCGATTCATAACCCCGACGGCACAGAGTCGTTGTGGTGTTACACGAAGCCGACCGAGATGTACGGCACGCTCCGCGACACGCTAGGACACTTTCCACTCCAGCACTTCTGGGGCCCGCTGTCGAACATCAAATCGACGGGCTGGATTTGCGACTCCGCCGTTTGGGCCGCGAAGCAGTACCAGCCGCGATTCTCGTACGTCTATCTGCCGCATCTGGACTATGCGGCTCAAAAGTTTGGGCCCGACAGCGAGCAGGCGATCAAGGCCCTGGGTGAACTCGACGAAGTGCTGGCCCGGCTCTTTGCAGGTGTGAACGCCGCCTATCAGGATGGTGCTCCGCTGTGGCTCGTAGCCAGCGAGTACGCGATCGTGCCGGTCGACCACGTCGAGTATCCCAATCGCGTGCTCCGCGAGGCTGGCCTGCTCGCCGTGAACAACGACGCCGACGTTCGCGAGCAACTAGATTTCGCCGGCAGTCGGGCCTGGGCCCTCGTCGATCATCAATTCTCGCATGTGTTTGTGCAGAACCCGAACGACATTGCGAAAGTGGCCAAGTTGTTCCGCGGGCGCGAAGGCATCGCTGAAGTGCTGGTTGGCGAGGATCGTGGCCGCTACGAACTCGACCACGAGCGGGCCGGCGAGGTGGTGCTGGTTTCCAAGTCGAATAGCTGGCAGGCTTATTACTGGTGGTTCGACGACGCGCTTGCGCCGAAGTACGCCAGCACGGTCGACATCCACCGCAAGCCGGGCTATGACCCCGTCGAGATGCATTTGAACATGGCAACTCGCAGCACGCCGCTGGATGCGACGCTGGTGCGCGGTTCGCACGGCGCGCCGGCGCGCGATGAGACGCAGCGCGGAATCATCATCTCGAGCGAGAAAGGCGTGTTGGTCGGCTCCGCGATTGCCGACACGGACGTGTTCGATCTCGTCCTGCGGCAGTTCGGGATTTAGTCGTTTAGCCCGCGGATCAATTTGGCGCCAGCGCCGAGACGAGTTGCCGGAGGTCGACGGGTTTGACGAGATGATGATCGAAGCCGGCGGCTTTAGCGCGGCTGCGGTCTTCAGCCTGGCCATAGCCTGAGACGGCCACCAGCCGGACGTTGGCAAAGGCTGGTTCACGGCGCAGCGCTTCGGCCACGCGATACCCATCGAGACCCGGCAGGCCGATGTCGAGCACCACGGCATCCGGCGTCGAGCGCCGCGCGGCCGCCAGCGCCGCGAGTCCATCATGAGCCATCGTGATTGTATGCCCGGCCTGTTCGAGCAACTTCGCGAGCGTATTCGCCATGTCGACGTTGTCGTCCACTACCAGGATTTTCAGTGGACCAACAGGCGCGTTCAGTTTCGGCTCGGCTGCGACTTCTGGCGTCGCCGTGACCAGCGGCAGCCGAACGGTGAACTCACTCCCCTGCCCCAAACCTTCGCTGGTGGCCGAGACGCTGCCGCCGTGCATTTCGGCCAGTTTGCGGACGACGGTGAGGCCGATGCCTAGTCCGCCCTGCGAACGATCGAGCGAACGATTGACCTGCGTGAACAGTTCGAACACGCGCGGCAGCATTTCGCTGGTAATGCCCACACCCGTGTCTTTGATCTTATAGATTACCTGTCCATCAAGTGCATATGCGCGGACACTGAGCTGGCCTCCTTCGGGCGTGTACTTAGCCGCGTTTGACAGCAAGTTCACCAGAATCTGCTCGACACGCACCGGGTCGACGTGCAGCGGCAGCGGCATCTGGGCGATGTCCGGGGCCAGTTGGTGACGCCGTTCGGCGATGGCCGGACCCACGGTCGCCAGGGCCCGTTCGATCAGCACGCGACCGTCGACCGGCTCCTTGCGGAGTTGGATCTTGTCGCGCGTGATTCGCGAGACGTCCAGGAGGTCGTCGATCAGGTGCGCCAGGTTTTTCACCTGTCGATCGATGACTTCCGTGGCCGGGTTATCGTCTGTCTGGGTCAGCGTGGCGAGCTGATTTGCATACTGGATCGCGGCTAGCGGATTGCGCAGCTCGTGGGCCAGCATCGCCAGGAAGTCGTCTTTCTGCCGCTGCGACTCGCACAGCTCGGTGTACAGCCGAACGTTGTCGCTGGCCGAAGCCACGCGGCGTCCCAGTTCGCTCAGCAGTTCGAGCTCCGCTTGGGAGTAACGCTGCCGCGGATCGGTGCCCACCAGCGTGATCGCGCCGATCACCTTGTCGCGAACCACGAGCGGCACGACCATCCAGGTCGCCGGCCCTAGTTGTTCAAGCACGCGGCGATGCTCGTCGCTGCGGGCGATGCTCTCCAGAAACTCGCCCTCAACTTCCGCCACCAGCAGCGGCTCGCGCGTCCGCAGCACCTGTACCACGGGGCCAGGCGAATCCCAGTCCAGCGGATTGAGCTCCAGCGCCCTCCGCAGTAGCGGCTCCTGCGCCGCGTTGCGATGGGCGTGCGCAACGCGTTCGATCCGCCCGCGTTCGTTGACCATGTCGATCAGACAGTAGTCGGCCACGAACCGCACGGCCAGTCGGGCCACGCTTTGCACCGTGCTCGTGAAGTCGAGTAGCGCTGAGAGGACATTGCCCGCTTCGGACAGAAACGCGAGAGCCGTTTCGGCCCGTTTACGATCCGTGATGTCGAGCGCGATGCCTGTCGTGCGCAGCACGCGACCACTGTCGTCGAACGTCGATTTGCCGCGCACCGCGATCCAGCGGATGCCTTGCAGCGGATGCTCGATCCGATACTGCACGTCGATGGGACCCTTGTTCGCGAGCGCCTCGTTTACGAGCGTGAGGACCCCTTCGCGATCCTCAGGCAAGATCCGCTCGAGATAGGCGCCCTGCGAAGGCGTCAGCTTTGGATCGAGCCCGTTGATTTCGTAAAACTCCTGCGACCAGGTGATGGTGTCGTTTACCATGTCCCAGTCCCACAGGCCGGCGCGAGCGCCCGACTGAGCCAGCCGCAAGCGTTCTTCGCTCTGGGCGAGCGCCATTTGTCCCAGCTTGCGTTCGGTGATGTCGCGAAAGAATACCGCGAGCGTGCGATCTTCGGCCGGAGAGACCTTGACCTCGAACCAGACCTGCCAGGGCTCGTGAAAGCATTCGAATTCAACCGTTTCGCGCAGGGTCGCCGCCTGGCGAATCCTGGCTGCGGCCAGCTCGTTATCGGCCAGCGGGAAAACGTCCCACAAGGTCGTCTCAGGGGTTAATTCCAATTCGCGTCGCGACAGTTCTTCGGCCGCACGATTCAGATACGTGCAGCGCCAGCGACTGTCAACGGCAATGAACCCATCGGCGATGCTCTCAACGACCGACACAACCTGCTGGGCGCTGGTAGCAGCCCGGAGCCGAGCCCGCCGGGCGATCTCGCTGAACATCGCCAGCGCCAGGCACACGAACAGGAACGCCACGGTGCCGGTGTCGAAGCGGAACTGGCGATCCTTTTCGAGCACATATAGATTGGCCACCAGATAAATCAGCCCAATGGTCAACAGCGCCGGCCGCAAGCCGCCGAACCAGCTCACCAGCGCCACGGCGGTGAAGAAGGTGACGTAGTAGATGTTCTCGCTGAACGTGGGAGCCAACAGGGCCCCCATCGCGCCGGCGACGGCAACGGCAAGGATGGCGCCCAAATAGGACACCCAGGAGAAAGTGACTCGTTGCATAATCCTCTCCGGGCGGAACTGGCGGCGCAGGGGAGCGCGACCGCGGTCGCGGCCAGCTAACGGACATGCGACCGCCCCGTAGAGCTATTGTAGCCAGCCGAGGAAGCCGGAGAGCCGTGTGGCCTGCGGCAACCCGCGAGATAAACGACAGATTCAGCCTATTCGGCCGGGAATTCCGGGAGGTGAGCGATCGGCGCGCAGGTTTCGGGCCATCGAGACACTTCTGTCCACACAACTCTAGCTGCTCGCGCTGCGGTAGCTGCGCATGGCCTTGGTGAACACGAGACGCGAAAGCCAGAGCGAGGCCGCCGTCGCAAACAGGGCAAAAACGGCCAGTGGCCAGTTCTGCCCGTCGAGAGGCTTGGCCAGCAGTCGGGCGGGCACGTTCACTACGATCAGCACCGGAATGATGAACGTGAACAGCACCCGGATCGGATCGCCGACGGCACCGCTGTAAATCTCCAGAGGATAGCGCGAAAAGTTCGTGATGTAGAACCAGAAGTCGTAGAGCGTTTGATTGCGGCCCAGCCAGACGCTGGTGGCGGCCAGCGCGATCATCAGGCTGTACATGATTGCCACGCCGCACGCCAGGTAGAACGGATAGAGCAGAAATGCGACCGGGCTCGGCGTCTCTGGCAGATACCACAGCGCGTAGCCCATCAGCCCCGCGGCAAACAGAGCGCCCCACAGCGACGACCAGTTGATCTTGTGCAGCGAAACGAGGAATTGCGTGTCGATCGGTTTGAGCAGGGCGAAGTCCAACCCGCCGGTACGAATCAACTCGCTGAACTCCTCGCAGTTCGGCATGAACAGGGCCTGCACGATCGCATTGACGAACAGCGTCGTGGCCAGAAAGAGGAAATACTCCATCTTCGACCAGCCGGCGATCGAGACCGTGAACTGGTAGATCAGGATGTAGTACGCCAGGTTCATCGCCATCCAGGACAGCGACGTAATGCTCTCGATGATGAAGTTCGAGCGGAACGTCATGTCGCGCACGAGGCTGTTGCGCGCGAATGCGAGAAACACCTTCGTGTACGATGGCCGAAACGCAGGGGCGTGATCTCCAATCGTGCTCGTCACGACGTCACTCATCCATCATCCCCCGTATCCACTGTAGCGTCGCACGCCCAAGTTGAACGTCACCCGGCAGAGCACAATGAACGTCACGGTCCAGAACAGTTGCAGCCCCAGTCCCCAGGCCAGGTCGGCGCCTTGAATTTTGCCCAGGAATACCGCGGCCGGAAAGTAGGCCAGGTACTGGAGCGGAATCGCCCTGACGATCGTCCCCAGATGCCAGGGCAGCCCATCGAGCATGTCGATCGGAAACATGTGGCCGGAGAAGAAGAACGTGAACAGCATATAGATGAACAGCAGCGAACTGACTTCGAGCAGCCAGAAGCCGAGCAGCCCCAGGGTCGCCTCCATGAAGAAGCCCATGATGAAGGCCATCACCAGCGACGCGAGGAAGGCCAGCATCGTGGTGGCGTCGGGCCAGCCGCTGAAGTAGTCGCGGCACAGATAAAACACCAGCGCGAATGGCCCCGCTGCGACGACGTAGTACACCAGCTTATGGGCGATCCGGCCTAAAAGCAGAAAGCCAATCAAATCGACGGGCTGGATCAGGTATTTCTTGATTTCGCCGTTGCGAATCTGCAAGGCAATCATCGAGGCCAGTCCTGGCATGCTGCTGAACGCCCGGCTGACCTGCGTCAACAGGTAGTAAGCGATCATCTCCTCGTAGGTGAAGCCAGCGATGGTGCTCGCGCCGTCGGCGCGGCGGACGGCATAGAAGATTGCGCTCCACATAAAGACCTGCGTGAGCAGCGGCAGGAACCGCATCAGCGTCCCGAGGGCAAAGTCGCCGCGGTAGACCAGCCGCTCTTCGATCGAGATCCGCAGCACCGTCGCCCAGATGCGCAGCCGGTTTGGCCGGGCCAGCGAATGATCGCCTGCCTCGAACCCGGGAGCATAGTTGGCTGGTAACGACATGGTGATTTCGCAAAGCACGCGCGGGTTGAACTTAAGCGAGCTGTGGCCGGGGCTCGCGCCCCTTCACCTGTTCGGTCGCCAGCGAGAACATCTCGGCGATCACTTCCTCGAGCGGCGGATCCTCGACGCTCACGTCTTCGACGGTGTGCTTGGCCAGAATCGTCGAAAGCGCGCCGCCGATCCCGTTGCGGTCGACCTTCAGCTTCACCTTGGGCCCCTGCTCTTCAACAATCTCGCCGAAGCGGCTAAGGTCGCCCGGCGGCTTCTCGCCCGGAAATACCAACGTAATCACCTTGTGTCCGCTGAAGCGATCGATGATCCCCGACAGCGAGCCGTCGTACATGATCATGCCACCGGCGATGATCACCACCCTGCGGCAAAGCGCGGCGACGTCCTTCATATAGTGGCTCGTCAGCAGCACGGTCATCTTCCGCTGTTGCTGGTAAAACCGCAGGAACGATTGAATGTTGTGCTGAGCCACCACGTCCAGCCCGATCGTTGGTTCGTCCAGGAACAACACCTCGGGCGAGTGCAGCAGCGCCGCGATCAGCTCCATCTTCATCCGCTCGCCAAGCGACAGCTCGCGCACGGGCTGAGCAAGCAGGTTGCGCACCGTGAGCAGGTCGACGAGCTCGTCGAGGCGGCGATCGAACTGCGCCGGCTCGATGCAGTAAATCTGCTGATGCAGCCGAAACGATTCCTGAGCGGGCAGATCCCACCAGAGCTGATTCTTCTGCCCCATCACCAGGGCGAATCGCCGACGATAAGCGTTCTCGCGCTTCCACGGTGTGAAACCCATCACCCGGGCGGTGCCGGCCGAGGGGCTGATTACGCCGGAGAGGAGCTTGAGCGTGGTGGTCTTGCCGGCGCCGTTCGGCCCGAGAAAGGCGACGAACTCGCCCGACTCGACGGTGAGGTCGATGCCGCGGACCGCCTCGACGTCGCGGTACTTGCGGCGGAAGAGTCCGCGTACCGAAGCCAGCAGTCCCTCCTGCTTCTGGTAGATGCGGTAGGACTTTGCCAGCCCTTCAATCTCGATGATGGCCATAGGTGGAGGATTATAGAGGGGGCGATGTGCGGGGGAAAGCGGGCGGTGCACACAAGCCTTGCCGGCGATCGGCTCGCGTTGTCGGTAAATCGGGGGCGGGGTATAATCCCGGCCGATCACACAGTTTGAGTAGTATTCCGCGACCGTCCGGAGGGAAGTCCTACGTCTGCGCTACGCATCGGAATCGGCCACGACACGCATCGCCTGGCGGCGCCTGGACCGCTGCGGCTGGGGGGAGTCGACATCCCGGCCGAAGTCCACGCCATCGGACACAGTGACGCTGACGTCCTGCTGCATGCCGTGACCGATGCCCTGCTGGGGGCCGCTTCACGGGGAGACATCGGCGAGATGTTTCCCAATACTGATCCGGCCAACCGCGGCCGCGACTCAGGCGAGATGCTCCGTCTGGCCCATGCCGAAGTGCGTAAAGCGGGCCATCGGATCGTCAACCTCGACTGCATCGTGTTCCTGCAGAGCCCGAAGCTTTCGCCACACAAACAGGCGATTCGCGAGCGGATTGCGACGCTGCTTGAGTTGCCGGTGGAGTGCGTGGGAGTGAAAGCCAAGACGGGCGAAGCCGTGGGGCCCGTGGGACGCGAAGAAGCCGTGATGGCCGAGTCCGTCGTGCTGCTGGAGAAAACGAATTAGCTCAAAGGGTGACGAAGGAGCATTGTTGGGTGGCCCTGACATTTGTCAGGGTGCCTTCGGCACAGGAGGGACCTGCAATCGCGTTTCCTAAGAACCGAGCCTGCAATTAGATGGCGATCTTCGTGAGACCTCTTGTTGCAAGCAACACCGACAACAAGTTGTCGCTGCCACCCAGTTCACTCCTGACCGAAACACAACTCCACCCACCTGAACAACCTCTCAAAGGATTGAGATGCTCACTGCCAAGGAAAGTTCCGCTGCCAAGATAAGCGAGCCCGGGATGACGCTGCGAGTCTATAACACGCTCACCAAAACCAAGGAACCCTTCGAGCCGGTCACGCCCGGCCAGGTCGGCATGTACCTGTGCGGGCCGACGGTCTACAAGCCGAGTCACATTGGCCACATGGTGGGGCCGGTCATTTTCGACGCGGTAAAACGCTACCTGGTCTACAGCGGCTTCAAGGTCACGTTCGTCGTCAACATCACCGACGTCGACGACAAACTGATCAAGGAATCAACGGCACGCAAGATGACGATGGCCGCGCTCGCCGAGGAGATGACCGGCGACTATCAGCGCAATCTGGAAGCGATGGGCATCGACACGATCGACCACTTCCCGCGCGCCACGCAGTGCATGGGCGATATCGTCGGATTCATCGAGCTGCTCATCACCAAGGGCTTCGCCTACGCTTCGGAAGGTGACGTATACTTCGACGTGGCCCGTGATCGCGAGTACGGCAAGCTGAGCAATCGCGACGTGGCCAGCATGCAAGGCGAAGGGGGCGACATGGCTGAGCGCAAGCGCTCGCCGGCCGACTTCGCCCTCTGGAAAAGCGCCAAGCCGGGCGAACCCTCGTGGGACAGCCCTTGGGGCAAAGGCCGACCCGGCTGGCACATCGAGTGCTCGGCCATGAGCCACAAGATCCTCGGCGAGACATTCGACATTCACGGCGGCGGCCTCGACCTGGTATTCCCGCATCACGAGAACGAAATCGCTCAGAGCGAGTGCGCTCACGGTAAGCCGCAGGCCAAGTACTGGATGCACAACGGACTGATGCAGGCTTCAAACGAAGTCGGCAAGGTCGGTGGCCGCAACACCCGCGAAACCGAAGCCGGCGATCAGCAGGCTCAAGAAGCCGGCAAAATGGGAAAATCCAAGGGCGCGAGCGCCTTCAGCGAATTGCTCCAGCGGCATGCCCCCGAAACGATTCGGTTCTTCCTACTCTCGACGCACTATCGCCGGCCGATCGACTTCAGCGAAGCCCGGATCGAGGAAGTGAACACGGGTCTCGAGCAGTTCTACCGGTTCTTCAAGCGGTACGAGCGGATCACCGGCGAAAGCTTTTACAGCCTGCCGCAAATCAGCAAGCGTGCGGAAGGCGAATTCGACGCGGGCAGCAATCCTACGCTCGCGCAGGTGGCCCTTCATCGGCAGCACTACCTCGAGCAGATGGATGACGACTTCAACACCGGCGGTGCGGTGGCCGATCTGTTCGAGCTCGTGCGCACCATGAATAAGTTTGCCGACGACGAAAAGCTCGAAGCCAACAAGCCCTCGGCCGAACAACTGGCCACGCTCAAGCAAGGGGCCAAGACGCTCCGCGAACTCGGCGGCACGCTCGGTCTGTTCCGCAAGCCGGTCGAGAAACCTTCGGCGGACGGCGGCGGAAACAGTGAGCTCGCCGACAAACTGATGGGGCTGATCATCGAACTGCGTGCGTCTGCTCGCTCGAAGAAGGACTTTGCCACGGCCGATCGAATCCGCGAGGTGCTCACCTCGCTGAACATCACGCTCGAGGACCGGCCCGGCGGCACCGAATGGACCGTCAAATAAGGGGCGACGGATGGCAAGCCCCGTACGGACACTGGGCCCTGTAAGAATATTGGGAATTGATCCCGGGCTGAACATCACCGGCTACGGCGTGCTGGAAGTCAGCCGCAACACGGTGAAGGTTTGCGAAGCCGGCGTCGTGCGCGGTCGCACCAAACAATCGATGGCCGCACGGCTGGCCGAGATTCACGCTGGCGTAACCGACGTGATCGAATCGCTCAAGCCCGAGGCGATGGCCCTCGAGCAGCTTTACGCCCACTACAAGCATCCGCGCACGGCGATCCTGATGGGACACGCGCGGGGCGTGATCTGCCTTGCTGCCGCGCAAGTCGCCGTGCCGGTGATATCGTACTCGGCCACGCAGATCAAAAAGGTGCTGACCGGCAACGGCCGCGCCCCCAAGATTCAGATGCAACAGGCGATTCGCCGCGAACTGCAACTAGCCGAGGTGCCCGAACCGCCCGACGTGGCCGACGCCCTGGCGATCGCGCTGTGTCACTATTACCTGAAAACCCGCCGCGAATTGCTGGAAAAATAAAAACGGTGCCAGGAACCGTTTCCAACGAAGGATTGCTCACTTGATTACCAAGATCACCGGTCAGTTGTTATCGCTCGATGAGGAGACGCTCAGCCTCGGCGTCGGCGCGTTCGAATACGAGGTGCTGATTCCCGAGTTCTCGCGGCGGCAGCTTCAGAACCAATTGCACAGTGAAGTCCGCCTGCACACGATCGAATACCTCGAAGGCAATCCGATGCAGGGGCGGATGACGCCACGGCTGATCGGGTTCCTCTCGGAGATCGAACGCGAGTTTTTTGAGTTGTTTTGCTCCGTGGATGGGGTGGGCGTAAAGAAAGCGCTCCGCGCGATGGTCCGCCCCGTGCGCGAAGTGGCCACTGCGATCGAGGAGCAGGACCTCAAGGGACTTTCAGCGCTCCCTGGCATTGGGCCGGCGACTTCGGAGCGGATTGTGGCGAAGCTGCGCCGCAAGATGCCGAAGTTCGCGCTCTTGGCTTCGCGCGACGAACCGCGCGAAGCGGACGTCGAGACCGACATCGTCAGCGAGACCTACGAAGTCCTGCGCAAGCTCGGCCACAGCGAAAGCGACGCCCGGCGGCTGCTCGACGCGGCGCTCGGCCAGAAAAAGAAATACAAGAGCGTCGAGGACATGCTGCAAGCGATTTATCAGCAAAGCCAGGGGTGAGCGTGTCGCCCTAGCGATCGGCGATTGATTCGATCTCACCTTCGACGTCCGCCCACGCCGCATCGATTCGCGCACGCTCGGCAGGTGTCGGCGCGAACAACTGGAGGTTGCCTCGAACAAAACCGGCCAATGAACGCATCCGTTGTACGAGGGTCGCCACTGAGGTTGTCGCGTCGTTCGTCAGTTGCTGACGAATCGCGTGGGCCAAAATCCACGCCTGACGGTCGTCATAGTCATCGCACTCGGTCGTTGACAGCAGATAGCCTTCGATCACGGGGAAGTAAAATATGAACGCGCGCGGCCCCATCCACATGAAATCCTCTTGGTAGTACAAAGGATTCTCCTCGAATCTTTGTCGAGCCTGCTCAAGGGTCAGGCCGCCCATGTTCTTCCAGGCGCACTGGGCGTCGAGATCGCCTCCGTAGGGGTCGAAGTCGCGTTCAGTCGGTAATGGCTCAATAGTCATGCTGACGCTCCGGCGGTCGAGTCACGGCCATTCTAGCAAGCCTCACTGCCGCGCTCCGCTTGACGTCCCTGCCCTTACACCGGGTATATTACTGGTGTTCATCTGTTCCGTTTCGCTGAGCGAGGGGATGGCCGTGCGCGAGCCGGTGCTTAAGGGAGTTGAGACCACCGACGACGCCGACCGCGACCTGCGACCCCAGCGGATGCAGGACATGGTCGGCCAACGGGAAGTCTTCGCCCGGTTGGAGATCGCGGTCGATGCCACCCGCAAGCGCGGCGGCACGCTGGGGCACATCCTGTTCGATGGCCCGCCGGGCCTGGGCAAGACGACCTTCGCCACCTGCATCCCGCGCGATATGGGCGTCGCCGTCCAGATCGCCAGCGGCGCCACGCTGGCGGCCCCGAAAGATCTGGTTCCCTACCTGACGAACGCCGAGGAAAACTCGGTGCTGTTCGTCGACGAGATCCATCGGCTGCCCAAGGCCGTAGAAGAATTCCTCTATCCGGCGATGGAGGACTTCCGGATCGACATCGTCCTGGGCGACGGGATGAACGCCCGCACGATCAACATGGCGCTGCGACCGTTTACGCTAATTGGCGCCACGACTCGGGCCGGCCTGCTTTCAGCCCCGCTGCGAGATCGCTTCCAGATTCGTGAACATCTGGACTTCTACACGGTGGATGAGCTCACCGAGATCGTCGTCCGCAACGCCAAGAAGCTGAAGACTGAGATCGTGTCTGACGCGGCCAAGGAGATCGCCTCGCGCAGCCGGGGCACGCCGCGACTGGCGAACAATCGCCTGCGCTGGGTGCGCGACTACGTGACCAGCAAGGCCGACGGCCGCGTGACGCTCGAGCTCGCGCACGCCGCGCTCAACATGCAAGGCATCGATCGCCTCGGGCTAGACGGTCAAGATCGCCGCTATCTGGAAACGATCGCCCGGGTGTTTCACGGCGGCCCGGTCGGTGTGGAGGCGGTGGCGCACACGATGAACCTGGCAACCGACACGCTGGAAGATGAGATCGAGCCGTTCCTATTGCGGACCGAACTCGTGATCCGCACGCCGCGGGGGCGGAGAGTGACCGCCAAAGCTTTTGAGCATCTCTCGCTAACGCCTCGGCTGCCGGAAGATAACCAGCGGGCGCTGTTTTAAATTTTTCACGTGTCGAGCGACAATTCCGGGCACCGCTCGGCGTGCGGAATCTGCCGAATTTCCCGGGAAATACACCGGAATTGTGTAGTTACACGCCACTCTGGCTGACCTCGAATTATGCCATCCGCGGCCCGACGTACCTACCGTTCGGTAACCATAAACCGTGGTGAGCGTTTGACTTACTTCGAGAAAAATTTTCCAGAACGCTTGCCGAGTTGTTGCGTATTGCTGTAGATTGAACCGCTGACGCGAAGGGACTCAGATCGCTTCTGAGAAATGCGTTTTTTAGGCCCATCTTCGATATCCGTCACATCTCGTACGCGGAATAAACCTGGCTGGCAGGGGCGAACTACAGGGAGCCTGAGCCAGGTCCCCACATCGAAGATCACGGCCTCCTGAACGGGGAGTGCAGAGCGTGGCACTGACACAGGCAGCCTTCGACGGCTTGGTATCCGAACATAGCGCGGCCTTGTATCGCATGGCCTACCGTATGTTGGGTGACCGGCACGAGGCAGAAGACATCGTGCAAGAAACTTTTCGGTCCGCATGGAGCAGCCGAAAAGGTTACGAGGCGGGCCATAGCCAACGGGCGTGGTTGGCTTCGATCTTGCGGCGAAGAGTCGTTGATCGCTGGCGGAGGCACCCGGCCCCCGCGGCAACCGGCGGCGACTTCACCCTGGATGTTGAGGTGAACGGCGTGGACCCCACGGCCCACGAGTTTACCGATGAAATGCAACACGGACTGAGTCGATTGCCGACGGAACTTCGCGAGTCCTTGCTACTCGTGGTCGTGGGCGAGCTGACTCACCAGGAAGTGGCCGACATGTTGGGAGTGCCGCTGGGAACGGTGCTCTCGAGAGTGAGCCGTGCCCGAGGGCGATTGCGAGAATACCTTCTCGTGAGTGCCAAGAGCATGGCCGGCTAGTTCATCATCGTCTGGGTGCGTAGGCACCAGCACGGTGATTCCCGCTGGAAAAGCCCTGCCTGTAGACAGTACGAACGAGATGCCAGACTTCGGCTTCGACGACTGGATGGACGACCAGCTGCGCAACGTCCCCGTGCCGCGCGATCTCGATGCGCGCTTGCGGGACATTGCCGGTCCAAGTGCCGGGCGAGAAATCGCGCGGCCGCAACTCGCCCCCAGCGATGGGCGAATCGACCGCACGCTGCGCAGCGTTGAAATCCCGCGCGGCTTCCAAGGGCGTTTGAGAGCCATCGCGCGACCGAAGATTTTCACGGCCTGGCGGCGTGTGCCCCGCGACATGTGGGCGGCCGCGGCCTCGGTGCTGATCTTCGCCGGCGCCGGAGCGACCCTCGCCCTGTGGAACATGGAGCCGGCCGGGCCCCCGGTCGCGCAACAGCCAGACCCTGCCCCACAGCAACCCACACCCCAGCCACCGGTCCAGGCGTTGGTGGAATCGAACGCCTCGCAGTCGGTCGAAACACGCCGCACGACGCCCAAGCTGCAAAAGCCCGTCACCGTGGCGCTCGGCGATCAGCCAAAGTCCGCGGGCGGTCTGGTGGAAAACATGAACGCTCTTGGCTCCTCGCTCCGGCAAGCGATCGAAGCTCAACGGCGGGCCAAATTCGCCTTGGGTTCGGCCGGTCAGCTCGAACCGCTGCCGGATCTGGCGATGCTGGAAACGCCCGTCGCCCGCGGAATCTCTCCGCCGCGCGTACGGGGATATGACCTTCTGTTCCAGTTGCGTCACGGCGAACACCCGCTGGTTGCGCCAGCGGCCGACAAGGCCCTGGAGATCAGCCCAGCCCCGCTGACTCTGCAAACGGCCAGTTACGACCGTGCGGCAGCGCGAGTGGCCAGCGGCCGGCTGCCCACGAAACAAGATATTCGCGTCGAGGATTTTCTCGCGGCGCAGGATTACCAACTTCCCGCGGTGCCGGCCGGCAGTGTGGCCGTGCATGCGGCAGCCTGCCCTGCTCCGCTCGGTCAGGTTGACCGGCAGCTCCTGCAAGTCGTTGTGCAAGGCGGCGATTTGCCCGAACGCAATCGCCCCGCGATGCGACTCATCGCGGTGATTGACACTTCGATCGCGATGACGGCGGACGCCCGGGCCAAGCAAGTGACGCGCGCCCTGGCTAAGCTTGGCCGGCAGATGCGCAGCGACGATCGGCTCACGCTCATCGGCTATGCGGATTCGCCGCGCGTGCTATTGGAGAACGCCTCGGGCAAGGACTTGATGTTGCTGGCCGCCTCGGGCGGACTCGAACCGGGTGGTGGTGGCGGCGACTTGCTCTCCGCTATTCAGGCCGCAGCCGACGCAGTGATCGGATCCCCTGCCGCGGAGACCCGCCGCGTGGTATTTGTCACCGCAGGTAGTGACCTCGCCGGCCAACAACGTTCCGCCGCGCGCGAGGCCTTGGCGAAGATTGCCGCCACTGGCACGCCTTGGTCACTGGTTGAGTTGCGCAACCAGGGCGGGGAATCGCCCTGGCAAGATCTCGCGACCGCCAGTCGCGGTACGACCAGCGTTTGCAGCTCCAGCGAGGCGCTGCTCGCTACTTGTCTCGAGGCGCTCCACGGACGGCCGACGCGCCTGGCCCAGAACCTTTCGCTACGCGTTCACTTCAATCCGAAGCAGGTGGCCGGTTACCGGTTGCTTGGCCACGAAGCGGCTACGCTCACGGGCAGCGCCAGCGATCCTTTAGAGATCGAGCTGCATGCCGGTCAGACACCGACCTGCATGTATGAGCTCGTACTCAATCCACCCGAGCAGACGAAGAACGGCCCCGTGCCGCTGAACATCGGCACGGCCGAAGTTACCTGGCGCCATCCGACGAGCGGTCAACCGCAGCGCCGCGTCCTACAGCTTGGACCGGCACAACTGGCGCCTTCGTTCGCCAAGGCGCCGGCCTGGTTGCAGCAAGGCGTGATTGCGGCGCGGGCGGCCGAGTCGCTCAAAGGCAGCTACTTCGCCAGCGGGACACGTCGCATAGGTCAGCTTCTGGAGTTTGCCCAGCAGGTGCAGCCGGCCGCCGCCGAGTCTCCTGAGTACCGCGAACTGGTGCGACTTATCGAACAGGCCGATCGGCTGCGGTAGGCGTTTCTAGCGCACAGTTTTTAACGCACCGAGCCATCTTTGCCGGCCTGCTGCTGCCCCTTCTTGATGTCGAGCGGCGCGATAATCAGCCAGCCGACGACAAAGAACACCAGCAAACTCAAGATCGCCCAATTGGCACTGCCGGTGCGGGTGAGAATCTCGGCGAACATGATCGGCCCCAGCATGCTAAAGGCCTTGCCCGAGAGATTGAAGAATCCGAAAAACTCTCCCGTTCTTTCCTCGGGCGTCATCAGCCCCATGATCGTGCGGCTCACCGACTGGGTGCTTCCCATCACGAGCGCGGTGAGCGCGGCCATGATCCGGAATTGCCAGACTTCGGTAATCAGAAAGCCGCTGAAGAGCACGACGACCCAAATGGCCAGGCAGATGTGCAGTGCATTCTTTTGGCCGATCTTATTGGCGAACCAGCCCATGAACAGCGCGCCCGGCAAGGCGACGAACTGAATCATCAGGAAGATCGGAATCAATTCCTCCTGGGTCAGGTTGAACTTTTTCTGGGCATAGACCGAGGCCTGGGAAATGACGGTCATCACCCCGTCGTTGAAGATCAAAAAGCCAATCAGGAAGATCGCCAGCATCTTGTAGCGGCGGATCTCGAGCAGCGTGGCCTTCACCTCGCGGAGGCCTGTCATTGCCGTACTGACAAGCGACCTTCCGGCGTGGCGTGGCGCCGCCCGATCGCGTACCAGGAGCAGCATCGGCAGCGAAAACACGGCCCACCAGATGCCCATCACCAGCAGTGTGAGCCGCGGCAGAAAATGGTCCTCCGTGGGCAGCCCCCACGATTCGCCGAACGAGACCAGCACCAGCGCAACCACCAGCATCAATCCGCCACCGACATAACCGGTGCCGTATCCCCAGGCCGAGACGTTGCTCATCCGGTCGTCGTCGGCGATCTCGGGCAGAAAGGCGTTATAGAAACTCTGCACGAGCTCGTAGTTCAAGTTCGCGATCAGGAACATCGCGACGAACCACCAGGGATGCTGCGGTGTGCCGAAGAACATCAGCGCCGACGCCCCGGCGCCCAGCATCGTCGTGATCGCCAGCCAGGTACGTTTGTTGGCATGGGCATCGGCGATCGCTCCCAGGATCGGCGACAGAATGGCGCAGGCGGCGGTCGTGAGGCCGATACCCCAGCCGTAGATCGTGACGCCGGAGTCGCCTGTCAGCACCGCGCCCTGCAGGTACAGCACCAGAACCGTGATGTACATCGTCGAATAGGCGCTGTTGGCCCAGTCGTACAAGCACCAGGCGATGATCTCGCCACGTTGATTCTTGGGACGCACAGGGGACGGTGTGGCGGAGTCTGACATGCGCGAGTGGACTGCCGGGGGCCTGGGCACGTTGAGCGGTGAGGGGCGACCGCCAAGTTGCCAACTTATACCACAGGCCGGTGTGGCGGGCCATGCGAGGCAGACATGGCTGGTCGGTGCGAACTTCAGACCGGCCGAGCGTTATCGCGGATGTGCGATAGCGGGTTTGTCGGCGTTGCCGCGAGCGACTTCAAGGACCGACTCCGCATACTCGTCCGGATCGGCTGCGAACAACTGCCCATTCGCTTCGAGAAACACCGCCGCTGCCGCGGCTGCAACTCGCTTGTTGCCGTCGAAGAACGGATGGTTCTTTGCCAGATGGAACAGGTAGGCGGCCGCCATTTCAGCCAGATCACGATGCAGATACTGCCCGGAAAACGACGCTTGCGGGGTCGCTACCGCCGACTCCAAGAGAGCTTGATCGCGTACGCCAGCGAGTCCACCGGTCACGTCGAGTTGCCGGCGGTGGATGATGAGCACATTCTCCACCGAAAGAAAGACGGTGCTCACGACTCGTCCGCGAGCCGCCGAAACGTCTTCGCGTACCTCTGGCTGATTGAATCGTGCAGTTCCGCCAGACGCTCCTCGGAAACGCCTTCGCGAGGAACGGGCCTGAACTGCAGGACCCCCTGCTCAACAGAAACCTCGAATGCGGACGACTCATTGATCCCGAGTCGCACCAGGAGCGCAGGATCCACTACCAGCGCCAATTCGTCGCCGTGCTTGACTAGCTTTTGATTCATGGCCCTGAACCCTCACGTGGCGGAATCCCTCGCTAATTCTACCTCGCCCCGCGACATGGGGCAAAACCGACCAAAAACACAACCGCCCGAAGCGCTCGTCAGGCAAACCACGTTTTTCGCGGCTTCCTCACGGGCGCTTCGGGCGGATGAAAACGTCTGCCTGTCCGGGCCGACACGCGGTCGGCCAGTCGAGTTCGTACTAGGTGCCGAACTCCGGCCGGCGGCGCTGGAGCTGGCTTTGCAGCCGCTGCACGATCGAGCTGTGCATCTGGCTCACGCGGCTTTCCGAGAGATCGAGCGTCGCGCCGATCTCCTTCATCGTCAGCTCTTCGTAGTAATAGAGGATGATGATCAGCCGCTCATTGCGATTGAGTCCCTTCGTTACCAGCCGCATCAGGTCGTGTTTCTGGATGCGCCGCGTGGGGTCTTCGCCCTTCTTATCTTCGAGAATGTCGATCTCGCGGACGTCTTTGTAACTGTCCGTTTCGTACCACTTCTTATTGAGACTGATCAGGTTGACCGCGTTGGCCTCCATGACCATCTTCTCGAGTTCGGGCACCGAGATGCCCATCTGCTCGGCGAGTTCGATTTCGCTGGGGGCGCGGCCCAGCCGGGTTTCGAGCGTCTTCAGGCTCTCGTTGAGCTTGCTGGCCTTGGAGCGCACGAGGCGCGGAACCCAGTCCATGGTGCGGAGCTCGTCGAGCATGGCGCCGCGGATTCGCGGCACGCAATACGTCTCGAACTTGACGCCGCGAGAGAGATCGAATGCGTCGATCGCATCCATCAGGCCGAACACGCCGGCCGAGACCAGGTCGTCCAGCTCGACGCCTTCAGGCAGACGCGACCAGATCCGTTCGCCGTTGTACTTGACCAACGGCAGATACATTTCGACCAGGCGATTGCGCAGGTCCTGGTTGTGCGGATCCTGCTTGAACTCTTGCCAGATCTGCGCCACATCTTCGGGCGCCAAAGTGGTCATCGCCATTCCAATCCTCCGTGATTTCTCGCGTCTGGCGTTATCTTGTCGCTGATGAGCCTGCAGGCTCCGAGGCGTCGTCCTGACGCTTAGAGCGCGCGGGCGCTAACGTTCGTTAATACAAATTTTTCTTGCGGCCTTGCTGAGACTCAGTTGGCCCCGCTGGTCCCTCGCTAGGGAACGGGAAGCGGTTCACACGTCGCGTCTGGATGGGGCCTCTCGCCCCGGTTGCCGGAATGGCATTGGCGCACGCGTACCTCACTGCTTGTTCGGCGGTAAACTTTCCGCAACCGTCAAAGATTATCGACTGTGGCGGTTGAAAGAGGTGTCGCATGGTATCGGCGGGCAACCGGCCCGGGGTTGAGGTTTTTTAGAGATTCTGGGTGCTGGCAGCGCCGCTGTCGGCCCGATGTTCGCTGGAATAGAGCAACTCCCACAGCCGATCGGCCGCGGTATCAAGGTCGAACCCTGTCGACCGCTCGTCGTGTGTGGGCAGATGTCCCGCCAGTTTGAGACTCACATCCAGGAATTGTCGGCAGGCCCTGGCCAGCCGTTGGGAAACGCATTCGGCCTCGGTGTGTCCGGCGCGATTGACGAACGTGACGAGCTCAATGTCGGGCAATTGCTGGCGCTGTTTCTTGATGTTCGCGTAGCCAGCCAAGATCGCTTCGTCGGCGGGCGTCACGACCACGCATACGGCGTTCGCAGCGTGCCACAACTTGGACCCCAACAAGTTCATCTCGCTACCGGCATCGACGATTACCACCTCAGCGTGGGGTGAAAGGCCCTTGAGCTGCTGCACGCACCGATTCGCATCGGATCCGGATAGCGCGATTGGGCGATCACCTTGTGCGCGGCGAACGCACTGCACGCCGTCGGGACCAAGCGTAAGCACTTCGTGAACCGTTCGGCGACCAGTCAGCACATCCGCCAGAGATCCTTCGCGATTCGGTGCAGGAGAACACTCACGGGAACTCAGGTCGGCGTCGACCCACACCGCGCGGCGTCCCTGGCCGGCAAGCGCTTGCGCGAGCTTCCATGAAACGGTCGTTGCACCGGCTCCGCTTGCGCCGCATATCAACACCAGCGGAGCTCCGCCGCCGGCGTGAGCGAACTGACTCTGATTCTCACCGACTGTGACTAGTGGCCGCAGGCCCTGTTCGATGTAGGCCGCTGCGCGCGAGCGAGGCGCAAACTGCGGTTCGATATGATCCCCCCGCGGTGACGCAATCTCCGTCAGGTCGATTCCGGTGGACGAATGCGGCGACACTGGCTCGCGAACTTTCGAGTACGGATCGGGGAGCCGGCCTGGCACGGACACATTATCGGAAGCAACAACCTCGATCAGCTCGCCGCCTCCCCACAGTCGCGCCAACCCGCGCGAGCGCACTTCGCGGGTGTGCAGTACCGCTGCCTGCGAGCCCAACTCCTGGCGCACCAGCGCCAGGGCTTCCTGCATCGTTCGGGCTCGGTAGGTCTTCACAGTCATGACAGTTCGATTTTGCAAAGTGCTTCGGTTATGCGTGCAGAACTTCCAGCTCGACGAGCCCCAGCGATTCCAGCCGCGTGTCGCGCGTCACTTCGTCGTAGCTCAGCACGACCAGTCGCGGCAGCGAACTTGCCGTGAACTGCTTGACCGCGGGGCGCAGCTCGGGGCTCACCAGCAGCACCGGCGACGTGCGGCTCTCGGCGGCATGTTGAGTGAGTGCGGTCCCGATTCGCTGGCAGATTGACTCGACAAGCTGCGGCGCCAGGCGGACACGCACCTCGCGTTCGCCCGGTTCGATCGCCGCAAGAATACAGTCTTCGAGTGCCGGATCGAGCGTCAAGACGGCCAGCCGGCCGGACTTGTCGCGATAGCGAGTGGAAATCACGCGGGCCAGCCGCTGCCGCACGCGTTCGGCAAGTTGTACGGGATGCTTCGTATGCGGCGCCTCTTCGCCCAGCACTTCCAGAATCAGTGCGAGTTGCCGGACGGGAACCTGCTCGCGCAGCAAGAGCTGCAGAACCTGCTGAACTTCCACCAGTTTCATCTGCCCTGGAATGAGCTCGTCGACGGCGGCGGGCGAAGTCTTGCGTAGCTCGTCGATGAGCAGCCGGGCTGAATCTCGCGTGAGCAGCTCGTCGGCGTGCGCTCGAACCGTCTCGGTGAGATGGGTGACGAGCACGCTAATCGGTTCAACGACCTGGTAGCCCTGTGAGTCGGCCTTGGCGCGAGCGGCCGGATCGATCCAGACTGCAGGCAAATCAAACGCCTGCTCACGCGTGGCAATGCCGGTGAGGCTTCCGCTCGCCGAACCACCGTCGACGGCCAGCAGCATGCCGGGCTGAAGTTCACCTTCCGCAACCGGGACGTCTGAGATCTTGATGCGATAGTGCCGCGCGCCCAGCCGCAGATTGTCGCGAATCCGCACTTTCGGCATCAGAATGCCCAGCTCCGTGGCGATGGCGTGGCGAGCTTTTTGAATCCGATCGAGCAGGTCGCCGCCCCGCTGTGGATCGGCGAGGCGAATCAGGCCCGCCCCGATCTCAAGCTCCATGGGATCAACCGTCAGGAAGTCCTCGACGCGTTGCTCGCGGGGCGTTTCAATGGCGGGAATTGCCGCTTTCGCGGTCGCGGCGGCAGTTTCTTTCTCTCGTCGCGTGAGTAGCGTCGCAAGTGCGATGCAACCGCCGCCCAGGGCCAATAGCGGCAGCGCGGGTAGCTTGGTAAAGATCAACAGCCCCAGGAACCCTGCGGTAACGAACAAGGTTTGCGGCTTCGAGAACAGTTGGTCGAGAAACTGCACCGGCAGATTTACGCGACTGGAACTGCGCGTCACCAGGAGGCCCGCGGCAAGCGCGATTAGGAACGCGGGAACCTGCGTCACCAGGCCGTCACCGATCGTCAACCGGGTATAAAGGTCCGCGGCCTCGGCAACTCCCATGTCATACTCGACGACGCCGATCACGAGCCCACCGATAACGTTGACCAAGGTGATCAGGATGCCGGCGATGGCGTCACCACGCACGAATTTGCTGGCGCCATCCATCGCGCCAAAGAACTCGGCCTGCTGGGTAACTTCGAGGCGGCGCGTTTGGGCCTGTGACTCATTGATGTTGCCGGCGGCCAAGTCGGAATCGATCGCCATCTGCCGGCCGGGCATCCCGTCGAGCGCGAAACGGGCGGCGACTTCGCTGATTCGCGTCGCCCCTTTAGTAATCACGACGAATTGGATGACGATGATGATCGCAAAAATCACGAAGCCCACCACGAGCTTGTCGCCGGCGACGAAATTGCCAAAGCCTTCGACCACGGCGCCCGCCGCGTCACTGCCCAGGCTGCCCGCATCCGAAAGGATCAACCGCGTGGTAGCGACGTTGAGCACCAGCCGCGCAAGTGTGCAGGCCAGGAGCAGCGTCGGGAAGATACTGAACTCCAGAGGAGTGCGGACGTAGATGGTCGTCAGCAGCACGAGCACCGCGATCGCGATGTTCGCTGCCAACAGCACATCGAGAACCGGCGTCGGCAACGGCACCAAAACCACCAGAACGCTAGCAACGACCGCCAGCGGCAGGACCAAGTCCTGCCACCCGGCAAGCCAATGCGACGCGCGAGGCACGGTGGCGGTAGCCATCCCGAGGGTTTCCTGGGGGAAAGAACGTCATTGTCAGAGCGACAGGCCACGGTGGCCCAGATGGGAGGCGGGAAATTACTGAAAGCACCCGCGGGTGTCCAGGTCGGAATCGCGCGGGCCCGCAGTGTGAAATTTTCCGGTCTTGCACAGATCGTGTTAGGACCAAACTACTCTTGCACAAGTCGTGGGCAGTCCGCTAGCAACACTGGCACTCAGTGTGCCCAATTGGCAACCGGCGCAGTCTACGGAAGACACGGCTGCTGCTAGCATTCTGGCGTCAAGTCGAACATTGGCCGACGTCGATACGTCGCATTGAGCTCCGCGCTCTTCCTTTCCCGATAGTGCTCTGCCGGCGACGTTCAGGGAACAGCCGCGCATCCTTCTCCCATCGCGAATGATTGGCACCTGATGACGTCCGTTAAGCTTCGAGCCGGCGCAGTAGCGATGCTGGCACTTCTTCTGGCAGGATGCGAGATCGGCACCGCTCCTCCAGACTCAGCTCCGCGAGCTGCAAAGCAGCGGGGTACCTCACCCAAGCTGGCGTTCATCGACGGGTACCAGCAAGGTTTGTCGGAAGCCGCGCAGCAAGGCAAGCCGCTGCTGGTGTTCTTTACCGCCAGTTGGTGTGACTACTGCCATCAAATGGCGGACGAAGCGCTTCTCGACCCGAAAGTCGTCCGGCTTGGCCGGCAGTTCGTCTGCGTGCGTGTGGATGCCGACGCCGAGCAACACGTTTGTCGCGAACTGCAGGTGCCGGCGTACCCCACGTTGCTGTTCCTCTCGCCGCGTGGCGTCCCGCTGGAACGGGTCGTGGGCAAGCGTGCGGGCCATGAAGTTCTGATGGCGATGCAGGCTGCGCTGCAGCATGTCGCCAGACGCAACAGTTCCTCAAGAATTCAGCGGCAATAACGGCGAGACTCACCCTCGGTAGTGCGACGGGCGGTCGGCTGCTATCTTGAAAGCTGAAGGTGGCCGCCATGCAGAAATCCCCCACAAGGCGGCCACAATCCATCATGGCAAGCAATCCAGAGTCGGCGAATAAGCTGCGAATCTGGCCCGAGCCGGCGGAAGCCAGCCCAACTCCGGCGGAGCAAGGCATGACCACAAGCACACCCACCACAACGAGCAGCGCGACGAAGCCCAAGCGTGTCGAAGTGAACCCCTATCACTTTTGGAACGCCAGGTTTTGGCACGGCATGACGTTTGGCACCTGGATGAAGCTCGTCGCCCAGAACCAGTTTCGCATCGGGCCCACCAAGCTGGGGCTGGCATCAACGGTCACCTTCGCCTCGCTGATGAACTCGGCCCTGAGACCGCTCCAGCAACTGCTGCTGGGCCGCCATCTGGAGCGGATGCAAATCAAGGACGCCCCGATTTTCATCATCGGACACTGGCGCTCTGGCACCACGCTCCTGCACGAGCTGATGGTCCTCGACGGCCGCTACACATATCCCACGACATACCAGTGCCTGGTGCCCAGCCACTTTCTGATCAGCGAGTGGTTCCTCACCAAGCTCAAGTTCCTGCTGCCGGCCAAGCGGCCCATGGACAACATGGAAGCGGGCTTCGACAAGCCGCAGGAAGACGAGTTCGCACTTTGCAACATGGGTCTGCCATCTCCCTACCGCACGATGGCGTTTCCGAATCAGCCGCCTGCCGATCAGAAGTATCTGACGATGCAGGGGCTCAGCAACGAAGAACTCACCGAATGGAAGCAAGGGCTTGAGTGGTTCCTGCGACGCGTGACGTTCCGCGATCCCAAACGGATCATCCTGAAGTCACCGCCACATACCGGCCGCGTCAAACGCCTGCTCGAGATCTTTCCCGACGCCCGATTCGTGCACATTGTGCGCGATCCTTATCCCCTGTTCGGCTCCACGGTGAAGCTCTGGAAGACACTCTACAAGTTTGAAGCCCTGCAGGACGCGAAGCACAAGAACCTGGAGGAGTACGTTTTCTCGTGCTTCGAGCAGATGTACGGCCAGTACGAGCAGGACCGCCACCTGGTTGATCCCGCGCGGCTATACGAAGTGCGGTTTGAAGACCTGGTCCGCGATCCGATCACGAAGATGGAGCATATCTATAGCCACTTCGGCCTGGGCGAATTCGATGTCGCGCGGCCGAAGCTCGAAGCCTACTTCAAGGATCGCCAGGACTATCGCACCGATAGTTACCAGATCCCCGACGAGCTGCGCGATCAGATCGATCGCCGCTGGGGTCCCTACATGCGCAGATTCGGCTACTGCCAGTCAACTCCGCAACAAGCGGCCGGTTAAGGCGATCGAACAGGGCCGAAGGGCGAGCTTAGCGGATCGAATCCACGCCGCTGATGTTCGCGGGCGTCGTCGCCAGCGGGCGTCGCTCCGTTGGCAGCGATTCGCCGTGTACATTGCCTGGGGCGGCTCGCTGCCGCGCCAGGTCGCGTCGCCGCGCGGCCAGGCGGGGGTCGCCTTGCATTTCGCGCAGTTCTTCGCGGAACTCTTGCGGTGACATTTGCAAGTCGCGCTCGAGTCGCCACCGCTGATACACGTAGTCGAGCGACGCCAAGGCCAGCATCGCGGCGCCCATCTCCAGGCACGAGACAAGGCACAGCTCCCAGGCTTTGCCGCCGAGATCGGCAGCGTCGAATGCCGCGAGTTGAACGACATCCTCGCGCCGACTCCAGAGGCCTGCCGCGCCCACTGCCAGAACGACGGCGACCTTCCCCAGCCCGAACGCCAGTCGCGCAAAATTCGAGCCACTCGAAACGTTGCCAAGCCCCCGGGCAGGATTCACCCTCGACAGGTCAGGCAGTACTCTCCCAGGCAGAAATAACAGGCCCGACTGTACGAGGTGCGCCACAAGCGCGAGTACGCCGGCGCCACCGATGAGCGGAACTAACCGCCGGCCAAGTTCTAATGACAAGCTCTGGGAGCTATCGACGACGGCATCGCGCACCGAAGCGGCCTCGAGCGCTTGCTGCCAGGCGCCGCCGCCGAGCGAGTGTCTGAGAAACTCGGCCAGGTAGGCCAGCAAATTCCCGCCGGCGAAGACCAGCATGCCCAGCGAACCGAGCATCAGCACGGCCGAGACCAGGTCATGGCTTTTTGCCACCTGCCCGGCTTCGCGGGCCTGCTGCCTGCGGCGCGGGGTGGGGGCAAGCGTCTTATCTTCGCGATCGGCCATGATCTCTAGGGACTCTGACTATGGTGAGCGGAGGGCTTCAAGCGACGTCAGGATCGTTGGTCCCAGCGCATCTTGAAACAGCCAGCAGGCGCCGCCCAGCGAAACGCCGAACGCCACGAGCGCCGTTAGCACGTTAATGCCAAATCCAAGCGACATCACGTTGAGCTGCGGCAAGGTACGACCAATGAAGCCGACGACGAGTGTCGCCAGCAGCAAGGCCACGACGGCCGGCACCGCGGCACGCAGGCCCAGGGCGAAGCTGTTCGCCACGAGCGTGGTCACTCCCTGTACTGCCGAGGCGGAAAACGTGGCATGGCCGGTCGGCACTGTGGTGAACGAATCGAGCAGCGCCTCGATCATCTGCCGATGACCGCCGATCAGCAAGAACACGGCCGTCGCCACCAGCAGCAGAAGTTGCGAGAACACCGGGACATTGCCACCCATCGACGGGTTAAAGACCTCGGCCAATTGCAAGCCACTCATCTGGCTAATGAGTCCGCCGGCGACTTCTAATCCGGTGAACATAATGCGAACACCTAGCCCCAGCATCAGGCCGACAAGCGCTTCGCCCCCGGCAACGGCGAGCCAAGCGGCGAGTGTATTGGGCGGCGACTCGACCCTGCCCACGGCCAGCGGCGTGAGCAGGACTGCCAGCGCAACCGCCACGGCGAGCCGCCACCGCGCCGCCAGTTCGAACGGCCCCAGCACGGGCGCAATCAACATTAGCGCCGCCACCCGAACGAAAACGAGCCCGCCGGCAGCGAGGTGCTCGTTCAGGTTTTCGGGCGACCAGGACATCGTTCAAGACTCAGCGATCTGCGGACTAGAGTGTATTCGGAATGTTCGCAATCAGGTCGTGCGAGTACTCGACCAGCCGATCGAGCAGCCAGGGAAGCATCAGCACGATCGCCGCCACCACGGCCACCAGCTTGGGCACGAAGGAGACGGTCTGCTCCTGGACCTGCGTCATCGCTTGCAGCAGCCCGATGACCAATCCAACGACGAGCGCGACGAGCATTACTGGGCCGCCGAGCATCAGCGCAATCGTGGCGGCCCGCTGTCCCAGATCGACGGCATCTTGAGCGTTCATTGCGACATCCTTGCGAAACCGTTCCTACGTAACTATTTGAAAACTATCGAGCAGCATGCCAACCACCAGATGCCAGCCGTCGACCAGCACGAACAGCAGCAGCTTGAGCGGCAACGAAACGAGCGCCGGCGGCAGCATGAACATGCCCATCGAGATCGTCACACTGGCCACGACCAGGTCGATCACGAGGAATGGCAGAAAGATTTGAAAGCCGATCAGGAACGCCGTCTTCAGTTCGCTGAGCATGAAAGCCGGCAGCAGCACGGTCAAGGGAACGTCGTCGTAGTTCTGCGGCGAAGGCGTGTCGGCCGGCAGATACTTGTAGAACAACATGATGTCGGCGCCGTTCCCCGTGCTTTGAATCTGGGCACACATGAATGCCCGCACAGGTTTGACACCCGCGTCCCAGGCCTCTTCAACCGTGACTTCGTGCGAGGTGTACGGCAGGACAGCATCGTGATAGACCTTTTGCCAGGTCGGCGCCATCACCAGCAGCGTCATAAACATCGCCAGCGAAGTGACGACCTGGTTCGAAGGGAGCTGCTGAGTCCCCAGCGACTGCCGCAGCAGACCTAACACGAGCGCGATCCGCACGAAGCAGGTCGTCATCATCAGCACGGCCGGCGCGAGGCTGACCACCGTGAGCAGGGCCAGGCTTTGCAGCGCTGAAGAGAGCCCCTCGGGACTTGTCCACTCGGCCGGACCGCCGAGCCCACCGGGAAGCTGCAACGCCTCGAAGCCGGGTGACTGGTCGAGTTTGGCCGGGGCCTCGTGCACGGCTGGTGGCGTGGACACTTCTCGTTGAATCGGCTCACCGGAGACAGCCTGTTCGCTGGAAACGGGCCTCACGTTCGATTCGACCGGAAGGGGTGCCGCGTTGGCCGCCGCTTTCGGCAGGGGCGCCGGCGGGCGTATGTGCGTGGTGGTCGTGAGCACCTGCGGTGGCCCCATCGGCACGGCGTCGGCCGGCACCGAGGGTTGCGGCATCGGCATTGCCGCGGCCCCGTGAGCCGTGAACGAAAGCGCCGCGACAACCGCGAGAGCGGATATCATACCTCGGACTGATGCTGCAGCAGGCTTCGGCAACATGCTCGCGCCTCCTCAGGCCCGACGGTAAGCCGTCGAGTGCAAATGATCGAAGTCGAGATGCTCGTTGGCGTCAGCGGGACTTGTTGTGAACGATGGTGGACCAATCCGCCCGAACAACTGTTTGAACGCGCCGGCCGGTGAGGTCGTGTGGCGGCAGATTTCCTGCAGTCGGGCGACTTCAGCCGGATCGCTGATTTCCGTGAGTGTTTCGACGCCGGCGCCAGTGGCGCTCAAGAGCACCAGTTTGTTGCCGCAGCGCACCAGGTGCACGTGCTGACGGCCGGCGATTGGTGCCCGACCCAGTACTTCGACGGCCTCGGCGGGAAGCACGCCAGCCCCCTTAGGCATGCCGCGCCGCACGGACCACACCACCAGCAGAAACAGCCCAAGCACAAGTCCCAGGCTTGCGGCCCCGGTGGCCAACGGTTTGAGATTCTGATTGCCGGCATTCACTCCACCTACATCTTGCGGAGGTGTAAGCGGCAGTGGTTGCTGCAGTGGCGCCGGAGCGGCGACACCTGCAACCGGCGACTGATATGCCGTCGGCATCAAGCGGCGGGGCTCGGCCGCTTGTGCGTTGCCGCCAGTCCAGGGGACCTGCGGCGGCGCAGCATGACGCTGCGCTTGATCCAAGGGACGCGGGGGAAGATCAGCCAGAGCGTCCGTGGCCTGCAGCTCCATCCCGATCGCTATTGCGGCCAGTCCGGCGATTTTAGTGATGAGCGGCATCCTTGCCATCTCTATCGTCCTTTTCAGATGTCTGGTTGTGTCCGCTTAGGTGGACTTGGATTGCCGCGGCAGTTGTGTCACGCGGATGCAGAAGCAACCGTCGAGCACCAACACTTCGCCGCGTCCGATCAGCCGCTCGCCGACGAACAGATCGACAGGTTCGTCGACCAGGCTCTCCAGCGAGACCACTTTGCCAACGCTGAGTTCAGAAACCTTCTCCCACGGCAAGTGCACGTGTCCCAGTTCGATGCGCAGATTTCGGTCGCCCCGCGCCGGCGGCATTCGATCAACCATGCTGGTGTATCCTGGCTAAAACCAGCCGCGGTGGCCGTCGCACCGGCAGTTCTCGCGTGAACCGCCGAAGGTGCGTGATAGTCCGCCCAGGCCAGTGCGATTGGTAGAGAAAATTAACGTGTCGAAGGACGCGCCCGCGGCAGAGAGGTGTATGTGGGCCGAAGGCGGCGGAGTTGTCCTCGAAATGACTCTTTCAATCAAGAGCAGGTCAACGGAAATGCTGGTACCGATCAGTCCGAATTGATGCCATGGGTTCGGGCGCGAGGTTTCGGCTAGCACTGCTGGCTCAAGCCGCGCGGCGAAAAGCCCTTCCGGCCGCCTCGTCGGACAATTTCGATTCCTCGCGCACCACTTCGCGTTGGTACTCCATCAGGCGAGAGGCTCGTAGTCTGGCCACCGCCTGGTACTCACACTCGGCGGTTGCCAGGCTCAGCTGGCATGCGTCGACTTGCAATGCCATCGCCCGTGCGGCCGACGTGATTCGAGTCTGTTCGGCCGCCAGTGACTGGCGGCGGGATTCGGACTGCCGCAGTTGGACGAGCGTGAGAGGCAACGATCTTCGTCGTTCGCGGTCTTGCTGCCGGCTCGCGGCAAGCTGTTGAGCAACTGCTCCGAGTTCGGCTCGCAGATGTTCTTGCGCGGCCAGCGCCTGGGCCAGTTCCACACGACGCGAATCACGAAAGGCCTCGCGCAAACGCAGCAGCGACTCCAGAGGGAAGCAAAACGGCTTCATGCGGCGGCCTCGGCCATTCGCGCCGCCAGCCGCATGAAATCCGCGCGCGATTGGTCGATGCTCGAGCGCTGCTGGATTGGCTGACGCAAGATCTCCACAACTTCGGCTTGAAAGCGGATGGCATGGTCGACCGCGGGATTGCTCCCCGCGCGATACGCACCCACCGAGATCAAGTCCTCGTGGTCGCGATAAGTCGCGAGCGCGCGACGAACCGCGGTTGCCGCGGAGCAATGTTCATCGTCGACGATTGAGTTCATCAACCGGCTGAGACTTTCCAGCACATCGATCGCCGGATAGTGCCCTCCGGAGGCAAGTTTCCGCGAGAGCCACACATGACCATCGAGCAGCGAGCGGGCCGAGTCGGCAATTGGCTCTTGCGGGTCGTCCCCTTCCACCAGGACCGTGTAGATACCCGTGATGCTGCCAGCAGTCGTGCGACCGGCGCGTTCGAGCAATCGCGGCAGGACGGAGAACGTGGACGGTGGAAAGCCGCGCGTGGTCGGAGGTTCGCCCGCCGCCAGACCGATCTCGCGCTGGGCGAGTGCCATCCTGGTAAGCGAGTCCACCAGTAATAGCACATTCTTGCCGCAGTCGCGAAAGTACTCGGCGATGCTCGTTGCCGCCAAAGCCGCCTGCACGCGGGCCAGCGCCGGCTCATCGCTCGTGGCGACGACCACCACACTGCTTGCCAGCGATGGTCCAAGATCTCGCTCGATGAATTCATTCACTTCGCGGCCACGCTCGCCAACCAGCGCCACCACGCGAACATCGGCCGAAGTATAGCGGGCGATCATCCCCAAAGTGACGCTCTTGCCCACGCCTGCGCCGGCAAAGAGGCCCAGACGCTGGCCTTGTCCGCAGGTAAGCAGTCCGTCGATCGCGCGGACTCCAGTCGAAAGCGGCTTGCAGATCCGCGGTCGGCTCGTCGCCGCGGGTGCGGGCCGATCGAGCGGCACCCGCTGGGCGAGTGCCGGCTGCGCTCGGCCATCGATGCACTCGCCGCGGGCGTTGACGACGCGGCCCAGGAGTCCCTCGCCGACACGAATCGAACGTGCCGTGCTCACGAGTCGCACGCGGTCTCCGTGTCGCAAACCGGCGGCCGGATCGAGCAGGTACACGAGCGTTAGATCATCGAGGAAGCCAATCACTTCGCCGGCCAGCGGTTCACCTGCCTGGCGATCGATGCTTACCAATGCTCCGACGGGTGCCGGAAAACCGGCCACTGCCGCGGTCAAACCACTGGTCCGGACGACGCGCCCCCGAACGTCGGCGGGGAGCACACCGCGAAGCCGGGCAGAAATATCTTCGCTGACTAGGGTCATGAGATCGGCCGGAGCCCCTGAGGTTGGTTCAACGAAGCTCTTCTTCGATCCGCGCGAGCTGAGCCTCGAGCTGCTGATCGATCGAGCCAAGCCGCGTGTCAAGCCGGCAGCCGCCGCGCGTGATTGTTCCGTCGGCGATCAACGTAACGGCAGACGTGCGTCCGAGCTCTGCCAGCAGCGATTCAAGCTGCGGACCCAAACAGCGAATGTCCTCGGGATGCAGATGCAGCTTCGCATCTCCGGCCGTGGAGAGCTCCAGTGTCTCGCGAACCAACGTTAGCGCTACCTCGGGTGTCCGCTCGATCTCGCGACGCAGCACTCGCTCGGAAATCGCAATCGCCACACGCAGGGCCGATGTCTCCCACCGAGCGAGCCACGACGTCTTACTTGCAGCGACCTGCACGACCGCGGCCTGGAGCGTGGGAAGCCAGGCCTCGAACTTCAGCGTGGCTGCTTGCTCCACCAGGGCGTCGAATTCGCTCATGACAGCGGCAAGTCCCTGCTCGCGCGCTTCCGCGCGAATGCGTTCGGCTTCGCAGCGTGCCGCGGCAAGTATCTGTTCCGCGCTATTCTGCGCCGCCGCCGCTTGACCAGCGTCCGATCCCCAGTCGTTGAACGCAAAGCGTCCGGGCGGAGCCTGCGTCGACTCGGATGCCTTTAGGATGCGTGACATAAGAAACTCGAGATTTCAGAACTGCTACACCGCCACGCTGAGATGAGCCCACGACTCGGCCTGGATTTCGCCACGCTGTTGCAAGGCTCGAGCCAGATCGGCAAGCTGCCGCTGGGCCGACTCGATTTCGCTCATGCGCATGGGCCCGAGCGTGTGCAGGGCGTGCCGCACGTCCTCTGCCCCCGGTCCGAGCAAAGCCAGTACGCGCTCGGCGAACTCCGCTGATGCTCCGGCCAACGCCAGGATCATCACCTCTTCGTCGGCATGTTTGAGCAGCGTGGAAAGCGAAGCCGAATCGAGCGACTCCAGTTCCGTCAAGCCAACCGCACCGGCTCGCGCGTCGAGGCCGTCGGCCAGTCTGCGGTCGTGCCGGGCGAGATTCGAAAGGATGCTTTGCCGCGAGCGTGGATCGGCGGCGCCCAGAATCGCGGCTAACGGGGTTTGCGCGCCGGTCCGCGGCGCGGTGCGAGCCTGGGTCGAAAGCCACGACTCCAGCCCGCGCTCGACTTCGCGCAATACCTCGGGGTCCGTCTCTTCGAGATCGACCAGGCGCCGTGCGACTTCAAGTTGGAGCCCTCCGGAAAGATGAGCCAGGATCTCGGCCGCGCGTTGGGCCGGAAGATGCGAAAGCACCACGGCCACGGTCTGCGGATGTTCGCGTTCCAGAAACGGCACGAGTTTCCGCGGCGCCGCCTCGTGCAGAAAACGGAACGGGGTCGTGGTGATTTCCTGTGCTGCGTTGGATCCATGGCCACCCGCCAACGCGATCGCTCGCGCGGTCGGTGCATCCAGCTCGATGCCGGCCACATCGGCAACTGGCGCCAGCGAAACAGCGCGCAGGAAGTCTTCGATCACTTCCTGGCGTTCGACTTCGTCGACCGAGCCTAGCTGGTCGAGCATCAGGCGAACGCTGTGACTTTGCGCAGGAGACATAGCTCGCAAGAGGGCCGCGGCTTCTTCACCATCGAGGCTGGCGAGCAGAATGGCCGCTTTGCGAAGCATGCGCGATGAGGAACCGTTAACTTGCATTGCCGATCCAATTCTTGAGAACACTGGCCGCCGCCTGCGGATCGCGACGAATCTGTTGCGCAAGCTCTCCGGACCGCGATGGCGAAGCAGGTGCGTGCGGCCGGTGCAGCGTTGCGAGCGGTTCATCCTCGGTGACAAGCGTCAGGGACTGAGCGATCTCCGTCGCGTTTGACTCGGCGGGTCCACCTGGCCGGACAGAGCGAAACATCGAACGCATGAGCAGAATGGCGATCACGACCAGGCCGCCCAACACGAGGTTTTGCCAGTTGGCCACCAACCACTCGGCCGCCAAACGCTCGTAAGCGACTTCGGCGTCGGCACCTTGGGCCGCATGGAGCGTGCTCACGGAAACGAGCGATGCGCTCTCGCGCCCCTCGCCCGCCGAGAGCAACAGCGGCAAGATGGCCTGCTTGATGCGCTCGTGCTCCGCGCGTTCCAGATCGGCAAGCGCGATGAGCTCTGTTCGAACACTCGTCTCTCCGCCCCGGCGAGCCGTGAGCAGCGACCGAAGGTGATCGCCGGGAATCGCAACGGCGGCCGAAACCGCGCGCGGCGTGTGTCCATCCGCGGCCAGTTCGACGTTCGTCGTCACGACCATGCCCGGAATCCCCACCAGCCTGGCAATCTTCTGCTGCCAGTCGGCTTCCAGTTGTTTTTTTGTTTCGGCGTAGACATCGGCCGAGCGATCGTGATCCAGTGGCCCCGTGAACATGCGGGCGCTTTGGATATCGACGACGGTCACGTTCTCTGGTTTCAATCCGCCCCAGCTTTGTGCGACGATGCAACGAATGGCCGAAGCCGTGCGATCGTCGAGAGGCTCGGCCTTGGCGGGCCGGACGCTCACGGAAGCGGTGACGGTCGTGATGCGTGGAAAGCTCTGACTCGTGGCTTCTGCAATCTGGACGGACGAGCTTTCGATGCCTTGAAACTGATTAATGACGGCTTGCAGCTCCTGCTGCATCGCGACTTTGAGCTGCGCTTCCTGCCGCGAGCCTGACAGCAAGAAGTTGTTCTGTTCCACGGCTGCTTTCAGATGATCGCCGAAGTTGGCGGGCAGCGCGTGGGCTTCGGCCAGCGCGGCCATGTAGCGAGCCTGCTGGGCGTGCGGCACGCGGATCCGCATCCCTTCGATCGTGTATTGCGTGAGCGCCGCCTGGCCGAGCGCGGCTTCCATGTTGCGAAGTTGGGCGGCCGAGAATGTCTGGCCGTTCATCAGGTACGATTCGGCCGGCGCGGCGAGCTTGCCGCCAAATCCCCAGATGGCTGCCGCCACGAGCACCAGAACCGTGGCGGCGGCGAGCACGCGCGCACCGGGGCCAAGCCCTCGGGCTGCGTCGAGCATGCGTAGGACTGCCTGGTTGAGGAGTTCCATCCGTGGAACCTGAAGCGTTCGAATTGAGTTGGCCGAGCGTGGACTCGCGGCGGCCCGAGCGGGGCCAATCCTGAGGCCCCACAGCAGGCGGCGAGACTTGTACAGAAAACGGCAGTTTGGGTCAATCCGGCGTTGTTTGTCGGCGATCCTGGGGTACTTTGCTGCCGGCGACGGCGCCTGTCGGGATAGCATTTGGCGGCAGCTTTCCTATAATGAGTTGTTTCCCCTGTGTGAGCGGTCGCCAGGACCGCGCCAACGCGAGAATCGAGAGTCATGGCCAAGCCCCACCGCAAACTGAAGAAAGCCAACCACGGCAAGCGCCCCGCCAACAGCAAGGCCCGGCGGCTCAAGCGGAAAGACATCCGCACCTGATCGACCGCGCTCGCCGAGCTTGCGGGGCAGCCAGGAACCGTGGTTGCACCCCCGGTGCGATCGATGGTTTTGCCCTGCGCGCAATTGGCCATTCGCCAAGATCATTCCCCGATGAGCGAAACAGCAGCGAACCGCTGCGCACCGAAACATGTGCGTGCCCGCTGTTAGGAGTGCGCAAAAG
Source organism: Pirellulales bacterium (assembly GCA_022844125.1). GTDB lineage: Bacteria > Planctomycetota > Planctomycetia > Pirellulales > PALSA-1355 > JALHMI01. The sequence goes on along the minus strand of JALHMI010000011.1, from coordinate 58,700 downwards.
CGGGTAGCCCTTGGTGGCGCGAAGTTGCCCGCCCTTCAGCCAAGGGCTAGAATCCCCAGGTGAACCGCCCCCCTTTGGACGTGATGACAGCGCGGAGTTTTTGAAGTGTCGAAAGAGCTACTGCTGGACTGGTCCGAGATCGACTTCGATCATGCCGTCGCCAATCTCGACGAAATCCGGAAGTACAATCCGCAGCGCTATGAGATGGAGCAGCTCACCGCAATCTGCTTCGATGACGTCGAGCGGATGATCTGCGCAGGATACAAAGACATCACCGACCAGGAGTTCTGGGTACGGGGGCACATGCCCGGCATGCCGTTGATGCCGGGAGTGATTATCTGCGAGTGCGCTGCCCAGATGTGTAGCTATTATGCTCACAAGCACAAGCTGCTGGGCGAAAGCAAGGTGGTCGGCTTTGGCGGACTGGAGGACGTGCGGTTTCGCGATCCTGTGCGCGTTGGAGATCGGCTGGTCGTTGTGTGCCAATTAATCAAGGTACGAGTCGGCGCGATCATCGTTTGCCGGTTCCAGGCCTTCGTCAATCAGGGCCTGGTTGCCGACGGCAGGATCAAAGGCGTTGCCCTGCCGGTCGAAGCACTCACCGGTGCGCCCCCAGCGTCTTCCTGAAGCGGCAATCGTCCGCCCCTAAATTGCGGCAGGCTCCAACACCGTGTGCTGATCCATGCTGCCGCTCAAAGACCACAACCCGACCATCCTCACGCCGTTTGTCACCTATGCGCTGGTGGTGATTAACTCGCTCGTGATGCTTTACGCGGCCATGCTCTCACCGCTCGAACAACAGACGTTTGCCATCCGTCACGGCTTCATTCCGGCGCGCATCGCCCAGCTCGATACGCCGCAGGCCAAACTTGAAGTTGATTTGATGCAACTGGACGACAATGGCCAGCAGGCGCCAAAGAAGGTCGGCCAGGTCGTGCTCAACGCTAATCCCGGCGCGATTATTCTCTCAGTGTTCACCTGCATGTTCCTGCACGGCGGGTGGATGCACCTGATCGGCAACATGTGGTTTCTGTTCATCTTCGGCAACAACATCGAAGATCGCCTGGGACATTGGCTCTACCTGGGCTTTTATCTTGTGGGCGGACTGCTGGCCACGGCCTGTCACTGGGCCTACGATCCCCACAGTACTATGCCGGTCATTGGCGCCAGTGGCGCCGTGTCCACCATCCTGGGCGCGTATGCCGTCACCTTTCCCAAGGCGACCGTCAGCACACTGATCTTCTTCGGCTTCATCACGATCATCGAAGTACCTGCCATCCTGTGGCTACTGATCTGGCTTGGCGGCCAGCTTACCGACGCGTTCTTCGCCCGCGATCTAGGCGTCGCCGTCTGGGCGCACATTGGCGGTTTCGCGGCCGGGGCGTTGCTGATGCCGATTCTCTCGTTTGGAGCACCGCCGCCCGGCGTGTCCTGGTCCGACGAGATCAAGCGGCACTTCGATTTCACCACGCCACCGGACGAGCGTCGGTAAGGCGACTTCTCAGAGAAAGTTCAGACCGTGGGCCGCAGAGCACTTCGTCGTATTGATCCCGGGCTCGATCTGTCGGGCTATCTGCTGGAGCTCGACGCATCGCCGCGCCCGTTCGACCGAGCGAAGATGTTCGGCCGCACCGCGCCGGTGGAAATCGAGGTTGGCAGCGGCAAGGGACTATTTCTCTCCGCGGCAGCGACCGGGGCCCCTGACGCCGATTTCCTGGGCATCGAGATCATGAACAAGTACGCCCGGTTTATCGCCGCGCGACTGGCGACGCGCGAACTTTCGAACGCGCGGATCATCCACGGCGACGCGCAGATTTTCTTGCGCGCGGCGCTCGCGGACGACTCGATCCGGGCGGTGCATGTGTACTTTCCCGACCCCTGGTGGAAGGCCCGGCACAAGAAGCGCCGGGTGATGAACGAGGCATTCGTTAAGGACGTGCAGCGAGTGTTGATCCCCGGCGGGCGGCTGCACTTCTGGACCGACGTCGAGGAGTACTTCCTCACCGCGCTCGAAACGCTGCGCGAGCACACGCGGCTCAGCGGCCCGCACGAGGTGCAAGAAAAACCCGCTGACCACGATCTGGACTACCGCACGCACTTCGAGCGCCGCATGCGATTGCACGGTCACTCCGTGTTTCGTGCCGAGTTTGAGAAGACGGCAAACGTTTAGGCCCGGCAGCATCGCTACGGGCGCGGATCAGAAAACGAACCCGCCCTACCCCGTCGTTCGCTCGGCGGCCGTCACTGGCACCTGGCTCTCGTAGGTCCGCTTCGATTGGCCGTTCTGATTATGCGCGAGCGCGATCTGATAGAGGGCCCTGCCCGCGGGCGACGGATACTCGCCGGTCAGACAGGCCTGGCAAAGTTGATCGCCGTCGAAACCGATTGCGCGGGCGATCGACTCGACCGGCAAGTAGCGCAGCGAATCGGCGCCCAGCGCGCGGGCCATGTCATCCTGGGCACCCTGGCTGAGCGGCTCCCCGTTCAAGAACTTCGGGGCAAAGAGCTCGCTGATCGTCGACATGTCGATGCCATAAAAGCACGGCGCCACGATCGGCGGGCAGGCCACGCGAACGTGAATCTCGCGGGCACGGCCCATTTCGCGAACCCGCTTGATGAGCACTTTCATCGTGGTCGAGCGAACGATTGAATCCTCAACCAGGAGCACGCGTTTGCCTTCGAGCACTTCGCGAAGTGGCGTGTACTTGGTCTCGACCTTGCGCTGACGGTTACCGCTGCCTTCAATGAAGGTCCGGCCCGAGTAGCGATTGCGGATCAAACCTTCGAGCGAAGGAATGCCGAGCTTGAAGGCCATCGAGTCGGCCGCTGCCTTGCTGGTGTCCGGCACCGGAACGACAATCGTGTCGCGATCGATCGGCACATCTTCGAGCCGGGCCAGCTCTTCGCCCAAGGCCTTGCGCGAGAGGTACACGCTGCGGCCGTCCATCGTGCTGGCCACATTGGCGAAGTAAATCCACTCGAAGAAGCAGTGCGCCCGGCGCGGGCTGCGGGCAAACGTCTGGATTTCCAGCTCGCCGTTCGTGATCGTGATGGCCTGGCCTGGCAGCAGCGATTTGACGTTCTCAGGAGAAAACCCGAGGTTCACCAGGGCCACGCTTTCGCTCGCGGCAGCGAACAGTGGCCCCTCGATCGCATAGCACAAGGGCCGCAAACCCAGCGGATCGCGGGCCACGATCATGTCGCCCACGGCGTTCAGCAGCACGAGGCAATAGGCCCCGTCGAACTTGGCGGCAATCGCCCGCATGATCTCAATCAGGCTCGGCCGGTTGTTTTCGGAGAGCTGCCGGCCGATCTCATGCATGATGATTTCGGTATCGGTGTCGCGGGCGAGGTAGTTGTCGCCGCCTTCCAGGAGGCTTTGTCGCAGTTCCTGGTAATTCGCCAGTTGGCCGTTGAAGGCAAAGCTGAACCACTTGTGCTTCTGCACGTGGTGCCGCTCGAACGGTTGGGCGTAGCTTTTTTCTTCTGGCCCGCAGGTGGCGTAGCGCACCTGGCCGATAGCCGCCCGGCCTGCGTACTTGCGCATCAGGCTTTCGAACTTGCCGCGGTGGCTGAGTCGGAACACCTCGCTGACGCTGCCCAGATCCTTATAGGAATCGAGCAACTGGTTGCGGCGCGGATTGTAGGTGGTGAAGCCGGCCGAGAGCTGCCCTCGATTCTGGATGTCGAGCAGCATCCGGGGAATGAGCCGAGAGACTTCCTCGGGCCCTTGATCCGGATAGAGTGAGTTGACGCCCCGGCCGGGGAGGTGATAAACCGCGGCCACACCGCATTCGTGAAACAAGTCACTCATGAAGATTTGCCGGTGCGGCGGAAGAGGGTCCGTGCCGCTAGTAGCCCCTGGGAGTTCCCTTCGAGAGCGTAACGCGAAGTGGCCGTAAGGATTTGCGGCCGCCCAACCGCACGAAAGTTTCCCGCCCGACCACGCCGAGCCCTTATTGTAGAGAGGGCTCGTAGGATTAACAACTGCCGCAACGACGCGAGGTGCCTCGAGCGACGCAATCTCGCCATAAATACGAACAAACCTAAGCAATCGCAACGATTGCGATGCTCCTTTCGCGGGGGCGGCCAAGCGCGCCACCTCGGAATAGCCTCTCTTCAGTTCACCTGATAAAATGGATGTATCTATCCAAATATCACGGCGATTCCCCTGACATGATCTCGCAAACCGCTGAATATGCTCTGCGGGCGATCGTCTACCTGGCCGGTCAGGATACGCCGCAAACCACGCAGCAGATCGCCGCCACCACGCGCGTGCCGGCCGGCTACTTGTCCAAAGTGCTGCAAGCCCTCGGTCGCGGTGGACTCGTGCACTCGCAGCGCGGACTGCACGGCGGCTTCACGCTGGCTGCCGATCCCAAGAAGCTGAGCGTCTGGGAGGTCATCGAACTGGTCGATCCCATTGAAAGGATCAGGACCTGCCCGCTGGGGCTCAAGTCGCACGGCACAAACCTGTGCCCCATGCACAAGCGGCTGGACGACGCGCTGGCCGCCATGGAAAAGGCGTTCAAGGCCTCGACCGTGGCCGAACTACTGGCAGATCCGAACCCCAGCAAGCCGCTATGTGACTTTCCTAGAGTGCCGGCGAAGAAGCGCTGACCAGTGGATTGGTCGGCTAGCCTGCCCTGCCTCGCTGGGCTACCAGTCGTTATGATGCTGGGAAATCCCGTGCCTCATTGCCTTAGGCTGGGGCCGATCTCAACGTTAACCGAACGAGTCATGACTGATCTGGTTCGTCAAGAAGTTGCCACCGCCGCCCACACGATTGTGGTTAAGGTCGGCACGCGCGTCCTCACTGGCGCCGGCGGGCTGCTGAACGGCGAGCGAATCGCGGCCCTCACTGAAGAGCTGCACCAGCTCATCAGCACGGGTCGAAACATCGTGCTGGTCACCTCGGGCGCTGTTGGCGCTGGTCTCGGTCAGCTCGGCCTGCCCAAACGCCCGGGCAATCTGGCCCAGCTTCAAGCCGTTGCCGCTGTCGGGCAAAGTCATTTAATGGAAGCCTACGACCGCGGCCTGCGCGCCCACGGCCGCCATGCTGCGCAGGTGCTGCTCACGGCGCGCGATCTCGACGACCGCACAGCCTATCTCAATGTACGGAATACGATTCGGGCCTTGTTTGAGTTCGGCGCGGTGCCAATCATCAATGAGAACGATACGGTCAGCGTCGACGAATTGATGACGACGTTCGGCGACAACGACAAGCTGGCCGCGATGGTCACGAATTTGATCCGCGCACCGCTCTTGGTGCTGCTCTCCGACGTCGATGGCCTCTACAACGGCGACCCGCGCGAGCTCGGAACCAAGCGAATTCCAATCGTCTCGAAACTCGACGAATCGATCTTCAGCCTCGTGCGAGACAGCCTGACGGGCCTCAGCAAAGGCGGCATGGCCAGCAAGCTCAACGCCGCGCGGATTGCAACCACTGCCGGCGAGAACGTCATCATCGCCAACGGCCGCGTGCCCGGCAACCTGGCCAAGATCGTCGCCGGCGAGGACGTGGGGACGCTGTTCCTCGCTCAGGGGCAGATGCTGCGCTCGTTCAAGCGCTGGGTCGGCTTCACGGTTCAGCCGCGCGGCGTGCTCGTGCTCGACGCCGGCGCACGGGAAGCCGTGGAGAAGAAGGGCCGCAGTTTGCTCGCCATCGGCGTTGCCAGTGCTTCGGGCAGCTTTAAGAAAGGGGACGTCGTTTCGCTGCAAGACGCGAGCGGAGACGAATTCGCTCGTGGGCTTTCAAACTATGCCGTGGAAGACGTGCTGAAGATCAAAGGGCTGAAGACCGAGCAGATTGCCGGCGTGCTCGGTCGCTGCCCGTACCACGAAGTGATCCACCGCGACAACATGGCGCTGACGCGGGAAGCGTAAGCAGCCGCAGGTAGCTGTCCGCGGCCGGGCATGATAAAATCGCGCCGTCATTGTCCTGCCCCCCAGATCGCCTCCGCGAGCCTCCTGCCATGATCCGCTCCGCTTGCTCTTACGCCGCCCTGGTCCTCGTTCTCACGGCAGCCGGCTTCGCCGCTGATGCCCCCAACACGCTCACCCCCGAGGAACTCAATGACGGCTGGATCCTGTTGTTCGACGGAGAAACGACCTTCGGCTGGAAGGCCAACAGCGACGCCAACTGGAAAGTCGCCGACGCCACCATCTCGGTCGACTCGGGCACAAAAGGTCTTCTCAACACGACGTCCCCGTTCGCAGACTATGTGCTGAAGGTCGACTTCCGCGCGCCCAAGGGAACTAACAGTGGCGTGTTTCTGCGGACGCCCCTTGAGCCTAAGGACCCGGCTACGGATTGCTACGAGCTGAATATCGCCGATGAATCGGTCAGCCCCTTTCCGACCGGCAGCTTTGTCGGCCGCCAGAAAGCGACAGGCACGCACGACACGACCGAGTGGCGCACGTTCACCGTCAAGGCAGAAGGCGGGCACTTCACGGTGGCAATCGACGGCAAGCAGGTGCTCGACTACGAAGACCCCCAGCCGCTCGGTCGCGGCTACATCGGCCTGCAATTCAACCAGGGCAAGGTCGAGTTCCGAAACGTGAAGCTCAAGCCGCTTTCGCTCGAACCTATCTTCAATGGCCGCGATCTCACCGGCTGGAAAGAGTATCCCGGCAAGGCAAGCAAGTTCAGCGTCACGCCCGAAGGCTGGCTGAACGTCAAGAACGGCAACGGTCAACTCGAGTTCGAACAGCCCGTGGCCGACTTCGTCCTGCAAACCGAGGTATTTTCTAACGGCGTGTTCCTCAACAGCGGCATCTTCTTCCGCAACATCCCCGGCGATTTCTGGCAGGGATACGAAAGCCAGATTCAAAATGGCCACTTCGGCGACCGCACCAAACCGATCGACTTCGGCACGGGCGCATTCTATCGCCGCCAGAAGGCCCGCAAAGTCGTTTCTGACGACTTCAAGTGGTTCCACAAGACCCTGGTCGTGGCCGGCGACCACATGGCCACCTGGGTCAACGGCTACCAGGTGAGCGATTGGACCGACGACCGCGAGCCGAACGAGAATGCCCGCAACGGCAAGCGTCTGGAAGCCGGCACAATTGCGATCCAAGGCCACGACCCGAAGACGGATCTTTCGTTCCGCAACATCAAGCTGGGCGCGATGCCGCCGCGCGGGAGTGAGGCGGTTGACTAACCCAACCGCGCGGCCCACTTATGGATCCGCGCGGCCAGCGTGTCGTAGCAGCCGGTGTATTGATGATCGGCGCCGGCGATCACGGCGGATTGCAAACGGTTCTGCTCGGTCGCAAACTTCTCGACGGCTTCGGGCATGCCGCGGAAAGCATCGTGCGCCTGCACTTCGCTCGAGCCGTAAGTCATCAGCGTCGGACACTTCACCCGGTCGAGCATCCGCAGAATGTTGTACCGCTCGGCCGGCCCATAGCGATCGACGAAGCCGGCGGCGGTGACATAATACGCAATCGGAAACTGGACGAGCATCAGCTCATCTGCTTTTCCAAGCGCGACGAGTTGCTCGGCTTCGGCAAAATTCTTCAAGAACTCTGGCCCGCGGCGCGACTGGCTGAAGTGTTCAAACGACAACCTGGGCGGCGAAGCGGCCGCCAGGGCAGCGACCTTCGGCGCATCGTCCGCAGCCAGCGCATAGATCGCCTTGATCGCCCCCAGACTGTGCCCCAGCAGTCCGATGCGCTGATACCCGCGTTCGTTCAAGAGCCTGAGCCAGGCTGCGATATCGAGCGTCGCTTCGCTCACCCGTTCGAAGGCCGCGCCGAGCAAAGCATGCCCCGCGGAGGACGGCCCGGTGCACACGATGTCGTGCCCGCGCGTGTTCGCTCTTAGCACTGCCGATCCGGCCGCCAGCAGCTTTGGGGCGAGCCCGCCGAGCATTGCGCCAGCGTAGAAATTGCTTCCCGTGCCATGCAGACAGAGCCAGGCGTCAATCGCGCCGGGCGAAGGACCTGCTGGCGGCGTTTCGAGCGCGCCGTGCAGACGGACGCCATCGGCAGCCGTGACTTGAACGAGGTCGACCAGCATGGGCCGATCCGGTTACTGATTGGACGGTGCGGGAGCGCTGCCCAACTGGGCCAGGATCTGCAGCACACCGTTCAGATGGGCGAGCCTCGGGCCGAAGCGATCGACGAACTCGTTGAGCATGAACTCGCCATCCATCAGCACTTCCGCGTTCTCGCGAATCTCGTGCGTCATGTTGCTGAGGAACTCGACCTGCACCTGGCTCAAGGCCTCGGCCGCCAGCCGGCAACTGCGCGCGAGCTCGGGATTGGCCTGCTTCCACTGGGCCAGCTCCTGGTTGCGCTGCTTCTGAGCACCACTCATCTGATTCACGAGTTCCTCAAGCAGTTCGTTCTGCCGATCCTGCGCCGCCAGAATATTCTTGAGCAGGCTGGTGTGCTCCTCGGCCGCGCCATCGTTGGCGGCTGCCCGATTGACCTGGGCGCCGGCCGTAATGTCGACCTGAGTGAACAAGGCTGGCGTGGGACGGGAATCTTGACTCATCGAGCCGCTCCTTGAGGAATTTTGCTCCGTGAAGCTCGATTCTAATCGAAGGCCCGACGGGTTACCACCTTTAAGGCGGCGAATGCCGGCACACTTCGATTGGCGTCCGATTGTGACGATTGGGAGACCTGCGAATCGATTTTCGCGCTCTGGGGTAAGTGATTCGCCCTGCTGGCATTCCGCCAATTTGAAGCTGGGCGAAACGCACGAAAATTGCCGGCCGAACTGCTTTAACTCGCCTCCGGACCACCCGTTCCGTCGCTAAAGTCGCACGCTGGGAGGGCCCGATGCAAAGCGTGGCGGGGCGAGACTCGATCGTTCTCGCCGACCAACTTTGATGCATGCATCTGGGACGTGAGCAGCCACACAGGAAAAGAGCGCATGACTCGTGCCGAGGGGACGACGCCTGGCCACTTGGGATTCTTGACCGTGCTCGAGCACGAACAGCTAGGGCTGGTCGGCGGATACCTGATCCTCAACGCCGCCGGCCGACCGCTCGAGTTTCACTGTACCGCGCCGGTTAAACCGAACCGCGCGCAGCAGATCCTGTTCGGCCCCACGCTTCCCGCTTATTTGTACGGCGAGCAGATCGGCCAGACGTTGCTCGGCAAGGGCTCGCAAACGCCCGTGGCTGTGTTCACAGACGTCGAACGCGTACTCACTGTCCGCGACTTCGTTGAGCTGCCGGTGGCGCTGGTTCTGCCAGGTGAAGTGCCGGAAGGCGAGCAATCGAAACCGATCGTCGCGAGCGCAAATAACTGGCGAGTAGAAGCTCCGAATTGCCTGGGAAGTCACCTCGCGCAGTTTGTCGCCGGACGCAATCGGCTGGCGGTGAGTGCATCGCGTTCGGCCGATCGAGATACGATTCTCGGCCGCCTGGAAGAGATCGCCGCGTTCGATCTGGCCGAACCGTTCGAGCGCATTCGCGAAGCCGTGGAAGAAGCCCAAAAGGGCGGCCGCGTCGACCAGGCGGCGTAAGCGTCCGCACTTTCCCCGTCCGCGTCAGCAAGGGTCCGCGTCATCGTGTCAATCGCTCCCGGCGACCTACCACGTGTAACCAGCTGGACCGAGGGCCTTGCCTCGCCGCCCGAGGTCGTGACGTCGCGTGTCATGGGAAGTGACGCACAGCCCAGCCTGCTGACGCCGTTCGCCGTCGAGATGCAGCCCTCGGCTTCGCTGACCAGCCTGCGTTTCGACGGCACGTTGGCCTCGTCGATCTCGGTGCCGATCATGCCACCGAAGCTCAAGGTGCTCAGCTACTCGTTCGGCATCACCGGCGCGTGGCGCAATCAAATTCCCAAAGCGCCTGTCGATGCGCAGCAGCCACCGGCGATTCTCCCGCCCCCCGCGACAAGCGACGCTGCCGCCAAGGTCCGTACCCGCATCCAGCCGCCGGGCGAAGTGATCAAACTGGCCGATCGGTTGTTCTATGTCCTGCAGCCCTCGCTCGAAGCGATGATCGGTGACAGCGCGCTGCAGTTCCCGGCGCATCCGTTCCCCTATCAGTTCGAAGGGATCGCGTTCCTCTATCCGCGATACTCCGCGATCCTGGCCGATGAAATGGGCCTTGGCAAAACGATGCAGGCGATCACCGCCGTGCGGCTGTTGCTCCATGCAGGCGAAGCCGAGCGTGTGCTTTTGGTCTGCCCCAAGCCGCTGGTGACCAACTGGCAGCGCGAGTTCGCTCACTGGGCGCCGGAGCTCCCGGTCACGGCCATCGAAGGCGACGCGGGCCGCCGGCGCTGGCAGTGGCAACAAACCGACATGCCGGTGAAAATCGCCAACTACGAAGCCCTGGCCCGCGATCGTGAGGTGATCAGCGACCTGGGCCTGGAGTTCGACCTGGTTGTGCTCGACGAAGCCCAGCGGATCAAGAACCGCTCGAGCGCCACCAGCCAGTCGGTGAGAGGGCTAACGCGCAAGCGCAGTTGGGCCCTGACCGGCACGCCCGTCGAAAACAGCCCGCAGGATCTGGTGGGCATCTTTGAGTTCCTCGCACCCGGCTATCTCAAGGACGAGATGAAGCCGCGGAAGATGGGCCGGGCCGTGGCCGACTACGTCCTGCGCCGCACCAAGGACAAGGTGCTCACCGACCTGCCCCCTAAAATGTTTCGCGATGCCGAGATCGAGCTCAGCCCGGCGCAGCGGATCAGCTACGAGCTGGCCGAGAAGGAGGGCGTCGTCCAGCTCACGCAGATGGGAGACGAGGTGACAATCCAGCACGTGTTCGAACTCGTGCTCCGGCTCAAGCAGATCTGCAACTTCGATCCGGCGACGGGCGACAGCGCGAAATTCGAACGCCTGGCCGCCGATCTCGACGAAGTCGCCGCCAGCGGTCGCAAGGCGCTGGTCTTCAGTCAGTGGGTCGGCTCGCTCGAAACGATGGCCGGCAAGCTCAAACACTTGCACCCCCTGCTCTATCATGGTGGCGTCGCCCCGAAGCATCGCGACGACATTCTCGACCAGTTCAAGCGAGACAAGAAGCACAACGTCCTGCTGCTCAGCTACGGCGCCGGCGGTGTCGGCCTGAACCTGCAGTTCAGCGAGTATGTGTTCCTGTTCGATCGCTGGTGGAACCCCGCCGTGGAAGATCAGGCCGTAAACCGCGCGCATCGCATCGGCGCGGCGGGGCCCGTCACGGTTACGCGGTTCATCGCCACGGGCACGATCGAACAGCGGATCGATCAGATTCTGCGCGAGAAGCGCGAGATCTTCGATTCGATCTTCAGCGATGTCGAACCGACCGGCAAATCGGGCCTGACGCAAAGCGAGATCTTCGGGCTCTTCAAGCTCCGCAGCCCCAGCGGGCCGATCGAAGTCGCTGCGTAAGCGGACAGTGATTTAGCGAGTGAAGACACTAAAGCCCAGGGAATGCCTTCCCTGGGACCGCGCTACCGACCGATACTACGTCCGCTTCTCGCTCGGCTTCGAAAACCGCACGCGGTCGATCGCCTTCTCCACGCTCCGCCGCAGCTTGGAGTTCTTATCCTGGGCATAGTCGTTGAGCGCGTCCTTGGCCAGATCCTCGAACGGATGCGCGAGGTCGTTGTTGAACCGCAGGTCGCGCAGATCCGATTTGAACCGCGTGACCTCGGTGTTCTCAAAGCCGCCGCCGGCCATCATCGTGGAGCCTTCGATCTCGACGACGGCGAGCGTGTTGCCGCCGACGCTCGCCTGCCCCAGCTTGGGAATCCGCCCCCAGGCTTTGAAGCGGGCCTTGGCCGTTGCCCGCAGTGCGAAGTGCGCCCGGCCGTCGATCACTTCCAGCCGCGTGATCTCAAGCTGGAGCGTCTCTTCAGGGTTCTCAAGCCAGAGCCAGGTCTTCGACTGCTCGGTCCAGGAGGCCAGGCGAATCTTTTTGCCCAGCAGTTTGCCGCTGGTCCAAGACTCTTTGTTCTTGCTCTTCTCGTTGACCCAGGCCGAGGGTTCATCGCGATGCTCGCGCATCTCGGCGATGACCTGCTCTTGCAAGAGCTTCCGCATCAGCGGCATGTCCTGGGCCTGCGCCGCAGCTGCCGCGGCGCTCACCGCACTCAGAACAATCAGAGTTTGCAGGTTCATAACTCGGAGCTATAGAGCTATCTGGTACCGAATCGTGGATCCCAACGCCAGGGAATTGTAGCTCGCGCCGAGATTTTCGCGGACAGTGGTTTAGCCGCCAAGAGCAGCGCCGCTAGCTAGCGAGGATCGAATCAAGAGCCTCGCTTGGCGGGCCCATATCCCACGTCGGTCGCCATATCGTCGAACAGGCCGCCGTTGTCTTTCAGATCTCTACCCACGGAATAGATGATCCAGCCTTCGTCCGTGCGCTTCAGGTTCAGCGGCTTGCCGTTGAAAGGATCGATCGTCACTTCGGGCGGCAGGCCGAGATCGCGGAGTTGCACCTCTTTTGCCTCGCCTGCATGGCGAGCCAGCAGCGGGTTCAGAACGCGCAAGCAACGAAGATATGCTTCGTTACGTGTCACGGCTTCATTCGTCGCCTGGATGGCGGGCGCAAGCGTCTGAGTTAGAGGCCCGGCACGATCCAGTATCCGCCGCATTTCCAGCTTCGCACGGCTGGGTTGATCGGCATGCTTGATCAAGGCGTCCATGACTTCCAGATAACTCAACTTCTCCGACTTGCCTTGTGGCAGGGCTGAATAGGTTGCCAAGAATTTCGCATCCTCGAAATGAGACAGCCCCACCGCTCGCTCCGTTCGGAATGAATCGCGATAGGAGCCACGAATATCCTGCCGAGCCAGTTCAGACTCGAGACGTTGCCGTGCCTCGGGCGAAAGTTGGTCCGACTGCAAAACGCGGCTGCACGCTTCCAGCGAAACGCTCCTAAGGGCGATCGTCACTAGCTGGCCGACTAAGGCCGGCGCTTGGGCACAGACGTTTGAGAGCCTCAACATCACCAGACACGTGTCCAAAGCTTCCTCAGCCTTCCCTTCGGCCATGAGCAGACGCACGAGATAATTGAGCGTGCGGATCGCAGCCCGCTCGGCCTGAATCTTCTTCAGCATTTCTTCAATAAACGCCGTCGGCGATTCATTGCCGTAGTTCAGAATCATGTGATAACGCGAGCACTCCGACGCTTGGATCAGCAGCGGCACCGCCTTGGGATGCGCTGCCAGCGTTTTGCGATAGATGTCGATCATGACGGGATCGTCATCGGGCAAGGACTGAAGTTTCTCTCCCGATTTCTCGCGCGTCAGAAGCTCCTGCTCCTCGAAATCGCTGACTTCCTTCTGAATCGCGAGGCAGTCTTTCTGAGCCAGGTCGAGGTACGTCGCCGCATTGTCTTTCGCCTCTGGCGGGTTCTTGCCCAGATCAGCAATCGAAACCGGTTCGCCCGCGTCCTGTAGCGCAGCGATGCGTTCCTTGAGCTGAGATTCGGCGGGCGCGTTGGCAATCGCCAGTCCGATGAGTCCGAGGCCGATCAGCCCAAACAGGCCGAGCAAACCAAACTTGAGGAGCCGCAGCACGCGTCGCATCACTTTCTCCAATTCGAAAAGGCAAACCTAATCACCCGGCGGGTTTGGCCGACAGTTGAGCGAGGTACCGGGCGTACGATGTTTCAAGATATTCCGGCAACTCTCTATCGCGTGTGTCTTCGTGAACCACTAGTGGATCACGACTGACGTCGCCATACGGCTGTCCTTCAGGCAGGATCAGGCCCAAACCGCCCTGAATGAGATTTGTGTTCAGCCCGACACCCAACACGAACGTCGCCGCTACGGAAAGCTCCAGCACCCGTTCCCAGCGCGGTTTGCGGCGGACGGCGAGTTCGCGATTGACGGCCGCCAGCGTGCGTTGCCGCAGCTCGCGCGGCGCGGACGGCAGCGAAACTCGATTCAGCGGTTCGGGTAGTTCGTCATGCATATCGTTGATTCCCACACGGCCCCCCGGCAAAGCCGGGGGCTACAAGACATGGCAGCGTTCAATCCCGGCAACCATCTCGCGCGAGCGTCTCTTTAAGCTTCACGAGCGCCGTTCGATACCGCGTGGCCACGGTGCCGGCGGGCAGCCCCGTCACTTCGGCAATCTCGCGCAGTGTCAGATCGCCGTACAACTTCAGCTCCACCACCTCGCGTTGTTCGTCGTTCAATCGAGCCAGCGCACGCTCCACCATCTCGGCCTGTTCCAACATCAACGTCGCGTCGGCAGCGACCACAACAGGCGGCAGCACCAGAGCTTGCTGCCGCGAAGTTCGCTTTCGCAATCGCGCCGCTTCATTGCGTGCAATCGAAAATACATACGCATTCAGGTTCTCGACTCGTCGCAGCTTCTTCCGGGCACGAGCCAGTCGAACGAATGTCTCCTGCACCACGTCCTCGGCATCGGCCGCCGACCGCAGATGCACAGAGAGCCAGCCGTAGAGCCGATCGGCGCAGGCGTCGTACAACTCAGCGAATGCCGCCGGCTCGCCCCGTGCCAACCGGTCGGCTAATTCGTTCATCGTGGCTCACTGCCCTGGTCCGTTTAGAAACATAGACCTCCGAGCGGCGCGGATTTATTGCGCAATTTCCTGCCGCTCGCGAAATTCTCCGTTATGCGTCCAGCTACGGGCAACAAAAAACGCCGCCGCCGAGTGAACCTCGGCGCGGCGTCAGTTTTCAAGCAAAGTATGAGCTTGCGCCCGCTAAGGGGTAATCGCGCGCAAGACATTGCGGATGGGTTGCCCAGCCACGAAGACTCTTGGATTGCCCCAGGTCGTCGGAGCGACAAACATCTGCGTGGGAGTCACCACAACCGGGGCAACCGCCGTTGTCACCGGCGAAGCAACGACGCTCGGTGCGAAAAACGTAGTTACCGGGGTTGTCACCGCAGGAGCGAAGAATGTGGTTGTTGAAACCGAACTCGTTGTCGGAGCAAAGAACGGAGTCGAACTGACCGTCGTTGGCGCGAAGAACGTGGTCACCGGCGTCGAACTCACCGTCGTTGGTGCAAAGAACGTCATCACCGGAGTCGAACTGACCGTCGTCGGCGCGAAGAACGTCGTCACCGGAGTCGAACTGACCGTCGTCGGCGCGAAGAACGTCGTCACCGGAGTCGAACTGACCGTCGTTGGTGCAAAGAACGTCGTCACCGGAGTAGCCACGGGCGCGTGAAATGTTACCCACGACTGGGCAGCCGCGGGCATAGCGAATCCGGCGAGCAGAAGCAGGCTGAAAGCAAAGCAGCGTCGCATGATGAAGTCCTCCTCAGAAGTCCACTCTAACAACGCGGCCTGGTGTTGCAAGTATTCCGAGTTGATTTCCTACGCAAGGACCAATCCAACAGCAGGAAATCCGCTTACGCCAAGCGCGCGGCACCCCCAATTACCCCGAAACGCCGATCCATTGTCGGCGGGGTCCTAGGCCGCTAGCCACTCAACCCCCAGCAATCGGACCGCAGTTCTCGACAGCCACTAATAGCCCCAGCGAGCCCAGCGGCGGGCAACGCGCGGGGGTACGAAGTAGTACGAGGCCGGAGCATAGGCCACGGCCGGAGCGTAATAGCTGGTGTAAGCGGGCGAATAGTACGTCGTGACCGGCACGCTCGGAGCGTAGTAGGTCGAGTACGTGGGCGCATAGTAAGTCGTCACCGGAACGCTCGGGGCGTAATAAGTGACCACCGGTTCCGTAACGATGACTTCCTGGGCTTTGGCCGGTGCGGCCAGCCCAAGGCTGCTCAGCACGACAACTGCAGCGAGATACTTCATGATGCATGGCTCCACGGGTGCGGGTTCAATGGCGCCGAAGGGTTCTGTCCAGCATCAAAGCCTAGGTCACCGCCGCACGCTTTACAAGGATTGCGAGCGTTAGTCGCAAGAGACAATCTAGCGTGGCACCACCCGCAGAATTACCGCAGTTCTCGCGTGTCGCCAAAACACCACAAGTCGCCAATTGGCAACGCAAGTTGCGCAAGAGAGGTTATTTCAGCCGAGCGGGGCGCCTGACTGGCAGATAGATCGTAAAGACCGCGCCGGATGGCTTATCGCCCGAGCCGTCGGCATCTGCCACAACGATGGCGCCGCCGTGCATCGTGACGATCCGCCAGCACTTCGAAAGCCCCAGGCCGAGCCCGCGCCCCGCTTCACGGCCGCTGTAGTACGGCTCGAAGATTTTCTCGCGCCCATCGCATGGAATGCCGGGGCCGTTGTCAGTCACACACAACCGCGCACGCGGCTCTTGGCTCGTTGGAGCAATCAGTTCGACACTGACGTTTCCGCCGCGCACGAGAGCTTCCAGCGAATTGACGCAAAGTGAGCGGAGCGCCACGGCGATCTGCGTCGGATCTGCCTCGATCGTGACCACCGTGTGCGGCAGTCGAACGGCCAGTTCAGTCTGCTGGTCCGTCGCCTGGGCGGTCAACTCGACACCGACAGTCCGCACCAGCGTGCCGAGTTCCACCTGCTGCAACTTCGGCCGCGGCGGACGCGCAAACAGCATCATGTCGGCAATCATCTCATGCGCCCGGAATGCCTGGGCATTGATCGCGGCCAGCGTTCGCCTGCGCTCGGGATCCGTCTCTTCGGCAAGCAGCGTTTGGGCCCGGGCCGAGATATTCGCCAGCGGATTGTTGATCTCGTGACCCGCGCCGTAGGCGAATTCCTTGATTGCTTCGAGCTTGGCATTCTCAAGTGTGTGGTGAAAATCGGTTTCCAGCCGTTCTTTCACCGTCAATTGCTCAATCAGCGTTGCCAGCCGTGCGGCCCAGGGCCCATGGCTGGCCCACTCGCTGCCGAGCCTTTCCCAGCGACCAATCCAGTGAGTGGATTCACAGTCAAGGGCACGCCAATGGTCGCGATCGTGCGAACATACCGCGGCCATCGCCTGTGCGACGCAGGCCGCTTCAATCGATTGCTCCGCTCGAGCCTGCGAAAGCTGCAATGAATCTCGCAGGAACCAGGCCGGCAGAAATTCACCTATGCCATGCGGTGCATCGACATCAGATACTTCTTGCAGCCACGCAGCTCCGAGATGCACCATGCCTAACAGATAAGCCCGGTCTTCGTTCCCGCGCGCAGCTCTCGCAAGTTGTGCGGCCAATTCGGCCACGGCTAGCGAACAGCCGGCCGGCTCGGCAAACTCCTCGCGCAGCGCTTCCTGCTCCGATTCCGCGAAGGCGAGCGTGATCCCCGAGAACAGTTTCAGTGGAGCAGCCGCCAACCAACCCGCCAAGCCGCTGAGATATGCGGTCACGTGCTCCGGCTGATCGCGCGCATGCACGAGCGCCCACACGGCCAGCGCAGGATCGCGGGCGAGCGACAGACGAAACGCCTCGCGCCGGCGCTCAAGTTGCGGCTCAAGCAGCGCGCCGACCAGCCGCTCCGCGGTACTATCGACCAGCGGCAACCGAAAGGTTCCCGACTTGGCGATCAACGGAGGCAGCGTGTGCATGGGCGAAAGCACCGACTCAAACCGGTAGCGAAACATAGGTGAGCCGCATCGGCGGCTACCTATGGCACCCAGTTCCCGTCGCACGAGAAACCTGCGCGACCGCAATTCAGCCTTACGATCGCGAGCTCAGCGTTTCCATATCGAGCAGCGTGCACATGCGTTCGATGAGCGTTTCCACTTCGAATGGCTTGTGCAGGAAGTCGGTGGCACCGGAGGCTTTGAGATCTTCAATCTTGTCCTCTTCGACCATCCCCGAGATGCAGATGATCCGCACATCGTCCATCGACTTATCGGTGCGAACCCGCTGGCAAACTTCCTTGCCGTTGATGTCCGGCAGCATGACGTCGAGAACGATCACGTCGGGGTGATACTCCTTCACCATCATGCCGGCGTCAAAGCCGTTGTTGACGGTGCGGATCTCAAAGCGGCCGTCCTTCTCCAGGACATCCACGATCAGCTCCACCAACTCCTGGTCGTCGTCTACGACAAGCACTTTCCGCTTGCCGCTTTCCAGGGCATCGGTCGGAATGCCATTGTCGCGCATGAACGCGTAGAGTTGTTCGCGGGGGATGCGGCGAAAGCGGCTGCCCGGCACCCGAAATCCCTTCAGTTGTCCGGAATCGAAGCAGCGGATAATGGTCTGTTGGCTGACCTTGCAAATTTTCGCGGCTTCGCCTGTGGTGAACACAGTTTTCATAGTTGCTAACCACCCCTCTCCCTAGCCGATGGTAAGGCTAGTCTAAGCGGGACCTCCATGTGATTTCACGACGGCGGAAATCACCGGAAGCTCCTAGTCCTCCATGTCACGCTCGACGGAACCTAGCCCTTTTAGCTTGCTGCGTCCCTAGTGAATTGACCAATCGGTTTCAGCAGTGCGTTTGTTCGGTTCCTACTAATTTACCGAAATTGCCATCGGGCCCTATTATAGCCCCGCGCGGGGTGCAGTCAATATCGATCTTCTACACGCAAACTAAATCCGAATAACGACTTAGGTAAACAGTAACGTTTCCAGGTGGAATTCCCTTGAACGAGACTGGCTAAGCCCCCTAAAGCTCTTGACCGCAACAGACTCGCGCGCGCAAAGTCCCAGAAACACGACGGAACTGGGAGCTCGGGCCCCTAGAGTGCCGCTGTCGCCCCGGTCTCCGGCCCGCGCCAGGACCTAATGACCACCCAAATGCACGGCCAGTAGTGCCATGTCGGCCGGCGTGATCCCACTGATCCGGCTGGCCTGGGCCAGGTTCTCAGGCCGCACCCGCGACAACTTCTCGCGCGCTTCTGCACGCAAATGGTGAATCGCCGCGAAGTCGAAGGCCACCGGAATTCGCCGCTCGGAAAGCTTCTGTCGCCGCGTGATCTCAGCCTCTTCACGGGCAATGTATCCCGCGTACTTCACATCGTAAGTTACCTGATCGGCCACCTCACGTGAGTACTGCGCAAGTCCCGGAAGCCACGTCGTGAGTGTCTGCCAATCCACCTCGGGTCGCTTCAGCCACTGGGCCAGCAGCGTGCCTTCATGTGCGTTGGTCTCGATCATTGCCAGCGCTAGGGCGATCTGCTGTTCCTTCCGCGCCAGCCGCTCAGCGCGATGTTGATCTACGAGTCCCAGTTCCGCGGCCAACGGCGTCAGCCGGCGATCGGCATTGTCCTGCCGCAGCAAAAGGCGGTGTTCAGCCCGACTCGTGAACATGCGGTACGGTTCGTCCACCCCGCGCGTCACAAGGTCATCGAGCAGCACGCCGATGTACGCCGCGCCGCGATCGAGCACCAGCGGCCCTGAGCCCGCAAGCTTGAGCGCCGCATTTGCGCCGGCCATAAGCCCCTGTGCGGCGGCTTCCTCATATCCGGTCGTGCCATTAATCTGTCCGGCAAAGTACAGCCCCTCGACCGACTTCGTTTCGAGCGTGGGCCGCAACTGCTCGGGCGGAGCAAAGTCGTACTCCACGGCATAACCGTAGCGCATCACTTCGGCCCGTTCGAGCCCCGGCACCAGTCGAATTACGGCATCCTGCACGTCGCGCGGCAGGCTTGTCGAGATGCCATTCACATAGACTTCACGGGTGTTGCGGCCCTCCGGCTCGAGAAATAGCTGATGCCGGTCCTTGTCGGCAAACCGCACGATCTTGTCTTCGATCGATGGGCAATACCGTGGTCCGCTGGAACGAATCTGACCGCTGTACATCGGCGCCCGGTGCAGGTTTTGGCGAATCAGCGCATGCGCCGCTTCGTTCGTGTACGTGATCCAGCAGGGCAGTTGATCGACGTCGAGCCGTTCGGTCAGAAACGAAAACGGCTGCGGTTCGTCATCGCCGGGCTGTAGCTCCGTACGGCTGTAGTCGATCGTGCGACCGTTGAGTCGCGGCGGTGTGCCGGTCTTGAACCGCGCAAGCTGGAAGCCCAGCCGATTGAGCGCGCCACTGATGCCGGCCGTGGTCCCCTCCCCTGCCCGACCACCGGGCGTTCTAGCTTCGCCCGTGTGCATGAGTGCCTGCAGGAACGTGCCGGTCGTGAGGATCACGGCCCGGGCGCGATAGAGCGCGTCGCCGCGCACCAGCGCACCGGACACGCGAGATTCACCGTCGCTCTCTTCGGTCAGGATGTCCTCGACCGTCTCTTGGCGCAGCGAAAGGTTCGGCTGCTCTTCGACAATCCGCTTCACTTCAAACTGATAGGCTTTCTTGTCCGCCTGCGCCCGCGGGCTGTGCATCGCCGGGCCTTTGCGGCGGTTGAGCATCCGGAACTGAATGCCGGTGGCATCGATTGCGCGTCCCATCACGCCGCCGAGGGCGTCAATCTCGCGAACGATGTGCCCCTTGGCCACGCCGCCGATGGCAGGATTGCAGCTCATCTGGCCGACGGTATCACAGTTGGTGGTGAGCAGGGCCGTTCGCGCCCCCAGCCGCGCAGCGGCCAGTGCGGCCTCGGTCCCGGCATGCCCTGCCCCGATCACCAGCACATCAAAGTCATATTCATAACTTGCCATGCCACCATAATATCAGCGGAAGGGCCCATCCCCCAGGCTTTCCGAGGCCAGCCTGTTAACTTACGAATTCCGCGAGAATCCCAAGCATGCACCCCAAGCCCATCGCTCCAAGACTATACGAACTCCGCTTGGGGCAGGTGAACGCACACCTGATCGATGACGAAGACGATGGGCTGACACTGATCGACACTGGATATCCCGGCAGCGCCGTCGCAATCCTGAGTGCTGTTCGCCAGCTTGGCCGCTCACCGGACGACCTGCGTCACATCATCGTTACGCATTGCCATGAGGACCACGCCGGCAGCCTGGCCGAGCTCAAGCGACTGACACCGGCGCGCAGCTACATGCACACGATCGACGCCGCCATGACGCGCGAAGGTCGCTCGCTCCGTCCGCTGCATCGCGGGCCGGGGTTTCTCAACGGGCTGATCTATCGGCTCATCATTCGCAAAGCCCAGTCGGCGATCGAGCCAGCCGAGATCGATCACGAGCTGGCCGACGGCGAAGCGCTGGCGATCGCCGGCGGCTTGCGCGTCATCTATGCGCCCGGCCACTGCGCCGGTCAGATCGCCCTGCACTGGCCGCGGCATGGCGGCGTGCTGTTTGCCGCCGACACCTGCGCCAGCGTGTTTGGCCTAGCAATGAGCCCGGCCTACGAGGATATCGAGCTTGGTCGCCAGACGCTCAGCCGGCTCGCGCGCGAAGATTTCGCGATCGCCACGTTTGGCCACGGTAAGCCGATCACGGGCGGCGCCGCGGCCAAGTTTCGCCGCAAGTTCAATCGCTAATGTGACCGTGCGGCTCGCTAGAAAATCATCTGCGCGCGCACGCCCAGGATCAGCGACGGATCGATGTCCTGTTGCGAAGGAATGATCACCTGCAAGTCGGGCGTGATGTGGATCGCTGGTGTGAGCGCGTAGTTGTAAAAGCATTCAACGCCCTGGCCATTGCCCACCGGCCCCAGAAACGCCGAGAGGATCGGTTCGATCTGGCCGCTGAGGCCCGCGTAGTACCAGCCCACGCCGAACGTATCCTGCCCGCGGCTGGCGATCGGGCTGTTGCCGCCGAGGCCGAAGCTCAAGAACCAGGCGAGCGGATTCGTGTTGTCGTCGGCTATGCCGGCCCTGCCAAACGGGCCCCACCCCCGCTTCGATTGCGCGTCATACACCAGGTATTGATCGAAGTTCCAGTAGAGCGACCAACTGCCCCGCGTTGGCGGAATCGCCAAGTTAGGGTAATCAATATATGCGTCGCCCAGCGACAAGTACTCCTGGTTGTTCCAGGTGCCCGCAAAGAGCTGATGGCCCGGCATGTCGAACCACTGGGTTGGCATGCGCACGTAGGCGGAGAGCAGCACGCCGTCGTTGAAGAGCTGCTCGAAGCCGCTGGTGCCCGTCGTATCGGTCGAGTTGAGCGCGGCTACGCCAGCCACGGCCTCGCCTTCGCGGAGCCAGACAAAACCGGCTCCGAGCGTCGAATAAGGCACCGTGGCCGCCACGACCGGATTGAACACGAACGCCAGGTTTGAGAATTGCGTCTTGCCGCGGCCATGAGCAAACGCGTTCATGTCGCCGTCGAGCGTGTCCATCTTGCCCGCGAAAAGAGCGAGCCGCTCGCCGACCATCTGTGTGAATAGCACATTCGTCAAGTACAGTCGCTCGCTGTTCGCCTTCGGCAGGTTGGCCAGCACCGTCGGCGAGAAGAACGCGCCCACGTCCTCGACCAGCGTCTCGCCGAAGCGGTGCTCGGCCCGCAGTTTGACCGAGAAGCCTTCCCAACCCCAGCGCTTCGCGCCATCGACGAACATCAGATAGTCGCCGTGTCCGCCGTAATCGAAATCGCGGTTGATTCCGCCCACGGTGTTCCCGAAGAAGAAGCTGGTGTTGTCCGCATAGACCGCGATGCCGCGATCGGCCAGCGAACTGCGAGCGCCCAGCCAGTCGCCCGCGAGCTGCGGTGTGGTCAGCAAGGAATAGGGCTCGGAAGGGGCTGGTAGTTGCGACTGGGCGGATGCCGCCCGGGCCAATAGCACCAGGCAAACAATGAGAGCAGCGTGCGCGGCCGACGACCGCAGGCGCGAGATGAAACGCCGATCCACTCGTTGTGAAACCATAGTTTCGAGATCTGCTGCCACCGCTGACCCAACTGACGCGCAAGACTCGCCGCCAAGGAGTTCGTCGGCCGGGCGACCCGCTTCGCGTTGCCGCATTCCGCACTGGCCGCAGGGTCGGCGGAGGACTTGACCGGTCAGGGAAACTTTACCGGCGGCCAGTGCTCGCAGGTCGCCGGGATCCTGATATGCTGGCGCAGCGCCTGCTCGCCACTCTCCAGCCACGCAAGGAGTCAATCACACATGCCCGGCGAAGATTGGATATCTCTCGGAGCAGCCAGCGAACTGGCGAAACGCGAGCTGCAGCAGCTCCAGGCTCGCGCAACTCCGATCGCGCTCTGCTACCGCGATGGCACATTCACCGCGCTTGCAGGGGTCTGCAATCATGTGGGCGGACCGCTGGGAGACGGTGTGCTCGACGGCGAGTACGTCACTTGCCCCTGGCATTTCTGGAAGTTCCACTACCAGACCGGGCGCACGAGGCCCGAGATCGGCGACGGCAGCGTGCCCACCTATCGTGTGAAAGTCGAAGCCGGAGAGGTTCTTGTCAACTTGGCTTCGGCAACCGCGCGTAAACACATCCCGCATCCGCCACATCCGCTGGCCCGCCCGGTGAAGCGCGAGACCGGACCGATCCGCGTCGTCGGTATCTCGACGACGATGATGAACCAGCAGTTTCCGCGGCCGAGCACGTCGGAACTGCTGCTGGAGCACGCGCTTGAGCAAGCGGCGTCCACTGGCTGCGAGACGCAAGCGATTCGCCTCCGCGATTTGAACTTCCGCCACTGCGAGGGCTTCTATTCCAAGAGCGCGCACGCCTGCACCTGGCCTTGCTCGATAACACAGATGGATCCGACCGATCAGCTCGACCGCGTATACGAAGCAATCGTGCACTGGGCCGACGCGATCCTGATTTCGACGTCGATTCGCTGGGGCGCGCCGTGCAGCCTCTATCAGCAGATGGTCGAGCGAATGAACTGCATCCAGAACCAGGAGACGATTGCCAATCGGCACCTGCTCCAGCACAAGGCCGCGGCATTCATCGTCACCGGCGGCCAGGACAATGTGCAGGCCGTGGCCGGCAGCATGCTCGGCTTCTTCGCCGAAGTCGGCTGCCAGTTCCCGCAGTTCCCTTACATCGCTCACTCGCGCGGCTGGAGCGCCGAGGACATGGAGAACAACGTTCGCTATGTGGCCGAGAGCGAAGACCTGCAAGCGGGCGCTCGCGCACTTGCCGACCGCACGATCGCGATGGCGAAGTTACTGGTCCAAGGCGCCCTCGGAGAGCATGCTCTGGTCAGTGGCGGCCGCAAGGGGAATCAGTTGGACACGCGGGCACAAGCGCACTAGCTTAGACGTGGTAGGCGAGCGTGCTAAAATGCTCACGCCGCCGCGGAATTGTTCACTTTTCTCAGTCAGTGGGTGACAACGCCATGCCCTCGCGACTCATCTCCTTTCTCGCCGCGATTGTGCTACTGCTCCAGGTGGCCGATCTCGTGTCCGCCGAGCCGCCGGCCGATCCGATCGAGCAGGAACTCATTGAACTGGGTGAAGAGTACAAGCGGCTCAATGACGAATGGATCTCGCGCGTCCGCAAACGACCGCCCGAGTACTCGAACGAGCAGTACACCGACGACGAGTGGCGCAACCGTCCCGCGATTGGCGGGCCAAGTCCCGACAAGCAAATGCTCGCGCGGTTCTTCGAGTTTGCCGAGCAACATGCCGGCACGCCGTCCGCCTTGGACGCTTTGTACTTCGTGATTCGTCGGCGAGGCGCAAGCGTCGATCCGCTTGGTTCGACTGCGCAACTCGCAGGCAAGGCGTTGCAACTCGTCGCCCGAGATCATCTCGACGATCCGCGACTGCCGGCCGTGCTCGGGGGCGTCAGTATGCATCTCCCCTCGCCAGATATCGACAACCTGCTGAACAAGGCGGCACGCGAGTCCGAACATCCCGCCACGCGGGCGGCCGCTCTTCGCGCCCGAGCCCGGCACCTGCACACGTTCACCAAGCATTGGCGGATGTCGGAAGCCTTGGAAACGAAGGAACGCTTGACCGACTTTGAACGAGCGTTGCATGTTTACGTGACACCGCACCTGCGAACTTTCCCCTATGACGCGGACAAGAACCGCGCTGAGATCGATCGCTTGCTCGCGGAAGTAGTGCGAGAATACCACGATGTTCCGGCGGGAAGTTGGTTGTTTGCCGGCCCGGCGAAGGTCCTGGTGCGAGAGGACACGCAGGCCGCTCGCCAGACGAACGGCGAACTTACCGAGGCACTCCGCTTCGAGATCGAGCACCTTGAGCCCGGCGGCGAAGCGCCCGACATCACGGGCCGCGATGCCGAGGGCGTGGAGTTTCGCCTGAGCTACTATCGCGGGAAGGCGGTGATGCTCACCTTCTCAGCCGATTGGTGTGGCCCCTGCAAGAAGCTCTATCCGCTGCAGCGCGAGCTGGTCGAGAAGTTCAAGGACGCTCCGTTTGTATTGCTCAGCGTGAGCATGGACGAGAAAGTTGACACGCTAAGGCAGTCGCTCGCTGCAGGGGAAATCAAGTGGCGCTGCTGGTGGGACGGCGCCGACGGCCCGATCTACAAGACCTGGAATTCGCCCGGTGCGGGAACGATCGTGCTACTTGACGCGGACGGAGTCATTCAGGATGTGCGACTGCATGGAGGGTTGCCGGCCGACGAGTTCGAATCCGCGATTGAACGAGCGATCAGGCGCACGCCACAGGCCACGAAGTAGTCCTGCGTTGGACTACCGGGCCCTCCGCCCCGACCTGCCATGCGGCCCGCCGTCGGCGCGGCCGTCAATCGGTCCATAGAAACCGAACAGCTGGTTCGTGCCGGGCTCGCTCGCCACGGGACGCTTGCCCTTGGTGGCTTCGCGCATCAGGTTCACGAACCGGTCAGCGGCGGGCGAAAGAAACTTGCCCCTGCGAATTACGAGGCCATACGTTCGCTTGGGGAAGTAGCGAGACAGCGGAATCGCCACCAGGTTTTCCTCGCCGCTCAGGCAGATGCTGGTGACGATCGAAATCCCCAGCCCCAGCGAGACATACTTCTTGATCACTTCCCAGCCGCCGGCCTCCATCTTCACTTCGTACTTCAGCTTGTGCTTGGCGAACGCATAGTCGACCACGCCCCAGGTCGTCAGATGGCTCGGCGGCAGGATCAGCGGATACGGCGAGACGTCCTTGAGCGTCACACGCTTCCGCTTGGCCAGCGGATGACCTAGCGGCACGATCAGCATCGGGTCGTAGGTGAACATCGGCTGATACTCGATGTCCTCGCGCACTTCAAGCATTGAGCCGACGGCAAAGTCGGCCTCGTCCGAACGGACCATTGCCAGTCCGTCGCGCCCCGTGACGTTGTGCAGCTTGAGTTCGATGCCGGGATACAGTTCGGCATACTGCTGGACAAACCGCGGCAAGAGATAGAGCGTGGTCGATTCGCCGGCCGCGATGTCGAGCCGGCCGGTCTCGATGCCGCCGCGTTTGGCGGCGAACGTATCGGCCAGGGCGTCGATCTCCTCGACCAGCGGCGCGGCCAGTTCATAGAGCGTCTTGCCATCGGGCGTGAGGCTGATCTTCGGCCCCCGCCGCTCGAAAAGTGTCGTCTTCATCTCGCGCTCGAGCGCCTGAATCTGCAGCGACACGCTGGGCTGGCTGAGGAACAGCTTCTCGGCCGCCTTCGAGATGCTGCCGGCCTGGGCGGCACAGCAAAAGCCGCGCAATTGCTGCAGCCGGTTCTGCTTGTAGTACTGGGAGTTGGGCGAGGTGGTGCTCATGGAAACCGCCATTTGCAAAGAGAACCGATGCGGTCGCGAAGTGAGTATAGCGCCTGCTAATATAAATCATATGATTGATCGATTCAATGCTTGGTATTGAAAGGATTGTTGTGTTCAATTCTTGTTTCCGCAATTAGATTGGGCTTCAGCGATGCACGCGACGAACCGCGGGCGGCGACTGTAAGGGCGGATTTCTCTGCTTGTTGGGACTTGCTGATAGCGGGCGGGGCGGCGCGATCGGAGCATCTATTCCGGAAGCCCGCTTCTCGACCATCTCCATCAGCCTTCTCTTCCGGCGAACTCCAGCCCGCAGCAGGAATGAACTTCCGCCGCGCGGCCCGTGTCTGTCGCACCGGAGCGAACCCATCCGCTCCACCAAACCAGGGACCAACCACCAGCAGGAAACTCCCCATGTGCGCCACAGCCACGAAGTCTGCCGCCAGCACGCAAACCTTGCCGCAAGGCATCGAACTGACCGCCGCTATTCCCGCGGACGCTCAGGACATTCTCTCACCTGAAGCCCTCGAGTTTGTCGCCGGCTTGGAGCGACTGACCCGCGCAACGCGGAAGCAGTTGCTGGCTGCCCGCCAAGCTCGTCAGTCCCGCATCGACGCGGGCGAATTGCCCGACTTCCTGCCCGAGACCGCACAGATTCGCCAGAGCGACTGGCAGATCGCCCCGATCCCAAGCGACCTGCAGGATCGTCGCGTCGAGATCACCGGTCCGGTCGACCGCAAAATGGTGATCAACGCCTTGAACTCGGGCGCCATGACGTTCATGGCCGACCTGGAGGATTCGCATTCACCCACTTGGGAAGCCACGATCGCCGGCCAGGTTAACCTGCGCGACGCGGTGAGCGGCACGATCGACTACACAAATCCTCAGGGCAAGCACTACACGCTGGAAAAGCAAACCGCCGTGCTCATTGTCCGCCCACGCGGGTGGCATCTGGTCGAAAAGCACATGGTCGTGGACGGCGAGCCGGTCTCGGCCGGCATCTTCGACTTCGGCTTGTACTTCTTCCACAACGCCCAGGCCCTGATCGACAAAGGCTCCGGCCCCTACTTCTACCTGCCGAAGATGGAAAGTCATCTTGAGGCACGCCTCTGGAATGACGTATTCCGCACCGCCCAGATGGCCCTCGGCATTCCGCAAGGCACGATCAAGGCCACGGTGCTGATCGAGACGATCCTGGCCGCGTTTGAGATGGACGAAATCCTCTACGAACTGCGCAACCACAGCGCCGGCCTCAACTGCGGCCGCTGGGATTACATCTTCAGCTTCATCAAGAAACTGCGTAATCGTCCGGGCATGCTCCTGCCGGATCGGGCCCAGGTGACGATGACGACGCATTTCCTGCGGTCGTACTCGTTGCTACTTATCGAAACCTGTCACCGCCGCGGCGCGCATGCGATGGGTGGCATGGCCGCCCAGATTCCCATCAAAGACGACCCAGCCGCCAACAGCCGCGCGTTGGCAAAGGTCCGCGCCGACAAGGAGCGCGAAGCCACCGACGGCCACGATGGCACCTGGGTCGCGCATCCGGGGCTCGTGCACGTGGCAATGGAAGTCTTCGACCAGCACATGTTCGGCCCGAACCAGCTCTTCCGCCGCCACAAGGATCTGAAGATCACCGCGGATGATCTGCTGGCCGTGCCCGAAGGAGAGATTACCCGCGAGGGCTTGCACACGAACGTCGCCGTCGGATTGCGATATCTCGAGGCCTGGCTGCGTGGCAACGGCTGCGTGCCGATCTTTAACCTGATGGAAGACGCCGCCACGGCCGAAATCTCTCGGGCGCAAATCTGGCAGTGGATCCGCGACGATCGCGGTCGCTTTGCCGACGATACCAAGATCACGGTCGAACTGGTGAGCGAAGTGCTCCGCCAGGAACTCGCGAACATACGCGAGGGGCTCGGCGAGGAGCGTTACGCCAAGACCAAGTTCGATGAGGCCGGCCGGCTGTTCCTCCAGGTCAGCACGGCTCCCGAGTTCGTTGAATTCCTGACGCTGCCGGCCTACGAGCAGCTGGACTAGATCCGCTAGTTAGTGTTTCGTGTTCTGATTGGTTACTCCCCAGCGTTTGCAATGTGTCGGTTGGAAACAAGCTCCCCTTCTCGCTTCATTTCTCGTTGCACTTTTTCAAAGGGTTTGTCCGCCATGTCTGAGCCACGCACCGCCGCTGAACTGGATTCCGATTGGGCCGATCTGCCACGCTGGGAAGGCATTCGCCGCGACTATTCCGCGGCCGAAGTCGTTCGCCTGAGAGGCAGCCTGCACGTTGAACATTCGCTCGCTCGCCGCGGCGCGGAGCGGCTGTGGCAACTCGTCAACTTCGAGCCGTATGTTAACGCCCTCGGCGCGCTGACCGGCAACCAAGCCGTGCAGATGGCCGAAGCCGGCCTGAAGGCGATCTATCTGAGCGGCTGGCAGGTCGCGGCCGATGCGAACAACGCCGGACAGATGTACCCCGATCAAAGCTTGTACCCCGCCGACAGCGTGCCGAACCTCGTCCGTCGGCTGAACAATGCCCTCCGTCGTGCCGACCAGATTCAGCACATGGAAGGCCGCAGCGACACCGACTACTTCCTGCCAATCGTCGCTGATGCCGAGGCCGGTTTCGGTGGCCCGCTGAACGCCTTTGAACTCATGAAGGGCATGATCGAAGCCGGCGCCGCGGGCGTCCACTTCGAAGATCAGCTCGCCAGCGAAAAGAAGTGCGGCCATATGGGCGGCAAAGTACTGGTCCCCACGCAGCAGTTCATCCGCACGCTTTCGGCAGCGCGCCTGGCGGCCGACACGATGGACGTTCCCACCGTGCTCGTCGCCCGGACCGACGCCAACAGCGCTCAATTACTCACCAGCGACATCGACGAGCGCGACCGGCGGTTTATCACCGGTGAGCGCACGCCCGAGGGCTTCTTCCGCATCGAGGGCGGACTCGACATCGCGATCGACCGCGGTTTGTCCTATGCTCCCTATGCCGATCTGATCTGGTGTGAAACCTCGACGCCCGATCTGGAAGAGGCGCAGCGCTTCGCCGAAGCGATGCACGCCGAGTTCCCCGGCAAGCTGCTGGCTTACAACTGCTCGCCCAGCTTCAACTGGAAGAAGAAGCTGGACGACGCCACGATTGCCCGCTTCCAGCGCGAGCTGGGCGCGATGGGCTACAAGTATCAGTTCATCACGCTCGCCGGGTTCCACGCCCTGAACCTCTCGATGTTCGAGCTGGCCTCGGGCTATCGCGAGAGCGGCATGACCGCCTACGCCGCGCTCCAGCAGCGTGAGTTCCAGCTCGAAGCCGACTCGGGCTACCGGGCTACGAAGCATCAGCGTTTCGTGGGCACTGGCTACTTCGACGAAGTTGCCCAGACGATCGCCGGAGGGCGCTCTTCGACGACCGCTTTGTGCGGCTCAACCGAAGCGGAACAATTCGAAGCTCAGCCGGCGGCTTAGGAGAAAAACTTGTGCCTGCGGCGAGCGCTGCAATCGTAGCCGCCCGCCAACGAATCCTATCAGGACGGGAATGGTAACAGGAGCTTCTGGGGAGTAGCTCCTCGGTGCCGCGCTGTGGTCTCTATGTCCACAGCGCGGCCCATTCCTTTTAATGGGCTGAATTTGCCGCTACCGAGCGGTTCTCTCCCGCCCCTCTACATATCGAGCGGACCCCGCCCGTCCATTCATAAACTTTGTCCACTAAAGATGTTGTGTGAAACTGCGCTTTTGCGCATACAATAGGTCCGCGGTCCGCAGATGGGGGCCGGGCTAAATGAATTGTCGTCCGTAACTTGACGCTCCAGTCGAGCAACTGTGCTCGACAGCGTTCGTTGGCACGGGTGTGCCATGCGTCCTATGGGCTTCTAATCGAACTTCGCCAGTCGGATTAGATTCATCTAGCTGCTAAGCCTGGAGCGGTTTCAGACTGCATGGAAATGACAAGTGGCGGTTAACAACGCGACGTGGACGGCATCCGCGCCCAAACATTTAACTGGGAGACAGCTCATGTTCCGAACTTTATTCGTGTCGTCGGTGTGTAGCTCGGCAGTGCTTCTAGCTGGAGCGGCTATTCCCGCCCGCGCTGCACTGTTTAGCTTTGGCCCGCAGGACGGTTATGACGTTCAATCTGGTTTGGTTTACGGTGACGTCAGCTACTATAACGCAGGGCAGTTCGGAGCCAACGCGGGGGGCGGTCCTGGTCCCACGCAAATCACGGCCGACTCAGGATTGTGGTCTGTAGTGGGCCCTGCCGGAGGTTACTTCGACAACCCGGCCGACCGTGCGAGCTACATCTTGGGGACACCTCCCTATTCGCCCACGGACCCGAATGCCGTGGCGTCCTACTTAGTGGGCGGACACTCCGGAGGACGCACGGATAACTGGAATCTGGCGATGCGTAATGACAGGCCGCTGGGCACCGGTGCTGCGGTGTACGAGTACACGTTCGATTCGTACGACTTCGGCGGGATCGCGCCGGCAAGCGTCACTTCGGGGCCGGTGCAGGTTGGATTCTATTTCTGTCCCAATCCCGGTGACTCGGCGGGGACCGGCGAGGCTCCGAAAGACAAGTTCACGATGTCTTTTAAGGACAGTTCGGGCAACATTGGCTTGGAATGGGGCTATGCTCGTGACAACTCGGTGACTTGGCGGACGAGTCCTTCCAACCCCTGGAACACAACGGCATTCATAGCCGATCAGTTCAACTGGGACGGCCTGCGTGTGGATATCGACCTGACGGCCGACACGTTTTCGATGGACTACTTCGACGTCTCAGCCAACATTTGGACCAACATCGTGCCTGCGAATACCGCCATGGGTCTGCCCCTGAGTGACCTGACGGTGTTGAGGTGGCAACTGGAAGACGGTCTCTTTGCGGGCCTCGGCGGCAAGAATTTCTTTGACGATTTCTCGGTCACCGTGGTGCCCGAACCCTCCACGATCGTCATGAGCATCTTCGGCGTCGCAGCGCTGGGCTGTGTGGCAATCCGCCGACGGAAGAAGTAAGCTCGCATTTGCGGCATGTCGTCACTGGCCGGACTGCCAGTGCCAAATCGGTCGGCTCGCCGTGGGAGTCCATCCCGCGGCGGGCCGTTTCCATGCCCTCAGATCGTTAACTCGATCGATGTTTGCAATTTCCCAACGCTAGGCGGAGAATTGGCGGGGTCATTTCTGCGAGTTTCGAGGGCCGAAGCAGTCCCGCTTCACGTTTCCTGGCGGATTCGGTCAAGACGTTGCCCAGTTTGGTGAATATTCATGATTAGACGTCCGCGAACATTGTTCTGCATCGTAGTGGGTTTGATTGGTTGGATACCAACGCTCACCGGATCCTCAGCACAAGCTCAACTCGCGCCTCAAACCGCGCGAACCGACGCACCGCTGGTGGTCGATGGTGTGGTGCGTCAGATCTACAGCGGCGGCGAGGGGCGCGATCGTCTCGTCGAGATCGAAGTCGAACGTTCCGAAGCTCGTCGAACGGCTACAGGGCAATTGCAGGCGCGCTACCCGGCTCCGACCGAGACGGTCTATGTTCATATATCCCAACAGCCCACCTCCGGCAGGATTTCAGGGGCGGCGGCTAACACTCGACTTCCTGACGAAGGGCAGTCCGTCCGCGCCTATTTGAAACCAAGGCCCACCGGCGGTTGGCAGGATGCGTTCGCCGCCTGGTTCGAAGTCAAGAACGATGAAGCCGCTGACTCTGCCACAAACGGTTCGGCTCACGACAACGACGCCCGTGAAGAAGGTGCACAGACTGTCCTGGGTATGACCGTCGAATCGGTGCGAGTTGAGAATCAAACCGCACTGCGAATCCTAAGCATCGCGCGCGGCAGTCCTGCCCAAAGCGCCGGGCTCGAAGTTGGCGATACGCTCGTGGGGATTAATGCCGCCGAGATCCGTTCGGCCGATGAACTCACCGCACTGTCGGTGCTAGGCGAACCATTTTCCTTGGACGTCATCGACGTGAATTCCGGAAGAGTCGCACGAATCCAGATCGATCCCGCATCGAAGTCACAGGATCCGAAAGCCGCCGGCAAGCCCGCCGCCCCCGCGCCGCAGTCCGTTTCGCTTGGCATGTCCGCCGAGTCCGTCACACTGGGAACACGCAGTGCGATTAAAGTCATCCGCGTCGAACCTGCGGGGCTTGCCGCCAAGGCCGGTCTTGAACCAAACGACATCATCGTCGCGGCCAACGGCGTTCCCACCACCAACGTCGAACAACTCTTGAGCGCGCTCCGCAAAAGCGGCTCGACACTGAACCTGACCGTGCGCGATTCGCGAACCGGGCGCGACACCGCGGTTGCCGTCTCGCTTGGCACGCGGGAGCCAATGCCGCGCCAGGTAGACCCCTCCTCGGCTCCGGTCAACAGCGATCTCGGCGCGGTCACCGAGCTGGCGTTTCACGACAACGACTTCGCCGTGAAGATCACCGAAGTCACGCCGGGCGGCGCCGCAGCTCGCGCCGGTCTGCGCCCAGGCACGATCATCGTCTCGGCGGATGACAAACCCGTACTGCATCCCAACGATCTTATTGATCTGGCTCGCAAAAGCCAGGGTGCCTTGAAGCTGACCGTCGTTGATCCGGCCAGCGGCAAAAAGAGCAACTTGCAGGTAAACCTCAAACGATAGTCCCCGCGAGAGCGAGCAAGGCAACTGCCCACGACATTCTCACCTAAGGTGCGGCGAAGCTCTCAAACCAGCGATCGACGCCGGCGGTCGGCCAGAGCCACAAAATGGCCGCGCCGCCTGCGATCGCGGCGACAAACAACAGCCCCACACGGAGTGTGAGCTGCCGGCTGCCGAGCAGGACGACGATCCCCGCTTTGAACGCCAGGTTCGAAAGTGCCGCCAGCAGAATCACCCGCCAGCCCAACTCGCTCGAAAGCCGCTCCTGGTTGACCAGCGTCGCGGTTGAGAGCGTGATTGCGTCCAGGTCGGTAAGACCCGACACGACGGCCACGACATACAGCGCCATATCGCCAAAGTAGTGCTGGGTGGCCGCTACGGCCAGTTTGATCAGTGCATAGAGTCCGCCAAACACCAGCGCCGTGGTCAACTCCGCGGGATTCTTCGGCGGCGGGATCTCAGCGGATCCGCTCTCGCGCGTGCGAAACATCAGCAGCGCGAGCAGCGACATCCAAATAAACATCACTACCAGCGGCGGCACAATGTGACGCATCACTGGCGCGGCGACCACGATTACCTCGACGATCACCCGCCCAATGGCGATCGCCGAAGCGATGCCAATCACTGCCGCGGCCGAATAAACGGCGGCTGGTTGTTCGCGCGTGCGGCGCGCATAGCTGACCGTCGTGGCCGTGCTGGAAACGAGGCCGCCCAGCAATCCTCCCAGCAAAGTTCCGGCATGCGAGCCAAGAAACTTGTAGGTGATGTAGCCCACCACGCTCAGACCGACAATCAACACCACCATCCGCCAGGTTTCGTGTGGGTTGAAGGCCTCCAGCAGTCCATAGTTCTCATTCGGCAGCACCGGCAAAATCACCAGCGCCAACAGGACGAACTGCATGATGACGCGAACGTCGTCCTCGCTGAGTCGCCCGACGAAACTGTGCATTGGCTCTTTGAGTTGCAAGAGCACCGCGACAATTCCGCCCATGAGCACCGCGACACTCGCGGAGCCGATCACCAGGTATGCCCCCACAACATACATCACCAGCGCGGCCATCTCCGTGGTCAATCCGCGATGGTTTTCTGCGTGCGCCCGGCGGAGATTGATCACGCCTAGGAGCAAGGCCACCGAGAGGCCTCCTGCGGCGACGAGCCATCCGCCATACGTACTGCCGAGCAGCGCCATCAGCGTGCCCAGCAACGTGACGAGGGCGAAGGTGCGAATGCCGGCTATCTGCGATGCAGCATGCTCGCGCTGCAGTCCGACCAGCAGGCCCAACCCCAGCGACATCCCAATGATCTTGAAGATTTCGAGCGGTTCCATCACGTCCGTCCACCTGAGCTTACGTACGGGAGGTCGCCGCGGAAGTCGAACGCGGAAGTGCGTGGGAGGAAACTTACCGAGTATACCTTGCCGGCGGAGCCGGTAATTTTCGGCTCGACCGGGCTTTGATTGCCAGCGCGGGGCACACAATTTGGCCGCGTTTGCGGGGCGTCGCCTCGCATCTGCCACAAGTGCCGAGCGATCCTTTTTTCAACACGAGCGAGATCAGCATCTTGATCCCAGGCATCAGGCCGTACCCGGCGAAGTCTCGCCAACTGCCCGAAGCGAAGATGCGTTCGGCGATCGCGCGCAGCGAAGGCTGATCATCTCCTGGCACGCAAATGCGATGGATTCAAGGCAACAGGATTCACGGAAGGCATGTCAGCCAGAGTGGGCGGGAGGGGCTTCAGCGTCTTCAAGGGAGGGGCTTCAGAGTCTTAAACTGAACCAGCCGGCCCCGCGTCGTCGTCCGAACCTGGCATTCCTAGCCGCAAATTACACCCACCCGGGGGGCGACGCAAGTTGGCGGGCAGCGGCCGAAATGCTCGGATTGCAGCGGAAACCGCCCCATCATGAAGAGCGATTAGGATGACGTTCGACACAAATGCGACGTCGCGGCCTGCGCTATGACCAGGCCAGTCATTGACGAGACCCCATCAGCCCGCGATGATGAGCGGCACTCCGGCATGCACATGCCAGCTGAGAATAGAACACTTCGAAAGGAAAGGTTTTTGTACAAATGGCTGAGGGTACGATCAAAAAGTTGATGGACAAGGGCTTCGGATTCATCAACACGGGCGGTCAAAAAGACTTGTTTTTCCATTCCAAGGCGGTTCAAGGCGCCAGCTTTGACGATCTGTATGAAGGACAGAAAGTGTCCTTCACCGAAGGCCAGGGTCCCAAGGGTCCGTGTGCTGAGAACGTCAAGCCAGTCTAGCAGCGCGGACTGACGCCGCCTCTGCTGGAATCGACGGAGCCCCCCAACGGGACACCTTGCGCATGGGTATTCTGACGGTGCAATTCGACGATAAGTACGTCGTCTCCTCGGATCGCTGTGTCACCGATGCTCCGGTGAACCGGCCGCCGAAGGGCAAGCCGTCCGCAGACAATCTGGTCTGGACGGGAGGCGGTTGGTCGCGCGTAAGAGCCGATGCAATGACCTTTGGCACGTTGGACGAGGCCGATGAGTACGTAAAGGCGAACTACGCTCGCCTGAACAGCGGCTGAACCCACGGTTCATCGGGCCAGCAGGCTCCTAACGAAACCACGATGCCACCGACAGGTTGGGAGTAAGGATGTCTCGCAGAGATGTCCAGCGGTCGTCTGTCTAGGCCGATTCCCGGCAGTTTCGCACTGCCCGGGGCGGCTCTGCGCGCTGACGGAGTCTCGGGAACGCTCGCGGGCCTTTGGCCGCTGCTATGCGTCGCGGGCTATAATTCACCCGACGATGTTTCGCATCGATTTAGCAGCGAGGCCCACGATGTCCAAGCCGATCACGATCACGATTCCCC
The DNA here is from genome assembly GCA_022844125.1 of Pirellulales bacterium. Lineage (GTDB taxonomy): Bacteria > Planctomycetota > Planctomycetia > Pirellulales > PALSA-1355 > JALHMI01. The sequence goes on along the minus strand of JALHMI010000011.1, from coordinate 22,987 downwards.
ACAAACTGGGCCAGGCCGAAGCACGCCGCCGCATCGAAGAGGGCTTCGGCAAACTCCAAGACCAGATGACCGGCGGCCTGGGGGTCATGAAGTTTGAGCGAGCCTGGCACGGGGATCACTTGGAGTTCGCCGGCGGCGGCCTGGGCCAGACGATCAAGGGCCGGCTCGACGTCGGTCCGGAGTCGGTCAACATTCAAATCGATCTGCCGATGATCCTGGCCGCAATCGCCGAGAAGATCGTGGGCCGCCTGCAGCAATCAACGCAGAAGTTGCTGGAGTAGCGCGACATGTTTCGCATTCACTTTGCAGCGGTGATGCAGGTCGACTCGTCGGGCGTGCGCGTCTCTGCTTCCTACTGAAGACTCCCCCATGCTCTTCACCCGCCGCTCCGCCGCCGTCGCTGCAGCGATGTTCGTTCTGTGCGGTATCACGCTCCGCCTGATGGGACGCGTCGGCTGGTGCAAATACGGGTTTGCGATCTACAGCCCTGCCTGGAGCCATTGCACTTCCCAGAACATTCTCGACCCGTATACGCTTTCGCACGTGCTGCACGGGGTCATCTTCTTCTGGGGATTGGCCCTGCTGGCGCCGCAGATCGCGCTGGCCTGGCGACTGGTGATCGCGCTGAGCCTCGAGATCGGCTGGGAGATTCTGGAAAACACTCCGCTGGTGATCGACCGCTATCGGCAGGCCACGGCCAGCCTGGACTACGCGGGCGACAGCGTGCTCAACTCGCTCTCGGACGTCACGGCCGCGATGCTGGGATTCATCTTCGCTTCGAAGTTCGGCTGGAAGTCGGCCCTCGCCGTGTTTGTCGTTTTCGAACTGTGGGCGCTGGCCATCGCTCGCGACAATCTGACGCTCAATGTGCTGATGCTGTTCTGGCCGATCGACGCGATCAAAGAGTGGCAGATGCCGAGCTAATTCTGACACCTTGCAAGGGTTTCATTCGTCGTGCGGGCTTTCAGCGTGCACCGGCTCGCGCTGCTTCACCGGCGGCCGCTCGTCTTCCTGCGCCACGCTCGGTCGCTGCCGCTTGTGGAAGTGTTCGAGCTCAATGCTCCGGCCGGTCATTGCCGACTCGTAAATTGCTTCGATGATCCGTACGTCAGCGAGCCCCTCTTCGCCCGAAGCCTCCGGTTCGGTGTCTTTCAAAACGCATTCTGAGAACTTGTCGATTTCGACGGCGAACTGGTCCCGCTTGCGGAACTTCTTCTTCGTCGTCTTGCCATCCTTGGTAAGGTAGTGCGTCAGTTCGCCGTGGTAGGTGAATGCTGGATCGAGCCGGAGGTCTCCCTCGGCGCCGCATACCTGGTACGTCCCGACGTCTGCCGCGCCGAAGCTCGAGGTAAACGTAGCGATCCGTTCGCCGGGAAAGCGGAGCACGGCGCTCGTGGCTTCATCTACCTCCTGGAAGCGCTCGTCGTCCTTGTCGGCGACGCTGATCGCCGTAACTTCGATCGGCTCGTCGCGGAACAAGTATCTCGCGGCGTTGATGCAGTAGATACCGATGTCGTAGAGTGTGCCGCCCCCCTTCTCACCCTCGATGCGGATGTTGTCCTCTGCCACTGGCATGCTGAACAGCGATTGGAACAACCGCAGCTTGCCCAGTTCCCCGCTCTGGGCGATTTCGACCGCCTTCATGTTGGCTTCCTCGAAATGCAAGCGATAAGCAATCATCAGCTTCACGTCCCGATCGCGGCAGGCGTCAATCATCTGCCGGCATTCCTCCTCGGTCACGGCCATCGGTTTTTCACACAACACGTGCACGCCGCGCTCCGCCGCCCGGACCGTGTACTCGCAGTGCAAATGATTCGGCAGGGCGATGAATACGGCGTCGACGTCACCGCTTTCTAGACACTGGTCGTACTCGGCGTAGGAGTAACGGACCGCCACTTCGAACTCATCTCCCAATTCGTGGAGCTTGGTTTCGTCGCTGGAAACGAGGGCAGCCAGCTCCGAATGCTTGCAGTTTTTGAAGGCCGGTAAGACCGCCACCTGGGCAATATGTCCAAGTCCTACGACGGCGTAGCGAATCTTCTTTTTGGAACGGCTGGCCATGGGTGAGGTCCTACTGTCTGAAACCTAGGCGGCATCGATGCGAAGTGTTCGGTCGAAATTGCAAACGGCGTGCCCCGCCGCATGGGATCGGCGACCGTTTGTGAAATCCGTCACAAGCTACCCGCAAGGACGTCAGAAAATTCTGCGTGACAGCTCACGCCTCCTCGGCATCGAATGGTTAGAATAGATTAAGCAGTCGCATCGGCTTCGTCATTCACCCCTTGTCACATCTTGAGAATGGCGGCCGTTGGCACTCAAAGTGCACGTTCCCCCGTGGCGAGTTACCGCCTCCGGGGCGACGGGCGGTACACGTCTGGTCCATCACATCTTGTAGCGGAACGTTCGGAAGAGGAGCCTCTCCATGTGCCCTGTCTTGCTGCGCGCCGGCCTCGCCTCGGCCGCGTTACTCGTGCCAACTCTTGGCTTGGCTCAGTCACCTGCGGAGATCTCTGTCGAGGTCACTGAGTCGCAGGTAGTCGAGGAACGTACTAAGGCCAACGGGTTGGTCGGGGAACCAGATCCGATTGCCACTCCTGCGCCCGAGGTCAGCCTGAACATTATCGATCAGAAGCTGGCGCTGAGCCTGGCCGTGGACACCTGGGGCCAGATCGCCGCCAACGAGCGGGCGCTCGAGTCCGCTACGAGCGAACCACTGCGCACGCTGATTGCACGACGCCTGGAAACGCAAAGGGCGTTCGCCAGCCTGCTCGATAGCCTGACCGGCGGCCGCACGACCGTCGCCATTGAGGACGCACGCCGCGAAATCGCTGCCGACACTGCCACGACCAAGACCAAGGTGGTTCGCTTCCGCCCGCTGGTGCTGCACAAGAATGCGACCGCGATGATGGTCCGAATTCGATTGGAAATTCTCGAAGGCTATCTGGCCGAGGTGCAATCGGGCTTGTCATCGAAGACAGCCGGTGAATTCGGTTGTCACTTCCTGCGCGGCGATGTGCTGCATCAGATGCAACTGCTGGCGATGCTCGAGGTGTTCGAGCGGCAAGCCTCGGCGGACTTTGCCGGCGTCATCAAGCAAGAGATCGCAGCCGCCCGAGAGCACCTCGTCCGCAGTCGACAGATGCTGGTACAATTGGAAACTGCGCCTTTGGCCGGAGCTCCCACGGCGGCAGTTTCGCTGGAACAGCGTTAGGACTCACCTAGCCAATCGTCCACGAACCGGAGCCTCCTTTGGCCGCCCAGGCCAGGAACCGCTCCAGTTCGTGGACCTCGGCTGGATCTTCATAGAGCACGTCGGCTCGCTCTCGTATCCGCTCGCTCACGTGCTCGCGAAACTCGCGGTCCGTTCCCAGGCGGACGGCCAGATCGGCGTACTCCGGCCGCGAATCGACGATGCAGTCTTCCAGCTGCATTTTCTGGTACAGCGCCCGCGTGATCCTCCCGCGCAGCAACTCGCTTGGTAGCGTGACGATCGGTGTGCCCAGCGCGAGGCCCTCGTAGCTTGTGTTGCCTCCGCCAAAGTGCAGACTGTCCAAGAGCACGTCTGCATGAGCGTTGAGTTGCAGGAAGTCAGCATTCGGCATCGGCGGCAGGAACCGCACGCGGCCAGCCACATCCGGCATCGAACGGGCAAAGCGGGCTTTGAGCTGCGCGGTCCAAACCGGCCGACGCCCTTCAATCAGCACGATGTCTGCCAGTGGATCGCGCCGCAGAATCTCCGCCAGAATCGGATCGAAATCGGGATGCGTTTTGAACAGCGTCTGGCAGCACACATACAGATGCCTGCTCGGATCAAGCCCCAGCGCCTCGCGCGATTTGTGATTGGCAAACCGCGGGCGGTAGTAGTAAGTCCCCAGGTTCGCCAGACGAATCAGCCGCTCGGTGTATTGAGCGTCGGATTGGTCCGTCTCCAGCCACTGGCTCGAAATGAAATAGTCCATCGAAGGATACCCGGTCGTTACCGGATGTCCCCAAGTTACGCACTGCACGGGCGCCAGCCGTGACATCGCCAGGCTGTACGTCGTGGTGTTCATCCCGATGTCGGCAAACAAGAGAATGTCGAGTTCCAGCTCCGCGATCTGCTTGCGAAGCTCGGCCAGGGGGGTGGTTGGCTCGACGAGTCGGTCGGCTGCCGCGCGAAAGTCATCGACCATCGCGTCGCGCTCGTGACCGAGGCGGATCACCGTGACCTCAAATCGCTCGCGGTCGAGTAGCTTGATCCGGCCCAGATTCAGCCGGCCGATCGTGTGATCGTGAAAGTGCGATGAGAGGAAGCCAACGCGAATGCGGCCCGAGGACGAATGACGACGCCCGCGTGCAACCAGTTGCGGAGCACGGTACACCTTCGCCAATTGCCGCTGAACGTGGCAATCGTCATAGCCGGCATAGGCTGAGAAGAAGTTCGTTGGCACCGTGGAGTTCGTGGCGTCGATCGTCACTCCATCGGCGACTAACCGATCGACTCCTGCAACCAGTCGCGCGCGATGCCGGGCAACATCCTCGCGCGAGTCGTAAATCACCGGTAGCGCCGTCGCCAACATGACGCGGTTAACGTCGGCAGGCTGGATCGATTGTGCTCGCTCGAGTTCGGCAAGACCTTCGTCCAGCCGACCGAAGTTGATCAGCAGATAGCCCAGGTTCTGGAGCGCCGGAGTGAACCGAGGGTCTGCGGCGATTGCCCGGCGATATGCCTGTTCGGCCAAATCCTGGCGGCCTTCGTCCTGGTGGACATTGCCCAGGTGGTTTTGGATTTGCGGTGAACCCGGGCGAGCCTGGGCCGCGCGGCCGAGCAGTTCGATGGCCCGTGGCAGCGCGCCGCAACGCTGGGCATCCAGACCAGCGCGGACAAGTTCCGTGACCTCGGCAGCCGAGACGTTCGCAGTCGCGGAACGAGCCGGCGCTCCCTCGGCGACGGGCTGCCCATGCAGTGGAGGTTCGTGCCCCGGCGGGGGAACCACCCACACGTCGATCGCTTCGTCCTCCTGCGGATAGGGCCCCGTGATCGCCGTGCAACGGGCTTGCGGAACGACCTGAACGTCGAAAATCTCCTCGACGCCGGATTCAAATTCGAGGAATGCGACGCTCTCCGCCGTGCGCAAGTCGACGACCACCACGGCGCACTTGAGCTGCTCGCGATGCTCGGCGATCGGTATGCCGCTGAAAACCGAGGTCTCGCGAATCCGAGAGAGCCCGACAAACGCGTAGTCACCGGCGAAGGCCAGGCCGCGCGAATAGCCCGGCATCGGCGCGACGACATCGCGCCGGCCGTTCTGGGGGTCAACGACTTCCAGCGTGCCATGTCCTGAGTTGAGCACCCACAGCCGCCCGCCGTGCACGCGCGGCGAATGAGGCATCGCCAGGCCGCGGGCGACGATCTCGCGTGAGGCGACGTCGATCAGGCAACCGCTCGTGGCCTTCGTCTCACGCCAGCCGCCGGCCAGGTCCGACTCGGCCATGGCCGTCACGTATTTCGGCCGACCTCCATCGACGGCCAGACCGTTCAAGTGGCAGCGGTCGCCTGCCACCAGTTCACTGATGAACGACGGACGCCAGCGAGGCACGAAGCTGAACTCGTCGTCCAGCGTCACGAGGCACGAGAAGAGCGTATTGACTACCCACAACTCGTCGCCGCACCAGGCCATCTCGTGCCCGTGAATATTGCCGGTGATGAAGGACCGCCGGGCGAGATAGCTGGCCTGGAACAGTCCTGGCGGATCGAGCCGTGCCGCCAGTTCGCCGGCATTCTGCAAGAACCAGATCACGCCGCGGCTGCCGACGGCCAACCGCTGGGGATGCAAAGCGAGCCCCATCGCCTGCTGGAAATTATGCAGCGAGATATGCAATCCGCCTGCCTTCGTTCCGACCGAGACAAGCTTGCCAGCCTGGTAGGTGGAGACCAGCAGCGAGCAGCCCAGCTCGGCCAGGATGGGAGCGAACTGGCGCGAGTGGCGATACTTGACCTCGCGGTACGTGGGAGCCGGCTGCGCGGTATCGGGCGATTCTTGCATGGAGCGGTCGCGTGGATGTGCTGTTACTATGCGCGATGTCGCCGCAACAGGCAATTTGCGTTTCGGCCAGCTTGTTCCGAGGCCGCCGTGCATTGCCGGGAAAATATCATCGTGCTATGGTTACCAGCAGTAAATATTACCGCCTATGGCCATTCAAAAGGAGCTCGCAGATGCTTGCCTTTCACGAAGATTTCAATGGGAAACTGATCACCGTTCAGTTGAGCGGAAAGCTGGCCAAAGAAGACTACGAGCAGTTCGTGCCGCGCGTGGATTCGGCTATCAAGCAGAACGGCAAAGTGCGCGTCCTGGTTCAAATGCACGACTTCCATGGATGGGAACTGGGTGCATTGTGGGAAGACATGAAGTTCGACGTTAAGCATTTTGCCGATATCGAACGCCTGGCATTGGTTGGCGAAAGCAAGTGGGAGGCCGGTATGGCCGCCTTCTGCAAACCGTTCACGACGGCCTCGATCCGTTACTTCGACCAATCGAAAGCGGACGAGGCGGGCAGCTGGGTTCGCGAAGGCTTGGCCGCTTAGTCGGCTCACGTTGCCTCATCGCTTTCAATCTGCGAACGGTGCCTGGCGGACACCCGCCCGCTTACATTTCGGTAGATTTTCATGGCCGTCACGCTCGTGATTTTTGGTGCGTCTGGCGACTTGACCAGCCGCAAACTGATTCCGGCTTTGTATCAGCTTTCGCGCAAAGGTCGCTTGCCGACCGGCACGCAGATCGTCGGCTTCTCGCGCACGAAGTTCAGCGACGACGCCTGGCGCAAATCGCTCGCCGAAACGACCGCCGAATTCGTGGGCAAGGAATTCGATCAGGCGGCTTGGAACAGGTTCGCTCCGCTGGTGCATTACCAACCCGGCGATATCGGCGAGCAAGAGGATTTCGAAACGCTGCATGCGCGATTACACGAGGTCGAAGGCCGCAGCGCCGGAAAACCCAAGGATCTCACGCGCGTCTATTACCTGGCCACGGCGGCACAGTTTTACGAAGAAGCGGTGGAACGGCTCGGCGCGGCCGGACTGGCCGATGAAGAGAACGGCCCCCGTCGAGTCGTTATCGAGAAACCGTTCGGCGAGGATCTGGCGACGGCCCGCGCTCTGAACGTAGCCGTCCACAAGGTCTTCAAGGAACGCCAAGTCTATCGTATCGACCACTACCTGGGCAAAGAGACCGTCCAGAACATGATGGTGCTCCGGTTCGCGAACACGATCTTCGAGCCGGTCTGGAACCGCAACTACATCGATCACGTGCAGATCACCGTGGCCGAGGAGGTGCTCGTCGGACGCCGCGGCGCGTTCTACGAGGAGACCGGTGTCTTGCGCGACATTTTCCAGAACCATCTGCTGCAACTGATGATGATCGCCGCGATGGAAGCGCCCGTTCGAATGGACGCCGACTCGGTGCGCGATGAGAAAGTCAAAGTCCTCCGGGCGATTACACCTCTTTCAGCCGCGCTAGTGGCGATGGATACGGTTCGGGGGCAGTACGACGGCTATCGGAAAGAGCCTGGTGTTGCGGCCGATAGCCAGACGGCGACCTTTGCGGCAATGAAGCTGGCCGTCGACAACTGGCGGTGGCAGGGCGTGCCGTTCTACCTGCGCAGCGGTAAGGGTATGAGCTGCCGAACCACGCAGATTGTGATTCAATTCCGCAGTCCGCCGACGATGCTGTTCGCCAACGGCAAACCCGGCGACCTGTGCGAAGCGAATCGGTTGGTGATTCAGATCCAGCCCGGCGAAGGAATCCAGCTTCACTTTCAGACCAAGGTGCCCGACCAAGGCATGAAGCTGAGGCTCACCGATCTGGAGTTCGATTTCCACCGCGAGTTTAAGGGCGTCATGCCCGAGGCGTACGAGCGGCTGCTGCTGGATGCATTCCAGGGAGATGCCAGCCTGTTCGCGCGCAGCGACGAAGTGGAGCTCGCCTGGGGAATCATCGATCCGATCCTGGTCGCCTGGCAGAAAGAGGGTCAGCCCAAACTTGAGATCTATGAGCCGGGGCTCTGGGGCCCGGAAAGCTCCATGACTTGGATGCACGGCCAGGGACGGAACTGGTTCGATACGTGTCCGGTAATTGGTTGAGAGTTCGAAGTCCGCCGGATGAAGTATGAGCAAGAGGTGAGACTTCAGTGATTCATACATAATTGGCCGGGTGACACGATGCCGAAATTGCTGATGGTAGAAATCGTTCTCGCATGTCTCGTTGCTCCTGCGGTTGGCGCGGACGCCCCACGCGAAAAACGCCCGCCGAATGTCGTGATCATCTTTGCCGACGACCTGGGATACGGCGATCTTGGCTGTTACGGCCACCCCACGATTCGCACGCCGAACCTCGACCGCATGGCGGCCGAAGGCCTGAGGCTCACGCAGTTTTATGTGGCCGAATGTGTGTGCACGCCCAGCCGTGCTGCCCTGCTCACCGGCCGGCTGCCAATCCGCAATGGCATGTGCAGCGACACGAAGCGGGTGCTGTTCACCGATTCGCTCGGCGGCCTGCCGCACGAGGAAGTCACGATCGCCGAAGCGCTCAAGGACCGCGGCTATGCGACCGGCTGTGTCGGTAAATGGCACTTGGGACATCTGCCAAAGTTTCTGCCTCTGCGGCAAGGTTTCGACTCGTACTTCGGCATCCCGTACAGCAACGATATGCAGCCGACCTACCTGGTGCGCGGCGAAGAAATGGTCGAGGAGCCAGTCGAGCAGACGACTATCACCGCCCGATACACTGACGAAGCGGTGAAGTTCATTCGCGAGAATCGCGAGCGGCCGTTCTTCCTCTACTTGCCCCACAACTTTCCGCATACGCCGCTGTTCGCCTCTGAGAAGTTCGCAGGCACAAGCCGACGCGGGCTATACGGCGACGTGGTGGAAGAGCTCGACTGGAGCGTGGGGCAGGTGCTCGGAACGCTGCGCGAAGAGAAGCTGGCGGAACACACTCTCGTGATTTTTACCAGCGACAACGGCCCCTGGCTGATTCGCAATCAGAACGGCGGCTCGGCGGGCCTGCTGCGTGCGGGAAAAGGGAGCACCTGGGAAGGCGGCATGCGCGAACCGATGATCGCGTGGTGGCCGGGAACGATTCCGGCGGGAAGAGTCTCCGCCGAGCTCGGCTGCACAACGGACATCTTGGCCACGATCTGCACGCTCACCGGCGTGCAGCTTCCCAAGGATCGCACGCTCGATTCGCTCGACCTTAGCCCGCTGCTATTGGGCACGGGCGATAGTCCTCGCGAGTCGGTTCTGTACTATCGCGGCCGGCAGTTGATGGCCGCCCGGCTGGGACCCTGGAAAGCGCACTTCAAGACGCAGGACGGGTACGGCCAGCCGAAGTACGAAGAACACGATCCGCCGCTCTTGTATAACCTTGAGCACGACCCGAGCGAAAAGTACGACGTGGCCAAGGCGCATCCCGAGGCGATTTCCGACATTCGACGACTGGTGGCCGAGCACGAAGCGGGGCTGGAGGAACCGCCGTCGCAACTCGAAATCCGTTAGCTTCGCAAGTTAACGCAGCGAAGTGGCAGCTCGCCGGCGACGTGCGGAAAGTAGGCGTCGACATAACCGGCACGAGCCAGCGAATTCGCAGATTGCGGATCGCTCGCCTGCAGCGGGTCGATAGACTTCATCAGCACCAGCTCCGAAGCGTTCAATTGGCGAGCCACATGCGCCGCGATCGAATCGCTCGTCACGTCCCAGCTCTCCGGAAGCGCTCCCCTGCTCCCCTGCTCCGCTCGCAGCAAAGGTGCGACTTCGAGAACTTGCGGCACGCCGCCCGGGCTGCGGTCGATCCTGGCGAGCGAATTCACGAGCACCGCCTCGGGCAGCAGCTCGACGAGAATGCAGGCGGTGAGACTCATCGCATCAATCGCCAGCCAGTGAGAAGCACTAGCCGAGAGCTGCTGGGCGCGATCGATCGTGCGGAGGCCCTCGACGATCGGCCCACCACCGACAATCAAGACGTTCACCGCGGGCGGTTGCACGGCCAGCCAACGGCGCAAGCGCACCGAGAGCTCCGGCCATTCGAGCAGGCTACCACCGAGTTTGATCACGCGAAGGGACATCGGGCACGCGTTAAGCAGAAATGAAAACGCGCCCGCAGCGATGCTGCTGGGCTAAACATGGAGATGATGAACGTTCGCTACTTTGAGCCCTCTTGCGCAAGCACTGCCAGGGCATGGGCCGGGCCGCATTGCGAAAGCTCCGGCCCCAACTCGCGGGCCAGAGCCACGATGTTTGCCTTGATTTTGGCTCGCTCGAGCACCCGCCGGGCAAGAAACTCCCCCTGCCCGGAGAGCACGATCGTGTGCGGCGACTGCTGCAAGCGGGCCACGAGCTGCGTGATGATGCCGGCAATCTTATTGCACTGGGCATCGGCCAAGGCCGCGGACATCGCGACGGCATCCTGTTCGCTGAACGATTCGCGATCGCTGCAGATCGCCCGGGCCAGCCGATCGCGGGCACACTCGCGCGTGGCGGGACGGCGGTCGGCCGTATCGCGGCGATTCGGTTCTTCCGGCAACTGCCCCAGCGTCAGGTAGACGTCCCACATCGTGGCGAACCACTCGTGGGCAAGCGGGCATTTCCGGCCGCGCCAGGGAACGAGCTGCGTAATGGCACAGACGGGCGTCCGCTGCACGCCAGTGTAGATCAGTTCGCCGTTAATCATCCGGTTGGTGTCGGTCTTGCCGATCGTGACCGGCTGGCCATCCACCAGCGGAATTATGTCGCAGGTGGTGGAGCCAACGTCCATCAGCAGGCCCAGTCCCGACGTGACGTAACGGCCCGCAAAGCGCGCGAGCGCGTGCCAGTTCGAAGCCGCAGCCAGCAGCGGCTGCTTGCGGGCGACTTGCAATGAAACCAGCTTGCCATTGGTGAGGTAGACGCGGGTGTGCTTGCCGTCGGCCGCGGTCGTGAGCGCGTCGAGGATGAACTTCACGCCTTCGGCCTTGGTGGTGAAGCAATCGGCCAACTCGCCGGTCATCGTGGCGGCGACGTGCGTCACCTTGGGTGCGAGCGCAATCAATGTTCGCAGTGCGTCGACCAGGTTGCGCGAGTTCTCCCACATCGGAAAGGGCTGCGACACGGCAAAGCCGTTGCCGTCGGCTGCCTTCAGATTCGCGCCGCCAATGTCGAGAGCAAGCCACTTCATGGAACCGTTTCGCCGGTTGGCGAAACATGCGAGACGCCGGAAGACGAGAAATGCACACGCGATGCATTCCAGCATAACTCGGCGGCGCGCCCCTCGGCTACGGCAATCATCAGGCCAGCGAGATTCACGCGAGAAAGCGCCCGCAGTCCCACGTAAGACGTGGTGAGCCGGGGATTGATTTCAATGACATAGTCCAGGGCGCCGGCCGGATCCTCGCCCAGCACGAGGTCGACGCCAACGTAGCCGCGCGTCTGGGGAAGCGTGCTCACCGCTCGCACGGCCAGCGCTCGGGCACGCTTGGCAAGTGACGAATCGATCGGCAGAGATCCGCCTTGATACGTGAAGTCAGCATTGCCAGCCAGGTGCTGGAAACATGGGGCGAGCGGCAAGATCTCACGCGGTCCGCAGAGACATGCGACGCTCGCGGCCGCGCCGGAGCAAAACCTTTCCAATCGCGACGGTGTGACAAGGGAAATTTCTTCAACCGCATGCAGAAGGCGTACGCCAAGCGAGCCCGCGCCCTCGCGCGGCTTGAGCACGGCGGGATATGCGAAGCTTCTCGGCAACGGCTCGCCGGGGTCCAAAGCAATTCCGCGCGGCACACGCACATCGCGCGCGGCAAGATGCTCTGCCGTGGCGTGCTTGTCCGATGCGAGAGCGACGACTTGCGAGCCTGGCGATAACAGCCGGCCGCCGGCAGCCTCCACGAGTTGCACCCGCCGGAGCAGGTGACTGTCGAACTCGGGCGCGATCAGCACGGTCCAGTCGACATCGGCGGAGACCTGCCGGAGCAGCTCTCGCTCGTCCATGGCGCTCGCGACTTCATGGAGCTTGATGCCTGGAAGGGTTGGCGGCTCTAACCGCCGGTCATGCAGCACTTCGACCTGGCAGCCCTCGATCGCGGCAAAGTCGGCGGCTAGCGCCGCGAACATCGCCCGGCCTTCGGTGAGCAACGAGCCCGAAGGTGAATTTTGCTCGACGCTGATCCACCCTCCGCCCGTAACGAACTCATGGACCAGAATTCGCATGAGCGGGCGCCAGCTGGGCTAGAAAATCCCGAGCTGATCGCGAGCGTCTTCGGTCATGCGATCCGGCGTCCAGGGCGGGACCATCACGATCTTCACCTCGACGTCGCCCACGCCTTCGAGCGCGCCGACGACCTTCTGAGCGTTGGCCACCAACTGCGGACCGGCGGGGCACGCCGGACTGGTCATCGTCATTTCGATCTTCACGCGATCCTTTCTCTGCTGATCGTCGGCCTCGTATTCCTCGACCGTAACCACGTAGATCAGTCCGAGGTCGATGATATTGACGAACAGTTCGGGATCGATGACCTGCTTGAGGGCTTCGCGAACGGCATCTTCACTGACGGGCATGGCCGGTGGCTCCTCTTAAGATTCGCGCAGCTTGATCAGGATTGTGTCGCCTTCGACTTTGACTTCGTGCGTGCCGGTCGGCTTCGTGGCGGGCATGGTCAGCGCCGCGCCAGTCTTCACGTCAAACTTGGCTCCGTGCCGGGGACAGGCGAGCGCGCAGCCGACAAGCTCGCCTTCGCCCAGCGGTCCGCCGTCGTGCGTGCAGACGTCATCGATTGCGTAGAACGCTCCATCGCAACGCACCAGCACGACGAGTTGATCGTCGATCTCCACCAGCATTTTACCGGGATCGGGAACGTCGGAAACCTTGGCGACGGCTTGGAATTCGGACATGGGGCCCAGAGCGATGACTTCAGAGGGAATAGAAAAACGCGCCGTTGGCGGTGCCTCCGGCTAAACGCAAGGACCGTTAGCCACTACTCATATTCCCGAATTCGCCGGGCGATTGCCAGGCCGAGAGCTTCGCGGACGCTTTCGATCGTGATCCGGTCGAACACCTGCTGGAAGAAGCCCGTCACCACCATGCGGACGGCCTCCTTGCGGGTCAGGCCGCGGCAACGGGCATAGAACAATTGCTCGTCGTCCACGCGGCCGGTCGTCGAGCCGTGGGTGCAACGCACGTCGTCGGCCAGGATCTCCAGGCCTGGAATCGAGTCGCTGCGCGAGTGTTCCGAAAGCATCAGGTTGTCATTACGCTGATAGCCGTCGGTCTTCTGAGCGCCTTCGTCGACGCGGATCATGCCGCGCCACACGGTGCGCGAGTCGTCCTGCAGGGCCGCCTTGTAAAGCAAGTCGCTCCGGCATTGCGAGGCTTCGTGATGTTGCAGCGTGTTGTAGGCCAGGTGCTGTTTGCCTTCGGTGAACATTACGCCGTTTACCTGAGCGGTCGCGCCGGGGCCGGTGAGAGCGACGTGCTGGTTCACCTTGGCGAGCTTCGCGCCAAGCGCCGCGATCGTCCACTGCAGCGAAGCGTCCGAATCGACCAGGGCTTTCTGATGGGCAAAGTGCCAGACGCCGGCCGACCAGTTCTGGAAGTTCACGTAGCGCAGGCGCGCCCGAGGACCAACCAGGAGTTCGATGCCACCGACGTGCAGCCCGGCGCCGCCCTCGACGAGACTGGTCGTTTCCGCCAGCAGCGTGGCCTCGGCCCCGTCCTCGAGGATGACCAGCGTGTGTCCCATGTCCACTCCGCCGGAACTCAGCGCCGAGAGCATGTGAAACGGCTCGTCGACGGTGACACCGCGCGGCACGTAGAGCAGCGTGCCACCGCTCCAGGCGGCCGCATGCAGGGCCGCGAAACGATCGTAGCCGGGCGTGAACGCGCGGAACAGGTGTTTCTTAACGACCTCGCCGTGCGAGGCCGCGAGCTCATCGAGGCTGCCAAACAGCACACCCTTGGCGGCCCACTTTTCATTCAACCGCGCCGTATGCGGACGGCTGTCGATGGCAATCGTCTGGCCGCCCAGCTCAACGCCGTGCGTCAGCAATCCATCGGGCGCTGCGCCGGCCGAGGGCGAACCGTCCGACGAAAAGCCAAACTTTTGGAGCCGGAGTGTGCGAATGTCCGTGCGCATCCACTCTTCGTCGCGCTGGCTGGGCATCGGCAGCGATTCGAACTTCTGCCAGGCTTCGCGCCGCAACTCGCGAAGCCACCCGGGCTCATTTCGCTGCGCGACGAAGCGCTCGAAAGACTCTTGGGTAAAACCGGCGGCAGTGGTCGTAACGCTCATGGAGGGAAACTTCCCCAGGGAGGCTACTCCCCAGGCTTACATTGTGCGTGCATCGGAACGTCAGGGGCTGAAGCGGCGCATGGCTGCTTAACCGACCGAACCTTCCATCTGCAATTCGATCAGGCGATTCATTTCGACGGCGTATTCCATCGGCAGCTCTTTGATCAGCGGCTCGATGAAGCCATTGACGATCATCGTGCTGGCCTCGGGCTCAGAAAGTCCGCGGCTGGTGAGATAGAACAACTGCTCTTCGCCGATCCGCGAGACGCTGGCCTCGTGACCGATCGTGACGTCTTGCTCATCGATTTCCAGATAGGGATACGTGTCACTGCGGCTGGCCGAGTCGAGAATCAAGGCATCGCACACGACGCTCGACTTTGACTTGCGGGCGCCGCTTTCGACCTTCACCAGGCCGCGATAGCTCGAGCGACCGCCGTTTTTGGAGATCGACTTGCTGATGATCCGGCTGGAGGTGTTCGGAGCACAATGCACGACCTTGGCGCCGGCGTCCTGGTGCTGTCCGGCGGAGGAGAAAGCGATTGAGAGAATTTCGCCGCGAGCACCCGGCTCCATCATGTAAACCGCCGGATACTTCATCGTCAGGCGGCTGCCGAGATTGCCATCGATCCACTCCATCAGGGCGCCTTCGTAAGCCACGGCCCGCTTGGTCACCAAGTTGTAGATATTGTTGGCCCAGTTCTGAATCGTCGTGTAGCGGCAGCGAGCGTGCTTCTTGACGATGATTTCGACCACGGCCGAGTGCAGGCTTTCGGTGCTGTACATCGGGGCGGTGCAGCCTTCGACGTAGTGCACTTCGGCGCCTTCGTCGACGATGATCAAGGTTCGTTCGAACTGGCCCATGTTTTCGGCGTTGATCCGGAAGTAGGCCTGCAGCGGGAACTCGATCTTCACGCCCTTGGGGACGTAGATGAACGACCCGCCGGACCAGACCGCCGAGTTCAGTGCGGCGAACTTATTGTCGGCCGGCGGAATGATCGTGGCGAAGTACTCGCGCACCAGATCCGGATACTCGCGAATGGCGGTATCGGTGTCCGTGAAGATCACGCCCTGCCTGGTGAGATCTTCTTTCAGCGAACCATAGATGACTTCGCTCTCGAACTGGGCCTTCACACCGGCGAGGAACTTTTTCTCGGCTTCGGGAATGCCCAACCGATCGAAGGTTTTCTTGATTTCGTCGGGGACTTCGTCCCAGGTCTTGCCCTGGCGGTCGGCCGGCTTGAGGTAGTAGAAGATATCCTGGAAATCGAGATCGATCGCTCCACCCCAACGCGGCATCGGTTTGGCGTTGAATATCTCCAGGCTGCGGAGCCGGAAATCGCGCATCCAGGCCGGCTCGCTCTTCATATCCGAGATCTGGCGGACGATGTCCGCGTCGAGACCTTTGCGGGCCTTGAAGACGGCCTTCGAGTCGGTGTGGAAGTCGTACTTATTGATTTCGCCGAACTTCGGCTTGGCAGCTACGTCGGTTGCCATATTTGCACTTGTCTTTCGGAATGTTGTGTTTGCGTTCGTTCGAGTCGACGGCCGGATCTGCGCGACCCGTCGCGGTCGGAAGCTTAGTGAGCGCCCGCCGGTTCATTTTCCTTCAAGGCCGCGTCTGCGGCGGCCGCTTCGGGGTACGCCGCCCGGATGCGGTCGTATCCCTGCTTGTGCAGTTCAAGCGCTAACTCGGGACCACCGGTTTCGACGATTCGCCCGCCCAGGATGACGTGCGTGAAGTCAGGCCGGTTGTGCTCGAGCAGGTGTTCGTGGTGCGTGATGATCAGGATGCCCATATCCTTGCCGCCGATGTCGGCGATGCTCTGGCTGGCCAGTCGCACGGCGTCAACGTCGAGGCCGGAGTCGGTCTCGTCGAGGATCGCGAACTTCGGCCGCAGCAT
The DNA here is from genome assembly GCA_022844125.1 of Pirellulales bacterium. Lineage (GTDB taxonomy): Bacteria > Planctomycetota > Planctomycetia > Pirellulales > PALSA-1355 > JALHMI01. The sequence goes on along the minus strand of JALHMI010000011.1, from coordinate 6,794 downwards.
GGCGAGTTGCAGGATTTCGGCCCGCTTCATTTCACCGCCGGAAAAACCGTCGTTCACATAGCGGCGGGCAAACTCCTTATCCATGCGGAGCTGTTCCATCTTCTGGTTGAGCTCTTTGCGGAACTCACGCATCGGAATCAGCTCTTCACCTTCTTTGCGATCCGGTCGACGAACATTCGTCGCGGCGTGACGCAGGAAGTCAGCCATCTTCACGCCGGGAATTGCCATCGGCCGCTGGAAGGCCAGGAAAATACCCGCGCGAGCCCGTTCGTTCGGTTCCATCGCCAGCACGTCTTTACCATCGAGGGTAATGCTGCCCTGGGTGACCTCGTAGCCGGGATGCCCCATGATGGCGTAACCCAGCGTGCTCTTGCCCGAACCGTTGGGACCCATCAGGGCGTGCACTTCGCCCTGTTTGATCTCGAGGTTTACTCCGCGCAAGATCTCCTTGCCATCGGTCGTGGAGACGTGCAGATCTTTGATCTTCAGTGTTTCTGACATGGTTCGCTTTGTGTTTTCGAAGACGTTGCATGCACGATGCACAATCCATCCTTCATCCAGCAGCCTTCATTCGTGCTGTTAGCCTGTGCCCGTTTAGCCCGTAATCTTCTGGTGATCGAACAGTGGCTCGTCTTCCGGTGCGTCAACGTAGCCGGAGTGATGCGGAATTGGCAGTTCGTCGTCGATCTTGTCGCCGGCGAGCATGCCCGCCTTCTTGCCGATCTTGTGCCCCATGATCTTGTCCTGGATCCGCATCAGGCCTTCGAGCAAGGCTTCCGGACGCGGAGGGCAGCCCGGCACGTACACGTCGACGGGGACGACCAGGTCGACCCCCTTCACGACGTGATAACCGTATTTGAAGTAGGGGCCACCACCGACTGTGCAGGCGCCCATCGCGATGACAAACTTGGGGTTCGGCATCTGGTTGTAAAGGCGGCGCACCCGGCTGGCCATTTTGTAGGTGACCGTGCCGGCGACGATCATCAGGTCGGCCTGGCGGGGGCTCGCGCGAAACGCACCGGCGCCAAAGCGGTCCATGTCATAGCGGCTGGCGCCGGCGGCCATCATCTCGATCGCGCAGCATGCCAGGCCGAATGTCATCGGCCACAGGCTCGCCTGACGAGCCCAATTGATGCCTTGTTCGACGGTCGTGAGAATCAGGCCCTCTTCAAAGCGGCCTTCGATCCAGGGTTGGGTCATAGTTACGTGTCTCGTTTTTTCGGAGGGACCTTCGGGGCGACAGGAAACCCTTCACTGTACCGCCGTAGCTGCCTCTTTTGAAGCACCTCGCCGGGGCTCGAATCGGCAACATTCGTCGCCGTCCAGCCGGCATTCGGAGAGGCGCAAACCCTCGCCCACCAGTTCCGAAAACATCATCCGTTCCAAGGCACAAATCCCGCGGTCGTGCTCGGCCAGGTCCGGATAGGGACAACCCACGGCCGTCAGCACTGGCAACTCGCCCGAACGGTCCACCTCGAACGGCACGTTTCGCTCAGACAACACCCGCGTAACGGAGTCCATTCGCTCGACCGTCGTCGTACCTGAAACCTCAGAGGCGTACATCCGGGCCATGGTTTTGGCGATCCGCCCCAAGAGGCCGCGGCGAACCTCGGGATGCTCGACGGCTCGCACTTCGTGCCACAAGGCCAGCGCCAAATCTGCGAAATTCGAGCCGCTTTGGCGGCGTCCCTTGTCCGTCAGGGCATAGCGGTGGCTCGGTCGGCCGCGGTTGGTACGGTTCACCTCGCGATTCACCAGACCTTCAGCCATTAGCCGGACTAGCCGCTGGCGAACCGCCGTCGGCGTCACACCGGTGGCCCTGGTCAGGTCCGATACACTCAGCGAGCCGGACTTGCGAAGCAAGCCGAGCAGGCCGTCATCAGAGCTTTCTGCCACGTGATCCATACTGAAATCATAACGATTTCGATACTTTTGACAACAGAATATGTCAAAAATAAATGGGGCTTTGCGACGCAGGCGAGAAGGGCCCGCAGAAACCCAGGAAAAGCGTTTTCTGGGCTTGAGTTACGACGAATCAGCGGGGGAAGGACTCTTCCACGACGAGGTGAAATTCCGCCGGGCTGGCGACCTTTGAAACCCGGGTGCGGAATTCCCGGGCTCCGGCCCTCCCCTGGGCATAGCAGCAGGCGTACTTTCGCATCAGAACGGTACCTTTGCTCTCGCCAAATCGCTCGCAGACAAGACTGTAGTGATGCAGAAGCAGCGAACGTTCATCTTCGAGCGTCGGATCGGGCGGAACCGGCTCGCCGGCCAGGGCAGCCTTCACCTGGGCAAACAGCCACGGCTTGTTGAGTGCCGCCCGGGCGATCATCACGCCGTCGACGTCGTAGCGGGCGAAGGCGTTGAGCACGGCCGCGGGCGAAGCCAGGTCGCCGTTGCCGATCAGCGGGATGCGTTTGAGGTGCGGCTTGATCTCACTGATCCGATCCCAATCAGCCGAACCGCTGAAGAAATCCGCCGCCGTGCGGCCGTGTACGGTAAGCGCTGCGCCGCCAGCCTGCTCTACCACTTGCGCGATCTCGATCGCGTTCATACTGCTTCGCGAGCAGCCGAGACGAATCTTCGCAGTGACGGGCGTGGGCGCACAGGCCGCGACCACGCGTTCGACAATCGCCCCCACGCGATCCGGGTATCGCAGCAGGTAACTGCCGCTGTGAGCTTTCTCGGTCACCTGCTTCACGGGGCAGCCGAAGTTGATGTCAACGACGCTCACGCGAAACTCGTGCGCAAGCTTGGCGCCGACCTCGGCCAGCGTGGCCGGATCGTTGTCCCAAATCTGCACGGCCAGCGGCCGGGCCTCCTCGGCCACGCCCCACAATCGCTCCGGCAGTTCGTCGGCTTCGTTCTCCAACCACAGGAAGCCTTTGGCATGGACCATCTCGGTGGCCTGCAGCCCCGCGCCGCCGAACTGTCGCACGATTTGCCGATAGGCGAAGTTCGTAAAGCCGGCCATCGGCGCTTGCAGCACCGGTGGATCGACCACGAGCGGGCCAATCTTGAGCGGCTGCACGCGCGGAGCGGGCTGAGAATCGGCAACTGCCGCGGCGCTTGCCGCGTGTTGCCAGGTGCTGCTGGGAATCTTCACGTTCGCATTACGACTCGCGAATCGTGCTTCGCGGAATCGCCAGTTTGGCGGCCAACTGCTCGCCCGAAACCGTTTCGGGCTGCGAAAGAATCGCGTAGTTGGCGATGGCCATATTGTACTCGGTCAGATCGCGAAGGAACCCCCGCCCGATCTGGTTCTGGCGGTGGATCGACCAGAGGACCTTATCGACCATGGTCATCCGTTCGCCGGCGGCACGGTCCGGTCCGAACTCATTGACTTCGGCCAGTAGCTGCATCCGATGGGCGTCGGCCTGCATCAGGGCGTCGCCGCGATGCTGCAGCTTGTCGTATTCCAACGCGATCCGCTCAGCCCAGCGGCTTCCCTGGGCAAAGCCCCGGCGGGCCTTGATCGAAACCACATACCGGCCGCTTTGCGGAGGCGTGGCGGGGAGCAACCAGTTGGCGTCAGCCGGGCGGCCGAGCACTTCGATGAGCCGCGCCTGGGCGGTCATCAGGTCCGCCTGGGCGTCGAGGATGCTGGCCCGCGTTGAACGTCGCGCGGCCTGCAGGCGAACGCCGGCTTCGGCGAGTCCTTCCTGCCCGGCGCGGGGAATGGCCAGCGGCTGCAATGAATTGAGCTGCTCGAGCTGATCGTAGAGAAGCTGCAGCGAGGCTGCCTTCTCGCGAGCTTGCCAGAAGGCTTCGATCGCGGCCAGCCGGGTCGGCGCGGGCACATCGCGCAAATAGGTCGCCAGCGAGATCGGCTTGCCAACCTCGGCCGAGTAGTTGCGATCCCAATGCATCAGGTTGCTCAGCTTCTGGACGCGCTGCGGCTGATTGGCCAGCTCCAGAAACGTCGCGTACCAAGACTGGTCGAGGTTCGCGGTTGCAGCGGGCTGCTCTTCGGCAGGAGCATCGGGAAAGCCAAGCTGCCGGCGAACGGTGACACGCTCGGAATCGATCGAAGTGCGTAGCGAAGCTCCGTCGCCCGTTTCGAGTGGGCGGCGGAACGTCTTGCGAAGTTGCGGCTGCGTGGGATCGGTGGCCTGCCGGGGATCCTGCGCGGTAACCGGCGGAGTGGTGCGGATCAGCATCGAAACGAGCGTCTGGTTGGCGGCGCCGCTGGGGGCCACGGCAAACGCATACTCGGCGATTTCCTGGTTGTACTCGCGCACTTCGGCGATGAACGCCTTGCGTTCCTGCTTGAGCAGATCGATTGCATCGAGCAGCGTGGCGATCCCCTGCCCGGTCGTGCGGAACTGTTCGCCCGTCGCTTCCACGGCGTCCAGGGCGGCGACGATCGCCTCGGCGTGGGCGTCGATCGCCTGACGGCGGACGGGAAGCGTGCGGTTCACCAGGCGCAACCGACCCGGCGCGGGGCGATTGCCGAAAATCTCGTCGAAGTTCGTGCGATATTCGCCCACGTGCGGCCGATCGACGGTGAGCGGCGCGGTTCGCTGCGGGTTGGGTGGGATGAGCGCGGCAAGCTCCGCCTGCGCGCGATCGACCAGTAACTGCGCGGCGCGCACGTCAGCCCGCGCTGCGGCCCGGGCGCTGAGCGTGCCGGGCTGATTGGTTTGCGAACGGGTTTGATCGCGCAACAGGTCGCGCTGCTGGAGCGACCAGTGATACTCGGCCTGGGCCGTGGCCAGCCGCCAGTAGGCCTTGGCAATTGCGAGCTGCTGGTTGCGGTCGCTCACGCCGGCCATCGCCTGGGCCAGCGTCGTGGGTGTGCCGACCACGGCGCCTTGCTTGGGATTCTCAAGGGCTTCAGCGATCAACTCCGGCGGTCGCAAACGCTGCGGGTGCTGTCCGTCGTCCACCGGCTGCATCGGTTGAGCCGCGGCCGAGCTCGGTGCCGCCGGTCCGCGAGCCGGCGCTGCCGCGGGCTGTTGATTCTCATAAGGATCGGCGTAGGGGTCGGCCGCGGGAAGGTCGGGAAAGCCGGGCTGAGCGGTGGAAGCGGCTGGTTGCTGACTGCGCTGGGGCTGCGCCTGACGCGGAGCCGCGCCGAGATCGGCCGCGGGGGCGCCGCGGCGCGGACGTTGCGTGGGCTGAAATTCGCCGCCTGGCACTTGTGCCGCCAGAAACACACTTACCGCGACCAGCACGTAACTCATGGCTCCGCACTCCTGACAGCCCATGCCCTATTTCAGCCAGGGCGCTCCATGCCCCGCTTCGCACAGCACAACCTGACACGTTCGGCGAATTTGGTCAATCCGAGTGGGGCCCGCAAACGAGTTTGGATGGGTGAGCCGTGCTAGCTGACGAACAGCGCCGACTGAAACTTCGCCAGCCGCTCGGCGATCGGGCCGGGGGATTCGAGTTGATAGGATGCGCCGACCGGTTCGACCGCCAGCGCGACAAACCGCGGCCCGGGGAGCTTGAGCACGCTGGCCGCCTCGCGCTGCCAGTCGCTGAGGGAATTAAAGCTGCGAACACTTTCGAAGCCCGCGGCGCTGGCCATTCCGGCGAAGTCGATCGTGCCCCGCTCGGTCGTCGCGGCGGCGGTTTGCTGGCCGCCGGTGACTTCGTAAATGCCGTTGTCGAATACAATCAGCGTGAAGTTCTTCGCGCGGCTGGCGATGATCGTGACCAGCACGCCCAGGTTCATGAGCTGGCAACCGTCGCCGTTCAGAACGATCACTTCGCGCTCGGGCTGAGCGAGCGCGAGGCCGAGCCCCAGCGCTGGCGCTTGCCCCATGGCCGAGGGGATGTAATGCAGGTCGAGCGGATGCTGCGAAAGCTTGGGCCACTCGCGGGCCGAGCCCATCGTGGTGACGACGACTCGGTCAGTGCGGAGGCCGGCCAGCACTTGGAGCGCCGCGATGAACGGCATCCGCTGCTGACGTGCTGGAGATGGTTGTTGTTCGGGCATTACATGCGCCCCTCGGCGATGAGCACGACGCCCGGCTTGCCGGCCGTTTGACAGGCGGTGAAATGATCCGCCATCTTCGAAAGTTCCTCGGGCCGGCTGACGACGACGTAATCGAGGCCCCAGGCCTTGAGCAGCGGCTCGGTGAAGTGCCGGGCCGAATCGGTGGAGTTGGGAATGAGCGCGCTGCGATAACCGATGACAGCGGGGATCGGCAATTTCAGATCGAACAGGACGTTGCGCAGGGCGTCGCCGGATTCGAACAGCCCGGTGTTCTGGATCATCACCAGCGGCCGCTTGCCGCCAAGATACAGACCCGCGGCGATGAGCCAGGCTTCCCCCTCGCGGCAAACGCGGACGAGTTCGAGCTTGCCCGGCTGATGAAGCGCCTGCTCCCACGGGCCGAGCGCGGAGTCCGGCAGCCACACGACGTGTGTGAAGCCGGCGCCGATGACAATTTCGGCCACCTGATCCGCGGGATAGTCCATAGTTGCCGCCTGGATGGAGTTGGCATAACGCTCCGGAGCCAGTGTAACACAACCGGGAGACATCGGATTCACCACAGAGGTCACGGAGGTACAACGAGGAGGAAGGGCAGAACCACAGATGGAAACGGACCTTCCCCACGAAACGTGGGTAGGTTCGGTGTCCATCTGTGGTTCTCTTCGTTGTCTGCACTTTCATCCTCTGTCCTCTTTCTCCCTCCGTGCCCTCTGTGGTGAATCTGGTTTTTGGCTCGGCGCGCGGAAGGAGGCAGAACTCTCACGCTGGAGGGTTTTGGCGCCACAGCCTTCGGTCGAGCCGGGAAGTCAGTTTTCAAGTGGGTTAGACACGGGATACAGTTCCGACGGCT
>JALHMI010000010.1 GCA_022844125.1 Pirellulales bacterium | reverse complement strand
GATCCACACAGCGAAGAGCTAAAAGTGAAAGATTCTGCGAGGAAGACGCGGGTTGCGGGTGGGAGAAGTGTGGCTCGCGTGGGCGCGCGGATCGTGCGTGAGAAAGAACAAAAAATTTTGGGGTGGGGGCAGCGGCGATGTGAATTTTAAGGCTGTGACTCCGTCTTTCCGAATTCGCGTGGCGGCGTGCTAGCTGGCGGGGAGAAACCTGGCTTGACTCGATCCTGGAAATCGCCACAATCCCGCCACGCTAATCTCGGTGGAGCATGCCGCGCGGGCCGCAGTTTGCGGGCACGCCGGGCTTGCTGTCAGCGGACGCGAAGGCCTTGTGAGCACCAAGGGGACAGTCCCATTTTGCTCCCAGGGCAGCCGCAAAATCAGTCGCCGGACTTCGACCGAGAACCGAGCGCGTGACCGCCCCGCCAGGATGGCAACAGGGGCGAACGGACCATTCAAGGGCAGTATTGTTACAGGCAGGGAGGCCTGGCACGTCATGTCGCGTCTAACCTCGTCCGCTGAACCCGTTTGTCTGCGCGATGCGTTAGCTGGCGCGATCGTGCGCGGCGCGGTCGACGTGCTGGCGAGCGCCGTATGCTGCGATTCGCGGGACTGCCGGCCGGGCGACGTGTTCGTCGCGGTGCGCGGCGAGCAGGCAGACGGCCACAACCATATTCATGATGCGATCTCGCGCGGCGCGTGCTGCGTGGTCGTGGAGAAAGCGGTCGAAGTGAGCGTGCCGGTGTGCGTTGTGCCCGACACGCGCGAAGCGCTCGGCCAGCTTTGCCAGGCCCTGGCCGGATATCCCAGCCGCAAGCTGCGGGTGATCGGGGTGACGGGGACCAATGGCAAGACGACGACGACCCACCTGATTGCCAGCATCCTGGAAGCCGCGGGCTATCGGGCGGGGATGCTCGGAACGCTGGGCTATAGCGACGGGTTCGAACTCTCGCCCGCGGAACTGACGACGCCGAGCGCTTCGGTGATTGCCCACTGGATGCGGCGGATGGTCGAGAGTGGCTGCACGCACTGCGTGATGGAAGTCTCCAGCCATGCGATTGCCCAGCGGCGGATCGCCGGCATCGAACTGGCCGCGGCCTGTCTGACGAACCTGCAGCGCGATCACCTGGACTATCACCCGACACTCAAGCACTACCACCAGACCAAGAGCCGGATCTTTGAATTGCTGTCGCCCGCGGGCCTGGCGGTGATAAACGCCGACGATGCGGCCAGCCGCGAGTACATGCCGCTGGTGCCGCACGGTGTGTTGACCGTGGGGATGCACGCGGCGGCGAATGTCACGGCGCAGCTTCTGGAGCGCGAGAAGAGCGAGCAGACATTCCTGATCACGGCCGGAGAAATGACGGCCGTGGCGCGGACCGCGATGATTGGCGACCATCATATTCAGAACGTGCTGGTGGCCGCGGCGGTGGGATTGGCCGAAGAGATTGACCTGGCCACGATCGTGCGGGGCGTGGAAGAAGTGCGGCGCGTGAATGGCCGGCTGGAACGAATCGAATGCGGGCAATCGTTTGGCGTGTACGTGGACTATGCCCATACGCCGGATGCCTTGGCCCGATCGCTCGATACGCTTAGTGAAGTCACGGCGGGCCGGTTGATCTGCGTATTTGGCGCGGGTGGCAATCGCGATGTGGCGAAGCGGCCGCTGATGGGCCGCGCCGTTGCCGAGCGGGCGCACGTGGCGATCGTCACCACGGACAATCCCCGGCACGAAGATCCGCGGCAGATCGCGGCAGGCGTCATGGCCGGGTTCGAGACCCCGAGCGCGGCGCGGTATGTGCCCGATCGGGCTGAAGCGATTCAATATGCCCTGAGTATTGCGGGGCCGGACGATTGTGTGCTGATCGCAGGACGCGGTCACGAAGCGATTCAAAAGGTGGCGGACGAGCAGATTTCGCTCGACGACCGGGAAGTGGCGCGGCGGTGGCTCTACAACCTCCAACCGGTGAGCCCCTATGGTCCGTTGGCCGGAGTCGCCAACTCTTAAGCGAACCGAGACATGGAAGTCACACTTAGGCAATTGCATGAAATCGTGGGCGGCCGACTGCGGCTGGCAACGCTCGCGCCGCGGCACGGCGAGAACGGCCGAATCGGTCGAGTCGTCGTCGACAGCCGACAAGTTCAAGCGGGCGATGTGTTCTGGGGATTGCCGGGCAGTACGTTCAACGGCGGCGAGTTCGCCGGCGAGGCGCTGGCTCGCGGCGCGCAGGGCGTCGTCGTGGGCAATCGCTATGTTCAGCCGGCTCCGCGTTCGTGGGCCCTGGAAGTCGATGACGCGCTGCAGGCGCTCTTCAAACTGGCCGCGTGGAACCGGCTGCGGTTCGGGGGCCGCGTGGTGGCGGTGACCGGCAGCGTCGGCAAGACGACCACCCGGCAGATGATTCGGGCCGTGCTGGAGCGCGGGTACACGGGCATTTCGAGCCCGAAGAATTACAACAATCACGTGGGCGTGCCGCTTTCGATGCTGGCGATGGACGCGCGGCACGAATTTGCGGTGCTGGAGCTGGCGGCGAGTGCCGGCGGCGAGATCGGCCGGCTGGCGGAACTGTGCCAGCCGCAGATTGGCGTGATCACGCGGATTGGCGACGCGCATTTGGGCGGGTTCGGCTCGCTGGATGCCGTGGCGGCGGCCAAGACGGAGCTGCTTGCGGAGCTTCCCGCGGATGGCGTGGCGGTGCTGGCCGGCGACGACCAGCGACTAAGGCGCGCGGCGGTGGGCTGCAAGTCGAAGATCGTGTGGTTTGGCCGTTCGCTCGAAAACGACCTGGTGGGCACGAACGTCGAGAGCCACGACGGCCGGTTGATGTTCGACGTGGACGGGACGCACATGTCGGTGGCGGTCTGGGGCAGGCATTACCTGTCGAGCGCGCTGGCGGCCGTGGCCGTGGGGCGTTTGTTCGGGATGCGTGACGCCGAGATCAGCCGGGGCCTGGCGGACTTTGAACCGCCCCCGATGCGGTGCCAGATCATGAAGGTCGGGGGCGCGACGATCATCGACGACTCGTACAACGCGAGCCCCGTGGCAATGCGGGCGGCACTGGAGCTGCTCAGAGACATTAGTGCGCCGGGACGGCGGATTGTCGTCTGTGGCGACATGCGCGAGCTGGGCGAAGCGGCGGCGCCGCTGCATCGCAACCTGGGAGACCAGGTGGTGACGCTGTGCGGCGCGGACATGCTGGTCGCTTGCGGAGAACATGGCGGCGACGTCGTGGCGGGTGCGCTGGCGGCAGGCATGCCGGCTTCGCGAGCCGTGGCGGTCGACGGCATCGAAAGTTTATTCGAGCACTGCCAGGACCTGGTGCGGCCGGGCGACGTGGTGCTGGTGAAGGGTTCGCGGGCGCTGGCGCTGGAGCGGCTGGTCGAGATGCTGGGCGAGCGAGAAGCGCTGACTAGTCATTAGGTTTTTCAGGGGTCAATCGTCACTGTTCGGTAGCGGGAGATGACAAACCATTTGTGAGCTCCGTCGATGGTGTAGAGTTTGCGGGAACTCGGCACTACCCTCCCTCCTGGGTTGGAGCATAAGCTCGTTGGACACCGCGGTTACTGGGTCAACCGCGCCCGATGAGTGCTTCGCGGCGGAGCTCAAGTACTGAGCGTCGGGGCGGCGGTCACACGCCGCTCCGACGACTCAGAGAACACGCCGCGCATGACTGGTCGCGGCAAAGAGTGGTGTGGGCGCCGGCCCTGGGCGAGGCCGGCGTCCGCGAGAAGTCCGCAGTACCGCGTGCCAATCCAGCGAGCCATTCGCCCTCACTTCCTCCGGATTCATTCGAGTCACTCCGATGCCCTTGATGTGGGCTCATTCAACCGTGGTCGATACGCTTGCGCGCAGCGGCCTGGCAGGCGTGCTGAGCTTCGTGCTGGCGATGCTGCTCGCGCCGGCTTGCATTCGCTGGCTCAAGCGTCGCTGCGGCGAGCAGGTCAGATCCGCTTCCGCCCAGCTCGATCGGCTGCACAGCGCGAAACGCGGCACGCCCACCATGGGCGGCCTGTTGATTGTCGGCTGCTTTCTGGTCGCGCTGCTTGTGTGCGGCGATCGCAGCAGCCCGCGGGTGATGCTCGTGGCCGCGACCGCGGCGGCGCTGTGCGCGGTTGGTTGGGTCGACGATTGGATTAAGTTGCGAACCGCGCGGCGGGGACTATCAGCCCGGGCGAAGCTCGCAGCGCAGGCGGTGATTGCACTGGCGGCGGCGGGCTTGCTTTTTCTCAGGTATATGCACACGGGCGACATGCCGAAACTCGATCTACCGCTGGTGGGTAGCCTTAGTATGGGATGGTGGTTTGTGCCGTGGGCGGCGCTGGTCGTGGTCGGTTCGTCGAACGCGGTGAATCTGACGGACGGGCTCGACGGACTGGCGGGCGGCTGCCTGCTGCTGGCGATACTGGCGATGTCGCTGATCGGGCTGGTGACGGGAAAAGGCACAGAAGCTGGGGAGCTGATCGTTGCGGGTGCAGCGCTCGCCGGAGCACTCGCGGCGTTTCTGTGGTTCAACTGGCATCCCGCGAAACTCTTTATGGGCGACGCCGGCTCGCTGCCGCTGGGTGGCGTGCTGGGGCTGATTGCCGTGATCGCCCGGCAGGAACTGTTGCTGGTTGTGGTGGGAGGCGTGTTCGTCGTCGAAGCCCTGAGCGTGATCGTGCAGGTCGGCTGGTTCCGCAGCACGGGTCGGCGGGTGTTTCGCTGCGCCCCGCTGCATCATCATTTTCAATTTGCCGGCCTGGCCGAAAAGACGATCGTCACGCGGTTCTGGCTGGCGGGCGGAGTTTGTGCGGTGTGCGGGCTCATGCTGACGATCGCCGGTGCAAACTGGCCGGCGCAAACGAGTACAAGCGATCGCGGGCCGATGGCGGTAAGCCCGCAAACTTTACCACAGGGTGCTGGCCAAGAAATGCCTGCACCCGAACGAACTATTTCCATGAGGAGCGTGTCCAAGTAGCAAGTTGCGGTAACAAGTCGGGCTGGTGCGTCGTCTATAGGGATAGATAGACCGGTCGGCCCGACGACTTGCGACCATTCAATTGGACCATTGGTTATGAGTACCTTACGAAGTCATGTGCTGTTTGCCGGTGGTGGGACTGCCGGTCATTTGTTTCCAGGTCTGGCCGTGGCCGATTATCTGCGCCGCCATGCTCCGCACGTGCGCATTTCATTCGTCGGCACGGGCAAGGCGTTTGAGTCGCGCTATGTCGAAGCCGCGGGTTTCACCTATTTGAACCTGCCCTGCCGACCGTTCCCGCGGCGCGCTAGCGAAGCGCTGAAGTTCGTGACCGAGAACGTGGCCGGCTACTATGCCGCGCGGCGTTATCTGCGCGAACAACAGATTGGACTCGTCGTGGGGTTGGGTGGCTATGCGAGTGTGCCGGCCGCGCGGGCGGCATCGTCGCTCGACGTGCCTTACGTGCTGCTCGAACAGAACGCGCTGCCTGGCCGGGCCACGCGCTGGCTCGCCACGGGCGCCGCGGCGATCTGCTCGACATTCGACAACATTCGTCCGCACCTGAAGCAAGGCGCGCGGGTGCGCGTGACGGGCAATCCGCTGCGCCGCGCGTTCCTGGAACAACGGACGCCGGTGCGGCATCTGCCCGACCGGCTTGCGGGCCGGCGGAAGCTGCTCGTGATGGGTGGCAGCGGCGGCGCGCAATCGCTCAACGAACAGGTGCCTCGCGCGCTGTACAAGGCGGGCGCGGTGCTGCACGGCTGGGAAGTCGTGCACCAGGCCGGCGAGCGCGACGTCGCGCGGACCGCGGAGCTGTACCGGAAGCTGGGCATTGCGGCCACCGTGGCGCCGTTCCTGGAAGAGCTGCCGCAACTGATGCGCGAAAGCCAACTGGCGATCAGCCGCGCGGGCGGGACCACGCTGGCGGAACTGGCGGCGAGCGGCCTGCCGGCGATCGTGCTGCCGTTTCCCGCCGCGACCGACGATCATCAGCGGAAGAATGCCGAGGCGTTTAGCGCGGCCGGTGCTTGTCGGATCCTCGACGAGCGCGAGGTGAGCGGCCGGCTCGACAATCGGCTGGCCGAAGTGGCGATCGAACTGGCCGGCGATCATCGCCAGCGTGTGCGGATGGCGCAAGGGATGACCTCGCTCGCCCGGCCGCAGGCGACACGGCGCGTGGCGCGTACGATTGTGGCCCTGCTGCAAACGCGGCAGTTGTCCGTGGCGTAGGCCGATTGTTGTCGGGTGCCACGGGTGCTGCGGAGCAGTCACGCGTGCAATTAACGCTGGCCATTCGTATGTAAGAGCGTCCCGAACTCTCTCGGGCCTCCGCAAACACAGGTGAGCCGCAACGGCGGCCGCCTGTGGCACCATGCGCAGCACCGCAACTGCTAGCACGCTTTGGATTGACAGCGTTTGCCGATCAGCCGTATTATCCCGCCCTGGCCGCAACGGAAGGCGGTCTGCTGCATTCACGTGGTGCAAGGCTTCGGGGGGGATTCCATTGAGTCAAACGATTTGCGAAGAGCAGCTTGACTGGCGCGCGCCAGTGCGTGGCACGCGCCGCGTCCACCTGGTGGGCGTTGCCGGAGCGGGAATGCGATCGCTGGCCGATCTTTTGGATCAGGCCGGCTGGCAAGTCAGCGGCTCCGATCTGGCGGGTCTCGCCGGCGCGCGCTTTGAAGTGCACACAGGACACGACGCCGAACGCATCGATCCTTCGCTCGACCTGGTAATTCATAGCGACGCCGTGCCGGCCGAGAATCCCGAGCGGATGCGGGCCAGCGAACTTGGCGTGCGCTCGATGAGCTATGCCCAGATGCTGGGCCGGCTGATGGAAACGCGGCGGGGCGTGGCCGTCGCCGGAACGCACGGCAAGAGCACGACCACGGCGATGGTTGGCGAGATCATGCTCGCTGCGGGGCTCAACCCTTCGGTGGTCGTGGGGGCAGCGCCGATCGGGTCGCTGGCCGGCGGCCGGCAAGGCGTCGGCGACTGGATGGTCGTCGAGGCCTGCGAGTATCACGGCAACTTCCAGCATCTGGCGCCCGAGCTGGCGGCGATTCTGAACGTCGAGCCGGACCATTTTGATTGCTACGCTTCGCAAGGCGAGTTGGAACAAGCGTTCTGGCACTTCGCCAGGCGCGTACCGTGCTCGGGATTGATCGTCGCCCGGCATGAGTGCACTTCGACAATGCGCGTGGTGGGTGAACTGAGCTGTGCGGTCGAGACATTTGGTGAATCGGCCGCGGCCACCTGGCGCGCGACCGAAATCAGCCAGCGGCGCGGGTACTATCGTTTCAAGCTCAACTATCGCGATCAGGCCGTGTGCGAGGTGAGTCTGCCGGTGCCGGGGATACACAACGTCTGGAACGCGGTCGCGGCCGCGGCCCTGGCCAGTCACTCGGGCGCGAGCGGCGCGGCGATTCGCACGGGCCTGGAACGGTTCTTCGGCCTCAGGCGGCGGCTGCAGCTCTTGGGAGAACTGCGAAACGTGGCGCTGCTGGACGACTATGCCCATCATCCCACCGAAGTCGTGGCGTCGCTCACGACGCTTCGCGAGATGTACCCCGGCAGGCGGATCATGTGCGTGTTCCAGCCGCACCAGGCCTCGCGATTGGCACGACTGCTGGACGACTTCGCCGTGAGTCTGCACAATGCCGATATCGTGATCGTGGCCGATGTCTATCGGGCTCGCGAGGAAGCGGGCAGCGTTGCATCGGGAAGCGTCGAGGAGTTGGGGGCCGACACGTCGGGCTCCGATGCGCTGTGCCAGCGACTGAATGAGAATGGCTGCCAGGCGATGCGGGCGTCCACGAATCGCGAGATAGCTCAAATTTTGAAACAACACCTGCGCTCCGGCGACGTGCTCGTCGCGATGGGAGCGGGAGACATCGGAACGGTTGCGCATGAGCTTGGTCAAGGGCTTCGAACAATTCGTCAAACAGTCTGAACCGCTGGCGCCGCACACGTGGTTCCACCTGGGCGGGCCGGCGCAGTTCTTTGCCGAACCGCAGAGCATTGAAGATCTGCGCACGCTGGTCACGCGCGCACGCGACGAAGGGCTGCCCGCGCGGCTGCTGGGCGGCGGCTCGAACATCCTGGTCCGCGATGAAGGCGTGAGCGGGCTGGTGATTCGCCTGAGCGCTCCGGTGTTCAACGAGATCACGGTGAGCAAGCAAACCGTCACGGCTGGAGGCGGCGCCAAGCTGGGGCACGCGATCAATATCTCGGTGCGCGAGGGACTGGCCGGACTCGAAGCGCTGGTCGGCATCCCGGGCACGATCGGCGGCGCGCTGCACGGGAATGCCGGCAGCCGCGGCGGCGACATCGGTCAGTGGACGATGCAGGCCACGGTGATGACCCGCGCCGGCGAGATCATCACCCGCACCCGAGAAGAGCTGGTGTTCGCTTATCGGGAGAGCTCGCTCGACGAGTTGGTGATCCTGGGCGCGCGGTTCGAGCTTGAATCGGAGAATCCGGAAGAGCTCACCAAGCGGATGCAGAAGCAGTGGATCATCAAGAAGGCCGCCCAGCCGCTGGGGCATCAAAGCGCGGGCTGCATTTTCAAGAACCCGCGCGGAATGAGCGCGGGCATGCTGATCGAACAGGCAGGGCTGAAGAACACGCGAATCGGCGGAGCCGAGGTCAGTCAGCGGCATGCGAACTTTATCGTCGCCGACGAGCACGCTTCGAGCGCGGACGTGCTGAAGTTGATCGACATCGTGCGCGAGCGCGTCGAAGAGCGGCTCGGCGTGGTGCTCGAAACCGAGATCGAAATCTGGTAGCGAAAAAGGGGACGGGAGTCTTTTTCGCGCGCGGTCAGGAGGACCGGCAAATGCAAACGGAGCAGGATGCCAAGTGCAACGACGTCAAATTGCACGTCGCCGTGCTGGCGGGCGGAGATTCCGCGGAACGCGAGGTCAGCCAGCGGAGCGGCGCGGGCGTCGCCGCCGCGCTCGCCGAGTGCGGCCACCAGGTAGCGCTCGTCGATCCCGCGGTCCAGCCGATCGCCGACATCGCATGGGATGACTTCGACGTTTGTTTCATTGCGCTCCACGGCGGGGCCGGTGAGGATGGCCGCGTACAGGCGGAACTCGCGCGGCTGGGCGTGCCTTTCACCGGCAGCGGTCCCCAGGCATGCCGGCTGGCGATGAGCAAGCTGGCCAGCAAGCAGCGCTTTATAGCGGAAGGCGTGCCGACGCCGCGGTATGTGCTCATTGGCGCCGACGACAAGTTGGCCAGCGTCGCCCGGCGGATGTTCACGCTGGGCTATCCCGTCGTGCTGAAGCCTGACGATCAAGGTTCGAGCGTGGGTGTGACAATTGCGCGGGATAGTGCCGAACTTGCCGTCGCGCTGGCCAAGTCGCGCCGCTTTGGCGGCGGCGTTCTGGCCGAGCCGCTCGTGATTGGGCGCGAATTCACGGTTGCGATGCTCGACGATCGGCCGCTGCCGCTGATCGAGATCGTTTCGCCCGAGCCGGTATTCTCGTACGACGCGAAATACAACAGCACGCTCACGGAATACAAGTTCGACTTTTCGCTCGATGATGCCTCGCGGGACGCGATCGAGGCCGCTGCCATCGGCGCGGTGCGAGCTCTGGGTGTGACGGGCCTTTCACGCGTCGACGTGATGCTCGACCGGTATTCTTCGCCCTGGGTGCTTGAGGTGAACACGATTCCGGGCATGACGTCGCGCAGCCTCGCGCCGCTGGCAGCAGCGCGGGCCGGCCTCGACATGCCGGCTCTGTGCGATCACCTGGTAAAACGCTGCCTTGCGGCGGCAGGAGTCGCATGATGGCCAAAAAGAAAACCACCGAGGAGAGCACGGCCGGCGGCGGATCGAAGAAACCGTTACGGCTTGTCGCCGGCGCGCTGATCGTGGTGCTGCTCACCGGCAGCGTGTGCGTGGCCGTGTGGAGGCACGTGGGCGGTCACGTTCTCTCGGCCGAGCAGTACCAGGTACATCCCGAACACATTACGCTCTCGCCCGCGCCGCCAGAGTGGATACGACCCGATCCGGGGAGCCAGCAAGCGGAGGAGCGCATCAAGTCCGAGGTGCTGCGAGACCTGGAACGGCTGGGTCCGCTGTCGGTGCTCGACGTCGATCTGTCGGTGAAGCTGGCCGAGGCCTTCGTGGCGCACCCCTGGGTTGCCAGCGTCGATCGGGTGAGCAAACGATTTCCCGCGGGCGTCGATGTGCATCTGACGTATCGCGTGCCCGTGGCGATGGTCGAGCTGCACGACGGCAGCGGGGTGCTCCCCATCGACGAGCGAGCGGTGCTGTTGCCGGACCGCGATTTCACCGTGGCCGAAGCGGAACGTTATCCGCTGATTGGCGAGATCTACACCAAGCCGCCATCGGCGCACGGCAAGCATTGGGGCGATGCGGCGGTGATCGGCGCGGCGCAGCTCGCGGCCTCGCTCGGCGGCGAATGGCACAACTTGGGCATCGCGCGGATTGTGCCGCTGGAGCGCAAGCCGGCGAAGAGCGGCTTCGAGTATACTTACGCACTGATTACCAAGACGGGGACGCGAATCGACTGGGGCCGGTCGCCGGGCAGCGACACGCCAGGCGAAGTGCCGGCGCGCGAGAAGATCGCGCAGCTCAAACGTTACCAGGTGCAGAACAAAGGCTCGCTCGATGGTCCTGAAGGGGCCTGGCACATCGAGATCGACGGGCACGGGGCGTTGCTGCAGAAGGCCCTGCCGCAGGTTGCGCCGCTGCCGGCGGTGGATGAGGTGTCCACGAAGCAGCGACGGCCGATCGAACGGCAGGAACTGGAAGCGCCGCCGGCCGGCGACGGCGTGCTGCGGCGAGCGGAAGACGGCGAGCCGATTGATTGAGCCAGACGGCGTGAATTGACCGCAGAGGACGCGGAGGTACGCAGAGGAAAGAGCGAGGAAGGCGGAGAGGTCGTCGATCCTGCTTGATATTCTCGCTACAGATCCCGCTCCATGGTCAGGCAGTAGTCTGCAAAGCCGACCGATCGCCAGAAGGCAATAGCCACGGCGTTGCCGACGAGCACGTCGAGCCGGATTCGTTTGCGACTGGTCCATTCGTTTCGAACGAGATGATCGATAGCCGCGCGGCCGATGCCCTGGAGGCGCGAGTCGCTGACGACGAAGAACTGCCGCAGATAGATGTGCTCTGGTTCGCCGCGGAAGAGCGCGTAGCCGACGGGCTGCTGCGGAGGTTCGGGCCCCTGTTCTGCCGCGAAGATCACCGCTCGGTAGTCGCCAGCGAGCCAGGATCGCATTCGCTCGGTGAGCTGAGCCACGGACATCGGGTTGCGATGCCCCTCATCTTGAATGAGCTGGGCATTGAACTCGGCCAGTAGTTGGCAGTCGTCGAGCGTGGCGGGGCGGTAGTGCATGATTGTGATATCATAAACCGTGATGTTCACAATCAACGATCATCGCCGAAGTGTACCCACCGCTGCCGAACGGAGGGTTCGGATTGCGATTTCGTGGCTGCTTCTTCTCTTGGCGACATTTCTCTCGATTCCCGCGTTGTACTTAGTACTCGAGGTAATCACCTCGCCTGGGCCGACACTGTATGACAAGTTCCGCGTAATTGGGTTCGCTGTCGGCTGCTTGGGGTCGCCGTCTATCCTCTTGCTCGTCATTGCGCGCTGGGTGCGCCAGTCGGGACGCGCGCGATAAATGCATGACGCGCCGTCGGCGATGCCTCCGGGCTAAAACGGCGAACGGCAGGCCTAGTCGCTACTTAACGGAAGAATACACGCCCGCTGCAGCGGCGACCGACGCACCGTGATCGAACTTGTGGCCTTGCTCGGCCAGGAGTTGTTCGAGGGCTGAGAGCAGCACATAGACATTGTTCGCTCGCGAGCCGTAGCCCATCAGGCCGATGCGCCAGACCTGGCCTTTGAAGTCACCCAGGCCGCCACCGATCTCGATGCCGAACCGCTTGAGCAATCCGCCGCGAATGGCCACGTCGTCCACGCCCTGGGGAATGCGAACGGCATTGAGCATCGGAAGCTGGTGCCCTGCGGCTGCCGTGTAGGTGATGCCGAGCGCGGCGAGCCCTGCCTTCAAGGCTTTGTGATTGAGCATGTGGCGAGTGAAGCAGGCTTCGAGCCCTTCCTCGTGCACAATCTGCAGGGCTTCGTACAGGGCGTAGGTCATGTTGATCGGCGCGGTGTGGTGATACACGCGCTCGGAACCCCAGTACTTGGCGAGCATCGTCAGGTCGAGATACCAGCTTTGGACCTTGCTCGTGCGGCCGAGGACGATCTCCATCGCCTTGGGGCCGAACGAGACGGGCGCGAGGCCCGGCGGGCAGCTCAGGCATTTCTGCGTGCCGGAATAGATGACGTCGATGTTCCACTTGTCGACTTCGACGGGCACACCGCCTAGCGAAGTGACGGCGTCAACGAGCAGCAGCGCGCCGGCGTCGTGCACCAGCTTGGAAATCTCTTCGATCGGCTGCCAGGCGCCGGTCGAGGTTTCAGCCATCACGATGCCGACGACTTTCGGCTTGGCCTTGGCAATCGCATCCTTGAGGTCGGCGGGTGAGAAGACTTCGCCCCAGGGCTTTTCGACTTTCGTGACGTTCGCTCCGGCGCGCGTGGCCACATCGACCATGCGTCCGCCAAACACGCCGTTGACGCAGACGATCATCGAGTCGCCCGGCTCAATGATGTTCACGACGGCGGCTTCCATGCCGGCGGAGCCCGTGCCGCTGACGGCGAGCGTCATTTCGTTCTTGGTGCGGAAGACCCCCTGCATCAGGACCCGCATGTTGTTCATCAGCTCGAGGTAGTACGGATCGAGATGGCCGACCGTGGGCTTGGCGATCGCCTGGAGCACGCGGGGATGGATGTCGCTGGGGCCGGGGCCCATCAGGATGCGGACGGGAGGATTCAGAGCGGGGGCGGATGGGGTCATCGGGATAATTGCGGGATGAGTTGGATTGTTAGTCGGGATGAAATGCGCAGATCAATCGGCCGGCGGAGCTTCGCGCACCAGGGCACTGATCTTCTTGAACGTGGGGGTGCCGGAAACCTGGCACCACTCGAACAGGGCCGACTCGGTCGTCGTGAGCGTCGCGCCGGCCGACTCCATCCGCCGCAGACCCGTCTCGTAGTCGACCTGGTACCGCGAGCCGACCGCGTCGACGGGGATGTACACCCGGTAGCCGGCGGCCAAAAGATCGAGCACGGTTTGCTGGACGCAGACGTGGGCCTCGATGCCGGAGACCAGGACCTTGCTGACGCCGGACGCCCCGAGCTGGGCCATGAACGGCTCGCAACCGCCGCAACTGAAGGCCATCTTGCTGGGGATCGTGCCCAGGCGGTCGGCCAGTTCGCGGACGGTCGGGCCGAGGCCTTGGGGGTACTGCTCTGTCGCCAGCATCCGGACGCCCGTGGCTTCGGCCCCGTCGATCAGCCGGCGCAGATTCCAGAGGATTCGTGCCTGGCCGCGGATGAGCGGCATCAGCTTGGTTTGGACGTCGACCACAACCAGGGCCGTGTCCTCAGGGGACATCAGCTCTGGGCTGCGCGAATAGGGTTGGGTGGTGCTCATGGGGCTTGAGCATAGCGGAAAAGCTGAGAGGCTTCTATCAGCCCGGCCCGACGCACGCTCCGGGCGGATTGGCGCGCCGCAGAGTCTTGCGGCGGCTGGCTTTGCGACGGCCGAACATATGTACTTTGGCTGATAAATATGCTTGCAAGTTGGGAAAATCTGGGGGATAATCGCGGGCAGTAGCGCTGCCAGGAAGTGCGCTGCTCCCCGCAGACCCTCCCGCCCACAGCTTGCACCCCTTACTCTCGAAGGAGATGCATCATGACGAGTTGGATAGCTCGCCTTGCTGCCATCGTGCTTTCGTTTCAGGCCCTTTCGGCCGCGAACTCCCTGGCCAACACCCCTGATGCTGTTTCCGCTGCCGCGACGGACGCGGGTGCGCCAGACGCAGCGGCACCGGCATTTAAACCGCCGGGATTGGGCGACCCCGGCGACCTTCGCGAGGTTGCGATCGAATGCGGCCGAGCCGTGGACGGGGGCTTTGAGCTCAAAGGGCAGGACGCGCGGCAACAGCTTGTCGTGACCGGCAGTTATGCCACCGGCCAAATGCGTGACCTGACATCCAAGGTCACTTATACGACGGACCCGGCCGGCGTCGTCGAAGTCAGCCCCTCGGGCTATGTGGTTCCGGCGGGGGACGGCAGCACGACGATCACGGCCACCAGCGAAGCGGGGCCGGTCGGCACGATCAAAGTGACGGTCAGCCAGTACGGCAACGACCCGCTGGTGAACTTCCCGAATCAAATTGTGCCGATCTTCACGAAGCTGTCCTGTAACGGCGGCGGTTGCCACGGCAAGGCGAGCGGCCAGAACGGCTTCAAGCTGTCGCTATTGGGTTTCGAACCGACCGAGGACTTTGAGCACCTGGTCAAGGAAGGTCGTGGACGCCGGCTGTTCCCGGCCGCTCCGGACAAGAGCCTGTTGCTGCTGAAGGCGATTGGCGCTGTTCCACACGGCGGCGGCACCCGGATGGAAGTCGACACCACGCCCTACCGGTTGATCCGGCGTTGGGTGCTGCAAGGCATGCCGTATGGCAGCGACAGCGATCCGACCGTGGCGCGTATTGAGGTCTTGCCGCACGAGCGGACGATGCCGCAGCACGGCGAGCAGCAATTGCTCGTGATCGCGCACTACACGGACGGTTCGACGCTGGACGTCACGAGCATGGTGACGTTCGAACCGAACAATCCGGAAATGGCCGAGGTGAGCACGACGGGCCTGGTGAAGACGCTCGACCTGGCCGGCGACGTGGCGGTGATGGCACGCTATCAGGGGCAAGTTGGCGTGTTCCGTGCTACCGTTCCGCTGGGTATGCCAGTTGAATCCACTCCGCCGCCAGTGAACTACATTGACGAGGAAGTTTTCGCCAAGCTGAAGAAGCTCGGCGTGCCGCCTTCCGACATCAGCGACGACGCGACGTTCCTCCGCCGCGCGGCTCTCGACATTGCCGGCCGGTTGCCCACGCCAGAAGAAACTGAGAAGTTCCTGGCCGACCAGTCGCCCGACAAGCGTGATCGCTGGGTCGACACGCTGCTGGCGAGCACGGACTATGCCGACTTCTTTGCGAACAAGTGGAGCTCGATCCTGCGCAACAAGCGGCAGGACGCGACCTATGCTCGCGGCACGCGGATCTTCCACGACTGGATTCGCGACAGCCTGCATGCAAACGTGCCGTATGACGCATTCGTGCGGCAACTGCTGACCGCGACCGGCGAAATCGGCGAGAATCCGCCGGTGGCCTGGTACCGCGAAGTCGACAGCGTGAACGAACAAGTGGAAGACTCGGCCCAGTTGTTCCTGGGCCTGCGCATTCAATGTGCGCGTTGCCACCACCATCCGTTCGAGAAGTGGAGCCAGCAGGATTACTACGGCTTCGCGGCGTTCTTCTCGCAGCTTGGCCGTAAGCCGGGCGCACAGTTTGGCGAAGAACGCGTGGTTCACAAGCGCGGCATGGCCACTGCCAAAAACCCCAAGACCAACCAGGACGTTCCGCCGACGGGACTGGGAGCTGAGCCCGTGAAGGGCACGGCTGACGATGATCCTCGGCACGAACTCGTCGACTGGATGGTCAATCCCGAGAATCCGTTCTTTGCCCGCTCGCTGGTGAATCGCTACTGGAAGCACTTCTTCAGTCGCGGACTGGTCGATCCGGAGGACGACATGCGGGTGACCAACCCAGCGACGAACGAAGAGTTGCTCAACGCCTTGGCCAATGATTTCATCAAGAGCGGCTTCGACATCAAGCACCTGGTGCGAACGATCTGCAGGTCGAAGACCTATCAGTTGTCTTCGTTGCCGAACGACTACAACGCGGGCGACAAACAGAACTACTCGCGCTACTATCCCAAGCGGTTGCCGGCCGAGGTGTTGCTCGACTCGATCGACGACGTGACCGGTTCGAAGACCCAGTTCGCCGGCCTGCCGCAGAACGTGCGGGCAATCCAACTGCCGGACACCGGCTTCAATTCGTACTTCCTGACCGTGTTTGGCAAGCCGGAGAATTCGAGCGCGTGCGAATGCGAGCGGTCGAGCGAAGCGAACCTGGCACAGAGCCTGCACCTGTTGAACAGCTCGGAAGTGCAAGGCAAGCTGTCGTCGAGCACTGGCCGCGCTGCCGTGCTCGCCGGTGAGAAGGAGCGCGCCCGCGAAGACAAGGTCCGCGAGCTGTACCTGCGGGTGTACTCGCGCGAGCCGCAGGCCGATGAGCTGGCCGTGGCGGCGAAGCATCTTGAAAAGTCGCCGGACGAAAAGCTGGCCCTGGAGGATATTCTCTGGGCGCTGGTGAATACGAAGGAATTCCTGTTCAATCACTAGTTCCGCGCTGTTGAGCCGAGGGCTCTATGAAAACAGCACTGAGCTAGCCCACCTGAAGCTATCGGTAACTATGATGGGATGGGGCTGATTCGGAGCCAGCGCTTCGCATCGGCCGCAGCCCGAAGAGCGCCGCAGCTCCCGCCGTGGCGCTTGAGAGACTCCGCCAACCTTCCCGCCCAGGTATCAACCCGTGAAACGTTTGCCCGCGCTCGCCGTGCTTGGACTGTGTCTGGTTGTAATCGGGGCTGGCGGCTCGTTGGCCGAGGATGAACCGAAGCCGATCGAGATCGCTGAGCTCAAGCGCGAGCAGCCCGTCGACTTTGAGAGGGAAGTCCTGCCGGCGCTGACGAAGAACTGCCTGGCCTGTCACAACGCGAAGGATGCCGAAGGCGATCTGGTGCTGGAGACGCCGCAAGCGATCTTAAAGGGCGGCTTCTCGGGGCCTGCGGTCGTGGCCGGCAAGAGCGCTGAGAGCCTGCTGCTGAAGGTGGCCGCACACCAGGAAGAGCCGATCATGCCGCCGGCCGATAACGGCGTTGATGCCAAACCGCTGACCAGCGAACAGCTCGGCCTGATCAGGCTTTGGATCGATGAGGGGGCGAAGGGCGAGGTTGCGGCCAAGAATACAACGCTCGCCTGGCAAACGTTGCCGCCGGGCATGAACCCAATCTATGCCGCCGCGGTCACGCCAGACGGACGTTATGTCGCCTGCGGTCGCTCAAACCAGATCTTCGTTTACAACGTGGCCACCGGTGAACTGGTCACCCGGCTGACCGACCCCGCACTGTTGAGCGGCGAGCTATACAAAAACCGCGGCGTGGCACACCTGGATCTGGTGAACTCGCTGGCCTTCAGTCCGGACGGACAAACGCTGGCTTCGGGCGGCTTTCGCGAAACGAAGCTTTGGCGCCGCGCGGACAATGTAAAAGTTGCCGAAGTGGCCGCGGGCGGACCGCCAGTGCGTTCGCTGGCCGTGAGCGCTGACGGAAAAATTGCGGCGACTGGTGATGCCGCGGGCGCGATCAAGCTGTGGGATCTCGCAACGCTGAAAGACCCCAAGGTGCTGAGCGGACATGCCGCGCCAGTGACGGGCGTCGCGCTGCTTGAGGGCAAGCTCGTCAGCATTTCGGAAGACAAGACGCTGCGGCTGTGGAACGCAGCCGATGGCGCTGAGCTGGCCAAAATTGAAACGCCGGCGGCGGGCACGTCGCTGGTGGTGCTGCCTGCTGGACAGGTGGCCAGCGGACATGCGGACAATCTGATTCGTCGCTGGACGCTGCCTGCTGAAGCCGGTGGAGCGATTACCGCCGCGGGTGAGATCGCCGGGCATGCTGGGCCCGTGGCGGGGCTGGCAGTGCTCGCCGGTGAGAAGCCGCAACTGGTCTCCGGTTCGGCCGACGGCACCTTACGCATTTGGAACCTGGACGACGACAAGCAAGTGCGCGAGATCGCGCATGGCGCCGCGGTCACGGCAGTCGCCGCGCGGCCGGACGGCAAGCAAATTGCTTCTGCCGGTGCGGACAACCAGATCAAGCTCTGGAACGCGGCGGACGGCGCCGTTTGGGCTTCGCCCGACAAGCGGGCAATTGCCGAGCTGAAGGGTGATTTCGCCGCGCAGTTCAAGGTAGCCCAGATCGATCGCCGGTTGGCGTTCGTCAGTGGCCGCGCGGCCGACGACAAGAAGGCGCTGGCCGATGCCGAGGCGAAGGTCATCAGCACGTCGCAAGCGGTTGCCGCGACGCAGACAGCCAAGGAAGCCGCAGCCAAGACGCTAAAGGAAAAACAGGACGCGGTGAAGCCCGCGGCCGATGCGAAGGACGCGGCCGACAAGGCGCTCGCGGCGGCGAGGGACGCGAACACGGCCGCAGCCGAAGCCGCGGCAAAGGCCAAAGCTGCCGCGGAAGCGGACGCTGCCAACGCCGATCTGGCCAAGGCGAACGCCGATGCCGCCACGGCTGCCGCCGCCGCGGACGCAGCGTTCAAGGAGGCTGAGAAGAAAGCCGGCGAAGCGAAGGCCGCACACGACAAGGCAACTCAGGAACTCACGACGGCAGAATCTGCCAACAGCGCTGCCGAACAGGCTGCCGCGGCCGCGGTCGTCAGTGTGAAGAAAGCCGTGAACGACGTGCCAGCCGCGGAACAGACGGTGAGGGATTCTGATGCGCTCCTCGCAGCCGTGCAGAAAGAGCTCGACGACGCCAAGGCTGTGGCCGCGGCGGCCGAGAAGCCCGTCCGCTGGCTGGCGTACTCGGCCGACGGCAAGCAGATTGCCAGCGCCGGCGAGAACAACCTGGTGCGCACTTGGAACAGCGATACGGGTGTCCCCATTGAGTCGTATGCCGGTCACTCAGCGGCGCCGCAGGTGGCGGCGATCACTCCCGCAGGCGTGCTCTCGGCCGCAGCGGATGGAGGCATCATTCTCTGGCAAGCCGCGCCCAGTTTCACGCTCGAGCGGACGATCGGCAACGTCGACGACGTGGCCACATTCGGCGATCGCGTCACGGCCCTGGCTTTCAGCCCCGATGGCAAGTTGCTCGCGACCGGCGGCGGAGAGCCCTCTCGCGATGGCGAGCTGAAGATCTTCAATCCGGCCGAAGGCACGCTGGTGAAAGAGATTCCCGAGGCGCACAGCGACACGGTGTTCGGCCTGGAGTTTTCGCCCGACGCGACCTACCTGGCCAGTTCAGCGGCGGACCGCTTTGTGAAGGTGTTCAAGGTGGCCGACGCGAAACTGGCCCGCAGCTTCGAAGGGCACACGCATCACGTGCTGGACGTGACCTGGAAGAGCGACGCGAAGGTGCTGGCCAGCGCCGGCGCGGACAACGTGATCAAGGTCTGGGACTTCATCACGGGCGATCAGCTGCGCACGACCGCGGCCTTCGAAAAGGAAGTCACGGCGATTGCGTTCGTCGGCGCGACGCCGCAGGTGCTGGCCAGCTCGGGGGACAAGACCGTGCGGCTGGTGAACACGGACGACGGCAAGATGATCCGGACGTTCAGCGGATCGGCCGATTTCATGTACACGATCGCCACGACAGCCGACGGCCTGCTCGCCATCTCCGGAGGCCAGGACAGCACGCTCATGGTGTGGCTCGTTGGCGACGGGCAACTGCTGCAATCGCTCAAGGCCCCTGCCCCGGCCGAAACCGCACCGCAGCAAGCGGCGAACAACTAATACGGACTTGCTAGTATCCAGTGTTCGGGTGCCACTGCTGGCTTGCCCAGCAGTGCTCTTCTCCGAAACTTGCCTTGCACTCGGACGTACTCGAAAGACGCCGTTCTCGCAACGGACGCAGCAAGGCAAGAATCCAAACGGACACTGCTGGACAAGCCAGCAGTGGCACCCGCTCGCTCAATGCATCGCGCCGAGCAGTTCCAGCCGCAACAGGTTGAGCGCGGCTTTCGCGGCGCGCGGGAGCCAGATCGAGTTGTGCCCCGCCATGTTCGAGGCCTTCACCATGATCTTGTCGGGCGTCGCCAGGGCGAAATGATACGGCGGGGCGGGATCCGCGGCTGTTGGCTCGGGGAATGGTCCGACGACGAGGCAGTAATCGGCGCCCGACCGCGCGCGGCAGATCGATGCGAGCGTTTCGACCACTTCTCGCGAGGATGGGCCGGCCGATTGAATGAGCGAGGCTGAATCGCCCAGTTCGCTCTCCAGCATCGCGGTGCTGCGGATCACGTGGCCGCCGAGATAACACTCTTCGCGCGCGGAGGCGCGACTGAGCCACTCGGCCATTATGCCGGCCGTGGCATATTCGACCGTGCAGAGCGTCTTGCTGTGCGACTTGAGCAGCCGCACCACGGCGTCTTCGAGCTCGTCGTCCTCATCGCCATAGACCAGGTTACCCAGGCACTCGCGGATCGTGCCGACCGTGGGGTCGATCATCGCCAGGCATTCTTCCGGCGTTGCGCCGCTGGCCGTGATGCGGAGCGTGATCGTGGCGGCGGAGACCGTGATGCCGACCGAGGGTTCGCGACCGCGGCGGATCAGGTCCGGCAGCATCTGTTCGACGTGGCTTTCGCCCGCGCCGAAGACCTTCACTCGGTAGTGGCGAATCAGCCGCGGCACGTCCTGATACGAGAGCACGGCCGGCGCGACCGTAGCTTTGAACATCTCGAACAGCTCGGCCGGCACGCCCGGCAGTGCGAACACGTGGCACACGCCCCCAGCGGTGCGCGGAATGTCGATCCAGATGCCCGGCGCGGTGCCGTTGGGGTTGAAAATGATCTGGCTTCCCTCGGGAAACAGCGCCTGCACGCGGTTTCGCTCGGGCATATCGCGCTTGAAGCGGGCGAACAGTCCGCGAATGTACTCGAGCGAGGCTTCGTCGAGAATGAGCGGTTTGCCGGCCACTTCGGCGATGGCCTCGCGGGTGAGATCGTCGGCCGTGGGGCCCAGTCCCCCAGAGGCCACGACGATGTCGGCCCGCTGGACGGCATGGCGAAACACGGCCACGTTCGCAGCCAGATCGTCGGCCACGGTGCTGTGATACATCACGCGCACGCCCAGCTCGCCGAGCCGCTCGCTGAGCCACTGGCTGTTCGTGTCGAGCCGCTGACCGCTGGTGAGTTCATCGCCAATCGAAATGACTTCGGCAATCATGGTGTTTGTTTGCGAGCGGTTGGTGGACGGGTAAGGTAGGGGCTTGACCGTTCGTCTCGCACCGCAAAACTCTGGCTCGAGGGGGAGCGACCGCAAAAAAAGGCCTGCGCAACAGGGAGGCGAGCGCGGATTTCGTCGTCGGCGGAGCTGGCTGGCATGCGGCGGTCCTGGGTGGGCCTGCATTCTGCCACAGGGAAGCCTGCCGGCCAATTGGAGCAGTGCCGGCCAATTGGCCAACGCGGCTGAAGCGAGGTTGCCGCCAATGGGTGGAATGCCGCTATACTGGCGGGGCGAAAGCCTGGGGGCAAACCAAACATGGCACGCGTTGAACTACCGATCGATGGGATGACGTGCAGTCACTGCGTGCGCACTGTCGTCGATGCACTGCAGAAAGTTCCCGGGGTGCGATCCGCCACGGTCAGCCTGGCGGACAAGAAGGCCACGCTCGATGTGGCTGACGGGCAGGTGAAGCGGAGCGAACTGGTGGCGGCGGTGGCGAATGCCGGCTACCGCGTCGGCGGAACTGCCGCGCCACCGAGCGGTCCGCCGGCTAATGTCGTGCAGATTGGCGGAACTGGCTCCCCTGCCCCGGCGCCTGCTTTGGCGCCGCGCGAGAGAGCTTCCAACTCGTCGGCGACGCTGGTTCCGTTGGCGCCCAGCGCACCGAAGAAGCCGAGCCCCCAGCATCACCATGCGCCGGATCAGGAGCACGAACTGCTGCTGAACGTCGAGGGGATGACCTGCGCAAGTTGCGTTTCGCGGGTGGAGAAGGCCCTGGCCAAGGTGCCAGGCGTGAAAGCGGCTCGGGCCAACCTGGCGACGAACCAGGCGGCCGTGGAGTTCGATGGCGAGACGCCGGACATCGAGCACCTCAAACACGCCGTGGCTCGGGCGGGTTACACCGCGAGCGAAGCTGGCCACGGGCACGACGAGCACGGCCATCATGCGCAGTATTCCGAGCAGGAACTGGCCCGGTGGCGGTGGCGGCTGTGGCTGGGCGTGGCGCTGCTTGTGCCACTGGTAACTCTCCACTTCTTGAAGTCGGCCGGCACCGTCGGCACTTGGCTCGAGGTGGTTTGTGCGACGATCATGCAGGTGGTCGTGGGTTGGCCGTTTTACGAAGGGGCGCTCAAGCGGGCGCGGTATCTCTCCACGAACATGGACACGCTCGTGGCGATCGGGACCACGGCGGCCTACGGCGCCGGAATCTATGGCGCCTGGCAAATGCAGCACGCGGCGCACGGCGCCGATCGGCCGATGTACCTGATGGACGCCGGCATGATCCTGGTGTTCATCACGCTGGGAAAGTACCTCGAATCGCGGGCCAAGGGGCGTGCTTCGGCGGCGATTCGTAAGCTGCTCGATCTGGCGCCGCCGGAGGCCGTGGTCGAACGCGGCGGGCAGCTCCTGACGGTGAGGCCCGAGGACGTCGCGGTGGGCGAGACGATCGTCGTGCGTCCCGGCGAGAAGGTGCCGCTGGATGCCGAGGTCACGAGCGGCAGTTCGAGTCTCGACGAGTCGTGGCTGACCGGAGAGTCGCTGCCGGTGGATAAGGGCCCCGGCGCCGAGATTCTGGCCGGCACGATTAACGGCCAGGGGGCGCTCAAGGCGCAAGTGGTGCGGCCTGCAGGGCGAACTTCGCTGGCTCAAGTGGTGGAGCTCGTGCGCCGCGCGCAGGAATCGAAAACCGAGATCCAGCGGCTGGCCGATCGCGTTGTGTCGTGGTTTGTGCCGATCGTGCTGGTGATCGCCGCGATCACGATCCTTGTCTGGGGCATGGCCGCCGGCGATTGGCTGGGCGGATTGTCGGCGATGGTGGCCGTGCTGGTCGTGGCGTGCCCCTGCGCACTCGGGCTCGCGACACCGACGGCCGTACTGGTGGCCAGCGGACGCGGCGCTGAGACGGGCGTGCTCATCAAAGAAGCGCATGCACTGGAGATTGCCGGCCGCGTGACAACCGTGGTGCTCGACAAGACCGGCACGATCACCTCTGGCAAACCGCAAGTAACTCACATTTTGGCGGCTTCCGGGATCACACCCGACCGGCTGCTTTCCACCGCGGCGGCGGCCGAACAGCTCAGTCAGCATCCGCTGGCCGAACCCATCGTGGCGGCGGCCCGCAAGGAAAAGCTGCAATTGCCGACGGCCGTCGATCTGGAGGTTGTGCCCGGCCGGGGGATCCGCGTGCGCTCGCAAGGAGACATGATCTATGTCGGCAACGAGCAGCTCATGGCTGAGGCCGGCGCTTCTCCCGGCGCACATGCGGCCCAGATCAAGTCGTTTCGGGCTGCGGGCCAAACGCCCTTGGCCGTGTCCTTCGGCAAGCAATACCTGGGAATCGTCGTTGTGGCCGATGTGATCGCTCCCCATAGTCACGAGGCGATCGCACAGCTCAAGGCGCTCGATATCAACGTGTGGTTGCTGTCGGGCGACCATCGGGTGATTGCCGAGCGTGTGGCGCGCGAAACCGGCATTGAGAATGTAAGGGCCGAAGTGCTGCCGCAGGACAAGCAGGCGCTGGTCGCCCAGTTGCGCGTGCAGGGCGAGACCGTGGCGATGGTGGGCGATGGCATCAATGATGCACCTGCGCTGGCGGCCGCCGACCTGGGCGTGGCCATGGGAAGCGGTTCGGATGTGGCGATCGAGGCAGCCGACATCGTGATTACTGGGGGCGATCTGCGGGCCGTCCCCAGAACGCTCAAGCTTTCGCGGGCGACGCTGCGGACGATCAAGCAAAACCTGGGGTGGGCTTTCATCTACAACCTGGTGCTGATTCCGCTGGCCGCGGGCGTGTTTGTGCCGCTGGGCGGCGTGCAGCTTCCGAGCGTGGCGGCGGCCGCGGCGATGGCACTTTCCAGCGTGTCGGTGGTTTCCAACAGCCTGCTGTTGCGGGCGCGAAAGCTAGGCTGACGCACGCCGCGATTCTTCGACGTAAGCTTGTCCGAAGCAGGTGGTGCGGCTCGCAACGCTACCCGACCAAATCCCGCAGGCCCTCGAGCCCTTCGCACGAAGGCGGCAATTCTGCTACGCTGCACAATCGCCTTGTATTAGCCAACCTTGAAGGAGTTGATTCCATGCCGGTTCCTGCCGCGAAAGTAAAAGCACTTTGCAGTTCGACGGAAGCTGAGCTCGTTCGAAATAGCCGCCCACCCCAGATCAAGTCGCTCTCGCTGGCCGAAGTGACAGCGGCCAAGGCCCGGGCACGCAAATTGTCGGACAAGTGGCAGGGCCAATTGCACAAGCAGGCCCGCGCCAAGAAGGGCGCCAAGGGGGTCTCCGGCATCGATGCCAACACGCAGCTCAAGGCCGAGATTTTCCGCGAAGCGCTGAGTGCCTACGAAGCTCGGCAGGCAGAACTTGAAGCCAAGGGAGCGAAGCCGACCAGCAACAAGAAGACTCCCACGAAGAAGGCCCGGGCCGCTTCGCATCGTGGAACTCGCGCGGCAATTCGCGATGAATTGGCCCTGGTCGGCGACGTACTGAATCGCGGCGCCAAGATGGTCAAGAACACTGTGCTCAATGCGGCCGCGAGCCTTTCGCATCGCAACGCCAACCCGGGAACCGCCGCGGGCGCTCCGGCCAGCGCCGCCGAAGCCGCAACGAGCGAACAGGTCAAGAAGGCGGCCAAGCCGGCCAAGAAGGCCAAGAGGACGGCACCGCCCGTCAATGCAGGTCTCGCGAAGCCGAGCAAGGCCAAGCAGGTTAAGGTAAGCGCGAAAGCCAAACAGACCAGGCTGGCGAAGAGTGGGAAGACCACACGCACGATGGGGCATGTCTCCGCACGCGGCAAGCGAACGCAGGCCCGCCGCGACTCGCGGAAGAAGTAGCTCTCGGCCGCCGGCGGACGCGAGCGGGGGACGAGAAATCCCCTTCCGCGAGTTGCTCGTCCAGCGAACGACCTCAGCAAACGAAACGAGCCGGTCGGACCGCAGGGATCCGACCGGCTCGCGTTGTTTTACGCCCGCTCGTCGAGGCTTAGGCTCGCCGGCGGCGAAGTTTCAGCAGGCCGAAGCCGCCAACCGCGATGGCAGCCAGCACCAACGTACCCGGTTCGGGCACGGGGGTCGGGTACTGCCGCAGCGTGAACGTCTGGATTCCGTCGGGCACGTCGACCCACACCTGGTAGATCTGCGAGCCGGTCGACTGAATGCCGTCGTAGAAGTCGAGCCGCGTCGGGCTGGTCAACACCTGGGCGAATACCGAGGAGTTCGGCGTTGGAATGTAGTTGGGGGCGTCAAACGTCAGGCCGTTGGTGCCGTCTGATTGAGTGAAGCCCGCACCCAGGCCCTGGCCGAGTTGCATCGTGTAGCTGCTCCAGTCGACACCGGTATTGTTGTCCACCGACTCGAAGAGCAAGTACTCAGTGGTACCCGAGGGATCGGAACCGCGAACAAAGAATTCGATGTCGATGTAACCGGTCTGGTCGAAACGCTTGATCGGAATCCCGATGTTGCCGGTGTCGTCAGGACTGCCTTCGTCTGGCGTAATGATGACGGGAACGGCGACAAACCCGAGGCCAGTGCCGGTGACAGCTCCGACTCCGGTGATCGTTCCTGCTTGCGCTAGCGGTGCGACAAGGCAGGCAGCGGCTGTGCACAGGGGGAGTGCCAATCGCTTGAGGCTGAAAAACGTGGGCTGCTTCATAGATGTTTGCCAAGATTGCCGCACAGACCGGCTGCAGACGCCGGACAGATTAGTGTCAGGCGTCGTCACACGCACGGGGCACTTGCTGCTCAATGCGTTGCACGTTGTCGGTGATGCTGATGCAGCATTAGGGAGAGATGCTGACGGCCCAGGCGTGGCAATTACTCGACGGAAAAACTTTCCGAGAAGCTTGCCTGGAATGCTTGCGAAGTAGGCACAACTACCGAGAGTTGTTTAGTAGTTCGCTAGCTGGTGGGCGCAGCAGGACACGCTAATGCGACAGAAACATCGTTCTGTCCGGCAATCATTAGCGTGCTCCAATGGTTCTGAGAGAGGGCAAGGCTGTCGAGTCCACCACGTCTGCACAGTCTATCCGACCGGCCGGCTACGTCAACTGTTTTTGTCAAAAATCCTGCGGGGATTCATGTGCGACGCCTTTTTACGGGTCGGAAGGGCGTTTTTTTGCCCCTTTGGGCGAGAAAAAGTGCCCCCTTTTTGAGGAAACACCTTGAAAAGAGCCGGCCGGGGCAGTTTCCGCCCAGTGCCTGGAAGTCTTAGCTGGGGTGGGAGCGCTCTGGCAGCCACCGCCATCAGGGTACTGACTCGCCGAAGCATGCTCGGGCCAGAACCGCCGCGAGCCGATAGAAAATGCTCCCTGTTGGACTTGAACCAACAACCCTCTGATTAAGAGTCAGATGCTCTGCCAATTGAGCTAAGGGAGCGCTGGGAGCAGATCGAGATCCGCTCGGCCAGCGTTCATGGTAGCGAACCACGCCGGTCCGACAAGGGGGCAACAGGCAATTGTCGGCTCCTGGACCGGCCGCTGCCATGCCTGTCCTCGAAGACCAGTCAAGACTTGGCCGTCTCGAAGTCGCCGCCCTCGGTTGTGGGCATACCTAGTTGGCGCATCTTGCGATAGAGGTTCGAGCGGTGCAGTCCCATTCGCTTGGCCGCTTCGCTCATGTTGCCGCGGGCACGCTGAATGTGCCGCTTGATGTACTCGATTTGGAACTGGTCGGTCGCGGACGAAAGCGGCAGGTCAAGACCCACCACCGGCGGCCCTTCGCCAGCGGGATTGAGAATGAACGCCAGGTCTTCGGCTTCGATCCGTTCGCCCGGCAGCAGGTAGGCCAGGCGTTCCATCAGATTGCGAAGTTCGCGCACGTTGCCAGGCCAGGCGTGTCCTTCCAGCCGAGTGCGGGCCGCGGCCGAAAACTTCAGCCGCTTGCGATGAGCCTTGCGGCAGAAGTCGTCGAGGAAATGCTCGGCGAGCAGCATGATGTCATCGCCACGATCGCGCAACGGCGGAAGCGACATCGTGACCACGTTCAGCCGGAAGTACAGGTCCTGGCGAAATCGCTTCTCGCGGACCATCTGGGCGAGGTCCTGATTCGTCGCCGCGATGACGCGGGCATCGGTATGGATTGGCCGCGAACCACCGACGCGCACGACGACTTTCTCTTCGAGCACGCGCAGCAGCTTGGCCTGTCCGCCGAGGCTCAGGTCGCCGATTTCATCGAGAAATAGCGTGCCGCCGGCGGCGAGCTCGAACCTGCCTGCCCGGGCTTCGTGAGCGTCGGTAAAGGCGCCTTTTTCATGGCCGAACAATTCGCTCTCGAGCAATGTCTCGGTGAGAGCCGCGCAGTTCACCGCGACGAACGGCTCGGCCCGACGCTTGCTTTGGTAATGAATCGACTGAGCCACGACTTCCTTGCCCGTCCCGTTTTCGCCCAGAATCAGGATGGCGAGGTCGGTGCTGGCTACGCGGGCGATCGTCGAACGCAAGGCTTCGACCGGGGGACTGCCGCCCACGAGCGAGACGTTTTCCGCAGCCTGCGCGACGACATGCTGGTGCCGGGACAGAAGCTGCTGGAAGTGCTGGGTGTTTTCGAGCGCCACCGCGGCGTGCGCGGCAAGTTCCACCAGGGCCTGCTCGTCGTCGGCCGTGAATTCGCCGGAGAGCTTGTTGATGGCTTCGAAGGCGCCGAGGATTTCGCCGTCTGAGCCGTGCAGCGGAACGCAGAGCAGCGTACGAGTCAGGTAGTTTTGGCTGCGGTCGACCTGGCGGTCGATCTCCGCGCCTTCGGAAACTCGAATTCGCCGCGGCTGTCCGGTGCGCACCACTTGGCCGACAACACCCGCATCGTCGGGAATGCGGAGCTCGTTGTCCTTCAGCCCTAATGCGGGCCGGGCGACGAGGGTGTGGTTCGGCCGATCCCAGAGAAAGATACTAGCCCGGTCGGCCTTGAGCAGTCGCGTGGCGGCCTCGGCCATTTGCACGAGCAACGGTTCCATGGCGCCGTCATGGTTCCAGCGGCCGGCAATCTGGGCGATGGCTTCGAGACGTTCGATCCGCCGGCGGGAGCGTTCGTTGGCTCGGGCCCACGCGAGCGCTTCGGCCAGGGTCTCGGCGAGTGGCGACAGCTCGGCCGGCGGCAAAGCCCGAGCCCCGGTGCGCGAAAAGCAGAGGGCCAGGACTTCGCTATTTTCGGTTCGCGGGGCGAGAGGGAGCCCCATCCAGACGTCAGCCGCTGCGGGCTGCTCGCGGTCGAGAACGTCCGCCAGCAGCGAGTGAGGAAGTTGCCGGGGACGGCCGGATTCCCCTAGATTGAGCCAGCCGCCATGTTCGAAGCGGGCCACGGCGGCGTACTCGGCCGCAGTCGCCTGGACGACGATCGGCAGGCTAAGGGCCAGGAACGCGGCCGTAGAATCCGCTGCCACGCCGGTCCTCAGGAGTTGGGCTGACAGCTTATCCCATTGAGCTGTTTGGGTTTCCGGCGATTTGTTGGCGGACCCTGGGATCGTTGCCATGGGATGTCTGACCTTTTGTGACTACTTCGACGGGGTTGACTGGAGTTAATTGATACAGCAAACGCTCGTTGTGAGTTCATTTGAATACTACTCGTGTCCAGTGGGAAGTCAAAATGATTTTAGTTCACGCCCTGCGATGTCCGCTCGACCCGCCCGGGCAAGCGAAGTTGAGGATTCTGGCTTAAAGCGGTATTCTTGGCCTTTTCGCTAACAGGCCAGCCAAGCCGTCGCCGCAACCGGCCGATTCAGCTGCGGTCGCGGACACGAGAATAAGGAGATTCGGATGGGCGCTTTTGAAGGCAAAAAGGGACTTATTCTGGGCGTGGCCAACGACCACTCGATCGCCTGGGCGATAGCCCAGCGGGTGATGGAAGAAGGCGGCCAGTGCGGGTTCACCCATCTGCCCGATCGGCCGGATGATGAGCGGCAGCGCAACCGCCGCCGGGTCTCGCTGCTCACCGACAAGGCACCCAATGCGAAGTTCCTGGTTCCGCTCGACGTGCAGAACGACGCGCAGATTCAGGAGGTGATGGCCAAGGCCGGCGAGGAGTTCGGCAAGATCGACTTCCTGCTGCATGCAATCGCGTTCGCTTCGATGGACGATCTGAAACGCGACACGATCGAAACCAGCCGCGCCGGTTTTTTAATGGCAATGGAAATCAGCGCTTATAGTCTCATTGCCGTGGCGAATGCCGCTCGGCCGGTCCTCGCCGACAACGCCGCGATTGCCACGATGACCTACTTCGGCGGCGAGAAGGCGGTGCCGGGTTACAACGTGATGGGCATCTGCAAAGCAGCGCTCGACTCGGCGGTGAAGTACCTGGCCTTCGATCTGGGGCCGCGTGGCATTCGCGTGAACGCGCTGTCGGCTGGTCCGTTGAGGACGCTAGCTGGTCGGGGCGCCGGCGTCGAAGACATGCTGCAGTTCTATGAGAAGATGGCGCCGATGGGCCGCAACGTCACGCACGACGAAGTCGGCCGCACGGGTGCGTTTCTGCTTTCGCCCGACTCTGGCGGCATCACGGGCGAGATCATGCACGTCGACTGCGGTTACAACATCATGGGCACGCCAGGCCGGCTGCTCGACGAGTACCGCAAGTAAACCGCGAGAGCGCAGCAGCTTGAGCACGCCGGTTGAAATCGCCGTCGCGGTGGTCGAACGTGACGGGATGTTCCTGATTGGGTTGCGCCCCGCAGGGGTACCGCTGGCCGGGTTCTGGGAATTCCCCGGCGGGAAGCTGCAGCCCGGCGAAGCAGCCGCAGACGCCGCGGTGCGCGAGTGCCTGGAAGAGACGGGCCTACGGGTGAAGGTGAAGCGTGAGTATCCTGCAGTGGACCACAGCTACGCACACGGCGAGTTGCGGCTGCGATTCTTTGCCTGTGCGCTCATGAATGAGGCCGCGCTGGCAGGCAATTCTCGCTTTCGCTGGGTTCCGCGAGAGGAACTGGCGAAGTATGAGTTTCCGCCCGCGAATCGCGAGCTGCTAGCGGCGCTGCAATCGCGGGATTGCTAGCGACTTTTGTGAGAACTGCCCTAGCAACGTTTGCAAAAGCTGGGGTAAAACTTGTAAAGTTTGACGGCTCCGCAGCCGCACGATGGGGCTCCCCTCCAGCCGTCAAATAAAGCGAGCAACCGTCGCTCGTTCAATGAGTTAGCCAACCTGATCCGCCTGCCAATTGAACAACGGCTCAAAAGTTGCTTCACCGCGCCCGGTCGTGGTTGCAAGGACGCAGCCCGAGTTCTGCTAAGAGAGGAGCTAGTCGAGCATGGATGCTCTCGTGATGCGGTGCGCCGTTCTGGCGTGCGCCGTGGCCTCGATGGGGGCCAGCTACCGAACGGCCAATTTCATCATTGATGCCCCCACGCCGCAGCAGGCCCAGCAGATTGGGCAGGCGGCCGAAAAGTATCGTCGAGAGCTGGCGCTGGAATGGCTCGGCAAGGAGATGCCCAACTGGGCCCAGCCCTGCCCGATTCAAGCCCACGTCGCTCCGAACCTCGGCGCTGGCGGCGCCACCAGCTTTGAATTTGCGGGTGGCGAAGTTTACGGCTGGCGGATGACGATCCAGGGTTCGCAGGAGCGGATTCTGGATTCGGTGCTCCCGCACGAAGTCACGCACATGGTGTTCGCCACGCACTTTCGCCGTCCCCTGCCCCGCTGGGCCGACG
Source organism: Pirellulales bacterium (assembly GCA_022844125.1). Lineage (GTDB taxonomy): Bacteria > Planctomycetota > Planctomycetia > Pirellulales > PALSA-1355 > JALHMI01. The sequence goes on along the minus strand of JALHMI010000010.1, from coordinate 287,347 downwards.
AAGGCGCTTGCACCACGGTCGAGCACGACAGCGAAAAAGCCAAACAGCAGCAGATGCTGATCGAGTTTCTGCACACCAACCGCGGCATCGCCTTCAGCAAGATGTTCGCGATGCGCGAGTATCCGCGCGACGTGATGCCGCTTTACTCGCAGGGTTTTTCGCTCGCCCGCTATCTGATCGCCCACGGTGGCAAGCGGAAGTTTCTGGCCTATGTTGGCGACGGTATGCGCGACGAAAACTGGTCGCGGGCCACGAAACAGCATTACGGCCATGAAAACCTGCTTGTGTTGCAAAACACCTGGCTCGAATGGGTCCGCTCGGGGAGTCCGAACATCAGCACTCCCGTCGAGGCGTCTGAACTCGTGGCCGCCAATACTCCGACGCCTGGCCCGAGTGATGCGACGCCGCAATCGCGCGTCGAGGCGTTCCCGCCTGAGTCGAATGAGCAGCTCGCCAGCGTAACGGGGGGCGGCAGCGTGTATGAGCGGGCTCGCAGCGGCGGAGCCTTGCCAGACGCCGGTCAATCCGCTTGGCAACCGCGTGGTGGAGCGAAATCGCCGGCCACATTGGCCACGGCCACGCAGCCGGGACCAAGCGGCGTAGACCTATCACAACCAGGGCCGCGCGTCGAAGCACCGCTCGACAAACTGCCTGGACCGGCCTATCAGGTCACGCGACCTCAAGAGATTCAGCGTCCGCGACAAGTGATCCTGGAATGGAACCGTCCGCCAGGAAGTGACGGGGCTCGAACCGCTTCGCGCGGATTGCCCGGCCCGCTGTAAGTTGCAGTTCATGTAGCCGGGCTGTGTGGGCCCGGTCGGGCATGGCGTCGCTTTATCCGGGGTCACAGACCCCGGCCACAGCTTACGGGGCGACGAACAGGAACCGCGTGAGGTGATAGAACACCGGCGCGGCGAAGCAGATCGAGTCGATGCGATCGAGCACGCCGCCGTGACCGACGACCAGCGTGCCGTAGTCCTCGACGCCGCGATCGCGCTTGATGGCCGACATGGTCATGCCGCCGGCAAAGCCCATCACCGCGATCACGGCCGAGATGCCGGCCGCCTGCCAGACGTCGAAAGGCGTGGCCCACCATAGTGCGGCGCCAATCAGTGAGGTGCTGGCGACGCCCCCTAAAAAGCCTTCCCAGGTGCGGCTGGGACTGATGGCCGGCGCAATGACGCTGCGGCCCAGCAGTTTACCCCAGGCGAATTGCAGCACGTCGTTGAGTTGCACCAGCAGGACGAAGAAGAACAGCAGCCGAGCCTGTTGCCCTTCGAAGCCGGGAATCTGGAGGCTCAGGATGGCCGGCGCGTAGCTCAAACAGTAGACGCAGATCATCAGGCCGGCTTGAATCTTGGCCACGCGCTCCAGGAAGCGTTTGTAGTCCCCCGCCATCGCCACGCGAGCGGGGATGAACAGGAACGCATAGACCGGAATGAGCACGCTGAACAACAGGCCGTAAGTCTCCACGCCCAGCACGACGATCAGGTATTGCAGCGGCGTGAAGACGATGAACACCCAGAAGAGCGCGCGGTGGTCGCCCAATCGTGTGGGTGTGAGCGTGATGAATTCGCGCAGGGCCCAGAACGAGATCAGGAAGAACACGATCACCGTGGCCACGCGCGAGGCCGGCCCCAGCAGGAAGGCGGCGGCCAGCACGGTACACATCAGCCACCAGGCGCGGATCCGCAGGTTGAACGCCTCGACCAGCGCCGGGTTGATCCCGATATCGCGCGAGTACTTGAGCCGCTGCCCCAGGCTCGTGGCGACCAACAGGATCGCGAGCACACCGCCCACCAGGCTAAGGGTTCTGACGTCGAACATCCGGTTCTATCTCGTCGGGTGGGGTTAGAGGTCTTTGAGTCGCTTGACGGCATCGCGAGCCCGCGTGAGAAAATCGTTCTTGGCTTCGCCCTGTTCCAGGTACATCGGCGGGCCAAACGTCACCAGGCTCAACAGCGGCACCGGCAGAAACTCGCCACGCGGCAGCACGCGATTCAGATTCTCAATGTGGACGGGGACCAGTTCCAGGTCCGGCCGCTTCTTGGCCAGATAGTACAGTCCGCTCTTGAACGTCTGGATCTGTTCCTCGGCATTACGGCTCCCTTCGGGAAACAGGATCACCGAATATTTCTGGCCGATCTGGCCGAGGATCATGTCCACCGGGCTCTGATGGACTTTGATGTCCTTGCGATCGATGAGCATCGCGTTGAACGTACGGGCCATGAACCGCCTGACCGCGCCCTTCTCCCAGTATTCCTTGGCCGCCACGGGGCGCGTCAGCGCTCGCACGTGACTGGGAAGCGACGCCCAGAGAACGATCGAATCCAGGTGGCTGGTGTGATTGGCGAAGTACACCCGCTGGACGGTGTCCGGCTGGCAATCGATCCAGCGCACGCTGGCGCCGCTCAAGATGCGGGCAACGATGGCCAGGAGCGTGGAGGTCATCTTGCGGCTGGACGGTTCCCAGGGAAGTTGCAGGCTCGGCGAAGTGGCTTCAAGCGTAAGTGGCATATTATCTTGCGCGGCGTGGTCGGGATAGGGCCCAAGGGGTTATGGACCGTCGGCAACTTAGTTGCCGTCCGAGCCTGCGTGGGCACTTTCTGGCGAGATTCTCGCCGTTTTTGTCAGCGAACGGTGCTGGTTGGGAAGGGGACCTCGATGTCGCGTGGTTTGGGGCGCTGGCGTGGCGCGAAATGTGGAACTTTGCTCTCGTAAATCGTGGCCAATAGTTCCTCGTAGCCGGAAACCATCGCTTCGAGCGACGACCGTTCGCAGACCCGCTCGCGTCCGGCCCGGCCTAGCCGAGCGGCAAGCGTTGGGTCTTGGAGCAAGCGCAGGATCCCGTCGGCCGCCAGCACCGAATTTCCTGGCTCGACCAGGTAGCCGGTCACGCCGTCGATCACCGATTCGTCGATCGAACCAACCCGCGGCGCGACGACGGGCTTTCCGCAGGCCATCGCCTCCATGATCGAGACGGGGCTGGCTTCCATCTGGGACGTGAGAACGAACACGTCGAGGGCGCTCAGGAGCTGGGGAATGTCAGACCGATTGCCGAGGAACTGCACGGCGTCCTGCAGGTTCAGTTCGCGCGAAAGCCGTTCGAGCACCGGGCGTTCCGGCCCGTCGCCGATGATGAGAAACCGAGCTGCGGGGACTTTCTCGCACACGAGGGCGGCGGTGCGCAGGAACAGCCCATGATCTTTCTCGGGGCGGAGCGCCGCGACGATACCCACCAAAGGAGCTTCGGCCGCGATGCCCAGGGACTTTCGCACCAGCTCAGGATCGCCGCAGGCCGTGAAGCGGTGCACGTCGATGCCGTTGGGAATGACGTGCACTCGGTTGGCCGGAAAACCCTCGATGTCAACAAGGTGTCGGCCGTGCTCTTCGGCCACCGCAATGAACGCATCGGTCCAGTGAGTCAACAAGCGCGAGCGATTAGGCCGCTCGATGACGTCCGGCCAACCCGTCGAATGAATTGCCGAGCAGATCACCGGTACGCCGGCCAGCCGCGCGGCGAGGCGTCCCCAGAACATTTTGTCGCCGGCTCCGACGGTCACGATTGCGTCGACTCGCTCGCGCCGGAGAAGTCGCACGAGCCTCGGCAGGACCAGCAGATCGTACTTGCCGTGGATCAGTCCGCTGTAGGCTGGCAGCTCGCGGGAGAGTTCCTCGCCTAGGGGGCCGAGCGATTGCAGGCAGCACAACAGCGGCGTGAATCGCGACTTGTCCAGCCGCCGCGTCAGGTTCACCAGCAGCGTCTCCGCTCCGCCGACTGGCATCGAGCTGAGCAGGAACATGACTCGCAGTGGTCCACGGTCTTCGAGCGGCAGAAGTTGGCGTTTGCGTTTCATGGCGAAGACGAGGCTAGTGTGCAATGCCGGCGGGAAAAATACGACGCATGGCGGTGCCAACTCGATCCAAGCCCGCGCGCAGCGACTCGAGGAGCTGTTGCTTCTCATCCGCGTGCAGCAGCCGGTTGGTCGCCAGGGCAAGGAATCCCACGACGCCGAGCGCGGCAAGCGCCGGCCAGGGACCGAGACACAGCCCGCCGATTGCCAGCGACGCGATCCAGGTGCCGGCGTCGATCTGCATGCCGTGGCGCCGACTGAATTCGTAGGTGAGCAACATTGCCGCGAGATTCGAGACCGTGGTTGCCCAAACCGCGCCCGGCAGGCCATACGCCGGCAGCCACAACAGGTTGAGCAGGACGTTCAGAATCAGCCCCACGAGCAGTGGGAGGTTGCTGAGCGCTGCCCGTTCGGCGCACCACAGGTAGTTCTGAGCGACGGCGAAGAGTCCGAACCAGGCGCAGTAAGCCAGTGTGCAAGGAAGCACGGCGAGGCCGCCTTGGAACTTGTTGCGGAGGGCCACTTCGAACAGCGGGGGCGCAACGAACAGCACCGCGGTCGAGGCGGCCAGCAGCGTGATCGCCAGGAGCTTCAGTGCCAGGTTCAACCGGCGGACGACGCTATCGCGGCGGCCGACTTCCCAATCGGTCGTCAGGTGCGGCGTAATCATCGAGGCGAACAAAGCCGCGACGCCCACGAACAGCAGCGGAATGATCCGCGAGCTGTGATAGTTTCCCACCTGCCGCAAGGCTTCGTCGGGCGACATTCCGCTGTGATGAACGATCATGTAGCGATCGACCAGGTCGAATACGTTCGAGATCAGGTTGGTGACCCACATCCAGACGGCGAACGGAAGCAGACGCATCCAGAAGTCGCGCCGGCGCTCGGTTGCCGGTTCAATGGGTTCGGAGCGCACCAGGCGGCTGAGCCAGCCGATGGAGACTGCTGCGGCCAGGAGTGTGGCGAGTGTGTAACCGATGACGGCGCTCGTCGCACCCTGCGGATACACCGAAAGCAGCACCAGGCTGATCGCGGCAAAGCCCAACCCTTGGGCGAACTGCAAGGCCGTTACCACGCGGTACATGCGGACCGCGATGAACAGCGCCGTGAGAAAGTTGTGCAGGATCACCGCCACCAGGCAGGCGGCGAGCCACACGGTGAGTGCCGTTTCCGTGCGGGTGCCGAAGACGAGTTCCGAGAACCACCCGCGGGCGAAGAGCATCGCGGCCAGGGCTACGAGGGAGGCGACAGCGGTGACGATGGCCGTGCGGCGAAGGAACACATGAAACTGACCGCGCTGGCGGAAATACTCGACGTAGCGACCGAACGAGCCGGGCAGGCCCAGCACGACCAGCGGAGCGGCGAGGTTCAAATACGCGAATGCCATGTCCCATTGGCCGAGCTCTTCCAGCGACAGCCAGCGGCAGAACAGCACCCCGCGCAGGAAACCAATCACCCGCTGAGCGACCGTCATCGACAGCAGGATCACGACGCTTGCGGCCAGGGTCTCGGCCTGCGGGGCCCGGACGGACGATTCCAGCTCCAGCGGCTCTTGGAGGACCATGCTCATGCGAGCGCCTCCGCCAGTTCGCGAGTTTCCGACTCTTTTGCCGCGGCCGAGCCAAACGTTTCATCCGACCACCGCCGATCGCGGCGGCTGGCGCGGAGCTTCCGCGGATCGAGCGACAGCCAATTTCGCAGGCGGACCGTTTCGTCGTCGGACCCGATACGCTGGATCTGAAAGCTGTCGTCGCCAGGGAAGTTGTAGCCGCCGTACGCCGAGCAGGCTCCGTCGTATGTGCTGCGAGCGACGTCCATTGCCTCGCGACCGAGGTTTACCTTCTGGCCGTAGGGAAACGCGAAGTATCGCACGGGCCTCCCCGTAATTTCCTCGAGTTCGCGCTGGCCGATCTGCAGCTCTTCCGCGAGCATTCGCGGGTCGGTGGCTCGTCCAAGGTCGGCATGCGTGCGCGTGTGGGCGCCGATGTCGATGCCGGCCGCGGCCAGATCGCGAATCTCGGCTGGCGTATTCGGTGCACACGGATGGCCGAGTTTCACGTCGTGCGGAAACGGCCGGCCGGCGAGAATGTTGTGGCTGGTGACAAAGTACGTGCATGGAATGCCGAGTTCCAGCAGCAGCGGCAGCGCGCGGCGCGAATTGTCGGCGTAGCCGTCGTCGAACGTGATCGTCGCGGCGGGGCGATCATTGCGCGCTGAGCGGATTCGGCGCTGACCCTCGGCCAGCGAGATCATCTCGAAGTGGCGCTTCAGCCAGCGCATCTGCTGTTCGAACGCATGCGTCGAGATCGTCCAGGGGTTTGCCCTATCATCGGCGACGCGGTGATAAAACAGGACAGACCAGGGTGCTTTTCCCGCGGCGCACAGGTGCGCGAGGCGCCGCGCGCGGAGCGGGTAGGTTCCGCCGGCATAGAGGTTCAACAGCAGTCGCTTCCAGCGCGTCATCAGTGCTATTCCGTGTTCCTGTTGTGAGCGCGAAGGAGGCAGCCCGGCGCCGCTGGCGTGCACTGGCTGGAATGCGAGGAATTCGCAGTCCGCCGCGGCTCGTAAACTCTCCCTTACGCTGCACGAGAAGCAAACGCGCCGGCGCGATCCTGGGTGAGGTTTCGCAATTGGCCCGCGCGCTACTGTTGCGAAACCGCAACATCCCGTCGCGGAATCGCCGCGTTGCGAACGGCCAGTTGTGTCGAATGTGCCGGGTGCGCGTGCGCGCCAGAACAGCGTGCGAAAGCGTAACGTAGGAGTTTGATGCGGACGATTAGCACCGCCGAGCAACGGCACTCGGTTTGCATTTCCCTCGCATCTCATCTCGCACTCCATTCGCACATCCTGGAACTGCCACCCATGTCGCATCCGCACCCGGTGATTCACCCTCGGGACGTGCTGCAAACGATCACCAGCCACAAGCGGCTGCTTGCGGCGCCAATCGTCGTGTTGACTGCGGTGGCCGTGGGCTATGCCATCGTGCGTCCCAAGACCTGGGAAGCGGCGCAGGCCATGGTGGTGCGCAGCGAATCGAGCGATACGCTCTCGCGGCTGGGCCGGGCCACGGAACTCGAACAGATGAAAAGCACCCAGGAAACGATCCTGGAGCTCGCAAAGAGCCGCGATGTGTTGCTCGGCGCGCTCCAACAGGCTGGCCCTGGCAGCGAAGACAACGCTGCGAACTGGCCGAATGAGAAAGCGCTTGAGGCGCTGCAGGACAGCGTCGCGGTGGAACCGCCCAAGGGGGCTGAATTCGGCAAGACCGAACTGTTTTACCTCAAGGTAAAAGACCACGACCGCACCAGGTCAACCGCTCTGGCCAGCGCGATCAGCACGGAGCTCCAGTCCCGCCTGGCCAACATGCAGAAGGCCAGCTCCGAGGGCTCGATCAAGGAACTTGATCGCTCGGTGAAGCTGGCCCAGGAGGAACTCTCCGAGGCCACCAAGCGGCTGAGCGCGATGGAGCAGCACGCCGGCAACGACCTGGTGGAGTTGCGAATCCTGACGGAGTCTCCCTCGGGCGATAGCGACCTGCGGCGCAACCTGGTGGAACTCGAAAAGGAGCTGCGGGTGCACAAGGCCGCGCAGCTCGAGAACGAAGAGTCGCTCAGGATATTGAAGGAAGCGGAGAGCGATCCCGCGAAGTTAATGGCGGCCCCGAGCCTGCTGCTCAAGTCGCAGCCGGCGCTTGCGCGGCTGAAAGACGGGCTGGTTGACGCTCAGCTGCGCAGCGGTCAGGCGTTGGGCACGATGTCCGAGGATCATCCGATGGTGCGGGGAGCCCGCGAAGCCGAACGTGTGATCCGCAATCAACTGCACGACGAGATTGCCTTGGCGATTAAAGGCGTGGCGGCCGACCAGCAGGTCGGCGCCGATCGGATCAAGTCCGTCGAGTCGCAGATTGCCGAGGTCCAACAGCGATTGTCGAGGTTGGCCGACATGCGTGCCGAATACGCGAATCTTTCCGATGCGGTCAAGAGCCGCAGCGAAACGCTCAAGGCCGTTGAGCACGAACTGGCCGATGCCAAAGCTCGCAATGCCGCGGCGAACGCGACCAGCCGTCTGAATCTGGTCGGCACGCCCGACACCGGCACGCGACCGATCGGGCCGGGCCGCTCGGTGATTGCCGCGGGCGGACTCGGCGCGGGATTGCTGGTCTCGGCAGCGATCGCCTTCCTGCTGATTCAACCTGCGCCGACGCCCACGTCGGCGGCGGCTGTTGTCGAACAACCAACCGTGGGCGAGGCAGTCAACACACTGCCGACGCCAGTTCCGCTTGCAGCCGTCTCGCCGCCAACCGCGGAACCGGTGGCCGAACTGCCGATGCTTCGGCTGGCTGAGAACTCGGCGAAACCTGCCGGTCGTTTGTCGCTCAGCAAAGCCCTGCAGCGCGTGGCCGGTTAAGGAACGAAGGAGAAAGGAGACGACAATGAACGCCACATTACTGACCGATCCGCTGCTGCCGAGCGATTCACACGATGATCTGTTGGTCATCAGGCCCGAGTCGTTTCAGGGGTCAATCGTCGATGCGACCGAGCATGAGCCGCAGATCCGTCCGCTGAGCGATCAGAAGGTTTCGCTGGCGCTGGAACGGTTTCGCCAGGGACTACCAATCGTTGAGCCGCTGGGGAATCAGAGCTGGTTCTATCTTGCACTCAAACGCGCCTGGGACATCGCCGGCGCGCTTTTCCTGATTGTGGTGCTCTCGCCGATCCTGCTCGCGACGCTGGTTGTTCTCACGATCACCACCAAGGGCAAGCCGCTGTTCATTCAAGAACGCGTGGGCTACTGCGGCCGGCGATTCCGAATGATCAAGTTCCGCACGATGCGACTCGACGCCGAAAAACTGCAGCACCTGGTGCAGAACGAGAAGGACGGCCCGATCTTCAAGAACCGCGTCGATCCTCGCGTCACGCGAATCGGGCGCATTCTGCGCAAGACCAGCATCGACGAGATGCCGCAACTCTTCAACGTGCTGGCCGGGAGCATGGCCCTGGTCGGACCGCGCCCGCCCGTGCCCAAGGAAGTCGAGAAGTATGAACCCTGGCAGCGGCGGCGGCTGGCGATCAAGCCGGGCCTGACGTGCCTGTGGCAGGTGAGCGGTCGCAGCGAAGTAGCCTTTGAAGACTGGGTGCGGATGGATCTCTGGTACGTGAAGAACCAGAACCTGAAGACCGACGCCAAACTGCTGGCGAAGACACCCACGAGCGTCGTCTCCGGCCGCGGGGCGTACTAAGAGCTAGAGTTGCGCTAGCGGAGAGATCTCTCATGTCAGGCAGCATCTGCGCCGTCAGCGTTCTCGAACTCGACCAGCTCGCGCCCACGCGTGCGATTGCTACCGCTCGCGTTCTGCATGTGATCAACGGTGAGCACTATTCGGGCGCCGAGCGCGTGCAGGATCTGCTGGCGTTGGAACTTGGGCAGTTTGGGTTCAACGTCAGTTTTGCCTGTTTGAAAGATGGTAAGTTCGCGGCGACTCGCCGCGCGCAACGCGCCGAGCTGCGCACCTTCCCGATGAACTCGCGGCTCGATCTGCGGCCCGCCTGGGAGCTGGCGGCCTGGCTGCGGCAGGAGCAGTTCTCGCTTGTTCACACGCACACCCCGCGGGCCGTGATGGTTGGTCGCCTGGCGGCCTGGATCGCGCGCGTGCCGCTGGTGCATCACGTTCACAGCCCGACGGGCCGCGACTCGACGCGTCGCTGGCAAGACACGATCAGCGCGAAGGCCGAGAACTACAGCCTGCTAGGCGTCGACGCCGTGATCGCGGTTTCACGTAGCCTGGCCAACTACGCCGCGGCGCAGGGCGTGCCGCGCGCTCGAATTCACGTTGTGCCGAATGGCGTGCCGGTCGTTGGTCCGCTCACTAACCGCTTGGCTCCGCGGCGTCCCTGGACGCTGGGCACGGTTGCGCTATTCCGGCCGCGCAAAGGTCTCGAAGTGCTGCTCGATGCGATGGCCAGGCTGCGACGCGCAGGCGTAGACGTGCGGTTGCGGGCGATCGGTGAGTTCGAAACCGAGGAGTACCAGCGCAGGATCCGCGCGCAGGTCGAACGGCTGGGAGTCGGGGAGTTCATCACCTGGACCGGCTTCACGAAGGACGTTTCAGCAGAACTCGAAAGGCTCGACCTGTTTGTGCTCCCGAGCCTGTTTGGCGAAGGCCTGCCGATGGTGGTACTGGAAGCCATGGCCGCGGGCGTTCCCGTCGTGGGAACCAAGGTGGAAGGCGTTCCCGAGGCGATTCGCGACGGGATCGACGGCGTGTTGGCCGAGCCGGGAGATGCCCAGGACCTGGCTCGTGCGATTAACTCGTTTGTGTGCGGCGAAGTGGACTGGTCGTCCTGCCGGCAGCACGCCCACAGCCGGCAAGCGGCGATGTTTTCGGACGTGAGCATGGCTCGCGGGGTGGCAAATGTCTATCGAGAGGTGCTCGCTCCGTGATTACGTTGTTGGAGACGCATCCCCGCCCGCCCCGCGTGGCGATGTTCGGTTTCGAGATTGATCCGCTGAGCCTCGACCAGGCCGTGCAGCAGATCTACGAGTGGACGACGTGGCGTTCGCATCGAAGCCGGTTCGTCGTGACGCCGAACGTCGATCACGCCGTGATGTATCAGGAACACGCGGCGCTGCAAGCAGCCTACGCGCATGCCTCGCTGGTGCTCGCCGACGGGATGCCCGTCATTGCCGCGGCGCGGCTATTGGGGCTGCCGATTCCTGAACGCGTGGCGGGCAGCGACCTGGTGCCGGAACTCTTCGAGCGGGCGGCCGACCATGGCGGCCTCCGCGTGTTTCTGCTGGGCGCGGCACCGGGCGTGGCAACTCGGGCGGCGACGTACATCGAGCATCGCTGGCCGTCGGTCGAGGTGGTTGACACCTACAGTCCGCCGCTGGGGTTCGAACACGACGCGCGAGAGAACGAAACGATTCTGGCGAAGATCGCCCGCGCGCGTCCGGATGTCTTGATTGTGGGTTTCGGAGCGCCGAAGCAAGAGCTGTGGGTGGATGCACATCGCGACCGGATCGAAGCCGCCGTCACGTTGTGCGTGGGCGCGACGATCGACTTTCTGGCCGGTGAGAAGCGGCGCGCGCCGATGTGGATGCGCAAGACGGGACTCGAATGGCTGCATCGTCTGCTGAGAGAGCCCAAGCGGCTGTTCGGTCGCTATGCGCGCGACGCCTGGCGCTTTCCCAGGTTGGTGTTCCACGAGTGGCATCAATCGCGCGACCGGCGCTCGGGCGAAGTTGCACAGCCGGGCTGACGATGCTCGGGCCATGAGGGTACAATCGGCGGTTCGTAATTCCTGACCGAACCCGTCCCCTGCTCTGCCGCTCTTGCCGCGGCGAATGGTCCCCCGTGACACGCCGGAATCTCATTTGTATCGCGGTCGAGCACCTGCATGCAGGCACGGTGGGCGCGTACGGCAATAGCTGGATCGGGACCGCTGCGATCGATGAACTGGCCAGCCAATCGTTCGTGTTCGATCAGGCCTATCTTGAGCACACGGCGCTCGATGAGTTCTATCGCGCGGCATGGTACGGCAGTCGCACCGAAAGCCTGCAACTAGCGGCAGAGAGCCAGCGGAGTCTGCCGCAGTTGTTGGGGACCGCAGGCTGGCACACCGCGCTCGTCACCGATTCGGCCGAAGTGGCAAGCTGGCTTCCTGGCGCGGAGTTTGCCGAACAGTTGCTGGTCGAACCGGGCGCCGAGACAATGTCGGCCGACGATCCTGCTGAAACCGAGCTCGCACGGCTCTTCTCCACGGCGACGGAGTGGCTGGTCAAACCACCCCGCGAGCCGTTCTGCCTGTGGTTGCACTCGCGCGGAATGGGTGGCGCCTGGGACGCGCCGCTTGCCATGCGCAATCGCTTCGCCGAAGAGGACGACCCGGAACCGCCGAAGCTTGTCGTGCCGCCAAACCATTGGTTGCCGGACGAGTTTGATCCGGACGAACCGCTGGGGATCAAGCACGCCTACTGCGGGCAAGTTGTGCTGCTGGACATGTGCCTGGGGGCGCTGGTGGACCAGATTCTCGATGGTCCGCTGGCGGCGAACACGGCGATAGCGTTCGTGTCCACCGGTGGGTTTCCGCTCGGCGAGCACCGCCGGATCGGCCCATGCGACGAGGCTCTGTACAACGAGATCGCGCAGCTCGTGTTGATGCTGCGGTTTCCAGACGTCCTGGGAGGACTCGCTCGTTCGCAGATGCTGGTCCAGCCGACCGACCTGCCGGGAACGCTCGTTGATTGGCTCGAGCTCGATCGCACTGGCCTGGGTGATGGCACTGCCAGCAGCTTACTGCCAATCATTCAGGGCGAGAAGCCAACCTGGCGCGATCATCTGCGGATGACCAGCCGGCATGATCGGGCACTTCGGACGCGTGCCTGGCACTTGCGGCAGCCGCTCACCGGCGCGGCGGAGCTGTATGCCAAACCCAGCGATCGCTGGGAAGTAAACGAAGTCTCGGGCCTGTTGCATGAGGTGAGCGAGGGAATGCAGGCAGTACTGACGGCCGAGGTTGAGTCGCCCGGCGCCGAGGTTCTACCGCTCGCCGAGCTGCTGACGACCGAAGTTGATTAGCAGGCATTGCCAAGCTAGCGACCTGCCTTCTCCGCCGTCAAAGCGGCTGCAAAACGCGCGGATTCCGGCATAGAGGCTGCGGGGCATCGTCGATATAATCCCCCTCCCCTTCGCCGGGAATGTCTGTACACATAACGACTTAAAACCGCCAGGCACCGATGTTCGGACAGGGACGTCCGCAACGGTCATCGCGCGCCGCTCCGGTGCGTCGCGGTCGAGCTGGCTTGCTGCTCGCCGCCTGCGTACTCGCGATCGCCGCCATGACTACGGCCAACGGAATGGCCGCCGAAGTCGCGCTCAAACTGCGCGTCTCGTGGGGTGGCGGTGCGGAACGCGCGTGGCGCGGTTCGGTTCGCGCGACACAGGGTTCGTTCAGCGAACTGGGCCTGTTGGGCATCGAAGCGGATGCCGTCCGCGCTATCTGGCTCGAAGGTACAAACACGCTGCGCATCGCTCCACAGGGCGCACGCACCTATGACGGCGCGGATCTTTGGATTCGCGGCGACTCGGCGTCGCAGCTTGCCGTTGAACTGCAATCGCCTGAATCGCCGACACCGCTCGCGGTGAGCGTTCCGCTCCGCGAGATTCTTTCCGGCGGTCACACCAGCGTGCTCGACGACACCGGCAATCGGTTCTCCATAGTGCGTGCCCCCGGCGATCCATTGCGCATCCACTTCGCGCGGCCGCACCTGGTGTTCGCGCCGGGCGATCCGATCGATTTCGAGGCCGAGCCCTACGAGGTCGGTCAGTCGACGGACGGGATGCAACTGCAGACCGAGATCGTGGCACTTGCAAGCGAGAAGGTCGTGGCATCGCATGAAACCACTCTCGCTGCCGGCAAAACCACGGTGAAGCTGGTTGCGCCAGAGACCGAGGGCGTTTACAACTTGCGGCTCTCCGTTGCGCCACCCTCGCGGATCAGGCAGCGGTTGCGGCTCACGCAGCCGGTCGTCGAGCGAACGGTGCAGTTTGTCGTGCTCGCGCCCAAGCCTCCTCCGGCTAGCAACGACCCGCTGAACACGAAAGTTGTTGAGATCAATCCGGTCAACTCACGATGGTGGGAGCGGCTTACCAGCCTGCCGACGATTCCCGGCTTTCGCAAAGGTCCGCTGGGGAATGGCGATGCGGCGCCTTGGGAGCATCCCAGCTTGGGACCGTTTATTCAGCTTGGACCTGGAGGTGAATCGCCCGACGTGAGCTGGGAGGCCTACCCGCTACCGATCCACCAGATCGGCGCGGCGCACGTGCTGGAGGTCGAGTATCCCAGCGACGTGCCACAAACGATGGGGATCAGCATCCTTGAGCCCAATGCCGCCGGCGAAGTGACGCCCATCGGGCTCGACTCGGGGCTGCATGTGGCCGACGAAGACGCCGCGTCCACGCCGCGACTGCAAAAGCATCGGATCGTTTTCTGGCCCAGGTCGAAAACACCCCTCGTGCTGTTCACGAATCGTCGCCCGGGCTCCAGAGCGGTGTACGGAAAGATCACGGTCTACAGTGCCGCTGGGAATCAACTGGCGATGCTCGCGATCGGGCGCAGTCCATCGGGTGGCCTGTTGCCGCCAGCTTTCGACAAGGCAGCCGCATCCCAGCGATTGTGGGCGGGCTACATGGATCGGCCGCTCGTGCCGGAGAACTTCGGCGCACCCGAATCGTTCGACGCGCCGACCGGCCGCAGCCTCGACGATTGGAACACGTTCTACCAGGCAGGCACGAGGCTCGTGAGCTATCTGCAGCACGTGGGCTATAACGGCCTGATGCTCTCGGTGATGGCCGATGGCAGCACTATTTATCCCTCGCAACTGGTTGGTTCCACGCCGCGTTACGACACGGGCATATTTTTCTCCAGTGGACAGGACACGCAGCGGAAGGACGCACTTGAACTTGTCTTCCGCTTGTTCGACCGAGAAGGACTTGCACTGGTTCCGGGCCTGCAATTTGCGGCGCCGCTGCCAGAATTGGAAACGCTGCGGCGCGCGAGTGGCGATGCGGCCGACGGGCTGGAATGGATCGGTCCCGATGGTCGGCCGCTCAGCGTCACGGCCGTGCGGCAGGGGCTCGCTCCCTACTACAACGTGCTCGATCCCCGCGTGCAGGATGCCATGCTTCGCGTTGTGCGCGAGGTTGCCCAACGCTATGCAAAGCATACAGCCTTCCGCGGCATTGCGCTGCAGATCTCGCCCGAGGGATTTGCTCAACTGCCGGGCGACCAGTATGGATTGGACGATACGACGATCGCGCGGTTCGAACAGGCGGCAGGACTGAAGGTTCCCGGCGAAGGGCCTCAGCGGTATGCCACCCGGGCGAGATACCTCCTTGGTTCTGGGCGCGCGGCGTGGATCGAGTGGCGCAGCCGCGCGGTCACCGAGTTCCATCAAAGGCTCGAGCAGGAAATTGCTTTTGCGCGGCCTGGCGCGAAGTTGTACCTGGCCGACGGCACGCTGCTGGAAGGCAGCGAGACCAAACGCCAGCTCAAGCCGTCGCTCATGCGCCGCGTGGAACTGTCCGAGACTTTCAGGTCGGCCGGGGTAAATGTTGCGGCCTATGTGCCCGAAAGTGGCATCGTGGCGTTGCGGCCTCACGTCGTTCGACCGGAGATTTCAGGCGGTTTGTCCGGCACTGAGAGCGCGGTGTACAGTTCGCGCGAGCTGGACGAGCTGTTTGCATCGACCAACCAGCGAGGCGCGATATTCCATCACGAGCCGCAGAAGATTCGCGTGGCGAGCTTCGATGTGAAGAGTCCGTTTGGGGCTTCGCACACCTACGCCTGGCTGGCCTCGCAGATTTCCCCCGCCGGCGATCACAACCGCCGCCGATTTGTCCAGGCCATGGCTGCGAGCGATTTATGCCAGGTCTTCGATGGTGGCTGGACGTTGCCGCTGGGGCAGGAAGAGTCGTTGCGACCGCTGCTCCACATATATCGACAATTACCTGAGGGTGCCTTTGAAACGGTGCCTAGCGAGACGCAGCCGATTACGATCCGCGTGCGAAGTGAAGGTGGTGCAACCTGCGTCTACCTGGTGAACGATTCGCCCTGGCCGGCAACCGTGTCGTTGGCACTCATGGCGCCGGCCGACTGCGAGCTGACGAACCTCGGCGAAGGGAACTCCCCGGGAACGCTCCAGCGCAGCCTGAACCAACTCGTGTGGAATGTTCCAGTCGGGGCATATGACCTCGTCGGTGCGAAGTTCTCGTCGCCCAACATGCGCGTGCAAGACGCCAGCATTGAGCTTCCCGAGGGAGTGCGCGAGACGCTCGAGAATCAGATTAAGGATCTCGTCGCACGGGTACGCACTTCGGGCCAGTCTCTGGTCAGCAACCCCGGTTTCGAGCTGCCGCTGGCGCAAGGACAACTGGCGGGCTGGACGGCCGAAGTGCCCATGGGCGGGCGGGTCTTGCTGGACTCGCGAAACATGCACAAGGGCGCGCAATCACTGATGCTCGAAGGGACGGGCACGCCGGTCGGAATCAAGAGCACGTTGCTCACGCCACAGCCAGCAGGCCGAGCCGTTATCGAGGTCTGGCTGCGAGCGCTTCCGGTGGAAGGCAAGCTGCCGGGGGTCAGGATTTCCATGCAGGGCACCTCCGCCGCCGGCCCGTTCGTGTCCCAGGGAGTGCAGCAGGCGGTTGGCGCGACTGCACAAAAGCCCGGCGACTGGGTGCCCTACAGTTTCTCGATCGAGAACCTGCCGCAGGATGGACTCAGCGACGTGTCGGTGAAATTTGAACTGCTTGGCCCGGGGCAAGTCTGGATTGATGACGTGCAGGTGCGCGGATTCAGCGAGCGGGAGCTTGCCGAGCTGGCGAAGATCAACAGCATGGCGAGCCTGCATCTGGAGAAGGGACGTTATGCGGATTGTGCGCGGCTGCTGGACGGCTATTGGCCGCAGTTCCTGGTTTCCAACGTGCCGTTGACGTCCACGAATACGCCGGTCGCGCGGCGACCGAAGCCAGTCGAGCCCGAAGCTCCTGTTGAACCGGCCAAGAGTCCCTCGCTCTTTGAGACGATGAAGAGCTATCTGCCGCCGATGTTTCGTTAGCCGGGCGGCCAGGCGAGCGGACGCCCCCCGAGTATGTGAAAGTGCAGGTGGTCGACCGACTGACCGGCATGGGGTCCGCAGTTGGCCACCACGCGATATCCGTCTTCCAGCTTGAGCTGCGCGGCGAGCTTGCGAATGGTCACGATCAGGTGACCCATCAGCGCGGCGTCCTCATCGGCCACCTGGTCGAGCGACGCGATCTCTTTCTTCGGAATCAAGAGGACGTGCGTCGGTGCTTGCGGGCTGACGTCGACGAACGCCAGGCAAAGATCATCCTCGTGGACGATCTGGGCGGGGATCTCGCGGTCGATGATCCGCTTGAAGATGGTCCTGGCGGTCATGGTTCGGGTTTCCAAACGGAGTGTTTTCGCGGGAGCTACGACTTCAAGGCCGGTTGATCGAGCGGGATGCCCTCGTCGACGAGCATCATTGGAATCTCATCGACCACGGCATAGGCGACCATCCCGTCCGTTCGGATCAGCGCGGCATCGAGCTGCTGTTTGACGGGCTGACCGGCCTTGTTTGTAAGGCGGCCGGCGGCGATGGCCTGGTTCAAGCGGCCGAGTACGGCATGGTCCGCGAGCGACAATTCCAGGTGCGTTTCGGGACAGACGAGGACTTTCAAGAGTTCGGCTGACAGCATGGCTGGTGGATCACTTGGGAGGCGGTTGGTGCGGCCAGGGGCCCGGGAATCGGCCGGCCCTGGACTTCAAGGTGCCGGATTGCGGCCCGGATTGCAAGAGCCAGGTTGCCAGCATCCAAGTTTCGAGCCAGCAGGTTTCCGCAGGTTCGCGTCAGCTTGCTTAAAGCGAAATGCCGCTTGTTCCGATACGTAAGATGTGCCGCATACGGCACATGATTAATCCCGCAGGGCGGCAGGCACGGATTGCCACTGAGTCCGCCAACGGAACACTGCTGAGGGACCCGTCATGATCCGTGGAACTTCCACCGCGCTCGCCATTGCCGCGCTGGCGGCTTTGGCCACTCCGGCCGTCGCCCAGAACGTGCAGGTAGTCGAAGAGAATGGAATCCAATATCGGGTGACAACTCAGGTCACGCAGAAGGCGATTCCCGAGACCAAATGGGTGCCCAGCGAGACGACGCAAGTCAGTCCGCGGTACACGACAGAGATGCAGGACTCGGTGCGCACCTACCAGGTGCCAGTCACCGAGCAGCAGTGGGTACCCGGCTATCAACGGACGTGGAACCTGCTGGCTCCGCCGGTCCTTTCGTATCGGCTGATGCCGGTCACGCGTTGGGAAACCCGCACCGAAACGGTCAAGGTGCCGGTCACCAAGGTGGACTATGTTCCTTACAAGCAAGTGCAGCACATTCCGGTGACGAATACCCGAATTGCCGAAGAGCGGCACGTGAGCCGTGTGGCGATCGGCATCGCGCCCGGAGCCTCGGGCGGCACCGCCGTGGCCAGCACGCAACCGCGTCAGTCACTTGAACCGGCTGCCGGTTCGTCAGGCTCGACGGAATCGCAGGCCCTGGCGGATCCGTACGGCAACAGCGCGCCGCCAATTGACCGGCGCCGCTAGGCGATCGCTGGAACAGTCCTCGCTAAACAAGAACGCGGAGGCGGCCAAAACTGGTCGACTCCGCGTTGGCGTTTTTTTTGTCGTACGAGGCTTCGGCGAGCTGAGAGTCTAGTTCGACAGCTCAGACATCTCGGGCGAAGGACTGGTCTTCGAGCGGCGTGCGGTCTTTGTGTTGCTCCACTCCTTGGTCAGCGTCTCGAAGACTTCCGGCGATTCGTATCGAATGACATTCTTGCCTTCCGGCATCGGACCAATCAGGCCTCGCAAGACTGGCTGTCCGCGCAAGCCCAGGTCGGTGCTGCAGTCGTCGACGCCGATCTGCGTGTGAGCCCGGAGCAGTGACTCCTGCTTGGTGTAGTCGCGCACGTGCAGCTTGCCATCGGTGCCGCGAGTAACGATTCGAAATGTGTCCTTGGTCATCGTGCGCTGGTCCCCCCGAGCGTTGCCGAAGTTGATGAGGCGATGCTAGCAGGTATCGGCGAGTCGTAAGTCGGTATGGCAAACAATCTCCGGCGCGTGGCACAGCACTTGAGACCGCAAGAACCGCTAGCTCATGCGCGGCGTGCAGCGTCGTTACGTTCGGCGCCTGGCTCTTGGGAGTGGGTGACGATAGTGCCGTTTGACAGGCTTATCCAGCCGCAGCCAGCGACCTTATCGGCAAGGTCATGATGATCGTTGCATCGCGCATGGCGCGGCCAGCCTGGGCGGGCGAGTGCGAGCTTTATGCTCCGGCGGGGGATCAACCCACGCCGAAGAAAAAATGCATACGTTCGGTGTAGATTGAAACTTGATGCTTCGTCCCAACGCACGGATGCGTTGCCGGGCGAACGACCTGCCCCACAAAACTTTTCTGCGGCAAGCGGTACGCGGCAGAAGAGCCCGCCGGATCGCGCCATGATCCAAGGAAGGATTTCCCATGGGCGCACGCTGCGCGCCGACTGTCCTCCGCGGTTCCAAGCCTCGTCGCGAGTATCCCTTCAGACGCGTTTTCCTGGCGGGGTCGCTGGCGCTTGCGCTCGGCCTGTCCGGACAGCTCCAGGCCGCGACGTTCCACGTTTCGAGCACGGCCGACGACGGCTCGGCTGGAACGCTGCGCTGGGCCATCGAACAGGCCAATGGGGCCGGCGCGGGAAGCCATTCGATCACGTTCTCGGTGCCCGCCAACTCGCAATTGCTGCTTGCCAGCCCGCTGCCGGAGCTCGACAATCCCGGCGCGACCATCGAGCTTGACGGCGCCGGCGCCGGTGGCGTGACGATCAGCGGGCACAACAATCGCGTGCTGTTCGTGCACTCGGGAAGTTGGCTCGTGCGTAATGTGAACATCGTGCAGGGTAAGGCCGAGGGCGGCCTCGGCGGCGACAACTCGCACGGCGGCGGTGGCGGTGGTCTGGGCGCGGGTGGCGCGGTGTTCGTCAATCAGAATGCGCACCTCACGATTCAGAACGTCAACTTCACGGGCAACAACGCCATCGGCGGCGACGGCGGCGGCGCGACCGGCAACAACGTCGGAGGCGGCGGCGGTGGCGGCCTGGGAGGCGATGGCGGTAACGGCGGAGTGGACGCCGGTGGTGGCGGCGGCGGGTCGTGGGGCAATGGTGGCGACGGCGGCATCTTCGGCGGCGGTGGCGGCGGTGGCATTCTGCTGCCGGGCGCGCCTGGCGGTGTTGTGCTCGGCGGGCCGGGGGCACTGCTAGGAGGTGACGGTGGGGCCGTCGGCTTCACCGGGGGCGATGGCTTCACTTTCGGTGGCGGCGGTGGTGGCGGCGCAGGCGGCAATGGCGGCGACGGTGGAGACTTCGGTGGTGGTGGCGGCGCGGGGCGCGACGGGCTGGGCGGTGACGGTGGATTTGGTGGCGGTGGCGGCGGTGCGCTACTCACGCCGGCCGGCCAAGGCGGATTCGGCGCGGGCAATGGCGGCGTTGGAGCCGGAGGCGATGGCGGCAGCGGCTACGGCGGCGCGGTGTTCGTGCGTCAGGGCGGGACCTTCACGATCCTCAACTCGACGACCAGCGGCAACGGCGTCGAAGCCGGCACGGCCGGCAGCTCCGGCGCCAGTGGCGGCAGCTCCGGCGGCCAGGATCTCTATCTGATGTCGGGAGTGAACGCCAATTTCGGCGGGACCTCGAATCATTACACCGGTTCGATTGCTGGTCAGGGTTCGCTCACGCAAAACGCCGGCACGACCACCCTGCTCGGGACGAACTCTTACAGCGGCGGAACGACTGTCAGCGGTGGGTTGTTGCGCGGCACAACCGACAGTCTGCAAGGCACGATCGCAAACAACTCGCAGGTCGAGTTCGACCAGAGCGGCAGTGGGGCGTACTCCGGAGTGATGACGGGCTCGGGCGCGCTCTACAAAGAGGGCGCGGGCAACGTCACGCTAGCCGGAAGCAACAACTTCAGCGGCGGAACGTTCGTAAACTCCGGCACGCTGACGGTGACGACCGACACGATCACCGGGACGATCACCACCAGCGCCACCCTGACTTTCGACCAGGACACCTTCGGCACTTACTCCGGTTCGCTGCTCGGCACTGGGCAGATGCTCAAGGAAGGGGCCGGCAACCTTGTGCTGTCGAACGCATCGAACGATCTGGGGACCATCATCGTCAATGGCGGAACGCTCATCGGAACCACGAGTACGCTGGCGGCCGACGACATTCACGCGAACTCGACGGTTGTCTTCGACCAGAACTTCGATGGCTCGACGACCAGCGCAATCAGTGGATCCGGCGAACTCTTTAAAGGCGGCAGCGGCTCGGTCTCGCTGCAAGGCAACAGCGGGTTTACCGGACGGATGGAGGTGCTCGAGGGGCGACTGGCCGTCAACGGCGCCATCGCCGGCGATACCTGGGTTGTTGGCGGCGCCACGCTGGGCGGCACCGGCACGATCAACGCTGACGTGCACAACTTCGGCACTGTGGCGGCCGGCAATTCGATCGGCACGTTGACCATCGGTCACGACTATACGGTCTATAGTGGCGCCACGCAGGAAGTGGAAATCAACGACGCTGGCACCACGCCCGGTATTAACAACGACCTCGTGGACGTGATCGGAAACGCGTTTCTCGAGGGCGGCACGGTCGATGTGCAGGCCGCGCCGGGCACGTACGCTGAAGGCGACACGTATGCCTTTCTGAGAGCCAACACGATCAGCGGGCAGTACGACGGGATCACGGTCAGCGGGATCACGGGCTTGCATGCCGTGCTCGGCTACAGCCACGAGTTTGGCAACAGTTATGCGTTCTTCTCGCTATTTGACACCAACTCCAACTTTCTGGCGGTGGCCGAAACGTATAACGAGCGGCAGATCGCCATTTACCTGGACGATCTTTCACCGACGTCTACGGGCCAGTTACGAGACGTGATCGATCAGATGGAGATTCTCTCGCCCGCCGGACAGCGGCAGGCCATGAATGAGCTGACCGGAGTGGTGAACGGCACCATCGCCCAGCTTGGCGTGCAGGACACCGCGTTTCTGTATCAACTGCTCAGGCGGCGCGTTGGGTCAGCCTTTGCCGCGGGTGGCGTAATCAGCGCGGGCGAAGACAGCGGCTGGGCCAGCGCCGCCACGGGCAAAGCGACCAAGGGGCTGGTTCTCCCGGTGAGCTTCACCGAAGGAGCTCGCGGCACCGACATGGGCATGGCGGCCACCACCCCCTGCCCCGAGCCAAGCTGCTGGGGTGGCTGGATGACGGGCTATGGCTTCGGCGGCAGCGCACAGTCGGATGGCAACGCCGCGGGAGGCGCCTTTGGCTCGGGCGGCACGATCGTGGCCATGGAACGGGCACTCGACGACTGCTCGCTCGTCGGCGTGTTCGGCGCCTACTCGCACCTGGGACTGTCGCTCAATGGCTTGCCGCAGAACGCCTCGGCCGATCAGGGACTCTTTGGGAGCTACTTCCTCCGCGAGATGGATAGCCACTACTTGCTTGGGGCCGGATCGGTGGGTTTCGCCGGTTACAGCGAGACGCGGCGGATCCAGTTCGGCACCGTCGACCTGACGGCCGCTGGCAGCTACGACGGTTGGCAGCCGACGGCGTACCTTGAGTACGGACGCCGTGGACAATGGGGCAGCACCATGCTCCAGCCGTACGTCGCCGCCCAATACATCTACCTGCGGCAGAACGGATTCACCGAAACCGGCGCGGGAGACTTGAACCTCGACGTTGCCGGCATTGATACCAATGCGCTGCGGGGGCTGCTCGGCGTGCGGGCCGCGCAAACCTGGGCGACCAGCGGCGGCCACGTGTGGGTGCCCGAACTGCGAGCGGTGTGGATGCACGAGTTTCTGGATCCGGACACGACGCTCACGGCAGTATTTGCACCGATCGGCGGCAGCAGCTTCGCAACGCGGGGACTCAACTTCGGTCGCGACTGGGCAATCCTGGGCGCCGGTACGCAGTACATCCTGAGCGACCACGTGAGCCTGTTCGCGAACTACGACCTGCTGGTGAATTCGCAGCAGGCGTGGAATGCCGGCTCCGGTGGCGTGCAACTGGCGTGGTGAACCCCTGAGATAATCGCCGCGTCATAAGAATTGGGGCCGGTGAAACTGCGGGGAAGAGCGGGCGCCGCTTGACCTAACCGCAATCATAAAATAGGTTAAGGAAGCCTTTCGGAGGGTAAGCGAATTGGCCAGCGGTCTGACTCGAAATCAGATGCCCCGCAAGGGGTTGTGGGTTCGAATCCCATGCCCTCCGCTGCACTTACGACGACTGCCATGATGCTCGTCACCCCGTTTTGACAACCATTTGACAACCATTCTGGTTGTCAGGGGTCGCAACGAGCACGGAATCGAGCCGGCTGGCAGCGTCCTTCTCCATCGCCGGCAGGACATGCGAGTACGTATCCAGCGTCAAGGATATGTGCGCGTGCCCGAGCCGCTCTTGCACGACCTTCGGATGCACGCCGGCGGCAAGCAGCAGCGTTGCCGAGGTGTGCCGCAAATCGTGAAACCGGATAGCCGGCAGCCCCGCCCGCTTGAGCAGCGGCTTGAACTGGTTCCGGTGAAAATGTGTCCGCCGGAGTAGTCCACCAACCGAATTGGTGAACACGTACGGCACCGCCGCCCACCCCGCCGCGATCATCGCCTTACGGTGTTCGACAAGGGCGTCAACCACGGGCTGCGGGAGTGACACCAGCCGCCGCCCCTTCTTCGACTTCGGTTCGGTGAGCGTCAACTTGCCGCAAACCTCGCTCAGGGTGTGCGACACGCTGATCGTGCCCTTCTTCAAATTTACGTCCGCCCATTGCAGCCCGAACAACTCACCGAGGCGTAGCCCGCTGCCGATGGCGACGATGTAGATGGCTTCGAGTCGGTCGCCCTTGGCAGCCGCCAGGAGCCGCCCGACTTGCTCGGCAGTTAGTGGTTCAATGTCCTTGTGCGGCACGCGTGGAAAATCCACAGCATCGCACACGTTGCGAATCACCTTGCCCCACCGCAACGCCTGTTTCAATGCCCGGTGCAGAACCGCGTGAGTTAGTTGGCGGAGCCGTGGACTGGCACCATCCTTTTCCATCGCGGAATACAATCCTTGCACGTGTGACGGTTCGAGCTTCTGTAAACGGATGCCGCCGATCCGCTTGTCGATGTGATTCTTGACGACGCCCTTATAGCTGACGTACGTCGAATTGCGGACCGTGACCCGCACGACATCGTCGAGCCAGATCTCCAAGAACTGCGCGACCGTGGTGCGGCTCGGCTTCGTGAGCGTGCCGGTCGCCTTTGATATGGAACGGCAAAACCTCCCCAAACACATCCGCACGTTAATCACCTTACCCGTCTCCGTTGCACCCGTCATCAGTTGCTACCAGTCCTTGGCCGCTGGGCGTCTCGCGGATCAAAACGGGTTCGACGAACGCGTGCGGTCGCTTCGGAAGGGCCTGAGCAGCCAGGAGCAACAGGACTTCGACGCCGCTCTGGGACGTATCGAGCAAATGATGTCAACGGAACTGACTCCCATTTCTAAGGGGCTCGCTGCCTTCTCGCGCGCAGGTGCGCAGCCGTTCTTTCTGCCGCTCCAGTTTCAGGTGCCGCTGCCTAACTGGATTGCGGTGGACAATATTCCCAACATCTATCACTTGGTCGAATTGAAGGATACCTATCACCGGTATGTCTTGATGCTTGTCACAAAAGGCAGCTGGCGGATTCTACAAGTTAATCTGGGAGCGGTCACCGCAACAATGTGGGAAGAGCGGCCGGAGTTGAGGGACCGTGTGGGAAGCGAGTGGTCGAAGGTCCATTTTCAACGCCACCGCCAGGAACGGACTCGCAAATTCCTGAGGGATGCGATCGTGGTTTTAGATCAGCTCATGTCCGCCGGCGGCTATACGCACTTGATCCTCGCGGGCCCGCCTGCCATGACTGCGCAGGTACGAAACCACCTGCCCAAGCACTTGCAGAGCCAGTTGACTGATACTGTCACGGCATCCAGCGCAACGCGCTTGTCCGACGTGGTGGAGGCCACCCTGAGTGCGTTTATCGAAGCGGAGGAACAAGAATCTCGCACAATCGTCGGCAATCTTGTTCATCAACTGCGCACCGGCGGGCTTGCTGTCGTGGGAACGGGCCCGAGTTTCCGCGCGCTGTGCCGCGGCCGCGTGGACGTGCTCGTTATGTCAAAAGAATACGATCCTGGCCCAGGGTGGTCGTGCGACAGATGTGGAAGCATCGGCGTGGAGAGCGAAGTGCCGGACGCGTGCCCCCACTGCAAGGCACAGGAGTTCGGCCGCTTCAACACAAAGGAGCGGATGGTGCAAAAGGCAGAGGCATTGGACTGCACGATTGAGATCGTGAGCCAGAGCGACGAGTTGAGTCACCTGGGAGGCGTTGGTTGCTTGGTGAGCTACCACCTGCCGGACGAGTATTTGTAGCAGAGCGCCAAGCACCCCCAATAACCACCCGAACGGTTCTCACAAGGATGAATAAGTATGCTGGTACTCAGTCGCAAAGTCGGCGAACAAATTTGCGTGCCGCAGTATGACATTGTGCTAACAGTTCTTGAAGTTCGGAAGGATAGGGTCCGTCTGGGGATCGCGGCACCCAAGAAAGTTGCCATTGTCAGGAAAGAGTTACAGGAGCGTTCACCTCAACCATCAACCGTCAACTACATGATGGACCATTAATGACACGTCACACCACCGCGAAGGAAGGCTACCAACGCATTCTGGTTGCCACGGATTTCTCAGCCTATGGGGATGCCGCGTTGAAGCAAGGCGTGTGGCTTGTCAGGCAAACCGGGGCCAAGGTTACTGTTGCGCACTCGCTACCGAATCTGCCTTGGTTGGTGGCGTCTGGATCGTCCTGGAGTGAGCAGTTCGAGGACTTTGAAGCGATGATTCTCAACGGCTGAGCCAGATATGGGCAAAGTCTGTTGTTCGTGCTTGTATCGTTGCTTCGGAACGCAGAGAATCGATTTCTGCGGGTCAACGCGTTAACACCCGTATTCGAAAAATGTTGGCTTGGAGGCGGCCCCAGTGGATATCGAGTCGGTGGTCTATGTACTGAGCCAACTCCGCTTTTCCGAGTCGCTCCCAGAATCGATGTTGGTACGCATTGCGGCGTTTGCGGAGCTGCGCGGATTCCCCGCTCACAGCATCCTATTTCGCGAAAACGCGGTCAACGATCGCCTGATGATCGTCGCGGTGGGGCGCGTGGCACTGGACATGCAGGTTCCAGGCCGCGGCGAGGTCCGGATTATGTCCTTGGGACCGGGCGACATGCTCGCCTGGTCGGCTCTGCTTGGCAAGGGGCGAATGACCACGTCTGCCGTAGCGTTGGAAGACACGCAGGTCGTGGCGATTCGAGCACGCGACGTGCTGCTGTTGTGCGAGTCCGATCCTGAGTTCGGCTATCAACTTATGCGTCATGTGGCCGAGGCGCTGGCCAACCGGCTGGTGGCTACGCGACTGCAATTGCTCGACTTGTTTGCCGACACCGAGCCGTTCGTGCCCCGGGGGCCGGACTAATGGAAACTGCAGGGAGGAACCCATGAAAGCAGTCGCTCGACCGCGGAATTCGCCCCAGAGTGAAACGCTGTTGCTCGCGAAACAGGATTTCCAGGCGTTTCTCGATCAGCTCTGGCAGGGCGGATATCGCGTCGTCGGCCCGACGATCGCCCAGCAGGCCATCGTCTACGACGAAATACGCCGGGTCGAGGACCTCCCGCGCGGATGGACCGACGAGCAGAGCGGCGGCCAGTACCGCCTCACGCGCCGCGACGACGAGGCCTGGTTCGGTTTTGTTGTCGGGCCGCATTCGCCAAAGCGATATTTCTTCCCGCCACAAGTGGCCGTAACCCAGGCCGACCGGACATCAAATGGTTGGCAATTTAGCGAGGTGCCGGATCAAGAACCACCGTATGCCCTGCTCGGCGTCCGGGCCTGTGAGCTGGCGGCGATCGCCGTGCAGGACCGCACCTTCATCAATGAGCAGTACGTCGATCCGATTTATCGCCGGCGCCGCGAACGAGCTTTGATCGTCGCGGTCAATTGCACGCAGGCGGCCAGCACTTGTTTCTGCACGTCGATGAACACGGGGCCGCGCTGCACACAGGGTTTTGACTTGGCGCTAACGGAATTGCCGGATTCGTTCACGGTCGAAGTCGGCAGTGAGCGTGGGGCGGACGTTCTGTCGAGCTTGCCGGTCACGAGAGCAGCACCGGGGTCGCTGCTGGCGGCCGAGGCTGCCCGCCAGCAGGCCGTCGATCAGATCACGAAAGGGTTGGACACGAAGGACATCCGGGATCTACTGTTGAGCAATCTCGAGCATCCTCGCTGGGATGAGGTCGCCACGCGATGTTTGTCTTGCACCAACTGCACGATGGTCTGCCCGACCTGCTTTTGCAGTTCCGTGAAGGAGGTGAGCGACCTGACCGGCGACCATGTTCAGCGCGAGCGTGAGTGGGATACGTGCTTCAACTGGGACTTTAGCTACATGAACGGCGGCATTGTGCGGAATCAGATTCGGTCGCGCTACCGCCAATGGCTCACGCACAAGTTAGCCTCCTGGATCGATCAGTTCGGCGTCTCCGGATGCGTCGGCTGCGGCCGATGCATCACCTGGTGCCCGGTCGCAATCGACTTGACCGAGGAAGTCGCAGCCATTCGGGAGAACCCCGCGTGAGCGTGCAAGCATCAAGCGCCATGGTCGACAACCCGTGGCTCGCGCAGAGCGTTGAGGTCGCCACAGTTACGCCCGAATTGCCAGGGGTGGCCACTTATCACTTGCGGTTTCGGGATGCCGGGCTCAACGAGCGTTACCGCTTTCGACCTGGCCAGTTCAACATGCTCTACTTGCCCGGCGTCGGCGAAATTGCGATCAGTCTAAGCGCGGCCAATGAGATGTCCGGGACCTGGGATCACACGATTCGCGTGGCGGGCAACGTGACGCGCACGCTGGCCGGGCTCGGAGTCGGGGGCGAGCTGGCCTTGCGCGGCCCCTATGGAACGAGCTGGCCGCTGGACGAGTGCACAGGCGCCGATGTCATCCTCGTCGCCGGCGGTATCGGCCTGGCTCCGCTGCGACCCGCGATTCATGCGTGCTTCACGCAGCGAAAGCGATTCGGCCGGACAACGTTGCTTTACGGTGCACGGTCGCCCGACATGCTCCTGTACCGGCGCGACTACGACGTTTGGGCGGATCGCGGACTGAACGTGTCTGCAACCGTCGACCGGTTTCAGCCCGGCTGGTCGGGCGACGTGGGTGTCGTCCCGCTGCTGGTCGATCGACTGCGCCCGTTGACGCCGGCAAACTCAGTGATGTTTCTCTGCGGCCCCGAAGTGATGATGCGCTATACGGTGCGCAGCGCTTTGGAGCGAGGCTTACGTAGAGACCAAATTTGGGTTTCGCTCGAGCGCAACATGCAATGCGCCGTTGGGCTGTGCGGGCACTGCCAGTTGGGCCCGGCATTCGTTTGTAAGGACGGTCCCGTTTTTCGCTACGACAAGATCGAGCGGTATCTGAACGTGGAGGGACTATGAGCCACAAGCCGCGACTAGCCGTGTTCAAGTTCGCCTCTTGCGACGGTTGCCAGCTTTCGCTGGTGGCGCTGGAAGATGAACTCCTGGCGCTGGCCGAAAGAATTGACGTGGCCTACTTCCTCGAGGCGAGCAGTCGCGTGGAGCCGGGTCCGTATGATGTGGCACTCGTTGAGGGATCGATTACCACGCCCGAGGATGCCCAGCGCATTCGGCAGATCCGCCGTGACTCGCGATTCCTGGTTACGATTGGCGCCTGTGCCACGGCCGGCGGGATCCAGGCTTTGCGCAACTGGGCGGACTCCGCAGAGTTTCTGCGGGCCGTGTACGCGTCGCCGGAGTATATCCACTCGCTCGCGACTTCCACGCCGATCTCCAGTCACGTGCCAGTCGACTTCGAGCTGCGCGGCTGTCCGATCAATAAGCAGCAATTGCTCGAAGTTTTGGTTTCGCTGTTGGGCGGTCGTCGTCCCCGCACGCCGGTGCATAGCGTTTGCCTGCAATGCAAGCGGCGCGGTACGGTCTGCGTGACGGTAGCTCAAGGAATACCTTGCCTGGGCCCCGTCACCCACGACGGCTGCGGGGCGATTTGTCCCAGTTACAATCGCGGCTGCTACGGGTGCTACGGGCCCTGCGAGCAGCCGAATCTCGAGAGTCTGAGCGACCAGTGTCAAGTCATCGGAGTCTCGCGTGAGACGTTGGTCCGAAGCTTGCGAAACAGTTTCAATGGCTACGCCCCCGAGTTTCGCGCTGAAAGCGATCGGCTTGCAGGCGAAGAGCAGTGAGTAAGCCCAGCGTATGAGCGAAGAACGCACGATCCGCGTGGAAGCGTTGACCCGCGTCGAAGGTGAGGGGGCGCTGCATATTCGCCTGCACAACGGCAATATTGAAGACGTGCGGTTGAGCATCTACGAGCCGCCGCGATTGTTCGAAGCCTTGCTGCGGGGCCGCGCACTCGAGGATGTGCCGGATATTACGGCCCGCATTTGCGGCATCTGTCCGGTTGCCTATCAGATGAGTTCGGTGCATGCGCTCGAAGCTGCACTCGGCGTGCAAGTGATGGGCGATTTGCGGGCCTTGCGGCGATTGCTGTACTGCGGAGAGTGGATCGAAAGCCATGCCTTGCACGTCCACATGTTACATGTCCCCGACTTTCTGGGCTATGAGAGCGCGCTGGCGCTGGCCAAGGATCATCCGGACGAAGTCAATCGCGGCTTGCGGCTGAAGAAGCACGGCAATCAACTGCTCGACGTGCTGGGAGGCCGGGCGGTTCATCCGATTAACGTGGCCGTCGGAGGCTTTTACCGACTGCCGCGGAAAGAGGAGCTGACGCGGCTCATCCCCGATTTCGAGTGGGGATTGCAGGCCGCGATCGACGCTGCGAGGTGGGTCGCCGGCTTCGACTTCCCCAGGTTCGACGAGGCGTACGACTTCGTGGCCGTCTCGCATCCTGATGAATACGCCATGTGCGAAGGCCCGATTCGCACGAGCGACGGAATGGTCATCGACGCTGATCAATTCGAAAAGCACTTTCGCGAACAACAGGTTCCGCATTCCACGGCCTTGCAGGCAGTCCGGGTCGACACCGGGCAGACGTACCTGCTGGGCCCGCTATCGCGAATGAATCTCAACCGCGAGCAGTTGCTTCCCGCCGCGAGACGCCTGGCAGATGACCTGAACCTGGAGCATCCTTGCCGCAACATCTTCAAGAGTATTATCGCCCGCAGCATCGAGATCGTGCAGGCGTACGAAGAAGCTCTGACCATTCTCAGAGACTATCGCCCGGCCGGGGTACCTCGCATTAAGTACGAGTATCGACAGGGCGAAGGTGCCGCCGCCACCGAGGCGCCTCGTGGGCTGCTCTATCATCGGTACGGCGTCGACGCCCAGGGGTTGGTAACGGAGGCCAACATCGTGCCCCCGACATCGCAGAATCAGAGTCAGATCGAAAGCGACTTACGAAACTACCTGCCCGCGCTGCTGAACCGGAGTGACGACGAAGTCGCGGGAGCCTGTGAACGGCTAGTGCGGTCGTACGATCCGTGCATTAGCTGTGCGACGCATTTCCTAAAGGTCAGCATGGATCGCGGATCATGAGCGATTCCCGATTGTTCGTCGGGATCGGCAGCCCGCGCGGCGATGATCGTGTGGGATGGGAGATCGCCCTGCGCTTGAGCGAGCACCAGGGCAGCTTGCTGGAAGTCCGGTGTGCGCGCACGCCGGCGGAACTACTCGACTGGCTGGAGGGAGTTGATACATTGGATGTTTGTGACGCAGTCGCCGGCGATGAGCCAGGTTCCCTGCATTGCTGGAGCTGGCCGGCTCCGGAGATCGAGCGAACTGCTTTTCGGGGAACACACGACATGACGCTTCAAGCGGCCCTGATGCTGGCCGATGAGTTGGGGCGCCTGCCGCGATGCACCCGCATCTGGGGAGTTGGCATCAAGCCGCCGCTCTCAGGCGACGCGTTATCGCCGGAGTTGGCGACCGCAATCCCGACCGTGGTCGACCGATTGTGCGAGGCCCTCCATCATGCATGAGATGTCGCTGGTTCGGACGCTGTTGGCACAAGTTGGAGAAATCGTCTCCGCGAATGGTGGGGCCGCACTACGCCGTGTTCGCGTGCAAGTTGGTCCGCTGGCTGGCGTGGAACCCGCTCTGATGGCTTCTGCGTGGAAACAGTTGTCAGCCGAGGCTGGGTGTGGCGACGCGACGCTGGAGATCGAAGAGGTACCGCTGGTGGCGCGTTGCCGAGGCTGCGACATGGACTTTCAGCCGCTGCAATTTCGTTTTCGCTGCCCCTCTTGTGGTGTGCCCGAGACCGATACCATTTCTGGCGATGGCGTGGTTCTGCAGTGTGTTGTGCTGGATGACATCGAGCAAGGAGCCAGTACGTGACTCGCGTAATCACAGTGCAGCGCGACGTCGCCGCGCAGGCCAAAGAACAGGCCGAGGACTTCCGCCGCGAGATGACGCGCCGAGGCACGCTGGTCGTCAATCTGCTGTCATCTCCTGGCGCTGGCAAGACCAGTTTGTTGGCGGCAACGGCCGTTCATTGGGGTGACCAGCAGCGGATGGCGGTGCTCGTGGGCGACATCGCGACTGATCGCGACGCCCAGCGGCTAGCCCCCCTCGTGCCGGCTGTTCAACTGACAACCGGTGGCGCATGCCATTTGGATCTACCGCTAGTTCAGCGAGGGCTGGAGGTCCTGCCGCCAGGGGACTTGGATTTTCTTTTCATCGAAAACGTCGGTAATCTCGTCTGTCCGTCGTCGCACGACCTGGGGGAGCATGTGCGAGTGGTCGTGCTAAGCACAACGGAAGGAGATGACAAGCCGGCCAAGTATCCCAAGGCGTTTCGCACCAGCCGCGCGATGGTGATCAACAAGATCGACCTGTTGCCTTATGTCTCTTTCTCGATCAACTCAGCCAGCGACGACGCGCTCTCCATCCAGCCGCAAATGGAAATACTATCCGTGTCCGCATTGCAAGTTACGGGAATTGACCGCTGGTGTCGATTTCTGGTCGAGCTACGCGCGAGGCTGCCGCAGCTATGTCCACCCCGCTGACTCACCAGCTCGAAGCACGCGATCCATCGCCCTCGGGCGATGATGATCAGTCAATCGCGCTCCGTATCGTGCTCATAGGGCGAGTCCAGGGACTAGGCGTTCGCCCAGCCATCGCGCGGCTCGCGCAGGAACTAAGACTCGCAGGCAGCGTCGGTAACTCCTCAGGTGGTGTGTCGATCCACGTCGAAGGGCCGTCGGCAGCGGTAGCGGCATTTCGGCAGTTACTCAAACGGCGACTCCCGCCGGGCACATCTGTTGAATCGCAATCCGAAGAAAGCACGGAGCCAGTCGGAGCCTCGTTATTCATTATTAAATCGAGCACTTCCGAAGGTGGCCTAGCAGCACGCGTGCCCCCGGATCTTGCAGTGTGCCCGAAATGCCTGGCCGAGGTGCAAGACGGCAAGAACCGGAGGTACGACTATCTCTTCACGACGTGCACTGAATGCGGCCCTCGCTATTCATTGCTTGATGCGATGCCCTACGACCGTCGAGCGACGGGCATGAACTGTTTTGAGCCTTGTTCCGAGTGCGATCGAGAGTACACGACCGCGTTCGATCGCCGCTTTCACTCCCAGACGAACAGTTGTCCCGCCTGTGGCCCTCAGCACTGGTTTCGCCAAGGCACCGAGCAATGGAACTCGCGAGGTGTCGACGCGATTCGAGCAGCAGTCGCCGAGCTGCGCCAGGGCCGGATTGTCGCGATTCGCGGAATTGGTGGATATCAGTTGCTCGTTGACGCGACTTCGCCCGCCGCAGTGCAGGAGGTAAGACGCCGCAAGCAGCGATTCGGAAAACCACTGGCGGTCATGGTTGCGAATCTCGAATCTGCCGAGCAAATCGCGATGTTCGACGATGCCGAGTGGCAAAGCGCGACCTGCCCGGTAAACCCGATTGTGATTCTCAAGTTGAGATCGCCGTCTCTCCTGGCGAGCGAAGTCACCGCGGGAATAGGCACGATCGGCTTGATGCTACCGACAAGCCCCCTGCACGAGGCGATAACTCGTCAGTTCAACAAACCGGTGGTAGTCACCAGTGGAAATCTCGAAGGCAATCCCTTGGCCTATGAGGCCGGCGTTTCTTTGGGCGAGCTGGAGCGTGTCGCCGACGCGTGGATCGAGCACGACCGGCCGATTCTGCGCCCGATCGATGACAGTGTGGTTCGCGTCGTGGCGGGCAAGCGGGTGAGTGTCCGGCTGGCTCGCGGACTCGCGCCCTTGCCGTTGGAATTGGAGTCACGTCCTTTGCTTGCACTGGGCGGACATCAGAAAGCAGCAATCGCGCTTAGCAATGGCTACCAAGCCGTCCTCGGACCACATATCGGGGATCTCGACACGGAATCCGCCCGAGAACGCTACCTGGACCACCTCAAGTCGATGTCTCGGCTTTACGATACGAAGCCGACGGCGCTGGCTTGCGACCAGCATCCCGACTATTTCACCACGCGGTGGGCAGCCGTGCAATGTATTCCGACGATCGCGGTGCAGCATCACCACGCCCACGTGGCGGCCGGAATGCTTGAGAACGGCTGGCTCGAGCGTGAGGTACTGGGAGTCGCCTGGGACGGAACGGGATACGGACCAGATGGCACGATCTGGGGTGGTGAATTTCTGATTGCAACCGCCAGCGACTTTCGCCGCGTCGGATGCTTGCGGCCGTTCGCTTTGCCGGGGGGAGAAGCCGCCGTGCGAGAGCCTTGGCGTGTGGCAGTATCGCTGGTGTACCAAGCACTTGGAGCAGAGCGGGCAGCCAGTCTGAGGTTCAGCGGCGTTACAGCATCTCAGATAGAACGAGTAGTCAAATTGCTTGGCAGTTCCCATGCGTGTCCGGTTACGTCGAGTGCGGGCCGACTCTTTGACGCCGTGGCAGCGCTCGCCCTGAACATTAGCGCATCGCAGTTCGAAGGCCAGGCTGCAATGTTGCTGGAAGCCGCCTGCAATTCTGCGTGCCAAGGCGCATACCCACTGCCGGTCTCACCCGGTCATCCGCCGCAACTGGATTGGCGACCGTTTGTTCAGCGTGTGCTCGCAGACCGGCAAACGGATGTGTTGCCGGAGGTGATCGCGATGCGATTTCACCGCGCGCTCGCCGACGGTGTCGCGACAATCGTGGGGCAGCTTCCCAAAATGCCAGTCGTGCTCTGCGGCGGATGCTTTCAAAACAGGGTTTTGACCGAGCTCGTCGTCGAACGACTAGCGGGAGATCAGCCGATTGCCACGCCGGGGATCATTCCATGCGGCGATGGCGGACTGGCCGCCGGGCAATTGGCCGTTGCCTCGGCACGACTCAACGGAGGCTGGCTGCCATGTGTCTAGCGATTCCCGGCAAGGTCGTGCGGTGGATCGACTCCGACCCGTTGTTGGGCGTTGCCGAAGTTGAATTCGGGGGAGTCACGCGACGGTGCCTCATGGCCTGCGTGCCCGAGGCCTCCGAGGGCGATTACGTTGTGGTGCATGCCGGCGTGGCGATCGCGATTGTCGATGCCGAGGAAGCAGCGCGAGTGCTTGCGGAGCTCGCAAGTCTGCCCGAGAAGGTCGAATGGCTGGAGCGAGACGAGGAGGAGACGCAATGAAATTCCTCGACGAGTACCGCGACCCCGTCGCCGCGCGGCGGCTGCTGGCGGAAATTCGCCGCGCCGCTCGCAGGCCTTGGACACTGATGGAAGTCTGTGGCGGCCAGACGCATTCGCTGTTGCGACATGGGATCGACGTCGAACTGGCGGGCGTTGTGGATCTGATCCATGGGCCAGGCTGCCCTGTGTGCGTATCGCCGCTGGAGTCGATCGATTTCGCGCGCGAGTTGAGCTTACGCGAGGGCGTGCTTCTGGCCAGTTTCGGCGACATGCTGCGGGTTCCCGGCAGCCGCGGCAGCCTGCTGGAAGCGCGCGCTGTCGGCGGCCGCGTCAAACCGGTCTATTCTCCCATGGATGCCGTTGACCTGGCCCGCCGCAACCCCGACTTGCAGGTTGTCTTCTTTGCGGTCGGTTTTGAGACAACCACTCCCACCACGGCCCTAGCAGTGCGCCAGGCAAAGGCGCTCGGCCTGCGGAACTTCAGCTTATTGGTGGCGCACGTGCGAGTCTTACCGGCCATGGAGGCCCTCGTCGAGTCGGCCGACTGCCGAGTACAAGGCTTCCTGGCAGCGGGACACGTATGCGCCGTGACCGGTTGCAAGGAGTACGCGCCTTTCGTCGAGCGCTACCGGCTGCCCGTGGTGGTGACCGGATTCGAACCGGTCGACTTGTTGCAAGGCATCCTGCAGTGCGTCCGCCTGCTAGAATCTGGCCGACCGGAAGTCGTCAATTGCTATCGGCGAACGGCACGCGACGCGGGCAATCCGACAGCGCAACGGCTGGTCGGCGAGGTTTTCGAGGTGTGCGACAGGCCCTGGCGAGGATTGGGCATGATACCGCGCGGAGGATTGAAGCTGCGTCCTGAGTTTCAACAGTTCGACGCAGAGGTCCGATTTTGCGGCGCGACGGTGCCGGCGATTGAAGACCACGAATGCCACAGCGGCGCCGTCCTGGCCGGACGCATCAAGCCTAAGGCTTGCCCCAGTTTCGGTACGAGCTGCACGCCCGACCGTCCGCTAGGCGCGCCAATGGTCTCATCAGAAGGTGCCTGCGCAGCCTATTACCGGTACGCCGGCGCCAACCATTTATCCGGATGAGGCGCCGTTGATGAAACGCGAAGAGCTATCAAACAGTTGTCCGAATCCGTCGACGTTCGACGACGGACGCATCTCGCTTGCTCACGGCGAGGGTGGACGTTTGATGCGACGACTGCTGAGCGAGCGTATACTCCCGGCGTTGGCCGATGTCGCGCCGGCGGGAGACGCCGACGCCGCGATTCTCGCGCGGCTCGCGGGCCAGGTTGTATTCACCACGGACAGTTATGTCGTGTCGCCGTTGTTTTTTCCTGGTGGCGACATCGGTAAACTGGCCGTTATTGGCACGACCAACGATCTGGCAGTTTCTGGCGCTCGGCCATTATGGCTCAGCCTCTCTCTCATTATCGAGGAAGGTTTCGAACTCACGCTGCTCGACCGTGTGCTGCGGAGCGTCGCCGACGCCGCGAGAGAGATAGGCATTTCCATCGTGACGGGCGATACGAAGGTCGTGCCGCGCGGCGCTGCCGATGGCTTGTTTATCAACACCGCAGGTGTGGGTGTGCTGCTCGAACCGCGATGGCCGGGGCCTGGCGAGTTGCAATGCGGTGACGAGCTGGTGGTTACCGGAACAATCGGACAACACGGCACGGCGGTGATGATAGCTCGCGAACAATTTGTCGTGGAGCCTTGCCCGATCAGCGACTGTGCGTCACTGGTGCCGGCAGTCGACGCCTTGCGCCGGGCGGAAGTACCCGTCGTCGCTCTGCGCGATGCGACCCGCGGCGGTGTGTCGGCGGTGCTGCGAGAATGGGCAGCCAAATGCGGTTGGACGCTGGCCGTCGATGAGCGTGAGGTGCCCGTGACGCCGGAGGTGCGCGGCATGTGTGAACTGCTGGGCCTTGACCCCCTGCATGTGGCCAACGAGGGCACAATGGTCGTAGCCGTGCGAGAGGGCTTTGGGGGGGCCGCCGTCGAGGCACTAAGCCGCGTGCCCGTCGCGCGGCAGGCAGCGATCATGGGGCAAGTTCAAGAGCGACGCGTTTCGCTGGTTGTGGTTCAGCGTGGGCTGGGCCGCTACCTGCCGCTCGATGAACCCCTGGGAGCTCCGTTACCAAGAATCTGCTGACCTACCATGTAGCCAATCTGTAGCCAATACGCCGGACAGTGGCGCACCTTGCGAACGGTGGCGGAATCACAGGGTCACCCCAAGCTCAAACACCGGGCCAGCTTGGACGATCGCGGACACAGGTGACGCATGTTCAGGTAGGACTCGAAATCAGATGCCCCGCAAGGGGTTGTGGGTTCGAATCCCATGCCCTCCGCTTTTCTATAAGCCTTAGCCTCGCCCAGAGTTGCGGGGCTTTCTTTTTGCGTTTCGGCGACGCGCGATCAGGCTAACACTCGGCCCAGTGTAGCCTGACTGTAGCCAGTCTCGGAATTGTGTCGACGTAGGCGCACGCGAACTTGCAGGAGCTGCGTGGACGCCTTCGCTAAGGACGGCGCAGGACTACCACGGACTATGGCGGACGTACGCGGGCTGTATAAAGGCGGGCGCAACGTTCGGCAAGCGGCAGGGCGACCCCGCTGAGGCGCGCCGCTGCTTTGAACAAGTGCCATTTGGCCTGTGGACACGAACGAAAAAGCTCATCACCCAGTTGCTTGCGTTATCAGACGTTACCGGCCGCTTCGGCACACGGGTCTCGGTGGCCAGAGCCTGAGTGCGAACCAACCCCGCGCGTTCGCCGCGGGGGACCACTGGCGGTGGGTTGGAGAAGGTCACGAGGCAATTAATCCGTCGTGGCTGGAGCCGTACACCCCTCCCATAGAGAAGTAAGGCGGGTGAACGCGGGGTCGCTCGGATTTTGCACCGTCGGTGTAGACTCGTCGGAGTGAATAACGTGATCCGACCAGCTCACCGGGACGTTTCCGTGGGCGGGGCCTCGCGAATCGTCTGATCGGCCAGCGCCTGATAGACCTTGCCGTCGAGGACGATCATCTCGCCGTCAAGCCGGCTGAAGGTGCCGACGCCGAAGTTCCCGTCACGCACGAGTTCGCCCAGCGAGATGCCGCCGTCATAGTCGCCGGCAGCCAAGGCCGCGACGAGCGAGTACTGGACGAGTGCATCGTCCGCACGGACGGCAGTGGGCGACGATTCGCTTTCGGCAATATCAGCGGCCGGTCGACCACAACCGGCGACAAGTGCGACTGATGTCGCCAGGGCGAAAACCGGCAATTGAATCCGTACCGACTTGGCACGCTGCATCGAGATCACTTGCACGGAGCAAATTGGGAGCCGTCCTGCGCAGGATTTGCGTATCCAAGCGTACTTCGCAATCAGGCCGCGCGTCGAGTCAGGATTGCCGGACGACAGGCTCGAAAAGCTGGTACGTCTGATAACCACCGCTCAGGTTCACGGCGTCGAACCCACGCTGTCTCAGGATTCGGGTGGCGATGTAACCGCGCTGGCCGACCTCGCAGTAGGTGACGATCGGTTTCTCGGTTGACAGTTCCGCTGTGCGCAGCCGCAGGTCGTCGATCGGGATGTTCACCGCGCCGGCAATGTGTCCCGCCGCGAATTCCTTGGGCGTGCGAACGTCGAGGAGCAGTGGCCGTTCTGCCGCGGCGAGCGCCAACAAGGCAGGCACGTCGATCTGGGGATGGTCGCCGCGCAACAGGCCCGCCGCCACGAAGCCGGCCATGTTGATTGGATCTTTGGCCGAGCCATATTGCGGCGCGTACGCCAGTTCCGCTTCTTCCAGATCGAACACGGTCATCCGGGCTTGAATCGCCGTCGCAAGCACGTCGATCCGTTTGTCGACGCCTGCCCCGCCCACTGCCTGGGCGCCAAGGATGCGGCCTGAGTCGGGCTCGAACAGCAGCTTCAGCGTCATTTGCTCCGCGCCGGGATAGTAGCCGGCGTGGTGTGCCGGATGCACATAGATTGCGCGGAAGGGACGTTGCTGCCGGGCGAGCGTTTTGGCCGAGGCCCCGGTCATGGCGGCGGTGCGACCGAAGACGCCGAGGATCGCGGTGCCTTGGGCGCCGCGGTATTTCGATTGTCGACCAAACACATTGTCGGCGGCAATCCGCCCCTGTCGATTGGCGGGGCCGGCAAGCGGAACTTGCGCCGGCCCACCCAAGACGGCGTCGGTGGTTTCGATCGCATCGCCCACTGCATAGATGTCGGGATCGCTGGTCGCTAGCGAGGCGTTCACACGGATACCGCCCCGCGGACCAACCTCCAGTCCGGCAGCGACCGCCAGTTCGTTCTCGGGCCGCACGCCCACGCCTAGCACGATGAGTTGTGCCGATAGCTCACGGCCCGAGCGCAGGTCGACCAACAGACCGCCGCCGGTCTTTCGGAAGCCAGTCGCGGCTTCTCGGGTCAAGATCTCCACGCCACTTGCGCGCAGCGCTGCGACGATCGGGGTCGTCATTTCCGGATCGAGCGGGGGCAGCACCTGGTCTGCCAATTCGACGAGCGTGGTGGAGATGCCACGATGCACGAGGTTCTCCACGAGTTCCAGGCCGATGAAGCCCGCTCCGACGACCACCGCGTGCTTCAGGCCTGCATGCAGGCGGGTGTGAATCCGGTCAACATCGTGCAGGTTGCGGAGGGTAAAGATGCCCTCCAGGTCAATGCCGGGGAGCGGCGGACGAATCGGCGCGGCGCCGGGGGCGAGGATTAGTTTGTCATACGGCTGATCGTAGACACTGCCGTCGGCCAGATTGCGGATGCTTACGGACTTCGTTTTTCGGTCGATTGCTTCCGCCGAGGAGAGCGTGCGGACGTCGATCCGAAACCTGGCACGCAGCCGCTCCGGAGTGGTGACCAGGAGCTTGGAACGCTCGGCGATGACTCCGCCCAGGTAGTACGGCAGACCGCAGTTGGCGAATGAGACATCGGGACCACGTTCAACGAGGACAATCTCGGCATCCTCGGAAAGTCGCCGCGCCCGGGCCGCGGCCGAAGCTCCACCGGCCACGCCACCAATGATCACCAATCGCATTTCGACCTCCTGTTCGACCTGGAATCGCGACACGCAGCATCGATGGCAAACCGAAAGGAGCGTTTGCTCAGCAATCGCTCGCGCCCGCAGTCATCATGAGACTGCACGCCCGACTTGTCGAGAATCTGTGCGAACTCGCACGGTGTGGCGAAGCTTGTGCGCGAGTTGCCGCGGTACCTCAGCCGTCTTTCGCCGCACGGTCTTCCAGTAGCTGGGCCTGAAGCTGCGCCCGTTCGGCGTGCAATTCATCGACGCGCTGGATTGAGAGCCGCGGGTTCTGGATCTTGGAGTTCAGCTCTTTGACGCGTTTGATGAGGAGTTGTCGTTCTCGTGGATTGAGTTTTTCCATGATGGACCTCCGCCGGGGACTTCCCCATCGATCCGGTTGGAAACAGGTCTGCCGCCATCAAAAGCTTAGCATTCCTCTTGCCGGCAGGTCGGAGCGGAAATCCCGGGAAACGGGGCCAGATCCGGTGGGATGAACGCCTCGCGAGCCGCGTCGGAGAACAGGGTCTCACGCTGATAGTGCACGAGCAGGGCGCCGAGCTTGCTGTCCAGCAGATCCCCCTCCCGGGCGCAGAACGCGTCGAACGATTCGGCAGAATCTCGGCGGGCCGCGATCAGCGTCAAAAAGGCCTGCGTAATCGTCTCATGGTAAGCCAGCGGCTTGCCGATTCGCATGTCATTGTAGCGCCGGATTCCCGCGCTCACGTCGCGACGGGCCTCCGAGAGCGGCAGTCGGGCCAGATACAACCACGCCATGCGCACGTGGGCCCGGTGCGTCCAAGCTTCTTGAGGAAGCGAGCACGTTGCGAACGCCGCCAGAAATTCATCGTCAGTCATGGCACCCTGCGCTCGTGGTCGGCGAATGCAGCGATCGGACACTTCCGCCACACAGGACAGCCATTCGCTCGCCCAGGTTCGGCGAAAGCGGCGGAACCAAGCAAGCGAAACTAGGCCGCCGGGTCGGAGGAAGTTTCCTCGGGAGCGGGGAGCCGGCGGGCGAATCGGGCCAGCATGGCCCGGTACACGCGATCACGGGCAATGATCTCGATTACGGCCTCGAATTCGGCCGAAAACAGCGTCGAGCGGCGGATCGCCGTAAACTTCGAGGCCTGCACTAGCGCGGGCACATCGCTGGCCGGCGGCTCGACGTTGATCAACTCGCCCGACGTCGAGCCGTCGAGCTTGTTCTTTGCGCCCAGCTTGGGGGTCGATCGGCCATTGCGCTTGCGTTTGGTCATAAGGACATTCTACCCAGAAACTTCGGGAGGAAAACTTCGGAGGAAAGTGGTCGCCCACACGGTTCAGGGCCATACCGTGCTCGAAGCCAGGCCTTGGGCCCCGCCAGCACCAGGTGGAATCCGCCTGCGAATCGAGAGCCTGCCTGACGACCTCAACGTCCGTGCCGCGGAATTCCCAGTTCTGAGCGCGGACCACACTCGTGCCGTCTGGCCGGCCTTCAAACTGCCACTCGACCGGCAATGGCGGATCGTCCCATTCGATGAGAATTCGGCTGTCGGGTGTCCGCTGCTTGACGCAGGATCGACGAAGTCCCGATAGACCTCCCCCACGGGCCGACGCACCAGCATCTGGGCTTCGACGCCAGGTGGAGCGGTGAGCGGCATGCATGAAACGGCTGTTAGGGTGTGCGCAGGCGATCAGCCGATCGATAGTTTACATAGGCGGGTATTTTCGAGAAAGCGGACGCGGATTTCTGACGAAACCAAAAAACTCCTGGATTGTCATACGAATTGTCG
This sequence comes from Pirellulales bacterium, assembly GCA_022844125.1. GTDB lineage: Bacteria > Planctomycetota > Planctomycetia > Pirellulales > PALSA-1355 > JALHMI01. The sequence continues at coordinate 246,405 of JALHMI010000010.1, read as the reverse complement.
GTCGGCGAACCATTTTCTTGCGGACGCGCAGCCACCCGCAGCTTGTGGCTTTGGCGTTAGGCAATGATAATTTCGCTGGAACAAAGTAATTCTCCTCGGTGGTGTCGTGGCGCAACAAGAGTCCTTCGGCGATCCCGGCAATTCCTCCCTGGCCTTCGCTCATTCGATCGTGTCTGCCCGCAACGGATCGTATGCGGATTTGGGGAAGCTGCTGGACTACTATCGCGACTATTTGCTGAGAGTGGCGAGCGAGCAATTGCATGCGGAGCTGTCGCCGAAGTGCGCGCCATCGGACATCGTGCAGGAAACGTTCATGCAGGCGGCGTCCGCATTCCCGCAGTTCAAGGGAACCTCCGACGTGGAGCTGCGAGCCTGGCTGCGGCAAATTCTGGTCAACAATCTTCGTGACACGGCGCGGTTCTATCGCGCCCAGCGCCGCGACTATTCGCTGGAAGTTTCGCCGCTGCTGGATGCGATGAGCTCAGGATTATCGGTTGAGCCCCCCTCGCCGCAGCAGTCTCCCAGCGAGGCCTGCCGCGCGACGGAAGACGCGACCGCCTTGCGCACCGCGCTCGGCAGGCTCTCCGATGCCGAACGACAAGTGATCGACCTGCGTAACATGCGCGGCCTGTCCTTCAGCGAGATCGGTGGTCAGCTCAATAAATCGGCCGAGGCCGCTCGCAAGCAATGGGCCCGGGCCGTGGAGCGGCTGACCCGCGAGTTAGTTCGAGGCCGCGGCCATGATTGACGATCGCTTCGAGAATGCGCTGGCCGAGGAATTGGCCGCCTATCAGGAAAGGCTCGAGCGGGGAGAATGTGAGCCGGGCTCCAGTGCCCAGGCGGCAGGTGGCGAGCCTCTCCCCGCCGAATTGCTGCCGGACCTTGAAAACCAAAAGCGATGTCTCGACCTGTTGCACGCGCTGCGTCAGCCGCGCCGACCTGAGACCGAACTCGCTGGGCAGAACGGGCACCTCAACAACCGGCACGATGGGCGTTTTCAGATCCTCGACGAGCTCGGCAGCGGCGGCTTCGGCATCGTTTGGCGTGCTCGCGACCCGGCGACAGGGCGCGTCGTGGCCCTGAAGGTGCCTCGACCCGAAGTGCTGACTTCGCCCGAACTTCGTAAGCGCTTTGAACAAGAAGCCGAGGCCGCGGCGCGGCTCGATCATCCCAACATCGTTCCGATTCTAGAGGCGGGAATTGATGGAATCGTGCCGTACATTGCCTCGACCTACTACGAAGGTCCCACGCTAGCCAGGTGGCTCAGCGAAAACGAGGGGCGGGTGGCGCCGCGCCAGGCGGCTCAGATTGCGCTGGCTCTTTCCAAGGCGCTCACGCATGCGCACGAACGCGGCGTGTTACATCGCGACGTGAAGCCGAGCAACGTGCTGCTGGCGCCGGTTGCCGATGGCGACTCGCGTGAGCTGCCCTTCGAACCCAAGCTGATGGACTTTGGCCTGGCCAAGCTTGGCGAGCAGGATCAGGAATTGACGCGCACAGGCGCGATGCTGGGCACGCTGAAGTACATGTCGCCTGAACAAGCGGCGGGACGCGTTAAGGAGATTACCGCGGCGACGGATGTGTATGGCCTGGGCGTGGTGCTGTACGAGCTGCTCGCCGGCGCGCCGCCGTTCAGTTCGGAGAGCGATTGGCTGACGCTCCGGCAGGTTCTCGAAGACGAGCCGCGCTCGTTGAGTGCCGTTCGCCGTGATGTGCCGCGCGATCTGGCCGTGATTGTCCAGAAATGCTTGAACAAAATTCCGGGGCAGCGATATCGCGGCGCGCGGGAACTGGCCGAGGACCTTGAACGGTACCTGGCCGGCAAGTCGATCGTGGCTCGGCCGGTGCCGCCGGCCGAGCGGTTTGTGAAGTGGTGCCGGCGCAACCCGGCCTGGGCGGCGCTGGTGGGCGTGGTGGCGCTATCGATGTTTTCTGGCGTCGCCTTCTTGAGTTATTCGAATGTGCGGATTGCAGCCGCGCTTGAATCCGAGCAGCGAACTCGTGAACAGCTCACGATGCGGCTCTACGCTTCGGACATGCGGCGGGCGGACGAGGCGATGGATCAAGCGAATGTCGCACTGGCCCGCGACCTGTTAGCGCCGTACGCCGAGTCGACGAATGGACCAGACATCAGGGAGTTTGCCTGGCACTTTCTATGGGGGAGATTGCCGCATCAAGAATCGTTCCTGCCCAAGCATCTCGCGCCGGTTTATTCGCTGAGCTTTTCGCCCGACGGCGAACTGATAGCCACGGGTTGTGCTGACGGGATTGTCCGCGTGTGGCGGCGCGGCTCAGTCGAACCCATGCATCTGCTCGCATGTAGCAAAGCGGAAGTGAACGAGGTGGCCTTCTCGCCCGATGGCCTGTGGCTGGCAGCGGCTTGCGAAGACGGCCTGACGCGGATTTGGGATACAACCGACTGGAGCTTGCGGCGCGAGCTGCCAATTGGCGGTGTCATTACCACGGAATTCTTCGGCCGCTTCGACAGTTGGCACGCCGTGGCGCTTCAGGCGAACGGGATGATCGTCACGGCGGGGCAAGGCAATCGGCACGGCGGGAATTTCGATGCGTACGTGGCGCGCTACAAGCCGGACGGCCAGATTGATAAGAGTTTTAACGAAGTTGGCGACGCGGTTGTGTGGAAGCATGGGGAGCCTGACAACCTGATGGCCGTGCTGGTCGAGCCTGACGGCAGGATCGTGGGAGGGGGAGCGGCGCGCAATGAGGATTTCGCCATTGTCAGACTACGACCGGATGGAACGCATGATCAGCAGTTCGGTAACGGTGGCGAAGTCGAGATCGATCTCGGGTCGACTGCCGAACAGGCACTCGCCGCCATTCGGCAGCCGGATGGGAAGTACCTGCTCGCTGGCGACACGAAAACGGCCTCTGGTGTGGATGCCGCTCTCGTTCGGCTACAACCCGATGGATCGCTCGATGAGTCGTTTGGAAGTGGCGGCAAGCTGATCGCCTACAGCGGCACTTGGGATGACACAATTCATGCGCTCGCGCTGCAGCCGGATGGCAAGCTCATTGCGGTGGGATGTACCTCTGCGGCGGCGAATACGAGCGCGTCGGGCGACACACTGCTGATTCGTTGCAATTCGAATGGCACCCTTGATACATCCTTCGATCAGGACGGAACTCTGATCTGGCGTGTGTCCGAGAGCTTCGATCGGGCCAAGTCAGTAGCCGTTCAGCAGGATGGCAAGATCGTCGTCGTAGGGGAGAGCATCCGCGACGATCGGAAATACGCCTTTGCGGCGCGGGTCAATTCGGACGGCGCCATCGACGAGAGCTTCGGCCAACGAGGTGTCGTGTCGCTCGACTGCGAATTGTCAGGTTGCGAGTTCCGCGCCATGGTACTTCAACCAGACGGCAAAATAGTCGCGGTGGGAGCGGCCGGCGACGCTCCGCATCGGTGTGCCTTGGTGGCACGGCTGAATGTCGATGGTTCAAGGGACGAAGGCTTCGGCACGGCCGGACAAGTGTGCTGGCAAATCGGGGTCGGTTCGGAGCTGAATGCAGTTGCGCTTCAGGAGGACAGACGGTTCGTGGTCGCTGGCCAGGTGCTGTGCGGCGGAACGGACGCGGATTTCAGCAACTTGGCAATTGCCAGGTTCCACCCGGACGGCACATTGGACCGATCGCTCAGCCCCAACGGCGTGGAAGGCATCAAGTTTCTGCCGGACTCGCGGCGGCTCATCACCTACGCGCAGCAATGCATCCAGCTGTGGGATGTCGAGCGCGGCGAGCGTCTCGCAGAGACTTTCGTACCCGAGTTCGGAATAGACGCGGCGGACGTATCGGCCGATGGCCGACGGCTGCTTACGGCCGGTGACACGTTGCTTGCCACGTGGGACCTTGACGCGCTGCCGATCCCTTCGGCAACCTACCGGCTGGATAGGGCCGTTTCCGCTGTGGCCACGCTGCCGACTGACAATTCACTGGTAGTCGGACGTGCAAACGGCGAATTGCTGGTGTTCGACGGTTCTTGGCAGGCGCAGACCATTGAGAAAACGGAAGAGACGGCACTTAACCTGCGAGCAGGAAGAGGCGGGAATGCGAAAACCATCCGTGTCTCGCCCGACTTCGATCTCCTTGCCGCCGTCTACGGCAGCTCGGTGTTAGTCTACCGAACCACGGATTGGTCTCGGGTTGCAGAGATCGTCACACCCTCGCGCGTTTTTGACGTGCAGTTCCGCAGGGATGTCCGAGCGGCGGTCACGACCGCCAGCGACGGGACCATCGTTGAATGGCCTTTGCCGGCGCAAGGCGACATGGCAATGGGCAATGCCGGACGAAAACTTTTCCAGGCCGAGTCCACGATCGACGCCATGGCCTTGTCCAAAGACGAAAGCACAATCGCCTGCGGAGACAGGCACGGGCGAATCAGCCTGATCGACCGCACCACGGGACAAGTGCGCTTCGAAACAGTTCCGTTGTCGAACCCGGTTAGCGGCCTGGGCTTCTCTCCGAACGATCGCGAGCTCATCGTCGGCTATGCATCGGGCGCTGTAGTGTCTGTCAATCTTGTAGACCATACCGTGAAGACCGTTCGGACGTTGGGCAATCCGATTCAGAAGCTGATCGTGTCCGCGGATGGCCGCAAAATTGCCGTGGCCCTGGATGAAACTTCCAAGCTCCAAATTCTCTCGTGGCCTGCAGCCCGCGACATCGTGGAGATCAGCCATCGCGGAACTCCTTCGCATATGACATTCAACTGGAGTGGACAGCAGATTGTCGTTTCCGGTGGCCCATTTCTGGATGTGTTTGAAACAGGCACTGGGAAACGCCTCGGTGGAGATGCCGATTTAGGGGCGGAATACACGCATTTTCAGGTGTTCCGCGATGATTCGCGAATGGTCGTTGCCGAGGGCAGAGAAGGCATCACCATCCGAGAGCTGCCGAGTTGCCGCGTTTTGAAGCGCATGCTCGGTGGGAAAGCCGGCATCCAACGAGTCGCCGTTTCCGCCGACGGCCGCAATTTGGCTTCCGACGGTAATGAAAAGGTGCTCCGGATTTGGGACACCCAGACATCGGAAACGCTGCTGCAGCTCAGGGACGAGGAGGCAGGTGGAAATTTTTTAGGGGAACTACAATTTTCGCGGGAGGGCGACGCGTTGTTCGGATTCGAACGCGAGGTCATAACCGTCTGGGAAGCTCGCCAGGAACCTTGAGCGGTTCAACTCAACCCGCGCTGCTTGAGCTCGGCCAGCACGCCCTTGACGATCCGGCCGACCTGGTCAGGATCGATCTTTTCGCCGCCGATTGGGCAGCCACCGATCGGCTGGTCCGCGTAGCCTTCGTCGGCCATCAAGCAGGCGAGGGCGTTGCTCAGGGTTTCGAGTTGCATCTGCTGGATGTCCGAGAATGGCTGGCGACCCGCGCCCGTGTTGAATCCGCGCAGCCGCAGGGCCGCGCGGAAGCCTTCCGGGAAGTCGGCCGAGAGGATCATCTTGTCAAACAGCGTCAGCAGCTTGTATTGCAGTTCGCGGGCTTCGTCGATGCGATAGGCCTTCGTCAGATCGTAGAGCTTTCGCGTGATCTCGGGCACCACGCCGCTGGTGGCATTGGTTCCGCCATCGCAGCCGATGAGTATCATCGGCATCAAGGCTGCGTCCCAACCGGTGAGGAACGAGAACTCCGGCCGGTTTGGCCGCACGGCCTGAATCATCCGGATCATGTGCGGCAGGTCGCCCGAGGAGTCTTTGATCGCCACGACGCGCTCGCATTCCTCGCTCAACCGCTGGACGGTGGGCACGTCGATCGGCGAAGCGAACATCGGAATGTTGTACAACGTGACGTCGACCGGCGAATGGTCGCCGATCTCTTTGAAGTAAGCGTACACAGCCTGGGGGCTAAGCTTGTAGTAGAACGGCGAGACAATGGCCACGGCCCGCACGCCCAGATCGTGATAGTATTCACAGGCGGAGATGGTTTCGCGCACGTTGGCTTCGGCTGCTCCGGCCAGGACTGGCACCCGGCCGCGCGTCTGGTCGGCCATGATCGCGATGATTCGCCGTCGCTCCTCGGGCGTGAACCGGGTGAACTCGCCGGTCGAACCATTGGGATAGAGTCCATGCACGCCGCGGTCGATGAGCCAGTCGGTGTAGCGCCGCAGTTCGGCTTCGTTGATTTCGCCGCGGCCGTCGAGCGGAACGATATTGGGAGTGAAGATGCCTTGGAGCTTAGGGGCCATCGGTGAATGAGCGGGGTGGGTTGGTTTTTCAGGGTGGGACGCCAACAGCCGTGCGAGATACACTGAGGGAAGCGAGGCCGCAGGCGTGGCTAATCGACGGCGGAAGGTCCCGTCAGTCTAGCTTAGGTAAACATAGCTTGAAAACCGGCCGCTTTGGGAAGCCCTCAGCGGCGGCTTTTCGCGGCCTTTCAGGGGACATTCACGCATCGTGGCAGACCCGACCACCAAGCATCCGCAGCCGCCAGGCGCAACGCCGCGGGTACGCACGCCGGTCGCGGCGATTGCTGCGCTATTGGGAGTCGCCGGCTACCTCGCACTGTTCTTAACGCTGCCGATCGCCGAACTGGGCGGCTCACGCCGAGGCGAACTGCTGCTGGTCGCTCTGCTGCGCCCCGACGACTTTGTTACCCGCTGGTTTGCAGGGGCCGCCTGGCAGTCGCTCGCCGAGCGCGGGTGGATCCTGCTCTTCGTGCTCGGCATCCTGAGTGCCTCGGCGTCGGTCGGCTGGCTCTGGCTGCGATTGTTGCGAGTCGACCGCGCGCTGACGAAGCTGGAGATGACACTCCTGGCAGTCGTCTGCGGATTGAGTCTCGTTTCGCTGGCGACGCTAATTCTGGGGTTAGTCGGCTTGCTGCGAGCGGATCTGTTCGCACTGCTGGGGATCGCCGTGTGTATTGCCGCCGCTGCGATGCGCCGCCTGGGCGGCTGTGAGTCGGGTTCGTGTCTGCTCGGTCCGGACTTTGCCAGGCGAGACACCACAACCTGGAGCTGGAGCCCGCGTTGGCTCTGGCTGCTCGCGCCGTTCGCGCTGGCGATGATTGGTTCGGCGCTGCTGCCACCGCTGGACTTCGACGTTCGCGAATATCATCTGCAAGCGCCCAAGGAGTTTTACCAGGCCGGACGAATCACGTTCTTGCCGCACAATGTGTATGCCAACATGCCGCTAGGCACGGAGATGTTCGCGCTGGCCGGCATGGTCGCGAGCGGCGACTTCTGGACCGGCGCGCTCGCGGGCAAGACGGTGATCGCGCTCTTCGCGCCGCTTACCACCCTGCTACTTTATGCGTTCGGCTGCCGTTTTGTATCGCCGGCGGCGGGCGTCGTCGCGGCGCTGGTTTATCTTTCGATCCCCTGGGTGGCGAGCGTCTCCATCCACGGCCTCGTCGAAGGGGCGTTCGCCTGCTACCTGCTGGCCAGCATCTATGTGGCCCTCATCTGGCGCGATGGATTGAAGTCGCCCGCGGCTTCCTCGCTTCCAACCACGACGCGCGGCCTGCTGCTCACCGCGGGCCTGCTCGGCGGCGCCGCCGTGGCGACGAAGTATCCCGCGGTCGTGTACTGCGCGATTCCACTGGTGGCCTTCGTCGCGATCGTCTGTCAGCGAACTGGCGGCTGGCAATCTGGAATCGAGCCGCTCGCGTTTGTCGTGCTTGGGATCGCAATCGGCTGCGGCCTGTGGTTCGCCAAGAACGCGGCCTTCACAGGCAACCCGACCTACCCCCTGCTCTACCAGGTCTTCGGCGGCGAAACGCGCACGCCGGCGAAGGAGCAGCAATGGCAACAGGCCCACCGGCCACCGAACTTCGAGCCGGCCGACCTCGCCCGCCGCGCGTGGGACGTAACGGTGGCCGGCGCGTGGCTCAGTCCGCTGGTTGTGCCGCTCGCATTCTTCGCGTGGAAAGTCCCGCCGCACCGCCGCCTGAGCCTGCTTCTCGGCGGACTGCTCCTTTATATCTTTGCTGCCTGGTGGCTGCTGACCCACCGCATCGATCGCTTCCTGGTGCCAATCTGGCCACTGGCGGCTATGCTCGCCGGTATCGGCGCCACCTGGAATGCCAGCCACATCTGGCGGCGCGGGCTGACCGCGCTGCTGGCCTTCGGCCTTGTGTTCAACTTTGTGCTCATCGCCGGCGGACCTGTCGCGGACAGTCGCTATCTCGTGCCGCTTGACCAGGTTCGAGCGGAGTCCATAAAGCGGGTCGATCCCTGGCATGCCTGGCTAAACGAGCATGCCAATGAGGTCAATCGCGTTTTGCTCGTCGGCGACGCGCAGCCTCTCGATCTCGAAGTCCCCGCCACCTACAACACGGTGTTCGACGATTCCATCTTCGAGCAGCTCGCCCGCGACAAGTCACCTACCGAAGTTCGACAGGCCCTCGCGGACCGAGGCATCTCACACATTTACGTCGCCTGGCCCGAGATTGAGCGCTATCGTTCACCCGGCAATTATGGCATTACCGACTTTGTCCAACCGGCAAACTTTGACGCGCTCGTCACCGCCGGTGTGCTCACGCGATTGCCCATGCTAGCGGACGACCGCGGCGAGATGTACCGCGTGATAGCTCAGTGACCTTGCCCGCGCGCGCGGCATGGCATAGATTGACGCGATCGGTGAACCCTCAGCCGATCCCGGCGAGTCAGGGATGATTCGCAGCATGGAGGCCCTAACATGATTACGAACTCGCCCGTGCGCGCTGTTTCGCTCGATCAGGAGTCGGCAGGCGCGCCATCTTCGCACGGCCCGCACGCGCGGCTGGCCGACTCGCTTAAGATCGCCATCCAGCGGACCCGCGCCTGGCTCGTCGAGCAGCAGCATACGGACGGCCACTGGTGTGCCGAGCTCGAAGGGGACACGATCCTCGAAAGTGAATACGTCCTGCTGCTGGCCTTCCTCGGTCAGCACACGGGCGACGTCGCCCGCAAGTGTGCCCGGTACATCTATAACAAGCAGCTCGCCGGCGGTGGTTGGACCACGCATCCTGGGGGCGCGGTGGACATTAGCGTCAGCGTGAAGGCGTACTTCGCCCTCAAGCTCACCGGCTACGAGCCCAGTAGTGAGGCGATGCAGCGGGCTCGCCGGGCGATCCTCGCCCATGGCGGGGCCGACGCGGTGAACAGCTTCACCCGGTTCTATCTCGCCCTGCTGGGCCAGATTCCCTACGATCAGTGCCCCGCGGTTCCGCCCGAGGCCGTGCTGCTCCCCACCTGGTTTCCAATCAATCTGTATCGGGTGAGCGCCTGGTCGCGAACGATCATCGTGCCGCTCTCGATCATGTCGGCCATTCAGCCGGTGACGAAGCTCGCTGCAGACCTGGGCATTTCGGAGCTGTTTCTCAAACAACCGCACGAGTGGCCGGAACTCCGCTGCCCCGGTAAAGAAGCAGGCGGGCTGGTGAGCTGGGATCGCTTCTTCCGCGTCGTCGATCGCACGCTGAAGTTCATCGGTCCGCGCAAGTTCTGGCAGCCGGTCCGCAACCGCGCGATCAAGCGGTGCGAGAAGTGGACGGTCGAACGCTTCGCCGGCAGCGAAGGCCTGGGCGCAATCTTCCCGCCCATGGTCTGGAGCATCATCGCACTGAAGTGCCTGGGCTATAAGGACGACAGCCCCGAGCTGAAGTACTGCTACGAGCACCTGAACGGCCTGATGATCGAGGAGGCGGGCACCATCCGCCTGCAGCCGTGCAAGTCGCCCGTCTGGGACACCGCGATCACGCTGCGAGCACTCGCCGCCGCGGGCCTTCCCGCCGAACATCCTTCCTCGCGCAAGGCTGTTGAATGGCTGCTGAAGATGGAAGTCACGCGCCGTGGCGATTGGGCCAGCACGGTGAAGGCCGAGCCCGGTGGTTGGTGCTTCGAGTACGCCAACGAGTTCTATCCGGACGTGGACGACTCGATCATGGTCGTGATGTCGCTGGCCAGCCAGATGCAGGCGATCGACGCGGCCGGCAGCGATCGCAGTTGGGTTGGCGCCGCCACCGGCTCGAACCCTGCCGAGGCGCGTCGGCAACTGGCTCTCATCGAGCAGACGCCTGCCGCGATGCAGCGGGCCGTGAACTGGGTTCTCACCATGCAGAATCGCGACGGCGGCTGGGGTGCGTTCGATCGCAACAACGATCATGAGTTCCTGTGCCACGTGCCGTTCGCCGATCACAACGCGATGATCGATCCCAGCACGCCGGACCTTGCCGGTCGCGTGCTCGAGATGCTCGGCAAGCTCGGCCGCACGGTGGGCGACCCCGTCGTGGATCGCACGCTCGCCTACATCCGCGCCAACCAGGAGGCCGACGGGAGTTGGTTCGGCCGCTGGGGCGTGAACTATATCTATGGCACCTGGCAGGTGCTCGTCGGACTGGCCGCTGTCGGAGTGCCCCAGGATGATCCGGCGATGGTTCGCGGCGCCAACTGGCTGCTCGCCTATCAGCAGCCGTGCGGCGGTTGGGGTGAGTCGCCCGACACCTACGCCCAGCCGCATCTGCGCGGCCAGGGATCGCCGACCGCCTCGCAAACCGCCTGGGCCATGCTAGGGCTGATCGCTGCCGGTCACGCTCGCAGCCACGCAGTGGCCCGGGCCGCGAAGTACCTGGTCGACACGCAGTGCGAGGACGGCACCTGGCACGAAACGGAGTTTACCGGCACCGGCTTTCCGCTCGTGTTCTACCTCCGCTACCACTATTACCCGATCTACTTTCCGCTGCTCGCCCTGGGCGAATGGTCGCAGGCGATGGCCGATCCGGCCGCCGAGCGTGCCCGCCACGAAGCGTTCAGCGGGCTGGCGACGGAGTTCGCCTCGGCCGAGACAAATAGATAGAGAGAGAACTGGTGGGTGCCACTGTCTGGCTTGTCCAGCAGTGCTTTCCCGATTCTTGCCTTGCACTCGGTCGTACAGAATAAGAACGTCAACTCTAGCTAGACACAGCAAGACAAGCACAAAAGACGAACACTGCTGGGCGAGCCAGCAGTGGCACACAAGCAAACAGCACAACGAAGCTTCCACAAGAAACACTCACGCACGAGGGAGGATCCCGATGCGTTTTCCGCTTTCGCTGACCAGCACGATGGCCAGCTACATGCTTAAGAAGAAGCTCTCTGGCGAGAAGAAATTTCCGCTGGTGTTGATGCTCGAGCCGCTGCACGCCTGCAATCTCACTTGCACCGGCTGCGGTCGGATCCGCGAATACGTCGGCACGATTAAGGACAAGCTCACGGTCGACGAGTGCCTGGCCGCGGTCGACGAGTGCGGCTCGCCTTGCGTGAGCATTTGCGGCGGCGAACCGATGATCTATCCTGGCATCGAAGAGCTCGTGGCCAAGATCCTCGAGCGCAAGAAGCACATCTACCTGTGCACGAACGGGATGTTCACGCGCAAGAAGCTCAGCGGCTTCAAGCCCACCAGCCGCTTCTTCTGGAATGTGCATCTCGACGGCATGGAAGCCACGCACGACATGGCCGTCGAACGCGAGGGCGTCTTCGCCGAAGCCATCGAAGGCATCAAGGCCGCCAAGGCGGCGGGCTTTCTGGTCTGCACGAACACCACGATCTACAAGGAAACCGACATGCACGAGATCGCCGTGCTGCTCGGATACCTGACCGAACTGGGCGTCGATGGGTTCATGATGTCGCCGGCCTATGGCTACCAGGCTGTGCAGCAGATCAACCCGCTGGGCGCGCAAGAGATCTTCATGACGCGCGAGGACATTCACGCGAAATTCAAACAGGCCAAAACGCTGCTCAAGGGTTTCAAGCTGAACACCTCGCCGATCTACCTGGAGTTCCTCCGCGGCGAACGCGACCTGAAGTGCGCGGCCTGGGCCAACCCGACGCGCAACGTGCGCGGCTGGAAGGGCCCCTGCTACCTGATCACCGACACGCATCACAAGACCTACACCGACCTGGTCGAAAAGACCGATTGGGATAAGCTCGGCCGCGGAAACGATCCGCGCTGCGAGAATTGCATGGTCCACTGCGGCTTCGAGCCGGCCGCCGTGCTCGGCGTGAACCGCCGTCTCGGCGACACGCTGAAGATGGCCCTGTGGCAGATGGCGTGAGTGGCGAGGCGGTTTAGTCGCATGCTGGTGCGCTCGCCGGGTGCCACTGTCTGGCTTGCCCAGCAGTGCTCCGTCGATTCTCGCCTTGCTGCGTCGTCTTCGGGGAAGTGCCGAATTCGACTCTGCTTTCTTTCACCGTGATTTGTGAGTGGAAGTTCCTCCGAGGTAAGCTTTGTTCGATACGTTTGAGTACAAGGCGAGACCAAGAAATGCACTGCTGGGCAAGCCAGGCAGTGGCACCCGGAAGGCTCAGCGGTCTACAATGGTTGGCCGCAAGACACCGTCCTCGCCGAGTCTCTCGCCATGTGGCAAATGCTTCTCCGCAACTACCTGATGGGCCAAGCGCAGCAGAAGATGCGCGAGGCCGCGATGCAGGCGGCGGGACAGGCGATGCAGCAGCCGGCCGGAGTTGAGCCGGGGCCGACCGAGCCGAAGAAGCCTGAAGTGTGCCACGTGGGGCTGGTGTTCGCTCTGTCGAGCGAGTCGGGCTGCTTCGTCGATAAGCTCGCAGGCCTGATCAAAACCGAAGGGGCCGGCTTTGTTGCTCGCGAGGGTGGCCTGGGCGGCCGGCGAATGGTCGTCATCGAGAGCGGCATGGGTCGCGAGAATGCCACCCGGGCTACGCAGGCTCTCATCGACGGGCATCATCCACAGTGGGTCATCTCAGCCGGTTTCGCTGGCGGGCTCGACGAGCGGCTCAAGCAGAACGACATCCTGATGGCGGACAGCCTGGTGGATGCTCAAGGCCACACGCTCGCGCTTGATCTGAAGATGCCCCCCGCCCCGCGGCTGCACGTGGGACGCTTGCTCACCGTGGACCGCGTGATCGATGATCCAGCCGAGAAACACTCGCTCGGTGAGAAACACGGGGCTCTGGCCGTCGACATGGAGACGATGGCCGTGGCCGAGGTGTGCAGTCGCGAGAAGTTCCGCTTGCTGTGCGTCCGCGCGATCATCGATGAAGTCGGCCGCAAACTGCCGCATGACATCGACGTGCTCGTGAAAAAGAAATCCACCGCCGGGATGCTCGGCGCAGCTGCCGGCGCGATCATCCGCCGTCCGGGGAGCATCAAGGACATGTGGCAGCTCAAGGAAGACGCGCTGACGGCCTCCGAGCGGCTGGCGAAGTTTTTGGTCGAGATTGCGTGGCAATTGCCGAAGGAAGGATGATTCACCGCGGTCTGGCGTTGCTGTGATCCTTTTGGCGATCATCGGTTCGTCCCGTCCTTTCGCAGTTTTCCCCGCTGCGGCATAATGGGCGGTTCGCTTCCAATCGAATTCACTTGGACTCATCCCGCTCATGGTTCGCACCCGATTCGCTCCCAGTCCGACCGGCTATCTGCATATTGGCGGCGTCCGCACGGCGCTCTTTAACTGGCTGTTCGCGCGGCGGCATGGCGGGCAGTTTTTGCTGCGGATCGACGATACCGACGCGGAGCGGAACGTCGAATCGGCCCTCGCGCCGATCCTGCACGGCTTCAAATGGTTGGGGCTCGACTGGGACGAAGGGCCCGAGGTCGGCGGTCCTTACGAGCCGTACTACCAGTCGAAGCGGTTGCCACAGTATCAGGCCGCGGTCGACAAGCTGCTGGCCGCGGGTCTGGCTTATCGCGACTACGCCACGACTGAGGAGATTCAAGCCGAGCGCGAAACCGCTCAGGCCGAAAAGCGGCCGTTCCTGTACAGCCGCCGCTGGATGGCTGAGACCTCGCAGCAGTCTGCCGACTTTGAGTCTGAGGGGCGGCAGTCGGTCGTGCGGCTGAAGATGCCGCGCGAAGGCACACTCGTGCTCGACGACCTCGTGCGCGGCCGCGTCGAGTTCGAATGGGCCCGCGAGCAGGACCATGTGATCCAGCGAGCCGACGGGACATGTCTTTATCACCTGGCAAGCGTGGTGGACGATTACGACTTCAAGATCACGCACGTGATTCGGGCCGAGGAGCACCTTTCAAACACGCCGCGGCAGGTGTTTATCGCCCAATCGCTGGGTTACGAATTGCCGCAGTACGCGCACCTGCCGTACGTGGCCGAGCCCGGGAGCAAGAACAAGCTCAGCAAGCGGAAGCTCGACAAGTATCTGAAGAACCGCGACTTTGCCCTGGTGAACGAACACGGGATGGCGATTGCCCAGCAACTGGGACTGGCGACGAGCGCCGATACGTTCAATCCGGTGATTGTCGACTTCTATGAGCAGGTTGGCTACTTGCCGCAGGCGATCATCAATTACCTGGTGCTGCTGGGCTGGTCGCTGGACGACAAGACCGAGTTCATGGACCTCGCGATGCTCGTCGAGAACTTCTCGCTCGAGCGCGTGACGAAAGCCCCGGCCAGTTTCGATCCCAAGAAACTGTGGGCGTTTCAGGACCACTATATGCAGGCCCTGCCGATCAAGCAGCGCGTGGCCACGATGCTCGGCTACCTGCAGCGGGCCGGGCTAGTGCCGAAGCCCACGCCGTGCGAGGTGGGGCCGAAGCTGACGCGGATCATCGAAGCGGCGGGCGACCGGCTGAAAGTCTTTGGCGACATCCTGGCCTACGCAGACTTTTTCTTTCAGGACGAGATCAGCTACGACGAGAAGGCGTTCGAAAAGCACCTCTCGAAGCCGGAGTCACGTGCGCTGCTGGCCAAGTTCCGCGACGCTCTGGCGAAGGTCGAGCCTTACGACGTGCCGAACCTGGAGAAACTGCTGCACGATTTCGTCGCCAGCGAAGGGATCAAGACCGGCGATATCATTCACGCGGTCCGCGTGGCGACGACCGGGAAACCGGTTGGCCCGGGCTTGTATGACTGCCTGGAGATTCTGGGCAAGGAGACCTGCCTGAAGCGAATCGACGCGGCGCTGGCCAAGGCCGTGGATTAGAACGAGAACGAATCGAACCATTCTTGGCCCGGATCGCCGAACTGGATATCGCTGACCGAGACGGACTCGCGGCGAATGACGCGCGAGCCCTCGGTCGTCTCGACGGTAATCGATTCGACCAGGGGAATGCCGTCGGCGCCGGTGGCGTATTCAAGCTGGCCGGTCTGTGTATAGGGCTGCGAGCCGACCAGCGTCCGCGTGAAGCTGCGCAGCGCCCAGCCGTCCTGGGGTGAGAGCGTGAGCGTCGAGTTCCAGACGCCGGACCTGCCGGCGTGGCGTGCTTCTTCCTGATACGTGACCTGGACCAGCGGTTCGCCCTGCGCGCGGATCCACTTCACGCTGCCGACTTTCACGCTCGAGCGCAGCAGCATATCGAGAATCGTGCCAGACGAATCGAACGCGTATGGCAGATTCATGAGCGAGCGGCGGTCGATGCCTTCGACGACTCCGGCATACTTCCGCTCTCGGGCGTTGTCGAAGAAGTCGGAGCCGGCTTTCTTATAGGTATTGAGCGAGCCGATCGGCGTGGCCATGTTCACTTCGCTGGCGCCGACTTCGAGACCCATGCCCTGCTGGGCGGTGGTGGTCACGTCGAGCCGGCGCTGGTCGCCGCTGGCGCGGAAGGAGAAGGACTGCTGGCTCGACTTGCCTTCGCCGGGAACGTCGACGCTGAGCGTCCCCTCGACCGATACTTTGGTGTACGCGGCCTTGAGTCGTTCGACTGCCGGTCGGTAGGTACTGACGAAAGTGGGCGGAAGCTGACCGGCAGTGGCCAACTGTGCGAGGCATGTGGAGAGCGCGGCGGCTGCGATCGCCAGGCAATGCAAAGAGTCCAAACGCATTCGGCCAACCCCTTCGGTGGAGAACACAAGGCGGGGCCGCCGCCGCGCTGGCGACGCCCCGACAAGTGTACCTCACTAAAGAAAGTCGTCCGCCGCAGGTTTCGCCTGACGAGTAGCGGTCATGCGGGGCGGGCAAACTTTGCGGGCTGCCGGCGCGCGAGTTGGCGACTAGAACTTGACAACTGGCGCCTGGCGAACCGCAGGCTCATCAACCTCAAAGTACTCGGCCGCCTTGAATGAAAACATCGACGCGACGATGTTCGAAGGGAAGGTTTCCAGTCGATTATCCAGGTCCCGCACGTTCGCATTGTAAAACCTTCGCGAGCGCTGCAGCCGGTCTTCCGTATTGGCCAGCTCTTGCTGCAACTCGATGAAGTTCTGATTGGCCTTCAGATCGGGATAGGCTTCGGCCAGGGCGAACAGTTGCCGGACGCTGCCGGTCAGGGCGTTCTCATCTTTCGCCTGCTCGGCCTTCGAGGCATGCGGAGAAGCGGCGTTGTTACGAGCCTGGATCACGCGCTCGAAGGTTTCACGTTCGTGGGTGGCATAGCCCTTGACGGTTTCGACCAGGTTCGGAATCAGATCGTGGCGGCGGTGCAGTTCGGTATCGATATCCGCCCAGGATTCACTGACGGCATTTCGCGAGCGAACGAGCGCGTTGTAAGCGCCGGCTACCCACCCGAGGATCAGGATTGCCGCGAACGCCACGATGGCCAGCAGGATCAGCGACTCGCCCATTAAACAGCTCCTTTCCATTCACGTAACAGGTACTTGGGAAGCCTGTCGATCAAACCTGAGGAAAGCTCCAAGGCGCTTTGATATTCGGCCGGAGAGAAGCACTGGGCCCGATAGATAAAGACTCGCGGACCGAGCAGCTCAATGCTGAAGCGCGGGGCGCCGAGCAAATATTCCATCGTCTCCTGATGGATGATGTCGAACGCCCAGGCCCGATCGGGACTCCAAACGTGGAACGCCCGGCTGAACTCGGTAGACTCGAAGTCGATGTCGTCGAAACCGAAGAGCTCTCCGACGCGATCGAAAAAGCCCTCGGGCCGAATCGTGAGCGGCTTGAGAGGCAGTCCCGTTTCCAGCACGACCACGGAGCAATGATGATGATGCGTGGTGCGTTTGCCTTTGGAATTGGTCGAGTGGGTTTCGTAGTGATAGTCGAAAGCGCAGGCGGCCCGATTTCGATACGTGCCCGTAAGGACGTTGTAGGCGTATCGGTTGGAGCCGCGTTCGAGGAACTTGAAGCCCGCAAAGCGCGTGGGGAGTGAGCTGTCATTTCCGGCGCGGTAGGTCCAGCCGAGGCGATTCGCCAGCGCGGCCATTTCCTCGCGGCGCCGCTTGGCGCCGAGCCACGAGAATACGGCGCCCGTGATAATCAGACCGCCGAAGACGACAAAGATGATGATCGGGAGTGCTTCCATCATCCGGTGCGTTCGACGATCAAGGGGGAGGGTCGGTCAGGTGATTCGACACCCTTAGATTCTACTGACTGCATGCCCGCCATTGAAGCTACTTCGTCCCGGCGGCAGGTATCTTGGCTAGGTCGCTGCCTGAGGCCGCTGGGGCGGTCGAAGCATGCCATAGACCGGAATCGGATGGCCGGGGATTTCGACCCGCTCGGCGACGACGAACCCGTGGCGCTGGTAGAGCCGGACATTCGATTCCTGGTGGGTGTCGAGCCAGCAGTGCACTGCCTCGCGATCGGCCCGCTCGAGCATCGGTCGCATCAGGGCGCTGCCGATTCCCTGGCCCTGATGCCCGGCGTCGACGCCGATCGCGGCCAGGAACCAGTGCGGCATGGGGGCGTGATCGTGATGCAATCGCCGGGCGACCTTGTCATAGGCGTCCAGGATGCGAAAGCCGCGCAGGCCGAAATGCCACGGGATGGCAAGCATGCCGGCCCGGGCCTGACGGAGAAACGTGGGGGCCGGACACGATGGCGGCAGCCAGCCGGCGACTCCCTTGCACGGACCATGGGCGTAGACTTCGCCATGGGTCAAGCAATCCTTGAGAATTGCTCCGTACAACGACGTAACCGCGGCCGATCGCTGACCTGGTTTGGCATACGCCATCAGGTTGTAATCGCGAAAGGCGCGCCCCATCGACGCGCGCGCGACGGGAAGGTCGCTAAGCGAGAGTCGCGTGATCTCTTGGTCACTCATGGCGTTGGCGGCAGTACGAAAGGCTGGTGATGCGACGATTATCGTCGTGCCGCTTCGCCGGACACAATGGCAATGCGCTAGAAAATAGCTCGCCGACCGTGGGGTCGGCGAGCTACGGTTGATCAGGACTAAGTGGTGAGGTTCGCGCTTACCAACCGCTGATCGCGCCTCCGATCGCTGCGCCGACATTAGCGCCGCCCCGTCCACCGATCGCCCCGCCAAGGTTGGCGCCGGCAGCTGCACCGGGGTTGTAGTAGCCGGGACCGTAGTAACCCGGACTATAATAACCGCGCCCATAATAGCCGCGCCCGTAGTAGTCGCGCCCGTAGGAGCCGCGACCTGGGCCATAATAGCCGCGGTCGTAGTAGCCGTCATCGAACCCATCGCCACGGTATCCGGTTCGATAGGAACCCTGGTACGGGCGGCCGGCATAGAGGCGGTTGAACTCGGCCTGCTGCAGCCAACGGTCGCCCGACCAGATGAGCCAGGTGCTCTGGGGCGTCCAGTACCACCACTGGTTGTTGTGCCGGACGTAGCGCCAGCGATTATTGTCGCCAGTGCGACGCTCCGCGTTGCGATCTGCATCCGCACTGCGGTTCTCCCGGTAATCGTTAAACGAGCGGTTCGCCCGATTGGCAGCAGCATCACGTCCGACGTCGCGATCCTCCAGGATGCCGTCTTGCCGTTCGTTGAGAGCTCGCTCGTTCAGGGCTTCCGTGCGATCGATTTCGCGCTGAAGTTCCGCGCGATTTTCCAGCCGCTCTTCGCCTTCAGTCGGCTGAGTCAGGCTCGGTTGAGCTCCATCATTGCCTAGCGCCGGAGCATCCCGGTCGACAGCCGGAGGCGGCGCCGGCTGGGTGGCATCCTGTGGGGCCGGACTTTGGGCAGCCGGCTGTTGCGCACCCGGCTGCAGCGCCGAGGGGGATGGATCACGTCCTCCTTCTTGTCCCATCGCGACTGCGGCAATCAGGCCCACAGCCAGCGCCGCTGCGGTCGAAAACATCGTACGCATAATTGTCCTCCGATCCGTACTCTCAATTGTGTTGTGTTTGGCAACGGCAGTGCAGGCTGCCGCGATTGCAGACGAAGGATGCAGATGACGTGCCGAAACCGAATAGGCTCAGCAAACCGCCCGGATTTACCCTGGAGAAAACCCAGATCGGGAGTTTGGAGGTGCGCCGTGTTGGACGCAGAGCGGACACGCTGGCCGTCCTGACATGCCAGCGAGCAAAGCGCGTTCACTCTGAGGGTAAATGCACGATTGATTGGGTGAACGGGGCACGGCGCAGCTTCTAATCAGTCAGAGATTTGATCTCGCTTTCCGCGAGAGCGCCGCGATAGAGGCGTACGTCCGAGATAGAACCGTTGAAGTGGTCGTTCTCGCCGAATCCAACTTGCAGAGGTGAGTCTGAGCTGATGTCAAACGCATCAGGATCGAACTCCGCGGAGGTGGCAACTCGCTTGCCATCGAGATACAACAGCAGTCGGCGCCCGCTCCGCACGGCGACGACATGATGCCAGCCTGGCGGGAAGGCCTCGCCGTGCATGGCGCTGACTCCGGCTCGATAGCGGTAGATTCGGCCGGACGGAAGCGTGCTACAGAAGAGCGAACCATCGAACTCGGCCATCGTCCATGCGCGGCGATAGACCACAGCGGGGGTGTGATCAAGTCGCGCGAGTCGTTGCCACGCTTGCTCGCTACGATACCCATAGACTTCTGCCAGCGGGAGCGTGCCGGCGATCAGCCGCCCGTTGTGGACGAGCATTCCCATGACTTCTAGTTCTTCACCCAAGCGGCCGACGTCGGTCCAGCGGCCAGGCTCCTCAAAACGATACACTTTGCCGCTGCGCCAGGTGCCGACGTAGAGGCGACCCTGATAAACGGCGAAGGAGTAGGTTTGAGAGTTTTCGTCCGTGCCACCGAGTTGCCCACAGTCGGTCCAATTCCTGCCATCGAAGCGGTAAACTCGCCCACCGTCGTAGCTGGTCGCATACAGGAAGCCGTCATGGACGCCAAGGGCTTCGACCCGGACGCCGGGCGTGGCGAGAGCCGTCCACTGGGTTCCGCCTTCGTAGCGAAAGAACCCGGCCGGCCGATAAAGGCTGGAGGCGTAGAGCCGACCGGCGAAGACGACCATGCCGCCGATGGCTTCGACTTCCTTCAGCTTTCCGCAGGCGCTCCAGCGGCCATCCGCCTCGTAGCGATAGATTCCGCCGCCCAGATTCTGGTTGGTCGATTCGGACAGTGATGACCCAGCAAAGCGATACTTGCCGGTGCCGGCATAGAGTTCGCCATTGAATTCAGCGAGTGCCGTGACGGCGTTGGATTCGTCGGGGGCACCGCAATCGACCCAGGTACTGGGCGCCTGATAGCGATAGATGCGCCCCTTGGCAGCGTTGGTGTGGTCGCAGGCGCCAGCGAAGAGTTGACCCTTATGTGCGGCGAGGGCAAATGCGAGCGTCGCGTTGCCGGGACGCCCGGAATCTTCCCATTCCGAACCTTGGTCGTTGTCGATCCCGAACTGAAGTTGGCGGAAGTTTGCTTGGGTGGTTGTCACGCCAGCGTTGGTCTTGATCGAGAGATGGAGGCCGCGCCGCGAAGCGGGATCGTACTGACTGAGGATATCTCCGGGGATGTCGTCGAGATCGGCCGGCAGATTCACCCAGGCCGCCAGCGTAAAGTCACCCTTGCCCAAGCGGAGAGCGGGATGGGCAGGGATCTCGATTGCGCTGGTGCGTCCATCGAATTCGGCGGAAGCCTTGGTTGGTGCAAGGGGATCGGTTTTCCAGCGCACGGTTCCGACAGCGGTTCCATGAAGTGCGTGCGGCGATGCATCACGGCTATCGCCTGCGAGGGGCCAATGCCCCAAGAGCTGCGTGGACTCCTGAGGCTTTGACGCACGCGGTTCGGCCATCGAGGGAATGCAATGAAACAAGAAAAGCAACACTGCGGAGGAGATTGCGATGCGCATGTCGTGGCCGTCGATGGACGGGGGCGTTTGGGAGGGATAAGAAGCTTGAACCGCCGTGAGTCTAGCGTTCGTGTTCGAAGGGTGCGAGTCTCCCCCCACGCTGCGCGCATGGAAAAAGCGTGCGCGAACCGCATTCGCGCACGCTTTTTGGGAAATTGACGACGTGGTGGCTCGAACTAGCCGATTCGGCGGCGACGAATCGCAATCGCCGCAACGCTCGCGATGCCGAACAGTCCAAGCACGACGGAGGAAGGCTCGGGGACCACGTAGTTGCCGATACCTGGGTTGCCCAGATCAAGGAACGGGGCCGTGCCCGCCGACAAATACGAGCCGTAGGCATCTCCCACGAACGAGAGCTGCCACTGAGCAACGTTGTTCGTCCCCAGGGCCGCCAAAGTGATCGGATTACCGCTAACGCTCGTGGTGCGGATCGTGCCGGGGATATTTTGATCACCGTAGGTCAGACGGTCGACGAGGGCGTTCGACGGATCGAAGAGATTGATTTGGTCGTTGCGGCCCAGATTGTTCGTATTGCCGCCGATGACTTTAACGGTGGGGGCCAATGACCATGCAGTGCGAAATGCCGCTTCGACCGCCTCGGTCAGGATTACCGACTCGCCAGGAGCCAGGATGCCAAAGGCACTCAAAGAAGTAGTGCCAGGGACTCCGCTGTCGTCATCGTAGCTCCAGCCCGTCATGTCGACAGGGGCGGCGCCGGTATTGGTAAATTCGACGTACTCGCCGTTGATACCGGAGTACATCCACTCGGTGATTCGCATCGCGCCCTGCGAAGAATTAGTCATGGCCGCGACGAGCATCGCGATGGCAGTCAAGATGGACTTTTTCACTAGTCAGACTCCTCAAAGTTGTTTGCGTTTACGATTACGTCTACTTGTTGCTTAACCACTGATCTCGGGGGGCGAGAACATTTCCGGGCGTTCTCGCATCGCATCGGTCACTCCATCGAGTGACATTCATCATGCATGAGCTGAGCCGGGCTTTTGCCGAGAGGAGGCAAGGCGAGAGAATCTCAAGTCAGAGATGTCGCGACACGTTCGCGGAGGTCGTCGACCGGGCGAACTTCCATGACGAGACAGCCGGGGGGCGATCTGGTCACACTTACCCGAGTTGAGAGCCGAACAGCGAGAGTCGGTGTCGGCCGGGTGGCATCGGGGAAGCGGTTGACCGGCGGATTTTGGTCCGCAAGACGCTAAGCACTGAAATGAGATGAGCTCGACCGTTTACCTCGGTAAGCGGCTCATTTGTTAGTGCATTAGCATTCCCTGACTTCTGCCATTACCAGCGTGTGGCTCCAACCGCAGGCAATACGCTATCGCACGAATGTGAGTAATTTATGAGCGATACGTTTTGAGTTTGTGAGAAAGTCGTTTCGTTCGCGTGGACCTGAGTGCAGTGGATGGCGGACGATTGTTAGGCGTTCATGTGGAAACGCCTAGATTTACATGAGGTGAATTGACATCGCGCGATCGCGGGTTTCAATGACTGGCAACGGTAATTTTCGGCGCAAACCTCCCGAGACGGAGCTCTCGGCTTTTCGGCGCGCAGCTCGGCTTTGGCGAGTGCGCCCGTTTGTCGCCGCGCACCCACTTTGCACTTTGACAGCCAGGAGAACCACCCATGGTCTTGATGCCCAAGATGGGCCGCGCGCGCGATGCTGCACGACGCGCACCCCGCAGCCGCCGCGCCGATATGCGATTGGAGCCGCTTGAACAGCGACAGATGCTTGACGCCGCTTACATTAACGAGATCTATCTCGACCCGCCCAGCGGCGGCGATGTCATCAATGAGTACATCGAGCTGCGCGGCACGCCCAACATGTCGCTCGAGGACCATTTCTTGATTTTCGTCGAGAACGAAAACGACATTTTCAACGAAGGCGGCGCCGGCGAAGTCGAGCGAGTGTTCGACCTGACGGGTTTGACGATGGGTTCGAACGGCTTTCTCGTTTTCCATCAGGCGGGGCATCCGTACTCGATTGCCCCGGGCACGACGACTCAGACTTACACCGGGCAGCTCGAAAACAGCGGCTTTACCGCCATGCTGATCAAGAACAATGGTGGCGCCGGAAGCGTACCGTTTGTCAGTGACATCACGCCGATGGATTTGGATGTCGACAACAACGGGTTAGACGTCCCTACCGGCCACGTTGACTGGGAGATCAAGGACTCGGTCGGTTTGCACAGCGAGCCGGACGAACTCGAGTTTGGCGTGCTCTACGGCCTCGTCAACTACGGGCCTGGTCCGGCCGGCATCCCGACTCCGAATTATGTGAACGTCGGGTTTGAGATTGAGTACGTCGGGCGGTGGGGCAACTCGACTGGATCCGCGGCTCTCGACTGGCACGTATCGAATTTGACCGACAACCCCTTCTCCGGCTTTCAGGGCACCGGCGACTTTCGTCAGTCGGCCGATCCACACGGGTCGGCAAATGTGGAGTCGAATCAGGGCGTGCCCTATGGGACGAACCTGACCAACACCCTGGGCGCGGTCAATTATCCTGGTGTCATCGCCCCTCCAGCTTCGGTCGTTGGTCGTCACATCTTCTACAACCAGTCGAAGTTCGACGCCAATAGCGCCGGAATCACGACGTCGGCGGCTTCTAACGCGGCCATTGCGACGGACAAGGTGGCCCTGCAATTCTCGGGCAGCACCACGGCTCCGGTCTCGGCTGCCACCAGCTACAGCCGCGGTATCAACGGCATCCTGGTCGACATCGAGGATGCCGCTGGCACGCTCACGGTGAACGACTTCACGTTCAAGGTAGGCACCAGTAGCACTGTCAGCAGCTGGGTCAACGCTCCGGCTCCGATCGGCTTCTCGGTCTGGGCAGGCGCCGGCACTGGTGGTTCCGACCGCGTCGAAATCATCTGGGCCAACAACGCCATCCAGAACACCTGGCTACAGGTGATCGTCGAAGGTAACGACACGCTCGGTGGCAGCAACACCAACACCGGTTTGGCCTCCAGCGACGTGTTCTTCTTCGCCAACAAGATCGGGGATACCTTCATATCTCCGGCGCCGACGGTCTTCAGCACCGCGGCGGCCGACGGGTTGGCGATCCGGAACACCCCAGGGTTCCTCCAGCCCATCACCAACACTTACGATATGAATCGTGATCAGTCGGTGGGCGCCGGTGACGAACTCGTGGCCCGCAACAGCGGCGGCTTCCTGACTCGTAACCTGACCTGGACTCCGCCGCCGGCCCCGCTGGCGGCTGAAGGAGACGACGACTCGGGTTCGGCCGTGGCTTCGGCCCTGGCTGCGAGGAGCACGCCAGTCTCCGGCGTGCTCGATTCGCGAATCGGTCAGCGTCAGCAGACCTTCGAACTCAAAGCGGCCGCCGTCGCCAAAGCAATTGGTCAGTTGCTGGAAGGTGAGCAAGCTCGGACGAAGGCTGCGCAGGTAATCGAGCGAATCGGCCAAGCGACCGGTATCGACGCCGAGTTTATCGACTCTTTGCTGGATGAGCTCAGGCTGAACTAGTTGAGTTCCCGAGGAATCGCGCGGGTGGCAGAAGTTTCAATCTTCTGCCACCCGCGTTCGTTGTCCGTCGCGCTTGTTTAAAGGGTGACGCACGCGATCAAAGGGCAGCCCCACTGCGGTTGGCTGTCGCTAATCATTCGCAAACGCAATTCAAATCGCATCCTCATGATGTGCTAATAGTACGCGCCTAAGTTACAGGCTTGTTTTTTGCTGCAAGAACTCTTGGAGTGATCTCGATGCGACGCTTGGATGCGGTTCGCTTTCCGACTCGGCGAGCAATGCGGCGTGGCTTCACGCTTGTGGAACTGCTCGTTGTGATCGCGATTATAGGCGTATTGGTGGCGCTGCTCTTGCCGGCGATTCAGGCCGCGCGTGAAAGTGCCCGTCGCTCCCAGTGCCAAAACAATTTGCGGCAGATGGGCATCGGCATGACGCAGTTTCTAGACGCTAAGAAGCACTTTCCGCCAGGAGAGTTCAAGCCGGCTGGCGTTCCTATCTCTGCGGGGGTCGGTTGGAGCGCCTGGTTTCTGCCTTACATCGAAGAACAAGCTATCTACGAACGGATCGACTTCAAGTTGTCGATGCGGCACAAGCCGAACTGGCAGCCGGATCTGACGGGGCCGGTAAACCAGGCGATCGCCATTTACCTTTGTCCCAGCATGGCAACGCATCAGGCCGATCGCGAGCAGACGCGGCTGGGCATATTCGCTCGTAATGGCGTCTACGCCGAAGGGACGGGCGATGGGATGGGGGCGATCGATTATGCGGGGTGTGGCGGGCCGGGTAAGAACGTTCTCGACCCGATCAAGGGAAAGGATCCTGCGACGGGCGCGCCGAGTGCCTACGGCGAGAATCGCGGAATGCTCCTGCGCATAGGCAGTGCGGGACCGTGCCTTGGGAGCAAGTTTGAATGTTCAGCCAAAACGATCCGGCCGCAACAGGTCACCGACGGCTTGAGCCGGACCATGTTGGTTTTCGAGTGTAGTGGACGCGGCTGGCTCGATGTTTCCGGGTCGCGGGATAAGAACGATCCCATGGGAGCCTGGGCCAGCAAGAGCAATACCGGTCGGATCAAGCTTGAGGTAAACCCTCCGCCTGAAGTGAACTGGTCAGAGACTGAAGTCTTCTCTGATCATCCGGGGGGCGCGAATCTCTTGCTTTGCGATAGCGCCGTGCGATTTCTAAGCGAGGACGTCGAGGGCTATGTTTACTTTGCCTTGGCGACGCGCGACGCTAGCGAGACGTTTGGCGACGTGGGCATCGAGTAGTGCGCTGCGACTGTTGGCGTCGTTACCGATGGCGGCGTGACAGAATTCCGCTCGGTCAGCAGCGGCGCTACCCAGCCGGCCGCGAACTTGCGATTCATGCACTGAAAGTGACCGCCCAGGTTGCCGTACCTCGCCATTGCCAGCTCGTAACAGCAATTCTTGAGCTTCGCATCGTACAGCGACTTTGTCTCAGATTCGAAAGGCGGGAAGAAGCCAATTGCGCCGGCTGAGACGATGTGGGCGCCATCAGCCGTTCCGATCAGCAGCGTTCCTGCCCACAGGGCTGGCACATCCTGCGGCTGATAGTAGTTCCAGATTCCCTGGCGGCAATGACTAAGTGCCGGCCCGAGGTCGTGCAGCGGCGAGACTGCCGCGGCAAGAAAGATTGCTCGATCGATCTCCGATCCGGAGGGAAGTTCCTCAAGGGCTTCGAGAATCACCGCTGCGCCTGCCGAGTAACCAATCAAATTAACTTCCGCGTGTGGATGAAGTGCCTGGTAGGCGGTGATCTTGTCAACGATTGCTCGGGCACCCGCGTCGTGCATCCCCGGGGAACGCAAGTGATAGATGGAAAGCGGCCAAAAGCCGGTGGTCCAATCGATGACGTCGACGGCGCCGGTGTAACCACCCTCGACGATTCCCGGTGCGAGTCCGTCACTGAAGAAGCTCTCGCCGTTCATCCCCAGAACAACGATCGTGTAGCCCTGCAACAGCCGTTCGCTGGTCATCAAATCGCCGGGGGAGTCGTCGCGCACGGCGTCGTGGTGGCGTGTCAGATCGGTTGGCGGTACGACCGGTAGACGCTGAGTCGGCGTGTCCGCGACGGGCCCGCTGGTGCACCCCGCGCAAACAATCGCGAGTACGAGTGGCAGCCGAACCGCATTGCGGAAGGCGTGACGAAACATGGTGGAACTTAGCTTGGAGGGCGGCGAGAGCGGTGAGGAACGCGGGCTGGGTTAGGCGGCACGCAAGTGCTGCATCTGGCGGACGAGCTGCTTGCGGTAGCGGTAGTGTTCGACTTCGAGCAGATTACGCGGCGTGTCCAGGTAATGGGCTTCGCGGAGTGACTTTTCGGCGTAGGCCGCCTTCTGACGACGGAAGGCATCGGCTTCGGGGCGCGCGGCGCGGGTGGCCGCGACGAATCGCGCCACAAGTTGTGATTGGTGATCGACCAGGCCGAACTGGCCGCTGTCGGGTTGGATCAGGCCCACGATGAACAGGTTGTCGAATTGCGGGTGAAAGATGTTCAGGAACAGTTGCGGCCGGCCGTCGCGCCAGTTGAGATGCTGCCGGTCGATGAACGGGATGGTGATGTTGTAGCCTGTGGCATAGATCACGAGATCGACTTGTTCGTGGCTATCATCGGCAAACTGCACGCGGTCGCCGCAAAGCTGCGCGACGTTGGGCTTGGGCTTAATACGGCCATGTGCGACGTAATAGGGCAACTGCGAGTTTACGATCGGATGGGAAGCAAATAATTCGTGATCTGGAGCGGGGAGTCCGTAGCGGTGAACTTCGCCGACGGTCAATCGTAGTACGCAGCGCACGATCCAGCGGCGCAGGCGATCGGGCAGTCCGAGCCGGAGGAGCTTCTCGCCGACGACGTCCGAGGGACGACCAAACAGAAATTTTGGCACGTAGTAGTAGCCGCGGCGCATGCTGTGGAACACCGTGTCCGCATGTAACGCCGCCTCGACCGCAAGGTCGCAGCCCGTGTTCCCCGCGCCGACGACCAGTACGCGGCGGCCGCGGAGCACGTCCGGTGTCTTGTAATCTGCGGAATGGATGATCTGACCGTCGAAGTGCCCAGGAAACTCGGGCCAGCGCGGGTCCCAATTGTGGCCGTTTGCGATCACCACGCCAGCGTAGCGCCGCTGCTCGCCACCGGCCAGGGTCGCCAGCCAGTGTGGGCCGTCCGGTTCCAGCCTCTCGAGCGACGTGTTGAACTCGATGCACGCGCGGAGGCCGAAGTGTTCGGCGTAGGCCTTCAGGTATTCAAAGACCTGCGAGTGGTGTGGGAAGTTCGGAAAGTGCGCCGGCATGCCGAAGTCGCAAAACTCGGTCAGCCGCTTCGAGGAGATTGTGTGCGTCGAGGCATAGACTCGGCTGGTGCCCTGGCCGTAGGCCCAATTTCCCCCGAGCTCTCCGCTGCGTTCCAGGACGTCGACTTCGACTGCCTGTTGACGAAGGTTCTTTGCCGCCGCCAGGCCCGAGGAGCCGGCGCCAACCACGCAGTATCGGTCGCGGCAATCGACGATGGACATTGCAGGACCTGACAGAGGCGACAAGCCGGTGGCGACAAGCCGATGGCGGCAAGACGTGTGCGAGTTTGGGAAGGGTCTATCGAGATTATCGGTGAAAACGTCGGGTGAAATGCAATCACGGCGAATGATTCGCTTGTCGCGACCGGTAGAATGCAGCCAGCACTGACAGCAGGCTGGTTCCGATTGGCTGAAACGTGAGACGAACAGTTATGGCGGAGAATCTTGCCGAGCGATTCGCCCAGACGCGGCGTCAGACTGAGTGGCTCTGCGAGCCGCTCGAGACGGAAGACTACGTGGTGCAGGCCATGCCAGATGCCAGCCCTACCCGCTGGCACCTGGCGCACACGACGTGGTTCTTTGAAACCTTCGTGCTATCGCGTTGGCAGCCGAACTATCGGCCGGTGAGCGACGCGTACCAGGTGTTGTTCAACTCGTACTACAACAGCATTGGCGAGCAGTTCCCCCGAGCCCATCGCGGTTTGCTGACGCGCCCCACGGTGAAAGAGGTTTTCGAGTATCGGCACACCGTGGACGGCCGGATGTGCGAGCTGCTGGGCGCGGCGACCGACGAAGAGCTGTCACGCGTTGTTGAACTGGGTTTGCAGCACGAGCAGCAGCATCAGGAATTGATGCTGACGGATCTCAAGTATCTGCTGTCATGCAATCCGCTACTACCGGTATATCGCCAGTCCGGCAGGCGTTCGCGGCTGAGTGTGGAGCAGTTTCGGTGGCTGAAGTTCGGCGGCGGTCTGACAAGCATCGGCAGCGACGGAGACGGATTCACCTTTGATAACGAGCGGCCGCGACATCAAGTTTACTTGGCGCCGTTTGTGCTCGCCGATCGGCTGGTCACCGCGGGCGAGTTTCTTGAGTTCATTGCCGACGGGGGCTACGAGCGACCTGAACTGTGGCTGTCGCTGGGTTGGGCCTCGAAGCAGGACCTTCTCTGGCAGGCTCCGCTCTACTGGCGGAAGAGAGGTGACACCTGGCATGAGTTTACGCTCGGCGGCGAACGTGTCGTCGATCTGGATGAACCGGTTACCCACGTGAGCTACTTCGAGGCCGAGGCGTTCGCCCGCTGGTCGGCAGCGCGATTGCCGACGGAGGCCGAGTGGGAGCACGCGGTAACGGGACTGCCGATCGCCGGCAGCTTTGTCGAAGGCGGGGCCCTTCATCCGGCGGCTGACAAAAGTCCGGCGCCGGGTGGTTTACGGCAAGCCTTCGGCGAGGTGTGGCAGTGGACACAGAGCCCCTATACGCCGTATCCCGGCTACCGGCCGCCGAGTGGTGCGCTCGGGGAGTACAACGGCAAGTTCATGTGCAACCAGTACGTGCTCCGCGGTGGATCGTGTGCGACGCCGCGCGGACATGTGCGCGCGACGTACCGTAATTTCTTTCCACCCGATGCGCGCTGGCAGTTCAGCGGGATCCGGCTGGCGCGCGACGCGTGAGGCGCCAGTGATCGATCGACGCAGCTTGGCGAGCTTGACCCTTCGGCGCGCGTCGGGGATGCTGTAGCGGACGGTCGTCTTGCTGGCCAATTCGTGAGGTTCAAGGAATGCTCGAGCTGCGCGAGGTCACAAAATCGTATGCCGGAGCGACGGTCGTTGCCCCGCTGACGCTTAACGTGGCAGCGGGCGAAGTGCTGGTTCTGCTGGGGCCGAGCGGCTGCGGGAAGACGACGATCCTGCGCATGATCGCCGGACTCGTGACGCCGGCCTCGGGCGAGATCACCGTGGATGGCCTGCCGCTGTCAAACGCGACGATCAGCCATGTGCGGCACAAGCTTGGCTATGTGATTCAAGAGGGTGGGCTGTTTCCACATTTAACCGCCCGGGCGAATATCGTGCTGATGGCGCGGCATGTGGGCTGGTTACGCGAACGAATGGAAAGGCGGCTTGTCGAGCTGGTGGAAATGACGGAGTTCCCGCCGGACGCTCTCGACCGCTACCCCACGGAACTCTCCGGCGGGCAGCGGCAGCGGGTGAGCTTGATGCGGGCGTTATTCTTGGAGCCGCGCCTGCTGCTGCTCGACGAACCGCTCGGAGCGCTTGATCCCTTGATTCGGGCCGGTCTGCAGCGCGATCTGAAAACGGCCTTCACGCGGAGTGGGGCGACCGTCGTACTCGTGACGCACGACCTGGTCGAGGCCAGTTGGTTTGCCGATCGCGTATGCGTGCTCGAAGCGGGCCGGGTCGTGCAGGAAGGGCCATTCGCCGAGATTGTCGAGCGACCTGCCAGCCAGTTCGTGCGGGAGTTCGTCAACTCGCAGGTGGTCGCATCGTGAAGCATCGGGCGCTGTGGAAACTTGCCGCGATCGTAGTCATCCTGCTCGTGGCGGGGCTCGTACCCGCTCCGCGTGACGAGGTGCAGCTCCGCATCGGTTCGAAGAAGTTCACTGAATCGGTGATCCTGGGCGAAGTCTTGCGGTTACTTGACGAACAAGCTGGATTGAACGTCGCGCACTACCGCGAGTTCGGCGGGACGAGAATCGTCTTCGATGCTTTGGCGGCGGGCGAAATCGACGCATATCCCGAATATACCGGGACGATCCTGGGCGAGATCTTCGCCGGTAAGGAGGTCACCGATGCGAAAACCATGCGGCAGGAGCTTGCCAGACTCGGCATCGGAGTATCCGAGTCGTTGGGATTCAACAATACCTATGCATTGGCGCTAACGCGCACTCGCGCGGACGAGCTTGGCGTGAAGAGGATCTCTGATCTGGTTCGACACCCTGAACTGCAGTTTGCCCTGACGCATGAGTTCTTGGATCGGGCTGACTGTTGGCCGGCCCTGCTCGAGGCGTACGACTTGCCGCAGAAGAAGGTCGTGGGCGTCGACCACGACATTGCGTATCGACAACTCATCAGCGGCGAAGTGGACGTTATTGACGTGTATTCAACCGACGCAGTCATCCGTCAGGCGGATCTAGTTCTGCTCGAAGATGATCGCCAGGTTTTTCCGCGCTATGAAGCTGTGTGGCTTTTTCGGAGTGACACCGCGAGTCGTTACCCCGCGTTCCGCCAAGCCATCGAGCGAACCGAAGGCGCGATCAGCGAGGCAGAGATGCAGGCTCTGAACGACCGCGTTGAGTCGCGCACGGCGAGTGAATCAGAGACGGCGGCCCTGTTTCTCGCCGAGAAGTTAGGCGTAAGACTTGAAGTCGCTTCGACGAGCTATTGGCGGATGATCGTCCGGCACACGATGGAACACCTGGACCTGGTGCGACGATCGCTGCTGCCGGCAATCGTTGTTGGTGTGGCACTAGGGGTGTTCTGTCAGCGCTGGCCCAGCGCCGGTCGCGGCGTGCTGGCGGGGGCGGGGCTCCTGCAGACGATTCCCTCACTCGCCTTGCTGGTGTTGTTGCTGCCCGTGGTAGGCTGGTTTGGATACCGGAGCATCGGCGAGGGGTCGGTAACGGCGATCGTTGCCCTGTTCTGTTATGCCCTGATGCCCGTGGTGCGGAATACCTATACGGGTCTGGAAGCGATCCCGCGCGGCGTCGTTGAATCGGCGACTGTGCTGGGATTGAGCCGATCCAGCAAGCTCGCCGAAATTGAGCTGCCGATCGCGCTGCCGACAATCCTGGCGGGCGTTCGCACGGCGGGTGTACAGTGCGTCGGTTTCGCGACGCTGGGTGCAATCATCGGCGCAGGCGGACTGGGCCAGCCGATCCTGCGCGGCATTCGGGTAAGCGATCCGAAGCTCGTGCTGGCAGGCGCTGTACCGGCCGCGCTACTGGCCTTGGCTCTGCAGTTGCTGTTGGATTTGCTGGAGTGGGCGGTGGTGCCGCGCGGATTGAAACGCCGGCAAGTGCGAAGTGAATTGTGAATCAGTACGGAGGGTCTTGCGATGGTCAAAGCATTCTGGAACGGACAGGTAATCGCCGAGAGCGAAGACACAGTTATTGTCGAGGGTAACCACTACTTTCCTGCCAACAGTGTGCGAAGCGAGGCGTTGGAAAGCAGCTCGACGACAACCATCTGTCCTTGGAAAGGCACCGCCCACTACTACACGTTGGTGGTCGCCGGCCAGAAGAATCACGACGCGGCTTGGTACTATCCCGAGCCGAAGGCGGCAGCGGAAGAGATTCGGGGCCGCGTGGCCTTCTGGAAGGGCGTGAAAGTTGAGTCTCACTAACGCCCGACACTACTCGACGACGTAGTGCAGGACCGCGAAGTTTCGCTCGGCGTCGGTCCACTCGTGGTGTAGCACGAAGCCGGCTGGTGTGGCGAGCGCGGAGAACTCTTCGATCGTGTACTTGTGCGAGTATTCCGTGTTGATTGCTTCGCCTGCTCCGAACTGGAAGGTTCTGCCCGCAACTCGGACAATTTGAGCTTCGGTGCTGACTAGATCAATTTCCACACGACCGCATTCGGCGGAGTAGATCGCCCGGTGTTGGAAGTTGCTTAACCGGAAATCGCCATCCAGTTCGCGATTGATCCGCCGCAAGAGATTCAGGTTGAACTCCGCGGTCACTCCTGACGCGTCGTTATAGGCAGCGTGAATTTTGGCGGGGTCCTTCTTCAGGTCGATGCCGATCAGGAGCCCGCCACCTCGGCCGCAGAGTCCAGCCACATTCGCCAGAAGTCGAGTGGCCCGCAGGGGCAGGAAGTTGCCGATCGTCGAGCCGGGAAAATACACCGCGACATGACTGATGCTGCGCGTGGCGAACGGCAGCGGGAATGGCTCGGTGAAGTCGGCACATGCGGGGATTACTTCCACGCTGGGATAGTCGGCCGCAATCTCACCGGCGGCCTGCTGCAAATGCTCACCGGAGATGTCCACCGGCACATAAGCCGCGGCCTTTGGCAGCGCGTCGAGCAGGTAGCGGGTCTTCACGCTGCTGCCGCTGCCGAACTCGACCAGCATCACGCCATCGCCGATCTGCTCACCCATCTCGGCGGCATGGCGTTCGGTGATCGCAAGTTCCGCCCGCGTCAGGTAATACTCGTCAAGCAGGCAAATGCGGTCGAAGAGCTCAGAGCCGCGCTTGTCGTAGAAATACTTGCAGGGAAGTTGCTTTGGCAAGGACGAGAGGCCGGCCCACACGTCGTTGCGAAACGTGCGAACTCGATTGCCGAGTGCGACTGCTCGGGAGTTGGCCCGCATGAGTACCTCTGGGGCTGAAGGTCGGCGGAAGGAACTGGTATCGAATTGGATGGCAGGCCGAGTGCAGCTGACGAGCCGCGAGCAGGTGACATGGCGTGCAGGCAATTATAGATGGCCGGCAAGGCCTCGCGGTTTGAGAATTGCCAGCGGAAGTCCGCAAAGAACGGCGAGGTGTCAGTAAGTGCCGGGGTTACGGAGGCAGTCCGGCTTCCACTGGGGGCAGAGACGGTCCGGAGACTTCGGGGCGTATGGCCCGCAGCTTATCCAACCTCGCTGCGAACCATGGGGAGGGTCGCCGGGGTTTCGAAGAGGAGCGGATTGATCCCGGACGTGACTGGCGGCGTTTGTTCGGCGGGCCGAGTCGGAGCGGTGCGAATGGTGGCGATTCGGCCTTCGAATCCTTCGTGGAGTGAAACGCGGTTGCGTCCCTCCTGTTTCGCGGTGTAGAGCGCGGCATCCGCGCGGGACAGCAGATCGGTCGAGGTTTCGCCGGGAATGTTCGTGGCGACTCCGATGCTGACCGTCGTGTCCAGCTTCTCTGCCACGCGCTGGCGGAGTCTTTCGGCCAGACTACAAGCAGAGCGCAGCGGCGTGCGGGGCATCAGGACGACAAACTCCTCGCCGCCGAATCGCGCGAGCATGTCGCCTTCGCGCAAGGCGGGCTTCAGCAGCTGCGTGAGTTCCTGGAGAATACGATCGCCCGCCAAGTGCCCTTGTTCGTCGTTGACGAGCTTGAAATGATCGAGGTCGAGCATCGCGACGCCCAGCGGCGGCTCTTGCGAATCCTGGTGGGCATTGAGCATCCGCTGCAGTTGATCGTCGAAGGCGCGACGATTGGCCACGCCGGTCAGCGGATCGGTTCGCATTTCAGCGAAGGCGCTCAAGTGCGTCATTTGCTGCAGGAGGTCCGAGTAGGCATGCGAGATTTCAGTGCTGAGTCGCATCGCCGGTTTGAGCAAGTCGTCCGCGCGGTCGCAAAGTTGTTGCCACGAGACGTCGCTCTTACGTTCCCATTGCTTGAGCTGGCTGTTGAACTTCACAATCGAGGGAACATGGAAGGCCATGCTTTTTCGCAGTCGGTACGCGATTGCTTCGAGTTCCTGCGCGACGGACATCGCGCGTTCAATCTCGTGTCGCGTCTGGCTGCGACTGCGCGTCTGCGGCGTAGTGCGTCTACGTCCTAGCACGTAGCCCAGCGTGGCCATGGCCGCGAACAGCATCGCGGCGGAGAGCGAAATATTAAGTTCTGCCAACAGCATTGCAATGCATCCCGAGCCGGAGGATGAGGGCGCCACTCACGCGCCGAACATGCGGAGGAGACCGCGGCGTTGTGAGCCATTGAAAACATAGTTCATTCACCGTCGGTGACGTGGGGATTTCCGCCGGAACCACCTGGAAGAGTGCGGATGCGCGACCCCCGCTGGGTCCCTGCAGTGGCGGGGACGGCGGAAGGATTCTAGCGATTGCAGCGGCTGGAAGTGGGGCGAAACTCCGCTTAGAGGAGTCCGTAGCTGCTCAGCGTGCCGCGAAGCCTGGCCTCGCTGGTTGCGTCGAGCGAAGTCATCGGCATCCGCAACTGACCGTTGTCGCGGCCCAAAAGTCGCATCGCCGTCTTGACCGGAATCGGATTGGTGGCCAGTCCCAGCATGTCACGACAGAGTGGGAAGAGCTTGCGATGCCAGCGGAGGGCTGCGGCCATGTCGCCGCTGTCGAATGCCTGGACCAGCGCGAGCATGTCCCCGGGAACGATGTTGCCGACTACGGAGATGACACCTCGGCCGCCGATGGCCAACAGCGGCAGCGTGAGGCTGTCGTCACCACTCAGCACGGTGAGGTTCGAAAGGGCCATTACCTGCGAAGCCTGGTCCATCGAGCCCGTGGCCTCTTTGACCATCGTGATGTTCGCCAGCTCACCCATCCGGGCAATGGTTTCAGGTTCGATGTTCTTGCCGGTTCGTCCGGGAATGTTGTAGACGCAGATCGGAATCCCGACGGCCTCGGCCAAAGCCTTATAGTGTTCGTACATGCCCTCTTGCGTGGGCTTGTTGTAGTATGGCGCGACGACCAGCGCGGCATCTGCGCCGTGGGCCTCGGCGAACCTGGTCAGCCGCAGGGCCTCGCGCGTGCTGTTGCTGCCTGTGCCGGCCATGACCTTCACGCGGCCGGCTGCAAACTCGACCACCGACGCGATGACTCGTTCGTGTTCGTCATGGCTCAAGGTGGGAGACTCGCCGGTGGTGCCCACCGGGCAAAGGCAGTTCGTGCCGGCGGCGATCTGAAATTCGACTTGCTCGCGAAGCACCTTGTAGTCGACCCCGTCGCTATCGAAGGGGGTCGTCAAAGCGACGCTGAGTCCGGCAAACGCTTCGCCTTTGGTCGTCATGGCTGGTGATCTTTCCGTAGCGGTGGTAGATGAGACACGCCGCGCTCGGGCCAGGTTCGTCCGTCCGCGGGCCGACAAGCGGGAAAGCCGATAATGTAGCAGGCCGAGGCCGGGCGCCGAAGGGGCCGCAACCCCGAGAATCTCGGCAAGTTCAGGCAGTGGCCGAGGCCGATCGTTCGCGCCAGAATTCCAGCAGAATGAAGGTCGTACTGACCAGCACCGGTCCCAAAACGATCCCGCTGGCCCCAAACAGGCTGATGCCGCCAAGGATGGCAAAGAACGAGACGACGGTGTGTTGCCGCAGCCTGCCGCCAACGAGCGTGGGGTATAGCAGATTGTCGATCAGCCCGATGACGAGCAGTCCCCAGGCCACGAGAATGACAGCCTGAATCCAGTGGCCGCCAAGCGCGAGAAGCACCGCTGTTGGCGCCCAGATCATGAATGTCCCCATGTAGGGCACCATCGCCAGCAGCCCCATGGCGACGCCCCAGACGGCTGCGCCGGGCACGCCGAGAACCCAGAAGATGAAGCATCCCAGCGAGCCTTGCACAACGGCCACCACCATCGAGCCGTAGATCGTGGCGTGAATGGTGTCGTTAATACGGGCCAGTAGCCGCTCGGTTTCGTCGTGCGTCAGCGGCGAGAATTGCCGCAGGGCTGCGGTCCCCTTGTTTTCATCGCGATAGAGGTAGTACAGCACAAACAACATCAGGGCCGCTTGAAACACGGTGTACGCGATGCCCGAAACGACAATTGTGCCGATCGATTGCACCTGCTGACCGACCTGCTGCACAACCGCGGTAAAATCGATGTTCTCCTCGAGCCGCTTCCAGAGCGATTCCAGGCGTGGAAAATCGGTGAGTTTCTCGTTGAGCCAAGAAACCAGCGATTGCTCTTGCCACGCCCGAGCCGTTTCGAGAATCTCGGTGGCGGCCAGGTAGACGACGAAAATGACGGGTAGGAGCACCGTGAGGGCGACGGCCACGACTGCGACTCCGGCCGCGATGCTCGGTCGCGCGATCTTTCCGCGCAGCCACTTCCACGCGCCATGAGTGACCACGGCCACGGTCACAGCCCAGGTCAGCGCCGAAAGGAAAGGCCAAATAAGCAAGGCGCTCAGAATGAGAGCCAGCAGCGTGAAGCCGACCAAAACGAACTGCTTGCCGTTCTGTCGATTGGCCCAATGATTTGTGTCGGCCTGGTTCGCAGACTCGGACTTTGAAGGACGTGTGGGCATGTCGATGAATCGCTCGCGGGCGAGACGTTGGTTCGCAGTCGCGCACCAAGTCTAACCGGCCGACGGCGGCTCTGGCCACGTCAATGGGACCAGGCGGGAAAGAAAATCGCCTAACCCGAGATCAGCCGCTTCATTTCGCGGACGGCCTGCTCGAAACCGACCATCAATGCTCGAGCGACGATGCTGTGGCCAATATTGAGTTCGGTCATGCCTTCGATCGCAGCGATCGGTTTGACGTTACGATAGGTAAGGCCGTGGCCGGCATGCAGAGTCAGGCCCAGTTTGCGAACGTGCTCTCCCGCGGCGACCAACCGAGCGAGCTCCGCTGCCTGGTCTTTTCCTGGAGCGGCAAGAGCATACTCGCCGGTGTGCAGCTCGACCGCGTCTGCGCCCAGTTCCAAGGCCGCATCAAGTTGCTTCAGCTCAGGATCGAGAAACAGGCTCACTCCGATCCCCGCGTTCCGCAGACGAGCGATGGCCGCGCGTACGCGCTGGCGATGAGCCAAGAGGTCGAGTCCGCCCTCGGTGGTGACTTCCTCCCGCTTTTCGGGCACGAGGGTCACCTGATCGGGCTTATTGTCGCAGGCGATGCCGACGATCGTGGGCTCGGCGGCGAGCTCCAGATTGAGCTTAACGGTGACGGTTTCTCGCAGCACGCGGAGGTCGCGGTCTTGAATATGGCGTCGATCCTCGCGGAGGTGCAGCGTGATGCCGTCCGCGCCGCCAAGTTCGGCGAGGGTGGCTGCCCAGACCGGATCAGGCTCGTTCGTGCGACGAGCCTGTCGTACGGTGGCAACGTGATCGATATTAACGCCGAGGTCGGCCATGGGGACACAAATAACTGAGTGAAGAATGCGTGAGGTCTGGCAAAGAACTCTTCAGGTTTTCGTTAAGAGAGAAGCAACTCATCCCCACAGGGTTCGCGATCTTTTAGAACAAGTATATCTCTGCCAGCGAGAAGAGGATCAGAATGCCCGTCACATCGACGAAAGTGGCGACAAACGGGCTCGAGGCGTACGCCGGGTCGACACCGAACCGCCGAAACGCCAACGGCAGCATCGATCCGACGAGCGTGCCCCAGAGGCAGATGGCCATTACCGCCTGGGCAATAACCAGCGAAAACTTCCAAGCGGCGGCCCCGCCGAGTGTCGCGTGGTCCGTTGCCAGGTAGGCACCCACGAAGCCCATGGCTCCGAGGCTGAATCCGAGGGCAATGCCAATCGCAAGTTCGTGCCGGATGACGCGCACCCAATCCGAAAGTTGGATGTGCCCCAGGGCCATCGCCCGCGTGATCAGTGTTGCGGCCTGAGTGCCGGACATGCCGCCGGTCGCGATACACAGCGGGACGAAGAACGCCAGGGCGACGACCTTGTCGATCGAATGCACGAATCCCTTCATCACGAACAGGGTCAGCATTTCGGCCAGGAACAACCAGGACAACCAGAAGGCTCGCTTCCACCAGATGGAGTGGAACGCCGCTTCCAGGTAATTCTCCACGAGCGGTTCCATGGCCGCCATGCGATACACGTCTTCGCTTGCTTCCTCACGCAACACGTCGATCACGTCGTCGTGTGTAATGATTCCGACCATGTGGTGGTCGTCGTCGACCACGGGAATGGCATGCAAGTCGAAGCGAGCGACTTCCTGGGCGACCTTTTCGCGGTCTTCGTCCGCTCGGACAGTGACCAGGTCGCGCTCCATGATGTCGTCGATTTTGGTATTTGGCTTGCCGATCGCGGAGACCAGCTGCCGCGCAGTCACCAGGCCGCGCAAGTGCTCGCGATCATCGACTACGAACACATAGTAGATCGTCTCGATGTTTTCTGCCTGGCGCCCCAATTCCTCGAGCGCCTGACGCACGGTATATCCCTCGGGAATGCGGGCATACGCGGTGGTCATTACCGAGCCGGCGGTCCCTTCGGGATACGACTGAAGCCGCAAGATGTCGCGGCGATCTGACAGCGGCAGATGCGGCAGCAGGTCCTGCACGATCTCGGGATTCACGTCGCGCAGGATGTCGACGCGGTCGTCATTCGGCAGGTTAATAATCAGCTGGGCGATGTCGGCCCGGTCGCTGTTCTCAACGATCTCGATTTGCTTGTCGCGATCGAAGTAGCCGAAGATTTCGGCACGAGTCTCAGGGTCGGCGTGTGCGAGCACGCCCCAGGCCTCCGCGGGGGTGAGCCCCTCCATGAACTCGGCTGTGCGTGCTGCATGCAGAGCCGTGGAGAACTCGCGGAGCTCGGCCGCGTTGTTCTCGGCCAGCATTTCGCGGAGTTCGGGCAAATAGAGGGTATTGACCATAACTTCGGGCCCAAGCAATTCCGCGACAAAATGAACTTGTGAGTATGGTCCTGCAACTGGGGTGTGTCAAAGCCAAACGACGGGCTCGAAGTCCTCCTGTGTTCATCGTAACTTCGCAGGAGCCCGCGCGACGTAGAGGCGACCGCAGCGTTGGGAAAAGTCGCAGCCTAAAAACAGAAAGGGGCGTCTCCCCGAAAGGAGCCGCCCCCAACTGCTGGAGACTGTACTACAAAGTTAGTCTGCGTTTACTTCACACTGCCTACTTCACGACGACGAAGGCATTCTGGCCGGGACGGACCTGCACGTAGAGCAGGACCTTGTCTTTAACTGACTGACCTTCCATCGCAGTCTTAAACGAATCGAGGTCTTTCACCTCGGCCTGGCCGACAGTGAGGATCACCATGCCCCGTCGCAGACCGGCCTCGTAAGCCGGGCTACTCGGGTCAACTTCAGTTATCATCACCCCACCGGCGGAAACCTTCATTGCCGAGGCTTGCTCGTCGGTCAGATTCGAGACCGTCACGCCGAGTTCGTCTGCCTTAAAAGTGCCCGGTTCGGCTGAGGCACGATCGGGCGTTGCGCCTGGCGTGAAAGTCTGTTCCGCATCGGCGGGCAGCGCCTTGGCCGTTACCGTGAGCGTGACAGGCTTACCCGCTCGCATCACTTCGACGGACTGCTTGCTTTCGATCGGCACCCGTTCAACTAGCTCCTGCAGGTCGCGCGGGTTGCTCACCTTGGTACCGGCAAAGCTGATGACCACGTCGCCGGGCTTGAAGCCGGCCTCCGCGGCGGGAGTACCGGGATGCACTTGATTGATCAGCACACCCTCGCCTTCGGTGTTGAGCTTCTCGGCCAGGTCACCGGTAAGCGGGCTAATGCCCACGCCGAGATATGCTCGCTGTACACTGCCTTTGGCGATCAAGTGACCGGTGACCCACTTGGCCAGATTCGACGGCACGGCGAAACCAATGCCATTGAAGCTGCCGCTGTTCGTGGCAATCGCGGTATTGATACCAACGATTTCACCCTTAAGGTTCACAAGTGGACCGCCCGAGTTACCCGGGTTAATGGCTGCATCGGTTTGCAGGAACTTGGCCCGGCGGATTGAGCTGAGCTCGCGGCCTTGACCGCTGATAATGCCGGCGCTGACGGTCTGATCGAGTTCGAACGGGCTGCCGATGGCGATGACCCAATCGCCGATTTGAAGTTGATCCGAGTCACCAAGCTTCGCGGCCGGCAGATTGCCCGCGCCTCGAATACGAATGATCGCCAAGTCGGTTTCGGGATCGGTTTTGATGTCGTCGCCCTTGAATTCGCGACCGTCGGCCAGGATGACAACGACTTCGTCGGCGCCTTCGACCACGTGGTTGTTCGTCAGGACGAGGCCTGCCGAGTCGATGATCACGCCCGAGCCAGTACCCTGGCGAGGCGGCATGTTCTGTCCGCCGTGGAACTCGAAGCCTTCCTTGCCGAAGAAATCTTCAAACGGGGTGCCTTTGAACGGGTTTTCACCCTGGGGCATGCGATTGCGGCCATTGTTGGCGACGGGTTGTGCCTTGGCCTTGCTGCGGATCGTGACAACGCTCGGAAGCGCAACGGCCGCCGCGTCGTGAAATGCCGCCGAGAGCTGCTCGGCATGACGCAACGTGACGGGGTTCACTTCCTTGGGGGCATTGCCTGTTGCGCCGGATCGTTCGATCGCCACGCCCAGGCCAACAGCCGCGACGAGTGCGAGGGCGGCAGTCACACGGTAGCCGCGAAAACTGGGTTTGGACATGAATGTCCTCCTTGATGTGGACGAATCAGGATGCGATATGTTTGCGGTTAAAGTCGGAAGTACCGGCAATGCAGTAACTCCCTTGTCCCCTTACGCAAGCTGGGCGAAACCGGTTCGCCGGCGACGGTTGTTCGATGCAGCTCTAGCAAATATCGGGCTCGTTTCTCAAGTCGGGCGGGGGCTACCGTCCGACGGTTCAGACGCGCTCAGAGGCCTGCTTGCGAACTGGCTCGGATTGACAAAAGCCAATATGGCCGATAGGGTTACGTAGCGCAACGGTAGCACTTTTCGTTCGCCCGGGTAAAGGCTGATTTCGCCATGTCAGAGCCGGCTCAAGCCACGATCAGCGACGGCACACTTAGCGATCTGGAACGGTGCGAGCGGCGAATCGGCTACGATTTTCGAGATAAAGCCCTGTTGGTTTCGGCCCTGACGCATGCCTCGGGGGCCCACCATCGGCTGGCTAGCAACGAGCGGTTGGAGTTCCTGGGAGACGCGATCCTGGGGGCCATCGTCTGCGAGATTCTGTTCGTCCAGTACCCGGACTACCTGGAGGGGGATCTGACGAAAATCAAGTCGGTGGTCGTTAGCCGGCAAACCTGCGCGAAGATCAGTGAAGCCCTGGGG
Source organism: Pirellulales bacterium (assembly GCA_022844125.1). Lineage (GTDB taxonomy): Bacteria > Planctomycetota > Planctomycetia > Pirellulales > PALSA-1355 > JALHMI01. The sequence continues at coordinate 205,057 of JALHMI010000010.1, read as the reverse complement.
CTGCAGGAGTTTCTGATCCTGGGGAAGGGCATGACGACCCATCCAAGCGTGCCGCCCTCGCTGCTGGCCGATGTATTCGAGTCGCTGGCGGCGGCGATCTATCTTGATGGCGGCGATCCGGCCGTACGCGATTTCATCACGCGATTCATCGGGCCCGAAATTGAGCTGGCAGCCGCGGGCGAGCTGGGAGGCAACTACAAGTCGCTTCTGCAGCAGATGGCACAGCGCGAGAATGGTTCGACCCCCACCTACTTGCTGCTGGACGAAAAAGGGCCGGACCACAGCAAGTGTTTCAAAGTCTCGGCTCAGATCGGGCGCGGTCAGTTTCAGGCGGCCTGGGGACGGAACAAAAAGGAAGCCGAGCAGCGGGCGGCGCGGAATGCGCTCGCTGAGCTCAATGGTGAACCGGTCCCTTTTCCTTCCGATTGAATTCTCACCCCGAGCGCCGAACCGCCCGCGTCGCCTGCTTGTCGAAACGTCGCCCGTCGAATTCAGTTTCCCCAAGTCGCGCCGCCAGTCACCCCCTTGAACTGACCTCATGACGCTTACTCTCGCAGACGTGCATGCCGCCAAGGTTCGCATTGCCTCGGGGATTTATTACAGCCCCTGCCCCGAGTCGATTCCGCTGAGCGAGATCGCCGGTTGTCGGGTGTACTGCAAGCTGGACTACCTGCAGCGAACAGGAAGCTTTAAAGAACGCGGCGCTCGTAACGCCCTTCTTCTGCTGCCTGAAGAGAAGCGTCGGCGAGGCGTGGTTTCGGCCTCGGCCGGCAATCATGCGTTGGGGCTCGCCTATCACGGCAAGTTGCTCGACGTGCCGGTGACGGTGGTCATGCCGCGGTTTGCGCCGCTGATCAAGCACACGACTTGCCGGCGGCTGGGGGCGAAGGTCATCTTGCAGGGCGAATCGTTCCAACAGGCTTTCGAACATGCCCAACAATTGGCTACCCAATTGCAGCTCACCTACATTCATGGGTTTGACGATCCAGCGATCATCGCCGGTCAAGGAACCGTCGGCCTGGAGATTCTCGAACAGGTGCCGGACGTCGAGGCGGTTGTTGTGCCCATCGGGGGTGGAGGTCTCGTGGCCGGCGTAGCCCTCGCGGTGAAGAGCCTTGCGCCCGACGTGCAGATTCTGGGCGTGGAGCCCAAGCGCGCGCAGGGCTTTGTCGCATCGCTTGCCGCGGGGCAGGTCGAACCGGTGGAAGTGCGCCCTACGGTGGCCGATGGTCTGGCGGTGAGCCGTATTGGGAGTTTGGCATTCGAAACGGCCCGAAGCCGAGTGGACGAGGTTGTAACGGTTGGCGAAGACGAACTGTCGCTTGCGATGCTGCGACTCGTGGAACTGGAGAAAAGCGTGGTGGAAGGAGCGGGCGCAGCGCCGCTGGCGGCCTTGATGTCCGGCAAATTGCCGCAGACCGCGGGCAAGCGCACGGTCATGATTCTCTCCGGAGGTAACATTGACCCCCTGATCCTGACTCGGATCATTGAGAAAGCGCTCGTGGCAGATGGACGACTCTGCCGATTCACGGCCGTGGTGGCGGACCGTCCCGGTGGGCTCGCCAAGCTCACACAGATCGTTGCCGACAGCGGAGCGAGTATTCAGGAGATCACTCATGACCGGGCGTTTTCTGGCCCGGATGTTGGTGCGGCGAACGTCTTGTGTACTGTCGAAACGGCCGACCGCCAGCACGTCGAGCGATTGTATGAAACGTTGGGGCAAGCGGGGATCAGCGTCACGCCGCTAAAATTTCCGCCTCCGCCGCCCCAGCTTTCGCGAGGTTAGGGAAAGGGAAGGAGTGAAATGGTAAAGCCCGAGGCAGTGCTCAGCCGCGAAGAGATCCTGCGCCGGACGGAACTGTTCATCCGCGAGCAGCTTGCGGGCGACAGTTCGGGTCACGACTGGTGGCACATTGCCCGGGTGCGAGCATCGGCGATGGTGATCGGCCGGGCCGAGAACGCCGACATGTACGTCGTGGAACTAGCGGCGCTGCTCCATGACGTTGCGGATTGGAAGTTTCACGGCGGCGATGATTCGGCTGGGCCGAAAGCCGCCCGAGCGTGGCTGGAGTCGCTCGCCGTTGAGGGAGAGGCGATCGACCAGGTGTGCGAGATCATCGCCACGATTTCGTTCAAAGGCGCGAAAGTTGCCACGCCGATGCACACCTTGGAAGGGCGCGTCGTGCAGGATGCCGACCGGTTGGATGCGATTGGCGCCGTGGGAATTGCGCGCACGTTCGCGTACGGCGGTCACGCCGGGCAGGCGATGCACGATCCGACGCTGGCGGCAGAAGCGCATGCCACGTTTGCCGACTACAAGTCGAAGCGAACGACGACGATCAATCACTTTCACGAAAAGCTGCTGCTCAAGGATCGGATGAACACCACCGCCGGCCGCCGCCTGGCAGAAGCACGGCATGCTTTCATGGAGACGTTTCTCAGGCAATTTGACAACGAGTGGAACGGGCGGAGTTAAGGAGCTGTTGTGTTGGAACTGGATTTGAGTGAAGTGCGGGGAATCATTTTTGATCTCGATGGCACGCTGGCCGATACAATGCCGTCGCACTACGAGGCCTGGAGCGTGATCCTCCAGCGGTATGGCCTCGAAATGAGCGAGGATCGGTTTTACGCCCTGGGTGGTTGGCCCACGCATCGTGTGGCGGATCTGCTCATCAGCGAGTCGGGACAGCCGCTCGATGCGCTGCAGATCTCGGTCGAGAAAGAGTCGTTATTTGCCGAGACGTTGCACTTGGTGCAGCCGATCGAGCACACGACTTCGGTGGCCCGCAAGCACCGCGGCAGCATTCCGCTGGCCGTGGCCACTGGAGCCACGCGCGACATCTGCGAGCTGATTCTCAATCAACTCGAGATTCACGACTGGTTTGACGCCGTGGTGAGCGCTGACGAAGTTGAGCGGCATAAGCCCAATCCGGATGTGTTCCTGGAGGCCGCACGGCGACTAGGAATCGAACCGAAGTACTGCGTCGTGTATGAGGATACTGATCCAGGTCTGGAGGCCGCGCGGCGAGCCGGAATGGCTCATATCGACGTACGGCAGTTTTACAAGCCGCGCCGCGTAACCTGATCCGCGGGTTGCGGAGATCGAGAATTAGCACAGCGAGAGGAATCGGAATGATTGATTTTGCAGCGAAGTTCGCCGAGGGAGATACCTACGAGGCGTTTCTCGCCAAACATGGGACCGACGAGCACCGTCGCCGCTGGAGCGATTTTCATGCGAGCATCGCCCTGACCGACTCGCAGCGTAAGCTGTTGGCCGGCTTCGAGCGGGACATGAAAGTGCTCTGCCTGGCCGGGGCGTGGTGTGGCGATTGTGTGAATCAATGCCCGATTTTCGATCACTTTGCCAAAGCGACGAAGCGAATCGCGCTGCACTTCTTCGATCGCGACGCCCATCCCGACCTGGCTGGAGAGCTGAAGATCTGTGGCGGAGCACGGGTTCCCGTGGTGGTGATCCTGAGCGAAGACGATCAAGAGGTCGCAAGATTTGGCGACCGGACGCTTGCCAAGTATCGTTCGATCGCCGCGAGCCAGCTTGGTCCTTCGTGTCCGACGGGCATTGGCGCCCCGCCCGCGGAATTGACCGCAGCCGTGGTGCAAGAGTGGCTCGACCTTTTCGAGCGCGCGCAATTGATTCTGCGGACGAGCGCTCGGCTGCGGCAGCAACACGGCGACTGAATCGACCGTTAATACAGGGCTGTCGATAGCCGGCGGCGATATTCAGTGACCAGTTCCGGTTGGTCTTCGAGCAAACGGAACAGGTCGACCATGAAAGCGCGAGCCGGTTCGACGAACTCTTTCTGGCCCGAGCTGACGATGGCGAGTGCCGTCTCGAGAGCATCGGCGAATTGGCGTTCGGCGGCGAGGGCCGCGGCCAGGTCGAGTTTTGCCTGCAGGTCGCCTGGTGATGCGAGGACGGCCTGGCGAAGCGCTTCGAGATCATGTGGGCTGTCGGCCTGCGCGGCCAAGTGCAGGCGTGCTTGGAGCTTTTCGGCCTCGGGTTCAAGGTAACCTCGGCGTTCGAGCTCGTCGATTACCGCGGCCGCGTCGCTCGCTCGCTTCTGGTCGAGTAGCAATTCAGCTAGCGCGATGCGGGCCGCAGCCAGATTCACGTCGAGCGTGGCCGCTTCGCGAAACTTGGCTTCGGCCGCCACCGGATCCTGAGCGGCTTGCGACTTGCCTTCCGCCACCAGTTGCTCGGCCGGGCTCGGCAGCAATCTCTCGAGCCAACTGCGAATCTGCGGCTCCGGCAACAGACCGACGAAGAAGTCGAGGAGCTGCCCGTCGCGAAGTCCGTACACAGCCGGAATCGATTGCACGTTAAAGGCCGCGGCGATGCTGGGCGCTTTCTCCGTTTCGACCTTGGCGAGCAGAAACTTTCCGCCAAACTCGCGGGCGAGCTGTTCCAGAATCGGGCCCAGCATGCGGCAGGGCTGGCACCAAGTGGCCCAGAAGTCGATGACGATCGGCAGTTCGCGAGAGCGCTCGACGACCCGCTCCTGAAAAGTGACGTCGTCGGCTTCAATGATCCAGGGGGACGTTTCGTCGGTTTGCATGTTGCGCTGGAGTGCTTAAAGCGATGCTTCGGGGGTTTATTGCCCGCGTCGACAACGCTGGGTTTCATGAGAATTCGGCAAGAATCCGCTGCGGACTGGCAGCCTGGGCGGAATTTGACGGCGCGCGGCGGAATTGCCAAGTCCGCGCGGCTGGCGCTTTCCCGTCCGGTAGTCGATAACAATAATATGGTTGGATAGGTTATCCGCGCCAAGGCTGGTTGCGGGGCCATGACGTCGCGAATGCGACGAAGAACGTCCGGCCTCCTCACAGCCTGGCGATTTGCAGCAGCGCTCCGGACTCGCGATTCTGGTCTGGGACGTATGGACTTACCGCGCAATCCCGGCCCCTCTCCGCAATGAGCACCACCGCATTTGAACTGGCCGACAACCTGCCGGCGCCCCTCTCGAAGCCCGAGGAGCTTGCCAACTCGATTACCCACGGACTGGGCCTGGCATTGTCCGTCGTGGGGACGGTTCTGTTGGTGAATCGTGGCCTCGCTTACGGCGATGCGCTGCAGGTAATCGGCGTCAGCGTATACGGCTTCACGCTGGTCGCGTTGTATGCGGCGTCGACTCTTTCGCATAGCTTTGCCGATCCCAAGCGGCGGCACTTTTTCCGCACGGTCGATCAGGTCTGCATTTTCCTGCTGATTGCCGGAACGTTCACACCGCTCGCACTGACCTATTTTCGCGATGGCTGGTGGTGGGCGCTGTTCATCTCCATCTGGGCATGCGCACTGGCAGGCATCTGTGCGAAGCTGTTCTACACGCGGCTGCACAACGTTTCGATCGGGGCCTATGTGGTGATGGGGTGGCTGCCAATCCTGGCCATCAAGCCGATCGTCGAAATCGTCCCCTCGCACATCCTGGGCTGGGTGGCCCTGGGCGGGATCTTCTACACGGTGGGAACGCTGTTCCTGCTGAAGGACGACCGCGTGCCCTATTTCCACGCCGCCTGGCACGTGATGGTTATCGCAGGCAGCGCCTGCCACTACTTCGCCGTGCTGTCGCTGATTCCCGTGGCGTAAGCTTTACTTCGCCTTGGGTGCGACCACCTGAATCGGGCAGCCCATGGCCTTGGTTCGAGCCGCGCTGACAGGCTTGCCAGCCAAGACTTCGTCGAGTGCCGCGGCCAGATCACGCTTCACGTTGGGATCGCTGGTTCCGCCCCGCCGGTAGCGATCGTCGATCCGGCCGCTGTATACTAGCCGCCCGTCGCGATCGTAAACGCGGGCCTCAGGCGTGACACTGAACAGCAGCCGCCGCGAGATTTTTCCGCCCGCGTCCTTCAGGAACGGGAACGCGATCTTGTTCTCTCGGGCGTAGGCGGCCATCGATTCGAGCGTGTCGATGCCATTGGGGTCGATGCCGACAAATGACACGCCGCGCGGGGAGTACTCCTTCGCGAGTTCGATAATGGTTGGCACATATTCATCCGAGATCGGGCAATCCGTGGCCAGGCATAGCAGGACGGTGGCCTGCTCTCCGCGGGCGGCAACCAAGCAGCGATCTTCGCCGCTGATCGCGTCCGGTAGCGAGGCTTGCGGAAAATCCTCGTGCAACTCCTCGGCCACTGAATTCGTTACGGCCGCAATGGCAAATACACTCAAGGCGAGGCATCGAAGCAGCCAAGAAAACATGAATCGCTCGGTCACCGTTTACGCTCCCCAGGGCCTGAACCATCAGAGGCACCTTTATCCTAGTATAGGAAGCAGGTCCACCCGACATGAAGGCGGTTTTTGACCGGGCGAAAACGCACGGCAATCTGCCCCGCGCGAGACCGGCTTAACCTGCGGCATTCGAACCGTTAAGTTGGCTGTTGCCAAACTTTGACGCGATTCGGAACACGGGGATTGCCCATGCTGGGGCTCAAGAGCGATACGGCTGTCCGATGGCTGTCGCAGGTTGACGAGGACCTGGCGAGCATCCTGGTGGACCATGCCCACTGCGAGAAAAAGGCTGCTGGAACGGCCATGAACCTGTTGTTTGCTTACGGGACGCAGGTTCCCGACCTGTGTGGGGAGCTCTCAGAGATCGTGGTCGAAGAGCTTGACCACTTTCGGCAGGTGCTCGCGCTGCTCGAAAAGCGGGGGATTGCCTACGGATCGATGAAGCCCAGTTGCTATGGCCGCAAGTTAAACGATCTGGTTCGTCCCGGCGAGCCACACCGGGCAATTGACCGCCTGCTGATTGCCAGCCTGATCGAGGCTCGAAGTTGTGAGCGATTTTCGTTGCTGGGAGAGCATGTGCAGGACGAGGAGTTGGCCGAATTTTACGGCAGCCTGTTCGAATCCGAAGCACGGCATCACAGCACGTATGTGAGGATGGCGCGACACTTTGCCGAGGACGCTGTGGTTCGTCAGCGGCTGGAAGAGCTTTCTGAGGCCGAAGCGGAGATTATTGCCACCGGGGATCTGCTGCCGCGGATGCATAGCTAAGGCCTGGACGTCAGTCGTCGAGCGGTTCGTCGGTCAGCCACTCCGTACGTAGAATTTCGCGTCGCCAGCCGGGTTCGTGGATTGCCCAGGCTTGAACGTGCAATCCGCCGCCATCTTCTTCGACCGTCTCGCCCTCTTCATGCGCTCGCCGCCAGGTGAGCTGTTCAAGGTAGGCCATGGCCGGCGCTCGAAATGGCAAGTTGCCGCGGCGGAACGTGCGTCGCCCCTGATCGAAGATGGTGATGATGATGGCCGGTGTGAAGTCGAGCATTCGCCGGGCGATCAATTCATGGCTGGCAGTGGCATAGCGTTCTTTCAGGGCCAGCAAGTCCCAGTTGCAGGCTCGGGCATCGCAGCCAAACTCGCCGCGCGGCAGCAGGATTCGCGCGGCAAGTTGATTGGCGACCGTCTCGCGAGCAGCCGGCGGCGCTTCCGATGGATCCACGGCGAGGCTGGAAAACACCTGGTGTGCGCACCACTCGCCAATCTCGTGGGCGATCGCCCAGTGGAGCCGCTCGCGGCGCGGATCGGGCCGCAGCATGATCGAGCCACGGTTGGCCGCGCCAGGTCGGCCGGCCAGTCTGGCGATGCGTCCGCGGCCTGACTGCCCCTCGTCCCAAGCGACGTCGAGGCCCAGGCGGCGAGCGAGTTCGAGTGCATCCACTGGCGGAGCCGTGGTTGGCGATTGAGCCAGCACGTCGGCCGCCACGCCATCGAGCGCCGCGGCATAGTCATCTTGCGTGAGTTCAGGGAGCATGTTTCACCACCAAGGTGCCGGGGTACTCGCCATGTAGTGTATACGTGTACACTATTATAGGAACGCCGAAGTGCTTGGCAAGCAGCCACCCTCGCCAGTCCGCACCCGATCGGATAGGATTGAATCAAGTTCTTGAACCCACTGACTTTCGGCAATTTCCCTCGACGGATTACTCCCGCCTTGTCCACCACTTCGCAACGCGCCCCTGCCCCGCCAGCCCCCGCTACGACGAAGGGCACTTACGCCTTCGTGAGCCTTGGCTGCCCGAAGAACCTCGTCGATAGCGAGCGGATGCTGGGTCTCCTGCAGCTCGATGGCTACAAGCTGGTGCACGAACCGGCCGGGGCCGATTTTGTCGTCGTGAACACCTGCGGCTTTATCGAACGGGCTCGCACCGAATCATTTTCCGCCATCGAGGAGATGCTGGGTCTGAAGCGCGAGGGGAAGATTCGCGGGGTGATCGTCTCGGGCTGCCTGGCCGAACGCGAGAAGGAAGCCCTGCTGGAGACCATGCCTGAGATCGACCACCTGGTGGGCGTATTCGGCCGCGAGGAAGTGACCAAAGTGGCCGACCGGTTGATCGGCGGCTTGGACGAACAGCGATCGGTGTTCAATCCGGCGCCGGCGGTGCCGCTGATCGATCGCGGCCGACTGCGAATCACGCCGCGGCATTTCGCTTTTTTGAAGATCTCCGAAGGATGCGACCGGTTGTGCACGTTCTGCGCGATTCCGAAGATGCGGGGCAAACACGCCACGAAGCCGATTGAAGAAGTCGTGGCTGAGGCCAAGGAGCTGGCGGCTGACGGAGTGCGTGAGCTCGTGATCGTTGCCCAGGATACGACCTACTACGGGATCGACCTGTATGGCGAACCGCGGCTCACCGAGCTGCTCGGCGAGCTGGAGAATGTCGAGGGGATTGAGTGGATCCGTCTGATGTACCTCTATCCGATGTACTTTGGCGACGACCTGATCGAACGGATCGCGACGAGCAAGAAAATCATCCCCTATCTGGATCTGCCGCTACAGCATATTAACGACACGATGCTCAAGCGGATGCAGCGCCGCGTGGATCGGGCTTCGACCGAAACCTTGCTCTCTAAGCTCCGCGCGCGAGTCAAGAACTTGACCGTGCGGACGACGTTCATTTCTGGCTTTCCTGGCGAGACCGACGAGCAGTTTGAAGAGTTGGTTGAGTTCGTCCAGCAGCAGAAATTCGAGCGGCTGGGCGTATTCAGCTACTCGTTCGAACCGGATACGCCGGCGGCCCGACTTCCGGACCACTTGTCGGAAGAAGTCAAGGAAGATCGCCGCAGCCGGCTGATGGCAGTACAGCAGGATCTGGCGTTTGCCTGGAATAAGCAGCAGATTGGTCGGCAGGTGGACGTCATCATCGACAGCCGCGTGCCGGGCGAGGAGGCCTGGATTGGCCGCTCGATGGCCGACGCTCCGGACGTGGACGCCGTGATCTATGTTTCCGGTAGAAAGCTGAAGCCCGGCCAGCTTGTGCGGTGTGAAATTGTCGCTACCAGTGATTATGATCTAGTAGGCGTCGCGGTCGGTAAGCCGCGGTAGTCATTCGGCTCTTGTGCGAAGAACGTCGTCAGGAGGCGCTCCAGCCATGTCGCTCGTCACCGAAAAGCCGGCGGCTGAGCAGCCGCTCTTCAATGTTCCCAACCAGCTCACTTCGCTACGGCTGCTGCTCTCGATCGTGTTGTTCGTGCTGATCGGCCTGGGTTACTATCAGACGAGCCTGGTGCTGTTCATCATCGCCGCGAGCACCGACTGGCTGGACGGCTATTGGGCGCGCAAGTATGGCCAGGTGACCAGCCTGGGCCGGATCCTCGATCCGTTCGTCGACAAGATCATCATCTGCGGCACGTTCATCTATCTGGTGGCGATTCCGGAATCCGGCGTCAGGGCCTGGATGGCGACCGTCATTGTCGGTCGGGAACTGCTGGTCACGGCACTGCGCAGCTACCTGGAGGGCGAAGGCGCTGACTTCTCGGCCAACATGGCCGGCAAGCTCAAGATGCTCCTGCAGTGCATCGCCGCCGGCGTCGTACTTTACGCCTTGAGCGTGGAAGGTGAACAGCCTGAGTGGCTCCAGTGGACCGTTTCGGTCTCGGTGTGGGCCGCCGTGTTGCTGACGCTGTACTCGGGCGTGGCCTACATCCAGAAGGCAATCCAACTGCTACGGGCGTCGCGATAGGTTCTGTGGATCGCGAAGCACTGGGGCCGCATTGAGCGCGAGCGAGCATGAACGAACCCGTCTCGCCCGTCATCAACCTGCTCGGCGGATTGGTGCTGCTCGGCAGCCTCGGGGCGTGGACAGCAATTGGGCTGACGTTGCGCGAGCGACGCGCGCCGATCGAATTCAGTCCACGGCGACCGGGGCCTTGGCGCGGTTCGGACGTCCTGCTCCTGGCAGTGGCCTTTCTGGGGTTCGAATTTCTGGCGGCCGGCGGGGCGCGCGCAATCGCGGGGGACGACGATCGCACGGCCATTCTCTGGATGCTTTTGTTTCAGTCGGTTGCCCGGGTGCTGTGGTTTGCATTGGCCGTTGGCCACTTGATGCTGCGCGGCGCCACGGCGAGCGACCTGGGCTGGAATGTTCGATTCGCTGCCAAGGACGTGGTCAGCGGTGCATGGTTGTTTCTGGCAGCAATTGTGCCGGTACTGCTCGTGCAGTTGTTTTTTACGCACTATCTGGAAATTCCCTCGGACCATCCACTGATCAAGTTCACCCAGGACGGTGCGACGCTCACACTGATGATCGGAGCGACAATCGCGGCGTTCTGCATCGCCCCCTGGTTGGAAGAATTCGTGTTTCGCGTGGTGCTCCAAGGCTGGCTGGAAGGGGAGCAAGTTCGCCTGCGACAAGCGCACGATCCCGAGGCCAGCGAGCGGCCTGGCTATGCGCCGCTAGTCGTCGCGTCGCTGGTTTTCGCGGGGATGCATTTTTCGGCGGGGCCCGATCCGGTTGCGATCTTCGTGCTCTCGTTGTTCCTGGGATACGCTTACCGGCAGACACATCGGATTTTGCCGTCGCTGGTGATCCACGCAGGCATCAACGGCTGGACCATGCTCAATTTGTGGATCATGTACTTGTCCGGCGTGAAGCTGTAAGCGGCGGAACCCTTTCCTTCGGCCGCGACGGGTCTTAGAATCGCGGCTTTCCTGGTTTTGAAGATTCCGCACCTCTCGGAGATTGGCACGGTGGCAAAAACGCGGACGTTTGGGTTTGGGATCGTCGGTTGTGGCATGATTGCCGGCTTTCACGCCAAGGCCATTGCGGACATCCGCGGGGCGAAGCTTGTCGCCTGCTACGACTCGTTCCCGGCCTCGGCCGATCGGTTGGCCGCTGCCCAAGGTTGCCGGGCGTACCACAAACTCGAAGACATGCTGGCCGATCCGGACGTGGACGTGGTGACGATTGGCACGCCGAGCGGCGCGCACATGGAGCCCGCGGTCGCGGCCGCGCGGGCCGGCAAGCACGTGATCGTGGAGAAGCCGCTCGAAATCACGCTCAAGCGTTGCGATCAGATCATTCGCGAGTGCGAGAAGAACAAGGTTAAACTGTCGGCAATTTTTCCCTCCCGATTTCATCGCTCGAGCATCGAGCTGAAGCGTGCCATGGAGGAAGGCCGTTTCGGGCGGCTGACGCTGGGTGAGTCGTACGTGAAGTGGTACCGCTCGCAGGCCTACTACGACAGCGGCGCCTGGCGCGGGACGTGGGAACTCGATGGCGGTGGCGCTTTGATGAACCAGGCGATTCACAGCGTCGACATTCTCACCTGGCTGATGGGGCCCGTGGTCGAGATCACCGCCCAGGCTGGCCTGCTCGCCCACGAGCGAATTGCCGTCGAAGACACTGTGGTGGCCACGGTCAAGTTCGCCAATGGCGCGCTGGGCGTGATCGAAGCCACGACGGCGGCCTATCCCGGCTATCTCAAGCGAATCGAGATTCACGGTTCCGAGGGGAGCGCCGCGATGGAGGAAGAAGATGTCGTGGCTTGGGACTTCGCCAAGAAAGGACGCGGCGACGCGGCGATCAAAAAACGAATGGCCGAACGGATCAGCACGGCCGGCGGGGCGAGCGACCCCAGTGCGATCGGTCATCACGGGCATACCGAGCAGTTCCGCGATTTGCTTGATGCGGTGATCGAAAATCGCCAACCGGCAGTCGACGGTCCCGAGGGACGCCGCTCGGTCGAGATTATCCTCGGCATCTATAAGGCCGCCGAGACCGGCAAAGCCGTGAAGCTGCCGCTGGCGAGCGACCCGGTGCTGCAAGCGCGGTCGAAGAAGGTGAAGAAATAGCGCCTGACGGCGTTTTGCGAATCGCCGGCTTGCTATTTGACTTCGACCGGTTGTGCGGGAGGCACTTGCTTGGCTTGGCGCGCATGCGCGAGCTGACCGGCGTGCTCGACAAAAGCCACCCAGGAGGGCTGGCGGGCTATGAAGACACGGTCGCCAGGTTGCAAGGTGGGATTCGTGACCACGACCGTCGTCGGCGATGTCCAGTGCCACTTGATAGGGGTAACTGTGTCGACGTCGCCGCCGGGAGTGGGATGCGCGATCCAAATTCGCCGACGTCCCATCTCGTTCAAGGGGCCCATGGAAGTAATCGCGTCGAGCACGGTCTCGTTGCCCATGCAGGGAATGCGCAGGATTGAATCGCCGCTGCCGAAGCCATTCTCATCAATGATGTAGTACACACGGCTGTTCTGCGCGTGCACGGAGACGCTTACCGTTCGTTTCGTGTTTGCTGTGTCGACGAGTTCCTCAATGGCCGCTTTGATTTCGGCGGTCGTCTTTCCCGCGACGTTCAGCTTTCCCCACGAGCCCAGATTCACGTTACCGTCCTGGTGCACCAGGTGTTCACCCTGGATGGGCTGCTGGCCGTCCGGCGCGTCATCCAAGCCCGAGACGCTGATGGTCAGAATATCCGGGGATTGCACCGCGTAGTCTGGTCGCTTATGGATGGGGACGAAAGGTGCGTTGAGTTGCTCAGCCGCCTTCTTGGCCCGAGCGCGGCAAAAGGCACAATCGTCGCAGTGATGCGGATGGTGTTCGTGATGCTGGGAGGCGTCCGTCGGGCTGGAGTTGGTCGATACCGTTCGCACGGGCTCGACCAATCGGGGTGAGGCTGCGACTTCCAGCTCAAGCGAGGCCCAACAGAGCGAGGCCACGACCGCGCCGAGGGCGGCGCAGGCCAGGCCAAAGAGCGACGCCTGAACGGACGACTTGAGTCCGAGAATGCAACGCTCGCTGCCGGAACGGACCATAACCGTGGACCTCCTACACGTCGGGGGATGTGCCCTGCCTGTGGGCGGCGAAAGGTCCTGGATTTGGCGCTGTGTGTCAACCTCAACCGCGACAGCAGAACCGGTCTTGGATGAAACGGCCGAGCGTGGCAGAATTGTCGCCGCTCAGAGTGCTAGCAAAACTCACCAGTTCCGCCCGCTATCGGATCCCACAACCTGTGCGACTCCCCGGCTACAGCAACGTCAAGGATTACGTGGCCTACCTGGTCGTGCGGATTTTTGTCTGCGTCGTGCAGGCCATGCCAGTTGAGTCGTGCGCGGCCGTGGCTCGGTTTTTGGCAACGCTTTGTTCCAGCGTCTTTAAGATTCGCCGGCGGCTGTTAGAAGAGAACCTGAAGCATGCCTTTCCCGAGATGACGGCCGACGAGCGGCACGAACTTCGCTGGAAGATGTGGGAACACTTGTTTCTGCTCGTCGTCGAGGTGATTCACGCCCCCCGCAAGATTCACCACACGAACTGGCGCGAGTACGTGACGCTGGTCAACGCCGACCAGATCATTCGCACGTTTTTCGATGATCGCCCGACCGTGATTATTTGTGGGCATTATGGGAACTTCGAACTCTCAGGCTTTGTCCTGGGGATTCTGGGCTTTCCGTCGTTCACGATTGCCAGGACGCTGGATAATCCCTACCTGGATCGGTTCGTGAACGAGTTCCGCGGGATGACAGGCCAGTACATTCTGCCGAAAGAGGGGAGCGCGGGCGCGGTTGAGCAAGTGCTCCAACAGGGCGGCATTATCGCGCTTCTGGGAGACCAAAATGCCGGCCGCAAAGGCTGCTGGGTTGAGTTCTTCGGCCGGCCGGCTTCGAGCCACAAGGCGATTGCCCTGTTCCCCTTGGCCAGCGGAGCGCCGGCGATCTTCTGCTTCGCGCGGCGGGCCGATCGGCCGTTGTCGCAAGTCATGGGCACGATCTCGGTTCTTGATCCTTTGACGATGGACGGCGAAATGCGGAGTGTCACTGCAATCACGCAGTGGTATACTCGGCTGCTCGAGGCGACGATCCGCGAAGCGCCGGAGCAGTATTGGTGGGTCCATCGCCGTTGGCGCGACTACAAGCCGCGTCCCAAACGCAAAGCTGAAAAGACGGGCCCGGCGAAGGCTGCTTAGATCATTCCTCACGCGAACGAATCCTCGCCTGGCGCTGCGGCCGGCGGGGGTTCCCTGCCCCAATCACTGCCGGCCATGGCTAACTGGATCAAGCTCGCTCGCGTGAGTGACGTGCCCTCGGCGGCGGCTAAAGAGTGCGTCGCCGAAGGACGGGTGATCGCGCTGTTCAATGTGAATGGCACATTTTATGCCCTGGAAGGTGTGTGTCCGCACCAGGGCGGACCGCTGGGACGGGGCGAGTTAAACGGCTGCATTGTGACCTGCCCCTGGCACGGCTGGCAGTTCGACGTGCGTAGCGGACAACACCAATTCAACGCGCAGATCGTGCAGCCGCACTTTCCAGTACGTGTTGAAGACGACTGGATCTTGGTAGACTTGGGATGAATCAGGTGTCCCACGAGATTGCCGCTTTGATCGAGTACCGCGCGTTTCGCAATACCGACCCCCCGCAGTTGGCGGAAATCTGGCGCAGCCAGCATGCCAGTCGCGGGCTGATGCAGCCGATGTCGGTGGCGCTGCTCGAACGATATGTGCTTTCGAAGCCCACGTTCGATCGTGACGGGCTGATCGTCGCCGCAGACGATGAGAAACTGCTGGGATTCGCTCACGCCGGGTTTGGACCCGACTCCCAGGGTTCCAACTTGTGTCGCGAGCAGGGCGTGACGAGCCTGGTGTTGACGCGACCGGATGCCGATCCGCAGGTGGCTCGCGAGCTGCTGCGCCGGGCTGAGCAGTATCTGACGTCGCATGGCGCAACCACGCTGTATGGCGGCGGTGGGTATCCGATGTCCCCCTTCTACTACGGCCTGTACGGCGGCAGTGAGCTTTCCGGTGTGCTGGACTCCGACACCACGCAGCGTGAGCTTTTCCTCGAGGCGCGTTATCGACCCTGTGCGCGGTCAGTCATCCTGCAGCGAGACCTGGCCGGGTTTCGGCCCGTGGTCGATCGACAGCAAATGCAAATTCGCCGTACCACGCGGCTCTCGACGATGATCGATCCGCCGAGCGAGACGTGGTGGGATGCCGTGATGTTCGAGCCGTTTGAGCGCACGCGTTGGACGCTTTCCGAGCGTGAAGGCGGACCGAGCCTGGCGAGTGTCTATGTGTGGTCGCTCGAAACCATGACTGGCGCCTGGGGCGTCCACGCCGCGGGGATTGTCGACCTGGTTGTTCCGGACGAGCAGCGTCGCCGCGGGTTAGCCACGAATTTGCTGGGCGAAACGATTCGCCAGTTACAATCGCAAGGCATTTCACTGGTCGAGGTTCACGTGCCGGAAGCGAATGCGGCGGCCCGGGGAGTGTTCGCAAACTTGGGCTTTCAGCAGGTCGATGCTTCGACGCTCTACTGCAAGGCATGATTGAGCATCTTGACGTGATTCGCCAAGTGCTGCTGGCAGCCGGGGTCGACTTGTCGCAGTGAAAGCGAGAGCGGCTGCGGCGGCGCCATTTGGATCAGCGACTGCAAGTAGTTATGTAGCATGGTGCGGTTTTGCGGCGAAGTTTCCAGCATCAGGTGTACCCAGGCCCAGCTCTCGGCGTAGTCGAGTTGGGTCATTTCGGCTGTCGTACTTAGCTGTTCAAGTCGCACGATGTCGGGCCGCCAATCGATGCCTTGGGCCACAAGTTGCTGCACGTGCGGTCGATTCACCCCATCCATGCCGCGGGGGACCTCGAAGTACTCGGCCAGGCCTTCATCGAGCCAGAGCGGGAGATTCGGCACCACGGCATGTAGATAACCGTGCGCGACCTCATGGCGAAGGTCCTCAGCCACGCGGTCACCCCAATAAGCATAGACGCTCAGCCGAGTATCCGTCTCGACGAAGAACGCCCGGCGGCGCGGCAGCGTGGGGTGGTAGGTGCGGAAGAAGGCTTCGAACTTGTCGGCCGTCGAGAACAAGTACACGTGGATGGGCTCGTCCGAAATTGGCAATTGGAGCTTGGTGCTCACCGTGGTTCGCAAGGCCCTGAGCTCTTCGAGCAAGCGGTGATGTCGCGGCAGTGGCGAATCGCTGAAGACGACCAATTGATCGAGCACCATCGAGTTGCCGACCGGCAATTGCGGCGCGGCCCGCCACGTTGCGCAGCCGACCAGCAGGCTGAGAACGAGCGCGGAGGTGATGAGCAGGCGACGGGTCATCCGTGACTCGTGGACTAAAGCGTCCAGTAGGTTGCGCGTACGATGGAGCGACTATCGCGCGCCGGCCGAGGTCCGCTCGGCAATCAACCGATCAAGTTCGTCTTTCAGGCGGGGCAGGATGGCGTCGTAAGGAAAGGCCCCCAGCTCCAGACTCCCCCGCTTGAGGTTGACGAAATTCGGGCCGCACCACAAGCCCAGATCGGCGTCATCAGTTTCGCCGGGGCCATTCACCCGACAACCCATCACCGCAATCGTGATAGCATGATCGCTGGCATAGCGGGTGAGTTCCTTAACGTCTTGCGCAAGCTCGATAAACGCCTCATTTTCCACCCGCGAGCAGCTTGGGCAGCTAATGATGTTTAGCGTGTTCAGGCCGAAGTCGACCACGCTGCGCACGCGGCCGGCGGCGATGTCCGCCAGAATTTGTCGGCCCGCGGCAATCTCTTCCGACTTCCGAGCATTCGGCACCGTGAGCGAGACGCGAATCGTGTCGCCGATCCCGCGGCTGATGAGCTGTTCAAAGGCGATGCGGGTCTTGATGATCCCTTCGGGCGGCATACCGGCTTCAGTCACGCCCAAGTGCAAGGGGACGTCCGGCCGCTGTTCTGCGAAGCGGCGATTTACTTCGATGACTTTCTTCGGATCGGAGTCCTTCAGCGACACGCAGAAGCGCGTGAAGCCGAGCGAGTCCAGGAGTTCGCAGTGTTCCCACGCGCTTTCGAGCATGGGGGTGATCGAGTCGTCGTGGGCGTATTTTTCGAGCTTGGCCGGATCGACCGAGCCGCAGTTCACGCCGACACGCAGCGCGCAGTCGTTTTCGCCCGCCACGTCGACCAGGAACTTCACCTTATCCTGCCAGGGCTTTTCGCGTTCGTGGTGATAGAGGTGGCCGGGGTTATAGCGAACCTTGTCGACGTGCGGAGCGACGTCCTTGGCGAGACGGTAGTTTTCTTGCAGGTCGACCGAAAGATTGGCCCGGGTCAGCTTGCGAATTTCGGCCAAGGCTTCAGCATCCTTGGAATTGTCGACGGCGATCCGGACCACATCCGCGCCGGCAGCGACCAGGTCATTGACCTGCGCGGTGGTGGCCTCGACGTTACGCGTGTGCGTGGCTGTCATGCTTTGCACGGCGACGGGGTTTCCGCCACCGAGCGTAATCGAGCCAATCCGAACGGGCCGAGTGGGATTGCGAGGCAGTTCCAAGATTTTCGGGCTCCAAAGGGCATGTGAAACGCACCTTCAGCGTAGCAAAAGGCACGCCGGCGGGCGAGCGCGATTGATCGGACCTTGCGCCGCTCGGCCGGCGAGCCTGCCTGGTCAAAACCGCGGGTGACTCGGCAACTTAACCCTGCCGCGGCGAGTAGCCCAGGACAATGTCGAAGCTAGCCCGGAGCTCGCCAACTTTGGAGCCTTCCAGCGGCTGGAAGTCGGCACAGAGCAGGTTGCGCTCCTTCTGGCCGCCGGCCCCTTTGAATAAGAAATCACGTTCGTTCTGCGGGTGCCCCTTGATGTAGCACTGCGTCGTGAATTCTTCCTGGCCGGGGTATTTCACCCTGTAATGAATATGCGGTGTTCGGCCGGGATAGGGGACGGGTTTGATCGTGCGGAAGTAGTACTGCCCCTTGGAGTCGGTAAGGAAACGACCGAAGCCCTGAAAGTTGCTGTCGCGTTTGTCGGCGTTGCCGGTGCGGCTGTGCAGGTACGCGCCGCCCGAGTCGCATTGCCAGATTTCGACCACGGCGTTGCGGAGAGGTTCGCCGCTACCGCTGAGGATGCGACCCGTAAGGTGCGTGATTTCACCTACCGCCGGCGATAGGCTGTCGTTCAGAATCAACAGATCGTTGTCGGTATCCAGCGGCAGGCGATCGGGATAGAACGGGCCCTCGGTCTGGTGCGGTGTGCGGGCGAGTTCTTCGGCCAGAGCGCCAGGCGCCGCCCAGGCAAACGAACCGGCAGCCATCGTGCCTAGAAAAGTGCGTCGCGTGAAGATGTAAGGACCCGTGGACATGATGCCGACCTCCGCAGAACTCGCTTGAAGTAGGGCTCGCACGACGCGTTTATCGTACCAGATCAACGTCAATCGCGCGAAACTGAATTGACCCCGTCGGTCAGTACTCCAGACTGACAGATTCAGCCTGAAGCTGTGATGAAGCGGTGGCTGAGCCATGCCCCAGGCCTAAGCCAACGGAGCGACGCGACCCGGCGGCTGAGGACGAGGTGGAAGGGCGCAGGAACAGGAGCATGAGGCGGCGATTTTGGCATGGCTCGAGTTCGACCAGTCGAATAGTCCCCCCGGTGCTGGTGCCAGGATGAGTCGCGTGAGCCAAGTTCTGTTGATTCGTTGCGTGCGGTTCCAAGGGAGCAGTGTCAGCAGTCGCACGAGTGGACAATAGCCAAACAGGACCATCGCTATCGTGCCGACCAGTTTAACATAGTAGACCCAAAACATGCCGGGCGAGGTTCCGATCGCGAGCAGTGCGGCATACGCGATGCGAACTTGCACTGGCATGGCTGCCACGCTGCGCGTGCGGGTCCACATTGCCAGTGCCATGCAGACACAAAACGTGATGGCAACTTCCAGGCAGCCGTCGATCCCGGCGATATGACCCGCGAGCAGCGGGATCGTCGTAGCCCAGTGCAGCCAGCTTGGATCGCGGAACACTTGCGAGTTAATCCTAGACGTCGACACGCTGCACCTTGCTCGTTCGCTCGTGGCCAGAGGAAAGGTTGACTTCGAACTCCGCGGAGTTGCCCTCCAGTGTCCGCACTGGACGTAATCGCGGAACAAACATCGGCACTTGCTGCCGGTAATGGTGGTAGTGATGCCCAAAATGAGCGATGAGATCGGACTCTTCCACGACCGCAGCCAAGGCCATGTAAACGGTGAGCGAGCCGGCGAACAGCAGGTGACCGACAGTCATCGTGGGAGTGGCCCAGAAGGCCAACGCCCAGCCAAGGTACAGCGGGTGTCGGACATGGGCGTAAGCCAACGGCGTGCGGAAAGGTAACGGCGTGTACGCGCGACCCTGAAAGTGCAGCCAAACTTGTCGCAGGCCGAACAGGTCAAAATGGTTAATCAGCAGACTTACCGCCGGTACCGAGAGCCAGCCGACGGCGAACAGCGCCCACAGCACGGCGCGAGCGACGGGCTGCTGAACGTCCCAGACCACGGTGTCGATGGGGCGCCATTGCCAGATCAGCAGGATCGTCGCCAGGTTTGCCGCCAACAGGTAGGTGCTGCGCTCGATGGGCTGGGGAACGATACGCGTCCACCAGCGCTTGAACGCCGGACGAGCCATGACCGAATGCTGGACGGCGAATACACCGACGAGCAGCAAGTTGACTGCGACGGCAACGGCGGTTGTGCTAGTCACCGGTGCGTCGATGGACCGGGGCACCAGGAAGTTGCCCACGAAGCCGGCAAAGTACGCATAGACAGCCAGAAACATGAGATACATAGCGAGGCCGTATGACAGGTAGAGCCAGCGTTTCATGGGATGCTCCTGTTAGTCGTATTGAGTGGTGGATCGGGTTTGATTTCCAGTTCTTCGAAGATGGCAGACACCGTTGCCGCCTACGGTGAAATATCGTTCAGCCGACTCGGGTCACAAGTTGACTTGTGGTACACTTTCGGGGTGTACTAGCGGTCCACCTGATGGACATACGGCCATGAAGACCACCGAAAAATCGACCCGCGACCGACTGATTGAAGTGGCTGTCAGACGGTTCTATCGCGATGGCTTTCGCAACGTCGGCATCGACCAGGTCTATGGCGAAGTGGGCATCAGCAAAACAGCGTTCTACAAACATTTTGAGAGCAAAGAAGATCTCATGCTGGCGGTGTTGAACGACCAGCGATCACAGTTCGAAGAGATGCTGCTGGCCCAGATCCAGCAGCACGGTGGTGACACGGCCGTCAGTCAACTAAGGGCACTTTTCGACCTGGTCGAACAAGTCATCGAACGCGACGAGTGGCACGGCTGCATCTTCGTAAACGCCACAATGGAGTTTCCGTTGCCGCACGATCCGGCACACCAGGCTGCTGCTCGAGCCAAGCGAGCATTCGAGGACGTAGTGAGGGATATCGCGGCCCGCGGTGGTGCGGCCGATCCTGAGGCACTCGCCCGAGAACTTTGCCTGATCATCGAAGGGGCCTATGTCACGCGGCACGTGACCGGTGACCAAAACACGATTAATGTCGCCAGGCGACTGGGTGAACTAGTGATCGCCCAGCATTTCCCCCCAGCAGCGGCTCGGCAACGGCGATGAGGGCGCCGCGCAAAAAGTGACGGCAGTCGTGCGCTCGGAACCACCTGGCTCCCGTGGGGTTCAATCGAGCAAGCGGTGCTTACCGCGATTTTGATCGGTGGTCTCAAGACGGGGATGCCAGGGCGTTGCGGAATTTCACTGGGCGACGGTTCGGCGTCATCGCGGCCCTCGGCGTGCTTCTTGCCGTCAATAGTTCACTTCACGGGGAGAATTGGCCACAGTTCCGCGGACCTGCCGCCAGTGGTGTGGTGACGCAGAGCCAGCTTCCGACGAGTTGGGGCCCGGAACAGACACCGCCTGGAAAGTCGAGATTCCTGGCGTCGGCTGTTCGCAGCCGGTCGTGTGGGGTGATCGCATGTATGTCACCTCGGCGGTGACGAGAAATAATACGAAGCCCACGGTCGGCGGTCGTCGTGGCCAAGTCGCGAGTTTTCCCTCGTGAGCAACTTCGAGCGCGCTTTTCGCCGCGGCGTGCGAGCACTTGGTCGGTCAACAAGCAGATTGCCCGTCCCGAACTGTCTGCATGGAAAACGGGTCGATGGACGACGGTCCGTGTCCGTGCATTGCGCCGACAGCGAAACTATACTAGGCGAACGGCCGAGGCCCCAGGCGGGGCGGCATTGTGTGTCGCTGGTAGTTCTGTACTGGACGAGGATTCGCGCATGCGCTTCGCGAACTTAGAAGCACGAGCAATTGTCGGTTGCTGGATTCTGACGCTGGTGACGGCTTCGGCGGTTGCGGAGAAACCCGACCTTTACGCGAGCGTCGACCTGCGCGCCGACAAGTGTTGGGAAACGGCACTCGAGATTTGGCGATTGGCCGAGCCGGGCTACCAGGAATCGAAGTCTTCAGAACTGTTGGCAACGATGCTGGAAGCGGCGGGCTTCAAACTCGATCGCGGCGTCGCGGGCATGCCGACAGCGTTCATCGCCAGTTACGGTGAAGGATCGCCGGTGATCGCGTTTCTCGGCGAGTTTGACGCCCTGCCTGGCTTGTCGCAGGACGCGGTCCCGCAGCCGAAACCCCGCGAGCCTGGCGGATACGGTCATGCCTGCGGACATCACGTGTTTGGCGTGGCCAGCGCGAGCGCGGCGATTGCTATTGCCGAGCAGATCAAGGCCGGAACGATTCGGGGAACGGTACGGTTTTTTGCCTGCCCGGCCGAGGAAGGGGGCGCGGCGAAAGTGTTCATGGTACGCGATGGATTGTTCAAGGATTGTGACGCCGCCCTGCATTGGCATCCCGGCAGTCGGAACGCGGCCGGCGATGCCACTTGCCTGTCGCGGGCGGCGGTGAAATTTCGCTTTCGTGGCCGCAGTACGCACGCCGCGGGTGCGCCCGAGCAGGGGCGGAGTGCGCTCGATGGTGTCGAGATCACGAACTATGCGGCTGAGCTGATGCGCGAACATACGCCAGACAGCACCCGGATCCATCACGTGATTACGGATGGGGGCAGGGCGCCGAACGTGGTGCCCGACTTTGCCGAAGTGTACTATTACGTTCGCCATCCCAAGAGCGATACCGTGCGCGAGCTGTACGAGCGGCTGGTGCTGTGCGCGAAGGCAGGCGCCATGGCCAGTGAGACGCGGCTGGAAGTCGATTACCAGGGAGGCACCGCAGAAATCCTGCCCAACGACACGCTGTCGCGGGTGACGCTGG
This sequence comes from Pirellulales bacterium, assembly GCA_022844125.1. GTDB lineage: Bacteria > Planctomycetota > Planctomycetia > Pirellulales > PALSA-1355 > JALHMI01. Next base: position 182,787 of record JALHMI010000010.1, on the reverse strand, counting down.
CGAACCTGGAAGCGTTAAACGACATCGAGTTCACCGCTGAGGAAGCCCAGTTCGCCAGCCGCATCGCCGAAACGCTTGCCGAGCCGAAGCCGCTTTCGAGCATCGAGGAAGTGCTCGATCGCAAAGGCTCGGTTAATCACGGCTCGACCGACGTGGGGGACGTTTCCTGGGTGACGCCGACCACAGGCTTCAGCACGGTTTGCTGGGCGCCGGGCACGCCGGGGCATTCCTGGCAGGCCGTGGCTGCAGGCGGCACGACGATCGCGCGCAAGGGAATGCTCTTGGCGAGCAAGGTGATGGCGGCGACGGCGTGGGACCTTTACACAAAGCCCGAGCTTGTAGCCGCGGCGAAGCAAGAACTGGCCGACCGGGTGAAGGAGACGCCCTATCGCACGCTCCTAGAAAAGGATCAGAAGCCGCCGCTGACATATCGAGATCCGCCAGCGGGAAAAGCGTCCCAAAACGCCGGCGAATAGGCGGAAGCGATGACCGGCGAAAGAGCGAACGGCCGGCTTTCGTCGGACGCCGGCCTTGCTTGAAATAGCCGGGACAGGATTCGAACCCTGAGCTAATTTGCGGGGAAGTCGCCGAACCCGCCGCGAGGTGGCGCAGAAAGCGGCGTAGTTTGTGAGCGGGCCGGAAATGGAGCTCCGCCCGCCGCCGCGATCGACGTGGGTCTCGTGGCGGTGATCCAGGCATGGCCGCATCTGCCGGCCTCAATCCGAAAGGAGACTCGCGCGCTGGTACGGACGTCTATTTGAACACCAATCTGGATTCCTAGTGGGGCATGTGTCGTCAGCAGGATCGTCTAAGCGTGATGCAGCACAGGGGCCGGAAAAAATCACTGGATCGCAAACGAGAAATCAACGCTCCGCTACTCACTGACGACCATGTCCGGACCGGGTAAGGCGAGCGCGCTTGCGTCTCGTTACTCAGCGCAAGTGCTTTCTTGCGAGCTCAGAGATCACGCGGACACCCGGATGGGTAATCCGCCGCTCAACGGAGATTGCAAAGAACCTTTCGCGAACTGTCGCAACTCGCCCCACGAGTCGAAGATTGAACTGCTGGCACACTTCCTTTTCGACGACATCCGGAATAACGCACAGCGCCTTACCTTCTCGGGCGAAGAATTTCATGAGCGCGCTATCTTCAAACTCAGCCAGAATCTTAGGTCGAAAGCCGCTTGATTCGAACCAAGCGTCGAGCGATTGCCGGAGTGCCGTGTTCTCTGTGGGCAGAAAGAAAGGCGCTAGGTCTAGCCGCTCGGGAAAATTCCGCCGGTAGGTTCTTGCTAGCGACTCACCGGCCACGATTGCCACGCCGCACTCGCCGAGTAAGTGGCTGTAGGCTTTGACCTTAACATTCGAGCCTAAAGGCGCGTCAGATAGCACCACATCCAACTGATGCACAGCCAGATCGGCGACAAGCTGCTCAGCTCGCCCTTCCCGGCAAATCAGGCGGAACTGCCCTGCGTCCAGCGCCGGCTGCAACAATTGGGTAGCGACCGATTTGGGAAGTGCGTCGGTCACACCGACGCGCAGCCGTACTGGCTGATCGACAGGAATGCCGCCCATCACTTCGCGAAGCTCATTGCCGAGCGAAACGATTTCCTCGGCATACCGAAAGACGATCTGCCCCATCTGAGTGGGCACGAGATTCCTGCCGACTCGGGTGAAGAGTTGCTGACCGAAGGTCTTCTCCAAATGTCGAATCTGGCCGCTGATGGTTGGTTGGGCGAGGTGAAGCTTCCGGCCAGCTCGGCTGATGCTTCCTTCCTTGACGACCGTCCAGAAGGTTTGGAGGTTTCGATACGGAGTCTCGCTCATACCCCAATTATATCGGAAAATCCGATGTATTGCGCGTTTGAATCCGATGCAGCGATGGGTTGCGGCTGCCGTATATTCCCATGGTAAGGATTCGTTTCGACAAAATACCACTCGGAGCAAGCCATGAAAATCGCGATCCGCGGTAAAGGTATCCGGCTTTCGACCGGTCAGAGGTCTCTCCTGGAAGAACGATTGCACTTTGCGCTGGGAAGATTCGCAACTCGCGTGCAACGTGTCAGCGTCTATCTCTCGGACGAGAATTCCCGAAAAGGCGGCGTGGACAAAGCCTGCCGCATGGTCGCTTCACTGCCTGGTCAGCAACCAGTGGTTATCCAGGACCAGGACTCTAACTTGCTATCACTGCTTGGCCGCTCCACGGATCGGCTCGGAAGAACGGTAGCTCGGCGCCTGGAAATTGAGCGGGCACTCCGTCCTGCCGGACGGCAAAATATGTCCATTTCGTTCGACCCAGACGTCCGCATGGGGCGGCATTAAGTTCTCTTTACATTGCCGGTAGCGAGTGAGCTAATTCGCACACCAGCGATTCGGCGGTATCGATCAAGCGCTCCCGAAGGACCAGGTAAAGATTGTCGATTCTTTGGATGCGCCTGCTCCTGCTTGACGATGATGGGTAAGTGGCGATTCGCAGAGTCAGCCATGTTTCTCGAATTGCTGTCCACTTTCCCGCTGCCAAACCTGCGTCCCCATTCCGCTTCGACGGGTCAGTCATGACAAGCCTATCGACTACCGCTGCGTATGACGTGCTGCAGTCGGTTGCCGAGGCTGCAGGTGTAGCTTGCGACTCGCGCGATCTTCATGTTGCTCTGGAGCGTTCCGTTCTGGATCATCCAGGCGACTGGGAGTCAACCTGGGCCGACCGACTTGGTGCGGCAGCGGTGACAATTTCGCTCAGCTGCTCGCGCCGGAGAGGTGCGCTACCAGATGTTTTACGGCACGCGCGACATGGGGCGCCGGTAATCATCTTCGCTAAAGGAATCACGTCCGAGGCAGAGCTTCTCACGATATACGACCGGAGAGCCAGAAAGCTACTGATTGGCCGAAACGGAGCTTCGGCGAATTGGATATCGTTGAAGAAACTGCTGCGCGATCTTCGCCGAACCATACCAGTACCAGAAATAGAGTATTTGGCAGTTGAGCCTGCGGCTCCTTATGCTGCCGCCACGTCGTCTCGAGCCGACCAAGACGCTCATCGGGAAGCTAGTGCCAGTTCGCACGGTGAGCACGCGTTGCCACCATTGCGCCGACTGATTCGCATCCTGCGACTCGATGCGCGAGATCTGTGGGTAATTCTGGTATTCGCGATCGGCGTGGGCATCTTGAGTCTCGCGACGCCAATCGCTGTTGAGTTGCTTGTCAATTCGATTGCATTCGGCAGCTTAGTTCAGCCAGTCCTCGTGTTGTCGCTGATTCTGTTCATCTGCCTGGCCTTCGTGGCAGGCATGCAACTGATTCAAACGGTGGTGGTTGAGTCGATCCAACGCAGACTGTTTGTACGGTGCGTGGCAGACCTCGCCTATCGCCTTCCTCGAGTGCAAATTGCTGCCTATGACAGGCAATATGGGCCGGAAATCGTCAACCGATTTCTGGATGTCGCGATCTTTCAGAAGGCACTCGCGACGCTCCTGCTAGATGGCTTGTTTATCGCTTTACAGGCGTCCGTTGGCATGCTCGTACTGGCCGCGTACCATCCATACCTGTTGGGCTACGATGTGGTCCTGCTGGCGATGATTGCCGGGATTGTATTCGTTCTGGGTCGCGGCGCCACCGACACGGCAATTGAGGAGTCCCGGGCGAAATACGATACAGCTGCACAGCTTCAAGAGTTATCGCGACTGCCCATCTCGATCAAGATGGGGGGAGGACCAGCTCAGGCAATCCAAACGGCAGATCATTTCGCCAAGCGATACCTGAATGCACGTGCTGCCCATTTTAAGATTCTGATTCGGCAAATCATCGCGTCCTACGGACTGCAGGTGATATCTAGCACCGTCTTGTTGGGACTTGGTGGCTGGTTGGTGATCCAACGTGAATTGACTCTCGGGCAGCTCGTCGCGGCCGAGTTGATCGTCGGCAATATTGCACGCGCCTTCGCTAAGTTTGGGAAATACTTCGAGTCTTTCTACGACCTGCTCGCTGCCACGGACAAACTAGGACATCTCTTCGACCTGCCACAAGAGCGCAGATCCGGGGAAGTCGTGCCACCTGCGCAGGCGGCGCTGGCAGTGGAGATTAGGGACTTGGGCTTCCGGTTTCCGCAGGGCCGCGATCTATTTGAAGATCTCAATGCCGTGCTACCACCACAGAGTGTCACTGCGCTGATCGGTTCCTCCGGGAGCGGCAAATCCACTCTGCTCGAACTGCTTTATGGCGCGCGCGTCCCAAGTGGCGGGTACATCAAGTTTGACAACGTCGACTTGCGGCAAATGGATCTTGCGAGTCTGCGGAACGAAGTCGCCCTGGTACAGCAGCCAGACATAAAGGCAGGTACCATCCTTGAAAACGTGCGCTGGGGTCGAGCACATCTAACGGTCGCTGAAATCAGTGGTGCGCTGAGTGCGGTCGGACTACTCGATACGGTGCTACAGATGCCAGCAGGCCTTCATACGATGTTAACGCAGACCGGCAAGCCTCTCTCCCGCAGCCAAGTCTTGGCGGTCGTTATGGCGCGGGCACTGGTGGGACGTCCGCGTCTGCTTTTAATCGATGGCCTCCTCGACGGGATGTCCGCAGAAGTTCGCAAGCAGATCATGGATGTCATTCTTAGTCCGGCCGCTAATTGGACCGTGATATTGGTATCCAACGAAATGTCGATTCGAGACCGCTGTGGACAATCAATCAAACTGCTGGGTACTGCAGCTTCTGATCTCGCAGCCTAGGTAAGCTATGCTTCGGCCAAATCAAGAACTCTCAGGCGTTCCGGAGACGGTGACATCGGACATGTCGGCGTTACGGCTCGTTAGTTCGCCGAATGCCCCTCGCAGACTGGCAAGGATGCTCTTGGCAGTCCTGCTGTTGACCACTCTGGCACTGCTGTTCCTGCCCTGGCAGCAAGCCGCAACCGGGACTGGGCAAGTTACCGCATACTCTCCCCTTGAACGCACCCAAGCAGTCCCCGCTCCGATTACGGGCCGGATCGTTAATTGGTATGGGCACCGCGAGGGTTCGCGTGTCAAGAAAGGAGAGATTGTCGTCCAGATTGAGGACAACGATCCGGAATACCTGTCGCGACTACAGCAGGGAGTGGAGCAAGCCCAACTGAAAGTCGCCGCTTCAAAAACGAAGGTTGAGGAGTATGACTTCCATATTCTGCAACTTGAAGCGTATCGCGATTTCACGATCGAGGCGGCTAACAGTGTTCTCGAGGGCGCCAAGCAGAAGATCAAATCCGCTCAGCAAGGGCTCGAGGCTGCTAAAGCGGAGCTCCTGGCCGCAAGCCTCAACTATGATCGCAAAAAGCCGCTCGCCGACGAGGGTTATGAATCAGATCGAGCTGTCGACATTGCCACGCGGGAATTGACCGTCGCGAAGACAAACGTCGAAAAGTACTCCGCCGATTTAGAGGCGGCGAAAGCCGAGTTAGCAGCCAAGGAATCAACCCGCGACAGCTATCGTTCGGAAGGGGATTCCAAAATATCCAAGGCCCGAGCGGAGCGAGAAGATGCTTTAGGCGAGGTGGCGCTCGCCGAGAAAGAGTTGCTCAATGCGCGTCGGGATCTAGCGAGGCAGTCGACACAGGAAGTAAACTCGCCGGTGGACGGGACTATTTTGCGACTTCAGGCCGCGGCGACGGGTGATCAGGTCAAGGCCGGCGATCCTCTGTTTCTCGTCGTACCGGACGTCTTTCACCGTGCTGTCGAGATCTGGGTGGACGGAAATGATGCCACTCTGATTGAGCCTGGCAGTAAGGTACGACTCGTGTTTGAAGGCTTTCCTGGGGTGCAGTTCGCAGGGTGGCCGTCCGTCGCAGTCGGAACGTTCGGCGGCGTAGTCGACTTGGTTGATGCGACGGATAACGGACAAGGCGCCTTTCGGGTCTTGGTCCTGCCAGACGAGGCCGAGGATCCATGGCCGGGCGATCCGTATCTGCGCCAGGGAGTGAAGGTGAACGGCTGGGTACTTCTCAACCAGGTGCCACTGTGGTATGAGGTCTGGCGAAAGCTAAATGGCTTCCCGCCCACGATTGCCGATGGCCCGCCAGGCGCAAAAGCTGACAAGGAAGTCAAGAAGTTGAAGAAGTAGTAACTCCTTCCGTTCAAAGGCATGGATGTGCGATCGCAAGCAAGACGTCGACTAGAAGCAGCGCTGAATCGATCGCAAGTGCTGCGCGCCGTTCTCATCGCAAACGCGGCTTTGCCTCTGTCGATTTGCGTTCAGAGCGTTGCCGCTGCGCAACAATCAGCAGCAACATCCTCGCGAAAACAAGAGCGTCAGGCCCTGCACTTGTCCGCTGCAGCGGAATCCTTGCCTCCGCCGGCGATCGAGCGGCTACCTGCTGCGAATTCCATCTCATTGCCAGTACCGCACGCGCCAAGTGTTCGCCTTCCAAGACTGCCCCCCGTCGAGCCGCTGCCGTACACAGACCCTGAAGCCATCGTGGGCACACCGCCCTCGATGTTGCATGAGCTGCCCGCGCCTGCGATTGACAGAATCGATGAGCAGGGAGAGCAAGTTCCGGCACCTCCGCCCATCTTGTCGCTGGAAACTGTATTACGTTCCGTGGAGAACGATTACCCGTTACTTGCCGCGGTCTTCCAGGAGCGCGGCATAACTGCAGGGCAATTAGTTGCGGCCGAGGGGCCGTTTAATACGAACCTGGTTGGCGAGGGGAAAAGTGTACCGCTAGGGTTCTATCAATACACGATTGGGGACATGTACCTGGAGAAGGCGAACTGGCGAGGTGGCAAGTCCTTTGCCGGCTATCGGATCGGCACAGGGCCAACGTTCCCGATCTGGTTTGGGGATTTGGAGACGAATACGGGTGGTGAATTTCGGGCCGGGTACACGCAGTCTCTACTGCAAGGTCTGGCGATCGACAAACGTCGTGCAGAATTTCGCAAGGCGGAGATCGCTCGAGCGATCGCCGAACCAGTCATCATTGGCCAGCGCATCGATTTCATGCGAGCTGGGGCGATCGCCTACTGGGAATGGGTTGCTGCGGGACGAAAGTACGCCATCGCGCAGCAAGTTCTGCGGACCGCCGTCGAGCGGAACAAAGTCCTCGAAGAACGCGTGCGCAGGGGCGATGCTGCTGAAATCGAGCAGACTGACAATCAGCGAATCGTCGTGGATCGAGAGGCTAAACTAATCGCGGCCGGTCGTAAGTTTCAGGAATCAGCGATAAAGCTGTCGCTGTTTTTTCGAGACCCCGAAGGTCTACCCGCGTTACCCGATCCAATCCAACTTCCGCAAGAGTTCCCGACGCCACAACCTGCATTTCCCGAAGCGCTCGGACGTGATGTCCAACTTGCGATCCAATTTCGCCCTGAACTACGGGAACTGGCCCTGAAACGCCAGTCCGTTTCCGTCGAGTTGAGCTTGGCTCAGAACCAAACGCTACCCCAACTCGATAGTTATACGAAAGTGGCCAAGGATCTTGGAACGGAGAGTCCGCCGATCGACAAGACCCCGTTTCAGCTTGAAGCAGGCCTCGTCGGCGGTGTGCCATTGGAGAGAAGTGCTGCTATCGGCAGTGCGCGGGCAGCGCAGGCGGCATTGGCACAAGTGAGCGCGAAGACTCGATGGTATCAGGATAAGATAACTGCCGACGTTCAGGACACAGTATCGGCTCTCGTCGCAACTTATTCGCAACTACGCCCGCGGCGAGAAGCGGTCCAACTCACTTATCGGATGGAAGTCGCCGAGCGGCGAAAATACGAACTGGGCGACTCCAACCTATTCGTGCTGAATCTCAGAGAGTTAGACACGCGCGATGCGGCTGCTTTAGAAGTGGATGCGCTGCTCGCCTATTTCAATGCTACCGCTGACTATCATGCCGCCCTTGGACTTGACGGGCTTCGAGTCCGCGAGGCGGTAAGGGGTCAGTAAGGCGCATCCCGCGTCGGCACGATCGACCAACTCTGCGGGGCAAAATCCCGCCAGAATTGTCGACAGCTAACCTCGCGGATCGACGAGGGCCAATAAATCCCCGATCGTGCGATGATTCTCAATCGGATGTCGCAGGGCTTTGCGCGGATTGATTCGGTAGGTGTTCCTCCTGCCGACTCGATCCCTCTGCAGGTAGTCTCCCACCTCTAAATCCCGAATGATCCGCTGGACGGCTCTCTCGGTGATCCCAACTCGTTGCGCCACCTCGCGCATGACGAGCGCGCCCTCGCGCGACAGCAGAATCAACACGTGGGCATGGTTGGTGAGAAACGTCCAGGGGTGGCCGGGCTCGCCCTGGCCTGGCACGGGGCGTTTTGGAGCTTTGACGTGCTTCGCATCCAAAAGCTTCCGCGAGGACCGACGGCGTGAAGTGCTGGCAGCTACATCGGGCATCGGGCGTTCTCCGTAGATGTCTGGCGTCAACTCCTAAGTCTAATCCAGGAAATGCGTTCTGGCAATTACGAAATCAGATTCGCGTATTGGAAGGCTGTTGTCTTCAGAGACGCGGCCTGTCGAGCCGAAAAAACCACTGAGCTGCAATTGACGACATAGTTATCGCATATTATAAATCGCGTATTGTAAATCGCAATTTGTGGGCACTTACAGGAGCGCGTCGTGACCATCTGGACCGCCTATCTCGCCGCCGCGAGCCCCCTGCTGTTACTCATCCTCGGTTGCGTTCCCAGTCGCTGGGCCAATCGCCACGCGGTCGCACTCGGAACTGCGACGCGAATGGCTGCCGCCTTCGCGTTCGGCACAGCCCTCGTGGTGGCAGCAGGGCTCTTCGTCGCACATAGGCAGGGCCAACCGACAACTGTATCACTCAGCATCGCGAGCGGCTGGGGAATTTACCTTGATCCCCTTTCGGCCATCATGATGCTGTTGATCGCATTTGTGGGCCTGGTTATTGCGCGGTTCTCAGTCCGCTATTTGGATGGCGACCCCCGGCAGGGCCGCTTCCTGCGATGGATCAACTTCACGCTGGGGGCTGTGCTCACACTCGTGCTCTCGGCCAACTTGGTCATGTTCACCATTGCCTGGGTGCTGACCAGCTTTGGACTGCATCAACTGTTGACGCATTTCCGCGAGCGGCCCGGTGCGCTAATGGCAGCTCGTAAGAAATTCTTGATCAGCCGCCTGGGGGACGTGCTTCTGATCGCAGCCGTGGCACTGATCTACTTCACGATCGGCGGGACAGACTTTTCCACGATTTTCACCACCGCCGAACAGCTGCACGCGGGTTCGGAATCGCCCGGCTGGATATTGTCCGTCGCGGCCACCCTGTTGGTCCTCGGTGCGATGACCAAGTCGGCCCAGTTCCCCGTCCACAGCTGGCTTCCAGACACGATGGAAACGCCCACACCAGTCTCCGCCCTGATGCATGCAGGCATCATTAACGCGGGCGGGTTTCTCGTGATCCGGCTGAGTCCTTTGATCACGTTGTCCCATCTGGCGCTGGATCTCTTGGCGATTGTCGGAGCCGTGACCGCCGTGCTCGGCAGCGTCGTCATGCTGACCCAGCCTACCGTGAAGCGTGCGCTTGCCTATTCAACCATGGCTCAAATGGGCTTCATGATGCTCCAGTGCGGACTTGGGGCCTTCGGCGCTGCCCTGCTTCATATCGTCGCACACTCGCTCTACAAGGCACACGCGTTCCTCAGCTCGGGCGGCATCCTCGAAGCAGCTCCAGTTGCTGGTCTTCGAGAACCGAATCGAAGCAGTCTTCGACGTTATTTGCAACTCCCGATCGCCATCGCGGCTGCCGTCGCGGTTGCGACGCTGAGCGCCCAGGTTCTCAATCGATCCAGTGGCGTCAGCGCCGGAGGAATTGCCCTCGGACTCATCTTGGGAATCGCCTTGACCGGCATTATGTGGAACGCCCTCCGCGTGGCCCGAGTTCCGGTCATAGCCACTGGCTTCCTGGTGATGCTGGCGGTCGCATTCTCCTACCGGACCTTAGTCGGTGGCTTCGACCTTTTGCTGGCGGGCGGCGGTAGCTCGTTGACCGTCTCAACCTCTGCGGTGGACATTGGGATCGCCGTAATCGTTGCCATCGGCTTCGGATTGCTATTCGTGCTTCAATCGGCAATTGCCGACGGGACCTCTTCTCCACTGCTCGAATCGCTCTACGTACATGCGCACAACGGGTTTTACTTGGACATCCCGATGCGTAAGGCGGTGTGCGCAATCTGGAAGAAGCCACTGAACCCCTGACTCAAGCCACGAAATTCGCATAAAGGATCCCATGATGATCGTCTCGAATCTCCAGCCCCGGCCGACTTCCACTATGGATGAACAGAACTGCGCACGACCTATCGTTCGACACCCGACAGTAGCCAGCCAGCCCGAAATATTGGATGACTTACTACAGACTCTGGCCCGGCAGATTCCGCCACTTTGGCCGCTAAGCGAATTCGTGGCCGTCAATCCCTTCGTGTCCCAGTCGAACGAGAGCCTGCTGAACGTGCATCAGCACCTCCGACACCACGCTGGTGCCCAGTTGCTGATGTCGATGGACTATTTCCGAGAAGCGTTCGCGTCAGGGAAGTTTGAGCTCACAGATGTCGCGGAAGCTCTCGAAGAATGCCTAGAACTGGATGGACTTCAGCCTTTCTCCGCCACGCCGCAGCTGATTGCCGAGCGATTGACTGCCCGCAGCGCACCGGACCAGGCAACTCGCGACAAGGAGCCGTTCCGCACGATCTCGGAACTGCTCGATCGAGAGCAACGAACGGAGTGGAGTTCGCATTTTGATGAAGAAGTTGCCAAGCAATTAGCGACTCATTTCGACGAGGGTCAGTCCATCTGGAGCAGCCCCTGGCAGCACTTGTCGTTCTATGCCGCCTGGAAAAAAGCTGCCTCACTGGACCAGCGATTGGAGCTCCTCGGACTTCGCGGTTTCCGCTCGTTTGTCGAAACATTGCCCAGCACTGCGAAGGGCTGCATCCGATACGTGCTTACGCTGCTGGGGATTCCTAGCGCTTTATGGCGCCCGTATCTGACCAGGCATTTATACGCCAGCTTTGGTTGGGCTTGCTACCTCAAGGGACTGGATGATCGAGATGAGTCCAATCAGTTCGCGAACGAAGACTTGCTGGGTCTGCTGGCCATTCGCCTCGCCTACGAAGGAGCACTTGTCGTAAGTGTCGGATCGACGACAGCACTGGAAGGCTGGACCGCACTCATGGAGCGGAGCAGGTCGCAAGATCATTCGGCCCCGCAGGAAGACGAGTTTATCCGCTATGTCTGTCAGGCCGCTTGCGAAATTGCGTACCGCCGAAAGCTGTTGCACAACATTCGCTGCAACTCAAACAGCAATTATGCTAGTGCCGCACGGAAGGACGTTCAGATCGTATTCTGCATCGACGTCCGCTCCGAGCCGTTTCGACGCAATCTGGAGGGCGCCAGCGACCGAGTCGAGACGCTTGGCTTCGCCGGGTTTTTCGGAATTCCGTTCGAGTACGTGCCACTTGGCGACAAGGACGGACTTGCGCAGTGCCCGGTGCTGTTGAAACCCAAGTACCGGATTGCCGAGGGAATACCCCAGGCTGACGCCGGTGCATGTGACCATGCCATCGCGCGGAGGCAGGCGGTGCGCGACTGGCGAGCGGTCTGGAAAAACTTCAAGACCTCTGCAACTTCATGCTTCGCCTATGTCGAGTCCACCGGGCTACTGTTCGCAGCCAGGCTTGCCACCGACTCGTTGAGCATTACGAAGCCGGTAGTGAATGGGAAGTTTGACGGCGTTCCAAGGCACTTGCGCCACGCTCTGGCTCCTGTGCTAGATAAGCACGGGACGTTTGGATTGACGATCGATGAGCGCGCTGAGATCGCGCGTGCGATTCTGCAGAACTTGGGGCTGATCCAGGACTTCGCTCGAATTGTCGTGCTCTGCGGCCATGAGAGTTCGACCGTTAACAATCCGTTCCGTGCCGGCCTCGATTGTGGCGCCTGCGGCGGAAAGTCCGGACAGGCCAATGCGATGTTGGCGGCCGCTATCCTGAACGACAAATGTGTTCGCGAGCGACTCCTTACGCAGGCCATTGAAATTCCCGAGGACACCGTCTTTTTGTCGGCAGTGCACGACACGACGACCGACGAAGTCCGATTCACCACGACTCCCTCGCAGCCCACAAGTCAACGGATCTGGCGTGATCTCCGGAGATGGCTTGAACTAGCCGGTGCACGCACCCGCGACGAACGGGCTCGCCTGCTCGGTTGCCGAAGGGGAAACGATTTACTGAAGCGGAGCCGGGACTGGTCGGAGGTGCGGCCCGAATGGGGACTCGCCGGAAACGCCGCGTTCATCGTGGGCTCGCGTCAGCGGACCGCCGGCCTCAACCTGGGAGGACGCACGTTCTTGCACAACTACGAACATGCCCGCGACCCCGACGGCAAGGTCCTGGAGCTAATCATGACCGCTCCGATGATCGTCACGAACTGGATCAACATGCAGTACTTTGCGGCGACCGTCGACAACCGGTTTTTTGGCAGCGGCGACAAGGTGCTTCACAATGTTGTTGGAAAACTGGGAGTCGTGCTAGGTAACGGTGGCGATCTACGGCCCGGCCTCCCGATGCAATCGGTGCACGATGGCGTATCCTACCGCCATGAACCTTTGCGCCTGCTCGTTGTCATCGAAGCGCCGCGCTCAGCGATCAACCAGGTCATCGCCAAGCATACGATGGTCCGCGACTTGGTTCTGAACAAATGGGTACGACTTGTGTCAGCCGAGGGCCACAACTACTTCGAATATCAGCCGAATGGCTCCTGGAAGGGGGCGGCATGAAAGGAGACTTCCCGCAACGATCTCGTTTCTCATTTAACGGCAACCCCGAAGTCCAATTGCTCAGCCAAGCGATTGGTAACACGCAGGGTTTGCTCGCTGGTACGACTCCGCCGCGCGCAGGCGTTCTCGTGATCACCTGTTCAGACTTGCGGGGGGATCCGTTCACGCTGATCGACAAGAGGTTCCCCGTATTCGTCCTCCAGAACTTTGGGAATCTGGTCGAGCCCGCGGAACCGGGTGCTGCCAGTCCGGTTGAGGTATCCCTGGCTCTTTTTCCGGTAAGCGACATCCTCGTGGTAGGCCACACGCCGTGTAGTTTCCTGGATAAGACTGTGCTCGGCAGGAGCCCAAAAACAAGCGGATGCTCGCATCTGCGAGATGCGTCACTTACGGACCTCAGGCACTTGGCCCATCGGCGCTGGAAGCAAGGGCTGAGGCTGTCCAATCAAGAGTGTGCAGAGGTCAACGTCTGCCTTCAACTTGATCAGCTCATACGTTCGCCCAGCGTTAACTGTCAAGTCCATGCTGAAGACATAGCACTGCATGGAGCAGTTGTCGAAGGTGAGAAGATACGGTGGCTCCGGGCCACCGCAGCCTTGCACGGCCCGTCGCTTATCTTCGTCGATCGTTGACACGTAGTCTTTAGGTTGTAGTCGATGTTCTCTCTGCCAATCGATCTTCCACCCGCCACGTTGACCGCCCGTCGTGAACTGGTACGTCCCGACGGCGAGGTTGCTTTGGGAAGTTGATTGATGGCAAGTATTGCAGACGATCCTGGTGGCAAACGGCGGATTCTGTTTGTTGCCCCTTATGGCACTTGTCCGGCAATTCGGCTGGGCAAGGTGTCGCAACGAGCGGCCGAGAGCGTAAAGAACCGCGTCGAGCAACTGCTTGAAGGCAAGTTACTCAATCGGCCGATGGACGCAGAATCGGCAAATGGGGCGCGGGCCCGGCCCCACGAATTGCGAAGAGGCCTGCCGAAAAAGATCGTCCGTCGCGCAGGACTGCAGCCCTGGCCCAGGCTATTCCACAATCTGCGCGCCAGCCGTGAAACGGAGCTCGTTGAGTCATTTCCAGTCCAGGTGGTCACAACTTGGCTAGGAAACACGCCAAAGGTGGCGATGCAGCACTACCTGATGACCACCGACGAGCATTTCGCCCGGGCCATTGGAGAGGAGTCGAAGGGTGCAGGGGTGGCGCAGAATGCGGCGCAGCAAGCGCACGCAGTGGCGAGCACGGAGCCGCAAACCATAGCCACCGCGCAAGAAAAAGCCCCGGGTCTGCCGGGGCTTGCGAGTAGTGGTGATTTCTCGCAACTAGTCAAAATAGCGGGGACAGGATTCGAACCTGTGACCTCGAGGTTATGAGTTTGAACTGGGCGGCCGCTGAAAAGGCCTGAAAACGCGGGCGTTTCGAGCATTCTAATGCTCTGCGGGGGCATTTCAATCGCTTTCACTACATTCCCTTATTCTTCGAAGAATAACGGTATGTCGAAAACGCAAAACGGTAGAAACGTGATTTTACCGTTTTTGGGATCAGCGCGAAGTGATCGCGATCGCATAGGTTCGCGTCTGCCGCACGATCAATACGCGGCCTGAGTGTTGGGCCATTGGCGGAGTCGGCCCTTGGAATCGCGATCTGGTGATCGCCCGCTGGCGAACCGCCCTCAGTCGTCCAGGTTCACGAGTTGAGCCAGCAGCGTGTCGCGCGTGTCTCGGATGCTTCGGGCGTGCCGTTCGGCCTGCTCAAGCGCCGCTTCCACGTTCAACAAGTCTTGCCGCAGTCGGCCAGCCTCTACCGCCGGTGATACTTGGCGTGCGACATACCGCCGGCAGATTGTTCCGTCGGCTTCGCTCATCACGTCGCCCTCGCGTTGATGGCTCGTTGCTTCCCGCCTTTGCCGTCGGTCACGTCGAACGTCAGCCGTCGCTGAAATAGGCTCTCATCGAAAGCCACGTCGTCGCCGAGATCGTTGCAGTGCAGGAAAATATCCGTGCCGTCGTCGTCGCGTTTGAGAAAACAGAATCCCTTGTCGAGCACTAGGCGAATAACAGTTCCGGTCATGTTCGGTCCCTTGAGTTCGGTTTCAAGTTGGTGAATTTGATTGAGCACGGCCGCAGATTGCGCCATGCCTTGCAGGTGTTTCAGGTGAGCGGCCTTGATGGCGCTCGTGTCGTCGCCAGGGCGGCCCACAGCGCGGATGCGTCGCAGTTCGACTTGCATGGGGTTCAACTCCATTTGAGGTAGCGTAAGGCCTGTTCTCGGTCGTCTGCGTTCCGCACGATGTTCTCGCGGTTCAACAGTCGCGCGTCGGTTCGCTCTCTCGCGGAGACTTCCGCAGCACGGCGGGCCAGGGCTGATAGTTGCTCCGTGACAGATCGGGGCGCAGCTTGTCGCCGTGGCGTGCTGGTGGCCAGCAGCCTATTCACGATGGCCGATGTTGCGGCCGTGCGTGCCGCTGGCCGTCGCATCGCTCGGGCGGTTGTGGCCTGCGGCGCTCGCTTCGAGGGAATCACGCTGGCCAGTCCGATACTCGCCAGCTCCTCGGAGTTGAACCAACTTTCGAGGCGCATGGCTTCGAGCCAATCGCGTGGGCTGGTGCCAGTGCGTCGGGCGTACATGCCGCTGATCTCCTGGTCGATCTTCTCCAGCAGGTCGGCGGTTTTTCGCATATCCTCAGCGTTGCCAATCGAGCCAGTAGACGCGCGGTGGATCATGAACAGCCCGCCCTCGGCGATCTCGATTTCATCGCCGGCCGTGGCCAGATAGCTCGCGGCACTCGCGGCGATGCCTTCGATCGTGATCACGACGTAGGCCGGGTGCGTGTTCAACTGGTGCGCGATGCTCAGCGCCTCGAAAACACTTCCGCCGTGGCAATTGATCGCGAGGTGAATCTCGTCCACGTCGCCCAGTTCGTCGAGCTTGGCGGCGAATTTCTCGCCATCGCCATATTCGATATCACGGCGAATCGCTAGCTCGCCGCTTCGTGCGTTTGCAACCATGATGGTGCTCCTAGTCGATTGTTTGGCGGCGTGCGATTTCGTTGCGGGCAAATGTCAGTTCGTCCGCATCGACAACTTCGCGGCAGAACTTCGCATTGATGAAGTCTTTCGCCTGCCCAGCGGGCAGTTCGTACGCTGAACCTGGCTCGAAGAATTCTCGATTGGTCACGACGCTTTGAGCGAACCTCACGATGGTGGGTTTATGCGTGGCGTTGCGGACGACGGCGGTCAAATCTTTCAGTTTCGACATTGGTATCGGCTCCTTAGTGAACGAGAACGGCGAACGGATTGTCGGCGGGCTGCATGATTTTTCCATCACACGGCTGCACGGCACGGAAAACGGTTTGGTTGTATTCGATGTACGTCTCTTTCGCGGCTTGCAGTTCGACGGCTCCGGCTTCCGCGATGCCGTATCGCGCGAAGTTTCCGAACACCACCGTTTTCTTGCCGCTCTCGGCGGTCGAGTCCATCGCTGGATTTAACAACACCGGAAACAGGCCGAATAATTTCCCGTCGCGGAACGGAAACCGGACGGCAACGTCGCTCGTGGCTGCACAGCACAGCGAAGCGAACAAGTCTTTGTGAACCATCAGCGCGCTTGTGCTCGGATCTGCGTGGGCGTCACCGACTGCCTTAAGCAAATTCTTAAGGTCGGTTAGCGTCACGTCGCCGGTTGATGCTGCTGGCACTTGTACGGCATGGGGGACGATACCGACTGGCTCGTTCACGCCGGTTCCGTGCGTGAAAGCCCGGTTCCGGCGGCGTGCTACTTGCTCGCCAAGCTCGTAGCCGAGTTGCTCATCGAAGCCGGGCGAATCTTCAAGCAACGAATTGGGCACGCGGGTAGAGCGTGAGGCGAATCTGTGCAGGCGATACGTGCCTCGGGCGAATTCAACATCGTCGTCGGGTGTGCTCGGCCTGTTCTCGACGAGGATTTCGCCTTCGATGTCGCGGCCGTCACACCACGGCTGATTCCAGATTCCGCCATGCCCGACGCGATAGACTGTCGCGGCGTTGCGGATCGCGCCGACGGCACTCTGAGCACGAATCCAGCCGCCGATGAAGCCCTCGGGCAACAGCACACCGCCAGTTGCAAGGCTGGCACCGTTCAGCGCGTTGAAAAATTCTCGTCGAGCATGGGCTCGCGGAAGTTCAAGCGCGAGGTTTCGATTCTCGGGGTTCACCCGGTAGTGGCGGAGGCTGGCGGCAGCTTCTTCACCACCCGGCGAGCTGGTGCATTGATGGTTGAGCCAAGCTCTGGCGGCTAAGGCGTCAACAGCTTGCCCTCGGTGCGGAATAAAGTTCCTGGGCGATGTGTGTTTGGACATCGTGGCATCTTTCTCCCCGTGCTCACGATGTTGTTAGTTGCGTTCAATCAATTCTCTGCGGCGGTCTGCGACCCATCGGTCCACGTCGTCTAATTCGCGGTCGATTTCGTCGTCTGTCAGTCCGTGTTGTTCGGCGGTGGCGATAAACTGGTCGTGCATGAATGCGATGAAGCCATTCCAATCGGGCAGCATTTCGTCGCTCTTGCGTTCGAGGATGAAGTGCATCAGCTTCGCGAGGCGTAGGGCTCCTGCGGTAGCTTCGATGGTGTCGATGTTCATGCGGTCATCCCGTTGAGCATTCGCTCAAACTCGTCGTCCTGGTCTGCGGGCGGCTGCACCTTCAGGCGGGCACGGCTCGACGGGCTGAGTCCTAGCTCGGCGGCAATCCGTGTGAGCTGTGAAGCAGCACGCATCGCGACCGAATAGTAGGGGCTCGCCTGTGCGGCTCCTGTCGCTCCCTTGATGACGAGTCCGTGCTCTCTAATTCCACGTTCGGCTTGCGTGAGGTGGGACCACAGCACGCAGTAGGTGGCGAGCAAGGTTCGGTCGAGCTTGTGAAGCGTTCCGACCTGGGCTAGTTCACCGACGAGGCGGTTCCACTCGTCGAGGGCGATGTCGTCGAGGTGCTCCGGCGGTTCCGGCGTCGAGGTGGGTAAGTCGAGCGTGTCTGAGTGTCGGCACTTCTTGAACGTGCCCCGTAGTTTGTGAACCTGGGGCGGAGTCGGCTTGCGTCCCTTCATCGGGCATCCCCTCCGGCGAGCATCTCGTCAACAAAGTCTGCATAGAACTTGTACAAGCGGCGGTCGTTGCTGATGTCCATGTTTTCAACGCTGCGGCAGCTTCGAAGATTTCCAGAACCGGCGGCGACGTAGTGGTCGCGTCCGAACCTTGCCATGATGAGTTTGGCGTGAGACCGGCACACGCCAAGTTGCCAGTGGTGCCGCTGGAATACCTGGGAGGTAACGGCGAAGGGCTGAGGGTCAACCGACCGAAAGTAGTGGCTGAGAATCATTCGGCAGTTCTTGATGGTGCCGCTGGTGCCCAGTCGGTCGAGTTCTTCGGCGGCCCGCTCGTTGACGCCAAGCGTGGCGAGAACCACGTCGTCCGCTGGTCGTCCGGCGAGTTCAATCATCGCGGGCAAAACATCGAAACAGGAAAACGAATTTGCACGGAGGAGGAGGTGCACAACTTCGCCGGTGGTCGGCAGCTTTCCGATTTGCTGTGCCGCTCGGCTGGCGTTCCGCACCGTCACGAAGCGGCGGCGGTCTACCTTCGAGCGGATCGTGCGACCTTCGCTAATCATCTGGTCGTTCGTCACCCGCTCGGGCTCGAAGATGGAACGCAAGGCGGTGGTGTCGAGAGTTTTCAGCATGCAACAGTTCGTCGGAATCGTCAGAAATGTACGCGAGGTTCGGCGACTTGGGGGCGTTCGGGGGCGCTTAGTCCTGGTAAATCGGCGCTCTTGCTCTTACCCCCACCCTCAATACCCTTGATGCCGTGAGCGAAACTTAGCGGCGTTCGTGGGCTCGATGCTGTGTAAATCGGCGCTCCCCCTGACCCCCTTGTCACCGTCGCGAACCGCAGCCGCCGGAACGGAGAAGAACAGACGACTGCGGTCGCGTTGGCTGGTGATTGTGCTCCGAGCACGTAGTTCATTGTCGCAAAATGCTGATTAACTTCCACAGCGATACACCCTATGTCTGCTACTGCAGTAGCGACTATTTCTTGTGACGGTTGCACTCACTCAGCGGAACGCGGCGCGTGACGCTCGAGAGGTACTTGCACGCGCGGCAGCCGAACTCCTGTTTCATGAAAATCTCACCGGGCTGTGATCGCACCACGACGCACGCACGCCCACAGTTGGGACAGCGCGGGCGTTCGGGCTCGATTGACTTGACTGTCACGCCTTGATCAGCAGCAGCGGCACGGAGCGCGGTGAGGCAGGCTGTCGAGTCGGCCAGGACGGTGATTTGATAGCGGGTCATGGCTTACTGCTCCGTGTAGCTGCCCGCGTTGAGCTTCTCGCGTGCGATGCGCAGCGCCTTGATCAGTTCCTTGCCGGGTATGCCGCTGGCGTTGCTGCTGGACGTGGCCCACGATGGGTTACGCTCTGCCTCACGCTCGGCCCACTCGATGGCTTGCTCTAGGGCCAAGTAAGGCGTGGTGTCTTTGCCAAACTGGACGAAGGGCACGCCGTCGATCAGCGCCGCGGCCGGGCTCATAACCGCCCACAACCGGACGTAGTGCTGGGTTCCGTGAACGGCAAACAGGGAGTAGGTTTTCTTGGTCATTGGATTAAATCTCCTATGGTTTGTGACAAAACCCCCATTTCTCTCGCGGTTTATGGGGTTGTGTCACCTGTCACGTAGGACGAATACGCTTTTCGGCCTGCCGCCTCGTTCGGTAGTGGGAACTTCCTGCCAATGGCCAAGGCCTGCATCAACCAGGGCCACTAGCGCCTTGTACGATTCTTCACTGTTGGCGAATCTGCGTGATCTCTGGGCCTCGCGATTACCGACCACTCCGCCCTTGCGTCTGATCCATTCGACTAGCTCGCGCTGCTCACGCTGGTCGTCGGTTTCATGGAACAGGCCAAACAGTCTTTGGGCCTCGCCGGCGAACCAGCGGGACAGCGTGACGCCTGCGTTGACGCTGGCCTCGTCTACGGCGTCCTGGGCTTCGAGGGAGAGATCGAACCACTCACGGCGGACCAGGTGGACCACCAGGGCCAGCCGCGCGGCGTACCCTTCGAGCTTGGCCCACGTGGCGGCCAAGTCCCCGGAGAGGTCGGCCAAGCGTTCGGCGTGCTCGTTGTAGAACGAAACCCAAGTGGCGCGCCCGGAGGGAGTCAGGGAGAGAACCTGCGGTTGGATTTCGCCCCACTCGTCGGGCTCGCCCCCTTGGAATAACAAACGCTTGTGAAGTTCGGCCAACTGGCGTTCGGTCCCCTCCGAGAGTTCGGCCTCCGTCCAGCGTTTGGCCTTGGATGGTGGCGCCGCGAACAGGAAACGCGCGGCCAATCCATTCTCGAAGTGATCACGCCCTAGGGCTTGGCGCAAGATCGTGGGCTGAATGGTTCCGGTGATCGAGAGGGCGGCCCTCGGCACCGTGATCAGCTTTTTGCCGCCTCCGGTCGCACCCTTGCGGTCGATCACTAGGGGCCTCGCCCCGTGCATTGTCAGGAAGTGCTGCGCGTCGGCTCCCTTTCCGCCTCGATATTGATTCATGCCCAGCAGCATGCCGGCCAGTTCATCGCGGGCCAGCAGTAGGCCTCGGGGATTCTCGGCCAGGATCACGGCCAGCGCCTCGACGGTCGTGTCGCTGACGATGATGCGCGGGCAGGTCGGCTCGGGTGGTTCCTCCGGTGGTGGCCCGCCCTTGGCGCGGCCTTTGGCCTTCCAGGATGCAAAGTCGGCCGCGTGCAAGGCGAGCGCCTGCTCATGGTCTGCCATCGTGTGCTGGTGATCGCGGACTAGATCAAGCTGCGTGCGGTGGAGTGGTGACAGCACACGATCAAGCGCGGGGCTTTTGGTGGTTCCGCTCTCACCGATCGTGAGGGACCAGATAACCGCCGGCTCGCACCAGCCACGTTTCAATTCGATCACTGCTGAGTTACCGATCGACCCTGCCAGCGTGGCCAGTAGCGGGACACCGACATAAGCCGCGTTACATCCGATCGCGGCTGATGCTTCCGAGATGAACACCCGGCAGGGGTCCGGCAGGGCCTCAATTGGAAACTCTCTATAGTGTGACAGTGACACAACCTCCGTTTTCGCGGGATTCGCTGGGGTTGTGTCACACGCATGGGGCTGATTGGTCATCGATTGCCCCTCCGCTCCTGCCTCATCTGGCGAAGTTCGCGGGCCACGGCGCCGGCCGGGGAGTCGATCAAGGCCTCGCGAGCTGCTGATCGAACAATGCCGATCTCGCAACCGACCAGCCGGGCTACGTCGAGGGCTAGTAAATCGACGGTCACGCCGGCGCCGATGGTTCGACCTCGGGCATGCTCTTGGTACTCTCGAAGTGCTAGCCTGCATCGCTCGTAAGCTTCACCGAGACGGCCGGCGCGATCGAGGGCCAAGAGATCGAGAACGATTTCGCAAAGGAGGTGGCGGGGCGGCGATTTTGCGGTAGGATATTTCATGCTCTTGTTTCCTTGAGAAAGAGGGGCAGCGGCCTCCCTGCAACGGAGGCCGCCGCCTTTGATGGGTGATCAGAATTCAAACGTGACGCGCTTGGGGCCAAAGCATTCCAGCGTCATGTCCGCCACTTGATGCATGGCACGATTAAACGCCGAACGCTCGTCAACGCTTTCGGTACTAATCCAGAGGCTGGCCAGCGATCCGTTGTCGCTGTGAGAAAACCCGACTCGAGCCACGCCGTGCGGTGAGACGAGGTGGAATTCGTCGGCCCACCATGCACGCTGCCTCGCCTGTTGCTCGGCCCACCAGAACAGCAGGCTTCCTAGGTTGAGCCCGACGATAATCGGATCGGCGCCGAAGCTACGCACCGGAATCAGTCGGAACGGGTAATCGGCGGCAGCCTCCCGGCCGATCGAACGAGCCTCTTGATCGCACCAGGGGTTGCGATTCCATTCGCCATCTACCAACACACAATCGGTGTTGTGATCGTTCACCCAGTCCGGCACCTTTGGCATCGAAACTTCTTCTTTCGTAGTCATCTGAAAAACTCCTTCGCTTGGTGGTTAGAAAAGATCGCCGGTACAGCTAACGCATATGCCGGCCTTGAACTCGAAGATCTCGCAATGCTCCTCGTAGATGTTGATCGCGCCTTCTGTTTGCGCTTCATCGGCGCCTTTGAGTGCATCCTCCAAGGTCTCAAACAGGCTGAGGGGCTCATCGTTGACGGTCAGCAAAAAGAAGTTCAGTTTGGACGCGGCCTCGGCCTTGATCGGCGGCGTGTTGACGGGGTAGTTCATGCCGCACCCCCTTCCGAATACGCATGCGCCCGGGTGACGCCGGCCGATAGTTCGGCTTCGAGTTCCATCTCGTCGAGGCGAACTAGAATTGCCGCCTTCAGTTGCTCGGCGCGAGCGCCACGGCCGTAGGCAATCACGCCCCTCCGATCAGCGCCGATCATGTCCGCGATTGCTTCGAGAAGATCGAGGCCGTGCACTCCGTTGAAGTGATCAACCTCGCGACCATCGAAGATGATCGTTCCGCCGATCGTAGGCCGTGATTGATGGCGCTTGTACAGTCGCTTGATCAGCTTTTTCGGAACGCCGAGCTTTTCGGCGTCGGCTTTCGGCAGGATGTTCCAGCCGTCGGTCAGTTCGAGGATTGGGCGAATCTTGCTCGTTTCCATAACTTCATCTCCATACTTCGGGCGATGAGAATCACGGCGCGCACCTGCCCGATCGGTGCGGGCGTGTGGTGATCAGATGTCAGCTAGTTCCCGTTCGGCCTGAGCGATGGATCGCTCGCGCTTGGCCGGTGTGCTGATCTTCGAGGCCTCGGTGCCGCCCTGGTGCTGGACGAACCGTTTGATTGCCTCGCGGGAGGTAAAAATTTTCCCGCCCAGCGCCAGCGATTCCAGCTTGCGGCCCTTCACACCTTTGAGGCGCCATCGCCAAAGCGTGCAGAGAGAAGGGCGGCCCGGGATTTCAGCAGGGGCCTCGCTCAACGGAATGAGCGTTTCAGAATTGATGTCGATTGCCATTTTGTTATTCCTCGCAATTGAAAACGTGACCATGCACGCATCTTTGCGAGGATGTTGGCAAACGAAAATTGCACGCTTTGGCAGTGCAATTTAACTGCAATTTAACCGCCAGCGCGACGGCCGCGTTTTCATTGCGGAAGCGGCGGCAGATTGTGGCGGGCGATGTAACGATCGACGGCCTGCCGGATGGCGGACATTCCGATCGGTTCCCAGGGGTGCTTCTTCTGGCTCGTAATCTTCTTCCTCAGGGCGATCTCGAGCGACTGCCAGCCCATGCCTTTCTTTCGATTTTCGTACAGCCATTTATCGCGCGCATCGTTTGACGGTGCGACGGGCGGCGTGGCTGGTGTTTCGTGTTCGGCAATGATCTTCGAGCATGAGAGAATCCGTCCGCAGAGTGAGAACATTGCATCGGCAAGATTGGCTTGCGTGTCCTCTGTGTCCTCGGCACGAAACTCGTCGTACCGCCGATCGGCGAAGTCGAGGCAGTCTTGTACCTGCTTGATGATCAGCGGGTACTTGATGCTGAACCGGGCCATTGCGTCCTTGGCGTTCCGGTCGGGGTACAGCAGAAACCATACGTGCCGTGAGATTGGCAGGTCGTCGAGGACTGCGGCCTCAAGTCGGGCTCCCCACCCCCAAAGCCAATGAAGATCAGAGCCGTACTCATACGGAAACTGTAATTCCCTCATGTCGCATACCTTTCCGCCGGCTCGGCCAGCCGCACGATACGGGGTATGCGCCGCATCATGCGGCCAGCCACGGGGTAGCTACTCCCCAAAGCCAGCAATGAGAATCATTCTAACCGATTAGCCAACCTGCGCCATGACGGCGGCGGCCTGTAGCAGATCACGCTCGGCGTAAATCTGGGTTACGTCTGCGGCGGCGTGGCCAAGCGTGACCTGCGCCGCTTCCAGTCCGAAGCGTTTGCGGATTTCCGTGGCGGCAGAATGCCTTAGCTGGTTGGGGTGCCACGTGTGCTTAGCGCGCCACTCGCGGGCCAGCTTGATCCGCTGGGCCTTGCCCTCGAGCGTCTCGCCCTTGGGGCCTCGGCGAAGTGCTGGCGGCATCTGGAAAGCCATCTCGCAAGCGCGGTGGATCGCGCGACGATAGCTGCCAGTGGTGTACCGCTCGCCGGCCGGCCGCTCGCGCTGGGCCTTGCGGTTGGTTCCTGGGCGGTTTCCGCAGGAAAGCGGGGTCGTGCGTTCTTCGTGCCGCTGGGCTAGCCGCTTCCGTTCGGCCTCGGCCGGTGAAAAGCAAAACGTCTGCTTATCGCGGAGTAGGTACGGCCGGAGGATGGCCTGCGCCTTGGGGCCGATGAAGATCACGCGCTCGCGGCCCTTGTGTTCCGTCTTGTGGGACATAGGACGATACGGCCAGGCCTCGGCGGTGGTGGTGTCGATGTCGCACGGCCGGATCAAACAGACTTCCTCAGGGCGGCAGCCGGTGAGGCGCTGAATGCGAACCATATCGGCCACGACGGCGGGCAGGTGCTCGAGGGTGGCATTCACGACGCTATCCTCGACGGGCATCACGGGGGCGGTTTCGCGGGCCTCGGTGCGGCCTTTGTGCAGGCCTTTGACCTCGCGGAGAGCATGGGCCACAGCGCCGGGGACAAGTTCCTGGGAGACGCCCCAGCCGAACATGCGGACGATGCGGCTGATCTGCTTGTTGATGTGACGGCGGGACCAGCCGGCGCGGATCATCGTCTGTTGCACGGCCTGTAGCTTGAGCGGGCCGAAACTGCTGGCCGGATCGCGGGCGTATAGCTGCTTGGCGATGCCAGCGGCGGAGAGAATGGCCGTCACTTCGTTGGTGACTCTGCCGGCCTTGCGATAGTACCGCTCGGCGTGCTTGCGATAGGCGGCGATCAGTTCAACGATCGTAATCTCGCCGTCGCGATCTTCGTCGAGGATGGGAGTCCTCCCACGAGCCAGCCACTCCACGACGACGCGATCGTATTCGAGCTTGCTGATCTTCGTGCCGTAGGGGCCAAGATAGAAGTCTTGGCCGGAGAGAGCGACGACGGCTTTGCCGCTCGCCTTGTGCTTACGATACCTGGGGATTGACCGAGTGAGACGCGGCATTTGTGCAACCTCCGTTGTGCCAAAACGGTATGTACCGTTTTGCGCTTCCGGTTTTCAGGCTGCACTGCCGACCATCGGCAGGTAAGTAAGTCCTATGTTTCAGCGGCTTTAGTTCAAAATAGCGGGGACAGGATTCGAACCTGTGACCTCGAGGTTATGAGCCTCGCGAGCTACCGGGCTGCTCCACCCCGCGATGTATGGTGTCCGGCGGGCACTTGCGTGCTTGTCCCGCCGAGAGATGCATTGTACCGGCAGGGAGAATATCGGTCGAGGGCCCCGGATTTCTTTTTCAAGGGTTCGCATAAGCAGACGCTCGTTAGATCCGGCACATCCGCCAGGGTATTTCTCCGAGAAACATCGACTTCCACTCGGCCCAGAGTAGCGATTGCTCCGTCCCGCGACCGGCTCGAATCTTATTGCTTGGCGCATGGACTGGCTGGTTGCTAAACTCGCAGGTGGGGATTGTGAACCGAGAAGAAGCATTCCCCTGCGTGCGACTGCGGGCACTCTCGCTCGATTCGGCGCTTCTCGCAATGCGCCGATCATCGCGCAGCAGGCAGCGGGATTGGAGAGTTGGCTTATGGTCTTGCCCGAGGACGATCTGCCCGGCAAGCGTCGCTTGTCCGTCTCGGGCTCCGCTGGCAATCGGCCACAGCCCGTCGGAGGAATCGGCAATCGGCCTCAACCGCTCGGGGGTGGCAGCTACTCCAATCGTCCGATTCTGCTGAAGCCGCGATCGGAACTTCCCGAGCACGACGACGATGAGGATGACGACGAGGAGCAGGAGGACACGGACCTGCGGGAGATCCTTCGGAATGCTCCCGCCTGGCTGGTCAGTACCGTCTTCCACATGCTGCTCCTGATCATGCTCGGCCTGTGGGCCTACGCGGTTACGAACCGCGATCAGGAGCTGGAAGTTGAGGTAACCTACGCCGAAAGTCTCGGCGAGCAGCTCACCGACCCATCGATGCTCGAGAGTAATGGCCTCGAACTCGAAACAGAGCCGGAGAACATTATCACACCACCCGATCTCGCACCTGTCGACGATCCGCTGGCAATGCCGCCGGAGTTGGCCGAGATCGACTTGAATTTGCCGGCCACGACGGCCACGATTGACGACCGGATTACCGGCGCGCCTATCGGGCTGGCCCTGAAAGGGCGCGAGATCGGCAGCCGGGCGGCGCTCTTGAAGAAGTATGGCGGCACTGCCGAGACGGAGCGCGCGGTCGAGGCCGGTTTGGCCTGGCTCGTCAAGCAGCAGCGCGAAGACGGCCTGTGGAGCATGGTTGGGCCTTATGAAGACGGATCGCCTTACGAAAACACTGCGGCCGCCACGGCGATGGCGCTGCTGGCTTTCCAGGGCCACGGCGATACCCACCAGACGGGACAGTACAAGGAAACAGTCCGCAAAGGCTGGGAGGCACTGCTCAAGCTGCAGCGGGCGGATGGGCAGTTTCTCGGCGACATGTCGCTCGAAAATCAAATTCTGTACACGCACGCCCAGTGCACGATCGCGGTTTGCGAACTCTACGGCATGACGAGCGACAGCCACTATCATGAGCCCGCGATGAAGGCGCTGCGATATGCGGCCAATGCCCAGGACCAGCGGTTGGGTGGTTGGCGTTACCAGCCACGCTACGACTCCGATACGTCGGTCACGGGCTGGTTCGTGATGGCGTTCCAGAGTGCGCGGATGGCGAAGCTGTCGGTGCCGCCGACCGTGATGCAGCGTGCCGGCACGTTCTTGGACAAAGTGCAAATCGAAGACGGCCGGGCCTACACCTACCAGCCGCAGCGCGAACGGACCGCTGCCGTTACCGCCGAGGGGCTGCTGTGCCGGCAGTATCTCGGCTGGCGACAGAACGATCCGCGGCTGGTGGAGGGCATTGGCTTTCTGGTCAAGAAAGTGCCGCTGTCCTACACGTCGCAGAGCGACCGGGACGTCTACTACTGGTACTATTGCACGCAGGCCGCGCATCACATGGAGGGGAAGATCTGGGAAGACTGGAACAGCGTGATGCGACAAGAAGTTCCCTCGAAGCAAGTCAAGAAGGGACCAGAAGCCGGAAGCTGGGATCCCGACGGCGACAAATGGGGCACCAACGGTCGACTGTACGTGACCTGTTTGTCGATCTTCATGCTCGAGGTCTATTACCGACATCTGCCGATCTACTCCGGTTACCAGTTCGTGCAGGGCGTTGGCAAAACGATGGACCCGGACGCCAAGCCGGAACCGGCGGCGGACAAGCCGGCCGCCGCCGCCGATCCAGCGGTGACTGACTCCCCTGCAACTGAGCCTCCTGCAACAGATACTCCTGCCACGGGGCCCGCAGAGCGAAAGCCCGGCGAGCCGCCGATCGACCCCGTCGGGCCACCGTCCTCACCGCCGGTGCGCGAGAAGGCAGCCGCGACGAAGGGTTAGTTGTCGAAGAATTCTGTTATCACGTCGCGCGGGTTCAGAGTTCCCGCGGGCCGCGCCGCTTCGAGGGCGGCGTCTTCTGCGGCGGAATAAAATCCCGCGGCTGAGCATCCGCAGGCTTGGGAAGCACTTGCGGAACCTTTCGAGTGGGCGCTACCGGTCCAATGTTTAAAGGCGCATTCGCGTTGGGAGCGGGCAACAATTCCGGACCATCCGCCGGAACCGATTCGATCTCGACTTCGTCCGAATAGATCGGCCGATAGATCCACTTGTTCGGCCCGATCTGCTTCGATTCGTGACCGAACGGTTGATCGACGGGCGGGTTGGCCGGGTCTACGCCGAACTCCCACATCATTCGGTACTTCAGCTCGAGTTGCCGAGCGATAGCGTTCTGTCGCCGAGCCTCGTTGATCCGGTAGCTGTCGGCGGCGGGATCGAAGCCATCGGTGTTCGACTCCTGGTCGATGCCGGCCAGCAATGCCGGAGCTGAGAAGAGCACCAGGACACAGGCAATTGTGAGGATTCGAGCGTTCACGTGCAGTACCACCCTCGTTGACTCTGCGACATGCTCAACAGCTTGCGCAGCATTATTCACTTCCATCGACCATTCGGCCAGTCTCGGTTGCGGGCATGGCTCTTGGACTTTGCATTGGGCATAACCGGCAGCAGGCGTACGATACAACCCATTCGATCGATAGCCATCGCCGGCCTCCTCCTCCGAATCAGTCCTCCTTCGACTCGGCCAGGATCTTGGCATAGGCCCGGCGGGCGACATCGAACGCCTCGGCAGCGGCGGCTTGCTCCTCGGGGCGAATGCGTTTGACCTTCTGGTTCCAGCAGACGTCGACCGCGTCGAGGCACCACTGGGCGCTCTTCTTACTGGCGCGGATCGGCTGGCCATCCAGCTCGACAAAGACCGGGTTCGTGTGCGAAGTGGGGAAGATTCGCACGGCCACCCAGCTCGATCGGTCGGGCGTGTGCTTGAACTTCACGTCGTGAATCTTGCCATCGGCGACGATCTCCTGCCGCTCCACGGCGTGACCGTTGACGATCAGCTCGACCGGCACTTTGTCCGAGTCGCCGACGCGCGCCCGTTCCACGTGCCAGTACGGTTTCTCGTCGAGGTCACGCTTGCGGATCTCCTCGTCGGGCTTGTCGGAGAGCAGGGCCGCGGCTTTGACGCTGATCTGGAGCGGCTGGCCAGTCTTGGCGGCCAGGACACTTGCGCGACCATCCGCCCCTTTCTCACCAACACCGAGCTCGTTCACCTTGAAGTCGATCAGATGGCTGAGACCATCGCCGCAGTAGCTGGCGCCGTCCTTCAGCCGCATCACCCAGCGGTCGTAGTCGAGCGGCTCATCCTTGGGCAGGCTGACGTAGGCGCGGCCCAGGCCGACCTTGTCGCCGTAGATGCAGGGGAAATCGGTTTCACCGCTGATCCGGCAGGTGTAGCCGCAGTTGAGCGTGTGATACCAGATGTTCAGCTCCCACACGATCGGCGTGTCGACCGAAGAGATGAAATCGCAGGCGTCATGCACCACGTCGACGATGTACTCGTTCGCGCCGATGCCGTCGAACTTGGGCATGTCATACGTCGGCAGGCTCTTGGCCGGCACTTCCAGTCCCCAGCCGCTGTGCGAGAAGCCGACGACGCCCCCCTGCTCTTTGCTCCACTTGAGGATCGGCAAGTCCCAACTCGGCCACTCTTCGATCCGCGTCGTGCCGGGATAGTCGTCTTCGGTGAGCCGCAGCAGGCACAGGTGGCCGCAGTGCTGGCTCGGGAAGCCGGACACTTCGACGTCGTAACGCATCAGGTTGTTGGGCTGCGAGAGCTCGTGCACCTTGCCCTCGAAGTACTGCTTCTGGAAGTACCAGCACGGGCCCCAGGAGAGCACGCAGCCGACGTTCAGGTCTTCGCCCAGGATGTGCCGCATCATGTCGACGGGCTGCACGCCCTCGGCCGGCGACTCGTAGTGAGCACAGCCCGCGGCGTGAATGTGGTGATCGCCCGAGAACCAGCCGTGCTCGGTGAGCTTGATCCACCGCCTGAGGTCGAAACGCTCCTTGTGCGAGACCGAGTCGGGTACGGTGATCTCTTTGGTGAGGACGTGATACTCGGGTCCGCGGCCGTACTTGACGGTGTACTTGCCGGGGGGCAGCAGGACGCTTTCGCCGCTGTGGCGATAGATCTGCTCGTGGAAGAAGAAGTCGGGCGCGAGTCGCCGCGACAGCGCGGGATAGACGCGGCCTTGCCAATCGCGGATGACGAAGTGCCCCGTGGTGGGCTTGGCATCTTCGTCGATGATCTCGAGCGTGACTTCAACGGCCGGCTCGCAATTGAAGAGGATGTTCACCTCATTGCGGAAGCCCAGATCCTGGGTCCCCTGCCCCACGTCGAACAGCAGCTTCGCTTCGCGGCGGCCGACGTCGCGGCTGTAAAGTTCGATCAGCCGGTATTCAAGCGGCAGGCCGGAGAGGGTTTTGTTGAGCGGCTGACCGTCGAGCATTGCCACGTCGAGCCACCGCTCGCCGACTTCGTGCGGCTTGATCGCCAGCTCGGGATCGGCGCTGCCAGTCGAGCGTTTCACGAGCGGCTCCGAATTCGGACTGGAAACGCGCAATGGGGCGGTCACGCCCGCCTCGTTGTGCACCTTGATGAGGAACACGCGGCGGCCTTGCTGTAGCAGCATCGGCTTCGCCTCGCCGGGCGCGACTTTGACGCGGCTCTCGGGATTGATGTTCACGCCGGCCAGGCACAAGGGATCGAGCACGGCTTGCACCGCTTGGGCGGCCTGCACTTCGTCGGTCTCGGCCAGCGCCTTGTCGATCGCCGCCTTTTGCCGGGGCTGGAGCGGCGAGCCGACAAGCTCCAGGGCCTGCACGACGCGCTTCACTTGCGCGGCCAGCGGCTGCCACTCGACCTCGGTGACGACGGGGAGCGGCTCGGCGGCGGTGGCAGCGCCGGCGACGAGCAGCAAGGCGGTAAGGATGCTGAGGAGCCGTGCGTGAGATGGGAACATGGTGGTCACTCGCTGGCGATGGTTCGCGTTTGTTGCTGGTTGGCAAGGGACGTAATCAGCTCGCTCAACATCGTAACGGCTGGCTGGGCGGTTCGCACCTTTTTCCAGTGGCGAGGCGGTTTCCGCGGTAAAGCGGGCTGAACTGGCACGCCCTGATTCGGGACCGAAAAATAGTTCGCTGTCTTGGGTGGCTTTTTCCGGCGTGCGAAGATTTCGTGCGTGTGGATTTAGAAAAGCGCGCAAATGATGTCTCAGCGCCACACACACGCCCTCTTGGCGACCCTGCGGGCTTTGCATTTTCTCCAGGTTCACGGTCGCGGTCGCAGGCGTCATGGTTGTGTCTCGCTCTCTATCTAGTGTCGTGACCTTACCCTATCCGAAATCCTGGCCACATTTCCAGGCGTGGTGGACACGTGGGCAGTGTGCGCGGTGCGCATGCGAGCGCGGCGAGAGCAAACGACTTACGTAGCGAGCCAGTCACACAGGTGGGCAAGAGCGCCGCGAGGGGCGAATTTTTCTCAGTGCGTGGACTGCGGAGCGGGGTTGGGAAATGCCAAAACGCGGAGACGCCAAGCCGCGGGGAGGCAGGGAAAGAATTTTAACACAGAGCCACCAAGGCGCAGAGGCACAGAGCAAATACGAATGAGAGTGGCAGGATGAGAAAGTAGCAGGCACACGCCGTGTGCCGTGGCCTGCAGTGCAAATGTGAGCCGCGAAACGGTGGATGCGTATGACACTGGCTGCGTCTCCTCGGTAGCTCTTCGCTGCACCCGGGCCTCGATTCCGAATTACAATAACGAACATGGAACCGACGAAACCACGCCGCCGATGGCTGAAGTTCAGTCTCGGCGGAATGCTGCTGGTGATCACGCTGCTGTGCCTGCTGCTGGGGTGGCAGGGCGATCGGGTTGCGCGGCAGCGGCGTGCGGTGGAGATGGTCGAGCGGCTGGGAGGGACCATCTACTTTGTACACCAGAGGATGACCAATACACCGGGATGGCACAACCAGCAGATTGCGACGCCTGGTCCACGCTGGTTGCACAGTCTCATCGGAGAGGAATGTTTTCGTACACCTGAACGCGCTGAGATCAGCGACTGGGATGGGCGAGTAGGGGAAAACGAGCTGCAGTCGCTTTGCGATCTTCAAAGTCTGAAGGCATTGGTCTTACATAAGTCGCCCGTCACCGATGAGGATGTGCGGATTGTAGCCGGGCTTCGCCATTTGGAAGAACTGAGGCTCTACGGCGCGGATATAACTGATGCGGGCCTGAAGGAGTTGTCGTCACTAGGGCAATTACGTTCCCTGACTATTGGCAACCGGTGGGTTGAGACGGCACAGATTTCTGATCTTGGGCTGTCTTATTTGGTGCGGCTGCGTCGACTGCAGTCTTTAGTTCTTGGCGATACTTGTATTAGCGCAAATGGCCTGGTGCAGGTTGCCGAGTTACACAACTTGCGTTCTCTTACGATTGGCTTGCCCCCCGAAACCGAGTTGCGCCCTGGTTGCCTTCAAGAGCTACGCCAGCTGACGCGGGCAAGGGCGCCGCGAGGGGTGAAATTGTCTCAGTGCGCGGGCTGGCGAGCGGGGACTGAGCCGCAGGTAAGTTTGGGTGCCACAGGTGGCCGCGTCGCGGCTCACCTGTGCTCGATTGTCGGTTTCATCTCGGTGTGGGTTTACGTAACGGTCATATTGGTCTGCTGTGTCCGATTGTCCAGGGATGAGCGATGTCAGTCAGACGGAACATCCAACGGACACAGGTGAGCCGCGACGCGGCCACCTGTGGCACACGGCTGCATGGCACCCAGTTGTTCAGTGGGAGACCCAGTCAAAACAAAAACGTGCCTGGCAATCCATGGATCGGCGGCAGACGTTTGTCTTTGGGAGCTGTCACATCGGCATAGTGGGCGGCGCTTGACCACAGCCAGTCTTCTGGCCTGGTACATAGGCCGCGTCGAACCGGATTGAGATGCACGTAGTCGATCGCGGCCAGCACGGCATCGACGCTATTGAGATTCCGATCGTAGCCGGGGCCTTGCTGCCAGAAGTGGAATTCCAACTTGCCGGTTCGTCGCTTGAGAGTCAGCCGGTTGATCAGCGGGTCTTTTTCACCGATCAGCCGGTTTCGAACTTGCTGGGAGACCGGTTGCTTGAGTGCCTTCAGGAACCGCGAGATTTGGGGCTTTGCAGGGTTCTCAGGATAGACGATCAGGTGCACGTGCTCAGGCATAAATACGAAGGCCACGAGATTCAGGTCGCAAATTCGCAGAGCGTTGGTCAAACATTCGGCCAAGAGTGCAAGCCGAGTTTCGTTCAACAGTGGAAGCCGCTGAAAGCATGAGAAAGTGAGTTCGTGGCAATCGCCCGGGTCGTGGACTCGCTGAAGAGTTTTATATTGAACGGGTTGGCCCATGGCCGTGGTCCATTGCTTGAAACTTGGGTGCCACAGGTGGCCGCGTGGCGGCTCACCTGTGCTGAGGTTGAGTGATGTGCAGAACGCGCCTAGATGCCACTGTAATGGACTACAGTATTCGGTAAAGAGAGGGATATGGTCTGGAGCATCTCTTCCGGACAACGACCACCTCAACGTGAAGGGTGCCAAGTTGAGAATCCAACGGCGCACAGGTGAGCCGCTGGCGCGGCCACCTGTGGCACACGGTCGCCTGGCACCCAGCGGTGTGCGTTTAGGCTTGGACCGCGTGCGAATAGTGCGCCTGACGAGCCAGGAACGCAGCCGATGGCCGGTGTTCAGTGGCGGCACCGGTTTTGCCTTGATGTGGTTTGACCGGGGTGCCCGCCAGAGCCGACTTAAGCGTGGTCCGCGCTATAGCGTGGCTGAAGGCCCGCGGACTTCTGGTCAACAGGGAGGTCTGATCGTGTCACGGCACACTTCCGTTACGGGCGTCGCTGTGCCTGCTCGTGATCGCTGCTGCGACGCCGTGCACTTGGGGCAACGAAGCACCTGCCAAGCGCTGTGTACTGCCGGATTGCCGGCGTTATACTCGCAGATCCTGACGATGCAGCAATTGCCGAGGTGGCAAGAGTATCTCTACCTGGGGTTGTCTATCCTGGCATACATGTTCGATGACACGCTGATGGTGCTGGGCGTGGTGGCGACGCTGGCTCATCCGAAGATGCAGGAGGTTCACGGCCGCTGGTTGAAGCTGCTGAGTGCGGTCGTGATCTTGGCCTTGGGGCTGGTGATGCTGCTGCGGCCGGAGTGGCTGGGATAGTCCGATCAGCGGGCGTAACAAGCGGACAAGGTGCTGGTCTGATGAGTGAATTCAACCTCCGCGACGCGGCCGCGGTCGATGTACCGGCGATTCGCGAGATCTACAACTACTACGTGCTGAACTCGACGTGCACGTATCAGCTCGAGCCGGATACGCTCGCCGAGCGCGAGGCGTGGTTTCGCGCGCACTCGCCGGACGGATATCCTGTGGTCGTGGTCGAGAGCGAAGGCCGCGTGGTGGGTTGGGGATCGCTGTCGAAGTTTCACCCCCGCGAGGGCTACGCTCCGACGGCGGAAGCATCGGTCTACATCGCCGCGGACCATCATCGCCGCGGATTGGGGCGAATGATCCTGGCCCATCTCATCGAGCGGGCGCGGGCGATCGGGTTCCATACGCTGATCGGCGGGGTGAGCGCCGAGCAGACGGCGAGCCTGGCTTTGCAGGAAGGGCTGGGCTTCGAGCGGGTGGGCTTGATGCGCGAAGTGGCGCTCAAGTTCGGCCAGCGGCTGGACGTGATCACGATGCAGCTCATGCTGTGAGACCAGCCCTGTCCGAAAGCACCTCGCACGCGCTGTTGAGTCGCCAGCTAGCGAGCGGTAAGTGGGCATTCTGACTGGTCGCTCGGCGACCACTCCCGAAAACCATCGCAATTCCGCCTGGCGGCGATTTAATCAATTGCGGGGCCGCTGTTGTTCGCGGTACTATGGTCTTCCCCTCGTAGTTCGATTCGGCTGGCACGCACGAAGCGTAAGCCGTTCGATTAACCGCGCCGCGAAACGCCGAACAGAGCAGGACATCATGGCGAGCACCACCACCCGGGCCGTAGGCGACCGCGCGCTGGCGCGGCCGGAAGCGACCGAGCCGCTGCAGATCTACTGGACGTACGCGATCAATATCGCGGCGATTCACCTGCTGGCCCTGCTGGCGCTGGTGCCGTGGTTTTTCAGTTGGACCGGCGTGGTCCTGTGCCTGGGTGGGCTGTATGTGTTCGGCACGCTGGGGATCAACCTGGCGTTTCACCGGATGCTCACGCACCGCTCTCTGAAGGTGCCGCGGTGGCTCGAGTACACGTTTGCGACGCTGGCGGTGTGCTGTTTGCAGGATTCGCCCGCCCGCTGGGTGGCGATCCACCGCCAGCATCACCAGCACTCCGACGAGCAGGACGATCCGCACAGCCCGCTGGTCAGCATTATCTGGGGACACGTCGGCTGGGTGTTTGTGCGCAGCACGGGTCACGACCGGACGATGCACTTCGAGCATTACTGCCGTGACATCCTCCGCGACCCCTATTACATGTGGCTCGAACGGCGACTGCACTGGTTCTGGGTGTACCTGGCGCACGCCGTGGCGTACTTCGTCGCGGGGCTGGCGATTGGTTGGGCCATGAGCGGCGTGTACATGACTGGCGTCCAGTTCGGGGCGAGCCTGCTGGTGTGGGGCGTGCTGCTCAGGACGGTGCTCGTGTGGCACATCACCTGGACCGTGAATTCGCTGGGGCACATCTTCGGCTACCAGAACTATGAGACGGGCGACTCGAGCCGCAACAACTGGATCTTCGCGCTCTTGAGCAATGGCGACGGCTGGCACAACAATCACCACGCGCATCAGAACTGCGCCGCCCACGGGCACAAGTGGTGGGAGTTCGATGTGACGTATCTGACGATTCAGGCCCTGGAGCTGGTGGGCCTGGCGACGAACGTCGTGAAGCATCCGCTGGTGCCGCGTCATGCGCGCAAGGGTGATGAGCGTGCCAACGAGGCGATCAACCAGCCGCATGTGCCTGTCAACACTCCGGCCGCTGAGCGGATTGCTTAGCCGAGCTTCAAAAGCTCGCAGGCTTCGGCATATCCCGGCGCTGGACGGCCGAATTCGCTGGCCGTGACGCGGGCCAGCGAAATTGCATGCCGCCAGCGGAAGGCGGGACGCGTGCGGGCGAACTCTTCGCTCGTGGTGCGATAATACTTCTCGGCGTGCAATGCGCCGTCTTCGCTGATCGCGTACTTGAGCAGCAGGTCGAAAACCGCGGCCGGATCGTGGTTGCGCTGGCCGTAATGGCTGACGATGTTCGTAGCCTGGGCCTGCAGGTTCTCGCGAACGCAGGTTTCGAGCTCGGCAAGCAGCTTTTCCGGCGAGTTCTCCTTGACCTTCTTCGACGGCAGATCGAGCGGCAGCGGCGGCAGGTTGAGATAGTCGCCGCCACCTTGCATGCGATCCTGGGCAACCTGGTACGCGCCGAGGATAAGGCACGCGAACTGATTTCGCGGGCGGCCGACTGAAGCCATGTTGCGCCAGGCGTTGGCCGAGTCGCTGGCATGCACGCCGACCGAGTCGCCGTGGACGCTGCCGATCGGTTTGCCGGGCCACTCCTGGCGAGCGGTGCGGCCTGTGTCGCGCAGGACGAGCTGGTTGGAAGCCAGAGCGATCGCTTCGCCGAGTGTGTCGAGCGAGAATCCCTCGGCCAAAGCCGCACCCACGGCGTCGGCCGCCTGCTCAGGCGTGGAGCCGAAAATCGTCATGCTCATGGATTCGATCCAGCTGTCATCCGCGGTGCGATCGCCGGGGGCGCGACCCATGAGCTGGCGCCCCTCGAGGACTTGGGCCAGCACTTTGGCAGGTTCGCCGCGTGGCCGTTCGCGCACGCAGTAGCGAACCGACTGACGCAGCATCGTGTGAGCGTGCTCCGGGCCAACGAGGCCGAGCAGTTCCCAGGCCCGATACGGCAGTACCGTGCGATGAACTTGGGTGTCGTCCTGGACCGTATAGAGCAGCTCGTCGAAGGCGTCGCGTGGATCGTGCTGCGCGATGGCCGCAAACGTGCGTTCAGCGCGTTCGAGATCGCCGGCTTTGACGGCAGCACGCAGGGCATCGCGGCTGCTTTCGCCGGGACTAAGGTCGACAGGCTGAACCGGATGCAGCACTTCGCTCGCGCGGCCGCCGTGCTCGCCAATCCGATTGGTGTTGCGATACAGCACCTTAAAGACCGGAAGGGCCTGCCGCTCGGTCGGCAGCTGCTGGGCCATCTGCCAGGCCGGGGCGAGGGCCATCAGCGTGTGATATCCGACGTAGTCGTCGCCACCGAAAGTGCGGGCGTTCGCCAGCGCCGCGGCCGCGACCAACGACTTGAGCGGCGTGCCCTGCTTGAGTTGATCGTTGAGCGAAGGGAGCAGCCGTTCGATGGGCGTCTCTTGCATCAGCAAGACAAGCGGCTCGAGCGAACCGAAGTTGATCGAGTCAGGCGCGTCATTCTCGGCTGCGTTGGCTTTCGCCAGGCCGAGATCGCCGGCCAGTTGTGTGCCGACGCTGACGACCAGCATCCCCTGCCCGACCGTTGTGAGAAACTCGCGACGCGTGCGTGCGGTGTTCATGGCCGCCTCCCATGAGAAATTGGGGACCAAGGTCTGGCGAGCCCGCGGTTCGCCGTTCTGCCTTCGCAACGGGCAGTTGCAATCTTAGCACTCGGCGACATTGCCAGCCACGCTTTTGTGGTCCGAGGCGATGGATTGGGCTTGCTCGCCGGCTGCACGGCAGACTAAACATTGCTCGAACAAGCGCTGGATTGCTGTCAGCACAGTGATCGGCGGATGTGGCTCAACCAAACCAGGAGTATTTGGCAGTGAACGCCCCCCAACCCTCGCGCCGAGACTTTATCCGAATTGCGGGAATTGCCGTTGGAACAAGTGCGCTTACGGCAGGCACGCAAGCGACCGCGGAAGACAAGCCGGCGAGTCGTGATCTGGACGCGGTGCTGAAAGGGCTGTTAGATGGCAATGCCCGTTATGTCGCCGGCCAACCGCAGCAGCGCGCCCGCACGCCGGCCGACTTTGCCACCGATGCCAAGGGGCAGGCTCCGCTGGCGGCGATCGTGGGCTGCGCCGATTCGCGCGTGCCGCCGGAACTGATCTTCGATCAGGGCGTGGGCGACCTGTTCGTGTGTCGCGCTGCGGGCAACCTGGTGAGCGGGACCGGAGCAATCGTGAAGGGGAGCCTGGAGTTCGCCGTGGCCGAGTTGGGCGTGCAACTCATCATGGTGCTGGGGCACAGCCAATGCGGGGCCGTGGCGGCGGCCATCGAACACATCGACGCGAAGGATGCTTTGCCGGGCGCGATCGGTCCGCTGATCGACCTGATCAAGCCGGCGGTGCTCGCGGCACAGGGTCGACCAGGCAATAAGCTGGACAACGTGATTCGCGCGAACGTTGAACGCTGCGTGGCGCGAGTCAAAGGCACGGGCCCCATCCTGTCGCGGGCCGTCGATGCTGGGAAGCTCAAGGTTATCGGCGGGGTGTATGAGCTCAGCACCGGGAAGGTTGAGATCGTGGCGTGAGGGAGGGCGAGTCGGAGTCGATACACGTGCTCCGTCACATTTTGATCTTGAGGTGTTCTGATCACAACCCGACGCGTGAGCGAGGATGAAGTACCGAGCGACTCGGTTGTTCGCCTCGCTCACGCGTCGGGTTGTGAATTTCCTGCGCTGCGCTAGAGTGCCTGCGGCACTGGCACGCCGAGTATTGCCGCCAGCTTCACGAGCTCGTTCCAGTTGCCGTCGTCCAGCGGGATGCCGGTGGCGGTGCGCTGGGCCAGCGTGCGACGCTCGGGATCGCCGGGAAGCAGGATCTCCGTGACACCGGGCGCGCGCGGGCAGCTTCGCACGAACTCGTCCAACCCGGCCACTTCCCGGGCGAAGTGCTCGCGGCCGCCGACGTGGGCGGGATCGACGAGCAGCATGAACACGCAGTTGCCGTTTTGATTGATCGGTTTCTCGCGAATGCAGACGCCGCCCGAGAGCGCGCCGGCGAAGATCTCGACCATCAGGCCCAGGCCGAAACCCTTGTAGGCCTGGTCACCGCCCATCGGCAGAATCGTGCCGGGCGGATTGCCGTAAAGCGTCGTGGGATCGTTGGTGGGTTTGCCTTCGCAGTCGAGCAGCCAGCCGTCGGGACAGAGCTGACCGGCGATGCGTTTGACGCGCACCTTGCCTTCGGCCGTGGCGCTGGTGCCGAAGTCGAGCACGAGCGGACCTTCAGGCGCGGGCACGCCGATGGCGAGCGGGTTGGTGCCCAGGCGCGGCGCGATACCGCCGGGAGGCGCGACGCGGCGGGCGTGGCCGTGCGTGTTGACCATCACGATCGAGACGAGTCCGGCGCCTGCCGCCATTTCGCAATACTCGCCCAAACGGCCGACGTGACTGGAACGGATGAGCGTGCCGAGTGCGAGGCCCGACGCGGTGGCCATCTCGATCAGAGTGCGTGTGAGCCGCTGGGCCTGCGACTGACCGAAGCCCCAATTGCCATCGGCGGTGAAGATGGTGGGCGTGCGCTGGAGCGCGGAGAACTCGGCGCCGGGGACGACCTCGCCCTTGCGGCAAATATCCAGATAGCTGGGGATGCGCATCACGCCATGCGAGTCGTGGCCGCGGAGGTTCGCGCCGACCAGGCTGCGGGCGACGAGGGCGGCTTCATCGTCTCCCAAACTGCCCGCCTGCAGGAGCCTGGTGGCGAAGGTTTCGAGAACTTCGGGCGCAAAGCTGGGCATCGTTGGGGCGACTCCGGTCGGATTTGCGATGGTCGGCAAGAGGAACTTCGTAATTGCTTGTCCGGTGCCACACAGGTGGCCGCTAAAGCGGCTCACCTGTGTTCATAGTCGAACTGGTCGGGCACCGCGAGGCACGGGTGACTGCTGCGCAGCACCCATGGCACCCAGCCTAAACGCGTCGCACGCAGCCTAAACCGGCAACGAGGCGTCGGCAAACGCGGCGGCAACGTGAACGCTGCGGTCTCGTCCGCCGGCTTTCGCTCGATACAACGCGCGGTCGACCTCGCGCAGGAAGTCGCGATAACAGTCGCCGGGCACGGGCACAATTGTGCCAGAACCCACGCTGACTGTCACGTAGGGGCTGAGCGAGGAATTGGGGTGAGGAATGCGCAGCCCCTTTACGCAGAGGCGGATTTGCTCGGCAATCCGCGCGGCGTCGCGGTCGCCCGTGTTGGGGAGCACCACGGCGAACTCCTCGCCGCCGAAGCGAGCCACGAAATCTCCGGGGCGTTTGAGCATGCCCTGCACGCCCTGCGCGATCGAGTGCAGGCAGCGGTCGCCGGCCGCGTGACCGATGGCGTCGTTGAACTGTTTGAAGTAATCGACGTCAAAAATGACGATCGAGAGCGGCAGCTCGGTGCGATCGTGGCGTTTCCACTCCTGTTCCGCCAGACGATCGAAGTACCGCCGGTTGGGGATACCCGTGATCGTGTCGGTCGTGGCTTCGACGGCGAGATACTGATTGGCTTCGCGCAGCGATTCCTGCTCGCGGTTTTCGAAATCCTGCGAGAGCCAGACCATCAGGAACACGACGGTGAGAAACGCCAGGAAGCTCGTGTAGGACAGAATTTCGTCGGCCCGTAGCGTCAGTTCGCTGAGCGGCATGATGTCCAGCCGGTGGCCGATCACGAGAGCGGATACGGCGGCGGCCGCCGCGGTGGTCCAGAACGCTCCGGACCGGGCACCGGACAGCAACAACGCATAGACCGGCAGGCAGGTAAACCAGGGATTGATCGGCGAGTGCACGCCGCCCGAGACGATCGCCAGCAGCGTGAACTCGACGAAGGCTACGCAGCACAGGCTGTTGCCGCAGAGCTTTGGGTTCGCGGAGAGCCGCAGCAGGATCAGACTCAGGAGGACGAGCGGAATGCCCAGGAGCAGGAAGAAGGCGCTGGCGTGCGCATCCAGGAGCGTGGTCAGGAGGGCAAACGGCGGGCACCAGACGAGGAGCGAGAAGTGGAACGCGACGACGCGTTGACCTTCGCGCAGGCGCACAGGATCTTGCCACATGCTTTCTGGCACGAACGCGCGCGACAGGGCATCGACGAGTCGGACCCAGATATTCCTCACCAGCGACACCACCCCGAGCTCCCCCCATTCGTTCTGCTGTCCCGGCGCAACAACAATAGTTAGCATTCGCCGCAGGTTCGCCGCGACTTTTTCGCAGTGCGGAGACGCGCGGCGCGGTGCACATCTGAGCACACCCGACGGTCGTGACCCGTATAACGATCGTGCCGGATGAGCGACAGCAATTCGCGTAGTAAGGACTGGTGCGCGGGGCTCGCATCGTCGTTCGAGCTAGGTTTGAAGCGGAACCTTCTCGTCGCATTTGCCGGAGATTTGCGGTCATGAATCGTTGTGTCTTGAAATTCGCGCGAGGCCCGGTTGCTAGTGCGCTGCTGCTGATTGTGGCCACGAACGTAGTTGCCGCGACGCCGTTTTCACTCAATGAAGACGCTTTGGCGACGCTGAGCTTCGAGGGGATCGAACTGCCGACTTCGAGCAAGGCGCTGCTCGAAAAGTTTCCGGCAGCGAAGCCGGAACAGCGGGAAGATGCCCAGAAACACGGGATGAACTGCTACCTGGTGACGGATTTTCCCAACGCGGACACGGCCCGGTTCTATTTCTGCAACGATCGGCTGTATCAGTTCGAGGCGAGCTACTCACTCGAGCGGCTCGAAAAGCAGGGAGGCGCCCAGTCGCTGCTCAGAAAACTGATCAAGAACTGGGGTCCCGTCGATCATGCCGGCGAATCGCGCTGGACCTGGCAGCGGCCGATGTACTCGCGGCGAGCGGATTTCTATGCCTGGCCGGATCGCGCGAAGCTCACGATCACAGAACTGGGGCTGATGCCGATTGTGACGGCGCGGCGAAATGAACCCATCGAACCCACGAATATTCCGGGATTCTAGCGGCCTGGCGAGCTTGGTGAGGGGGGGCAGTCCCCGGGCAGGCGTTTTGGCATTGTCCGCCAGTGGCCCGCGACCTATAGTAGTACTGTAAAGTTGTAGCGAGGGCGGCTGGCAAGTGTCGGCCGTTTGCAATTGCTCCGGGGTCGAGCCGACCGCTTTTATCCGCGAAATGACGTGGATTGGCGACTCCAAGTACCTGACACCCCGTCGAATTCGTCTCGTCACACTTTAGTGGTAGACGAGATATTCTTTTCCGCCATGCCGCAACTGCGCTGGGAGTCTAGCTACTCCGGCAAGCGATAGCCGCGGCCAAAACAAACGCCCGAGATGCGTTGCAGCTTGGTAGAGCTGCGCGGAGCGGCCCCGCCTTGTGTGCGGTGGCTCGCAGTTTTCCGCGCGGAGCGGCTGCGGCGAGGGCTGCCAGCGTTTGCCGAATGTCATGTCGCGCTCGATGCGCGCCATTCGGAGCAGACGCGAGAACCTGAATAGGAAGATTGATTAGATGAGTTTTGCAGAAATGGGATTGAACGCGTCGCTCCTGAAGGCCATCGAGCACGAAGGCTACACGACGCCCACGCCGATTCAACAGCAGTCGATTGGCCACGTGTTGGCCGGTAAGGACTTGCTGGGAAT
This sequence comes from Pirellulales bacterium, assembly GCA_022844125.1. GTDB lineage: Bacteria > Planctomycetota > Planctomycetia > Pirellulales > PALSA-1355 > JALHMI01. The sequence goes on along the minus strand of JALHMI010000010.1, from coordinate 140,923 downwards.
CGCACAAACGGGAACCGGCAAGACCGCGGCCTTCGCCCTGCCGATTCTGGATCGCCTGGGTGCTGCCGTCGGCAAGCGAGAGCGCGGTCGCAAGGCCCGCGTGCTGGTGCTTTCGCCGACGCGCGAACTGGCGACGCAGATTGCGGCGAGTTTTTCGGCCTATGGACGCCACACCGGATTGCGGCAGACCGTGATCTATGGCGGCGTGAGCCAGCATCCGCAGGCCCGGGCCGTTCGCGATGGCGTGGATATTGTGGTTGCCACGCCGGGGCGGCTGATGGACCTGATGAACCAGGGACTCGTGAAGCTCGACGGGATCGAGATTCTCGTCATCGACGAGGCCGACCGGATGTTCGACATGGGATTCATCCGCGACATTCGCAAGATCGTCAGCCAACTGTCGACCCAGCGGCAAACGCTGCTGTTCTCGGCGACGATGCCGGCGGACATTCGCGAATTGGCCAATAGCGTACTGAAAGACCCCGTGCGGGTGCAGGTGGCGGCGAAGAATGCCGCGGCCGACACGGTCGAGCAGGCGGTCTATTTCGTTGAAAAACGGAACAAGCCAACGCTGCTCAAGCACGTGATCACCGAGCATGGCATGAGCCGGGTGATCGTGTTCACGCGCACCAAGCACGGCGCCGACAAAGTCGCTCGCAGCCTGGCGAAGGCCGGCATTCGTGCCGAAGCCATCCATGGCAACAAGTCGCAGAACGCCCGGCAACGTTCGCTGGCGAACTTCAAATCGCAGAAGCCTCCGGTGCTGGTTGCGACCGACGTAGCCGCGCGGGGACTCGACATTGACGAGGTTTCGCACGTGGTGAACTACGATCTGCCGGACGTGGCCGAGACGTACGTGCACCGCATTGGCCGCACGGGCCGTGCCGGCGCGGCGGGCAAGGCCGTTTCGTTCTGCGATCGGGACGAGCGTGCGTGTCTGCGTGACATTGAAAAGCTGCTCGGCAAGAAAACCGCGATCCTGGAAGACCATCCGGAGTATCCGAAGTCGACAGGCTCGGCCGATGCTGGTGAAGCGGAGCGGCCGGAACGCGGTGCTCGCGGCAAGCGTCACGTGCGCAAGCCGCATGCCGAAGGGCCCGCCGATGGTCGGCATCGTTCGCGACGCCGTAAGTTCAGCAAGTCGTCGGGCGAAGTCGTGGCCAGCGGTTCGGTGAGCCGCGAGGCCGTGACGGCGAAGGTTCCGGCGCCGCATGCGGCCGCAAAGTCGGCAGTCGCCAGGCCGAAGACGGGCAAGAAGCCAGCCAAGAAGCCGAACAGCTATACCACGATGTGGTAGTGTCGGTGAGCATTTACATGCACGCGGAAGTTCCGGGGGAAAGTATTCCCCCCGGCTTCCGGGGCAGTGTGAATCGGGCCATGCTGCGTTCAGGCAAGCGCTTCGAGCAGGTCGCTGAAGCAGTCTTCGGATTCGTTTTCTGACCGGTCGCGGTGTGAGAGGTCTTCGGAATCCCAGTCGTCAGCCAGTTGCAGCGCGGCAAACGCCGCGTCGATGAGGCGTGCCGAGGCGTGTTGCGTGTCAGGCGTAGAAAACTGCGAAGGTTGAGCGGAGAAGTCGGACTCGCCTTCGCTGGTGGCCGCGTCCGTCGGGGCATCGAACGTGAATGCCGACGAAGCCATGATCCGGCTAGTCGAAGAGACTTGCGTCACGGTTTGGGCCGTGGCTGAGATGCTGCTGGCGGAACTCGACGTCTGACCGGAGGCGGCCCGCGCGACGGTGAGCGCGGCATTGATGCCGCCCGCGGAGTCGGACCCGCTGATCGAATCGTTCGCCCCGGCCACGATCAGGCTGCGAAGCTGCGCGGCGGTGAGACTGCTGTTGGCCGAGAGCGCAAGCGCCGCCAGACCGGCCACGTGTGGCGCGGCCATGCTGGTACCGCTCATCGTGGCATAACGGCCATGGGGATACGTGCTATAGATGCTGACGCCGGGAGCATCGACCTGCACGGCCCCGCTACTGCCGACATCGTTCGAAAAACTGGCGATCGCGCCAGCCGAGCTGTAAGCTCCGACGGAAATCACGCTCGAGAGCGACGAACTGAAGCGAGCCGGGTAGCCGGGCGTGCCGGCGTATTCGTTGCCCGAAGCGGCCACCACGAGCACATTGTTCGCGACGGCGTACTCCATCGCGGCCAGAATCAGCGAGCTGTAGGAACCGCCCAGGCTAAGGTTGATGATGTCGGCGCCCATGTCGACAGCGTAGCGAATGCCCGCGGCAACGCTGCTCATCGATCCGGAACCGTTGTTGCCGAGCACGCGGACGGGCATGAGCGTGGCGTCGGGAGCAACGCCGGTGGCGCCTGTGCCGTTGGCTGCTGCGGCAATCGTGCCGGCGACGTGCGTGCCGTGACCGTTGCCGTCGTCAGGGTTGTTGTCGCCCGAAGCGAAGTCCCACCCGCGGGTGTCGTCGACGTAACCATTGCCGTCGTCATCGATGCCATTACCGGCGATCTCTCCGGCGTTTACCCAAAGCTGGCTCATCAGTTCGGGATGGTTGATGTCGACGCCCGTATCGATCACCGCGACGACGACGCCGTCACCCGTGTAGCCCGCGGCCCAGGCCTCGGGGGCGTTCATGGCATTCAGGTTCCAGTCGTTCGAGCCGCCGTAATAGGCAACGTCGGGCAGCGCGGTGACGGGAGTCGTCGGGTTCGTGGGACTTGACGACGGTGGATCCGCGGCCGGCGGAACGGTGACGGGACTACTGGGATTCGTGGGGGCGAGAGCTTCGGCCGCGAACGAGAGTTTGTAGGGGCTTTGCGCCGTTCGCCAGGGCGTCACGAGGATATAGTAGGTGCCCGTGCCGAGCGTGGCGTTGATCGACTCGGGGGTTGTGTTGGCGTTGATCGACCTCACCAGTTGATTGCCCTGGCTGTCGTACAGGTACATGTCGATGTCGGCCCGCAGTCCGCTGAGCGAGAGTGAAACGGTTGAAGCGACATCAACGGTGAACTTTATCAGGTCGCTCGGGTCGCTGCCGCCCACCAGGCCGCCAAGCAGGCGTCTGCTGCCCAGCGTTCCCAGGTCGTAGGCCGTGCCGAAGGTCGAGCCGGCGTCGGCTGCGACCATCGAGTCGCCAATCACTGCCGCGAGCTCGGCCAGCGATTCGCGCACCGGCTCCTCTTCCGGGCACGAATCGCCAGCGAGCATCAGACGCGGGTCGAGCAGTTCGAATCGTCGCATGGTTGTATGGGGGGGTGCTGAAGGTTATTGGAGAATGGGGGGCCCGCGTGTCACATCAACGCCGCGGGCACCGAGTGACAGAGCCAATCTGTCGCCCCGCACGGAGGAGATGTGACGACGCAGGGGGTCCCCCCAGGGACACCTCTCGACGTCAACTATCGCCGGCGCGAACCGCGTTCTTGCGCGGCGCTCGCACTGGCGTTGGAGTTCCACATGGCAGCGGCGCCACCACCACTGGAGCCGCCAAAACCGGGACCGCCGAACGGATGGTGATGCCTCGGGCCGCGGCCTCGGCCGAAGCCGAAGTCGCGTTGTTCGCCCAGGGCGATGGTGGTCTCGCCACCGACGATGGCCGTGTCGGCGACCGTGGCGGTATCGCTCTCGTTCTGGCTGGTGACAAACAGGTTGTTTTCGATTTCGCCGTCGTGCGTGAAGGTATTTTCGCCGTCGCCCAGGCGGACCCGAACGCTGCCGCCGACGAGCGCTGCGGAGGTGAGCGAGACGGTGTCGTTGCCGTCGCGACCGTCGTAGTTCAGCGAACCATCGATCGTGCCAGCGCTGGTCAGGCCGTTGTCGCCGTCGCCCAGTGCGACACTCACCGAGCCGCCGACTTGCGAGCCGGCGAGGACCTGCAGGCTGTCGTCGCCGTCGCCTCCGCGGACCATCACGCGGCCGTCAATCTGCCCGGCGAGCGAGACCTGATTGTCGCCATCGCCGAGGTTGATGCCGACGCCGCGGCCGACGGTCGCACCGCCAGCGATGGTGACCGTGTCGTCGCCATCTCCGGCGTGGACGAAGAGTCCGCGCTCGATCGTCCCTTCGAGCACGAACGTGTTGTCGCCATCCTTGAGGTTAGCGCGGACATTCTGGCCGATCGTGGTGGTGGCAGAAATCGAGACGCTATCGGCGCCATCGCCACCCTGATAGATGAGGCTTCGCTCGACCGTTCCGCCCGTGACCGTGAAGATGTTCGCGCCGTCGCCGAGATCGACCATCACGTGATCGACCGCGGCAGCGCCGAGGTCGATCGCCAGTGAATGGTCGGGCGCGCCATCCGCGTCGTCGAGTTTGACCTTGATCGTGCCGGTGATGCCCGTGGCGGTGGTGACCAGGGCGCCGGCGTCATGGATTTCGAAGGTGCCGGCGTCGTCGGTGGCCGTGATCTGGACCGCGCCGTCGGCCGTGCCGGCGAGCGACAGGTCCTCCTCATCGATCTCGACCGAGACGGTCAGCAGCCGCCGACATTCGAGTGCCTCGCACCCCCAGAACCTGCTCCGCTGCGTCGATTTCCGAGTCATGGTTGTCGCCTCCGGTTGTTGCGTTTGCCTCCCCCTCGCCTCAGTCTTTAAGGGAGAAGGCGGGGAGCGATTGTCACACTTTCTTAGATGAAGATTTGATGAAGAGCCGGGCCGCCGGTTAATCGTTCATAAATCCCGGCCAAGAGACTATTTGCGGATGGCGGAGAGGCAGCTAAGATGGACGTGTGCTGCGGAACAGCGCTCCTCTCCTCACAAGCGGCACTTTGCATCCTGTGCTTCGGTTCTGAAGTCGGTGCGGTCATGATGAGTGACAGCAGCGTCGCAACCAGCGATGCGCCATCCAGCAATGTGAGGCAACTATTGCGCGCGGCTCAGGCGGGCGACGCCGAGCCGATGGGCAAGTTGCTCGCGCTGTATCGCAACTACCTGTTGGTGCTGGCCAGCACCCAGTTCGATCGTCGCTTGCGAAGACGGCTGAATCCTTCGGACCTGGTGCAGGACGCGCTGCTGGCGGCACATCGCGACTTCAAACAGTTCAACGGCGAGAACGAGCGGCAGTTCCTGGCCTGGCTGCGGCAGATCCTGATCAATTGCCTGCACCGGGCCGTCGAGACGCATCTGAAGACCAAGATGCGCGACATGCGCTGCGAGATCTCGCTCGACCAGGTTTCGGCCACGCTCGATCGCTCGGCCATCAACCTGGGAGACATGCTGGCAGGTAAGGGGGCCTCGCCGAGCGAACCACTGCACGCGCGCGAGCGCGCGGTTGACGTGGCCAATCAATTGGCCCGGTTGCGTCCGCAGTATCGCGAAGTGATCATCATGCGCAACCTGCAAGGGTTGTCGTTTGAGGAGATTGCCGAACGGCTGCAACGGAACGCCGGCGCGGTGCGGATGCTGTGGCTGAGGGCGATCGCGCGGCTCAAGGAGTCGGCCCAAGCCGAGTGACGCGATGCTCGAATCGACCGAAGATCGTTTTGAGTTTGCCGAGAGCGTCGAGCCGTCGATGCTGGCGAGCCTATCGCGTGAGCAGAAGGCGCGCGTGAGCGCCATATTGGACGACTATTTGCGGGCGCTCGAGCAGGGCGTGCCGCCGGCCCGCGAGGCGTTGCTCGCCGCGCATCCCGATCTGGCCGAGGTCCTGGATGCGTACCTGGAGAGCCTGGTCGGACTGCATGACGTGGCGGCGGCCTTCGGTGGCGAGGTTTCGGCTGGACAGACGGTAGCCAGTCCCGACGAAAAACGGCTGGGGGACTTTGTGCTGCTGGGCGAGATCGGACGCGGTGGCATGGGCGTCGTGTACGAAGCTCGGCAGTTGTCGCTGGGAAGGCGCGTGGCGCTCAAAGTGCTGCCCTTCGCCGCCGTGCTCGATCAAAGGCAGATTGCCAGGTTCAAGAACGAGGCCCAAGCGGCGGCCCAGCTCGCGCATCCGAACATCGTGCCGGTGTATGCCGTGGGCGTGGAACGCGGGGTGCATTACTTTGCGATGCAATACATCGAAGGCCAGCCGCTCGATCGGGCGATTGCCCAGCTTCGGCGGCAGGCGGGGCTGGCGGCCAACGCGGCGGACGAGAGTACGGTGGCGCTTTCGGCGGGCGGCACGCATGCGAAAGTCTCGACGGCCAGTTCGCAAGCGAGCGAATCATTGCTCTCGGCGAAGTGGCCCGGCGGGCGCGAGTATTTCGAATCCGTGATGCGGCTGGGGATTCAAGCGGCCGAAGCCCTGCACGCGGCGCACAGCTTCGGCGTGGTGCATCGCGACGTGAAGCCCTCGAACCTGCTGCTGGACGCCAGCGGCAAGCTGTGGGTCACCGATTTCGGGCTGGCCCGCGTGCAGGCGGATGCCGGGCTGACACAGACCGGGGATATAGTCGGAACGCGACAGTATATGAGCCCCGAGCAGGCGGCCGGCGAAGCGGCGCTCGTGGATCAGCGGACCGACATCTATTCGCTGGGCGCGACGCTGTATGAACTTTTGACGCTGCGGCCGGCATTTGGGCGACAAGACCTGGCCGCCGGGGCGCTTGCCGCGCGGTCAGAGCCGCCGCGTATTCGCAGCTTGCGGCCGGAAGTGCCGTTCGATCTGGAGACGGTCGTCGGTAAAGCACTGGCTCAGCAGCGGGACGAGCGTTATCTGACAGCGCAGGAACTGGCGGATGACCTGAAACGGCTACTCGCCGGGCAATCGCCGATTGCCAGACGTCCGTCGCTCGTGGATCGGACCGCGAAGTGGGCTCGGCAACATCGACACGCCGTGGCCTGGGGAACATTGGCAGCCGCGGCGGCATTTGTCGCGCTTACCGTGGCGATGATCGTCGTCGGCCGTGCCCGGATGCGGGCGGAACACGACTTCGCCCGGGCCGAGCGATATCTGAAGCAGGCGCAGGATACGGTCTACCAGTTGGGATCGCTCTCGGCGGAGCAGTTGGCCGACGTGCCGGGCGCCGAGAACGTTCGCCGCGAGATGTTGGCCGGCACGCTGGCCTATTATCAACAGTTCGTGGCGCAGGCCGAGGATAGTCCCGAGCTTCGGTCGGAATTGGCCACGACATATGCCAAGATCGGCTCGCTGCACGATCAGATGGGAGAGGCCGGCGCGGCAATTGAATCGCACCAGCAGGCGGTGCGATTGCTGACGGAGTTGGCCAGAGAGCAGCCGCGCGCTGCCAATATGCCGAGTCAGTTGGCGGCCGCCCGCAACAACCTGGCGCTGGCGCTGGGACATGCGGGTCGCGGCGCGGACGCGCGGCAAGAGTTGGCTCGGGCGATCGAGCTGCAGCAGCGGCTAGTCGAGGCCGAGCCGCAGGCGACGCAGTATCTGGCCGAGCTCGCACTGTCGCACAACAACCTGGGTTCGCAATGGCGCGCCGCTGGCGAAGAGCGACTTGCGGCAGAGGAGTTTCGCGAGGCGATGCGGCTCGGAGAGCTGGCGGCCGCCCGCCAGCGGGACGAACTTGGCGTCGCTCGAAACCTGGCGGCGGCGTGCAATAACCTGGCAGCACTGGAAGCGAGCAAGTCGCCGAGCGAAGCGATCAGGCTGTACCAGCGGGCCGCGGACTTGCAGCGGAGACTGGTTCGATCGCAGGCCGGCGAACTTAAGTATCAACGCGAGTTGGCCACGACATTGAACAATCTGGCGGCGGCGCAAGCACGCGGAAACGACCTGGCTGCGGCGGTGAGCACCTACGGCGAGGCGATCGAGATCGAGAAACACGTGCTTCGCGTCGCGCCCCTGGATAGAACTTTCCGGCATGACCTGGCAGTCACTTATAACAACCTGGGCCTGGCCCACGCCCGGCTCAAGGAGCCGGACGACGCCGAACGGTGCTTCCGCAATGCACTCGGCTTCCAGCAGCAACTCGTCGCCGAGCAACCTGGCGATGCAGAATTGAACAGCAGCTTGGGCGGCATCGCCAACAATCTGGGAATCGTCCGGCAAGGTTGGGGCAAGCACCGCGAGGCGGCTGACAGCTTTGCACTGGCGGTCGAGCATCAGAAGCGGGCCGTCGAGGGCCATCCGGACGAAGTTCGGTATCGCACGCTGCTGGCGAAACACTACGATCACTACGGCCGGGCGTTGGCCGCGCTCGGGCGAACCGAAGAAGCGCTGGCGATTAGCAAACTGGCGGATGGAATGGAAAACCAGGAGTAGGCGTGATGCATACGAACCGCGCGAGTAACCTGCGACGAGGCTCGGGGCGAGGTCGGATGGCTACGTTCGAGCCGTTGGGGACTCGAATCGCGCTTTCGGCCAGCGGGCTCGGTCCGTTTGTGTTCGGCTGGGAGGCGCCCTCACGCCAGTTCGAGGCGGAGTTTGAGCACTCACGGATGTTAACTGCCAGTGGAGAGTTCACCGCCTTGCAACAGCCCGGCTGGCCGCGCGCGAGCGGCGGCTTTGACGCATTGAGAGCGAACGACGGGCCCGGCTGGCGGCAGCAGGACGTCTTCGTGAGCGCGACTGAACTTAGTCGCGGCCCGCTGAGTCGCAACGGGGAGTTTGCGATTCACCGGATGACCGAGACACGCGTCATTCCGGCCAGCGTGCAAGTGTCGGGCACGAACCTGGTACTACCCGGTCTGCTCGTGTCGCGCGGCGACGCGCTGACGCTCGTGATCACGGCCTCGCCCATCTATGGGCTGGCCGTGGGATCGCAGAGCTACAGCCTGGCCGACGCCCGGGAGCCGGTTGGCGGCGAACGCAGCTTTGCCCCGAAGCCCTTGGCTGAACCAACCGTGCTGCGTGCGGCCGCGACAGTGGATGATGGTCGGAGCGACGATGCGTCGGGAACGGCTGGTGCGAGCATGGCGGCGAACAGCAGTCACACCGCACCGCCGCGAGCGAGCGACACTCCGCTGGCCTTCACAACGGTCGCGCCGAGGTCTGCGGAGGCACGGGTCACCGCGGCGTGGGTGGCGGACGATAACTCCGCACGTGAACGCGAGGTGGAGCCTGTCCCGGCACAGGCTGCGCCAATCGTCGGTCAGTTGGCAATTTCAAAGACCGAGCTGGACGAAGGCATGATTGAACTGGAAAGCCCGCTTGCGCCGCGACGGAAAGGCCGGAAGCTTGTAGACGAGTCCGCGGACTCCTTGGAAGGTAAGCCGGACGCCTGGACAGAGCTGCAAACGCTTGCCGAGCAAGCCTGGTCTGCGTGGAACGAGGCGTGGCGCGAGTTCGGCCGCGATGCGACGTCGCCAAGGGGTAACGCCGCGGATGCGCCGCAGGTCGAGCCAGGCGCGGTCGCCGGGTTTAATGCTGACGTTGTCGATGGATTGGTGGAACTGGCCGTGGAGGGCGGAACCGCCGACGCGCTGCCGCGCCAAGTGCGTGAACACCTGGCGGATCGCGAGGCACCGGTGCGGATCGATGCTGACGTGGCGATTTTCCAGGAGTTCGAAGTCGCGACCGCGGCAGATGCAGCCCCGCCGGCGACCGCTCGCAAGGCGGACCGAAAAGCAAAGGACGACGAGCGCGCGGCGACCGAGAAGCACGCGGATGGGCAGCCGATCTCGGCCGCGGCGGTTGGCGCCGGAATGATCATTGGGCTGCCGTTTTCTGTGCGGCGGCGACGACCGGACGAAGGCGAGCAGCAGCAGCCTCGGCTGCGGACGAAGTAAGCCCCGGTTTGTGTGTCTTGCGTCCTGTTATGCCTGTGGGCTGGTCCGCTTGGTCCAGCGGCCAGGACATCGCGCTGCCGGCGGTGTCCGGGCGATATGCCAGCAGCGCCGCGTCGCGGAGCGAGCGTTCCACTTCCAGGGGCGTGGTTCGTGCCTCGGTACTTGTCTCGGATCGCTGGACCACTTCCGGTTGGGCGAGGGTGGACGTATCGCTCGAGAGTTCGGCCCGAGCGTTCATTGCCGGCGGTAGGATCAGGGCACTAGGTTGCAGCGCTGCTCTGGCGGGCGCTTGCACAGCCGCGACGGTGTGTGCAAGCGCGGGTTGACCTTCCAGTGCTGCCGCCAGCGGCAAAGGGGCGGCTGCCGCGGGCTGCGGGATCGCGGGCGCGTCGACGTGTTGGGGAGTTGAATCGAGCGCAAGGGCCAAGGCCTCGATCGCATTCACGCTGCCCGCCGAGTCAGAACCGGCCGCGGGCGGATCGGCCGAGCCGACGATGATCGTGCGCAGCTCGGCCGCCGTGAGACGGGGATTGGCCGAGAGCAGCAGCGCCGCCAGTCCCGCCACGTGCGGCGCGGCCATGCTGGTGCCGCTTTGGTAGCCATACTTCGCGGTGACGAACGTGCTGCGAATGGCCTGGCCGGGGGCGTCGACCTGGACGGCGCCGCTCGTGCCGACGAGGTTGCTCGAAGACTCTCGTTCGCCGCTCGCTCGGTAAGCGCCGGCCGAGAGCACATTTTCGAGCGTAGCGCTGTAAGCGGCGGGGTAGCCGGGCTTGTCGCTGCGGTCGTTTCCTGCCGCGGCGACCACCAGCACGTCGTGCTCGCCGGCGTACTCCATGGCCGAGCGGATGGCGCTGTTCTCCGCGCCGCCGACACTGAGGTTGATGATGTCCGCGCCCATGTCGACGGCATAGCGGATGCCGGCGGCGATGTCGCGGTTCGCGCCGCGCAGGTTGCCGTCGAGCACGCGGATCGGCATCACGCGGGCCTCGGGCGCAACGCCGAGCGCCTCCCCTGCCCCGCCATCACTCGAATCTTCTGGTGGAGCGACGCCTCCGACGATGATGCCGGCGATGTGCGTGCCGTGGCCGGCCGGATCGTCGGGAAGATTGTCGGCGTCGACGAAGTCCCAGCCGGCGGTGTCGTCGACAAAGCCGTTGGCGTCGTCGTCACGGCTGTTGCCGGGTGATTCATCGGCGTTCGTCCACAAGCGACCGGTGAGATCAGGATGCGCTAGTGCAATGCCGGTATCGACCACGGCCACCGTGACGCCGCGACCGGTGTAGCCCTCGGCCCAGGCTTCAGGGGCATGAATGGCGGCGACGCCCCACTCGGCGGCGATGGTCGACGTGGAGTCTTCGGTGAGCGCTTCGCCTGAGAACAGCAGGCGAGCTTCGAGCGGTTCGCAGTGATGGATGAAGTAAAGACGAAAACAGCGCAGATGCGCGGAGAGGAGCCTCTCCCTGACCATGGTGTCACCCGTTCCGTCGGAAGTGACTTGCCCCATGTGCCGCTCGGCCCAGCGGCGGCGGAATGATGCGCTTGCGGCCGGCGAGCGTCAACGGCGATGTGCGCAATCCGGAGTGCTAGTGGAATGTCGCGTTGCAATGCGTTCCAGGCGGCGTTCGCTTTCATTGCGATCGCGGCTGCCAGAGTGATTTTCGGACGCCCACTGGTGGGGGCCCGCGTGCTAGAATCGGCGGTGTGAGTGGGTCGTCAGATTACCGGGAGGAGCTGGTTGTGAAGGAACTCAGTCGTCGGGAGTTTGTTGCCGGTTCGTTGGGAATCGCCGCCGCGCTGAGTGGGCGCGGGTTCGCGGCGGCAGCAGAGGATGCTCCGAAGGGGGCCTCTGAGAAGATGCCCACGTTCGTGGCTTTCAGCGAGAGCTTTCAGGGCTGGTCGATTCCCGAGGTGTGCCGGCGATTCAAGGAGATTGGGCTCGACGGGCTCGACCTGACCGTGCGGCCGGGCGGTCACATCGAACCGGCGAATGCGGCGAAGCTCCTGCCCGAGGCGGCGAAGGCGGCGAGCGACGCGGGTGTGCGGATCGCAATGCTGACGACTTCGATCACCGAGGCCGATCCGCAAGCCGAAGAGTTGATTGCGACAGCCGGCGGACTGGGGATCGACCGGATCAAGCTTGGCTATTACCGCTACACAAAGTTCGGCGAGTTGGCCCACGAGATCGATGACGCGAAGACGAAGCTGGCGGGAGTTGCCAAGATGGCTGTCCGACACGGGGTGCTGCCGTGCGTGCATATTCACTCGGGGGACACGATTCCCAGCGGCGGCGCCGTTGCGTATTTGCTGCTCAAGGACTTTTCGCCGCGCGACCTGGGGGCGTACGTCGACCCGATGCACATGACGGTCGAAGGGGGCAACGACGGCTGGCGGCAGGGGCTGGACCTGCTGGCGCCGTGGATCGCGATTTCGTCGCTGAAGAACTGCGTGTGGCAGGCAGGAGAGCGCGACTCACATGGAGCACAGCAGTGGTCGTTCAAGAAGTGCCCACTGGCGGACGGGATTGCGCGGATTCCGGACTATGTTGCGCGGCTCGATGAGGTTGGTTATCGCGGTTTATTCACGCTGCACAGCGAGTACCTGGACGGCGGGAGTTGGAAGCAGCTTAGCGTGGAGGAGTGCCTTCAGCAGACGAAGGCGGATTTGGAGTTTGCGAAGGGCTGTTTGCTTAACTACGCGCGAGTGTCTGCTGGGTACGCGCCGGCGGCGATCCCTTTGGGCTAAACGGCGCTGATTCGATCGACGGGGTGATCGCCCCGTGGTGGTGCGGGTCGAGCGTGGGCGCCGGCACGGGGACGCCGAAGTAGGCGGCGCGCTGGTTCACGAGGTTGCTGGCCGCGTTGTAGAGCTGCATCACGGCCGGCTGCGGGTAGAGGCCGCCACCGATCATCAGGAAAATCAGGGCCAGCACCGCCACACGCTCCGGCGGACGCAAGCGCAGATCGACTGTCACCGGGCGACGCGCGCCGGTGAAAATCCGGAAGTAAGCCCGGAGCACGGCGATGCCGTTGAGCGCGGCGACGACGACGACGGCCACGCCCATCAGCGGGTAAATCTGCACGGCGCCTTCGACGAGCAGTTCGCCGCCGACGAAGCCGGCCGTGCCTGGAAAGCCGATTGCCGCCAGGCCCGTGATCAGAAACAACACGGCGAGTCTGGGAATTTGTTCGTACAGGCCGAGGAACGCATCGAGCCGGATCCGGCCCATGCGGGCTTCAATCGAGCGGAGCGTGATGCCGAAGCCGGTCATGGAGAGGGCGATCGCGACCCAGGCGCAAAGGGCGCCGGTGAGGCCGATCGTGGTGGCCGTTTCCAGGCCGACGAAGACCAGCGACGAGTGGCTGAGGAACAAGTAGCTGAACATCCGCCGGGCCCTGATCTGCACGAGCGCCATGCCGGCCGCGTAAATCGCGGTGAGGACGCTGAGGAGGGTGATGCCGCGGAGGACCCATTCAGGCGCGATCGGCAGGACGAGCCGCATCGTGGCATAAGCGCCGACCATCGGCGTGACGAAAAGAAGCGCGGTGCCGAACGAGGCGTTGTGGAACAGGTCGGGCAGCCAGGCATGAACCGGCGCGATGCCGCTCCGCACGAGGACGGCGGCCATGAGAAGTCCCACGGCCAGCACGGAATGTGAATCCCAACTCAGAAGCCCCTGCCCCGCCACCAGCAGCGCGACGAACACGCCCATGTGCAGCGTGAAGATACGAAGCGGCTTGTGATTCAGCCGCAACTCGATCCAGGGCGGAATCGTGCCGGCGGCCAACAGCGCGATGATTGGCCACGGCTCGCGGCAGGCGAAGGTGGCGAGCAGGATGCCTTCGGAAATGAGCAGGCCCGCCGAGGCGAAGTTTTGGAGTTTGCGGCGGAGCGTGGCCAGGACGGTCAGCACGAACAGGAGCGCCACGAGCGGCAGCAGCGGCGCGCTGAGTGCGTCGATCGAAAGCAATGGGGCACCACCGAGCAGGCTGCCGATGTCCCAGCGATCGGCGGCGCTGGTGGCTGCGCGGGCGAGCATTTCGGTCCACGCGGCGCTGGCGGCCAGGAAGGAAACGGTCGACGCAACCAGGCTGATCTGGCGAACTCGTTCGGGCAGCGGCCGGCGGAGCAAAAGCGCGGCTGCCACGAGCGGCGCAACGACGGCGAGCGAAAGCCAGGGGAAGGCAAACTCGATCATCGGTGCTCCTCCGTGACCAGGGCAGGTTCGGGCGGCGGAGGAGTCGGCGGCGCCTCGGTGGGAACCTCTGGCCTGACGCCGGAGAGGATCTCGGCCCAGCGCAGCTCCTGCCGATTGCACCACTGGAAGAAGCCAACGAACGGGGCAGCGATGACGTTATCGATCAGGGCATCGAAGTAACCCCGCTGTAGTCCGAAGCGATAAAGCCGTTCGCGCCAGGTATCGGGCAGGCCGCGCAGGAGCGGGTCGGCCTCAAGCGAAAGGTGCCCGCCGATGGCATTTTCGAGCGCGCGATAGTCCTGCAGAAGAGTCGGCGAGCGGACGAGCTGCAGCGTGCGAAGGCAAGCGTGGCCAATAATGTGCACCAGCGCGACGTAGCGGAAGCCGAGACCGATTTCGGCCGTGATAATGCCGACTTGCGTGAGCGAGGCGAAGGCCAGTGAGCTCTTGACGTCGGTCTGCACGCGGGCGGCGATCACGGCAAAGACCGCGGTCGCCAGGCCTAAGGCGACGACGCACGCACTGAGGACAATCGAGAGGTCCAAAATCGGGCTGACACGCAGCAGCAGGAACGTCCCGAGGTGAACGGACAAGGCGCCGTAGAACACGGCGCTCGAAGGCGTGGGGCCTTCCATCGCTCGCGGCAGCCACCCGGAAAACGGAATCAGGGCCGACTTGCCCGCCGCGGCGGCGAGCAGCAGCAGGCCAATGATCAGAGCCTGATCTGATGACAGCGCTGCCAGCCCCTCGGGCCAAGGTCCGGAACCCATCAGGACGCCGAAGTCGCCTTCGCCCGTGTTGTGGTGCAGCGTAACGGCGGCGATCAGGAACGCGGCATCCGCGATGCGGTAGATCGACCAGACTCGCTGGCCATTGACGACGGGGCCGGTGCGCTGGTGAAAGTAGGCGACCAGGAGCGCGGATGAAAGGCCGACGAGCTCCCAGCCGAAGAACAGGGTTTCGATGGTGCCGGCGACCGAGGCCACGATCATGCCGAACAGGAACACGCCGTAGAGCAGGAAGAACCGTTGGAAGCCCGCTTCGCGGTGCAGGTAGTTCTTGGCAAAGGCCCCGATGGTGCCAATGAGCACAAACGACAGGATCGCGAACGGTACGCTCAGCCGATCGAAAATGAACTTCACATGCAGATGAAAGTGCTGCTGGTCGAGCGCGACCCAATTGCCCAGGTCGATGACGACGTTGCGCGAGCCCGTGGTGAGCATGACGGCGAGCACGCCGATCGAAGCGGCCAGGCCGATGCTCACGGTGACTTGGGTCAGGCGGGCGGTGAGACGCTCGCTGAGCGGCCGGCCGAGGAGCGCCGTGAGCCCGACGATGGCCAGCAGCATGGCCGGCGCGCCGACCGCCGTCAGACCGAGAATGGTTGTGAGCACGTCCTGGCTCATGCGCCCGCCTTGCTGGAGTCCGGCTGCGAGGTGGCTACAGGCCCCGGAAGGATCGAGGCCAGGCCCAGATGATCGCGCCAACCGCGGAACCAGTCGGCCGAGGAGCGGACCTGCGGCAGATCGTCGCGCTCGGGGTGGTACGGCTCGAAGCGGCCGCGGCGGAAAAGCTGAATGCGACTGGACCCGGGATCGAGCGTAGCAAGCTGAATCCACTCATTGAGCACGAGCTGCATCAGCGGCGGGTTCCGCTCCAGGATCGAGATCAGCACGGAGGGCGTCGTTTCGATGACGAACAAGATCCGGACTGGTTCGTGAATCTCGACCATTTGCCAGGGAAGGCCCGGCCGCAAATCGCTGGCGGCGCCGTCCATGACACCGAGGAGCGAAGTGATGTTGTGCGGCAGCTTCGACCCGCAGCCGTAGCCGGGCGAATCGACGTAGCTGAAGTAGTATTCGAGATTGATGCCCGAGCAGACCGGAATCACGGCCTGCAGGAGGCGCGAGAGGATCTGCCCGTCGGGCGTGTCTTGCGTGGGATCGTAGGAGGTGAGGAAGGAGCGGCGGTCGAGGAACAGTCCCCGCGTTCGCTTTCGGCGGCCGACGATGCAGGCGGCGTTGGTGGCGTGGCCGAGTTCAGCCCGAACCTGGGAGAGATCCTCGGCGCGGCCTTCGACATGCCGGAGTGCCGCATAGGAGCTGACTTTGAGGGGCGCGGATTCGAATCGCCGGCAGCGTTCCTGGGCGTTGCGGCAACGGGTCTTGTCGAGGGCCGCCCGCACCGCGTCGAAGTCGTCGTGATGGGAGGACGGGAGGCGATCGAGGTCGTAAAAGCCGATGTGATCGTTGGCCGTGTTGTGCATGCCGCCCAGGAAGATCGTGGTGCGCGGGATGTCGATGCCGCGCTCGCGAAGCTGCTCGCGGACGCGCGGATCGGCCAGGATGCTGGCGATCGCGCGGGCATTCGGTCCTCCGCGGCCGCCACCGCAGGCCCCGCAATCGTAGGCCGACTGATGCGGGTTGTTGAGGCTCGAGCTGCCGTGGCCGAGCAGGATGACGAGCCGCGAGAAATTTCGGGTGAGGCCGATGTCGCGGAGCAACCGCTCGGCCATATCGACCATTTCCGCGAGACTGTAGCCGAGGCCGCCGTTGGATTGCCCGGGCTGCTCGTCGTGCCGCTCCAAATGCAGCCGCGTGACCGGTGGCGGCTGCACGAAGCTGCCGAACAGTCGGCGAACCCGGGCCGTCAGGAGTGGAAAGAGAACGCGGAAAACGAGCGGGATCGAGGCCAGCGAGCCGGCGAGCGCGGCGAGCGTGCCGCCGATGCCGCTCCGGGTGCCGACGTGCAGGCGGTGCGAAGCGCGGCCGAGCACGCGACGGGTTTCCGAGCGGCGGCGGTGGACATCGGAGAAGGAGAAGGCAACTTCTTCTTCGACGTAGTGCTTGGGCTTGATCACCACGGGGCAGAGCGGGACGAAATGGGCGTCGGCAGCGCCGCGGTAATACATCGCCACGCTGAAGAAGCCGGCGACGCCGAACGTTTCGCAGTCCGGCGCAGCTTCTTCCAGGTGGCGGCGGAACGATTCTTCGCGCTCATCCAGGCAAGTGACGAACTGAAACCTGGGCTCGGTCGGCGACGCGACGCGATGCCGCGCATGGGCGATGAGGCCGTCGAGCACCTGACCACGGTAACGGCGTTCGTAAGCCAGGTGGTAGATCCGCTGTCGTTCGGGCCCGGCGAAAGACTCGATTTCGCGGAGCAGCAGTCGCCACTCGGGAGCATTCAACTGGAACAGATCGGAAGGCCGCCAGCCGACGGTTTGAGCCAATCGGAATACGAGATAGGCTCGCTGGAGCGCGGTGACGCCGTGGGGTTCGGGCGCCTCGGCAGAAGCACTCTCCGGGGATTGAGCCTGGACATGCTGGCGGGCCAGTCGCTCCAACAGCAGCCGAACGGCGAGGTATTCCGCCAGCGTGCCTCGCGGGGCGGGCTCAATGGTCCACTCGGCGTTGGTTTCCATCTGCCAGAGCATGCCGGCCCAGCCCTTCAGGTCGAGCAGCGAGTGGGTGATGAACTCTTCGCGATGCCCTTCAGGGACGCGCAGGACGGCCAGCGATTCGTCGATCAGGTCCAGGGGAGCGAGCGACTGCCGCTGGATGCGGGCGATCTCGGCCGGTAGGCCAGCGAGCCAGGGTTCGAAGGGGCGTTTGACGCGATTGAGCTCGCACCAGGCGCGGAAGTAGCCCTCTTCGCGATGCGGGAGTCGCCAGCGGGCCAGCCCCTGGTCGAGAAAGGCGGCGCTGTAGCGGATCAGTTCGTCGTTGACGAGTTGGCTTGCGACGGCAGAAGGATTCGACCAGTCGGCGGCCGGTTGTACGGGCTCGAATTCGGCAGCATGATGGGCGGTCACCCCGTCGAGCGCTGCCTGCCAGAGGAGCCTGAGCGTGAAAGATTCCCAGGTGGCGTCGGACCAGTGTTCGATGTCGCGGTGATCGAAGCGGGCGAACAGGGAGGCGACGGCTTGTCGCACCTGGGGGGCGGCGTCGTGGCCGTTGTTTAAGTCGCGGAGCACCCAGCGGCGGGTCCGTTCGATCATCTGCTCGCGGATGCCTGGCGGCGTTTCCGCACAGAATTTTTCCAGGACCCCGGATTCGGCCAGGAGCCACTGCAGTTCTTCGTCGGAACCAAGTTGGACCGGGTGCTTGAGCATGGCGAGGCGGAGCTGATACCGCGTGGCCAGGCAGCCGATGAGGCGATCGGACTCGTCATCGAGATCTTCGAGCAGGACTGCGGAAATATCGGACGAGAGGATCCGGCCGCGGGCGAGCTCCTGGCGGTAGCGATGTTCGCTCAGATAGGCCTGGCAGCGAAAGAACCGCGACGCCATCTGGACGGCTTCGTGGAAGGGGCGAGCTTCGAAGGTATGCAGGGTGTTGTGGTGGACGAAGACGCTGATCGGCGCCTGCGAGGGAAGAAAATGCGAGGCGTGCTCGATGGCATGCTGGAGCTGCTCGTGACGGGGCGAGAGCCCGGCGAGCGCAGGGTCGCAGGTACAGGGGGCCGTTGGCCCGGGTTGATTCACGATCGCACGATCCCTTGCAGACGAATCAGGTCCTTGCGGAGGAGTCCTAAGTGGGCACCGAGGGGTCCCGCGCCGGCGATGGGGGTGCCATGCGCAAGTCTATCGTCGGATGGGGCTTGCGGACACCGTGGAGGGTCGAGTCTGTCGCAAAAGTAATTTTGGGGTGGGCGCAAGAAAAAACCCCGACGGATCGTGTTGATCCGTCGGGGTTTGGTTGTAAAAAATCCGGCGATACCTACTCTCGCACTTTGGGTACTACCATCGGCTCTGAAAGCTTAACTACCGTGTTCGAGATGGGAACGGGTGTGACCTTTCAGATATGTTCACCGGAAAGAACGCTGGGCCGCCGACAGTGAGGCGGCCCAGCGCTACAGTCTTGGTTGTTGCTTTGAGTGGCGCTTGAATTGAGAGGCTCTTAGCCAAAGAATCCAGCGAGCTCGTTAGATGCGTGGGAAACGCAAGAGCGTTGGATATATGTGGCCAAGCATTCGTCCGTTAGTACCGGTTAGCTGAATGGATTACTCCACGTACACATCCGGCCTATCAACCTGGTCGTCTTCCAGGGGACTTTCGGGCATTGCCCAACGAAACCTGATCTTGGAGCGGGCTTCACGCTTATATGCTTTCAGCGTTTATCCTTTCCGTTCATAGCTACCCAGCCGTGCCACTAGCGTGACAACTGGAAAACCAGAGGAACGTCCTTCCAAATCCTCTCGTACTAAAGAAGAACCTCCGCAAGTTTCGTGCGCCCACAGCAGATAGGGACCGACCTGTCTCACGACGGTCTGAACCCAGCTCACGTACCACTTTCATTGGCGAACAGCCAAACCCTTGGGAGCTTCTTCACCCCCAGGATGTGATGAGCCGACATCGAGGTGCCAAACCGCTTCGCCGCTATGGACGCTCGGAAGCGATAAGCCTGTTATCCCCAGAGTACCTTTTATCTGATGAGCGATGGCCCTTCCACACGGGACCACCGGATCACTAAGTCCTACTTTCGTATCTGCTCGACTTATGAGTCTCGCAGTTAAGCACCCTTCTACCTTTGCGCTCGGAGCCTGATTGCCAACCAGGCTGAGGGTACCTTTGAACTCCTCCGTTACCTTTTTGGAGGAGACCGCCCCAGTCAAACTGCCCAACTGAAAATGTCCTCTGCCCGGATTCACGGGAATCAGAGTTAGAACTAAAGCATATTCAGGGTGGTATTTCAAGGATGGCTCCCTGAACACTGGCGTGCCCAGATCAACGCCTCCCACCTATCCTACACAGAACATACCTCAACCCAATATCAGCCTGCAGTGAAGGTTCACGGGGTCTTTCCGTCTAGCTGCGGGAACGTGGCATCTTCACCACGACTACAATTTCACCGGGTCACTGGTTGAGACAGTGCTTCAGTCGTTACGCCATTCATGCAGGTCGGAACTTACCCGACAAGGAACTTCGCTACCTTAGGACCGTCATAGTTACGGCCGCCGTTTATTGGGGCTTCGGTCGCGAGCTTCACTCCGAAGAGCTAACCCTCTTCCTTAACCTACCAACACCGGGCAGGCGTCAGACTCTATACATCCACTTGCGTGTTAGCAGAGTCCTGTGTTTTTGATAAACAGTCGCTGAAGCCGATTTACTGTGACCCCCAGCAGCGTAAACCACCGGGGGCACCCCTTATCGCGAACTTACGGGGTCAATTTGCAGAGTTCCTTAACCAGTGTTCTCCCGAGCGCCTTAGACTTCTCGTCTCGCCTACCTGTGTCAGTTTTAGTACGGTCACGCTGACTTCAACCCTTAGAAGCTTTTCTTGGACGTTTTTTGGATGACTTCTCGAACATAAACGCGATCGGTCCCAACCGTTGGCTTATGAGGGCGGATTTTCCTATCCCTCACCTTCGATTGGTCCACGGACATTTCTAGTCGTACCGCTCACCCTCTAAACGCCGTCCCTCCATCGGTCCATCAGCATGGCGCAGGAATGTTGACCTGCTGTCCATCGTCTACGCCTTTCGGCCTCGACTAAGGTACCGGCTAACCCTGGGCGGATTTACCTTCCCCAGGAAACCTTAGGCTTTCGGCGAGCAGGATTCTCACCTGCTTTATCGTTACTCATTCCGGCATAATCACCTGTACACCCCGACACCGTTCCTTGCGGTACGGCTTGTATCTGATGTACAGCGCTCTCCTACCACGACACTCGACGAATCGAATGTCATCCACTGCTTCGGTGATGTACTTACTCCCGTTCATTATCGGCGCAGAATTTCTCGACCAGTAAGCTGTTACGCACTTTTTAAATGGTGGCTGCTTCTAAGCCAACATCCTGGCTGTCACAGAAACTCAACTTCCTTAGTGACTAAGTACATCTTGGGGACCTTAGCAGATGGTCTGGGTTGTTTCCCTCTCGACCGCGAAGCTTATCCCTCGCGGACTGACTCCTGAGATAGTCGCACCGGTATTCGGAGTTTGGTTCAGCAGAGTAGGCTTGGAGGCCCCTCAAACCGATTCAGTATCTCTACCCCCGGTGCGTAGTGGCTCAAGGCTAGCCCTAAAGCTATTTCGGAGAGAACGAGCTATCTCTGCGCTTGATTAGACTTTCACTCCTCCCCACAAGTCATCCCCTCGGTTTTCAACCCAAGTGGGTTCGGTCCTCCACGCGGTATAACCCGCGGTTCAACCTGCTCATGGGTAGTTCGTGCAGTTTCGCGTCTAGCACCAGCGACCAATTTTCGCCCTATTCAGACTCGGTTTCCCTTTGGCTTCGATCCTGAGGATCTTAACCAAGCCGCTGACGCTAACTCGCCGGATCATTATGCAAAAGGCACGCCGTCACACATTGCTCTCGCGAGCCATAGTGCTCCGACCGCTTGTAGGCACATGGTTTCAGGTTCAGTATCCTCCCCTAACAGGGGTTCTTCCCATCTTTCAGTCGCCCTACTGAGTTCACTATCGGTCGTCAGGTAGTATTTAGCCTTACGGGATGGTCCCCGTAGATTCAGTCGGGGTTCCACGTGACCCGACCTACTCAGGTACCCTTCGGGAGGCAAGTCAACTTTCACCTACGGGACTGTCACCCGCTGTGGTCTGCCTTTCCAGACAGTTCGGTTAGTCGCTTGCTTTGTAACTCCCATGTGAAAGGCCCTACAACCCCGCAGAGAAAATCTCCGCGGTTTGGGCTATTTCCCGTTCGCTCGCCGCTACTGAGGAAATCGATTTTTCTTTCTTTTCCTGCGGTTACTTAGATGTTTCAGTTCACCGCGTTCGCTGCATACACCTATGAATTCAGTGTATGCCAGTTCGGGAATCTCGGGATCAACATTCGTTTAACAACTCCCCCGAGCTTTTCGCAGTTTTCCACGCCCTTCGAAGCCTCCTGACGCCAAGACATCCCCCATGTGCCCTTAGTAGCTTGGACCACATAAATCCAACCCTCTCACATACGTCCTTCGCAGTCTCTTGCGAAACTGCTCCGGCCGATGCCAGAGAACTGACTTTGCTATGGCTTACCACTACATCACTCGGGACGATCGCTTTGCGACGATCGACCCGAACTTAAGAGTAACGCTCGATTCTTTTGTGTCAGACTTGTTGCGTTGGTTCGTGGTGCGAACCGTACAACGCGTCTTAACACGCTAAGAGCCTTGGAGAACAAATTAGATCAATCGCACCGTTTGATAGGTACGAAAGACCCGGCATTGTTCAAAATTCAATACAAGATGCCACTCTTGCAACAACCAAATTGTCAAAGATCGCTCGAGTTGACTACTAGCGATGCCTCGCTACTTAGTCCGCTCATTCTGCCACGGAGGACAGAGGCTGAACTCAACAACCAAAAGAACCCAGGGTTCGCTTGTCGTTGATGTCGGCCACTGGCCTACGCTTTACTCGGTACACATTTCCCGCCTAACTGGTTTGCCGGGTGACGTTTAAGTCGTGCTGCCATCAAGTGGCTGCTGGCATCCAGTTGTGTGGGAAACAGGCAATCTTACTCGTTCTTTCAGGCCCGTCAAGGGGCTTTTCAGCATCATTTTCGCTGAAAATTTGACCCAGCCGAGAGCCTGCCCAATTCCAATTGGGGCAGCGGATCCGGCCTCGCCATGGACAGCAAAGCTGCCAGGCGGTCGGGGGGACGAGTAACTTGCCAAACGCTTCCTACGTCGTGAGTCAGTTGCCGGTTCGTCTCTGGAATCGGGAATTCCTGAGTCCGCCCGTTAGGGCGACCGGCATAAGCCAGGTCAAAAAAACAGAGCCACAGTCCTGGTTGAGGGCCGCGGCTCGCTGACCGGCTCATTTGCCTCACGCAATTTCGATTCTAACAATCCTCGGTTGCTAAGCAAGTGGGGTTCGAAACGATTTTCAAAAACGGATCTGCGCACCGGGCAAGCAGGCGATTTCGCGTGTCGCTCAATTGCGAGCGGCCAACAAAAAAGCACCACACGACGTGTGCGGTGCTTGATTGTTTTCAACCGGAGCTTTATCGGCAACTGCGGCGAGAAGACTTGAATCGAATCTCGCGGCGAATAGTCGTTGAGAGCGAAAGCCTCGTATTCTAGGCCTGGAACGAGCTGCCACAACCGCAGCTTTTCACGGCGTTGGGGTTTTCAAACGTGAAGCCGCGCTTCTCGAGGCCGTCGTAAAAGTCGACCGTGGTGCCGTCGAGATACAGCGCGCTCTTCTTGTCGACCAGCACGGTCACGCCGTGATGCTCGTACTTCGAATCGTTCGCTTCGTCGAAGGTGTTGTCGAACCGCAGGTCGTACGAAAAGCCGCTGCAGCCACCGCCCACCACGCGTACGCGGAGGCAGGTCTCGCCGGGCTGGTTCTGGTCCTTCAGGACCTTTTTGACTTCTTCAGCAGCTCGTTCGCTCAGGATAACGCCCATGTGAAGTTCTCTCGTCTACGTGGGAGATTTCGGTAAGTTTTGCCGGTCCCGAAATAGGGATCGGATTTTTCGCAGGTCGAACTGTGTAAATTATACGATTCCGCGGGGAAAGGAAAAGGCAGCTCACCGGCGTTTTGTAGGCGCTTCCCCACCAAATTCGGGGGTTCTGCTAGATTACAGATCGCACGCAGTCTCTGTCGTCACCAGTTTCCGCCGGGAGATGTCGTCGATGGCCCCCCTCCGTTTATCTCTTGTCGCGTCAGTTGGGGCGATTCTTCTACTTCTCAACTCCGCTGTTTTCGCGGAGGAGCTCACGCCGACTGCCGCTCAGTTGGTTCAAGCCGTGATCGATCAGGAGAACCAGATTCATGCGGTGAAGTCGCTGCATCTGCGGTTCAAAGACACGATGACGACTTCCGCCCCGCAGCTCGATAAGCTGGCTGCCGATCACCGCCGGCGAACCGCAGGCAAAGAGCCGCCACCGGACTTGTTTCGCGCGCGGGGGACTGGAGAGTATGAGTTCGCATTCGACGCCACGCGAGTGCGCGAGGTGTGGAGCGTGAGGGAGCGGACTACGCGGATCTGGAACGGCCGGCAATTTCGCATGCTGCAGGAGTTCGGGCCGGGTCCGGCTCGGATGACCATTCACAACAGAATGTTCGATTTGGATTTCGCCGGCGGTCACATGGCCTGCTTGCGTGTCGGCCGACACGATTTCTGGTTTCAGAAAAGTGCGATCTCGCCAACGGAGCTTGGCACTCCCGAGGGATTTCGGCTGACGGGCAGCGAGGAGGTGGATGGCGTCACGTGCCAGGTGCTCGTCAACCCATTGGCGGAACGACGTGTGTATGTTGGCGCCAACGATGGGCGGATTCGCCGACTGTCGTACTTGCGGTTGGCTCGACCGGAAGACTACCTGCTGGCAGCGGCCAAGGCTGCGAACCGTGAGTTTGTTGACGGGGAGGATTTCAACCGGTGGTACGAACAGCTCACGGCAGAAGAGCTCTCGGCGTTCGATGTCGCCTTGCACGAGGCGATGCTTGAATATTCGCAGCCGTGGGTACACTTCGACTTTGCCGACTACCGCGAGCTGTCGCCAGGGTTTTGGTTTCCCGCGAAGCAGCGCAGCTCAAGTTTTGAAAGGGATGGACTGGGCGGGTTTTTTCTCACGGGCACTAGCGAGAAGGAGCTGGTTGAAGCCCGTGTCGACCAGCCGCTGGCCGATGAGTTGTTCGAACTCGAGATACCCGAGGGAGCGACAGTCGTCGACGTGACGTACACGCCGGCACTTACCTACAAGCAGGACTTGCACCGAACGCCCGCGCAGTGGGACGCGATCCTCAAGGAACACCGCGAGGTCGCTGACTCCGAAAACGAGCGGCAAGCTGCCCAAAAAGAACTCATCGGCAAGCCCTGTCCGGAGCTGCCGAGAGCGAAATGGCTCAACAGCCCGGCTCTGACACTGGAATCGCTTAGGGGGCAGGTCGTGGTGCTCGAGTTCTGGTCAATCGACTGCGGACCGTGCTGGGGGTCTGTTCAGCATGCGCAGCAACTCGCGAATTCTGGCGTGATCGTGATCGGCGTCCACCATATTGGCGCGAGTTCGAAGGAAGTCGCGGGATTTCTCAAACGCGCTGAGCTGACGTTTCCCGTCGTCATCGATGAGAAGGTCGGCGAGGATATCTCTGGAAGGTTGGCTGGTCAGCTCCAAGTGCACTCCATTCCGAACGCAGTGGTCGTCGATCCGGAGGGGCGTTTGGCGGCGTTTGGGGACCTGAACCAGGTTTGGGACGTGGTACGCGACTTAAGACGCGCCCAGAAGGCCGACTAGGCAGCGAATTGCTGCACTTCATGCCATGCTGCTGAGCTTCCGCAGCCGGGCAACGACGTCCGCCAGCAGGCCGACGGCTCGGGTGATGTCGCCCTCGCTGTTGAAGCGGCCGAGGCCGAATCGCAGGCTGCTGCGAACGGCATCGTCGGGCATGCCCAGGGCCCGGAGCACGTGGCTGGGCTCGGGGTTGGCGCTGGTGCAGGCACTGCCGGAGCTGACGGCCAGTTCGCCGAGGTTCATCAGCAGGGCCTCGCCGTCGACATAGGCGAAGCTGCAGTTGAGATTGCCCGCCAGACGCAGCTCGGGCTCGAGCGCAGGGCCATTGAGCGTGACGCCTTCGATGGCCGCGCTGAGTTCAGCGAACAGTGTGTCGCGGAGCTTCTGCTGCCGGGTTTGTTCGGCAGGCATCTCGGCCAGGCAGAGTTCCAACGCTTTGGCAAAACCGACGATGCCCGGCACGTTGAGCGTTCCGCTGCGGAAGCCCCCTTCGTGACCGCCGCCGGCAATCTGTGGCTCGAGGCGAACCTGCGGCGAAGTGCGGCGGACCCACAGGGCGCCGATTCCTTTCGGGCCATAGATCTTGTGGGCCGTGAAGCTCATCAGATCGATGCCCAGGGTGTGCGGATCGACGGGGATGCGGCCAATGGCTTGCGTGGCGTCGCAGTGGAATAGCGCGCCGCGTTGCTTTGAGACTGCGGCCAGCTCGGCGATCGGCTGCAGGACGCCAATTTCGTTGTTCGCCAGCATGATCGAGACGAGCAGTGTCTCGTCGCGCAGTGCGGCGGCGAGCCGGTTGGGATCGAGCTGCCCTGCCCTGCGGCTGCCGGTTGGCTCGACGTCGAGGATTGTCACCTCGTAGCCGCGTCGGCCCAGCCGCTCAAGCGGATCGAGGACGGCCTTATGTTCCGTGCGGACGGTGATCAGGTGATTGCCGCGGCGGTTCTGCCGTTCGCACACGCCGCGAATTGCCAGGTTGTTGCTCTCTGTCGCGCCGCTGGTGAAGACGATCTCGCGGTCTTTGGCCCCGATGCCGGCAGCGATGCTGGACCGGGCGGCATCCACGGCTTCCTTGGCCTGCCAGCCGAACTGGTGGCTGGTGCTGGCGGCGTTCCCGTAGATCTCGCCGAAGTACGGCAGCATCGCCTCCAGCACGCGCGGATCGACGCGGGTCGTGGCGTGATTATCGAGGTAGATTGGAGATGCCGCCATGCGATCGGGGAAGTGCCGGGATGCGGGGCTCGTGACCGCTGAATTATAGGCCGAGGGAGCCTCGGCAGCGACCATAACCAACGAACCGCGGCGAAAGCTTGCGAAAACGTCTCTTGGTCGCCGCGGACGTTGCCCTCTAGATTGACTGTACAAGGCGGCAGGCTAATCGCATTTTCAAATCTGGCGAACCAACTCGCAGTGCACGATGAAAATTATTTGTCCTAGCTGCTCGCGAACGATCCCGGCCGTGGACGTGGCTCTCGACAAGGGATGGGCCAAGTGCACCAGTTGCAATGAAGTCTTTCCGCTGGCAGATTTGCTCGATGGTTATCCGCCCGGGGAGCAAATCGAGGTCGTTCCGGAACGGCCGTTTGACGCGCACGCGGTGTTGAAGCGCGAGCGCGATCGGCTGACGATTCACGTACCGCCTCACGGGATCGGGCCAGCGGCGATCGGGCTTCTGGCCTTCGCGGTGTTTTGGCTTGGGTTCATCACGTTCTGGACGCTCGGCGCACTCGGCGTTTTCTTTGGCAGGGGAAACTTCGACTGGGGGAACATGGCTTTCGCCGCGTTCTCAATTCCGTTCTGGATCATTGGTATTGGCACGCTCGGCGGCGTGCTGTGGATTGCCCGGGGCAAGAAGAACGTGCTGATCGATCCGAGCATCTTGGTGGCCGAGACCCGGTGCCTGGCCTGGCACTGGACGCGGCAAATTGGCCGCGACAAGGTGCAGTGCGCCCGGGTTTGTGAATCAGTCACGCGGAATGAGAATTCGACGACGACGAACCAAGCCGTCGAGCTGGTCTACAGTGGCGGGGCGTATCGCCTTCCGTGTGTGAACTCGGCCGAGCAAGCCTGGCTGGTGGCCGCGATCAATGAGTTCCTGCGGGCAGTGCCCTACGATCCGGCTCGCACGAGTGGCGCAGGATGGGGAGCGGGTGACGTGGGGCGGAATGAGACGTTTCGGTAGCCGATTTTCGCACGCGGGGATTTCTTGGGGAAAAATCCTTGCATTTGCGCGGACGTGCGTTTAGGCTGCGAATTCGCAGGCAACAGAGAGAACCGCGACTATCAGGGAGTCGTCCCTGGCTCGGCCGATCCCCAGCGACGAGAGTAGCTGGGGGTCGGCCGTCCTTTTTGGACCGTCCGTGGCTTTGATACTAGCCACTCTGGACCGGCCATCTTGGCTGACTCCCACGATCCGCTGCAGTGGTGCGAAGTCCCTACTGTCAGAGAGTTTGCCAGGGGCCTTGCGAACCTCGCGTGCTGTAGTATGCTTCCATATTCTGAGGTTCCTGGCGGGTGCTCGCCGAGAGCCATCAGCCGCTTTCCGGACAGGTAGCTCAGTTGGTAGAGCAACGGACTGAAAATCCGTGTGTCGGCGGTTCGATCCCGCCCCTGTCCACTTCGCAAGCCCCGTCGCTGTTACCACTTACGGCCGACGGGGCTTGTTGCGTTTGGGCCTGAACGGGGGCAGTGTTACCACTTTTGTTACTCGCCTTCTCATGGGCTGCCCACAGCACGTCGGCAGTCCGTTGGGCATCCTGCCCGACGTAATACTTGAGCGTGGTCTCGATCGACTCGTGACGCATCAGTTCCATCAGCACTTGGGGCATGACCCGCGGGGCCCAGCGTGAGCCGAAGCTCCGCCGCAGGTCGTGGGCACTGGCGTACTTGATCACCTTCTTACCGTCCTTCACCTTCTCGTCGACCTTCACGCCGGCCTTTTCACCGATCTTGGCCACGACTCGCGAGACCCACCACTCCGATGGACGCTGCCCGCGGCGGGTGCGGAGTTGGAACACTGGCCCGTGGCGGTCCTCGACGGGCACGCCCAGCAGCAGGACGGCGAATTCCGGCGCCATGGCCAACAGCCGGTCTTGATTCCCTTTTTCGAGCTCGGCCGGGATCTGAAGCATGGGCCGCTTGCCGTCCATGTCGACTCGCAACCGGTCCGGCCGTTCCCAGTCGAGAGTCAGGGATTCGCCCAGCCGCAGGCCCGAGGCCCAGAGGCCTTTAAGGTAGAACTTCCAATCGGCAATCACCTGGTCGCGGGTCGCAATGTCCGTTGCTTCGGCATCTTCGCCCAGCTCGGCCGTGACGACGTCGGCCACCTTGTCGAGCATCCGCTCGAATTCCTCGAGCGTGATCGGCCGGCCCTTCATCATTTTCGAGCTCTTCGCACGCTTGGGGCGTTCGATCGTCGGAGCCTTGGGGATCATGCCCATCTTGGCCGCCCAGTTGAGCACAGCCCGCAGGTGGCCCAGCATGGAGGCAATGGTTGACTCGGCCAGTCCGTTCTCGCGTAGCTTGGCCTGGAAGTGGCTCAGGCGGTCGGCATTCAGGTCTCGCAGTCGGGCCGGGCTCAGGATCGACTCAATCGAGTTGAACACGCCCTGCACTTTGGCGTCGGTGTTCTCGGCTAGGCTGGTGAGCACTTCGTTCTCGTAGCGGGTCCGGAAGTCCGACCAGGTGATCTTGCTCACGTCCTGGTAGGTGCCTTCGCGGAGTTGCTTCTCCCAGTCGCCTGCAGCTCGCTCGGCGTCGCGGCGGGCCTTCTTGCTGCCGTCACGCTCGACGTCCGTGGCCTTGGTTTTCTTCTTGCCTGTCAGCGGGCAGCGATACTGCATCTGGAAGCACTTGCGGTCGGAGAACTCAACCACCGTGACTTTGATATCTTCCACCTTCGTTTCTCCCTGCTAAAGGATTCGATGCCCGGTTGCACAACACGCACTGCCTAACCCCCGCCCTGCCCGCGGGCATCTTTGCGGGACAGGGCCAGGGGCTAGCAGGGATTTCAGTAACCCAACGCCTCGGCCGCCTTGGAGCGTCCTTTGGCGAGAACTTCGTCAAGATCTAGCTTCGGCCCATTCACTCTCACAACGGCCCGCTGGCCGGTCGGGTTGGCGTCATCCAGCCGGTTGGCTTCCGCCGCCATCGCCATGCAGTCTTCGTACTGGCCGCGTTCTACAATCTCGCCGGACGGTTCGAGCATGACCACGGCCGGCGCCCTGTCGAGCGGCGTGGTGTCGATCACCATTTGGCTGATCGGACAGAGAAACGCATGCCTGCCATCTTTGGTGGCAAAGGCATTCAGTAAGTCGGCGCAGTACTGTGCGTCCTCGCGGGGCTGCGGGGCGCGACGATCGAGGATGACAGCCTCGCCGGTCTTCGGGTCGTGGCCGCAAACAGCAAATAGCGGCTCGGGGTAGATCAGCTGCGGGACGGGCTTCCGTCGAGAATAACGGCCCATGGTGAGTCCTTTCGTGCGCGCGGCCAGAGAGACACAGCGCAACAAAAAGCCCCACCGTCTACACTCGCTGTCAGGCGGCTATCAGACCACCTTGCGGGCCTTGAGGCATGCCGAAGCACGCCCTTGGCGTACGCGCAAGCGCAGACGGCGGGGCTCTTTTTTCTGATAGAAGATTTTGACATTTTGATAGTGCCGGTTAAGGCTTTGACCCCACCAATCTACCCGCCGGCTCGCTGCTTAGCAAGATTGCTTGCTATCCGCTCCGTCCGGCCGTTACACTTCCCCGCATGAGCGACGACGAAAACTACATCATCAAGGCTCGCTTCCAGAACATTCCGCCCGAAGTGCTTGCGCGGGTGAAAGAGCTTTCAGAAACTGACAACCTAGCGACCGACCCCGCGGCAATTGCAGAAGACCTCCAAACTGTCGCAGGCCTTGCAATTCGCAACGCCGAGAACATCGAAGTGCTGATTCAGGTCATCGAGCGAATTGCGGCCGCGGGCACGCTCAAAGTGGACAAGCCGGCCGAGAAGCCGCCGAAGGGCTCGGATCGATTTAGCACGTAGGCCGCGGCTTTGCCATCACCGCGACTCAACCGAATTGTCAAAGATCGTCGATTCCGTCAGTTTTCGTTCTCAATCGGCGACGGCGGGTAGTACGTTTCGCCGGGGATTTGCTTTTCCCAGTTGCCTTGCACTGCCAAGCTGATGGCTTTCGCCAAGTCATGGATCGTTGTTGCGATACGTCGCTCGATTAGTTTTTCATGCTCCGGCGTCATGGCTGGAATCTTCGAGTAAGGCCCATCGTCGGAGCTCCACGAGATGGCGGCGACTGCGGCCGCCGCAACCATGAACAACTGGCGTTCGGTCCATTGGCTGCCCTCGGTGGGCGAAAACCAAAGCCCCTTCTGAAGCTTTTGCGCGATGGTCAGTGCTTCCAATCTGGTGATGTGCAGGGGCTCGCTCATTGCAGTAGGTCCGTAGAAAAGATTTCGCTCGGGTTCACGGCGTTGTCAACCAGGTCGCTGGTGTCCCAGGGGATTTTCCCCAGGCCGAATAGTTCGTTATTGAGAACCGGCCGCGCCAATGCGTACTCGACTTCAAGAATTGTGGTGTACCGGCGTGTCTTGCCGTCGGCGGTGATCTGCGGCGTCGTGAACGTCGGCTTGGCCTTGAGCATGTGGATCTTCTGTTGGCCGGGAAGGTCTAACACGCTGCGAGCGGCGGGCATCAATGGCGGCCTGCCGAGACGTGTGGCTGTCACCGTGACCTTGCGGAACATGACAGGCGGAGCCAGGCGAACGAATGCGAGCGACGGCGCATAAGGGTCGACCGCGGTGTTCGCGCTCTTGGCGATCGGCAGGGCGATTGTGTTCTGGTCCTGCGGATAGGCCACTTCCATTTCGTAGAACGTGTAAACGCCGACTGCGGCCTCTTGGCTGTAATTGTTGGCAATCTCGTTGTCGATTGGCAGGTCACCGCCATAGGTGTACGTCTTCGGATTCTCACTCCGCTCTTCGCCGCCTTCGGGTTCGGGCGGAGTGGCTGTCGTCCCGGGGATGTTGTGCCGGGGCGAGCAAGGGCTTTGCAGGTACGAGACAAACAGACCGGTGACCGTGGCCGTGCCGAACACCGACGGCACGCGCGACAGATTGTGATCGTAACCAGGCAGCTCAATGATCTTGCCGAACGTGCCGCGCGGGAGATTGAGCAACGCAATCGGATTGGTCTCAACGCCCGAGTGATCGACCTGCACTCGCATCTCGACGCGGTTCTCGTGGAGGTGATCGACGATCGCGGCCTGAGTGATGAAGTTCTTGAGGTTCAGCAGGTCAAGCTTCTGCTGGCAGATAAGCGCCATCGCCTGAATCATTTCGAGTTTATTGGCGTCGCGTGGGCCTTTCATTGAGACGCTGACTTCGCCGTGCGTCTGCGCACCGTCGCCAGTGCTGAGCGTGTGAGTTCCTTCCCATGTCGTGCCGGGGGCTGGGCACGAAGCGAGCACTTCCTTATCGACAACGCGATAGTCGACCGTCAGCCCGTCGATCGATGTAGTGGCCTCGATCGTGTCGCGTTTGAACCCGTGCTGTAGCGGCGGGACAAACAGCGATCGCATCGCCTGCGGATTCAGATTGACGTCGGCAACTCGCAACCGACCGGTGATCGTGCGGGTCGTATACCAGTCCTGGTCGATTTGATCAGCCATCGCCCAGCGGTTGTTGATGATGCCCGTGTAGTTCTGAGGATTCACACAATCGATCATGCAGATTTCAATCTCGAACTCGATCGGCATCAAATTGGTACCGACGATTGACGTAATGCTGCAAGCCCGAGGTTTGGGACCGTTGTTCACGTCGTTGTAGGCTACTTCGACCGTCGTTTCATCGCCAGCCGTCTCGGTTAACCGGGGGCCACACTCGAGCAACGGCACCTCGCCCACGGTCATCTTGAATTGTTTGCGGGGCTCCATCAGCAGCCGGCGGGCGCGCATTTGGTTGGCAGCCACGCTGTTCGGACCAATCGAGAGCCCGCTATTCGGATTGACCGTCTCCATCACGCCCACGGTCGGGCTGAGTGACTGGTAAATCTTGTGGACGTAGCCAGCCACGCGAACCGTGAACTTGTCGTACTCCTTGTCGGTGTCGGATGGGTCCATAACCGTGACCTGCTCGAACCGCTTGGTCAGGCAGTTGCGGATTTCCACGCCGTTGTAAATGACCGTGGTGCTCATCGCTTTCCTTTCGGTGTATTGCGCTGGCGATGCATCTTGGCCAGATCATTGATCGTCTGTTGCCAAGCCGGCGCCAGCTTGTCTTTTTGATCTTTCGTGTTGTCCGCCGTGTCGGCCGCTTTTTCTGCGATCTTCGCAAGAAACGAAAGGCCCGTACCGATCGCGCCCCAAACTTTGGCGCCGACGATGCCGATCTTGTTCTGAATGTTGTCGACGGTGTTCTCAAATGGCGCCCAGGAGTCTTTCATTTCGCCAATCGCGTCGACCAGTGCCGATTGACTGCCGCCGACAGTTTCGGCCTTCTGTCGGTTCCGCTTATGCTCGCCAACTTTTTCGCGTCCGTACGCTGCTGAAATTTCGCCGTTGTACATCCGAAGATGCTTGAGGCTTTCGATCTGGGCTTCGCCCATCTGTTTGGCGGAATGAGCCACTTTGAGAAACACCCCAGCAAGTAGACCGGCAGCGCCGACTGTGGCGGCCGCGGCCATTCCGGCGCCCGCTCCAACTCCGCCGAGCCGCGTTGCCATGATTGCGCCCATGTTCGGCATGCGCAGGCCGCTGCCACCCGGCGATTGGCCGCCCTGCCCGCCTTCGGATTGATTCTGGCGGTTAAACATTCCAGCGGCAGTTGCCAACGGTGAAAACGATCTGACCGACGATCGCAATCCGTCGCGCTGAATCGGCGGCGAGCCGACGCCATCGGATTGCCGGGGCGGTGCCTGCGGATGGTTCGGACTGCGATTGCCGCCGGCCATGAAGCTGATCAGCGTTCGCACCCACTGTGGATTGCCGCCGCTCGGGCGTTCGTCCTTTGCAAGCCGCTGCCGCAAGATCGTTCCCAGGTCCGAAGCTGGGTTCGAGTGTGCGCCGACGGTCGGATGCACGGGCCGAATGTTCATTGGCGTGAACTTCGACATGTCAAACTTGGCCACTGCCTTTTTGGCTAGCGAGCCAGCGAGCATGCCTGCCAGCGTTGAAGTGATATCCATTTGCAAGTCACCTCTGTTTTGAAAATCCCCCGCGGCGCCGGCCCCGGCTCGGAGAAGCCAATTAACGGGGCGCGGCGATCCGCGGGGTAGCCGGACCGATCAACGAGACCGACCGGCTGTGCGTGATGCAGTTACGAAGGCAGCAGCGGCTTGCTGAACCAAGCGGTCGCGTTGTACGCGTGCAGATCGCAGCACGTGAACGCAGCCTGGTTGAACACGGCATTGGCGGCCAGCGCGTTGACCGTGTGGCCGACGCCCGGGAAGACCTTCAGGATGGCATTCGCGTTGTTCTTCAGCGTCACGACCATGCCGACTTGCGGCGTGGGCAGGACAACCGCAGCCGTGCCGTCCGCGCCGGTCACCAGGTTGAATCCTTCGGCCAGGGCGTTAGCGTTGGCCTGCGCGGTGCCACCCACAGCCACGGTGCGCGGCGGAATCCGGGTCGAGAGCACCCAATTCGTGCCGTCAAATACGACTGTTTGCCCAAGCGTCGTGTCAAAGTAGCGGAAGCCCACTTGGCAATTGTGGGGACGCTGGGCGGTCGTGCCCGACGTGTGATGGCCATGTTCAACATACGGAGGCATCTTGAGAACTCCTTAAAAAACAAACCTCGGAAACAACATAAACGTGCGATCTACTTGCGCTCGACTTCGGCCACGATCTCGGCGTAAGGCTTCCACTGGCCGCGGCGTGAGTAGTATTCAAGGCGATCGCGAACGCGCGCAGCCGTCTCGGCCGACTGCCGCGAATACTGCTGCGGCACGTTCGCACGCATCGCCATCTGTGGTTCCTGCGGAAGATCTTGGCCGAGCCCGGCGAGCATGGCCGCCTTCTGAATTGGCAGTCCGCTAGCGCGCACCTGTTCGACCGTGAAGCCGTGCCAAATCAGCGTCGCCGCGTCTTCCTTGAGCGATGGATAGGACGGGGCTTGCGGCCCGAGCCCGCAGGCTTTCTTCCACGCCACAACCCAAGCGCTGATTTCTTCTTCGCTGGGGCGGGTGAGGCGACGGCCGATCGGCACATTCGCCATGCTCTCTTCCACCTCATCACGGATTTTCGCGTAGGTCACGCGGTCGGGAGTACCGTTCTGCGTTACCTCGTCGATCCGCTCGCGAAGACGGCGATAGAACTCCTTACGATTCGCGGGCCCAATGCCGCTTGATTCTTCGAGCGAGTCGAGCCGCTTCGACAGCCGGTTGTTGCGCTCGATCATCTCCTGATTCTGGCGGGCCATCCGATTGTGCCGGTTTTGGTTCGCCAGCCTGTTGATCAACGCGTTATCACTGATCTCGATCCGGGTGAGCTGGTTTCGCCGCGAGACAGCAGCGTCGAGTTTCGTGAACGATGCGGGGTGCAGTGACATGATTTCAGTTCCTTGATTGTGAAGTTAGAAAACGGGCCTCAACTCTTGCGCGCGGTCGCTTTAGCCGGCGACCTCGGCGGTTTCGATCAACTTGATCGCGTCGGCGACAACCTGGTGCGGCAGGCCAAGGTGTTCGGCAATCGCCGCGGGGTCATTGCCTTCGATATGCAGTTCGGAAACTTGCTCGACGATTTCCGGCGCAATCTCCGACTCTGCGGGCTTGGTCACGTGCTGACCGGGCCGCGCGAAGAATTCAACTTCCTTGGCGACCTTCTCCGCGCTTTCGCCAAAGAGGCCTGCAGGCGGAAATGAACCCATACCTAGCGGAATGCTTCTCTGCCGCTCTTCGGCCGCGACTTGCTCAGCGAGACCGCCGTTGCGAATCTGCTGCGCGTTCAGCGGCAGGGTGCGGCCTAGCTCTCGCGCCCGAGCCATAACTTCCGGGATCCAATCGCCGGCTGTGCGACCGAATGAATCAGCCATGCTGCGAGCAATCTGTTCGACCGTGGCGCCGTTCATGATCATGCGATCCATGTTCGGCGGATTAATCACGTCGGGCTCAACCTTCGGCGGGGCCAAACGTCGCATCCCCTCCGCGGGCTCATACGAATACTCGGCCAGCGGACCGAATCCAAGCTGGGCCAGCCGGAACTGATCTACCTTTTCGATGTGCTCGGGCGTGACGATGCTGCCAGGATTCTCCTTCTCGGCCGCAACAGCTTTCTCGTCAGGGTGGCCATTGTGGTCGAATAGCTTCCAAATGCAGGCTATCTGCCGCGGGTGGACGTTCTGCGCCACCAAGTCACACACGCTCGGCTGTGGAATCAGCTTCGGTGCATCGGCCAGCAGTGCCTTTACTGTGACGTCGAGATCAATGGCGAAGTCGGAAGGAATGCGGTGCCGAGAAACACCGCCGGCCTCGAATTCGGCAGCGTAGTTCCTGAGAGCGACAACCCCGTGCGATAACCGAGCCATGCCGTGGGCCGCGTTAGGCTGTTCGCGTGGATCGTAGAGCGAAAAAAGCTCGTCCAGCAGTTCCCAGAAACGCGAGTCGATCTCTTCAACGCGGCCAGCATCAATCCACGGATCGTAGATCGCTTGAATCTCGGGGGCGATTTCTCGAATGCGTTGCTTGTCGTACATAATTCAGATCTCCAAAATCGAAAAGGGATGTTAAGCGCGAAAGCCGGGGTCAAACGGGATCCCGTGCCGTTGGTAGTCGATGGGGGTGCTAATGCGGCTCGGCGTGCCGTGATTCGTGTAGGCCCGAAAGTGAGCCAGTCGAATTGCATCGGGAAGGCAAATAGCCAGAGCCGTTGCCCGGTCCGCATGGCCGTCGGCATCGCGAGTGCTTTCCAGCTTGTAGCCGTAAGACTTCTCGACGATCGACAATCGCCCCAGGTCGCGAATCAGTTCGTCGCCGCCGTAGCTCGAGTACAGATCGATCGTGCGAGCCCGGAACACTTCGAGCAACGTCGACGCCATCAGGTCGAGATTCTTGCCGCTGAAAACCATCGGCTCGACGCGAATGCCCTTGCGGGTAAGGTTCTGGGCCATCAGTTCGGCCTGAAATGGATCGTAGCGCAGGCGACTGAGATGCAACCGCTTGTGAGTTTCGTAAACGAAGTCCTCAACGTGCTTGAGATTGACTTGCCCGCCCTTCTGCGGTTTCCAGGCCATACACTCAGCCAGTGTGATACGGTTCGAACCATGCTGGCAACCGAGCACGACGAACGCTGAATGATCGTGCGAGATTCCAAGATCAAGGCCGGCAACGAATGTCCATTTATGGTCGCCGGGGAGATCCTTTCGCATCGGACCGGCCAGCTTGTTCGCGGCATCCACGTCGGCTTGATCAAGTGCATCGCCGCCAGGGCTTGACCAAACGCCGTAGTACAAGCGGTTGTGACGCGTTGCACTATTGCGTTGCCGCGACTCTTCGACCTCGGCCGGATCGATCCACGGCGACGGATTCGCCCACTGGTGAAAACTCCAGCGGGGAGACTTGCGTGCAATCTCACGCCAGGCGTACTGCCAGGTGCCGGTGTAACCAGCGTTCGTGGCGATAATGACCAGCCCGTGCGGAACCTTGGACGCGTTGTCGCGTGCGTTCTCCGCGAACTCCTGTTTCGTGATATGGCTCGCTTCGTTGATGATCAGTACGTCGGGCCGACTGCCGTGGGTGCCCGCGGTATCGGCCGGAATGCAGTCGCATTGGCTTTGCGTGTCTTCGCACTTAATGCGGGTCTTGTCGGCCTTCAGGCGAGAGCCAATCCACTGGTGAAGGCTCAGGATGCGAGTGACGACCTTCATGGCGTCGGCCGCTTGCTCCAAATCCGCTGCGGCAATCTGGATATGCAACTGCCGGGGTACAAACAGTAGCAGCCAGATCATGGCGATCATCAGATCGGTGTCTTTCGAACAGCCCTTGGTCGCCTCCCACCAAAAACGCGATACAGCCGACCTCTCGCCCGCGGCCAT
Source organism: Pirellulales bacterium (assembly GCA_022844125.1). GTDB lineage: Bacteria > Planctomycetota > Planctomycetia > Pirellulales > PALSA-1355 > JALHMI01. The sequence continues at coordinate 103,935 of JALHMI010000010.1, read as the reverse complement.
CGCCAGCATCGCTGGGGCCAGCTTTGCGAATCGCTCCAACTGAAATCTGGCAGGCTCGCGGCCGGTCAACGAACCCAGGACGAACCGGAAGAATGCAACCGGGTCACGGGCGAACAGGGCCAGGTCGTTGGCAATGCTCATCGCATCCCCTCATTCGGCAAGAGACTGCGGAACGTCCGCGCGGATTTGCCTACGCCTTGGTGGAGGGTCCGCCCTTGGAACTGCCCGGGGCCAACAGCCCGTCGCGGAACATACGTGACTTGCGCCACCTTCCGATTGCTGCCCAGGTCGATGACATCAGCCACACTCGCGGCGACCAACTCATAGTCGTACTTGTGACCAAACACGGTCCCGCGAATTCGAAGACCGTCCCATATCGCCTTGCCTTTACTCGTTGCACTCCGGATCCGTTCGAACACGCGCGGCGGGACGCCCTTGTAGTCGTACAGTGGGCCCGGGCCGCCACGCTTGCCGGTCAGCGTCTTGCCCGTGGTGCCGCGAACGCGATTCTTGCCAACGTGACCGGAGCCCCTGACCCCACGAGCATTCAGTGCCGTCGCGAGATATTGCACTCGCATGGTCAGCGTCTGAGGGTCGTAGCCGATGGCGTAAACGTTCGAGCTTGTGACCTTCTCCATCCCCACATACAGCCGGCCAGGAAATGCTCCGGTCTGTGACGGGTCTTGCGGTTGTGGAAGGCCGCGACGCTGACTTGGCGGCTCGCCTGGTGCACCAGTCCGCGGTCGCATTGGGGCGCCCGTATTTGGGCGGCCGTCGGGTCGTGAACGGCGTCGCTCGGCTGGGGGCTGCGTCGGAATGCCAGGGGCGCTCGGCATGCGCACCTCGAAGCCGGAGGCCTCAAGTAGCGATACGGCGTCCTGAATGGCAGTGCTGCTCACGCCGGATAGTGATTGGCCGCGAATCAGCATCTTGAGCGCTCGACCGGCGGGGCCAAGCTGGCCAAGAAACCCGCCGAGTGACCCAAGCGTACCGCCGCCACGCACGAGACCCTTGATCGCCGCACCACTCGCCAGACGTTGCAACTGCTTGGGGGTTAGCATTGGGGCTCCTCCGCGTTGTGTTCGCCGGCAGCCGCGGGCCTCGCCTCTCCATCCAACGGATCACCAGAACGACGACAGGACTGGCGATCCTGAGAGGGGGCCTCGGCGGCCACCGGTTCACCTTCACCGGCACAGCGAGTGACCGGCGAAGATGTGCGTGTTTCGTAAATGCCCTCGGTCGACGGCTGCCACTCCTGAGGCTCTGTGCGGCTCTCAGACGCGTTGTCAGCCGGGACGGCCCGTGATAGGACCGAGGCCCATGCGTCGCGTGTGGCGTCGTGTGCGACGTCGAGACCGAGAAGCTTCAGGCACTTGTCGCGCGAGTCGCTGGCGGCGCCGATCTCTTTCAGCACGGCCAGGCGTTCGTTGAGCGACAGGCCCTCTTCGACGCGCAGCCAGCGTTCCAAGAGCTGCGCGCGGCCGCTATGCCGTACCGCCGACTGGATCAGTGCAGCGTGATACAGGCTTACTTCGCCGTGCTGACGACCGACGGAAAGCTCGATATCGTCTCGCTCGGCGTAGAGCTGCTGGCGGATCGCACCGCACGACTTGGGCAGCCGCTTCACCGTCTCCCAGGCACGACGGCCGGAGCGAGTGGCGTTGCGGTTGCCGGCAGGGGCGCCGCCGATGCCTTTGCGGCTTCGCTTTGGCTCTTCGCCGGTAACGGCGGGAGTAACAGGTTGTGCTAAGTCGTTGCTGTGCATGATCTATCGTGAGGATGCTTAATCCGTTTGTGTGCTCTCTGCCCGATTCAGGAACTCGTGAAAGTCATCGCCGCGAACAAACTTGCAGCGGCCGACGGTCACGACGCGCAGGCCGTCGCGCTGTGCTTTGCGAAGTGCCCAGCCGCCTAACCCGGTTAGCGCGCGGAACACCTTGAGCGGATAAACCTGGCCGAGCGAGACGGGTCCAAGTTGATCGCGGGCTGCCCCGGCGTCGCTCGCGTGTTTCAAATGCGCTGCCATCTATCCACCCCTCAAAACCCCTTCACGGAAGGCACGGAAGGAAGCGGAACCAATTTCCCGGTTAGTACCCATCGCGGGCGCGCATAGGCGCCGATACTAGAAATTCGTTCCGCAAGGTTCCGTTACCTCCGTCAGTAGTTCAATTCCGCGGTAAAACGTGCCGTTGTTGGAGTATCGCTCGACCCCTCTTTCGGTCATCGCCAAGCCGAATCGGCGCTGGTTGACCGCAAATTCGCCATTCGTTTTGCACCAGCTTTGGTAGGCTGCGTAGATCACGGCGGCTCGCGTGGAGAACTGGCCGCGTAGTATGCAACAGTCCGCGAGGAACGCTCCCACGACGTCCATCTCGGTGCGATACTCTTTGGTCGCTTCGGTGATTTCGTCGGGCTCGCCGAGGCCGTTCAAGTTCCAATCGAGACAGCCTTGAACCGCCCAGTTCAGAATGCCGGCACGCTCGGCCGACAGCTTCGTGGGTAGCGACTTGTCTTGGTCTTCATCGGCGATCGTCGTGACGAATGGGATCAGTTTGACGCGGCGCCAGATGCCGTGATCGGTGCCACGAATGACAGGCTTGTGATTCGCCGCCATCCACAGCTTGTGCGTTGGGGGAAACTGCCAGAAGTCTTCCCGCATCCGGCGAGCTCGAATCAGGTCGCCGCCGGTGAGCTGCTTGACCAACGATTCGTTCAGCCGCTTGCCTTCTTCAACTTCGACGCTCGAGACGAACCGCATGCCAAACAGGTCGGCCTTTTCGGTCGGGTGATCGTCCTTGCCCTTGGACATCAGCATCCCGTCGACCGCCTGCATGGAGTAGTCTTTGCCCAGCGTCTCCATCAAGGCGTTGAGAAACGTACTTTTGCCGTTCGAGCCAGTTCCCCAGAGCAAGAAAAGGCACTGCTCGCGCACACTGCCGGTAAGCGAATAACCGACTGCCCGCTGAACGTACCTGGTTAGGTCTGGCCCGAGGATGACGTCGAGCATCGCTTCCCAATTCGGACATGTTGCGTTCGGGTCAAATTTGACCGGGCAGATCTTCGTGATCAGATTGCTGCGGTCATGCGGCTTGAGCTCTGCGGTGCGCAGGTCCAGTGTTCCATTCAGGCAGTTAAGGGCCCACGGATTCGTGTCGAGCTTGGCTGGCAGAACCGGTATCCCCGGTTCGCTTTTCGCTAGTGCGATCATGGCATTGATTCCCTTTGCACTTGCCGACTGCCTCGCGAAACTGGTGATCTCTTTGCCGGTTGCGAAGTCAACTTGCGGAAGCAACTCTGCCGCTTCCCCCCAAATCTCTGAGGCAACGACTTTCGCCCATGCGTCCAGCGATCGGGCGTCGTCCATTGACCATCTCCGGCCGTCGTACGTCAGCCATTTCTGCCAGGGCTCACACCATCGCACTTTCAGCCCGTGCAACTCCGCGAACCGCTGTGCGTTTGAAACATCAGTCCTGGCTGAGGGGCTCCCAAGGTTCAGCGAACCTGGCACAATTGCGATCTGCGGCCTCTGCCGTTTCCGCTTCGGTTCGCCATTCTCTTGCGAGATAATCTCACTGCTCATCCGGCCGACCTTTGCTTTCGTCGGGCCGGGAAAATCGGCAGGTCTGTCGGGATTCGGTAGTGCTGAATGAAGTTGTTCAGCTCGTCGATCACCAGCTTTTGCCGCTGGCACTCTTCCACAGCCCACAGTGCAGCATCGATCGTGTGTTCACTACCGGCGCCCAAACTGGCCATTGCCTTGGCAACCGGGCCGTATGTGCCGAAGAGGTTCTGCTCCCACTTTGCTTTCGCCAGTTCGTCCGCGTGTTCGCGAAGTCGTCGCAGGCACCAGTCAACCGCCTCGTCGAGCACGCCAGCGGCCTTGATCGCTACAAGCTGCTTGGCAATGCGCACGGCCAGCAGTAGCTCGCCGCGATAGGTGCGTTCATCATTGAGAGTTTCGTTATGCATCACGCGGCTGCCCCCTCTTCAACGGGAGCGAGCAGCGAGCGAATCTCGCGGTACCTGCGGCGCGCGGCCGAATAGAGCAGCTTGGCTGCGGCATGCTGAGCCGAAGCGCGATCACCGGCAAACAGGAATGGAATGCCCTGGCCGATCCACGACAGGACCGAACCAACGGCCGACTGCGGCGGCAGCTGCGATCGCCACCCACCAGCGTTCAATTCATGCCAAGAGGCCTCGACGATCACGCACCTGGTCGGATACCCCAATAGCCTTTGCAATTCGCGCTCGAACCGCTCGCGCTCGACGCCACAGCACGCGATCAGGTCGGGGAGCGACTTGCGCTCGACAGCGACAAGATGCTCCATGCCGCGAACCGAGTAGTCCCCCGAGGCCAGCGTTCCAGAGACGGCGCCGAGCGGCGCCAGGTCGAAGGGCAATTGCTCGCGGGTATCGATGATGGCCACAACGTCGGCCGGCTTGAGCTCTGCGGGCAGCTTCATCGGGCCACCGCCTTTCGGTGCGGCCGGAACTTCTGGTCGTTGGCGTGGGCCCGGTCAACTGACTCCACGATGCTGGGAAGGTCCGATTCGTTCCAAAACCGTGTAGTTCCCATCCGGCCGGCCGGCTCGGGTCCGAAGCGGTCAATGGCGTAAGCGATCCGATGCCGGGGCAGCCCGAGCAGCTTTCGCAGGTCGCTAACCGTTAGCAGTGTGGCCATGAAAAAAGACTCCGCTCCGCGTTGCTGGTTGTTCTTGCAACGTCTGAACGAAGTCTAAAACGCCCTGTCTGGCAGGACGACGGCTCAAATCTGGCGTGACGGTGGCTTACTTTTGGCGGGATGCCGCCAGGGCTTTTCTCGCGATGCGATAGCCCTTGGGGCCACCTGATTCGACGAGCGACTTAAGCTGTTCGGGAAGCGTGGCAATCTCGCGATCTGGGCGACCGCCAGAGATTGCAGGTTTCAGGTCCGCTTCACCGGACAGCCAATCGCCGTCCGCGTCGCGGAGCAGCCTCAATATCGTGGCTTGGTTCCACGAAACCGGGAATACATCCTCGCCGAACGTTACCTGGGACGGTTCGCGCCGACGGATGCGCATTCGGCGCCTATGCGGAGATCGCCGGTACTCAATATCCGCCTTCCGGACCTCCAAATGCAATCGCTTCATGGCCTTTTGCTGAAAGAGCCGCACAACCCAGAAATAGCTGAAGCCCTCCCTTTCAACCCGATCATGGATCATCAATTCGAGGGATCGCCATGTCGCTTCGAGATCGGCCCGAGACTTACTCTGGAACCAAGTATTGTAGTTTTTGGAGAACTCACTGAAGTAGCTATTCATTTTGTTACCCGACTTGTTACTATCTGCCAAAAATCCCCGTGTCACATCGCAGCGACTGCCGCTCACGAAGCCCGGCGATTTCAACTATTCGCAACCTGTTCAAAACGCATTCTAACGCTTCTGGGGGACTGAAAATCCGTGTGTCGGCGGTTCGATCCCGCCCCTGTCCACTCGACTTTGAGCAACGGACACATAGTCCGTGGTCGCCAAAATTGCAGCCAGGAAGGTTCGCTCTCAGCCGTGAGGAACGCCACGTCGCGAGGCATGGCGGGGCCAAACTCTTCGTCCGCTTCTCGCGGCCTGGCGTGTTCAGCGCCCCGTATCCCTCGCCCCCTTCGAGACAAACCGCGGGGGCGGTGACCCGCCCGCACTATTCTGGTTGCGGATTTTCGCCGCTCGCTGGCCGAGCTTGAGTTGGATTGGCCTGCCGAGGTGCTCGCATCAGGCCGGCAGCGAATGACCCAGTTCAAGAAGTCGTGATCGAATGGAGCGACGCGGGCGTGACGCTGTTCCAGAACGTGATTCATGCGGCCGGCGACTCTCGTTGGGCCCCGTGAGCAACTCTCAGAAGTCGCGGAAATGTCGTGCCAGCGTCCCTGCCTGCAGAGTCGTCTGTGAGTTGCTCGTTAGGATGCCGTGAGATTCGCGTTGGACGCCGTGGAATCGCGCGGATTGACGTTTCTTCGCCAGCCGAACTCAAGTTAGGGTGACACCAGAGGCTTCCAATTCGCGGACCTCGAGTGATTCACCGTGAAAATCTTTTACGGCATTTGTGGCGAAGGCATGGGCCATTGCGGCCGTTCGCTCGCGATGATCGAGCGGCTGATGGCTCTGGGGCATCACGTTACGATCTTCACTTTCGCAGACGCGCTGCGACTCTTGCAATCGTCGGGCTACACGGCGCATGAGATCGCAGGCTTGCAGTTCCGACAAAAAGGCTGCGGCGCGGTTGATCCGTGGCGGACGGCGCGCGGTTTTGGCGAGTACCTGCTGCGGCGGCGCAAGTCTTTCGACGAGATCCGGCAACTTGCCCTGCATGAACGGCCGGACCTGATGATCACCGACTTCGAGCCGCTGACGGCGCTCGCCGCCGCTTCGCTGGGTATCGATTGCGTCAGCATCGACAACCAGCATCGATTCTGTCATCCGCTCGGTGCGGAGTTTCCCTGGTCGTTGAGAGCGTATGCGCGAGTGGCCGGAAGCTTTGTCCGACGGTGGATCAAGCGTCCCAGTAAGTGCATCGTTGCCGTGTTCCATGACTGCCCCACAAGTCGGCACTACCAGCAGGTCAACGTGCTGCTGCGAACGCGGATCGCACAGCTCGCGCCGACGAACGGCGAACACGTGCTGGTCTACGCCCGGGCGGGGTTGGGGCGGCGCATCGCCCAGACCGCGGCGCAGCTTAGCGGCACCAGGTTTCTGGTTTACGGTTGCGAGGGACCACCAGCGGAGAATCTGGTGTATCGCCCGACAAGTGGCGAGCAGTTCGCCCGCGATCTGGCTTCTTGCCGGGCGGTGATTTGCTCGGGCGGGCAGCAACTGATCGGCGAATCGCGCTACTTTGGCAAGCCGCTACTGGTGATTCCGATCCCCGGGCAGCACGAGCAGGAAATTAACGCGCACTACGCGCGACAAGAGCGAATCGGCGACTGGTGCGCCATTCGCGAGCTGTCGTGCGAGCGGGTAGAGAGATTTCTTTCCGAGCACTACCGCGAACGCCGCGAAGCCAACGGCGTGGACCAGGCAATGGACCTCATGGGGATGGGACATGGTTGACGAAGCCGAACGAACACGGGTGCGGAGCATTTTTGTTTCGGACGTTCATCTGGGCTGCCGCCACAGCAAGGCCGATCTACTCCTGGAATTTCTCAAACTGCACACGTGTGACCATCTGTACCTGGTAGGTGACATCATCGATGGCTGGAAAATGCACCGCGGCTTTCGCTGGAACGATACTTTCACCCTCCTGGTGCGGCGAGTTTTCGGGATGGTCAAGCACGGCACGACCGTGCGCTATGTGGCCGGCAATCACGATGAATTCCTCCGCAACTATCTGGATGAGTTTCGGACGATGCTCACAGGGCATCTGGAGATCGCGGATGAGTTTGTCCATCGAACGGCCGATGGCCGCCAACTGCTCATCCTGCATGGCGACATTTTCGATGCCGTGGCGATCAACATGCCCTGGCTAGCCGGCCTGGGCGACCGAGCCTACTCGCTGTTGCTGCTCCTCAATACCACCGGCAATTGGCTGCGCCGCAAACTGGGTCTCAAGTACAAGTCTTACAGCCTGTTCATGAAACAGAACATCAAGCGGGCCGTAAACTATGTCAACAGCTTCGAAGAAATGATGGCCATGCACACCCGCATGCGGAATTGCCAGGGAGTGGTCTGCGGGCACATTCACACGCCAGCGATCAAACAGCTTGGGGAGTTGACCTACTACAATTGCGGTGATTGGGTCGAGAGCTGCACGGCCCTGGTCGAGTTCGACGACGGCACGCTGAAGCTGGTGCGGTTCGACGAATCGTTGCGAGAGCCACTGCGGGATGCGAATTCCGAGTGCGCCGAGACAGTCCGCCTCGGCGCACTCGGACGCGAAGCCACCGTCGTTTAGTAGCGGAAGATGAAGTCGACGTAGAGCCGGTTTCGCAGGATGTCCGTGCGGTTGGAGAGCGGGAACTCGAAGCCGGTGCCAATTTCGGTATGGCGGCTGGGCTTGAGTTTCATGCCCACCACGCCCGTCACAACGTTGTCGCCGGCGACGCCTTGGGCCGGAATATTCACAATGTCGAGGCCGGTTACGGGCGTACCCGAGTTGATTCCGCTGTTCGACATCCAGTGGAACCAGTTGACACCGGTGAGCAGGTAGATGCCGTCGCGGACCTCGTAGTCCCACTGGTTCGACCAGTACCAGAGCTGCGTGCCCCAGTTGCGGTCGCCTGGCAGGCGGAAGCCCGTGCCGCTGACCCAGTGGCCGCGGTCGAAGATCTGCGCACCGCCCGACAGGAACAGGTGGTAGTCGCCGTCGCCAAAGTTGGACATCGCGTCGCCCGAGCCTTTGATGAAGTAGGTCAGGCCGCAGGAGGCAATGAGCTGGCGCTCGGGATCGCGCAGGAAGTTGTATTTGAAACCGACGGGTGCGGAGAGGAAGCCATTGGGCGTGTCGCCGCCGGCCTGGTTGACCTGAAATACGCCGAGCCGGGGGGCGATGATGCTCCAGCGATCGGTCACACGGCCGCGCAGCTGGGCAGCGTACAGTTGAAAGTCACCGCCGCTGATTTCGCTCGGCAGCGAGTTCTCAATGAAGATTCCGCGCACTTCGGTGAGCGATCGCGGATCTTCGAAGAAGAACGGATTCGAGATCGGGCTGATGAAGTCATCGAAACAATGGTCGCTGGGAAGCAGGCCCAGAAACCGCTTTCGGCAATTGAACATATCGCAGCAGTCGTAGCAGTCGGCATCGCAACTGCAGGAACTGGTCAGGGCCGCCTCTTGTTCGGCGAAACTGCCGTCGAGACTGGTGGAGACATCGGCCGTAGCCACGGCCGGCAGGCTAGCGACCAAGAGGGTCGCGCAAAGGATCCATCGCATGGTGGGGCCCCTCCATGACAAATCTATCTGGTATGTGCCCCGCGAATACATGTGCGTATCGTCATGCATGGCCCCGCAGCATGCATGCACTTGAGCCGCGTAACAGAACCGCGAAAACCGGAACGACCGCTAACTCGTGCAAGTTTTCGCTGGCGTAGCACAACGCGGCACAGTATCGCAACGCGCCCTCGAACCACGCCGTGGTCGTCCGCTCGTCGAGAGCGTGGCGGCGAGCCGTCCGGCCCGGTATCATCAACGGATTCGCGGCGTGCCCGGAGCACCGGGGGCGAATTTTTCACAGGGCGGGTGAACTGAGCCATGGCGGATTCCTACGACCTCGATACGCTGCCTCCTGCGCTCGATCCGCGCGACCACGCGGACGTCGTCGAGCCGCCCCAGACGCTGCTCGGAGTGTTGGGACGCCTCGGGCCGGGGCTCATCATTGCCGGCAGCATTGTCGGCTCAGGCGAACTTATCGCTACGACCAAAACCGGCGCCCAGGCGGGCATCCTGCTGCTGTGGTTGATCATCATCGGCTGCATCATCAAGGTGTTTGTGCAGATCGAGTTGGGACGCTACACCATGACCCACGGCGTCACGACGCTCGCCGCGCTCGACACGGTTCCGGGCCCGCGTTTACGCGTCGGTTGGATGATCTGGTTCTGGCTGGCGATGATGATCGTGGGGTTTGGCCAGCTGGGCGGAATCGTCGGCGGCGTAGGGCAGGCGGCAGCCATCGCGGTGCCGATCTCGGGCGACTATCTGGCGGCCGTCGACCGTCCGTCGCAGAAAGAAGTCGCTGACTTCGTTCAACGCGAAGAGGACATGAAGAGCGGCGGCGGCAAACTCGCTGCATTGGCGCCCGAGCGGCGCGAACGCGTGCTCCGAGGACATCGGCAACTGGCCGCCCGACTGACGGACTTGCAGTCGAAGCACGGCGATCTGGCGGCCCGGGTTCGTGGCGGGGAGGTGCTGATCGATCCTTGGACCTGGGACGACAAGGTCTGGGCGGCCCTGGCGACCTTGCTCACCATGGGGCTGTTGTATCGCGGGCGCTACAACCTGATTCAGAATCTGTCGATCGTGCTCGTGGTAATGTTCACTTTTATTACGATCGGCAATGTGATCTCGCTGCAGCGGACCGAACAGTGGCACATCAGCGGCGAGCAGATTCTCTCGGGACTGAGGTTTCGCCTGCCCGACGCGGCCGAAGGCATCAATCCCTTGGCGACGGCGCTTGCCACGTTTGGAATCATTGGCGTGGGGGCGACCGAGCTGTTCGCCTATCCCTACTGGTGTCTGGAGAAGGGGTATGCCCGGTTCGTCGGTCGCCGGACCGACGACGACGCTTGGGCGGCGCGGGCGCGTGGCTGGATGCGCGTCATGCATTACGACGCGTTTTGCTCGATGGTCGTTTATACGCTGGCCACGCTGGCTTTCTTTCTGATGGGCGTGGCGGTGCTCTACCACGAAGGCCTCGACCCCGACGGCATGCGGATGGTCACGACGCTGGCCCGGGCCTATGTGCCGGTGTTCGGTGAATATGCCAAGTGGCTGTTCCTGGTCGGGGCGCTGGCAGTGCTGTACTCGACGTTCCTGGTGGCTACGGCGGGCAACGCGCGGATGTGGGCCGACTGCACCAAACTGTTTGGCCTGATCGATTCGCAGTCGCAGCGCGTGCACGATCGGGCGGTCACGGCGTACTCGGTGGGGCTACCGGTGCTGTGCCTGGCCGTGTTCGCCAGCGGTGTAAATCCGGTGCGGGCCATTCTGCTGGCGGGCGTCATGCAGGCCCTGCTGCTGCCGATGCTGGGTTGCGGGGCGCTCTATTTTCGCTACCGGCGGACAGATCCGCGGCTGCGACCGTCGCCCGTCTGGGACGTGGCCCTGATCGTCTCGGTGGCGGGCCTGACCGTGGCCGGAATCTGGGGAGCGTGGCCTGACTTGATTGCCCCCTGCCTGCGGATGGTCGGCCTGATTTAGGCCGAATCGATGGCTTGGCGAAGCCGCAGCGAGCCGAACTAGGGTGGTCTGAAACCCTTTGCGCGGTTATGGTGCCGAAGAACCCCGCAGCCCCAAGTTGCGTATCGAGGGGTGAGATACCGCGCGCGGTAAACGGTACCGGGCCGCGATGCCAGAAAATCAGGAGACTCACAACCATGTCGCTTCGCTATTTGCCGCTGGGTGCCCTGCTCCTGGCGTTTGTAACCGGTTGCAACACGTCCCCCAAGGAACCGCCGCCCGAGGCCGCCCACGAGGATCATGACCACGGTCACGAGCACGGCGACCATGCGAATGACGAACATGCCGGCCACGAGCACGGCGAGCACGATCATGCGGAGATCAAGAGCTTTCATGAAGCCGCGGAGATGATCGAGACGGCGCGCGACACGATTCGAGACAAACTGGCCGCCGGCGAAACCGACAAGGCCGACGAAGCGCTGCATGCGCTGGGACACACGCTCGAACATGTCGACGAATTGACGGGCAACTTCGCCGATGATGTGCGATCGGAAATCAAGCAGGACGTAGAAGAGCTGCTCGACCTGTTCGGCAAAATAGACGAGCAGATTCACGCAAAGCAGGAAGTCACTTACGACACCTGGTCGGCAAAGATCGATGAAGTCATTGGTCGACTTCATGATCGAGCCCACGAGGAGCCGGCCAAGGAAGCGGCGCCTGAATGAGCGAGTATGGCACGACAAGTTTGGGAGTGAGAGCGATGCTTCGCCGGACAGTTCTCGGTGGCATGCTGGCGGCTTGCGCGTTCGCCGTGGGCTGTCAGCAGCAGGATGCGCGCGTGCTGGAGCTGCGCAAGCAGTACGTGCTGTCGCAGGAGCCTTCCGGCGCGAGCAGCATCGAAGCCACGCTGGAGAAAGCCAAGGAAGCGCAGCTTGAGGACATCGGCGAAGTTGTGCTGGTGGGGCGGATCGGCGCGGGCGAGTTCGAGCCCTGGGCCGCGGGGCAAGCCTCGTTCCTGATGACCGAGGCACTGCCCGAAACCGATCACGCGGCCACGCCGGGGCACGATCCGGCGAACTGCCCGTTCTGTCGTCGCCGCGCTGAGAAGGCCGCCAGCTTCACCGCGCTCGTGCAGTTTCGCGACGACAAAGGCGAGATCGTGCCGATCGACGCCCGCGAGCTGCTGGGCGTCGAGCAGAACCAGGTCGTCGTGGTGCGCGGCAAGGCCCGGGTCGACAAAGTGGGAACGCTCGTCGTCGCGGCCGACGGAATCCACCTGAAACGCTAACGGCGGAAGCGCGCCGGACGCCAGTTTGTCGCCGTCAGTGGCGAAGAAGCCTCCGCGTCCTCTGATGCCTTGGCTGCGATCGCCAGGGCAAACGCAATTCCAGAATCGTCGGCATCGGTCGCGACGAGAATCCCCGCGGGCACTTCCGCCGGCGATCGCAAATCCAGCTTGAAGAGCAGACCCTGGTTATTGCGGGCGATGAGCTGGTCGCCGGCGCTGACAGCCCGATTGCGATCGAAGTCGTAGGGATTCGTCAGCGGCTGATTGAACCCCGGATTGAACCGCGCGGCGAGCTCGTCGGCGGCCGTGGTGGTGGCCACGGTCGGCGGCGAATCGATGAACGTATCGCCGATGCGATTGCCGAAGTAAAAGATCTCGCTGGTCGTGAGGCCGGTGTTGAGGTTGAACTCGCCGGTCGAGTCGTTGCCCCGCGCGACGACTTCCAGCCAGGTGTTCTTGATGGCGCCATTCTCCCAGGTGATCGTAATCCGGGTGGAGCCCCCCTGCCCTTCACCGGGGCGCATGGTGATTGCGGAAGGAGCCGGAGCGTCGGCCCAGCTTTCAGGCGCGTTGTTCGCGCCGACGCGGAAGCGGAAATCATCGGCCGTGAGCACGGTTTCAGCGGGCAGATCGGCCAGGTCGACCATGATGCCATTGATGCCGCGCGAGTAGCTGGTGATGTTCGCGACCGTGGCCGTCTCGTGCGTGAAGTACGTGTGCATGATCTCCTGCGAGGTGCCCACGCCGCTGGAGGCCGCTTGCCAGACGATGTGGTTGCCGGAGATGAACGGCCGCGTGTCGTTCACCGTGTTGTCGGTGAGCTGGGTGACCTTGTAACCGTCCCAGAGGAAGATCTCGTCGTCCTGGCCGTCATACCCTTGCCAGACGACGTTGCGGCCATCGAGCTGTGGGAACTGGTTGCGAATGCCGGTTGAGATTTCGCGGACGGTGTTGCCGTCGTAAAGCGAGATCTGGAAGTCGTTGAAGATGCCGCCCCACCAGGCGACGTTGCCGTCGGAGATCTGCGGGTCGAAGTCGCCGAAGGTGTTCGTGGTCAGTCGCGTGAGCACCACGCCGTTGTAGAAGTAGATTTCGCGATCGTTGGTGGTGCCGGCCTTAAAGCCTTCCCAGGCGGCGTAGACACCATCGCTACGAGGATCTTCGATGCTGTATTCGCTGGTGCCGAGAATCGCGGTCGAGTTGCCGTTGAAGCGGAGCACCTTGCGGTTAGGGACGCTGTCGGTGACCCAGATGACCTGGCCGGCGTCGGCATAGGATTGCACGTCGACGACAGCGTTGTTGCTGATGTTGATGGGCGGATTGACGCCATCGTAGCTCCAGATTTCCAGCGCGGCGCCGCTCCCCTGCTGCCAGCTTACGCGCTGGCTGGAGATCGATGATTCGCCGTCGAAGACGGCGTTGCTGGTGAGGGCGCTCTCGCTGCCGTTCCAGAAAATGATCTCCTGCGTGGTGCCGTTGCCGCGTTCCCAGACGATGCCGAGCTCGGAGATCTCCGGATTGCGATCGGGCACCGAGTTCTCGGTGAGCTGGATGATCGTATTGCCGTCGAAGTAGAAGATTTCATCGTCCGTGCCGGCGTCGGTTCCACCGGTGCCTTGCCAGACGACCTTGTCGCCGAAGACGCGCGGGTTGGAATCGGTCGTGGGGTTCGCGGTGAGCGGTTGCACGTCGAAGAGGACATTGGAGAAGAAGGCGCTCTTGTCGAGCGCGATCGCGCCGTCGTCCGCGGCGTTGGCAGCGGTGTCGTTGCCGTCGAACCAGGAGCCGTTGTAGAAGATGCGTGCGCCGGCGAGGGTCGTGAGCAGGCGGCGATGTTCGAGCGGTTCGAGATGCAAGCGAGCGCGGAGTGGCAAGTGGCGCGGCATGGCGAGACTCCGGTAGCACGTGGAAGCGAGAGGAGCTACGGTCCGCGCGGAGTTTAATGCCCCCCGGAGGGAGAGTCAAATGTAAAGTGGTGGAATTGTTGTTGGTGGCATCGCGACGCGCTATATTCAATCAAAGCCAGGGGAATACTTTTCCCCTGGAATGGAATCGCCGTGGGAATTCAAGAAGTTCCAGGGGAAAGTATTCCCCTGGCTTTCGGGAGGGCAATGCGATGAGCGACGATCGCGCGTGGCATCATGCGATCCTCACCACGTATGGCGCTTGGCTCCCTGGGGACAAACGCGGCTTTCGCACATTGCATCATCGTGAGCACGTCGAGGGGGACTACCGCAGTCCGCTGCCCACAGGCGTATACGAGGGATTGGCGAAGTATTCACGCAAGGCGTTGAATCAGCCGCCGGTGGTGCTGCCAGAATACTTACGCGGCCTTGTCGGCAACGAGCTAAGAAACCGCCTCGCGCTTCTCAACTGCTGGGTGCTCTGTTGCGCTGTCGCCAAGCAGCACGTGCATCTGCTGGTAAAGCTGCGAGCCGACGAAGCTCGCAACCATCTGGGCCTCGCCAAGAAGCAAGTCACGTGTGCCCTTCGACAGCAAGGCTGGACCGGCAACGTGTGGGCGGCCAAAGGCAAGGTCGACCGCATCCGTTCGCGCGAGCATCAGGTGGCGACCTACCGCTACATTCTGCGGCATGAGCGCGAAAGAGCGTGGATCGGCAAGTGGCGGGATGATCCGGCCAGTCAAACCTGAGCTTGGCCCCGTCACTTCTCCGCCGGAATCGGGAACCATTCGCCTTGGAGCCAGGCTTGGTAGTCGGGGAGTTGGCGCGTGTGGATTCCCCAGTCGCGATTGACGTAGTAGACGTCTTCTCTCTCGGAAACCTTTTCAGCCTGATTGGGGGTCTCTGCCTGAGGATCGTCCGCGACGCGCCGGATCACGACCGTCGAAAGAAGGAGGCCGGGGCTCCACAGGCACGGAACCTCGGGCTCCAGTTCGTGGTTATTCAAACGTTGCCAGTGAGCAAAGCTGACCCGCCGATCGAGGATGTACTGCTCGGTACCAGTGCGGGGCGCGGGGATGCCTTGTGGAAAGTAGACAAATGGCCGGCCGCTCATCGGATCATTTGGCACGGCCTCGAGAATGCCTGTTTCTTGCAGTCGACTGAGTTCCGTGGGCAGTTCGCCGTGCTCGAGCCGATAGGCGAGGCAGCCCAGGGTGATCAAGGTGGCGCGGCGGCTGGTTTCAAACGAGACTTCCGCGATCGCAGCATCTCGCGCCCAGCGTTGCATGTAAGTAGCCGGCGAACGGTGCAGCGGAGAGCTCGATGCAATATGCGGATAGTAAGGTGTCGCCAACTCGGCAGCGTAGTCCCCGCCCGCGAACTTAGCGCGGACCAGTTTCAGCAACTCCAGGCTGTCTCGTGTGGCTTCGTTGAGCGAGCGGCGTTCTCGGATGCGCTCCCAGGGCAGGAGCCGCAGCGCGAGCAAGTCCTGGGAGAGTGGTACGGAACCTTTGCGGCCGTAGAAGATTGCGGCGACGCGATCATCGCCGGCCAGGAGTCGTTCGCAGAGAATGTAGTTGCTTCGCAGCGCGTCTTCCCAGCCCAGGATGCTGGTGTCGAGTTGCTGGAGCCGATCAATCGCCGAGTGCAGGTTGGCTTCGGTCTGTGCGGGACGCCCGCCCCATTGGGCCAGCAGTTTCAGCGTTGCCAGCGGCACGTGGGGCATGTCGACGGTAAGTTCTGGTGCGAAGCTGGAGAGCTGGCGTTCAACGGTGAACGCTGTGAAGTAGAGGTGCAGCGAATCGGCGAGCGCCGTTTCGGATTCTCCATTTCCTTCGAGGTCATATGCGCTGGCCGCAACGAGCGAGACTAATCGCTCGTCGTTGACGACTGGCCAGTCTGTGAGAGTCTTTGGGTTCGCCAGGGCGTTCGAGTGACGCTGGCTCGCTTTAAGGATCAGGTCCAGTGACTCCCGATTTCTGGACACGTGATCCGACGCTCGACGATTTAGTTGGCGATAACTGTAGTGTTCATTTTCTGATATCGAGATGGGGCTGTAAAACGCATTGGCTTGGCGATAGATTTCGCCGGTTTCGAGAGCCGCCGGCGTGATCTCGGCCACGTAAGCTGCGGGGTCGAAACCGGGGGACGTCACGGAAACCTGCTCAACCCGTGCAATTGGTGCGGCAATCAGTAGCATTGCGGCCGGCGCAAGTACGGCAGCAGCAGCCTTGGACCGCGCCTTCCAGATGGTCCGCTCCAAAATCCAGTCGGGCGCCCGAAGCCAAGTCGCCCACAGCAGCATGAAGGGAATCGGCACGAGAAAGACGAACCAGCTCAGACCACCGGCGAAGACAGCGATCGACCAACCGGCCAGCACGCCGGCCAGCAGCAGGCTAAAAAAGCCCGAGAGCAGCCCGCTCCGGACGAACATCGAGACCCACTGCCCGGCCGTGAAGGCGGGGATGGTTAGCAGGCTCAGCAGCACGGCGGGGAGCATGTAGCGCAGCGCGGGATAGTCGTGCCAATTCCAACGGTCTTCGTTGGCTTTCCAGGGCTCGGCAATAGCGCGCACGAGAAGCCCGGCAAGCTCTGACAGTTCGAAGAGCGTGTGCGTCCCGAGCCAGATGATTACCGAGATCAGCGTGGAGACGGTGGCGACCAGTATCCAGGGCACGAGCCGCGACAGCCAGACGTACCGCGGCGGAACGTTGTGTTCGACGAAAAAGCGGAACTGAGCGCGCTGCTGGTCGGCCTGGAACACATTGGCGCCCATCAAGGCGGCGAACGCCAGCAGTGGGACGATTGGGAGCACGGACTGTTGGTTTTCTACCAGCCCGTAGTTTGCAGCGAGCAGGCAGAGCAGCACCTGGAGCGCGGCCAGGGTGAACATCGTGCGGCCAGACTGCCGCAGGTGCTGCCAGGTCAGACGGCCCAAGATGGTGGCGCGATCGCGATGACGCAGTAGCGCCGAGATGTCGGCCTTGGTCGCGGGGCGGCGGGCCGAAGCGTCTTCTTTCTCCCGAGGTGATAGTAGCGACGTCCGCTCTTCGCTGCCCAGCCAGCGGAGGCCGAGATACACGTCGGCGGCGGCCACCATGGCGAGCAGGCCAAGACGTTGCGGAATCGCGGTGACATAACGCGAGTACTCGAAGCGGTCGGGCTGGTAAGGCTGCGCGATCCACGACAGCACGTGCACTGCCGTCGACGTCGCGAACAGCGCCAGTACGATTGCCATCAGCGGCCGCGCCGAGAGCAGCGAGAACAGCAAGCCCCAGGCCAGGGCTTCGAGCCCCGCCAGCAACCAGAGGCCCAGCATGCCGCGGAGGACATCTGCCTGATTCGGCGGCGCGACGAATAGCGTTTGAGTGACGAACCACAGGATGGCAAACATCGCCACGGTAGCCACCAGGCACAGTCCGACCTTGCTGATGAACAGTTGCGCGTCGCTGGCGGGCGAGCTGCGTAGCCATTCAAACGTGCCATCCTCTTTTTCGATGGCATAGGCCGTGCCGATGCAACCGATGGCGAAGAACACGGGCGTGGCCAGCGCAATGTTGTAAACGAACTCCGTCGCCCAGCCGCGGTCCTGCGCGAACGCGAGCACGAGCAACTGCATGAACACGGCCAGCGCGATCAGCGCGATCCAGAAACCGCGAATCGCCCGATACTCTTTCCAGATGAGATGCGTGTAAGGTGCGGCGTTCATGGGAGGACGGCCTCCTCTTCGGCTGTGGGCGCGGGGCGGTGACCTTCATCGGCTCGCTTGAGGTAAGCCACGAAGATTTCTTCCAGCGAAGGCGTGCGAACGCCAAGCTCCTGGAGCCAGGGAGCCGCTCGCAAGGCGGCGAGTGCCTCGTCGTCGAGGCCGCGGACGAGTAGTTGCCACTGGTGTTGGTGCCGGCGCTCGCTGAGGATCTCGCCGCCGAGAGTATGCGGCGGCCTCGCACCGGCCGCGAGCGTGATGTTCAGCTCGCGAATTTCGTCTTTGAGCGTGTCCAGATTCTCGTCGATCACCAGCCGGCCCGCATGCAGGATCGCGATCCGGTCGGCCACGCGTTCGACTTCGCCAATCTGGTGGCTGGAGAGCAGCACGGTGCGGCCGGCGGCGGCGATGTCGACCATCCCTTCCAGAAACTCGCGCCGCACGAGCGTGTCGAGCCCCGAGGTCGGTTCATCGAGAATCAGCACCTCGGGCTCATGTGCGAGAGCCAGTGACAGCGCGACCTTAGCTCGCATGCCCTTGGAGAGGTGTTTGATCTTGCGTTTGAGGGGCAGCTCGTACTGGGCGGCGAGCTTCAGATAGCGATCGTAGAACCCGCTGGGGTAGAAACCGCTGGTGAACCAACCGATTTCGCTGACCGTCATCCAGTCGTACAGCGTGGGCCGCTCGGCCACGTACCCGACGCGACTGCGGACGAGGTGTCCCTGGCGTGTGCTGTCGAGTCCGAGCACCGTGGCCTTGCCCTCGTCGGGCGCGACGAGGCCGAGCAGCGTGCGAATCGTGGTCGTCTTGCCGGCGCCGTTTTCGCCGAGCAGTGCATAGACCACGCCTGAGGGGACTTTGAGCGTGAGACCGTCGACGGCCCGATGCGAGCCGTAACGCTTCGTAACTTCGTCGAGTCGAATGACCGGCTGCATGGATCAGGCCTCTTGATGCATGAGGGAGAGTTCCGCTTCGACGAGTGCGCGAATCTCGTCGGGATCGAGTTGGCTTTGCCGGGCCTCGGTGAGCACCTGGCGCAAGCGAGCGCGGATCAGGTCGAGCCGCTCCTGCCGACAGCGCTCGAGCGCGCCGGGCGCCACCTCCAGGCCGGTGCCCCGGACTGCTTCGAGCACACCGTCGTCCTGGAGTTGGCGATACGCGCGGGCGATCGTGTTGGGGTTGATGGCCAGTTCTTTGGCGAGCTCGCGAACCGACGGGACCATGTGCCCGCTGCGGAGCGAACCGCCGGCGACGGCGAATTTCACCTGGCGAGCGATCTGCTCGTAGATGGCCAGGCCATTGTTCGGCTCGATGTGAAACAGCATGGAAACGCCCTGAAAAATCTCTGTTCGGGCCCCGCTGTGCTACTGTACTATGTCGATAGTACACATGGATCGCCTGTCTGTCAATCACTTTTTTTTGGCAACATGCCGCGGGGCTGCGAATAAGGAGTGTCTGCCGCTGACGGCTCGATTCATTCCGCCTCACCAAACCTCGTCGGCAAAGTTCCCGCAGCTTGCCGGAGCGGCAATTGCCGAACGACCCTCAACGGCGGAATCATTAGTGTTCGATGAGAAGAAGTGGAGTCCCGTCGTCAGCCCCGCCCTGCCTCGCCTGGCATCGGTTGGTCATCTCGCGTCTGCCGGGCGGTTTGCCGCCAATCACATCGCACCCCTCTCGATTCGGTTCTGTCTTTTGGTTGCACGCCCGCGTGTTTGCCTATTGTTAGCGCTCGCCGCGATGCTGGTTATCGCTGGCGCCCGAGTCGCACGCGCACAGGTTGACGCAGAGAGCACTTCCGCGGGCATCTTTGGCGAGCGCCAGCGCAAGCCCCCCGGCATGCTCGAAGCCGATCGGGATGCGTTTACGCCGGCCACGACCTTGGTGGGACAGGGCTGGTCGCTGCTGGAAATTGCCCATGCCTTCATCGACAACAAGCGTGGGCCCGACACGAACAGCGTCCCGGAGTCGCTCTATCGCTTTGGCCTGACCGAATGGCTCGAGCTCCGCGTGGGCTGGAACTGGGAGGCCGGCTCCGGTGGCACCACGGTGACGGCGAATGAAAGCTCCGAGGGCCTGGTCGATGGCGCGCAGGAGGTCGAGTTCGAATCGTACATGCTGTACGGCATGAAGGTGGCCTGCACGAAGCAACAAGGTTGGATACCCGACTCGTGCTGGATCGTGGAGGGTTTTACGCCCACGGCCGGCACGGACACGCCCACCAAGCCGGTGATTACGTATACGGGCGGCTGGAAATTCGATGACGGTTGGGAACTGGACGGGGCGATGCGGTTTGCGATCGGCAACGAAGAAGCACACGGCGTGTTCAATCGGTGGAGTCCATCGGCCGTGCTGCGCTACACGCCGACCGACAAGCTGCAAGTGCATTTGGAATATTTCGGCACTTACAGCGACGGCTTGCACATCGAGACGAGCCGCACGTTCCTGAGCCCAGGCGGGCGCTACCTGCTCACGCCGAACATGGAGCTCGGCTTTCGCTTCGGCTGGGGACTCTCTGAAGACGCCGCGAACTTCTTCGCGAACACGGGCGTGGCCTGGCGGTTTTAGCATCAAGAGCCCCCAAGTCGGCCGAAGCGGTGGCTCGCACCGGAGCGGGCATGGGCGGATCGGATCGGGCAGAGATCAACTGGGCCGACGGCGCGATCAAGTGCACGGGGCTGCAGGTGGTCGTCGAGGGCAATGACGCGGCGGGCGGATTCAACGCGAGCACCGGACCGGCCGCGAGAGGCGTACTCGTTTTCGGTAGTCGCGCTGGCGACGCCTCAATCGCGACAATGACCCGCGTCGCCGGTGAAATCTGCCACGATTCGGCCCTCGAAGCGAACGCTGGTGAGCGTCAGAACGTCGCCAGGGCCGTGGGCAGATCCTTGTGGATCTCGAACAGCTTGTCGAGCTTCGTGATCTTGAAGACGTCCAGCGGGTTCTTGGCGATGCCGCAAAACTTGAGCTTCGTCTTGTCTGTCTTGCAACGGCGATGCAACTGGATGAGCTTGCCGAGCATGGCGCTCGACATGTACTCGACCGATTGAAAGTTGAGCAGCAGTTTGTGGTTGCCCGAGGCTTCGAGCGCAGCCTGGTCCAACTCGCGGCCGATCTGATCGATCAGCGATTGATCGAGAATCGAGGCCTGATTAAATCGCACGACGAGTACTTCGCCGGCGTCTTCGAGTTCCAGGAAAGTGTACTTGAAGTTCTTCGCCATAACGGGCTGCTCACGGGCTGGAAGCTCTGGGGCGGCGATTCTTGTGGCGGTCGCGGCCCGGCAGAGTGGTTGGACGGATAGAGTCTACGACTCGTCCGGGCTGCTGGCAAATCGAATGTGGGGGCGTCGGCGAGCGCCTGGCGAGCGGAGCTGGAATGTCCGGCCTACGCAAGTTGGGTGTTTTCGTGACATCCCACTGGTGGGCGGCTACAATGGCGCCGTTGGAACAGCGTCTTCCGCGCGGCGGTTAGCGCAGGATCTCGGCGGCGCGCGGCGACGGCGTTTTCGCGACGCGGTGTTGCGAAACCACGTCTTTCACAGCGAAGGGGTGGATGATGCGCGCGGAAATAACGGGTCCTTCTACGATCGGCTCGCCAGGGCGCCTGACGAGGCGCTTCAAGCGAGGTCGTCTGCTCGCCGGCAGTATTGGAACCACCTGCTTGCTCTTGGCAGGCGTGTGGTACGTGCAACCCGGCGGCGCCGAGAGCGAGCTCGCCGGCATCGTCGAGCGCGTCGTTCGCGGGCCGTTCGAGCACGACGTGAGCGAGCGCGGTGAGCTCGAGAGCTCGAATAACGTGCTCGTCCGCTGTGAGGTGCAATCGCGCACTGCGGGCACCAACGGGGTGAAGATCATTGAGATCGTGCCCGAGGGAACCAATGTCAAAAAGGGAGAGTTCCTGATCCGGTTTGACGATGCGGCGCTCAAGTCGGAGCGGACGTCGCAATTGATCAACGTGGGCACGGCCGAGGCCACCGCCGCGCAGTCCAAGAACGATCTGGACGCGGCACTGATCGGTCGTAAGGAGTACGAGTTTGGCGAGTTCGAGAATGAGCGTGAGAAGGTCACTGGTGAGATCCTGGTGGCCAGCCAGGCGGTGACCCATGCCGAAGAAAGCGTCTCCCACAGCCGAAAGCTGCTCCGTCGCGGCTACATTCCCAAGCTGGCCGTGCAGAGCGACGAGTTTCGGCTGGCGAAAGCCGAAAGCGATTTGCGCGCCGCCAAGGTCCGGCTGAACTCGCTGATGGAGTACACCAAGCCGAAGAAGATTTCGGAGCTGGATGCGAAAGTCAAGACGGCGGAAGCCAAGCTGAAGGCCGACGAAGCCAAACTCGTGCTTGAAAATGAAAAGCTGCGAGTGCTCGACGAGCAGATCGCCAGGTGCCTGGTAAACGCGCCGGTCGACGGGCAGGTGATCTACGATCATGAGCGCGACGACTGGGGCGGCGGCGAGTACCACATCAAGCAAGGCGCCACGGTCCACGAACAACGGATCGTCATTCGGCTTCCCGATCCCAAGCAGATGCAGGTGATCGCCAAGGTCGCCGAATCACGCATCGATCGGATCAAAGTGGGCATGCCGGCCAAGATCGAAATCGAAGGTCTGCCGGGCATGCATCTCGAAGGCAAGGTCACGCGGGTCAACGAGTATCCGGCGGCGGAAGATTGGCTGAGCGCTGGAGCCAAGGAGTATGCCACCACGATTCAAGTCGTCGGCCAGCAGCAAGGTTTGCGACCAGGCATGACAGCGCACGTGGCGATCCGGGTCGAGACGATTCCCGATGCGCTGCAGGTTCCGATCCAGGCGGTGGCAGAGCGCGGCGGCAGGCACTACTGCCTGCGCAAGAGCGACAGTCGCTTCGAGCCGCGCGAAGTGGCCGTCGGGTCGACCAACGAGAAGTTCTTGATCGTGCGTTCCGGGCTGGAGGCCGGAGATGAAGTGCTCTTGAATCCTCGGGCGCGGCTGGATGCGTACGACCTCAAGTCGCTGCCGGTGGCAACCGTCGGCGAGCCGATCCTGCAGCACGCGAGCCTGCAGAAGGACTCAACGAGCGCGCGAGGTGTCGGGGGCGCGGGATTATGAGGGGCGGTTCGCTGCGTCTGTGGCGGCTGGGAGTGCGCAATCTGCGTCTGCATCCGCTGCGCTCCTCACTTACCATTCTGGGAATTCTGGTCGGAGTGGCCAGCGTGATCTGGCTGCTCGCAATTGGTCAGGGAATCTCGACGGCCGCGCAGCGACAGATCGAAAGCCTGGGCGCGGACAATATTATCGTGCGGTCGATCAAGCCGCGCCACGAAGCCGCGCAGGGCAGTTCGCGCCGGCTCATCAAATACGGACTGACGCGGCGGGACGTCGAACGCCTGCTGGCGACGATTCCGACCATCGAACGCGGCTTCCCCGTGCGCGAGCTGAAACGCGAGTTTCGCCGGCAAGACCACCTGGTGGACGGCCGACTTGTCGGTTGCACGCCCGACTATGCGAGCGTCACGCACTTGCAGATTGCCCGGGGAAGGTTCTTGTCCGATCGCGACCTGGAGGCCAAGCGAAACGTATGCGTTCTGGCGGCCGAGACGGCAGCGAGGTTGTTTCCGGTTGAGGACGCCCTGGGCCGGGCGGTGCGCGTCGAGGACCTGTATTACACGGTGGTGGGCGTGGCCGAGCCGCGCGCACCATCGGCTGGCATCGGCGGTTCGCTGGCCGCCGAGGACTACTCCAGCGACGTTTACATTCCGATCACGCAGTTATGGTCGCGGATTGGCGACACGACGGTCACTCGTCGCAGCGGCACCTTCGAATACGAATCGCTGGAAGTGAGCCAGATCACACTGCGAGTGGAAGACCTGAGCCGGGTGCTGGAAACCGCCGAGGTGGTCAAGGCCACGCTGGCCAGCTTCCACCAGGATCAAGACTACGGCGTGACGATTCCCCTCGAACTGCTTGAGCAAGCGAGAACTACCCGACTGATGTTCATGGTCTTCATGGGAATCATCGCGGCCATTTCGCTGGTGGTCGGAGGGATCGGAATCATGAACATCATGCTGGCCACGGTCACCGAGCGCACGCGCGAGATTGGCATTCGCCGCGCCGTGGGCGCGCGGAAAGGGGACATCGCGCGGCAGTTCCTGGTGGAGACGATCGTGTTGTCGATTGTGGGCGGATTTTGCGGCGTGGCCGTGGGTTTGGTCTGCGGGCCGGCGACCCGCGTGGTCCGGCAATTGGTTGCCGAAACCTTTCCGCAGGCTGTGGGTAATTTGCCCGAGGTGATTCGCGAAGTGCAGCCGGAGATCGTCGGTTGGTCGATCCCTTTGGCGTTTGGAATCTCGGTGGCGGTGGGAGTGGTGTTTGGTTTGTATCCGGCGGTTCGCGCGGCGGCTCTCGATCCGATTGAAGCGCTGCGTGAACTTTGAAAAAGATTTGTTGGCGTTTTTATACCTGCGCGGTATGATATCGCCCGCCGTGGTCAGAAACCGATGGCTTCATCGCGCGAGGCGGCGTTTCTAGTCTTGTTTCGGCTTGTCGAGTTGTCGGCTGTTCTTGGCGAACGGTTGGTGTCGCCCCTGGTCGCGGCCCGACGTTCGAGTCGGTTCTTTCTCAAGTCTTCTCTAGTTTTTGGTGGGAGAAGTGTCCGTTGCGCGCGGCTGCGCACATCTCAACGAAGGTCGCGTAGCTGCTGCGGAGCATGTGGCGCGAAGAGGCTTTGGTCGCTGGCAAGGCTGGCCGGCGAAGGTTTTCACTGGAGGCTTCTATGTGGCGGAGGAACCCAGATGAAACTGACCCTCTCGGTTGGTTACGGGATTGGCGTGTTACTTCAAATTCAGGGGCAAGCTCAAGACGGACCGCTCACGGCGGCCCGCATTTCGCGAGGTTGCCGATTTCCCCCCAGGTTTCTGTATCGCATCCTGCGTAAGCTCGTCGATGCCGGACTGCTGCAAGGCACTTCCGGTCCGGGCGGTGGCTACGCGCTGGCACGTCGACCGCAGGATATCACCCTGCTCGACATCGTGCGGAGTGTCGAGAGCGGCGTCGAGCCGGCGATGCTCGAGGCGGTTTGCCCGGCTCATCGACCGGCGATCGCCAAAGTGAACGAGTTGTGTCAGCGGAGTGCCGAGCAGTTTGCCGAAGGACTCAGTCATGTGAGTCTGGCCGACCTCGAACGGCTGGACGCTGTTGAACCTCGCCGCGCACGCGGCCGGGTAAAAGCGCGATAGGATGTGCGTTGCCGGGAATGCAGCGCAAGTTAGCACCGCGCAAGAAAGAACCGCTCGTCCAGACTCGTTCACGCGTAGGGCCCTTTTGGGGCAACCCGCGAGTAAACAAATCTGGCCGAGCGGCCTCTACTTTTCCCGTCTAGCTGGACGCGTTCGCCTGTCTAGCCGGAGGCGCCTCCGCGGTTGCAATTTGCACCGCCCGCGGGGTTGCGATTCGCCCAAGAGCGGATCGCGTTGCGCTCCGGACTTAGACCATGTCCTTGAGGTTCTTCAGGGCACGAACCTTGACCTTCACGCTGGCCGGTTTGGCCGGACGGTCCATCATTTCGCCGGGCTTGAACGGATTCGGAACGTTTTTCTGGGCCGGACGAGCGGGGACCTTCTTCTTTTCGATCTTCACCAGACCGGGGATCGCGAACACGCCGGGGCCCTTGTTGCCCAGGCTCTTCTTGATCTCGGTGGCGAGCGCTTCCAGGACCGAGCTGACCTGCTTCTTCGAGAGGCCGGTGGCTTCGGCAATGTTATTCGTGACTTCCGACTTGCTGGGAGCTTTCTTCGCGGCGGCAGCGGCTTTCGCCATAATAATTGACCCTCCTTGTTGGGTTCGCTAGAGGTTAGATTGCCCGTCCTTCATCGAAAGGACGCGATGATTAAAATCGACCTAGATGAAATTGCAAGCCACAAAACCCCCATTTTCGCGGAAAATACTCGAAAAAACGGTTCTGACACCCCGTTTTTCCCGAGGATTATGGCCCATCCTGCCGGTGCCCGCCCTGCGCCGTCGCTAAAACCCGCCTTTGACGGTCGCAGCTAGTCCTACGCGGGAGTTCTTGTGCAATGCATGCTTCCAGAATATAGGTCACGCTCGCTGGGTGTGTCGGCAGGAACTTGGCCGCGCGGGCAGGCTGGTGGTCTGACTCCCGGCTCGAAGACTCAAATCGAGAGCGTCTCCCCTGAATTTAAATCGGCCTGGGGTCAATACTTGTGAGCAGCATGCTGGCACAGTAAGATAAACTGTAGGGATTGGCGGCGGGCACCTTGATCAGCCCTGGTGGCGTCAAATGGTGACGGTGCCGCTGATGACGGTGCCGCGGCGTTGGGTGGGTTTGGCCCTAAAGGTCAGCGTCCCGTCCAGCGGGCCAGCGCCGGCTCGATTCTTGTGCCCAGGCAATTGATCGAGGCGGAGGGAGTCGCCCACCAAGAGCGGCCGTTACCGGAAAGGGTGTAAGGGAGACACCACATGCGATTGCGAGTTCCCGGCGGGCCGCGGCCTGCGTGTGCCTGGGGAATCCTCGGGGTTTGGCTCATCGCTTCCAGCGCCCTGGCACAGGCGCCGATCGCGCCGCCAGGCATCCGTATTCGGGCCGTGCCGCCCCGCGCTGCGATTGGCGCGATGGCCCAAGCTGGCGACGAAGAGTCGGTGCTCGACGGCGTGTTTCTGCCTCCAGACCGGCAATTGAAACGCCGCCTGGAAGTCGCCGATGAGATGATCGGCGAACAGCGCTACGGCGAGGCCGTGCGGCTGCTGGGTGCGCTGCTGGAGGGGCCCGAGGATTTCTTCTTCAAACCGGCCGCGGATCAACCGGTGTTCAGCAGTCTGAAGGCCGAGGCGGGGCGACTGCTCGCCAAGCTGCCGGCCGAGGGCAAGGCATCGTACGACTTGCAGTACGGCGCACGCGGCAAACAAATGCTGGCCGAGGCCGTTGCCAAAGGAGACCTGAGCGCGATCGCCGAGGTTTCTCGCCGCTTCTTCTTTACGCAGGCAGGCGCCGAGGCGACGTTCCTGTTGGGACGGCACTTTCTAGATCAAAACCGACCGCAGGCCGCGGCGATGTGCTTTGAACGACTGGCGCTCGTTCCTGAAGCGGCCGCCAGGCTCGAACCTGCGCTGTCGATGTCGCTGGCCACGTGCTGGCTGCGGGCAGGCAAACCGGATCAAGCGATCAAGACCCTCGTGGCGTTTCGCGGGAAGTATCCCCACGGTGAAGTGAAGATTGCCGGCAAGCCAGTGCGGCTGTTTGCCGGTGAAGGCCAAGCGCTGGCGTGGCTGGAAGAGCAATTCGGCAAGTTGCCGCCGGCAAACCTCGTCGATCAAGATCAGTGGGTGATGTTCCGCGGTGACGAGCGCCGCAATGCTTCGAGTGCGGGGGGGCAGCCGCTGCTCAGTCTACGCTGGCGGCAGCGTACCTGCGACGACTCTGCGATCGAGGAGTTCGTCAGCAAACTGCGCGGTGACTACCGAAGCCAAGACGTTGTCGCTCTGCCGAGCATGCACCCGCTGGCAGTGGGAGACGTCGTGCTGTTCCGGACGGCGTTCGCTCTGGAAGCGGTTGATTTCGAAACCGGCAAGCTCGTGTGGCGGTACTCGGAAGGCGAAGAGTCGCTCGAACAGTTCCTGCGCGCGATGGCCTCGCGCACCAGCGGCGGCGCGACGCAGCAACTCTTGGCCGGTCTCGATGCGCGAATGTGGGAAGACTTGACCTACGGCACGCTCTCGAGCGACAGTCGCAACGTGTACTATGTCGAAGAGTTGGCCATTGCGGGCCTGAACCCGAACATGGTCACCACGGTGCTCCCGAACGGCCAACGCCGCAACAACGTCAACACCCGCGGGACGAACCGATTGGCCGCGCGCGAGCTTCGCACGCAAGGCAAGTTGCAATGGGCCGTGGGGGGTGTGACGGGCGAAGACGAACCCAAGCTTGCCGGCAGTTTCTTTTTGGGGCCGCCGCTGCCGCTGATGGGACAACTCTATTCCCTGGCGGAGTTCAAGGGTCAGGAAATCCGGCTCGTGGCGCTTTCGCCCGAGACCGGCGCGCTGCAATGGTCACAACAACTGGCGATTGTCGATCCGCCGGTCACCTCCGATCAGGTGCGGCGGAACTCGGGCGCGACGCCCAGCTATGCCGACGGAGTCCTGGTGTGCCCGACCGCCTCGGGAGCGCTTGTCGGCATCGACCTTTCGACCCGCTCGCTGTTGTGGGGTTACCAGTACCCGCGCGGCGGCTATGCCAACATGCACCGGTTTAACCCCCGGGCCACAATTTACTCCGGCGGCAGCGAACCGCGCGCGGCCGACCGCTGGGCCGACGGCAGCATCACTATCGCTGAAGGGCGGGTGCTGATCACGCCGGTCGAGACGAACGAGCTCTATTGCTTGAACCTGCTCGACGGCCGCGAACTGTGGAAGCAGCCTCGGGGCACGAATCTTTACATTGGCTGCGTCCATGCCGGTAAGGCGATTCTGGTTGGGCACAAGACGGTTTCAGCCCTGAACCTGGCCGATGGAACGGATGCCTGGCCGAAGCTGCAGTTGCCCGACGACGCGATGCCCAGCGGACGCGGCTTCTATAGCGGGGCTGAGTACTTCCTGCCGCTCACTTCGGCCGAAGTGCTACGGATCGACCTGAACACGGGCAAGGTCGTCGATTCGGCACGCAGCCGCTCGGGCGCGATTCCCGGCAATTTGATCTGTTACCGTGACTCGATCATTTCTCAGAATTCCGATTCGGTCGACGCGTACTATCAGCTCGATTCGCTTAAAAAGCGGATCGAAGGCACGCTTGCCGAAAAGCCCGATGATCCGCGGGCGCTGGCAGCGTTGGGTGAGATTCGGCTCGATGAGGGAGCCCTGGCGGACGCAGTCGGGCTGTTCCGCAAGTCGTATGCGATTGATCAGGATGCCGGCACCCGGATCCAGTTGGTTGAGAGTCTGCTGGAAGGGCTGCGCCGAGACTTTGCAGGTTACCGCGGCCACCTGGCTGAACTGGAAGAGCTGATTGACCAGCCGCGCCATCGGACGGAGGTATTGCGAATTGGCGCCGCCGGTTTGCAGCAGGCGGGCGAACTCTGGCCGGCTTTCGAAAACTACGTAAAGCTGCTCGATGAGCCCTCGCTGTGGGAAGTCGACGAGATCGACGCCAACCTGAGTGTGCGGCGGGACCGTTGGTTGCAGGCGAAGCTGGCACAATTGCGTGAAACGGCCGATGCGGACACAACCGCCAGAATGGAAGAAGTCATCCGCCGGCGAGCCACCAAGGCGATTGCCGCAGCGACCGACAGCGACTTGCGTGCGTTCGTGAATGTCTTTGGTGGGCAACCCACCGCTCAGCAGGCCGTGGAGAAGCTTGCCGCCTCGCTCGGTCCCGAGGAACTACTCGAACAGAACCTGCTGCTGGAGCGAGACGTGTTGTCCGACGATGTGACAGTCGCGGGGCCAGCTGCGGCGCAGATGGCCACGATTCTGCGAGCGGGCAACCGTGCGGACCTGGCCGCCGCGTACTATCGGCTGCTGGACACGCGATTTGCCACGGTGCCGTGCGCTGGCGGCAAGACCGGCAAGGAGATCGTGGCGGAGCTTCCGGCTGACGACCCCGGCCGCCGCCAGCTCGGCTCACCAACCTGGCCCACGGGAAACGTCAAGTCCAGCCACGAGTCGAGCAGCGTGCGGGTGCGCCCGGGACGTTCGCATCGGCTGACGAGTTTGGAACTCGCGGGACCTCGCGGGCCGCTCTTGGCCGATCTGCGGCTTTCGATTGCCGTGGATACACAGCAGAGCCTGATAGCCGAGGATGCATTGGGCGTTGAAAGATTTCGCGTCTTGCTGAACGAACAAGGTGCTCGTCGCTTCTCGCCCGCTCGCACGGCCTATAATGTGCCGTCAATCAGCTATGCCAGCGGGTATGGCGGACTGCTGGTGCTCAGCACGGGAATTCAACTGACTGGAATCGACATGCTGCAGGCCGAAACGTCGGCCAATCGCGTGTTGTGGACGATCGACTTGAGCGATCAGGTTGGCGGCCTCGGTTCCATGCAAACTGTCACGCCGCGCGGCGTGACGCTCAAATGGGGCGGCACTCGGTATGTGCCCGAGGACGGTTTCGGCCGCCGTTATGGCACGATCGGCCCCGTCACGGCCAGTGGAGTCTATTTCCAGCGGCTGGACGAGCTGCATTGTGTCGACCCGCTGACCGGCAAGACGATTTGGGTGCGAAAGAATGTTCCACTGGGCCTGGATCTGTTTGGCGACGACGAATACCTGTTGGCCACGCCGCCCAACAAGGCGTCCGACACGCTCGTGCTGAGGGCTGCCACAGGAGAGCTAGTCGGCACGCGATCCACGCTGCCAATCGAGGATCGAATGACGACCCTGGGTCGGCGCGTGCTGACGTGGCAGTCGCTGGGTGGACGCCAGCGTCTTGAAATGCGCGATCTCGTCGCGGACGAGTCGCAGTGGTCGCACGAGTTTGCTTCCGGATCGAAGGCCTCGATCATCGCGCAAGATGCAATTGGCGTGTTCCAGCCGGATGGCGAGTTCGCGCTGGTTCGGCTGGCCGATGGCGAGCAACTCACGCGTACAAAACTCCAAAAGGAAAACATGCTGATCGGCATCCACTTGCTGGCCTGGGATGGCGGATATCTGCTGGCCACCCATGCCGCCGCTCCCGCAGGCACGAGTCGCACGATCCAGCCCTATCCGAATGCGGGCGATTGCCCTTTGCTGACCGGCCAGATCTATGCGTTCGATCACTCGGGCAAGTCGATTTGGGAGAAGCCCGTGCCGGTCTCACAACATGGATTACCACTCAGTCAGCCGCCCGGATTGCCGGTGCTGGTGCTGATGCGGCAGATGACGAAACCGAGCCCAATCAGTTCGCGCGAGCCGCGCATGAGCGTGTTGTGCATCGACAAGCGGACGGGGAAAACGGTCTACCACGAAGACGATCTGCAGGGAACCACGATATCGAGCTGCACGATGATTGCCGATCCGGCTGCCAGCAGGGTCACGATTGCCCTGCCGAACCAGCAGATCACGCTGACGTATACCAAGGACACGGATCAAGCCGCGGCCGAGCCCACTGCCGCGGAGCGCGAGGCGGGGCTGGCGCTGGTCATGGACATGCTGGGTTTCGGGGCAGAGACAGAGGATGATGCCGGGAAAAACGCTGAAATCGAGGTCGATCCGTTCCGTAATAGCCCGCAGCCAAAGTGACAGGGCCTACAGTAAGCACAGGGCCTAAGTGAACGCAGAGATCGGGAACGCAAAGACCGGGAATAATGTCGTAATCTTGCGAGCACGCTGCGTGAATCCTGGCCGAACTCAAGCTGGTGCGGAAACCCACATGCGGATGCGCCCCCTACTGATCGTGCTCGTGGTCGCCTGGCTGGGGTTGTTTTCCGCAATTGCCCAGGGAGCTGACCCCAAGCTCGAGAAGCTCATCGAGCGTGGACTCGACTGGGTCGCCAGTACGCAGTCGCGCGTGGGGCATTGGACTGCTTCCGATGGACGCTATCCCACGGCGATGACGGCCTTGGCCGGCACGGCCCTGCTGGCCGAAGGCTCCACCACAACCCAAGGCAAGTACGCTCAGAACATTCGCCTGGCGGTCGATTACCTCGTCTCGCGCAGCCGGCCGAACGGTCTGATTGGCGACCCGACGCGCGACGACCGCTACACCTACGGTCACGGCTACTCGATGTTGTTCCTCTCGCAAGTGCTGGGAGAAGAAGAGGACGAGAGCCGGCGCGAAGAGCTGATTGATGTGCTGACCCGCGCCGTGGTTTTCACCGGCGAGGCCCAAACCGCGGCCGGCGGCTGGGGGTATGTCAGCGCCAAGGATGGTAACGATTTTGATGAAGGCTCGACCACGATCACCCAGGTGCAGGGCCTGCGCGGCTGCCGCAATGCGGGGATCGCCGTACCGGCGGAGATCATCGACCGCGCGATCAAGTACATCCAAGACTGCACCATGGCAGACGGCGCCGTACAATACAGTTCCAAGGGTGGTGGCGGTCGTCCGGCCATTACGGCGGCAGCCATCGCCTGCCTGTTCAATGCCGGCGAGTACGACAGCATGTACGTGCCGAAGCTGGAAGACTACTGCAAGAAGAACCTGTCGGACATTTCGAACCAGGGCTTCGGTCACTGGCACTATGCCCACTACTACTATGCCCAGGTGTTGTATCGCGAAGGGGGTAAGGAGTGGGAAGAGTACCGCGACCGGCTGTACGGCCGGATCGCAGGTGAAGCGACCGAGAGTGGTAAGTTTGCCCACTGGTCGCAAGGCTACATTGGTCCGATCTACACCACCGCCATCAACCTGACGATCCTGCAACTGGAAAACGGCGCGCTGCCGATTTATCAGCGCTAGCGCCGCCCACCCGCCCCCGAATTGCGCCCGCACCGCACCGAAAGTCACCGACAACTCTGAGGAACACCAGCAACATGATCGATCATGCTCACGATCCGGCGGCGCTCGCGAAACTGGCCGAAGCCCGGCAACGCATCATGGACCAGTTGGGTCAGGTGATCGTCGGCCAGAACCAGGTGATCGAAGAACTCTTGATCTCCCTCTTCAGCCGCGGGCACTGCCTGCTCGAAGGTGTCCCGGGGCTGGCGAAAACGCTACTCATCAGCACGTTGGCCCGTTCGCTGAACCTGTCGTTCAGCCGCATCCAGTTCACGCCCGATCTGATGCCGGCGGACATCACCGGCACCGAAGTGATCGAAGAGAACCGCTCGACCGGCGCGCGCGAGTTTCGGTTCCTTGAAGGGCCGCTGTTCTCGAACGTCATCCTGGCCGACGAAGTCAACCGCACCCCTCCCAAGACGCAGTCGGCCTTGCTCGAAGCAATGCAGGAGCGGCAGGTCACGGTCGGCCGCGTGCGGCACAAGCTCAGCGATCCGTTCTTCGTGCTTGCGACGCAGAACCCGATCGAACAGGAAGGCACCTACCCGCTGCCCGAAGCGCAGCAGGACCGCTTCATGTTCAAGGTGTTCGTGAAGTATCCGAACTTTGCCGAAGAATTTGAGATTGCTCGCCGCACGACCACCACGCTGACCGACCATATTGAGCCAGTGCTGTCGGGCGAAGAGATCCTGGAACTCCAGCGGCTGGTGCGCGAGGTGCCCGTCACGGACCACGTTATTCGGTACGCTCTCTCGCTCATCCGCCAGACACGCGTGGGCGAGCCGGGCACGCCCGAGTTCGTGCAGGATCAGATCACCTGGGGCGCCGGGCCGCGAGCCGTGCAGTTTTTGATTCTGGGCGGCAAGGCCCGGGCTCTGTTGCACGGCCGGACGCACGTCTCGACCGAGGACATCCAGGCCCTGGTGAAGCCGGTGCTGCGGCATCGGTTGGTCGTGAGCTTCGCCGCGGAGAGCGACGGCGTGACGGCGGATGATATTGTCGATCGGCTGGTAGAAGTGACGCCCACCAAAGAGGACGAGCTGACGAGCGATGCCCGATTCCAGAAGATTTTTGCATCCTGAAGCGATCGGCCGCATTGCCCGGCTTGACCTGCGGGCCCGCCACGTCGTGGAAGGGTTTCTGGCGGGCATCCACAAGAGTCCTTACTTCGGGCAATCGATCGAGTTTTTGCAGCATCGCCAGTATGCGCCGGGCGACGAGCTGCGCCACGTCGATTGGAAAGTCTGGGCCAAGCAGGATCGCTTTTACGTCAAGCAGTTCGAAGAAGACACGAACCTGCGGGCGACGCTGGTGGTCGACGTTTCGAGGAGCATGAGCTACGGCTCGGGCCCGCTCAACAAGTATGAATACGGAGCGACGGTCGCCGCCTCGCTGGCGTATCTGGTGCTTCGGCAACAGGACGCCGTGGGATGCGTGGCGTTCGATGAAGCGGTTCGCACGAAGGTGCCTCAGAAAACCAAACGCAGTCACTTGAATTCGATCATTCAGGCGCTCGATGCGAGTGCTCCGCGCGAAAAGACCGACATCGGCGCAATTCTCAGGACCGTCGCCGAAGCTTACCCGCGGCGGGGCCTGATCATTTTGATTTCCGATCTGCTCGTCGATCGCACAGGACTTTTCAAGGGAATCAAACTGCTCAGGCAGCACGGACACGACGTGCTGGTGTTCCATATCATGGACGACGACGAGCTCGACTTTCAGTTCAGCGGGCCAACTCGATTTGATGGACTGGAAATCGACGAGCAGTTGGCCTGCAATCCGCGGGCGCTGCGTGAGGGCTACCTTGAATCGCTCAATGCGTACTTGGACGAGGTGCGGCATGGCTGTGCGAAAAACGGCGTGCAGTACAAGCTTGTGCGCACTAGCGAGCCGCTGGACGGGGCCTTGGCGACGTTCTTGACCGACAGGAGGCAGATGCTGCGAAGGTAACGGTGGCCAGGGTGGCCGCCAGGGACTTCGCATACGAGAACGATGCCCAGCTTTGTGTTCGAATCGCTGCTTTGGTGGGGGCTGCCGCTCGTCGGTTTGCCGGTGCTGATCCACCTCATCAACTTGATGCGCCACCGACGCGTCGAGTGGGCGGCGATGGAGTTCCTGCTGCAAAGCCAGAAGCGGCATCGCAAGAGCGTTCTGTTCAAACAATTGCTGTTGCTCCTGCTGCGTATGGCGGCGATTGCGGCGGTGGTGATGATGCTGGCCCAACCGCTGTTGCGCAACAAATGGGGCGCGATCTTCGGTGGCGCCCGCACCCACCACGTGGTGCTGGTGGACGACAGCTTTTCGATGTCGGACCACTGGGCCGATACGAGCGCCTTTGAACAGGCGAAAGGTGTCGTCACGCGGCTCGCCGCCAGCGCCGAGCGACAAGACACGCCGCAGGTCTTCACGCTGATCAGGTTTTCTCGTGCCGGCCAGATAGCGCGTGGCACGCAGCCCGACTTGCTCGAAGCGCCCATTGATGCGCAGTTTCCCGAAACGCTGGAGAAAGTGCTGGGGCCGCTCGGGCCCTCGCAAACCGCGGCTGGTCCGGTGGAAGCTCTGGAGGCGGTGGACGGTCTGCCGGCGAAAGGCGCGGACGAAGATCGGATCGTGTATCTGGTTTCCGACTTCCGTGCCGGCGACTGGCGTGAAGCGGCCTCGCTCCGCAAATCGCTCGAACGCATCGCGGCGGCCGGCTCCCAGGTGCACCTGGTGAACTGTGTCGATACGATGCATCAGAACCTGGCCATCGCGGCGCTTAAGCCGGCCCCGGGCACCCGTGCGGCCGGCGTGCCGCTGCTGGTGGAAGTGACCGTGCAGAACTTTGGGCCGGAGGATGCTCGGAACGTCTCGGTCGCGCTCCAGGAAGACGGTCACGCCCGCACGCCGGTGGTAGTCGAAGAGGTGCCCGCCGGTAAGTCGGTGACGCGGCGTTTTCCGGTGATGTTTGCCACGGCGGGGCAGCATGAGCTGGCCGCGCAACTCGAAAGCGACGCGGTCACGACCGACAATCGCCGCACGCTGGTGGTCGACGTGCCGCCGGCGGTTGAAGTGCTCGTGATCGACGGCGATGCCCGCGGGAGCGATGCCTTCTTCTTGACGTCGGCGCTCTCGCCCGGCGGCAAGATCGCGAGTGGGCTAAGTCCTGTCATCGAATCACCGCGTTACTTGCGCGATCATCCGCTCGATCGGTTTGCCACGATCTATTTGCTCAATATCGATCGACTCGATTCAGCCGAGATCGCCGCGCTGGAAGACTTCGTTCGCCAGGGCGGCGGCCTGGGAATTTTTCTCGGCGAACGGTCGCGCGCCGCCTTCATGAACGATAGCCTGTATCGCGGCGGCGAGGGACTGTTGCCGCTGCCGCTGGCTGGGCCCGAGGAACTCATCGTCGATCGATTGGAGAAAGCTCCTGATATCGAAGTCGGCGACCATCCGATCTTCGCGGTGTTCGCGGGTGAGCGGAACAGCTTTCTCGGCGCGGTAACGATCAATCGCTACTTTGCGGCCGAGAAGAATTGGCTGCCCGAGCCCGACTCGTCGACGCGAATCATCGCCCAACTGCGGAACAAGGCGCCGTTGGCGGTGGAGAAACAATTCGGCGAGGGGCGCGTGGTCGCCTTCCTGACCAAGGCCTCGCCGCTCGAGACGGAGCTCGGCAGTTGGAATAATTGGGCCCGCGGCAACCCGAGCTTCGTCGTGGCGATGCTCGAACTGCAATCGTATTTGTCTGCGCCGAAAAATGCGGATCCCTCACGATTGGTTGGAACTCCCCTCTCGATACCGGTCGACACCGCTCTGTTCACTCCGCAGGTGCGGTTCATGATGCCGCGCGAGCTGGGCGGCGCAACCCTGACGGTCGACGCCACGACGCCGGTGAACCCGAAAAAGAACGAACAACTGGAAGACGGCGAGAAGGTGGCACCAGCCGACACCACCGAGCGGATAGCCGTGCTGAACGAGACCGATTCGAGCGGCATCTACGAAGCCCGTCTGGTAAAGCTCGATGGCAGCGAAGTGACGGAGCGATTCGCACTTAACGTTGCGCCGGAAGAAGGCGATCTGCGGAAGCTGGACGCCCAGGCCCTGGCCGGTGAGTTGCAAGGCGTTCGCTACGAGTACTACGAAGCCCAGGACATCAACTACAATCCGCAGCAGCTTGCCGGTTTCAACCTCGGTGAGAGTCTGCTGTACCTGCTGATCGCGGTGCTGCTGGCCGAGCAGGTGCTGGCCTACGTGTGCAGCTATCATCCCCAGCCGCTGGAGGCTCGGGCCAAATGATGCACACGCTGCTCGCACAGACGCGAACCACTTACGAACTAGCGCGCTTGCAGGAGTATTCGGAGCGCTGGCAGTACCTGGTGCTTGCGCTGGCCTGCGCGCTGATCGTGACATTTGCCGTCTGGATGTATCGCCGCGATACGATCGAACTTCGTCGCGGCGTGGCGGCTTTGTTGCTCGGCCTGCGGCTAGTGGCTCTCGCTGGGCTGCTGGCCTTCTACCTACAGCCGGAGAAGCGGACCGAGCAGCGCGTGGTGCGCAACTCGCGTGTGCTGGTGCTGGTCGACTCGAGCCTCAGCATGGGACTGCACGATGCGACGGCTTCGGCCGTGCCGGCTTCGCCCAATCGGCTCGAAGAAGTCGTCGCGGTGCTCGACAAGGGGAAGCTCGTCGAGAAGCTGCGCGAGAAGCACGACGTACATCTGGCGCGGTTTGACGCGGAGCTCGATCGCATCACAACGCTGGGTAAGCTGCCCGCGCTCGGAGTGCCGGTCGAGAAAGCCTCCGACGCTAAAGACGGTGCGGAACCACAGGGGGCAAACGCCGCGAATGAAAACTGGCCCGCCGCGATCCTCCCGCAAGGCAGCGAAACCCGACTCGGTCAGTCGCTCCGCACATTGATCACGGAAGAACGCACCAGTCCCGTGGCCGGCATCGTGGTCTTCACCGACGGCGGCCAGAACGCCGGCATTGATCCTTCAGTGTCTATCGCCGCCGCCCGCGATGCAAAAATTCCGGTCTACGCCGTCGGCATCGGCTCCGATCGCCGGCCAGCGAACGTGCGAATCAGCGATCTGGTGGCTCCGGCCCGGGCATATCCTGGCGATGACTTCCAGATCACCGGGTATTTGCAATCCGAAGGTCTGGACGATCGCACCGTGTCGGTGGAACTGCTCTCGCGCGAAGCCGGCAAAGATGCTGGAAGCGGCGACGGGACGCTCGAAGACTCGCAGCGGATCACGCTTGGCGGTCGCGGTGAAGTCGTGCCCGTGAAGTTCGACTTCTCGCCGGAAGAGGCGGGCCGCCGTGTCTTCAAACTCCGCGTAAAGGCTCCGCCCGAGGACAGCAACGCGAACGACAATCAGCAGGAGGTCGACGTCGAGATCGTCGATCGCAAGACGAAAGTCCTGCTTGTGGCCAGCGGCCCGACGCGCGAGTACACCTTTCTGCGAAACATGCTGAAGCGCGACAAGGATGTGAGCGTCGACGTCTGGCTGCAGTCGGCCGGCGAAGGGGCGTCGCAGGATGCCGATACGATCCTGGCGGATTTCCCCAGCACGCCGCAGGAGATGTTCGAGTACGACGCGGTCGTGGGATTCGATCCCGATTGGCGAAAGCTCACCGAGGCTCAGGTCGACCTGCTCGAGCGCTGGGTCGCCGAGAAAGCCGGCGGACTGGTCGTTGTGGCCGGGCCCGTCGAGATGGACCGCTGGGTGCAGGAACCCAAGCTCGCGAAGCTGCGCGGCCTGTATCCGGTGGAGTTCAACCGCCGCTTGACCGTGTTCGAAGAAGGCCGCTACGGCGCGACGAATCCCTGGCCCATCGAGTTCTCTCGCGAAGGGCTCGAGGCCGAGTTCCTGTGGCTGGGCGATAGTGCCCCGGCCAGCCAGCAAGTCTGGTCCGATTTCCCGGGCGTGTACGGCTACTACTCCGTGCGAAGCGCGAAGCCCGGCTCCGCGGTCTACGGTCGATACTCCGACCCCGAGGCGGGTAGCGGCGGCGATAAACCGATCTACATGGCGGGGCACTTCTATGGCGCGGGCCGCGTGTTCTTCATGGGCAGCGGCGAGATGTGGCGTCTGCGAGCGCTCGACGATCGCTACTTCGAACAGCTCTATACAAAGTTGATACGACACGTGTCGCAGGGGCGGCTACTTGTCGGCTCCAGCCGCGGGATGCTGCTGGTCGACCGCGATCGCTACCTGCTGGGCAACACGGTCGCCGTCAAGGCGCAACTGAGCGATGCCCAGTTCGAACCGCTCGATCTGCCGAGCGTTGGCCTGGAAATCGTGCGGCCGGATAGCACGTCCGAAAAAATCCAGCTCATGCCCGATCCGACGCGCAAGGGAATGTACGCCGGGCAGTTTACGGCGCTGGTGGAAGGCACGTATCGTCTCGATCTGGCGGTGCCCGGCAGCGAGAACGAACTGCTTACGCGGCGGATTCAGGTGCGCGTGCCCGACATTGAACGCGAGAACCCGCAGCGGAACGACGCGTTGTTGTCCGACCTGGCCAAGCGCACGGGCGGGATTTACTACGTGGGTGCGGAGTCGGTATTGGGGAGCAAGGGGCTGCCCCCCTTGGTCACGCAGCTTGCCGACCGAACCGAAACCACTTACCTCCAGGGCGTGACGGATCGCGACTTTGATTTCCATTGGATGCGCGGGCTGCTCATTGTCATTTGCGGCGCACTGTGTTTGGAATGGCTGATTCGCAGACTGTCAAAGCTGGCGTAGAAGCAAAACCGGCGTAACGGCACACGATGGCAACGGACGTTCAGAAATCGAACACGCTCGAACCGGCGATTCGCTCGCTGCTGGCGAAGCTGCGCCGCAAGATCAGGGCGTACGTCTGGGTCGATGGGCTGGCACAGCTCACAATTCTGGCCGGGGCGGCGTTCTGGATCAGCCTTGCGCTCGACTGGTTGATCGAGCCGCCGGTGGCCTTGCGCGTGGGCGTTGTGGTCGCCGTGGTCGTGGCGCTGGTGTTCATTGCCTATCGCACGCTGATCTCGCGGCTGTTGGTGCGGCTGGAAGATCGCAGCATGGCCCTGCTACTCGAGCGGCAGTTCGGCCAGTTCCGCGACAGCTTGCTCACGTCGGTGGAGCTTGCGGAACGACCCGATCGGGCCGCCGAGTTTAATGCCGAGATGCTGGCCCGGTCTCATCGCGACGCGCTGGCGGAAGTGAATCGCGTGGAGCTGGCACAGGTGTTCAACCGTCGCCCGCTGGTGCAGAAGGTGAGTCTGGCGCTGCTGCTGGCGGCTTCGGTGCTGGTGTTTCTCGTCGCAGCGCCTGCCGCTGCCGGAGTCTGGGCACGCCGCAGCCTGCTGATGTCGAACGAACTGTGGCCGCGATGGACGCATTTGTCGGTCGCGGGCTTTGATGACTCGCGCCGGGTGAAGATCGCCCGCGGCAGCGATTGGGATCTGGTGGTGAACGCCGACGCGGCACTCGAGCGCGAAGTCCCAGAGATCGTGGAAGTTCGCTACAGCACTGCCGAGGGCGCGAGTGGCCGCGAGAACATGCGCCGCGAAGGCGTCGTACCGCAAGGCCGCGGACAGCAGCAGCCGTATGCCTATGAATTCAAGAGCGTGCTGGCGCCGCTGGAGTTTTACGTTTCCGGCGGAGACGACCGCGAAGGACCGTTCTATCTTGATGTGGTCGACAGCCCGACCATCAGCGGGATGACGCTCCGCTGCCAGTATCCCCAGTACACGGGCCGCGCCAGCCGCGACCTGGCCGTGGCGGGGCTGATGCAGATTCCGTTGGGCACGCAGGTCACGATTCTGGCCACGTCGAACAAGCCGCTCGTCTCCGTGCAAATCGACGACGTGGCCAGCGACGGTACGGCCGAGACACATCGCATCGACGTCGCGGCCGAAGCCGGCAAGCCACAGGAAAAGTTCGAGTTCGACCTCGGCCGGCTCGACGCCGACAAGACGCTGCTCTTCACGCTGCGCGATACGGATGGCATCGCCAGCCGCGAAGCGGTCAGGCTTACACTCGCGGCAGTGCCCGATGAAGCCCCGCGGGTGAACGTCGTTCTCAAGGGAATCGGCACCGCGATCACGCCCGAGGCCCGGCTGCCGGCCGTCGGCCAGGTGGAAGATGACTACGGCGTGGCCCGAGCCTGGTTCGACTTCAATGTCGACGAGCAACCGGCGCAGCAACGGCCGCTGGAGTTTGGCAATCCAGGCGCCGAAGCGGTGGAGCTGGCCGGCGTGATGGAAGTGGCTGATCTTCAGCTGAAGCCCAAGCAACGCCTGCACTGGACCGTGCAGGCCGCGGACAACTGCGCGCTGGAAGCAAATCCGAACGTGGGCGTGAGTCAAAAATATGCCCTGGACGTGGTGACGCCCGACCAGCTGCGGTCGATGCTCGAAGCCCGCGAACTGATTCTGCGGCGACAGTTCGAAACGATCATTCAGGAATTGACCGACACTCGCGATCTGCTGGCCGGAGTGGAACTGCGGCCGAATGCGGAGCCTGAGCCAAAGCCAGAGGATGCGGCTCCGTCGCGCGAGGCGGCCACCGGCCGGCTGAGCCCCGCGGTGCAGGTCGAACGCGTCGTGCAGAACAGCGAGCGGAGCATGGACGAAGTCGTGAACCTGGCCACGGCATTTGACGACATTCGCGAAGAGCTGGCCAACAATCGGATCGACACGCCCGAGCTGACGCAGCGGCTGGACGAGGGGATTGCCCGACCGCTGCGAACGATCGGCGAGACTCGCTATCCGCCGCTGCTGGAGAGGCTCAAGCAGCTTGGCGGGCAACTGGCAGCGCCGGACGCGGCCGTGAAGTCGCAGGCCGAGGCGGTGGCCCAGATCGACGGGATTCTGGTGGAAATGCAGGGAATCCTGGACCGGATGTTAGAATTAGAGACGTTCAACGAGGCGCTCGAGATGCTGCGCAAGATCATCGAGACGCAAGAGCAAGTGAATGAGGAAACCAAGCAGCAGCAGAAGAAGTCGCTGCGGAGCTTGATCGAGTAAGGACGCAGGCGGGCCGAGGGACGGACCATGAACACACGCTGGCTGCTGCTGTTGGGACTGCTCGTGCTGAGCTTCACGCTCGTGCGCCATGCGTCCGCGCAGGAAGCTGCCGAGCCGCCCGGGAAGACGGTCGACAACCCGGAACCGGCCGATACCCCGGCTGAAGAGCCCGCGAGTGCGGATGAGGCGGCCAAAAACCCCCTGCTCACGCGGCAAGAGCAAGTGGCCGAACGGTTTCGCGATCTCGAGCGGCTGCTGCTGCGAATGGCGGAACTCACGGAGTCGACCGATCCCCGGCGGGCCGCGCTGCTGCGTCAGGCTGTTGCACAAAGCAAAGACCGGGCGATCGAAGATCAGTTCGGTGCGTTGATTGAGCTGCTCAAGAACGAGCGATTCAGCCCGGCCGTCAAGGGCCAGGAGAACGTTCGTGACGACCTGATGCGGCTGCTGGAGCTGATGCTCAGCGAAGACCGTTCGAAGCACATCGAGTCCGAGAAGGAACGGATCCGTAAGTATCTGGAGCGGGTCAACAAGATCATCAAGGAGCAGCGGCAAGTTCAGGGCGCAACCCAGCGCGACGACGACGCCAAGGAGCTCGCCGAGCGTCAGGGTGAGATCAAGGACAAGACCGGCGAGCTGGCCGAGGATGTGCGCAAGGACGAGGAAGCGCGCGCACCGACAAAAGAGCCCAGCGAGAGCGAGCCCGCTGACGGCGAGCCTGGCAAAGAGAGCGATGGGACGCCCGAGGGGGAATCTGCCGAGGGTAAAGAATCCGAGGGCGAAAAACCCGACACCGAGAAGTCAGACGCTGAGAAGCCTGAAGGCGAGAAATCGGATAAGCCGTCCGAAGAGAAGCCTGAAAGCGAGAAGAGCGAATCCGAGAAGTCTGACGGCGAAAAGTCGGATGGCGAAGACGCTGAGGGCAAGAAGTCCGAGGGCCAGAAGTCCGAAGGCGAGAAGTCCGAATCGAAGCCGCAAGACGGTCCTCCGCCGGTCGATCCCCCGCAGCCGGGCGAGAGCGGCCAGAGCGGCGAGAGTGAAGAGAGCGAGCAGAATCCAGCCGAGCAGCGGTTGCAGAAGGCGCAGCAACGGATGCAGGAAGCCCAAAAGAAGCTCGAAGAGGCCAAGAAATCGGACGCCGTTGAGAAGCAGGAGCAAGCCCTGCGGGAACTGGAACAGGCCAAGGCCGAGCTCGAAGAGATTCTGCGGCAACTGCGCGAAGAGGAGATGGCCCGCACGCTCGCGATGCTTGAGGCCCGCTTTCGCAAAATGCTCGAAGCCCAGGTGCAGGTATACGAAGGCACGCAGCGGCTGGATAAGGTTCCCGCAGCGGATCGCGACCGCGACGATGTGATCGAGGCCGGTCGGCTAAGCCGGAAAGAGGCCGAGATCGCGGTCGAGGCGGACAAGGCGCTGGCCATGCTGCAGGAAGAAGGTTCGGCCGTGGCGTTCCCTGAAGCGGTCATCGAGATTCGCGACGACATGATTACGATTCGCGATCGCCTGAACGAGGCCGACACCGGCATCCTCACGCAAGGTGTCGAAGAAGATGTCATCGCTGCTCTGGAAGAGATGATCACTGCGCTCGAGAAGGCTCAGAAAGACATGCAGGAGCAGAAACCTGGCCAGCCCGGTCAGGCCGGAGGCGAGCAGGAGATGCCACTCGTGGATACGATCGCCGAGCTGAAGATGATCCGCGCGATGCAGATGCGCGTGAACAACCGCACACAGCGGTACACCGAGCTCACCAAGACCGAACAGGCAAGTGAGCCGCAGATACTTCAAGCGCTCGAGGAGCTGGCGGAGCGAGAATCTCGCATTCACAAGATTACCCGCGACATCGTGGTAGGGAGAAATCGATGACCGCGCGACGCATTTTACCGCTGCTGGCGGCCGTTGCCGTACTGCTCAACGCCGCAATTAGCAC
Source organism: Pirellulales bacterium (assembly GCA_022844125.1). Lineage (GTDB taxonomy): Bacteria > Planctomycetota > Planctomycetia > Pirellulales > PALSA-1355 > JALHMI01. Next base: position 60,858 of record JALHMI010000010.1, on the reverse strand, counting down.
TGCCGATGATCGGCCCAGCCTCACGCAGCGTGCGAGCTGGAAAACGCCCGACGCGCAGGCCGTGCGCGAACAGGTGCTCGCCTGGGTATCCAAGGACCAAGCGGACAAGTCTTCGCTGGCGGCGGCCGAAGCGCTCTGGCAGGAAGGCGCAGCCGAGGCCAGCGACACGCCGCTGCTGGATCTGGCCTGCCGCACGATCGTGCTGGGCGAACCGCGAGCGAAGGAGCTTGTCGACGTGGCGTCGCAGCCGCGGAAGAATGTTGTTTTGCCGGATGTGACCTGGCTCGACGATCCGGCACTGCCGGAGTTCGTCCGGAGCAACCTGCGGTTGTACTACGTGCGCTGGTTGGTTCACGAGCAGCTTTATGACGAAGCGGCCGAGCAGATGGCCTCCATCAAGTTGGATGAGGTCGCCGATCCGGCGGCCCTGCTCTTCCACCGGGCGGTTGTCCATCATCGAATGCTGGCCCGCGACGAGGGCCTTGCCGCCATCACACGGCTGCTCGAGAACGAATCGCAACTTCCCAGGCGTTATGCCTCGCTGGCGAAGTTGATGCAGGCGGATCTCGAAGGGCTGAAGGACGACTCGCTCGATCACATCGCGCGGCGGATGGAGGATATCGAGCGCCGGCTCGATCTGGGTCGCGCGGGCAAGAAGACACGCGAAGTCGAAGACGGCGTGATCGCATCGCTCGATAAGCTCATTGAAGAGATGGAAAAGCAGCAGCAAGCCGCGGCAGCCGCGGCGGCGGGCGGAGCGGGTGGCGGGGGGCCGATGCCCATCGCTCCCCTGCCCGACAGCATGCCGCTCGGCGGCAAGGGCCCCGGCAACGTGGACAAGAAGCCAATCGGCGACGGCAGCGGCTGGGGCAACCTGCCGCCCAAGGAGCGCGAGGAAGCCTTGCAACAGATCGGTCAGGAGTATCCGGCCCACTACCGAGACATGATCGAGCAATACTTCCGCAAGCTCGCCACGGAAGGTTCGGAAGGTAAATAGGGAACCACGCCATGACAGTCAGTCTGCTGCTCTCCGTACTGCTTTCGGCCGCGGTGCCCTTCGAGGCCCAGACGCTCGACGGCCAGACTGCGCGCGGCGAGCTCAAGTCGGCCACCGCCACGGAGATTGTGCTGACGACGGACTCGGGCGACGTCTCGCTGCCGCTGGAAAAGCTCGCGACGCTGGCGCTGGAAGGCGCCAAGCCGACCCTAGCAGCCGGCGCCGTTGAAATCAGTCTTATCGATGGGGCTCAGCTCACAGCGGCGGAGTACCTGACCAAAGATGGCAATGCCTCGTTAAAGCTGAACGCGGAGACGTTATTAGAGGTGCCGACGCGCTCCGTGCGCGCGGTGAAGCTGACTCCCATCGCCGAGCCCAAGCTGCAGAAACAATGGGCCGAGATTACTGAGTCGAAGCCCGCGGGCGATCTGCTCGTGGTGCGGAAGAACGATGCGCTCGACTACCTCGAAGGGATCGTGCGGAGTCTCGACGCCTCGACTTGCCAATTCGAGCTTGACGGCGAGACGATTCCGGTGAAGCGCGAAAAGATCACGGGGATCGTGTACGCGGCGGCCAAAGTCAGCCAACTGCCGGAATCGATCGGCACGCTGAACCTGAGAGGTGGTAGCCGCCTGCCGCTGCGAGCACTCACGCTGGAGGGCGAAAAGCTCGCGATCGAAACACCTGCCGGAGTGAAGCTGAGTATCCCGGTCGCGGACACGCTGCGCTTCGACTTTTCCGGCGGCAAGATTGCCTATCTCAGCGACCTGGAGCCCGAGAGCGCGCAGTTCACGCCGCTGGTGGCTTTTTCCGAGCCGCCGCAAGCGCTGTTGGGCTATTTCGAATATCGCCGCGATCGGGGCTTCGACGACTCGCCGCTCAAGCTCGATGGAAAGGTGTTTCGCAAGGGCTTGTCGCTTGCCAGTCGCACCGAGCTGATCTATCGGCTGCCGGATACGTTCCGCTTGTTTCGCACGACGGTCGGGATCGACGACACGATGCGCGAGAGCGGCAGTGTTTGGCTCTCAATCAAGGGAGACGGCAAATTGCTGTGGGAGGGCGAAGTGCGCGGCACGGAACCCGCTCAACAGTTGGAACTGGACGCCGGCGGCATTCGTCGCATCGAGATATTAGCTGATTACGGCGAAGGGCTCGACGTCGGAGATAGGCTGAATCTAGGTGACGCACACGTAACGAAGTAGCAGATACGATCGAGTGGCACGCGGCGCGGAAAGAGAATTCACTATGCAGGCACCAATGGTCAGGCTGGGGCTCCTTCTGCTGATCGCCATGATCGGGGCGCGGCAGGCCCGCGCGCAGGTCGATCCGGCCGTGCTCGCGGCGGAAGAAGCCCGCGTGGCGGTGGTCGAGAAGTGCGTGGCGTCGACAGTGGCGGTGTTCTCGCCCGGTGGACAGGGCGGCGGCAGCGGCGTGGTGATTTCGCCGGATGGCTATGCCCTGTCGAACTTCCATGTCACCAGCGCCTGCGGTGATGCCATGCAGTGCGGCATGGCCGACGGCAAGCTGTACGACGCCGTGATCGTGGGGCTCGATCCCACGGGCGATGTGGCCTTGATCAAGCTGCTGGGGCGGAACGATTTTCCGGCCGCGGAGTTGGGCGACAGCGACCAGGTGCGCGTGGGCGACTGGTGCTTTACGGTCGGTAACCCGTTTCTGCTGGCGACCGACTATCAACCCAGCGTGGCCTTCGGCGTGATCTCAGGCGTGCATCGCTACCAGTATCCGGCCGGCACGATCCTGGAATATGCCGACTGCCTGCAATCGGATGCCGCGATCAATCCGGGTAACTCAGGCGGTCCGATGTTCAACGCCCAGGGGAAGCTGATTGGCATCAACGGGCGCGGGTCATTCGAGAAGCGCGGCCGCGTGAACGTCGGTGTGGGCTATGCGATTTCGATCAATCAGATCAAGAACTTCCTGGGCCACCTGAAGAGTGGGCGGATCGCGGATCATGCGACGCTGGGCGCCGTGGTCCGCAGCGACGCCGATCGCCGCGTGGTGGTCGACGACATTCTGGAAGAGTCCGATGCCTATCGCCGTGGGCTTCGCTATGGAGACGAGATCATCGCCTTTGCGGGCCGGCCGATCACGACGGTGAACGCCTTCAAGAACGCACTGGGCATTTTCCCGCGCGGGTGGCGCGTACCGCTGTCGTTCCGCCGGCAGGGGCAGCGTTACGACGTGCTCGTGCGGCTGCGCGGCGTGCATGCCGAGATTGAACTGGAAGAGATGATCGCGGCCGAGCAGCAGGATCCGCATGAGAAGATGCCGATCCCCAAGGGGGAGAAGCCGAAAGACGAGCCCGGCTCGGAGCCCAAGGAAGAGCAGCCCGAGGATCAAAAACCTGATGATGGTGGGCCGGGCAAGGATCCGGTGCCGGTGCGGATGCCGAAGAAGAAGGCCCCGATGCCGGAGATCGTCAAGCAGCACTACGAAAAGAAGGCCGGCTATGTGAACTACTTCTTCAATGAGCTCGAGCGAAAGCGCGTAGCCGCGGCACTGACCAGCCGTGGCAACTTTGCCAACCTGGGCAAGGCTTGGGCCGTCACCGGCAAGACCGGCGGAGCCGAGGAGTTCCGCCTGGAGTTCTCGGACGCCGGGGCCGCAATCAGGCTTCCTAGCGGCGAGCTTCGGGTGGAGTGGACCGGCGGCATGTCGAATCACCTGGAGCCGCCCGGCAGCGGTGGCTTACTCGCGGCGCTGGCACTCTGGCGGCGGATGCTTGTCGACGGCCCGCAGAGCTTCAGTCGCGTGCAGTACCTGGGAACGATGCCGCTCGCGGATCGCGAGGGAATGTTCGACATTCTCGAAGCTACGCATGAGGACGTCGAGTGCCTGTTCTACATCGATCCGCAGGGCAGTCTCGCGGCCCTGGAGATGTTTCCTGAGACGGACGTTGATCCTTGCGAGTTGTACTTCACCGACTACCGCGAGTTCGCCGGGCAATGGCTGCCGGGGAAGATCGAAGTCCGCTTTGGCGATGGGTATAGCTACGAATTCAATTGCGAAAGCTATGCAGCGGCCGATGCTCCGCAGCCGGAGGGTGAATAGATGAACCTCGCTGCTATTCAACGGCTGCTGGCCCTATCGCTGCTCGCTTTCGCCGCGGTCGACGTGCGCGCTGCGTCGGTTGCCGAGGTGATCGACACGACGCAGCCCAAGATGGTCAAGATCTACGGCGCCGGCGGATTCAACCGGCTGGAGGCCTATCAGAGTGGTTTTCTGATTTCTGCCGAAGGGCACATTGCGACTGCCTGGAGCTACGTGCTCGATACCGATTACATCACCGTGACGCTCAACGACGGCCGGCGCTTCGAGGCGAAGCTGCTCGGCGCCGATCCGCGGTTGGAATTGGCAGTGCTGAAGATCGAAGCGACCGAGCTCCCCTTCTTTGATTTGAACGCCGCGGCCACGGCCGAAAGTGGCACCCGCGTACTGGCGTTCAGCAATCTGTTCGGCGTGGCAACTGGCGATGAGCCGGCCAGCGTGCAGCATGGCGTGGTTGCGGTGAAGACGCAGCTTGACGCTCGCCGCGGTGTGTTCGAAACGCCCTACCGCGGCTCGGTCTACGTACTGGATGCGATGACGAACAATCCCGGCGCGGCCGGCGGAGCACTGATCAATCAGCGCGGAGAGCTTGTGGCAATGCTCGGCAAAGAACTGCGCAGCGCGCAGAACAACATCTGGCTCAATTACGCGTTGCCGATTGAGGAGCTGCGAGGTTCGGTTTCACAGATTCTGGAAGGCAAGTTTCGCCCGACGGACGAGGAGCCGAAGCTCAAGCCGGACGAGGCGATCGACCTGGCGGCGCTGGGGCTGGTGCTCGTACCTGACGTTCTGGAGCGGACGCCGCCTTACGTGGACCTGGTGCGCGGAGGCTCGGCAGCGGCGATGGCCGGCTTGCGGCCCGACGATTTGATCGTGTTTGTGGGCGAGAACCTGGTGCATTCGTGCCAGGGATTTCGCGATGAGCTAGCGCACATCGAACGCAACTCGACCTTGAAGCTCGTGCTGATGCGGGGGCAGGAACTTGTCGAGGTCGAAGTGCCGGCCGCCGAGGGAGACCGACCATGAGCCGGCCGTATTACAAGTCATGGATCGCTCCGCTGCTGTTCGTCTGGGCGCTGTGTTTGCTGACGACGCAGGTCGGGGCCGCGGATGAGCCACTCGCCGAGCTCGAAGAACAGGCGATCAAGGCCGCGGTCGAACGCGTGGCGCCGTCGGTCGTGCGGATCGAGACCGTCGGCGGTTTGGAGCGCGTCGGCGAACTGCTTGTCGGCACCGGGCCCACGACCGGTCTGGTGGTCGACAGCGAAGGCTACATCATTTCAAGCGCGTTCAACTTTGCGCAGAAGCCGGATTCGATCCTGGTGACGCTTCCTAGCGGCAAACGCCAGGCGGCGCAGCTCGTGTCCACCGATCGTAGCCGGCTGCTAGTGCTGCTGAAGGTCGAGGCGGACGAACCACTCACACCCGCCGAAGCAGCGCCCCAGAGTGAAGTGCGCGTCGGCCAATGGGCAATCGCGGTCGGCCGAACTTTCGAGGCCGAGCGTCCGAATGCCTCGGTCGGCATCATCAGCGCGAAGGATCGCATCTGGAGCAAGTCGCTGCAGACGGACGCCAAGATCTCGCCCAATAACTACGGCGGTCCGCTGGTGGATATCCGCGGCCGCGTGCTCGGTGTGCTGGTCCCCATGTCCCCGCAAGAGACCGAGGAAGTCGCCGGCGTGGAATGGTACGACTCGGGCATCGGTTTCGCCGTGCCGCTCGAGACCGTGCTGCGCAACCTGCCGCGGATGAAAGAGGGAAAGGATCTGCATACCGGCCTCCTGGGCGTGTCGTTCAAGGCGAGCGACCTGAACGCCAAGGTCGCGGAGATCGCAGTGGCCGCGCCGACGGGTCCGGCATTCAAGGCGGGGTTCCGCAAAGGGGACAGGATCGTCGAAGTGGCAGGGCAAGCGGTTGAGCGCCACGCACAGCTCAAGCACGCGATGGGGCCGCTCTACGCCGGCGAGAATGTGCGGGTTGTCGCGCTGCGCGGCGATGAACGCATCGATCGCGAAGTGACGCTGGCCGAGAAGATCGATCCGTACGTGACGCCATTCCTGGGCATCTTGCCGATGCGTCCGGTGGGCAAAGCTGAGGATGCCGACGCCAAGGGCATTGCGATTCGCTATGTCTATCCGGACAGTCCCGCGGCCAAGGCGGGGCTGCAAGCGGGTGATCGGGTGCAATCGATTGCGGGAGCGAAAGTTACTACCGCTGCCGATCTGCGCGAGCAGCTTCAGCCGCTCACCCCGGACGAATCGGTCGCCCTCGAAGCGCTGCGCGGAGACCAAACGCTGCTTGTGAATGCCACGTTAGCAACGTTGCCGGAAAGCGTGCCCGGTGAACTACCGCCGGCTCACGACTCGGCGGCACTGGCCGCGGCCGACGTCGCGAAGCCCGCCACGGGGCTTGTGCCGATCAAGCTGCCCGAGTTCGAGAACGCATGCCAGGCCCTGGTACCGGACGATTTTCGCGCCGACGTGCCGCATGGACTGGTGATCTGGCTGCATGCTCCGGGGGGCTCGAAAGATGAAGAGCTGGTTGCGCTGTGGAAGCCGCTGTGCGAGAAGTACGATTTCATTCTGCTTGCGCCGAAGTCGGCCGATGCCACCCGCTGGCAGCCGACGGAGCTCGGCTTCGTGCGCCGCGCGGCCGATGCCGTGGCCAAGACCTACTCGATTGATCCGACACGCATCGCCGTGCATGGTCACCAGGCCGGGGCGACGATGGCCTACCTGTTTGGCGTGACGAACATCGATCTGGTTCGGGCGGTCGCCGCGGTCGATTCCCCCCTGCCCCGCTTGTCGCAACTGCCACAGCCCGATCCGGTCAACCGCCAGGCGTTCTACACCACGCTGGCCACAAAGAGCGAGCAGTCAGCTGCAGTCGAGGCCGGAATCGAGCGCCTGCGAGCGCTCAAATACCCCGTTGTCGTGCAAGGTGTTGGCGAGCAGGCCCGATATCTCACGGCCGAAGAACTCGACGGGCTCATGCGGTGGCTGGATAGCCTGGACCGCATCTAAGGACGCGTGTCTTTCTGCCGGTCCGGCGTCTGCCCTGGCGGTCGAGCGGCTGTCTCTCGATAATGTCTCGATGCGCACACTGCTGGGGATCATCGCCTTAATCTTGCTCGTCATCGGCATTGCCACGAAAGGACAGGCCGACGAAGCCTTCTGGGGTGGCTGCATCCGGATGGGCGTGATGCTCGGCATCTGGTGGTTCGCCTACCCGCAGGTGCAGCACGTGCCCAGGTGGCTGGCCGTGACGGGCGGGATCACGATTCTGGTCGTGGCGCTGCGGCCGAAGCTGGTGTTCTATGCGATCCCGATCTTGATCGTGCTGTGGTTCCTCAGGCCGCGCACGCCGGGAAGGCGAAGAGCACCTGCCGACTAGGCATTTGCTTTGGGGGAAATGGCGGGCACGTCGCTGGTTTCCGCTTTCGGTCGATCGACCTGGAGTTCTGAGTTCGCGTTGTCGCGTCGGGGCCGGTCGGCCTGCAAGAAGAGCGCGATGCTCAGCAGCACCAATACCGCCGCGCACAGGAAGGCCGCGCCCGGGAATTGAACCGGCGCCGCTGCACTGGTGAAGTAGCCGAAGAGCTGCGTCATCAACACCGGACCGACGATTGCGGTCAGGCTGAACAGGCTGGCCACGGCGCCTTGCAACTCACCCTGGCTGCTCGGCGGAATACGTTGCGACATCAGCGCATTGAGCGATGGAAACGTGAGCCCGCCGAACATGCCGACGACCATCGCCGGATAGACCATCCAGCCTTGCCAGACGAAAGCATATAGCACGTAGCCGATTCCACCGGTGACGAGTCCCAGCAGAACGGCCGCGTGCTCGCCAAGCCTGGGGACCATCACGCGCGTGAGACCTGCCTGCACGACGGCCATCATCACGCCGGCAAAGGCCAGCGAGAAGCCGATCTCCAAAGTCGACCAATGAAACTTGGCCTGCGCATAAAACGCCCAGGTGGCCGGCAGTACCTGATGGGCCAGCGTCCACAGAAACAAGACCGTGGCCAGCAGAGTCACGGCCGGATACTTGCGTAGCTCAAGCACGGTACCCAGCGTGTTGGCCCGCCGCCAATGGAACGGTCGACGAGCCTCTTTCGGCAGGCTCTCGGGCAGGACGAACATTCCATACAACATGTTGATCAGCGCAAGCACCGCCGCGGCGTAAAATGGTGCCCGTGTGCCGAAGTACCCCATGAACCCACCGAGCGCCGGCCCCACGATGAACCCTAGGCCGAACGCGGCGCCCATCAAGCCAAAGTTCTGGGCGCGCTTCTCGGGCGGACTGACATCGGCGATGTAAGCATTCGCCGCCGAGTGCGCCGCGCCCGCCATGCCGGCAATCGCGCGGCCGACGAACAGCCACGTGACCGTCGGCGCAAAAGCCATCAGGGCATAGTCGATGCCGAAGGTCAACAGCGAGAGCAAGAGTACCGGACGCCGGCCGAAGCGATCGCTGAGATTGCCCACCACCGGCCCGAAGATGAATTGCATGACGGCATAGGCGAACGCCATCCAGCCGCCATAGATGGATGCCTCACTCACCGAGGTGCCCGTCAGCTCCATGATCAGGTCGGGCGTGACGGGGAGCACGATGCCCAGGCCGACCGCGTCGATCAGGATCGTGATGAAGATGAACGAGATGGCGGCGCTACTGTCGCGACGAATCACGGGGCACGCTCCGCCGGCGCTTGGGATGCCAGTTGCTCAAGTGCCTCGCCGGCGAGGCGATAAACCGTCCAGTCAGATTGCGGCCTGGCTCCCAGCTTTTCGTAGAACCCGATCGCTGGCTGATTCCAATCCAGCACCGCCCATTCGAACCGGGCGCAGCCACGCTCGACAGCAATCCGGGCGACGTACTGCATCAGCACGCGACCGAGGCCCCGGCCGCGGTGACTTTCCTCGACATAGATGTCTTCGAGATAAATGCCGGGTCGGCCGAGAAACGTCGAGAACGTGTGAAAGAATACGACGATTCCGGCCGGAACACCGGCAGAATAGCCGATGGCCGCTTCGGCTCGTCGCGGTTCTTCGAACAGCGTGCGGCGAATATCGTCTTCCGTCGCGGTTACCGCCTGTGGCATGCGCTCGTATTCAGCGAGGCCCCGAGCCATCTGCAAAATTACGGGCACGTCTGCCGGTGTGGCCGGAATCACTCGATGCTCAGTCGGCATGTGTCCCTGACTCGTGCAGAATTGTTCGGACGATACCCAGGGACTTCCGGAAACAGACCAGCGGCGACGGCTTTAGCCAATTTTTCGCTTCAGCTCGGTGAGCAGCGCCAGCGCCTTGCCGATTTCGGCCTTTTGCCGCTCGGGTTCCTGCGGAATTTCCCGTTCGATGGTGAGCGGCCCGTGATAGCCGATTTTGTCGAGCGTGCGCAGATAACGCTCCATGTCGACATCGCCTTGGCCGAGGGCCACTTCGCGGCCCCATTCCTGACCCGGGTTGGCGGCCCAGGTGCCGTCCTTGCAGTGCACGCTGCGAACGTACTTGCCCACCTTTTCCAGAGCTTCGATCGGCTCGCCCGACCCGTAGAGGATCATGTTGGCTGGATCGAAGTTGATAAACAGGTTGTTGCGCTGCGTATCCTGGATGAATTGCACGAGGGGATCGGCCGGCTCCTGGCCTGTCTCCAGGTGCACGTTCTGATTCTGGCTCTGGCAGTGATCGCAGAGGTCGCGCGTGACGGCGAGCACTTCCTTATAGAGTGGATCGCTGGCGTCGTGCGGAATGAAGCCCAGGTGCAGGCCGACGGCATCGACGCCCAGCAGCCGCGCGAAGTCCGCGATCTCTTTCATTTCCTTGGTGCGCGCCGCGCGGGTCTTGGGCGGCACCAGGCCAACCGTTTCTGTTACCGTGGGAATGTCGGCATAGCTTTCGCCTTCGAACCCGCCGAAAACGCAGGTGATGCGAATGCCGTAACCGGCCAGCCGATCGAGAAACCGCTGGGCGTTGTCGGCCGTGCGCGTGGACTTCGCGGGGGCGTGCAGTTGAATGGTCGGCACGCCGAGCTCATGGGCCACTTCGAGCTTCACGCCCAGCCCGGCATCGATGCTGGCAAACACGCCCAGGGGCCATTTTTCCACAGTGGTTGCTCCTCGCTGGTGGATCGAAAGAAGGTTGCGATCAGCGGCCATCATAGTGGGCGGCGCGGGGCGGCTTCAACCCGCCGCATGACACAATGCGTTCGCATGCGCAAAGAAAAACCCAGGGAAGGCATTCCCTGGGCTTAGGTGATCGATTGCGGATCGAGAGGACGTCAGGCGTAACGCTTGACGTCCGGCGCGATACCTTCGGGCGTATCGTCCTTGTCGATTTCAAACCACTCCTTCTTGAACTCGATGCGGCGGTTTTCACGCATCGCGATGTTCGTCACGAGCGCAATCACCGCGTCGCCGAGCGCGACTTCCGGCTTGCAGCGCGGCTGGTTAACGGGGTCGGGATTGCGAATACACCAGGCGAAGTGCTCGAGCTCCTCGGTGTAACCGCGGCTGACAGGTCCGCCCAAGGCCTGCTGGGCCACAGCCGCTTCGCCGCCGCCGCTTTGCGTCGTGTCGAGCGTGGGACCACCGGCGCCGCCCTTGGAGACGGTGAGGCTCGTGGTCGTGGGAGCCTTGTTGCTGAACAGCATCACTTCGGCTTCGCGCTCGAGGATCAGCGTGCCTTCGGTTCCCAGCACGGTTTCGCCATAGCCGCCGAAACCGTTGCCGTTGATCGACGAGTACATCACGCCGATCTTCTTATCGGGGTTCTGCTCGTACTCGGGACCGGGGAACTCGTACACGCAGTACACGTGATCTTCGCAATCGCGATCGAGCGGGAATAGCGAACGCATGCCGGATGCGCTGACGGTCAGCGGGAGGGCTTTCTTACCGTCTTCGCGCAGGCCGCTGATGAAGATGCCCGCCGCGTCGAGCTGGTGACTGCCGAGCTCGGCCATCAGGCCGCCACCGGTGCGATTCCAGAGACGCCAGCGGATGAGCTCTTCCAAGGCACTGCGGCGATTCCCGTTGGGGAGTGTGATTTCCTGGTAGCCGTAATCCTCGGCTTTAACCTTTCCGTCCAGGTACTGCATTTCGAGTTCGGCAAGCTGGCCGCTGAGCTTGTCGATCAGCTTTTCGCGAGCCGAGGTCAGTTCTTTTTCCAGGCTCTTGAGCTTACTGTCAATCGAGACGCCGCGAGCCATCTCGATGTCCTTCTTGAGCCGAGCGATTCGCTTTTCCATCTCGGCGTCCGGCAGCGGCATCGACCAGCTGTCCGTGCCCGGCAGATTGCCCCGGTGCCACTGGGCGCGGATCATGTGAATATCGCCGATCAGGCCGCGGCGGATCGTATCCACGGCGTTGTCGTACAGCACGCTGTAGTGACGCTGGTGGCCGGTGGCCAGGATCTTATTGAGCTCATGCGAGACGCGGCCCATTTCCTTGCACTCGTGGACGCTGTGGCCCATGAGTTTTTCGGTGAGCACGTGCTTGCCGGCCTTCATCGCCTCGATCGCCACCGGAGCATGCAAATGCAGCGGCAACGCGATGATCACGGCCTCGATGTCCTTGTCGGCCAGCAGATCGTGATAGTCCTGGTCGTAAACCTTCACGTGTTTGCGGGCTTCGTCTTCGGTGCTCCAGCCATACTTGGTCATCAGGCCGCAGCGAACCTTGAGCGCGTTATCGCTCGAGTGGTCGCCGTGAAATGCCCGGTGCACGTTGTACGGGCGGATGTCCGAGATTGCCACGACTTGGATGTAGCTGGGCGTGATCGCGCCCATCAGGACGTTGCCTTCGTCGCCGGTGCCGATGACGCCGACGCGAAGTGGATTGGCGATCGACGAGCCGTAGCCGAAGTACATGGCTCCCAGCCCGGCGCCCGAGACGGCGCCGGCGGCGACACCTGCCTTGAGGAAGTCGCGGCGGGTGACCCCCAGGATGTTGTGGAAGTTTTCCTGGCCGACGGATTTTTCTTCAGGACTGAGATACATCGCTCGTGCCTTTCGTGGCGGCTGCGCGCCCCGTGATCAAATGGTGGACAAAAAAGTCGAGTCCGGCCCAGCGACCTGAGTGGGTGGTTGCCAGCACCAGGAGTGCAAACATTTCGACCAACTGATTGTATGTGGGGAGTGCTTCGGAAACCCAGAATGGCTGCATCGAAACAACCGACGCCAGGAACAACGCTCCCACCAGCGAAGCCGTGCGGCTGAACAGTCCTAAGAGCAAGCAGGCGCCGACGGCCATGATAACGTAAGTCATTACGCTATCGACGCCATCGATCGAGGTGCGCGGTCTGGCCAGTGGTCCTTGATTACGCTGTTCCTCGGTCAAAAGTTCGCTCAAATTTGCTTCAAATTCGAGCTCCAGCGCGGTCAGTTCCGTGCGCCAACCAGCCGATTCCGCGTTCAGCGTCGCTTCGCCGGTCGCGATCCGCTGTTTGCGGAAGGGCACTTTGCCGGCATCGGGCGTTTTGCCCATTTCCTGCTGCCGTCGCCACTGGTGGGCATGGTTTGCCAGCTCATCGCGGCGGGCGCTCGCCCAGGAACGAACCAGGTCCTGGAACTCCTTGGTCACGGCAACCGACTGGATCTGCTGCTTCTCGTCCAGGCCGTAGTGAACGGCGAAAGCCTCGCGGCGGGCTTCCATGTCCGCTTCGAGCTGGTTGACCCAGCCTTTGGCAGCGTCCGATGGCTTTTCGCGGCGCGCGCTGTGCAGCCATTCGTCCATGCCGTGATAATCCGGCAGGTACGACTTATAGAGCGGCGCCAGAGGACCGGTGGCGTTGCGGAGCGTCCCCTCGCTGGTCCAGTTCGGATCAGTGTAGTGCTTCACCCCTTCGTTGAAGAAGTGCCAGCCGATGTTCAGACGCAACACGACGAGCAGGATCACTGTCGCGGTGCTGATGGCATATCGCTTGGACACGATCGGGAAATCTCCTGCCAGTCGGCGGGCAATTCAGGAATGTCGAGATGGCCGGGATGTCACTGCTGGCCGAGCTGATCCGCGTCTGCGACGTGCGGATCATGGTTCGCCAGGCGGGGGGCGAAACGGCATCAGGCCATTCACTTATTGTAACTGGCGAGCCCCCGTTTCCGCCAGTCGCCAAACCGCGGAGAATCAGCCGTTTTAACAGGCAACCATGCCTTGAACTCCTGGCCGCGCAGTTGCAATTCCCGGCCACGCGGCCCGCGCGATAAGATTGACGCCGAACCCATTGCAGCTTCCAGGGCTCCATCCATCCATGCGCATTGTTCTTTGCTATCCCGTCGAGCGGCGTCACTTTGACCAGATTGCCGCCGTGGTTCCCTCGGCCGAACTGATCGACGCAGGCCAACAGCACATCGCCGCCGAGATTCACCGAGCCGACATCTATTGCGGCCACGCGAAAGTGCCTCTCGACTGGCCGGCCGTCGTTCGCGAGCGGCGGCTCAAGTGGATCCAGTCATCGGCCGCGGGCATGGACCACTGCCTCGTGCCCGCCGTGGTCGAGTCCGACATCACGGTGACCAGTGCCTCGGGCGTGCTGGCCGACCAGGTGACCGAACATGCCACGGGGCTGATCATCGCCCTGACGCGCAGCTTTCCGGCGTTCTTCCGCGCGCAGCAAGCGAAAGAGTTCATCCGGAGGCCGACGCGCGATCTGCACCATAGCACCGTGGGAATCGTGGGCTTCGGCGGCGTGGGGCGAAGGCTGGCGCAGGTGCTCAGCTCGTTCAAAACGCGGATCCTGGCCACGGACATGTTCCCCATCGACAAGCCCGACTACGTCGACGAGCTGTGGCCGGCCGACAGGCTGATCGACCTGGTGCGAAAGGTCGACGTCCTGGTGCTCTGTGCACCTCTGACACCGGCGACGCGCGGCATGATCGGCGCGGCCGAGCTGGCGCAGATGAAAAAGGGCTCGTTGCTGGTGAACGTGGCGCGAGGTCCGCTCGTGATCGAACGCGATCTGGTTACGGCGCTCGAAAGCGGACATTTGGCCGGCGCGGCCGTTGATGTGACCGAGGTCGAGCCGCTTTCAGTCGCTAGTGCCCTCTGGAATCTGCCCAACGTAGTCATCACGCCGCACGTGGCCGGGCAGAGTAAGGTTCGCATCGATCAGATGACCGATTTCTTCTGTGACAATTTGCAGCGCTATCTGGACGGCCGCCCGCTGCGAAATCTCGTCGACAAGAAGCTTGGATTTCCCATTCGCACGCCGGGCATGTCGAGTTAAGCGAACGTAATTGTCGTCAAACCGACTTCGCTGCTGGCAGTCTCGTGATTCCGCGCCATCGACTGGACGCGAATTCTGGTTAGCGCCTATGATGTGCCTTACCAGAACCATGCCTCACCACCACGCTTCCACCGGTTCCCAAGGCACGGCGCCATGACGACCACGTTTCACCTCGGCGTGCCGACGATTGACTTCGAAGGTCAACCGGCCACACGTTGTCCCGACGAGCTTCTGGCCCGCTACGACGAAGTGATCGGCAACCAGCGGATGAGCTGGACCGAGCACTTGCACATGTCTCGCCGGCTGGGCGCCGGTGGCCAGGGAGTGGTGTATCTTTCCGAGCGGCGTGGCACCGATGCCTTTACGCTGCCCGTGGCCGTGAAAGTGTTTTCGCCTGCCCGCTACGAAGACGCCCGAGGCTATGACGAGGCGATGGCCCGGATCGCTCGGATTGCCGCCCGCGTGGCCCAGATTCAGCAAGACAATCTGCTGGACGTGCAGAACTTCGTCGAACGGAACCGGATCCGCATCATGGAGATGGAGTGGATCGACGGCTACGACCTTAGCCGGTTGTTGACGCTCGAGATGCTCGATCGCACCCGTGAGCACGTCAGCAATCGCCGCTGGGAATACCTGAACAACGTGATCGTGACTCAGGGGCCGGTGCAGCCGCGGCTGAAGCCGGGCATCGCAGTCTCGATCGTGCGTGAATGCCTCGCGGCGCTCGCCGCCCTGCATCGCGAAGAGATTGTGCACGGCGATGTGAAACCCTCGAACATCATGCTCAAACGCACAGGCAATGCGAAGATCGTCGACATCGGCTCCGCCTTCGACCTGACGGACGCCCCGGCCCAGCGCACCTGCACCCCCTCGTATGCCGCGCCGGAGGTGCTCGACGGCCAGGATTACTCGCCGCGCAGTGATCTGGCGAGCTTGGGTTATGTGCTGATCGAGATGCTTGCCGGGGAGCAACCGTTTGCCGGTTTGAACACGCTGCGCGATTTGCTCGAAGCAAAGCGCGCGCTGCCGCAACGGTTGCCACAGCTCTTGCCGCAAGAAGTCGTGTGCAACGAACTGCTGATGAACTTTTGCCGGACGCTGATTGCGCCCGACCCGATGCGGCGGTTCCCGAACGCCGAGGCGGCGGACTTGCTCAAGGAAGGCGCGGCGGCTTTTCACCGGCAGCTCATCAAGGGGGATCTGGCCAGCGAATACGAGAACGAAATCCGCTTGTGGCTGGAAGAGCTGGAGTAGGGTGCTAACCGCGGAGGACATGCCGATGCCGGATGAGCGTCCCGCGGAATCGAGCGACCCACGCGTTTACTTCGCGGCTGAACGCACGCTCTTGGCCTGGATCCGCACCGGACTGGCGCTCATGGGCTTTGGCTTCATCGTGGCCCGGTTCGGCTTGTTTTTGCGTGAGCTGGCTGAAGTTCACCACGAAGCGCCCAGCCCACCAACAGGCTACTCGCTGTGGGTGGGCGTTGCCCTGGTGCTGCTCGGTGTCGTGGTCACTGCCTGGGCTGCACGCAAGCATTACTTGTGGGTCAGGCGCTTGCGTGCGGGCGTCGTTACATTGCCAGGGCCGTTCTCGCTGGTGACGCTGCTTGCGGTAGCACTAGCCTTGATGGGCATCGTCATCGCCATCGTGCTGCTGCTCGGCCTGCAGCACTGATCCGAGAGCGGCTAGGAGTAGTCGAGCTTGATGCGGCAACCTTCGGCATGGCTGCGATGAGCCTGCTGCACGATCCGCATCGCGCGGTAGGCGTCCTCCAGCCCCCCGGTGCTGCGCACCAGGCTCGTGACGCTGCGATAGAAATGCGACAGCATCTGCTCGCCCACGGGGCGTTCCGTCTCGAGCGACTCCATATGTCGTCCGGCGTGGTCAAACCAGATCAGCGTGGAGGGCAGATCGATGAACGCGACCCCCTCCTCGCAAGCCACCTGCAACGCAGCGGGCGGACGGAATGAAACGGCCTCGGGCCAACAGGCCGGCATGTAACGCCCCGAGCTGATCTGCGCCGTGATCTTCGTGCCGGGCGTCTCGTCCGAAAAATCGAGACTCATCATCTCGTAGTCGATCTCTTTCGGCTCGCCTTCTTTGACGTGCGTGAGACCGAGGACCGAGGTGGGCTCATAACCGGCCACGTACCGGCACCAATCCACGAGCTCGACGAGGTCGTGCGTGCGCGAGACGGCATCGCCGGTGGCCGGCCCCTTGCGGGCTTCGGCTGGCACGCGCTGGTGGCAGAACATCAAGCGTGGCGCGCCAAGGCGCGTGGCAATCAGTTCCTTCAGCCGCAGCGTAGCGGGCGCTTGCCTGCGCGGGAATTCGGCCATAAAGGCCACACCGGACTTTTCGATCCGATCGCGAATCTCGCGAGCCTGGTCCGGATCGAAGTCGAGCGCTGCGGCACAGTACACCGCCTTGCCAGCATCGCAGGCGGCCAGAATCGGGAGCGCGCCGAACCATTGCCCTGAGAGCACGATCACGGCGTCGACGTCTTCGCGTGCCGCCAAGGCCCGAAACCCATCCACCGTGTCGCATGAGAAGTCGCGAGCCGCGATCTCGGCTCGTCGGGCGACGGGTTCGCAAATGGCGCGGACCTCGAATCGGTCGCTCAAGGCCCTCAGTGCGGGCCGATGTCGGTTCTCCCAGGCGCCACCCACACCGACGAGGCCGAGTCGTAACTTCATAGGTTTGAAGGCGAAACGTAGGTTCGCTCTCTAGCGATCGAAGGGAGCCTGGGAAGGGATCCGAGAGAAGGGGCTGCCCGCTTCCCTCGGCGTCTGGTGATTATATCGGTCGCGGGCGAATTCACAATCATTTTGGCAGCCGGAACTTTGGATTGAGAGTCTTAGCTGCCAAGGGGTTACGCTTTCCGAGCGGTCGTTCTTAGCACGGGCTGGGATTCTCCACCACTTGCGCATAAATTACCCTACCCGTGGAACCCATAGGATTTGCCTATTTTGTGGTTGCAGGGGCATTTCTCCTGGCTAGACTGGAAACTCGATTTCAGGGTCCAGCGATCGCCCGTTTGCACAAGAGACAGGAAGGGAAGCCAGTTGGACGACGAGCGTCGCAAACGCCTCTGCGGCCTCTTCCGGACTTTCCCGCCCCTGTCCCCCATGTCCAGCGTTCATCGCGCCTTGGTCTCCCACGAGTAAGAAGCCAAGCCGAATTCCCTCCACGGTAAAATCGGTGCGTGCTGGCAAAGTGCACGCCGGGTGTTAGTACTTTTTTTCACGAAGGAGCGTTCTACTGTGATTCACTTGACCTGCAACCTGTTGCTCTCGGCCGCGGCCCTCGCGGCGGGCAGCCAAGACTATGCCACGGCCTTTAGGCAAACTGAGCAAACCGGCCAGCCGCTCGTCGTTCTGTTGGGCGCCGATTGGTGCCCCGGCTGCCGCACGATGAAGCAGTCGACCTTGCCGACCTTGGAGCGTCGGGGGGGGCTGAATAAAGTGGCGTTCGCTTACGTGAATACGGATAACGACAGCTCCCTCGCCGGGAAGCTCATGAAGGGGGGCTCGATTCCGCAGCTTGTGATGTTTCAGAAGAAGGCCGATGGCTCCTGGACCCGCAAGCAATTGACCGGCGCGCAAAGTGCAAGCGCCGTCGAGCAGTTCCTCGGTTCGGCCGAAGAGGCGTCCGCCGCGAACGTCAGCGTCCGGCAATAAGCCGCTCGTTCGCCGTTCCCCAAACCAATGAGATTAGAAGGCCCCGCAGCTTTTGCGGGGCCTTCTTCATTTCGTGAGCTGGGCCAGCGGATTGACACGATTCGCCAGCGGGATCGTTGCCGGTCCGCCCACGCGATGCGATTCATACACGGCCACAATCATTTCGATCGCCGCGCGGGCGTCGTCGATCCCGCCGCTGGGCGTGCGATTCTCGCGAATCGCGGAGAGCAGTTCCAGGATACAGGGCCGGTTGCCGTTGGGATCGGCATCGCGCGAAAGGGGTTCGGATTCATTGAGCCCTGCGCTCGAAACATTGAGCCACTTCGCTCCTGTTTGACCCGCCGACCAGCTTGGTTCTGGCAGGTAGCGCACGCTCGGCAAGTAGCCCGTGGTCATTTCGAGGATGCCTTCGGTACCGTAGATCGACAGTCCGAAGCGGGTGCGCTTGGCCGCTTGCCGCTGCGTGCCGAAGTAGCCGGTGACGCTTTTGGGGAAGCCGTACATCGCGGCGATCGCGTCGCCGGCCAGCAGGCCAATCCCCTCATTCCCTTCGACGACGTCCGCCTTGGTCACTGGCTCATCGCCGGCATTTACCATTGCAAAGCACCACTGGGGATTGCCGCCGAAGATCCGCATCAGGTCCATGATGTGCGAGCCGAGCACCCACATGTCCTCACCGCCGCCGCGCTGATCTTCCTTGCCGCGGCCGCGCAGCTCCATGATCCGGCCGATCTTGCCGTCGGCGATCATCTGCCGCACGACCGTGGTCTTGGGGCTGTGCCGCGTCGTGTGAGCGATGACCAGCTTGGTGTGTGTTCGATTCAGGGCGTCGGCCATCTGGTCGGCTTCGGCCAGCGTGCGGCAGAGCGGCTTCTCAAGATAAATGTGCACGCCACGATTGGCTGCTTCCACCACGATGTCGTGATGCTGATCCAGCCAGCGGCAGCCGATGCTCACCAGGTCGGGCTTGACTTCGTCGAGCATCTGCCGGTAGTCGGCATACGCCTTGTTGAGCTTAAGCTGCTTGGCCTTGGCGGCGAGTCCCATCTTGTTGTCGTCGGCGACCGCGACCAGTTCGACGCCCGGCAGGTCGTTCCAGACCAGGTCCATTCCGTGGCCATAGTCGCCATGACCCGTGCGGCCGATGACTGCAGCGCGAAGTTTTTCCATGATAGTGGCGCCTGGTGGGATGGTGGGCGGCGGGATGAAGGTTGCACGCAGTGTAAGCCGCGCCGGCTCGGAAGTCCAACTTGATGCGCTCGCGCGAGCTAGTTGCGTTTCAGCCGCTCATCGAGCAGTTCGTAGCGGCGAATTTTGCGGTCGAGCGTCGTGCGTTCGATACCCAACAACGCAGCCGTCTGGCTCTTGTTCCAGCCGGTAGCCGTAAGCGTGGCGAGGATATGCTGGCGTTCGACGTCGGCCAGCGACGCCGGTTTGAACTCGTTGCGCGCCGCGTGCTCGCCGGTGTCGCCCGAGGTTGCAAGCTTCGAGAGCGTCAGGTCGTCCGGCTCGATGAACTCGCCGCGGGCGAGCACGACCGCCCGCTCGACGACGTTTTTCAGCTCGCGGACATTGCCCGGCCAGCGATAGCCGCGCATCAGTTCCATCGATTCAGGCGTAAACCCGCGGAGCTTGCGTCCGGTCTCGGCGTTGAACTTCTGCAGGAAGTAGGAAGCGAGTTCTGCGATGTCTTCGGCCCGCTTGCGGAGCGGCGGGACGACGATCTCCAGGACGCGCAGGCGGAAGTAGAGGTCGCGGCGGAAGCGTCCTTCAGCCACATCGCGCTCGAGATCACGATTCGTGGCGGCGATCACGCGAACGTCGACCTTGATTGTCTCGGTCCCGCCGACGCGCTCGAAGGGGTGCCCCTCCAGCACGCGGAGAAACTTGGCTTGCGTGGCGGGGCTCATCTCGCCGATTTCGTCGAGCATCAGCGTGCCCGTGTGCGAGGCCTCGAACTTTCCCATCTTGCGCTGGGTGGCGCCGGTGAAGGCCCCCTCTTCGTGGCCGAACAGTTCGCTGACCAGCAGGCTTCTCGACAGCGCCGCGCAGTTCACGCACACAAATGGCCCCTTGCGTCGGGGGCTGGAGAAGTGCACCGCCCGGGCGACGAGTTCCTTGCCCACGCCGCTTTCGCCGCGGATCAGCACGGTGGCGCGGCTCGGCGCCGCCCGGCCGATCTCCTGGGCGACGCGGGCCATCAGGATGCTCGAGCCCACGATTTCGCTTTGCACGCCGAGTCGCTCGCGAAGCTGCAAATTTTCATGGCGAATCTGGCTCAGATTCTCGGCCAACTCCTCGCGGCGGCTGAGGTTGTCGATCGCCACGGCCACCGTATTGGCCACGGCCAGTGTGAACTCCAGATCGTCCGGATCGGGAACCCGGTCGGGATTGGTCGAATACAGATGCATCAATCCCAGGATGGTCTCGCCACGTCGAATCGGCGCGCAGATCACACTCGTGGCGTCGACCACGCCTCGGCTGTCGCGGCTGCCAAGTGTGCTGTCGCCCATCACGTTACGGGCCAGCACCGCTTCGCCCTCGCGCAGCACGGTCGAGGCCAAGATGCCCGACATCCGGTGGTATGGGACCGACGAGTCGGTGCGAGCCGAGAGCATTTCCAGCTCGCTTTCGTGCGGATCGCCCTGATGTTGTCTTGGCAGTATGAAGACGGCGCCGGCGTCCACTTGCGTGGCGCCGAAGACGCCCGCCAACGCGATGTCGGCAATTGTCGTTACATCCGGGGCCTGCGCGAGTTCGAATGCCAGGCGGCAGAGCGTCGCCGCGGCCCGGCCGATTTTCGGCAGATTCTGTTCGTCGGGCTCGTTTGGCTGCAAGAAACGCGTTTGCAGGCGACGATGCGTGATCGTCGAGGGCTCGTGAATGGAGAGCACGCTTGAATCTTCTGGGGGTGGCGTGAGGCCGGCCGCGCGAATGTCCGAGGAGTCCGCGGTCGCCAGTTCATCAAGCGGCATCAGGCTACTTTCGGCGAACGCCTTGGACAGGTCATTCACGAATCGCAACTGCGAATGGCCGATCCGCACGATGTCGCCCGGCTGCAGGAAGTAATCGCCCCGCACGCGGTTGCTGCCGACAGCGGTGCCGTTGCGGCTGTCCAGATCGCGGAGTACCCACTGGTTGTCCGAGAAGAAGATTTCCGCGTGGCAGCGACTGCAACGCTCGTCCTTGATCACCACTTGATTCGTTGGCGCGCGCCCGATCGTCACCGCCTGTCCGGGGACGAGGCGGAACACATCGGCCCATTTCGAGCCTTCGCGAATCACGAGGTAAGCGAGCATAGGCGGAGTTGGATAGGAACGAATCGCGCGGGGGCATTCCCGCGCGGTGCTCATATTCTAGGGGAACGGGGAACGCTTGGATGCTGGGCGGCAAGATGTGACGTACGGCAACCGCCAAACTCCACCTTATCGTCCCGCCCTATCGGGCAGCAAGCGGGCGGTTGGCCCCACGTGGGCTGGGTCGGCAGCTTCGGCCGCAAATTCGCTACGATCCGCTCGACCCGTTCCAGAGGAAGTCATTGCCGGGCGGCCGCACGGCGTCCGGGAAGCCCGGCGTGACGCCCCTCAGGCCTCTCCCGCAAGCATCTGGGCCAGCAGCTCCAGTGGCAGGCCGATCACATTCGATTCGCTCCCGTCGACGATCTGGAGCCAGCCCGCGCGGTCCTGGAAGCCGAACGCTCCGGCCTTCCCCTCCCACAGGCCGGAATCCAGATATTCGTCCAGTTGTTCGTGGGCGAGATCGTCCATCCGGAGCGTGGTGCGGGCGACCCTTGTTTGTGGCGTCCGGCCCAGCGGCGGCCACAGGCAGAGCCCGCTGTACACACGATGTTCGCGTCCGCTGAGCAGCCGTAGCATTTTCCGGGCATGCTCGCGATCGGTCGGTTTGCCGAGGATTGAACCGGCGCATTCGGCGACGGTGTCGCAGGCCACGATCAGTTCGTCTTCCTTGAGCTGCGTACCCAACTGCTCGGCGACGTTGGCCGCCTTTTGCCGGGCGAGCCGGGCGACCATTTCACCGGGCGACTCCCGGCTGCAAACGCCGCACTCCGCTCCGGGGTGCGGCTCGACGATGCGGAAGCGGTAGCCGGCCTGCTCGAGCAACATTCGTCGCTGGGGCGAACTGCTGGCCAGGATCAATTGTAAATTCCGCTCGCCCATATTTCTGCTAGGATGCCGCGATGCGACCTGTGTCCGGTTCCTGTTTTACGCTTGTACGAAGTTCATGGCCAAAGCCGAACTCTACGTCCTGTACGAGGACAATCACCTGCTGGCCGTGAACAAGCCGCCGGGCCTGCCGACGATGGGCGTCGCGGCCGGCGACGTGAGCCTCGTCACGTTGGCCAAGCAGTATATCAAACGCCGCTATCGCAAGCCGGGCAACGTTTACGTGGGCGTCGTCAGCCGCCTCGACACCGGCACTTCCGGGGTCGTGGTGCTAGCTCGCACGTCGAAAGCGGCCGCGCGGCTAACCGATCAGTTCAAGAGTCGGGACGTCGAGAAAACCTATTGGGCGATCGCCAGCGGCAATGTCGAACCGGCCGAGGCGGAACTCGTCGATTGGGTCATCAAGGACGAGCGCCAGCAGCGGATGGTCGTCACGCGCCCCGAAGTGTCCGGCGCGAAAGAAGCCCGACTTCACTATCGAGTGATGCGGCGGATTTCCGGAGGAAGCTTGCTGGAAGTGGAGCTGCAGACAGGCCGCAAGCATCAGATCCGGCTGCAACTGTCCGAGCGGGGCTTTCCCATCTGGG
The DNA here is from genome assembly GCA_022844125.1 of Pirellulales bacterium. Classification (GTDB taxonomy): domain Bacteria; phylum Planctomycetota; class Planctomycetia; order Pirellulales; family PALSA-1355; genus JALHMI01. The sequence goes on along the minus strand of JALHMI010000010.1, from coordinate 38,120 downwards.
GAGAATCGAAATATGCCCAGGCACGGCCGTTTGCCGAGGGGCTGGCTTTGCACGCCCGGCGGCTGGTGCTGGAGCATCCGGTGCGGCGCGAGCCGCTGGAACTGGTGGCCCCGCTGCCCACAGCCTGGCGCGACTTGGGCATCACGGAGCCGGACAAAGCCTGACCGCGATTTGCGCATTTGCGAATTCCACGGGTTTTGCAGCTACACAGAAGCCCGGTTGCTGACGTATTCTGAGTTGCCGTAAGGGGAACAGTTAAGAGTCATCACATTCGTGATACGGTTGATTTAGGCGGCCTATTTAGTTCGGCCTGACTCTTTCGTGCGGCGGTGTCCCTGGCCGCGAGAACTGTGGATCATCTACCCCTAACCGTTTTTCGTCGTTCGGCGCTGGCCAGCGGTTTGCTCACGGTCGAGCAGATTCTGGAGGCTGAAGCCGCGATTCGCGCTGGCGCAGGCCCCATCGGCACCTGGACCGTAGTGGACGACGCCGCGCTGGCTTCCAAGCTCGTCGAGCTCGGTCGTATCAATCGCTGGCAGGCCGAACAGCTCAAGGTTGGCCGCGCGAAATTCAATCTCGGTCCCTACCAGGTGATCGACGCCATCGGTCAGGGCGGGATGGGCCAGGTGTTCAAGGCCGAGCATCGGTTGATGGGGCGCGTCGTGGCCGTCAAGGTGCTGCCGCGTCATCGCTCCACGCCCGATGCCGTGGCCAGCTTCACGCGCGAGATTCGCGCCCAGGCTCAACTCGATCACCCGAACCTCGTCCGCGCGTTCGACGCCGGTCACGACGGCAACGTGTATTTCCTGGTAACGGAGTATGTGCCGGGCGCAGATTTGCGAAAGCTGGTTCGCGCTCGCGGCAAGCTCACGATGCAGGATGCCGCCACGATCATTTCGCAAGCGGCCTGTGGTCTCGGCCACGCGCATTCCCGCGGGATGGTCCACCGCGACGTGAAGCCCGGCAACCTGCTGGTCACGCCCGATGGGCTCACCAAGGTTTCGGACCTGGGACTCGCAGCGTATCTGGGCATCGAGGATCCCGACGATCCTCGCGCCGGCCGCATCGTGGGCACGGCCGATTACCTGTCGCCCGAGCACATCTCTTCGCCGAAGAACATCAACGCGGCGAGCGATATCTACTCACTCGGTTGCACGCTGTATTACGCGGTAACGGGCAAGGTGCCCTTTCCGGGCGGCACGCATCGCGACAAGGCGAAACGGCACTGCGAGGACATTCCGCTCAACCCGCGCCGGTTCAACCTGGAACTGACGGACGAGTTTGTGGATGCCATTGCGGCGATGATGGAAAAGGACCCGGAAAAGCGGCTGCGCTCTTGCGATGATGTCGTGCGCAGGCTCGCCCCCTGGGCGTCCGACTCCGTGAAGTACGACATCACGCAGTCGGTGAAAGCCACGAGTGCCGCGGCGCCGTCGCTCGACGATACGGCGCCAGGGCTGTTCGACGAGTTGCAAGTCGGCCAAGACGAAAGCCCGAGCCAGTTTTCGCAGCGAACCGATCCGGTGGCCTCTGCCGCTGAGGAAACGCTGCCGGACTTTACCCGTTCGCCGGGTTTCATTCCGGCCGATGAACCGACGGTCAGCCTGCCGGTGCTGATTGCGGTGGTCACGCCGCTGCTGTTGGCCGCCGGCGCTCTGCTGACGAGCATTGCGATCAAGGCGCTGCTGTAGAAGTCTCTCTGGATCCACCTGCGAGCGGCGGATCGCTTGTTTTTCGTCATTCATCCGTTCGTCGTGAATTCAATCACGTGCGCGGCGGCGGCCTTACTGAGTGACTAGCAAAGGCACGCCGCCAACGCACGCGTCTCAGGCCGCGTTCCCTGGAGAGGCCGCGGCGAGGAGATTCCCTGGGGGGAAATTGGCTCGGCTAGTTTTGCCCGACGATGTGGCGCGAGATCGCAGGAAACCAATACCGACTCGCGGCGACATTGCTGTCGGCATGCGGAGTGTACGACGTACCGGCGGCGCAAGAATCAGCCAACCTGATAACCGCACCCAGACGGGCGCGCGCAGATGCACTTGGTGCCATTGCCTTTTCTCCGTTCCAAGGAAGAAAACTGCCTCTCTGGCGGCTAATTTACGGCAACGCGCGGGGGGTGTCAACGTTTATTTGGGTGAGCGGTTGGGGCGCGCGGAAGACTCGCGATTACCCGAACAGCGCCTGCAGACAAATCGACGACCAGGTTTCGAAGCGACTGGTATCGGCGAGGATCTCCTCGAGCGGCCGGAAACCCGCTTCGCAGATGTCCGCTTCGCGCGGGCGAACGTCAGGTGTGGCGACGTCAAAGATGTGCACGACGCCCAGGTGCACGCGGCCGACTGCCGATTCGTCGTCGTTGATCAGACCGACGCAGGTCGCGGCGTACTCGGTGTCGATCGCGACTTCTTCCTCGAGCTCGCGGCGCATCCCTTCCTGGTAGGCGGCTGATGCGTGGCCAGATTCGTCCAGGGCCGAATCGTCTGAGGAAATGTGCCCGCCGATGCCGACGCTGCGCTTGCTGTGCAGCCGGCCCTCGCCCTGCCCCTTGCCGCGCGTGTACTGGAACAAGTGCACGCGGCCTTCGGCATTGGTGTAGCGGAAGATCACGTACGGAATGAGCTGCTTGAAGCTCGGATCTTCTTCCATCTCGCTTCGCGGCCGGTAGCTGGTGTGCGCCGGATCGAGCAGGCCGGCGAGGTACTTGTCGATGTCCCGCGAGAAGCCTTGGAAATGCCCCAACTTATGGAAGAGTTCCGTCGGCACGACCAGCACGCATTCGGTTTGGACTTGGGACACGGCGAGAATCCTTTCGAAACGTGAAATCGGCCTGGAACCGAGACGGTCTTGGCCCGTGATTCTACCAAACCGGCATGTCGCGCAAACCCACCTAAAGAATCAGCATCGCGTCGCCGTAGCTGTAGAACCGGTACTCCTCGCGGATCGCCTCATCGTAGGCCCGGCGCAGCAGTTCGTCACCGCCGAATGTGCGGACCAGGACGAGCAACGTCGTGCGCGGGAGGTGAAAGTTGGTCAGCATCGCGTCGACGGCTTTGAACTTGTACGGCGGGCGAATGAAAAGTCGCGTCGGGCCGGAGAACGCCTGCAACTCGCCACCTTGAGCAGCGGATTCGAGGGTTCGCACGCTGGTCGTGCCGACTGCCACGATCCGGCCGCCCGAGGCACGCGCAGCCCGTAAACGCCAGGCGGCCTCGGCGGTGATCTCGCACCATTCGCTGTGCATCTCGTGGCCGTCGAGCGTTTCGCTGGTGACGGGGCGGAATGTGTCCTGGCCGACGTGCAGCGTCACGCGCACGGCGGGAATTCCGGCCGACTCAAGCCGCGCGAGCAGCTCCGGAGTGAAATGCAGGCCTGCGGTGGGCGCCGCGACCGCGCCAGGCTTCTCGCCAAACACGGTCTGGTAGCGCTCGCGATCGGCGTCGGTCATCTCGCCATCGCGAATATACGGCGGCAGCGGCACGCGACCCACAAGCTCGAGGAGCTCGAACGGCGCCCCGGCAACTTCCGGCCGGGCGATCCACGATCCGCCGGGCTCCTTGAGTACGAGCCGCAGGTTGAACACTTCCTGCAGCCGCTCGTTCGTGAGGGCAATCCGCTCGCCGGGCTGCAGCTTGCCCCGCGTCTTGGCCAGGAGCCGCCAATTGCCGTTCTCGTCGGACGAGAGGAACAGCCCCTCCCAGCGGCCACCCGTGGCGACGCGAAACCCCACCAGCCGGGCGGGGACGACCCGCGTATCGTTGATCACCAGCGCGTCGCCTTGCCGGAGCAGGCCTGGTAGGTCGCGAACGTGATGATGGGCGATGCTGCCGCTGGCCCGATCCACGACCAGCAGCCGCGCATCGGTCCGCTTCTGCAGCGGGTGCTGTGCGATTAGTTGCTTCGGCAGTTCGTAGTCGTAATCGGAGAGCTGGTTGGACAAAGGAGCTTCTCGCGGTCCTGATTGCCGCTGGTCTGGGTGCTAAACTTGAGGATTCACGTGATTGGTCAGGCCCTCGCAGTACTTATCTACCGGTGCGATTCAACGCATGGCGGAAACCACGGCTTCAACTGATTTGCAACGCAGGCCTGCGAGGATTGCGTTCTGCATCACCGAACTTGATCCGGGCGGAGCGGAACGCGCGCTCGTCGAACTCGTGACAAGGCTCGATCGCGGCCGCTTCAGTCCCGTGGTGTATTGTCTCGGCCCGCGGCCGGCGAGCAATCCCACCTCGCTGGCCGACCGGCTCGAGGCCGCGGGAGTCGCGGTCCACTGTTTTAGTGCTCGGCGTTTGCGCCAACTGCCTTGGCTGGCGTCGCGACTCGTCGAGCAGATGCGTAAGGATCGGCCCACGCTGGTCCAGACGTTCCTGTTTCATGCGAACGTAATTGGAGCCTGGGCGGCACGGCGGGCCGGCGTACCACGTGTGGTCACGGGCATCCGAGTGGCCGAACGGAGATCCAAATGGCACCTGTGGTTCGCGAGATGGACCGATCGCTATGTCGACCGCCACGTGTGCGTGAGCAGCAGCGTGCGAGATTTCTCACGCGACGTGGTGAGACTGCCGGCCGAGAAGCTGCTGGTGATTCCAAACGCGGTGGATATCGCGCGATATGCGTCGGTTGGACCAGCCGATCGTAAGCTTCTCGGCACTGCGCCAGACTCAAAACTCATCGCTTGTATCGGCCGGCTGGATCATCAGAAGGGCCTCGACTGGCTGCTGGAAGTGATGCTCGAGGTGGAACGTCGCGAGCCGAATTGCGAGTTGCTTTTGGTTGGCGATGGGCCGGAGCGGGAATCGCTTGAGCGACAGGCTCGTCGGCTCGGTCTCGCTCGCGTGCATTTCCTGGGCTTTCGCCGCGATGTGCCCGAGATTCTGACGGCAAGCGACCTGGTGGTGCTTCCCTCCCGCTGGGAAGGCATGCCGAACGTGGTGCTTGAGGCGATGGCCGCCGGGCGTGCGGTCGTCGCCACGGACGTGGAAGGAGTTCGCGAACTGTTCGCCCCCGATGGCCTTGAACAAGTCGTTTCGCCCGGCGATGCGCAGCGTTTTGCGGAGCAAATGGTGCGGTTCTTGGGTGACGAAACGCTACGACATTCGCTCGGGGCTGCAAATCAGGCTCGGGTGCGCGAACACTTCTCCTTCGCCTCAACGGTTTCGGCCTACGAGCGATTCTACGACGAGCTGCTCGGGCGAGTTTAGGCACACTTTCTTGACCACTTTTTGCGGCGTAGCGTATGGCTGCGTAACGCTTTCCAGCGATGTACCGCGCTCACAATCCGGTGGTCAAAAAAAGCCCGCTTGACGCATGGCCGAATCTGGATATCTTTGGGACTCGTTGGTGATGAATGGGGATTTGTGGTGAAGCATGTTGTTGACCGGAACGTTTGCTCGTGCGGTCGACGAAAAGCTTCGGGTCGCGATTCCCAAGCCCCTCAGAGAAGCCCTGGGGGAACTGGCCAAGGGAGTGCTGTACGTCACGCCAGGCACCGACGGTTCATTGGCTCTGTACACGGAGGACACGCTGGCCGAGCAGGCACGCCGCCTGATGGAAGCCTCGCCTAACGCCACGGATGTACGAGCCTTCAGTCGCTTGTTCTATTCGCGGGCCCAGGCAGTTGAGTTGGATAGTCAGGGGCGGGTGCGGATTCCGCCGGAACTGGCTGCCCTTGCGGGGCTAGGCAAAGAGGCGGTGCTGGTCGGAGTGCTCGACCACTTGGAACTTTGGGAGCGAACTCGCTGGGAAGCCTATGTGGCCCAGCGACAGATGGAATACGACCGCTTTGCCGAAGCCGCTTTCGAGCGACCGGTGGGGTAAGGGTAAACACAGCTTGAGCCGCAGACTGGGCGGATACGGCTCAATCACCAGGAGATGCAAGCAGGTTTGTCCGTCCGGCGACCGCAATTTGCCTGTTCGAGCCGGAAGGTCGGTCCAAGGCCACCGATCGTCCTTCCAGAGTGCGACAGGCCCGACGCATGGATCGCGTTCGGGATTTGCGATCGTCAGCGGAACGCGGTGCTAGAGGCCGCGTCCCGCAAGCCCCACAATCCCGGGCACATGGAAGTGACCGGGCGCGGGGCTTTGTTCTATGCTGGTTTCGCCCATTCTTGTATACAGCCTCGCATGGCGACGGCATTTCTATCCGGCGAACCACGACACCGCATGCACGCATCGGCCCCGATCCACGTTTCCGTCATGCTGGACGAGGTCGTCGCTGCGCTCGATCCACGGCCGGGGCATACTCTAGTTGATGGCACGCTCGGCGCTGGCGGCCATACCAGGGCCTTGGCCGAGCGTGTGGGACCGACGGGAGTCGTGATCGGTCTGGACCGCGACCAGCGGGCGATTGATGCCGCGGAGCGGAATCTGGCCGGATTGCCCGTCAAGGTTGCCGCGACGAACTACACGGAACTGGGTGCAGTGCTGGACGAACTCGAGATCGCGGCCATCGACGGCATCGTCCTCGATCTGGGGCTATCAAGCGATCAACTCGCCGATCAGGAGCGAGGCTTCAGCTTCGACGCCGAAGGCGAGCTTGACTTGCGCTTCGACACCGAAAGTGGCGAACCCGCCTGGCGGCTGATTGCCCGGCTGGATGCGACCCAGCTCGCAAATGTGATCTACGAATATGGCGAAGAACGGCACAGCCGACGGATCGCCCGAGCGATCGTCGAGCGGCGGGCCGAAAGACCGATTCGAACCGCAGCTGAGCTGGCCGAAATCGTGCGGCGGGCGGTGCCGCGCACGCCGGACTCGCGGCGCATCGACCCTGCCACGCGGACGTTTCAGGCCTTGCGGATCGCCGTCAACGATGAACTCGGTTCGCTCGAGAGTGCGCTTGCCGACTTTGCAAACTACCTGAAACCCGGCGGCCGGCTGGCCATCATCAGCTTTCATTCGCTGGAAGACCGGCTTGTCAAGAATGCGTTTCGCGACGATCCGCGTTACGAAGTGCTCACACGCAAACCGCTGCTGCCCTCAGACGCGGAAGTAGCCAAAAATCCACGCTCGCGCAGCGCAAAGCTTCGTGTCGCCGCCCGCAGCGCCTAAGGGACACTCAACTCGCCGCGAGCGAAGAAGCTCGAATGCGGCAACTTAAGCAGGAGGCTTAATCAAATGGGCAAGGAAACCAAGATCGGTCTGGGCGTAATCGCGGTCCTGATGACGGTGTTCGGCGTGCTGCTGTTCCGCCACTTGCAAGCCAGCCACGAGTTCCCCTCACGCGGCTTGGGAGACCAGACTGCCGTCAAGCCATTGCCGACGCATGGCGATGTGACGGTGGCCTCGGATGAATCGAGGATTACGGGCTCGAAGTTGTGGGACACCCCGGCAAAGAGCGTAGCGCCGGCCACGATCGAAGTCGCCGCAGGCGAAGCCGTGGATCCCTACGAAGCCCCAGCGGCGGAAACAGGAAGGGAAATCGTTGCGGCGGACACGCCGCGAAACGGGGGTAATCCGCTGCGGCGGGCAAGCGCCGAGTTTCCCGTGGAAGCGAGTGAGGAGCCGGTTGACGCCAGTGGCGAGGAGGTCGTGGCAGATCCTTTGATGACGGTGCCTGACGCTACGGAACCGGCGATCGGCGATCCCTATGCCGGGCAGACGACGGAGGTCGATCCGCCTGAGCAACCCTTGCCGGCCAACAACGCGCTCGAAGCGCCGGCACCGCGAAGCGCGGCCCTGCGCAACCCGTTTGATCAAGCACCGCCCGTTGCGGCTGCGCCCGCAGTCGACAATGCAAAGAACGGGCCGGAGCGGGAATGGACAGAGAGTGAACTTCCCGCGGCAGACCCTCAAGATGACGCACCACAAAGCGTGTTCGAGCCGCAGCCCGCCACTTCGCCGGCTCAAGAAGGTGAACCGCAACAACCTGCCGCTCCGTTCGATCGGTTCGAGAGCTCTGCAGCCGAGACCAGCATTCGGGATGCTGCGACAGAAACACCTGCTCCGGATGCTTGGCGCAATAGCGCATCCGTTGCGGCGCCGCTCGCTGCCGATGCGAGCGAAGCAGCACCCTTGCCTATCGAGAATGGCATGTACACCGTGCAACCGGGCGACTCGCTGTGGACCGTGTCAGAAGCGGTGTACGGCACGGGCGGTTACTTCAAGGCCCTGGCCGCGCACAACAGGGCCGTGCTACCGAAATCGGACAAGCTGACCGTCGGCAGTCAACTCTCCGTGCCGCCGCTGGAAGACTTGCAGCGTGACTATCCAAGCCTTTGCCCGCGTCCCAGAAAGAGCGCGGTGGTGCAGGCCGGAGCGACCCGCGCAAGTGCGGTTCAGCCGCGCAGTGGCCGCGATGTGTACATCGTGAACCAAGGGGACACGTTGTTCACCATTGCCCGCTACGAACTTGGGAAAGCGACTCGCTGGGCCGAGATTTACGACCTGAATCGCGATGCGTTGGGCGAGGACTACGACCACCTGCGTCCTGGCATGGAACTGGTCATGCCGGTCCGCGGGGCGGAAGCTGCCGCCCAGCCGGCGGAGTCGAGATATTAGTCGCGAGCCGTGCGCAGAAAGCCCGGGAAATCAGTTCCCGCGGTAGGTATTTGGATTCGGCTGCCGTCCTCGGGGCGAGAGCAATACAAAAGGGCCGCCGTCACTTGGGTGTGACGGCGGCCCTGTTTGTTGACGTTACTCGACTCGAGGTCGAGTGCTATGAAGTTGACTTAGTGGAAGTTGTAGTTTGGATTGTGCTCGCTGAAGTCGGCGTCGGTGAAGCCGTTGTTCACCTTGATGTCCGTATAGGTGTATTCTTCGATGAGCTGCGGCTGGCCACCTTGCTGGGCGGGCCACTCGTAGGCCTCGTAGCGGACCGGAATGTTCAGCTCGTCGTCGACGAACACCAGGGCCTTGTTGAAGCGGAAGTTCTTACGCGGAATCGGATGTTCGACCTGGATGCAGGTCGACGAGCGGCCGTTGATCTTCGCGCCCTTGTAAAACTTCACTTCACATTCGCCGTACTGCTTGTCCGCCTCGGCGACTTCGATCAGGCGCTTGGTCAGGTTTAAGAAGCCAATCTCGGTGATCGGGTAACGCTGCCCGGCCATGGCCAGAGCCCCGGTCGGCTGCAGCGGCACGGTGCCGGCGATCTTCTTGATGCCCACGCCGTGGCCGAGCAGATTGCCATTGTTCTGGCCTTCGACGTAGATGGCTTCCTGGCCCTTAAGCTTTTCGGGGCCGAGAAAGTACATATAGACGCTGAACGGCTGATGGCGAATCTTGATGAACATGAACTCTTGTTCGTTGAGTCTTCCGTTCACTCGCTCGCGCTTGACCATCACCGCCGAGTAATCTTTGATGTTGGTGTTGATATTTTCGATCGCGCCGTAGGCCATCCGCAAGGCCGGCTCAAGCGGGTGCTCATTCGGGGCCGGGGTAGCTTGCTGTGGGGCCGGCTGCGGAGTGGTCGGAGTTTCGGCCGGAAGATTCGTATTCGCGGCCACGCGGGGCTGGTTGTCAGGCACCTGGCCGACGCGATAGACGGGTCGGGGCAGTTGCTCGCGGCCGGGCAGTCCGCTGCCGGGCGCTTGCGCCAGGAGGCTCGTGGCCAGTGCCAGTGTGCCGCCTGAAACCGCCAATCCAAGTAGCCATTTTGCGTGGGTCATCAAAATCTTCCTCCTCAGAGTTGCTGAACCGCCTCGGCAACGAGCTCTGCGGGTCTCCCCTACAAGCTCGATGCGTGTCCAGCAGCAATTGTTCTCCCGCGCTTGTGCAAGAAAAGCACGACCATGCGCTAGCCAGCTCCGCTGGTTCTGCTTGCACAAGCAGCCGAAAGGTTGTCCTGGGTGGTTTATCGCCCAAGCTGTTGGCCGTATATTACTTTGCTTCGTGCGACCGGCCCGGTTTGCCTAATCCGCGGCAAGCTTAGCGCCGACGCGGGAAACGCAAGATTTACCTGCTTTTACACCAACGCACGCTGCCGGGGAAAGGTCGATTTATGAACTTGCGCGATGTACGCATCTGGTCGATCGTCTCAGCTCCTTTTGAAGAGAACACTTACGTCGCCGCACTGCCCGGCCGCAGCGACTGCCTGGTCGTCGATCCTGGACTTGAGCCGGAGAAGATTCTGGATTTGCTGGAAAGCGAAGCTTTAACGCCTGCGGCCTTCTTGATCACGCATGGCCACAGCGACCACATCGCCGGCAACGAAGCGCTGAAGGAACGTTATCCCGACTGCCCGATTGTGGTTAGCGAGGAAGACGCCGCAAAGCTCGTAAACCCGGCCCTCAATCTCTCTGCAGCATTTGGCGCGCACCTGGTGAGTCCGCCGGCGGACAAGCTGATAGCTGAAGGCGATGAGTACGAAGCCGCCGGGTTCAAGCTGTCGGTCCGCGAAATTCCCGGTCACTCCAGTGGACACGTCGTGTTCATTGCCGAAGGCGTGGAACCCACGCTCGTGTTCGGCGGCGACGTGCTGTTTGCTGGCAGCATCGGAAGGACCGACTTTCCCGACGGCAGTTTCGAGCAGTTGGCCGACGGCATCTGGAAGAAACTCTTCACGCTCGACGACGAGACGATCGTGCTGCCCGGTCATGGGCCGGCGACGACCGTGGGTCGCGAGAAGCGCGACAATCCGTTCGTCGGCCAGGCGGCGGGGTTCAAAGAATAACACCGAGCCACTTCTATGGCCGGGCCATCTGCCCGGTCTTGCCGGCGATGGGCGAAGGCTCGCAGCTTGTGCCTCCCAGCACGGCTGGAAGTTCGAGCGTAAAGCGGCTGCCACTGCCGACCGTGCTTTCAACGCGAATGTTGCCGCCGTGTTCTTGCAGAATCTTGCGGCTCACGGGTAGCCCCAGGCCGGTGCCCTTGCTGCCTTTGCCCGAGACGAAGATCGTGAAGATCCGCTCGATGTCCTCGGGCGGAATGCCCACGCCGTTGTCGTCGATCGTGATCCGCAGCAGCGCTTCGTCCGGAGAGAAGTGCGTGGCGATGGTTACCTGTCCCGCCTCGCGACCGTCGCAGGCGTCGACGGCATTGGATGCGATGTTGAGCACCGCGCGGTGCAGTCCTTCGGGATCAAACGCCAGTGTGGGAATATCTTCGCCGGGCTGCCAGACGACGGCGACGTTAAGCTCGGCGGCTTTGGCCTGCGCCAGTTCAACGACTTCGCCGACCACCTGGTTGATGTCGCAGGGCAGCGGCTCCGGCTCGCGCTCTTTGCTGAACGTGAGCATGTCGAGCACCATGGCCGAGATCTTATTCAGATTTCGATCGACCATCGACCAACCCTTGCGGATCGTGGCTTCATCGTGCTTTTCGAGCCCCGTTTCCATCACGTAGCTGCCGCCGCGAATGCCCTGCAGGATGTTCTTGATGTGGTGCGAGAGCATGGCGATCGTCTGGCCGACTGCAGCCAGGCGTTCGGCCTGCATCATCGCTCCGTAATGCCGGGTATCCTCGACGGCGAGGGCTGCCTGATGGGCGATCGCGATCATCAGCTTCAGGTGCTCTTCGGTGAATTTGTTCTGGTGTCCCTTCTGTTTGATGATCTGCTGCGGCGTGAGCGAGGTGTCAATGTAGATGACCCCCACCACGTCGTAGCGTCCTTGCATGGGCACGCAGATCGCTTCGCGGATCCCCATTTGCACAATGCTGGCGGCGTGATCCCAGCGTTCGTCTTCCTTGGCGTCGCTGGTCAGCACACCTTCGTTGTGCTGCATCACGTAGTCGAGAATCGTCTTGCTGATCGTCAGCCGATCGGACGAGTCGCCTCCCTGCCGGTTGCGTCGCACCTTGGGCACGAGTTGCTTGGTCCCTTCGTCGAGCAACATGATGCAGCCGCGATCGGCTTCGACCCACTCGAAAATCAACTGCATGATCCGGCTCAGCAGTTGGTCGATGTCGAGCGTATGGCTGACAGCCAGCGCCGTGCGATACATGATCTGCAAGTTGCTGCGGGCCCGGGCTAGCCAGGGGCTGCTGGCCCCCTCGAAGTCGAGGTTCAGCAGTTGGCTGCCTTCCTGCTGGCTCATCGAGCGGACAATCCGCGAGCTGTCGGGCAGCAAGCCCCGCGGCACGATGTCGACCTTGTCCGAGATGTCCTCCGGGAGTTTCTCGGCCGGGTCGGTGTACAGCATCACCGTGCCGCCCAGTTGCACGCGATCGCTGTTGGAAAGCTGGTGGTCTTTCTCGATCCGGCGGCCGTTCACATAGGTGCCGTTCGAGCTGCCCAGATCACTGATGACGCAAGTGCTGCCGTCGTAGTGCACTTCCGCGTGGCGGCGAGAGACTTCGGTATCGTGCAGGCGAATCTGATTGGCCGCGTCGCGACCGATGCCAATACTCCCATCGTCGACGTCAAACAGCGTCCCCTGATCCTGACCCTTCATAACGTAGAGCGAGGGCACGAACCGACTCCAGCAATCGTTGCTTGGGAACAGCGCCAAAGTGGACACGAAACTCCCTTGATTTTAGGGTTCCTGGCTCGCCAATGATAGAGTTTGGCGTCATTGCCCACGCCGATGAGCGGCCGTTTAGCCGGTTTCGCGTCACTCCAGCACGTAGAACCCGCGCAGGCGGCAAAAGCACCTCAGGTCGGTCGCTTGACGGTTGGCGGGGGTGGGTCAAGAATCATGATGTTGGACAGCCTTTCCGGCGACCATGCGCCCCGCGTGTGGCGCACGCCCTCCGCCCTCCGCATCCCAATCTGGAATTCGTTTGACGCCATGAATACCTTCTCAATGGTCCAGTCTTTGCGCTCGCAGATTCTTCCACCTGGTCGCCGGGTCGCGCTGGGGTGGATACTGGTTGCGGCAGCAATTGCGCCCCTGGCTCGAGCGGAAGATGCCAGCACGGTCGAATCGCGGCTGGCCGACACGGCCAAGTTCCTGGCGAGCGATGAGTTGGAAGGTCGTGGCATTGGCACCAAGGGGCTGGACGTCGCCGCCGACTACATCGCCAAAGAGTTTGCCGCGATCGGTCTGAAAACGGATCTCTTCGACGGCGGGCCTTTCCAAAAGTTCAAGATGACGACCGGCTCGAACCTCGGTGAACCAAACTCGCTGGCTTTCATCGGGCCTGCGAGTGCGGACGGCACATCGCAGCCGATCGAACTCAAACTGGGCAAAGGGTTCAATCCGCTGGCGATCGGCGGATCGGGCAAATTCGACCTGCCGCTGGTTTTCGTCGGCTACGGTATCACGGCCAAGAAAGAAGGCTACGACGACTACGCAGGCGTCGACGTTAAGGACAAGGCCGTGGTCATCCTGCGTCACGAGCCGCAGCAGAACGATCCGCATAGCGTCTTTAACGGTACGGATCACTCGCAGTATGCCCCGTTCCGTCGCAAGGTTTCGAATGCCTATGAACACGGAGCCGCGGCGGTGATTATCGTGACGGACGACTTCGACCTGAAGAAAAACCTCGCTTCCAAACGCGATCGCTGGCAAGTCGCAGTCGACGAAATTGCGAAAGCCAATGCCGACTTCAAGGAAATCAAGCAACCCTCAGCCGACGAATGGCAGAAGCACGTCACGAAGCTCAAGAACCTGGCGGACGACGTAAAGCGATATGCGGAGGAGATCGACGCAGCCGTCGATCCGCTGCTGCCGTTTGAGGGGGCGGGTCCCGAGGGTTCTGAAGGGCGGCAGTTCCCGGTCATCGCGGTGCGCCGCAGCGTGCTGAATCCCATTATCGAGAGCGTGCTCGGCAAGTCGCTGGCCACGATCGAGCAGGAGATCGACCAGGATCTCAAGCCGCAGAGCAAAGAACTCGCTGGTTGGCAGGTGAAGGGCGAAGTGACCGTCCAGCGCCAGGAAGTTGAAGTGAAGAACGTGATCGGCGTGCTCGAAGGCGAAGGCCCCCACGCCGATGAAACGATCGTGATTGGCGCCCACTACGACCATCTCGGCCTGGGTGGCGCCAACTCCGCTGCTCCGGGAGTAAGCGAGATTCATAACGGCGCGGACGATAATGGTTCCGGAACCACGGTGCTGCTGGAAGTCGCCCGGCAACTGGTCGCCCAGGGCAAACCGCCCCGGCGGATCGTGTTTATCGCCTTCACCGGCGAAGAACGCGGCTTGGTCGGCAGTGCCCGCTATGTGCGCGAACCGCTCGTGCCGATCGACAAGACCGTGGCGATGTTGAACCTCGACATGGTCGGCCGGCTGGCGGATGAAAAACTGATCGTGCACGGCACCGGCACGGCCAAGGAGTTCGATGCCCTGGTCGACGAGTTCGGCAAGGAGCATGGCTTCGAAATCACCAAGAAACCCGGCGGATTCGGGCCCAGCGATCACGCCTCGTTCTATGGAGCGAAGGTGCCGGTGCTGTTCTATTTCACTGGCACGCACACCGACTATCACCGACCGAGCGATGACTTCGAGAAGCTGAACGTCCCGGGAATGCGCCGCGTGGCGAACCTCGTCACCCAGACCGCCGAAGTACTCGCCAAGGCGGACGCCCGGCCCGAGTATCAGGAAGTGGCTGGCGACACTGAGCGCATGGGGGGCGGCGGCGATCGCCCGTACTTCGGCAGCATCCCCGATTTTGCCCAAACCGAGCCCGGTTATGCGATCAGCGGCGCTACCAAGGGGAGTCCGGCTGATCGGGGCGGACTGAAGGCGGGGGACAACCTGATTCAGTTTGGTGACAGCAAAATCGGCAATCTCGAAGACTTCGACAGTGCGCTGCGCAAATACAAGGCGGGCGATAAAGTGCCCGTCATCGTGAAGCGCCAAGGCGAGGAAGTAAAACTGGAAGTCACGCTCGACCCGCCCAAGTAGCGAATGCGCGATGCGCAAAACCGCGGGAAAACGCGGCCAATTATTGGCCTTTACGAGAATGGTGCTTCTCGGCAGAATACCGCCCTGAAATCGACCCCCCCAGGGCCAGTTCACGGTAGACCCTGGGGGTTGTCCTGCGGATGGACAGCGCAAGGTCAAGGAAGACCAGCCGTCTCCAGCAAGGAGTGCTGACACGTGCGAATCACTCATTTCGTAGCCACGTTCGTCGTGGCTATCGCGTCTCTCTGCTCAATCGCGACCCTCGCTGTCGCTCAAGCTCCCGCTCAGCCCCCTGCTGCCCGTCCCGCGGCTCCCGCCGCCGGCGGCCCGGTTGCTGGCGCTCCCGCGACGGGCACGTCACTTCATGGCATTGCTGTGATCGACGTCACCTACATTCTCGAAAACTACACCAAGCTGAAGAAGGCCATGGAGTACTACAAGTCCCAGGCCCAGCAGGTTGAAGACGCGCTGAAGAAGCAGCAATCGGCAATTCAGAAAAAGGCCGAAGGGCTCAAGGCCCTGCAGCCGGGCACGCCCGACTACAAGAAGCTGGAAGAAGAGCTGACCAAGGCCGAGAGCGACTGGAAGCTGGAAGTGGCCTCGAAACGCCGCGACTTTGCCGAGCAGGAAAGCTCCTACTATCTGAAGGCCTATCAGGAACTTTCACTTGCCGTGAAGGCGTACAGCGAGCGGAACGGAATTCAGCTCGTGTTGCGGTTCAACGGAGCGCCCATCGATCCGAACAATCGTGAGATGGTGCAGATGGAAGTCTTCAAACTGGTCATGTACTACGACAAGCGGATCGACATCACCGGCGCTGTCCTGCAAGAGCTCAATCGCAATGCGGGTGGTGTGGCGACGCGGCCTGCAGCAAGGCCTCAATAGCGCCCCCACTCCCGAGTTGTCGGGCCGCCTTTTCGTCGTTCTGGATAGTCACCCTGGTCAGTTTCGCACGAACAACTTTGATGCACGCACTACGCAACCAACGCACGATCGCACGTCCGGTATCGGTTTTCGGGTTCGGGTTCTGGAGCGGGCGAGACGTGCGGCTCGAGTTTCGGCCGGCTCTGGCGGACACCGGCATCGTTTTCGTTCGTGGCGACATGGACGGCGCTCGAATCAAAGCCGCGGTCAGCAACCGGATTGAAACGCCGCGCCGTACGACGCTCACCTGCGGTCGGGCCAGCGTCGAGATGGTCGAGCATGTGATGGCGGCTCTGTACGGGTTGCAGGTCGATAATTGCGAGGTCTGGGTTGACGAGGCTGAGATGCCGGGCTTCGACGGCTCGAGCCAACCGTTCGTCGAAGCCCTGAAAGAGGGGGGCATCTGCGAACAGTCGGTCCCCAAAGCGCGGCTGGTCGTGCGCAATATTACGCGGCTGGGTACGGATGACGCCTGGGTCGAGGCACGCCCCAGCACGAATGGTGCGCTCTCCGTTAAGTTCCGTTTGGACTACGGCGCCAACAACGCCATCGGTCGACAGACCCTGCAATTGGCCGTGACGCCCGAATCGTTCGAGCGCGAACTCGCGCCGAGCCGGACATTCGTCCTGCAGGAAGAGGCCGAATGGCTGGTTTCGAAGGGGCTTGGCCGCCGAGCGACCTATCAGAATGTGTTGGTATTTGATAAAGACGGTCCGCTCGAGAACGAACTGCGTTATCGCGATGAGTGTGTGCGGCATAAGGCGCTCGATTTGGTTGGCGATCTGGCCCTGGCCGGTTGCGACCTGGTCGGACATTTTATCGCCCATCGGAGTGGTCATCGCTTGAACGCCGAACTTGTGCGGGCATTGTTGATCGAAGAAGAAATTGTGGAAGGTCGGCGACGCAGCGCCTGATGGCACTGCACGCTGGATCGGCCTGAGCCGATTGCCGAGCTGAGCGGGCACGGAAGCTCGCCCTCAGAGCAAGACGTAAGGATGCGGAGTGCGAACTCATGGCTACCTGTATCGCGGAGAATGTCTCGATTCATCCTGGGGCCGAGATCGACGATGACGTCGAGATCGGCCCGTTCTGCGTCATCGGTCCGAATGTGCGGATCGGCCGTGGAACTCGCCTGGAGAACAACGTGACGCTGATGGGGCGCGTGACGCTCGGTCAGCACAATCACCTGTTCCCCGGCGTTGTCATCGGCGGCGAGCCGCAGGACATCAGCTATCGCGGCAGCGATACGCAGGTGGTACTGGGCGATCACAACATCGTCCGCGAATGCGTGACCATCAATCGCGCCACCGAAAAGGAAGACGGCGTGACTTCGGTCGGCAGCCACAACTTCCTGATGGCCTGTTCGCACATCGCCCACGACTGCCGGCTTGGCAACCACATCGTGATCGCCAACGGGACGTTGCTGGGCGGACACGTTCACGTACACGACCACGCGTCGCTTTCCGGCGCAGTGGCCGTGCATCACTATGCTTCGGTCGGCAGCTATAGCTTTATCAGCGGCTGCAGTCGCGTGTTGCACGACGTGCCGCCGTTCATGCTCGTCGAAGGGCATCCCGGCCGACCCCGCTGCATCAACGTTGTCGCTCTCAAGCGAAACGATTTCGTGCCCGACGTGATCAACGCCCTGGCCGAAGCTCACCGGCTGCTCTATCGGGCGAAAGTCGGCCTGGATCATGCCCGCGAGATTCTGCGCGGTAACGACCTGTTGATTCCGCAGGTGAACGAGCTGCTCAGCTTCGTACAGGCTCAGCAGGAAGGCAAACACGGCCGGGCTCGTGAACGCAGGAGAGCCGCGTGACGTCGATGAAACTGGCGGTCATTGGTGCCGGGCACCTGGGCCGCATTCACGCGCGACTGATTGCGCAGATGCCCGACGTTAAGCTCGTCGGCGTGTGCGACCCCGTGGCGGCCGCTCGCGAACAGGTGGCCGCGGAGCATGGCGCCCTCTCCTTTGCGGACCATCGTCCGCTTCTCGACCTGGTTGACGGGGCCGTGATTGCGACTCCCACGCGGTTTCATCGCGACGTGGCGCTCGACTTTCTGAATCGGGGTCTGCCGTTGCTGGTCGAAAAACCGATCACAGCCACGATCGCCGAAGCCGATGAACTCGTCGACGCAGCCCGTCGCTCCGGAGCGGTGCTGCAAGTCGGCCACATCGAACGCTTCAATCCGGCGTTCACGGCGGCCACCAGCCGCATTCATCGTCCGCGCTATATCGAGGCGGTTCGCGCCAGTGGCTTTACCGGGCGTTCAACCGATATCGGCGTGGTTCACGACCTGATGATTCACGACATCGATCTGGTGCTGTCGCTGATCGATGCTCCACTCGCGCGGGTGGATGCCATTGGCGTGCCGGTCCTGGGCGAGCGCGAAGACGCCGCGCAGGCCAGGCTCGAGTTTGCCGACGGCTGCGTTGCGAATCTGAGTGCCTCGCGCGTGAGCTTCAGCGAGGCTCCTAACCGCCGGATGCACCTCTGGTCGCCGGAAGGTTTTGCCGAGATCGACTTCGGCCGCCGGAGCGTGAAGGTTGTCACCCCCTGCGATGCCGTGCGAACCGGCCAGTTTGATTTCAACTCGCTGCCCGCCGAAGAAAAGCCGGGCTTTAAAGACCGCGTCTTCGCCGACATTCTGCGGCTGGAACCGGTGGAGTTCGAAGCCCGCAACGCCCTGGCGGACGAGCTGCGCGACTTTGTCGATTCGATCCGCGAACACCGGCAACCGCGAGTCACCGGGCATGCGGGTCGCGAGGCTCTGGCCGTGGCCGAGGCGGTGGTGGAATCGGCCCGCAACCATCGCTGGCGAGCCGAACCGCAGATGCCGCCGATTCTACGCGGTCCTCACTGGCTGCAATCGCAGCCGATCCGAGCGCGACGCGAAGCCGGCTGAGCCCATCGGCAAAGCTCTTGCTCGCCTTGTTACGCCAGGTCGCGATCCTCGAACATCGCCAGACCGATCAAAATGGCGATCGACGAGTAGAGCACGCAATAGATGAGCGCCACTCCCAGATAGTCGAGTGGAACATCTGAACTGGCGGCGACCGCGCCCTCGATGTCAAAGTGATCGAGCACCGGCAGGACCGTAGCGATGAACTGCCCCACGAACCGCACGATCTCGAACTTGCCGACCGAAGAGTTCACGAGCATTGGGACCAGGTGCCCCAATACGTAAATCGTCGAACAGATGATCAGATTCGCCAGCATCGGCAAGCGTGTGGAAAGTGCCACGCTGATCGCCGCGAAGACGATGGTCTCGAAAAAGGCCAGGACGAGCCCCGGCACGATCCGCATCATCTCCAAGTAGCAGAGCTGCCACATCGGTTCGGTCTTGGCCGTCTCGCGAGCATCGTAAACCACCTTGAACGAGATCGTGAGCAAAAACAGCACCCCCAGCACGACGAACACCACCAGCACCGGGCCGAGCACGCCCAGGAACTTGCCGAAGATGAACTGCCGGCGTTTAACCGGCTTGGAGAGGACGGTGAGCGCCGTTCGCCCCTCAACCTCTTCGGAGACAGAAACGCTCGCCGCCCAAACCGCAACCAGAATCCCCCAGACCTTGATCCAGATCAGGCCCGAGCCTTTAAGCATCTTGATGTCTTCGCCGAACGTGTTGTACGGCACGTAGATGCTGGCCAGCAGACCGACCGAGCCGATTGCCAGCGCCAGGTAAAACAGCGGCTGATTCATGGCTTCGCGGGCGGTCGTCAGTGCAATGGCTGAAACCCGCGGAGAGAGCCAGCGCACCAGCACATAGCCGCCGACCAGCCCCAAGACGGCGAGCGCTGTCAGCGGAACCGCGAAAGCCTGTGGATATTCAATATTGGTGGTGGTCTCGAGCGTCAGCACGGCCGGCTCGGCACCCGTGTTCGAAGCGAACCAGCGTGCCTCTCGTTCCGTGGCAGCACGCTGCTTGTCGTCGATCGGCGGTCGGTTCCAAGTGACGGGTTCGCCCGGAACAACTCGAACAACCACGACTTGCGAGAGAGTTGCGGGAATGTTGGTGTTGAGCGTGATCGGCCGATCGGACTCGGCCGTAAAGGAACGCAGTTCGGGCAGCCGCAACTGCAAGTCCTTCAATTCATAGCTGGTGGTCTCGGCCGGAATCTTCAGCTGCCAGGTTTCAGTTCCCACATCCGGCGTCCGAGAAACCGAATCGATAATGGCGCGGTAAGGCAACCCAGGAATCAGCAGGACACCGAGCAACGCAAACCCGGTGAGAAAAAACGCCAAATAGGCAATCGGCAGCAGAATTCCTTCGCGGACGCTGGCGACCAGAAAGTCTGCCGCGGCCGGCCGGACGAAGTGCAGGACCGTCCAGATCGCAATCAGCAGTACCGTGGCTATCGCCACGCCCAGACTCAGCAGCCAGAACGGGGTAAGCCAGGTGTGAAGAAGCCCTAGCAGCAGGACCGGCGATCCAAGCATAGAAGATTTTCCGTCGAGCGATTGAAACGGGTGGAGGAGCAGGATGGTTCGAGAGAAGATCGGCGCTAACGACGAATTTCAAACTGTGCAAACTCGCCGGTGACCGGCCCGATTTGCACGTCCGTATTTTGAATGAAACGGTCCATTTCCTCTGCCAAGGTCGCCAGCATTCGATCCCAGTTCGCCGTGGTTCCCTCAGCGACCAGACGAACACGTCCGTCGGAAAGGTTTTGAACGTATCCGACCAGGCCGTAACGTTGGGCCAGGCCGCGGGCCGTGTAGCGGAATCCCACGCCTTGCACCCGACCGCCGAAGTGAACTTCGCGCCGCTCGACACCTTCTTTCGATGCACCAGCCATCTGTCGCGAACGTTCCCCGCGGTGGGCAGTCTGGCAAGAACGATTCGAATGCCGCGAAAAAACCAGTATAGCCAATGGTCTTACGGCGGCCACCAGGACACCACACGTCGAATCGGAATGCAGATGACCGGTTGTGCGGCCTTGACGGCGCAGCACGTCAATTCTACGCTTTAATACGCTCGGTTGTGCGATGGCGGCCACGAGGTGCGTTTGCCATGCTCGCCACAGGCGAGATTTTGCCCGGTGGTGTAACGGTAGCACGAATGGCTCTGAACCATTTAGTCAAGGTTCGAATCCTTGCTGGGCAGCTTGAAAATCGGTAATGCTAGGAAATGCCGGGAAGTACTGGGGAATTGAGCAAGTCCCCTCACCCGCGAACCCGCTATTTCCGACGTAATCCGGCGTGTACTGCGCCGGAATTTGCGCCGCCTTACGTGCTTCTACTGGCTTGCTTTCAAGCAGCGCGATGGGTCCGGCCGCCTGCGCGAAATGCTCATCGGTGACCATCAGGTAGTGCTTCGTGGCCACCGCTTGGGAATTGCCGATCCAGCTTGTGACCACGTGCGCGGGATAATTCTCGGCGAGTTCCGTTTCGCGGGTGGCCCGCAGGTTCTGCCACGGTTTTGGCCAAGGATCGAAACCCGCTTTCCGGATAATCCGTTCGAAGTGGGTGCGCAGGTTTACATTCGGATCCCGGTAGCGGGTGATGACAAACTCTGTCCCGGGCTCCGCAGCCTCGAATACCGCGGCCAGATAGGGGCGCAGCTCGGGAAACAGCGGGATCCAGCGCGCGGCTTTCCCCGCGTGGTGCGCAGTTTTGGGACTCGTCACACGAAGTTTGCCGCGTTCCCAATCGACGTCGCCCCATTTAAGCAGCAGCGGCTCCGAAGGGGTTCGCAGGCCGCCATACCTGGCCAGCGCCACGAGCAATCGCCACTGGGCATCAGGGCACGCGTCGAGCACGCGTTGGATCATATCCTGGCCGACAAAAACCGCGCGATCCCTCCTCTCCAGGCAGGATGTCGAGCCGGTTCCCTCAAATGGGTTCTCGGTGATAATTCGCTTTCGCTTGGCATACGTGAGGAATTGCCTTGCGCGGCCGCACATTCTTCGGGCGGTGTTCTCGCCCATCTTGGTCATAAGTTGCCGTCGAAAGTCTTCGGCATCGCCTTCGGTGATCGCGCTTAAGAGCTTCTGCGCACCAAAGAATCCAACGAGGTGATCACGGGCGTAACCTAGCAGCTCGCGGGTGGCGGGCTTCAAATCCGTGCGGCCGCCGATGTAGGCGTTCAGAAACGGCTCAAGATGCTGCCCCGAGTCGCCCTCTCGCGGCTCCGCCAGCTCCACGGCCACGAGCTTGGAGTGCAGCTCGTCGCTGATTTTGCCCAGCCACCTGGCGGTGTCGCCGTCGATGGCTGTTCGCGAGTCTCGAGCCGCCAGGATCAGCTCGATGCGTGTTTTGATTTCTTGGGCCACCTTCATGGGCGCCTTGCCCAGGCGGACTTGTTTGCGCGGCCGGCCGAACAGAATTCTGCGGTTGCCGCGTGAGTCGGTTGAAATGCTTGCCATGGCTCCGGCTTCGATTGAGTGTGTACTGATCGTGGGTCAGGCTGATTTCGGCTGGGCCGATTCGTCTTGCGGCCCGGCGGGTCGCTTTTGGGCATCGATCCACCGTAACACGTCGCGCTTATCGTACAGTGTGCGGCTGCCCAGGTGTACGACTGGGATGCCAACGCCACGGCGCGCGAGGTTGTAGAGGTGCTTCCGGCTGACGCCCATGGCGGCCGCGGTTTCATCGGCGGTGAGCAGGATTTTCTCAGGGGCCTGCGGATGCAGTAGGGCCAGTCTTTCCAGTCGCTCAATGATCTCGAGTAATCGAGGTGGCAGGGGTACGTTTTCGATCATAAAAAGTCGGCTCCGTGATACTCTAATCGTGGTTACGTTGCGGCGGATGCTGCCGCCACACGGCCGCGCTGGCCAAACACCTCACTCGTCATCGCCCGAACATCCTCCATCGTCCCGCCTTGTTTGCTCCGTACCGTGTGCTGCCGCCACACGGCCGCGCTGGCCAAACACCTCACTCGTCATCGCCCGAACATCCTCCATCGTCCCGCCTTGGTCGAGGATCCGCATCGCCTCGCGGAGCGCATCCGCCACGCTCGGATCGCCCTCGATGATGCCAATCTTGGCTTTGCTCCGTACCGTGTGCTGCCGCCACTCCGGCTCAACCGGGTGCATCTCGGCGCAGAGGCGCGAGATGTGGCGGGGGACGCTCGACCAGTCGTGAAATCCCCGGTCGAGCCAGGGGATCGGGCGCTCACCCTCGAAGAGCTCATTGGTCATCGCCAAGGCGTCGGCCAGGTCGCGCTTGGCAAGCACCCCGTAC
Organism: Pirellulales bacterium; assembly: GCA_022844125.1. Lineage (GTDB taxonomy): Bacteria > Planctomycetota > Planctomycetia > Pirellulales > PALSA-1355 > JALHMI01. Next base: position 15,283 of record JALHMI010000010.1, on the reverse strand, counting down.
CAGAGCTTCAGCGTCTCCTTGCCGGTCGGGTCGGACTTGCGAACGAAGTCCTGCACGGCTGGGAACGCGGCGGCGAAGTGCTTGAACCACTGGTTGAATTCTTCGAGCGTCATAGCGTTCACAGTTGGGGAATGGGTTGCGGTTGCTTGCTTGCGCCGTGTTTGCTTTCCGGCCAGACTGGCCCTCTCCACCCTTGCGTGATCGCTTCGTCCAGTAGGGCGGCTGCCTTCTCGGGGCCGTAGGTCGCCAGCTTCGTGAGCTGGCGTGTGAGCGTGTCCTGCGATGCCTTGCCGCTGGTCCGGTTGATGACGTAGCGAAGCCAGTGCTGCCAGGCGGTTTCGAAATCCGGCGTGTCGAGAGCCTTCGGGAGCGGAATCAGGAACGGGATTTTGAAGTCATCCAAAAGGGGGTTAGGGGGTATTACTGAAGATGAAATTGAAGATGAAGATGAAGATGAAGAATAAGGGCGTAACATATCCGTGACATCGGCGTGACAATCGCGTGACAGGTCGCCGCCCCTTCGTCGCTTCTGCCGTTCGTGACTAGACTTACGCTCACGAAATTCTCGGAACATTCGCCGGTTAATCAGCGTGACATTTTCGTGACAAAGCGTGACATCCGCAGTTTTTGTGCGCGAAAGTTCGTCCACTGCCGCAGCCATCTCGGCCTCGGAACAGCGCGCCACGCGGGCCAGTTGGGCGACCGTTCCGACCACCTTTCCGCAGCGGTCCTCGTCGTGCATAGCGCACAGCAAATCAATCCAGATTCCGCGCGTGGCCGCCGAGCACATGGTTAGCCCTGGGTCTTTCTTCCATTCCCCGGTGTACAGCATCAGTGCGGGTTGTTTTTGCTTGTGAACCATCGACGATCATCCCCACAAAGTCTTTTGCGCGGTCGGCGTTTTGGGCGTGCGAACGATACCCCGAATGTCGTAGACGCCGCGGCGATCCTTCGTCTCGGCGACCCGTTGGAGTTCGCCAGCTCGGACAAGCTCAGCGCGGCGGCCGCGCACGCTGGAGGGCTTGAGCCCATGAGAGTTGCGCAGAATCGCCGCCAGCCGGTCGTCGTCGATCGGGCCGTGCCGGCGAATCGCCTCAACGACGATGACCGCGATCTTTGGTCGCCTGAACTTCGTGCTCATTGCCGGGCCTCCCATTGGTCGCGCGCCGGTGCCCCAGCGGCGATCCAAGTCCGCATCTCATCAGCTCGCCAGCGAACTGATCGCCCCAGCCGGATCGGCCGCGGCAGCCGGCCGCTGGCGTGTAACTTGCGGATCGTCCGCGGTGCCAAGCCGAGGGCCCGGCCGAGTTCATCGGCGGACCAGGCGATCGGGGCAGGCGACGATTCAGAGGGGCCAATCATGCCTGCGCCCCCTTATTGCCCGACTGCGGTTGCTGGGAGGCTCGCTCAGACAAAACTCGCTCAACGGCGTCACGATCGAACAGATAGGCACGTCCAGCCTTAAGATGAGGGACGAGACCCTGATCAGCCTGGTCTCGAAGCCAGGCAGCGGTCACGCCCAGACGACGTGACATACGGCGTAAACTCAAAAGTTGATCTGATGCATTCACAGCAGGTTTCTCCTGCCGGAAGCATAGGAAATGCATTGCGCGCTACGTGCGCGCTACGTGCGCTTTTTGGAGCCGCCCAGATATTTATTTCTCGCAAGAACCCGCGATCCTATGAGTGCCTTTTGAACGGCCGGGCACAATCATCTTGTTCCAGGCGGGATTTCCTCGGAAAACCATGTCCAGTCGCTTAGGGGGCGCGGCGTCATCGATCGCATGGCATAGCGATTCGTCTCCCACGTCGGGTGTGCCCAGAGTCCAATTTTCCCAAAGCAATCGCACGGCAGGAGCTTGGCTTGCGTTGAACGAGTAAAGCTCGTCGTTCCAGCGAACGCTGCGAAAGTCGCTGCTATGGGCATGGCTAAAGGCTGTAAGCGGCGGCGTTAGCATCACGAGCTTGGCTGCAATCTCCTCCTGGGTCGCTTCCCTCTCCGCCCGGAGTTGCTCTGCCTCGAGTGCTGGCAATTGATCTTCAATGAGCGAAAATGTCTCCACGATCGCATCGTAAAACCTGTGCTTTGGGGACGGCATCGGAGGCAATTTGTTGGCAAACAGGGCGTACCAGGCTCGGCCCTCCAGTGCGAAAGTAAACAGCGGGCCCTGGATCGTGACAGTGTGCAATTTCGCGAGCAGCTCATGAGCGGGATAGGGAGAGTCGTCACCGTTCAGTTGGGTAAGAAGGGCACGATGCCTGTCCCGATAGCGGTCTCGCTCGAGTTCAGCCGCGAACTCGTCGGGCTGGAGGGGCATGCGGCAGAGCCATTTCCAATGAACCCCGAGGGCCATTCTTTGCTGACTCCCACAAGCTAGGCGATCGATGTCGCCGTTACCGAGTAGCTCGCGCAGGTGGCGCACGCTTGAAACGTAGGTTCCCCACCTCATTTGACCTAGAAACTCCGCGGCATCCGGCGGTAAGCCCGTAAGGCCGGCAACCGCATCGAAAGTGCCGAGGAAATCGACGAACTCGGTAGCGTAATGCTCCGCGTCGAATGGTATCAACGCCATAGACTTGCCCTTTCAGTTTCCGGGTCGAGCCCGCGACGGCAGCCGCTGAAAGGGCATGGCAGCCACCGCCGCAGGCTCACTTGGCCAGCAGGTTTGCAACCCCGCGCGGCCTTCCCGATTCCACTCAAATCAAGCATTCCGCGCTAGGCGCACGCAAGGGGGTAGAACGATTTTTTTCCAACGTCAATCGACCCCGCCCCTGGCCAGCTCGGCACCAAAGCCCTCGATCGCGGTGGTGACCGCGATCCCCAGCTCCAAATGCTCCGTTAGGCACTCTAAGCACCCGATGAACATCAGCGTTCCGACACGCAGAGCCCAACTGCAATCGTCCGTCGTCGCGTGCCATCGGGCTACCGGCTGGCCGTCATCGTCCAGCTCAAAGTGCTCGACGCCGTCCGCACCATGGGCCCGCCGCGATTGCTCTCGATAGAAGAGCGCATAGAGGGCTTGGGTCTTCGGACCCAGGCTCACAGCCAATTCGAAGATGCTGATCCCCGCCGGAGTCGACGACTTGCGAAGTTTCTTGACGGCATCGCTTCCCAGAATTGCGTCATACAAGGCCAGGTCGATTGGCTTGTAATCCTTCAACCCCTTCCGGGACGATCTTTTGAGCCCGGGCGTGGAACGAATCGCGATGGTGATTTCGTTGAGCCTTAGCGCCTGGTGAGCGATGCACATCAGGGCTCGCACGTTTCGAGACATAGCCGTAGCCTTTCTGCGAACGCGTTTCCCCTTGCTTGCGTCCCAACTGAAAAGAGCAAACCGCGGCCGCAAGGCGAAGTGCATCGCGAGCAGATTCTCGAGCAGCGAACGGGCCAGAATCTCCGCTTCCCCCGCGCAGCCGGCTTCAACGAGAGTCACGATTCCACGATAGAGCTTGCACGCTTTCACGTGATAGAGGGCGGCCAGCTTTCAGGTATTCACGCCGACCCGCTTCACGCGCACTTTCCGCTCGAGAATCGAACCTCCAAAGCGAAACACCCTCCTGGCAATGTCGAGTTGCGGCTGCAGCTCTTCGGCGATTGTCGCCCGAATCTCTTGCTCGTCGACGAACACTCTATTCCCTCCCATTTCAAGCAGCCGACGGCGGCTCCGGATGTGTTCAAGGGCCCCGTGACGCCTTGCCTAAGATCCAAACATCCGGTCGGGCAAACTACATGTCGCATTCGGAATAGCACTACTGCCGGCGTGATCTGCCCCGAACGGTCTTTGCAATTAGCTGCCAGGACTCATAGGCACTGGGACGATTGCAGCCAGACGGTGCCGCCGCTGACGCTGCGATGAACTCCCGCCCGAGTCTGCTCAGCCGATGGGCAGCTTTGCTCCCCAATGCGGCGACCGTCGCTTGGGGCATTGCCTCTAGCTGTGCTTTTAGAAAGCGTGCGCCGCATTCACGAATCGAGGAGGCCGGCACAGCACCGCATTCGACAGACGCCGAACACAAGACCGAATCCGTGATCCACGTCAACCGCATCTGCTCGTTGAACGACAGGCGTGGGAAGCACAAATCGAGAATGAGACGGATATTCCGGTGGAAGAGGTCCCTCCCCCTCTGCATTGCCTTCAGCGTGTCCGCGTAAGTCGATTCAAATATCTTGTCAGCTGATCTCGGCGAATGCCCTTCGCCAGGATAGGGATCACCAGGCTCGGCGCAAACCAGAATCAGCCGCACGTCTCGGATCGGGCCAGTAGCACCACAGAACCCGCGCGGCACGTGCCCGCTCTTGGGATTCCAGACCATTCGTGCGCATCCGCCGCGGAACCCTTCGCACGGAGCGTATGCTGGAAGCAGCAGCGATTTCAGGCTCTTGTTTGCGCGTGCCATCGATCTTCGTGACGCCCTAAATTTGGCCGTCCCTCCGCTATCATCTTCAAGTTGGCCGAATCCTTGCCGGCAGGCCATCTTCTCACGAAAGGCGGCGACGCCCCACGGTTTCAAACCTGGAAGCCCCCTCTCAGTCACCGCAATCCGCAGTGTGCACGATACGCGCTAATACTGCTTGCTTGCTTTCCCCCAGAGTAGTAGGCTTGAGCGGCTCGCACCACTCTGTTTCGGGACCCAAACAACCAGGCCAATGACTAGCAATAGCCAACGTCCCTTCTCGATCCGGATCTTTGTGCCTGACGGGGATCCCGACGGCTTGCGCCTGGTTGAGAAGTCCAACTGGACTGGCGTCGGCGTGGTGTTCAATCGGACGAACTTCAAAGAGGCGCTCAAACGCCCTGAGATCGAGCGGACGGGCGTCTATATTCTCGTGGGCGGCTCCGAAGATAGCTCGCTGCCCACGGTCTACGTGGGGGAAGGCGATCCCGTCAAAGACCGACTCAGCAGCCACTACGGCAAGAAGGACTTTTGGGACTGGGCTGTCTTCTTCGTCTCCAAGGACAACAGCCTGAACAAGGCCCACGTTCAACGGATGGAGTGCCGGCTTCTCGAACTCGCCCGGGAAGCCAAGCAATGCCGGCTGGATAACGGCACCTGCCCTACTCCGCCAACTCTCTCGGAACCGGATACCGCAGACGTCGACTGTTTCCTGCTCGACATGCTCAGCATTTTTCCTTTGCTCGGCCTGAGCGTTTTCGAAAAGGTTGAATCGCGATTGTCCCCGCGTGAGTTACTCTATGCAGCCGCCAGGGGACTGAAGGCAACGGGGTATGAAGACGCCAAGGGTTTCGTGGTCTGCCAGGGGTCGCAGGTATCCAAAACCGAAATGCCAACGCTCCCCACGTACGTGACCAGGATGCGAAAAGATCTAGTCGACAGTAACGTCCTTGCTGACGCAGGTGACTACTATCGAGTTGCCCAAGATCACGTCTTTACCTCACCCTCGACAGCGTCGTGCGTGGTGCTTGGACGTCGATCGAACGGTCGTGAAGATTGGAAAAATGAAGCCGGACGATCTCTAAAGGACCTCCAAACCCAGGCCGCCAATGCCGCCCAGGGAGACTCCCCGTGAAGCCTGAGGAGCTAGCCCGCCAGCGTATCGACGAGCTGCTCGAGGCGAGCGGCTGGCAGGTCCAAGACTACAAGCAGATGAACATCTCGGCCGGGCTGGGGGTGGCGATTCGCGAGTTCCCGCTCTCCGGCACGGGCGCGGCCGACTACATGCTGTATGCCGACGGGAAGGCGATCGGCGTTGTCGAGGCCAAGCCCGAGGGGCACTCGCTCACCGGCGTCGAGACGCAGTCCGCCAAGTACCTCAAGGGTTTCCCAAAGACCTTGCCCTATCACAGCCTGCCGCTGCCGTTCGCCTATGAGTCGACCGGCGTCGAAACTCGCTTCACAAACCAGCTCGAGCCGCACGCCCGCAGCCGGCCCGTCTTCACCTTCCATCGGCCCGAAGAGCTGATCCGCCTGGCCGGCCTCGACGAGCAGGTTCGGTCGCTGCTGCAGCAGATGCCCGAGCTCGACACCAGCAAGCTCTGGCGCGTGCAGATCGAAGCCATTCAGAGCCTTGAGCGATCGCTCGCCGAGAACCGCCCCCGCTCGCTGATCCAGATGGCCACGGGAAGCGGCAAGACCTTCACAGCCGTGAATTTCTGCTATCGCCTGATCAAATTCGCCAAGGCTCGCCGCATCCTGTTCCTCGTCGACCGCAACAACCTGGGCAAGCAGACGCTCAACGAGTTCCAGCAGTTCGTCAGTCCCTACAACGGCTACAAGTTTACCGAGGAGTACACGGCCCAGCACCTCAAGAAGAACACGATCGACCCCGCCTCGAAGGTCTGCATCACGACGATCCAGCGGCTGTATTCGATGCTCAAGGGCGAAGAGGACTATCTCGAGGAGAACGAGGAGTCCTCGCTCTTCGAGAACGCGTCAACGCTGTTCAAAGAGCCGCTCCCGGTCGTCTACAACGAGAAGATCCCCATCGAGACGTTCGACTTTGTCGTGATCGATGAGTGTCACCGCTCGATCTATAACATTTGGCGGCAAGTGCTCGAGTACTTCGATGCGTTCCTGATCGGCCTCACCGCCACTCCCACCGCCCAGACGATCGGCTTCTTTAATCAGAACCTGGTGCAGGAGTACACGCACGAGAAAGCAGTCGCCGACGGCGTCAACGTCGGCTACGATGTCTACCGCATCGAAACCGAGATCACACGAAATGGCGCTCGGCTTGCCAAAGAGCCCGGCATCTTCGTCCCGCACCGCGATCGCCGCACGAAGCAGAAGAAATACAAAGAACTTGATGACGACCTCACGTACACAGGCACGCAGCTCGATCGCGACGTTGTCTCTGAGAATCAGATTCGCCTCGTGATCCAGACCTTCCGCGACAAGCTGCCCGAGATCTTCCCCGGCCGCACCGAGGTCCCCAAGACGCTGGTCTTCGCCAAGACCGATCTGCATGCCGAGGATATCGTGCGGATTATGCGCGAGGAGTTCCACAAGGGAAACGAGTTCTGCCAGAAGATTACTTCCAAGAGCACGGGCAAGAAGCCCGACGAGCTCCTGGCCGAGTTCCGCACCATGTACAACCCGCGGATCGCGGTCACGGTCGATATGATCGCCACCGGAACCGACGTGAAGCCCCTCGAGTGCCTGCTCTTCATGCGAGACATTCGCTCGCAATCGTATTTCGAGCAGATGAAGGGTCGCGGCTGTAGGGTGGTCGACGCCGATGCACTGCAAAGCGTGACGCCCGACGCCTCGCACAAGACGCATTTTGTGATCGTCGATGCCGTGGGCGTTTGCGAAAGCGGAAAGTCCCCCACGAAGCCGCTCGACCGCACGCCGTCGATCCCGCTCGACAAGCTGCTGGCCCACGTGGCGGCGGGTGGTGCTGGCGAAGATGTCGCCAGTACGCTGGCCGGCCGGCTGTCGCGCCTCGAACAGGAGATTTCACCGGCCCAGGCCAAGGCCCTGCAGGTCGCGGCCGGCGGCAAATCACTCGCCACTCTCGCCAGCGAACTGCTCGCGAGCTTCGATCCCGATGAAGTGAAGCAGGCCGCCGCCGAGCGTTTCGCGGAAAAGGGAGGCGTCGCGGTCGACAAGTACGAGCCGACCGAGGAGCAACTCAGCACGCTCGAGCAGGAGCGGACTCGCGCGGCGCTCAAGCCTTTCCAGAGTCCCGCTCTGCGCAACCTGATCCTCTCGACGAAGCTCGAGCTGCTGCAAACAATCGACGAGATCACGGTCGATCGGCTATTGAGGGCCGGGCTGAGCGACGCTGCCACAGAAAAAGCCAGGTCGATCATTACCAGCTTTCGCGAGTTCATTGAGAAGAACAAGGACCAGATCGAAGCCTTGCAGGTGCTGTACAGCCGCCCCTATCGGGCTGGCCTGCGGTTCCGGCACGTCAAAGACCTGGCTGCCCGCTTGCAGGCTGCTCCGTTCTTTGTGGATCCCAGCCATCCCGCGACATTGGGCCGCATCTGGCAGGCGTTCGAACTCGTCGAACCAGACAAAGTGAGAGGCCGCGGTGGCAAGAAGCTAGTTGATGTGATCGCCCTAGTGCGGCACGTGATCGATCCCAGTTCGCCACTTACGCCGGTCGGGCTGACGGTTGAGGAAAAGTACCGCGAGTGGCTGGCCCACCAGGCAAAGGCCGGCGTCAAGTTCACGCCGGAGCAGCAGCAATGGCTCGACGCGATCAAGGATCACATTGCGAGCAGTTTGGAAGTTGATAACGAGGATCTCGACGAAGTGCCGTTCAACGAGATCGGCGGGCTGGGCCGGGCTTACGAGCTGTTCGGCGATCGGCTGTACGCGATCCTCGCTGAGCTAAATGCGAGGTTGGCGGCATGACAGGAAGAGCGGCGGCAAAGAATCTACGAATGGGGGACTATGCACTGTCGGTTGGTTGTCCGGATAAACCCAGTGCGCCAGGATGGCGATGGGTAGCGTTGACTGAGGTAGCCGAAATGGCGACTGGGCACACGCCGAGTCGTAAGCATCCGGAGTATTGGTGCGATGGAAACATTCCATGGGTCACAACAGGTGATGCCAATCCTGCAGACGGCGGCGTCATTTTGGATACTTGCGAGAAGATAAACCAACTTGGCATTGATAACTCTGCCGCTGTATTGCTTCCCGCGGGAACTGTCTGCCTTTCGAGGACTGGGTCTATCGGTTATTCAGTGATTCTCGGAAAACCGATGGCTACCAGTCAGGGATTAGTCAATTGGATATGCTCAAAAGAACTAAACAACTGGTTCTTGCTATATCTCTTTATGGCTGAGCGACGCGCACTGCTATCCTTTGGAGAAGGTACCGCTCACAAGACAATCTACTTCCCGGAGGCGAAAGCATTTCATGTCTGCTTGCCGCCTCGAAAGCAACAAGATCGTATCGTCGCAAGGATCGAGGCACTTTTTTCAGATCTCGACGCGGGAATATCGGCGCTCAATCGGGCTCGCAAGAACCTCAAGCGTTATCGGGCAAGTGTGCTGAGGGCGGCCGTCAATGGCTCGCTTACCGCCAAGTGGCGTGCCCAGCAAACTGATGTCGAACCGGCCACACAGTTTGTCGAACGAATTCTGCATCAGCGCCGTACCAATTGGGAAGCTGACCAACGAGCCAAGGCCAAAGCTTCTGGCAGACAACTGCCTAAGAACTGGCAAACCAAGTATATCGAACCTGAACTTCCTGACCAAAATCGCATTCCAAGCAACTCAATCCCACCCGGATGGACCTGGTCGACCGTCGATGCGATCGCATTTGTCACCAAGCTTGCGGGATTTGAGTATTCGAAGTTCGTCAAGTACGATCCGCTAGGTGATCTAAAGGTCATCAAAGCTGAGAATGCGGGTAAGAATGGTTTTCGTCGTACCGCATTTTCCCGTGTACGTTCTGAGACGGTTAAGAGCCTCGAGCGATCTCGATTAAATGGAGGTGAACTATTGATGGTATTCGTCGGGGCCGGTGTAGGACAGGTCGCCATCGTTCCTGACGACGAACCGTATTTTCTTGGTCCAAATATCGCAATGTTACGACTCCAACACGGAGTCGCGATTCCTGAGTACTGTGAGCTTTTCTTTCAATCCGCCGTAGGGCGTTCTCTTTCAATGTCATTTGTAAAAGCTGTCGCCCAGCCGTCACTATCCATGGGGACCATCCGACAAATTCCAGTGCTGCTGCCACCCGTGAATGAACAATGGGAAATCGTCCAGCAAGTAGCTGAGAAGGTGTCGCTAATCGATGCTGCGGAAAGTGCAATCTCACGGGACATAAAACGTGCCGCACGACTCCGCCAAAGCATTTTTAAACAGGCCTTCGAGGGCAAGCTAGTGCCCCAAGTTTCAGATGACGAGACGGCAAGCGTGTTGAATCTGGCGAGAGTCGCATTAGCGAAACTTTCGAACGGCACCTCAGGTATCACAAAAGATCCCCGCCGTCGAAAAGCACAGCAAACGGACTGAACTCACCAATCAAGCAAGCACACCGCAATCAGTAACGCAAGCGACCGACCCGATGGCTGCAGATCTAAACCCTAAACAACGAGCGATACTGACACTACTCGCCGATGCGAACCGGCCGATGAGTCGTACCGAGATCATGGATCGACTCGGTATGGAACGCGACTTCGCGAAACTGGTTGGCGCGTTTACCAAAGGCGGGTTGGGAGTTCAAAACGATGACAGCCTGGGCAAACTTGGCCTAGTTGCCGCGGTGAGTACGTCACCTGCGATCGTCGTTACCATCACCGATAAGGGGCGTGAGGCCCTGGGGCTGCCCGTAAAGCCAAGTCGATTACCTGCGGAAGCGGCCGCCGCGGACGGTGGGCAAGAAGATTCGTACATTCCCACTGATGGCGACTCTCGCGAATCCGCCTACCGTGAAATCAAGGTTCGCCGTGGCCAGCGGGACTTCCGAGACGCACTTCGGCGGCGATATGGTGACGTCTGCCTGATATCGGGCTGCGGCGAGCTCGATGTCCTCGAGGCGGCACACATCAAACCATACCGCGGTCAGCCCGACAACCATGTCGAGAATGGGCTCCTCTTGCGGGCAGATTTGCACACGCTCTTCGACCTCGACAAAATCGGGATCGAGCCGGAGAGACTTGAAGTTAGCGTCCATCCGTCGATCGCCGATCCGTTGTATCGCGAACTCGACGGCCAGACCCTTCGCTGCGACGCTACGCGGCCGAGTCGGGACGCGTTGCAGATTCGGTGGGAGCAGTACTTGGCACGTGCATAGCCTAACTTCAGCTCATTGCACGCTAAAGGAGAACTCTCGAAGTGAATAAGACGCCTGTCCTCTCGCGCCTTCCCTTGATTCAGAAAGCGATTGAAGCAACGTCGTATCTGGGCTACCAGGTCCGTGGATCGAACATCGTGGGCTTGTACGACTACAACGTTGTTCTAGAAGATTTTTTTGCGCGGCTACTGAATGTCGTATACGATCTGAAATTGGAAAACCTCAACAACAAAAAGAAAGTCAACTTTCCAGGCATCGATCTGGGTGACAAGGTGTCCGGCATCTGCTACCAAGTCACTGCTGAGAGAGACAGATCCAAGGTAGAGAAGACAATAGCCACCTACATTGCCCATAACCACAAGAACACATTCCCAACGCTGAGGATTCTGTTGATTGGAGAGCGACGGGGCAAATACGAAGGCATTCCAAACGCTGCAGCAGTAGGCTTCGATCCAAAAACCAGTCTCGTTGCTCTCCGGGATCTGCAGCTTGCAATCAGGCGCACAACTGATCTGCCCAAACTGCTCGAGCTAGAGAAGGTAATTGACGAAGAGATGCCAGCGTTCGCTCATCTGTACAAGAATCGGTCGCAGTCAGATAAGCAAGCGATAGCAGAATACAGGGCCTATTTTGAAAGAAGGGCATTCCAGGATCCTTGGACCGCTGAAGGAAATTACTTTGGATTTGAAAAAGCCTTGGGGGATCTGATCAGCCTACTGAATACTGGAATGGTCGATGGTGTGCCGGTTACGAAGCGACGCTCGCAGATAGCAAATCAACAATGGAAGGACGCTACGAGCATCGTGCATTCGAAAGTTTTGGCGCTTGCTAGGCTATATACCACCTACGTACGCAGTGGGGAGATCGATCCGACCACAAATCGTTGCACTTTTCACACTCCCGGCATGGACTCCGTGTTCGATGCTTTCAAGCAAGATGTTGTCGATGCGATGAACGTCCTATTGGCTCAGGCAGCGTTGCCTGCGATTAGCGGAGTGACACCCTTGAAATTCCAGCAGCCATGAGCACCGACAGCCAGCAGATCGTCTCGAAAGCCTGGAACTTTGCGCACGTCCTGCGCGACGACGGCCTTTCGTACATGGCCTACACCGAGCAGATCACGTTTCTGCTCTTCTTGAAAATGGCCGACGAGCTCACCAAGCCGCCGTACAATCGGCTGGCGATCGTGCCCAAGAAGTACAGTTGGGACGCCCTGCTCAAACTCGACGGCGACGAACTCGAGACGCAGTACCGCCACTGTCTCGAGGAACTGGCCAAACAGCCGGGCATGCTCGGCGAGATCTTCAAGAAGGCCCGCCCCGACATCCAGAACCCCTCGACCCTGCGGCGACTAATCGTCGACCTGATCGAGCCGGTCAAATGGTCCTCGATGGACGCCGACGTGAAGGGGGACATCTATGAAGGACTGCTCGCCAAGAGTGCCGAGGAGTCGCCCAAGGGAGCCGGCCAATACTTCACGCCGCGCGAACTGATCAAGGCGATCGTCGATTGTGTCGAGCCTGGTCCGGGCGACACCGTCTGCGATCCCGCCGCCGGCACGGGCGGGTTCCTGCTGGCGGCCTATGACTACGTCGTGCGGCATCACGGCAAGGAACTCGACAAAGACCAGAAGAAGCATCTCCGCCAGGGTTTCGTCAAAGGTTGGGAACTCGTACCCAACACGGCCCGCCTGTGCATCATGAACCTTTACCTGCGCGGCATCGACGCCGACCCCTGCCCGATCAAGTCGGGAATCGACAGCCTGGCCGGCGACCCGGGCGAGCGGTTCAGCGTCGTGATCACCAACCCGCCATTCGGCAAGAAAAGCAGCATTGCCGTCGTCAACGAGGCCGGCGACCTCGAGAAAGAAGACAATGTTTACGAGCGGCAGGACTTTTGGACCGCCACGAAGAATAAACAGCTCAACTTCGTGCAGCATGTGAAGACGCTGCTCAAGATCCACGGCCGCTGTGCGATCGTGGTGCCGGACAACGTGCTCTTCGAGGGCGGGGCCGGCGAGACGGTCCGCCGCAACTTGCTCAAGCAATGCGACGTGCACACGCTGCTGCGGCTGCCGACGGGCATCTTCTATGCCCAGGGGGTGAAGGCCAACGTGCTGTTCTTCGACGCTAAGCCGGCCCAAGAGAAGCCCTGGACGAGCAAGCTTTGGGTTTACGATCTGCGGACCAACATGCACTTTACGCAAAAGACGAACCCGCTGAAGCGAGCCGACCTCGACGAGTTCGTCGCCTGCTACCGGCCGGGCAAGCGGCACCTGCGCAAGGCTACCTGGGACTCCGAGAAGCAGCCGGACGGACGCTGGCGGGTCTTCGAGTACGACGAGTTGATCAAGCGCGACAAGGTAAACCTCGACATCTTCTGGCTCAAGGACACCAGTCTCGAGGACAGTGCTGCCCTGCCCGCCCCGGACATCCTGGCCCAAGAGATCGCCGACGACCTGCAAACCGCGCTAGATCAGTTCACCGCGATCGCAGCGAATTTGAAGCAGTAGAGCAAGGTGGTAGGAGCATCATCAATGAAGCGATGGCTCTCACTCGCAGTTTTGCTTGCCGGCTGCACCGCTGAGGTAGAGCCGAAGACTGTAGATGTTGTTACGGCGGGCAAGTCTACTCCGTCGCAACCGATCAATCCCCAGCCGCCGAAGGCGTTCGATGTGACACTCGAGGTGATCGTCGACCCAAACCAAGGGCAGCCAATTGTTCGCGGCACCACCAATCTGCCTGTGGGCACGAACCTCATGGTTTCCGTAAAGGACGTGGCTGGTGCGGGAGAGTTTTACACAGCGCAAGCTCAATGCACCGTAGCTGAAGGCGGCAAGTTCGAAGCAGGGCCCTTCAGTTCGAGCGGTTCCTCGATGAGGGGTGAGTATGTTGCTGAAGTCCTGATGCCTGTCCCACTGGTCCAACCGCCTGAGATTCGCGCCATTATTGGCGAAGATGGGCAATATCTGCACGGTCCGTTGGTCACGCCGGCTAGAGTTGGCAATGACCAGCCAGTCGTTTCCGCCGATGCGTTATTCACAATTGGCAGTGCCGCCGACATCGCAGAACAGCAGAGGACACATTCCGCACGATTTGCTAAGGCCCAAGCTCTATATGAACAACTGGGCGAACTGCGGACTGAGCTGGAAGCGAACTCTCCCAACTCGCCCAATGACAGGAATTGGCTGCGGTTCGTCCGCAGCTTCAACCAGCGGATTTATGGCTTACAAGCTCAGATCAGGGAGCTTGAAGGACCGAACCGCCCTCAGGCTTTTCTTGGCCTTGCTGCGACAGACCTTCTATGGGTAGCAAGGGCAAAAGGAGGCGAGAGGGTTGGTGATCGGCCTGAGAGCGACATTTTGAAGATGTTCAACGAAGACATCAACAGCGCGAAGGATAGCCTGGATGCTCTGAAGGAACGATTGGAGAAGGATTCGTCAACGCCAGCGGACAACGACAAATGGCGACTCTGGACGGCCGCTAACGGAAAGTACTCCGTCCGGGCTAAGTTCCTCAGTGCGACGGGAGGTATTGCGAAGCTCGAGAAGGAAGACGGTAAGGCTTTCGACGTACCACTAGATCGACTCTGCGACGAGGATCGTCAGTTCATCGACAATCGAAAATGACGAGAATCTCGAGTGCGGCCTTTCGAAAAACTTGCCAATTTCATTCACTTGGAAAACTGCCATTTGGCTGCTAATTTGCCGCTGGCCGTGGTGACCATGCTATGACTCACCTCGCGACGCTGTGCACTAACAGCTCACCGCCGCGGCGGCCGGCCAGCGGTCCGCCGGAGCCATCCGCGACCGCCAGCCGCCGGGACGCCGCCCGCAACGAGCACGCTTGCAGCGCTAGCGCCGCCGCTCTTGCGCCTGCGCGTTGTAGGCCCGGAGATAGGCCGCGTGCAGCTCCGGATTCTGAGCGGCCGCCACATTCACCGCCTTAGTCTTCACGGGCCGGCTGCATGAGGCTGACAAACGGTAAGAGTGGGCACGATACCCAGCGATTCACGCACGGACGGAAGGATCCCTTATGTCGATCGATCAAACAACGGAGGTGGCGGACCGCTGGAACGCGGCTATCGTCAGGCACTTGGCCCGCGGCATGTCGCGAGCAAAGGCCGTCGCAAAAGTCGCGGCCGAGGATCCCCAACTTAAAGCCGCCTACGTGGCGGAGTTCAACCGCCGCCCCGAGCCGGCGGCCGAGCAGCCCGATTTTTCCCAAGCGATGGCCGACTGGACTGCGCTGCTCGATAGCTATGCGGCGAACTTAGCGCGCAGGCAAAGACGAAAGATAACGTCCTGAATGTTGCGCACAAATTGAAGGGGCAGTCCTGGGGCTGGTAGAAGTTTGTTAGTCACAACGAACTCTATCAGCACGAAAGGACTGCCCGATGGACAGTGTAGCAGGATCGGCAAATGGCGGGAACTTTGAGGGCGTGATTCGGATCGAGGAGGAGAAGATTCGCTCGCACGTGGGCGAGGTGGTGCGGCAGACCGTCGAAGAGACGCTCAACAGTTTGCTGCAGGCCGAAGCCGACGACCTGTGCGGCGCCAAGCGTT
>JALHMI010000009.1 GCA_022844125.1 Pirellulales bacterium | reverse complement strand
ATTGTGACCGCGCGAGACCTGGGAAGGGTCTCGCGGGTCACCAACCTAGTAACCCAAACCTAACACCAATGTCCCTCATTTAATTCCACAGCGCGCCCACAAAACGTGGGTAGGTTCAGTTCAGCAAGAATAAGCTGCTCGTCGAAGAATCTCCGTGACTGTGAATAGATGGGGAGGCCATAAATGAGTCCGGCCGGTAGCGACGCCAATCTCACTGGTACTAGCAGCTGGAGTTACGTCTTAATGTGCTCGTTCAGCAACTTCGGCGAGAACACCTCGCTTTGTGTTGTTTTTAGAATTGGAAAACTCTCAGCTTGCGTAGTGACTTTGTTGTTCCATCCGTTCGCTGCCTCTTGTTTCGGCGAGTTAATGCACGCGCCGGGTAACGGAGCCACGAATGCTGAATACATTGCCCTAGGAAATCAAGCCCGATTTCAGGCATCCGGATTTGTCCGTGCGACGCGAGCCGCTGATACACAAGACAGATTTCGCGGGTCAATGACACTGATAGATCCGCACTGGGCGATCACGAGCGCACACCTGTTTTTCCTGGATGGAGAGACCTGGACGCCGACTTTACTTGGATTTGGGACAGCAGGAGGCCGTTCATTCATGGACCAATGGGGAATCACGGTTCAGCCGGGGCAAGTGTTCATTCATCCTGGATGGCGAGATGAGAGTAGTCCTTATTATTACGCCGGCGATTCCAACGTCGATTTAGCTCTCGTATACATTCCGAATGCCGTAGTCGGCATACAGCCCGCGCCCCTTTACCAGGGTTCTATGACTTCTTGGGCGGAGACCTTTAACATCGCGGCGACGACTAAGCTCTATCATGTTGGATATGGGGTTTCCAGCGCGGTCGGCTCGCCATTGGTAAATGACACGCTGAGAAGAGGTTCGGTAAGCCGACTGTATGAATCGGCGGAGTTGTTGCAGGGTTCTAACTTCTCAACCCTGTTTTCCTCACCAGGAACGGCCACGTATGACTACTATGACGCAAAAGGAGAAGATGGTGACAGTGGTTCGTCGAACTACGTTGATGTGAATGGTGTCATGAACTTGGTTGGCGTACTCTCATCAAGTACTAATGGGCACGGTTATGAGTCGGGCACCTATTCCTTAGATATTCGTCCATACATACCATGGATTGAACAGACGATGCTAAGTGTTCCTGAGCCGTCCAGCATCATTCTGGCTGGCACGGGCTTCGTCTGCGTAATCACGATGGGTTGCAGGAAGCGTCGCATAACGCGTGCGAATCGTTCGCCGAAAAGTTGGACATTCCGCATCTTCGCATCTAGCTAATCAATCGGCAGCCCTATGGCACAGAGTCCGAGGCATTTGGCGTGGGCGACCACATTGCATATCTGAGCTAGTCGATGTCACTTCCAAATAAGGTTCGTAGCTTCGATCTTATTGCATTGTGGTCGTAGTGACTCGCTGCCACAAAGCGGATGAGTTGAAGTCCTGCGGAAGCAAATGCTCGATCGAGAAATTTGTCTCGCCGTTTCCGATCGCTGCGGTCGTGAGAACGGTCATCGAGCTCAATGGCTGCGATAATCGCCGTGCTTTCGCGGTCACACAAGACGAAGTCGAGGTGGTGCCGCGCGATCATGAAACCGTATCCGCCCTCCCAAGCTTTGGGGCCGCAAGTAAGAAGATCTGCTGCACGAACTTTGATGGCAAGCAGGGCCTCTCCGGCAATAGCTCGCTTTAGAGCATTGTAAAAAGCAGTCTCGCCCCTGCTAAGCAGCCGTCCACGGGATCGATAGGGAAGTGCGACTTCGCTCTTAGACTTGATCGCACGCTTTGCAAGAGGACGTGTGCGGCCCTTTGCTGTAGGTGAATATTGGGTCATGCTCTTCGTTGGCTAGAAAAGAAAGAGAGGCCCGGTGGTGCAAACTCGGTTAAACCTCTCTCTCTTCTGACAGTAACACTTAAGCAGCGCGCTCACGTGAATCCTGAGCTTGCTCATAGATCCAGGTGTGGGCTCGATCAGCTACCTTCATTAAGAGGGGTAGATCGTCGCGTCCAAAGCTCTCGCTCTGTCGCCACTGATCGCCTTCTTTGTAGATGCGCTGGAACGTCACATTGTGTCGGACGCCGTTCTGAACTTCGTTCTCCCAGATGGCTGCTTTGATGCGGCCCAAGCGAATTTCGTGAACAGGACGCGCATGCTCGGTTGAGGACTTAGCCATTAGATGGCTCCCTTCAAGTAAAGAAACGAATTGAAAGAAACATCAACACCTGATCCTTGGTCCGGACACTACGTGGCCAGGGCCAGCAATGCTCCGGCTTTTTCGTCAGCGTCGGTGCGTTCACCGGCATTGACCATATTGCCTGACAGCCGCGTCAGTGCATCGACTAACGCAAAGATGGTGAAGCGCCCCTCTTGCTGGGCGATCTCCATTGCCTGTTTTGCGACTCCCCGGCCAATGCCGTTCTTGGTAAGCGTCTTTAAGACCACTTCCGCGTCGTCACCCAGCTTCGTTCGCATTGCTTTCGCAATGACATCAGTGAAGCCAGCGCGGCGCTCATCACGCTTGGCGACTAGCCCTTCGATGATGCGTCGCATTTCAGACAACGCCGAATGAACGCTAGAGGTATGCTTGCGAGTGAACTCGACGACTTCCGTGGCATCCCAAACGATGTGGTTCTGGCAGACTGCCTGAAACCAAAACGTCTCGATACCGATCGAACGCTTGCCCACTTCCGAATTCCAGATAAAGAACCCCGGAGCAAATGCCTCGCCTTCGATCTCAGCCCAACCGTTGGGATCAATCAGAAAGCAGAAAAGGTCCTGCTCTCCCGCATAAAGCCCAGTCGCACCGTTCATGCCCTTTTGCGGCGGCTGAAAGTCGACTGCGAATTCTTGCAGCATCGAAACGAGGTCGGCGTCGTGGAGCCGTGTGTACCCCGTGCCATGAATGGAGCGAATGACTTTGTCGCGTCGGTAGAATTGGAGCGGCTTGTTACCGCCAGGCAACGTTTCCGAAAACGCGCGAGTCGCGGTTTGTGGTGAAAGACGGTTGATCGTCTCCTTGCCCACTCCGGCGCACTTACAGAGCTGTGAGAAGCTCCAGTCATTCATCAGAAAGGCTCCATCGGAGCCGAGCCGAAGCCCAAGAGTGCCATCAAGAATTTCCGGCACCACCTGGGTCGGTGCATGCCAAACGTCGACCGATTGCTCACGTTTCGTGCGGCAATAGTCGGACAAGGCGGACAGCGATTCAAACGACTCATCTGGACTACGGCGAAATAGTTCGTGCGAAGCACGAGTCAGGTTTTGCTTTTCCATTTTGAAAAGTCCTTGCAGCTGTGGGTTTACAGTTGAAGCGGAATAGCAGCGTGCTATTCCAGATAAAACAAAAAGAAACCTTTGTTGCACCACCGGTCTCTCAGGCAAGAGACGCTTCTGCGTCTGCTCGCACGAGATCTCGGCGGATCGGCTTCTACCCACTAGGACATTGCAAAGAACGAAATTCTTAGAACAAGCTGCCGTCGTCGCCACAACCTGGGCACGAGCGCTTGCGTTGCTGCTCACGGTAAGCTTCCCAAAGCCGCTGCTGTTCCTCCGTCATTTCAACGGGCACTTGCGGTACTTTGGGAAGCGTCTCGTCGGCTAACGGCGGAACATCGGCTGACGCTGGGCGTTCAGGCGTGAGTGCCATTGCTCCCCTCGCCTGCGATGCCACCTTCCAGTCCCTCGGCCTGGCGTTCATGCTTCTCGATCCAGTCGCAAGCTTTCGCGACAACCCGAAGCACGTCTTCGCGATTCCTCGAAAAGAAGTTCCGCGAATAGCCCGTCTTGCTGCTGCTCATGCTTTTCCACGAGCGCGAAAGCGAAAAATCATAATAAGCGTAGCCGGACAGCGATTGACGCTGCCAGATCGAGGCCGCCACGGCGCCCTCTCGCACAGTGTGCACGGGTTCGGCAGTCTCAGGTTCGGCTGCCGCCATTTTCTTCTTGGATTCAGGTTTCAGATCTTGCTTCAATTCGCTCATGGCGAGGACCTCCTCAACAACAAAAGGTGCGTTCATGATGCCAGCGTCGAATGTGCTACTCAAAAAAAAGATCGAGATGCGTACAACAATCTTTGTCGTACGTGTGGTGCGCGACAATCGGCGCAGAATGCGGCTAAACTCCAGGCTGAGTTGGCTGGATTACAAACGAAGAGGAAGAATGTGTCAGTGATCGAGGCGCATCAAAGCCTTGCGACGCGAATGATGTCTCGCTGACTGCGAAGTAAAGAGATATGCGGAGGGCTATTCGAGAAAGCCGTTTTCCTTCAACCACGCCTGCACAGCCAGTTCGATTATTTCCTGCTGCGTTGCCGGGCGAACATTCCTTAGTTTTTGTTCCAGGTGGGCACGGCGTAGTGCGTCGGCGGTCCGTTGCTCAAGTCGCGTCGTAACCGAGATGGTAATTCGGTGGTTCAGATATTGAGGGGCGGCCTGCGGCTTGACTGCTCGCTTGGGCTTTACCTCTCTCGCTTCGACAGGCTGCTCTGGCGGAGGCGTTTCAGTTGGTGCGGATACTTCTTTTGCCCGTGCCAGCTCTTTTACGGCATTGACGACCGGCTTCGCATCTTTCGCGGGAACGCCACTCTTAATGAAGGCCAGGGCTTCTGGTCCAAGTGTGCTGACTTCTGGCGTCATCTTAAGTGCGCTTCCCATCGACCTTCGCTCACTCATTAGCTGCTACCTTTTCCGTTTTGTGGCCGTCCTCTTGGTCGAGGAAAGCCAGTTTGTCTGTCATCAGTTCCACGAAAAGCTGCGTCAGTTCGGCTGCGGCTTCCTTTGCCTTGTAGCCCATCCGTGTCACGACAGTGCCCTGTTGGGCTGCGTCGCGGTACGGTTGCAGGTCTCGAATGTGTGATTTTGTGACGTGGAGTCCGAGACTCGGAGCCGCTTCGGCCATCTCGCGAGAGATTTTGTCGCGGGTCCGCATTCGGTTTAAGACGAGTCGTCCCTCGACTTTCCCGCCGTTGATCGACTGGGCATATTTCAGAGCTTGCGTTGCTTCGGCGACCGACCGCAAATCGAGAATCGAGGGAGAGATTGGAAAGATCGCCAAATCGGCGAGAATCAGAAGTGTGCGACTCGAATCGTTCAGACCGCCCGGACCATCGGCAATCACAAAATCGTGCGACTGAGCGAGATTTTGAGCTTCTGAGAGCACGTCTTCCGGAGTGGCTGCGGTGCGAGCCGTAATTTGGGGCTCAACTTCGGCGACCCACTGACTTGCCGAGAGCTGCCGGTCAACGTCCAGAAGAGCGACTTTCGCCCCCCGGTCAAAAAGCCAGACGGCAAGGTGAACGGCGAGCGTCGATTTCCCCACTCCGCCCTTCGTGTTCGCAAATACAATCATCATGCGTCAGACGTTAGCCCGCAGGCAGACTTTCTGACAAGATAGTATTTATGCAAACGGGCATGCGTGCATGCTCGCTGGCTGGCGTGCATACAGACTATCGGACAGACGGTCTTACTTGCAGGTCCGCATGTAGGTTTGCAGGTGTGCCATCTGGCCAGCCCTACAGGTTGCTGACATGCAAACATGTTTACAAGCAACAGGGCAAAAATGGCGGGGCCGTTGTTCCGGCAAGCTGCGAGCGGTCGCAAAAAGTTCCTTGTCAGATCGCGATCGGGAGAGGTAACTTCAAGACGGTTAAAATTCCGGGGCTTCCGTTCGCCTTCTGGCAACGTTGGATCCGGTGAAGACTTGATTGAAGACGCAAAAAAACCGACCTGGTAAGTCGGCTTCTTTGCGAGCTGCACGCCTGGTAGGAGCGGGCAGGAAATGTTTCCTGGGTGACACTCGGACTCTATTCCCGCCTCTTTGTTCCTGTCAACAGACTTTTTGTATCCAGCGTTCAGCGGCCTCATTTCTCGGAGCGATAGCGCTACCGGGAACTGAGGCAGATTTTCCAATCAGGTTCGTGAGTTCACTTTCGCTTGTCGCGAGGTACCGGGATTTGAGGCACATCTACCGGGCTTTGAAGCAGCTAAGTACCGGGAGATGAGGCAGGAGTTTACCGGGACTTGAGGCAGGAAATGCTGCAAAGTACCGGGAACTGAGGCAGGAAATCGCGACAATTCGCGAGCTGGATCGAGAGGTTAGCAGGAGGTAACTCTTGTTATTAACTTCAAGAAAAGATCAACAACACGGACCAGGCTGGTGGTGTTTTCTTTATGAAGCGGGAAAGGGGATGGAAGAGCAGGTAAGGGAAGAGACGTGGAAGCCGCTGTGGAACTTTGATTTGACCGATGGTCGGGACGAGCTAAACCTGGCGGAGTTTCCACTGGCAGCGATCGCGAATCGAGTACCGCAGGGACAGAAGACCCTTTCGTTTGAAGACCAGATTTGGGACGAAGGGGCAAAACAGAAAGTCAGTCGGAAACTCACGATCTCTGGCTCTGATCAGTTCGGTGTGCCGACGGCCCGAGATAACGATGTGCTGCTTGCTCTCATCCACTTGACCAAGTGCCGGACCGCTTTTCGCGAGCCCACAGTTTACTTCACCCGCTACGAGCTGGTGAAGTTTTTGAACTGGGACGATGGCGGCAAGTCGTATCGACGGCTCGAACATTCGCTAAACGTGCTTGCCAGCGTGACTCTTTTTTACAATCGCGCTTGGTGGGACCTGAAGGGGAAGAGTTGGCGCAATCGCACGTTCCATATTTTGGAGTCGGTGGATTTGCGTGGGCGGGAATCTGTTGGAGCTGGGGAGCCGCCTACTTCCTCCTTCACATGGAACGGAACAATCTTTGCGAGCTTTGCGGCGAACTACATTAAGAAGCTGAATCTCGAAGTCTACTTTCAGCTAGACGGAGCTGCGGCGCGACAAGCCTATAGATTCTTGGACAAGCGGTTCTATTACAAACGACGCCTTGAGTTCGACCTGCGCATATTTGCCTGCGAGCACTTGGGGCTGAGCCGAAGCTACGATACCGGGCAGCTCAAGCGAAAACTCGAGCCAGCCTTTCGGGAGCTGGAACGAATCAATTTCATTAAGCCCATGTCTCGGGACGAGCGGTTCGTCAAGCGGGGACCGGGAGCCTGGAACGTGATCGCTGAGAAGGTGGAAAAGCAGATCGGAGTGAGTGTCGAGAAGGAATTAAGCACTTTGGCGGCAAAGCTTGTCGAGCGCGGTGTGACGCGTTCTGTCGCTCAGGAGATTACCTCCCAATTCTCATCGAATGAAATCGAGAAGCAGATCCTGGCTTTTGACCATTCGGTGAAAGAGAAACGGTCCGCAATCAAAAATCCTGGCGGGTATCTCGTAAATGCAATTCGGACTGGTTATTCGGTCGCCGTTCCAAACCTGAAACCCAAGGCGATTGAGACTTCGAAGTCTCGTGAGACCGTACCGCCAGTGGTGGACAAGATTCAAGAAGCGCGACGCGCTTACTGGGAGAACGTGTCCGACGCCGAGAAGGTTGCGATTGAGAAGAACGCCTTTGAGAATGCGGAACCATTCGTCCGAGCCGGCTGGGAGCGGGCGCTCGAATCTGGCTCGGACATTCTGACCTCGGGTTATCGAGACACGATTATCGAACGAGAACTGGATCGGATTCTTGCGTCAGATCCAGTCCTGAAGCAGGCATCGTAAACCTCAGTCGCTAAAAACACCTTCTGTTTTCCGGCGAACATTTTTTAGTCTCGCGAACTGCGATAGATTCGCCCCGTGCGGGACGGTGGATAGGTCCTGCGCGATCGTCAACGATGCAAACGCTTTGACTTGGGATCTTCTGTTTGGGAAACGTACCCGGTAAACGAGCCTACCAGCTCGCTAAGGGGACAGGGTTAACCGCCTGTCATACGTTTCGCCGGTAGAGCCGGATGCGATGAGAGTCGCTTGTCCGTGCTCGATGGAGGCTCGTTCGAGTAATCCTTACTGCCTTTGTATCGCAGTGAGAGTAATCCGAGCGTTCTATCCAATGACATTGTTCTCGGAATGAGGGCGATGCGGAAATACTCCAATGGGTGTTCTCGTTGGAGCCGTCATGTTTCAAAGCTGGTGAGCGGTTTTCTGAAACCGCAAATCCGCCCACGGGGTTCGTGACCTTAAAAAGGTTCGTTCAACGTGCGCCGGTGTGGGGAGCTTTTGCCTGGTGACAGGCAAGATCGGACGTTTGATCACGTCCGGCGATGGGTCGAAAAAGCCCACGGTGAATAGCTCAACCATGAAAGGCCCGCGAGGGCTTACCGGTCAGAATCTCAAGAGACGTAGCCGAATAAGTCGGCCGGTTCCCGATAGGGAACGACCGACGGCGAAGAGCCTTAGCTCATGGGTAAGGGAGGAGCTTCTGTGTTCTACCCCCTGAAATCGCAGTCGCCTGACTGCGGAAACTATGCCGTGGCGGAAGCCCGGCCATAGAGCTAAAAGCCTTCGGGATAACACCCGATAGCCACGTGACTTGAGAATCGAAGGCTATGACTAACGCAGGAATCGCTGCGGCTGCCGGGGTGGTTCCCGGTGCCTGGCCATGATCAGCCAGGTGATTGAAACGCCGTAGTGAGGGAGTGGGGCCTGAGTAGAAAGCCGAACGTAGTCGAGGCGGGAGCCTCGGTTACTTCGGACGGTGTCTTCGGCAAGGCAGTCGAAGCCCGCTCGCGTGCATACGGGTGGTGCCGGGCACACAAGCGACGACGAAAGGGCTGACTGGCATTGTGCCAGACAAAAGATCGAGCAGCTTCAGGGGTCCAATGCGGACAGCCTGCGGCTGCTGTTTTCCGTGGTCGGAGGTATAGCGGCCTCACGAGGCTTCTTCGGGAGAAGAAGCGTCCTGTGGCAGCAATTGGCGGTGGACAGTCGAGGTGTGCTTTCAGCACGACGACTGCCACCACAGGTTTCTTCAGACGGTACGCCCATAAATTGGGGCGGTCGAACTTGGAATACAGTTCGGCCGCCCCGGATGGGCGTGACGAGAAAGGAGGTTCTCGCAGAGAACTCAATCTGCGGGCTTTTGCTGGCGTTACGCGACAGATGCAATTGGCAGGATAATTCCAGCCGCCGAAAGGAAACTTGTCGGAGTCTCCTTGGCATCTGTTTCAGAAGAGGAGTTTGGCATTGAGGGCTGGCCGTAAACTAGCCCTCATTTTAATTCGCAGGAGAAGGGAGAGTCGCATGCAGTACCGGTACGCAGCAACTTCAGTTGAGGGATTCATTCAGCAGTTGGCAAGCAACTACCTGCCGCACGGCTATTGGTTCTACGTGTCGGGATGGTTGCCTGAGGGGAAGGATGCAGAGGCCTTGGACGCAAAGCTTCTTTCAAAGTACGGAATCTCGATGTCGCGGCAGAGCCGTGCGCGACGAAAGGCCGCAGGGTTCGCGAACCTTCAGTATCTCCGGCAGGACAGGTTCTTTCTGCTGCTCGCGACTCACGGAAAGCACCCTTTCTTTGCGGAGGAGGCAGCAACCATTCGGGATGTCCGAAAAGTTCCGATAAAGTTTGCCGGACATTCAGTCAGCTATAAGCAAGGTGGCTTTCTGAGGAAGGTTGAAGGGGAACCTACTAAGCCTGACACGGGCTGGCACGCGCGAGTGCAGATTGAACATGAGAAGTATGCGGAATTGAAGGCGTACTTTCAGGAGATTGCCTGTAAGCGGTCGCTTGAAACACTCGCCCGAGAACTCTACTGCTTGCCCTATGAGCCGTACGCTCCGGTTCGGCAACAATTGCTGAATCTGCTCCGGCTCATCAACAAGGTACGCCACGCCGCAAACTTGGCCAGAGTACCTTCGGACGTGCTGCGATACCAACGGAAGATTGTGAAGCCCTTTGAAATTGCCTCAGTGAGTCAGTGTGAAGCGTCTAGGCCGATTGCCCGTTGCGAAACTCCGCACAAACCCTTCCAGTCGAATTGTTGATCTTCTCGGCTTAGCGGCGCATGAAACGGCGGTCACTTAACCTGGCTGAAAGTCTTGGCATCGAGCGAATCTCAATTAGCCGTGGACGCTTTCTCCCACGGCCGAAGTTTGGTAAGGTTTTGTAACCCGCGTTGTGGCAAGGACGGCGTATGCAGAATCTCCAGCAGTACTTGACGGTGACGGAAGCAGCCGAATTCCTGGGCGTGACTGCGAACACGCTGAGGAATTGGGGCCGAGAATCGAAGATTTCCGAGTATCGGCACCCCCTAAACAACTACCGGCTTTACAAAAAGTCTGACTTGCAGGCGTTGCTCGCGCGGACCGAACGATCCAGACGAGCTGCGGAAAAATCGAAATAACGTGAGACTGGCCATGCAGATGCTGCAACTTAGGCAGGAATTTCAGAGTCGACATCTCCGGGCGACCGCCATCGAGTTGTCGAATCGCCAGAACACCGGTTGGACCCAAAAGAAAGATGCAACTGAGCTTCTCGATATAACCTACCCAACGGGCGACGTTCGACGGGCTCTTGATGCCGTGTCGGCGAGCGCGGCAGGTAAACCCGTAGTTGTCTTGGGCCAACGTGGCAGCGGTAAATCACACATTATGGCACTTGTGCATCACGCGTTCGGATCTCCGGATGCGGTGCAGGGATGGGCTCACTCGTGGGGTCAAAAGCTCTCATCCGACAAACTCACCAATCTCAAACTACAACGCGGATTCATGCCGCTTTCAGAGACCCTGTCGAATCAGGAGTTCCCAACTCTTTGGGATGTCATTTTCAGCCGACACCCTAAAGGCGAATACTACCGTGGCAAATTCGCGAATTCTGGAACGTCCGTTCCAGCCAAGTCGCTACTTCAAGACATGTTCACGGAGCAAAGGACGGCGCTGATTCTCGACGAATTGCAGACGTGGTACGACGGCCTGCATGATGAACCAGGTTCAGAGGGCAAGAAGCGACTTCAATGGGCATTCAACTTTATTCAGACGCTTTCTGAGTTAGCCGAAGACCGGCCGGACTTGTTTTGTCTCGTTGTTTCCGTGCGCGACAACACGACAAACGCCTTTCAGCAGATTCATCGAAAAGGCCCCGTCGTGATCGACTTCAAAGGAGAAACTGCCCGAGAGGATCGCAAACGGCTGGTTCTACATCGGCTCTTTCAGAATCGCGAGAATGTCGCCGCTGCCGAGGTTGAAATGGAGGTCGGTGCATACGCAACAGAACGAATTCGCTTGCTTCATCAAGACAAAACGGAAGCGGACCAGGAACTACTCCGAAAAGAAGTAGTTCAGTGTTGGCCTTTCTCTCCCGAACTTCTTGAGCTACTCGAAGATCACATATTGATGGCTGCTGCCGCGCAGGATAGTCGCGATTTTATTCGGATGCTCGCGGAGGTCTTTCGCGTGCGCGGGCAACTTGTTCCGGTTATCACGCCCGCAGATTTTTGCGTAGATGATGATGATTGTGGCGTGACGACCTTGATTGACTCATTTGCCACTAGCGCCGACCAAGAACGTCTTCGCGAAAAGGCAATTCGCAACCTCCAAGATATTCGAAAGGCTACGGTTGAAGCGCCTAACGCGAGAGAAGTGATCTCCAGCATTTGGGTCCGCTCGCTGTCCGTCACTCAAGACGCAGGTGCTACGCGGAATGAAGTTCAGCTCGACATCACGCGTTGCAAGCCAATTGACGACAACGCGTTTACCGCCGAATTGGCCAATATTGTCGAGAATAGCTTTAATATCCATGAGATCGGCACGCAGGAAAAACGGTTTTGCTTCAGGCTTCCCGAGAACCCAGAATCGAAGTTGAAGGTTTGGGCCAGAAATGACCGTGCTTTCGACCCGCAATCAGCGACTGCTCCGGGATTACTGGCGGTGCGACGAGATCAGGAGTATCTCAAGCAAGTTTTAAATTACCTTTTGAAAACTCCCGACGGCACTAGCGAGCAGCCTTCGCAACCGGTAGTCCTCGATCCAAATTGGGAGACGGCTCCTTGGGCAAACGTTGCCCAAATCGATCAACCGCCGGGTTGGACGGAAAGAGGTAAGCCCGTTCTGCTTGTTTTACCCGTATGCCCAAAATCCCTAAATGAGCGACTGGGACCGTGGCTCGCAGAGCATGTCCCTCAGAACCGGAATATGCTCCGATTCTTACTCCCATGTGCGGAGTCGCAGAGTATCTATGATGATCGAAATCTCCTAATCACTGCGCGTTGCGCTTTATTGGCGAGCGAATGGAAGGGAGCAGATGCCCAGTATAGCGCCCTTCACACTAAGTACGAACGTGCATTGAAAAACGAACTTAAGGCCCGTTTCGATCGATATGCGCTGCTCCATAGTTGGGACTTTCAGACCCCAGAGAATTGCTCCTTCCACGAAGAGGCACACGCAGGATCTGGTGCAGACATTCCGACTGCCGTGGAACGTCACGTCATGGAGAATCACTTCGCGCCAGAGGATTTCGAGGCATTCATCGTTCACGCGGGAAGCCGTAACGAAACTATGCGCCAAGTTCTGGCACTGCTCCGCGAGCCACCATTGCCCGGCCAATCTGTCATTCCTTATCTGGGAGATGTTAACACCTATGAGCAGGTGCTTCGCATCGTTTCCAAAGACAAGGTTGCGATTAACGTCGGCGGTCGCTGGTATCACAAAGAGGCGGACGAGTCAGTAGAAGATGCCGTCCGTCGGTTGCGCCAGCGCGCATGGTGCAGCGGAATAGCGATGCTCGCGGTCCAATTGGGCGAGCCCTCGCAAGTCGGTGGCGGAGTCGTTGTTACGCCAGTACTCCCAACTGATCAATCGCAGTTGCCGGTCGGTGCGACCGTACAGCCGCAGCCAGCATCGGATGGGGCGCATCAGCCGGTTTCACCAAGTTTGCCGGAACCGCTCACCCCCGGCCTACCGGATGTCGTTTCCGCACAGTCAGTGATCCGTCGTTCAATGGGATCTAAATCAGGTGTTAATCTGCTCGGGGAGCTTGAAAAATGGGCTCTGGCTGACACGCAACGGGTTACCCAAGCATCACTGATTTTTAATGGAGTTTCAGTTAAAGAGCTTCGCGATCTTTGTATGAAACTCCCTCCAAGGCTTCAGGCAGAATTACAGCTCCTCCTTCCGCCGGAAGGAGGAACCACAAAATGAGCCGCTCCGCTGCCGAATGGATGGAACTAATTGTCGGGGAGGATGATCCCGCAACGACATGGAAGCAAGTCTTCATTTGCCTGCGGGACATCGCATTATCGTGCGCGAAAAGCGGTGCATTAGACCGAGCTACCGTGGTGCCGGACAGATTGTTGGCAAACAGCGCTTGGAACCTGTGGGACGAGTTTCTGGTTCATGCTCCAACCATTGTTGATGAGCTAAAAAAGTTCTGGATTCAGACGTCGGCGACTGGAACGGCCGTGCTCGTACTCGATGGCTTGTCTCTCCGCGAGATGCCGTTGATAGTTGGAGCAGCGAATGACCGAAAGCTAAAGCCGGTCCGGATTGAAGCTTTTGGTGCGCAAGTTCCAACGGAGACCGATCGCTTCGCCGAATCGCTGGGTATTTCCGGCAGGTCTAAACTATTTAACAATCAGCCGCCAGCGTCATTTATCTTTAGCGGTCCCGACGTTCATACTGATGTGCTCGATGCGCCTTTTGGTGACTGCGTAGGATCTGTGCCGTCCAGTCCGCGCCTCTTTCTGTGGCATAAGTGGCCGGACGAGCCGCTAATTCACTTACATGATTCAAAGGACGACGGCCCAGATGTTGTAGCTGCACAGACAAAGCAACAAATCTACTCGGATGACTTTTGGCGCTTCGTGGATCGCATTCGGCAAGGACGACGGCTCGTAGTGACATCCGACCATGGGTATGCGGTCAGCCGCTTTTTCTCCGACGAACTCAAGGATTCCGACACCGTTCAAATGCTGCGAAATGCGTTTGGTGCCAAGCGCTGCGCAGTAGAACGTTCTGACGCCTCCTGGCCTCGTCGTCATCTTCCGCCACTTGTTAGCCGACACCACAATCGCTTGACTGTGCTCGGGCAACGCAAATGGGCGGTTCAGGGCGGCTTCCCACACTTATGCCATGGAGGGCTTTCGCTGTTAGAAGCAATTGTGCCCTTCATTGAATTTCCAGCGAAATAGGATGGCGAGGGTAACTAGTTCAATGGCCCAATCAAAACTTCCAGCCGAGCAACAATCGCTCCCTGGCATCGAGACTGATGCCCAGGCGGCGCTGGTTCCTGCGCGCTCAAGAAACGGATCGGCACAGAAGAGTGACCAGGCTGGTCCGCCAAATATGGGAAAGCCACAAAAGCTTGTTGTGCCGGATTTTGCTGATTCGAAGCGGGCCAAATCTTGCCTGGAAGTGGACTTTCCGATCGTTCCGGTGAATGCATTATCGCAGTTGGAAGCAAACGCTAGTAAGCCAATCTACCAGATGAGCAAGTGGTGGGCGCGACGCAGAAGCAGCGTATTCCGAGCAATGCTCATCGCTGCGGCAACACAAGCTCCAATTAGGACGAAAGCCGATGGGACGCCAGACTTGGACGCCGACGGCATTCCGTTACCGGACATCACCGAGGCATCAAAGACTGTTTGGGACGCGTACTACGCTAATCATCAGAAGGCGGGAAACTTTAGCCATCTAAAGGTTCTCGACTGCTTTATGGGTGGTGGGACGACTCTTGTGGAGGGCTCGCGACTAGGATTTCAAGTTGCCGGAGTGGATCTAAATCCGGTGGCTTGGTTCGTCGTAAAGAACGAGCTGGCTTGTACTGATCCCAAGGAAGTCCGCAGGCTGTTCGATCAGATTGAGGCCGACGTCAAGCCAGTAATTCAACCATTTTATGCCACCAAATGCCCACACGGGCATCCTGGTCGCTGGTTTCGCATTGCCGAGACAAAAAGTACTGCTGATGACCAGCAGATGCCCGACAACTTTGAGCCAGCGGATCTACCTCCGGAGGATCGAAAGCACTTCCGATACCACGGGCCGGAAGTTATCTACACGTTCTGGGCAAAGCACGGGCCGTGTTCACGCCCCGGCTGCGGACATCGCACACCAATCTTTCGCTCACCGATTGTTGCTGAAAAAAAACTAGGCGTGAAGTACATCGAGCTGACGTGCAAGTGTTGCAAGACAGCATTCCATGCAGAGCTTGGAGCCGCTCGAATGGCACCAAGTGCGGAAAGAGTCGTACTGGACTCGGAATTCCCGTTCACCGAATTATCACAGCCGTTCGCGCAGCGGCTATCTGAATACAGCAAAGGTAGTGCTGCTGAGAAAGATCTTCGGATCAAGGAATTGGTTGACTTAACTGAGTGTGAACCAGGGTTGAAATGTCCCAAGTGTGGCGAGTTCTCCGGCCAGTATCTACGAGATGTGCTAAATAAGCATCTCGTCGCAAAGCGCCGCACAGAGATCGACAAAAAGCACCTTAGCATTCAGCCGCCCCGAAACAGCACGAAGCCGGTGTTCTCATACCTGCTAGTTGATCCCGAATGGATCAAGGGCACGCCAGGGGTTGTCGACGGCAGTGAACTCGGCGGTTTTTCAGACGCAGCTTTGGATGCGACGAGTGAGTGGTACCATGACCGAACAAAACATCTTCGGCTGATTGAAGTTCGCGGACGAATCAAATTCACTAATGATCAATCGCACCTCACGGCCGACGAAATGGCATCACTGCCAGCAGAGGGCGAAGAAGCACCTATAGGCGAACTCGACGAAACCGACCCGGTCGAGGCGGCAGACAGAAAACTTTATGGCCTGCCGCGATTCATCACACTCACCACCGGACGCCGAATTGACACCAGGGTAACGACCATTCCATCGCAATCGCATTTTACCTGCGGACATTGTGGGCAAAAGCAAGACGTTCGCGAATCGGTAGAGAAGTTTGGCCATGGTGCGCCCACAGCGGCATACGCTGTCCAGTGCTATTGCGCGGATTGTGATGCTGAAGGTCGGATATACGGCGGTAGGTACTTTGCTAGTTTCGAAGAACATGATGAACGCAGGCTTGTCGCCGCAGAACGAGAATGGGCAACTCGTCGCGATGAGGATCTGTCTGAATTCTGGCCACGAGAGGAGATGCCTCACAGCTATATGACGCATCACGCCAACTTTGCGTTGCCAAAGCAAGGGTACACGCATTGGTGGAAGATGTTTAGCGCCCGTCAACTCCTCGTTCATTCGTTGCTTTTGCGTTCAGTTTGCAAAACAGAGGGATTCGATACCGACGTCCGCCACCAGGCACTTGGAGCAATTCAGCAGTACCTGCGAAACCAGAACAGCTTCGTGTTCTGGAACATCCAGGCTGACAAGATCGAACCTTTTTTCAGCAATTCGAATTATGCGCCTAAATCGCTTCCCGTCGAAAACTGTGTATTTGCAACACTCGGCAGAGGCAATTGGCGAAGCGCCTCAAATGGCGTAGTTGAGGGGTTGGAATGGGGACGACACCCTTGGGAGGTCGCGCCGCCTGAACACCGCTTGGAGGAGAAGGAATCGAGAATTCCGCTTGAGGACTCGATCCAACCTGGTGCTCAATTGGTCTGCGGCTCGTCATCTGACATCCCGCAATTCGATAACTGCTCATTCGATTTGGTCATCACCGATCCACCGTTTGGTGACAATATTTTTTATTCTGACCTGTCGAACTTCTTTCATGCCTGGCTCCGCCTGCCACTTCGGCACGATTACCCGGACCTGTTTGAGCAGGCTAAGACGCCAAACGCTCAGGAAGCCCTTGCCCCGCGACTGCTATCCGACGATGAAGCAAATGAATACTACAAAGTACGCCTGACCGGTTGCTGGATTGAGGCTTGCCGCGTCTTAAAAGATGGTGGCTTGCTGGCGTTCACGTTTCACCACAGCGAAGACGAGCAGTGGGCCATCGTACTTGAGAGTCTTTTCGACGCCGGATTTATCTTGGAACAGACGTTTCCGATCGCAAGCGACGAGCAAAAAGGCGAAGGCGGGCAATTCGGGGCTAAGGGTACGGAATACGATATCATTCACGTATGCCGTAAACGGCTCGCCGAACCGTCCGCTGTAAGTTGGGCTAAGATGCGACAGTGGGTCAAAGCTGAATTGAGCCGACTCAAGCTACTTCTGGCCGCTTACAAGGCAAGCGAACTTTCCGAAGCCGACATCCGCGTGATACTGCGTGGCAAAGCGCTAGAGTTCTATAGCCGCCACTATGGTCAGGTATTCACCTCAAACGATGAACCCCTTTCGATACGTCACGCACTCGGTGGGATAAATCAGTTACTTGACGAAGGCTTGGGCGAACAGACCAGCAATCCGCCATCAATTGTCCAACCGGCGGCATACCAATACTTGCGTCTGTTCACAGCTAATCCTTCGCGTACACCAGATGAAGTCAGCAAAAGCCTGTTTGGCACCGCAATTCGCCAACGCGATTTCGAAGATCGTGGCTGGGTTAAGGAAAGCAACCGCCGTGTAGCCGCACCATCAATTCCTCAGCGGTTCGAGTGGATTCGTCAGCGCCCTCGCAAGGAAATGAAGACGGAGATCGACCAAGCTCATTTTCTTATTGGCGGAGCGATGCCAAATAGTGGGGTGAACTTAGAGCAAGAGCTTTCGAAGGACACTTGGATGGTTCGTCGCAGCGTGGATGCGGTTCTGGAATGGTACGCGAAAATGGCCCCCGAACCAGGAATTCGGCAAGCAGCAGAATTAGCCCGCTCAATCCTGCGACAAACATTGGAAAAGCTGCGTCAGCAGCCCGTGGAATTGGACCGACAACTCATTTTGTTCAACGATTGGGACGAGACCGAATGAGCGACGTTGCGACGAGTGAAAGGGTTCGACTATGCAGGAGATGACGGCGCAAAGCTGGAAGCGACGTGGTTGTAGCATTGTGTGGTCGCCTGAGCTTCTCGCGCCACTTATTACTGATGAGGAAGCTACGCCGCTGCGCACAGTAATGTCATGGCAACGTCATGGGCTGCCCGATTCTCTACCTGGTGGTGGAAAAACTGTGCTGGTTGGCGGATTACAAACAGTGCTAGAGGTAATGCCAGACACAACCGCAACATACGACTGGTTACGAGGTAACATTTTGCCGCTATGTCGTATGTGGAGCAACCACTGGGACGGTGTGGGACTTGTTTTCGGGATGGACGGTCCCGGCAAACTATTTCAACTGAATGAAGCAGACGATCTGGTTTACTTCGGCAAGGGATCGGATCGCGATGCGAAGTTATGCCTTACTCGTGCTATTTGGAATGGAGCAGCGACGGGCATCGGCGTATTTAAGCTGATTGTAGAGGGCACAAAGGAGATCGGGGGCTTTCATGTCCAACGAGTCTCCTGAATTTGTAGCCGGCTTTCGAGTTACTCATCCAGAGTTGGGAACCGGAGTTTTCATCGGTCCTGAACCGAGCGGGTACGCTCGTGTGTTTTTTCAAACACATGGTGAGCGTCGAGTTCCGGCTTCTGCTCTTGCACGTGCTTTGACGTGGGACGAAGAAGTCATTTCACAAATTCGGCCAGCGACGCCGGAAGCCTTGGAGCGACTTTGGCTCGCAATTGAAGCAGAGCAACTTCCGCTACTTGAAAACGCGGCGACATTGACGGCTGCGAAAGTCGATCTGTTGCCCCATCAGATCGTTCTCACTTATCGAATCGCCAACGCTTCTCCCCGTCGTTTTTTGATCGCCGATAGCGTCGGGCTGGGCAAGACGATCGAGACTGCTCTCGTGTTACGTGAATTGGCTTCCCGCGGTGAATTGACGCGGGCACTGATGGTTGTTCCAGCGGGACTGGTCAACAACTGGCAACGCGAATTGAATGAAACTTTCAATCTTGACTTCGAAGTGTTCGGCAGCGAAGGAGACGTGACTGATCGCAAATCGAATGCCTTTGCAAAACACAACCGACTGATCGCGAGCATTGACACACTCAAACGGCCAACTCGCGTGAAAAAGATATTGGATGCTCCCCGATGGGATCTTATCGTCTTTGACGAAGCGCATCATCTCACCGCCTATGAGTCAGGCAAAAAAGTTACCAAGACCCAAAACTTTAGACTGGCCGAAGCGTTGCGAGATCATAGCCGCGATTTGTTGCTGCTCTCAGCAACTCCGCATCAAGGCGATCATTTCCGCTTTTGGATGCTCATTCGTCTGCTGAATCCATCGCTGTTTCTAAACTCGGATGACATGCTCGAGAACCGCTACCGGCTAAACTCCGTCGTGTTCAGGCGAACTCAGGCCGATGCTTGTGATGCACATGGTGAACCGCTTTTTTCTAGGCGACAAGTTCACACTCAGGCATTTCACCTCTCCACGCCGGAGTCGCGATTCTATGAATCGCTGCTTGAATACTTGAGGGATGGTTACAACTTGGCTGAGGCTGCCGGAAACCAAGGCAGGGCTCTCGGCTTCGTAATGACCATTTTTCAGAAAATAGCAGCATCCAGCTTTTCAGCTGTCGGTTCCACGCTTCGCCGCAGGCTCCTAAGTTTGACGGTCCACGAAGCAATCGTGTGCGACCAGAATCTGGATGTTGATGGTCGCGAGCGCGCGCTGACGGATGCCCGGAGCCTACTACACTCGATGTTCGCGCTATCGACGGATTCGCTCGGCCGTGCGCAAGTTGAACGACTACTCGCCGACGCTCGTGTTAAGCTGCTCCGTAAGCTCGGCGAAAAAGTCGCAGATTGTTCCGAGGACGGAGAATACAAGGCAGCAGGAGACGAAGACTCGGCAGCGATGTTGGTGTCCGTGGCCTTGCCTGCCGAACGGCAACGAATCCGTGACTTGCTGAAACTTATTCCAGAAGGCGATGAAAGTAAGACCAAGGAATTGCTTCGAGCACTCGGAGACTTATGGGCCGTCCATCCGGGAGAAAAGATCGTCGTGTTTACGACGTATCTCGGCAGTGTGGATGCATTGCAAGCCGCAATCGACGGCCGTTTTCCTAACGCAGGGGTGGATGTACTGAAGGGTGGGGACCACGGAGCTAAGCTTGCTGCCGAGCGACGTTTCAAGCGACCAGATGGTCCTCGCGTTCTGATCTGTACGGCTGCGGGTCGAGAAGGGATCAATCTCCAGTTCGCCCGGGTACTCTTCAATCATGATTTGCCTTGGAACCCGATGGATTTAGAGCAACGTATTGGCCGAATTCATCGCTACGGACAAGCCCACACGGCGCAGGTTTATAACTTGGTTTCAGCTGATACGATCGAAGGCCAGATTTTCCTGCTCCTGGAGGAGAAGCTATTAGAGATCGCCAAGACACTAGGAAAAGTCGATGAACTGGGTCAGATTGCCGAAGACCTACGAGGACAGATCCTTGGACAACTTTCTGAGCGACTCTCATACGACAAATTGTATCAAGACGGCGTGCGTGATCCCCGCTTGGTACGAACCAGGCAAGAGCTAGACGTTGCCATCGACAACGCCAAAACCGCTCGACAGGTGGTTTGGGAACTGTTCCAGGACTTAGAGGGCTTTCGCCTCGATGATTACCAACAAATGGACGATCGCGGCGAGGGAATGACGAGACTTGTGGCGTATTTTTGCGCGACGATCTCGCGGGCAGGTGGAAGGTGTGTGCGCTTTGAGGACAATCGACTGCAAGTATCCCTCAGTGGAGATTCAGACACTCACATCACGACTGACCGAAACGTGGCGAGGGACAACGAGCACCTTTCCCTGCTTGGCCTTGAGCATCCATTGCTAAAGCGCTTTCTCGAAGAGGATCGCAGTCTTGCTGCGACCTCGCGAGCATGGATCGCTGCTAGTCCGGACCTATCGAACATCCGTGGTCTTCTGACCGTCTGGCATGTTCTGCTCCATGACGCCGATCAGCGATTTACGCAAAAAGTTATCTCAGTAGGATTAGGCCCCGACGGCAACCGATCGCCCGCAATAGAGAGAGCGATCACTTCTCTTCGTTCTCTGCAATCCGGAAGTAAGGCACTATTTACCGAGCAAGAACGAGCAAGACTGGTCAGCACGACACTTCCGGAAATGCTCCGCCGAGACATGGCTCATCGAGGGCTGCTATCAGAGTCTGTCACGATAGTGTGGAAATTGCTGGCTTGGATCGAGCTAGAGTAGCTTCTGCAACCCAACCGGCTATTATGGGCAATTGCTCTGCAACGTAAACGCGGCATTGGAGAGACAAATTATGCCAGAAGTACCGCAGTCTGTTCTTCGCGCAAAACTGCGTGCCGCACTTCCAGAGGGAACCACGTTTACGAGCAGGGCCGATGAAGCGCGCCCAGTCACCGCCACAATTCCCGGCTTTGGTGCCGTTCGAATTTATTTGTGGACGGCCACGCACGTCGAGTCCAACGATAGGCCGGTTGATGAATTTAAAATTCAACTGATTTTGCCGGGGCAGGTTCGTGGCGAACGTGGCGAGCTAGACCTGTCAGGGCGGCGCATGACGTTCCTGCTCGGTTATTCTCCAGACTTTGGAGTATTCATCGGTTGGGAGGCTCACCTGCACGCAGAGTTTTCATACAGTGCGGCCGTTCAAGTGAAAGAAGCGACGCTAGACGATGCACGACGAAATGGATGGGCAGTCTCGCCGCCCCGAACAGTGCAAGGAGGCAAAGAAGTGCGAGTCGCTTTTACACCAGGCAACCTCCACAATTATCTGGCAGTTTCCAAAGAGGCAGGTAGGCAAACACTTACTGGATCTCAGCGCGAAGCGTTTTTTCTATCAAGAACACCAAATAAGCCGACGATTGCCCTGCCTGAAGACCCGGCAGCGGTAAACGCGTTTATTAAAACGCTGCGCAACAAACTCATTGTCGAGCGTTATGAGAGAGACGCTCGCTTCGGGCCGCTAATTAAGAAACAATTCAACTATGCTTGCGCGGTATGTGGCACTCAACTTGAGATCGTTGAGGGTGCTCACATTATTCCAGTTAGCGTAGAAACTAGCCAGGACGAGCTTTGGAACGGAATTGCAATGTGCCCAAACCATCACAAATTGTTTGACGCAAGTGCGTTCATCATAATGCCCGACATGGCAATAAAGGTCGATGATGCTGCCATCGACTTTTTCGAACAGTCCGGCCGAATCGGCGGTGCCGAGAGCATGTTGAATGCTTTCGATTCGACCGTCGTTCGTAAACCGTTCTTTTTCTCTCGCGATGCGACCCTTCGCAAGAAGATGCTGAAGGCCTTGGCATGGCGAGAACAAATAGCAGCGATTCACTAAAGAAGTTATAGGCATCATCAGTGAAGCGAGCGAGGCAATCGCCCATTCTTCTTTCGCCGACGTGGAGAAAACTCGCGGAAACGACAGGTCAGCAAGCTCAAAGCGACCCGAATGCGTGCCTCTCATATCAGG
Organism: Pirellulales bacterium; assembly: GCA_022844125.1. Classification (GTDB taxonomy): domain Bacteria; phylum Planctomycetota; class Planctomycetia; order Pirellulales; family PALSA-1355; genus JALHMI01. The sequence goes on along the minus strand of JALHMI010000009.1, from coordinate 326,893 downwards.
ATACGTTCGATCTCGTCCAGCGTGATTGCATCGCTAGTACGGTCATAGAGCTTAGTTGTCCTCGGCGACTCGTGGGCTGCGATGGTCTGTGCTTTTTCTATTGTACCGCCGTTTTCCAGGTAGGCCGTAATGCCAGTGGCCCTGAAGGTGTGGCAACAAGTGGAATAGGGTAGTCCTGCAGCCCTGGCACGCCGCTTGACCATCTTGAGGGCGTCGGTGCGAGTCATCGTTCGGTCGGTTAGGTTGCCACGCTTGTCGATCGTCCTGAAGATCGACTCCTTTTTGTCACCGGTACCGCTTGCTCGTTTCAAGTACTCGTCGAGATATTCCTCTGCGTTGTGGTGGGCGGGTACTTCATGGCGCTTTCCGCCCTTCTCGTGCAACCTAAACCACCATCGCTTGCCGCTATGGAAGTAGTCTTCCATCCGCATTGCTGTCGCGGCGCTGATTCGCGCGAAACTGTAGACCATGACACCAATCAATGCACGGTCTCGTAGCCCGATAATCGAGGAAGTATCGATTGAGTCAATCAAAAGGCGAGCTTGGTCGGACGTAAGAACGGGCGTCTTGCCACGCTTAACGATGTGCTTTGGGCCTCGGACAGAAGTGGCCGGGTTGTGCGGCACAATCTGGCCGACAACTAGCCAATCGAAGAGCATTCGGATGGCGGCAAGATGTTGCTTGACCGTCGGAGCGGCTGCCTGGTGCTGTTCGATGTAGGCAGCAACCGCAACTGGCCGAATGTCTTTAAGAGACCGAAGTCCTCGACTTTCGCACCAAAAAATGAATTGAAGGACGGCTCGACTGTACGCAAGCCGCGTGTTCTTGTTCCGAATCGTGACGGCAAAGAATTCGATGAATCGACGAGCACCGTCCGGCCCTGCGTTTGCAACGATGGCTGGAAGCCGTTCGATTCCTGCACGTGTCAGATCGCGCTTCGCGATTATCGGAACTTCTGCCTTTGCCATTCGCCTCGGACGTCATGCCTAAAGGGCTTTATGACGGTTTCGCGGACTACTGAAGTCCCCCGGCCATGACTCATAACGTCCTTTATGATGTACCAATGTGAGGATCTCGCGCAAGCCGCTTTCAGCCTGTGTGGTTATGTCCGGTATGCATCACTTCGGTTCTCGTTCCATAGCCTTGCGCATGTATCGTACGGCAAGCAGCAACTCGGAGTGCATCACTTGACGACTCAGTGCACTACGCGCGTTCCGCAAATGGTGATCCGCGCGCCAGTCGTTGTCCTTTAAAGTGTTATATATCCGCTTCCTCGCTTGTATCTGTGCTCGTAAGTGCTTATCCGCGCGCGCAGCCTCGCTAGATAAGAATACATCATCGTTCGTGCGCTCTGATCGACGGCGTGCTTCGAAATAGTCTTGCTGACACAAACGTGCGTGGAGCCATGGGTGCTCAACATGATAGGCCCAACGATACCACCACTCCGGAAGCTCCGCTTCCTGTTTGATGGCCGAGATCCATTCGGCAGTCGTCATCTCTATAGGAGCCTTCGGCTGGTAGGAGGCCTGCATCACATGCCTTGTGGTTTTACCGAGCGCATTTCGCTTGGCTAATGCCGCGTCCAGTTGTTCGGTAAGTGCCTGTCTCCGAATGTGTGCTCTGACATGTTCGGGCCCTCCGAAGTCACGCTCTTTCCAATGCCTAACATGCGTTGACGCAACTGCTAGCTCCGCTTGCAGCCGTGCAATTTCGGTATCAAGTGCAGGGATTGTATCCGCTACAGAGACGTGCTCATCGGATGAGATCTGGGCAAGTCCTGGAGTCTGTGCCGATTGAATGGCAGATGTCGTATCACTTGCAACGCCTTTGAATACAGGCTGAAGGTACGCACCTAGGAGAAACCCTGCCAATATAATCGCCACCAATGCATACATTGGCCATCCACTCGGAGTCATTTGTCCCGTGGGAGTGAGTGCGCCAAAGTGCTGGCCGGCGGAACGGTCACTGCGACCAACTAGCCGGGAGACTAATGCAGTGATACGCGGTTGGCCGACCGCGACACCGGGGATGTTTATGGATTCGCCACAGAACGGACATCGAAAGCGCTGCCCAGCGTTCTTGATATCAATGTCCCATTCGCGGCCACATTGGCATTTGACGAGCATGTTCAACTCCTTCTATAGGAATGTGTCGAGCGGTGCCCGCCTTGTAGGACCCGACGGAAAACCAAGCCGAACACGGTCCTCGTTCGTCCAGGAGGGCAAGAGATCGTGATCGTCTGGACGCCGAATAAACGCTGGAATGTCCGGAGTGGCCGGCAACAGCAACTTGGTTAAGGCAACGGATGGTATTTCCGTCGGAACAATGCCATATGCAGAACCTGGATCTGACATGAACGTTCCAAACAGACCAATGCGCGCGCGTCGATTTGGTTTAGGGACGTGCTGGAGATCTTCTGGGAGTTGAGCGTAACGTTCGTTGCGCTGTTCGGTCGCTCCAAATGTGGACGACGACGACCCACCGAAACTGGACTGACTCGATGTGCTATAGTCGGACGTGGAGTTACTGTTATGCGATGTTGAGCTGCCGACGTTCCAAGACGTGCCGGAGGAATACGACCAGTTGCGGTAGATCTCAATCCAATCCGACTTCCCAATTTGATTCGCCGCCCATTCCGCCGTCGCACGACTAAGTTTTAAAAATGCCTTGTTCGAGCACATAGAAACCAGCGTCTCGGTGGCCTCTACTCCGAACTGTTGGCGTAGGCCTTCAATTCCCTGCGATGCAAGTACGACGCTTACATGCTTGCTCCGGCCGTTGGTCATCAAAGTTTCTAAGCCTCGGAAGCCCGATACGGTGGCCAGCTCATCGAGGTAAGTGTACGTCCACGTGTCAGGGTAATCAGCCTGGTCAAGGAGCAGTTCGCTAACTCGATTCAAAAGTAAAGCGTTCACCGCGTCAAACAGCTCGCTTTCCGTTGGGACACGGCCGACCACAAGAACCGACTCACTCTGCATCCACTCGCTTAAGCTGAAACTGCTGGAGGCGTGATGCCAGCGTGCTGCAAGGAGCCGGTAGGCATCAAGTTCGATGTGCATGCTAATGTCGATGTTCCCCCGAGTTTCCGCATTATGGCTAATTCGTTCTAGCGTGCCGCGTGTTTCTTCATGGCGGTTAAGGAGATGCTCTAGATCACCTTCCGATTTCATTACCTCGAACACGTCGCGAAGCGTCCAACGGCCAGGTGCAGTCAGGATGAAGGCCTTGAACACCTCCTTTAGTACCGCTCGAACCGCTTTTGGGTAAAACGTATCATGCTGCTGAAGGTGCATCGGAACCAACAGGCGAGCGAGCGCTGCGGCCGATGATAATGATGCGAAGTCCTTTGCTAGATCCCAGCGTCGAGAGCGGAGATCGGATGGATTTGTGATTAGGAAATCTGCGTGAGGGTGAATGGCTGCGGCGTAGGGGTAGAGCTCCGGCTTCGGGTCATAAATCAGTGCTCGGGCGCGCTGCCGTGTGCTTACAAACGGGTTACTGACTTTGTATAGCGTGTCCTGCATTAGCAAGCGAAGAATCATGCTTTTACCCGCCCCGGTTGCCCCGAACACGCAGAAATGTTCGGGCTGGTCGCTCGGCAAGCAGACGCCGCCCCAGAAGATCCCAACATCACCACTTGGCAAAACAAGCGATTGCCGAGCCCGGGCTGCTTCAAGCGTCACCAACTGAGTCCCGCGAATATAAATTGGGCCATAGGGCGGCGGTTCGATCACTACCTTCTTGCGTTTCTCGATGACAGGCAGTTGTCGTTTGGAACGTCGTCGTGTTGCGATCTTCCCAGCGCCCAAGCCAATCGCGATAGGCGGAAGAATGCTGAGCCATCGAGCGGCAGATATTGTCGTGTTTGGCCGGACGGTCCGAAAAGCGAAGCCTTCGCGAATCTGTGGACACCAGGGCGGGATTAAGAACCATAGTGCAATCCAAAGGAAAGGAATCCGCATGGGTCGAGCGTATTCCACCCGGATAAAGTGACGAACTACGCTGTCGCTCAGAGGTTTCCCTTTGAGCCTAGTAATGCAGTCGGTGTACGCCTCGAACCACTTCCGATCCTGCCGAGCTTGGCGAAGTGCGATCCCCACAACTCCTAGCCCTACGATTGTTCCGACGAGCACCATGTCCTTCAAGAGCCAAGGTATTGCAGCAATAAGTCCGGACACGATCGGATAGACAACCAGCGGCAGGAGTGTGCGCGCAAAAAGAAGCAATCTTTGATCGCAAGTGTCAATTCCTGGAACAGTGGGCAGTGGTTTAGGACGGCTTAGGTCCAAAACGAGCCGCGTCGGTTTGTAGAATACTTGGGTGTTCATGTGCCTTCCTTTCGTCTAATTGCCGTATGAGGCGATGTTCTCGCTCCAGAAATGTTTCTTCCACGCGCTTTGTCAGTGCGTCCTTTTTCGACAGGGAATCGTCACTGGCACCCGGAGATCGGGCGGGTGATTGATCGTTGGAAACCACGAGGAACAAGCGTGGCGCACTTCGCTCAATTTCCAGACCTAAGTTGGGTGTGCGTGACTCGTCAGCCTTCGCTAGAGACTTGCGAATCGGTGGTAACGACTCATTGTGGAGGTTAAATGAGCGGGCATTCTGAAAATCATCGCGATTGAGCGGCGTCAATGAGGTTTCCAACACTGGCGACTTAACTTCGATTCGCGCATGCGCGAAATCGCCAGCGCTCCGGGGTACCTGCTGCTGCGATATCAGCTGCTTTTCGGCTTGAGTTTCTCTCCCATCTTGCGATTCGCCTACTTGTCTACTTCGTTCCGCGGGAATGGCAGTTGTCTGTGCGGGTCCAATTGGTTCAGGTGAGGATTTACGACCCATCACTTTATGTGCATCGCTCGCTAGGGTCGGCTCAGCGTCCTTGACAGGCTTCGGCCGGCTTTCCGGAACCGCAGCAATGGCGGCCGCTGATGACCTTGGCTCACCAATAATCGCTCCGTTTTGCCAAACATCTCGCTCCCCAGGGTTGGACAGGCTCGTTTTCTGGTCCTGCGGAATTGGAACTGCTAACTTCTCACCTAAAGGCGATGCGTCCGCGTCATTTGCAGGTGAGTTACGCGAAGATGGAAAGCGGGCTTTTGGGGCCCGCTCCGCCAACTTGTTCTCCGGAACATTCGTCGGTTGTTCTAATGTCACCGACTCTGCCGAGAGTTGTGCTTTCTCTGCACCTCGATGCAGTGGAGACAGAACCACAGCGTCTGACGGCAACTCGCCAGGAGCGGTCGGCTCCCCAAGCTGCGCCGCCTTGCGAGCTGTTAATTGCAATCTGACCCGAGGTGGATCGAGGACATGACCATTGAGTTCCGCGTCTACGCCTTCGGAACGTGGGTGAAGATTGATGCTGCCGTCGGGCTCAGGAGGAGGTGAAGGAGATGACGGCAACAGGTCGATTGCCAGACATTCGCGTATCTGGGTGGCCATTTGTCGGTGAAGGTGTTCTAGCTTCTCCCCTGCTTCGAGTTTGTCCGTATACAAGCGGCAAGTCTCTTGGTGTCGAGAGAGCTGTGTGAACGTAAACTCCCGACTTTGCATCGACCCGCCGAGTAAAGCGTACGTGTTTAGTAAATCACTGCCTTGAAACTTATGCACGGTCGCAGCGTAACCTAGGGTCAGCTGGTCATATTGATCTAAGGGCACGTCGATTGTTTTACCGGAGTCCAGCATGACGCTAAGAGAACGCTCGTACGCGCGCCCACTCGCAATGACGGTACCGATGTCACCGTTACTGACGGCAAGAGTCGAATGATTGGCGAGAAACATGACTCGATCGCCTTTTGCGAGTAGCTCACCATTGACTAGCTGTCCCTCGCGTGCGACCGCTTTGTGATCTTGCCGCAGCCGCTGGGCCTCTTGATTAAGGCGCTGCCGCTCCTCGTTGGTAGCAACCAGAATCATGTGCTCCTGGGGACGCGAAATGCCACCACTCGATGACCAATCCGCGAGTAGCTTTTCGATAGCCGCATTGCGGTTGTCCCCCGCGAAAAGCAATTGGCGATCCGCGTATTGCTGTAACGCCTTTTGTGGCTCACCGGCGGCGATATTCTTCAGGGCTTCTATGTCCTGAGCATGCTTGAGCCTGCGAATCTGCGTGAGACTCGCATGTGGAAGTTGTCGCTTAATGCTCGCGAAGGGGGCACCAACTCCGATTGGCGGCAACTGGTTTTCGTCGCCGACGAGAACGATACTCGCCCCGGCCGCAGCAACTTTGTCGAGAAGTTCGCTTGCTGTCTTGGTGTCCAGCATGGCGGCTTCGTCGACCACCAGTACCGTCTTTGGGGTAAGCTTGATGCGATGAAGCCGGTAAGTAGGAAGACCGAAAGCAGCTCGCATCAACTGCCGGCCATGATGCGCAAGATCTTGGAGCAATCCGGCGTTTAAGTCTTTCGATAGTCGAGCCACCGTGTGGCTCTTTACTTTCGATTTTTCTTCTAAATTGCGAGCCGCTTTACCGGCAATGGCGGTTCCTCGAACTTTGAACCCTGCCTGCTTGAGAATTTTGTACGCCGCCGCAATCGTCATTGTCTTGCGCGTGCCGGGGCCACCTGCCAGCATCTTAATGCGACCAGGCCCCTGCACTAGATACTTAACGGCGTCCATTTGTTCTTCTGATAGATCGCCTCCTACCAAGTGCTTGTCGACAACTTTGCTGGAAACTTTGTTCGCGGCCTGAGACTTTAAAGCCTCGACTTGCGACATCAACGATTTCTCCAGCTCAAGGTTGGCCCGAGTTGTGAATCGCAATTCTCCATTCGTTGGCTTAAGCTTGATGAGGTCGGAATTCGATTGGATAGCCCGGTCGAAGGTCGCTAGGGCTCGGTCGACTGAAGCATGTGCCAAACCGGCCAGCGGCAAAAACACTCGTAGCAAATCGCGTTTAGAGAAATGTGACAGGTGGGCGCTGACGGATTGGATTGATTGGCGGATCGCGGAGTCAAGCATCCGGCCAAGTCCGTCGGGCCCCAGCGATGCCTCCCCTGTCGCGCTTGCTAAGCGTCCTCCCTGGAAGAGGCTTTTGAAATATTCGCGGTCATAGCCGAGCGACTTGGCTTCTCGACGCCACCGCGTGAAAAGCTCCGGCCTGGATATTTGCCGCTTGCTTTCGCGCGTCCTCAGATTCGCGACATCTGATGCTTTGGCGCTGCGAGAGCCAAATAGCCGCATAGCCGAGCGGATCTCTTGGCTCCGCTTCGAAAAGAATTGAACCAAGCGTTCGGGCAGGACTCCGTCAACATCGATCCAGTGCCTAACCTGCTTGAATGGCAGTCCAAGGTCATTCCAAAGCTGGTGAGCCAGTTCAGTCCGGTAGATCGCACCCAACAGCATCTTGGAGGTGTAGATTCGCTTGCCGTCGATTGCGCCCCAACGGCCCTTCGCGAAGCCCAAGTTAAATAGAACCGCGTGGGTGTGAAGATTTGGATCAAGCAGGCGTGAGGACGCATGCTCAAACAGGGCGTAGACACCTGTGGCTTGCACGTGATTGGTGCCCTGTTTGCCGCGCCGCACATAAATTAGCTCCTTTTCGAGGTACTGAATTGCTCGATGTACTGCGATCTTGTGGGCCGCTTGAATGCAGCGTTGCTGTTCCTTCGGTAAGAATACCCAGAGTAAGGACACGATCTTGGGGGCAGTGAAAACTAAGTCCCAACCGGCTCGCCTTTTGTCGCAGCCCGAATTTTGGACGAGCTTCTTGCCAACGGGCGAACTGCCCGCAAATAGCGATCGAAAATGACGGGGCCGAGCGGCTCCAGTCAGCCCTAGCCGAGCGGCGCCTCCGCCAGTCCACTCGCCCTCAGGTTCCCCGCCCTTTAGATGGTAGTCTTTTTGAGCCAGAGAGATGTGATAGTTGGCGTTGCCTAACTTGCCGATGGAAAGCATTCGCGATCTCCGATTAATTTCCTCGTGATAGACGAACGTCGACCCAGTGTTGGGCCTCTTCGGCGCTAAATCCCATGTTGTAATGAAGGAGCGCTGCGAAGGTCTTATTGAGGTCTGCTCGAAGTTCGAGCAGACGATTTGCGATCAGGGCGATGGCCGTTTGGGCCGGCTGATTGTCAGGCGATGCCTCTGTCTTGTGACTTAAGATCGACTCGGTCGCGCGTTGTACCAAGTTGCTGAACTGTTCAAGCTGAGCGGCTGCGATGGTGTTGGACGGCATCGGTGTGGACTCCGTCGGTAAGGAACACATTCGATCGGCCAGGGGGCGCAAGACTGCCAGCAACTCGCGGAACTCGTCAGCGAGATTTTCCGTTCCGCCACGATCCAAGCCTTCTTCGACGAGTCTCCGAGCGTAGGGATTTGCATCGAGCCCCTGCGTCCGGCCGCGTTGTTGCAATTGGGCGAGCGTCTCGGCACTCACTTTGAATGTGACCTGTTCTGTCAGCGATCTCATATCGCACCGGTCTCTTGGTTTTCTTGGAAACTAGCGAAAGGCTCACGGCTTAGGGCGAATTGGCGCTCTCAGGTTTTCCGCTGGGAAACCGATGTTTCCCTTGTGGGCAAATGCTTTACGGATGGATTGTTTCAGCAGGATTCCTTAGCCGCACCGCGAGGTGCACGGGTGTACTGGATTTGTCAATTAGTTTTTCGTGGGCCGGAATGGCCAACGTTGCAAGAAGCATTGTTTCAGTCCGAAGGTCAGCAACTGGCCAGAAGCTGCCAGTCAAGCGTTTGAAAAAGGTCAGTCTCGGAGTGCTCATCTGCGCGTTCCTTGTAGAGAGTTTCGAGTGCGTGCAGCTAGCCATTGCCTTACTGCAAGCATGTCGTTGAAGATGTGCTGATGCTGCTCTTCCCTGCTACGGGATAAGTAGTCCTTGGCTTCGTCCTGCCAAAAGAAGTCCAGCACCGCCGCCATCGAATCGGCGATCTCCTCCGGCAGTCTCCGACGCGACGATCCCTTGGTTTTCATATCTGGTTAACTCCCGACGTCGCTGCCGTGCCGCAATGGATGCTAAAAAATGAGGCAGCGGATATTTGATTTGCTTGATGCACCGGATTAATCCTCATTGGGGACCATCACAGTGATGACGGGTTCAAGGTTGTCGCCGGGGCCGCAGTGAGCTTTCAATCGGATGGGCTCGGGCTTCTTCCCTCCTTTGGCGACGAGCACGTCAAAGTAAATAAGGCTTTGGCTCGTGGCGGCTCGGATTTCGAACCGCAGAACATTTAGGATGTCCCACAATCGCCCCTGCTCGTCCTGGCACGCATCACTTAAACTGACTTCGACGCCAGCAGCCCAGGCGGCACGGCTCAGGGCGACTGGGTATCGGAAACCGGCTTCTGCCGCCATTTCCGAAACGTCGATTAGGACGCCGTCGCGAATCGCCTCAGCTCGCGTGCAGCTGTAAATAATGCCCGTCATGGTTAGCTCTCCTCCGTAATGTCATCCAGCAAATTGCTCGCGAGCTCGTGCCAGTCGACCTCCGCTAGTGCTGCGTTCATCAAGTCGGCGTAGACTGATATGTGCTGTGCGACTGGCGAATCTTCCTCAAACTCTTCGCGAAGCGCTTCGGCCAAAGCTACGACCTCTACTTCGCGTTTGCTAAGGTACTCGGCCGCTTTACGTCCTTGGATTTCTCGAATCTCGCGAGCCAATTCCCGGTACCGTTCATAACTTCCTTGGTCGTTATTCATCCAAAGAGCCAAGGTCCAGGTCTCAAAGCTCGAGTATCCGTTGTATTTCTTTACAGTCTCCATCTGCTCCGCTGTCAAAGATGGCGACTCGGTGGCGGTTTCTGAGAACGAATCGAAATCTCTCCGCCGCCACCGAGTTTGCCAAACTGCTACTCTTCCTCGCCGCCCAATTGGCGGCTGGTCATCCAGTCAATTGCTTGATTGATGGCCTCGCGAAGCAAGACCAAGTCTGCAACGCCATTGAATGTCCCGGTGTACTTTGCTTCCTTACTGCTCGAATCTACGAACCGCCGCGAGGGCGCCGCCGAAAACCATTGGCGTCCATCGGTTTCGTTCTGCCAGACGGCGAGCCTGACACCATTCAGCCGGGCCTCGAATGCTGGTTTGGTCCTTTCTGTTCTTTCCATGTGCTTTCCTCCTTCAAGGTGGTAAATGTTCTGCAAACGCGTTGTTGCACTTGCAGCACTATGGTGCACGGGTGTGCGGGCAGCACGTTCAAACCGGACGGACTGAGGGAGGCTGGCCACTAGTCGCTTCTTTGCCGAGTTGGATACCGCCTGGGGTTCTGAGAAACTGCGGATCGGCCAAAGCTTCTTTAAAGCGGAGCTTGTAGCCCATGCGGCTGTATCCAGAATTAACGAGCTTCTTTTCGACGCGTGCCCTCAATTCCTCTTCTTGCATCAATCGCTGCTGCTTTAGCTCCTCAGCAATGAATGAGACGACTTGGACTTTAGTGGCCGAGGGAGCTAAGGTTTTCCTCTTCTCCTGCTTCTTTCCATTTGAAGAAGCTAAGGCCGTGCCCGCGAGCGCAGCTAATGCCGCGTCAATGCGTCCTTGATCGTCGTCGAGTTCAGCTAGGGCGGACCTCAGCTCATCGGCTTTGACGGCTATCTTGGCTTGTTGCTCCTTTAACCGTTCTTTGATGACATCGAGAGAATTGTCCATGGTCGGAGGCTCCATTTGTGGGAACTGTCGATTCAGAAAACTGGGGCGCCGTCGCCGCAACCCGGGCAGGCCCGACGCCGAAGTTGATTAAGGTGTTCGCGGCGGTATTCCTCCTGACGATCAATTTCGGATGCATTGGCGTCCAGCGAAGTGCTGGTCGCCGAGGGTGGTCGTCGTTCTTCGGTTAAGGGCTCACGAGGCGGCTGACTGGCCGGATTTACGTCCGTCGGAAGAGCGTCCTGTCGGGGTGCCGGAGCAGTTATGACATCTTGTAGGCCCCCGCGCAGCCATGGTGGTGTGAGCTGTTCCTGCGATTCACTGGGACTGCCACAACGCGGACAATCAACTCGCGAGGACGGCGCAAACCATTTCGAACCGCATTCGGCACAAACGAAATACCAGGAAGGGTGCGCGATGCTCATATTTCTTCACCAAGTGCGAGTTCGCTATTCCTAGAAAGGAAAGAGTTCCAGATCTGGCATCCGTGCTTCTCGCTCATAAGGAAAATACACATAGATGAATGGCAAGAGTGTGCCTGGGCAGAACACTACGGTGACCCAAACGAAGTCACCTGCGGCATTTGCTCTAAGCAATTGACGATGGCTAGGTTTTGGTCCCCCGGTCGCCCATGCGACAGATTTAAGCAGCCCACTTGCCCGTAAGTTCTGAGCCTTGCGATTGGAATTCGCAAAGCACCACCTATAGATGTCGTTACTGACGAACACGGAACCACTACAGCCACACTCTTTGGCAAAGGATGTCACGTCGTGGGGCGACAAGGAACACCTCCGTCGATCGTCTCAAGGAGCCTCGGTCAGCCAACTAATTCTCGCCGTGAGCGCCGAATGGCGGCCAACGCCATTGCACGCGGCTTTTTTGTTCGCGGGGAAAAAACACGAGAAGGTGAGTGGAACCATCGTCGCCAAGGTGCTTGACGACATTGATCCACACGGTGTCGCCGAGGGCCTTGACGCGAACCAAAGTCGGTTCGGTGAAGTCGTTGTGCCTCGCTTCATGTCCGATGCAGACAAGAATGCCGCCCTCGCGCGATTGGACGTAATCAAAGCAGGGACTACCGTAGCACCAGCCGAAAACCTCTCCGGACAGCCAGACTGAATAGGGGCACCCGCACTCGTTCGCCAGATATGAGATGTCAAAAAAGCCGCTAAATGTGAGGGGCTTCATTGCACACCTCCTTCGAACCTGAAGCGGCCGTCGGTGCGCATTATTTTGCTGGGTATGCAAGCGGCAGTGGTGACCAAAAGGACGGCTTCGCCGGTCTCGGTTGGGACACGATCGACGAAGAACAACTGGCCGTCAAACCTGAACGATGTCGGAAACGTGTCACCGGCAACCGTGCGGGCTCCCGCATATAACGAGCAATACTGCGTGACGGTTAAATCGTCTCGCTCAGCGGTCGGTCGGCTTCTATATTCACGCTCAAGTTGGTGGCAGTAGACGAATAGCGGTCGGCACACGAAAACTCGGGGATCGCTGGGGTCCCCAGACAATGTGACTTCAACCGTACCGAAGAGAAGTAGATGCTTTCTCATGAACGGTCTCCTTTTGATGTTGTCCGAAGCAACCGCCCGACAGCTTGGTGGCATAAGGTGAGAAGTAGCCAAACGACCCCGCTTTCGTTCGGTAGTCGAACGACGCTTATTAATGAGTCATTGCGTGCTCCCGCCAGCCATTGCGGGAATGGACCGGTTGGCCACGTGTTGACTGCCGCGGCCAACGCAAAGTCTTGATGAAAAGAAAGACTCCACTCCTCAGGATCTGTCCGGAGACTTTGGAACCGTGCGAGAATGCAGAGGTGGTCCCATAATTCGCGCGTCATGAATACGCGCTCATCTTGAGGTTTCGCACCGGGCAATGGCACTTCCACCATTCCGACTGGATAGGGAGTCATGGCGAACTCCCTTCAATCGCTAGTTTGCCATTGCACGAAGTAGCCGGCTTCAAAGCCCGATTCGCGTCCGGTTCGAAGGCGGACACGAGCGCATTGATGGCCACGCGAATGTAGTCAGGCAGTTGGCTCCAAACATTGAGGAGCCGCAAGAGTTCCGGGTCCGCAGTGGACACACCAGGACGCTGATGGACAGTGTGATTCACGCCAGGTACTGACTGAACCACTGACTTGCGATACTGTTGGGCGCTTAAAGTTGTGTCGGGTATACTGTTGGAAGAGGCGAGCGGCTCATTCGATTCCCGCCGCCTCCACTTTGTCATGCTCTGACATAGAGCGACGATCAGCGTCAAAACCCTTGCAGCCGCAAGGGTTTTGGCGTTTTTGCCCTGCCGGGTGAAATGGTCGTGTTGTGATGCGCAATGCCCCATTTCGCCAGGTTGAGCCAAACGTGCGATGCCCAGGCGCTCCCAGCTCCGAATGGAGCAGGCCTTCTGAGGAGATGGAATCTTCGACCGCGGGGACGTCGGAGCGGGCAGTGAAGCCAGTGCTCGTGCTTAGTCGTCGAATCCGATACGAGAATTGCGATGAACAGGGGACGATTGTCGTTGAAAAGGCGCGACATCAAGCATGGCTGTCACTCTCGTCCAGCATGTCCGAAATGAGCTCGGCCTCGTCGAACTCGACTTCCGTGGCAGGATCTTGCCGAGTGCGATCACTGAGTTGTGAGGCCGTGAACTGCAGCCGCAATTGCCCAGTTACCCGAGCAGGCGGGCACCCGGAGGCTTCAAAGGAATGGTCTCGTTCAAAGTCACCAATGCTCACGTGGACCCATTCCGGCACGTCGAAGGCGTTGGATCGGTACACCTCGAAATCCCATTCCAATTCACAGTTGACTAAGGATGGAACCAACACCCCTCCGGAAGCGAATTCCAATCGCTGGTTCCAATCAATCGGGACGTCCAGAATATCCTGCACCGACGAAATCATCGCCGTACCGTCGTCGCTGGGAATCTCCCCTTTGACCTCGACGTAACCCGGTAAGTGCTCCCAGATGGCGCCCTTGATCCCTTCGATGAACGGCGCCTCATTGTCGGCGATATATGAGAAGATTTCGCCGGAGTCCTTCGCCCACAGCTTTGACAGATCAGACTGTTTCATCAAGGCGCGGCCGGCGTTGCTCGCGAAGAACGAGTCCAGGCTCTCGTAAGTTTCGATCGAATCCAATCCGGCGAGCGCCGTCCGCAGCCGCTTGTCCGCCGCGATGCAGTGAAGCTTCCAGCTTCCCATCTGACCGGCGATTCTCCGGGCGGCGGCATAGATGAATGCGTCGGGAATATCCTGGCGGGCTTTCACGGATCCGAACGGTGGAGCGCCAGCAAAATACGCCTGCCACATCTCCTCAAGGTCGGCGTCATCAATGGGAGCAACATTAATCCGCTGGTCTACAACAATGCGCTGGTCTACACAGGACGTCTATTGAACTCTGTCGGGCTCATTCGCAACTGGACGAAGGAATCAGGTCCTTTGGTTGCTTGTCAATGTAGCCAATTGATTGCTCGCCGCAGTGCGCATATCGCATCCGAATGAGGTAGCTTTCCGAGCTGATTGCGGTAGAGGCGGCAGGCCAGACATGCCGCTAACGTACTGGCGGAAGTTGGGCGGGAAGATTCAACCGATCAGCCCTGCCGCAGTCATGATGATCGGTGTTTAAGCCAGATAAGGCGTGTGCCAGCACGAAGAGATTGTTTGGGAAATCGTGCGCGTACGCACGAGCAACGCGGCGCTAGTTCAACTCCTATACCATCTGTTGCCAAGTCGCCGCACATCGGCGAACGATGTGGGCGCAAACCCGAGTCAAACGGATTGCCAGTTGTCGCCCTGGATGCGAAACCAGCGATAGCCATAGGCTTCGAGTTCAATGCGGGTCGGTTCGGGGACTTCCTGGTGGGGGCGGTTGCCGGCGATCTCGATCAATGTTTCTCCGGCTTCGAGGGGGATAAGCGTCTGCACCGGCTGGCCGGAAAGGTTATGCGCGGCAACCAATCCGCTTCGACGCCATTGGCAGCGGTGAGCGAGCACACTGCGATGGCAACCTGGCAGAACCTGGTAATTGCCCCAGCCGATTTCCGGGCACTTTCTGCGAATGTGCAGCAAGTGCTGCATTCTACTCAGGCGAGAATCCTGCTCGCGGTCTTGCGTGGCGACATTAACTTTATCGAAGCCGAAGTCGGAGGACATGACGACTGGACGAATCAAACGCCCCGGGTCAGCGTTCGAGAATCCGCCGTTTTTCTCAGGACTCCATTGCATGGGTGTCCGGACCGTAAGGCGCTCGGGCAACGACAGGTCATCTCCCATGCCGATTTCGTCGCCGTAGCGCAGTACGGGAGTTCCGGGCAGCGTGAGGAGCAGGCTGTAAGCGAGTTCTTCGCGGCGGCGGTCGCCTTGGAGCATCGGCGCCAACCTGCGCCGAATGCCTCGACCGTAGATGCGCATGCTTTCCTCGGGGGCGAAGGCGGCGAAGACCTCGTCCCGTTCCGCGTCGGTCAAGCGATCGAGTGACAACTCGTCATGATTGCGGAGGAAGTTTCCCCATTGACCTGTTTCCTTGCGAGAAGGAAGCTCTCGCAGCAGTTCCGCAATGGGCTCCGCCTCTTCCCGCGCGAGTGCGAGGAAGATCCGCTGATTCATCAGGAAGTTGAACAGCATGTGCAATTGCGGACCATGATCGAAGTACTTTGGCATTTCGTTCAGCGAGACGTTCGCTTCGGCGAGAATGATCGCGGAACTGCTGCGCCAGGAGAGGAACTGTCGGAACTCTTCCAAATGTTCAAAAAGTTGTTGGGCCGGATTGCCGTCTTCATCCGGTTTGCCACCAAGGAAGGGCGCCGCATCGAGCCGAAAGCCGCTGATCCCCAATTCCAACCAGAAGCCCATGATTTTACAGATTTCGTCACGAACGGCGGGGTTGGCGATATTGAGATCCGGTTGGTGCTCATAGAACTGGTGGTGGTAGTACATGCCGGCCGCGGTATCGTACGACCAGATTGCCTGTTGCGAGCCCGGAAATATGACGCCTTCCTCAGAGTTTTCCGGTTTTGTTTTCGACCAGATGTAGTAGTCGTGATAGGGTGATCTGGGATTCGCGCGAGCGGCCTGAAACCAGGAATGTTGGTCGGAGGTGTGGTTCACCACCAGGTCGATCAACACGCGCAGGCCCCGCTCGCGAGCTTCGCGAACAAAGTCGACGAAATCTCCAAGAGATCCAAGTCGCGGATCGACACTGTAGAAATCGGCCACATCGTACCCGTCGTCTTTTAGCGGGGACGGATAAAACGGCTGCAACCAAATACAGGTCGCCCCCAGACTCGCGACATGGGGCAAGCGGCGGATCAGTCCGGAGAAGTCGCCCCAGCCGTCATCGTTCGAGTCTTGGAAAGTCTTCACGTCTATTTCGTAGAAGACGGCATCCTTGTACCAGAGGTCGATCACGTCACGGTTCCTCATTGGGCGGTTAGTCGATCATGTTCCACGCCATAATTCCCAAGCCAACGAGCAGGGCGGCGACCAGCCACACGGCCCAGCGGTGACGGGTAAGCCACCATTGCACACTCCATGAGCGAGCTTTCGCACGAAACCGGCCGTGAGCGCCGTAGTCGCCCGGGAGTGGATTCCACAGATTGTGCGGACGATCGGGATCTTCTGGTTCGTCGGTCATTTGCGACTCGTAGCCCGTGCGGGCCATGTACCAATCACCCACGCCCGGCGCGAGTGCGTTGCCGGCTAGCACGAGGTCAGTGATCATCGCGAGAGTCCATTCGCGGCGGTAATGGTAGGCCGCGTGGTAGATGGCCTCCGCGGCGAGTTCGGGTTGAAAGATGGGAGGCACGGGCTGGGCCTTCCGCGGCATGCGACTCTTCGACCAGGTATGCTGCGGCGTGTTAACAGCTGGCAAATGGACTAAGGTGATGCGTATCTGGCTGCGATCGTGAATCAATTCCGTGCGGACTGACTCCGAGAATCCTTCGATGGCGTGCTTAGCTGCACAGTAAGCTGATTGTAACGGAATGCCGCGGTAAGAAAGCGCACTCCCGACTTGCACGATCATGCCGCGATCTCGCGGCACCATGCGTTTGAGTGCCGCCAGCGTGCCGTACACATAGCCGAGATAGGTGACTTCCGTCACCCGGCGATAGTCTTCTGCGGTCATTTGCTTGACAGGCGAAAAGACGGAGACCATTGCGTTGTTGATCCAGATATCGATGGGTCCAAAGCGTTCTTCCACGGCGGCGGCAGCAGCTTCGACGGCC
Organism: Pirellulales bacterium; assembly: GCA_022844125.1. Lineage (GTDB taxonomy): Bacteria > Planctomycetota > Planctomycetia > Pirellulales > PALSA-1355 > JALHMI01. The sequence goes on along the minus strand of JALHMI010000009.1, from coordinate 310,075 downwards.
GCGGCGTCGGCGACATCGGTGGGAAGCACCAGAGCTTCGCTACCTGCCTGCTCGACTTCCGCGCGAGCGGCCTCAAGACCTGCTCGACCCCGAGCGAGCAACGCGACTCTCGCTCCGTGCTTGGCGAAACGACGCACCACAGCCCGGCCCACGCCTGCGGAGGCGCCGGTCACGACGACGATCGCCCGGTGACGGGAAAGGGACGACATGAATCATCACCCGCGGAGATTGGTCGCTACGCTGCGCGAGTTTCCCAGCCAAGCACGGTCAGCACTTCGCCGCTGATATAACTCGAATCCGCCTCGGAGGCGAAGAATACAAAGGCTGGAGCAACCTCTTCCGGCTGGCCTGGTCGTTTGAGCGGAGTATCTTCGCCATGCTCGGCGACTTGCTCGGCCGGTTTGGAGACGGGTTGCAGTGGCGTCCAGATGGGACCTGGCGCGACGCAGTTCACCCTGATCCCTTTCTCCGCCAGATTTTGGGCCAGCGACTTCGTGAAGGCGTGAATCGCGCCCTTGGTCGACGCATAATCGACGAGGGTCTTGCTCCCTTCAAAGCCAGTGATGGACCCGCAATTGATAATTGCGGCCCCTGGTTTGAGGTGCGGCAAGGCAGCCTGGGCCATGTAGAAATAGCCGGAAATGTTCGTGCGGAAGGTCAGATCCCATTGTTCGTCGGAGATGTCGGCGAAGTCTTTCGTCGTTTGTTGATACGCTGCATTGTTCACGAGGATATCGAGTCGCCCGAGTGTGTTAACCGTTTTGTCCACCGCCGATTGGCAGAACTCGCGACTCGTCACATCTCCTGGCAGCAGCAGCGACTTCCGTCCTTCTTTTTCGACTGCGCGGGCCGCCGTTTCGGCGTCGGACTGTTCCGGCGGCAGGTAAACGATGGCCACATCGGCGCCTTCGCGCGCGTACAGGATGGCGATCGCTCGGCCGATACCAGAGTCGCCTCCCGTAATGAGCGCGACCTTGCCTTCGAGCTTCTCCGCGCCTTTGTAGAGCGGGGCTTGGTAGCGAGGCTCCGGTGTCATCTCTGAATCGAGGCCGGGCTTAGGTTGGGTTTGCGGTGGAGGAGATTTTGGTCGATTCTCAGTTTGCCAACGTTGCATCTGGAGCCTCCAACGAAGACACGGCCTTGTGATCGGTCTATCTACATCGGATAGTGCAACGCTTGTACCGACACTGACAATTTGGAGTGAGAAGTTGGAGTCGAAGTGACGCGACAAATGGCGGCAACGCCGAAATAATTCAGGCTGAGCGGGCCTTATCCAACTTGGTGGCCACTACGCCAGCCGACTGTTTGTGTGGGACCATGGGCCGTGGACTGGGAAACGAGCAAGGCAATAGAGAATGCGGGGTTGGCACTGGAGATGCATCGCTGCGCTAGCCACCGCCAGCAAAATTCTGTGTCAATAGATTGCGGAATGCTTCGCAAATCGAGCCACATGACATGCTCGCTTACTTCCTTCAATTCAGCATCCCAGCGGCGGTGATCATTGTGGCCGGGGGCTACTTAACCCGGTTCGCCGACCGCATCGCGGGCCTGACTGGCCTAGGTCGCACGCTGGCCGGCATGCTCCTCTTGGCCGTCGGCACTTCCCTGCCGGAGGCGGCAATTGGAGCCAACGCCGCGCTAATTGGAGCCGTGGATCTGACGGCCGGGGACGTGCTAGGAAGTAGCCTAATGAATTTGCTGATCTTGGGCTGCCTGGACTTAACACATTATTCCCGCGGCAGGATGCTCTCCTCCACTGCCGCGGCCCACGCTCTGGGTGGCGGGGCGGGCATCGTCATGACGGCCCTGGTGTTGATCTTTCTTCTGATCCGTCCTGGGTGGAGTCTTTTCGGCTGGGTCGGTATTGAGTCATTCGTACTGGTTATCGCCTTAGGGTTCTGTTTGCGACTACTCTACCTGGAGCAACGGGTCGCTGCCAATTCCGAGAGCGGCGAAAAAGACGAGGAGTCGGAGCCGGGGTCGTATACGTTACCAGGGACAATCGTCGGCTATCTGGTGTCGGCCGCCGCCATTTTTGTCGCGGCGCCCTTCCTTGCCCGGTCCGCCGACGGCTTGGCCGAGCGAACGGGATTAGGCGGAACTTTCGTCGGTACGACGTTGGTGGCCCTGTCGACTGCGCTTCCTGAGGTGGTTACCACGTTCGCGGCGGTGCGCCGAGGCGCCTTCGATATGGCAATCGGAAACATCTTCGGCAGCAACGTCTTCAACATGGTCATCCTGGCGTTCGTCGATCTGTTTCAAGCAGGACCTTTGTTCACCGCTCTTTCGTCGGCACACGCGCTAACCGCAGCGTGGGCAATCCTCATCACCGCAGTGGCGGTCCTGAGCCTGCTTTACCAGGCCGAGAAGCGATATTGGCTGTTCGAGCCCGATGCAAGCCTTATCATCCTGATGGTGTTGATTGCGCTCGTCACGCTTTACCTGTGGCAGTAGAGCTGTACAGGCCGCGGAAACCCGGCGTGAAGATCCGGCGTGAAGATACTGACGCACGGCCTCGGCAAGAGGGACACCGTCAATTGGTCGTCTGGTTAGAAGAAACGTTGAGATCCACCCGCGTTGACAGACAAGAGACCGGCAACTTGATGGATGATGGAATTTTGAACGCCCTTTCGCTCAACTGCCCCTGCGCACGCAAAGGAGGTATCACTTCTCTCGCGCCGCGGGATTAGCTCGTTGCGCAGTGGAAGTCTCCCCAGCCGATTGTCCCACTCGATCATTCTCGCAGCGAAACTCGTCGGCGATGGTACCCTTCCAGAGTGGCGTGCCGACCGAGTAAGCCGCCCGGGCGATCATGTGGGCTGCGACCGGCGCGGTAAGAAAGACGAACGCGGTCACCAGCAGAGCACGGGTTACGACGGTTAGCTCGCCAAAATGGACTGCCACGGCCATCAACATGCAGCCGGCGCCCAACGTGGCGGCTTTCGTGGCGGCTTGCATCCGCATGAAGAGATCGGGCATGCGGACGATGCCCACTCCGGCCAACAGCATGAACGCGCCGCCCACGACGATAAGCACGGCAGTCACCACGTCATTCATCTTGCTGTCTCCTCTCGACATATCGTGCGAATGCCACCGTCCCCAGAAACGCTACGAGTGCCACCACCGTGGCGGCGTCGAGAAGGACCGGCTGCTCGGTGAGAATGTCGTAAGCAGCGATCACACCCACGGCGATGATCCCGATCAGATCGAGCGCTACCACTCGGTCGGGCAGACTCGGGCCGCGGACTAAGCGGAAGAAAGCCAGAAACATGGCAAGACCCGTCATGACAAGTCCCAGCATGACCGCCCCTTCCAGGAGCGTAATGTCATCCAGATTCATCGCAGTAACTCCAGCACGCGGCGCTCCAGGCCTTCCTTAATCTGCCGACGGGCCTCTTCAACATCGCAGTTGTTGATATACATAGCGTGGACATAGAGGACCGATCTGTCAGCCGATAAATCCAGGGCCAATGTACCCGGAGTTAATGTGATCAGGTTGGCCAGCAGAGTGATCTCGGCGTCCGTATGGGCGTCGAGGGGAATGGCGATCACACCGGGTTGCATGTAATGTGTAGGCGTGACCACATCGTAGGCGACTCGCAGGTTCGCGAGTATGAGTTGCCCGAAGTAGAACAAGGCGAAGGCGACAACTTGCGGCACCTTCGAAAAGTACGAGGAGTAGCCTATGGCCCGGCCGGCGAACAGAAGGATGAAGTAACCCAGGACGAGGCCGACCAGGAGGTTCGCCACTGTGAACTGGCCGGTGGAGACAGTCCAGGCTAACGCCAGCAAGAGATTCCACAAGAACATCCTCATTGTGGTTCTCCCAGAACGGTGCGGATGTACGCGTCTCGGTCGGTCAATTGTTCCGCCGCCCGAGTTGCCAGCGCGAAGACTGGTTCCGCTGCCAGCCCGATGGTTACGGTCATTGCGGCCAGCATGCCAATCGGCAGCAGGAGATTGCGTTTTTCCGCGGCGCTGAGTGTCTGCCGCGGCGAGTCCGCGGGCGCAGCTTTCCAGAATGCCTCGGCCCAAATCTTGGTCATCGAAAAGAGGGTCAGTAGCCCGACCACCAAGGCCACGGCGACGATCACATATTGTTCCGCTCCGAGTCCAGCCTGAACCAGCGAGAGCTTGGCGAAGAAGCCGGACAGGGGCGGCATCCCTGCCAGAGATAAGGCCGGGATCAGGAACAAGACGGTCAGCCCTGGGTCAGCGCGGTACAGGCCGCCGAGCTCCTTCAGCTCGAACGAGCCGCCCAGCCTCTGGGCCACGCCGCTCACCAGAAACAGATTCGTCTTTACGATGATGTGATGCATGATGTAAAAGACCGAACCGGCCAGCGCCAGCGTCGAGATGGCTGGGGAGTCCGTCAGCCCGGCCAATCCGAGCCCCAGGATCATGTAGCCGATCTGGCTGATGATGTGGAACGAGAGGATGCGGCGGAACTCGTGCTGAGCCGCAGCGCCAAGCACTCCCGTGACCATCGTCAGCCCGGCGATGACGAGAATCAGCGTGTGGGTGTATCCTGCATCTGCGACGAAGATCAGCGTGAAGACCCGTATGAGCGCGTAGACGCCAACCTTCGTGAGCAAGCCGGCGAACACCGCCGACACGGCCACTGGCGGAGTGTGATACGAGGCCGGCAACCAGAAGAACAACGGGAAGACGGCCGCCTTGATGCCAAACGCCATCAGGAACAGCATCGCCAGGGCGGTCATCGTTCCGGGCTCGGCCACCGCGCTAAGTTTGCGCGCCAAATCCGCCATGTTCAGCGTACCTGTCACGCCATAGAGGATGCCGACCGCCGCCAGGAACAGGGCGGACGCCAGCAGGTTGAGCGTGACGTACTTGATCGCCCCGCGCAACTGGTCTGGCTCGCCACCCAGCGCCAACAGCACGAACGAAGCCATCAGCATGACCTCGAACCAGACGTAGAGGTTGAAAAAGTCCCCCGTTAGAAAAGCGCCACACACGCCCATGAGCAGGATCTGCAACAGCGGGTAATAGCCAAACGACTCGCGCGGCTCGTCCATGCTCGCCAACGAGTAAACCGCCACGGCCAGACCGATCACTCCTGCCAGCACCACCATGATGGCGCTGAACATGTCTGCGACCAGCGTAATGCCAAAGGGAGCCGGCCATGCCCCCAACTGAGTTGCCACGATTCCACGTGTCCAGACTAAGGTCAGCAAGGCCACTCCGCCGCCGAGGAGCGCCGCGGTGCCGACGACCGCCAGCTTTCGCTGGATCGCCAGCCGACGCCAGGCCAACAGCGAAAAGGTGGCCGTTAAGAGCGGGATCACCAGCGGTAGGACCAGCAGCAAGTTCATCGGTCGCCCACCTTGAGCTCATCCGGGTCGTCGCTACCGCTAGTCTGATAGACGCGGTGGAACAGCACCAACGCAAACGCCAGGACGCTAAAGCCAATCACAATGGCCGTCAGGATCAAGGCCTGGGTCAGCGGATCCGCTGACGAAACGGGCAGCGCCGTGGCGTCCGGCGGAATGATCGGCGGCTGGGCGCGGGTAAGCCCCCCAGCCGTGAAGATCAGCAGGTTCGCCCCGTGCGCCAACAGCACCAACCCGAGGATCAGCTTAAACAGGCTGCGCCGCAGCATCAGGTAGACGCCGGCCGCGTATAGAACGCCGATGAGAATCGCCAAGAGCGTTGCCATATCACTCCTCTACCAGTGGTAAGATGATCGAGAGCGTGACCCCGATGACGACCAGGTAGACGCCGGCGTCAAACACCAGTGGCGTGCCCAAGTGAAGCTCGCCAAGGCCGGGTACGTCCAGTTGGCCCCACACTCCGGTCATAAACGGCTGGCCCACGAAGAACGCGAGCAAGCCGCTGCCAAGGGCCACGAGCAGGCCCGCGCCAATCAAGCCCCTTGGATCCACGCCCAGCGCTTGCCGGGTCTCCGGTGCGCCAAAGGCGAAGCTGTACAGAACGAAGGCAGAAGCGCCAACCAGACCTCCGCTGAAACCACCGCCCGGCTGATTGTGGCCGCGCAGCAACAGAAAGATCGAGAAGAGGAGTAGCAGTGGCAGCATGAAGCGCGTCGCCACTTTTAGGATAAGAGAATTCAAGGGACATCTCCTTCCTTCCGCATTGGGTTGGCGATGGGGAGGCTCGCGTCATCGACGCCACCAGCCAACTCCGATCGGCGGGCCGCCGATGCCGTGCCCCGTTGCTTGCCAACGCGCAGCTTTAGAAGTGCGTACACCCCAATCCCAGCCGCCGCCAGGACGGTGATCTCCCCCAGCGTGTCCAGTCCGCGGAAGTCGACCAGGATCACGTTGACTAGGTTGCGGCCATGGGCGTCGGGGAGGCCGTGCTCGGCAAAGTATTCCGAGATCGGCGGCTGGTACTGAACGACTGTGGCGATCAGCACAAAGGCAGTCATTAACACTCCGACCGTGGCCGCGATCACGGCGTCCCGGCCCCGCGCCAGCGAGCTCGACAAAGCCGGGGTCTCTGGCAGGTGGTAGAACACCAACACAAACAGGATGACGGTCAACGTTTCAATCAAGAATTGCGTCATCGCCACGTCCGGTGCGCCGAACAGAACAAAGACCAGCGCTACGCTGTAACCAACCACACCCAGGGCCGCGATGGCGGCCAGTCGGGTCCGGGCGAGAACCGTGCCCATGGTCGCCATCAGGATCAACACGACGAGTCCCACGTCGTAGAAATGTAAACCCGACCAATCCGTCGGCTTCACCAAATGACCGCGCGTAGCGAGTGTCGCGCCCGCGAGCCCTACGGTGGCAACGAGAACGATCATGAGGTAATAGCGCAGATAGCCGCTCTGCAGCAGTCGCGTCTGGCCGCCCGCCAGCCCATTCAATCCCAGCAGAACTAACTCGTACCAACGGGCAGGCCCAAATTGCCCGAGGCTTTCCCAGCGCGATGCCAATCTTCGCAGCAACCCGCGACTGACGTAAACGATTACTCCGCCGATGAGCGTGACTGCGCTCAAGGCGAGCGCCAGCGTCAGCCCGTGCCACAAGCTCAGGTGGATGCTTACCGTCTCGCCCAGAACGGCCGTCCCGGCCGCGGACAGCAGCCCGTCCGTTCCCAACGCCGGCCAGAGGCCCATCACCGCGCCCAAGCTGGCCAGCACGACACTCCCCAACCACAAGCTGGGCGGTGCCTCGCGTGCGGGCTTGGGAGTCGGAACGGCTTTGCCCACGAAGGGCCGTATGCCGACGATAAACGCGGCGGCCGCGAGAAGAATGTTCGCCGTGACGGCCGCCGCCGTTATCCAGGCGGCCGCGGGGGCGCGAAGCGCGGCCTCGTAAGAGAGTTCCTTGCTGAGAAAACCAAACAGTGGCGCAATGCCGGCCATCGAGAGCGCGGCAATTCCCGCCGCCAGCGCCGTTATCGGCATGGCCCGGAACAATCCGCTGAGCCGGTCAACGTCGCGGCTGCCAGTCTGGTGGTCGAGCGTGCCAGCGACGAGGAACAAAGCGCCCTTGTATAGAGCGTGCCCGACTAAAAATGCCATCGCCGCCTGGACTGCCAGGGTTCCCCCCAGCCCGAGCAGGAGCGTTAGCGTCCCCAGCGCGCTGACCGTCGAGTAAGCCAAGATCCGCTTCAGGTCCGACTGCGTAAGCGCCAGCCAGGCGCCCAACAACATAGTGACTCCTCCGACCGTGGTCACGCTCAAGAACCAAGCGTCTGTGCCGCCGAGCGCCGGGCTAAGCCGCGCGAGCAGGTAAATGCCTGCCTTGACCATCGTCGCCGAATGCAGATACGCGCTGACCGGCGTCGGCGCTTCCATCGCGCTCGGAAGCCAGAAGTGAAATGGGAACTGCGCCGACTTTGTAAATGCCCCGATCAGGATCAGCACCAGGCTAGGCAGATAGAGCGGATGCGAATGAAGGTAGTCTGCTTGAAGTAGGAGCGTGGATAGTTCCAGGCTTCCGCCCGCCTGGCCAAGCAGTAGCAAGCCCGCCATGAGCGCGAGGCCTCCCCCGGCCGTCACGAGCAGTGCTTGCAAGGCGGCCGAGCGAGCTGCGGCGCGCTCATGGTCGAAGCCAATGAGGAGGTACGAGCTGATGCTCGTCAGCTCCCAAAACACAAATAGTAGCAGGATGTTGTCAGCGAGGACGAGCCCCAGCATCGACCCCATAAACATCAGAAGAAATGCATACAGTCGGCCCAACTGCGGGTGACCGGCCAGATAGCCGCCGGCATAGACGAGTATCAGGGCGCCCACTCCAGTAATGAGTAGTGACAACAGCATGCTCAATCCGTCCAGGCGGAACGAGAGATCGACTCCCAGCGCCGGCACCCACGGGTTGCTTTCGGAAAAGACGTTACCCGATGCGATGAGCGGCGCGTGGCTGGCAAAGGAGATTGCCAATCCTAAAGGCAGCAATGCGAGCAGCCACCCAGCGCCGCCGCGCACCATGCGATTGAGTCCAGGGGCGAGGATCGCCAGAACAAATCCAGAGAGGATTGCCGTCAGCATCCCTACGGCCATGGCTGCCCCCGGAGCAGGATCCGGTCACGTCCAGCGCAGATGCGTGTCTCGGCGCTCCAGTTCGAGAGGGACCAGTGCCTCAGTCCTTCTTCGCGTGCATCGTCTGGCCGGCTTCTATAGGGCATTGGGTACCTCGGTAAACTCTCCGCAGCAGAATGTTGAGAGGGCGGGCGGGACCCACCGGAGCGGACCGGTTCGGGCACGTTTGGTCCGCACGCATTCGCGGTGGTCTCGTTTCAGCCAAAGCGGACGCGAAGCAAACGATATGCCGCCGCCCTGGGTTGCCAGAAACGCCAAGGAGCCCTGCACAATCAATCGGGCGTGAGACTCTCTCAGGAATCAATGACCGGCCCCTCGTCGACCAACAGGGCATGGACTGCCTCAGCTCACTGGGCGAAAACCGACCAGATCGACGTTTCGGTTCCGGAAGATCCGAAACGAGTGTGGCTGCAAACTGCTGATCGCCCCACCACCACCGATTGTGCCTCGCGCCAAGCCATCGTGAGTGTCATGAACGACCGCTGGGTCGGCGGCTGGATTTAATGCCGTTTTAGCGCGTACCTGCATAAGATCAGGACGAAGATGATGAGACAGTCCTAGTGCGCTCGGGAGGTTTGCAATGTGGGTTGTGATGTTGCTTGCGGGAATCAGCGCTTTTGTTGTGTTGGCTGGCTTCACCTTCGCTTGCGAAAGACTTTGAGGGATCCGGTAATGGAGCTAATCGTCAATCTCAGTGTGATCCTGACCGCTGCCTTCGCGTTCTGCTATTTGTGCTACGTGATGGTTCGGCCGGAGCGCTTTTGAACAAGGACTATCCGCCATGCTGGAAGTGATTATTCCCGCCCTCATCATCGCCACCTCAATCGCTCTGGCCTGGCCGCTGGGGCGCTACATGCGCTGGGCTATGGATCCGGCTGGCCCGGGTACCGGTCGCCTCAGCTTCGAACGGGTTGCCGTTGGCGTGCTCGGACCAAAAGCCGAGCACACTCAGCACTGGAAGCGATACTGCCTGTCCATGTTGAGTTTTAATCTGCTGATGTTCGTGTTCGTTTACCTCGTGCTGACGACACAGCAATGGCTGCCGCTCAACCCTGAGAATAAGGGCCCACTCGAACCGAGCCTGGCATTTAATACCGCGGCCAGCTTCACCAGCAACACCAACCTGCAGCACTACTCGGGCGAAGTCTCGCTGAGCTACTTCTCGCAGCTGTTCGCCCTGATGTGGCTCCAGTTCGTCAGCGCGGCCACCGGCATTGCAGCCGTGACCGCGCTCAGCCGTGGCCTGGCCGGGCACGCTCAACTCGGAAACTTCTACCAGGATCTCACTCGGGCGACCACTCTGGTGCTCTTGCCTCTGGCGACCATCTGGGCCGTCTTGATGGTACTGCTGGGAATGCCGATGACGCTGGAAGGCGCGGCGGTGGCCACCACGCTGGAAGGAGCCACGCAGACGATCGCGCGGGGTCCGGTAGCGGCGTTCGTGGCGATCAAGCAACTGGGAACCAATGGCGGCGGCTTCTTTGGTCCCAACAGCACGCATCCCTTTGAGAACCCCACGTTCTGGACGAATGTCCTGTCGAACGTGGCGATCCTTTTGATCCCCATGGCGACCGTCTGGATGTTCGGGCGAATCACGCATCGGTTGAGGCACGCAGGCGTGCTATTTGGCGTGATGCTGACGCTCTATCTGTGCTTCGTAGCGTGCGCGTCGCTGCTTGAGTCGCAACCGACGGCGGCATTCGACGGACTGCCCGTCGCATCAGCGATGAACCTGGAAGGCAAGGAGCTTCGCTTCGGTCCGACCGCCGGGGCCACGTGGGCAGTCTCCACGACGGCGACCAGCAACGGCAGCGTCAACGCCATGCACGACAGTCTGAATCCCCTCACAGGATTGTTGCCGATGGCGGGCATGTGGCTGAATGTCGTCTTTGGTGGAGTGGGCGTGGGGCTGATCAACTTACTCATCTTTGTGATCACCGCGGTGTTTCTGGCCGGAATGATGGTCGGCCGCACGCCCGAGTATCTGACCCGCAAGGTCGAGACCAAGGAGATGAAGCTAGCGCTCATCGCGCTGCTCGCTCATCCGCTGTTCATTCTGGGCGGCACGGCGGTCTTCGCAGCCACGCCCTGGGGTACCGAAACGCTTAACAATCCAGGCAGCCATGGCCTGAGCGAAATCATCTATGAGTTCAGCTCCGCGGCGGCCAACAACGGCTCGGGCTTCGAAGGACTGGGAGACAATACCGTTCCCTGGAACGTGTCGACCGGGCTGATCATGTTGCTGGGGCGATTCATTCCTATCATCGCACCGCTGGCAATCGTGGGATCGTTGGCAGCTAAGCGAGCCACCCCGGAGACGGCCGGCACCTTTCGCACGGACACACTGCTGTTTGGCGTGGTATTGATGGGCGCGGTGCTGATCGTTGGAGCGCTTCTTTTCCTGCCCCTGGCGATGCTCGGTCCGATCGCGGAACAACTCAGTATCCGTTAAGCGCAACGCACGCGTTCTCCGGGACAAGCACGCATCCTTCAAGGAATGAACCCCATGCAACTCGACGTTTCGACATCCGCTTCCGCCGCTGGCAAGCCTTTTCGAAAGGAGAGGTCGCTGTTTACGGCCAGGATGCTCGTGCCCGCCATGGGACAGGCCGTGCGAATGTTCGATCCCTGGTCAATGGCCCGCAACCCCGTGATGTTCATCGCGGAACTCGGGGCGGCTCTGACCACCTTGGTGACGGTGTCGGCGATCGCCACGGGCAGCGACGGCAGCGGATATTTTCTGGCGATCTCAGTCTGGCTGTGGCTGACGGTCTGGTTTGCCAATTTCGCCGAAGCGGTCGCCGAAGCGCGGGGGCGAGCTCAAGCGGCAAGCCTGCGCAAGGCTCGTCAGGATGTGACGGCGCACCGGGTTGTCGATCAAGCGACTCTGCAAGTCGAAGACGTGCCAGCGTCACAGCTAACAAACGGCAACCTGGTGCGTGTGTCGGCCGGCGAAACGATTCCTGCCGACGGCGAAGTGATCGAGGGCGTCGCCTCGGTCGATGAATCGGCGATCACGGGCGAGAGCGCGCCGGTGATTCGCGAAAGCGGCGGCGACCGCTCGGCGGTCACGGGCGGAACACGCGTGCTGTCCGATCACTTGGTCATCCGCGTCACCGCCAAGCCTGGCGAAAGCTTCCTGGACCGCATGATTGCGATGATCGAGGGTGCAGAACGTCAGAAGACCCCCAACGAAGTCGCGCTGACGATCGTGCTGGCCGGCTTCACGTTGATCTTTCTGATGGTCTGCACAACGCTGTATCCGATCGCGCGATACTTCGATGTCACGATCGACGTGCCGACGCTGGTAGCGCTGCTCGTGTGCCTGATTCCCACGACGATCGGCGCGCTGTTGGCCGCCATCGGCATTGCCGGAATGGCACGCCTGAGCCAGGCCAATGTGATGGCAATGTCCGGGCGAGCCGTCGAAGCGGCCGGAGACGTCGATGTGCTGCTGCTCGACAAGACGGGCACGATCACTCTCGGCAATCGCCAAGCCACGGAGTTCAGGCCTGCTCCCGGCGTGGAGGAACGGCAACTGGCCGACGCGGCCCAACTTGCCTCGCTGGCCGACGAAACACCCGAGGGACGCAGTATCGTGGTGCTAGCGAAAGAGCAGTTCAACATCCGCGGACGGAAGCTTGAGGAGCAGCAGGCTGAGTTTGTCAATTTCACGGCCCGTACGCGAATGAGCGGCGTGAATCTGGGCGAGCAACAGATTCGCAAGGGCGCAGCGGACGTGGTCCGCCGATTTGTCGAGGAGCAGAGGGGCGAGTTTCCAAATCAGGTGGTCCACGATGTGGATACAATCGCTCGCGCAGGCGGCACGCCGCTGGTGGTAGCCGAGAATGCCCGCGTGCTGGGCACGATCTATCTCAAGGATATTGTCAAGGGAGGGATCAAAGAGCGGTTCATCGAGCTGCGCCGCATGGGAATCAAGACCGTGATGATCACCGGCGATAACCCCAAGACGGCTGCCGCGATTGCCGCGGAGGCCGGTGTCGATGATTTCCTGGCCGAGGCGACGCCCGAAGCCAAGCTGGAGCTGATTCGCCAGTATCAGCGGGAAGGCCACCTGGTGGCGATGACCGGCGACGGCACGAACGATGCTCCAGCCCTGGCCCAAGCCGACGTGGCCGTGGCGATGAACACCGGGACGCAAGCCGCCAAGGAAGCTGGCAATATGGTGGACCTGGACTCGAATCCGACAAAGCTCATTGACGTGGTCTCGGTCGGCAAGCAGATGCTGATGACCCGCGGGGCACTGACAACGTTCAGCGTGGCCAACGACGTTGCCAAGTACTTTGCGATCATCCCAGCGATCTTCATGGTCGCGCTGCCTCAGTTGGAAGTACTGAACATCATGCACCTGGCCACGCCGCATAGCGCTATCCTGTCGGCCGTGATCTTCAACGCGGTCGTCATCCCTTGCCTGATTCCAGTGGCCATTCGCGGCGTACGCTACCGGGCGGTAGGTGCCGACGCCCTGTTGCGACGAAACCTGCTCATCTACGGACTAGGCGGACTGATCATCCCCTTCGTCGGCATCAAGTTGATCGATCTTGTGTTGGTCGGCGTAGGCCTGGCCTGAGCAAGTGCCCCCAGGACAAATGAAGGTGTAGACAAATGCGAGACGTGATTACTTCGATGCGGCTGTTCGTTTTGACGATTCTCGTCTGCTCAGTGGCATATCCCGTCGCCATTTTGGGATTCGCTGAGCTGATGGCTCCACAGTCGCGGCAAGGGAGCTTGCTGCGGGATTCGGCCGGCACTGTGGTAGGTTCGCGGCTGCTCGCCCAAAGCTTTACGCAGCCGCGCTACTTCTGGCCGCGCCCCTCGGCGGTCGACTACAATGCAAGCGCCACCGGAGGCAGCAACTTGTCGCCCACGAATCCTGTGCTCGCCGAGAGAGCCAGGCAATCCATCGAGCGGTTGTCGCCCGGTGCCGGCGAGCTGGTTCCCGCCGATCTCGTTTCGGCTTCTGGCTCCGGCATGGACCCGCACATCACGCTCGCCGCCGCTATCCTACAACTGCCGCGCGTAGCGGCCGCGCGCAATCTCTCGCAGCAACAGGTGGAATCGGTGGTCCGCGGGCACACGGATGCGCCGACGATTGTATCCTTAGGTGGAGAGCCGTTGGTCAACGTCTTGGAGCTAAACTTGGCGTTGGACCAACTGACTCAGCAATCGGCAGATAACAACCCATGAGCGAACCGGATCGTCCCACGCCCGAGCAAATGCTGGCCCGCATTAAGAGCGAGGGCGACGTGGACGGTCCGGACAAAGCGAAGCGGGGGCGGCTGAAAGTCTTCTTCGGCTACTCGGCCGGCGTCGGAAAAACCTATTCGATGCTGCTGGACGCACGCAGCGAACATGCCGCGGGCACGAACGTAGTCGTGGGCTACGTAGAGCCGCACGGCCGGCCGGAAACCGAGAGGCTGCTCGAAGGCCTGGAACGGCTGCCGCCCCTGGAGGTACGCTATCGAGGCACCACGCTCTCGGAGTTCGACCTGGATGCGGCGCTGGCGCGAAAGCCGGAGCTGATCCTAATCGACGAGTTGGCACACACCAACGCCCCCTCGCTGCGGCACGTCAAGCGGTGGCAAGACGTGGAAGAGCTGCTGGCCGCGGGCATCAACGTCAACACCACCTGCAACGTACAGCATGTCGAATCGCTCAACGACGTCGTCGCTCAGATCAGCGGCGTCATCGTACGCGAAACCGTTCCTGACGAGGTATTCAATCGAGCGCAAGAGTTAACGCTGATTGATTTGCCGCCCGAGGACCTGCTGGAGCGGCTCGAGCAGGGCAAAGTCTATGTCCCAACGCAGGCCGCCCGAGCGCTAGAGAATTTCTTTCGTAAAGAGAATCTCGTGGCGCTGCGCGAGCTGGCTCTTCGCCGCACCGCCGAACGTGTGCACGCCGACGTCCAGTCCGCGCGGCTGGGTCGTGCTCGCCATGATGTCTGGGCCACGCGCGAGCGTCTGCTGGTGTGCGTGGGCCCCAGTCCAACGTCAGCCCGGCTGGTCCGAGCGGCAAAGCGGCTGGCTGATTCACTCGGAGCGGAATGGCTGGCAATTAACGTCGAGTCGCCGCAAGCGGGCGAACTCTCCGCCAAAGATCGGGGACGACTGCTGGCCCACCTTCGCCTGGCCGAGCGGCTGGGCGCCGAAACCGCCACCGTCAGCGGCGAGGACCTGGTCGCCGAGACGATTCGTTACGCTCACGAGCGCAACGTGACAAAGATCGTCGTCGGAAAAAGCGAACTCGCCCGGGGTTGGTTCAGGGCGCGGCAGTCACCCGCCGACCGGCTGATCCGCGTGAGCGACGACATCGACGTCTACGTCATTCACGGTACCGCCGAGGTCGTCCCGCAGATGAACCAGCCGGAGCAGCCAGCGGCGGCATTCCGCTGGTGGGAATGGATTGCAACGGGACTTGTGCTGGCGGCGTGTACGATCGTGTGCCTCGTTTGGGATCGTGTCGGACTGACCGAAGCAAATCTGGTGATGACGTACCTGCTCGGCGTGATCTTCGTGGCCTTTCGCTATGGTCGCGGTCCGTCGATTGTCGCATCCCTTGTGGCAGTAGGACTGTTTGACGTGGTCTTCACCGAGCCGTACTACACCGTCGTCGTTGACGATACGCAGTACTTCCTCACGTTCGCTGTAATGTTAGTCGCAGGCTTGAGCATCGCCACACTCACGGCGCGCGTGAAGCGACAAGCCGAGTTCGCCCAACGCAATGAGCGGCGGATCGAGGCCCTCTATCGATTGGGGCGGAAACTAACCGGCATCGTCGGCGAGGATTTCATCGCAGCGGAGACCGAGCGTGCCGTTACAGAATTCCTGGGAGGCGAAGCGGCAGTGTTCATCCCCCGCGCTGGTCAACTGCAACCGATTCTGGACCACCGTGCCAAATTCGCCGCCGACCCTGCGGAAGTAGCCGTCGCTCAATGGGTATTCGATCACGGACAAACCGCCGGCCGGGGCACCGATACCCTGCCCTCTGCCAAGGCGCTCTATGTACCGCTGCAAACGCCAGGAGGCACCGTCGGTGTGCTGGCCGTACGGCATTCCGACGCCGATCGGTTGCTGCTGCCAGAGTTCCGCCAGATTCTGGAAAACTACTCGACGCAGGTGGCGCTGGCAATCGAACGCGACCGGCTGACGCTCGAATCAGACAATGCTCGCCTCCAGGCGGAGGCCGAGCGGATTCGCAGCACGCTCCTGGCCTCGATTTCTCACGATTTACGCTCCCCCTTGGCCGCCATTGTGGGCGCTTCGAGCGGCCTGCTGCACGGCGAAACGGCGATGGGCGAGGCCACACGGAGAGAGCTCCAGGTAACCATTTTCGAAGAGTCCGACCGATTGTCGCGTCTGGTGGAGAATATCCTGCGGATGACGCAACTGTCGTCGCCCGAGAAACCAACCATCGCCAAGGAGTGGCAGCCGGTTGAGGAACTCGTCGCCTCGGCGCTTGCGCGTCTCGGGCGAACACTTTCCGGTCGACCCGTGGAGATCGACTTGTCCTCCGAGATCCTGCTGGCCCAGGTCGATGCCGCGCTCGTCGAACAGGTGTTGGTCAACTTGTTGGACAACGCCTGCCGATACACTCCGGCCGACACGCTGATCGAAATACGCGGATGGCAGGAGGGCCGCAGAACGCTGCTGGAGATCGCTGACCACGGGCTGGGGCTGAAGCCCGGCGACGAGAACCGGATCTTCGAGCGGTTCCAGCGCGGCGAGGACGCCCGGAGCGATTCTCGTGGAACGGGGCTGGGACTGGCGATTTGTCGCGCGATCATGGATGCTCACGGTGGTCGCATCAGTGCTCGCAACCGCGAGGGAGGTGGCGCCGTGTTTCGGCTGGAGTTCCTGGCCGATGGCCCACCCCCGCGCGACGTGGAAACCATCGAAGCCGCGGCCGAGCAAGATTCCGCATCGGATCGCCATCGGACGCGGCAATAACAACATGGCCAAGCTGAACGAGCCGCAGTTTTCCACAATCCTCATCATCGAAGATGAGCCTGAGATCCGCAGGTTCCTGCGCGCCAGCTTGCTCGGCAACGACTATCGTGTGCTCGAAGCCGCGACGGGCGCTGACGGATTGCAATACGCGAAGCACGAGAAGCCCGCGATCGCGCTCCTGGACCTGGGACTCCCAGACATGGACGGGCTGACAGTTATTCGCAAGCTGCGGACGTGGTCGAGCATCCCGATCATCGTGCTATCGGCACGCGGCAACGAGGCGGACAAGATCAAGGCGCTCGACGAGGGCGCGGATGACTATCTGACGAAACCGTTCGGGGTCGGCGAGCTGCTAGCGCGTGTTCGCGTGGCCCTCAGACGCGTACCGGACCAGGATACGGCAACCGACGACCCATTCGTGCTGGGCGAGCTGTACATTGACTTCGGCCGGCACCAAGTCTTTGTCGGCGAAAATGAAGTGCATCTCACCCCCATCGAGCATCGGCTCCTGGTCACGCTTGTCCGCCACGGCGGCAGGCTGGTCACCCATCGCCAGCTACTCAAGGAAGTCTGGGGCCCCGATAGCGTCTTCGAGACGCATTATCTGCGCGTTTATATGGCCCACCTCCGCCGCAAGATCGAAAGTAGCCCGTCCCGCCCCCGCTATCTGTTAACCGAGCCAGGAATTGGATATCGCCTTGCCTCAGAATAATTGGCTGCCTCGTCTTGTGGCGAGATCTCAAACCGCCTCTCGCATCATCGCCAGGATGCCCGCCCGGATCGCCTCCGTGAGGCCAGGCCAGCCTGAATGACTGCGATCAAATCCGGATCGGCGAGACTCGGAGCACCTCCTGGGGCTCGTTGGCAAACTGCACCGCTTTCTGCGCCGCGCACCGGCGAAGGAGGTCCGTTATCGACGAATTTGCCGAGGGGTTCGATTCCCGCCGCCTCCATTCCCGGAGTTTGCAGGGTAGTGTGCGAAGTCGCAGACCACGAGGCGTTGAATTGGGGCTCGGCTGCGTTGTGCCTCGGCCACCATCTGCACGATCTGCGACAAAACCGTATCGTGCCCTACCTTTTCGACTCGAATCACAAAGCCCGCCGGTCCCGTTAACCGTGCCGCCGATGACGTGATCTCCCGGCGATTTTTCGACTGGGATTGGCTCCCCAGTAATCATTGACTCGTCCAGTGAACTCGAACCCCCAACAAGGGTACCGTCCGTTGGAATTTTCTCGCCCGGGCGTACGCGGAGTAAATTTCCGACTTGCACCTGATCTAGCGGCACTCCACCTCGCGTCCGTCCGATTCGATCACGCGCGCTGTTTTCGGCGCAAGCCCAAGGAGCGCTCGAACAGCCGCACCTGTGCGATGTCGGGCACGTAGTTCCAAGACCTGACCCAGTAGCACGAGTGTGACAATCGTCGCGGCAGCTTCGAAATATAACGCGACTTCGCCCTGGTGCGAACGGAAAGAATCCGAAAACAACTCGGGAAAAAACGCTGCAACGGCACTATACACGTAAGCCGTGCCGGTCCCGATTCCGATCAACGTAAACATGTTGAGCGAGCGGCTGACGAACGAGGCCCACATCCGCTCGAAGAAAGGCCAGCCTCCCCGCAGCACCACCGGCGTGGCAAGTGCGAACTCCACGTAACCGAGAACGTTGCCCGGAAACCAATTGGCAAGTGATTGCGCCACAAACATCCGCGACATAGCCAGGGCCACGAGCGGCACGGTCAACACCAGGCTCCCCCAAAACCTGCGCGACATGTCGACAAGTTCAGGGTTCTCCTCGTCGATCGTCACATTGCGCGGCTCGAGCGCCATTCCACAAATGGGGCAATTGCCGGGCTCGGACCGTACGATCTGCGGATGCATCGGGCAGACGTATTCCACCCGTTCGGTCGCGGCGTGCGGTGCATCGGGCTCCAGTGCCATGCCACACTTGGGACATGCACCAGGACTGGTCAGCCGAACTTCCGGATGCATAGGGCAAGTAAAGGTGGCTTCTGCCCCCGGTACACTTGAATGACCGTCGCGGTCTCCGACAAAGGCTTGAGGTTCCGCAGCGAATTTCTCCTGGCACTTCTGGCTGAAGAAGTGGTAGAGATGGCCGTCTTGCTCGTGACAGTGATCAGCCGTGGCCGGATCCACCTGCATGCCACAGACGGGATCGACGGCACGATCGGACGTTGGAGAGTTGGCCATTGGAGCGAGTTTCTGACTAGGTGTCGCAGTGCCGTGGAGAGCAACTAAGACTAACAGGGAGCTGCTAGCGGGTCAGGGTTAACTTCTGGATACAGTGAAGACGGGACCTGAATGCGGTCCCGTCTTCGCTGCAAACCACTGGACGCGTCATGCGGAGGCACCTGCCATCTGCCGACATTCGTCGGCGCATCGGCGGCATGCTGCGGCACACTCGCGGCAATGGTCCATCTGTTGGTGCTTCTCGCATTCGACGGCACATGAGTCGCAGGCGTCCGCGCACACGGCACAGACGGCTGCTGCAAACTGCGAATCACGGCTCATGTGCGATGCGGCAGACCAGCACAGTTGAGCACAGTCCACGTCGAGGCGGATGCAATCCGCCAGCTTGGCCACCTCTCGCTCACGCAGGCACGCGACGGAGCACTGCTCGCAAGCCTGAGCACACGCTGAGCAAGCATCGATACAGCTCTGAAATTCTCGATGAGACATGATATTCCTCCCTTTCGGGTACCCATGCCGATCGTGCCGGGCTAGCGAGGTGATTGTCGAGCAAATCGTATACCGCTTTGCTCATGGCGCACGGGATCTCCGTATCCCGTACGCTCATTCGCCAATTCTGCGAGACCTTACTTCTTCGCGGCCAAGCGCTTCATGAGCTTATCATGTTCGGCGATCGCGGCGGCCAAGGCGTCGTCGATCTCCTGGCAGCATTCCATCGAGCCTTTCGCTTCAACGGAGTCCTTTTCGCAGTATTCGCATAAGCCCTCATGATGCTTTTGGGCGGCCGCCAGATTCTTGTCGATCGCATCCAGCGATGTCAGGGTCTCCTTGTCGTTTGACTTTTCCGCCTGCATGCGCATCCAGGCCATGTGCTTCTTCGCCTTGGCGATATAGTCGCCAATCGCGTCCGCCGTTTCCTTGGCGACTTCCTTGTTCACTTCCTGCTTGGGCGCAGTGCGCACATACTCGCGGTAAGACTGGCTGTAGTCCCGGGCACTACGCATTGCACGCCCGGCGGATCCGCCATAGAAGTTGTACTCTCCGCGAATCTTTGAACCGGCATCGCGTTGGGCGAATGCCGACTGGGCTGCCAATGCCATCAGCAGCAAGGCCAAGCTCACTCGTAACGGTCTCATCACATTGTCCTCCTGGAAAGACAGTTGGTCCGCAACAGCCATTCTGTTGCGACTTGCCACTCCTCTCGGCGGGTTTCACGCGAAACGTCGCCGTTTGCTACTCCGTCTTTGTTTCCTGCCCGACTTTCTTCAAGCTCGCTTCAAAGTTCTTCTGCACCTCGTCCTCACAGCCGGCGCAGCAGATGAACAGGGCGCGGCCGTTCTGTTCGACCTTGATCGGCTTTCCCATCGAGCCCAGCGGCTCCTCGGACACGGGGCATATCTTTTGTGCCAGCGCGAGTTCACGGTCATCGGGCGAGAGCTTCGCCAATTCCAGCTCGATCTCACCCTGGGCGGTTGGTTCCGCTGCCGGCTGGCGCGCGCTACAGCCGAGAAATGCCGCCACGGTACCTAACACAAAGCTGGCAAGGATAAGTCCACGCGATTTCATTAGTTACTCCTCTCGCTAAACCCCTACGGATGTACCTGCCAATGCAGGCGTGAACGTTTCCGACCGATCCACAGTGGTGGCCGGTAGCGCATGTTTCTTGAGTCGGCGCCAACGCCACTTGCGCACCTGGTAGAACAGGACGGGCAGTAGCAGGTCGACCACTTCGTCTGAGACCAGGATGCCGCCGAGTACCGGAGCTGCCATCGGTTGCATGATTTCGGCTCCGGTGCCGGTGGCCCACAGCATCGGTGCGAGCCCGACCATCGCCGTCACTTCGGTGAGCAGCTTTGGCCGCGTTCGATGCACGGCTCCTTGCATCACTGCCTCGCGCAATTGTGGCAGCGTCAGGTTTTCCAAGCCTCCGCGCTCGTCAAGGGCCTCGCGCAGATAAACGAGCATGACGAGACCGTTTTCGGTGGCCAGGCCAAAGCAAGCGATGTATCCCACCCACACCGCGACGCTGAAGTTGAATCCAAACAGGTACTGGAAAAGCACACCGCCGGCGATGGCCCCTGGCACTGCCAGTCCAAGCACGAGGACGCTGTCCAGAAAGTCGTGATAGGTGAGGTACAGGATCAGGAAGATCACCAGGATGACGACCGGAAAGATGATCGACAGCGTTCGCCGCGCGCGAACCTGATGCTCGAACTGGCCGCTCCATTCCAAATACATGCCTTGGGGCAAGGACATCTGGGCTGCAACCGCCCGTTGGGCTTCTTCCACGAAACCGACGATATCCCGATCCCGCACGTTCAATTGAACGTACGCGCGGAGCAGGCCGTTCTCGCTTTTAATCATCGAAGGGCCTTCGACGATTCGCACATCCGCGACCATCGAAAGCGGCACCTGCTGGGTCACGCTGGTTGCCGGCGCTGCGGGCTGCTCGCTGGGGGGCATCGTTCGGGAAGCGGCCATGTCGCCGCCCGCTCCCCCGCTGACCAGCAGTTGTTTGATGGATTCCTCATCCAAGCGGAAATCGCGGGCATATCGAATTCGTACCGGGAAGCGCTCGCGACCCTCGACCGTGGTGGTGATGACTTGGCCGCCGAGCGCGGTCTCGACGACGTCTTGGATGTCGCCCACGTTCACGCCGTAGCGGGCCGCTTTCTCTCGATCGATGTCGATCTCGACATAGCCTTCCCCCACGATCTGATCGGGAAACACATCTGCAGCGCCGCGAACCTTCTTGAGCACTTGCGCGACGCGCTCCGAAGTTTCCTGAATCGCATCCAGATCGTCGCCGTAGACTTTGACACCAATCATTGTCCGCACGCCTGTGGCGAGCATATCAACTCGATTGATGATCGGCTGGGTCCAGATGTTACCCCACCCTGGCATTTGCGCGAGCGTGTCCAGTTCCTTGACCAGATCGAACCGAGACTTTCGCCACAGGAACACTGACCCAGTGAAACCGTTCTCTACCTCCGCCCTCAGTTCGCGAATCCTGGCGGGAGTCAGCTCACCGAAGGCCCAGATACCTTCCGCGTCGGCTCGCTGTTGCAGTTGCGTGATTGCTTGCCAGGTGTAGGCCGGGCCAGCCGCATCAGCCAATTCCCAGTGGAGCGACTTCAATCGCTCGGCCCACGCGTCGTAGTGTGCCTGCTCCAAGTCTCCGTGCAGTTGCGTGAAGTAGGTGGCTCGCTCAAAACCCAATAGGTCCTGCCCGCTGGCCAGCATCTCCCCGAGTTCCGTCCGCTGTACCTGAAATACGTCGGCGTCAGCGTGCAGGAAATTGCCTTCGACCAGCCGGTCGACGATTGCTCGGGCCAGCATGGTTGTCGTAACGAGATCGAGTTCATGCGCCGTTCGCTCAGCGAATCGCGGCTCGAGTGATCGCGAAACGCCTTTCGCCTCGGCCTCTGTCGGGGTGCGGGCCAGGTGCCCCGCAGTGTTGAGGTTGCCGAGGACTCGCTCGACCGCGAGCAGGACGAGTTTCTGACCAAGCTCAACCTGAAACTCGGCGAGCGCCTTTTGCGATTGCGCCCGCATCTTATGGTCAAAGTGAGCGACCCCATGCATCGTTGCGTCGTTGACAATTCCAGCGGCTATTTCGGTGTCGATGTCTTTGAGCCACCCACGCGAGTGCATGGCGTCAAAGACTCTGCGAGTCTGCTGCAAGGCGTCGCCGTACCTCAGTTCACGCTTAGGCCAGAACTCTTCAGGCCGCAAGTTGATGACCGTTTCAATCATATCGGGTGGCGCCGGATCGGTAGGAGTCTCGGCGCGGCCGGCCTTTCCAACGACCAGCTCCACCTCGGGGATCTGCCGGAGAATAGCGTCACGAGCTTTCAGGTCGTCAGTCACTTGCGTGATGCTGGCGCGTGGAATTGTCACCGGCATGTCGAGGATCGTGCCTTCATTGAGTGGCGGCATGAATTCCCGCCCTAGTCGCGACATGTTCCGATCCGCGACGAAGGCGATCAGGAATAGGCTGGCAATCATGGTGACCCTCCCCAGCAGGCCGCGCCGTGCGAAAAGCCAACTGCCCGCGACCGCCACCACCGGTAACGCGATGACGATAGCGAGCAGGGGAAGAGGCAAGTAACGGGAGGTTCCGGGCAACTCGAGCACCAGACCCTGTCGCGGGAGGGTCAGAGCGCCGGCGACCAACGCGACTGCCCACACGCACGCGACCACCCACCACAACCGCCGGAATCCATGCTCGTCGCGTCGCACAGCCCACAGCGCAGAGAGAATGGATAGCGCCACGACCACACGGAAGAACGTCCAGATGAAGGTGCCTTCGATGACGGCTGGCGTTAGCCCAACGATCAAGATGATTCCGGTCACCCACACGATCGGCCACGGATGGTCCATCAGGAAGTTGAGCACCGGCTGATAGATCTCGATAACGCGGCGGACAATCCAGTTGTCGCTTTCGGACCGGACGCGGCCCCGGATCAACAATGGGATGACCGCCGGCACGAGAGTAATAGCCAGGATCGAAACGCCAATGAGCGCAAATGACTTGGTGAAGGCGAGCGGATGGAACATCCGGCCTTCCATCCCGCCCAGCGCGAACACAGGAATAAAGCTGATGATCATGATCAGCATCGAGAAGAAGATTGGGCGACCTACCGTTTGCAGGGCGGGGATCAGCAACTCCCTGGTGTCGCCGTGAACCTTCCGGTTTCCAAAATGCTTGTGAAGTGTATGCGCTCCCTGATCGACCATCACAATCGCCGCGTCGACCAGCACCCCAATCGAGATCGCAATTCCGGAAAGCGACATGATGTTCGAGGGAACATTGAGAAGTCGCATCAGGATGAAGGACACCAGGACGGCCATGGGTAGCGTCAGGCAGATGATCAGTGCACTGCGGATATGCCGCATCACGATGATGATTGCCAGGCTCGCGACCAGGATCTCTTCGATGAGAGTCTCGCTGACTGTGTGGATCGCGCTTTCGATGAGTCGCGTGCGGTCATAGAAGGGAACAATTCGCACTCCGTCGGGAAGTCCCGCCTGCAACTGACCGATCTTCTGCTTGATGGCTTTGGTGACTTCGAGCGGGTTTTCGTCATACCGCATGAGCACGACGCCGCCGACCGTCTCATTGCCGTTCTTTTCCAGACTGTTGCGGCGAGGGCCTGATCCGAACTGGACCGACGCCACGTTCGAAACGTAGACCGGCGTCCCTCGATCACGCTTGATGACGATGTTCTCCACGTCCCGCAGCGATTCGATCCACCCGACGCTGCGAATCAGGAATTCACTGCCGCCCTTCTGGATTACGCGACCTCCGACCGCAGAGTTGGAGCGTGCGACCGCCGAGTAGAGTTCGCCGAGCGAGACGTCGTATGCCCGCAGCTTCGTGGGATCGACGTCAATCTGATATTCAATGGGATAACCGCCTACCGAGGCGACCTCGGCAACCCCAGGCACGCTGTAAAGCTGATAACGAACAAACCAGTCCTGGATTGCCCGCAGCCGACCGAGGTCATAGCCATCGCCTTCGACGGTGTACCAGAAGATCTGACCGAGGGCGGTCGCATCGGGAGCAAGATACGGTTTGACGTTGGCGGGCAGGAACGTCTCGGCAATGGAAAGCCGCTCGAGAACTCGCTGGCGGGCAAAATAGAAATCGATGTCGTCATCGAAGATGATGTTGATCATCGAAAAGCCGAACTCGGACGTGGCGCGGATCGCCTTCACTCCGGCCAGGCCTTGCAGGTTCACCGAGAGCGGATAGGTGACTTGATCCTCGACTTCACGCGGACTGCGACCCATCCAGTCAGCAAAGACGATCACCTGGTTCTCTGAAAGGTCGGGAATCGCATCGATTGGCGTGCGGAACATCGAGTAGATGCCCCACCCCGCCACGATCAGCGACAGTGCAATCACCACAAATGGATTGCGAACCGAATACCCGACAATGCGCTCGATCATGGCTGAGTGACTCCATCGATGAGGCCGACGCGTGGCAACTCATAGATTGACAAGAACGGCAGCCGTGGTGCCGACCGGCTCGACCGAGGCCGAGTGCTAACCCGACTTGCAGCCACGGCTGCCTGTTTCGCCTTGTATCTCCACGAGCTATTCACTGAATTGTGATCCTGTCTGCGGCGTCACTCGTGCTGGTGCCCAGCTGGCTGTGAAGGTTTCATTGCCGCCCGATCCGACGTCGAATTTGCGGACTTCTTGATCGCTTCCAGCACCTTGGTGACATTCGCTTCTGCCCGTTTCACACAGGCTTTGCAGCAGAGGAATACTTTCGTCCCTGCGAGTTCAACTTTGAGGGGCACTCCCATGGAACCCAGTGGCTCACCCGTCACTGGGCAGAGCCGCTGCGCGATGGCCAGATCTTGATCCTCAGGCGCCAGCTTGGCGATGTTCTTCAACTCCGCTGGACTGGGCGAGTCGAGCTCGCGTCGCGTCGCGTCCGCAGCCTGATTGGCTGCAGAGCCGCCTCCGCTTGCTCCGAAGTAGGCCGCCGCAGCCGCCGGGTTCAAGCGCGTTTCGGCGTCGAGCAGAAATGCACCGTTTGCGACAACCTTGTCGCCAACCGCGAGTCCCTCGAGCACGGGATAGTAATTGCCACTGCGCGGTCCGATCTTGACCGCAACTCCTTCAAACAGCCCGGGCTCGCGCTCCACATACACGATCTGCTGGGCGCCGGTATCAATAACCGCGCGTTCTGGCACCGCCAGGACGCTGCCCGTGGGCGGCGGCGCGAGTCGCGCTAGATACTCGCTCTCGTTGTCCGCGAGCGGTTCCTGGCACCCTTCGCAGCAGAGATAAATCGGGCCCCCTTCTACCTTGGCCCTGACTGGTTCTCCCATGCTTCCCAGGGCTCGCCCGGTTACCGGGCAATTCTTTTGAAATGCAATGAGAGCTTCCTCGTCAGCTTCGGCTGGCGGCGTGCCCTGGCTTGCAAGTCGCAGGCGAAAGGGCACGGTCTCACTGACGGGCGTCTTTACGAGAACGGTCGCGAACATTCCGGGGCGCAGTTGAGAATCTGGATTGTCCAGCAGCACGCGGATGCGGTTGGTGCGAGTCGTCGTGTTTAGCTCCGGATAAATCAGTGCGATCTGGCCTTTGAACACCTGGCCAGGGAATGCCTCGACGGTCGCTTCCACCGTCTGGTCGGTGTGCAAGGCTGACAGGTCGCGCTCGTAAACATCTGCCTCGATCCAAACGGTTTCGAGGTTGGCGACTCTGAACAGCACCGTTCCGGCTTCGACGGCCGCTCCCTGCACGACGTTCTTCTCGATCACGTGGCCAGCCTGTGGCGAGCGTAGCAAGAGCGTCGGCCGGTCCTGGGAATCGGCAACAATCTCGTCGATTTCGCCCTCGTCGATCCCCAGCAGCCGCAACCGCTGCCGGGAATTTGCCACCAGTTCAGCGTTGCCGCGTTTCTGCGCGAGTCGCAATTCTTGCGCGGAGCTGTATAGCTGCGGGCTATAGACTTCGGCCAACTCTTGGCCAGCGGCAACGGACTCAAAAGTTTTGTCCACGAACAGCTTCTCGATGTAGCCGCTCACGCGTGTGACGATTTCCGACAACCGGCTGTCGTCATACTGAACGTAGCCGACCGTGCGCACTTCGCTAAAAAGCGGCATGTAGCTGGCCTCGACCGTGCCTACGCCAGCAAGTTGCACCCGTTCCGGGCTCAATTGCAAACGCGCGAGTACCCCTGCAGGTAGCTCAGCCGCTTCGCCCTTCTTTCGCTTCGAAAGCGGCATGCCGCAGATCGGGCAGTCGGGCACCTCGCCGTTCGGTTCCAGGGTGTCGCGAACAACGGACGGATGCATGGGGCAATAGAACTCGTTGTCCGCCGTGAGCACGCTTGCGGAATCGCTGGGACGAGTCCAGCGGTCCCAGTAGTTCTCGATGGTCGTCCAGTAGGCCATCAGCAGACCAATCCCGACGAAGATGGCGATGAATCGCAGTCGCACCTCAACGCCCTGAAAAACGAGCTTGGCTTGTTGCCAGCGCGTACGGACTGGCGGCGTGACTTCGACAGAGGAGTCGACTTCGGGTTGAATCGGCGGAATCCGATCAGGCTCGCTCATTGTTTCCTCAATTCCAGGCGCGCAAGCGCACGGATCTTGAAAGGGCGACACGGTTATCCCAACGGAATGTCAGACTGGGATGTGCGCGACGCTCAGCCAGCGACTTCCCAGGTGGCACAAAACCCTTGCTAGAGATCGCTCACGATCTACGGAGCGCGCGCAAGGATGGCGCTAGATCACACTTGCAGACAAGTGTGCTCGGTGATGAGAGTGCACAGTTGAAACGGTGCGGCCGATTCAAGCGAACTCGGCTTGGGGAACGACCTGGGCGACGACTCGCCGACCAACATGTCGTGCATCGCCGTGACTGCCAGGTCGCTCCGCTGCCCCTTGGTGGGTGCGCCGGACTGATTGTCGGCGGGCTTTCCGCGTTTGGCCACGCAGCAGCCTTTGAGGCAGCATTTTCCTTTTCCGCCACAGACGCACTTCCTCGGAGCGGCTTCATGCTTTGCGGCGGCAGCGGCCAACGTATTGGCACACGTGACGGGGCCCTGGAAACCTGACAGCCCGACCGCCAACGCCAAACCGGCGAACAGCACGTGTCGAGTTGAGAGGTTTTGTGATCGCATGATCTTAAGTATACGGCGGATCGGCTGTCTTTGTTTACGGCGGGCAGAACTTTCCGCTTCCCGACTAAGGGAAGTCTAAGGGCCCGGCGTGCCAGAGTAAACGTCGAATTGTCCCGCAGCCGACCACCACCAGGGGGGGGTCGAGGGTGTGCTGATTTTATCGATTATGTCGCCCGAACGGCGTTTACCGGCGATTCATCCCGGAAATGCCGAACAAACGTTACGGCCGTTTCACTTCGGCACGCTCGGGGTCCCGACCTGCTAACCCGCCGACCCCGGGGTCGCATTTCATCAGGAGAGGTCATGCGCTTCGCAGTTAGCGTCGCATGCGCGGGTTGCGTCCTTGCGCTTGCTCTTGGACTCTGTGGTTGCCGCTCCGTCCAACCGACGCCCACGATTCAAGCTGCGCAGAATGAATCCCGGGGACGCGCAACGCCACTTCCTAAAGCGGAATCAGCAGCCGCCACCATGGTAGCGTTGCCTGCAGTAAAACCGCTTCCCTCCAAAATGCCGGTCAACGCCGACCCTCCCACGCCTGGTCGAGCCGTCGCGTACGAGGCACCGCTACCCGAGAGCCTGCCGCCGTCTAAGATTTCGGTCGTGCAAGAGCAGCCAAACCAACTGGACGTCGATTGGCTGGTCTCCGAAGTACTGGCTCGAAATCCGGACATCCAGTCAGCCGTCGCCGCCTGGCAAGCCGCGTCGCAACGTTATCCGCAGGAGTTCTCGCTCGAAGATCCCATGTTCGCGTACATGCTTGGGCCAGGAAGTTGGGGTAACGACAGCGGCATCGAATCCGCCTATCTGGTGCAAGGTTCACAGAAGGTGCCGTGGCCCGGCAAACGCCAATTGCGAGGAAGTATTGCCCAGGCGCAGGCGAATGCCGCCTACTATGAAACCGGCGAGGCGCGGCTACGCATCGCCGAGGTCACACGACTGGCTTTCTACCGCTACTTCCTGGCCCACCGACAGCTCGAAGTTCTCGGCCAGTCGACCGACCTGCTGCGGAGCTTTCGCGAGATCGCCCAAGCTCGCTACGAATCCGGCGAAGTCGAACAACAGGACGTGCTGCTGGCCGACGTGGAGTTGGCCGACTTGGAACGCCGGCGGCTGGAACTGCTGCGCAATGAGCAAGTTTCACGGGCACGGCTTAACACGCTCCTTCTGGTGACGCCCGATGCGCAGTTACCCCCGCCGCCGACGGCGCTAAATGACGAGCTACAGCTTCCGCCGTCCGATGCACTTCGCCAGCAAGCTCTCAGCATGCGGCCGGAGCTGGCGGCGCAACAAGCCCGAATCCGAGCGGAGCGATACTCAATCCAGTTGGCGCAAAAGGAGTTCTATCCGGACATGGAGTTCGTCGGGCGGTACGACGCCTTTTGGCAAGAGGACGCCCTGCGGCCGATGGTGGGCATGAATCTCAACGTGCCAGTCTACAAGCAGAAGCGTTACGCCGCGGTTCGCGAAGCCTCGGCCGGGCTCGCCAAGCAGCAAGCGCTTCTCGAAAACGAAGTCAACGAAATTGCCTTTGAGGTTGAACAAGCCTATCGCCGCGTGGCGGAGACCGATCAGGCCGTCGCGGTTTATGAGGAGCGAATTCTGCCTGCAGCCGAGCAAAGCATTGACGCAGCTCGCGCCAGCTATGTTGCCGGACGCCTGGATTTCTTGCGGTTGATCGAAGCGCAACGCCAACTGCTGGCCTTGCAGGACCGCTATTACGAGGCCGTTGCCGAATTGCACGCGCGCGTTGCGGCACTAGACCGCGTCGTCGGCACGGGCACGCCAGCTACGGGAAGTCTTCAATAGCCGCACTCGCGGAAACGTCCTTCTGCTGGAAGATTGGTTTGCCTAAGCCCGGCAGCGGCCAATGAGCGATATAGCGGCCCGTGTTAGCCTCCGGCAGGCGAGTTCGAGGGTGAGTTACCTTGCCCCGGCATGCACAGCGTTACTTCAGGCTCGTCGTTCGGCTGCCCGCCGACGACGCAGGCAGTTTCTCCGGCAACTGCGAGCATTCGCGCAGTCGAGCTGGGCGTAGGAAAGCGGAATTATAGTCTCCGGCTCAGAGTCACTGTGCGATAACCGCATACGCCCGAGCTCTGCGGCTCTATTGCAGAACTCTCCGTGTTGGAAAATGTGGTGAGTTCGTCAGCGACAAACAGCGGCTTGCTGAAATGGTTGTAAGTCACGATTTGCCGCCCAAGCGATGCCGCGCAGGACCAGGATGCGGTACAAGGGATCCTCAAGAGTCGCGCTGTAGTGCCCCATCACGCTGGCCCACACTCTTCCTCGCCCAGGCTGATGGGTCCAGATCATGGGCCATTCGGCATCGTCTTCAACCGCAGTCGCCAACACGCTGACTCGCTGGCGGTCACCAATGAGCGGCCAGTACGATTCATCAACGAGTGGCAAACGCGAGTACCCGGCCACCAGTGGGGACGGATTGTCGTTCGAGAACTGCAGTGTGACGGGTCCGTGTCGATACTTGGTTCTCTTGGGTTGCGCGGCCAAACCCCAACGCTTGGCAAGCGATTCGGGATCGTCGTCCGAGATCAGCGCCGCGTGCAACACCACCACTCCCCCGCCGCGGGCCAGGTACGCATCCAACTGCTCGAACTGCTCTGGCGACCACTCGTGATTCCAAAAGTTGAAGACCATCACCTCCGAGGTGCGCCACTCCTCAGGCGTGGGCCATTCGACCGCCCGCTGGACCTTGACGCCTTCCACCTCGCGCAGCAGTTCAGCCCAACTTGCCTGCCACGCCGGGTAGTCGTGTTCGCCCGGACCATGATCTTTTTTTCCGGCAACCAGCGTAATCACCGTCGACCGTGTCAATTGAGCCTTGGCCTCCTTGGGCAGCACCGTAAGAGCGGATGCCACTTCGGCCGCAGTGCGTTGTGGAAACGCGGGTAGCTCTTTGGCCGGTGGTGGCGGGCTGGCAAGGAAGGCCAGCAAGTCCTGAACGTCGGACGGTGTTAGCGCATCGAGCAAGCCAGAGGGCATCATCGAAGTCGAGAGTGGCCTGAGCTCTTCAATATCGCTAATACTGATTCTGGACTGCCGGGATTCTTGGCTAACCACCAATAGTTTGTCGCTCGAGACGCTACGGGCCGTTCCGTTGAGCACTCGGCCATCTGCGAGCGAGATCGTGTAGCCGAGAAAGTCTGGGTTGATCGTCGCGTTCGGGTCTCGAATGTCACGCAACACGCTCTCGGCACTGCGCTGCCACAACGAGTCCAGCTCCGGGGCGAATTTTTGTCCCCGGCCGTGGATGCTGTGACAATCCGCGCACTTTGCGACTTGTCCAAAGAAGATCAACTCGCCGCGTCTCGGATCGCCGACGACCTTGCTTGGTTGCTGCTCCGATGGCGCGACTCGCGGAGCAGAGGGCTGTGGCGACCAAGGCAAGGACAAGCGATTGAGCTCGACGACACGCTCGTTGTCATCCCCGACGCGGCGATAGGATAAGTTGAGTTCCGGGGTCTCGCCGCCATCGCATGTAATGACAACTTCAAGCGGCTGACGGCCCGGTTCATCGGCGATATCGACCACCGCAACGTAGCTGTTGCCTTCTGGCGCGGACTCCATCAGGCCTCGCTCGCCAAGGCGCAATGCGGAAGGTACCGACGATGTTACGCGTAGCATCGTGGCGTCGTCTGGTAGCTCCAGGAAACCGGAAAGTTGAAACTGCCCTGCTTTGTCGAGCAGCGAAAACAAGGCCTGATGCTCGGCCGATTCCGTGCTAAGGGCCCGCGCGATGGCCAAATCCGCGTGTGGCACCCAACCCGTCCACGTTGGCAGGTCGCCGCCGTGGGGCGTCCACTTTGCCAATAGTCCGCTTAGATCGTACTCAACCTCGATCGCAGTGCGTTGGGCTGCACCCGTCGACTCGGACTCGATCGGCAACGAGAGCGAATACGTCCCTGTTAGCGGATGGGGGCTGGTCTGCAGGGTCACCGTGCGACGGTCGTCGGATAGTCGTGCCCCCGCGATTGTCAATTCGCCGCGATGGGACTCCGCCTGCCGCTCGACTGCCGCGTAGGGCGGCTTGAGCGTCTCATGGTGGTCGCCCGCGCGCACGTGCTCGCCGTAGCGGATCGTTCGCCCTTTGAAATGTTCGGCAAACTCCGGCGCGACGGGCCGGTCGAAAGCAACTTTGACCTGCAAAGGACCTGTCGCACAGGCGAGCACAGGTGTGGCGGCCTTGTCCGCGACATATCGCAGGCGGAACAGTCGGCCCTTGCCGTCTGGTCCGGTTCCCCAATCGGGAGGACCGCTGTGGCAAGTCAGATAAAGGTGGCCCTCGGGGGACACCGCAAGATCGGCCACAAGCATCGAAGAGATGGCGATCGCAACCGGCCGGCCGACATACCCCTGTGGCGTTTTCACAAGCGGAACGCGCCACAATCGGCCGCGCGAAAGTCCTGCTACCAGAGCAGTGCCTTCCCACGCCGGCGGTCCGAACGATTTCCATCCTTCGCGCGCCTCGTTAAACACCAGCCCGCACGTCGATTGATGCTGCGGGCCGAAGGCGACGACGGGCGGCTCATCGAGCACGTCGGGCAAATACGCATCGTGGCGCGGAGGAAAACCATAATGTCTTCCCAGGACAATCTGATTCAGTTCGTCGAGCGGATTGCCTCCGGGGAGCCAGGTTTCCCCTTCCTGGTCGGTGCAAAACAAGTCGCCGTGGCGGTTGAAGGCGAGTGTGTAGGGGACGCGGAGTCCCGTCGCGATCACGTCGCGCTGCTTGTGATCG
The DNA here is from genome assembly GCA_022844125.1 of Pirellulales bacterium. Lineage (GTDB taxonomy): Bacteria > Planctomycetota > Planctomycetia > Pirellulales > PALSA-1355 > JALHMI01. Next base: position 277,957 of record JALHMI010000009.1, on the reverse strand, counting down.
GACGACAAACGCAAGATGGTTCCGCGGAGGCTGGAACGCGAGTAATTAGCCTTTCCGTTGTCCAGCCGATAGGGATTCGAGTAGTTGGCACAGATCAGCGCGAAGTAAACATTGCCCTGCTTATCCAGCGTAACTGATGTGGCGTCCACTCCCCCGGACCGCACATCAGGAGCGGGCCAGCCGGCGCTGACCACTTCTTCGAGATCGGCGCGGCCGTCGCCGGTGGTGTCGCGCAACAGCGAGAGCTTGCCTTGCGAAGAGACGTAGAGGCCCTGCTCAGACCACGCCATGCCGACCGGGACGCGCAATGTCGGCCGGTCCCAATATGTCTCCGCAGCGTCCGGCAAGCCGTCACGGTCGGTGTCGTTGAGAAGGTACACTTTGCCGTTGTAGCCCAGCGCGGTGAGTTGCCCGTCCGCGCGGAACCGCAAGTTGTTGATGTTTGGCAGCCGAAGTGGTAATTCCTCGACAACGATCCCCGGCGCCAAGGTCGTAAAGATTGCCGGCTCTTCGCCGGTCACCATGGCTCCCGGCGAACCCAGCAGGGTGAAGGCGATCAAGCCACAAACTAGCATTTGCGATCGGGCGGTCCGCATGCGGGGCCTCGAGGAGCTTACGGGGAGTCATCTTGCCAGGATCTAGTTTGCGCTAGCCAAGCGCCGAACACAACGTGGATCACTCTTGCCTGGCTGAGGGCCAAGGCCTTATGATATTCGCGAATTCGAATATTCTAGATAAGGAATGCCCGCGATGGCGTCATCCGATGCCCTGTCCAATTCACAAGCGGCGGCCGAACTGCTGAAGGCCTGCGCCCATCCCACCCGGCTCATGATCCTGCAGGAACTGCTCGCCGGACCTAAGTGCGTCACGGACATCGAGGATCTGGTACCCGCCCGGCAAGCGAACATCTCGCAGCACCTGGCGGTCTTGCGTTTCGCGCGGCTGGTCGACAAAGCGCAGGATGGCGCGCTACGCTGCTACTACCTGGCGCGCCCGAAACTGGTTCGAGATCTGCTCAAGCTCATCGGGCGTGAGCACCCAGTTATAAAACTCGACGCCGCGGACATCCAGCGCGAGAAAGCCCGGACCGCACGGCGTGGCAGCCGGAGCGGCCCACCGGTGAAGCAGCGTTTGAAGGTGGCGACATGAGCCGACGCGTCTACCTCGACTACAACGGTTCGACACCAATCGACCCACAAGTCCGCGAGGCGATGCTGCCATATCTCGAAAATCAATTCGGCAACCCGTCGAGCGATCACTGGGCCGCGCAGCAGGCGCGCGACGCGATTGAACAGGCGCGCGGACAGGTGGCCGGGCTGATCGGCAGTGATCCGACGGAGGTCGTCTTCACCTCGGGCGGCACCGAGGCCAACAACCACGCGATCAAAGGCGTCTATTTCGCCCGCCGCGCCGAAGTCGCTCGCCCGCACTTCATCACGATGGCGATCGAGCACCCGGCAGTCCTGGCACCGCTCAGGTTTCTCGAGGGGTTGGGCGCGGATGTGACCATGGTGAAGGTCGATGGGCATGGCCAGGTCGATCCGCAGGAGATCCGCCGGGCGATCAGGCCCAGTACCGTGCTCATTTCGGTGATGCACGCGAACAACGAAGTTGGCACGATTCAGCCCATCGCCGAAATCGGCGCCATCGCCCGTGAGCATAACGTTCCGCTGCACACGGATGCGGCGCAATCCGTGGGGAAAATCGCCGTGGACGTCGAGGCGCTGAATGTGGACCTGCTAACGGTTGCCGGGCATAAGCTTTATGCGCCCAAGGGCGTAGGCGCGCTGTTCATACGCGAAGGCGTGGCGCTTGCACCACTGTTGCATGGCGGCGGTCAGGAGGCAGGTCGCCGCGCGGGAACGGAAAGCGCGCTGCTCGCCGTGGGGCTGGGGGCCGCTTGTGCCTTTAGCCGGGACTGGATCGAAGCTAAGAGCATCGTCGAGCTGCGCGACCACTTCCGGGAATTGCTGCTTGAGCAGTTCGGTGACAGCGTGGTGCTGAATGGCCATCCCACGGAGCGACTGCCCAACACGTTGAACGTGAGTTTTATCGGTTCGCAGGGAGCAGACATCTTGCAGCGACTCGATGGCATTGCGGCGTCCACCGGATCGGCTTGTCACGCCGGCCATGGAACGGCGAGCCCGGTGCTCGCAGCCATGGGCTTGAGTCGCGATCGGGCCGCCGGCGCGATCCGCTTCAGCCTCGGACGGAGCACCACCCGCCACGAAATCGAACACGTCGTCCAGCAACTCACGAGCACGGTTTCGTCCCCGCTATCTGGAGCCAGTTGCGAACCGCTGAGTGTTGCAAACGCCACGGCTTCGGGGCAGGTTAGCAAGCCACTAGCTGACATGAGCGGCCAGGAAATCATGACGGCCGTCAGCGAACGTTATGGCCGAGTGGCCGAGGCACCCGGCGAGAAGTTCAACTTTCCCGTCGGACGCAAGTTCGCCGAGAGCGTGGGGTACGATCCGGAGCTGCTTTCGCGGCTGCCGGAGGGGCTCAGTGAGTCGTTCACCGGCGCGGGCAATCCGCAACCGTTCGTCGATGCGCGGGCCGGCGAGACCGTGCTCGACTTGGGCTGCGGGGTGGGGCTCGACCTGTACCACTATGCCGTCGCGGTTGGCCCGAGCGGCACTGTGTACGGGCTCGATTTGTCCGCTTCGATGCTGCGCAAAGCGGCGGAGAACCTGCGCTCGGCAGGCATCTCCAACTTCGAACTCCTGCACGCCCCGGCCGATCGGATTCCGCTCCCCGATGCGAGCATCGACCTGCTGACGGCCAACGGCATTTACAACCTCTCGCCCGACAAGGACGCCGTGATGCGCGAAGTGGCTCGGGTGTTGAAGCCTGGCGGACGCACGATCTTTGCCGAGATCGTGGCGGCCGAGGAACTGCCAGGCGAGATTCGCCGTGATCTGAACGATTGGTTTCGTTGCATTGGCGGTGCGCTGACCCGCGAGACGATGTTCGCGCGGCTCGAGCGCTCGGGGCTCAAGAATCCAAGAATCCTCTGGTCGGGGCGCAATGCGCGTACCGGGCATCCGCTGGCCATCTGTGCGGTTATTCGCGCAGAACATTAGCAGGGAGACAGGACCATGCGTTATCTGACGCTTGCTTATGGACTGGTGTGCTACGTGATGTTCCTGGGATCATTTCTGTATGCGATTGGATTCGTCGGCGATTTGGTTGTTCCAAAAACCATTGATGCGCCAGTTGTTGACGTGAACTGGCCGCTCGCAGGCTTGCTGGATGCGGGATTGCTGCTGCTGTTTGCGATTCCGCACAGCGTGATGGCGCGGCAGGGTTTCAAGACCTGGTGGACGCGTCTGGTTCCGCTGTCCATCGAGCGAAGCACGTATGTGCTCGTGAGCAGCCTGCTGTTGGCGCTCTTGTATTGGCTGTGGATTCCGCTGCCGACAGTCGTCTGGGAAATTAGCACGCCCGTGATTCGCACGGGAATCTGGGGTGCGTTCTGGTTCGGCTGGCTGCTGGCTTTGGTTGCAACCTTTCTAATTAACCACTTCGATCTGTTCGGGCTGCGGCAGGTCTACTTTTACTGGCAGGGGCATGACTACTCGCCGCTTCGGTTTCGGACGCCAACACTTTACGGCTGGGTCAGGCACCCGTTGATCCTGGGATTCCTGATCGCGTTTTGGGCCGCGCCGACGATGACGGCTGGCCGACTGCTGTTCGCTGCAGCCACGACGGCCTACTGCCTCATTGCACTGCAACTCGAAGAGCGCGATCTGCTGGCTTACCACGGCGAGGAATATGCGCGGTATCAGCGGCGGGTGCGAATGCTGGTGCCGATTCCGCGCGCAGGACGAAGCGATTCGTCGGCAAAGTGAATTGGCCGTTGAACCTGAAGGCGTCGATTCGCCAGATTGCGTTGCCCGCGCAATAGCCAGGAACCCTGCTCGTATCGCCTTCGGCAGGCTCGGCCAAACCTGCACGATCGAGATCAGATCAGGATCGCCGACGATGCTATGAGCAGCCCCTGTGGCCCGCTCACAATCTGCGCCGCTTGCTGCGCAACTGTTTTGTGAGTGAGGCATTTCTTCCGAGGATTCCACCAAGTTTCCCGCCGCCTCCACTTTTGAAGATGACGCATGGCGGTAAACGCCCGAGCGAAAGTTCCGGCGTTTTTTATGGGGGGGATCGCACGCCGTTGGCGAGCGCGTCGAAATCCGGAGGGACGAACCCGCCAGATCCTGATTGACACACCGTGCGAATCGAGTAGGATGTCGACAGACAGACCGTCTGTCATCGAACCTCTTCGGATCGCAGAGCTGGATCGTAGGCGCATGCAAATCGAACAAGTCACCGATGGGGAGCTCTCGATCCTGGAGGTCATCTGGGAGCGGGGAACCCCAACGAGCCGTGACATCGCGGACGCCATTTATGAACAGGTGTCCGATTCTAAAGTAGCCTCGGTGCAAAAGTTGCTCGAAAGACTGGAAGCGAAGGGCTGTATCGTTCGCGATCGGAGCGAACGAGCACATCAATTCCGCGCGCTGGTCAGTCGAGAGGACTTCCTGCAGCACCGTCTGCGGGAGCTGGCCGATCGACTGTGCGACGGTGCCCTCACTCCGCTCGTGACGACCTTGCTTCGCTCCAAGGGGATCTCGAGAAAGAACCGCGAGCAACTTCGCCAACTGATCCATGAACTGTGGCCGCCAGAAAAGTAGCCTTTCCGCCGGCGCCTTCGTGAGTCACCCCGAGCCAACGCGAGACACTCATGATAAATGCTTGGGAAATCATCGCCAGCAACGCGATTCTGGCCACGTTTCTGGGAATCGGGGCCGCGCTGCTTGGTCGGGTGTGGAAGAACCCTGCCGCCCTTCATCTGCTTTGGGTGATCGTGTTGCTCAAGCTGTTTACTCCGCCTGTGGTGATTTCAGGACTACCCTTCGCCGGTTCCTGGTTTCCAGGAACAGTTCGCGAAGACTCCGCCGCACTGTCGCCGTCGGCGCAATCAGCGATGGTGAACCCGGCGGCTTCCACGGACCGCGATTTCCCGAGCCAGGACGGTTCCGCCGCCAGCGCCAGCGGTCACGGCGCAGCGCCAGGAACGTCGACTCTTTCCCCCGCAGTCGACCCGTGGTCCGTCTCCGCGATCCTCGTTTTCGTGTGGGCGCTGGGGGCCTCATCGGTCGCTCTTGGCTACACGATTCTCATTCGACGCTTCGCCAGGAGTCTGCAAAAGGTCGGGGCGCCGCCGCCCGCCATCTCGAAGCTGGTCGCGCGAGTTGCAGGCAGGATGGGGATGCAGCACGTCCCTCAGGTGTTGGTGACGCCGCTTCGCTTGCCGCCGCTAATCTGGTCGATCGGCGGGCCGCCGCGCATGATTCTGCCCGCCGAACTCTTCGCCCGGCTGAATGAGAATGCCCAGGCGGCGATCATCGCCCATGAGTTGGCTCACATCCGCCGACGCGACCACCGGGTTCGCCTGCTGGAGCTAGCGGCGACGATCATGTTCTGGTGGCATCCGATCGTGTGGATTGCCTGCTGGCAAATGCGTGATCTCGAAGAACAGTGCTGCGACCAGAGCGCATTGGAACTCGCGCCGCGTCAGGAGCGGGACTACGCAGCAGCTTTAGTCGACACGGTCGAGTTCCTCTCGGAAGAACCTCGTGTCTTCGCGCCACTTTCCACCGCGGTCCATTCCACCGGTTCACTCGCCAGGAGAATCAAGATGATGGCACAACCCATGACTTATCGGCTCGATGTTCGAAGCGGCCTGTGCATCGCGGCGCTTGCCGTGTTTCCGCTGGTAATGGCTTTCACCGCGAGGGTTCAAGCGGAGGAAGAGAAGGCCCAAGCTGAGTCAAAAACGACTTCGGTCGCGGTGCTGAGCGGCCGCGTAACGAATGAGGCCGGCGAGCCGGTTCGCGACGCGCGCGTGATCGTCGCGCTCCCGGCCAGGAACATGCGGTTTGTGGACTCGAAGCACAAGACGCTGGAAGCTCAAACCGATGAGAAGGGCGAGTATCGCCTGCAGGTTCCCACGATCAGACCGACAAGCGTCTCGTTCGACGTCCTGAAGCCGGGATACCGGAGATCGGTGGGCACCTTGATGAGCGGTGGCGACGCGAGGAAAGTCTCCATTGCGCCCGGCACCCAAGCGGATGCCTCCTTTGTTCTGCAGCCTGCGCTGTATCTGAAAGGGACTGTCGTTGACGAGCAAGGCCAGCCGATCTCGGGCGTAGAGATTGGAGCCAACGTCGTCTTCGCGGATGGGACAGGCGGGGTTGAGAGAACCGCCAGCAACTCGGATGGCTCGTTCGAGCTATTCAACTACGCCCTGGAACCCCGTGTGCGCGAGGAAACCGCCCGGGGGTTTGTCGCGTTTGAACATCCGGATTACATCCCTACTCGCATCAAGGACATCTATGAGCTTTCCCCCGCCGAGCGCGAGTCGATCCGGATCGTGCTGCCCACCGGGCACACGGTTTCTGGCACGGTGCGCAACCTCGCCGGCAAGCCAGTTCCGAACGTGATGGTCGAAGCGTTTCTGAACAGCGGCCGTGATCGCAAGGCCACGATGAGCGGAGCGAACGGAGAGTTCAGCTTGCGCGGACTCGCCAGCGGACCGTCGACGTTAAGGGCCCACACGCTCGAAATTAACCAAAAGATCAAGTTGCCGATGGATCTCGATGGCGACAAGAGCGGAGTGGATCTCCGCTTGGAGGCGATCAACCTGGATAAGCCGCCCAAGACAGTCGATGTGCTCGGCATGAAGCTCGCTGATAATTCTCCGGAACTTAAGTCCGTTTATGAACTTCACCACGATCGCGGAGCATTGATTCTCGATCCGGGTGAACATTCCGATCGCCTGGAGATTGGTGAACTCGTGGAGGGCTACAACTTTTGGATGGTCGGAATGAAGCGTATTACGAGCGTGCGCGAATTCGTTGGGCAGATCCTCGCCGAGGCAGCTGAACAAGACACCGACGAGTATTCGGTCCGTGTTGTGTACAGTTTCCGCAATCTGGATCACACCGGCACGAACACGCAGTATCTGAAACTGACCGAGGGGGACATCGACCAGTTGCGTGCGGTTCAAGCCCAGCTCACGGAACGGTAGTCGCGGTGCCATCGTGGATGGGACTGCACTCGACGGCGGCTTGGCAGGCCGCTGATTCAATCGCATCCTTCTATGGGTCTCTACCTACGTGCGAGTCAACTCGGATTGCCTTTCGTTTCGGCCCTTACTCGGGCTTCTTTTTCCTGAGCGAGTTCCGCCTCGAGTTTGGCTTTCTGCTCCATTTGCTCTGAGAGCCGCAGCTCAGCATCGGTCCGGGCTTGCTTCTCGCGCTCGAGCGACTTTCGTAAGTCCCCCAATTGCTGTTCCTGGAGTGCGACTTGCTCGCGCAACTGTTGGCGTTCGGATCTCAGCATGGCAAGCTGGGCGCCCACGTCATCGAGGGATTCTCCGACCGATTCCACGGACTCCTCCGCCTCCGCCACCCGTTCCTCAGCGGCCTGATGAGCTTGCCGGGCCTCGCTGAGCGGGGTTTCTGCGTCGGTGCCGGAACAGCCGAGCAGCGAGAGCGAACTGACGAGCAACAGGCCGACAAGCGTGCGCGCTGTGAGTGGGTGGGGGGCTGTTTTCATCGGTTTCATGGGTGTTCCTCGGCTTGCTCAATCCGCTCGTAATTTGTTCATTCCCCAGCTGGCTCAACAACGATTGCTCAACAGGTCAGCAATTAGGATGCCAAGTAAGGTCGGGCGCGCGAATTGCACAAGTTGGCGTTACTAGCTTAGACACCCTTCGACGTCAGGTGAGCCATGAAGTACTCCGACCAGAGCTACAACATTCGTATAGAACTGGACACTGAAAACTGCGACTTGACCGAACCAGAACTTACGCGATTGGAGAAGGGGTTGGACCCGCTCCGCGAAGCGGTTGAGAAGTTCCCGGTGAGCGACCTGTACCTAACGATTGAGTTCAAGCCGCCCAGCCAGGATTACCGTATCAAGGCCACACTACGGCTGCCCAAGCGAACGCTCGCTACGGGTGAACTCGACGAGGATATGTATGCGGGGTACAAACGGTGCGTCCGGAAACTGGTGCACAAGGTCGCGGCGTATAAGGATCGACTCTCGAACGAAGAGGATCGATCGAAGCACTCGCAGGGAACACGGCACGACGTGGTTGCGAACCGCCCCTTGGAGGCGAACGCGTTGCAGGAGGCCGTGGCGAAAGGCGACTATGCCGAGTTCCGCGTGTTGACGTATCCCTTCGAGGAACCGTTGCGCAAACGCATCGGACGCTGGATTCAGCGCTACCCGCGGATCGAAGCCCAGTTGGGCGAGCGTTTCGATCTTGCCGACATGGTTGAAGAGGTCTTCCTCAACGCGTTTGAACGGTACGACTCGCATCCGCGGGAGGTGCCATTTGGCGACTGGCTGGAGAGCCTGATTGACCCATCGGTAAAGCTGCTCAATGAGCACAGCGACGAGGAGTTGGCGAACATCAGCTTCGCACGAAGCATGATCGAAGAAAGAAGTGAGCCAGGATAAGCCAGCGGCTATGACTTAGCCGGTTTTCCGTCTCGTAGCAGCCAACCAGCTTTCGGATGGCCAGGGCTGGCAAGACGGACGGCAATTCGCCGTCTTCACCAGATCGACTGAGAAGCGGAGGATACCCACTGAAAGCAACGGAGAGATCGACATGAAGACCATCGACGCTAACAGTTTGAAGCGCATGCTGTCCAGCGAACCGAAGCCAACGCTCGTGAATACACTGCCGGCGGACAATTTTGAACAAACGCGGATCCCGCGGTCCATCAACATTCCGCAAGACCAGCAGGACTTTGCCGAGCGAGTCGAGCAGGCGATCGGCGGCCGAGACGAACCGGTGGTGGTTTACTGCGCAAGCCGGCAGTGCGATTCGTCGACCAGGGCGGCGCACAAACTCGAGGAAGCCGGATTCGCGCAGGTTTACGACTTCGAAGCGGGCGCCCAGGGATGGGAAGGTTCCGGCGAGAAGCTGCAGACCGACGGGGCGTGACGGGCCCCTGCGCTTCAGTAGCGCAAAGTGGCGGCGAGGGGCGAATCCGCGTCGGGTATTTCTGAAACGGAGTAGACGTTGCCGCCATGTGCCAGGCACTGGGCAACTGCATAGTCCAGCAACTCGGTGTCGTCTGCCAGTTCACTCGATGCGGCATCGCTGGATTCGGCTCGATGCACGGATCGGTTGGCAAGGTCGACGCTTCCCCAGACTTCGGCATCGGGCTTGACGAAGAGGTCTTCTACGCGGCCGGTCGCGGCGGCCAGGACGACTTGCTCCACCTCGCACGACGCCAGTTCGTTTCCTCGAAGGCTTGCCCATCTCTGCAAGGCCTGATCCTGCTCTGCACGAAAGCTCGGCTGCACCACCCGCCAGGCCTGCTCTCGCAAGACGTCCAACTGCGCCAATTCGCTGCCGCCAGAAACGTGGCTCGGGAGCAAGTTGGGGTAGCTGTTCGCCTGGGCATAGATTGGCGCCAGGTAGCCGACACAGGCCAACACCAGCGGCGTCCGCTCTGCAGGTAGCACCGTTTGCAGGGCGTCGTCCACTCGGTGAAAAAAATTCAATGTCTCGACTTTCGCGCGGTCATCCGCGCCTCCATGGCCGTGAAACATCGTTTCCGTCGTGGCCCCGCGGCCTTGGGAAGGTGAACGGTGTGCATGGTGTTGCAGGTGCGTCTCCAGCCCGTCCGGTTCCGCCCGACGGATTTCCGGCAGCCTGAGTTCATGCAATGAATCGCGAGTCGCTTCGAACAGCCGCGCATCGTCCTTGGTGAGCAGCAGCACATAGTAACGTCCATTGGCCTGAACCAAGGGCACCAGCGGCTTGACGTAAAATCGATTGCCAACCACCAGCCGTTCGCTCAATTCCAGGCCAACGGAGTAGGCCTGGAAAAAGCCTTCCGCGAGAAAACACGCCAGACTATCGCCGCGGCGACGTTCCGACTGCGTCTGAACCAGCACGTCGTCGAGCGGCGCCAAAATTGCATCTGCGTCCGGGCGGCGCAGTCCTCGTTCTGTCAGCGCGACGAAGGCCTCGTTCCGCAGATTCTTCAGTCGGATGGGATCTTGCCGCTGGTCTCGCCCACCCGCGTGAGTCGGCAGAAACATGGACACGCATGGCTGCCCCTCGTGTTCGACCAATTGCAACAGGTCCGTTTGTGTCAGGTTGGTCATGGCCTGTTTCCTCCTAGACTGGCTCGGTGCGCCCGCATCGACAGCGTCTGGTCTGATTGGTCAAACCAGACGTCGGGCGGCTGCGTCGCGTAGTTGGGAGATGGCGAACATCATGAGCAGAAGTCCGACGACAATCTCGTTCTGCATCCCCGGCGGCAACGGCGATGCCGCGCCGAATCTGCCGAACGCCACCAGCCACAGGGCAACCAGAAGTGTCAGCAAGTGCGCGTGTCGGGCAGGCCGCCAGTAGGATAACACAGCGAACGTGGCGACGAGCCCGCCGGCGGCGAAATCGCTGGCCCATAACAGCGTCGCCTCGTCGCTGTGTACGAAGACGAACGGGCTGATGATCAACCATACGCCCAGCATCACTTCGACATCGCGAGCCCACATCGAACCACCTCTTCACCTCGACGTTGAAGATACCGTGCCTTATGCAGCACGACGAACCATTTCCGCTGCGGCCTGATCGGCGCTTTCGAAGGGGCGCCCGATAAACGCCAGCCAGACGGCTTTCGCGCTACCGGTCCGTTTGCCGACCAGGTAGAGGAGCTTCAGCGAAGCGTATACCTCGTCGATGGCCATGTAGACCAGCGCCAATGAGATGGCGGCCGTTACGAGGCACAAGAAGCACCAGTATCCGACGATGGTGCCTTGCGCAACAACCAGGATGGCGCTCACGAGGCCCAAGGGAATGACGTCAATCCCGAACAGGATCACCAGCCAGGGGCGATACTGCCAGCGACGCGTCGAACCGGCCAAACCAAAAATCGCATCGCCCAGATACGCAAGCGCGCCCAGCGCCGCGTCGTGGATGCCAAACCAGCCATACATCTGCTTCGCCACGTCCGAGTCCAATACCTTGCGGCTTTGCTCACCAAACACGGGGTCCCACACGTCGTCCACGATGCGCCACTGATACATCGCCATGTAGGCCGCGATGACGGTTGCCACAAGCGCCAAAATGCAAATCGGAATGCGCTGCGACCATGCGGACGGATTGTGTTTCCAGGGGGGGATGACCACGGAGAGATCGGCGCGTTCCGCCGGAAAACCGCGCAGCGACTGGCTCATCGTCCCGACTCCTGGCGTGAGGCGAGACGCTCGGGCAGCGGCAGGCCGTTGATTTCGTACCAGCGGCGGGGTGCATCGTGCAGTCGCGAGACGATCTCTGGCAGCGTGGCCCGTAGAGTGTGCTTAGGATTCCAACCCAGCGACTGACGCGCTCGATCGATGTCCACCGGGTAGTGCTGGTCGGCAAGGTCGATCATCCAGGGCTTGATGAACGGGGCATCATCATCTGCAGCAGCCAACTTGCCTTTGACCCAGGCCCCGGCCTTGGCGGCGAATTTCGGAATGCGGATCGTCGGCCACTCCCGGCCGTGAATCAGCTGGCCAAGTTCATCCTGCAACTCGGCATAGCTCATGACATCCTCTTCGCCGATCAACAGCACTTCATAGGACGGCAGTGACTGTCGCCGGGCAATTGCCGCCTGAATGCATCCCACCAGGTCGTCTAGATGCACAAAGGACTGACCGTGGTCTTTGTCGCCCGGAAACAGATAGCTTTCGAGCTGCTTCTCATAGATCCGGCTAATTTGCTGCGCGATGGGCAGGCTATGGCAGTCCTCGTCATAGACGCCTGCGATTCGCAGCACCAGCACCGGAATGTCGCCGCGCATTTCGCGCAGGGCGCTCTCCGCGCCGAGCTTTGACTGAGGGTAATCCCACTCGGCCTCCAGCGGAGATTCGGCGGTCAACGCTTCGTCCTCCTCCGCCGACTGCATGACCAGCAGCGTACTGGAAAAAATCAACTGTTCCACCTCGAACGACTGCAGGCCGCGCAGCAGCCGTTTCGTGCCTTCGACCGTCAGTTCGCGATAAAGAGGGCTCGGCTCACCCGAAAAATCGTAGTAGGCGGCGAGATGAATGACGCTGGCGATCCGGCTTCCGTGCTCTTGCCGCAACATCGCCAGGGCCTCGTTCACCCGCTCTTCATTCGTCAGGTCGCACTTGATCCACGTGATTGGCAGCTCTGCCTCAGGCGGCTTCATGTCGAGTCCAACGATCGAGTACTGCGAGGCCAGCGACTTCGCCAGACGCGAACCGATCAATCCGGAACTACCGGTGATAACAACGAGTGGCCGTTCTTGCATCATCATGTGCTCCGTTCCGCACAAGAGAAGAGGCTTTCGGATACCTATGTAAACACCCCCTTGCACTCGCGCGTTCGCGACTGCCAGTCGTGAATGCTGCAGATCGCATGCCCGTCAAGCCGAATAACCTCAGCACAACTCCCGGAGACGCTCAGTTAATGCGAGGAGACCTGGTCGAATCTGAGCGATTCGATCCGCGCGGGGCCGGCGAGTAGATTGCTTGCTCACCACCGCGGAGGCACATCGACCCGGACGGTCGTCAATGAACCGAGGAAGCGGGCGAGATAATCTGGGTGCTGTGCTCAGAAGACCGGCTACCGGTGGGTCCAAGCGAGGCATGAACCTCCCTGCCCTCGTCGCCGGCGGTGATCGAACGTAGGAAAATGCGCAGCCCCTCAATTCGCGTCAGCGAATGACGCGAGAACGGCAGCGTGAGGAACTCGCTTTTCGCATCATGGCGCCAGGCTGCGATGCTCCATGGCAAAAGCAGCCGACTGCCCAGATGGCGACCGACCGCAACGTCGAGCGACGCGCCGAACGGAGAATCTGCCCTCCGCCTTCGCCGCGCAAGCCGTCACTTTCGATCACCTCAGTCATCGGCGGCGTCTCCGTCCTTGATCACAAAGCGGGCCTTCAGGCGCGCGACCTCGCTGGCCAGGCCGGCCGACTTCACGGAACGCAGCACTTCATTGAAGTCCTTGTAGGCCGCGGGCGCTTCGTCGATCGGGTACTGCCGGCAATTGGAGAGAATGTCCGCTTCGTCGAACGACTGATCCACCTGCTTCTGGTCGAGCGCGCGCTTCGCGGCCTTGCGACCGAGCGCGCGGCCGGCGCCATGATTGACGCTATAGCAGCTCAGACTCGCGCCGGGATCGGCAACCATCACGGCCGAGCCCGCTTGCGGGTTGCCCGGCAACAGGATCGGATGACCCACGTCGGCGAAGGGCGTACCGCGCAGTGCGTGGTGACCCGCCGGGAAAGCACGCGTGGCGCCCTTGCGATGCACCCAGGCGACCTGGTTGTCGACGATCTCCTTGCGGGCGATATTGTGACTGATGAAGTACACCAGGCGGCCAGTCGTGCCGGGAAGGATCTCCTGAAACGCTTCGAGCACCAGAGCATTGATCAGCAGGTGATTCACCGTGGCGAAGTTCGCACCCAGCGCCATGTCGTCCAGGTAGGCATCGGCCTCGGCAGTGCCGAGCGGCGCGTAGACCAGCTCGCGATCCTGGCCGGGAAGCGGAATGTCCCACCGCGCGAACTTGGCTTGGAGCGACTTGAACTGACCCGAAGCGAGCATGTGGCCGATGCCGCGCGAGCCGCAGTGCGAGAGGAATGCCACGCCGCCATGGATCAGGCCGAAGGCATCCGCCACGGCGCGCGAGCGCGCATCACTGCCGACTTCGACGACTTCGCACTCGCCAAAATGGTTGCCGCCGCCGTAGGAACCGAGCTGAGCAACCTTGGCGTCGAAGTTGTGAATCCTGGGCTGGATTTCGGCCAAACGCTCGCCGAGCGCATCGGGAGTATCGTCGTGACCGACGTGCGCAAAGTCTTCGCAGCGTGCGGCCCATTCCGGCGGGATGCCGAGCGACTCGCACACGCCTTGTGACGCCCCTTCGATGAGGACGCGCTTGCCGAGCGTGACGTCCACGCGGCGAGACTTGGGCGCATGGCGCTGGCCGCGGCCGGCGCCGGTGGGCGTGCGCTCGCAGATCGCGTTGATGAGCGCGCGACGCGTCTGCTTGTCGATGACCGCGCCGGCCGGCAGATCGGTTTGCAAGAGGCTCATCGAGCACTTAATGTCAACGCCGACCGGGCCGGGGTAGATGTGCGTAGGCGAGACCATGACACAGCCCACGGGAGCACCGTAGCCGCAGTGTGCATCGGGATTGAGCACCAGGTCGGTGACGCCGGGCGCGCAGCGCGAGTTGATCGCCTGCTGCAAGCAGAGATCGTCAAAGCCGTCGCGAATGGCCTCGGTGCCGATGACCGTGATCGGCTTCGTGCGGCCGCCGGTCGGCAGAATCGCCGTGGCGTCGCCGTTTGGGATCAACGTGTGTTTGAGGTGGTTGGGCTGCGACATGCGTGCTGACCGGACGCTGGAAACCAGACAGAGGGCGACATGATTATCCTACTGCCACTTTCCAGAGAAGTGGCAGAGTTCGAACCCGGAGCGGTTACGTCGGGCACGGCTATCGGCGGACGCATCTTGTACCAGATGCGTTCGTCCCGGGAACTTCTTGGAAACCGCGCCGAACTTTTCCCATAGTAACAAGGCCCGAGCTTGCTCGCGAACTTGTCACAGGGTTGCAGGCTAGACACGCCAGACTATTGCGACCGGATGAGTATTTGGCCAAGCCTGAGAAGTTTCGTCCGCTTGGAAAAAACTCTGGTAGCACTACTGCTAGCTCGCGAAACTTTGCGGCCTGAGAGGAAGTTGGCAAACTTTAACGGCCCGACTTGAGTCGTTCGCCATTCTCCGCCACTGCAGCTCATCGGAAACTTACAACGAATACACCCAAGGTGACGGATTTGGGGTTCATCCGACCTTTGTGGCCGGCCGAAGTAGTACATACCAGCTTGCCTCCGGCGGCGCGTGTTCCCACGGCTCAACTACCCGAGCCAACACGAGTCGCCCCCCTTCCCTTCGATCTCTCCCCACGATGTTTCTCCCTCGTACGCGAACCCGATCGCGCGCTTGCGCCACGGACAGCCGCAGGTCTCGCTCCAAAGCGTGGCTGGCGTCGCTCTTGGCGCTCATGGTGGCACTGCAGCCCGGGTGCACCAGCCTGCGCGAGTATGTCGGCAACGGATTCAAGGTGGGCCCGAACTACCTGCGTCCGCCAGCGCCGGTGGCCGGCGGGTGGATCGACATGGACGACCCGCGCGTGAAATCCGATCCACCAACCGACTGCGCCTGGTGGGCGGTGTTCAACGATCCGGTGCTCAATGGGCTGATCGATCAGGCTTACCGGCAGAACCTTGACTTGCGTGCGGCGGGTGCGCGGATCGCTGAAGCGCGAGCGCGACGAGCGATTGCCGTGGGGAGCTTGTTCCCGCAGCAGCAGTCGGCCGACGTGACGTACCTACATGCACAGTTTTCCGAGAACCTGGCGACTCCGCTTCCGACGCAGTTCAATCTGTGGGCAGCCGGATTCAATGGCTCGTGGGAGCTCGACATCTGGGGTCGTTATCGCCGCTCGATAGAAGCCGCGGACGCCGTACTCGCGGAGTCGGTCGAAGGGTATGGCGAAGTGCTCGTGCTGTTGCTCTCGGACGTGGCCGCGAATTACATCGAGCTGCGGACGTTTCAGCAGCGGCTGGCCTACGCCCAGATGAACGTCGAAATCCAAAAAGGCTCTCTAAAGCTGGCCGAAGCGAGGTTCAGCCGCGGAGCGTCGACCGAGCTCGACGTTCGGCAAGCACGCTCGAGCTTGCAGCGGACACAAGCGGTCGTGCCGACTTACGAGGCTAGCGCTCGCGAGGCCGCGAACGCCTTGTGCGTGCTGCTGGGCATGCCGCCAAACAACCTGGCAGAGGCTCTCGGTCCCGCGCCGATTCCGACCGCTCCGGTCGAAGTGGCCCTGGGAGTGCCGGCCGACTTGCTGGCCAGACGACCCGACGTGCGGCGGGCCGAACGCGCCGTGGCCGAGCAAAGCGCGCGGCTCGGCATCGCCCAGACGGATCTCTATCCTTCGCTGACGCTCAACGGCTATATGGGCTTCCTTTCGAACGACATCGATCAACTGTTCGAGTCCACCAGCTTTACGGGCTATATCATTCCGCAGTTCTCCTGGAACGTGCTGAACTACGGACGAATATCCAATAACATCGTGGCCCATAACGCGAAGCTGCAAGGCGTGGCTTTCGACTATCAGCAAACCGTGCTCAAGGCCGGTCAGGAAGTCGAAAACAGCCTGACGCGATTCCTGCACGCCCAGCAGCGGGCGAAGTTCCTGCGGGGCAGCGTGGCAGACGCGATTCGTGCCGTCGAACTGGCCGAACTGCAATTCAAGGGCGGCACGACCGACTTCAATCGGGTGTACAACCTGCAAAGCCTGCTCGCGCAGCAACAAGACGAACTGGCGGCCGTCGAAGGAAGCATCGCGCTGAACCTGGTGGCGGTGTACAAGTCATTGGGCGGTGGCTGGCGCTGCTTCTTGCACTGCCAGGGAATGCCCGCTCCGTCGCCCGAGATGCAGGCCATGCCGTCGGTGGATGGCGATCCGGAAGTAATTGAAGGGGCGGAACCGCTGCCGCCGCCGGCTCCGACAACGCCGCCAGCGACAACACCTGCCAGCGAGGCGGCAGCCGCGACGAAGGCAGAAACTTCGCGGCCCTCCAGCCGACGCATGGCGAAGCAAAAAGTGCGAGTCCCCGAGACGGCGGCCGCTTCCGTCGACACAGTCAAGCGGCTCGATCGCACGCCGCCGCTCGCTTCAAAATCGGTCCCGAGCAACCCGATTGTCCCCAACGCTGCGGCTCCGCCCGCGACCGCCTCGGCTGCAATGATGGGGGCGAAATCGAACGGACGGAAACCGATCAGCGATCTGGAAACGAATGAGAAAGAGATCCCGCAGAAGCCGCGGCCGAAAATCGGCATCGGCCAACTGTTCGCCCGGATGTCGCAGAGCGAAAACGATGCGGCCGTGACCAAAGCGGCGGCGAAAGTCGCTGCCCGACCGTCGCCGCAGTCAACTGCGACACCTTCGGCGCCGACGACGGCCGCGGCTGGAACCACGCTCATCGACGCGCGTCCTTCAAGCAGGCGTGTGGTGTCCGCGGAAGAACGGCTGCCGGGGAATCCAACGCCTAAGCTGGATCGGCAGAAGCCGCTCGAGCGACCCGTTCGAGAAGCTTCCACAACGGCCGTCAGCCAGGCTGCGACGAACACGATGCCTGGACCTTTATCGCAGTCGATCCAACCACCCAATGCGACCAAGGCCCCGAGTGTCGCAATTCGGCCCTCGAGTCGTCGCGTTGTGACGCCTGACGAACGACTGTCAGGCAAGCCGCGAACGAACCTCGAACAGGCCCAGACGACTCGCAGCGTCCCGATCATCGGCGGCCAGAATCCTGGTCCGCGATCTGCGCCGCCGGCTCGGACTGCAGCAACTAAGCCGATCGACCCCCGACCGTCGAGCCGCCGAGTGGTCTCGCCCGAGGAGCGATTGTCAGGGAAGCCAAGACCAGACCTCGACCAGCGCGAAGCGCTCAATCGGCCGCCACAGAGCGTTCCAAAAACAACTGTCAGCAACCACGACCCGCGCCTCGCCAGTCAAGCCGGGTACGAGGGCCGGATTGGGTTGGTCGAGCGCCACTAGGATTCGCACGAAGCGATCGTCTGATTCCTGAAAGCGGATCTGTTCCTGGCGCGTTTCGCGGTCCGAGCGGTATTCCTCGATCGTGAGTTCGGCCTTCTCGCTGGCCATCGGTTCCTTCTTCTCAACGGTGCCGGTGACGAGGTCGCCGTAGAGTCCCCACAGGCGAATCTTGACGGGTTGTCCCGGCTCGACCGTGGAAGCGGCGGCTTCGTCGGCCAACACTTCGACCTTCAGCGAGGACACGTCGCGCACGACGGCAATCATGT
This sequence comes from Pirellulales bacterium, assembly GCA_022844125.1. GTDB lineage: Bacteria > Planctomycetota > Planctomycetia > Pirellulales > PALSA-1355 > JALHMI01. The sequence continues at coordinate 260,011 of JALHMI010000009.1, read as the reverse complement.
CGCCCGGCGAAACGGACTGTCCGGTTCGCAACTTCACGCCGGGCGTGGAAATGGTGCCGGCGATCGAACTCTTGATTTCGATAAGTGGAGCCTGCTCCTGCTGAAAAGCGAGTGCGGCCTTGGCTTTTTCGAGTTGGGCTCGGGCTGCGGCAATCGTCGCTTCCTGGTGTCCGCTTTCGAGCTTGCCCAACTCTTCCTTGGCCGCGCTTAACATGCTCTTGGCCGACATGAGACTGCTAAACGCTTTCTCCATCTCGGAAAGTGAACCGGCGTGACTTTCGACGAGGCCCTTCTGGCGTTCATGCTCGGTGGTCCAGAATTCGACCTGGCTTTTCCACATGGCCGTCATTTCGTTGGCCTTCGTGATCTCCTCTTCGCGCGGCCCATCTTCGAGCAGCTTCAGATTGGCCGCGGCATAGTCGACGTCGGCCTTGGCCTCGGCCAACTGGGCCCGCTCTTCACGCGCGGCAAGCGTGGCAATGACCTGGCCCGCTTGGACGGTGTCACCATCGGAAACCAGCACCTCGGCGATCTCGTCCTGCAGTTGCGCGCGGATTGCCGCGTCCTGCACGGCAACGACGCGGCAGCCGCCGCCAACTTCGTACTTGTAGGGCAAGAAGCCCGCGCCGATCAGGAGCACGAGCAATCCGATGCGGATCGGCCAGCGGAGGAAGGGGCTGCCGCCGAAACGAATGGCCGCCCGGGCGCTCGACCAGGACGAGTCGGCCGGCTGTTGCGCCGCGGTTCGCGATGCTTCTTCGCGGGCTGGTCGTTCTTTTTCTTGGACGATCATGTTACTCAAGCCTCGGTGGTTTCCGGCATCCGGCTGTGATGTTGTCCGCGACCGCGCCATAGTCGTGCGGCAGCGAGTTGAATTTCCTGGCAGGACATTCCTGTTGCGCGCCACAACGGCGCGAGATACGCGCGGTTCCACCACACGAGCAAAATGAGCAAGATTGCGGCGCCGGGAGCGCCGAAGTAGTGCGTTACGACGTACCCGGCGATGCCGAGCAGGACCGAATTGGCGACAAACCGCAGCGCGTAGTGAAGCACGCCGTAAGTTCGCAGCCAGCGCCGTTCGCGGCCGGTAAGTGGTTCGGGCGAAATGCGGCCCCAGAACCAGGCCTTGGTTTCCTCGATGGCCCGGCTGTGCAGCCGCCAGTCGTCAAGCCAGGACGCGAGTGCCCAGTGGGCGGTCGAGTAGATCGAGAAGGGATTGCACTGATAGAGTGTCATCGCGGCGCACGGGATGATCATCAGGATCAGCAGTTGATAGGCGTCCGTCGCGCGGGTGCTGATGCCCCAGAGCAACGCGTAAAACCCGCCTATCGCGGCCGGCAAGACGATGCCCAGGGCGATCTGCGTGCGGCGGTCGCGCGCCGTCATGCCGACGATCGAGTCGCCGATGTCGGTAAAGAAGGAGACGGTGGGCAGAATCCAGTTACCCCAGGTCAGGCCGAAGCTGCGCACGCGGCCGCGAAACTTGCGGCAGCCGATTCCCATCGCCAGCGACATCGGCAGGTTCACGAAGAACACGATCTGGGCATAGGTAACTGCAAACAGTGCCACGATGTGCATGCTCGTGCGAACGTTGTACAATTCGCGAGCGAACCGCTGCCACTCGCCCGCGATCAACAGCACTTCGAACGCGAGGAGCGGCACCACGAGCCAGAGCCAGACCGGATGGATCAGCCAGCCGAACACGAGCGTAAGCAGGTCGAAGAAGACGTTGGCCGGCTCGCCACGGAGTTGCAGCGGGAGGGAGGAGCGATGAGGAATCTCGTCCGACACGGCCGGCTGGGGGGTACTTCCCTCGAGCAAGCCCTGACGCCGCAGTTGCTCGCAGAACTCCAGGCATTCGCGCTCTTGGAGCTTGAGGCCGAACCGCGATTCGAACGCGGCGCAGAGTTCCTTGGCGGTGTCGCACTCGTGCAGCAGCACGAGCATGTAACGCTCGCGGGCGCCCAGCTCGAAGTTCGCGCCGGTGCTTGGATCGAGCAGACGGAACTCGCGCGGCCCGGTGCGCAAGATGCGCACGTCGCTGCGAAGCCGGTCTAGTTTGCCGCGTTCACTCATGACCCGTTCGGCTCGTCGCCGCTCGTGGTTGATTTGTTGGCCCGCGCGTTGCGAGCTGCTGCCAGGCGCTCTGCCGAGGCGGCGTACTGTTGGGCTTCGAGCTCACGTCCCTGCTCGGTGAGGATGCGACTCATCAGGCGCTGAGCCTCGATCGAGCTTGGGTCGAGCAGCATCGCCAGTCGCAGGACTGCCATCGCATCGAATAACTCGCCCTGTTCAAGGCAGCTCTCGGCCATCGTCAATAATAACTCGGGACTGGGGGCACCGCATTGAACTGCCGCCCGGCAGGCCTGAACGGCCTCGGCGGTGCGGCCCGAGCGATGCAGGGCTAGGGCCAGCGACTTGCGAGCCCGCATGTCCGTGGGAGCCAGTTCAACCGCCAGGGCCAGCTCCTGGCAGGCGCGCGACCACTCTTCACGCTGGACGAGCACTTCGCCCAATCGCAGACGTGCGGCCGGGAGACGGCCGTCCGCGTCCGCTGCCCGTTGAAAGGCCGCCAGGGCGTCTGCATCCCGTCCCAGCCGCGAAAGTGCCTCGCCCGCCAGGCAATGAGCCTGCGCATCGTCCGCGTCGCGTGCGAGCATCTCGTCGGAAAGGGCCAAGGCGTTGGCGAACTCTTCCAGATGGAAGTAGGCCGCGGCCAGGCTGAAGCAGGCGATCCGCGGATCGGTGCCAAATTCGATCGCGGTGCGCAGCGGACGGATCGCGGCCCGAAAGTTTCCTTTGCGAGCCAGGGCCAGGCCCTTCACCAGTTGACCGTCGGCCGACTCGGGATTGTCCGCCAAGGCCACTTCGAGCTCGGCCAGCGCGGCGTCGTACTGTCCGTCGCAGAGCAGCGCGTGCGCAAGCTGCACCCGATTGCTGGCCGTGTTGCCACTGGTGGCCAGCCGCGGCGCCTGTGGCGCAGGATGGTCGAACGACGAAACTGGTTCACGCTGCCAAAACATTGCTGCTGTCCGCCTACGCAATAAACTCTACCAGGTGAGACTCTTGGCCATGCGAATGGCCACTTCGCGCTTCGCATCGTCGAATGCCTTGCGGCCGTGCAGGACGCGCGTGTTGTCGACGAACATGAAGTCGCCCTTGAGCATCGGCACCAGCGCCGTGAGCCGGGTAGTCACTTCGCGGATGTCAGCGATCACCTCGGCCGGCAGCGGCGAGCCGTCTTCAAGCCGCACCAGGCTGTCGTCCAGTCCAATCTCTTCCTGCTTGACCACCGGCAGGATGCTGTTGCGGAAGACCGGCCGATCGAGCCAGCGGCTGTGCGGCACGGCCGAAACGGCGTAGTCCGTGTAGAGCGTGCCGGTGGTCTCGTCGACGCGCAGCTCCAGGAAATTCTTCTTGCAAAACGTGCGTACATCGTCGAGATCGCTGGTGCCGAAGCGTACTTGCCAGTTTCCCTCGGGATACTTGCGGATGTAGACGATCTTTTGCGATTCGAGCAGCTTGCGGGTGGCCGGAGCAAGATTATCGAATACGGCGGCGCCGTCGCAGAGCATCGTTTCGCCGCGAGCGGCAGCCGGCTGCACGCAGTAGAAGTAGAGCGCCACGGGGCTCTCCTTCAGATACGACATGTCGCAATGCAGCGGGAGCTCGAACTTGAGCTGCTCTTTCTGCCCCAGGTAGAAGTTCACCGAATAGACGCTCTTGTCGCTGCTGGGGTTAAGGACCTGGCGATCGTGCGCCCCGCCCTTGTAAGTCAGCCAATCCTGGCACTGCAGGTTTGTGAAGGCTTCGAACTGGGCCATCGAATAATCGAAGCCGCGGAAGTAAACCACGCCCGATGACTTGCAGGCGTCGGTCACCTCGTCCAGGGGCAGCTCGCATGGATCGATCACGCAAGCGGGCGTGACCGTCAGCCCAAAGTCGCTCGTAAGCGGTTCGGCAGTCGCGATTCCCTTACCAGTGGCAGTATTCATGTTGTTCCTTTCAGTTGGTTGGCCGTTCTATTGCGGAGCCGCGGCGCCCTGTTGCGCGGCGGCATCGGGAAGGGAGAACTGGCGAAAGAAGTTCCACATCGTTTCGTTTGCGTTAAAAGTCGTGATTAGCTTGCCGGTGCCCAGGCGCGGAGTGACATCCACGCCGCCCGGCCAGGTATGTCCGCCTTCGAAGAGCATGTACAGGACGACCGGTGCGCCCTCCTGTCCGGCGGGCGGTGCATAGCGTTCCAGCTCATAGTCGGCGGTGCGTGTTACTTCAGCGGGCTTGGGGTCGCAATGATTCACCTCGCACCACCAGCGAATCACGTCGCGCACGCTGCGGTGCTCGACGCGCGAGATCGCGTTCGGACCAACGCCACCGGCAAAGGGCGCGTTCGGGTCCTTGAGTCCGTGAATCTGCATGACGGGCACAGGACGCGAGGGACGCGGGCCATCGACTCCCATGGTGGAAGCGACGCCGCAAATGGCCGTGATCCGATTGGGGAGCTCGCACGCCAGGCGATAGCTCATCATCGCGCCGTTGCTCATGCCCGTGGCATACACGCGCGACAGGTCGACGGCGTACTGCTTGGGGAGTTCATCTAGCAGCGCTGCGATGAAGCCGACATCGTCCACATTCTGGTTCTTGGCATAGCTGCAGCAGATGCCGGCGTTCCAGGTGTACAGACGTCCCAGGCCGGAAGTGCCCTCCGGATAGACGACGATGAAGTCGTTCTGATCGGCGATCGCGTCCATGCGCGACTGGCGGCGCTGAACCGTGGCGTTGCCGCCGCCGCCGTGCAGGTTGAGCACGACGGGGAGCCGGGTTTTGCCGTCGTACTTCGGCGGAACGTGGACTTCGTAAGTTCGTGTGCGCCCGTCATGGCGGAGCTTATGGTTGAAGTCGCGATCGCTGGCCTGGGCCTTGGTCCGCGAAAATACGGACAATGCGACAAGGCCGACAACGCCCAGCATGACAGCGCATCCCGTGGAGATCAGCATTCGAACTCCTTTACGAAGCATGCTCACCGCTCCTTTCGGGGCCGCCAGCGCGGCGTCGCACCCTGGTCCGGAAAGGAGAGATCACCAGGTTTTCGCAAACGGCATCCGTCGGCAACGCCAGGCAGAACGCGATCAACTCGGCGACGCGCTCGGCCGGCAACGATTGCGGTGGCGCCGTGCCAACCACGCCGTTCTGCTGCCACAGCGGTGTATCGACGGCGTCCGGCATGAGCACCTGGACGCGAATGCCAAACGCCCGAACCTCCTCGGCCACCGACTCGCTGAGGGCGATCACACCGGCTTTCGAGGCGCTGTAGACCGAGTCCAGCGGGCGACCGTGGCGACCGCTCGTGGACGACACGTTCACGATCTGGCCAGCGCGAGCGGCGATCATTGGCCGCAGCACAGCACCGTTCAAAAGGAACGTGCCTTTAAGATTTGTATCAACGACGGCGTCGTACTCGGCATCATCAAGCTCGTGGAGCGGGCGTGGTCGACTGCCAGGCGGACGCAGGATGCCGGCACAATGGACCAGGGCGTCGATGCGATCGAACTTGGACTGCATTTCGGCGACAGCCCGCTGGCAATCGTCGGCCACGCGAACGTCGCAGGCCGAGCCGCCGGCCTGAGGACCATCGATCGCTGAAAGTTCGTTGAGCGCGCGATCGACGGCGTCTTGCTTGAGGTCCGTGATCCAGACGTGCGAGCCAGACTGGGCCAGCAACCGCGCGGTGGCAAGGCCGATGCCGCTGGCGCCGCCGGAGACCATCACCTTCATGCCGGTGAGTCGTTGCATCATGCGACCTCCACGCGGGCAGCCGCGAGTGAGCCAAGCGGCGCGCCTGAACCAAACGGCGCGACAAGTGGATCGCTCCATTGGGCGTCGAACGGCAAGGTGACCAACTCGGCGATCGTCTCGGCCAGGCGCGAGGCGGTGAGCGAGCCGCGATGGGCGAGGTTTGTGCCCGCGATCAGCTCGGTATCCACTGCGTCCGGCAAGAGCGACCACGCCCGGATACCATACAGACGGAGCTCTTCAGCAAGCGAGTCGAACATCGCTCGGAGCGCCATCTTGGCGGCGCAATAGCCGGCGGCGAACGGCTGGCCGCGCTTCGCGCCGCGGGCCGACGAGATGCTCACGATCTGCCCCTGTCGGCGCGGTATCATGGCGCGGGCCGCGCGACGCGCCACGAGGAAACCTCCGCGCAGGTTGGTATCCACCACTTCGTTCCACTCGCGTTCGTCGAGATTGGCCGTGATGCTGGGAACCATCCGGCCGGAAGCGGCCCGGCCGACGCCGGCGCTGTTGATCACGAGATCCACCGCGCCATACCTTTCGAGCACACCGTCGAACAGCCGATCGACGTCCGCGGTGGATCGCACATCGCAGTTCGCGAATCCGATGCCACGCTCGAGCTGCGCAACCGCCGATGCCACACGTTCGGGCGACCGGGCCGCCACAGCGACGTGGCACCCCAGGCGGTCGAACTCGCGCGCAATGGCCAGGCCGATGCCGCCGGAACCGCCGACGACGACGGCTACCTTGCCGGCCAGCGGCCAGGGCTCTTGCCAGGGATGCGAGTTGGAACTCAAACGATCGTTCATACGCGGCGCGTCCAGATCTCCAGGTAGTTTCGAGGCACGGTCGATGCGCCCGCGGCCCGCATGGCCGGAACGGCCGCGACTTGCAGGGCCTCGGAGGCGACTTCAACCGGGAAGCCGCTGAGCAGCACCTCGGCCATACCACCGTAGGCGCCCACGGTGGTGAAGGCGCGTTCGCTCAGCTCGACCACGCGCACATTTCTTTCCGTGGTTTCGAGCCCCACGTCGGCCAGCATTCGCGACCACTCGTCGGCCGTGAACCAGGGATTCGTGAAGGCTTTCCGCGTGGTGCCGCGTTGACGCTTGATTGGCGGCTGTCCGGCGGCAACCAGCGCGGCGCTCTTCTCGCTGATGTGCACCGTCGCCCGGCGCAGCCAATCCATGTACAGCCGGTCCGTCCCCTCGGGCATCGAGCCGGAATAGAACGCCGTGTTGAAGCCGAAAACTCCGCCGGGCTTGAGCAGCCGGGCGATGCTGGCCAGCAGCGCCGGTTTATCTTCAATCAAATGGATCGCGTTGCAGATCGTGACGCAGTCGAATGAAGCATCGGCAAAGGGCAGCTTGCCGGCGTCGCCTTCGCCAAACACGAGTACGGGCTTGCCGCCTGCGTAGTCATCGGTGAGGTCAAAACCGATGCGGACCTCGTAGCCCAGCTTGCGGAAGCGATCGGCACTGAGCTGCACCTGCACGGGATCGTAATCGACGCCGTTGAGATGCGCTTCAGGCGACTGGCCGATCAGCAGTTCGCTAATGGTGCCAGTACCGCAAGCCAGATCGAGAAAGCGATCGACGTGCGCGAGCGGCTGCTGCAGGATGAACGCCCGGTTGGCCTCGATATACTCGGGCTCGTGGCTGAACGGTTCGTAGGTCGTGTTAACGGGGACGACTTCGACCATGAGGTCAATTCTCCTCAAGCTTCTGAAGGCGGATCATCGAGTAGCACTGGACGCCGGAGTTTCCGCCGGGAAGCGCGGCCAACAGCGCGGTGTGCGTGTCCGAGTCGATCTGCTGGAATAACAGTTTAACCAGCCAGTAATTTCGGGAGTGTTCGAAGAACGGCACCCAGGTATGCGTGGTGACGTCGCGAACGTTCTCAAGCGAGAGCCCAGACGCGGTGGCGATCGGAGCCAGAACCGCGCGGGCCAGCTCGGGCTCGGCTGTGAAGGCGCTGATGTGCACCCGTGCGCCCGGTGCGAGCATGCCGGCGAGTCCGGTGAGTTGCGGACTCCAGCCAGGGGCCGCAGACGGTTCGATCCACAGCGCGGCATCACACCCTGCGGCGACAGCTCCGCCGGCGGCAGCGCCGCAATAGATCTGGCAGCCGGGGAACCGCTCGCTGACGACGCTGGCGAGCGTCTCGGCACCCTCGGCCAAGAGCAACAAGCGGCGCGGCTGGATCTCTTCGTCCGAGGGATACAACAGGGCGCACATCTCGGCCACAAGAGCCCGGCAGGCGTCGACCGGTCGCAGACTTCGCTTGCGCCAGAAGCCCACATTGCGCGGCGGATCGCCGAAATATTCACGGAGTTCGTCCTCAACCGTCTCGCTCAAGCCGACCAGGTCAGTTGGCGTCGTGGCCAATCGGAGGAACGGGTTACGGATCAGTTCGTCCTCGACCAGGCGACGTTCGAGCAGATGGTAACTGCCGGTGAGTTTCGGATCGACGGGCTCTTTAGCGAGCGCGCCGTTGTGTAGTTCGGGCGAGTCCGCGGCCGCGGCGGTAATGCCGAGCAGCGAGGCGAGCTTGATTGGCGGTGCCGGCGTTCGAAGCGCGGTGTGATGAGCGCCGAGCCACATTTCCAGTCCGCCGCGAGGATTATCCTCGTAGCGCCAGCCATCGCCATCGCGAACTGCCACCTTGGGACCGAACGGATTGGCAGTGCCCACGAACAGGCCATGCGGCGTGGACACTAACGCGCGGATGCCAAGGTTGTAGCGATTGTCGAAGCCGTTGCGGGTAACGGGGAGCCAGTTGTCGCCGTCGGTCGTGCGCCATAGCTCGCAGCCGCCGAGACGGTCGAGAAACTTCTCCAGTGAACGAGGATCGAGCAGTCGTTTCACATGCTCGGGCCAGGTGTCGACGCTCGAGAATGGCACGAAAGAGGAGATGTCGCAGGTGCCGACATACAGCACGCCTTCATGCACGCGCATCCGCCAGATGTAGCCGTTCATCGGGTTGCCGAAGCCGGCTCGCATCCCGCTGGTGGGCGTCTTGAGACCTTGGCGTGTGATGCGCGGATCGCCGACGACGATGTCCCAGGTGCCGTCGTGCCGGACGCGAAGGACTTCTCCCGCGGCGGGGCCAACCTGGTAGACGCGATCGAAGCCACCATTCTGGATGCAGGTGCCGACGTACAGATCGCCCTGGAACTCAGCCATCGAGAGGATGGCCTGGTTGTATGCGCCGCGATCGGCGCCGCGGTCGATCACAAGTTCCCAGTGATGCGGGGCCGGGCCCTCGGCGGTCGTGCGCCAGAGCTGAAAGCCGTGACGGACGTTGAGCGTGCCGACGTACAGGTAGTCGCCGCAAGCCAGCATGTCGATGATGCTGGCGTTGGTGAAGTCGCCGAAAACGGGAGGCGAGCTGAGTTCCCACTCGCCGCTGGCTGGATCCGCGCTGCAGAGCACCGCGCTATCTTGAGAGGTGTTGGCGTGCGTGATCAGCACTTCCTTGCCCTGCTCCATACGCAGAGCCTCGGGATTGCCCTTGGCGGACGAAGGAGCGACAAAGAGCCGCCCCTTGAATTCAACCATCGCGCGGAACGAACCGTAAACCACGTCGGAGCCGGGAACCCAGGGCGCGGGCAGCGTACTGAAGGTTTCACCATCGAGGGATCGCAGCGTCACGCTTTCGAGCACGTTACGGCCGACGGCTGGAATCGTGTAGATCGCGGGATGCGGATCGCTCTTGCCTTGGAAGACCGTCATCGCGCGGAAGCCAAATGCCTGAGGCGCCATTCGGCCTTGATAGCCTTCAATCAACGGGGCGTGGTAAACGCGGCTCCACTCATCCGCAGCGACGTTGTACCGCCAGATCTGGCCCCGGAGGTCGAGCGCGGTGTAGTCGTTCGGCAGCGGCACCGGCGGCACGGCGAAGGGAATCTTAAACGGCGACCGCATGATCAACAGCGGCAGGATGTCGCGATTCGAACCGACGTACAGGTGGTTCTGGTACCAGGCGGCCGAGTAGGCGTACGAGTTGCTTCCGTCGCCGAAGCCGTTCTGCGCCACGCGGCGAAAATCGGCCGTGGCCAGCGCGCGTGGCGGCGCTGGACGTCCCACTGCGGCGCCACCGACTGTCGCTGGTTGTGCCTCGAAAGCGAGAGCCATCAGTTGGTCGACTGGGTTGAAGGCTTTTGAGCCGAAACGATTAAATAGTGTTCCAGATCAGGAACGTGTCCGTAGTTCGTGCCGAGGTGCCGTTTGAGGGTCGGTTCGTCGATCTGGCGGCGAAGGAACTTCTCGTGCAGAAAGTTGACGGTGTAGCGGAAGAACGGAAACCACGACTGCTCGGTGACGTCTTCAATCCGCACGTTGGTAAAACCGGCACCCTCGATAAGTGCGCGATACGCTTCGATGCCGGGCAGGTAGTTGGCCTCGGTTCGATACGGCCGGGCACGTTCGCCCTCAAGTGTCATGAGGATGTCGCTGAGCGCCAGCGTACCGCCGGGCTTGAGCACGCGCAGCGCCTCGCGCAGAAACTTTTCGCGGGTGTCGAAATGAAACGCCGCCTCGACGCAGATGATGTTGTCGAACGACTCGTCGGCAAAGTCCATGTTCACGGCGTCCATGCAGCGGAAGACCGCGCCCGGCACAAGGGTGCGGCCGTGCTCGACCTGACGCTCCGAAATGTTGATCGCTGTGATCGCCTCGGGCGCATAGTTGGCAAGCAGGCAGCGGGTGGTCTCGCCCTTGCCGCAGGCGACGTCGAGAATCGTGCCCCGCTGGTCGCGGAGCAGCGATTGCAGACGGTTCACCAGGTTTTCGCAGGCCTGGCGTGGGCCGGTCGTGGCTTCGTCCCACAGGCCGAAATTGGCGAAATCGCTGTGCTCGTAGAACTCCAGGTACAACGGCTTGAACAGCACGTCGTCGTACCAGGTGTTCGGCACTTGAATGGTCGATTCGGACTGAGCCATGCGATTGCAACCTTAACTTGTCAGTTCAGAGACTTCGGAAGTCGTGACACCGAGCGGCGGCCAGGCCGCGAGCGCGCGGAGCGTCGGCTCGGGCAACGACAGCGGAAAATTGTGGCCGGCGCCTGCGATCAGCTCAACATGGACGTTGGGCATCTCGGCGGCGAGGATCTCGCAACTGGGGACGAACGGCGAGTGCGTGCCGTAAACCAGCAGCGTGGGCTGGTGAATCTCGCAAAGCACATCGCGCGTCAGGCCAACACAGCGGTCGTAGTCTTCGAAGGCCGTCGTTTCTGCGATCAATCTACGGTACTTCTGACCCGCGCGCTTGTTGGTCAGACGCGGGACGAAGAAACCGTCGGCTTCGAGGACTCCGGAGACGCGCGAGAAGTCGACGGCCTCGAGCCGAACGGGGAGCCGGCAGTCGATTTCCCAGGTAGGGTCGACGGTCATGCCGGCATCGGCAAGCTGCCGGCTCCAGCGCGGAAAGTGCTCCCAATCGCCCAGGCGGACGACGCCTTGAATCGAGCGGATCCGACCGTCGAGCACCGTGATCGTTCGCACTCGATCTGGATGCTTGCGAGCAAGTTGCAGCGCGACACCGGCGCCAAAGCTGTGGGCGATGACGTCGGCGGCGGCGACTTCGTGCGCATCGAGCACGGCCAGCGCGTCGCCGACCTGGTGGTCGAGCGTGTAGCCTGTGGCCGGCATATCGCTACCGCCGTGGCCGCGCTGGTCGTAACAGAGGACGAGTCGATCGGCGGCGAGTTGCCGCACGATCAGCGGATGCCAGAAGGCCAGGTTCGTATTCAAACCGTGGATGAAAAGCGCGGTCCGACCGGACTCGACCGGCGTGGTCGAGCGGCAGGAGATCTTCACACCCTGGTTGGATACGCCTGTGATGGGCATTATTCGATGTACCCCAGGCTGCGGAGACGCTGAGTGAGCACAAGCTCCTCCTCGGAGTCCATCGTGTCCTGCTGGGCAACCTGGACTTCGGCGGCGGCCGGCGCGGCCTTCTCGCCCCAGGAGACGTTCGGCGGATTCGCCGCCAGGTAGCTTTCCTCGTACAGGTCGGCCGGGAACTTACCTTCGTACTCGGCCGGAATCTCGACGCCCACACTGTGCACCAGCAGCGAGGCCACGTCGAGGATGTTGCACTGTTTGGCGGTGGCGTTCACCTTGAGACCTGGCCCCACGCCCCACAAGACGCCGAGCGGATGGTGCGTACCGACGGGGGACTTGCGCGGGACAACGGCGTCGGTGCCGTTGAGAACGGAGAGGAAACCATGATCGCGCAGCGTGAGCGTCAGATCCGGGGCGCGATGCATCCAGGGTCCGGCAAACCAGTCTTCGCGCTTCTTGACTTCCGTAATGACCTGACCGCCGTCCTCGCCGCGCAGGGCATAGAGCTCCTCGATCAGCTTGTCGCGGAAGGCTTCGTACTCGTCCGCCGGCACGTTGAGGATGTACACGCCGTTGCAACTCGGTGTGAGGGCCGCGGCACGCGTGTTGCGCCAGTCGTAAAGGCCCATTTGCTTCGTAAGCCGCTCGACGACGATCGATTCGTTCTCGTCGACGTCGACTTCGCCGTTCCACCGCAGGTGACCGAGGTCGTGCAGGTACTTATTGATGTAAAGGATCTCGTCACTGGCCGTGAAGCCGTGATCCGAGGCGATGAACAGTCGGCCATCTTCGCCGAGCAGCTCAAGCGTGCGACCGAGGAAGTTGTCAATCTGCTTGAAGTAACTGTGGCACAGTTTAATGATCTTGGCCTCCCAGGGCGTGGGATTGGCCGGCACATACTTGGGATCAAGGAAACGGTAAGCCAGGTGCTGGAGCTTGTCGACACCGTCGAAGACGATCGCCGTCAGGTCGCTGGGCTCGTGCTCCATCAGGTACTCCATCGTGGCGAACCAGGCTCGTTCGCGCTCGATGTGGAGCTGAATCCACTCTTCCCAGCGATCGGGCGGCATCTCGGCCAGGCCCTCTTTCTCAATGTCGAGATCGAGTCCCAGGACACCGACGTCGAAATGCGGCACCTGCTCGAGCCGGCTGAACAGGTCGGCCGGGAAGCTGGAGCGCTTCAAATAGCGACCCGGCACAAAGCCCGGCATCGTGTGGCCATTGACGGGCTCTGCTGGGGCGAGGCCGTAGTAGTTGAGCGCGGTGATGCGTTTGCCGCAATCGGAGAGGTACTTCCAGATCGTCGGCACGTGGCGATCGCGACCGGTATTGAAGCGGAGGATGATGCCGCTATCGGTCTGTTCGACGCGGACGAAGTCGTGAATGCCGTGATGCCCCATGCTGCGACCGGTGGCTAGAGTAGTCCAGGCCTGCGGCGTGATCGGCAGCGGTGTCGACTCGAGCAGACAGCGCACGCCAGCGGCGCGGCACTTCTGCAAGTTCGGCATGAGCCCTTGTTCCATGAGCGGGTCGAGCACGCTATACGTTGCGCCGTCTAATCCAAACAGCACGGTTCTCATAACTTTCACCTAACGGGGGCGGATGTCACTTAGGGAGGGGGGATTCGTACACGCGGGGTTAGTTCAATTGCTCACGCAGAAACTGCGCGATCTGTTTTACGGTCAGGTCGGTGACATAGGAGCCCTCGACCATCAGCAGTTGCTCGAACGGCAGGTCGCGGCGGTCGTAGCGCTCCTCGATCGAGGTGACCAGGTACACGACGTCCAGCGACTCGAAGCCGAGCTCGGCCACGATTGCCGTGTCGGGACTCATTGCACCATTCAGGCCCAGGTCGTCCCAATCGGCCGTCAGTTCGGACAGAATCTCGATCACGTCTTTCTCGTAGCGCTGTTCAACGCTGACATCACTCATGTGAGTTTCTCCATCGGCAAGATGCACAAAACGATGATTTGATTGCGGAGCTGCCGCCAATGCGCGGTGATTGGAGTGCGCCCCTCACTGAATTCGGGGAAGGCCTCGGCCATTTGACCACGCAGGGACAGTGTCAGGCTGCGAGTCTTCTGGTCGACGGATTTGATGACGACATTCCGCGGCCCGCCGAGCACACCGCGCCCGAGCGCCTTGCCTGCGGCCTCTTTTGCTCCCCAGCCGGCGCGAGCCCAAGCGGTGGCATCGCCGGCGGAGGCGATGAGTTGGCGTTCTGCGTCGGTGAAGGCGTCGGCCAGGACTTCCGCGGGAAGGGGGTCCAGCGGTTCGCAGTCGATGCCCAGGCCGCGAAACTCGCCGGGCATTGCCGCGACAGCCACGGCCTCGAAGGTCTTGTGTGCCAGGCTGATGTCCGCGGCGCGCTCTCCGTCGATCCAAGCCTCGGGGCGTCCCTCGACGTCATTGCGAATCTCGGTGTCTGCGTGGCAGCCGCCGTGCTGGAGTCTCGCACGCACGGCTTCTTTGGCGGCGAGACGGCCCAGCAGCCAGTCGGCCAGGGCCACCGGCGGCAACTTCTGGCGATTGAACGCCGCCCGCTCGTCGGGGCTGAGAATCTGATAGGCGAGCATGCGAGCCCAGATGCCCTTAATCCACAGGCGCTCGCCGCCGGCCGTGGCTTCGCAAATGGAGACCCGATCCGCTCCGGGCACATCCCTAAACAGGTCGTTGAGCGAACGTTCCTTGAAAGCCGTGTGCGGGTTCAACGCGTAGCGATAAAGCGGCAGCGGAAACGGAACCGTCTCTTCAACTCGCTTCAGATAGCGCAGCACGGCCTGGCCGCGACCGTCGACGAACTCGGTGTCGGAGTTGAGCTTGCCGGGAACCATCTCGAATTGCGAAACGGCCGCCAGCGGTTCGCCTGAAAACACGCCGCGGGCGAACTCAAGCCGGCCGATCGTGTTCGGGAAGGCCATGATGCAGGTTGCGCCGGCCGATTCGAGATCGCCGTTCGTGAGACCGGGAATCTGCGAGGCGGTGTCTACCAGAGCCACCGGCAGGATCAACGAGCCGCGGGCCACGGAAGCAAGCAGCGGCGTCTTGGGCTCTTGAACGCGGGCAGCGATGGCACGTTCGCCCCACGACTCGATCTCGTCGATGCCGCGAAACGCCGGACCGTGATAAAGAATTTGCTGGTAGACCGCCTCGGGCTTCCAAGGGGGCGGACCGGCGGAGGGCCGCGAAAGTCGCGGGGCGCCGAGCGTCTCGGGAAGTTCGCCGAGTTCAACCGTGGCCGCGGCAATCTCGTGCTCCGCGTCACCATCGGCCTCGAGCAGCCGGGCATCGACGGTTTGATCATTCACCAACCGAGCGACGGCTCGCACGCGGCGCGACTGACCAGGGAACGCCAGCCAGCGCGAGACGCTGATGTCACTGAGCGCTACGACGGACAATTGAGGAGCCAGCATCGCGGCTGCTTCGGCCAACAGCTCCATGCTCATCGCCAGCGGCATGATCGGTAGCGGCGTGAGCTCCGGGTGGCGGTCCGACACGCGGCTGCCAAAGAAGGTGTGATGCTTCAGGAACGGATGCTTTTCGGGAGTCAACTCGCACTCGAACACGACGCGTTCGGCGGTGTGCTCGAGGATCGACTCGACGAAGGGGAAAGGATACTGCCGCGGGGACGCGGGGGACGTGTTTCTCGGTGGCGCGGCCGAAGTGTTGCTCGGCGGCGGCGAGACGGCCGGAACGACCTGATGAGCTACAGCCGACATCCTGTCCGGAATGGCCGGGGCCGAGCCGTTGGAACGCGGAGCGAAGACTGGCTGCAAGCGAGCGTGCGTGGCCGCAGGCGCGACTTCGATACGACGCGGCGGCTCGGCAATTGCCTGCTGACCTCCGCGAAATGCCCCGACCGTGACTTGCAGGTCGAGGAACTGCTGCATCGTGCGCTGGAAATCAGCATGGGCCGCCTGGGCGATCGACTGCGAACGCGCCGGCATCGGCTGCACCGCGGGTGCGTGGTGACCATTTGTCCCCGAACTGACCGTCGCGCGCGGTGTCGGCTGGATGCCAGGGCTCACGGGTTGTTGCACGGGACCATGTGCAGGAAGAACTTCCGCGGCGTGACCGTTGTACGTTCCGTTCTGAGCCGGCGCCGGTGAGACTGCCAGGCGCGGAGCGTCGGCTTGCCACTTGGCAACCGCCTCGGCATCGAGTTCGAGCATCGGCAGGTCGAGCCGCAGAATAGGCTCTTCCGGCGGAGCGACGTGCGGGGGGCCTTCCAGATCGAGAGTCAGCGGACTGCGACGGACGAACAACGGCGCGAGATCGACATCGACGCCGTGCGCGACCAGCGTTCCCAAGGAGCGGCAGAGTTGTTCCAGGCCGCCGCGATTCGGCACATCGAGCGGCACCGCGGCATGCGGCTTATCGCCCAAGCTGTCGGCCACGAAAGTCGAAAGGTTGCCGCGTGGGCCACACTCGATGAACACACGGACACCAGCTTCGTGCATGGCCAGCACTGTCTCGCGGAAGCAGACCTTGCTCCGCCATTGGCGTACGGCCAACTCGCGAACCGCCTCGGCGTCGGCCGGCATCTGGGCTGCCGTAGCACACGACCAAAGTTCAACCTGCGGGGCACGCAGCTTGAGCGAATCGAAATAGCGTTTAACGATCTCGCACGCCGGCGCGAACGCATCAGTGTGATAAGGACGATCCCACGCCAGGCGCTGGCAGAGGCCGCCCTTGCCTTGCAGCTTGAGCAGCAGTCGCGACATGGCCGCTTCGCTGCCGACGAGAATCTTCTGGTGTGGGCAGTTGTCGATCGCCACCGTGACTTCGGCCGACTCTTCGGCCAGGACCGCGTCGAGCGTGGCTTCCGGCACGCCGCCGACGGAGACCAAAACGCTCTGGGGTAGCAGACCGGACGATTTAAGCTCGACGGCCGAGTCGATGCCCGCTTCGATGGCGTGCTGCATCGCGCTGTCGTCGTCGTGCTCGTAAGCGCCGGCCGCCAACAGCGCCGCGTACTCACCGCTGCTATGTCCGACGACGGCGTCGGCCTGTACGCCAAGAGATCCCAGCAACCGCCACAGTCCCCGCGCGGCGGCCGTGACCGAGGCCACGGCCGTGTCCATCTCGAAGAGTTCGGTTTCCGCGGCCGCGGCAGTCGCCGGCTGCGGGAACAGCACCCGGGCGAGCGAAGTGCCTTTGGATTCGAACGCTCGGCTGGTCAGATCGAACTCGCGACGGACGATCGGGAAGTGCCGGCAAAGATCACCGAGCATGTTGACGTATTGCGAACCTTCGCCCGGGAAGACGAGCGCCACGCGGCCATCGCGGGCGAGCGGCTGGTCGTACCAGAACACGCCGCCGCGATCCTGGATCTTCTCGCGTTTGGGATCGACCAGTAGCGGCGCGACGCGGGTGAGTTTCCTGGTCAGTTCTTCAAGGCTGCCTGCGACGACTGCCAGGCGATGCTTGCCGCTCCAGCGACTGGCGCTGGCAGCCACGTCGAGCAACGTCATGCCAGTGCTGCGCTCGACCCACTCGGCGAGCTTGGATACACGCTGAGAAAGTGCTTCGCGGGAGTCGGCCGAGATGACCACCAGTTCGTGGGACCACTCGCGTTCGAAGTCCGCGTCGTCGGTCGCTTCGCCCTGATACTCTTCCAGAAGCACGTGAGCATTGATGCCGCCAAAACCGAAGGCGTTGACGCCGGCGCGGCGCGGCGATTCGCTGCCGCCGTGAATCCAGGGGCGCGGCTCCGTGCACAGGAAGAAACGCGATTCGTCGAGCTTTAGGGCCGGATTTGCCGTCTCGGCGTGCAGCATCGGCGGCAGCACGCGATGGTGCAGCGCCAGCGCAGTCTTGATGAGCGAGACGGCGCCCGAGGCCGGTACCAGGTGGCCGACCATCGACTTCACGCTGCCGATGGCCACGTGCGGATGTTCGCCGCGGCGCGGACCGAAGCAGGTTTTGAGGGAATTGATTTCGACGGCGTCACCCAGCGGAATGCCGGTGCCATGAGCTTCGACCAGGCCCACGGTGTCAGGCGACACGCCGGCCATCTCGTAGGCACGTTCGATCGAAAGCTGCTGGCCTTCGGTTCGCGGAGCCAGCAGGCCCGCGCCCTTGCCGTCGGACGATGTGCCAGCGCCTTTGATCAGGGCATAGATCCGATTGCCATCACGCACCGCGTCGCTCTTGCGCTTGAGCAGGAGGATGCCGCAGCCCTGGCCGAGCACGGTGCCTTCGGCCTCGGGCGAGAAGGGGGCGATCTTTCCTTCGCGACTGAGCGCATTCAAATGGCAGAACATGATGTGGATCGGCGCGGGCGTCGACACCTGCGAACCGCCCACGAGGACCGCATCACAACTGCCGCCCTGCAGCTCGCGGATGCCGTGCTCGACGGCGAGCAGCGTGGACGAACAGGCAGCGTCGACCGTGTAGGCTGGCCCATGCAGATCCAGCCGATTGGCGATCCGCCCGACGAGCGCGCTGTGAACCAGGCCCGGGAAGGTATCGGCATTCGCCGGCGGGAGGCGTTTCTTGAGTTCTCGGCGGATCGTGTCGAGATCCTCCGGCGAGCGGTCCGGCTCAAGCTGACCGAGCACGTGGACGAGTTGATCGACGGCCACCGTGCGTTGGAAAACCGCGACCCAGCCGCGGTTGACGAACAGGCCACGGCCGAGGATGACGCCCGTCTTCGCGCGGTTAATCGGGATCTCCGGCGCGCCGGCGTCGGCCATTGCTTCGAAAGCGCACTTGAGCGCGATGAAGTGATCCGGCTCGGCGCCTTCGACCGCGGTGGGAGGCACCCCGTACTTGGGCGGATGGAAACGGCACAAGTCGCCCAGAAACCCGCCACGGCGCGTATAACTGCGATCGACCGCGGGGCCCGCTGGGTCGTAGAACCACTCCGGCTGCCAGTCTGGCGGCGCGTCGGTGATGGCGTCGACCTTGCCGATCACGTTCTGCCAGAAGCGCGCAGGCCCCGCAGCGCCGGGAACCAGGCACGACATTCCGACGATCGCGATGTCTTCGGCGCGCTCCTGATGTTCAGGTCGCGGGCTAAATTTCATAATGACTCGGTTAAAGCTGGACGGCGATACGATTCAATTGTGGACTACCTGCGCCTTCCAGGCCTTCCATGTGCGCGATGAGGCGCCCGTCACGAACGATCCAAACATCCGCGTTGTAAACCTGGCGATCGTTGCCGGGACGAATGCGAAGCTTCATTTCGACTTCGCCGGCGCCCATCGGCCCATACACTCGATAACTCGAAATTCGGTTCGGAAGCACGGCGACGTCGAACAGGGCCCGTGACCAGATCATGGCCAGTTGCGGGGCCGCGTCGATCACGACGTGGTCGAGCACGCCGTCCATCGAGGCTCCGTCGTCACCGGGACGAACGATGGCGTCGATCCCACGCTCGTCGGCGCCGGCGAATTCCTGAATCACTTTGTAGCTGGGGCCGTGGAACAGCCAGCGGTCGTAGGCTTCGCTAGCCGTGGCCTCGAGGCCGGTTTCTATTGGGTCGGGAAAGCTGGCCTCCGGGGCCACCGGTTGCCGGCAGGACAGTTCGACGTGCGCGTCGTAGAGAATACGCTGTGGCATTTCGACCGGCCGAATGCTGACCTGCCAACGACAGGTTTGACCGTCGCCCGCGAGCGGCTCAACGCGGACCAGGATCTCCCTCGTTTCATGCTCAATCGTGATTCCGCTGAGCATCCGCACGTTCTCGACGGCGGCCACGTGCCAATCGGGACGACTGAGGTGCGCGGCCTCGGCCATCAGCCCCACGGCCATGGCAACCGGCAGGACGGCTTTGCCTTCGATGCGATGGTCTTGCAGGTAGCGGCTATTGCGGTCTAGCACGACGCGGGCATCGAACCCGCCATTCGATAACTTTTCCAGCGGTCCACCCAACAGCGTGCCGTAGGCCGAGAAATCCAAGCCGGCGCGAAGCTGTTCGTCTTGCAGCCAAGGCCCGCGCCCCATGATGACCCGCGGCGGAGTGGAATCGGAACAGAGCATCTCGCGGCAAGCGGCGGCACATCCAGCCGAGAGCGGAATCAGCTCCACGCCCCCGGCACGCATCTTGGTGGCGACTTCAGCGGTGACCATGCCCGCGCCGGCCCACGGTCCCCAGTTGAACGATACGACCTTGCCGTTCCATGTGGAGCGAAGCCGTCGGGCAACACGGTTGAGCACCTCGTTGGCCGCGGCGTAATCGCATTGCCCTGAGTTGCCGAAAAAGCCGGAAGTCGATGAGAACAGGGCCACAAGCTTGAGGGCGTCGCGATCAACGTTCTCCAGCAGGGCCAAGAGTGGATCGATCTTTGTCTGGACAACGCGATCGAACGACTCGGCGGTTTTGTCTTTGATCGCTCGATCGTCGATGACGCCCGCGCCGTGGATGATGCCATGGACAGCGCCGTGGCGAGATTGCACGTCGGCGAGCATCTGCTTCAAGCTGCCGGCATTACGGATGTCGCACGGGATGTACTCGACAGCTCCACCAGCCTCGGCGATGGCGGCCAGATTGCGGCGCACTTCCCGGTTGCTCTTGATCTCCGACAGCCGAGCTTCAACGATCGCGGGCGTACAAGCCTCGCCGCTGGTGCGCAGCTGGCCGATGATCGCCTTCCGCAGGTCGGTGTCGGTAGTGAACGCTGACGTTGCGGGCGACTCTTCCTCGGTGGACAGCGCCGAGCGGCCCAGCAGGATGAATCGGCCGGGAACGCGTTTGGCAAGCTCGGTGACAATCGCCGCGGTGATTCCCTTGGCGCCGCCCGTGACGACGACGGTGCTGTCGGCCGTGATGGGCGAACCTTCGATCGCCGGCTCAGCGAGTTCGATCCGGCGAGTCTGGATCTGCAAGCGGCGGCCGGCGCGATAGGCGATTTCAACGGGGCCCGAGGCGGTGAGTTCCTGGACTAGCACGTCTGCATCGGGCTGCTCGGTGAAGTCGACCGCTCGGAACGCATGCTGCGGCCATTCGCAGGCAGCAACCTTCAGCAGGCCGGCAAGTCCTCCGCGCCAGGGATGCGTGGCGTCAGGCGAGGCCGAATCATCGGTGGCGAAATCGCTGCCGCCAAACGAGCCACAGAGTACGCGCAGTTTACCGTCACCCGTTGCGGCCATTTCCGGTTCAAGGGCTTGCAGCAGGAAGAGCAGACCGCGGACTTCGCAGTTGAATCGCTCGTTCCAAAGTGAGCTGTGGCACTCGGGCCACGGGGAGCACTCATCGAGCGCCAACATGTGGGCTGCAGCGGAGATGCTTCCGGCAGCGAGACGAATCCGCTCAACGGCTGCTCGGGCGGTGACGGCGTCGACCAGATCAGTCGCGGACAGGCGCTCGACGCGCACGTTCTTCCTCTTGAGTTCGCTGATTAGTGAGTTCGCTGCGGCGTTCTGACTGGCCACAACGATCACGGCGCCGGGGCGAAGCTCGCTAGTGTGAGCTATCGGAACATCGACGATCTCGGCCACACAGCGCGGACAAGCGTCAGCGTCACTCATTTCGGCGGCATGGACGTCGACGACGGCTGCCCCCGGAGCTGAAGCCAGCTTGCCGTTGGAGGCGGCTGGCTGCTTGATCGCTGCGGGCTTCGCCGTGGCCGGTTCAGTGAAGCACGCCAGGATCGCGTGCACCGTCTTAGCGCCAGCCAGTCGCTCCATCAGTTCGGGGGGCGCTTCGACCAGGTCGGGGCGCACTTCGCGGCGGAAGGCGGCGATGATCTCGACACGCTTGATTGAGTCGATTCCCAACTCGCTTTCCAGATTGACGTCGCCCGTGAGCATCTCGGCCGGATAGCCCGTGCGGTCGGCAACGATGCGTACGAGCGTCGGTTGGAGTTGTGCCGGATCAACCGCCAGGGACGAGCCGCTTTCCCCGTGGCCCGCCGAGAGCGCCGGTTGGACAGGCGCACTCTCCGCGGCGGCGGGCGCGTCCGACATCGCGACGATCACATCGATGATCGAGCGCATTGTCTTGGCGCCAGCCAGGTGTTCCATGAATTGGGCCGGCGGTTCAAGCATCTCGGGTAAAACTTCACGGCGGAATGCGGCGATGATCTCAACCCGTTTGATCGAGTCGATACCCAGCTCGCCCTCAAGGTTGATGTCCAAATCTAGCATCTCAGCCGGATAGCCCGTGCGGTCGGCCACGATGCGGAGCAGCGTGGTCAGGAGGTCGTCGGGATCGATCGCGACGGCGGCGGAAATAGCCGGGGAATCCATCACGGAAGGTTGAGTTTTTGCATCATTTGCGCCGCCCATCTCGGCCACGACATCGACAATTTGCCGCATCGTCTTGGCACTGGCCAGGCGTTCCATGAACTCGGCCGGCGGCTCGAGCATCTGGGGCAACACTTCGCGGCGGAAGGCGGCGATGATCTCGACACGCTTGATCGAATCAATGCCGAGTTCGCCTTCGAGATTGATATCAAGCGAAAGCATCTCGGCCGGATAGCCGGTTCGGTCGGCAACGGTGGCCGCCAGGCGCGACTGCAACTCATCGGCTGCAAGTCGAGTCGCACGTTTGGCCAGAGCGGAGGACGCCGCAGTCGCTTGGGCCGGCACGGCGGGTGCCGCGGCAGGACTCGAAGCAATGGCCTCCGGTGCCATCGAAGGGGCGGCGGGCCCAACGGGAGATGGCTCATACGGCGCCGCTAGGACGATCCGCGATGCGGCCGGTTCAACGTCTTGCGGCTCGGAGTAATGCGGCTGGGCATTCCCTATGGCACTGGCGACGTGTGAGAGCGGCTGACCGCCGCCGAACAATTGTGCGAGCACAGTTTGCTGTGTCGAGAGGAACTGGCGC
Source organism: Pirellulales bacterium (assembly GCA_022844125.1). Taxonomy (GTDB): domain Bacteria; phylum Planctomycetota; class Planctomycetia; order Pirellulales; family PALSA-1355; genus JALHMI01. Next base: position 237,596 of record JALHMI010000009.1, on the reverse strand, counting down.
ATCGTCTCCTGAAACAGCGCGTACGAATGGCCATCCATCGAACCGGCAGCAGGAGTTGCCGGCGCCGTTGCGCTCACGGCCAGCCGGGCTTCGGCATGAGCCGAGTCGTAGCGCAACTCGGGATGCGTGTGAGGGGCGGTGCCGTTGCCGTCTGAGTATTCGCTGGTTGCGTGTCCGTTACCCATAATTCCGCTTGTCATCTGCGAAAGTTTCGGAGTGGCGACTCGGTGGAGAGGCATGTCCGTGGCGTCTGACGAACGGCCATTGGACTGGGTGATCTCGGCCTGGGGTGCGCCGAGCCGCGCCAAAGGCGCGGTCGAGCGCAGCGGAGCGCCCAGCTTGCGCGAGTAGGCGCCGTTGACGAGCCACACGTGCGCGGGATAGGTGTCGCCTGAACCGGGGATCAACTCCTTGCGCGTGAGCGGTTCGAGCGTGCGGCGGTCGTAGAGCCGATCGAGCGACATGTCCACGCCTTGAGAGACGAGCTGCCCAAGAGCGTGCAGGAACTGCCGGACTTGGGAGCCGCCATTCGGCTGCGTGGCCACTGCCACGTGCTCGCGATCTTTCAAAATGTCGCGTACCAGGCTGGTCAACACGCCCTTGGCGCCGACTTCGACAAACACGCGAGCGCCGTCGCGATACATGTTCTCGATCAGTTCGACCCAGCGGACCTTGTCGGTTAGCTGCTCAGCCAGCCGCTCGCGTACGTCGCTCGGCTCGCCGCTGTACGGCTCGGCCGTCACGTTCGCATAGACGGGTGTCTCGGAAGCTGTGAAAGTCGCGGCAGCCAGCGTCTCGGAGAACGCGGCTCGCGGCTGCTGCATGAAGGGGCTGTGGAATGCCGCCGAGACGGGGATTCGCCGGGCCGTAATCCCTGCAGCTTCGAGCAGCGGCTGAATGTGCGCGATGCCCTCTTCGGTTCCGCTCAGGACGGTTTGGCGCGGGGAGTTCAAGTTCGCCAGCCAGACATCCGTGCGATCAGCGATGTGCTTTTCAACCGCAGCCTGGTCGGCACCCGCGGCGAGCATCGTTCCGCCCGACGCACTACCGGCAGCCATTGCTTGCCCCCGAGCGGCGGCCAGATGGAACAACTCGGTTTCGCTCATCGCCCCGGCCGAGCACAGGGCCACGAGTTCTCCGAAGCTGTGTCCGGCGGTCATTTGCGGGCGTATGCCGAAGCTGGCAAGCAACTGTTCGATCGCACGACCGCTCACGCCGAGTGCCGGTTGTGCGAGGCGGGTGTCTTTGAGCCGCTCGACTTGAGCCGTTCGGTCTGCGTCGGTAAAGGCGCTCGGCGGGAAGATCGCCTGGCTGAGAGCCTGTCCCAGCTCGGGCCGCAGCACGTCGTCCGCACGCTGGAAACACGCGGCGACTTCGGAATACTCGACGGCGAGTTCCTGGAGCATTCCAGGAAACTGTGAGCCCTGACCGGGAAACAGGAACGCGACTTTGCCATTTGCAACTGGGCCGCCGGTGAGCGGCTTGGCCGTGAAGCATACGGTTGCAGGCGGCCGGCCGCTAACCTTTCCTTGATCGTCGACTGCCCCGTCGAAACCGCGGAGCGCTTCGACAAGTTCGTTTAGCTCGCCCGCCACAACCGCCATCTGACACGGCTTGTCGATCTGCGAGCGGAGATGATGCGTGTAAGCGAGCCGCGCGAGCCCCGAGGGAATTTTGTTCGCCAACACAGCTTCGGCTTCCGTGGCGAGAGACCTGGCGGCGGTCCGGAGTGCGGCGAACGTGTCGGCCCTCAGCACGAACAGTTCGCAGGCACTGTCATGGCGGGCAACCAGAGGTCGGGCGAGCGGGGACGAATCGTACTCTTCGAGCAGGACGTGAAAGTTGGTGCCGCCAAAGCCGAACGACGAGACGCCCGCTCGGCGTGGACCGTCGGCGGAGAGCCAGGGGCGCGCCTCGGTATTGACGAACAGCGGGCCATCGACGAGGCCGCCCTTGGGGTTCGGGCTATCGACGTGCATGGTCGGGGGCAGAACGCGATGCTGCATCGCCATGATCGTTTTGACCAGCCCCACGGCGCCGGCCGCACACTTGGTGTGGCCGATCATCGACTTGATGCTGCCGACCGCGATACTGCCTTGCGGTGCGCCGGCTTCCTTGAGCAGCGTCGTCAGCGAGAGTGATTCGGTCTGATCGCCAACGGCAGTGCCGGTGCCGTGGGCTTCAAACAATGCGACGCTGGCCGGATCGACGCCCGCCTGTTCGTATGCGCGGCGTAGCGTGCGCAACTGGCCTTCCACGCGCGGCGCGGTGAGCCCCATGCTGCGCCCGTCGGAGCCGCCAGACACGGCGCGGATCACGGCGTAGATCTTGTCGCCATCGCGCTCGGCGTCCTCGCGGCGTTTGAGCACGACAGCGGCGTGTCCTTCGCTGATCACGATGCCATCGGCCTTGGTATCGAACACACGAGCGCGGCCGGATGCCGAAAGGGCCCCCGCCTTGGCAAAGCACAGATAGCCGAACGGATTCTGCATCGTGTCGCAGCCGCCGGTGATGACCATGTCGCAATTACCGCTGGCCAGGTCATGGCAGGCCCAGTACAAGGCCGAGAGCGACGAGGCGCAGGCGGCGTCGACCGTGCAGTTGGCGCCGCCAAGGTCAAAGCGATTGCTGACGCGTCCGGCGACCACGTTGAACAGGATCCCGGCAAAGCTGTCTTCGGTCCATTCCGGCAACTGTTTCCACAGCGACTCGTCGGGGTTCTCGAGGAACCGCGGCAGCATCGCGCGGAAGGCGTAGGTCGAACCAAGCTCGCCCGCGCCGCCGCCGACGCCCAGGATAATGCTGGTGCGTTCGCGCAACGGATTGTGCGGGGCGTACCCGGCGTCGGTGAGCGCGCGGTCGACGAGTTCCATCGCCAGCAGTTGCATCGGCTCGATGCTGGGGATCGACGCGGGCGGAATGCCGTACTTGAGCGGATCGAACGGCAGATCGTCGACGAAGCCGCCCCACCGGCCGTAGATTTTGTCGCGGGCCTTACGATCACCATTGAACCAGCGATCGACTTCGAAGCGGTCGGCCGGAATCTCGGTGATCGGATCGAACTTGGCCAGCACGTTGTGCCAGAGCCGCGAGGGATCGGTCGCACCAGGAACGAGGCACGACATGCCGACGATGGCGATGTCCAGCGGCTTGGGCCGAACAGAGACCGTCGCCGGCAACAGATCGAGGTGCTTATGTGCCGCGAGCGTTTCGACGGCGCCCAGGCAGACTTCCTCATGCAACTCGCGGAGCGAGCAGGCGCCCTGCCGCAGCGCGGCGACCTGACCGATCATGTACATGCCGTCGCGAAGCTGGCCGGTGGCGTCAACCTGGACGAGTCCGCCCCCCTGCTCTCCGCGCTGGATGCCCTTGGCTGCGACGCGCAGCCGGCCCAGGTTCAAGTGCTCGAGTTCGGCGCGCATCTCCTCATGCGGACACTGATCGGCAATCATCCGCCGCTTCTCGCGCTCGAAGAGATGCACGAAGTCGTTCGGGGCGCAGCGCACCGCGTGACCGGGCCCGGATTCGACGACCATCGTATGCTGCATATCGATGGCCACGGACTGGAAGCCTTCGACGATTGCGCCGGTGGACACGATCTCGTGCGTGAACAGGTAGGCCGTGCCCAGCAGCACGCCGACCTTCATGCCACGCTCGACCAACGGCTGCGCAAGGACCGAGACCATTGCCGCGCCGAGGCGGTCGTGAATGCCGCCGGCGAAGAGCACGTGGACCTTGGCGACCTCTTCGGCCGTGAGGTTGGCTTCGCACAGAACGCGGACCATCAGTTCCCAAAGCACAAAGCTGGTGCGCGGACCGACGTGCCCCCCGCACTCGCGGCCTTCAAAAACGAAGCGGCGTGCGCCTTCCCGGAGAAACATGTCCAGCATGCCCGGCGAGGGAACGTGCAGGTAGGTGGCGATGCCGTTGGCTTCGAGCGAGGCCGCCTGATCGGGCCGGCCGCCGGCAATGATTGCGTATGGGGGACGAATCTCCTGAATGACGGGCCACTGCTGGGCGCGGATCTCCTGCGGAACGAAGCCGAGCATGCCGACACCCCAGGAAAGGTCGCCGAGTTGCTCCTTCGTGCGCTCCAGCAGCGAGCGGACCTGGGCTTCTCCCATCAGCGCCAAGGCCAGGAACGGCAAGCCGCCTTCGACCGCCACGGCGTGGCAAAACTCGGGCACGTCGCTGACGCGCGTCATCGGACCTTGCACGACCGGAAAGCGAGTGCCATGCGAATTAGCGAGCGGACTGCCGGCATCGAGAATGCGTGCTTCGGCCGCGGCGCGGACTTGCGAATCGACACGTTGGGCAAGTAACTGCAGCGCGCGCCCCACACTTGGCGCCTGACGGGCCCAATCGCCCGCCAGCGAAGCGTCCTGACCGGTCAGCCACAGCCGGTCGCGATCGCGCGATTCGGCAGCGAGCGATTCGATCTGCGCGAGTAGGGAAGATGTGAAGTCCTCGACCTCTTCCGGCCGCATCGAAGCGGCGCGAACCATAAGTGCGTCGATCGATGCCCGGGCGGTCATGCCGGGCTGATGATAGAAGCGGAGATATTGACGATTGGGGAGCGCGACCGTGGCGACTTCGCTGCCGTCCATCAGCGACAAGCGGCGGCGGAAGCTCGCGCCGAGCGGCGACTCACGCAAGAGGGCGAGTTGCCAATCGAGCAGCACGCCCGCACAGCCGGCAGCAGCGCAGGCAGCGGCCGTGTTCCAACTGATGCCGCCCCAGACGTAGACGGGCACGTCGACATTCGTGAGCAAGGCCTGCACAAGCACGAAGCTCGTCTCTTCACCGACGAGTCCGCCCGCTTCGTGACCTTTGGCGACGACGAGTTCGCAACCAGCGGCAATCGCGGCTCGGGCTTCATCGAGCGAAGTGACCACGGCGCCCACTCGCTGAGCATGGAGGCGAACCGCGGCGACGGCATCGCACCAGTCGGCTCCGTCGTAATTTCGCAGCAGGATCAGGTCGGCCTGGCCGATGGCATCGAGAGCCGCACGTTCGACCGCGGCAAGGCGCGCGGAGAGCATGAGACCATTGCGACCGCCGGCCAGTCGCCCTAATTCGGTGGCGGCCGCCGTGGCAGTCGCGTCGCCGGTATGGTGTACAAGGTTCAGGATACCGACGCCGCCGGACCGAGCGACGGCCAAGGGGAGCGAAGGGTCACAAACGCCGGGAAGTGAGGCTCCAAGAACCTCAAGTGCGTTTGGCATATGGTTGGATTGATGAATGGAATGCGCAGACGGCATATGGCGCTCCGTTAGTGATCGGCGCCCGCCTAGGCGATTCCCTCCGCTGCATCCCTGCGCGGTGCAGACGTTTTGAGAGGAGATGCGGTCCTCGCATCGAGTTCTGGTATAGTCGCGGCGAGAGAGGATGTCAATGATGGGTGTGTTATAGAGTACACAAAGCACGTTCGCGATCGGTGTCGGTGCATCTTCGTTCTAACGAGAAACACATGGTTTCCCTTGAATCCTTGACACTCGATGTGAACGTAGAGAAAATCGCTCGACCTGGGCGGGGTAAACGATCACTCACTTTCAGAACCGCTCGGAGCTAGGATCGCAATGGCTAATACTCCTACATTCGTCACAATCGTCAGCGGGCTCCCGCGCTCGGGCACTTCGATGATGATGCGGATGCTCGAAGCCGGTGGGCTTCCCGTGCTTGTCGACAACATCCGAGTAGCCGATCAAGACAACCCGCGCGGTTACTATGAGTTCGAACCGGTCAAGCAAACCAAGCGCGACGCATCGTGGGTGCCGAGCGCAGAAGGCAAAGTCGTGAAGATGGTCTATCGACTGCTGTACGACCTGCCGCTCGATCGCGAGTATCGAGTCGTGTTCATGCGGCGCAATCTCGACGAAGTCCTGCGTTCACAGCAGAAGATGCTGGCCAAGGACAACCGAGTGGACAACATTGATGACGCGGAGATGTCGGCCATCTACCAGGCGGAGCTCTCCCGCTTCGACGCCTGGCTGGCGAAACAACCGTGCTTCAAGTCGCTGGACGTGACGTACCACGAAATGTTGGCGGATCCGGCCCCGATCGTGCGCAAGATCGACGCTTTTCTCGGTGGAAACCTGGATCAGGCAGCCATGTGCGGGGTCGTGGATCCCAGCCTGTACCGGAATCGGTCGGCCAAGTCGGCCGGTTAAGGATTATGCGGGCGAACGCCTGGCGGGGGGATGTTCACGTCCCGCGCCCATGCCGTTACACGGGTTGGGCGGCGGACTAAGCTAGAATGTGAGCGCGACCGTCAGGATTTGCGTTCCTCCACCCCGCCAGCTTGTCTTTCGATTGATGCAGTTTTGATGCCCGCCGATCCGCCGATCGATCCAACCGACGCTGCCCACATGCTGCTGGCAAAGAACTTGCTGGCGGCTGGTCATGTCGAAGATGCGCTCGCGGAAGTTCAGAAAGTCGTTCAGCGGTCTCCGATGGCGGCGATGCCGCACTTTCTGCAAGCGATGCTGCTCGCGCAGACCGCGCAGCGCGACGAAGCAGTTCGGGAACTGGAAGATGCGGTCACGCTTGACCCGCAATTCGTCAACGCCTGGATCACGCTCGCGTTCTTGCGCTTCGACCTGGGGATACCGGCAGAGGCCGAGTCCGCTATCGAGCGCGCCCTCGAGATCGAACCGCATCATGCCCGCGCACACATGCTGGCCGGCGTGATCTACGAAAAGCTGGGACGTCTTGACGACGCAATTGGTGCGGCCGAGCGCGCCCTGCAATTTGATCCGGGACTGGAACTGGCGCGGTTGCGGCTAGCCAACTGGACGAGACAACGGGGTGACGATGAAGCGGCCCTGGAGCACGCGATCTCGGCGCTCAGGTTCAACCTGACCGACTTTCAGGCGCGGCTCTGTCTGGCCGAATTGTTGAGCAAGGCTGGGCGCTATCAGGAAGCCGTCGAAGAATGTCAGCATGCCATCGAGATGTTTCCGGGCAAGCCACAGCCGTGGCTGTTCCTGGGAGCGATTCACCTGCGGCAAGGAGACGACGAGGCGGCGATTGCAGCCTTCCAGCGATCACTGGAAGTATCCCCTAAACAGATGGAGGGGCACATGCGGCTGGGTGAAATCTACTTGCGGCGGGGACGTGGCGAAGAAGCCGTCCGGGCCTACGAAGCCGCGCTCGAAGTGGAAGGGAGCTTTGCCGAAGCCAGGCAGCAACTGGCCGCCGCGATCACGCTGCGCGATCGGGCGGCCGGCAAGTAGCGCCGCTCAGGCCGCCTCAGGCGAGCACGCCCTGCACGACGCGGCCGTGCACGTCCGTCAGCCGATAGTCGCGGCCGGCGTGGCGATACGTGAGCCGCTCATGGTCGAAGCCCATCAGTCGCAAGATCGTGGCGTGAAAGTCGTGCACGTGCACGGGATCGACAACGGCCCGCATTCCGTGCTCATCCGTCTCACCGTAAGTGATACCGCGTTTCACCCCGGCGCCTGCCAGCCAGGAACTGAACGCCCAGGGGTGATGCTCGCGCCCCTTGGCGTCGGCCGAGTTGTTGAACGGCGTGCGTCCGAACTCGGTCGTCCAGACGACCAGTGTTTCGTCCAGCATCCCGCGCTGCTTCAGATCCTTCAGTAATGCTGCGATGGGCTGGTCAACGTTCCTGGCCAGCGGTTCGTGGGTCAGCATGTCTCCGTGCGCATCCCAGTTGTTCGAAGAGCCGGTGTCGATCAGCTCGACGAAGCGAACGCCGCGTTCAACCAGCCGCCGCGACACCAGACATTGCCAGCCGAAGCCCGTCGTCTGACCGCGCGCGAGACCGTAGCTACTCATCGTTGCGTCGTCTTCGCGCGAGAGGTCGAACGCGTCGGGGACGGCCATCTGCATGCCGAACGCCGTCTCGAACGATTTGAGCCGAGCCGTGAGCAGCGGATCGAACTCGTGCTGGGCGGCATGTGCCTCGTTCGTCTCTTCAAGCGCGGCTAATTCGTGCTCCTGCCGCGAGCGCGGCACGCGCGGCGCGACGTTCGCAATCGGCTCGGCGCCGGGTACGACCAGCGTGCCTTGATGTGGTCCCGGCAGAAAATCGCTCGCATATACCTGCGTGCCCGCATAAGTCTGATGCGGAGCGATGACGACGAAGTCGGGCAGGTTGCGATTCAGCGAGCCGAGACCATAGCTGAGCCACGAACCGATGCTGGGGCGCGAGAACGCGAACGAACCAGTGTGCATGCCCAGTGTGGCGTTGTAGTGATTCGAGTGCGAGGTATGCATCGAGCGGATCAGCGCGAGGTCGTCTACGCAGTCGGCCACATGTGGAAAGAGCGTGCTCACCTGCGTGCCGCAGTCGCCATGCGGAGCAAAGTCCCACTGCGGACGCTTGAGAAAGATCTTTTCGTAGCCAGGCCGATCCTTGATTTCGGGATGGTCGGCTTTGATCTCCCGGCCATGATCGCGCGTCAAGGCCGGCTTGGGGTCGAAGGTGTCAACGTGCGAGACACCGCCGGTCATGAACAGGAAGATGACCTGCTTGGCCCGGGTAGGGAAATGCGGCTCATGCCCGAGCTTGTCGCGTCCGTCTTCGGCTAAGAGCTGCCGCACGAGCGCCGGGAACAGCATCGAGCCAGCCACGGCGGAGCGGAGGAAGCCGCGCCGGCCGCAATCGCAGACAGTCGCCTGCCATGCGGAGTTCTTATGCTTGTTGGGAACTTGGCTCATGCCGAATCACTCAATGGGGCTCATCAGTCGACATGCAGGAACTCGTTGCTGGCGAGCACGACACGCGCGAGACCGGCCCACGCTGCCGCTCGCTCGCCTGGATACTTCTCGAGGAACACGATCGCCCGCTGGCGTTCCGCATCGCTGGGCTCGCGTTGCAACAGTTCCACGTATAGCCGGCTGACGCGATCACGGTCCGTGGAGGCGTCTGCGAGTCGCGCTGCCACGCGCTCAGCCTGCTGGTGGAAGAACGGATCATTCATGAAGTACAGGGCCTGCGTCGGAACGGTCGTCGTTTCGCGCCGGGGCGTGCTGGCGTTTGGATCGGCGCCGTCGAACTGGGCGAGGAACGGGTGCCGCCGCTGCCGCTGCACCATCAGGAACGCGCTGCGCTTGTTTGTTTCGTAGACGGCATTGAACGGCGTGTGCTGCGTGAAGTTCCAGCTCGCTTCCGGCGGAAACGGATGAGCTTCTGCCGGCTGCGTGTCTAGATCGCCAGACGCAACGAGCAAGCTGTCTCGCAGTTCTTCGGCCGAGAGACGACGACGTTCGAAGCGAGCAAGCAATCGATTCTCAGGATCGGCCGTGAGCGTCGCGGGGTCACGCGAACTGCTGCGTTGATAGGCGGCCGAATGCATGATAAGCCGGTGCGTCTCTTTGAGGCTGTAGTCGCTGGCGACGAATCGCGCGGACAACCAGTCAAGCAGTTCGCGATGCGTGGGCTGCTCGCCGCGAGAGCCAAAGTCGTTCATCGAACGGACCAGCCCACGGCCGAAGTGCCCTTGCCAGATGCGATTGACCATGACGCGCGCCGCGATCGGCTGCTCCAAGATCCACTCTGCAAGTTGAGCGCGGCCGCTACCGCCGTCTGCGTTCACCAGTTGGCCGCCAAACACGGCGAGGAACCGGCGAGGCACAAGTTCGCCGGGCTTCTCAGGGTCACCACGCTCGTGGATAGGCACGTCATGCGGCTGGCTATCCACCGCGGCGAAGGCCACCGGCATCAAGGGTTCCTGACCAGGATCGACAATCGGTTCGACAGGCGATTGGCCAAGCTCGAGGAGCGCAGCGCTGTAATCGGGATTCGCGCAGTGGACGAGTTCAAACGAGACACCGTCCAAGCCGGAGGGATGTGCATCGGCCACTCGACCCGAGATGCGAAAGTCGCCGTCGTACGGACAAATCCAGGCAACGGCGACCGGTCGATTCGGGCCGGGATGGACGAAGAACGAATGGCCCGGAAGTTCGGTCCAGGCATCGACCGGCTGCGCGGCCGAGTTAACGAACGCGGAGGGGAGTTCGCCCAGGCGCCAGGCGTGCAACTCCGCGTGGCCGCTGACAACCTCTTGCTTTTCATCGAGCAGGGCGGCGCCGTCGGTGACATCAAGAAAGCACCACGTTGCCTCGTGAGCGACGGGCAGAGGGTTCGCGCGTGTCAGATCGCCCACGAGTTCCGTGACGCTCCAGCGATGCCCCGATCCGCCGGTCGTGGAGTTTGCGGCCTCGATCGTCCAATCAACGACAGTACTATCGGCTCCGTGATTGGCGTTTGGCGAAACGGTGAGTTGCAGGACATCGCCCTTGCGGAGTTGAACTCGCAAGTTGGCCGAATCGGAACTAGTCAGTAGAACCGACTGCCCTTCGGCAACCAGACTGCTCGCCAGCACACGCAAACTGCCTTCAGTAGCCTGCTTGAAGCGAACCTTATCGGCCGCAGCGCGTGCCTGCCGCGCCGCATCGCGCTTCGCCACGGCGGCTTTCCAGGGCGCGGCCAGTTCCGCGTGCTCAGATTCCGTCAGTAGCGGGACCAGATCGCGGGGCTGACCTTTCGGCTCGCAACCCGGAAACGAGAGTCGCGTGCTGTCGAGAATGCCATAGAGGGCGTAATAGTCGGCGCTAGTGATCGGATCGTACTTATGATCGTGGCAACGTGCGCAACCGCCGGTGAGACCGAGAAACGTCTTGCTGAGGTTGTCGATCGCGTCCTCGTGCGTAAGGTGGATGTCCTTGTCGATGTCGTGACCGAACCTGCGGGCGATCGCCAGATAGCCGGTGGCAATGATTCCTTCGCGACGCTGCTGCGGGTCGGCGGTTGCCAGCAGGATGTCGCCTGCCAGTTGCATCCGGACGAACTCGTCGTAGGGCAAGTCGCGATTGAAAGCATCGAAGACCCAATTGCGATAGCGCCAAGCGTGCGGCAACGGGCGGTCGGTGTTTTCGCCGGCGGTGTCGGCATAACGGACCACATCGAGCCAGTGCCGCCCCCAGCGGACACCGTACTGCGGCGATGACAGCAATCGTTCAATCAGCCGCTCGTAAGCGTCGGGCGAGTTGTCCGCGACAAATGCGCGGACTTCCGCGGCCGTGGGCGGAAGCCCGGTCAGGTCGTAGGTCGCCCGGAGGATGAGCGTGCGTCGGTCGGCAGCCGGATTGGCAGTAACTCCCGCGTCGTGGAGCTGCGCGTCGATGAACTGATCGACGGTTGAAGCGGACGCCGGGCCGTGAAACTCCGGCAGCGGCTGGAACGCCCACCAGGCTTTCGCTTCCTCGAGGCTCATGCCCGCGATCCGCTGCTGCTCCTCGCGCGGGTCGGGCGCCCCGCGGGTGACCCAGGTCGTGAGCGCCACGATCTCAGCATCGCTGAGCTTGCCTCCCTTGTCGCTGGGCGGCATCTCCAGCGAGCGGTAGTTGATCGCTTCGATCAGCGGGCTCTCGTCAGGTTTGCCTGGGACGACGGCAGCACCGCTATCGCCACCGCGCTGCCAGCCGGCACGTGTCTCCAGCGACAGCCCGCCGCTGGTCTTCGCGCCGCTGTGGCATTGGTAACAACGGGCGACGAGTATCGGGCGGACTTGCTTCTCGAAGAACTCGTGTCCTTCGTCGGCAAGCGCGGCTGCCGTGTTCAGGCCAAGCGCGCAAGCAACCGCACAGCAAACGAATTCGATGCCTCGGGGCAGTAGAGCCTTACGGTCCGCCATGCCATGCACCCTGATGCAAGTTGCGGAAAATCAGACTTCGTCGAGCGGTTCAGTCGCGTCGCCGAACGTGCCGGGACGCACGCCGGTTTTATCCATCATCGAGAGGAACAGCCGGCACATCTGGCGGTTGGATTTGTCGCGATAGTTAAGCACGCGGCCCGTATCGATGCGTCCACCGCCACGGCCCAGCATCACGACGGGCAGTTCGTCGTTGTTGTGATTGCCCGTCATCATGCTGGAGCAGAACATGATCATGGAATTTTCGAGCGTAGTCCGCTCGCCTTCGCTGATCGCGTTCAGTTTGCGAGCGATGTAACCCATCTGCTCCATGAAGAACTGATTCACCTTGAGCCAGTCGGCCGTGTCGGAGTGCGACAGCAGGTGGTGGATCATGTAGTCCACTCCCAGATGTGGGAAGCGGAGCGACGAATGATCGTTGTTTAGCTTGAGTGTGACGACACGCGTCGTATCGGTCTGAAAGCCGAGCACCAGAATATCGCACATCAGGCGCATGTGCTCGGCGATGTCCTGGGGGATGCCCTCGGGCGGGCGTGGGATGTTCGGTTTGTCGAGCGTGGGACGCCAGCCTTGCAACTCTCCGCGCTGGCCGGCCGAGTCGATGCGCTGTTCGACATCGCGGACCGAGTCGAGATACTCGTCGAGCTTGTGCTGGTCGGCGCTGCTGATCTTGCGACGCAGGTCGCTGGCGTCCTCGATCACGGCGTCGAGCACGCTTTTGTCGCCTCGCTGGGCTTCGTCTTTGAACAGGCGATCAAACGCCAGAGCCGGATAGAGTTCCAAAGGCGTTGGCGTCGTCGGCGAGCTCCACGAAATGTGCGAGCTATAGAGCATCGAGTAATCTTTGTGTACCGAAGGATTCGACTTCTCGCACCCCAAGACGAGGCTCGGCACTTTGGTGTTGCGACCGACTGTCTGGGCCAGCATCTGGTCGAAGCTGGTGCCGGAGCGGATGTCGCCGCCCGAGGCCAGCGGCGCGCCGGAAAGGAGGTTGCCAGTTTGCGAGCTGTGGATGTTGCCCTTCATGGCCTCCTGGTTGTAGAGGCCGCGGATGAAGAGCAGTTGTTCGCGGAACTCGGCGATCGGTTCGAGCACCTTGCCGACCTTCATGTTCGCGCCTTCGCCTTCAGCAAACCATTCCTTGGAATGGAAACCGTTGCCGGCGAAGAGCACCGCGACGCGAACGGGCGCTTCATTCGTGCTGTTGCCCGTCGCCTCAGAGGCAAACACCGGCAGCGATTCGAGCCAGGGAAGCGCCATCGTCACGCCCACGCCCCGCAACATGGTTCGCCGCGAGATGCGATTGAAGTCCATCTTCGGATTCCTCGGTTAGCAATAATGTCGTGGCGAACGGGGGGATGCACTCATGATATCACCCGTCGCTATCCCTATTCCAGAAAATCACTCTTCGAAAGCGACGTCTCGACCGCGTATCTCACGGAACTGCGGACTGAGGACGATCGTTTCAACGGCCGCTGACACGCGATAGTCATGTTTGGCCAGGGCCTCATGCATCTCGTCCAGCAGCGGTTCATCCGAAAGCCGAACGCCGCGGCCTAATGCGAAGCCCAGCAGCTTTTTATTGAACTGCCGGAGGAAGTCGTCCTTGCGCTCACTGAGCAGATAGCTGCGCAGCCCCTCCAAACCTGCGATAGGCGTGCCGTCTTTCAGCTTCGTGTTCGAATCGATCGCCAGGCCCGCGGTATCTTGCTCGCGAAAGCGGCCGATGGCGTCGAAATTCTCAAGCGCAAAACCGAAGGGATCAATCCGCACATGGCACTTGGCGCAAGCTGCGTCGGTGCTGTGCTTTTCGATAAGCTGTCGCTCGGTGAGTCCCTCGGGCGGATTGTCGGCGAGCTGCGGCACGTCTTTCGGCGGCTTGGGCAGCTTCTCGCCGAGCACAACTTCGCTCAGCCAGTTGCCGCGAAGGATGCCGCTGGTGCGTGACGCGCCGGCCTGTTTGGCCAGAATTGAAGCCTGGGTGAGGATGCCGCCGCGACGTTGTTTCCGCAGACCATCCACGCGTCGCCACTCCGGTCCGGTGACATCCGGAACACCGTAAATCTTCGCAAGGTCCTCGTTGAGGAACGTGTAGTCGGCCGCGACGATGTCTAGCACCGAACCATCGCGCTGAAACAGATCGGCGAAGAACTGGATCGACTCCTCGTACATCGCACCACGCAATGCGGCAAACTCGGGAAAGTGGCGTTCGCTCTTCTCGTCGAGCTGATCGAAGTCGTAAATGTGCAGCCACTGCGCCGCGAACTCGGTGGCCAGGCGGCGCGATTTCGCGTCGCGGAGCATTCGCTGTGTTTCAGAGCGGAGAACTTCGTCGCTGGTTAGATTGCCCGCCGCGGCCTTCAGCAGTCCTTCGTCCGGCGGTGAAGACCAGAGGAAGTAACTTAACCGCGTGGCGAGTTCATACCCTGTGACCGGTTGCGGCTTGGAGCCCGGACCGGGCTCTTCAATGCGATACAGGAACTCGGGCGAAATGAGGACGCGAGCGAGCAGCAGCCGCACGGCCTCTTCATGCCCCAACTCCTGATCGCGAAGGCTGGTGTAGAACGCCCGTAGTTCCTCGGCTTCGCCCTGACGCAGCGGGCGGCGATACGCCCGGCGGGCAAAGTCGACGGCGGACTCGACCTGGACGGGCTCGAGCTCGATCATCCGCTGGCTGAACCTGCTGGCCCGCTCGGCGATTGCGCCCTTCATGGGCGTGAACTCCTCGACCTTGTCGGGGCGATCTTGCGTGGCGAACTGGATGAGTTGTTCGAAGGCCGTGGCCAGTTGCAGCGGCTCCTGGGCCACGAAGAACAGCTCGTCCCACAGACGGTCGAGCTCGGCCGCCTGCTGATCATCGAGCATCAATCGCTTCAGATGATCATCTTCGCGATAGAAGAGATTGAGCGTCACGACTTCGTCGACCGGCACGATCTTGGTGTAACACAACGCGGCTGGAAAGAGTTCGCGCATTTCGCCAAAGGCCGCTTCGAAGCGCTGCCGAGCGGAGCCACTGTTACCCACGATAACGTTCTGGCCAGGCTGCAACCCGGTTGGCTCGACTCGGGTCAGCCCCGCTTGAAGCTGCACGCTGCCGGAGTCGCTGGATTCGGGATGCAACATGCCGGCGGTGACAAACTCGCAACCTTCAACCAGTTCGGCCGGCAACCGCACTTCGACGACGGCCGGAGCTTGCACGCAAAGGCTAGCCGGATCGATGGCCGAACCCGAGGGATGCTTGCCGAAGATCGCCGGATCCACACCGAACCCACTGGAAAGCTTTGCGTCGCTGGCCGAGTCGAGTGCCGCTCGAGCGGCTGAAGCAAAGGGCCCGGTTAGCGAGCCGAGCTGCCGAATAAGTAGCGCGTCGGGTGAGTCCTTGGCGAGACTCGCCGCACCCGTCTGCAGGCGCGATTGCAGTTCGCCGGCCAGGCGTTGCCTCTCCTCGGCATTCGGAGCAGATTGCCATCGGGCCAATAGCGATCCGGCAGGAATCGCCCACTGCGAGTTTGTTCCATCAGGCTCGCTGTAGAAGTGCCATACTCCAGGGTGGCCGGCAGCATCCGGCGCGGGATTCGCCGCCAGGATGCTCGGCGACACTTCGCGCGCCAGGTCCCAATCGCCCGTCTTCCCCTTAAGTGCGAGATTGATCGTCGTGAGATCGCATGAGTGGTTCGCCTCGCGCGGGGCGATGATCAGCGCGATCACGTCTCCCTTGCGGACGGCAAGATTCTCAACCGGTCCGATCGAGATCAGCGCGGCGCCGGACGTGGCGCCACCGGCCAACAGCTGGCGGGTTGTGCCGCGGCGCAGCTCGACGCTCCAGGCCGTGCCATTGCCACATTCGGGATGCGCGTGCTGCACGATGCCGCCGATCTGCAGGGTGTCATCGACCGGGCTCTGCCAACCCACGACCACGCGAGTCGTCGGAGCAGGATGCACCGCCACGCTGTGCGGCGGCATGTTGCCGGGGATTCGCACATGCTGATCGGACGAATTGGCCAGCACGCCGAGCGCATCGGGACCGTTCCAGCCCTGCACGAACTCATAGTCCCCCGCCTTGAGCAGCTTCGCGGTCAGGTGGCCGTCGATCCGGGTTTCGCCGGCGCGAATTCCCAGCGTCTCCAGCCAGGCCGCGAGCAATGCGGGATCGACTTCGTGCTTCGCGGCGAGAGCCTGGATGGCCGCCTCGTCCAATTGCCCTGTCGCTTCAGCAGCGGCGGCCAGGCACTTGGCCGAGCTGTCGGCAATTCGCTGCTGGTGCGCGGCAAGCGCCGCGGTCGCCGCGCGAACGTCGCGCAGCGGCAGGTCGGGGCGACCCGCAACAACCAGCCGCGGGTTTTCCCAGACCACAAAGTCGCTGGCGTTACCGTCACCGGCGTCCGAAGCGGTGAGGTAAAGCGTGATGTCACCGCCGTCGGCCGGTGGTTCGAGTTTAATCCGTACATCCTTGCGCGAAGCGACGGGCGAAACCGGCTCGAGCCAGGCGGTCGGCCCCTGCGTGCCACCGAGGTGCCGGGTGAGCTGGCCGATGAGGTTCGACTTCCAGAGCGACGATTGCCAGGACTCGACTTGCGCGGCAAGCGCTGCCGAGACTTCTGGCTTGGCGTCGCGCCAGCGACTGCGCAAATCGTCGACCAGCACCGAACGCGGTGCGTCATCGGGCCGCGTAAGCACGCTCCACAGCGTGGCAAGATACTTGGGGTTGAGCGAACGCTCGGAGGCAACCTGTTCGATGGACGTCGTTCCGGCTGTAAGCGCGTCGCGACGTTCGAGCGTCGCCTTGAAGTATGCCTCCAGTGGAATCCGACCGCCCTGGTTCGTTTCGAGCTTGATGCCCTGCTGCACGACCGTGCCGCCGCCGGTGGCGACGGTATACCGCGCGTAGAACTCGCGAATCCGAGCGAGCGTGTCATTGGTCCAATCGCGGCGGCTGGTCGAGGGAGAAAACTTCAGCCCATCGGGCAGCAGCACGGCATGGGCGGCGACTTCCTTGGCAGCATCGAGATACTTAGTCACCAGACCTGGCGACATGACGAGTGCGGCGCCGGTATTCGTAAAACCTTCGCCGGCAGCCCCATCGACCGGAAATTCGCGCACCGGGTTCAGCGCGTCGACGCCGGTCAGCTCGCGAATCGTGTTCGTGTACTGGGCATTGTTCAAGCGGCGCAAGACGACCGGGCCGGGATCGCCGGCCGTGGCTTTCGCCTCGATGGCCAGGTAGCTGCGAACCCATTCATCGAGCAGTTTGCGCTCGATGTCGGTCGGTTGCTCGGAGTCCATCGGCGGCATCTGTTCGCTTTCAAGCATCTCGCGAACTTTCTTCCACACGAGCGGCTGCTGGCGGACGTCGCTGAACTTGACGAAAGCCGTGAGATTGATCTCGGCCTCGGCGGTGTCGGCATTATGGCAATCGGCGCATAACCGCGTTACGAGCGGCAGGATCTGCGGCTCGTATTGGGCGGCGAGCTGCGCAAAGTCGCCGGGCTCGGCGCCACTCGCCGGCCGCGTCGACGAAGTGCCGACCGCAACCACGATCGCACTCAGCGCCAGGACTCTGCTCATCCGCCTGGGTAACTTCATCGCCCTGCTCCGATTCTCTGCCGGTGACTCTCGATGTGCTCGCGCAGTTCGGAAGCGGCGGCACTGACGTCGCCGGCCTGCAAGCGATCGATGATGATCTGGTGGCTTTCGATGGCGGCCTGCCACTCGGCCTTCTTGACACTATCGCGAAATCGCTGGAAGAACACTTGCAACAGGTCGCCGAAAGCCACGATTGGCGCCAGGCCGCTCGATTCCAAAAGCGTCCTGTGAAAGCGAATATCCAAGTCGATCCAGTTTTGAATCGTGCGAGCCGTGCGAAACTCTTCCACGATGGCCTGCAGCGACTCGGCAATCGACGGGTCCTGCGTCATTCGCTCGGCCACGCGGGCCAGCACCCCCGTCTCGACGATCACGCGCGAATCGATGAGCTGCTGCGATTCGGCCTGCTGCAAAGCGGGGAGAAAGCTCAGGTGATCGGCCATGCGGGCCATGTCGAGCTGTCCGACAGCCAGACCAACGCCGGTCTTTGCTTCAACGATGCCGAGAAACTCGAGGGACTTCGTGGCTTCGCGCACACTCAGTCGACTAACGCCAAAACGAACAGCGAGTTCGCCCTCGGTTGGCAGGCGATCGCCCAGACCGAGTCGCTCAGCGGCAATGTATTCCTTGATGCGCGCCGCCACTTCATCGCGAATCTTGCGACGCGGAACAGTTTCAAGCTTCATGACGACATCTTTCTTATAGGCACCCGCGCGGCCGCTGCTTGCAATGGCAATCCCAGGCGAATAGATTATCTGACAATCTGACGAGCGTCAACAATTCGTCGGTGCGTGGCCGGGGCATCTTCTCGTTCATCAAACTGCGCAAGTGCGCGATTGCGCGCGGCTACGCTCGCAGTGAATTGGTCAGCGGACTCCTATATATGAAGTGTCTCGCGCTCGACATTGGCTCTTCGTCGCTGAAGGGGGCGGTGCTGGATGTCGCCAGCCGCGAGGTTTCGCACATCGAGAGCCGGCCGTTTCCTGCCGCAATCGAGGGACTGCCTCCGCAGTGGTTTGAAATCGAGCCTGCGACTGTCGAGGCCGCCGCACGTGACCTTATTACTGTGCTGTTGGCCAAGGCGCCTAACGCGGAGCGGCTGTACTGCTCGGGCCAGATGGGTGGCCTGGTGCTCGTTGATGAACAGGGCCGGCCACTTTCAAATTACCTTTCCTGGCGCGATCAGCGTGCGCTCACACCGGAGGCTGATGGCCGATCGCTGCTCGCGCAAATGCGATCTCGACTGGGCGAAGAGCTGTTCGAAAGCATCGGGCGCGAACTGCAGCCGGGCTCGACGACCACGCTGCTCGCCTGGCTGAGCGCGCGCGGTCAGCTTCCCACCGGTGCAATTCCGATCAGCATCGGCGACTACGTGGTGGGAGCGATCTGCGGCAGCCGACCGCGAATGCACGTTACGCATGCGATTGGGATGCTCGATCTCGAGTCGCTCGACTGGCATCACAAAGCGTTCGCGCAGTTGGGACTCGCGCACGTGGCCCTGCCGCAGCTCGTGCGCGATGTCGAATGCGTAGGCAGCTTCGAGCATCGCGGACGACACATCGACTGTTTTGGCGCCTACGGCGATCAGCAGTGTGCGCTTGCCGGCGCCGGTTTGCAGCTCGGCGAGCTATCCATCAATGTCTCCACCGGTTCGCAAGTCAGCCGGCGCACGCAGCAGCTCAGTCGCGGCAACTTCCAGTCGCGAGCCTACTTCTTCGGTGATCGACT
Organism: Pirellulales bacterium; assembly: GCA_022844125.1. Classification (GTDB taxonomy): domain Bacteria; phylum Planctomycetota; class Planctomycetia; order Pirellulales; family PALSA-1355; genus JALHMI01. Next base: position 218,604 of record JALHMI010000009.1, on the reverse strand, counting down.
GCACACGATCACGCACCTGCCGGCGGGGCGATCGCTCAACGTGCTGGTCGAACTGGTGACCGAAGTTTCCACGGCGGCTGGTGCGCCCACGGCCCATCCGTGGCGGGTGATCAACGAGCTAACGCGGGAAATTGAACCAGCGCACAACGATTGCTCCGATCTGCAAGTGGACCTGTCGTTCTTCGCCGGCCCCTTGGGTTCGACCGGCAACATTCGCAACATCACGACGGAGAATCTCTCCGTCGGCCGGTTGTTTGATGCCGCGTTTCGGGCGATGGCCGAGAACTACGAGCGCTGCGCTTCGTGGCTGGATCCCGAGCGAACTTGGTCGAAAGTCGTGCTTTCCGGCACGCTGGCTCGTGAGGGCTCGCGCTTGAGACAGTATCTCGCCGAACGATTTCCGGTTCCGATGCGGGAGTCGCGCGACGAAGAAGCGCTGCTCGGACTGCTTGAACTGGCTTCGTTGGATTCCCAAGACGCTTCCCTATCGAACATTTCTTCCCGGGAGCCCCATCATGCCGTGTAGATCGCTACCAGTCGTGCTGCTCACGATCATTTGGATGTTGGGCGCCACTTGCCTCGAAGGCGTCGCAGGCGCAGCGGAGACGGGGCAGCGATTCGTCGATCACTCCCTGCTTGTGGCGACCGAATATCCCTGCACGTGGCCGACGTATCCGTTCCCGCGATTCCAGATCACGCATCAGCGCGTGATCGGCCCCACATCGCCGTACAACGTGGACGTGCTCTTGATCGATGGCAACACAGGTACCCAATGGGACGTGCCGCCGCACTCGGTGGCGCGGCCGGAGCTGAAGCGGCCCAAGTCGGGACCGTTTGGCCTGGCATACACCGATAAGATCGAAGCCTGGCAGCTTGGTGGCGAAGCCTGCGTAATCGACACGCGGGAGTTGCTCGACTCGGCTGCGCCAGGCGTCAGTCCGCTGGTCACCGGCAAGTTCATCGAACAGTTCGAACGCGAGCATCGCAGGCTGAAGTTTGGCGATGTGGTGCTCTTTCGCAGCGACTACTCGGACAAGTACTACCGGCCTCTGCCCGCCGGCAATCGGTTTATTGCCGACGTGCTCGACCGCAAAGCGCCGGGCTATCCCGACCCGGATCCGGCCTGTATGGAGCTGATCTCCTCGCGCGGTGTGCTCACAGCGGGGACTGACAGCGCGAGCATGGGCCCGCTGCCCGACATGGCGGAGGACACGCACTATGCGGGCCTCAAGCACGGCATGATCTGGACCGAGTCTGCCACGAACCTGGGCGCGATCTCTTCGACGGGCGCGTTCTACTGCATGCTTGGCCCGAAGCACGAGAACGGTCCCTATGGCGAGGCACGAGCTTTCTCGATTGTAGGTGGAGACTTGCCCGCGCGGCTGATTGACGCTTGCCGCCACAAGCGGGCGGTCGATCTGTCGCCCACGTTGTCGCCGCGCTATCCGCTTACGTCGCCGGGGAGCGGCACCGGGCAGCATCGTCAAACTTATGTGAAGATCGACTTCCTGTACGCCGAGTACCTCGACATGTGGCATCACGCCCACTTGATGGACGCGGCGTGCGGCACACACTTGGTGCCACCGGCATATGCCCTGCCACCGAAAGGAAGCAACCCGCAGTACTCGCCCGAAGAGCGAGGCTGGCTGGCGGAGTATGAGCAGGAATTTGGCAAGCGCGGCACGAGCAGTATGACTGCGGATCGAGTTCCGCTCGATTGGACCTGCGGTCCGCTGCGGGTGATCGACGTACGCTCACTGGTGGGAACCACGGATCGGAAGAACTGGCCCGCATCGCCGGAGATCACACCTGCTCACCTGGAGACGGCCGAGCGCGAGCAGGGACCGATCAAGCCGGGTGATGTCGTGGTGTTCCACACGGGACATCTGGACAAGCACCTGCGTCCCGCGCCGAACGATGCCGGCGTGTGGGCAGAGCCGCTGCTGGGCAAAAGCGAAGGTTGGCCGGCGCCCGGCCCCGCGGCGATCGATTATCTGAAGAAGAAAGGTGTGCGCTGCGTGGCGACCGACGCGCCGGATCTGGGCGGCGTTGAAGCCCAGCGGGCGCTGGCGACTTATTGGGCGCTTGGCAGCCGAGAGATGGTGGGCGTTGAATTCCTGCGCAACGTCGGCGGCGTGCCCGCCAAGGCGGATGCGTACTTCTTGTTCGCCGCGCTGCGTGTGCGCGATTGTCACGGCGGCCCCGGCCGTGCAATCGTCCTGTACTGAGATCGAGCTCCAGGCCCGCCACCGATGAACAACAAGATCCCTCCCTGGACGACCGCCGAACTGCCGGAGCCGAAGGCCCTGCGCTGGCGAAATTGGACCAGCTTTCTCGGGCCGGGCATCGTGATGATGGGCATCCAGATCGGCGGCGGCGAGTGGCTGCTCGGACCGACCGTCACCGCCAAGTACGGCGGCGGACTGATGTGGCTGGCGACGTTGGCCATCGTGTTTCAAGTGTTCTACAACTTGGAATGCGGTCGCTACGCGCTGTACTGTGGTGAGCCCGTGCTGACGGGTTTCATGCGTTGCCGGCCGGGTCCGATGTTCTGGGTCGGGCTGGTCCTGGTTCTGAACTCGGCGGCGCTCGTGCCGGGCCTGTCGACGCACGGCGCTGCGCTGATCGCCGCGCTGATTCTCGATCGACCGCCCACGGTCGACGATCGCTGGCTGATCACGCCGCTGGCGTATGCCTGCCTGATTGGCGTGACGCTGCCGGTACTGCTCGGCGGCAAGGTTTACAACATGCTGCAGGCGGTGATGACGGCCAAGGTCGTGATCGTGCTCGCATTCTGCTTGGGCCTGGGCCTGACGACCGTCGGGCCGGCCAACTGGTGGAAAGTGTTCAGTGGCTTTGCCATGTTTGGCAATGTCCCGGTGAGCGACGGCCACGGGGGCGAGGTGGTCAAGAATGCATTCGCCGAACGCTGGAACACCGGAGATTGGCCGCTCGTCTCCACGACGAGCCTCGTGGCACTGGGAGCATTTGCCGGCTACGCCGGCGGTGGCGGGCTCGCAAACTCGACGTATTCGAACTTCGTGCGCGACAAAGGCTGGGGCATGGGGAGCCAGGTGGGCGCAATTCCCAGCGCCATCGGTGGCCGTAAGGTCACGCTGAGCCACGTCGGCAAGGTGTTTCCGCTCACGGCCGAGAACCTCGCGCGGTGGCGCGGCTGGTGGAAATACATTCTCACGGATCAGATCGCGGTGTGGGGGCCGGGCTGCTTTATGGGCATGGCGCTGCCGGCGCTGCTTTCGCTGGAGTTCGTCCAGCATTCGACGGTCACGTTTGAACAATCCAGCTATGCGCAAGCGCTAATCACGGCGGACGGCCTGCGTCATGCCGGTTTCCATCCGGCGATGGGCAAGGTGCTCTGGATCGCGGCGGTCTTCACCGGACTGATGGTGATGATGCCGAGCCAGATGTCGATCGTCGACGACTTCAGCCGCCGCTGGACCGACGCTATCTGGAGCGCGAGCCGATGGGTGCGAGAGACCATGGATCCGCACCAGGTGAAGTACATTTATTACGCAATCCTCTCCGCCTATGTGCTGTGGTCGCTCTTGTGTGCGTACTTGTTTTCGAGCGTGCCCAAGCTCATGACCGACTTTATCGCAAACTTCAATAACCTGGCGCTCGGCATCACCGCGTTCCAGCTCCTGTGGATTAACCACCGGCTGCTTCCCAGGCCGTTGCGGCCACGGTGGTACCACACGCTCGGAGTTGCGGGCTGCGGCGTGTTCTATCTTGGTCTGGCGGCGCTCGTGTTCACCTTCAAAATCTGGCCCATGATTGTTGGCTAGACACAGTAGCAATCGGTTTACGGAAATATGAACGCCATCACTACACTCTTTGATCTGTCGGGACGGGTGGCCGTCGTTTCGGGCGCTGCACAAGGCATGGGACAAGCGACGGCGATCGCAGTCGCCCAGGCCGGCGCCGACGTCGTGCTGATCGATCGCAACCTGGCCGGAGCCCAAAGCACTGCCGCAGAGATCGAGGCGCTGGGCCGCAAAACACTCTGCGCGGCGACCGATGTTTCGAACCCCGCGGCGATCGCCGGCCTGTTCCGGCAAGTCGACGAAACATTCGGCCGTGTGGACTTTCTCGGCAACATTGCGGGCGACGGCCTGCTCGCGCGACCTGAAGAAATCACGATCGCTGAAATGCAGCAGGTCTTACAGAACCTGGTGATCGGCAGGTTTGCGATGTGCCAGGAGGCCGGCCGGCGGATGCTCGCCCAGGGGCGCGGCTCGATCATGAACATCGGTTCGCTGGCCAGCATTACGGCGTTGGGGCGCGGGCACATCGCCTATAGCACGGCGATGGGCGCGGTTGTGCAGATGACACGTGAGCTGAGCACCGAGTGGAGCCACCGCGGTGTGCGCGTGAACGCGGTGCTGCCCGCGCAGGTGCTCAACCCCAGTCTCGCCGCCAGGATGCAGCAGGACCCGACGCTTGAAGAGCGATTTCTCAAGGGAATCGCGATTGGGCGGCTGGGTAAGCCCGCGGATATTATGGGACTGGCCGTGCTGCTTGCTTCTGACGCCTCGAGTTGGATTACGGGCGCGATCATTCCCATGGATGGAGGTAATCTGGCCATGAACGCCGGGGCCACACCCGGCCACTTGCAAGGCATGGTGCAGAGTTTTCGAGCTGAACAGCAAAAGTAAGAAGCGAAATTGCCATGAGTAGAACGAGCGGGGAAACATCGGTCGAAAAGCTGTGTCAGCTTTACCGCACGATGCAGATCATTCGCCAGACGGAAGAAGAGCTGGCGCGCTGCCATCAGCGCGGGCTGATTCACGGTGCATGTCACACGTACGTCGGCCAAGAGGCTATCGCCTCGGGCGTCTGTGCTCACCTGCAGCCGACCGATCGAGTGTTCAGCACGCACCGCGGCCACGGACACGCGCTGGCCAAGGGGATGCCGCCGCGCGAGTTGATGGCCGAACTATTCGGCCGGGCCACGGGCTGCTCGCAAGGCCGCGGCGGAAGCATGCACTTGTTCTCGCCCGAGATCGGCATGATGGGTACCAGCGGCATCGTCGGCCCCTGCATCCTGCAGGCATGCGGCGGCGGATACGCGGCGAAGCTCATGCGAACTGGCGCGGTGGCCGTGGCGTTCTTCGGCGACGGCGCCGTGAACAACGGTGCGTTTCACGAAGGTCTGAACATGGCGGCGATCTGGTCATTGCCGGTGCTATTCGTCTGCGAGAACAACCAGTTCGCCACCGAAGTGCCCTTCTCCTATGCGAGCGCCAATCCGAGCGTGGCAGCGCGCGGCGCGGCGTTCGAGATTCCGTCGTACGAACTCGACGGCAACGACGTGCTCGAAATCCATCGCGTCGCCGGCGAGGCGATCACCCGGGCTCGCGCGGGCGCAGGCCCCACACTGCTGGAATGCAAAACGTATCGCACCCGAGCGCATGCCGAGGGAATGCCCGACTTTGGCTATCGCACGAAAGAAGACGTCGCCGCCTGGAAGGAGCGCTGCCCGATCATTCGGCTGCGTGAGACGGTGCTGGAACCTTTGTCAGGGTCAGCGCCGGAATCGAACCTGGCCTGGCGATTCGACGCCATCGATGGCGAAGTGGCCGAGATGGTCAAGGAGGCTCGCGAATTCGCTGAGACGAGCCCAACTCCCGAGCCGGCCACGGCCACGACCCACGTCTATGCCCAGGTCAGACCCATGCCGGCTGAGCCGTCCGCCGCCGGCGAACGCATGATTACCTACGGCCAGGCGACGCTCGAAGCCCTGGCTGGTGAAATGAAGCGCGACGAGCGGATCTTCGTGATGGGAGAAGGGATCGGCAAACGCGGCGGTAACTTCCTGACCACCAAGGGACTCTACGAACTCTATGGCCCAGAGCGGCTCTGCGATACCCCGATCTGCGAGCGAGGATTCGTCGGGCTGGCGTGCGGCGCCGCGATGTCGGGCGCGCGGCCGGTGATCGATTTCATGTTCACGGACTTCGTGCTGGACGGCTTCGCCGAGATTGTGAATCAGATCGCCAAGATGCAGTACATGTCGAGCGGCCGCCTGAAGATGCCGGTCGTCTTGCGCGGCTGCATCGGCATCGGCCACTCGGCGGCCACGCATCATTCGGGCAGTTACTACGGCATGTTCGCTCAGGCGCCGGGCCTGAAAGTCGTCGTTCCGTCGAGTGCCTACGACGCCAAAGGGCTCTTGCTGCGCGCGTTGCGGGGTGATGACCCGGTGCTGTTCCTCGAGCATCGCGAGATCCTGCAGGTCAAGGATCCAGTGCCGGCGGAAGACTATGAGATCGAATTTGGTCGGGCGCGCGTCGTACGACAAGGCGACAGCGTGACAGTCGTCGCGGTTGCTCGAATGGTGCACCAGACGCTGGCCGTCTGCGACGAACTCGCGCGCGACGACATTTCAGTGGAACTGATCGATCCGCGAACGATCACGCCGCTCGACATCGATACGATTCTGGGATCGGTGAAGAAGACGGGGCGCCTGCTCATCGTCGACGAACCGCCAGCGCATTGCGGCTTCAGCGCCGAGATCGCCGCCCGCGTGGTCGACGAAGGATTCAACGATCTCGATGCGCCGATACGCCGCGTGAATGGTGCGTTCTGTCCCACGCCGTATAGCCCCGAGCTCGAAGCAGCCGTCGTTCCCCAACCCGCGGACATCGCCGCCGCAATTCGAGCCCTGATTCAGGAATAGCATTGCTGAGAGAAGTGCGTTCGCCGCACGAGAGAGTCGAAAACGATGGCTAAAGAAATTCGCGTTCCCCGCCTGGGCTGGTCGATGGAAGAGGGCGTCCTCGTGCGCTGGCTGAAACAGCCGGGCGATGAGGTGGCCGAAGGAGAACCTTTGTTTGAACTCGAGGGCGAAAAGGCCGTACAGGAGATCGGCTCGCTCGACGCGGGAACCTTGTACCTGCCGCCCGCTGCCCCGGCGGTGGGCAGTACCGTGCTGGTCGGCGCACTGCTGGGCTATTTGCTCACTCCGGGCGAAGCGCCACCTCGCGGTTCAACACGGGTTGACAGTCCTGCGCAGAACGTAAAACCGACTGCCCCCATTGAAAATCCACCAAAGCCGACTCCCCTAGCCACGAGCGGCCCCGCAGCAAGGCGGCTGGCAAGGAAGCTTCGCGCTGGTGCGTCGGATGCAGCAGGGACCGCACCAACTGAGAGTGCAGCACCTAACGGAAACGGCAACTCGAGTCGTCTTCGCGATACGAGTGGTGCGGGAGCAACTGTCGCTTCGCCGCGTGCTCGCCGCGTGGCCAGCGAACTGGGCGTTAACTGGCGAGCGCTCTCGGGCACCGGCGCGGGTGGTCGAGTACGCGAAGCCGATGTTCGCGCCGCGGCGTCCGAGCCGCGTGTTGCTGCGAGCACCTCCGGTGACAACCTGCTCACGCCCCGCCGCAAAGCCATCGCGCAGCGGCTGCGCCATAGTCGCGAAATGACGGTGCCTGTGACGCTGACGACTACCGCGGACGTCACGAACCTCGTCGGACTGCGGCAACAATTCAAGTCTGGCGCCACAAGCGTTGTGCCGGCTTACACCGACGTCGTGGCCAGTCTCACAGCGCGGGTACTCCGGCGGCATCCGCAACTCGCCGTTCGGTGGGACGATGGACACAACGCGCTGCGCGCCGTGCCTGACTGCGACTTTCACATCGGCATCGCCGTCGACACAACCGCCGGGCTGCTAGTGCCTGTGGTTCGCGACGTACTGCGCAAGTCACTCGTGGCGATCGCCGAGGAATCGCGCGCACTGGCCGAACGAGCGCGTGCGGGGCGGCTGACTGCCGCGGAGATGCAATCGGCCGTGCTGACCGTTTCGAACCTGGGCGGATACGGCATCGACGCCTTCACGCCGGTGATCAACTATCCGGAGATCTCGATCCTGGGACTGGGAGCCGTGCGCCGCGAGCCGGTGGTCGGCCAGCACGATCAGATCGTGATCCGCGAGCGGATGGTGTTGAGCTTGACGTTCGATCACGCCGCGGTGGACGGCGCGCCGGCAGCGGCATTTCTGGCGGACGTGGCCGCTGCGCTCGCGAATCCGGCAGCGCATCTGCTGGGAGACTGACACCTGTTGACGAACCCGCGCAAGAAGAACCGGAATCTGCGGCGATCCGCTTCAGAAGCGCACTGCAAACTCCGGTCAAGTGGAGGATAGGGGACTTGAACCCCTGACCTTCTGGCTGCCAGCCAGACGCTCTCCCAACTGAGCTAATCCCCCGGTCGATACGGCACCCAAGAGCGCCTAAGCACCGGAAAGTATCATTCCCCGCGCGGGCTGTCAAGGCAAGCCGGTGCCGGCGAGATCCTAACCCCCTGCCCTCGCGTAGGGCTCGTTTCGCTCCACGAGTTCGCCGCCTTCGCGCAGCACTGCTGGCGCGGTATCCGCAGTGAACCGGCAGCCGAACGCCCACACGCGGGCAAAGTCCTCGACGCGCAACTGAGCCTGCCCGTTCCCCGCCGCCGAGCAAGCATCGAGTTCAACCCAGGTTGCGCCTCGGGCGCTGAAGCCCGCCAGGCCGTTGTTCTGACAAGAAACACGCTCGAGTCGCGTCTCGCGCACGACGTCGTGGACCGCCACGCCGTCGACGCCAAAACCGCGCACCACCAGATCGCGAATCAAGACGTCGTTGACATAGTAGAGCGTGAGGCCCGTCTGCAAGCCGCAGCAGCTTGGCCGATAGTCCTGCGGCATGCGGCCCGGCTCGACGCGAAACAGAATCTGCCCGCGCCAGAAGCACCACTCGAGCGGGGCCAGTGTCGGCGGATTGGCGGACTCGCGGACCGCTGGCTTTTGACGCGCTGCGCGACCGTCAAGAAAGAGTTGTTGTTGCCCGAGGCGAGCAGGTCGGCAAGTAAACACGTCGTCCGAAAGCGGTGACCAGGCATCGTCGGCGATGGGCACCGATCCATCGATGGTTGCGCCATTGCCTTCGATCACCAGCGGCCCGCTCCACGAACCCCCGTGCCGACTGCCGATCAGACTGACGGCTTCGCGATAGGGTTGGCCTGTGTTTTGGATTACGATCCGGTCGCCAGCCGCAGCCAGCCGGAGAGCCTTGGCGATTGATCGCACGGGGCCGCCGCTAGGGAGCACGGATTGAATCGCGCGCCCGTCGTGCCGATCATCGCCGGAGATATTGCTGACGAAAATATCGCGAGCGCTGGCATTCGCGGCGAGCGCGGTTCCGATCATGAGCAGCAAGAGGGCTGACGCATATGTTCGCATGACACAGATTCACGGGTATCGGTAAGAGTTGACGCGGCCAGAATCGCACGCTCCAGTGTAATTGGCTCCACCTCGAAAAGCAGTCCGCAACTTGTCCGGGTCCACATCGATGAGACGCGAAATTCAGGGGCGAATTCTGGAACTTACGATCGGCGACATTACCCACCAGGAGGTCGATGCAATTGTCAACGCGGCCAACAGTGGCCTGGCGGGCGGGGGCGGCGTGGACGGGGCGATTCATCGCCGCGGAGGTCCGGCAATCATGGCGGACACCAAGCGACGCTATCCCGATGGCTGTCCCACGGGGTCAGCAGTGATCAGCGTCGCCGGCGATCTGGCGGCGCGGCACGTGATTCACGCTGTCGGACCGCGCTGGAATGGCGGCCGCCGTGGGGAAGCGGAACTGCTCGCAAGCGCTTACCGCGATGCGCTGGACCTGGCGTCGCAACATAACTGCCGGAGCGTGGCGCTGCCGGCCATCTCCTGTGGAATCTATGGCTATCCGGTCGACCTGGCCAGTCGAATCGCTTTGTCAGCCACCAAGGCGTTTCTCGAGCAAGACCCGACGGTCGAACTTGTGCGCTTCGTGCTGTTCAGCGAGGGCATCTTCGGGGCGTTCGGCGCGGCGGTCGAGGCACTGGATCTTTGAACCGCGCAATTACGATCCGCGCCGCAAAAGAATCTGGGCCAGCTTCTCACCGCAGCGAGCCAGGACGTACGCGCCAAGAAAGAAGGTGGCAAACACGGCCGCGGCCGAGGCCTCTGCGGTGGCATCCTCAGCGGTCAGAAATGCCCGCGTGAACAGCACCATTCCCACCAACACCACGAGCACGCAAGTCGTCCACAGCAGGAGTTGCGTCGCTCGCAGCACGCCACGCAGCCCAATGCCTTGCGACGGCAGACGCGGGCTGGCAGGCGCCGGCGTCCTTCGAACTTCGCTGAGCGCTTGTGCCGCCACCGGTTTCGGCGTCACGCTGGGAATGGAAGCCACCTCTTCGGCAGCGAACAACCCGCGCAAGTTGACCGCAGTGGTCCACTGCTCCATGCCTTCGCGCCAGAGCAAGTCGTCGGGCGAGAGCCGACCGACTTCGGCCAATTGCTTGAGCTCAGCCGCCGAGACCGGCCCAAACTGCTGGTCATTGCGGGCGTAATACCACTGAACTTCCGCCATGCTTGCTCTCGACACGCGGTGACTCTCGAACGCGGGGCCGGCCTGAAAGAGGAACCTTGGGCACACTACCACATTACTTTAATGTATCGCGCGCCGGGGGAATCTCCTGGGCGGAATGTGAATTGCCATTTTTCCCGATCTTGATGCCCTCGGGCGTTAACTCATCGTCGGTAGCAGCGGCCGGGGGAACAGGTGGTAGCACCGTACTTTCCTCGGGATGGCCAAGCACCTGTACGAGTTGGGCCCCCAGAAACAGGATGATGCTCGCGCAGTAAACCCAGAGCATCATCGCGATAAACGAACCGACGACGCCGTAGGCAGTGTAGTGCCCACCGACGATGTAACGCGAGACGACTTGGGCCCCGATTTGCCAGGCCGCGGCCACGACGATCCCCCCGACGAGCGCTTCGCGCCAGCGCACGAACACGCGCGGCACCATCTTGAAGACCATTGCCAGGGCCAGCGTATTCAACGCCAGGCTGAGGGTGATCTGCAACCGCGGCCAGACAAACGACGTCCAGACCAGATGCTCTTCCGCGGCCCAGTTCTCCATGGCGCTGAGCGTGATCTGCGCGACAAAGGCGAGCAGCACCACGACGCCCAAGCCGATCAAGGTGAGGAACGCCTTGAGGCGGTTCCAGAGCGCATTACTGATGGCTGCCCGGGCACCGCGGTGATGCGGAGTGACGGCGTGCCACAAGCGGTCGAATGCCGCCTCGAGCTGTGAAAACACGCCGATCGCAGCAAATAGCAGCAGCAAGCCGGCAAAAATTCCACTGCCGGCGCGCAGTTGAACTCCACTCAGAAGTCGATCCACTTCATCGGCCAAAGCCGGCGACATACTCTTGCCGAGAAAGCCCAGCAGTTCTTGTCGCGCACCTTGCGCCCGGTCGGAGAATCGCAGCCCGTAACCGAGCACCGCCATCAGCACCCAGAGCAGCGGATAGAACGAGAATGCGGCGTAGTAGGCCATCGACGCGGCGAGCAGGTTGCCGTCGTTGGCGGTCCAGCGCGTGACCGTCTTTTCGATCACGCTCCACATTCCCCCCAGCACCCGGAGGAGCGCGCCGAGCAGTGGCGTGCGAGCAGCCAACTGCTGCAACTTATTCCATAGCTCCGCGAGTTGCCGCATGCTGCCAATCCTCGTGCACGTCCGGTACCGGGAGTTCGCCCCGCAGGCTGCCTCAGATCAATCCTACGAATCCGCGTAATCGCTACAAGAGAAGCTCGCGGCGGCTTTTCGCCCCGCGCGATCCGCCGCTGGCCGACAAAACCGCTAAAGCCGGGCCCGGGATGAAGCACATCGCACGGCCGTCCCGATAGCAGTATGGCGGGCGGTTCAGTTCTTCAGAGGAATCCGCCGCGCCTCCCGTTAAACTCCGCAGCAATCCATTTGGGTGCAGTCCCTTGGAAATCAACCGCAACCAATACTTCCTGATCGGGTTGGTCGTTCTGTTTCTCGGCATCCAATTGCGGATGGTCGAGAGTTACGTGCTGAACGAGAAGACCAGCACCTTTGTGTCCCAGCGCCTGGCCCTGGTGGCCAGCAGCGAGTCGTCCGATAGTGCCTTCCTTCCGGCCGCGGGACCAACCCCGTTGCGCACGATCAAGCCGCCGGTCTGGCTGGGATACGCCTTCATCTCCGTCGCGGCGGTGCTGATCCTGCATAGCCTGGCCATGAAAAAGCCGGGCGGATAACGGACTTCGCCCCGCGGTGTAGGCAAAACCCGTGGCAGCGCGCGCCTGGCCGGGATCGACGATTTCTCCCGGAATGCAGGGCCGCTTGACCGTCTCGCTAGCTCGCCGTAAACTCAAATGTTACCTAGTGTTCGAGCTTTTAAACTTGCTGCCGCCTCTCCCCCGGCGTATGCAGAGCTTCCAGTGCCCCTCGGGGTGAAGTGAGCCGCTTTGTGAAGCGTGCACTGATCAGCGACATCCATAGCAACCTCGAAGCTCTCGAGGCGGTGCTGGCAGACATCCGTCAGCAAGGCATCACGCAAGTGTATTGCCTGGGGGATATCATCGGCTATGGTCCAAATCCGCGCGAGTGCATCGATCTGGTGATGCAATGCTCGGTGTGCCTGCTGGGAAATCACGATCAAGGCGCCTTGTTCGATCCCGAAGGTTTCAACAGCGGCGCGGAGCGCGCCATCTTTTGGACTCGCGACCAACTGGAAAACCCGGCCGGAAACCCTGACGACAACGCCAAGCGCTGGGACTTTCTGGGCGAATTGCCCCGCAACCATCGCGAGAACGGCTTTCTCTATGTGCACGGCTCCGCCCGCAATCCGCTGAATGAGTATGTCTTTCCGGAAGACATCTATAACCAACGGAAAATGGAAAAGATCTTCAGCCTGATCGAACACCACTGCTTCCAGGGACACACGCACGTCCCGGGTGTGTTCACTCAGAGCATGAACTTCCTCAGCCCCGAGGAGGTGAACTACACCTATCGTTTGGGCGATGAGAAGACGATGGTCAACGTCGGCTCGGTCGGTCAGCCGCGCGACGGTGATCCGCGCAGCTGTTACGTCGTTCTGGAGGAGAACCAGCTTACTTTCCGCCGGGTGACGTACGACTTCGAAAAGACGATCAAGAAGATCTACGACACCCCCGAGCTGGATAATTTTCTGGGGGATCGATTGCGAGAAGGCCGTTAGGGCACTCCGCCCAGAACCTCCTCTTTTCGCCGGCCAAACGGCATTCGGCCGGGCTATTTCCCGGGTCAAACGGCCGCACTTGCCATTGCAGAATCCCCACGATGGGGAACAATGAGGGATTGCTCCCACGCGAGGTCGGCGGTCGCACTTGCGCGTCCCCAAGCTCCCAACCAATCTCTGAATACGGACCCTTTCGGTGGATCGACGCTTCGCAATCTTTGCCGTGCTGGTGGCCCTGATCTTCGTGGTCAACCAGCTCATCTTCTCATACCTCAATCCGCCCGAGCCACCGAAGAAGGCGGCCGACAAGCAAGTCGCGAAGGCGGAGCAGAAGGCGGACGTGGCTGCTCCGGCGGACGCCCAGCCGGCGGAACCTCCCGCCGAGGGCGAAGCGCCGGCGGCGGACGTTGCCGCGCCGCCCGCCGAGGCTGAACAACCTGCCGCCGAAGCCGGGCAGGAAACAGCGATCGAATCCAAGCGAGGCACGCTGGGCTCGCTCGATCGAGACAGCCCGTTCCGGATGCTCGTCACCTGGAGCAACGAAGGCGCGGCCGTCGAGAAGATCGAACTCAACCAGGTACGCGCGCTCGAAAGTGACATCCCCTGGGGATACCTGGGCTATCTCGCGCCGGTCGACGCGCCCGCGAAGGCTGGCGCCCTGGTCCGCGTCGTTGGAGCGGGCACACCGGCCGCCGCGGCCGGCATCGAGCCAGGCGACATCATCACAGCGCTGGGCGCCGCCAAGGTGCGGACTGCCGCGGAGTTCGTGACCGCCCTCGAGGCGACCCAGCCGCGTCAGCAGGTCAAGCTCACAATCAAGCGGGGCGAGGAATCTAAAGACGTCGCTGTCACGCTTGGTCAGCAGCCACTCGACCTGGTACGACCCGAGTTTCAGTCTAAGCCAATCGAAATCGTCACGCCCGGCAAGCACGATCCACTGTCTTTCCTGACTACGATCCAGCAGTTCGACGAGCGGGTACTGGCGAACGACAACAAGGAACTCGGCGGCGTGAACCTGCGCGATGGCGCGTGGGAAGTCGCTGAATCGAGCTCGCAGAGCGTGCAATTTCGACGGCAGATTCCACTCTTGGGACTCGAATTCACCAAGACCTATCGCCTGGCTGAATTGCCCAAGGACGAGCAAACAAACGAAACCTATCCGGCCTATCATCTGGTGCTCGATGTGGCCGTCAAGAACACCAGCGAGGCGCCGCACAAGGTGGCCTATCGGCTGGATGGACCGACCGGCTTGCCGACTGAAGGCGACTGGTACGCGAGTAAGGTCAGCCGCACCTGGGGCAGCGCCGGCCTGCGCGACGTAATTGCCTCATTCGACGGTGGCACAATCGCCCAGATATCGCCGGGCGACCTGGCTGAGGAGGACTTTGAGAAATCGTGGGGCTCAACTTCCAAGCTCGATTTCATCGCCGTGGATGCGCAGTATTTCTCCGTGGCGATGGTTCCTCAGAGCAAGCAACCCGACCAGAAGCTGTTCGAAGCAATCGTGCCGATGCGAGTGGGCGCGGTACCCGAAGAGTCGGCCGACATTCGACTGCTGAACGTGTCATTCCGCATCGACAGCGTTGTGGCTGCCCTGAAACCCGGCGAGTCTCTCGAGCATAGCTACCAGGTGTTCGCGGGACCGAAACGCCGTGCACTCTTGGCTAACTATGGCCCGAACGGCGAACTCACCGAGCTGATCTACTTCGGCTGGTTCTGGCCGGTCGCACAGTTCCTCAGCGAAGTCCTGCATGCTTTCTACTCCGTGGTCCGCAACTACGGCATCGCGATCATCATGCTGACCGTTCTGGTCCGCGGGTGCATGTTTCCGTTAAGCCGCAAGCAGGCCCTCGGCGCGCAGAAGATGCAAGAGCTGCAGCCCGAGATGAAGAAGATCAACGAGAAGTACAAGAGCGACGCGGAGAAGCGGACCAAGGCGATGCAGGACCTGTTTCGCCAGCATAAGTACAACCCGGTGGGTGGGTGCATGCTGGCGTTCGCGCAACTGCCGATCTTTGTGGGCCTGTATCGCTCACTGATGGTGGACGTGGAATTGCGCCAGGCTCCGCTGATCAGCGACGCCATTCGCTGGGCCTCGAATCTGGCGGCGCCGGACATGTTCTGGAACTGGTCGCATCTCATGCCGGATTTCATCACCGCCGGGACCGGCTTCCTGGGGCTGGGACCCTACCTGAACGTGCTGCCGCTAGTCACGATCGCACTGTTCATCTGGCAGCAGAAGATGTTCATGCCGCCGCCGGCCGACGAACAGGCCGCGATGCAGCAGAAGATGATGCAGTACATGATGATCTTCATGGGCGTGCTGTTCTTCAAAGTCGCCAGCGGTCTGTGCGTATACTTCATCGCGTCGAGCTTGTGGGGCGTTGCCGAGCGGAAGCTCCTGCCCAAGGCTCAAAAAAAAACTGATCCCGACGGGACCCCGGTTGCCGTAACCTCGACCTCCGAAGGCAATGGCGCCGCGGCTCGCAAGCGTCGCCAGAAGGGCCGTAAGTAGTTCTCGCGGCAGGTAGGTCGCCGTGTATCAGCTCGATCAGGCTACTGACACGATCGCCGCCATCGCCTCGACTTCGGGCAGTGCGTCGCGCGGAATTGTTCGACTCAGCGGTTCGGGCACACTCGCCGTGCTCAGCAATTGCGTCGCCGGTGAGGGCGTCCGCCAGCTGGCTGCGGTCCTTGAGCCAACGGTACTCGAAGTCGAGCTCGCCCTCTCGAGCAGCGACTGCTGTCCCCTGCCGGCCACGATCTACTTCTGGCCGGACGAACGCAGCTACACGCGCCAATCCGCCGCCGAGATTCACACCACAGGCTCCCCTCCCCTGCTTGCTGCCGTGCTTTCGACTGCATGTGATAACGGGGCGCGGCTCGCCCAGCCGGGCGAGTTCACTTTGCGGGCGTTTCTGGCAGGCAGACTTGACCTGACGCAGGCCGAAGCGGTGCTCGGAGTGATCGACGCCCGCGGAGACGACGACCTCCGCCACGCACTTGGTCAACTCGCCGGAGGCCTGGCTCGCCCGTTGCATAATTTGCGCGAGAGACTGCTCGACTTGCTTGCGCATCTAGAAGCGGGGCTGGACTTTGTCGAGGAAGATATCGAGTTCGTAACCCGTATCGAGCTTGCTCGCCAGCTTACTGCGGCCAATGGGGAACTGCAGGCGACCCTCGCGCAGCTCACTAGCCGCAAGGTCGACCGTACGCTAGCGCGGGTCGCGCTCGTCGGCTGGCCAAACGTGGGCAAAAGTAGCCTGTTCAACGCACTGGGCGGCGGGCAGGCGATCGTCTCGGACGTTCCCGGCACAACGCGCGACTATCTCGCTGCAGAGATCGACCTTGGTGGCGGCCTTCGCTGCCAGCTCATCGACACGGCTGGGCACGAGGTGGTTGCTCCCACGGAAGCGGTGCCGCTGGAGGCACAGAAACGATCGCGAGAGCAGGCGTTGCACTGTGACGTCGAGATCCTGTGCCTGGACTGCACTCGGGAACTGAACGCCTGGGAGCGAGGTCGACTGGCCGAACCGGCGGCTACCGCACGGATCATCGCGTGGACCAAGAGCGACTTGCATCCGGCGGGCGTTTTCGCACGTCTGACGTCGCCCGCCACAATCGTTTCTACAACCGCTCGACACGAGGCCGGCGCTGCCCATCTTCGCGCGGCCCTCCGGTCGACCTTGGCAGACTTCGCCCACCAGGCCGGATCGGCGACCGCGGAGCGCTGTGCCGGCAGCTTGCGAGCCGCGCTGGGTGGTGTCGCCGCAGCCCAGGAACTTTGCGATTCGGGCGGTGATGAAGCACTGATCGCCGTGGAACTACGACTGGCGCTCGAGCAGCTAGGCCAAGTCGTGGGGGCCGTCTACACGGACGACATCCTCGATCGCGTGTTCAGCAGGTTCTGCATCGGCAAATAGTTGGCCGACTGCTGCCAAGATCGAACCTTCGGCGGCGAATGCACCTCTGATTGGCGGGAGGTACGTTGTCGGCGGTACACTCATGTTGGAGCCGCTTCGGCCGTTAGGCTAAACTACCGGACGCACCTCCCCCCGCGTGAATCGGAACGAGAAGGCACGAGGCACGCCTCACGCGTACACAACCTAAGACTGCGTCGTTCCCCGCACACACCCAAAACGTCCCGGCAGGTGTTCTCATGCGACTTGTAGCGCTCACCCTTACGCTGGCGGCTGCGCTTGGCAGCTCCCAGGCTTTAGCCGCGCCCATCGGCACGAAAGTCGAAAACTTCACACTCAAGGACTATCACGGCCAGCCGCACTCGCTCACAGAAGCAGGCCGCGGGAAGATCGTGGTCCTGACGTTCCTGGGCACCGAGTGCCCGCTTGCAAAACTTTACGCCCCGAAGCTGGCCGAGCTTGCAGAAAAGTACGCTGCCAAGGGCGTCGTATTCCTGGGTGTCGACTCGAATCGCCAGGACGCCACGACCGAGATCGCGGCGTTTGCCCGGGCTCATGAGATCAAGTTTCCGATTCTGAAGGACCTGAAGCAGAAGGTTGCCGACGCGGTTGGCGCCACGCGTACGCCGGAAGTCGTGGTGTTGGACACAACCGGCGCGATTCGCTATCGCGGCCGGATCGACGATCAGTACGGCTTCCAGGACAACAGAAACTATCTGCGCGACAAAGCGGAAACGAATGAGCTCGCCGAAGCGCTCGACGCGCTGCTGGCAAAGCAGGAAATCAAGAACTCGGAAGTCGCCGCGGCCGGTTGTCTCATTGGTCGCGACTTGGAACCGGCCGTCGACAGCGACGTGACTTACACCAAGCAGGTCGCACGGATCATGAACGACCGCTGCGTGTTCTGCCACCGCTCGGGGCAGATCGCTCCGTTCACGCTGACCAGCTATGACGACGTCGCCGGTTGGGCCTCAATGATTGAGGAAGTGGTGAGCCAGAACCGGATGCCTCCCTGGCACGCGAACGAACAGTTCGGCCATTTCAGCAATGACGCCCGGATGAGCGCCGAAGAGAAAGCCACCATTGCCAAGTGGGTCGAGAACGGCGCTCCTGAAGGTGATCCGCAGGACATGCCCGAACCACCCCAGTTCGCCGAAGGCTGGATGATTCCAGAACCAGAACAAGTGTTGTATATGAGCGACAAGGCATTCAACGTGCCGGCCACCGGTGTCGTCGACTACCAGATGTTCGTCGCTGATCCGGGCTGGACGGAAGATAAGTGGATTGCCGCGATCGAGCCGCGACCGGGCAATCCGGCCGTTGTGCATCACATCCTGATGTTCGTGCTGCCGCCTGACGGCAATCTTGGCGGCGGGCTCGGCAGCGGTAACGACTTCCTCGGTGCGTATGCTCCGGGACTGCGGCCTGAGCCGCTGGAACCGGGCCTTGCGCGTTTTGTGCCGGCCGGGTCGAAGCTGATCTTCCAGATGCATTACACGCCGAACGGCACGGCTCAAAGCGACCGCAGCTACTGCGGCTTCGTGTTCGCCGATCCGAAATCGGTGCGCAAAGAAGTTCGCGTCAACAGCGCCGTGAACGCGGTGTTCCAGATTCCGCCTGGAGAGGCCGACTATGCCGTGAAGGCACGGCACATTTTTGCGGACGACTCGCTGCTGCTGACCTTGATGCCGCACATGCATTTGCGCGGCAAGTCATTCCGCTATGAAGTCACCTACCCGGACGGCAAGAAGGAAGTGATCCTGGATGTGCCCAATTACGATTTTGGCTGGCAAACGAACTATCGCCTGGCCGAACCGAAGTTCATGCCGCGTGGCACGCGGATGGATTGTTATGCAACTTTCGACAACTCGCCGGACAATCTGAACAATCCCGACCCAAAGCAGACGGTCGGCTTTGGCGATCAGACGTTCGAAGAGATGATGATCGGGTTTTTCGAGCAGATGCCGGCGCACGGCGACTTGCAGAAGCCGGACGATAAGCCGCGAGAGTTGTCGCGGGTCGAAAAGTTTGGCGTGATCCTGGCCGCCTCGAAGGGTGAGCCGGACGACAACCTGAAGTTCGGCGCCTATCTTGCGCTGACCGATCCCAACATCTTCCGTCAGTTCGACGACATCCTGCGGATGAGCGTGCCGCAGGTGGATGGGGTTACCGTTTCGGCGATCAAAGACGGCAAGGTGGTGGATGTCATGGGTATGCAAATGAAACCATCACGGCCTGAACTCGCGGAACGGGATGATGACCACGAAGGTGAAGCCGAGGTCGAGGCCGCTATCGTCGAGGCGCGCAAGAAAGCAGGCCGGATGCCCACAGTTCCAATGGGTGCTCCCCTTCCAACGGTGGTTGCCGAAGGCGAGAGCCTGACTAAGTATCTCGCCGGGAAAAAACCGGTTGCGAATGCTGGTCTGGCCAAAGCCGAGGGCAAGATCATGGAAGAGATGCGCAAGCGCGGCGCCCAGTCCAGCTTGCACGTTCCGGCCGCCTTCAACGGCGAACCGATCCTGATCAGCTTCTGGAGCAGGGACCCGGATGCGTTCCCGGCCCCAGCCCAGATGGCGCTCGCGGGAGTGGTCCAGATCATGGTCGCCCCGAAAAACGCTGAAGCTCAAGCTTCAAAGTAGTCCTTGAGAAATCGACTCTCGCTCCTTCGGCCCCTCGCCGCATTCCACACTTGGAGGAAATGCGGTGCCGGGGCCGAAGGTGCTTTCATGGGGTGCGTGAGCCGTTGCGAAACGCAGTGACGCCCCCACTCTCGGTGCTTGTCGCCGGCGGCAAATCGTGCGATAAAGATCGCGCCGCAACGGATGAGCGGCGACCACCTCGTGCGCGCCGAGAACCCGCTCCCATGACGCCTGATGCCTTGGACTTTCTCCGCCGGCTGCTCGAAACGCCCAGCCCTTCGGGCTACGAGCAACAGATTCAGCAAGTCGTGCGCGACTACGTGGCGCCGTTCGCCGACAAGACCACGACCGACGTGCATGGCAACCTGATTGTCAGCCGGAATTCTGACGCACCGCTGCGTGTGATGCTCGCCGGGCACTGTGATCAAATCGGCTTCGTCGTGCAGTATCTCGACGATCAGGGCTTTGTCTACTTGCAGCCCATCGGCGGCTGGGATCCGATCGTGCTCGTGGGCCAGCGGCTCACGGTATGGGCCACGGGCGGACCCGTTTCAGGCGTGATTGCCCGCAAGCCCATTCATTTGCTCAGCGATGAAGAGCGGAAGCAGACGCCGAAGCTCAAGGATCTGTGGCTCGATGTTGGCTGCCGCACGAAGGAGGAAGTTTCGGGGCTGGTTCGCGTGGGCGATCCGGTGACGCTCGAACTGGGGTATCGGGAGATGCGAAACAATCTGGCCAGCGCGCCTGGCATGGATAATAAAACCGGCCTGTGGGTCGCGATTGAAGCCCTCCGCCGCACGGCGCCGCAGAAGCTAAACTGCGCGTTCTTCGCCGTCTCCACCGTGCAGGAAGAGATCGGCCTGCGCGGTGCGATCACCAGCACCTATGGCGTTAACCCACACGTTGGGATCGCGATCGACGTGACCCACGCCACGGACTGCCCGACGATCGACAAGAAGCAGGAAGGCGATCTGGCGCTAGGTCGCGGACCGGTCGTGTTTCGCGGGCCGAACATGAACCCACGCGTCGTCGAGCGGCTGTTGGAAACGGCTGCATCGCGAGAGCTGCCGGTGCAGATGGCGGCCAGCGGCAGAGCCACGCCGAATGACGCGAACACGATCCAGGTCAGCCGCGGCGGGGTGGCGACCGGCCTGGTCAGCACTCCCAACCGCTACATGCATAGTCCGGTCGAAATGGTCTCGCTCGACGACATTGACCGAGCCGCCGATTTGCTGGCGGCGTTCGCCTTGTCACTCTCGGGCGAAGAGTCGTTCGTTCCCTAGATGCGTACTCCACGAGGCGGACCAATGCACGCGATGCCGGTGATCGAAACGCCCCGCCTGCGATTGCGTCCACTTGCCGAAAGCGATCTTGACGATCTGGCGCGGCTCAACGCCAATCCCCAGGTGATGCAGTTCCTGGGCAGCGGCCAGACGCTCGACCGCGTGCAAACCTGGCAACTGCTCGCGCTCGCGAACGGGCACCAGCAGTTGCGCGGCTACTCGCTGATGGCGATCGAAGAGCGCGCGGGCGGCCGATTCGTCGGACGTACAGGCCCCTGGTTTCCGGTCGACTGGCCGATGCTCGAAGTTGGCTGGGTGATCGATCCTGCCAGTCAAGGACAGGGTTTCGCCACCGAAGCCGGCCGAGCGATGGTCGACTGGTGCTTTGCCAATCTGCCGCTTGACGAAGTGTGCAGTATGATTCTGCCCGGGAATACCGCTTCGACACGCGTGGCGGAAAAACTCGGCGCAAGGCACGCGGGGCGGCAATGGGTGTTCGGCAAGGAAGCGGACGTTTGGTTGCACGCTCGCCCGGGGACGATCCCCATGCCCGCGCATCCCTCGATTCCAATGGAGCCGGGCGAAAACTTCGAAATCCTGACCCATCGCTTTCGAATGCGGCCATTTCGCGAACGCGATCTCGACGAATTGGCGCGGCTCTACGCCGACCCGGCGGTGATGCGTTACATCGCGGAGGGCAAGACGTTCGATCGGGGGCTCACCTGGCGAGCCATCGCGGGCTTTCTCGGGCACCGGCAGCTGCGCGGCTACTCGACCTGGGCCGTCGAGGATCAACGGACCGGGGTCTTCGTGGGTGAGTGCGGCCCGTCCTATCGCGAAGACCTGCCACACATCGAAATCGGCTGGTTGGTCGACCCACGCCGTCAAGGTCAGGGCATCGCCACAGAAGTCGCTCGGGCAGCGATTGACTGGTGCTTTGCCAATTTGGGAGTGAATCATCTCTCCAGCGTGATTCACCCCGAGAACGCAGCTTCGATCCGCGTGGCGATGAAGCTGGGAGCCGAACGCCAGGGGCAGATCCCAATCTATGGCGGCATGCAGGACTTGTGGATTCATCGCCGGCTAGCATAGCCCGCAACCCCAGATCCCTTCTGCCAAATTGGCACCGCACGGATCTCGCGTGGGGACCGCCACGTTTTCGGCCCGGACATAGTGTCCGCCGCAACACGCTTGAAAACAACAACTTACGACGAGGTTGCGACTCCTGGCACAAGCGTTGCTTTACCTGGGCAGCACATGATGCTCCGCCTGCCATTTATGGCCACTGAGCGAAGCGACCAACCGCATCAAACCATCCAGCCCTGCCGCTCGACATTTACCCAAACAGCGAATAAGCGCTAAGCGAGCCGGGCATGACAGAAGCCTGTATTTAGGAGGAGTTCCGCGTGGCAAAACAAATGGTCTTTGACGAAGAGGCCCGCCAGGCGCTGGCCGCCGGGGTCAGCAAGTTGGCCCGAGCCGTTCGCAGCACGCTTGGCCCCCGTGGCCGCAACGCCGTGCTCGACAAGGGCTGGGGTTCGCCGAAAGTGACCAAGGACGGTGTGACCGTCGCCGAGAACGTCGAACTCGACGATCCCTACGAAAACCTTGGCGCGCAACTGGTCAAAGAAGCCGCCAGCAAAACGAACGACGTTGCGGGCGACGGGACCACGACCGCCACCGTGTTGGCCGAAGCCATTTTCCGTGAAGGCCTGAAGATGATCGCCGCCGGCGCCGATCCGATGGCGCTCTCGCGTGGCATCAACAAAGCGACCGAAGCGATCAGCCAGGCCATTGCCAAGATGGCCACCCCCATCGACGAGAAGAGCAAGAAGGAGATCATGCAGGTTGCCACAATCGCGGGCAACAACGATCCCTCGATCGGCAGCGTGCTGGCCGACGCCTTTCTGAAGGTCGGCAAGGACGGCGTGATCACGATCGAAGAAGGCCGTCAGTCGGAAACCTTCGTCGAAGTCGTCGATGGAATGCAGTTCGATCGCGGTTTCCTCTCGCCTCATTTCGTCACCGACCAGGAGTCGCAGACGGTCGAACTCGACGGCGCGTACGTCCTGCTTTATGAGGAGAAGATCTCTAACGCGAAGAGCCTTGTGCCGCTGCTCGAGGCAATCAGCAAGGCCAACAAGCCGCTGCTGATCATTGCCGAAGACGTCGAAGGTGAAGCCCTCGCGACGCTCGTGGTCAACAAGATGCGGGGCATCCTGCAAGTTTGTGCCGTCAAGGCTCCCGGCTATGGCGATCGTCGCAAGGCAATGCTCGGCGATCTGGCCGTGCTTACCGGTGGCACCGCGATCTTCAAGGACCTGGGCATTCAGCTCGACGCCGTGAAGCTCTCCGATCTGGGCAAGGCCAAGAAGCTCACCATCTCGGCAGACAACACCACGGTCGTCGGCGGCGCCGGTAAGAAGGACGCCATTGAAGGTCGCGCCGAACAGATCCGCCGCGAAATCGAGGGAACCGACAGCGAGTACGATCGCGAGAAGCTGCAGGAGCGGCTCGCCAAACTGGCGGGCGGCGTGGCTCAGATCAATGTCGGAGCCGCGACCGAGACTGAAATGAAAGAGCGCAAGGCGCTGATTGAAGACGCCAAGGCGGCCACGCAAGCCGCTCTGCAAGAGGGCATCGTCCCCGGTGGCGGTGTGGCTCTGATTCGTGCCGAGTCGGCCCTTTCTAAGCTGGACGTCAAGGGCGACGAAAAGCTCGGCGCGGATATCATTCGCAACGTGCTCGACCATCCGCTGCGGGCGATTGCTCAGAATGCCGGCCTCGACGGCGCTGTGGTCGTCAATCGCGTTCGCCAGCTCAAGGGTAAGAACGAAGGCTACGATGCGGACAAAGACACCTACACCGATCTGGTGGCGGCAGGCGTTATCGATCCGGCCAAGGTGGTTCGCACGGCCCTGCAGAATGGTGCCAGTGTCGCGGCGCTGCTTCTCACTACTGAATCGCTGATTGCTGAACTTCCAAGCGACGACGATGCCGGCGGTGACCATGACCATCATGACCACGGCATGGGTGGCATGGGCGGCATGGGAGGCATGGGCGGCATGGGAATGGGTGGCATGGGCGGCATGGGCGGCATGATGTAAGCCGCGTGCTCGCTCGGCCTGGAGTTCCAGCTTTCAACCAAAATCAAATCACACATTGATCAACGAAGGAAACTTTCAATCATGGCAAAACTCAACCTCCGTCCGCTGGACGATCGCGTCGTTGTCGAACCCCAGGAAGCGGAAGAACGCACCGCCGGTGGCATCGTGCTGCCCGATACCGCCAAAGAGCGCCCACAACGGGGGACGATCATTTCGGTCGGCCCCGGCAAGCTGCTCGACAACGGCAGCCGTGGCACCCTGTCGGTCGCGGTCGGCGATCTGGTGATTTACGGCAAGTACTCGGGCACCGACATCGAAGTGGCCGGCAAGGACGTCAAGATTCTCCGCGAAGGCGACATCCTGGCGAAGGTCCTGTAGTCGACCCGCAATTTGACTACTTCCCGAACAACTCGCAATTCACATAACGAGGACGCCATCGTGGCAAAGCAACTACTATTTGAAGATTCCGCCCGGGCAAAGATGCTGCGTGGCGTTGAGAAACTGGCCGACGCGGTCGCGGTGACGATGGGTCCGACCGGCCGCAACGTGATCATCGACAAGTCATTCGGCGGTCCGACTGTCACGAAAGACGGTGTGACCGTGAGCAAGGAAATCGAGCTGGAAGATCGCTTCGAGAATATGGGCGCCAAGCTCGTGAACGAGGTGGCTTCGAAGACGTCGGACATCGCCGGCGACGGCACCACGACGGCCACCGTGCTGGCCCGTGCCATCTTCAAGGAAGGCATTCGCAACATCGCTGCCGGCAGCAATCCGATGGCCGTGCGTCGGGGCATCGAGAAGGCCGTGGACGCGGCCGTTGAGAAGCTGCGGGCAATGGCTAAGCCAGTTTCCAGCAAGGAAGAGATTGCCCAGATCGGTTCCATCAGCGCAAACAACGACATGGAAATCGGCAACCTGCTGGCCGACGTGATGGAGAAAGTCGGCAAGGACGGCGTGATTACGGTCGAAGAAGGCAAAGGAACCGAGACCACGAAAGAGCTGGTCGAGGGCATGCAGTTCGACAAGGGCTACATTTCGCCGTACTTCATCAACCGTCCAACCGAAATGGACGTGTTGCTCGAAGACGCACTGATTCTGATTTACGAGAAGAAGGTCAGCAATCTGCGCGAGCTCGTGCCGCTGCTCGAGAAGGTGGCGCAGGGCGGCAAGCCGCTGTTGATCATCGCCGAAGACGTCGACGGCGAAGCCCTGACGGCCTTGGTCGTCAACAAGCTGCGCGGCGTGCTCAATGTCGCCGCGGTGAAGGCTCCTGGCTTTGGCGATCGCCGCAAGGCGATGCTCGGCGATATCGCCGTTTTGACCGGCGGCACGCTGGTCAGCGAAGACCTGGGCCTGAAGCTGGAGAACCTCGGCCTCGAACACCTGGGCAAAGCCAAGCAGATCACGATCGACAAGGAATCGACCACGATCGTGCGTGGCGCCGGCAAGCCGGACGACATCAAGGCGCGAATCCAACAGATTCGCAATCAGCTCGACAACACCGAGAGCGAGTACGACAAGGAGAAGTTCCAGGAGCGGCTGGCGAAGCTCACCGGCGGCGTGGCGATCATCTCGGTTGGCGCAGCCAGTGAAGCCGATATGAAACAGAAGAAGGCTCGCGTCGAAGACGCATTGCACGCCACGCGGGCGGCGGTGGAAGAAGGCATTTTGCCAGGTGGCGGCGTAGCCCTGGTTCGCACGATTGAAAGCGTCGAGAAGGCTCGCTCCTCAGCCAAGGGTGACGAGAAGATCGGCTTCGACATCGTGCTCCACTCGCTGTCGGCTCCGATGAAACAGATCGCCGACAATTGCGGAATCGATGGCTCGGTAGTCGTTGACGAAGTCCTGCAGAAGGCCGCGAACATGGGCTACGACGCCAACGCCGCCAAGTATGTCGACATGTTCAAGGCCGGTATCATCGACCCGGTGAAGGTGGTTCGCAGCGCCCTGGGCAACGCGGCCAGCATCGCGGGCTTGATGCTCACGACCGAGGCCCTGGTGACCACGCTCGACAAGGACGACAAATCCAAGAGCCGCGTCGAAGGCAGCGTCCGCTAAGCCGGGTGGCCGCAGATTCCTCGCGGGCCGACGGGTTCGGCCCGCAAGGTAGAATTGATGTAACGACCAACGCATGGCGGGCCACCTCGGTGATTCTGAGGTGGCCCGTTTGCGGCGCTACCGCGAGAAATCAACTGGCGCATCGGCCGCTGGGCCGTTTGCCTATAATTGACCGGAACCATCGCTTACGACGGCGCGAATCGAAGATCATGGTGCAAATGGCCGGGAAACGCTGTTATTACGACGTGCTGCAGGTCGAGCGCACCAGCACGACCAAGGCGATCGCCGAATCGTACCGAAAGTTGGCGATCAAATATCACCCGGACAAGAATCCTGGCGATGAGGAGGCTATTGCGCGCTTCAAAGAAGCCGCCGAGGCCTTTGAAGTACTCGGCGACGAAGAGAAGCGGGCCCGCTACGATCGCTTCGGCCATGCCGGCGTGAACAACGGCGGCCGCCAGGGTTTCCAGGACGTCAACGACATCTTCGCCGCATTTGGCGACATCTTCGGAGAAAGCGCGTTCGGCGATCTGTTCGGCGGTCGTCGCCGAGCCAGCAAGGGGAGCGATGTGCGCTGCGATCTGACGCTCGACCTGATGGAAGCCGCGCGCGGCGTGACCAAGACCATCGAGATCCAGCGACACGAAGCCTGCGACGAATGCGCCGGGACGGGCGCCAAGAAGGGCACCACCCGCACGACATGCACGTACTGCGCGGGTCGCGGGCAAGTGGTGCAGTCGACCGGGATCTTCCGCGTGCAGACGACTTGCCCCTCGTGTCAGGGCGTCGGTTCGGTCGTGAAGGAACCATGCGGCAAGTGTCGCGGCGCGGCGTTCGTTCTGAAGAAAGTCAAACGCGAAGTTCAGATTCCGGCCGGCATCGACGACCAGATGCGGATCCGCATCGCGGGAGAAGGCGAGCCGAGTCCCGCCGGTGGCCCGCGAGGCGACTGCTACTGCTTTATCTCGGTGAAAGAGCATCCGCTGTTCCATCGCGAAGGCGAACATCTGGTAGTCCGGATGCCGATCACATACACCCAGGCAGCGCTCGGAGCTAAGATCGAAGTCCCCACGCTTGCCGGACCACACGAACTCAAGTTGCCGGCCGGCACCCAAACGGGCGAAGTGTTTCGGGTGCGTGGCCAGGGGATGCCCAGCCCGCGAGGTCGTTCGGTTGGCGACTTACTGGTCCAGGTCAACGTCGAAGTACCGAAGTCGCTAAGCGCCGAACAAGAGGAACTGCTCCGACAACTGGCTGAGCAGGAAAAAGTCGAGGTAAGTCCACACCGCAAGAGTTTCTTTGAAAAGGTTCGCGAGTACTTCGCGCAGGAATAGCCATCCGGCAAACATCGCGGTCGCCGCGCCGCGATTCGCTTGAGGAATACCACTTATGTCGCAAAACCCAACCAATCCGTCGGACGCCGGCCGCTCGGCAGCAGAGCAGGCCGCCGACGCCGCCTTTCAGGCCAGCGAGCAGGAGTTCGAGAAGCTGCGTGCTGATCTGGACGATGCCGCGGATCGCGCCTTGCGTGCACAAGCCGAACTCGATAATTATCGCAAGCGAGCTCGACGCGAGTTGGAAGACGAGCGGCGGTACGCCGCCCTGCCCCTGTTGCGCGACTTGCTGCCGGTGCTCGACAATATGCAAAGAGCGATCGAGGCCGGCGAAAAGTCTTCGCAAGCAGCGGGACTGCTCGACGGCATCAAGCTCGTCGCCCAAAACCTGACCAATGTTCTGGCCAAGCACGAGTGCCAGAAGATCGCTGCACTGGGGCAACCGTTTGACCCGGCAGTCCACGAGGCGATCTCCCAACAGCCTTCGGCCGAACATGAGCCTGGAACCGTGACGCTGGTGGCTCAAGAAGGGTACGTGCTGCACGACCGGGTTGTGCGCCCCGCGCAAGTGATCGTTTCCAAGTCTCCCAATTAACGAAAATGCGAATGCGAGCCGGCGCGGCTGGCAATCGAGTTGAGATCTCGGAGTTTCGTCTATGCCCACTTATGACTACGAGTGTGACGCCTGTGGCCACAAGTTCGAGCTCTTCCAATCGATGAAGGATGAGCCCGAACGCAAGTGTCCCGAGTGCAAGAAGCTGAAACTCCGCCGCCTGTTCGGCACCGGAGCGGCCCTGATGTTCAAGGGTTCCGGCTTCTACACGACGGACTACCGCAGCGATTCGTACAAGAAAGACGCCGCGGCCGACAAGTCCTCCAGCAAGTCGAGCGACTCGTCCAGCACGGGCGATGCCTCTTGCTCGGGGGACAAGTCAAGCTGCAACAAGTGCTCCGACTAACAGCGAACCAACCTACGAGTTGAGAAATTTCAGTCTGACCGCGGGCCAGGTTGGCCTCGCGCCATTCATTTGGCGTGCCGCCGATATGCCCCTTTATTGCGATGCCTACCGCCCGCTGTCCAACTTGCTCCCGGCAATTCGACCCACAGAAGTCGACAGCCCTGCCCTTCTGCAGCGATCGCTGCCGGCAGATTGATCTTCGCCGCTGGCTGAACGAAGAGATCTCGATTCCAGTCGAGGATGAAGGCGGAGAACAGGACGAGATGCCCGACGATTCGGACGCTTGATCGCCGCCCGCCGTGACGAATTGCCCTGCCCCGATTTCCTATTCTGGCTCGACTACGTAACCCGTATAATTGCCGACCTTGCGGGGACTCCGTTGGCGGAGCAGTCCGCGAAGTTGTCAGACGCTTTTGCTGTCTGCAGGTAGGAAGCAAACGGGAGTCGCAACGATGGCTGACGAACGGGGCACGATTCGCTCGATCGCCTGGCACCAGGTTTTTCCCGCGCTGCGGATTCTTTCCGCGGTTCGCATGGCCTTGAACTTCAAGGCCCTATTGCTGGCTGCGATCGGCGCGGCAGGCATGGTTGCGGGCTGGCGCGTGCTCGGAGAGCTGTTTCACGATCCGGAAGCAGCCCAATCTTTGGTGAATACGGACCTGTCCTACTACACGACCTGGCCGTGGGATCGACCGTTCGAGATGCCGCCCACGGACCGATTGACATCGCTCGAAGTCTGGTACGCGTACAGTCCACTCGTGGCTGCCTGGAACGAGCTGCCGATGCCGATGAAGCGGATGTACCAGGTGGCCGAGGCGCCGACGTTCGCTGGCTTCATGTACCTGCTAACCTGTGGACTATGGACGCTGTTGATCTGGTCCTATTTCGGCGGCGCGATCTCGCGGCAGGCGGCAGTTGCCTTCGCACGGCAGGAAAATGTCTCGCTCGGAGCACTGGCCCGGTTTGTCCATGGCAAGGTGGGGGCCTATGTCGCGGCGCCGCTGTTTCCACTGCTGGGATCGGCACTCATCGCGCTGCCACTGGCCGGCCTGGGCCTGCTGCTCAGGCTCGACTCGAGCTGGGCCGACGCGCTGGTGGGAATCGTCTGGGGAGCAGCCCTGTTGGGCGGCTTCCTGATGGCGTTCCTGCTGCTGGGGCTGTTTTTCGGCTTTCCACTCATGTGGGCGGCGATCAGCGCCGAGGGAACTGATTCCTTCGGAGCGCTAAGCCATGCTTATGCGTACGTTTACCAGCGACCGCTCAGGTTCCTGGGATATGCGGTACTAGCCTCCCTGGCCGGTGTGCTGGGCTGGTACCTGGTCACGCTTTTCGCCCTCTGGACGAACGAGCTAGCGCTGTGGTCGGTTAGCTGGGGAAGCGGCGCCGGGCGGCTCACGGACGCTCGCACGGTCGGCGGACAGGAAGGCTTCGCAGCCACAGGGGCGCAGGCGATGGCCTTCTGGACCAATGCTCTGACGCTGCTCGCCTATGCTTTCGTCTTCAGCTACTTCTGGACATCCACCACGGTGATTTACTTCTTGCTCCGGCGACTCGTCGATGCCACGGCGCTCGACGAGGTTTATATGCCGGGCGAAGCCGAGAAGCGTGGGCTACCACCACTCAAGACCGGTGCGGACGGTGTCCCAGCAGTGGCCGAAGAACCCGCCCGGCCCGCTTAGCTTGCTAGAAACGCCCTGCCAAAAGCTGGTCCATGCTGGCGTGGAACTGGCCGCGCGACATCACGGCGTCAAAGCCGGCCGAAGCCGCGGCTTCCAGGAGCGGCTTGTGCACGTGTGGTCCAAAGGCCAGAGTGCGCGAGGATTCGGCCAAGAGCGGTTTGAGCCCCTGCATCAGCCGCACCGGATCGATGCCCGGATGGCTTAGATCGACCACCACCAGTTCGATGGCGCCGTCATGGGCCCTTTCCAAAAGCTGTGCCTCGCCACTAGCGACAATGAGTTGTACGCCCACCCTCTGCGCAGCGCCGCCGACCTGTGACTGCATCATCAGATCGGAAACGAGTGCGAGAACGGCCATGAGTTGTGAGACGTGGCTAGTCGTCGAGAGTGCTAGACGGCTTCTGGTCCGCGCCGGCCGCCGGCGATGTCGATGGCTTCTTCTGTCGGCAAGACGAAGATTTTGCCGTCGCCGATCGTGCCTTCCGGCCCTGTGCGGGCGACGCTGGTGATGGTCTCCACGGTACGCTCGAGGAAATCATCGTTGACGGTGATTTCAAGGGCGACCTTCCGGAGCAGATTCGTGCGATACTCATTGCCGCGGTAGAACTCCGTCTGTCCGCGTTGTCGGCCATAGCCCTGGGCATCGCAGACGGTCATCCGCGTGACGCCGATATTGTCGAGCGCTTCGCGCACGGCGTGCAGCTTCGTAGGTTGAATGACGGCGACGACGAGTTTCATGGCGGCGTACTCCCGCAAAGGGCGACCCAACAGCAGCGGTCAAGCATACCGCGCCCCGCCGAACCGATAAGCCCCCAATCGTCGTTAACTCAAATCCGATTGCTGCGGCTTCCCAGATTGCCGAGAGCCGCAGCGAGGGTTGGAGATAATCGAGTTAATTCAGGTTAAACCGTGCATCGAGTACCCTGTGGATCCGGCTGGCCGATTCCTGCAAATGAGCCTTGCTGTAGGCGTCCAGCTTGCGGTCGCTCTTGAGCAGCTCATTGATCCGCAGTTCCAGAGCTTCCAACTCGGCGTAAGCCACGGTCTGACAGTCCTGCGGGGCCCCGCTGCGCCCCATGGCCAGCGACGACATCCGCTCAAGATACGTCCGCTGCAGGTTACGCCGCAGGCTGCTGATTGCCGGCTTGCGGTTCGTGTACTCGCCTTCGGGCATCCCCTCGATCTCCGAGAAGATCGTCTTCGTAAGCGTGCCCATCAATTCCGGCGTCGTCAGGGCGTCCTGATCGGCCGGCAGTTGCAACTCGGTGTCGTGCAAGCGCTCCAGCGTCAGGGGCGACATAAGCTGGCTCAAGATGCGATCCTGCCACATGCCGATCACTTCATGCACGGGGAAATCCGTGCGGAGCGGCATGTCCGAACCCCAGTGCGACCAGCGGCTGGAAGCCAGGTGGCTGTAGAGTTCGGGCGGGAACTGGAACGGCTTGTCGCTGAACACCTGCTCGCCGACCAGCACCAGGGCTTCACGCTGCTTGGCCGGTTCGACCACCGTGAACGGCGGAGCCGAATTCGGGTCGCCGCGATGGGCGCGGCTGACGTACACGCCGCCGACCAGTCGCGATGCAAAGTGCATTGCGCGGCCGTGATTCGACAACAGCACGCCGAACACCTGGCGAGTCTTCTGATAGCCGTCGCCGTCCTTGGTCGATTCCTTGAGCACGGTCGGCCACAACTCGCCAATCAACTGGGCCCGCATCCTGGCATAAGCCAAGGGATCCTTGCCCATGTCGTAGCGGTTCGAGAGCGGATCGGGATCGATGCCGCGAGTGTCTTCGTCGGTCGCATATGCAAGTTGCGGTTCACCGCAGCGAGCGGCGATCTTCTTCAGTTCAGCGACTTCGCCGTCGGTACCGCCGGAGAGCGGTTTGTAACCATACTCGATGGCCCACATGTCATAAGGACCGATGGTGCTCGAGAAGTAGTCCCCCTGCGGCAAGCCCTGCGGCATCAGGTTGGCCGGAGCATAGTCCATCACCGACGAGGTCAGGCCCGTCTCCGCCGTCTTGGCGGGATCGTTCATGTCCTCGAGCGTGAGCATCGTGCTGGCCTTGAAGTTGTGACGCAGGCCCAGCGTGTGGCCGATCTCGTGCATGGTCACTTCCTTGAGCCCCTGCACGACGAGCTTCTCGCGGTCCGCCGGGTTCGTGGTCCGGGTTGCCATCACGTGCGAGCCGAACGCCAGTTCTCGGGCCAGCCCGTGATGGAACTCGCAGATATTTTCGCCGTGCATGTGGGGCTCGGCCTTGAGCTGCTCCTGATAGCTGCGCAGATCGAGCGCACCGCCCGTCATGCGCGCCACTGCCTCGGGCGTGAAGTTCTCATACTCCTGCTTCCAGAACTGCAGGAAGTCGGCGTCGAAAATCACGTCGGCGTCGAGAATCTGACCGGTGCGCGGATTGACGCGTGAAGGGCCCATGGCGAAGCCGGCGCCGGCCGTGATCCAGCGGAAGGTGTTGTAGTTGATGTCTTCCGGATCCCAGTCGTCGCTGTCGCGCTGCTGGCGGACTTCGATCGCGTTGGCGAAGCCGGCCTTCTCAAAGGCCTTGTTCCACTCGGCGATACCGTCGCGAATCGGAGCGCGATACGCGTAGGGAATGGTCTTTTCCAGGTAGAAGATAATGGGCTTCTTGGGCGGCGAAATCTCGGCCGAGGGCTCGGCTTTTTGCAGATCCCAGCGGTTGATGTACCGCACAAACCGATCGTCTTCCCCCTTCTTCGACCAATCCTTCAGCGCGGTTAGGAAGTAACCGACGCGGTCGTCCGCCATCCGCGGTTGATAGCCGTTCTCCGGCAGCAGGCTGATCGAGTAGTGCACGTGAATGCTGGCGCCGCGGCTGTCGGCGACGGAGTCGATCTCATCGCGACCGCTCGAGGCGTAAGTCGCGGCGACTTCTAATTCGATGTTATCGGTCAGGCCCCGGTTCTTACCCTTGGGGAACCCTTCGGCCCAGGTACTCTTGGTGTCCGAGAACATGAAGCCCGGCAGCACGGAAGAAATCTGCGGCAAGTCGCTCATGAATACCGGCGTGAAGTCAACGACGTTCGAGCCGTCCGGCGACGTGGTGACGATCGGCAGGCTGAACAGCACGCTGTCGGTGTAGGCGAGGTTCACGGCGCGCGACTGCGGGTCGCCCTTGTCGGCGGTGAAACGAACGTTTCGCCTGACCAGCAGGATGCGATCGTCAACCTTGCGGAACTGCCAGATCCAATCATCGCCGAAACCCCAACTCATGCCGCCCAGAATTGAACCGCGGCCGATGCCTTTGGCGATCGAGATCAGCACGATGAAGTCTTTGTTCATGTGCCGGCTGCCAAGCTCGCCCAATAGGTGATTTCCTTTACGGTGCAGCTTCATCAAGCCGTCGATCGTCTCGTGATCTTTGATCACGTCGGCATAGGGTGGGTACTTCGGCTTCGGTTGTTCCGCGGTAGCGGCGGGCTTGCTCTCACCTTTAGGCTCTTCTTTTGTCGCTTCGCCGGCTGCGTTCTCGGCGGGCGGATTCTCGCTGGCCGTGATCTCCTGGGCGAGCGTCACCGGAGCGATGAACGCAACGGCCATCATGAAACCAAAGAATCCTACGAGGTGCCTGACCATCGTTGCTGTCTCGCTATCGCGGGGAGAAATGGTGGGGGAGACCGGCGTCCGCCGATCCTAGTAAAGGCCCGTATGCCCACAGCGCGGAATCCGCACCCGCGCCAAATATAGCCTAACCTAGCCAGTTACCGACAGGCTCCCGGTGCGGCAGTTGTAATACGGGGAAATCTGCGGGAGGGATCGGTCGCCGGGAAGATTTACGCAGCGGATCGTGCCGAAGGTGCGATCTTTAGTATACCTGACGATTAAAACCCTGGTAGGTAATTCCGGGACGGTCGTGCGAGACGGGGCGATGGGAATCGATCGCGATATCCAGCGAATTCTGCAGCTCTACCCGGAGGATTGCCGGCCGCTGTCGGTCGACCGGTTCCATGCGCCCCTGAGCTTCAGCGGTGCCACGCTATGGCGAATCTCGGCTCCCAGGGGGCCGCTCTGCCTGCGGCGGTGGCCGCCCGGGTTTCCTGGAACCGAGAGGCTCGAATTCCTGCAGGCCGTCCTATGGCACGTCAACCAGGAAGGCTTCGACCGCATTCCGGTCCCCATCGAGACGCACCACAAACACGGGTTCATCTGGCATGCGGGGCATTTTTGGGAGCTGACTCCCTGGCTGCCTGGGGACGCCGATTACCGGGCCAATCCCACCAAGCCCCGACTGCATAACGCCATGCTCGCGCTGGCCGCGTTTCACGAGGCAGCCCGAACCTTCCCGCTGCCGGAGACCGGTCCCACCGGCTCGCCGGGAATCGCCGATCGGGCGTTGCACCTCCAAGGGCTCCTGGGCGGGCGGCTGGTCGAACTCCGGAAAGCGATGGGCTCAGGTGCTCATCCCGCAATTGCCCAGCGAGGCCGGCGGCTGATCGACACGGCGATGCGGCACGGCCCCAGCGTGCTGCACGCGCTGGAAACGGCAAGCGGGCTGGATGTCGCCGTGCAGCCTTGTATCCGCGATGTGTGGCATGCCCACATCCTGTTTGAAGCGGACGCAGTGACCGGGATCGTCGATTTTGGCGCGCTGCGGCCGGACAATGTGGCGACCGATGTCGCGAGGCTGCTGGGAAGCCTCGCTCAGGACGACGTGTCCGATTGGCAAGCGGGTCTGGCCGCGTATCAATCCATCCGGCGGCTATCGCGCAACGAACATAACCTGGTGCTGGCATTCGACCGCAGCACGGTGCTGATGGGCGGGCTGCAATGGCTGGAATGGATTTACATGGAAGGTCGCGAGTTCGCCGACGAAGCCGCCGTGACTGCCCGGCTCGACGAGTTTCTGCAGCGGCTTGAGCACCTGTCGCAAACGCTGGCTTGAACGGAGCTTGTGCCCGGCCAATGACCGAACAATCGCTCTGATTCTGCGTACAATTGCCCAGGACGGCGGCGTTGACCCGCCCCTGCGCGGGCCGCTAGAATCAATCGGTCACAACGCCCTTAGTGCTTTGGCTATAAGGATATAAGAAGCATGCTCGACGCTCCATCGCGGCGGCTTGTGCGAGTCCTTCTCGCGGTCCTCCTGCTTATCAGTACCGCGCCTGCGGCGATTGCGCAGCTCGATGACATCCTCAATGGCGGGCCGCTGGGGGGCCTCACGTCGCCGGGTGCCGGCGTCGACGCCAATGGTGGCGAATCCGTGATCTCGGTGTTCGCGCATTTCACTGCGCCAGGCGGAGCCCAGCCGGGGCTGCTCTCGATCACGGCGAACATCGAATCGCCGTGGTACACGTACTCGACGACGCAAAAGCCCCTGGGGGCGACGCCAACCAAAATTACGGTTGAGCCATCGAATGATTTCCGAGTGGTAGGCGACTTTCGGCCGACGCTGCCCCCCAAGGTAGTGAAGGATGGCGAGTACGTGC
This sequence comes from Pirellulales bacterium, assembly GCA_022844125.1. GTDB lineage: Bacteria > Planctomycetota > Planctomycetia > Pirellulales > PALSA-1355 > JALHMI01. The sequence goes on along the minus strand of JALHMI010000009.1, from coordinate 183,093 downwards.
TGGAAGAGTTTGCCGGCGAGGTGACTTGGCAAGCACCCGTCGAATTCCGGCCCGGCGCCGATCTTGGTCAGCTCAAGATTAAAGGTTCGGTCCGCGCACAAGTCTGCAAGGTCGGAACCTGCCTGCCGCCCGAGGAGTTGCCCTTTGAGGCCGGACTGAAGCAACAAGCCGAAAGCGCGATGCCTGCGGCCGTTGAATTCGCTGTGCCCAACACGCATGCGACTCTGCGAGGCTACCTTGAACCCCGCGTGGCAACGCCGGGGTCGACGGTAAATCTGGTCATCACCGCCGATATGCCGCCCGGGTGGCACATCTACGAGCGAGCGGAAACCGATCCCAAGGCCCTGGGCAACAAGCCCACGCTGATCGCGCTGAGCAACACCTCGGGCTTCAATCGCAAGACAACCACTGCGGACGGCCAACTCGTCACCCCGCATGCCGCGAAGCCCGGCGAGCCGGCGATGCTCCCCTTCTACGAAGGGCAAGTGAAGTGGAGCACTCCGATCGTGATTTCGGCCGACGCCCCGCCGGGCCAGTTCCCGATTGAAGGCATCATTGGCCTGCAGACATGTTTCAAAGACGCCAGCTGCGATATGCCGAAAGCGGCCCGGTTCAGCGGCTCAGTCGAAGTCGCCGCGGAGCCACAGCCCGGCGCCTCGGCAGTTGTCTTCAGCGAGGCGAAATACGGAGAAGCGGCACAACTGGCAGCTAACCAACCAGCCCCGATCGACGCCCAGCCTGGATTGGTGACGATCGAGGGGGCCGGAAGTACCGCCCTATCGCTGCCGGTAATCATGTTGTTTGCGATCGCAGGCGGCTTCATTCTGAACTTCATGCCTTGCGTGCTGCCGGTCATCGGGCTCAAGATCCTCTCCTTTGCCGAGCAGGCCGGACGCAGTCGCGCGACGGTACTCAAGCTCAACGTGTGGTATGCCCTCGGAACGCTGACCGTATTCATGGTGCTGGCCACGTTGGCTTCCGCCGCGTCGCTGGGGCTCCTTAGCTCCAACCTCGGCTGGGGCGAACAGTTCAGCAACACGTGGTTTAACGTCGTTATGGTCGGCCTGGTGTTCGCTATGGCGTTGAGCTTCCTCGGCGTCTGGGAGATCCCCATCCCTGGTTTCGTCGGTTCGGGAAAAGCCAACGATCTTGCCGCAAAGGAGGGCGTCGCCGGCGCGTACTCGAAAGGTGTGATGGCGACGATTCTGGCCACGCCATGCAGTGGGCCGGCCCTGGGCACCGTGTTCGGCTTTACGCTGAACCAGCCGCCATCGGTCACCTATTTGCTGTTTGCCTGCATCGCGCTCGGCATGTCGGCGCCCTACCTGTTGATTGGAGCGTTCCCTACGCTGATCCGATTCCTCCCGAAGCCTGGCGCGTGGATGGATACGTTCAAGCAACTGATGGGATTTGTGCTGTTAGGCACAATCGTCTTCCTGTTCAGCTTCATGAACAAAAACTATCTCGTGCCGACGTTCGCCATGATGGTCGGAATCTGGATGGCCTGCTGGTGGATCGGTCGGACTTCGCTCACCGAAAGCCTGGGCCGGAAGTCGCTTGCCTGGGGACAGGGCGTGCTCGTGGGTGGAATCATCACATTGCTGGCCTTCACGTACCTCGTCCCGGGATCATCGAAGATTCCTTGGCAACCGTTTACGCCCTCGGAGTTGGCTCGTCTGCGCAATTCTGGCAACACGGTGCTGGTTGATTTCACGGCCGAATGGTGTCTGACATGCAAAATGAATCTGAAGTTCGTCATCGAGACGGACGAGATTCGCGAAGCACTCGCGGCCAATAAGATTGTGCCGCTGCTGGCGGACTACACCGAGGGGTCGCCCGAAATCAAAGAGGCGTTGAACTCGCTTCAGAGCACGTCGATTCCACTGTTGGCGATCTTCCCGGCCGACCGTCCGGATCAACCGATCGTGCTGCGCGATGTGATCACCCAGCAGCAACTACTCGAAGCGATCGAACAAGCCGGCCCGTCCAAATCGGGAACGCAGCTAACCGCCGCACGCGTGGCCGCGGATTAACTTCGGAATCGACTTCGCCGAGGTCCCGCTTCCCATGTGCGATACGCTGGCTATCGTTGGTTCCACCGGCGTCCTGTTCGCCAAGAACTCGGATCGCGACGCCAACGAGCCACAACTGCTCGATTGGCATCCGCGGCGTCAATATCCACTAGGTGCAACTCTGCGCTGCACCTGGATCGAGATCCCGCAGGTTCGCGAGACGCACGCCGTGCTGCTGAGCCGGCCGCGCTGGATGTGGGGCGCCGAGATGGGCACGAACGAGCACCGTGTCACGATCGGCAACGAGGCCGTGTTCACCCGCGAACCCTATGCCAAGACAGGGCTTCTCGGCATGGATCTCTTGCGGTTGGCGCTTGAACGGGCCGAAACAGCCGAGGCCGCCGTCGAGACGATCGCCTCGCTGCTCAACGTGCACGGCCAAGGCGGCTCGTGCAGCGCCGAGCGAACCGGCTTTACGTACCACAACAGCTTCATCGTGGCCGATCCGCGGCGGGCATTCGTCCTGGAGACGGCCGGCCGGCACACGGCAGTCGAAGAGATTCACGGCGCTCGTAGCATCTCGAACGGCCTGACGATCCCCAGCTTCGCCAATCGCTATCGCGATCCGGTCAAATCGCGCGTCGCCGCGTGCGATGCAAGGCAGGCTCGCACCTTGTCGCTGGCCGGCAGTGCGACGGGCCCCGCCGATCTGATGCGCATCCTGCGCGATCATGGAACCGCAGACTCGCAGCCGGGCTACTCCTGGCTCAATGGCGGACTTGGGGCTCCCTGCGTCCATGCGGCGGGACTTGTCGCCGGATCGCAGACGACCGCATCCTGGGTCGCCCGCCTGCGGCCGGACCAACACGAGCACTGGGTAACCGCAACTGCTGCGCCCTGCACCGGGCTGTTCAAGCCGGTTTCGGTCGGTGAGCCACTCGAGCTGGGTCCACCGCCCGGAGAGCATGCGGATCTGTCGCTGTGGTGGCGGCACGAGCGGCTGCATCGCGCGGCGCTGCGCGATCCGCGGAGTGCCCTCCCGCTGTTCACACCAGAGCGTGACACGATCGAATCCGCGTGGCTGGCGTCGCCACCGGACTCGCAAGCCGCGTTCGATGAACACGGCAGATTGGAGAATCGCTGGCTGGAGCGAGTGTTAGCGAAACCAGTACGCGACGTTCGCCCCTGGTATGTCCGGCGCTTTTGGCAAAAGGCCAATGACCGAGCTGGGATCAAGCTGGACTCGGTTGCCGGCGTGCCCGCTTTCGCTGGCAGCTAACTGGCGCGCGTCACGAAGGCTTCGACCACCGCCTGGCGGCGGACCTTTCGCACAACGAGCTGCCACCCGTCCGAACGTACGATATCGCCGGGATGGGCCGGCCGGCCGAGCCGTCGCGCAATCCAGGCGTTCAGGGCATCTGTGGGCAGCAGCCCCGACTCCATCTCCAGCGGGCTGCCGATGACATCGGCCAACCTGGCCAGCGGCAAGCTTCCGCCGACGATCCAGCCATGCCCCGTCGGCACGACGTGCGCTGGCAGCCGGTCATACTCGTCGTGGATTTCGCCAACCAGCTCTTCCAGGATATCTTCGAGCGTGACGATGCCTACGACCTTGCCCTCTGGATCGCGAACCACGGCGATGTGATTGTGCTCATGGATCAACCGTTCCAGGCATTCGGCCACCGTGGCGGTCGACTTGAAGTGCACCAGAGGCCGCAGGATGCCCCGCAATGAGGGTTCGTGCGGCGCAAGCCTGAGCGTCGCCACAATGTCCTTGAAATTCACATACCCGATGAACGATTCCGGATCGCCCCGACTTTCGGTCACGGGATAACGCGTGTGCATGTCCAGATGGGCCGCCACCAGGGCTTCGTTCAGCGAGTCGCCGATGAACAGGTAGCGCACATGCTCGATCGGCAGCATTACCGACTCGATCGTCGTGCTGGAAAGTCGCGCGGCACTGACGATGATCCCTTCCTCCCGCCGCCCGATCAGTCGCGACGTACGGGCGAGAGCGGCGATAGCGCGGAGCTCCTGAAGTTCCGTAGCATTCGCAGAGGCCTCACTCCGATTCCAGCGCCTGGTCAGTAGTCCGACGAAGAGGGATACCGTCGTCTCAAGAAACCAAACCGCCGGCCACACGGCAAAGCTGAACCATTCCATCAGCGGTGAAAGCCGTAAAACGACCCACTCGCGATTCTCTAGCGCGAACACCTTTGGCACTAACTCGCCGAAAATGATCGTCACCACCGTGAGCGGGAGAACGATCACCCCGATGGCTAGAAACTGCGACGTGCCGTTGGAAAATCCCTGTGCCAGAAACCAGGGCTCGATCGACTCTTCCGCGCCGGCGCCACCCGTGGCCGCGGCGATAGCGCCGACGAGCGTGATCCCCAGTTGCACGACCGCCAGGCTACCCTCCATGCTCGTCTTCATCCGCATGGCAGATGCAGCCCCGTGCCGGTTCTCGTGGGCGAGCGTGTCGAGACGTGCAAGCCCCACCGAGGCCAGGGCAATCTCATAAGCCGCGAAGATGCCGTTCAAGGCGATCATCACGGCCATCACGATTAGTTCAACGGTCCACATGGCAAATCACGAGGGAGAGCAGCGATACGATGGCCGCGCGATGCAAACACTTTAGTCGTTGCCGGGTGAGTCCGCCCTGCGACAGTTGGCAAGGTCAGGCCCAGACGACGCCGCGCGCGCCGGCCGTGGCCCGTCCCAGAATCCAGCTATCGAGGCCGCAATCGGTGAGTTGACTCTGAATGCTGTCGGCGAAATGCTGGCTGACAACCAGGACGAGCCCGATGCCCATGTTGAACACGCGGTCCATTTCGTCGGCATCGACTTCACCGTGACGTTGGAGCCAGCCAAACACCGGGGGAACCGTCCAACTGCCGCGATCCAGCTCGATCCGCACTCCCTCGGGCACAATCCGTTCCAGATTCTCGCACAGTCCGCCGCCCGTAATGTGGGCGATGCCATGGACGACCTTCTTGACCTTGTAGTAGCTGAGTACGCGGCGGACGCAGCGGACGTAAATTCGCGTGGGTTCGAGCAGCGCCTTTCCGAGGGTGGCGCCCAGCTCTCCAACAAAGTCTCCCGGCTTGTGCCCGGCGATGTCGAAGGCAATCTTCCGCGCCAGGCTGTATCCATTCGAGTGCAGGCCGCTGGAGGCGACGCCAATCGCCACGTCGCCCGGCGAGATCGACTTGCCATCGACCAGCTTCTTCCGCTCGGCAACCGCGACGCAAAAGCCCGCCAAATCATAGTCGCCACGAGCATAAAGATCGGGCATGATTGCCGTCTCGCCGCCGAGCAGGGCGCAATCGGCCTCGACGCAGCCATCCGAAATCCCCTCGACAATCTGCTCTAGCAGTTCGGAGTCGTCATGCGACATGGCCACGTAGTCGAGAAAGAACAGCGGCTCGGCTCCGGTGCAGAGAGCGTCGTTGACGCTCATCGCCACCAGGTCGATCCCCACGGTGCGATGCGAGCCGACGAGTTGGGCCACCTTCAGCTTGGTCCCTACCCCATCCGTGCAGGAGACCAACACGGGGTCTTCATACCGTCGAGCGAACAGCGCGCTGGCAAAGTCGAGCTGATAGAGACCCGCAAAGCCACCATCGCTGGGGATCACCCGGGGACTGTAGGTGCGATGCAGCAGGCGAGGCAGCCGGGCCATGGACTGGCGATAGACCTCGAGGTCTACACCTGCATCCTTGTAAGTCGCTTTGGCCATTCAAGTTACCCGCGCCGTCAGTGCCTTTCAGAGGGGGCATTTTACGGCTCGGATGCGCAATCTGTCAAACCTCGATTCCAGCAGCTCAACAGAGCAGCCGCGCTGCCAAGTCGCACAGGACTCGACAGCGCGGCTGACGTTTGCCGGACGTGATCCGGTCGGCCGGGCTAGGCCAGGCTGACGGTGACGGTCTTGTTCTCGGTGTAGGCTTCCAGACCCTTCTCTCCCAATTCGCGGCCAAGGCCCGACATCTTGAAGCCGCCGAACGGAGCGGCGGTGTCGAAGACGTCATAGCAATTGACCCACACGGTGCCGGCGCGGAGCGAGTTGGCCACGCGATGAGCCTTGCCAATGTCGCGTGTCCAGACGGCGGCGGCCAGGCCATAGAACGTGTTGTTGCCGCGCTCGATCACTTCGTCGATGTCTTTGAACTTCAGGACGGAAAGGACTGGACCGAAGATCTCGTCCTTGGCGATCGACATGTCGTCGGTTACGCCTTCGAACAACGTCGGCTCGATGAAGTAGCCCTTGTCGCCGACGCGTTTGCCGCCGGTGACGCACTTGGCGCCTTCCTTCTTGCCCAGGTCAACGTAGTGCATGATCTTATCGAACTGCGCCTGGTCGACCTGCGCACCCTGCTCGGTTGCGGGATCGAGCGGGTTGCCGACCTTGCGGCTCTTGTTCATCGAAGCCAGCTTGTCAACGAGTTTGTCGTGAACTTTCTCTTCGACAAACACGCGGCTGCCCGCGCAACAACACTGTCCCTGATTCAGATACAGACCAGTATGCGTGCCAGCCGCGGCCGCATCGAGGTCAGAGTCGGCAAAGATAATGTTGGGGCTCTTGCCGCCCAGCTCGAAGGTCAATCGCTTCAGGGTCTGGCTGGCGTCTTTCATGATGATCTGGGCCGTGCGATGCTCGCCGGTGAAGGCAACCTTGTCCACGCCCGGATGCTTGACGATCGCGGCGCCGGCCGTGGGACCGTAGCCCGGCACGACGTTGATGACGCCATCCGGAATGCCGGCCTTCTGCGCGAGGCGCGCCATCCGCAAACAGGTGAGCGGCGTCTGCTCGGCCGGCTTCATCACGATCGTGCAGCCAGCAGCCAACGCCGGTCCCCATTTCCAGGCCGTCATCAGCATCGGGAAGTTCCAGGGGATAATCTGGCCAACCACGCCCACCGGCTCGCGCTTGGTGTAGCAGAAGTAGTTACCGCGAATCGGAATCGTCTGACCGTGAATTTTGTCGGCGTAGCCGGCGTAGTAGCGCAGGCAGTCGATTACCAGCGGCAGGTCGCCATGGCGAGCTTCGCGAATGGGCTTGCCGTTGTCGAGCGATTCGAGCATCGCGAGCTGGTCGATATCCTCTTCGATCAGGTCGGCCAGGCGGTGCATCAGCCGGCCGCGATCGCGGGCATCCATCGATCGCCAGGGGCCGTTTTCGAAAGCTTCGCGAGCGGCCTTCACGGCCAGATCGATGTCGGCCGCGTCACCTTCGGCGACGGTGGTGATGACTTCTTCGGTCGCGGGGTTGATCGTCTCGAACGTCTTGCCGCTGGCCGAGGGAATCCACTGGCCGCCAATGAAGCATTGCGTCTGCTTGATTTCGGGCCCGCGGGCCGTTTTGGTCAGGGTCGCCATAAGAAAATCCTCCTGGGACTTTTGGTGTGCCTTGTGAGGTGGAAGCGAAATTCCGGCAACTCAGGCTGTTTCGCCGCGAGCACCGGCCGGGCATTGAGCATTGTAGCGCTTGCCAAACGTTTCCGACAAGCAAGCAAAACGGCTGGGCGATGGTCGCGCCCAGCCGCTTGGGAGAACAGACAAGCGATGACGAACTGGCCGCTACTCGGTCGCTGCCGCTTCAGCGGGTTTATCCTCGCCATCGGCCGGCTTCTCGCCTTCAGCCGGTTCGGCGGGTTGCTCCGGCGGCGGTCCCAACTGCTCGGCTAGCAGCCGCACCAGCTCTTCGCCACGCGCCCGGGTGCTCACGACCTTGCCCTCTTTGTCGACCAGGATGACCGTCGGAATGCCCATCACGCCATAATAAGTGGCAACGCTGTTGTCCTTCCAGTCGCCGTCGTGGAGTGTGATCCAAGGGGTCTGCTCGTCGACCAGGAACTTCTCGAGCGCTTCGCGGTCGCGATCGAGGCTGACTCCCACGACCTCAAAACCCTTATCGTGATACAGCTCATAGTTCTTCTTCACGTTGGGCAACTCGGCCAGGCAGGGACCGCACCAGGTAGCCCAAAAGTCGACGAGCACCACCTTGCCGCGAAGGTCCTTGATGTCGAACTTCTTGCCGTCCATCTCGGTGCCGGTTACTTCGATCGGCTGACCGATGAGCGTCATCCGGCGAGCGGCGCCTTCCATCATGATGCCATTGCGGGCGAGTTTTTCGTCCGTACTCTTGGCCAGGATGGGTCCGATCTCGCGGTAAATCACCGCGGCCCGCTCCGGGTCACCGCCATACTCGTGCTTTGAAGCCAGCATTTGCACGGCGCGAATCGCATAGGTCGACGGCTCAGGGTAGGTGGTCAGATAAGCCTTGAGTTCATCGAGCAACCTGGCCTCTTGCTCGTCGGTCAGCTCGCGATCCTGTGCGCGAAAATTCAGCACGACCGCCTCGGCGTCCTTGTAGCCGGGCAGTTTCTTTTCCTCGTCCGTGGCCTTGGCGACGATCTTCTCGGCAGACTCCTTAAGCGCGCCCGTCAAGCGAACACGCGACCGCAGCAGCTCCTCGCGGTTCTTTGGCCGATAGTTGATCATCGCGTCCAGGAAAGTCAGCAATTCGGGAACGCTGTCGGTTTCCGGCACTTTGAAGGGGTCGAGTTTGGCTTCCTCGTCGGCGGCTTCGTCCGCTTTCGCGTCCGGCGCCGGTTCGCCATTCTTCTCCGCGAGCTTTTCGGCAATCAGTTGCTGAACTGCGGGATCGAGTTTGCCCTTGAGCTTGGCCGCCGGCGCGGCAGGCTCTTCTGACCAGAGATTGCCGGTCACGAGCACGATACCGACAGCAATCAGTAGCCCGAGTGAAATCCGCCGCGCGTTCATATTGAATTTCTCCTGTAGAGGCTGGTTTCGTGCGCTGGCCTTTTCCATCTGGCGCAAGAGCGCCTCCATAGTCATAGCCAATCAAGAGGGGTTCTGCCATCCTTTCGCGCGCAGGTGGCGTTCGAATCCTTAATTGTGTAGTTTGTCGATCAAGTCACTTGCGTTACGAATGTCAGCTTGATCGAGGACCTTGCCTTGCGACCGCTCAGTAAAGTTGCGCCCGACTGGTGGGACTATACAACTCTCGATACCGAGCTGTTGGACGACGCCGCCCGGCTCTCCGCCGATGACCTGCTGGGGCTGTCACGCGAAGGCTTCCGGGTGAAGTTCTACGACACGCTCGAAGACTTTTACCTGGCTGAAGCCCTGGAGTACATCACGGCCTGGCGGCAAGCGACTCCCGACCGCCCGGCCGGCATTTGCGGTCCGATCGGCCCGACCGAGCAGTTGCCGCTCGTGGCCCGGTTGGTCAATGAATTGGAACTCGACCTGCGGCACGCGCACTTCTGGGGCATGGACGAATGGGCCATCGATGGCCGCGAGGCCAGCGAAGACTTTCCGCTCAGCTTCGCGAAGGCCGATAAAGATTTGTGCTTCAATCGCATTCGATCCGAGCTGCGGATGCCGGACGCGAACCTGCACTTTCCTAGCCTCTCGTCAGCGGCCTACTCGGAAAGCTACGACCAGATTCGCTGCGTCGTCATGCAAGGCGGCCAGGGCGAAGTCAAGCACTGGGCGTTCAACGACCCTGTTCGCCGCACCGGCAAGTACCAAGACGCACCGCCCTCGCCGGAGGAGTACCGCAAGCTCGGTACGCGATTGGTTGACCTGCATCCGATGACCATCATTCAGAATGCTCGCACCAGCGGCGGCGGGGTGGTGACGGGCGTTCCCACGCAAGCAATCACGGTCGGACCGCGCGAAACCTGGAAGGCCGAGAAGGTTTCCATCTGGCATGCCGGCCATCACGACAATCCGTTCGGATTGCGGTTGACGAGCCTGATGATTTCCAAGCGGCTGCCCGACTCGGCGGTTCCGATGTCGCTGCTGGCCGATCACCCAGACGTGCAATTCAATTTCTACCGCCCCGGCATCGGCACTTGCGATGCCGAGATGCACTAGCAGTGATCGTCGCCCACTTGACTGGCTACTGGTCGTCTAAAGTTCGTTGAGAGCTTGAATGGAATTGCCCGCGAGCTGAACGATCTGATTGCGGCCGGATTCCTTGGCCCGATAGAGAGCCATGTCCACGTCGTGCAGGAACTCCTGGCGCGTCCGGTCGGAAGAAGGCACGATCGTGGCCAGTCCAATGCTGACGGTCACGAAGCGGCTGACGCCCGAACGCGGATGCGGAATCGCCGCATTGCGGACGTGCATACAGATCGTTTCCGCGACGCGAATCGCGCCCTCGGCATCTGTGTTGGGAAGCACGACGGCGAATTCCTCGCCGCCAAAGCGGGCACAGAAATCTGATGGTCGTCGCACGCTGGCGCGAATAGCCCGGGCGACAGCGCGCAGGCACTCGTCGCCGGCCAGATGGCCGTATTCGTCGTTGAACGCTTTGAAGAAGTCAGCGTCAATCATGGCCACCGACAGCGGCAGTTCGGAACGTTCATGACGCGACCATTCGCGGGCGAGCACGCCGTCGAAGCAGTGGCGATTGGGAATGCCGGTCAGGCCATCAGTGGCCGCCTGGCGTTCGAGCTTGGTGTTGGCGTCGCGCAGCTCGCGGCGGGCGTTGAACTCCATTTTCTTCAGGACGCTGACGAGCAGATAAATGCACATCAAAAGCCCAGCCATGCCGCTCGTCTGGATCACGAAGATGCCTTGCGGCCCGACTTCGATCGGCAACGACCAGCCCAGCCATTCGATCGCCGCGAACGACGCCACGGTGATCGCGCTCCAGATCGTCCAGAAGACGCCCGACCTCGGACCGGAAAGCAATACCGACAACACCGGCAGGGTCGAAAACCAGAAGACGGCCGGCGCCCACAGCCCCCCAGTCAATACGGCAAGCGCGGTGTATACGTACCAGGCGGCGCCGGTCAACAGGTTGCCGCACAGTTCCGCCGAAGCACCGCGTCGCAGGAACATGAAAATGCCCATCAACAGCGCCGCCCCCGAGAGGAGGATATTCGTGCAGATCGGCGCGCCGAGCAGCGTGTAGATAACCGCGAAAACCGGAACCCAGAAGAGCATCGCCAGTCCGAACGCCAACACACGCGAGGCCTGGGCAATCGAATCAGGATCTTGCGGCTGGTGAAGGGTCAGGCCGCGTTCCAGTGCGCGGTAAATTGACGACAAAGACGGGGTCACGTTAGTCGAGCGCCAGCGGGGAGGAAAAGAGAACTCCAGGCTGCCCCACCAAACACTAGCACAACGTTAGGGAGGGCCGGGTGTGATCTTTGCAGAAGCGGCGCAACCGAGAAAATCGATACCACCCCACCGACGGGCGCCTCGGAGGCGCGGCGGACAGTCGCCGTTTTCCTGCCTCGATCGCGATTTCGAATGAGCGAAGGACTCCCCGATTGCAGAGGATCCGCGGATTCATCATTTGCTCATCAAGCCCGAACAATCGTGTCCTATAGTCGGTAATTTGTAGAAAACCATTCCTGAGTCAACTCACATGCGGTTTTCCGTGCAGGGATCTCGCGGCGAAAGGTTGGTCGTTATGCACAAACAGGGAGCCAACGGTCCGGCGACGTCAGAGCAGCCCGGGAACGGAAACACGCCGCGTGCTGCCCGGGGAATGATCTACTGCATCTTGGCCCTGGTGGCTGTCCTGGTCGTCTATAGCGGCTACTCGGTGATGCACGACCGCGCGTCTTTGAGAGCCAGCGACGCGCAGCTTGTGGCGCGGCATGGCCTGATCGAGCCCGTCTCGAAACCGCTCGCCAGCGAGTATCGCGATGACAACGGAGATTTGCTCGCGGATCATCCGGTTCAGGCCGCTGACCAACTGAACCCGGATAGCCTGATCGTGGCGTACTACGAGGGAGACGACGAAGGCGAGCGTGTGAATTGGCCCGCCTTTCAAGAACAGCTCTGGGAAGTGACTGGCAAAGAGGTGACGATTCAGCCGTTTCTAAACAGCGCCGAAGAGATTGCGGACGTGCGAGCGGGGCGAATACAAGTCATCGCCCTGCACGCAGCCGATGTCCCTTACCTGGTCAACAACGCTGGGTATTTGCCGTTCGCCGTGCTTGGCACGGGAGAATCTGCCAGCGGTAACCATTTGCTGCTGGCCACGCGGCCGAAGTCGGGCGTCAAGTCGCTGCGGGATTTAGCCGGCAAGACACTGGTCTGCACGCGCCCCGATTCGATCACGGGCTACCGGGCGGCTGTCGCGATTCTGGCGCGTGAGGCGGGCCTGCGCCCCTCGTTGGACTACAAAGTCGCCTTCTCGTTTGGGCAGAAGCGTTCGATCCTGGGCCTGATCGAAGGTGAGTACGAGGTCGGCAGCCTGTCGGCTGACCGACTGCAGAAGATGATTGAGGATGGCGAAGTTGCAGCCGCTGATCTGCAAATCATCTACGAGTCGCAAATCATCCCCAGACTCGCACTGGGGTTCGTGCACAACCTGCAGCCCGACCTTGCCCAACAGATTCGAGACACTGCGCTGCGGTTTGAAAACCCAGGTGGCGCGCTGGCGGGCACAGGTACCCCCATGCGTTTTCAGCCGATCGACTATCGACGAGACTTCGCGTTTGTGCGGCAGATCGATGATAGCTTCGATCCGCGATTTGGACAGGTTGCGAAGCAACAACGAAGTGCGACATCATCCGAATCTGTCCCGACCGAAGCCGCAACGCATCCGGTTTCGCAAGCCGACGAGTCGAACTAGCGACTCTCGCGAGTGTGCATCACTCGCCACCGCGGAGGCGTGCGGTCGAGAACGTCGAATCCGGCAGATCGACGTTCAGTTTGAGATTCGTGTACGTGTACTCCGCGATCAGCGGCGCCGGCCGACCTTCGATCTTGGGCCAATCGGAGTAGTCGACGCGGACCGGCGCGTGAAGCTCGTCGTCGACAAACACGTTGGCCTGATGGAATTCGAGCCCCTGCATGGGCTGGGGGTGCGTGATGCGGATTACCGTGCACTCACGGCCATTGATTTTCGCACCGCGAATCCGTTCGGCGGTCGTGTTCTCCCCTGTGACATCGATCTGGCGATGCTTTTCGAGAACGTCGATCATGTGTGCCAGCAGGCGATTGAAACCGATGCCGGTCACAGGCACCAGAGTTTCTTCACGCGCGGCCTCGCTGTTGGGATCGACGTCGGCGATGACATAGTCGAAGTGTTTGCCGCCGTTGCGCACCAGGATTTTGCCCTGATTCGCACCTTCGACGAAGATCACCCGGCGATCAAGCACATTCTTGGGTCCCAGAAAATGCAAGTAGATCGAGAGCGGGCGGACGAGCTGACCGCCATCGGACTGTGCCTCGCGCACTTCCATATCGATAAAGTGCATCTCTTGCAGGACGCCGTTGATCCGTTCGCGCTTCACCAGGCGACAGGTAAAGTCGCGCACCATACGGTTCATGTATTGCTGTTCGCGTCGGGCGTACTCGATAACCGCCGTCAATGGCTGCTTCGCGTTGGCCACTTCAGGGCGGTAGGTGGATACCCGAGACGTCGTGCTTTGCGGGGTTTCCGCGATCGCGCGCGCCCCGCTTTCAAGCGTACCGACAAAGAGCCCAGCTCCAAGCACTATCGCGACGGGGCGACCAGACAGCATCGAAGTCATCCTTTGAGAAGTGTGCGGCGACCGTGCTTGGCCGCTGGCCCCAGGCGAATCGGAGCATCGAGACAGGTTCGCAAGAAAAGCGTTGAAGTATTGCGTACGAACCGGGACCGGGCAAACTGCCGTGACAGTGAAATCTCGGGAAGATTGCAGCTATCGCGGCCTTACAATCGCCACAGATTCGCCAGCTTCTCGTTGAAGGGAGGTCGGTGATCGCCAATCGGATTCTAGGCGCCTGCCACCCTCGCGGCCAGGAGCTTGCCCAGCCGATCGTTCATCATCTCAGTAGTCCCATCGGCAAAGGCTGCCATCTTGGCCGCCAGCATGTGGCGAACGAGCGGATAATCTTCACGAAGCCCGTTGGCGCCCAGCGCTTGGATGCAACTGGACAAGTGGTGCAGCGTGCGATCGCCTGCGAATTTCTTCGCGGTCGCCGCCGCAGCATGCGCGAACTTGCGAAGATCAGGCTCATCGGACGAGATCAGCCGCGCTGCCCGATAAGTGAGCAGCCGTAGCGCCGCCAGATCGGTCGCCACCTCGACCAGCGACCAGCGGAGCCCTTGAAACTCGATGGTCGGCTGCCCGAATGCCCGGCGCTTCGTCGCGTACTCAATCGCCAAATCGAGCGCCGACTCGAGCATTCCCGCGCACATAGCCGCAACATAACAGCGAGCTCCATTAATGCCTTCGAGCGCCGCGCGCAGAGCCGTGCCGGGAGCTTGAAGCACGGCAGCGTCGGGTACGAAGTAATCTCGCAGTTGGAAACCGCCCAGGCCGGTGGCTCGTCCGCCGGCAGTCTCGTAAGGCGTGTCGCGGTGAAAGCCTTCCTGATCCGCCTCGACCAGCACGAGCGCAATGCCCGCAGCGCCGCTGCCGGGCTGGATTTGCACGAGCGTCAGGAACACGTCCGCCCAGGCGGCGCCGGTGATCCAGCTTTTGGAACCTGTCACTCGCCACCCGCCGTCGGCTCGATCCGCATAGGTCTCCAGTTGCACCAGGTCGCTGCCGTGGGCCGGCTCGGTGTAGGCCGACGCCCCGAAACGCTTGCCGGCAACAAGTTCCGGCAGCAACCTTGCGCGAGTGCTCTCTTCCGCCTGCGCGACGCGCACCAAGGCATTGTGATGGTTCACCAGTGCGAACGCAAAGCCGAAGTCCGCTTTGGCCAACTCTTCGACGATCCGCAGCTTGGCGCCAAACCGCATGCCCTGTCCGCCGAGACTTGCCGGTAGCTCGATGCTGGCCAACCCGGCGGAGCAAGCTTCGCGAAGCGTCGCCCGTACATCGAGCTCGCCGCGCTGCCAGGCAGCAGCGCGTAGCGCGACCACCTCACGGGCGAACTGGGTTGCCCGCCGCACGAGAGCCAGATCGGCCGCGGGCAGCGTCGCGTCGAACTCCGCTACGAGATCATCTGCCACGGTAGTCAGCTCCCGGCGATATCAAAGATTCAGCGCCTGCTTGATCATCTGAATGTGCTCGAGATTGCTGCCGTACAAGAGCGGGCTGGGAACATTCGACTCGATCTCGACTCGTACATTGCCATTCAAGGCGCCTCCCAATTCTAACAACCACGGCCCTGCCGAGGACTCCAGCAGGCTTTGGACCGTGTCTCCCGGAATCAGCCACCGGAGCTGGCGAGTGCCGTTGCGGGGGGTGATGCTGATCCATGACGCCCCGAAGGTTCCGGCTGCGGTGACCGACAACCGCGTCGAGTTTTCCGTGGTAGGTACCAGCCATCCGCTGGACACCTGGGCCATATATACGACGCGATTGTCTGGTCCCCCGGAATGCGTCGACTGCAAAAGCTGACACTCGGGAAGCCCACCCGCCAGGCCTTGGTAGATACCGATGGAATACGATCCGAAGAGCAGCGTGTTCAGCCCGGCAGCTCCAGGGCCGGGGTATTCCTTCGTGAGCGCCCCCCGACCGCTCGGGCGTTCACCACGTTTTCCGGGGTCAATCTTTGGTTCCGACCACAGAGGACGACCATCCGGGGAAATCAAACTGAACGACGTCACATGCATGTCGCCCGACAGGATGTTGGCAACTTGTATGTTGAGCGGAGCCGGTCGAGCGGCGCCGGCCTTGTCTTGCAGGATCAGGATCCTTCCGCCACGCGCGGCGACGTCTGCAGGACGTTCGACATTGGAGCTGGGACACAGATAAGTGCCCGGTTCTTTGGGGGCAATCGGACTGCCTAATTTTGCGTCGCGCCAGGCTTTGACAAAATGGTACCACTGGACAGCGAACCAATTATCGCCGGTTGCACCCGGAGCGAGCCCATAGCCCTCCCACCAGCCCGTCGGATCGCGCACAATCATTTGCCGAATCGTTGCCATCGAGCCTGCGTGACGCTCGAGATACTTCGGATCTCGGGTGATCTCCCAGGCGGTTGCGCTGAGCGCCAAAGTCCAGATGCCGGTAATGCTGAGGTTGGTTTCATTGGCCGATTTTACGATGTACTCGCGCAAGCGCTGATCATTCGGGAAGAGGTGATACGCGCGAGTCAGCCAAACCGGGCTCCAAAGCGGCCCGGGCTCTTGCAACTGTAACGGCTGCGAGAGAAGCCCGCTGACTAGTCCTTTGCCGGGTTGCTCGATTCCGAACAGCAGCCCTTTGATGTCGCTTAACAATTCGTCCGTCGGTTCGTAGTCGTACAAGTTCATCGCTTGCACGAGCGTTTGATTCATTTCTCGACGAGTGCCGGTCCGCGAAAGTCGCACCTGACTTCGCCAGATATCGTAACCATCTTTCGCCCAACGATCGGCATCGTACAGCCAAGCCGACAACAGAGCGGATGGATCGGGCCAATGCCCCCAGAGTGCTGCGTCTGTATCCATGGCGTCGTCTTCATACGAGCGTGAGCCCCAGGGAAGCAAGGCCTTGCAATGATAGAAGCCGCCTGGCCAGTGGTAACGAACGCTGGCACGGCGTTTCGGTTCGTTGGGATCACCCTCATTGATCGCCTTGTCGTAACGAATTTGTCCGATGCTGCCGTAATTGTCGGTGTACACGCGAGCTAGTTGCAGCAGCCGTTGGTCGCCATTGAGCCCCCAAGCCTGCCAGGTTGCCGTTACGTGTTGGTAATGGGAATTGATCCACACGCGATGGAGCGAAGGCCGCCCCACCCGTCGGCCATCCACAGAATAGTTCAACATTTCCAGCGAGTGGACATTGCCGTAGATTCCCCAGCCATAATCGCCGTAGCGGGAAATCGAGCGGGCGTAGCCCAACAATCCGTCGACGACCACCCGCTCCGTCTCCGCTAGCGGCTCGCTAGCAGGCGCAACCGGCCCCAACGCGCCGCTGTCGGCCAGTGCCTGCGGGCTCACGCGCGCAGTCGGATTCAGCAGGTAGAGCTGATGTAGTCGTTCGAGATGCTCATCGACGGACTTCGGGTCGCCGTCGTCTGCCACGACAAGCGCGAACTCATTCCGCATCGATGCGCCCTGCAAATTGCCGTCGCGAGCGAATTCGGCCTTACATTCTGTCGTATCACTCTGGTTTGAGAGCGATTGGAAGTATTCCTCGGGCAGCCGCGAATCGAGCTTGTCGCCCGAGTGAAAGCATTTGAATTTGTAGACGTTATGGATGGCCGTGGCGTCCGGTTCGGGCACCGACAGCTCACCGTGCCGAGGCCACTGATAGAACACGAGTTCCTCGGGCGAAAACTTGACTTCCTTGGGATACTTCTGCCAGAAATCCTTAGCAAGAAGGGCCAGCCGCTGGTCGCCAACAGTGGTGCTGAACCAACCGACGCTGCGTTCGAAATCACCCTGATGGCGAATATCCCGCTCGGCGTCCGGACCGGTCTGCGCGACCCGGTACAGGCGATCGGCGGTGAGCTGTGCCAGGTAGGCTGCATGCAACTTGTCATGAAATCGCCCCCGATGAGTCGGCGAGTTAAAGGCCGTCGCCCCTGGTAATGCGAACTTGAAGCCAAGTTCGGCGATTTGGTGTCGCTTCATGTCGTCGGCAAAGGTTGTCGCATGATCGATCTTGATGATCGGCGAACCGGCGACGATCGTGAAGCGAGTCGAGAACCGACAAAACGTGTCTTTGCGAGCTTCGAGCGTCTGATAGAACCCGGTGGCCTTGATGGTGACCTGAGCCGGTCCCTGCTGCTCGACCGTAACTTCTGCAGCTCGATCGTGGCGGGCATGCCACTGCGTGCCCTCACCGTCGATGACATAAGGTCCGCCATCGCCACGAATGAGCGTCTTATCACCACGCTTAAGGAGCGAGATGCCCACGAACGGCCGAGGGACCAGAACCGTCAATTCACCGCTTTCGACTTGTATGCCATCCACCCCGTCACGCACGCGTAGCGGTGAGGCGGGCATTTCAGCCGGCAACTCCTTCGCGCTCACGAACTCATAGCGAGCCGGCTTGCCACCCGAATAGCGAAACTGACCGAACGCGTGGATCCACTTGGGCGATCCATCCGGCCAGCGCGAGGCAACTTCAACCTGCGCGAGCATCGGCCGGCCATTCTCCGTGAGATACGTCTTGTGCTGCGGACCGACCCAACCTTGCGGCACCGCGATCGTCGCGTGCGTCGGCCAATTGGCATCCGGCAACGCCGATTGCGGATACAGGTATACGGGCAGATTGCCCAAAACAAACGCGGCCACAAGCGCCGAATGCATGGAGTGCCTTCTGTCGAGAAGCAGGCGAACTGAAGATATGGCTTTCCATTTAGTCTACTATGGCAAGCCGGCCAAGGTTCGCGCTTGCCAGCCGACTTGGGTCATTTTTGATCCAGTGCCGGAAATGGAAACTCCGCCGAAGGCCGGTGCTCGCGTCGCATGATTTCGGCCATCTGCTGCTCAGTTGGAGAGCGTCTTCTCGAATCCTTCGAGGTCGTCGTCCAGTTGTACGCCAAAACTGTTCAGCGCCATCGAGACCAGGTTGTACTGCCCCACGGTGAACACCAGATCGACCAACTGGCTCTGAGTGTAAACTTGACTCAAGGCCTGCCAGGTGGCATCCGACACACAGGCGTCCTGATGCAGCTCATCGGTCGCCCGCACGAGCAGCCGATCGGCAGCGTTCAGTCGTGCTGATTCAGCCCCCTCGCTGATGCCGCGAATCTCGTCGTCAGTGAGTCCCGCGCGTTTGCCAATGCGCACATGCTGGGCCCATTCGTATTCCGACTGACAAAGCCAGCCGATCCGCAGGATTAGAATCTCTCGCTCGCGGGGCGGCACGGTGTTGTCGCGCAGCACGTAGGTCGCGAACGGCAACCAGTACTTCGCGAGCAACGTGTGCTGGCAGAACGTGGCGAACACGTTCCAGACCTTCCCCTTGCGTTTGAGTCCTTGCATCAATTGCTGTTGTTCGGGACTCGCCGAGCTCTCGGTCAAGGGCGGGATGCGCGGAGACTTGGGACGCGGACGAGACGGGACAGCGGACATGGCCACAAGTTCCTGAACAAAGAATATTGCGGTCGGCGGCAGACGGTCGAATCGCATGCCGACGAGTGTTATGATCCAGCAGTTACGAGCACGAATTAAGCACGGTCTGTCGGCCATTCTAAGCGAGGCGCATTCATGCGTAAAACATTCAGTTTCTTCAGCGGACTTCTCTGCATTGCGTTGTTGTCCCCCGCCCTGGGCGAAGACGCTCCGCGACAAGTGGCGAAAACACTTGAATTCAAGGTGCCGGTCAAACTCGACTACCTGCTGTACCTGCCGCCCGAATATGAACAGCAGGACGCCTGGCCGCTGGTGATCTTTCTGCACGGCGCGGGCGAACGCGGCCACGATCTGGAACTTGTCAAGAAGCATGGCCCGCCGAAGCTGATCGCTGAGGGAAAGGACTTTCCGGCCATCGTGGTAAGCCCGCAGTGCAGCAGCGGTCGCTGGTGGCATGCGCAACTGCTGGAGTTGACGGCGCTGATCGACGAAGTTGAAGCGAACTATAAAGTCGACAAGAGCCGGGTCTATTTGACGGGACTGAGCATGGGAGGCTTCGGCACCTGGGCTCTCGGCGCGTACACGCCAGACCGGTTTGCGGCCCTCGTCCCCATCTGTGGTGGTGGCGAGACCCTTGTGGCCCGCTCACTTACAAAAACCCCCATTTGGGTTTTTCATGGCGCGAAGGACGCCATCGTACCGCTCAAGCGAAGCGAAGACATGGTCGCCGCAGTCAAGCGTTCCCAGGGGAACGTGGAGTTCACCGTGTATCCCGAGGCGCAGCATGACTCATGGACCGAAACCTACGCGAACCCTGATATGTGGAAATGGTTGTTCGAGCAGCGACGTGAAGCTGGAGGCAGTAACGGTTCGTAAATCGACAAAGCGAATCTGCGCAAAACCAGGTGTCGCCGCGGGTTCGACGTGACGCCCCGTGCCGGACTTGACCGATTGGGCACTGGCCATTAGCTTTGCTTATAGCTCTGCAGAGCGATCCAACCAGGCAAGGCCGGCATGACGAATTCGCAGCCAAAAGTCCAGCGAGTCCGCCGCCTCACCTGCCGCCAGTTCAGACGCGGCGGGTGGATGGCGTTGGTGACGCTATGCAAGGTCGCCTTGCTCCTGGCAATGTTTCGCTCCTCGGCGCCGCTCGCCGAGATCAACTACGAAATCGTCGAGCAGTCCAGCGTTGAAACTGCCTGCGCCGACGAGGGTCGTGTCACAACGGCCCGCAGCACGGTCACCCACAAGTTAGCAGTCCGAGCGCTGCATCGAGACATGGGTGTGGCGGCCAGCAGTAGCGAACGGCCCACGCCGGGAAGCTGCCCTCAGGGACATCGCTGGTCAAACGGATTGAACGCGCCGCGTCTTTGCTAGGCGCCACTCGCTTCGTCTCCCGTTTACCGAGGTCGCCGCGCGCCCCCTAGTCAGCCGGTGCGCCTGGAACTGTGTGTCAGAATTCTGCCGTCGGCTCTTACCGTGCTTCGGGCCTGGTTACAGCCCGCAGGTGCGCTGAAAGTGATTCGAACATGCTGTTCGAGTTTTAGCCGATGTTGGCAACCGCGATCGAGTTCCGCGATCAAGGATTCGCAATGGAATCGCCGTTCGAGAGAGTTAAACCATGTCGCAGCCGTCTGCACCGTCCACCTCCACCAACGGCTACTCGCCGCTGAATGTCCTGCGCGACTTGACTGCCTCGGCAGTCGTTTTCGTCGTCGCCCTGCCGCTTTGCCTCGGAATCGCCATGGCCTCTGGCGCCCCGCTGATGTCGGGCGTCATTTCCGGAATTATCGGCGGGATTATCGTGGGCCTATTGAGCGGCTCGCATACCAGCGTCAGCGGGCCCGGCAACAGCATGATGGCGATTGCCGCAGTGCAGATCGCCAGCTTGGGATCATTCGAGGCCTTCCTGCTCGCTGTGATCGTCGCGGGCGGGATGCAATTGTTGCTGGGCCTGATACGAGCAGGCGCGATCGCTGCCTTCTTTCCCAGCAGCGTGATCAATGGGCTGCTCACCGCAATCGGCATCATCCTGGTCATGAAGCAGATTCCGCACCTGTTCGGCCACGACAAAGACCCGGAGGGAGACATGTCCTTCTTCCAACCCGACAAGGAGAACACGTTCTCCGAACTTGTGGAACTGCTGTTCGACGTCCACCCAGGCGCGGCGGTCGTGGGCGTCGTGTCCGTGGTGTTTTTGTTGCTGTGGGAGCGATTCCAGCCACTGCGCAAGTCGGTAGTTCCCTCGCAACTGTTGGTTGTCCTGATGGGCGTTGTGCTCGGGCAAGTAATTTCGCGATTTGGCGGGCCTTGGGTCATCGGCCCCACGCACCTGGTGCAGGTGCCGATAGCGAAAGACTTCTATCACTTCCTGGATTTTCTGAGCAAGCCGGATTTCTCGCTCTGGAACCAGACGGCCATCTACACGACGGCCATAGCGATTACGCTGATCGCTTCCCTGGAAACACTGCTCAATCTGGAAGCGGGCGACCGACTGGATCCCAAGCGGCGGAGTTCGCCCCCCAGCCGTGAACTCGTCGCGCAGGGCTTAGGCAACATTGCCACCGGTTTCATGGGTGGAATACCCATCACCTCCGTCGTGGTTCGTACTTCGATCAACATCAACGCCGGAGCCCAGTCGAAGCTCTCCACGATCTTTCATGGAATCTGGCTCTTGGCCGCCGTGGCCGTGTTTCCCACCTGGATCAACATGGTGCCGCTGTCCTGCCTCGCCGCGATCCTGCTCGTTGCCGGTTTCAAGCTGGCCAGCCCGCGGGTCTTTCGCGAAATGTGGAACGACGGTCGCTACCAATTGCTGCCATTCATCGCGACGGTCTTGGCGATTGTGTTCACCGACCTTCTGATCGGTATCCTCATCGGCCTCGGCGTGGCAATCAGCTTTATTCTCAACAGCAATCTGCGGCGACCGTTGCGGCGTCACGTTGAACGTCATCTCGGCGGCGACGTGCTGCACATCGAGCTGGCGAATCAGGTCAGCTTCCTGAATCGAGCCATGCTTTCGACAGTACTCAACGAAGTGCCGCGCGGTGGACACGTGCTGATTGACGCCCAGGGCACCGACTACATCGATCCGGACGTGCTCGGTCAGCTTCGCGAGTATCGCGACAAGACGGCGCCTGCCCGCGGCGTGGAAGTCAGTTTCCGCGGATTCCGCAACAAGTACCACATCAAGGACCAGATTCAGTACGTCGACTACTCGACGCGCGACTTGCAGGAATCACTCACGCCAGAACAGGTGTTGACGATCCTCAAGGAAGGACATCACCGCTTCCGCACGGGACAGCGACTCACCCGCGACTTGGGGAGAATCGTGAGCGCCACGGCCGAAGGACAGCATCCACTGGCCGTGGTACTCAGTTGCATCGATTCACGCACGCCGGCGGAGTTCATTTTCGATCTCGGCGTGGGTGACATCTTCGTCGTCCGCATTGCCGGAAACATCATCAGCCGCAAAGTGCTCGGGAGTCTTGAGTATGGGACCGCCGTGGCTAATGCCAAGCTGATTCTGGTGATGGGGCACACCCGCTGTGGGGCCGTTACGACAGCCGTGAAACTGGCCGGCAGCACCGAGTCGACGGAGAAGATGACTGGCTGCGCGCACGTCGAATCGGTGCTGCAAGAAATCCAGTCGGCCATCGATCCCAACCGCTTGCGGCGCACGGATCGCTCATCGCCCGAGGCGCTGGAGCAGTTCGTCAATGAAGTCGCTAAGGCCAACGTGCTGCGCACCTGTCAGCAAATCCTCGAGAAGAGTGAGACGATTCGCAAGCTGGTGCGCGAGCGGCGTGTGATGGTCGTCGGCGCGGTCTACGACGTGGTGACCGGCACGCTCGAGTTTGTCACTCCCAATGGAACGGCGCTACCCGTCGAAACGGAGTCCGAAATCGTGGCATGAGCCCTCGTGACTTAGGACACGCCGTGGGCCTTGAAAAACGCCAGCAATCGCTTCCACCCGTCGTCGGCATTCGCCTCGCGGTACGTGGGCCGGTAGTCGGCGTAGAAGCCGTGCGGCGTGTCGGGATAGACGACGATCTCAGCCGGCTTGTCGGCGGCTTTGATCGCCTCGCGCATTTTCTCCACGCTCTCGAGCGGGATGCCCGTGTCGGCGCCGCCGTACAAGCCGAGCACGGGAGCCTTGAGATCACCGGCGAGATCGACCGGATGCTTGGGATGCAAGGGATCGGCTTCGCCAACCAGCCTGCCATACCAGGCGACGCCCGCCTTCAGGTTCGGATTGTGTGCTGAGTACAGCCACACGATCCGCCCGCCCCAGCAGAAACCGGTAATCGCCAGCTTCGCCGTGTCAGCGCTGCCGGTCGACTTGGCCCAGACGACGGTCGCATCGAGATCGCTCATCACCTGTGCATCAGGTACCTTGGAGACGACGCTACTGATGATCTTCGGGATGTCGGTCATGCCCGAGACGTCGCCCTGACGCGCATAGAGTTCTGGCGCAACGGCAAAGTAACCCGCCTTGGCGAAGCGGCGGCAGATGTCCTTGATGTGCTCATGAACCCCGAAGATTTCCTGCACGACGAGCACCGTGGGAAACGGCCCTTTCCCTGCGGGAAACGCTCGGTAAGCCGGCATCGCGCCATCCGCGGTCGGCACCTTCACTTCGCCCGCCACAATCCCCTTCACGTCGGTCGTAATCGTTTCGGCCGAGACGGGCTGCACGGCGAGCGCGAATCCTGTCGCCAGCGTGGTGACCACGAACTCGCGGCGGGAAAAGTCCGACTTGGGAAGCCAGCTCCTGAGATCCTCGTGCATGGTGGGTAGCTCCTGTAGTAACGAGGGATATCTGGCCGAATTAGCCAGTAACCTACAGAACAAGGCGAGGCAAGGCAACTTTGCCAGCGGAGTAAGTGCGCCTCGGCGAGGTCATTCTTTGAACCACAGCATCAACAGATCAATCGCGAAAAAGATGACGATCAGAGTCTCCAGCCAGACCATCCGACGATTGTTGATCTCCCCGTCAACAACCGAATAAAGCTCGTCGAGCTGCCCCAGCCGATTCTCGACGCTCTGTCGCCACTGGCTTAGATAGAAGCGTTCTGCCGCCGCCAGGTACACCCGCGCCAGGTACCAGTCGCCGATGAACTTGCTGATGTGCGTCACCTCGTCGTTCAGTTTGGTCAGATCGACGCGGATTAGCCGCAGGGCAGCTAGCGTGCTGGAGTAACGACCAAGCACGCCATATCGCTGCTTTCCCAGGTCGTCATACGCTCGGTCGAGAAAGCTGTCCAGCCGTTCGTCGATCACCTTGTACTCTTCCAGTTGCAAATTGGCGACCTCCAACACGTAGAGCACGTCTTCCAGGTAACCGTCGAGTTCCACAACAACCGCGGCATCCCAGTCGATGATCATCGCGTCCGAGACGTTGTAGCTGCGCGCCACGCGATTCACTTCGCCAACCTGCATGTCGGAAAGGGTACTGGACGGTGCCGCGGCGATGAGTTCCGCGATCTCCCGGCGGTGTGCGGTCGTCCATGCTCCGGCATCTGTGGCGCCACCCAGATCCGTAAGGCAGAACACCGTGTACGCCTCGGGTTCCGCCAGCAGCGCCGGCTCGACCATGGTGTCGCGCAAGCTGCGACACACGTCTTCGCACAACGCGCGCGCCGCCGTCGAAAGTGGCACACCATCGGCCAACTTTGGCTCGTGACAGTTAAGCAATTCGCTGAGCGAGCCTACATCGAATGCGAGCCTCATGACGACCGAGACGACGCCAATCTGATAGACGCGGACGAGCGACCGGATCGTTCCGGAACCGAGTGGCGTGGAGTGCGACGATGCCTCGACCGTGAGCGGTCGATAGATACGCAGGTCGCGCGGCAGTGCCGGACTCGTCGGGAGTTCAAATTTCGTCGGCCGAGCCGCCAGGATCTCGCCCACGCGCTCGGTGGCGATCTCATTGGCCACGTCAAACGCAAAGAGATAGACGACTTCGCCCCGCATAGATGCTCTACCGAGATTGCTTCACAATCAATTTGTGGCCGCGGCCGCCGAAGTCGGTTCCGCGGGCTTCTCACGCGATTTATCCTCGTCGCGCGCTCCAGGCAACTCGCCAGTTCCGCCACCGGGAATACTGAAACGGCGCCCGCCGAACAGCTTGCCGGCCTCTTCCAGGATGTGATTGCGAGCCGTGTCGTCGAGATCGGCCGAGCGCCAGTCGCGCAACAGCGAGGTGATAAGTGCTCCCTGGAGTTTACGTTCGTCATTCGGATTGTCGACGATCAGCTGAAAGATGCCGAAGCACATTTCGTCGGAGCTGCCGTTGCCAAAGAAGACTCGCTCCGGTGGACTGCTGGGGTTCAATTCGTTCTCAGGCGAGTTGTCGTACCGACACTCGACGTCGAGCTTGGTGCCGGCCGGAAGCTTCTTCGGTTCGTGATAAACGTAATTGTCCTGCCAGTAGAAGTTCCAATCCTTGATCCACATCAGGTGCTCCTGGTGGCCGTCCGGGAAGGTCGCCGTGATCTTCATCTCCTTGCCAATCAGATGCATGTGCGGCAGGAGTGAGATCAAGGTAATGTCCGCCGGCAGCGTGATCGACGAACGAATCATGTGGTCGGGCTTGCCGGCCGGGATGTCGATCAAAATTGAACCGACTACGAAGGGGCTGCGCGACATTTTCCGCGCCACGGGTTTGTCGGCAAAGTAGAGCGCGACGCTCGAACGATCGATTTCCTGTTTGCCGCTAGGATGCAGATGCAACTGCAGCACGAGGTCGGTCCCCTTGTGCACGTCCATGCCGGCATTCTGCGGATAGAATCGCGGCGTCATGCCAGGCGTCCAGACGCCCACGATGCCCGCCGTCGGAATGCCGACCGAACCGAAGGTTACATACCCGGGCTCAGGAGTTTCAGCATCCTTCTCTCGGCCGCGACCCGAGTTATCAAGAAACAAAATGGCGTGATGCACGACCGCCGGATTCCCGGGCCGGAACTCGAACCCGACGATCGTCTTGTCCTCGGGGATATCAATGGGAATGATCCAGTGCTGGAAGATGTCCTCTCCGTCGGCCGGCACTGTGATCGAATTGGGGGCCACCAGTTCCAGGTCAGGCTTACCCAACCGCCAACCATTCGCGAAGGTCGGCATTGGCGGGAGGTCGTCCGTACTGCCCTCCGGAGCGCCGGCTTTGGCCCAGCGATCGAAGAGTGCGATCTGAGCATCGGTCAAGCGCCGCTCACCCAGAAATCGAGCGTGTCCGATCTCGGCCTGCCAGGGCGGCATCGATCGCCCGGCAGTGATCTCGGCTAAAAACTCCGCACGCTTCGCGGCATCGTCATACGTGAGCAGCGAGAAAGGCGCCACTTCGCCCGGCCGGTGGCACTCAACGCAGTTCGCCGCCAGCAGGGGTGCGATGTCGCGCGTGTAGGTGACCCCGTGCTCGAGGTCCGCCGGAGGCTCTTCGAACGGACATCCGACCGGCGTCGTCTGGGCAACTTCAATCTTCTGATCCGCGGCCACGGCCTGGATCGCATCCGCTAAGTCGTGCGTCGTGGGTTGCGGTCGCCGCTTGCCAACTTCGGGATATCGGTCGTCGATCCGTCCTCGATATCTCACTTGACTGTGGGTGTCGACCACAAATGCTTCCGGCACGTGCGTCGGCTTGAGCACCTCGGCGATCTCGCCCGAGGCGTCGAACAGGACCGGAAACCCAATCTCGAACTCTTGCTGAAACTTGGCCGCCGCGGCGCGCGTCGTCGTAGGATCAGAGATGACGCCGAGCAACTTGACCGGCTGATCTGAGAGGCTCTTATGCAGGCGATTGAGTTCCGGAATGAAGCCGCGCGCAATCGGGCACTCGGTCGAGATGAACACGAGTGCGACGCCTTTGAGCCCCTCTTCGCTGCCGATGCGATGCACCTGGCCTTCGAGATCGAGCGCGGTCAGGAAACGCACGGGCGGAATCTCAGTTTCATCGCTGCCCGCCGCCGGACATATCGCCAGAATGAGCAACAACGAAGTCACGGCCAGTCCTATGCCGCGAAACCATTCTCCAAACTTCTGCAAGCCATTCATGGGTAGCACCTTGATCATGTCCGGTCGCACCGAGAAACTGGCAAAGGATAGCGGAAAGGTAGCGCATGGCGACCCCATTGCTAAGGCGCAATGTACCCGTCGCGGCGGAAATCACCAAATCCGCCTGTTAACAGTTGCTACAGGCGCGGACGCTCGCCAGCTAGAGCGTGGGCTTAAGGTTCAGCACTCGGACCAGAAACGCCCACTTATCGGCCGCTTCCTCGATGATCTTGGCCGTGGGCTTACCCGCCCCGTGGCCGGCGCGGGTTTCGATCCGAATCAAGACGGGATTGTCGCAACCTTGCGCTTGCTGCAGCGCTGCCGCAAACTTAAAGCTATGCGCCGGCACCACGCGATCGTCATGATCGGCTGTCGTAATCATGGTCGGCGGATAGCACGCTCCCGATTTCACGTTGTGCAGCGGCGAGTACTTCAGCAGCGCCGGAAACTCCTCCGCGTTGTCGCTCGAGCCGTAATCGTCGACCCAGGCGTGGCCGATCGTGAACTTGTGAAACCTGAGCATGTCGAGCACGCCCACCGCCGGCAGAGCGGCGCCGTACAGATCGGGCCGCTGGGTC
This sequence comes from Pirellulales bacterium, assembly GCA_022844125.1. Classification (GTDB taxonomy): domain Bacteria; phylum Planctomycetota; class Planctomycetia; order Pirellulales; family PALSA-1355; genus JALHMI01. The sequence continues at coordinate 155,503 of JALHMI010000009.1, read as the reverse complement.
AGGCAGGCCCCGACCAGCAGACCGCCATTCGATCCGCCGCCGATGGCCAGCTTCTTTGCCTGCGTGTAATTGTTCTCAATCAACCACTCGGCCGCGCCGATGAAGTCGTCAAAAACGTTCTGCTTCTGCGCCTTGGTGCCGGCCTTGTGCCACTCCTCGCCGTACTCGCCGCCGCCGCGCAGATTCGGCACCGCGAACACACCACCCATCTCCATCCACACGAGGTTCGAAACGCTGAACGCCGGCGTGAGCGAGATGTTGAACCCGCCATAGCCATACAGGAATGTGGGCGCGCTGCCGTCCTTCTTCAAACCCTGCTTGTAGCTGATGAACATCGGGACGCGCGTCCCGTCCTTGCTCTTATAAAACACCTGTTCGGTGGTGTAGTCGTCCGGATTGAAGTCGACTTCTGGCGCCTTGTAGACCTCGCTCTTGCCGCTGGCGATGTCGTAGCGGTAGATCGTCGTGGGCGTGGTGAATGAAGCGAAGCTATAGAATGTCGCGGTGTCTTCGTTCTTGCCCGAAAAGCCGGTTGCGGTGCCCAGCCCGGGGAGTTTTACCTCGCTGAGCAGCTTGCCGGCCGTGTCGAACACCTTGACCTGCGATCGGGCGTCTTTGAGATAATTAACCAGCAACTTGCCACCCACCAGATCACTCGTGAGCAACACTTCTTCCGACTCGGGAATGATTTCCTGCCAGTTTTTTTCCTCTGGCCTGGTGATGTCGATCGCAACGATCCGGCTGCGCGGCGCGTTGCGATTCGTCTGGAAGAAGAACTTCGGTCCGTCATTGTCGATGAGCTGATATCCGGCATCGAAGTTGTCGATCAATGCGACAATTTTCGCCTGCGGATCCTGCAGATCCTTATACAGCACCATGTTTACATCATCGGTGCTCTTGGAAACGGAGATCACGAGGTACCGGCCGTCGTCCGTGACAGCGCTGCTGAACATCCACTCCTTGTGCTCGGTCGACTCGTAGATCAACTGATCTTCAGTCTGCGGCGTGCCCAGCTTGTGGTAGTACAGCTTCTGAAAATAATTTGTCGCTTGCAGATCCTCGCCTTCCTGCGGCTCGGGATATCGACCGTAGAAGAAGCCGGAGCCGTCTTTGGTCCAGGCAGCGCCCGAGAACTTGCTCCACTTGATCAGGTCGCTGGTGTCTTTGCCGGTGGCCACATCGCGAACGTGCCAGGTGATCCAGTCAGAACCTGCGTCGGCGAGCGAGTAGGCCAACTTCGAACCATCGAAGCTCACGGAAAGCCCTGCCAGCGCCACCGTGCCGTCCTTGGATAGTGAGTTAGGATCCAGTAGCTCCCGCGGCTTACCATCGAGCGAATCCGTCGTGTAGAGCACGCTTTGATTCTGCAGCCCGCTATTGCGCAGATAGAAGTACCGCCCGCCGTCCTCGAACGGCACCGAGAACTTCTCGAAGTCCCACAGCTTGGTCAGCCGCCGCTTCAGCGGCTCACGCTGGGGAATCTCCTCCAGGAAGCCGAACGTGATCTTGTTCTCGGCCTCGATCCAGGCGCGGCTTTCCGGCGAATCAGGATCCTCCAGCGGCCGGAACGGATCGGGCACTTTCGTACCGTGATAGTCTTCGACAACGTCGCCGCTAGGAGCCGTCGGGTAATTGAACGCATTCGCCTTGGCTTCGGCCGCGCTGGCCCTGACTTGGTGCATGCTGATCACAATCGTGCAAAGGGTGAGGACCGCGTAGCGAAGGCTCATATCGATGTTGCTCCCGAATGTTCGAGGGGGCGAATGCCGGCTGTTTCTTGTGCGACTGAAAATATAGCATTCTGGCCGGCTCCGCAGACAGGTCCGTCCGAAGAACTGACCAGAATCGCTTGCATGGGGCGGGGCGGTAGTGCATCCTGAAACCGCCAGAGCCCCCCATGACCAGCGCTAGCAGAAGGACGTTGCGATGCCCCGTACTTTACGTTACGTGTTGTGCCTGTTCCTGTTCACCGGGGCCGGTTTGGCTTGTGCTGCGGCCCCCGAAAAGCCGGCCGGCACATACAACGTCCTGTTCCTGATCGCCGACGACCTGAACTGCGACCTGGCCTGTTACGGCCACCCCCTGGTCAAGTCGCCGAACATCGACCGGCTCGCTTCTCGTGGCATGCTCTTCGAGCGAACTTACTGCCAGTTCCCGCTCTGCGGACCAAGTCGGGCGTCATTTCTGTGCGGCCTGTATCCCGATCAGACGCTCGTTCGACAGAACGCAGTCTTCGTGCGCGACCGCGTGCCGAACGTGTTGACGATGCCCCAGCATTTCCGGAATCACGGTTACACGCCGGTTCGCGTCGGCAAGCTGTATCACTACGGCGTGCCTGGCACGATTGGCACCGACGGTCACGACGATGCCCCCTCGTGGGATCGGGTGTTCAATCCCCGCGGGCGCGACAAAGACGACGAGTCCAAGGTCTTCACGCTCGTACCGGGGCAATACGGCGGCACGCTTAGCTGGTTGGCCGCCGATGGGACCGACGCCGAGCAGACCGATGGCATCGGCGCCGCCCACGCCGTGACGTTGCTCGAAGAGTTTGCGAAGAACGAGAAGCCGTTCTTCCTGGCAGTGGGTTTCTATCGACCGCACACGCCATATGTCTCGCCAAAGAAGTACTTCGACCTGTATCCGCGCGACAAGATCGAGCCACCACGCGTTCCGGAAAACTACCTGAGCACGCTGCCTCAGCCATGCGTCGATGCGCTCGGGGCCAAGCAGGTCAACATCGACCTGCCCGACGAGACCAAGCGCGAGGCGATGCAGGCCTACTACGCCTCGATCACCTTCATGGATGCTCAGGTCGGCCACGTGCTCGACGCGCTCGAGCGAGTAGAGCTGGCCGACAACACGATCGTGCTCATGACCAGCGACCACGGCTACCACATGGGCGAGCATGGACACTTCCAGAAGATGACGCTGTTTGAGAATGCCGCCCGCGTGCCGCTGATCATCTCGGCACCCGGCATGAAGAACGCCGGCAGCCGGACCAAATCCATCGTCGAGATGGTGGATTACTTGCCGACGCTCGCCGAACTTGCTGGCCTCTCGGCTCCGCCGGGCAAGTCGGGCATCAGTCAGGCCGCGGTCCTTTCTGATTCGGCCCGGGCTCCGCGCTCGGCCGCCCTCACGCAACATCGCGATGGTTACTCGCTCCGCACGGATCGCTATCGCTACACCGAATGGGGCCCGGAGGGTCGCGACGGCGCCGAACTCTACGACCACCTGACCGATCCCACCGAGATGAGCAATCTCGCCGGCCAGGCCGAACTCGCCGAGACAATCTCACAGCTCAAGAAGCAGTTGCACGAGCGAGTGGCCGCGGCGCGAGTTGTGCCCGAGGGGCTGGAGCAGCTCGTTGTCGAGGAACCGCGCCGGGGCAAGCGCAAGGCGAAAGGTGGTTAGCAGCATGCTGCGAATTGTAGTCCAAACGTACGTGACGGTTGCCGTCATCGGTGTGGCGGTGATCGCGCGCGGCTCGGCCAGCGAACTCGCCGGTTCGCGACCGAACATCATCCTGGTGATGACGGACGATCAGGGCTATGGCGACCTGGCCTGCCACGGCAATCCGCTGATCAAGACGCCGCACCTCGACCGCCTGTATGCCGAGAGCCTGCGGTTCACCGACTTCCAGGTCAGCCCCACGTGCGCGCCGACTCGCTGTTCGCTGATGACCGGTCGGCATGAATTCAAGTCGGGCGTTACGCACACGATCCTCGAACGCGAACGCATGGGCCTCGCGGCGACAACATTGCCCCGGCTATTGAAGACAGCGGGCTACGCGACGGGGATCTTTGGCAAGTGGCATCTGGGAGACGAGGACGCCTATCAGCCGGGCAGACGCGGCTTCGACGAAGTTTACATCCACGGCGCCGGCGGCATCGGGCAGACCTATCCAGGCAGTTGTGGTGATGCGCCGGGCAACGAGTACTTCAACCCAGCCATTCGTCACAACGGCACGTTCGTGAAGACCGAGGGTTATTGCACCGATCTATTCTTCGGCCAGGCGCTTCACTGGATCGAATCACAGCACGCCGCGAAGCAGCCATTCTTCGCTTATATCACACCCAACGCTCCGCACAGCCCGCTGGTCAGCCCCGGCCCAAAGTACGACGCCTTGTACGCGGGCAAGTCCATTGGCGGCAAACCGCTCGATGCCGGCTCGATCGCCTACTATGCGATGATTTCGAACATCGACGACAATGTCGGCCGACTGTTGGCAAAGCTCGATGAACTACAGATCGCAGGCGACACACTGGTGATCTTCCAATCCGACAATGGCGGAACTCACACGCAGCTTTTCAGTGCCGGGATGCGGGCCGGTAAGAATTCGCCGTACGAGGGCGGAACGCATGTGCCGTGTTTCTGGCGCTGGCCCGGCAAGCTAGGGACCGGAGTCGACGTCGATCGGCTGACGGCTCACATCGATTATCTTCCGACACTCGCCGCACTGAGCGGCGCGAAACTTCCGGCCGACATCAAGCTCGATGGCCGCAGCTTGCTGCCACTGCTCGCGGATCCCCAAGCCGAGTGGCCCGATCGCTACGTCTTTATCCACCAGGGACGCTGGCCGCGCGGCGAAGCCGAATCGGCCAGGTTCACTGGCTGTGCCGTGCGCAACGAGCGGTTTCGCTTCGTGAACAACGCGGAACTTTACGACCTGGCCGTCGATCCCGGCGAAACGACCAACGTCATCGACCAGCATTCGGACGTAGTCGCCGCGATGCGCACGGCGTATGACGCCTGGTGGCAGGAAGCCCGGGCCGGCATGGTGAACGAAGATGCCGTCGGCCCGGACGTGAACCCGTTCAAGGCGGCATATTGGGAGCAGTTCGACCTGACGCCCGACCCGAAGCTGCTGGAGCAGATGAAGTGGTCTGGCGCGGCAAAGCTCAACGGCCGTCCGCCGCGCCGCAAGCAGCGGTAACCTGCCAGCGTGTGACGCTCATCTGCCAGGCCTACCGCGACATGTTCCGCGATGGCGACTGGGCGTAGCTGCCCGAGTAGTACAGGGCCGCGTCGTCGATGATCCACGGCGTCGACCAGTTACCGTTGTCGCCGCTGCACACGTTGAAGAAGAACGTGTCCAGATGTTCGGCACGGTAGCCGTACGGGAACTGCGACGTAATTCGATCGCTCGAGGTCAGGTCCTCAACGCCTGGCCTGGCGAAATAGTGCACCGAACCATCCGGCGTGAACGACATGCCCAAAGTCCACCAGCCGACTTCGTCGATCTTGGGACCGATGAAGTCGTGGCCCATGCCGTTGCCGCGGACCACGATCGCCGCGCCGTCCGGCCGCTTGTCGCCATCGCCGGGATGAAACTGAATGAACATCCCAGGCCAATAGGTTTCCATTTTCATCGAGCTGCTGCTACCGCCGAAGATGCCCTTCTTCTTCTCCGACTTGCGAATGTGGGTGGTGCAGGCCGCGCGGAACCCGAAGCTCGGGCCGCGGCGTTCTTCCCACTCTTCCCAAGGCGGCAGGTACACGCGGACCACGACGCTCGGCGAGCGTGATACCGGAATCATCCCGCGCAGCCGGCTGCTGGTATTCACGATGAAGTCGTCCTGCTCCATCTTGTAGCTATAGCGGCCGGGAACGCCCGTCTGCCGCGAGACCATCAGCAGCGCGCCCTCGCTCCCTTCCAAACCGCCTTCCGGCGTCGGCACGCGTTTCACCACGTCGGGATGCCCGCGCATGATGCCCTCGAACCAGCGGCCATTCTTCGATTGCCCCGTGGGCAACCGCTTCTGCTTGTCGTTCTCGTCACTGCTCTTGGGATTGTTAGGGATGTACGTCCACTCGGGATCTTCGAACGTATCGCCGACCTGCGTGATCCGCTGACCGGTACCCGGCACGGGCACCTGGGCATAGGCCGCGCAAGGTGCGAGACACAGTCCTAGAACGAGGAGCTTCGAGCGCAGAGAATCCATTCTTGCGTCCTTCGCGTTATCGGAGCGCGCCGGAGGGTGCTTGCGGCGCGATACTGGCGGGGGTTGCGTTCGAATGGCCGAAAACGCCCTTCGAAGCGGTGCTTTCGTTTCTATCGGAAGCGGCTGGCGACGCCATCCACTGTTTATCTGCCGAGAAACGCGCGAGAATCGCGACAGCAGCCTACCGCTAGCAGCAGCACGTAACCACCGTACGCCGTTAACCCTTTTCTGGCTGAGATTTCCGATCGGGTGCCACAGGTGGCCGTGAGCGCGGCTCACCTGTGCTCTGCTGGCAGTGGCAGCACGGGCTCTTCTAGGTCGCGACGCGCACAGGTGACAGCTGCGCAGCACCTGTGGCACCCAAGTCCGTCCAATGGTAAACGGCGTAGGGTGCCACCCGCCGCCTGCCAGTCGTGTTTCGCTAGGCGTAGCAACTCGCCGCCGCCGATAAGACTTCGTGGCACGTCCCATTTTTCTGACTGTTCTGCCTGCCTCGCGCCGTTTGCAAACCGGAGCCGCGCATGACCCCACCGCTCGCGACCATCGCCGTAGTGCCACGCGAACGATTCAGCATCGCGCCGCAATCGCTGCTCAGCATTCTCGACGCGAATGCTGGCGCCGAACTCGTCTATGTCGACGCCGGCTCGCCGCCGCTGGTACGGCAATTTCTCGAACAGCGGGCAGTACGGCACGATTTCCGGCTGATCAGCACCGAGCGGTTCCTGAGTCCCAACGCCGCGCGCAACGTGGCGCTCAAGCAAGTCCGCACAAAGTACATGGCCCTGGTCGACAACGACGTGCTCGTTTCGCCAGGATGGCTGGAGCGACTTGTCGAGTGTGCCGAGTTAACCGGCGCCTGGGTGGTCGGGCCTATCGTCTGCTCCGGTCAATCCCCCAGCGAGCGGATCAAGACCGCCGGCGGCAGCGCGGAGATCGTCGACGAGAACGGACGCCGCCTGCTGAAAGCCCGCTGCCGGCACCACGGGAAGTTGATTGACGACGTTTCCTCGTCACTGCGCCGGGAGCCCGTCGGGCAGGTGCCGTTTCACGCGGTCCTCATCCGCATGGAAGCGTTCGAGCGTGTTGGCGATTTCGACGAACAGTTGCTCAGCACGGCGCAGCACACCGACTTCTGCCTGCGGGTCCAAGCCGAGGGTGGCACGGTTTATCTGGAGCCGGCCAGCCACGTCACGCACGTTCCCCCGCCGCCGTTCGAGGACGTGGATCTCGAGTACTTTCAGCTTCGCTGGAGCGATGCCTGGAATCGCAGTTCCATCGAGCACTTCCGCCGCAAGTGGAATCTGGCCGACGACGATCCCTCACTTGCGGCGATGGCCGAGCGGCTCGATGTTCACCGGCGATTGACGCTGGAGCCCTATCGCCGGATGCTGCGACTGCTTGGGCCCGGCCCGGCGCGGTGGGTCGAGAATCTGATCATCGCCCCCTGGGAACAGGCGGCGAGCCGCCGACGGTATCCGCAGCGCGGCGCGCCCGATCGTCGAGCTGCGTAGAGAGCCGCCTAGCTAGTTACTCGGTTAGTCGGCAACGAGCCGGTGCCGCTCTCTCGCCTTCGCTCCGCCAAGCCTCGCACGCGAATTCTCTGAGTGCTGTTTACAGAAGAAACGTTACACCAACGCGCCGGGTCACGAATCTACTTCGCGCTAGACGCGTAATGCCCAGGCGTTAAAATGTACGCCTGTACCCCACCCGTATGGTCCACGCTACCTGTGCGGCAAGGCAATAGTCGCGCCCAATTTGTGATGGAGGCGGAGCGTTCCATGACACCGGCCGAACAATTGAAAGGGCTCGATCTTCGAAACGGCTGGACCGTAGTCGAGCCGGCCCAGCGGAAACCGAATGCGACCGGAGGTTTTTTCTCTCAGGGCTACATCGCCAAGCACGAAGACGGGTCCAAAGGCTTTCTAAAAGCCATGGACTACACTCGTGCATTTGCGAGTCCAAATACGGCAGAGGTTTTACAAGGCATGACTACTGCCTACATGTTCGAGAAAACCTTGTGCGGAAAATGCAATCATCTCAGTCGGATTGCCCGTGCTGTCGCAGACGGCTCGATTCTGGAGCCCGCGTGATGGCTCGATCGCCGCGTACGGCTTGTTCGATCAAGGTGAGTTGCCCGATGAGTCCTGAAGCCGCACTTGCCAGGCAAATCGAACTCTACCGTCAGATGACGGCGAGCAGCGTCTCAAGATCGCGCTCGACCTGTACGAGTTCGCCTGCGAAGTCGCCCGCGCCGGCATTCGGCGGCAGTATCCCGACGCCGACGCCGCGGAAGTTGAGCAGCACCTCCGCCGCCGCATCGAGCTGGGGCGGCAACTTGAACGTAGTAAGCACACGCCGTGTGCTGTAACCGAAGTGGACAAGGCTCCGCATCGAGGACGGCCTGACGAGCCAGCCGGCTTACTGCTGCTGGCCCTTCGGAGATTGTCGCCACTTCGCTAGTTCAGCAACGGCACACGGCGTGTGCCTGCTACGTAGTAAGCACACGCCGTGTGCTGTAACCGAAGTTGAAAAGACGGTGCATCGAGAACGCCCCGACGAGCGAGCCGACTGACGATCGCGGGCTCTGTGGCGGTTCAGCGACGGCACACGGCGTGTGCCTGCTAAGTAGTAAGCACACGCCGTGTGCTGTAACCGGGGCGGAGAAGAGCTCGGCATTCGAGGACGGCCTGACGAGCCAGCCGACTTACTGCTGCTGGCCCTTCGGAGATTGTCGCCACTTCGCTAGTTCAGCAACGGCACACGGCGTGTGCCTGCTACTTTCCGGGCAGCCATCGCTCGCATCTGAAAAATTCGCATTCCGAATCGAACTTGCCCGCGCGTGTGGCTGGCTCGCTGCGTAAGTCGTTGGCCCTCGCCGCGCTCGCGTGCGCACCGCGCACACCGCCCACGTGTCCAACACCTCTAGAAATGTGGCCAGGATTTCAGATAGGGTAAGGTCACGACACTAGAGAGAGACCGAGCCATGACCATGACGCCTGCAGCCGCCACCGTGAAACTGGAGAAGATGCAAAGCCCGCAGGGCCGCCAGAGGGGCGTGTGTGTGGCGCCGAAACATCATTTGCGCGCGTTTCTAAATCCACACACCCCAAAAACGCGACGCGGCAAAACAGCCGGGCAAATCGTCCTCAACCGCGAGTCCCGAGACGCGAGCTTTATAATGACGACGGCGGCAGACGGCGAATTGCTGCCCGAGACGAATTACTGGCAGAGACTGGGCCAAGATCGGCCACGCGGTGGCGAATTCCCGTTAAACGCCCCGCGCCACCCGTGCGCCCTTTCCGCGGAGATCAGACGATGAACCGCTCGCTTTTCTGGCTCGCCATCCTGCTGCAGGCCACGTGCACGCTGGCGCAATCTGCGGAGGCCAGTACGCCTGGCCCAGCGAGCACGCCTGGCCCGGCCGATACTCCGGCTCTCGCCCAGAAGGCCGAGCGTAATTACCTGGCTCGCGACTGGGACGAGGCGATCAAGCGCTACGGCCAACTCGTCGAACTCAATCCCACCAGCGGCATGTACCAGTATCGCCTGGGCGACGCGCTGCTGAATGCCAAGCAGTACGAACAGGCCATTGAGCCACTTCAGCAGGCGATCGAGCTGGGCGCGTTCCAGCATGGCCCGGTGAAATGGGTGCACCGCGGAGAGGCTGCTTACCTCCTGGCGGCCGCTTATGCGGGGCAGGGAGACAAACGGAAGGCCGTCGACGCGGCACGTACGTCGCTCAAGCAAGGCCTGAGGAACATTCGCAAGTTCCGTGACTCGAAGTTTGAGTCGATTGCTGCTGATCCGGAGTTTCGCGAGCTTGCCTGGCTCGACATGGACGATGTCGCAGGGCTGTCACGCGACGAGCGGTTTCGCCGCGACTTGAAGTTCGCCGTCCACGAACTCAAGCGACTGCACTATGCTCCCTTCCGCGCCCATCCGGAGGCGGAAGTCGATTCGCTCGTGGCAGCCCTCGACACGGAGATCCCCCAACTCACCGACGATCAAATCTATGTCCGGATGCAGGCCATCATCAGTGCGTTCGGCGATGGTCACACGCGCTGGCTGCGCAGTACGCCACAGTTGCCGCTCGCGCTGTTCGTGTACCCCGAAGGGTTGCACGTGCTCGGCGCAAGCAGCCAGCATGCCGACCTGGTCGGCGCCAAGATCCTGGAAATCGGCGGGCGCCCAATCGAAGATGTCCTTGCACAAGGAATTGCACTGGCACCGGTTGAGAACCGCATGACGGCACGCTGGGAGGCCGCCGGTCTGTTGCGTTCACTGACCGTCTTGCGAGGCTTGGGCCTGGCTCCGGTTGACGGGCCCGTGAAGCTCAAGATTGAAGATGCGCAGGGAAGCGTGCGCGAGGTTGAGCTCACGGCTCCCGAGAAGCGATTGAATCGAGAGGACTACGTGTTTTCGGTCCCGGGGTGCACGGCCGAACTGCCACGCTGCATGCGAAATCGGCACGAGATCTTCTGGCACGAAGTCCTGCCTGACGGCAAGACGATGTATTGCCAGCTCAACGGGATCGGCCACGGCAAGCAATTCTTCCACCGCTACTTCGAAAAGCTGTTTGCCGAAATCGAATCGGCCGGCCTCGAGCGATTGGTTCTCGACCTCCGCTGGAACGGCGGCGGCAATACGTTTCTCAATGCCCCGCTCATCGAAGGCATTCTGCGCAGCCAGAAATTCCGCAAGCCCGGCAATCTGTTCGTGATCGTCAGCCGCAACACGTTCTCGGCCGCAATCAACACCACCGTGGATCTCGAACGGCGCACGACGGCGATCCTGGTCGGAGAACCGCCTTCTTCACCGCCGAATTTTGTTGGCGAAAGCGTCGAGGTCGTTCTCCCGGCGAGCCGCTGGGCTCTGAGCATCTCGGATCTTTGGTGGCAGACTTCCTACCCGATGGACTACCGCCAGATGATCTCACCGCAAATTTACGCACCGCCAACAGCGGCGGCGCTCAGGGCTCATCGCGATCCTGCGATGGAAGCGATCGAGGCCTATATCGCGGCGAATCCGGCCAAATCTTAGTTCGCGGAGGTAGCCCGATCGATGATCGTACGAAACTGGACACGAGACGGCAGCGTGCCGAATGCGCGACCCCAGTCTCCTGCCAGACGCGTCGCGCAGAATGCTTCGGCAACTTCCGCTGGCGAATGTCGCACGAGCAGCGAACCTTGCAGCACCAAGGCCAGTTGCTCGACCAACCGCCGCGCCTGCGTCGGCTCGCCGGCCAGACGCGTCCAATTGTCGCGCAAATGGCTCGCGGCCTTATCGAGCCGGCGGTCGCCAGAGCGGCCGGCATCGATCTCGGCCCACAAAGCCTCGAGCGATTGCGGTTCATTGGCAATGGCACGCAAGACGTCGAGACAGATGACGTTGCCGGAGCCTTCCCAAATCGAGTTGAGCGGCGATTCGCGGAACAGGCGGGGCATCATCGAATCTTCGACGTACCCGTTTCCGCCGAAACACTCGAGGGCTTCCGCCGCATGAATTGAGCCGCGCTTGCAGAGCCAATACTTGCCCACGGCAGTCGCGATTCGGCGAAATAGCTGCTCGCTTTCGCTGTTGCTGTCGTAAGCTCTCGCCACGCGCATCGACAGCGTTGTGGCCGCCTCGGATTCCAGACATAGGTCCGCCAGAACGTTCTGCATCAACGGCTGATCGATCAGTAGTTTTCCAAAGGCGGAACGATGACGGGTATGGTGGGCAGCCTGCATGACGGTTTGCCGCAACAGCGCCGCCGACCCGAGCATGCAATCGAGCCTCGTGTGGTTGACCATCTCGACGATCGTCCGCACCCCCCGTCCTTCTTCCCCTACCAGCCACGCCAAGGCCCCCGAAAACTCGATCTCGCTCGAAGCGTTGGAGCGATTTCCGAGCTTGTTTTTGAGCCGCTGAATATAGAACGCGTTTAATCGCTCTTCTGGCGTCCACCGCGGCATGAGAAAGCAGCTAAGTCCACCCGGCGCTTGCGCCAGCACCAGAAAGGCATCGCACATCGGTGCGGAACAGAACCATTTATGCCCGGTCAGTCGATAGGCCTCGCCCGGTCCGCCACAACCTTCCGGAATGGCCTGCGAAGTGTTCGCCCGCACGTCGGAGCCGCCCTGCTTCTCGGTCATGGCCATACCGAGCAAGGCTCCTCGCTTTTGGTCGGCGGGAATGAAACGGGGGTCGTAATCCGTACTGGCGATCCGTGGGATCCATTCGGTGGCAAGATTCGGCTGGCGGCTCAGGGTTGGCACCGCGGCATAAGTCATCGAGATCGGACAGCTATGCCCAGCTTCGTTCTGCCCAATCAGATACATCAGCGCCGCGCGGGCGACGTGAGCTCCCGGCTGGGGACTAGCCCAGGGGAGGTTATGCACGCCAAACTCAACCGACAGCCGCATCAATTCATGCCAGGCCGGATGGAACCTGACTTCGTCAATGCGCTCGCCGCGCGTGTTGTGGGTATGGAGTACTGGTGGATAGTTGTTGGCATCGAAACCCCATCCGATAGCCTCCTCCGAACCGAGCCTGGCCCCGAGACGATATCCGCTGTCTTCACTCCAGGGAGCCCCTTCGCGGCGGACCGCTTCCTGCAGAACCACATCGCCGGCATACAGGTTGTAGTTGACCAGTGCCGGAACCTGGTTGAACACTTCGTGCGTGGGCATCCGCAGAACCCCTGAATTCGATTCCAGTATTTTGCGATGCCGATCCGCAGGCATCGCCAGAAAGGAATTCTATTCTGCTTATGGAACTGAGCGACCAGGGCAGCGGGCGAGATTCCGGCAAACTAACAAAAAATGCCTGTCCGCCCCGAAGGACGGACAGGCTGGGAGACGGGATAACCGCAGCACTCGGCAAATGGAGAGCGGGTGGCGCGCCCGAGCTCGAATGCCGGAGCACTACGAACACCCCTACTTGTAAGGCGAGAATCGAATCAAAAGCGGACGACTCGATTCCGGCAATGCTGCTGGCAACTGCGACAGCGCGCGTGGCCGCGCGCAGATTGGCGTTCTGAGCGACTGACCCGCCAAACAGCGATTTTGTCAGCAATCCCCGTTGACGCGAAGATGGCTGCCTAAATACAATTGGACTCACTATTGATATTGAGTCTCAATTACATATCCGAGCTGACTTCGATGACTCGCCACACTGATCCTCGAGAATTGCATTCGGCTCAATCCTGGATCCGCCCGCAGGAACCTCCCTTAGACGCCGCTGATCTCGACCAGGCGATTGCCGAACAGCGACTTGCCGTCCAGGCTCAGGGTACGGATTCTCCTGCCGCCGGAAAGGCGTGGGAGCAGTTGGGAATGCTGCTGCTCCAGCGGAAGCATTTCGACGCAGCCCAGTGGTCGCTGGAGACGGCAAGCATCTTGGTGCCACTGGCGCACGCTAGCCAGTTGGCACTAGCCGAGTGCTATATCGACTCGGGGTTTGTGGAGGCCGCGCGCTCGATCTATTGCTACCTCGCGGCCGCAATCCGTATTGATAGCGAGCTGCTCGAAGCCTTGGCCGATGGTTTGGGACGCGTCGGCGAACGGGACCTCGCCCTGGACGTCTGCCGCGAAGCCGCGCAGCGATTGCCTCGATCGGCCGGACCTCTGCTTGGCATCGCCTACTACTTGCGTCGCCTTCGGCGGCCGGCCGCCAGCGTCCTGCCATACCTTAAGCGAGCCTTTGATCTTGACCCTCGCAACTTGGAATGTCGCATCGGCCTGGCCTGGATGCTGCACGCCACCGGCCGCAGCGCCGACGGCGCCGGACTGCTCGACGAACTGCAGGTTGCCCAGCTGGAATGCGTACGTTCGCTCACCATGATGCATCGCGTATTCGAGGCTGCCGCGGAATACAACTTCGCGTCGGCCTGTAAGTATCGGCTCGACTCGCTCGCCGCCCAGCGGCTGCGCGAGCGATCCTAGGCCAGCCGCCGATTCTCCATTGCTCGCCCGGCACAATACGAAGAACGAGTGCGAGCGTGGCTCCTCCAGGTCGTGACTGAGCTCGGCTTCGACGTTTCTGCCGCTGTTTCGGCGGATTTGCACGCAGACAATCGGGTAGGTCAAATGGCGGGTGGAAACCGCTGCCCGTCGCCCCGGCCCTGAGTTCCACTGCCATGCCACTCCGTACTCGCACCTTGATTCTGGTTACTTTGCTCTTATGCATCGCCGATCAATCGACGGCGGACGATCTCGTTCGCCCCGATCCGAGGCAACGACCAGAATCGCCGTTGATGTTGAATTTGGTCACGACCGGCACCGATCCCGGCCGCATCGACTACGCCACCTTGCCGCAGCTTGCTGGCCAGCACGGCGTTGTCAGTCTGGGCGACGCCGAGTGGCAGTTTCGGCTGCACAACTATCTCGCGCACTACAATGGCCGGTTTTGGTGCTTCTGGAGTCACGGGCTTGTGATCGAAGATCAGGCTCGGCAGCACCTGCAATTCGCCACGAGCGATGATGGCATCGCTTGGAGCCCCCAGCAGGTGCTCGCGTCGCCGCCGCAAGCGGGCTACGGCTATATTGCCCGCGGGCTGTGGATTCGCAATGACGAGCTGTTGGCGCTGGCGAGTCTTTACGAGGCGCCCGCATTTCACGACGGCGATCTAAAGCTGGTGGGTTTTCGCTGGAACCGGCAGCTGGGTCAATGGGAGTCGGCCGGACAGGTTTTCGACGACGCGCTGAACAACTTCGCGCCAAAGAAGCTGGGCAGTGGGAAATGGATGATGTCGCGAAGAGCCTCGGACCGTAGCGTGTCGATGCTGATCGGCGGTCTCAAGTCGATCGATGATTGGCAGGTGATTCCGTTCTCGAAGTATCGCCTGCCCGACGGCGGCGCGCCGGAGGAGCCTTACTGGTGGACGTTGGCGGGAGGGGAAATCATCGGCATGTTTCGCGATAACAGCAAGTCGGGACGTCTGCTGCGAAGCTTCTCGATCGACAACGGGCGAACGTGGAGCCCGCCGGTTCGCACCAACTTTCCTGACGCGACGAGCAAGTTTCATGGGCTGCAAACCAGTCGTGGCTATTGGGTCATGGCTTCGAACACGAATCCGAAACAGCGCGATCCGCTATGCCTCTCGATTTCCGCCGATGGGATGGTTTTCCGGCATATGTATCGCTTGCCCATCCCGGCCCGACTTGAACGCATCAATTGGGTCGACGGCTCGAAGCACGGGACGACACGCTACGAGTCGGCGCAATACCCGCACGTCATCGAGCAAGCTAAAGCGATTTACATTGCATACTCTCGCAAGAAGCAGACGGTCGAAGTTGTCCGGGTTATGTTGGATGACGTCGACGCGGCAATTGCCCGAGAGCTCGCCGCGACCCCGTCGAATTGAAGGGTAGTGCCAACAGTACGCGGAGCGTGCTAAAACCGGGCACGCTGAACGACTTCATCCAACCCTGCAAGGTAACGCCATGCACGCCGAGCGCAAGCCGCGAGCCTTCGCCGTGGCCGCCCACCCCGATGACATCGAGTTCGTGATGGCCGGCACACTGATACTTTTAGGCCAGGCCGGCTACGAACTGCACTACATGAATATCGCCAACGGCTGCTGCGGCACTACCGAGTACTCGGCTGCCGAGGCTGCCGAGATCCGCGCGCGCGAAGGACAAGTCGCAGCGGCGTCGATCGGGGCGGTATTCCATCCGAGTCTCGTGAACGACTTGGAGATTTTCTATAACCACGAGTCGCTCACCCGGCTGGCCGCAGTGATGCGCGAGGTGGCACCCGAGATTCTGCTCATACACTCGCCGCTCGACTACATGGAGGATCACATGAACGCCTGCCGGCTCGCGCTCACTGCGGCGTTCGCGCGCGGGATGCCGAACTACCCGACCGCGCCGGCCCGAGCTCCGGTGGATCAGCCGGTGACGGTCTATCACGCTCAGCCGCACGGCAATCGCGATCCGCTGGGTAACCTGGTCCGACCGAAAATGTTTGTCGACATCAAGAGCGTGATCGAGCAGAAGACCGCAATGCTTGCCTGCCATGCCAGCCAGAAGCAGTGGCTCGACACGAGCCAGGGATTCGACTCGTACCTCAGGACCATGCACGACTTGTCGCGCGAAGTGGGGAGGCTGTCACGCACGTTCGAATATGCCGAGGGGTGGCGGCGGCACTACCCGATCGGGTATGGGGCCATCGACGGCGACCCGCTGGCCGAAGCACTTTCCTCGCACGTGTTGAAGGCTTGATTTCCGACTGGCAAGGTTGTGGAGCTCGGGTACATTGATCGCCAAACTGGCGACTTGCGCAGGTTATACTGAGACTGAGGGGTGATTTCGGCCGTAAGTCAAGGCGCAGCTGGGTGTTAGCTTGACAGACGCCACTGGTCCAGTATCATACAACTTTTGCGGAACCAGTTGCCGCAATTACAATTAGGTCGACGCGACTACCGCAGACACGGCGGGCAGGATGTGCGTACCGAGAGCCTACAACTAACCAGCGAGGCAAGTCTTCGCCCGCTTAATGAACTGCGGCGTGCCTGCTAGCTGTGGCAAGAGGAGCCTGTTTGATGGCCGTTCATCGGCGGTTGCAATTAACGGAAGTCGGCGACGTGACCGTGGTCCGGTTCGTCGACCGCAAGATCCTTGACGAAGCCAACATCCAAGAGTTGGGACAAGAATTGTTCCAACTCGTCGAGGAAGAGAATCGCAAGAGTCTGCTGTTAAATTTTTTGTCTGTCGAGTTTCTTTCCAGCGCCGCGCTTGGCAAGCTCATAACCCTCGATAAGAAAGTCAAAGCCCACGGCGGAAAGCTTAAGCTCAGCAACATTCGGCCCGAGATCTACGAAGTCTTCGCAATCACGAAGTTGAACAAGCTGTTCGACATCAAGGATGATGAGGCGGACGCCCTGGCCAGCTTTTGAGCGGAGTCCTTTCGGCGCTCGAATACTAGAGACCAATTGCGGGAAGGCGGAACCCAAAACTGGCAAGCTCGCGGTAGCCACTTTTAGCTCGCCTTTGGAGCCGCAAGCCTTTCACGTTCGGCACGACAAGTGGTGTGAGATGGCAAACGAACCGACGACCTGGACATTCGAGCGCACAATATCGAGCGATCTGGCATCGGGTCATCAGGTGCTCGAGGACCTACTAGGCCGTCTGCAAGCCGAGGACTGGGATTCGCGGCAGATGTTCGGTATTCGTCTCGCGCTGGAAGAAGCCGTGGTCAACGCCATCAAGCATGGCAATTGCCTCGACTACAACAAGCAGGTCCACGTCATCTGCCATTCGACCCCAGAGAAGATCTGGATCAAGATCAGCGATCAAGGTAAAGGCTTCAATCCCGAGCACGTTCCCGACTGTACGGACTCCGATCACATCGATTGCCCCAGCGGCCGCGGCATCATGTTAATGCGCAACTTCATGAACCGCGTCGAGTACAACCAGAAGGGCAACGTTGTGGAACTGGAGAAACGCCGCGGGCAGGATACTCCCTGCTGCAACGGCTGCGACTAAGGCCGCAGGGCTTGCTGGCATCGCCAGCTTGTCGATTCTCGAGTTGCACCACCGCCGATTGCTCTTGAGCTTCCGCACGCATCCTGCTACAAGCCGCGCCGCTTGTTTCTCGGACGATGATTCTCTGCATTCCCCTAGAGCTCGGACTTCCCACCGGTCGTCCGGGAACTGACGCATGTCGTGGCGACCTGCAATCCTGCTGCTGCTGCTGGGAATTATCACAGTAGGTACTGCGCGCGCCGCTGACTTCCCCTACATCGCTTATATCAACTCGGACGACGTGTACGTCCGCAGCGGGCCGGGACGTGACTATTACCCGACGACCAAACTCGCCAGGGGTAAGCCCGTTGAGGTATACCGCCACGACCCCGGCGGTTGGCTGGCGATTCGACCGCCCGCCGGCAGCTACTCATGGGTCTCCGCTCGGCACTTGGATCCGTCGGAAAGCGAACTGGCGGTTGTCAATTCCGACCGAGTCGTGGCTCGCGTGGGCAGCGAGTTCAGTGATGTCCGGGACGTAATCCAGGTGCGACTGGAGCGAGACGAACAAGTCGTGCTGCTGGAACCGCCGACCCACGATTCGCCATGGTGCAAGGTCGAACCACCGGCAGGCGAATTTCGCTGGGTGTTTGCGCAGTACGTCGATCGCGAACTTGCCTCGCCCGAACGTGAGACAACAGACGAAGGGTTCGCCAACCGCGACGCCGCTACTTTTGTTCCTGCCGATCAACAGCATTTCGCCCGAGACGTCCGCCTACCGGGGGCCGCGAACAACGCGCAGTCGGCCGCCGATCCGCAAGCCCACGCCGCCTTGCAGAATGAACTAGAGCGAGTCACCGCGCTCGAGCAAATCGACGTCGAGCTTTCGCAGATCGTTGCAGAAGACATTTCGCAGTGGTCGTTCAAGTCGCTCGAACAGCGTGCTCAGCAGGCACTGCAATCGGCCGACAGCGCTCTGGAGCGTGGAAGGGCCCGGGTGCTGTTGGACAAGCTGGCCCGATTCGACGAGATCAAGCAGCGCCACGACACACTGCGTGCGAGCGCCGCCGGAGCGACAGTGGCCTCGACTCCCCAGCCTGCTCCCGGACAGTCAACCGATGCACGGTTTGACGGCGTCGGACGGTTGGCTCCGGTGTTGGCGACTAAGCCGGGAGGCCCACAGTACGCGCTGCTCGACGAGCGTGGTGGCGTGCGATCTTTCGTAACTCCGGCACCCGGGGTGAATCTTCGCCCATTCGTCGACAAGCAAGTCGGCGTAAGCGGTCAACGTGGTTACATCCCTGACTTGCAAAAGCAGCATGTCAGTGCTCAGCGGGTGACGCTGCTGGACGCTGTACGGCGCTAGTGTGAAAGGCTGAAACGCCGGCAGTATCTTCTTAGTCTGTGGCACCTGGATCGCGGTGGTCGCTTGACAGAATTTCGCAACCGCTACCGCTTTGCCTATCGCTACGCCACGCTAGCACGCTGGCGTCAGCGGCCATGCGACAAAAAATTCTCTCGCCTTGGCTCCTTCCCTGAGCCGAAAACCTTCTAACGTCGGCACAGCCGACCGCGCCTGCCACGCACCCGCACGCTAGCAAGGGTGGCAGTCGCGCTTGGGGGGATCATCTGGGATTGGGGGGAGCCATGCCAGTTGAACTTTGCGGGCGCCGCTGCGCGCTCGGAATGCAACTACGTGTTGTTGGAATCGCAATCGCTGCTTGCGCTGCTCTGTCCTTGTCGAGCGCGGCTCAGGCCGCCAGCCCGAATCAGGCCACGAGCAGTCGGGCGGCACGCGATGAGGCGATTCGTCTGCTGCCGTTCGACAAATTGCCGGAGGATGTGCGTGCCAACGTGCAAGCGACCATCGCGGCTACGACGCTGTATCGCCGGCTGCCGGTGCAGGTGACACCCTGCGACCCGGACATGTACCTGTTCCTGGTCCGGCATCCCGAGGTGGTTGTCAACATCTGGGAGATCATGCAGGTCAGCAATGTGGCCATTCGCCGGACCGGACCAGATACCTTCCGGGCCACGGATAACATGGGCACTGCGTGCGACGTGCGCATGTGCTACAGCGACCACGAGACCCAGGTCATCTATGCCGAGGGTGCCTACAGCGGCCCGATGTTCAAGCAACCAATTCGGGCCCGCTGCGTACTCTTGCTGAAGAGCGGGTATCTGCAGGAAACGGACGGCCGCTTCCACGTTACCAGTCGCATGGATACGTTCATTCAAATTGAACACGCGGGACTGGAAGTGCTGGCCAAGACTCTGCAGATGTTGATCCACCGCTCGGCCGACTACAACTTTGTCGAGACGGCGTCGTTCTTGAGTAACGTTTCGCAGACGGCGGAAGCCAACCCGGGCGGGATGCAGCGTCTTGCCGCCAAGCTGACGAACGTGCAGCCGGACATCCGCGATCGGTTCGCCGAGATTTCCCTCGAAGTCGGCGAGAAAGCGCGGCAGCGTGCATCAACTCAGGCTCGCGTGATTCCCGCGAGCACCGCGCCGTCGGAGGCAGAAACGGCAATGCACTAGCGGCTGCGGCTAACCCTGAGCTGCGGTGCCACCGAGCACGCGTTCTTCGACGAGATTCCTGAGCCCCTGCAAGTCGAGCTTGCCGGTGCCCAACAGCGGAATCTCGTCGACCTGGTAGAATGAGTCTTTGTCGGGCATCCACAGGTTGGGCAGCCGCGCGGCCGCGAGTTCTTCGAGAATCTGGTTCACCGGCTTGTCGCAGGGCAGATGCAGCACGATGAGCCGCTCCCCCTTCTTCGGGTCGGGGGTCGACGTGACTGCGACGGCGAGCTTTTCTTCATCCTCGCCCATGATCTTCTGCAGCAACTCTTCCACCTGAATGTGCGGCACCATCTCGCCGCCGATCTTCGAGAAACGGCTCAATCTGCCGGTGATGGTGATGAAACCATCATCGTCCACACAGCCCATGTCACCGGTGACGTACCAGCCGTCGCGCACGACTTCCGCCGTCTGTTCGGGCATTTTGAAGTAGCCCTGCATGACGTTTGGGCCCTTGAAACACAGAATTCCCGTCTCGCCGGGGGCGAGATCCACGCCTGTCTCGTGGTCGATCGTCTTAACCTGAACGCCTGGAATTGGCAGGCCGACGGTTCCCAAGCGATTGAGTGTCGTATCGCCGCCAATCGCGCGAATCGGCGGTACGTTGACCGATACGATCGGCGATAGCTCGGTCGTGCCGTAACCTTCCATGGGACGTATTCCGAACCGCTCTTCGAACGCGGCGGTCAGTTCGCCAGGCAGTTTCTCGGCGCCGGTGACGACGAGTTCCATCGAGGCGAAGTCCTCGGGCGTGCAACGCCGCATATACGATCGCAAGAATGTCGGCGTGGTGACCATGATCGTCACCTTCTCGTCTTTGCACATCTTGCCGATGATTTTCGCGTCCAGCGGGCTGAAGTGATAACAGCCGCGCGGTCCCAAGGCCAACACCGACCACAATCCGACCGTAAAGCCGAAAGAATGAAAGAAAGGCAGAATCCCAAGCACCATGTCGTGCTCATCGAGCTGCAGGATGTCGTCGATCGCCGCGCTGTTCGTGCCGACGTTCTTGTATGAGAGCATCACGCCCTTGGGCTTCCCGGTGGAGCCGGAGGTATAGATGATCGTGAACAGCTCGTCTTCCTGAATCGTGTTCAAGCCAAGCTGCCGTTCGAGTACAGCCGACGGGAGGACGTATGCGCCAATGGCGCCTGCCAACTTGTCGGCCGTGGTCACCTGCTCGCGCAGGTCTTCGAGGTAGATGAGCTTGGCGTCGAGCTTGAAATCAAATCGTTCCATGAACTTACGGCTGGTCACCACGTGCTTGATGCCGCACTGCTTGATGCAGTAATTCAGCGTTTCGGAAGAAACGGTGTAGTTCAGATTGACCGAAACACGGCGGCAAAGCGTCACCGCGGCATTCGCCAGCACTCCTCCGGCAGAAGGAGGCACCAACAGCCCAACAAACTTCTCATCGTTCCCCAACACGCGCAACAATAGCCGTCGAAAGATCAGCGTGCGCATGAGCAGGCTTCCGCCGTTCATTTCCACGCCGGTCGAGTCAACGATCTTCTTTTGAAACATCGACTTGCGGCAGCGGCGCACAAACGCCCTAGGCGCAATAATGGTGCGGGGTTGCAGGTCTCTCATCATCCTGGTTCGCTGGGGTAAAGCCGGCCCGCAATAAATGCCACGGCCGGCGGAGCTATTGGCTGGATGGCTGAAGGCGACCGAACGCATGCCCGCAGACCGGTCGTACCTACCTTAAACATACTGCCTGCCCAAGATACGGCAAAGACCAAGCCCCGATCCTCACAGGCAAGTGCGATTCCTACAGCGGTTCGTCCTTCACCGGATTCGTCAGGGTGCCAATCCGCTCGATTTCAATCGTTATCTCGTCGCCGCCCTTCAGCAGGACCGGAGGATTGCGGGCTATGCCCACGCCGTGCGGCGTGCCCGTCAGAATCACGGTCCCCGGGAGCAATGTCGTACTGCCACTCAGGAACTCAATCAGCGTCGGCACGTCGAAGATCATGTCATTCGTGCTCCAATCCTGCATCACCTCGCCGTTCAGCACGGTTTTGATCTGTAGCGCATTCGGATCGGGGATCTCATCCTTGGTTACAAGTGCGGGCCCCAGCGGACAAAACGTGTCAAACGTTTTGCCTCGACACCATTGGCTGCCGCCATACTGTTTTTGCCAATCTCGCGCACTGACGTCATTGGCACAGGTGTAACCGAACACATATTCCAGCGCCTGCTCTCGCAACACGTTCTTGCAACGCTTGCCTATCACCACGGCCAACTCGCACTCGTAGTCCACCTCATCACTCTTGAGATGCCGGGGCAAGTAGATCGGGTCACCGGGATTCTGAGTAGCCCCGGGAGATTTCATGAATAGAACCGGCCATTTTGGAATTGGCGCATTGCCCTCCGCGGCATGTCGGCGGTAGTTGAGTCCGATGCACATGATCGCGGTCGGAGTTAGCGGAGCTAGCCGCTTCCGCACATCCGCTTTCCGATCGGTCACAAAGTAAGCACCGAACAGGTCCCCTTCGATTTCGAGCGCCGAGCCGTCCGGGCGTTCCGCGGCGAGCTTTGATTGTCCGGCAACGTCTTCGTAGCGGATGATTCTCATGACACCGTTCAGGAGGGAGTGTGCGAGGAGTTTCACGTAAAGACAGCGATTATCCTAGCTCGCCGCCTTGGCCGTCAATTACCCCCGAGAGATGCACTGAAACACGCAAAGTCATCCCGTGCCTCAGTCCGCGGCAGGGACTGGTTGCTTCGCCAGTCGCCGGAAGAAGGGAGACCGCGCGAAAATGCCAGTTAGTGACTTGCGATTCTTCGATCGATTTCGCCTCAACATTCAGGAAATGAATCCACCAAGTTTCGACATTGCAGGGAGTATCATCTACTCGTAAAGTGCAAGTACGGAACCCCCCGATAGCGTTCGAGGCGTCACGGGGACAATGCAACGGGGCAGATTACGAACGGACGACGGACGATGGCAGCGGCCCGGCGTACGAATTTGAGCGAGCAGGTGGCCGGCTGGATCAAGAAGTTGATCCTCGATGAGGGGCTGAAGCCCGGCGATCGTCTGCCCACTGAGCAGGAGATGGCCGCGCGATTTGGCGTCAGCCGAGTCAGCATTCGGGAGGCCACCAAAGCTCTGAGCTTTCTGGGCATCATCCGTGCCGCGCCCCGTCGCGGACTCACCATCGGCGAAATTGACATGGCTCGGGTGACCGAGTACCTCGGCTTTCAATTCGCGCTGAGCGGTTACCCGCGACGACAATTGTTGCGCAGCCGGCTGGTGATCGAGGCGGGTGTCATTCCCTTCGTGGTGGAAGCGCTGACGGCGAGCCCCGAATTGGGCGATCGACTCGCTGAACGGCTGGTCGAAGGGCGCGATGCCACCACGTACGAACAGAGGCTGGCCAACGACATCGCGTTTCACCGCACGATGCTGGAAACGAGCGGCATCGGTCCGCTGCTGGTGTTCGACGATCTGCTCCAGATTTTCTTCAGCCGCTATGAAGCACAGGTCAGCGAAGAGAATTGGCAGCTGACGATAAACCATCACGCCAGGCTCGTGCAATTGCTTCAGGACGGAGACGTCGCAGGCGCTCAGAGTCTCATCGCCCAGCATCTCCAGGGGTATGAGGCAAGGGCCGACGAATAGCGGCTGCCGCGAGCGCTTTGCCGGAGGTACAATGGCTGATTCCAGCCGACCCCCATCGCCAAGTTTGATTGCGTCGCGTGCCGAATGAATGTCGAAATCGACTCCATTGCGAGGCAGGTGTTTACGGTTTCGCGGTTTGTCGCCATGCCGCCGTACCGCGTGCGTGTGGTCCACACGTTGGGGCAGACCATCCGCTGGGAGGTTTTCCAGGGGCATTTGCTCGATCCGGCCGCTACCCGCCGCACCGAAACGTTCGACTCCTGGCATGTGTTTCTCGACCGCGCAGAAGCGCCGGCCGAGACCCCGCTCATTACCGTGCATTGGAGTCGTCCCGCAGAATCCTTCTTCGTCACTCGACAGATTCTGACACATGCTTTCGAAGCGTACGAAGAATCGCCGGGCGTCATCAGCACGCGGCCGGCCGAGAAATGGACGCGTGAGTTGGTCGGCACGATCTCCGCTCACGAAACGGAACCCGACGCGCTCAGCGCGCAGCTTGCGAAGTTGATCTATCTGGCCGTCGTCGGAATCAGCCGGTTGCCAATCACCTCGCTGGAGTCTCCACTTCCGTACTTCTCGCTGGGAGAACTCAGTTATTTCGCCGTCGAGTCGCGGGCGCTCCCGGCTGACGGATCGCCTGCCAATCGTTTGTGTGACTTGCTGACACTGGCGGATACGAACCTCGCCAGCCGTGCATTGGAGTTCGCACTTCGAGGGTTGCCGTCGACGGATGATGATGCAATCGTTGCCGCCCTCGGCGAGCTCGGGCCAGAGCACGCGGATTCGCTTTTGCGGAAGGTCTTTAACCAGGCGGCGCTCGCACCGCACACCAGTTTTGCAGACCGACTGGTGGGGCTCGTCGGTCGACTGGCGGATGAACGCTGGTTTGGAGAGCAGCGCGCTCTTCGGCTTTTCTCGTACATGCTGCGGCAACTCTGCCGACACCTCACGGCATTCGATCTCACGCTGTTTCACAACTTCGGCGCCAACTATCCCGATGCTCTGCTGCTGGACGCATTGCTCAAGGCGACGTTGCGAGTTGTCGAGCGGCAACCAGAGTGGACACTGCATCCGGAGCAGCGCCCGCTCAGACGGGCGGTTCGCTCCGGCGCGCTTTTGCGGAAGCACTACGAAGGACTTCGAGTTCCGGATGCCCCAACGTCGATGGGGGAGAATACCCGCGTACTTCCTCCGCCGTTCACTCGAGTGCCCGAGGAGCAGATCACCGAGCATGGCAAGCGACGCCGAGTGCTGTTTGCCGACGATCCAACCGACGGACTCTTCAGCCAGCGGACCCAGCCCGTTCTCAAGCAGATTTTTCACGAGCTCAACGACGAGCGTGAGCTCCAGGAACTCGGCACGGCGTTGTTCCTCGATCGTCCGCTGGGAGCGCTCAAGCTGCCCGGCGAAGTGGACCGCACGCCGCTCGTTTCGTATGTGGCGTTCAGCCGGTCGATCGCAAGTCGTCGACTCGCAACGGCAACGAGTGCCGGCTGGTTCGATGACAATCGTCATCGTGTGCTCCGTTCCCAACTTGCGACGCTCGCTCCCGCCGGTCTGCCTGCCGCGGAATCGCAGTGTGTCGAACGGCCGGGCGTCGTCTCGCTGGCAGACGCGAATAAAGCGGCCGACGACTTCGTGATCTTGCGAAGCACGCGTGGCTCGCTCGCCGAGCTTCTAAACCTGTACAACTGGCAACCACTGGCCGCACGGTTTCCGGCAATCCACGCGTGGCTGCATGAATGTTCGGACGTGCTGTTCATCCAACAGCGCCATGCACAGCTCGGCCACCTGCCCCGATTCGAGTTTTTTCGCGGTGCCGAACTGCAGTTTGTACTGAGCACTCGGTCATCGCCAAGTACAATGGGCGAGTATCGCGAATTTGGGGGCATCGAGTTGCTCACGCCGCTTGTGTTGTGCCAGATTCGTGATGAGACGGGGCGGCTAATCGAGCTTAGCGAGCCCGACATCCTGATCCAGGCTAGATAGACGAGGTTGAACCGATGCATGCGTTCAAAGCCGCACTGTCGGCATGGTTGTTTCTGGCAAGCCTCGCGCTGGCGGCAGAGAAGAACGTTGTGGTAGTGGTTGCCGACGATCTTGGCCTGGAAACCGAAGCGTATGGCAACTCTTGGCTCGAGATGCCGCACTTGAACGCCCTGGCCAAGGATGCGACCACGATGACGCATGCCTTTTGCACCACCGCCAGTTGCAGTCCCAGCCGGTCGGTGCTGCTCAGCGGCATGCACAATCACGCGAACGGGATGTACGGCCTGGCGCATGGCGAGCATCACTTCAGCTCGTTCGACCGTCTGGACACGCTGCCCGCACGGCTGAAGAAGGCCGGCTATCGCACGGCCAGCGTAGGCAAGGTACACGTCAACCCGGCGACCGTCTACCCGTTCGAGGAGAGCATTCCGGGCAACTCGCGCAATGGCGTCCAGATGGCCGACAACGCGCGGAAGTTCATTGAGGCGAGCAGCGACAAGCCGTTCTTCCTGTGGTTCGGCGCGACCGATCCACACCGCGGACGCGGCGTGGGGCCGGAACCTTTCAAGCCGAATCGCTTCGGCAACGAGGATGAACACCCTGGGGTGAATGAACGGGTCTACAAGCCAGACGAAGTCGTCGTGCCGGCCTATCTGCCCGATACGCCGACGGTCCGCGCCGAACTGGCGGAATACGCTCAATCGAGTTCGCGATTCGACCAAGGAGTGGGACGGTTGATCGAAGTCCTTAAAGAAACTGGCAACTGGGACAACACGCTGCTGATCGTGCTGAGCGATAATGGCCCGGCCTTCCACGGCGCAAAGACCACCCTCTACGATCCCGGCATGCGACTCCCGTGCATCGTGCGAAACCCGTATCAGCAATCGCGGCCCGCCAAGTGCGAAGCAACGATTTCGTGGGTGGACATCGCTCCGACGATCCTTGACTTTGCCGGCACGTCCGACGGCCGACCCAAGATGCAAGGGCGCTCGTTTCTTAAGGCGATCGCCGCAGAAAAGCCATCTGGCTGGGATGAAGTTTTCGGTTCGCACACGTTTCACGAAGTGACCATGTATTACCCGATGCGGGTCGTGCGCGGACGGCAATACAAGCTGATCTGGAACGTGGCGCATGAGTTGACGTACTCCTCAGCGAGCGATCTTTACAATGGCGCGACCTGGCAGGAAGCGATTGCCAAGGGGCCTGAATCGAAGTATGGGCAGCGAACGCTCGGCCAGTATTTGAACCGGCCCGAGTTCGAGCTTTATGATTTAATACGCGACCCGAACGAGGCGAATAACCTGGCCGGCGAGAGCGAGCATGCCGCTCGCTTAGAAGAGCTGAAAGCCAAACTCAAGGCCTTCCAGCAGCGGACCGGCGATCCGTGGGTCCATAAGTGGCAGTATCAGTAGTGGTAAGTGTCCTCCCGCCGCAATAGTTCGCGCTAGCTGAAAAAGACTCGCTCGGCCGTCTTGCCGAGAATCCACGGCCGATCCGATTCGGAGAGGAACTCGAGCTTCGTGCGAATCAGCTCGATCGAGTCACTGTACTTGTGACCGTTCTGCACCTGGTAGGGACAATCGCTGGCCCACATCAGCCGCTCGGGGCCGTAAGCATCCACCAGCCGCTTGATCATCGGTCCCAGGTCGGTGTACGGCGCGGTTTTCTTGCCGAGCGCGTAGTAGGCCGAGACCTTCACGTGCGCGTTCTTGTGCCTTGCGATCTTGCAGAGCGTGTCGAGATCGGCCTGGTTGATCTCGCCAGTCACGCCGATCCGGCCGAAGTGGTCGATCACGACCGGCGTGTCGGGATACTTTTCGCACATCGCATCCAGCGGCGCAAGCGCCTCCGGATTCACCAGCCCGCACATCGCCATGCCCAGCTCGGCGCCGGCTTTCCACATCCGGGCCATGCCTTCGCTGGCAAGCCAGGTTTCATACGGCGGTTTCCAGCCATACAGCCTGAAGCCGCGCACGCCTTGCTCCTTGAGCTTGCGCATCGTGTCGACTACGTCCGGCCCATTCTCGTCGATGACGGCCACGCCGCGGAACACGCCGGGATAGTCGCGAATCGCGTCCAGCATGTAGCGGTTGTCGAAGCCGTAGAAGTTCATCTGGATCAGCACGACGCGACCGACACCGGCCGGCCGGGCAATCGCCAGCAGTTCATCCGGCGTGAAGCTGGGGGGCTGCATGTCGGCGAGCGAGAAGCCCTCGGCCAGCGGAAATCGCTTCACGTCCGGCGTCCAGACATGAACGTGGGCGTCGATCGCGGAATTCTTCGGCCCGTCGTCGCCGTGAAGTTCACGCATGCTCATGGCCGCCGCTGCGAAGGCACTTGTTTTCAGAAAACGTCGCCGATCGATTCTCATTTCATGTTCCAGCACGACAGGATAGTTCAAGCGGGGGTCACGACAGTTCGCACCATCGTAACCCTCGGGAATCGGCATTCCAACCGGCTGATAGCAGCCATCCTACAGCGTCAGGTTCGAGAGATACTGCCCCAGCTCGTCGCGGAGCTTGTTTTCCTCAGCCGTGAGCTTTTCGATTTCGCCGCGCATCTTCTCAATCGACGATTCCTGCTCGCCGAACTTTTGCACGTAGCGGCGATAGAGCTCGGAGTTGCGGTCGAGCTGACCCATGTTCTGCCGGATCCGCTGCTGCTCCTGGTCAATCGCGGCGATCTTCTGGTTGAGCTGCTCGCGATTCCGGACCACCTCGGCCAAGGCCTGCTTCCGCTTGACGACCTCCTGCAAGGCCTGCTTGGCCTCTTCGCTCACCTGCTTCTGGCTGATGAAGTGGGCGATCACCGAATCGTCGAGGTCCGTCAGGGCCAGGTATTCCTGCGCCACGAGTTCCTCGGTCACGTTCAGCGTCTCGGATTTGCCGGGCTCAACTTTGACGGCGAACCGATACCGATCGCGTGTCTTCTCGGTCGGCTCTTTCGGCGTGACCAGCTTCCAGTCGCCATTGAGCGGCTGCTCGACAAGCACGGTCTTGGCTTTATCGGCCGAGTTCTTGATCGTGTACTTGTTCTCGCGAACGTATTTCCGCTGCACGTGCAGGGTGCCCTTGTTGATCTTCACGCTCACAAGCTGGTCGGGATGCGACTTCGGCTCCAGCGCAACTTCGGTCGCCAGGTCCAGCGCGTAGCTCACCAGCCGCTCGGCGCCCGGGGCGAGGTCCTCGATCTTGGCGTCGCCGGCGTAAGTGCCGCCGTCAAACACCGTGATCGGCCCCTGCATCAGGTGCAGCGGTGTGGAGTTCACCAGCCGCAAGCCGTTGAGCGGATGCTTGGCCTGCACGGCGGGATTGTAGATCGACACCTTCTCGCCTTCGACGCTTTCGTTCACGATCGGCAGCATTGCCGACGACTGCCGGGCAAGCGTGACCGGCGTGTCGATCAGGTACTGGAACAGCTCGCCGACATCGGCGCCTTGGGCGGCTGATGCTGAACTCTGAAGCAAAGACGTGCCAAATGCGGGGGACGATTCGTCCGCGGCAGCTTCCGCGGCGGGCGCCGGCGCCGCTGCATTCGGTGGTTCGACGGGAGCATTCTTCGCGAATCGTTGTCGCCGCGCCGCCATTAAATCACCCATTTGGCCGCCGCCCATCGCCTGTCCCTGGGCAACGCCATCTGCATCCATATCCTGGTCATACGTTTGCGGACGCAGTGAAGCGTACAGCTCAAGCTGCTCCAGCGGGCGCTGGACATACAGCGGCTCGTAGAGATCCATCCGGTAGGAGATCGGCCGGCCGCTCACGAGCGTCAGCTTGACGTCTTTCCAATCCTCTTCGCTCGTGTTCTCGACGATCGCCCACCCTTGCAGGAAGGGCTTACCCTTCTCATCGAGCACCAGCCGATAGCTCGTCTTCCAGACAGGCGTCTCCTGGATGTAGCCCACGCGCACGGGGCGCTTGCCGCTTCCGGTGAAATCGAGCGTCACGGTCTTCTTGTCGTTGTTGTGTGCGCCGGCCAGGATGACGAGTGCCTGCTGAAACTCGGAGTTGAGCTTTTCGTCGAGCAGCTTGATCCGGCCGACCGATTCGAGCGGCAGGCTTTGCAGGCCTTCGGCCGTGAGCAGATTTACGAACTCCACGTCGACCGTGTCTTCTTTGACCTGCTTCTTGCGCTTCTCAATGCCCAACAGCGTTCCGGTGATAACATCGGGCGCGGTGACTTCGACCTTCTGCCCGCGAGCCTGATTGAGGATGTCGCCCAGCGTGGGGTTGTTCGTCAGATCGATGGGGAACGTGGCCAGCGTTTTGGTGATCGGATCGCGCGAGCCGTAGGTGACGGTCGAGATCTTGCCGCCGCCCAAGTCTTGCAGGACCATGCTCTTGAGCAAGTCGTTGATGTCGTCGGCGTTGAACTTCAGTTCAACCTTGGCGTTCCCCTCGACATCGCCCTGGTGTTCGAAGTAGCCGACGCCCGAGTTGAACATGATGACCGTCTTCAGCGGGACGCCGCCGGCGGCAACTTTCTCCGCAGCAGCCTGCTCTTGAGCGGCGGCCTGCTGCGGGAAGAACGTGGCGGGCGCGGCCGCGCCCAGCAAACTGACGGCGACGAGACCGGCGCCGAACGTGCGGCGCGTGGGAAATAGCGATGGGAAACGGAC
Source organism: Pirellulales bacterium (assembly GCA_022844125.1). Lineage (GTDB taxonomy): Bacteria > Planctomycetota > Planctomycetia > Pirellulales > PALSA-1355 > JALHMI01. The sequence continues at coordinate 125,299 of JALHMI010000009.1, read as the reverse complement.
CATGGGGATGGCTCTCCAGTAAGTTGTTCCGGTGTGCCTGCTGCTGATTACCCGAGAAGCGAACAGCGTGCAGCAGGCAATTCTAGCTCTTTGACGCCCCCTGCCCCGCGGAAGTTCCCCGGGAAAAGGAGAATGGGGGCTACTTTTTCCCCGGCTGTTTTTTGCACGCGCGTTTTTCTTGAGTGTGGATTTAGAAACGCGCGAAAATGCAGTTTCAGCGCCACACACACGCCCTGGCGGCGGGTCTGCGGGCTTTGCATTTCCTCCAGTTTCACGGTGACGATCGTCTGCGTCATGGTCGTGCCTTGGTCTCTACCTAATGTCGTGACCTTACCCTAACCGAAGTCCTGGCCAGATTTCTAGAGTCGGTGGACACGTGGGCGGTGTGCGCCGTGCGCACGCCAGCGCCGTGAGGGCAAACGAGTTACGCGGGGTTGGCGCCACACACGCAGGCAAGAGCGCCGCAAGGGGCGATTTTTTCTGCCCGGCGAGACCGGAAAGCGGAGGTCAACCGCGAGAGAATAGACTTACGAGCCGCAGTAGAGAACGAAGCCCACGGCCAGCGAGCACATCAATAATCGGCGATGAGTTGACGTCCGGACCATTTGCGTCCCCACGACAATTCGGTCGGTGTGATGAGTCCATTGTCGTCGAGAAGCGTCGCTTACGGGGCCTATCAGCACGCTATCACTAGCAGGGGGCAAATGTGTGACTCGTGTTCGGCCAGTTCCCTTGGCGGGATCAAAGCCCTGGAATTCCTCTGGGTCGATTACGGTGGCCCCGGTTAAAATATGCCCATGCAATGCAAGCAATGCCACACCGAGATCAGCATTGAAGTCGCGGGCGAAACATCGCGCACCATCAAGCGCTACTGCGATGTCGTGGGCATGACGCCCGAGGCGGCCGCGAGTTTCGCGAGCCAGCGCGGACCGCTGTGCCGGGAGTGTATGCAGAGATGGGATGCGCGGGAAAGCGACGTGACTTCCGTACCGCCAACGAACTCAGGGAAGCCCCATTAGCGATTCGTTCGCCAGCGACTCTTGATGTCGTCGGATCGGCTAAATCATTCGCCTTCCGGCGAACGCAGGGGCATACCGCCATCCAACTCAGCTACGCCCTGTTTGAGTTCGTGGAGGTATCGTACTTCGCCGTCGGTCAGTGCGCGGTTGAAGACGGCCAGGTCGTCGAGGTGGCCGACGTAGGCGGCGCCGAGCACGAGGCGCACCTGCTCGGGATCCCAGCCGAAGGTGAGGTCCCAGCCTTCGATGGTCCCTTGGGGCTTGCCGTTGAGAAATAGCCGGCCGCGCTGGCGATTCGATTTGCCATCATCTGTCGGTATAGGGCGGCCCGCCGACTTGTCGTTGATGTGCTCGACGGTGAACACCGCGTGCGTCCACTTGTCGCGCGAGAACGGCGCACGCTCGACCTGCACCATGGGACGCTTGTCAGCGGGTATCGCGTCCCAGGCCAGGTTCATGGGGTTCCAGATCTCGAACAGCGGGCGAATCGCATAGCGGAAATGCCGGGGGACGTCGCCTTTCGACCACTCCATGAAAATGAAGCCCCGCTTGGTGTCCTCGCCGATGATCTGTACCGGGTCGCAATAGCCGGGCTCAAGGTCTTCGTCCGGGTTCAGCCGCAACCAGACCGAGACGGTCGCACTCCAGTCTTTGTCGTTGTAGCCGACGTTGCCGCCGTCGTTGAACAGCGGCCACTCGTTCGCCTTGCGCGTGAAGTGGAGTGCGCCGCCGAAGCGGCCGGCGGATGGCTCCAGCTTGACGTTGTCGGTCGCCTCGGCCGGGACGAGCTGGCCGTCCTTGCTCACGTAGCAAGCTTTGTCACCCTTTGCGAACGCGGCGTTGAATGCCTCGTCGAAGGGTGCGTGCAAGGTGAGCGCCTCGGCGAGAGCCGTCTTCGTCGCGGCGTCGGCCTTGGCGAGCGAGTCTTTCGCTTCGTCCGGGCCGATCTCGCGGACGAAGATGTTCCGCCAGCGAATTTCGCCGCCGTGGGTCTGGAGCATGATCGGACCGCGCGCCGGGAGCGGCTGGCTGCGATCCCAGTAGTTCTCCATCACGGCGCCGTCGACCACGAGCTTGTCGTTCAGCCAGACCCACGTTCGATCGCCGATCTGCCGAATGCGGAACGCGTTCCACTCGCCGAGCGGACGGTCGGCGAGCGACAGCGGATCGCGGCCGGCGCTGTTCGGATCGTTGTTGAACAGTCCGCCCGAGCCGAGCTGCGGCCGGCGGCTGGGATTCTTGGGATCGAACTTCTGGTGCCAATCCCAGATTTGCACCTGCGGCGTGCCGCGGAGGTAGATCCCACTGTCAGCGTCGGCGACGGTTTTGTACTCGAGCAACATTTCAATGTCGCCGAACTCCTTGTCGGTCGTGGCGTACGGACCGTGACCGTCGTTCACGAGCGCGCCGTCCTCGACGCGCCAATGCGTGGCGAACTCGGCTCGCTGCTGGGCGAGATTCGCCGCGAGCTCGTCGCCCGTGAGCTTGGCGGACGCGTGCGGATTGTGGCCGTGCCAGCCGGTAAGGTCCTGGCCATTGAAAATCGCGCGGAAGCCTTCCGGAGGAGCTGGTTCGGCGGACAGGCAGGCGACATCCAGAAGTATCGGGCACGAAATCAACGTGATCGCAGCCGCACGACAGATCGTCCACAATTGCATGCGAGACTCCAGGGAGAGGCGAGCGAGGATGATACGGTGGTAGGAGTCACCGTTTATTGATAACTCACGGCAGAGGCAGGAGCAACTGATCGGCGTCGTACACAGGTGAGCCACGCGGCCACCCGTGCCACCCCCGCTTGACTTCCAATGGTGTGTTAAAACAGCTCGCGGAATTGCTCGATCAGCTTGGGCACCTGGTCGAAGGCGGTGATCGTGGCCAGGATCGTGAAAAACAGCCCGCCGATCACGAGGCCCGTGCAGGGGAACCAGCCGGGGCGGAGCGGCTTGGGGAGCAGCGTGAGGTTGATCCAGAGCGTGTGGAAGCTGCTGATGCCGAGAGCGTAATTCATGATGACGCTGGCCGAGGTCAACAGCGCGAGCGGTTTGCCGATCGAGAGCAGGAACAGACCCAAGAGCATGTAGCCCATCAGCACCCCAAAGTACACGTAGCGGATGTTCCTGGGATCCCACTTGCGCAAGTGGCGGCTGCTGGTCCAGATGACGTCGACCCAGCGGCGGATCGTGCCATCGGCACTGGTGGCCATGGTGGGCGCAAGCACGAGGAAGCCGCAGAAGAGCGTGGCATACCAGAACCCACGGCCGATCGCGGGGCCCCAGGCATCGGCCACGGCGGTCTCGACGCCACCGGCCGTCATCGCCGCGGCGTACCAGTCGCTGGCCTGGGTGCCGCGCGGCAGGAACTGCACGCTGAGCATGCTGGGAAGCGCGATGCCCAGGAAGCAGGCGGGCATCCAGACGGCAAGCTGATCGCGGCGGACGTGATGCATCCAGCGCTTGAAGCGGGCGAGCGACTGCTGCGTGACTTCGAACACCATGCCCACGTGCGAGAGCTCGATATCGCGGCCGCCGACCATGCTGGGAATCGCGCCGACGTGGCGTCCCATGCCCCACCCCTGGTCGCGGGTGTAATTGCTGATGGGCGTGTTCGAGAGACCACCGCTGCCGGCCACGGCGGCGAAGGCGGAGAGGATGGCAATCATCTCGAGATTGAGCTCTGGAAAGCCCTCGCCGCGGAGCAGCGAGAGGATGAAGTTGTCGGTTGCGCCAGGGCCTTCACCCACGACAGGCACGGTGCCGAACTTGAAGAAGCCGGTCAGGATTTCGCGCCAGGTTTCGAAGTCCGAGAAGCACACGGCCAGGAACAGCAAGAAGCCCAGCACCGTGACGATCTTGAACGTCATCACGAGCTTAAGCGTGTGATAAATGCGGCCGCCGAAGATCAAGGGGAGCATGGCGGCGAGAAAAATGCCGATACCGAGGCCGCGGACAAGCGACTCGTCGGCCACGCCCGCGGGAATACGGCCCAGGTAAATCGCGGCGAGCGGCGTGGCTGCGTTGGCCGCGAGGTAAGGAAATACCGCGCCGAAGTCGAGGAACAAGTACATGCCCAGCCAGAAGCGGGGGCCGGGAAGCGTGCGGAACTTGCCGGTGAAGATCGGCTCGCCGGTATACAGCGTGTAGCGGCTGATCTCGATGTTGTAGATCACCTGGCCGAGGATGCTCATCGTGGCCAGCCACATCAAGGCGGCGCCGTAGCGAGCCGTCACGGCGGGGCCCATTAGCCACTCGCCGCCGCCGATGGCCGATCCGCCGACAATCAGGCCGGGGCCCAACAGGGCGAACCAGTTCTTCCACGTGAACGTGGGAGCATCGACCAGGTGGCCGACTTCCCAGCGGGGCATCTCGTGTGAACCGGGCCAGGGCGCGAGAGGTTCCTGCTCGTGCTCGACCGCCGTGACTGTCGCATCCGCCATGCTGCAAAACTTCCCGTGCCTGGGGTCGCGGGGGAGCCGGTCCGCTTGCCTGCGGCACCGGCAATTATCTTGGTCCTTGTATAACCCAGCGCGGGGCGGGAGTCCACAATTTTTGGAGGAGGATCAGGCTGAATTCGAGCGTGCAATTGCGCCCTGGGATGGCAGCGACAACTTGTTGTCGGTGTTGCTCGCAACAGGAGGGATCAGGACAGCGTGTCCGCACCAGAGAATCCAGCTTCAGGTGACGCGAATAGCGAACCCTCTTGAGCCGGAGGCTCCCTGACAACAGGTTGTCAGGGCCACCCAAATAGTGCGCGCGAGTCGATTAGCGATGCGAACGCTCCATGCCAAAGTTCAGCTTGAGCTGCGGGTCGCGCTCGCTTTCGGGGTTCAGCTCTTTGAAGAGCAAGCTGGGCTGGATGTCGCGGTTGTGCTGGTACTTGTCGCTGGTGTACTCGGTGTACGAGCCAGTGATCTCGTGGTAGAAGATCTGGCAAATTGGCACGCCGGCATAAATTCGCACCGGCTGGACGGCGAACATCTCGAGCGTCCAGAAGCCGCAGAAGCCAACGTCGCCAAAGCCGGCCGTCACATGGACGAAGAGCCCCAGCCGGCCAACCGAGGAGCGGCCCTCGATCTGGGGCACCAGACCGCGGGTTTCGGTGCGCTCGGCGGTGCGCCCCAGGTAAAGTTGATTCGGGCCAAGCACGAGCCCCTCGGGCGGAATGGTGATCCTGCGCACGCGGTTCGACTTGGCCATGTCGAGCACGACCTCTTCGTAGGTCATCAGCTCGTTATGCAGCGTGAGGTTGTAGCTGTTGGGATTCAGGTTCGCCTCGTTGTACGGATCGATGCTGATCGAGGCACCGAGGCGGCGGCGGATTTCGTGGCCCGATAGAATCATGATTTCACCGTCCTTGCGACACGCTTCTTCGGCTCGACACCAGGCTTCATGGAATGCTTTGCGGCCACGCCAATTTGCGGGCAAATCGTGAGCAGAGGGCACTCCTCGCACTTCGGCTTGCGGGCGATGCAGATCTTTCGCCCATGAGCGATCATGCGGTGCGAGAAATCGACCCGCTCCTTTTTGGGTAAGAGGGCCATCAGGTCGCGCTCGATCTTCACGGCGTCGGTATGCCGTGTGAGACCGAGACGCCCGCTTAGGCGACCTACGTGCGTATCGACCACCACTCCGCTGGGGATGCCAAACGCGGTGCCGAGGACGACGTTGGCGGTCTTGCGGCCGACGCCGGCCAGGCGGACCAGGGCGTCCAATTCTTCGGGCACATGGCCCCCATGCTGCTCGACCAGGGCGGTACAGCAGGCCTTGATGTTTTTGGCTTTGTTGCGGAAGAACCCGGTGCTTTGGACGGCCCGCTCGAGGTCGGCCGGTTTGGCCGCGGCAAAGGCGGCCGCATCGGGATACTTCTGGAACAGGTCCTTGGTGACGATGTTCACGCGGACGTCCGTGCACTGGGCCGAGAGGATCGTGGCCACCAGAAGCTGGAGCGGCGTGTGGAAGTTGAGCGCGCAGTGGGCGTCAGGATAGGCAGCTTTCAGCCGCCGAACGACTTGGGCGGCATGCCGCTTGGCGTCGGGGAGCGCAACCATGCGGAGCCTGACGAATGGGGAAGCCTCTGCGGATGGGCAAGATTAGCCCAACCTTAAAACCGCATCCGACGAGTCCCTCCCGCGGACTCCGCCAATTGTCGCGCACGTGGCGCGGATGGTCAAGTATTCAGGTCGCATGCGCCGTGTCGGCATAGTGCAAATCATGCGGATTCTCGCTGAGTACCTTGACAACCTGGTGATCGGCTGAGCCGCGATTCCGCAGGTGGCGGGTAACGATCAGCAGATAGGCTGGCGGAATGAAGCCGACCGCCAGGAGCGTTGCTCCGGCCACGCCGCCTACCAACACGATCGCCAGCGACGGCCAAAAGTCTCCGCCGACCAGGATTAGCAGCGGCAGAAAACCCCCGATCGTGGTGAGCGTCGTAGCCAGTACATGCCGGCTGCAACCCATCACTTCGTCCACGATCGCGCTCGGCTCCCCACGACGGGCTGACGGGTTGGCCCGAATTGCGGCCAGCACGACAATGGAATCGTTCAGCCCGACCCCGATTAGCCCCAGGGTGCCGAGGATGGTGTTGAAGCTGACGGGAAACCCCATCGACCAGGTGGACAAGAACGCCAGCCCGACGCACAAGGCCGCCACACAACCGAGCAGCAGAGCCAGCCAAACACTGCGAAAGGTGAGAATCAAAGTCGCGATCATCAAGGTCGCCAGCAGCGGCACAAAGGTCGAGAGATTACCCATGGCCTCGCTGTCCTGCTCCACTGCGCCGCCAAGTTCTAACGCATAGCCCGGCGGCAAGGTAAAACCTTCGGCCTCCAGCTCGGTCAGTACGGCATGCGTGACATCGATCGGAAGGGCCTTGTTGCGGGTGTACCCTTTGACGGTGTTGCAGCGCTGGCCATTGAAATGCGTGATGCCGGCAAGTTCAGGCTTCAGCGTCAAGCGGCCTAAGGACTCGAGAGGGATCCATTGACGACCGGGCAGAACGAAGTTCGTCGAACTCACTTCGTCGAGTGCGCTGCGGCGGTGACCGGCGAACCGGATGCGGACCGGCAGCTCCTCGAGTTGTTCCAGCATCGAACCACCTGTGCTTCCCTCGAGATTCGCGTGCAGCTGCCCGGCCAGATCGCGGAGGTTGAACGTGGCGAGGCGCGATTCAATTTCGTTAGCCTCGAACCACAGTTTGGGCTCGCCCCGCGGCATCGTGACCTGGGTATGCAGAATCTCGCGATGCGATTGCAACTTTAGCCGGACACGCTCGCCGAGATCTTGCAGGGTGGCGATGTCGGCACCGCGGATACGGAATTGGACGTCGGCCTCGACAGGCGGACCCTGCCCGAACTCGCGAAACACGATCTGTGCTCCGGGAAAATCGCCGTCCAATCGGGTTTGCAACTGCTCGATCAGCGCGTTCACCGACTCGGCGGACTCGGCGGTGATGATCCCTTGGGCATAATCGGCGGAGTTGTCCTGATTCATGATCAGGTTGTAGTACACCGACGGAAAGCTGCCGCCGATAAGCCAATCGATGTCGAGCACGCCGGAGTGGGCTCGGATTTGTTCGTCGACTTGAGCGACGGCTTCGCTGGTTGCATCCAAGGAGGTTTCGCGCGACATCCAGACCTGCACGTGGAACATGTCCCGATCGACAGGCGGAAAAAACTGCTTGCCCAACCAGGGCGCAACGGCGAACCCGACCAGGGCCGGCGCGCAGGCGATGGGCAGCGCTAGCAGCGGATGACGCATGCTCCAGGCCAGCGCCTCGCGAAAACGGGAAGCAACTCGCGGCAACGACAGGCCGTCACACCACCAAGGTTCACCCACAAGCGGGAGGGTAAAACGTCCGTACAGCCCGGCCAGCGACGCGATGATCGTCAACGAGACCAGGAACGACGCCGCCACGGCAATGATGACGGCGCCGCCGATCATGGAAACAAAGTCGCCCGCATTGCCGGGCAGCAGCGGGATCGGGGCAAAGGCCAGAACCGTCGTGAAGGTCGAGGCCAAAAGCGGCGCAAAGAGATACTTAACGGCGTGATCGACGGCCCGCTCGGGCGATTCGCCGGCCAGCACGAACTTCCGAACTTCGTCAACGACCACGATTGCGTTGTCGATCAACAGCCCCAATGCGATGATCATTCCGAAAATCGACATCTGGTGCAGCGAGGCTCCCCCGACGAGGAGTGCGAAGAGTGACAGGGCCGCCACGATCGGCAGCGCCGCGCCGACCAACAAGGATGCCCGCCACCCCATCACCACTAGCACGACGACCATCACGACGATCGCGCCCAGCAGCAAATTGCCGGCCAGCTCACTGAGCCGGGCGGAGGTGTACTGATCCTGATCAAAAACCGTCTCGACTCGCACCCCGCTGCCGCTTTCAAGGCGGAATTGCTCGACGATCTGCTTGGCGTCCGCAGCCCACACGTCCACTTGTTGGCCAGTGCCCATCCGGGCCGCGACGTAAACCGCGCGCTGGCCGCCGGCCAGGGCAATCGCTCCGGGCGGATCTCGCCACTCGCGGCGAATCTCTGCAACATCGCCCAAACGCACCACGGCTAATTCATCGCTGGTTTGCAGCGGAATCGATGCCACGCGCTCCAGCGACTGTACTTCTCCGGTGACCTCCAGCAGGTAGTTTGCCCGCGCTGTGCGCATCACACCGGCAGGGGCCTTGGCGTCGGCTTCCGCGATCAACCGAGAGACGTCCTCATGCGAAAGGCCCAGGGCTGCCAACTCATGGGAGTCAACCGTGACCGAGATCTCTTCGTCGGCCTCACCGTAAAGCCGCACGACTTCGGTGCCCCGCACGTTGCGCAAGCGATCGGCGAGTTCGTCGGCGAGACGTCCCAGCATGCCCAACTCTGCCGGGCGCGGCGAGTTCCAGGTAATCGAGGTGATCAGCGTGTAGGCGACCGCACCGCGCTGTACGTCGAGAATCGGGGGCCGGGCCTCGACCGGAAACGTCTGCGCGGCCTCGCCGAGTTTGTCGCGAATCTCGGAAAAGATCGCGTCGTTGTCATCGCTGCTGACCGAGTCGGCCAGTTCCACGGCCACCAGCGAGATCCCAGCCCGAGAGGTCGACTCGAGGTCCTTGATTTCTTCGATCTCGTCAAGCACGTCTTCAATCTTTTCCGTCACCAGCGCTTCGACACGAGCCGAGGACGCGCCGGGGACCTCGGTGATGATCAATGGATTGCGATTCGTGATCCGCGGGTCTTCGAGACGCGGCATCGACAAGAGCGCCGATACTCCTCCGATCAGGCTCACCACAATGCAGATGAACAGCAGATGCTTGTTGCGCATCAAGAACGTGCTCACGGCCCGTCCTCCGACTTAGCGATGCGCACGATTTGCCCAGGCACAAGACGCTGCACGCCCTGCATGACAAAGAGCGCATCGTTCTCGACGGGCCCCTGCACGTAGGCTCGATCCGTGGCCGAATCGATCAGTACAAGCGGCCTTCGATCGAGCTGGTATATGCCAGGCTCGTCGATGGCCTTGGCTGGAGTCGCCACGTAGCAGGCCCACAGTCCGCGCGCCCCCTCAGTCAAGGCGCTTGTGGGAAGCCAGAAGCCCGGCGTTGAAATCGACTGCGAAACTTCGAGCGTCGCTAGATCGCCGATCCGGATCTCGGCGCCGGGCCCGGTCAGTTCCAGGAGCAGCGTGACGGTTCGGGTAGTGCTGTCGCGATCGGGGCGTTTGGCCACGACCCGGGCCGGCTGATTGACATTCTCGATCGACACGCTGACCATGTCATCCACGGCCAGGGACTCGGCTGCCTGGCGAGTTAACCCGAGCCGAACCCGGGGCCGTGCCGATTCAATCAGATCGACAACGGGAGCGCCGGCGGCGACGACCTCGCCTTCGTCAAGATAGCGACGGGCAATCGTGCCATCGAACGTTGCGCGAAGCTGGGATTTTTCGAGATCGACCTGGATCGAGTTGAGCTCGGCCGCGATCTGTTCGACGGCCGCCCGTTGGGCATCGATCTGTTCGGCGCGCGTGCCGGCCAATAATTCGTCGAGCCTGGCCTGTTGGGACCCCAGCGCGGCGGAAGCCGCCGCCTCGCCGAGCACGGCGTCGTCCAGAGTTTCCTCCGAGATGGCGCGGCCGTTGATCAATTTGCGCGCCCGGCCGGCGTTGCGTTCGGCCAGGGTGAGCGCCGAGCGGAGCCGGGCCAATTCGGCGCGGGCCGCGGCGATCACTTCGGCGCGGGGACCTGTGAGGAGTTCCTGAAGCAACGCGCGGGCACTTGACTGCCGGGCCTCGAGCACCTTGCGCTGGGCCTGCAAACGAGCCGTGTCAAGCAGGGCGATCACCTCATCGCGCCGTACGGATCGCCCTTCGTCCACTTCGATCGCGACCAACTTGCCGTCGAGCTCGAAGCTCATCGAGCTCTCGCGATTGGCTTCGACCTTGCCGACAAACTTGCGCGGCGCAACATAGCCCTCGAGAAGCTGCACGGGGGAAACCTGGACCGCTAGCAACCGCTGCGCGCCATTCGGAGGAGTCCCTGCTCCGCCCAGGTCCGACAACCCGATACCGACAGCAGCCAGCACCAGGATGCTGCCGACGACCGCCCAGCGACGCCACGCGGGACGCAAAAACGGGTCGCGTTCACGGGCTACTGCCACTGCGACGTCAGAACTGCCGGGCGCTGGCGAAAGGTGCGACATCGGAGGGAGTCCCATCGGGCGGTGAAGCGATGTTCGAAGCACGACTTTCAAAAACTAATTGCGATCGGAGTCCTCTGTCGCGGGAGAGTCGTGGCTGCCCTCGTCTGACGGAGGCACCGCTGACAGGGCGAATGCTCGGCAGGCCGCCAGAAGCCGCTCAGCCAAGGCACGGTCGTTGGTAGCGCGGGCCATGGACATGCCGCCAACAAGCAAGGCCAGAACCGCCAAACCCTGGTCCAGACGATGCTCGGTAGTTTCGCCGGCCAAACCTTGAGACAGCCGGTTGGCGAGTTCCAGCATGTGAGTTTCAAAAGTCTTGCGCGGTTCCGCGCCGGCGCGATGCACTTCCGACAAGAGCGCCGGAACAGGACAGCCGCCCAGCGGCTGGTCAAAGTGCTCAATGCTCAAATAGCGACTAATCACACCTGCCGTCCAGGCACTGCCATGCTGGTCGCCGAGGCCCCCGGTCAATTGCTGGTAGCCGGTTTCAAAGGCCTGCTCGAGAGCCGCCGCCAACAGTGATTCCTTGGAACGAAAGTGGGCGTAAAATCCGCCCTTGGTCATTCCCGCGCCTTGCATCACCTCGCCAACGCCACCGCCGGCATAGCCGCGCTCGCGAAACACCCGCGCCGCGGAGTCCAGAATCTGCTGCCGAGATCGGTTCTTGTGTCCTGAGGGATATCGCATTTACTTGCCGCCTTGACGTTTCGTTGCCGCCTGCCCGTTGCCAACTAGCTGGCATCGCGGGTAAATATTACACCCGTACTGTAATGATTGTAGTACGGTCGTGCTTTATTGCAAGCAAGGAATCTCAGCGAGGTTGCTTCCAGGCCTGCGCGAATTCGACCTAAGCGCAATCTCCAAAACGCTTTACTGCTGATGCTCTCGGCCAACGCCGCGCTCCAGCCAAGCGACGGAACAAGGCCCTTGGCATTTCGGGTGGGTTCATTCGGACCCGGAAATGGTCAAGTGTGCGAGACGGCGGCTCGAACCTTGCGATGGTCGGGTCCCCACAGCCAGTGCAGAAGCGGGGCGGTGGCCAGGGTGGTTACGAGTGCCATGATGACCATCATCGCGAACAGTCGCGGCGAAACGACGCCGATCTCGAGGCCGATGTTGAGCGCGATCAGCTCCATCAGGCCGCGTGTGTTCATCAGGATGCCCAGGGCCGAGGAATCTCGCCAGGAGAGCCCCGTGAGCCGGGCCGCGGCGAGCGTGCCGCCGAACTTGCCGAGGGTGGCCACCACGATGATCAAGCCGGTGAGCAGCCAATCCTCGGCCGTGTTGAGCAGCGTGATCTGTGTGCGGAGTCCCGTGATGGCGAAGAACGCGGGGAGGAGCAGGATCGTAGCCAGGTCGTGCAATTTGGCGCGGAGGACGACGTTCAGGCGGTCGTTGCTGGAGAGGACGACCCCCATGACGAAACCGCCGAACAGAGTATGGATGCCGATCGTCTTGGTGATCAGGCCCGAGATAATGATCGCGACGAGCACGGCGGGGAACATCCAGGAGGGAAACTCCTGATTTTCAAAACGAGCCAGCAGTTTGTGCAGCAGCGGTCGGACGACCAGCAGCATCACGGCCACGTAAGTGACCGCGCCGGTGATGACGAACAAGGCCTCGCTGAGTTGGGACTGGGCCATGCCGATCACGAAGGCCAGCAGGCACCAGGCGGTGACGTCATCGGCCGCCGCGCAACTGAGCGCCAGCACGCCGAGTTCGGTCTTGTCGAGCTTCTGATCGGTCAGGATGCGTGCCAGGACAGGAAAGGCCGTGATTGCCATCGCAGCGCCCATAAACAGCGCGAAGCTGGTGAAGGCGACGTCGGCCGACGAAACGCGGGGATAGATCCACAGCGCAAGCGCCGCGCCAAGCACGAAGGGCGCCAGGATGCTTGCGTGAGAAATCGCCACCGCGGCGTGCGCTTTGTGCCGCAATTCGGGCAGGTTCAACTCCAGCCCAACGAGGAACATGTACAGCACGATGCCGAGCCGCGAGACAGCCGTCAGCGCGCTGACCACGACGCCGGCTGGATCCTGCTGGGCGTTGGGAACGAAGAAGCTGGCCAGTTCGGGGCTGAGCAAGCCCAGCAGCGACGGTCCGAGGACGATGCCGGCCAGGACTTCACCAATGACGGGTGGTTGACCAAAGTAGCGCAGCGCGCGACCGAAGAAGATTCCCATCGTGACGATCGCCGCCAGCGTGGCGAGCACATGAAACACGACATCGACTTTGGGAATCGCTCGTTCGGCCTGGGCGACTTCATTGGCGACTTCGGCCGGCGGCTGGAGCGTTTCGCCGACTGAGCGAATCAGCAGGAACGCAGCGACGCCCACAGCCAGCATGGCTAGATAAACGAGCGGGCCAACCCAAGCACCCTTGCTCGAGAGGGCTGCGATCGAGGTACTGGTTTTGGCCATGAAACTCAGAAGCTCGCGCCAGCGGCTCGTCGAAATGGAAGGCAGAAGAGAAACGTGAGCCGAAGGGACGATTATGTCCGCTGCGGCGTGCCAAGTCGAGTTTGCCAAAAGGCACTTGCACTAATATTCGTCGCTGAAGCGGCGAAACAACGTGCGTGCGTTGCGAGTCGTTAGCTCACAAAATATCTCGAAGTCCTGTTCGCGCTCTTCCGCCAGACGTCGCGCGGTATGGGCCACATTCGCCGGCTCGTTGCGTTTTCCGCGGAACGGTTCCGGCGAAAGGTAAGGACTGTCCGTCTCGACCAGAATGCGATCATCGGGCACAACCTTGGCCACGGATCGCAAATCATCGGACTTTTTGTAGGTGACCATGCCGGCGAAACTGATGTACATACCCATCGCGACGCACTCGGCGGCGCCCTCGGCGCTGCCGGTGTAGGAATGCATCACCCCGCGCAAGGGGCCGCGGCGGTGCGCCGCGCGGAGCATCTCCAGGATGTCGGCTTCGCAATCGCGCATATGCACGATGAACGGCAGATCGCGCTCTTGCGAGAGCCGCAGGTGGCGATCGAAATAGTCGCGCTGGATCTCGATCGGGGCGTCTTTCCAGTAGCGATCGAGGCCCGTCTCGCCGATTGCCACGACGCGCGGGCGATTCACCAGCGCGACGATGCGGTTCCAATCGCCAAGCTGGGCCTCGGCCGTGTAGTTGGGCTGGATGCCCACCGCGGCGTAAACGCCCTTGTTGTGCTCGGCCAGGTCGCAGACGACTTCGCTGGTCACCGCGTCGACGCCCACGGCGATCACGGCCTCGACGCCGGCCGCGTGCGCCCGGGCGATCACCTCGGCGCGGTCGTCGTTGAATTCTTTCTGGTTGATGTGCGAGTGCGAGTCGATGAGGCGCATGGAGGAAGTATACCGCAGTGGCGAAGGGGTTTCGCGGCGAACTCAGGAGAGAAGAGTTCCCAAAGAAAGCATTCCCTGGGCTTTAGAGGAGTAACACTCGCGCGTTAGCGCTTGACCCAGGTGGCGCCGGCCTTGGTCACTTCGGCGGCCAGCTCTTCGAGCGACTCGAGATGGCCGCGGGCCGCGCCGAGTGCTTCCTCGGCCAGTGCGCGGGCTTCGAAGTCTCCGCCGCCGATCTGTGAGACATAGCGTTCGATCGAAGCGACGTCCTGACGCTGGCAGGCGACCAGCTTGCCGAGCAGGTAGTCGAACGCCAGGTTGTTCGTGTCTGGAAAGTCGAGCGGAAAGCTGCCGAGTTCGATCGGGCCGTAATGCTCGAGGATGTGCTGGCCGATCCGCGCGCCGAGTTGTTCCTGGTCTTCGACGATGCGCTGCATGACCCCGATCGCCCGCTCGTCTCCTGCGGTGCGCCAGGGTGCGGCGTCCTTCAGGTACACCGGCAGCGAACGGTGCAAGACCGTCAGCAATCGGTTCAACACCTCGTGATTGCCTGGCTGGGCCATACACGTCGTTCCGTTATGTCAGAAGAATGTTCAAAGGCGAGAACTAGAACAACTGGCCGGTGGCGATCCGCGCCAGCGCGTTCAGACTGTCGGGCCAAACGCCGAGGATGACGATCGGGGCCGTGATCAGGACGATGAACGTGCCGGGAATGAATGACATGCTGGCCGGGCGGCGGGTGTCGGGCTCGGGATCGATCGTCATGATCTTCACGACCCGGAGGTAGTAGTACAGGCTGATGGCGGTGTTCAGGCCGGCGATGAACAGCACGAACCACAACTTCGCATCGACCAGCGAGGCGAAGATCTGGTACTTGCCAAAGAACCCGGCCAGTGGCGGCAGGCCGATCAGGCTGACCAGGACGATGCAGAAGCAGATCACGGTGACCGGCGCCCGGTGGAGCAGGCCAGCGTAATCGGCAATCTCTTCGGAGTGGAGCATGTTTCGCAGGAAGGCCACGATGGCGAAGGCGCCCAGGTTCATGAAGACGTACGCCCCGGCATAAAACGCGACCGCGCTGATCGCGTCGCGAGCGGCCGGAGCGTTCGTGCCGGCCAGGACCATCGCCGAAGCGACCGGCATCATCATGTAGCCGGCCTGCGCGATCGTCGAGTAAGCCAGGAGGCGCTTGATGTTCGTCTGGCCGTAAGCCGCCAGGTTGCCGAACGTGCAGGTAATCACGGCGACAAAGGCCACGAGCTTCCAGATGAACTCGCGGGCCGGCGCGAGCGCGGCAATCTGAGCTTCGCGGTTGGGAAGCGGACCGAAGCCGACAGCGGCCTCGGCCTTCGCTTCGGCGTTTTCGGCAGGCGTTCTGGCCGCGGGAGCAGCAGGTGCTTCGCCGGGGGGGTCGGCCACGTTGTATAGCGCGGCGGTTTCGACACTGGCGGCGGGGGCCGTTTCAACCAGCACCGGCGCCGGAATGTAACCAAACCCGATCGCCACGCGAGCCAGCAGCGCGAGTGCCGCGGCCTTCGAAGCTACGGAGAGGAACGCATTCACTTCGGCAGTAGCGCCTTCGAACACGTCGGGACACCAGAAGTGGAACGGCACGGCCGAGAGCTTGA
This sequence comes from Pirellulales bacterium, assembly GCA_022844125.1. GTDB lineage: Bacteria > Planctomycetota > Planctomycetia > Pirellulales > PALSA-1355 > JALHMI01. The sequence continues at coordinate 109,638 of JALHMI010000009.1, read as the reverse complement.
ACGCCAGGCCGACCATGATCATCATCCCGCCCAGGGCGAGCACCATGTGCGTGTCGGAGCCAAGGCCGCTTTCGAGGTTAGCCGGCTGCAAGAGCTCGGCCAAGCGGACGGCCATCGTCGGCAGGTGGACGGTGCCCAGGATGCCGGAGATCAGGCTGATGCCATAGAGCATGATGCCGGCGGCGCCTGCGCCATAGACGGCGTACTTGAGGGCGGCTTCGCTGCTTTGCCGGCGGCCCTTCAAGAGGCCGGCCAGGGCGTAGCTCGGCACGCTTGCCATCTCGACGCCCAGGAAGATCATCAGCATGTTGTTGGCCGAGGCCATGATGCACATGCCGAGCGTGGCGCCAAGCACCAGGGCATAGATATCCGGCGCGGCGTCGCGATCCGGAACGCCGGAGATCTTGGTGAACACGGCAAACAGCACCGCGAACGCCATCAGCAGCGTGCGGAAGTAAACCGTGAAGTTGTCGTAAACCAACAGGCCCGTGAAGATCTCGGACGGCTGCTCCAGCGGACGCCAGGGTCCGGCCAGGTAGAGCGCGACCGACGAACCAATGAGCATCACGAAGAACGAATCGATCCGGCTGGTGAGCCGGGGGATTCGCAGCAGCAACAGCAGTACGATCGTCACGCACAGCGCGAGCTCGCCTTGGAACCCGGCGATGCTGCGGGCGGAATCGGCTGCCAGTGAGTTAAACAGTTCGTACAGGTTCACGGTGATCGGTTACCGATGAAGGTTGGTAGCTTACTGGATCTCGGCTTGAACGAGCGCCGGGGCAACGGGGGCCGGAGCGGTCGGATCGAAAGCGGCCATTTGCGGCAGGTTGGCCGCGTTGCGCTGGGCCCAGCCGGCCAGATCGTCGACCGTCTGGTTGACGCTCGGGGTCATGTAGTGGAAGACCATCTGCGGATAAACGCCCATGGCGATGGCCAGCACGAACAGCGGCAAGGCGATGGCCAGCTCGCGCGTGGTCATCGGGTGCAGGTGATCGCCGTGCGGGCCCTTGTATTCGGGACCGAGGTAAACCCGCTGCAGCGTCCAGAGGATGTAGGCCGCGGTGAGCACGACGACCGAGGCGGTGATGATGGCCAGGGTGTGATTAAACGACCAGACCGAAAGCGTGACGAACACTTCGCCGATGAAGCCGCACAAGCCCGGCAGACCGAGACCTGCGAAGAAGATTCCGATGGCGAGGCCCGAGTAAAGCGGCATCTTGGCGAACAGCCCGCCGAACTGATCGAGGTTGCGGTGATGGACGCGCTCGTAGATGACGCCGACCATAAAGAACATACCAGGCGAGGCGATGCCGTGGGCGACCATCTGGAACATCGCGCCGTTCATGCCCATCTTCCAGGCGTCGGCATTGAATTCGTTGCCGGCGACCGCGGACCAGACGCCGATCCCCAGGACGACGTAACCCATGTGGCTTACCGAGCTGTAAGCGACGAGTCGCTTGAAGTCCTTCTGAGCCAGAGCCGCGAAGGCACCGTACACCATGCTCACGACGCCCAGGGCACAGACGAAGTAAGCCAGTTCATAGCCGGCCTGCGGGCAGATCGGATAGCAGATGCGGATGATGCCGTAGCCGCCCAGCTTGAGCAGAATACCGGCCAGGATCATCGAGATGGGCGTGGGGGCTTCGACGTGCGCGTCGGGAAGCCACGTATGCAGAGGAACCGACGGAACCTTGATCACGAAGCCGATCAGCAAGAGCAGGAAGGCCCACCACTGGAGCGGCTTGCCGAGAACGTCGCCGTTGAAGGCGTCGGTGTGCTGGCCGAGCTGCTGCAGGGCCAGGATGTTGAACGTGCGGCGCGGGGTGGTGTGGGCCTGAATCTCGGCGAAGCGAGCAGCTTGCTCCCCTTCGGAGAGCTCGGGGCTGATGACGTGAGCCGCGACGAGCTGATCCTTGCTGAGCATCTTCAGGTCGCTCGAGAAGTACAGCATCAGGATCGCGATCAGCATGAACACGCCACCGAGCAGCGTGTACAAGAAGAACTTGATGGCGGCATACTCGCGGCGCGGGCCGCCCCAGACGCCGATCAGGAAGTACATCGGCAGCAGCATCACTTCCCAGAACACGTAGAACAGGAAGAAGTCGAGGGCCAGGAACACGCCCAGGACGCCGGTCTCGAGAATCAGGAACAGGATGCAGTAGGCCTTTACGTGCTTTTCGATCGGCCAACTGGCGGCCATCGAGAGCATGGTGACGAACGTGGTGAGCAGCACGAGCGGGAAGCTGATGCCATCGAGGCCCATGAAGTAGTTGATGTTGAAGCTGGGGATCCAGCCGACCGAGAAAACCTTCTGCATGTCGGTCACGGCGGCATCGAACTGCCAGTCGCCGGCGCTCGGCAGGGCCATGATCAGCGTCAGCAGAAACACCAGCGCCGTCACGCCGAGGGCAAAGTACTTCATCGCCTCGGTCTTTTCGCGCGGAAAGAACGCCAAGACGAGTGCGCCCAGGGCCGGCAGAAAGACCACGGTGCTAAGCAGCGTGAGGTAGGTCGATTCCATGTTCAGCGGTTTCCCAGTCGTTTCGCGGCCGCGGCCGCAGTCGAGCGTTGCGCTCGTTACTTATCGTGTTAGTTAGGAGATATACAGCGAAATCAGCACGAACATCGCCACGGTCCCGACGACGATGAACATCACGTATTGGCGAATGCGGCCCGTCTCGGCCGAACGAAGCTTGCTGCCGGTGGCATAGGTCCAGGCGGCCAGGCCGTTCACAAAGCCGTCGACCAGGTAGCGATCCGACAGATCGTCCAGCCGGGCGACCATTCGGGTGAGCATCGCGAGGCTGTCGATGATGCCGTCAATGACCACCTTGTCGAACTCGGCCACGCGGTTGGCCACGAACAGCACCGGCCTGACGAAGATGTAGTCGTACAGCTCGTCGAAATACCACTTGTTCCACAGGAACGTGTAGACCGGCTTGAACTGGCGAGCCACTTCGGCCGGGTTCAGCAGCGAGAGGCCATAGAACACGATCGCCAGGCCCAGGCCCGAGAGGCCCACGAAGGTGGCGACCCAGGTGGCCTGAATGTGGAAATTCGGTTCGTGCGAGATGTGCTCGGCGGGGTGCGTGAGGTTGGAAACCAGCACGCCATTGACCGTTTCGTGAAAACCTTCGGGCCGAGCTTGCTCAAGCAGTGCGACAATGCTCACTGGCCAGAACGGCCAGGCCACGACGACGGCCAAGACCGCCAGCACGATCAGCGGGTAGTACATGATCTTGGGCGATTCGTGGGCGTGATCGTAGGCGTGATGATCGCGCGGCTTGCCGGCGAACGTCATGAACCACAGCCGGAACATATAGAACGCGGTGATCGCGGCGCCTGCCGCGGCCACGTAGAACAGGAAGCCCCACTGCGGGTTCGACGCCTTGAAGGACAAGGCCTGGGCCAGGATGGCGTCCTTCGAGTAGTAACCGCTTAGCCCGATCATGAACGGAATGCCGGCGCCCATGATCGCCAAACACCCGGCGAGCATGGTGTAGGCGGTGAACGGCATCTTGTGCCGCAGGCCGCCCATCTTGGTCATGTCGTTGGTGTGCACGGCGTGAATCACAGAGCCCGAGCACATGAACAGCAGGCTCTTGAAGAACGCGTGCGTGATCAGGTGGAACATACCGGCGCTCCAGCCACCGACGCCGAGAGCCAGCATCATGTAGCCGAGTTGGCTGACCGTCGAATAGGCCAGCACGCGTTTGATGTCGACCGCGACGATGGCGATCGTGGCCGCGATGAATAGCGTGATGCAGCCGATGACCGCGATGACCAGCAGCGTTTCGGGCGTGAAGACTGGATAAAACCGTCCGACCAAATACACGCCGGCGGCGACCATCGTGGCCGAGTGCACCAGTGCGCTGACGGGCGTGGGACCTTCCATCGCGTCTGGAAGCCAGACGTGCAGCGGGAATTGGGCGCTTTTGCCCACGCAGCCGCAGAAGATCCCCAGGCCCGCGACGATCAGCAGCCAATAGGCCGTGCGACCGATGCCGCCGGGGCCGGTTTCGGCGCGCCACGCGGCGATTTGCTCGGCCGAGGGTTCGACGCCGGCGGCGATCTCGCTGGCAGCGGCCGCCCGGACCATGCCATCGGGGACGACCAGGGCGTAATTGTTCGCCTCGGTGCGGACGAGACTGAAGATGCCGGGTTCGGCCGTTCCGTCGCCATCGGTATCGATGTCGCCGAAGCTGAACGTGCCGAGCGTGGCAATCAGGATCATCAAGCCGATGATCATGCCGAAGTCGCCGACCCGGTTGACGATGAAGGCTTTGTTGGCGGCGTTCGAGGCGCTCTTGCGCTCGATGTAGAAGCCGATCAGGAAGTAGGAGCAGATGCCCACCAGTTCCCAGAACACGAACACCATTGCGATGTTGCCGGCGATGACGATGCCGAGCATGCTGAAGCAGAACAGCGACAGGTACTGAAAGAAGCGGTGGAACCGGCCGGGCCGATGCAGGTGATGGCCGTTGGAAAGCGTCACTTCGTGGTCGGTGATCTCATGCAGCTCATCGTGCATGTAGCCATTGGCATAGAAGTGGATCATGGTGGCGATGAACGTGATCATCGCGAACATCGTCACCGTGAGTGAGTCGATGTAGTAGCTGATGCCGATCCGGAGCTTGCCGAATTGGCCGAGCGTGTACCATTCGCCCGCGACATAGGGCTTCCGCCAGTCGTGATGCTCGTCAGCGGTCTTGTGCTCTTCGGTCTTGTGCTCTTCGGCTTGATGTTCGTCGGCGCCGTGAGCGTCCTTATCGTGAGCGTCATCATGCCCCGCTTCGCCGTGCCCGGCGTCATGATGCTCGGCGGCGCCGTGCTCAGCATGAGCGGCGTGATGCTCGGGAGCCCAGTCGTAGGCGGGCACCCACACGAAGAAGAGCGCGATCAGCGAGAGAACGGCGCTGGTGCCGATGGCAGCCGTGGCGAGCATGCCGGCGCCTTGGCCGTGCTTGCCCATGCGGGGGCCGAACAGCAAGATCAGCGTGAAGGACGCCAGTGGCACCAGCCAGGCGATCCCCAACAGCACAGGTAGTGTCGTGACAGGATCCATCAGCCTTTAAGCTCGTCAGCCCGATCGACGTCGACGGTCGAATGGTTGTTGTAAAAGTTCAGCACGATGGCCAGGGCCACGGCAGCTTCGGCGGCGGCGAGAATGATCACGAACAGGGCAATCAGTTGCCCGTCGAGGCCGATGCCCAGGACGCCCGGCCGCAGGTACTCGCTGCCGAAGGCCACGAAGTTCACGTTCGCGCCGTTCAGCACCAGTTCGATACCCATCAGCACGCCCAGGGCATTGCGCTTGGTGGCCATGCAAACGGCGCCGGTCACGAACAGGATCGCGCCAACGATCAGGTAGTGCGTGATGCCCACGGGGTCGGTCAGCAGGTTCATTTCAGGCCCTCCCACGAGCTGTTCTGCGCGCGCTTCTTCGGGCGGGCGAGATACGCCGAACCGACCAGCACGACCAGCAAATGCACCGAGACGATTTCAAATGGGAGCAGATAGCCCGACATGCCGCCGCGCTGCACGGGATCGACTTCGTCGAGTTTGTCGACGCGAGCGCCAAGCAGGCCCATGCCGAGCCGGGTGGCGGTGGGTCGCGCGTCGCCTTCGATGACGGCCTGTGGCTGCCAGGCGTCGATGCTGGTGGCGGCTTGCAACAGGACCGCGAGCAGCAACCCGCCGACCATGATGCCAAGCGTCCATTCGCCGGCCGAGGTCTTCATCGAGATGAAGGGTCCCTGGGCCGTAAGCATGACGCCGAAGATCAACAGGACCAGCGTTCCGCCGACATAGATCATGACCTGCATGGCGCCGACGAAGTCAGCTCCGGCCAGAAAGAACAAACCACTGGTGGCCGCGAGCGAAAGCACCAGATAAAAGGCCATCCGCACGATGTTGCTGGTGAGCAGCACGGCCACGGCAAAGCCGCACGCCAAGAGCGCGAACACCAGGAAGAAAACGGAATGCCAGTTAATGGGTTCCACGGCCCGCACCTACGAGTTCGTTCTGAGGAGTAACGTGAGCGACGCGGTCGCCGACCGGTTCGGACGCATCAGCAGCCGCGGGGGCAGCGGGATCAGCCGGAGCCGCCGCCTGGATTTCGGTGTGGGCTTCGCGCACGAGGCCCTGATCGCTGGGCAGGATCAGGCCGCCAGGCAGCAGGAATCGCCAGATCACGGCGCCGGCAAACATCGCGGCGGCCAGCGGCGTGCAGTACTTGAGGCAGGTCGTCATCACCTGGTCGATCCGCAGGCGAGGCAACGTCCAGCGAACCCACATCATGAAGGTGACCCCGAACACGCACTTGCCAACAAAGTTGAGCGCGCCCAGCAGGTTGCCGGCGTAGTGCAGCACGGGATTCGACGCGTCGGCCAGGCCCAGCCAATGCGTGATTGGGAGCGGGCCGTTCCAGCCGCCGAAGAACAACAGCGCGGCGAGTCCGCTGACGGCGAACATCGAGCCGTACTCGGCCATGAAGAAGATGCTCCAGCGCAGGCCGGAGTATTCCGTGTGGAAACCGGCCACGAGTTCGCTTTCGGCCTCGGCCAGGTCGAACGGGGCGCGGTTCACGCTGGCCGTGGCGCAGGTGAAGTAGACCCAGAACGTGATGAAGGTGAACGGGTCGTTGAAGACGTACCAGTGGGTGAACCAGCCCATCTGCGCGGCCCCGGCCGTCTGCATCTGGGCGATCGTGATCAGGTCCATCGAACCGGCCAGCAGCACCGGCACGACGACGCACATGCCGAGCGGCACTTCGTAGCTCACCACCTGGGCGGCTTCACGCATGGCGCCAAAGAGCGACCACTTGGATGCCGAAGCATAGCCGGCCAGGATCACGCCGAAGACTTCCAAGCCGATCACCGCGATGATGAAGAACACCGCGACGTTCAGGCGGATACCAACCCAACCATCGGCGAACGGCAGCGCCATGTAGGCCGCAAACGAGGCGCAGAAGGACACGTAGGGCGCGGCCAAAAACAGGAGCTGGTCGGCGCCTTTAGGGCACAGATCTTCCTTGGTGACCAGCTTCAGGCCATCGGCCAGCGTTTGCAGCCAGCCAAATTTGCCGCCGACGCGCGTCGGACCGAGGCGATCCTGAATGCGGCCGGAAACCTTCCGCTCCAGCCAGATGAACACCAAGGCCCCGACGGCAACGATGTTGATCAGGATGAAGGCGTGGATGAACGCCACGATGGCGTAAGCCAACCACTCGGGCGACAAGTACTGTTTCAGGAATTCAGCCACACTTAGTCCTGCTAGACGAGTGCCAGGCCGCGAGCCCAGTAAACCAACGAGCCCAGTAAACCAACGAGCCCAGTAAACCAACGGTTTGTTTCTTTGCCGGCAGTCGGGCTGGGTGCCGCAACTGCCTGTTTCGACGCAGGTTTAAGATCGTGAAATATCGCACAAACTACCCTGCACCGACAAGCCCCTCGAACTTCAAGTTTTTCCTTCCGGCTCGCGAGTGCGGACGCTACAACCGGCCGAGCGTGCCGATCGCACAGACTATCGAATTACCCCCCGGCAAATGCCGGAGGCTACCGTCCAAGCCGCTCCTCATTGGGAGAGCTTTACCGGTCGATTTCTCCCATCACGATGTCCAGCGAACCGACGATGGCCGGCACGTCGGCAATCAAACAGCCGCGGCACAGGTCGTGCGTGACCGAGAGATTGCAGAACGAACTGCTGCGAGCCCGTACGCGCCAGGGAATCGCTCCACTGCCGGTGCTGACGACGTAGAAACCCATCTGACCGCGCGGAGCCTCGGTTTCCATGTAGGCTTCGCCCTTGGGCAGTTTTTCGGTGAGCTTCACCGGGACGCCCCAGGAACCCGTGGCCATGCTGTAGCGATCCATCGCCTGGCGGCAGAGGTCAATCGACTGCATCACTTCGAGCATCCGCACGTAGAACCGGTGCCAACAATCGCCGAGGACCGCGGAACTCGGCACGGCCGGATAGTCGTGATCCTTGGGATAGTGGCCGTCTTTTTCGACGATCACTTCGAACGCATAGCCGTCGTACATCTCGGTGTAGCGAGATTCGCCGTCGCGACGCAGATCGTAGTCGATGCCCGAGCCGCGAAGGACCGGGCCGGAGCAGCCGTAGGAAATCGCCTTTTCGGGCGAGAGCAGGCCGATATTCGCCGTGCGGCGAACGAAGATCGCATTTGTGGTCAGCAGCGCGTGATACTCGGTGATGACCGGCAGGAGCTGGTCGAGGAAGGCCTCGAGCTTGTGCAGCCAGCCGGGCGGCAGATCGGCCGTGGCGCCGCCGACCGTGATGTAACTGTAGGTGAGCCGCGCGCCGCAGACCTCCTCGAACAGGTCGAGAATCTTTTCGCGTTCGCGGAAGGCATACAAAAACGGGCTGAACGTGCCGAGATCGAGGCCGTAAGCACCCATGCCGACCAGGTGGCTGGCAATGCGGTTGAGCTCGGCGATGAGCACGCGCAGGTGGCGGGCCTTTTCCGGAAGCTCCAGCCCCATCAGCTTCTCGACGGTGAGCGCCCAGCCGAGATTCATGTTCATCGCGGCGAGGTAGTCCATCCTGTCGGTATAGGGAATCCACTGCCGCGGCGTGAGGTTTTCGCCGATCTTTTCCGCACAGCGATGCAGATAACCGATGTGGGGCGTGACTTCGGAGACGACTTCGCCATCGGTCCTGAGCACCAGGCGCAACACGCCGTGCGTGCTGGGATGCTGCGGTCCCATGTTCACCAACATTTCGTCGGTGCGAACGTCGAACTCGATAATCCGCGGGTCGTCCAGATGAGTGGCCATGGCTTCGAGGCTAGTGGTTAGTGATCGGTGACAAGAAGGAAGACAACAGCCCTACCGGCCGCGGATGCCGTGGTACTCGAGCGGGAACTCGTAATCCTTGCGGAGCGGATGGCCGACCCAGTCCTCGGGGCACAGGATCCGCCGCAGGTCAGGGTGGTTTGTGAAGCGCACGCCGGTCAGGTCGAACACTTCGCGCTCATGCCAGTCGGCCGTACGCCAGACATTAGCCACCGAGGGGATTTCCGGAATGCTGCCGACCTCGTCGTTCTGCCAGCGGGGGACCATGACCTTCAGCACCAGCGAGGTCTTGTGCGTCAGGCTCGAGAGGTGATAGACGACCTCGATGTGCGGCTGCCAGTCGTTCTTGGCGGCCTTCTTGGGGTCGGTTTCCAACCAGTCGACGCCCGTGATGCAGTTGCAGTAGTTGAAGGCGAGATCCGGCTCGTCGCGGAGATACTCGCAGAGCGGGACGAGCCCGGCGGGCGCGACTTCAATCCAGGGGTCGATGGCCGTAAAGTTTGCCCCGACGATGCCGTCGCCAAACTTCTGCTTCAACCGGTCGACAAACGTTTGTCCGCTCATGGAGTATGCTGCAAAATCGAGAGGGGTATGAATCGTGACGCCGGGCTTACGCTCACTGCCGCAGATCAGGCCGAGACGACGGGCTGCTCTTCGCTGACCAGGGCCGGCCCGCGGGGGCGCGTATCCGCCGCGCGTTGTTTACTGAGTGCGCGCACCCAGTCGAGATCGCCGCGACGCCAGACGTAAGCAAAGCCGATCAGGAGCACGGCAAAAAACACGGCGATGTCGATGATTGAAAACAGGGCGATTCGCCGGGCGAGATCTTCGATCGCGAGCGCGCCCTGCTGCTGCACGTCGAGCCCCACGGCCGAGGCGGCGAGTTCTTCACGCAGCGGCGGAACCGTCGGACTGGGAACGCCCAACTCGGTGAAGATCGCGCTGGCGCCGGGCGTGAGTTCGCCCGCGGCGGTGACCTTCTGGAACTCGGGATCCATCAGGTGCGTGGCTTTGCCGTAGACCGTGGCCCAGGGAAAGAACAGCGCGACTTCGACGTCGAAAATGATGAACAACAGTGCGACCACGTAGAACCGCAAGTCGAACTGCACGAAGCTGGAACCGATCGTTGGTTCGCCGCATTCGTACACTTCGAGCTTTTCGAAGTTGGGATCCTTCGGACGCAGGAAGCGGCCGACGACCAGGGTGACAAACAGGAACAGAAAGCCCAGCGTCGCAAACAGCGCGATGTACGCCGCGACGGTTGTCGGCGATGCCATGGTGCGTCTTTTCTCGATCTGTGCCGATCCGCGGCACGCTCGAACATGTCGAACATGCAGAGGCCGGCGGCCTGTTTCGGCGCTCGCGCTCCTGGCGATCTCCGCTGGAGACATCACCCGCGCAAACACGCCACACGTTGGAAACGCGGCGAGGAGAGGGGACCTGCGGAGCGTTCGGCAAGCTCCGGCGGCGGCACCATCTCCGTCCCGCTAGACGGGGCCATTCTAAAAGAGCAGAGGCCCCGCTGGCAAGCCGCGTCAGCGCTAAACAGCATGGAGATAATTAGAGCGATTCGTCGTGCGGTCCACTGCCGTTGTGAAGCTCGCCGCCGTCGTGGTTATCGCTACCGTCGGCCAGGCTGCCCGCCACGAGTGACTGGCGACCGGCAAAACCGGCGTTCAACTCGTGCCAGTGGGTAACCTCGGTTTCGCCGAGTCTCCAGCAGAGCAGGACAACCCGACCGTCCATCAGGCTGGGGAAGTCGACGAGCCCTTCGGTGCCGCTCTTGGGCTCAACGCCCAGCTCGCGGAGCTCTTCGACAAAGGCTTCGAGCTGTTCGCTGTCCTTGTCGAGCTCTTCTTCGATCTGGCGCAACTCTTCCGAATAAGGATCCTTGGCCGTCGGCTTGCGGCCACCCGAAAGCAGGGCCAACCGCTCGCGACGCTCCATCACCTCGCGCGAGAGCTGCACCAGGTCGTGCGTGATGGCGCGAACCAATGGCAACACGGCGTTTGCCTGTTCGACGGTGAACAACTTCGCGGGCTGGTACTCGTCGGCCATGGACATCACTCGCTTGTTCGGAGTCAGACGCTTTTGCCAGGAAGCTGAACGGTGCCGAAGCGGTTGGAGAGGGCTTCAGACGACTACTGGTTCGGTCCGCCGTGAACGGGTTCGACAATCGTTTTCGACGCGGCCACCGCCGTGGGATTGAGCGTGGCCCGGCCCCAGGCCACATCCACCGGCAGGCGGGCAAAATCCACCAGACATCCGTCGCGGCTATAGCAGCTCAGGTCATGCGTCGCACCCATAAAGATGCAATCCACCGGGCAAGGTTCGACGCAGAGCGCACAAAACATGCACTTCGAGTAGTCGATCGTAAAGCCGGTAACTTTGAAGCCTTTGCCCGTGGTAACGCGTTCCTTGCCAATGTAAATGCAATCGACCGGGCAGGCCTTCGCACATTGGTCGCAAGCGATACAGGTCGTCAGATCGTAGCGATGGAAACCGCGATAGCGAGCCGACACCGGCACCGGCAACTCAGGATATTCGAAGTGCTCGGTGAAGGTTTTGCGGTCGCGTTTGTAGGTAATGAGCCAGTAACGCAACGTAATCCACATGCCGTAGGCGACAGTGAACACGGCGTCCCAAATATTACGGAACCAACGGCCCATCGAAGCTCCCACAGGAGGCTGAAACGAATCTGGTTTTGACGAAACCTGCGGTGCCGGCCGATTCAAGTCAGGCACTGCCCCGGCGGCCGCACTCAACAAGCCTACACCTCATTCATTATAGGCAGGGGCAGTTGACCCGCAAGCGTGGTTGCACGCGCGCCGCGCCGCACACGCACTGCGTAGCGCGACTCAGGAGTTGCCATTCGCGCTGCCACTACCGTGTCGGATGGATGGTCGAATTCCTCGGAGATTATATTCGTCGCTTGCGATTGCCAGAGGTTTCTCTGGAGTAATCCGGCTGGCGGATTCGCAATCTCCGCTTTTCGCCTGGTACTGCGGCCACCTTTCAACGACGGGAAAGGGCCCCCCGAGGCGTCACCGATGTGGATGAGGCGTCACCGATGTGGATGTCGACGGGACGCTTGCGGTGGCAAACTACTCCCTCTACGAACGGCCAGATTCTGGGCGCGTAGGTTCTGGGCTTGCAGGGTCGCGGTAAATGTACAGCAGGAAACGAATTCGGCAGGATGCGCACCGCCAACCGCCACTGAGTGGCGAAATAGGCAATCTAGGTGACGTGCCTGCAGCCGCAGCCGGCGATCCCCCGCAAAAGCGGGCCGTTTTGACACCACCCAAGCTTGACTCTGACCAGTGCCTACGTAGAGTGAATGTTAGTAAGAGCCTGTGCGCGCGTCTGCACCGTGAAGTCTCCCCCCAGGGCATGCGGTGAGGTACCGCCCGATGCACGGAGCGACTTCGAGGGGTACAGACGAACAAGGAAGCCCCGCGACATCATCGAAGGAATGGCCCCATGTTGGTTCTATCTCGCAAGAAGAACGAGAGCATTGTCATTAACAATGACATCAAGATTGTCGTCGTGGAGATCCGCGGCGACAAAGTGCGCCTGGGCGTAGAAGCGCCGAAAGAGGTGCCCGTCCACCGGCGCGAGGTGTTCGACGCGATTCATCGCGCGGAAGCCGAGTTATCCGCCGATCAGCATGGCAGCGGCGAAGAGTCCGATGTCGAACGCGACGAGAAGGCTGGTAGCTAAGCACGCCGCCGCAGGGCAGCGCGTGCGAGAGGCTGCGCCGCGCTTTCACCACACGTCTTTCGCTGAAACTCACTTCTCTTTCGCTCGCGCCGTCCGGCTCGCAAACGACTGGCCAGACAGCACTTGACGTAGCGGCCTAAATGGCCATCATACACGGGATGCTCCGGCGGCCGGATCTGCCGAGCTGACTTGCGGCCCCGTCGTCTAGCCTGGTCTAGGACACCGGCCTTTCACGCCGATAACACGGGTTCAAATCCCGTCGGGGTCACTTTATCACTTCTTCAGCGGCCGGGATGAACTGCGACCGGCAGTGAACCAGCCGTCTGACTTCTCTGGCATCAGCTGGCCGAGGGCCGTCCGTTGAATCAGCCCCGTGACGTTCCCCCGGCTGACGACTCCCGCGAGTCGTACGACGCACTGCTGGTCGTGTCGTTCGGCGGTCCCGAGTCGCAGGACGACGTGATTCCGTTTCTCGAAAACGTGCTCCGCGGCAAGAACGTTCCGCGTGAGCGGATGTTCGAGGTGGCCGAACACTACCGGCACTTTGGCGGCAAGAGTCCGCTCAACGATCAGAATCGTGAACTGATTGCCGCGCTCGAAGCCGAGTTCAAGCAGTACGGCATCTCGCTGCCGATTTACTTCGGTAACCGCAACTGGCATCCGCTGCTCGCCGACACGTTGGAGCAGATGCAGCGCGACGGTGTGCGCCGCGCGCTGGCTTACTTCACCAGCGCGTACAGTTCTTACTCAGGCTGCCGGCAGTATCGCGAAAACATCGCGGCGGCCCAGGAACAGGTTGGCGCAAGCGCGCCGCGGATCGAAAAGCTGCGGATGTTCTATAACCATCCGCTGTTTGTCGAAGCGCAGTCCGAACGGGTGGCTGGGGCGCTGGCCGGGATTCCGGCCGAAAGGCGCGAAGCGGCCCAGGTGATCTACACGGCACACAGCATTCCTAATGCGATGGCCGATAACTGCAACTACGCCCAGCAGGTGGCGGAGACGGCGCGGCTGGTTTCAAATGCGCTATCCATTCGCAACTGGCGCGTGGCCTATCAAAGCCGCAGCGGGCCCCCGCAGCAACCGTGGCTCGAGCCGGATGTGCTCGACGTGCTGCGCGAGCTGAAGGCGGCCGGTGACCTGCAAGACGTGGTCATCGTGCCGAGCGGATTCTTGAGCGATCACATGGAAGTCTTGTTCGACCTGGATACCGAAGCGAAGGATCTGGCCGCCGAGTTGGGTTTGAACCTGGTGCGGGCCGGCACAGTTGGCAGCCACCCGAAGTTCGTGACGATGATTCGCGAGCTGGTCGAGGAACGGATTGCAGGGGGGCCGCGTCTGGCCATCGGCGAATTTGGGCCGAGCCACGACGTGTGTCCGGTGGATTGCTGCTTGTATACGCCGGGACGGCCGAAAAGTTGAACGTTTTGCTCCGGCGCTAGTACAATCGGGGGTAGGAGCCCTCTTATGAATGTTTTCATCTCACAGCAGAACCAAGATTTTCTCGAACAGGCGGTAGCTGCTGGGCTGTTTCCCGATCAATCCCGCGCACTGGACGAAGCGGTGAGCTTGTTACGTGAGCGCGAGTCGATTCGGCTCGCAGTTCAACAAGGCATCGATCAATTGGAACGCGGGGAATTTGTCGAGTATGGCGAGGACGAGGAGGAGAAGTTCGTGGCTGATATCGAAGCCCTGGCCCGCCAGTCGCCCAAAAACAACTAGCGACGCATGCGCCATTACCGGCTCACGCTACTTGCACGGCAAGATTTGACGGACATCTTCGCTTACATCGCCGCCGATAACATTGAAGCAGCCAGACGGCTGACTCGAGAGATTTACAAGGCGTTTCATTTGCTCGGCAAGTCGCCCGAACTCGGAACGCGACAGCCCGAGTTTCGGCTGGAAAACGTGCGAACTTTCTCGGTTCGCCGTTACGTGGTGTGTTATCGGTATCTGGGTGACGTCGTGGAAATTCTGCGCGTGTTCCACGGCGCTCGAGACATCGATGAACTGATGAGCTAGGTCGGCTCACACCCGCTCGATGATCATCGCCACGGCATTGCCGCCGCCGAGGCACAGCGAGGCCAGCCCCCGCTTCAGGCCGCGTTCGGCCAGCGCATACATCAGCGTGACCAGCACCCGGGCGCCGCTCGCGCCGATCGGGTGCCCCAGGGCGATCGCCCCGCCGTGAACGTTCGTCTTCTCGGGATCGGCATCCACGGGGCGCATGCAGGCCAGGGCTTGCGCGGCGAATGCTTCGTTGAGCTCGATCAGGTCGATGTCTTCCATCTTCAGTCGAGCCTTGGCCAGCACTTTCTCAATGGCGGTTATCGGAGCGATGAAGATCTCCTTCGGCTCGACGCCGCTTACGGCCGTGGCCACGATCCGGGCCTTCAAGGGCGACAGACTCTCGCGGGCGATGTCTTCCGAGGCCACGACGAGCGCGGCGGCGCCGTCGCTGATTTGCGACGCGTTGCCGGCTGTGACGGTACCGGTCGGACCAAACGACGGGCGCAGCTTGGCCAGACCCTCGAGCGTCGTGTCGGGGCGAGGGCCTTCGTCGACCGAGATGACCGTGTCCCCCTTGCGACCGGGTACATTGACCGGCACGATTTCGTCGAGGGCCCGTGCCGACTTCAGCGCGGCGCGGCGATGGCTCTCGACGGAAAAGGCGTCCTGATCGGCCCGGGAGACTCCGCGAGATTCGGCGATGTAGTCGGCCTCGGCGCCCATGGCCACGTCCTCGAAGGCGCACCACAGTCCGTCGTACTGCATCGAGTCGCGAACCGTCTGATCGCCAAACTTCCAGCCGGCCCGCATGCCTTGTAGCAGAAACGGAGCCTGGCTCATGCTTTCCATGCCGCCGGCGACAATCACCCGCGCGTCGCCGCAGCGGATTGCCTGATCGGCCAGCATCACGGCCTTGAGGCCCGAACCGCACATTTTATTGATCGTCAGTGCAGAGACGGTCGCCGGCAATCCGCCGCGAAGCGCGGCCTGGCGAGCCGGGGCCTGACCGAGTCCTGCTGAAAGGACGTTGCCCATAATCACCTCGTCGACCGCATCGACGGGCAGACCCGCCCGGCGTACCGCTTCGGCCACGGCCACAGCGCCCAGTTTTGTGGCGGGCACGGACGAGAGCGAGCCCAAAAGTCTGCCAATGGGAGTCCGACAGCCGGCGAGAAGGTAAGCGGTGCTCATCAGAATGCTTCGCGAGAAGGTGGATGTGAGGTTGGATGGGACTTCGTGCAGTTTAACGGCCGACCGCGAGTCTGGCCAATTGGGTGCCCGCCCAATCTTAACCCGACGCGTGAGCTGACTCTACCAAAAGAACCTCGCTCGCGCTCTCACGCGTCGGGTGAGGAAAACGCGGCGACTGCGACCGAGGGTGGGCGGTAATCTTTGACGTTTGAGGGCATGCGCGGCAAATTACTGGTAGTCACCAGCCACCAGGGAGCTTCCGCCATGCGAATCGCACTCACCGGAGCAACGGGTTTTCTCGGCCGGTATCTGCTCGCCCAGTTCGCCGCCGAACAACACACGGTCCGGGCCTGGCGCAGACCCGAGAGCAAACTGGGCGGACTCGAGCACGTCGAGCGGCACATCGAATGGGTCGACGGCGGCACGCTCGGCAATTTCGAGGCCTGTCGCGAGCTGGCGCGTGGCTGCGACGTGCTGGTACATGCCGCGCTTGCGCGGATGGACTTCACGACGTTCAACTTCGGTGCGGCGATGGCCCTGCACAACTTTGCCGCGTCAATGCAGTTGTTCGAAGCGGCCAAGGCGGCGGGCGCCGAACGGATCGTGTTCATTTCGAGCTGCGCAGTCTATGGCAAGATTCTCGAAGCGCGCCCACTGGACGAGACACATCCCCTGTGGCCGGATTCGCACTACGGTGCGCACAAGGCAGCGGTCGAAGCATTTGTGCACAGCTACGCCTTGCACGAAAAGTGCACGATTTGTGCGCTGCGGCCGACAGCGATCTATGGCCTGGCCTATCCGATCGAGAAGAGCAAGTGGTACGACCTGGTGGCCGGCGTGGTGCGGAACGAACCCGTCGAATGCACACGCGGAAGCAAGCACGTTCACGCGGCCGACGTGGCCCGGGCGACGAGTCTTCTAGTCCATGCCGAGGCCGAGCGGGTGGCCGGCGAGTCTTTCAATTGCGTGGATCAGTACATCTCAGAGTACGACGTGGCCAAGCGAGCCCACGCGATGGCCGGCGGGCATGGCGAGGTTCTCGGCGAGCCGCTGCGGCCGAAGAACCAGATCGAGACCGGCAAGCTCCGGTCCCTGGGATTCGAATTCGGCGGGCAGGAGATGCTCGACAAGACAATTCGCGAGATGATTGCGGTGGCGAAGCTGGCAGGCGGAGCGGTCGTCTAACGCCGCAAGCGCAAAGCGGGCCTGCCCCCAGCTTCACGGCATTGCGAGAGGTGGTTTTCCTTTCGCGATGCGTCCAGTACGATAGTCGGCGACGCGCGGCGCGCGCACTTACGAGATTCACGACCGGCAGGAAGCATCGACATGTCTCAGGAACAGCTCATGGACCCCCGGGAAGCCAAGAAAGCGATTCGCGAACAGGCCCACGCCAACCGCAAGGCTCAGGAAAACAAGGAACCACTCAGCGAGCGAATCTGCGAAACGTTTATTGCCCAGCCGGAGTTTGCGGCCGCCAAGACCGTGATGGTCTATATCGACGTTCGCACCGAGGTGAAGACCCGGCAGCATCTGCCCAAGCTGCTCGCAGGGGACAAGCGGATCGTGGTTCCCTACTGCGTCGATGGCGAGCTCGAACTGTTTCTGCTCGAGAACATGGATGAGTTGGAAATCGGCATGTACAAAATTCTGGAGCCGAAAGTCGAGCTGCGCGAAGTGCCGGCCAAGAAGGTCGATGTCGAAGAGCTCGACCTGGTGATGGTGCCGGGCGTGGCGTTCGACGCCCGCGGAGCGCGGATGGGTCACGGGATGGGCTACTACGACAAGCTGCTGGAGCACGCCCGACCGGATGCTCCTCTGATCGCGCTGGCGTTTGAATGCCAGTTGTTTCCCGAGATTCCGACCGACGCGCACGACGTGTACATGGACAAGATCATCACGGAAGAGCGGGTCATTCCAGGGAAGGGGCGGTAAGTGGCCGAGACGATTCGCGCCGAGGTCGAGGATACTTACGCCGAGGCGTTTCGCAGCATTTATGCCGAGGTTCTGATCACGGCTCGCGATCGCACCTGGCTCGGCCATGCCGTGGCCGCGGCCACGGGCAACGCTTCGAGCACAATCATGTGCGATTGCGAGGCGGGCCTCGACCGATACCTCGGTCCTGGGGGCGATGCCGATTTCGTCACGCCCGACGGTCGCCCCGGCGCGGTCGTGCAGTTTCACATTCCGCGGTTTCGCAAGGATCGGCGGGAAGCGCTCGAGAAGTCGCTGCTCGTGCGGATCAGTCAGAACGTGCTGACCTGCCCCACGGCGTCTGCGTTCAACCTGCTGGACACCGAGGACTATTTCAAGCTCGGTCGCAAGCTGGCGTTCTTTGGCGACGGCTATCAGTTTCGCGATACGCGCTACGGCCGGGCGGTGTGGGTCGTGCCGATCCTGGGCGGCGAGTTCATCATCGACCGGCGGTTCGGTTATCGCGATGGGCTGATGGGGGGCAACCTGTGGTTTCTGGGCGACTCGGTCGACTCGGCTCTGCTGGCGGCCGAGCGGGCGGCCGCGGCGGTGGCGGATTCGCCGGGCGTGATCATGCCCTTCCCCGGCGGACTGGCGGGGAGCGGCTCAAAGGCCGGCAGCCGCTACAAGTTTTCGATCGCCAGCACCTACGCCGAGTTCTGCCCCACACTGCGTGAAAAGCTGGGTGAAAAGAGCCGCGTGCCGGCCGGCGTGGCCAGCGTCATGGAAGTGATCATCAACGGCCGCGACCTGGCGACGATCGCCACCGCCACGCACCGGGCGATTGAAGCGGCGGCGCCCACGCCGGGGCTGGTGAAGATCTCGGCCGGAAACTACGGCGGAAGGCTGGGGAAGAGCTTCATCTACCTGCATCCCGAAAAGCAGCCGGCGTGACGAAGCAGAAGATTCCCGGCGAAAGTATTCGCCGGGCTTTGCGGGCGTGGTTCTCGGCGTGGGGTACAATTCGGTTAGCTCAGGCCAGCCTCACCGGAGACTCTCCGCTTTGATCCAGGTCGTCGACTACTACAAGATCTACCGCGACCTGGTTGCGGTTTCCGGCCTGAGCTTCGAAGTGAAGAGCGGCTCGATTCTGGGGCTCGTCGGTCCCAATGGCGCCGGCAAGACCACCACGCTCCGCGCCCTGGCCGGGATCATTCCGCCCTCGCGCGGACAGATTCTGATTGCGGGCCACAACATCGAAACCGACGCCGTCGCGGCCAAGCGGCAGCTGGCCTACATCCCTGACGATCCGAAGCTTTTCGAATCGCTCACGGTCTGGGAGCATCTGCGGTTCGTGGCCTCAGCCTATGGCGTGGAGAACTTTGAGCCCGCGGCCGAAGAATACCTGGCGATGTTCGAGCTCGTGGAGAAGCGCGACACCGTGACGCAGGAGCTCTCCCGCGGGATGCGGCAGAAGGTGGCGATTGCGTGCGCGTATCTTCACAACCCACAGGCGATCCTGTTTGACGAACCACTTACGGGACTCGATCCGCATGGCATTCGCACGCTGAAGGCTTCGATCGTGGCGCGGGCCGCGGCCGGCGCCGCGGTCATCGTCAGCTCGCACCTGCTGGTGCTGGTCGAAAACCTGTGCACGGATCTGCTCATCTTGCGGCGCGGCCGGGCCTTGTTCTGCGGACCCGTGCAGGAAGCGCGCGAGCGGTTTGGATCGCTCGGCGCGGAGACGCTCGAGGACGTGTTCTTTCGCGCGATCGAGGGGCAGGAAGCCGTTTAAGGATTCCGGGAGTACGCCGTCGGCATGGTTCGCTCGCTGCTACTGCTGTCGTGGCTTCGCGCGAAGGGGCAATTGCGCAAGCTGCGGCGCTCGGTTTCAACGCCGCGCGGGATTCTGATGGCGCTGCTCGGCGTCGCGTTTTTCAGCCTGATGTTTCTGCCGTACTTGATGACGCGCGGGCTGGACTCGCCGGTGCCGCGCGAACGGTTGTATCTGATGACCTGGTTTCTGCACCCGGCGGCGCTGCTGGTGCTGTGGGCATTCAGCATTCTGGGGGGGCACTTTCGCAGTCCGATCGCGTTCAGCCTGCCGGAGGTGGAGTTTCTGTTTCCGGGGCCGTTCAAGCGGCGGCAATTGCTGGCGTACAAGCTGGCGGTGAGCACGTTCGGCACGCTGGGATTTGCGATCTTAATGCCGCTGGTGATGCCCATGATCTGGGGGCCGGCGGCGCTGATCGGGATTTGGCTGGCGCTGACGTTCATGCAGTGGTCGACGATCTTTCTGGCCGTCGCCGGCAGTTGGCTTGGCCGGCGGTATCGGCTGGTGCTGATTTCCATCGCCACGGCGCTGGTTGTTGTGGTCGCGCTGTCGGCATATCGATCCGGCGTGTTCGATCCAGGCATCGATTGGCGCGATCGTGCCTTGGCGCTCGAAGCGAGCGGCGCGGCGCGGACGCTGCTCGCTCCGTTCGGCGTGTTCAGCCGAACGATCGGGGCCAAGACGTATGCCGAACTGTTCACGTGGGGGCCACTGGGGATCGCACTGAACCTGATCGTGGCCGCGGGCGTACTCGTGCTCGATCGGCACTTTCTTGAAGCGAGCCTCGACGCCAGCCGCCGGCGCGCCGACATGATCGACCAGCTCAAGCGCTCCGGCGGATTGCCCACGATCGGTGCGCGCAGCAAGCCGCGGCTGGGGCTCGTTAACTTTCCGCGCCTCGGCGGAGCCGGCCCGATCGCCTGGCGGCAGGCGCTCGACATGATTCGCGGTTCAAGTCGGATCGTGTTCGTGCTGCTCATCACGGCCGGGCCGATGTCGGGCATGTTGCTCGCTTCCACGCGTCGACAGGGGACGCCTGGCGATGCGTTGGTCGTCACGGTGACGATGATCATCGGGCTCCTGGTCACGACGATCATGCCGCTTGGGCTGAGGACGGACCTCGATCATATCGACGTGATCAAGACGCTGCCGATTCGGCCGCGGACGATCGTCTGGGGGTCGCTTGGCGGTTCGCTGTTGTACGTCCTGTTTCTGCAGTCGCTGGCCATCGCGGCAATGGCAGCCGTGCTCGGTAAGCTGACACCAATAATGGGCGCCGCGCTCGCGCTGGCGGTGCCGATCAACCTGCTGACGATCGCCTGCGATAGCGCGCTGGTGCTCGTCTTTCCGGCGGTTCGCCGTTTCGCGCCGGGAGACCTGCTGGTGGGAGTGCGGGTAGCTCTCGTGAATTTCGCCAAGGTGATGCTGGCGATCCTGGCCGGAGCGATTGCCGGTGCGGTATTGGTGGGTGGTCGACTGCTGCTGCCCGACCTGCCGGCAGTCTACATTACGGCCGCCTGGCTGGTGCTGGTGCTGGAAGGCCTGATGACGCTGTGGATCGTCGTGCTGCTGTTCAAACACTACGATCCGAGCGAAAACATGGTCGACGGGGAGTGATGGATCCCTGCCCGAAGCGTTACTTCGGGCTCGCGTCGAGCACTGTGGCAAACGGCCCCATGCCGGGGTAGCATTGAAGGTGCTCATCTCCCTGTCGGAACCGGGTCACAGCACACTGTAGAGGCACGCCCACCATGGCGGAAGTCGCGACCACGGCCAAACGCATCATCGGCAACGTCGAGAACGTCATCGTCGGCAAGCGTTCGCAGATTGTTCTCTCGCTGGTCAGTTGGTTTTGCGAGGGGCATATCCTGCTGGAAGACGTGCCAGGCGTAGCCAAGACGATGCTCGCCCGGGCGCTCTCGGCGAGCGTCGGCTGCTCATTCAAGCGCATTCAGTGCACGCCGGATCTCTTGCCCACGGACGTGACCGGCGCGAGCGTGTTCAATCCCAAGACCACCGAGTTTGAGTTTCGCCCGGGGCCGATCTTCGCCCAGATCGTGCTGGCGGATGAAATCAACCGGGCCACGCCGCGCACGCAGTCCGCGCTTTTGGAAGCGATGGCCGAGGGGCGCGTCTCGGTCGATGGGATTACCCATACGCTCGAAAAGCCGTTCCTGGTGATCGGCACGCAAAACCCGGTCGATCACGAAGGAACGTTTCCGCTACCCGAGGCCCAGCTCGACCGGTTCCTGGTGCGGTTCAGCCTTGGCTATCCAAGCATGGATCAGGAACTGAAGATGCTCGACATGCTCGAGCGCGGTCACCCGCTGGACAAGCTGGGCCCCGTGGTTTCGGCCGCGGAGCTACTCGCGTGCCAGCAAGCCGTGCGCGAGGTGCACGTCGACGAGAAGGTCCGCCGCTACCTGATGCAGATCGTGCATGAAACGCGCTCGCACGACGAACTGAGCCTGGGCGGAAGTCCCCGGGCTTCGATCGCGCTGTTTCGTACTTCACAGGCGATGGCCGCGATTCTGGGCCGCAATTTCGTGCTGCCTGACGACGTAAAGCGCGTCGCGCCGGCGGTGCTCACGCATCGGTTGATCGTAAGGCCGGAAAGCCGGTTGCGCAAAGTGACCAGCGCTTCAATCGTTGACGAGATTCTGGGCGAAGTTCCCGTTCCCACTCTGGCTGCCGAAGCCCGCGTGTCATGAAATGGTTTCTGGGCGCAAGCGTGCTGCTGGTGATCGCCCTGGTGTTCAACCTGGGGCTGCTGGCTTACGCCATGTACGCGCTGTTAGGCGTGATGCTGGTCAGCCGGTTCGTGGCCCGCACGTGGAGCGAGAACCTGCACGCGACGCGGGAATGCAATCGGCTCACCGCTTACATTGGCGAGAGCGTGGCAGTTGTAATTAAGCTCGAGAATCGCGGCGCGCTGCCGATCGCCTGGGTGCTGGCCGAAGACCTGCTGCCCAGGCATGCGCTGATTCACGATCCGCCAAGCCTGCGACCGGTGGGCAAGCGACTGCACCTGGCGATGCTCGGTCCGCGGAGCCAGAAGACGGCTCACTATCAGCTCGAATGCAATCGCCGCGGGTACTACCAGATCGGGCCACTGGTGCTCGAAACGGGTGACGTGTTCGGTCTGCACCGACGATATCGTGTGGCCACGGAACCGAATTTTCTGCTCGTTTATCCGAAGGTGATTCCGCTGGCGGGGTTTGATCTGGCTTCGCGACGTCCCGTGGGCGAGGTGAAGATGAGCTACCGGCTGTTCGAGGATCCGACGCGGATGGCCGGTGTGCGGCGTTACGAGCGCGGCGATCCCTTGAACCGGATTCACTGGCGAGCGACCGCCCGAACCGGCGAGCTGCACAGCAAAATCTATGAGCCGACGACCGTGGCCGGGATCACGGTGCTGCTGGATTTTCATCAGGGTTCGTTCGCGGCCAAACACGAACCGGTGCGTTCGGAACTGGCCATTACCGCGGCCGTCTCGCTGGCGAGCGCCGTCTTTGAGATGGGACAGCAGGTGGGGCTGGTCACGAATGCGCGCGACGCCGCCGATCGAATTCGGCAGGAAGGCTGGGACTTTGACATTCGCACGCGCGACGCGGCCCTCAAGGCGGCGGCGATGACCGAAACCAGCACGCGTCTGCAGCCTCTGGTGGTCGAGACGCGCCGCGGACCGGAACAGTTCCTGCGGATTCTGGAGACGCTGGCCCGAGCGGAACTCACCGATGGGCTCTCAATGGCGGGGCTGGTGTCGGAAACGGGAAGCCGGTTGCCGCGCGACGCGACGGTAGTGGCAATCGTGACCGCCGTGACCGAAGAAACGGCCGTGGCGCTAGGGAACCTGGTGCGAAGGGGGCATGCCGTGAGCGCGCTGGTGAACGTGTACGACGATCGTGAGTATTCCGAGGCGGCGGGAAAGCTACTCGCGCAGCGGATCGATGCCCGGCATCTGCGAGACGAGGCCGCGGTGAGCCACGTCTGCCAGGCGCATGTGCTGCAGAGTGCGCCGGATGCGCCGAGCAGCGTGTGGTGAACACGTACGAGTTCCGGGGGAAGGCATGCCCCCGGCTTTAGCTAGAGTTACAATCATGGTTCGAAGGCTTCCACAAACGCTGGCCGATTACCTGGTGATCGCCATCAGCCCGGCGCTGATCATGGCGCTGGTGGGGAGCTTGATGTTCTTTCTGCTGCGCGTGTTCTACCAGGGACAATACAACGAACGGCTGCACTGGGTGATGGCCTGCTTTGTGTTCGCGGCAGTGCTGATCGCGCGGATCTCGATCGAAGAGGGCTTCGAGCGGGCTGCCCCGTTCGGCGCGGCGCTGGCGATTCTGGTGGGTATCGCGGCCAATCGTTTCATGGAATACCGGGGCGATTGGGTCGATAACTTCGGCTGGGTCATCAACTTCGGAATCATCGGCCTGGTGTGGTGGTGCATCCATCAACTCACCTGGGACTGCACGGTCATTGACGAGGATCAGGACGCCTCGGGCGAGGGCCTGATGCAGGTGGTCGGACTCGAACGGGCAGCCGATTCGAACGACGAAAGCAGCGCGCAGCCGGCGACTGAGGAGACTGAAGGAACCACCAGCCGCGAAGTGCCGGCCAGCTTCTGGCAGCGGTATGCGAAGCAGGAACGGCGGCCACATACGCCGGGCGTGTGGGTGGTGTATTTTTCGCTCGCAGCGCTACCGATCTTTGGTATTGGCCAGTGGTTCATTCCGGTGAGCGACGTGGCCGGCCGGCGGCATGTCTTCTGGCTGCTGGGCGTGTACGTCGCCAGCGGGTTGGCGCTGCTGGTGACGACAAGCTTTCTTGGCCTCAGACGTTATCTGCGGCAGCGGCGGATCGAGATGCCCACCTCGATGGCCAACCTGTGGCTGGCCACTGGCGGTGCGATCATCGCCGTGCTGCTGGTAGCGGCGGCGCTCTTGCCGCGACCGAGCGCGGAGTATGCCATCTCGCAGTTGCCATTCACCGTGGGTTCGCCGGAACAAGAAGCGTCCGATGCCGCTCCCATCGAGCGCAACGGCACGCAGGACGACGATTCGCAAGCCAGCGGCCAGGCGGATCCGAACGCGGATCCGAATCAAGAGCCAACAGCGAGTGGGGAAGGATCCAAGTCTGGCGGCGAGGGCTCGGGCGAGAAGTCGGGCGGCGAAGGAAAGAGCTCCGACTCTAAAGCGGGCGGGTCGCAAGACAAGTCCGGTAAGGCTTCGGCAAAAGGAAGCGAACAACAAGACGGCGGCGAATCGCAATCGAAGGGAGAAAACGCCGAACAGGCGGGCGACCATTCGCAACCGCAACAAAACGACAAGCAGAAGTCGGGTGATGGCAAGCAGCGCGAGACGAAATCGGGCAAGAACCCGCTCGAGAATATGAAGAAGTTTCGCGAGTTGGAGCGCGAACTGGCGGCGAAGTACGAAGACAAACCCCGGGACGAGGAGAGCAAGGACGAGCAGGAGCAGGCGAACGAGGCCGAAGCGAGCGAAGTCGATTCGCCGGAGATCCCGCCGATCGAGCCGCCATTGGGATGGCTGGCCACGATCCTGCAGTATATATTCTATGGCGTCGTCATCCTGGGGACGATCTTCGCCGTGTGGTATTACCGGCGCGAAATCATCGCCGGGATTCGCAACTTCCTTCAAGAGCTGGCCGAGTGGTGGCGGTCGCTGTGGGGGGGCAAGCAGATTGCCGCTGTCGCCGCCGAGGGACCGCTCGAAATTCGCGTCCCGCCGCCGGCATTCGCGACTTTCGCCAATCCGTTTGCCAGCGGAACCGCGGGGCGAATGTCGCCCGAGGAACTGGTGCGTTATAGCTTCAGCGCATTCGAGGCCTGGTCCGGCGAGCACGGCTGTCCGCACGAACCGGACCAGACGCCGCACGAGTTGGTACGCGAGGTGGCCAGGCTGAATGCCCACATTGCGGCGGACGCCCGAAACCTGGCTGAGCTGTATGCCCGGGCCGCGTTCGCGCGCGGGCAATTGCCGGCTAACGCGTCCGCGCAGCTCGAATCTCTCTGGCGGCAGATGACGCGAACTTTGCGCGTCAGCGTCTAAAGCTGGCCGTTGTTGGGAGGCCGTCACCGGACGATTTGTTGACAAGCGGATCATCCGCTCGCGAGAATGGAGCCTGTTCGCGGGACGGGAGAGCACGCGCGGCCGCCAGCCCCACAGAGCGGGGCGATCGCGAGTTTGGTAGAGAGGCCTTTTCGATGCATCGTCGCCTGCCACCACTGCTGGCCACTGCGCTCACAATCGCGAGCGTGGTCTGCGGGGCGTGGGCCGCGCGTGCTCAGCACCTGCACGAGCGGTTCGACGAGATGCGCCCCGCGCTCGCGCGGCAACTGCGAAGTCAGCGGACCGATGAACGGTTGAGCGCGCTTAAATCCCTGCAACACTTCCCCACGGCGGGGGCGGCCGCCCTGGTGCACGGCTGTTTCGACGATGAAAACGAAGCCGTTCGCCGCGCGGCCTTCGCGACGCTGCACGAGATGAACAATGTGCAGGAAGTGTGCGACGAATTGATCGCGCTAGCCGAAGCGAGCCTCAAGTCGCGCGAGGACGCGAACATGGCGCAGCCGGCCTTGGCCGCCCTGCTCTCTTCCGAGTTGCCACTGGCCCGCTGCCGGGCGCAAATGCTGCTCGATCAGAAAGTTGCCAGTCACCCGCGGGGATCGGAAATCGTGGTTGGCCTGGCCGACAACCTGGGCGCGCACGGCGAAGCGATCGACATCCTGCCACTGGCGCGATTGGCGAATAGTCGGCTGTTTGCCGAGCAGTTTGGCGTCCGTCGCGCAGTGGCTCAGGCGCTCACGAAAACTCCGCTCGCCGAATCGACGCCGGTCATGGTCGGGATGCTGGACAAACTGGGGGGCGAAGCCAAGGCCGACGCCGCTGCGTATCTCACGCGGATGACCGGTCAACGATTTGGAATGGACACCGAGCGCTGGCAAGGCTGGCTGGCAGCGACCAGCGGCACGCCGCTGCCCACAGGCGAAACGCCGGCCCGGCTAACCGCGACGGTGCAGCGTGCCGAGGAAGTCGCCAGCGAGGGTGGGCACTACTACGGCATGCCGATCTACGCCAACAAGCTGCTGTTCGTGCTGGACACTTCGGGGAGCATGCAGGGGGCTCGCTTCGCCGCGGCCAAGCGCGAACTCGTGCAGGCTATTGCCGGACTGCGGTCGGACGTGAAGTTTAACATCATCGCGTTCAACGCGAGCGTGAGCCGCTGGCAGCGGCACCTGGTGAACGCGGATGTGACGCACAAAAAGTTGGCCGAGCTTTTTATCGAGGGTTTATCTCCACAGGCGAGCACTGCGACGTATGACGCCCTGGCCGCGGCCCTGGAGTACGATGTCGAGGCGATTTATTTCCTGACCGATGGCGCGCCCACCGGTGGACAGATTGTGGCCCCGCCGGCCATTGTGCAATCGGTTTCCGGCACGAATCGGCTGCGGCGGATCAGTATCTATACGATTGGGCTGGCGCCTGGAGAGCCGGGTAGTTTGACCGATTCATTCCTGCAGGCGCTCGCCGCTCAAAATCTCGGCACGTATCGCCGCGTCGATTGAGGCAAGCCGGCGGCGGTTCGAAAACTCGAACCGCCCCACTCGCGACGAATGCATTCGGTCACGAGTGAGGCGGCAAGTTTGAGCGCGCCGCTGCTTTTCACGCACGCGTAAGCGCGAGTTCGCTACACCATCTTGCGTGTTCCGATGATGGCCATGATCAGCAAGATCACGAACACCACCAGGAAGATGCCGAATAGAATCTTGGCGATCGACGCGGCGCCGGCGGCGATCCCGCCAAAACCGAGTGCACCAGCCACGATGGCCACGACTAGAGCCACAAGAGCCCAATAGAGCAGGTTCATCATCAATCCCCTTATACGCAGTAGTTGGTGGGTCCATTCGCCGTAGCACCCCTGACGCAAGGACCGTGCCGAACTGTAAAATCGGCCGTCGAGACCCGCACAGCGTCTGTATCCGTGCACCCTGTGGGCCGGGAACTGGCGCGCTGGACGCCAATCAGCCATCGCCCAAACGGGAAGGCCCAGCCTAAAATCCACGGCGTGCATGGGTCGCAAGAGGAAGCTTGCCGGAGAATCGACTAAAAAATATGAAACCCGAAGATGGCTTGGCACTGATCCGCGAGACGATTGACCCCGTGCGTACGGAGTTGCTTGAGCATCCCGTCTACCGGCAGATCACGAACCTGGACGCGCTCCGCGTGTTCATGCAGCACCACGTGTTCGCGGTCTGGGATTTCATGTCGCTGCTGAAATCGCTGCAGAAGTCACTCACAACGGTCCGCGTGCCATGGTTGCCGCCGGTCGACCCCCTGGCCTGCCGGCTGGTGAACGAGATCGTTCTCGGCGAGGAATGCGACTCCGACGGTCGGGGCGGCTTTGCCAGTCATTTTGAGCTCTACCTGCGGGCGATGCGCGAGTGCGATGCGCCCACGGTCTGGATTGACGGCTTTGTCGATCGACTGGCCGGGGCAAGCGACGTCGACTCAGCGCTCACCGGTTGCGAAGCGCCGCAGGCAGTTACGGCGTTCGTCGGCCACACGTTTGAGATCATCGATCGCGATAGTCTGCCGGTCCTGGCCGCCGTGTTCACGTTTGGACGCGAGGACCTGCTGCCGGATGTGTTTGCCCGAATTGTGCACGAGCTGAACGAGATCTCCGGCGGCAACCTGGCGGAGTTTATCTACTACTTGGAGCGGCACATCGAGCTCGATGGCGGCGAGCACGGCCCACTTGCGCACAAGCTGGTGGCCAATCTGTGCGGCGACGACGTCACGAAGTGGCAGGCCGCGGCCGAAGCCGCGCGCGCGACGCTTGTGGCACGCGGGGAGCTATGGGACGGCATCAGCCGCGCGATCACGACTTGATCGTGTCAGTGGTGGCGCGAAGCGTCTCGGCGGAAGCGGGCTCGGCCGGTTTCTTGCGCGCCACGATGGGCCCGGACTCGAGACGCTCGATCCGCGCGGGTCGCAAGAGGAAGGAAAGGCCGATCGCCACGAGGCCGAACGACATGGCGACGTATCCCGCGACGTTGTAGTTCGTGAGTGGTCCGCCGCGGTAGGCTTCGCCCACGATGGCTCCGGAGATCAGCGGGCCGGTTCCGGTCGCCAGGTGCGAGACGGCCGTGGTCAGGTTTGTGAAGGCGCCTCGTAGCTCGGGATCGGCCGAGGCGAGCATCATGGCCTGAGCCGGCACAACCCGGCCGCTGGCCAGCACCATGAATCCTCCCATGGCGGCGGCCGCCCCCCACAGCCCGACGTCCGGCAGGTTAGTCAGCACAAAGGTCATGGCAACGGCCCCGCAGGCGGTGAACAAGAACACGGGGCGCGGCCCGAAGCGATCGGTCAACAGGCCAAATAGATTCATCGTGATCAGGGCGGCGAAGCCTGCGATCGCGTAGATGATGGGCAGGTCGCTCGCGGTGCGGCCGCAGTTCGACTGCAAGTACGGCGCGATGTAGGGTGCGATGATGAACGTGCCCAGCACCATCGCGAGCATGAACGCGAAGGAGATCAGGTGGTTTGGCTGGCGCACCACGGCGGCGAACTGCGCGATGGGATTTGCTCGCCCGGCGGTGCGATGCCCCGTCAGAGACGGCAATCGCCAGAGCGTAAACAGCCAGACTGGCACGGCCAGAGCAGCGATCGCCAGAAACGTCGCGGCGAAGTCGTCGAAGATGTCCGCGATTGTCAGACCCGCTGGCAGACCAATCGTCGAGGCCAGAGCGAAGGTCGAAGTGACCGCGCCGATCGCCTTGCCGCGTTGTTCAGGTCGGAACACGTCCGCGATGATCGCCATGATGCTGGCCGCGGTCACGCCGCCGAACAATCCGGCGAGCGCCCGGGCCACCACCAGGCTGAGATAGCTACTGGCCAGACCGCAATAGAGCGTGGCAACGATGAAGCCGGCGAAGGCGATGAGCAGCACGCGTTTGCGATCGAAGCGGTCGACAACAGCCGAGGCGGCAATGCCGGCGAACATGGCGGCGATGCCGTAGGCCGATACGACGAAGCCGAACTGCTGGGGATTGATCGAAAGCTGCCGGCGGAGCTGATCGCCCAGCGGCATGATGATCACGAAGTCGAGAATGTGCGTGAAGTTGATGGCCGCGAGGATTGCGACGAGAGACCACTCGGCCGCGCCGAAGCGCCGACTGGCGGACGGCCGAGGGGCGGGATCGGTTACTACTTGCTCATCTGGCATTCAGCCAAAATCCTCTCCCGCCCAGGCGTGCGCGCATTCACTGCTGACAACGACAGCCGCCGACTCCGCAAGGTTCAGCGCTAAGGGTAAACGGGTAAAGCTGCTGTGCGAAGACTGGACGACTCATTCTAGAAGCGAGTTTGGTTCTGGCCAGTCGAGGGAATACTGTCGATTCCTTAATGCGGTCGGGCGCCAGAGAATCAGCGGTGCTTGGGCTGCTTGAGCAAGCCTCACAGCCACGGCCGAATCCACGACCAGATGCGGTTCTTGAGCTTCACGGCCGGCGGGTTCTCGAGCGGCACGGGCTCCTCGGCCACGCGCGCATTGTGGGCCGAGAGGACGCCGACGTCCACTTCGCCGTCGGTGTAGTACCGGTCGCCGCCTCCGTTGCGGCCATAGAGCGTCGGCCCCACGCCGGTCACCTGCGAGCGACTGGTGAGCTGTCCCGCGTCGGCGAGGTCATTCATCATCCGGTCGCGCTCGGCGTCGACGTCGGGCGCGATGTGATGCGTGATCTGACCCGTGTAATGACTAAGACCCACGCTGTGATCGAACGTGGCCGCGCCCAGCCAGACAGGCCGGCCGTCTTCCTCGTGACCCTCCCAGAGCCAGAACCGCACGTGCTGCCGCTTCTTGGGACTATTGCCGTCGGGCTTCTCGAACGCCAGGTCCTGCTTGCGTCCGAACACGAACAGATTGCTGACCGGCGCGTGATCGTACTGTTTGCCGCGAAGCACGGTCTCGGCAATCTTCAGCGAGCTTGAAAGCGTGATCGGATCGGCCGGATACCAGCCCGCGGAGAGAAACGCGCGGATGACCTCTTCCTTGGTGCCCACCAGCGTCACATTCAGCGGATCGCCCGGTATGTGGTCGACAGTCTCGGTCGTGCGCGGCGCGACGGCCAGTTCGGGATGATGTTCGTAGTGCTTCCAGAGCGTGGGCAGCAGCAGGTAAGCGATGAACAGCCACAGCACGATTGACCAGATAATGAGGTGAATCATGCGGCGAAGCTTACCATATCGGCGCTTTGCTGGCGCGGGCGCGGAGGCCGGCTGTGAGCCGTCGTTGCGTTTTTCAGGCTGGGGGTCGGCGGGCATAGGCGTTTTTTACCAGGCGGTGAATGAAGCCATCATACTCGATTCCGCCAGCCTCGAGTGCCTTGGCAAAACCGGCCGTGGGGCTGATGTCGGGATTGCCGTTCACTTCGAGCACGAACACCCGGCCCTGAACGTCGACCCGCATGTCGACGCGGGCATAATCGCGGCAGCCCGTGGCGCGAAATGCGGCCAGAGCCTCGCGGCGTATCTCGGCTGCCAGGTCGGGCTCGACATCGGCCGGACAGCGCACTGCCGATTGGACGCACTCGTCGCTGTCGGCGGCCCACTTGGCATCATACGTTACGATTCGCCGATCCGGCGGAAAGGCTTCACCGAACTCGATCTCGGCCAGCGGCAGCGTCTGAGCCTCGGGCAGCGCCAGCACGCTAACGTTGAACTCGCGGCCGGCGATGAAGCGTTCGACCAGTGCGGGGCCGAAGCGATCGTGCACCTGCTTTAACTGTTCGTTGAGTTCCGCTTCGGTTGTCACCACGCTCGCCAGCGAGATGCCCAGGCTGGCGTCTTCGTGCGCTGGCTTGACGATCAGCGGTCCCTGTTCGAGCAGCACGGCGAACTGCGCGCGATCGACCTGGCAGTTCGGCGAAACGAGGAAGAATTCGGGAGTCGGTATGCCCGCCCCGGCGAGCAGCCACTTGGTGCGCGGTTTATGTCGCACCAGTTCCAGGCATTCGGGCGGCGAACCGGTCATGGCCAGCCCGCGCAGCTCGAGGAGTCCCGCGATCACTGCTTCGCCGCGTCCGACGCCGCCAAAGCCTTCGAACAGGTTGACCACGACGTCGAACGGCTCGAGGTCGAGAATCGAGGCGATGGCTTCGTCCACGGTCGGTCCCAGGCCGAGTGCAAAGCAACGATGGATGTGGGCGGCGAGCGACGTGTTGACCGCCTCAACGGATTCCAGCACGCCGGCTTCGGAGGCCGCGTCGGGATGATCGCGCGGCAGCGCCGGCTCGTTGTAGAGAATGAGGACTTTCACGGATGCCCTCATGCGGTTCGCGGGCACTTTCCAGGGAAGGGTATTCCCCTGGCTTTAGATGCATGTGATGTGCGCGGTTACGGCGGCGTCACTAGGCGCGTTTACGAGGCCGACGCGGTCGATCGCCGCCGCGAGGATGCGCGCGACCAGCTCGCGATGCTCGATGCCCAGCGATCGGCTGAGCAGCACCAGATCACCCGACGTGGGCGACAATCCCGGCAGCGGGTTCGATTCCAGGAAGTAAGGTACTCCCTCGCGGAGGCGGAAATCAAATCTCGCGACGTCGCGGCATCCCAGGGCTCGCCAGGCGGCCAGCGTCGCGTCGAGCACGGCCTGGGAGTCGTGGGGTGTGAGCGCCGCGGGGCACTCGTAGCGTACCTGCCGCTGCCAATCGCGCTTCACTTCCAGGCTATAGACGAACGGCTGTGTGCTCTGCTCGCGTGGCAATACGCGCATGATGCCCAGCACCTGCGGCGGATGGTTGCCAACAACACCGACCGTCAGCTCGTCGCCGACGATGAACTCTTCGACCAGGACCGGCTGCTGGTAGACCTGGTGCAATTGCTGGAGGGCGGCACGGAGGGACTCGAGGTTGTACAACACGCTGCTGTTGAGGATGCCTTTGCTGGAACCTTCGCAGGCCGGTTTGACAAAGACCGGAAAGCGTAGTGACTCGGCCTCACGATCAATCGAGCTGGCATCGCCTTCGTAAACGAACCACCGCGGCGTGGCGACGCCCACGGCGGCCACAAGCTGCTTGGCAATCGGCTTGTCGAGCGTCACGGAAAGCGTCAGCGGATCGCTGCCCGTGTAGGGAATGTCCAGCATCTCGAGCACGGCCGGCACGCGGGCTTCGCGCGATCGTCCGGCGCCGTGTCCCTCGGCAAAGTTCCACACGAGGTCGGGCCGCGGACCGGAATGCAGCCGCTGGAGCAGCGGTTCGCCGTAGCCCAGCAGTTCCACCTCGTGGCCGAGCGACTGGAGCGCGGCCGCGATGGCCGCGATCGTCTCGGGCGAATCGAACTCCTCGTCGAGATCGTCGCCCGGCAGCGGCAGGACTCCCGAAACACTTGCGCCCGCGGGGACATCGGCACGGCGAACGTTGAAGGTCAAACCGATTCTCACCAGTCGCTCCTGACTACTGCATTACTGCATCACTTCGCGCGTGAGCGCGACCAGCCGTCGTGTTCGGCGGATGGCGGCTCTTCGGCCTGATAACCGGAAAGCTGAATGACGTCGGGACCTGCTGCTTCGACCTGCTGCGCGTCGGCGTGCAGCGCTTCGGCATGATCGGCGCGCCGCTGGAAACGCGGCGTGCCTTCCGGCACCAGCGCAGTCCGCGTGCCGCTGAGCAGCGAGCTGACACCCAGCGTTGGGTAACCGGCCGCCAGGCCATCAGGCTTGTCTTCCGGCGCATAGCGGAAGAGCATGCCCTCATAGTTTCGCAGCACCACCGCGTTGTCCGAAGCCGAGACCAGGTAGTTCGGCATCAGCGGAATCTTGCCGGCGCCGTGCATGCCGTCGACGACATAGGTCGGCACAGCCAGACCGGAGACGTGCCCGCGGAGACCTTCGATAATCTCGAGCCCCTTCCAAACCGAAGTGCGGAAGTGGCCGGCGCCGGTGACCGGATCGCAGTGGAACAGGTAGTACGGCCGCACCTTGATCCGCAGCAGTCCGCGGACGAGCTGTCGCATCGTGGTGACCGAATCGTTCACACCTTTGAGCAGTACGGCGTGATTACTGACTGGCATGCCGGCATTCACCAGGTTGCGCACAGCCTGGGCAGTGGCGGGGGTGATCTCGCGAGGGTGATTGAAGTGCGTTTGAATCCAGATCTTGCCGGCGCTGTGCAACAGCGCTACGAGATCCAGGTCGAACAGCCGCTGCGGCAGCGTGACCGGCACGCGCGTGCCGATCCGGATGACGTCGACGTGGTCGATCGCGGCCAGGTTGGTGATGAACCACCGCAGCCGGTTGGGTGGCAGCGACAACGGATCGCCACCACTCATGACGACGTCACGAATCTCCTGATGCTCGCGAACATAGGCGATCATCCGCTCGTCGTCGTGGCTGGGGGCGTCCCAACCGTCGCGGTCCATCGTCACGCGCTTCCGCGTGCAGAACCGGCAGTACATCGAGCAGACGTGGGTCGTGACCATCAGCACGCGATCGGGATAACGATGCGTCAGGCCCGGCACCGGCGAGTCTTTGTCTTCCTCGAGCGGATCCTCGAGCTCCACGCCGGCCGTGCTGCTGGTTTCGAGCAGCGAGGGGAGCGACTGGAGCGCGATCGGATCGGCCGGATCGAGCGTGTTGATCAGCGAGAAGTAATACGGCGGAATCGCCAGCTTGTACTTCTGCTCGAGCTCTTCGAGGGCGGCATGCTCCTCGGGGCTGAACGCGTAGAACTCCGCGAGCTGCGAAGTCGTGCGGATGGCGTTTTGCATCTGCCATCGCCAGTCATCCCATTTGTCGTCGGCAACGTCATTCCATTTGGGGTGCCGACGGCTGGTACCTGGAGGCTCCTCAAAGTCGTCGTGCTGGACTCCATCCCGGGGGGCCGCCACAAGTGCGGCATCAGCGCGGTTCATCTGCGGTGAATCCCTCCACAAAGTAAGCCGTCCTACAGCTTTGGCGACTGCGGCAACACCCGCGGCTCGCAAGCAGATTCGCGTGCTTATACCAGTTGCCAGGCGGCCTCACAAGCTAGGCAACCCTTGAATGTCAAAGGATTTAGTTCGCACGCAAAGCATCCGCGGGAGTGCCCACTGGCAGGTCGATTCGTAGCGCACCTTGCCAGCACTTCCGCGGGTCCACTATGATCGGCGGAAGTCCACGGCTGGCAGCGCGACAGGAAGTCGCCTCGCGACCAAGTTTCAGCCCTCCCTCCGGTGACTCTGGGCCGATCGATCGAGCTTATCGATCCGGCGCGGCTGTCTCTCCGCAATCCACGATCACGCCTCGCCCCGCATAAGGTTCCGCATGAACGCATCGGCATCCGCTCCCAGCCGGCTCACTCCCTCGCAATGGTTGATCGTCTCGCTGGCCGCGATCGGATTCGCGTTCGACATCTATGAACTATTGATGGCCCAGTTCATCGTGCGTCCGGCGATCATGGAACTGACAGGTGCTCAACCCGGCACGCCGGAGTTCGCGCGCTGGGCGGGGCGGTTGTTTTATGTGCCAGCCTTTGCCGGCGGCATCTTCGGTCTGCTCGGCGGCTACCTGACGGACCGGCTTGGTCGCCGGCGCGTGCTCACCTGGAGCATTCTGCTGTATGCCTTCTCCGCATTCGCCGCCGGCTATTCGACGTCGATGGAAATGCTGCTAATCCTGCGCTGCACGACGTTCGTCGGCGTGTGCGTTGAGTTTGTGGCGGCCGTGGCCTGGCTCGCCGAGCTTTTTAACGACCCACGGCAACGAGAGAACGTCCTGGGGTATACGCAAGCGTTCAGTTCGTTCGGTGGTTTGCTCGTGGCACTGGCCTTCGGGCTTGCGACGGCCAACGCGCTGAGCCTGCCAGCGATCGCCCTTCCTGAGTGGCTCTCGTCGCTCGGCACCATCAAAGATCCGCACGCTCCTTGGCGGTACACCTTGATGTCGGGGCTGTTCCCTGCGTTGCCGCTGATCTTGATTCGGCCGTTCCTGCCCGAGTCGCCAGCCTGGGCCGCGCGACGCGCTGCCGGCACGCTGCGTCGCCCCAGCATTCGTGAGCTGTTCGCGCCGCAGCTTCGCACCACAACGATCATCACCACGATCATGTTCGCGTGCAGCTATGGCGCGGCCTTTGGCGCGATCCAGCAGCTGCCGCAGATCGTGCCCGGGGTGCCCGAAGTTCGTGCCGCCACGGAGGGCAAGCCGGTGCCGGAGCAAAAGCGGATTGAAGGCTTGAATGCCTCGAAGGTTGGCACCGCGCAAGAAATCGGTGGGCTCTTCGGCCGATTCCTGCTGGCGGTTCTCGTGGTGCGAATCGTCAGCCGGCGAAAATTGCTCCGCGTGTTTCAGATTCCGGGCCTGATCATCGTGCCGCTGGTGTTCGCCTTGACGCCCATGCACAGCTTGACGGCGCTGTCGATTGGCGCTTTCCTGGCCGGCGTATTCACGGTCGGACAGTTCAGTTTCTGGGGAAACTACTTACCTCGCGTGTATCCCATGCACTTGCGCGGCACGGGCGAAGGCTTTGCCGCGAACATTGGCGGCCGCATGATCGGCACCTCATTTGCCTGGGTGACCAATACGATCGCGGTGATGCTGCCCAGCAGTAACCTGCCGTCGATGAACATGGCGTACACCGCGGCCGGCGTGGCGTTTTTCGTGTACCTGGTGGGCACGATCGCCTGCTTCTGGCTGCCCGAACCGCCAGCGGAAGACCTGCCGGAGTAAGTTCGGCCGCCAGGGGATCCTAGATCACCAGCCCCCGGGCATCGATCGGCAGTTCGACAAGCGTGCCATCCTCGTCGCGCAGCCAGACCGCGGTCTGCAGGTTGATGCAGGGGCAGACGTGGTTCGGAATCACGGTCACCCGCTCGCCGAGCTTGGGCACGCGGCTGCACTTGCGAACGTCCACCTGGCCATGCTCCTCGGTGAGTTTGTTGATCACCGCATCGGGATATTCGACGATGTAACCGTGGCCGCTGTCGGGCGCGGGTCCGCAGCGATCGCTGGTGAACGTCTTGGTGCCGGCGTCGAGCACGACCTGGCCGGGGACAGCGGTGCTGACGACCGTGCAGATGATCGTCGCGGCGCAGTCTTCCAGCGTGCAGAATCCGCCGTGGACGCCATTCATGTCGTTATAGATGTACGTGCCGGGTCGAATCTCGGTGAGGTCGGCCACCAGGTGCGACTGGAACGCTGTCGGTGTTGAGCCGCCGGAGATCACGCGCGCCTCCAGCCCGTGCTCGGCCCACAGTTCGAGCGCATCACTCAGCTTGCGTGAAACCTCGGCGAGGGCTGGCTCCTGCTCCGCCGGAGGACATTGAATGTGCCCCGGATAAAACAGCAGGCCATCGAGCCGCAATCCCGGCGAGCGATCGACCATGGCGGCGAGCTTCAGTGCTTCGCCCGGTGTTTGCAGGCCGGTGCGCCCCATGCCGACATCGAGATCGACCAGGATGCCGATCGTGGTCTTGGCCCGATTGGCCGCGGCGGCGATCTGCTTGGCGCCCTCAATCGAATCGACGGCCACGCGGAGCGTAATGTGCTTTGCCAGATGCGCCAATCGCGCGGTGCGGGCCGGGTCGATTGCCGGATAGGCAACCAGGACGTCCTGGCAGACCTCGGACATCACCTCGGCTTCGCCCACCTTGGCCACGGTCAGGCCGACGGCCCCTGCGCCAAGCTGCAGATCGGCAAGCTGGAGCGATTTGTGGGTTTTGGTGTGTGGCCGCAGGTCGAGGTCGTGGCTGTCGGCGTAGTCCGCCATCCGGTTGAGATTCTGGACGACCGTCGTTCCGTCGATAACGAGTGCCGGCGTGGCGGGAGGATCCATGTTTGTTTCGGTCCGAATCGGTGCGCTTGTGCGGGGCTGCGTAAGGTGTAAACCGCATGGCGCGGTAATGCAACCGGGCGGCGGGCCGAGTTGGCGATCGAATCGTCACGGACGATGATTTTTTCGCCGCGCCGTGAATGCCGGCACAGGCGGCCGATTTCACTCTAGCAGTTGCACGCACCCGTAGGATAGTCTTGAAGAGAGAGGAGCTTTCCTGATGAATAAGCACGTCCGCGGAATTGCCCTGATTCTGATGCTGGCCCTGCTGGCAGCTCCGGCCGAATTCCATCTTTCGCGATCGGTCGGCAAAGAGAATGACTCGTCCGCGCGGGCACCTGTGGCAGCGGGCCGCATCACGCCCGCTACCCGGCGTTCGATCGATCGCGGCACCGAGTGGCTGATCAGCGCGATGCGGATCGACGGCTCGCTGGGGACCGACCGCGGCCGTCCGCCCGACTTGAGCTGCACGGCGATCTTTGGCCTGGTGCTGCTCTCGCAAGGCAACACGCTGGTGGCCGGCCCGAACCGCGAAGAGTTGCAAAGAGTGCTTGATGCCACGCTGGCAATGGTCGATCGGCTGCCGAGTGGCCCTGCTCAGGCGAACACCGTGACGCTCGTGCAACGCAAGATCGGTCGCAACGCCGACCTGTTCGTGGCGGCGCTTTTCCTGAGCCAACTGCAAGGCGAAGCCGGCTATGCGGAGAAGGATGTTCGCCTGGCCCTCGAAAAGCTGACGGCGGGGATCTGCGCCGCGCAGCAGAAAGACGGCACCTGGGGCGAAGAGAGTTGGGCGCCGGTGCTCGGCACCGTGCTCGGCTGGGAGTGCCTGCGAGCGGCCAGCTCGAGCGGGCTGAAGGTCGACGCCTCGGCCACGGCCGCGGGCGATGCCCTGCTCAAGCAACTCAAAGAGGCGCCCACGCACGGCGACAACTGGATGTTCGAGTTCTACAAGAACGCCTCGAGCATTCGCGTGCTGTATTCAATGAACTACCGACGAGATCCGATCTTCGAAACGAGCGTCGAGAAGATCATGAAGATCGCCCGCGAGGACGATCGGCCGTTCTTTCAGGCCGGGGGCGAAGAGTTCCTGGCGTTCTACCTGGTGACCGAATGCCTGCTGCAGGAGCGCAACGAGCGCTGGCAGCCGTGGTATCCCACGGTGCGCGACAAGATCGTGCGCGTGCAGAACGCGGACGGCAGTTGGACGGGGCATCACTGCATCACAGCTCGCACCTTCTGCACGGCGGCGGCAATGCTGACGCTGCAAGCCGCGAATTTGTACATCCCGGCGTCGGATTTGTAAGGCCGCGGCTGGATTGTAGCGTGTCGCCCGCTACTTCCCGCGGACATCATCGTACTCCAGCAGGTTGAAGTCCTGCGCGCGTGGCTGATCGTGTAATTGGCCGCTCATGCGATAGAGTTCGACGAGCGCGGAATTGGTGAGCCGTTCGCCCGCGCCGACTTCAACGTAAGTCGCTGTCTTGCCGCCGTAGCCGCCGGCCGCTGCGTCGCGAATCGTGGGGAAGTAAGCGTGATATCCCTCGGTGTAACCCACCAGCAGCGTGTTGGCGACGGGCGAACGCTCTTTGAGCTCCTGCTGGAACTGGACGAAGATCTCGCCAGGCATCCCGACCAGGGCGAAGGCGTCGCCAACCTTGAGCGCCGTGAGGGTGCAGGGAATGATGTTATCCTTGAACATGGCCAGCAGGTAGTTATCGAACCGCGGGCCGTAGGCCTGGCTCAAGACGGCGCGGACCTCCGCAGCGTCAATGTCCCACCGGGTGCGGATTGGAATCACCTGGGCGTCGAACTGGATCGCCGCCTGATCGAGCGGCTTCGTCTCGATGGTCTTGGAGACGCTAAGCACCAGATCACCGAGCGCGCGCCCCATCTGCTGCATCTCGCGAACGCCGCCGTCGGCCAGCGGCGTCTTGTCGACGTACGGGTTGATGTTGCCGCAGGCGCCTTGGAGGTACAGGCACGGAGCGCCGGTTGCGGCGCGCACACGCTCGCAGGCTGCCCCGACGAAATCGGCGCTGTACTGGAGATTGTCGGGTCCCAGCACAACGGGATGGCAAGCGTAGTGGACGAGCGTGGCGAGTGGTTTGCCGGCAGCGGAGCCTTCGGCACGGTCGAGACGGATCACGACGAACTGCTTGTCGACCGGTTCGGTTGGTTCACGCTCGGCGTTGCGCCACTGCATCGCCACGCGGCCATCGGGCAGATACTTGCGGCGATTGTGAGCGAGGTCGGCTTCGCCGCGGCCGATGCCCAGCTTCGCGGGTACTAGTTTGCCGGCCGCTTCGACAACGATGCGGACGATCGCGTCGCCGACCGCTTCGCTGAACTTTCGCAGGTCCTCGGATCCGCCCTCCAGGCTCGGGGCGGCATGTGTGTGGCTGGCCGTGATGAACAGGTTCGCCAGGCCGCACTGCTCGCGGACTTGCTGGCGGATGCGTTCGAGCACATGCGACTCGGGCACGCGGCCGAGATCGAGTGTGACGATGCCGACCGAAGTCTCGCCGGCCTTCAGCACCACTGCTTTGGCCATCAGCGGGTCGAGTTTGCCGGTAGCGCCGTCGGTGCGATTGCTGTAGCCCCACATGGGCAGGCCGGGGGCAGGCGTAATGTCGACCGTCGCGGCGCCGGCAAGCAGTGGGTGCTCGGCGCCACAGACGTCTGTGTTCAGCAAAGCCGCGATGACAATCGCTGAGAGCCAAGTCGCTTGTCGCATTGCACGTTCTCCAGGGAGAGGGGCCGAGAGCAATTAGTGTGAGCGGCTCACCGGTCGAATGCAATGCGCCAGTGCCGCCATTAGCGAGAACCCTCGCCCGGCGGAAGTGACGAATAGTACCGGGCGACGTCTTCGATCTGCTCAGCCGTGAGCCGCGGGGCGACGTCCAGCATCAAGTGCGCGGACTCTCCGCCGCCGCGCACGCCGGACTTGAAAAGTTCAAGTTGCGAGATCAGATAACTCATCGGCTGGCCGGCGAGACTAGGATAGGCGGGATTCAATCCGTGGTCGGCCGGGCCGTGGCACTCACTGCAGGCGGCGATGCGATCGGATGGAAGACCTTCGGTGGCAATCGTTCGCCCACGCTCGATCTGTCCATCGCCGGGCATGGGCGGCGCCGTGGGACCGGGAGACTGCTCGGCATAGTGCTGCGCTAGGAGTTCCAGATCGCGAGCATCAAGCCCGGCGACGACGGGTCCCATCGTGCCGCTGGGACGTGCGCCGCTGCGATAGGCCTCGAGCGAAAGCGCAAGGTACTCGGCCGATTGTCCGGCGAGAACCGGAAATACGTCATAACCGCGGCCAAGGCCGTCGGGCCCGTGACAGCGAATGCA
The DNA here is from genome assembly GCA_022844125.1 of Pirellulales bacterium. GTDB lineage: Bacteria > Planctomycetota > Planctomycetia > Pirellulales > PALSA-1355 > JALHMI01. The sequence goes on along the minus strand of JALHMI010000009.1, from coordinate 68,981 downwards.
GGTGGCCAGCACCGGAGCGCTCGCGCTCTCGGCGCTGGCGGTCTGCTCGAGCACGCGCGGTTCGGCTTCGCTGGCGCGATGGCCAGGAATCGCCGCCAAACGTCGGTATTCCGGCTCATCGAGTGTTGGGAACTGCTGGAGGAACGCGACCATCGCCCAGACTTCGTCATCGCGATGTTGCGTCGGCCAGGCCGGCATGCCGGTGAACTTCACGCCGTGCTTGGTGATGTAGAACAGTTCGCGGGGCTCCCACTCGTGGATCACCTTGGGAAGATACGGCGGCCGCGGCAACAACGCTTGTGCAATCCGCGGGTGCTCCAGCCCGGGACGACCGTGGCAAGGAGCGCAGCCGATGTCGTAGCGCACGGCGCCATGAATTACGAGGCCCTGATCGTCGAGTGGCGGAGGTTCGATGCCGCGCGAATGCGTGTCAACGGAACGGCTCATCGAGAATTCGAGCAGCCACGTGGTAATCGCCCAATGGCCGCCGCTGGCATTGACCGGCACGATGCCCGAGGCCGCTACGAGAAAGCCCAAGATCGGAAGCGCGAGGGCAATTGCAAGCAACCACAAAAAGCAACGTTTCATAGCGCACCTTCCTTCGCGGGCAGTCGATCTGCCGACCTTCTGCGGCGCAGGATAAGTGCTGTGAGCCAGAGCCCGCCGATCAGATACGACGTTCCGCCGACCAGGAGCATGATCGCCCCGCCGAGATGCAAATCGCTGAGCGGGTCGAGGCCGCCATGGGTGGGATGAAACAGGGGCCGCGGCGACATCGCCAGCAGCGCTCCGAGCAAAGTCATATGCATTGAAGTGAGTAATAGTGCGAAAACACCGGCCGCCGCGCGATGCGACCCTTGTAAGGCGTCACCCCCGAAGGACGACAGCCAGACCCAGACAGCAACGGTCAGAAACATCGCCTGTTCGGCCGCCAGGCCCCACGCTCCGCCGCGGGCCGCATGATGCAAACTGGGCGCATGCCAGGCCCAGACAATGGCCAGTTCCACGAGCGACGCGGGAATTGGCGAGAACAGCCACGGCAGCCGATCGACTGGATCGAAACGTCCGCCGGCAATCGCCAAGGCCAGGCACGGCGCAGCCGCCGCGACCACGGCGACATGCATCGTCATGTGGGCCCAGAAGGCTTCGCCCGCCAAGCGCGGCAATGGCCCCATCCACGCGACTGCAAGGACGACGATTCCCAGGATGAACAGCAGCCGGCACATCAGGAGCAATCTCCGAGGAAGATAACGGTCATCGCGGTGTACAACGTCGCCACAGTGCTGAGCATCGAGAGCAGCAGAGTGGCAGTGCCCAGGAACCGATGCCGCACCAGCGGCGTGTCGATGTGCACGTCCTCGGGCGTTCCGTAGCGCTGCCGTCGCCAGCCGAACCAGGCTGTGACCGCGATACCAATAAGTGCCGCGATGGTGTAGCCGGCGATGGCCCAGCGCACGGTGGCAAGCGAACCATCGGCCGGCGCGAACTTGGCGCAATAAACCGCGGCGGTGACGTACGACGCCAAAAAGTGCGTGGCCCAGATCGTAGGCGCGATCACCAGCAGCCACAGCGACTGGTTCGACTCGTGCGTGCGGTGCCCCGCGTGCTCGGCGTGTGGATCGAACGTGGCGTTCATCGCATGCCCCTTCAAGCAACGAGCGGAAAGCCGGCCACGACGGCAACGGTGATCGCCGCGGTAAGCGCCAGGAAATGCCAATACAACAGGACGTTCACGATGTCGGCGTCGTATTCGCTGGTGAGCTTGCCGGCGGCGCGGCGGGCGGCGCAGAACACCAGCATCAGCACGCCGAGCAGCACGTGCAGGATCGTCCAGCCGACGAGGACCCAAACCGTGGCGGGATAGACGTGCTCGGTAGGATTGAGCCCGGTCGTCCAGGGCCCGGCGAACAGCGCCAGCGAACCGGCGAGCGCGAGGACGACAGCCACGAGCAGCGCCATGTACATCCCCGCCGCGCGTTCGCGGCGGTTCGCATAGCGAGCAACGACGGTGGCCACCCACGCGGCGAGCAGGAGCCCACCGCCCACCAGCGGCCAGAAGGTGCCCGGCCCGGTGAGCGGATCGGGCGGAAAGCCGTCGCGGCTGGTCCAGTAGAAGAAGTAGCCGAACACGAGCGACATGAAGGCGGTGAAGTCGCCGAGCATCGTGATGAACATCGCCCACCAGCCGACCGAGGCCGGCCCGCTCCGATAGAGCGGCAGCGTGACGCCGAGGCCGATATCCTTTGCGCGCTTTTCGGGAATGGCGCCTGTCCCGCGCCAAGCCCAGGCAATCAGCATCACGACGGCTGCGATGCCGCTGGTGGTTGCGAGGAGCCAGTAGTAGAAAGTCGCCAGAATAAAGAACCCCGCAGTGAACGCGGCCGCGATGAAGGGCATATACGAGGGCCCCGCCACGCGCAGGCATTGCTCGGGCCGGGCGTCAATCACGCTGGTGACCAGCGTCTCGCGAAGTCCCTCCTCGGCATCGGGCAGGAAGTACCGCCCCTCGTCGATGTCGCGCAACAGGTTCGGCTGCTCCCAGAGCGGGTAACGGCCGTCGATCTCTGGAATCGAACGAATGCCCCAGTTCATCGTCGGCACGCGGCCGGCCCAGTCGAGCGTGCCGGCGTTCCAGGGATTGCGCTTGATGAGCGGTTGCTTGCGTTTCGGGCGAAGGATGTCCCAAAGCACGATCGCGAAACCCGACGCCAGGACGAAGGCGCCGACGGTCGACAGCAGATTCAGCTCTTCGAATCCGCGGCCGGCGGCGTAGGTATACACGCGGCGCGGCATGCCCCACAGGCCCGTGATGTGCATCGGAAAGAACGTGATGTTAAAGCCGATGGTCATCAGCCAGAAGGCGGTCTTTCCCAAGCGTTCGGAGAGTGCCTTGCTGCGCGCGAGCGGATAGTAGTAGTAGATGCCGCCCACGATGGGAAAAATCGTGCCGCCCACGAGCACGTAGTGCAGATGGCCGACGATGAAGTAGCTGTCATGAGCCTGAAAGTCGAATGGCACCAGTGCGATCATTACGCCCGTTAGACCACCGATGATGAACGTGGCCAGCCCGCCGACGATGAACATCATCGCCGCGCTCCAGGCCACGCGGCCGGCCATCACGGTGGCCAGAAAGCAGAAGATCTGCACGCCGGTCGGCACGGCCACGGCTTGCGACGCCGCGGAGAATAGCGCCAGCGTGATGCCCGGCAGCCCCGTGGTGAACATGTGATGCACCCAGAGACCGAAGCTGAGAAAACCCGTGCCGACGGCAGCCAACACGATCCAGCCATAGCCGATCAGCGGCCGCCGCGCGAAGGTCGGCACGATCATCGCCACCAGCGCCACCGAGGGCAGGAATACGATGTACACCTCGGGATGGCCGAAGATCCAAAACAAATGCTGCCAGAGGAGCGGATCTCCACCGCGCGCGGGATCGAAGAACGGCCAGTCGAACGCGCGCTCCATTTCCAGCAGCACGTCGCCCGCGATCAGTGGCGGAAAGGCGAACACGATCATCACGGCCACGACCAGGATGTACCAGGCATAGAGCGGCATCAGGTTCACCCGCATCCCCGGCGGGCGGCACTTGAGCACGCCCACGATCAGTTCGACGGCCAGCGCGAGTGACGAGATCTCGATGAACGTAAGACCCAGGAGCCAAATATCGGCGCCGACGTCCTGCTGATAGGCCGTGGTCAGCGGCGGATACATGAACCACCCGCCGCGCGGAGCCATGTTGAAAAAGATCGAGATGCAGACGAACACGCCGCCGAATAGGAAACACCAGAAGCCATAGGCCGAAAGCCTCGGGAACGGCAGATCGCGCGCCCCGGTCATCGCGGGCAGGATATAAACCGAAAACGCTTCCAAAATCGGCACGGCAAACAGAAACATCATCACCGAACCGTGCAGCGTGAACACCTGGTGGTAGGTGTTCGCCGAGACGAAGTCGTTGTTCGGCACGGCAAGCTGCACGCGGATGATCAGGGCCAGGATGCCGCCGAACAGGAAGAACCCACAGGTGGTGACCAGGTACCAGAGCCCCACCGAGGTGTTGTTCACATCGGACCAGTAGCGCCAGCCCGCGGGAGACTTCCAGACATTCAGCAGCCGCTCTTCCTGAGCGCGCTGCACCTCGAGCGGCGGCGCTGCGGCCAGCGGCGGCACCAGGGCGGGTCGTTCGGCGAAGGGTTCGGGCTCGAAAGTCATTTCAGTCCGTGCAGGTAAGCGGCCAGCGACTCCAGGTCTTCGTCCGAAAGCATCGCAAACGATGGCATCAAGGCCTCGGGCTTCAGACCCTTGGGATCGCGGAGCCAACGGACCAGCGACAGGCGGTCGTTTGGCAGGCGGCCGGCGGCGATGGAATGCCGGCTGCCGACGTGCGTCAGATCGGGTCCGACCCGGCTGCGCGCGACGTTACCGCGAATCGAGTGACAAGCGCCGCAACCTTGCTGGCGGAACAGCGTCCGGCCGCGCGTGGCGCCCTCGTCATGCAAGGTGTTCGAGGGAGTGGCTTGCTCCGCGAGCCAGGCGTCGAACGCTTCGGGCGACTCAACGACGACTGTGAACTCCATCCAGGCGTGAGCTCCGCCGCAGAACTCGGCGCAGATGCCCTGGTAGACACCCTCGCTGGTGGGAGTGACGACAAGGCGCGTCTCGCGGCCGGGGAATGTATCGACCTTGCCGGCCAGGGAAGGGATCCAGAAGGAATGGATCACGTCGGCGCTATCGAGCACGAACTCGACCGCCCGATCGACGGGCAGGTGAATTTCGTTGGCGAGTTCGACGCGCTGCGTGTCGAGACCCTGCGGGTGTTCGTAGGACACCCGCCACCACCATTGCTCTCCAGTTACGTGCACGCGAAGCGAGCCTTCCGGCGCAGGTCCGACCAGCCGCGGCATTGCCGAGAGGCCAAATCCCAGCAGCACGGCAAGTACGACCGAGGGGACCGCCATCCCGCCCCCGATGATGAACCACGGAAGCCGCGGCGGGTGCATCCCCTGGTGTGTGCGGAAGCAGTAGACGCCGAGAACGATCATCGACAGCCAGATGACGGCCGCCCCAACAGCCATAGCCCAAAACAACGTGGCGATTTCTGAGGCGGCGGTTCCGGCCGGTTCGAGGGCGGAATGTTTGCCATGCCAGACATCGGCCAGGAGGATCCCTGGGACGAACGGAGCAGAGTAAAAATAGGTAATCAGATTCAGCATGCGAGTCGATGAGCTCAGGTTGCTGGTACATCGATCAACCGGGCGGCATGTCGCAGTCCGTGATTGCAAATGCCGCGCCTGGCTCGAAACGCAGCAGAATGGCCGCCGAGAGGCCTGTCCCACCGCTTCTCCGCCGTTCAGGATGGCCCGCCGGCGAGCAGAATCTGGAATTGAACTACTTGACAGGTCGGAATATTCCGATATAATGAGTAGTAGAAGGACGTAAAGGGAACATGGCCACGACGAAGCTAAAACTCACCGATCTGGAGGCCCTCGGGCAGGCAGCCGAGTGCCTCAAGACGCTGGCGCATCCGCATCGCCTGCGGATGGTGCAGATGCTGTTGCAAGGCGACTTCGCGGTCGGTGAGCTGGCCGAGGCCTGCGATCTGCCGAGCGCGATGGCGTCGGAGCATTTGCGGCTGATGCAGCGCTGCGGCTTTCTGGCCAGCGAGAAGGAAGGCCGCAAGGTGTACTACCGCGTCGTGGAACCGCACCTGAAAAACATCCTCCGCTGCGTCGAGGATCGCTTCGGCGTCGCCGGCGCTCGGTAGCAGCTTCTCGCCGCCAAATTTTTTTGAACACACACATAGAACAATTCCGACATTTCGACGTTTTAAGGAAAGCACACAACGTGCGGGCAAGGTCGCCCGTGCTCAAACGCAGAACGGATTTCCCAACGAGGAGAACCTAGTCATGTCCGTCACCACGATTTCGCCCCAGCAGTTGCACGACAAACTGACCGCCGGCACACCGGTCGAGTTGATCGACGTCCGCACGCCGGCCGAATTTGGCGAGGTTCACGTCAGCTTCGCCCGAAACCTGCCGCTCACTGAGTTGGAACCCGCGCAATTCACTGGCCGGCACGTCAGCGAACCGCTGTACGTCATTTGCCGCTCGGGAAGTCGGGCCAGCCAGGCTTGCCAGAAGCTCACGGCCGCCGGCGTGGCCAACGTCGTCAATGTGGAAGGTGGTACGCAGGCCTGGGAGCAGGCCGGTCTGCCGGTGAAGCGAGGACAGAAGTCGATCTCGCTCGAGCGACAGGTTCGCATTGCAGCCGGAACACTGGTGGCTACGTTCGGCGTCCTGGCCGTCCTGGTCCATCCCTATTTTGCCTTGGGGGCCGCGGCGGTCGGTGGCGGCCTCGTGTTTGCCGGCGTGACCGACACCTGCGGCATGGCCCTGATGCTCGCGCGGATGCCGTGGAACCAGGCTCCGAAAACTTGCAGCGCGGCGAACTCTCCGAGTGGCGGAGCTCCCAAGTGCTGCGGCTGATGGCTGGCCAGCGATCCATTCAATGAATTGATTCAACCCCACTGACAGGTGCTGCGATGCTACTGAAATACTTCTACGACAAATCGCTCGCCCATGCGTCCTACCTGGTTGGCTGCCAGCGAAGCGGCGAGGCGCTGGTAATCGACCCGGGCCGCAACATTGAGCCCTATCTGGAAGCCGCCTCGGTCGAGGGACTGCGGATCGTCGGTGCGGCGGAAACTCACATCCATGCCGACTTTGTGTCCGGCTCGCGCGAACTGGCGGATCGGGTCGGGGCGAAGCTGTATCTCTCAGACGAAGGCCCTGCCGAATGGAAGTACCTGTTCGCCGACCAGCATGACGTTCAGCTCGTGCACGATGGCGACACGTTTCGCGTGGGAAACGTCAAGCTCGAAGTGGTGCATACGCCGGGACACACGCCCGAACACATCTCGTTCATGCTGACCGACGAGGGGGGCGGCGCCACCGAGCCGATGGGCATCTTCACCGGCGACTTCGTATTCGTCGGTTCAATCGGTCGGCCCGATCTGCTGGAAACGGCGGCGGGCCTCGTGGGGAGTGCAGAGAAAGGCGCTCGCCAACTGTTTCACTCGATGCGAAAGTTCCGCGAACTGCCCGATCACTTGCAGATCTGGCCGGCTCACGGAGCGGGGAGCGCCTGCGGCAAAGGCCTGGGAGCGATCCCCTCTTCCACGGTCGGCTACGAAAAACTATTCAATCCGGCTCTGCAATACGACGACGAGCAGGAGTTCGTCAACTATATCCTGGCGGATCAGCCGGAAACGCCGTTTTACTTCGCCGTCATGAAACGAGTGAACAAGGAAGGTCCGGCCTTGGTGCGCGAGTTGCCAACCGTCGCGGCCCTCGATCCGCGGCAAGTCACCGACCTGGCCCAGCGGCAGATGGTGATCGACACCACGAGCAGCGGGGACTTCGCCGCGGGGCACGTGGCCGGAAGCGTCAACGTGCCGAGCGGAGCGCTCGTGCAGTGGGCCGGCTTCTTCGTGGACTACACCCAGCCGCTGTACCTGCTGACGACGACCGCCGCGCTGGACGCGAACCTGCGCGGCCTGCGTTCGATCGGCATCGACAACGTGGCGGGATATTTCGACGCCGACGAAGTGCGGGGACTACGGCTACGCAAAGAGACCTACGGTTCCGAGACCCCGGCCGAGTTGCGCGAAGCGATCGAGAGCGATCGCGTGCAGCTGGTGGACGTTCGCTCAGCCACGGAGTTTGCGGAAGAGCATATCGATGGCACCGAACATTGCTTTCTAGGTACGCTCTTGCGATCGCTCCACACGCTCGAGCGCGACCGACCGCTGGTCGTGCAGTGCCGTAGCGGCGGACGCTCGGCCATCGCGGCCAGCGTGCTGCAGCGAGCGGGCTTCGACGTGATCAACATGCAGGGCGGCATCGAAGCCTGGAAGAAGGCCGGCCTGAGCGTCGTGCAAGGGCCCGCGCGGGCCACAGTATGAAAGAATAACGGCGCGTCCCTGGAGAGCGGCAGTCGTCATGTTCCCCAAGAGCACGACGGCTCGCCGGTTTCCGGCGGAAGCTTTCATTGCAGTTAGCCAACATGAGCGATCCCTCCTCCATCTTGATGCTCGCCATTGCCTGCGGCGGGATTGTCGGGCTCTCGCTGGGACTGACTGGCGGCGGAGGCGCGATCTTTGCCGTGCCGCTGCTGGTTTATGGGCTCCGTGTGCCAGCCGCGCAGGCGGTAGGCATCTCGTTGGCCGCGGTGGGAGCGACGTCGTTTGCCGGCTTTCTGCATCGCTGGCGATTGGGCGAAGTGGAACTGCAAACCGGACTGATCTTCGCGATGGCCGGTATGCTTGGCGCGCCGATCGGCAGTTGGATCTCGGGACAACTCCCGGCCTCCGTCCTGCTACTCGCGTTTGCCGGACTGATGTTGTATGTCGCGGTACGGATGTGGCGCGGCACGACTCGCCAAAAGACCGATGCGGCAACCTGCTCAAATGGGGATGTCAGTCCGGCGACATGTCAGCGCGACGCGGCCGGGCGGCTGGTGCTCACCTCGCGCTGCGGACTGCTGCTGGTCTGCGTCGGGCTGGCCACGGGCGTGCTCTCGGGACTATTTGGCGTCGGTGGCGGCTTCGTGATCGTGCCGGCGCTGGTGTTGTTTAGCGGAATGTCGTTGCACCATGCCGTCGGCACCTCGTTGATGGTGATCGCGCTGGTGAGTGTCTCGGGCGTGACCGCGCATCTCACGGCTGGGCGGGAGATCGATCCGACGATGACGCTGCTGTTCATCGTCGGCGGCGTGGCGGGCCTCTTCGCCGGCCAGCAACTGGGGAAACGGCTGTCCGGGCCGATGCTGGCCCGCGTGTTCGCGGTGGCGATCGTTGCGGTGGCCGTGTACGTGATCCTGCGAAACGTTTACTTCTGAGCATTCAACTTCTCGACAGGCAAGATCAGCATCATGGAAGCGATTCATCACCAGGTTGTGATCGTTGGTGGAGGAACGGCCGGCATTACCGTTGCGGCTCGGCTGGCGAGGCTTTGGGGCAAGCGACTCGACATCGCGGTGCTCGAGCCGTCGGACAAGCACTACTACCAGCCACTGTGGACGCTGGTCGGAGCCGGTGTCGCGCCCAAGCAGATAACCGAGCGGAGCGAGGCAGCGGTGATGCCGCGCGGCGTGCAGTGGATCCGCGATGCGGCGGCCGTGTTTCTGCCCGCCGAAAACACGATTCGCACCCGTGACGGAAAGACGATCACCTACGACTGGCTGATCGTCGCGGCCGGCTTGCAGATCTTCTGGGACAAGATCCCCGGGCTGCGCGAGTCGCTCGGCAAGGGCGGCGTGTGCAGCAACTATTCGTTCGGCACGGTCGACTTCACCTGGCAGGCGATTCGCGAATTCAAAGGGGGCAACGCGATCTTCACCAACCCCTCGGGCGCCGTGAAATGCGGCGGAGCGCCGCAGAAAATCATGTACCTAGCGGACGAGCATTTTCGCAAGGCTGGCGTACGCGAGAAGGCGAACGTGATTTACATGTCGGCCTTGCCGAACATCTTTGCAGTCGAGCGATACCGCAAAACGCTCGAGAAAGTGATCGCACGGAAGGCGATCGACTGCCGCTTTCAGCACGAACTGGTCGAGATCCTCCCCGAAAAGCACGAAGCCGTGTTCAAGAGCCTGGAATCGGGCGAACGCATCACCCTGCCGTATGACCTGTTGCACGTGACGCCGCCGATGGGACCGCCGACGTTCCTGGCCGCAAGTCCTCTGGCCGACGAGCAAGGCTGGATCGACGTCGATCGGCAGACGCTGCGTCACAGGCGATATGCGAATGTGTTTGCCCTCGGAGACTGCAGCAACCTCCCCACTTCGAAGACCGGGGCCGCGATTCGTAAGCAAGCGCCCGTGCTGGTGAAAAACCTGCGCGCCGCGATCGCGGGCCAGGTGCCCGACGCGACTTACGACGGATATACTTCGTGTCCGCTGGTGACCGGCTACGGTAAACTGGTCATGGCCGAGTTCGACTACGACAAGCAACCGCAAGAGACGTTTCCGATCGATCAGTCGCGCGAGCGGTGGAGCATGTGGCTGGTGAAGCGCTATTTGCTGCCGCTGTTGTATTGGCACGGAATGCTCAAGGGGCGAGCCTGACCTCGCTGATAATCAGGTACCTCGTTCAACCTGCTCCCAATCCCAGACAGGCGACCTCGCATGACACTTCGCACCTTTCTCCGGGTGGCTTTCGCCACACTAGGTTTCTTTTTCGCTGCGGCAACGACGATGGCCCAGGAAACCAGCGTCAAGCCAGGCATCAACGACGCCTTCCGCAACCCGGACGCGAAAGAATTCACCGAGCGATTTGAGGTCGAAAGTCGCGAGGTTTACTCGCGCCGCAAAGAGATCGTCGCCGCCTGCGAGATCAAACCCGGCATGGCCGTGGCCGACATCGGCGCGGGCACGGGGTTGTTCACGCGGCTGTTTGCCGAAGCGGTTGGGCCCGAGGGCAAGGTCCTGGCGGTCGACATTGCCCAGAACTTTCTCGATCACATCGAGAAGTCGGCGCGTGAGGTGGGGCTGAAAAACGTCGAGACCGTGCTCGCGAGCGTCGACTCGACGGGCCTGCCCCCGGCGTCGGTCGACCTGGCGTTCATTTGCGATACGTACCATCACTTCGAGTTTCCGCACAAGACGATGACCTCGCTGCACAGGGCCCTGAAGCCGGGTGGACGCGTGGTGCTGATCGATTTTCGCCGCGAGCCCGGGCGCAGCACCGACTGGGTGCTCGATCACGTGCGCGCCGGCCAGCACGTGTTCGAGTCGGAGATCATCGCGGCCGGATTTCGCAAGGTCAGCGAGAACGCCGATCTCTTGAAAGAAAACTACTTCGTTGTGTTTGAGAAGGCCGACATAAAGCCGGCAACGGACTCGAAGGCATCGGGGACGCAGCGCGTGTTTCCAATCATCGCGGGCTACGGCGGAGTCGCGCCGCGCTCGGGAACGATCGAGCCGCCCCGGGCCGGCGCGAGAGTCGTGATCGATGCCACGCTCGGCGGAAAGCCAGAAGAGCTTAACAAGTCGCTCGAGCGGGTGGCGCGGCTGTTGAATCTTTATGGGGCGGCGGGCCTCAAGGGGTCTGACATCACGATTGCGATCGTGCTGCACGGCGAAGCGACCGGCACGGTGCTGGGCGACGCAGCCTACCAGACGAAGTTCGGGCCGGAGAAGAACCCGAACTTGCCGCTGATCCGGGCGCTGCAGGCCGCGGGCGTGGAAGTTTCGGTCTGCGGGCAGGCGATGGCGAATCACGGCTATGCGGATGCGGACATCGCAGCGGAGATTCCCATCTCGACCTCGGCCCTGACGACGGTGATGAACAAGCAGGCTGACGGTTACACCACGATCGTCGTGCCGTAACAGACCGGGATCGTCGTGCCGTAACAGACCGGCCGTTCTGCGAGTTCCAGCGGCATCCATCGGGCTGGCCAGTCGGCGGGGCAGAAAGCTTGACCCCGCGAGGGCAGGCTGGCATAATGCCGCGGTAAGTAAACGTTAACTTACCGAACTTCTCGGCGGCTTTCATGGCTTCTGGATCCAAACCTTCGCGCCGCATGTCGGCCGACGAACGCAAGGCGGACATCTTGCGCGCGGCCGCTCCGATTATCGCGCAAGGCGGATTGCACGGGGTGTCGATTCGCGACATTGCCGACGCGGCCGGCGTTTCCGAAGCACTGCTCTACAAACACTTCCCCAGCAAGCAGGCCCTCTATGACGAGGCGCTGAAGACCGCTCGCGAGTTTTCCAGCTTCACCATCGCGCGATTCGCTACGCTTGAACCCGGGACGAAGTCGTTCGTGCTGCTGACCTACGCCACGATTGAGTTCACGCTGTTTGGCTTTCCGGGGCGACAGGACCAAGAACAAGGCGCCGCGCGGCTCGTGTTACAAAGTCTGCTGGCCGATGGTGCACACGCCCGCACGATTTTGACCGACACCGCCGCCAGTTGGATGGACTATGTCACCGCGAGCTACCTCGCCGCGGCCGCTGCGGGCGACATCGCGCCGCTCGACGTCGAGCCGGCGGTTCGTTTCCGTTTCGTCCAGCAGCTTGGCATGGCGCTGCGGCTGAGCCATTTGCCCGAGCGGCCGGCGTTCGCTTATCGCGGCACGCCGCGCGAGCTGGCCGATCAGGCCGTGCTATTCTCGCTGCGGGCCGTGGGACTGACGGATGAGGCCATCGCCCGACATTACGACCCGGCGGCACTGCACGAGCAACTAGCCGGACTTTTTCCACGCGTTTGAGCTTCACAGTTTTTCTTTTGAGTAAGTACCTGCTTCGCCACGATCGTCCCCCCACCGCCAAGCCAGGAGTTACGACGATGCGAGCTACTTTCAAAGCGGCCATGTGCGCGGCGGTTTGCGCGCTGGTGCTGGAGGCCGCGTTGGCCAATGCGGCTCCGGTAGCGCCCGGCACGACGGTCGACGACATCTCGCTCACAGATATCCATGGCGCGGAGCACCGTCTGGCGGACTATTCCGGAAGCAAGGCAGTGGTACTGGCCTTCCTGGGCACCGAGTGTCCGCTGGCCAGACTTTATGCCCCCAGGCTCGAGGCGATCGCCGAACGCTATGCCGACAAGGGTGTGACAATTCTGGGCGTCAGCTCGAATGTGCACGACAACGTCACGGAACTGCGGGCGTTCGCCCGGCAGCACGGCGTTACGTATCCGATTCTGAAGGACGTGGGCAACGTGCTGGCCGATCGCCTTGGCGCGGAGCGACTGCCGATCGTGTTCGTGCTCGACGGCGATCGCAAGGTTCGCTATGTCGGTCGGATCGACGATCAGTATGGCCTCCAAACCACGCCGGCCGGCAAGAGCTTAAGCTACCAGTTGCCGGACGCTCGCCGGCAGGATCTGTCGATCGCGCTGGACGAAATGCTGGCGGGCAGCGCAGTCAGCGTCACCGTCACCGAGCCGAGCGGGTGCCTGATCGGCCGCGTGAAACAAGCGGACGCGAGCAGCGATGTGACCTACTCGAAGGACATCGCGAAGATCTTCAACGCGAACTGTGTGTTCTGCCATCGCGAGGGCCAGATCGCGCCGTTCTCACTCACCAGCTATGAAGACGCCGCCGGTTGGGCCGAGATGATCGCCGAGGTGGTGGCCGAACAGCGGATGCCTCCCTGGCATGCGAATCCCGCGCACGGCAAGTTTTCGAACGACGCGCGGCTGAGCGACGAGGATAAGGACCTGATCGCCCGCTGGGTCGCGGCTGGTGCGCCGGAAGGCGACAAGTCGCAGCTTCCGCCGCAGCCCGAGTTCCCCAAAGGCTGGATGATGCCTGAGCCCGACCAGGTGGTTTCGATGCCCAAACCGTTCGACGTGCCGGCCGAAGGCACCGTCGACTACAAAATGTTCATCGTCGATCCAGGCTGGACTGAAGACAAGTGGGTCACGGCGATGGAACCTCGGCCGGGCAATCCTGCCGTGGTGCATCACATCGTGATGTATGTGATGCCGCCCCGAGGCGTTTCGAAGTACTTCAGCGCCGACTTGCCGAAGACGCAGCTCGATTGGTTCGCGTCGTTCGCGCCGGGTCTTCGTCCGCCGGTGCTGCCCGAGGGAACCGCGCGATTCATCCCGGCTGGCTCCAAGCTGATGTTCCAGATGCACTACACGCCGAACGGCAAGGCCCAGAGCGATCAAAGCTACGTCGGCATCAAGTTTGCCGATCCCAAGACCGTGAAGCGCGAGATCGCCGTCCAGCACTCGGGCACGCACGACTTCGTGATTCCCGCGGGCGCCCCGAATCATCGGGTCGACTCGGAATACGTGTTCCAGCACGACTCGCTGCTGTGGTCGGTTTCACCGCACATGCATGTGCGCGGCAAGGACTTCAACTACAAGCTGATTTACCCCGACGGGCGCGAGGAAGTCGTGCTCGACGTTCCGCAGTACGACTTCGGCTGGCAGACCACGTACATCTTCGACGAGCCGAAGCGCGTCCCCAAGGGAACCAAAATGCAATGCGTGGCGCATTTCGATAACTCGGCCGACAACTTGAATAATCCGGATCCCACCAAGGAAGTGCGGTACGGTCCGCAGACCTGGGAGGAGATGTGCTACGGCTGGTTCGAGATCTGCCTGGCAGATCAGGACCTGACCGGCAAGCTGGCCGCCGGCGACAAACCCGCGGCACCCACCGAGAAACCGTGACGCTCTTACGTGTGCATTCGACAGGTACACCCAGTAAACTCACGAGCGGCGAAAACCACTAGACGGCAACCGCTCGGTCAAGAAACCTTTAGGGAGGTTTGTGCGATGACCCCGCTCCTGCATCAGTTTGCAACCCGATGGTTCGGGCCTCTGGCCATCGCTGGCCTGACGTTCAGTGTTGGCGTGTCGTTGGCCGCGGCCGCGACCCCGGACGCCGCAAAGGATTCAAAGGGATCTCGAATCGGGCGAAAGATCGAAAACTTTACGCTGAGTGATTCCTACGGCACCGAGCGCTCGCTGGACGACCTGAAAGACAAGAAGGCGATCGTCGTAGCGTTCCTCGGCACCGAGTGCCCGCTCGCCAACCTGTATATGCCGCGGCTCTCGCAGCTGGCGGCGCAGCTCGAAACGCAGGGAGTCGGCTTCCTGGCGATCAATTCGAACCAGCAGGATTCGATCACTGAGGTGAACACCCACGCCAAGAAGCACAACGTGCCGTTCCCCGTGCTGAAGGATCCGGGCAACAAGATTGCGGACGCCTTTGGCGCCGAGCGCACCCCCGAGATGTTCGTCCTCGACGGCAATCGCGTGATTCGCTACACGGGCCGGGTCGACGATCAGTACGGCATCGGCTATCAGAAGGCCGAGGCTGTGCGAAAAGACCTGGCTGTGGCGGTGGAGGAAGTCCTGGCCGGCAAGGAAGTGAGCGTTCCTGAAACGGAAGCCCTCGGCTGCTTGATCGGCCGCGTGCATCGATCCGAACCGACGGGCGACGTGACGTATTCCAATCAGATTGCCCGGATCATGCGGGACCGCTGCGTCGAGTGCCACCGCGAAGGGCAGCTTGCGCCTTTCGCGCTGACCGAGTACGACGAAGTGGTCGGCTGGGCCGAAATGATCCAGGAAGTCGTGCACGAGCAGCGGATGCCCCCCTGGTTCGCCGCCAAGGAGCACGACCAGTTCAAGAACAACCCCTCGCTTACCGAGGAAGAGCTGGCGACCGTTGACGCCTGGGTGGCAAATGGTTGCCCCGAGGGAGATCCGAAGCAGCTTCCCGAGCCGCTGACATATGCCGAAGGCTGGGGCATCACGACGCCCGACGACGTCTTCTATCAGAGCGAAAAGGAGTTCGAGATTCCGGCTGAAGGGGTCGTCGACTATCAGTATTACACAGTCGATCCCGGCTGGAAGGAAGACAAGTGGATCCAGCAGGCGGAAGTCAAGGCCGGCGATCCCAAGGTCGTGCATCACGTGATCGTGTTCATCCAGGAGCCGGGCGGACAACCCTTCGGCGCTCCGCAGATGGCTTATGCCCCGGGCATGACGCCGCGCCGGTTCCCCACGGGCACGGCCATTCGCGCCAAGGCCGGCTCGGTGCTCGTGTTCCAGAACCACTACACGCCGAACGGAACGGCCACGAAGGACCGCAGCTATGTCGGCTTCGTTTACGCCGATCCGAAGACCGTGACCCACGAGGTGATGGGCGGAGCCTGTGGACAGATGCAGCTCGAGATCCCACCGAACGATCCGAACCACAAGGTGATCGCGCGGAAGCTGTTCCTCAAGGACACGCTGCTGCTGGGCATGAACCCCCACATGCACGTCCGCGGCAAGTCGTTCAAGTACGAGTTGCAGAATCCGGACGGCACGACCGAAGTGCTGCTGGATGTGCCCCGCTACGACTTCAACTGGCAGCTCTGGTACATGCTCAAAGAGCCGCGTGTGATTCCCAAGGGCGCCCGGATGATCTGCACGGCGTTCTACGACAACTCGGCCGACAACCCGGGAAACCCCGACCCGAACAGGGAAGTGAACTGGGGTGAGCAGACGTTCGAAGAGATGATGTTCGGCTTCTACTCGACAATCAAAAAGCGGACGGACCTCGACCCAAGCGAGACGAAGACTGGCGGCGCGGAGTAGCCATTGCCGGACAAAAAATTAGAACGAAGTCACGCATCCCGTGGCCCAGGCATGTTTTCGCGGCAGCGCTCGCCAACCGATGGCGAGCGCTGCCATCTTTTTTGGTATCCTGGCGAACCATGGCCACCGACGAACCATCGCACCCGCCGTCCGAACATTCACCGATCGACAACGCACCGCCGCTGTGCCTAGACCAGTTCCTGAAGCTGTGCGGCCTGGTGAGCACCGGCGGGCAGGCCAAGCTGCTGATTCAAGGCGGCGAAGTGAAGGTCAACGGCCTGGTGGAAACCCGCCGGCGGAAAAAGCTCTCGCCGGACGACATCGTCGAGCTCGGCGGCGAGCGAGTGGCAGTGAAGGATTACCTGTAGCGACGCGGCTACCGATGATGAAATCGCATTTCAAGATCGCCCGCCCCTCGGCGGCATCGTGTCCATATGCATCGTGGTTCCGACGATACACTTTGGCAAGCATCTTCATTTTGGCCGCGATTTCACCGAATACGTGCGATTTCGCACCGGCAAGAAGACCACTTTCCTGTACGAGCCAGTCCGCGTGCCATACTTGCGCGCTCGCCTTGAGGATGCCCATCGCGCGCACTGACAGATCTTGAACTTGGTCGGAGGTCATCCGACTGCAACTGCACTAACTCGCCCCACTTCTCGAGGGTCCAAGTACTATGTGGTCAGCTATCGCCGGCGATCGAGTTCGCGGTGTCGCGTTACCCTGGATGTTGCTGTTGGCGGTCTGCGTGCTGCCTGCGTCCGACTTCTGGCTTGCGTCCGCACGGGGTCAGCAGAAAGCGCAGGCTCCAGCCGAGCCGGTGGCGGTCGCCAATCCTGCCCCCGTGGATGCTCACCAGGACGACCGCGCGGCAATCGCCACGGCGCTGGCTTCATTTGCCAAGGCATTCCAGACCGCCGACGCCAAAGCCCTCGCAGCACATTGGACCGCCGAAGGCGAGTACCAGAATGGCAGTGGGTTGGTAATTCTGGGACGCGATGCGTTGGAGTCGAGTTTCGCATCGTTCTTCGCGGCTGCACCCGATCCCACCGCCGAGATGCAACGGGAGTCGCTGCGTTTTCTATCCAGCGACGTCGCGATCGCCGAGGGAACCGTCGCGGTTCGCCGCGGCCCCGCCGAGCCGCTCAAGCGGGCACGCTACAGCGCTCTGCTGGTACGCGACCAGGGAGACTGGCGCCTGGCCCAGCTGCGCGAGACCGACGATAGCGAGCCAACGATCGATGACCTGGCCTGGTTGATCGGCGAGTGGAAGTCCGTGGACGGCTCCGGCGCCCAAATTCACACGACCTATACCTGGGACCCGAACAAGAAGTTCATCCATGTCCGCTTCACATTCCAGGGAGAGAAACAAACCGTTGGCGGAACGCAGATGATCGGCGTCGATCCGGAGACAGGAGGCATCCGCTCCTGGACGTTCGAATCAGGTGGCGGCGTTGGCGAAGCCGATTGGACATCCGACGGCGACCACTGGGTGATCAGCGCCGTAGGAACGAAGGCTAATGGCGAAACGCTTGTCGAAACCAATACCTTGCGTCGGATCAGCGCCGATGTGTTCACTTGGCAATCGGTTTCTCGGACGCTTGACGATGTCGACTTGCCCGACCTCGCGCCGGTGAAAGTGTCGCGAGTTGTGCCTCAACCGTAGGCACGCGTTCTCAACCTTCCTGCGCTATTCGTCCACACAGTTTTCGGAGCACAAGTCATGCGTCCTAGGTACCTTGCCACTCTCTTCGTGGTGCTCACGCTATTGCTGCCCGAGTCTGTCGTCTTCGCGCGCGGTGGCGGCCGTAGCGGTAGTGGCGGTGCCCGTGGCGAGGGTGGACAGCGTGGCGGTGGCGGTGAGCGCAGTGGCGAGTATGGTAGCCAACGTGGCGGCGGAGAACGCCAAGGCGGTGGCGGATTCGGAGGAGGCCTCTCATCTGGACGATCGGCCGGTGGAGGAGAGGGCTCGATAGGAGCTCACGGCGCAGGCCGTGGAAATGTCGGCAGGCCAGGCGGCGAAGCCGGTAGCTCTGGTCGCCCCGGCGAAGGTGCAGGCGGTGCCGGACGCCCAGGCCAAGCTGCAGGCGGTGTCGGACGCCCAGGTGAAGATGCTGGAGCCGGCAGACCAGGAGCCGGTGCCGGTGGTGCTGGACGCCCCGGCCAAGGCACCGGCGCGGGTCAGCCGGGTGTTGGCGTCGGTGGTGTGGGGCGACCTGTTCAAGGCGTCGGCGGCGCGGGTCAACCGGGCGTCGGCGTCGGTGGTGTGGGGCGACCTGGTCAAGGCGTCGGCGGCGCGGGTCAGCCGGGTGTCGGCGTCGGTGGTGTGGGACGACCCGGCGCCGGCAACTTCGACGACGCCGGAGCTTATGCCGCAGGGCGAACCGGAACCCGTTACGCGAGCGTGGACAACATGGCCGCTCAAGGCACGGCCTTCCGCGGCGGGGCTGTCGGCTACCAGAATTACAACGTGGCCGCCTTTGCCGCCTACCCGAATGCCTGGCAACCCACGCACGTGGTCTCGACCTCGCTCTATACACACCCGGGCTATGCCGGGCTGGCACGTGGGCTTGGCCTGGCCGCTGTCCCCGCCGCATACGACTACGGCGGCAACGTCGTGGTTCAAGGTGACTCGGTGTACGTCAATGGTGACAGTACCGGCAGCTCGCAGGAATATGCAAACCAAGCATCGACGATTGCCGACGCTGGTCAGACCGCAGAGCCGGCCGCAGACGCGAAGTGGTTGCCGCTCGGCGTGTTTGCGATCGTTGAAGACGGCCAGACTAAGTCGGACGACATCTTCCAACTCGCGGTCGATCCCCAAGGCATCATTCGCGGTAACTATCACAACACCAAGACCGATGACATGGAGCCTGTCTCCGGCTCGGTCGACAAGCAATCGCAGCGAACCGCCTGGACCATCGGGACGGACAAGACACCGGTCTACGAAGCTGGGATCGCGAACCTGACCAAGGATGTAACTCCGGTCCTGGTGCTTAACGCGGACGGCAGCACGCACCAGATGAGCCTGATTCGCATGCCGCAGCCGGACGATCAGCCCCCGGCGCAGTCGCCAGCAGCTCAGCAATAGACGACGGGATGCCTGCTCGGCCTCTACGCCGACGGACCGCGGCGCAGGATGTCCCATACGATCTTCCCGTCGGCGCCATCGAGCAGGCTGCCGGGTGTACCGGGGCGCGGGAAAGTGACTTGCTCGGGGGCGATGCCCATCAAGTGCAACAGCGTGGCGTGGTAGTCGTGATGCGTGACAACGTTCTCGACGGCCTTGTGTCCCAGCTCGTCGGTCGCGCCGTAAGCCAGGCCGGCCTTCACGCCGCCCCCGGCGAGCCACATGCTGAAGCCGTGCGTGTTGTGGTCGCGGCCGATGTTCTTCTCATTCTGGATTACCGGCAAGCGGCCCATCTCGCCGCCCCAATGCACGAGCGTGGTGTCGAGCATCCCGCGCTGTTTGAGATCCTTGACCAGCGCGGCCGCAGGCTGGTCGGTCTTGCGGCAAACGTTCGGCAATCCTTTTTCGATGCCGCCGTGATGGTCCCAGGTCTGGTTGCCTGTGTGGATCTGCACGAACCGCACGCCGCGTTCTACCAGCCGCCGGGCAATCAGGCAGCGCGTGCCGTAGTCGCGTGTCTCGTCTTGATCGATGCCGTAGAGCTTGTGCGTGGCCTCGGTCTCGCCCGAGATGTCGAGGGCCTCCTTGGCGGCCGTTTGCATCCGGGCGGCCAACTCGTAGCTGTGGATCCGCGCGGCCAGGTCTTGTTCGCCCGGATGCCGCTCAAGGTGTTCGCGGTTGAGCTTGTCGAGATAGCCGAGAAACCTGCGCTGGGCCGGGCCGCGCAGCGACTGCGGCGGGTCGAGGTTCAAAATCCGCGGCTCATGTGGGCGCACGACGGTGCCTTGATAGAGCGACGGCAGCCAGGCGCTGGCCCAATTGTCGACGCCCAGCACCGGTAGACCCGTCGGATCGCTGAGCACGACGAAGGCCGGCAGATTCTGACTTTCGCTACCCAAGGCATAGGTGATCCAGGTGCCGAGCGCCGGTCGGCCACTTTGAAAGTTGCCGGTGTTCAGGGCGTTTATCGACTGGCCGTGGTTGTTGACGCCGGTGTGCATCGAGCGGATCAGCGTGATGTCATCCGCGATCTCGCCCAGGTGAGGCACGAGCTCACTCAGTTCCATGCCGCACTGGCCGCGCGGCGCGAACTTCCAGGGGCTGGCGAACAGTTTGGCGCTCGCCTCGGCGGCATTGTCGTATTGAATGTCGCCGGTGTACGTCTGCAGGTGCCGTTTAGTGAGCTCCGGCTTGGGATCGAACATATCGTGATGGCTGGGCCCACCCTGCATGAACATCGAGATCATGGCCGTCGCTTGCGGCGGATGGGCGGGCCGCTTGGGCTTCACGTCGAACGTGCGCGGTTCGAGTTCCGGCTTGTTCGGCGCGGCGCTAGCTTCCTGCCCCAGCAGCCAGGTGAGCGCGAGTCCACTCAGTCCAAAGGCCTGCTGCTCGAGGAAGTGGCGGCGAGTGTAGTGCGACATGATCAAATGCTTTCGTCCGATTCTTGTCGGCTAATCCACGTACAGAAACTCGTTGGAGCTGAGAAGCGCATGGGCCAGTTGGGCGAGCGCCGTCTTTCCGGGTGGAGACTGCTTGTCGTCGACCTTTTCGGCCGCGGCTTGTTCGGCCAGCGCCGCGGTTTGCTCGTAAAGGAACTCCAGGGCGGCGGTCAGCTCCGCGTCGGTCGCGGGTCGAGCGTACGCCAACAGCCACAGCCGGCGGACCTGTCCCGCAGCGCCCTCGCCCGCTTCCTGTCGGATGCGTTCCGCAAGGGCCGTGGCCTGGGACACTACCAGTTCGCTGTTCATCATCAGCAGCGATTGCGGTGCGACCGTCGAACTACTGCGCTGTTCGCAGTTGGGCGTCATCACCGGCAGATCGAACGGTTCGAGCATCCCCAGCGGCAGGGAGCGGCGGACCTGTACATAGATGCTGCGGCGATACTCATCCTCTCCCAGCGGCACGACCTTGCCCGAGGGACGACCCGCCGAATCACGCGTGTCGATGCCTACGACCACCTGCCCCACGTCGTCCGGCATCACCGGCACCGGCTTGCCGTGCATCGTGGAAGTCAGCCTGCCGCTGGTGGCCAGCAGCCAGTCGCGGATCGATTCAGCCTCCAGCCGGCGGACGCTCATCCGTGCGAGCAGCGTATTCTCGGGATCGAGCGACTCGACCTCCGCACGCCGCGTGCTGGCCTGACGATACGCGCGCGAAGTAACGAGCATGCGCACCAGTGGCTTGACGCGCCAGCCGCAGTGCATGAACTCATCCGCGAGCCAATCGAGTAACTCCGGATGCGAAGGCCGCGCGCCTTGCACGCCAAAGTCTCCCGGCGTCGCGACCAGTCCGCGACCAAAGACATGCAGCCAGACGCGATTCACGAGCACGCGCGCCACAAGCGGATGCTCGCCGCTGGTCAGATGCCGGGCGTAGGCGAGCCGGCGGCCCGAAGTCGGCAGCGCGGGATCATCAGGCGCAAGGCTCCAACCTGCGGAGTTCAGCACCGCGAGTTCGCCGGGGGCAATTTCGGCTTTCGGGTTATTGAAGTCGCCGCGCGCGAAGAGATGGGTGGCGGGCGTGTGGCCCGGCTCTTCGAACAGGCACTGCACCAGGTCATCGGCCGGACGTTTGGCTTTGGTCGTTGCGGTCAGCTCATCCCACTTCTTGTTGAAGCCCGTCTGCCGATCCGGCAGATACAGATACACCGAGCCGCGATCGACATTCAGGAACGGATACTCCTTGACAAGCTGCTGCTCCTCGGGCGTGCGGTCTTTCTCCGGCTTCTCGCGAGCAGCTTTGGCCCGCGGCTGAAGCTCCGGCGGCAACTTGGCGAGTTCGGTGTCGAAGGTCTGTTTCACGAGCGCATCGAGTTCCGCATCGCGACGCGTGTTAATGTCTTTCAGCTCGGCGTCGACCGCGGCGGCCTGAGCCCGCACTTCATCGGACCAAAGCGAAACCAGGCGATCGTTCGGCGTGCGCCATTTCTTCCAGTCGTATGCCGGCTCGAACAGGGCGCGCATCCGGTGGTAGTCTTCGTGCGAGATCGGATCGTAGCGATGTGCGTGACACTGGGCGCAACCGACAGATAGCCCCAGCAGCGACGTGGAAACGATCTTGATCGTCTCGGCCACCACGTCATTGCGAGCCTGGTTCTGATCAGCGGCCGAAGTGGTACCGTCGGGCCCCATTCGCAGAAAGCCGGTCGCGATCAGGCGATCGGCCTCGTCGGCCGATAGATTGCGATACGGCGGCGTGAGCAATTCGTCCCCCGCGAGTTGCTCGACGATGAACGTGTTCCAGGGTTTGTCGCTGTTGAACGCGCGGATCACGTAGTCGCGGTACTTGTACGCCCAGGGTCGCTCGCGATCGGTCTGATCGTAGCCGTCGCTGTCGGCATAGCCAGCGACGTCGAGCCAGTGCCGCGCCCAGCGTTCGCCAAATGCCGGCGAAGCGAGCAGTCGGTCGACGAGCTGTTGGTAGGCGTCCTCCGCCGGATCGGCGAGAAATCGTGCGACCTCCTCGGGCGTCGGCGGCAGGCCGGTCAAGTCGTAGTGCAAGCGGCGGAGCAGCGTGAGCCGCTGAGCCTCGGGGGCAAAGGAGAGCTTCTCCGCTTCGAGCCGCGCGAGCAGGAAGGCGTCGACAGGCTGCCGCACGAGGTCGGCTTGCTGCACGACAGGCAGCGGCGCCCGCTGAATTGGCTGGAACGACCAGTGCGAACGCTCCTCTTCGCTGAACACGTCCCCCCTGGGCAAAGACTCGGGTTCTGCTCGGGCCGTTCGCGCGCCGGCATCGATCCAACGGGCAATCGTGGAGAGGGCCTCGGGCGGAAGCTGCTTGCCCTCGGGCGGCATTTCGCCGGCGGCGATCCGCTGGTGGAGCAGGCTCGCGCCGCTGTCGCCGGGCACGATGGCCGCGCCCGAATCGCCGCCGCTCTTCAGCAATCGCGCTAACCGAGTATCGAGTCCACCAGCCAGCTCGTCCTCTTCACCGTGACAGTGCCAACAGTGGGCCTTCAGGATCGGGCGAACGTCAGCTTCGAATGAGAGCGAGTGTGAAGCATCTGGCGTCGCGGCGCACACTCGCCCCGCCGGCAATAGCAGACACGCACAAGACAACAGCAAGGGCAGGTTTCGACGCATGGCGGGGCCGCGAGGCAGGAAGCGGAAGGAGGGACGCCAGTCGAGTGAGTCCGATTGTACTGCACGTCGGCACGCCACTCAACCTTGCCACGACGATCCGGCCGTCGAGCTCAGTTGGCCGCTGCCTTTTGTTCCCAGACCGCTCGCAGCGAGTCGGAATACTGGTTGCGAATGCCCGCGTCGCTGAGGATCTCTTCGGTGACGCCGAGCAGTTCCGCACGGCGAAACACGAGCCGCTCCGTCGAGCGTCCGATGAACTCGAATTCGAGATACTCGTCCTGGCTGTCGCGAATCAGCGCGACGAGATGTTTCAGATTGCGCACCGGCTCGTGGTTCACGGCCTTGAGCACGCGCAACGTCGGGGCTGAATAGCTCTTGGTGACGGCATGCGGCAGGAAGGGGCTCGGCACATACACGAGTTGTTCGCCTTCGAAGGCGGGGCCATCAGACATGCGTGAAATCAGCGGGCTTCCCATAATCAGCAGGGAGCCGATCCATTGCGCCGACTCGCGTGCGAAGACAAGCTCCTGAGAAGGCGCCGAGAACACCAGCGGCCCAATGATGAAGTACTCAGGATACGTGTTTTCCAAATAAGGAATCAATCGCTGGCGGCGAGCAGCCACCGGCGCGGCCACTTCCTGCGCGGCGCCGTCGCGCACGATCTTGAGCGACACGGTGCCATCCTTAGCGAGTTTTTCCACGTAGTACTGATACACGAACGGCAGTTCGCCGCTGAGGCGCACATAGCCATCGCGCTCAACTGAATGCGGGCCGACGTGCGTGATGACGTCGCCGACTTGCAGCACGCCGGTATCGTCGCCGCAGCGGGTGATCATGGCTCCACCCACATCGGCAGACAGCTTGAGCCACGAGCGGAGCGTGTCGTTCTCGGTCGTCTGGACTTCATGCCAGAGCTTGGGTTTGCCGTCGTACTTACCGTCTTCGAAATCGCGGAGCACCGTCAGCAGTTCTTCGGTGGCAATCAGGTAGCCGATGTTGTCCGCTCCCGTCGAACGGTTCATTCCCGAGAAGGCGATGCCGACCACCTTCCCGCCGGCAATGGCAGGGCCACCGCTGTTGCCTGGATTGATCGCGGCGTCTATCTGGATGCGAACTCCCATTTCGTCATAGAAGTAAGGCGAGAAATCGACTCGCGAAACGATGCCCTCGGTGATGGAAAGCTGATCGCCTCCCATCGGAAAGCCATAGACGTTGACGGCGGTCTTCTCGCGTGCGATGGCAGGTTCGACTTCAAGCGCCGGATGATCGGCGAAGAACGCCTCGTTGTCCACCGTCAGCACGGCCAGATCGATGGGCGGCGCCACGAACAGTGCCTTGGCCGGCAGCCGTTCGGACGACCCGCTGACCTGCACGTAGATCTGGCTGGCATACTGCACCACGTGCGCGTTCGTGATGATTCGCTTGCCCTCGATGATGAAGCCGCTTCCCGACGATTCCCGCGCTTCGTTCTTCGACCAGGGGCGTAACGGCGAGGGGCCGCGCTGCGTGACGTGCACCTTGACGACAGAATTTGGAATCGGGTCCGCTTCCAGGGCCGCGACGGCGCCAGCGCTGCTCATCAACAGGCCGGCCAGAACGGATCGCGTCGCCTGATGAAATCTCCCAAGATTGCCTGTCGCGTGCATGCGTCCCTACCTTGCTGTGAAAGGATTCGGAGAGCGCCGCAGATCGGACACTGCCCGTGGAAAGCTCACCTTAACCACCCCAGCAGGTTGGCTCAAGTGAGCGGGGAGGCTGAACCCAGGCCAGGTGCGCTAGCGGGTGCGTCGACGAGTCGAACTCGTCTGCACGACCGCGCTCTGCTGCCCGGGAACGGTGGCTGCCGGCGGCAATTCCTCAGAAGGAGCGGCGCCTGCTTCGGGCAGCGGCAGCGCGCCGGCCGGCGCGGGAGGGACTGGCGCCGGTTCGAGAGCGCCGCCGCCTTCGGCTCCGGCCGGAAGCTGATCGGCGGGAATGACGCCCGCCTCGGCCGGGTCGACGATCTCGGGCACCGGTTCGGCCACGGCAGCCGGCGGCGGAACTTCTTCCTGCTGGAAGGCGGGGATGTTCACCACCGGCGGTAGATTGCGGAACACGTTCACATTCTCGCCGAGGCGAATTTCCCAGCCGCCGCCCAGCGCACGGTACGTCTGGATCATGCCTTGGCCGATCTGGCCCTGTGACTGGGCCCACTGATCCTGCTGCGTGATGAGCGACTGCAGAATCACGGCGTATCGGTTGAAGTCGCCGAGGCCCTGCCCTGCGCCTTCTTCATACTGAGCGACCGTGACCGCCAGAGCGCGATAGGACGCGTTCACCGATTCGCCGAGCAGGCGGGCTCGATCCTGAGCCCTGAGGAACGTGACGATGCCGTTCTCGGCCTCGGCGCTCGCGTTAACCACCGTGTTCTGATAGAAGGCGACAAGTTCATTAAAGCGAGCGTCCTGCAGGCGGATGTTGTTCAGCAGGCGGCCGTAGTTGAGCAGATTCCACTGAAACTGCGGGCCAACCGCACCGGTAAACGAGCCGGGCATGATGAGCTGGTCGAGCTGTCCGTTCTGCCAGCCCAGCGATCCGGTGATCGTAAAGGCCGGATAAAGGTCGGTCGTGGCGATGCCGATCTGTTCGGCTTGGAACGCGGCGTCACGCTCGGCGCGGCGCACGTCGGGACGGCGTCGCAAAAGATCGGCGGGGATGCCCACGATCACGTAGTCGGGCGGAATCGGAATGCCGCGGCTCGGTCCCGAGTTCAACCAGGGCTCGAGATCGACCGACGGCCGCCCCAGCAGCGCGCACAGTGCATTCTCGCTGGTGCGGAGGTCGATCCTGAACTGCGCGATCTGGGCCTGGCTTTGCTTCAAGTCGCTCTCTGCCTGAGCGCGGTCGAGTTCCGTCACATTGGCAAAGCCTTCGCGAAGGCGCAGGTCGATGAAGTCGTAAACGTCTTCCTGCACCGCGATGACGTTCTCCAGCAATTCAATCCGTCGCTGGATCGTGCGAATTTGAATGTAGGTACTGGCCACATCACCAAGCAGCGTGACGAGGACGTCGTCATAGTTGAAGACCGAAGCGTCGAGAGCCGCCTCGGAGGCAAGAATTGCCCGGCGGTAGCGACCCCAAAAGTCGAGCTCCCAGGCCAGGTTGAAGCCCAGGTCCCAGGATTCGGAGTAGATGTTCTGCACGGCCCGGCGCACGTAGCCGCCACTCGCGCCCTGTTGTTGCGGAAAGAGACTGCCGACGGCGATGCCGTACTGCGCGCGGGCCGACAGAATGCGGAAGCCCGCTTCGCGCAGGGTGAGGTTCTGTTGATAGGCATCGACCATGATGTTGTTCAGCATCGGGTCGTCGAACGCGGCCCACCAGGCCGAGAGGTCCCCCTCTTCGGTCCGCAGGCGGATATCGTTCTCGTCAATCCACCGCGGTGCAACCGGCGCGGTGGGAGTTTCGTACTGCGGACCGACCTTGAAGCCGTTGGACACGTAGTCGCGCATGCTCGTGCAGCCGCACGAAGCGAACGCGCATAATACAGCCAGCGCCAGAGCGGCGAGTCGTAGTCGCAAGAGGAGCATTCCGTTGATCCCGCGGACGCAAAGCCGCTGGGCCCAGGACGGGCCATGGCCAGACGTCGATTCGCGACGAAGGGGAGGGAACTAAATGGATTCGGACGTGAAGCGAGATGTGAGGCGCCACGGGCCGCCGCTGGGCGATGACACCGTGCGCCGCTGGTATTATCGTCGCGATCCGACCCTCGAGGTGCGTTTTAAGCGCCTCGTGTGGCAAAACCGGCAAGCGCGTTACAGCTTAACGCGCAGGAGCGCACTGAGTGCGTCGTTTCCGGCGAACTGAGCCTGCTAGCAGTAGGGTGAATTACTCGTACCGCAGGGCGTCGATCGGGTCGAGCCGAGACGCCTTCCAGGCCGGGTAGAACCCGAACGCAATGCCCACGCCGGCCGAGACCACGAAGGCCGCCACGATCGCGGGGATCGAAGCCGCAACGGGCCAGCGGAGGAAGTACCACACCAAGAAGGTGGCGCTGCGACCCAAGAGAATTCCCAGCGCTCCGCCGAACAAGCAGAGCACGATGGACTCGATCAGGAATTGACGCAGTATGTGCTTGGACCGGGCGCCGACGGCCATCCGCAGCCCGATTTCCCGCGTCCGTTCGGTGACCGAGACGAGCATGATGTTCATGATTCCCACGCCGCCCACCGCGAGCGAAATCATGGCCACGATCATGAGCAGGCCACCCATCATCTTGGTCATTGAGGACATGGCGTTGATAATCTCGGCCATGTCTCGAATGGCGAAGTCGTCGTCCTCGCCCTCCTGAATACGATGTCGTTCGTGCAGCAGGTTCGTGATCTCGGCAATCGCATCCTTCGCCCGCTCCGCCGAAGCCGCCTTAGCCAGAATCGTATCGACATTGGTGAAGCGAACTGGCATCGGCGTATTTGCCTTCTGCGACACCGACTGCTCGGGATACAGTTTGGTCGAGCCCGGATAAAGCTGGTTCAGCGAGTTGACCTTGTCGTAGCCGGGCGTGGTTGAGGTGGATGAGGCTAGTGCGGCCGAGGCCCGACCGCCCGTGATGCGATATTTCATGGTCGTCCAGGGAGTGACCAGGATATCGTCCTGGTCCATTCCCATCATGCTGCCGCCCTTGCGGCCGAGCACGCCGACGACGCGCAGCGAGACATTATTCACGCGGACGTCCTTGCCTATCGGCGATTCGCCCTGAAACAGTTCTTTGGCCAGCGTGAGGCCAACCACGCATACCTTGTTGCTGGCCAGCACGTCGCGCTCGGTGAACATTTCGCCTTCGTGCATCTGCTGCCAGTCGCGCACGATTAAGTAGTCGGGAACCGTCCCCGTCATGTTGGTCGGAATCCAGTTGCGATTCTGGTACACGACCTGGCCGCTTCCTGAAACGATGGTTGCCACGGCGACCACTGACGGACATTGGGAGGCGATCTGCTCGGCGTCCTCGGGGGTGAGAGTTTTCTCGCTACCGGTGCCCCAGCTCACGCCGCCGCTGGCAGCGGCGCCGGATTGCACGATGAGCATGTTCGCGCCCATGCTGGACATCGTCTTGACGAGTTGTTCGCGGGAACCGGAGCTGATCTCGAAAATCGCGATCACGGCTGCAACGCCAATGATGATACCCAGCGTGGTCAAAGCCGAACGCATCTTGTTGCGACGGAGCGCCCCGAACGCAGTGCGAATGGAAGCGGGGACGAGCGCCGTGGCCCAACCCGCGGCCAGGAGCCGGCGCGCATGCTGATGATGCGGTTGGCCCTCACTGGAGGAAACGGCTGCTTCGGCCACCTCAATGTCGGACGCTTGGGGGTCGGATGAGTTGGCGGCCAGCACGCGTTTGGAACGCGACTTGGTCGGTGCGGCAACCGCCGCGCCGCCGTGGGCAGCAGGTTCTCCCGCCGCGGCCATGGCCGGCGTGTGCTTCAGGCTGCCGCCGTTACCATTACCACGACCGTGTCCGTTGCCGTGCCCCTGCCCCGACTCATGACCATTGCCTTGGCCGTTGCCATGTCCGTTCTCGCTGCCACTGGCGTGGCCGTGATCGCTGCCATTCCCATGGCCGTGATCGCTGCCATTCCCATGGCCGTGATCGCTGCCGTTCCCATGGCCGTGATCGCTGCCGTTCCCATGGCCGTAATCGCTGCCGTTTCCATGCCCACGCTTACTGCCGTTCCCGTGGCCCCCGCCAGTGACTGGTACATGCGGCGCGGGCATGAAAACGTGCTTGCCGGCCGGTCGCGTCTCGTCCTCTTCGATGAGACCGTCTTTGACATGGATCACGCGGTGGGCATAGTCGGCCACCTTGGCATCGTGTGTCACGATAATGACGGTCAGGCCCTGGGCATTGAGTTCCTGAAACATTCGCAGGATCTCAACGCTGGTCTTCGAATCGAGGTTGCCCGTGGGCTCGTCCCCCAGCAGCAACGCCGGCTCATTCACCAGCGAGCGAGCGATGGCGACCCGCTGCTGCTGACCGCCCGACATCTGTGCGGGCACGTGATCGAGACGTTCTCCCAGACCGACGCGCTCGAGCAATTCCAGGGATCGATTGACCGCCTGGCCGGGGGTGCGGCGCTTGGTGGAATAGTCCAGCGGCATGAGCACATTGCTCACGGCCGTAGTGCGAGCGAGCAGGTTAAAGCTCTGGAAGACAAACCCCAGCTTTGCCGTGCGGACCAGAGCCCGCTGGTCGGAACCGAGCCGGCTAATCTCCTGACCGTCGAGCCAGTACTGGCCCGAGGTCGGTCGATCGAGACAGCCGAGGATGTTCATCAGCGTGGTCTTGCCGGATCCGGAGGCGCCCATCAGGGCCACAAGCTCGCCACGGCGAATCGAAAAGGACACGCCGCGCAAGACCGGCACGTCGATCTCGCCAACGTGGTAAGTCTTCGTAATGTTTTCGCAGCGGATCAATTCCATGCGGATGCGGCTCGAGCTGTTTTTTGGTCTACTTTTTGCCCTTACCTCGGAAGCGAGGCGGAGCAAGCGGATTGGTGGTTTCAGTCACGACCTCGGCGATCTCTTCGCCCAGCACCACCTCCATGCCGGGCCGCAGTTCGCCGCCAATGACCTCCGACTGCACACCGTCTGTCAGTCCAACCAACACGTCGACCGGATAGACTTTGTTACCCTGGCGAACCCAGACGCGGCGTTCGGACGTGCCGCCATCCGGGTCTTTCGATGCAGTTTCCTTCGATGCCGCTTCGTTCGAATCCGTGGAATCCGCGGTGAGGACTTCCGTCTCGGGTTTGGCCACGTCGGCGACTTCCGAATTCTCGGCCTTGGGAGCGGGAGCCGTGGTCATTAGTTCGGGACGCGGCGTATAGCGCATCGCCGCGTTCGGAATCAACAACACGTCCGGCCGGCGATTGATCTCGAACTCCACGCGGGCCGACAGGTAGGGCAGCAGTTTCAGATCGTCGTTGGCCGTCGAAACAATCACGCGGTACACCACGACGTTGTTCGTCATTTCGGCGTTCAGGCGAATCTCGGCAATCTCGCCGCGAAACTTCTCGCCGGGAAACGCGTCGACCGTAAAGTGTACTGGCTGGCCGATCCTGAGCTGTCCGATGTCGGCTTCATTCACGGCGGTCCAGATTTCCATCCGCCGCAGATCCTGGGCGATGAGGAACAAGCTCGGGGCGTTGAGGCTGGCGACCACCGTCTGGCCGATGTTCACGCGGCGGTCGATGATCGTGCCGTCGACAGGTGACTTGATCGTGGTGTAATCGAGGTTGGTTTTGGCCGAGAAGACCGTCGCTTTCGCCTGGTCGACCGCGGCTTTGGTGACGTTCACATTGGCCTCGGCAATTTCGTAGTTTGCCTTGGCCATGATGTAGTCAGCATCGGAGATACCGATGATCGTGGCGGGGGCCGGCATCTGCCCACCCAGCCTTGCCAGTGACGAACCGCTTTGCAACTTCACGTCGCGGAGCCGTTGCGCTCGCTCCCACTCCGCTTTCGTTTGCGTGAGCTTGGCCCGCGCCTGCATCAGATCAGCATCGGCACGCGCTTGGGAGGCAAGTGCCTGATCGTACGTGGCCTGAAACAGCGCGGGATCGATCTGCGCCAGCAGATCTCCCTCTTTTACGGCACTGTTGTAGTCAATGTGCTTTCCCTGGTACTTGGGATCGGTTTCACCGCGAGGATCGAGCCCCAACTTGTGAATTCGCCCCATCACCTGGGCGCCGACGTCGACCACTTCTTCAGGCTCGAGCGTGCCGGTGGCGCTGATCGTGACCAGCAACTCGCCGCGCTCGACCTCGGCGGTGCGGAGGTTGGGCGCCGTCTCGGCGCGCAGGTACTGGGTGTAATAAAAAGCCCCGCCGCCAATGGCAGCGAGCAGCAGAATGATGATCGTGGTACGCATAATGGTAAGCAGTTTACGTGGCTAACTCGTTAATCGTTCGCGCCGTCCAACTCTTGGGCCGCGGCCCCAAATCGCCCCAGGGACTCGAGCAGCAATTCCCGATCGGATGCGGAAAGCTGCTCCAGGATTTCCTGAACCCGGTTGATTCGCTGCTCCTCGCGTTCGCGAAGCAGCTTTCGTGCAAGGGGGGTGAGTTCCAGGTTCCTCACGCGACGGTCTTCGCCCACGGCTCCGCGCGTCACTAGGCCGGCGGCTTCCAGGCGGTCGGCGATCTGGGTGATCGCACTTTGTGAAACCCCAAGTTCGACGCTAAGTTCCTTCATCGAACGCGGGCCTTCAAACAGCGCGGCACAGACGCGGAACTGGCGCAGCGGAATATCCAGCGCCGCGTCGTCGTGGACCAGGATCCGCCGGCCAACGGCCTTGAAAATCGTGTCCATGGCCCGGGCCTGGGCCTGCACGGCAGGGTGATTCTCAGAAGCAGCCGCAGGACGGCCGCGGACGGGGGCAAGATGATTCATGCCCCTATATTATTAATCCGCCTTAATTAAGACAAGTCGAAGTAAGTTAAGCTGGGCGAATAGGGGATCTTTGACAGCGGCGCAAGAAAAAACCCGCTCGGCGCGGGGCAGCAACGCGAGCGGGCCTTGAGAGCAATGGACGGCAATCGCCCATCTCCACACTAGACTATCGGCCAGAGCGATGGCCGAACCCTAAACTTGTGCGGACGCGAAAATCTCGCACCTCGAAAAGCCAATGGGGGTGGGCACGCCAGCACGCCAGTGGGCGAACCTGTCCCACTCATGTCAGTCAAGGAAGCGGTGAAATCGACCCATCCAGTAGGGCAGCAAAATCGCGTGCCCATCATCTCGTTCGCGCCCCCCTGAACCGCCATCCAAAGTGTACGGATCGCCGTTCCAACGCATCACGCGCCGCTCGCTTGCTGGCAGCACCGTTTCAGCCCGCGGGCGACGTTCGCGGTTGTTCCCTACGAGCTCGATGTCGCGGCGGTGCGAGTTTTTTACGGTCCACACAACTGTATCCGCTGGCACATCGCGGAACCACTCGAGCGATTCGGCCGCATCGTACTCGTCGGGTGCGACAAATGCCTGCGGTGGTCGCTTCGTCGGATCGGTCCAGGTGTTGGCCTGCAAGGCTGCTGCATAAATGTAATTGAACAGCGGACTGTGCTCGGGGCGCTCGATCAGCCATGAGCGACGGATGCTCGCCAGATAGACCTTTCGCAGGTGGACGTCGCGTTCCAGCACGACGAGCGGATAGTACGACAGGAACGCCAGTTCGTCGTCGCTGTGGTTCACCAGATGCGGCGGCCAGACCTGCTTCTGCAGTACCGTGTTGGTCGCATAGCCATGCTCGGCAATGAGCTCCTTAAGCTTGGCCGTGTAGCGCGGCTTGCCCACGATCTGCTCGGCCACCTTTAGGTGCGAAATGATCTCCAGCGAATTCAGCCCGCGGTCGCCAATCCGCCGCAGGTCGTGGTTCAAACCTTCGGGCGACCAGACTCCCCAGGTCGTGGGCTTGCCCGGCGGGCCAACGTAATGCAGTCCATGATCGAGAATGTGATCGGTGACCCGCTCGACGTAGGGGCGAATCTCAGCGCGTTCGGCCTCGTCGGCGCAAACGTTGTAGTACACGTGATAGGCGAAGTAATGCCCCACAACCTCGTCGCTTGAGGTGTCCGCCTTCCACCACCACTTGCCGTCGGCCGACGGATGCCACTCGCCACCGTGCCGCTTGGGATCGCTTTCGCGGGGAATCACGCTACGGGCGACAAAGCCGGGTATCGTCGAAACGCGTTCGAGAAACATAATCGCATCCAGCGAGCGGCGTGCATTCTGCTTCGCCTGGGGATCGCCGGTCGCGGCATAGCGAAACGCCTCGCCGGCCAGATACATGCAGGTCCACAGTCCGTCGTTGTCATTCGATTCCTGCATCCGCGCGCTCGACAGGTCGCCGGGGGTCGGCAGACTGACTTCCGAGACAAAGCCACCGCGCACGTGATGCTTTTGCAGCGTTGCGTCGATGGCATTCATCTTGGCTTCGAGCGAGGTCTGCTCTCGCCGCAGTTTTACAACCCCGCCGCTGATGCGCACATACAACGAACCATTGCCAGCCAGCGAGAGCTGCCGCACGTCGTCGCTCGGCAGCCAGCGCTGCGAGTGAAACACTTTCCAGCGGGTGGCATCGCGGGCGAGCAATTGCAGGCCGTAAGGCGAGCCGACCCAGGTGTCGCCATCCGGCGTGCGCAAGCCGGTCGTTGCTTCGGCAAAGGGGAGCGTGGGCTGGCCGTCGGCGAGCGCGGCGAGCTCGTCGTCGTCGAGTTCCGCGGCGGTCGATGCCGGTAGAACGGCAACAGCGACCGGTTCGACGACCCAGGCGAGGAACGTATCATCGGCAGGCGCTGCGGCAAGCGCGAGCGCGGCCAGGAATGCGAGCATGGGGAAAACTCCGAAATCGAACGCGCCGGCGGGATACTAGGCAGGAAGCAACCCTATAAGTAGTCGCCCGGAAGCCGCGACGCAAGGGTCTTTTCGGCGGTGCGCCGACACCTTCACGAGTCCTCATGCTCGGCGTGGATTCTCAGCAGGTGCTCGCCGTTGTTTCGCTGGTGGTTTAGCAGGTAAACGCCATCGCCGAACTCCGGCCAGATAACGATCCCGACGCTCAGCCCCTGCGCCACAATGCTAACCGCAAAACAATCGGCGGTTGGCGGCGCTGCCTTATCGAGCAGCGCGGCACAGGCGGCACGCGAGGTCAGACTCGCCGATTTGAACCGATCCTCGCAGGCAATCACGATGGCTCCGGAGTCAATCACGATTTCGTGGAAGGCCGGCGCGCTTTCACTACGATAGCGAAGCGTGGTGATGTCGAGGCCCGCTGAATCCAGTTCGACGCTCACCTCGCCCTCATGCTCGCCACACTCGCCGATCAGAACGGCGGTTTCACCGGAAATACCCCCATCGGTCACATACCAATGGCCAGCCGCGAAACGTACGCTGCGCGGTCCAATCACAGGCTCATACGACCAGTCAGGCAACCGCACTGCGGGGCGTCTGCGAAACGGACACATGCCAAGTCTCCGGTTGTTTGCGGCTACAACCCCGCGCGCACGCGGTCCTGCTCGGCGAGAACATAGTCCACCAGCTGCGCGGCGTCGGCGTCGTAGGTCTTGATCGGCTCGCGTGCGAGCGGCTCGACCAGATACACGAGCCGCACCAGATCGCCACGCTGCGAAAAGTGCGGAGCAATGCCGGCGAAGCCAAAGCCGAAGGCGGCTAGCCCTGCGACGACCTCGGCAGTGCCGGGGTCATCCAGTGGCAATTCGACAAACACGACCTGTGCATGCGAACGCTCGACGAGTTCGCGCTTGGCATGTCGGACGGCGTGCACCGTGTCCGCCCCCAGCGCGTCGGCCCGGATGAATGCTGTGCCGGCCCCAGGATCTGCCTTCACTGCGAGCGTGCCGTGCCCCGTGGGAGGCACACCGTCCGTAAACTTCACCGGACATTCGAGTCGCCGATAAATCAACTCGACCAGATCGCGATGCCGTGGTGGCAGACACACCGTGCGCTCGGTAGGCGGTTTGAGCCAATGGAAATACAACAGGCAGGTCACACGCTGCGTTTGCTCGCCAAACCCGCGAAACTTCTCGGTTTTGGGTGAGATGCCCAGTTCCACGCCCGTCAGCTTGCCGCCGTGGTTGACGTTCGACTTCTGCGTAAGTTCGTGCACGGCCACCGCATCCGCATACCAGCCGATCAGGTTGCGCTGCGTGGCCACTTCGAGCGCGAGTTCCTTCATCCGCTCCAGAAGTCCCCGGCCGCGATGCGCGGGATCGACCGCCGCTTGTCCCGACTCGGCCACGCGGCCCGGCTGGTTAAGCTCTAGCGCGATGTGACCCGCGACATAGCCGTCCTCCGCCACCGCGACGAACGAGATCACCGAGCCATTGGCGTTGTGAGCCGCCACACGCTCGGGGTAGTAGACGTCCGGGTTAAAGTAGGTACCACCGTAGGTGCGATACATGAGCTGCGAGACCTGCACCGCCTCGCTGGGCTGCATCCGGCGTACCGTGTACTGCTGCTGCGGCGCGAGCGGAGCGCTCTCGACAAACGGCGCCAGGTTGGCCGCCTCGGTGTGCTCGGTGATGGACTTATCGTGCAACCACTTGCGCACCTGCAGGGCCTTCCCCTCGGGCCCGAACGCCAGCCAGTGGACTTCGTTGATCGCGCTCGCCGGGCAACCGAACAGCCGATCGGCCGAGTCGTCTTCAGCGTGCAAGCGTCGCTCGAGATCCGCCACGTCCTGCGGCAGGCCGAAATCTCGCACCAGGAGCTCCAGCCGGCCGTGCGTGTCGTTGATCGAGAGCTTGATCGCGCCCTCTTCGCCCGGTCGATAAGCGTGTGCCACGGCGTCTTCGACGGCACCCACGACAAGTTTCTCCAATCCCGCGGCGTCCCCTGGCGAGAGCGGCACTTGCCGGAGCGTTTCATGGGCGAATGCGCGCACACTCGGAAGCACTCGCTCGTCATTGGTCAGTTGGAGTTCGAGTTGCAAGACATCCCCCTTCGCCGCTTGAAACGTGCCAGACGGGGTAGACCCTTGGCTACCTAAACTTAGCACGTCCGCACGTGCGCGGGGGAGAGTGCTTGTTGAGCGCTGACAGTGGAGCCCACACTCGCTCGCAGGGGGCGTCTACTGAGCCGGCAGCGTTTCAACGATTTTCAAGCCGAGATTCTCGTCCGGCACGGCCACGCTGACCGCGCCGCCGTAACGCTTGTCCGGATGGCGGATGCCGCCGGCGACGAGAAACTTGCCGTCACCGATGGGGGCGATCCCGAGCGAAGCGTCGAACTGCCACTTGCCAACCAGCTTCAGATTTTCGTCGGTCTTGAGCAGCATCCGCGGCGAACCGTAGCAGCCGAACCAGAAGTGGCCATCGGCGAAGGTCGCGGTCTGAATGCCCATCAGCGTATAGCCGCTATCGAGGACGTGCCGCTGCTGGAATGCAAGCTGCTCGTCGAATTCGTAGACGTAGTTCTCCTTGCTACCGATCGGCAGTCCGCCCACGACCCAGAACCGCCCGGCGTGATGCGCAATTCCGCCGGCCCCGTGGACGACTTGCTGGACTTCATGCCGCGAGAGTTCGGCGAGCGTCTCAGCGTCGTAGACATAGATCCACGAATCGGCTTTGCCGGCAGGCAGGTTGAACTGCCCAAGGTTAACCGCGACGTACAGTTTGCCCTCGTGAAAGCACAGATCGCCGTGATGTGACGCCACGTCGATCTGTTTCTGCACCTTGCCGTCGGCGCCAGTCTTCACCAACACGGTCGTGAACGACCAATAGATGGCACCGCGATCATTAGTGCAGACGCCCTGCAAGTGGCCGGGGTAGGTTCCTTCGCAAGCGACCGCGTGGAACGCGCCGCTCGAATCGACTGCGGAAGTTTTTGTTTCCTCGGCAGCTTTGCGGCGTTTGCCTTGACCCATGCCGCGCCCCTTGTTCTGGGTTTTTTTACGGCCCGGTTGCTCAGCGGCGGAGTCCGCCGGCGTGTTCTTGGTCGGCATCGGAGCACCAATGTCATTTCTCCACGCGACAAGTTTCGCCTTCAGTTCAGCGGCCTTCTCGGGATTCTCGGCGACCAGGTTTTTCGTTTCACCGATGTCGTCGCGCAGGTTGTAAAGTTCGACGCGTCCATCTTCAAAGAACTCATGCAGTTTCCAGTCGCCTGCGCGAATGGCGCCTGCCGGGGTGGTCCGCCAGGTGTCGCCACCAGCGCCGAGATAGCCCGGAAAGTGCCAGTAGATCGCCTCGCGATCGAGTGACTCCTTGCCGCCGCTCTTCAGCACGGAGAGATAGCTCTGGCCGTCGAGTTGTTGCGGCGGGCTGGACGCGCCGGTGACTTCGAGCAAGGTCGGATAGAGATCAACACTGTTGATCGGCTCGTCGCAGGTTTCACCAGCAGGAATCACGCCCGGCCAGCGGAAGATGTACGGCACGCGGACGCCCCCTTCGTAGAGCATGCCTTTGCCGCCGTGCAGTGGAGCATTGTCCGTGATCGAACCGCCGTTGATGCCCCAACGTTCGTAACCGCCGACGCCGCCGTTGTCGCTGGAAAATATGACCAGCGTATTCTTCGCGAGGCCGAGTTCCTCAAGCGTGGCCACGACTCGGCCGACACTTTCGTCGACGCTGGCGATCATCGCGGCATAGACCGGATCGTAGTGTCCCCCCTTCTCGCGCGAGCCGGCCTTCGCCTTGTCGCGAAAGCGGGCGATCGTCTCCTGCTTGGCGTGGTGCGGGCTATGCACGCCGAAGTGTGGCAGATAGAGAAAGAACGGCTTGTCTTTGTGTCGCTTGATGAAGTCGACCGCATGATCGGTGAGGAAGTCCGCCAGGTACGTGTCCTTCTCATGTTCGATCGGCGGGTTCGTCTTGAAGTTGAAGTGCTGGCCTGCGGAGACGAGCGCCTCGTCGAAGCCGCGCTTCGCAGGATGATTCATGGCGTCGTTGCCGAGGTGCCACTTGCCGAACATGCCGGTCGCATAGCCCGCACGCTGGATGGCCGCGCCGAGCAGTACGCGATCCGCCGGCACGTGCTCGGCATTGTCCACCGGCCGCAGCGAGCGGCTCTGCCAATGGAAGCGGTCGATGTTGCCGACGGTGTAGATGCCGGTGCGGGGACCGTACTGGCCTGACATCACCGCGGCGCGCGTGGGCTGGCAGTTTGGCCCGCAAGTGTAACCGCTCGTGAAGCGGATGCCACCGGCGGCGAGCTTATCGATGTTTGGCGTTTCGTAGTACTTCGAACCCTGGCAGCCGAGGTCAGTCCAGCCGAGATCGTCGGCCAGAATGAACACCACGTTGGGCTTGTCGGCGGCGTGGGCCACCTTGCAATGCCCTGCCAACCAGGCACAAGCAGTCAGCGCAACAACGATGAACGGCAATCGGGGCGATAGTGCACTGGGGATTTTCATGGTGGCCCGCTCTCAATGGATGTGACTGGCCCATTGTAAGCGCACGCACGATCGATTGTCAGTCCGTGGAGCGATTCGCCTGAGCGGCGTCCTGACCTTCGCCAGTCTCCGAGAGGACCTAGATGTGGCGCAACACCCTCCCATGAATCCGGCCGATGATCACATCTGAGAGCGCGCACCAGTAACACTGTGGGTGAATATCCACGCGGTACCAGGTGCGTCCTTCCAGCCGGGTTCGCCCGCCGGCCAGCGGAACCAGCCGAAATTCTCCCCGTTCGCTCCGCAGCGCGCCGTCCAGATGCGGCGGATGAACGTGACGGTAGGGACTCAGTTCGAACATCGGCTCTGGCTGCTCCGTCACGTCGAACGCCAGCCGGCGAGGTTCGTCCCACACGGTGATCGGCTCGACGAATGCGCCCGTCGTGAACTCGCAGTAGCGCACGGCGCCAATACCCGTCCCTTCGATCCGGGCCCGTTCGGGGCAGGAAATCCCCAGCCTGAAAAACCATTCCCGCTGTCGCGGCAACTCCGCAAACGACAGCACGTTTTGCCAGACAACTTCCGGCGGAGCATCGATCTCGATGGCGGAGACGACCGAGCGCAACTCGTTCCTCGACAGGCTCGCCTCTCCGGCCGCAATCAGCGGCAAGACGAGAACCGCGCCGACCCAACCGCGCGTCGGCTTGCGACTGATGTCGGCCATGAGTTTTCCAAACAGCCCGCCGATGGCTCCCAGCGGAACGATCAGCGGCAACGCCATCGCGATGCAGATTACCCCTTCCAATGCAAACAGTAAAAGCGCGACCGCAGCCAGACCGACCGTGGCGACACCGATGCCAATCGCTTCGCTCCAGGCGCGCTCGTGACGCCGGCATTCCAGATATGATGCAATCGCGCCCATCACCAGCGGCGTTCCCAGGAACAGCGCCGCACCGTAGTCCTGCAGCAAGTAGACGCTGGTCACCAGCATCACGCTGCCAGCCACGAGCCCCATGGCGATGCTGGTGACCATGTTTCCAGAGCGAACCAGGTCGGCGGAGCGATCTTCGCCACCCGCATCGCTTTCATCCGCACGGTTGGGGAGGAGCGACAGCGCGAGCATCATGGGCAGATTCAGCAGTGGGACAAGCACCGTCATTCCCAACCACGGCGAACGGTCCGCATCGACCGCCCGGCGAACGCTCATTGAGACCGCGATGAACAGCAACGGAAGTGTCCAGAGAATCCAGGCCCACGGCAGCCAGTCGCCCGCGCCCTGCACGAGTCGAGCTCGCTCGGAAATCATGGGATTAACGAAATCCCAAGGGCGCATGACGTAACCCGTCGCGGTCCAGACGACCAGCGTTTCAACGACGTACTTGCAGGCCATCAGCCCCACTCCGCTGACGACGTAAGCCACCTGGCCGACCTCGGCCTTTCCGAACCACAGCGCGGCGAGGTACGCGAACCGCCCACTACGAGGTGCGTCGGCATGGTTGCTCGCGGTCATGATCTCACTCGCCCCCTGTTTTCGCAGGTCGTTCGTCGCGGCGAGTGCGCCGCGACGCTGCATTCTGCTATGCTGAGAACCGCCATGCCAGCGAATCCTTCACCGACGACGCGTCTCGAACTTCCGCTCCGGCCGCGGCGCGCAGCAACGCGTCTCGCGCTCGCGGTGCTGACCATCCTGATCGCTTCCAGCGGTCTTGCTGCCGAGTTGCCCGCGATCCGCGTTTCGTCTGATGGTCGCGGCTTTGTTCTCGCTGATTCCGGCAAGCCGTATCGCGTGTGGGGCGTCAACTACGATCACGACGGGCAGGGCCGGTTACTCGAAGACTACTGGACAGACGAGTGGCCCACGGTCGAGGCCGACTTTGCCGAGATCAAGGCGCTCGGCGCGAATGTCGTGCGAATTCATTTGCAGTTCGGCCGCTTCATGCGCTCGCCGACGGAGCCGAACCCCGACGCGCTAAAACAACTGGCGCGGCTGGTCGCGCTCGCCGAACAGACGGGAGTGTATCTCAATCTGACCGGACTGGCCTGCTATCACAAGGCAGACGTGCCGCCGTGGTACGACGAGCTCTCGGAGCAGGATCGCTGGCAGGCCCAGGCCGCGTTCTGGGAAGCAATCGCGGCGACGTGTTCCAAGAGCCCCGCGATCTTCTGCTACGACCTGATGAACGAACCGGTCGTATCGGGCGGAGGCAAGCGCGACGACTGGCTCGGCCCGGCATTCGCAGGCAAGCACTTCGTGCAGTTCATCACGCTCGATCTGGCCGGCCGCGAGCGAACCGATGTCGCGCGAGAGTGGATCGAAACCTTGGTGACGGCGATTCGTCGGCATGACGAGCGGCATCTGATAACGGTCGGGTTGGTCAACTGGAGTCTCGATCGGCCCGGCCTGACGTCGGGCTTCGTGCCCGGGAAGGTTGCGGACAAGCTCGACTTCATCGCCGTGCACGTGTATCCGGAGCGGGGCCAGCTTGAGCAGGCTCGGGAAACACTGGCCGGGTTTCAGATCGGCAAGCCCGTGGTTGTCGAAGAAACGTTTCCGCTGAAGTGTTCCGCGGCGGAACTGAAGAAGTTGATCGAAGCGAATAACGACGTCGCCGGCTGGATCAGTTTCTACTGGGGGCAAACCGCGGCCGAGTGCCGGACCGCGAAGACCATCGCCGGCGCGATTACCGCGGACTGGCTGGAGACTTTCTCGCGTCTGGCCGAGACCGAAACAGAGAACGCAGATAAAGAGAACCACAGATAAACACAGATGAACACGCATGAAGAGACAGGCGGGGCGGCGGAGAGAATCTCGAATGCTCGTCAATTCTCGGTGCTTCATCTGTGTCTACAAACGTTGATGCGCCAGCATCAACCGGCCAATGGCCTGTGCATTTGGATTATCTTGCAACACTAGTTGCTCGGCGGCACTGGCGCGGACTTTTGCTGAGTGATTCTGGCCGAGCTTCCATTTGCCTTCGAGGCGGCTGATCTCAATCCGAAATCCGACGATCCCCTTGAGCAGCTTCTGCACATAAGGATCGTCGTTCGCAAAACTCCAGGGCTGCGGTTGCGGCGATTCGTACTTCGTGGCGGTGTCCTTGAGTAGCGTAAGCAGCGCGCATTCGTCCTCGATGAGTTCGAACTGGCCGTAAGCATGTACGGCCAGGTAGTTCCAGGTGGGCACCATCGGCGACGCGCCGTACCAGGTCGGCGAAACGTAGGCATGCGGACCGCTGAAGATCGCGAGCACCTCGTGTCCGGCAAGTTCGCGCCATTGCGGATTTGCCCGGGCCATGTGTCCCCGCAAGTGACCACTTGGGCCAGCCGTGCGATCCACCAGCAGCGGAAGATGCGAAGCGACGAGCTCGTCCGACCGTTGCGAGACGAGCACGGCGAAACTGTGCCGCTCGATCAGGGCGAACAACTCATCCTGATCGTCCTGTCGAAACGCTGCGGGCGTATACATCCCCGAATTCCTTGTGGAGCGGCGGCGGCAACGGCGATCCTGCTCAGACACGCCCGCGACACCACGGGTTCGCAGCCACGGGTTCACCGGCTGGCGTTGAGTTCGGTCGTGGCGCTGCTAGCCGCGGTTTCGAGGGCAACATCCCCTTCGTGCACGACCACGGCAAATCGCAGGCGCAGTTTCTCACCGGCAGGCACGATTACACGACCAGGATCCACCGAGCGGGTGAACGCCTGCAAGCCGAAGGGATTCGCCACAATCAGACCATAGTCGCGCGCATGAAACCACGACTTGCGAAAGTTCAACGGATCGGGCAGCACCAGCACGCCGACTCTCTTTCCGTCGATCGTGCCGCTGGCGTCGCACCATTTGGCCACGCGGCCCCAGATCTCCTTTTCGCCGTGCCGCCCTTCGCTATTGGTGAGCGTCCCACCATTCTTCACGGCTAGCGGCGTCGCCACGCGGACGCCCAGACCCATCTCCTCCTGATCGCCAAAGTAGAACTCCGTGGGCGCCGAAAACTCCGAATCCCACACCAGCACGAGCTCTTTGGCGAGCGCCCAAACGGCGATCCTGCAAGTTTCGTTGCAAACCAATCGTTCGCCTGAAACGTAACGGTTGTGGACGGTGAACTCGCCGCCATCCATCTCGGCCGTGGGCTCCACGGCAAAGTCGACATGCTCCACGCGGGCACGATTGCGCCAGAAGTCAGCGCCGCCTAGGTCGCCGAAAGCCAGCCAGACGCCCGGATGCATCGTGGGGTGATCCGTGGCGTCGACACCTTCAACCGGCGGCAGGTTACGTGTGACCTGGACGCCACTGATCGTGCGGACGTCCTTGATGTAAGGACGGAGGATTTCGCGATCTTGGTAGACGTACGTCGCAACCGGTTTTTCGTCGACCAGAATGCTGACGGCGCCGTCGGTCTTCTTGAAGCCAACTTGCGGATGTTCTGCCAATGCAGATCCGTGAGCAGTGACCAAAGCACTACAGCAGACGAATACGCGCAGCAGGCATCGCATGGCTGACTAACCCTTTCGACCGATGTTCTTCTCAATAAAAGAGCGCATCCGCTCGGCAACCGCGGGCGACGTCCAGGCCCGCTGCACCGCGGCTTCGTTCGCGGCGCTGGCGGCCACGGCCTCGAACAGTGGCCGCCGCACGGCGAGCTTGCTGGCCGCAAATGTCTCGGGCAGCAGCGCGCCGAGTTCCTCGGCGACTTCGAGCGCTCGGGCTTCCAGTTGATCGGCGTCGACGACTTCGTCAACCAGCCCGCGAGCGAGCGCTTCCTCGGCGTTCCAGGTACGGCCCGTCATGATTAGCGTTTGAAAATGCTCCGGCGGCGTCGCGAAGCGGGCAATCTCCAGGGCCCAGGCCGGAAACGGCACACCGACTTGCATCTCGGTTAGCCCGATCCGCGCTTTGCCGCGAGCCATGATCCGCTGATCACAGGCGAGCACCAGAATGCCTCCGCCGGCAATGGCATGCCCGTTGACCGCGGCGATCATCGGCTTGCGGAACTTCGACAGTCGCTCAAAGACATCCGAGAGCAGCGGTACGAACTTGTTGACGTACGCTTCGCCCCCACCAACCAGTTCCGGCAGATCAACGCCCGCGCCGAAAACACTCCCCTGCCCCGTTATGACCACGGCCTTGGATTCGCTCGCATCCAGCGTCGTCAGGCATTTGTCGAACGCCTCGAGCAGTTCGAGGTTCAGTGCGTTCCCTTTGCCACGCACGATTCGGATAATGGCCACGTTGCCGCGTTGTTCGATTTCGATCATGATCGCCTCGATTTGCCGCCTGGGTAAACTTGCATCCTGGTTCGCCAGCGGCCACATTATAACCGTAGCTCACCCACCGACAGGCCCCCTGCACGCGGCAAAAAATCATCATGACTCAAGTACTTTGGCTCGTTAGCGGATTGCTGTTCTGTTGTGCGCTTGCGATCGGCACAGACGCCGAGGCGGCCGACGGCGAGTTCAACTACGACGAATCCAAGGTTCCCGAGTACAAGCTTCCCGACCCGCTCAAAATGCCGGACGGTCGCACGGTGACGAGCAGCGACATGTGGAAGGCCGAGCGGCGGCCGGAACTTCTGGAACTGTTTCGCTCTCAGGTTTATGGCCAGCGCCCGAGGAAGCCCGAGGGCATCCGGTACGAAGTTCGCGAGTCGACTCCGGCGGAACTGAACGGCAAAGGCTTGCGCAAGGATGTGCGGGTTTTGGCGCCCAGCAAATCAGGCAGGAGGATGGAGCTGCTCAAATTTGTTCTGATCACGCCGAAAGATGCCAAGGGCCCGGTGCCGGCCTTCGCGGGTGTCTTGCTGATCGAGCCGACGCTGAAAGATTTGAATCCCG
Organism: Pirellulales bacterium; assembly: GCA_022844125.1. Classification (GTDB taxonomy): domain Bacteria; phylum Planctomycetota; class Planctomycetia; order Pirellulales; family PALSA-1355; genus JALHMI01. The sequence goes on along the minus strand of JALHMI010000009.1, from coordinate 24,951 downwards.
GCCGACCGCTGCCGGATGATGTGGGCGTGAAGCTGCCGGGGATGAAGCTGCTGGAGACGATCCTCGATCGCGGCTACGCCGTGGTCTCGCTCGATCCGGCGAACTTTTGTCCGGACGACAAGGAGAAACATCGCGACGGGGTGCTCGAGTTTCTCTATCCTGGCCGCAAAGGCGATCCCGCTGCGGAAGAGCCTGGAGCGATCGCCACCTGGGCCTGGGGCCTCAGCCGCGCACTCGACTACCTGGAAACCGATCCGGCGATCGACGCCAGACGCGTGGCCGTGATTGGCCATTCGCGCCGCGGCAAGACGGCGCTGTGGGCAGGCGCGGAAGACGAGCGGTTCGCCCTGGTGATCTCGAACGACTCGGGCTGCGGTGGCGCGGCCCTCTCGCGGCGGAAGTTCGGCGAAACCGTTGCCCGGATCAACACGGTGTTTCCGCACTGGTTCTGCGGCAACTTCAAGTCCTATAACAACAATGAAGACAGCCTGCCGATCGATCAACACGAGCTGGTGGCTTTGAGCGCTCCGCGGCCGGTGTATGTGGCCAGCGCCGTCGACGACGGCTGGGCCGATCCGAAGGGAGAGTTTCTGGCGGCGCTTAATGCCGAGCCGGTGTACAAGCTGTTCGGGCTGGCAGGTCTCGGCACGAGCGAACAGCCGCCGCTGAACAAGTCCGTGGGCGACTATGTGGGCTATCACATCCGAACGGGGAAACACGCGCTGACGGATTACGACTGGCTGTTCTACCTGGACTTCGCGGACAAGCACTTGAAGCGTTGACGAAGAACCCGCCCGGCAAAGCCGGGGGCTGCGGCACGCGACGCACTTGTCGCGCTGCTGCACGTCACACTTCCCGATGCACGGTCGCCGGTGAGAAGGCCGGAATGCAAACCGCGATGTACTCTGCCCCTTCGGCCCCTGGTGTGCTGTACTGCACCCACTCGCCGCAGGAGATGCTGATCGCCTGACCGGCCGCGACGTCGAACTCGCCATTCTTGAGTTTCACGTGCAGCTTGCCGCGCAGCACGACCGTGTATTCGTCGAACTCGGGTGTTTGTGCCGGCTCGCTCCAGCCACTGGGACTGGTCATCTTGGCGATGCTCACGGTGCTCGTGCCGGAGTTCACGCGGCCGATGAATTCTTCGATCAGCTTTGGCGGCGTGCCGGCAGCTTCGATCTTGGTGGGGACTTCGATCAGGCGAGCCATGACAGGGCCTCGAATGGATATGGTAGATGGCGAGGCGACATTCTAACCGATCAGTTCGCCGCGGACGACAATCGTCGCCGGTCCGCGAAGCAGCACGCGGTAGCCTTGAATTTCGACTCCCACGACACCGCCCCGGCGCGAAGCCTGAAACGCACGCAGCACGTTCTTACCCAGCTTCTGCCCCCAATAGTGAGCCAGCGTGCAGTGCGCGCTGCCCGTCACCGGATCTTCGTCGATACCGGCCCGCGGAGCAAAGAACCGCGACACGAAATCAAACTGCGGATCGGCAGAGCGGGCCGTGACGATCACTCCACGGCATTCCACGCCTGCCAGCGACCGAAAGTCGGGAGTGAGCACACGGAGTTCCGCTTCACCGGCGACTTCCACCAGGTAATCGACGTTGCGGCCGACGTAGCTCTCCTTCGCCCCGAGCGATTCGAGCAATCCCGCGGGGGCTGCCGCCTCCTGCTGAGGCGTGAGCGGAAAGTTGAGCTCGATCTCCTCGCCGGTGAGTCGCGCGAAGAGCGATCCACTGCGCGTAAGAAACTCGATCGGCGCTCCTGTCTCGGCCAGTTGCTGATCCCACAAGACCCGCGCGCTGGCCAGCGTCGCGTGACCACAGAGGTCGACTTCCAATGCCGGCGTGAACCAGCGGAGTCGAAAGGCCTCCCACTCGCGCACCAGAAACGCCGTCTCCGCCTGGTTCATCTCCATCGCCACCGACTGCAGCCACGTATCGTCCGGCCAGGAGTCGAGCAGGCATACCGCCGCCGGATTGCCCGTGAACGGCCGGTGGGCAAACGCATCGACCAGAAACAACGGAACGGAATTCGCCATGCGGTGCCCTTTCGTCGGCAGAAGCGGAACGTCTCACGCACCTGCCAGACACATTCGGCGAATTTAAGGTTCGGCAGGAACGAATCAAGCGAGCAGGACTACTTGGCACGGGCACGTTGCTTCGGCGTGCGAGTGTTCGCTTTCGCCTGAGCAGTGGCGCGCCACACGCCAAGAAACCAGTCGATGATCTCAAGCAGATCCGACTTGAGTGGCTCCACCGTCGGTTTGAGGAGCGCACTGGGGAAGAACCCCACGAGCGAATAGAGAAACACCTTGGCGTCGCGATCCGGGTCGGCGACCTGAAACACCCCCTGAGCATTACCTTCCGCCAGGATTCGCCCGACAACCGCCAGCATCATCTGGCCTTCTTCGCGAATCCGGTCGGGCTTCACGCGGAGCACGGCCTTGGTGATCTCCGCGGCATGTGGCGACGCGGTGCGGGTTTCTTCCGACTGCCGGAATCGCGCCACGACGTAGGCCCGGAGCTTGGCCTCGGGCCCTAAATCTGACGACAGAATCTGCTCGGCTTGCTGCTGGTGCCGGGCGGCGAACTCCTCGGCACACGCGGCCACGAGCGCGTCCTTGTTATTGAAGTAGAGATATAGCGTGCCGACCGCCATGCCGGCATCCTCGGCGATCTCCTGCATCGTGGTTTTGCGGGTGCCGTAGTAGCGGAAGCGAGCCGCCGCCGCCTCGACGATCTTCTCGTGCTTGGCGTGCCGCTTCATGAGCGCCGCCTCACGGCCATTTTCACCCCATATTTCGGCCGCAGCGTGAACGTCGGGTCGGGAACCACCTCGTGCGACTCATCGAGAACGAACTGGAAGCGGTCGACGAGCGTGGCCAGCGACAGCGGCCCTTGCAGCATCGCCATGTGGTTGCCGATGCACACCCGCTGGCCGCCGCCGAAGGGGAAGTACGCGTACTTCGCGCGCTCGCGCGGGGCCTCTCCCAGGAATCGTCCAGGATCAAAACGATCGGGCTCGCTCCAGAATTCGGGATGCCGGTGCGCCAGCAATTGCGAGATCATCAGCGTACTCTTGGCCGGCACCGGGTAGCCGCAGATCTCGTCGGCCTCGAGCGTTTCGCGGGGCATGCCCCAGGCCGGCGGATAAAGCCGCATCGATTCCTCGAACACGGCCGTGGCCAGCGGCAGCTTCGGCAGATCATTGACCTCGGCCGGCCGATTGCCGAGCACGGCTTGCACTTCGTCGTGCAACTGCTCCTGCACTGCGGGATGTTTGCCGAGCAGATAAAGCGCCCAGGAAAGCGCGGCGCCGCCGGTTTCGTGACCCGCCGTGAGCAGCGTGATCACTTCGTCGCGCAGCTGCTCATCGCTCATCCGCTGACCGGATTCTTCGTCCGTGGCTTCAACCAGCCGGCCCAGCACGTCGCCCGTGGAAGGGCTCGCGCGGCGTCGGGCGATCAACTCCATCACCACCTGATCCAGCAACGCCTTGGCGGCGCGGAACTCGCGGTTCCTCGCGGTCGGCATCCAGGGCGGCGTGAACATCATCGCGCCGTTCATCTTCAGGCTCACGTACTCAAACGTAACTCGGTAGGCATGGCCAATCGAATCGGCGTCGCCGCTGATGTCCGTTCCCATCAGGGCCATGCTCGCAATTCGCAAACCGAGCCGCATTGTCTCTTCCAGCACGTCGATCGTGCGCCCGTCCGGCTCGCGGTTCCACTGGTCAACGAGCTTGCTCACGGCGCTCGTCATGTGACCACCCAGCGAACCGACGGAGTTCCTCGCGAACGCGGGCTGCATCAGCCGCCGCTGCCGCCGCCAGAGTTCGCCTTCGCTGGTGAGGATCCCCCGGCCCGTCAATAGCTTGACCGAGTGGTTGAACGTATCCGGCTTGCGATAGTTCTTCATGTTGCCGTGGAGCACGTACTCGATCGCGGCCGGATGTGCGATCAAATACATGTAGAAGCCGGGGATAGCGCGAAACTTGATGAAGTCGCCGTGCTCGCGCCAGGCATTCTGATAGAGTGCCAGCGGCTCACGCTGGATCTGCCGCAGGCAGCCGCCGAGCCAGTGGCCCCGCAGCTCGGGCCAAGTGTTTGCCGTACGAGGGAGTTCGGTTGCAACCGCGGCCATCTTTGTCAGCCCTCCGCAATCGACCAAGCGAAAATGAATACTGAATGAATCGATTCAATGTTCATTTTAGCAACGCGACGGATCGCTGCAAGCCGCGACTTGGGTTGCCGCTCCAAGAAAAAGCGATGGCGGACCGCTTCGGCAGGTCGCCGGCCACCAGCCTCAAGCGGCAACACGCCTTGAGGCACGGGCTACTTGGGCCATTCCGCCTTCGGATCGACGTTGATGATGGCGCTCGACGGGGGCACCGGGAAACGCGGGCGCAGGTAATCCATGCCGGCGACCTTGTGGCAGTTGAAGCAACCCTGCAACAGGTTGCGATACGCCTCGCCGAACGCGCGAAGATCCTTCTTGTCGATCGCCTGGTCGATGCTGGCCACCGGCGAACGGTCGAGGGCAGCCTTTATCGCGGCCAGATCGGCCTGTTTCGTCGGATCGCCGGCGGTCGCGCTGTTCAGATGCACGGTGACCTTATCCCAGTAGTAAGCGGCCAGCGGCCAGTTTTCGCTGCGCGCCGCGAACCACAGGTTCGAGGTGTGATAGTCCGCCATGAACATCGCCATCTCGGCCCGTAATTGTTCGGCGTCCGAAGGGGCGGCTGCGGCCGGCTTTTCATCGGCCGCCCGAGCCATCGGATGCATGCTGCCGTCGAACACGCTCCACAAGGCGGCGCCGCAGATGAGACCACAGAAGAAAAAGACGGCCAACAGTCTGCGGGATCGGAACATGGGTTTCACTCCTGGTTGGAACCGCGAGCTCGTGTTTGAGGTGAGGATTCGCATTCCTTTGATCATCGCGAGGAAACTGCCCGGCGGCAACTGGCGAAGCCGGCGGTTTGTTGCCTGCGGTCCGGTATAAAAAGCGAGGAGCCCGGTCCGACCCTTTCGTCGAGCGCTGCGGTCCTGCACGATCCCCGTGGGGACAGCCGCCGCGATCGACGAAAAGAGCGGACCGGGCCACCGTCGCCAAGAGGTCTCTCTGCTCGGCGGAGCCTCCGCTGCCTCGCCAAGTTCTTTGTCTCACCATTCTTCTAGCATGCGTTTCGTCGGGAAGTCGTCGGCCTAACGACCAATCGAGGCGATTCCGACAAATCGGCCGCCACTGATGTACCAGCCTTCGCCACATGCCTGGCACCACACGATTCGAGTGCGAACGCGAATCGAGTAGCCGCAGTCACTGCGGATGCTGATTTCGACTTCGCCTTCCGGAACGTCCATATTGTGAATCAAGCCGATGCCGGTCTCCGAAATCTCGCGGGTAAACGCCGAGTATCGGTGACCGTCGTCCAGCTCGATGGACACGGGGCGGAAGAACGCATAGCGCACCTCCGCCCGGCGGTCCAGTTTCAAAGCCGCCTTGGCTTCGACGATCAATTGAAAGATCGCCTTGCCCGGCGAGATCAGGGTCGGTTTGTCTTCTGCCCGCATCGTCATTGCCCACCTGCAAAAATTGAGAGTCTCAACTTGCCCGAGGCGTCTGCCCCACGGAAAACATAGGCCATGCCAGGGAGCGCAAGGCCGGACAGCGCGCAACGTGGGCAGCGGTTTCCGCGACCGGATAGACGCTACGGCCCTCACAGCCGTAACGACGGCGAAATTTTGGCCGGATTCTTTTGGTCCTCACCACCCCAGGTGCAATCGGCCGGCGCGGCGTGTATACTGCCGGCGTACTGATCGCAAGCGCGAACTCTGGCGGATTCGCGCCGGCTTCTTGTTGGGCCGAACCCGTGAATGACCTCGCTTTCCGCGCGCCATGACCGCCATCCCGCTCGACATCGTCAGCCTTCGCACCGTGCTCTACACGGCCGTGGTCACCGACGTGCTTGATGCGCTCGGACTGCGCAGTCAGGCGTTTGCCGCTGCGCTGTCGCGGCGAAGCGGGATGGGCGTTCTGCTCGGGCGTGCGAAAACGACCCAGTGGGAAGACTGCGAGCACGACGACCGGCCGTACGAGCTCGAGCTGGTCGCAGTCGACGAATGCCGGCGCGACGACGTGATCGTCGCCGCGGCCGCGGGCTCCATGCGTTCGGGCATCTGGGGCGAGCTGCTTTCGACTGCGGCCCGCAATCGCGGTTGTGCCGGCGCGCTCATCGATGGGGCCGTGCGCGACGTGGCCGCGATGGACGCAATGGGGTTTCTGGTGTTTGCCCGCGGAACCTCGCCGCTCGATAGTTTGCATCGGCAGCGGGTGACTGCGGTGGATGTGCCGGTTGAGATTGGCGGAGTCTCGATTCGGCCAGGTGACCTCGTGATTGCGGATGCCGACGGCGCCGCGGTCATCCCACGCGAAGTCGAACAAGAGGCGCTGGCCAGGGCCTGGGACAAGGTGACAGCCGAAAACGTCGTTCGCAACGAAATCCGCGCCGGCAGCAAAGCCGCCGACGTCTTCAAAAAATACGGAGTCCTCTGAACATGCGGGTCGGCATCATCGCCTTGCAGCACGAGTCGAATACCTTTGCACCCGGCCTGACGACGCTCGATCACTTCGAACAAGGAGCTTTGCTCAGTGGTCAGGCGATCTGCGAAGCCTATGCCGACTCGCACCACGAGGTGGGCGGCTTCTTGGCGGGACTGGCCGACGAACAGATCGAAGCCGTGCCGATTTTTCTGGCCTGGGCTCTGCCCGGCGGTGTGGTTGCCGCTCGCACCCTCGAGAAGTTGCTCGCGCGCATGAGTGATGAACTCAAGGCGGCCGGCGAACTGGACGGCCTCCTGGTCGCACCGCACGGCGCCGGTGTGGCCGAGAACGCTCCGGACATGGACGGCGCGTGGCTCCGCGAACTGCGATCACGCGTCAGCCCGCGACTCCCCATTGTCGGGACGCTCGACCTGCACGCCAACCTGACCGAAACGATGGTCCGGGCAGCGAACGCGCTGGTGGCCTACCGCACGAATCCGCATCTCGATCAGCGCGATCGCGGGATCGAAGCTGCCAAGCTTCTGTCGCGCATGCTCAAGGGCAAGTGCCGCCCCACGCAGGCGGCCGCCTATCCGCCGCTGGCGATCAACATCGAGCGACAGAACACGAGCAGCTCCCCGTGCCGTGAGTGTTACGAAGCACTCGGCGACCTGATGGCCGATCGCCGCGTGCTCTCGGCCAGCCTGATGCTGGGGTTCCCCTACGCCGACGTCCGCGAGATGGGAACCAGTGTGCTCGTGGTCACTGACGACGATCCGGATCTGGCCCGGGCGCTGGCGGACGACTTCGCCGAGTACCTGCGACATCGGCGCAGTGCTTTTGTGGGACAACTCATCGAGGTCGAAGCAGCCGTCGCTCAGGCCGCGCGTGGTATGACGCCCACCTGCCTCCTGGACATGGGAGACAACGTTGGCGGCGGAGCGCCGGGCGATGGCACCGTGCTGCTCAAGGCGCTCATCGACGCGGGCGTGAAGTCGGCGTTTGTCTGCCTGCACGATCCGGCCGCGGTCGAAGCGGCGGAAAAGGCCGGCAAGGGCAAGAACGTTTCCTTGACCATCGGCGGCAAAGGTCCCAAGGAAGCCGGCGCGCCCATCACCTCGAACGCTAAAGTACTGGGCCTGTTCGATGGCAAGTTCACGGAGAGTGAAGCCCGGCACGGCGGCCGCACCGGGTACTCAATGGGCCGCACCGCCGTGGTAGAACTACCCGGGGGGCAAACCGTGATGCTCACGACCGAGCGTGTCGCCCCATTCAGCCTGGGGCAGCTCACCAGTTGCGGGCTCGATCCGAAGAGCTTCAAGGCGATCGTGGCCAAGGGCGTGCACGCTCCGGTGGCCGCCTACAAGTCGGTCTGCCCAACGATGATTCGCGTGAACACGCCGGGGATTGCCACGGCCGACCTCTCACAGCTCAACTACCAACGTCGGCGGAAACCGCTGTTTCCGCTGGAAGCAATCTAGAAATACGCGAGCGGAAGGTTTCCACGCTCATGCCTTGGCCTGCGGCCAAGTTTGCATGGCCCCGGTTGATGACGGCCCATCCGGCAACCATACTGTATTTCTCGATGCCTCTCCGCTCCACTTTTCGGTAGCCGGCTACTGCGATCACTCGCCATCTCTGAGTCGCCTAATTCTTGGGTGACTTCTCACCTGTCACACGCCGGAGAAATTGCGCATGCGCGCTGTACTCACGATAATTGGAGCCTGGGTTGCGTCGAGCGTCACCGCTGGCGCTATCACGATTGACACCGTTGCGATAGGAAATGCCAACAACGGGCCCGACTCAACAGGGTTCGGCTCGGTGTCTAACGACTATCGAATCGGTTCCACTGAAGTTACGAACGCACAGTATGCTGCATTCCTGAATGCCAAGGCCACATCCGATCCGTTGGCGTTATACGATCCCAACATGAGTGATGGCTATGGCGGCATCACTCGCACGGGCACGGACGGCAGCTTTACCTATACGACAATCGCTGGACGGGAGAATAAGCCTGTTGTCTATGTTAGTTGGTACGACGCGTTGCGATTCTCGAACTGGCTGCACAATGGCCAGGGCAACGGTGACACGGAAAGTGGAGCCTACACACTGACGGGCGGAACAATCGTGCCGGGCAATGGACCAACGATCACGCGAAACCCTGGCGCCACCTGGTACCTACCAAGCGAGAACGAATGGTACAAGGCCGCCTACTATGATCCGGCAAGCAACTCTTACTACGCGTATCCGACATCAAGTAACTCGGCCCCAAATGCTCAACTACCGCCGGGCGACAGCAACTCCGCCAACTACGCCTTTGTGCTCGGAGACTTGACCGAGGCAGGCGCTTACTCCACCGCGCAGAGTCCCTATGGCACTTTCGATCAAGGTGGCAACGTCTGGGAGTGGAACGAAGCGTTGAACAATTCATTTCGGACAATTCGCGGCGGCTCGTGGAACGACATCAGTGCCTTCCTAGCGTCGTCAACGCGGGGTTATTTTAGCCCCAACGACAGCGGCAGCAGTCTCGGATTTCGCGTTGCGGCCGTACCCGAGCCGTCATCGCTCACCATCGCGGCCCTGGGGATCATCGCGACCCTTGCCTGGCAATGGCGTCGCCGCTGATTGCGTTGTTCGCTACGCCAGCGCCGCGCGGGTCCGCTCGACCAGCTTGTTGTCTTTGCCGCCGCTGCCGCGGAGATTGAACACGCTGGAGGCCAGAAACCGGCCGCGATACTGCGGCGAAACGTTCTTATAGTCTTCCAGCACGGCGCTGCTGAACTTATAGTCGTGGGCGTTCGTCCCTTTCAGGAAGATCAGCACCCGGGCGGCATTGATGAATGCGTGTGGGTCGGGATGCGCCTCGACATATGAGAGCGTCTTCGCCGCCGCCGTCATCGGGTCGCGACTCAGGTCGGCGAAGATCTCGTCAACGGCTTTCCCCTCGTCGGCGATCGACTCCGGCGCAAGCTGATCGAGTTTCTTGTCCGGCACTTTGTCCCCCATCGCGTCGCGGAACATCGGCAGGAACGCCGCGTTCTGCAGGATCAGCAGCTTGCGGGTTTCATCGCTGGCCGTGGTATCCCAGGCGTATCGCAACGCGTTCGTGGTCGTCACCGCGTGCAGCGGCACGATGCCCGGATCGCGCATCAACAGTTCGCCGGCGCCCATCAGCAGCGCGTCCCATACCGACTGCGGTGCAACTCCGCGATTCACCAGCTCAATGACCTTATCGCTGGCTTCGTTCTCGTTCGCCTGTCGCAGCGCGGCGAGCATCTCGGCCGTCGCGGCGTCGTCCGGTTTGCCAGTGAGCCAGTCGGCCTTGATCTCTTTCAGCCGTTCGACATTCCGGCGATAAGGCTGATCGGCACGCTCATCGGCCTTCGCCGGGTTCTGACCGTCGTGCTGGAGCAGCGCATATGTCAGCGATCGCAGCACCGGCTCGGTGTGCTGATGGCCAATGCAGTTGAGCGTCCGCAGGCTGTTGGCCACATAAATCGCCTTGTGGCCGATGTCGCGGAAGTCGCGAGCGCCATAGCGGAACATGAGTTCGAAGATATCGTTGGTGCCTGCGGAACGCGCGAACCCCGCGGCCGCCGCATCCGTGGCCGCCTCGTCCCAGTTATCCATCGCCTCGACCAGCGCGGCCCGAGCTTGCGGTGCACTCGGCACCTTGCCTTCATCCACGCGCGCCATCGTCCAATTGCCTTCGCGCTCGTCGCGCGCTTGCGAATCCTTGAAGTAGTCGAGCGCCCAGAAGATTGGCAGCCAGCGCTGCTCGTCCGGCGAGGCCATGCTCGCCAGGTGCGCCGAGTTCACCACCAGCACGGCGTGAAACTTGAAGCCCACATGCGGGCGCGGCTGAACGTTGCGCACACCCGCCAGCAGCAGCGCGGCCAACAGGTCCTGATAGCTCAGACCGGTCTGAATGCGCTGGGCGACCTCCTCCAACAGGCGCTCGCGCGGGGTGTCTTCGAGCAGCCGCACGATTGGCTCGATGTCCGGCTGAAACTGCACGCGATCGGGATGCAAGCTCGCTTCGTCCGCCCGCACCGGAGCGAGTCGAGACAAGAAGCCCAGATCGCCAAGTCCGGCCAGTGTTCCAGCCGCCGCCGCCGATTGCAAAAACGTTCGCCGAGAGTTTCCCCGTGCCATGACGCCGCCCTCCATCATTAAGCCTGGCCGTGGTCGTACATCCGCCGCTCGGGCATTATACCGGGGGGCGGCAGCGGCTCTAAGAACAATCGCTCGCCCGAAAGCATGCTGGACGGCAAGCCGCCAGCGGGCGACAATGGATAGCAATAGATAGAAAGACTGTTGTCTTTTAGCCAGTCACTGCGCTGAATGTCGAATGGCCGGTTCCGCCGAAACTACTCGCAAGTCCAGTTCCCCATCTCGCCGCGCCCGTCCCTGGCAAGGCTGGCTAATCGCTGCCGGCATCGTGCTGATCGTAGCAGCGGTGTTCGCGCCGCGATTCTTTCCCGCCACGCCGGACACTTCCCCTGCCGCTGCCACGCTCACACCGGCCAGCAACTCGCCGGCGATCAACGACGCGCCCGCTCCCGGCCCCGCGCCAGAAGGCATGGCCTGGATTCCCGGCGGCAGCTATTGGATGGGCGACAACACGTTTCCCGACGCGCAGCCGGAGCACCTGGTGACGGTTGACGGTTTCTGGCTCGATAAACACGAAGTGACCAACGCCGAGTTCGCGAAGTTCGTCGACGCGACAGGCTATGTGACTTTCGCCGAGAAGGCGCCCAAGGCCGAGGACTATCCCGGCGTGCCGGCCGAGAAGCTCGTGGCCGGTTCGATCGTATTCACGCCGCCGACGGAAGCCGTGCCGCTGGGCGATCATTTCCAGTGGTGGCAGTACGTGCCCGGCGCATGCTGGAAACATCCCGAGGGACCCGACAGCACCATCGAAGGTCGCGAGGATCATCCGGCCGTGCACGTCGCCTGGGTCGATGCCAAGGCCTACGCCGACTGGGCCGGCAAACGGCTACCCACGGAAGCCGAGTGGGAGTTTGCCGCGCGTGGCGGTCTCGATCGGCAGCCGTTCTGCTGGGGCGGTGAACTTTTGATGGACGGTAAGTGGCAGGCGAATATCTGGCAGGGGAACTTCCCGAACGAGAACGCCCAGCAAGACGGCTTCGTGCGCACAGCGCCGGTCGGCAAGTATCCGGCCAACCGCTACGGCCTGGTCGACATGAGCGGCAACGTCTGGGAATGGTGCTCCGACTGGTATCGGCCCGATACGTACCTGCACCCCACTGGAAAGAATCCGGTCGGTCCCGAGGATAGCTTCGATCCGCAGGAGCCGGGCCTGCCAAAGCGCGTGCAGCGCGGCGGCTCGTTCCTGTGCAGCGACATGTACTGCGTGCGCTACCTGCCGGGCGGACGCGGCAAAGGCGAACCCACCAGCGCAGCCAGCCATATCGGCTTTCGCTGCGCGAAGTCGACGAAGTAGGCGATCGGCTGAACTGGCACTTCGTCATGTCCGAATCTACTTGCGGTCGCGTTCCAGACTGCGCCATACTTGCTCGTACCGCGGTCCTGACTTCTGCCTCCCAGCAGCCGCCCGCCGACAGAACCTGCGCACCCGTCGCGCTGGTCGAATCGACTGGCGAAACTCAGGCCTTCAATTTTAGGCGAGCAATCATGCGCGAATCGAACCCGTTCCTAGAAGAACACGTGCGTCTCTCCCGGCGGTACTTCATGAAGCTCGGCGTGGCGGGCCTGGCGGCGACGAACGCCCTCACGCACTGGGCGATCCCCGCCCGCGGTGAAGGAAAGCTCTTTCCGAACGAAGCCGAAAAGGCAGAACGCTTTGGCTCCTACTTGACGCCCGACAAGCTGTTCGGCGACGTCTCGCGCGGCGAGCCGGTGCCACACGAATTGCCGGACGAGAAGAAGCAGGAAGTCGGCATGACGCGCGACTCGTGGAAGCTGGAAGTGATTCCCGATCCCGATCATCCGGTGCGCCTGCGGAACCCTATGACCAAGGAGAACGGCAATGCGATCGACTTCCCGCAGTTGATGGCGCTGGCCGAGAAGCACGCCGTGCGGTTTCCGAAGATGATGACCTGCCTGAATCTGGGCTGCCCACTGGGAATGGGCATCTGGGAAGGCATTCCGCTGCGCGAAGTAGTCTGGATGGCCGAGCCCCGCGAGGATCTTCGCCGCGTGTTCTACTACGGCTACCACAACGACGACGAAAAGCAGATCTTCCGCAGCTCGCTCCCCGTCGGCCGCGTGCTGGAAGACTACTTCGGCCTGCCGCCGGTCATTCTCTGCTACAAGTTTAACGGCGAATGGCTCAGCAGCGAGCGCGGTGGCCCAGTGCGGGTGGTTGTTCCCGAGCACTATGGCTTCAAGAGCGTGAAGTGGCTGTCGCACCTGGTGCTGACGAACTATCCGCACTCGAACGACACCTATGCCGAGCAAGGGAACGACGTCGACAGCCCGATGAAGACGTTTGCCGCGACGCTCAGCGCCCCGCGCCAGATCAAGGCCGGCACCGAGCTCGCGCTCACGGGCTTCGCCCAGTGCGGGATCGGCGGGCTGAGCAAGGTGCAGGTGTCCGTAGAGCCGGCCGACTACCAGCGCCCCAAGGACGATCCCTACCTGACGACGGCGCCGTGGGTCGACATGGAGATCCTGCCTCCGCCAGAGAATTGGGGCGGCGAGTTCGCAGACGGCAAACTGCCGATGCCAATGCTCGGCTTCGACTCCGAGACGGGCAAACCGCTCAAATGGCCGATGCGATTGTGTGCCGCGCATTGGGCCGGCGTGCACCCTGCCCTGGCGCCGGGCAAGTACACCTTCCGCTGCCGCGCGATCGACGAATACGGCAACGCCCAACCGCTGCCGCGCCCGCTGCGGAAGAGTGGATCAATTACGCCCGAGCAGTTCACGCTCGAAGTGACGTAGGCGAAGTTGATCCGCTTGCTGCAAGTCCCCGGCTTTTGCGTGGGAGCTCTTCACAAGCGCCGCCGCCAGCGATTGCCACGGCAACCCCACCGGCAAAGCCGGGGGCTAGAGCGGAACTACTCGGCGGCCACTTCCACCGCTACCGGCACCTTGCCGCGGTGCGGGGCTTCGTTCGGATCGCGCAGCATGCCGAACCGGCTCGCCTGCCAAAGCTGGCCAGTGCGGGCGTCCATCGCCGAGAGCCAGCCGTGCTTGTAACAAGCCGTGTCCAGGTCGCAAATGAAACCCAAGTCGAGCACTTCGCTGTTGCGCTGCTCGGTATGGCCGACGAACACCCGCTTGCCAGAATAGTGCGGCCGGGCGTCGGCCGGGTCCAGCAGCGCCCAGCGCAGTTGATGCTCGGGCTGCTCAGCCATCGGCAGATCCGGCAAGTAGCCCGCGTGCGTGAAGATGAACTCGTCGGTTTCGTAATAGGGCTGGCAGGACTCGATCAGCCGCCAGTGCTCGGGCGGAATGTCGCTGAGCTTGCCGGCGTAGCGATAAGAATTGATCGTGGCATAGCCGCCAACGACCTCCCAGTAGCGCAAGGCCGACTCGCTCTCGCGCGCGGCAAGCATCATCTCCTCGTGATTCCCCTCGATGAGCACCACGTTGCACGAAGCCGGCAGGGCCATCACGCGTTCGATCACATCGCGCGTGTCGCGACCTTGATCGACCAGGTCGCCGAGAAACACCAGCGTGTCGGCACGCCGGGGCAGAATCGCTTCGAGCACGGCGTCCAGCGCGTGGACGCAGCCGTGCACATCGCCAATTGCGATCAACCGCCCTGATGGCCCGGCCATGGTTGGAAACTCCGCCTAGTGTTCGCCACGACACAACGATAGATGGCCGGCCGGCCGGATGCAATAACAGCTTAGCAATGTGCTGCTTCCGAAAACGTTGACGCGAAGCGCGTCCGGCGGGACAATGCGCGCAGCATCCTGTCCTTTGGCAGTGGGAACACAGCATGTCCGCCAAGCGGAGTCTTCAGCCACGCCCTAAACCGCCAAGCACCAAGACGCCCGCGGCGAAGCGGGGGATGTCCACCGCCACAAGCGTCGACGCCTACATCGCAGGCTTCCCGCCGGAAGTGCAGTCGCGACTAAAGCAGATGCGGCAGGCGATTGCCAGGCTTGCTCCGGACGCGACCGAGACGATCGGCTACGGCATCCCCACTTTCAAACTGCACGGCAACCTGGTGCACTATGCCGGCTATGCCAACCACGTCGGCTTCTATCCGGGCGGCGCGGGCATCGCGGCGTTTCAGGAAGAGATCGCCGGCTACAAGAGCGCGAAGGGCTCGGTGCAGTTCCCGCACGATCGACCGCTGCCGATCGCTCTGGTGAAAAAGATTGTGAAGTACCGCGTAGCGCAGAACGAGGCCAAGGCGGCGGAAAAGGCGAAGCCGAAGGCCAGGCGGAAGTGAGTAGACTCCGTTCGACAGACTTAGCCGGCGGGAGGATCGTATGCGACGAACGACCGGGGTTGTCCTAGTCTTGATCGTTATCAGCTTGTCGCCTGGCTTGATCGTTATCAGCTTGTCGCCCGGCTTGGCCGATGATCCGAAGCCGACCGATAACGCTCCGTCCTCCGCGTTCTTTGGTGAGCGAGCTGGCCAGGAGCAAACCGTGGAAGGGATCGCCCTTTGCTGGTGCCCTGCCGGCAGCTTCACCATCGGCAGCCCGCGCACCGAACCCGAGCGGCGGCCCGACGAGTACCGCGGCACTTCCTCATTCCTCACGGGCTTCTGGATCGGCAAGTATGAAGTCACTCAGGCCGAGTGGCGGCGCGTGATGCGCGGCATGCCGGCGGAAATGACCGCTGGCGCGGGGGACTCGCATCCGATCTACTCGATGAACTTCGCCGAAGCAGAACTGTTCTGCAGCAAGCTTACGGAACTTGCCCACAAGTCCGGCGAGTTACCGCCGTCTTGGCAGTTTCGCCTGCCGACCGAGGCCGAATGGGAATACGCCTGCCGGGCACGCACGACCACGGCCACGGCATTCGGCGACTCGCTGAGCAGCAAGCAGGCGAACTTTCAGGGGAAGCCGTACAACGGCGCCGAGCAAGGCCCCTCGCTTAAGCGCACGGCGCCGGTCGGCAGTTACCCGGCCAATGCCTGGGGCATACACGACATGCACGGCAACGTGTTCGAGTGTTGCCGCGACTGGTACGTGCGATTTCCGCCACGCGGTGAAGATGTCGATCTGCACTCTGCCCAGCGCAGCGCCACGAGGAGCGAGCACGGCGACATCTCTCGCGTCCGCCGCGGCGGCTGCTGGGCCGACGACGGCTGGGCCTGCCGCAGCGCATTTCGTTTGCGATTCGAACCAGAGCGGCGCGCCGATCACATCGGCATGCGCGTGGCCGCCGTACAGTCCCGGAACTAATCGACCGCCAAATGGATCGCTCCCCCAAGTTGCTGTCTGAGCGAGGTCGCGATTCGTGTTTTTTGCTCGATTTTGGCGATAACCGCGACTTGAGCTTGTGGGCGGCCAGCGGCAGGATTAGGCTCCATGATGTTACGGCGAATTCGCCCACGCGATTTCGGCTGTCCTCCCGCCCCTTGCCCTGGTGCCGGCGAGATGAATCTCTTTGAATGGCTGCGAGGCAAGTGCTCGAAGAAATTCCAGGCGGGACTGATCTATCGGCGGGGGATGCTCAAGGCCAAGTTGCACGACAACCAGGCGGCCCTGGCTGACTACACCGCCGTGATCGAGATGGACGAAGCGCCAGGCGATCTGCGCGCGATGGCGCTCTACAACCGTTCGGTCGTCCACCTGGCCCAACAACACGAGGCCGCGGCGATCGGCGATTTGGAAGAACTGCTCCGCATGCCGCAGGCCGCGGCCAACGTGAAGACCGAGGCTCGCCGTAAGTTGCTCCGCATGCAGCGCACCACGGATCGAGCCGCTGATCGCAACGTTTCGCCCGAGCATTAATACGAGAATGAGTAATTCGCGTCGCACACGCTGCGACCAAGACCCAGCATTTCAGAAGGGGCTGCATGGCTCGCGACATTGATTACGCCGCGATTGCGGTTAAGAACGCAATTGTGGAGAAATTCGGCAGACATCACGATCTCTCAGGCTTCGAATCCGTGGCCGGCGAGCGCGAGATCCTGATCAGCGATGGCGACAACTCGCTCGAGGGTACCCGCGACAGCCTGCTGGCGGCAATCCGCGCGGCGGAGTCCTATCCGGACCTGTGGCAAAAAGCGGAAAAACGTTAGCAAACCTGTTCGGCGCCTGAGGGGCCAAGTTTGCAACATATTCAGATTGAGAGTATTCATGGATGACGAGACCTCGCGAGAGCGCCCACGCCTGGAATGCGTCGGAAGCTTCTTGGCCTACGCACCGGAAGGCCAATCGCATACCATCGAAATCTGGACTCGCTTTGAAGCAGTGCATGATCGCCAGCGCACGCGTGTACACACCGGAGTCATCGTGTTGACGACGACGGACGGCCGCGGTGTGACCCGAATCGCGCAAGGCGATTACCAACTCACGGACCAGCCGAAAGTGCGATTGACCTCGGCCGATCCGAGCGATCCTTAGCATTCGCAACACCTCGTGGCAGCGAATCTCCGTTGAGTCCGGGATGGGTCTGCGCCGCCAATCGCGAGCAAGCCGCATCCAGTTCGCGAATCGCCCGCGAACGGTTGTCCGGCAGCGAGAGTTCTGGCGGAGGCGTGGACGAGTGCGTGTGGCGAGCGGCCCGCCATTCGGCCAGGCACGCATCACACAGGGGCCCGAGCATTCTGACCTTGTGTTGCAACCGGGCCGGCGGGGTTTCAGAAGCGATGGCTAGCTCCAGATCATAGTAAGACTGATGAGCCAACCGGTTCTCGATCTGACACTTGCATTTGCGGCAACTGAGCATGAGGGGAATCTCTCGATCGCTTGTGTGGAACGGGCTGTCGTCCGAACGTAAGTCAGGAGCCAACTGCTGGCACGCCCTGGCAATGGCGCGACTTACGCCGTTCGAAGAAAGGGAGACCGGGACAGGTAAGAAGCGCTCCGCTGAGGAGTCAGTCCCGAAGAGGCTCAGTCGCCCACAGCCCGGATTGTACTCGCACATGCCACGTTGCGGCAAACAAATGAGCTTAATTGAGGCCGATCGCTACATGGTTCTTCAACTCTAGCGGCTTTGCCGCTCGAGGTCGGATTTCACTTCCCAACGGTCACGCCAGCCAGGCAAATACGGCTGATACTCTTCGGACTCGTGCCAGCGGCGCGGCTCCGGGTCAGCGGGCTCAACTCGCCCCGCAGGATAATCGCGTCCCGCGAAACTTTGCTCCACGCTGTCGTTCCAGGCCAGAAACGCGTTCCGCAATTGGGCCAGCCGCTCAGGTTGCATCTCGGCAAGATCGTGCTCCTCGTGCGGATCGGCAGCGAGATCGTACATCTCGTAGCTGCCACTCGTTCGATCTGTCATAACGAGTTTGTAGCGCCCGTCGATCCAGGCCGCCTTCGCACCATAGCGAAAACCGAGTGGCGTAGAGCGTTCCACCGCTTGGCCGTTAAGCAGTGGAACGAGACTCGTCCCATCCACGGGCTGCACGAATACATCCGCCTTCAGCCCGACAATCTCTGCCACCGTCGGGAAGATATCCGTCGTACAAGCGGGATACTCCGTTACACATGGACGCACGACCGCCGGCCATTCGATGATCGCCGGCACGCGCAGACCACCTTCGTAAACGGAACTTTTGTGCCCGCGAAGTCCGCCGGTCGTTGCTGGCTTGATTCGCGGCAAGCCGCCGTTATCGCTGCAGAAGACCAGCATCGTATCGTCGGCCATTTCTAACTTACGCAGCGCCGCGCGAAGTGTGCCGATCGAGCGATCGAGCGCGACGAGCTCGCCATAGTGATTGGCAGACTCTCGATTCAATTCGCCGAACAGGCCTCGATCTGCGTCCAGCGCTCGGAACGGGCTATGCGGCGTGCCGAACCAGACGACGGCGAACATGGGGCGCTCGCCGCCTCGATGCCGCTCGAAAAACTTGACGGCCTCGCCAACGATGACTTCCGACGAATCGCCCTGAAACTTTTCGATCGCACCGCGTCGGCTTAGCTGCGGATCTTGATCGAAAAAGTTAGTCACCGACAGCCACTCCTCAAATCCGAATCGGCCAGGACCTCGCGGATCGTCAGCCAGCACCGGCACGCCCGGCCCGCTGTAGCCGCTCAGGTGCCATTTGCCGAAATGCCCGGTCACGTAACCCGCGGCCGCAAGCGCCTGGGCGATAGTCTTCTCCTGCGGCCGGAGCGCGTAGCCGAAGCTCAGCACACCGGTTCGGTCGGGCGTGCGGCCCGTCATCACGCTGGCCCGGGTCGGCGAACACACGGCGCTTGCGGCATAGAACCGCTCGAACCGCAAACCCGCGGCGGCCATCGCGTCGAGATTCGGCGTTTTGAGCACGGGATGCCCACGATAGCCGGTTTGGCCCCAGCCCATGTCGTCCGCCATGACGAGCACGATGTGCGGACGCTCGCGCGCCTGCCCAGGCGGAGTGTATGCCGCCACGGCCCCGAAGCAGAGGATTGAAACCAGCGTTCGAGTTGCAATGATCGTCATCGGTCTCACTCGGATTGGGAGAACATCGCAAACTGGGGGACATGATCGCTGAGGGCGAACGACAGCATGTCGGCCGGGTTCGTGCGGAACGCGCCTTCCCACAACGAACGAGATTCCTTGATGGCTTTCGTCAGTGGGCCGGCGCACCATACATAGTCGATGCGAACTCGCGGCTGGTCGGCCGCAAACGTCTTGCCATCCCGGTTCGCCGGTGATACATCGCTCGCGTCCGCCGCCGCGAACGTATCAATCAGCCCCGCTTCGCGCCATTTCGCATATTCTGGACCATCGGGCGTGTGATTCAAGTCGCCCATCAGAATCAGCGACTTGCCGGACTCCAGATCGCTCCGCATCGCGGCCAGCATTGCATCGATTTCACGCAGCCGAATCGCCGGATCCTGCCCGGGATAAAGGTGCGCGGAGTGCACGACGAGCGGCTGCCCCGATGGGAGCTTGAGCACGGCTCGCCCCCAGTGGCGCGTAAACAGATCGGCCGACTGCGTGCCGCTCACGACCGGCGCGTTGCGCGACCCGAGCACCTCAAACTTCGAGAGCAACGTGCCAGGCCAGTCCTCGCCGCTGGGAAACCGGACGTGATGCATGCCGAGCTGTTCGGCGATCTCGCGCGTCAGCTTCTCATCGGGTGATTCGGAGAAAGTTACGACGTGCGGATCGTAGAGCGCCAGTTCCAGCGCGATCCGCTTGGCGATCTGACCGCGTTCGACTGCCCGCTTGGCCAGCTCCCCATCGGCCGGCCAACCGGTGCATTTGAGGATGTTGTAGGCGATGACACGAAGTTCGCCCGTGCTATCCGGGCCACTTGATTTCGGCGGCTCGGCTGCCCGCGCGTCTGGTGGACGAACACCAATCACATCGCCTGCCAGGGCCGCGATGCCGGCTGCCGCCAGCAGTCCCGAGAATCCGCGGCGTGTGACGTGCGCTCTCGTACCGTCTAAATCGGTTGTGATCATTTGATGTCTCGGGGCAGTGGTTACGCGATCAACCGTGACACTCGTGCCATGGGGTCAATCACTCTTGTAGTCCGAAATTTCAGATTCCGGAAACAGTTCGCGCATGCGTCTGAGATAGGCCTCGTCGTAACTGCCGGGGTACAGCCAGATCTCGGTTACCCGACCGTCGCCAAACAGCAGGCCGCCAGGCGTGCGCCGGGTCGCGCGGAACGAATACCCCTGCATGGTTCGCGAATGGCCGTTGATGGCGCCCGCATGGTCCAGGTACTCGCGCCGAAGCTGCGTGGTCTGCCAAGTTCGGACCAGGACGGTGGCCAGGACGCCAGCCAGCAGCATCAGAACGAACAGCGAACGCAGGCTGAAGACGAACCACCGGCGACGAGTCGGGATGGCGGGGGTGGCGGCATCTGCAAGCATGGGGGTCATTCTAACCGCGGCCCGGGCGAGCTTGCTCCACCCCGCCCGCCCTCTTTCCTCGTTGCCTTTTTGGCCGGGTCTGGATAGGTTAAATCTGTTGGCCGTGCCCCGTTTCGTGCCCGTCCCGCTGGAAACCTCGAGCGCCATGGAACTTCGCGAAGCCCTGATGCAGATTGCCGAGATTCGGCGGCAGATGGCCAAGAGCGATGTGTTTCGCGGCTATCGGTCGGCGCCGGTCGCTGTCTCGGGAGCCCTGGCCGTGGCCGGTGCGCTGGTGCAGCCCTTTCTGGTTGCCGATCCGGCTTCGAACATCATGCCCTACCTCACGTTGTGGTTCGGCATGGCGCTGTTCAGCGTCGCGGCCGTGGCCGTCGAGATGGGCGTCCGCATGTACTGGACGGACGACTGGGCCTACCTGGAGCCCACGCGCCTGGCGGTCGAGCAGTTCGTGCCGCCGATGATCGCGGGCATCCTGCTCACGGTCGTCCTGGTGCGCAGCTCGCCGGACAGCATCCCGCTGCTTCCTGGCCTGTGGCAGATTCTGTTCAGTTTGGGGATCTTCGCCTCGGCCAGGCTCTTGCCACGGCCGATTTTTGCCGTGGCCGGTTTCTACCTGCTCACAGGGCTGTTGGTGTTGATCAGCGCTCGCGAAGGACTTTCGCTGGCCCCCTGGTGCATGGGCGTGCCGTTTGCGGTCGGCCAATTTTCTGCCGCAGCCATCCTTTTTTGGACCTTGGAACGACGTCAATGAGCGATCACCCCGCTACGACTCCGGACGCCGCCGCACCGTTTGCCTACGAAGGGCTGGAGCGCGTGATTCATGAGAAAGCTCGGCTGGGGATTCTCTCCTCGCTGGTGGCGCATGGCGAATGGCTGGCGTTCTCAGAGCTCAAGCGGCTGTGCGCCCTCACCGATGGCAATTTGAATCGCCACCTGCAGGTCCTCCAGGAGGCGGGCCTGGTCGACGTACGCAAGGAAGTTGCCAACAAGCGCTCGCATACGCTCTGCCGCCTGACGATCGAAGGTCGTCGTCGCTTCGTCGAATACCTGGGCGTGCTCGAAAGAATCGTGGGCGACGCCCTGCATTCGCGCCTGCGCGACGCAATCCCCGGCCGCGCGCTCGGTCAGGGATTCTCTCCCGCTTAGAACCCCTTCCATGATTGGCCCCGCGAACCGATTCCTGCGCCCCTTAACTTTGCAATACAAAGCGAGTCTCTCATGAAGCTTTATCACGCGATCGTAGTGGGCGCAGGCTTGGCAGGACTCCAGTGCACGAGGCTGCTCGCCGGGCATGGCCTCGAAGTGGCACTCGTCGATCGCAAGCAATCGCTGGCCGAGGGCGTGCATACCACGGGCATCTTCGTCCGCCGCTCGCTGGAGGACTTTGCCTTGCCTGCCGCGCACATGGGGCCTGCCATTCGCGACGTCACAATCTACTCACCCAGTCGGCGTACCGTCGAACTGCGCAGCCCGCACGAGGAGTTTCGGATTGGCCGAATGGGCCCGCTCTACGAGCGGCTGCTGAAGGACTGCCGCGCGGCGGGTGCTGATTGGCTTGCCGGCACAAGTTTTGTCAGCGCGAGCGAAAACAGGCTCGGCTCGACCGTCCGCCTGCGCGGCGCTAGTGGCGAGTTCGAATTGCAAACGCGGATGATCGTGGGCGCTGACGGCACCAACTCGCGCGTCGCACGAGAGTTGGGCCTCAGCGAGAACCGCCGCTGGATCGTCGGCTATGAAGAGGTCTACCACCGTGAAACACCCACCGGCGAGCCGCGCCTGCACTGCTTCTTCGACCGCAATTACGCCCCGGGCTACATTGCCTGGGTGGCTGACGACGGCCAGGGGCTGCATCTCGGTGTGGGTGGCTATGGTCGAAAGTTCCAGCCGCCGGCCGCGCTCGATCGGTTTCGCGACAGCGTTGCCGACCTGATTCCGCTCGACCGAGCCACGCTCATCGAACGCCGGGGCGGCCGGATCCCTGTCGGAAGCGTGCTGCCGCGGCTAGCCTGTCGCCGGGGACTCCTCCTGGGTGATGCAGCCGGCGCCGTGTCGCCCCTGACTGCCGGCGGGCTCGACCCGTGTTTGCGGCTTTCAGAACTCGCCGCCAAAACCGTGCACGCATTCCTGAACTCGGGCGGCGATGTTTCCCAGCTTGCCGCGTACGACGGTCGGCTGTTTCGCAAGCGGTACCGCGCTCGCCGAGCCCTGCGCGCCGTCTACGATCTGGCAGCGTCGAACGTCATCCTGGAACTTGGCTTTCGTGCGTTGCGTTCGACTGCGGGACAGGCAGTCGCGCGGCGTATCTTCTTTGGCAACGGTTCGTTCCCAACAATCACGGCGCCTGAGTATCGCGCCGCCCGAGCTAAAGCTGTTCGAACAACTACCTAGCGCGCCTTACGACGGGGAGGATGTCCGAAGGGGTGGGCGGCATTCCCATCGGTGAGCGCAGGCTCACCAACTACTTAGCGCATAAAATTACCCCGGCGCGGGGCGGTGTCAAACCCGCGCGCCGGGGCGTCCCTGGTAGTCGCCTTGTATTCGCTGCTCAGCGTCTTTGCTTGGATGGCCCGTGCTCAGAAGCCGAGATTAAATTCCTGCCTGTACCAGAAATGTCCTGGAGCCGAACGGCCCTCATTTGATCGGTATCGGGGCCCAATCGTACGTCTGTTCCGCGACAGAAGCATGTACCCCAATTCGCGGCGGAAAGATTCAACCCGCGAAAAAAAACTCGCGCGCCGCGAATCCCCGAAATTTCGCGCGGGAGCGCAAGTGGCCAGTTTTCGAGAGCGATTGCGCATCCCCGCCCAGCGGCTATAATCCGATGCATGCCCCGCCCGGTCCCGCACGCCTCACGCATCGGAACGCACTTACCTAACCGCCGAGATCTGCTGCGCGCTGGCGGACTTGGCCTCGCGGGCCTTGGGCTGCCGGACCTGTTGCGTCGGCGCGCCTTGGCGGCAGACCTGCCAACGCCTGAACTGTCAGCCGGCACGTTCGGCCGGGCCAAAGCCTGCATCCTGCTCTTCATGTGGGGCGGACCCGCACAGCAGGATACCTGGGATCTCAAGCCGCTTGCGCCGGCGGAGATCCGCGGCGAGTTCAGCCCCATCTCCACGAAGGTGCCGGGCATCCACATTTGCGAGCACTTTCCGCAGCTCGCCCAGCGGACGGACAAGCTTTCCATCGTGCGCTCAGTAACGCACGGCGACGTGAACCACACCACCGCCACCAGCTACCTGCTCACCGGTCAGCCACCCGCGCCCACCGACCTGCGGGCCGACTGGCCGCACATTGGCGCCGTGCTCTCCCGGCTCGGTCGCGGACGCGCTCCACTACCGCCGTTCGTCTCGATGCGGCCGAAACTGGAGAACGACGTGCCCCGGTTCGTCGAACAGAGCCACGGCCAATCGGCCGGCTGGTTGGGACCGGCCCTCGATCCACTTTCGATCGATGCGAATCCCGCGGCGGCCGACTACCGCGTGGGAGACTTCCAGTTGCCGGCAGAAATATCCGTCGACCGGCTCGACAATCGCCGCAAACTGCTGGCCGATGTGAATCGCCAGCTCGAGGCGCACGCGAAATCCGCCGCGCTTGGCGCGATGGATCATCACGTCGAGCGCGCGTTCGAGATCCTGAACTCGGCCACGGCCGGCGGAGCATTCGACCTCTCGCAAGAGCCCGTCGAGATGCGCGCGCGTTATGGACTCAACCCGCACGGTCAGTCGGTGCTGCAAGCGCGCCGGCTGGTCGAACGCGGCGTGCCGCTGGTGACCGTGTTCTGGCCCAGCGATGGAATCAAGAACGTCAGCGTGTATTGGGACACGCACAGCCGCAACTTCATCGATCTCAAGGATCGCTTGATGCCGCCGGCCGATCAGGCGTTCAGCGCGCTGCTCGATGATCTTTCGGAGCGCGGGATGCTCGACGAAACGCTCATCGTGTGGACGGGCGAGTTTGGCCGCACGCCGCGCGTGGGTCAGCGCAACAGCGATGCCGGCGCGGGACGTGATGGCCGCGATCATTGGCCGGGATGCTTCACCAGCGTGCTTGCCGGCGGCGGCGTGCGCGGCGGACACGTGCACGGCTCTTCCGATCGCCACGCCGCTTATCCGTCTTCGAACCCTGTCGCGCCCGTTGACCTGGTGGCCACGGCCTATCATCTGCTCGGCGTCGAACCGCATCTGACATTGCCTGACGCGCAAGGCCGCCCGCTGACGATCTGCCCCGGCACGCCGATTCGCGATTTGCTGATGTGATGTGCTGGTATGTCGAAACGGGGCACTACTGATTTTCGTTCCGCGCGGATAACGAGTGATGTCCCCACGTCTGTTCGGCACGCCGTTTGCGCTTTCCTATTTTGACTTGCGCGATCAAGTTTCGTAAGTCATGCTGTGTGGATGGGTGCAACGAAGCCTGAATCTGGTACGGCAATTCGCGAGCGGGATGTCCAAGGGCTGAAGTACTTCC
>JALHMI010000008.1 GCA_022844125.1 Pirellulales bacterium | reverse complement strand
GGAAGTACTTCAGCCCTTGGACATCCCGCTCGCGAATTGCCGTACCAGATTCAGGCTTCGTTGCACCCATCCACACAGCATGACTTACGAAACTTGATCGCGCAAGTCAAAATAGGAAATCGCAAACGGCGTGCCGAACAGACGTGGTTCTGACCCCTTTTTTGTCCGATCCCTTTTTTGTCCGAAATCGAATTCTAGCGAGAATCCGGGCGCTCGCGTTTAATCGCGGCGACCCTCTCCAATAGATAGGTGGTTTCGTCCTCGTCCAGCGCACAGCCGTGCGCAATCATGCGCACGTTGTGCAGCAATATTTCGGGCGGGCCGACCCATGCCGAGAAGGATTCTCCGTCGGCGCAGGGCCCACTGATTTCATCGGCGGCCGAAATACTGAGACTGAATGGCTGCCGCTCAGCAAAATGTTCGCCAAGCAAGCATCCGAGGATCGCTTCGTGGTGCTCTGAGGATCGAACGGTCCTTAGTTTCCTGGCGCAGGCCTGACGAATTTGCTCGGGTTCTCGCATGGTAGTCGTCTCCCCCCTTGGCAGTATGCCCGTGAATCATTATCCCGCGCACACGAAAAGACTGTTCACTCCTTTTTTCCGGTAGGGTTTTCTTTCGACCCTTTTGGCTTCTGCCACAGCCACGCGCCGCCGATGCAAAGCACAATCGCGAACATAAACGTTCCGACGAGTGCCCCTGATGCCTCGGGCGAATCAAGAACACCGGCGGCGGCTTTCGTTTTGCCTGGTTGCTGGAGGCCAATAATCACCACCATGAGCGCAAGCAACAACAGAATGGTGCCAGCGATCCTTCGAAGTACGGTCATGTGCTCACTTCCGAATTAGTCCCGGCACAAGCTTTGGAGTAAGACGTTCGCTCATGCGGTCAGTATAGACAGGACCTGATTTTTAGGTTCGTCACTTCCGAATCAACTCGTACACAAACATCGCCAATACTAGCAATCCCCACTGGATACCAAGTTTGTGCTGGCCCCGCACGGCAGACCACGCGACAAATGCGCCACCCAGAGCCAACAGGGAGAAGAAAAGGGGTCAGAACTATTTTTGGATCAAAGTAAAATAGTTCTGACCCCTTTTTCAAACTCCTTTTTCAAACTGTCTGAGTTGCCTGCGACGTTTTCCTCAGCTCAACAGCACCTGCAAATCTTCCGCCGTCAGGCTTTGCAGCAGCGTGTATTTGGCCGAGATGATCGCGTCCGCCAGGCCCCGCTTGTGCTCTTGCAGCTTGAGGATCTTCTCTTCGATCGTGTCCCGCGCGATCAGCCGATAAGCAAACACGCGGCGCTCCTGCCCCATCCGATGCGCGCGGTCAACGGCCTGCGCCTCCACCGCCGGATTCCACCACGGATCGAGAATAAAGATGTAATCGGCCGCCGTCAGGTTCAATCCCTGCCCACCCGCCTTCAGGCTGATGAGAAACAGCGGGCAGTTCGGGTCGTTCTGAAAGCGTTCCACCTTGGCCCCGCGCTTCAGCGTGCGGCCGTCCAGGTATTCGTAAACGATCTGCCGCTCGTCCAGGTGATGCCGCACGATCGCCAGCAAACTCGTGAACTGCGAGAACACGAGCGCCTTGTGCCCTTCGGCGAGCACCTCGTTCAGTTGCTCCAGCAGCGTCTCCAGCTTCGCGCTCGACACTTTGGCACGCTGCTTGTCGAGCAAGCCCGGATGACAGGCCGCCTGCCGCAGCCGCAGCAGCGCCTCCAGCACGTGGACCTTCGACTTGTTGATCCCCACCTTTTGCACGCGCTCGAGCAACAATCTTCGGTAGTGCTCGCGCAGCTCGTCGTACCGCTTGCGTTCGGGCTGGTCGAGTTCGCAGTACAACGTCTGCTCGGTCTTTGGCGGCAGCTCGGTAAGCACCTGCTGCTTGGTGCGCCGCAGCATGAAGGGCCGTAGCGCCTTGGCGAGCAAGGCCACGCTTTCGCCCTGTTCTCGCTCGTTGTCCGCGGCGTCATTCGGTAACGACGAGCGCCGCCGCGTTGAGAACAGATCGTGCAGCTTCGCGTTGCGGCCCAGCATCCCCGGGTTGAGAAACTCGAACAGCGCCCACAGCTCGCCCAAGTGGTTTTCGACCGGTGTGCCGGTCATCGCCAGCCGGCGACGTGCGTTTAGCAGCCGGCAAGCTTTACTGGACTGAGAAGCCGCATTCTTGATCGCCTGGGCCTCGTCCAGAATCGCGTAGTCGAACTCGACGTCGCGCAGCTTCACGATGTCCTGCCGCAGCGTGCCGTACGTGGTGACAAGCAGGTCGAACTCCGACAACTTGTCCAACTGGGCCGCGCGCTCCAGGCCCGTGTAGTTCAGCACGCGCAGCTCGGGCGTGAACCGCCGGGCTTCCTCGACCCAGTTGAAAACCAGGCTCCTGGGGGCGACGACGAGCGCGGGACCCTTCGCGCCGTTCTTGCCGCGCGATGTACGGCGGGCCTCGAGCCAGGCGAGCACCTGAATCGTCTTGCCAAGGCCCATGTCATCGGCCAGGCAGCCGCCGAAAGCGAACTTATCGAGAAACTCGAGCCAGCCCAAGCCCTCGCGCTGGTAGGGCCGCAGCTCGCCGACAAACGAGCGAGGCTCCTTCCGCGGGCGAATTCCCTCGAACGAACGCAGTTGATCGCGCAGCCGAGCGAACGCCTTGTCGACCTGGACGCTGGCGTGATCCTGGGCGGCCAGCAGGGCGTCGAGCATCGCCGCCTGCGAGGGCCGGAAACGCAGCCGGTCGTCCGCGGCTTGCCCCAATTCGGCCAGCGGCGCGTACCGCGCCAGCCACTCCCGCGGGAGCAACCCCTGGGAGCCGTCATCCAGCGTCACATACTCTTCGCCCCGCCGCAGGGCCGCGAGCAGTTCGGGCAAGCTGGCCGTGACGCCGCCAAAATCGCAAGTCCCTTCCAAATCGAACCAGTCGAGACCGCTGCTGACGTTGATCGAAACCGCCCCGGCCGGGCGAATCCGGTGACCGTCGGCTTCCACCGGCCAACCGGCGCCAGCGAGCTGGGCGACCAGGCGCGGCAACGTGCCCGGCGACACACGAAACCGCGGCTCAACTTCATAGTTGGTATATCGCGCTGCCTTGGCCCCGGCGGCCAGCAGCCGATCGCGGGCAGCGCTCTCGGCCGCCTGGTCGCGGCGAACCAGCGTCCGCATCTCTCGATCGTACCAGGCCGCTTCACCGTCGCCGAAGTCCGCCGTCTTGTCGCCATACTGGAACGACAGCCGGCACTCCAGATCGGTTAGCCACGCTTGCTTGGCACGCCTGACGACCAGCCGCGGCAGTGGCTCAAGCGGCACCTCCTCCCAGCGCAGCTCCTCGGGCAACTCAAGTTCCGGAAGGGCCGACAATTTGGCCAGCGATTCGACGAAATCCTGCTCCTGTTTGACGGGCACGACCAGCGGTCCCCGACGCAACATCACGATCCACCGAAAATTTTCGCCAGGATCGAATCGTGCAAGGTGGTCGTCGAAGATCGCGAGCCCACTTTTCAGAATCGTGAGCGGGCGACCCAGGTCTTCAACCTGCTCACCGCGGACCAGGTCGGCAGTGAGTTTCCAGCCCTGCTGGTCGTTGTTCCTTGCGATTCGCAGCCTGGCCGTCCACGGCGGTCCATCATCCCAGGCAAACGTCTTGACGAGTGGATCGGCCTGCCAATCGTCGTCGATCACCCAGCCAAACCGGCCGCTGGCACAAAGCAGAGGCAAGAGAATATCGAACATGGCCGGCGCAATACTGAATGCGCTCAGCTTGTAGTAGCTGTAGCCGTACCCGCCGTAGCTGTAATCGCTCTCGCGCTCGTTGCCGGCCAGCAGCGCCACCAGCCTTCGATCGACTTCCTCCGACAGGTTCTCAGCTTCGTCCTGAGTCAGCTGGGCGGATTTCAGTTTGCCGTAGGCGCCGTCTTTCTTCAGCGTCCGCTGAAACAGCGCCAGCGTCGGGCGCCCCTGGCTGATCGTGCGGCCCAGGTGCAGCAGGTACCAAATCTGACGCGGCTTGCTCCACGGCGCGCCGGCACCGCTCACCAGATGGCGGCCGTCGGGCATCGCCCGGGGTAATTCGGCCAGGCGTTTCTTCCAACCCAGGCTGGAAGTTTGTTTGCCGCGCTGCGGCGCAGGAGCGGCCCGCAGCCGTGCGCTTTGAGCGCCACTGCGATCGTCGTAGTCGTCTTCCCACGCCTCAGAATCCTCGTCGCCATCTCCTGGCGCCTCGTCCTCATCATCTGGGTGGTTCGAGGAGTAGACGTCAGACTCGTCATCCCATTCGAGCGTTTGCAACCGCAGAAGTCCCCTGCCGGGAACTTCATCGCCGGCGATCGAGTCGACCGCCATGACCGTGGCCGCCAGGTGTTTGCAACAACCGGTGTCCTCAAACCGCGGGCAATCGCACCACACCAGCAGCTTTCCTGTCGCGGCGCGAGTCCATTCGAGGCGGACATAGTAAGGTTCCGGTCCGGAACCGGCCACCTCGGCGTCGATCCCATCATGCTCTGGCTCGTACAGCGAGACCGCGCCCGCAAGATAGTACGCAGCCCCGCGCTGCCAGTCGCGGTAGTCAAACTCGCTTTTGACGCGTTCTGAAAAGCTCATCGTCGACGGCGCGTCCTGTCAGTGGCGAGTTTGTGTGGCGGGCAAGCCGAGCGCGGTCGCCCCGGTGCCTGCGGGCGCCACTCATTGAACCGCGCGAACACGCCGCTCGCCAGCCCCCGGCTTTGCCGGCGGGGTTCTTCGTTTCACGACGGGTTCGCACACTGGCCGTCGGCCCGCCGCCTTCGCCCCCATGCGTTCCGCCCCTCGCCGAGGAGACGATGGGCGCACTGTTTGGCGGTTAACGCCTCCCCGGCTCTGTTTGATAGCGATGCAACTGGCCATTGCCGCGGCTGAAAAATTCGCATTCCGATCGCCCCTTGACCGCGCGTGTGGCGCGCTGCCGACGCAACCCGTTTGCACATGCTGCGCTCGCGTGCGCACGGCGCACACCGCCCAGGTGTCCACCGACTCTAGCAATCAGGCCAGGATTTCGTCTAGTGTAAGGTCACGACAACAGGTAGAGACCGCATCATGCCGAAGGCCAACGCCCACTTGCTTGAGAACCTGGAGAAGCCGCGAGGCTCACGCGCCCTCGCTCGGGCTCAGGAACGCCTGTGCCAGGGCGCGTGTGTGCGCGCGAAACATGTGTTTCACGCGTTTCTGAATCCACACGCGCGGAAAATGTGCACGTAAGAAACAGCCACCAGAAGTTTTTAGCGTTCGGTAATCGCGTCCCTTTAGCTCCTTGACAATTCGACCCCCTCGGCAGCCTCACCTCTGCCTTCTCCTCTGTGAACCTCTGCGCACTCGGCGGTGATTCATCCACCGTTCGAGCGACAGGCGCCAGCATGGCCGCAAACTGGTCACATCCCGCTCAACTTCCCCAGCCGGAAATGCCGATAGGCGAGAGCGGGGAGTGCTGTTCCCCAACGGAAGCAAATCTGCTGGCAACGGGGAATGATCAAGCGATGGCTGCATGGCCCTTCACCTTGCGAATTTTGACGTTCGCCTGCCTGGCCGCTGGCATGCTGCTGCTGGCAGGTTGTGCCACGACCAAGGAATCGGACACCGCCCGCACCGGCATTGAGCAGTTGCTGATCAGTAGCGCTGTCGACGACGCGCTCGACAAGATCGACCTCTCGCCGATCCGTGGCGCGAAGGTGCATCTCGAGGAGAAGTACCTCGACTGCGTGGACAAGAATTACGTGATCGTGGCGATGCAGGAGCGGCTGTTCGCCAACGGCTGCGTGCTGGCCGCGAAGCCGGAAGAGGCCGACGTGATCATCCACGTCACCAGCGGCGGCGTGGGTACCGATCGGCAGGAGAAGTTCGTCGGCATTTCCGAGATTCCGCTGCCACCCCCTTCGCCGATCATGATTCCGCAAGTCTCGATCCTCTCGCGCACCCGGGCCAACGGCACGGCCAAGCTGCGGATCGTGGCCTTCGACGCGAAATCCCGGATGCCGGTGATTCGCGGCGACGCGGTTTTGGCGCGCAGCGACTTCAAGAGCTGGAAGGTGCTGGGCGCCGGCCCGGTCGAGAGCGGCACCGTGCCGAGCGACATCATCGCCGCCACTGGCCAGCGCGACAGCATCATGGACATGCCCACCGAGATCGCGGGCAAATCGAAGACACGGCGTTAAGACCGCGTCTGTCCGCAGCCGCTACGTGGGAGCAGCGATTGTGTGAATTCGATGAGAATCCTTGGTCGAGACGAGCAGTCGTTCTAGAGTGCTTGAGCTGACCTCTCAGCAATCTCGACCGCTGCGAAGGAAACTCTCATGCGAAACGAATCCGGGAACGTGGTGCGGCGCGATTTCCTCAAACTTGGCGCCCTGGCCACTGCCGCCTTTGCCGCCGAACCGTTCGACGCGCTCAGGCGTCGCAGCCAGCTTCAAGCCGCCGAGACGCGCGGCACGGGCTATGGCCCCTTGCGACCCGCGCGCGACGAAGCCACGGGCCTCGAACTGATCAAGCTGCCCCAGGGATTCCGTTACGTGAGTTTTGGCTGGACGGGCGATCCGCTGGCTGGAGGAACTCGAACGCCGGGCTTGCACGATGGCATGGCGGCGCTCGTGCAGGCGGGCAACCTCGTCACCGTAATTCGCAATCACGAGGTCAGTCTGCCGGGACCTTCGATCGCGCCGGCCGTTTCAACTTACGATCCCCAGGCCGCGGCTGGCTGCGTGCGACTGCTCTTTGACGCGGATGCCGGCAAGCTCGTTTCTGCTGAACCGGCCATCGGCGGCACGCACCGCAATTGCGCCGGCGGCCCAACGCCCTGGGGCACCTGGCTGACGTGCGAAGAGACGGTTGACGACGCGCATGGCACGTACCAAGGTATGCCACTGCCATTCGAGCAGGATCACGGATTCATCTTCGAAGTGCCGGCCAGCGGCGATGCCTCGCCTGTGCCGCTCAAGGCCATGGGCCGTTTCGTGCACGAGGCGATTGCCGTCGATCCGGCGTCTGGGATCGTCTATGAAACCGAGGACCACGAAACCGCGGGCTTCTATCGCTTCATTCCTACAGCACCCGGCAAACTTATCGATGGCGGTCGGCTTGAGATGATGCGCGTCGCAGGTACGCCCGATTCGCGGCGCGGCATGAAGCCGAACCAAAGCCTGGCCGTGAGCTGGGTCGAGATCGCCGATCCGTTGCGACACCGCCGTCCCGGCACCAACGACACCAGCGGCGTGTTCGATCAAGGCCAGCGGCAAGGCGGCACGACATTCGCCCGCCTCGAAGGCTGTTGGTTCGGGGGTGGCCAGGTGTACTTCACGGCCACCTCTGGCGGTGACGCCGAGGCCGGCCAGATCTGGGAATACGATCCCGCGGCCGAGCGACTGCGATTGGTGTTCGAATCGCCGGGCGCGCACGTGCTCGATTATCCCGACAACATCACGGTCAGCCCACGCGGCGCGCTGGTGCTGTGCGAAGACGGCGATCGCAAGGCCGAGCGGCTGTGCGGTCTGACACTCGATGGGCAGCTCTTTCCGCTCGCCGAAAATAACGTTGTGCTGAGCGGCGAGAAGAACGGCTTTTCAGGCGACTTCCGCAAGCAGGAATGGTGTGGCGCGACCTTCACCCCTGACGGCCGTTGGCTCCTGGCGAACATCCAGACGCCGGGGCTGACGGTGGCAATCACGGGCCCCTGGGAACAGGGACCGCTGTAGGAAGTTGCTCGGGGCTGGTGGGCGTGTTAACGTGGCGGGACAACCTGCCGACCGTTCACGCCACGTCCATCCACCAGGAAGTATGCCGCCATGCCGCACGCCTTTCGCCTGACGCTTTCTGTTTTCGCGATTGCTGCTCTCACGCAGCTCTTACCCGCCGCAGAACCCGAGCTGCCTAAGGCCGCGATCGATGGCACAGGTCCCGGTTGGCGCGAGCTCGGCGAAGCGGACTTCGAGAACGTGAACTGCGCGCCGGACACGTGGAAGTGGAACGGCGGCGAAGCCCACTGCACGGGCCAGCCCGTGGGCGTGATCCGCTCGAAGAAGCCGATTACGAACTTTGAACTGGTGGCCGAGTGGCGGCATCTGAAGAGTGGCGGCAACTCGGGCATTTTTGCCTGGGTGCCCGAGGCATCGCTCACGCCGCTCAAGCCGGGGCAACTGCCGCACGGTATCGAGGTGCAGGTGCTCGACCACGGCTACGCCGAACAGTACACCAAGCAAACCGGCAAGCAGCCTGACTGGTTCACCACGAATGGCGACGTGTTTCCCGTGGGCACTTCCGACATGAAGCCTTTCCCGCCGGTCGCCCCGGACGGCAAGCGAGCCTTCCCGCGGAAGAATCTGAGCCGCGGCGTGGGCGAGTGGAACCACTACTATGTGCGTGCGATCAACGGCGAAGTTCGCCTGTGGGTCAACGGCGAAGAAGTCACTGGCGGCACGGACTGCAAGCCTTCCACGGGCTTTTTGTGCCTGGAATCGGAAGGCTCGCCGGTGGAATTCCGTAACCTGCGGATCCGCGAGTTGCCGTAGACGCGAGCGAGAATAGTCGTCACGCTTAGAACTGCTGCAGCGCCAAGACTTCGACCGTCTCGATGCAGGCCGTCACGGCATGATCGAGCGAGACGTCGCGACGGAGGTACTCGAGAATCTGCTCGGCGACGGCTTGCGGGGCGACCACCTCGATGCGGACCTGCTCGCTGCGCGTCACGCCTTCGGCCAGCGAACGGCGGCCCGCGCCGTGGCAAGGCATCGCGGTGTATCCCGAGGCGCCGAGTTCCACGCACTTCTGGGTGATCTCGGTCTCCAGGGCCGCCTCGGCCATGATTGTCACGCGGCGAATCCGGGCCAGGCTGCGCTTGCGAGCGGCGCGCGGATGAGCCGAGAACTGCTGGTGCGAATCGAGTCCTTCGATCTCAAGCAGCAAACCAGCCTGCTCGAAATCGACCTCCAGCTCGTGCAGCCGCTCCATCACGCTGTGATCGATAAACTTGGTGCCCGACAGATCAACTACCACGTTGTTGCGCTGGACGAGCCCGAGCTGCTCAATTCGCCGCTTGAGTGGAATCCAATTGGTGAAGATCGCCGACTCGCGTGCCGAGATAACGACCGAATTATCGTCGCGGGTTTCAATCTCCAGAAATGGTTTGAACAGCGAGTGCAGCGGCACGCCGTTATAGACGTGGATCAGAAACTTCACGCCGATGCCGATCGCAATGCCGATCAACAGGTCGGTCGCCAGCACGGCCACGACGGTGACGACAAAGATCACGAGCTGTTCTCGGCCGATGCGATAGACATTGAGAAACTCCTTCGGTGAGGCGAGTCGGAACCCCGTGTACACCAGCATTGCAGCCAGCGCAGCGAGGGGAATCCGGTGGATCAACATCGGCAACAAGGCCACGAAACCGAGCAGGAATAGGCCGTGCCACAAGTCGGCGAAGCGCGTGCGGGCGCCGTTATCAATGTTCGCCTTGCTGCGGACGATTTCCGAGATCATCGGCAGCCCGCCCAGCGACGCGGCAACAGTGTTGGCGAAGCCGACTGCCATCAGGTCGCGGTTGAGATTTGTTTTTCGCTTCCAGGGATCGAGCATGTCGATCGCCTTGGTGCTGAGCAGCGATTCAAGCGAGCCTATCAGCGAGAACATCAGGACCCACTTCCAGCCTGTCACGGTTTGCAAAGCCGTGAAGTCAGGAAACGTGATCGCCCGAAACATGTTGCCAGGTACATTGACCAGGAACTTTTCGCCAAGCGAGTAGGTGTGTCCGAACATCGAGTAGGTATGTTCGTGCGAGAGGTCGAAGTACATGCCCAGCGGTACGGCCACGAGCAGCACGACAAGCGGCGCGGGAATCCGACGGAGCCGTTTGCTCTTGAGCCGCGGCATGCCGAACAGGATCAGCAGACTGACCGCCCCGATGAGCGTAATCTCGGGATTCGCGTTGAGCACCATGCCAGGCAGTTCACGCAGGATCTCGAGTGGCTCACCTTGCGCCGATTCACCCATCGCGATGGGAAGCTGCTTGAGCATGATGATCACACCGATCGCGGCCAGCATGCCGTGCACGGCCGACGTTGGAAAGAAGTCGCCGAGAACGCCGGCCCGCACCAGGCCGAACAAGATCTGCACCACGCCGGCTGCCACGCCAATTGCCAGGACCATACGATAGGCCTGCAAGTCAGCAGCGGGGTTCTGACCCGCGGTGAAACCGAAGTCAGTCACAGCGCCAACCACGACCACTATGAGTCCGGCAGCGGGACCCTTGATCGTCAACTCAGCGTTGCTCAGAAACGTCGTGAGAATCGAACCAATGATCGCCGTGAAGACGCCCGCGATGGCCGGAAATCCACACGCCAACGAGATGCCTAGACACAAGGGCAGGGCGATGAGAAACACCAGAAAGCCGGCCACGATATCGCGGCCGAAGTACTCTTTGAATCCTTCACGATCGCCACGGGGAACTTGCTTGCCATTCGAGTTTGGCAATCCACCTGCGGCTGCATTCGTCGTCGCGGCGCCATTCTTCGTAACAGAAACCATCGCTTATTTAAGCTCCTCACCAGCATGGCTCGCTGGTGCTACTTCCCTGCGCGTTTGAGCCAAGTATAGCTGGCCAGTTCGCGCGCTTTAGATTAACCTTTGGCCAATCGTCGTCGCGAAAAGAGCATTCGCCGAGGAACTGAATTCGATGGCAAATGCCGTTGCATGTCTGTGGAAGCGACGTGCGGCGCCTGAGGAATGGATGTCTGGTGCGCCACTGCCTGAAAGTATAAGCATTGCGACGTAAGTCACCTAATCGCAAGCAATTACATTTCCGTAAGGTTGCGGGCGAGAATTGATCAACTCCTTGCATCATGAGCCTGAATGTGGTCAAGCTACGTATAGTTCTACGTGGCGGCTCGAACTCAAACAGCGACTTACCCACGCTACCTGCATGACAGTTCAAGAGCTTGATGCGATGCAACTGTTGGTCATCGAAGACGATCCGCTGATCGGCAAGACGCTTCGCCAAGGGCTCTCCGAGTCTGGGCACGCCTGCATGTGGGCGAAAGATGGACAGCGCGGCTTGGAACTGGCCTCCAGTCAGCAGTTCGATGCGATCATTCTTGACCTGATGCTGCCCGGCATGCCAGGACTCGATGTCCTGCGGAACATCCGAAGTCAGGGGATCCAAACGCCGGTGATCGCACTGACGGCGCTTGGCTCGGTGGACGATCGGGTCAACGGCTTGAAGGCGGGCGCCGATGACTATGTGGTCAAGCCCTTCGCGTTGGTTGAGCTCACGGCCCGGCTCGAAGCGGTTTGCCGACGCACGGTCAGCCGTCCGCCGATGGTCATGCAGGCCGGGCCGCTCTCACTCGACCTGGCCACCCGGCGAGTCGCGCGGGACGGCCGCGAAATAGACCTCACACCCACCGAGTTCAGCCTGCTGGAAATCCTGATGCGTTATGCGGGCCACATCGTAACTCGGCGAATGCTCTCAGAACACCTCTGGGAAACCGACTGGGAAGGGGCCACGAACGTCATCGAAGTGCATATTAATCGCCTCCGGGGTAAACTGGATAAGGGCTACGAAGGCTCCGTAATCCAGACCGTCCGGGGCCGCGGCTATGCGCTTCGAGCAACTTAGCACTCTCTTTAGCTCGCTGCGGTTTCGCCTGAGTGCATGGAACACGGCGGCCGTACTCCTGATCGTAGTCGTAACGCTCGTCGGCGTGCGAGAATCCATGCGATTCACGCTGATGAACGAAACCGACCAGGTGCTTCGCGATGACGCTCACGAAGTTGGTTTAGCCGTCGAAAGCTTCTATCCCGACTTACGGCAGATCGAAGCTGAAATGCAGCGGAAAGCTTCGGGTCACCAGGACCGGCAGCTTTTCGTGCGCTTGATCGACGCCGAGGGGCAAGTCGCTCTGCAGGCTGGTCGGCCGCCCGAGCTCGATCGCGGCGAGACGCATAATCCACCTCGGTTCATGACCGTAGACGGGTACCGGATGGCGTCGCGTCCTGTCGCGCGCGAAGGCATCCCAGCCTTCAACGTGCAAGTCGGCGCGTCGCTGGCCACGATCGACAACGACATGTCGCGGCTGACCAGGCTGATGCTGGCTGCCGGCGTCGTAATCTTGTTCGTCGCCCCACTCTCGGGTTTCTTTCTCGCTGGTCGCGCGACTCACCCTCTTGGCGAGATCATCAGCATTGCCGGGAGGCTGCGTCCCAGTCAGCTAGAGGAGCGGCTCGCGATACGTGGGACAGGGGACGAGCTCGATCGCCTGTCCCTTACGATCAATCACTTTCTCGATCTATTGCGCGACTATCTGCAGCGTCATCGCGAGTTTGTGGACAACGCCGCGCACGAACTCCGCTCACCGCTCGCCGCAGTGCAAAGTGCAATTGAGGTCACACTCAATACTGAACGCACCACGGAAGAGTATCAGGAGATGCTCGGGGAAATTGCCGACGAGTGCGGACAGTTGCGAGTCCTGGTGAATCAGCTCCTGCTGCTCGCCGAAACCGACAGTCAACGATTCGAAGTCGCGCGGCTGCCGGTGAGGTTGGACCGGCTGGTAGAGCGTTCCACGGAGATGTTTCGCGGTGCGGCCGAGGAGCGCAATGTGCGATTGGCGGCCAGCGGCGGAGACGCAGTGACGATCGCCGGGGATGCGGACCGCTTGCGGCAAGTGATCAACAATCTGATCGATAACAGCCTGAAATTCACGCCCCCTGGCGGGCACGTGCTCATCACTGTGCGTTCCGACGAACGACAAGGCGAGGCGGTGCTCCGCGTCACTGACACAGGCAGCGGCATCACGGCCGAGGATCTGCCGCATGTCTTCGAGCGGTTCTATCGCGGCGACAAATCGAGACAACGCGAAAGCTACACCAGCGGCAATGGGCTAGGGCTGAGTATTTGCCGATCAATCGTCGCAGCCCATGGCGGCACCATCGAAGTGGAAAGCTCGCCCGGCAAGGGCGCCACGTTCGTTGTGCGCCTGCCAACGGTCGCCAGTGAAGCGATGTTGGCCAGTGCGACCTAATTCTGTTCTTGTGAGTAGCGCATAGCCACGCTCCCGTCCAATAGCCCCTCGTACCGCGGTTCTTCGCGATGGTTGGCGCCGCGGTTGATCTGAGCGTGCTCGATCCGCTGGACCCCGCGAACCTCGGCACGCTGACCATTGGATCTTTGCTGATCATCGTGGCGATCGCCTCGAATTTCGCGGCCGGGTATGCGCCCTTCTGGCAGCACCGGCGAAAGGCCGTCATCGGCGTGGGCATGATTCCGCGCGGGGAAGTCGGTCTGATCTTCGCCCCGATGGGACTCGCCTCGGGCATTCTCGACAAGGGGATGTTCGCTGCGATCACGCTGATGGTCATGAGCGCGACGTTCGTCTCGCCACCGCTGCTGCGCTGGCTGTTGCCTCCGAGCAAAAAGCCGCATCCGATCGAGAGGCCCGAAGGCATCGACGACCTGGTGACGGAGTCGAAATAAGCAGCTGCTTAAAATCGCGAGATCAATCCCACGTCCAGGCTCAGCACGAACAACATCAGACTGATGATGAACACGAAGCCCAGGTAGTGGAAGGCGATTACGATCTTCTCGCTCACCGGCCGGCGGAGGATGCCTTCGAGTATCAGGAACACCATGTGTCCACCGTCCAAGAGCGGAATCGGCAGGAAATTAATCACCGCCAGGTTCGCGCTGAGCATCGTAAGGAACAGCAGCAGTCGCGGAATGCCCGCATCGGCTTCCATCGCAGCGCCTTTCACGATCGTGATCGGGCCGCCGAGCGCGAACGGCGAAACCTGCGTGCCGATTCGCCGTAAGAAGCTGTAAACCATCAACAGCGAGTCCTTCGTCGCCCGGCCGCCGAGCACAATCGCATCCTGGAAGGAGCCTGCACGAATCACCGCGGTTTGGTGTTCGAAGCGGAAGCCGCGATCATGATAGAACCAGTCCGTGGCTTCGGTGGGTGTTAGTGTCGCCTCGCGACCGTCGGTCAACGTGACGATCACTTCGGTTCCCGGCGGCAGATCCTGCAGCGTCGAGAACACCATCGGCCAGGCCGGCTTATCGGGAGCGAACTTCACGCCCGGCCCTTGCGAATACCACAGCTGCGACTTGTCAGCCGCACGTTTGGCCTCTTCCTCTTGAGAGAGGTCCGGCAGCTTTAGCTCTGCTTTCGCAATCTCGTCACCCACAGCCAGGTGTGGATTGGAGGCCGGCTTGCCATCTTTCGTCAAAGTTGCCTTGGCCGCCGGACTATCGGGCTGAACCTCGGCTACCTTGGCAACTACCTCGTAAGCCACGCCCAACGCCGGAATCGACATTGGGCTCGTCTCGGCCAGCGGATCGTCAAACCACTGCCGATCGCGCAGCGTCATTTGCTTCTCGAGCGTTTCAGACTTGCCGCCCGTGATGGGACGATTGGTGGTGACCGTGACTGATTCGCCAGCCCGACGACGCAGTAGTTCTGGCAGCTTCATCGGATCGCCTGGTGGGTTGCCGTCGATAAGTGTGATGACGTCCCCCGGCCGCAAGCCTGCTTCCGCCGCCGGCGACCTGGGCTGAATCGCCGTGATCTTGCCCATCGTCATCACGAGCCCCAGCGTGCGCATGGGGCGCGGCGGAACTTCGATGTCCAGAATAGTCACCGCGTCGCCGCTGTCCTTCGTCGAAGCCTCATCCGCGGGCCGCTCAATCGTCAGCTTCAGCGGCTTGTCGGCATTTCTCACGAACTGTGATAGGAGTTCGGCATAGTCTTTCACCGGCGTCCCGTCGACGGCGATGATCTTGTCTCCCTCCTGAAATTTGCCCGTCGCTGCGGCGGGGCTGCCACCAAATACGATTGGGTTTCGTTCCATGGCGGTGAGCAGCGGGGGCGATACGCCCACCATCGGCATCAATCGCCCTTCGACAACGTCGGGTTTAATGTTCACCAGAAACGGCTCTTCAACGCCTGGCCGCTCGATCAGAAAGTCGACACCCCGACTGACGTCAGTCAGCGCGACCGCCGCCTTCAGATCGTTGAACCGAGCCTGCCCCACATTTTCATTCACTTTGAGAATGCGGTCGCCGGGCTGCAAGTCTGCACGCCAGGCAGGTTCGCCAGGCATCGTGCTCGACACGCCGGCCACAATCTCGGGCACACCCATCATGTAAGCAACCACCGCAAAGATGAATGCGAAGATCACGTTCATGATCACGCCGGCCGAGATGATCGCCATTCGTTGCGGGACGCTCTTCGCCATGTAGCTGCGGGGGTCAAGCTTGATCGTCTGTCCGTCCGCGGTGCGCTTCGTCACGGCATTCGCGATTTCCGGATTCACCAGCGACTCTTCGCGCTGCTGCGCCGCGTTTTGCGGGTTGTCGTCCTGCCCCAGCATCTTCACGTATCCGCCGAGAGGCAAAATGCCGATGCCATACTCGGTTTCGCCGTACTGGTACTTGAAGAGCTTCAGGCCGTAGATATCGAAGCCCAGGTAAAACTTCTCGCACTTCACGCCGCACCACTTGGCCACGGCGAAATGCCCCAGCTCGTGGACGAAGATCACCGTGCCCAGTGCAAATGCTACTTGCAGAATCGTGACGATCAGGGCCGGCACTTCGGCCAGCGTGAGCGCGAGCGGCAGCGCGTTGAAGCAGAACAGGCTCGAAGCCACGAGTGTCCCAGAACCCATCAGTGTCAAAGACAAGCCCAACGAAGTACCTCCTGGCGAGCCCAGGTGTCGAGCTTTTCCAGCTCGGCCAGCGAAGGGCTCGGGTCAAAATCGTGTTGTTCGAGAATCGCCCGACAACTGGGGACGATCTCGGTAAATTGTAGCTCTCCGGCCCGAAATCGCGCCACGGCCGCTTCGTTCGCCGCATTCAGCACGACGCCCGAGGTACCACCGGTGCGGGCCACTTCCAGCCCCAACTCCAGCGCCGGAAAACGCTCGAAGTCGGGGGGTTCGAAATCCAGCCGCATTGTCTGTGTAAAGTCCAGCGGCGTGGCCACGCCAGGCGTCCGACGCGGATACGTCAGGGCATACTGTATTGGCAGCTTCATGTCTGGCGTGCCAAGCTGCGCCAGCACCGACCCATCGACGAATTCTACCAGCGAATGCACGATGGACTGCGGATGCACGACCACGTCGATCTGGTCGGGCCGCAAATCGAACAGCCACCGCGCCTCGATGATCTCCAAGGCCTTGTTCATCATCGTGGCCGAGTCGATCGTAATCTTCGGACCCATGTTCCAGGTTGGATGCCGCAGGGCGTCTTCGACGGTCACCCCGGCCAATTGCTCGGCCGTGTGTTTTCGGAAAGGTCCGCCGCTGGCCGTGAGGATAATCCGCTTCACCTCCTGGCGACGGCCCGCCTGCATTGCCTGAAACACGGCACTATGTTCGCTATCGACGGGTACGATTCTGGCCCCGGTCTGGTTCGCCAGCCGCGTCACCAGTGGTCCCGCCACGACCATCGTTTCCTTGTTCGCCAGGGCAATCGTCTTACCGGCTTCAACCGCCGCCCAAGTGCCTCGAAGGCCAGCACTTCCGACGATCGCTGCCACCACGACGTCGACTTCCGGAGCGCGAGCGATCGTCTCCAAAGCTTCGGCGCCACACAGCTTTTCGATCCCCTCGGCAAGTTGGGACCAGTCGCAGGTGCTTGCAGCCTCAGGATCGCTGCAGGCAACCCATCGCGGACGAAACTGGGCGGCCTGACGCAGCAGCAGATCCACGCTGGAATGAGCCGAAAGAGCCACGGCCTGGAGCGTTCCCTGCGAGGCAGCAATGACTTCCAGCGTGTTGCGGCCGATGGAGCCAGTTGAGCCGAGAATCGCTACCTGGGCTGCGGGAAAGCTCATACAAGTAGCGCCAGTCAGTGGGGCAGGCGGCACAAGCGAGCGGTACCATGACCGGTCCGCATTGCGCTCGTGCGAATCTTGCTCGGGGACACCCCCTCATT
This sequence comes from Pirellulales bacterium, assembly GCA_022844125.1. Classification (GTDB taxonomy): domain Bacteria; phylum Planctomycetota; class Planctomycetia; order Pirellulales; family PALSA-1355; genus JALHMI01. Next base: position 350,789 of record JALHMI010000008.1, on the reverse strand, counting down.
CTAAGGCCAGTCCCGCCGGATTCACAACCCGAAGACGCGCGTGCCCCATGCCCCACTCATACACCCCGGGATACACCGCAAATCCATTACTAGCCGTGCCCGCCGCACAACCGTGCTCGTTGTATTTTGAATCCATAGCTCATACTATGAACAGACGCTCCGCCGAGGTGCGACAGCGTCCCCGCACGGACCGAAAAACGCACTCATCTGTCGACAGCCTCGATGGCGAAGACCTTTCTCCACCGGGCCGGCCTAGAAGCAGTGCCGGCCCATTAGCCGCCTCCCTTCGATCTAGAAGCCCCAAGAGCCCCACCGCGATGAAGAACGATCGAGAGCCCTCCCGCCGTTCGGCCGACAAGAAAGCACCGATCAACAACAACATTCTGTGGTTCATGATCGCCCTGGGCCTGCTGACGGCGTTTGTCGTCATCCTGCTCACAGGCCAGACCGGCGACCAACTCGCCTACAGCGATCTGTTGCGGCTGGTGAAGAACGAAGACGGTAAGGGCTACATCGACGTCGAGCGGGAGATCGGCAGCAAAAAAGTCGCGGTACGCTACTCGAACCCTCGTGACCTGCGAATCGGCAACTACGATGTCACGGGCACGATCGACGTCAAGAAACCGGACGAAGAGCAGGTGCAGGAAAAGTCCTTCTCGACCAACATCAAGCCGATGGACACCCTGCTCGATACGGCACTGGTCGATAAGGGAATTCCGTTCGATCACTCCGAAGGACCGAATCCCTGGGGCTCCTATGTCCCGATGCTGTTGCTCACCGTCCTCTGCATCTTCTTTTTCTTCTACCTGATGCGGCGCCTGGGCGGGGCGGGTTCGCCGATGGCGTTCGGCCGCAGCCGGGGCAAGATGTACGCTCAGGAGGATCTCGGCGTTACGTTTGAAGACGTTGCCGGTATCGACGAAGCGGTCGACGAGCTGCGCGAGGTCGTCGAGTTCCTCCGCACACCAGAAAAGTATCAGGTCCTCGGCGGACGCATTCCCAAGGGATTGCTGCTCGTCGGTCCTCCGGGCACCGGCAAAACATTGCTCGCCAAGGCGATCGCCGGCGAAGCCGGCGTGCCGTTCTTCAGCCTCTCCGGCTCCGACTTTGTCGAGATGTTCGTTGGCGTTGGCGCCGCGCGTGTGCGCGACATGTTCCAGCAGGCCGAAGCCAAGAGCCCCTGCATCATCTTCATCGACGAACTCGACGCGCTCGGCAAGACTCGCGGCAGCAGCATCGTCGGTGGCCACGACGAACGCGAACAAACCTTGAACGCGTTGCTCGTCGAAATGGACGGTTTCGACTCCAACAACGGCGTGATCGTTCTGGCGGCCAGCAATCGCCCTGAAACACTCGACCCCGCGCTGCTTCGTCCCGGCCGATTCGATCGCCACGTGCTGGTCGATCGCCCCGATGTTCGTGGCCGCGAAGCGATTCTCAAAGTTCACGTGCAAAATGTGAAGCTCGACGAAACCGTGAACCTCAAGGAAGTCGCGGCGATCACCTCGGGCTTCGTCGGCGCCGATCTGGCAAACCTGGTGAACGAAGCCGCACTGCTCGCCGCGCGCAAAGGCAAGACGGCCGTCGGCATGAACGAATTCAACGAAGGCGTCGAACGGGTCACGGCCGGTCTCGAGAAGCGCCAGCGCATTATCCACGAGGACGAAAAGCTGCGCGTCGCGTTCCACGAGTCGGGACACGCGCTCGTGGCCTACTGTCTGCCGAACACCGATCCCGTGCACAAGGTCTCGATCATTCCCCGCGGCCTTGCGGCGCTCGGCTATACGCTGCAACGCCCCGAAGGCGATCGCTACCTGCTCACGCAGGGTGAACTTGAAAGCCGCATTCAGGTGCTACTGGCAGGCACCTGTGCCGAGGAGATGACCTTTGACGACGTCTCGACTGGGGCTCAGAACGACCTGGAACGCGCCAGTGCAATCGCCCGCAGCATGATCATGGACTATGGCATGAGCCGGCTTGGCCGCGTGAATTTCCGCGAAAGCAGTCGCAGCCCGTTCCTGGCCGGGAGCGGCGACATGCAGCGCGAACACAGCCACAGCGAGCAAACCGCGCGCGAGATCGACGAGGAAGTGAAGCGGATCATCGACGAGTCATTCGAGAAGGTGCGGCAGATTCTTGAAACACGGATCTCGTCGCTGCAAGCGCTTTCAGCCCAGCTAATCGAGAAAGAGGTCATCGACTCCGACGAACTGAAACGGATCATCGAGGCCAATTCGCCCAGCCCTCAGATCGTGCCCGGCACGACGTCCGAGCGCAAGCGGCCAGTCGCCGAAGGGACCACCATTGAACCCGGCGAACAAGCGGGCGAAGCGTAAACTTCAAAGCTCGCGACTTTCTGAACCAAAGCCCGGGGAATACTTTCCCCGGGACTTTTTTTGCGCTGCGGAAGTTTTCCTACTCGCTACTTCTTAATCACCACTTTTCCGAAATGCGCGCCGCTCTCCATGTACCGAAAAGCCTCCGTCGCCTCGCCAAACGGAAACACACGATCGACCACCGGCGCGAGCCTGGCCAGGCTGATCGCGCGGTTCATCGCTTCGAACATCTCGCGCGAGCCGACGAAGATCCCCTGCACGCGAATGCCGCGCATCAGGATTGGCATCGGGTTGACCTGCCCGCCGCCGGTGAGCACGCCGATCAGGCTGATCTGCCCACCCGCGCGAACCGCCTTCATCGACAGCGGCAGAGTGCCGGCGCCGCCCACTTCCACGACGAAGTCCACACCGCGTCCGCCGGTGAGCTCGACCACCTTCTTGTCCCAGTCGGGCGTCGTCTTGTAGTTGATTCCGTCCGAAGCACCCAGTTCGAGCGCCTTGGCCAGCTTCGCGTCGCTGCTGCTGGTGGCAATCACGCGCGCACCGTGCAACTTTGCGAGCTGCAGCGCGAAGATTGACACGCCGCCGGTGCCTTGCACAAGCACGGTATCGCCGGCCTTCACGTGCGGAACCAGCGCTTGCCAGGCCGTCACCGCGGCGCAGGGCAGGGTGGCTGCTTGCTCAACGCTCAGATGCTCGGGCACCGCGACAACACCGGCCTCGTTGATCGCAACTTTTTCGGCCAGCATGCCCGCCCCACCACCGCCGAGCGCGCTCTTGGCCTTTTCGTCGTCGATCTCACCGCAGGTCCACTTAGGCATAAAGCAGCCAGCCACCCGATCGCCCACTTTCCATTTCGAAGCGCCAGGGCCCAGGGCAACGACTTCACCGACGCCGTCCGAAAGCGGCACCGCCGGCAGTTTCAGGCGAGGGTTGTACTGTCCCTTGGCCATCATCAGATCGCGAAAGTTGAGCGACCAGGCCCGCATCGAAAGCAGGACCTCGCCCGGCCCCGGCTGCGGCTCAGCGAGATCGGCGAGCTTCACGTTCTCGAACCCAAAGGCCTCGATTTGATACGCTTTCATAGGTAGCTAATCCTGGTCGCTGATTGGTCGAAATCCAATGCCCGGGGAACAGTGTCCCCGAGACTTGGCGCGCCCTCATTTAACAGCGGGGCTCGCAGGACCGCAAGAATCTGGTGCACATTCGGGAAGAGGAGGGGCAAACTGAACCACAGAGGACACGGAGGGACACGGAGGTACACAGAGGACACCGAGGTACACAGAGGACACCGAGGTACACAGAGGACACCGAGGTACACAGAGGAAAAATGCAAGGAACAGAGAACCATAGATGGACACGGATGAAGACAAAGGCTGATGACGAAAAGAAACAGGCGACCCACAGACCAGCACCGATTACACAGATTTGAAGAATGAGTTTTCTGTCTGGCGTCACGTCGTTGTGGTTGATTTTTTCTGCCCTCGGCGCGCGGATTGAGACAGAACTCTCACTTGGAGGGTTTTGGTGCCGCAGCCTTCGGTCGAGCCGGGAGATCAGTTTTGGTGAGCTCTGAGAGCTCGGTTAGATAAGTGATAAAGTCCGACGGCCATCGACCGAAGGCTGCCACACGCGGGGCGCTACCGACCGCAGGGACGTTTCTTGGTACAAGGCGTCTCATCCTTGCCCGCACCGCCGAACGAGTTCGAGTCCGCTTGGTTCCGATCACGCGCGCCCGCCACATGTTCAATGCGCTAGGCACTTTTCCAAGAGCGTTGCGTTTTTCCGCGTCGTTGGATGCCACACTCTGGGTGCCACTGCTGGCTTGTCCAGCAGTGCCTGTCTTCTTGGTCTTGCCTTGCAGACTCCTCCACGATGGACATTCTCTCTGAGGAGGTTGAGAGCAAGGCAAGATCACGGAAGATCACTGCTGGGCCAGCCAGCAGTGGCACCCGAGAGCAATCGCAATCCTGAGTCGTCCCTGACTCCAACGCTTCACATTTATCGGGCGGTCCCTCGAACAAATCGGTGTTTCAGCAACGACGGCACAGCTCCCCTTTCACCCCAGACTCGAGTCTCTGGTGCTGTCGGAGAGACGTCCGCGGCTCGACATAAGCTGCCTGTACGTTGCAGGCCGCTTGCTCCATCCCAGCGAGGCTAAAACTAAAAATTCCTCGCCGAGTGGCATTCACATCGAGTCGCATCGGTCAGACCGTCGTACCGAGAGTCAGTCTGCCAAAAAGGGTGGCAAGATTTCAAGCGCGCAAACAGGCCAGTGGAAGAAATGATTCACCGCCGGGGCCGCAGAGGTGCGCGGAGGGAAGACCGAGGAGCCACACAGAGAGGCAGGAAAAGAGAAGCAATGTCCGGAGAAGAAGCGGTTCCAGCGTCGGAGAAGTGTGGATTGCGGGTGCGCGCGGATCGTGCGCGAGAGGGCAGAAAAATTCTCGCAGGAAAATAAAGCCGCCGAGGGTACCCAAGGAGGGAGTACAACCCTGGAGGGCACAGAGCACGGAGGCTGCCGGAGACCAATACCGATGAACTTGGCTCAGTTCGGCAACTTGATCGAGGCGATCACCTGGCTGGGAATTGCCGTCGCTTGGCTGATCAGATCTCGCAAGGTGGCGCCGAACGCACGCCTTCTGCAGGTGTTGGCCGCCAGCTTTGCACTATTTGGCGTCAGCGATCTCATCGAAATTCAAACCGGCGCCTGGTGGCGGCCGGCGTGGCTGTTCGTGCTGAAAGCGGGCTGTGTTTTCGTCTTTGCTGGATGCCTCTGGCGATACCTGCGATCTAAGAATCGACCACTGAATGACACTGGGCCACCATCCTCATAGTTTTGCCTCGTTTGCCTCTGTGTCCTCCGTGGTAATTCTGTACTCTTCCCCCCGGTTTCCTGCATCGCACCAGCGCGTTACGATTGATGGGCTTGCCCGCCCGCCCCACACCTGCCCAGTGGAACATCCATGTCTGAAACTTTCGACCAGCTCACGCAGAAACTCACCGAGTCCGGGCCCGAAGCCCTTTTCGACCAGCTCACGACCGAGCTGGCTCGTGAGAAGAAGTATCACGAGTTGTTCGATGTGCTTTTGATGCGCTCGCGACAGCGGCTGGGTTTGCCGGCGATTCTGCAAGGCTCGATCGACGATCTCGCTGAGCCCGTCCGCTCGCAAGTCGAAGACGCCTACCTCGAAAGTTGCCGGCACGTCGGCCAGCTGTTGCTCGAAGAAGGTCGCGTGCGCGAGGCCTGGATGTACCTGCGACCCGTGGGCGACAAGCAGCTCGTGGCCACGGCGCTCGAGAAGCTTACGCCCGGGGAAGACAACTTGCAGGACCTGATCGAGATTGGCCTGCACGAAGGCGTGGCGCCCGCACTGGGCTACAAGCTCGTGCTCGAGAATTACGGCACCTGCAACGCGATCACCACGTACGAAGGCGCGGTGCTCGGGCGACCGCGTGCCGATCAACAGGCCTGCGCCGCGGCGCTGCTCAATCATCTGTATCGCGAGCTGGTGGCCAACGTCCGCGCCGACATCGCGCGCCAGGAAGGCGCCGAGCCGAAGGAAGCGACGCTGGCAGAACTGATCGCCGATCGCGATTGGCTGTTCGGCGAGATGAGCTACCACACCGACACGACGCACCTCGCCGCCGTGGTCCGCTTCGCGCGCGTACTCGAAGATCCCGAACTGATCGCCAAGGCCCACGACCTGACCGAGTATGGCCAGCGGCTTTCGCAGCAGTTCCAGTTTCCCGGCGAACCGCCGTTCCGCGAACTCTATCCGGCGCATGCGTTGTACTTCGGCGCTCAGCTCGGCAAGAAGGTCGATGAGGCCATATCGTTCTTCGAACAACGAGCCCGGGAAACCGATGTGCACGAGGAAGGAACCGGTCCGGCCGAGATTTACGTTGCACTGCTATCGCGACTGGGCCGCCACGCTGACGCGATCCGCGCGGCCGTGGAACTGCTGCCCCCAGGTGTGCGGGCGAGCGGCTTTGCTCCCAATCTGCTGGAACTTTCGCGAATGGCCGGCGACTATGCCCCGCTGATGCAAGTTTGCCGCGAGCGGGGCGACCTCGTGAGCTTCACGGCAGGCCTGCTGGAAAGCCGCAAATCGCGGTGACCTACGAGCTATACTTGAGCTAAAGTGGCGGACGACGCGGACCGCCCCTATAATCGGACTCGCCCCGCACCCGCAATTCGCGTATTTGCCCTCCCCACGTTTCGGCTCCCCATGACGTTCATTCTCGAGTGGATCCAGTATCTCATGGGACTGGCCAAGCCGGACAACCTTCGGCAGTTGGTCAATCTGGCCGGCCCTTGGTGGGTCTGCTATCTGATCCTGTTCGCGATCATCTTCAGCGAAACCGGGCTGCTGGTGGGCTTCTTCCTGCCGGGTGACTCGCTGTTGTTTGCCGCCGGATTGCTGGCGAGCCAGGAAGTGTTCAATATCGGCATCCTGCTCGTCACGCTGAGCATCGCCGCGGTCGTGGGCGACGCGGTGAACTACTATCTCGGTCTGCAGATGGGCCAGCGGGTGTTCGAGAAGGGCTACTTGCGGTTCGTGAAGCACAGCCATCTGATGGCTGCCAAGGATTTCTACGAACGCCACGGCGGCAAAGCGATCGTGCTCGCGCGATTTGTGCCGCTGGTGCGCACGTTCACGCCCTTTGTGGCCGGCGTGGCCCAGATGAACTACCTGCACTTCGCGCTTTACAATGTCCTGGGCGGCATTGGCTGGGTCACCTCGATGACCCTCTGCGGCTACTTTCTCGGACGCATCCCCTGGATCAGTCATAACTTTGAGAAAGTTGTGATCGCCATCGTGCTGATCAGCGTGTTGCCGATCGCCATCGGCATGTTCCGCCACTGGCGAGCCGGCCGTCGCGTCTCGGCCGAGAACCTGGGTCTTTCCGGCGCCGGCCCCGGCGAACGGTAGTCTGCGCCCTTGATTTGCACGGGATGCGGAATTCCGCCAGCATTCACCCGACTTCATCCTTTCGCCGCCCTCCTTCAAGCCGCACCGCGGCCCGGGTATCATGGGCGGCTTGCCCGCTGGCGGTCATCGCTTTGCTAGGGTGCTTTCCGCGCCCTGTAGAATGAGGGCATCAACAACCTCGGCGCAATCAACACTTAATTGCTGGGAAAAGATCTGCGATGGAGACTCAACTCGTTGTGCTGGGCGGCGGCCCCGGCGGCTACGCGGCCGCTTTCATGGCAGCCGATATGGGAATGGAAGTCACGCTCGTCGAGGCCGCGCCGCGGCTCGGCGGCACCTGCCTGCTGAAAGGCTGCATTCCCTCGAAAGCCCTGCTGCACGTCGCCCGCGTTGTGGGCGAAACGCAGGAGATGGCCGATTGGGGCCTCGAGTTCGAGAAGCCCCGAATCGACGTCGACAAGCTCCGCGCGCGGAAAGAAAAAGTCATCAGCGACCTCTCCGGCGGACTCGCCGGCCTGGCCAAGCGCCGCAAGGTGCAAGTAATTCATGCCCGCGCGTCGTTCCTCAACTCGCAGACGCTCAAGCTGGAAGGCGTGGAAAAGGACGACAAGCTCGTGTTCGAGCATTGCATCCTGGCCTCGGGCTCGATTCCCGCAATGCCGGGCGCGTTCAAGCTCAACACCGATCGCGTGATGGACTCCACCGGCGCGCTGGAGCTTAAGGACATTCCCGAAAGTCTGCTGGTGATTGGCGGCGGCTATATCGGCCTCGAGCTGGGGACCGTCTATGCTGAACTCGGGACGAAGGTGAGCGTCGTCGAACTCACGCCAAACCTGCTCCCTACGGCCGACCGAGACCTGGTGAAGCCGCTCGAGAACCGGCTCAAGAAGCTGTTCGCTGGCATCTACATGAACACCAAGGTTGTCAGCCTCACCGAAGGCAACAATGCGATCGACGTCACGTTCGAGGACGAGAACGGCAAGCGCACCGAATCGTTCAGCCGGGTCCTCGTGTCCGTTGGACGCCGCCCGAACAGCGCGGGCCTGGGCCTCGAGAACACGGAGGTCGAAATCGACGAGAGAGGGTTCGTCGTTGTCGACGAGCAGCTTCGCACTGCCGATCAATTCATCTCGGCCATCGGCGACGTTGCGGGCGAACCGATGCTCGCGCATAAGGCCTCGCACCAGGGCAAGGTTGCCGTCGAAGCGCTGCTCGGCGAACCTGCCGAGTTTGCACCGATGGCCATCCCGGCTGTCGTGTTCACCGATCCGGAAATCGCCTGGGCTGGCCTCACCGAGAATGACGCCAAGACCCAAGGCATCGAGTATGAGCTGGCGAAGTACCCTTGGGCGGCCAGCGGCAAGGCTCTTGCGCTGGGGCGCACCGAAGGCTTTACGAAGATGCTCATCGAACCGGACAGCGAACGCATCCTGGGAGTTGCTATCGTGGGCGTGAATGCCGGGGACTTGATCAGCGAGGCGGTATTGGCGATCGAAATGGGGGCCACGGCCCGCGATCTGGCCGAAACGATTCACCCGCATCCTACTTTGAGTGAGACAGTAGGGTTCGCGGCGGAATCGTACCTGGGTACGGCCACGGAAATCTACAAACCGCGGCCCGCACGCAAAGCATGAGAAAAAGTCATCCTGCGCAATGTCAAGCGACTGCGCTGCATGGACTTACAGCCCTTTACCAAAATGGCGATGCGGACGATAATTCAGCCGACCGAGTTGAAGCCTCTTTGACTCCGGCTATGAGGATCGCGGTACCGGTTCAGCCCGCCCTCGATCGCACTCCCCGCGGACGGCGGCCCGCATGGGTTCGACAATCCGATTTCCCACCGTGCACTGGAGCCCTCGCTATGTCGCAAGCTGACACGATTCCTTCGCATGCCGATTCCGATCCGTTGGAAACGGCCGAATGGCTCGAATCGCTGCGCAGCGTGCTGGAAAACCAGGGCCCCGAACGCGTAAGTTTCCTGCTTGGCGAACTGAGCGAGGCCGCGCACAAGGAAGGTGTCCAGCTTCCGTTCACGGCCACCACGCCCTACATCAACACAATCCCCGAAGATCGCCAGCCTCCCTATCCTGGCAATCGTGAACTCGAACGGCGGATCAAGAGCATCATTCGCTGGAACGCGATGGCGATGGTCACGCGGGCCAACAAGGCGCACGATGGCATCGGCGGCCACATTTCGACGTTCGCCTCGGCCGCCACGCTTTACGAAGTGGCTTTCAACCACTTCTTCCGCGGCAAGAGCGACAACTTTTCGGGCGATCAGATTTACTTTCAGGGGCACGCCGCGCCGGGCATGTATGCCCGCGCGTTCCTGGAAGGGCGCCTCGACGAACAACATCTCGTGAACTTCCGACAGGAACTCGAGCCCGAGGGCGGCCTGTCGAGTTACCCACACCCGTGGCTCATGCCAAACTTCTGGGAGTTCCCCACCGTCTCGATGGGCCTTGGCCCGATCATGGCGATCTACCAGGCCCGTTTCAACAAGTACCTGCACGACCGTGGCCTCAAGGACACCTCGGGCCAACATGTCTGGGCGTTTCTCGGCGACGGCGAGACCGACGAGCCCGAATCGCTCGGCGCGCTCACGCTGGCCGGTCGCGAAAAGCTGGACAACCTGATTTTCGTCATCAACTGCAACTTGCAGCGACTTGACGGTCCGGTGCGCGGCAACGGCAAGATCATCCAGGAGCTCGAAGGCGTGTTCCGCGGAGCCGGCTGGAATGTGATCAAAGTCATCTGGGGCGATAGTTGGGACCCGCTCCTGACCAAGGATAAGCAAGGCCTGCTGGTTAAGCGCATGGGCGAAGTCGTCGATGGCGAGTACCAGAAGTACACCGTGATGCCGGGCGAGTACATTCGCGAGCACTTCTTCGGCAAGTACCCCGAACTGCAGGCCATGGTGCGGGCGATGTCCGACGAGGAACTCGGCAAGCTGCGTCGTGGCGGCCACGATCCGGAAAAGGTCTTCGCCGCGTACAAGGCGGCGGTGGAATGCCAGGGCCGGCCGACGGTCATCCTGGCCAAGACGATCAAGGGTTACGGCCTGGGCGAAGCCGGCGAAGGCCGCAACGTTACGCACCAGCAAAAGAAACTCGGCGACAAGGAGCTTCGCGAGTTCCGCAGCCGATTCGGCATTCCCATCTCGGATGAGGAAGTCTCCAAGGCGCCGTTCTATCGTCCGGCCGAGGATAGTGAAGAGATCCAGTATCTCAAGAAGCGGCGCGAGTCGCTGGGCGGCTTTGTCCCCTCGCGTTCGACCAAGCCAATCAACAACGAGATGCCGCGCATCGACGGCTATCAGGACTTCGTCGAAGGCAGCGGAGATCGCGAGGCCTCGACCACGATGGCCTTCGTCGGCTTTCTGAGCAAGTTGCTCAAGGACAAGAAGGTCGGCAAGTACATCGTGCCGATCGTGCCCGACGAATCACGCACTTTCGGCATGGAAGGCTTCTTTCGCCAGTGCGGCATCTACTCGCACGCTGGCCAGAACTATGAGCCGGTCGACGCGGGCATGCTCACGTACTACCGCGAGGCGAAGGACGGGCAACTCCTCGAGGAAGGCATCACCGAAGCCGGCTCGATGTCGAGCTTCATTGCCGCCGGTACCGCGTACTCAACGCACGGGATCAACATGATCCCGATGTTCATCTACTACTCCATGTTCGGCTTCCAGCGGATTGGCGACCTGATCTGGGCGGCCTGCGATTGCCGCGCGAAGGGTTTTCTGCTCGGCGGCACGGCGGGCCGTACGACGCTCGCCGGTGAAGGTCTCCAGCATCAGGACGGCCAGAGCCTGCTCAACGCGCTCGCGTTCCCCACGGTGCGGGCATACGACCCGGCGTTCGCCTACGAAACGACCACCATCGTGCTTGATGGCATGAAGCGGATGTACGAAGACGGCGAAGACGCCATCTACTACATCACCCTCTACAACGAGAACTACAAGCATCCCAAGATGCCCCAGGGGATCGAAGAGGGCATTATCCGCGGGATCTACAAGTTCTCGAGCAACGATGTCGGTGAAGGCCGCCCGCGTGTGCAGCTCTTTGGCTCGGGCGCGATTCTGCGCGAGGTACTCCGGGCACAAGAAATCCTGGCCGATCGCTACCAGATCGCCTCGAATGTGTGGAGCGTCACGAGCTATACCGAACTCGCGCGCGATGCCATTGCCGCCTCGCGGTGGAACATGCTTCATCCCGGCGAAGAGCGCCGCAAGAGTTACCTGGAAACAGCACTCCAGGGGGAATCTGGCCCCTTCATCAGTGCCAGCGACTACGTGCGAGCCTTGGCCGAGCAAATCGGACCGTATGTGCCGGGCGGACTCTTCGCCCTGGGCACCGACGGTTTCGGGCGCAGTGAAGACCGCACCAGTCTGCGACGCCACTTTGAAGTGGACGCCGAAAGCATCACCGTGGCCGCGCTCTATCGACTCAGCCAGTGCGGATGCGTCGATCCGAACCAGGTTTCAGCCGCGATCGCCGAACTCGGAATCGATCCGGACAAGATCGACCCGGCCCGGGCGTGATTTGACTTTGACAAAGTGGCTCGGCGAGCGGAGCGTTCGCTTTCCGAGCGGTGTATATTCGCCGCTTTCAGGGCGGTCTTGATCAGGGAGTTTGGATTTTCATGGCGAACGACTTCAAGGTTCCCAACCTGGGTGAGAACGTCGAGGAGGGGGACATCGTCAAAGTGATGGTCAGCGAGGGGGACGAGATCGCTGCCGATCAGAACGTCATGGAAATTGAAACCGGCAAGGCGGTGGTCGAGCTGCCGTGCCCCTTCGGCGGCAAGGTCGTGAAGGTTCACGTTCAAGAAGGGTCGAAGGTCAAGGTTGGTGACCCGCTGCTCACGGTCGAAGGCGCTGACGGTAAAGCCACTAAGGAAGCTTCCAAGAAAGAGGCGGCCGCTCCCAAGGCAGAAGCCGCCGACGCGCAGGCTGATCAGACGGAAGAAGCGACCGAGGAAGAGGTCGAGGAAATCGCCGCCAAGGTCGAAGAGCCGAAACCAGCGAAAGCACCTGTCAAGAAGCCTGCCGCAAAAGCTGCACCCAAGGAAACGGCCCCCACCGTCGCTCCGACTGCCGCGCCTGGCAAGACCCCGCCGGCGGGTCCAGCCACGCGCCGCCTGGCCCGCGAGTTGGGTGTCGATCTGGCCCTCGTTGCCGGAAGCGGACCGAACGGACGGATCACGGAAGACGACGTGAAGGCCGCCGTGCGCGAGAACGTCTCGGCTCCGCGGGCCGCTCACGTCGCCCCCGGCGCGCCGCTGCCGGCCGGCACTGACGAGCGCGACGCCTGGGGCGTCGTTCGCCGCTCGAAGGTCACGGCCATGCGCAAAGCGATTGCCGTGAACATGGCCGGTTCACACTCCACGATCCCGCACGTCACGAATTTTGATGATGCCGATATCACCGAGCTTGAGCGGATCCGCAAGGGCGGGCTGTCCGACTACGTCGGCACCGACATCAAACTCACAATGATGCCTTTCGTGATGAAGGCCGTGGCCCAGGCGTTGCGGCTGCACCCGATGGTCAATGCCTCGATCGACATGCAGAAAGAGGAGATCTTGTACAAGCAGTACGTGAACATCGGCGTGGCTGTCGATACCGAGCGCGGTCTCGTGGTGCCGGTGATTCGCGACGTCGATCGAAAGAGCATTCCCGCGATCGCTAAGGCCCTGACTGAAACGACCGACAAAGCCCGCAGCGCAAAATTCAAGCTCGAAGACCTGAAGGGCGGCACCTTCACAATCAGCAATCTCGGCGCGGTGGGCGGAACGTATTCGACACCGATCATCAATCCGCCGGAAGTCGCCGTGCTGCTCCTGGGCCGCTCGCGAAAGTTGCCGATCGTGGGTGAAGGGGACAAGATCGACATTCGCCTGATGATGCCGCTCAGCCTCTCCTACGATCACCGTCTGGTGGACGGCGCCACGGCTGCCCGCTTCCTCAACGAAGTGATCAGCTACCTCAAGGTACCGGGTCGTCTGCTGCTCGCGCCGTAAGCGGCGTGAGGAGCGAAACCACCGATGCGGTTTGACCTGAGGCAAGTGCAACGGAGCTTACAGCTCGCGCCAAGCCGCTTTGTAGCTGCGTCCCAGGGTCATGATCCGGTGCAACAGGTTCTCGTAGCTGAGGCCGGCCACTTCGCCCGACTCGGCAAAATCCTCGCCGTAAGACAGGTTTGGGTTCGGGTTGGCTTCCAGGACGTAAGCCTTGCCGTCTGCGGCTAATCGTAGATCGATCCGCGCATAACCTGTAAGGAACAGGGCCCGATAGGTGCGGATGCACTGTTTGATGATTGCGTTGGCCACCGAATCGGGGAGGTCTTTAGCGGCATTGGTTTCCACGCCCAGTTTTTGCTGGTATTCGTAGTCCCACTTCACTTTGGCCGTGGCAATCAGCGGCACGCGGTCGTCGGCCTTCTTGAACTCCAGCTCCCAGATCGGGAAGGTCTGCAACCGCGAGTTTCCCACGATTCCCACGTAAAGTTCACGCCCTTCGATGTACTCTTCCACCAGTGCGTCCGACTGCACGTGATCGTGGACGAACTGCACGCGGTCTTTCAGTTTCTCATCGTTCGTCACGATCGAGGCCTGCGAGATTCCCAGCGAGGCTTCCTCACTGACACTCTTCACCACGAGCGGATAGCTCAGCCGCTTGGTGGGCTTCACGGCCCGCTTCAGCGGATAGACGGCGAACTTCGGGGTGGGAATGCGGTGATATGAAAGGATCTGCTTCGAAAGCGCCTTATCGTGCGCGAGCATCAAGCCTCGCGGGTTGCAGCCGGTGTACGGTTGCCGGAGCAGCTCTAAATAGCTCACCAGATGCTGGTCGTAAATCGAGACGCCGTGGAACTCTTCGAGCAGGTTGAAGGCGATGTGCGGCTGCCACTCGGCGACTTCCTTGCGAATCTTGCCCAGGTCGTCCCAGACGCCCAGCGGACGGACTTCATGTCCCATTTCCTTCAGCGTGGAGACGACATCGTACTCGGATTTCCATTCCTGGATTTCCTTTTCCGAGTAGCCATCCAGCGACTCGGGCGGCACGAGGTCTTCATGCACGAGCACCAGCACGCGCATCTTCTTGAACTCAGTCTTCTTCGCCTTCTTTGCCACGGTGGTCGCCTGTCGTTCAAGGAGAGGGCCGTTCTTCCGGTCGGGCCACCAGCAGATTGGCAAAGTTCGCCGGCCTTTACAAGGCCACGCGATGATAGCCGCCATGCAGGTAATTCATCGTCTGGACGGTTACCAGCACCAGCGCATCTCGCTGGGCCTGGTCCGCGGGGCGATCGATGCGCAAGTCGAGCTCGCCACAACGATCGATCATCTCCTCCAGCACCTGATCAATAATGTACTGATATTCGCCAGTCCAGTGAGCCACGGTTTTTCGTAGTTCCGCCCGATTGCGCCGCAGAAATGCGGCGGCCGAGGTCGCGTTAGGGGCGTCCGCGGCGTCGGAGAACAGCCTGCGCAGATGTTGATCGTACAAGTTCGGCAAGTTAATGCCATATTGATCGCGGCGCTGCGCGTAGTGTTCACCCAGCGTTTTGCGCAGCTTGCGCACCGAATCGACATGCTCTCGAGAAACGACGGCGGGCTTCTCGTCACGAATCTCTTCCATCAACTCCGCGACGTACTCCAGTTTCTTGATCACCGGCCAGTCGTGATACGTTGCCCGCCAGGTTGACCGCGGACGAAGCCAAACCGCAAACGTCTCGGCGAAGTCTTCGGCCGGGTGCGCCTGCGCGTACGACGGCTCGAGGTGCAACACGTAGTTCTTGCTGTACGGCTTGGGGTGATAGTGCTCGGGGTAGGGCGCCGTATAACTGCCGAACAGCTTGCGATACTGTTTTCGGCGATGCAACCGATAAGCCGTATCGATCGCATGCCCCGCTTCGTGCCGTAAGATGCGCAGGCACCAGTCTTCCGTCCCGCCTTCCACTTCGAGCATCTGTTTACGCTCGAGCCGCGCCAGCCGCGGATGTGCAAGATAAAACGGAATCGCGATCCCCGGCACGCCGTCAGGCGAGAACCATTCATCCGAGATCCAGACGTGCGGCCGGAAGCGAATGCCGCGATATTCGAGCTCTTCGTATAAGCGCTCGACGCGCTCTTCAAGCACGCTGTCTTCGACCGCGAGTCCCAGGTCAGAGATCCGCCACTTGAGCAGCTCTTCGTCAGGAAGGTCGGCCCAGGCCGGTCCTCTGGCGCGTCCATTGCGATGGGCGGGCCCGATTTTTCGATGATTCGCGCTCACGTGTTCCTGTGCGATCTGCCAGGCGTAAGTCTGCTAGCCGTGGCAGTTCAAGCTCTAACGGAATTCTCGGCAGGGATTCCTTCAACTTCCGCTTCGGCGATCCCTCTGACAACCCAAGCATAATATGCATTCCCTCCAACTTTAGCTGCCTGGGGCAGGATCGTCGAGTCGGATCGCCGGCCGGAAGACGCGGACGCCCCATCGCGGTCGACATCCCTGTCGATCCCACCCGGCAGATGCCCGTGGGCGGGCCGCCCCTGGGGTCCTATAATGGTCTGACGAGACGCGGCGGTCGTCTCACGGTTTCCTGCACTTTCCCGCGAAACGAGCACACCATGGGCGGCGAGTTTTCCACCATCGAGGCGGCCATCGAGGCCATTGCCCGCGGCGAGATCATCATCGTGGTCGACGCCGAGGATCGGGAAAACGAGGGCGATTTCATCTGCGCCGCCGAGAAGGTCACTCCCGAGGCGGTCAACTTCATGATCACCCACGGCCGCGGCCAGCTCTGCATGCCGATTTTGCCGGAAGTGAGCGATCGCCTGAAGCTGGCGCCGATGGTCGAGGCCAATACCTCATTCCTGGGCACCGCCTACACCGTGCCGGTCGACCACAAGAGCTGCCGCACGGGAATCACCGCCCAGGAACGCTCCTGCACGATTAGCGCCATCATCGATCCAACCAGCGTGCCTGGAGATTTCGTCCGTCCGGGACATCTTGCTCCGCTGGTGGCTAAGGAGGGGGGAGTCTTGAGGCGAGCGGGCCATACCGAGGCGGCCGTCGACCTGGCGCGCATGGCGGGCCTGGCTCCCGGGGGAGTCATCTGCGAGATCTTGGGCGAGGATGGCGATCGGGCCACCCGTAAGCACTTGTTTGAGTTGGCGCGCGAATATCACCTGGAAATTATCTCCATTGAGGAGCTCATCCGTTATCGCCGGGTTCGCGAAAAGCTCGTTTACCGGATTACCGAGGCCCAGCTTCCTACCAAACATGGCGAATTCAAGCTGATTTTCTATGGCGTCAAATACGAGCAGCAGCAGCCGTTCGTGCTCATGATGGGCGAGCCGGACAAAGGCCCCGTGCCGCTTGTGCGGCTGCATTCGGCCTGCTTCACGGGCGACGTGTTGGCTTCGTTGCGTTGCGACTGCGGCGACCAGTTGGACCAGGCCCTGCAGATGATCGCCAGCGAGGGCTCCGGCGTGCTGGTCTATCTGCCACAGGAAGGCCGGGGCATCGGGCTGGTGGAAAAGATCAAAGCCTATGCGCTTCAGGATCAGGGACTCGACACGGTCGAAGCCAACCTGGCCCTGGGTTACAAGGCAGACACCCGCGACTACGGCGTGGGCATTCAGCTCCTCAAGGACTTGGGGCTCACCAAGGTTCGCCTGCTGACGAACAACCCCAAGAAGACCGACGCCTTTATCTATGGTGGGTTCGACTTGCAGGTGGTTGATCAGGTGCCGATTCACGCTCCGATTAACGAGCACAATGCTCGCTATCTTGCCACCAAGCGAGAGAAGATGGGGCACAAGATCCCCGATACAAAGTCGAAGAGCGGCTAGAGCGGCACCACAGGTAAAGCGCCTTAGGCGGCCGCAGGCATGGGTTCACCGCTTCGCTAGTGACTCGCCAATTTACTACGCCCGCGCCCAGAACTTCCACCACGGGGCGGCCTGCTTCGTTCGCCGAGCCGCGACGCGCCTTTTTTGTATCGCGGCGTTCGTTTTCCGCGCATCCGGCGCCGGCTGGATGTGCGTCCGATTGCCGTTGACATCAATCATTCCAAAGACATTCGCTCCCGCAAGCTGAGCACTCGTCAACTTTGCGCCTTTCAAGTTCGCTTCCTGCATATCGGCGCCGCGCAGGTTCGCGCCCGTCAGGTCGGCAGCTCGCAAATCGGCCCGGATCAGCTTTGCGCTTTGAAAGTTTGCGCGCAGGTCGGCCATGGTCAGATCGGCTTCGCACAGGTCGGCTTCGATCAGAATGGCATCACGCAACTGAGCATAGCGCAAGATGGCCCCGCGCATGTGAGCTTCCTGCAATTCGGCGTTTTGCAGGTGCGCATCCGTGAGGTTTGCGTGCGTCAAGACAGCATGCACCAGGTTCGCGCCTTCGAGGTATACGCCGTTCATGGTGCAGCCCGAGAGGTTCGCATGCGCGAGATCCGCATCGCGCAGATCGGTGTTGATCAGGTCTGAACCGGAAAGGTCGACCCCGGTGAGATCGGCGCCGCGCAGTCGCGCGCCAGAGATCTTACGATTGCAGAGAGAGTCGGCGTCGACGGCCAAGAGCACGGCGCGCGTTTTTTTGTGCCTGATTTCGAGCATGCTTCCACCTGGCGGAACGGTTGCGCTTGGGAAGGCACGACCGCGACGTTTCCGGTTTGCTCTGGCGACGTCGCACCTTCAGGCTGCACGGTCGGCTCCTACGGAAAGAAGCCTCACGCAGCACGCGGAACGTGCGAGGGGGAGCATCCGGCGTCATCACGGCCGATCTACTGCGAACACCATTCTTCAGCGCTTCGTGCAGCCGTCGCCAAAATCGGCGCCGGCGCAGGATTGCGACTGATTGCCACTGCTCTCTTCCGACACGAAACCGGCCCGCAGGCGGCCGGACGATAGTCCCATCGCGAACAGGAAATGTATGTGAGCTTAATTGCGCGATGTGGAAAGAAACCCCGTTCGATATGAATAAGTCTATCCAATACTCATTATAAATCCAACAGAAATTTGCGCGTTCGCGCTGCGCAGACTCTCACGCCCCCGCTGGAGAGTTATGACGGCTTGAGTGCGATCGCCAAAGTGGATGAACCAGCGTTCTAACAACTGTCATTTGCCGGTCGCTCGTGCTCGCCTATAACCAAAGTGGCTGGACCGACCTGCCCCGCACCTCGCTCGTTCTCCTAGACGGCCAATAGCGCATGGATTTCCGCGTCGAACTCGAAATTTTCCGCGGTCCCCTGGACCTGCTGCTGTACCTGGTGCGCAAGCACGAGGTCGAGATCGTCGACATCCCAATCGCCCCGATCACCGACCAGTTTCTCGAACACCTGGCCGTCCTGAAGGAACTCGACGTCAACGCGGTAGGCGACTTTCTGGATATGGCCAGTACGCTGGTCGAGATCAAGTCGCGCAGCGTGCTGCCCCGGGGCGGCGAAGTGGAGGACGAACTTTCCGACCCGCGCCAGGAGCTGGTCCGTCGGCTGCTCGAGTACAAAAAGTTCAAGGACGCCGCGAGCATGCTTGAGGAACGGTCGCGTGACTGGCAGCAGCGGTTTGGCCGCCTGGCCAGCGATCAGCCCGAGCGCAAGCGGGATCTCAGCCAGGAGGAGCTGCGCGAGGTCGAAATGTGGGACCTGGTAAGCGCCTTCGGCCGGATCATGCGTGAGGTGAACAACGCCCGGCCCTCGAACATCGTGTACGACGACACGCCAATCCACGTCTACATGACTCAGATTAGCGACCGTCTTGCCGAGGAGGGGCGTCTCAAGTTCCGCGACCTGTTCCGCCCTGGTCTGCACAAAAGCGCCCTGATTGGGATGTTCCTGGCCGTGCTCGAACTGGTCCGGCACCACAAAGTTCGGGCCGATCAATCCGAACTGTTTGGTGAAATCTGGGTCCTGCCGGGTCCGTCAGCCAATGCCGAGCTCGACGTGGCGAAGGTCGATACATACGAACACGGAGCGGCCAAGGACACTTCGGAGTAAACTACAGGTGTCGGCCGACCTCTTTTTGCACCAGGGTTTCGCGAGGCTCTTCGGTGTGGGCCAAGAACTTACTCTGTGCCGCAATCTTGCTGTCTGGGATCGCTCTCTTGACCGGCAGCATCCTGCCGATTCGGCCGAGCGCGCAGCGGCCAGCCATTCGCCTTGAGCGAGACTTCCGTCAACAAGCGGTCGTTCAGCAGATTGATGCTGCGTTCGCCACGGCTTGGCGAGAGGCGAGTATCGAAGCAGCGCCACCGGCCGATGACCTTATCGTCGCTCGGCGCATGTCGCTGGCCCTCGTGGGCTCGATTCCCTCACTCGAGGACATACGTCACCTGGAAAGTCTCCCCGCCGATCGTCGTCTCGACATCTGGCTCGCCGAGCTGTTGGCCGATCGCCGCTCGGCCGACTACCTGGCAGAGCGCTTCGCCCGGGCGCTGGTCGGCGTCGAGAACGGTCCGTTCCTGCTCTATCGCCGGCGCCGCTTTGTCAGTTGGCTGGCGGACGAGATCGCCATGAATCGTCCTTACTCCGAGATCGTGCGTAAGCTCATCGCCGAAGACGGACTCTGGACAGACAAGCCGGCGGTCAACTTTGTGACCGTCACAATCAATCCCGATGACGAGAATAAGCCCGATCCGAATCGACTGGCTGCCCGAGTCGCGCGCGGGATGCTAGGCGTCCGACTCGATTGCGCCGAATGCCACGACCATCCATTCGCCGATTGGAAGCAAACCGACTTCCAAGCGCTTGCCGCTTTCTTTGCCGGCACCGGGCAGAGCTTGCGCGGCATTCGAGACTATCCCGGCGTGTTCGAAGTCGAGAATCTTCAGACAGGCGAGACGTCCGAGATGCCGCCAGCGGTACCCTATGATTCTCAACTGCTTCCCAAGAACGGCGACGCTCGCGCACAACTTGCAGTTTGGGTGGCGCATCCGGACAACCGCGCGTTCGCCCGGGCGACGGTCAACCGCGCCTGGGCGATCATGTTCGGGCGACCGCTCGTCGAACCGATCGACGACCTGCCGATGAGCGGCTCGTTCCCTCCGGCGCTCGAAATCCTGACAGAAGGATTCGTTACCAGCGGTCACGATCTGCGACAACTATTTGCGGTGATTGCCAGCACCCGGGCGTTTCGCCTCGAGAGCCGCCTGCCCGAAACACGCAACGACGAGGCATACGACGAACACAAGGCACAGTGGGCCGCATTTCCGATCACGCGTCTGCGTCCCGAGCAGGTCGTGGGCGCACTTCTGCAGTCGGGTTCGCTCACCACACTTGATTACGAGTCGAACATTCTCGTCCGCGCCGCCCGGGCGATTGGTCAGATCGAGTTCGTCGAACGCTACGGTGATGCCGGCGCGGACGAGTTCGACCCGCGGGGCGGCACGACGACCCAGCGGCTGTTGATGATGAACGGCGAGGTCGTGAGCGACCTCACAAAGGAAGAAGACCTGCTCTTCAGCACGGCGACGCGCATCGGGACACTCGCACCTGGCGACGCCGAGGCCGTGGACACCTGCCTGCTCGCCGTGCTCACTCGTCGTCCGACGATCGAGGAGACGGAATACTTCACTCGGCGCTTACGCGACACCCGCGGCGGCCAGCGAAACGAACGTCTCGGCGATATCTACTGGGCGCTTCTGAACACGACCGAGTTCTCCTGGAACCATTGAACGGGAGCGACGAGATGAGCATCGATCCAGTCGATCGTCCCTACGCTTGGGGCCGGCCAGCTCTACCCTCGCGCCGCGGCTTCTTGACCGTCGCCGCCGCCGGTCTTCTCACCCCGCTGGCCACGCTGCTCGCACGCCGCGCCGAGGCCACGGATCCTTCGCGTGAGCCCGCCCAATCACTGATCGTGCTGTGGCTCGCGGGCGGGCCCAGCCAACTGGAAACATTCGACCCGCATCCCGGCCGGCGAATATCCGCCGAAACCCGAGCCATCGAAACCAATGTGAGTGGCGTGAAATTCGCCGCTGGTCTGCCGAAGCTTGCCCAGCACATGAGTTCACTCGCGGTCATCCGGTCGCTGAAGAGCAAGGAAGGAGACCACGAGCGCGGAACCTACCTGGTCAGGACCGGTTATCGCCCCGATCCCACTGCGGTGCACCCGGCGATTGGCGCGATCTGTTGCCATGAGTTGCCCGCGGCAGGCACCGATATCCCGCGCCACATTGCGATCCTCCCCGGTGAGTGGCCCGCTCGCGGCGGCTATCTCGGCGACCAGTACGACGCCTTCCAAACCGGCGACCCGGCCGGCAAGATCGCGGACGTCGCGCCGCAAGTGTCTTTCCCGCGCTATGAACAGCGGCTGAAAGATCTGGAAATGCTCGAGCGAGTTTTCGCCCGCGGTCGCCGTACTGCCTCCGATGTCACGATGCATGCCCACCAGGTGCGCGAGGCGCGGCAAATGATGACGAGCGCACAACTCGAGGCGTTCCACATCGGCCAGGAACCGGCCGAGCTGCTAGCCGCGTATGGCGACACGCCATTCGGCCGCGGTTGCCTGGCTGCGCGCCGGCTGATCGAAGTCGGCGTACGCTGCGTCGAGGTCACCCTGAGCGGTTGGGACAGTCACGCGAACAACCACGAGGTCCACCAGCGATTGAACGCCACGCTCGACCCGGCATTCGCCACGCTCATCGAGGATCTCAAACGCCGAGGCACCTGGGAGCGAACCGTTATCCTGTGCGGTGGCGAGTTCGGCCGCACGCCGCGGATCAACCCGCTTGGCGGTCGCGATCACTGGCCGCACGGTTTTAGCATGGCCCTCGCAGGGGGACCGATTCGCGGCGGACTGGTCGTCGGCGCGACCGATCCCCAGGGGAGTAAGGCCGTCGAGCAGCCTCGCCAGATCGGCGACATCCACGCCACGATTCTTACGGCGCTCGGCATCAACCCCGCCAAAGAACTGATCTCGCCAGCGGGTCGCCCCCTGAAGCTGGCCGAAGGCACGCCAGTCGGCGAGGTGCTCGCCTAAACCTCGCAATTCTGTGAGCAGCGGCTACGGCAGGTTTTCTTTGCAGGTTTCCTCCTCCGCTTGAACCCCGGCCTCGGGTCGCGCTACCTATCTTGGAATACCGGCCTCGGGTCGGACGTGGGCCCGGAGGACCGCTGTGACCGATCTGCACGATGAACGACGACGCCTCGCCGAGCGGGCACTCGTAGTGCGAGCACAGGCGGGAGACCGCGCCGCGTTTCACGATCTCGTCGAGCGCTATCAGCGACGGCTGACCTATTACGTGCACCGCTTGATTGGCGACGCCGAGCAATCGCGAGACATCTTGCAAGAAATTTGGATCGAGGTATTTCGTCGCTTGGCGGGGCTCCGATCGCCGGCCGCATTTCGCGTCTGGCTGTACCGGGTCGCGCATCATCGGGCTATTAAGCATCTCCGTCGCAAGGGGGTTGAAGCACGGGCTGAGGAAGTGATCGCCGACACGATTGGCGAGTTGGTCGTCGACGAACACGCCTTATTGGAGAACGCAGAACTTGTTCACCACGCCTTGGGAAAACTCACACTGGACCACCGCGAAGTGCTCACACTTAGATTTCTGGAAAATCTGAGCATTCACGAGATCGCCGAGATTGTCGGCTGCAGCGAAGGCACGGCCAAATCGCGTCTTCACTACGCCAAGGCCGCGATGCGAGAAATCATTGAACAGGAGCAAGAGCATGGCTGAAGAAAATGAACGCCGCCAACAGGTCGACAACCTGGTCGCTCAAGACATTGCCATTACCGATATCACCATGCAGGAGTTTCGCATGCAATTGGAAGCAGCTCTAGCGGACTTTGAGCGACGTGGTGTACACCTTCGTAGGATCGCGATCCGTGCTCTTTTGGCGTACCTCGCGATCGCCGTGATCTTGATCGTCGGTCAGCCCCCGGGCGCCGCTTCGATTGTTGCCGGAATCTTGGCGATCTTGGCCACGACGGCAATGGTCGTTGGTGGTTATGCCGTCATCATCTACATTGGCAAAGTTGCGCCAACGATTCGCCAATTGCAACTCGAAAGTCAGAATGCCATGATTGCCGAGCTACAGCAACAAGTGGCCTCGCTCCGCGAGCAAGTTCAGAAGCGTCCCTAGCTTAGTGCGTCCTGCAACGCGACGGATTGCGTCACTTACGCCAGGACTTCTCGCAGCTGAAAGTGAAACTTGCCGAGCTTGCCGCCGTAGTTGCCGGCGGTGATCGCCAGAATGCCTGGCCCGGCGGCGGCACGAATGCCGACGGCCATTGCATGTGCGATCGCGGCTTCATCAGCGCCATCGATCACGATTTCGTACGCCGCGTTGGCCCCCTCAACCAGACTCGTCGGCACGCGGCCGCGCAGCGTGGGGCAATATGCGTCTGCCGTCGAAGCTTTGAGCGCCTTGTAGCGCGAGCCGACTTTGCTGCCGCTGCGCGCCACGCCTCCGGGAAACGGCGTGATCACACCCGGCAAGGGGTCGATCGCCTGGATAGCCCGGCGCGCGGCAGCCAGCGCCACAACCTGCGACTCTCCTTGCAAAATGAAGTTGCCGCCGCCGATGCCCTTGGCCACAAACACACGGTCTTCCACGACGAACTCACCGTCCATCACCGGAATGCGCCAATAGCGACGGCCGCCGATTAACTTGCTCTTCTGAAAACCGTCGCCAAAGTAGCGAATCGTTTTACCCAAGGGGATCCGCTCGTCCCCTTCGCCCAGGCCGTCGTAGACTGCCGTCGTCGGGCAAGTCATCACGCACTGTCCCACACGGTTCGGCACCACACTCTTCAAACTATCGGCTGAGAAACCGAACAAAAGCACGGCGGCGCCAGGCCGGCCGTCGGGAGTCTCCGCGGGCGACAGATGCCGCTCACGCCCAGCTTCGCTGTCGCAGGAGATAATTGAAGAGCTATACCCGGTCAGCTCGCGCACCGCCGCGTCGAGCCAATGCTCGTCATGCGCCGTAATCACCAGCCGCACGTAGCGCATGCGGAAGGCCTCGGCAAAGGTGTCTTCGATCTGGGTGCCGCTGATTTGCACGCTAGCTGGGGTCCTTTTGGCCCATCATGACCCGCCACCGGCGCGTTGCCAAGGGCGGCCGGCAATTGTGGTTCATTGCCCGGCTACCGGGAGACCGGTACCCCTCCCTGCGACCGCTCAAGCTTGCAACACCTCGCTGATTCCACGATACTCGGAGGTCGCGAGCAAGCTATTGTTCATCTGTTGAAGGAGCTGGCCATGCATATCCCGAACGGCTTTTTGACCGACCCCGTCTGCGCGGCGACAACTCTCGCTTCGGCTGCCGCTGTCGGCTATAGCATTGCCCGACTCCGTCGCGACGAGCTACCTTCCTTGGCTCCATGGATGGCCGCCACCGGCGCAGGCATCTTTGCCGCCCAGATGGTGAACTTTCCGATTGACGGTGCGACCAGCGGCCACGTGATCGGCGCGGCGCTCGCGGCCATTGCGCTTGGTCCGTGGCGCGGCATGCTCACCATGGCCGTTGTCCTGGCCGTCCAATGCCTGGTCTTTGGCGACGGCGGCCTGGCGGTGCTCGGCGCCAACGTGCTGAACATGGCGGTCGTCGCAACGATGGTCTCCTGGGGCGTCTATCAGTTCACAACTCGTCGCCTCAGCGGTACGCCCGGTAAGCTCGCCGGCGCTGGCGCCGCCGCGTTCGCCTCGGTGCTTGCCGCTGCCGTGGCATGTTCCGTGGAGCTCGCGATCAGCGGCACGTACGCCGCCGGTGACGTGCTCACCGCCATGCTGAGTGTGCACCTGGTGATCGCGCTTTGCGAAGGCCTGATCACGGTCTCGATCGTTGCCGCGGCCATGGCCTTGGCAACACAACCACGCCTGGCCTCGCCCGGAAATCTCGCCATCGTCGGCATCGCTGCTGCCATCGCTGGCGCCGCGCTGTTGGCGCCGTTCGCGTCGTCTTCGCCGGACGGGCTGGAGCGTGTTGCTGAGGATCTCAACTTCGCCACGCTCGCCGGCGATACCTTCGCAATCGTCCCGGAATACGAGGTACCGGGCGTCAGCTCATCGCTTCTCGCCGTGGCTCTGGCCGGTGTGTTCGGAGTGGCCATCGTCGCCCTTGCTACATACGCGATTGGCCGGACTGCAACCGCCCGCGTGCCAAAGCAATAGCAGAGCTTGGCGCTTGCGTGCTCACATTTATTTGACGGCGGACCACGTCCAGTGTCGATCGCTCGTGGCTGTTACGCTCTCGCGATCGAAGCCCAGATGCGAGACGATCGAGCGAATCTCGCCGACCGAGAGCGCCGCCCGTAGCGAATCGTCAAACAGCTTTCGCTGACGCTCGTTGCAGTCGGCGGCGTACAGCCGCACGAGCCGGGCAACCGAAAATTCGTCGCGCGGCCGGGCCAGATCTCGAATGAACAGCAAACCGCCCGGCCGCGTCACACGCACGGCCTCGGCCAACGGATGCTCCGGCGCCGGAATGTGGTGCACGATGCTGTTGCTCACCACCGCAGCAAACGTTCCATCGGCAAACGGCAACTGCTTCGCGTCGACCAGTTCGAGCGTGATCCGATCCGTCAGCCCGGCGCGAGCCACATTTTCCGCGGCCAGCTTGAGCATCTCGGCCGAAAGATCGATCGCCACGACCCGCAGCCTGGCGCTCTGGCGGCAAAGTTCGATGGGAATTTGAGCCGTGCCGGTGCCCAGGTCCAGCACTTCGATCGCGTCTGAAATTCCGGCGTCTGCGCTCGCGCTGAGAAAGTCGGACGCGAACCGGCGGTTCACCTCCGCGTGATCCATCTGGTCGTAGTCGAGAGCGTCCTGGGCGGTGTCCATCACCTCCGGCTCATAGATTCGCGCAAGACGCGACTCTTCGGGGGCCGGCGGTGTTAAACGGCTGGACATCGCTTGTCGGCACGCACGCGCGCCCGGCTTTCGCAAAAAGCGCGTCTTCCTGCGCTCGTTACTTGTTCGTACCCGCCACGTCATCGACCTTCACATCCACGCCGAGCGCGGCCTTAGCCACCCGGGCCAGCGCCGCGTTGTCTCCCTCGATATGAAACGTCGCCTGCGTGTGCAAAATGGACTTGCCGGTGGGCAATTGCGCAGCCGGTGAGAGGGACTCGAGCTCGAAGAAACCACCAAGCGCCTCTTTACCAGGTTCAGGCGGTCCGTCGTTGTAGCTGTTGAACACGTCGCCCAGGTACGGTTCCTTCTGCGGACCCCAGTTGTTGTTCACGTAGCCATACTTGGTTGGATCGTCCGGCATGGTGAAGTGCACGAGCGTCAGCACGCCGTTCTCCAGGTCGATCGCTCCGGCCATCGGTTTGGCCCGCGGCTGCGAGACGCCGATCTTCGAGCGATACTTGCCATCGCCGGCAAACCAGATCGCCTGCGAGTTCACACGCAGCCGCTCGGCCGGCACCGTGCCGAAGTAATCTGAATTCACGATCGGCCCGAGCGTCGGATCATCAGGTCCCTTGTAGGGCACGATAATCGACGTCCGCGGCCCGGCCGGAAATTGCCCCAGGCTCCAGATGGCGAACAGTCCCTTGTCGCGTGACATGGCTGGTCCGCGGTTCGTCAGCGTATTAACGGTCTTGAATCCCACCATGCGCAGGCTGCCGTCCTTCAGCGCCGCTTCGGCATCGCTGCCGAACAATTCGCCGAAGTGGTGAACCTTCTGCAGATGGATCTCGCGGGTGATTTCCAGATCGAACTGCGTCCGGGCGGCATTCTGCAAGCGAATCCGGCGGCCCAGCCGATAGTGCGGGTCGGCGTCGGCGGACGTGATCTGCATCGGCCCTTCGTTCAATCCCGGCGGCGTGTACCAGTTGGCCAGGGTTTGCGCCGCACCGGGTGCGAAGAACAGGCTGTACGGGCCGCCTTCGGGCGCCAACCACAGGCGATCTTCACCGCCATAATTATTGAAGTGCTTGTCGACTGCGCCGCGCTTGATGTACTCGCGATTGATCCAGCCGTGGCTGAGGCCTTCGAGGTCCTTGGTCGAGCTGGTCATGACGCGACCCTGGTACTCGGGACAGATGGCCACGCGTTCACCATTTTCGCCGGTTAGCTGCACGACCTTGGTGTGTGCTACCAGAAAGTTGAAGGCGTCGCCGTAGGTTTCCGGTTCGGCCGCCGGGGACCGGCCGGAAACGGCCAGGCCCAGCACAAGCGACAGACCCAGCCGGCCGAGCGTCATGCCGAGGGGATGCATGCGAGAAATCCTCCTGCTTCTTAGGTTGGTCCGGAGCCGCCGGTCCTGGCGGCCATCCTGCGATCGGTGCGAGAGCAGGGAGGCGGGAATTCCCGGCGAATTTCACGCCCCGAGGGGGGCCAAGCTCAGGCCCAGCCGCGGGTTAACACACCCCTGCGTGGGGCGATTATAGCGAATCGCAAGCCCCTGGCGAGTCGGCTGTGCGGACCGGGCGCAAATGCTACAATTCGCCGTGCCCGGCACTCGACTGCGGGCGGGCGGGCGTCGCAGCAATTGGTTTGCTAGAATATGCTTCGGGCCGATCCTCCCGCCTTGGCGCTCGTGCGCCTGCACCGCTTGTCCGCCCCCGGTTTCGGCACGTTTTTGCCCGAAACGGATTAATTTTCCACCTGAGCTGAACTCCGCGCAGAGCCCTCGCGTAGTGACTTATGGATAAGGTCCTCGGAAACATGCATCCGACAGAAACTGCCGACCGCTCAGGCGTGAGCGATGAGCAGCTTTTGTTGGCCTACCGCGACGGGTCCGATCGAGACGCCTTCAACCAGCTCGTGCACCGCTACGAACGGGAGCTCTTCAGCTACCTGCGGCGCTACCTGGGAGATGCCTCGATGGCCGAAGATGCCTTTCAGGCCACCTTTTTGCAGGTGCACCTGAAGGGGGATCAGTTCGAGGAAGGTCGCAAGTTCCGGCCCTGGCTTTATACGATCGCAACCAATCAGGCCATCGACGCCCAGCGCCGCAACAAGCGGCACCGCAGCGTAAGCCTGGACCGCAATACACGACCGGAGGGCTCCGATGACGTGGCAGCGCTTATCGATCTGTTGGCCAGTAGCGAACCCGCCCCAGAGAGCAATCTGGACGCGACCCACCAGCGTCAATGGATCCGCGATGCCGTTGAATCCCTCCCCGAAGCCCTCCAGCAAGCCGTCAACCTGGTTTACTACCAAGGATTAAAGTACCGCGAAGCGGCCGATATTCTTGATATCCCAGTAGGCACCGTAAAAAGCCGACTGCACTCGGCGATCCTCAAACTTAATGAATCCTGGATGGCCAGCCATCCAGAAGACAGAGACTAAAACGAAACTCATTGCGATGTAAGTGTGGCCAGACATGAGCGCGATGCGTGAAGATTTGATCGGTTACCTGTTGCACGCCTTGGAACCTGCCGAGCGTGCCCAGGTCGAAACGGAGCTCGGCCGCGATCCCGAGTTGAAACGAGAACTAGAACTGCTGGAGCGCAGCTTGTTGCCGCTCGCCGGCGACCGCGAGGGCTATGCTCCCCCTATGGGACTCGCCAGCCGCTGCTGCGAGTATGTCGCCACGCAAGGCAAGGTGCGCCGCGCCCCGCCGGTGGCCCCCCCTACATCACGCTGGCGGATGAGTGATCTGGCGGTTGCCGCCGGCGTGTTCCTGGCCGCCACGCTGCTGTTCTGGCCCGCCATGAACCAAAGCCGCTATGCGGCCCGGGTCCGCGGCTGCCAGAACAACATGCGACAAATCGGCCTGGCGCTGCAATCCTACAGCGATGCTCACCCTGGCAAGCTGCCGGCCATCCATGCCCGACACACGCTCAATCGCTCGGGCCTGTATGCGGTGATCCTGCTGCAGAACAACCTGCTGGGCGAACAGCGGCTGATCATCTGCCCGGGCTCGGAGCTGGCCGAGGACGTCGAAAACTTCGACGTGCCGACGTGGGCCGAGCTCGAAGCGGCAGCTCCTGCCGAGCAGCTTCGCATGGTAAAGACGATGGGCGGCAGCTACGGCTTCAGCCTGGGTTATCGCCAGGAGGACGGCGAGCACTCGCCACCGCTGGCCCTCGGACGTTCGACGCACGTCATCCTGGCCGACGCCCCCAGCCGCGATCATCAAGACCGGATGTCCGGCAATCACGGTGCTTGTGGACAGAACCTGCTGTTCGAAGACTTTCATGTCGAGTACGTGACCGGCTGCCGCACGCGGGCCTGCCGCGACCACATCTTCGAGAATCGCAATGGCGAACAAGCCGCCGGCCTCGACCGCGACGACGTCGTGATCGGCCCCAGCGAGGCTTCGCCGTTCGGCCCGACGCCGTAGGCTTTCAGGACAACGAGTAAACAACGAGCGCCTCCGGATCTCTCGCAGACCTGGGGCGTTTTTGTTGCGCGACCCTGTTGGCAAGCGGGCCGCGCTTGATGGTAGAGTCGAGAAGTGGCGCGGTGGTTTAGGTCGAGCCTATCCGTTTCCGGCTCTTTCGTGCGCCGGTGCCTCACTAGTTCGGCCATGCTCCGTTTCCACTTCCCGCTCATCGAACCGGACAGGCGGATCTCCCGCATCCGGCTCTCGGACAAGGAATCACACGTTTCGCCCACGGAAGGTGGACCGCCACGCCGTCAATTGGATTAGCCCCAACTGCCGGTACAGGTACTCGTCGGGGAATTGTGCGATCCCCTGACCCGACCGCTTATGCTTGGCAGTCAACCACTGGCGGAGCCGATGCCGAGTGTACAGGTCGATGTTGCGATAGGCTGTGCTCACCGGGCCGCGGCAAAAGCAGGCTGCCCAGCCTTTGAGCATGTAGTTCAGCTTTTCAACAATATGACTGACCTCCAGCTGCGTCCGGTTGCGACCGGTCGTGTCGCCGATCTTGGCTTGCAACCGCTTGACGGACTTCCGTGACGGACGAGTGCTCAGCACCATCCGTCGCTGCTGCCAGGACCATGGCCACGTTGCATCTCGGCAACATGCTACTTTGCAATCCGTAGCCTTTTTGCGACGTACCCGTGGCACGTAAGTCGGGCCGAAAGCAAGCGGATAAAGCCTTAAGCGCTTTCCTGAACCCTGGTTAGCAACCGCAGCAACCTCCGTGCGGTGTGCCCTGGCATCCGCTTTGCTTTCCATCGCCTCAGCATGGCTCCTCCCCCGGTCTGATGCAGCCGCCAGGGCCTGTCCCCTCGGGCTCTGGCGGCTGTTTCCATTTCTCTTTCGCTCGCGCGACAGAAAATCACGCAGCGGAAAAGCACTCTCGCTTACTTCGGCTCGCTCTCGATGCACGTTCGGCAACTCGTGGATATCGCAGGCTTCGTCGCCCACGGGGGACAACTGCTGATCGTGCGCGCCGCCGATCTCTCGCCGGCTCCGCTCGAACAATACTGGGCGGTGGCCAAATGTCGCGCGGAGAATTGGAACCGCGCGCTCAAGCTGCATCTGCTGCACGCCACGGCCGTCGAACCGCCGCCGGCAGCGCCGCCCGAGCTGCTGGCCACGCTGGAGGAAATCTTCGTCAGCGAGATCCTCACCCGCGTCTGGACCACCGTGCTCGTGGCGCGCGACCGACGCTTTCGCTCGGGCGTCGATGAGCCGCTGGCCCGCAGCGCGTACGACTCGCACATGGAAGCCCGCGGCCGAGCGCTACGAATGCTGCTGAATCGACGGCTGCTCAGCGGCAGGCAGGCCGCAGCATTGAACGTCGTGCGGAAGCGGGCCGAACGCTGGAGCGACGTCCTGATCGGCGGCTTGTTGCAGAAAAACGTGACCAGCGAGTTCGCCGTCGAACCGGATCGGGCGCACGACTTCGCCGAAGATCTGGCCGAGCGGCGTGAGTTGCCCGGCGGCCGCCACGCCTGGCGAATGACTCTCACGGCGTTGGGGAGCGCATTCAATGACGTCTTGCACGACCCGGCCGCGAACCCAGATGCCAACGCCCGACTGGCGGCCAGCATCCTGGGCTGTTTTCCCGCGGAGCTGTTCGACTCGACGGGCCTGCTACAATCGCTATGGCTCACGCGACTCACGGCCACGGCCAGTGACGCGCAGGGCTTGATCGAAGAGCTGCTCGCGGCCGATTCGCCGCTGCCGGTCGCGTTCAAAGGACGGCGGATCGGGTAGTCTTCCCAAACGCAGAGAAGCCGATGGGCTCTGCGTTCTCTTCTACGCCGAAGGCGTGCAACATGTCAGCCCCGTGCATCGCACGGGGGATGCGATTCTCCCGCGCCATGTCGCCCTGTAAGGGCACAACTTCTCCTGACGCTCGAAGAAGTTTCGCCCTGACAGGGCATTGCGGCGCGCGGGTTCGGACGTTTCCCTGGGCGGTGCCCAGGGCTGACATGTTGCCGGCCTACGGCCGAAAGAACGTGGCCGCACTGGTAATGCCAAGTATCGAATCGCAAGCCGACGCGTAAGCGAGGTGAATCGCCAATCCGCTCGGCAATTCTCCCTCGCTCACGCGTCGGGCTACCAAGCGGCGGTGCCCAGGGCTGACATGTTGCCGGCCTACGGCCGAAAGAACTTCAGAGGCACAGCTACATCTTCTCGACGACTTCAATGCCCAGCAGTTCCAGTCCCTGCTTGAGTGTTCGCGCGGTCAGATCGCATAAGAGCAACCGGCTGGTCTTCGTTTTCTCGTCAGGCGCCTTGAGCACGGGGCATTGCTCGAAGAACGTCGAGTAGCGGTTGGCCACTTCGTAGAGATAGGCCGTGAGCAGGTTGGGGCGATAGTCGGCCGCGGTTTGAGCAAGTGCCTCGGAGAACTGCAGGATCCCGATGGCGAGCGATCGCTCTGCCGGATGCGCCAGATCGATCGCGCCGCCGCTCGCCCGCAGCTTTGCGACATCCACGTCGCCGCGAGCAAAAATCGATCGCACGCGAGCATAGGCGTACTGCATGTACGTCGCGGTGTTGCCATTCATCGCCAGCATCCGGTCGTAGCTGAACGTGTAGTCGCTGGTGCGATTGGTCGCCAGGTCGGCGTACTTGAGCGCGCCGGTGCCAACGACCTCGGCAATCACTTCCTGCTGCTCGGCGGCGATCTCCGCCCCCGAGGGTTTGTGCTCATCGCCGGTGCGCACCACTTCGAGCGCTCGGCGGACTGCTTCGTCGAGCAGCCCCTCAAGGCCGACGGTATCGCCCGAGCGGGTTTTGAACGGGCGACCATCGTCGCCGAGCACGGTGCCGAAGGCGATGTGCTGGAGTTCGAGCTGGTCGTAACCCCACGCGCGCGCCGCGCCGAACAGTTGCTCGAAGTGCAGGCTCTGCCGATGATCGACGACGTACAGGATCGCGTCCGGCTTCCAGCGCTCCATGCGGTACTGGATCGTCGCCAGGTCGGTCGTGCCGTACAGGAATGCGCCGTCCTGCTTGCGGATCACCAGCGGCGCGGGCTGTCCTGCGAGGAACACGCAGATGGCGCCGTCGCTTTCACGGGCGATGCCGCGGCTGATCATTTCCTCGACAACGCCGGGGAGGCGATCGTGGTAGAAGCTTTCGCCCAGCGTTTCGTCGAACGTGACGCCCAGCCGGTCGTAGATCTTCTGAATGTCGGCGAGGCAGGGGGGGAGAAACTCGCGCCACAGCCGCAGGTTTTCTTCGTCGCCGTGGTGGAGCTTGGCCGTCTCGGCGAGCACGGACTTATCGATGTCGGGGTGCGCCGCCGCGAGCTTCGACAACTCGGGATCATTTTCGATAGCCGCAATCCCGGCTTCGCGCTCTTTGAGGGCCGCTTCCAGCTCCTTGAGATTCCCCTCGGCCCGGCGGGCTGCCTTGGCGATGTTCTTGTCGGCTGGCGTCTGCTTGGCAGCGGCCGCTTGACGCGCAGACTCCGCTCGCTGTTTTTCGATCTGCTCGCGCAAGGCCGGCAGCGACTGCTTCGCTTCCAGATGCGAGACCAGGCGATTCACGAGGCGGTAAAGCCGGCCTAGCTCGGTAACGGCTTCCTGCTGGTATGCCGCGCGGTCGAGGAAGTTCTTGAAACCGTAGATAATCATCCCGAACTGGGTGCCCCAGTCGCCGATGTGATTGTCGGCAATGACGCGGTGGCCCAGGAACTTGAGGGTTCGCTTGAGCGAATCGCCGATGACGGTGGAGCGGATGTGACCCACGTGCATCGGCTTGGCGACGTTCGGCGAGGAGTAATCGAGAATGTACGTGCGCGGCTGGGCGGCGGGAGTGACGTCGAGCCGCTCGCTCGCCAGCGCTCGGCCGGCGGCTTCGGCCAGCCAGGAGTCCTTCACGCGCAGGTTGATGAAGCCTGGCCCGGCAACCTCGGGCGGATCGCAGAGATCGTCGACCTCGAGCTTCGCGACCACTTCGGCGGCCACGTCGTGCGGGGGCTTGCCTAGCTTTTTGCCGAGCGGCATCGCGAAGTTCGCCTGGTAGTCGCCGAACTTCGGATCGCCGCTGGGGCGGATCATCGTCAGCAGATCGGTTGGATCTTCGACCAACGGGGCGAGCGCCGCGCGAAATCGCTCTTGCAGGACCGCGAGGATATTCATGGATGAGGGGCCGCCGGAATTCTTAAGCAAAGGACTGCCGGCCAGTTTGCCACTTTCGCCGAGCGAGTAGCAACCCCAAAGTCGGCCGCTGAACGGCGTGGGAACCGAATGGGTGCCACAGGTGGCCATGAGCGCGGCTCACCTGTGACGCGCCAGTTGAGTTCAGACCATCGGACACGGGTGACTGCTCCGCAGCACCCGTGGCACCCACGGCACTAGGCGTCCTGGGAGTCCTCTACAGCGCCGCTATCCACCGCCGGCAGGTCGCTGGACACGTAGGGAATCCGCTTCGCACCGGCCCAGAGGTGTTCCAGGTCGTAGTACTCGCGCGTTTCCTCGTCGAAGAGGTGGATCACGACGTCGCCGAAGTCGAGCAGGATCCAGCGGCTGTCTTCGTAGCCTTCCAATCCCATCCGCCGATCGCCGAACTGCTTGCGGAGCAGGACGTCGATTTCCTCGGCAATGGCGTGCAACTGCCGGCGGCTGCTGCCGGTGGCGAGCACGAAGAAGTCGAAGACCGGGGTGATTTCGCGGAGGTCGATAATCGCAATGTCGCGGGCACGGTTCAGATCGGCCACGCGGGCGGCTGCCTGGGCACGCTCCAAGCTGCGGCTTTCTTGCGAACGCAGTTGAGTGGCTGGACTGGCGATGGTCGGGGGTTCCTTGAAGCTGAAAGTTTCCAGAAGGGGAGTTTCGCTATCAAGCTTATTTTATCCCCGCGAGGGCCCAAAGCGAAGGGGCGGCGCGATGTCGCGGCCGGCGGAGCGGTAGTGCGGTTAAACTCCGGCCCTTGCTGCGGTAATCGAGAGCGATAAGTTAAAGGGGCAGTTAGGCCCCAGCAAAGAAATCACGCCACAATGAGGATCAATCGCACATGGCCGACTGGATCGAACCGGGCAAAAAGGCCCCTGATTTCACGCTTCCCTCGGACGACGGCGGCAAAATCAAGCTCTCGGCCCTCAAGGGGCAGCCGGTCGTCCTGTACTTTTATCCCCGCGACGACACGCCGGGCTGCACCCGCGAGGCCTGCGCCTTCCGCGACCAGAAGACCGCCCTCACGAAGCTGGGGGCCAAGGTCCTGGGGGTCAGCACCGATACGCTGGAGAGCCACGGCAAGTTTCGGGCGAAGTTCGACCTCAACTTTCCGCTGCTGGCGGATGAGGATCACAAGGTGGCCGAGAAGTACGGCGCCTGGCGCGAGAAAAACATGTACGGCAAGATCTCGATGGGCATCCAGCGCTCGACCTACCTAATCGACGCCGAAGGCAAAGTGGCTCGGGTCTGGAAGAAGGTGAACGTGGACGGGCACGATGAAGAAGTGATCGCGGCGATTAAGGAGCTGGAGTAGTGCTTCGATTGCGGGTACAGCACTGAGGCACGAAGGGCCTGCGATCCTAGCCCGAAGCGCGAGATCGCGAGCGAGGATACCCTCGCCGAGTGATCCTCAATGCTTTGTGGCTGGTTTTCGGTTTTGGGAAGTAGGGACGAATCCGCTTGCGGGGCACCCTCACTTGCGCTTCGCTCCTTGTGGAGGGTCACTGATCTTATTTTGATGAATTAACACGAGCCGGGGCGCCATGCTCACGCGCGGCGCGAGCATGATGCGCCTGCCACCTCGCTCGAATTCGGCTTGCGCGAATTCTCGCGTGAGCATGGCACCCGTCTCGCGTAAACTGGGGCCAGAGTGGATCACCCGGCAAGACGTTGGTGTCACTGCACTAGAATGTTGCCACATCGTCGTTGCGATGCGTTGAACCGATCGAGCGGTGATGTGACGCACTACCCCAACAGCGCTTCAATCGCCCGGCCGCGCCCGTCTTTGGTTACATAGAACGGCCGCCCTTCCGTGACATAAGCCGTGTCGGGCGCGATCCCCAGCGCGCGATAGATCGTCGCGTGGGTGTCCTCGAGCGTCACGGGACTCTCAACCGGCACCATTGGATGCCGCTCCGCGGTCTTTCCGTAAACGAGTCCCGGCTTGAATCCGCCGCCGAAGAACAACAGCGTGTTCGCGCTCGAGAAGTGGCCGTGCAGGCCGTACATCTTTTGCTCCTCGATCACCAACTCATCGCCGTTCTGCATTTCAGCGAAGCCGTCGGGCTCCACGCCCGCCTTCGGCTGATTCGCCACCGTGCGTCCAAACTCCGAGGCCACCACGACCAGCGTCCGCTCGAGCAAGCCGCGATCGGCCAGGTCGCGAATGAGCTGCGCGATCGGACCGTCGATCTGCTTCTTCATTTCGACCATCCGCCGCTGGCCGTCTTCGTGCGTGTCGAAGCCCTTGAATGCAGCGTACTGGTATTCGACTTGTACAAAACGGGCGCCGGATTCCACGAGCCTTCGCGCGAGCAGCAGGCCGTGGCCAAAGCGGCGGCCAAAGAAGTACTTCTGGTCGAGCAGTTCCTCGGGCGCGATCTGCGGTTCGTAAGCCGCGATGGTCTTGGCCGACTCATCCTTGACGTAGTTGAACGCTCGCTTCACTGGCGAATCCATCATCGCCCGGGCCGCATCCATCGTTTTCAGAAAGCGTTCGGCCTGCGGTGCTTCTTGCAGCCGACTGCCGGCAATTTCGTGCAGCTTTTTGAGTAGCGCCAGCCGGCGGTCGACCTGTTCAATCGTCATGCCGGCCGCGGCTTCTAGCGTCGCCAGCCCAGCCGTCGCATCGGGAATCATAAATGGCGCGAACTCCGTGCCGTAGAAGCCCGGGCCGATCGCTTCGGCGATGAACTGCTTCTCGGTGTCGCTGGTGTCGATGTCGCGGCCGATATAGATATACGGAGGTACGAGCGGATCGCGCGGGCCCAGCGTACGAGCCACGGCGGCCCCCATGCTCGGCGCTTTGAGCCCCGCTGGGAACAGGTGTCCCGTGAGCATGTAGTACTGGGCCTTGAGGTGCACGGCGCCGAACTTCGTGGCGCTCGTGAGGCTGCGCAGCACCGTGCCGTGGTGCATGACGCTGGCGAGGTTCTCCAGCCCCGCGCCGATTCTCAGTCCAGCGACCGCGGTGGGAATCGACTCGCACGTGGCCAACACGTCGCTCCCCTTCATGCCCGGCACGAACGGCGTGAACGGCTTGGGGTCGAACGTGTCCTGCTGGGCAATTCCTCCGGGTAGCCAGATGAAGATCACCGAGTCGGCTTTGGCTGCAACGGCCTGGCGCTCGGCCTGCTGTGCCGCACTCGCGCGCGGACCGAGCGCGGCAAGCGCGGAAGCGGCACTGGCTTGCAGCAGGAACACTCGGCGGCTGGTTCGTTGCGTCTTGATCGGTTGTCCTACTGCAAGTACTGAAACTCCGGACTGCAAACCAGCGCCCAGAGCAGATCACGATAGCCGGCCTGGATGTCGGGCGACGCAGTCAGGAACTCGCGACCCGTGTTGCGTTCCTCCGGCGTGCCACTGCGCGAGAGAACCGTGCGATAGGCCAGGTCCACGAGCCGCCGCTGGTCACCGCGAGCAAGGTTGTCAGGCACGTTGGCCAACTGCAGCATCTCTTGCAGCTCGCCGCCGTTCATCAGCTCCAGCGACTGCACGACCGCCACGTCGTCTGGCCGCGCGGTGCTGATCTCGTTCCGCGATGCCGGCCGGCCCAGCGCCCGCATCAGGGCCGTTGACCGACCGTCAAGCAAAGTCCGTTGTTCCGGCAACAGCTCGCCGCTTGCGGCCAGTCGCACACTGTCGAGCACCTGTTCGGCGGAGAGCCGGCGCAGTTGCGGCGAGCGGAAGTAGCGCGGGCCAGCCGGTTTGGTAACGTCGAAGGCATCAGCTTGCGTGGCGTCGTACCGCAACTGGTACGTATTGCTGGAGAGGATCAACCGGATCGTGTGCTTCAGGTCGCAGCCGTGCACGAGAAAGTCGTACGCCAGCCAATCGAGCAGCTCCGCGTGGCTGGCCGGCACGTCGTCGCGCAGGTCATCGACCGGCTCGACCAGCCCCAGCCCGATGTATCGCTTCCAAAGCCGATTGACGATCGTCCGCGCAAAGCGGGGATTGGCCGGGTCGGTGATCAGTTGGGCCGCAACGTGCAGCCGCTCAACCGGGTCGGCCGGCAGTGCGGCAGTCGCCCCGGGCAGATCGAACGGAAAATTCGCCGCAATGAACTGTCCTGACTTCTGATCGCAGCGGATCTTCTCCAGGTCCTCGGTGGCGAACAGACCCGCGAATGCCAGAAATCGCTCCTGCGGCCACTCTTTGTTTTCAAAGTGATCGTGGCACGCCGCGCACTTCATGCTCGTGCCCAGAAACACCTGCCCGATATTCGCCGCCGTCTGCAGCGTAACGGGTCGCGTTTCATTGCGCACATAACCGATCGTGTAGTCGACGCCGAACACGTCCTTGTTCCGCTCGGGCTGCTTGCCCGGCATCGTGGGATCGATCAGTTCGGCGACCATCACGTCGTACGGCTTGTTCGCGCGGAAGCTATCCAGCAGCCACTGCCGGTAGTTGCCGCGCGTGAGCACGCCCCCCTGGTCGAGCACGTTTTGACTGGCGAGTGCATCCTCCCAGAACGCCGTCCAGTGCAGGGCGTAGTCCTCGTTGCGAGCAAGCAGTTCATCAATCAGCGCTGCCCGCTTGACGGGAGTCGATTTGCTGGCCAGGAAGCGGTTCGTATCCTTGAGCGTCGGGATGACGCCGATCAGGTCGAGATACACCCGGCGCAGAAACGTCGCGTCGTCGCAGAGGCCCACCTTGGGCGGTTCAGAGAGCGTGCGCCACTTGGCCGCGATAAATCGATCGATCGGATGTGTGACCGAAGCGCTGACCTGCGGAGGTTCAGGCGGCGCGGGCAGCTCGCGGATACGAACCTGGCGGCGCTCAATAAGTTGCTGCTCGCTGTCGAGCTCGGCAGCCAGGATCGCTCCCGGCGCAAGCAGGATCGCAAAGATCGCGGCGAGCAGCAGCGTGCCGTGTTTCGCGAGCATGGCCCAACCAATCAATCGCACGGGAGGGGATCGCAGACGCACGCTCCGGGCTTATCGCTGCACGCCGTAGCCGGGACCGTTGATGTCAGAGTCCGCCAGGATGTCGTGGCGGAACTCCACGAGCGGCTGCACTTTGGCGGCGCCGCCCCTAACGGTCTGTGGCACATACCGCACATACTTCTTCTGCAGCGAGTCGTAAAACTTATCCCCCTTCTGGAAGATCGGACGATACTCGGCCATCTCGCCGAACCACGCCGGACCCAGCACCTGCGCCGGAATCCAATGACCCTTGCCCTGCTTATCGAGCAGGTAGAATTCGGGATAGTCGTGCGAGTGGACCCAGACCGTGCGGGCCGGAATCTTCGACAGCCGGCAGAGCCCCACGAACAGCGCGCTCATCTCTTCGCAGTCGCCGCAGCGCTGGTCGAGTGCGTGCATCGCGCCGCGGAAGTCGCCGTTCTCGAACTTCACGTTGTCGCGCGTCCAGCTCCAGAATGACTTGGCTGTGGCCCAGGGACCTTCCTCGCGGCTGGCGCTCGTCAGCGTGTTGGCCAGGTCGATCATCTTCGAGTTCTGAATCTCGACGCCTGGCGGAATCCCAATCAACTGCTCGCGCAACTCCGGTGGTGCGATCTTAGGCATCACCAGGTCTTCCGGCGGCAGCGTGAATTTCGTGCGATAGCGCGTGATCTCGTAGAGCCGCTCAACCGAGGCCTCTTTGCCCTTGGCAATGTGCGGTACCTGAAACTTCAGAATCGCGGCCTGCCCGGGTAGCACTTGCTCGCTGACCCGTGCGGTCTGCGGCTCGCGCTTCTCTTCCAGGAGACGAATCTTTTGTTCGGGCCACTCCATCGGAATGGGACAAGTGGCGACAATGTTGTCGACCTCGGCTTCCTGGGCGGTGATCTTCACGACCACCCGCAGGCGATACGTCCGCGGATCGGCGAGCTCCAGCGCCGGATCGGCCACGGCATAGCGGTTCTTCGCTGGCTGGCGGACTGCCTTGCTCTTCGTGCCCGTCGCTTCAGGTGCGTCCGACTCGAAGGCCGGAGTCTTTTTGCCCTTACGCTCGAACAACGGGCGCGAGTCCGCTTCGCCGGCCACCTTGGTGTCTTCGACCTGGTCGAGCTGAGCCCAAGCCGTGCGGGCTAACGTAGAGCCGGTTAGAAGAGCAACTAGTGCCGCCAGCGCGGCGCACTGCAATGGTGTTCGCATAGCAAACCCGTCAGCATTGTGGCTCGGTCCAAGGGATGGCGCCGCGGGCCGTGAGGCCATGCGGGCGGGACCAAGCGCGGAATTCTCGAGAAAGGAAACTCTGTTCACTTTACCCAGTATGCGCGGAATGGGATGAAGTGTCAAAGTTTACCGGATTGCGAAAACCTGCCAAAAATGCTTACAGGGCTTGGCCTTGCGCTCTAAAGCTCATAACCGGCCCGATACTCCGGCTTGACGACGCTGGCCAGCTCCGGAGCGTTCGTGGCCACCATGTTCCTGGCGTCCCATTCGACCTTCTTGCCGGGCGTTTCCGGATCGGGGGCGGCCCACACGGCCAGGTTCCCTAGCAGGATCGTCTCGGTCAGCGGGCCGGCATAGTCAGGGAAGTTCGACGTGGCGGCCGGACCACCCTTGATCGCATTGGCGAACTCGACGAAGTGGTTGGTCACCTTGGGGTACTCGAGTTTCACGTCGGTCCCTTCGAGCAGCACGTAGCCGAACTCGCAGTAGTCTCCTTTGGCAAAGAGCTTCCCCTTGTCGCCGATCATCAGCACGCCGGTCGGCGTGACGGGTTCGCGGCCGAACAACTCGGCCGGCGGCTTCTGGCCACCGTCGTACCAGGTCATCTTCACGGCCGGACGCTTGTCGTTCGCCGGGAACTCAAAGTCGATGACCGACCACTTCGGGAAGCTGTCGCGATTGTGCCCCGCGGTCTTGGCCTGCACGCTCGTCGGATCGCGCAGCTCGAGGGCCATGTACGGCATGTTCACGGTGTGGCAGGCCATGTCTCCCAGCGCGCCGGAACCAAAATCCCACCAGCCGCGCCACGAGTTGGGGTGATAGCCCGGAGCATACGGCCGCTCGGGCGCCGTGCCGAGCCACAGATCCCAGTGTACGTTCTCGGGAATCGGCGCTTCGGCCGGACGCGGGCAGCCGCAGGCCCAATGCGGGCGATTGGTCCAGACATGAACCTCGCTCACGTTGCCGATCACTCCGGCCTGGAGCGCCGCAGCCGTTTTACGGAGGCCCGGGAAACTCGTGCCTTGGTTCCCCATCTGCGTGGCGACCTTGGCTTCGCGGGCGATCTCGCCCAGCTTGCGAGATTCCCAGATCGTGCGCGTGAGCGGTTTTTGCGTGTAGCAAGCGATGCCGCGCCGCATGGCCGCCGCCGTGACCACGGCGTGCATGTGATCGGGCGTGCTGATCGTGGCGGCGTCGACCTTGCCTTCCATCGCGTCGAGCAGCTTGCGGAAATCGCTGTAGCGCTCGGCCTTCGGGAACTGCGTGGTGCCGGCATTCTCGAGCGTCCGGTCGTCGACGTCACAGATGGCCACGATATCGCCCGCCCGACGGGCATCGGTCGAGTCGCTGCGTCCCTTGCCACCGACGCCGATGCAGGCGAAGCGGAGGCGCTCGTTGGGCGACTTGCTGTCTTCGGCCACGGCGGTCGAGACGTAAACGCCCACGCCGGTGAGAGCCGTGGCTTGAAGGAAGCGGCGACGATCGGTGAGGTACGACATGGCGGAAGCTCCGAAAGCTGGCGAGATTGGTCCTTGGCAGGCAGCCGGACGGGGGCCGACTAATAAGAGGCGTGAACGTGATCCTGCTACGATATCACATCGAGCGGAGCGAATCACTATTCCTTGCGGAGCGATTCACGCTGCAAGCTCAGAAATCTGGCTCGCGGATCGACCTTGCCGTCGAGCGCAAGCCGTGCGAGTTCCTCGCCTAATATGCCCGCGAATTTGAAGCCATGCCCCGAAAGCCCGGCAACAAAGGCGACCTCGGGATGCTGTGGATGGCGATCCAGGATGAAGTGGCCGTCGGGGCTCATCGTGTACATGCAGACGGCGTGGTGAGTCCGTTCGGTGGTGGCCGCCGGAAGATAACGCTGGACAAAGCCAGCCACGCGGGCCTCATCCGCCGGATCGAGC
The DNA here is from genome assembly GCA_022844125.1 of Pirellulales bacterium. Classification (GTDB taxonomy): domain Bacteria; phylum Planctomycetota; class Planctomycetia; order Pirellulales; family PALSA-1355; genus JALHMI01. Next base: position 309,044 of record JALHMI010000008.1, on the reverse strand, counting down.
TCGCGATCGATCGTCGCCGGATCGGTGATCACGCGGCCACCGCTGTGCTCGGCGACTTTCAGCCCCTGCTCGTCGATCTGCGGAAAGCCATAGAAGCAGCCCTCGGCGAGGTCGAACAGAAAGCCGGGGAAACCGCGCTCAGCGCGATAGTCGTCCGTGCTCGTTTGGTACCAATAGAGCGGCTTACGGCGAACTTCCAGCCCGACGCCAAGCTCAGCGAGCAGCGGAACCGACCAGGCGCCAGCCGCGATGACGAGTCGCTTCGCTTCGTACTCACCTCGGTCGGTTTCGACGCGCACAGTGCCGCTGGAAACGCTCCACTCGCGAACGCTCTCATCGAGATGCAGCGTCGCGCCGCAGGCTTTTGCCGCGGCGACGTGAGCTTCCACGCACCGCTCCACGAAGAGATACCCCGCGCGGTTCTCGTACACCGCTTCCCATTCGTCGGAAAGGCTCAGGCCCGGAAAACGCTGCATGGCCTCCTGCGCACTTAGATTCTCGATCGGCAGGTGGTGTTCGGCCGCGCTCGCCCGCACGCCGCGAATCACCTCGCCCGTGGGCGGACCGATCTGGATCAGCCCAACCTGGCGATAGAGTTCGGCGCCAGAGAGTTGTTCGAGCGCGGTCCAACCGTCGAACGCCCGCTGTACGAGCGGCACATAGTCCGGGTGTTCGAAGTAGGTCTGGCGGATCAGGCGGGTCTGGCCGTGCGAGCTGCCCCGATCGTGGGCCAGGCCGAATTGTTCGATCCCCAGCACGCTGGCCCCGCGCCGGGCGAGATGATAGAGCGCAGCGCTGCCGACGCCACCAACCCCCAGCACAATGACGTCAAAGGTTTGCATAGCAAGCTTTTTGCGAGGTTGGGAATTCCGGTGCTACCGACGAGCGTGAATTTTTCGGCCGGATCCGCCGATAACGGTTGAAATACATTCTGGCTGAATGCTATCAGCCGAACCCCACGCACTCCAATGACAATCCTTTCTCTACAAACCAACGTCGATTCGCAAGCCATCGCTCAGGCTGCCGAACGCCGGCTCCGGGAAAGCCCCTACTACTTCCTGCGTGCGATCCGCTGCCGCTACGAGTCCGGTGTCGTGACGCTCATCGGGCGCGTGCCTTACGGTCAGCTCCGACAGTTCGCCGAAGCGATAGTGCTGCGCGTCGATGGCGTGCGCTATGTCGAGAATCAACTGGAAGTGTACGATCCGCAGCGGGCCAGCGCGTAGCGGACCAGGTTAGGCGCCATGGTGTCCCCCGTGCTAGCCCACCGGCGCGTAACGGCCGATGATCGATTTGGCCACCCGCAGCCCGTCGAGCGCGGCGCTCACAATGCCGCCGGCATAGCCGGCCCCTTCGCCAATCGGATAGACTCCCGCCAGGCCGGGACTCTCCAGCGTGTGTTCGTCGCGCAGGAACCGCACCGGCGCGCTTCCGCGCGACTCGGGCCCCACGAGCGTTGCCTCGCGCAGGAACAGTCCCCGCCAGCGCTGATCGAGCACCGGCAACGCCCGGCGGATGGCCTGGGCCACAACGGGCGGCAGGACGCTATCAAGTTCCGCCAGCACCAAGCCGCGCGGATAGCTCGACGAAGGAACGCCCGTGGAAGCACGGCGAGCCACAAAGTCCCCAGCTCGCTGGATCGGGCAATCGTACCGCCCGCCGCCTAGTTCGTAGGCCGCGCGTTCGAACTGCCGCTGCAATTGCATACCGGCTAGCACATGAGTACCGCCGAACTGCTCCGGCTTGAGCGTGACCATTAGCCCGCTGTTGGCGTACGGCGAATCGCGCTTGGAAAGGCTCATGCCGTTCGTGCAGAAGTAGCCCGGCTCCGAAACGCTGGGCATCACGTAGCCGCCGGCGCACATGCAGAATGTGAACACGTTGTGCTCGCCCTTGGCGACGAGCGAGTAATCGGCCGAACCCAGCTTCTCTTCCAGCTTTGCCGCGCCATACTGCGCCCGGTTCACTTGTTCCTGCGGCTGCTCGATCCGCAAACCAAGCTGAAACGGCTTGTGCACCATCGGCAGCCCGCGGGCGTGCAGCATCTCATAGGTGTCGCGAGCGCTATGGCCGATCGCCAGCACGGCGAGCGCGGTTGGAATGCGTCCCGACGAAGTGACCAGCGCGCGAAGCTGGTTGCCGTCGAGCTCCAGATCGTCCACGCGGCAGTCGAACTGGAACTCGCCTCCCATCTCGATGATCCGCTCGCGGATCGCCTTCACCACGGCTGGCAGACGGTTGCTTCCCAGGTGCGGGCGGTGATCGTACAGGATCGACGGCTTGCCTTTGCACTCGGCGAAGATTTCCAGCACGCGCTGCACGTCGGGCCCGCTGGAGCGGCACGTGAGCTTGCCGTCGCTGAACGTGCCCGCGCCCCCTTCGCCAAACAGGTAGTTGCTTTCGGGATCGTGCGGTCCGCCTTCGTCGAAGGCGTGCATGTCGCGAATCCGCTCGCGTACCGGTTTGCCGCGTTCGAGCACCAGCGGCCGGTACCCCTGCTCTGCCAGAAAGTACGCCGCGAACACGCCCGCCGGACCGGAACCAACGATCACGGGTCGCTCGCCCAGCGGCTGGCTGCCGGGCGTCGGCATTTCGAAACGCGGTGAGTCGTACAGCTCGGCGCCGATCTGCTTCAAGCGGCTGGCGCGGCGCACCAACTGCGGTTCGGCCGTGGGATCGCCGGCGGCCACTTCCAGCGAATAGACGTACGAGATGTTCGACTTGTCGCGGGCATCGAGGCTCTTGCGCAGGATCCGCCAGCGCTGGATCTCCTGCGGCCGCACGTCGAGCACTCCCGCCGCGCGCTCCGCCAGCGCGAGCTCGGGCTCATCGATGCTCAGGCGGATGTTCGAGAGGCGGATGGGCATAAAATTCGCAACTGGGGACAACCGGGGAAACGTGCAATTCTACGCTGCCGTCTCACAACGCGCAAGCGGCAGGCGCTTTGCGGTGCGGCGAGCCGGCGATACGATGAGCGGATGTGGGCGATTTCTTTCGCAAGGAGCGAGGACAAAGCATGGACGCAAGTGAATGTCAGGCGGCGGAAGTGCCCTCTGCGGCCGCCTGTCGGCCGGCCTGCCCGGTGTGCGGCGGCCGGCTGATCGAAATCCGCGGCAAGCTGCAATGCAGCCAGTGTCACACCATCTGCGAGACCTGCTGCGAAGGCGGCCGTGGGTAGACGCCGGCGCGAACCTGACGAAGTGACTGGCGGTCTGATTTGCCGAGCCAGTACCAGTCCTTCGCAGCCCCCGGCTTTGCCGGGGGGTTCTTCGATCCCTCCCACACACACCGTAAGAGCGAGCAATGGGCAAAGTTTACTCAGAACTCAACGACCAACTGCGAAAACTGATCGAGTCGCAGCACGTGTTTTTCGTCGCCACCGCGCCGACGTCGCCCGAGGGGCACCTGAACCTTTCGCCCAAGGGGCTCGATTCATTCGCCGTGCTCGACGCGAAGACCGTGGCCTATCTCGACCTCGTCGGCAGCGGCATCGAGACGGTCTCCCATCTGCGCGAGAACGGTCGCATCGTGATCATGTTCTGCGAGTTCACCGGCGCACCGAAGATCGTCCGGCTATACGGCCGCGGGCGCGTCGTCGAACCGCAGGACGCCGAGTGGCATGCGCTGGCGCCGGAGTTTCCCGAGTACCTCGGCGCGCGGTCCGTCATCGTCGTCGAGCTCGAGCGTGTGGCCGACTCCTGCGGCTGGGGAGTGCCGAACTATGAGTATGTTGGCGAGCGGTCGCAGCTTGTCGACTACTGCGAGCAGAAGGGGACCGAGAAGCTCGCCGAGTACAAACGGCAGAACAACGCCGCGAGCATCGACGGCTTGCCGGGCTTGCGCGCCGTGACGCCGTAAATGCCTAGTATCGAAGCGCGAGAAGCGCGCTTCGGGCTACGATTGCAGGGAGTTTCAGGGGCGTTCCACCCGGCGAACGTCGATCGCTTACGTGAGCACAGCGGCCAGTTTTACTTTCGTCGCAGGGGAGCGCAGCTCCGCCTTGCCGAACCCCGGCAGGGCCCCCGCGGCGACGGCCTCGGCCTGATACTCGGGATAGTTACTCACCAGCATGACGGGGAGGTCGGCCAGCGCGGCGTCGGCCTTGATCGCACGAATCAGTTCGAGCCCGTCGCTGTAGTCGGCGTCGAACTTGCGGTTCACGAGCACCAGGTCGAACTTGTCGGCGCGGAGCTTCTCGAGCGCCTCGCCGGACAGATGCGCCTGCACAAGCTCGGCGCCGAGCTCACCCTCAAGCAGGTGCTTGATCGACCAGTGATCGGGACTGCATTGTCCGACGTCGAGAACTCTTTTCGTCATGATCAACCGATCCGAGTAACAAGAAACCCCCGGCAGAGCCGGGGGTTACTTGGGTTACTGTTACGTTCGACGCCAACCAAAGCGAGAATTACTTCTCCTCTTCGTCCGCGGCGCTGTCTTCGTCCGCGGCGCTGTCTTCGCTGGTGATCGCGAACACGTGATCCTTGTTGGCGATGAACAGCGTGTTGTTCGCCACGACCGGCGTGCTGTACACCGAATTCTCCATCGTGTTTTCGGCCAGGATCTCGAGCTCCTTGCCGAGCTTGACGACGGTGATGTCGCCGTCTTCGTCACCGATATAAACCTTGTCCTCGACGATCAGCGGCGAACCCCAGGCAGCGGCCAGCATGTCGTGCGTCCAGTAGGGCACACCCGTCTTGGCGTCCAGGCAGTGGAACAAGCCGCTGAAGTCCGCCACGTACAACAGATCGTCTTTGATCACCACGGTGCCGCAGGTGCGGTGCATCGTTTCCTCGAATTCGATCTTGCCGTTCTTGTTGGCGTCGTAGTTGGCGTAGTGCCAGACTTGTGCACTGTTGGGATTCGGCCGGGACACGTCGCCATCCTCGGCTACGACGGCCTGCATCCGCTTGTGCGGAATCGGCTTGGTAAGGTCCTTCACGTTGAAGGCCAACTGCGGGCTGACGTCGCCGCGCTTCGTCGGGTCGATGCAGTACAAGTGGCCCACACCCTCGCCGTGCTCGGGATCTTCGCCCACGCCCACGTAAACCATGCCATCGTAGATAACCGGCGTGCCGATGATGTGGTTCCGATCGGCGCGGCCGCCCAGCACGTACTTCGATTCCTTGGGGTTTGCGTCGAAACTCCAGAGCATGACGGGCTTGCCCGTCGCGGCGCTCTTCTCGGCGTCGAAGCTGTAGATCCAGCCGTCGCCGGCGCCGAAGATCACCTGAGCGACGCCACCCAGCACACCATAAGCGGGCGACGACCATTGGCCATGCAAGACGTTTTCGCCGGGGGTGTTGTCGGTCCAGAGCACCTTGCCGGTATCTTTGTTCATGGCGATGAAGCTCGGAGCGGACGGGGCGGGCAGGTTCACGTGCCCCTCGTCGACGCCGTTCGAGGTGTTCACAAACAGCGTGTCGCCGGCAATCGTAACCGAGCAACTGCACATGTTGTGCTGCGAGACGCCCAGATCGGTCATCATGTTGACGCGCCAGATGACGTCGGCCTCGTCCTTGTCGTCGTTATTGAGCACCTTGTAGCACGCCAGCCGCGGGCCTTCGAGCCGCAGGTTCAATGTCCGAGCGACGCCGCCTGCGGGTGTGAAGTTGACCTTGAAGCCCTTACCCTCGGCGGCCACTTTGGCATCGGCCGGAACCGTTAGACCCGCCGCCTCCGCCGCGGTGATGACTTCCGGCGGCAGCTTGCCGCCTTCGAGGGCCTTCACGATACCCGTCACTTTGTCCATCGCGGGATCTTCGGCCCGCGCGATATCGAACAGTTTCACGGGTTCGTTGGTGACGGGGCCGTCGTCCTGGCCATCGTGAAAACCTTCGGCATCCAGGCACAGCACTTCGCCACGATTGCTCACGTACCAGACTCGCTCACCTTCGATGATCGGCGCGGCGCAGACACCTTGCAGCGGCCAGTCGTGAACGCGCCCCGTGGGCAGTTTTTCGTTCGAGTGCTGCCAGAGGAACTTGCCGTCCTGTTCGTCAAAGCAGAGCAGTACGCCGAGGTCGACCGCGGCGGGATAGCGCTTCTGGTAGCCGGCGCCGTTGTTGGTGCCGACGTAAACCTTGCCGTTGGCGACCACCGGGTTGCCGTACGATTGCGAGCCGAGCGAGGCCGTCCACTTCACGTTCTCGGCCTCGTCTTTGTTCCACTCGCCCGTCTTCAGATCGAACGAGCCGATTGTCCACTCCACAGGAATATTCTTGCCCTCGGGCGTGTTATTGCGCTTGCTGGAACCGCCCCACTGGCCCCAATCGAGCGGACCGACGCCCTGCGGCGGGTTGTCATCTTTGGGAGCCGGCTTGCTGGGCGCCGCGGCAGTGAGCATGCCCGCAGTCAGTCCAACCAAGAGGAACGAAGAAACGAGCTGAGCCTTTTTCATGCCGAGGGTCTCTGCGACGAAAGTTGTCGTTGGTATGTGTGTGTTAACCGGACTGCGAGCGGCATCGCGCTTGCGCGACTACTTCTCGTTCGGGGTTACCGAAACGTTGTCGTAATAAATCTCCGCCACCTGGGCATTGCCGAAGAAGCCCGGCGCGCCGACGAGGTTCGGGGCTTCGTCCACGGCTTCGATGGTCCAGGCCTCGGGCTCCTGCTCGCCACGCTTCCAGACCTTACCCTTGAGGATGGCTTTGTCGCCCGCGGCTTCGGCCCGGAACTTCATCGTGTACCAGGTGTTGCCTTCCCACTTGAAGGGCACGGTCTTGGAGAAGCGGTCGAGCTGCGAGGTCCAGGAGCGAATCTGAATTTCCTGGTGATCGCCCATCAGATCCATCGTGTAGCGCTGGGCGATCAGCCCGATGTCGGGCATCTTGCCGCCGGTGGTCACGCCCTGCACGTCGGACTGGATTGTGTAGTCGTGCAGATCGTTCTGTCCCATGATGGCCTGGCTGCGCGTGCCCTTGGGAATGGTCGTCACTTTGACCATCACGGGGTTCTTGTCGACCGGACGAATGATGTTGCGGTAGCGAGCGCCCACCCAGGTCACGGGGACTTCGTTATTGGCGAAGTCAAATCTCCAGGGCAGCTCCGGCACCATCCGGACGCGGGCCGTGTCCGTCGCGCCGTTGACTTTGGCCGTGACGATGGCGGCCTTGTGGGCGGCGTCGCTGGCCGAGGCGAAAGTTCCGTCGGAGCTGATCTGGCCCGGCCCGGCGACCGTGAACTCGGCCTCGGTCGCATCGCGGAGATATTGCCCGCGTTCGTTGAACAGTTTGATGGCGAACTTCAGGTTGTCGCCCGGCTTGATCAGCACTTCGGCCGGAACGAGTTGCACCTGGGCCACCGCATCGTCCTTGCCGGCGGGTGTTTCCTGGGCCGGTGCGGGAGCTTCGGTCGAACCGGTCTGCGCGTCCGGCGTGCCCAGGCAATACAACCGCGAGGTAGTCGGCAGATAGATCTTGCCGTGCGAGGCGATCGGCGAACCGATGACTTCGTCATCCGCGGGCAACCGCATCCGCTCGATGAACTTCACGCCGTCCTTGGTCGGTTCGAGCACGTGCCAGGCGCTGGTCGTGCAGGCGTAGATCTTGCCGTCGGCATACAGTGGGCTGGCCCGGACGATCGTGCCGACTAGCTTGTTCGACTTCTTGCTCACCGGTTTGCCGGTGGCAGCATCGAGAATGTAGATCTTGCCGCCGTCGTCGAAGGCGTACATTCGGCCATCGAGCAGCAGCGGCGAGCTTTTGCCGACCATGCCCGCGGCGCGCCAGATTTCGTTGGTCCCCGTGATGTTACCTTGGCCCTTGCCGTCGATGCAGAGGATGCCGCCCATCGAAGCAGCATTATTGAAGTTCTCTTCGGCCTGCGACATGTAGACTTTGCCGTCGACCACGATCGGCGAGATGTTCAGCCCGCGGAGTGAGAAATCGAAGTTCCAGATCGGCTTGCCGGTGCGCGGCTGCCAGGCGTGCACGCCGCCGTCGCCGGAGCCGAACACGAGCGCCGCCTGGCCATCGAGCATGGCGATCGCGGGCACGCTATAGGTGGTATCTTCCGGCAGCGGCTTGGTGCCGTTGATCCAGACCAGCCGGCCATCGTCTTGATTGAATGCCAGTAGGCGGTGGGTCGGGCGAGCCGCGTCGCCCCAACCGACAATCACGCCGCCCACGATCACCAGGTCTTCGAACAGCACCGGGGTGGTCAGCCGGCCGCCGTAGGTGGTTAGCAGTCCGTATTCTTCGTTGAGCGAGACGTGCCACTTCTGGTCGCCGGTCTCGGAGTCGAGACATTGCAGATAGCCATTCGCGCCGATGGCGTAAACCTTCTTCGCCGCGGGATCGCCTACGCAACTGGCCCAGCCGATGCGCTCGGCCGGCACGTCGGTCAGGAAGATGTTATTGCGGCGTTCCCAGATCTTCTTGCCGGTGCTGGCGTCGACGCAGACGACTTTCTCACAATCTTTCTTGGTGCCGGCGTCGGCCCGGACGATGGTGTACAGCTTGCCATTCATGACGATCGGCGTGCAGAACCCGCCCAACTCGTCGCTGCGCCAGAGCACGTTGCCGCTGGTGCCCTCGGCGGCCGGATCCCACTCGGTCACGAGACCGGTTTCGCGCGAGATGCCGTTTCCCTCTGGTCCGCGCCACTGGGGCCAGTCCAGCGGATCGACTTCCGCGGCCGAGGCAGCGCCGCAGGCGACTATCAATACGGTGACGACCAAGGTTCCGACGCGGCCGAGCGAATGTCGTGTCATGTCTGGCTCTGGAAGGATGTGCCGCCTGGACTGGGCGGGCGGCGGCAGGTGGGATCGAACGGAATAATCCTAGGATACGACGTGCCTCGACGTGCGGCAAGCACCGGACCGGGCTCGAGGACGGTCCTGATCCGCGCAATCTCCCGCAAATTCCGGGCATTTCCTGCCCCTTCGCATTTGGCGGCAATCGGCTCGCCGGCGCTTCTACGCTGGGGAGTCGCGCGGGGTTCAGCGAGACCCTCAACGGCCAGTCACTGAGAGGCCGTTCTGAATGCGAAGCGGGGAGAACGGCCTCGTCTGCGTCTGAACCGCCGCTAGTCGAACCATTCGTCCGCCGGATCGAATTTGGGCTGCACGAGGACCAGCACCCGCATGGGCCCAATTGCGCGATGGCGAACCAGGGGTGGAATCAGGATGCAACTGCCCGGCTGGACCGGGACACTCTCTCCGTCGAGTTCGATGGCTGCGTGCTCTTCGCACTCCAAAACGTAATACACCTCGGTGAGACGCTTATGATAGTGCGTTTGCGCATCGGCGGTGATGTCGGTTCGATGCACGGTGCCGGGATACTCGGCCACGTCGGCAAAAGCGCGGCGGGCCTGTCCGCACGGGCAGGGGACCGGCGGAATGTCATCGAAAGAGATGACCACGGCGCGTCGATTCTGGGTGGCGGGGCTGGAACTCATGGGCGATCGGGACGCTATCAGGGTCTGCTAGTAGCTTTTGACGAGTGCAAGTGGAGCGGCGGAGGGCGGCCGCCGTTAAGGTCGAATGGCAGGCACGAGACCGCGCGGATGGCTCTTCTCGCGGCGAAGTTTTCGCAACCGGCATTGTCACCCTACCACAGCGCCCCACCAGAGGCTACCAGCCGCAAAGTCGCATCGTGTAATCGGCAAGGTTTCGCCGGCTTACGCCTGCGGCAATGTCTGCGTAACAGTCGTCGTAAACCCGTACTTGAAAAATACTTCTGCGTTCTCAAGGGGCGTTTGCCAGCGTGCCGATACGGTTGTTGTTACCCACAGAGGATCGCGTGCCGGAAGAGGCACGTATAGAGAGGCGTTAGGACAACCGGCTCGGACTTTTCGAGTCAAGGATTGGCTCGACCGGTCCTGGCGCCAACAACCGTGTGAACTGCTGGTTCCGACCCCACCCAAACCCTGCCTGACATCGCCTTCCCCAAGTTAGCCCCCGGCAGTCATGGCGTTCTCTCTTCGAGACGCGGGATTGCCAAAGGCCATCCGTCTCGGCCCGACCGCTCCCTCAAAAGGCGGAACGGCCAGACGAAGCTGGTGCCAGAAGCCAGGGTGCACGCTATCCGCAGTTCAAGTAAAGGAGACGTTGCTCGATGAAATGGAACATGGTCTTTGGTGCGCTAGTAGTCAGCGTAGGCCTGTGTAGCCAGAGCTTTGGTTTTGAGCTTCTGGACCGCATGTTGGGTCTGAACGACTGCGGCTGCAACACCTGTTGCACGTCCTGCGAACCGTCGTGTGGTTGCGACAAGGGTTGTGAGCCCGCTTGCTGTGCGGCCGAAGCCTCGTGCTGTGCAGCGGATCCGGGCTGTGGCTGTGCGGCGGCTTGCGAGCCGGCGTGTGGCTGTGCGGCTGAGCCGGCTTGCGGCTGTGCTGCCCCTTGCGACTCGTGCTGTGCGTCGAAGTGCTGCGGCCGTAGCAAGTGCCGTGGCGGTCTGCTGTGTGGTTTGCACGACCACCTGTTTGGTTGCTGCCACAAGAAGTGCCACAGCTGCTGCAACACCGGTTGCGCTGCGGCTTGCGAGCCGGCTTGTGCGGCTCCGGCTGCTTGCGGTTGTGCGGCGGCTTGCGATCCGGGTTGTGCGGCTCCGGCAGCCTGTGGCTGTGCGGCTGCTGAACCGGCTTGCGGCTGTGCCCCGGCTTGCAACAACTGCTGCCAGAAGAGCTGCTGCAAGAAGCGTCACTGCGGTCTGCTCGGTATCTTCCACTGCCACAAGAAGTGCTGCAAGCCTTCGTGCTGCAACACCGGCTGTGCGGATGGTTGTGCCCAGGGCTGTGCCGCTGGTTGTGCGACCGGCTGTGCCAGCGGCTGTGGCGTAGCCCCGATGGGCGACGCTGGTGCCCCGGCTGAAGACGCTGCCCCGATGCCTCCTGCTCCGACTGCCGATCCCTCGGCTTCGGTCCCCAGCAAGCGTCGCGTGGTTGCCGCCAGCAGCAAGATCGTCCGTCGCAGCTAAGCACGAACGACTGATTGCCTGAAACGAAAAACCTGCCCGGGACGAAAGTCCTGGGCAGGTTTTTTTGTTGCGCTATCCCGTTGGGTAACGAGCGGACGTGGTGAACCGCCCGGGGCTGCTCTTACACCTGCTGGGGCACCACGAACGGCGCCCGATACTCGCGCGAGAGCAGCTGGTTGGCGGCGTCGGCGCCTTCGCCGGTGAACTTTTCGCTCGCGGCGTCGAAGTCGAGCTTTCGGCCGACCTGATACTCCGTCTGTTCGAGCTTCACGCCGACCGCCTTCAGGTTGTCCTGCAGGGCGCCAAAGCTCGCGACGACCTGTTTGTTGTCGCCGATCGAGCCGGCGGCCTTGTCGTAGCTGGCCTTCTCGCCCAGCCGATAGGAGATGTTCGCCAGGTGGCATAGCGCCGCCGAGTAGTGAGCCACTTCGGCATTGGCGTTGTTGTCTTGCGGCTTGCGGCTGCGGACCGCCGAAAGGAAGCTGCCAAACGTGCCGCCGGGGGTGACATGCGCATCAGCATCGGCCAGCGCTTCGCCCACGTCGCTGCCGTGCCCGTAGAACTTGCCTTCGTGGATCCGGCCTTCGGTCGTGTAGTACTCGTTCGAGACGTTGCCCGGGAAGTTGCCGCGGTCCTTGTTGCCGACCAGACCGCGGACCTCGAACAGCAAGAGCGCGTCGCCGTAGTCGAACACGGCCATTTGCGTGTTGGGGGTTTGGCCCTGGTCTTCGACGGCGAAGCGGCCGCCCAGGCTCCACACGCTCTTGGGAAGCGTGGCGTCTTTGATGGCCCAGCGGGCGACGTCCATTTCGTGAACGCCTTGGTTGCCGATGTCGCCGTTGCCGGTATCCCAGAACCAGTGCCAGTTGTACGGCACCAGGTTGCCGTGGTAAGCCTGCTCGGGCGCAGGACCCAGCCACAGATTGAAATCAAGTTCGCTCGGCGCTGCTTCGGTGGGCTTGTTGCCGATGCTCCAGCGCGGCTTGCTGCAATAGCCCTTCGAGACGAGCAGCTTGCCATACTTGCCGCTCTGCAGCGCCGCGATCTCTTTGGCCCGCTCGATGCTCGACCGCTGCTGCGTGCCGTGCTGGACGACGCGGCCGTACTTCTTGGCTGCTTCGACACACTGCCGGCCTTCGAACACGTTGTGGCTGATCGGCTTTTCGACATACACGTCCTTGCCGGCCTGGCAGGCCCAGATCGTGATCAGCGAATGCCAGTGATTGCACGTGGCCACGGTGATCACGTCGAGGTTCTTGTCGTCGAGCGCCTCGCGAATATCCTTCACCGTCTTGGGCGCGTTCCCACCGAGTTCGTTCACCGTCGAGCCGCGGGGGCCAAACAGCCGCGTGTCCGGGTCGATCAGATAAGTGACCTGCGTGTTCTGATCCTTGAGCTCCTTGGCGAACGCATTGATGTGCGATTGCCCTCGACCGCGAATGCCGGCCACGCCGACACGGACCGCGTCGTTCGCGCCGAGCACCTTGCCCGAGGCCTTAGTGCCGGCGATCGTGAACAGGCCGAAAGCGGTGCTAGCGGCGGCGGACGTCTGCAGGAATTTGCGGCGATTGAGTCGCGACATGACCGTGGATCCTTTCCAAGCGGGCAGGGTAGGGTTGGGGAGCAGGTCCGACCGCCGATTCTAATGCAAGTTGAACACCCAAACCACCTTTTGTCGGTCACATTCCTGTTGCCAGTACCCAATATTCCTGTTGCCAAAACGCAGCGAAAACCGCTAGGAAATAGCCCGCGGCGCCCCGACGGGTAGAATTTCGCTGGGCCGCCGCTGACACCCCCCAGCCATTTGCCGGGTACAACACGGTAACCAACTCCGGCCGCCATAAGCTGGCCGTAACTGCATTCGCACGAGGATTTCGAAATGTCGCACGTTCGTACTCGCGGGCACATTTTCTGTGCTGCTCTGCTTGCTTTGGGAAGCCTGCTGCCAGCCGCGACCGCCGCGGAGCAAGTCTCGGCTGTGGGCAAGAAGGCCCCGGAGTTTCGGCTCAAGGGGGCCGACGGCAACGACGTCAGCCTGGCGGACCTAAAGGACAAGCAGCTCGTCGTCGTGCTGTTCCTCGGCACCGAGTGTCCACTCGCCCGGCTGTATGCCCCGCGGTTGAGCGAACTTGCCACGCACTATGCCGAGCACGGCGTGGCCGTTATCGGCATCGACTCCAACTTGCAGGATACCGCGGAAGAGGTTGCGGCGTACGCCAAGGAGCACAAGCTCACGTTCCCGGTGCTGAAGGACGAGCAGAACGTCGTGGCCGACGCTTACGGCGCGGAGCGCACGCCTGAAGTGTTCGTGCTCGATGAAACCCGGACGGTGCGCTATCACGGCCGCATCGATGGTCAGTACGAACCCGGTCTGCAAAAGACCACCAATCCGCGCAGCGATCTGAAGCTTGCGCTCGACGAATTGCTGGCCGGTAAGGAAGTCACCACGCCCGAGACCGAAGCCGTGGGTTGTTACATTGGACGGATGCCCAAGCCCACGGGGAGCGAAGTCACGTACTCGCGCGAGATCGCCCGGATCTTTCAGAATCGCTGCGTCGAGTGTCACCGCGAAGGCGAGATCGGCCCCTTCACGCTGACCAGCTATGAAGATGCGATTGGCTGGGCCGAGACGATTCGCGAAGTCGTCGACCAGGGACGCATGCCCCCCTGGTTCGCCGATCCGAAGATCGGTCACTTCCTCAACGACGCGCGCCTGAGCGACGAGGAAAAACGGCAGATCTTTGCGTGGGTCGACGCCGGCTGCCCCGAAGGCGACAAGAGCGACCTGCCCGAACCGCGAAACTTTGTCGTGGGCTGGAGCATTCCGCAGCCGGACCTGGTGGTCAAGATGGCTGAAGAACCGTTCAAGGTGCCGGCCGAAGGGATCGTGGACTACCAGCACTTCACGGTCGATCCGGGCTTCACGGAAGACATGTGGATGGTCGCCTGCGAAGCCCGGCCCGGCAATCGCCAGGTCGTGCACCACATCCTGGTGTTCCTGCAAGCGCCCGGCGGACAAGTCGACCTCTTGCGCGGATCATTGCTGGCCGCGTATGCACCGGGCTCTCCGCCGCGGATGATGGAAGGGGGCATGGCCAAGAAGATTCCAGCCGGCTCGAAGATCGTATTCCAGATGCATTACACGCCCAACGGCCGCGAGCAGCTCGACCTGAGCACGCTGGGCCTCAAGTTCATCAACGCGAGCGAAGTCAATCAAATCGCCGAGAGCGGCTGGGCGATCAACGTCGCCTTCGCGATTCCGCCCGGAGCGAAAGACTACAAAGTCGTCTCGCAGTACCGCTTCAAGGAAGACAAAATGCTGCTGAGCATGACGCCGCACATGCACATGCGCGGCAAGTCGTTCCGCTACGAAGCGATCTATCCCGACGGCACCCGCGAAGTGCTGCTGGACGTGCCGCGGTGGGACTTCAACTGGCAGATCGACTACATCCTGGCCAAGCCGAAGCTGATGCCCAAGGGGGCGAAGCTGTACTGCGAGGCCTACTACGACAACTCGGCCGAGAGCCCCACGAATCCCGATCCGACCAAGACGATTCGTTTCGGCGAGCAGACCTGGGACGAGATGATGATCGGCTGGTTCACGACGGCCACGATTCCGGGGACGCTGAAGCTGACGCAAAAGCCGGCGGCGGCGACGGAAGTGAAGTAGCGTCGATGTGGCGGTTCCTGGGCAGCCCCTGGCATTGCCAGCGGGTTCTTCGACGCCGCGATTGAGCGCCCACGATCGCCCGCGCCTCGCTAATGTGCCAGCCGCAGCAGCAGTTCCGGCACGGCCAGCCGGCAGCGGTCGACTTCGCCGCGCGCCGCGGCGTACAGCTTGCGTGCCGCGCTCAGATCGCCCGCGCGTGCCGCACGCTCCAGGTCGTCGGCCCGGGCACGCATGGCCAGCGCACCCATATTCGCGGCCACGCCTTGCAAGGTGTGCGCTTCGCGCGCGAGTTCGATGGCGTTGCCCGATTCGAGTGCACGCTCGAGCGCGGCCAGCTGATCGGCGCTGCGCGCGGCGAACTTGTGCAGGATCATGCCGCAGAAGGTGACGTCGTCGAGGCAGCGCCGCAAGAGGCTCGCCAGGTCGATCGGATCATCAAGCTCGGCATGCGGCGGCAGCGCGGGCAGCGGTGTGAATGTCTCGGGGCGGAAGCCGCGATCGCCCAGGGCCGAGGAAGTACTCATCCTGATTCGTCTCGTTCGCTTGGTGTGTTCTGCATGGCGCGATCCTGCGCCGTGGCTCGCCCGTTGCTATCTGAAACCTACCACGAACTGCGCGTCCGATCGCGCCAGGCTTGCCGGTCGTGCGGATCGTGAGCAACGTGCGCCGTAGATTCCGACACTCGACTCTGCGGCTTTCGCGGCTGGCGCCGAAGGGATAAACTGAGGCCGGCGCGCTTCTTCGCCGTAACGTTCTCGAAATCAGCACCCCCGAAATCAGTCATCGATGGCGTCTCCGTCTGCAGCCACCGCCGGCCAATGGTCCGAAGTCGAAGTGGCCGGCCATATTTGTGAGATCTACCAGCCGCCGCGCGCGAGCGAGCACGGCTACACCGTGATCTACCTGCACGGCGTGCATCTCAACCATTTGCACGACAAACCGGAGTTTATTCGCGAGTTCGATCGCCATGGATTTCGCGTGATCTGTCCGCGGACGGCGCGCTCCTGGTGGACGGATCGGATCTGCAGCGAGTTCGACAACAAGATCTCGGCCGAGTGCTACGTGCGCGACCACGTCATGGAGTGGCTGAACGCCAACTGGCGGGTCGAGCCACCGCGCGTCGCGCTCCTGGGCACGAGCATGGGAGGGCAGGGGGCGCTGCGGATGGCGTTCAAGTTTCCGAATAAGTTTCCCGTGCTCGCGGCGATCTCTCCGGCGATCGACTATCACACGCGGATGGACGAAGGGGACGAAACGCTCTTTGAGATGTACGTCGACAAGGAAGCCGCGCGGCAGGACACCGCCACGCTGCACGTGCATCCTTTGAACTGGCCGCGCAACATGTTCTTCTGCTGCGATCCGGTGGACACCCGCTGGCACGAAAGCGCCGAGCGGCTGCGGATGAAGCTCGCGGCGCTCGGCATCCCTTACGAAGCCGATCTGGAGACCAGCGGCGGCGGCCACGGCTTTGATTATTACGGCCGCATGGCCGAGAAAGCCCTGGGCTTCATCCACCAGCGGCTGGAAAGCGAACGGCTGCGGGTGTAGCCGTAATTTCACGATCGCTGCCGTGATAGCGTCATCGAGACGGCGGCGCCGAGAAACCTGCCACGCGGCGCTACCGGACTATTTCGGCAGTCCAACAAATTCATTGATGATGCCGTCGGGATCGCCGATGAACATGATCCGAGCCAATTTACCCAATGGGAAAATCGGCTGTTCGATTGTGACACCGGATGACTTCGCAAGCTCGTTGACGGCATCGAGGTCGCGCACGATGTACTGAATGTAGCGCATGCCGTGGGCTTCTTCCCAGCGCCCTGTATGCGGCGGCAAGGCATCGCCGAATGTACCCAACAGGATGGTCGTGTTGCCGAACCGATAGGGATGCAGTTCGCCCCCTTCGGCAGCCGGCAGCTTGACCGATTCTTGCTCCGCGAAGCCCACGAATTCTCGGTAGAACTTCCGGCTTGCCTCCAAGTCCTTCACGGTTAACCGAAGTTCAATGTTCTTGTAGACGTCGTCCGGCGTTCCGTCGGGCGGAACCACCAGTGCGATCTGGTTACCGTCGGGGTCATCGACGATCACCTGGCTCCACCCCCGGGCCGAAGGTTCCGCCGTAAACGCGGGCAACGGATGGCCGTGGGCTTTGAACCTTTCGCTCAAGCCTTGCGGATCGCGAACAAAGAGGGTCAGCCGGCGGATTCCCGTGGCCGCATCCACTTTTCCCGACTCCGCTTTCCGCGTGGTGGCGCTGTGCAGCAACTTGATCTCGGTGGTGCCGACCTGATAGCGGGTCATGACGAGCCCGCCGGGAAGGTTTAAGTTCGCCATGGGCTTGAGCTGCAGGATGTCGCCATAGAATTCCTTCGACTTCGCGACGTCGCCGACGGACAGCACGAGGTTAACCGACGGCATAAACATCAACTCGGGAATGCGCACGCCCTCGCCCGCCGAGGCTCCCGAAGTTGCCAGGAAGAACGCCAGCGTCGCACAGCCGGTGGCCAACGTGCGGATGGTGCTGAAGAGTGGCCGCATGGCAATCTGCCTCTCGATGGGGTTAATCCTTGTACGCTCGTCAGGTCTTACGCCGGAGAATGCCGCTCTCGAGTTCGACGTTCTGTTCGTCGATCACCACGTTCCGCCGGGCGCGGCCGGGTGTCGACCTAGTGGCGGTAATCGCTCCCGCGACATTCTCCCCGTCCGGATCGACAATGTCCACGACCGGGCGTAAAGAAGCGTCCAAGCACCGCCTGACAGCTCCACTCCGGGCTGAATCCGGAACCGATCCAGGTTTATGGGGGCTGCCGACGATTGCAGCGTCGCACGAGCCAACCACCGCTCCTGGCGCGTGGCCGTTTTTCGCCGTCTCGGCGCTTCCGAAGCGCAGTGCGGAGTTCCGACGACGAGGACATGGCGCGGTCAGCCTTTTGACTTGCTGCGGCGCAGGTTAGCGTCCGCCAAAGAACTCATCCTCGTCGTCCGCGTCGAGCCATTCGCGCCAGTTTTGCATGGCGTAGGCCAGGAGTTCGCCGCGGGAGGGCGACTTGGCCGCGGCGGATGTCCGCAACGGTTCTGCGAGCACCAGTGGCACCGCGGCTGGCGAGTTTTCGCCGGGGAGATCCAGCTTCAGGAGGATACCGGCGTTGTTGCGCGCGATCAGAGCGTCGCCGGCGTTGACGACGCCGTTGCGATCGAAGTCCACCAGGCTCACAATCGATTGATTCACACCAAGTGCAAAGCGGGCCGCCAGCTCGTCGGCCGCGCTCGTTACCGCCGCGGCCGGAGTGCCCGAGCCGGTGTCGCCGATTCGGCTGCCGAAGTAGAACACGTCGGGCTCGGCCAGGCCGGTCCGTTCGTTCGCCAGCACGGTGACTTCCAGCCAGGTGTTTTTGATCGCGCCAGATTCCCAACTCAGGAAGATTCCCCAGCCGAGATCCGTGTACTCGACGAAGCCTATTTGGTTGGGAGCAGGCCCGTCGGCCCACGAGTTCGGGTCGTTCGTGTTGCCGACGCGGAATGCGAAATCGTCCAAGGTGATCAAAGGACCGAGAACATTGTCGGGCAGGTCCAGAATGTCAATCAGGATGCCGTTGATCCCTCGCGAGTAGCTCGAGATGTTGGCGAATGTGGCTGGGCCACTGCCTGGCAGGTAGGCCTGCTTGTTCGTGTCAATTGCCCGCCCGTCGGCTTGCCAATCGACGGTCGAACCGTTCCCGTCAAAAACCGATTCGTTATAGAACAAGTGGCGACCAGCGACGCTCGAGGGTCCACGCGTATAGGTGAATGGCTCCCAGCCGTATTCGGCTGTCGATAGCCCGTAATACAGCGTGTCGTTTAGCCACGCAACTTGACGACCAAACTCGACCGACAAGTAAGGGCTAACGGGTAGTTTGCGCGTTCCAGTTGCCGTGCCGTCGCTCTCGTAGATGTAGCTGTTCACATACAAAAGCAGCCTGCCGCCTTCGCTGCTGATCAGCCAATTTCGACTACTCCCAATGTCGGGGAAGTCGACGACATGCTCTGTTCCGCCTACCGTACCGTCACTGCGCCAGAGGGCGAATTCAGACCCAACCGTTGCGGCTGGTCCGAAAAAGTACAGTAAGCCATTGAGCTCTGCAGCAATAAGCTGCATGCCACTTAGCCACGACATCGCATGGGGTTCGTTGTACTCTCCGACGAGGATTGTGCCTTCGATCGTTCCGTCCGTTGACCAAAGCTCGTTGTCGTAAGGGTTGAAATGGCCGCGGAAGCTAAAAAACAGGTAATTCCCCAGTGCCTTCAACTGCAGCGGTACTTGTAAGTCGGAATACGCAAACGAGCCTTCGGCCGTGCCATCGGTGCGCCACAGGCGCGAGGGACTTTCGTCAGACTCTGCTGAGATGAAGTACAGCAGGTTGGTCGTAGCGGTGAGTCCCTGCCCATACGGTCCCAGGTTGGGCGCGGTGTCGCTCAAGCGCTGCGTGCCGGCCGACGTACCATCGGTGTGCCATATTTCCTTGGTGCCTTCGCCGGCGATGAAGTAGTAGTGGCCTTGCCAGATGACCGGCGCATCAACGTCTGAGACCGTGAACGTGGTTCCCAACGTGTGAACGATTTCAATGCCCTCGGAGTCGGCCCGAGCGATCATCACGCCCAGCGTTTCGTCAGCGATAAGGAAGATCACGCCCCCGCCGAACTCATTGAGACCGTAAACTTCGACCTCGCCCATGGCGAAGGGCCAGCTCAAGCGCTGCGTGCCCGCGAGTGTGCCATCGCTGACGCCTAGGTAGCGGCCGTTCTCGTCGACGGCCACGAAGTACAGCAGGCTGCCCACTGGCGTGAGCTGCTCGACCTGCGAGCCGACGAGGCCGCTCATCGACGGCGTGAGCTGCGTGACGGGGCCGTTGGGACCGGCCGCAGAGAACAGTTGCCGGCCAAAACCGTTGTCGGCCGTGAAGTAGACGTGCGTGGTCGTGGACACGAAGTCTCGCGGCGTAGACGAATCGGTCGCGACGTTCGGCAGGTCGTGCAATTGCAGCGTCCCCTCGTCCGTGCCGTCGGTCCGCCACAGTTCGAGTCCGGTGCCGCCGCCGTTGGCGGTGAAGTACAGGTTGCCGCCGGCCACGCCGAGCTCAATGCCCAAACCCCGAATTGAGAAGTAGAACATGGGCGCTACGATGAACGTTCGCCAGCGCGAAGTACCCTCCGGCGTGCCGTTGGCTCGCCACAGGTCAGGACCATCGATGCTGTTGTTCATCGAGGTCGCGAAGAACAGCTCGTCACCAAATGCCGTCATCTGGTCAATGTAGAGAGGCTGGCCATCCTCTTCGAGTGCGACAACGAAATTCGTGCCTTCGGTT
Organism: Pirellulales bacterium; assembly: GCA_022844125.1. Taxonomy (GTDB): domain Bacteria; phylum Planctomycetota; class Planctomycetia; order Pirellulales; family PALSA-1355; genus JALHMI01. Next base: position 289,116 of record JALHMI010000008.1, on the reverse strand, counting down.
GTACCATCTGTGCGCCAGAGACCATGCGACCCACCCAATCCATCGCGGTAGTACACCGAGTTGCCCACGGCGGTCAGTTGATCTCGCTCGTAGATGGAAAGGTTCGTTGGGATTTGAACAGGAACCGCCGGTGAGCTCTCGCCATTGATTACCCAGATGTCATCTTGGTTGTCTCGGCGCGCGGCGAAGAACAGTTTGTCTCCGGCTACTTCGAGCGACTCGGCATACGAGAGCTGGTAGGCGCCCGCAGAAGCTACTTTGACAGTTCCCGCGGCGGTGCCATTGCTCTTCCACACGAAACCATCGACGACGAAAAACAAATTGCCATCGAAGGCCGTGAGCTCTTCGACCCAGCCCCCGTGACCGATCCCCGTGTTAAAGTCCTTGACGAGCGTTGTACCTTCCGGTGTTCCATCGCTCTTCCAGAGTTCATCACGTGCTCCCGTGAAGAACAGTAGATCTCCGACCGCGGTAAAGTTCTCCGCGGAGTTTGAAATGGACTTCAGCAAGACGGTGCCTGCCTCGGTGCCGTCCGACTTCCACAAGTTGGCAGGATTGCTTGTTTCGAGGAAGAGTGTCCCCGCAACGTCGGCCATGTCCGGATCGGTGCCCAGACCGTTTCCGCCAGGGCTGAACTCGTGAAAGAGCTCCGTGCCCTCCGCCGTTCCATCGGTCCGCCACAGCTCGCGGCCATGCGTACCGTCGTCGGCGACGAAATACAGCCAGCCGCCGGAAACCGTCAGACCTGAGATTTTTGAATCGTCTTCGCCCGGACGAATGTCTTTCACCAGCCCGGTTCCCTCGGGCGTGCCGTCGCTGGACCACAGCTCGCGACCGTACTCGGCATGCTCAGCCGTGTAAAACAGCTTGCCGTCGAACTCAATGAAATCCCGCGGATAGGACGACTGCTCGGGGTTGATGTCTGCCAGGAGTTGCGGCGTGACGGAAAGTAGTTGCCGCGATTCCAGGACCTCGAATCCCTCACCTCGTGCGCGCAGCGCGCTACGGTAGCATCGCATGATGCTCGCCTCCGAATAGATATGTATGAATTCTGTTGTTCCGTGAACCAGCCAGGCGGAGGGCGCAGCGAGGTGAGGTGGGAACGCCCCCCCGACGGGTTCAATCGTCAGTCTATTGGAATGTGTCCAAGGGAGTCAATCGAAATCTGTGAATCGCTGGGGATATTTTGAGCGGAGTCGGCGCTGCATCGCGACAGTCGTGTCGGTCGACTATCGCCGGCGATTGGCACCGTTGAACGGTCCAGCGATCCACTCCGGCTTCCCGTCCGCGGCGAGCCATTCGCGCCAGCTTTGCACCGCGCCAGGGTTGGCAGATGAGCTCGTCAGTTCTCCCACGCCCTTGAGCGCTAGCCTAGCGCCCTCGCCGCGAACGCGCTGCTGACAGCAGGTTCAAGAGCGAATCTTCGAGCGGCGAATCTTCCACCGCGTCGCTCGCGCGCTTCAGCCAGGCGTGCGCCAGCGCCAGCGAGAGGCCGCGATCGTGCGGAAGCACGCGCTCCGCGGCAGGAGTCAGCACGGCGGCAAAAGGCGACGCCACCAGCGGCTCGGCAACCGCTGGTTCGGCCAGCGGCGCAATTTCAGGTTCGGCCGGCACGTTCAAGGCACTCGCAATCGCGTCCACGCCGCCTTGCTCCGTGCCTTCCCCATCGCCATCATCCTCGCCGACCAACGGCGCCGCCAGCGGCGTGGCCAGATTCAATCGCACCAGAAATCCAGCGTTGTTTCGGGCGGTCAATTGATCGCCGCCGCTCACAACCGAATCGCGATTGAAGTCGTAGATGTTGGTCACGCCTTGCTGGATCGCCGGGTTGGCCCGAGCAGCCAGTTCGTCACCTGCTGACGTCAAGAACACGCTGGGAGGAGTGCTTAGCCCGGTGTCACCAATCCGGTTGCCGAAGTAGAACGTGTCGGCCTCGGCCAGACCGGAATCCTGGTTGGCCAACAACGTCACTTCCAGCCACTGATTGCTGATGGCGCCGTTGGCCCAGGTGATGGCGATCCGATCGGAACCGCCCACTCCGGCGCCGGGTCGCACGGTCACAAGCGAAGGCGCCGGCGCGGCGGTCCAGGTGCCGAGCGAGTTGTTGTTTCCCACGCGGAAGCTGAAGTCGTTGATCGAGATGTTCGGATGCGAGCCGGCGATGTCGATCATGATGCCGTTGATGCCGCGCGAGTAGCTCGAGACAGCGCTGAAGTTGGCCAGGCCGCTGCCGGCGATGTAGGCCGATTTGTCGCTCGCGATTGCGGCGTCGTCGGCCGCGTTGATGGCGCTGTTGTTCCCGTCGAACTTCGACTGGTTGTAAAACAGCATCCGTCCCATCACCGAGATAGCGACCGTGAACGACTCCAGCGCATTGCCGGCGATGTTCCCCGCCACGTCGATGACCGGCGAGAGGGCCGACGTGAGCAACAGCTGATAGACGCCGGACACGCTGGTGATCGTCGTCAGGTTGCCCAGCGTCCAAGTTATGTTGTCGAGCGTCGAAATCGGCTGTGCACCCGTCAGCAGATTCGCGCCGCCATCGCGCGAGAGCGAGAGGGCGTTCAGATTCAGCCCGCTCACGACTTCGCTGAAGGTCAGGCCGATGGAGCTGACGGGAACCAAGCGCGGGTCGGGCGCGACAGCCGCGAAGGCCGCCGTCGGCGCGGTGGCGTCAACCGTGATCTGTAGCGCTGGTGATGCGGGCGATTGCACCTCGCTCGGCTCGGTTTGCCTGGCGGTAATTGAGTGCACGCCGTCGGTGAGCGTGAAGCTGCCGTTGGTGGTGACGATCGTCGAGGCTCCGCCCGCCACGGCCGAACCGATGAGCGTAGCTCCGGCGAAGAGCTGTACCGTGGCGCCGGCAACGGTGCCGGTAACCTGGAACTGCAGCGTCTGTCCGCCGCTGGAGTTGTTGAGCCGCGTGATGCGATCGGAGTTCGAGATGCCGGTGTCGCTCGCGGCGAGCAATGTGACGCCCGAGGGTGCGGAGCTGACGCCCACGAGGCTGTCGACCAGGAGTGCGGCCTTGGGCGTGCCGCGGCCGGTAATCGCGTCGTAGCCCACGCCGGCCGATTGTGGAATCGCACCTGTGCTCGTGCCGCTCGTGATGTCGTTGAAGTTGCTGGCCGGCATCGTATAGAGCCGGGTCATCAGAGCGTTCATGTCGAACACCGGCAGGCCGGCGAGCGTTCGCCCCTGATTGGCGACCGCCACGAGCGATGCCCAACTCGGCGCGGCAAAGCTCGTACCGGCGACCTTCGACCACGGCGTGCCGGGTGAATTATTGAACGTGTCGTACACGGCCACGCCCGTGTTCGGGTTAGCCAGGAAGGCGACGTCGGGCATCACGCGCTGCGTCAGGCTTTGGGTGACGACGCCGTTCTGCCAGCTCGGCTTCGCCTCGTACTGACTGATGCCGCCGCCGCTGCCGCTCCAGGCCGTTTCGCTGATGATCTGGCTGGAACCGTTGAGCGTGACGCTCGTGCCACCGACGGCCACGACGTTCGGTGAGTACGCCGGAAACACGCCGGGTCCGCCCGAGTTGCCGGCCGCGGCGAAGAACGTCACACCGGCGTGACCGGGCGGCGTGGTGAGAAACTGGTTAAAAAACGACTGGCCATTCCACTCGCCCGCGCCCCAGCTCATCGAGACGACCGATACGCCCGGCACATTGCGGGCATAGTCGACCGCGGCGAATAAGTCGCTGAAGTTCGCGGTGTTGGCCTCGACCAAGAGAATATTTGCGCCGGGCGCCAACGCATGAGCCCATTGCACATCGAGCGCCGTTTCGAGCGCCCAGCCGCTGACGGAAGTCGTATAGTCGGTGCCACCATTCTGATCGACCTGCACGAAGCTCGGGGCATTGGGGAGGCCGTAGTACGCGCTGAACGCGGCCAGGTCGCTGGCGGCGTTGGGCGTGTGATGGGCGTTAACGATCGCGATCGTTTGGCCCGTGCCGTCGCCGACGATCGTATTGTTCTGAAAGAAGATCTGATTGAAGCCGTAGGCCGTGCGAATCTGCGCGGGCGAGAACCCGCTGGGGTTGGCAGTGCCCGCCAGGGGCTCGGCCACAACGTTCGTCAGCGGCGTGGCGATTGGTTCGGCGCCCAGCGCTGCGGCCCACAGCTCGCCAACGTCTTGATAGGACAGATCGGCGGCCAGCAGTTGGCGGTCTTCCAGCAGTTCGCCGGCGGCCACGCGCGAACGCGCCTGCCGGCCCACGGGCACCCGCGATCGACTGTCCCCCTCACCACGCGCGAACGGCATGCGCAACCTGAGCCCTTGGGGCAACTACTGAAGTTGAACCGCTGAAAGGATAAGAGTGTTCAGAGCCCCGAGCTTAGAGGTGCCTGTCCCGGCCGGGGCCTGTAGTTCCAGGATAATGACCGGCTGACCCCTGCCACAAGCAGCGGCCAGGGGCCACGCGCCAAAAACCGGATCGGCCGAATCGCTACAACCGCGCGCGGCCCCGCCCTCGGCAAGCACACATTCGTAGTTTCGCGGGCCGAATATTGCCCCCGCGGTCCGTTCGTCGCCGGGGGAGTCCGAACGACCTGAGCCCCTGGAATAACGCACCCGCAAAATCGGGATGCCGGCGTCGATTCTGCCGCGTATCCGGCGATTTGTTGACAAGCCGCCAGATCGCCATTAGTCTCAAATTAGAACAGAGTTACCACTTTTCTCGCGCGCCGCTTCCTAGACGCGCACCAGAGCAGGCAACGTTCTTTCGCCCCGGGGGGGCAAACGACTCGTTAAGGCCAGTCCGCCGCTTGGACCAGCGCGCGCCAAACATTCAGGCGAGTCGCGAGCTGGGCGAAGGGCTGCGGACTCTGGCGAAGTTGTTCTCCCAGGGGTGATTGGGGGGAAGCTTGCAGGACTGCAAAGCGTTAATATGTCAACCACCTGCCGTCCTCATTTCGACGGCAGGAAAGCGTACATTGCGCCGCGGGTAAAGTGCACAGCGCGGCCCCCCAGACCACTGAACTCCACGAAGAACACGGACTTGTGATGGCCAAGAAGTCGGACTTTGCCGAGATCCTCATCCGCCAGGGCATCATCTCCGCGGACCAATACGCGGAAGCCAAACGCGTCGCCCGAACCAGCGGAAAAAAGGTGCACGATCAGCTCATCGTCCTGGGCTATGCCACCGAGGTCGAGGTGATGAAAGCCATGGCCAAAGAGCACGGCCTGGAATATATCGACCTGAACGAAGTCGTGATTCCGCCGTCAATCGTCGAGCTCGTCCCCGAGTCCGTGGCCCGCGAAAACTCCGTGCTTCCGATGGCCGAGGAAGACGGGTCGCTGAAGGTGATTGTGAGCGACCCATCGGACCTGGAGGCCTTCGACAAGCTGCGTTTCATCTTGAATCGCAACATCGAGATTGCCCTGGCGCCCCGCTCGGCGATTCAGGAAGCCATCAACCGGCACTACGGGCAGACGGAGGATCAGAGCGCCGACTCGATGCTCCAGGAATTCACCGACACGGCCATCGACTTCACCGAGACCGAGCAGGAAACCGGCGGCGGCTCGGACGAAGTCATCGATGAAACCAGCGCCCCGATCGTCCGCCTGACCCAGCTCATCATTACCGAGGCGGTGCAGCTCCGGGCGTCCGACATCCACGTCGAGCCGTTCGAGGACCGGGTTCGCATCCGCTACCGGATCGACGGCGTGCTGGTCGAGCGCGACAGCCCCCCCCGACGTCTGCTGGGGGCGCTCCTTTCACGCCTCAAGATTCTGGCGAATATCGATATTGCGGAACGACGCCGACCCCAGGACGGTCGCATCAAGGTCACCGTGGGTGACAAGCAGCTCGACTTGCGGGTGAGCATCCTCCCGACCAACCACGGCCAATCCTGCGTCATGCGCGTGCTGGATAAGGACAGCATCCGGGTGGGCGTCCGGCAGCTGGGGCTGTCGGAGAACGATTTTCGGCAGTTCAAAAACCTGATCCGGCGGCCTAACGGAATCATCCTGGTCACCGGTCCGACAGGGTCCGGCAAGACCACCACGCTGTACGCGGCCCTGAACGAGTTGAACAAGCCGGACCGCAAAATTATTACGGCCGAGGACCCGGTTGAGTACTACCTGCCGGGCATCAACCAGGTCGAGGTGAAGCACCATATCGGGCTGGATTTCGCCAAAATCATCAAGGCCATGTTGCGTCAGGCTCCGAACGTGATTCTAGTGGGAGAGATGCGAGACAGCGAGACTGCCCAGATGGGGATTCAGGCCTCTTTAACTGGACACTTAGTTTTCAGTACACTTCACACGAACGATGCGCCCAGTGCTATTACAAGAATGACGGATATGGGGGTCCCCGGCTACCTCGTCGCAAGTTCGGTCGTCTCGGTTCTGGCACAGCGGCTTGTGCGGGTTATATGCCCCAAGTGCAAACAGCCGCACCAACCGTCGGACGCTCAGCTCGAGGCCGCCGGCATCACGCCAGAGATGGCCGCCACCGCCAAATTCATGAAGGGCAAAGGCTGCGGAAACTGTTCGAAGTCGGGCTACCGCGGCCGCCAGGGCATCTTTGAAATGATGATGATGACCAACAAGGTTCGCGAGCTGGCCTTCGCCGGGGCACCCACCCAGCATCTGTACCGCGTCGCCGTAGCGCAAGGCATGGTACCGCTTTACCACGACGGCATTCGTAAGGTACTGGCCGGCACCACCACGATCGAGGAGGTCTTTCGCGTCTCGAAGAGGCCCGAGGAATAACCAACCCGAACGCCACGCTCGGTCCCTGGCAATTACCCGGGGGTCGGGCCGATCAACGCGGGGCAACAACCGCCAGCAGCAAAGGGACGACCACCGCAACCTATCCCCAGGAACAAACAACTTACCGCACAAGTGCCACCGTCCCCATGCCCGTCGCAGCTCTGCACAGGGCAGCCAGGTGCACGATCGGAGTTCGTCGCAAGGCTGGCGGCGGCTTGGCAGCTTGTCTGGTACGCACGAATAATCCTCTGGCAAATCGGGCCGGCTGGTTCCAGCTTCGTCCCGACAGAACACCGGAACTTGTGTCACCACACCGGAACAGTGTGCAACACGGCTCCAACGGGTCTCGACTCCCTGCGGGATTCGCTGGAGGTTATTCGCGATAAGTTCGTGCATATTCGCCGATCAACGCGCCGCGTCGGAAGTCCCGGCCTTGGGACGCCCCGAGCGGCCAGTCAGGCCCGTGAAAGTTAGAGAGGACGGAAAGCGTGTCGACAACCGCCGAGACCATTCATATTGATAAGCTGCTGCACGCGGTCGTGCGGCAGGGCGCCAGCGACTTGCACATCACGGTGGGCCAGCCCCCCGTGATTCGGCACGACGGCCACATGGTCAAGCTCAAGACCAAGGTGCTCGAGCCGTCCGACACCCAGTCGCTGATGAAGAGCATCACCCCCGACCGCTGCCAGCAGGAACTGCAGGCCGTGGGCGGTTCGGACTTTGGCTTCGCGTTTGGCGACCTGGCCCGCTTCCGCGTCTCGATCTTCAAGCAGCGTGGCAACGTGGCGATGGTGCTGCGGCAGATCCCGAACAAGCTGCTCACCATGGAGCAGCTTGGGCTGCCGGCGGCCTGCGAACGGCTCATCCAGCGCCCGCGCGGCTTGTTCCTGGTCACGGGCCCGACGGGTTCCGGCAAGAGCACCTCGCTGGCCAGCATGATCAACTACCTGAACGAGAACTTTGATCATCACATCATCACGATCGAAGATCCGATCGAGTTCTTCCATCCGAACAAGAAATCGACGGTCAACCAGCGCGAGATCGGCGTCGACGTGCCCAGCTTTTCCGAAGCGCTGCGCCGCGCTCTGCGACAAGATCCCGACATCATCCTCGTGGGCGAGCTTCGCGATTTGCCCACGATCGAGGCGGCCATCAGCGCCGCCGAAACGGGGCACGTCGTGTTCGGCACGCTGCACACGACCGGGGCCCAGGGCACGGTCAACCGTATCATCGACGTATTCCCCACGAGCCAGCAGGATCAGATTCGCACGCAGCTTTCCACCTCGATCATCGGCGTGCTCTCGCAAACGCTGATTCCCAAGATCGGCGGTGGCCGCGTCGCCGCGCACGAACTGCTGGTGTGCAATTCGGCTATCGGCAACCTGATTCGCGAAAACAAAACGTTCCGCATCAACTCGGCCATCCAGACCGGCGCCAAGCAGGGCATGGTTCTGCTTGACGACGCGCTGTTCCGGCACTGGAAGGCCGGCAACTGCACGAAGCAGGACCTGCTGGCCAAGGCCGCCTCGCCCGACGAACTGGCCGCCCGGATTGCCAACGCCGAGCGCGGGATGTTCGATGAGGACGACGCCGACAAGGACGATAAAGGCGACAAGGACAACGGACACGGCAAAAAGAAGTAACCGAGCAAGACAACCTGCAAACCTGACTGACGAGCGAGATTCGTTCGCTCCCCCGTTCCGCACCGCTTCAGCAACGAAGGCGTAACTCTCCATGGCAATGCGTCGACTGGGACAGATTCTGGTCGATCTCGGATTCATCTCCGACGATCAACTCGAAACGCTTCTCGAAGAGCACCGGTCGGCTCCCGGCATCCTGATTGGCAAGTTCGCCGAGAGCCAGGGCCTCATCAACGAAGAGCAGCTTTCCCAGGCCGTCGCCGAGCAGTGGGGCATGCAGGTCGTCAGCCTGGCCGACATCGTCATCCCGCCGAACGTGCTGGGGCTGGTGACCGAGACGATGGCCCAGATGTATCGCATCCTGCCGATCGCGTTTCGCGACGGTTCGCTGACGATCGCGATGTGCGACCCGCAGAACCTGGCGATTCAGGACGAGCTGCGTACGTTCCTGGGATACGACATTCGCGCCGTGGTGGCCACCGAGCGAGAAATCCTCAAGGCGCTCGAACGTTACTATGCCTCGGATACCGAGAGCGTAGAAACCCTCGTGGCCGACCTGGACGCCGACGAGGAACTGGCAGCCGCCGCGGCCGCCGCCGGTAAAGAAGGCCCGATCGACCTGACCAGCGTCGAAGCCCTGGCCGACAGCGCGCCGGTCCGCAAGCTGCTGAACATGGTGCTGCTGATCGCGATTCGCGACCACGCCAGCGACTTGCACTTCGAGCCGTTCGAAGACGAGTTCCGCATCCGCATCAAGGCCGACGGCGTGCTCTACGAAATGGTGCCGCCGCCGCGCCACCTGGCGTTCGCGATCACCACCCGCATCAAGGTCATGGCGAATCTCGACATTGCCGAGCGGCGCATGCCGCAGGACGGCCGCATCGAACTGACCGTCGGCGGGCACCCGGTCGACTTGCGCGTGAGCGTGCTGCCGACGATGTTCGGCGAGAGCGTCGTCATGCGAGTGCTCGACCGTTCGGTGGTGTCGCTCGACCTGAACAAAGTGGGCATGGACGCGCCCACCATGAAGGCCTTCCGCGAGATCATGCACAAGCCCAACGGGATCATCCTCGTCACCGGTCCCACGGGCTCGGGCAAGACCACCACGCTGTACTCGGCGCTGAGTGAGATGAACGTGATCACTGAAAAGCTGATCACCACCGAAGACCCCATCGAGTACGACATCGACGGCATCATTCAGGTGCCCATCGATTCGTCGATCGGAAACACCTTCGCAATGTGCCTGCGGGCCATCCTGCGACAAGATCCCGACAAGATCCTGGTGGGCGAAATTCGCGACATCGAAACGGCCGAGATCGCCGTGCAGGCCTCGCTCACGGGGCATACCGTGTTCAGCACGCTGCACACGAACGACGCCCCCAGCACGGTCACCCGACTGCGCGACATGGGCATTCAGTCGTTTTTGATCACGGCCACGGTCGAAGGCATTCTGGCCCAGCGGCTGGTGCGGCGAATCTGCACGCAGTGTCGTGAGACGACCGTCCCCAGCAGCGAGACCCTGGCCGACCTGGACCTGACGCCCTCGGACGTCGCCGGCAAGAACTTCTTTCGCGGCCGCGGCTGCGACGCCTGCAACAACACGGGCTACAAGGGCCGCGTCGGTTTGTTCGAGTTGATGGTCATGAACAACAACCTGCGCGACATGATCATGCGAGACGCTTCGACCGAAGAACTTCGCGACGCGGCCCGCAGCTATGGCATGGTCACCCTGCGCGACGCCGGCATGCGAGCCGCCGAAGACGGCGCCACGACGCTGGACGAAATCGTCCGCGAAACGGTCATGGAAGGCTAAATCCCCAAGACGAACCGATGCGGGCTCAACCGGCCCGACAACTACCCAAAACCCTCGAGTCTTCAAGAACCAGGATCTCACAGCCATGCCGACCTATCAATTCGAGGCCATGGACTCCACCGGTCAGGAGATCAAGGACGTCATCGAGGCCGTGAGTGAAGAAGAAGCCCAGGCGACGATTCGCCAGATGGGCTACTTCGTCACCAAGATCGCCGTCAAGAAGCAGAAGAAGGTGGCCGCCGAGAAGGCCAAGGGGGGCAAGAAACGCGGCTTCGTCATCGGCGGCGTCAACAGCAAGGTCCTCACTACCTTCACCCGCCAGCTCTCGATTCTGCAGGACGCCGGTCTGCCGATTCTGCGCAGCCTGCGAATCCTCGAACAGCAGTGCAAGGGGGGCCGCCTCAAGGTCAGCCTGCAGGACACCTGCGACGAGATCGAAGGCGGCTCGACGCTCTCCGAAGCCATGGCCAAGTCGCCCAAGTGCTTCAACCGCCTGTATGTGAACATGATCAAGGCCGGTGAGGCCGGCGGTGCGCTGGAACTCATTCTGCAGCGCCTGGCCGACTTCCAGGAACGCGCCCAGTCGCTCAAACGCAAAATCAAAGGCGCGATGATCTATCCGATCGTCGTCATCTCGGTGGCCGTCGGCATTCTGACGTTCATCATGATCAAGATCGTCCCCAGCTTCGTGACGATCTTCGAGGACTTCGAAGTCGAACTCCCCCCGATGACGATCATGCTGATGACCGTCTCCTACCTGACCGTCACCTACTGGTACCTGATTCCCGGCATTCCGATCAGTATCTGGCTGTTCATCAAGCTGTTGCGCAAGTTCGAAGCCGGCCGCGTCGGCTGGGATATGTTCCTGCTGAAGATGCCGATTTTCGGCCAGCTCGTGGAAAAGAACATCCTCGCCCGCACCACCCGGACCCTGGGCACGCTGGTGGCCTCGGGCGTGCCGATTCTGGAAGGCCTGAACATCACCCGCGAAACGAGCGGCAACGCCGTGTTCGAGAACCTGTTCGCCAAGATCTCGGAATCCATTCGCGAGGGCGAATCGATCGCCAAGCCCATGAAGGAATACTCCCAGATGTCGTTCCATCCCATGGCGGCGTTCTTCTGGGCCTTCTTCTGCGGCGGGCCGATCGGACTGCTGATCTACATGGGCAAAATGCGATCCCGCGTCGTCGACGACCTGACCGTCAACATGGTCGACGTGGGCGAAGAAACCGGCGAGCTCGACACGATGCTCTACAAGGTGGCCGACACCTACGACGAAGAAGTCTCGGTGCTGACCGAAAGCCTCGTGAGCCTGATGGAACCGCTGTTGATCATCTTCCTGGGCGGCGCCGTCGGCTTCATCGTGATCGCACTGTTCATGCCGCTGGTGGCCCTGATTACCAACCTGAGCTAACGGGAGGAGAAGTACGGCGGTCGCGGCGATATCCACCAAGCCCGGGGCATACTTTGCCCGGGAACTGCGTCACGAACCGCTCTCCATGAATCCCCCCAGCGTGCGACGCCAAGAGGGCGCCGCACGCACAACGAACCAACAGAGCCAAACACGAAACGAAGGATCCCAGTCATGTTGCTTCCCCCGAAACACCCCCGCCGCGGTTTCACGCTCACCGAGCTGCTGGTCGTGATCGCGATCATCGCCATCCTGGCCTCGCTGGGCACGGTGGCCGTCATGCGAGCGCTGGGCACCGCCCGAGCCACGGCCATCAAGACGGAGCTGGACCAGATCGACGCGGCGATGAAGCGTTATAAGGAGACGTACGGGAGTTATCCGCCGTGTAATTTGGCGTTTCGGGATCCGACCGTTGACGCGGCGGAACAGAACCGGCGCCGGCAAGCCGTCAAGCAGCATCTCGCGATGGCTTTTCAGCGATATAACCCGGACGACGCTCGTCTGCGTCGTGACCTGGAAGCAGCGGGCATTGACCTGGAGAACTTCCGCCCCGACCAGGCGATTGTCTTCTGGCTGCAAGGGTTCAGCGCTGATCCCACGGCTCCGATCCTGAGCGTCAAGGGCTTACCGATCGATCCCGTCAGTGGTAACGAAGTCGGTACCACTCCGCAGAAGCGCACGAACAACTTCTTCGAGTTCGATCAGACGCGGCTGGCGGGGCGAACCATCGACACCGGCGCGTTGCCGAATCCCGCGCCGTCGTATTTCCCCGTCAACGCGCGCTACACCACGTCGACCAATCCCACGATGGCCTTTCCGGTATGGGAATCGGGCGCGCCGCCGATCGTGTATTTCGATTCGCGGTTTTATGAGTTTGCAGCACCCGTTGCACCTAGCACCGAGGCCCGGCCTAACCAGTTCAATCTGCCGGGGACACCGATCTTTACCGATGCGGGCGTTGCAGCGCCGTATTGGCACGATCGCAATGGCAACGGTTCGACCTGCGCGAACGAGGACTTCAACAGCCAGGAAGACTGGGCCAATCCCGATTCATTTCAGCTCATCGCTGCGGGCGGCGATGGCAAGTATGGCCAGGATCCTCCGCCGAACGATTTCGCACGTCGCTACCCGTCCGGCATCAACTATGACCTCGTGACGATGACCGACGACGATAATGCCACGAACTTCTCGTCGGCTGCCAAGCTCGGAGACGATCTGCCGTGATCCACTCGCGCACTCAATTCGCGATCGCTCCTGCCGGCCCCGCGCCGGCCCGGGCTCGCGCTGCGCGCGCGATCACGCTGCAAAGTAGCAGGCACACTCCGTGTGCCGTCGCAGAACCGCCGAGTCGGATCGCCAGCGCCAACCACTTCCACGCAGCCCACAGCTCGTCGAACGCCCAGCGTGAATCGGTTACAGCACACGGCGTGTGCTTACTACGGCGCGGGTTCACGCTGCAAAGTAGCAGGCACACGCCGTGTGCCGTCGCAGAACCGCCGAGTCGGATAGCCAGCGCTAACCACTTCCACGCAGCCCACAGCTCGTCGAACGCCCAGCGTGATTCGGTTACAGCACACGGAGTGTGCTTACTACGGCGCGGCTTCACGCTGCAAAGTAGCAGGCACACGCCGTGTGCCGTCGCAGAACCGCCGAGTCGGATAGCCAGCAGCGACTATTTCCACAATGCCGATTGCTCGTCGAACGCCCAACGTGAGTCGGTTACAGCACACGGCGTGTGCTTACTACATCGCGGGTTCACGCTGCAAAGTAGCAGGCACACTCCGTGTGCCGTCGCAGAACCGCCGAGTCGGATAGCCAGCAGCGACCATTTCCACAGTGCCGATTGCTCGTCGAACGCCCAACGCGCTTCCGTTACAGCACACGGAGTGTGCTTACTACGATCGCGCCGCGGGTTCACGCTGGTTGAGCTGCTGATCACGATCTCGATCATCGGGATCCTGGCCAGCATGATGTTGTTCGCGATGTTCCAGTCGCAGGAAACCGCCAAGGCCCACCGCACGCGGGCTCTGATTGCCAAGCTGAACAACATCATCATGCGGCGCTACGACGAATACAAAACGCGGCGCGTGCCGATCCAGTTTGACGGGACCGCCCTTCCAAAAGAAATGGCTCGGATGCGGCTAGAATGCCTCCGCGACCTGATGCGGATGGAGATGCCCGACCGCTGGGCCGATGTTCGCAACCCGCCAGTATCGCCGCTCGATTGGCCTGTCGCTGACAAAATGCAACCTCCATCGGCGTTTCTGGCCTATCAGCGGAAGTGGCAGGCGGTAACTGGACAGGCTGCGACTGGACCGTACGAATACGCCCGCGACGTAAGCAAGGAAGATTTTCAGGGGGCCGAGTGTTTGTACATGATCGTGATGGAAACGCTGGCGCAAGAAGGCGACTCGCGCGACTTCTTCAAGGCGGGTGACGTCGGAGATATCGACAACGATGGCTTCCCTGAATTCCTGGACGCCTGGGACCGTCCGATCCGCTTCCTGCGCTGGGCGCCTGGACTGACCAGCGGGTTGCAAGTACGCGGGGTAACGCAGCCATCCATCCCTAGTACGGCCGGCCAAACTGTGACAGTGACGTTCAACGGAGAGCGATTTTCGACGACGCCAGGTAGCTATGTAGGCGGTGCTTTGGCAGTGATCGACCCGACAACCAAACACATTGACGGCAATAAAATGGGGCAGATCGTCGGCTACCAGCACAATAGTGTGTCTGCAATCTTTACTTGTCAGACGCCAAACGGTTATACCCCGCCATTTAGCGCAGGCGCACCCCAGACAAGTGACTTGATCGCAATTCTCAATCCCGACCCATTTGATTCACGCGGCGTCTATCCGAACAACAGCTACCCTGAAACCGAGACTGCTAATTTTGGCTTGATTCCCTTTATCTACTCCGGCGGACCGGACCGAGCCTACGGAATTGTCACGGAGTACGACCCCAACATTCTCGAATATGCTGGCGATCTCCCCCCTCCAAATGAAGACCCACCCAGCAGCCCCGTTAGCGGTACCGGCGTAAAGCTCAACCCGTGCTACGTTCGCACAAGCGGCAAATTGATCGGCGAAGAGTCACCAGGCACAGGCGAGCCCGACGGCGCACATCTCGACAACATCACTAACCACCAGCTCAGCACGAGGTAAATGGTGCGACAGGCGGCGCAGCAAATTCGATCGGCAACCGGCGCGGCGCGCGCGCGCCATGCTTCGCGCGCGATCACGCTGCAACGTAGCAGGCACACGCCGTGTGCCGTCGCAGAACCGCCGAGTCGGATCACCAGCGCCAACCAATTCCACACAGCCCACAGCTCGTCGAACGCCCAACGTGAGTCGGTTACAGCACACGGAGTGCCCGCGCCAAACGGCCCCCCGGCAAAGCCGGGGGCTAGGGGGCGGCGCGGGGTCACGCTGCTCGAGCTGCTCGTCGTGATGCTGATCATCCTGATGGTCACGGCCGCGGCCATTCCGATCATCGCTCCCGCGATGCAAAACCGCCAGATGCGCGAAGCCACCCGGCTCGTCACGTCGTTCATGGGCGCGGCGAAGGCTCGGGCCGTGCAGACCGGCCGGCCCGTGGGCGTGGTGATCGAGCGATTCAACGGCCAGCCGTTTGCGCTACAGATGGCGCAGGTCGAGGTCCCGCCGCCGTACTCGGGGGACACCATGCAGTCGAAGATGACGATCGGCCGTTACCAATTGAATGGCACGATTACCGGCGCGGCGAACAACGGCAGTGGCGCTATTCGAATTACCGTCGCTACAGCGCTCCCGTTCCCACTCGACGATACGCTTTTTGTCAGCATCACCAACGTCGAAGGCACGACGGAGGCGAACGGCACTTGGAAAGTTATCCCAATTCCCGGCAACGACATGCAGTTCGATCTGGAAAACAGTGCATTCGCGAACACATATACGATGGGCGGCGATTTCTCAATTCCGTGCTGGCCCTGCATCACCGGATTCACAACTCCCGCTGACTCATGGCAGAACATGGTTCGCTACGGAGATCGGGTGCGACTCGACTATCGCGGCGTTTATTACACACTGCGTTCGGTGCCGCAGTCAGTTTCCGGCGTCGATCCGAAGCTAGGCCAGCCGGTTACTGCGGCCCCGCCGGGCAACGACACCGACGGCTACTGGTTCTTGATTGACGAGAATAATGAGGCGTTGGATTTCGCCGATGGCTACCGCTACGGCGTGCCCTATCAATTCTATCGGCAGCCGGTTCGAACTAGCTCACCTCCGCTGCAACTGCCCGAAGGCATTGTGTTCGATCTGTCGGTATCCGGTGTGGGCTCGATGCGTTTCAATCAGGAGGGCTACACGGGTGATTTGGACGCCACGATCAATCCGCCTCTGGTACGATTTGACCCCCAGATTATCTTCTCGCCGAGCGGGCGACTGGAATGGGTCACAAGCCCGGACGACGGCACGCTTGTGCGGCCGACCGATCCCATTTTCCTATTACTAGGCCGACGCGATTTGATGTTCGACGTTACGACGCGTGGAACCCCACAAGACATCGTCTTCCAGAACCTCAGCCCGCTCCCTGCCAAGGATGCGACCACGCCGCCTGCACCGGCCCAAAACTTCTGGGTGACGATCGGCTATCAAACCGGCCAGGTCACCGTGGCGGAAATCGCCCCGCACGCACAGGTCATAGAAGATGATCCTATAACTGGTCCCCAAAAGATGTATGGCATTACAGATCCGAACATCACGACTCAGAGCCAGGCCATTGACCAGACCCTCAACGGCAACCTCGACGCCACGTCCGGGCGGACGTACAGGGGTGCACTCGATTTCGCGCGTGAATCACAAAGCCTGGGAGGTCGGTGATGAGCAGTTCCTTTCGGAAACGCCGTGCGCGCCGCGGCATCAGCCTGATGGAAGTGCTGATCTCGATGTTCGTCCTGACCGTGGGCCTCTTGGGCGTGGCCGCGCTGATTCCGGCCGGCCGGCATGAGATCGTCGAAGCGGCCAAGCTCGACAACGCGTCGATGGTCGGCCGCGCCGCGTTCCGCGATATGCAAGTGCGCGGGTTTTTGAACCCGGCAGGGTGGAATTACTACTCCGGCGGCAGCTACTACCCCGTGTACGACGCGAACCGACCCGATCCGTTTCAAGGGCAGTTACCTACGAGTAACTCCTACGGCACGGGGATTGGATTTGTAAACAATATCGCGTACGCGATCGATCCGCTGGCGATCACAGGTGCGTCGAATCTTGGCCCGTACTTTCCCTACTATTATTCCAACTCCAACGGCGATTTGTCCTCCAAGGTCAATTTGGCTCCTGAGCCGACACCACTGCGTCCTGCCCCAATGCTCCGGATCGTGCCGTTTACGTTTGGCGCGGGCGTCAACCTGCCGCAACAGAACGCCGTGTTCGATTCAGTGTTCCGCAGTTCGTTCGACCAGATTTTGGAGCCGAATGCCACAAACTCGGACTTTCCGCCGTCGCCCAAGTGGTTCCCGGGCAACACTCGTCGCATGAATGATGGCAATTACACCTGGCTGGCAACGGTCGTTTCTGATGGTTCGAAGCAAGCGCAATTCGGCAATGTGACTGTCTCTGTCGCGGTCTTCTACAAGCGTGTGGTGCAACTAACGACCGACAATCCACCAAAGGCAATCGGCGAATACGTTGTCGAGCTCGATCCCTTTCCTGTGTTGCCGATGCCAGGTGGCGGCGAGGCAATCCTGCGAGATCTGCCTAACCACCCGCTCACGAACAAACCGGTTTCAGTTCGGCCAGGACAGTGGCTGATGCTTGGCGGGCGGCGCACGCTTTCGACAGTGCCAAGTGTTGTCTCCACCTATGAGTATCGTTGGTACAGAGTGCTGTCGGCCGCAACTCCTGTCACTTCCGGCGGTGCCACCTCGCAAAGAGTCACGCTTTCCGGCACCGACTGGAATGTCCCGCATACGAGCACCCGGGCCTGGATTTTCGACAACATTGTGAACGTCTACGAGAAGCAGATGCCGCTGGAAGTGCAGTGAGATAGTTTTCAGTGTTCGGTTTTCAGTTTTCAGCAGGCAATGCGGAAGACGGAGAGCGGGCGAACGTGTCGGTGCTATTCGGGCCAAAGGGGCGGTCCGGTGGCGTACAAGCCGAAGGAACAGAAGAAGATGTGCAAGCGGAACCAAATCACGGCGTTCCCAGGGAAGGCATTCCCTGGGCTTCGGCTTGGGCTTGAAGTGGTAGTGCAGCGTCGCTCGCGATTGCGCGCGCGCCGCGGCGTGCTGCTGCTGGTGGTGCTCAGCCTGCTGATGCTGTTCTCGCTGGTGGCCGTGACGTTCGTGCTGGTTTCGAGCCGGCACTACGACGCGACCCGGTATGCAATTAAGAACGAACAGACGGGGGAGGATCCAAGTCAGCTTCTGGACAACGTGTTCGCCCAGTGCATCCGCGGCACGAATGATCCGCAGAGTGTGATCGGGCCGCATGGACTGCTCGAAGACATGTACGGGAACGATGGCATCGTATACCGCCAACATGTAACGCCACCCACGTCGCCCACGCCACTTAATTTCGTCGCACATTCGACGACGAGCCTGGTCTACGACCTGACGTTTACTCCCCTGGAGCCCATCGAGTTCACGTCGTTCCCTGGTATCGACGTTCCGACCGTCTCGACGCCTCCCTACCCGCTAATCCAGACACAGCTTCAAACCCCGGGCTATTTCAATGGTTGCGTGTTTACCGCGATCGGCGGCGCGGCTGATGGCCGCAGTACGCGAATCCTCGGTTGGGGTTACGCCGGTGGTCAATATCGCATTCGAGTTGTGGCCTTCGAAGGCGTCCTGGGCACCGCGGTGCAGGCCGAACCTCCCGTGGGGTTCATCGTTAATGGCCGCCCATTTAACGGCACGGGCTTTGGCTTAGACCCGACAATCGTCGATCCCACTGCTCCAACATTGATCAGTGCTGCTCAATCGATCCAACTCCCGAGCGGTACGGTCAGTATTCCATGTGCTCTACTGCCGAATTCCAAGTACTGGAACGGCCAAAGTGCGGCAACTTCACTCACCGTGACTCCGCCCGCTGAATACTACGTCTTCGGCGGCATCGGCGGTCCCGACGAAGACTACGACGCGCCCGACACGCAGAACATGCTGCTGGCGCATCTTCCGTTGGTTATGCCCGCGCCTGGCACTCCGTCTGCAATCATCCCCTCGCTTCATCGGCCCGATACCTACCTTTACCTGCAGCAGAAGTACCAAACTGAATTCAGTGGCAGCGCGGAGGGAATTGAAGCTCGGCGGCTGGTGATACGTCAAAGCACATTGCGGCCACAGTCTGCGGGTAACGTGAACGACGATCATCCGCGATTTCCGAGGATGGATCTGAGTGCAGGTCCCTACGATGTCGACAATGATGGCGACGGAATTCCTGAGAGTATCTGGGTGGATGCCGGCCTTCCCGTTCGCACCGCACCGGACGGTCGCGCGTACAAACCGCTCGTGGCAATTCTGTGCCTCGATCTCGATGGCCGACTGAACGTCAACGCTCATGGCAACATCGCGCAAGTTGACCAGTACTATCACTCCACGACTGCGGGTGTATCGCCTCAGGCGTTTTCGAATAGCAACTTGTTGGCGAGCCAGTTTCTGGGTGCCGCGACGGCCGGCCCTGAGCTGCCGCGCGGCCAGGGCTACGGCCCGGCCGAGATCAGCCTGTTACCGCTGTTTCGGTCACTGGGTTCGCCGCCCAGGCCAATCAACGCTTCGGAACTGGTGGCGTATTCCAAACTGCTGGGCGCCCGCTACAGCGAACCGAATGTGAGTCTCTATGACTGGGCGCGCGACGTGAACTCGCAGCCGGTCTACAACAGCATGAGCTTATTCACTCCCGTCGCTCCGCAAAAGTTCGGAGCGTATCCCGGCGCGACCGCCTTTGGCGATCGCTTTGCAGGCCTCATGCGAACAACCTATCCCGACCCGACCGACGCCAATCGGCGTTCGGCGTTCGGCACGCCGCCGAATCTTTGGGGACGGGGATTCGTCGCCTTGGATCTGGCGGGCAATCCAATGATGCCCTACATGGGCGTGCTCGCTGATCGTGACGACAGCCCGTATGAGATGAACCTGAATAGCCGCAACAAACACGGCAACGTGATCACGCAGACACCTCCTTTCACAGGCGAAAACACCCGAAATCCGCTCGACACGCCCTACACAGTCGCAGAGATCGAACGACTGTTGAGAGTCTACGACAACGATTCCTCTGGTCTGCCAGATCGACTCCGCCAACTAGTTAATGCCGGTGGTGGTCCGCCGCTCGCGGTGCTCCGCAATATGGTCACCACCGATAGCTTCGATTTGCCGGTCCCGGCGAGTGTCCCCACGCGCGAGATTCTAGGCGGTGCTGCGACTGTCATGATGTCGTCCAACGTCATCGACCTGCTGCGCGAGAAGCTCACTCAAGGCGGGCTGCCTGCCGCTTCAATCCCGGCGGAAATCCCCAAGATGCTGCCGCCCGAAGTGATTGCGGGGCGCAAGCTCGATTTGAATCGTCCGTTGGGAAACGGTCGCGACGACGACGGCGATGGCGTTGTCGATGAACCTGATGAAAGCGAGACGTCGTTCTGGTTCGCGGCCGGGATGTCTGTGCCGACGACCTTTTCGGCTACGGCAATCGTGCCCAACTATGTGTTCGGCCAGGACGTCGACCTGAACGGCACTCCGAATGAACTGACCGATCAGCAGATGGCCCGGCAGCTCCTGGCGCGTCATCTGTACATCCTGATGATGCTGCTCAAGGGCAACGAGGAGATCGACTTCGATGGCAACACGGGAAACAACACGCCGGAAGAGACCGCACGCGGCATCGCCCAGTGGGCCGTGAACATCGTTGACTTCCGCGACCGCGACTCGATCATGACGCCATTCCATTTCAACCTTTTCCCGTTCCGAGATGGTTGGACGGCGAATGGGGACCTGACCGTAGCTCCGCCGGCCGGAACGGCGGTTGTATGGGGCATGGAACGACCGGAACTGCTCATCACGGAAACGCTGGCGTACCACGATCGGCGTACGGAGGACACCGGCGATGAAGCTTCGGTGGATAACTTCTATGGTGATACCGAAACGATGCCGGGTACTACGACCGAAGCAATGATGGATCGACAGGACAAAGACTTCGATCAACGACTTCGTCCGTTCGCACCGTTCTTCATCGAGCTCTACAACCCCTGGCTGACGCAATCATCAGTTGATCCAATCAACAATGGACAGCCGGCTGCGGTGGAAATGCCGGCGGAACTCTATACCAATCCGGCCATTCGCGGCGTAAAGCTGGATGCGCTTGATGTGCAAACAAATTCCTCGCCGGTCTGGCGGATGCTCGTTGTGGCCAACGCCAGCATTGGAGCCGACCCGGACGACCCAGGGCCGCCGGCACCGACCGTGCCATTCGTTGACACCGATGTCGATCGCACGGTCTACTTCGCTGACCCTACAAGCATCAACGATTATGCGGCAGCTCCTCGCTACTTCTCAGACCCGGCGCATCCGCTTGCACCCGTTCTTCCTGGCCGGCACGCGGTTGTGGGTTCGGCCGGCCTGCCGGGTCTTACTAACCTGGGCGCTCGGCAGTTCGTGAGCCCCATCGCAAGGGTGCAAGGAGCCGGCGACACGGCAAATGCTGCCAATCGACGAATCGTTCTGAGTCCGAATCCAGACCCCAGCGTATCTCAGGTTCAGGTTCTCAATAACAACGCTCCACCCCCTTACGCGGAGCCGGCAGTTTCAGAAACTCAACCTGCGGTCGCGGTCGCGCTCACCGAAGCTCTGATGGCCGGAACGCCGTCGACCTTTCCAAACGTAATGGCCAGTATCTCCGAACCTAAGCCCAATGACCCTATTTACCCTCCGACTACTGGGACAACGGCGGGGGGCGAACAGACCTACGCACCACCCCTCGATATCCCGCTCGACACGAAGAATCCGTACCTTGGCGGCGCCACTGCTCCAAACCAGCCACCGGATGGCACGCGGCCAAACTTCCGGATGATTCACTTGCAGCGGCTGGCAAATCCGCTCAAGCCCTGGAATCAGAATACGAATCCGTATCTAACGATCGATTCCATGAGCATCGACTGTACGGTGTTCAATGGCGTGGTGAGCACTCAAGATCCGCGCGTCCTCACTCCTCCTCCGGCCCCGATATACACGAACGGCCTAGCCTCGTATCAGCGCGGCGACATCCTGGATGTCGCGAATCCGCCACTCTGGTACTCGCAGCCGCTGAATTCGTTGACACCTGGAGCACTTACGCCAGTAGTCGGCGGACAGCAACATTACTTTGACCGAGCGCTCCAGCACAGCTTAGGATTCGTGAACAAAGCCTACGGTGTGCCGGGAGACAATACGACGACGTTCGTCTCCACGGACCCGCTGATTCAACCGCCGAACAATCGCAGGTCGTACCTGGGACTCCCCAAGGCAACGGCGACCAAGGCGGCGCCCTTTACGTGGCTGCCTTGGAACAATCGGCCGTACGCCAACGAAATGGAGCTCTTGCTGGTGCCGCAAATGCGATCCTCGCAACTAGCGGTCAGTTACAAGCCGCTTCCCAACCAACCGTATCAAGTGACTACGGGGCGCGGACACCTGCCGAATCTTTGGGAAACGCCGGCATCGCATTGGGCAATCCACGGAAACTTGCATCGAATTCTCGACTACGTCCACGTGCCATCGCGCTTTGTTGGTACAGAAATGGAAGTTCCTCCGACAAACTTCGCAGCAGCCGATCCCTATGATGCCGAACTGCGGATGTCATTGCTGCCGCCGTTCAATCGCATCTCGCAGTATCGCGAGCCCGGGAAGATCAATATCAACACCATTCCCAGCGATCAGTATGGCGCAAGTTCCGGATCGGCCATTTGGGATGGCGTCATGAACACCACTGCGGCTCATAACTTCCCAACGTGGAAGGAGGTCTCGGAGAGCCGCCAAGGCGTGGCCACTTTCACACCTGGAAGTTACCCAACCCGATTCGGCAATCCATTTCGCTCGGCAAGTGGCGCGTCGTACCAACTACCCGATACAGACGTTGCGGGTGATCGCGATGAGATAGAAGTAACGTTCCTACGTCCGCTTGACCCCGCTTCAGCCACCGAAACGGAACCGCTGTTCCGATATCTATCAACGCAGAGCACGGACAATCCCGATGCCAATCCATACTTCCGCGTGAACACACTGCAGCGGGTGAAGAATCTGCTCACCACGCGCAGCAATGTCTACGCTGTTTGGATTACGGTTGGGTACTTCGAGGTGCGACCAGTTGAGCCACCGCGGCCAGGCGACCCCATGCCACCATTAGCAAGACATCCCGACGGTTACCAGCTGTGGAATGAACTCGGCTCCGACACCGGCGAGATCAAGCGGCATCGGGCGTTCTATATCTACGATCGCTCGATTCCGGTCGCTTTCGAACGCGGCAAGGACCACAACATGGCCGACGGCATCCTGCTCAAGCGGTTCATTGAGTAACGCCGCGTTGCTAGGCGGCTTCGTTCCAGGGGAAAGTATTCCCCTGGCTTTGAAGATAGTCTTCAAATACGGCACGCTTCGGACGCGACTACGTCCGCCGGCAGGCCACGACTTCGTGCTCGGCCAGGTACTCTTCGCCGACCGGGTAGTTGCGGAAGCGGATCGAGTTGTACGTCTCGAACCAGCGGGCGATGTCCGACTCGACGTCGCGGTCGTACTGGGGCGCCACGTGCAGCGTCTTGCCGAAGCCCGGCTCGCGCAGGTCGCCTTGTTCAGCGATGACGCGGCCGGCATGGATCACGAATCGCGGCAGCTCGAACATCGTCTGGACATTAGCGTCGGGCGTATAGACGGTGACGTCGGCATCGGCGCCCGGGGCGAGATGCCCCTTGTGGTTCAGGCCCAGGATTCTGGCCGGGCCGCTGCGGGTGATGATGCAGATTTCGGCGAGCGTGTACTCGCGCTCCAGGTCCCATAGCGACGAGCGCTCGCGCACCTGCGGCGGCAGGGTTTTCATCACATCGCGGCGATAGGTCCGATCCATCAGCAGGCGGATGATCTGCGGATAGGCCAGGAACGAGCCGCCGTTGGGATGGTCGGTGCTCATCACGACGCGCCACGGATCCTCGACGAGCAGATACCACTCCAGGCCGATCGCCCATTGCAGGGCGTTGATCACGCTCTTTTGCTTGTACTCGATGGGGGCGATGCCGCAGCCGGCCTCCATCTCGATCTCGGCTGAGAACCACTTCGTGCCGTAGACGTTGCTGAGGTAATAGCCCAGCGGTCCGTCGCCCGTCATGCTCGTGGTCGGTCCGAAGAGCACCTGGCCGACGTCGACGGTGAGGTTCGGATGCGCGTTGACATAGGCGGCGAGCTGGGCGACTTCGCTGCCGAACGTGCTCTCGTCGCCGTCGGAGCCGCCATAGCTGTGAAACTGGATGTGTGTGAGATGCCCGCCGAACTCGGAGAGCGTTTTCATCGTTTCGAGCGTGGTCGACCAGTTGCCGGGCATGCCCAGGTTGTTGCAATGCAGATGCACCGGATGCGGCAGGCCGATCTCGTGGGCGGCTTGCGTGATGCCGCGAATGATCTGGCGCGGCGTGACGTCGAAGTGTTCGACGACCGAATCGAGCCCGCTGACGTTGCCGGCTTGCTGCTGTTTCCAGACTTCGACACCGCCGGGGTTTACCATCTTGGGGGCGAAACCCTTGGTGGCCGAAAGGACCCAGCCGAGGAACGCGCGGACGCGTTCGGGCTCCTGGTCGCGGATGGCCTGCATCAGGTAGTGGTTGTTGCCGACGACGACGTAAAAGCCCTTGTCGAGGCAGGGCGTATCGGCGAACTCGGCATGCACGTGCCGGGCGGCGAGCGGCGGAATTGCGGCGTCGAACGCGGTGGTGTAGCCCATCCCGGCATATTTGTAGCCGGTGGCAAACGTGCTGGGCACGCTGCCCATCGTGCCGCTGTGCGTGGTGCGCGTGCGCACGACGGGCGCGGCCTCGCGCTTTTCTTCAGGCCGCATGCGGCGGGCGACGTTCACCTTCGGCCCGGCGATGTGGCAATGCATGTCGATCCCGCCGGGCATCACGACCATGCCGCGGGCGTCGATCGTGCGGGCCGGTCGCACGCTGGGATCGGTCGGCGCGCTGACGATCTTTGCTCCGTCGATCCAGATGTCGCGCACCTGGCCATCCACGCCGTTCGTCGGATCGTAAACCGTTCCGCCGGCGATCTTGGTCAGCGAACTGCTCATGACGCGGCGTCTCCCGCGGCTTGCAGCTCGCGCACGCGGCGCTCAATCGCTGCCAGGATTTCCAGTTGGCTCGGCAAAGTTGATGCGACCGCCGGCCGCAAGGGCAGGGGGATCTCGTCCATCCGGTACGCCGTGCCGCCCGTGTGAATGCCGGGCACCGAAGTCTGAAACGCCACGGTCGCGCTGGCCGCTTCGGCCGTCGGACGATGGCCGATGACGATATGCGGCACGCTGGCCAGATCCTGCCTGGCCGCAGGGGTTAGATCTTCATCCATGTCGCAGCCCACCAGCAGCACGGCATCGGCTTCGCCTCGCGTGAGGATCTCGTTCGCCGTGTACTCGCCGGGGTTGAACCGCGGATAGCCGTGCGCCAGGTTCACGGCAAAGGCATAGCCTGTTCGCCAGGCGAGGACGTTGTCCGCGCCGGCCACGTTGCCGCTGCCGCGCATCGATTTGGCGACGAACCGGGTGTGCGCGTTCATGTCGCGCACCACGGCCAGCAGCGCCTCGGTGTTCAAGTGCCGTCCACGGGTGAGCGCGAGCCCTGTGCCAAAGAACATCACGCCGAAGCGGGCCTGCTTCATGCGGTCGACGAGGTCCTGCCACACGTCCCGCGAGAGTCCGGTATCGGCGAGTACCTGGTCGGCGTCAGGCTGATGGCCGGCGATAAGTGCGCGCAGTGTCCAGAGGGCTTCGAAATCGCGCCCCGGCGTGACCTGCAGGAACAGGTCGGCGGCATCGGCCGTCGGCGTGGGTTCGATGTCGACGACCACGAGCGTGCGATCGGCGCGGCCGCGCGGGACGAACATTCCCTTTGGCTCCACGCTGTAGCGTTCGAAGTGTCGGGGGTGGGTGGTGACGGGGTCGACGCCCCAGAAGATCAGGAGGTCTCCGCGGTTGGCCACTTCGCCCAGCGAGCTGGTGACTTCGCCCACGCCCTGAAACGAAACGCCCCACGGTCCGTGATGCAAGCTGGTCGGCGTGTCGATGCACGCGCCGAGCCAATCGGCCAGGCTCGTCGCCGCTTGCTGCGTTTCGCAACTGGCGTGTCGCATGCCGTAGATCAGCGGATAGCGCGACTTGAACAGCAGTTGCGCCGCGTGCTCAATGCCGTCTGCCGTCGTCGCC
The DNA here is from genome assembly GCA_022844125.1 of Pirellulales bacterium. Classification (GTDB taxonomy): domain Bacteria; phylum Planctomycetota; class Planctomycetia; order Pirellulales; family PALSA-1355; genus JALHMI01. The sequence continues at coordinate 263,127 of JALHMI010000008.1, read as the reverse complement.
GGCTGAGCGGCGATGGTGCACGTGGGCAACTCGGCCGCGGGCACATCGAAGAACCAGCGCTGACCCAGCTCGCATGCATGCTCCGCCTGCGCGATGCCACTCTCTGCCTGCGCACTATCTGCCAGCACCACCACGATATCGTCGCACATGCAACCACAGCCGAGGCAGGGCACATCTTCGACTCGCGCGGTCTTCGGTTTGGCACTTTGGGCGGAAGACACGGATCGTTCTCACAAGGTGGCCGGCGTTTTTCCAGGCGCGCTGGGCCGTGGCTGGTTTTCGCTCATGGCCACGGGGCCAATCCTGCGATACGCATACGGTGGGCTGTTTCGGGCGGACCCTCCATTCTTGTTGGCCGCCCCGCGAAAAGCCAGGGGCAACCTCGCCCGCGTCCGCAACGCTAACACCCGCCGAGTTCACGCCGCCGATTCGGAGCCACGATGTCCCTGCCGCTCGAAGAAACCTGGATCACGCTGGTACGCCACGCCGCAGAAGTGCCCCGGCACCTGACCACGAGCGGCGCCTTCCAGCGGCTGATCGACGAGGAAGATGCCGGCCGCGTGGCCGCCTTCGCACACGTCGTCGACCTTCGCAGCCAGCGCGAGCATTACCACCGCCGCAGCGCCGAACTATACTACGTGCTCGACGGCGAAGGGCAGATCATGCTCGACGGCCAGACCCAAACGCTTCGCCCCGGCTCGATCGTACATGTGCCGCCCGGCGTGATCCACGCGGTCCGAGGCACGCTCCGCGTCCTCGTCGTCGGCATTCCGGAAATCAGCGTCGACGATACACACTATCTGGACGAATGACGATGCACAGCTCGTGGCGGTTGGTCGTGGCCCTCGTAACCCTGGGGGTCGCGGGCCTCGCCCGAGCCGCTGAACCGGAAGGCAGTCCGCCGCGAGCGGACCTTCGCATCGCCAACTTCGAAGGCCCCAACTACGGCTTGTGGACGGCGACTGGCGAAGCCTTCGGCACCGGTCCCGCGCAGGGCACGCTGCCGAACCAGATGCAAGTCAGCGGCTATCTGGGCGAGCGTCTCGTCAACTCATTCTTGGGCGGCGACGGTACGACCGGCACGCTCACCTCGCCCACGATTCTCCTCGACCGCAAGTTCCTGCACTTCCTGGTCGGCGGCGGCAACCATCCCGACGAAACATGTGTCAACCTGCTCGTCGACGGCAAGCGCGTGCGCACGGCGTGTTCGTCGGCCAGTGGCGGCAGCGAACACCTGGAAGAAACCGCCTGGGATGTGAGCGAGTTCGCTGGCAAAGAGGCTGTGATCGAGATCGTCGACCGCCACACTGGCGGCTGGGGACACGTCAATGCCGACCACTTCGTGCTCTCCGACAAGCCGCTCGCCGGTTGGCAGCTCAATCCCCAGCGGGCGCTCGTCGTCTCGCAGCGCTACCTGCACCTGCCGATCGAAAACGGTGCAACGCAGCGAAAGATGACGGTCAGCGTCGCTGGCGTACCCCAGCGAACATTCGACATCGAGCTTGCCGACGAGCGGCCCGACTGGTGGGCCTTTCTTGATCTGGACGAGTGGCAGGGGCGCAACCTCACGATCGCGGTCGATAAGCTGCGTGAAGGTTCACAAGCGCTCGCGGCAATCACGCAGTCGGATGAACTTCCCGGCGCCGGCGAGCTGTATCGCGAAGCGCTCCGCCCGCAGTTTCACTTCTCGGCCCGTCGCGGCTGGTTGAACGATCCGAACGGACTGGTCAATCACAACGGCGTTTATCACCTCTTCTTCCAGCACAATCCGTACGGCTGGAATTGGGGCAACATGCACTGGGGGCACGCCACGTCGCCCGACCTGGTGCACTGGACCGAGCACCCGATCGCGATCTATCCCGACGAGCTCGGCACCGCGTTTTCGGGTTCGGCCGTCGTCGATGAGGGCAATACAAGCGGCCTGCAGACCGGCGCGAAGCCGCCGCTGGTTTGCATCTATACGGCCGCCGGCAAGGAGTTCACGCAGTGTCTGTCCTATAGTAATGACGCCGGCCAGACCTGGACTAAGTTTGCCGGCAATCCGGTGCTGAAGCAGCTCGCGCCCGGCAATCGCGATCCCAAGGTCTTCTGGCACGAGCCAACCAGCCGCTGGATCATGGCGCTGTATCTGGAGAAGAACGACTTCGCGATCTTCGCTTCGCCAGACCTGAAAAAGTGGGAGAAGCTATCGGACTTGCGCATCCCAGGCACGATCGAATGTCCCGAGCTGTTTGAACTTCCGGCGGGCAAGGCTGGACAGGGCAAAGCAGACTCGTCGCGCTGGATTTTCTACGGCGCCAACGGCGGCTACCTGGTCGGCCAGTTTGACGGCACATCGTTCACCACCGAATCTGGCCCGCACGCGCTGCACCATGGCAATTGCTTCTACGCTTCGCAAACCTACACGAACATTCCCGCGAAGGACGGCCGGCGGATTCTGATCCCCTGGGGGCAGGTGGCGCTGCCGGGTATGCCATTCAACCAGATGATGGGGCTGCCGGTCGTGCTCACACTGCACGAGACGGCCGCGGGACCGCGGATGTTCGTCGAGCCGGTGAAAGAGCTCGAATCACTCCGTACAAAAACTCATGATCTTCCGGCCGGCACGCTTTCGCCGGGCGACAATCCGCTGGCCGATGTTTCCTGCGAGCTGGCCGAAATCGTCGTCGACTTCGAACCCGGCGCTGCCTCGGAAGTGGTCCTGAATCTTCGCGGCCTGGAGATCTTTTACGATGCAAAGGCCGGCGTGGTGCGGTGCCTCGACAAGCAAGCACCGCTAGCTTCCGTGGACGGCAAACTGTCTTTGCGGATGTTTGTCGACCGCGCGTCCGTCGATATTTTTGGCGGAGCAGGGGCCCTTTATATGCCGATGGGTCATAACTTGGTCGCGAACAACCGATCATTCTCTATGACGACGCGCGGCGGAGCCGCGCAGGTTCGTTCGCTCGTGGTTCACGAACTGCAGTCGGCGTGGCAATCGGCCGGCAAGTGATGCCGTCCTGCTAGCACGCGGAACGCACCGCTCGTGAACTTCCGGCGCGGCGAGATTCGATAGCTCGCCGCGCACTCGGCAAGGAGGCCTGACGATGTTTCGTAAGCATGCGCTCGTATCGCTCGCACTTTCGCTAACGCTTGCCGGATTGGCAACTGCCGCCGATGGGCCCAGCGTTCAGCCGGGAACCACGCGACTGCGCCGTCCTCTCTCGTCGACGCAGCTCGAAGCCGCACCCCGCGCCCAATTCGTCACCGAAGCGGAACCATCGACGTCCGCCGCGCAAGAGCCGAACTGCGCGTTTAGCAAAACAATCACGGGGCAGGGGTCCGATCAACCGACTACCCGTCGACCGATCGTCGAACGCACGCCCATCGAAGTCGCCGCGAAGCCGCGCGGCCAGCAACCCAACCATTCCTCGATCCTGCGCGATCTCTCCGCCCTCGAACCGTTCGACGTCTCGGCCAGTGGCCGCTTCATGGTCGCGGTCGACAGCTCGGGCGGGTTGGTGGTGATCGACGCGATCAAGGTACGCCGCCTGCACCCGCTGCAGAATAGCCGACGTGCTTACAGCCTGGTTGAAATCTCTCCCGACGCGCGCTGGATCGCCGCCGTGCGCCGCGACAACCCCGACGAGATCGACCTGTGGCGCGCCGACAACGGCCGATTCCTGCGCACGATCGCCGGCGAGGGTGGGCCCAAGAAGTCGCTCGACTTCGATGCCGAGACCGGCGAGCTCCGTGTTGCCGACCGGCGCGGTAACGGTCAGCTCTATAGCGTTCCGGCCGGCGTCCTCACCGGCGGCTTCCAGATTTCCAGCGGGCTGGCCGCGGTCAAACCGCCCACGGCTACAATTCGAATCACGGAACCCGAGCAGTCCCCCGAGCCGAAAGACGCAGCCAAGCCCTCGATCACCGCGACGCGCCCGCGCACCGGCAGCCTGCGAGCAGGTGGTTCGCGCGTCGGCGGACCGCGGCCGAATCCGATTCGCGATCAGGCACCTCGCGTCGAAGTAGTGCCTGAAGCGTCCCCGCCGCTGGCGACTTCGCGTCCCGACGAGTTCGCTCCCTCCGGCGGCTCGGCAGCGGCCGGGCCTGCCGATGCCCACAAGCATCTGGCCGAAACCGTCGCCCCCGAAACGGCAAGGATGATGGCAGGCCCAATGGCAGCGCCGATGATGGCTCAGCCCATGATGGCTGAACCGATGATGGCGGCGCCCGAGGAATTCGCTTCCGAACAGTTCGAACCGAGCGACCCCGCTGCCGCCGCGCCCCCGGAGCCCACGTTTGCCGCCGCTCCTGCGCCAACACCAGCCGCCACAGCGCCGCCCAGCAATCCGTTCGGTCCCATGGCCGAGATGGAGCCTGGTAGTGCCGCACCCGGCAGCGCGGCAGCGGATTCTGTACCCGAGGACGAGGTTGCCGTGCCCGACGGACGAGCTCTGCCGGGTAGTTCCGCTCCCGAAGACATTGCGACGCTCGCAGCCCAAACCACGCCGCCTCCGCCGGCAGAAGACCTAACCAGCATTACGGTCCACTACGCTACGAACCGCCAGCGGCTCACGGCCGAAGATCGCCAGTTCGCCGTCTACTTCAAGAGCTTCTTCTTCAGCCTGCCGGCGGTGGTGCTGTACGCCCTGATCCTGCTCGCGCTCGTCGTGTTCCCCATGCTCGGTCGCCGGGCCTGGGCGGCCGCCGCCGTGGTCACCGGCGTGATGCTGGTGGTCTCGATGGCCGGCTTCGAAGCTTACGTCCGCAGCGAGCTGCGCGACGAACTCTCGGGCGAACTTTACGGTTCGGTTCCGACGAACCTCAACTATGGCACGTGCAAGATTTCGGTTCCCAAGCCCGAGAATCGCGTCGCCGGCGAACTGAACCGCCCGCTTTCGGTCTGGGTGCTGCAAGCGCCCGAAAACGCGGAGAAGCACTTCACGCTGCAGAAGGTGAGCGAGCACAAGGACAAGGACGAGTTCTACGCGAGCCTCAACAGTCAATTGGCCGGTACGGCCGACGGCGCGTCGCTACTGTTCATCCATGGCTACAACGTCTCGTTCGAGGATGCCGTGTTTCGCACGGCCCAGCTCGCGGTGGATCTCAAGTTCCGCGGCGCGCCGATCTCGTTCAGTTGGCCCTCATACGCCGATCCGGTGAAATACACCTTTGACGAGCAGAACGCCGAGGTGTCGATCCCCGCCCTGCGCGAACTGCTCGAAGACCTGGCCACCCGCAGCGGCGCCAAGCGGATTCACATCGTCGCTCACAGCATGGGCAACCGCGTACTGGCCGGAGCGCTGCGCAGCATGTCGCCCGAGTCGCGAGTGAGGAACAAGGCCCTGTTCCGCGAGATCGTGCTGGCCGCGCCGGACATCGACAGCCGCGTGTTTCGTTCGCAGGTGCTGCCGCACATTCAGGACAACACCCAACACTGCACGCTGTACGCCTCGTCGCGCGATCGGGCCTTGATGATGTCGCGCTACTTCCACAACTACCAGCGGCTGGGCGAGACCGAGCCGCAGCTGATCGTCGCCAATGGCATGGACACGATCGACGCCTCGATGGTCGATACGAGTCTCTTGGGGCATTCCTACATCGGCGATGTGCAATCGATCGTGAGCGATCTGCACGAGCTGGTCGTCGTCGGCAAGCGTCCGACCGAGCGGATCTGGCTCGAAGCCGAACTGCTCGGCGAGCTGATGTACTGGGCGATTCGGCCACAGACACAAACGGCCAGCGAAGAAAAGACGAATCGCTAGCAAACCAGGAGAGCGCTCGATGAACAGAAAATTCGGTCTCGTCGCGATTGGTGTCGTTGTGCTTACGTCCACCTCGCTCATCGGCGCCAGTTCGCCGCAGCAAAATGAGGACGCGTTCCTCACAGTGGGCCATCGCTATCGATGCATCGTGCACGGCGAAGACTTCGAGATCGTGGTTCACGAGCTCGTCGATCATCAGTGGGTTCGTGCGGAGATTCTCGAGCATGCTCGGCCCTCGGCCGGTCCCGAGGCGATTTCAATGCTGGTCAACCTTTCGCGCGTCAACGCGATCATGCCGCTCGATCCGAGCGAATTGCCAGCGCGGTTCCGGCAGGAGAATCCGCCGCTCGAATAGTGCGGCCCTAGCGGTTCGCAATCGCTGATCGTGGTATTCTGGAGACAATCGACTCCAGGACATAGTGAGACCGTCCGTGCCACGCTACACGATCGGCCAGATTCTGCTCGCGACAGTGGCAATCGGCTGCGGCCTGGCCGTTGCCCGCTTGCCGCAGGGTGGCGCGGTTGACTTCGTCCTCGTGGCCATAGGCGCCGCATTGGCCAGCAGCCTGCTTCGCCGATTGCCCGCGACTCTCAAGGCGCGCCAGCAGCTCGCTCCCGAGGACCGGCCGTCCGCCACGGTGTTTGCTTTGCTGATGGCAATGACCGTGGGAGGCCTGGCGACTGGAATCGTAGTGCGATACTACACAGCCGCCGAGTGGGTCGATTACGGGGACGAGGATTGGTCGCACCTGGACCTGCTTTTTAGTCTAAACACAATTTCCTTCATGCTCATCTTGCTGAGCATGCAAATTGCCATCGGCCTGGGGCAGTCCCGACGGCGTGCCTCCCACCGGCAGCCGACGCAGAGGCGACTGTTTACACTTGCCGCGATCGTGTGCTTGCCGGTTGCCCTGATCGCCTACTGGTGTAACGGTCTCCTGGTGTGGCTCCTGGTATATGTCGCGCTCAACGGCGTGGATGCGGCAACTCACCACCGGCCACAACCAGTCAATGTGGCACGCAGCGCGCAGTTCTTTGCACTAGGCGCCAGCTTTGGCCTGCCCCTGTGCCTCATGCATCTCGCGCTGATTGCGGGTTGCGTGCAGAAGTGGCAAGTCCGCAGGTGGCGGCTGGTCCTGACGACGGCGCTCGGGGTCTTGGTGCTTGCTGAGTGCTCCTTGATTACCTGGCTCGCAGGACCGGGGCTGCACGCGCTCTCGCCTCACTTTGAGCAATCGATCATGGCGCCCCCTTGGCCGCCGACCGTAGTGACCATATTTCTGGTTGCACTATTCGCCACCTGGTTCGCATTTCGGCTGACAGCCAAGCCCTCGGAGCCGACTTTTTCTGCAAGCAGTCCACAGCTCGAATCGCCGCCGGGCGCAAGTTTATTTCATGAGCGAGTCGCCGGCGCCCTGGCCGTCGGACTCGCAGCTACCGCCGGCATCATCTACCAACTGGTCAAACTGGAGCAGCTTTCGTTCGTTCCCGATTGGGTGGACTTCCTGTATGTATTGACCCTGCCCGATTCGTTAATGATGTTCGCAACGGCGATCTGGGGATTCACACTGGCATGGCAGCGATCGCGCCCCATGCCCTGCTTGCAACAGTTACCGCGCGTCGATATCGCGCAGTTTGCCGCACTGCAGTTTGCGATTGCGAGCGCAATTGTTCTAGGGGGGCCGATTATCGCCGCCTTCTCGTTCGGGCTGATGCTCTTCGGCTTCGGCGCCACGCGCTAACAAGCGGCATCAGAATAGCGTCGCGAACCTCGACTCAAAACATCCCTATTCCGGCTCGCGGTCCGGCCTTTATCACCGCTTCCGGAAAATCGTCTTTGATTCGCTCTTGCTCCTCAGGGGTCGGCTCTCCGGCGATCGTGACGGATAGTACGCCTTCGTCGCCTAGCCAACGACGAACTGTCGGCATGAGGAAGCCACGATCTTTTAGGCGTTCCGCGCCGTGCAAGTAGTCGCTCTCCATCGAGACATCGAGAACGCGGGGATCTGCTCGGAGCGCATGCAGGACACTGTGACGACGGTGGACGACCAGCCACTGCGACCCGATCGTCAGTCCGATCGCGCACAGTGCGACCGCGATCAACATCCATCGCAAGCCGAACCGAAATGAGCGTTTTCGCGGCGTCTCTGGACTTGTGATCATCCAGGAATGATACCACGCCGAGGAGGCACGCGATTCTTCGTCGTGTGCCTTGGGTGGCCGCGCTGCGGTTCAACCTTGCTGGTCGATGGTATGGTCGGCTCGCCTTACTTACGCCGCAGGCGTGCAACATGTCAGCCCGACTCCTTGGGCGTTGCCCAAGGCTGACATGTTGCCGGCCTACGGCCGAAGACCGAGAAGCGATAACTGACGAACTATGCCTCTTCACTCCACAAACGCAAACCGCTCTGCATCGAACAGTCCCAGATCGCTCAGCTTGAGCTTCGGGATCACGAGCAGCGCCAGGAACGACAGCGTCATGAATGGCGCGGTCAAGGTGGCGCCGGCCTCTTTCGCAAGACGGTCAATCCGGGCGTAGCGGGCTGCAATTTCCTCAGGCGGGAGTTCGCTCATCAGCCCGGCAATCGGCAGCGGCAGCACGGCTTCGGTGTCTTCGTCGACGTAACACACGCCGCCCCGTGCCGCGACCAGGGCGTTCACCGCCTTGGCCAGCATCGCATCGCTCACGCCCACGGCAATGATGTTGTGCGAGTCGTGCGCCACGGTCGAGGCGATCGCCCCTCGCTTCAGTCCCACGTTCTTCACGAACGCCACGGCTGGCGGGGTATCGCGATACCGGTTGACCACCGCGATCTTCAGCACATCCGCCGCCAGGTCCGGCTGTAGCAGGCCGTCCTGCACCGGCAGCGTCACCTGTTCGCGCTCGGTGACGATCTGCTTGTCGATCGCCACGATCGCCTCGCGATAGCGGGCTTCGTCGCGCGCGGCGAACTCTTCCGCCCGCTTCGGCGAACACTCGAACTGGTTCGGCGTCTGCGGCGGCAACCAGTCGAACGACGACGCTCTGTCGCCGTAGACGCGCACCCCATCGATCCAGGTCTCCTGCACCCGGAACGAAGTGAGATCATCGACGACGATGAAGTCCGCCGGATCGCCCACCCGGAGCAGCCCCACCGGCAGCTTGTAGTGCTCGACCGGATGCAGGCAGGCCGCGCGCAGCACGTTCATCACGGGGAATCCATCGGCCACGGCGCGGCGCACCAGCCCGTCGATATGCCCCTCGAGCAGATCGTCCGGATGCTTGTCGTCGCTGCACAGCATGCACGAGGCTGGGTGTGTCGCAAGCAGGCTCTTGAGGGCTTCGTAGTTCCGGGCGGCCGAGCCTTCGCGAATCAGAATCTTCATCCCGCAGGCGATCTTATCAAGCGCCTCTTCGAGCGTGAAACACTCGTGGTCGGTTGTAATCCCAGCGGACGCGTAGCGCCGGGCATCCTCCCCCTTGAGCCCCGGCGCGTGTCCGTCGACAGGCTTTTTCAGCGCATGCGCCGCCGCGATCTTGGCCAGCACCTCAGGATCGCCGTGCAGCACGCCCGGATAATTCATCATCTCGCTCAGGTATCCAATCTCCGGTCGCGCGAGCAGTTCGGCGACCTCTTTGGAGTCGAGCGTGGCGCCCGCCGTCTCGAAACTCGTGGCGGGCACGCACGAGGGGCAGCCGAGATGGAACTTGAGCGGCGTCTGCCGGGCACTCTCGAGCATGTAGTCGATGCCCGGTGCACCCAGCACGTTGGCGATCTCGTGCGGGTCGGAAACCGTTGCCACGGTGCCAAACCGCACGGCTACCTGGGCGAACGAGGCCGGCGGCATCATGCTGCTTTCGATGTGGATGTGGCTGTCGACGAAGCCTGGGAGAATAAACGGCCCGTGCGGCACCGGATGTTCTTTGATGCCCGCGATTTTGCCTTCGCGCACGATCACCGAACCATCGCGAACCTGGCCACTGACAACATCAACGAGATGCCCCGAGATGCGAACGTCCGACATGCTGAATCCTACTCGCTGGTTTTCTGGGGCAATCTAGCCGCGGCTTCTTGATCGACCAGCCAGCTCACGCGTCCCGCCTTCGGATGCACGCCCGCCGCCGGATGGTCCTCGATCCTGGCCTTCCCCGAAAGCACTTCCGCCAGGACGTCAGCCTTGCCGGCCCCCGAGACCAGAAACAGCACCTGGTGTGCGGCGTTCAGCACGGGCATTGTCAGCGTGATTCGATCCACCGGCGGCGGCAACACTCCCGGCGGGCTCCAGGTCGCAATCTGGTCGTGCACCTTTAGCGCCGCGGCTCCTGGGAATAGCGACGCCGTGTGTCCATCGTCGCCGAGCCCCAGCAGGACCATATCGAACGCGGGCAGCGTGCCGCGCGGCTGGGCGAAGAACTTGGCCACGCGATCGGAGTAGTCCGCCGCGCTCGCCGCCGGCGTCGGCAGCGCCGTATCCACGGCCAGCACCTGCTCACCACCGATTGGCGCGATCGAAAGCAGCGTGTCGTGGGCGAGTCTATAGTTGCTTCGCGGATCGTCGTGTGGCACGAATCGCTCGTCGCCAAAGAACAGAAACACCCGCGACCAGTCGATGCTGTGCTCCCCTTCGCCGCGGGCCAACAGCTCGTACGTCCGCCGGGGCGTCGACCCGCCGGCGAGCACCAGCGTGAACGTGCCCCGGTGTCGAATGCACTCGGAGGCCGTGCGTGCAATCGCCAGCGCGCTCTTGGCGGCCAGTTCGTCGGGACCGGCGCAGACCTTGAGTTCGTAGTTCGAAGCAGCCATGTCGACAGGCTACTCCCGAAAGGGGCGAAGCGTCAACCATGGTGCGCGCGGCCGGCGGCGGGATGACGAATGCTTACGCGGCCCGGCGCTGATCGGGCTGGCACGTCGGCGCATCGCCGTCGCTGGACTGCCTGCGCACGCGGCGAATGCCTTGCAGTCGCACAAACAAGCTGGGCGCAAGTCGCTTCAGCCACCAGATCACGCGTGGCCAGGCGCCCACGACGACGAGACCGTGGTTGCGCTCGATCGCGCGAACAGCCCGCCTCGCCACCCGCTCGGCCGAATGTGTCAGCCAGCGAGGAAACCGCGGCGCCCGTCGCCCCGGCGAACTGAGCGCCACTTCGAAGATCCTGGTTCGCACGAGTCCCGGGCAAATCGTCGTTACGCCCAATCCGCGCGAAGAGTACTCCGCCCGCAGAGATTCCGAGAACCCCAGCAGGGCGAACTTCGTGGCGTTGTAGGCCGAGAGCCGAGTCACGCCAACCAGGCCGGCCACGCTGCTGACATTCACGATGTGCGAGCTGGCCTTGGCCAGCAGCGCCGGCAGCAGTTCGTGCGTCAACACCACCGGCGCGAGCAGATTCACGGCCAGCACCCGCTCGAGCTGTTCGGCCGTCATTTCATGCGTGGTGCCGTAGTAGGCAATCCCCGCGTTGTTGATCAGGATGTCGATGCCGCCGGGCAGACCGCTGGCCAATCGAGCTAGCCCGAGTACTTGCTCGCGATCGGCCAAGTCGACCACCTGGGTTCGCACATCCGCCCCGCGCGCTTGCGCTTGGGCAGCAGTTTCGGCCAGGCCCGCCGCGTCGATGTCGGCCAGCAGCAGGCGCGCATCGCGATCGGCCAGCTCCAGGGCGAGCGCACGGCCAATCCCTGAAGCGGCTCCCGTGACGAGGGCCAACCGATCCCGAAGTTCGCGCATGGGGCAGAGACACAGCAGTAGCCAAGAGTTTTCGCTATCAAGTGCAGTCGGCATGGTTTGCCTGAACACTTGAATCTGCCCGCGAAGCAATGCCGCATCGCCCGCGCTAGCTTTGCCAGCGGACGCGCTGCTGGCGTTTAGTCCCGCTCGCTGCGCACCGCGGCCGGCCGGGCATGGGGCGCGGGAATGGCCTCGGCGGCTTTCTCCGCGCCTGTGGGCACGGCTTCCGGCCGAATGTGCAGCGCCGGCAGGGGCTTCACCTGCGGCCCCCAATTGAAGAGCACCTTCGTGATATACCACCGCGCGACTGGCGCCATCCGCCACCAGATCAGCTTCTGCACGAACGGATTCGACATCCGGTTGAGCAGCCTCGCTGCATGGGTTCGCCGGCTGAGCGAGCGCCCCACGGGACTGGCGAGCACACTCTTGCCATAACTGCCAAACGAGAAATCGTTCCGCTCGAAAGCATCGCCGATTGCGCGGGCGGCGAGCTCCCCATATGCCAGCGCGGGGCTGATACCTTCGCCGAACGTCGCGTCCACACCGGCTGCGTCGCCCGCCAGCACCACGTTCGGCGCGGCAAAACGGGCCCTCGGCTCGAACAGCCGAATCGGATGCCCTTCGAGATGATAGTCGTCCAGCCGGTAGCCGGCCTTCTCCATCCAGTCGGCCGCCACGGGGCGCAGCGAACCGACACTCTTGCGCGGCACGGTGCGGCTGTCGTACACGCCCCAATTGCGCATTCGCAGCCCAGCGATCTTCGTCGGAAAGCTCCAGACGTAACCCTGCACGCCTTCGGGCATGTAGGTGAAATCCAGAATCGCGTCGTCATCCTTCACGGTGGAACGCACGTGCGGAGGATCGGCCGGAGTGACCAACTCCACAAGCCGGGCGAGCGGCGCAGGGTGATCTCCTTCGGGAACCAACCGGCGCACCATTCCGCTGGTGCCATCCGCGCCCACGACGACGCGTCCATGAAATACGCCGCGCGTCGTGTGCACGGCAACGCCCTCGTCGGTGCGTTCGAGCTTCGTGACCCGCGTTTCTTCTTTAATCTCGATGCCGCGGCGGCGCACCTGATCGGCCAGCCAGCCGTCAAACTCGTTGCGGCGCACCACGCGGAAGGCAAAGTCGCGATTGAACCGCAGTGGAAACCCGCGGCCGCGAAACGTCAGCCAGGCCCAGTCCACGTCGACGTGCGGCACCTCGCGATAGTCGAGCCCCAGCCGCGAGAGAATCACCTCCACCTCGGGCACGCATCCACCGCCACACAGCTTGTGCCGCGGATGCTTGTCGCGCTCGATCACCAGCGTTCGCTCCGCAAGCCGCGGATTCAAATGCGCCAGGTGCAGCGCCGTCGAACTGCCAGCCGGACCCGAACCGACAATGATTACGTCGTATTGCACGTCGGGCTCCGCTGGCTGCTGAGTGAATGGCCGAGGGGTGATTGAGAGTGCCGCCGCGAGTCATGTGGCCCGCGCGACCGTAACTTCGATGGTACTCGCTCGACGGGGAAATTCACAACAGATTCACGCGTCGCCGGCTGATCCTACGATCCAAGCGGCCCCTTCAGCCCGCAAAATCCGCCGGGCTTAACCGCACAGCCGAACCGTGGACGTGAAACCCGGCAACTCGCCGGCTAGACTGGGGCTCATCGGATGCTCTGCTTCTAGTCTTTCCGCTTAACCTGGCGCTCTCTTCATGTTGCAAATCTGCATTCCGGCACTGGTGATTCTGCCCCTGTTGTCCGGTCTCGCCTCGGCGGCCGATGCTGGGAGACCCAACATCGTCTTCATCATGATGGACGATCTGGGCGCAACGGATCTAGGCTGCACCGGATCGAAGTACTACCAGACGCCGAACATCGACCGACTGGCCGCCCAGGGAATGCGCTTCACGCAAGCCTACTCGGCATGCCCCGTCTGCTCACCCACGCGTGCCGCGCTGCTCACGGGGCTATATCCCGCGCGCTTGCATCTGACGGACTTCATTCCCGGCGAAGTCAATCCTCGCAAGCACAAGCTCTTGCGCCCGGAGTTCCATCAGGAGCTACCGCTGGAAACCGTCACGATTGCCGAACGCTTGAAAGGCGCCGGCTACGTAACCGCCGCGATTGGAAAGTGGCATCTGGGCGCGGCGGGCTTCGAGCCCCAGCGACATGGCTTTGAGATCGCGAGGGGAGGCTTCGAACGCGGCAGCGTGTTGAGCCACTTTGCTCCATACCTGAAAGACGGCCGGCAGCTCCCGGGACTCGAAAACCCGCCCGACGGCGAATTCATTACCGAGCGGCTGACCACCGAAGCCGAAAAGTTCCTCGAGCAGCAGAGCGCCGAGCGGCCGTTCTTTCTGTATCTGTCGCACTATGCCGTACACACGCCGATCCAGGCCCAAGCGGAGGCCATCGCTCGTTATGCGGCGATCAAACCGCCGGGGCTGCAGCGCAATCCCGTCTTCGCAGGCCTTGTCGATGCCATGGACAAGAGCGTTGGCCGGGTGCTGGCGAAACTCGATGAACTGAAATTCGCGGACAATACGCTCGTGATTTTCACGTCCGACAATGGCGGCCTCGCCACCAGCGGCCAGCCGACGAACCTTCCGGCCACAAATAACGCGCCGCTGCGCGAAGGCAAGGGCTATCTCTACGAAGGCGGGATTCGCGTTCCGCTGATCGTTCGCTGGCCGGGAGATGCGGCGCCGGGCTCGACCTGCGACGTGCCGACAATCACGATGGACCTGGCGTCCACGATCTGTGCCGCGTGCGAGGTCCCGGTAAGCGATCCACTTGACGGCGTCAGCATCGTGCCACTGCTCGCAGGCCAAAACATCCCGCCGCGCGATATCTTGTACTGGCATTATCCCCACTACAGCCCGCAAGGCGGCCGCGCCGGCGGCGCCATTCGCGACGGTGACTACAAGCTCATCGAGTATTACGACTCGGGCCGCCGGGAGCTGTTCCACTTGGCCACCGACGTCAGCGAATCGCAAAACCTTGTCGACCGCGAGCCGGAAGTCGCCCAGCGGCTCGCCGCGAAGCTGGCCAGTTGGCTCAAACAGGTCGACGCCCAGATGCCGACGCCGAGTCCCGGCTTCGTGCCAAACGAACAGGCCGCGGATGGCTCGATCACGCTGGCAGCCGAGACAGCTGACGTTCACGGCATCATGCTTCGCTACGAACCGTTGCCGCACAAGGACACGCTCGGCTTTTGGGTTCGTCAGGACGACTGGGCCAGTTGGGAGTTCGTTGTCACGACACCCGGCGAGTTCGCAGTGGAACTTTTGCAAGGCTGCGGCGCCGGCAGCGGCGGCAGCCAGGTTGACGTCGAGGTTGCCGATCAAAAGCTGTCGATGACCGTCGAAGAGACTGGCGGTTTCCAAAAGTTTACTCCGCGCACGATCGGCAGCGTGAAGATCGCTGAACCTGGCCGCTACACGCTCACAGTTAAGCCGCGCACCAAGCCGGGCGCGGCGGTGATGGATTTGCGCTCGGTGCGGCTGTTGCCTCAACCTGCGGATTGACCGCCCGGTAACGACAAACACGGTAACAAGTTGCTGGGCATTTTCGGTACCGAGAGAGCATAATTGAGAATGCCTCTAGTGCCCTGTCACACCCTGATTTTCGGGTAGAGGGACTTGAGTTTACCGCGGGCGTCTTTGACTTTCATCTGCCAATCGACTCCGCGCTGCGTGGTGTTAACCTCGTGGGACCAGGGCGTGGCCAGCGTTCCGTCGTCGGGCGTGCGGAGCACGATGTCGGAGCGAGACCAGCTTGTACGATGTGCGGCGACCGCTGCCTTGCGGCACGGTATACCGATCCTCGTGGCGGCGGATCTCGGCAACTTCGTTGTCGGCCAATTCCACGACGCTTGGCACATCCAGCGGAGACCTGTGCTTGGTACGACCGCAGATTGACGAGCACCTTGCCCGGCGGAGCCCACAGCGTCCGGTTCGTCTGGCGGAAGCGCAGCCGGAGACCGGCCAGCACGGCAAACGGCCAGATCCTTTCTGCCACCTAAGATATTGCCGTCGGACGGCGGCATTCGCCGCCCGTACCTTACTCGTTGAAATGATGCCGCACGATCTCGCCCTCGACCATGTAGATCACGTCCTCGGCGATGTTTGTGGCCATGTCGGCAATTCTCTCCAGATGCCGCGCCACGGACGCCAGTCGCATCAGCCCTTCGGCTTGGCCGGGGTTATCGCGGATGTGGGCTTCGATCTGCTTTTCAATAATTCGCCGCTGGGCATCCACGTCGTCGTCGTCATGGCGAATTCTGGTGGCGAGCGCCGTGTCCGCGTTCACCAGCGCGTCGAGGCTGTCTTTGACCATCGACTTCACTTTCGCCGCCATCGGCCGATAGTCGATCGGCAATTCGTGCAGCGCCTCGCGCTCCGCCAGGAACACAACTCGCTTGGCAACGTTACGGGCGAGGTCGCCCATCCGCTCCAAATCGTTGTTGATCTTGAGCACCGCCACGACGAACCGCAGATCGGCGGCCACCGGCTGATAAAGCGCGAGCACTTTCAGGCATTCCTCCTCGACATCGACCTCCATCCGGTCGATCTCGGAGTCGGCCTCAATCACGGCCCGGGCCAGGTTTGGATCACGCGTGTTGAGGGCCAGCGTTGCCTTGGCGATGGCCTCTTCGACCAGCGTCCCCACGAACAGAATCTTCTGCTTGAGGGCTTCAATCTGTCGGGGCAACTGCTTGGCCATATCCTCAAGTCTCGCCGAAGCGAACAAATCTGTAAAGTGTGTACGGGTGTAGGATGTGCATACTCTCAGAGGCCCCCGACGAAGCCGGGGCTGCACTTCGCCGTCCACGAGCGACTAACCGTATCGCCCCTCGATATACATTTCCGTCTCTTTCCGCTGCGGCTTCAGAAAGATCGTCTTGGTCTTACCGTGCTCGATCACCTCGCCCAGCAGCATGTAAATGCATTCCTCGCTGGTTCGCGCGGCCTGGCTCATGTTGTGCGTCACGATCACGATCGTGTACCGCTCCTTGAGCGTGTCGATCAGCGTCTCGATGGCCTGCGTCCCCTCGGCATCCAGGGCACTGCAGGGCTCGTCCATCAGGATCACCCGCGGCTTGAGCGGCAGCAGCCGTGCGATGCATAGCTTCTGCTGCTGCTCGAGCGTGAGCAGCGTGGCCTTGCTCTGCAGCTTGTCCTTGACGTCCTGCCAGAGGAACACGTCCGACAGGGCCGTCTCGACGAGCTCGTCTCGCTGGCTCTTGTTGATCGCGTTGTGCCGCGTGTGCACCCTCAGTCCAAACAGGACGTTCTCATAGATTGAGATCGGCAGCGGGTTTGGCCGCTGGAAAACCATGCCCACGGTCTTCCGCAGCTCGGAAAGCGACACGTCCTCGTCGTAGACATTCTTCCCCAGGATCGAGATCTCACCCGTCGTCCGGACGTTGCCGTACCGCTCATTGATCCGGTTGAAGCACCGCAAGAGGCTCGTCTTGCCGCAGCCCGAAGGACCGATCAGTGCGGTGACGCACGAAGCGCGGATGTCCACGCTGATCTTCTTGAGCGCCTGAAAATCTCCGTACCAAAGATTCAAGTCGCGCGTGCAGATGCTGTAGGTCTGGGGCGCCATCAGCCGATGTTCCCCGTGACATAGTCGAAAGTCAGTTGCTCGCGTGGTTTGGTGAAGAGCTGCTTCGTTTCACCCACCTCGACCAATCGCGAGCTGTTGAAGAAGGCCACGTTCTGCGCCAGCCGCCGCGCCTGCTGCACCAGGTTCGTCACGAGCACGATCGTCATCTCGCGCGAAAGCTCCAAGAGCACCTCTTCGATCTTCATCGTCGTGACTGGGTCGATCGCGATCGAAAACTCATCGAGGCACAAAACATCCGGCTCCAGCGAGAGCGCCCGGGCCAGCGTGAGCCGCTGCTGCTGCCCGCCCGAGAGCTTCGTGCCGAGCAGGGTGAGCCGATCCTTGACTTCGTCCCACAGCGCGGCCTGCCGCAGGCACCGCTCGACCAGCACGTCCAGCTCGCCACGCTGCCGCACACCGGCCATTCGCGGTCCGTAAGCCACGTTGTCGTAGATCGACATCGGCAGGCCCACCGGCAGCGGAAATACCATCCCGATCCGCCGGCGCAGTTCATACACGTTCCGCATCCGACGCACGTCCTGGTCGCCCACCAGCAGGCTGCCGTTGACGCTGGCCGTGGTCACAAAGTCGATCGTGCGGTTGATGCACTTGAGCAGCGTGGTCTTGCCGCTGTTGGCCGGACCAATGATCCCGAAGATCTGGTTTGGCGGAATGTCGAGCGACACCTCGCGCAGGGCCGGCTTGTCGCCGTACTTGACCGAGAGGTCGCGAATCTGAATGCCGACCGATGCCATGCGCTACCACTTCTTCCGTGAGCGCAGGTACATTCGCAGCCCGATTGAAAAGCTGTTTACAGTGAGCACCAGCCCGATCAGCACCACCGCCGTGCCGTATTGCAGGTGCTCGAGCGGGAGGGACTTACCCGCCTCGATCGCCTCGGGCGAAGCACCTTTCACCTGCGTCATCATCACGTGCAAGTGATAGGACAGGGCCATACAGCCGTCTTGCAGCGAGTAGGGAAAGAACGACCGCAGCCCCTTGGTCGGGATGGTCATGTACAGCGCGGCGCCGGTAAACAGGATGGGGGCTGTTTCGCCCGCCGCCCGCGAGACTTGCAGGATCACGCCGGTCAGGATCCCGCTGATCGAGTTGGGCAGCACGATTGTGCGAATGGTTTGCCAGCGGCTGGCGCCCATGTTCCAGCAAGCTTCGCGGAAATTCATTGGCACGCTGGCCAAAGCTTCGCGCGTGCTGGTAATGATCACCGGCAGCGTCATGATCGCCAGTGTGCAGGAAGCTGCCAGCACGCTTTCGCCCATGTTGGCGAACATCACAAACGCGCCCACGCCGAACAATGCGTGCACGATGCTCGGCACACCGGCCAGGTTGACCACGGCCAGGTTCACGACGCGAGTAAACCAGTTATCGCGGGCATACTCGTTCAGATACACGCCGGCCAGCACGCCGATCGGAGAGGCGATGATCAGCGAGATGAACACCAGGTAGAACGTGCCAATCAGCGGAGCCCAGACGCCGCCGGCCGTCATCTGGTTGCGCGGGTTCTCGAACAGGAACGACGGCGTCAGCACCGGCCAGGCCTTGTAGATCAAGTGACTCAGGATCGCCACCAGCGGCACGACCAGCGATAACGTGACGAGGCCGAGCGCGATTTGCGCGATCCGCTCGTGGCGGCGTTTGCGGCGATCGACCGGAGTGGCCGAGAACACCTCGCGCACAGAGAGACTCAGATGCTCGCCCGCGGCCAGCGAAATCGCCCCTTCGGCATCCATCTTGGCCACGCCCTCGAGCGCCGACTCAAGATCGGGCCAGGGGAGCTGCGCACTACCGATCGCCAGGTCCGTGGCCCCCAAAGGATCGACGAAGAACTCGTATCGTTGTTTCGTCTCCGCCTTGGCGGCCGGACCCTTGAGGACCGAACAGATGTCGATCCGGTCGTAACCGTTCAGTCGCCGCACGCTAGGCGAGTCACCGGCATGCCGCGCGCGGATACCTTCGATCGCATCGCGAATGCTACGCGAGGGATGCTCGAGGGTCCCGTCTCCCGGGCTGCCATTGGGTTTCGCAGCGACGAAGTAGCGGAAGTGCGTTGAGCCATTCTCGGGTAGATTCTTGTCGGGCATTTTTGTCTCAGGCATTTTGCTTGCCCCGAATGCCTCGCACGATCAAATCGGCCGAAAGGTTGACCACAAACGCGATCACGAACAGCAGGATGCCGATCACAAAGAGCACCCGGTAATGATCGTCGCCCTGCACGGCTTCGCCGAGCTCGGCGGCGATGGTGGCGGTGAGGGTCTGCACGCGATCCAAGGGGCTGGTCGGAATCTGGTTGGCGTTGCCCGTCGCCATCAGCACGGCCATCGTTTCGCCGATCGCGCGGCCGATGCCCAGCAACACCGCCGCCAACAGACCGTTCTTCGCCGCGGGAAACAGGACCCGATAGACAATCTCCCAGCGGCTGGCGCCCAGGGCCAGCGCCGCTTCGCGATAGGAATCGGGCACCGCTTTGAGCGCGTCCTCGCCCACCGAGACGATCACCGGCACGCTCATCAGCGCCAGGATGATGCTCGCGTTCAGCACGTTCAGCCCCACGGGCGCGCCGGTCGCCCAGATGATCAGCGGATTAAGCATCATGTAGGCAATGAAGCCCCACACGATCGACGGGATCGCGGCCAGCATCTCGATGGCAATCTTGAGCGCTTCCTTGATCTTGGGCGAGCAGAACTCGGAAACGAACACCGCCGCGCCAAGTCCCAGCGGAACGGCCAGCGCCATCGACAGCACGGTGACCGAAGCCGTGCCTGCCAGCAGGCCCAGGATGCCGTAGCTCGGCGTCTTCGAAACCGGGTTCCAGTCCGTCGACGTGAAGAACTTCAGCAGGTCGAGCCCGCCGAACAGCATCGGCGCCCCTTCGCGAAACACGAAGAAAAAGATGCCGAACACGAACAGGATCGCGCTGTAGCCGCACAGGCGAATCAGCGATTCGATCGCCAACTCTCCCAGCCGCTGCAAGCTCGAAGTGCCGCGGCGAGCTGGGGTTGGTCGCTCGTTCAAGTTGCCGGTGATGGTCGCCATCTGCGTGTACTAGGCCTTCGGCTGGTCTTCGGGCGCGGGCTTTTCCGCGGGCGTCGGCTCGCCGGTTTTCGACTCGCCAGCTTTCGAATCGTTCTGCGAAATCTCTCTCGGCACGTAGCCTACGTCCTTGACGATCTGTTGTCCTTGCCGGCTGAGAATCCAATCGATGAACTCGGCCACCGCGCCGGTCGGCTCGCCCAGGGTGTAAATATAGAGCGGCCGGGCGATCGGATAGCTGCCGTCGAGCGCCGTGGCGAGCGTCGGCGAAACCGCTTCGTCGCCTTTTTTCTTCCCGACCTTGAGCATCTTCACCTTGGCGGCGTCGAAGTAACCCATGCCGCTGTAGCCCATCGCGCAGGGCGTGTTACCCACCAGGTCGACCACGTCCGATGAACCACTGAGCGCCGTGGTGCCTTGCTTGTATTGCCCGTCCTTACCGAGCACCGCGTCGCGAAAGTACACGTAGGTGCCCGAGTTATTCTGCCGGCTGACGCGAATGATTTCGCCGCTGGGGCAGGCAGGGTCGTCCACACCCAACTGCTGCCATTTTTCGATCTTGCCCCCTTCGCCGTAGACCTGGTCCAGCTCTTCGATCGAGATCGCATCCAGCGGACAGTCTTTGTGAACGTAGATCGCCAGCGCGTCGGAGCCGACAATAATCTCCATAGGCCGCTTGCCGGTCTTCTCCTCGGCCTGCTTCATTTCCGCTTCGCTCATCGCCCGGCTCGCCGGAGCAATGTCGACCTTGCCGCCGATCAAAGCGGCAATGCCCACGCCCGAACCGCCGCCCCGCACCTGGCAGGAGACGTCCGGCTTCTCATCCTGATAGGCCTCGGCCCAGGCCTGGGCCAGGTTGACCATCGTGTCTGAGCCCGTGATCCGAATCGTGCCATCGTGCCCACCGGCGCTTGGCGCGCACCCGGCCACGAACATCAGCACAGCGGCACAGACCACGGACAAGGCTGTCACGCTCGTGGCGGTGATCGGCTTCATGGGTTGGGCGCGCACGCTGTCCAAGGTTTGAAACGAATCGGCATGACCGTGCGCCGAAGAGACTCGGTCGGTCAGAACGCTCGCTGCCGAGCGAACGAGGCGCCGTCTGGCGCTGTGGTTTCGATTCCTGATGGCTACTGCTTCCCTGCGGCCCCCAACACGTCCGAGCGCCGCATCGTCATTGGTCTTTTATCTGCTTCTGGTTTCGACCCTCATGATACGGGCCGATTGTTAGCGTTTTGTTAGGGGAACCCACATTTGCCAATTGCTTACAAAGGCGTAGCCCTAACCCCGTTCATTGCCCGAAACCCCGGCCACCGTTAGACTTGATGCTGCAGCGATAAGATCATTCCACGTGGCAGCTTAGGAAACCAGGCGAACATGGCACGCGTCGTTCTGGCCATGTCCGGAGGCGTCGACAGCAGCGTCGCGGCTCATCTGCTCAAAGATGCAGGGCACGACGTCATCGGCGTCTTCATGCGCCATGGCGAGCCGCCAGCCACCGCGTGCAGCACCGGCCTGGCGCAAGCCGCTGGCGGACCGCAACTCGGCGGCGCGCTGGCAATCGTTAGCCATCGCACCGATCACAAGCAGGGCTGTTGCACCGCCAGCGACGCCCTGGACGCCCGCCGCGTGGCCGATCGCCTCGACATCCCGTTCTATGCGATCGACTTCCAGCAGGACTTCAACCGGATCATCGACTACTTCGTCGACGAGTACACGGCCGCCCGCACGCCGAACCCCTGCGTGATGTGCAACAACTGGATCAAGTTCGGCCGGCTGTTCGACTATGCCGACAGCATCGGCGCCGAGTTCGTCGCCACGGGGCACTACGCCCGGCTCGAAACGGACGCCGACGGCCAGCCCGCGCTACTCCGTGGCATCGACACCAGCAAGGACCAGTCGTACGTCCTGTTCGGCATCGAGCGAGAACTGCTCCCGCGAATGCTGCTGCCGGTCGGCTCGTTCGAAAAGCCCGAGATCCGCCGCCGCGCGGGCGAGATCGGCCTGGCCGTGGCCGAAAAGAAGGACAGCCAGGAAATCTGCTTCGTCACCAGCGGCGACCATGCCGAGTTCATTCGCCGCCGCCGGCCCGGGGTGGATCTCTCCGGCGAAGTCGTCACCACCAGCGGCCAGGTCGTCGGCACGCACAACGGCCTCGAGCGATTCACCATCGGCCAGCGCCGCGGGCTGGGCATCGCGCTGGGCGATCCATACTTCGTCGTCCGCCTGGAACCCGAAACCAACCGCGTCGTCCTCGGCACGAAGGACGATCTTGCCCGTAACGAGCTCACGGCTGATCGCACAAACTGGCTCGTTGACATTCCGCTGAATGAACCGACTCGCTGCCTGGCGAAGATACGCTACAACGCCCGCCCGGCAGATGGCGTGGTTGAGCGGCTGGCCGGCGATCGGCTTCGCGTCACATTCGACGCCCCGCAATACGGCGTCGCTCCGGGTCAGGCCGTGGTTTGCTATGACGGAGACCGCGTGCTGGGCGGCGGCTGGATTGAGACAACATCCGCCACCAATGGCTGTAGCCGGGGTCTGTGACCTCGGACGCCTAGCGGCCGGACAGAGACCACCTACCGAAGACGGGCTTGCTGGCCACCACCCCGCACGTCCGCTATCCTGATGACACACGCCGCCTTGGCGGCCACTCGTTCTGCACTGGAAGGAATTAGGTCATGAGCTTGCTCTCCACGCTCCTGCTCGCCCAGGCCGGCCCCGACATCGATATCAGTCGCTGGCTGATGTACATCGGCCTGCTCGCGATCGCGGTGTTCTTCTTTTTCTTCCTGATCACGATCGCCGCCTATGGCAGCGTTTGGTTCCAGGCCTACATGTCGAATGCCCGGGTGGGCTTCACCAGCCTGATCGGGATGAGCCTGCGACAGGTGAACTCCAGCGTGATCGTGAAGGCCCGGATCATGGCCTTGCAGGCCGGCGTCGGCAACGATCCGACCACGGGCATCACCACCCGCCGGCTCGAGGCCCATTACCTGGCCGGCGGCAACGTGCCGAACGTGATCATGGCAATCATCGCCGCGCATCGGGCCGACATCGATCTCGACTTCGACCGCGCCGCGGCCATCGACCTGGCCGGGCGCGACGTGCTCGAAGCGGTGCGCACGAGCGTCTATCCCAAGGTGATCGACTGCCCCGATCCTTCCAAGTCCAAGCGGTCGCACCTGAGCGCCGTGGCGAAGAACGGCGTCGAGTTGCGGATTCGCGCCCGCGTCACGGTGCGCACGAACCTGGCCCAGCTCATCGGTGGAGCGACCGAAGAAACAATCATCGCCCGCGTCGGCGAAGGGATCATTACTTCGATTGGGTCGGCCGCCAGTCACTTCGAAGTGATGGAAAACCCGCATCGCATCTCGAAGGCCGTGCTTGATCGCGGCCTCGACGCGCACACCGCGTTCGAGATCGTCTCGATCGACATCGCCGACATTGACGTGGGCGAAAACATCGGCGCCCGCCTGCAGGCCGATCAGGCCGAGGCCGACACGCGCGTGGCCCGGGCGAAAGCCGAAGAGCGCCGCGCGATCGCGATTGCCTCGGAACAGGAGATGAAAGCCCGCGTCGCCGAGAACCGCGCCCGCGTGATCATGGCTGAAGCCGAGGTGCCCCGCGCGATGGCTGCCGCGTTCCGCTCGGGCAATCTGACCACCGGCACCAGTGGCGGCGACACGCCCGGCAACGGCAAGAAGTAGCGTTCCGATCGCTGCTGGGTGGCCGCGACAACTCGTTGTCGGGGTGCCCTGGCACAACAGGGCTCAAGCACCGCGCGATCTGAGACGGTGCATGCCACTCGTTCACGCGTGATCCATTCGCACACACTCTGACAACGAGCTCTCCGTGATCCTTCGCTTAACGGCCACTTCGTTCTTCTTCCTCGCGGCAGTGCTCTCTCTCGCAGCCGAGCCCGCACTCGCGATCGACATCAGCGACGAGCAGCGCCGCTTGGTAACGACTTTTTTCGAAGAACTCATCGCCGTGACGCCTGGCGAGAATGGCTTTCCTCGCGACTTCAACATGGGTCGCGACGATGGCCCGGCGAGCGAACGCCCCGCGCATCGCGTCGCGCTCAAGCCCTTTTGTATCTCGCGCTACGAGGTGCCGCAGAATCTGTGGCAGGCCGTGATGGGCACGAATCCCAGCCGCTGGAAAGGTCCCCGCAACAGCGTCGAGATGCTCACCTGGGACGAAGCCAATGAGTTCTGCAAGCGGATCACAATGCTTCTGCGGGCACTACAGAAGATCAATCTCGACCAGAAGGTCCGCCTGCCCACGGAAGCCGAGTGGGAGTACGCCGCCCGGGCTGGCTCCACGACTGTGTACTCGTTTGGCGACGACGTGGCCCAGCTCGATGCCCATGCCTGGAGCACGCGGAACGCGGCTGGCAATGATCCGGCCGTCGGCGTGCTGAAGCCCAACGCCTGGCAGCTCTACGATGTGCACGGCTATCTCTGGGAGTGGTGCGCCGACACCTGGCACGAGGACTACACCGGCGCGCCGGCGGACGGAACTGCCTGGACTGCGGGCGGCGACGCCTCGCAGCGCGTTCTTCGCGGCGGGAGTTGGAAAGACCCCGCCGAGCAGCTCACCAGCAGCTTTCGCCGCGCCGCCGACCGCACCTTGAAAGACGACGCGGTGGGCCTGCGCTGCGTGCTGCAGTGATTGCCTGGCAGCCCCGGCTTTGCCGGGGGGTTCTCCTCTTCATTTCAGCACGTTGTCTTTCGCCGCACACAAGACGCAGCAGAGCCCCCGGCCGGGGGCTGAGACCTAATTTTTTCGGTGCTCGATCTTGACAATCGATTCCGCGGGCGGCACAATAACCTAAGTTATTAGGTTTTCTCCAGTCCGATCAGGTTTCACGGAGGGCGTCGCCTTGACCGATCGCAATCCCTCGGGCCGCGAGCTCGAAATTCTCAAAATCCTGTGGGACGCCGGCCCCTCGACCGTGCGCCAGGTCCACGAGCAGATGGCGCCGGATGGCGAACTGGCCTTCAACACGGTTCAGACGCTGCTGCGGATCATGGACGACAAGGGGCTGGTCGAGCACCAGCGCGAGGGACGCACGTTCGTTTACTCGCCGCGCCGCACACGTGAGAATGAGACGTCGCGGCTGGTCGACAAGATGTTCGATGGTTCTCTCGATCAGCTCGTTGTCAGCCTGCTCAGCTCGCGCAACGTTAGCGATGCCGAGCTCAAAAAGTTGGAGCAGATTATCTCCGCTGCCCGCAAGCGAAAAGAGCCATCGCGAAAGGGGAAATAGCCATGTCGTGGTTCGTCCCTGCGTTCGATTTGTGGCTGAACGTGACCCTTACTGGCCTCGCGCTCACAGCCGCGGCGTCGCTCGCCGTGCTGGCGATTCGCCAGCCCGCGCGCAAGATCCGCGTGATCCAGCTCACGCTTGTCGGCCTGCTTGCGCTGCCGGCGCTCGCGTTATTGCCGGGCTACCCGCGCGCGACGTTGTGGCCGGCGGTTGCTGAGCGAACGCCGATCGCGATGGAAGCGAAGAACCCCCCGGCAAAGCCGGGGGCTACCCCGGTATCCGTCCCGCAGCGCGTTCAGCCCCCGGCTTCGCTGGGGTCTTTCTCGACCCCGCTCGTCGATGCGGCCCCGCCCGAGCCGGCATCAATGCCGGACGACGCGACGCCCCGTGCGAACAGTCCCCACGCCGACGCTCGCCCGACCCAACCGATCGCCGCGGAGCCAATCGCGCCGTCGCCGATTGCACCGACAACGATCACACCCGCACCGCCTCGCGCCCTGCGACCGGCCGCGTCAACGCCGCGCGAACGCTCGACGGCCGCAACTCCCTCACTCCCCGACTATCGTCGGCTGATTCTCTCCGCCTACTTGCTCGGCGTCGCGCTACTCGCGCTGTGGTGGCTCGTCGGCCGCGTCGCGATGTGGCGATTGCTTCGCACCTCCGCACCCGCGGAACCGCACGTTCGCGGGCTGCTTGCAGAGATCGCCGCCACTCACACGGGCCAACTCACTGCTAACCACGTCCGACTGCTTGTCTCGCCCCGGGCCGCTCAGCCCTGCGCGTTCGGCTGGCTGCGACCGACGATCATCCTTCCCGAGCGGGTCGTGAAGCAGCTTACGCCGGATCAGCTTCGCCTCGCACTCTCGCACGAGTGGTCGCACGTCGCCCGCAGTGACATCCGCACCTGGATGCTCGCGAGTCTCGTGCGCCTCGTGCATTTTCACCAGCCGCTGGTCTGGCTGCTCCGCCGCGAGCTGCGGATCTCGCAGGACTACCTGGCCGACGCAGCGGCTGCGGGAGCGTCTACTCCCGAGGATTACGCCGAACTGCTGACCACGCTTTCGCGGATGCTGTGTCCCACGCCGCTCTCGCCGGGCCTGGGTATCGCCCCGCGCCGCAGCGAACTGTACCGGAGAGTCGTCATGCTCGTCGATCAGTCGCGTCCGCTGGAGCGCACGATTCCGCGCCGCTGGAACGTGGCGGCTGTGATGCTCGGCATCGCACTCATCGCCGGCGTGGCAACGCTGCGTGCCGAGCCAGAAGCGGCCGAGCCGGCGCCAGCAGAAAAACCGGCGGCCACGGAAGCGTCGCCTGCCGCTCGTTCGGAGGATGTTGAAAAGAAGCGGCGGCAGTTTGAAACGGAGGTCGCCAAACTCCGAGACGAAATTGCGGGGCTGCGTTTGTCTCGCGACTACCTTAAGCAGCAGGCTGCGATGCAGATCCTGACCAAAGAACGCGACAGAATCCACAAGCAGATTACTCCGATCGATCAGCAACTCGCCGAGCTCGAGCAAAAGCTCGACAATCGCTGGAGCCAACTCGCGAGCCAGCTTGCTGGGCAGACGCCACCGACAAACCCCTACGAAAAGCAGGAGACGCTGGCCACCGAGTCTGCGACGAAGGAACGAGCATCCAGAGACGATCCCAATCGCAACAGATCCCAGCCTTTCTCCGGCCGCATCCGACCCGGCGACATCCTCGGCATTGACCTCGCGGGCGGCTTCGATACTTTGCCGCCCCCGCCGCGCACAGTCGAACCCGACGGTAATCTGGTCCTGGGCGCGATTTATGGCCCGGCCAGTCGCGTGAACGTCGCCGGTCTGACGCTCATCGAAGCCGGCCAGACGATCACCGACAAACTCAAGCAAGTGCTCAAGGACCCGCGAGTCGTTGTCACCTATGGAGGTCACGACGATGGCGTCGTGGCCGAAGGCGCGGCGGCCGCAGTAGCGTCCACTCAAGACATGCCCGCCCCCGCAGCCGAGCCTGTCCTCCTGCAACCACTGGACACAATCGAGATCATCCTGCCGCTGGGTCGAACACGATCGTTCTTGTCCGACTCCCATGGCAGAGTCGGAGAAGTCCTTACTGGCTCGAACTTGTCGTTCAGCGGTACCTACGTGATTGAGCCGGACGGCCGCGTTGCCCTGCCGGAAGCGGGAGGTCGCGTAAAGTTGGCAGGGCTGACAACAGAAGAAGCCGGAAAGCAACTACGCGAGCATCTGTCCGTTCATTTGTTTCCGCGGATCGCGCTGCCGTCGGTAACTGTTTATCGCCGCGGACGTGCGGTATTCGCCAAAGGAAAAGAGCCTGCGGCCGACTATCGAATCAAGCCAGGCGATACGGTGCTAAAGGGCACGATGATCTCGCAGCTTTGGCCCACCGTGGTTGACGCTGACGGGAATGTCTCAGCTACGCACATAGCTGGGACCGAAAAGGCAAATCTCGCCGGTCTTTCGCTGGAAGAAGCCCAAGCCGCGCTACGCAAAATCACCTTTAAGTTTGGAAATCCGCCGGATGTCGCCGAGTACACAACTCCCTGGATCGTCACCCTCGGCGGTTGGCGCGAAGAGGCCGATCCGCGGGTGATCGATCGGATCGAAGGTCACAACAACGGCGTCGTGGCCGAAAACGTTGCGGCGACCGCGATTGCTCCCAGTGACAGCGGCCGACCGAACTCGAACGCAGGTGTCGTCGGCTCGATGCGCCCCGAGCCCGTCGTCCTGCAGTCGCTGGACACGATTGAAATTATCGCTCCACTGAAACCACGCATTCGCATTGCGAGCCATGAAGGGCAACCCGTCGAATTGAACGGTGAAACTCCGAATCTCAGCGGCACGTACCTGATCGAACCGGACGGGCGCGTGGCTTTGCCCCATGCCGGCGGTCGCGCCACACTTGGCGGATTAACGGAAATCGAGGCGGGCGAAGCATTGCGCAAGCACCTGTCCGAGAGCTTCTCGACCAGAACAGCCCTGCCCACTACACGCGTTCTGCGTCGCGGGCGAGCGGTTTTTGACAAAGGCAGCCAACCGGCGGCTGACTACAAGATTAAACCTGGCGATAAGCTTCTCTTGGGTGAAGTGGAGGAAAATATGTTCACTTACGCCGTCGACGGTGACGGGAACCTCGGCAGCAAACAAAAAGTGCAAGTAGCCGGCTTAACTCTAGAAGAGGCGCAAGAGGCGGCCCGCAAAAACTGGACAACTGCCTCGGAGTTCGCATTGGGCGGTAGGGCCCCGGAGAGTGCCGTTCCCTGGCTCCTCACCCTCGGCGGCTGGCGCGAAGAAGCCGATCCGCGGGTGATCGATCGGATCGAAGGGACCGACGCCACGCAGTTCCTCCGCATGCAGGAAGAGATGCAAGAGCTCAAAGCCATGATCCGCCGGCTGCAGGCGGAGTGACACTCGACCGCAGAACCAGTGGGACGGAAGCAGTTGACGTCGAGGGCGAGAACCGCCATCTTCCCGCCACCACGGCGACGCTAACTCACTTCCGAATTTTTTTTCGTCACTTCCTTGCGCGCACGCGTCCACAACCTCGCTCACCGCAACCTTCACCAGCTCCCAGCGATTCACGCTTTCCGCTGGCTGTGCTTGTGGCCTGCGCTGCATGCCTCTGCGACCTCCGCAGCGAATTAAACGCTTGCGCGCTTGAAATTAGGCCAGCAGATCGTTTAGCGTACGTTCGATGAACTCCCTAGCGAGAACGAAACGCGATTCGCGACCTGCACTTTGCCGGCAAGCCGGGAAAGCTGCATACGATGTGCTTACCAGTTGGCGACTGGACGTTGTGGACCCTAGGAAAATGTTGTGTATCCACAAGCGCCGTCAGTTTGGTGACACTCGCCGCCGGAGAGCGCTCGCGCGCGAAATTCTGGAAAAAGCCACCTCACCGGATCGGTACCGCGTGCTCCTTGATGTACGCGTCGAGCGCCCTGCTCGGCCCGATGTAATGATACTGCTCTGCGTACTTGAGCCCATACGGCTCGCCGACGCTGGCGAAACGCGGCTTGAATCGCAGGTTCGCATACGCCCGGATCGCAGCATCCTGATCTCCCTCCAGTTCCGGCAGCTTGAGCTTTCGCGCAGCCAGTTCGTCGCGGAATTCCCGGACCATGTTCCCTAGCATCGTTCGGTTCGCACAGATCGCATCCATTTTCTGGTCCATCTGCGCCGTGATGTCCACCACGCGGTTCACCAGCTGTGGCCCGCGCGCGTAGTAGTACTTCTCACTCACTGCGTGCGGCTTGAGGCCAGCCGCCATGTGCTCGGGAAAGTCGTTGTGCCCGGCCGCCATCCAGCAGGCCGCTTCGACGCACGAGGCCGTGATGTAGTGGTCGGGGTTCTCCTCGTAGTGCCCCCATGGGTCGTAGCTGAAAATGGTGTCGATCTTGAGCAGCCGAATCAAAAAGATCAGCCGCGCCCGCATCTCCACGCGCGAGACGTCGTCCATGGCGTGGTTGCGATAGTTCAGGTCGAACACCTGCTTGATCCCCAGCACCTTTGCCATCCGCTCATTGTCGCTTTCGTTGGCGGCAATCGTCGCACCGACCGAGAGGTCGTACGAATCCATCTCATCGTTGCTGGTCCGGATCAGGTAGCCGGTGTAGCCCTCACTGATCAGCTTGGCCACGGTGCCGCCGCAGAGGATCGAGTGATCGTCCGAGTGCGGCGCGATGGTGGCCAGGACTTTGCCGGCATGTGGACGGCCGCTTTGTGCGCGTTCGATCTCAGGCGCCGGTCCGCCGGCAGTCGTCTCGGCGTTGAGTGCGCCCCCGGGCGAAGGCGTTGCGGGCGGTTTACTTTTTGGATCCGCCGAGAGCAGCGTGGCCGAAAGCGTGCCGCCCAGAAATTCGCGTCGTTCCATAGTTGTGTGCTCCACGGTTGCGGTCGATAGGGTCCCGCGGCATTCTCGCCCCGGGCGGCGCGGGTTGTCCAGCTTTTACGGCCTGAGAGGAGGCTTGCGGCAAACCCGGACAAGTATGTTGTACAATTGACGGCCAGGAGAACTGGTGCGTTTGTCCCTCCGCTCGATCAACCGACACGCCGAGGATTTCGTGTCATGAACGCGCTCTCGCGGATTATTTTCAGAGTCACCTGCGCGATGCTGCTCGCCACGGTGTTCGCGTCGGTCTGCCTCGGCCAGATTCAAAAGCCGCCGGAACTGCTAGTTCGGCTGTGGCCGCTGTATCGCTCGACTCGGCCCTCGGTCCAGCTTCCCGAGCCGGCGCCGACCGCAGTGGAGCAGCGCCGGCCGCTGGTGGCGCCCTTTGTGCCCCGCAAGCTGGACATCAACTCGGCTTCGTTCAGCGAGATCCAGAACCTGCCGGGCATCACCTCGTCGATGGCGGCCCGGATCTTTGCCGGTCGGCCGTACCGCAATTTGAACGATCTGCGGAGCGATGGCATCCCGCTGAACGTGGTGCAGGGGCTCGAAGGCCAGGTGATTTTCGGGCCCTAGGCACGCCCCGGACCCGACGGTAGAGTCTTGGGACTCCGCGTCGAACGTCGCAACCCAACCTGTCAGCGAGGCCGGCATCGGAGTTTGCCTCGCTTACGCACTTACGCGTCGGGTTGTGAGAAACCTGTTGGCGCAACGGCGAACGCCGCAAAACGGACGTCAGGTTCTTGCCGGGCGAGTATTGCCCCGCCGCGCCGCCGGGTACAATGAATGGCGGCCAGGGGGGCGTGCGATTCCAATCGCTTCGGCTGATCATTCTCTATTCGTGCCAGGAAACCAACCGCCATGAGCAATTTAAAAGCCCAGGACATCGACTACGAACGCATGCCGCTCGGAATGGCCATGGACGAGACGGACATCAATCTTCGCGCGCACTTTACGCGGATGTCGGACGAGAAGCTGGCCGAGTACGATCCGACCTGGAACGACGACAAGCTGATGGCCTGGGACGACAACTTCCGTGACGACGGCACGCTGTTTTTGGTATGCAGCGAGCGCGACGTCGACGCCGAGGAGTATCGCCGCGTGCTGGTCGAACACATTCGCTTCCGCTTTGCGAACAAGAAGTAGCGCCAGGGCGCGATCTACTTCGAGTTGACAGGCTAGGGTTGCGCGGCGGGATCGTTCGCTGCCTTGGGCTCATCCGCCGGTTCCGATCCTTCAGGCTGCGCTGCCGACGTTTCCGCCTCATGCGGTTTCTCGCTACCGCTGGGCTGTTCGGCAGGCTGCGCAGTGCCGCCTTCGGGTTCGCCGCTGCGCGCTTCAGGCTTCTGCACCGGCACGGGTGAACCGTACATCGGGCCGGCGTGCGCCGCGCCGCGAGCGTCGACGAACAGTAGGCCCGCGTACTGGTTGAAGTTGCCCAGCACGGCGTGCGTTCCGGTGTGCGTGCCGAAGGTGCGGAGGATTCCGCCGTCCTGATTCGACGAGACCACGGCCAGTTGCAGCTTGCCGGACTCATCGGTCGCAACGAGCGAGCGACAGGCGATATTGCCCTGGGCGATCGTGACTCGCTGCCCAGGTTTGGGTCCCGAGACTTCGAGTCCTTCGGTCAGAATGCCCCCTTTCGCCACGATGTTGCCTTGGGTAATCGTCACGCGTTTGCCAGGTTCCGGGCCGGCGACTTCGAGCCCCTCGCAGACCAGCGTCTTGCACTCAATGCGATCGGTCTCGACGGACCGCGCAAGCTTGTCCTTGAGCGAGATTCCCAGCGCCAGGAACAACAGCGGATACACGGTCCAACGTTCACGATCGGTCATCGGGGCCTCGTGGTAATGAGTAGGCACGCAGCGCAACACGGCGCAAAAGGGCTCTCGCCGGGTCGGTGTTGCTACTTGATCGGCGAATAGTCCGTCGGCTTCAGGTACTTCGTTTCGACCTTCTTCACCAGCGGGCCGTTCTCATGCGACTTCTTGTAAACGGCCTGCCAGTCCGGATCGGCCATGAATGCCTTCCACGACTTCTCCCGCGACTCCATGTCCGGATATGCCAGGATGTAGACCAGCGTGTTTTCAGAATCAGGCCCGTCGGCCGGCACCCAGTAGCCGACCAGGTCCATGCCGTGCTTCACAAACAGCTTGTTCGTGTGCTCGCGGAACCGCTTGTGCAGGTCCTCAAACTTGCCGTCGTTAGCCACGTAGGTCCGCATTTCGAACAGCCGATCGGGCTTCGCTGCGCCGTCGTCTTGGGCGCGGACAACGGTGCAGGCGGCGAACGTCAGATAACCAGCGGCGGCAAGCAGGACGCAGCGGCGAAGAATCATGGCGGAGGGCTCCCGGACGGTTCAGGCTTCCAGTAAACGCACGGCGAACGGGGCCCATTATGACCGTGCCGCGGCCTGTCGCCAACAGGCCCAGCTCGGATCGGCCGGGGATCTTTGCGCTCACCCCGAGCACTCCCTCTCAAACCGGTACGCGCATCGGGCAAAGCATTTCCAAGAGTGCGATCGTCGCCGACTTGTCGGGCATGGGATATCCGCGCGAGAGGTCGGGATCGCTGTGAATCGCGGGCCGCAGGTTCGGCAGGCCGACGCAACTGGGGCAGCCCTCGTCGCAGGGACATTCGGCCACCATCTGCCGGCAGATCGCCAGCACGTCTTCGAGCCGGGCGAAACCTTTCTCGCAGTAGCCGAGCCCGCCGGGATAGCGATCGTAAAGGATCATCGTCGAGCGGCCCAGGTTTTTGCTGTCGACCAGCCCGCCCAGGTCGCGGCTATCGCACATCGCCACCATCGGCAGCGCGACCATGGCCAGGTTCCTGAGGCCGGTCATCCCTTCGCTCGTCCGATGGCCGGAGGCTTTCATCTCCGCGCGCAGGGCGTCGTCCGGCGCGAGCCAGAGCGCCGTGGTCGGCAGCGTTTGCGCCGGGATATCGACCGGCCCCAGTCCGATGTTTTCGCGCGTGCCGAACTTGATCTTCTTGAAGGCCACGGTTTGCCAGCTCACGTCCACCTCGCCGAACGCCAGCAGCGATTGCGGTGCACCTTCGCGCTGGCGGCGCTGCTGCTTGATCCGCACGCTCGACTCCAGCACGGCCTGCGTGTAGTAGTCCGTTTCGCGCCGCTCGACGTAAGCGACCTTGCCGTCAAGGTCCAGCTCGCGCACGAAGTAGCTTTCGCCGTTGTGCAGATAAACCGCCTCGGGATAGATCAGCTCCGGCGCGCTGATCGCATCGACGTTGGCAATCACCTCGTGATCGCGCTGGGGTCCCTTGCCGGGGCGAGCACCTTTTCCCGGGCGAGCAAAGTCGCGCTTGAGCACGATCGAAAACGTGTTGTCGCTCATGTGCCGCAGGCTCATCCGCTGGGCCGGATTCTGACTGCCGCCGCTGTAGAAGTACTCCCCGCCGACCGCCGTCAGTGCGCCCGAGTCGCTGAGCACGCCGGCGATCGGCATCGCCAAGGGGCCAAACAGTTCGACGTCCGCCTCGGACAGCGGCAACTCGAAGGCCGCGGCCTGCAGGTGGTTCGCCAGCACGTAGGGATTCTCCGGATCGACCACCGCATGTTCCGGCGACTGGGCGAAGAAATACTCGGGATGACGCGTGAGGTACTGATCGACCGGGTCGTTGCCGGCCAGCAGGATCGCCACGCTCTCGTCGTGCCGGCGGCCGCTGCGACCGGCTTGCTGCCAGGTGCTGGCGATCGTGCCGGGATAGCCGGCGAGCAGCGCCACGTCGAGCGAGCCGATGTCGACGCCCAGCTCCAGCGCGTTGGTCGCCGCGACGCCGCGCAGGTTGCCATTAAACAGTTGCGATTCGATTTCGCGCCGCTCGATTGGCAGGTATCCGCCGCGATAGGCGCGAATCTGCCCGGCCAGTTTCGAGTGGTTCGCCGCGAGCCCCTCCTGCACGTAGCGATGCACGAGCTCAGCGGCTTGTCGGGTGCGCGTGAAGGTGAGCGCCTGCGCGCCGTCGAGCATCGCCTCGGTCATCAGCAGTACGGCATCGTCCGTGGCGCTGCGCCGCGCCAGCCGGTCTTCGCCCAGCGGGCTGGGGTTCCACAGCACGAAGTACTTGCGGCCGCGCGGAGCGCCATCGCCATCGACGACGTCCAGTTCGCGACCCAGCAGCTTGCCGGCCAGCTCGCCGGGATTGGCAATCGTCGCGCTCGCCGCCAGAAACACGGGCCGCGAGCCGTAGTGCTGGCACACTCGCTCGAGCCGCCGCAGCACTCCTGCTACGTTCGCGCCCAGGATGCCGCGATAGGTGTGCACCTCGTCGATCACGACGTACCGGAGACTCGCAAAGAACCGAGCCCACTTCGGATGGTATGGCAGAATTGAAGCATGCAGCATGTCGGGATTCGACAGCACGAGCTGCGACTCGGCCTGGATGCGCCTGCGCTGGGCCACGGGCGTATCGCCGTCGAACACGCCGGCGCGGACCCGATCGATCACCTCGGGGCTGCCGGCGAAGAGCTCCAGCAGCCCCTTGTGTTGGTCCTGGGCCAGGGCCTTGGTCGGAAACAGGTACAGCGCCCGGGCGTCGGGCTCGGCGAGCACGGTTTCGAGAATCGGCAGGTTGTAGCAAAGCGTTTTGCCGCTGGCCGTGCCGGTGACCACGACGACGTCGCGCCCGGCGCGAGCCCGCTCGAGCACCTCGACCTGGTGGGCGTAAAGCTGATCGATGCCGCGGAAGGCCAAGAGCTCGGCGAGCGCCGGGGGCAGGGGACTGGCCGGCGAGGCGAACTTGCCCGGCCGCTCGGCGAGCGCTTCGACGTGTTCGATCTGCCCCGCGTAGAAGTCCTGCGTGCGAATCCGATCCAAGAACCGTTC
The DNA here is from genome assembly GCA_022844125.1 of Pirellulales bacterium. Lineage (GTDB taxonomy): Bacteria > Planctomycetota > Planctomycetia > Pirellulales > PALSA-1355 > JALHMI01. The sequence continues at coordinate 228,009 of JALHMI010000008.1, read as the reverse complement.
GACGTCCATGTAAGTGCCCTCCGTTGGCATATAGTACACATGTGTATACTATATCGGCAGCGGCAAGCGAACAACATCAGTCGCGAATGACGTTGAAGGGCCCGCAGTCGTTACCGAAACGGAAACGCCAACGGCGCCAGCAGGATCGTGATGATGCCGATCAGGATGTCGAGCGGGACGCCGATCCGCAGGTAGTCGCTGAACTTGTAGCCGCCGGGGCCATAAACCATCAGGTTCGTCTGGTAGCCGATCGGGGTGGCAAAGCCGGCGCTGGCGGCCATCATGATCGCGATCATGAACGGCATGTAGCTGACGCCAAGCTGGCCGGCCGTGGTCAGGGCGAACGGAAACATCAGCGCGGCCGCGGCGTTGTTCGTCACCAGTTCGGTCACGATCAACGTCACGAAGTAGATGATCGCCAGCGTGATCCAGGGGTTGCCGTCCGCCAGGGCTACGGTTCGCTCTGCGATCTGCTTGGCGGCTTCGGTCGACTCGATGGCCAGCCCCAACGACAGCGAAGCGGCGATCGCCAGCAGCACTTCCCAGTCGATGCTGCGCCGCGCGGTGTCGATGTTCACGCAGCGAGTCATCAGCAGCGCCGCCGCCGCCAGCAGTGCGGCTTGCAGCATCGGCAGCCATTCAAGCGTCACCAGCGTGACCATCCCGGCCAGAATCGCGATCGCGATCCAGGCCCGATCGTGACGCGGGGGACTGGTGCCTTCCAGCCGGCTGACCAGGAAGAAGTCGCGACTGTTGCGCTGCTGATCGGCGAAAGAAGGATGCGCCTCGACCAGCAGCGTATCGCCCGGACGCAGCACGATGTCGCCGATTTTCATGTGCAGCCGCTCGCCGTTGCGGGCCACGGCTACCACGACGGCGTTATAGACGTTGCGAAACCGCCCGTCGCGGATGGTCTTACCGATCAGGGGGCAACTGTTCGACACCACGGCTTCGATCAGGCACCGCTGCGGCCGCGGCGAGGAGAGCTTGGAGACCTGGTTGGCGGCTGGCAGCAGGCCCCGCATCCGCTGCAGGTCGACCACCGATTCGATGATGCCGACGAACAGCAAGCGGTCGCCGCCGCGCAGCACTTCCTGCGGCGACACGGCCGGAATGCTCATGCCGTCGCGATCGATCTCGGCCAGGTACACGCCCGGCAGATGCCGCAGTCCGGCCGCTTCGATCGTCTTGCCCACCAGTGGGCTATCCTGCGGGACTTGCATCTCGACCGTGTATTCGCGGGCGTCGTCGGTCATGCTGATCGCAGCGCGTCGGTCGGGCAACAGCCAGCGACTGGTCAGGATGATGAACAACCCGCCGGCGAGGGCCGACGGAACGCCCACCCACGAGATGTCGAACATGCCAATGCCGGGGCCGTCCGGTTCGGCCTTGAGCAGCATGCCGCGGACAACCAGGTTGGTGCTGGTGCCGATCAGGGTGCAGGTGCCGCCGAGAATCGCGGCGTAGCTCAGCGGAATCATCAGTTTCGAAACCGAAATCCGCGCGGTGCGAGCCCAGTCGTTGACCGCCGGAATCATCATCGCCACCAGCGGCGTGTTGTTCATCACGGCGCTGAGCACCATCGTGGGAAACATCATCCGGGCGATCGCCCGTTCGGCCGTTTTCGGCCGGCCGAGCATGCGGCTGGCAATGAAGTCGACGGCACCGGTTTCGCGCACGGCGGCACCCACGACGAACAGCACGGCGATCGTGACCATGCCCTCGTTCGAAAGGCCCGAGAGAGCTTGATTGGCGTCGATCACGCCGGTCAGCAGCAGGATTACGACCGCGCCGATCAGGATCACGTCGGGAGTCAGGCTGCTGAAGATCAGCAGGACGAACACCAGCGCCACGACGGACAACGTGAAATTGGCCGGCGATACAGGGCTATTCGCCCAGGAGAGTTCAAACATGGAGCCAAACGGATGGTGGAAAACGTAGGGAATGGATGTCACAAGATTACCCGCCTTGTGAGCCGCGGCAAAGACCAGAGAGGCCGAGCCACCAGATTGCTTGGGACCGCTGCCTGCGGCCATTTCCAGCTGATACAATGTCCGCATGCTGAGGGAAACACCGCGATATCCCCGCCACCGCATCCCCGGCCAAGCTTTCTGAGTGGGAGAATTATTCGATGCTCGCGCTTTGTCGTCTGGCAGCCGCAATCTTGCTCGCCCTCGTGACGTGCTCTCTCGCTCATGCTGAAAACTGGCCTGGCTGGCGCGGGCCGCGCGGAGACGGCACGAGTCAGGAGACCGGCATTGCGACGAAGTGGAGCCCAGAGGAGAACATCGCCTGGAAAGTCGAGGTTCCCGGCAAAGGGCATGCTTCGCCGGTGGTGTGGGACGACCGGATCTTCATTGCCACCTGCCTGGAAGAAGCAAAGCAGCGAGTGCTGGTTTGCTACGACCGCACGAACGGCAAAGAGCTCTGGCAGCGTGTCGTGCTCGAAGCTCCGCTCGAAGACAAGCACATTTTGAACAGCTTTGCCTCGAGCACGCCGGCCACGGACGGAAAGTTCGTGTACGTCACGTTTCTCGACCAGGCCGAGATGGTCGTCGCGGCGTACGACTACAGCGGCAAGCAGCAGTGGATGGTTCGGCCAGGAGGATTCTCCAGCAAACACGGCTATTGCAGTTGTCCCGTGCTATTCGAAGACACGGTGATCGTCAACGGCGATCACGACGGCGACGCCTACCTAGTGGCGCTCGACAAAGCGACCGGCCAGCAGCGCTGGAAAACCGAACGCGAGAACAAGACCCGCAGCTACGTGACGCCGATCATTCGCGAGATCGGCGGGCGCACGCAGCTCATCCTCTCGGGTTCAAAGTGCGTCGCCAGCTACGATCCGCGGAGCGGCCACAGGCACTGGATCATCGACGGCCCGACCGATCAGTTCGTGGCCTCGATCGTCTACAACCCGGAGCTCGACCTCTTGTTCCTGACCGCCGGCTTTCCGGAGCTGCACATGATGGCCGTGCGCCCGGACGGCACGGGCAACGTGACCCACACGCACATTGCCTGGCGCACCAGGAAGGGAGCCAGCTATGTGCCGTCGCCTGCGGCCGTGGGCAATTACTTCCTGGTGGTCAGCGACGGCGGGGTAGCGAGTTGCTTTGAGGCGCAGAGCGGCGAGCGACTGTGGATGGAGCGGATCGGCACGCACTACTCGAGTTCACCCGTGGTCGTCGAAGGGCTCGTGTACTTCACGTCCGACGAAGGGAACACGACCGTGATCCGCCCCGGCGAAAAGCTGGACATCGTGGCCGAGAACAAGCTCGGCGAGTACAGCTACGCTTCGCCCGCGGTGAGCCACGGCCAGCTGATCTTCCGCGGCGAGAAGCATCTGATTGCGATCGGCACGCCGAGCGAATGAGAAAACTATAGATGAACCGCAGAGGAAAAGGCAGAGAAACGAAAAACAGAACCACAGATAAACTCAGATAAACACATTGGGCAAGGAGAGGATCAATGCGAGGATAATTGGCAACTACCAACTACTGCCTTTCGCTTCATCTGTGTTCATTTGTGTCCATCTGTGGTTCATTCCTCTCATCCCCCTCTATCTTTTCCTCCGCGTCCTCTGCGGTAAATCTTCCTTGTTCAGCGGCAAATCACCCCGCCTGACCATCTCAATTGAGGGCCTGCGCATCCCGCGGCTGCACACAGTAGTCGAGAATCGTCAGCGGATCGGATCCAACCGGCACGCCTTCCAGCGTCCGGGCAGTTTTGATCATATGATCCGCCAGCAGTCGTAGCATTGTGACCACGCGTTCGGCATTTGCCGGATCGGCGGCGACATTGTGCATCTCGGCCGGGTCGCTGTGCAGATCGAACAGGCGGACCAGGTTCGACTTGATCGGACGCTCGATGTCATAGCCGTCCGTCCGTCGCCGCGCGTTCCGCTCGTAGACGAGCTTCCAGTGTCGATCGCGAATCATCACCTCGTCGTTCTGGGCGTACTCGACGATCACGTGCTCGCGATGCTGCGTGATCTTGCCATCCAACAGCTCGATCAGGCTCTGGCCTTGCAGCGGCGCGGTCGAGTTGTACTCGCAAAGGTTGTAGATCGTCGGCACCAGGTCGACCAGCTCCACATAGGCGTGCGTCATCCGCCCCGCGCCGATGCGATTTGGATAGCGAATCACGAGTGGCACGCGCACGGCCTCTTCGTAGCTGCAATGCTTTTCGAAGCGGCCATGCTGGCCGAGCATGTAGCCGTGATCGCCTAGGTAAACCACGATCGTGTTGTCGGCCTGGCCCGAGCGATCGAGCGCGTCGAGCACCCGACCGACGCAGGAGTCCATGAACTCGGTGGCGGTGTAGTAGGCGGCATTGATCCCTTGCTTCTCGCTGTCCGTGAGGTCGCGAAACTGCGCCGGAATCTGGTTCTCGTCCTCCGGCCCCACCGGCGGAACGTCAAACGACGCCGGATCGTACTTGCCCCGATACTCGAGCGGAAACTGGTACGGCGAATGCGGCTGGTAGAAGCTGACCATCAGGAAGTACGGCTTCGCCCGTTCGGCCGTGATGTACTCCGCGGCGCGCTCGGCGTACCAGGTACCATCCATCTGCGCCTCCGGCACGTCGATCGGCCGGGCCTCGGCGTTCAGCCAGATCCGCGCAGGATCTTTGAACGGTCGCCACGGCGGCTGCACCAGCACTCCCTCGGGCGTTGGCAGCGTCGGCTGCATGCGCAGCCACTGGCGGTACTGCGGCGCGTCGAGCCGCAGGTCGAAGCCGTGCTTCAGATCGCTATTGAAGTGCATCTTGCCGATCGACGCCGTGTCGAAGCCCGCCAGCTTGAGCGTCTCGGCCATCGTGACTTCGCTCTCTGGCAGCGGCGTCTTGAGTTCCGTTACGCCGATCGAGCGCGGATAGCGGCCGCACAGAAACGATTGCCGCGAGGCAGTGCAGACTGGCGAATTGCAGTAGGCGTGCTCGAAGCGGATGCCTCCGGCGGCCAGCCGATCGATGTTTGGCGTGCGCACCTGACCGTTGTCGTAGCAGCCGGTGACGTACGCGGCATGGTCGTCAGCGCAAATCACCAGCACGTTGGGCGGCCGCTGTTCGCGAGCGGCACCTTCGCGGCCGAAAATTACGACCAGCAGCAGGACGACTGAGGTCAGGATAGCGCGGAGATGATCGTTCATTCAACATTCCTGATCGCAAGTTGGTCCACGAAATCGGCCGGTGCGCGAAACCCGGCGCGGGCGAGCGCGGCGAGATACTCGGCCGGATGGTTGAGATTCTTGAGGGAGTCGAGTTGCGGATCGACGCCGACCAATTCCGCAGGTTCGACGCGTCTCGACGCCACACAATCAATCAGTAGCGACGGCCGCTGCCGATCGCTCGCCAGCAGCTCCTCGACCAGATCGAGAATACTGGTGCGATACACGGCCGACAGCGGATGGACGAAGCCCTCGGTGACGGGCACGGCGGCCGAGTGGTCGCCCAGCAGTTCGAAGAGTCGTTCGATAAACGCAGGCCTGATCAGCGGCGCGTCGCAGGTGGTGACGAATGCGGCTTCCACGTCAACTGGCAGGGCGGCCAATCCCGCCGCCAGACCTTCCAGCGGACCACGATTCGGTTGACGATCCTCGGTGAAGATCACGCCAGAGGGCAGGGGGGGGAGCGCCTGCTCGGCATTCGAGCGTACGACCACGATCGGCGCACACACCTCACTCACCAACCGCACCCCGCGCGCGAGCATCGGTTCTTCGCCGAACGGCAGCCACGCCTTGGGCGCGCCCATTCGGGTGCTTTGGCCGCCGCAGAGAATGATGCCGCCGCGTGAATTCATAGCAGGTGCGGTGAGTGGCTTACTTTTGAGTGGGGCTGGAAGCGAGCCCAGATTATAATCGACCGCCGGTCCATACTGGAACGCTCGCCAATCGCCGCACCCAATGCCGCTTCGACTAACCTACCTGCAAACGCACGCCGTGCCCGTGGAGCTGAAAGGCTTCGCGCCCGACGCGCTGCGCGAGTTGAAGCTGGCCGAGATCGAGCGGCTCACCTCGTTTGTGGGCAATCGGCAGGTGCCGCTCGGCGAGCTGTTCCGCATCGAAGGAGACGCGGCGGACATGCAGATCGAGCTCACGGGCGATCTGGCAGGTGTACACTGGATCGGCGCCAAGATGAGCGCGGGGACGATTCGCATCGAAGGCCCTGCCGGCCGCCATTTGGGCAGCGAAATGCAAGGCGGCGCGATTTACGCCAGCGGCGATGCCGGCGATTGGGCCGCCGGGGAGATGCGCGGCGGACTGATCCACATTCGCGGCTCGGCCGGCAACCTTGTCGGAGCAGCCTATCGCGGCAGCCGGCGCGGGATGACCGGTGGCACGCTGCTGGTTCACGGCACGGTCGGCAACGAGATCGGCCACTCGATGCGTCGCGGCCTGATCGCCGCGGGTGGCTGCGGCGACTTCGCCGGCATCAATATGATCGCCGGCACGATCCTGGTCTTTGGCGAAGCCGGCTTCCGGACCGGCGCGGGTATGCGCCGCGGGACGATTGGCCTGTTGGGCGACCGGCCGCCGCGAATCTTGCCGACATTCCGCCGGGGCGCGAGCGACAAGCTGCTGATTATGACGCTCGTGCTGCGCGAACTCGAACAGCTCGGCTATCCGTTCTCACGCTCGCTGCTGGATGCGAGCTACCAAACCTATCACGGCGACGAAGTGACCGTCGGCCGCGGCGAACTGTTGCTGCGGGCGTAGGGCATCATTCTTCTTTTTTCTGCCTGAGAGCGGCTTCTATCTGCGCTCTCAACCGTCGCCGAGCGACACCAATTCCAGCGCGATCGCCATCATCGCCAGGTCGCCAAAGATGTGTACGATCCACGGCGCCACGATGCTGTCGGCCTTGGCGTACAAGGCCTGCGCGATCAGTGAGAACACGAATAGCGCCACGACGCCTAGCGCAATCATACCCGGGCCGACCCAATGGTAGGCGAACATCAGGTGCTGCACCGTGAATACGGCCGCCGGCAGCAGCGTGCCTAGCACCGGCCGCCGCGAGGCGATCAGCCCGAAGGCAAACCCGCGATAGAAAAACTCCTCGACCAGCGAGTTGATGAGGATCGTGAACGGCGCGATGAGCAGCACGGTGCCGGCCGAGACGCTGAACTGCTGGTGGATCTTCGCGGCGATCGCCTGCTTGTCGATCACCAGCGGCCCGAGCACGGCGTACAGCCCCAGGAACACCGCCGCCGCTACCGGTCCCAGCAGCATGGCCAGGCCCAGGTCGTTGCGCCAATTCTGCCAGCGGAAGATATCGCGACCAATGCGGATGCCATGCACGCGGCAGTAGATCACCGGCGGAATGATGAACGCCAGCTTGTAGATGCCATTGGCTAGCCCGCCGGTCGCACCCAGCGCGAGCTGCGCCACGATGATCGCCAGCGGCAGAAACAACAGCGCAATCAGTGTCGGCATAAAGAGAAAAACTCCCACTGGGATGCGTCCCCAGGGGAGTAGTCTTGCAGTTGGCTATTTTCGAGTCCAGACGGACGGCAATTTCGCGTGTGGCTCACTCGCGGCTGCCGCCGGTGAAGCGCATTACGTAGTACAGCAGGATCAGTACCGATTGCAGCGTGGCGGCTACGTAGGTCCAGGCCGCGGCGTTGAGCACGCTGTTGACGGCCGCCATCTCATGCTGCGGCACGATTCCCAACGAGACGAGCTGCGCCTTGGCCCGGCTGCTGGCGTTGAACTCCACTGGCAAGTTCACCAACTGAAAGAACACCACGCAAGAGAACAGCCCGATGCCAAGCAAGACGAGCGGAAATAGCTGTAAGAAATAGCCCCCGAGGATCATGCCCACGCCCAGGCCGCTGCCGAAATTGGCGACCGGCACCGCGGCGTTGCGGATCGTCATCGGCGCATAAGCGTGCGCATCCTGCAGGGCGTGCCCCGCTTCATGCGCAGCGATGCCCACGGCCGCCAGCGTCCGGCCCTGGTACACCTCCGGACTGAGGCGGAGCACCTTGTCGCGCGGGTCATAGTGATCCGAAAGCTGGCCGGGGACTTGCTCCACGGGAACGTCGCGCAAGCCGGCCGAGTCCAGGATATGGCGAGCCGCGGCGGCGCCGCTCAAAGGCGCAGGCTCCTGCATGGCGGCGGCATACGTCGCCTTCACGCGGAACTGCGCCCATAGGGCCAATATCAGGGCCGGGGCAAGGAACAGAAAATACATCGGATCCCAAACCAACACGTTTGCTGCGTTCCTTTCGATATCGCGGCTGAGGGCCGCTAAGTCTCCAAACCAATCGCCACAAGAACTTTATGTAGCGGAACCCTGTTGGACTATTCGTCCAACGAGGGGCGTGCTTTGCTCCCTGTTATGTACGTAAACCCGCGTTCTTAGTTCGACACCAACCGCCCCGGACGGACGCTGGCCCGCATTTTCGGCACATCCCCGCCACACTGCTCAGTCTGTGTTTTTTATCCAAATCGTTGCCCGCGCGAGCCGAAAACCTTAAAACACAATCCTCCACCCTCGGCCGGCTCACGGAAGCTGGCCGCCACCCCAGGCCTCTCCGTTAACAAGGCACTTCTCCACGTGATGACTCCCGCCGCTGGTCGCTCGCGATTCCTGTTTCGCACCGCCCTGGTTCTGTTGGCCGCCGCAACCCTTGGTGCGAGCATCGGTTGCAACCGTCCGCAGCCCCAGGTTGCCGAGGTGCAGCTTCCGGACCAGAACGACCTGCGGGACCGGATCGACAAGGTGATCGCCTTCAACGGCCAGAACCGGCACCTGAGCGTCGGCGATCAGGCCGCCTGGCAGATCGTCCACGGGGCGCTGGCGTATGGCCCCGGTTATGAGATCTACGTCGACGGCAAGCTCACCCCGGCCATCGCCTACCTGCTGAATGGCGGGAAGCTGCGTGGGTGGGACATGCGCAAAGGTGATCGCGGCGTGGTGGCAGTGCTCGAGCAGGGCTCGAAGATGGGGCAGGGGCATCCCGACCAGTGGCTCGGCTACCTCTCGCAAGCGGGCCTGTCGCTCGACGACAAACTCGTCGTGGGTGGCGAGACGTTTAAGATCAACGACCTGCTCACGCAGGCCCAATGGGATCTCTACGAAGGCATGGAAGGCACATGGACACTGATGGCGTTCAGCACGTTCCTGCCGCTGGACGCGAAATGGACCGCCAAGGACGGCCAGGAGTGGGACATCGCGCGACTCGCCAGGATGGAAGCCGGCCAGGACCTGGCCGATAGCGCCTGCGGCGGCACGCACCGGATGTACGCTCTGGCGATCGCCCGCAACAAATACCTGAAAGACGGCGGCAAGCTCTCCAAAGATCCGAACGGCTCGTGGGAGATCGTCGACAAGAAGATTACGGACGTCGCCAAAGCGGCTCGTGAATTCCAGCAGCCGGACGGCAGCTTCTCGACCAACTATTTCTCGCGTGCCGCCCGCAGCGCGGAGATCAACGACCGGATCAGCACCACCGGCCACGTGCTGGAGTTCCTGACCGTGGCCCTCAATGACGATGAGCTCAAGCAGCCGTGGGTCACTCGGGCCGTGCAGCACCTGGTGCAAGCCCTGGAACTGACCGAGCAGTACGACCTCGAATGCGGCGCGCTGTATCATGCCGTGCATGGGCTGATGATCTATCGCGACCGGATCTATGGTCCGGCCCCGAATAGCCCGGCCACCGCGGTACAAACGCCGATCGCGGCGAAGTAGCGACCAGCGGGCACCTAGCTCCGAGTAAAGCGCGGGTTGGCTAATCCAGCCAATCCTGCTCTTTCAACCGCTCGGGCGTGTAGACCTCGGTCACGTAGCTGATGTCTTTCGAGATCAGCGATTCGACTTCGAGCTTGAAGCCGTTTTTGAGCATCTGCTCGATCTCTTTCTGCCAGGGCTTCTTGTGCTCGAACCACGGGTAAGCGGCGATCTGTTTGGCCCGCTTGATGTCCGTGTCGTTGAGATTGATTTTGACGCTGGGCGAGAGTTCGCAGCGTTCGTAATCGCGCGAGCGAATGCCCAGGAACTTGGCGTCCGGAATTGCCATCCGCTTCGACTCGTAGGCGAGGTTGATGGAACCCTGTTTGAGCACGCTGTAGATATAGTACCCCCAGGGGTCGTTATCCAGGAGGCAGTAGACCGGCAGCTTGAGTTCGTTGTGCAGGCGATAGAGCATTCGCCGGACGCCGCGGGGCGGCTGTCCGCCACCGTGGGTCAGAATGCAGTTGTGCGTCTTCCAGAACTTGTCTTCGTTGAAGCGGCGCCAGACCGTGTCTTTTTCGACATGCAGGATGAACTTCGCCGTGCACTTGCCGAATTGCACAACCTCGGGTTCGACGATCGAGGGAATACTGTAGCCGCCGGAGCCCATCCGTGAGCAATCGATTTCGTCGCCGGTGTCGGTGAGCGTGATGGGGCCCACCATCGATCCAGCGTTCTTCGCATACAGGTGCAGTTCCTCGCGCATCGAGTTCAGCGTAACTTCCATGTCCTCGATGATCGTGTCCGACTGCGTCTGATCGTCGAAGGTTTCCTCTTTGGTGCCTTCAATCGAGTGCTTGAGCATGTAGTAGAGACCTCGCAGGCTGGTCGTCTTACCTTCGTCGATCAGGCGTTTGCTGCCGCTGGCCACCAGCAGCGACTGCATGTAGACCTTGGCTTGCGAGAGATTGAACAGCTGCCGGCGATTGCTGTTCGAGCCCATCTCGAGGAACCGCTTGGTCTTGTTGTACTTGATGTTCGACAGGGTGCGGGCGGGGATGTCCAGATACGGATCTCGCTTCTTGTCCGCGTCCAGCACGATGCGGTCGGCGAGGCTCACCAGGTCGCGCAGCGTCTTCTTGTCGCGGTCGCTCAGATTGACTGCGGCCTTTTTCGCATCGCCGTTGTTGGTGGCGACGGTCTTACGAGGTCTCTTGGCCATTGCCTTTTGCCTTCTCTTTGATGCCAAACTCGCTGGGCTTTTCCACGATCAGCACGCTCGGATCCTTCTCCAGCTCGATCTCGGCCGGATCCACGAACTCGCCGCGCTCGTTGAACTTCGCGTCCGCGGTGGCGGTTTTTTTCTTCGCGACTAACAATAACTGCTCGTAAAGCTTCTTGCGGTCGGCGTTGTTGATGTCGCTCACGGCCGTGGCCACTTCGCCCAGGTAACGCAGGAAAATGTTCCGCCGCTCGCCTTCCTGCTTCACCTTCAGCCGGCGACGGAGATACATGCCCAGCTTCCGGCCAGCCGATTGCAAGCCGAGCCGCAGCTCCTTTTGGATCTCCGGGTAGCTGGCGATCGCCTCTTTCGATTCACTGGTGAACGGCACCCAGACGCTGGCCATGTGGACCATGATCGTGACCGGACCGGTCGGCAGGCTGCCACGCGACTGGCTTAGCCCATAGCTGCGCCAGTTGGTGCCCATCACGGTTTGCGTGATCGCACAGGCGGCGGGCTGAAACTGCAACGGCACACGATTGGCATACCGCAGAACGTTCATCGTCTGGCCCGATTCCAGGTTCACGTTCCGCATCGCCTCGTGCAGCTTCTTCACTTCGGCCGGCTTCATCTTGCTGGCTGAAGTGCGCGGGCTGAGGTCCGCTTCCTTGATGATCTGATCCGCGGCGTCGCTCCCCAGGCCGTAGAACGTCGTCGTGAGGAACTGCCGCAGCGTGCGGGCATCGGTCTCTTCGAGCAAATCTTCCAGGACGTCGAACGGCACCTTGTTGGCACTCGACATCCCGCCGTAGGCCAGCGCGACTTCGATCTGGAACGGGTTGCCGCGATAGACGGCCGGCGGGCGGGTGGCCGCGACATAAAACTCGCCGGGCACAACCTGGTGCAAGCCCTTGAGCAAAAGTTCCTCGCCGATGGGCGAGATGCAATCGGTCGAAGGCGGCGCGATTCTCGTTTCGCGCAAGGCCTGAAACAGCTTGTCGGCTTCATTGCGGCCGACTTTGGCAGTGCTGGTGCGCGTGCCGACGCCGGCCGTCTGGCACACCTTCGAGGCGACGGCCGAGCTGACCTTGCTGAAGCTCGAAGTGAGAAACTGCGAGAGCGTCTGCCCGCGCGCGTCCGAGAGCATGGCGACGAGCATGCCCAGCTCGATGCCGTAGGGATGCGGTTTGATCTCCTTCGGCTCGCGCGGCAACTGATCGGTCGAGCGGTCGTAGAGTTTCTCTTCCGTTTGGCCCGAGCCAGACTCCGGATCCTGGTAGTGGATCCGCACGTGCGGATTGGCGATCGCCGTTTGCTCGAGATACTCGTCGACGCTGCCGCGCCCACGGAGGTACTTGCCTTCGAGCTCGATCGTGACGCGCGTGCCGTGGTCGATCTCGACCCACTCGATGCCGTGCTTCTCGATGTACTGCCGGCCGGCTTCGTTGGGCGGAATGTCCACGCCCTCGCCCTTGCCGTTAAGAATCTCGGGCAGATTCTTTTTCGTGTCGATCTTGATCTCGTAGTAGTGGGCCGGCTTCTTGGGCGAGATCTTCGAGACGATCTTCACCGGCTTGCCGGTCGTCAGCACGCCGTACATGCCGGCAGCGCTGATGCCGATACCTTGCTGACCGCGGCTCATTCGCAAGCGGTGAAACTTCGAGCCGTAAAGCAGCTTGCCAAAGATCAGCGGAATTTGCTTCTTGAGAATGCCGGGACCGTTGTCCTGCACGCCCACCTTGAAGCGGTTGGGGCCCGTCTGTTCGACGTGCACCCAGATCTCGGGGAGGATGCCGGCCTCTTCGCACGCGTCGAGCGAGTTGTCGACCGCTTCCTTGATCGTGGTGAGCAGGGCCTTGCGCGGATTGTCGAAGCCGAGCAGGTGCCGATTCTTGGCGAAGAACTCGCTGACCGAGATATCGCGCTGGCTGGCGGCCATGCTCTGGGCCGTGGCGCGGCGCGGCTTGCGACCGTTGCTAGCAGCCTCTTTGCCGTTCTCCTCGCCGACGGATTCGTCGGCGTGATCTTCGGCCTCGGCAGCTTCAATATCAGCTTCGGCGGCAGCGATTCGGTTTTTGGGCTTCGGCGCACGCTCGGCGTGCACGCCATTTTTGCTGGGTTGCTTGGCCATCACCGTAAATAGTCAAAGGTGGTAAAGCTTGCTGAGGGCACAAGTCGGAGGGGAGAGCTGTGGGGCGTTTTATCGCCCGACTTGACCATCCGTGTCGACTTGTCCAGGAAGGGATTCCGCTGGTGCTGAATATAACGATTGTAAGGCCGGGCTGTCAGCCGCAATCAGGTGTAACCTTCGGAAAAACAGGCTCAATTGCCATCTCCGGCAGACAAAGATTCACCCTCCCAGGCCGCCCCTGCCGAGATTGTTTTTGGAGCGACGGACGCGCCGTTGGCCACCGCCAAAAGAGCGCGGTTTTTCCGCCTGCCAGCAACCCCGATTCAGCACTTCCCTTCGATCGCAACGTCCTGTGTAAGGCGATCACCACGGTTCGCTCGAACCGGTGACCGCCCTGGAGAACCAGGACGCCTTCGTCACTTCGCCCATCGTTCATGGAGGAATACGGCAATGATCCGCACGTCGCTGCGCGCCGCCCTTGCGGCACTCGCCATTGGCCTCGCCGGCTTCGGAGCATCTGAAGCCCAGGCTGAGCACCCCGACATTTTCAACAACTACTACAACGGCCCGACCGTCTTCGGCCAGGGCACGCCGACACAGCTTTATATCTCGCCGCGCCCGACGCCACCGCTGGTGGGGCACACGTGGATCACGTATCCGCCGCTGGCGCCGCACGAGTTTATGTATCACCACCACCGCAAGTACTACAAGTACTACCGCAACGGCGGCTACACCACGGCCAAAGTCAAATACGGCTTCTGCTTCTGGTAGTGGACCTGGTCCGCTCTGTAACCGGGCTCACAGAGCCCGGCCACAGAAGACGCCCGTCGGTAGCAAAACACCCCGCAGCGCATTCCTCCTCCGGCGTCCGGCCGCGCGCCACCTCCACGCGCGGCCGGACGCTCCCCCTACGTTCTCTCCCGCCAATAAAGGATCCCGCCTATGCATCGCCGCAAATGGATCGTCGTGGCGCTACTGCTGGCTGCCGCCGTCTCTGCGGCGACCGCTCAGGCCTTCGACGAAACGCACCACGGGCACAACGCCCGGTATCGCGCGAGCCTGCGCCCCTGGCACGGCCGCTACTACAACGTGCAATACGGACAGGCCGTGTCGGTCGTCGTACCGCCGACTGCTGAGCTCACCACCGATTACGGTTGGGGCTCGGTCTCGTCGCGCATGACGCGGATCGACCATCAGTACCAGCGCCCCTGGCCCGGACCGGTCGGCCGCTGGACTCCGTATGGTTTCCTGCCGACGCCCGGTTTTCCGAGCGACACGCGGCAGTTTGGCTACTATTACACCCGCGGTCCGTGGTAAGCGGACTGCCGCATGACGCGTTGACGGATAACGCGTAACCAGCATGGCCTGCCGATGGTGTCGTGGTGATTCCCCCAATCGCCACGACACCTTCTCGTTGGCAAGTGGATATTCGTCGACAAAAGCTGGGCGAAGCCGAGCTACCGCCCAGCCTCGGCCTCGGCCGCGAGCGCGTCGAACATCGCCTTCTGCTCACCAGCCAGGCTCGGATACTTCGCCCGCACGCGCTCGATTGTCGTGTGGGCTTCGGCGCGCTGGCCGAGCTTAAGTTGAGTACTGGCCAAACCCGCGTGGGCGCGAAACCAGCGGGCGGTTCCGGGGCGACTCTTGCGGGCGACGTCCGTCCACATCGTGAGCGCTGTTTCCTGGTCGGCCTTGTTCCCCTCGGACAAGAGCGTCGCCAGATCCTCTGACGTCTGCCCATCGCGCGGAAACTCGCGGGCAAGCTGCTGCAAGGCTTCCAGGCCCTGTTGCCGGCGACCCGTCTCGGCGAGCGTCAGTGGGTAGCTTCGACGCACGGCGCGCATCGCATCGCCGTCCAAATCGCCTGGCTGTTCGAGCAATTGCGTCTGCACGTCGAGCTCCAGTTGCGCCAGCTTCAGCCGAGCGTCGGGATCTGTCTGTCGTCGCCGTACCCTGGCCAACGTATCCAGGAGCGCGAGCTGCTGTTTCCCACCCGCCAATTCGTCGACGAGCGCGTCGGCCTGGCCGCCTTTCCCCTGGAGCACGAGCGCCGGGATAAGCCACCGCCGGGCTTCGACCTTCCAGGCCTCGGGAGCTTCCTCATCGGCCTGAAGTGCGCCGCTCAACAGCTGTTCCGCCGGGAGCGCGCCGCCAGGCATTTGCGTCAACCAGATTCGCGCCGCGGCCAGCGCCGCGCCGCGGGTCGCAGCATCGGGTTTGGCGCCACGACTCGCCGCTGTGCCCGCGGCCTTTTCCAGGACGCCGAGCGCCTGGTTGGCCAGCGCGCGTGTGTCCGCGCCCGAGGCTTGCGTCTCGGCCAGCCATGCTTCGTACGATCGACCAAGGGCTTCGACTGCGCCGCCGTACTGCGGATCGCCGGGCTTCACCTGCGATAGGAGCTCGATTGCCTCGGGCCACTTGCGATCGAGCTCGGCCAGGCGGCCCAGCCAGCTATAGGCTTGCGAGGCGGTTTCGCTCGCGGGCCATTTCTGGACATGTTCGCGGAGCAGTCGTTCGTATTCGTCCAGCCGCGGAGGCTTCTCTTTCTGCGCAATCTGTCCGGCGCAGAACGCCGCCATCAGGTGCGCGGAAGCAGCTTGCGACGGGTCCGGCGAGGCACTGGCAAGCTGCACGTACCGCTTCAGCGCCTCGGCAAAGTTGCCGCGTTCTTTTTCGATCGTCGCCGCCGCGAAGGCCGCTTCAGTCGCTTTCTCGGGAAGCCTTTCGTCGTGGGCCTTCTGAGCAGCTTCGTCGAACGCCGTAATCGCCTTGGCCAGTTCGCCTCCGCGATAGTAGCCGGCCGCACTGAAGGCCAGCGTAGCGTAGTTCTGCGAGCCACCGCGACCGGCCACCGTGGCCGCCAGGAGCGAATCGGCTCGGCGCATCCACGGCCCGCCGAATGCACGGCGAATCTCGCTTGCCTGATCGACCGCGCGCCGCTGCCACTCGGCCGCGTCAGCCTCCTTGTGGCGATCGGTCTCACGCTTGGCCGCAGCCAAAAAGACCTCCAGCCGCGCAAAGTCGAGTTCGGCGCTCGCCACCCGATCGGCCGCGGTGCCTGCTTCGGCCAGGGCGTCGTCCACGTTACCGCGCGCAAGCGCCACACGAATCCGCTCGGCCCGGAGTTGCTGCTCAATCGAAGCAGGCGCATTCTGCGCGCTGGCGGCTTCGAGCTGCTGCTCGGCCTCACGAAGATCGCCCAGCAGCCGTAGCCGAGCGATTTGCTCCAGCGCCGCCCGCCAGTAAAGCACGTTCTGCGTCTTGTGTCGCGAGAGCACCGAGATCGCCTCGCCGGCTCGCGTCAGCGAGTTGATTCGGTCGGCGCTCGAAGGCGGATAGCATTCGGCCTGGTTACGAAGGGCGCGGGCCATCTCCAGGTGTACGTTCAATTCGAGGGACTGCAGCTCGGCGGTCGTGAGCTCGTCACTAGTCATGCGCGGTGAGGCTTGCTGGCGCAATCCAGTCGCCACCAGCTTGGCCACTTCTTCCAGTTGCCCGATGGCATCGCGCAGAATTCGGCGGGCGTCCTCCATGGCCGGTGAAGGAAAATCTTCGTGGGCGTCGAATCGCGCCGCCTCGCCCTCGGCCAGTCGGGCGAGCGCACCCTGCAAGCCTACCAGGATCAACCGGGGCGATTGCGGTAACTTTTCGGCGTACACCCGGGTCACTTCGCCAGCGCGTTCCCAAAGCGGCAGCGCGTCGCCCGGCGGCACAGACAGGGCGTGCTCAGCCAGCGTCCGCGAGAGCTCAACCACCAAATCGGCGCGCTGCCGCTCGTCCAATTCCGTTCCCGTCAGCTGGCCTTCGCAGTAGTTCTCGGCCAGGGCATACAGGCGCCGCGCGCGAAGTCCATCCAGGAAGTCGCCCGCCAGCGGTCGCACATCGCGAGTGAGCGGTTGGGCACCCAGCCGTTCCAGTTGCAGCGCCGCGAGTTTTCCGGCGGCCGTTTCGGAAAAGACTGCCGCGGCTTCGCGATAAAGCCCGATCGCCAGCTCGGGTTGCTTGAGCTGCTCGAGCACACCGGCGGTTGTTACCAGGGCTTCCGCCGCCAGAATCCGTTCACGCGGGAACTCGATCGGCACATGCAAGAGCGCGATCGCGGCTTCCTCGGGACGCGTTGCCAGCAGCGATCGCCCGAGAATCAAGTACGGCCCGGCGCGCAGAGTCTCGTCGCTCGTGTTGATCCGCGCGGCGAACGATCGCTGCTGATCAACCGTCGCATTGTTCGCTCCTGCGCGCCAGAGCTGGGCATAGGCCAGCCAGACCATGCGCGGATCGGGATTTGCCAGCAGTCCGCGCAGCACTGCGAGTGCTTCGGTGCGCGCCTGCGAATGGATGAGCAGGCTCGCTCCCATCAGTACGCTCACCGGTTGCTCGTTCGCGGCGAGCCACGCGGCGGCCTGTCGCGCGACTTCCGCAGGCAGCGGCTCCTCGCGCCACACCAGCGGAATCGCGTCGAAGTACGGAGTCGCCGGGTCACTCGCCACAAGCAGTAGAAAATACTTGCCCGCCTCGTCCCAACGGCCGAGATTGCGGTAACACCAGACCACTTGCGAAAGGATCTGCCGCCGCACCCACTCGCGCGGCTCACGACTCGCTTCGAGCGCCCGCTGATAGCTGGCCAGTGCCAGTTGCCAGTTTCCCGCCGCGAACTGCTCGTCGCCGCTCACTTGCTCGGGTGTGCGAACAAACTCGACGCGGGCCACGCTGGCCGAGGGAATCGTGCGCTCTCCGCCCGTGGTATTTCGGATCCGCAGTTCGCGGCCCGTGTGCTCGGCGATCTGGCCGCGGAGGCGAACCATCGGCCCGCCGGGAGATGTGGACTTAAGGTAAACCGCGTCCTCGGCAGGCGCACACTTTTCCAGACATGCCCAGAGCGCGACACAAACGAGCAACAGTCTCGGTGCTCGGTTGCGGTTGTTCATGTTCCGCGCGGTTCTCTGCACAGGTGCCTAACGCCTATTCGAACTCAGCCGCGTCACGTCGATATAGACGTGCTGGCCGCCGTTCTGCCGTGCCAATCGCACAATGAAATTGTCATTATCCGATTGCGGAGTGGTGCCGAACTCGATGGTGTTGATAGTTGTGCCGCGATTCATCTGGGCGATGCCCGCCAGTTCGCCTGGCGTCATCCGCGGTTCATCGGCATCCGTGAGAAAAAAGATTACGTCGGGCGCCATCCGCAGCGCCATCTGCAAGGCCTCGACGTGCCGCGTCGCGCCGCTGGCGGTGATGCTGCCAACGAATCTGCGCGCGAGGTTCTTGTTCTGATCGGTTCCGAAGACCAGTCGGCCGACGTCGCTGCTGGGCGAAAAGATCCGCGGCTGTTCATTGTAGAAAATGATCTGAAACTGGTGCGTCTGCCCCAAATCGCCGAGACTGCTCAGGAGTTGCGACTTGGCCGCGACCAGCGGGGCCCCACCGTGACCGTCCATACTGCCCGAGCGATCGAACACATACACGAACTTGTGCCCTTCGCCCACGAGACCGAACACGCCGGTGCGGGCCTGGCCTCCTTGCAGGCGTTTAGCCGGCGCTGCTTCGCTGGTGAGGGCGGTTGCGGAGGGAATGCCCGTCTCGGGTCCGCCGAATCCGCTTTCGGCACCCATGGCTGGAAGCACGCCAGTCATCGCCACGGCGGGCTCCTCGGCCAGTATCGATTCGAGCGACGGTGCGCCGCCCTTGCTCGCCGGTGAGTCCGACTCCTCCGCATATAGCACCGGCTCGTCTTCGTCGAAATGACCACTCTCTGGCGGAGTGTCGAGCTCGATCGAAGGCACGCTTTCGTCCTGACCGCTCGAACTGAGCATCGACGCTTCCAGAGAGATTCCGGCGGCCGGCGGAGCGCCCGTCCGGACTGCCGGCAGCGTCATCGCCAGCAAGACAAACACCGCCGAATGCAGTGTCGTCGACAGCAGCCAGGGAAACGCCAGCGAGGACCCACTCGCGCGCGGGTGAGATTCGGCCGGTTCTGGTCGCGCTCGTGACATGAAAGAGCCGTCCTTCCGGCACACGCAAACACTTACTGCCCAACTGATTATGAGACGAAAAGCCCGGGAATTCTAGAAGCCTTGCCCGGGGGCGTCAACGCGAGCGAGCGCGGGTGTGCGACGAAGTGGCGTCCTGAACCGCTACAAGTCGAGGCCGAAAGCCGATATGTTGCGCCTTTCGCCCGTGCCAGGCCCCCGCCAGACAGCAACCCGAGAGCGAGCCTCCGCCCTGATGATTCAACCCCGCAGAACGCTCGTTGGACTCTGGATCAGTTGGCTGCTGACGCTGCTGGCCAGCTTCATCGCCGGCCGGACTCACAGGCACTGGTGGGACGGCGCCCGACTCGACTTGCGGATGATTTCGTGTCTGCTGTTGGTCGTGGCGGCCTGGACGGCATGGTGGTGGATGCGTGGCACACGATTTCGCAGCGCACTACTGCTGGTGGCGATCGGCATGTCGCTGGGCTTCTACGGCGACTCGCATGTCGGAGATCGCTTCTGGTGGCCGCCGTTCCCGCACAAGATCGTCGGCGGCATCGTGTTCTACGGGCTGGGACACCTGGCTTACGTGGCCGCGTGCATTTTCATTCGACGTCAAGCTGGGCTGACAGGTGGGCGGCGGTGGTGGCTGCCGATTGTTGCCTGGCAGCTCGTCGCACTGGCAGGGTGGGCAATCGTCGCGCTCTCGTCCGACAAGGAACCAGGGCTCCGCATCCCGACCTTGCTCTACACGCTGCTGGTGGCTGCCACACCTGGCTTCAGCACGGCGCTCGCCGTGCAACGGCCAGCCTTTCGTGCGATGGCGGTCGGCGGCGCGCTGTTCCTGATTAGCGACATCCTGCTCGCCTGGCAACTCTTCCACGAATCGTTCGCGGGAATCGACGAGCTGACCTGGATCAACTACGGGGGAGGTGAGATGCTGATCGTCTATGGCGCGATCCTGGGCATCGCGCACGCGATTGCCGCCGGACGCGACCCGGCACACCGCGACGTTGAATCGTCCGCTACCACGCGCCGGGCAACGTTCGGCCAACCCCACCGAGCGGATTGACGAAAAACGTTGGGCGATTGTTGATCGGAGCCGTGTTCAGCCGCTCATTCACATTCGACGCCGGTCGATAGGGCGAATGACTGGCTGCCGGACGAGGACGATTTGCCGCCCGTTGCGAGGCCGCCAGCGACTGCGAACGGGCCGCGACTTTGCCGGCCTGGCGTTGCCCGAACGCCGCCTGCTTGTCATCGATCCTCGTTCGTTTGCTCTGAATCTGGACGAGCGCGTCATGCAATTGCTGGCTGGTAAGCGTGGCCAGTGCGGGAAACTGGCTAAGAACTTGTTCGCGCTTGCTGTTGCTCATCACGGCCACGTATTCAGCCATCCAGGCCCGGGCTTCACGTGCTTGCGGACTATCCATGAGCGCCAATTTGGTCTGCATGTCGGCCAGAATCAGCTTGAGTTCCGCTGCGCTGGAATTAGCTATCCGCTGTTGAAACGCGATCCGCACGTCCTCGACTTGCGCCGGCGTGTAGACCTGCTGCGTGCGGAACCACTCGTTGACCTCGAACATCGCCCGCCGCCACTCGGGGCTGTCGAGCACCGCTGCGCGACCGCGAGCGTCATCCGCATTGGAAGCAGTCTCTACGCCATCTTGAGCGGCCGCGAAACTACCGAGCGTGGCCAACAGCGCCGACAGCAGCAGGCAGTGAACTGTATGAGATTGTGCGGTCTTCATGATTTAGTTCTCCGCGGAGCGCGACAGAGTGACGTCGAAATCGAGCATGGGCCGGCCGCCGCGCCAGTTGTTGAGCGACTGCCAGCGAATCTGCTTTTCCCCTTCGGGGGTGTAGACGCTGGTGCCGCGCAGATCTTCGCCATCGGCGGCGACGCCGCGCGTTTCGACGATCCAGCTTCCACCGAGCCGACTCCAAGCTCCCTCGCTGTGGCCACCCTCGGCATCGTGAATCCAACCCTTGACGCGCCCATCCGCAGGATCGACGCCGATCCGCTGTTGGGCTTTGAGCAGCGCCGTGCCGTTGTGCGTGGCCGAAAGTGTCCGCTCCAGATAAGTCTGGGGCTCATTCCAGCGGGTCGTGATTTCGTAGGTCGTGCCATCGTGTTCGCCAATCCAGCGGCCGACCATCCAATCGAGTTCCGACAGGTCGCCAAGCGACTGCGATTCGTCGCGAGACTCGCGCAGGCTGGCCAGCCGCCAACGACCATCAACCTTCGTCCAGATGGCAGAAAACCGACCGCTTGTGCCGTAACTGCCGTCCTCAATTGCGGTGTCGGGACCCAGGAAACGGATCGTTGAGTTCGGGAGGGCAGTCTCTGGCGGGACCGTCGGCTCGGGCGCTTCGCCCGACTTTGCTGCGCTGGCCGAGTCCTGCTCGATGCGCTCGCGCGCGGTGGAGTGGCGGCCGGATTCGTCAACGATGTCGCCGCCGGGCGCCCAATAACCAATCGCAACCTTGGCGTCGCCACGGGCAATGGCCGCGACATACTCCTGGGCCGCGGCGCGAATTGCCTGCTCATCGGCCGCTCGATCCGACTCGGCTGCGCAAGCGATTGGAATCCAGTCACTGGCCACGATCGTGCAAACGGCAAGCACGAACCAACGATACATGGGGAAGCTCTCCAGAGTTGATCGCGGATCAGCGGGCTGCGCCGCCGGCAACTCCTAATACTATAGGTTGCCCCGTCTGCCGCTACCTAACGATTCGCCGGAAAAGGCCGCAAGATCGCCACGGAACATCCCTTCCAGGGGGTCGCAAAGCCAGCCAAGGTTCGCACCTGACGCGACCAATTGCGAAGGAACGGCCCGCGATTCTATGCCGCCGGCGCCGTCATCCGCCAGATGCGCAGAACGTGATCCTGATGTGCCGTCACGACACGCAATCCATCGGAATGCAGGTCCGAGTCGTAGCACAGATTCGGCAGTTTGAAGTCGAAGAATTCGTTCGGATCGTTCGTGTTCCAGAACAAAAGATGGCCGCCTTCGTGCCCACTGTCGCAACCGATGACGAAGCCTTGGCGGTGGCAGTGCACGTTCCAGATCGTGCCGCGGAGCTTCTTCGAGGTAACCAGCGACTGCTTCTTTTCGCCCGTGGCGTAGTCGAACACGACGACCAGCGGATTGCCGATGCCGGCAAACGCGTTCGAGACTTCCGAGATCCCACCGCAAGCCAGCAGCGCCGCATCGGGGCTGAAGTCGATCCCCCGCACACCACCAATATCGGCGCGAAAGCCCTCGTCGTACTTCCACAGGCTGCCGCCGTCAAGCGTGCGGACCTGTTCGCTCGTGGCCAAATCCCACTCGCGAACTTCCCCCTTCAGGTCGCCAGAGATCAGCCGGGCGCCATCGGGATGGAACATCACGTTGTAAACGTGCTTGGAGTGGCCCGAGAGGACATTCAGTAGCTTGCCGTCTTCGGCATTCCAGAGCCGAACGAGGTTATCATTGCCGCAGGTGGCTACGGTCTTGCCATCCGGACTGACGGCGATCGCCCGGACCCAGCCTTCGTGTGCGACGTCGTCATGAGCGTTGAGTGAACGCAGCGGCGTGGGCTGTGCGGCGGCCGTTTCCCAGACGAACACGCGGCCATCGTAGCCGCCGGTGTAAAGGTGGTTGCCGGCCGGGTTGAACGCCAGTGCGCGGACCCAGCTATCGTGCGCATTGAGCGCCGTGGCCTGGCCGCTGGCAATGTTCCACCGCTGCACGCTATTGTCCTGGGCCGAGCAGAACACGAACTGTCCGCTGGGATCAAAGCGGCAGGAGAGCAGGGGGCTGGTGTGTTTCCATTCTCCCGCGGCGTGCGTGAGCTTGGGATCAGCCTGCGGGGCGTCCGCCGGAGGGGCAGGGGCTGGTGCGTCGTTCATGCCAGGAGCTCCGTGATGGGCGCTGCGGCGGGATCGGCCATCGGCAGCTTACGACCGCCGGCATCGAACTCGCCACTCGAATCGACGCCAATTGCACTCAGGTAGGTGTGGAACAAATGTCCGTGGTCGACTTCGCGATCGGCGACTTCCGTGCCGTTGTCGTTCGTCTTGCCGATGATTGCACCGCGTTGGATGCCGCAGCCTCCCAGGGCCACGCTCCAGGCCGTGCCCCAATGATCGCGGCCGTGAAACTGGTTGATGCTGGGGGTCCGGCCGAACTCCGACATCACGACCACCAGCGTCTTGTCCCACAGGCCGCGCTCGACCAGGTCAGCCACGAGCGTGGCGAACGGCTGGTCGAACTCGCCGAGCTGTTCGATGTGAAAGTCGAAGTTCTCATAATGCGTGTCGTAGTTCGAGTGCGTGACCTGCACGCAGCTCACGCCTTTCTCGACCAGCCTGCGGGCCAGCAGGAGTTGTTTGCCAAACTCGCTGTTGCCATAACGTTCTTGATCCTTCACCGCCTCTTTGCTGACATCGAACACGTCGCGGCGTTCCATCAGTTGGCGAGCCTGGTCGAACGACGAAACAAACGCATCACTCTCGGCCCAGCGCCGGCGCTTGGCAAAGTGATCGTTCACGCTCGTGCGGAAAGCGTGCCGGCGGTTGTCAGCTTCCGGCGTGATGCCTTCGGGCAAAGCCGTGTTGCGCGGCGGGTTGCCGTCTCCCAGCACGATGCTCGAATAGCGCGGGCCAAGATACGCGGCATCGTTCCCGCTGCCGCCGCTGCCGCCAGCGCTGACATGGATATGCCCCGGGAGCGGCGAGTCTTCGGGAGCCAGTAACTTCGCGCCGACGGCACCCAGATGCGGATATTGGGCCACCGGCTCCTGCTTGCGGCCGGTCGTCATGCAGTAGGCGCCTTTACCGTGGTCGTTCTCTTTGGTGTTAATGCTCCGGACGATCGCCAGGTGGTGCATCTGCTTGGCGGTATGCGGCAGCAGTTCGCAGATGTGCATGCCGGGGACCGAGGTGGGAATCGCGCGGAACGGTCCGCCAGTGTTGGTCTTCGGCTTAGGATCCCAGGTTTCCAACTGGCTCACGCCGCCGGCCAGCCAGATCATGATAATGTGCTTGTCGCCGGCCACGAGTTCGGGCATCGCGGCCTGTACCATCCGCGGGGCGCCCAGCGTGGCGGCGCCAGCCATGCCTGCGATGGTGCCGAGGAACCTTCGCCGCTCGAGCACGTGTTCGGCAGTCCCGCAGGCGTATTGGCATTTCATGGCTGGGTCCCTAGAAACTGTCGAGTGAATGTGATCGTTAGTGATTGAAGCGAAACTCGCTGCTGGCAACCAGCGACCAGACCAGGTCGCGGGCCGCGGCGGCGCGCTCGGCTCCAGAAGCTTGCCAATAGTCGGCCACCGCTTTCGCCTCGTCGGGCGTCGGGCGTCGGGTAAAGACCGTGAGGTACAGCTCTTCGGCCGTGGCATTGGGGTCTTCGAGCTTTGCAAGCCGCTCGGTCAAATTCCCACCGCCGGCGTTGACCCAACCGGCCAGGACGCCGCCATTCGCCAGAAACAATGCCTGATGCACGGTCGCCTGGAAGCTGGGCGCTTGACCGGGCTGCGGGCCGAACAAATCGCGAAAGTGATTGATGTTGCCGGTAAGCTTGGCATCGACGAGTTGCTCGAGCGCCCTGGCTTCGAACGCAGCACGCGCCTCGGGAGTCATCTCGCCTGCGGCCGCGGCCGCCTTCTTGGCTTCCTCCGCGAGCGCCTGTTGCTGGGTATCGACCATTCCGACGGCTTGCATCGTGGCCCAGGTAAGCTGCTCGGGAGTCAACGGCTTGAGTGGTGCAAGCGCGAAGCGCGTGGTCGAGTGGTCGACGATTTCGAGCCAGGCTTTCTCGGCGGCGGCAAGATCCGCGGCGGACCTGGATTTCGCTTCGTCGGCCTCAGTTCGAGCGCCGGTCAGAGTCTCCTCGGTGGCGGTCTGGCTTTCCAGCGATGCGACTTGCTCGACGGCCGCCTGAACCGCGGCACGCGAGGTCTCGAGTGCCGCGAGCAGCGACTGATAGTTGAGGAACTTTGTTGCGTCCGTAACGCGCGCCATCATTTCGTTCTGCTTCGCCTTGGCCGCGCGGTGCGCCATGCTCGCGGCGTCGAATGTCGCTTTGGCCGCCAGGTGCGCTTCGCCGGTCTTGGCCACCTCGGCCGCAACCGCGGTCAGCGGGCCATCGAACTCCGCCAGCTTGACCGAGGCGGCCTGCACCTGCGGGGTCTTCTCGCCGACCGTCGCGCGGGCCGCGGTCAGCGCCTGCTCGATCTCGGCCGTACGGGTCTTGATCGTAGCGGCGGCCTCGGCCAAGGCCTTATCCTCGGGAAGCTTCGCCGCGGCGGCTTCAGCCGGGCCCTGGGCGGCGGCCAGCGTCTTGTGGACGTCAGCTTTCGTTTCCACTTCCTTGATTGCGGCGGCAAGCGCCGCCGCAAGTTCGTCGCTGGCCTTCTTCGCCTCGGCACGATCTTTCTCGATCTTGGCCTGTGCGTCGAGCGCCGCCGCATGGGCTTCGTAAGCGGCGGCCTGCACGCCATCGGCCGCGGCCACGGCTTCTTCCAGCTTGGGAACCTCGCCAGTCAGACGATCGACTTCCGCCTGCCACGTCGCGAGCGCGGGTAAAAGTACGCCCGGATCGACTGCCGGCTGGGCCTGATTCGGCTCGGCGCTTGTGCGCTGGTACGTTTTCGAGAGGGCCACCTCGCGGAAGAACGCGCGGATGTCGAACTTCATCTGCACGAGTTCCGCAGCCAGCAGATCGAGCAGGTCGCTCTGCACTGCCGGGTTGCCACTGTGCTGCATGTCCAGTGGATGCGCCACGCCGCGGCCTAGCATGTGCGCCCACAGGCGATTCGCCAGGTTGCGATTGAACGCGGCGCTGTTGCCGCTCGTGGCCAGCGATGCCAGTTGCGCGCGCCGACTGTACTTCGGCACTGGGCGAACGTCTTTGGCGGGCGCGATAACGTAACGCTCGGCTTCGGCCAGCTTCGGTTCTGCGACCGGTTCGCCATCTGGCAGCTCGGGCAACACGCGGTCGCGCGCGTTGCCCGTAAACACGGACTTGAAATTGATTTCGCCTTCGGCGAACTCGGCGTAGTAGAGCTTGCTTTCGTCCTTGGCGTCCGTGAACACGCTGCCGCGAGTGAAGAACGCTGCGAGCCCATAGTATTCCGCCTGCAAGTAATCGTTGACCAGCGGATGATCGTGGCACTGGGCGCACTGCAAGTCGTGGCCGAAGAACAACCGACCCACATCGCGGGCGAGTAGATTCGGCTCGGCATCGCGATCGAGATAGAACTTCACTGCCGGCCGAAGCTTTGGATCGCCGCCGTCGGCGGCAAGGATTTCACGCACCAGTTCATTCAGCGGCTTGTTGTCGAGAAAACGCTGGTAGAGATACCCGGTCCACTCGTCGGCAGCCACTCCCTTACCGACGAGTGTGCTGCGGCGGCGTTCAAGCCACATCGAATCGAACGTGTGCTGCATGTGCCGCGCGAAGCGAGGCGAAGCCAAGAGCTGGTCGATCAGCGCGGCCCGCTTGCTAGGGTTCGCATCGTCGAGGAACGCCCGGGCGGCGGCGGCGTCCGGAATCGTGCCCACCAGGTCGAGATACACCCGGCGCAAGAATTCGGCGTCGTCCGCCAGCGGAGCGGCGGGACCCGGCGCGGACGCCCCGACGAGGGCATCGATCCGCGCGTGCAGCGGAGCCGGCGGCGCGGCTTCTTCGGCCAGTAGCAGAACGTTAGAGCTGCAGGAGAACACAACCGCCAATGCGCAGCTAAGGAGCAAGCGGGTTTCCCGTTCGCGAGGCATATCGTCTCTCCCGGCGATGCTCTCGGAGTCGGTTTGACGGCCGGACATCTCACCGAGATATCCGCCACAGACACCGAGACTATTCCCGACAGACGCTTTCGCACCCCCAACGTCCGGTCGGGAGCACGCACATTTTCGAGGCAGGGCACTTGGTAGGTAGGAATCAGCAGGCTCGGGCTGTAGCTTCGAACGGCGCGGTCACTCCTCGACCTTGCCCGATGCATCAACCCGCGCCCATATGATAAGTGGGGCCGCACAGTGCGCCAAGCTTGGTAGCAGCCGGCCGCGCGCACCCTGTCCGGAGAATTCCCTTGACCGTAGCCCCCCACCTGCGGCAGACTGCAATCGCACTCCTAGAGTGACCGATGTAGCCCTGCGTGTGTTCGTTTGAGCGAATTCGCCCAAGCCAGGTTGTGAATGCGAGCCCTTGAGACCCACCGTGGTCCCCGGACCTGAGCGGAAGTGGGCGTCGTTCCAACCAGGAGATCATGATGCGATACGTGGCACCCGTGCTGATCGTGGTGGGAGCGTTCGGCTGCCCTACCGCCAACGCCTTCGATCTGGCGTCCATCGAGCGAACACCGCCCAAGCTTCCTGAGCTTACCGGCACTCCGCTCCACTGTTTGTGCGTGTTCGGACCAGAGGCGTCGACGCGTGTCTGGCTGGTCCGCGATGGCGACGTGCTCTACGTCGATCGCAACGCAAACGGTGATCTGACCGAAGCGGGCGAGCGCATCGAGGCGGACGAAAAGACCAGCCGACCCGAGGACGGCGTGCTGCACTTCAGTGTCCCGGAAATCACGGACGGACCGCGCACGCACAAGTTCCTGGGGGTCAGTTGGTTCAACGTCGATCATCTGAAGGGCGATCCCGGATTCCCGCACATTACGGCGCGCTTCCAAGAGCAGCCGGAATTCCGCGCTTTGAGCATCTCCTGCGATATCGAAATGCCAGGGCATCGCGGCACAGGAATCGATGGACGCGTGACGCAATTGCTCACGATTGGCGACATCAACGGCATTCTGGATTTTTCACCGCAGGCTCAGAACGCTCCGATCCTGCACTTTGGCGGCCCTTGGCAACTCACGCGGTCTGGCAGGGGGGCGCTGCGAATCGGGCGAAGCGATGAGTTCTACTTGGAAGTGGTCACGCCCGGCGTCGGCCCTGGGAGCATGGTTTCGACCATGTATGACAAGTTGATCCCGCGCGAGGCGAGGCCGCATGTCGAGATCACATTTCCTGCCGAGGGCGGCCAAACGCTGACCAAGTCTTACGATTTCAAGCAGCGCTGTTGCGCAGTCAACCTGTATGATGCGGTCGATCTGCCCGAGGGCGTCGTGGCCGGTGAGGCGCAGGTCACCATGTCGCTCGACGGCTGGGCGGCGGGCCAAGTCGCCGCGTCAACGCACTCACTGCGAATTCTGCCCGCGCTGCCAGGACCGAAGCTGCTGCCGATTTCCGGCCGCTTCAAAGGCACGCTCCCGCACGCACACCCGGACGGCAACATCAGTTCGATCCAGTTCTCACCGGACGGCGCGCGCTTAATCGCGAGCGACTACCCTGGCGGGGTGATTCACATCTGGGATCTGGCGAGCGGAGAACGGTTGCAAACCTTCGAGACGACCAAAGGGCTGCGCGCCGGGTCTGCCTTCTTCCACCTTTCTCCCGACGGGCAGCGCGTTTACGCGGCAACGAATAATCGTCTCGAAATCGAGCGGGTAGAACGCGATGGCAACAAACTGAACCGCGTGACGTACAGCGACGCGGTGCACGTTTGGGACGCCAACACCGGCGAGCGGCTGCACACCTGGCAGCAGGATCCAAAGCGCGGGATCCTGTATCTCAGGCCCACCGCCGACGGCCGGTATCTCGTCGTCGCGGAGGAAACGCCCGGCGAGTTCGAGGGCCGGCGGCCCCGCGCCATCAGCTTGCTCGACACCGCGACGGGCCATTTTCGTGAACTCACCACGGCCAATGCTTATTTGACATTGATTCGCGACGACAACCTAGCCGTCGTAGCGCTGCCCCAGACAGACGGTTCGGAGCTGACCTCGGCCGTCGTGCTGATGCAGCTTCCCGAATGGAAGGAAGTGACTCGCATCCCCATCGGCAATCTCGATCGGGCCATGTTCGGCACGTTTGCCGCGGGCGGAACGATGCTCATCGGCGACATCATCCGCTACCAGGAGCGCGACAACTGGCAGGACTACACAGGCGAGTTGCGCGTGTGGGACGTAGCCACTGGCAAGCAACTGCACGCCATGCAGCCACAAGTTCCCGGCGCCCGGCTCACGAGCTATGTCGTCTCGCCCGATGGCTACACAGCCGTGCTTGGCGAGTTCGATCAGAAGACCAGGGCCTCGCGGCTGTTGCTGCTGAATCTCCACAACTGGCAGACAATCGAGATTCCCTGCGAACCTGGAACCTATAACCGCCACACGGTGTTTCATCCGTCAGGGCGCTGGCTGGTGACGACGCAATTGAAGCTGCCGGACTCTGCCGCGCGGCGCGATCCGGAACTGTCGCAACTCGAACAGCCGCGACTGCAACTGATCGACACCGCCAGCGGCAAGATCCTGGAAACGATGATCATTCCCCAATCGTTTGCCATGTCGATCGCCTTCGGTCCGGACGGAAACACCTTGGCTACCGCGGGGAAGGGCGCTGTTTACCTGTGGGACATGACCACGTCCCCCGGCGAGACGCTGCCCGAACCAGCCATTGGACAACCTTTGAAACTTGCCGGCACTACGGTTGACGGCGGGCCGCTCGCGCCCAGTGTTCATCGCGGCAAAGTGACCCTCGTGTCGTTCTGGGCCACCTGGTGCGCACCATGTGTGGCCGAGATGCCCGAACTGCGGGCGATCTACGACAGGCTACACGACCGGGGATTCGAAATCGTGGGCGTCAGCCTGGACGAGCCGGGCGTGAATCTCGCCGAATTCGCCAGAAAGCAGGACCTTCCGTGGCCCGTGCTGCATGAGACCTCGCAGGAACTGGCTGGCAAGAATCACCCGCTCGCGCGCCGGCTGGGAGTCACGGCCGTCCCACGTTCGTTCCTGCTGGACGCTGGCGGAACGATCATCGCCATCGATCCGGCCCTGCACGAGTTGACGGAACTGGTCGAACAGGCGCTCCCGGATGCGCCGTCGTCTGCTCCGAACTCGAACTGAACCGGGTGTAGCTCAGCTAGGTCGTCGCGGGCTCGCGCTTCAGCTTGGCGTTCTCTTCATCGGATACTTTTCGCATCCACTCTTGCAGTTTGTCCACGTCGGCGTTCACGGTCCGGGCTCCCGCAAAGAGGCTGCCCGCCAGAAAGATCGACATCAGCGGTAAGAGATAGAGCGCGCTGTTGAGCCCATAGGCCCGGAACGGGAGTTGCTCTTCGGCTGGCAGGGCGTCGAAATCAGCGCCCACCTCCACAGCCCGCTGCTGGGTGTAGTAGTCACTCGTTCCGCCGACGACCATGGGGCCGAGAGCGCCACCGAAGACATACATCGCGGCAAAGTAAAGCGCCATGGCCGTGGCCCGCAGTGACGGCTCGATGACGTCCTGGATCGTCGAGTAGACGGTGGCGTAGTAGACGTACATCATCATGCAGCCAAAGCCGAACAGCACGCCGAACAGCATCCACTGGCCGGCCTCGGCGCTGAGGGCGATGTACATCGAGGGGACCGAAAACGCGATAGCCACGGCCGCCACGAGCATGCGGCCATTGCGGCGGCGGCGAATGATCGCATCACCGAGCAAACCGCCCAGCATCATCCCTGGCACGCCGGCCAACCCATACACGGCCATCGTCAGATAGCCGGCCGAGGCGGGATCCATCCCGTGCACGCGGCGCACCAGCGGCGTCAGGAAACCGCCGATGGCATACATATTGAAGTTGTGGAGCGCGCCCGAGACGATGATCCATCGCATCGTGGGAATTGAGAGCACAAGCTTATATGGCGAACCGTCGCGCTTGCGAGAGCCGACGTTGTGCGTCTCGGTCGCACCGCGCTTCGGCTCCTTGATCATCCAGGCACCAACGGCACAAAGCAGCCCTGGCACCAGCGCAATGAAGAACGCCGAGCGCCAGCCGTAGTTCTTGGTCATGATGCCGCTCACAGCAAGTGCCGCGGCATTGCCCAGCGGCAGGCCCAGCATGAACAGCGACATGGCGCGAGCGCGCGTGCGGGCGGGATATAAATCGCCGATCAGCGAATTCGACGCCGGGGCGCAGCTCGCCTCGCCCACGCCCACCGCGAGCCGCAGCATGACCATCTGCCAGAACTGCTGCGCAAAGCCCGAAAGTGCGGTGAGCACGCTCCACACGGTCACGCCAAGCGTGAGGATGCGGGAGCGATTGCCGACGTCGGCCCAGCGACCGAGCGGGACGCCGACCGCCGCATAGATCAGAATGAACGCGGTACCCAGATAGCCGAGCTGCGCATCGCTGAGTCCCCAATCAACTGCGATCGATTCGCCGACCGCGCCGATGATCAGGCGGTCGTAGAAGTTCATCATATTGATCGCAAACAACACCGTGAGCGCAAAGCCTGCTCTACCAGTCATCGAACCGCCCTTTTGATTCGCGAAATACAAAAGAAGAGATGAGCGCCCCGCGCGGGCGCCCCGTGATTCTCGGCTGCGTCAAAGGGAATCGCAAGCATTTTGTTCGAAATCCGTGAGAGAACGGTGAGCAACCCGCAGAGACTGCCCGACCGCTACGGCTTGCGAAATCGCCGCGAAAGTTCGGCTGCCATCCGTTGAAAGACGTCTGACCAGCAGCGAAGTCGCGCCTGACGGAAGAGCGTCATGCTCGCGTACCAGGGACTGTCTGAGCGATCGAACATCCAGCGCCAATCGGGCACAAGCGACGTCGCCAGCCATGTCGGCTTGCCCAAAGCTCCGGCGAGATGGGCAATGGCGGTATCCGAGGTCACGACCAGATCGAGATTCTGAATCACTGCCGCGGCGTCCATGAACGCACCGCCTGTAGCGTCGAACTCCGGCCCCAGATCACGCACGGCAAATTCACCGGCGAGCTGCGCCAGTTGTTCACTGCCGAAGCCTTTCTGCAGGCTGATGAGTTCCACGCCCGGAAGCGCGAGCGGGGCAAACTCGGCGAGCGGAATCGAACGCTCGCGGTCGCCAGGATATCCGGCCGAACCTTGCCAGGCGATGCCGACCGGCAGGCGATCCGTCGCGCCGAGAATCGATTTCCAGTTCGCAACACGCTCGGGATCAGCGGCCAGGTAACCCTCGGCCAGTGGCACCGTCTCGGCGGTCGTTTGAAATACCGCAGGCAGGCTGAGCAAGGATATCTGGACGTCGAACTCGGGAAGCGCCGCGCCTCGCTGAACGAATTCTGCGACTCCGGCCAGTCGCGATTTGGACAACAGCGGCACGAGCGCCGGTTGCACTTCGCAGATCACGCGGCCGACTCGCTCGCGAACCAGCGGCAGATAACGCGCAAATTGGATCGTATCGCCGAGACCTTGCTCGGCGTGCACGACAACAGTCTTGTCGCGCAGTAGTTCGCCTTGCCAGCGGGGCTGGTCGAACTTGCGCTCGGCGTCCATCGCGCGCAGCCGCCACTCGTAGTGCGGCCAGCCCTCGATGAAGTTGCCGTGGGCCAGCAGCATCAATCCCCAGTTGTAGCGCACCTGCGGGTAGTCCGGCGCAAGCTTCAATGTGCGTTCGTAGCAGACGGCCGCTTCGGCCAGGCGCCCTTGCACCTTGAGCAGGTTGCCGAGGTTGTTCAGCGTTTCAGGCTCGTCCGGCAGAATCTCCAGTGAGCGCGAGTAACACTCTGCCGCGCGTTTCCAATCACCCACATGAGCCAGCACGGAGCCAAGATTGTTCAAAGCTTCGGCGTACTCGGGCTTCGCCGCGACGGCGCGCTCATATGCGTCGCGTGCCGCTGGCATGTTCCCTTGATGCTGCAGCAGGACACCCAGGCTGAAATGGGCCTCCGCCAGCGTGGGCTCCGTTTGCGCGGCATGTTGAAATGCTTCGAATGCTTCGCGAAGCTGCTTCTTTTGCTTTAGCAGCGTGCCCAGGTTACACCAGGCCGGGGCATGCCTTGGTTCGAGACTGACGGTCCGCCGGTAATGAGCAATGGCCTCGCCGATCGCGCCTCGGCCCTGTTCGAGCAGAGCAAGCTGAAACGCGGCTTCGGCCGAATTCGGATCGATGGCAGTTGCGCGGTTCGCGGCTGCGAACGCCTCGTCAAGTTGTCCTGTCTCGCGCAGAATTTTGCTCAGTTCGAGCTCAGCGGTGGCAAGCGTGGGGTCGAGCACCAACGCCTGCCGGCAAGCGGCGATCCCTTGGTCCGAGCGTCCTAGTCCATGCAGCGTGGCCCCCCAATTCACATAAGCCAGCGTGAACGAAGGGTTGATCTCGATCGCGCGCTCGAAGCTGGTCGCGGCATCGGCAGACCGTCCCTGCTGGTTCAAGATCACCCCCAGCGTGTTGTGGGCGGTTGCGAGCTGCGGATTCAGCCGCAGCGCCTGCCGGCAGCTTTGCTCGGCCAGTTCGAGCTTTCCACCAGCCAGGTGCACTTCCGCGAGGTGATGATGAAAGCTCGGCTGCGCTCCATCGCACACGATCGCGCGCCCAATGAATTCAGCCGCTATCGCATGCGCTCCGCGCGTGTGAGCCACGAGCCCCAACAGGTGCCATGCGTCTGCGCTGCTCGGGTCGACGGCCAGAATCTGACGATAGATGCCCTCAGCCTGATCCAGGTCGCCCGCGCGATGCAAACTGGCCGCGTGGTTCAGAGCTTCGGCGATGGTCGGCATGGGGCGAGGCGGACGGCAGAAAAGGAACCGCATTCCGTGCAATCGTTAGCTTACCCCACACGTGCCGGCGAGGTGCAGGCGGCATTACACCTTCTGGCAAGATTCCGGGCGCTGACTGGCGCTGGCCGGACAGTTATAATGAGTTCCGACGACAAGCCGTCCCGGGCGGCTTGCCGTGCCCGCCCCGAAGTTGCCCCACCAAACTGCTACCCTGCCTCCCGCCTTTCCCCACAGTCACTGGTCTGTCATGGGAATCACGAACTGGCAAACCAATCGGACGGTCGCCTGCGCGCTGCTGATTCTCGCGGCTGGGCCAGCCTTGTCCAGCGGGGCGCGTGCCGCGGAGCCGGCCGCCGCGAGTTCGCCCGAGGGTCTCGAATACTTCGAGGCAAACATCCGGCCGCTGCTGGCGAACCACTGCCTGGAGTGTCATGGGGAGGACAAGCAGGGTGGTCTGCAACTTGACAGCCGCGCCGCGATGCTCACCGGCAGCGAGAGCGGACCCTCGATCGTACCGGGCAAGCCGGACGACAGCCGCCTGATTCGCGCCGTTCGCTATGAGAGCGAACCGAAGATGCCGCCCGACGGCAAACTCGCGGCCGAGGAGATTGCGAAGTTCGAGCACTGGATTTCGCTGGGCGCGCCCGCGCCGGGCGATGACACGCCGGTCCCTAAACCGGAAGATCGCGCCGCGCAGTCGCGCACGCACTGGGCCTTTCAGCCGATCGCGAAACCCTCGCTCCCCGCAGTTCAAAACAGTGCCTGGCCAAAGTCTCCGGTCGACAACTTTATTCTCGCTCGGCTGGAAGCGGCCGGCCTGACTCCGTCAACGCCCGCCGACCCGCGCACGATCTATCGCCGCGCGAGCTTTGACGTGACAGGTCTGCCGCCGAAAATGGCCGACATCGATCGCGTAACCAGCGGCGAGATCACTCTCGACCGCGCGCTCGAGGAACTGCTGGCTTCACCGCATTACGGCGAGCGCTGGGGGCGGCATTGGCTCGACATCGCGCGCTATGCCGACAGCAAGGGCTATCTATTCACAGAAGATCGCAACTACCCGCACGCTTACAAGTATCGCGATTGGGTTGTGAAGGCTCTGAACCATGATCTGCCGTACGATGAGTTTCTGATCCGGCAGATCGCGGCGGATCGACTGCCGATCGAGGGCGAAGACAGCCCGCTGGCGGCAATGGGCTTCTTGACGGTCGGCCGGCGGTTTCTCAACAATCCGCACGACATCATCGATGACCGGATCGACGTGCTCACGCGCGGCACGATGGGGCTGACCGTCACGTGCGCGCGTTGCCACGACCATAAGTACGATCCGATCCCGACCAAGGACTACTATTCGCTGTACGGCGTGCTGGCGAGCAGCGTCGAGCCGAAAGACATGGACGTCATGTCACTGGCCGAAGCCGAGCAGCCGGTCACGCCAGTCGTCTTCGTGCGCGGCAACCCTGGCAACCGCGGCGAAGAGGTGCCACGGCAGTTCCTCTCGATCGTGGCCGGCGAAGCGAGGCAACCTTTTCAGCAAGGCAGCGGTCGGCTCGAACTCGCCCAGGCGATCGTCGATCCCGCCAATCCGCTCACGGCGCGCGTGATCGTCAACCGGATCTGGATGTATTACTTCAAGCAGCCCTTGGTCGATACGCCAAGCGATTTCGGTTTGCGAAGCGCGCCACCGACACATCCGGAACTGCTCGACTTCCTGGCGGCCACGCTGATCGAGAACAACTGGTCGCTCAAGAGCATCCATCGGTTGATCCTCTCGTCGGCCGCCTACCAGCAGGCGAGCTTCAATCGCCCGGACGCGGCGAAGCTCGATCCGGAAAACCGGCTCGTGTGGCGAATGAATCGCAAACGGCTCGATTTTGAATCGATGCGAGACGCGCTGCTGGCCGCTTCCGGCCAGCTCGATGCCGCGGTCGGTGGACCGGCCGTCGACCTGATGGCCCAGCCGTGGCCCACGCGCCGCACGCTGTATGGCCGGATCGATCGCCAGAATTTGCCGAATCTGTTTCGCACGTTCGATTTTGCCAGTCCCGACACGCACAGTCCACGCCGTTACACGACGACCGTCCCGCAGCAGGCCTTGTATCTGTTGAATAACCCGTTCGTCCGCGAGCAGGCGAAGCACCTGGCGGCGCGACAGGAGTCCGCCACGGCGACCGAGCCGGCGGCGAAGGTCGAGCGCTTGTACGAAGTGGCGCTGGCGCGGAAACCCACTGGCCAGGAACTCGAGCTCGGCAAGAGCTTTCTCACCAGCGAGGACGCCAACCAGGCTCCGCCGGCCGAGACGCCAGCCGATCGTCCCAGCGCCTGGGAACGTTACGTCCAAGTCGTGCTGCTCTCGAATGAGTTTATGTTTGTCGACTGAGACCAAGGATTCGTGCCATGGCCGACCACAATTCAATCGGCGGATATTCAAGCGATTGGGGATCGAGTTGCCGCCTGTCGCGCCGCCAGATGCTGGCCCGCACCGGCATCGGCTTCGGCGCGCTCGCACTGGGTCAGTTGCTCGGCGAACAAGGCCTTCTCAATACCGCTCAAGCAGAGGCGGTCAATCCGCTGCTCCCCAAGACGCCGCACTTTCCGGCCAAAGCCAAGCGAGTAATCCACTTGTTCATGAACGGTGGCCCCTCGCACGTCGATACGTTCGATCCCAAGCCTGAGCTTACGAAGCGGCACGGCCAGGAACTGCCGATCAATCTGCCGACCGAGCGCAAGACGGGCGCCGCGTTCGCCTCGCCGTACAAGTTCGAAAAGTACGGCCAGAGCGGCATCGAAGTCAGCGAGTTGTTTCCACACACGGCCGCGTGCATCGACGACATCGCGGTCATCCGCTCGATGCACGGCGACTCGCCGAATCATGAGCCCTCGCTGTTGCTTATGAACTGCGGCGAACCGCGCCTGATCCGACCCAGCATGGGATCCTGGCTAACCTATGGCCTGGGAACCGAAAACCAGAATCTGCCCGGCTTCATCGCGATGTGCCCGGGCGGGTATCCGATCCAGGAATCGCAAAATTGGCAGTCGGGCTTCTTGCCCGGCGTGTACCAGGGCACGTACATCGACACCAAGCATCGCGAAGTCGAACGGCTGATCGAGAACATCGAGAACAAAGCCGTCAGTCGCGACGAGCAGCGGCGGCAACTCGACTTGCTGGCCCAGCTCAACCAGGCGCACCTGGCGGAGCGCACTGGCGACGAGCAACTCGAATCGCGCATCCAGTCGTTCGAGCTCGCCTATCGGATGCAGATGGAGGCGGCCGATGCCTTCGACGTCAGCCGCGAACCGCAGCACATCCTGGACATGTACGGCAAAGGCACCCAGGCCCGGCAGATTCTGATTGCCCGGCGGCTGATCGAGCGCGGCGTCAGGTTCGTCCAGGTCTGGCACGGCGAAGGCCAGCCTTGGGATAACCACGACGATATCGAAGTGAACCACCGCAAGCTCGCCGGGCAGTGCGACCAGGCGATCGGCGCGCTGCTCAAGGATCTCAAAGCGCGCGGACTGCTGGACGACACGCTCGTCGTGTGGGGCGGCGAATTCGGCCGCACGCCCACGGTCGAGCTGCCGAAGAAGGGCTCGAACGCCGGCAAGATCAATGGCCGCGATCACAACCATCACGGCTACACGATGTGGATGGCCGGTGGTGGCGTGCGCGGCGGCTACGTGCACGGCGCCACCGACGAGTTCGGGTTTGCGGCCGTCGAAAACCGCGTGCACGTCCACGACCTCCACGCCACGATGCTCCAACTCCTGGGCTTCGACCACGAGAAGTTCACCTATCGCTACGCCGGTCGCGACTTCCGCCTCACCGATGTCCACGGCCGGGTGATCAAGGAACTGATCGCCTGACGCAGTTTGGCCGCGGCCGCCCTCATACGTTAGAATGCCGGCTGAAGATTGGTGGCATTCGAAACCATCCGAGCGACCGTGCGGAGGTCTCTCCCATGCGCAGCGTTACGCCTGGCACTCTTTTGCTCGTCTTGCTGGCGGCCGAATCCGCGCTCGCTCAAAGCGGGCCGAACGTCACGCTCCAGCTCCCCAGCTTCAAGTCGACGGGCGTGAACACGACCGTGATTGTGCCCGACAGCGGCGCCTCGCCACTCGCCGCTGAACGGCAAGCTTTCTACTCCCGCACGATGTATGGCCCGCGGCGACAAGGCGCGATCGGCGGTTCGCAAGCCGCCGGTGGATTGCAGGTGTCCGCTCAGATTCACGAACCGCGGGCCGCCGAGGCGGAGCTCCTGCGGTCGGCTCGCGAGCGCCGCGCCACCTGGCAACGCGGAAGTCTCACCGGACGCAATCTCGCTGCCGAACCAGCGTCCGGCGCGCCACTGTTGAGCATCGCCGAGATTCGCCGCCGCCAAACAGCGACCGCAAATGCCACGGACGAGGAAGCCGCCCGGCTATTGGCCGAAGCACGGCGCGCGCGAGCCCAGGGTAAGTCCGGCGCCGCGGCCGTGTACTACCAGATGGCGGCTCGTCGATCGGGCACGGCCGAACGTGCGGCAATCGCGGCCGAGGCAGCGCGCGACAATAAGTGACGACAACTCGCTAGACGGGCGGTCGATCGGCAAAGTCGGTTGTGAATTCGCGGATCCGCCAGGGGTTCAGTTCGGCATTCATTGGCTTACCGCGTCGCTCCAGCAAGACGCCCACCACGAGCGTCTTACGCTGACCGTCCTGGTCGGTGAATGTCACCGTGTAGTGCACGTCCGCCAGCGCAAGCTGATTCC
The DNA here is from genome assembly GCA_022844125.1 of Pirellulales bacterium. Taxonomy (GTDB): domain Bacteria; phylum Planctomycetota; class Planctomycetia; order Pirellulales; family PALSA-1355; genus JALHMI01. The sequence goes on along the minus strand of JALHMI010000008.1, from coordinate 189,714 downwards.
CGGCGGCGATGCCGTTCACTTTGAAAAACTTCACCTCGGCATCCGGACCTAGCGCTAACAGCATTCGCACGAACGGCTGCTTGACGAAGGCCTCGAGTTGCGTGCGGGCTTGCTCGTCATTGCGATAGTAGCTCCACAGGCCATCGTCGACGGGCGGCCGGTAGTCCGGCGCCATCTGTAGCAGCATCGCCTCCTCGGGACGCTGCTGCTGAAGTCGCTCGAGAAACTCGGTCGCCACTGGCACGGCCTGACCACGAAGCATGAGCTGGGCCGAAGCATAGCGGGCCATCGGCACCGCGAGAAAAAATGTCGAGAGCACCACGCCGGCAATCGCCACGGCGCGGCCACCGCGAGCGCGATCGCCGCCGATCTTTGCCAAAGCGACCACTGCGGTGAGCAGTCCCAGGATCGGCACGACGGCCAACAGCGGTTGAAAGATTGCAACGGGCGAGGCCAAGCCCAACAGAACTGACACGATGGCCAGCGGCTCGAGTGAGCGATACTCGAGCGCCTCGTCGTCAGCTTCGGAGGAATCGAGCGTTGGCGACGGATCGGACATCGGGCGGCCTGAGGGGTCAAAAGCTTGGAAACAATCGACACTTGCGATGCTACTCGGCGTTCGCGGAGGCGGCAAGGCGAGCCGTTCGGCCGGTAACTTCCGGAGCACGGACGGCTTCGTAATGTGATGCGAGTTAAGCTTCCATAAAAAAATCGGTGTATTATTGCGAATGGGTCGCTACTTCAGTTACGATGGATCAATCCCCCCAAAGGAATAACCTGCCCCGAGCGCGGAACGAGAGAGCACCTGATGCATTCGCCCTGGAATCAAGCGCGCCACGCGCGGAAGCGCTCCCAGCGTGCGGTTGTACCTCGGCTGGAAATCCTCGAAGAGCGCCGGCTGCTGAGCGCCACCCAGGATGATCCGATTGCCGAACCGCTGGCGCTCGTCGGCGGGGCCGAGTTCCAGGTGAATACGACGACGGCGGGCGATCAGACCTCGCCACGCGTAACCGCATTCGCAGACGGCAGCTTTGCCGTCATTTGGAATCACAACGCCTATCCGACGTTTCAGCGCTACGACGCGGCTGGCAATCCCGTCGGCAGTGAAACGCAGACGTTGTGGACGAAAGGGTACGCTGCGGTCGCGGCCGACGGAACCTCGATCGTGGCTTACGACTCTGGAACCGAGCTACGAGCTCGCCGGCACGACGCCAGCGGCAATACGGTTGGTGGATCATTCATTGTCAACACGCTGCCCCTTTCGGGTACCTCAGGCGTTAAGGTCTATACTGACAACGACGGCAATCACACGTTCATCTGGCACGGTTCCACCACCAATCCAGAGATGATCTTCTATCGCCGCTTCGATTCCGCTGGCACGCCCGTTACCGATCAAATCGAAGTGAGTGAGTTGTTAAATGACTATCAGAGCATTTACACGGATTCGAATCCGGCGGGTGATCTGCTTATTGCCTACGGTGCGCGCATTACGCTAGTCAAAGGAGCGGGCGAGACCATTCACACGTCTGTCTCCGGTGAACCACATATGGGCGACGTGTCCATAGAGAGCATCGACCTGACGCGCGAGGGTAGTTTCGCGATTCGGTACCTAGTCAACGGGTTCTACAACTACGTTCAACGATTTGACTCGACGGGGCTGGCTGACGGTGAACCCGTGGATGTTCGTTTCCTCCCTACGTCGCACGGGCAGGTCGTGCTTGAGCCGGGCGGGGACTTCTTGCTTGTTACTTTTGGCGGCACCCGGCACGAGCCTGGCGCGGGGCGGGGCATCATTGCGCAGCGGTTCGACGCCAACGGAACTGTGGAGACGGATTTCCTCGTAAACACCTACGTCGTTGGCGATCAACGGTATCCTAACGCCACGATGCTGGATAGTTCGACATTCGTCGTCGCTTGGCAGAGTGCGGCGCAAGACGGTAGCGGCCAGGGCATCTTCGCCAAGCGATTCACGGACGATGATTTCCCCACAGTGGAACTGGTGTCGCCTGAGGAGGGACCAGCCTTCACACAGGGCGAGACTCTGTTGTCACAGGTTAACGGACTTCGCGTGACCTTCGCGCGGCCGATGAATGAAGCCTCGGTCGTCTCGGTTGCGAACTGGCAATTAATGGAAGGTGGTTTCGACGTTAGCAACCTCATCGCCAGTGTCGCCTATGTCGGCGACGTAGCCTACGTGACGCTTACTGCTCCGTTACGGGGCACTGGGTACGAGTTGATCGTTTCCGACTCGATTCAAGACTCGCTGGGCCGCGCGCTCGATGGAGACGACAACGGCACGGCTGGTGGAAACTACTCGATTTCTTTCAGCGTGAGACAAGGCTTTTTCGGCATTGGGCCGGAGAGGATGACTATCAGGGCGTATGGTGCTGATGCCGTTGGAATTGATGACAACGGCGGCTTTGCAATTTCCTATTCCAATAGCGGCTTTTCTGCGCCGCCAACTTCGGAAGTACGTCTTTTCGATACGACGGGCCATCAAATTGCTCCAGCTATTGGCCTCAACACGACCCCAGTAGCGCTCATTCCAGTGGCCGATGGGCAATACCTGGCTCGCGTATCTGGCGGCGTACAGCGGTTCGATGCGGGCGGGGCAGATCCGCTAACGCCACTCGCCGCAAACTTCGCGAGCTTACTTGTCTATACTCCTGTCGCGCTTCAACACGATGGAACATTCTTGGTTGCCGGCACAAAACGGATAAACAATCAAGGTAACGACTACGACGTGCACTTCCAACGCTTTGACGCTGATGGGACGCCGCTAGGTCCGGCGACGCCCGTGCATCCGCCCATGCCCGGCTGGCAAGATGGTCCGGTGATCGGAATTGCCGACGATGGTCAGTTCGTCATCGCATGGCTGAATACCCCTGAGAACGGACCTGGTTACTCGATCCATGCTCGGCGTTACGCGGCTGACGCGACACCGATTGGCAACATTGTCGACATTGCAACCGGCGAAGGATATCCAACCGGGTTTGATATGGCGATGGATTCCGCAGGCAGCTTCACTACGGTCTGGGGAGACTTCCTGCTTACTCCCGGCTATGAGCGTCGAGTCTTTACACGCAGATACGACAACGACGCAAACCCGTTATCTGACACGATCCCGCTACGCAGTTCGTTCACCGAAGATTCATTTCATCCAGATATTGCCATGGACGATTCCGGACGCACCATCATCGTCTGGAATGAAGATAAGAATGTTATGGTGCAGGCGTTTGACGCATCTGGCGTTTCATTCGGCGACGCGGTCATCATGAATTCCCTTCCGAGCCATGATCAAAGCTTTCCATTCGTGGCCATGAACGGTGCGGGTGAAGCGGTTGTGACTTGGACGACGGTTCTGAATGGCTACACCGACATCCGTGCCCGCCGCCTCTCCCTCGGTGCCTTCCCGGTCCTCGACCTCAACGGCGTGGCCGAAGGCATCGACTTCGCCGCCGATAAGGATCCCGGCGAACTGCTGCTGCCGATCGTCGACGCGGAAGAACTCACAATTACCACTTCCTCGCCCACGCTCGTCGGCGCGACGATCCAGATGGATCCCTCGCTCATCGGCGGTGAGCTCAGCGTCAACACCTCCGGCACCAACATCACGGCCACCTACAGCGCTAGCGGCGTCACGCTCTCGGGCATCGACAGTGTGGCCAACTACCAGCAGGTGCTCCGCACCGTCGTGTTCGCTCCGCCGTATTCCTTCGAAGGGGGCGAGACGACCGAGATCGAGTTCACGATCGACGACGGCTCGGCCACCAGCCCCATCGCCACGGCCCGCGTTCGCAACACCGCGCCCGCCGAAGTCCTGGGCCGACATCTTTACTACGCCGGCGCGAAGTACGACGATCCGCTCCCCGGCCCACATTACAGCAACGTGGCGTACGATGTCTCAAAGGCGGCCTACCAGGCCGGGAGCGGCGCGTCCACGTTTGCCAACGTGAGCAGCTACACACGCGGCATCAACGGCGTCGTGCTCTTCACCAATGGCGACTACGGGGTGCCGTCGTTGAGCGACTTCACGTTCAAGATGGGCACGTCAACCAATCCCGGAACTTGGATCGATGCGCCTGCTCCATCGGCGATCACGTTCCGCGAGGGCGCGGGAGTCGGCGGGACCGACATCCTCGAGATCACCTGGCCCGACGGAGCCATCAAGAACACCTGGCTCGAAGTCACGATGCTCGCCAACGAGAACACGGGCCTCGCCGCAGACGACGTGTTCTATTTCGGCAGCCGGGTGGGCGATACCGGCCTGAGCAATAGCCCGAACGCGGCCATCACCAGCGCCGCAGATCAGCTTGCCGTTCGCGCTAACCCGACAGTCGGCGTGGGCGTCGACAATCCCTATGACTTCGATCGCAATGGCGTCGTCAGCGCGGGCGATGAACTCACCGCCCGCTTCAATCCCGGCGTCCTACTGATGCTGAACCTGCCTGCGCCGGCCAGCCCGAGCGCGGCCGAGCCGCTGGCGTTTGCAGAGCCAAGTCCAGCGCCCCTTCAGCTCGCAGGCCGTGCCGATCGCAATGCCCTTGCGTCGGCCCCCCAGCGTACCGCCGTGGGTGAGATTCCGCAGCCGGTTTTCATTGCGTTCGAGCCAGCTGCCCCGAGTGTGCCCAGCCAGCGACTCGCTCCTGCAGCGGTGGCCATTGTGCTGGCGAACGACGAAGGCCTGACGCTCGAAACGGACGAACCCGCGGCGGAAGAAGCCACTGGCGAAGGCCTGCTGGAAATGCTCGATTCGCTGTAACCGGCAATCACCCATGCGCCGGCTGGCATTTGCGGTGGCTCAGTTCGGACTGGCCTGTTTTCGAACCTTTCTCTTTCCGGCCGCTTCAAGGATAATTGACCTTACGCATTGCCACTGGTGAGGCCCGGGGGCGACGCGGGTCGCACGCACGTGGGGAAGAATCCGCTGGCGTGGCGGCGAATCAAGGAACATGGACCGAGGCCACTTCATGCGCTCCTGGCGTTCTCATCGCACCTCGACACACGCGCCACGCATCCATCGCGCGCTGCGTCTGGAAGATCTCGAAAGCCGGCAATTGCTGAGCGTTTCGCCGGTGGGTGACGCGGTTTTTATCGGCGAATGGAACGACACGGGGACACCGAATGGTGTCATGCCCAAGGATGTCGCCACGGACTCGGCCGGCAACTTCGTCGTCGTCTGGCAAGAGCGGATCGGATCAGACTACGACATCTTCGCCCGTCGGTTTGATGCCGCGGGCAATGCGCAAGGCAGCGAATTTCTGGTCAACGGGGTGACCGCTGGAGATCAAATCAGACCGGCCGTCGCGTTGGGAGACGGCGGCGAACTGGTCATCACATGGCAAAGCTGGGTTGGCAGCGGCTGGACCGTCGTGGCCTCTTTTTACGATGCCGCCGGCAACCTGTTGAACGGAGATGTTTCCGTCACGCCCGGCGCTGGCGAAGATGACCCTAACCCAGACGTCGCCATCAGCTCAGCCGGACGGGTGCTGATCGTCGCGGGCAAAAACATCGAGGTGAAGGCGTTCGACACCAGTGGCGTCTCTCAAGGAAGTCTGAACGGCGTACCATTCACCGCGTCCGTGCCGAAGGTTGGCTTTGCTGAGAACGGTGACTATGTCATTGCGGGCTTCGAGGCCGACCAGGCCGTCTGGCAACGCTTCGACTCGTCGGATGAGCCAAAGTCCCTGCGCTACAACGGAACGATGTTGGCCGCAGGTGCATACTCTTACGAGTTTGCCATGAATCGACTGGGCGAGTTTGCTGTCGCCGCGATCGACGAGGAAGGCGTTCACGTTCAGCGTGTCGGGCTCAATGACACGGTACTTGGCATTCCGGTGAATGTTCCTGTCACGAGCGACATGAACTCGTTCGGCCTGGCGATGGATGATGCGGGCAACATCGCCGTCGGCACAATCAACCTCAGTTTTAGCCCGCCGCAAACCTGGAACGCGGTGTATTTCTTCAACGCCGACAACACGCTCAACGACGTCCTGACCTTCGATGACGGAGGTCTGGTGCAGTTTCAGCCGCCGGCTCTAGCCATGCATGGCACGGGCGAGGGCGTCGTCATTCTGAATCGTATCCAGAGCCAGGATGGGCCCCGTCTGGCGGATCTGACGGCTCAACGCTTCGCCACCGACAAGCTGTTCGTTTCGGGACTGCTGGTAGCCGATCTCGACATCATCCATCAGGACATGATCGTGCCGCTGGGAATACAACAGCTTGACGTGCGATTGTCGCGCGAAGCGAGCACCGCCGGGGGCAGCAGCGGGTTCCAAAGCGTCCTCAATCCGGCAAATTGGCAACTTTGGCGCGGGAACTCCAACGTCAGCCATCAAATTCACGGCATCGCGTATGCCACTGGCATGGTCACGATCACGCTGGATGCTCCCTTGGGCACGGGCAATTACCGTCTGATCGCGAGCGATGCGATTCACGACACCAGTGGCAATCCTCTGGACGGCGATCAGAATGGCCTGCCGGGAGGAGCCGCGGAGCGACGGTTCATGGTCAGCGCCGTGCAGCCTGTCGGCCAACCGATTGCGACCGATGCGCGGAGCTCGATCGACGTCGCGGCCAATTCGTCTGGACAGTTTGCGACCGTATCTCTGCGCAGCTCCCGGATTCGCGCTCGATTCTTCACTCCTGACGGTGTGCCCACGAGCGGTGACCTCAACCTGGCATCGATCGTTGGCAGCGCTCCCCGCATGACCCCCAGGGCGTTCCTGGACGAGGCCGCCAACCTGCATGTGTTCTGGACAGAGGAAAGCGGCCTGAGCTACTGGGCCAGTTATAACTCCGCCGGCGTTTTGCAGCGCCCGATCGTATCGTTACCTAACAATGTCTTCGCAGTTGACATGGCCGGTGATGGTCGCGTCGCCATCCTGGCGAGCACCGGGATTCAGCTCTTCAACACCGACGGCACGGCGAGCGGCAGCCCTGTCCCTTACGGCATCGTGGGCACCGGTAGTTTTTCCGACATTGCATTTCTCAGTAGCGGCGATGTGATTGTCGCTGAGATTCGTTATGCGTATCAACAGGATGCTCAACTGTTTGTACATCGCTTGGATGCGGGCGGCCAAGTGATTGGCGGACCGGTCTTTGTGGAGAGCTTCGCGGATATCAGCAAGGCCACGGTAGCCGCCAATCCCCAGGGTGGTTTCGCGGTCGGCTGGCAATCTTCAATTGTCGTACCGCCTGCGATTGATGAGTATCCGCCGATAACCAGGTATTGGCGGCAGGTCGGTTTGCGAACGTTCGACGCGGATGGCGCGCCACTGGGGGTAGAGTCTGTGGTGGCCAGCGAAATCACCGCCGCGACACCTGCTGAAAATCCGCTGTGGGCGCCGGCCATCGACTTTGATGGCGCCGGCCGGTTCGTAATCTCCTGGCAGGACATGAGTATCGACGGCGATCGGTTGGGTGTCGCCGCGCGCGGGTACTTTGCCGACGGAACTCCACAGGGGCCGGCATTTCGTGTTAATTCGCCACGCGTAGGAAAACAGTCGTCCCCGGCACTAGCTGCCAATGCGGTCGGCCAATTGGCGATCGGCTGGCTCCACGATGGAACGTCCCGTTTGCAGTTTTTCGAGCTCTTCGACCTGCCCACCATCGACCTGAACGGAGCAACACGAGGCCTGAGCTTCGCGGACGAATTCACGCCCGACCAGTTCTCGCAGCCGCTGGCCGGAAATCTTTCAATCCATGATGCTGGATTCTCGCCGCTCTACGGCGCCCGCGTTCAAATTCGCTCCGCCGTGCCGGGCGATCAACTTCAAATCGACACGTCCGGCACATCGCTCGTCGCGGCCTTTTCGGGCGGCATGCTTTCGATCACCGGCGAAGCCGCCCTCGCCACCTATGAGCAAGTGCTCCGCACGGTAAAACTCCAGCCAGCCGCTTCGCGGATCACGGGCGAGCTGATTGAAGTCGATTTCAGCGTTGACTTTGGCGTCGTTGCCAGCGCCATTTCAACCGCCGCCCTCTCGCTGTATCTGCCTGGTTCGGTTTCGATCGTGAATCGCTGGCTGTTCTATAACAACTCCGGGTTCGACCACTCACCGCAGATCAATCAATGGGATGAGTTGGCTCGCGCGACGGACAAAATCGCGTACCTGCCTGGTAGCGGCCCCGCAACGTTCGCCAACATCAGCAGCTACAACAAGGGCATCAACGGGCTGATGATCGACCTTTCGGCCGATCATGGCGAACTTTCGCTCGCTGACTTTACGTTTCGGGCTGGCAGAAACAATCAACCGGACACTTGGGAGACATTCCCTGCACCCAACGTTTTCGTGATCACCGCCCGCGACGAGTCAACGCATCGGATTACGTTCACCTGGCCCGACGGCTCGATCGGAAACGCCTGGCTGGAGGTGACCGTCAAGGCCAACGCTCAGACGGGGCTGGCCGTGCCGGACGTGTTTTACTTCGGCAATCGCGTGGGGGATTCCGGCTTGGGAAACTCCGCTGCCGCAGCGGTCACCAGCGCGGCCGATCAACTTGCAGCTCGGACCAACGTCACCATGAACGCCAGCGTCACCAACCCATTCGATTTCAATCGCAACAAAGTCGTGAGCGCGCAGGATGAACTCACCGCCCGGTTCAATCCCGGCATCCTGCTGATGCTCAACCTGCCGGCGCCGGCTGCGCCGCGTGTTGCCGCGCCGCTGGCGGTTGCGACCAACGCTTTCGCGCCCTCCACGCTTGCATTCGAATCAGCGACGAGTTCGGCCGTTGCTGCGGCGCTCGCCCAGCGCGATACCCTCGAGGCCGACGCGATCGGCGTCGCGCCTACCAACCCGATCTTCGCTCCGGCAGCATTGCTGCGCACGCTGAACGCAGTGGCGCTGGCCCTCGCGCTCGATGACGAGCCCGAACCACTGGCGAATGTGGAAGCCGCTGAAGCGAGCGAGGAAGTCGACTCGCTGCTCGAAGAACTGCTCAACGACGTGATAGTCGTTACTCCGTGAGCGAGTTCGATTGTCACCGATTCCACCACGCTCGGCCCGGCGCCGTGTAGCTTAGCTTCACCGCCTCATGTTCATTGTTGAGCATCGCCCCGCGGCGCACGCCCGGCAGAAAGTCGACTTCGAAAATCTCCGTGCACCCGCTCGTGAAGCGGAACATCGCCACGGGTTGCTTCGTGCGCAGGTCGATCACCGCCAGACCGCAGTACAGCTCGTCATACTTCTGGCTGATCGGCAGGCCGGCAAACGTGTGTGCCGAACGAATCTGGCACATGCCGACCACGGCATAGTGCCCCAGGAAGCACAGTCCACGCAAGTAGCCGGGCAGCGTGCAGATCGTGGTCAAAGAGCCATCGGGCTCGACGAGCGCAAGCTCGCCGTGCCCCGAGTTGAGTACCCACAGCCGGCCTTCATGCCAGCGCGGCGAGTGCGGCATCGCGAGTCCCCTGGCGACGATCCGTCCATCTGGCACGCTGAGGATCACGCCGCCGGTCACCCGGTCGTTGCGCCACGCGCCGGGCTCATTGGTCGTGCCCAGGCAGGTGACGAAGCGGGGCTCGCCGTCGACCATTGCCATGCCGTTCAGGTGGCAGCGATCTTCTGGCGCGAGGTCCGTGATGAACGGCGGCTGCCACTGTGGCACGAAGTGGTACTCGTCCGAGAGCGAGGCCAGGCAACTGAACCGGGTGTTCGCCACCCACAGGCCGGCCGTGCCGAAGGCCAGCCCGTGCACGGCAATCTCGCCGGTGCGGTAGCTCGCGCGGGGCAGGTACAGGGCGTCGTACAGATCTTGTTCGCCAGGAAACGCCCCGGCGGCGAGCTGCGGAGCGTTTTGCAACAGCACGACTTCTTCAAGCAGCCCCACGGCGATCCGCCCACCGCTCACAGCCAACCCCATCGGGCGCGGAAACTCGCGCAGGTGCACGGTCGTCTCCCGGCTATCACTCGAGCCGATGATCGCAATCTTGTCGGCCTGATAACAGGTGACCACCAGCGATCCACCCAGGGCCGCAAGCCAGGGAGCAAAGGTGTCGGTGGCGGCAGAGGTGATGGGGGTGGTCATGGGGAACAGGCTTGATACTACAGTTTGGCGGGATGTCGGGTGCAATCAGGACATGGGAGTCGCGCGTTTCGTCAGGGTAAACGGGAGGATCGAATACTTGGAATCGGTTGGTGAAGTTTAGCTCGCTGGTCAGGCCCGGTACACAGCTCCGTAGACTGGCACGATCGCAACCCGGCACGGGCAGGTGCACCGCGAGGGCTCCACAGAAGTGCCTGGCACGTCGCACGCATGTCCAATAGACTTGACATTCTGAATGTCTAGTTTATCATACACCGTCGTGATGACGGAATAATTTGGTTTCCCACTCGGGGAGGTGCTCGATGAATGCCATGGAGAAAGTGGCCTGGACGAACTTGATCGTCTCGGCGGGCGCCGTGGTGGTGGCAACGGCGACGGCGCCCTGGCTGGGCGCGGCCGCCACCAGCTTCTTTGCCCTGCTCGCGCTCACCCCGCTGGGCATGGTCTTTCTGCGGCAGCGAGGATCGCGGGTAGTTGTCGATGAACGCGATCGCGAGATCGATCGCCAGGCCGGCCGCTTTGCCGTGGCCACATCCTGGATGCTGCTCGTGATGGTGCTGATCGCAGTCACGATGTGGGGCAGCTACACGCAGGAGCATGCCGTGCCGACGGCGGTCTTGAACTGGCTGATCTGGATTCAGTTTGCGATGTGCTTCGGGATGCGCGGGCTGGCGGCGATCGTGCTGTATCGGAGGCCCCATGCCGCGTAAGAAAGAGCCCACGCTGGAGAACTGCGTGCGCGACTTGCGGGCGGCGCGCGCCGGGATGACGCAACAGGACCTGGCCGACCTGGTGGGCGTGACACGGCAGACGATCGTCGCTCTGGAGGGCGGAGCGTATACGCCGTCGCTGGCGCTGGCGCTGCGGATCGCGAAAGTGTTTCGCAAGTCGACGGAGCAGGTGTTCTGGTTGGATGGCGCGTAGAGGGAATCCGTGGACCGAAGCGAGCTGCAGGCATGGGCAGACTGCGCGCCGTCGCAGCCGAGTGGATCTGCGACCAGCGCTGCTCGTCACGCTCGCTTTTCGTCGTCCCTATTGGCAAATGCTCCGCTGAGCAGGTCTGCCGTAAAGAGCGGACGTAATTCGGTCTCGCTCCGATCCGGATGACTTGCGGCGAGGTGCCGCCAATAGGCTTGCCGTTTCGCTTCCGAAAGCTTCAAGGCCTTCTGCAACCGGCCGGCTGGCCCGAGGACCACGAGCGACTCGAGGTATCGCCGATGGTTTGGAAGTGGTTTGGGCATGGGGGCGCTGCCCAGTGGATCGTGGGCAGTCATCAGTTGGCAGTGCTCAGTTCGGCAGGTGGCCAGACCGGGTATTCTAGCAGCAGGACGGGGCTCGCAGAGCCTGGCCGCAGCGAACACTCCGGGCTCGGCAGAACCCGGCTTCAGATGAGAAGCGGGGGAACCAGAAGTCCGTTGCCGGGCAGTTTCGGGGCTGCTTATAATGGCAGGGCTGGCGGCCGGAAGGCTGGCTGGCGATCTTTTCTCGAAGCCCACGCGCGGTTGACCCCCACGGCAGTGCGAAGGGCAGGCGTTTTTTTCGCGTTCAGCGACCATTTGCCGTATCTTTGAAAAGGCTTGAGACCTGAGGCGACAGGCTACGGGTCGGAAAAAGTCAGGGGTCTTCAGGTCAGAAATCCATGTCGCGGTTGTGTCCAAATGTTTGGTGAGCGATCGCTCACTTGTTAGGCTATTGGGGCTTGCGACCAGAACGGCGTGACACGACGACCGAAAACAAGCAGTAGTACTTCGGGGTAAGTAAGTAACAGAAGCAGCCAACCCTTGGGGCGGATGAACTTGAACGTCAAGTCGACAGCCTCTCAACCAACATCTCCCGGCCAACGCAATTGCGGCCATCATCATTTCGAGCGAGGAGTGAACCAGCTATGTGGATTCCCAAATGGGTGCGTGACAAGAAGAAGGGCGTCCTCTCGGCGGTGCCCACGCAGGTGGTCTCCAACGAGGAGTTCATCCCTCGCCCGCAAACGACCAAGCAGCGGCAAATCGAAGACCTGATCACGCGGATGAGCGAAGAGAAAGCCAAGAAGCTGGGCATGGAACGCCGCGACTTCATGGCCACCTCGATGGGCATCGCCACCTGCTTCATGGCCAGCAACATGGTCTGGGGTAAGAAGGCCTGGGCCGTGGACGAAGACGACACCATGGAGCCGGGAGCCTATGAAGACAAGTACCCCAAGGGGAAGTTCTTCATCATGGACGTCCAGGCCCACTTCACCAACGGCGTGCCGATCGGATTCCGCAACATGGAATTCGTGAAGAACATGGGCTTCAAGCTCGACAACTCGCCAGCCTCGTACAGCTATCCGAACTTCGTCAAGGAAATGTTCTTTGACAGCGAAACCTCGATGCTCGTGATCTCGGGCGTGCCGGGCAAGGAAATGCAGTTCGACCGGATGGGCAATCCGCTGGAAGGCCCCAAGCGCGGCGGCGGCGTGCTGCCGAGCTGGCTGATGAGCGCGCGGAAGAAGGACATCAACGAGATGGCCGGCAGCGTGCGCGCGCTCGCGCAGGGCAACTGTGCTCCGAACCATTACTGGGACATGAAGACGAACAGCCAGGACCAGAAGGCGCTGTTCGATCAGATCGAGCGCGAAGTGGGGCAGTACGGCATCGACAGTTGGAAGTGGTACTGCCACACCGATCCGGGCCGCAGCGGCAACGGCTTCCAGTTGGACGACGAGAAGCTGACCTACCCGTTCTATGAAAAGAGCAAGCAGCTCGGCCTGAAGCGGTTCAGCGTGCACAAGGGCTTTTCGGCCCAGAGCCGCACGCTGGGGCATCTGGCCAACCCGAAGGACGTCGAAAAGGCTGCGCTCGATCATCCCGACCTGACGTTCGTGATCTATCACTCGGCCCTGCAGCACGCGCCGTTCGGCGAGCCGGAGTTCCAGGACTCGTACGATCCGGAGACGGGCGACTTCGCCTGGCACGACGTGCTGATGAAGATCAAGCAGCGCAATCCGCAGATCAACAACGTCTATCCGGAAATCGGTTCGAGCTTCGGCACGCTGGCGATTTATAACCCGGAGATGTGCCAGCACCTGATCGGCAAGAACATCAAGTACTATGGCGCCGATCACACGATCTGGGGGACGGACTGTTTGTGGTGGGGTTCGCCGCAGTGGGCGATCGACGCCTTCAAGCGGTTCCAGATCTCGGACGAGCTGTGCGAGAAGTTCGGGTACGCCAAGGTGACCGACGAGGACAAGGCGCAGATCTTTGGGCTGAACGCGGCCAAGCTGTATGAGATCGACCCGGCCGAAGTGCGCAAGACGATTCCGAAGGACAAGCTTTCGGCCCTGAAGACGGCCTACAACGAAATCGGGGCCTCGCGTCAGAACACGGCCTATGGCTGGGTTCGGGACGATACGGAGCAGAAAGCCTAGTTGACCACCTGGGGCTCGGTGAGCGGCCGGGCTCGCGCAAAAACGCGGCCAGGCGCTTGAGACCACCCTCGGGAGTAACTAGGATTCGGGGGAGAACAAAACGTTGCCCGCTGAACAGCATCTGCACGACACGTCGCGAAGAATCTGTGCGACGCGTCGCGGAATGCCGCACGAAGTCGGCCGAAAGGCCGGGGGCTGGGAGCCTGGTGGGTGCAAGGCTGAAGAGCTTCGCACCGGCCCGAAGTGCACGGCGGGCGCCATGACGGCGCTGTTGCGTGCGGTCCTTTGTGGAGGGCCGGATGCAAGTGCAGGGAGTCATGAAAGTGGAGCGCGGCGCGGGGACCGACAACACGGTATCCTGCGCCGCGCTTTTGCTATTCTGTATCCGGGGTCCGCGACCTTGGGCGAACCGTGAGTGAGTACGCTGGTGCGAATCCCAGGTCTATAATTCCCTAGCCATGTGCTGGGCAGTTTGGCCAGGCTCACCGAGCCCGGCGGCAGACTAGGAGCGCGGTGATGAAACGCTGGCTGCGGGTGATTCTGGAAGTGCTGCCGAGCGTGCTGCTCGCGCTCGTGGCGTTCGTGCTGCTGCTGGCCGTGGTGGGATTTTTCAGCAGTAAGCGAAGTCAGGCCGCGGAAGGTGCCGGGCGGAAGCAGCTCGATCCGGCGGCCTGGGGCGCGGATCACGTCGGGCAGCCCTTACCGCTGTATACCGAAGGGGGCGAGTGCCTGTTCTGCCATCGGCATCAGGTCGGCACCACCTGGGACACCAACAAGCACAACCGCACGATACGCGACGCCGAACCCAAAGAGCCAGCGATGGCGGCGCTTCTGGACGACGCCAAGACGAAAGAATTCGCCGCTGAAGTTCAGCTCCTGATGGGAGACACGCGGGCGCAGCGCTTTCTGAAGCGGGCCGAGGCTTACGGCCATGCGGATATCGCCAGCGTGAAGGCAGAGTTTGCACGCGGCACGCGGGCGAAGCTGGTCGACGCGGACAGCGCGAAGTGGGACAGCGAGAAGTTCGCCAAACAGTGCGCCGGCTGTCATACCACGGCGGTCGATCCCGAGACGCAGGCCTTCGCCACGGTCTCGCTCGATTGCTACGCTTGCCACGGCGACTCGCCCGTCGATCACGCGACGGACACGACGCTGATGCCGCTCGCGCGCGAGCGGAAGGATTCACCGGCGGCAGTCAGCTCGATCTGCGGAAGCTGCCACATTCGCTTCGGCAAATCGAAGTCGACGGGGCTGCCTTACCCGGCGAACTTCGTGGCGGGCGACAACCTGTTCCGCGACTTCGAAGTCGACTGGAGCGTGCTCGACGCGACCGACGAAACCAAGAAGCTCAACCCGGCCGACGCACACGTGATGGACAACCTGCGCGAGGTGGTGCTCTATGGCAACGAACAGATGACCTGCCTGACGTGTCACGATGTGCACAAGAGTACGAGCGCGAAGCATCGCGAGCTGCCGGTCACGAAGTACTGTCAGCACTGCCACACGGCCAGCGACCCGATCAAGGGACACAAGCGGTACACAGTGCACAGCGAGCGGTGCGAGTACTAGAGTGCGTGAGACGGGCAAGTACAGTTAGGTGTTCCCAATTGCTATGGCCAGTTTTCAGGACCGAAGGTCCGATGCTGTGTTAGCCAGGGCCAACGGCCCTGGAAAATGCGACCTCAACTCACCGTGAAGCCCCAACGGGGCGAACTGTGCCCCACAGCAGGTTGCCGCCATGCCGCAATCGTTTTCCTCGCTATTGGTGCACCTCGTGTTAGGCGGCGCAGTTCGCCCGTTGGGGCTTAATTAGGCGACGGGGTTCTCGATTCCAGGGCCGCTGGCCCTGGCTAACACAGAGGCAGGCCTTCGGCCCTACAGAGATCAATGCCGAGCCGGACCTTCGGACTGTGATCAGGACATCAACCAAGCCGGAACCCGTTGGATTCTCACTGCGTACTTGTCACGGTTGGCCGTCCACCACTCTTGCCATTTCTGATAGGCGGCTTCGCGCTCGGCGGCGGCGTCGCCTTTCCAGGCTTCGGCGGTGAGGCCCTGGTCGCGGCCGGTCAGACGCTGCAGACCCCGGGCCGCGTGGTAGCGAACTTCGGGGCTTTGGTCTTCGAGCAGCGCGACCAGGTCGCCGATCCGCCGCGGCTGCGACACATCGGCCACGATCCGCGCGGCGACGATGCGTTTGGCTTCCTGCGGCGCGTCCTGTGTAGACTCAAGATACGCCACGAGCGGAGGCGCGCCCCCATCGCCCAAGCGGCGCAGCTCGTCTTCGTAAAGCAGAGAGAGCTTGGCGGTGCCGATCTGGGCGAGCAATCCTTGTACGCGTTGGCGGAACTCCTGCTGGCCTGCCGAGCGATTCGCAAGCATGCCGTTGATCCAGGCCGTTTCCAGCAGCGGATCGCTCTGAGAGGAAGCCACCAGGACCTTATCTTCGGCAACGTCCACCTGCTGGCCGCCGGCGAGCTGCTTCGATTCCTTCCCGGTGGACAGATTCACGGCGCCATCAACGACCACCAACCGCATCGATTTCGGCTGCCGCTCAACGGCCACCTCAGACGGTGAATCCGCCTTGATACTGCAGCCATAGCTGACGATCTCGATGGGGGTCGCCGCTTTACTTGCAGCCCACAGCCGGCCGCTGTTCACTTCCACGCGGTCGGGCTTGTGCAACGTGATCTCGGTGTTGCGATCGAGGCGGACCATGTTACCGCCGGCCAGCGAAAGTTCGCACCGCGCATTATCGCCGGTCCGCACTACCGAGGCCGGTTTGATCGGCGAGCCGTCCACGCAACCGAAAAATGGCGCTTGATTGATGGCCCGCATTTGCACGGGCCCGGACGCGAGTACCATCCGGCCGGCCGGCTGTGCACTGGTGGCCGCGGTAAGCACGTGGCCGGGACTGGCTTGTGGCGCGGGCGACGAGCGGAAGAGAGCGACGGCCAGCAGAAAACCGGCTGCCGAGGCGAGCAGCGTGCGACCCCAATCGGCGAACGACAGCTCTCCGAACAAGCGCGGACGGCGCGGGCCGGGAGCAGGCGTGGGCGCGGCATCGGACATCGCACGCACCTCGGCCAGCACCCGATCTGTCAGCGCCAGGGCTGCCGCGCGACGCGGAGCAAACGCCTGGCGCAATTCGGCGTCGATCGAATCGAATCCCTCGGCGGCCGCGCGGCAGTGCGAGCATTCGGCCAGATGCGCTTCAAGCTCCGCACATTGCTCTGCCGCCAACTCGCCATCGTGACGGGCGTTCAAGTAAAGCAAGTACTCTTCGCAATGCATCATCGGTTAGTTACCTCTGCAATCCGCTGAGCCGCTCGCGGAGCATGGCTCGAGCTTTGGTAAGTCGTGCGTTAACGGTCGCGGCCGACACGCCCAGCACCTGGGCCACGTCGGCATAGGTTACGTCTTCGTAGTAGTACATCAGGATGACTTCGCGATAGGACTCCGGCAGGCCGGCCACCTCGGCCAGCAACCGCCGCTCGTCGTCGTGCTTGGCGGCCACTTCGTCGGGAGCTTCGCCTGACTGTGCCAGCCAGCTTTCGGCATGGCCGTCTCCCAAGGCCTCGAGCGACACCTGGCGGGCTTGTCCGCACTTGAGCCAGTCAAGGCAGACTCGCACTGCGATGCCGCACAGCCAGGGGCCGAACTTGGCGGGATCGTTCAGGCTGGAAATGGCACGCAACCCGCGCAACATCGCCTCCTGAGCCATCTCCTCAGCGGTATGTGCAGACCGGACTCGGGCGTGGCAGACGGCCAGGATGCGCGCGGACCAGCGGCGCACGAGTTCTTCATAGGCGCTCGTTTGGCCGCCTTGCACCAGGCGCACCAAGTCGCTGTCCGCGGTCATTCGTTCTTGCTCCGCCGCGCTCTGGTTTCGAGCGGATCCGCTTCGTCCTACTCAAGTAAGACGAGCGGCGGGCGCGGGTTAATAGGGGGTCCTGCCAGGAGAAAAGTTTCCCCGCAGTTTTTCGCACTATCTCGATATTAACCCGCCCCGGGTGGCTCTACCAATCAGGTGGCGTCTCCTCCCCCTCCCCCCGCGGGTTTTCTTTACTGAAGGAGCCACGATCCATGAGCCAACGGACCCAAACCCTGTGTGCTGGCAGCATTGTCGCCGCCTGCCTGGCAATTGCCATCAGTTTTGTGCCGGCACTCGTCGGCGGGCGAGATGTAAGAACGGACGTGCAACCGCCCGGCAAGCTGATCGTCCACGAATGGGGCACGTTTACGAACTTCTCTGGCTCGGACGGCGTGAACCTGGATTTTCGACCTTTGGGATTTGACAGCTTGCCATCGTTCGTTGTGAAGTCAGGGCTGGCCGGCCTGTTCGCCAAGCGAGAAGTCCTCGCCCAACAGCGGATGGAAACGCCGGTCACCTACTTCTACACGGACGTGCCGCGCACGGTGAATGTGCGCGTCGACTTCCCGCAGGGCAGACTCACCGACTGGTATCCGGACACGACCAAGCCGCTAGGCGATTCGGACTTCGCGATCGACAGCGGGCGAACGTTTCTCGATTGGGGCCCCGTGCGACTGACACCGCAGGCGGACTTTGCCAAATTGCAAGTTCGCACGCCGAAAGGAGTACGGCTGGCGAGACTACCGGAAGTCGCCAAGGGACATCACTACGGCGAAGCGCGCGAGACCGATTCCGCCATCGTTGAGAGGACTTTCTCGAACGGCAACAGCCACTTTGAAAAGTTCCTGTTCTATCGCGGGCTGGGAGACTTCGATCTGCCTATGAAGCTTGAAGCGCTCGGCGGTGATCGATTCGAGCTGACGAACTCCGGTGCGGAAGCGTCCGGCGCATTGCTGTTGGTGCGAATCGAGAAGGGCCAGGTGCGTTTTGCGCGGCAGGCGGCCGCCGGTGCCAATGAATCACTCGAACTGTCGCTGCCGACAGAACCATCAACGGTCGAGGAGCTTGCCGAGACGATGGTCAACGAACTGACGCAGGCGGGGCTGTATCAGAAAGAGGCGCTCGCGATGGTGAACACCTGGCACGCGAGTTGGTTTGGCGAGGACGGCACGCGACTGCTGTACCTCGTGCCAGAGAGACAGACGAACGAACTTCTGCCGCTCACGATCGAGCCGGCGCCGGATGAGAGTGTGCGAATCCTGGTCGGGCGGCTCGAAACACTGACGCCCGAGGATTGCCGGCGGCTGGTCGAGGTCGTGACGACGGCTGATGCGAACTCAGAGAAGGTGCAGGGAGAACTGAAGTCACTCGGCCGATTCGCCGAACCGGCGATCCAGTTCGCGCTGAGCCAGGAGCAAAAACCTGCGCGGCGCGAGCGGCTGGAAGCAGTGCTGGCGACGCTCCGCCCGCAGAAGCCGAGCGCCAGCGTGCCAGCGAATGGACGCTAGCGGCGATAAAATCGGTAGAAGCGACAGCCTTCCGCTTAAGCGCAAAGCTTACGCAATCCGATGACCCCTCAAGGTTGGCAAAGTCTCGCGCGGTCGTAGCGCGCGGGCCGCCGGCCAAATCTGCGAAGTCAAGGCGTGCAGTTCGCTCGCCTGGTGAAATAGCTACGCGGCATTCCTTATCGGGGGGTACAGGCGATGCGCGGTCGAATCGTATTTGGAACACTCTGCGCGCTTGCGCTGGCAAGCTGGTTCGCCACGCCGGCGGCAGCCAGAAATCCGAACGTCAAGATCATTCAGGGTTCGCAATTCGCCGAACCGGCGAGGTACCAAGCGGACCACGAGAGCGACGCACCCATTCCGCGCGAACCGCTGCCGGGCGAAACAGGTCCGGACGAAAACATCCAGCAGGATCTGGCCAAGGCCTGGGAGAACCCGACGGGTGAACCGACTTCGCTGCTCGATACGAAGGGAGACATTACTTCGTTTGAGAGGGACAGCTGCTCGATGTGCGACGACGGCTGCGGCGATTGCGGTGGCGCGGGTTGCGACTTGTGCAGCCGGCCGTTTGGTTGGGCCGTGGGAATCGAAGCCACGTATCTCAAGACGGACTACCAGGAGACGGACGACGGCTTCGACGGGCCGAACAACTTTCAGTATGAGGCCGCCCCGCGGGTGTGGGCCGAGTACGTGATGATGAACGGCTGGGGCGTGCGCGGTGCGTACTGGACCTACGACGCGGATCAGACGCTTTCCGGCACCTTCAATGAGGATGATGCGGTCGGGGCCGTCGCGATTGCCGACAATCTCGATCTGTACGCCGTCGATCTCGAACTGACGCGCAGGTTCTCGATCTATCGCAACGATTTCTGGTTGTCGCTCGGTGTCCGTAACGGCAAGTTGCAGCGGAGCATCTTGCAGCAGATCTCGGTCTTTGACCTGGCCGGTGGGGGTGGCGATGACGCTTCGTTCATCCAGCAGCGGGGCGACCGCGATTTCAATGGCACCGGCCTGACCACCAACATCGGTCTGCGACGACTGTTGGGCACCTCGCGGATCGCGCTCGTTTCCAACTTTCGCAACTCGGTGTTGTGGGGCGGAAACAAGTTAAATTTGGATGCAACAGTCGGGGAGGTCGTGCCTGTGGGCGTGGGGGATCTCGATCTCAACGACTTCGACACACTCGGGTTCTTTGGCAGCAACAGCCAGGCGATGTGGATCGGCGAATTCCAGATCGGCGGCGAATGGATCTGTCCGCTGGCGGGCACCTGCGACGGCGGCTGGGCTTTTGCCCGGCTGATGTTCGAAGCCCAGTGGTGGAAGCTGCCGGGAGTCAATAGCTTCGGCGATGGTCCGCAGATCGATTCGAAGATGTACGACTTCATGGGCGTGACGGCCGCGGCGGGGATCTGCCGGTAGCCAAGCGGAAGAGATGAACCGCAGGGGAAGGAGCGTTTGCCGCAGAGGACGTGGCTGAATCTTGCTCCTCATCTGTGTTTATCCGGGTCTCCGCGGGTCTTTCTTCTCACTTTCAAGACAGAATTCAGCATGGTCCGCATCCACGAAATCGCGCCGGACGTGTTTCAACTGACGGTCTTCGTGCCAGAGATCGACATGCAGTTCAATCATTTCCTGGTGCGCGACGACGAGCCGCTGTTGTTTCATGCCGGCCTGAAGGGCATGTTCCCGCTCGTGCATCAGGCCGTGGCCGAGCTGATTGACCCAGCCAGCCTGCGGTACATTGCCTGGAGCCATTTCGAGTCGGACGAGTGCGGGGCGCTCAACGAGTGGCTCGCGCTGGCGCCGCAAGCCGAGCCGGTCTGCACGCTGGTCGGCAAGCTCGTGAGCGTGGATGATTTCTCCACGCGGCCGGCACGCGGCATGACGCCGGACGACGTGCTCTCGACCGGTAAGCACCGCTACCGGTTCTATCCCTCGCCGCACATTCCGCATGGCTGGGACGCGGGAGCGCTGTTCGAAGAGACCGGCCGGACGCTGTTCTGCTCGGACCTGTTCCATCACTTCGGTAATGTCGAGCCGCTGGTCTCAGGCGACCTGGTTGACCCGACGCGGCGGGCGATGCAGCAAATGCAGGCCGGACCGCTGGCCGGTTACATGCCCTACACGCACGCGACGAAGACCGTACTCGGGCAACTGGCGGACCTCAAGCCGCAGACGCTGGCCGTGATGCACGGGTCGTCGTTCGCAGGGGATGGCGCAGGGCAGCTTGAGGGGTTGGCCGGAGCGATCGAGGAGAGCTTCGGCTAGCTTCGCGCCGCCAACCGCTCACGCTTGGCGTCGATGAACGCCACGTGATGCGGAAGGTGAGCGGTGACTCGTCCGAGCACCGTGCGAAGCGTCATCGGGCCGTCGCTAGAGTGAATGCCGACGCGGTCGAAGGCCTCCGGCGGCAGCTCTGCTAGAATCTGCCGGATGTGCCGGCGGATCGCTTCGATAAGCGTAAGCTCGTCGGAGACGTTGCGTCTGCCGATGGATGGCGCCGCCAAATATCGCTCGGGATCGGCGTTCATCAGGGCGGGCTGATCTTCCGCCAGGATCCGCCGAATGCGATCGGCATAGAGCAACTCCGCGTCGGCCAGGTGGCAGACGATCTGCCGGATCGACCACGTGCCGGGAATCGGCAGCGCGTCGATCTGCTCGGACGCAAGTCCATCCACCGCGCGGCGAAGGAGCGCGGTCCCTATCAGGTGTGCGAGGTTCATGGCGCTGCCTATTGTCGTCGAGAGTAGCCAACGTGCGGGAACGCTCGCACTGTTTTCCAGAAGGCTGCGTTTCAGCAGGTTTGCTTACGTCATCTCCACGCGTCAGAATGACTGTCTGACCATCCTTTTCGCATTGCGGCCAACGTTGCGCATTTGCAAACACTCATGCGGGCTCACGATGATGAATGCCGATCAACGTGAGGCTGCTTCACAACCGGTATTCGCCGCCGAGCGCGAAGCGGTCTTTCAAGCCCGGGCGATTACGAAGGTCTACCGGATGGGGGAAGTCGAGGTGCACGCGCTGCGGGGCGTGGACCTGGACCTCTTCGCAGGGGAACTCGTGGTTTTGTTGGGGCCTTCGGGAAGTGGCAAGTCGACGCTGCTGAACATTCTCGGCGGACTGGATGTTCCGACCAGCGGCACGGTGCACTATCGCGACCACGACCTGTCGAAGTTCGACGACAGCGCGCTGACCCGATATCGACGAGAACACGTGGGCTTCGTGTTCCAGTTTTACAATCTGATCCCCAGCCTCACGGCGCGCGAAAATGTCGCACTGATTACGCGGATCGCCGAGCATCCGATGAAGCCCGACGAGGCACTGGCGCTGGTAGGGCTGTCCGAGCGGGCCGACCACTATCCTTCGCAAATGTCCGGAGGCGAACAGCAGCGCGTGGCAATTGCCCGAGCGATCGCCAAACGCCCCGAGGTATTGTTGTGCGATGAGCCCACGGGGGCGCTGGACGTGCAAACTGGAGTTCTCGTGCTGGAAGCGATTCGTCGAATCAACGTCGAGATTGGCACGACCGTGGCGGTGATCACGCACAACGCGGTCATTGCCGACATGGCCGACCGGGTGATTTCACTACTTGACGGACACATTGCCAGCGTGCGAATCAACAGCGCGAAGCTGAGTCCCAAGGAACTTGCCTGGTAACGGCGATGGACCCTTTTAACGTCAAGCTGTGGCGAGATCTGTGGCGGATGCGGGGCCAGGCGCTCGCGATCATTCTGGTGATCGCCTCCGGCGTTGCCACGTACGTCATGGCGCTGTGCACGCTCGAGTCGCTCAAGCGAGCACAGGCCGAGTACTACGAGCAGTACCGTTTCGCCGAGGTCTTTGCGCATGCCAAGCGAGCACCCCAGGCCTTGGAAGCTCGCATCGCGGCGATCCCCGGTATCGCCCAAGTCCAAACGCGCGTCGTAGCGAACGTGAAAGTTCAGATGCCCGGGCTAACAGAACCGGCGACCGCGAAGCTAATCTCTGCGCCTGAGCCGCTCCGTTCGGCGCTGAATCAGCTTCATGTGAGGAAAGGGCGCTATCTCGAGCCGGGGGCGCGGGACGAAGCGATCGTCAGCGAGGGATTTGCCGAGGTGCACGGCCTAGCGCCGGGTGACCGCGTGCAAGTCATCATGAACGGCCGCCTGCGCGAACTGGTCATGGTGGGCATCGCCGTGTCGCCGGAGTTCATCTACCAGATTCGCGAAGGAGACATTCTGCCCGACGATCGTCGGTTCGGCGTGTTCTGGATGAACCGAGATGACTTGGCCAGCGCGTTCGATCTGGATGGCGCATTCAACGACGTCGCATGCACGCTGATGCCGGGCGCGGCGGAGACCGAGGTCCTGCGGCAACTGGACCTGCTGACGCAGCCATACGGAGGGACGGGCACCGTTGGACGAGCGGATCAGAGTTCGAACAAGTTCGTGATGAACGAGCTTCAGGAATTGCGGGGCATGGCGGTAATTGTCCCCACGATCTTCCTGGGCATTTCGGCGTTCCTGCTGCACATGGTGATCTCGCGACTGATCGGCCTGGAGCGCGAGCAGATTGCGGCGCTCAAGGCGTTCGGTTACACGCGCTATGAAGTCGGCTGGCACTACGTGAAGCTGGTGCTGCTGTTCGTCGTGCTGGGGTCGGTGTTGGGAACCGTGGTCGGGGCGTACTTCGGCGAGTTGGTCAGCGGACTGTATCGGCACTTCTTTCGCTTCGTGGCGTTGCGATTCTATCTCGATCCGCGCGTCGTGCTCTCCGCCGTGGCCGTGACCGCGGGTGCGGCGATCGTAGGGACGCTGGCAACGGTTTGGCGGGCGGCCGCGCTGCCGCCAGCCGAGGCGATGCGTCCCGAGCCACCCGCGACGTTTGGCCCCAGCGTGATGGAGCGATTCGGTCTGCAGCGGCTGCTGCCGGAGTCGGTGCGGATGATCCTGCGGCAACTGGAACGCCGGCCCGTTAAGTCGCTGCTGACGTGCCTGGGCATTGCCCTGGCGATTGCGGCGCTGATCCTGGGAAGTTTCTCGCTGGATGCGATCGACTACGCGATCGATGCGCAGTACGTTGCCGCGATGCGCGAGGACCTTAACGTGCTGTTTACCGAACCGAGCTCGAACCGCGCGCTCCACAGCCTGGAACGGCTGCGCGGAGTCCGGTTGTGCGAACCTTTTCGCGCTGTTGCGGCGCGGATCGGGCACGGACACGCGGAACGCCGCGTGGAAATACTTGGCCTGTCCGCCGAGGCAGAGTTGCACCGGCTGATGGACATCGATTGCCATAAGGTCCCGCTACCGGCCGAAGGCGTGGTGCTCAGCGAAAAACTTGGCGAAGTGCTGGGCGTGCAGGTGGGCGACCAGGTTCAGGTGGAGATCCTCGAGGGGCAGCGGCCGAGGGTCGAGCTGCCCGTCGTCGGGCTGGTCAACGACTTTGCCGGCACGGCCGTCTACATGCGACGAGACGCCTTGAATCGCCTGATGCGCGAGGCCGACGTGATCTCCGGCGCGTTTGTCGCGGCCGATGCGGGGGCGCTGGACGAACTGTATGGTGAGCTGAAAAATGCTCCCCGAGTCGCGGCCGTGAGCATCAAGGGAGCTGCCATTCAGAGTTTTCGGGAGACCATCGCAGAGAACATTCTGCGAATGCGTTCGTTCATCGTGCTGTTCGCGGGCGTGATCGCCGTAGGCGTCGTGTACAACAGCGCGAGTATCTCGCTCGCGGAACGCGGACGCGAATTGGCCACCTTGCGGGTCATCGGATTTTCGCGCGCAGAAGTGTCATTGCTGCTACTGGGGGAGCTGGTGCTGCTGACCCTGGCGGCCATTCCCGTGGGAATGTTACTCGGCTACGGACTGGCCGGCCTGGTCATACGGTTCTCTTACGATACAGAACTGTTTCGACTGCCGCTGGTGATCAATCGTTCGACCTATGGGTTCGCCGTCGCCGTGACGCTGGCGGCCGCGCTTGGCTCGGCGCTGGCCGTGCGCCGTATGCTGGATCGGTTGGACCTGGTGGCGGTACTAAAAACCAAGGAGTGAACCGCGCGTGAAGCTCTTGCGACGAATTCTGTTGTATGGGTTGCTGGCGGCTGCCGCCGCGGCCTTGCTGCTTTACGCGTTTCTGCCGGTACCGATCGAAGTTGACGTAGCGAGCGTCAGCCTGGGGCCGCTCCAGGTAACCGTCAATGAAGACGGTAAGACGCGTATCAGGGAGCGCTACAGCGTTTCGGCGCCGCTGGCCGGCGAGCTGTTGCGCGTCGATTTGCATGCAGGGGATTCCGTTCGGGCCGGTGAGACCATTCTGGCGATGATCGAACCGAGCGATCCGAGTTTGCTGGACGCTCGCAGCCAGGCCGAAGCCGGGGCACGCGTGAGCGCCGCCGAAGCCCGCTTCTCGCACACACAGGCGCAGCTCGACCGGGCACTGGCGGGCTATAGCTTCGCACACAAGGAGCATGCCCGGGCCGAGAAGCTGCTCCCCGCGAATGCTGTGTCGCAGGCCGAATATGAGAAGGCGGAGCACCTATTGCGGACGGCCACCGAAGACAAGCGCGTGGGAGAATTCGCAGTGCAGATTGCCCGCTACGAACTGGAGCAAGCGAAGGCAGCGGCCAGGCGGACGCGCGGACCGGAACACACGGAGCAGGATCGCTTCGAAATTCGCTCGCCGATCAACGGCGAGGTGCTGCGCGTGTTCCAGGAGAGCAGCGGCCCGATCTCCCCCGGCACGCAGATCATGGAACTGGGCGATCGGGGCAATCTAGAAGTCGAGATCGATGTCCTGTCGAGCGATGCCGTGCGAATTCCGCCCGGCGCCAAAGTTCATCTGGAACACTCCGGCTTGCCGCATCCGCTAGTGGCCCGCGTGCGACTGATCGAACCGCAGGGGTATATGAAAGTATCCGCGCTCGGAGTCGAAGAACAACGCGTCAACGTGATTGCCGACTTCACCGATGCCCCTGAGGTTCGCCAGCGGCTCGGCGATGCCTACCGCGTGGATGCGCGGGTCGTGATCTGGGAAGCCGAAAAAGTCCTGAAGGTGAATGCCGGCGCGATCTTCCGATACGACGGCGACTGGGCAGTTTACGAGATCGTTGACGGGCGAGCAGCACTCACCAAGGTCGAGGTGGGCCAAAGCAGCGGACTGGAAACCGAGATCGTCAAAGGACTACAGCCCGGAGACCAGGTTGTCGCGTACCCCAGCGACCAGATCAGCGACGGCGTGCGGGTCACGAGCAGACCGACGCGAAGGTGAACTCGTTGCATCGAACTAAAAGTCATCACTCGCCGGCTCTGGCGAGATTCTACTTCCCCGCGCTGCCGGCCGGGGCAGGGGATTCATTGACCAGCTCCAGCGAATTCTTGATCAGAATCTCGCCGGTCATCTCGCCCAGCGACGTTTCCGAGATGTACTCGTAACGCGGGAAGCTGCCAAAGTCTTCCTTGGTCAGGATGTAACCGAAGGCGTCGTTCGTCAGGCCGAACAGCAGATTGTTCTCGCCCTTCATGTGCCGCTTCAGGTAGTAGCCGATGTTCGGCAAGGCTTCGCCCGGGACGGTGAGCATCTGCGAGTTGCCGACGTTCACCAGGTTCAGCCGGGTGGTGATCGACTTGTCGTCGTTATGCGGATACTTGAGCGGCGAGCCGACGAGGATCATCCACATCAGTTTCGACTCGACCGGGAACTTCACGTCGCGCGAGTAGCAGGCCAGCGGCGGATCAACTTGCGGCGCCGCGTCCTTCACAATGCGCTGGGCCTCGGTCGCCATCAGATGGCCGATGCGCACGCACTCTTCCCAGGTGCGCGAGTCGTGCCAGCGGGCCTTGAGCGGATCGGACGGCTCGTCGAGGCGGCGGTTGTCGGCCGTGATCATGCCGCCTTGCGCGCCGTTCATGAACATGCCCATGCCGCCCAGGTCGGCTTCCAGTTGATCGCACAGCGGGCCCACGAGGTCGGGGCTCACCAGGCCGACGCCGTTCCCTAGCACTTCAGGATGCACGGCATAGTTCACCAGCGTGCAGATGTTTTTGCCCTCGGGCGTGGTCGCCTGGATCACGCTCATCCGCGGATCGTACAGCTCGGGAGCGTAGTAGTTGTAGGCGATCTTGCCCTTGGCTTCGCCGGTGGCTGCTTTGAGTTGGGCGGGCTGCATCGCGTCGAGCGCGGCGTTGACGGCCTTGGCCGCCTGGTTGCAAACGAAGTCCATGTACTTGAGGTCGCCGGACGGGCGGCCATTAGGGCCGGGGAAGCCGTAACAGTCCGGTGCGCTGTGCGTGTGCGTCGAGCCGATCAGGATGTTCTCGGCCGGAATGCGGGGGACTTGCTTTCGAACCCGATCGCAGAGCACGGAGGGGAAACCGAGCAGGTCGAGTTGCACGATCGCCACTTTTGTTTCGCCTTGCTGGAGGACCAGCGCACGGGCAGTCAGGTCACCTTGCTTCGCTTTCGACGGGCGGCCGGGGCCGACGCCGCCCGAAACGGGCAGCAGCGGATCGGGCGTAATGATTTCTTTGCCGACGCCAGCCTGGAAGTCGGCGCGCGCCAGCGAGGCGAGCAAAGAGATGATGGCAAGCAGCGCGAGCGTGGCGGTGCGTAGCATGGCGGAGTATCCCGAAGCGTTGGTTTTAGGAGAGGGATGATTCGTCAGATAGTGTACACCGCCGGCCATTTCGGGGCGAGCAATGGGAAGGGAACCACGAATGAGCACGAATAAACACAGATTTGCGGGAAGAATCGCGCCCTAAACTTGGAGCATGGGATAGTCCGTCCTAGGGATGGCCCACCGAGAGCTTAATGAGTCTTCTTGCCTGGGTTGCTATGAACACCAACTTCGCGTTGTTCCGTCGCCGGTCACCAATACTTCTGTTGGGAGCGGTCGCGACCGCGATTCTCGCGCCGCTGGCAATAGCGGATCAAGCGCCCCAGACGGTGACGCCCCAGCGCGTGCAGGCCGCGGTCGCGCAGATCGAACAGCTGGCGAAGAAGTCGATTGATGACGATGGCGCGCCGGGCATCGCGATCGTCATCGTGCACAAGGACCAGGTGGTTTTCAAACAGGGCTTCGGCGTGCGCGAGGCGGGCAAGCCGGATGCGATCGATGCTGACACGGTGTTCCAGGTGGCGTCGGTTTCCAAGCCGATCAGCTCGACCGTGATGGCGCTGCTCGTCGGAGAAGGGAAGATCCGCTGGGACGATCGAGTAACGGACCATGATCCCGCGTTCGTGATGTACACGCCGTATGTGACGCGCGAGCTGCGGTTGCGAGATTTCCTGTGCCATCGTAGCGGACTGCCGGATCATGCCGGCGATTTCCTGGAGGACCTGGGCTACGATCGGCAACACGTGCTCCATCAGTTGCGCTACCAGCCGCCGGACAGCAGCTTCCGCGCGGGCTATGCCTATACGAACACCGGCTACAGCGAAGCCTGTTATGCCGCGGCGCTCGCGCTGGGAAAGCCTTGGGAAGAGCTCGCGGCCGAGAAACTGTTCAAGCCACTGGGTATGAAAAACACCAGCTACCGCTTTGCTGACTACGAGCAGGCTGAGAATCGCGCCCTGCTGCACGTGCGTGTGGATGACAAGTGGACCGCCAAGAACACCCGGCAGCCGGACGCGCAGGCGCCGGCCGGCGGCGCGAGCACGACGCTGAACGATGTTGCCCAGTGGTTGCGGCTACATGTTGGCGGAGGAGAGTTCGAGGGGAAGCAGGTTGTTGCAGCCGAAGCACTCGCCGAAACACGTCAGCCGCAGTTCGTGTTCAACCTCGATCCGGCCTCCGGACGTTTGAGCGCGTACGGGCTGGGCTGGCTGGTGAGCGTCGAGCGCGGCGGCCGGGTGTTCTACAAGCACTCCGGCGAATTCGCGCTGGGCGTGCGCTCGGAAGCGGCGATCTTGCCGAGCGAAGAGTTGGCGATCGCGGTGTTTTCGAACGCCGCGCCGTCGGGCATTCCGGAAGCGATCACCGAAAGCTTCTTCGACATGGTGCTCGATGGCAAGCTTGAGCGCGACTGGATGACGTTCGCCAGCCAGAAGATCTCTGAGCAGGAAGCAGCCGATCGCGCGAAGCTGGCCGACTACAGCCATCCGCCCGCGAAGCCGAACCCGCCGCTGGCGCTCTCGGCTTACACGGGCAAGTATGCCAATGATTTTTTCGGCGAAATCGAGATCGCTGAGAACGGCGATAAGCTGGTGATGCGGGCCGGGCCTAAGCCGCTGGAGTTTCCACTCACGCATTGGGATCGCGACCAGTTCATCTATCAGCCGACGGGCGAAATGGCCGGCGGGCCGTCCGGCGTGAGCTTTACGATCGGACCCGACGGCAAGGCCAACCGCGTGCTGGTTGAATACTGGAACATCAATGGACAAGGGACGTTTGCACGAACGGAGTAGCATCGTGGCGAAACAACGGCAGCCCAAGCCGCTTAAGATACTCTTTATCGGCAACAGTTTCACGCAGCGAAACAACGTGCCGAAGCTGCTCGCAGAGTTGGCCGCGGCGCGCGGCATCCGGATCGAGCACGAATTGATTAGTGCGGGCGGGGCGTCGCTGCGGCGGCATTGGAACGGCGGCCGCGCCACCGCAGCAATCGAGGCCGGCGCGTTCGATTACGTCGTATTGCAAGAGCAAAGCACGCTGCCGGTGAAGAACGCCACGCGGATGGCCGAGAACGTCCGATTGTTTGACGCGCTGATCAAACAGCGCGGCGCGAAGACAGTTTTGTACATGACCTGGGCTCGCAAGAATGCGCCCGAAACGCAGCAGGCGATCGCCGAGGCGTATGAATCCATCGGCGAGGAACTCGGCGCGATCGTGGTTCCGGTGGGGCGAGCATGGGAAAAGTTTCGGGCGAAGTACGACGAGCCGGAACTCTACGACCGCGATGGCAGCCATCCGACGGTAGCCGGCTCCTACCTGGCGGCCGGCGTATTCTTGGCGCGACTGCTCGGGGCAAATCCCGTGGGCATCGTGTCGGAGCTGAACGGACTCGACGCAGAGCAGATCGCGGCGATTCAGAAAGTTGCCTGGCGGGCAGAGAAGCCATAGGCCGCAAGTTTTCCAAAGAATCTGCTAGAACTCTGCCCGGCTGCGAATTATCTTGTACCCGGGCTCGGGGCAGAGCCATTCGGGGAGGCACTCGGAACACATCGCCACACGGCTGCGCGATTCTCGCGCGGCAGCATCCGTTCACGGTTTTGCACGAACTGACGCTGCGCGCTCGTGATCGCTTCAGTTTGCGCATCTCGGAACAACAACTAGAGCCAACATGCAGGGAGAAGGCATCCATGGATTCGCATTCGACAAACTGGCTGGCTGGGATTCAAGGCAAACGCGGTCGAAACAAACTCGCGGGCCACGAACCGCTCGGTCTCGAGTCACTCGAGGACCGCATTGCGCTGGCCGCGAGCTACAGCACCGTGAACGAGTGGGGCGGTGGACTGCAGGGTCAGATCGCCGTGACGAACGACCAGGCTGGCACGCTCAATTCGTGGCGGATCGAGTTCGACTACGATCGCACGATCGCCAACATCTGGGATGCGCGGATCGTGAGCCAGCAGGGCAACCATTACGTGATCGAAAGCGCCCCGTACAACAGCTCGCTCGGCGTGGGACAGACAGTCACGTTCGGCTTCGTGGCTAACGGCGGCAGTGGCACGCCGCGCAACTTCACGCTTAACGGTCAAGGCACCCAGCCGCCGGTAATACCGACGATTACGATCGGTGACGTGAACGTCACTGAGGGGAATCCCTCGACCACGGCCGTCAGCGGTTTCTTTCACACGCAAGGCAATCAGATCGTCGACGAGAACGGCCAGAACGTGCGCGTTGCCGGCGTAAACTGGTTCGGGCTGGAAACCCGCGACTTCGCCCCGCATGGTCTCTGGACGCGCGGCTACAAGTCGATGATGGATCAGATGAAGGCCAGCGGGTTCAATACGATCCGCCTGCCTTACAGCGATCAACTGTTCGAGGCCGCCAGCAAGCCGACGAACATCAACTACGCGCAGAATCCCGATCTCGTGGGGCTCGCCGGCATCCAGCTCATCGACAAGATCGTCGACTATGCCGGGCAAATCGGTCTGCGCATCTTGCTCGACCACCACCGCTCGGAGGCTGGCAACAGCGCGAACGAGTCGGGCATGTGGTTCACCAGTGCGTATCCCGAGAGCAAGTGGATCAGCAACTGGACCATGCTCGCCGCGCGCTATGCGGGCAATCCGACCGTGATCGGCGCCGACTTGCATAACGAGCCGCACGGCCCTGCCACCTGGGGCGATGGCAGCGCGAACGACTGGCGGCTGGCTGCCGAGCGCGCGGGGAACGCCATCCTGGCCGTGAACCCCGACTGGTTGATCGTGGTCGAAGGCGTCGAAGCGGCTTCGAGCGGCAACTACTGGTGGGGCGGAAACCTCTCCAACGCGGGTGCGCATCCCGTGCGGTTGAACACGCCGGGGCGACTGGTTTACTCGCCGCACAGCTACCCGCAGTCGGTCTATGATCAGTCATGGTTCAGCGATCCGAACTATCCGAACAACCTGCCGTCGGTGTGGGACAAGAACTGGGGATACCTGTTCCGGCAGGGAATTGCGCCGGTGCTGCTCGGCGAATTCGGCAGCAAGCTGCAAACGACGAACGATCAGCAGTGGTTTGCCAAGATGATCGAATACCTGGGCGGCGACCTGGATGGCAACGGCACCAAGGATCTGGCGCCCGGCCAGCAAGGCATTAGCTGGACGTACTGGTCGTGGAATCCCAACAGCAGCGACACGGGGGGCATTCTGACCGATAACTGGAACACGGTGCATCAAAACAAGGTGACCGCGCTCCAGCCCGTGCAGTTCTCGTTCGGCGCGGGAGCCGGCACGACCACCGCCGTGTTCACGGTTTCGCTCTCGCAGGCGACCAGTCAGCCGGTGACCGTGCGCTACGCGACGGCCGGCGGAACGGCCGCGGCGGGAACCGACTTCTCGGCCGCGAGCGGAACGCTGACCTTTGCGCCGGGACAGACATCGCAAACAGTGGCGGTGCCGGTCGTGCGCGACCTGGTGGCAGAAGGGACCGAAACGTTCACCGTCGGACTCTCGAGTCCGACCGCAGCGACAATTATTCGCACGAGCGCGACCGGCACGATCCTGGACGATGACACCGTGACACCGCCACCCACGCCGAGCGTCGCGATCACCAATGCGACGCAGACCGAAGGCCACGCGGGCACGGCAACCGTGCGGTTCACGGTCACGCTCAGCGCCGCGGCCAGCAGTCCCGTGACGGTAATCTATGCCACGGCGAACGGTACGGCCACCGCCGGCAGCGACTACAACGCCCAGAGCGGCACGGTGACGTTCGCGCCGGGCCAGACCGCCCAGACAATCGACGTCGCGATTCTTGGCGACACAACCATCGAACCGAACGAAACTTTTCTCGTGCGTCTCACTTCCGCCAGCGGTGCGACAATCGCCACGTCGCAAGGGATTGGCACGATCGTGAATGACGATGTCCAGCAACCGACGCTCCCCACGCTGGCCATCGTGGCAGGAAGCGTTGCGGAAGGTAACTCCGGGACGCGAAACCTGGTGTTCACGGTGAGACTCTCGCAAGCGGCGACCAGCGCCGTGAGCGTCCGCTATGCCACCGCGAACGGCACCGCGACGGCCGGCAGCGATTACAACGCCGCCAGCGGTACGATCACATTCGCCCCGGGCGTGACCTCGCAGTTGGTCACCGTCGCCGTGCGCGGAGACACGACAGTCGAAGCCAACGAAACGTTCAGCGTCGTCCTGAGCAGCCCGAGCGGCGCGACCATCGTCACGAGCACCGCCACCGGCACGATCACCAACGACGATCAGCCGCCGGCGCAGTCGCCGGTCGTGTTTACGGTCCGCGACGACTGGGGTGCGGGCTTCGTGTCCGATATGACGATCACGAACACGGGCACGACCACCACCGGCGGCTGGCAGCTCGAGTTCGATCTGGACGCCAACATCACGAATATCTGGAATGCCGAGATCGTGAGCCGCGTTGGTTCGCGCTACGTGATTCGGATGGCGTCGTGGAATGGCAAGATCCCCCCGGGCGGCAAGATCACGTTCGGCTTTCAGGCGTCAGGATCAGATCGCACGGCGGAGAATGTGAAGCTGACGCTGCTTTGAAGCCGCGCAGCGGGATCCCGTCAACTCGAAACCTTGATCACAATCTTCCCGGTCAACGTGCCGGCTTTGTGGATCGTGTTGTCTTCTTGCAGGCGGTGGGCGGCGGCGATTTCGGAAAGCGGCACGACGCGGTCGATGTTCGCTTTCAGCTTCCCTTCGCACTGCCAGCGATTAATGTCCTCGGCCGCGGCCCGCTGCTCATCCGGCGTGGCGTTAAACATCGCGAAGCCGTGCAGCGAACAGCCCTTCACGTAGAACGGGCCGACCGGGAAGGGCGGGCGCGCGTCGCGGCCGGCCATCAGGATCATTCGCCCGCGCGGAGCGAGCAAGGCCACGGCGCGATCGAAGTCGGGCTCGCGGAGCGTTTCCCAGAAGACGTTCACGCCTTGCGGCGCGAAGGCCTTGATCATGGCGTCGACGTCGTCGCTCTTATAGTTGATCGCCACCTCCGCGCCGAGCTCGCGGCACAGCGCCAGCTTCTCCTCGCTGCCGGCCGTGGTGATCACGCGGGCACCAATCGCCTTGGCCATTTGCACCACGGCGCTGCCGACTCCGCCTGAGCCGCCGTTGACGAACAGCGTTTCGCCGGCCTTCAGTTTCGCATCGCGCACCAGGCCCAGGTGCGCGGTGATGCCCACCAGCGCGAGCGCGGCGGCTTGCTCGCTCGTGACGCCATCGGGCGTGGGATAGAGCCACTCTTCGCTGGCCGCGGCATATTCGGCGGTGGTTCCCTGGCGGCCGAGCAATCCTTGGTTCGTACCCCAGACGCGATCGCCCGGCTTGAATCGTTTCACATCGGGGCCAACCGCTTCGACGGTGCCCGCCATGTCGCTGCCGACAATGAACGGCAACGGGAGCGGCATCGCAACCATGCCGCTGCGGACATAGGTGTCGATCGGATTGACGCTCGCGGCTTCGACGCGCACCAGCACAGAGCCGTCTTTCGCCTCGGGCTTCGGCAGGTCGATGATCTTGATCGAGTCGGCGGGACCAGTTTTTTCGATGGCTGCGGCTAGCATGGTGTTCAGTTTTGGCCTTCAGTTTTCGGTGTTCAGAAGCACGCTATTTCTTGCCTGGTTTGTTCCAAATCACGATGCAGGCGCTGGCTGAGGCGGCCAGCGCCATGGCCAGCACGATGCCGATCCCCCACGACATCATTTGCCGGACGCGGACGACGTCCGCATCAGCGGGCGCCGTGCGATCGAGGCCGTGCACCGCTTCATTGTGATAGAAGAACAGCTCCCTGGCACTCGCCCCCTCGACCAGATTGATGAAGTCCTGATCGCTGGGCTGAACCTCGAGCGCCGGCAGCGAAGCCCAAAGGTAACCTGCCACGAGCAAGCAGGTGACCGCGCCGAGCGCGAGCAGGAAGCCCACGCGGTGCCGATCGTCCCAGTTGCGGTTGCGAGCTCCGGCACCGGCAGCGACTGGCGCGGGGCGCAACGCGGCCAGCCCGCGCAGCGTGGGAACGCTCAGCTTCGCGCCGCATTCGCAGGTGACGGTGTCGCCGGCCTGCGCGCGGGTGACGACCGCGTCGCGACCGCATTCGCAAGGCAAAAGGTAAGCGGGCATTTGAAAAATCTTCGGTGTTTAGTTTTCAGTAGAGATCAGTTTGCAGTTTTCGGTGTTCCCAGACCACTAGCTGAACACTGAACTACTGAAAACTCTCACTCAGGCACTCCTGACCCGCGGCTGGCCCACCAGGGAAGCGTAATCGCGCCGTCGACCAAGAGCGCGCTGCCCGTGATGTAGTCGCTCGCTGGGTCGCACAGGAACACGACCGCACGACCAATCTCGTCGGGCCGGCCCAGTCGTTTCCAAGGGAGCTTCTCGGCGGCCCGCTCGATCGTCTCGTCGCTGGCAAACTTTCGCTCGCCTGGTGTGTCAATCCAGCCCGGAGTGACCGTGTTGATGCGTATCCGATGTTCGACGAGTTCGATGGCGGCGGTGCGAACCATCTGGTCAACGGCCGCCTTCGACATATTGTAGGCCATCGACCGCGGAACGGCCGTATAGGCATGGGGCGAGCCAATCACCACGATCGAGCCATTTGCCCGGACGTTTCCGTTTGGCGAAGTGTCCGCTGAAGTCCTGCCCGTCTGGGCGATCATTTGTCGGGCCGCGGAGCGGACGATATTGAAGCTCCCCCACATGGTGACATCGACCGTGCGGTGGAAGGCGGCGACGTCGGCTGCGTAAAACAGCTCGCGCTCGCTGAAGGCAGCCGAAGCCACGGCGATGTCCAAGCGGCCGAAGGCGGTGACCGTCTCGGCGACCATCCGCTCGACATCTTCCAGCCGGGCGACATCTCCCTGGACCAGGATCGCACGGCGCCCGGCCGTGGCCAGGCGTTCGATGGCGGCGGGGGCTTCGTGCGGCTCGTCATAGTAGTTAAAGGCAACCGCAGCACCAGCTTCGGCCAGCGCAACGCCGATCGCCATGCCGATGCCGCGACTGGCGCCACTGACCAATGCGATCTGGCCACGCAGCACTTCCATTGAGGGTCACCTTCGTTTGGGAAAGGGTCGGCGAGAGCGCATGGGCGGGGCCAGCAATGCCCTTATCACGCGAAGCAGATTCGCAATGACAGGCCATGCTACCGGCGATGGGGCGACTCGTGCAACGAGTCGCGGGAGTCGCTAGCGAGCGCAAGTGCCCGGCCGAATCGGGGGAAATGACGTCCGCTCAGCCGCCTTGCTGCGCCTTGAAGGTCAGAGCGCAGTTTGCGCGGGCGAGTGACTAGACCGGGGAGCGTCGGCAACTAGAATTTAACGCTTCGCTCGGTAGGGAGAAAGACGGGGGAGAGCCGAGGGCGGAAAAGTTAAGATGCGGTAAATAGATAATCTGGTGCATGTGCCTCATCTGCCGTCATCTTTTGCCAAATGAGTGAACCGCCCGGCAGCATTAAAGGTGGGTGATAGAATTTGTTGGATT
Source organism: Pirellulales bacterium (assembly GCA_022844125.1). Classification (GTDB taxonomy): domain Bacteria; phylum Planctomycetota; class Planctomycetia; order Pirellulales; family PALSA-1355; genus JALHMI01. The sequence goes on along the minus strand of JALHMI010000008.1, from coordinate 153,800 downwards.
TCCATCTCCATCCTAGTGATAATGTTGGGGCTAGACCGGTGCTCGAGCAATCAACAACGTGTTTGTAACACGAGAGCCACGAGAGTCTGCCGCAGGCGAATCCGCGCTCCTGACGGCCACCTCAGCGCAACCACACATGATTGACACAATGCACGCCGGTCGCCTCAGCGACGTTATGGGCCCACCGTCGTTTTGCACGTGGACGTCGTTACTTAACGTCTGCGCGCGCAATCACCTAGCTACACCGTAGGGAGTGACGACTTGTACGACGCAATCTTGGACGAACTGGAAGACGATCCGTCGCAAACTTCAGACGACGTCAGCGATTTAGCGGATAAATCGACCGACGATCTGGAGATCGACGACGATCTGGACTCCGTCGACATTAATTCCGATGGCGATCTCGACGTGGATCCCAAATCGGAAGACCTCTTGGCCGTGGCCGAGGAGGAAGGCGAGTCGTGGTCCGATGACCCGGTGCGCATGTATCTGACTCAGATGGGCGAAATTCCACTGCTCACGCGGCAGGAAGAAATCGCCCTGGCGAAACGGATCGAGTTGACCCGGGCTCGCTTCCGCCGCTCACTGCTGGAATGCGACTACGTCATTCAGGTTGCCGTGAAGGTGCTCCGCCGGGTGCACACCGGCGAGTTGCCGTTCGATCGCACGGTGCAGGTATCGGTCACGGATCGGCTCGAGAAGGAGCAGATTCTTGGCCGCTTCCCGCACAACTTGTGCACCATCGACACGCTGCTTAAGCAGAACCGAGACGATTACAAGATCGCCACGAGCAAGTCGCTCAAAGTATCGGCTCGCCGCGCTGCCTGGCAGCGTTTGGGACGCCGCCGCCGCCGGGTGGTCAAGCTCGTCGAAGAACTCGGTCTGCGGACCCAGCGAATCGAGCCAATGATTCGCGTGCTCGAAGACTTCAGCCGTCGCATCGATATGCTCAAAGCGCAGATCGATGCTCACAAGAAGTCCAAGGGGTCGCTCGCCGATCGCAAGCACCTCATTATCGAGTACCGCAACATTCTGCGGGCCACGCAGGAATCGCCCACGAGCCTGCGGAACCGCGTGAAGAATCTGAAGGTCGTCTATTCGCTCTATCAGCAGGCCAAACGCGGACTGAGCGAAGGCAACCTGCGACTGGTCGTGTCGATCGCCAAGAAGTATCGCAACCGCGGCTTGAGCTTCCTGGATCTGATCCAGGAGGGCAACGCGGGCCTGATGCGAGCGGTTGACAAGTTCGAGTATCGCCGCGGCTTCAAGTTCTGCACCTATGCCACGTGGTGGATTCGCCAGGCGATCACCCGGGCCGTGGCCGACCAGAGCCGCACGATCCGGATTCCGGTGCACATGGTCGAGACGATGTCGCGCGTACGCAACGTTTCGCGTCAGTTGCTCCAGGAGCTCGGCCGCGAACCGACGATTGAAGAAACCGCCAAACGGGCCGGAACCGCCGTAGACGAAGCGCGTCGGGTGCTGGCGATGAGCCGCTATCCGATCAGCCTCGACCGTCCGGTGGGCAACAGCGAGGACAGCCACTTTGGCGACCTGCTGCCCGACTCGGGGGCCGAGAACCCGGCGATTGGCGCCGCGCAGGAAATGCTCCGCACGCGGATCGCCAAGGTCCTGAAGACGCTCAGCTATCGCGAACGCGAGATCATCAAGCTGCGCTACGGCCTGGGCGACGGTTACAGCTACACGCTGGAAGAAGTGGGCCACATTTTCAAAGTGACCCGCGAACGTATCCGCCAGATCGAAGCGAAGGCCGTTCGCAAGCTGCAGCAGCCGAGCCGCAGCCAGGAGCTGGCAGGATTTTTGGATTAAGGGTCCTTTGGGAACGGGCCAAAAGCTTGTTCCAACTTGAGACGCAACCAAAGCGAGCTGGGCAGAAGTGTCCAGCTCGCTTTTTTTGTCGATGTCGTGGACGTGGGACCGAATGCTTGCATAGCCGTTGGGTGAACTTCAATAGATCGGGGCGAGCACTTCCTTGGGGTGTAAACGATGCGTGCGATTACCGTGGCCATGTTAACGGCGATCATCATCGCGACGGGGCCCTCGCCCAGCATCCAGGCAGCAGAAACTCCCGTGCTCCTATTGGAAATCCGCCGAGCACAATGGGAGCCCGCCGACGGCCTGCAAAAAGCCGAATTGCCAGGACCCAGGCGACGAGTGATCTACCTGCACCCGAAGACCGAGCTCTCGAACGCAGATGTGGCCCAGGCGATGGCGGGCCAGACCGAGGGCGGGCACGTGGCGATCGACATCGTCTTCACGGACGCTGGGGCCAAGAAGTTTGGAAAGCTCACCGCCGCGCACCTGAACCACCCGGTGGCATTCCTGATTGATGGCAAGGTGGTGTGCGCACCGGTGATCCTAAGCAAGCTCAGCAGACAGGCGCAGATCTTCGGCGATTTCGAACAGGCCGAGGCCGAACGAATCTCCGACGGAATCATGGGCAGGAACGCACCATGAGCGACGAGCTTGCGACGAACGAGTTCCGCTTCAGCGTGCGGCGGATGCTGCTCGCCATGGTGCTGGTGAGCGTCTGGCTCGCGGGACTGCGCGTGCTGCCGGAGCCGTGGCTAGTGTGGCTCACGACGGCGGTGTTCTATCTGGCGATCGTGCTGATGTTCTCGACGCGCGCCGACCGGCCTGGCCGCACTTGAGTGCCTGCCGACGAAGGCGCGGTCTCTTGCTCCAGTGATGAATCGTTAGATTCTTAACGGATTCCGATTGCAACGCCCATGACGACTCGCTACGTTACGTTAAGTAATTAACGAACTACACGCGCCCGCGAGGTTTTCGCCATGGCCCGGCCGACTTCGGAAATGCTCACCGAGCGTGAATCGCAGCTCATGGAAATCCTCTGGAGCCAGGGGACCGTGACGGCCGAGACCGTGCGACTGGCACTGTCGGACGAATCGCACGACTCCACGGTGCGGACGATGCTCCGCGTCCTCAAGGTGAAGGGCTACGTGCGCATCCGCGGCCGCCAGCCAGCAATGTACGAAGCCGCCATCCCGCGGGAGAAAGTTCAAGGCCGCGCCACGCAAAGCCTGCTCAAGCGGTTCTTTGGCGGCTCGGCCGAAGCCCTCGTGATGCGGCTGGTCGAGGACGAAGAACTCTCGCCGGAGCTCTTGGAGCGGCTGCGCAAGAATCTCGGGAAAAGGAAGAAGGGAAAGTGAGCTGGCCGCCCCCGCAGCGACGTCGGGGGCTACTACGTTGGATTGATCCTGCAGTTTGATCGGGAGTTCATCTGATGAACGCCATAGCGACGTGGCTCTTGGGAGTGAGCATTCTCTTCGTGGTCGCCCTGGCGGTGGACGCGATCCTTGCACGCCGGCATCCCCTGACGGCGAGCGCGCTCTGGAACGCTGTGCTCGCGGTGGCTATCGCACTGCCGGCCGCGGCTTGGTGGATGCCGCGGTGGGAACTGCCGCTTCTGCCCGCCGCGCAGCCTCCGGTGCGCACAGCCGGAAATCTCGAGTGGGTCCAGGTGGATCATGCCGGAAATGTTGTCGCCGTGCCACCGCCGCCGATGGTCCCGCGGCAGGAAGCCGGGCCACACGCGCTGCCAGTGCCCTCGCGTCCCGCAACCGCATTCGATCCGCTGCCCGTGGAATCCAAACCGCGCTGGCCCAACTGGCGTGTCGATCTGGGCACGTCGCTGGCGGTCCTCTACACAGGCGGCCTGATCGTCCTGCTGTTGCAACTTACTGCGAACCTGTGGGCGGTGAGGCGATTACGCCGGCGTGCGCAACCCGTTGCATCGCCTCTCTGGCTGACGCGGTTCGAGGTCTGGCGGCGGACGATTACTCCGTGGCGCGCGGTGGCGCTTTTGAAATCTGACGCGGTGAGCGTGCCAATCGTACTGGGCTCGTGGCGGCCGGCCGTAGTGATTTCCAGCGAACTGGCGGAAGAAAGGGACGCTTCGCTGATCGATGCGATTCTGGTGCATGAACTGGCTCACGTGGAGCGGGCGGATTGCTTCTGGCAACTCGTCGAGCGGCTCGTACAAGCGTTCTACTGGTTTCATCCGCTCATCTGGCTGGCGAGCCGGCGGATCGCCGCGGTGCGCGAGCGGGCCTGCGATGATTATGCGATTCATGCCCTGGCCGATCGCGAGGCCTACGTCGAGACGCTCCTCGAGATGGCCACGCGGCTCTCGCGCCGGCAACGACTCGGTCTGGCAATGGCCGTGGTGCGAACCACGAAGCTGGAACGGCGGCTCGCGGCGATTGAGCGAAGCGAGGGACAACCACGCGTCCGCATGGGCGGAGTGTTGCGTGGCGCGATGACAATCGCGCTGCTGGCGATCGTTGCCATCTCGTTTGGCGTGCGGCTGGTGCGTGCGGAAGCAGAGCCCACGCCTCCGAGCAAGTCAGTGAGTCCGCCGGGGGGAAAGTCGGCAGCCGGCCCGCCGCCAGGCGCACCACGGCCCGCGGCACCCGGTGAAGCGGCGAGCGAAGTTGATGCCCTGTTTGCCGAAAGGGACAAGGCCGAGCCTGCCGCGGCGCAGGCGATCGATGAGGACGACATCGACTTTGTGCGAGACGCGTTTCCGCAGCAGCAGAAAGAACTCGTGACGGAGTTTCATGACTTGCTCGCAGCAGGCCAGTTCGACGAGGCCGAGAAACTGTTCGCGCCCGCGCTCCAGAAGCAATTCTCAGCCGCAAACTTGAAAGAGTTGGTAATCACGCTCACCAGGCAGTTCAGTCCGCTCGAATCGCGCCTGGTCCTCTCCAGCAAGCGCGCCGGCACGCAAGAGCTGCTCGAAGTGCAGTCGGCCTGGGGGCGCCACCGGCTGTCGATCACATTTCACTTTAACAAACGCAATCAGATCGACGGCCTGTGGTTCTCGCTCGACCCTCGCTACAAGCAATTCGCTCCCGAGCTGACGAGAATCAAACTGTCGCTTGGAACACTTGACCTGACGGCGGATGCACTGGTGCTGGGCCCAGAACTTGCGCAATTGGCCAGCGAGAACAAGTCGCTGACAGTGCGCTTTGTCGACGATAAAGGGAGTGCCGCCGACGGACGACATATCATCTTTTATCGCGCACTCGAACCAGATGAGCCCGCCCGGCAAGACGACTGGCGGGACACAATCACGGGGATGACTTGGCGGTCTATTACAAGTGAATCTCGTGTGGAAGGTCGCGCCGCGCGGCTGACTCCTGGCAATTATCGCGCGATGTTGAGTTGGTCCGACAAATACGGCCATCAACTGAGCGATCCGATTGTGATCGATGATGACCAGCAGGACGTGGCGGTCGATGTGCCAGTCCGGCCCACCGGAACACTGACGGTGAGAGCGGTTGACGCGACCACGGGCGATCCGCTGCCCGGCTGTTCGGTGAGCCTGGTGGCCGACGATCCGAAGCTTCCTTCTTACACCATCAGTGGCAACTATGAAGAAAGCGAAGCGACCATCAAGGGTCTGATTCCTGGTCGGCACCGACTCACCGTGAACTTCGGGGCCAAACGGCTGGGTGAGCTCGACTACGAGCAGAGCGAACAACTGGTGGACGTCTTCGCCGGCGACAATGCCCCCATTACCGTGCGTATGCAGGGCAAAGCGATTGCGCCCGCCGACAAGGAGCGGCGATGGCCATACTTTGCGAGCGGACGCGTTACCGACGGCCACGGTCGGCCGATCAAAGGCGCACAAGTCTCGGCGCTGATTGTCTATGGCAATGAGCGAGAGGGTGGACACGTCACGAGCGATGCGGACGGCCGATACCGCCTGCAGTTCGGCTCGGGCAATGCGCACGCTCCCCACATCGAGTTTCCGGCGACGATTCAGATCAATAAGCCCGGCTTCTATGATCGCGATCTCCTCACGCGTAAGCAGTTGGTCCTGCTGAATCAGGATTGCTTACCCGAGAGCTCCAGCGAGAACGTCGCCTACTTGATGCCGGGGCAGACACTGGAGCTGGATTTCACGCTCTTGCCGGGCATCGACTTGAAGACAGAGTTCGTCGATGCTGCGGGAAAGCCGATTGATGATGAAGCAATGTCGCTTCTTGCACGTCTGCCCGGTGGCCCGCGGCACGCTGCCGGCGGCAAGACTTCGCCCGCAGGCGAGCTGGCAGTGGAGGGCATCTCGCCTCAGGATTCGTACGTCTGGGCGCGCATCGGCAACGGTGTGTTTCTGGCCCGTTCGCGCCCGTTCCGGTTCGCAACACCTGGTAACTACCGGATGCGTGTTCAAAGCGAAAGCGAGCGGGCAGACCCCACACCCAGCACGCGACTGGCGATCCTGCAAGTGCTGGACGGCGCTGGAGAAGATGTCACCGCCGAAGTGGTCGGAGACGATCCGCTGCTCCGCGATCCGCTTCCCGCCGAATTGCAAACGGCTTGCCAGGAGATCGTCGACAAACTGCTGGCAGCCAATCAATTGTGGCTTGAGCCGCCGCCTAAAGATCTGCGCTACAGCTTCGAAATCAAGTTCGACGAGATTGGCAAAAACCGGCGGATGTCGTTCGAGCTGCCTGCTCCAGATGCCACAAACCTGCTTGCCCGGCATGGAGTAACGTACGCCTCGCCGCTGATGAAACTTGGCGAGCACAAAAATGTCGTGTACCGCGCCCTCGAAGTGACGCCGGATAAGGCCGTACTGGCGTACACCTTTGAAAAGCCGGTTCGGATCATGGTCGGCAATGGCGTGGACGACCATTGGCGCGGCTCGATCCAGTCCTACTCGCGCGAAGGCATACTGGTGATCGACACCGCTCGCAACGTACCTCTTGAGTTACAGGGGGACATGCTGGTCGAGCGATTCGACGACTACCGCGAAGTCTCGTCGGGCCAGTACGTGCCGCTGCGAATCAGGATCTCCAGTTCCGACGAATGGATCTGGAGAGACACCCGGATGAACTTCGAGTGGGAGTTCCTGGTGTATGAACCGAACCTCTGGATGTTTCATCGGGCGCGCGATCCCCAGGCCCCCGAGCGCACGCCGATCATGACGCTCGAGAACCTCTTGATCGACAGCCAGCCGGCACGTCGGCTGGACAACTGGAACGACCGCAGGATCGTCGAACCGCCACCGAAGCGTTAGAAAATGCCCGCGAAGCTCAGCTAGCACGGCGAGATTACCAGAGCCGGGGCGGACTGCTTGCCGATCCAAGCGATATGCGAACTCTCGCGCTCGCCGCCGTGCTCTTCTCGCTCATTGCCTCGGCTGGCTGCGCGCTACCCGACTGGGAGCCGCCGAAGGAGCCGTACGTCGATTTGCAAGGCAGCTCGGACGACTACACCCAGAGCAAGTGGGTTCGCAAGGGATCGCGGTGAGCGAATTGCGGTAGCCGCCAGGTAGCCCAGTAATCGACAGTCGTACTTCCTTCGCAACCTGCGCACATTGCAATTTGACAACGCTTCGAGTCGCTGCTAGATTGACCCGCCTAGCGTGCGTTGGTGGTCGGTGTTTCGCCCTGAAACGCCGACAAAACAGGGAACTCCGGTGCAACTCCGGGACGGCCCCGCCGCTGTAAGCGAGTGCGTAAGGACAGCTGATTCATCGCCATTGTTGCCCGGCCAATAGGTCGGGAGCGACGAGAAGGCCAGCCGCTCCGAGCTCGCGAGTCAGAAGACCTACCAACGCTGTACCGAGGGCGCCTTCGCGAGGGACGAAGGTTCTCGAACGTTTTGTAGGTTTCTTTAGGACGCCGCTAATCGTCGGCTCGTGCCCGTAACCATCGTGCGGTTTGGCCGCTCGTGTCTGCGCACCTCGTGCGCGCAGACGCGCTCTCCGGCCGAACCTGTTCGCGATCGCGGCATGCGCTGACGGAACGCGCCGATTGTTCGCCTTGAGCTCGCCTATTCCTCGCCGCCGCACGCTGGCCTCGCACGGCTTCACGCTCGTGGAGCTGCTGGTCGTGATCGCGATCGTCGGCGTGCTGGTGGCGATTCTGCTGCCGGCGGTGCAGGCCTCGCGCGAGGCAGGCCGCCGTAGCCAGTGTGCGAACAACCTGCGGCAGATCGGCGTCGGCCTGATCAATTACCACGATAACGCCGGCTCGTTTCCGCCGGGGCTCATCGATCGCCGCACCGGCGCGAATCCGCAGGGCAAGCAGCTCTCGTGGATCGTGTGCCTGCTGCCGTTCATCGAAGAGAACGCAGTCTATGAGCAGTTCGATCTAACCAAGGGCTACAACAAGATCGAGAACCGTCGCGCCGGCTCAACCGTCATCGCGACGCTGCTCTGCCCCAGCACGGCCTTCCTCGCCTCCGACCGCAAAGGGCCCACGACCGGCGACGTGAACAACAACGGCGCGTGGAACCCGGGAGACGACCTGGCCTTTTCCGACTACGGCGGGAACTTCGGCTTCAGCGGGCTCGGTAAGCCGTACATGAACGGAGTGCTCGTGTACGAGAAGCCGATCGCGATTCGCCAAATCACCGACGGCACCTCGCACACGTTGCTCGTCTCGGAAGACACGGGCCGCGGCGCGAGCTACGCCGGCGAATGGGCCAACGGTGAAAATATCTTCGACACCAGCGGCCCGATCAATGACCAGTCGCTCCCGCAGTATCGCTGGGCGGACAATGAAATCTGGTGCGATCATCCGCGCGGCGTGAACCTGTTGTTCTGCGATGGATCGATGCGCTTCACGGACGAGGAGACGGAGCTGGAAATCATCGCGGCCATGTGCACGCGTAACGGAGACGAAGTTGGCGCGACGCCAGGCGAGCGCTGAGTGACGAACAGAACCACCCTCTGAACAACTATCACAACTCAATCAATAACGACAACTCTTGAGGAACTCATAAGATGACACGTGTGCTGACCGGTGTGCTGGGTGCGATCGTACTGTTGACGAGCTGGGCGGCTCCCGCGACTGCCGAGAATCTGCCGGCACCACCGATGAGCGTTACTCTGCCGCTGCCGAGCGCGAACTCGTTCGCGGTGTCCGCGGCGTTCGGCCCCAGCGATGGGCTGATGTACGTCTGGAACGGAGCGCAGATTCTCAAGCAAGACGCGCCGCTCTCGAGCAGTTTCACGGCAATCGGCAACGTCGGCTCCGGTAGCGCCGATGCGGGCCCCTTGGCCTTCTCGCGCGACGGCAGCATGCTGCTGGCCGGCAACGGCGCGGGCGGATTTCTGGGTGGCGTGCACTCGGGGCAGATCTTCACGCTTCCCGCGGCGGGTGGCGACAGCAATCTTGCGGCGGGCAACGTGCCGTATCAAGATCGGTTCCTGGCAGCAAATGTCGGCGTGAGCAACGACCTGTACTTCGTCGATCAGGGGAACGCCTCGTTCACGGCCAGCAGCGTCTCGGTGTTCAACGCAGCAACCGGCGCGAACGATCCGCTCATCAACAGCATTCCCGGTGCAAGCTCGGCGATGACAATCGACTCGCTGGGCCGGCTGTACGTCGGTATCGGATTTGGCCCGCAGCGCGGTCAGTTGCGACGGTTCGAACAGGCGGCGCTGGAAGATGCCTTCGCCGCCAGCACGCCGCTCGAGTGGACCAGCGGAGAGCTGTTCAACTCGCTCGACAACAACAGCGGCGCTGGCATGTTCTTCGATGCTCGCGGCGTGCTGTTCGTGGGCGGCCCAAACGGTTTTACGATCTTCGATCAGAACGGCAACGTGAATACTTACGACAACGGCGGGTTCACCAACCTGGATTACGATCCGGTGAACGACCTAGTGCTGGTGACCACTTTTGGCGGTAACTGGCAGGGGCTATATCCCGCGTCGATGTTCCATGTGCCCGAGCCGGGAACCTGGGCCCTGATGCTGGCCGGCGCGGTGGCGCTGGTGGCAGCGCGAAAGAAGCGGCGCGGTTAAGCCGCCCGCGATTCTGATTCGATTCATTTTTTTCAACAGAGAGGACTTCTGCGATGAAGATGCGCGCGTTGGGTGTGTTGGTAGCGATGTTGAGTTCAGGAGTTGCCGCGGCGGGGCCGTTCGCTCCGGCAGCAGGACAGCCGGGTTCGACGGCCATCGCGGCGGGTGATCCGGCGTTCGTCGGTTGGGCGACCGGTTTTCAGAACCTGGTGCGGGGGCCGCAGAATATCGCCAATCCGGCTGGAGCGCTCGCCAGCTTCGGAGCCGGCGAAAATGCACTGGGCCCGGCGGATGCCACTTCGGCCAATGGCGGGCCGATCGTCAGCCTGGGTGACGGCGGCCAGATCACGCTTTCGTTCGCACAAGCGATCACCAACGGACCGGGCTACGACTTTGCCGTTTTCGAAAATGGCTTCGCGGATGAGTTCCTCGAGCTGGCTTTCGTCGAGGTGAGCACCAACGGCTTGGACTTCGTGCGGTTTCCAGCCATCTCACTGACGTCCGTTGCTACCCAGGTCGACAGCTTCGACCCGGTCGATCCGACGAACGTCGACAACCTGGCCGGCAAGTATCTCGCGGGCTTCGGCACGCCGTTCGACCTGGCTGCGATCGCGGGGCTTTCTCCGGCGGTGAACCCGGCGGAGATCAACTTCGTGCGAATCATCGACATCATTGGTTCGCTCACACTCGGATCGGTCGACTCGCTCGGCAACGTGGTGAACGATCCCTATCCGACGGCGTTCGCCTCGGGCGGGTTCGATCTGGATGCGGTGGGTGTGATCAACGTGGTGCCGGAACCGGGGGCCGTGGTGCTGGTAGTTGTGGGTGCGGTGGGAATGCTCGTGATCCGGCAGAAGCAGCGACGCTCGGCCACAATCGATTGACGGTATCCGGTTGACAACGGCCCCTTGCGCGGCGTTCAATCATCCGCATGAGCTCCGCGCACGAACACAACCGCCAGGCCTGGGACAAGCGCGCACAGAAGGGTGCGCGGTTCGCCAAGCCCGCGCCGGATGAGGAGTTTCAAAATCCGCTGGCCGCGGTCGATCCCACGGGCTGGCTCGGCGGCAGCATTCGCGGGCAGCGCGTGCTCTGCCTGGCGGCCGGTGGTGGCCGGCAAAGCGCGCTGTACGCCGCGGCCGGCGGCGTGGTGACCGTGGTCGACATCAGCGGCGAGATGCTCGCCATCGATCGCGAGGTTGCCGCCGAGCGCGGACTCGCTGTGCGCACCGTCGAAGCTTCGATGGATGATCTCTCGGCACTTGCACTGGCCAGCTTCGACCTGGTAATCCATCCGGTGAGCACCTGCTATGTGCCGGACGTGCGCAAGGTCTTTGCCGAGGTGGCCCGCGTACTTGCAGCCGGTGGGCTCTACATCAGTCAGCATAAAACGCCCACCAGTTTGCAGGCGAACGTCGAGCCGAGCTCGCACGGCTATGAGCTCAGCGAGCCGTATTATCGCACGGGCCCACTGCCACCGGTCGAAGGGAGCTCGCATCGCGAAGCGGGCACGCTCGAGTTTCTGCATCGCTGGGAGGAACTCTTGGGTGGGATGTGCCGCGCGGGCTTCGTGATTGAGGATCTGGTGGAGCCGGTACATGCCGAGCCAACGGCAGCAACAGGCACCTTCGCCCATCGCAGTGGTTACGTGGCGCCGTACGTGCGGATCAAGGCCCGGCGAACCGGAATGGCAGGGGAAACTACCCGAAAATCGGCCGTCTGGTTGCCGTAGTTTTCATGAGCATTGCACGGTGAGAAACCAGCAACTAGCATGTTGCGCTGTGGCGCACCTCAATCTCACTTTGCTCTTCCTGTAAGGCGAGTCGCTCATGAACCGAACTTTTCTGGTCGCTTTCTCGATCGGCTGCGTAACCCTTTCTTCTGTCGCAGCGCAGGCGTCGACCATTGTGCCGGTCTCGCAGCAGATGACCGTCGACAGCGACGGTGACGGCGTTGTCGACCTCTTGGACAACGCACCGGGCACCTCAAATCCGTTTCAGGAAGACATGGACACCGATCAGATTGGCGATGCCATCGATCCCACGCCGACCACGTCGGTACCCAATCTGGGCGATCCCTTCCTGGGTATCGCACCGGCCCTTTCGATTACGGCCGGCAGCAATGCGAATTTCGACTACATCCTGATGAACGCCGCGCCCCCGGGCACGTGGGGACACATTGACCTGGACTTCGACCAGGACACAGTGACCGACGCGGTGTATTTTGGGCCGCTGACGACGAGCTTTAACTCGATGTCGATTCCGCCCTCGCTGTATGTGGGACCGACTTGGGACCTGTACACGCCGGGCACCTATACCGTGGCCATGAAAGCCTATGGACCGGGCATGCACTCTCAATATTGGGCGCTGCCGAACGTAACCGTGCTGCCGGTGCCAGAGCCAAGCTCGCTGGTGCTGGTCGTCCTTGGTGCGGCAGCGGCGGCGATCGCCTGGCGACGTCGTCCAAGCCGTTGAAAAGCCGGCAATTCGCGGGAGACTGCATCGCCTGGCAAGTGGCCGTGGGCGTTGCAATCGTCTGCGCGGTCGATCAAGATAGACTCGCCGCCGGTCACACTCTGCGCTGCCGGCTACCCAGCGCACCCCCGCCCTGAGGATCCTGTCCGCCGTGACTCATCCCGCGATTCAAGAAATCGTCGCCGTGTTTGGCCAGCCCGTGGCCGGCAACCCGACGCAGTACATGATGGAGAAGGCCTTTGCTCAGGTGGGGCTCGATTGGCGCTACCTGACGCTGGAAGTCGCACCGGGGAATCTCGGCGACGCGATTCGCGGCATGCGGGCGATGGGCTTTCGTGGCTGCAACCTGACCATTCCCCACAAGGTCGAGGTGATCCAGTATCTCGACCGGACCAGCGAAGCCGCTACGCTGATGGGCGCCGTGAACTGCGTCAACCGCGTCGGCGACCAACTGGTGGGCGAGAACACCGACGGCAAGGGTTTCGTCCAATCGCTCAAGGAACTTTGCGATCCGGCGGGTAAGAACGTCGTCATCCTGGGCGCTGGGGGCGCGGCCCGAGCGATCGCCGTCGAAGTGGCGCTGGCGGGCGCGGCTGCGATGACCATCGTCAATCGCAATGAATCGCGCGGACAGGAACTGGCCGCACTGATTAACGACCAGGTGAAGGTCCCAACCCAGTTCGTCCGCTGGGAAGGCGATTACAAGGTTTCGCCCGAAACCGAGGTAATCATCAACGCCACGTCAATCGGCCTGGGTGACGGCGGGGCGCAAGTGCCGCTGGCCGTCGATACGCTGGAGTCCGACATGATCGTGGCGGACGTCATCTTCAATCCGCCGGAGACGCGGCTCTTGCGCGACGCGAAGGCCCGCGGCTGCCAGACGCTCGACGGGTTGGGCATGCTGGTGAATCAGGCCGTGATCGGGTTTCACATCTGGACGGGCAAAGACGCCGATCCAAACGTGATGCGCGAAGCGCTCGAAGAGTTTTTGGGTTTCTAACACACTGATGCGTAACTTTGCCCCGCTGGTGACTATTCAGCGCGGCGGATGAAGACTCGAAGGATACTCGGGAATGAACATGCTGCGGCGAACCTGTCTAATCACCTGCTTGCTCACATTCGCGGCCTCGATTGCTCGAGCCGAATCGGCCGGCAATCACCTGCTGATGCCTGACAGCCTGGCCGGTTGGGAGCATGGTTCGCAAGCGTCCGCGCACTGGATCATCAGCGACGGCCGCTTGACCGGAAACGCGCAGTCGACGCCGCTGTTGAGCGGCTGGACGATCGGCGACTTCGCCTTGCGACTCGACTGGAACGTGCGTGGCGGCGGCGCGTGGACGATCGGCCTGCCGGACGTGCCCAACGGTCCGGGCCTTTCGATCACACTCGCCGAAGGTGACGGCTGCGGCGCGATTCGCGACGGCGACAAGACGCTTTCCGCCGGATCAAAGCTCGAAGCCGCCAGCGCCGAAGCCCCACACAAGACCGAGATTCGCCGCTTCGGCAGCCAGCTCAGCGTGATCGTCGACGGCCGCGTGATCAGCGAAGTCGAGATCGATCGCAATCGGCGGTTCGGGCTCTCGCTCGCTGTACCTGCGGGCGAAGCCTCGCTGACGAATCTCACGCTCGAAGAGCCTCGCGGAAACTCGCTGTTCAACGGCCGTGATCTGGTGGGCTGGCATGTGAACAACGACAAAGGCAACTGGAAGGTCGAGGATGGGCACATTCTGCCGCTGCCGGTTCACACCGGGCTGCACTACCTGCGAACGAACGAGGAATATGCGAACTTCACCTGGTCGTTCGAATACACGATCTCCAAAGGCGGCAACTCCGGCGTGGCAATTCGCACCGCACAGGGAGGTTGGCCCTCGGGCGATGGCATGGAGCTGCAGATCCTCGATCGACCGGGCCTGGTCAAAGACAGCACGATGTCGATCTATGGCAACCTGCCTCCGCTCACCCGGGCCGACAAGTCCGGCGAGTGGAACCGGGTGGTGATCAAGGCCGACGGCCGGATGATCAGCGCGTGGGTGAACGGCCAGCTAGTGCAGCACGCGAACACGTCACAGCTGCCGGAAGTGAAGCACCGGCACCTCAAGGGCTGGCTCGGCCTGCAGGATCATGGCGGCCGGGTGCGCTTCCGCGAGATCTACGTTCACGAAGCGCCGGAAGGCATGGGACTCGACGCATGGTACGCGCCTTCGAAGGAACTCGGCGCGTTCGCCGTGCTCGACCGGCTGATGAACACCGAGCGGCTGTCCCGTGAGGATGGAATCACTTCGGGCACAGTCAGCATTACGACGCCCAAGGGGGGCGAGCACGTGTTGGCCGAGCTGACCGGGCCGGGCGCCCTGGTTCGCTGTTGGCAGGAATTCCCCGGCGGCCGGTTGAAGTTCTATTTCGACGGTGAAGAAACACCGCGGATTGACTGCGCTGCCGAACACCTGTTTGAGCACGTGCCTGGCGTGGCCCACGAACAGCATCCCACGCTGATGTGTCTGCCGTACGCCAAGAGCCTGAAGGTCGTCGTAAGCGAACCGCTGGATGTCCGCTATCAATTGAACTACGTGACGTTCCCCCAAGATTTGGTCGTGGAGAGCTACGCGGTCGAGCGGCCGGGAATTCCACGCGGCCTGCTGGAGTCGATCTCCTATCGCCATCAAGGCGTGCAAGGCGGAAAGCTCCGCGAAGCGGAAATCTATGAGAGAATCAACGTCGAGCCGCGCACAATCGAGCCTGGCACGACCGTGGAGCTGGCCAGGCTGGACGGTGCGGGCCTGGTGAACTGGCTGCGACTAAACGCCAGTGCCGAGACGCTGGCGAACGACAACCTGTGGATCGAAGTTACCGTAGATGGCGAGTCGATTCCGGCAATTGCCGCGCCGGCGAGGTTCTTATTCCCTGCATTCGGCGGCGAGAAGTCGCGCGAATTCAATACGATGGTCCAGACCCAGCAGGGCGGTTTTGCCAACCTGCTCGCGATGCCGTACGGCAATGGGCTGGTCGTGGCCGCTCGCAATCGAGGCGCAGAAAAGATCGACGGCGTGGGCTTCTCGATGAGCGTCGATCGCGCCACCGACGCCAACCGCGCGGACTATGCAGGGCGGGCTCGGCTGCGGGGTATCTACGAACCGGCCGGCGCCGCGGATAAACCGCTGCTGGCCACGGGTGGCGCAGGCCGTTGGGTGGCACTCAGCTACGAACAGCCCGAGGGTGCAACGACGGGACTGGCAGGTCTCGAGGTCGACGGACAGCCGGTCGACGGTTGGGCGATGGACGATCTCGATCCGCTCTGGGGCCGGCCAGGTGAGGGCGAGAACTACTACACCGCGCTCGCCGGACATCGTGACGCGCTCGGCTGGCGATTCCTCGTGCTCGAGCCGGTCAGCTTCGGAAAGTCGCTCTCGCTGAAAGCCAAGGGCGAAAAACTTGGCGGTCGATTGGCACTGTTCTATGTGAAGTAGCTGAATTGCGCTCGCTCTGGGTGCCACTTAGTGGCACCCAGAGAAAAGACTCTACAGCGGTTGCTGCTGCGTGATGCAGTGGAATGCGCCGAGGCCCCAGACGAGATCGATCGCTTCGATCCCGATGATCTCACGACCGGGAAAGAGTCGACCAAGCGTGTCAAGTGCCACCTTGTCGCTGGGATCATCGAACACGGGCACGAGCACCACGCCGTTGGCGATGTAGAAGTTCATGTAGCAGGCCGGCAGCCGCTGCTCGTCGTAGAACAGCGGTCTCGGCATCGGGATCGGAATCACTTCCAGCGGCCGCCCCTGGGCATCGGTGAGCGTTTGCAGCAGGCGAAAGTTCTCCTGCAGCGGCTCGTAGTTGACGTCCCGCGGGTCGCTTTCCAGAGCGGCAACCACGGTCGACGGTCCGACAAAGCGAGCCAACTCGTCGATGTGGCTGTCCGTGTCGTCTCCTTCAACGCTACCGCCGATCCATAGAATCTTGTCCGCGCAAGCATAGTCGCGCAGGTACTGCTCGATCTGCTCGCGGTTGAGCTGCGGGTTGCGGTTGGGATTCAGCAGGCAGGGCTCTGTGGTCAGAATCGTGCCGGCGCCATTGTTTTCCAGGGCTCCGCCTTCCATGACGATGCCGGGCGAAAACATCCGCCGACCAGTGAGCGCCGCCACTTGCCCTGGCACGGCGTTGTCCAGGTCGAACGGCGGATACTTGCCGCCCCAGGCGTTGTACTCCCAATCGATGAGTGCGGGCTCCGTGCCGCCTGCGAGAAACATCGGGCCATGGTCGCGAGCCCAGACGTCGTTTGTCGCGATGTCGTGCAGCGTGACGTTGGGAACATCGCCCACGAGCTTTCGGGCTTCAGCCATCACTGCCTCGCCGCCGGCGCAGATATGCACCGGCTCGAACCGCGCAAGCGTCTGCACCAGCTTCTGCCAGACGGCGGGAATCGGCCCAAACTTGCCGGGCCAGGTTTCCGGCTTATGCGGCCAGGCCAGCCACGTGGCGGCGTGCGGCTCCCATTCGGCCGGCCAACGGTATCCAAGCTGTTTGGGTGTGGGCATTCTAATCCACGTACCGCTTCATGATGTTGCCGTAGGCGTCGATTCGCCGATCCCGAAGGAACGGCCAGTGCGTGCGTACCGTGTCGATCTTGCCGAGATCGCACTCCACCAGCAGCGTTTCTTCCTTGTCGTGCGAAGCCCGGGCCAACACGTTGCCGTTGGGATCGGAGAGGAACGACGCTCCCCAAAATTGGAGCTCTCCCTCGGGACCGGTGCGATTGGCAGCGGCGACGAACACGCCGTTGGCGATGGCGTGGCTTCGCATCATCGTTTCCCAGGCCGAGTGCTGACTCGCGCCATAGATCTCTTTCTCGTTGGGCAGCCAACCGATCGCCGTGGGATAGAAAATCAACTGCGCGCCCGCCAGCGCCGTGAGCCGGGCGGCCTCGGGATACCACTGGTCCCAACAGACGCAGACGCCGATCCGTCCGAACCGCGTATCAAACGCCGCGAAGCCCAGATCGCCCGGCGTGAAGTAGAATTTCTCGTAGTACAGCGGATCGTCGGGGATGTGCATCTTGCGATACACACCTGCCGTCGAGCCGTCCGCGTCGTACACCACGGCCGTGTTGTGATACAGGCCCGGCGCGCGGCGTTCGAAGAACGAGCCGATGACGACCACGCCATGCTCCTTCGCAGCGGCAGCGATGGCCTCGCTGGTGGGACCGGGAATGGGCTCCGCCTCGTCAA
Organism: Pirellulales bacterium; assembly: GCA_022844125.1. Taxonomy (GTDB): domain Bacteria; phylum Planctomycetota; class Planctomycetia; order Pirellulales; family PALSA-1355; genus JALHMI01. Next base: position 136,299 of record JALHMI010000008.1, on the reverse strand, counting down.
AGCGGACGTGGTCCTCGCTCTGGCAGAAGTACTGCCCGGCGAAGAGCTCCTGCAGGCAGACGACATTCGCGCCGGCTGCCGCGGCTTCACCAATTCGCCGGACCGCCTTGTCGACATTCTGCTGCTTCGAAGTGTGCCCGGTCATTTGCACCAGCGCGACGGTCACGGTGCCGGCTTCGCGTGGCTGACGGGCTTTGTTTGTGCTGTTCATCGGCGACATGGTACCTTAAGAGCTATGACGCGAAAACCGGTCCGTGGACTATTTATTACTGGCACCGACACCGAAATAGGCAAGACCTATGTCGGCTCGCAGATCGCCGCCGCGCTCGTCAAGGCCGGCTATCAGGTCGGCGTGTACAAACCGGCGGCCAGCGGCTGCTCGCTCGCCAATGGGACACTCGTGTCGGACGACGCGGTCGCACTGTGGGACGCGGCCGGCAGGCCCGGCACGCTGGACCAGGTTTGCCCGCAGCGGTTTCTCGCCCCGCTCGCCCCGCATCTGGCAGCCGAGGCGGAAGGCCGCCGGCTCGACCCAGACCTGCTGCGCCGGGGAATCGAATCGTGGCTGGCCACTAGCGACGTCGTGCTGGTCGAAGGGGCCGGCGGGTTGATGTCGCCGCTGGGCGAAGACGAGTACGTCGCCGATCTCGCCTACGACCTGGGCTTTCCGCTCGTCATCGTCGCCCGAAACGCCCTGGGCACAATCAACCACGTGCTGCAAACCCTGATCACGGCGGCGACGTTTCGCGATGGGCTGGACGTGGCCGGTATCGTGCTCAATCGGAATAGCGAAGTGACCGACGAAAGCGCCCGGCACAACGCCGCGGAAATCCGCCGCCGCGCGGTCGCGCCGCTGCTGGCTGAGCTAGGCTTTCGTGCCACGGACTTTGCACCGGAAGTGGATTGGTATGCGCTGGCGGATGTGCCGGCGCGAGAACGAGAATCGGCGATGGAAGAATGAGCGACCCAATGAACATGAACAAGCTTTATCAGCCCGACAACGTTGCGGCAGGTCCCTACATCCGCGATCCGGTGCCTTGCCAGCAAGTGGCCGAGAGCAAGAAGCTGATCCTGGCCGCCGCCGAGTGGGCTCAGCCCGGCAGCGCGCTGATCCTGGGCGCAGGACACTGCGCCGAGCTGCCACTCAAGGAACTGGCCGCGCGGTTTGAAAATATCACGCTCAACGACATAGACAACGCGGTGCTCGACGAAGGTCTCTCCGCAGCCGGGCTGACCGACGAAGAACGCGCAAAGCTCACAATTCACATCGCCGATCTGACGGGGGTGACCGAAAGCCTGATCTCGCGGATCGAAGATATTCTGAGCGCCGACCGTGACCCGCAAGCGGTAATCGAAGCGATGGCGCACCTCCTGGACACGGCACTCGTGCCAGGCATGCCGATCACCGGAAAGTACGATCTGGTGATCGCTTCGTGCGTGCTCAGCCAGTTGCACTTCGGGCTCTTGCATCGCGCACGGCTGGCGTTTGACAGGCAATTTCCCGGAAAGGATGAACTACTGGCCGACAGCGTACGCTGGACTTCGGCCCTGTTTGAAATGGCGCGGCGGATGGAACAGAGATTCATTGACAACCTGGCCGATCACGTCGCCCCGGGCGGGTTCATCTATCTCTCCGACTCGACGCAAATTTGCGAGGTCAAAGGGACGCCCGAGGGGAAATGGGAGACCGCGGGAACGCAACGGATGCTGCGAACGCGGTACATTACCGATTACCTCGACCAGCGATTTGTATCCGTGGGGCGAGAGCGCTGGGATTGGGTAGTCACCCCACCACTTCAGCCGGGCGACATCGGGCGCGTGTACGACGTGCAGGGCGTGGTGCTGCGAACCTGGCGAACTTGATGTTGGCCCAGAAAATTGACTAACTGCGGAGGACGACTGACATGACGCGATTGATTACGATGGCGGCTTTGATGCTCTTGGTCTCGACAATTGCCCCAGCGCAAGAGGCGGCCGAAGCGGCGCCGAACCAGGAAGAACTCGAAAAGCAGTTCGCCGAGAAGCTCACCGGCGCGACGCTCGTTGGCCAGTTCACGGTCAGCGACATGAACGACGGCAAGCCGCTCGCGCAGGATCGCTACACGCTGGGCGTCGTTAAGAAACTGCCCAGCGGCTTCTGGCAGTTCGAAACACGGATTCAGTACGGCGACAAGGACGTCAAGCTCCCAATCGCGCTGCCGGTGAAATGGGCGGGCGACACGCCGGTGATCACGGTTACGAACGTCGCTTTCCCGGGCTTGGGCACTTACTCGGCTCGGGTGCTGTTCTATGGCGACTCCTATGCCGGCACATGGAGCGGAAAAACGCATGGCGGCGAAATGTGGGGCAAGATCGTGCCCAAGGGTCAGGAAGTGCCGGACCTGAAACCGGAGCCGGTGGAAGCAAAAGACAGCGCCGCGAAAGACGCGGAGAAGAAAGAGTAGCCGCGCTGCTCGACTGGGTAGCATGTCGGTTGCACTGCTCCAAGCGCCGGAGGATTCAAGCTATGTACTATCTCTACGGTGTGAAGGCCGGCGGCGAAAAGCTGCTTAAGGCAACGTTCGATTCGGAGCAGCAGCTTTTGGCGTACGTACGCTGGGCGACACTCTCGCAATCGGACGGTAAATCGAAGTTTGAGCAGGGAAGTTCGCTCGTTGGTTGCCAGACCTGGAGCTACTCGACGGAGAGCGAGACCGCGGACGATCCCGAGTCTGTCGATCACAACCCGACGCCCAGCATGCTCTAGTGAAACGGTTCCTGACACCGTTTTTCAGAAACGGTTCCTGGCACCGTTTTCAGCGATGTTGCTCTGGATGATGGCAGCCAGGGCCAGCGCTGCCGTCTCGACGCGGAGAATCCGTGGCCCCAGGTCGAGGGCGGTCCAGCCATGCTCGGCCGCCTGGGCAACTTCGGCTTCGGTGAAACCCCCTTCCGGCCCAACGGCCAGCGAAAACGGTTCCTGGCGCCATTTTTCGGAAACGGTTCCTGGCGCCGTTTTGGGTGCGCTGGTGGGATGCGCGATAAGCCGCACGTGCGAAGCGGGAGCCGCGGCGAGGTACTGGGACAGGGCGAGCGGCTCGGTGATCTCCATCAGCCGGTTGCGGCCGCATTGCTTGCTCGCTTCAATCACCGCCCGGCGCAGCTTTTCGATCGCCGAGGGCGAAACACGCTGATTGCCGCGTTCGGTGAGCAGCGGCACGAGCCGCGCCAGGCCCAGCTCCGTCGCCTTTTCGACCAGCCACCGCGATCGATCCCCCTTCGGCAGCGCCACGCCGAGCGTTATCTGCACGGCTGACTCGTGATCGACTTCGCGCCGCTCGAGCACTGTGAGCTCGATCTCGCTGCGGCCCACTCGCTCCACCCGCGCGGCAAACTCCGCGCCGGAGCCGTCGAACAGCGTCACCTCGGCGCCGGCCTTCGCGCGCATGACATGCGCCAGGTGATGGGCGTCATGGCCCACGAGCTGTGCCGCGGAGCCTGCAATTGGTGATTCGACGAAGTAGCGGTCGGCCATGAAACGTCAGCTAGCAGAGATCTGAAATCAGCACGCGGCGCAATTAAGTGCCACATGGGAAGGGGGCGTTTGCCTCAAGCGATTCGGCGCATTCTACCGAAGATGACTAAGGTGCGGAATTGACCGCGCTTTCTGCCACTGCGCGCTGAAAACCCACACGGACCGGCCATGTATCAAGCCTATTGGGGACTCTCGAAGTCGCCGTTTCGCGGACATCTCGATCCGCGGGCCTTTCATCGCGGAGCCGCGCAGGACGAAGCACTCGCGCGGATGCACTTCCTGGTCGACGAGCGGCGCACGATGGGCCTCGTACTCGGCGACACGGGCACCGGCAAGTCACTGCTCCTGCAAGTCTTTGCCGGCGAACTCGGCAAGAGCCGGCACGAGTGGGTTCTGCTCGGACTGCTGGGCATCGGGCGGCGAGAGTTCCTCTGGCAGCTGGCTGGCGAGCTGGGAGTTGAATCGCGCCGCTCGGCCGGCGAAGCCGTGCTGCACCGAGGCATCGACGACCACCTGATTGCCAACCGCTTCCAGCAGCTTTCCACCGTGCTGCTGCTGGACGACGTTGACGAAGCGGCGCCTGATGTGCTGGGCGAAGTCATCCGACTGGCGCTGTTTAACCAGACTCACGATGCGGGCCTGACGCTCGTGCTCGCGGCCCATCCCGAACGGCTCTCACGGCTGGGTGACCGGTTGCTGGAACTCGCCGAGTTGCGGGTTGATCTGCTCGGACTCGATCTCGACGAAACCGCCGGGCTCATCAAGCAGTCGCTGGCCAACGCCGGCCGCACGACGCCCATCTTCACCGAAGCGGCCATGCAGCGGATCCACGAGCTGAGCGGAGGGATTCCGCGGCGGATCAAGCAGCTTGCCGATCTGGCGCTGGTGGGCGGGGCCGGTTCCAACCTGGCCCAGATCGAGCCCGACCTGGTCGAGCAGGTCTATCAGGAGTTGGGAGTGGATACCAGTTTTGCCGCAAACGGGGTCAATTATTGAGCCGCCGCGGCGAATGCCCTTTTGAACGAGCCGGCGCTCGATCGATTGATGGCGATGGTGCGCGTAAATCCCAGGGGCAGGTATTCCCCCGGCTTTCGAGGGTGATTGTCGTGCCGTAGCGCATCCACCTCGATCTGGCCCCGAATCGGGCGGGGGTTTAGAATGTGCGGGCGTGCTCGCCCCCGGCTCGGGTCGGCCTTTGCGCACCGAGCCACCATCGAATTGGAGTTTGCCTCTCGTGTCCAAAGTCGTCAGCGTCGCCTCCGAAGCTCAGCAAGAAGTCATCGATCTGAAAGACCCTGCGATTGCGGCGCTCCTGGCCTGGCTGGTGCCGGGCCTGGGTCATCTTTATCAGCGGCGCACGGCCAAGGGCATTCTGTTCATGGTCTGCATCCTGAGCACGTTCTTCTTTGGGCTGTTCTGCAGCAACGGTCACGCGGTCTATGCTTCGTGGCAGAACTGGGACAAGCGGCTGCCTTACTTGTGCCAGGTGGGCGTGGGTCTGCCCGCGCTGCCGGCGCTCGTGCAGACGTACCTCGTTCGCAGCGGCAAGGAGCCACTGTTTGGCGGTGTGATGGCGCCGCCGGTCGATGCAGCTCAGCTCAACGAGTGGTATCGCGACCTGAACAAGTACTTCGAGCTCGGAACCGTCTACACGATGATCGCGGGCCTATTGAACATCCTGGCCATCTACGATGCGTGGGGCGGACCGGTGCCGATCGACGAGGAAGAACGCAAAAAGAAATCGCCCGGCGACGGCGAGCCACCCGCTGACAGTTAAGCGCCGACAGACCGTTAAACGCATTTCGACGGGAACACTTCGACCATGATGCCGCTGCTCTTGGCCAACACGAACATGATGTGGTACGCCCCGCCGCTGATCGCCGCAATCAGCCTGGTATACGCAGCCACACATCACGAGCGAATGACGCCGATTCTGATTCATGCCGCGCGGCTGGCGGTGATGATTTCAGGGTTCATGCTGCTGATCATGGCGGTGCTGGCTGCGATCAGTTGGCAGTTGTAGCGGTAGCTCACACTTCAAAGCTGCAAGCGGAAGCAATGCAGCGCGCGATACGACAATCCTGGGAGTTCACAAGGCTATGGGCATCGGCTCAATCATCGGCTGGGCTGTGTTCGGGCTCTTCGTCGGCTTGGTGGCCCGGTTGCTCTGGCCGGGTTCTCAGCGGGCTGGCTGCCTGACCACCATGATCCTGGGCATCGTCGGCTCGATGGTCGGCGGGATCATCACCCACCTGCTCACCGGTGGTCAGTATGAGCCCTCCAGCTACCTGATGTCGATCCTGGGCGCAATTCTGGTGCTGTGGATCGGCGGCCGCGTTTCTCGCGGCGATTCTTAGTGAACTGTGCCAGCCGAGTTCGGCGCGCCAGGTGCCAAGGGTCCACTTAGAGCGGTTCTGCCGGCGGATTGTCAGGCCGCCGCGTCCCTAAAAGCTTGCTTTGTCGGCCCTTATGCGCGAGAATAGAGTCCTGGAGCGGCGACGATAGTCTGGCCCTCGCAAGGCACCTCCCGCCAGACTACGCCACTCGGAACAGAGCGCACTTTTCGATCCTTTCGTCGCCTGGGTGTCTGAAGCATGTCTCGCGCGATTGCAATGCCCGAGCAGCGTGGCTTGGTTGCGCCCGAGGAACAAGACGAGCTCGAAGAAGATTCGGGCGAGTTGGTCCTCGAATACCTGCCGAGCTGGCTGGTGTCGCTGGTGTTTCACCTGGTGCTGGTGTTGCTCCTCGCGCTGTTTGTGGTGGGGAGCAATGGCGGGGGCGGAAACAAAGGCATCCAGCTGGAAGCCACATCCGGTAGTGATGGCGGCGACAGTGGCGACGACATGATGTCGGCCTCGCTGGAAATGCCCTCCGAACTTGCCAGTCAGCAACTGGTCGAAGCGCCCCCGGTGGACATTGCCGAGCTGACAACGCCGACCGAGGCGACGCAACCGATTGAACTCCTGGAGCCCATCAAAGCACCCGAGGCGATGACGCTGGCTGGAGCGGGCGATGGTGACGGCGGCGGCAGTGGAGACGGCGAAGGCACCGGAGAAGACGACGGGCTGGGAGACGGGGTCGGCAACGGCGACTCGGCCAAGACGGCGATCTTCGGCCTGGTCGAAGAAGCCCAGAACTTCGTCTACGTGTTCGATCGCTCGCAGAGCATGAACTCGACGTTCTCCTACACTTCTGAGGGCCAGACGGTCTTCAGCATCACGCCTCTGGTGGCTGCCAAGGCCGAACTCGTCAAAAGCCTGGAAGACTTGAACCCCGGCAATAAGTTTCACATCATCTTCTACAACCACGAATCGTGGGTCTTCGATCCTGGCGGACGGACCTCGCATCGCGGGCTGATCACGCTCACCCCCGACAGCCGCAAGCGGGCCACGGGCTTCGTAGCCAGCGTCTATGGCGATGGCCAGACGCGGCATGTGCCGCCGCTGGAAATGGCCATTCGAATGAAGCCCGACGTGATTTACCTGCTCACAGATGGCGAAGAGAAGGACGACCCCAGCCCCGACGAACTGGCTCGGCTGCGAAAGCTGAACAAAGGCAAGGCCCGGATCAACGTGATTCAGTTCGTGTTCGCCCCAGGGGTCCAAAGTGCGCTTGAGGATCTCGCCAAGGAAAACGGCGGCAGGCACATCTACATGAATATCTCGCAGCTCGCTCCCGGACTGGCCGGCATGGCCCAGGCCGGCCCGCCGGAAATCAAGGTCGTACCGGCGCAGTAGCAGTTCTTGCTGAGACGCATCCGCACATGCATTCCGGGCGAACCCGCGCGCTGCAGGCGGTGTCGTGGTTTGCAAACCCGCCCCCAGTAAACTATATCTGGCGGTTTCGCTTTTCCGATTTTCCTCGCAGAATGAGTCGATCGATGGCGCTCAATAAGTACAGTTCGCGGATCACGCAACCCAAGAGCCAAGGCGCGAGCCAGGCCATGCTCTACGGCACGGGCATGACTCGTGAGGACATGGACAAGCCGCAGGTCGGCATAGCCAGCGTCTGGTACGAGGGGAATACCTGCAACATGCACCTCAACGACCTGGCCACCAAGGTCAAAGCGGGCGTACAGGCCGCGGGACTGGTCGGCATGCGGTTCAATACCATCGGCGTGAGCGACGGCATCTCGATGGGCACCGAGGGGATGTGCTTCTCCCTGCAGTCGCGCGACCTGATCGCCGACTCGATCGAAACCGTGATGTGCGCCCAGTGGTACGACGCCAACATCTCGATTCCCGGCTGTGACAAGAATATGCCTGGCTGTTTGATCGCCATGGGTCGGCTCAATCGGCCAAGCCTGATGGTCTATGGCGGCACGATCAAGCCGGGTCACCGGATGCGCGACGGACACGAAGAGACGCTCGACGTCGTCTCGGCGTTTCAGTGCTATGGCGAATATCTGGCCGGCACGCTGGACGAAAAGGGGCGCGAAGAGGTCGTGGCCAAAAGCTGTCCCGGCGCGGGTGCCTGCGGTGGCATGTACACGGCCAACACCATGGCCTCGGCCATCGAAGCGATGGGCATGGCATTGCCCTACAGCTCGTCGATTCCGGCCGTCGATCCGGCCAAGATGGACGAGTGCTATCGCGCCGGAGCGGCGATTCGGGTCTGCCTGGAAAAGGACCTCAAGCCGCGCGACATCATGACCCGCCGGGCCTTTGAAAACGCCATGGTCGTCGTGATGGCCTTGGGTGGCTCGACGAATGCCGTGCTGCACCTGATCGCCATGGCCAGGGCCGTGGGCGTGGAGCTCACGATCGACGACTTCCAAAAGGTCAGCAACCGGATTCCGTTCCTGGCGGATCTCAAGCCGAGCGGCAAGTACGTGCAGGAAGACTTGCACAACGTGGGTGGGACACCCGCCGTCATGAAGTACCTTTTGGAAAAGAAGCTCCTCGACGGCGATTGCCTGACCGTCACGGGCAAAACGATTGGCGAAAACCTGGAAAAACTGCCGGGGCTGAAGGCCGGTCAGGACGTCATCCACCCCCTCGAAAAGCCCATCAAAGAGTCGGGGCACATTCAGATTCTCAAGGGCAATCTGGCCCCGGAAGGCTCCGTGGCCAAGATCACCGGCAAGGAAGGCCTGCGGTTCAGCGGCCCGGCCAAGGTCTACGACGGCGAAGAGGACATGCTGCACGCGGTGGAGCGAGATGAGATTAAGAAGGGGGACGTGATCATCATCCGCTACGAGGGCCCCAAGGGTGGGCCGGGCATGCCAGAGATGCTGACCCCCACCAGCGTGATCATGGGCAAAGGGCTCGGCAAGGACGTCGCCCTGCTGACGGACGGCCGTTTTTCCGGCGGTTCGCACGGTTTCATCATCGGGCACGTCACGCCCGAAGCTCAGGAAGGCGGCCCGATCGCGCTCGTGGAGAACGGCGACATCATCACGCTCGATGCCACGAAGAACGAGATCTCGGTGGCGGTTTCGGACGCGGACATGGCCGCGCGACGGAAGCGTTGGCAGGCTCCGCCGTTCAAGGCAACGCGGGGCACGCTCTACAAATACATCAAAAATGTGAAGAGCGCTTCGGAAGGCTGCGTGACGGACGAGTAGCAGCGCGGCGCGGGTAGTTTGGCCACTTCTCGCATGAAATGCGCGCTCTCGCGCGATTGCCCTCGTGGGGAAGTTTGCCGGTCCGTGGCACCCTGGGTGCATAACTCGCCTTGACGCAGTTCGGGAAGAACGCTTCAATCCGCGAACCTGGGTGATTCGAACAAGCGATTGCTTAGTGCGAATGCGCCCCCTGCGAGGATGAGACTTATGTGCTCGCTTCGCATGTACCGCATGACGATCCCTGTCTGGGTGCTCATAGGGAAACGCGTCATTAAAAACTTCGGGCATCCATTTAAGAGGAGCCACGGAAATGGCAACTAAGAAGACGACGAAGAAGGCGACCAAGACTCCGGCCAAGAAGACGGCCACCCGCTCGCCGAAGGCTGCTGCCGCCAAGAAGATGCCGGCCAAGAAGGCCGCCAAGAAGAAGGCCTAAGCCTTTCGCCGGGCTTACTGAATCCGACGAGAAAGGCCGGTTCCCTGAATGTCAGGGAGCCGGCCTATTGTTTTTTAGGCCGTACGGACCGCAGCACAGCCGACGGCTTACTTGTCGTTCTCTCGGCGGCGTTGCTCCAAATAGCGGAGTGCATCGTCGACACTCTTGATTCGTGCCGCTTCCTCGTCAGGAATCGTCATGTCGAACTCCTCCTCGAGCTCCATCACCAGTTCGACCAGGTCCAGAGAATCGCCCCCGCCATCCGGCCCACCTCGCCACGGAAAGTTCCAGCGTTTGCTCATAAGGAAACATTCTGGTGAGGGAGTTTCGGGGGAAAGCCCCCTGGGTTGACCAAACCCCCTCTGGCCGCTAGAGTTAGGGTAGTTTAATGGATCCAAAATCGGCCGGTTGCGGATGGGCCGCAGCCACTAGGGATCACACCATCCGTCTCGTCTGGAAGTTGCGTGCAAACGAGTACTACCGAGAATACCCCGCCTGAAACAGCCGCCTCTGGATTCGCCGCTCTGAACCTCTCTGAGGCGATGAACGAGGCTCTCGCCAAAGCCGGCTACCTTGATCCCACCCCGATTCAAGCCGGACTCATTCCGTATGCCTTGAGCGGCGTCGACGTGTTGGGCCAGGCCCGCACCGGCACCGGCAAGACCGCCGCATTCGTGATTCCGATCCTCGAGCGGCTGCTCGCGGCCAAGAAGTCGCACGGCCCGCATGCCTTAGTCTTGGTGCCCACGCGCGAGCTGGCCGTCCAGGTCCGCGAAGAGGTGGTCAAGCTGGCCCACGGCCAGAAAATCCACTCGGTGGCCGTCTATGGCGGCAAGCCGATTCGCGGGCAGATCGACAAACTTTCCCGCGGTTGCGAAGTCGTCATCGGCACGCCGGGCCGCGTGCTCGACCACATGGGCCGCGGGACGCTGAAGCTCGACGACCTGCAGATGGTCGTGCTCGATGAAGCCGACCGGATGCTGGATATCGGCTTCCGCCCGGACATTGAAAAAATTCTGCGTCGCTGCCCGCGCGAGCGGCAGACGCTGCTCTTGAGTGCGACGGTGCCGCCGCCGGTCGAACGACTGGCCCGCTCGTACATGCGTAACCCCGAGTCGTTGAACTTCTCGCCGACCGACGTTTCGGTCGAAACGATCGAGCAATTTTATTGCACGGTCGACGGCGACCGGAAGTTCGACCTGCTCGAGCATCTGATCAAGCGTGATGAACCGCATCAGGCGATCGTGTTTTGCCGCACCAAGCGGGGGACCGACAAGGTGGACCGCCGGCTGCAGAAGCGGTTCAAGGACGTGGCCTGCATTCACGGCGACCTGGCCCAAAGCGCTCGCGACCGCGTGATGTCGGCGTTTCGCGAAGGCAAGGTCAAGGTTCTGGTGGCCACCGACGTCGTCGGCCGCGGGATCGACGTGAGCAGCATCTCGCACATCTACAACTACGACATTCCGCAGTTCTGCGACGACTACGTCCACCGCGTGGGCCGCACGGGCCGCATGGGACGCGAGGGCGTGGCCTATACGTTCGTGACGCCCGAAGAAGGCAATGAGCTCACGCGAATCGAGATGCGGATCAACAAGCTGCTCAAGCGGGACGAAGTGCCGGGCTTTGAAGCGGTGCGAGTGGCCGCCAGCGCCGGCCGACCGGCCCCGACCGAGCCCATTACCGATGGGACTGCGGCCGAAGAAGCCGCTCCGGCACCCCCCAAGCCGTCCCCGCCGAAACTGGGCCGCGGCGGTCGCCCGCCGAAGCGATTCCGCCGGGCCCTCTAGAGAGCCTTCGGCTTGTGCGGTTTTTGCCGGTTGCGATGGGGCCGCACCCAATCCTGGAACGCGCCAACTACAATGGAGTTTGGCTCGCCCACGAATCTTTCCGCTCGATCGCCATGTTTCGCTCGGCACTCATTCTTGCACTGCTGGCGGCCTTCGCGCCGCAGGCCAATTCGGCACGCGCCGACGATCCCACGCTCCGCACGCTTACGTCCAAGCACCTGACGCTGGTGACCGACCTGCCACCCGATGCTGAAGTGGACACGCTGCCGGGCTATTTCGATCAGGCGTTTCCACAGTGGTGCGCATACTTCGGCGTCGATCCGGCCCAGCACGCCGACTGGCACGTACGCGGATTCTTGATGCGATCACGCGAGCGGTTCGAAGCCGCGGGCCTGATCTCAAAGGACGTGCCCGAATTCGCGACGGGCTACGCGCTGGAGGGCAACTTCTGGCTATTTGATCAGACGAGCGCCTACTTTCGCCGGAATTTGATGCTGCACGAAGGGACACATGTCTTTGCCATGACGGTCCTCGGCGGCACCGGGCCAGCCTGGTACGGTGAAGGCACAGCCGAACTCCTGGGCACGCACAGGCTCGACGGCGACAAGCTCCTGCTGAACGTGATTCCTGCCAACCGCGACGATGTGCCGAAGTGGGGGCGGATCGAAGCGGTGCAAGGAGACTTTGCCAAAAGAAAAGCGCTGACGATTGAGAAACTCTTCAACCTTAGCGGCACGTTACATGGCACGGTCGAACAATACGGCTGGTGCTGGGCCGCCGCGGCCTTCTTCGAACATCATCCGAGGTACCGCGATCGCTTTCATGCGCTTGCGAGACAAGTGAACCAGGCGGACTTTCAAGACCGCGTCGTCGCGGCCTTCGCCGGCGATCGTCAAACGCTCGACGAAGACTGGCAGCTCTTCATCGCGAACCTCGACTACGGGTTTGACTTCGAGCGCATGAACGTCGAGCATAAGTCGGGCTCGCCACTCGGCGCGGGCCCAGCGCAAGTGCCGGTCGCCGCAGATCGGGGCTGGCAATCAAGCGGAGTCGCCGTCGAAGCAGGCAAGAAGTACACCATTCGCGCGCGGGGCCGCTATCAGGTGGCGGGCGGCGAGCGGCCTTGGCTGAGCGAGCCGGGCGGCATCACGATCGAGTATCACGCGGGACAACCGCTCGGAATGTTACTGGCGGCCGTCCGCAACGACGACGATACGGCAAGCGCTCGTTTTAGCGGGCTGATCCAGCCCATCGCCGTGGGGCTCGATGCGACCCTCGAACCTAAAGAGTCCGGGACGGTCTATTTCCGGATCAACGATTCCGCAGGCCGGCTGGCGGACAACAGTGGCGCGGCCGAGGTGGAAGTTTCCGCGTCGCCATAAGCCGTCCTCGGGTACTGCCCATAGTCCCGCGACCGCCGATTGACGATCCGCCCCTTCAGCCCGACAATACCCTATTCCACGTGTTTCGAGTGTCCCACGCCAGGTAGCAGCCGACATGAATTTCATTCTCGAAGAAGACCCCGAAGTCTGGGCCGCGATCGCCGCCGAAACGGACCGGCAGCAGGACGGCCTGGAGATGATCGCCAGCGAAAATTACACCAGCCCCGCGGTGATGCAGGCCGTGGGCAGCGTGCTGACGAACAAGTATGCCGAGGGTTACCCCGGCCGGCGATACTACGGCGGTTGCGAACACGTCGACGTGGTCGAGGACCTCGCCCGCGATCGTGCCAAGCAGCTCTTCGGTGCCGAGCATGCGAACGTCCAGCCGCACTCCGGCAGCCAGGCCAACATGGCGGTCTATTTGACGGCCATTCAGCCGGGCGACACGGTGCTGGGACTCGACCTGGCGCATGGTGGTCACCTGACCCACGGCATGAAGCTGAACATCTCCGGCATCCTGTACAACTTCATCAGCTACGGCGTGCGCGAATCCGATCATCGAATCGACTTCGACCAGGTAGCCAAGCTTGCCCGCGAGCACAAACCAAAGCTGATCGTCGCCGGAGCGAGCGCCTATCCGCGCGAGATTCCGCACGGCAAGTTTGCCGAGATCGCCAAAGACGTGGGCGCCAAGCTGTTCGTCGACATGGCCCATTATGCCGGCCTGGTGGCCGCGGGGCTGCACGACAATCCCGTGCCGGTGGCCGACTTCGTGACCACGACCACGCACAAGACACTCCGCGGCCCGCGCGGCGGTATGTCGATGTGCCGCGCCGAGTACGCCAAGGATCTCGACCGCTCGGTGTTCCCAGGCATCCAGGGCGGTCCGCTGATGCACGTCATCGCCGGCAAGGCAATCTGTTTTGGTGAAGCATTGCGCCCGGACTTCAAGCGTTACGCACAGGGAGTGATCGACAACGCCAAGACGCTCTCCGAGGCGCTGCTCTCCGGCGGCTTGCGACTGGTCAGCGGCGGAACGGACAACCATTTGATGCTGATCGACGTCAGCCCGTTGGGCATCGGCGGAAAGCAGGCCGAGGCCGTGCTGGACGCCGTGGGCATCACGGTCAATAAGAACATGATCCCGTACGATCAGCGAAAGCCGATGGATCCCTCGGGCATTCGGGTCGGCACGCCCGCCCTCACCAGCCGCGGCATGGGCACCGCCGAGATGAAGAAGATCGCGGGCTGGATGTTTTCCGCACTCAAGGCGCCGGACGACAAGCGGTTGCACACCGAGATTCGCGGTGAGGTGTTCGATCTGTGCGAAAGCTTCCCGGTGCCGGCCATGCGAATGGCCGAGGTCGACACCGACCAGGTGTGAAGCGATCTCTCGGCATTGGTTGGACTAAATCCCACAACCCTGCGCGCGTGTGGCACCGTGCGCGAACGCGTGGCGACCAGGTCGCCGCACCGTCACCGCAACGTAAAGGGTTTCTCGCAGGCGGTGAAGTGGAGCTAAGCTCGAAGGGAGCTTGAATTTACGTAATGGGCAATGCGCTGCTGGTGGACTCAGACCCACTGGCGGCACGCCGCTTGCTTGAAGCATATCAGCAGCGAGGACAGCACTTCGGCGAATCAAGATGTGAAACTTCAAAAACCGTCTTTCGTACTGCGATGCGAAGGAATGGTTAAGACGAAGACTTTACGCTTGAAAACACGACTCGTTCGAGTCGGCGCCGAAGCGACTGTCCTCGCGTTTGTTTGCGCTCGTGCGGCGGCCGGCGACGAGCACGGTGAGGATTCCCATTCTCCGCCGAGGCGATTCGACCTATAATCCGTGGATTGCCGGCTAAGGAACGCTGGCAGCTCCCCCGTCTAGTCGAGAATCGCGAACGTCATGGCCCAGTCCCCGCAAAAGAGCCGGATCCTGATTGCCGACGACAACGGTCCCAACGTCGAGCTGCTCGAAGCTTATCTGAGCGGGCTGGACGTCGACATCGCCGTGGCCGTGGATGGCCGCGACACGCTCGACAAGGTCGCCTCGTTCCAGCCCGACCTGATCCTGCTCGACGTAATGATGCCGAAATTGAGCGGCTTCGAGGTGTGCGAAAAGCTCAAGGGCGATCCCGAGACCCGCACGATCATGATCCTGATGGTCACGGCGCTCAACGAGCTGGGCGATATCGAACGGGCGGTGGAAGCCGGCACCGACGATTTCCTGAGTAAGCCGGTCAACAAGCTCGAGTTGCTCAAGCGGGTGGAGAACATGCTCAAGCTCCACCATGTAACCGACGAGGTCGAGCGGCTCCGGCAGTACATCGCACAGATGGAAGACGCCGCAGGTCCGCGGGTCTAGCATTGCTAGCTTCGTCCGACTGACCTTGCCTCCGGATGCCTCGGCGTAGTATACGAACCGACCGGCTGCTCCGCGTAATGAAACGCGGCCGACGTGTTTTGCCACTGCCATTCGAGACAAGGACGTCTCTCTCATGCCGCGAGCTATCGTGGTCGTGCCGTGTTACAACGAAGCACGGCGGCTCAACATGCGCGCGATTCAAGATTTCGGCCGCCGCAGTGGCGCCGCCGAGTTGCTGTTCGTCAACGATGGCAGCCGCGATGAAACCCTGGAACTGCTAGAGCACCTGAACCGGGCCAACCCGCGAGACTTCAGCTTCTTGCACTTGGGGCAAAACCGCGGCAAGGCCGAAGCCGTCCGCCTGGGGATGCTGCTGGCCGTGCGATCCGGAGCGGACTACGTAGGTTTCTGGGACGCTGACCTCGCCACGCCGCTCGCCGACATCGAGCCCTTTTGCAAGCTTCTCGAAGGCAAACCGCACATCGATTGCGTGATCGGCACACGGATGCGGCTCTTGGGGCACGCAATCGATCGGCAGCCGCTCCGCTACTGGCTGGGCCGCGTCTTTGCGAACGTGGCCTCCCTGGCGCTCGGTGTGAAGATCTTCGACACGCAGTGCGGGGCGAAGCTGTTTCGCGTCACGCCGGAGCTGACCGCCGTGCTGGGGCAGTCTTTCTCCACGCGGTGGATCTTCGATGTGGAGATGTTCGCCCGGATGAAGCGGCTGCGGGCCAGCGCGATGCGCAGCGTGCTGCGCGAGGCGATCTACGAGTTTCCGCTGGACGCCTGGCGCGACGTAGCGGGATCGAACGTCAAAGGACGCGACTTCGCCAAGGCTTCTTTCGAGCTCGCGCGGATCTATTGGCGCTACCTGCGGCCGGGCGCGAGTTACGACGGCACTGCCGACGGCGGCGATCTGATCGTGCACGAGCCAGCCGACAAGTCGGGTCAGAAGGCCGCGTAGTCGCCGCCGCCAAACATCGGCAGGTGATCCTCGGTCCAGCCGGTGCTCATGCGGTCCGCACCGGCATGGAACTTGGGCCATTCGGGACCTTGAGGCGTGCTGCCGTGCCAGCCGATGTCGAGCCGATGCACGGTGTCGACGGCCTGTTGCAGGCGGAACTTTTCGAATGCCTGACGCGAGATGATCTGGAACCCGCGCCGGGCCTGCGAAGCGCGCGGACGCCAGGCCAGCAGCCGGGCGATCGACGGCCGATTGGCAATCGGCAGCGCCTCCTGCCGGCTGAGCTGCCACTGCGTGTCGCGCATCTGCCAGAGCGTGCGAAGATCGTCGGGGTCCAGGCAATAGTCCTCGTCGCCGACCAGGATCACGTCGCCTTGCGTATGGTCCAGGCCGGTCTGAATCGCTTCGCACAGGCCCAACCGGACCGGATGCCGCAACAGGCAAACCTGCGGATAGCCGGCGGCCAACTGCCGGGCCACGTCGGACGTTTCGTCGAGCGAGCCGTCGTCGATGATCCATAGCTGGAAGTCGCGCGCCACGTCGGCGAGCACCTCGAGCATCTCGACCACGTCGGCTTCCAGGTTGGGCTGTGCGTTATAAACCGGCAACAGGATGCTCAATCGGCTCACGCGATCCATCTCCCCAGTTCGAGTTCGGTAGGCGGGGGTCGGTGGAAGGAACCTCCGCCGGTTCGCTGCCACGGCCGCCGACCGCGAAGTATTGATCGGACCGCCGCAGCGCCGAACTCGAACGGGCCAACCGAAATACGGTCTGTGCGCGCTGTAGCGGCGACGCTGAGTTGCCACACGTAGCGGACGCAACAGTCGCGCTTGTCGAGCCACACACGACCGGCAGCCGCGCCGCCCGCACATGCGGCACAGGCCGAAGAAGTCCGATGCTACGCCGGCACAACCGCCACTTCGTAGTCGCGGCCTTCCCAGCGGTCGGGGTGCGTCCAGCGGAACGTGAACCGCACCGGTGACTTCTGGCGCCGCTCGATCGGCAGGTCCACGTAAGCGATGCCCAGCGCCGTGGCTCGGCCGGGAGTATCGTGCACCGTGCGCCACTCGTCGGTCGACCAGCGCAGACAAAACGAGCCAGGCGCCTGCACACGCAGCGTGTGCCCGGCCTGCACCCGAATCGCATGCCGGTCGGGCTTCCAGAATTCGATCGCATCGTGAGTCCGATTGCCGCCGATGTAGCGCTGGGCCACATGCGGCAGGTAGTCGTAGACCCGCCCGTCAGCCACGCTCCGCAGCAGCGTCAGGTACTCGGCATGCGCCCAGACCAGCGGCATCGCGGCCCCCGTCGGCAGCCCGCGCCACTGCCGCTTCTCGGGCAAATCGTCGGCGTCCCAAACCTGCTCGGGCAGCAAACCCCAGCGGGCAAAGCCTTCCATGGCCCGAATGTACGGCATCACATCGCGACCCGCCGCCAACTCATAGTGCCCGCGCTCGCCAGTGAGCAATGGCCAACCGCGTCCGCGACCGAAGCCGTTAAAGGGGCCGCCATCGTCACGCTGGCCGTAACCGTCGTGATTGTAGCGCCGCCAGCAGGGCCCGAACTGCGTCTCGACTTTCAGTAACTTGTCGACGACCTGCACCGTGTCTTCGATCACCGGGTCGGTCGCACTGCGAATGCCATAGCGTACCAGTTCCAAGAAGCCGCCATCCACGATGTCCTTGGCCGGAAACAGGTATTGTTCGCCGGGCGCGCGGTTCTTGATGAGCACAATCGCTCGGTTAGGATCTTCGAAGGGGCACGGATTGCCAATGTCGACCGGCAGGATCCGGATGTAGTGTTTCGAGATCCCCGGCACGAGCGTGCCCTCGGTGGTAACGCACCAGCCTTCCAGGTGCGACTCCAGAAAGTCGGCGTACTGCCAGAGGTAGTCCGACGTGTGCTGGTCGCCACGCAACCGGGCCATCTCGGCAGCGCATCCGAGCGCCGCGATATTCGCCGCCAGAGATGACGGCGAATAACCGCTATTCTCTTCCCAGCGCTCCTGCGGCGTGGCCGGGCCCTCGCGGACCAGGTAGCCCGCGGCCCGGAGCACCATCGGGTACGGGTCGAAGCCCTGCAAAGCTTCGGCTTCCTGCACGCGCCACGCGAGCAGCATGCCGAACGAGACTTCGTCCAATTGCACGCCGGTCCAATACGGCTCGCCGTTGATCCAGAAATTCTGGTAGAACCCGCCGTCGGGGCATTGCGAGCAGGCCAGGTAGATCAGCGAACGGTACGGGGTCGATTTGTTGCCCGTGGCCAACAGTGCGGTGGCCGAGTGGACCATGTCGCGCGGCCAGACCAGGTGATAGCCACCCAGGTCGTCGTCCCCCTTCGCTTCGCCCCAGGGGATGCTGAGCGAAGCGATCAGCGCGCCGGGATAGGTCTTGTCCTCATGCGCAAGCAACAGGCTGTGGCTGCGGCGGTACAGCGAACCGGTGTCGCCGCAGGCACCCTTCATGGGCGAGACGTGCCCGCAGGTCCGCTGCCACTGTTCGATGAACCGTTCGCGATGCCCTGCAAACGGCACTTCAATCGACTGCGCGAGCGTGGTCGTCGCATTGTGATAAGTATCGCCAAAGGCGACGCCGAGCGTGAACTCGCGCGTCTGGCTGAGATCCACCTGGGCAATCAGCGCGATGTTGCCGTTCTCGGCCGCGTCGAATTCCCAGTCGAGCCGATTGTCCTGGGCGAGGTCCGTCCAGCCGTCGCTGGTGCCGACATAGCCGCACGAGCATTTGAGCAGCGGAACCGAAGCCCCCATCGCCAGCCAGGTATTGCCCCGAGTGGCGACGAGCATCTTGCGATCGGCAATCGTATGGACATATCCGCTATTGCCCCAGCCGCAACCTTCCAGATGGGGCGCGAGCAGGGCATACAACTTCAATCGCTCGAGCAGACTTTCGTCCCCTTCGATCCGCGTGTTGACCAACAGGCAGGAGTAGTGCGGATCGCAGATGATCTCCTTGACGATCCGGTAGTCCTGCTCGCGGCAGGTATTCGTGAGCTTAAACCCCAGCGAATGGTCGGAGAGTTGCTCGAGCGTCCATTCCGTATCGCGGCGCTCATCGTGAAAGAACGTTTCGCCATCGGTAATGAGGAACTGCAAGTCGCGAATCTGCGGCCGATCGATCGTTGGATAGTAGACCTCGCTGACGATGCCCGCCGCCAGCGTGAACCAGAGCCGGCTGCCGGCGAAGTATGCCGTGCCGACGGCCGACTTGTCGCTGCGCGTCCACCGCGGCTCGATGCCGGGAGCTCCGAACGCGGGTCGCAGGGGCGCGGTGGACATGACGGCGTGAACTCGGCGAGATATGCGGAACTCTTTCGCGGCGACCGCGGGGCCAGATAGTACTTCGAAGTCTAGCTCCCGCGACCCAGTCGTGCAAAAAACGGCCTGTTTTGCAACCTCCCCATGCAGCCCCGAGCGGTCGCAGCAGCGTATACTGGAAGGAACGCCACTTCAGGTTGCTTCCACACCTCGCCTGGCCAGTTCCATCGCATTTCGTTATGAGCATCGATTCCGATCTGCTTTCCACCGGCATCCAACTGCATCAGGCGGGACAGGTGCAAGCGGCGTACGCGATTTATCGGCAGGCACTCCACACCGATCCCGCGAACGCTGCCGCTCTCAGCCTGCTCGGCGCGGCCTGCATTAATCTGAAGAAATGGGATGAGGCCGCCACGCATTTGCAGGAAGCGATCCGCCTGGAACCCAATCACCTTTCGGCCCACGACAACCTGGGCGTCTTGCTCGCCAAGCAAGGCAAGATGGCCGAAGCGGTCGAAAGCTTCCGTCGCGCGGCCGCGATCAGTCCCAACAATCCGCAAACACACCTGAACCTGGCGGCCGCCCTGGAACGTGCTGACGATGCAGCTACGGCGATCGATTCCTATCGCGCGGCTGCGCATCTCGATCCCAATTCACTCCGCGCGCATCGAGAGGCGGCGCGTCTGCTCAGTTCCGCAGGCCGCATGACCGAAGCCGTGCCGCATCTCAGACAAGTAGCGCGGCTCAAGAGCTCCGATCCCGAAGTTCGCTTCAACCTGGCGGCCGCGCTCGCGCAGGCGGGGCAAGTGGCGGAAGCAATCGCGGCCTACGGCGAAGTGCTCGAGCTTAAGCCCGACTCGGCCGAAGCCTACGTGAACCTCGCGCAACTTCACATCGACAAACGCGATTATGCCGCGGCGATCGAGGCGGCGCAGCAAGCAGTCGCCATGCGGCCGCTGTTTGCCGAGGCCCACCTGAACCTGGCCAGCGCGCTCGCCGGGCTGAAACGGAACGATGAAGCCGGGGCGGCGCTTGCCGAATGCTTGCGGCTGAAACCCGAACTGGGACAGGCCCACAACAACTTGGGAAACCTGCTGGCGAGTGAAGGGCGGTTCTCCGAAGCGGAAGCTGCCTATCGCCGCGCCCAGCAGCTCAATCCCACGAGCTCCCAGTCTCCTTACAACCTGGGCATCGCGGTGCTGCGGCAGGGGCGGGTCGCGGACTCGCTCAGGCATTTTGAGCAGGCTCTCGCCATCACGCCGCACTATCCCGAGGCCCATCACAATTGGGCCAGCGCGCTGCTGCTACTGGGGCGCTATGCCGAAGGGCTCTCGGAGTACGAGTGGCGGTTCCAGTCGCGCGACTTTCCAGCGTTCCGCCCGCGCTGGACGATCTGGGATGGCTCGTCGCCCGAGGGCAAGACGATCGTGCTCATAAGCGAACAGGGGCTTGGCGATACGCTGCAGTTCATTCGTTACGCCCAGCCGCTGGCCGAACTGGGAGCGCGGGTGATTGTCGAATGTTCGGCCGCCCTGCATCCGATCCTCGCCCACACGCCCGGCGTGAGCCAGTGGATCACGCCGAGCGATGCTGCGCCTGCGGCCGATGGCTGCGTGCCACTGCTCAGTATGCCGCACCGGATGCGGACCACGCTCGAGACGATTCCGGCCAGCATTCCGTACATTTTCGCGGACCAGGCGCGCGTGGAAGCCTGGCGCGACGAGATCCGCTCATACGGCAAGCTGCGCGTGGGGATCGCCTGGCAGGGGAATCCACACGCGCCCTACGACGCCGAGCGTTCGATTGCGCTTGGGGCATTCGCTCCGCTAGCGGCGCTCTCGGGCGTACAACTCTTCAGCCTGCAAAAAGGGGAGGGGAGTGAGCAGCTTGCCACCGTCGCGGCCGACTGGAACGTGGTCGACTTCGGTGAGCGGCTCGACGCCAGTGGCGGGGCGTTCATGGACACCGCCGCGATCATGCAGCACCTGGACCTCGTGATCACGAGCGACACCTCGATGGCGCACCTGGCCGGCGGACTGGGCGTGCCCACTTGGGTCGCGCTCAACCTCGTGCCCGACTGGCGCTGGCTGCTCGATCGCGAAGACTCGCCCTGGTATGCGACGCTGCGGCTGTATCGACAGCGCCGGCTGGGCGACTGGACCGAGGTGTTCGCGCGGATGGCTGCGGAGCTGGAGCGGCTGACCGGCTAGCGGCCTTATTCAATACCGGTTCTGGTACAGAATCTTATTCGGCTCGTCGAGATTGATCGTGACCTCGCTCTCCGAGCCGTCGAACTCGTAAGTCTTTCCACCGGCGATGATCTCGATTGGCGCGTCGATCAGTCCACGGTAGACCGCCATCCCGCCGGCGTCCGTGGTTTCGACCGGAACATCCTCACTTATCGTGTCTCGCAGTTCGGTCCCCACGGCAGGTTTGAACTCGTAGTGTTGCCGCACGCGAAGTAAGGGCCCGCCCTGTTGCTGGTCGTTGAGCTTCTTGAGATCACCAATCACGCGAATCTTCACAACTGGCCGGTCGGGAATCTTGACCAGCAAACCCTCCTGTCCCGCCACAACCGGAGGCAATATGACCCTACCGCCGTCAGTGGTCTCCGCCAGTACAAGATAGTGCACCCTGTCGATAAGCTCATCCATCGAATAGCGACCTTCCACGTCGACTTGAACGTCCTTAGGTTTGAACTCATCAACAATGTGACGCCCAGACACGCCAACCCGGGTCTTCAGAATCGCATCCACGGCGGGACTACCATCCGGCCGCAGGAGTCTGCCGGTGGCAGGTCGCGATTTGCGCATGGTCAGCGGAAAAGGAGAGCGGGAAGCTGCCGACCATTGCACAGGAGTCATGTGAAAGGGCTGGTGCCCCGGAGCGCGCACGATAAGCCTATACGCCGCGTTCTCCGCGACATGGGGGACCACCAAGGACCCATCACTGCTTCCAGCGTGCGCAATCGCTTGACCGAATGTATCCTCGCCGACGCACGGAACCATGGTTAGCTGCGCACCAGAAATCGGCTCGTGGTCTTCATCTTCGAACTTCACTTTCGCGTTCAAGCCGGGCTCAAGAACTAAATCCACGTCCGAAAGCCGCTCGCCCGTTTCGACTTCCAAGAAGCCTACGACCGCGGGCGCATGCTGCTCCGTGAAATGGGCAAGCCAAAGGGTGCCCGCCGGGACTTCAAATGAGTAGTGGTCCTTTACGCGGCCCACTTGTCCTGCGATGCCCGAGATGGTCGGGTTGTCACGGGGACTGAGGTGATAGTACAGCGTGCCCGGTTCTGTCGCCGGTGAGCCGTCGGCCAATTTGATTCGTCCGCTGATCGTGGCCTTGGCGTCGGCCGGAGGCTTAGGATTGGCCGGCAGATCGTCGATCGTGGTCCAGGCAAAGTCCTGCACCTGAATATCAAACTCGGCGATGCCGTCAGGCTTCATATCCGCGAACTCAAAAATTGTCTGGTTCACGGTTTCAGCGGCGGCGAGTTGCGCTGAGAACTTGCCTGTGTGCCGCTTGCCGGAGTTGTCGATCGCGATCAGCCGCGTGTTCTGTCCGTGCCAGTTATGTGAAACGACGACGGCACTGCCCGCGCCTTGGGCGAACGCACCGGAGAAGACGACGCCCTTGAGTTCCTTGTTCCCTTGCGCCACGGCGCCCGCATCGCCCGAGTAGACCGTCTTCCACTCACCGTCGGCTCGGCCGACGCGGAGGGTGAACACCTCGTCATCGTCAGCAATTGTGTGCACCTCGTGCAGGACCTTCGGCTGCCCCTTGGGCGCATCGAGCTCGCTTGCTGAGAGTTCGCCGCGTGACCAGCCGCTCTTAGATTTGATCTCGAAGCGCACGGCTGAGCCGGGATGATAGTCAAGAAGCTCGATGACGATCTGCCGGGCCCGGGGATCGGAAAGCATCTGTGGATTGCGCTGGCCATTGAACTGGCTTTGCGGAGCTTCGCGCGGAGTGCCGTCAGCATTCCACCAACGCGATGCGGGTTTATCGACGGCATCGCCGTAGCCGATGGCCAGGACTTTGACGGCTGGAGCCGCTGCGCGTTCCGCATCAATATGTGAATCGCCAGGTTGTGTTGGCAGGTTGTCGAACACAACCCACTCATACGGGCGCGACTGGAACTCGACGCGTTCGATTTGATCTTGCGAGCGCAACTCAAACTGACTGACGAGTATACTTTCGCCGGCCCCATGCTGTACCCATGCCAATTCGGGACTGCGAACGCCTCCCTTGTAAACGGTCACCAATCGAACCTGTTCCTCCAATCGATGCGAGACAGTGAGCACAGCTCGGCCTCCGAGAGAAACGTACGGCCCCGCAAAGACTGCCCCTCCGTTTGCGCGCGATGTTTTCCCGGACGGAAGGTCGTAGGTGGCCACAGTTTTCCATTCGCCCGCGGCGACGCCCACCTCAAAGCCGAACGATGCGGCGTTGTCCGGCAACGAGGAGATCAGCGCATGGTGGTGCCGCAGTCGATTGCCTTCCGCATCAGCCACGCCCCCAGTGCCCATCGAAGCGCCTTGCGGGCGCGTCCGGCATTTCCAACCGGCTTCTTCCGGAAAGTTTTCCAGTGTGAACACCACTTCGCGCGTCAGCGGACCTGGAAAGCTGTAACGCTCAAAGTCCTTCACGTGATATGGCTCGCCGTCGAGCAAAGCGCCGTTCGGTCGCCACCAGCGCTGCGCCGGTTCGCCGCGGGTGCCGATCGCGAGCAGTTCTACCTCGACCCCACTGGAGTGTTTCTTGCTGACACGCCCGTCGACAGGCGACTCCGTCCGCTTCGAAGTTGCCTTCTCGGGCAACGACTCGGACTCATTCACGGGCTTCTTCTCCGCGGCCTCCTGTCCGCTGGAAACCACGATCGCCGGCGCCAGAAACAGCACGACGGAGAGGAACATCAAGGTCATCAGCCCCGCTCGCGAAATACGCAGGGGTTCGCGCAGGGGTTCACCCAGCAGCACCGCTATGCGACGGCGCAGATGGCTCGGCGAGGCTCCGACCGCGGCCAGCGACGCCAGTTGTTCCACCGTCCCACGCTTCGACTGCGCGAACTGACATTCCACCAGCCGCAACAGCACCTGGGCATACCGGATGCGCACGGCGGTTTCCTCGGCAGGTTTGCGATCGCAGGCCTATTCATCGCAACAGTACTCCCGGAGCAAACTGATCCGACGGCTGACGTACCACGCGCCGGGATTGAAGAACAGCACGGCCTCGGCCAGCCGCTGAAGCAGGTGCGCCCAAAGATCGCGGCGGCGGACGTGGGCGAGTTCGTGGGCAAGGATCATCTCGAGTTCGCCGGGCGAGAGGCTGTTGAGCGCCGCCAGCGGAAAAACGATCGTCGGCCGCACCAGGCCCATGACGCAGGGCATCGCCACCTCGCTGGCGACCGCGAGGCGTGGCAACAAGCGCAGCCGCCAACGAGCGGCCAGAGTTTCCATTGCCAGCTTAAGCGGATGACTTGCCAGCGATTGCGAACCACGGACCAGGCGATGATTGAGCCACATCCCGCGCAGCAGCCGGGCGATCATCAGGCACACGCCACCGGCGTACAGCGCCACGATCCACCGACTGGCGCGGGCCCGTGCCGCACTTCGCCAGCTTAATTTCGCCCGAGCGCCCGCTGCATTCACGGCTACTCCTTCGGTTGCCAAGCCGGCGGCAGCAATCGCATCCACGTGCTTCGGCAATCTGTCATGTATACTTTCGGCCGATTGCCCTGGTGGCGCTGCGGCCGCCCCCCTTACCGGTGACCCATTTGAAGGCGGCATTGAGACCGTATCCGTAGCCACGACAACCGACTGGGCGGCATTCGAATAGGTGTAGTCCGGCAGTGACGCCCAGGTGATCGGCGCGGCCAACAGCCCAATCGCGAGGAGCAGCAAGCAAACGTTGTAACGGGCCGCGTGCGATAACCGATTGCCCGCCAGGTTCACGCTCCAAGCCACCAGGGCCAATAGCGCAAACTGCCACAAAGAATGGGCGAGCGTCAGGCACAACCGCTCGGCGAGCGCACCATCTGTGGCCCATGCCTCAACGAGAGCGATCCAGCGCGTCATGACTGCTGCTCCTTGCTCTTGCGGTTGATCAGTTTGCGAAGCTCGGCGAGTTCTTCGGCGTCGATCTCGGCCGACTCGATGATGTTCAACGCCATCTCGGCGGGCGAACCGCCAAACAGCCGTGCGGCCAGATCGCCCAACACGCCACGCCGCAGCGTCTGCTGCTCGAGCTTGGCCGAAAACAAAAACGCGTTGCCTTCCTTGCGGCGGCGGAGGTAACCCTTTCGAACCATGATGTTGAGCATCGTGATCACCGAGGTGTGGGCCAGCGGCCGGCCGGCGTCGCGCTCCAGCCGCGCGCGCACTTCGCGGACGGGCAGGGGCGACTCGGCCCACAGGACCTTGAGAATCTCGAGCTCCAGCTCGGTGGGATAGTCCGATTCACGACGGGCCACGCTGTCCTCCCAAAAAAACTCGCCTCGCAATCAAACTTCTAATTTTTTAGAGATATCCCGCATGCAAGTCAATCTCGGTCTTCTAGATTTTTAGAAGATCTTCTGTCCGGCCGCCTCCGACAAGGCTACTCACTTTTAAGTCTGGCTGGCGACGATGTCCTCGCAACCCGACAAGTCAGCGAGGCAAACTTAGACGGGCGCCTCGCTTACGCGCTTACGCGTCGGGTTAGGATTCAAAGCCGTTGTCCCAGCTTGAGAAAGTGAACTGCCCTGAGCGGTCAGAGGTTTTCTTGCATCAGCGCCCGTAAATGGGTACGCTGGAGAGCGGTTCGTGCCTGCCGAATTGAAGTTCACCTGCCTGCCCACCCCTCGCGTTGCAATGAGTGCCTTGGCCATGCCCAACCACCAAGCCAGTGCTCCGCAGCACTTGCGACTCAGCCGCCGCACTGCCATTCAGGCCGGCGCCGTCGGACTGCTCGGCCTGGGAATGAACCACGTGGCCGGACTCCGGGCTCTGGCCGCCACCGGTGACATTGCCGGCACGAGCACGCCGCGGGCCAAGAACGTCATCTACATCTTCCTCTCAGGCGGACTCGGGCAGCACGACAGCTTCGACATGAAGCCGGACGCTCCCGACGGCATCCGCGGCGAGTTCAACCCAGCCGCCACCCGCACGCCGGGTCTGCAGATTTGCGAACACCTGCCCATGCTGGCGGAGCGGAGCGAAATGTGGTCGCTCGTCCGTTCCATGCATCACGAACAGCCCGAACACTCGGCGGGGCATCTGCTGATGCTGACGGGCCGCAACAAGCTGCCGGTGGGTTTCGATGCCTCGAAGCCGAAGCCCAGCGACTGGCCGTCGATGGCCGCGGTGGCGAATGCGGTTTGCCCACCCAAGAACAACGTGCCGCCGTCCGTGGTGCTGCCGGAAGTGCTGATCCACCGCGAAGGGCGCGTCATTCCCGGCCAGTTCGCGGGCGAGATGGGTCCTCATCGCAATCCAATGTTCATCAGCTACGCCCGCTTCAGCAGCACCGCCTATGGCGCGTGGCCGGAGTATGGCTTCCATCACGCGACGGGCAAGTTGAACCCCAAGGACATGACGTTCGAAGCGCCGAACCTGACCCTGCAGGCGGACATGGATCCGCGGCGGTTCGATCGGCGGTTGCAGCTTCTGGATTCCGTGGGACAGCAGGCGTTGGCCCTCGAACAAGCGGCCGCCAGTGGTGCCTTCGATCGCGAGCGACAGAAAGCCATCTCGCTGCTCGCCGACAAAAAGACCCAGGCCGCGTTCCGCATCGATAACGCCGATCCCAAGGTGCTCGACCGCTATGGCCGCAACACCTTTGGCTGGTCGCTCTTGATCGCACGGCAACTCGTCGAGTCGGGCGTGCGGTTCGTGCAAGTGAACCTGGGGAACGACGAAACCTGGGACACGCACGGCAACAACTTCCCGACGCTGAAAGACTTCCTGTTCCCGCCGACAGACCGCGCCGTGTCCGCGCTGCTGGACGACTTGCGCGATCGCGGTCTGCTCGAGGACACGCTGCTGGTGATGGCCGGCGAGATGGGGCGCACGCCAAAGATCTCGCATCTGCCGGCCCACTACGAGAAGCCAGGCCGCGACCACTGGGGCACGCAAACCGTGTGGCTCGCCGGCGGCGGCATTCAAGGCGGCCGCGTCATTGGCGCCACAGACAAGATCGGCGCCCTACCGAGCGCCAGCCCGCAGACGCCCGAGAACCTGGCCGCCACGATCTATAGCGCACTGGGCATTCCGCGCGAACTGGCCTGGCACGACCATACGAACCGCCCGCACTTTGTATATCACGCCGATCCGATCCCGGGGCTGACCTGAGAGTCCCGGCCGACTGAAGATTCCCGCCTGAACCTGCCGCAATCGTTCGACGCTCCCCCCGGCGCGCGTTGAAGCCTGCCCGTAGTTGAACCTCTAACCGACCGCGAAGGCATCGGATGCCATCGCGCCGCTGAATCCCCCCGCCTGCACACCCGCACTGCCATGCCGCTTTACCATACCGCGGTTCATCGTTTTGATCCCGAGTGTGCGGGCGAGCGTTGGCGCGACTATATCGCCTGGTCTGGGCTCGAGCAGCTTCGGGAAGTCGTGTCACTCGATCAGTTGCTGTGCCCCAACTTTTTTGAATCGCTCACGACGGAAGACTGGGAGTACAACGTCCACGAGGACTTCAAGACGGACCTGTTTCACAACCTGGAACACGTGCTGCGCAGAGCGGCGGCCCGGCGCTGTTTCCAGGTGCTGGGAGTGATGCAGTCTCCCAGCGCGGTCGAAGTCGCGGAGATGCGCGACCCGCGCTTCGAGTTTTGCGGATTCGACCTGCTCGAGGCCGAAGCGGGTGGAATCAGCGCGCTGGTGAATTGCGGCGGATTCGAGCGATCTTTCTCCAATCAGGAGCTCAATCCGCTGGGTCTGATCGGCGACCACGAGCGGGCACTTGAAATCCAGGCCTGCCTGGCCGCGGAGTACCCCGACGAACCGCACGCCCGCTGCGACGTCTGGGCGATCTACCGATATTCGTTGGGCTCGTAGGCGCGGGTGCTACGAGATCAGGACCGGCGTGAAGCACAGCACCGGGATCGCCAGCGACAGGAATCCGAATGCCCAGCGTCCCCAGCCAAGCTTCACGCGATCGTCGCGCGTCGGCGGATGATCGACCCCCAGCATGATCACGAGCACCAGCATCAGCACCCAGTTGTAGTGCTCGTCAAGCACGATGTAGAGCATCGCAGCGACCATGAACGCCCGGGCCACCCAGATTGCGCGGCGGCCGAAGAGGCCGTAGATCACGTGGCCGCCGTCGAGCTGACTGATCGGCAGCATGTTCAGCCCCGTGATCAACATGCCGACCCAGCCGGCCATGAGCAGCGGGTTATTCTTGTTCAGGATCGCGTCGGCGGCGATGTCCGGCCGCAGGTAGTGCGCCATCAACTTGAAGATCAGCGGATCGCCCAAGACGATCGGCCCGGACTGCTTCATGACGTCCGCCTGCTGGATGCCGAACCAGGTGATCGGCAGCGCCACGAGCAGCCCGGCCCAAGGGCCGGAGATGCCGATGTCGAAGAGTTGCTTGCGATCGGCACGCGAGCCTTCCATGCCGATGACCGCGCCCATCGTGCCGGTGAGCAAAAAGGGGACGGGAATAAAAAACGGAAGGCTCGAAGGCACGCGATAGCGAAGTGTTTGCAGGAAGTGCCCCATCTCGTGCGTGAGCAGGATGCCGATCACGGCCGCGGCATAGATCAGCCCCTGCTGCCAGCCGGCGGCGATCTGCCGTCCGGCCAGATCCGTGGCGATGTATGTACCGGGATCCCAGTTGAGCGCCCCGGCGATGAACGTCGACACGCACGTAGCAAGGAACAGGAACACGGGCAGGAACACGCGCCGCTGCCGCCGGCGGGCTGTGAACTCGGCTGCCGAGAGCTCGCGGTGCATCGCCCGGACCAGGCGCTCGCTGGCTTGCGGCTGGGGCACCTTCGACTCGAACCACTCGGACGATTCGCCGTGCGCGGGCACTTGCTCGTGCTCAATGCGCGGCTGCTGTCCTCCGTCGAATTCCCCTCGCTGTTCGGTCATACGGGCCAGCATACCAGTGGCAGGGCCGCTTTTGCAGGGGTTAGGGCCAGTGGTGATCGGCCGCTCTGCCTTATAATCTTCTACGCTGTTTCACAATCTCGAAGAAATCGGGCGCCAAGTACTCGCGATCCCTCTCGAACCGCGAAAAAAAGTACGGCTTGCCGAGATGCTCAATGACCGCCTTCTTTTGCCGGTGATAGTCGGGTTCATTCCAGGTGACGGGCAATTCTGATAGCCGAATGCTGACCCCCTGTCCGCTCTCCCACACTTCATAAGCAGGCGCCGACAGCACTCGATCGCGGCCCATGAACTCGCAGTAATCGCTCCCAAAGTGATTCAGCCAATACAGGCCAGGCAGATGCTGATGGTACGCGAATCCGATCGCGCGAGCGCACTCCGGCGTGATTTCCATGTTGCTCCAGTCGTACTCGTCGTGCAATTCGGCATGGGCGTATCGGACTGGGAGTCTGTCAGTAAACGCGTCAAACAGTTTGGCAAGAATGAAGTCGCACGGCCGCGATTCAACGGACTCGACATCAACGATTTCGACGGCAATGTAGTTACTTTCGATGGGAACTGTTCGTTCGCTATGACCGAGAAAGAAAGACACTCCACCGGCGTCGCTCTCCAAACTAGCCGATCCTAGGCCGCGCCGCGTCGCCGGCAACCTCATGAGCACCTCGTGCCCGCGCTCACCACGATGAACCGGCAAGGCATGATCCTCGCCGACCTCTAGTCGCATTGATTCGGCCCAGGTCGGCAGGACCTCAACGACGACCTCTTGAAGGATGTCGAACTGCGAAGGATCGAAGAGCGGATCGGCGATGCAAAATTCTGCCATTAGGTGCATCAGTTGCTCCTGACCTCATTCAGAGATTGGCGGCACAGCACCCGACTCGAACGCGCTCACTCGCCCGGCACCTTCTCCACGGCCAGGCGCTTGTAAACACCGGCGTGCCAGCGGGGAATGTCATTCTTGTAGAAGCCGCTCACGATGCTCTCGCTGGGGCCGCCAGGCAGATTCGTCCAGGCTTCGTCGGTCGAAAGGTCGGTGACGAAGTGGTAGCTCGGTGCGAACGATGCTTCGCGCCGCGCAGCTCGCAAGAGATGCCCTTGAAATGGCGTGGCATAACAGCCGGGCATCGGCATCGACGGCGTATGAAATCCGAACGCGCGCCCCACCACCCGGCTTTCGACAAACCGGTTCGTGAACTGAAAGCTGTTGATGCTTGACCAGGGGGCGTCTTGCTCCTTGGCTAGCGCCGCCGCGGCACGGCGGATCAGGTTCGCCTTGTCGCGCCCCTTCCACCACAGCGAATCCTGCCTCAGCAGTAACTTATCGATCGCCGTGAGCACCATCGTCGAGAAGCCCACGCGGCTGCAGAGGTACATCATACGCCGCCAGCCGATGTTCTGCTCGTGCCCAAACGTCTCAAGCAGCACATTGCGATACAAGTGGGAGAAGAGCGTCGCCTCGTGACTGTCCGGAGTGTAACTGCAGTCCCACCGTGCCAGGCGATCTTTGAACGCGCCGTCGGGCATGTGCGGCAGAAACACGGCCAAGAGGTCGCGGGCTTGCGTGCTCACGACGTCGTACTGCAGCGACTGCATGTCCGCCACCGTCGCCGGATTCATCGCCGCCAGCCGCTCGTCAATCCGCCGCTTGCGGTAGTCGGGCACCGGCTGCGTGACCAACATCGGGCCGCCCGGCTGATTGATATTCTCGTTGGCCGTGGCGACGTAGCCTTCCGGCGGATCGTACACGCGCGGCAGCACGCTGCTGGGCAGCAGGCCGCGCCAATGGTTTCGCTTGTCCCAGGCCGGAATCGGCAGCATGCCGTGATGATTGTGGCCGCGCCGCGGAAACCAGCCACCGGCCTGCATCCCGATGTGACCCTCGCGATCGGCGAATATCCAGACCAGCGTCGGCAGCGGACACTCGCGGGCCACGTCCATCGCCGTGAGCGCGTCCGGCGCTGCCACGAAATCGAGCCAGGTGCTGATGGAGCGGCCCGATCCTTTCATATCGCCGACCCAGGCGTTGAGCAGGTAGTAGCCCGGCTCACCCGGCTTGGGCTGCGTTTCGAGCGTGCCGAGTTCGTTGAACAGAATCGGCAGCACCTCGGGCGTGCCGCCTTTGTGAACGATGGTTTCCACGCGTACGCGGAAGTCGTGCCAGCCATCGTCACGGCGATACTGCCAGACGCCACTTTCGGACTGCCGGCAGTCTTCAACGAAGTGATCGAACGTGTCGCCTTTGAGATACGTGACGCCCCAGGCCACGTCGCGCGTCCGGGCCACGGCAAACAGCGGACAGCCCGGTAGCGTGGCGCCAATCACGTACTTGTCGTCCCAGTGCAACTCGGCCTCGTACCAGATGGCCGGCAGGCGGTTAACTTCAAGGTGTGGGTCCGAGGCCAGCAGCGCGCCACCCGTCCCGCTGCGCTTTGGGCCCACGGCCCAGGCGTTGCTGCCTGCCAGCCGTGGCAAGTCGGCGATCAGTTCGAGCGCTTCGTCTGAAAGCTGGCTGGCGATCTTCAGTTTCCGCATGAGTTCGAAGTCGCAATCGTCCAGCAGCGGGCTGAACAGCTCGCGCAACTTGGCATCGGGCACGCCAGCCTGGATCAGGTCGATCAGAATCCGCTCGTTCTGCTGCTGGCCAACGACCAGACCGCCGAAACTGAGCAGATGGCCCATCAACAGCACGCTTTTCTGGTTCCAGGGCTGCGGCACGAAACCGGTGGCCCACATCGGCAGCGAGCGGCCGGAGTCTTTCATCCCGTCGTTCACCCCCTCGCAATAGGCGGTGAGCTGATCGAACGTCTCATCGTCCAGATCGGCCACTTCCTGGTCGAGGTTCAGGTATAGCCCCACCCGGCGAAAAAAGCGGTCCATCTCCACGAGTTCCGGCTTATCGGCAATCAGTTCGGCCGACTGGCCGCTGGCGATCGCCCGCGAGAACAGGAGTTGGGTGGGACGATCGATGCCGTGCATGTAGCCCAGACCATAGAGCGCGGCGCGCCAGGAGCCGGCCGAGATATGCGGCACTCCGTTGTCGTCGCGCGCGATGCTGATACGGCGGCGGGCATTCTTGGTCGGCAGGATCTTCATGAGCAGCGGGAAGCGTCGTGCTAGGCGTGGTTGGCAGGCTCTACGCGCAAGTTTAGCACGCCGTGCACAAACGGAGCGATGCGAATTCACGGCGTAAGTCGCAGCACGGTCGCGGCTTTTTTGGCTCCTTCCGCAAAAGCCAGGGCAATACCTTCCGCTGGACCTTGGGAACGCTCCTAAAGCAGCACGCCCGCCACGCAGGCCGTCATGAAGCATGCCAGCATGCCGCCGGCCATGGCGCGCAGCCCCAGACGTGCCAGGTCATGCTGGCGCGAGGGGGCCGCCGCGCCGATCCCGCTCAGCTGCACGCCAATCGAGCCAAAGTTGGCGAATCCGCACAAGGCGTAGGTCAGCAGCGTTACGGTTCGTGGACTGAGCTGCGATTCGGAGCTCTTGAGCAGCGTGCCGAGTTCCTGATAGGCGATAAACTCGTTGCTGATTGTGCGCACGCCCAGGAGCTCGCCGGCAACGCGGCAATCGGCAGCTTCGATGCCCATCACCCAGGCCAGCGGAGCGAATGCCCAGCCGAGCACCCCGCGCAGCGTGAGGTCAAGTCCCACGAGCCCCATCGCCCACTGAAACAGGAACTCACACATCGCAATCAGCGCCAAAAATGCGATGATGATGGCCCCAATCTGCAGGGCCAACTGAAGCCCCAGTAGCGCTCCGCTGGCGGCCGCATCGATCAGGTTGATGCTCGGCGATTCAACCGCCGCAGCCCCCGTGCCCAGCGTGGCGGGCTCGTCCACCTCGGGCTGCATGACCTTGGCGATCATCACGGCCGCGGGAGCGGACACCACCGAAGCGGTGATCAGATGTTTCGCATCGATCCCCATCTGGACGTAAGCCGCCATCACGCCGCCGGCAATCGTGGCGAAACCGGCCTGCATGATCGTCATCAACTCGGATTTCGTCATGCCTGCCAGATAAGGCCGCACGACGAGCGGCGCTTCGACCTGGCCGAAGAACACATTTGCCGCGACGGCCAGGCTTTCTGCCCCGGAGAGCCGCATCGTCTTGCGCATCACGAAGGCTGCGACCTGCACGCAGCGCTGCATGACGCCCAGGTGATAGAGAATGCCCATCAGCGAAGCGAAGAAGATGATCGTCGGCAACGTGCCAAAGGCGAACGATCGCAACAGGCTCAAGTTCGGCTGGCCATCGTCACCCGGCAACCCGAAGACGATCGCGCTGCCTGACTCGACAAACGCGAGCATCCCGGTGAACCCTTCGGCGAGCGCCGCAAAGAATCGCTCTCCGATGGTGGTATGAAACACGAAGGCGGCCAGCGAGAATTGCAGCACCAGGCCCGTCGCAATGATCCGCCAGGGAACCTCGCGCCGCCGGCTGCTCATCAGCCATGCCAGAAACAACATCACGAACAAGCCGCCAAAGCTGATGAGCCGTTCCATGGCAAGCAGTCGATCCCTGGGGTTATCGCGTGGCGCCGTCGCGCGTCATGCTAGCAGAATTACCGCAGAATGCAGAGTGAGATTCGTTCCAATGAATATCGACGCCGGGGGGCGTGTACCGCGCAGCGAAATGCCCCAGCGGAGCGTGCTAGAGGAGCGCTCCGCTGGGGCCTTCGATTGCCAAACGTCGCCCTTACAATCCCGGCGCGAATTCGCCGAACCGGTTCTGGCCGAGCAAGTAGCTGTACACCCGCACGCGGTCGAGTTCGCTGGCGAACACGTCGACCTGCCACTGGAGCTGCTTGGTCGAGTCAGCCCCATCCAGCGCCAGCCCGCGTTGCAACTGCAGGTCCGCGACGACGGCCACTTGCCGCAGCCGTTCGATGTCGCCTTTGGTGACGATGTCCGGCGCCTTTTCATAGGTGGCCAAAGCCCGCTTTTCGCGATCCATTGCCGAACGCAACGCGAGCCGCATCCGCTCGACGGTCGCCGTGAACGGATCGCCGCCCGGATTGCTCTTTGCGGCCTTGAGCTCGCGCTCGGCAAGCTCCACCTCCTCGGTAAACTGCTCGACCATACCCGTGATCAGCGTGCCGCGAACCTTGTTGTTCAGCTCCTGCATTCGCTCGAGGTTCATCTGGGCGAGCTTGAGCTTGGCTTCCGCCACTTGGACGGTGAGCTGGCCAAAGTCGTACTTCGGCTTGTCGTCTTGAGCGGCGGAGCCCGTCGTGCGACCCGCCACGATGCCAATTGCCAACAGGGCTGCCATCGCCGACCAATGTCGCACGTTCATATCGAATGACCTCCGAACCATTTTTCTCAGACCTGGCAAGCGGCGCGACTCACTCCACGAAGCGCGCATCGTCGCAGGTCTGGGAAAGTATAACCGCGTTTCGCCGATCGGCCCATCTGGGAGAGCTGGCCGTCAAGCGATCCCGCCGCCCCACGCAAGCAAAATCGTTACACAACCTAGTGTTTTCGCTGCTTGTGCCGTCCCAGTCATCGCACCCGACGGCACTCCCCAGGCGCCCGGCACGGTGCAGGTGGTATAGTTAACCCTAGTGGGCACAGGTATTCGTACGACGACCGTATACGGATCGGGAAACCGGATGCGACAGCTTCTCATGGGCGTGCTGCTGGTATCGGCAACCGGCCAGGCGGTCGCCGCTGCCCCGCGTGTGAACCTCGAGATTCTCACCCAGCCCGGCCTCGCCCCCACGGCCGCACACCAGTGGTACGAAGCGCTCACCAAGCTCGGCATCACGAACCTCCAGATTCGCTCCGGTAACCCCGGCGAAGAAATGGGCATCGAGACCACGGGCACCGGTTCGAGCAAATCCTTTCGCGTCACCGGCATCCTCGGCACCGACAACACGCTGCAGGTGCCCGGCGGAAAGTTTGGCATGCGCGACTCCGGGCGCATTCAAACCTGGCTCAACAACCTGGGGACCGACGGCGTCGAAGGCGTCACCGCTCCGCGGGCGGCCTTCGGCATGACGCCTTCGCAGATCGAACACATTCACGACGACTTGCGGCGGCCGGTGAGCGTTTCAACGGTCGGCATGACCGCGGATCAGGCCGTGAGCGCGATTGCGAAATCGCTGCGTGGGCCGGTGCGGCTCGCTCCCGGCGCGGGTGGCGAACTCGCGCGTGTAACGCTCGAGGACGAACTTCGCGGCATTACCAGCGGCACCGCGCTCGCGGCCATCGCCCGGCCGGCAGGGTTGGTCTTTGCACCCGCGCGGCAAGCGAATGGCAAGATCGAATATCGCATTGGCCCGCCGGTGAAGGGAGAGCAAACCTGGTCCATCGGCTTCACCCCGCAGCAGCGCGCCGTGCAAGTGCTGCCGGCAATGTTCGATGTGCTGAACGTCGAGATCAGCGAGATTCCGGTTTCCGAGGCACTCACGGCAATCCAGGCTCGGCTGAATGTGCCGATCATCTACGATCGCAACGCAATGGCCTTGCACGGGGCCGATCCAGCGAGCGCTCCCGCTGAGGTTCCCGGCAAGCGGCTCTCTTACAGCCAGGTGCTCGGCAAAGTGCTCTCGCAAGCCGGCATGCGCTATGAACTCCGCGTCGACGAGTCCGACCGGCCCTTCCTCTGGATCACGACGATCAAGCCGGCGCCGTAGCGCCAACCTGTGGTACTTTCGGCCCGTTTCGGTGCCACAGGTGGCCGCGTCGCGGCTCACCTGTGAATCGTTCGGTGACCAGCACTCGCGGGCAGCGACCAGGGCACGAACAGCCCGCCCTGAAGGGCAACGTCGTCGTGAAGCGCCAGCCTGAGCACGGGTGAGCCGCGCTCGCGGCCACTCGTGGCACCATCCAGAATCCCAGTCGATCACTCGTCGTAGTGCACCGCCAGCCAGACGCTCGGCTCTTCGATCGTCGTCCAGGCCACGCGATGTCGGCAGTGCGCAGGAATGACAAGATAGTTGCCGGGCGTCAGTTCGCGCGGCTCGTCTTCCCCTTCGAACTGGATTAGCGCCCGGCCAGTCAACAAGAGCACAAACTCCGTCTGCGGCTGGTCGTACCAGAATCTGTCTGGCGATGCTTGCCCGTGCGATACGATTCGCTCGACGCGGACGCTGCGCCCTTCGGCCAGCACTTCCAGCGATTCTTCCGCGACGCTTGAAGGCAAATTTTCCAGGAACTTCCCAAGGTACGGTTTTGGCGTTTCAGCCATGGATGCATCCTGCTTTCATTCGTCGCGCGGCTACGCCGTCATCCGTTCCCATAGCAGCCGGTAGTACTTCATCACGCGGATCGGGTCGCTCGTGGCGTTGCCTTCCTCAAGCAGCGTCCAGCCATCGAAATTCGCACCCTTGAGCAAGCCGAAGAGCTCGACCCAGGGGTAGTCGGAAATCAACTCGTGGATATGGATCGTGCTGATCCGATCCTGCACGCTCCCAAAGTTCGGGGCGAGGCCAGGTTTGGCCAAATCGGCGGCGTTGCAGTTCCAACACAGCCGCGAGCCGGGATGCTGGGAGACGTCCATGATCTTGCGGATCACGGGAATCTCGGAAGTCGCACGGCCGTGAATCTCCAGACGAATTTCAACGCCATAGCCTTCGCCATAGGAAGCCACCTCGTCGAGCGCGCGGCCAATCTGCTCGATTGTCTTCTGCTGCGGCACGCCGGCCGGCAGTGCGTTCGGGCGGACTTTCACGCCGCTCCCGCCGCAATCGTGACAGAGCTTGATGAACGCCTTGGTCTCTTCGATGTTCTTTTTGAGCTCGGCCGGATCGGGCGAATGGTACTCGCAGGCCGTACCCAGGCCGACGAGCGTGACGCCGCTATCGCCGAAGCGCTTGGCCACGTCCTGCCGCTGAGAGTCATCGAGCGAAGGTTCAACGCCGTGTTTGTGCGTCGTGCGGAGCTCGACCCCGGCAAAGCCCGTCTCCTGGCAGTTTTTGATCAGCGTGGGCAGATCCCAATCGGCGCCCCACTGGTAGGTGACAAGTCCGAGTTGCATGGTGGCCTCTTTCAAGTGTCATAGTCCGCTGATCGCAACAGCCCCCGGCTTTGCCGGCGGGGTTCCCGACGCAACGCTGGGCTCAATGCTAGACCCGACGCCCGCCACTTACAACAATTCGTCCAGCTCGCCGACCAATCGCTCGAAATAGTCGAGCGCCGTGTCAACGGCCGTGGGCTGTTCCATATCAACACCGGCGCCACGCAACAGATCGAGCGGGTACTTCGAGCAGCCCCCCTTGAGAAAGCCGAGATAGTCGTTCAGTTCGGTTTTACCGCCGTTCGTCACACGCTCCACCAGCGCGATCGAGGCCGAAAGTCCCGTCGCGTACTTGTAGACGTAGAACGCCCGATAGAAATGCGGAATCCGCAGGCACTCGAGCGAGAGCTCGTCGTCGAGTGTGAAGTCCGGTCCGAAGTACTGTTCGAGCAGCTTGCGATACTCGCTCTTGATTCGCTCGACCGTGAGCGGTTCGCCGGCTTCGGCCAGGGCGTGCGTGACTCCCTCGAACTCGGCGAACATCGTCTGCCGCAGGATTGTCCCTCGGATCGAATCGATTTCGCGATTGATCAGGAATGCTCGTTCCTTGTCGCTCTTGGCGTTCTTCATCATGTGCCGAGCGAGCAACTGCTCATTGAACGTGCTGGCCACTTCGGCGACGAAGATCGTGTAGTTGTAATACTGGAAGGGCTGATGCTTGGCCGAGTAGTGACTGTGCATCGAGTGCCCCGCCTCGTGGGCGAGCGTGAACACGTGGTCGAGCACGTCGGGCTGATAGTTCATCAGGATGTAGGGATCGCCGTCGAACGATCCGCAACTGAAGGCGCCGCTCTGTTTTCCCTGGTTCGGATAGCGATCGCTCCAGCGGCCGTTCAAACCGCGTTCGAGGATGCCACAGTACTCGCTGCCCAAGGGTTCGATCGCCTTGATCACCAGCTTGACGGCCTGCTGCCAGGTGTGCTTGCTCTTGAGCTCGCTGAGGATCGGCACATAGGTATCGTAGTGATGGATGTCGCGCAGCTCCATCTTCCGCCGCCGCAAGTCGTAGTAGCGGTACAGCGCCGGCAGATGCTTGTGCACGGAGCCGATCAAGTTCGTCACCACCGACGCCGGCACCTTGTCGTGAAACAGCGAGGCCTCGAGGGCGCTCGGGTAATTCCTTGCCCGGGCGTAGTACACATCGCGCTGCACGGAGCCTGAGAGCGCCGCGGCCAGCGTGTTTTCGTGCGACTTGAACTGCGTGTAATACTCGTGGAAGGCTTTCTTGCGGACCTTGCGGTCAGGCGATTGCAGGAACGAGCTGAACGTGGAGTTGCTCAGCTCGACCAGTTCGCCCCGTTCGTTCTTGATCGTGCCCCACTTCATGTCCGCATCGGTCAACTGGCGAAAAATCTGGTTGGCCGCATCCGACATCTCGGCCTGCATTGCCAGCAGCTTTTCTTCGCCCTTGTTGAGCGTGTGGGCCTTGTAGCGGAGCAGTTGCTCAAGCAGCAGCTTGAATTCGGCCAGCACCTTCGATGCGAGAAACTTCTGCATCGTCGCTTCGGGAATGTCCATGATCTCGGGCCGGATGTAGCTGGCCGCCTGGCCCGCGCGGCTGGCAACATTGCGGTAGCGTCCCTGCATGCGCTGGTAAGTGCTATTGGCCATGTCCTCGGTCGTCTTGAGGAAGGCGTAGGTACCGAGCTTTTCGCCAGCGCGTTCGAACTCGGTGTCGAACTTCAGGCACGCGGCCAGCGTCTTGGCGTCGTCGCCGAGCTTGCCGCGATAGTCCTCATACCTGTCGATCTGCTTTTCCCACTTCTTGAAAGCCGTTTCCCAGGCCGTATCCGAAGCAAACAGGCTTTCGAGATCCCAGGTGTCTTCAGTCTTGACCTTGGCGCGGGGCGGCAGCGTTTTGACTTTAGCAATCATGGTGCTCGCGTGAGTGCTTGATGAAAAGCGCGGCCGAAGGACGCGCGCAAATTGGCTATGGAATCAGCCAAAGTATATAT
This sequence comes from Pirellulales bacterium, assembly GCA_022844125.1. Classification (GTDB taxonomy): domain Bacteria; phylum Planctomycetota; class Planctomycetia; order Pirellulales; family PALSA-1355; genus JALHMI01. The sequence continues at coordinate 96,934 of JALHMI010000008.1, read as the reverse complement.
GTCAGCCGGCGTGCCGACCAAATGAAGAATCGGTTACCACGCGAAAATCGCCGTGCCCCAGCTCAATCCCGCGCCATAGCCGCTCATCAGCACCTTGTCGCCCGGCTTGATCCGGCCGGCCTGATAGGCTTCGTCGAGAGCGAGCGGCACGCTGCCACCGGAAGTGTTGCCGTAGCGGTCGACGTTGATGATGATCTTATCGCGGTCGATGCCCAGGTAGTCAGCCGAGGCCTCGATGATCCGCAGGTTGGCCTGGTGCGGTACGAACAGGTCGATGTCTTCGAGCTTGAGCTGGGCCTGCTCCAGCACGTCGATGATGCTCTCGCTCAGGACGCGCGTGGCCCATTTATAGACGGCCTTGCCGTCCATGTAGAGCGAGTGGTCCAGCCGGTCGATCCCCTCGTGCGAAGCCGGCTCGCGCGAACCGCCCATCTTGATGTACAGTTGCTCGGCCCCCGCGCCCTCGGCCCCCAGGCAGTAGGCCAACAGCCCTTGCTGCTGGGTGCCTTTCTCCAGGATCACGGCCCCGCCGCCATCGCCAAACAACAGGAACGTCTTCGGCACTTCCTTGTGGATCACGCGCGAGCAGCAGTCGGCTCCCATCACGAGCGCCCGCTGGCTGGCCCCGGTGGCGATGTACTGCGCCGCCGTGCTCAGGGCGTACATGAAGCCCGCACAGGCCGAAGCGATCTCGATCGCGCCGCAGCGCATTCCCAGCCGGTCCTGCAGCACCGCCGCGGTCGAGGCGATATGCCAGTCCGGCGAGACGGTGCCCACCACCAGCAGGTCGATGTCCGCCGGCGAAACGCCAGACCTCTCGAAGCACTGCTGGGCCGAGAAGTAGCACATGTCGCTCGTGGCGATCTCGGGCGGCGCATGCCGGCGCTCACGAATGCCCGTGCGGCGAAAAACGTATTCGGGATCGAGACCAAGCGGGACGAGGTCCTCGTTCGTCACGACGTTGGGCGGGGCGTAGCTGCCGGTCGCCGTAATCTGCATCCCCATCAGGGTATGCCGCAGCAGGGTGCCCCGGTTCGGTGTTTGAGCCATGCACGGAATCTTACCGAACGTTCGCGCGATTGAATACGCCAACGCGCGGCCGGGCGCCAGGTGGCCTGCGCGCGATCAGCGCGGCTCTTCGCCCAGCTCCAACCAGCGCCGTTGGGCGTACGACTCGATCACGGCGTCGGCCACACGCTGGGCCCTGAGGCCGTCGTAAAAGTCGGGCACGGCGCCGCGACCCTCGACGATTGCCGAGACGAATTCCCACACCAGGTCGTAGCGGAAAACCGTGGCCGGCTTGCCGTCTGCCGGATTGCGGGGACTTTCCGCCGGCTTAAGGAATTCGGCAGGCACGGTGACCGGCGCGAGGTCCTGGCCGGTCTTGCCGACCAGGATCGTGTTGGGCTCGTGAAGCTGGTAGACGGCCGAGCCCTCGGAGCCGTTGATCTCGGCCCACTCGTGGCCGAATCCGTCGCGGCCGTAGCCCTTTGCTAGCGTGGTGCCCTCCCAGACGCCGGTCGCCCCGCAGGTGAACTCGCCCAGGATGCTCGACCAGTCATCCACGTTCGATGGCTCGCACGGCTTGCCGTCGACCGTCCGCGTGCGCGGCGCGAATCGGGCCAGGGCCCCTGTGACCCGAGCGATTGGCCCCAGCAAGTCCTGCGCGAAGTCGATCCGGTGGATCGTCATGTCGAACAGATCGCCAGCCCCGGCCAGATGCTGGTACTGCCGCCAGCCCCAGCTGGTCTCGGGCCAATCGAGAAACCGCTGACTGCGAAAATGCCGCGGCTCGCCCAGCGCGCCGCCGCCGACCAGGTGCTTGAGGTACCGCATCGATGGCGCGAAGCGGTAGGTGAAGGCCGTCATATGGACGACGTTCGCGTCGCGAGCTGCTTCGTACATCGAGCGGACTTCGCCCGCGTTCAGACCCAGCGGCTTTTCGCACATGATGTGCTTGCCGTGCCGGGCGGCCGATTCGGCGATCGCACGGTGGGTGAAATTCGGCGTGGCGATGATCACGGCGTCCACGTCTGGGCTCGCGCAGATCACCTCGGGATCGGTGCTCACGAGGTTCACGTCCCACTCGTTCTTACGCTTGGCCAGCAGGTCGGCGTTGGCGTCGCAGGCAGCCGTGAGCGTGGCCCGGGGATCGAGCCGGATGGCGGGCACGTGGTGATAGTCGCTGACGGCACCGGAGCCGATGATGCCGATGCGGATGGGCTGCGAGGTCTTGGTGGGCATGGGATAGTTTGCGGGGTGAAGCTGGCGTGAGCCCATCAAGGTAACGCCTGACGGGATGTGCTTAATAGCCCCCGGCTCTGCCGGCGGGGTTCTTTCTTTTGGCGACGCTGCCAGCGTCCGACCAACCCGGCCACCGCCAAGATCCTGCGGTTGCACGCCGGACTCGACATGTCAAAATAGTCTCCAGTCGCAATGGATTCGCTTGCTGCAAGGAGCAAACAAGGCATGGGACGTCCCGTCACGCTATTCACCGGCCAGTGGGCCGATCTGCCGCTGGAGGATGTGGCTCGCAAAGCGGCCGAATGGGGCTACGACGGCCTGGAGCTGGCCTGCTGGGGCGACCATTTCGAAGTGGACAAAGCCCTGAACGAGAAGGGCTACTGCGCCGCCCGCCGCGATCTGCTCGAACGCTTTGACTTGCAGGTCCACGCGATCAGCGCCCATCTGGTGGGACAGGCCGTGCTCGACCCGATCGACGAGCGGCACAAGTCGATCCTGCCCGCCCACGTCTGGGGCGACGGCAAACCGGCCGGCGTCAACCAGCGCGCGGCCGAAGAGCTCATGAACACCGCCCGGGCAGCCCAGCAACTTGGCGTGGGCGTGGTCAACGGCTTCACCGGTTCGAGCATCTGGCATCTCTTGTACTCGTTTCCTCCGGTGACCGAGGAGATGATCGCCGCGGGCTACGAACTCTTCGCCGAGCGGTTCAATCCGATTCTCGACGTGTTCGGCGAGTGCGGCGTGCAATTCGCGCTCGAAGTGCATCCGACGGAAGTTGCCTTCGACATCCTCACGGCCGAACGCACGCTCTCCGCGATTGAACGGCGCGAGGAGTTCGGCTTCAATTTCGATCCCAGCCATCTGCATTGGCAGGGTGTCGACTCCGTGGAGTTTTTGCGCACGTTTCGCGACCGCGTCTATCACGTGCACATGAAGGACGCGGTCGTGCGTTTGAACGGCCGCAACGGCATTCTCGGCAGCCACCTGCAGTTCGGCGATCCGCGGCGCGGCTGGGACTTCCGCTCGCCAGGACGCGGCAACATCGAGTTCGAAGAGATCATCCGCGCGCTGAACGAGATTCAGTACGTCGGGCCGCTCTCCGTGGAATGGGAAGACCCCGGGATGGATCGCGAAGCCGGCGCCCGCGAGGCGGTGCAGTTCGTCAAGAACCTCGACTTCAAGCCGGCCAGCGCCGCGTTCGACGCGGCGTTTTCGGAAGCGTGAAGCCGATTCGAGTTGCTACGGCAGAGGAGCCCCCCGGCAAAGCCGGGGGCTATTCGCGGGGCGGCCCGATGACCGGCAGCCCCCGGCTTTGCCGGGGGGCCTGCGTTGTTCTACAACACCGCCTCGTAGCACGCCCGGCCGCTGTTGCAACCGCGACGGTCCACCAGGGTGTCGTCGGGCCCCAGGATGTGCTGGGTTTGGTTGCACCAACAGTGGCCGCTCCCCATCGTTTCCTGCTCGAGACCGGGTTCCATCTGGCCGGCGACGTAGATGGCCTTCGACCGCAGATGCCGGCACACGATTTGAACCGGACCTTCTTCTTCGTCGAACGATCGGCTGTAGGGCATGGTTTGGTCCTTTGACATTCAATCGTTTAAATCAGCGAACCGGTTGGTCGCCAAGAAAAACGAGCCGTTCGGCAAGTCACTTGCAAGGTGAATTCAAAGGGAGCACTGCTGGGCAAGCCAGCAGTGGCACCCGATACGCTGCGGGATTAACGCTTACGACAGGCCGCCGGTTTCGAGTCCGGCCGCCTTCAGCAGGGCCCGCTTCACCGCGACCTTGGCGAGTTGCACCTTGTACTCGTTGTGCGACAGCGGGCTGGCCACGCTCACCGCAGCCTGACCTGCCGCTTCGGCCGTCTCGTAGTTGATCGGCAGGCCGACAATCGCGTCGATCGCCTCGCGCGAAATCCACGGCGTCGGAGCCACCTGCCCCAACGCGATGCGGGCTTCACGAACGATGCCGCCCGTGACGAGGACCGAAGCTGCCGCAGCCACCAGCGGATACTCGGGGCCCATGCCGTGCCGCACTTCGTACGACGCACTCACTCGGCCCTCGGGATGCGGCAGGATCACTTGCGAAACGAACTGGTTCGGCTCGAGCGTATGTTCCCGTTCGCGCTCGCTCTTGGGTGTGCGATAGAACACTTCCAGCGGCATCAACGTTTCATCGCCGGGATTCGGTCCCAGGATTCGCACGCGAGCGTCGAGCGCGATGAGCGCCGGCGCGAGCCGCGAGGGGGCCGAAAACTTCGCCAGACCGCGGTTGCCAAAGATGGCGTGAAAGCGGTTGTCGCCTTCCTCCACCGCCCGGCCGCGCTCGGCCAGCAGGCCCCGCTTGTCACGGAAGAACCAGCACCGCGGTCGCTGGCACAGTTCACCGCCGACGGTGCCCTGCGCGCGAAGCTGCTGGCTGGCCATCTCGCCAATCGCCTGGCGAATCGCGGGATAAAACTCGCAAATCGGATTGTCGGCCAGATCTTCGAGCGTGACCATCGCGCCAACATGGACTGCGGTCGAGTTGGCGTCGATCGTCTTCAGCGAGTCGACGCGGTTCAAGCTGACCACGCGATCGGGCTTGACGATCATCTTTTTCATCAGGCCGATCAGGTCGGTGCCGCCGGCCAGGATCTCGGTGTGCCCGCGGTCGGCCGAGAGCAGTTCGAGGACTTCCCGCTCGGTGCGGGGCGAGGCATATTCGAAAGCTTTCATGAGTGCTCCTGAATGCTTTGCTTATCTGGTTGAGGTGAGAACGACGAACGCAAGCGATCCGAATCAGTCGGTCGCGTGGCGTCAGGCATTCCTCGCCGCAAGTTGCAGGGAGTCCAGAACGCGCTTCGGGGTGAGCGGCAGCACCGGCACGCGAACGCCCAGCGCATTGGCCACGGCATTCGAGATCGCGGCGCCCGGCCCGATGACCGGCGGCTCGCCCAAACCAATCACGCCGCGAGCGCGCTCGCTCTCGGGCTCATAAATCTCGACCACGAACTCACCGATGTCGCCGAGCCGCGGCAGGCGGTAATCGGCAATCTCGGAGTTGAGAAACGCTCCCGTGCGAGGATCCATGAGCCGTTCTTCGAACAGGGCGTAAGCCACGCCCATCACCATGGCGCCATAGATCTGGCTGACTGCCGTCTTATGGTTTACGACCAAACCCATGTCCTGCACGGTAACGAACTTCTTCATCTTCACCTGGCCGGTCTCGCGGTCGACTTCAACCTCGGCCATCTGCACGCCGCCCACACCGGAGCTGGAAAGCTTCGAATTGCGGCCCGGAGCCCCCTTGCTGGTGACTTCCAGCGGGGACATGCCCAGCAGGCTGCACGCTTCTTTCCAGGAGAGGCCCTTCTCGGCGTCGTCCTTGGCATGAATGCGTCCGCCCTTGGCCACGAGCGACTCGGCCGGAACGCCGAGCTTCGAAGCAACCTTCTCGTTCAATTGAACCAGCGCGTCGAGCCCTGCATGCCGACTCGATTCGCTCACCCCGCCGACCGTGGTGCTGCCGCCCGAGGGACCCGAGGCCGGATACTTCGAGCTGCCGATGTTGACCTTGATGGCTTCAACCGGGAGGCCGAACGTTTCGGCAAGCACGATGGCGATCACGGTGCGGGTGCCGGTGCCGAGATCCTGGCTGCCGATAAAGGTTTCGACGCCGCCATCGGGATGGATCTTGACCATGCAGGTCGACGGATGTCCGCCGCCACCCCAAGTGTGCAGAGCCATGCCCAGACCACTGACGACCGAGCCTTTTTTATCGCCCTTGCCGTGCGGATGCCACTTGGCCTTCCAATCGATCAGCTTGGCGGCGATCTTCATTTCTTCGGCATACACGCCGCGGCGATCCTTGTCTTCGACATTGACCAGGTTGCGCTCGAAAACGTCGTAGCTATCGAGTCCCAGCTTGGCGGCGATGTCGTCGATCGCCGTTTGGGTCATGGCACAGCCTTGCGGATGGTTCGGAGCACGCCAGGCCCGGACCGGCGCCGTGTTGATTTTCACGTTCGTGCCGCGACGACGATAGTTCGGCGGAACGATGACATAGGGAATGACCGACTGATTAACCGGCGCGCCGCCGAAACCGCCGGCACTCAAGAAGTGCGTATCCCAAACCTTGATCACTCCGTCCTTGTCGGCGCCAACCTTGGACTCGGCATAACCCGATGGCCTGGCGCCACCGTTCTTCAGCTCCAGGTCGCGGTCGAGCATCAGCCTGACCGGGCGGCCGAGATCCTTGGAGAGCTGCGCGGCCAGCGAATCCCAGCGATCGACGGCGAACTTGCTGCCAAAACCGCCGCCGATGTAGTCGCAGTGCACCGTGACGTCGTCGGCCGTCACCTTCAGCGGCGCAGCGAACTGGCCGGCCGTGCCCGAAACGTTCTGCGTCGAGAGATGGGCCGTGAGCTTGCCGTCCTTCCACTCGCAGGTGGAGCCGTGAGGTTCGAGGCACATGTGCGTGATCGCGGCGATGCCGTAGCGACCTTCGACCACGGCGGCCGATTCCTTGAACAGCCGGGCGAGCTCCTTCTCTTCGAAGTCGGGATCGTCCCCGTCGGGCTCTTTCTCGAGCTGAACTTTGCCGCCTGCCTTGGCGGTGCGTCCGGCCGCTTCGGCGGCTTCGAGGTTTGCATCTTCAACGAACACGTCGAGCTGTTCGTACTCGGCCACGATGGCATCGAGGCCTTCGGCCACGGCGCCTTCGGTGTCACCCACGACCACGGCGATCAGGTCGCCCTGCCATTGAATTTCGTCTCCGACTTTCTTCATTGCGGAAACGGCCACGACGCCGGGAACTTTCTCGGCCTTGCTGAGGTCGAGCGACTTCAGCTTGGCATGGGCGTGCGGGCAGCCGAGCGCGCGGGCGATGGCCACCTTGTCGGGATTGATGTCGTAGCTGTACTTGGCGGTGCCAGTGCACTTGGGCACACCGTCGATCTTGTCGATGCTTTTGCCAAGGACGGAGCTGTCCTCTTTACTCGGCCATACGTACTCAACCATTGCCGCCTCCTTTCACAACTTCGAGGACCGCGGGAATGATGTTGGCATACGTGCCGCAGCGGCAGAGGTTGCCGTTCAGCCCGGCGCGAATTTCTGCCTCCGTGGCCTTGGGATTCTTGGCCAGGAACGCTTTGACCGCAATGATGAAGCCCGGCGTGCAGAAGCCGCACTGCGAAGCATCGTGATGCACGAAAGCCATCGGCACAGCGTCGACTCTGTCGCCCGAGATCAGGCTTTCGACGGTCACGATCTTCTTGCCGACCATGTCCATCGCGAGCACCGTGTTCGCACTGGTGGGCTTGTCGTCGACGAGCACGAGGCTGCCGCCGCTGGCGCCATCGACGCTGATCGGCTTGGCCCCGGTCAGGTTAAGGCCCATTCGCAGGGCTTCGAGCAGCGTGGTGCGCGGCTCGACTTCAACCTTGTGCGGCGTGCCGTTGACGGTGAGTGTGATCGTGGTGAGACCGGCGACGGGCTCCGCGCCCTGGGCTTCGGCTTCCAGGCCGGGCGCACCGGTCATGGCCGTGGCGGCCGCGGCGGCGCCAGAGCCTTTCAAGAATGCGCGACGGCTGACGCCGGACCTGCCGCGCCCCGTTTCATCGGGCTTGCTCATGCGAGACCCCCTTCGGATGACTGGGGATGAAAAACGGTGGAATTGCAATTGAGTTGTGGTGGACTCCTGGCTGGGAATCCAGGGGAAGTTATAAGGCCGCCCCACAGGGGAAGCAAGCGAGCGGCACGCCAGCGGCGGAAAATGCGCGGTTAAGATGCGGCAGGCGGATTGTCATGCCGTGCTCCCAAAACATGCGAGCTGAGTGCCACAGGTGGCTCACCCGTGTGCTTCTGGGAATGTCAGCACGGTCTGCGCGGCGAGCTCAAATAGTCGTGACGTGCACCGGTGACTGCTCCGCAGCACCGGTGGCATTCGGCCAGGGCTAGCGGCGCAACGCTGCGGAAATCCTGCCGCTATTTCGCTGCCGGGTCGAACACCTCTTCGACCGGACGCTCGCGCAGCCGCGATTCGCCCTGACAGCACTCGCAGGGCTTGAGAATGTACATCGGGATCGCGCAGATATCGCACCAGTAGTCGACGTCCACCAGACCGTCCTTCGTGGGGCGCATCACGCGGATTACTTGCAGGAACGGCGCGCTCTTGTAGCGCCGCACCAGCAGATCCACCTCGACGTCCCGCAGTCGCTCGTCGACGACGAACGAGCGTCCCCGCGTGTCCTGGGCCAGCGGCCAGAGCTGTCCGTCGGCCGTTTCCAGCACGACCTGGGTCTTCTCCGCGTCGGGTTCGCTGGTGATGCCGTGCAGCCGCTTGAGCGCCTCGTCAAGCCAGACGACCTTCCCGCGGACACGCTCGGTGACGTAGTCGCCCGAGGCCGCATCGTCGGATTTCGCAGCGGCGGGCTCAGTCTTGCCGGGTTCAGCAGCAAGCAGCGCGCTAGCCAGCAGCATCCACAGCGAAAAGACGCAAGCGATTCGCATCCTTACTCCGCAGCTTTGCCGACCACGATCAGATCCAGTGGCGTCTTGCCGGCCACGAGGTGAGCGGCCCACCATTCGGCCTCTTCGATGTGGCGCAGCGACGGAGCTTCAGCGTCGCTCGGCTTCAATAGCGGAATGATCGCCGGGTGCGTCGACTCGGCCGCTTCCGCGCTCGTCGCGAAAAAATCGGTGCCCGGGAGCGTGGCCGGATCGGTGTCGGACGCGGCCGGCAGCAGGAGCAAGAAGTCCTGCGTGTCGAATGTGCCGACATGGTTGCCATCGACCGGCTGCTGACCGTAGCGAAGCGTATACGTGCCGCGGGCAATCTCCTGACCGCGGAAGTCGGAACCCTTCAGCGGAAACTTGAGTGCGCCAACGAGCGAACCGCTCTCAAAGGGATACAGAATCGAGAGTGTCGGCTCGAAGCCGTCGGTCACAACGGGCTCTTTGGCGAGCCAGATTTCGACGACGCTTTTGCCGTCAGCATCGACGACCTTGTAGCCGGTCGATTCGAGCTTGGCCACCACGTCGGCCGAGAGGTCATCGGCCGGCGGACCATCCTCGAGCTTCTCGATCCGATATTCGTCCGCGGCGAGTGCCAATTGTCCGCACAACAGAATCGCCGCCACCGCGGCCAGCCACTTGGTCATGATCGTTCGAGCTCCACTCACAGGTCGGTCAAGGATGGATTCGCGAAGCGGTGCCTCGCGAGGAGTTTGGTGCTAACGCCTGACGGACCACCTAAGAGCCGGTCCGGGGCACCACGATTATAGGGCGCGTGCGGGGTGGCTGGCAAAAAGGCAGGGAAATGCCGTGTTTTAAGTGGGGGGATGGTCAGACACGGCTGCTGACGCCTCGTGGTAAACGGCTAGTTCGCAGCCGTCTCGGCCGGTTCGAGGTGCTCCCACGTATGGGTGCACAACAAAGGCCGCAATCGTTCGAAACCGGGGTCATTTCTAAGCGGCTGGAGGAAATGATTTGCTGTCGCGTCACGCAGTTTGGGCGTTGCTAGTTCCACGCAGTCGTTGAGTAGGATCCCTAGCGTGGCCAACGAGTGCGGCTTGGCGAGTTCAATCAAGTCAGCTACGCAGACATGTTGGCGGAAGAAACTGCAGAACACGTCAAACACATCGCTGAATTGCGGCGCGCGGTCGCCAAACGTTTGAGGATCGACGTTTGCTTTCCAGTATTCGGGAAACTCTGGAAAGGCGTCAGTCAACCGGAGGAAAAGCTCGGCGGCAGTACGGGGCAAAAGCATCGGGCGCTGAGAGCGACGCAAAAGATGTAATACGCCGCCAATTGCCAGATACGTGATTGGAATGTACCAGCCGCGTGACGTGAGAAAAAACCCCGCCGAAACAACTGCCAATGCATAGAACATTGCTGGATGAAGCGGTCTTGCAGAGCGCACCCACCAGGCTGCCGCAAATACGCAGATCGCGGGCAATCCGAACACCAGCACGCCCACAGCCGCATGACTGACGACCCACGGTTTGAGAAAATAGCTCCACTTCCAGTGGTATGGGAATGGCAGCAGTGCCTCGGCTGTGCGATCGATGGCAGGCATCGCCACCAGCAATGCCAGGCCAACGAGCAACCAGGCGCTGATGAATCGCGCAGGCGACACCCGATCTCGCCCATCGGCGCTGCTCATGATGGTGCCTCACCGTGCGCTAGCCGTACCTGTAAGTAGAGCCACCACAAAAACAACAACGGCCGCTTCCAAGTGTGGAAGCGGCCGTCTGTGATTTCAAGCTGTTGCGGTCAGCGATCTAGTACGAAAAGCTCGCCAGGAACGCGCTGCGGGTGCCGGGGTTCGACCACTTGGTGCCGAGCGCCGGGCCGCTGAAGTCGGCGGCCACGGTATAGGCCGGCGTGGCGTTCTTCACGTCGTTCAGCGGTGGGTAGAACGTCTCTTCGTTCGAGCAGACGCAATCGCCCTTGTTCAGCCGGCGGGTCTTGATGCTGGCCAGGTCGCCGGCCTTCAAGATGCCCACGGCTTCGAAGTGATCGGCGCTCATCTCGATCGGGGTCGAGACGACTTTCACGATCTCGCCGGCGTGCCGGGCATGCTGCTTGGCGAACTTCACCAGGGCTTCGTGCTGCTCTTCGGTGGCCTTGATGTCGGCGATGATCAGCGAGCGGATTTCTTGGGGATTGATCTTCAGCGTGCCGCCGAAGCCGAGCGTGTCGGTGGCGGTGGTGACGACCACGACCTTCAAGCCGGCGAGGCTCACGCCGCCGTACGTGCCCCGCTCGATGTTCCAGGCCATCATCGCGTCGTTGCCGCACAGACCGACCTGACCATTGGCAAAGCAGGGGCCGGTATAGACGTCGCAGGTCCGCGTTTCCAGATAGTCGCCCTTGAGGGGCTCATCCGCGGCCGGGGGAACGAACGACATGGCCAGCATCGCGCTGACGGTGCTGAGAAAGCGAAGCATGAGAGCCTACTCCTAAACAGATTCGCCGAAACAGTGTGGGCGGTGACGCACGATCCTCATTTTAGGACTGCTCGCGGGACGGGTCCAGCGCGATCCCGATTTGAACCGAGCCCGGTCTCGTGGCGGCAGGGGTTGCCAAGAGCTCCGGGCCGGCCGGCTGCGAATTCGCCCGGATTCTCAGGATTTTTCTTGCCCCGAATCAGGGGGCGTTGTAGACATAGCCCTTGGAGCAGAATGAGGTTGGTGTCAGCCGCTGGAAGGATTCGGGCGGCAAGAAAACTCGTTCCCTGTTCGCATTGGAGTCCCCGGCGATGCGATTTCCTCCCCGCCAAACGGCGGTCGGTGCTGCGCGTGTGCGCCGCGCCACCCTCGAGCCACTCGAAACCCGCAACCTGCTCTCGACCTTCGCCGGCCTGCTGAAGGACATCAATCCAGCCGGCAACTCATCTCCGGCCAATTTCACGGAAGTGGGGGGGCTGACCCTGTTCTCTGCCAACGACGGCACCAGCGGCAATGAGCTATGGCGCGCAAACGGGCTGCCCGGCGGCACCGTGCTCGTCAAGGACATTTCGCCGGGCGAGAGTTCCTCGTACGTCTCCGGCGCCCGGGCAGTCATGGGCGGGGTGCTGTACTTTGCCGCCAATGATGGAACGAGCGGCGCCGAACTGTGGCGCTCCGATGGCACGGAAGCGGGCACCTGGCGCGTTACGGACATCAACCCCACCGGCAGTTCGACCCCTGTCTCGCTGACCACAGTCGGCAACCTTGTGTTCTTCACGGCAAACGATGGTACGAACGGCCCCGAACTCTGGAAGAGCGATGGCACTGAGGGCGGAACGACGCTGGTACAGGACCTGCGACCCGGTCCAATCGGCTCGGCTCCCGGCTCGTTGCTGGATGTCAGCGGCACGCTGTTCTTCACCGCCAACGACGGTACCACCGGAGTCGAAATCTGGAAGTCGGACGGGACACCTGGGGGAATCACGCTCGTCAAGGACATTCGCCCCGGTACTTCTCCCAGCTCGCAAGTCGCCTGGCTCACCAACGTCGACGGCACGCTATTCTTCGCGGCTAACCAATCGGGCAGCGTCGAGCTTTGGAAAAGCGACGGCTCGCCCGAGGGGACCATCCCGGTGCAAGAGGTCGTCGATGGCGGCCCCGCTTCACCTGCCTCGCTGGTCAACTTCGATGGCAGCCTGTTTTTCGTCGCCAGCGGTCCAGGTACCGGTAACGAACTCTGGAAGAGCGATGGCTCGCCCGAAGGGACCATGCTCGTTAAGGACATCCTGCCGGGCGATGGCTCTTCGAATCCGGTTGGCCTGACGGTGGCGGGCGAACGATTGTTTTTCTTTGCCAATGACGGAGCCAGCGGCAACGAGCTGTGGAAGAGTAATGGCACTCCGGCGGGAACTACGCTGGTCCGCGACATCAACCCGGGCCCTGCGAGCTCAGTGCTGTTCTTCATGCCGGGCATTCCCACACCGCTGGTCGGCGTGAGGAACCTGCTGTTCTTTCCGGCCAGCGATGGCGTGAATGGAACCGAACTGTGGCGGAGCGACGGCACGAGCGCCGGGACCGACCTTTACTGGAACGTTGCTCCCGGCGCCGCGAGCAGCAACCCGTCTCGACTCGTTGCATCCAACGATCGCCTGTACTTCCAGGCGGACAATGGCACGCACGGTGTGGAACCATGGGTCATCCCGTTGACAGACTACTCGAGCACGGTTGGCCGCCGCATTTTCTACAACCAGTCGAAGTTCGACGGCAACAATGCGGCCATCAATGCGGCGGACGACAACGCCATCGCAATCGATAAGGTCGCCCTGCAGTTCACCGGCAGCACGACCTCGCCGCTCTCGGCGTTCACCAGCTACAGCCGCGGGATCAACGGCATCATGGTCGACCTGGGCGACGCCGCGGGCGTGACGGTCGATGACTTCACGTTCAAAGTTGGCACGAACAGCACCGTCTCCAGTTGGGCCAATGCACCCGCGCCCAGTGGCTTTTCGATTCGACATGGAGCCGGCGTCGGCGGCTCGGACCGGGTCGTGATCACCTGGCCCAACAATGCCATCCAGAACACCTGGCTGCAAGTGATCGTTGAGGGGAACGATCCGCTTGGCGGACACAACAAGAACACGGGGCTGTCTTCGAGCGACGTGTTCTTTTTCGGCAACAAGATCGGCGATACGTTTATTAGCTCGCCGCCGACGATTGTCAGCACGTCGGCTGCGGATGCCCTGGCCGCTCGCGCCAATCCCGGCTTTCTGCAGCCGATCACCAATCCTTATGACTTCGACCGCAACCAGGCCGTGGGTGCGGGCGACGAACTGACAGCCCGCACCAACGCTGGGTTCCTGACGCGGAACCTGACCTGGACGCCGCCGGCCTCGCCGCTGGCAGCGGCGCTTGCGTCAGAGGATGACGGTCTCGCAGAATCGTTCGACGACCTGGCCGCCGCGGTGGCGAGTGCGCTGGCGATGGGACGCTTGGAACGCGTGCTTCCCGACACGAACACGAGATTGCCACGCATGGCGGATGAACGTGGCAGGCCGATTGAAACATCGAAACTACGATGCGACACACCGCAAGTGGAATCGCGAATCGTGAGCGACAGAACGCCGCGCGGCGGCGCGTCGCCGGCCTCGGATCATGGGGCGAGCCTTCTCAAGAGGTTCTTCGAGCGATCGCTTCTGGATTGAACGCTCTTTTCGCCGTTGTCTGCGTGCTAGCACATCCGCGCTGCCAAACGCCAACAGGCAACTTCGCATTGATCGGCGGGGTACTCTCCCGATAGAGTTTGGCCGCGCCACCCTCGGCGAGGGGGCCATGCTCGCGCCCACTCTGATCGCTCGCCTTAGACCTTCGAGAACTCATGCACCAGCCACACTCCGCCCGCTCTGGACACGTCGCCTTTGGAGAGGTTTCCCGGCGCAGAGGGCATGCCAAGCGGCGACTGGTATTCGAGGGACTTGAACCCCGCCAACTGCTGAGTGTCACGCCGGCGCTGTTGGCGGATCTTGGTGGCCCCGGATCATCGAACCCGAGCGCCGTGGTCGAGGTCAACGGCATCGGCTACTTCTCCGCTGACGATGGCGTTCACGGCCGCGAGCTTTGGCGCACCGATGGGTCGCCGGAGGGGACGTACATGCTGGCGGACATCGCACCAGGTCCAACAGGTGGCATGTCCGCGCACATGGCCAATCTCAATGGAACGCTGATTTTCAGTGCGAATGATGGAGCAACCGGCTTTGAACTTTGGAAGAGCGATGGCACAACCCAAGGAACGGTGCTTGTGGCGGATGCGACGCCTGGCCCGTCAGGAACGTCACCCGTGAAGCTAACGGCTGTTGGCGATCTGATCTTCTTTTCGTCCGGTCGCCTATGGCGTAGCGATGGAACGGCCGAAGGAACCTTCAAGATCGGCACGGCCGGCAGTTCACCAGACGCCCTCACGAACGTCAGCGGCTTATTGTTTTATTCCGCCGAGAGCAACGGTCGTGACCTCTGGAAAAGCGATGGAACGATCGCGGGCACGACTCGCGTGGGCTACGCCAACGGCGCCACCAACCAGCAGCCCAGGTCACTAACCAATGTAGCCGGTACGCTGTACTTCACGACTGGGACATCCCGCACGCTCTGGTCCAGTGATGGCACGGCTGCGGGCACCAAGAGCCTCTTCGGGTCTGCGTGGGAGCTAACGAACTTTAATGGCACGCTCTACTTCAGCCAAGGGGCAAAGCTTTATAGAAGGAGCGGTGGCAGCCAGCCAACGTTGATTACCGATATCGCACCGGGGGAGACCACCGCGTCGATCTCTGGATTCAAAGCCGCTGGCGACAAGTTGTTCTTCGCCGGCAGCACGAACGCCTATGGACAGGAGCTATGGGTTACCGACGGCACGAACGCCGGCACTCACCTGGTCGATGATCTCGTACCAGGCAAATCCGGTATTCAGCCACACAACATGGTTAGCGTTAACGGCACGCTCTATTTCCAGATCACATCGAACACATGGAGTGCTGAGCTAGGAGGCACCGAAGTCTGGAAGAGCGACGGCACTTTGGCCGGCACGATGCGGGTCAAGGATATTCGCCCGGGGTCGGATGGCGCGGACGTTTCGAACCTGCGAAATGTCGGCGGAGCCCTGTATTTCAGCGCCGAGGACTCCGAAAGTGGTCGCGAGTTGTGGATCAGTGACGGTACCGACGCGGGGACGCAGCGAATTCTCGACATCAATCAGCAACCTCTCAGAGCTTCGGGTCCTGCATTTTTCACCGCCGTCGGCGCGACAACGTTCTTCTCCGCCCATTCCCTTGCACACGGAGGTGAGCTCTGGAAAACCGACGGTACCGAGGCTGGAACGGTGTTGGTCAAAGATATCAAACCGGGCATCTCTAGCTCGTCGCCCCGCTACCTCACAAACGTCAATGGGCTGCTGTTCTTTGTCGCAAACAGTGAGGGGGGACAACGACTATGGCGTAGTGACGGCACGGCCGAGGGGACGTTCGCGGTAACGACTTCCAGTGTCGGACTGAATGTCACGCTGATAAATGCGAATGGCACGCTATACTTCGCGTCGAACGGCGCTTTCTTGTCGACCAGCGATGGCACAGTCGAAGGTACTCACGCCGTTGAGGGCGCGCAGCCATTGGCTCCGTCGTATTTCTTCGACAATCGCATTTGGGGACACTTTACCGCCGTCGGCAAGGACGTGTATTACATCGGCGCACGTGCCAACGAATCCTACTGGTATGTCTATGAACTGTGGAAGTATGAGCCCGTCAGCCAGACGCATACGAAACTGGCAGAATTGAACGAGTCGCCTGAAGTACAACAGATCTTCAACCTGCAGGCCGCTGGGGATCTGCTCTACTTCGAAACGTTGTTCGGAGACCTCTGGCGCACGGACGGAACGCCTGCCGGCACTCAGTTCCTGGCGAGTGCTGACATTTCACACCGCACTGAGTGGAATGTCGTCGATGGTCGCTTGTACTTCGGCGGTCATGATCCAGCCTTCGGAACGGAGCTTTGGACCAGCGATGGAACGCCCGAGGGAACGCGGCAAGTGGCGGATCTCATGCCCGGCAGTAGTGGAAGCGATCCGACGAACCTGACAGCGGTCGGGGACCGGTTGTTTTTTAGTTCCTATCATAGCGGGCATTTGTGGATCACTGATGGAACGGCGCTCGGAACCCACCCTATCGAAAACACCCATGGTCTCGCTCCGGAGGCGATAACAGAACTTGACGGCCGTGTGTATTTCAGGGCCGGCGGAAACAGTGATCAGCTATGGACCAGCGATGGCAGCGAGGACGGCACATTCCTTGTCGCGCCCATCGAGATCTCAGACGGACCCGCGTTCGTTCGATATATGGCCAATGCCAACGGCCTCCTGTACTTCGCCGGCGATGACGGCGTCCACGGCAGCGAGCCCTGGATTCTGGCTCCGCCGGTCGCCGCCCGGCTGTTCTATAACAACTCGGCGTTCGACGAGGTGGCCGGCGCGAGCGGCGATGCGGACGATGCCGCGCTGGCCGTCGACAAACTGCCGTACATTCGCGGCAATGGCCGGACGACCGGCGAGAACGTGTCGAGTTATTCCAAGGGGATCAACGGTCTGTTCATCGACCTTACATCCGGCCACGGCGAGATCACGGCCGACGACTTCACTTTCCACATGGGAACGAGCACTGATCCCGCGGGTTGGAGCGACGCGCCCGTGCCAATCAGCATCACCGTCCGCGCCGGGGCTGGCATTGCGGGCCACGATCGCGTGGAGATCGTGTTTGCCGACGACGCGATCAAGAACACCTGGCTGGAAGTCACGGTGCGCGGCAACGATGCCCGCGGCGGCTTCCACGCGAACACCGCTCTCGACGAGTCCAGCGTGTTCTACTTCGGCAGCCGGGTCGGTGATACGTTCACGCGCAACTCGGCGGCCGCGGCCGTGACCAGCGCCGCCGACGCTCTGCAAATCCGCGCTGCCGGCGGCACCGTCGCCGCCAGTGGCAATCGGTTCGACATCAATCGCGACGGGGTGGTCTCCGCCGGTGACGAACTGCTCGCCCGCTTCAACTCCGGCATCCTCCTGATGCTCGAGCTGCCGCAGCTCATCGATCCGCCGGCCAGCCCGGCTGCGCTCGCGGTCACACCAGCGGCCGATCCACTGGGCTCTGCCGTGGTGAGTGCGCTCGCTGGAACACTCAACAGAAACGTCGGTTCGAGCGCCGCTGCGAGCTCGCACGCGAGCGAATTGATTGACGGGGTACCGGCGACCGGGCCGCTGCGAGCGATTGCCACCGCGCGAGAAGCCGCGGCACAATTCGCCGACGAAGCGCTGCTGGAACTCACAGAGGGCGAGTCGCTCGACGAAACTGCCGTGGCCGACGACGATCTCTTGCTCGATGCGCTTCTCAGTTTGTCCTAGGCCAGAGCCAACGCGCCGCTCGCCGATGCTCACTTTGACTACCGCTAGTCCGGCTCTTCCAGCAGCGGGCTGGCACTGACCAGCGGCAGGTGCGCCTCGATGTCATCACTTTTATCGTCATCTTCACTGCCCCAGGCCGCGGAAAGCGTCCCTGCCGGCGCTTAAGATTGACTCCGCACTAATCAGCCAGCCACGCGCTGGCCTGTTACCTTCTCGCTCGCGGATGCTTCAGCGGCAACCAAGCGCCGCCGCCGGCGCTGCTGGCCACGCTCTGCTGGATGAAGTACATCCCCTCGACCCCGTCGTTCACATTCGGATAGACCGTGTCGGTGGTCTCGAACTTGCCGCCGGTGGCCCGGGCGGCCATCGCGTCATACGCCGCGCGATAGACGTTCGCAAACGCTTCAAAGAACGCCTCGGGGTGACCGCTCGGCAGCCGGCAAGCCGCTTTGCCCGCGTCGTTCATATACGGTGCGTTTGGATCGCGAGTGTAGATCGCGTGCGGATGGCCGTTGCGGCGGAACAGCAGCTTGTTCGGTTCCTCCTGCCGCCAGAAGAGCGAACCCTTCGTGCCGTCGATTTCAATCGACAGATCGTTCTCGCGCCCGTGGCTCACCTGCGAGGCAGTCACCGTGCCGAACGCGCCGTTCTCGTAGCGGATGAGCGCGGTGCCATAGTCGTCGAGCTTGCGGCCTTTCTCAAAAATCTGCAAGTGACAGCTAATCGACTCGGGGAGCAGTCCCGTCATGTAGCGGCCCAGGTTATAGGCGTGCGTGCCGATGTCGCCGAAGCAGCCTGCCGCGCCGCTCTTGGTGGGATCGGTGCGCCAGGCGGCCTGCTTCTGATCGTCCGATTCGATCCGCGTGCGAAGCCAACCTTGCATATAGTTCGAGCGCACCGCGTTGATCTCGCCCAACTCGCCCGAGAGGATCATCTGGCGGGCTTGTCGCACGAGCGGATAGCCAGTGTAGTTGTGGCTGACGGCGAAGACCGCGCCGCTCCTGTCGACCACTTTGGCGAGCTCTTCGGCCTGCGCCAGGTCGAACGTCATCGGCTTGTCGCAGATCACGTTAAAGCCGGCTTCGACCGCGGCCTTGGCGATTTCGAAGTGCGTGTGATTCGGCGTGGCGACGCTCACGAAGTCGATCCGCTGGTCGGCCGGCAGCTTCAGCTCGCTGTCGATCAGCTCGCGAACCGAGCCGTAAGCGCGATCCTGCGGAATGTCGTAATCGGGGGCCGAGGCCTTGGCCCGCTCGGGATTTGACGAGAGGGCGCCAGCCACCAGCGCCGCGCGGTTGTCGAGCACCGCGGCGGTGGCATGCACGCGTCCGATGAAAGAACCCTGGCCGCCGCCGACGAGGGCCATCCGCAATTTTCGATTCAGCGCGCCGTTGGTGGACATAGCTCACAGCACTCCACAGGATCGATTTCGTGTTGGTTGTTCGGGTTGGGAGCCTCCTTTTTTAGCACACCGCCGGAGTGCTGTCGCCCTCTTGCTAGCCAGCCGAACTTCCCCTGGCGTCGGCCGCCGCTTGCAGGTAACATCCCCGGCCCATTCTTGGGGCGAGGCAGCCAGCGGCGCGTCCGCTGCGGAGAAGCAGGAAAGGATTTACGATGACAAGCACGCGATCGTTGTGGCTGGCGGGCGGACTGATCGTGGGCCTGGTGATCGGCCTGAACGTGGCCGGTGTCTGGCCACAGATTCCGGTGCACGCCGTGGCCACGCATGGCCAGGACAATTTCGCGATCGCCACCGGCCCGCTGGACGACAACGTCGAGGCGATCTTCGTGCTCGATTCGGTCACCGGCGAGCTCAAGGGGGCCTCGATGAACGTCCAGTCACGCCGCTTCAACACCTGGTGGGAGCACAACGTCTCGCGCGACATCACCGTCGGAGGCTCGAAGAATCCGAGCTACCGCATCGTGACCGGCTACACGGCACTCCGCCAGGTCCCCGCGGCGGGACAACTCGGGCGAACCGTGCTCTATGTGGCCGAAGCGACCAGTGGTCAGGTCGTGGCTTATGGCGTACCCTGGGTAACGGGTCGTTACACCTCGCCGATCCCCTTGCGGCAGAATCTGCTGCTTTTGGATCGGTGGCAGTTCCGCACCATTCCGGTGCGCGATCAGCAGCCGTAAGCCGAATTCTCCGTTGAACCAGACTCACCGCGATGCCTGAGCCCGAGCGTCTCCAGATCGTCGTCAACGGGCAGCCGCGCGCCGTCGCCGCCGGGAGCACCGTCGCCAGCCTGCTACAAGAGCTGGAAATGACTGCCCGGCACGTGGCCGTCGAGGTAAACTTAGAGCTCATCCCCCGGGCCCGCCATGCGGAGCACCTGCTCTCGGCAGGCGATCAGTTGGAAGTCGTGACGCTGGTGGGCGGCGGGTGATGGAATAGGGGATAGGGCTTGAGGATGAGGGGTTAGATGGAAACCTCGACATCCCCACGTCGTTCTAATCCCTATCTCCCAACCTCTAACCCCTTCTGACTGAACATGGCCATCGCTACCGAATCTCTCACCATCGGCTCCCACACGCTCTCCAGCCGGCTCATCGTGGGCACGGGAAAATACTCCAGCTACGATCTCATGGCCGAGTCGCTCGACGCCTCGGGCACCGACTGCATCACGGTCGCCGTGCGCCGCGAACGCTTGATCGACAGCAAGGGACAAAACATTCTCGACTTCATCGACACCAAGCGCTACACACTTTTGCCAAACACGGCCGGCTGCTTTTCGGCCGATGACGCCGTGCGGGTGGCGCGTCTGGGGCGCGAGATTCTGCTCGGACTGGAGAATCCCGGCGCTGACTGGGTGAAGCTCGAAGTGCTGGGCGATACCAAAACACTGCTCCCCGATCCAGTCGCCACGCTCGAAGCGACCGAGAAACTCGTGGCCGACGGCTTTCAGGTGCTGTGCTACTCGAGCGACGACCCGATCATTGCCAGGCGGCTCAAGCAGGCCGGCGCCGTAAGCGTGATGCCAGCCGGCAGCCCGATCGGATCGGGGCAGGGGATCCTCAACCCGAACGCCATTCGTATCTGTCTCGAGTATCTCAAGGACGGCGATCCCGACTATCCCGTGATCGTCGATGCCGGGGTCGGCACCGCCAGCGACGTCACGCAGGCCATGGAGCTGGGCGTCGACGGCGTGCTGCTGAACACCGGCATCGCCCACGCCCAGGATCCGCTGCTCATGGCCCGGGCGATGAAAGCCGGCATCGAAGCGGGCCGCATGGCGTACCTTGCCGGGCGGATTCCCAAGAAGCTCTACGCCACGGCCAGCAGTCCCGAGACGGGCACGATTGCGCCCAAGCGATAAGCTGTCTTTTTGCGCGATTTCCGAGTGCGCCAATCGGCTTCAATCGATGGCCGTCCGACGACCGGTGGCACGCAGGTAGATAACGGACCAGAGCAGCACCTCCAGCGGTGCCACGATGAGCACTCCCAGACCGCACGTCAGCGCGATCAAGAGATTCCCGGGAAATCCGATCGTCATCAGGAGCAGAAAGCCGGGAAGAAAATTCTTCGACATCACTCGTGCGGAAAGCGCGAGCGCGTTGAACGCGCTAGACCCCTTGTCGACTAGCACGACTGGGGCCAGCACGAGCAGGATTCCCGCGATCAGGCCGCCAACGATGAGCAGGCTGCCTGCCAGAACCGCGACGACCGAACACAAACACACCAGCACTCCCGGCAATAGCAGCGGCCCCACGCTGAAGAAGGCTGAAAGCTCTGCAGGTTTACCGCGGGCAATCAAAAACACGTAGCGCAGATAGCCGAGGAAGACGAACATCACTCCGGCTACCAAGCCGAATAGAGCGAACATCACGAATGCAAAGCCGATTGGCAAGGAACGGATCTCGAGTGCTTGCATCAACAGGCCGATACCCGCTAGGAACACCCGGTGCACCGCCAAGACCGCGACGATTCCCAGCAAGCTAAGCACCGTGGCGCCAATCAATCGACCCGCCTGCGACTTGAATATCTGCCAAACCGCGTCCAGAGTTTCACTGTAAGCGATTCGCCGAATCTCACCGGGGCCAGCGCCTGCCGAAGCTGTTCCGGAGTTTTGCGGCGCGCGATAAGGATTCGACTCCAAAGTTGTCGACGCCGGTAGCGCGGGCGCGGCCAATGCAAACTCGCGCAGATCGTCCAGGTCCTCCGAAATTGTTTCGGCAACGGGAGGAGTCGCCGGCTTCAATGCGGGCCTCTTGGCTGGGGATGCCGCGGGCACGACCGGCACCGCCTTCGCCACTGGAATCGCCGGAGCTGCCTGCGGCTGCGCAGTGATCAAGGGCTGAACGGGCGCCACCGGTTTGACCACCGGCTGTGCACGCGGCACGTGCGAACTGGGCTGCGCGCCCGCTGGGTTCGCGGTCGCCGGTCGTGCGGTTGGCGGCTGGGCAGCTTGAGATTTCTTCGGCGGCAACGCTTGCGCAGCAGGGGAGGCCGGCTGCCTCGCTCCCGGCGGTTCCATCCCTGGTGGCCAGCGGTCGCGCTCCGGATGCGGGATCACGATCACCTGCGCGCATTTCAGGCACTTCGCCTGGCGTCCGGCCATCTCCGGCGGCGCCGTGCATGGCGACTGGCACTGCGGGCAGCGAAACGACATCGTCACGATCGGAGTTCCCGGGGGGGCGGCTTCGTTCCCACCGTGTGGGGAGCAACTACCGACTGCCCAGAATAGCTCGCTCGCTCGCGTAACGCCAACTTCGCCCGCGCCCGCACGGGAAATGCTGTGCGCCCAGCTGAAATTACGGTGTGGTGTCGGGCGCCGACGGCTCACCTTGGCTGGGAAGCTGACCGGTGGCGGCCAGATAGGCGATCGTCATCAACAAACCGCAGAATGGCAAGGTCAAGAAGAGCCCAACGCAGCAGGCAATCACACCTGCGACGATGAGCCCCAGCATGACGAGTTCCAGGCCGAGCAAGGTGAGCATATTGCCGCGCATGGCTCGGTACGAGTACTGGAACGATTCCACAGTCCCAGTCCGTTGATCGACAAACATGTACAAAGTCAGTCCAAAGGCCAGCGCAAACCATAGCCCGGGAAAGAAACAGAGCATGAATCCGATGGTCGCTCCAAGGGCGAAGAGCACGTGGATGGCTGCGCCTTGCGGATAGATCGGCACCACGCTGAACAGATCGCCCAGCGAGGCGTTCTCGCCGCGGGCCATCTTGAGGGTCATCGTGATCCAGCCCAGGAAAAAGAACGCATTGATGACCTGGATCACCAGCCCTGCCGCGACCTGTCGCAACATGCTCGACGCGTTATCAACTTGCACTTGGAAGCCAACTTGAAACTGGTCGGCGTTCACGCCAAATAGCACGTTCACCACCTGGGTGATGATGCCCATCAGCACAAAGATCAGAAAGCCGCCCCCCAGCAACAAGCCCAGGTTCGCTTTGTAGACCTGCCAGGTCCGCTCAAAGACTTCGCCGAACAGGATCGGGCTGGGATAAAAGCCACGCCTGCCGGGGCCGTGGCTCGGGTAGGCGCCCGCATATTGCGGCGATTGAAACGGATTGTTCGGATCAGCCCCCGTGTCAGGGTAGGCGGTCGTCTCTTTAAACGCGCCCTCGCGCGGTGGCGGCGCCGAGAAGTCCGTCGGATCGGCTGGCAGTGCAGGACGAAACGGATCGGCCGGACGAGCCGCCGGCGTCGGAATCGTCATCAGCGCGCTGCACTGCGGGCACTTCGCCTGCTTGCCTTCAGTTCCGGGGGGAACGCGAAGCGTGGCGCCACACTGCTGGCAGCGGAATTCGATCATGACTTTCACCTGTCGGGGCCACAGGGATGCCGGGCGCGCGATTGGCCGCGCCAGCGGGTAGTTCGCTGGCGCGCGGACCATCTTGGCAGAAATGCACAAAAGAGTCACCAGCAATCGACGCCGGCCGTTTCCGTCTGGGCGGCGCGGGCACTAACCGTCGGGACGGCCCGGGTTGGCGCCGGCCTTGCTGCCAGCCTTCATGAACGTCACCTGATCTTCGAACTCGCCGCGGCGATTCGAATACTTGACGATGAAATCGCCCCTGCCATCGAACGCCCGCGCCCCGCCAAACCGCGAGAGCGCGCCGCTCGATTCCTTGTACATCCAAGCCAGCCACATCCGGTCCGGAGCCAGGCCGAAGAACATCTTCGAATCCGGCGCCGGCTGGAAGTCGCCGCCGAGAAAGTGCCGGGCCAACGGGGCGGTGTGCATCGTGGCGGCGGTGAAGCACACGGCCAGCCAACTCACCCAAATGGCCATCACGATGCCGCCGACCTTCTCGACCGGCATGAAAAACCGCACCTTCACCTGGGAGAGATAATCCGTCGCCGCGCGCAAGATGATCATGGTCAGCGCGAACAGGATCCAGATCGCGATGAAATCCCAAGCGTAGGTAAACGACGGTGCGTTCTTGTCCAGGTAGTCTGCGAACGGCTCGAAATAGTTCGTGGCGATCAGCCCGGCGAGAATGAAGTTGATCAGCGTAATCGTGTTGCTCCACATGCCGCCCAGCATGACCGCGGCGAACACGGCGAAAAACACAATGACGAAGAACGCGCCCAGCAGCATATCGTTTCTCTCTATTGCTTAAGCACCCGGAGCAACTCCTGAATGCTGGTCACGCCCTTGGCCACCAACAGCAGACCTTCTTCCTGCAACCCGCGATGCTTGAGCTTGCGGGCCACCAGACGCAGATTCTCCAGCTTCGGCGCCGTGGTCAGCACTTTGCGAATGTTGTCATCCACTTTCAAGAGCTCGAAAATCCCCGTGCGGCCGAGATACCCCACGCCGTTGCACTGATCGCAAACCTCGTCGGGCTTTTTCGGATTGATCGGCTGCGTCGGGGTGCGATAGATCGCTTCCAGGCGACCGGCCGGTATGCCGAGTTGCTTGAGCACCTCGGCGGGCGGCGGATAGGCCTCCTTGCACTTCTCGCACAGCTTGCGCACCAGCCGCACGTTGAGCACCGCCGTGACGGCCGGAGCGAAATCGGCGGGCGGAATCTTCAGCATCATGATCCGCAGCAGCGCTTCAACCGCCTCTTTGGCCCGGGCGCTGGTGATGACCAGCCGACTTTCGGCCGGCTGCTCGCAAAGAATCGTCAGCGTCTCCAGGTCTGCCACGTCGCGGACGATCACCACGTCGGGATACTCACGCAACAGCTTCGGCAGCACGCTCGCCGGCGTTTGCCCGGCCGAGCCCGAGTACCTGGTCAGATGCACGTTCTCGATGTCATGCTGCGGCTTGTCGCCGTCCACGATCTCGACAAAATTGCGCGTAAACCGGTCGACGTGCGAGAGGACCTGGTCGATGGTGGTGGTTAGTCCGCCGCCCGGCATCGAGGAAAAGATGATCAGCCCCGGCTTGTCCAGCAACTCGTCCAGTTGCTCGCGCATCTTGTCGCGCATGCCGAGATCGGCCATCTCGAGCTTGAGCCGCTTGACGGGCTCGAACTGCAGCAGGGCCCGCTCTCCGGTTTGCGTTCCCTGGCTGCTGATCTTCACGCCGTACTTGACCTTGTCGGCGGCGATCTCAAAGTTGCCACTCTGCCGCGAGCGCCGGTCCTGAGCTTTGAGTGCCGCCAGCGTCTTGAAGATCTCGAGAATCGGGTCGCCGGCCGCGCGTTCCAACGCCGAGCGATCGTGCCAGACGCCGTCGATCTGATAACGCACGCCGACCGCTTGCGGCGTGAAGTCGAGCATCACGTGCGTCGCCCGCTGCTGCAGCGCATCGTGCAGCAGTTCGCGCGAGGGCATGTACGCCGGGCTCTGCCGAATCGTGAGCAGGTTCACCTGGTTGTCGCGGTCCGTGGCCCCGCCTTGGGCCGTGTACTCGATCTGCGGGCCGAGTTCGCGGGGATCAACTTCCTCGGCCATCTTGATGCCGATCCCGCCCAGATTTCGCGCCAGCACGCGCTTGAAATGTCGCCCCGTGAACACCTTGTCGAACGAACTCTTCACCGCCTTATTCCGCTGGATGACGTAGGTCGTCAGCGGCGCGATGTAGGCAACCAGCAGCAAGAAGAACCCGATGAAGAAGTTCGGGATCAAAAAAAACAACATCAGCGCCACGAAGAACGTAAAGTACGCCACGGGATTCCACACCGCCCAGCGCAGCTTCATGATCTGGCTGTCCGTGCTGATCCAGTCCGTCGAGCGGACCCAGCACAGAAACAGAATCCACACCGACAGAATCTTCCACGGGTCGAGGTAGAAGCCCGTCCCGCGGGAAAATGTCGTCTCCGGCCAGAGCGACGCATCGGCCGCCAGCACGGTTTGCGCAGCAGTGCTCCAGGCGACCACCGTACCCGCCAAGACCAACAGCGCTCGCAGCATTACAGAATTCCGGGGGTCGAAACGGCAATGCCCTTGAGGGCCATCTTCAAGGCTTCCACGTTGGGAGCCACTTCCAGAGCCACCGTGCGGTCCACGAGATCGCGCTGCACGAGGTCCGTGAGGCTCATCGTAAAGTCCTGCATGCCGTCCTGCTTCGACATCCGAATCGCGTCGGGCAGCTTGTCGTCCTTCTCTTCCAGAATCAGTTTGCGTACCGTCGGCGTAAAATTCATGATCTCGACCGTCGGCACGCGGCCCACGCCCGGCTTGATCGACGGCAACAGCTTCTGGGCTACGATGCCTTTCATGTTCATGGCAATGGCGCTGCGCAGAGCGGGATGCATCTCGGCCGGGAACAAGTCCAGAATACGACCGATCGTCGTCGAAGCGCTCGAGGCGTGAATCGTTCCGAACACCAAGTGGCCCGTTTCGGCCGCGTGAATGGCCGTCATGAACGTCTCGCGATCGCGCATTTCGCCCACCAGCATCACGTCGGGATCTTCGCGCACCGCGTGCTTCATGCCGATTTCAAAGTCCTTCACGTCCAGCCC
Source organism: Pirellulales bacterium (assembly GCA_022844125.1). Lineage (GTDB taxonomy): Bacteria > Planctomycetota > Planctomycetia > Pirellulales > PALSA-1355 > JALHMI01. The sequence goes on along the minus strand of JALHMI010000008.1, from coordinate 70,450 downwards.
GATCTCGCGCTGGTTGATCAGGCACTTGTCTTCGGTATAGATGAATTCGATCGGGTCTTCGAGCGTCAGGATGTGCTTGCGATAGTTGGCATTGATCCAGTTGAGCATCGAGGCGATCGTGGTCGTCTTGCCCGAACCGGTCACGCCCGCCAGGAGCACCATCCCCTGGTCGAACTTGCACAGATCAACCATCCCCGGAGGCAAATTCAACCCCTCGAAGTCAGGAATCCAGTTGCTCACCCGGCGAGCCACCAGGCCCATGTGTCCCATCTGCTTGAGCATGTTCACGCGGAACCGCCAGCGAACGCCGTCAACCTGGATTCCGTGCGCGAAGTCCGCGCCGCCGGTCTCCGCGAAAATCTGCTTCTGCCGCTCGTCGAGCATCGGCATCAGCAGCCGCTCCATCTCCTCGTCGTCGATCGGGCCGCGGTTGAGGGGGCGCAAGCTGCCCTTCACGCGCACGTGCGGCGGGACATCGACTTTCAAATGCAAGTCGCTCCCCTCCAGCTTTACCAAAGCCGAGAACAACTTGTCGACTTCCAGCTCGCGATGGCGCACGGCGGGCTTCTTTTGACGATTCGGGTCAACAGTGGTAGCCAAGTCTCTAGTACTCCTCTCCGGTCTGTTCCAATCCCTTATTGTACCTGATCCGTGGCCGTTTGGCCCCAGAGCAGGTCCGCCCCCTCACCAATATCTCGGTCCACCGGGCAGTGACCCCCGGGTGATCCTTGTTCTGAACGCGAAACCTACCGGTGTTCCCGGACCGGAATGCCCCGCTCCCGCATAATCCGCTTGGTTTCGCCGATCGTGTATTCTCCGTAGTGAAAAATGCTGGCTGCCAGGGCTGCCTCGGCATGACCGAGTTGGATCGCGTCGGCCAGGTGCTCCGGCCTGCCTGCCCCGCCGCTGGCCACCACCGGAATCGACACCGCGTCGGCCACCGCTCGGGTGATCTCCAGGTCGTATCCGTTCTTGGTCCCATCGGCGTCCATGCTGGTGAGCACGATCTCGCCGGCGCCCAGGCTCTCCACTTCCTTGGCCCACTCGACCGCCTCGCGCCCCGTCGGCTTGCGACCGCCGTGGGTGTGCACCTCCCAGACCTCGCGGCCGTCCTTCTGCACCCGCTTCGGGTCGATGTTCACGACGATGCACTGACTGCCAAACCGCTGGGCCGCCTGCCGCACGAACTCGGGGTTCGCCGGAGCCGCGGAATTGATCGAGACTTTGTCGGTGCCGGCCAAGAGCAAGTCGCGGATGTCTTCGAGCGTGCGGATGCCGCCGCCGACACACAGCGGCATGAACACCACCTCGGCCGTGCGGCGGAGCACATCGAGCATAATCTCCCGCTCTTCGTGGCTGGCCGTGATGTCGAGGAACACCAATTCGTCGGCCCCCTCCTGCTCATAGCGCGCGGCAACATCCACCGGATCGCCCGCGTCGCGAAGGTTGACGAAGTTCGTCCCCTTCACAACCCGGCCGTGGTGCACGTCGAGACAGGGAATCACACGCTTGGCGAGCATGGAGAAAAGCAGCGGGCAGCAGTTGGAGCGCCAGTTCCGGTCGGACACTGTTCCGATCTGGACAGGGCCCTGGTCACGTGGCTTCAGAAGGAAGCCCTGCGTGCACAAGGTCGGTCCAGTCAATCACTTTAAGATCGGCCCCGCCGGTGGTCAACGGGGCCAATCACACGCCGCGCGCCGTCTTTGCGCGGTCGCGCGAACACCGCTTGGCGGTGATCCTCAGCGTAGCCAGAGGCCGATGGCCGGTCCCGTTAAATATGCCGGCGGGACTAGTTACTGTTCAGTGCCGCCAGAACGTCCTTGACCGCGGCGCGGCCGGCGTGCGTCTTGCTCACTTGAGCAAACTTGACCGTGCCCTCCGGGGCGATCACGAACGTCGAGGGATAGGCCGTCTCTTTCGGAGCGTTCCATCGCAGGCCGTAAGACTCAGTGAACTGGTAGTCCGGGTCGATCACGAAGTGAAAGCCCGGGGGAAGCGCTTTCGACTTCGTGAACTCCTCCGCGCGCTTGGCGAGGTCGTCCGCTGGCCCTGGGTACACCATCACAACCTTGGCGCCCGCAGCGCTCAGGTCCTTGGCCTTCGCCACCAGTCCGGCCATCTGGATCGAACAGATCGGGCATTGGTAGCCCGGGTAACCGCGGAGCACGACCAGCACGACCGGCGATTGCTTGCGCAGCTCGGCCAGCGAAACCGGCTCTCCGGTGAGATTGTTCAGCGTGAAATCCGGCGCCGTGTCGCCAACTTGCGGGATGGACTTTGCTTCGGCGGCGAAAGCATTGGTCGCGCCGACAGTCATCCCCGTCCAAGCAAGCAGGAGGGCGGCACATATCGTCAATTGTTTGAGGTTCATCGTCTGGCTCCTGAAAGTACCGGTCACTTCAAGTTGAATTTCGAAAGCATCCACAGACTTCTAACAGCGATCAATCATGGTTCTGGAGTTTGTCGCCAGGCGCGCTCAATCCGCGCTCGCGCCTCGGCCGAGAGCCGCTCGCCGGATTGCTCTGCCCGGGTAACCGCCTTGCTCAGCGCCTGGCGCAGGAAACGCAACTGGCCGGCCATCCGCCGGCACGGCTTGCAAAACAGCAGATGGCTCTTGAGCGCCAGCCAATCGATCATCGGCAACGATTCGTCTTCGGACTGTGAGAACAGCTCGATCGACTCGTCGCAGCGCATCGACAGGATTCGCAAGACTCGCCGCACGCGACTCATGGCGACCTCGACGGCTTGTTGATCGCTTCGCCGAACCAATTCCGCTCCAGACACTCGCGCAGCATGAGCCGCGCGCGATGCAAACGCACGCGCACGTTGGCGGCGCTCAGCCCTTGCGACGTGCACATTTCGAGCATCTCGAGCCCCATCAACTCCCGCAGTCGAAACGCATGCGCCAGCGAAGCGGGCATTTTCTCCAGGCAACCATGCAGCGCCGCCCAAAACTCCTGCTTCTCCAGCTGTCCATCCGGCGCTGGCCATTCGGATGGAATCTCACGCCACCGTCCTTCCGGCGTAAACAAATTCGCCGGGCTTCCCCCAAACTCAACAGGCAACTGCTCGGCTGCAGTCGTCCGCGGTGCACGGCGGTAATGATCGACGATCTTGCGCCGCAGAATCGAAATCAGCCAGGTCCTCACGGTCGATTCTCCCCGATAGGGAGCGCTCGCTGCGACCGCTGCCAGAAACGTTTCCTGCACCAGATCCTCGGCCAGCTCGCGACCCGCCACGCGCGCGCGAGCATACCGAAACAGCGTGTCACCGTGTTCGCTGAGCCACTGACTCGCAGCGCTCGCATCCGTGGGCCGGACATCATTCGCCGATTGCCCCCCTGACGCCATGCTCATCTCCGCCAGAAACTCTTGTGCGCGACCAATGGCAATCCTCACCGCTTGCGCGGAGCGAGTCAACGGCGGAAGAATTTTTCGCGTGTTTGTAACGCTAAGCGTGAATCTGCGACTAACGGGTCATACGCAGTCGGAGCGTAGTGAATTCCTCCGCCCGCTATGCGGACAACCTGGGAAAAGTTGGGACGCCGCATCTCGCGAGGTCTTTCGCGGTGCGCCAGCGTCCTCAGCACACGGAACTTTGCTAATGCACACCTGCCGGGCTGCCTTGATTTCATGCAGCTCCTGATGCGAATCGCTTTTCGCATCGTTATCGGTATGCGTCCGTGAATCACCCTTACCCGCGATGGCGGATGGCCAACGCGACCGCCGCGCTAGTCGCGCGCGCTCGCCTGCGGTCTGCTACTTGTACCACTTCACCCGAGGAGAGACATCCAATGAAACGCATTGCAAGCCTGATCGTGACGGTCTTGTCGATGAACGCAGCATATACCACGGCGCTGGCCGACATGGCTCAAGTGCGCGTCACGGTGGAAAATCTGGCGCCCGCCAGCAGCGTGACCTTCGCGCCATTGCACGTTGGCTTTCACGGCGGCACCTACGATGCATTCAACAGCGGCGCCGCGGCCAGCCCCGCCATTATCTCCGTCGCCGAAGGCGGCTCCGGTTCAGCCTGGTTCCCGGCCTTCGCCGCGGCCGACCCCACGGCCACACTCGGCACCGTGCTTCCCGATCCTCCCGGGCCACTCTTGCCAGGCATGACGGCTTCGGCGGTATTCAACGTCGACACCGCGATCAACCGCTACTTCACGTTTGCTTCGATGGTCGTGCCGAGCAACGACGTGTTCATTGGCAACGATTCGCCGACGGCTTACATGCTGTTCGACGACATGGGCAACCTGAACCTCAGTAGCATCACGCAGCGGGGTCGGGACATCTGGGATGCCGGTTCCGAGGTTACCGAGGCCGCGAACGCGGCGTTTCTGGTCGTCGGCAGCAACGACCCGCGGATCGAGCAGAATGGCGTGGTGAGCTTTGACTTTAGCGGCGTCACCGCGTTTGATGGCCTGACAACGGCGGCCGGTTACGTGCTCGACAGCCAACTCACCGCCGGCCTCGAAGTATACCGGATCAGCTTCTCGCTGGTGCCTGAACCGAGCACGATTGTGCTGGGCACGTTCGGCTGCCTGGCACTGGTAACCATTGCGTACCGTAGACGCAAGTCGTGATTGCCCGAGGTGAATGGAGCGGAGGCTGGACCGGTGAGCCGCGTGCGCTTGCCGGTTCAGCCTTCATTATCGGGCAGCTCGCCTTCAAATGTCGATTTCCAGCGGCGGCGGGGGTGGCGACGGCGGTGCCTTCGCGGCCTGCAGAAGTTCCTCCGTCGGAAACATCAGGCTCGGCTGGAACCGGCTCCCGAAGTAGCCGCGATACAGATCGGCCGTCACCCCTCGTGACAGCGCCTTAAAGTCCGAGAACATCTCGCTGGCCGGCCGCTCATCGCCAAACACCGGTTCGTCGCGTTCGCGGGCCGCACGTCGAATCCGCGCTTGCGGGGCCGGGTGCGTATCGAACCAGCCAGTCTTTGCCGATTCCACGTGCTCGTTGAGCGTCTCCTCCAACTTGCTCGGAATCGACTGTGAGCGTGCCAGCACCAACCGCGGCAAATTGTCCGGAAGCTTGCCGGCATCGACGAACTGCCCCAGGTCGGATAGCGCCACCTGATGTGCCAGATCCAACCGCGTAAGTTGCCGGGTTGTCGATTCGAACACCTGCGGACCGACCAGCCGCGCCTCGTGAGCATCGGCGTGAAACTCCATCTGCCGCATCAGGAAGCCGCTCACAATGTGCCCAACCATCATCAAGAGCCACAGCACGCGGCGGGAAAGAAACACCGCCACGCGCGCAAGCTGCAGGATCCAGCCAATGCGAAAATCCAACTCTCCGGCCGTCTCTTCCAGCCACTCGTCCCAAGCATCGCGCTCGTACACCACGCGCACGAACCAGACGTTGATCGAGCGCACGATATATGTCATCCGCAGGCCGGCTCCCTGCGTAAAGTGCCCAAACTCGTGCGCGAGCACGCCGGCGAACTGGCTCGTGTTGAGTGCTGCCACCAGCGGCACACCGATCGTCAGCACCAGCCGCCTCCGCACCAGCTTGAACATGCCCGCGTCAAAACTCGCCGAGGCGTTCATCTGGTTATCGACCTCGATACGCACCGGCTCGCGCGAGCCCACGGCCTTGCAGATCCGGTCCACGAATCCAAACAGTACGGGCTCGGCTTGCCGCGTCAGCGATCGCGTGCGGCGTGTGTTCACTGGCCTTGCAAAGAGCGGCTTGAGCATGAACAGCACCATGATTCCGCCGGCAACGATCGGTCCCACATAGAGTCCCAGCGCCACGAGGCGCGCGCGGCCGGTCCCCATTTCGAGAATCTCCGTGTGGTTCGCCGCGAGGTAGTAAACTCCCCAACCGGCGGCCGCAATCAGAGCTACGTAAACTGCCGGCAAGATGATCATCACGGCGGCGGCGATCAGGATGCCCATTCGATACAAGAGCGGCACCCGCACCCGGCGAATGTCACCGCGAAACGCACCGAGTAGCTGTCGGGCCAGTTCCTGCCGGCTGGCCGCGCTGTTGCTCGCCGGCGTTCGCCTGGCCGGAGCCTTGAGTGGCACGGCTGTTGGCGTTGACGATGCTGCACCAGCTTTTGATACAGCCGCTCTTGGCCCGCCAGCAGCCGGCTTGAACTCCTGCGCGTGTGCGGCCGACTTTGCCTGTATCGCTTGCTCACGTGGCGCCACAGGTTGCCTCGCCCGATTTCCTCCAGCGCTCACAACGGGCTGGACCGGCGCAGCCGAGGCCGGCTCGGACAGCTCTGCGGTCTGCGAAATCACGGGAACCACAATCGGAGCCTGGCACTTGGGGCACTTGCCGCGCTTGCCGGCGAATTCATCGCGCGTCGTAAACTCCGCGCTGCAATTCATGCACGTTACCCGAATCGGCATAGACCGCACCCCTTGATGTAACTAGCCGCTAAAATCGTAATTTGCGCGAGAGCGGCAAGCAACACTGGAATCCGCGCGGGCGCGGGTCAGAAAACGGTATCTGGCACCGTTTTCGTCAGGCGGTTTTGGTGGCGGCGTCGAGGGGGACGAGCTTGGCCAGGACTTCGCGCATCTGGCGAAGCTTGATGGGCATGGCCAGCACGGCCCGATGGTCGGCCAGTTTGGCCTGGCTCTTCCAGTCGAGCTGATTTTCGCCCAGCAGCAGCACGGCCGGGATTTCGCGCGTGGCTTCGCCTTCGGCAAAGCGGTTGAAGGCCGCCAGGGCCGACTCGCCCAGTTCGCCTGTGCTGAAGATCACGCAATCGGCGGCCTTGGTCTCGCCGTTAAATCGCGCCAGAGCCCGTTCGGGATCGGCCGTGACCAGCACGCGGTAGCCGTTGCTCTTGAGCCGCTCCCGGAGGATGTCCTGCAGCGCGGCGTTTGACTCGATAAACATCAGCGTGCGCTGCGGCGGCGCGGGCGCGGCAGCGGCAACGCCCTTTTCGTCGTCGCCGGCGGCGGCATCCGGATTGTTCAGCTTGTTGATCGCGCCTTTCAGTTCGGCCAGCATCTCGGCTGGCGACTGGTAGCGTTGTTCGGGCTTCAATTCCATGGCCCGATTCACGACGGCGACGATGGGCTTGGGGAGCGACGGATCGTGTTGCAGAAGCGGCACGATGTCGGTGAAGCGCGTGCGGCTGAGGCGCTGAATCTTGTCACGGGTTTCGGCCAGCGGGGGCTGACCGGTGATCATGTGGTAGAAGATGCACCCCAGAAAGTAGATGTCGCTACGGGGATCGTCTTTGCGGACGCCGGTGGCCCGTTCGAGCCCGGCGTAGTCGATCGTGCGCGGGTTCTGCATGGCATCGTCGGTGATGTTTTTATTGTCGGCGCCGGCGAGGCCGAAGTCCAGCAGCATGGCGGTGCCGGTGCTGCTGACGATGACGTTCGACATTTTGAGATCGCGATGGCAGATGCCGCGGGTGAAGGCATAGCCCAGTCCGGCGGCGATATCGGCGACGAGCTTGGCGGCCTGCAGCGGGTCGAACTTCTTGCGAATCTTGATGAACTCGCGGAGGTTGCGCCCCTCGACGAATTTCATGACCAGGAAGTGCGTCATGCCTTTGGAATGCACTTCCATGATCGGGACGATGTTGGGGTGCTTGAGCGTGGCGCCCATCCGGCCTTCGCGCACGAAGCGGTCGGATTCCTCGGGATTGTCCGAGAACTTGCGGCGGAGGACTTTGACGGCAACGATCTCGCCGGTGGTGCGATGGCAGGCGCGGTATACGCGGGCGAACGTGCCGGTGCCGATGAGGTACAGCACCTTGTAGTCGCCGTAGAAGTAGCCTGAGTTTTCGCCGCGTTCGAGGAGCTTGGTCTGGTAGTTGGTGAGCAGTTCGCGGCGGAGGAGGAGCTGCTGCATCTCTTCGGCAGTGACTTGGCGCGTACCGACCTCGCCCCAGACCTCGGCGAGTTGACGTTCGTCAACGAGGTTCAGGTCGAAGACGCGCTGAGCGTACTGTTCAGCAGTCAGCTCGACCATGGCGAGCCACTCCCCCCGTCTGCCCGAAGATGCCCCAAGATTCCAGCCCGTTCCGAAAGGCCGCGGCGCCCGCCAGCCGCGGCAAAACCCTGATATGTTCGTGCTCTCAACCCCATGCTATTCCACCGGGGCAAGAGCCGCAACGATTGCAGCGCAGCCGCTTAGAGCTCCTCGTGTCCGCGGCGGAGTTCGTCGCGTTCGCGCCGTGTGGCTTCGAGATCGAACATCAAGTACTTCATGTCGAGCCGCAGTTGCGAGAGGGCGTCCTGCACGAGACCGAGAATCCGGCGACGACGCTTGGTGCTTTCCAGAACGCGAGCCAGCAGCGGTTCGATCCGGCCAAGGTGTTCGGCGGGCAGCTTTTCGAGCGCAGCGACCAGGTCGAGGATGTCGGCCGGAAGTTCGTCGCTCGGCGATTTCACGGTATGCGTGGCTGGGTTCATCGTTGTTCCTGGCAGTAGGGTCGTTGGGGCCGGAGTAGCGGTTCAGTGCAGGCCCAGAAAAGCAGACGCTATGCCAGTAGTCGTGCCGGGCGCTGGCGAATATTCCTAAGACCTTTGAATATAACAGGTTGGGTGTAATTTGTGCCAGCAGTCGCCGCCGGCGGCGTGTCGGTAAATCGCAACAGGTGATCTGGTCTCCAAACGCAAACGCTGATACAAGCACGACTTACGTTCGGTGCACGCCGATTTCTCCGATGTTGCATTTCAGATTCATGTCCCACTTTGTCCGCAGTTCGCTGCGCAGCCTTGGCTGCCCCCCACTATTCGCCTGGCTCGCCACGAGCTTGGCGCTGGCGGCGCTATCGGCTCCGGCGGTTGCGCAGGGCGTGCTGCGCGATGATTTCGAGTCGCCCGAGACGATCATGAAGGCGGCGGGCGGCGATGCGCGGCACCAGGTCACCGCCCACAGCCGCGTGGAAACCTGTCCGCACTCGGGGCGCCGCTCGGAGCACCTGAGCATCAACAGCGGCGGCGGTACCGCGATCTACTACAGTTACCCTGTTCGCCCGGCGCGCGTGATCAATGAGTTGGCGGCAAGCTTGTGGGTGCGGTCCGATCGCCCGGGGCTGCAAGTTGCGGTGCGAGTGGTGTTGCCGCGGAGCCCGCACCCGGAAACGGGCCAGCCGCTGACGACGCTGCTGCGTGGCAGCAGTTATCAACGGGCTGGCAGTTGGCAGATGTTGCGAGTGGATAACCTGCCGCGTGCGCTCGAGTGGCAGGTGCGCGTACTACGTTCGCAGTTCGGTCCGCAGGTGGACGGGCGCGAGGCGTACATCGACCTGGTGCTGGTGAACGTGTTTGGCGGAGCCGGCGCGACGAACATCTGGTTCGACGACCTGGAGATTACCGGGGCGATTGAGCCCGAGGCCGTGGCTGCCGGGACTGCGCGCCAACCGACGCTCGCCGCCTCGGCTGGCGCCGTGGAACGCAACTACTTGCCGGCCACTTCCGAAACGCTGAGCTCGATGCCGGAGATCGAGTATCGCAGTCGGCTGATGGTGGGCGGGCAGCCGTTCTTTCCGCGGGTGATTGAGCATCGCGGCGAAGCGCTCGAGCGCTTACAGTCGTTGGGGTTCAATTGCGTGCGACTGCGCCAGCCGCCGCCGGCGGAACTCCTGGCCGATGCTGCACGGCTGCAACTTTGGTTGATCAGCCCGCCGCCCACGGTCGAGCAATTGCGCTCCGGCAGTATTGGCAGAGAGTACGACCCGGTGCTGGCCTGGGATCTGGGAAGCCGGCTTACGGCCCGAGAGTTTGACGTGGCGCATGCCTGGGCCGATGCCGTGACGCGGGCCGACAGCCGCTCGCGGCCCATCGTGTGCGGTCCGACCAGCGATTTGCAGAATTACACCCGCCCGCCGTTCAAGGTGTATCTCGATGAGCGCGAAGTGCTGGGCACCACGTTCAACGTCGATCAGTACACGCGCTGGCTGGCCGAGCGGTCGCAGCTTGCCCGGGCGGGAGCTCCGCTATGGGCGACGATTCCCACGCAGGCTTCGCCGGCGCTGGCCGAGCAGATGAGGCTGGTGGCCGGAGTGCCGGTCCAGCCGCCCAACTGGCAGCTCGCGCAGATGCGGGCGATCGTGCATGCAGCGCTGGCCTCGCGGTCGCGCGGTCTGTGCTTCACATCCTATTCAAGACTAGACGCGGGCGACATGGCCACGCGCGCTCGGGCGGCGGCGCTCGAGCTGTTGAATGTCGAACTGGGACTGATCGAACGCTGGCCCGCCGCCGGCAACTTCGCTCCGCTCGCGAACACGAGCAATCCGAACACGACTGGCGCGGTGCTTGAGACCGACCACAGCCGGCTGCTATTGCCGATTTTTCAGCCGCCGAGGGGGCAGTTCGTGACGGGCACGCAGGCCGGCGCAATGATCGCCTTCACCGTGCCGGGCGTGCCCGAGGGAGACGACGCCTACGAGCTTTCGCCGACCGGGCTGCGAATCCTGCGCAGCACGCGCGTGGCCGGCGGGATGGCCGTGGTGCTCGACGGCGACGCTCGCGATTCGCTGGTCGTGTTCACACACGATCCCTTAATTGTTCGTACGTTGCGGGCGACCATTGCCAAGGTCGAACGGCGGGCCGTGCACCTGGCGCGCGAGTTGGCATCACTCGAGCACGCGCAGGTGAACGACGTGCTGGCGCGGATCAGCCCCGCGGCCAGCGGCAAAATTCCGCAGGAGACGAAGGCCACGGTCGAGAACGATCTGCGGCAGGCCGAGACGCTGGCGGCGACGGATCTGGCGCGGTCGTACGCCGCGGCACGGCATGCTATGGAAGTCATCCGGCAAGTACAGCGCGTTTCCTGGGATCACGCCACCAGCAACGTGGGAGACCTGTCCGACCCCTTGATGGTCTCGTTCGGCACGTTGCCGGCGCGCGAGCTGTTTGCACAGCAACTCGCCGCGGCGCAGCGCTCGCCCAATCGCCTGGCCGAAGGCGGCTGCGAGAATCTACCTGCCATGCTCGCCGCCGGCTGGAAACACTACCAGCACCCGCAGACAGGCATTCGCACCAGCGTCGACTTGAGCCCGATGAGCGCGCATACGGGTGCGGCGGGGCTTTTGCTGCAAGCGGCGCCTGCGGTCGCGGGAAAGGTGCCCGGCGCGGTCGAGACGCCGCCGGTCTGGATCACCAGCGCACCGGTGGACGTCGAGGCCGGCGACCTGGTGCAGATCGACGCCTGGGTGCGGATCGATACCCCCATTGCGGCCAGTACCGATGGGCTGGTGATTTTCGACTCGCAAAGCGGCGAGCCGCTGGCGATGCGGATCTCGCAGACCAAGGGCTGGCGACAGCTCACCCTCTATCGCGCCGCCACCCAGCAAGGTCCACTGACGCTCACCTTCGCGCTGGCCGGGTTGGGTCAAGCAGCGATCGACGACGTGACAATTCAAATCGTGCATCGCACGCTGCCCGGCTGGCAGCAGGCCCAGCGCTAGGCTCAAAGTCCAGTTCCCGCAAGGGGCGTGCGGGCTTAGGTCTCAGCTTCAGTACTTGTCCTCGGCCGACGCCTGCGCCTTTTCAAGGCCAGTCCGCCGCAGGCCAGTAGAGAGCAGGCCAGCAAGGTCAAAGTGGCGGGTTCGGGCACCGGGGTCACGTCGAGCGTAAAATCGTCGATATAAGGTGGCAAGAGCGATCCCGAGATCATCCCGATGCTATGGATGTTGGCCAGCGAGATCGGCGTCGGCGAAAACTAGCCCAAGATCAATTGGTTGGTAGGAGCCAATTCGACGGCGACCGCCCACCAGGTGTTGGGGGCCGTTTCATACAGCCGCACGCCAAACGTGGTTCCGTTGGTCCCATCCGCCACACCGATGTCGGCCGCGTTGACAAAACCATGGAGCATGGTGTTCACCGAAGGCCTATTGTTGCGCGGAGCAATGGCGATGGCGTGACCTTCGTCCACGGCGACGCTCGCATTCCAGGAAGGCGCCGCATCGAAGAAACCGAAAATCATGATCGCCGTGTCGTCGGTCGAAAGCCCGCGATGCATTGTGGCTGTCAGCGTGTAGATGTTTCCGCTAGTGATGGCCACAGGTAGGGGCACGTATGCCGACGTTGTGAAATTTCCTAACCCAAACGCCGCGTTCACCTTGGTTCCATCGGTGGCGAATCCGGGATTAGCCGTCCAATTGCTCCCGGCGGTGAACGAGGGCGTGCTCCCATTCAGCGGGCCGCTGCGGTTAAAATTGTCCTGGAACACGATCGCGGCCCGAGCCGACGTCGCACAAATGGAAAGGATTGCGACAATCCCGCACATCGCTTTGCGAAACAATTTAAGCGGCAATTCATGTCGGCAGGTCATTGGCGTACCCCTCATTAACTAAAGGCATGCCATCTGGCCGAGCTGGCAATCGGCCGTTGCGGCGTCGTGCAGTTCAGTCCCGATGGCCGTCTGTTGGCAGCCACGCCCGACGGAGTCACGCTCTGGCGCACCGGCGATTGGCAACGCGTTGGCGAACTGCACGCGCATGGCACAACGCCAACCGGGTTGGGGATTGCGTTTTCGCCAGACAGTCGCGTGCTCGCCGTCGGCCAGGCTAACGGGATTCTACGCCTAGTCGATCCTTTTACTGGCAAAGATTGGGCGCGCATGACCCACCCCGACCTGAATGTTTATGCGAACATGACATTCAGTCCCGACCAGCGGTACCTGGTCACCTCAGGCGTGAACGAACGATCGCCGGCCCATGTGTGGGATCTAAGAGCGATACGAAGTGAGCTAGTCCGTTGCGGACTCGATTGGCCCGCCGATGTTCTGGCAGTGGCCGCAGCTCCGCCACTGGAAGGCCAACTCGAAGTCGTGCTCGACGACGGTGGTCTCATGCGGCAGCACGACTCCGCCGCAAGCCGGAAAGCTGTCAGCCGCCTCTGGCAAAGCTCCGTCAGTCTGCTGCAACGCGCGATGCAGACAACCAAAGTTAAAGAACTTACCGACTGAGGGCCCGCTAGCGCGCGTCGGGTGCAACGCCCGCACTAGATTCACGTCACAGCTGAGGGGTCACTCCTCCGCCATCACCTGCCACAAGCTGCCGTAGTCGTCGGTCCAGAGCACAGGCTGTCGCGCGCCGGGCCAGTCGGCGTTGATGGCTGCTTTGATCGCCTCGTCCTGGAGGAACTCCTGGTTCTTGGTGATCAGCATCCAGCTCGCTTTGTTGGTGCCGAGTTCCGACTCGCCCGACGAATCGACGAGCACAATGGGCCAGCCCAATTTCTGGGCGATGGCCAGGCAGACACCATCGAGATCGAGGAAGCGGTTTGAGATGTGGATGCAGAGGATGCCGTCCGGCTTCAGGCGGTCGAGATACAGCCGCACGGCCTCTTCGGTGAGCAGGTGCATTGGAATCGAATCGCTCGAGAAGGCGTCGATTGCCAGGACGTCGAACTTGTGCGGATCGTTTTCGTCACGCTGCTTCTCGAGATTCAACCGGGCGTCTCCCATGATGATCTCGACTTTGGCGAGCGAATCTTTGCGATAGGTAAAGTACTCCTCGGAGAGTCGGACCACTTCGGGATTGATTTCGAAGTATTGGATCACATCGCCGGGCAAGCCGTAGGTGGCGAGCGTGCCGGTGCCGAGTCCGACAACGCCGACTCGCAGCGTGCGGTCCTCGGGAGCTTCGGCGCGGCGGCGAGGATGCCGATCGATGGCGAGGCCTACACCACTTTCGTGTCCATAGTAGCTGGTGGCCAGGCTGCGTTTGTCCTCGTCGAGATACTGGAAGCCGTGCTGGATCGTGCCGTGAATCAGCTCGTGAAACTCGCCGTTGTCGTCGGTCATGCTGCCGTCTCGGTTGACGCGGAGGACGCCGTAGAAGTTGCGCGTCGATTCGAGCGTCGATTGCTCGGCGAAACGCTGACGGGCGATGACCAGCCCCACGGCTGCCGACAGAGTGACCAAGACGGCCCCGCCGATGATCCAGATCGGACGCGGCAGTTCGATGCGGCCCGTCGAGCTTTCTTGACCGGCGATGAAAGCCAGCACGATGGTGGCAATCAGCGAGAGCGGGTATTCCCAGTAGCCCGAGAAAATAAGCGGGGCGACGATCGCCACGAAGAGACCGCCCAGCGCGCCTCCGGCCGAGACCATCAGGTAAAACAGCGTGGCATGCTCGGGCGCGGGTTTGGCGTAGGCCAGTTCGCCGTGACAGACCATACAACAGATGAACATGGCGCCGCAGAACAACACGAGTTGTTCCCAAACCTCGAGCTCGTGTCCTTCGAACAAGCCCCAGCAGCCGGCCAGGACCGCCAGGGCCAGCAGCACGGTCATCGCGCGGCGCGGATACCAGCGCTCGTGATCGAAGCAGATGATGAACGTCAGCAAGTACAACGACAGTGGTAACACCCACAGAAACGGCACCGAGGTGACTTCCATGCAGAGCTGGTTCGTGGTGGCCAGCAGCATCACCGAACCGCACGCCGCCAGGGCGAGCCACAAGACGATCCTGCGCAGCGGCGGGCGCGGTGAAGCGACCGCCGGCGCTGTCTCGGCTTCCGTGCTGGGCTGGGCGCGCCACAGCCGGACAAATTCGGCCGTCGACCACAGGCACAGCAGCACAAAACCCGCATAGCCGGCGGACCAGCCGAGGGTCTGCATGCGCAGCGTGAACTGCGGCTCGAACACGAATGGATAGCTCAGCAGCGCGAGCAGCGAGCCCGCGTTCGAAAGCGAATAGAGCCGATAGGGAGTGCGGCCGGTCTCGCGGCGGAAGCTTTCCTGCAGCAGCGGCCCGGTGGTCGAGAGCAAGAAGTACGGCAGACCGACTGTGAAGGTCAGCAAGCCCACGATCCGCAAGAGCGGCATCTCGCTCCCTTCGGGCTTCCAGGAGAGCGCCGGCGCGATGGGCAGAAACGCGAGCGAGAGGAGTAGCAGTCCGCCGTGCAGGCCGGTCAGCATCTTGGCCGGCAGCCGCGTGCTCACCGCATGGGCGTAGGCATAGCCGCCCAGCAGCAGCATCTGAAAGAACAGCATGCAGGCGGTCCAGACCGCGGGGCTGCCGCCGAACCAGGGCAGAATCATCTTGCCTACCAGCGGTTGCACCTGAAACAGCAGGAAGGCACTGAGAAAGATCGTCAGCGGATAGCGGATCATGCGGGTGCGAGCCCTGTTCACGGCATGCGAAAAAGCGATGTTATAGCGTACCACACGCCTCGGTGGCGCAGGAGGCGGCAGTAAGGCGATAGTAGGTGATGGTTTCGTGGGTGCTTACCCGGGAGTAGAATTGGGGTGTGAGTTCGCAGAGTCAACGGCAGCATGGAGTTCGGAGATGACTGGGCATCGGCTATCAGGGCACGTTAATGATCGACATGAACTCGTTGTTCGAGTTCCAGACTCGATCCCACCAGGTCCGGTTCAGGTGCTAATCGTTTCGGAGCCGGTAGTCGTCGAGGGTGACGATGAGTGGAGTGCTGGCATTGCGCATGAATGGGCTGCAGAGCTGAGCGATTCGCGGGAGGACATTTACACGCTCGACGATGGGGAATCGCTGGATGCAACCTGACGAAATCTCCCTGGCCTTATTTCCCTTTGGCGGGTCCGTTGGAGCGAAATTGCGCCCCGTCTTGCTTCTCACGGGCGGTCTTGGAACAGTCCCGGAGTTGTTGGTGGCATACATCTCTTCGGTTATTCCACCGGTACTTTTGCCGACGGACATACTCATCGATCCGGCCAACCCAACACACGCGTCGGCCAGGTTGAAAACGTAATCAGTGATTCGATTGCACAAGCTCGCCACAATTCACGGCCGAAACGTTGTTCGAAAGTTAGGGATCCTGTCCCCTCAGGTCGCTGCGGAAGTCGACGACCGACTCCGCGCTCTTCTCGACCTTTAACAAGGCGTAAACTGATTGAGCACCCTGCTTCGAACCGATGCCCTGGCGATCTGGCAGGCCGCCGTCGGCGCGGTGCGATCGGACCGGCTGGTGCGCGACAACGTGCGGGTGAGCGGTGACACGCTGGAGATTGCCGGCGAGTCGATCGCCCTTAGGCCGGGCGGGCGGATCATTGTCGTCGGCGCGGGGAAGGCCGGGGCCGGGATGGCGGCGGGGTTGGAAGAGGCGTTGGGATCCAAGCTGGCGCAGCGGCACCAACTGACCGGCTGGATCAACGTGCCGGCCGATTGCGCGCGCAGGCTCGAACACGTTCACTTGCACGCGGCGCGGCCGGCGGGAGTCAACGAACCCACGCCCGAGGGCGCCGAGGGTTCGCGAAAGATCATGGAACTGGTGGCCTCCGCACTGCCAGTCGACCTGGTAATCGCGCTGATCTCGGGCGGAGGCAGCGCGCTGCTTCCGCTGCCGATCGAAGGGATCACGCTGGACGACAAGCTGGCGGTCACTCGGTTCTTGAGCGCGGCGGGTGCGCCGATTGACGAACTGAACACGGTCCGCAAACAGCTCAGCCAGATCAAAGGGGGCGGGCTCGCCCGAGCGTGCAATGCCGGCCGCCTGGTGACATTGATCATTTCGGACGTGCTGGGCGATCCGCTCGAGATCATCGCTTCGGGGCCGACTGTCGAGGATTCTTCGCGGCCGGAAGATGCCCTGCGGATACTTGAAAAGTATCGAGCTCGCGAGCAAGGCATTTCGGAGCGAGTGTTCGAGGCCCTCGCAGCGCGAAAGCAAGCGAAACACGACGCGCCGCGCTGCCGGGTGTCGAATCATATTATCGGGAACAACGCCGTGGCGGTGGCGGCGGCAGCCAAGTTTGCCGAGCAGCTCGGATATCAGGTCACGAGCGAGTCGGCTGCGGCGTCTGAAGGAGCGACCGAGTCGCTCGGTGTCGGGCTCGCTGAGAGGGCCATGTCGATGCGCTGCAATCGCGCTGCGGCATGCCTCATCAGTGGCGGCGAGCCGACGGTGAAGCTCGTCGAGGCGGGCAGGCGCGGTCGCGGCGGACGCAATCAACAGCTTGTCCTGGCCGCAGTGAGGAGGCTATGGGACGAAGATCTCTCGGGCATGGCGATCCTATCAGGCGGTACCGACGGGGAAGATGGACCGACCGATGCCGCTGGAGCGATTGCGGATAATCGACTCGTCGACGAGGCGCGGCGGCGAGGTCTCGAACCGGAACAGTTTCTAGAACGCAACGACGCTTACAACTTCTTCGAGCCGCTCGGCGGGCTGATCAAGACCGGACCAACGCACACGAACGTGTGCGACGTGCGCGTGGTGCTGGTGGTGCCAAAGGAGTAGGCGGCCACGCGAGAGTCGAGCCGCGGCGCCAAAAAGTTCCCGGGGAAAGGATTGCCCGGACTTTAGAGTTGATGGTGCCATCCGGGTGCGCCGGTCGCTAGTCCCACCACCAGCGGTCGGCGGCGAGATCTTTCAGGTCGATACTGTCCCGAAGCTCGGTGATCTTGCCATCTTCATCCGGCAAGGCGTTCTCCGCGTCCAGGGCCCGGCGAGGGTGAATCGTGACGCCGCCGCCCACGGGCGTGAACAGCCGGCTCCCTTTCCAGACAGCAGTGCACACGGTTTCGACGTGCAGCGGCGTGTTGTAGGTTTCGACCGCCAGCGAGTTTTCGTCGTGGAACAGGTCAGCGTTCCAACCGCTTTGGGCGTAGAAGTCCTGCTGGTTGATGAACGCGGCCGCGATCGAGAGGTCGATCATGTTTCGCATCTCGGCGAAAACCGGCAGCTTCTGTCCGAGCTGGGCGAACTTGGCCGTGAATGCCGTGGTGAACAGCTCGCTGGCCTTGTTCGAGCCGCCGGAGACCTTGCGGGTGCCGTCGTTCGAGACGACCTGGTTTTCGGAAACCAGCTTCACGGTGTCGCCCACGAGTTCCAGGCCCAGACTATCGGCGGCGACGCGGGCCGACTTGTAGTCGGGCGTAAAGAACCAGCGTTCGAGCGAGTTGCTGGAGCTGGGCGTGGCCCGATCGACGTAGCTGGCGATCTTCACCGGTGGTTTTTCCATTCCCAGGCCGATCAGCTTCATGCGATAGTCGCATTCGAGCAGTACCTGGGCAAAGTGCGTGTTCGGGCGGACGCCACCGATGCGAACGTTCTGCATGCCCAGGCTCGTGCGGATGCCATTGGCGATCATCTCGGCGTCACTGGGTGTGGCACGCGGGCTGACGCTGGCGATGAAGTTCTGCATCTTCTGCAGGCCTTCTTGCGTCGGATCGATCGAGACCGAGATGACGTTCGATTTCTTCCCCGTCGGCGGGAAAGCCCGCAGCGCCACGATCAGATCCTGCAGTTGCAGCAGGGGCCTGCCCGACTCGATGCCGAGCACGTGGTTAGCGGCGTCGAGGGCCCAGCCTTCGGCCGGGCCGGCCAGAACGATGTCTTTGGTCTCGGGATAGTAGAAGACGTAGCGAACGCGCGTCAGGCCGGCGAGGAACTGCATCTCCTCGGTGGGAGCTTCGTTCTTCTCCAACTTCGCCTTGATGGCCGCCTCGAGCCGATTCAGGGAGACCTTGCGCAGGTCACTGCTCTTCGCCACGTCAGGATTCAGCGAGGCGCGGGCCTGGGCGATCCGTTGCTTGACGAGACGCCCGCCCGGATCCGGGTAGTTCTGGAGTTTGAGCACGCCATCGGCGTCGATGATGACACCGTTCGCGCCGCTGACACCGGGATCCTGGGTCTGAGCGACCGCAGGCGACGCGATTGAAGAAACGGCCAGGGCCGCCAGCAAACAAAGGGCAAAACGAAGCCGCATGACCCGCACTCTCCCGACAGAGAAACAAGAAGTGTTCCGAAGGCGCCTCCACTCCGGCTAATTGCCCGCGAGGGCCGCGCGGAGTGGAAGCGCTGTAGTTGGTAGCATTTGCGGCGTCCATGCACCCCATTGATCTTAATTGGGTAAGCTGGGTAAAGCAACTAAAGTTGCGGGCTCGCTTGTGCTTGCGGAAGGCCGCACAGCCGGCATAAACGGCAGAAAAACGTCCCGGAATCTGTCTGAGCAGGGCCGCCCGACAGGTAGGCCCCGACGCCAGCCACAGAATTGGGCGGCATTTCAGGTCCGGGCCATCTGCCGGTCGCGGCCATAGTTCCCTTTTCCGTTCTGGGGAGCACGCGAGGGGGTGGGCGGAGCGGCGATCAGCTTGACGTTGCCCGGGCCCAGCAGGCCATCGATCCGGCTGCGCATCTCGGGGTTCAGCTCCACCCGCACCTTGTCGCTCTTCATGAACACCCGGCTGCCGTCGGCCAGGCAGAGCACGAGCTGCAGCTCGCAATTGCCGGGGTACCCGCGGAGGATCTCGAACAGCTCCTGCAGCGCGCGTTCGCCGTGGTGCTGTTCCATGATGCGGACCATCATCCCCTTGGTGAAGCGCGATTGCAGATCGCCGAGCGGGATCAGTTCGTTCACCACAATGTTGGCCTCTTCGCTCCCGGGCCGGCGATCAACGGCGCCGCGGATTACCAGAATCGCGTCGGCCTCGGCCAGATGCCCGTGGACGGCAAAGTCCTCGGGCCAAAGGATACATCGCATGGCGCCGTGCATGTCCTCCAGATCGAACATCACGTACTTGGTGTGCGTGCTGCCGGGCCGCGGATTCTTCGTCTGCGAGAACTTGAGCGACGAGAGCATCCCACCCAGGATGACTTCCGAGCGATGGGGCAGCGCGGCGATGTCGGACGAGGTGTGCGTGCAAAATGTGGCAAGCGTCTTCTCGTGCTCGGCCAGCGGATGGCTGGAGAGATAAAAGCCCAGCACTTCCTTCTCGGCCGCGAGCTTCTCACGGTCATCCCACTCGGGAATGTCGGGGAGTGCGACGGGCGCGGCCGGTCCGGCGTCTTCTTCCATCGCGTCGAAGAGGCCCTTCTGGCCGCTCTTGCGGTCGGCGTGTTTTGAGGCGCCCGACTGAATCGCCCGTTCGAGCACGGCGGAAAGTTGCGAGCGCTGCGCGCCGAGCGAGTCGAAGGCGCCGGCTTTGATCAGCGTTTCGATGGTGGATTTGTTGATCAGGCCCGGATCCACTCGTTCGCAGAAATCGAACAGATCGCGGAAGGGACCGCCCTCCGCGCGGACTTTGACGAGCGACTCCATGGCGACCATGCCGCAGCCTTTGATTGCGTTCAGGCCGATGAGGATCTTGTTATCGGCGACGGCAAAGTCGGCATTCGAGCGATTGACATCCGGCACGACCACTTCGATATTCATCCGCCGGCAATCTTCCAGATGCTCGACGAGCGAGTCCTTCTTCTTGAAGTTGCGGCCGTCGAGATCGCCCGAGAGGAGCGCCGCCATGAATTCGACCGAATAGTGGGCCTTGAGATAGGCCGTCATGTAGGCGATCAGGGCGTAGGCCGTGGAGTGGCTCTTGTTGAAGCCATAGCCGGCGAACTTTTCGATCATCTCGAACAGTTCGGCCGCGGCATTCTTCGGCAGCCCCTTGGCGTGCGCGCCGTCGATGAACTCTTCCTTGTACTTGGCGATCAGCGAGAGCTTCTTCTTGCTGATCGCCTTGATGCAGGTGTAGGCGTTGGGCAGGGCGATCCCGCCCAGGCGATTGAGGATCCGCATCACCTGTTCCTGGTAGACCATCACGCCATGGGTCTCTTCCAGGACGTCCTTCATCACGGGATGCGGATACTGGGCTTCTTTGCGGCCGTGCTTGACCTGTACATAGTCGTCGACCATGCCGCCTTCAAGCGGACCGGGACGATAGAGCGCGTTGGTGGCGATGATGTCGCGGAAGTGGTCCGGCTTCATCTTCTGCAGCAGGTCGCGAATGCCGCCGCTTTCGAGCTGGAAGATGCCTTTCGTCTCGCCGCGGCAAAGCAGCGCGAAGGTTTCCTTGTCCTCGAGCGGAAACTTGTAGGGGTCCACTCGCTTGCCGGTCGTCTGCTCGATCAGGTCGACGGCCTTGGAGAGGATCGTCAAGTTGCGGAGGCCGAGGAAGTCCATCTTCAAGAGGCCGGCAGCTTCGACGTCGCCCATCGCCCACTGGGTGATGATTTCTTCCTTGCCCGCTACTCGGCCTAGCGGGACATATTCGTCCAGTGGCTTGTCGGCGATCACCACCGCCGCGGCGTGCGTGCCGACATTGCGGGCGAGGCCTTCGATCTTGCGCGCGAGGTCCAAGAGCTCGCGCACCTCGGGATCGCTTTCGTAGGCTTTCTTCAGATCGGCGCTGTCTTCGATCGCCTTGTTGAGCGAGATGCCCAGTTCATCGGGGACCATCGCCACGATCTGGTCGACGCGGAAGATCGGCATGCCAAGCGCGCGGCCGACGTCGCGGATGGCAGCGCGGGCCGCGAGCGTGCCGAACGTGCCGATCTGGGCGACGTTGGCTTCGCCGTACTTTTCTTTGACGTAGTTGATCACCTCGCCGCGGCGGAGCTTGCAAAAATCGATATCGATATCCGGTGCTTCCTTGCGACTTTCGTCCAGGAATCGCTCGAACAGCAGGTCGTATCGCAGCGGACAGACGTGGCTCAGATAAAGCGCATAGGACACCAGCGAACCGACACCGCTACCGCGCGCCGTGGCCGGGATGCCGCATTCGCGCGAGTGACGCACGAAATCCCACACAATCAGGAAGTAATTCGGGAAGCCGAGCTTGTTGATGACGTTCAGCTCGAAATCGAGCCGCTCGATCACCTCCGGCGACAGCTCGCCGTCGGTCCAGCGCTCGGCGTCGTCGGCATAGCGCTCCTTGAGCCCGCTGATGCACAGTTCGTGCAGGTAGTCCTTCGCGGTGGTTTCTTTCGGCAGCTTATACGTGGGGAAGTGCCGCTGACCGAGATCGAGCTCGATGTCGACTGAGTCGGCGATCTGCTGGCTGCGAGCAAGCGCATCGGCATGTTCGGCGCCGAGCGCCTCGAACATTTCCTGCGGGCTACGGAGGAAGAACTGATCGCCCTCCATTTTCATCCGCTGCTTGTCGGTGCGGAACTTGCCCGTGTTGATGCACAGCAGCACGTCCTGGGCTTCGGCATCCTCGCGCCGCACGTAATGGGCGTCGCTGGTGGCCACGACCGGCAGGCCCATTTTCTTGGCCACTTCGACCGCGCCTTGCATCGCAAGCTGCTGGATTTCGAGTCCGTTGTTTTGAATCTCGATGAAGTAGCGGTCGCCGAAGACCTTGTGGAACCAGCCGGCGATCTCCATCGCGCCTGTCAGGTCCGGCATGTCACCGTGCTGCTGCAGGATCGTGCGGCTGAACTCGCCCGAGACGCACCCGCTGAGGCAGATGATCCCTTCACTGTGGGCTTCGAGCAGTTCCTTGTCGATGCGGGGTTTGAAGTAGAAGCCTTCGAGAAAGGCCCGGCTGGCCATCTTCACCAGGTTCTTGAAGCCGATCTTGTTCTGGGCGAGCAGCGTCAGGTGGAAGCTGGCTTCCTTCATCCCGCCGGCGTCTTTCTGGAAGCGCGACTGGGGCGCGATGTAGGCCTCGTAGCCGATGATCGGGTTGATACCGACGTCTTTGGCCCGGCGATAGAAGTCGAGCGCGCCGTAGAGATTGCCGTGATCGGTCAGGGCGAGGCCGTTCATGCCCAGCTCTTTGGCCCGTTCGACGAGGCCCTTGATCGGGCTGGCGCCGTCCAGGAGGCTGTAGTGGCTGTGGCAATGCAGATGAACAAACGGCGGCGCTTCCACGTGGCAATCCCTCGCTGAGGCAGAGCATGATCCTCGGGTCGGCATCCACCAGCCAACCAGCGGTCATTCTAACGCCTGCGGACGAGGGTACCCAGTAGCGCAAAACACGGTGCCAGGAACCGTTTCGCAGTTCATGGCAAAAGAGGTTCCTGGCACCGTTTGGTCAACTAGCACCGTTTGTCAACTTGCGGCCAGGGCGAACATCTCTTCGAGTTCATCGGCGATGTGCTCGATTTCGCTTTCCGAACGCGGCGTAACTTCGTCGGCTTCGGGTCGCTTCGCAACCTTCGGCTCCTTGCCATCCAGCTTCGCGTTGGCTAGAGCCGGCAGTTCGGACATCAACTCTTCGAGCGCTTGATCGGTGGCTTCGACCTGGATCGTGCCGCCGAGCGCCGCGTTGCCGGTGCCGCCGGCGCGTGAGGGTCCGGCCGTGGGTGTGACAAAGCTGCTGATGCCGAGCGTGTTGGCGCCGGTGGTGAGCAGCATCTGTCCGACACCGCTGGTGGCGTTGAATTCAAAGGAGTTCGGCCCCGTCGGTACCGTGCCCGCCACTGGCACGAACACGCCGGGAA
Organism: Pirellulales bacterium; assembly: GCA_022844125.1. Lineage (GTDB taxonomy): Bacteria > Planctomycetota > Planctomycetia > Pirellulales > PALSA-1355 > JALHMI01. Next base: position 47,364 of record JALHMI010000008.1, on the reverse strand, counting down.
TGGCCGAGGCAAGTTCGTCCAGCATGCCGACGCCGGCGGCGCCGCCAATCTCGGTGCCGACCTGCGCTTTGTAAAAGTCTTCGTACGAGTTGCTGGTCAGGCCGGTCGCGGCCATGGCCGGAAAACTTGCATCGAGCATGGTTCGCCGTTCGAACTCTTCCATGAGCAGCCGCTTCATGATTCGCTTGCGACGTTCTGCCATTTTCACACCCCTCGAAGAACGCGTCCCAGGGCACAATTCCGCGTGCGGCTCACGGGACCAAATGAGTTTGTTCGGGCGTGCTTCGTGCTTTCCGGCCCTCTACCAGGGACTCTAGCTCGCAAACTCCGCATAAATTGAGTTGCAAAACGCATGCCCCACGATTGGCGAACGGCACTTCGTTTCGGCGGCCGTCGGCCAATCGCGAGGTAATGCCTACAGCCGTTACGACCTGCGTACAGCTTGAGAAATGACGGCAATCCTGGTGGGCGGGCGAGCGCTACCCTCTAAAAGGCGCTATCCGTCCCGAAAACAACCTGATACTTTGGAAGTTTTCCAGACTTTGGACGGTCCGGAAGTCGGAACCCCGAGAACTCAAGCGGGCGGCTCGCCGCGCGACGTGCGACCATGCTCACTCCGGCCGACATCCTGGGACCGAGCGGCCGAATTGCTGCCCGGCTGCCGCACTACGAACAGCGGCCCCAGCAGCTCGAAATGGCCGAAGCCGTGGCCGGAGCCATTCAGCGTGGGCGGCACCTGGTGGCTGAAGCGGGCACGGGCGTCGGCAAGAGTTTTGCCTACCTGGTGCCCGCAATTCTGGCCGTGGCCGACGAGACGCAGCCCTTCGCCGGCAGCCGACCGCGAAGGGTGGTGGTCTCAACGCATACGATCGCTTTGCAGGAACAGCTCATCGAGCGCGACTTGCCGTTCTTGAACAGCGTGATTCCGCTGGAGTTCTCGGCAGTGCTGGTCAAGGGGCGGCAGAACTACGTGAGTCTCAGGCGGTTGCAGTTGGCCAGCGAACGTGCTTCGAGCCTTTATCTGCAGGATGAGGAGTTCTCGCAGCTGCGGTCACTGGTCGAATGGAGCAAGAACACGACCGACGGTTCGCTCGCCGACCTGCCCCGGCGACCGCTACCGCAGGTGTGGGACGAGGTGGAAAGCGACAGCGTGAACTGCCACGGCCGGCAGTGCCCCACGCACCAGGAATGCTTCTACTATCGCGCTCGTCGCCGCGCGCAGAACGCCCAGGTGCTGGTGGTGAATCACGCGCTGTTCTTCAGCGATCTGGCCCTGCGCGCCCAGGGCGCGAGCATTCTGCCGGATTACGACATCGTCATCCTCGACGAAGCACACAATCTCGAGGGAGTGGCCGGCGATCATCTGGGCGTGAACCTCACCAGCGGCCAGATCGAGTTCACGCTGGCCAAACTCTATAACGAGCGCACGCAGCGCGGGTTGCTCGTGCATCATCGGCTGGCCGAGGCCCAGCGCGAGGTGCAGGCGTGCCGCTTCCGCGCGGATCAATTCTTTGATGATGTCGAGGACTGGCTCGAGCGCTACGGTCGGCAGACCACGCGCGTCGGCGAACCGGAGATCGTTGAGAACAAGCTCAGCCCTGCTCTTTCCAAGCTCGCGCGCACGCTGAAGACGCTGGCGCACGGGGTGCCGGACGAAGAGAAGCTGGACTTCACGTCGGCCAGCGAACGGCTGGCGGCGCTGTCGGAACTGGTGGACGACTGGCGACTGCAGCGGCAGGACGGTTCGGTGTACTGGATCGAAGCCACCCGCAGCCGCCGCGGTCGCCGGAGGATCGGGCTGTCCGCCGCTCCGCTTGACGTAGGACCGGCATTGCGCGAGCACCTGTTCGAGAAGGTGAAGACTGTCGTGATGGCAAGCGCCACGCTCTCGATCGGCAAGAACGGCTCGTTCGACTTCTTCAAGTCGCGTGTCGGACTCACCCAGGCTGAATGCCGCAAGTGGGGCAGCCCTTTCGACTATGCGAAGCAGGCCGAGTTGATTCTGCTGGACGACATGCCTGATCCGACGGGCGATGCCGAAGCTTATCAGCGGGCGGTCGTCGCGATGATCAAACGGTACGCCGCCCGGACCGATGGGCATGCGTTCGTGCTGCTCACCAGTTATGAGATGATGAAGCGCGTGGCCGCGGACCTGACGCCGTGGCTCGCCGAAACGAATTTGGGGCTATATTGCCAGGCCGATGGGCTGCCGCGGACGCAGATGGTCGAGCAGTTCCGAGCGAACCCGCGGGCGGTGCTGCTGGGGACGGACAGCTTCTGGCAAGGCGTCGACGTGCCGGGCGACGCGCTGCAGAACGTGATCATCGCGAAGCTGCCATTCAGCGTGCCCGATCGTCCGCTGCTGGAAGCTCGCTTGGAAGCGATTCGCGCGGCGGGACGCGTTCCCTTCACCGAGTATCAACTGCCCGAGGCGGTTCTGAAGCTGAAGCAAGGCTTTGGCCGCTTGATCCGCACGCAGCGCGACCACGGCATCGTCGTAATTCTCGACCCGCGCGTACGCACGAAGCCTTACGGCAAGCTGTTTCTCGATTCGCTGCCGGACTGCCCGCGGATTGTGGAATCGGCCCGGGAGGAAAAGGGCGTGAAGAACTTGTTCTAATTCGAAGAGTTGGCAACGATCACTCACCTGTTCTTCGGTGGCACCATGAGCTGGCTCACGTGGGCGTTGCTTTCGGCGCTGTTCGCCGGTCTGACGGCGATTCTCGCGAAAGTCGGCGTCAAGGAGATCGACTCCAACATTGCCACGGGGATTCGCACCGCGGTGGTGCTGGTGTTCGCCTGGGCGATCGTCGCCGCGCGCAGCACGTGGCCGGCGTCGATCAGCTCAAAGACCTGGTTGTTCCTGGTGCTCTCGGGCCTGGCGACCGGCGCGTCGTGGCTGTGTTACTTCCGCGCGCTGCAGTTGGGCGAAGCTTCGCAAGTCGCACCGATCGACAAGCTGAGCATCGTCGTGGCGATGGTGCTGGCCATTGCCTTCCTCGGCGAGCCAACGAGCTGGCGTCATTGGGCGGGCGGCGCGCTGATGGTCGCCGGTGCGATGCTGGTGGCGACGAAACCTTGAAAACGTTGCCCGGAACGTTCCTGGCACCGTTTTTCACTTCTTGTCCAGTTCGATCCCCACGCGCCGCATCAAAACTTTCATGTCTTCCCAGACGTCCTTCTTCGCCGCAGGATTCCTGAGCAGGTACGCCGGGTGATACGTGCACATCACCGGAATGCCTTTGTAATCGACAAACTTTCCGCGCAGCCGACTGATTGGAGTGTCCGTCTCCAGCAGCGTGTGCGCGGCGATCGTCCCCAGGCAGCAGATAAACTCCGGCTTGATCAGCGCGAGCTGCCGGTCGAGAAACTCGCGGCAGTTGGCCACTTCATTCGGCAGGGGGTTGCGATTCCCCGGCGGCCGGCACTTCAGCACGTTGAGGATGTACACGTCCTCGCGCGTTAGCGTGCAGGCCTCGATGATCTTCGTCAGCAACTGCCCCGCGCGGCCCACAAACGGCTCTCCCTGGGCGTCTTCATCCGCGCCCGGCGCTTCACCCAGAAAACACAGCCTGGCGTGCGGATTCCCCACGCCAAACACGGTCTGCTTCCGCGTGCAGGCCAACTCCGCGCAAGCCGTGCATGCCGCCACGTCAGCGCGAACCGACTCCAACGTGTCGCCCACGGGCAGCTTGCTCGCGACGGGCTGTTGCGCGACGACCGCCGCCGCCATGGGCGCCCCCTTCTCGGACATACCGGTCGACTCGGTCGACTTCGATGCTACCACCTGCGGTCTGGCGGCTTTCGGCTTGGCGCGGGGAAGTTGCTCAACCCCCGAGCGGCGGAGACTTTCCAGTTTCTGAACCGTGGCGCGGGCGGCGCGATTGGTCGGGCGCGGGGGCATGCGAGTCTCCGTCCTCGTGTGATATTCTTCCGCCCCAAGTATACGAAGTTGTAAACTTCGCGGGAAACGCCCGGTGGATCCCCCCGCTTGCCTGCAAAACCGCGCCTCGGATTGGCCGCCAGACGCGAATTCAACTATGATTGCAGTGCGTCTTCAGAGGCGGATCGCGGCGGCGAACCCCAGACGCTTTCATCTCTTGTGGGTTTTTCAGGCACTCAGGCGGTTAGCTGGTCATGGGCGTTCCTCAGGTCGTTATCGTCGGACGCCCCAACGTCGGCAAATCGAGCATTTTCAATTGGCTCGCCCGCAAACGCCTGGCCATCGTCGACAATGTCGAAGGCGTCACCCGCGATCGCGTCAATTACTTGATGTTCGAGCGCGATCGCTACTTCGAACTCGTCGACACCGGCGGCATCGGCTTCGAGGATCCTGACAAACTCACCAGTAAGATCGACGAGCAGATTTCCGCGGCCATCGAATCGGCCGACGTCATCCTGTTCGTCGTCGACACCCGCACGGGCCTGACCAACCAGGACCTCGAGGTGGCTCGCCGGCTGCGCTACAGCGATAAGCCCGTGATTTGCGTGGCCAACAAGACCGACGACCACACCTTCGACACGCAGGCCGACGAGTTCTACAAGCTTGGCCGGGGCAAGCTGATCCGCGTCAGCACGATGCAGAATCGCGGTCGGCAGCAACTGCTGGACATGATCGGCGAGCGATTGCCCAAGCAGGTGCCGGGCGAGGTCGTGCCGGCTGCGGTCGATTCCGTGATGAAGGTGGCCATTGTCGGCCGCCGCAACGTCGGCAAAAGCACGCTCGTCAACACGCTGGCCCACGCCGAACGGATGATCGTCAGCGAAGTGGCCGGCACCACCCGCGACTCGGTCGATGTCCGCTTCGAACTCGACGGCAAACAGTTCATCGCCATCGACACGCCGGGTCTCAAACGCACCAAGAGCCTCGCCACCGACGTCGAGTACTACAGCTCGCACCGCGCCCAGCGCAGCATTCGCCGGGCGGACGTCGTGCTGATGTTCTTCGATCCGACGCAACGCATCGGCAAGGTCGACAAGCAGCTCTGCGAATATATCGCCGAGAATTATAAGCCCTGCATCTTCGTCGTGAACAAGTGGGATTTGGTAGCCGACACGATGCCCACCGAGAAGTGGGTCAGCTATCTGCACGACACCTTCCGCACGATGTGGTACGTGCCCATGGCCTTCGTCACCGGCAAGACCGGCCGCAACGTCAAGGCCCTGCTCAACCATGCCCAAATGCTTTACAAGCAGGCAGCCGAACGCGTGACCACCGGCGGGCTCAATAAGGTCTTGCGGGCAGCGATCGACGCCAATCCCGCGCCGCTCTTTCAGAACCGCCGGCCCAAGATCTACTACGCCACGCAGGTCAGCACCCAGCCGCCGACGATCGTGCTGTTCTGCAATGAGCCGCAGGCTTTCAGCGAGCCGTATCGCCGCTACCTCCTGGGAGCTCTGCGCGAGCACATGCCCTTCGCCGAAGTGCCCATCAAGCTCTACCTGCGCAAACGCGCGGCGGGCGATCGCCGAGCCGACGTCGATGCCGACGAGCACGATGCCATCAGCTCTGAGCATGACGCGCACGAGCACGATCTGCACGACGAGCGTGCAGAGCACGATGGCGACATCTTCGACGAGCACCACGGCCAAACCGATCCTGCCGATTCGGCCATCGGCTAGAGCGCCCCTGACAACAGCGCGAACCCCGAGCCCACAAAGCTCCTCCCACCGTGCGGCGAAATGTGCTTTTTCGCGTGCGCCGGCGGAATTTTGCGCGGCCTGACTCCTGGGGGGTGCGGTCACTTGTGGGGCCTCCCCCGGGGGACTATCATCATCGGTTTATCTTGTTGCCCGACTGGCAGTTTCCTTCGATCCGCCGGCCGCCTTTTGATCGAGTGCGAGCTGGAGAAATAGTTCTATGCGTCATGTCCTTTCAGCGGTAGTACAGAACGTGCCCGGCGTGCTGGCACACATTTCCGGCATGCTGGCCTCGCGTGGCTACAACATCGACAGCCTGGCCGTCGGCGAGACCGAAAACCCCGACTTGTCGCGGATGACGTTCGTCGTCGTCGGCGATGACAATGTCCTTGAGCAGGTGCGCAAGCAGCTCGAGAAGGTCGTCACGATCGTCAAGGTGATTGATGTCAGCTCGCAGGAACACGTCGAACGCGACCTGATGCTGATCAAGGTCCGCGCACCGCTCGGTCGCCGCAGCGAAATTCGCGAACTGGCAGACATCTTTCGCGGCCGCATCGTCGACGTCGCGGACGAGGAGGTCATCGTCGAAATCTCGGGCCAGGAACGAAAGGTCGAGTCGTTCATCGACCTCATGCGGCCGTTCGGCATTGTCGAGCTCGTCCGTACCGGCCGGATCGCCATGGTCCGCGGCAAGCGTGGCGGCCAGGAACCCGCGACGAAATCTAAGTAATGGCGTCCAAGTAACGCCGCCGAACCAACGGCGACCCACCAGCACCACCACACAAACCATCTACTTCGCGCGGCGCAATTAAGCGCGCCCCGCGGCGCCAGCCAACTTTGGGAGTTGATCCATGACCAAGATGTACTACGAAAAGGACGCCGATCTTTCGCTGCTCAAGGGAAAGACGATCTCCATCATCGGCTACGGCTCGCAGGGCCACGCTCACGCCCAGAACCTCCGCGACAGCGGCTGTACCGTTGTGGTCGGCCAGCGTCCGGGCAGCGCCAACTACGACCTGGCCAAGAGCCACGGCTTTGAGCCGGTCTCGGCCGAAGAAGCCGCCAAGAAGGGCGACCTGGTCAACATCCTCCTGCCGGACGAAGTGCAGGGCGACATCTATCGCGCCCACATCAAGCCGCAACTCAAGCCGGGCAACATCCTGATGTGCTCGCACGGCTTCAACGTCCACTTCGGCCAGGTTGAAGCTCCCGAAGGCGTCGACACCGTGCTCGTCGCCCCCAAAGGCCCCGGCCACCTGGTCCGCAGCGAGTTCGAAAAAGGCGGCGGCGTGCCGTGCCTGATCGCCTTGAACCCCGGCGCCAGCGAAACCTCGCGGGCTCTGGGTCTGGCCTATGCCAAGGGTATCGGCGGCGCTCGGGCTGGCATCATCGAAACCACCTTTGCTGAAGAAACCGAAACGGACCTCTTCGGCGAACAAGCCGTGCTCTGCGGCGGCGTCAGCGCCCTGGTGAAAGCGGGCTTCGACACCCTGGTTGAAGCCGGCTACCAGCCCGAGATGGCCTACTTCGAGTGCATGCACGAGCTGAAGCTGATCGTCGACCTGTTCTATCAGGGCGGTCTGAACTACATGCGTTACAGCGTCTCGAACACGGCCGAGTATGGCGACTACACCCGCGGCCCGCGGATTGTCACCGACGAAACCCGCAAGGAAATGAAGCGGATTCTCGAAGAGATTCAGAGCGGGCAGTTCGCTCGCGACTGGATGCTCGAGAACAAGGCGAACGCCCCCTCGTTCAAGGCCACGCGTCGCCGCGAGCGGCTGCATCCGATCGAAGAGGTCGGCCGCAAGCTCCGCCGGCTGATGCCCTGGATCAACTCGAAGGAAGTGTAAGCTGCTCTCCAATTGGGACCTGCCATGACCACGGAAGCCGAATCCCGCCAGTTGTTCACCGAACTGAAAAGCGGCGACCGGATCGAAGTCGAGCACGAGGTAAAAGTCGGCTCGTCGAAGACCTGGACCACGAAGACGGTCGGCACGGTGGAAAACACCGAGCGCCGCCGGCAGGGGCTGCACTTCCGCCGCAATCGCGACGACAAAGTCTTCGCCGACATGATCATCCTCAAGCGCGACGACGGCGAGCTGACCACGGTCACGATGGACGAGTTCACCCGGCTCAAAAAGCTGAGTTAACCCGCCTCGTTCGAAAACCTGCCTCCAACTCAACCAGGCCCAGGGAATGCTTCCCTGGGGTTTTTCGTGTCCCCGCTGCGCGCGGCGTATAATTCCAAACGATGACCGATACGCCCACCACCCACGAACTGCACACGCATCACGAGCGTTCGTTCCACACGAACCGCTTCGTCTATCCGGTGCTCAGCCGGCGCTCGGGCGGAATCTCGATCGGCGTGAACCTGAACCCCGACAAAGTCTGCAACTTCGACTGCATCTACTGCCAGGTCGATCGCACCCAGCAAAGCGAAACCCGCTTCGTCGGCATGGACCAGTTGCTCGCCGAACTCGAGGACATGCTCGTGCTTGTCAGCTCGGGCAAGCTCTTTGAATCGCCCGAGTTCGCCAGCACGCCGCCGGCGCTGCGGCGGCTGAACGACATCGCCTTCAGCGGGGATGGCGAGCCGACCACGTACAAGAACTTCGACGAGATCATCGAGCGTTGTGCCGAGATCAAAGAGCGGCTCGGGCTGCTCGACGTGAAGATGGTCCTGATCACCAACGCCAGCATGTTCCATCGCGAACACGTGAAACGCGGTCTCGAGATTCTCGATGCGCACAACGGCGAAATCTGGGCCAAGCTCGAAGCCGGCACCGAGGAGTACTTCAAGCTCGTCGATCGGACGCCGATTCCGTTCCGGCAGATTCTGGACAACATCGCCAACGCCGCGCGTGTGCGCCCGCTCGTCATCCAGTCGCTCTTCATGCGAGTCGATGGCCAGCCACCGTCACCGGCTGAACTCGAGGCCTTCTGCGACCGGCTCAACGAGATCATCGCCGTCGGCGGACAGATCAGCCTCGTCCAAATCTACACGGTCGCGCGCCGCCCGGCCGAGTCGTACGTCCTGCCGCTCACCAACGACGAAGTCGACGCGATCGTGCGCCTCGTCACCGAGCGCACCGGCCTGACTGCCGCGCCGTTCTATGGTGTGCAGACAGATTAATGTCGACCTCAGGGGAGCACTGACAACTCGTTGTCAGTGTTGCGCAGCAACAAGAGGGTTCAGGGAAACCGTGACCGAATTGCGAGATCGAACTTCGCGCCGGACGTCGCACGATCCCTATTGTGCTTTGCACACCGACAACAAGTTGTCGCTGCCACCCGCTTGTGTGGCAAAGCACACTCACTCCGGCAGCGGACCCAGGATCTCGATCTCGTAACGCGCCGCAATCTCAGTCAGCTTTGCATAGTCCGGGGCGGCCGGCGTCGGCAGATCCCAGCGCGTCGCCGGCTCTCCGGCTTCGGCCACGAACGAATCGAATCCCGAGGGCGTCGTGAGAATCAAGATGCGGCCGGCCGTGTCCGCCCGGAAGCCGTGCGGAATGTCGCGCGGCAGAAACACCGTGGTCCCCGGCCCACCGGTGATCTTTCGCTTCCCGTCGAAGAACGTGAACTCGCCATCGAGCACGTAAAACGTCTCATCCTCGCGGCGATGAACATGAAATGGCGTCGCCCGGCCCGCCGGCAGCCGGTCCTCGATCAGCGAGAACGTGCCACCTGTCTGCACGCCGCTCAGCCGCACGATCGACAGCGCATCGAGAAACCAATAAGGCTGCCCCTGATTGCCCGAGTGAATCAATATCTCCAGCGGCGACTTCATTGCGTGAACTCCGTTTCGTAGCGTTATTTCTGCGGAAACACATGATAGCCGCTCGTCGGCAGCTCGCACGAGTACAGCCCGTACTTCGCAGGAGTCTTGGATTCCTTCGGCGCAGCCGCCGTCACATACAGCGTGCTGGCCTGCTCACCGACCCCGAACACACAGTTCGTCGGATCGCCGGGCGTCGATAAAAATGCGAGTGGCTCGCCCGCGGGGCTGAACACATAGATCCCCGCTTCGCTGCCGCTACCGGCCGTCGCATAAATGTTCCCGTCCCGATCCATCGTCATCCCGTCGATCCCGCGCTTCCGCGGGCCAAAGTCGAACAGCAGCCGTTTCCCGACCAGCGAGCCATCCGGCGCCAAGTCGAACGCCAGCAGCGTGTGCGCTCCGAGCGGATCGCTGTTGTGATCCGCCACGTAGACCGTCTTCTGATCTGGCGCGACCAAGATTCCATTCGGCTTCTCGACCTCGCGCGTGGCGATCGATACCTTGCCGTCGGCCTTTACCAGGAACACGGCTTCGAAGTCCAGGTCACGCGGCTCACCCCCGACATAACGCGGGTCGGTAAAGTACACGTCCCCCGCGGCGTTGATCGCCAGATCGTTCGGGCTGTTGAATCGCTGGCCCTCGTAAGCATCGGCCAGGGTGCGCACCTTGCCGTTCGGTCCCGTGATCGTGATCCTTCGCTCGCCGCCGGGCCCCGCGCCTTCGCAGGCCACGAGCCGCCCCTGGGGATCGAACATCAGGCCGTTCGCCTTGCCGCTCGGTGCACGATACACGCTCACCTTCTTCGACGCGGGATCGTAGCGCATGATCCGGTTGCCAATGTCCGAGAAGAGCAGGGTGCCGTCCGCCGCCGGAGCAGGGCCCTCGGTGAACTCCCCTTCCAGCCACAGCAGCGCGAGCTTCGTGCCTGCTGGCACAAACTTCGTTTGAGCAGTCGGCTTGAATGCCGGGTTCGGCCCTTCCGCCGCCCCGGCGTTCAGCGCCCCGCTCGCGGCAACCAGGCCCAGAACCATTCGAACGTATCCCTGAACGGCGTTTCGCATGCTTCTATTGCTCCCAGAGGTAGGACGGGGTGCGGCGCGGTTTCAATTGTGTGCCACCCACTGGCCGCCCGGCAAGCCGCCAGACCCGATTCATCGCCCCCAGAACCGGCACAACCCCAACGATTCGTCACACGCAGCGCATCTCGGACCCCCGCGATTTCCCGGGAAATTCCTGCTCCGTGGCCTAGGTTTGAATCGGCAGCACGGCAGTTGCCTTTTGGCCCTTCCAACCATCAGCGGCGGTGTCACACCCGTGGATTTCGTCCTCCTCGCACTCGGACTGATTGTCGTCGTGGCCTGGGCTGCGCCGACAATGATCCGCGGCGGACTCGTCGCCACGATGCTCCTGCTCCTGCTGGCCGGCAGCGTCTTTGGTCACCCGTTCTTTCACGTGAACACCGGCGCGCTTCCGCTCACCAGCGACCGCATCCTCCTGATCGTGCTCTGCGGGCAATACGTCCTCTATCGCCGCTGGGGCCTGACCGACTCCAAGCCCGTGGCCAAGGTCGATCTCGTCCTTGCGGCGTTCCTGCTGCTGCTCACGTTCAGCACGCTGACGCACAACTTCCGCATCGACGGCTGGTGGCCGGTGGCCATGCTGATCATTAGCTGGTTCATGCCGGCCACGCTCTACTGGATCGCGCGGCAAACGCGCTACAGCGAATCGGCCGCCTGGTGGGTCCTCGGTTCGCTGGCGGTGTTCGGACTGTACCTCTGCGTGACCGCCGTGGCCGAAACCCACGGCAAGTTCAACGTCGTGTTTCCGCGCTACATCACCTCGCCCACTCACGTTGAGTTCTTCGGCCGGGGCCGCGGTCCGTTCTTGAATCCCGTGGCCAACGGCATCGTGCAAAGCATCGGTCTGTGCGCGGCGCTGCTCTGGTGGCCCCGGCTTTCGCGGCGTTGGCAGCTTGTGCTGCTTGCCACGATGCCGATCTACGCCTGGGGCGTTTACAGCACGCTCACCCGCAGCGTCTGGATGGGCGCAGTCTGCGGCGTGGGTGTCGTCGTGACCCTCTCGACCCCGCGTGTCTGGCGCGGCGTGGTCGTCGGCGGCATGGTGCTGGCCACCGTGCTCGGCACGGCGATCTTCTGGGAAAGCATCCTCACGTTCAAACGCGACAAGGAACTCGACGCCGAGCTGACGGCCGAATCGGCAAAGCTGCGCCCGATTCTCGCGACCGTCGCCTGGCACATGTTTCTCGATCGTCCGCTCTTGGGCTGCGGCTTCGCCCAGTATCGCGAAGTGATGCCCGAGTACCTGGCCGACCGCTCGACCGAGCTGCCGCTGATCAAGGCCCGGCCGTTCGTCCAGCACAACGCGTTCCTGGCCTTACTCACCGAGACGGGCCTGATCGGCGCCGGGCTTTTCTCCGTCATGCTCCTGGCCTGGACCTGGCAGGCATTCACGCTCTGGCAAGCCGATGGACTGCCGCTTTGGGAACATCAGCTCGGCCTGTTGTTCCTGGCCGCGATCGGCGTCTACCTTCCCAACGCGATGTTCCACGACGTCTCGCTCGTTGCCATGGTCAACATGTTCATGTTCTTCCTGGGCGGATCGGCCGTGGGGCTCGCGCTCAAAGAACGCGCCGCAGGCACGACGGCAAACGTCCGGATGGCGATGGCTCCCTGGTGGTTGAAAGGCTATCTCTTGCACGGCTCCGCCGGCAAAGCCGGTGGCTAGTGCGAACTCACGATTGAAGCAAAGCGTAGAAAGTTAAAGGAATCCGCGCGATGATCGAGCAGCTTCGCAACGTTGGCAAACGCACGCTCCGCCGCTGGCCGCGCGCCTACCTGGCCGCCAAGCGCTGGTTCGGCACTACCACCTACTGGCTTCGCGTGCCGCACGATCGCGACTTCGCCTTCTTCCGCAATTTCAACAATCGCGAAGGACTCGTTGTCGACATCGGCGCCAACACCGGCCAATCCGCTCGCTCGATCCGCATCTTCAATCGCTCGCTCGAAATCCTCAGCTTCGAACCGAACCGCCTGCTGGAACCGGAGCTCGCCGCCACGCGCAACCTGCTCGGCCCGGGCTTCGACTTTCGCATGGTGGGCCTCGGTCGCCGGCAGCAGATGCTCACGCTCTTCTGTCCCGTCGCCAGCGGCACGCCGCTCTCCCCCTGGGCCACGGCCGATCGCGCGGCGCTCGAACACAATCGCGCGGCGATCGAACGTGAAGTTGGCACTCAGGTGAGCGTCACCACCGTAGCGATCGAGATTCGCCGCTTCGACGATCTCGGCCTTAAGCCGCTGGCCGCGAAGATCGATGTCGAAGGCCTGGAGCTCGACGTGCTCGAGGGCATGCGCGAAACGTTGGCTAGTGCCGAGCCGATCCTGATGATCGAGTGCAGCGAACGCACGCCCGAGGTGGTCGCGCTGCTGGCCGAGTACGGCTATCGCACCTACGCTTACGACACGCGCCGAAACTCGCTTCGCGAAACCAATGCGCCAGCCGATTCGACGAACTACTTTGCCTGTACCCCGGCAGCGCTCGAGCGCCTCATCGCAGGCTCAAAGCTTCGCGTGCTCAGGGCCCCGGTAGAATCAGCGACACCCGTGGCGGTAGCGATTCCCTAGTCGCCCCCCGGAATCATCCACGTCAACCAATACGCCTGCGCCAGCGTGAGCAGCCCCACCAGGCAGGCCAGCGCCACGCTGTGGAAGAACACGAACCTGAGGATGCGCCCCTCGCCGCCGTTCTGTCCCGTCGCCACGGCTGCCACGACGATGCTCTGGGCGTCGATCATCTTACCCATTACGCCCCCCGTACTGTTCGAGGCCACGATCAACACCGGGTTCAGCTTGAGCTGCTCGGCCGTGATCCGCTGCAAGCTGCCGAACAGCGCGTTCGACGACGTGTCTGAACCCGTCAGGGCCACGCCCAGCCAGCCGAGCATCGGCGCAAAGAAGGGATAGAACCAGCCCGTGCGTGTGAAGGCCAGCCCCATCGTGGCGTCGCTGCCGCTGTACTTGGTCACAAACGCGAGCGCGAGCATGCAGGCGATCGTCAGCAGCGCCCACCGCATCTGAAAAACCGTCAAGACAAACTGGGTGATGAACGCGCGCGGCGAAACGCGCAGCCATAGCGCCGTGAGTATCGCGGCGATGAAGATGCCGCTCCCGGTCGTCGAAAGCCAGTTGAAGTCATAGATCGCGCGCTCCGCCTCTGTCGCGCGGTCGCTTCCCGCAGGCACCTCCACCACCGGAGCCGTGCGATACACCTGTCGATCCAGCCGCGGCATCTCCCACGTCACGCGGCTGATTCCGGAGAGCGCATTCGGCCGATCCGCCGGCCCGCCGTTCAGCACCTCGCGCACCTGCGGTGCTCCCCACAAGAACACCAGCACCGAAAGCAGCAGCCACGGAACCCAGGCATAGGCCACTTCCCGGCGCGTGAGCACCGGCGGCGCAACTTGCGTTTCCACCGGCGGCTCATCCGGAAAGCGCCACACCTCGCGCGGCTGCCAGAACCGTAAAAACACGGCCAGTGACAGAAGCGAGCCCAACCCACCGACGACGTCCACCAGCGTCGGCCCGTGAAAGTTCGCCGTCAGGAACTGAATGCCCGCGAAGCTCCCGCCGCACACCAGGATCGCCGGCCAGGCGCCGACCACGCCGCGCCAGCCCGCCATCGTCGCCACCAGCCACGCCGGCACGATCAACGAAAAGAACGGCAACTGCCGCCCCGCCATCTGGCTGAGCAACATCTCGTCGATGCCGGAAATCTTCGCCAGTGTCGTGATCGGCGTGCCGAGCGCGCCAAACGCCACCGGCGAAGTGTTCGCAATCAGCGCCAGCCCCGCGGCGTACAGCGGCGAAAAGCCGAGCCCGATCATCAGCGCTGCCGAAATGGCCACTGGCGTGCCGAAGCCCGCGGCCCCTTCGACAAACGTGCCGAACGAAAACGCAATCAACAGTGCCTGCATCCGCCGATCGGGCGAGATCGCCGCCACCGAATGCTTCACCACCTCGAACTGCCCGGTGCGCACCGTCAGGTGAAACAGAAACACCGCGCTGAGCACGATCCAGCCGATCGGCAGCATCCCGAACAGCGCGCCGTAAACGGCCGACGCGGCCGCCGCCGAACCAGGCATCCCGAATCCGAACACGGCCACCGTCAGCGCCACCAGCAGCCCGGCCACGGCCGCCCGCGGGGCCGATTGCCCGATGACCAGCAGCCCCAGCAGGACGACAATAGGCGCCGCGGCCAAGAGCGTGCTCAGCCACGCGCTACCGAGCGGATCGTAAACTTGCACCCAGTCCATGCGGCCGCCTATTCGCGAGATACTCGGCGGCCCACCCCGGACGTGAGTTTGTGCTATTCCAGGCCGCCTGAGGCTGATAGTCTACTGACTGCAATCGATCAGGAACACTGACCACTATCCGCCGAACCACGAGGGGCCCGATCCATCATGGCCAAGAATCGCAAAGCCGAAGTAGACGCCGCGTTGCCGACCATCGATTTCGCCAAGAATACCTACCAGCTCGAACTCGACACGACCGAAGGCAAAATCCTGCTCGACTTTTTCCCCGACCTCGCCCCGGGCCATGTGAAGAACATGCTCGCGCTGGCCAAGATCGGCTACTACGACGGCCTCGGCTTCCACCGCATCATCAAAGGTTTCATGATTCAGGGTGGCTGCCCCGAAGGCACCGGCACGGGCGGCCCCGGCTACACGATCAAGGCCGAGTTCAATCGCACCCCGCACGAGCCCGGCGTCCTCTCGATGGCTCGCACCAACGACCCCAACTCGGCCGGCTCGCAGTTTTTCATCTGCCTGGAGAAGGTCACGCACCTCGACAACCAGTACACCGCCTTTGGCAAGACCGCCAATCCTGAAAGCCTGGCCGTGGTCAAGAAGATCGGCGTCGTGCAGACCGGCGGACAAGATCGCCCGGTGAAGCCGGTCACGATCACCAAGGCCACGGTCATCGAAAAGCCGAAGGGCTAGACCAGGTTCTTTGCCCGAGGTGGCCGCGTTCGGACCGGGGTGCCACAGGTGGCCGTACTCGGCTCACCTGTGCTCGCGCACTAGATACTCAGAATCAACACGCCCAGCGCAATGAACACCGCTCGGGCAATCTGCTCGCTGCTCATGCTTGGGGGTCCTGGTACGCGAAAAAGAAAGCTCGTGTGCGTGCCAAGATCGGCAGATCATAGCGCTTCGCTTGAGAGAAACTGCTTTATGGGTGCCACTGCTGGCTTGCCCAGCAGCGTTTTTCTTCAGGTCTTGCCTTGCTGCGTCCATCGACGAGGCGGGTTCGCTCAAGCAGGGTTAAGTACAAGGCAAGACCACGGAAGAGCACTGCTGGGCAAGCCAGCAGTGGCACCCCAGCGCCAACCCCGCCAGCCGCCCTAAACATCAACCTTCAAATGCTTTCCGCGGGCGTCTCCGCGGACCGGCACCCCCGCCCCTCGGCTCGTTGACGCTCGGCCGCGCGGCCCCTAAACTCATTGGTTTACTTAAGGCACAAGATCCGCACATGGGGTGCGGCCGTGGCGAAGACAAACGCCGCAACAAGACCTTTCTCCACTCCCCCTGAACTACCCGCATGTCCACGCAAACCAAGACCAGCAAGCCGCAGGGAACCATCGAGCAGCTTGCCATCAATACGATCCGCACCCTCTCGATGGACGCGGTGCAGAAGGCCAACAGCGGCCATCCTGGCACGCCCATGGCGCTTGCGCCGATGGCCTACACCCTCTGGAACGAGGTCCTCCGCTACGACCCCAAGCACCCGCTCTGGCCCGGCCGCGATCGCTTCGTCCTCTCCTGCGGCCATGCCTCGATGCTGCTGTATAGCGTCCTGCATCTGGCCGGCGTCGAGCAGTACCAAGACGACAAGCCGACCGGCGAACCGGCCGTCACGCTCGACCAGATTAAGCAGTTCCGCCAGCTTCACAGCCGTTGCCCCGGCCATCCCGAACACTACGAAACGACCGGCGTCGAAACCACAACCGGTCCGCTCGGCCAGGGCTGCGGCAACAGCGTCGGCATGGCCATCGCCCAGCGCTGGCTCGCCGCCCACTTCAACAAGCCGGGCTACGAGCTGTTCGACTACGACGTGTTCGTCGCCTGCAGCGACGGCGACCTGATGGAAGGTGTCTCGAACGAAGCCGCTTCGCTGGCCGGGCACCTGAAGCTGTCGAACCTCTGCTGGATCTACGACGACAACACGATCACGATCGAAGGCCATACGCAGCTCGCCTTCAGCGAAGACAAGGCCACACGGTTCCGCGGCCTCGGCTGGCACGTGATCGAGATCGCCGACATCAATGATCTGGCCGCGCTCCGCAAGGCTTACCAAGAGTTCAAAGCCACGACTAACAAGCCCACGCTGATCATCGTCCACTCGATCATCGGCTACGGCGCGCCCGACAAACAAAACACCGAGCACGCGCACGGTTCACCGCTAGGCGAAGACGAAATTAAAAAGGCCAAGGCCTTCTACGGCTGGCCCGAGGACGAAAAGTTCCTTGTGCCCGACGAGGTGCGAAAGAACTTTGCCGAAGGCATCGGCGCTCGCGGCGCGAGGCTCTATGCCGAGTGGCAAAAGAAGTTCGACGAATATGCGAAGAAGTTTCCTGAGCTCGCCGCCGAGTGGCAGACGATGGTCGCGCGCGAGCTCCCCCAGGATTGGGACAAAGACATCCGCAGCTACCCGGCCGACCCGAAGGGAGTCGCCAGCCGCAAGTCGTCGGGCGAAGTCCTGAACGACGTCGCCAAAAATGTCCCCTGGCTGATCGGCGGTTCGGCCGACCTCGCCCCCTCAACGCTCACGCTCATCAAGGGGGACGAGTCCTTCCAGAGCGAAACCCCCGGCGGGCGCAATTTCCACTTCGGCATTCGCGAACACGGCATGGCCTCGGCCTTGAACGGCATGGCCATCTCCGACGTGCGGGCCTACGGCTCGACGTTCTTCGTGTTCAGCGATTACCTGCGCCCTTCAATGCGGCTCAGCGCGCTGATGCAACTGCCGGTCATCTATATCTTCACGCACGACTCGATCGGCGTGGGCGAAGACGGCCCCACGCATGAGCCGGTCGAGCACCTGGCCGCGGCCCGGGCAATCATCAACTTGTACGTCATGCGACCGGGCGACGCCAACGAGGTCGCTGCTGCCTGGCGGGCGATCATGCCGCTCAAGAAGCATCCCGTGGCACTCGTGCTCACGCGGCAGAACCTCCCCACGATCGACCGCACGAAGTACGCGTCGGCCGATGGCGTGCTCAAGGGTGGTTACATCCTGGCCGATGCCAAGCCCGGCACCCAGCCCGACATCATCCTGATGGGCACCGGCAGCGAAGTGGGCGTGTGCGTCTCCGCCTATGAAACGCTGGTCGCGCAGGGCATCAATGCGCGCGTCGTGAGCCTGCCGTGCTGGGAGCTGTTCGAAGCCCAGGATCAGGCCTATCGCGACAGCGTGCTGCCGCCAGCCGTCACAAAACGTGTGGCTTGCGAAGCCGGCATCGCGCAAGGCTGGGAACGCTATCTCGGCTTCGGCGGAAAGTTTGTCGGCATGTCCAGCTACGGAGCCTCGGCCCCTGGCGAGCTGCTGTTCAAACACTTCGGCATCATGCCCGAAAATGTCGTCGCGGCGGCTCAGTCGCTGCTGAAGAAGTAAGGTTTTTCGGTTAGTGGCCCGCAGCCCCGGGCTCTGCCCGGGGTTCCGTCGCCATGCACGATTCACTCGATCCTGGCGGAAGCCAACCCCCGGCCAAAGGCCGGGGCTACCGTTGACGGCCAGAACGTTATCAATCACTCGGCGAACCTTTCCACCGGCCAGCCCTCAACCATCACGGCGTAGAAATCTTCCAGGAGTTCGGTTCCCATGGCGTTGCGCATTTCCCGAATCGTCGAGGCCCTCGAACCCTCGGCCACCATGGCCATGGCCGCCAAGGCCAAGCAGCTCAAGGCGAGCGGGAAAACCGTCTACGACTTCAGCCTCGGTGAACCGGATTTCAACACGCCCGAGCACATCTGCCAGGCCGCCATCGACGCCATGCAGGCCGGCCACACCCACTACACGGCCGCCAATGGCATCCCCGAACTGCGCGAAGCCATCGCCCGGCAGTTCAAGGACACCCACGGCCTCACCTATGGCGCCAACGACGTCGTCGTCTCCAACGGCGCCAAGCACTCGCTGCACAACGTGTTCACCACGCTCTGCAACCCGGGGGACGAGGTGATCATCCCCGCGCCCTACTGGGTCAGCTATGCCGAGCTGGTGAAGCTCACCGGCGCCGTCCCCGTAATCATCGAGACCGAGCAGGCCAACGACTTCCGCCTGACACCCGAACAGTTCAAAAAGGCCATCACCCCCAAGACCACCATGCTGCTGGTCTGCTCGCCGAGCAATCCGACCGGCAGCATGTACTCGCCCGCCGACCTGGCGGCACTGGCCGACATCGTCCTCGAGCGGAACCTGACCGTCGTCTCGGACGAGATTTACGAGCGGCTGGTCTACGGCAAGCACAAGTTCGCCACGTTCGCCGGCGTCCGTCCCGGCATGCAGGAGCGGACCATCATCGTCAACGGTGCGAGCAAAGCCTACGCCATGACCGGCTGGCGCATCGGCTGGACGCTCTCGCCCACGAACATCGCCAAGGCGATGAGCGACCTGCAGAGCCAGGAGACCAGCAATCCCTCGAGCGTTAGTCAGTACGCGGCGCTCGCTGCCGTCACCGGACCGCAACAGTGCGTCGATGACATGCTCGTCGAGTTCGCCAAGCGGCGCGAGTTCGTCCGCGAGCGGATCGCCAGCATCCCCGGGCTGAGCTGCCCCGAGATGGGCGGCGCGTTCTACGCCTTCATCAATATCAAGGAACACCTGGGGCGCGAGTACGCCGGCGTGCGCGTCGACAACTCGGCCCAGTGGTGCCTCACCCTGCTCGAACAGCAAAACGTCGCCGCCGTAATGGGCTCGGCCTTCGGCGCCGAAGGTTATGCCCGCATCTCGTTCGCCACGAGCATGGACATTCTGAAGGCGGGCTTCGACCGGATCGAAGCATTCATCAGCGGGAAGTGATGGCAAACCAGCCGTGGCCGCGACATGGTCGCGCATTCCCGCACGTCCCATTCCCGCGCTCCCAATCCCACCCGCTTCTGGTAGCCTGTTGCGCGTCCAGGCGGATTGGTGGGCACTTGCCGGGTTCGCAACGTACAATAAGGGAGAGGCGGCTTTTCGCGCGCGGATCGTAGGGATTGTGCCGGCGCAAATGGGATTCCAGGCCGCCCACAGAGGGAGAGCGACCGACGTGAAGATTCTGATGGTTACCAGCGAAGCGGTTCCGTTCGCCAAGACTGGCGGATTGGCCGATGTCTGCGGCGCGCTCCCCGCCGAGCTCGAAAAGCTGGGGCACGAAGTCACGCTCATCATCCCCGCCTATCGCCAGGCGAAATCGGCCGGCCTGCCGCTCCAGGAAACCGGCATCCGCTTCGACATCCCCATCGGCAGCAAGATCGTCGGCGGCACCTTCCTCAAGAGCACGCTCCCGGGGACCAGCGTCTCGGTCTACCTCGTCGAGCACGACGACTACTTCGGCCGCAGCGGAATTTATCAGGATCCGTCCACCGGCGAAGACTATCGCGACAACTGCGAACGGTTCGTGTTCTTCTGCCGCGCCGTGATGGAAGCCATCCGCCTGCTCGACCTGCAGGTGGACGTGATCCACGCCAACGACTGGCAGACCGGACTGGTGCCGGCCTACCTCAAACTCGAATACTCGGCCGTCCCCGGCTACGAACAGATCGGCACGCTGTTCACGATCCACAACATGGCCTATCAGGGCGTGTTCTGGCACTGGGACATGCTGCTTACGGGTCTCGACTGGAAGTACTTCAACTGGCAACAGATGGAGTTCTTCGGCAACCTGAACCTGCTCAAGACCGGCCTGATTTTCTCCGATCGGCTGAACACGGTCAGCCCGCGCTACGCCGAGGAGATCCAATCCGCGCCGCTGGGCTGCGGACTCGAAGGCGTGCTGCAAGCGCGTCGCGACGTGCTCAGCGGCATCGTCAACGGCGTCGACTATCGCGATTGGGATCCGGCCACCGACAAGCACCTGGCCGCCAACTACACGGCCGACACGGTCGACATCGGCAAGGCCCACTGCAAGGCCGCTCTGCAGCGCGAGCTAGGTCTGCCCGAAGTGCCCGGCACGCCGCTCGTGGCGTTCGTCGGCCGCCTGGCCACGCAAAAGGGCATCGACCTTCTGACCGCCACGATTCGCGACCGCGTCCAGACCACCGAGGTGCAGTGGGTCATCCTCGGCACCGGCGAACCCGACTACCAGGATCCACTCCGCTACCTGGCCGGCCGCTATCCGAATCGTGTGGCCGTAAAGCTTGAGTTCTCGAACAAGCTCGCCCACCAGATCGAAGCCGGCGCCGACATCTTCGTAATGCCGAGCCGCTATGAGCCCTGCGGACTGAATCAGCTCTACAGCCTCAAGTACGGCACGGTGCCAATCGTCCGCGCTACCGGTGGGCTCGTCGACACGATCGTCGACGCTTCAGACGCCGCCATTGCTGATAAGCGCGCTACCGGCTTCCGCTTTAGCGAGTACAGTGAACTCGCATTGAACGAATCGCTGCAGCGAGCTCTCTCGGCCTATTCGCAGCCCGAACTATGGAAGCAGCTCGTCCGCAACGGCATGACGCAGGACTGGTCCTGGTCCGCCAGCGCTCGCGGCTACGGCGAACTCTATCGCCTGACCGCCAATTCCGTCCGCCGCGGTTTAGCCAGCGCGCGGTAGGCGTGCCTGCCCGTTTCGGGGGTGCCACTGCTGGCTTGCCCAGCAGTGTCCTTTTCGATTCTTGCCTTGCTGTGTCCTCTTCAGGTCAGAGCATGATAGCTTCGTGAAGATTGAGCTACGGAAGTCCCATTGAGGCATGCTTGCTTCGGTACCGTCAGTGCAAGGCAAGACCAGAGAAGAGCACTGCTGGACAAGCCAGACAGTGGCACCCAGATCAACTCACCGCGATGTCTCCTGCGCGCTCCCACGCTACAATCCCCTCATGCCCGAGCTCCGTAAAGATCCGATCGTCGACCGCTGGGTGATCATCGCCAAAAACCGCGCCGAGCGCCCGCTCGAACTCACCGAGGGAGAACCCGCCCGCCGCACGTCCACGGCCGACTGTCCCTTCTGCGAAGGGCACGAACGCGAGACCACCGAAGAGGTCCTCGCCGTGCGCACTGCCGGCACTGCCGCCAATGGACCCGGCTGGCAAGTCCGCGTCGTCACCAACCTTTATCCCGCGCTGCTCCCCGGCGCAGGCGCATTCTCGCCAAATGCAGCGAACCTCTTCGACGCGCAGCCCGCCCTCGGCGCCCACGAAGTCGTGATCGAACATCCGCGCCACCTGCTCGGCACGAGCGACCTCTCGGTCGACGAGCTCACCGGGGTGCTGCTGGTCTATCGTGAACGACTGGCCGCGCTTCGCGCCCTGAATCGCTACCTACAGCCCATCGTATTCAAAAATGTCGGCGCCGCCGCGGGCGCCTCGATCGAACATGCGCACAGCCAGATCATGGCGCTCCCCTTGGTCCCGCGCGAGATCGCCGCCGAGCTCGCTGCGGCCAGCCGGTACCACCAGCACAACCGCCAGTGCCTCTACTGCCAGCTTGTGGCAGACGAACTGTCCAGTGGCCAGCGGCTGGTTCATCCCCCGTCGAACCGGCCCGAGATCGGCTTCGTAGCAATCAGCGCCTATGCGGCCCGCACGCCCTTCGAAACCTGGATCCTGCCTGCGGAACACCAGAGCGACCTCGAACAGCTCTCGGCTGCCGGCGCGCGTGAATTGGCAGCGGTTGTGCGGACTGTAGTGGCCAAAATCGACTCCGCGCTGGACCGACCGGCCTACAACTATATCATTCACACGTCTCCGTTTGACACTTTTGAGAATGACCACTATCACTGGCATATAGAGATCATTCCGCGCGTCACGAAGACGGCGGGCTTCGAATGGGGCACGGGCTTGGCGATAAATCCCGTACCTCCCGAAGAGGCGGCTGCCATCATGCGTGCTCTTCACTTGGCCGGGTAAGCGGCGCAAGGAAATCGGCGCAGGACGACTGGATAAATCACGTTCTCTTTGCCGAAGAAGTCCTTACTCACCCGATCCACCCCCGCAAACCTTCGCTAAGCGCCAAACTCGCGCCCGCCATGATGAACACTGTCCGCCTGATCTTTGTCTGTCACGACCATCAACCAACCGGCAACTTCGACCACGTCTTCGAGCAGTCGTATCAGGACAGCTACAAGCTGTTCCTCGACGCGTTTGAGCCCTACGAGTCGCTCAAGATCGGTCTGCACACCAGCGGCCCGCTCATGGAGTGGCTCGACGCGAATCATCCCGAGTATCTCGATCGCGTTGCCGCGCTGGTTTCCGCTGGCCGGATCGAGATCATCGGCGGTCCGTTCTACGAACCGATCCTCTCAATGATCCCGCGACACGATCGCATCGGACAGATTCAGTCCTACACCCGCTGGCTCGAGCGACGGCTGGGCACCACGGTTCGCGGCGCGTGGATTCCCGAGCGCGTCTGGGAGCAGAGCATGACCAGCGACCTGGTCGATGCCGGCATCCGCTACACGATGCTCGACGACTTCCATTTCAAGAACGCCGGTCTCTCCGAAGATCAGCTCCACGGCTACTACCTCACCGAAGACGACGGCAAGCTGCTGGCCGTGTTCCCGGACAGCGAGCCGCTGCGGTACATGATTCCGTTCCAGGCTCCGCACCAGTCGATCGACTACCTGCGGCACGTCGCCAGCAATCATCCCGGCGCGGTCGTCGTGTTCGGCGACGACGGCGAAAAGTTCGGCGCTTGGCCCGAAACCAAAAAACATTGCTACGACGACGGCTGGCTGCGCAACTTCTTCAACCTGCTGGTCGAAAATCGCGAGTGGATTCACTCGGTTACGCCGCAGGAAGTGCTCGACGCCACGGCCCCGCTCGGCCGCGTCTATCTGCCCGAAGGCAGTTATCGCGAAATGACCGAATGGGTGCTGCCGGCCGAGCAGCTCGCCCAGTATGTGCAAGTGCGCCGCGAACTGGAGCACGACGAACGCTGGCCGCGCATCGCCCGCTTCGTCCGCGGCGGCTTCTGGCGCAACTTCCGCGTGAAGTATCCCGAAGCCAACGAAATGTACACCCGCATGATGATGGTCAGCCGCAAGCTGCAGGCCGCGCTCGAATCGGGCGCACCGCGCGAGATTGTGGAAAAAGCCCGCACGGCCCTGTACCGCGGCCAGTGCAACTGCGCTTACTGGCATGGCGCCTTCGGCGGCGTCTACTTGCCGCACCTGCGCAACGCCATCTTCCACCAGCTCATCCTGGCCGACACGCTGCTGGACAAGGCTCTCGGCCGCCCCGAGCAATGGGTCGAACTCACCAGCGAAGACTACACCTTTGACGGCTGGAAGGAAGTTCAGCTCGCCAGCGATCATCTCGTGGCCCTGCTCGCTCCGGGCCAGGGGGGCATGATGTACGAGCTCGACGTGCGGCCTATCGCCCACAACCTGCTCGCCACGCTCACTCGCAAGCCCGAGGCCTATCACAGCAAAGTCCTGGCCGGCACCGACGACCGTAACGACGTCGCCGGCGTGATGGACCGCGTGATCTTCAAGCAGGAAAACCTCGACCAGCGGATCCAGTACGACAAGCATCCGCGGAAGAGCCTCGTGGATCATTTCTACGATCCGTCGGTCAGTCTCGATGCTATCGCTCGCGGCCACGCTGACGAGTGGGGCGACTTCCACCTCCGCCCGTACGAAGCCCGGCTCCGCCGCAACCCGCGCCGCATGCAAGTCCAGCTCACCTGTAACGGCATGGCGGGCGATCTGCCGGTGAAGCTTACCAAGAGCGTCACGCTTGCCGCCGGCAGCAGCACGCTGGAAATCGCCTACTTGCTCGAAGGGCTGCCCGAAGGTCGCACGCTGCACTTCAGCCCCGAGTTCAACTTCGCCGGTCTGCCCAGCGGCGCGGACGATCGCTACTTCTACGGTCGCGAGCGGCACCGCTTCGGTCAGCTCGGCTCGATGCTCGACCTGCACGAAGCCGGCGAGCTGGGCCTGGTCGACGAATGGCTCGGGATCGATGTGAACCTCGCCTTCTCGCGGCCGACCAGCATCTGGACCTACCCGATCGAAAGCGTCAGCCAGAGCGAAGGCGGTTTCGAACTCGTGCATCAATCGGTCGCGGTGCAACCGCACTGGTGGGTGCAGGGCGACGAACAAGGCCGCTGGACCGTTTCGATTCACGTGCGGATCGATACGGCCCTGGCCGAAAGCCGCCACGAGCACAAGCCGCACTTCAATATCGAAACCGCCCTCAGCCACACGGTCTGAGCGGCAGCCTCCGATTCAGCCGGCACGCGTGAGACCCACAGCCCGTGCCAACACAACGCGGGGATGCAGCCAGTCAAACGGCGGCATCCCCGCTTGTCATTTTGGCTTACGATTTCGCCGAACGGCGGGGTGGCAGCGACAACTTGTTGTCGGTGTTGCTTGCAACCAGAGGGCTCAGGACGGGCGTGAGTGAAGAGTTGGACTCACTATCCGGTAACGCGTGATCCGATCCCTCCCGTGCCACCAGGCACCCTGACAATAAGTCGCCACGGCTACCCCAGTATCGCGGCGCATCACTCCACTTTCTCCACCGGCGCCACTTGCTCGGGCGCTCTATTCACTGCCGGCGTTTCACCTCCCGGCCACGGCTCTTCCTCGTCGTGTCGCTGATCGAGCCGGCCGTATTTCCGCAACTCCGGAATTCCCATCGCCGCACCGACGACCACTCCCAACGTCGCCACGCCGCCGAACACCACGGCAAACACAGCGCTGGTGAGCCGGGCCAGCGTGCCGCTCTCAAACTGCCCCAGCTCGTTCGACGCGCTGATAAACATCCCGCTGATCGCCGACACGCGCCCCCGCATCCGATCCGGCGTCAGCATCTGCACCAGCGTGTGCCGGATGATCACGCTCACGCAATCGAACGCCCCCATCGCCAGCAGCGCGACAAACGACAGCGGAAACCAGCGCGACAGGCCGAACGTCGCCGTCGCCACTCCGAACCCCGCCACCGACCACAGGAGCGCCCGGCCGGCCTTGGCCATCGGCGGGCGGTGCATCATCGCCAGCGTCATGCTCAAACCACCAATCGATTCGGCCGATGCCAGAACTCCATAGCCCACCGGACCCACGTGCAGAATGTCCTGCGCGAAGATCGGCAGCAATGACTTGGCTTCGCTCAGCAGCACCGCGAACATGTCGAGCGCCATCGCCCCCAGCACTACTTTGTTCCGCCATACAAACTGAAACCCCTCGGCCACGCCGCGCAGCGTAATCGCCTCGGGCGTAAATGCCGACGGACGAATCTCGATCCGCGTGAGCAACAGCACGAACACAAAGCATGCGCATGCCTGAAACGCGTAGGCGACGTACTCCGCTCCAAAGATCGCCAGCGACGCCCCGCCCAGCGCCGGGCCAGCCGCGGCCGCCAGTTGAAACCCGCCCAGGTTCCAGGTCACCGCGTTTGCGAACACGTGCCGCGGCACGAGTTGCGGAAGCAGCGCGCTCTTGGCCGGTTGCTGGAAAGCGCGGGCCGTGCCGATGAGCAGCAGGAAGCCATAGATCCAGGCGATGTGCCAGGCATAGAAGCTGGCCGCTGCGAGCCCCAGCGAGGCAATCATGTTCAGCGATACCGAACAGGTCAGCACGCGGCGGCGGTCGTAGCGATCGGCCACGTGCCCGCCCACAATCGCCAGCGAGAGCACGGGAATCACCAGCGTCAGCCCGACCAGGCCGATGCTGAACGGGTCCTGTGTGCGGCGATACACTTCCCACACGACGGTGACCGATTGCATCTGCATGCCAAGAATGGACAGCAGATTCCCGAACCAATAGCGACGATAGTTCGCCACCCGCACGGCAGCGTAAGCGTCATGCGCCGCGGGTTCGGAAGGAGGTTGTGCGTCGTCGTCCGAGGTGCTCACCCTTCCATTATCCCGGCCCGCCGCTCGGCGTTAAGGGGCCTTCGAAAAAAGCGTTCCGAGCATAGAAGAAAGCAGGGAAATACACCACGGAGGACACAGCGGAGCACAGAGAACATCGGCGGAATGGGGATCGACGACGACTTTTTAACTGCCGTGTTTCCTCGTTTCGCCGCCAACTCTCGATTATCCTCTCACCCTCGATCGCCTGCCGAGTTACAGTAATGAATTCTTGTCTTCCCTCTGGTTTCCTCCGTGTACCTCTGTGTCCTCCGCGGTGAATCTCTTTTACCCTTCCCGCCTTTGAGAAGCCTCTCGTGCCGAATTGCAATCGACTCCTCTGCCTGATGGTTCTGTTGATGAGTTCATCTGTCGTGGCCCTGGAGCCCGGGTTTCAATCGCTCTTTAATGGCCGCGATCTCGCCGGCTGGGAGGGCGTCACCAGCGATGCCGCGCAAAGCTGGCGCGTCGAGGACGGTCTTCTTGTCTGCACCGGCGAGAAGGGCACCTGGCTCCGCAGTCGCGAGCAGTATGGCGACTTCAACTTCCGCTTCGACTATCGACTGAAGCCTGGCGGCAACTCGGGCATCTACGTCCGCGTGCCGGCCGACGGCGCGCATCGCGAAGGGGGCGGCGTCGAAGTCCAACTTCTCGACGACGCAGCCGAGCGATACCAGGACATCAAGCCCGGCCAATACTCGGGCAGCGTGTATCTGGTTGCGCCGGCCACAGAGCACGTCTCGCGCCCTGCCGGCGAGTGGAACACGATGGAGATCAACTGCCGGGGTACGCACTACCGCGTCGTTCACAATGGCGTGGTGATCGTCGACGCCGACGCGAGCGACTATCCCGAACTCGCCGAGCGTTTCCAGCACGGCTACCTCGGCCTGCAGAACCACAGCGAAGAAGTCTGGTTCCGCAACCTGCGGATCGGCCCACCGCAGCCGGATCCTGTAAAAGCCTCAACGTGCACTCGCAGCCCGCAGCGTCACCATCGACGCTCGTTCCGCCGCTGCCGCTAGAAAACGGCGACATCACGACGATGAACCACACGCCGTTGGCGATGCCTCCGGGCTAAACACCGCTTCTCTAAGTCTCTTCCCCTCTGTCCTTTACTCTGCGTACCTCCGAGAACTCTGCGGTTAATGAATCTCCCCCCTCCCGCTACTTCTGATGGGCATCCTCCAAAAACTTCCGCGTCGCTTCCTCGCGTGGCGCGTCGAACACCTGCTCGGGCGGGCCGCTTTCCAGCACGTGCCCGCCTTCAAACACGTGCAGCATGCTCGCCGTCCGCCGCGCCAGCCGCAGCGAATGCGTCACCACGATCATCGTCTGACCCGTGGCCGCCACCTCGGCAATCACCGCCTCGACCTCGGCCGCCATTCGCGGATCGAGCGCACTGGTCGGCTCGTCGAACAGCAATACCTCGGGTTGCATCGCCAGCGCCCGGGCAATCGCCACCCGTTGCTGTTGCCCGCCCGAGAGCATGTCCGGCATATGGTTGAGCTTCGCGCCGAGCCCCACGCGATCGAGCAATCCACGGGCGCGCTCGATCGCCTCCGCGCGCGGCATCCCCAGCACGTGGATCGGCGCTTCGATCACGTTCTCGAGCGCCGTGCGATGCGGAAACAGGTTGAACTGCTGGAAAACCATGCCCACGCGCCGTCGCACGCGCTGCAGCACTCGCGAACGCTCGCGCGCGGGAATCGCAGGGCGCAACGTCTCGCCGGCCACATCGACTTCGCCATTTTGAAAATCCTCCAGCCCGTTCAAGCAGCGCAGGAACGTCGTCTTGCCGCCGCCTGAAGGGCCAACGATCCCGCACACTTCGCCACGGGCGACCGACAGCGAGATCCCATCCAGGATCGTCTGCCCTTGGTAGCCTTTGACCAGCGAACGAACCGTCACGGCAGATTGTGCATTCTTGATCATGACGTCACCCTCGGCCGCCGGTTCATCCGTTTCTCAAGGTACGCCGCCAACCGTGCCAGCGGAATGCTCATCGCCAGGTAGAGCAGGGCGGTCAGCGCCGCCAGTTCCAGCGTCGCGCCGGTGTCATTGCGCTGCACGCTGTAGGCCTTGGTCAGCTCCATCACGGTGATCACCGAGCAGACGCTCGTGTCTTTGAACATGGCAATAAAATCGTTCGTCACGGGGGGCACCACGATCCGCACCGCCTGCGGCACGACCACCCGCCGCAGCGCCTGCGACTGCGACATACCCAGCGCCAGCGCCGCTTCCATCTGGCCGCGTGGTACGGCCTGTAGTCCCGCGCGATAGATCTCGGCCTCGTACGCCGAGTAGTTGATCGCCAAACCGGCGATCGCCGCCCAAAACGCCGGAATCGCGATCCCGACTTCCGGCAGCAGGTAGAACACGACGTAAAGCTGGAGCAGCAGCGGCGTCCCGCGCAGGATCTCCACATACCCGATCGCCAGCCATCGCAGCGGCGCGGGACCATACAGCCGCAGCAGCGCGACCAGCAGGCCGATCACGATCGCCAGCGGCATCGCCACCACGGCCAGCAGCACGGTCATGCCCGCGGCCTTGACCAGAATCCAGCCCCGGCTGCGAATCACGGCCCAGCCACGCAGTTCCGTGGCCGTCACGCCCAGGTCTGCATCGCTCGCAGTCCCCAGCAAGCTCAGTTCGCCCTGCAGGTCGGTCCACAAGCCATAGCGGCGAAAGACTTCTTCCAGCTTGCCGGACGCCAGCAGCTTGCCGATCGATTCATTGAGCGCCGCGCGCAGCCACTCGTCGCCGTTGCGCAGAAAGATCACGTAGTAGCCGCGTCCGACCGGCTCGCCAATCCGCTCCAGCTCCGTGAAGCGATCGCGGTAGAACACCACGGCAGGCAGATCGGCCAGCGTCGCGTCGAGCTTCTCGGTCTCCACCTCGCGCATCGCATCGGTCGTGCCTTCGTAGATCACGATCTCGACCACATCCTGATAGTGCTCCTCCAGGTAATCCTGCGCGGCCGAGGCTTCCAGCACGCCGATCTTCAGCTTTCGCTCGCCCGCGACCGGGGCCTGCACGTCGTCCCAGCTCCGCAGCCGCGGATTGTCCTTCCGCCCCAGCAGCACGAGTTGATAGATGTAATACGGCCGCGTGTGCAGGAACTTGCCCGCCCGTGCCGGCGTCAGCTCATAGCCGTTCATCACCACGTCGATCTGCCGGGTCTCGAGCAGGTCGAGCAGGTTGTGCCAGGGTCCTTGAAAGAATCGAGCCTTCACGCCCAGATCCGTCGCGAGCATCGCGGCCAGCTCGGTCTCGAACCCGATCATGGTCTCGGGCATCTTCGGATCGGGATAGACGTACGGTCCGCCTCCTTCGGCATCCGCGCCCCAGATCAATTCGCCGCGCTGGTGAATCGCATCCAGCGTGTCGCCGAGCGCAGCGGCCGAGACGAGATGCAGCGTGAGCAGAACAAGAATTGACGGAAGCCGGTTGAGCATGCGACCCAATGTATCGCGCCCACAGCGTCGTGAAATACCGAAAAGTAGTGTCGTCGCAGTTGAGTGCCACGGGTGATGCGTAGGCGGTTGCATGCCGCTGTATTCGACGCCGTAGGCGTGAAACATGTCAGCACGGGGCATCGCCCCGTGGATTGCGTGACGACTCATGACTCTAGATTCATGACTCAAAGCCCTGTGAGGGCGACACTCCCAGGCCTCGTTGAGTGTCGCCCTGCCAGGGCTTGGAAGAAAGACAGCGATCCCTGGGCGTTGCCAGGCGTTGCCCAGGGCTGGCATGTTGCCGGCCTACGGCCGAAGAAATGGCGTGCTGGCGCTGCCGATGAGCTATCCCCTAGTGCTCGCTCGGCTCTTCCAGGTAGGTGTAGCCTTCCAGCCCGCCTTCGTAGAACCTGAGGAACCGGCCGGCTTCTTCATAGCCGATGCGGCCTTCGCGCACGGCCAGTTCGACCGAGTCGCGGAACTGGCTGCGGAGGCCTTCGACGTTGAACTCCACGTAGTCGAGCACCTCGCGAACCGTGTCTCCCTTGATCACCGCTTCGAGCACGACCTGGCCCCCCTCGTCCATGCTCACGTGCACCGCGTTCGTATCGCCGAACAGGTTGTGCATGTCGCCGAGAATCTCCTGGTACGCTCCCAGCAGGAACGCGCCCAGGTAGTATGGCTCACCGTTGAACGTGTGCAGCGGCAGCGTCTTCTTCACGTCGCGGCGATCGATGAACTGCTCGATCTTGCCATCCGAATCGCACGTGATGTCCCCCAACACCGCCGGCCGCGTCGGCCGCTCGTCCAGCCGATGGATCGGCATCACCGGGAACAATTGCTTGATCGCCCAACTGTCGGGCATCGACTGGAACAGCGAGAAGTTGCAGAAGTACGTATCGCTGAGCTGCGCGTCGAGCCCTTCCAACTCCTCGGGCACGAACTCGAGCTGCTTCGTGAGCCGCTGGATCTTGTGGCAGATCGCCCAGTACAGGTTCTCGGCCATCGAGCGCTGCACGAGCGGCATGTATCCGCCGGCAAACAGGTTCAGCGCCATGTCGAGCGCCTGGCCGGCGTCGTGATAGGCTTCGAGCACGTTCCGCACGGTCAGGTTCTGATATGTGTCCAAGAGATCGTGCAGCGGCTGCTCGGCGTCTTCCGACAATTGTAGCGGGACGTCGTTCTCCCCCTGACCGGCCACGCCCAACACGCCGAACACCAGCGCGCTGTGATACGCCACGACCGCGCGGCCGCTCTCCGACACGATCGTCGGATGCGTCACGCCGGCCTCGTCGCACACCGTCTGCACGTGGTATACCACGTCGTTGGCATACTCTTGCAGCGTGTAGTTGGCGCTCGACTCGAAGTTGGTTTGCGAACCGTCGTAGTCGACGCCCAATCCGCCGCCGACGTCCAGATACTCCAGCCCCGCGCCCTGCTTGGCCAGGTCAACGTAAACCCGGGTCGCTTCGTTGAGCGCGTTCTTGATCTGGCGAATGTTCGTGATCTGGCTTCCCAGGTGGAAGTGCAACAGCTTGAAGCAGTCTTCCATGCCCCGGCTCTTCAGCTCGCCGAGCGCGCGCAGGATCTCGCTCACCGTCAGCCCGAACTTCGAGCGATACCCGCCCGACTGCTGCCAGCGTCCGCTGCCGCGCGCGGCCAGCTTAACGCGGAAGCCGATCAGTGGTCGCACGCCGATCTTTTCCGAAAGCTTCAGAATCAGTTCCAGCTCGGTGTACTTCTCGACGACTGGAATGATCGTGCGCCCCATCTTGAGGGCCATCATCGCCATCTCGATGAACTCGGCATCCTTGAAGCCGTTGCAGATGATCGGCGTGTCGTCGGTGGCCATCGCCACCACGGCCATCAGCTCCGGCTTGCTGCCCGCCTCGAGCCCGAACTTGAACGGCTTGCCGAACCGCACGACTTCCTCGACCACCTGCCGCTGCTGGTTCACCTTGATCGGGTAAACGCAGGCGTAGGCGCCGTTGTATTTGTTCTCGGCGATGGCCGTCTCGAAGGCCTTGTGAATTTCGCCCAGGCGATGCTTCAGAATCTCGGCGAAGCGGATCAGGATCGGCAGGTCAATCCCGCGCAGTTGCAACCGGTCGACAAGCTGCTTCAGATCCAGCCAGCGCTCGGGATCTTTCTCGGGATGCACGCGAACGTGCCCGTCTTCGCCGATTGAAAAATAGCCTTTGCCCCAGCGCGCGATTTCATACATCTCGGCGGCGTCAGTCACCGTCCAGCGTCGCACTTCTTGATCGAGCATCTTCCGACAACCCTCGCGAAGGAAATCACCTCAAGGCAAACAAACAATCGTAGCGAATTATTAACACGCGGTCGACGGAGAGCTATGGCAAAAACCCTGCCGCAGGCAGGATTTACCGCAGGCAGACACCCGCCGCTTCCCCACGCTGCTCTGGCCGCCAGCAGGCGCGCAGCCGATAATCGCTCGCTTGGCGAGCGCGACTCGCCCGTCCGCCAACCACGACACGAAGGTTCCTATGACCGCCGAAGCCCAGTGGATCGCCAGCGCCAGTGCCAGCGCCCTTTACTGGGCAAAGTGCCGCTTCGCGCATCCCGAACCTCAGCTTTCGTCCTCGCCCGAAGTCGCAGCCGCAGCCGACGCCCTCGCGAGCCAGCTCGCCCTCGAGAACCTCGACGCACAGGTATTCTTCGCACACGCACTACCACTCTGCGTGCGCCTCGAACCGCCGCGGCATCTCGTCGATGTCGTCCTGACAAAGCTGCACGGCTCCGCTCGCACGACGGGCAGCGAAGTGCTCGCCCGCGAGATCGCAGCGCTCTATCGCGCGTTCCTCCGGCACGCTCCCGGACTGGTCGAAGAGCTCGAACTTCGCACCGGGCCAATCCGCGAGCAGTGGGAAGCCCGCGGGCCGGGACTCATCGCCACGCTCCGCCGGCTCACCGAACCGGACGTCGCGCCCGAGCGGGCCGAGATCGTGCTGGTCCGTCCCGTCACTGGCGGCGGTGGCGAAGCGTTCCCGCCGTACAACTCGGTGCTGGTCGAAGCCGTGCTTGCCAACAACAGCGCCGAGCTGCCCGAAGTCGTGCGGCTGGGCTGGCTGTGGGGACAGCTACATTTCGATCTGCCGAAATATGCCGAGCCGCTGGGCCACGCGCGGATCGTTGCCGCGGTCGGACAGTTCGCGCTGGTGCCGGCCGTGCTGGCCGCGGCTCAGGAGGTCGAGCTCGCGCGGCTTGACTTGCCGTCGATCTCCCTGGCACTCGACACCTGGGAGTTCGATGCCGCGGCCATCGACTCGTCAGCCGAGCTGCTTCTCGACTGGTGGACGACCTATCACGAATCCCACACACCGTGGGCCGTCGCGCTGGCGGGTCTCGATCGGCTCTTGGCCGAGGCGTGAGGCTCAGCAAAGACTAAAATTCTTTCGGCCGCAGGCCGGCAGCATGTCAGCCCCGGGCATCGTGGGGAAGGTCATCGCCCGGGGATTTTGCGACCCCCTGCTGATATCTCCAGCCCTGTAAGGGCGAAACTAAGCACGCATCAGCGCGTTGCGCCCTTGCAGGGCAAAGAGAGATCTGCGGGATGACTAGTTTCCCTGGGTGATGCCCCGAGCTGACTTGTTTCACGCCTTCGGCGTACAAAACCCACACACAACTTCCAGTTTGCACCGCGCATGGGGCGCCGCTAACATGCGGCGTCATCACCCACCTCTCTCAGAATTCCTCCCGCCATGAACGTCTCGCAGCTCACGCTCAAGATCGCCAGGCCGCCTGTTATCCAAATCGCGCTCGACTACGCCACGATCGAAGAAGCCCTCGCGATGGCCAAGATCGGCATTGAGGCCGGCGTCGACTGGCTCGAGATCGGCACCCCGCTGATCGTCTCGCAAGGCGTGGCACCGATCGACAAGATGGTCCGCGCGTTTCCCGACTTTCCGGTGCTCGCCGACTACAAGACGATGGATTCCGGCTGGAAGAACGTCCAGCGCACGGCGGAGCAGGGGGGTCACATCATGACCGTCTGCGCGAACGCACCCGACGAAACGCTCCGCTCGGCCATCACCGAGTCCAAGAACTCCGGCGTCTGGGTTGTGGCCGACACGATCGGCGTCAAGGATCAGCCGGCTCGTGCTCGCCAGTGCGCGGAGTGGGGCGTGCACATGATCTACCTGCACTACGGCGCCGACCAGCGCAAGGCCGACGCTTCGCAAGACAGCATGCAGTGGCTCAGTGCCGTGCAGAGCGCCGTGAAAATTCCCGTCGGCGTGGGCTGCTTCCTGCCGGAAGACGGCGTTCGCGCCGCCCAGGGCGGAGCCGAGCTGATCGCCATCGGCCATCCCGTGATCAGCGCCGCCGATCCGCTGGCCGCGCTCGGCGAGTTCGTCCGCGAAGTGAAGGCCGCCTACCGTCCGCGCACGCTGTGGGGCTGAGCGGCTCGCATTAAAGCCGCGCAAGCTTCCTGCTAGCAGCCCGCGAATCGCCCCCGACTGCCATTGCTGCCCAGGGGCGCTTTCTCGTATCATCCCGCCGCTTTGCCCGCAGCGCCTGTGCGCGATCAGGCGGGAGCAGCGGCAAGTGGCGGCACGGAAGCCCCACGCTTCGCGGCAGAACTCGGCTTCGCGGCAGGAACCCAACTGGCATGGAAAGCTCAACGGTGTTGGCCTTTCGCATCTTCGTGATGTTGAGCTGCCTGATCATTGTGCCGCTCGCGGCAATCTTCGGCAGTGCATTCCCAGATGTTGTCAAAACCGTCCTGGTCGATCGCATTGTGGCCCTCGGCACCGGCAAACCCGTCGAAGCCACGCCCCCGGCCGATCCGAATGGCTTCCGCACCGTTGGCCCGAACATCGGCGCGCCGGGCGCCACCGAGCCAGCCAATCCATGGGACAGCGCCCCGCGCTGGAATGGCCCCCACGGCGAAATGCCTCAGATGGCCGCCGGCAACATGCCGCCAGCGGTCGTGCCCCTCGGCGGCCCTGGCGATCCCACTACTTTAAATCAACCGGCCAGCTATTCCGTCCCCGCCGGACAGCATGAGCAGACCGCGCATGCTGGCGGGCCCTATGCCGGCGCACCTGCTCCACTTCCCAGTGGCCCCACGGCCGGTGCGCCCATGCCCGGCGCTGCCGATCGCATGGCCTGTCCGCTGGAGCCGACCGATCCGTTCAAAGACATGGAGCGCCGCTTGCGTCAGCACGGCGCGACGTACTACCTGCTGGAAACCTGGGGCCAAAGCGGCGAACTCTATCGCTTCCACTGCCGGATGGCCGTCGCCAGCAACGCGTCCTACACACGCCATTTCGAAGCCACCGACCGCGACGCCCTCAAGGCAATGTCCGACGTGCTCACCCAGGTCGAGGCCTGGCGCAATAGCGGCAGCGTCGAGATCTCGCAGCAGCCCGTTGCGCAGAATCAGCCAGCCCCCTCGCAACCACCGGTCGTCGAAGTCTCCCGGCAGCCCGGTTCCGCCTGGCCGGCAGTGCATCGCTAGCCTGCTCACTGCTGGCATCTGATTTGCTGCCGGGCCTTGGCATTTCCCCTTAAGCATTTGGCCGGTGGTCCGTACTTTCACGGCTGATTTCTCACGCGCCTGCGGTGCATCCCCAGGGCCCATGATTGCGTCGCGCCAGCGGGGCCCTCGAAAGGTACTTGTCAGTCGGGCCAAGGCTGCTTACCTTTACCGGTGTAACGTCTTAGGTAAACTCGCTAACTCCCCAGCGCGCTGGGGCATTCCTTTTGGCACGCTCCGGAAAATCGCACCGTTCGGCCGCCGCCCAGCTCTCGGGCGCTCGTGGCACGTTGCGCGTCGCCACCGCATCGACAGATATCCTCCCGCGACGCTCGGCCAACGTCGATTGGCGTCGCCGACTCGATCCCGCCGCCGAGCAGCGACAGGTAGCGCCCGATCCCTATCTCCGCGACGCCAGCACCGCCCGACTTGAAGCTGTCTTGTTCCTGGCTCACGAGCCGATGAATACCCGCAAGCTCGCCCAACTGGCGAACCTGGCCGATGGCACCGAAGCCCGCACGCTCGTCCGCCGGCTGAACGACTGGTACGACGCCTCGGGAAGCGCCTTTCGGGCCGAAGAAGTAGCCGGCGGTTTTCAGCTCCTGTCGCGGCCGCAATTTGCCGGCTGGCTCCGCAAAGGCAGCACCGCGGGGACCGCCGGCACGACCGGCGAAGTGCGCCTTTCCGCACCGGCTCTGGAAACTTTGGCCGTCGTCGCTTATCGTCAACCGGTCATGCGGTCCGAGATCGAAGCGATTCGAGGCGTCGACTGCGGCGAAATCCTCAGACAACTCATGGAACGTGGACTGGTTCGCACCTCGGGCCGGGCCCACGAACTAGGACGACCCTATCTGTACAGCACAACGCGCCGCTTCCTGCAGGTCTTCGGACTGAGGCACCTCGACGACCTGCCACGAGCCGAACAACTCAGAGCTCCCGCACCAGCGGGCAACGCGACGCCACAAAACTCCGTTCTCTGAACTCGGCCCCGCCGAGATCAACATACCAGTCAATCACCGAACCACTGACGAACTACTGATTTTCGAGGAGGATAGCGAACGTGATCACCACCGCCTTGCCCGAAGACGCACTCCGTGAACTCGCCGCCCTGATCGGCGAGTCGCGGGCCACCTTGCTGCGCGACTTTCCGGGCGTCGTCGAGAACAACCCCTTCGCCTTCGACGATGAGGATGATGACGAAGAGGACGACGACGAAGAGGATGACGACGAAGAAGAAGACCTCGAAGACGACGAGTGGGAAGAGGTCGACGACGACGATGAAGAAGAGGACGAAGAAGATGACGATGAAGAGTGGGACGATGAAGAGGACGACGACTGGGACGATGACGAAGAAGAAGACGATGACCTGGAAGACGAAGACGAATAGTCTTCGCTAGGGCACGCACCTCAATCGATACGCTGACCACAAGCCCAGGGAATGCCTTCCCTGGGTTTTTTATGCGCGCTGCGCCGACCCTCGCTTCAATCCTTGATCTGAAACAGCCGCTTCAGTGCTTCGAGCAAGCCGTGCGGCGGACCTTGCTCGGCTTCCGTGCGCAGCGACTCCAGCGGCGGATGCAAGAGCTTGTTGACCAGCCGCTCGAATGACACCGTGATTTCATTCCGCGTGCGCTCGTCAAGTTCCGGCAGCTTGTTGAACAATCGCCGCAGCTCTTCGTCCTTCGGCGTCTGCCAGCCTTCGCGCAGCCGCTTGATGATCGGGGCCGTCGCCCGATGGTTGAGCTCGGCCATGAATCGACCGGTCTCTTCTTCGACGATGTGAATCGCCCCGGGCAGCTCCTCGTCGCGCGCCTGGCGATTCTTCTGGCAGGCCGCCTGCAGGTCGTCGATCGAGTACAGGTACACGCCCAGCCGGTCGCCGATCGCCGGATCGAAATCGCGGGGCATCGCCAGGTCCAGCACGAACAGCGGCCGCTGGTACCGCGCCGCCTCGATGCGTTTGTAATCCGCCAGCGTGATGACCGGCTGTCCGGCCCCGGTGGTGCTGATCACCAGGTCGGCCCGCACCAGTTCCTCGGGCAGCTTTTCCCAAGACACCGCTCTGCCGCGCCAGGTAGCGGCCAGCTTCTCGGCCCGTTCGGCGCTGCGATTCACGACCGCGACATTGTGCGCGCCTTCGTTCTGCAGGTAGCGAAGGGTTTCTTCGCCCATCTCTCCGGCGCCGATCACCAGCACGTGCTTGTCGTCAAAGCGCTCGAAGATCTGGGCCGCGAAATCCCCAACCGCGATACTCGGGATGCTCACCCGTCGCTGATGCAGGTTCGTTTCCGTGGTGACGCGCTTCGCCACGCGCACGGCCGTCTGAAAGATGCCGTGCGTGAGCGGCCCGGCGCTTTGGTGCCCCTTGGCCAGCTCATAGGCCTGCTTCACCTGCGAGAGGATCTGCGGTTCGCCCACCACCATGCTGTCGAGGCTCGCAGCCACCATGAACAGGTGCCGCACGGCGTCTTCGCCGGTGCGCTCGAAAAGGTCGTCGAAAATCTCATAGATCGGCAGCCCGTGAAAGTCGGCCATGAACTGGGCGACCTGCTCGTGCGTCGGCGAGCCGTCCGGCTGCTCGGCGGCCGTGTAGATCTCCACCCGGTTGCAAGTCGACAGCAGTACGGCTTCGGTTTTGGGAAACTGCTGGCGAAGCTGCGCGAGCGCCAGGCCTACCTGCGTGGGGCCGAAAGCCAGTCGCTCGCGCACGGCGACCGACGAATGGTGGTGGCTGCAGCCGATCATCTGCACCTTCATGATCGGCCCTCCACGTGCAGCAGGGCTTGCTCCGGGCTCGGCTTTGACCCGCCCCCCGCGCCATGCTGGCTGTCCACCAACAGGAACATCGCTAGCGAGAGGACGAGGAAGCCGAAGCTGACCAGCGTCAAGTAGGCGACCTTGCGCCCTCGCCGCGAGGGCTGATAGAACATGTTGAAGATCGCCGCCGTCGCCAGCCAGGCGAACATCAGCGCCGAGCTCCAGATCACCGGATCGCTCCAGGGAACCGCCGCGCCGCCGCGTCCGAGCTGATTCAGGATGATGCCCGACAGAAAGCCCAGCCCGATCAGGATCGCCGAGAGAATGATCACCCGGCTGTTCACCTTCTCCAGCCATTCCAGGCTCGGCAGCCGGAAACCCGGCGATGGGGGCCGCTTGTGCTTCAGCCGGTTCGCCTGCACCAGGTACATCAATCCTGCGACGAAGCCGACCATCACGGCCAGCGTTCCGGCCAAGAGCGATATGCCGTGCACCGCGCCCCACGCCCGCAAGGCTTCATGCGCCGCAAACGGCGTCCGATCGGCAAACGCCGCCGCCACCACCAGCACGATCGCCAGCGGCAGCATGTACAGCCCCAGCATTGCCTCGGGGTAGTAGTACGACAGGTACAGGTACGCGGCTACGACCAGCCAGGCTGCCACCAGGCACCAGTCGAAGCTGCTCGAAAGCGGCGTCACCGAATACTCGACCGCGCGATGCCCCAGATACAGCGTGTGTGCCAGAAAGCCCGCGCACACAAACAGCAGCATCAAGAGTCGCCGCACACCGCTGCGGCGCAGCAGCTTCACCAGCTCGAGGCCCCAGGCCACGGCATAACTGGCTCCAAAGCACAGCAGGCTGATGCCAGACAGGAAGCTTGCCATTCGTGACCGTGACTGAAAGTAGAAGCAAAAACTGGCGTGAGGGTGGCACGCTCCTGAGCCCTGGCGAAGGGCGTGCTGCTTGATACTCGACACACGCCCTTCGTGCCTCAGGGACGTGCCACCCTACGCGGTTAACCCTTTCCTTGCCGAGATTCGTGCGTGCCGTACGGATCAGGGTGCCACAGGTGGCCGTGAGCGCGGCTCACCTGTGCTCTTCTGGTAGCGGCAGCACGGGATCTTCTAGGTCTCAACGTGCACAGGTGACTGCTGCGCAGCACCTGTGGCACCCAAGTTCGCTCGATGGTTAACGGCGTATCGTGCCACCCTAAAGCATGGCCCGCTACTCCTCACCGTCAAGGCCATACTCCTTGAGCTTCTTATGCAGCGTGTTGCGATTGATGCCCAGCTTCGTCGCGGCCTTCGTCTGCACGCTGTCGCAACTCGCCATCACCTGGGCGATGAGCTCCCGCTCCACGCGGTTCACCACCTTGGCATGTAAATTATCTTCCTGCGGGCCAGCCGAGGCGAGCCCCTGCTGCACCAGGTCGAATGTCAGCGACTCGAGATCGGCCGCTTTCGTTCGTCCGCCAGTGCTGCGCAGCTTCGGCCCCGCCAGCACATTCTCCGGCAGCAGCTCGCTGGCCAGCTCATCGCCGTCCGCCATCACCACGGCCCGTTCCACGTAGTTCTGCAACTCGCGGACGTTGCCCGGCCAGTGATAGTTTTGCAGCGCTTCGAGCGCCTTGGGATCGATGTGCGTGACGTACCGATCGTTCTCTTCGTTGTAGTAGGTGAGGAAGTGCCCCACGAGTTCCGGAATGTCCTCCGGTCGCTCGCGCAAGGGAGGCAGGTTGATCGGCACCACGTTCAGCCGATAGTACAAGTCCTCGCGAAAGTCGTCGGTCTCCACCAGCGACAAGAGATCACGGTTGCTGGCCGCCACCACCCGCGTATCCACGCGCACGGTCTGCGTATCGCCCACACGCTCGAACTCCCGCTCTTGCAACACCCGCAGCAGTTTCACTTGCAGCTTGGGCGTGGTGCTGTTGATCTCATCCAGAAAGATCGTGCCGGTGTGTGCCGCTTCGAAGCGCCCCGTCCGGTTGGCGATCGCCCCGGTGAACGACCCGCGGACGTGGCCGAACAGTTCGCTTTCGAGCAGGCTTTCGCTCAGTGCGCCGCAGTTCACTCGCACGAAAGGTCCCGTGGCCCGCTGGCTGGTCTGGTGAATCGCCTTGGCGATCAGTTCCTTGCCGGTGCCGGTTTCACCCAAGAGCAGCACCGAGGCGTTCGACCGCGCCACGCGCCGCGTCAGCGCAAAAACCTTCTGCATGGCCGGACCGCTGCCGATCAAACCCGGGATTGGTGGCCGGGTGGGGTCCTGTTCGAAGGCAGGGAACGTTACGCTCATGCTGTTTTCGCCGCGCGGCGACCTTACGGCCCGCTAGTCTTGGCGGTCTCCGGCGGCGGAGGATCGCCCTGATGTTCGATCACGTCGAGCAGTTGTCCAAGCACCTTGTGCGTGTCGCGGTTGCGGCCGGCGTTGTAGTTGTAGATGTCGTACTGGGCATAGATCTCGTCCGTCGTCAGCAGCGTGCCATAGTGGCGAATGCTGCGCGCGAGCGCCGCGACTGCCGCCTCGCGCGTGGCCAGCGGCTGGGCCGGGCTATCCACCAGCCCCACCAGCGCCTGCTGCGACTTCTGCGTCCCGATGTCCGCCAAGAGTTCGATCGCCTTGCCGGCCATCTCCGGCACATACACCAGCGGCAGCACCGCTGCTTCCAGGCTCCGCAGATCGAACACGGTGTTCTCTTCCGCCGCCAGTACAATCAGCCAGTCCATCGCACTCACGGCCTGGGCCCGGCGCACGTCGACCGGGACGTGCCCCATCCCGGCCGCGGCCAGCACGTCGTCCGCGAGCAGTTTCATCTCGGCGTCCGTCGTCGGCTGCGACATCACGACCATCCCGCCAGCGCGGCGGGCGTAACTTTGAATCCGCTCCATGTCGGCCGCGGGTGAGATGATGCCAATCGGTACTTGTGCCGTCCGCCGGTCGCGGCGGAACTGGGCCACCAGCTCGTCGAGCGCCGGCCGATCGATCGCCGAATGAATCACAATCAGTT
Source organism: Pirellulales bacterium (assembly GCA_022844125.1). Taxonomy (GTDB): domain Bacteria; phylum Planctomycetota; class Planctomycetia; order Pirellulales; family PALSA-1355; genus JALHMI01. The sequence continues at coordinate 6,161 of JALHMI010000008.1, read as the reverse complement.
CATAGTCGGGCGAAGCCGTGGCCAGCTCAAACGCCTGCCGGCCCGTCGTCGCCACGTCGGCTTCATATCCATGGGCTGCCGCCAGACCCGCGATCTGTCCGCCGGAAGCGGAGAGCGGATGCACCACGAGCACGCGCGGCACGCCATAAGAACCTGCAAAATAGCCCAGCCCCTCGGTCACCGCGCTCGAGCCTGCGAACGCCTGCTGCGGCTTGAGCTTCATGATCGCTTCAATCGCCGTGAATCGCAGCCGCCGATCGTCGTGTCCCGCCGCACGAGCCAGCGTGCTCGGCGCCGCTCCACCAGCCGCAAGCTGCACGGGCGAGCCGATGTCACCCAGAACCTGCGCCGCCGCAATCGCCGCCGGCAGATAACCCTCGGCCATCGCGCTGGCGAGCACGTCCTCCACCGCATGCGGACCGAAGCTGGCCGCCACGGCATACGCGGTACCATCTTTCTTCGGCAGCGGCGCGTCCAGCCCCACACTGTGTTTGGCTGCTTCGAGCAGGGCCGTCAGATACAGCCGCCGGCGCTCGGGGCTTTCTGAATCGATAGACTGCAGGTCCGCCGCCAACCGCAAGGCCGCGGCCAGCGCTGCGCCGCGCGCGTCGTAGTTAACCGGCGTCGTTTCCTTCTTCGCGTCGTCCCATTGCCAGATCTCGACCACGCGGTCGCCATACAACTCCGGCCGGCGTGCCTGATCGAGTCGCTGCCGAGCGCCGCGCTCGAGCAGCCGGAGCGCTTCGCCCGATGTCGGCACCTGGCCGCTGATCCGTTCGATCGCCGCGGCGGCCATCGCCCTTTCGAGCGGCGTGCTGCGCGGCGAGGCCAGCGGCGCCAGCAGCGATGCCGCGGCCGATTCGGCCTTCATCGCGCCCAACAGTTCAATCACTTGCAGGCGAATTGCGACCTCGGGTGACTCGAGTGCGCCGAGCAGCGGCGGCACCGCGCGATTTCCCAGCCGCACCAGAATCGCTTTCGCCGCCTGATGAATCCGGACCTGGTTCGGATCGGCCAGCACGGTGAGCAGCGGCGATACGGCCGATTCACCCGCCCGCAGCAGCTCGTGCATCGCCTGCGCGCGAACTTCCGCGCTCGGATCGCCAAGATGTTTGATGTAGTCGGCCAGCCGCGCGGGATCGCGCCGCAACGCATCCGCCGCGCCGTACAGCCCCTCGATGAAGGGCGTCAGCGTCTTGCCCAATTCCGGATTGCGTGCGAGCCGTAACAGCGTCGCCGAAGGGAACTGTTTAAACAGCGCGGCCTGCTGGGCCGGATCAAGCTGCTGAGCGGCCAACTGCTGGGCGAACGGCTCGGCCAATTTCGGATACCCCAGGTCCGCCAGAATTCGCACGGCGCGTAAGAGCTCGAACGGGTTCTTAGGCTTCGATTCCAGCACCGCCAGCACAGCCGGATCATCAGGAATTTTCGGCGCCTCGGGCGCAGGCGCGTCACCAGGCGCTGGCGCCGTCGTCGCGCTGCCAGCATCCGGCTCGGGCGCATCACCGCCGCCAAACGGACTCTCGCCGCCAGTTGCATCGTCGCTCGCATCCGGCGCGCCGAACGGATCGTCTCCCGCCGGCGCGGGCTCGGCCGGCATGTCAGCCGGAGCATCACCCGGATCGCCAAACGGATTGTCACCCGCCGCTGGTGCCTGAGCCGGCGCGCCCGCATCGGGCGGTGCGCCAAACGGGTTGTCATCCTGGGCGTGCAGCGCGGATGTCGACAGCACGAGCCCTGCGAGCACTAGCCCGCACACGACTCGCGAGATTACATGAATGTTCAACAGACGCATGGCGATCGACCAATGGTGTGAATCACTGTTTTTCGTTTTGCATCCATTCGCCGTCATCATCCATCGAAAAAGGGGACGGGAGCCTTTTTCGCCGCCCTTCGTCCGACCCTACGAACCAAGCTGCTTTTTCCACCGCGCCACCTGCGCGGCCACCTGCTCGTGACCCGTCGAGCCGTAGCTGACAAACGCAGCCACGGCGTGCTCGGGCCCCAGCACTTCAAACACGCTTTTATCCAGGCTCTTGTCGGCCGCTTTGAAGTCTTCCAGCGGCAAATCCGCCAGCCGCACGCCGCGGTCCAGCGCCTTGCGCACCAGTTCGCCCGTTGCATGATGGGCCGTCCGCTGCGGCATCCCGCGCGAAATCAAGTATTCCATCAGCGTCGTCGCGTCGAGGTGCCCCCGGTCGAGCCGCGCGGCAATCTGCTCGCGTTTCAGTTCGGTGCCCGCCACCAGCGGCGCGGCCAGTTCCAGGCAGGCTTTAACCGTGTCGTACGAATCGAACAGCCGTTCTTTGTCTTCTTGCAGGTCGCGGTTATACGCCAGCGGCAGCCCCTTGATCAGCACCAGCAGCGACGTCAAGTTCCCAATCACCCGGGCGCTCTTCCCTCGGGTCAGTTCCAGCACGTCGGGGTTCACCTTCTGCGGCATGATCGACGAACCGGTGCAGAACGGCTGCGGCAGCTTCAAAAAGTCGAACTCCGCGGTCGACCACAGCACCCACTCTTCGGCCCAGGTGCTCAGATGCTCGGCGATCATCGCCAGCACGAACGCGAACTCCACGACGAAGTCGCGATCGCTCGAGACGTCGATGCTGTTCGCCGCCACGTCCTCAAAGCCCAGCCGCCCAGCCACGTCGTGACGGTCAATCGGCAGGCTCGTCCCCGCCACGGCCGCCGCGCCCAGACTGAGCACGTTCGCCCGCGTGCGCGCACCAGCCAAGCGGCCGCGGTCCCGTTCGAATTTCTCGCAGTATGCGAGCCAGTAGTGGTTGGCCAGCACCGGCTGCGCCCGCTGCATGTGCGTGTAGGCTGGCAGGATCACGCCTTCGTCAGCGGTGCACCTTTCGACGAACGCCCGCTGCAGGTCGACCAGCCGCGCGTCGATCGTGTCGATCGCGTCGCGCACCCACAGGCGCAGGTCAGTCGAAACCTGGTCATTTCGGCTTCGGGCGGTGTGCAGTTTTCGGCCCACGTCACCGAGCCGCTCGATGAGCGCGTGCTCGATGTGCATGTGGATGTCTTCCAGTTCGGTGCGGAACGGGAAGTCGCCTTGCTCAATTTCCTGGCGAATGTTGCTCAGAGCCTGCTCAATTTGCCGACATTCGTCGTTGGTTATCAGCCCGACGCTGGTCAGCATTTGGGCATGTGCGACCGAGGCGGTGATGTCGTGCGCATAAAGGCGGCGATCGAAGCTCACACTTTCAGTGAACGCTTCGACGCGCGCATCCGTCGCCTCGCTAAACACACCACCCCAAGCCTTGTCAGCCACGCACAGCCCTCGCAGCGGCCCAGAATGGGGCCCAGAAGAACGCCAGCAGTTACAGCAACATATTTACTGTAAATGGCTTACGACAAAGTGTCAACGAGCCGCACACCCCTCGAAACCCGGCAAAAACGCGGTTTTCGCGAGCGCGCAAACCACGACCGCCCGGCTGTGCGGATCGTACAGGCTGAATAGCCCCGGGTTGCCCGATAAGTGCTGCCCGCCAAGGAACTTCCGCACCTGTTTGCCAGCCGCCCGGCCAGTGCGGTACCATTGGCCCCACCCCCACTTCGTAGCGAACCCCTCATCTCCAAATCAACCTCGGGCGGAACCTCATCATGGCCACTCTCAAAGGCAAAACCCTCTTCATCACCGGCGCCAGCCGCGGCATTGGCAAAGCGATCGGCCTCCGCGCCGCCGCCGACGGAGCAAACGTCGTCGTCGTCGCCAAAACGGCCGAGCCGCACCCCAAGCTCGAAGGCACCGCCTTCACGGCCGTCGAGGACTTTGAGAAGGCCGGTGGCAAGGGACTCGCCTGCATCACCGACATCCGCTACGAGGACCAGGTGCAAGCCGCGGTCGAAGAGACCGTCAAGAAGTTCGGCGGCATCGACATCCTCGTGAACAACGCCAGCGCGATCAGCCTCACCGGCACGCTCCAGACCGACATGAAGCGCTACGACCTGATGAACGGCATCAATGCCCGCGGCACGTTCATGACCAGCAAGCTCTGCCTGCCGCACCTGCTGAAGGCCTCGAACCCGCATATCCTCAACATCTCGCCGCCGCTGGCGATGGAGGCGCGCTGGTTCGCCGGCCACGTTGCCTACACGATGGCCAAGTACGGCATGAGCCTGTGCGTGCTCGGCATGGCCGAAGAGTTTCGCGAAGAGGGCGTCGCGGTCAACGCGATTTGGCCCGAGACCGTCATCGCCACGGCCGCCGTTCGCAACCTGCTCGGCGGACAAACAATGGTGGACCAGGGCCGCACGCCCCAGATCATGGCCGACGCCGCCTACGCCATCCTGACCCGCGACAGCCGCCAGTGCACGGGCAACTTCTTCATCGACAGCGAGGTGCTGAAGCAAGAAGGCGTCACGAACCTCGACAAGTACTCCGTCGTCCCCGGCGCAAAGCTCCTGCAGGACTTCTTCCTGCCGGAAGGGTTCAAGGGCACGGTGTGAGCTCGCTCGTTCCGACGCTTGAATGTCAGGCATGGTAGCCTCTGGCTTTGCCGGGGGACGAAAGTAGTAGGCACACGCCGTGTGCCGTCACCATCCTGCAAAAAGAGTATCGGCTCTCGCTCCCGCTACGGCACACGGCGTGTGCCTACTACTTTGCGGACATCCTCGGGACTTACTTCGCGCCATCCAAACGGGTTTGGTCAGAGGGGTATTTGTGCGGGGAAGGAGCATGGCAAGATCGTTCCCACGCCCCACCCCTCGAACTTCGAGGTATTGCTCTTTACCCATCCCGGGCTGCTTCCTATCATCCCGCCGCGTCAGTTCACCACCTCACCACACGGCGGATGCGCAGGATGTTTCGACCCAAACGCTCGCTCTATGCCTTGTTCGCTCTGGCTACGATCCTGCTCCCCGCGCCGCAGGCCCACGCCTGCGCGATCTTCTGCGTCGTCCGCGACGGTCAGGTCCTGTTCTGCAACAACGAAGACTTCACCAGGCCGGGTTACATCTGGTTCGTCCCAGCCGCGAAGGGGCGACTGGCGCGCGTGAATTTCGGCTTCGACGATCGCTTCGCCCAGGGGAGCATGAACGAAAAGGGGCTCGCGTTTGACTCGACGGCGCTGCCGCCAGTCCCCTGGAAATCCGATCCCAGCAAAGAGACGCCGCGCAACCTGATCGAGAAGATCATGAACGAATGCACGACCGTGGCCGAAACGCTCGCCTACTTCGAAAAATACAATTGCAAGCATCTCTCAGACGGGCAGTTCCTGTTTGCCGACGCTGCCGGCGATGCCGCCGTTGTCGCCTGGCTTCCCGAGACAGGCCTGTCCATCACGCGGCGCACTTCCGACCGGCTGATCGTCACCAACACGCGCCTCGGCATGTCCGGCTACCGCTGCCAGCGCTTCGTCCGCGCGGAGCAAATTCTCGCGGCTTCCTCGAGCACCGACGTAAATAGCTTGGCCGCCGTCCTGAATGCGGTCCACCAGCGCGGTCCGGGCGGCTTCACCTCGTACTCCAACGTCTTCGATCTCAAGAACCGGAAGATCTATCTCTACAATCTGGCCAACTACGAAGAGGCGATCGTGCTGGACATGGATCAAGAGCTGGCCCGCCGCGCAACCAGGCCCCGACCGCTTGCAGACCTGTTTCAAAATAGCCCCACGCTCGATGACATCCGCGCCGGCGAGCAGCGCACCACCTGGGACACGCGCGTCGAACTATCGCCCGAGCAACTCGACAAGCTGGTCGGCACGTACAGCCCCGAGCAGGACGCGAAGATCAAGATCCGCATCTCGCGAAACGACGGCGTGCTGCTGGTCGAGAACCCCGGCCAGCCGGTCGCCACGCTCTTTCCCGAGTCGAGCACCACCTTCCGCATCGCGCCCGATCGTGGCCAGGTGACGTTCACGTTCGACGACACGAGCGATCCGCAGAGCAGCGGCCTCATCCTCCACAAAGCGCGCGACCTGAAGGCGGTTCGCGTCCGCGAGTAGCAGCCGATCATCGACTGACTCTCGGATGCTCAATCACAACCAAGCGCGTGAGCGAGGCTGGGGCGTCGAGCGACTTGGTATTTCGCCTCGCTCACGCGCTTTGAAGTTGCGCCAGCGTGCTAGCAGTGGGTAAAAAACGAGACTCCGGCGATGTGAACGCGAATAATTCTGGAGCTGGTTAGGCCCGTTACGCGTTATTGCATC
>JALHMI010000007.1:8895-375142 GCA_022844125.1 Pirellulales bacterium | reverse complement strand
GACAAGCTCGCAGCCCGCATGGAACTCTCCCGACACCGCTCACTCACCCGAGGGCCCCCTTTCCATAAACTCGAAGTGACTCTCCGCGAGTGCTACAATCAGCGTGCCGAACAGACGTGTGATGTCCCCGTTTGCGTCCCCCCGTTTGCGTCCCCAAGCAACCGGCTCAATCCCTCGCCCTGGAACTACCAGAGGTCCGAGCGATTCGCTGCTGATACCGGCACTTTCAAGCCCGACGCCGTTGTCCCGTGTTGGTATGACCCACGCCATCCCGACGTGGCCTACGTCATCAACACAGGCGTGACCGCGGATGCATACCTTCTCCTCGGCCTGGGGCTTGTCGGAATCGCTGCGACTTTATGGATTTCTCGCAGCCTGCGCAGGTCCAAACGGATCTTTGCTGAACTCACCTGAGCTTGCCGGTCTCGGTCGAATGGGGGCCCCGCGGAAGTCTTATGTTGCGAAACGCCGGCCACGGTGACTATGCTGGTGCCCGGCAGGTCGCGGCGGAACACTGCGCACCGCGGAAGAGGCTCGAACCAACTCGTGCCCGGGATTCAACCAGGATTCAACTTTCGCTGGGAGTCGCCAATGTTCGCTCGCTTCAATCGCTCGTCGTGTTGCACCCTGCTTCTCTCCTGCGCGACGCTTCTCGTCGCCGCCGATTCCGCCCAGGCCGATTGGTACTCGGGCGATCCCTACACGCAGCAAACCGGGTGGCCGCAGTACACCGACAACCTTTCCAACGCCAGCCAGACGTACGCGCTCACCTTCGACAACTTCACCTGGGTGCCGGGCGCCGGTGGCGGAGTGATCGATGTCGTCGGCGGCCACTTCCATTCCTTCGGCCAGCTCAGCGGTCTATCGATCGACAACGCTCAATGGGAAATCCGCACCGGCATGTCGCACAACAATGGCGGCACGCTCGTCGCCTCGGGCAGCGGCGCGGTCACACCCTATGCGACCAGCTTCACGCAAGGCGGCGCGGCCGTGTGGGGCGTCAGCGTCGATGTGCCAAACTTTGCACTGCCGGCCGGCAATTACTGGTTCGGACTGGCGATTGGCGTCAACGACGGTCAGCCGGGCTGGTTCGTCGCCTCGACCTCGGGCGCCAGTGGCATCGGCGGTCCGCTCGGCGACGACCTGTCGGTCTACTTCCAGAGCAACAATTCCATCGTCTCCTGGGATTATGTCGAAAGCGCGATCATCAATCCGACGCTCAGCGGCTTCGATCCTTCGTACTACATTCGCGAAGTGCCCGAGCCGTCGACGTTCGCGTTGGCGGGCCTGGCACTGGCGCTCGCGGCGGTTGGCAAATTCCGCCGCCGCTAGCGCATCCGGCCTGCTAGAAAATCGAGTTCGAACATCCGGTCCACTTTAGCAGTCCCGCAGACAGTCGCTCATTGATGAACTTCCGCGAAAATCGGCGTCACTTTCGAAAACTGATAATTCTTACGCTTCGATTCGCGGTCTGGGCGACTTGCTGTTCCCAAGTGGCCTTGGCCCAGCCCAACGCGGAGTCGCCCGCATCGTCTCCAGGCGAGTTGGCTTTGCTCGCACTACCCGCGGCCGGGAGACCGATCGAGGTTCGCGCTTCCTTTCAATTGCTCAGCATCAGTCAGATCAGGGACGAAGTCGAGGAAGTCGCGTTCTCTGGGGTCCTCACATTGGTGTGGCACGATGCACGCCAGGCATTCGACCCCGCCCAGGAGGGCACCGACGAAAGGGTGTTCTCCGGAGCTTATCAGTTCAATGAACTGTCGCCTGGTTGGTACCCCCAGGTCACACTTGTCAACACTTCGGGGCACTACGAAAGCAAGGCGGTGCTTCTCCGAGTGAAGCCGGACGGAACCAGTACCTTAAGCGAAAAACTCGAAGCGGTAGCCAAGGTGGATCTCGATGAGAGACGTCTGCCGTTCGACCGACAGCAGTTGGTGCTTGCTTTTCGAGTTTTTGGTTTCGATGCCAGCGAGGTCGTGTTCCACGCCGATCCTCACGCCACATCCGCCGACGAGTTGATGACCAGGCTTCCTCAGTGGACCGTGGAAGGCGTATCCGCCTCGATTCGCAAGCTGAACATAGTGAAGGCCGCCCACACGGACATCGCCTCTGCCTTCGTCGTGACAATCGATGTCAAGCGAAAGCCCATGTTCATGCTTCGGCTAGTCGTGCTCCCGATGGGGTTGATCGTCGTGCTGTCCTGGTCGGTATTCTGGATGGACCGCTCCTCGGTGGGTGATCGAATGAGTGTCTCGTTCGTGGGAATTCTCTCGGCAGTGGCCTACCAGATCACGCTCGTGGGAATCGTTCCGAATGTCTCGTACTTCACGCTGATGAACGAGTTCTTGAGTCTCAGCTTCTTATTGATGTGCGCCACGGTTGTGATCAACCTGTGGGTAGCGTACGCCGACAGCCAGGGAAGCGATGTCGGCGATCGTATCGACCGCTGCTGTCGCTGGATCTTCCCGCTGGTCTATATCGGCCTGAACGCGCTTGCCGTGCTGGTGATGTTCTACTTCGTCTGAACAAGCAATCCAGATCGCGGCGCGGAGCCTCCGCATTGAGCCATCGGCGACCGCGGATTCGCCAGTCGCGCCAAAAACGCCCGAGACGGGAGCGCGACTGCTCGCTAATCGGCGCGGCAGACAGCCCTTTGCACCGTCTCACGCGGATGGTCACTCAACCATCGTCTTTCCGGGCACCGCCTCATACGGCTCGGCATGGGCAACCGCGCCCCCGCGGGCCTTCGTCCCGGGAAGGATCTCAAACGTTGGGTCGAAGTCGACCATCGTCGCGGCGAGCTTTGCCAGGATCGTGACATGGCCGTCGACCTTCGCCGTGCCATCTTTGATCTGGGCCTCAAGCGTCTTGACGCCCATCATCGTCTGCTCTAGATCCGCGCGGTTGATCGTCAGCGTCAGGTCGGGCTTATCGGCCAGGAACCCGGGCAGGTTGCTGAGCGTGGCGTTCTGCAACTCGATCACGAATTTCTCGCCATTGTCCGGGGTGATCAAGTTGATCGTAAACCGTAGCCCTTCGGCCTTGCGGCTGTCCATACGAATGCCCAGGAAGTTCAGGAACAATTCGGTCGACATGGCCCGGATAACGTCGGGTCCACTCGACTTGGGCGATGCCCCCTGGGGAATCCCCGAGCGGAGTTCGTAGGCTCCGGCGAGGAAGCTGTTGCGCAGTCCGGGATTTTCCTGCTGGTAGCCGATTTGTTCGAAGACGTCGGCCAGCAGGTCCTTCGCCTCCTGGTTGGCGGGCTCGGCGTGGACGAGCTTGTTCAGGATCTCCTGCGCCAGCAGGTACTTCCCCTCGCTGTGCAACTGCCTGCCGCGAGAGAGAATCTTCTCGGCGCCACCCATCATCTCGACGTACAGCGGGGCCGAATCGCCGGGCGAGAGCGGGATGAGCGTGGCCGGGTTGCAGTCCCAGAATCCCAGATAACGCTGGACCACACCCCGCGCGTTGTGTTGCACGGACCCGTGATAACCCCGGCATTCCCACTTTTGCTGCAGGCTCTTCGGCAATTCGTAAACGTTATGAATCTGGTTGATCGTCACACCTTGATTGGCCAGGTGGAGGACCTGGTTGTTGAAGTGGGCGTACAAGTCGCGCTGGGCGCGAAGGATGTCCTGCACGCGCTCGTTGCCCCAGCGAGGCCAATGGTGGGCCGTAAACATTACCTCGGCCTCGCGACCGAACTTATACAGCGCTTGATTGATGTACTTCGACCAATTCAGAGCATCGCGGATGAGGGTCCCTCGCAGCGTGTAAATGTTGTGCAGCGTGGCGTTGATGTTCTCCGCCATCCAGAGGGCCTTCATGTCGGGAATGTAGGTGTTCATCTCCGACGGGGCCTCCGTGTTGGGCGTGTTCTGAAACACCATCCGAACACCATCAACCTCAATCTCCTCGATGTCCTTTGCAACGACGTGCGTCGGCGCGATCAGTCCCGAGACCCCTCGCGAAATCCCCTGGCCGAGACCCTGGCTGACATAGCCATACGGACTGACCGGCAGCAGGACTCCGTACTGGTAGAACAGCCGCCGATTCATCGCGTTGCCCGCGAACACGTTCTCGGAAATCGTGTGCACCATGAAGTCGCGCGGCGCCAGGATCTGCACTTTGCCGGCCCGGACGTCGGCCTCGTTGACGACGCCGCGCACGCCGCCCCAGTGGTCGCCGTGAGAGTGCGAGTAGACAACCGCCGTAACGGGCAGGCCCTTTCCGACATGCTCCTGAAACAATTTCCATGCCGCCCGCATCACCTCAGTAGTGACGAGGCAGTCGAAGACGATCCAGCCGGTCTTCCCCCGCACGAAAGTTGTCTGCGCGAGATCGAATCCGCGCACCTGGTAGATGCCCGGAATCACCTCGTACAGTCCGTAGTTGTTGTTCAATTGTCCGATCCGGTGCAGCGAGGGATGGATGCTGTCAAACTCTGGCTGCCGATCGAGGAACTGAAACTGCTTCATGTCCCAAGCGATTTCGCCCGCATCGTTCTTGATCTGCAACTCGGGCATGGGAGCGATCAGCCCCCGCTTCTGCTCCTCGAAATCCCGCGTGTCGCCGAACGGCAGCGAAGTTTTCGCCTTGCGGAGCACCTCCTTCGTGTACTTCGAGGGAGCTTTGCCCTGCGGGTGAAAATGCCCCTGAGCCGGGGCCGCCGGTTGTGCTTCGGCCGGCGTCCCGTCCAGCAACATGTGGCTTGCTACGGCAAAAGCTGGCAGCGACTGGACAAACTCACGGCGGTTGGGCATGGTTTTTGAACCTCGTTGGGTGTTGATTTCGAGTCGCGGCAGGAAGTCCAACTCACAGCACTATAACCACACTCCGCAAGCAACCGGAGGTCCTGCAGTGCGGGCGGTTTTGCGGTAACCCGAATCGCGCCGCGACTCTTGCGTCTGACTCTCACCCTTCCTGCGGTGCATCAGGATCATTGGAACGCATCTGAAAAATTCGCACGTCGAATCACACTTGCCCGCGCGTGTGGCGCGCCCCCGGCGCAACTCATTGCAGACAACCGCGCTCGCGTGCGCGCCGCGCACACCGCCCACGTGTCCACCAAGACTGGAAATCTGGCCAGCCTTTCGGATATGGTACGTTCAGATGAATGCATTCAGAGCACGCACGCAGCGTAACGATGTTAACGCAGTTGGCAAACTGGAGAAACGGCGCGGCGCCCAATGCTGCTCGCGAGAGGGTGTGTGTGGCGCTGAAACAGCATTTTCACGAGTTTCGAGACCCACACGCGCGAAAAATGCGAGCGGCGGAAAATGCCAGCCGAAGTTTTCCGTGATCCCGGGTTCAGTCAAGCATTGAGAAGATTCTTCCTTGTTGCGGCACACCGGGCACTCTCCCACAGGTCTTTGGCAATTCGAAACCCACCGCTGCGGGCCCAGCCCCTGTGGTGAAACCGCGTCCCGGCCGCCATTTGCAGCCGTGCCGCTCGCCTTCTACACTGACGGCCACACCTTGTGAATCCTCAAACCTTGGGAACCTGCCATGTTTCACCGTCTGCTGTCAGTCGCTCTGGGAGTGTTTATGCTTGCCGCCGCCGCAAACGTCTCTTCCGCCCGGGCCGAAGACGAAAAAGTCTTCCGCCACGTCGTGCTGTTCAAGTTCAAGGACGGCACTAGCGAAGCCCAGGTGAAGGAAGTCGTCAACGCCTTCCGGGAGCTGAAGAAGAAGATCGACGTGATCCAGGACTTCGAGTACGGCACCGACGTGAGCACTGAAGGCCGCGCCCAGGGCTTCACCCACTGCTTCTTTGTCACCTTTGCCGACGACAAGGGACGCGACGCCTACCTGCCGCATCCGGCGCACAAGGAGTTCGGCACGCTGGTCGGCCCGAAGCTCGAAAAGGTGCTGGTCGTCGACTACTGGGTGAAGAAGTAACCGGCTCGCCCACGCAGCCGCGCTACTTCGAATCCTGCGGCGCCGCCAGGTACTCGTCGAACCACGCCCACACGGCCGGGTATTCATCAAGGATGCCCGGCCAGTTGGTGTGGCCGCCGGTCTTGTGTTCGACCAGCTTGATCGGCAGCTTGGCCTCGTCGTACTTGTCGCGCATGATCCGCGACTGCTGGATCGGCACGGTCAGATCGCGCAGGCCATGAATCAGCAGCAGCGGCGGATCGTCGGGCGTAACGAAGTAGATCGGCGAGATGCTTTCGAGCTGCGGCTTCATATCCGTAATCTCCGGGAATAGCCCTTTGAGAATGTCCGGCCGCAGCTTGTTGATCGTGATATAGCCGTCCTTCATTCCCCAGTTCACGAGGTCCGTCGGCGGGAACCAGGCCACGATCGCCTGCACCCGCGAGCTTTCGCGTTCGATCGGATCGCTGGCGTCCGGCTTGCCATCGTCGCCGGTCAGTCCCACCATCAGCGAGAGGTGACCGCCGGACGAGCCGCTAGTGATGCCCAGCCGCTGGGGATCGACGCCGTACTTCGCGGCGTGATGGCGCGCAAACCGCACGCTGCGGCGAATGTCGTCGATCATCTCCGGCACATAGTACCGGGGAGCGCTGCCATGCCGGGAGATGAACAGCGTGTAACCGCCCTGCAGCAGGCCCTGCATCCAGTGTTCGTGCTTGCGGCCTTCGATCTCGGCGCCTGGCACGTTCGATTTGCCGGACCGCCAGCCGCCGCTGGAAACCAGCACGACGCCGATTCCCTTGGCGTTTTCCTGCGGTGTGACGACGTCCATGGTCAGGGCCAGGCCGTCTTTGTGCCCGTAGACTACATCCTCGATGACATCGAAATCGACGAACCTGCTGGCCGCTTCGTCGGCAGTAGCGGAAACGACCGAGGCCAGAAAAGTGAGAAGACTGAGGGCCAACGTCGCGGTAATCGTTCGCAAGGGCGGGGTTCCTTCGAAGCTGTTAAAGCGGGTGGGAAGGGTGGCGCGATCGCGCCATTATGACTGCCAACTGGGCGGCCAGCCAGCGGTCCGGCACCGACCGCCGAGAACCGCTGTTCAAGCACCGCTCTTGGGCTATAATTCCACGTTTCGCACGCGGCGCCGGCTCGGCACTCGCGGCCTGGGGTTCACATTGGGCGGCTCGCCGCCGCTGCACGAGGTTTTTGCATGCCCGCTACGCTCGACACCGAGAATTTGCACCGCCAGACCAGCATCGCGCTCCCCCCGCAAGTCCGCGCCGGAGACGATGACGACGACGATAGCGCGGACGGCGAGCAGGAAGACAGCAACGACCTGGATGAGGATCTCGACGTCGTCGAAGAACCCGTCGTGGCTCCGCTGGAACTGATAGACGACTTCGACGAAGACGACTTTGACGACGATTTCGACGACGACTTCGAGGAGGATCTCGAAGATGACGAGGAAGAGGATTTCACGTCTGATTCGGCCGATGTCGGCGATTTCGAGAACAATTGACCCCTTCAGGTCAGTTCAGCGCTGGGCCATCTGACCGAGATGGCAACGGCACGGGCCGCCAATTAAACTCAAGGTTTAAAAGGTTCAGCGATCGGAGTGGGGCGAACTGGTCCGCCGGAGCGCATCCGACCTCCGACTCGGCTGGCAGACTGCTTCCAGCGCTTCCACGATTGACGCTCCCCGGCAGTCACAAGTCCCACCTTCCATGAAGCTCTCCGAAGTACGAGGTTCCGCGTGAACTCGACGATCATCCGTCTCCTCCAGAGCTGCGCAGTCCTTGTGGCAGTCATCGGTCCGGCCACGTTTGCCGCCGGCCAATCAGCCACCGCTGCCAACGCCCCGGTGTTTGAACTTAGTGATGGCGACCGCGTCGTCCTGCTGGGCAGCACGTTCATCGAACGCTCGCAGCAGCATGGCCATTTCGAAGCGGCTCTGGCCAGCCGCTATCCTGGGCGGCTCGTTCAGTTTCGCAACCTGGGGTGGAGCGGCGACAACGTCTTTGGCGAATCGCGGGCAGGCTTCGGACCAGTGGAAGAAGGTTTCCAGCACCTGAAGGATCACGTGTTGGCACTCAAGCCGACGGTGATCCTGCTCGGCTATGGTGGCAACGAGGCATTCGCCGGCAAAGCGGGCCTGGATGAATTCCTCGCGGGCCTCGACACGCTGCTTAAGGTGCTCGACGAAACCGGCGCTCGAATCGTCTTCCTCACACCTTCGCCGCAAGAAGACATGGGGCGCCCGCTACCCGATCCCAAGCAGCACAACCTGGACCTGAAGTTGTATCGCGACGCGATCATCAAGGTGGCCGGGCAGCGTGGCAACCAGGTTCTCGATCTGTACGAAGTGCTCGACCCCAAACGGCTCGCCGCCGGAGTGCCCGTCACGGATAACGGAATCCATCTGACGGAATTTGGATACTGGCTCGCCGCACCGCACATGGAGCGCGGCTTGGGCCTTGCCGATCGCGAGTGGCAAGTTGTGATCGAACCCAAGCAGGGCAACATCACAGCTCGCGGCGTGCAGATTAGCCAGGCCAGGTTTTCGCCCGAGTCGATTCAGTTCGTGGCATTGGACGGGCTGTTGCCGCATCCTCCCGCGCCGGACCTGGCACCGCAGGAGCGACCCGCCGTCGATCGCCGTACGCTTCGCATCTTCGATCTGCCGCCCGGCGGTTACGTTCTCAAGATCGATGGCGAACAAGTCGCATCGGCTGACGCTAGTGGCTGGGCCCGGGGCGTCCGGATTGCCGCCGGCCCGGAGTTCCAGCAGGCCGAAAAGCTTCGCCGCGAGATCGTAGCCAAGAACGAGCTTTATTTCCATCGCTGGCGGCCGCAAAACATCACGTATCTGACCGGGTTCCGCAAGCACGAGCAGGGGAACAACGCCGTGGAGATTCCTCAGTTCGATCCGCTGGTGGAAGCCCGCGAGAACGAGATTCGCACGCTCTCGCAGCCCGTGCCGCACACGTATCAGCTCGTCAAAGAGGCAGGTGAATGATGCCCAAGTTTCGCTACGGTTGTTCGCGCGTCTGGCTGCTGGCGTTCGGCATTTTGCTGCTCGTGGCCTCGCCCGCCCAGGCCCAGCGCGAGCTGAAGGTGATTCCCGACCCCGATCCTGAGCTCGAGCGGCAAACGTTCCAGCTAGCCGAAGGTCTGGAAGTAAATCTCTACGCCGCCGACCCGCTGCTCGCCAAGCCGATCCACATCAACTTCGACGCCCAGGGCCGACTCTGGGTGGCCAGCAGCGAAGTCTATCCGCACATCAAGCCGGGGCAGACCGCCACGGACAAGATCCTGGTGGTCGAAGACGGCGACGGTGATGGCGTCGCGGAGCAGACCACCGTCTTCGCCGATGGGCTGCTCATTCCCACGGGCGTCGTTCCTGGCGATGGCGGTGCGTACGTTGCGAACAGCACCGAGATGCTGCACCTCGCAGATACCGATGGCGATGGCAAGGCCGACCGCCGCCGCGTCGTGCTCTCCGGCTTCGGCACCGAGGACACGCACCACATCATCCATACGTTCCGTTGGGGTCCCGACGGAATGCTGTATTTCAATCAGTCGATTTACATCCACAGCCACATCGAAACGCCGTGGGGCGTACGCCGGCTGAACAGCGCCGGTATCTGGCAGTTCCGCCCCGAGACGATGCAGCTCGAAGTGTTCGCGCGCGGGTTGTGCAATCCGTGGGGACATATTTTCGACCACTGGGGTCAATCGTTCGCTACCGACGGCGCAGGCGGCGAAGGCATCAATTACGTGTTTCCTGGCGTCGTGATGTTCACCTATGCCGGCGCGAAGCGCGTTTCGCCCGGCCTGAACCCCGGCAGCCCCAAGCATTGCGGTCTGGAAGTCATCAGCGGCGGCCACTTCCCCGATGACTGGCAAGGTAGCCTGGTGACCAACGACTTTCGCGCCCATCGCGTCTGCCGCTTCTCGCTCACCGAGGTCGGTTCGGGTTACTCCTCGAAGGAGGAGACCGAGATCATCAAGTCGACCCATGCCGCCTTTCGGCCGATCGACGCCAAGATAGGCCCCGACGGCGCACTGTACATCGCCGACTGGTACAACCCGATCATTCAGCACGGCGAGGTCGACTTCCGCGACGATCGCCGCGATCACACGCATGGCCGCATCTGGCGCGTGACGTTTAAAGGCCGTCCGCTGGTCGAGCGTCCGCAAATCGTCGGCGCCGAGATCCCGGCGCTGCTGGAAATGCTGCGTGCTCCCGAAGAGTTCACGCGGTCGCATGCCAAGCTCGAACTCAAGGCTCGCGGTGCTTCGGACGTCCTGCCGGCACTGGCTAAGTGGGTGACCGGCCTTGATCCCGAGGACCCGCAATTTGAACATCTGCGGCTGGAAGCCCTCTGGACGTACCAGTCGCTGGACATTGTCGAGCCGCAATTGCTGGAGAGTCTGCTGGCCTCGCCCGACCATCACGTGCGTGCCGCTACGACGCGAGTACTTTCGGCCTGGAATCGTCGACTGCCCAAGTCGCTCGCCGCAATGACCACAATGGTGGCCGATCCGCATCCGCAAGTCCGGCTCGAAGCCGTGCGGGCGCTGGCCGGCGTAGGCACGCCAGAGGCTGTGGAGATCGCCATGCGAGCGCTCGATCAACCGGTCGATCGCTTTCTCGATCACGCGCTGTGGGTTACGGCTACAGACCTGCAGCCGGTTTGGCTTTCGGCGCTGGAATCTGGCCAGATCGATTTCGACGGCAACGTGAAACATTTGACGTACATCTTGCAAGCCGCTGGTTCGCCACGGGTCGTCGCGCCGCTGATGGCGCTGCTCGAATCAGGACAGTTGCCCGCCGAGCGTCGCGAAAGCGTCCTGCTGCTGGTAGCGGCATTGGGTGGTCCTTCGGAACTGCGGCTCGTGCTGGACTTGGCGCTCGCAGGTGGTGCTCCCGCCGAGCAACGTGCGGCGCTCTTGCGGGCAGTCGCCAGCGCCACGCGGATGCGGAAGGTCCAGCCGCAAGGCAATCTCGACGCGATTGCACCGCTCGCCGGAGACGCGAATGAAGAGCTGCGACTAGCAGCAATCGAAGCCGCGGGCCTGTGGAAGGTCGCGGCAGCGTACAAAACCTTGACGGACGTCGCCACTGCTGATGGGAGTTCCGACGCGGTCCGACGTACGACACTCGATGCCCTGGCCGGCTACGGCGACCAGAGCCGGGACGTGCTGACCAGCCTCAGCGGAGGCAGCACATCAGTCTCTACCCGAACCGCCGCAATCGCAGCCTTGGCCAAGCTGGACGTGAACGCCGCCGCGGCACAGTGCGTCGAGCTACTCAAGGATCAGCCACAAACCGATCCAGCCACGGCCATTGCCGCCATCTTGAATCGAAACGGTGGAGCTGCCGCGCTGACCGACGCGGTCGGCAAAGAAACGCTGCAATCGGACTCCGCCAAGCTGGCCGTCCGCGCGGTTCGTTCCACGGCGCGCGAAGAACCGGAACTCGTCGCGGCAATCAGCAAGTCCGGCGGCATCGCCACGCCGAAGCGGAAGCTGTCGCCCGAAGAATTGAATCAATTACTGGTCGAGATCGAAGCCAGTGGCGATCCGGCCCGCGGTGAAGCCATTTTCCGGCGCGAGGCCCAGAACTGCTTGAAGTGCCATGCGATTGCCGGGGCAGGGGGGCGCGTCGGACCCGACCTCGTTTCCATCGGCGCCAGCGCTCAGCGTGACTACCTGGTGGAGTCGATCCTCGATCCCAGCGCGAAGATCAAAGAGAACTATCACGCGCTGACCGTGGTGGCCGATGGCATCATCACCAGCGGCGTGAAGGTTCGTGAGACCGACACCGAACTGGTGCTGCGAGATGTCGAAGATCGCGAAGTCGTCATCCCTGTCGATGCCCTCGAAGCTCGCAAGGAAGCCGGCTCGATCATGCCGGTGGGCCTTGCCGACGAACTCACCCGGCAGGAGTTGGTGGACCTGGTGCGGTTCCTCTCGGAACTGGGCAAGGTGGGCCCGTATGCCGTGGGGCAGACGCCTGTCGCGCGTCGTTGGGAGGTTCGCACGGACGCTGCCCATGGCACTTACGAACCCTCGGGCGACGATGGCCGGTGGACCAGCGCCTACAGTACCGTTGCCGGCAACTTGCCAATCGCGGCAGTGCGGGCGAACAGTTCTGGCGAGCGTGTCGTCCGTTGCCAGCTCGATGTCGCGAAAGAGGGCAAGGTTGAACTGCGGTTGGCCGGTCCGATCGAACGCCTTTGGCTGGATGGCAAGCCGCTCGAAAGGGCCGACGTTCTCGAGCTCAATCTTTCGGTAGGTGTCCATACGCTGTCGCTGACGGTCCGCGACGAACCCAACGCACAGCTTCGCGCGGAACTTGCCGAAGTGTCCGGCAGCACGGCGCAGGTGCAATTCCTTGGAGGAAAGTAGTGGCCGCATCGACAGAATCTGGGGATGCGCCTGCTTTCCTGTTTGCAACTTGCCAGATCGGGGCTGAAGCCGCGCTTAAAGCCGAGTTGGCGCGCGAGCATCCGGGCTTTCGCTTTGCCTACTCACGCCCTGGATTCCTGACTTTCAAGTTGCCTGCGGACTATGCGCCGGCGCCGTCGTTCCAGTTGAGGTCGGTCTTCGCCCGAGCGTGGGGATATTCGCTCGGCAAAGTCGACGCCACGTCGCTCGATAGTGCCGCTGCGTCGATCGCAGGGCGGCTGGCCGCCGGAAACTTTGCCGGACTGCACGTCTGGCAGCGCGACATGGCCGCGATCGGACACCGCGGATTCGAGCCGCACGTGACGCCCGCGGCACTGGCAGCGGAGGAAGCCATTCGCCGCCACGCTGACGTAGCGTCGCTTGTCGGCCCGCCAGCCCGCGTGGCCAAGTCAGGCGAACTCGTGCTTGACTGCGTGCTGGTCGAGCCGCACGAGTGGTGGATTGGCCAGCACTGGGCCACTGGCGGCGACACCGGTCATCCGGGCGGGATGCGCGAGATCGCTGTCCCCGAAAATATGGTTTCGCGGGCGTACGTTAAAATGCAGGAGGCACTCGCCTGGTCCGGACTGCCGATCAAGGCGGGGCAAACCTGTGTGGAAATCGGCTGCTCACCCGGCGGCGCCAGCCAGGCCCTGCTCGAGCGAGACGTCAAGGTGATCGGTATCGATCCAGCCGAAGTGGACGCCACCGTGCTGGCTAACTCGCGATTCACGCACATTCGCAAGCGAGGTGCCGACGTGCGCCGCAAGGAGTTTCGCGGTGTGCACTGGCTGGCCGCGGATATGAACGTCGCGCCCGAATACACGCTCGACACGGTCGAAGCGATCGTCACCCACGAAGAGGTAAACATTGGCGGACTGTTGATCACGCTCAAACTGCTGGACTGGCGGTTGGCCGACGAAGTGCCGCAGTATCTGCAACGGGTGCGCCGCTGGGGTTATCACCAGGTGCGTGCACGACAGCTCGCGCACGATCGGCAGGAAATCTGCGTGACAGGCCTGCGGCGCAAGCAGCGGAAGTCGTAGCGAACTGGTTGGCACTGACGGCTAGTAGTCGTACCAGATGCCAAAGCCGACTTGCTGCTCGAAGTCGTCGTAGAACTCATACTGCGAGTTCTTGCCGTTGACGTACTGGGCTCCCAGGCGGAACGTCTTCATCGCATCGCCACCCCGCCATTGCCACCCGGCCTGAACCACGAAGAAGCCGCCGTAGTCGAGTTCTTCGCGCAGATTCACATACGTCGCCAGGAATGGCGCGCCGCCACGAACTGCCGGACTCCAGTCGGCGCCGAATTGGAACTCGATTGGCTCGGCACCGCCGTCGACTCCAAAGGCGTAGTCCATTTCGCCATACAACCGCAGGTTGTCTGTGTAGTAGTAGCCCAGGGCGAACATCCACGAGTCGCGCATGTAGTTAATACGATCGACCGTGGGATTCAACTCCATAAACTCGTCGCCCAGGTGCGAGCTGATGTGGTGATAGCCGGTCTTGAACTGCCATTGTCCGCGAGCGTAGACGATCGGAACGCCAACGCGGTAGTCGGTGGCAATCAGCGGTGCGCTAGGCTCGGTTGGCCAGATGCGCGGCTGGGCGGCAGCTTCGATCTGCACTTCCCAACCCTCCGGCCGATAGGCGTTCGGCGTGCCGTAGCGCAGCAGCGAAACGCGGCCGCCCATCATGGCGTCCCAGATCGTGCCGAACTGCGAGCTATCGACCATCGCCACGGACAGTCGCGGTTCTTTGATGCCAGCCAGATAGGAGCGCCAAATGAGCCCCTCCGGAACCACTTGCCACATCCAGGGCAGATCGCCGCTGACGTTCGGTTCGAGGTTACGCCAGTCGACTAGTCCCCCGGCCACCACGCTGCCGGCCGTTTCCCAGAAGCCCTGCGGCTCGGGCTGGTCGCTGGCAATCGCTCCCGTGCCGACGCTCTCGTTCGAAGTCGTGGGCGGTAAGCTCGAGGCCGTGGGCTGCGGCAGCGGCTGCCAACTCTGAGCCTGCAGGCTCGACGCCGTCAGCATGGCAGCAAGCAGGTTCAGGCCCAACAGCCAATCTCGGTGGCGGTGCGGTGCACTCATCGTGGCAATCGTGCTGGGTGTGGTGCTAAGTGGCAGGGGCGTGCGGCGGGCCTGATGCGGAATGCTGCTGGCCCGCTGTTCTTATCGGCAGACCCCCTAGAACCCGCTCCAGTCGCAAAGACCTTACCACCGTGATAGCCCGTACCACCGGCAGTCGGATAATCGGCACGGTTTACCTAGGCTCCGCGCCGGAACTGCCGGTCGGCAAGGCGCCCCAGCTTCGTGAGCGAAACTGGCGAACACGAGCAGCATGGCAGCTCAGCCCAACGGCACACTACGCGACTCTCGCCGACTGCGACCGACACGGAGTCCTGTTCGGTGAGGCATACATCATTCGCATTCAGCGAGTGCCAATGCTAGCAGGCAGTTGTGCCCCCTGCCTGTCACGCCGACCCACCGACATTCGGGACAGCAGCGTGTCGACGCTGAATTTGCCCGGCCCGTTCGCCATCACGAACACCATCGCACCCATCAGGGCCAGGTTCTTCATGAACTGGATTTGCTGCGTCGCGGCCTCCTGACCTTCAAACTCCCAGAATGCGTGGAAGTAATAAGTGGCCAGCACCAGGAACACCAGCAATAGCCCCGCACCGATCCGCGCCCAGAGTCCCAGCACGACCGACACGCTGCCGACGATCAAGAACGCAATCGCGCCGGCCAGCATCAGGCGCGCGGCAGGCACGCCGGCCTGTTCCATGTATCCGACGACGTCATTGAAATTCGGGATCTTGTTAGCTATGGCGCTCAGCAGGAAGATGCCGCACAACAACATGCGACCTACGACGCTAGCGAGACCCTGCAATATGTCGTTCATGACTTGAGACTCCTCTGGAGTGAGCTGAAATTCTGTCCGTAGGAAACTTGTGGTTCAATTAGCCGCGGACAATTACTTCTCCGCGGCGACTCATTTGAACTTCAGGCGCCGAGATCGAACAGCAACACTTCGGCAGCCTCGCGTGCCACGACCGAGAGTGCCGTCTCCTGGGTCACGGCCACGGCATCACCCGCCGTCAGCGAGTTTCCAGCGACTTCGACCGTGCCGCGGAGCACCTGCAGCCAGGCACTTCGAGCGCTGTCGATCGTCCGCTCGAGCTGCTTTCCTGACGCGATGTTCGCCAGGTACAGTCTCGCATCCTGACGGATCGCTAGCGAACCCGCTGCGGCATCTGGCGAAGCCACAAGCTGCCAGACGTTCTGCCGCGCTGCGGGATCAAATGCCTTCTGCTCATAGCTGGGCGTCAGGCCCGCTCGCTCCGGCAACAGCCAGATCTGGTACAAGTGTACCGGCTCGTCGGCCGACGGATTGAACTCGCTGTGGCGAATTCCCGTGCCGGCAGTCATCCGTTGCAATTCACCAGGCCGCAGGACCTCGCCGTTGCCCAGGCTGTCGCGATGCTCGAGCGATCCGGACAGGACGATCGTGACGATTTCCATGTCACGGTGCCCGTGCATGCCAAAGCCCTGACCCGGAGCCACGCGATCTTCGTTGATCACACGCAGCGAACCGAATTGGACGTGCGCGGGATCGTAGTAGTCGCCGAAGGCGAACGTGTGGAATGTATCGAGCCAGCCGTGGTTGAAATGGCCCCGGTCGCTCCCTCGTCTGACCGTGAACATGGCAGAGCCTCCCATTTAGTTGACATATCAAGTATCGGATCACAAAACACGCTGGAGATACGCAGCCCGCGCGACTACGGTTCACTCTCCGGCAGGCCCGACCTGACTTTATCCAGTAGACGGGTGAGTTCGTTCAGCTCGCTGCGAGACAGATGCCCCATTAGCCGCTTGTGCAGATCCACCACGGGCTGATCCAACTTGGCAAGCAGTTTGGATGCCTTGCTAGTCAAAGCGACATACACCACGCGGCGATCTTCGTCGCAACGGGCGCGTTTCACCAAACCCGCCGCTTCCAAGCGATCGATCAGGCCGGTAATGCCCGGCACGACGGTGACGGTCCGGTCGGCGATCTCCAGAATCGGCAAGGGGGCGCCCTCGCCGCGCAGGATGCGCAGCACATTGTATTGGGACGGCGTCAGCCCAAACTGGCGAAACAGTCGGGAAAAGTGAATTTGCAGCTGGTCGTTCGTCCGCACGAGACCCAGCGCCGCCGCCTGTTCGGCCACTTCAAAGGGCTGCTTCTTCTTGAGTTCGTGCTGCAGTCGCGTGGACATCGAACGCATCCTGGCCGGACGGTGGAATCTGCTCACTTAGTTTACGTATAAACTATTATCGCGTCAAGTAGCTCGCGAGTTGAGCCTGTTGCCAGGCTACCGGTCGTGCACCAGCACGCCGGAATAGTGCCTGGTTAGCTGCCCGGCCACTTCCAGCAACAAAGCTCCGTCCGGAGCAATGCCAGCACAGACGCCCGTCGCTCGCTGGCCGGCCGTCTCGATCGTCAGTTCTCGGCCCACCTGCAAGCACAGCGTATCGAACCGAGCCCCAAAACCCACAGGGTCCGCCGCCGACTGCCGCATTGCGCTCTGCAACTGCCGCAACAATTCAACGAGGACTCCAGTGCGGTCCAGCTTTCGACCGGTCAGTTCCGTGAGGCTGATCGCTCGCTGGACGACTTCCGGGGGAGCTCCGGCAAACGAGTTGTTTACATTGAGCCCAATGCCGATTACGTGCCGCCCTCCGGCCAGCACATCGACGAGCACGCCGCCGAGCTTGCGTTCATCGACAAACACGTCGTTCGGCCAGTGCAGCCCAACGCGATGTCGCGGCGTCAGAGGCGCGACCGTGTCAGCAATTGCCACGCCTACGGCCAATGAACGCTGCGGCTGGACGACTTCGGCCAATTGCCAGTCGCGCGGATCGAACACCAGGCTGAATGCCAGGCTGCCGCCGCCGGTCCACCACTGGTTCTGCCCGCGCCCCCGTCCGGCCGTCTGGGCATCAGCTACGACCAAGAGCGGCAACTCGACATCGGCAGAGCGGGCCCGCTCATGAGCGACGTCGTGGGTCGAGCCCACGGTAGGATAGTACTCGCATTGCGCAAGGGGAGCCCCCGCGAGTAATCGCACTACGTCCAGCGCGTCGTTCTCCTGCCCCCCATCCATGCCAGCATGCTATCAAATAAGGCCGCCAGCAGCCACGCATGCGGGGCTGTCGACAGGAACCTTTCGAGACTTGAGCTTGACCGGCGCATTTGCTCCTGGTATTTACCTCCGCCCATTCAAGATTTCTCCGCCCGAAACGGGGCGGAC
The DNA here is from genome assembly GCA_022844125.1 of Pirellulales bacterium. Taxonomy (GTDB): domain Bacteria; phylum Planctomycetota; class Planctomycetia; order Pirellulales; family PALSA-1355; genus JALHMI01. Next base: position 357,498 of record JALHMI010000007.1, on the reverse strand, counting down.
ACCCATCTCAACTACTCGGTTCCGAGCTTGAAGGCGATTCGTCCACTCACCGTTGGGCCGTTGCGCAGCGCGATAGCGCTTGCCTGCCTCGCTTGCGCCACCCTGGCGTTCGGCCAGCGCGTGCAATTCCCGACCATGGTCGAGCCGGCGGCGGCCGCACCGCTGACGACCAGCCCGCCGATGGTCACGGGCTCGCAGGCAATTACACCCACGCCTTGGACGTCGGCTCAAGGAACGTTCGCCGCGCCATCGAATTCGCCGATGTCGGCCGTGCCCTATGATCCCTATACCGCGCCGCTCGCGCAGGCTCCAGCTGCAGCGCCTCAGGCGTTTCCCCCGCCGCCGGCCTACAACCCTTACGCTGCTTCGCCGTACGCTCCGCCGCCCGCAGCGCCCTACGCGGCAACTCCCTACTCACCAACGCCCGGTGCCTTGTATCCCGAGGGCATTCCGGTCACGCAGCCGTCGTATAGTTTCGACCAGACGCTTCGCCTGATGCAGGATTTGCGTCTGCGTTGGACTTGGCTCTCGCCGATGGGAAATAACTCGCTGGGTGTGAACGATGTGGAGACGAACGCCACGTTCGCCGTGCCGTTTTTCAAAACCACGTCACCCCTGATGTTCACGCCGGGCTTTGCCGTCCATTTCTGGGAGGGCCCGGTGACCGAGGCCCCGGACTTTGCCGAGCTGCCGGCAAATACCTACGACGCCTACCTCGACACGGCCTGGTACCCGCGCGTCAACAACTGGTTCAGCGCGCAGCTGGGCGTCCGCGTCGGCGCGTATACCGACTTCAACACCTTCACCACCGAAAGCATTCGCGTGATGGGGCGCGGACTCGGCGTGATTGCCATTACGCCCACACTGGAATTCGCGCTGGGCGTGGTCTATCTCGACCGCGTCAAGATCAAGCTCTTGCCCGCCGGCGGTTTGATCTGGACTCCCAATGCCGACGCGCGCTACGAAATCCTGTTCCCGAATCCCAAGCTCTCGCGGCGAATCACCACGATGGGCAACACGGACATCTGGCTGTACGGCACCGGCGAGTACGGCGGCGGCTCCTGGACTGCCGACATCGACGGCGGCAGCAACCAGTTCGACTACAACGACATTCGCGTCGCTGGCGGCATCGAGTCCTTCGGACTGCGCGGGTTCCACGCCTATTTCGAAGTCGGCTACGTGTTCGAACGCGAACTCGTATACCGCTTCAATCTTGCCGAGTACTACCCGTCCGACACGATTATGCTCCGGGCCGGAATCACCTACTAGCGGATCCGAATGCTACCGCTTGCGCAAAGCGGTCGCTGGATCATTGCCCGGTTGAAAGGCCCCCGCTCGCCGATCTATCATAGGTTGAGCGCTTGCCGACGAGCGCGATCTGACCGTGCCGTCTCGCCCGCCAGTTTGTCCCGCCAACCCTCCGCAGTGTCGAACATGTCGCATTGGACTCATCTGCTGCGCAGCCTCTCCGTCCTTGCCACGGTTGCAGTAGGGCTGACGCTTGACTCGCGTACATCACTCGCTCAGCCGCTGGTGGCGCCCACCGAGGCCCTGTCGCCTGCCGAGCAGCAGAAGAAGTTTCATCTGCCGCCCGGATTCGAGATTCAGCTCGTTGCCGCCGAGCCGCAAATCCACAAGCCCATGAACATCACGTTCGACAGCCAGGGGCGGCTGTGGCTGACCGACACGCTCGAGTATCCTTACCCGGCCAAGGAAAGCGTCACACCGCGCGACACGGTGAAGATCCTGACCGACGCGAACGGCGACGGCGCCGCCGACGAGATCTCCACCTTTGCCGATGGGCTCAACATCCCACTGGGCGTCTTTCCGGTGGCCGACGGGGTCATTGTCTACGGCATCCCCGCCGTCATGCATTGCCGGGACACCGACGGCGACGGCAAGGCCGACGAGCGCAAAATGCTCTACGGAAACTTCGGCAATCGCGACACGCACGGAATGGTGAACTCGTTCACCCGTGGACTCGATGGCTGGCTCTATGCCTGCCACGGTTTCAACAACGACTCCGCCCCCGTGGGCACCGACGGTCACCAGATTCGCATGAACTCGGGCAACACGTTCCGCATGCGGCTCGACGGCTCGCGTGTCGAGTACAACACGCACGGTCAGGTAAATCCGTTTGGCCTCTCGTTCGATTCGCTGGGCAACTTGTACTCGGCCGACTGCCATACGATGCCGATCTACACGCTGTTGCGCGGGGCGTTCTACCCCAGCTTTGGCAAGCCGCACGATGGGCTCGACTTCGGCCCCACCATGATCGGGCACAATCACAAGTCAACCGGCATCGGCGGCATCGCCTACTATGCCGCCGAGCACTTTCCGTCCGACTATCGCGACACGATTTTCATCGGCAACCCGGTCACCGGCTGCGTCAATCACGACAAGTTGAAGCGACTCGGCTCAACGTACGACTGCGTCGAGCAGCCGGACTTCGTGACTTGCGACGATCCCTGGTTCCGGCCGGTCAATCTGCAGGTTGGCCCAGACGGCGCCTTGTACATCGCCGATTTCTACAACTGCATCATCGGCCACTACGAGGTGCCGCTCGAGCATCCCCGCCGTGATCGCGAGCGAGGCCGCATCTGGCGCGTGGTGTACACGGGGAAGGGCGTTCCGAACGCTCCGACAACCGCGCCGGCCATTGCTCCCAACGTTCATGCGGCGGGACAGGAAGATCTGCTGGACCTCCTAGGTCATCCGAATCTTGTCGTGCGCACGATGGCGACGCACGAAGTGGTCGATCGACTTGGACCAACTGCGGCTGACGCCCTGACCAAGCTGCTCGCCAGCGGCGATGACACGTCGTATCAGCGAATCCACGCCATGTGGGCCCTCGAACGGGTGCGAGGTCTCAATGACGCACAACTCGACAAGCTCGCCGCGAGTGAAGATCCCGGCGTGCGTGTGCACCTGATGAAATTGCTGGCCGAGCGGCCGAATGATGATTCGTCGCGGACGCGTAAAGCCCTCGCTGACGACGATCCGTTTGTGCGCCGGGCCGCAGCCGACGCATTGGCTCGCCATCCTGCCACAGAAAACATTCCGCTGTTGGCGAAGTTGTGGGCCGAGACACCAGCCGAGGACACGCACCTGATTCACGTGACGCGAATGGCCCTGCGCGATCAACTCTTGCCCGAGGGCGCGTATGACGAAGTCACGCCACTCGTCGCCCGCGAGCCTGCACTGGCAGAGCAACTGGCGAACGTCAGCCTGGGCGTGCCGACCGAAGCCGCGGCTCGATTCGTCCTTGCGCAGCTTAAGGGGCGACCACAGAACCCGGCCCGCGAAGCGTACCTGCACCATGCGGTTCGCTATTTGCCCGAGGCTGAACTCTCGGCGGCGTTCGACCTGGCCGCTGGCTACCGTCAGCTCTCGTTGCCGGAGCAAGTCGGCATTGTGCGGGCGCTGGGGCGAGGCTTGCAAGAGCGCGGCGCCGCGGCACCGCAAGCGCTGGCCGATTGGACCGACGAACTGGCCCGCGGCTTGCTCGGCTCAGAGGATGAAGGTCAGGTTCGTGCCGGCATCGACCTGGCTCGCGATTTCAAGCCGCAGGCGTTCGATGCGCTCTCTGCCGCCGCTTCCTCAGGCTGGCGTTTCGGCGGCCTGCGTCCCGCGGCGATTGACGCATGTGCCGGTTATGAACCGGCGCAGGCAGTGCCCGTCCTGGCCAGCGTACTCGATGGGGCAGGGGAGCCGCTCAACTTGCGTCAGCATGCCGCGGCTGCCTTGGGACGTATCAATCACGATGCGGCTCGCAACGAGCTCGTCACCTGTTTGCAAACCGCGCCCGAAGGACTGGCCCTCGCGATCGCGGCGGGTCTTGCCGAGTCGCCGCAAGGCGGCGAAGCACTGTTGGCCACGATCACCGCCGGCAAAGCGAGTGCCCGGCTCTTGCAAGAGGCCAACGTTGTCGATCGCCTGCGCGGACGCCGACTGAAGGACTTCGACGCGCGGCTGTCCGAACTCACCGCCAAGCTTCCGCCGGCCGACCAGCGCATCAAGGAACTCGTCGCCAAGCGTCGCGAGTCTTTCGCTGGAAGCCAGCCCGATCTTGTAAAGGGGGCCGCCGTGTTTGAGAAAAACTGTGCAACCTGCCATCGCATCGCCGACAAGGGCGCGAAGATCGGCCCGAATCTCGACGGCGTCGGCATCCGCGGCGTCGAGCGACTGCTGGAAGACGTGCTCGATCCCAGCCGCAACGTCGACCAGGCCTTCCGCACCACGCAGGTCGTCACGGCCGACGGCCGCAGCCTATCTGGCCTGGCGCTGCGCGAGGAAGGCAACATCCTGATCCTGGCCGACAATCAGGGCAAGGAAGTTCGGATCCCGCTGGACGAGATCGAAGAACGCGCCATCAGCCCGCTTTCGGTGATGCCGCCGAACGTACAGGACCTCGTGAGCGAGGCCGATTTTGTGCACCTGCTGGGCTACCTGCTCTCGCAGCGGATAGAGCAGGCGGCGAAATAGCCTTGATTAAGCACGCCGCTTGCGGGCAATCGCTCGTTGCAGCGCCGTGCCCATGTCGGCGGGGCTTTCGGCCACTTCGATGCCGGCTGCTTCGAGCGCGGCGACTTTCTCTTTGGCCGTTCCCTTGCCGCCTGAGATGATCGCTCCGGCATGGCCCATCCGCTTGCCCGGAGGCGCCGCGCGACCAGCGATGAACGCTGCGACCGGCTTGGTGACGTGCTGCTTCACATAGGCCGCGGCCTCTTCTTCAGCCGTACCGCCGATTTCTCCCATCATCATGATGGCCTCGGTCGCTGGGTCAGCTTCGTACAGCTTCAGCAGATCGATGAACGAGGTGCCGACGATCGGGTCGCCCCCCAAGCCCACGCAGGTTGATTGGCCCAGGCCCAGGCTGGTGAGTTGCCACACGGCCTCGTAGGTCAGCGTGCCGCTGCGGCTCATAACGCCCACGGGCCCTTTCTTGTGGATGTAGCCCGGCATAATACCGATTTTGCATTCCTCGGGCGTGATGACGCCGGGACAGTTCGGTCCGATCAGCCGCGAGTTGCTCCGCTTGAGCAGATCGTAAACGCGGACCATGTCGAGCACGGGCACGCCTTCAGTGATCGCGATCACGGTGGGGATGCCGGCATCAATTGCTTCGAGAATCGCGTCGGCGGTGAAGGCCGGCGGCACGAAGATCATCGTGGCGTCGGCGCCCGTCTGCCTGACCGCTTCGGCCACGGTGTCGAACACGGGCACGCCCTCGACGGTCTCGCCGGCCTTGCCGGGCGTCACACCGCCGACCATTTGCGTGCCGTACTCTTTGCAGCCTTTGGTATGAAACTGCCCGACTTTGCCGGTAATACCCTGACAAATGACGCGGGTATTCTTATTGATCAGAATGCTCATGCGGATCTCGGTTGGTTCAGGCGCTGATCGAGGCGACGACTTTTTTGGCCGCGTCGGTCAGGCCCGTGGCACTGATAATGTTGAGTTTGCTTTCGGCCAGCATCTTGCGAGCTTGCTCGACTTCGGTCCCTTCCAGTCGCACAACGAGGGGCACGTTGAAGCCCACCTTTTCATAGGCTTCCAATACCGCCGAGGCGATCGTCGTGCAGCGCATGATGCCGCCGAAGATGTTTACGAGCACGGCCTTGGTGTTCTTGTCGTCGAGCAGAATGCGGAAGGCTTCGGTCACCTGGTCGACGTTGGCGCCGCCGCCCACGTCCAGAAAGTTCGCCGGCTCGCCGCCGTGCAGTTTGATGAGGTCCATCGTGCTCATGGCCAGGCCGGCTCCGTTGACGAGGCAGCCGATGTTGCCATCGAGCTTCACGTAGCTCAGCCCCGCCTTGCCCGCCCGTACTTCGGCCGGCTCTTCTTCCGACAGGTCACGCAGCTCTTCCAGGTCCTTGTGGCGGAACATCGCGTTGTCGTCGAATGTCATCTTGGCGTCGAGCGCAATCAGGTCGCCGGCCTTGGTGACGACCAGCGGGTTAATCTCGGCCAGGCTGCAGTCGCTCTTCACGAACACCCGGCACAAGGCCTGCATGAACTTCTCGGCCGAACGAATGCTCGCACCTTTGAGTCCCAGCAGGTTGGCAAGCTTGCGGGCCTGGAAGGGCATCAATCCCAGGTCGGGACCGAAGGCTTCCTTGAAGATCAGCTCGGGGGTTTTCTCGGCGACTTCCTCGATGTTCATGCCGCCTTCGCTGGAGACCATCAGCACTGGGCCGGCCGCGGCACGATCGACGACGATGCCCAGGTAGAGTTCGCGGCCGATGTCGCAGCCTTCCTCGACGAGGACCTGATTGACCTTCTGACCGGCGGCCCCGGTTTGAATCGTGACCAAATGACCGCCGAGCAGATTGCCGGCGACTTTCTTGGCCTCGTCGGCGCTCTTTACGAGTTGCACGCCATGCTGCTGGGGGTGTTCCTTAATGGTCCCTTTGCCGCGTCCGCCGGCGTGAATCTGCGCTTTGACGACGGCCAGCGATCCACCCAGTTCCTTAAACGCGGCAGCCGCTTCGTCGGCAGAGCGGGCGACAATGCTGCGGGGCACGGCGACGCCAGCCTTCCGCAGGATTTCCTTGGCCTGGAATTCGTGAATCTTCATGCGAGTCGCTTGGGATAGACGGAGGGAGGTCGAAACTGCCTCGGCCACGCTGGTTGGCCAATCATGTAAGTCGGCGATTATAGGAGTACCCGTTCGAAAGGGTCAACAGGCAGGCCGCGGCGCTTCCTTGACCATACATGTTGGGGGGCCTATAGTTGGGTTTGATGGGCAACTCGAACTCGCACACTCTCGCCTCTGCGGGGGCGGCCCCGTCCAACGAGACGATGGTCCGCCACGCACTCGAACAAGCGGGCTGTCGCTATACGGCGCAGCGCGCCGCGGTGTTTGATTTCCTGGATCAGGCGAAGTCGCATCCCACGGCGGAAGAGGTCTATCAGGCCGTCCGTCAGCAACTTCCCAAGATCAGCCTGGCCACCGTATACAAAGCGCTCGAAGCACTCGTTGAGGCTCGCCTGGCTGCCAAGCTGACCAACGGAGATGGCTCTGCTCGCTACGATTGCCGCGGCGATGACCACTACCATCTGCGCGACGTCGCCACGGGCGAGATTCGTGATCTCCCGGCCGATTTCGATCCCCAGCTACTAACCAAAATCGACCCTGAGTTGGTGGCTCGGCTGGCGGCGACTGGTTTCGAGGTGACGGGCTACCGGCTGGAAGTGCTGGGGCACTTTCTGGATTCCCACGAATCCTGACCTCTCCTCGTCGGAAGACTGGGAGCAGGTTAACGGCCGCACGAAAGGGCCATTAGTTTCCATACAATCCCTTTATTTGGATGTCGTGCCCCCTGCGCATCCCCCGCTTTGTGGACTACCAATAAGAGGTCGACTAAACTCGATTGTTGCCCCTTCAGCCGCCGCGCACTTCAAATCAGTCGACCGGTACCTTAGACCGTTGCATCGTTGGAACTGCGGGACATGAAACAATCTGATTTCACACCCGCATTCCAGAGTGTCCTCGCGGTTCAATCGACCGTGCTCTTCGTCGATCTCGAAAGCGGCCTGCTCAACCAAGACGCGGGTTGGGAGGTAATCGTCGATTCCGTAAAGCACGATGCGTGGACGGCGCTGCGCGTTCCGCACTGGGCCGTCTCCGGCGATGCAGCCATACCTGAATCCCTTTGGCGAAAGTACCTGGCTCAGCATGACTTGCCGCTGCGGGGAACCGTGGTGAACTTCCTTCGACAACGGCGAGCCGAGGGCTGGCAGATCGTACTTGTGACCTCGGGAAGCAGGGCTGTTGCTCGTCAGTTCGTTGAACAGTCGGCTCTATTTGACGACCTGATCGTTTTCTCCTCCGGATCGCGACTAACTTTCCTACAGGAGCATTGCCGGCTGCGGGGGTGTGAAGCCTTTTCGCTGCTTTCGGGAGCGAGCGACTTATCTGCAATCTCGCCCTTCGCGGCCGAAACAATTTTGGTGGCTCCGAATTCGGCCACCGAGTCGCAGGTGCGCAGAACTGGGCATTTGGTAAGCGTGATTGATCGTGATGAGCGGAAGGCGACCGGATTCGCCTTGATCAAGGCGATGCGGCCGCACCATTGGGTGAAAAACCTGCTGGTCTTTGCGCCGGTCATCTTCCATCACTCATTCTCAGACCCTCTCCCTTGGCTGCTAAGCACCCTCGCGTTCCTGCTCTTCTGCTCGGCGTGTTCCGGTGTTTACCTGCTGAACGACCTTCTGGATTTGCCGTCCGATCGTCGGCATCCTGTCAAGTTCCGCAGGCCCTTTGCTTCCGGAGCGCTTCGTGTCCGAACGGGTTTGCTCGTTTCCTCGCTCTTACTGCTTGGGTCAGGAGCGATTGCTGTCGCAGCGCTGCCGATCGAGTTTGCCGGCGTATTGGGCGCTTACGTCGGCCTGAACGTGCTGTATACGACCTGGCTGAAGCGCAAGGTCATGATCGACATTCTCGTTCTGGCCGGGTTCTACTGTCTGCGAATGATCGCCGGGGGAGCGGCAACCGGTATCGTGCTCTCCGAATGGCTAATAGCACTATCGATGTTCTTGTTTCTGTCGTTGGCCTTCCTTAAAAGACACGGGGAGCTCGTTCGCCTTCGCGACGAGGGCCAGGCCCGCACCGATAATCGCGGCTATAAGGTTCAAGACCTCGAAATCATCGAGACACTCGGAGCAACCAGCGGATACATGGCGGTTCTGGTGCTCGCGCTATATATCAATGGCGACGACGTGGTCGCCCTGTACTCACGTCCTCGCATGCTGTGGCTGGTGTGCCTCATCCTGCTATACTGGATCAGTCGCGTTTGGATCTGGGCTCGCCGAGGAGTTCTGGCCGAGGACCCGCTGATGTTTGCCCTCAGGGATCGGGTGAGCTGGGTTGCACTTGCGCTGATGATCTTCCTGGCCGCGATCGCCCTATAGGTGCGCCTCAATTATGAGCGATGCGCAACCCGGCCGATCGCGGAGCGTCCCAGTCTTGCTGTGCCTGGCACTGCTGGCGAACGCCGTGTGGCTCGCGTGGCTCGCCGGTTCGCACGCAATTCTGCTCACATCCGATGCCGGATGCTTCAAACAACCTGCTTACATGCGGTTGCATACGCCGTATTTCAGCATTCCCAGCTACGACGGCCGCGCTCCGCATTTCGAAAAGCTCAATAGCTATCCCGCGGTCCTGTATTTCTACGCAAACTACACCGTCTTTAAACTGCTGGGTTACAGCGAAGTTGTCTCGAACGGCTTCGATCTGGCAGTGCACTGGGCTTTGACCGCCATCGCGGCGTGGACGATCTGGAAGGTGACCCGCCAGCAGCTCGGCGCCATCCTGCTCATCGCTTGCAGTCCGCAATGGCTGCTCCCGGTGGGCCGTCCGGAAGAACTCGGGATGCTATTCGTGCTGTTGGCGGTACTTACCGTCCACCGTGGCAGGTGGGGTTTCTGGGCCGCGATTGTCTGCCTGGGATGCGTTGGGGCAACTTCCCCCGGCGCGGCCATTGTCGGAACACTCCTATTGGCCTCGTTCGAACTGCTGACCTACCGGCTCAGCAGCGGATCTCGCTGGCGGATCCTGACGTTGTTGACTGTGCCACCGGCGATCTCGATTGCGATCTACCTGGCCTACACTTGGCCCTATACCTTGGCGGCCTGGGAGCAACATCGAGTTCTGGAAGATACTCTCTATGTCACCCAACCTTTGTCGAGCATCGTTCACAATCGCCCCTGGTGGGGCATTTCCACACTCACTCCCATCGTGGGCATGACACTACTGGTGGCTTACGGAAACCTTTGCAGGCCCAAGTGGTTTCCGGCCGGAACATCCGTGGCTCGCTTCGTGACCGCGGCAGCGATAGCGGTCACTGCGGGCCTCCTCTTCAATGTGGTGTTGGCACGCCTCGACTATGACTATCGCCACATCACGATGCTGGCGATCGCGGTCTTGGCGCTAGTGACAAGCTGGTTTCCCTTGAAATCATTCAACCGCTGGGCGTTTGCAATTGGACTTTGGCTTGTCAGTCTTCCGCAGCAACGAGACATCGTCCGCTTTACCTTGTCGCCGCTCGCTAGAAACGGGGACGCGGTTTCCTTTGAAGACGCAAGACGGACGATTCAGCAGCACATCCCTGCCACAGCTACCGTGGGCGGAGATGGCAGCGCTTTCATGCTGATTGATGACGGGCGGCCTTACCTCCTCACGCGGACGCTTGGCGATGAGCAATGGCCGGAATACGTGGTCAGCCGGAGTTGGTTTCGCCAGCCGGCAGTCGCATATACGGAAGAGATCGCCCAGCGACTTGAGAACGAGTATGCCGAAATCGTTCCGCAGCCACAGCCTTCGCCCAATGGCTCTGGCGTGGATGTACTCGGGGCCTTCATACCCATCGCTCATGGACGCTGTGATTGGTACATCACGATCTGGAAGCGCCGCGAGCCCGGCGAACGCAGCCCTTAAAGTCCTCTCGCCGTGAGCAGCAAGAACTCATCCAGCGGCAGTGAATTCGCCACGTCGGCTTTCGTCAATCCGCCGCGGCGTGCTTGCAGGACTCCGTAGCGCAGCACGTCGAGCCCGACCGTGCTGTGAGCATCGCTTGAGATCACGATTGGCACCCCCAGCGACTTCGCCGCCAGGCAGGAGACGTCGTCCAGGTCGAGCCGCCTCGGGTTCGCATTCAGCTCGAGCAGTTTGCGATGCTCACGCGCCGCTTGCATCACCGCTTGCAGGTCGACCTCATAAGCCGCTCGTCGATTGATCAGCCGCCCCGTCGGGTGAGCAATCGCCGAGACGTAGGGATTTCTAAGTGCGCCGAGTACGCGTTCGGTGATCTGCTCGCGCGGCTGGTTCTGGCCGTAGTGGACGCTGGCCACGACCCAATCGGCTTCCGACAGCACGTCGTCGTCCAGGTCCAGCCCGCCTTTTTCCAGGATGTCGACTTCGATTCCCTTCAGCACCCGGAAATCCTTCAGCCGCTTGTTGAGCTTGTCGATCTCGCGCCATTGAGCGCGCAATCGATCGGCATCCAGCCCTCTGGCCATCGTCACGCGCTTCGAGTGATCGGTGATTGCGACATACTCAAGCCCGCGATTTTGCGCGGCCGCCACCATTTCCTCGAGCGTCGCCTTGCCATCCGTCGCCGTGGTGTGCATGTGCAGGTCGCCCCGCAGGTCGCCCAGTTCCACCAGCTCAGGTAGAGAACCGGCAGCGGCCCAGTCGAACTCCCGGCGCGCTTCTCGTAGTTCCGGCGGAAACCACGGCAGCCCGAGCGTGGCGTAAACTTCGGCTTCGGTGCCCCCCGCGACGAAGGTCTCCGCCTTACCCTCGACGCGATAGACGCCGTACTCGTTGATCTTCAGCCCACGATCTTTGGCCAAGCCGCGAACCACGATGTTGTGGTCCTTCGAGCCGGTGAAGTATTGCAACGCCGCGCCATAACTTTCGGCAGGGACCACGCGCAAATCCACCTGCAGGCCGTCTCCCAGGCGAATGCTAATTTTTGTCGGACCCCGGCCAAGCAGCGTGGTCCCGTTCGGGAACGCCGCGAAATGATCCATTACCTTTTCTGGCTGGGTGGAGACGACCAGGAAGTCCAGGTCGCCAATGGTGTCGCGGCCGCGACGGTAGCTGCCAGCCGCTTCGATCTGATCGACCTCTGGACACCTGGCCATCCACTCGCATATCGACTGCACAAACTTGTCCGCGTCGGCCCACATCATCCGCACGTCAGCCGTGGCGGCGAGTGAAATACCTGCCAGGATCGTCTCCTCAGTTTTTGCGCCAAAGCCTTTCAACTTGCGGACGGTCTGTGTTTCGCAGGCTGCTTTAAGTTCGTCGAGCGTGCTCACCTTCAGCTCGTTAAACAGCACGGCAGCCTTCTTCGGCCCAAGGCCCGGAATGCGCAGCAGCGTTAGCACCGATCGTGGCACCTGGGCCTTGAGCTCCTCCAGCATTGCCAGGGGTTCGCCAGCGCACAGGGTGACAATCTTGTCCGCCAGATCCTTGCCCACACCATCAATGTCCGTGAGCTTACGACTCGGGTCGGCAACAATTGAAGTCATCTGCTCGGGGTAATCGCGCACCGTGCGGGCGCCGTTGCGATAGGCCCTGACACGAAACGGATTCGCTCCCTGGAACTCAAGCAGGTCGGCGATCAGGTCAAACGCTTCGGCAATGCGGAGGTTATTCATGCCCGCGAATATAAGGCATGCAGCCGCCGACCGACCACTCGTGATCGCCGGCCGAAGGTGCATCGCCCCGGCGCACGAAAAAGCCCGTCGACAACCAGGTGCTGTCGACGGGCTGCAGGAAATCTCTTGAGATCCAGCGGTCGTTATTCGGCCGAGGGACGCCAGTCGTCGTCAGCCTTGGGCTGCGACTTTGTCGGCACGACAAGCGAAGCCTGACGCACTTCCGCGCCGCGGCGCAGCGGAATCGCAGTGGTCCGGTCGGTTTCCTCGGGATCGAGCCCCCGTGGCCGCGAGTCGTACGAGCTGCTGGCAGCACCGCTCGGCGGCAGCACAACGCGCGATTGCGGTTCCGTGCCGTTCAGCGTGCCGTTGGTGGTTCCGCCGTTCTGCGGGGCGAATGTCTGCGGCAGCTGGGCGGGCGGATGCAGCGTTGAAGGCGCTGTCGCCGGTGCATTGAGTGTCGGATCGGGCGTCGGGCTGAGCGAATTCAGCGTAGCCCCAGGCATCGGTGTCGACGGCTGCACGACCGTCGTCGTGGGGGGGACCGTTGTCGTCACGGGCGCCATCGTCGTCGTTGTAGGCGCTGGCGAGTAACTCGAGAGCGTTGGCGTTGCGCTGCCGCAGCAAGCCGAAGCCGGAGCAGCTACGGGGGCCGCCATCGGGGCGGGAGCGAAGTTCGTCGTTGACAGCGTCGGCACCGGTGTGGCGCCGCAGCAGGCAGGAGCCGGAGCAACCATGGGGGCCGCAACCGCCGGAGCAAATCCGACAGTTACCGGCATCGCAGTGACCACTGGGCGGAACGTCGTGTAAGGAACCAGCTGCTGTTCGGTGACGAAAGTCGTGACCGGGCGCATGACCGTGGTCGGTTGTCCACACGGTCCGCACGCCGGCTGGGCGACCATCGTCGTCACAGGACGGTTGACCACCACCGAGCGAAATGCCGTTTGCGGCATGTAGTTCACCACGGTCGGCGCGGGTGCCACGGCAACGGGAGCCACGGCCACCGGAGCGTAAAACGTCGTGGTCGGTTGCGCGCAGCGTTTGCAGTGGTTGAAGAACGCCTGCGTCGGGGTCGCAGGGACCGCCACCAGGGCCAGGCCCAGTAGCGCACCAGTAACTTTTTGGCCATTCATGATTGAAAAACTCCGACGCGTTTGTATGTGCTTCTTTCTTGTTACCCGGCGTCCATCGCGTGTGCAAGCGACTAACGAACGTCGAGTTTCATTTGGTTGAACTTTCCAGTTGCGAGGACTCGAGCGATGCCGAAGCCTGTAGCGTCTTCGCAAACCGTGCCGCGCGACCAGGTCGGCAATGCCTTGCCAGCCGCGATGCCAGCGGACGCGTAAAAGCCCTCCGCGCGGCATCCTCCCCGGCTGAACTACTCTAGGACGTGTAATCCACCGTGCGTGAGAAATCTTGCGCCAGAGACGCGCGACTGCTCCGAGTGCTCGATGGATAAATGCCGTGGCCGGGCGGACTAACTACTGCTATCAGCAGTTCCGTCACAATCGTCGCTAGCAGCAGGACTGGACAGTTAGTCGGCGGGTAGACGCCTTGCATCCCAGGCATCGAAGAGTCGGAACAGCATTTCACGGATGTCGCCGCCTGCCTCTTGATAGGCGGCGAGAATATGCTCAGGCGTCAATCGGACGGCCTCCTCCGCAAGCAGCGTCTCGACCACCTTCTTCGCCACAGCGAGGTTTGACGTCGTTTGATGCAGTGGCGGAAGTCCGACATCGCGGTGCGCCGTGACCAACAAGCCCCAGCCGCGGAACCGGCACGTCGCTCGCAACAGGCAGCGTTGCCAGTAAGCCAACTGCTCGTAGCCGTCCACAACGATCAGGTTCGCTTGAATTGAACCGGCATCCTTCGACCAGCCGCGCGGCATCCTCCGCTGCCCATCGTGCAGTGAGACTTGCCAAACTTGCCGGCCCGCCGCGCGCAATGGCTGCCCCAGCGAGACCAGCAGCGTCGATTTCCCCGAACCGTGCGGGCCGTTAATCTGGCCGCGCCACCGCTGTTTGGCCAGTTTCGCCACGAGCCCTTCCGCCGATTCGTCGCCGTCGAACAGAAAAGGAACGGCGCCCGGTCGGGTGAACCTGGTCGAAAACGGATTCGATCGCGGGAGTTCCGCCGGCTCGTTCATCGCAAACTCACTCCGCCAACAGCGGTCCCGGCGAGGGCACGGATCCCAACTGAAAAGGCACATCGAGTGTGAGCTCGCGTCCTTGCCAGAAAAACACGCGGGCCCGCACGCACCAGCCAATCCGCACAATTTGGCCTGTATAGCTCAGCGGACTGTTGGGGAGCACAGTACTGAACTTGCGCGGCTGATGGGGAATCAGCGGAGCTTCCTCGTGCGGTTCGATGCGTTCGAAGAAATGCACCGCCATGTCCTCCTCACCTTTGCCTTCGGTATGCCACAGCACCGAGATCTCGATGGCGCGCAAGTCATTTTCCGGGGCACCATGCACGCTGAACTGCCCCGACAGCAATTCGCCCGGCGCGTACAGTCGCGCGTGATCGGACAGCGCCAGGCTAAGTCGAGGCTGCGTCATTGGTCGGTTTCCCCCGCACGAGCGGGACTCACCACAATCTGAAATGCGCGTTCGAAGGGAGGCCGACCCTCCACGTCCCCTTTGACAATCAACTTCCAGCTCACTTCGTTGTGTGCGGCGTGGAACGAATGCATGGCGGACGCGGGAACCGAAACGTCGCATCGACTTTCAAACGGCAACCCCTGGGCGATCTCGAAATCGCTGCGAACGAAGCTCCGTTGTTGAAACACTCGCCGGATCTCTGTCCGCGTGTCGGTTCCTTGACGGAACGTGGCTCGCTCATCGCAGGCCAGCCAGACTTCAAGCGATTTCATCTTGAGCCGGCCAGCCTGCGAGAGAAACGCCTCGTAGCAGCTGCCGGGCATCAGTGGATGGGCCGAGATCTCGATCCGAGTTGGCCCCACGCTGGTTGCCAGCACGATCTGTCGGCCCAGGTACACTCCTAGCCACACGCCGCCAATCACAAACGGCGCCAGCACGCCCACCAGCAACCAATCCGGCTCACCACGCGTAAACCGACCGATGGCGATGATCGCAAACAGGATTACGATTGCATTCCAGGTAATGCAGGCCGCTGCCGTGGCAAACAGACGCCAGCCCGGCGTCGTCGACATCGGCAGTCGATACGCCAGCGTCGTACCAGGGCTATTGGTTAGATTGGCGTCCTTGGGCACGGTCGGAAAAGCATCCTCGCTGGCCGGACCTTCGAACAAGTCGCGCTTTGCCGCCCGCTGGTCGATCACGCTCCGCAGTTCTTCGGAGGTGTTCCAGTTCACCAGCGCGTAAACCATCCGCCCGCCACCGATGACGATAAATGAAAGCGGGATCAGCAGCGAGATGTACAGCCATCTGCTGTAGCCACGCACCAGCACCACGCGTCCGGGGTCGAGCGGGTCGTACCACATCGGATACTCGACGCCGGCTTCAAAGCGGTCCAGAATCGCCTGGACGCTTGCCTCATCGGCCGAGTACAGGTTCGTAGCATCGTAAACGTTGTCGGTCTCATAGGTGCCGTCGGGAGTCTCATAGCGAACTTTAAATTCTGGTCGATACTGCGTTGCCTGCAATCCACCAGGATCCGAGCTGACACTCCTCCCCACTCGCTTCTCGAGAACCACCCCCTGAGTCTCGTCGAATTGTCGGTTCGCCCGCCACTCGGGCCAAACCAGCGCCACGAGCATGTAGGCCATCGCGGCGCAGCCCACGACGAAGAAGATGCCAAAGAACATGGCCTCGCCCAGGCTACCGACCGTCTGCGAG
This sequence comes from Pirellulales bacterium, assembly GCA_022844125.1. GTDB lineage: Bacteria > Planctomycetota > Planctomycetia > Pirellulales > PALSA-1355 > JALHMI01. The sequence goes on along the minus strand of JALHMI010000007.1, from coordinate 341,509 downwards.
CCGGTGCGCCGATTGCCGCGTTTCTTCTCATAAAGCCTGAAGAAGCGTGACAACAGAGGTCCCTCGGACGATGAACGACGGGGTGAAACGCGAGCTGCTGAAACTGTGAGTATCGGCCGCCAGTCGAGCGATTATAATCTGCACTCGTCGCTGAAGATTGTGCCCGCGAGACAGCGAAAGGACAACGCCATGCGCGTCGCGAAAGCGAACTACTTGCAAATTACTGCCAGATTCGGCCGGCTTGGGCTTCTCGCGTGCCTGATGGCGACGCTGCTCTCTCCGTCCGCGATCGCCGGTGACTGGCCGCAGATTCTCGGTCCGCATCGCAACGGCAAGGCCGACGGCGAACAGCTCGAAGCTTGGACGAAGACCGGGCCGGAGCTCCTCTGGAGCCGCGATGTCGGCGAAGGGTTTGCTGGCCTCGCCGTGGCTGGCCAGCGGGCGATCCTGTTCCATCGCCCCGGCGCGGAACTCGTGGCTGAGGCGCTCGACGTGAAGTCTGGCAAGTCGCTCTGGCAGGCGAAGTTTGCCACACGCTTCCGGGGCTCGATTTCGCCCGATGTGGGCCCTCGCTGCGTGCCGCTGGTGCATGAGAATCGAGTGTATCTGGTGGGCCCCGGCGGTGAACTGGCGTGCGTCGAATTGGCCAGCGGAAAAACGATCTGGACGCGCAATCTGCCACAGGAATTTAAGGCTCAAGACGGGTACTTCGGATTTGGCAGTACGCCCATCATCGATGGTGGTAAGCTGCTGATGAACGTCGGCGGCCGCGACGCCGGCATCGTGGCATTTGCCCTGGCTGATGGAAAGACACTGTGGACCGCAATTGACGATGACGCCAGCTACTCCTCTCCGACGCTCACCACGCTGGGCGGCCAGCGGCAGGTCGTGTTCATTACCAGGCTCACGGTCACCTCCGTCGATCCGCGCGATGGCAAGGTCCTGTTCGAGTTTCCCTTCGGGCAGCGGGGCCCCACGGTCAACGCCGCGACGCCGCTGGTGCTGGGCGATCACTTGTTCGTTTCGTCCAGCTATGGTGTCGGCGCACGCTGGGTAAAACTCGACAAGAGCGGACCCACAGTCGAATGGGACAGCGACGAGATCATGTCCAGCCAGTACACCACTTGCGCTGAGAAGGACGGGGTGCTGTATGGCATCGACGGTCGCCAAGACATCGGCGTTGCCCGACTGCGTGCGTTCGACCCGAAGTCTCGAAAGGTGTTTTGGACCGAGGAGGGCTTCGGCACCGGCAACTTGATCCTGGCCGACGACAAGATTCTGGTGCTGAAAACCGACGGCACGCTCGTGCTCTTCTCACCGTCACCCAAGGCCTTTCAGCCGCTGGCCGAGACACAGCTATTCGAGACAACGGTGCAGGCTTTACCGGCACTGGCCGATGGGCGGCTCTTCGCCCGTGATACGCGGACGCTCAAATGTGTGCGGGTTGGGCAGCCCGCGCCGGCCCGCTGACCGAGGTTCACGAGGCACGAGTAAACTACGCGAGGGTGCCCCGAGTGTTTCTCGGCGCACCCTCGCGTGCTTGGCTCTGGTCAAGCTGAGCAGCTTAGACTTCGACGAGCTGCCGACGTGCACTGCGATAGAAGCCCACGCCCTCAAGGGCCTTGTAGACCTCTTCCAGCGTCTTTTCGCCAAAGTTCGAGATGCTGAGCAGATCTTCGCGCGTGCAGTGAAGCAGGTCATTGACCGTGAAGATACCGCGCTCTTCCAGGCAGTTGGTCGTGCGGACCGACAGGCCGATTTCGGCGGTGCTCATTTCCAGACGGGTGGTCAGATCCTCGGCCTGGCTATTGGTCTTCGGCAAAGGAATGCGGGTCATCGGGGTCCCTCCCTAAAATGAAGATACGGACGTAATCAGGTCACGCGGTCGTGGCGGATGACGTACCTACGGGCCACTCCTATTGGCCTCTTCGTTGGCGGGTAATATAGCAACTTGTCTGGAAATTGGTACCGATTGCGTAAGATTTTCACTCTGCGGTGCTAGCGTAAGCCCGCTAGCTGCCTCCTGGTCGAACCGCACATGCGTATACTATAACGTGGCACGGAACCAGCTTCTCGGAGTAGGAAGGACGCACCGCCCTTGTGGAGTGAACAGCTCGCAGCGCTCACACCGGCCCAGCGCGAGGCGGTCGAACACATCGACGGCCCACTGCTTGTTTTGGCTGGTCCTGGCAGCGGCAAAACCCGCGTCATAACGCACCGGATCGCGAACCTGCTCCGGCACGGGGTTCCCGCGCGGCAGATTCTGGCGCTCACCTTTACGAACAAGGCCGCCGACGAAATGCGTGCTCGCGTCGAGCGACTCGCCCCAGGCGAACGTGTCGTGATGGGCACGTTCCATCGCTTCTGCGCGCGGCTCGTTCGCGAGTACGCTCCCCGTGTCGGACTGGCCGAGAACTTCACGATCTACGACACCGGCGATTCGAAGCAGGTCCTCAAAAGAGCGCTCGAGTTAGCCGAACTCGACGCCGAACTTTATACGCCGGATCGGATTGCCGGTGCCATTAGCTGGGCCAAGAACAACCTGCTCACGTCCGAGCAGTATCAACCCCGGCCGGGCAATCCGCTCGGCAGCATCGTGGCGCGGGTCTACCCGGCTTATCAGTCGCTGCTCCTGCAATCCAACGCCGTTGACTTCGACGACCTGCTGCTGCATGTGGCTACGCTTCTCCGCGAAAGCCCCGAAACGCGGATGATGCTCGACGCTCGCTATCGATACATCCTGATCGACGAATACCAGGATACGAATCTCGCCCAGTACACAATCGCCCGGGCATTGTCGATCGACGCTCCGAATCTGGCCGTGACGGGCGATCCGGATCAGTCGATCTATGGTTGGCGCGGAGCGAACCTGAGCAACATCCTGGAGTTTGAGCACGACTATCCCGACGTTCGCGTGGTCAAGCTCGAGCAGAACTACCGCAGCACCAAGCGGATCCTGCGAGTGGCGGATCACCTGATCGGCTATAACCAGCGCCGCAAGAAAAAAGGTCTGTTTACCGAGAACGCCGAAGGGCAGCGCGTCCGGCTGGTGAATTATCCCACCCAGCGGGATGAAGCCGATGGTATCGCGGCCTACATTGCCACCGAGGTGCGGGCCGGCCGCCGTCGCCCGCGCGACTTCGCGATCTTCTATCGTGTCAACGCTCTGTCTCGCAGTCTCGAGTTCGCGATGCGCGACCTGGGCATTCCGTATCAGATGGTCAACGGCCAAGAGTTCTACCAGCGTCGCGAGATCAAGGACGTACTCGGGTACCTGCAGTTGATCAACAACCCCCGCGACGACGTCGCTTTGTTGCGGGTGATCAACAATCCGCCCCGTGCCATCGGCAAGAGCACGATCGCAAAACTGGCGGAGCACGCCGCGCGGCACCGAACACCGCTGCTCGATGCCGCCCGCGAATGCGGCCTGATCGAATCGCTCAACAAGCGGGCTGCGGTGGCCGTAGCCAGATTCGTGGCACTTTATGATCGGCTTGCACTGCATGCGTCAGCACCCGTCGAGGAGATTATAGGCCACGTGCTGACCGAGTCCGGCTATCGGCAGTTCCTGCAGGACTCCGAGCATGAAGAGGATCAGGAGCGTCTGGCGAATGTCGAAGAGCTCGTAACCGCCGCACGGCAGTTTGACGAAGTGCATTTCGGCGATGGCGCGCTGGAGGCATTCCTGGAGCAATCCAGCCTGGTCAACGATACCGACGCCTTCGAAAGCGACAGCGATCGGGTGACGCTGATGACGATGCACGCTGCCAAGGGCCTGGAGTTTCCCGTGGTTTTCATCATCGCCATCGAGGATGGGTTGTTGCCGCACGAGCGTAGCCGCGACAACGTTGATGAGCTCGAGGAGGAGCGGCGGTTGTTCTTCGTCGGCATTACGCGCGCTCGCGAGGAGTTGCACTTGAGCCTGGCAACCAGGCGAGAGTTTCGCGGCCAGCGGCGGTTCACCGTGCCCAGCCAGTTTTTGATGGAACTACCGCGCGGCGAAATGGACGTGATTGGCGTCACCGCGCCCGCCCCGCCGTGGGAGCACGGCGAAGCGTTCGAGGAGGCGGAAGCGGAAGTTCCTTGGGACGGCGCGTCCGCCGCAGATACCTGGGACGTCGACCAGCTTGAGTCGTTCGAGGCCGATGCGCCTGCTCCGGCGGCCGATGCGGTTTCACCGGTGAAGCTCGCGCCGCTCACAACCGCTGCTGAGTTGCAGCGAACGAACCAGACAAAGCCCGCCCAGGTTTCGCCCGAACTGTTCGTGCTGGGAATGGTCGTCCGCCACCCCGAATACGGCCTGGGTAAAGTGCTCGCCCTGAGCGGAAACGGAATTCGGCGAACCGCCACCGTCGCGTTCGCCTCGGGCGCTGGCGAAAAGAAGTTCATGCTGGCCCGCAGCGATCTACGCCCCGCCAAGGGAAACTAGCGGATACGCGGCCAGAGCGGGTAAACTGGCAGCGCCAGCAAATGATCCCGCCAACGGCACGCCTGTCCCCACATGCAAAACACCTATCCTAAGATCGCGCAACTCAAGTCGATCGAGCAGTTTCGCGCGCGGTTGGCTGATTTAGGCATCGATTTACCGGCCGATGATCGCGTGCTTTCGGCCTCCGAGGGCTCACCCCTGGCTGCTCCGGTCCGCTTGGGTGATTTCGAAGTTGGCAACCGCTGGTGCATCCATCCGATGGAAGGCTGGGATGCGAACCCGGATGGCTCCCCCACGCGATTCACGCTTCGCCGGTGGCGGCACTTTGGCCTCAGCGGCGCCAAGCTCATCTGGGGTGGTGAAGCCGCGGCCGTCGTGCCCGAGGGCAGGGCGAATCCCAATCAAACGCTGGCGACGCTGGAGAATCGAGCCGGACTGGCGGCGCTGCTCCAAGAGCTTCAATCCGCGCATCGCGAGGAGTTCGGCTCGCTGGACGGACTTTGCGTCGGCCTCCAGCTCACGCACTCGGGTCGGTTCTGCCGACCGCGTGACAAACGACTGGAGCCTCGCCTCGCCTATCACCATCCGCTGCTCGACGAGAAGTTCCACATCGATCCGCACGACGTATCCTTGATACTAACCGATCTCGAGATCGAGCGGCTGATCGACGCGTTCGTCGCCGCGGCTCGTCTGGCTCAAGAGGTCGGCTTCGACTTCGTCGACGTCAAGGCTTGCCACGGCTACCTGCTGCATGAGTTCCTCAGCGCCCATACTCGGCCCGGCAAGTTCGGCGGCGACCTGACGGGCCGCTCCCGGCTGCTAACCACCGTGATTGAGCGAGTCCGCAACGAATGCCCCCTGCTGGGCGTGGGCGTACGGCTCAGTGTGTTCGACACCGTCCCGTACCGAACGAGCCCAGAGGTTGGCCAGCCGCTCGACTATGCCGCGCATGTGCCGTACCAGTTCGGTTTTGGCGTCTCGCCGTCCGATCCGATGGAGCTCGACCTCACCGAGCCGATCGAACTCATCCGCAGACTGCACGCGCTGGGGGTGATCGCCGTGAATGTCTCTTGCGGCAGTCCCTACTACTGCCCACATATCCAGCGGCCTGCCATCTTTCCGCCCAGTGATGGCTACCAACCGCCCGAAGATCCGCTCGTCGGCGTGGCCCGGCAGATTGCCGCTGCCCGCGATTGCAAGGCGGCGGTTCCCGAGATGTCGCTGATCGGCACCGGCTACACCTATTTGCAGGAGTATCTGCCGCACGTGGCCCAGGCCGCCGTTCGAGCGGGCTGGATAGACTCGGTCGGGCTTGGCCGCATGGTGCTCTCTTACCCGCAGCTTCCCGCTGACACCTTGCAGGGCCGGGCGTGGTCGCGCAAGCAGGTTTGCCGCACGTTCAGCGATTGCACGACGGCGCCGCGAAACGGCCTGGTCTCGGGCTGTTATCCGCTCGACCCGTACTACAAGGCATTGCCCGAAGCAGATCAGCTCCGCGGTTTCAAGCAGGACGTCTGACACCGCGTGACAATCGACCTTTCCGCCTCGGCCTGGGCGGCATAAAATTTCGCGATCAACATGGCTGAAGCCCCCGCCGTCGTCACACCTTCCGACAAGCTTAACAAGCTCGTCGGAAGGCTGGAAACGCAGCAAGGCTTCGCTGGCGTCCTCGCGAGTTTGCAAGCCGGGCACGCGGCCACGCTGGGCGGAGTCTGGGGCTCAAGCTGCGCGCTCATCGCGGCCTCGCTGGTCCGCCACGCCCCGGCGCCGCTCGTCGTCGTTTGCGCGCACATGGACGACATCGATGATTTCTCGGACGACCTCGCACTCTTCACCAATGTCGTCCCCGAGAAGTTTCCCGCCTGGGAGCGTGAAGCCCGCGACTCTGCCGGAGGCTTGCACGATGAGATCGAAGGCGAACGGCTGCGGCTGCTCAAGCGGCTCGGACAGTCCGATGCACCGCGGCTGATTGTCACCAGCATCCAAAGCCTCCTGCAACCCGTCCCCGCGCGCGAATCGATCGCTCGGGCCACGCGGCGCATTCGCACCGGCGAGCAGTTGAACGTCAAGGAACTGCTCGAATGGCTGGTGCAGGGAGGCTTTCAGAATACGACCGCCATCGAATTGCCAGGAGAGTTCTCACCGCGGGGCGGCATCCTCGACATCTTCGCGCCCGATTGGTTCGAGCCCGTGCGAATCGAGTTCTTTGGCGACGAAGTGGAATCCATCCGCCGCTTCGAGGTTTCGACGCAGCGCAGCCTGGCCGCGCTCGAAGAGATTGACATCACCGTGGCCTCGCGCGACGAGCGCGACCGCGAGCACTTCGCCGGCTTCCTGCCCGTGGGCAGTTGGTTCTACCTGGTCGAGCCAAGCGACGTCGAGGAAGAAGCCCGCCGTTATCTCGAACGACTCGAACGTCCGCAGGATGCCCATTCCCTTTCCAGCACACTCCGGCAGATTCACCAGTTTCCGTCCGTCACCGCGGCTAGTGTCTCGGCCGGCTCGCTGGAGACGACTTGCCATTTGCCGATCGAGACGGTCGAGCGGTTCAGCGGCGACATTGCCAAGGTTCGCGACGAACTGGACGCGGCGATGGGGGGCAGCAGCCCACAAGACGTGTACATCGTCTGTCAGACCGAGGCCGAAACCGAACGACTTTGCGAGGTCTTCGGCCCCACACGATTAGCCCAGGCCGGCAAGCTGCATTACTCGCTTGGCCGGCTGAAGGCGGGCTTTCGGCTCGTCAGTGAGCGCGTCGCTCTGGTCAGCGGCAGCGAGCTCTTTCACCGCGCGGACTTGAACCGCCCCACGCGCAAGCGGCTTGGCCGCGCGATCGACAGCTTCCTCGAACTGCGCGAGGGCGACTACGTCGTTCACCTGTCGCACGGCATCGGTCGCTACCGGGGATTGCAACTGCTGGAGAAAGGCGACCAGGTCGAAGAACACCTGGTACTCGAGTTTCATGGCGACACGAAGATCTTCGTGCCTGCCTCGAAGATCGAACTGGTGCAGAAGTATGTCGGCGGCAGCAAGAAGGGTCGTCCGACGCTGGCTCACATTGGCGGCCGGCAGTGGGTCCGCCAGAAGGAGGCAGCCCGCCAGGCCGTCACCGATCTGGCTGCCGACATGCTCCACCTTCAGGCCGCGCGAGCCTTGCGTCCCGGCCTGCGATTTGGCGCCGACACCGCCTGGCAGCGCGAGTTCGATGCTTCCTTCCCTTACATCGAAACCGCCGATCAGCTCACGGCCATCGGCTCGATCAAACGCGACATGGAACAGCCGCGCCCCATGGATCGCCTGCTGTGCGGCGACGTCGGGTTCGGCAAGACCGAACTCGCCATGCGGGCAGCATTCCAGGTTGTGGACAACGGCTATCAGGTGGCCGTGCTCGTGCCGACTACCATCCTGGCCGAGCAGCACCTTCGCACGTTTCGGGCCCGGATGGCCGAGTTCCCCATCACGATCGCGGCGCTCTCCCGATTCTGCTCGCCGAAGGAGAGTCGAGAAACACTGGACGGCCTGGCCACTGGCGCAATCGACATCGTGATTGGCACCCATCGCCTCGCACAGCACGACGTGACGTTCGAAAACCTCGGGTTGATCATCATCGACGAAGAACAGCGGTTTGGCGTCGAAGTGAAAGAACGTTTGAAAGCCCTCCGCAGCGCGGTGGACGTGCTGACCATGACCGCCACGCCCATCCCGCGAACGCTCCACCTGTCGCTGCTTGGCGTGCGCGACATCTCGAACCTGGAGACGCCGCCAAACGACCGGCTGGCGATTGAAACCCGCGTCACACGCTTCGATCCGCAACTCATTCGCCACGCCGTGATGCGGGAGCTGAATCGCAACGGGCAGATCTACTTCGTTCACAATCGCGTGAACGATATCGAGAAGGTCGCGCACAAACTCGCGGAGATCGTGCCCGAGGCCCGCATCGGCATCGGCCACGGGCAAATGGCCGAAGGTGATCTCGAGCGGGTGATGCTCGACTTCGTGGACCACAAGTTCGACATCCTGCTGGCCACGACGATCGTCGAAAGCGGCCTCGATATTCCCAACGCGAACACGATCTTCATCGACGAAGCCGATCGATACGGGCTGGCCGACTTGCATCAACTTCGTGGTCGTGTCGGCCGCTATAAGCACCGCGCCTACTGCTACCTGCTGATCGATCCCAATCGGCATCTTTCCAGTACCGCCGCCCGCCGCCTGCGCGCGATCGAGGAGTTCAGCCAGATGGGTTCAGGATTCGCTATCGCCATGCGCGATCTCGAACTGCGCGGCGCGGGCAATATCCTCGGCACGCAGCAGAGCGGCCACATCGCCACGGTCGGGTATGAGCTTTACTGCGAGTTGCTCGAACAGGCTGTGCGGAAACTGAAGCAGTTGCCGCCCAAGGAAACCGTCGACGTGAACCTCGATCTGCCCAGCGAGGCCTACATCCCGCGAACCTATGTGCCGGACATGCGGCTGAAGATCGATCTGTATCGCCGGGCAGCTCGGCTGGCAAGCATTGCGGACTGGGAGGATTTCTCGGCCGAATTGGCCGACCGGTTCGGCCCCATGCCACCCGAGGTCGAACGCATGCTGCTGCTAGCAAAGCTCCGCATCTGGGCGCACCTCTGGCGGGTCGAATCGGTGCACCTCGAGGAAGGCTACATGGTCCTGCGATACTGCGACGGCCAGAAGATCGAGCAGCTCAGTCGCAAGTCTGGCAAGCTGCGGATTGTGGATGATGTCAGCGCCTACCTTCCGCTTCCCAAGGGGCAGCTCGACAGCGAACAGGTCATTGCGATCGTGCAATCGCTGTTGCAACCCACGTGAGGGGCCCATATACTCCCGCCCCGCCAGGATCAGAGGGCTCTGCCTAGGCAGCGTACTTGACGCCTGGTTCACGTCTTGTTGATCGTAGCTGGAACGTTCTTCCAAACCGCGTCCGAGGTATCTCGAGCCTCGCGTTCGAGTCGCCTGGCGATAATGTGGTGGCCAAACACATGCGCAAGTCGTCTTTCTACTGTGCGTCCCTTGTCCTGGGAGGCAGTCTCGCCGCCGCGAACTCCTCGTTCGCTCAGCCTTTCGCGGACCCTGGTTTCGGCGACCCTACGACACTAACGCCGGCAGCGGCGCCCACGGCAATCGTACCCGGAGTCACTAGCGGCTACCCCAGCGCGCCGCCAAACATGCCGTCTCGGCCAGTACGGCCGGATGCCTGGCCCGGCGGTCGACCTACGGCGGTCCCCGGCGCAACACCGTTACCCTCGACCGGCGCACCGCTGGCGGCGATGGCGTCCAGCTCGACGACCGCGAAGGCCTCGCCTGCGGATCCGCCTTACGACCCGGCCGAGATCATCGCCCGCGTCGGCGCCGAACGAGTGCAGGCCTGCGAGATGCTGCCGATGATCAATCGCGCCATCCTGAGCGCCGTGAAGGACAACGAACAGTTCAACGCGCTTCCGCCCGAGGACCAACAGCGAGAAATCCAGCGTGCTCAGAGGAACTACATGTCGCAGGCGTTGCAGCAGATGATCGACACGAAGCTGCTGATCGCCGAGGTACGTTCGTCGGCCGACAAAAAGGCGCTCGACGAGAATGAAAAGAAAATTCGTGACCATTTTAACAGCGAGTACCTCAAACAACTGCAGCTCGAGTACGGCGCGAGCAGCATCATCGAACTGGAAAACAAGCTCCGCGAACTCGGCGGTTCGATCGAGTCGCAGCGGGCCCTGTTCGTCGAGCAGAGCCTGGCCAGCGGCTGGCTAAGTCAAGCCGTGAGGACAGAGAAAAAAGACCCGACCCACGATCAGATGTTGACCTATTTCCAGAAGCACTCCGCGCAGTGGGACACGCCAGCCCAGGCCCGCTGGGAACAGATCACCGCTAAGTGGGAAAACTTCAGCTCACGGCCCGAGGCAATCGCGGCGCTTGCTCGCTGGGGCGACGACGTGCTGGTCCGCCAAGTGCCGTTCGCCGAAGTGGCCAAAGCGCATTCCCAGGAATATGCGGCGGAGCAGGGGGGCGCCCACGATTGGGTAACCCAAGGAAGTCTCCGCTCGCAACCGATTGACCAGGCTCTGTTCAGCTTGCCGGTTGGCGCGATGAGCCGCATTCTGCAGGACGATGAAGGCTGCCACATCATTCGCGTGGTCGAACGCAAGGAAACAAAACAGGCGTCGTTCACCGAGGTACAGCCGGAGATCAAGCTGGCCCTGCAAAGCGGCGGAGAAGCTGAGCGAAAGAAGGAATACATCGAATCGCTGCGCAAAAAGACGCCCGTTTGGAGTGTCTTTGACGACTCGACCGCCGCGCAACCCGACGCATCGATGCGATAGCGCGTCGTGCATCTCGCCGCCGCACGATCGGCATCGCCGATCCACTAGAAGCAAAACTGCGCGATAACCTTACCTTTGCGAAATACTTCTCCGCAAACTCTTTTGCCTCTCGCAGAAATTCTCCTTTTCGCGCACGCTCGCGCCTCACACGCGTCCCGCGGCTGATTGTGTCCGGGCACTGTTGCCGGTAAACTGGGGGTTTCGCTGCTGGGCTCCGCTCGCTGCGGGTCCGTCGGCGGTAGCTACCCGTAAAGTCTTAACGTGCACGACGTGTCAGAAAGGAAAGCCTCGATGGGCGAGGTCGCCAAACTGCAAATCGGAGAGCGTCAGATCGAGTTGCCGGTCGTCGTCGGTACCGAGAACGAGCGCGCTGTCGACATCTCAAGACTCCGGGCGGAGACCGGCCACATCACACTCGACGAAGGCTACGTCAATACCGGCGCCACCACCAGCGCCATCACGTACCTGGATGGCGAGAAAGGCATCCTTCGCTACCGCGGCTACCCGATCGAGACCATCGCCGAGCGTTGCGACTTCATCGAAACGAGCTACTTGCTGATCTACGGCGAACTGCCGACCTCCGAACAGCTCGACCGATTTCGCTCCTCGCTCCGTAGACACACGATGCTGCACGAGGACATGCGCTCGTTCTATAACGGCTTCCCGCGCGACGCGCATCCGATGGCCATCCTCAGCTCGGTGGTCGGCGCGCTGTCGACGTTCTATCAGGATTCGCTCAACCCCCGCGACGAAAAGCAGGTCGAGATTTCGATCCACCGACTGATCGCGAAACTGCCCACGATCGCCGCTTACGCCTACAAGAAGTCGATCGGCCAGCCGTTCATCTATCCGCAAAACGACCTCACCTACTGTGAGAACTTTCTGCAGATGATGTTCTCGGTTCCCAGCGAGCCGTATCACATTGATCCAGATTTCGTCGAAGCACTGAACTTGCTGTTGATCGTACACGCTGACCATGAGCAGAACTGCAGCACGTCAACCGTCCGTATGGTGGGCTCCAGCGACGCCAACCTGTTCGCGTCGATCTCGGCCGGCATCGGCGCGCTGTGGGGCCCCTTGCACGGCGGCGCGAACCAGGCCTGTGTCGAGATGCTCGAACAGATTCGGGCCGACGGCGGCAATGTCGAAAAATATGTGGCCAAGGCTAAGGATCGCAACAGCGGTTTACGCTTGATGGGCTTCGGCCATCGCGTCTACAAGAACTACGATCCGCGGGCCACGATCATCAAGCGGACCTGCGACAAGCTGCTGGCCAAGCTTTCGATTGACGATCCGATCTTTGAGATCGCCAAAAAGCTCGAACAGGTGGCGCTCAACGATTCCTACTTCATCGAGCGTAAACTGTATCCCAATGTCGACTTTTACAGCGGCGTGATCTACCGCGCGATGGGCATTCCGGTCCAGATGTTCACGGTTCTATTTGCGATCGGTCGGCTGCCGGGTTGGATCGCCCACTGGAAGGAAATGCACGAGTCGCCCAACAAGCGAATTGGCCGTCCCCGGCAGATCTACACGGGACCGCACATTCGCGAATTCGTGCCCATCGAGAAGCGATAGCCCTCGAGAGCTAGCACGCAAGATCCGCGGGCGCCAGCTACCTGCAATCGCTCCAGGGTGATCTCCGCGCCGGTAAACTCCGCCCACCTTTCCTTGCCTCGTGCTCCGCCGGTGCGCTCCGCCGCGGACCGCGTCTTGTGCTTGGGTTGTGCTCACAATCCGACCGATACCGAATGTTGAGGTACCTTCGCGCCGCTGCGCGCGTCGTGGGTGCCTGCATGGCGAGGGCCGGCTGCCATCGGGTGGACGGACTGAACAAGGATGGTTCGCCTTCGAGGTTGATTATGCGTCACGTCACACTGTTTGCGGTCTTTGCCTGCACATTGATTGTAGGCGCCGCGCCTGCCGGAGCGCAGGAACCGACGGTGCTCGCACCGACCGAGACGATCCAGCCCAGCCAGAGCGAACCGCGCCGCAGACCGCCCGTGATCACCGCCGTGGCCGTCGCGTCCGGCGGCGTGCATCTGGCAACCGCCGGTGACGACCACGTGGTTCGGGTCTGGAGCACGGCGGACGGCCGCCTGCTTCATAAGCTGAATGCACACGGTGACTGGGTTCGCGCCGTCGCATTCCTTCCCGATGGACAAACGCTTGTCTCGGCCGGCGACGATGGCCGGATCGTGCTCTGGAACGCCTCGACCGGCGAGAAGCTTTCCGAACTCGTCAAGCTGCCGCACGTGGTTTATGCGATCGCACTGAGCCCTGATGGCAAACAGCTTGCCGCCGTCGGTTTTCACGCAGACGTTCATCTGTTTGACCTGGAGACCAGAACGGCCAAAGGGAAACTCTTGGGACCCGACACCGATCTGCGGGCGATCGCGTTCTCACCCGATGGTTCACGCCTGGCCGCTGCGGGCCGCAACGGCCAGGTGATGGTCTGGTCGCTTGCGACCGGAGCAGTCGATCTGGAAATCGCCTCGACCGGTGTCGGTCGACTGCGAGCCCTGGGGTGGCTGCCGGCAGGCGACAAGCTGGTGTCGGCCGGTGAGAACCGCCAACTCAGCGTATGGGACGCCGCCAATGGTCAGCTCGTCAAGAAGGTCCACTGCCAAACCGGCAAACTCCTGTCGATGGTCATCTGTGGCGAAGATCTGATCGCGACCGGTGGCAGCGACAACGTGGTCCGCGTCTGGAACTGGCAATCAGAGTCCGAAGCCGACGCCCTCGTGGGCCACACCGGGTCGGTAGCCGCGCTGGCCTTCGACGCAGGCACTCGCACGATCATCTCCGGCAGCTTCGACACGACGATCCGCGTCTGGCGTCTTGACCAGCCCGGCGGCGCGCAAGATACGGCCGAAAATCAATGGGACGTTCGCGTCCGGTAAGACAGCGTACGAATACTCGCGCGACACATGCGCCTGATGGAACGGGGCAGAGGTTAGTCGATTAAGGAGAATCGCCGTGGGCCTGCTACATACGATTTCGCGCCTAGGCTCCTGGCTCGGAAACGCCCGTTTTGACGAGCCCCATACCAAACGCCGTGCGCGCCGGATCTGCCGGTACGAAGAGTGTGAGAGCCGCGCGATGATGGCGGCCGACCTGCTCGTGGGGAGTGTGTACTACGAACAGGCGGCGGGCGACGATGCGCAGCCCAACCTGCTCGAGTTCACCTTTCAAGGCGGCGCCCCGGGCACGCAGCTCACGCAGATCGTGATCGATGGCGACAAGGCCGGCGACGGCATCTCCTCGGGCGATATCTTCTTCGACACCGCGCCGGGCGGTTACGGCGTGTTCAAGTCGAACCCCTTCAAAGTCGTCTCCAGCAGTGGCTTCACCGTCACGAACTTTCAAGTGACCGATGGCAGCATGAAGCTGATCATCAATCTCGAGGGCTTCGACGTCGGCGAAACGCTGCTGATCAGCATTGACGTCGACGAATTTCAATTCGTGAGTGGTAATACGGTCGACGTGAACGCCGTGGCCGAAGGCGGCGAGTTCCAACGTTCGCACATGTACGCCACTTTCAAGGCGCCGCACTACTATGACATCACGTCCCACGTCCAGTACTGGGATGCTTACAACCAGAATTTCGCCAACGCCCAAACACAATCAAAACTGAATCTCAATCTGCCACCCGACCGCTACTCGACGCAAACCGACTTCTCAGATATGACTGCAGGCGCCATCGACCTGCTTAAGCAAGAAGCGCTGCCGAACAGCCTCTCCGGAGTGGTTTATCTCGACCACAACCTCAACAACCAGCAGGACTCGGGCGACACCGGCATCAGCGGCGTGCGTCTCGCCCTGTTGCGGCTGGACGGGTCCAACTATGTCGCGACCGGCCTGACGACGGTGACCGATACGCAGGGTCGCTACAAATTCGACGATCTCGACATCGGCACTTACCGCGTTGTCGAGACGCAGCCGGACGACTACGAAAGCGTCGGTTCGACCCCCGGTAAGGTTAACGGGCAGACGCGCGGCGTGGTCACCAACGCCGACGTTCTAAGCCAGATCAACCTGCTGGGCGGCGAGAACAGCATCCGCAATGACTTCGCCGAGTACCTGCCGGTCAGCATTGCCGGCAAGGTACACGTCAACAATACCGGCGATTGCGAGAATCCCGAGAATCCGCCGCTCGCCGGCGTGACCATCCACCTGCTCGATGCAAGCGGTACCGTGATCGCCACGGCCATTACGGGCGCGGACGGCAAGTACAAGTTCACAGACCTGCGGCCCGGCACCTACACCGTACGTGAAGAGCAGCCGCTTGGATACTTCAGCGGCGCCACGTTCGTTGGGTCGGCTGGCGGTACCAAGGGCAGCGACATCGTCTCGAACATCGTGCTCACCAGCGGCACCGATGCCGTCAACTACGACTTCTGCGAGATCCCGCCGGCCAGCATCTCGGGCTACGTCTATGTCGACATGAACAACAACGGGATCAAGGATCCTGGCGAAGCTCCGATTCCCGGCACTGCGCTCATCCTGCGCGACGGAAACGGCCAACCGACGGGCGCGACCACGACGACCAACTCCCAGGGGTACTACGAGTTCACCGGCCTGCGGCCCGGAACCTACGGCGTGGCCGAAGTGCAGCCCGGCGGCTACCTCGACGGTCTCGACACGGCGGGCAGCGCCGGCGGCAGCGCGGTGAACCCCGGCGACTTGATCTCCGGTGCCGTGCTCATCGGCGGAACGGTTGCCGTGAACTACAACTTTGGCGAGCTGCTGCCGGTGAGCATCAGCGGCCACGTGCGGGCGAACTACTCCGGCGATTGCGGCGATCCGAACAACCCACCGCTGCCGGGCGTCACGATCGAACTACTTAACGCGTCAGGCCAGGTTATTGCCACTCGCACCACCGACGCCAACGGCTTCTACAAGTTCGACGCTCTTCCGCCGGGTACTTACTCGATCCGGGAGTACACGCCCGAGGGTTACTTCGACGGTGGCGAGAAGGCGGGCTCCGAAGGTGGCAATGTCACGAACGATTTGATCAGCAACGTCGTGCTCACCAGCGGCACAGACGCGGTGAATTACGACTTTTGTGAGATTCCACCCGCCGAGTTGTGCGGCTACGTTTACGTGGACTGGAACAACAACGGCATCAAGGAAGCCGGCGAGGCGGGCATCGCCGGTGTGACCGTGCATCTGACCGACCCCAACGGCAACCTCCTCGGCGTCACCGTGACGACCGACGCCAACGGAAAATACTGCTTCGTTAACTTGCGGCCCGGCACCTACGGCGTCAAGGAAACCCAGCCGCAGGAATATTTCGACGGACTCGACACGCCCGGCACCAAGGGCGGTGTTGCCAACAACCCGGGTGATTACATCTCGACCGTTGTCTTGCCACCCGGCTCGCATGGCGAGGACTACAATTTTGGCGAACTCCCCCCGGCGAGCATTGCCGGCAAGGTACACGTCAATACGACCGGCGATTGCGAGAATCCCGAGAATCCGCCGCTGGCAGGCGTGACCGTCGAACTGCTCGACGCGAACGGCAACGTTGTCGCCACTCGAGTGACTGGCGCCGACGGAACCTACTTGTTCGACAAGCTCGCTCCGGGCAAATACTCGGTCCGTGAAATTCAGCCGATCGAGTACTTCAATGGCGGCACGTTCTCGGGCTCTGCCGGCGGCGATGTCACGGCAAACTTCATCTCGAACATCGTGCTGATCAGCGGCCTGAACGCGGTCGAGTACAACTTCTGTGAGATCCCGCCCGCGAAGCTTTCGGGCCACGTCTTCCAGGACGGTCCGGCAATTCCCGTCGAGAACGCAGGCGATGTGCCCGACGTGCTGGCCGTGAAAGACGGTTTGCTTACGCCGGATGACATTCTGCTACCAGGCGTGGTCGTTAGCCTCCGCGATGGGGTGACTGGGCAACCGATCCTCGGCTCGGCCGCGCTCGGGGGCTACTACACGGCCGATCAACCGATCTGGGCCGTAACCGACGCTGGCGGCTACTACGAATTTGTCGGTCTGCCGCCGGGAAGCTACGCCGTCTACGAGACTCGTCCAGATGGATACTTCCCAGGCATCAACACACCGGGCACAACCGGCGGTATCGTCGTCAGCCCGTTGGTGCCGACTGATCCGGCAATCCTCGCGGCGCTCGTCGAGACTCCGGTGGATGCTCTGCTCAACATTAAGCTGGGCGTCGGCGAGCACTCGTTGAACAACAACTTCAGCGTCGTCACCACGGTCGTGCCCGATACCCCGCAGCTCATTCTGCCCCCGCGACCGGCGCCGCCCGACCCGCTGGCGATTCCCGGTTTCTTCCCGCTGGCGCCACCCCAGGTGCCATACCTCACGCCGCTCAACCCGTTCCTGCAAGCGCCGATTCTGACCCGGGCCGGCGGCGGTATGTATACCTGGCACTTAAGCGTTGTCGATGCAGGCTACCCGCGCGGAATCGTCGGCGACGACGGCGTCCAGCTCACCAGCATGAAGCCGGAAGACCTGATCAAGTGGTCGGACGCCCAGATGGACGACGTCGAGTGGACCATCGTCGACCTGGCCGATCCGCAGCACACAAAGCGGAAGATGAAGTTCGGCATGAAGAACGCCTACCCAGTCTCCGGCGACTTTAACGGCGACGGCAAGTTCGAAATCGGCGTCTTCCAAGACGGTTTCTGGTTCATCGATCTCAACGACAATGGCGTTTGGGACAAGGGTGACCTGTGGGCCAAGCTCGGCTATCACGGAGATCGCCCCGTGACGGGCGACTGGGATGGCGACGGCAAGACGGACATCGGCATCTATGGCCCGGCCTGGAGCGGCGACCCTCGAGCAATCGCCCACGATCCGGGCATGCCCGATCCGCACAACCCGATCACCGAGAAGCACAAGAACATTCCTCGGCCGCAGCATCAGGCCGCGATCGGCAAGCGGACTTTAAAACGCACGGAAGACGGCCAACCGCGCAGCGACTTGATCGACCACGTGTTCCTCTATGGCACGCCGGGCGACCATCCAATCGTGGGCGACTGGAACGGCGACGGCATTCACACGATTGCGGTGTTCCGCGACGGCATGTGGCGCCGCGACACGAACGGCAACGGCCGCAGCGGCGACAACGACGCCAAGCATCAGTTTGGTCAGCACGGCGACATCCCCGTGTCCGGCGACTTCGACGGCGACGGCGTCGACGACATCGGCGTCTACCGCGACGGCCTGTGGTATCTCGACACGAACCACAACGGTGTCATCGACGACGATGACATGGTTGTCGAGTTGGGCGGGCCCAACGATACGCCGGTAGTCGGCGATTGGAATGGCGATGGTCGCACGGAGATCGGCGTGTTCCATCAGCCGCCGGGGCACCACCTGGCTGCTAAGCCGTAATCCTCGGGTTCAGCAGCCTGCCGCCGATTAGCCCAGCTTGTCGAGCTCGGCCTTGGCGCTCGCGATGTCTTTTTCGAGCCTCACGACCTCGTCGGGGTCGTCCATCTGCTTGCGCGCTCCGGCCAGTTGCTGCTGCAGCTTCTGCAGACGCTGCCGCAGGACGTCCTGCTTCTTTTTCGCCTTCTTATCCAAGTGCGTAATCCTTTGGACCAGTCAGGTTGTCAGTTGGCTCAGTCAATCCCAGGAAGTCGTTGCTGCTTCATCGAACGCACGAGCAACAAGGCGTCGATCGCCTGAAACTCAAAGCATTCGCCCAGCAACGTGGCCGCAGCGTACTCGTTGAGTTCATGAAATTCCATGCCAAACTGTTCGAGCCGACGGGCAAGGTCTGGATAGCGGCATAGCTGTCGCTGGAAGGCCGCCGCGGCGCGACGCGCCTGGCTCGGCCGGAGGTCGAACACTTCAGAAATCAAATGGGCGGCTTCGGTCAGATCGTCGGCGCGCGTCATTTGCACCACGCGCCCCAATCCAACCGTGAGCGACCAGACTTCCGATTCCTCGCGCGTGGGCGGCGCCGGCAGCCCCAGCAGCGGCGGAGAAGCGGCGATCTCGATGTCGAATGTCGCGGAAGTGCCCGACGCCAGATCGGCATAGACGACTTCGCTGGCCGTTTCCGTCGTGGGCTCAGACGCCGGCTGGACCTGAGCCGGCGGAAGGTTGGCGAGCATCGCGTTCAGATGCGCGAGCCGCCCGCCAAGCTGCTCATAGATCGCTTCGATCTCGCTGAGATACGAGCTGCCTTCCGCATCCTCGGCAATCTCCTGCTCGGAGTCGAGGATCCGCTCGGTCAGTCGCGTGCAAAGCGCGTCGCGCGCTTTCTGCAGAATATCCAGGGCTCGTTCATTGGGATTCATAGACGCCCCGCGGGCCGTTCGGCGACAGCCCACCGTAAATTGCTCCGCCCGCCATCAGGCGAGCCGTAATGCACCCTAGGTCTAGCGTAATTAAGTTGCGTCGCTCCTGCAAAGGTGCAATTCCGCCAGGCAGCTAGTTCGGGGCCGGTATCTCGATCGGCTCGACGGCAGGCGGTTTGGGCGTCTTCTCGGCCGTCCGCAGCACGCCCGATAGGCACACCACCGCGACTGCCAGGGCAATGTTCAGGTTCAACCAGAGGGGTGCGCGAGACCGCACTGCCTGGGCCGCCGGCGACTTTCCGATCAGCAGGCTGGCGATCGCGAAAATGGCCAGGGCCAGCAGAAACTTGATGCCGAACACCATGTGGTACCAGGACGGCACTCTGGATTGCGTCGCCGTCACCATGAAGTTGTAGAGGCCGCTCACCAGCAGGAAGCCGATCGCCGCCTTGACGATCGTGGCCCACCGCTCGCGCAGCGCCGCATGCAGCCGGGCTCGCTCTTCATCCGGTAGCGGGGCCAACGTCGGAAAGACCACCGCTCGGGCAAAGATCGTTCCGCCAACCGCGGTGATTGCCGCAAGAATATGCAGCCAGCGTGATACAAGCGCCAACACAAACTCAAAGTCAGGCATCGCTGTCCCGTCTCCTAACCACCTACTCGTTCAGTAAACGTTTCACAAGTTCCAGCGCCTCGGCTTTCGTCTGGATCAATCCATCGAGCTGCGCGTCGCGAGCGGCCTGCAATATCCGCTGATACGCCTTGCTGCGCGGTATTCCCAGCTCGATGAGATCGTCCCCCGTGACCAGCGGCGGCGGATTGATTTCCAGGGCTGGCCGCGCAAGCATCTGTCGGCACCTAGCCAGATCGGCCCGGCTCGCCACGGGCCGGTCGGCAGCAGGCACTTCCGAAAGCACCGCAAGCAAGGCGATCAATTCGCGTGCATTATCGTGGACCAGAAGCGGCTGCAGGCGCGACCAAGGCATCTGCTCCGCGCCAACGAGCGCCGCTTGTTGTTCGACCAGCCAGCAGAGGGAACGACTTTCCTGGTTCGAAAGTTTCCACCGAGCGGCCAGCCCTCTCGCCGCCGCCGCGTCGACGAATGGAACGAGCAATGCCGCCAGCGCCAGCGGAAAAGGCGGCTCGCTGAGCAGGTCCAATGTCGCCAGCGCAGCCAGCCAGGCCGCGTCGCCGCGCCTGCCGACGGCTGTCGTCGCCTCGGCATCGTTGGCCGCGTTGAGTTCGGGCAGGATCTGCGGCAGCAAGTCCACTTCATGCAGCAAGTCGACGGCCTTCGCTCGACTATCGTGCATGAGCATCCGCCGCATCTCGTCGGCGATTCGCTCCACGCTCACCACGCCGATCTGACTTGCCATGTACTCGATCGCGTCGCGCGTGGGGATGTCCAGCGAGAAGCCAAAGGTGACGGTGAATCGAACCGCACGCAACAGCCGCAGCTTGTCTTCTTCGAATCGAGCACGCGGCTCTCCGATCGCTCGGACCACCCCCCGTCCGAGATCGTCCACGCCGCCGACATAGTCAATCACGCGGTCTTCGAGCGGATCATAAAACAGGCCGTTGATCGTGAAGTCTCGGCGGTGCGCATCGGCCTCCGGCGTGCTGAACTCCACCGAATCCGGCCGCCGTCCATCGGAGTAGGTCGCGTCCTCGCGAAAAGTGGCCACCTCGATCTGCCCAGCGGGTTTCGGACCGACGACCGTGATCACGCCGAACTGCGCGCCTATCGGCACCGTTCGCTTGTGGGAAAACACCTCCCGAATCTCGTCCGGACGGGCCGTCGTGGCCACGTCGTAGTCTTTCGGCAGTCTGCCAAGCAGCCGATCGCGCACGCAGCCGCCGGCCCAATAGGCTTCGTAGCCATGACTGCGCAGCGTGCGAACCACGTCGACCGCGAACTTCCGCTGCTTGTCTGGATCGAGCGGCATCAAGCGGCCTCTCGCGAGAAGTGATCAGGTTCATTACCGGCTCGATTATAGGTCTGCCTGCAAGATGCGATAGACCGCGATGCCGGACCGGGTGCGAAACGTCAATTTCCCGCAACCGCATGCACAGCCGATTCGGACAAGGCCAGCCGAATCGCGTCGTGCACCATGCGAACCACGCGCCGGCGGGCGTCGTCATTCCAGGCAAAAGACACTTCGTCCCCCGTACGCAGAAAATGCAGCGTCAACTCGGCGGGGGCCGAGTGCAGAATTCTTTCCGCAGCCAGCCCATACACGTACATCTGCATCTCGTACTCCGCGGCCGCATTTTGGGCGCCACCTGGGCCAAACCGATTTGTCTTAAAATCCAGGATGTGCCAGGCACCCGACGCATCCTGATACAACTGGTCCAAGTACCCCCGTAACGCGACCCCACGGGCACCGCTGCCGTCGATGCTCCACGGCAGCAGAAACTCGACTTCCGCGTGCGCGCTCGTGGCGGACTTCAACTGCTGGGCGCGCGGCGAACTGGCGAATCGCTCGATCATGCTCCGCGCCTCGGCAATCTCTCCCGGCGAGTCAGGCAGGTGCTGCTCGGCAAAGCGTTCGACAAGCTGAGCGACGTCGCCGGATCTCGTGAAGTCCCACGCCCCCAGCACGGCGTGCACGAGCGTGCCGAGCTGCCGGGGGTCCGGACCTTCGAGTTGAGCGGACGCTTCGTCCAAGTGCTCGAACTTCCGGTGCAGCTTCCCCGAGAGCCGCGAGAAGGAGAATTGCCGACTGGCCGCCGAATCTCGCGCCACCGAATCGACGGCCAGCAACGTTGCGTCGCGTCTGCCAGTTGGGTCAAGATACTTCGCCAGCTTGGCAATCTCCGCGCGGCGCGATTTCCCGCGTGCTTTAAACTCCGGCGGTGGCTCGCTTGTCACCCGCACCTGGGGACGCTGATCGAAGGGTAAGTCGCGACCGCGAAACTCGCCGCTGACCAGATCGAACCGTCTGGCCAGAAGCTTCATCCACGGAGAGCTACCATCTCCAATGTTCTTGACACTGGCCGAGAGTATCAGGTAATCGGCCGCTCGCGTCGTGGCAACGTAGAGCAAACGGCTCGACTCCGCTTCCTCTTCTGCTTTCTCCGCAAACCGCCACAAATCATAACCACTCACTGCCCGCGAACCGTCTTCCTCGGCCGAAGTACGTGCCAGCGGACCCAGCCGTTCGTGAAGGTGGGTACTGTCCGCGCCGTTGAACGGTCTCCGATTCATGTCCGGCACGACAACCAGCGGAAACTCGAGTCCCTTCGACTGATGCACCGTCATCAGCCGCACGACGTCGGTCGCTTCCGAATGCGTCGCGGCCAGGGCCTCGTCTGGCTGCCGCGCGACAAAATCACTCAGCCGCACAATGAAGTCGGCGAGCCCCAGAAAATCACCACGTTGAAAACTACGCGCCTGCTCCTGTAGCTTCTCGAGATTCGCCAGTTTTCGCGCACCAAGAAACTCTCGGAGCAGCGTGGCGTCATACCCCGTCCGGTCCAGCGCGCGCTCAATCAGCTCGGAAACTCGCAGCCGATCCTTGCAAGCCCTCAGATCGATGAGCGTCTCTCGCGCCGCTCGCACTTGCTGCCGCTGCTGCGCGCTGATTTCCTCCGGCAGCGTCTGGCTGACGATTGCGCTTCCCAGACCCGCCGGGTCCTGGGCCAACCAGAACAAGGTCTCGTCTGTCAGTCCAAAGAACGGGCTCCGCAGCACGCCCGCCAGGCTCACGACATCCTCCCGGTTGTCGACAGCACGCAGCAAGTTCAAGAGGTCAAACACTTCCTGCTGAGCGTAGAACGCGTGTCCTCCCACGAGGTAGTAATCGAGTTCATACCTGCGCAGTGCCGCTTCGTAAGCCTCGACATCCGTTAGCGCCCGCATCAGAATCGCGACGTCGCCCGGCGTTACTGGACGGGCCTTCGGCTTCCCGTCAGTTTCCGTGCGAACGATTGGCTGGCCGCTGTCGATGATCTCGCGCAGCCGCCTGGCCACCCAATCGGCCTCGCGAGCGCGCATTTCCTCCACCGATTCCTTGTCCGCGACCGTCGGCGCCCACAGAAACTCGACGGCCGGCTCATCACTCACCTGCGGCCGCACGGCCACCAGCGGTTCATACTCCGCGCCAAGTTCCTCGGCGAACAGCGCGTTCACAAAGTTCAGGATTGCCGGCTGGCTGCGAAAGTTCCGGGAAAGGGACAGCCGGCCGGCCGCCGGTGTTTCGCTGCGCAGGTCGCGGAACACGTGCGGTTTCGCGCCGCGAAAGCGGTAAATCGACTGTTTGAAATCCCCCACGAAAAACAGCCGCCCCCGACTCAATCCGTCGCCACACAAGGCCTTTACCAGATCGACTTGTTGCGGATCGGTGTCCTGAAATTCATCCACCAGCAACAACGTAATGCCGGAGCTGAGTTGCTTGGCCAGCTCGGCGCCGTCTCCTTCAACCAGCAGTGCTCGCGCGCGCACCAGCAAGTCGTTGAAGTCCAGCACTCGCAGCTCCCGCTTTCGTTGCTGGTAGCTCTCATAGACCTGAACAGCCAGGCCGAGCAACTTCGTTCCGAGCTCCGCCGCCTCCCGGGCATCCGCAATGTTGAAATCGGCAAGCGAGATGAGAGGCGTTAGTATTCCACGCAGCTCGGTCGCTGAGTCGCGAAACCGGGCATAGGCTTCGGCATCCGGCCAGACTCGCGCGCCGCCGCCCCCCTGAACTTTGGCATTAACTTGAATCTGGCGCAACTGCTGGCCCAGCGGACCGGCGCCTTCCTCGCGCCGCAATCCTTCCAATGCCTCGAGCACTGCCTCGCGGCGTGCGGCCATCTCTGCATGCGCCGGCACGTGCTCCTGAAGGATGGACTCAATGCATTTGGTCAGATTCGAACCCAATACGTACGCCGCGACCTGTGGCCGCAGCAGTTCGAACTCCTGCTGCCAGCTCTCAACAACTTGCTCCGGCGTCGCATCTCGCCACCTGGAAATTAGCTGCGGCGTGCTGTCCAGCACCAGACCCCGGAGCATCCCGCGCATGCCGTCGAGATCGAATTGCGCGGCCAGCGCAAGCGTCGTCTCGTCCGCGGCAGCGATCAGTCTTCGCAGCACGTCGTCCAGCGATTCGCTCAGCAGCGATTCCGACTGTGCCTGTTCCAGCACGGTGAACTGTGGATCGAGCCCCGCTTCCACCGCCCGAGACCTCAGCAGCGATGCGCAAAATCCGTGAATCGTGTTGATCCGGGCATTGTCGAGCGTGCGCAGTAGCGTGGCCCAATAGCCGGCATCCGCTTCGTCGCAGGTTTGCAGACGCTCATAACAGCGGCGCCGAATCCGGTCGCGCATCTCGCGCGCGGCCCGATCGGTAAAGGTGATCGCCACAAGCTGTCCGATCTGGTCCGGCAGCAGAGCGCCTGGCACGCGCGGATCGAGATGCGACAGGTAGCGTTCAGTCAGCACAAAGGTTTTGCCGCAGCCAGCTCCAGCCGAAAGTGAAACGGACACCTTGCGTGTCTCGATGGCTTTCTCTTGCTGCTCTGTATACTTGGGCGCGTGCTTCGCCGAGGTCGTCATGACGGGTCTCCCGGCGGCGGTTGCCAGAACTTTTCTCGCGAGCGGGCCTGGTTTACCCGGCAGACCGTGGCAAAGTCGCAGCGTCCCGTGCATTTTTCGTCGGTACTGAACATGGGAAACTCGCCTGCGCGAACCCCGCGCACCAGCGCGGCCACGCGCGACTTCAGTGCGTCCTCCAGCGCCGACCAGTCATCGGAAAGCTCGAGCCGGCCATCCTCGGTGAGGTGAAACTTGAGTGCCTCCTGATCCTCGTACCCCGCGCCTGAAAGATGCCAGTATGCCGCGCGAAATGGCACGGCTCCGGTCTCGGCCAATAATTGCTCGGCGGCAAGTGCATACAGCGGAAGTTGCAGCGAGTTGCCAGCCAACACGGCTGCCAGCTTGGTGCGCGGTTTCAGTTTCCCGCTCTTGTAGTCGACCACCGTGAAAGCGGCCTGACTGCCATAACGTCCCACGTCGATTCGGTCGATCCGGCCGTTGAACTGAACCATCTCGCCGGCGCATTCCAAGGTGAACGGCTCGTCGCGCGACAACGGATCGCGCGAATCGCTCCACTCGTCGTCAGCATCGTCTTCACGCTGAGGACCGAACGACACTTCGAAGTGGGCCGGCCGCAGCGGCTGCTTCCAATCGGAGAATAGCCGGTCATACGCCTCGTGGTGATCCTGATACCTCTCGAGCCAGGCCAGCACCTGCCGCACGTTGATCTCAACCATGCCGCCAGCCAGCGTGCCGGCGCCGCCTTGACGCCGCAGTTCCGCGGATAGTTGCTCGACGGCCCGGGTAAAGTCGCTGAGCGTCTTGCCGCACGGGGTGCTCGGGGCACCCTGGCAGTCATTCAGTGCGCGATGCGCCCGCGCCAGCAGCCAATGCAACATCTGCCCGCGTCCCATGAAGTCGGTCGCCAGTTCCGGCTCGTCCAGGGGGCGAACACGCAGGACGTTCCTTAAAAAAAACTCGTGCGGACAGTTCGCATAAACCTCCAGCTTGCTGGCACTCCAGCAATGGTCCGGACCAAACCGCTCAGACAGCTTGCGTCGAGCCGCGTCGGTCGTAAACATGCCCTCGAACGGCCCGAAAGCCTGCTCATCGCGGGCTTCGGTCATCGTCAGGCCGGCGACGATCGATCGCGCCACGCTGCTGGTCGCCGGATGCGCGCATAGCTGTTCGAATAGCTGCTCGCGCCCGGCCAGCGCTTCGGACACGGCCCGGATGCGAAAGTCGCGAACCGAGACCACCTCGTCCGTCGGCGGGATGCAGTCCAAATGCGGCTGCGCGTTACGCGGAATCCGTGCCGCTCCGCAAACGTGCTCGACCTCGCGCAGGAACGGGCTCGGCACCAGGGCCTGTGCCTGCGCGTCGAGCGCGGGGTAACTCAACACCAGGTGCCGCGTGGCCCGCGTTACGACTTCGTAGAACAGCAGCATTTCGAACCGGCCGCGGTCGGCGTTCGATGGCAACGGCAAACCGCTGTTGCCCCACCGCCGCGCATCGGCATCGGTGTAGAGACAGTCTTCCCTGTGCGGCGGGGGAAAGGCCTTCTCCGAGAGCCCGCACAGAAACACATACGGAGCGCTCAACCCGCGAACCGTTTCCGCCGCCAACACGCGCACCGCTCCTTGTTCGTCCGATGCCACGCTCAGGGACTCGCTGCGGCACACGTCCTCGAGGTGTGCGAGAAGTTCCGTGCGATTCCACCGTGGGGCGGACTCTTCATTCCAGCGCGCCAACCGCTCGACTTCGGCCAGCGACAACTCGATGCGTTCCCAGGCGGCGCCGTCGGCGGCGGCCTGCGCCTCGCCCAGCGGACTGGACGCCGCAGCTCGCAGCATCCCCAGATCCGTGGCAAAAGCCCGCAGCGCCCGCCACCACTCCGTGGGCGTGGCCTGTCGCGGCAAACGAACGAATGCCGCTGCCATTCGCCGCGCCAGCGGTCCGCAGGCCTGTGCCGCCAGCAATTTCGCCGAGAGCCGCCGTTTCTCCGCCAGCCGCTCGGCGGCTTTCGCCTCGAGCCAATCCACGCTCGCCAGAAAGGCAGCTCTACCGGACGGTAGCGCGAGCTCCCGCGCCAGCTGCATCAGTGCCGACGCGGCGCGGCCCGACTGATACTCGGTCCACGCAGGCTGAAAGTAAGTGCTGCCGACCGCGCTTGCCAGCCCACGAAACGGCCAGTCTTCAGCATCCAGCCGCAGCCAGTTCAATAGCGCTGCCAGCAGCGGCGCAGAACCGAGTGCCGGCGGAGCGGCAACCGCCACGGGCACACCGTAGCGCGCAAAAACATCTCGAACCAGGCTGCCCGTCTCTCCGAGTGAGCGAAACACCACCAGCACGTCACTCGCCCACACCCGGCCGTACTGATCTCCGACGGTCAGCAAAGTCTTGATTCTCGCTGCCACCAACTCCACTTCGTGAGTCACGCCCGCAGCCGCCAGAATCTCGATGCCGCCAACGTCGTTCGGCAGCGTGACGCTCCGCGGGTCGCCAAACAGCTTCTGCTCCACATGTGCCAGCGCCGGCGGTTCGATCTTTCGACGCTCGAGGTGCTCCACCTTCAGAGCCGGCATTCGCTTGCGAAGGGCCTCGAGCGTCTGAACTGCCCGCGCGAACAATTCCTGCCGGGATGTCTCTCGCTCCAGCGTCAGAGAGATCGTCACTCGCTCGACACGCGTCGCGAGAAACTCCAGCACGTCCAGCTCGGTACGCGTAAAGTCGCTAAAACCGTCGACAAATACCGAGCGCACATTTTTGAACGGTCCCCAGTTGCCATTCCGCAGCTCCTCGCGGGCGGTCCAGAAACGCCCCTGGTCGTCGTACAGATTGTGTTGGTTCAGCAAGGCCTGATACGCCTGGTAGACAAAGCACAGCTCGCGATCTCGCGGAGTGGCCTGCAAACCTTGTGCTTTGGCAAGTTCTTCTGGCCAGATCTCCAGCCGTTTGAATTCGCGAATGAACCCAATCAGCAGGTCAAGGAACCCAGGCGTGTGGGCAATCGGTTGAAAGTAGGGTAAGCGTTCCGCGGCAAGACAACGGTCGATGACCTGCCGCACTGCCAGCCGCATCATCCCGCGTGAGAGAGGCCGCAGCGGCCGGCGTGTGCTGGCCAGCAGGTGTTCAGACAGCCGCTCGAAGGTCAGCAGATTGGGGCTGAAGCAGCCGGCAAAGCCCTCGTCGAGCAAGCGCTGGCCTACCGCGGCTGCGGCTCGGTGGTGTGGGCTGATCCACATCGCCGCACCGAGTGGGCCCGCTTCCAGTGTCCGACGGTACTCGCCGAGCAGTCGGGTCGTTTTGCCCGACCTTGCAGGTCCGCCGATGACGAGCAAAGGGGCTGGCATGGTCGCGTTCCTTGCGAGCGGGGCTGGGAAAGTGGCACCCAGCGGGCACCAAGCGAGGCCGGCGTGCAGTGGACAAATGCCTACTATATCGGTTGATCGCCCGCGATGCAAAGTGCGCGGCAATTAAGACACCGAACTGACAGGCTCGCGCGGTCGCGCAAACCACTGGTTTCCGCAGAAAACCGGCACTTCCTGTTTGACACACCCTGCGCTACCCACTAAATTTAAGCCTGTCTAAGCATGCGGCCATATTTCTTCTGGTCGCGGCGAAGAGGCTCCTCATTTCCTCATTCTTTCCTATTTCTATTTCAGGAGGTGACGCATGGTCACCAGGTCGAAGAAGCGAGGTTTCACCCTCGTCGAGCTGCTGGTGGTAATCGCCATCATCGGCGTGCTCGTCGCGCTACTTTTGCCGGCGATTCAGGCGGCTCGCGAAGCGGCCCGCCGCAACTCGTGCCAGAACAAGCTGAAGCAGTTGGGCATCGCGTTCCAGAATCATCACGACGCCCAGAAGAACTTCCCGCTGGCCACGTTCATCAACCCCTCGGCGAACGGCACGTTCCCGGGCGGCGCCGTTCCGGCAACGACGACACCTTTTCTGTGGAATGCCGCCGTTGGATCGGGAACTTCCTGGACGAGCAACAGCAACCAGACGCAAGCCGGTTATAGCTGGATGGTCCGCTTGCTGCCGTTCATCGAACAGGGTCCGGCTTACAACAACATGAGCCAGATCTCGAACAAATTCGCTTTCCCTGCGATGCTCATCACCGGTGGCTTCTCCGATCCCAACGGCGGCGCTCCCCAAGGCATTGGTCTCCGCTACAACAGTGGCGGTCCTGCGAATCGTACCTGGTGGCGGCACTATGCCTGTCTCGACTTGGATGAGATTCGCTGCCCCAGCTTCGCTGGTGACGCTGTCTCGGCTTGGACTCGCTACGATCCATGGAAGTCGGACAACATGCCTGAAAAGGGCTCGTGGAATCCCCAACCGGAATCCTGGGGCGTTGTCGTAACCAACTACAAGGCGATGTGCGCCACGCACATGGCTTGCATGACGAACCCCAGCGCCGCCGGTTATGGCGCGCCTTCGGGAGGTTTTTTCGTTCAGGAGTTGCCTAACGGCGCCATCGTTCCTCCGCGCAATCCCTCGTCGCAGGGTAATGGCATCCGCTCGATAACGGACGGCACCTCGAAGACGATCCTGCTGGCCGAGTCCAAGGAGCAGAACGTCTCGTCTTGGTACGATGGTTCGACGGCTTGGCTCGTGGCCATTCCGCCGGGGACTCGGACCGCTGCCAACCTGACGAACTTTCAGGGCGCAAACAATCAGCCCCCGCAACCCGTCAAGCCCCAGACTGTCAGTGCCACGGGCATGCCTCCGTTCTATACGTTCGCCAACGACCCTGCCAATGCTCCGGTCTCGGGATTGAACTATGGTCCTAGGCCCAATGATACCGCCAAGGTGTTTGCCCGGAACACTCTGGTTGGCATGGGTAACGGCCAGTCGGCGGCTGAATGGGGTCCGAGCAGCGATCACTCGGGCGGCGTCGTCCTGCACTGCTGGGCCGACTCGCACGTTTCGGGTCTCAACGAGGACATCGATGCTGCGCTCTACGTTCACCTGGTCACCCGGGCTGGACGTGAGCCTGCGGCCGATCCGAACCAGGATGGCTAATCGCCCCCCTGGGCCTCGGGTTTGGTTAGTTCTAAACTGGGCTGCTCCGGAGAATTTCTCCGGAGCAGCCTTTTTTCATGTCCCCGTTTGAGCCGCTGATCATGACCGCTGAACATCCCCTAGAAATCGACTGCCAGAGCACCGCGGCCGAACTGAAGCACGGCGACGTGCTGCTGCTCGATTGCCGCCAGCCGGAAGAATACGCCACCGCCAAGATCGCCGGCGCAACACTGATACCGATGGGTGAGCTGCCCCAACGGCTGACCGAACTCGACGAGCACCGCCAACGGCGCGTGATTATCCATTGCCATCACGGCGGCCGCAGCCTGCGCGTGGCGCATTGGCTGCGTGAGCAAGGCTTTCCACACGCACAGAGTATGGCCGGCGGTATCGACCAGTGGTCGCAAGAGATCGATCCGAGCGTGCCGCGCTACTAGCAGAAGAAAATCGCTGCGACCATCGCTGCCTAAGACCGCACGTCCTTGGCGTACTTGTTCAACCGCAGCTTGGCGTTGATCTCGGTCTTGAGCCGCTCGAGCACAGACTGCTTGTCGGTGGCGTCCAGGATGCGTGCCACGACAGCTTTCGGCGCTTCACCGCCCCAGGACGCGCCGTGCTCAAAGTAGTACTTCGCCGCCTGCCCGACAATATACGAGCCGTACCCGGCCGCCGCTCCTTGTGGCACGGCGGTGAGCACCGTGCCGGCGCCGAGCGTGAGCCCCTTGAAGAGGGTGGCCGCCAGGTGCGTGGCCATTTCCCCCAGCATGACCCAGCCTGCGGCCTTGAGGATCGACTCAATCAGCTGCCGCGCATTGTTCCAGGTAAGTGAAATCCCGTAGATGTGGGCCAGCGTCACGACCATCGTCACGTCGACAGCGCTGCCACCCAACACGTCGGCTACGGGCACGGGATTCAGCGCCACGCCGATCGACTTGATCGTGGCATAACTCCAGATCACGGTGGTCGCCTGTTCGTCGCGCATCCGAACCTTCATCGCGCCGATCCGGTCGCTCCGATCGGCGGCGTACATCGCGGCGTTCAGGGCCACGAGCGCCTTGCCGTCGCGGGCAAGAACTTCCAAAATCCGCGCCTTGAGCGCCTCAACCTGCGGCGGAGGATCGCGCACCTCGGTGCGCACCGATCCGTCGGCAGCTTCGATCACGTACTCGCGGGGCAGGGGATGAGCTGCCGTCTCCACGATGTCGTCCGGTTCCACGATGTTCCGTAGCCGCGTGGCCAGCACGTCGCGCAGTTGCTTGCGCTGCTCCGCCGTGTAGATGTCCGCCTTGTTGAGCACCAGCAGGATAGGCTTGCTTCCGGAGGCCAGTTGCCGCAGCGCCAGGTACTCGGTGTGATTCAGATCCGAATCGGTTACGAACAGGATCAGATCGGCCCGCGCCGCTGCATCGTGCGCAATCGTGGCCCGCTCCGCCCCATCCACCTCGTTGATGCCAGGCGTATCGACCAGCACCACTTCAGACTTCTCAAACCCCGGCACCACGTAACCGCTGCCGTTCCAGGCCGCGCGCCAGGCTTCCTTCGTCCAACCGCCGCGGACATCCACTTCGGCCACGGCTCGACCAACCAGGGCATTAATCAACGCGCTCTTGCCAGTATCGATTTCGCCAAAGATCACGATCTCGACGTGCCCCAGCTCGAGCTTCTCCGAGATGGATTCCAGCTCGGCGATCACCCGCGTCAGGTTGGCCTTCTCGGCCTCGCTGCAGCCGTCGAACTGCGCAATGGCATTTCGGACGCCGGCCATGGCTTCGGTATATTGCCGATGGTGGCGATCGACTGCGTCCTCGCCGGGGATGGCCTGCTCGTGTTCCGTCATGACTTGCGGCCTCCCAGCCGGGCGATCCCGGTCGTGACCAGTCGGGTAAGCTCCTCGCGCTGCGTTACCTTGGCCCATTGCGAGCGGGCCAGACTGGCCCAATCGGTCGCTTCCTCGCGCATCTCGTTGCGGTAGTATTCGATAAACACGCCTCCAATCCAGCGGGTAACCAGCACCTGCACCAAGCCTTGCAGCACTCCCCCGCTGATCGTTCCCGCCACCGGCACAGTCTTCAGCATGGACGCGATTCCGCTCGCCGCCAGCGGCGCAGCTAGATTGGCGCCCGCCACCGAGACCAGTTGCTTGCCAAGCTCGGATATTAGCCGGCTCGCCGTATCGAGGTCGATCTTCTGCTGATAGACCCTGGCCAGCTGTACCACCATGTGCGACGTGATTCCCAGGCCGGCCGCCACGTCGACCACTGGAAACGGGCTCAGCGCCGCCGCCGCGCCCGCCTGCCACATCGAGCGATCGACGATCTGCCTGGCCCGCGTGTCGAGCTCGGTTTGCACTTCGGCCTTCGCCTCGGCGGCCAACCCGCGAGCTTGCAGCAGCAGGTTCGCCAACAGCATATCACGGCCGTCGTGTTCCACGACTTGCTGCATCCGTCGAGCGAGCAAACTGATATCCGGCGGAACTTCAACCTCTTCGTCACACTGCGTGCCGTCGGCCAGCACTCGGGTACGCACGCGGGAGGTCGGCTTCGCCCGCAGCGAAACGACATTCTCGCGCGAGACAAACCGGGAGACCTGGCCGGCAATCTGCTCGAGCAGCAGGTCGCGATCGCCCGGCCGAAACCAGTCTTCTTTGTTCAGGCACACCAGGATCGGCTTTTGCATGGCCGCCAGGATTTCCAGCAGTCCCATTTCGAAGTCGCGCACAGGTCCGTCGGTCACCAGCAGCACCAGGTCAGCGTCGCGGGCAGACTGCTTGGCCAGCTCTTCGCGATCGGCTCCATGGACTTCGCCCAGCCCCGGCGTATCAACCAGTGTGACCTGGTCTTTGCCGGGCCAGGGAATCTCGTTCCTCGTGACGGTCGTTCCGCCGCGAACTTCGGTTTTGAACACGTCGCGCCCGGCGAGAGCATTGAGCAGCGACGACTTGCCGCTGGAGATTGTGCCAAAGGCCACGATCTCCAGCTTCTGGCGTTCGCGCTTGGTCTCGACTTCGTCCAGTGAGCGGCGAATCTTCTCGCGAGCCTCGGGCGTAAGCGAACCGTCCTCGGTCCACTGGCGACCGGCCGCCAGGTGTGTGTCGATCTCAGCCTGCTTCTCCCCCTCGGACATCTGGTTCGGCGTGCGTGCTTGCGCCGCGCGGCGATGAGCCTTCGATCGTGTGTTCGAAGTGAGCGACCAGATCGTCCAGACGGCCAAGGTCAGAAATGCCGCCGCGCCGGCGCCGGCGATGGCCAGATACACATAGCCCCAGGTCGGGCTGAACTCGGCCGCCGTGCGGTACTCTGCGAGCACGGTGGGGACCAGCGAGCGCAGGAAATACCCCGCCGCGGCGACCGCCACGAGAAAAAAAATCAGCGAGAGTTTTCGATTCCAGCCCATCGAGAGAGACTACGTCCGCCTTCCGATCCGTGCAAAAACGCCGTGTCATTCTATCGGCCAACTGCCAAGGGGCACAGCCAGCCTGGGCCGAGCGCCCTTGCGAGCTACGGGGTTTTCGGTGAATTTAGCAGAATCTTGGCCGGCGACGTTGCCGTCCGCAACTCCTCTATCAACTCCGCCTCGCAGCCGCGCATGAAAATTACCGCCATTGAAATCCACGTCTGCCACGCCCGCATGAGGAACTGGGTGTTCGTCAAAGTTCTCACCGATCAGCCGGGGCTCTGGGGTTGGGGCGAAGCCACGCTCGAATGGCATACACGCGCGGTCGTCGGCGCGATCGAGGACATTGCCACGCTGCTCGTGGGTGAGGATCCCACCCGCGTCGAGTATCTCTGGCAGATGATGTATCGCCAGCACTTTTGGCATGCCAACGGAATCATCCGCGCGACAGCCCTCAGCGGCGTCGACCTGGCCCTGTGGGACATCCTGGGCAAAGTGCACGGCGTGCCTTGCCATCGACTGTGGGGCGGGCCGGTGCGGGACTACGTCCGGCTGTACTGCCACTTGGGTGGCGGCCGGATGGAAGACTTCTACACCGTCGATCCCGCGGATGCCCCCCGCTTTGCCGAACTAGCATCCAAGGCGGTTGAGGACGGCTTTACGGCGTTCAAGTGCATGGCCTCGCCACCCACGATGCCGATCGAGGGCCTTCGCCCGGTCCGCTACCTGGAAGCCTGCCTGGCCGCCATGCGCGACGCGGTGGGGGACAATATCGACATCATGGTCGACTGCCATGCCCGGCACTCACCGAGGATGGGACTGATCCTGGCCAAAGCTGCCGAGCCCTTTGGGCTCTACTGGTTTGAGGAACCTTGCTGGCCGGAAAGCGTCGCCGGACTGGCCGAGATCCAGCGGGCGGTGACGACCCCCATCGCCACCGGCGAACGGCTGATCAGCCAGCACGCGTTTGTCGATGTGCTCGAGAAGCGAGCGTGCAGCGTTTTGCAGCCGGATATCACACACTGCGGCGGGCTAAGCGAAGCCCGCCGCCTTGCCGCCATGGCCGAGGCCTATCGCGTAGCGCTCGCCCCGCACAATCCTCAGGGGCCCGTGAGCACGGCCGCTTCGCTTGAATTCGGCTTCGCCACGCCCAGCTACATCATCTGCGAAACGGTGCACCTCGACGTTCCCTGGCGCAGCGACGTCGTCAGCGAGGGATTCACCGTCGAGACCAAGGGCCGCATCGTCCGCCCCAGCGCGCGGCCGGGCCTGGGCATCGAGATCAACGAAGCGGAGGTCAAGAAACATCCCTTCCAGCAGGAAGTCGTGCTGCGGGAGTTCTACGCCGATGGCGCCGTCGGCGACTGGTAGAGCCGCAGACCGCGTTTTCGAAGCGACGGCTACTTGGCTGCAATCGGCGGAGTGTATCCCGGAGCGGCGACGAAGCTCGTCACCTGAGCACCGTCCTCTGCGTTCCAGATGCGAACTTCACCGCCAAAAGTCGCGGCCGCAATCCGTCCCGTACCGGCGTGAAAATCGATTGCGTAGACCGCGTCGCCCAGCCCGGCATACGTCTTGAAGTGCTTCAACTCGGCGCCACGATGCTGCTGAGCGGTCTTATCGGCCGATCCGCTGAACACTTTGTCCTCATGGGCTTGCAGCGAGAGCACGTCGCCCGAGAAGCCGCCGATCTGGTGTTTCTTAGCGCCGTCGTCCGGATTCCAGGCGTGAATTGCCTTGCTGGTGCCAGCCGAGAAGACGAGCTTGCCGTCGCCGCTGAACGCCACGCCGAAGGCCGGCTCGCCGAGGCCAGAATACGTGACCAGCGATTCGCCATTCTCGGCATTGAAGAGCTTGGAGGTCTTGTCGCGGCTGGCCGAGGCAAGTCGCTTGCCGTCCGCGCTCCAGGCCAGCCCAGCCACCCAATCGGCGTGATCCTCGATCAGGATCTCCTGCTTGCCGCTGGCGACGTCGTAGATCCGGATCGTGCGGTCGGCGCCCCCCACGGCCAGCTTGGTTCCAGGGGGATTGAAGGCCACACAAAAAGCCACGTCCGCCATCGAGCCGAGGTCTTTTACGAGCGTGCCATCGGCCGGATTGAAGAGTTTCACCTCGCCGAAGCTGCCAGGCGTTCCACCGACGACGGCCAGCAACGTACCGTCGGCACTGTAATCCAGCCCTTGCACGCGCTGCGGCACATTCTTGATCCGCCGTGCGAGCGTGCCGCTGGCGACATTCCAGATCGTGACTTCGTGATAACCGCTGGCCGCAACTTCTTCGCCGCTGGCGCTAAAGGCCACGGCGGCGATCGGAATCGGCCGGCGATAACTCTCCGGCGGATCCGGCTGACCGCTCTTGGGAATGATATCGGCCAGCGGCGACGCGGGGTCGGCCGAATCGTACTTGGCGCCCTCGGCGATCCACCGCTTGACGAGCGCCACTTGCTCTGCCGGAAGTGGATCGGCTTCCTGCGGCATCCGCAGGCCTTCGTCGTCCGTTGCGATGCGCGTGAGCAGTTCGCTCTCCTCGGGCTTGCCGGCAGTCACAGCCGGAGCTTCACTGTCGCCCGCCTTCAACACCAGATTGAAGTTGCCCACCTGGTAACCGCCGTTGGCCTCGGCCGCACTGTGGCAAGCCCCGCAGTTCTTGGCCAGGATTGGCGCGATGTCCTTCGAGAAGCTGACTGGCATCTCATCCGCGCTCGCAGCGCCAAACGAGATCAGCGCTGCCAGGCCGCACGCGAAGTTGACGACTGTTCGTAGTTGAAGCACTGGACGATCTCCGCCTAATCAGCGATTAGTGTTGGAATAGGAACTCGTTGGCGTTCAGAATCGCCCAGCACACGTCCTCCAAGCCGCGGACACGATCGCCCGCCCCGGAAATGTGCTTCGTCGCGGCGGACAGTTCGGGCTCGCTCGGCGGCCGGCAGAGCCCCGCCATGTACAGCTCGGTGACGATCTCGGCGTCGGACTTGCCTTCGCCCGCAAGCTGTCGCAAGCGGTTCTTCTCGTCGCGAACCTTCGAGTGCACAAGCGGGCCGTTAATCATCTGCAGCGCCTGCGAGAGGTTTGAGTCCGTCGAACGTTCACACTGGCAGGCCGTCTCGCGCGCCGGCTGTCCGAACACCTTCAGGAAGTCGCTTTCCACGTCAGGGCTCGGCAGCGAAGTGGCCCGCGTGCCGGCGGGCAGACCCGCGAACTTTTCGGGCACGCTGGTCACTCGACAGATCGCGTCGAGCAATTGCTCGGCCGAGAGCAACCGTGTCGTGGCATGCGAGAAGTACTTCACGTCGGCCGCGTTGAACTCGTTCTTGCGCGAACTGAGCTGGTAGGTGCGGCTGCCCAGAATGTTCCGCATCACGCGCTTGCGATCATACCCGTTGGCTGCGAAGTCGTCGGCCAGGGCTGCCAGCAGCGAGGCGCTCGCCGGAGGATTCGAGTCGCGGAAGTCATCGACCGGTTCGACGATGCCGCGTCCGAGCAGATGCCCCCAGATACGGTTCACTTCGACCTTGGCAAAGAACGGATTATTCTGCTTCACCAGCCACTCGACGAGCTTATCGCGGCGATCGTCTTCACCGGAAAGCTCCGCTTCCCCCTCCAGCGGCAGCCACGGCTGCATCTGCTTGCCCGTGCGCGGCTGCGTCACTTCGCCGCCGCGGGCCACCCAGACGACTTGTTCATCGGCGTTGGCGCCCGGCTTGCGCTGCACGCGGTTGAAGAACGCTCCAATCCCGTAATAGTTATCCTGTGACCAGCGCTCGAAAGGATGGTTGTGACACTTCGCGCACTGGATGCGAATGCCCAAGAACAGTTGCGAGGTGGTCTCGGTGCAGTCATTGGTGTCGGCCGCCGTGCGGAAGTAGTTCGCCGGCGGATTGACGAACGTGCTGCCATCTGCCGTCAGCAGCTCGCGGGCGAACTGATCGTACGGCATGCTATCGCGGAACGCCGCCACCAGCCAGCGATGGAACTTGTGCACGCCGGGATTCGAAACCTTGGCATTGCGAATCCGCAGCAGATCGCCCCACTTCAAGGCCCAGAACTCCGCGAACTCGGGCCGCTCCAAAAGCTGATCGACGAGCCTGGCCCGCTTGTCCGGTTCCGTGCTCGCCAGGAAGCTGCGGGCTTCCTCGCCCGTCGGCAGAATGCCAATCACGTCGAGGTACACGCGACGGACGAACTCCTCGTCGCTGCACAGCTCCGAGGGCAGAATCTGCAGCTGTTCGAGCTTCTTGAACACGTGATGATCGACGAAGTTGTTCTCGGTCGGTGAGTTCCACTCGAAGCCCGGCACCTGCTTGAGGAACATCATCGTCGAGCTTTCGAGATGATCCAGGAAGCGGACCAGAATCGCGGCCTCGCCCCGGTCGTGCGCAACCACCAGGCCATTTTCGTCAACCGTGGCAATCGCCTCATCCGAGCTGGAGTAGCACGCCAAGCGCGTTACATCGCGCACCGAGCCGTCGGAAAAGTGGGCCAGCGCGATCATCTGCTGCGTGTGCGCCGGCCGCATCAGCACGCGCTCCCGCGGATAGATGTCCAGCTTCACGCACTTTGGCGCGCCAGCCGGGTCGAGTTGACAACCCTGCTCGATCCAATCGCGCAGCACGGTGTAGCCGATGTCGCCTTTCTTCAGCCGCCGGCCGCCGCCATGCGCCACTTCCATCAGCGGCTTCTGCAACAGCAGGCTCTTCTCCGGCTCGAGCAGGTTCGTACGGCGATTAAACGCTTCACGGACGAGCGTCTCGATATCAAGCACTGGGTCGTAGGCTCTCAGTGACAAGCGGAAGCCTCCCTTGCCGCTGGGTGAGCCGTGACAGGCGCCCTGGTTGCAGCCATGTTTCGAGAGGGCGACCAGCGCACCATACTCGAACGAGATCTGATTCGGCTGCTCCTGATCGACGACCTCGGTTGGCACCTTGATTTCCCATCCGCCCACCTTGACCGTCACTTCCGTCGAGCCATTCGCCACGGGGTAAACGACAGCGCCTTCACTGCGGACAACTTCGCCGCTGGCCGGAATGATTTCGCACGCCCGCGTCAAATCCTGCATCGAGCCGTCGGCGTAAAAGCCAGTCACTGCCAGGTGCGATTCGCGGCTCTGCGCGTCCAACTTGATCTTCGCGGGAAAGACTTCAAGCCGCTCGGGAGTTCCGACCACGATCGGTTCGATCGCCTCTGCCGCGGGCACTTCGGCTCGAACGAGTCCCGATATCGCGAGCAAGCAGAGCGCAAGTGCGGCCGCGCATGGCTTCGACAAATTCCAGTTCATCGATCTCTCCCTTTGCTTCGTTCCGGGGGCTTGGTCTTCTCAGGGCTTAATCACTTCCACGGCCACGGGCATCGACTCGGCCGTAAATGGGCCGTCTGCGACCCGCGTCGTGCCGGCCACAATCACGTTTTCAATCTTCACGGGCGCCACGGAATCTGCTGCCGCCAACTCAACGTCAGCCGCCGTTGCGCCACCAGCAAGCACAATCTCACTCGGAGCGCTGATCCCCGCCGCCAGGTTCTGCCAGGCGAGCTTCACCAACCGCTGCTGCGGCGGCGCAAGGCTCGCAGCCACGCCGCCTTCAAGTTCCTCGAACGGCCAGTAGGCCAGCGGTGCGTCCTTCAGCACCACGTCACGCGCGGGCGTCATCCCCTTGGCCGCGGCGAAGTGCGCCTGCACCTGCTCGGGCGCGAGCGCCTTCGCAAACACGGCCGCTTCGTCAAGCCGCCCCTGGAATGGGGCATACCCGTCTATTCGCGTGCCCAGCACGATCTGGTTGCTTGTCGCCCGCGGGACTGAAACGCCTTGAATCTCGAGATTCGCCACGTCGCCGTTCAGATACACGTGCACCTGATCGCCAGTTCGCACCAGGGCCACGTGATGCCAGGTATTCAGCGCGAGTTGCGTACGGCCGGACAGCAAGTTCTGCCCGTCATAGAAGAACAGCTTGTCACGCGGCGAGCTCTCGACGCCACCGATCGCGAGATGATCGCCGGGCTGAGCGTTCACCGCGTCGGCATTTCCAGCGCGACTGAACAGATAGCCGGACACCGCCGGTGCATTCGGCTGGCTCAAGTCGCGGGTGTTGTAAAACCAGAACTCAACGCTGTAATCAGATCCCGTCGCGAGGGGCAGCTCCGCCGTCAGCCGGTCATCACCGGGCGCTTTGTCCACCCCCGACAGCGCGGCCGCTTTGTTGTCCGCCGCAAACCCGGCGAACTCCGCCGCGCGAGGGCCGTCAGCACCGCGGGTCACGCCACCTTGATAGGCGGCCAGTGCGGGCACCGGGGCCACGTCGCCCGTGAATGTAAGGGTCCCCTTTTGCTTGCCGCCGACCGGCACTGTGCCCGCGGGTGCAAAGGCCACGGCCAGCGGCGGCCCCACGATTGCGGCCTGGTCGAAGGTGAACGATTGCGGTTGATTCTGGAAGCTCGCGCTGCCGACCAGTTTCACCGGAAACTTGCCCGGCGGAATCGTCTTCTCGCTGACCAACTCCACGGCGACTTCGCTTTGCCCCTTGGCAACCGTGGCCGGCTTCGCCGTCACTCCGGCCGGCAGGTCGGCCACGGC
The DNA here is from genome assembly GCA_022844125.1 of Pirellulales bacterium. Classification (GTDB taxonomy): domain Bacteria; phylum Planctomycetota; class Planctomycetia; order Pirellulales; family PALSA-1355; genus JALHMI01. The sequence continues at coordinate 301,963 of JALHMI010000007.1, read as the reverse complement.
AATCGCCACCGCTTCGTCAAAACCATTCGTGCGAGCCACGCTGACCTTGATCGCCGCCGTCGCACCGGCTTTGACCAGCGAAGCGACCGGCGCGGGAGATGCAACCGTGAAGAACTGCGGGAACACCGGACCGATCCCCAAACCGATCACGCTGTCGAATGCGGCCGGCGGATAGGGCAGCCCCGCCAGCCATGTGCGCAGGGCGCCTTGCGTGCTCGCTATCGTCGTGAAGTCCGCTTCGCCCACCTTCGCGGTTCCAAGAATCTTGATCGTGCCCAATTGCCCCGGCGTGAGCGATGGCCCCACCGTCACATGGACGGTCGTCTCTGGCTTGCCTTCGGGAATGATATTGTTCGAGAGCTTGCAATCGCCGGCCCCTTCGACTGCGAGCGTGATCGGACCGTTGTAGTCGCGCCGTGCGGCCGTCACCTTGACCACGAACACGCCGTTCTGCGGCGCATCGAGCTTTTCGGCCTCGGCCGCCAGGTCGAAGCCTGGCTGATAAGAACTTGCCAGCACGCGATAGACCATATCCGGTCCGCCGCGGCGATTCGTGTCTTCCACGCGCAGGCGAAAATTGCCATCCGCCGGGAACGTGTAGTTCAGTGCCCCCTCGGCATTTCCATTGTCCTCGGCCTCGGCCAGCACGCCTCCCTCGGCGTTGTACAAGCGCATGAACAGATCGCAGGGCGAACCGAAACTTCTCGTCTCGCCTGAGAACACCAGCCGCTGCCCCGCCTTGGCCGTGAACTGATACCAGTCGTTGTCCGCCGCTATCTCCAGTTTGCCGTTGATCGCGCCGGGGAGTGTCACGCTGGTCGCGGTATCGGGTGAGTCGTTCGGCTCTGTTTCGAGCTGCTCGGCCACATCGCTGGCGACGACGCTGACCCAACTCGCGGTCTGCGTGGAGGGAGTTGCCACGCGAATCTGCTTCGCGGCAAAATCGGCCGGCACCTCCACGGTTGCCGGTTGAGCGAGCACTCCTTCTGGGCCCACGAGCTGAACGCTCGCACTTTGCCCCTTCTGCACGGCCAGCGGATAAGGCACGGAGACCAACGGGAAATCGCCCAGCCGCAGACGATAGCGGAAGTTGCCGCCACCCTGGTAGCGAATGTCGCGAATCTCCAGCAGGAAGTCGCCAGCCTCGGCAAACGTATGGGCAAAGCGACCGTCCGCGCCGGTCGAAGGATCATCATCGCTGAACGCCAATTCTCGGCCATCCAGAGTCAGCAGGCGAATCATTGGGTCGAGCGGCGTACCAAGCCGACGGGCAAACACCTCCACGGCCACGCGCTGGCCGGCCGCAGCCGTAAAGCGATAGAAGTCGCTCGTCTCGCCATCGCAATAGCCGTCGATCGCTACCGGCAGCGTCACGACCTGGGCCACATCGGGCGTGCGATTGCTGTTCGCATCGGCCACGCTCGGCAGGTCATCGACCAGCAGCAGCTTCAGATTCGAAATGCCTTGCCCCGTGGCCACCCGCAATCCGATCACTCCCAGCGGGACTTCCGAGGGAACCGTCACGCGGTAGCTCACGCTCTCTGGCTTAGTGCCATTGCCCTCAATGCCGGGCGTCAGCTCCGACGTGAGTGGCGCATCGCTCCAGATGCCCGTGGGGCTGGCCAGATTCGCGCCATGAATCACGACGTCGGTCGTCGCACCGGGTCGAACGGCACCGGGAAGCAAATGACTGGCAGCCGGCGGCTGACCCGTAGCCAGCGTCGCGAACACAGCGACCAACAGCAGCGCCGCAACAAGCGATGGCTTCATGGCAGGCTCAGGTAGGGCGGGAGGGAGGCAGGAACTGGCGGGAGCGAACCACGCACCATCCTAATCTCTGGCGTGGTCACTTACAACGTGCGGAATGGTCCCGAGCGGCGACTTCTAACTTCTGACAGTTCGAACATTTACGTAGCTATCCTGGCGGTGCGGCGGATCGGCTAACCGAGGATCTCGTGGATCACGCGGCCGCCGTCCACCAGCGGCACCGGACGCGCCTGTTGATCGAGGATCCGCAACTCCGGATCGATTCCCAACCGCTCGAAGATCGTGGCCGCCAGATCTTCAGGGCTGGTCGGGTGATCGAGCGCATAAGCCGCATCGCGATCGCTGGTGCCATGCACCATCCCGCCGTGCACTCCGGCGCCGGCTAGTACCGCAGGAAACAACGTGCTCCAGTGATCGCGGCCCCAGTTGGCATTGGCCTTCGGCGAACGTCCCATCTCACCCAGTGCCACGACCAGCGTCTCCTCAAGCAGTCCGCGCTCGCCGAGATCGCTCAGCAGAGCCGAGAGAGCCTGGTCGAGCCCCGGCACCAGATGCTGTTTCACATCGGTGCTCGATGTGTGCGAATCCCAGCTATAGCCGTCCGGAGCATCCCAGCAGACCGTGACAAAACGGGTGCCCGCTTCGACCAGCCGCCGCGCGACCAACGTCGACTGCCCGAACAAGTGCCGGCCATACGCATCCCGCGTCCTTGCAGATTCTCTGCGAACGTCAAGCGCCTCGCGCACTTTCTCGGAGCTGACAAGCGCGAGCGCACGCCTTCGAAACTGATCGTACGAAGCCTCGGCCCCGCTGCGATCCAACTGCCGCCGCGCGGCGTCAAATTCCTCGACCAGCGAGCGCCGCCCCTCGAGCCGGTCGAGCGACAACCCCTCGGTGAGCGCCAGACCTTGTATCTGAAAGTTCAGGTCCTCGTCCGTGCACTCGCGGAAATATGGATTGTCGTTGTCGTCTCGCCGGCGGATCGCCGTGGCCAGCGGATCGTAGCCGCGCCCCAGCCAGCCGGCATATTGCCCCGGCCGGTCGAGCTTCGCTGAAAACACCTGCAAATGACCGAGGCGGTTGGGCAGATAAACGAAGCTCGGCATGCCCCGCGCCGCGCCACGATCAACAACGTTGCTGCTCGCCCGCGAGTCAAGCATGTCGACGACCGAGCCGTGCGCGGGCCAGTCCTTCTCGGTGGCATTGAATCCGCCGCCGATCGGAATGTGCCACGGCCGGCCCGTTTGAATGTAATGCGCCCCGCCCGAGTGATCGTTGTACGGATGCGTCATCGTTCGAATGACGCAGTACTTGTCTGAGATGGCCGCCATCCGCGGCATTAGCTCGCAGATTCGCAGGTCGGGCGTTCGCGACGGGATGGGCTTAAACGGCCCGCGAATCGCGCTCGGCCCGTCGGGCTTCATGTCGAAAGTTTCCAGCTGGCTTGGTCCGCCAAACAGAAACAAAAAAATGACACTCTTCGCGCGAGGGACCGCGGCGCCCGCGACTGTCTCGGCGGCGAGCACTTTCGGCAGTGTCAGACCCAACAGGCCGGCTCCGCCGGCTTCAAGCACCTGGCGCCGCGTCCAGCCGCTGCACACGCGTCGCGGGTTGCCAGGCACGTTGAGCATTCAGCCGGCTCCCGCCGAAGTGGTTACGCGAGCGCTTCCCAGATCACTTCGCCATCGACCAGCGGCAGCGGCCGACTCAGGTTGTCGTGCACGATCTGGTGATGATCGATACCCAGCAGGTAATACATCGTCGCCAGCAGATCCTTGGGGCTGATCGGGCGATCGAGCACGTCGCCCCCTTGCTTGTCCGAAGCGCCTACGACGTGCCCCCGCTTCGTTCCGCCACCGGCCAGCAGCGAGGCGTACACGCGCGACCAGTGATCGCGACCGCCGCCTTGCCCGGTTGTGATCGTGGGGGTTCGACCGTGCTCGCTCGTGCAAACCACGAGCGTGTCGTCCAACAGTCCGCGCTGATCGAGATCGGTGATCAGGCCGTACCAAGCCTGGTCCAGGCCTGGGCAAAGCTCCTGGCGCATCCGCGGATAGTGATTGTAGTGCGTGTCCCAGCCGCTGCCGGCCAGGCCGTACTCATCCCAGAACACGCTGATCACGCGGCCGCCTGCTTCGACCAGCCTCCGCGCCGCCAGGCACGACTGACCGAACAGCGTGTGACCGTACAGCTCGCGGATCTTCGTGTCTTCTTTGCGCAGATCAAGCGCGTTGCGCAGCTTGTCCGATTCGAGCAATTCGTATGTCATCTGACGGTAACGGTCGAGCTGCTTGCCGCGCGAACTCGTCGCCAGGTGCGCTCGGGCGGAGTCGATCTGCGCAACCAGAGATTTCCGCCGCTCCAGCCGATCGAGCGTCACGTCATCGACCAGGTTCGTCGCCGCCGGTACATAGAAGTGACTGCCTTCGCTCAGACCGATGTACGGGTCATTATCGTCGAACCGCTTATCGCCGAGCGTCTTGGCGAGTCCCTTCGTGGCTGTTCCGACGTAGTCCGTCCACACCGGATCGTACTCCGCGCCTAGGAACGTCGCGTACGGACCCGCGCGGGGAACTTCGCCCACGCGCCGGCTGGAGAACTTGAACGGGAGGGCGATGTTCGTCGGAATTTCGCGCCGCGGCGATTGTCCGCTAGCCACCCGCTCGGCTTCAACGTAGTCGACCACCGAGCCGAAGAACGGCCAGTTTCGCGGATCGCGCGGATTGAGCTCAGCGGGCAGGTCCAGCGTGGGTACGCCTGTCAGCGCATACGCCACGCCATGTAGCGGATAAGGGTGAGTCAGCGACCGCAGCACCGTGGTGCGATCCATCACCTTGGCAAATGTCGGCAGCAACTCACAGACGTCGCAGCCGGGCAGGCTCGAGGGAATCGAACCCAGCTCGCCGCGAATCTCAACCGGCGCGTCTGGCTTCGGATCGACAAACTCGATCTGGCTCGGTGCGCCGTAGAGGTGGATCAGGATGATCGACTTGGCGCGACCGAACGACTTCGGCCGGGGCTGATCGTCGGCCTTGGCCAGGGCCTGCCAGTTGGCCAGATCGGCGAGGCTCATGCCTGCTATGCCCAGCCCGCCGATCCGCAATAAATCGCGCCGCGTCATGCCGCCGCAAAGCTTGCGCGCCGAACCGAGAACACTAAGCATCGCCGGACACTCCAGGGCGACTGACGGACCGAGCTTGATTCAGGCGATTGAGTGCCTTCGCCTGCGCGGACGCGATCCTTCGCACCGATCTGGCAAAGCATCAATCGTCGCCAATATGTTAACAGCATTCCCGGTGTTTGCCTAGCTGGCGCGGCGGTCGTCATTCCAGGGGAGTAAGCACCAGCGGCGGACGGTGGGCCCGGGCGCGCATCCGGTTGACTGCAATTCGCACGACGGGTTGATTCAGAATGGCGCGCTCCAGTCGCTGCTTTCCGGGAAAGTTCACGAGCGCAAGGCCCATGATCAGCGTCAGCATGCCTTGCCCCGGCGTGACGAACATGATCAGTCCGGCCAGAATAAACAGCACGCCGGCCACGTTCTTGGCAATCATCAGCGCCCACCAAAGTGCTGGACTGCGGCCCCGCAACTTCTCAAACGGAAGATGCGGTCGCACGAAGTAGTCGTGCGGGATCGTGGTCAGATAGTAGTGCCCCAACCAGAGGCTGCCAACCAACAGCAACATGGATACGGCCAGCAGCGCGCCGGTCAGGCCCGCGTTCTCGCCCAACCAGTGGAGTGCAGAATTCAGGATTTCCACAGCTCGCTAGCTCCTCCTACCTTGCCTTCCACGAATGCTCAGTGATTCTACATCAAAGGTTGCCACCCGCCCGCAATCGGTCACAATTGGCGGTTCACCGACATACCTTTTGAGAAACCGTTCCGATGACGATGCAACCCGTGCTCATTGCCGGCCAGTGGCGAGCGGCCCAATCCAGCGGCAGTTTCCGTGCCGAAAACCCGGCCACGCAAACACCACTCGCAGAAGAATATCCGATCAGCAGTTGGGAAGATATCGATGCCGCGCTTGAAGCCGCAACCGCCGCCGCCGCCGTCTTGCGCACGACACCACCCGAGGTGATCGCCGATTTCCTCGAGCGGCTCGCGGCACACCTCGAGCGCGACCGCGACGTGCTGGTCGAAATGGCGCATCTTGAAACGGCACTCCCGCGCAAGCCGCGGCTGGCCGATGTGGAACTTCCGCGGACGGTCAATCAACTTCGCTCCGCCGCTCGCGCGGCGCGCGCGGAAAGCTGGCGGCTCCCAACGATCGATACCCAACTGAATATTCGCTCCTGTCACGCGCCGCTTGGCCCGGTGCTGGTGTTCGGCCCCAACAATTTCCCGTTCGCGTTCAATAGCATCGCAGGTGGCGACTTTGCCGCGGCCATCGCGACAGGTTGCCCCGTGCTTGCCAAGGCCAATACCTCGCACCCCGGCACCACACGGCTGCTCGCCGTGTGCGCGCACGACGCGGCCAAGGCTGCCGGCCTGCCTCCTGGCAGCATCCAGCTCCTCTACCGCACCAGTCACGCGGACGGCGCTCGCGCCGTGTCCGATCCGCGCACCGGCGCCACCGGCTACACCGGTAGCCGCCATGCTGGATTGAAACTGAAGTCCGCCGCCGACGCCGCCGGCAAGCCGATTTATCTGGAGCTGTCGAGCATTAATCCCATGCTCATGCTGCCGGCAACAATTGCAGCCCGCGGAGCAGCGATCGCCGAAGAGTTCACCGGAAGCTGCCTGCTGGGCAGCGGGCAGTTCTGCACCAATCCCGGCCTCGTCATCCTGCTCGCGGGCCCGGCGACCGATGCCTTTGTCGCCGCGCTCATCGAGCGTTTCAAGGCCGCCCCGGTCGGAACACTGCTATCGCGCGGAGTCGCCCAGTCGCTCGCATCCAGCGTGTCGGCCCTGCAGGCCGCGGGCGCGAAAGTGCTTGCGGGCGGAACGCCCGGCGGCGGTAGCGGCTACAGCTTCGCGAATACGCTGCTCTCGGTCAGCGCTGCAAAGTTTATCGCCGAGCCCGAGAAGTTTCAGATCGAAGCCTTTGGCAACGCGTCTCTGCTGGTCATCGCCCAGTCGCCGGACGAGGTAGTGCGCGTCTTGAGTTCGCTGGAAGGCAACCTGACCGGCTGTATCTATTCCGATGCGGACGGCGGCGACGACAATCTTTATCGACTGTTCGAACCGCTGCTGCGCCAGAAAGTGGGCCGCTTGCTCAACGACAAGATGCCCACCGGCGTCGCTGTCAGCCCGGCGATGAACCACGGCGGGCCATATCCTTCCACGGGGCACCCAGGCTTTACCGCCGTCGGCATGCCCGCGGCGCTGCGGCGTTTCACGGCGCTCGACTGCTACGACAACGTACAGGGTGAACGACTTCCCGAGGTACTGCGCAACCAGAATCCGCGCGGACGATGGCGATTCGTCGACGGCAATTGGACGCAGGCCGACATCGCCAGCGGTAGCTGATTCCGACGGCGTACGGTTTACTTTCCGGCCGCAGCCTTCGCTCGGCGCTCGGCGAGTTCCGCCTTGCGTTTTTCAGCCCGCTCCTTGGCCTTCTGCTTTTTCGCCTCGCGAGCCGCCTCGTACTCGGCCTTCTTCTCGGCGGCCGACCTTTTCGCTGGTTCGGCAGCGGGATCAGCAGCTCCGCCGCCGGCCTGGCCCTGTGCGGGCGCCATCGCCCCTTGATTCATCATATTGCCGAACGGCATCCCGCCGCCAAAGGGGATGAACTGCGGCACGCCGCGCTTCACGCCACCTCCGCCGCCGCTACCGGAACGACCCTGCATGTAGCGCAACCAAGCGAGCTTCTGAAGCTGCTCGTTTGCCACACCATTCGAGCCACGAGGATCCGTTGGCAAGTTGGGTGTGTTGGGTGTATTGATTGCCTGTGCGCCCGCCGAATGCACGCCAACGGCGAACACCAGGGCGGAGCACATCAACCCGATTGGAATCGTTCGTGAGATCATCATCGAAGCTCCCAGGCAAGCCGCAAAGCCAGCCCATTCACCCTGGCCAACCTTATTCGCCTGCCTTTCACTTTACCTGTCACCCGATAGGGAGGCAAGAAATGCCCGCGAAATAAGCCGGAAACGCGTGCTTAAGGTCACTCCACCCCCTCTGAATCAGCGGGTTTGGGCAGGGTCAGCGGCAAATCCACGCGGACTTCCGTGCCCTCGCCAGGCCGGCTGTTGATCTTGGCCTCGCCCCCCAGTAGCTTCGCCCGTTCACGGATCCCCTCCAGGCCGAAATGCCGCTCGTGGACCGCGTTCGAATCGAAACCAACTCCGAAGTCGCGCACCGACACCACGATCCTGTCGCCGCGGCGCGTGAGGCTGACTTCCGCACGTTTCGAGTGGCTATGGCGCTCGACGTTGGTGAGCGCTTCCTGGACGATCCGAAAAATTGCCGCTTCGAGATCGGGCTCCAGCCTTTCACCGCTCATCTCATGCTGGAATCGGACGTTCATCCCTCGTGAATTCATTTCGCTTACGAGGTAGTCGACGGCGCCGGATACCCCTTGCTCGTCGATGATTGGCGGGCGCAAACCGCTGATCATCTGCCGCGCCTCTTCGATGCAGCGGCGCAGAAGCTGCCGCACTTGCAAAAGCTTCACGCGGCGCACATCCAGGTCAGGCTCATCGCTGTCGTGCAACGTGTCGACGTACATCAGCGCGCCGATGACTTCCTGCAGGATCGTGTCGTGGATTTCGTACGCCACTAGTTTCCGGTCCCGCTCCTGGACGGCAAGCGTTCGTTCGAGAAATCGCTGCCGCTGCCGCAGTTCGTGGTTCTTGCGCGTAAGTTCCTCGGTGCGCTGCCGCACGCGCTCTTCAAGCTGCTCCTTGGCAGTTACCAGCGCCGCTTCGGCGGCGCGCTGCTCCGTAACGTCCAGCGCCATGCCAATCACATCGCCGCTCGAGAGCTTGATGTTTGCCCACATCAGCTCGCGAGTGCCGCCCCCGCGCACGCGCGAATGAAACAACCGCCAGCCCGGGGCAGCTTCCAGGGCGTAGTCGAGCGCGTGCCGGGCGTCGGCCGAGTCCGGATAGATCCGATCGGCCAGTTCGGCCATGCTGTGCTCGGCGCCCCAGCCAATCACACGTTTCCATTCTCTGTTGACCGCCTTCGTGTTCCCTTGCGCGTCGAAGATCCCAACAATCACCGGGATCCGCTGGAAGAACACCCGCAGAATCTCCCGCTGCCTGCGCACCAGCCGCTCCGTGCGACGACGTTTGGTGACATCGCGGAAAATGACCTGGACGCACGGCCGGCCGTCGTAGATACACGAAGTCCCCGTCACTTCGACGTAGATCGAGCGGCCGTCGAGCCGCCTGTGTTTTTGCACAATCAGCGGCGTCACCCGGCCACTCATCGCCACGTGGATGCGGTTGGCGGCCTCTGCTCGGTCCGCGGGGTGAATGAAACTAAGGACATTGCGGCCGATAAAATCTTCGCGCGAACGGCCCGCCCACAAGCGGATGCCCGCCTCGTTAATAAACACGATCGTGCCGCCGTGGTGGACGACGATCGAGTCGGGAGCGTTCTCGATCAATCTCCGATAACGCTCTTCGCTATGCCGCAGCGCCGCCTCGACGTGCTGAGGCTCCGGGCTCTCGATAATTGTCGCCACGGCCGCTTCGGCCAGTCCGGTGCGTGGGTCCAGAATCGGCTCGGCCGTGACTCCCACCCAGAGCACCCGATCGCTTGGCAAGCGAATTCCGATCACTTCTCCCCTCTGCCGCTCTCCGGTCCGCAGGCACTTGATCGGTGGGAATTCTTCATACGGACACGGTCGCCCATCCGGCCAGATCGTATACGCTTCAAAATCGCGCAAGGAACTGCTGGCGATCGGAATCTGGTTCGACTCCAGGATCCGGCGCGCACGCGGATTGATATAGAGCAGGTGGCCATCACGCGAAACCTTGATGACGCCGGCCGAGAGATGGTTTAGTAGCTCGCGCGCGGCCTCAGCCTCCAGCGGCAAATCCGCGGGCAGCCTGGCCGCCTCGTCACCGGATTGATTGGTCGCATTCGCCATGCGATTTTACGAGCGCCCAATAAGGTTGCGAAAAGGTCAACTCACGCTAGGTGACATTCACTAGTATAGATGCTGGATAGCCACCTCCGCGGCCAGCCGTTCAACTTCTTTCGCTTCCATCCGAGCGGGCATTAGCTGCGTCACGTTCCAAGCCGCGGCGGCGACACCCAGTCGCAACGCCTGCTCAACCGGCTTTCCCGCCATGACAGCCCAGGCGATGCCCGCCGCCAGGCAATCGCCGGCCGCTATCGCATTCACCACTTCGACCCGCGGCGGCGTGACCCGCAGGCGTGTTCCCGGGCCACTCACCAGCATCGGCCGCGGGCCGTCCGTAATTGTGACCCACTGTGCGCCGCGCGCGTGCAGCTCCTCCACCGCGGCCAAAACGTCCGCTTCATCCGCCAGGACGCGGCCCACGGTATGCCCCAGCTCTTCTCGGTTCGGCTTCACCAGCAGCGGCTTCAGCGATAACGTCTCTCTCAGCTCTTGCCCGCGAAAGTCAAGAATCGCGGGGCAGGGCGTGCGCTCCAAAAGTTCACGATAAAAGCTCGTCGGCGCGCCGGCCGGCAGCGACCCCGTGAGCACCACGAGCTGAGCATTCAGCACAAGCGCGAAGTAGGCTTGCCGAAATGCGTCGAGTTCCTCCGCGGTCACCGCCGGCGCATTCTCTACGAGTTCGGTGATTCCTGTCCCGGCGGCGTCAAGCACCGTGGTGCACACACGTGTCGGCGCCGAAGTGTAAGTCCACTGGGCTGAAATCCCTGCCCCATCGACATCGCGTCGCAGGGCGTCCCCGGTGAATCCACCCGCCGTCGACACGAGTTTCACGTTCGCGCCTAAAGTGCACAGCGCCCAGGCCACGTTGATCGCCTTGCCCGACGCGCACCAGGTAACTTCGGCGGCGCGGTTCACTTCGCCGGATCGCAGGGCCTCGAAGCGCATGATTTGCTGCCAGGCGGGCGAAAGTCCGGCGACCAGGATCATCGTCGTTCCTCGACCAGGCGCACCATCGTTCCTGCGGCGCGAATCATAGCCGCTCCTCGAGCAGTCGCGTGAGCTCCGCGTCGTCAATCGTTCGCGGATTTCCGTCCATGCTGTTCCCGCGCGAGTCGCGCACCAGCGCCGGGATTTGATCGGCCGTCACGCCCACATCGCTGAGCCGTCGGGGAATTCCAATTCGTCGGCTGATGGCATCGATCGCGGCCAAAAGTGCTTCGGCCGCCAGGCTATCATCCTCATCGCTTGACACTTCAGCCGCACGTGCGAGCTCCGCGAGCTGTCGCTCCGCAACGTTGCGATTCGCCGCCAGCGCGACCGGCAACATCACGGCACAGGCCTGACCGTGCGACACTCCACAATGCACGCCAAGTGCCGCGGCCACGCCATGTGCCAGGCCCAACCCCGAGTTGGCCAGCGCCATCCCCGACAGCAGGGCCGCGTGCGACATCGCCTCGCGCGCCCAGCGCGACTCGCCGTGCTCCACTGCCTCGACGATGGCCGGCAGCGCGAGGCTTAATCCTTGCAGCGCCAGCGCCTGGGGAATCGGCTTCCCACGCCGCGAAATGTAGCTCTCGATCAATTGCGTGATCGCATCCATCCCGGTTTGCGCTGTCAGCTGTGGCGACAACGACTTCGTAAGTTCGGGATCCACCACCACCAGCCGCGGCACGAGACCGTCCGCTCGCAAGCTTTTCTTGACGTCCGGGTTCGTGACCGAAATGACGGCGTTCTTCGTGGCCTCACTGCCCGTGCCGGACGTCGTGGGAATCGCCACCAGGGGAAGCGGCTGGGCCGTGAGCTTGAGACCGCTGCCCACGCCTTCCAGATAATCGCGCACCGAATCGCCCCGATCGTTGGTCGCCAGCGCCGCGATCGCTTTCCCCAAATCGACCGCCGAACCGCCGCCGATTGCCACGACCATGTCGCCCGGATGGACGCCCAAGGCCCGTAGCCGCGCAGCCGCCGCGTCGACCACGGGAACGGTTGGCTCCCCCTCGGAGATCGCCAGCGAAAGCGGTTCCACACCGTGTTCTCGCAGCGTCTCGTGCAGCTCCGCCACCACGCCGGCCGACTCCAGCGACCGCGAGCCCGACACGATCCAGGCTCTGCGGCCAAGTTCCGCAACCAGAGGCCCGACTTCGCGCCAGCGCCCCCAGCCGAACACGATTCGCTGCGGGGTGAGGAAGTCGTAACTTGTAAGTTCGTCAGGCATGCGAAGGACAAGGTTGGACTGCCGGTTTTCGTTTTTCAGGCTGGTACGTATTATCGTTTTAAGCCGTGCGCTGGCAACCGAGCTACGCAGGGCGGCCGGCTCACAGGCGCAACTTGCTACGAAACTCGATCTGGAAACCCCATGAATATCGACGGCGCGCGGCGCGTAATGGAAACCACCTGCCAGGAAACGGCCAATCAATACCTGCGCTTCGGCTGGCGATTGATCAACCAGTACGTCGTCGACGCCACGCCCGACGCCCCGGCCACGGTAAAGTACGTGCTGGCCAGCATGCAGCGGCTGGAAGACACCCGGCAAGTGGTCGCGCTGACCGATCCAGGCATTCTGAACCAGTACCTCGAACTGGGCTGGCGACTGGTAGACAAATACGTGACGGCTTCGACCGACCCAGCCCGGCGCGACGAGCTTTTGCACTACATTATCGCCTGGCAGACCGACGATCCGCCCATGCGGCCCGGCGAATCCACCGGTTATAAGCGCCAGCTCGATCCCACTCCGCCCGCCGAGGAGGTAAACTAATCGCATCGAAACCGGACCTACCCAAGCCGACCCCGCCACGCTGGATCCATGCCCGAACCAACGACCCGCCGCCAGATGCTCAGCCAATCGCTCACCGCCGCAGCCGCCGGAACCCTGCTGAGCCAATCCGCCACGGCCGCTGCAGCCGAACCCGCTCCACGCGAACCGTTCGGCTACTGCTTCAACACCAGTACGATCCGCGGCCAGAAGCTCTCGCTGGTCGAAGAGCTCGAGATCGCCGCCCGAGCCGGCTTCAAAGGTGTCGAACCCTGGGTGGCCGAGCTCGATGAGTACACCAAGACCGGCGGGTCGCTCGCCGACCTCCGCAAACGAATCGCGGACCTGGGCCTTTCGGTCGCAAGCGTCATCGGCTTTTCACCCTGGGTCGTGAACGACGACACCAAGCGCGCCGCCGGTCTTGAAGACGCCAAGCGCGTGATGGATATCACCGCCCAGATTGGCGGTAAGCGAATCGCGGCGCCGGCTTCCGGCATCGGCGATGAAGATCGTCCCGATCTGCCGACGATGGCCAACCGCTATCGGGCACTGCTCGACGTTGGCCAGCAGGCCGGTGTCGTGCCGATGCTCGAGTTGTGGGGCTTCTCGCCGCTCTTGAGCAAGCTCAGCGAAGTCAGCTATGTGGCGATTGGGGCCGACCATCCGGACGCCTGCATTCTGGCCGACTCGTACCATCTCTACAAAGGCGGCACACCCTACGAAAACCTGCGGCTGCTGAACGGCGCCGCGATGTTCGTGTTCCACATCAACGACTATCCCGGCGAACCGCCGCGCGACGAGATCACCGACGCCCACCGCGTTTTTCCGGGCGATGGCGTCGCTCCGCTCGACCTGCTATTCCGCACGCTGCGCGACATCGGCTTTCGCGGCATGCTCTCGCTCGAGGTGTTCAACCGCGAATATTGGAATCAGGATGCGCTGTACATCGCCCGGGCCGGTTTCGAGAAAACCCGCGAAGCCGTCCTCAAGGCCTTGAGTTAGTCGATTAGAGAAAAGGGCAGGGAAGACCCATGCGCGATGAGATCAGTTACGTCTGCGACTCCTGCGGCGAGGAGATCGTGATTCCGCTCGACTTCTCCGCAGGCGGCGTGCAGGAGTTCGTCGAGGATTGCCCCGTCTGCTGCCATCCCAACGTGATCCACGTCGAACTCGACGACGATGGCGATGCGCGCGTGGAAAGCGAGCACGAATAGCTTGCCGCGCGCCGCGGGGCTGGTTCTAATAACCTCCAATTCCGCCTGCCATTCACGCTCGTTTGAGGTCGCACAGCATGTTCCGCAGCTTTGCATTTTTCGTTCTGCTCGCCGTAACCCTGCCTACCAACACGCTCGCCGCCGCCGAGAAATCGCCTGCGGTGCTCGCCGACGAGTTCATCTACGAGAAAGCGTCGTTTCCCTCGTGCCACGCCTCGACCATCGAGCAGACGCCCGATGGCCTCGTCGCCGCTTGGTTTGGTGGAACCGACGAAGGCGAGCCCGACGTCGGCATCTGGGTCTCCCGCCACGACGGCGAGAAGTGGAGTGCGCCCGTCGAAGTGGCCAACGGCGTCCAGTCCGCGGCAAAGCGCTACCCAAGCTGGAACCCCGTCCTGTTCCAGATGCCCGGTGGCCAACTGCTGCTGTTTTACAAAGTCGGTCCGACGCCACGCGACTGGTGGGGCATGCTGATTCGTTCCGACGACGCGGGCCGAACTTGGTCGAAGCCCGAGCGGCTGCCCGAGGGAATTCTCGGACCGATCAAGAACAAGCCGATCCTGTCCAAGGATGTGCTCATGTGTCCCTCGAGCACGGAGCACGACCTCTGGCGCTCGCACGTGGAGTTCACTTCCGACGGTGGCAAGACGTGGACCAAGACGAAATCACTCGAAGACGCCAAGACCTTCGGCACGATTCAGCCCACGATCCTCGTCCATCCCGCGGGCAAGCTGCAGATGCTGTTCCGCTGTCAGCAGCGAAAGATTGTCGAATCCTGGTCCGACGACAACGGCAAGAGTTGGACGAATCTCGCCGCCACCGAGCTGCCGAATAACAACAGCGGCCTCGATGGGGCCAACCTGAAAGACGGCCGCTTTATCCTGATTTACAACCACACGTCGCGCGGCCGCTCGCCGCTGAACCTCGCCATTTCTGAGGACGGCAAGCATTGGCAAGCCGCCCTCAAGCTCGAAACCGAGCCTGGCGAGTACTCCTATCCCGCGGTGATCTGCACGCCCGACGGTCACGCGCACATCACTTACACCTGGAAGCGCGAGAAAATCAAGCACGTTGAAATCGATCCGGCCAAGCTCACGCTCGAACCGATCGAAGGCGGCGTCTGGCCGCAGTAAGCCAGCTGCTACGCCAACGCGCCCGTCGGTGTGTGCTGTTCGAGCTTGCCGTCGCGCATTCGCAACGTGCGGTGCGCCCGGGCCGCGATGTCCGGTTCGTGCGTGACCATGATGATCGTCTTGCCGGCGGCGTTCAGTGCTTCCAGCAGTTGCATAATCTCCTCGCCAGTCGCCGAGTCGAGGTTACCGGTCGGTTCGTCCGCCAGGATCACGCGCGGGTTGTTCACCAGGGCCCTGGCGATGGCCACACGCTGCTGCTGCCCGCCGGAGAGCTGGAATGGTCGGTGGTCGAGCCGCTCCTTGAGCCCCACCATCTCGGCGAGTGCCAGGCAGTGCTCTTTGGCTTCTTTTGAAGTGTTTCCCTGATAGTACAGCGGCAGCTCGATGTTCTCGACCACCGTGAGCTGCGCAATCAGGTTGTACGATTGGAAGATGAAGCCCAGGTATCGGCAGCGAATCTCGGAAAGTTCATCGTCGCTGAGCTGTGAGACGTCCTGCCCGGCCAGGATGTATTTGCCGCTGCTGCAACGGTCCAGGCAGCCGAGCAAGTTGAGCAGCGTACTCTTACCCGAACCCGACGTGCCCATGATGGCCACGAAGTCCCCTTCGGGAAAGTCGATGGACACCCCGCGCAAAGCGCGCACGGTAATTCCGCCCTTCAGGACATAGTCCTTGTGGACGTCGATCACCTGGGCTGCCATCTTGATTTCGGCCACGCTAGATCGCCTCTTACACGCCCATCGGCATACGGCACAAGCTGCTGCTACCAGTGTAATCTCATTCGTGCCGCAATGCTTCGATCGGGTCCATCCGGGCCGCACGTTGGGCCGGATACAACCCGAATAGCACGCCTACGCCGACCGAGATCAAAAATGCCGCGATGATCGACCACCAGGCCAGACGCGGCTCGAGCTGCTGAATGTTCGGCGGCAGCGACGAGATCACGTCCGGAAACAGACTTCCTACCAGGGATCGGGTGCCCACGATTGCCGGTCGGCACAAAAAGCCAATGAACACGCCGAGCAGTCCGCCCGTGGCAGAAAGCACGATGGTCTCGCTTAAGAACTGCGAGACGATATCCCGTTGCTTGGCGCCGAGCGCGCGCCGGATGCCGATCTCGCGAGTTCGCTCCGTCACCGTGGCCAGCATGATATTCATGATCCCGATACCGCCGACCAACAGCGCGATGCCCGCGATCAGCACTAACAGCAAGTTGAACATCATTTGCAGCACCTGGGCCTGCTGCAAAAGTTCCTTGGGAACCACGATCGCATAGTCCTGAACCGGATGGAACCTGCCGAGCAGGGCACGAATGATGTCCGCCGTCTCGTCGACTTGTTCCAGGTCGCGCACGGTGACCGTAATCTGGCTCAACTCGACTTGCTCGCCCTCGCGGCTGCCAGCTCGTGAAGTCACGACCATGTCGCCAATGCGCGCCCGGAGTGTCGCCAGCGGAATGTAAACGTCGAGATTAAAGTCCTGGGCCGACATGCTGCCGCCGATGCCCGCCGAAGGGGTCTTCGACTCGGTCTGTCCGACGACGACGTAAAACGCGTCTTCAACCTGCAGGAACTGGCCAATCGGATCCTGGTACGGAAACAGGATTCGCGCCGTGTCGGCTCCGATGATGCACACGTTCTCGGCTGATTCCAGATCCTTGTCGCTGATAAAACGTCCCCGCGCAAGTCGCAGGTTGTTCATCTCCAGGTACTTTGAGGTGCAGCCGACCAGGCGAACGTCGGTCACATTGTCCAGGTACCGCGCCTCGCGCGTAATCTCGCGCATCGGCACGGCCTGAGACAGCGTCGGCACGTTCGTCACGATACGTTCGAAGTCCGCCCGCAGCAGTCCGTAGGCGATGATGAACCCACCGCCGCGGAGGGCCTCGGCCGGGGGCTTCGTGCTGCGAATAATGATGTTGTTCGCGCCCAGGTCCTTGATCTGTTGCTGGGCCTGGTAGCTCACACCTTCCCCCATCGCCACCAGCCAGATGACCGCGGTCACGCCGATGAGGATGCCCAGAATGGCGAGCGCCGAACGGAGCTTATGCAGCAGCAAGCTCTTCAGACCGACGCTTAGTATTTGCCACATCTTGGAACCCGTGAGCGCAGTTGCAGGACTGCGAATTGTGCCAGTGAGAGGTACAGCCAGGGGTGCAGTTGCGCTTTACGTCGCCGTGGCAGTTCCGCCACCGTCACCACCACGAGGAGGACCGCCAGAGGGCCGGTCTCCGCCGGGAGCGCGTTCGCCCCCAACTGCACCACCCTCGCCGCGAGGTGCGCCGCCCTCACCACCTTCGCCGCCTCGGGGGCCTCGTTTGCCTTTGCCGCCCGGATTCGAACGATCCGGACCAACCGGGGGAAGTTTCGCCGGGGAGTCTCCGCCAAAGCGATCCTTGACGTTGTACTCGTCTTCCGAGTGGTCATCCTCTTTCGCTTCGGCAATCGAGAGCCGAGGGTTCAGCAGCACCAGTTCACCGTCGCTGATGCCCTGCTTGATCTCGATCCGCGTGTTGTTGCTCATGCCCAACTGCACTTCGCGCTTTTCGATACCCGAGGGACCGCTGACCCAGCACAGGTACTGCCCCTTCTTCTCGACCACCGACTGCACGGGCACGCTTAGCACGTTGCTGAGATTTGCCACCAGAATTTCCACCGCCGAAGTAAGTCCGGGACGCAGACCCGCGGGGTCGCTTTCAATGGCAACCAGGCAGGCATATTCCTTGACATTGCCCGAGAACCATTGGCTGGGCTCCGGCTGGTTGGCGACCGCGATGACGATGCCTTGGAACTCGCGGTCTTGCACCTTGATGCGGGCCCGCAGTCCGCGTTGCAGGCTGTCGACCTTGGATTCGTGGACGGTGCACTTGACCTGCATATGGTTCAGATCGGGAAGCTGAATGAGCGTCTGTCGTTCGCGAACCAGCGCGCCTTCTTCGATGCCCGTCGATTCTGAATTGCGGCGGCCCTCGCTCTGATTGGCGTATACCACCATGCCGTCGGCCGGGGCCTTGATGACGCACTTTTCGAGCTCAACTTCCAATCGCTTGAGCCGATCCTCCTCGAGTTTGAAGGCGGCTTCTTCCGAAGCCATCTTGGCTTCCGCCGCGTCGCGCACGCTTTCCAGGCCTACGACGGTCTTGGGCTTGGTGAATTTCTCCAGCACTTCGATGGCCTTCTCGGCCACGTCCAAGTCGAGCTGGGCCCGCTGCACGGCGAACGCCTGGGCGTCGCGCTGCAGGGTGGTCACATATCCCTTGCGATGCATCCGGTTCGTGAACAGCAAAGAGTTTCGCGCGCTTTCCAGGTTCTCTTTGGCCACCGTGGCCGCGACTTGCAATGTCTGCAAGTTCTGGACGAACATGCCTTCGATGTATTCCTGCACGGAGATCTTCGCCGACTCATAGGTCTTTTCGGCCTCGATCTTGATCGCTTTCGCCTTTTCGTAGGCGATCCGCTGCAGGTCGATCTTCTCTTGAATCGCAGCCGTATCGAGCCGCACCAATTCCTCGCCCTTGCGGACCTCAGTGCCGTCTGGAATGATCCACAGAATCGTGCTGCCCCCTTGCACTTCGCACTTGATGTCCACGTTGTGCGAACTTTGCAGCGTGCCATCCTCGGCAATCGAGACAACCATGTCCATCCGCCGAGCACGTTCTGTCAGCACCCGGCCGGTCGGCGTGGAACTCGACAGCAGACTGGTTCCCAGCGTCATGAAGGCCACCACCGCGGCCACCGCAGCGAGACTTCCCACCCACATCCAACGGGGAATGCGCAACTTCCGGCGCTTGGGCGGCGGGGGCGGGGAGCTATTTCCATTCGCCACGCTTTGCACGATCGCAGCAAACTTCGAGGAATGCTGCTGATCTTCCCGGGTGGTAGTGCTCATCGTCGAGCCTCGGGTTTGGGGCCTTGCCGGTCCGTTTGTCGGCGGACGCGGTCGGGGCGGGAAGTCGTCAGGTGGGAGACGCTCGGCGCGAGGGATTGCGCCGCCCCATCATTGTCGCTGCTTGCAGGATCGAATTCAAGCCAGCTTCTCGACTTACGCCGAGTTTCCACCTGCCCGCAGGCTCTAGCGACGCAGTTGTACAGGCCCAATTCTGGCCCCCGGAACTCCGCCTGAGGCGGACTCCGGCGAGGGTTCGTCAGTTGGAGTGAGCGTTCCACGCGGCGACAGACCTCGCTCGTCAATGGGTGATTGGTCGTTTTCTGGCTCGTCATGCGATGCCTGGCGAACGGTCCACAGCAGCGGCACTCCCGGTGATGGCTGACGCGCGGCGGGACCTTGCTGGACAGGCTCCGTCCGAGAAACTTCACTCTGGACGGCTGTGCTCGGAATTAACCCGGCAAAGTGGCCTCGGGCCGCATTCGCCCGAACCTGCCGAATCGGCGCCATGCCCTCGGCTGTCCGACCCTCGATCAGCCCGCCGTCCGACTCACCGTCGGCAGGACCTGCTTCGCGCGGGTCCACGCCAGCTTCGTCGAACCACTCGCCCGGAACTCCCGGCGGCAGCGGACATTCGGCCTCCGTAAGTGCTTCCGAGTCCTCGATCGGCCGCTCGATCCACATCCCGCAGTCGTCAAGCTCCATGATCCCCAGGTTGCGATACAGCAACATCCGGGTCTCATAGTAATTCAACACCACGCTCATCAGATTGTTCTGCGCATTTGTCAGGTCGTTCAGGGCAAAGATCAGGTTCTGACCAACCGTGGGACCAAGTGCTTCGACCGGCATTCCCGGCTGAACCGGTGCCGGCGGCTTATTCAGGTCCTCCCGCGTCTTATCCACCCGGCGAACGGCGATCACCACGGCCCGCCGCTGAATCTCCATGTTCGTTTCCAACTGGTCAAGCTGCCGGAGGATCGATCGCAGTGAGAGATTGACGCCATCCTGATACTGGTACAGTGCCCGCCGCTGCTGCTGATAGAAGATCAAGGCCGAGCGATAGTCGTTTCGCTGCAAGCGGCGAGTGAACGGCGCGTCGAAAGCCACGCCGACGCGCAAGCTGCCGTCCTGACCGTTGAATGCCACGCCATTGTTGCCTACCGTGCCAATGTCGCCATCGAACGTCAGGTCGAGGCCCGCCTTAAGGAGGTTCGCATTAAACGTGATCAAACGCCACTGATCTACCAGGCTCGCCCGGTTGTTCATCCAGTCGAGCCGGTTCGCTCGGGCGATGTTGAGCGCTCGCTCCCCGTCCAGCTCGACGCTTGGGATCGTGACCGTTTCCAATCGAGCGCGGGCTTTGATCAGCGCCAGCTCCTGCGTCAATCCGGAGAGGCCCACACCGAGCGCCACGATTTCATCGATCACCTGGTCACCCGCCCCTGAAGCGAGGCTAGCCTGGACGTTCTGCAGCGCGCCCTCGGTGTCGGCAAAGCGGTTCTCGACGTCCGCCATGCTATCTTCGAGCTTGCGGCGTTCGTCCTCGAAACCGCGCCGCTCCGAATCATTCATGGTCTTTTCGCGCTCGGGCACCGCGGCTTCAAGCTTCTGCATGTCGCTCCGGGCCGATTCAAACTGCGCGGCCAGTCGAGTGCGAAGCTCCGCGAGGGTCTCACCGGCCTTCAGAAGATCCCCCTGGTTCGGTTCTTCGGGCAACTCGCCGACGATGCGCACGAACTCATCGATCATTCGTTGGACGCCGACCGTATCCGGATCCAGGAACTGGAACTGACCGAGCATCGTGTCGTCCAGCGCAATCTTGGTATCCGGCGCCAAGCCAAGCGTGCCGGCCTTGAACGCATCCAGGTTGTTCTGGTATCCGACCTGGGCCTGTAGCAGGGTGGCGCGAGTCGACTCGATGTTCTGGCGGAACTGGTCGACCTGCACGATATCAATCAACCCCGCATCGAGATTCGCTTCCAGGAGGCCGAGCGTGCTGAGCAGCGAATTCAGGTTGAGCTGCAGATTGGCGATCTGTTGTTTCTGCTGAAGCAGCCCGACGAATCCGCCCACCGTGCCGGCGCCACCGCCTACGAAGCCGGCGCCGGCCTGGGCCCCGCCGCCGCCACCACCACCACCGCCTTGGATACCGAACGTGCCGCCGCCGACGCCGCCAAAGCCACTGGCGCCTTGACCGCTAAACCCGGTCAGGCCCGTGCCGCCGAAGAAACCACCCTGGCGCTGCGGGCCTGAACCGGCATTCGCGCCAATCGTGACCTCGGTATAGAAACCTTGGCGGTAAAACTGCATCGCTCGCAGGTTCGCAAGCAGTGCACGCTCGACGATTGTCAAGCGTTCCATGACGAACGCACGACCGCCATTGCGCAGCAGCGGTTGAATAAAGCCGAGATTGATGAGCGAGCTGCTGTTGTTGGTGTCCGGCCCGGCAAACTGCCAGACGATCGAGTTCGCAATGCCTACCACGAGTTCACCACCCGCCGAGAACTCGCGGTTCACGTTAAACTCGGAAACCTGGGTGAGCGTGTTCTGTTCGCCAAGTCCCGGGTTGCGCAGTTGCCCTTGATGGTCGAAGATTGTGTCGGAGTTTCCGAAGAACTGCACGTCGAACCGGAACCGTTCCGTACTGACGTCAAGTGCCGACAAATAGATCGTTTCGATCTCCTGCCGATACTGCGGCGAATGCACCTGCGCTAGGCACACCGCGCCGTTCATGGTGAGCTTGATCGCCCCGTCCTCGGTCACTTCGTTGTACTGGGTGAGCAGGTCCTTCCAACGCGGGTTTTCCAGGTAGTACCAGTGCCCATTCATGTCCCAGCAAGGCCACTGTTTGCGTCCAGCCACGCAATGCATGTAGCGGTTCGATGCCGGATCGTCGTACGGCATCGGCGGACAGTCCGGATCGGTCGGATCGAAATAGCGCGAACGCGGATCCATCCCGATCGTGTAGTTGAGATACTGCCAGCGCGGGTCGTTTGACTTCTGCGTGATGAGATACTTGACTTCCTTGTCCGCGCGCAGCCTGAACAACTGCCGGCTGCAGCCAGACAGCGTGCCCAACAGACATGCCAGCACGCCCAGATAGCAGATCGTTCGCAGGCTTCGGTTCGTCGTTCCGTTCATCGAATGCACGTTTTGCCGCCCAGTCGTCCAGGGGTTACAGTGGTCAGGACGTGCGTAGCTGCCCCGAGCGCAGTGCGACTCCACCGCGCTTCGTTGAGTAGGGTCGGCCAATAAAACAGGCTGACTTTAACGATTGCGCGAGCCCTACCGATAAAGTGACCTTCCTCGACCAGCGACGACTCCCAGTCATCCCAATCACCCCATCCGAAGTGCCACGAACCGGTCGCAGGCGAACCATGTCGCTGGATTTCATCTCCGACCCTCTCGACCCGCGGCTGGCGCCGTTTCGAGACCTCAAAGCGACGAATGAAACGCGTTGGTCCGACACCCTCGTTGCCGAGGGGGACAAACTCGCTCACCGGCTGATTGAAAGCGGGCTACAAGTCCGGTCTCTGCTGCTGACGGAGCGTTACGTCGACGAGTTCCGCCCGCTCGTTGGTCCGGAGGTTTCCCTGCTTGTCGTGGCCGACGCGCTGATCGAGCAGATCGTCGGCTTCAGTTTCCATCGCGGCGTGCTGGCATACGGCAGCCGGCCGCCATCGGCCGATCTGGCGTCGATCTGCAGCCGGCCCGGCCCTGTGCTTGTGGTCGTAACCCCCGAAGTGCACAACCCCGAAAATCTTGGGACCATCCTGCGGCTTTCGGCAGCATTCGGCGCGGCCGGCGTGGCCCTGGGCGTTGGCTGCTGCGATCCGTTCAGCCGCCGTGTACTGCGTGTTTCGATGGGAGCGGCCTTCAAAGTTCCAGTCGCCCGCTGCACCGATCTGACAGCCGATCTGGCATTTCTTCGGGAGTCCGACGGCCTGCAAGTCTGGGCAACGGTGACGGTTCCAGAGGCGTCGCCGTTCGACGCCTCGCCCCGCCCCGAAAAGCTCGCCCTCCTGCTCGGCTGCGAGGGTCACGGGCTGTCGGCCGAGTGGCAGCGATTTGCGGATCGCCGCATTACGATCCCGATGCGGCCGGGGACCGATTCGCTGAACGTCGCCATCGCCGCGGGAATCCTGCTGTATCACTACTCTCACGCCTGAAAAACACCGGGAAAATTCGGTCTTTGCACGGCGACCGGCGCTGTCGTTCAAGTGGATTTTGCTTGCCCGACCCAGACTTCCGAATTATCCTATTTGTTATCCAGCAAGCAGTTTAGGGCGACGCTCGCCCGCCTGCTTTCGGGCGGCACTCGCCGTGCAATTCGCTGGCAGAAAAGCGAGATTCGGGAAAAGAGAGCAGGCGCCAGCGCATGTCGTTCGACGTCGCGTGGCATTTCCAGGGGATCATCCATGTCGTTCCGCCGTCACTTGTCGTCGCCCGTTGCCAAACTCCTGGCCCTTACCGCGGTTGTCTTGGCGCTCGCGGCCTCGTCGGCCCGCGCTCAGTTCGTCAATCAGCAGGTCGGTGGCGTTTCGATTGACGCCAACGGTATCCTCTCGACCATCCAGACCGACCAGCTCAACGCACTCAAGCAATTCCGCCAGGACAACTTCGCCGGCGTGCCAGGCGCTTTGAAAGATAAGAGCCTCCGCAAGATCTCGCTCCGGGGCCTCGAAGCCGCGATCGCCGAGCATCAGAAAAATGGCACGCCGCTGACTGACGAGATTCGCTATCTCGGTGGCCTGCAGCGCATTCAATACGTTTTCGTTTATCCCGATCGCGGCGACATTGTAATCGCCGGACCGGCCGAAGGCTGGAGGCTCAACGCGCTCGGCGAAGTCGTCGGCGTCACCACCGATCAGCCTGTGCTGTTGCTCGACGATTTACTGGTCGCCCTGCGATCGACGAATGCCGCTCAAGCGACCGGAATCTCGTGCTCGATTGATCCCTCGAATGAAGGATTGGCCCGCTCGGCCGCGCTCATCAAGCGCCTCACCAATCCTGGCGACAACATCCAGCCGATCCTCGATCAGCTTGAACAAGCCGTCGGCCCGCAGACGATCACCGTCAAGGGCGTCCCCACCACAAGCCACTTTGCTCGCGTGCTGGTCGCCGCCGATTACCGCATGAAACGCATCGCGATGGGCTTCGAGCAATCGCCGATTCGTCAGCTCCCGAGCTACCTGAGCATGATCAAGAGCGCGCGCGGCGTGAATATGCACCCGCGTTGGTGGCTGGAACCCAAGTTCGACGCGATCGTCGCCGACGCCGATGGACTGGCCTTCGAATTCCGCGAGATCGGCGTCAAGGCCATGACCGAGGATCAGTTCCTCGATGCCAATGGCCAGCGCCAAGCCTCGGGCAAGCACGACACGCTCGCCCGCAAGTGGTCGGACTTGATGACCGCCAACTACCAGGAACTGTCGCAGCAGGACGCCATCTTTGGCCAGCTTCGCAACTGTATCGACATGGCCGTCCTCGCGGCCTTGATCGCCAAAGAAAACCTGGCCGAAAAGTCGGGCTGGAACATGTCGCTGCTCGTGAGCGACGAAGTCCCAGTCGAGGCCTACCACGCCCCGCAGCAGGTCGATTCGCAGGCCAGCGCCCTGCGCCACAAAGGCGCCTGGGTCCTCAGCGTCTCGGGCGGCGTGCTGATCAACCCGTTCGCTCCGCTGGCGACGTTTGAAACCGGTGCCGAGTTGGCGGCCATTCGCGACCGTGCGGCCGCCCCGGCGAGCGGCTGGTACTGGAACTAGCCGTTCTCTCTATTTGCTACACGTGCGAGAGCTGGCGCCGGCGCTGCGTCCGCTTGCGGTTTAGCAGCGTCATCAGCCCTCCCACCCCGCACACCGCCAGGGACATCGTTCCCGGCTCCGGCACGCTGAACGTGTAGAAGTAGATCGGGCGAGGACCTTCGTCATCCCATTCACTCACGGTATAGAACCCCGAGCCATCGGCGGCCCAACCAATCGCTTCCCCTTGGGGCTCAACTGCCAGCGTGACCGGCAGCGGCGTCCCCTGCAGCGCGTCCCACACAGTCTCGTCCGGCGACCGTTCCCAAAGCATCGCCGTCGTCGTCTTGTTGCGAACGATGATAAACCGTCCATCCGGCGAAATATCCGCCGCCCTGGCATCGGGCACGGGAATCGTCCCCATGAAGTCCATCACTGTCGTTCCGCCCGGCGTATCGAACAGGCTGGAGTCAGCCCGATAAACTTGCCCATTGGGAAAACGCGTAACCACCAGCACGTCGCCGCTCAGTGGGTCGACCATCAAGGACTCCGCGTTGTTCGGAAATCCGGGGTACTTCAAGTTGAATACGTCGTAACCGGATGCTGGAATTACGGCGCCACTGAGCGAAGTGGGTTCCGTTGTGCGATAGATCTGCAAGCTGGATCGAACTCGGTTATTGTCGCCGATGTCGCCGAAGTACAAATAGCTTCCGCCACCCGGCTTGGGACCGATTGCCATATCCTCCCAGTCGCGATTCGTGGCGCCATCGAGAAAGAACTGGCCCAGCACGGATCCGTTGGAAGCCACGGCGCTAAACCGCGGGCTGTCTCCCGAGTCCCCGTGCATCCAGAGCACGCCGGGAAAGGCTCTGCTCCCCGCCAGACCGGAAGTCTCGACCAACAGCGGTGAGGTGGTTGTGCCGATCTGCACCGGCGCTCCAACAATAACTGACGCGGCGGCCGTCCCCGAAAGGGCAATCGCTAAAAGTGCCATTGCCCAACCCACCGTGCGTGCTTGACTCACCGGCCGGCTCCCCGTCGATTAGATTTGTGTGAAAGCAAGCACAGTACGGCCCTCTGTGCAGTCCTTCAACCCGATTTTGCATTAGGATATCGTTTCGATTTCGTGAGGGCTTCGAACGTCTAGTCACACGGGGGGTCGCGCATGAACGTCAATGATCAGATGCAGCGAGAGATCGTGCGCGGTATCCGGCAGTTCGTCGAACGCGAGGTGCTGCCCGTTGCGGCCAGGCTCGAACACGCCGATGAATACCCGCATGCGCTTGTCGATCAGATGCGCGACCTCGGCTTGTTCGGTTGCAATGTGCCGACGAAATACGACGGGCTCGGCCTTGATACGATCACCTTCGCACTCGTTATTGAGGAACTCGCGCGCGGCTGGATGAGCCTTGTCGGACCGCTGGGCACGCACTCGGTGATCTGCGACATCATCCACCGCTTCGGAACCGAGCCGCAGCGGCAAAAGTATCTGCCCGACCTGGCCAGTGGAGTCCGTCGCGGGGGACTGGCGCTTTCGGAATCAGACGCCGGCACCGACGTCCAGCGCATCCGCACCACGGCCGCGCGCACCGACGGTGGCTACCTGATCCGCGGCTCAAAGATGTGGATCACCAACGGTCGGCACGGCAACACCTTTGTGCTCGCCGCCAAAACCGACCCACAGGCAGACCCGCCGCATACCGGCATCTCTGCGTTCATCATCGAGAAGGGCGCCCCCGGCTTCACCGTCGGCCGCGAGATCGACAAGCTCGGCTACCGTGGCGTCGAAACCTGCGAGCTCCACTTCGACGATTTCTTCGTCCCCGAGGCCAACCTGATCGGCGGCGTCGGGGGCCGTGGCTTCAAACAGATCATGGCTGGACTCGAAAGCGAGCGACTGAACGTTGCGGCCCGCGGGGTGGGGCTCGCCCGCGCAGCTTTTGAAGACGCAATTCGCTATTCCCAGGAGCGGCACACCTTTGGCAAGCCGATCTGTCAGCACCAGACGATCCAGAACAAACTGGCCGATATGGCCACCAGAATCGAGGCGGCGCGGCTGCTGGTGCGGTCTGCCGCCGAAAAGAAAGACCGCGGCGAGCGCTGCGATCTGGAAGCGGGGATGGCCAAGCTCTTCGCCACCGAAACCGCGCAAGAGGTCGTGCTCGAAGCCCTGCGCATCCACGGCGGCGCCGGCTACGCCAAAGACCTCAACGTCGAGCGCTACTATCGCGACGCGCCGCTGCTGATCATCGGCGGTGGAACCAACGAACTGCAACGGCTGATCATCGCCAAAGGACTGCTCGAGCGATTCGCTGTCTAACCGCTCGGCGCTGAGTTTCGCGCTTACGCCAACCGTTCGCGATAGAAATAGTAGCCCGCCAGTGCAAAGCCGATCCCCACGATCACCAGCCGAACCAGTCGCTTGTTTACCTGCCGCACGGTTCGCGCCGCCAGGTAGCCGCCGGCGATGGAACTGGCCGCCATCGCGATCGCGAAGCGCCACTCAACCAGGCCGCTGGCCACGAACACCACCACACTCGTCCCGTTGATCACCAAATTCAGCAGGGTCTTTACGGCGTTCATCTGGTGGATGTCTTCGAGCCCCATCAGCGCGAGCGCGCTGAGCATCAAGATTCCGATCCCCGCGCCAAAGTATCCGCCGTACACCGCCACCAGAAACTGAAAGCCGAGCATACCTGCGAACAGGGCAGGGGAGTGCCGCTGCTTCGGGTCTGCCCCGCCGACGTGTGCCGTGCCGATTCCCACCCACCGTGAGATTGTTGGCTGCAGGGCAAACAGCAGCGCCGCGGTCAGAATCAACCACGGCACCAACGTCGCAAATGTCTTGCTTGGCAGCCACACCAAAAGCAGCGAGCCGAGCAGTCCGCCGGCCAGGCTCGGCCCAAGCAGGATTAGAGCCCAGCGGCGTTGGTGGACGATCTCTTCGCGATAGCCGAATAGCGCTGCGATGGCTCCCGGCACGAGCGCCACGGTGCTGGTGGCATTGGCCACGACGGCGACCTCGCTCGTCGCTCCCAGCGCGGCGTAGAGCGCCGGAAAGGTGAGCAGCGTTCCACCACCGGCCACGGCGTTGACCGCACCGGCCAGGAGCGCCGCTCCGCACAACAACAAATAGTCCCCGAGCAACGGCACGCCCTCGATCCGAAAGTCCTGGCAGCGAGTCACCTTCGAGCGAGCGAAGTATAGCAGCCCGGCCTCGAAAAGTTTGCCCCGGTTGGGTCGACCTCCTACGATTCCCCTCGGTGCCATTCGAAGCGAGTCCGCGAATCCATCACGCGAAGGGAGTTGGAACCATGACCAGCAAGAAAAGCCAGCCACCTAAGCCGGCATCCCAGTCGCAGACGCCGACGCCTGACCCCGCCAAAGCGCCCGCCGACACCCGCGACTTCGACGACCCCGTAAACGAAGCCTCGGACGAGTCGTTCCCGGCCAGCGACCCGCCGAGCTGGACCGAAACCACGGCGACCAAAGACGGCAACTGAGCCGTGGCAGAAGCTGGCGTGCCGTCGGCCTACTCAGTCGCCTGCAGCTCCAGCATCCACTGCGTAAATTGGTGGTTCAGTGCGTCGAGGTCCGTGGCAGGAAACGCCTCGGCCAGTGCCCGCATGCCGCGAGGATCGTCCGTGTATCGATCGCGAAACGCCCGATAGAAAGCTTCCAGCACGCCTTGCTCCTGCATGTACAGGCAGAAGTAGCGAGCCTGGGCGTAATTCGTGCCCTCGCCATGACCGCGGAACTGCGGGTTCTCAACCAGTTCTCGCAGCGAACCGAGTTGCTCCGCTGCGGCGACTTCCTGCAGCCCCTTGAGCCGCCAGTTCACGAGGCCCTCGATCCAGGGGCCGTCCCCCGAGTCGCGAAACCGCGATTGCTCGTGCAGGCTGGCCAACCCTTCGTTGAGCCACTCCGGCATCTCCTGGAAATCGAAGTCGGCCAGCGCGTGCGTCAACTCGTGCAGTAGCGTTCCCTTGCCTGTGCCCAGATTGAGCACGAGTGTCCGCTGCTTTGGCTTGTAGTAGCCGTAGATCGAAATTCCGCGCTCGCCGAACAGGTGTTCGCAGTTCTGTTCGTAGCTCGACTCACCGCGAAATACCAGTACGCTCACCGGTTCGCTCGGCTCGATGTCGAAGTACGAGCGGTGCATCGCCTGCATCGCCGGCTGAATCGTCTGCTGGTGCAGTTCCTCGAGTTCCGCTTCTGCAAAGTCACCGGCCAAAACGAACGGCGCGCGCACCAGTACCGAACAGTCGGCTCCCAGTTGCGCCGACCACTGATCCGCCCGTCGCTGGCACTCTCGCTCCAGGAGTCCGCTCGGATCGAGCGGCGCCGAGGTCGTCGCGCTCTGCAGTGCCCACTCGCCAATCTGTCCGGGAAGCAAGCTGTTGCGCATCACGACCGCCCGAGGTTCCGATTTGAACCACGCCGAGACGGCCCACGAAGAGCCGACGATCGGCAGCGGGCCGAGCAACAGGATTAAGAGGCGGATGCGGTTCAAAACAGGGGGGGAGAGCGCTAGCGAAGTTTCGATGCAATTCCTGAGGTTGATCCAAACTTACTAGACCAAAGCCCCACTCCTCAAGCGCCCAGCCGCGAAGATTCCCGAACTCTCCCACCCCGCGCCGGCCCAGACCGCAGTACCGTCAGACTCGGGCGAATCAGGCGTCATCAGTGTCGCGATTGCCGCATTCGGCGCGGGTTTTGCAAGCTGATACCTCGACCGGCGGCGACTAGGGGACCCCCGGCAATCGCCAGGGGCAGGCATGCTAACCTTCCACAGGTCCAACGAAGCCGGTCTTTTGCCGCGCTCACGGGGCGACCATCCTGACCTTCTGGCTGCCAAGCGTAGCTAAAACCGAACTTTTGAGGATCTCTCGCCATGCCGAACCACAAGAATCGTGTTGGCAACCAGATCGGCAGTCATACGCGGAACGCCGTCCATGAGTTGCAACTCGAGGCCCAAGCACTCGGCGAGAAAGCCCAGCAGCGTGTGCAGGACCTGGGCGAATCCGCCCGACAGTACGTTACAGATTTCCAGGGCGACATCGAAGGTCGAATCACCCGCAACCCGCTCAAATCCGTGCTGATCGCGGCGGGAGCGGGTATGCTGCTGGGATTCTTCTTTCGTCGCTAATTGCAAGAAATTCGAAGCCGGACTTTTCACAGGCGCACAGGTAAGATGCGCCGTGCAGACTCCGCCCGGAGGCGAATGATGCCCGCAGGTCGCTTTGACAGGACGAACTTTGGCGATGCCGCGTACAGCGCATTCGGCAGCGATGATCCTGAGCATGAGAATGGAACCGCCAAAGGTCCCGAGGCCTTTCGTCGGCTCCAGTCGCAACTCGAAGAGTTGAGCGACCATGCCCGACTCTACGCGTCGGCCAAGAAGGATGCACTGACTTCCTCCGTGCGGCGCGCCGCGTTATGGATGGTCATCGGCGCGGTAGCCGCGGCGATTGCCGTCTCGATCGTGGTCACGGCGACTGTCTTCGCACTCCTCGGTCTCGCCCAACTGATCGGTGAGGCGCTCGGCGACCTCCCCTGGGCGGGCTACCTCATCACCGGTGGTGGGCTGCTCCTGCTGCTCGCAATCGGCATGCTGGTCGCCCTCACATGGCTACAATCCCGCTTTCGCAAGCAAACGGTGCAGAAATATGAACGTCGACACCAGGCCCAGCGAGCACGCTACGGACACGACGAGCGCGCGCGCAGCCGGCGGCAAGTCTGAAAATTCAAGGTCCGAAGCGCAGTTCCTCGCTGACGAAGCGACCGCCGCGCGGCAGGCAATCGAAGACACGCTCGGCCGGATGCGCGAGACGCTCAAGGATGGCGCGGACATTCGCGCCTGGACGGAGCGGTATCCTTGGGCTACCGTCGGGGCCTCGGCCGCGGCCGGATTCCTGGTGGCCACGGCGATCCTGCCGAAGCGTCGTACTTCAGAGGATACCGAACCCGCTCTCCTGGAACGCCTCCTCGCCGACGAACAGATCGCCGAACGGATCAAACAAATCGCTTCCGAAGAGGAAACGCGGCCTCGCCACGGCAGCATGCTTCAATCCGTGGGCGCGTCGCTGCTGAAGACCTTTGGTCCGGCGCTGCAATCGGCCGTTGCGTCCGCACTGGCTGCCCGGGCGGCCGGTCCCGATCCCGAGGAAATCGCCGCGTCTGCCGAGCAAGGCGCCGCACGCGGTGAAGCGCAGCAGGCTGGATTCGAACCGCCGCAGGAATAATCTAGCCGCCGCCAATCGCCGGCAAAAAATGAACCTCGCTCGTCGGTCCGACCGGCGAATACATGCCCCGCGATGCGATTGCGCCATCAATCGAAGCTGCCAGCCCCGCGGCAATCGCATCACCTTCGACCAGGCGCTCGGCAATACCTGGAAAGCGCGCTTCGAGCGCCCGCGAGATCTCACGCAGGTTGCGTCCCGGGAGTTCCAGCCGATCGACCGCGCCGGTCAAGTCGCGCCATTGGCTGGGAATGTAGACCATGGCCATCGGCTCACCGCGCTAGCTCTTTTTGCCGGTGCTCATCGCCGCCCATAACCGCGGCGGCGACATCGGCAACTCGGTCATCCGCACGCCGGTGGCGGCATAAATCGCGTTGGCAATCGCGGCCGGCGGAGCGACGATCGGCGTTTCGCCCACTCCGCGGACGCCATACGGATGCGCGGGATTGGGGACTTCGACGATGATCGTTTCGATCGCCGGCACGTCCAGCGCCGTCGGCATCCGATAGTCGAGGTAACTGGCGTTTTCCATCCGCCCCTGGTCGCTGTAGACGTACTCCTCGTTCAGAGCCCAGCCGATGCCCTGTACCGCGCCGCCTTGCATCTGCCCTTCGACATAGCTGGGGTGAATCGCCCGGCCGGCATCTTGAATCGCCGTGTAGCGGAGGATCGTAACTTTCGCCGTGTCGGGATCCACTTCGACGTCGACCAGGTGCGTGCCGAAACCGTTGGAAGCTCCTTCGGGACTCACGGTCGCGCGGCCCACTACCGGACCGCCCGTGTGGCCAAGCTGTCCGGCCAGTTCGGCGAACGTGAGCTTCTTGTCCTTGTGGCAATAGGCGCCGTCCTCGACTTGCACCTGCGACGCCTCGCATTCCCACAGAATCGCCGCCCGCTCGCGCATCTGCCGCTGGATGTCGAGTGCCACCTCATGCGCCGCCAGCCCCGTGGCAAACGTCGTGCGGCTTCCGCCGGTCACGTCGGTGTAGCCCACGCTGTCGGTATCGCCAACCCGCGGGTGCACGGCTTCGGCCGTGATGCCCAGCGTCTCGGCAAATTGCATGGCGATGCTCGTGCGCGTGCCGCCGATGTCGGTCGAGCCTTCGATCAGGCTGACCGTGCCGTCGTTGTTCACGTTCGCCGCGACACTGCTCTTAAGGCCGATGTTGAACCAGTATCCGCTGGCGATCCCGCGGCCGCGGTGCTTGCCTTCCAGCTTGCTCTTCCAGTGCGGGCTGTTTTTCGCAGCTTCGAGCGTTTCGACCAGTCCCACGCGCGGATAAACCGGGCCGTCGACGCGCCGGGTCCCTTCTTTGGCTGCGTTCTTCAGCCGGAACTCGAGCGGATCGATTTTGAGCTTCTCGGCCAGCTCGTCGATCACCGTCTCGCAAGCAAATGCCGCCTGGGTCGCGCCCGGCGCTCGGTACGCCTGAGTCTTGGGCTTGTTGTCGAGCACGTCATAACCGTCGACCTTCGCATGCGGCAGCTCATAACAACTGAATACGCACATTGCGCCAGGACCAATCACGCCACCGGGAAAGGCACCGGCGTCGTAAGCCAGCCAGGCTTCGCCGGCCACCAGCTTGCCGTCCTTCGTCGCGCCCAGCTTGACCCGCATGAATGAACCTGGCGTGGGACCGGTTCCTTCGAACACGTCTTCGCGAGTCATGACCATCTTCACTGGGCGGCCGCATTTGCGGCTGAGCAGGGCCGCGACCGGCTCCAGATACACGGCGATCTTGCCGCCAAATCCGCCGCCGATCTCACAAGGCACGACCGTTACCTGCGAAACCGGAATCTGCAAAAGCTCGGCCGTTTGGGCGCGTGCAGTGAACGCGCCCTGCGTGGAAGTCCAAACAGTGACGTGCCCGTCCTGATTCCAGAGGGCCGTTGAAACGTGCGGCTCGATGTACCCCTGGTGCACGCTGGCGGTCTTGAATTCGCGCTCAACAATCACGTCCGCCGCTTGAAAACCTTCTTCGATGTTGCCTTTCTCGAAGTGGATGTGCGTCGGCACATTGCTGGGCTTGGACGCCCTCTTACCCATGCTCTTGGTGAACACGTCGTTGTGCAACAGCGGCGCGTCGTCCTGCATCGCGTCCATCACCCAGGTGACCGACGGCAGCACTTCGTAGTCGACTTTGATCAGCTTCAGGGCTTCTTCGGCCACGTGTGGATTGACCGCGGCCAAGGCTGCCACGGCGTGCCCCTTGTACAGAACCTTGTCGTGCGCAAGCACGTTCGCGCCCAGGTGCGCAAGGTTTACCGAGCCTTCGCCCAGGTCGGCGATTTTGTTCTTCAGATTCGGCATATCCGCCCGCGTCACCACGGCCAGCACTCCGGGGTGCTTCTCGGCCGCGGAAGTGTCGATCGACTTCACCTTGGCATGAGCATGCGGACTGCGCAGGATTTTGCCGTGCACGATCCCCGCCAGCCTCAGGTCGGCCCCATAGACCGCGCGGCCGGTCACCTTGTCGGCTCCGTCGTGCCGGATTGGCCGAGTGCCGATAACTTTGTACTTTTTCCGCTCTGACTTGGGTGTCATCGCCGCTTACCCCGTTGTTCTTGGTGAACCGCCGCTGGTACTGCCTCTTACTTGTTCTGCCCCGCCATCCTTTTCGCCGAATCCTGCACCGCCCGGATGATCTTGTCGTAACCCGTGCAGCGGCAGAGGTTCCCCGCCAGTTGAAAGCGAATCGCGTGCTCGCTGGGATTGGGGTCGCGATCGAGCAGGGCCTTGGCCGACATGATGAAGCCCGGCGTGCAGATGCCGCATTGCAGGGCCGCGTCTTCCAGGAAGCATTGCTGGATCGGATGCAGACGCGAATCTTTAGAGAGCCCCTCGATCGTCGTGATCTGGGCGCCTTCCACCTCGACCGCGAGCACCAGGCAGCTATCCACCGGCTGGCCGTCGAGCAGCACGGTGCACGCGCCGCAGTTGCCGTTGTTGCAGCCTTCCTTCGAACCGGTCAGGCCAAGCGTTTCGCGCAGCACTTCCAGCAGGCTCTGCCGGGCTTCACACAGAAACTCGACCGGCTCGCCGTTAATCGTCGTCGCGACGTGTGTTTTTCGAACCACGAATTGAACCCTTTTGGCTTTGAGCTGACGCTCGAGAATGTGCTACCAAGGATGAAGGCAACGGGTTACACGTGCGGATCCCATTTCTCACCGCGGGCTCGTCGCACCGCGCCGACCAGGGATCGCTCGATGAGCACGCCCGCCAGATGTTTGCGATACTCGAGTGTGCCGCGTTTGTCGTTGATCGGTCTGGCGATCGCGCTCGCAGCAGCGGCAGCCTCTTTGAATGTTGCCTCCGTCGCAGGCTTGCCCGCCAGCGCGGCCGAAGCATCCGCCAGAAACAGCGGCGTCGGCGCCACGGCCGCCAGCGCCAGCCGGGCTCGCTCGATCGTTTCACCCTTGGCGTCGAGCTGCACCCACGCCCCGGCGCCTACCACCGCGATGTCCATTTCATTCCGCGGAATGAATCTCAGGTAGGCTCCCCCGCTGTGCCTGGCCGCGGCGGGAAACTCGAGCTCCGTCAGCAGTTCGCCCCGTTTGAGCACGTTCCGCCCCGGCGCCGTGCAAAACTCGGCCACCGGCACAGTGCGCCGCCCCTCGGGGCCGGCGATATGACAAATCACGTTGTACGCAATCAGCGTCGGAATCGAATCGGCCGCGGGCGACGAGTTACAAAGGTTCCCGCCGATGCTGGCTCGGCTCTGAATCTGCCAGCCCCCGATAATCCGCGCGGAATCCACCAGGCCCGGGTAAGCCTTGCGAATCGCCTCGTCACCGTAGATTCGATAGCACGGCACGCCGGCTCCCAGCCGCAGCCCCTTCTCCGTGAGACTGTACTGGATGAGTTCGGGAATCTTCTTCACGTCGACGACCAGGTCGGCTTCGCGCAGATTCTCGCGCAACTGCACGATCAGGTCGGTGCCACCGGTGAGCACCCGGGCACGATCCCCCTTGGCCGCCAGCAGGCTCACCGCTTCGTCCACCGTGGTGGCCGTCTGAAACTCGAAGTCATTCACGCTTACTTCCCCGCCAGGGCCACGGTCGAAAGAGTCTACTGCCGCAAGTCTAAAGCAGCAATCAATATGCAGCCCGTGGAGAGGAACTGTCAAGCGACGCCGCTGGAGGTACGACGCAATTGCCGGTTACCCTTCGGCTCAATCACGCGCCGTGGACAAATCCGGCCAGAGCAATCGCCACGTTGAAGGTCACGCCCGCACAGAGAATTGCCGTTCCCACGCTGGCGCTCCAGCGTGCTGCCCAGTCCCATTCGGCGGGAAACGTGTGATACAGAATCCACACTCCCAGGCCAAAAGCGACCAGCGGAGGCAACAGCCAAAGCAGTACGTAGCGCGAAGTGTGGTCGTTATACAGCGAGACCACGAGTCCGCCATACAACAGGTGCAGGCCGACGAACAAGGCAAGTTTGAGCGCGGTGCTGTTCATGCGGGCGTTTGGTTCACTTCGCTTCCGCCAGCGTGCTCGGCTTCCAGACGTGCACCATCACCGGCGCGGAACATTGTCCACCCGCCTGCTGTTCCACCGCAAAGCACAACCGATCGGTTTCGGGCACCCAGGCCTCGGCGGTCAAGAAGATCCGTCGCTCGTTCTCGCCCTTGGGCATCATCACTCCGCTCAACCCGATGTTGTCCACGATGATCCCGTGCGGCAGGTTTTGCACCTCGAACTTGATCAGGTCGTCATAGCCGTGTCGCTCCACCTTGATCGTGGCCGTCACGGTCGAACCCGGCGCAATCGTCAATTCCACCGGTTCCAGCCGCACCAGCAGCTTCGGCTTTTCCGCCAGTTTAAGTCCACCAAAGGCCTTCACATCCTGAACGACCTCGGAGTCACCGATCATCGCCTTGGCCTGCACCTTGATCTGCTTGAGCTGTTCGTCCGCCGGCTGTTTCGCATCCGCCGCGGCGAACAACACACCCTGCGCTTCGCGGTGCCCCGGCTGGATCACCACGGGCGAAGAGACCGTAAAGCCTTCCGGCAAGTTTGAAATCTCAACCGTCACCGCGTCATCGAATCCGTCGATCCGCTCGACCGACACCGAGAACTCATCGCCGCTACCCGCTGCCGGCTTATCGCCGCCGCCAACATTCACATTGAACCCGGGGGCAGGTTGTCGCACCGTGAGTCGATAGCCGTATTCTTCGCCGCTCGCGCCGCGCGAATCACGTACCCGCACCAGGTACTCGCCATCGCCCGGGGCGGTGAACGTCAGACGCGAGTCGCTACCGATCCTTCGCTGCGCACAGTCGTCGTTCGTGTAGTAAACGGGGAACACCGGCAGGCCCGTCGAGATTAACTTCGTTCCCGGCGGATGCGCTTCAACGATGAACGCCGGCGTCTCCACGGCGTGGACCGTCGGACTGGTGTCGTAGTACAGCAACCGCTTGCCGCCGTCTCCCTCATAGAACAAGAAGCCGGAGTCCGGCCCGCGCGGTGCGCGGAACAGCCGCACCACCTCGCCGTTGATATAGAGATACTGATTGAGCTGCATCTCCTCCCAATTCACCAACCGGCAATCGCGCGTGACGCTGTCGATTCCTCGGAACGTGACGTTCGAATCGCGTACCGCTTGCAGCAGCACCCGCTCGATCGGCTTACCCTCCGCATCGAGCACTTCGATCACCGTGTCGGTCGGCGCGCCGCGCCGCTGAGCGTCAGTCTCGACGATCCAGGTTTCGCCCGCCTTGCTCTTGAAGCGGAAGTAGTCGTCGTCTCCCGCGCCGACTGCCGACAAGCTGCGGCCATTCACCGTACCTGGAACGGCGAGCACGGTGGCCGACTCGGGTACATCGTTCGGCTCCACTTCCAGCGATTCGGTGAGCGTTCCCACCAGTACTTTCAGCGGCTGGCGAATACGAAACTGCTGTCTATCCAGAGGCACCTCGACTTCGCCCGCCTGACTCGCGGGAATCGTTACCTTCAAGTCTGCCGGCAGGTTGTAACCGCTGACCAGGACCTCGCTCTCATTGTCTGCGGGCACACTGAGCGGGAACACGGCCGTCGGCACGGCAAGTTCACCGAGCGACAAGCGATACGAGTGCGCGCCGCCTCCTTCGCGCATCAGGTCGCTCACCGTGACGATGTACTCGCCGTCAACTGGCGGCTGGAACGCGAGCAGCGGATCGCTCGTTCCGCCGAAATCGTTGTTATCCGCCAGCACCCGTCCCGTGGCGTCGGCCACGGTCAGCACGACGTTAGCCTTGGAGCCGATCGACGCCGCCGCGATCTCAAAGACCAGGCTCTGGCCTGCCTTCGCGCTGAACTTAAAGCGGTCGACATCCCCTTGCGCTGCAAGCACGCCCCACACGCCTGCCTCAAGCGGTGTGACGTCGGCCTCGCCGAGCGCGTCGTTCGGCTCGCTTTCGGCAAGCTGCTGGAGTTCATCCACGTACAGAGGCCGCCGGTCACTCTCACCGGCCGGTGAGACGACCCACAACTCGTACTTCCCGCGCGGCACATTGGCCGCCGGTTGAACGTCCACCTGCAAGGCCTCGTCAGCCCGATCTCCGATGATCGTCACTTGAATTCCATCATGACTGGCCTTCACCGCCGTTGCATCCACCAGATGCTTTCCGCTGAGTGAAACACGCGTGACAACTCCCTTTTGCACGCCGCGAACCGGCAGCGCCGCCAGTTCCGGCTTCGGTGGCGGGGGAGGCGGAATCAGATCGCCGCTCTGTGCGTCATAGAACGCCAGGCTGCCGTCAAGCCGTCCCACGGCAATCGACTTCGCATCCGGCGCCACGGCCAGCGCCGGCGCCCAGTCGCTCTGCTTCTCCAGCAGCAGCCGCTCGTTCAGCGCCACGGCATCCCAGATCTTTACCGTCCGGTCCTCGCCGGCCGAGACCAGCGTCGAGCCATCCGTCGAATACACCACGTTCACGACCGGCCCTTCGTGGGCGAACCGCGCATAGAGCATCGGATTCGTGTTTTCCTTGGCCTCGTCGCTCACCTGCCAGACGCGAATTCGATTGTCGGCGCCACCGGCCGCCACCCGCTTCCCGTCCGGGCTGAATGCCACGCAATACTGCTCTTTGGTCGGTTGGCCCAGCGTGTCGAGCCGCTCTCCACTGGCCACGTCCCATAGCTTCACCGTCCGATCACCGCTCGCACTGGCCAGAATCTTGCCGTCCGGGCGAAACGCCAGATCGAACACCGCGTCGTTGTGCCCGGTGAGCGTCCGCAGCTCTTTGCCCGAGGCTGCGTCCCACAGCTTGATGTGCTGGTCGTAGCTACCTGTTGCCAGCAGCTTGCCGTCGGGACTGAGCGCAGCGGCGTACACGCTGTCTGCATGTCCCGCGAACGTTGCGACCGGTTCGTCATCGGCAACTCGCCAGATGCGTGCCTCGCCAACGACGCCCGGTTCGCCCGCACCAACGACCACAAGCGTTCCATCGGCTGAATAGCGCACGCTGTTGATCCGCCCGCGATGCGGACCCAGCGACTTGACAACCTTGCGCTCCGGCAGCGAGATCAATTCAACGGAGTTAAACCGCGCCGCCGCCAGCAGCTTACCGTCAGGCGAGTAGGCCAACGCCGAAAGCGCTTCGTTCACTTCACCGCGGGGCGCGATCTTCGGCACGTTGATCACGGTCGGGTCCGGCGCTTCGCCGCTCGGCTTCTTGGCGCCCGCGTCAATCCAGGCGGCCAGCTTCGCAATCTCTTCCGGGCTGGGACGCGGGTTATCGTCCGGCGGCATCGCCGGCTCTTCCTGCCCGGTAAGCACCTTGATCAATCGGCTCTCGGCCGACTTGCCGGGTACCAGTAGCGGCCCGCTGGGCGCCTCGCCAACGATGTGCTCAAACGTCTGGAGCACGAGTTCGCCTTCGCGCTCGGTCTCGTTGTGGCAGCCTGCGCAGTATTTCGCAAGCAGCGGCGCCGCATGCGTCGAGTAGTCAACTTGCGCAGCCGGAGCCTCCACAGCGCTCGCCGCGCTGGCGAACAGGCACAAACAGGCTATGCTCAAGAGTAACCGCTTCATCAGATTCTCCGCCCGAGCTTTCGACATTCGAACACCGGCTGGCAAAGCTTAGTGGTTGAACAAGAACTCTTTGCTGCTGAGCACGCTCCAGTACAGATCCTCAATCAGCAGCCGCCGATCCGCCCCCACTTCGGCAAGCGCCGCCACCAGCCGCGACTTCTCGACTTCCGTGGGATAGCGTGCCAGAGCCGCCAGGTAAGCTTCGTCGATGATCTCGGCGTCCGAGCGATTCGCGTCGAGCAGCTTCGACAGGCCGTTGTCCTTCGCCTCCAGCTTCTGATTCAGCGTGTCACCGTTCGACAGGTGCAGAACCTGCACCATGCTCGGCTCGGCTGTCCGCTCGCATTCGCACGTCAACTCGCGCTCGGGCCGGCCGAACGACTGCAGGAAGTACGAGGCCACGTTGACGTCAGGCAGTTCGATCGCCCTGGTGCCCGGGGCGTATCCGCTGAACTTCGTCTCCGAGCCAGTCGCTTGCGAGAGCGCGTCGAGCAGCACTTCGGCCATCATTCGCCGCGGATAGTACCGTGAGTAGAACCGCGTATCGGCCATGTTTCCGGGCAGCGGCTGACTGCTCCG
Organism: Pirellulales bacterium; assembly: GCA_022844125.1. Taxonomy (GTDB): domain Bacteria; phylum Planctomycetota; class Planctomycetia; order Pirellulales; family PALSA-1355; genus JALHMI01. Next base: position 262,588 of record JALHMI010000007.1, on the reverse strand, counting down.
GGCATAGGTGTTCGACTGGAGGATCGCTCGCATCAGCGACTTGAGATCGTACTTCTGCTCGACGAGATAATCGGCCGCCGCCGCCAGCAGCTTCTCATTGCTCGGCGGATTCGTGAGTCGCAAGTCGTCGACGCTTTCAACCAGCCCCACGCCGAAGAAGTTGGCCCATACACGATTTGTAATCGCCCGCGTGAAGTAGGGGTTCTCGGGCGAGGTAAGCCACTTGGCCAGATGCGCCCGGCGATCGGCCTCGGCGTCGAAGGCGACCGACTCGCCATCCAGCGGCGTGGGCGGTTGCGGCTTGCCGGTCCGGGGCTGCATCCACTCACCACTGGTGACCGGATAGACCACCCGGTTGCCGGTCCCGTTGGCCTCTTTCGATCGCACCCGGGCGAACAAGCTGGCCATGCCATAGTATTGGTCGTTGGTCCACTTCTCGAGCGGGTGGTTGTGGCACTTCGCGCAGTTGATCGACATCCCCAGGAACGCAACGGACGTCGTCTCGGCCAGGTCGGGCGGATCCTGATGCAGCACGAAAAAGTTCGCGGCGCCATTCTCCAGCGTACTGCCGGTCGCCGTGACAATCTGCCGGGCAAACTCGTTCCACGGCGTGTTCGCCGCCACCTGGTTGCGAATCCAGCGGTAGTACGACCACATGGCCGGCGGCGCCAGCTTCTCGCTGTTCACCAGCAAGAGGTCGCTCCACTTATACGCCCAGTAATCGACGAACTCCGGCCGAGCCAACAAGTCATCGATCAGCCGCGCGCGTTTGTCGGGAGAAGCTTCCGCCAGGTAGGCCTTGGCCTCGTCCGCGGTCGGCAGCGTGCCAATCGTATCGAGGTACACCCTTCGCAAGAACTCGGCATCTGTGGCCGGCGGCGAAGGGGGTAGATTCAGGCCCGCGAGCTTCTCGAGCGCAAGTTCGTCGATGAAGTTCACACGCGGGGCGCTGGCGAAGAGCGACGGGTCGACTTCCTGCTGGTAAGGGACGCTGACGGTGCCGATCACGTTCCAGCTCAAGTACCAGGCCTTGATCGCGGCCTCGCCCTGACCGCTGACTGTTACCAGCCCCCCATCGTCCACGGATGCAACCGATTCGTCGGTGCTGGTGAACTTGGCCCAGCGCGTGACGTCCTCGGTGTGACCGTCGCTGAAGTGCGCCCGCACGATCAATGGCTGCTTGCTGTCGGCCGCGAGCACCGCCGCCTCAGGTAGCATCTCCAGCTTCGTGAGCCGGGCATCGCTGTCCTGCGGACCGGGCGCTCCCGCGGCAATCCACTCGGCAATCACTTGATACTCGGGCGAATCGACGGCAAAGCGAATGCCGCCCTTGTGCGGCACTGCGCCGGTCGGCTTTTCCAGTAGCAGGCTGCGCCCCGGATCGCTCAGCACGACGCGTCGAGCCCGCGCCTGACGCGTCACGTAGAAATAATCCGCCTGCGGATCGAACGCGCCGAGCGAAAGCTTAAAGCCCTTCTTGCCGGCCAGCGCGCCATGGCAAGCGCCGCCATTGCAACTGGCCTTCGAGAAGACCGATTCGACGTGATTGCGGAAGCTCCAGGTGAAGTCTTTCGCAAAGTCGGCGACCATCACCTTAACGCTCGCGCTGCGATCGCCCACCTTGGCCGTAAGCGTCGCGGTTCCGTCTGCCGCAGGAATCGCCACGCCGTTCTCGATCCTCACAACCGCCGGATCGCTGGATTCCAGTGTCAGGCCCTCGGTCGCGTGGCCGGTCGCCTGGTCGCCGCGGAAATTCTCCGCGAGCAGCGATTGCCGCGCTTTGGGTCCCGTGAGCGTGAAGTCGCCCGGCAACAGTCGCAGCGTTTCTTCATTGGCCCGCGCCAACGAAAGCCAGGCGGCGACGATCGTCGAGCTGAGAATCACGATTCGCACTACGCGCATCATTTAACTTTGCTCCGCGAAGTGACTCCGACATGTCGGAGCGTCGTGGTGATCAAGCCCCCGGCTTTGCCCGGGGGTCGCATCTGTGTGGGAGGGAAAACTCGTGTTTCTAAAACAACTCGTGGATCTCGTGCTTACCCGAGTCCACCAGCGTAAACGGCCGCCCCTGCGGACCCGGCAGCTTCGTTTCCAAGTCCAAGCCCAGGCTGTGATAAATCGTGGCCACCACTTCGCCCGGGTCGACAGGGCGCTCGGCCGGCACACCACCAATCGCATCGCTGCGCCCCACGACTCGGCCCCCTTGCACACCACCGCCGGCAAAGTAGCTGGTCCAGCACTGCGGCCAGTGATCGCGACCGCCGGCTGGGTTCACACGTGGCGTGCGGCCAAACTCGGCCAGGTTGCACACCAGCGTGTTTTCCAGCATGCCACGCTCCGACAGATCTTCCAGCAGGGCCGAGTAAGCCTGGTCATACATCGGAGCCACAATGTTCTTCATGCCCTCGATCGACGTGAACGGGCTCGAACCGTGGATGTCCCACGTGATCTCGTTGAACACGGTGAGGAACGTGTTCACGGTGACGAACCGCACGCCCGCCTCGATCAGCCGCCGCGAGAGCAGGCAGCACTGGCCGAAGCGATTCTTGCCGTAACGCTCGCGGACCTTCTCCGGTTCCTGGGAAAGGTCGAACGCGGCCCGGGCCTCGGGGCTGGTCATCATCCGGAAGGCCGCTTCGAAGTTGCTATCCAGCAGCTTGGCGTTGTCGCTGGCTTCAAAGTTCGACACGGTCTCGTCCACGATCGTTCGCAGCTTGCGTCGCCGCTCGAGCCGCGCTTCGCCAATCTGTTCGGGTGGCAACAGGTCCGGCACCTTGAAGTTCGGTTGCGAAGGATCGGCCATCAGCGCAAACGGATCGAAGGCCTTGCCCAGGAAGCCCGCGTCCTGGCCGTGCGGCAGGTTGCCGCCCGTCGGCCCCATCGGCTCCGGCAGGATCACGTGTGCGGGCAGGTCGCTCCTGCGTCCGCGCAAATATGCCAAGGCACAGCCGACATGCGGCGAGTTGATTCCGCCGGTAAAGAGCCGCCCTGTCTGCAACATCTGGTGGCCAGTGTCGTGGACGGCCGCCGCGGTGTGGAAACAGCTTCGCACGAGCGAGAACTTGTCGGCATGCTTGGCGTGCAGCGGCAGGATCTCCGAGATGTCGATCCCCGAGACGTTCGTATGGATAGGCTTGAAGGGGCCGCGGATCTCTTCCGAGGCGTCCGGCTTCATGTCGAACAGGTCGAGCTGACTCGGAGCGCCCAGGTTGAAGATCATGATCACGCTGCGTTGGTCGTGATCCTTGGCGACGGCGCCCTGCGCCTTGGCGGCCATCAGCTCGGGTAGCGAGAGCCCAATGGCTCCCAGCGTGCCGACCTGCAAGAAGTCGCGACGCGTGATGCCGTCGCAGGTGTGGGCCTGGCCCTTTCCGGTCACATTCAACATGGGGGTGACACTCGGCGGGGTGGAAGCGGGGAGCGAGCAATGCTAGCTCGCTTGAGACTATCACACCCAGCGCGCAATATCAAGAATCAGCAGCATTTGCGCGCGTAAGCTGTGGCAATTCCAATGCCCCTGAAAGCCAGGGCAATACCATGCCCTGGACCGGCCGAGCGAGGACTACCGCATCGAGTCGGCAGCACCCGGCTTCGCCGCCTGGACGGCAGGCCTTCCCAGCAGCAGGACATCCTCGTCCTGGCCCACTTGGCGCCGCCGCTCGAGCACGGCCACATCTGCCGGCAGCACCCCGCGCAGTTTTTCGAACTGCCCCTCATTCGTAATCACGAACGCCGCGGCAGTCTGCGAAGCGAAGAACTCGCCCACTTCTTGCGGAGAAGCGAGCTTCTCGACGACCGTATCCGTGTAATACACGTAGCTCGGCCGAAAATGATGGAAGCAACACACCGCTGCGCGGTCTGCGGGTCCACTCGCGGCAATCGTCGCCGCAAACGCTGGCCCATCCTGATACTCGTCCACAATCGGCGCCAGGAAGCCGAACGTCACGACCCACATCGCCAGCCCCGCCGCAGCCATCGTGCCACAGGCGATCGCCGTTTGTCCGCGCGAACTGGCGACCCAACCTGCCACACCGGCAATCAGCGGAATCAGACCCATCAGGCCCAAATACCACTGCCGATCGAGCAAGTAGTGCGCGGCAATCGGCAGCCCCACGAGCAAGCCCGCGCCAACCAGCAGCACCACGGACCACGCCAGGCCATACAGCAGCCGGGGCAGGGCAGCCGGTTCGCGAATCCAACTCGCCACGAAAGCGCCAGTCAGCAGCGCAATCGCCGGATACGCCGGAATGATGTAGCTGGGCAGCTTCGTGCTGGCGATCGAAAAGAATCCCACCCAGACGGCCATCCATGACAGTACCAGCACATAGCCGGGCCGCCAGGGATGCCGCTCGGCAAAGTGCCGGCGCACTTGCAAAAAGGTCGGCGACGCCCACACCGACCACGGGAAGAATCCCACCGCGATCGCAATCAGATAATAAAAAATCGGTCCGCTGTGATCGTCCATCGCATGCGAGAAGCGGCCGAGGTTGTGCACCCCAAAGAACCCGACCAGCCACTCGCCCTCGGTTGCCAGGCCAACCATCGTGTACCAGGGACCGGCCACCACAAGCACCATCGCCACCGCAGTCAGCGGCCGCATGCTCCAGATCGTCTTCAGCACGTGAATTGGATTCAACACGCGCGCGAGCCAGTTCCCGGCGGCAAGAAGCGCGCCGCGAACACCCGGCTCGCGAACAGCAGTTGCTTCCTTCGCACGCACGACCAGCAGAAACAGTCCGATCGAAGCGGTCGGCAGGACAACGCCAATGGGCCCCTTGGTGAGCACGCCCAATCCCATCACGGCATATACGCCGCACCAGCTCAACCAGCTTGGCTCAAAGCGAGTTTGCCCCGCCCACGGCACATTGCGTTCGTTCGCTGCGCCCGACATCGGTCGTGACTTCGCCGTGCCGGCGACGAACGCCAGCATCGCCAGGCTGGAGAAAAACGTCAGATACGAATCCGGTGTCGCGGCCCGGGCGATCAGCGTAAAGTTCAAACTTGTCGCCAGTATGAGTCCGGCCCAGAAGGCCGCGCTCGGCGAAAACATCAGCCGTCCAATCCGGTACGTTACCAGCACGCTGCCCACGCCAAACACGGCCGAGAAGAACCGCGCGGCGAGTTCATTGATGCCGAACATTTCGAACCCGAGCATCATCGCCCAGTACATCATGCCCGGCTTGTCGGGAAACACCTGCCCGTTGAAGTACGGCGTCACGGCATCGCCGCGCTGGTACATCTCCTTGGCGGCCTGCGAGAAGATCGCTTCGTCGACGTCCCACAGATGGGTCCCGCCCAGGTTGACGAAGAAGGCCAGGCTGGCCACGGCTGCCAGCACGAGTTGCGGTCGCAGGTTCGAGAGCATCCTTGCTCCAACGTTGCGGATTGAGGGCGGTCCCAGTTTGTGGCCAAAGTGTAGGGTTCCAGCCGCCGCATCACCAACAGCAGTTCCCCCTGGCGCCGCAGGGCCGTGACAGCGTTCTAAACCGGCATTTAACCGAGCCGCGCGTTTCTGCTATTCTTCGCCCCGCGCAGTGTCGGAGGTGGACCGGCCGAAGCGCGTGACCGTTTCTGGCAGGAGGCCCGATTCGCTGTGACGAACGATCCCTATCGCGATGCCTCGATTCCGCTCCCACGCTTGCGCTCGATCTCGCAGCTGTGGGCATGCGCGGCCCTGCTCGCAGGATTAGGCGTGGCCTGCCTGGCCCTCGACATTCCACTCGCCCGGTTCGTCGCCGAGGACAATTCGCCCGGCTTCCTGCGGAAGATCTGTGGTTTCGCCGAGCTCTTCGGTCATGGCCTCGGCGTGCTCACAATCTGCGTGGTCATTGCCGTCCTCGATCCCTGGCATCGCTATGCCTTGCCGCGAATCGCCGTCGCAGCGCTCGGCGCCGGGCTGCTGGCCAACGTCTTTAAACTCCTGATCGCTCGCGATCGCCCGCGCAGCGTCGACTTCACCTTGATCCATCGCGGCTTGGAAACCTTCGGCGACTGGCTACCGCTTGCCAGCAACGCCAGCGGAGGACAGGGCTTTCCCTCGTCGCACACGGCAAGCGCCGCGGCCTTGGCGATCGTGCTCGCGGCGTTCTATCCCCGCGGACGCTGGCTATTCCCGGCTTGCGCCGCCCTCGCCGGCTTGCAACGTATCCTCTCCGACGCCCATTTCGCCAGCGACGTCCTGTGGGGCGCGGCCCTGGGCTGCATCTTCGCCCCGCTATGCGTCTACGGCAGCGGACTCTCTGGACTCTTCGACAAACTGGAAGAGCAGTCACTTGCCCGCCGGGGACGCGTCGGACGAATGCATCCACATCCTGCGCGCCCCGTGCCAACCCGGGCCAACCCCGCCGCCTGACAGCTCACGAGCGGTTGCGAGCACACCTGCAGCGCATCGAAGCCGCGCGCTAACCAGGACACACCATCTGACATCCGCCGCTGCCTGGCGGCCAGGCGAGGCTAGCGTCGCACTGCCCACGGGGCGTGCAATCCTCGCCCAGGACCCGGGCAATCCGCCCGGTGAACCAGCGGCATTCGTGATTAGTTTGGCGCGGCGACTGGTCAGATGCACGCCAATCTCGGGCAGCCTCAAGTCGAAATGCGACTCAGTTGCCACGCCCCAGAAACCGGTCCGCATACTGTTCGGCAAGTTGCTTATTCGCGAACGGCATGATCTGGAAGCGGCTCGACGCCCGCACGTTTGGCGGCAGCTTGGCCAGCACCTTTTCTTGGAACTCGTGCGCCCCGCTCGGTGAGGTGGTCACACCCGCGGTGCGCATGCTGGTGGTGTCCAGCAGCACGACGTAGTGCGTCTGATTGGCGATCGGATCGACATAGGGTAGCGACTGCAAGTGTTCGACAAGCGCCGACTGGAGCTTGGCATAGTCGCCGCCAAAGTGCTTGACGAATGCGTCCGTATGCTGGGTCGCAGCCCGCTCGCCCGGCTCCAGCGGGCCGAGGCTGGCCACTTCGCGCAGATAGCGTTGGAACTTTTCTTTCTGCCGTTCGGCCAAATAGTGCGTAAGTGCCCAGGCGGCCGCATAACCGCTGGAGTTGAGCTGCCCGGCGGCCACGACCTTCTCGACGATTTCGCCTGGCGAACCAGGATTCGCCTTGAGATACCGTCCCAACTCGTACATCCGCAGATCGTGCGGCATTCCCACGCCTTTCCACCGCATCCGCTGGTCGACACTCGTCGGCGCAAAATACTCCGCCAATCCTTCGCTGAGCCACATCGGCCAGCGGCTGAGCCGCTGCTGCACGCCGATGTTGTGCAGAATCTGGTGAATCCCCTCGTGAGCGATCGTGCCGATCGATTGCTTCATCGCCAGTTCGGGCGCAATCTCGACCAGGTCCGACTGCTCGTACATCACGATCCGGTTCGTCACCGAGTTGTAATACGCGGCGATTCCCTCGGGCACGTCTTCGTACTTGCGAAATTCCTCCTCGGTCTTGAACATCACGGCCACCAGCGGCATCTCCGGATGGTCGACCGGAATCTGCAACCGCTTGAAATAGGCCAGAATCGCCGGATACATCGTTTCCAGAATCCGGCTCGTCCCCTTGGTGAAAGCTTCACTCGTGTTGTAGACGTAGACGAACCGTGCCGTGCTGCGCGACTTGAATCCTTTCAGCCCTTCAGTTTCGAGCTGCGCCACGATCTCGGCCTTCGTGGCCGGCTTGAAGCGATCTTCGGTCGTCGGCGCATCGCTCGTGGGCAGCGACTTGAGCCGGCCGTCCGGCAGGATCACGATTCGCCGATCACCCACCTCGACGTGCAGCAAGCCCACCACCCAATTCTCGCCGTCCGTCACGCTGACGCGCTGGCCCTGTCCGCGGCGAATCGGCGCATTCTGGGGTATCAGCAGTTCACCGGCGGGGCGCACGCCTGGCTTCTCACGCGGACCTTGGCCTTGAGCGTTTGCGGCCAGGGAGCCCGCCGCCAAAAGCATCCCGGCGAGAACCGTGGCCGCAAGGATTCGGCCGGGACGCGCCTCCCGCCGCCGCAGGTATCCAACCTTTTTCGCAGTGCCGCTCATGTGCCGAAATCCTCTTGGCAACGCAAGTTGAGCACGGTGAGTCTCTTGCAAAACGAACCAATCTCGGATAGTTGTGGAGGACTTCATTTTAGACCAAACCGACTCCGAATGCCCCCGTGGCGGGTATCCGACTGGCACATTTTCTCGCAGGTTGACCATGGACGAGGCAAAGACCGAAGCGAAACGGCAACGGGTCCTGATTGTGGACGACGATCAGGAAATCGTCGAAAGCGTGCGTTTCGCGCTCGAGGCAAACGACTTCGACGTGCTCATCGCCCGCGATGGAAACCAGGGGCTGGCCATGGCCGAAAAGGAAGATCCGGACCTCGTGATCCTGGACATGATGATGCCCAAACGCTCGGGCTTTCTGGTCCTGGAAAAGCTCCGTCGCACGCGGCCGGTGCCACTCCGCGTCATCATGATCACGGCCAACGAAGGCAGTCGCCACAAAGCCTACGCCGAAATGCTGGGCGTCGACGATTACATCCGCAAGCCGTTCGCGATGGACAGGCTCATGGAAAGCGTCAAGCGACTCTTGGCCTGAATCGGCTTGGGGCACGACTCGCATCTGCCTCCCGCACGGCAGGTACTCCGGGCGCGGTCGCTCTGACCGCAGAGTGTCTCCGAAAGTGTCCAGAGAACGATCGCCCCGGGCGAACCTGCAACGCGGCGATCGGATCTTAAGCCCTGGTAAGTAAAACTTTGCCCGCAATTTGCCGGATTATCGCCCAACTCCGGCAAGAGATTTGCAGCTGCCTGTGACAGCAAAGGATTGATTTGGCCCGAAACCCATATTGTCGGTAGCCGTACTGGTGAGCATACTTGGCATAGGGAAGGTTAGGAGATGGTCGCGGCAAGGATCGCACGGCCGACCGTAACATCGCAAGCCCTGCACGAAACGAGAAGTAGGCTTGTAGCATCCTGCCCGCCGCGCCTCGAGCGTTCTTTTCCAATTTCTCTCTCTCCCGGTCTCTTGTAACGCGAATTGTCAGCGGTGCCGCGCTGCGCGCTACGAAAGCCGGGCTGCGGCTGTCTGCCCATCCCGTCGCCACGGCATGCCCTGTGCGCATGCGCGCGGCAGCGGCTGCGCAGGCTCCGCGCGAGCTGACATGCCCGACACAAAACAAACGAATTTGAAACGAAGAACCAGGTAGCGGGTACCAAACCAAAAGACATCCCACGATCGAACGACTCTTAAACAGTCCTTAACCACGCAACCAACAGATTTGGGCCGCTCGGCGCGTTTCGCCGCGAAGCCCCTGACGTTCAGGGAAACTCCGGCGAAAGGTGCCATTACAGCACCCTTTCTCGGAGATTCACCATGAACAACGGACGCGAGATCATTTCCCTCGTGGCCGAGCGCCAAGACCTCGACCAGTTCCGCCGCAAGAACTGGGAGGGCACCTTCGAGCAATACCTCGACGTGGTGCGGGCCAACCCCAGCGTTACGCGCAACGCCTTCGAGCGACTCTACGACATGGTGCTGTCCTACGGCACCGAGACTTTTGAAGAGTTCCGCGAGAAGCGCGTTCGCTACCGGTTCTTCAGCGATCCTGAAGACGATGGCCGCGATGCCGTGTTTGGCCTCGACGATTCGTTGTGGCACCTGGTGAACGCCTTCAAGAGCGCCGCGCAGGGGTACGGTATCGAAAAGCGCGTGCTTCTCCTGCATGGTCCCGTGGGCAGCAGCAAGAGCACCATCGCGCGGATGCTCAAGAAAGGCCTCGAGCGCTACAGCACCAAGGACGAGGGGGCGCTCTACTCGCTCGGCTGGAACACGCCGGATGGCGTTCATTGGTGCCCGATGAACGAAGAGCCATTGCACCTGATTCCCGAGCGATTTCGCCCGGAAGCTTTTGACCGCCTGAATGCCGAGGTTGAACCCGGCGGTTACCGCGTCAAAGTCAAGGGCGAGCTCTGCCCCTACTGCCGCTATGTGTACAGCGAGATGCTGAAAAAAGTTGACGGCGACTGGACCAAAGTCGTGGCCGACGTTCGCGTCCGCCGCCTGATTCTCAGCGAAAAGGACCGCATTGGCATCGGCACGTTCCAGCCCAAAGACGAAAAGAACCAGGACTCGACCGAGCTCACCGGTGACATCAACTATCGCAAGATCGCCGAGTACGGCAGCGACAGCGATCCGCGGGCATTCAACTTCGACGGCGAATTCAACATCGCCAATCGCGGCATGGTCGAGTTCGTCGAAGTGCTGAAGCTCGACGTGGCGTTCCTCTACGATCTGCTCGGCGCCAGCCAGGAACACAAGGTCAAGCCGAAGAAATTCGCCCAGACCGATATCGACGAAGTCATCATCGGCCACACGAACGAACCCGAGTATCGTCGGCTGCAGAACAACGAGTTCATGGAAGCGCTGCGCGATCGCACCGTGAAAATCGACGTGCCCTACGTCACCCGGCTCACCGACGAGATCAAGATCTACGAAAAGGACTACAACCGCGCGACCGTGCTCGGCAAGCACATCGCCCCGCACACGATCGAGATGGCCGCCATGTGGGCCATCCTCACCCGGCTCGAGGAACCCAAGAATGCCGGGCTCACCCTCCTGCAGAAGCTCAAGCTCTATAACGGCAAGACGCTCCCTGGCTTTACCGAGGACAACATCAAGGAGCTTCGCGAGCAAGCCGTCGGCGAAGGCATGCACGGCATCTCACCCCGCTACGTGCAGGACAAGATTTCGAACGCTCTGGTCGCGCATCCCGAGGCCCGCTCGATCAATCCGTTCATGGTCATGAACGAACTCGAGGCCGGTCTGAAGCATCACACCTTGATCACCAATGACGAACTCCGGTCGAAATACCGCGAGCTCTTGGGCGTGGTCAAGGAGGAGTATGAGAACATCGTGAAGAACGAAGTCCAACGTGCCATCGCGGCCGACGAAGACGCCCTCAAGCGGCTCTGCGGCAACTACATCGACAACGTCAAGGCCTACACCCAGCGCGAGAAGGTCAAGAACGCCTTCACGGGCCAGTACCAGGAACCGGACGAACGGCTGATGCGGTCGATCGAACAGAAAATCGACATTCCCGAAAGTCGCAAGGACGACTTCCGCCGCGAGATCATGAACTATATCGGCGCTTTGTCGATCGACGGCCGCACGTTCGACTACAAGACGAACGAACGGCTGTACAAGGCCCTCGAGCTCAAGCTGTTCGAAGACCAGAAGGATTCCATCAAGCTGACGAGCCTGGTTTCGAAGGTCGTCGACGCCGACACGCAGGCCAAGATCGACGTGGTCAAGCAGCGCCTGATCCGCGACGCCGGCTACGACGACGAGAGCGCCACCGATGTGCTGAACTACGTGGCCAGCATCTTCGCCCGGGGAGACGCCAAGCCGAGTTCGTAACGATGTGATTCGAGTAGCCCCCGGCCCCGGCCGGGGGGCCGATGTCACTCAACATTCCAACTGCCAACATGTAATCGCAACCTCAATCAATAACCGATAACTACCGAAAGGGAAGGGCTCCGCCAGCACTCGGCGCGTCGCCCCCAACAAGCGACGCGGCGGCACTGACGGGTTTCAATCAGCCCGAAGAGTGGGAACCGCCCAATGAGAATCGAACACGACCTGTCGCGATTCAAGCAGATCGTACGCGGGAAGATTCGCCAGAATCTTCGCAAGTACGTCACCAACGGCGAGATGATCGGCCGCAAAGGTCGCGATCTGGTCAGTATCCCGATTCCGCAGCTCGACGTGCCCCACTTCCGTTATGGCAAGAATGGCAATGGCGGTGTCGGCCAGGGCGATGGCGAGCCCGGCACTCCCATCGGCAAAGGCGACGACGGTGAAGGTGGCGCAGGCGGCGCCGGCAGCGATCCGGGCCGGCACCTGCTCGAAGTTGAAGTCTCGCTCGAAGAGCTGGCGGCAATCCTGGGCGAAGAGCTCGAACTCCCCCGCATCGAGCCCAAGGGCACGGCCAACATCGAGCAGGAAAAGTCGCGCTACACGAGCATCCGCCGCAGCGGGCCCGAGTCGCTCCGCCATTTCAAGCGGACCTACATGGAGGCCCTGCGTCGGCAGATTTCGTCAAACACCTATGTGCCGGATCGCCCGCGCGTCGTCCCCATTCGCGAAGACAGACGCTACCGGGCCTGGAACGAAGTCAATCTGCCTGAAGCCAATGCCGCCATCATCTACATGATGGACGTCTCGGGCTCGATGACCGACGACCAGAAAGAGATCGTCCGCACGGCTGCGTTCTGGCTCGATACCTGGCTCCGCAGCCAGTACAAGGGTCTCGAACGCCGCTACATCATCCACGACGCGGCCGCCAAGGAAGTCGACGAGGAGACTTTCTATCACACCCGTGAAAGTGGCGGCACGCGGATCAGCTCGGCATACCGCGTGTGCGCCGAGCTGATCAACCGGACATTTCCCCCCAGCGAGTGGAACATTTATTGCTTCCAGTTTTCCGATGGCGACAACTGGGGTGAAGACAACGAACGGAGCCTGGACCTGCTCAAGAACGAAATCCTGCCGCACGTGAACCTGTTCTGTTACGGCCAGGTCGAGAGCCCCTACGGCAGCGGCGAGTTCATCCGCTCGCTCGACTTCGCTGAAGATGAACCGCGACTGGTCACTGCCGAAATCGAAAACAAGGAAGCCGTTTACGCGTGCCTGAAGACTTTCCTGGGCACCGGAGCCTAACCGCGAGCTCACCATGGCCACTGCCACTTTCGAACCGCTGCCGGCCAACCTGGCCGAAATCCAGGTCAAGATCGAGGGTCACGCCCGCGACTACGGGCTCGACTTCTACCCCACGATCTTCGAGCTGATCGACGCCGACCAATTGAACGCGATCGCGGCTTACGGCGGTTTCCCCACGCGCTATCCGCACTGGCGGTTCGGCATGGAGTTCGAGCAGCTCAACAAGGGCTACACCTACGGGCTGCAGAAGATCTACGAGCTGGTGATCAACAACAACCCCTGCTACGCCTACCTGATGCGTTGCAACAGCTTCGTCGATCAGAAGCTGGTGATGGCGCACGTCTATGGGCACTGTGACTTCTTCAAGAACAACTACTGGTTCAGCCAGACGAACCGCAAAATGATGGACGAGATGGCCAACCACGGCAATCGGATCCGTCGCTACATGGATCGCTTCGGCGTGGACACAGTCGAGACATTCATCGATGCCTGCCTCAGCGTCGAGGACCTGATCGACATCCATTCGCCGTTCGTCAAGCGGTTCGATCAGCCCAGCCGCTACGACTTTGAGCGAGCGCACGACGAGGAGGAGTCGACCGGTGCTCCCGGCCGTTTCCACTCCAAGGACTATATGGAGTCGTTCATCAATCCGCCGCGCGTGCTGGCGGCCGAGGCGGACAAGTTGCGCGAACAGCAGGTGAAGAACACGCGGTTCCCGCCAGAACCGGTGCGCGACGTGATGTTGTTCGTGCTCGAAAACGCGCCGCTCAAGCCCTGGCAGCTCGACGTGCTCTCGATTGTCCGCGACGAGGCCTATTACTTCGCCCCCCAGGGCCAGACCAAGATCATGAACGAGGGTTGGGCCAGCTACTGGCACTCCACGATCATGACGCGCCAGGGTCTGGAAGCGGCCGACGTCGTGAACTACTGCGATCATCACTCCGGCACACTCGCCAGCTCGCCGACCAAGCTGAATCCCTACAAAGTCGGCATCGAGCTGTTCCGCGACATCGAAGATCGCTGGAATAAAGGTCGATTTGGCAAAGAGTACGACGACTGCGACGACTGGTCGAAGAAACGCGACTGGGACACCGGCGCTGGCCTCGGCCGGCAGAAGATCTTCGAAGTCCGCAAAATCCATAACGATCTGACGTTCATCGACGAGTTTCTCACGCTCGACTTCTGCCGCCAGCACAAGCTCTTCTCGTTCGGCTACAACCCGGCCAACGACGCTTACGAGATCGAGAGTCGCGAGTTTCCCAAGATCAAGCAGCAGCTCCTGTTCCAGCTCACCAATCTCGGCCGGCCGATGATCTCGGTGCGCGACGGCAACTACAAGAACCGCGGCGAGCTGTTCCTCGAGCACACGTTCGGCGGCGTCGAGCTTAAGACCAGTTACGCCCACGACACGCTGGCCAACCTGTACGCCCTCTGGGGCCGGCCGGTGCATATCGAAACCGTGCTCGACGGCACGCGAACGATCCTCTCGTTCGACGGCGGCGAGCACCAAACGGAAAAGTGCGGAGAGGTGGACGAATGAGTCTCAAACAGCAGCTTCAGCAGTCGCTGGCCGGCATGTCGCTGTTCTCCAGCGGTGGGCAGTCGATCGTCCTGAACGAAGCTCAGCAGGAACTCACTTGCGATCTGGCGGCGCTCGATACGCTCGCTTGCTCGTTCACGCGGCTGGTGTTGCGTTCATCCACGCTTACGAACAAGTCGGCCGCCGAACTGAAGACCATTGCCGAGAACCTCTCGGCGAAGCTGACCTACCTGCTCGAACCAATTAGCCCCATCGAAACCGACGCGGCCGGCTGCACGGTACAGATGCGATCCAATCCGCCTCAGAAGGAAGCCGACCGCACCAGCTATTACGAGCTGCTCGTCGCTCGGGCCGGCGAGCTTAGCCTGGTGCGCTATTCGCGAGCCGCTGGCGGTTCGCGCGAGATCGTAGCGGCGCACGTCACGCGCGAAGTCCTCTGCCGGTTGGCGGGCGACTTGTCCGACGCGGCCGGCTGATGACGGCTCATTGCCACAGATAGTGGTGCCACATGCTCTGGGTGCCACAGGTGCTGCGCAGCAGTCACCTGTGCTGCCATTCACGCTGCGAAACCCTGAGTGGCTGGGACTGCGACCCGGTGGCGTAAGCACGGGTGAGCCGCGCTCACGGCCACCCGTGGCATACTGCATCTTGCCAGTTGAGCGACGCCATACTCGTCGTACCTCAGGGACGTGCCGCGCGCACCGGAGCTGATCCCATCCGGCCTCGTCACGGCTCGTAGTCCGGCGGAGCCTGAACTTCCGGCGCTGCGGCTGCCAGGATCTCTGCGCGATCCCGCGATCGCGGGGGATAGATTCGCACGCAATTGATCGTCTGCTTCGTCCGTTTGGCCTTCTCACCGCCGGCGACTACGTGCCGATCCCAGCCGTTCGTATAGACCGCTCCCCACGGCCCCAGGTCGAGCACGGTCACGTACCAGTCGATCGATAGCGGCAGCATCGGCGATCCCAGCAGGTCGCACACCACGTTGTGTCCCGCAAACCGTCCCATCGGCCGCCCGTGCTGGCAGCTCATCACCGAGTCATGCACGCCGTCGATCTTCATCGCCGCGACGTCGCCAGCCGCGAACACACCTTCCAGGCCATTCACTTGCAAGTACTCGTTGACCTCCACTCGTCCAAACCGATCGATGGGAACTCCCAGCGTTTGCGCCAAGGGGTTCGATCGCATCCCGGCACACCAGACCACCGTTGCCGCATCGATCCGCTCCCCTGAATCGAGCATCGCGCCGCTCTGATCCACGCTGACAATCCTTACGCCAGTTCGCGTTTCGACACCGAGCGACGTCAGCGCCTCGGCGATGACCGGCAAGGCGGACTGGCCCATTGTCGAGCCGATGTGGTCGCTGTGATCGGCCAGGACCACGCGGATCGGCGCCTGGATTCCCGCCCGCTTTTGAATCGCCTTCAGTCTGCCGGGCATTTCGCAGGCCGCCTCGATACCAGTCAGCCCCGCGCCTACGACGAGCACCGTCCACGTGCCGGCCGACTGCGGTCCCTTTGCGAGTGATTGCAGGTGCTCGTTCAGCCGCACGGCGCCGCCGTACGTGTCCACGTCGAAGGCATGTTCCGCGAGACCAGGCAAAGGAGGCTTTATCACCTGGCTCCCCAGCGCGAACACGAGCCGGTCGTATGGCAGAAACTGCCTCACGCCGGCAGAAATGACCGTCACCGCACGTCCCCGTGGATCGATCGATTCCACGTCGGCCACTACCAAATGCACGCCAACCGGTTCGAGCACATCGGCCAGGGGCACGCGCACACCTGACAGATCGCTTTCGTAGTTCCGCACGCGAATCGCATGGAACGGATCGCGATTGACGAGCGTCACGCGCACCTGATCGCTGGAGATCTTCAACTCGTCCAGCTTCCGCGCAGCACCAACCGCCGCCCACAAGCCGGCGAACCCGCCACCGAGCACCACGACTTCTTTCGTTGCCACAAGTTGATCCTCCGTTGCACAAGCGTAGCACCCCCGCCTCGTGGCTGTCGCCGCCACCGCGAAGCCGTTATGATTGCTGACTGGTTCACCGCCTGGCAATGGTTCGGAGTTTTCGATGTCTCACGGCGCCCCGTCCACCGAAGTTTCGCTCAAGCCCAGCGAAGGCTGGCACTGCAGTCACCTCTACTACCGCTTCAATCACGCCGCGCTCAAAACGCTCACCGCCGCGGAGCTTGCCTCGGGACGCGAAGCGTTCGCTGCCGCGCTCGATCCGGCCGGGCAGGCGGCGCCAGCTCGCGTGCAGGCCTCGATCGTCAGCGGTCACAAGGCCGACTTTGGCCTGATGCTGCTCGACGCCGATCCGCTTGTGATTGACAGCGTCCACCAGCGGCTGTTGAGCGGCCCCCTCGGCGTGGCACTCGAACCGACCTACTCCTTCGTCTCAGTGACCGAAGTCTCCGAGTACGTCCCGACCGTCGAGCAGTATGGCCAGCGATTGGTGGCCGAGGGCGAGGACCCGGCCGGGCCCGCCTACGCCGCCAAGCTCAAAGCCTATGAAAGCCGCGAGGTGATGATGCGCAAGCAGCGGCTCACCCCCGACCTGCCGCCGTGGCCGGCCACCTGCTTCTATCCGATGAACAAGAAACGCAAGGTCGGCGAAAACTGGTTCACCCTCGACTTCGCCGAGCGCTCGCGAATGATGACCGAGCACGGCCGCACGGGCATGACCTTCGGTGGCAAGGTGACGCAGCTCATCACGGTCGGCCTCGGCTACGACGACTGGGAGTGGGGCGTCACGCTCTGGGCCCGCAATCCCGAGTTCCTCAAGGACATCGTCTACCGGATGCGGTTCGACGAGGCCAGCGCCCGCTATGCCGAGTTCGGCCCGTTCTACGTGAGCTACGTGACGCCGGCCGCGGAAATTCTGACGCACTGCCGGGTGTAGAGATGTCGCAGCAAGAAAGGCCGGTTGCGGTTTAACCGCTTTACTTCGCTGCCGCCTCGGCTTTCTTCGCCTTCGGCGTCAGCACCATCCGCACCCGCGTCCCAATCGGCGGAATCTTCTCCGTGAACGCGTGGTACAGCAGCGCGTCGTTCGACTGGCTGCTCGGCACCGGCAAGTCCATCATCGCGGTCGGAAAGTTCGAGACGCAGATAAAGTCCCCGCTTTCGGCCAGGTAGACTTTCTCGCCGGTCATCTCGTCGGTCCAGAAGCCGCTCCCGCCAAACACCCAGGGATGCTCAAGCGCCTTGCCGGTCTTCACGTTCTGGACCCAGTCCTGACCCTTCGCCCGGTGCGCTTTGCCGTCCTTGTCGGTCCAGATCAGCTCGACGTCCACTTCGGTGCCGCTCGCCGGCTTGTAGTCCGGCTGAAACTGCACCGGCGCTCCGGCCTCGGCCCCCACGGCCAGCAGCCCCGCATGCACGGCGTAGGCCTTCGTATCGGCGGCAATGATCGCCTCGTGCTCCTTCGTCCCGCGCGGGCAGGACAGCATCTCGAGCGGCCCCTCGCGGAGGGCGATTGTCCCATCGACCACTACCCGCTTGTATTGCGGGTCGAGCCACACGTCATATCCCTTGAGCAGCCGCTTCATCCCCGGGGGGTCTTTACTCGTCGACTGGCCGCGCGGAGGTAGCCCCTTGAACGGATCGGCGACATTCGTGCGATCCTCCGAACCGCTTTCGGCCGCGGACTTGGAGTCGTCCGGCGGCTGAGCGCCAACCATGCACATAGACAACAGAGCCGCCAGAAAAGTGCACAGCAGCGGCACGCGGACGAGCAGCAATCCTTGCATAACGGGCTCGCAACGGTTGGGGGAAAATTTTTACCCGCGGGGACCGCGATAACTCGGCCTCCGATTGCTAAGATACCGACTTCCCATGGCAGCGTCCAACTCAGGCAAGGAAAGGAGTCGCGCTCGGGGGGCCGCTGGCCGAACACTCGGCAGTTAGCATGATCGCCCGCCCGCAGAGCCCCTCGCAGTTTCTATGGCTACGACCACTTCGACCAAGCGTTCCAAGAAAGCCAAGCATCAGCACGCGCCGGCTCACCCGCACGACACCACCGCGTGGAGCAAGGCCGCGCCCGGCCGCCTGCGCAAGCTGGAGTCGTCTGTTGAAAGCCCTGACGTGTGGGCCGCCTGGCGAAAACACCTCGCCAAGCGCAAGCTCGCGACGCTGGCCAAAGTCCTCGGCGAGCGGCAGGCCTCGCTCGACGCCGTTACCCCGCGCGCTGGATCGTCGAATTCCACCGACCAGATCGCGCGGCTGCTCCGCCGTCCGGGCGAAGCCGATCGCGGCTCGGTTGAGATGGAAAGCGCCGTCTACGCCTGGCTCAGCCGGGCCGAGGTAGCCGCGGCCGATGTTCCATTCGCCGCGGAATGTCTCCTCTGGGCCGAAGCGCTCCCCGAATTGGCCCAACCGCTTTCCGCCCGCGCCTGGTGGCAGCTCGCCCAGCGTCTCATCACGATCGCGTCCGGCGAGTCTCCCTTGGCCGAGCCGCTTGCCACACTTTTGCTCCACGCCGAACTGGCGGCCACGCTCGCCTACCTGCTCCCAGAGCTGGCCACCGTCGACGCACTCTCCGAAACGGCCCGCCGGACGCTCGAAGAATGGTCCGATCAGCGGCTCGACACCTCGGGCACGATTCACGGCCAGCGGCTCGAGCAGCTCATCCCGCTGATTGCGAGCCTCGCGCGGGTTCGTTCGCTCGGCAAAGCCAGCGGCCGCAAGCTCTGGAGTTCCGAGGTCCAGAAGCAGCTTGAACTGCTTGTCGAGTTCACCTGGCGGCTCGCGCGTGCGGATGGTTCGCCGATGTTCTCCGCCGCCGACCGCAAGGCTCATCGCAAGTCGCTCCGAGCCGTTCTCCGCTCGTGTAAGCGTGACAAGGCAATTGCCGTCGCACAGGCAGTCGAAAAAGGCGTCAAGGCAGGCGTGAACGGACTACCCGCCAGTTCCTGGCAGCTTGAAGATGCCGGCCTGGCCGCGCTCCGTTGTGACTGGCGCCGCCGCAGCCCGCAACTTGCCGTGAACCATAGTTCAGCCGAGTTCAAGAGTGAGCTCTCCCTCGGCAAGACTAGCTTCTGGAGCGGCACGCACGCGCTCGAAGTGCGCTTGGACGGCCGAACGCTCACTACCGATGGCACCTGGGATCAGGTCTGCTGGGAGTCCGATCGCGACATCGACTACCTGGAGCTCGAACTGGCGTTCTCCGAGGGCGTCGTCGTACAGCGGCACCTGGCGCTTGCCCGGCACGATCGCGTTCTGTTCGTGGCGGATGCCGTGCTCGGTACGAAGTCCGGCCGGATTGACTATTCGGCCAGCTTTCCGCTCGCCGAGACCGCGCAATTCGAGCCCCAGCGCGAGACTCGCGAAGGGCAGCTCATCGCGGCAGATGGTTTAGTTGCAAGGGTCGTTCCGCTTGCCCTTAACGAGTGGCGCAACGGTCCCGGCTTCCACGGCTCGCTCGAACTGCACCGCAACCAACTCGTGCTCTCGCAATCCACGGAGGGCCAGAACCTGCTGGTGCCGCTGTTCGTCGATCTCGAACCTCGCCGTGCGAAGCGCGACATCACCTGGCGGCAGCTCACGGTCGGTAAAGATCGCCAGCCTGTTCCCCACGATGAGGCCGTCGGCTACCGCGTGCAGGTCGGTCGCGAGCAGTGGCTGTTCTATCGGGCCATGGGCGGAGCCGCCACGCGGACCGTGCTCGGCAGAAACCTTTACAACGAGCTGCTGATCGGCCGCTTCCATGCGGACGACGGCAAAGTAACGACGCTCGTCGAGATCGAGGCCTAAGCCGATGCCGGCCAGCCGCATCGCCGACAATGTGAAACGCGTGCGCCAGCGCATCTCCGAGGCGGCCCAGCGGAGCGGACGCGGGGCCGAAGACGTCACACTCGTTGCGGTGACAAAGTACGTCACTGCCGAGGAAACCGCCGCGGTCGTCGAAGCGGGCTGCTGCGATCTGGGCGAGTCCCGCCCCCAGCAGCTTTGGACCAAAGCCGAGGCGCTTGCCCATTTGCCGATCCGCTGGCACCTGGTCGGCCACTTGCAGCGTAATAAGATCCGCCGCACGCTGCCGCTCGTGAGTTTGCTGCAATCGGTCGACAGCCGCCGCCTGCTCGATGCCTTGTCCGAAGAGGCCGCGCTCGCAGTGCTCCGCCTGCCGATCTTGCTGGAAGTGAACATCTCCGGCGACGCCACCAAGACGGGCCTCAATCCCGACGAACTTGAACCGCTTTTGGCGCACGCGCTCACGCTGCCGCAGATCGAGCTTCGCGGCCTGATGGGCATGGCCAGTCTCGAAGGGGATGACACCGCGGCACGTCAGGACTTCCGCAATCTTCGGCACTTGCGCGACAAGCTCGCCGCCAAGTTCACCGGCCAATGCTCACTTCCCGAACTTTCGATGGGCATGAGCGGCGACTTCGAAATCGCCATCGAAGAAGGCGCCACGATGGTCCGCGTGGGATCGATTCTATTCGAGTGACGAAGCTCCTGGGTGCCACTGCCTGGCTTGTCCAGCAGTGCTCTTCCGTGGTCTTGCCTTGCTGTCTAACTCGCCAAGACAATCCAATTTCAATTCCGCCTTGAATGCTTCACCTCGAACCTTACCCAGGCGGCGTCATCCTCCCCGTGCGAGCGCACGCCGGCGCGCGGCGCAACGCGCTCAAGGGCATTCACGCCGGTGCACTGCAGGTGATGGTCACCCAGGCCCCTGAGAAAGGCAAAGCCAACAAGGCGATCCTCGAGCTCCTGGCCGACAAGCTCGGCGTCCGCAAGAACCAGCTCGAGCTGCTCTCCGGCGAAACTTCATCGCAGAAGAAGTTCCTGGTCCGCGAAATCACGGCCGAGGAACTTCAGCGGAGAATCGCCGAGCGGCTTGCGGAGTGCTGACCCGAGGACGAATCACTCCGGCACTTCGACGTCCTCTCCACCTGCATACGTCGACAACTGCTGATACAGCAGCATGTCGATATCCTCATGGATGAAATGCACCGAGCCGTCGGCAAACAGAAAGTTGCCGCCGCCGGCGTGATCGCTACGGAAGTTCGGCGTCGTGTGCGGACCACCCTCGGTTGTTGGCCCGTGGGTGCCGGCGGCGCTGGGCAGACTCTTGCGGCAATCGTCGAGAGCGTTCACATCCGCCCACGAATCGGTCACGGGATTCTTATTCAGCGGTTCGAGCGTGCAAGCCAGCACGCTCGCCACGCGCAAGCCTTGCTCCGACACAGCCAGCGTCGCCGGCTCCATCGCCAGCCAAGCCTGATACGGACGTCGGGGCATCCCATACTTGTCGGCGCTGCCGGGCCGATGCCGATCGACCACAGCCCCGGTCCGATCGACTAGGTCCCAACCTGAACCATCGGCTCCTTCTCCCACCGCGATGGTCTTCGATAGTCCGTCGGTCACATCCTGCGGCCGCACCGACCAGTTCATATCGAACATTCCGCGTTCGGAGCGCGGCACTCGGTTGCCATCCTCCAGCCAGCACCGGCACCAGGCATCGGTCACGCCGCGACAAAACACGTAGTTGGTCGTGCCGTAGAGCTGGCTCGCTGGATACGGCGCACCTCCGGCAGCCGACAGCTCATTGCGCAACTTATCCAGAACTGGGTTCTCGCCTTCGCTTGACGGACAATTGTAGAGTGGGATGACGATGCGGGGAGCCTGCTCCATTTGCTCTCGCCAGTCACCCGCGCGGTAGAACGACTTGAGGCCACCTTCCACGAAGAATGGGATAAGGATTCCATGGACGGACTCAAACGTCCGCGCGGGGTTGTCGTCGCGAGCAGTTCCGCCCGGCGGAAAAGTACGGTAAGCATCGTCGTAAATTGCGAGCCCCATCCCGACCTGCTGCAGATTCTGAGCACACCTCTGTAGCCGCGACGTACCGGCTCTATTGTTAAGGGCTGGCGTCAGCAGCGCCGCGAGCAGCACCACGATGAACGCGACGACGACCAGTTCGGTCCGCGTAAATCCGCGCCGGCAAGACATGAAGGAGCCCTCAACCTAAGTCGGGAGGTACCCTTCCAATATACCTACGCTATCGTGCAATCGGCTGGCAAGGCCCGCATTTTCCGGGTCCGCGTTGCTCCGACTTGGTAGCCCAACCTATAGTCCCAATATGAGCACTCCGGCCTCCGACAAAACGATTCCCGTCATCGGCGAACACATCGTCGTCACGCCGGGCACCTGCGGCGGCAAGCCCCGGATTGCCGGGCATCGGATCACGGTACAGAACATCGTCATCTGGCACGAGCGCGGTGGCATGTCGCCAGACGAAATCGTGGCCCAGTATCCCCAACTCTCGCTGGCGGATGTTCACGCCGCCCTGGCGTACTACTGGGATCACGTCGCAGAAATTCGGGCCAGCATCGCCGCCGACGAAGCTCTTGCCGAACAGCTTCGTGCGAATTCGCCTTCCCTGCTCCAAGAGAAGCTGAAGCAAACGCATGGCGACGATTCGCTTCCATCTCGATGAGAGCGTTCCCGTCGCGGTAGCGGTTGCCCTCAGGCAGCGTGGGATTGATGTTACGACGCCGGAAGATGCTGGCTTGAAAGGATCAGCCGACCGCGAGCATCTGGAGTTCTGCCGTAACAATCAGCGAGTTCTGGTCGTGCAGGATTCTGACTTTCTCGCTTTTCACCAAGCTGGTGAACACCACTGTGGATTGGTCTTCAGCCACCAGCAGTCGAGATCCATCGGAGATATCGTCAGGTGCCTGGCTCTGACCTGGAACTCTGCGATGCCACGGAGTTCGAGAATCGGCTGGAGTACATTGAGCAAGCTGGCCAAAGCTCTCGCCTACTACTCCTCGATCTTAATCTCCAGAATTTCGAACTTCATCGTTCCCTTCGGCACGGGAATCTCCACCTTCTCCCCCACCTTCTTGCCGAGCAGGCCCTGGGCCAGCGGGCTCACGACGTTGATCTTTCCTTCGTCGTAGTTCTCTTCGCCGGCGCCCACCAGGATGAACGTCTCTTCGTCGTCGAAGTCCAGGTCCTTGACAACCACGATCGAACCGAAGACCACCTCGCCCTTCGGCAGCTTCGAGGTGTCGACCAGGCTGGCCCGGGCCAGCTTGTCGCGCAGCAGGTTGATCTTGGCTTGCAGCATCCCCTGCGACTCGCGCGCGCCGTGATACTCGGCGTTCTCGCTCAGATCGCCTTCACCGCGCGCCGCCGCCACCCGGGCCGCGGCGGCCGGCATCTCGACGTTCTCCATGTGGTCAAGTTCCGCCTTGATCTTGGCATAGCCGGTACGAGTCATCGGGACCAGGTCTGACATGAGAACGCCCATCCAACGAGATATGAGACTCACGAAAACAAAAAAGGCCCCCGCGAGGAGACCAACCGCCATTTATTCTTATCGAAGCTCGGGGCAGTGTAAACGGTGAAAAGGGACGACTTCGCCACCGGCCACGGCCCTGCCCGCGGTCGTTCGCCGCTACGCTGACGGCGACCGATCCTCGGCCTTGTATACCAACCGACCACAATTCCGGCACACGATTGCCCTGGACATCTGCAACTCGGCCATGTTATTCGGCGTAAGCTGCTGATAGCACCCGCCGCAGAAGTCCCCCTGGGCCTCGGCCATCGCATCCTCGCCTTTGCCTTTGACGAGCCGCTTGTAGGTATCCAGAAAGTCGCCGGGAAGCTTCGACTCGGCTTCCTTCAGTTCGCTTTCCAGCCGGGCGATTTCGGAATCGAGCATGCCGGCCTGCTCGCGAACGGCAGCCGTGGCCCGGGCCACTTCGACTTTCGCGGCCTCGATGTTCTTTTGCTGCTCGGCGATATGCGCGGCCAGCTCGTCAATTTTCTCCATCGCCTCCAGGATCTCGTCGGAAAGTACGCTGCCGGCCATCTGATCGGCGGCGATCTGATCCTTCAGGGCCTGGTACTCGCGATTGCTGGAGGCCTGATTCAGCTTGACCTTCAGATCCTCGATCTTCTGCTCGCTCGATCGCAGCAGCAGTTGCTTTTGGTCGCTCCGCACCCGGCCGGCCTTCTGTTCGGCCTGCAGTTTGGACAGTTCCTCATTCTGCTTGGCGAGGTTGAATTCGCGCGCCTTGATCTGCCGCGGCCCGCGATCTTTGCGTTCCCTCAAGTCGCCCAATTGCTTGTGAATCCGATGCAATTCGGCAAGGGCACTGGCACTAACACTCATATGCGTACGTTCCCATCTCGGTAGCTTATTTGAGTGTTGTATTGTATCAGGCCAGCCAGAATTTCCAGGCAAAATAAAAAAGCCGTGGACCGAAAACGGTCCACGGCCTTGAGTTACTTGACATCCACGGGCGGGCATTCTCCCGCCGTTCTCGCCCGCTGCACTACCCCGCCATCCCGCTCAAAAAGCCCTCGAGTTGCTGGCTCCGCACTGGGTGCTGCAGCTTGCGGACGGCCTTGGCTTCGATCTGGCGAACGCGTTCGCGGGTGACCTTAAAGATCCGGCCTACCTCCTCAAGCGTGTAGGTGTAGCCATCCCCCAGGCCATACCGCAGGCGAATGATCTCCCGCTCGCGATAGGTCAGCGTCTTCAGCAACCCTTCAATCCGGTCGCGAAGCATCGCTTGCCCGGCCGTG
This sequence comes from Pirellulales bacterium, assembly GCA_022844125.1. GTDB lineage: Bacteria > Planctomycetota > Planctomycetia > Pirellulales > PALSA-1355 > JALHMI01. The sequence continues at coordinate 237,801 of JALHMI010000007.1, read as the reverse complement.
ACCATCGGGCTCTCGCTGCCCGAGTCTTCGATGAACTCGCCAAAGCTGCAATCCTCGCTCTCGCCCACTGGACGGTCGAGGCTCACCGGCTGCCGGCCGATGCTCAGCACCCGGCGCGTTTCTTCGACGCTCAACTCGGCCGCGACGGCAATCTCCTCGGTCGTCGCTTCGCGTCCCAACTCCTGCTGCAACCGCTTCGAAACGTTTCGCAACCGCGAGAGCACGTCGATCATGTGCACCGGAATCCGAATCGTCCGGGCCTGATCGGCAATCGCCCGAGTAATCGCCTGTCGAATCCACCACGTGGCATAAGTCGAGAATTTGAACCCACGGCGATACTCAAACTTGTCGACCGCCCGCATCAGGCCGGTGTTGCCTTCCTGAATCAGGTCGAGGAAGCTCAGCCCCCGGTTGCGATACTTCTTGGCAATCGACACCACGAGCCGCAGGTTGCCGCTCGAAAGTTGCCGCTTCACCAGTTCGTAATCGGTGTACTGTTTCTCGATCGTCGCGATCCTGTTGCGCAGGCTGGTCGGGCTTTCGAGCGCGGTCAGCATCAGGTCGTGCAGTTCCTTGCGCAGCAGGCTTCGCTCGTCCTGGAGCGCCGGCTGGCTCTTGAGTTGCGCGAGCCGGCTACGAATCGCATCCATTCGCCGCGACATCTCCTTGAGCTGTCGGACCAGCGGCTGCACGCGCCGCGTGCGGAGGCTCAGTTCTTCAACCAATGCCAGGCCCTTCCAGCGGCCGCGAATCAATTGCTTGCGAGCCGTGGCCGCTTGATCGGCCTCGGTCGAGCGGCTGATCAGCTTCTTGAAGTGCTTGCGATTTCGCTCGATCACGTGGTCCAGTGTCGCCAGGTTGTGCGGCATCCGGGCCATGATCTGCTCTTTGGTCAAACGTTCGGTCAGCGAGACCTTGATCGTGCGGTCGAACGGCAACGCGCCGCTGTTCACGTCCTTCAGAACGCGAACGGTGGCGGCCAGGGCGTAGTTACAGCCCAGCACCGTGCGGCGAAAACGCTTCCGTGTGACTTCAATCTTCTTGGCCAGCGCGATCTCTTCGGCTCGGGTGAGCAGCGGGATCTCGGCCATCTGCGTGAGGTACATCCGGATCGGGTCGTCGCTCAACTTCGGCAGCTCGCGGGCGGGCAGGGGCGTGAGTCCGCCAACTTCGCTCTCATCGGTGCTCTCGCCACCCACGACCGTGAGCGTTGCGGCGGTCGGCTCTTCGCTGACCAGTTCGATGCCGGCCTCATCGAGCGCGATGAGCAGGCTGTCGAGCTTCTCGGGGTTGACTGCCTCATCGGGCAGATAGTGATTGACCTGATCGTAGGTCAAATAGCCTTGGGTCTTGCCTTGAACTAGAAGTGCCTGCAACTCCGGATTGGAATGGTCCACCTGTCAAATCCTCCCTGGGCACGCGGGTGCCCCCGTTGACATTCGATGGGCCGGACGGCCTGACGACCATGAGCATCGTGCTCTGTCGGTGCCGTGCGAGCCAACCGGCTTAATGGTGCATCCTACCCTTCCGTGGGATCGGAAATGCCCAGCCGGGAACGATCTTCAAGTGCTTGTTGCGCGGCCTGCTGATGGCGCTGTAGCTCCAACAGCACGGCCAGTTCATCCTCCGCGGTGAGATTACTTTGCTTGAGCTGGCTGGTGCGATGGCGAACTTGTTGTTCGCGCTCGCGGCGCTCAAAGCCGGCGAGTACGTCGTGCACGCGAGCTTGAAGTTCCGCGGCTGCCTTGCGGCCACCCGACTCATCAAGTTCCACGAGCATCGTTTTAACCACTGGGTCGTCAATCTCCAACAACAGTCGCGAGAAGTCGGGCACGATTCCTTGCGACCACAGTTCTACACACCGCGAGTAAACATCGCGGCACATCTCGCCGTTCACTTGTTCGCGGCGCACCAATCTGGCAAACCGCTCGACCAGGTTCGGCTGAGCAATCAGTAGCTCCAGCAATTCGCGCTCCAGCGGCTCAATTTTCTCGCGTTTGCTAGCTGGCATGTCCTGAATCGCTTGCCGAGACGCCGTTTTTCGCCGCAATTGCGTCATCAACTCGCGAACTTGCCCTTCGGGAACGCGAAAATCGGTCGCTAGCCGTTGTAAAAACTTCTCCTCTCTTAACCGATCTTCAACTTGCGTATCTCCCCGCAATCGCGGTGCTTTCGCAATTGTCCCCACAAGCTGTTCGAGCGCCGTCGTCGCTGCATGCAAATCGTTCTGCAAATCGATCGACTCGGTCGCCGTGTCAAACGCGTGTGAGAGCGCATCCGAGGCGCTTTCGGTAAGTTTGCCAAACGCGTCGGCCCCGTGCGCCAACAGATAGTCCGCCGGATCGGAGTCGTCAGGCAGCGTCAGCACCCGCAGATCGACGTTCGCCGATACGAACAGCTCCAGGACTTCCTTGGCTCGCTTGCGTCCGGCTTCGTCGCCATCCAGCACGAGCACCACGCGAATCCGATCGGCGTCGCGCGAGTAGCGCTTCAGAAGTTGAATGTGCCCCTCGCCGAGCGCCGTCCCCAGCACCGCCACGCAGTTTTCAAAACCAAACTGATGCGCGATGATGCAGTCGGTGTACCCCTCCACGACCAGCGCCACGCTGGTCTTGCGAATCGCCTCGCGGGCATGGTTCAGCCCATAGAGCAATCTGCTCTTGGAGAACAGCGGCGTCTCGGGCGAGTTCACGTACTTGGCCGCGTCCGCAGGCGCCACGCCTGGCAGGATGCGCCCACCCGTACCGACCGCGCGCGATTGGCCGTCGAAAATCGGAAACATCACCCGGCCTTTGAACCGATCGTAGTAGCCCGGTCCTTGCCGGCGCCGCGCGATGACGCCGATCTTCTCGAGCATTGCGGCGTTGAACGGCGTGCCTTTGGCCTGCTCAAGCAGCCAGCTCCATTCGTCCGGAGCAAAGCCGATCTGAAAGCGCCGCACGTTTTCGACCGTGATGCCGCGGGACTTTACATAATCGCGCGCCGCCTGTGCCGCCGGGTTCTTCATCAAGAAGGCGTGATACTGCTCGTCGACCCAGGCCATCGCTTGATAGAGGAGCCGCTTGTCGTCGTTCGCCCCCTGCATGGCAGGCGTCTGCTCCTTCAGCGAGATGTTCGCCCGATCGGCGAGCATCCGCAAAGCCTCGGGGAATTCGATGCCCTCCATCCGCATCATGAAACTGAACACATCGCCGCCGATGTCGCAGACGAAGCAACGGAAAGACTGCCGCTCCGGATTCACTTGCAGACTGGGGCGCGAATCGTCATGCCACGGGCACAGGGCCTTAAAGCCGCCTCCCTCGCGCCGCAGCGGCAAAAAGCTGCCAACCAGGTCGACGATGTCCGTGGCCTGCTTCACCCGCTCCTTGATTTCAAACGACAGGCCCGACACCGCTGCGCTCCATCTGGCAAGAAAGGCGAGCCAATAGTGGGGCATCGCCAACGGTCGATTATAGCCCGCGCGCCGTCAGGTCACTACCTGCCGAACTGCACGGGCCGCTCTTCGACCTGAATCGTGACGTCCTGCGGCCTGCCATTGCGGATGATCTTGAGAGTCACGCTCTTGCCGACCGGTGTCTTGCCGACCAGCATGGAGAGTTCCGTGGCGTCGTGAATCGGCTGGCCGTCCCACTCGACGATGATGTCTCCGACCTCGATGCCCGCCTTCTGAGCCGGCGAACGCGGCGCCACGCGAGCCACGATGACCCCATCGAGCGTTCCAACACCGAACTTCTCGGCCAGTTCCTCGTTGAGGTTCTGATGTTCCACGCCCAGGTATCCCCGCACCACGCGTCCGCTCTCGCGCAACCGCTCGTACACGTCCTTGGCCAGCGACGTAGGAATCGAGAAACTCACGCCCTGGTAGCTGCGGCCCACGATTGCGGTATTAATCCCCACGATCTTGCCGGTCACATCCACCAGCGGGCCGCCCGAGTTGCCCGGATTGATTGCCGCATCGGTCTGCAGGAAGTCCTGATAGGCGCTCGTTCCCTGAAAGCCTCGCCGATTCTTGGCGCTGACGATGCCGAACGTGACACTACGGTCCAGACCGAATGGATTTCCCACGGCCCACACCAGCGATCCAACTTCGAGCGTGTCGCTGTCGCCCCAATCGGCCGCGATCAATCCGCCCGAGTCGATCTTGAGCACAGCCAGGTCGGTCGGCTCGTCGAGCCCCACCACCGTCGCCGGCCGGCGCTCGTTGCCGCTCAGGTTGACCATGATCTCGCTGGCGTTTTCGACCACGTGATTGTTCGTGACGATGTAGCCCGCTTCGTCGACGATCACGCCCGAACCCTGGCCGACTGCCTGCCGCGTCGCCCGCGCGCCGAACAGTTGCTCCCGCGATGCATACTCCTGAATCGTGTCGATATGCACCACGCTGGGACCGATCGCCTTGGCTACCACCGCCGATTGCCTTGCAATCTCCGTCAACCCTGGCGTTGGCAACTGCTCGCGGGCCGACTCCACCTGCGCCCGCTCTTTGCCAATCGTCATCGAGTAGTACAGCCGCTCGACAAACCACGGCATCAGCAGAAAGACGATCAGAATCACCAGCAGCGTGAGCAGCCACGGCAGCCCGGAACCGGTGCGCGGCTCTCGATAGGGAGGCGGTGGAGGTGTGACGATTTCGTCCATCGAAGAATTGCGACATTTGCGAGAAAGCAGGCCCTAGCGGCGGGCCACGCGGGATCGACCAAACCTCCACTTCGAGTATAGCAATCGCCGCGCCGATTCCCTAGCATTCCGGTGTCGCGCTCCAGCATGTGGAGCGGGATCTGCGAACGATTGCGGAAACACGCTATGCCGGCCCTCGCAAAATCAAAGTACTTTCCGCCCGCTCAACTTGCCGAGCCCGAGGGGGTCGTCCTCTTCGGCGGAAAGCTCACGCCTGAATGGTTGCTGGACGCGTATGCGCACGGTATCTTTCCCTGGCCAGTCTTCGACGGCACCGATGTCATCGTCTGGTGGTCGCCCGACCCCCGCGCGATCTTCGAGCTCGATGGGCTCCACGTTTCGCGTCGCCTGGCCCGCACCTGCCGTAGCGGCATGTTCGAAGTCTCTTGCGATCGCGACTTTGCCGGTGTCATCGAAGGCTGCGCCACGGCCGGCGGTCGTCGCCATAACACCTGGCTTTCGCCCCCTATGATCGCGGCCTACACCCGGCTATTCGAACTCGGCCATGCCCACAGCATCGAAGTCTGGCAAGACGGCGCGCTCGTGGGAGGCGCCTACGGCGTCGCGATCGGCGGGCTATTCGCCGGCGAGTCCATGTTCCACCGCGTCAGCGATGCGTCCAAGGTCGCGCTCGTGCACCTCGTCAACCATTTGCGATCCCGCGGCTACCAACTCTTCGACATCCAGCAGAAGACCTCTCATACGGCCAGCCTCGGAGCAATCGAAATTCCACGCGACGAGTACCTCGCTCGGCTGTCCGCCGCGCTCGAAGTGTCAGCCACCTTCGGCGATCACCTGGAACGCACGCCGCACCGGTCGTAACTGCGCGACCATGAATTCGACCACTTCTCGCCCGATCTTCCTTGACGATGGAGCATGTCAATCACTACAGTGCGGAAAACAGCGTGTGGTTGGCACGGCACATGTCGTGGGGGTCAAGGCAGTGCCGGTCCGCTTGAGGCAGCGCTTTTCGGGGATTCCGTCATGGACCGGCGCAGAACCGCGTTCACGCTCGTCGAGTTGCTCGTCGTCATCGCGATCATTGGAGTGCTGGTCGCACTTCTGCTGCCCGCTATCCAGGCAGCCCGCGAAGCCGCTCGCCGCTCGAAATGTGTCTCGAACCTGAAACAGTTCGGCATCGCGCTGCAGAACTATCACGATGCGCTGAAGACCTTCCCGCCGGCCGGCTGCGTCAATCCGCGCAGAGCGGCCGACGTCTTCGCCAGCCCGCACGCGATGCTGATGCCATACTTCGAGGAGACGGCCCTGCATGGGCTCTATAACCAGAAACTGCCGTGGTTCAAACAACGCCCCGAAGTCGCCGAGACGGTTGTCCCCATCTTCAGTTGCCCCTCGAACTCGGGCGACAATCCACTGCAGGACAAGGTCTTGCTCCTGGTGATCAACTCCCTCGTTCCCGATAACGTGTTCCGGTCTGACCAGTCATTTGGCACGACGAACTACGCCTTCTGCAAGGGCGTGACCGATGCCTGGTCATTCCCGCCCTACCAGGCCAACAGGAAGGCCCCCTTCGAAAGCGAGCGCGGCATGTTCGATTTCAACTGGGCCGTCCCCATGCGAAAGATCACCGACGGCACGTCGAGGTCAATTGCGATGGGCGAAGGGGCCTTCGGCGATAACTGGCAAGTTTCCGCCGCGACGCGCCCCGGCCAGGATCGCTTCGCCCTCGCGACCGGACTCGCCGCGCAGCGCCAGCCCTACATGGCCTGGATCAATGCCGAACCGTCCTTCCTGGTCGGCCCTGAACTCGGCGTGTACCTTTACTCCGTCGTGGCTTGCACGCTCGAGCCCCTGAACAAGAATCCGGTCACCAGTGCCTGGGTCAACGCCGAAGCGCTCACGACCGACGGTTCGAAGAGTCTGCCTGGCGCCTCGGGGACCAGAACCCCCACCAGTTGCCAGGATCCCGACGACAATTGCGGCGCGCACGTGGCCCCCAACTTTCGCAGCGATCATCCCGGCGGCGGCCATTTCCTGTTTGCCGATGGCTCGGCCCACTTCATCAGCGAAGACATTGAAATGCTGCTGTACCAGCAGCTTTCGACCATTTCTGGCGATGAAATTGTCGATCTGCCGGACTAGCTTTTGCAGACGCCTGATCGGCCCTAGCGAACGGTTGGCCCTGCCGGATAGCATGTTCTCAGCGAGTGTGCCGCGCATTCGCCATCGCCCCCTGCTATCCTCGGCCGCGCATATCATGACCACGCATTCGACAACCATCCTCACCGTTCGCCATAACGGGCACGTCGCCATCGGCGGCGACGGCCAGGTGACCCTCAACAACACCGTCATGAAGGCCGACGCCCACAAGATTCGCCGCCTGCTCGACGGCAAAGTCATCACCGGCTTCGCGGGCGCCAGTGCCGACGCCTTTGCCCTGCTCGAACGCTTCGAAGCCAAGCTCCGCGACTTCCCGGGCAACGTCCCCCGCGCCGCCACCGAGCTGGCCAAGGAATGGCGCACCGATCGAGCCCTCCGCCGCCTGGAGGCGCTGCTCACCGTTGTCGACGCGAAGCACACGCTCCTGGTGACGGGCAATGGCGACGTGATCCAGCCCACCGACGGCGTGCTGGGGATTGGTTCCGGGGGCAACTACGCCGTCGCAGCGGCCAGAGCCCTGGTTGCCCACTCGTCGCTCGATGCAGGCCAGATCGTCAGGCAAGCCCTTCAGATCGCCGCCGGCATCGACGTCTACACGAACGAAAACATCAACGTCGAGGTGCTCCCATGCGCGACCTGACCCCGCGGCAGATCGTCGCTGAACTTGATGCCCACATCGTTGCCCAGCAGGACGCCAAGCGGGCGGTGGCGATCGCCGTTCGCAACCGCTGGCGCCGGCAGCAACTTTCCGAGACGATGCGCGGCGAAGTCGCGCCCAAGAACATTCTGATGATCGGCCCCACGGGCGTCGGCAAGACCGAGATCGCCCGCCGCCTGGCCCGGCTCACCGGCGCGCCGTTCATCAAGGTCGAGGCCACCAAGTACACCGAAGTCGGCTACTATGGCCGCGATGTCGAGAGCATGATCCGCGAACTTGTGGAGAATGCGATCTTGATCGTCCGTGAAACCGAGCGCAAGGAAATCGAAGCCGAAGCCCGCGAGCGAGTGGAAGAGCGGCTGCTCGACTTGCTCGTCCCGCGTCCGCCGGCTTATGAGATCGGCACCGATTCTCCCAACTCGCCGGAGCGCTACGAGCGGACCCGCGAAAAGATCCGCGCGCGCCTGGCGGCCGGCGAGATGGACGAGAGCAAGGTCGAGATTCACCTGGAAAAGAAGGCGGCGCCGATGATGCTCACCGGCATGGGCATTGAGCACTCGGATATCGACCTGCAAGGGATGTTTGAAAAGCTCATTCCCAAGCAGAGCGTCCGCCGCGAAATGAGCGTCAGCGATGCTCGCCGGGTGCTGTTCGAGCAGGAATGTGACGCCCTGATCAATCACGAAAAAGTCCACGCCAAGGCCGTCGAACTCAGCGAGAACCTGGGTATCGTCTTTATCGACGAGATCGACAAAGTGGTCGCCAGCGACGCGCGCGGGGCAGACGTCTCGCGCCAGGGGGTCCAGCGCGACCTGCTGCCGATCGTCGAAGGTACGACCGTGCAAACCAAATACGGTTATGTGAAAACGGACCATATCTTGTTCGTCGCCGCAGGCGCTTTCCACCGTGCAAAGCCCAGCGAACTGATGCCCGAACTGCAGGGTCGTTTCCCGATCCGCGTGGAGCTGCAGGATCTGACGAAGGCCGACTTCGTCCGCATCCTGACCGAGCCCAACTGCGCCCTGACCAAGCAGTATCAGGCACTGCTCGAAACCGAAGGCGTGCAGATCGTGTTCGAGAACGATGCCATCGAGGCCCTGGCCGAGTACGCGCACCAGGTGAACCAGTCGAGCCAGAACATCGGCGCCCGCCGGCTGTACACGATCATGGAACGCCTGCTCGAGGAGCTCAGCTTCGAAGCACCGGACATGCACCGGGGCCGCGTCGTCATCAACGCGGCTTACGTCACACAACGTCTGGCCGAACTCGCCGCCGACGAAGACCTGAGCAAGTTCATCCTGTAGCGCGCTCGCCTCGGAGTCGTGTGCCACGAGTTGCCGCGTGGCGGCTCACCTGTGCCGGATCGCCTCACAGAGTTCCAAGCCGTGCGCCAGATCGCTTGCGTTGTGGACTAAGTCAGCATCCGCCGCAACTCCGCCAGCCGCGCGGTCGCATTCTCGCCATGCGCCACAAAGTTGAACTCGCGCACTTCAGACCCCATCGGGCTGATCGCCACGTCCAGCCGGTCGTTCGGCATGCAGCGTTCCATCCGCCCGGCCCATTCGATCAACACCAGGTTCGGCGGCCCATAGTGTTCATCGACGCCGAGTTGGTTGTACTCGTCGTCGTCGCGCAAGCGGTAGCAATCGACGTGATAGATCGGCCGGTCGCCGTGATATTCGTGCATCAATACGAACGTCGGGCTGACCACGTCGGCCCGATTCACGCCGCACTCCGCGGCAATTGCCTGCACCAGCCGGGTCTTTCCCGCGCCCAACGGTCCGTCGAGCGCAATCACGCCGTCAGGAAAGGCTGCGGCCAGCGCGGTTCCCAGGCGCTCCGTGTCCTGTATGTTCTGCGCGCGGAAGGAAAAGGTGCGTGGCATGATCGGCTCTCTCAATAGCTACTTAGGTATTGGTCTTCGAATCGGGTGCCAGCAAGCCCTTACAAGCCCTCGATCTGCTGACACTAATGTTCGTAGCCGCGAGGAACAAGAGGGGAGCGGCTGCCATCCGCTTCGCGCCGCCACAAACGGGACTTGCCAGCGCCTTCGCCGGCCACACACTCGCCGATGATCGACAGCCCGCAGGCAAGCGGCTGCTCCTTGACCAGCTCTGCGGCGGCCTCGCGCGGCATCGCCAGCAGCAGCTCGAAATCTTCGCCGTCTGCGAGTGCATGTTCGAGCGCCGTTGACCCATCGGCCAATTGCGCCGCCCACCTTGCGGCGTCGTCAGCGACTGGTATCCGCGAAGTGTCGACCATCGCCCCGACGCCGCTGGCCTGGCAAACCCGCCACAAATCGAGCGAGAGCCCATCGCTCAGGTCGATGCCGGCATGCAGTTCAGCGTGCTCTGCCAGCCACAGGGCTTCGCGTACGCGCGGCGTGAAGTCGAACTGATGCCCCAGCCGGCTCCCGCCAAGCTGACCCGTAACCAGCAGCACATCGCCCGGCCTGGCCCCCGAGCGCAACAGGGGCCCGCGCTCGGTAACTTCGCCAAACAGCGTTACGCTGATTGCCAGTGGTCCGTCCCAGGTGTTCGTATCTCCGCCGGCCAGCGCCACACCGAATTCCTCGGCCAACGGCGCCAGACCCTCGTAAAGCCGCTTCGCCAGGGACAGCGCTCCCTCGCGCGGCAACGTCAACGCCACCAGGGCCGCCAGCGGGCGCGCGGCCATCGCCGCCAGATCGCTCAGGTTCACGGCCAGCGCCTTGCGGCCGATTCGCTCGGGATCGTCCTGCGAAAGCAGAAAATCCACGCCTTCGGTTAGCATGTCGACCGTGGTCACCACGCGTTGGCCGGACAATTCCAAAATCGCCGCGTCGTCGCGAAGACCCAAGGGCGCGCGCACGTCGGCAGGCAATCGCTCTCCCAGCCAGCGCAAGAATTCGAGTTCCACGGCCGATGCTCCACGACGAACGACTTCACCGGACCGCGGCAATCACTGCGGCCACCGACATCGTGGAATTGTAGTCACCCGGCCAGCGGCCAGAAAGCAACGCCACAGACGACGCCTTCGCGGCCTACCGCTTGGTCGTCGTCGAAAGATGCCCGTAGTACGTCGCTTCGTTCCGCAGAATCAGAAACTTGACGGGCTGGAGCGAGCTGAACTCGTCCGTGTTCAGGATGTAGATCACGTTCTCGAGCGAGATCGTTTCCCAGATGTGGATTCCCAGCAGGATGTCTCCCTGGCGAATCCCATCGATCGACGCCGGGCTGTCCTTCTTCACCGCGGTGACCATCAGCCCCCCGCGATACTGCTTCTGGTAGCTGCGAAGCTGCGTACCCGACACCGGCTGCAGCTTCACGCCCAGAGCTTCCCAAACCCGGTCGGTATCGCTGCTGCGCTTGGGAACCGACGCCAGCACCAGGTCCACTTTCACCGGCTGCTTGTTGCGCTCCACCGATAGCGAAATCTTCTCGCCCACCTGGTGCGCGAGCAGAGCCCGCTCCAGGTCGAGCGGCCGGCTGACCGTGATCGAGCCGATCTGAGAGATGATGTCACCGGCCTTCAGCCCGCTATCGGCGGCGGGACTGGCATCATCGATATTGCCAACCACGCACGAACAACCCGAGGCGGGATCGCACTTGGTCACGATTCCATGCCAGGTGTTCGCAGAGCGTTCCCGTTCGGCGCACATCAACTCAGCCGCCACGCTCACGGCCTGATCCGCCGGAATCGCAAACCCGATCCCCTGCGCTCCCTGCCGCACCGCCACGTTGATCCCAATCATCTCGCCGTCGATGTTCATCAGCGGGCCGCCCGAGTTGCCCGGGTTGATGCTCGCATCGGTCTGGATCAGGTCGTTATAACTCTGCGTCTCGCTCACCTGCACGCTGCGCGCCAGCGCGCTGATCACACCCCGCGTCACCGTGTGTTCGTAACCGTAAGCATTGCCCACCGCCACGACGTCTTCGCCGATCATCAAGTCGGCCGACGAGCCAATCGGAATCACGGGCAGCTTCTGGGCGGTGTCGATCTTGATGATCGCCAGGTCCGTCGTCGGATCGTGGGCCACGCGCTTCGCAACGTACTCGGTCTTGTCGTACATCGTCACTTCGATGCGTTTGACGCCGTCCACCACATGGTGATTCGTGAGGATGTAGCCGCGCTCGTCGATGATGACGCCCGTGCCCATGCCGTTGACATTCTGCGACTCGCCCCGACGGTAGTTGTCGTCTCCGGGCGAGAGCGTCTTCTGGCCGTGGATGTTGACGATCGCCGGACGCACCTTCTGCACCAATTTGACGGTGGGGGAGTTCCGCCGTTCGCTGGCCCCGGTTTGCTGGCCACCGTGCAGCAGCACGCCGGTCGCCAGTAGCATGATGACAAATCGAAAGTGGTTGCGCAAACAGGCGCAAGCTGATCGGTCGGGCATGGCGGGAAATGTCCGAAGTGTCGCGCGTCACCGGCAGAAAGCCGGGACTCTCTGGGAATTGCCTGCCCGCTTACGGTCCGTGGGTCCGCCTCTGCGGCGGCAAAGGCGCGGACCTTGGCGGTACGAAACCTAGATCGGTCCCGCGCCGCAACCTCATAAAGGTCGCGTACTTCAGACGGAATAAACGTCCTAGTTTGACGCTCACGTAATCGGCAAATACGCCGACACTTCACCCACTTTCCCAGCCCGGGCAGAAACTGGGCAGAAGCGGCGGACTTTTCCGCCGGACCGCGCACGTTGGTGCTGCTAGCCTTCCGCTGGCGGCCGGCCGGCGCCGCTGTCACTCGACCGCTTCTTCGAGGTTAGCAACAGCAGTTGCAGCAGCAGAAACACGCCGAGCACTCCCACCACCGCATACCGCCAGACGCCGAGGAAGGGAACCTTCATCTGCTCGAGCACGCCCACCAGCACCAGCAACAGCAACGTCAGCAGCAGCAACCCACAGCCGACCGAGGCCATGGTGCCTTTGAATGTCGCGTCCTCGGTGTAGTCCTCATAGTACAGCTCAATGGTCCGCGACTTCTTCAAGCTTCGCTCGATCGTTTCGGTCAGTTCCACCGCCCGGCAGGCGTCGACCCAGTCAGGCGTGATCGGTTGTCGGTCGATGGCCGCTGCGAACTGCGCGAGCACCGCGTCCGCTGAAGTCCAACCCGCGAACTCTCGTCTCTGCGGAGCTCCTGCGGTCTGCGTTTCCATCGACCACGGCGCATCAACCGAATCGAGTTCAACCGTCACTCTCCCGCGCGCGCCGGTCAGCGTGATCTTCGCGCCGCAGGCGGCTTGAATTGCCAGCACCGACCAGCGGGCGTCGATTCCTTGTGGCCCATGCATCTGCACCCCGAGCGCCGCATAGTTTGGCACGCCGGGAGCTCCGGCCATCGCCCCCAGTCGGGTCATGTCGCCTGCAATCGCGCGGATCACGTCCACGTCGCGGGCGAACTGCCGGTCGACGAGCTGCTTCGTGGAAGTCGGCAGGCAGCGTTCCATCACCAGGTGCTCGGCCTTGCCAATCGGCGAAGCCTCGCCCTGCCGCACGATCTCGGCCAAGGCCTGCACCGCAGGATGCAACCGATCGGCCAGCTCTGGCACGAGCACGGATTTCGTGTCGCGGCGAATCATATCGAGCTCGTAGTACACGAGCATCGAATCGACCACCGGGTGCGAAACCAGCGCCGGCTGCTCCACCTGCACGAGCTTGCGAAGCTGCTCCGTGCGTAGATCCGCGTCCGTGCCGCGGGCCACGATCACCGCGTCGAGCTGCCCGGTTTCGAGCAGCATTTCCCAGGAGGAGAACGACCGCACCTTCGCCATGATCGGCGCCAGACCGCCGGCGCCGCTCAGTTCGGCGGGATCGAGTTCGCAAAAGCCCGCCAGCTCAAAGCGAGGGCTTTCGAGCACCGCCATGAGCAACTCGAGCGTGGTCTCATCCGCGCCCAGAAAGGCAACGCGAATCGTGGCCGGCGTGCCTGTTGCGACGTCGCTCATGATGCTGCCTTTGCCGCTTGTGCGTGCACGACCTTGGTCAATGCTTCCACGAAGAAATACTCACCCCACATCACCGCTTCGTCGACGCCCAGGTTTTTCTTGGTGTGATACACCCCGTGCTTGAGAATCCCCTCCCAGCCCGGCGTGCCGCTGCCCAGATACTCAGGCGTCACCAGCGCATCGAGCATCGCCAGCGCCGTCTGCCGGTAGATGACCGCTCGATCGACGTCCGTGGTCTGCCGTTCCAAATCCAACAGCGCGCTGGCCGCGATCGCTCCGGCCGAAGTGTCCTTCTGCGGTCCCCAGGGGAGCGGCTGCGAGAGATCGGCGGCGAAGTCCCAGTAGGGCACGTGATCCTTTGGCAGGTGCGTGAGCCAGAAATCGGCGTTCCGCTCGGCAACGTCCAGCCACTGCCGATCGCCGGTGAGCGCATAGACCTGGCTGTAGCCGTACATCGACCAGGCCAGCCCGCGGGCCCAGTTGCTGTCGGCGCTCAGTCCTTGATGCGTCGACTCCCCCAGAAACTCTCCAGTTTCGGTATTGAACAGGCCTTCGTGTGCCGTCGAGCCGTTCGGCCGGACGATGCGATCGCGCGTCGTTGCGCAGTGAGCGTCGGCCAAACGCCGCAGTTCGGGGTCGCCTGTTTCGTTGGCCGCGTAGTAGATGATCGGCACGTTCATCATGATGTCGATGAACAGCGACTGCGGCCCGATGAATGAGCACAAGTACTGCCCCTTCTCCTTGAACCGCATGGCCAGCGTGCGGCCGGCCTGAATCAGTACCTCGTGCAGGTGCTTTTCGCCGGTCGCCTGGTACCACGGCCGATACGTGTTCAAAAAGATAAATCCCAGGTCGTGAACATGGCGGTCGTGCTGCCGGTGCTCGAGCAGCTTGCTGTAGTGCTCAGCCCGGGCGCGCCACGCGGGGCTGCCGGTGCGGCGGAAGAATTGCCACATCATGCCGGCCAGGAACCCGCCGGTCCAATCCGTCCACAGTTCGCCTGCGTGATGCCAGCGCCCGCCGACCGTGTAAATCGGAAAGAAGTCGGGCGAGCGCTCGGTAAGCGCGGCCACTTGTCGCTCGGCAAACTCCAGAACAGGCAGATACTTCTCGGCGTGCGCGTCGGTCATAGCAACCTGGTTCGCGGGGGCATGGCGGCTGGCAAGGATACGATCCGCCTCCATCGTAACGAGATACGATGCCCCGACAAGGAGTGTGGCTCGCCGCGCACTGGCACCGCTTAAAACAACACGGGGGCCGAAAGCCACTCGGACTTCCGACCCCCGTGAGATTACTCATCGAAAACGCGCGGTCAGCGGCTTACTTGCCGTCCTTCGCGTCGTCCTTCTTTTCTTCAGCCGGGGCGTCCGCGGCCGGCGCCGGTTCTTCCGGCTTCTCGAACACCTTTTCGTCAACTTCGCCGTCGACCTTCGTTTCGGTGTAGGTCGTCTCGATCGAAAGGACTTCGCCGATCGCGATCGTCTGCTTGTTCGCCAGCTTCACCGGACCGTAGTCGGCATAGTCGGTCATGCCGGTCACGATCTCGACTTCGCCGAACTGCGGGTTGTTCTGCGTCAGCGTGACGCGCTTCAGCAGGTCGTCCGCCTTGTCGATGTACATCTTCACCGCCGGGCGATCCTTGGCCGAGACTTCGAGCACGTAGTAGTCGATGTCTTCAACCTTCTCGTCGTCGAGCTTCTTGGCGCTCGATTCATCCTGGCCGATCATCAGCAGCGGGCTGACCATCGCGGCCTGCTTGATCTGGATGGCTTCGTCGCCTTCGATGTCTTGAATGCCGTTCATGCCGTCCCGCCAGGCGGCTTCACCGGTCCAGCAGTCCTTCTGCACGAACACGGCCAGGTCGAGCGCACGCATGGCCTTCTTGCCGGGGATCACGATCTCCTCGACCGAGCCTTCCATCTGGCCAAACGCGCCATCGACGGCCACGTCGCCCTTGCGCTCAATCGCCTTCAGGCCCATCAGAGCGGCCTTGCCACCCTGTGCTTTGAGCGACTTCTCGATGACTTCTTCAGCGGTCTGAGCAAACGCGGTCGAAGCCGACAACGACAGGGCTACCCCGAGAAGTGCACAAGCCTTGATCCATTTACCACACGACAAACTCTTCATAGTGATAACCCTCAGTTGATTAGTTGCTTCGTCCCATGCGTCACGCTTTAGCGGTGAGCCCGAGGTTGGCGCTGGGGGTCCCCGCGAGCCCACATGAGCATAACAGGCGACGGGCCCGGATGCGAATGCTCAATCTTACCCCACGGGTTCGTCCTGGAAACCGTGTCCGCCGAGAAATCCGGCCGCAACCACCGGCGTCCGCCAGACCGGGAAATTACCCGGATTTTTACCCGCCTGAGTCGATCCGATCGAACCCGACTTAGTCCCCCAGCGCTAACAACTGCCGGCGAATCTCCTCCGCCGACTCCGGCCGCACCAGCCGGGCTTGTTCGACGCCATCCTTCAGAAAGATAAACGTCGGCCACAGCTTCACCCGGTAGGACCTGCCCAGCGCCCGCCCCGGCCCATCCTCGACTTTTACATGCCGCAGGGCCTGATGTCCGGCAATGGCTTCGCGAAACGGCCCTTGCGCTGCCTGGCAGTGACCGCACCAGTTGGTGCCAAACTCGAGCAGAGCCGGTCCCGTCCACTTGTCCACTTCCTCGCGCGCGAGGTCCGTGTGGGCATATTCGAATTCCGCCATCGATACATCTCCCAGTCTTTCGGGTCGTTTTGCCGCCGCCACTTGCTCCCCGTCCGCAGGCATTCTACAAAAGCCGGCACGGGGCAACTCCGGCAACTTCGCTGAATGATTGCCCGTCGCGCAAGCGAGGGAATCCTGCATGAACGCCATCCTACGACTACTAGCTCTCGTCACGCTCACGCTGCTCCTCTCGGCACATCGTGCGCCAGCCGTTGAATTTCAAGCCGGCGCCGCGGCAATCGACATTTCTCCCCGCACGCTGCCGGCTCTCCGCAATGGCGGCTTCATCGAAGCTTCGAGCAACCGTGTTGACGATCCGCTGCACGCCCGCTGCCTGGTGCTCGCCGACGGCAAGTCCACGCTCGCGCTCGCGATCGTCGATTCCTGCATGGCTCCGCGAGACGTTTGCGAGGCCATCAAGCGCCGCGTCACCGATGCCACAAAGATCCCCGCCGATCGGATCCTGATCGCCGCGACCCACACGCATACCGCCCCCAGCCTGATGGACTTCTGCCTCGGCTGCCGCAAGGATCCGGCCTACGCCGACTATTTCATCGCGCGCGTCTCCGACGGCATCGCGGCAGCCAATACTCGCCTCACCCCGGCTGAAGCCGCCTGGACCCCGTTCGATGCGCCCAATCACACTCATAGCCGCCGCTGGGTGCATCGCGCGGACGCGATCGACAACGATCCGTTCGGCGACCAGACCGTCCGGGCGATGATGCACCCGGGCTATCAGAACCCCGCCTACACCGGCCCCGCTGGCCCGGTCGACACGGGCCTCACCGTGCTCAGCATTCGCAGCACATCGGGCGAGCCGATCGCCATCCTCAGCAACTACTCGATGCACTACTTCGGCTCCGGCGAAGGCTTCTCGGCCGATTACTTCGGCGACTACGCCCGCTATCTCGAATCCAAGGCCGGCAAGCCCGACGCCGCCCGCCCGTTGGTGGCCATGATGTCGCAAGGCACCAGCGGCGACCTGCACTGGATGGATTACAGCCAGCCGCAGCGCCGCGATTACTCGCGCGAGCAGTATGCCCGCGAGCTTGGCGAGCTGACGCTCACGGCGCTCGCCGATCTGAAATATCGCCGCGATGTCTCTCTTGCGATGGCGCAGACTGAGTTGGCCCTCGGCCGCCGGCTACCTTCGGCAAAGCGCCTTGCCTGGGCCGAGGAAATCCGCAGCAAGCAGGCCACCCCGCGCCCCGGCAATCTGCCCGAGGTCTACGCCGAACAGGCCCTCTGGATTCGCGACAATCCACGGGCCGACCTCGTCCTGCAAGCCGTCCGCATCGGCGACCTGACGCTGGCCGCCATCCCGAACGAGGTCTACGGAATCACGGGCCTCAAGCTCAAGGCCCAGTCGCCCTCCACCGTGCACATGAATCTCGAACTGGCCAACGGCGCGGAAGGCTACATCCCCCCGCCCGAGCAGCACTACCTGGGCGGATACACCACCTGGCCGGCTCGCACCGCGGGATTGGAAACCGATGCCGAGCCGAAGATCGTCGCCGCACTGGTCTCGCTGCTGGAAAAGGTATCCGGCAAGCCGCGCCGCGAGCTGACGACCGACTTCTACACGCCTGAGCAGCGCGAAGCGATAAAGGCCGCTCGTGCAGCGGACAACAACCGCGAGAACCGCGGGGCAGGGGAATGACGGCGGGCCGCACGAATTGAAACGCACCATGCATGATTCCGAACCCACACCCCGCGAGCCGCTCTACACGCCGCGGCTGCACGTGGTGCTCTACCATCCCGAGATCCCGCACAACACCGGCAGCGTCGGCCGCACTTGCGTGGCCGCCGGCTGCAAGCTGTGGCTCGTTCGCCCGCTCGGCTTCCGGCTCGACGACTATTACCTGCGCCGCGCCGGTCTCGACTACTGGCCGCATCTCGAGTGGGAAGTCGTCGACGATTGGGAGGCGCTCACCAGCCGCCTCGCCGATCACCGCTTCTGGTACCTCACCAAGACCGCGACGCAGCGCTACACGGACGTTGCATTTAACGAGGGTGACGTTTTGGTGTTCGGCGCAGAGTCGAACGGCCTGCCACCGTCCATGCTCGAAGCAAACCGCGACCGCGCCATCGGCATCCCCATCCGCCCGCAAGTACGCAGCCTGAACCTTTCGAACTCCGCCGGAATCGTGATCTACGAGGCGTTGCGGCAGTGGGGTGGGTAGCAGTGACCTGATTGTCCATAGCGCGAAAAAATCCCCCGGCTCTCACCGGGGGATTTGTCGTTCGTATCGAACTGCAGCAAACTACTTCGCGGCCTGCTCCTGGAAGTCCCCTGCGTCCACGATCACGAGCTTTTTCGGATCGATGTACTTCTTCAGGGCTTCGAGCACGAGCTCCGGCGTCAGAGCGTTGATCCGCTTCTCCAACTCGCTGTAGAACGCCATCGTCCGCTCGGCCTCGAGATTCTCCGTCAGCAGTCCGGTCAGCACTCCATCGTTGGTGCGCGAGACCTGCTGCTGTTGCAGGTATCCCTGCTTGGCACGCGCCAGCTCCGACGCCGTGACGCCTTCGGTCAGCAGCTTAGTCAGTTCCTCGTCGATCGCGGCGTTTACCTTCTCGATATTCGTCGGATTGCAGATTGCGTTGATCGTCAAGCTCGAACGGTTGTCGAGCACGCCGGCCGAGATGAACGATCCGACGCCATACGACAAACCATCCTTCTGCCGCACCCGGTCGCCCAACCGTGAGCTGAGCGTACCGCCACCCAGGATGTAGTTGCCCATCAGCACGCCGGCATAATCCGCATCCGACTCCTTCAGGGGGAAGGCCATACCCGCCATGTAAACCGCGTTGGCCTTGTCGGGCGTGTTGATTCGCGACAGGCTGCCTTGCACGTCCGGGAAGTACTCGGCTGGAATCCGGGTATACGACTTGTTCGTCTTCCAGCCGGAAAGCGCCGTCTGCAGTGCTTCGGTCGCTTCCGTCGGTTCAAAGTCGCCCACGATCGCCAGTTCGCCGGCCTGCGAGCTCAAAAACTCGTCATAGACCTTGGCTACCTGATCGCGTGTCACGCTCTTGTACCGTTCGATGTCTTCTTCTTGCGTCGGTATGTAGCGCACGTCGTCTTTAGGATAGGGCGATACCGCGCGGCGAACCTTCGTGATCGCCAAAGCGCCCGGATCGGTGAGCTGCTCTTCCAGTGCCGAGAGTTGCTGTCGCTGCAGGATGTCAAACTCTTCAGCCGGCAGCGTCGGCTCGCGCAGAATCTGCCGCAGCAGATCGAGCACGGCCGGCAGGTTCGCCTTCTTGGTCTGAATCGTCACAATCAACTCACCCAGGCTGCCGCCCATCGAGAGCGTGGCCCGATTCTTATCGAGCTCGTCCTGAATCTGTTGCCGCGTGAGGTTCTTCGTGCCGCGCGTCATCAGCACGGGCAGAAAGTCGCTCGCCGCTTCGTGCCCCTTGAGCGACTTCGCGTCGCCATAATGGAGCACCAGCCGCAAGTTGACGGACTCGCCGCGCGTTTTCTTCGGCAATAGGATCCCCTTGACTCCCTCGGGCAGCGAAACCTGCTGACTCCGCATGTCGAGATTCGCCGGGGTCGGATCGAAGGCTTCACCCGCCGCGATGTCCTCGCGCCCCTTGTAGTTCTCAAACAGGGCAGCCAAATCGGGCGAAGCCGGAACCTCGACCTTCTCCGACTTCTCCGACGGCACGAACATGCCCAGCGTGCGGTTCTCGCGACGCAGATACTTGTTCGCCACCTCGGTCACCTCCTCGGGCGTCACGGCCTCGATCCGGTCGCGATGCAGCAGATACAACCGCCAGTCACCCTGTGCGGCCCAGTCGCTCAGTTCCACCGCGATCCGGCTCGTATCCGCCGCGCTCAGTTCGCGCTGCTTGATGAGCTGCTGCTTCGCCCGGTCGACCTCTTCCTTGGTGAACGGCGTTTTGGTGGCGTTTTCGATCACGTCCAGCATGGTGTCGCGGACGTCATCCAGCGAGTTCTCCTTGCGCACCTCCGCCTCGAAGGCGAATACGCCCGGATCGTGAAAGCTGTACGCTCCGGCCGACACGCTGGTGGCCTTCTTCGATTCGACCAGGGCCTTGTACAGCCGACCGGCCGGGGCTGAACCCAGAATGTTCGCCAGCACATCGAGCGGCGCCATGTCCTCGTGCGAACCCGAGGGGACGTGATAGCTGGCCGCCACGATGCCCACTTCGCCCACGCGGCGGAGCGTTACCGAACGCTCGCCGTCCTGCGGCGGTTCTTCGGTGTAAGTCTTCGGCAGTTTGCGATCTGGCTTCGGCAGCACGCCGAAGTGCTTCTCTACCAGTTGAATCGCCTTGGCTTCGTCGAACTTGCCCGCGATCGCCAGGACGCAGTTATCCGGCTGATAGTACTTCTGATAGAACGCCTTCAGGTTGTTGATCGGTACTCGCTCGATGTCGGTCCGATTCCCGATGGTGTCCTTGCCGTAGTTGTGCCAGTCGAAAGCGGTCGACATGATCCGCTGGTTGAGCAGGTTGCTCGGCGAGTTTTCGCCGCGCTCGAACTCGCTTCGCACAACGGTCATCTCGCTCAGCAGGTCTTCCTGCTTCACGAAGCTGTTCACCAGCCGGTCGGCCTCGAGCTCCAGCGCGAAGTTCAAATTATCTTCGCTGGCCGGGAGTGTTTCGAAGTAGTTGGTCCGATCGACCCAGGTCGTGCCGTTGAACCGCGCGCCGCGCTCTTGCAGCGCCTTGGGAATGTGCGGATGGTTGGGGGTTCCCTTGAACACCATGTGCTCGAGCAAGTGAGCCATGCCCGTCTCGCCATAGCCTTCGTGCCGCGAACCCACGAGCACCGTCAGGTTCACCGTCACCGTCGGCTTCGAAGGATCGGGATAAAGCAGCACCACCAGTCCGTTGGGTAGTGTGTACTCGGTGATCCCTTCGAGCGTGCGGACCTTCGTGGCCTTCACCGGCTCGGCCGCCGAACCCTTGACAGAATCGGCCGCGGCAGCCGCTGGCTTCTCAGCTGGCTTTTCCGCAGTGGCCGCTTTGTCTTGAGCCCGGGTGAGTCCCGCGACCAGCAAGATTGCCAGGCCGCCCACAAGTGCTGCCGATCGGTGAATAACTGTTCGGTGAATCATCGTATATCGCTCCCTCTCGTGTGCCCAGCGTGTGTCACGCGCCGAACCGCCTAATGATTGAATCGAATGAGTGCAGATCGAGACCGGGTGACGATCCGTGCCCAATTCGGGCCTCATGAACCGCCGATTATACGCATTCCCCCGGGGGGACAACCCTAGAATCAGCGCCCAGCAAGCATAGCTTACTGGCGCACCGCGACCCATCTACCCGGCGCCTGGGCTACTGGACCATACGCAAGCTCGCCGCCCCTTGTTCGCCGCAGCGGACGCACAGGCGACTCACAGCGAAATCGCCCTGATTTCTCGCGGGAATTTTTCGCGCGCGGCGCGGCTCTTAGGGGATGGCTCACGGTTGCATGGGAACTTCCGCGCATCGCGTGTCGTCCAATTCACCAGAGGCTGGTCTGGTGCCCCGCTCACTTCCCCAACTCCTTTCACATCCGAGAACTCCCATGCGTACCCACGTCGTTCGTCCCCTCGCCGGCGCACTTGTCGGCGGGCTGCTAATCGCCGGTTGCGCCGAAATGAAGACGAAAGCCACACTCGAATCCGCACCCGCCTCCGCCGCGCCGGCTGACGCCGCGGTGCGAGGGACCGGCGGAACGCCCATGTACGCCCTTAACGAAGAGGGCACTGGCCTCGTTGGTGATACGACGGTCGTTCGTCCAACCGAGTCCAACCGCAAGATTATCTACACCGCCAGTGTGGAGCTAGCAGTCGAAGATTTCAGCGGCACGCCCGAACGTGTTGCCGAACTGGCCCGCAGGTACGACGGCTACCTGGCCGGCTCGAACCTCAGTGGTCAGACCGGCGAAAGCCGCCGCGGCACCTGGACAATTCGCGTTCCGGTCGAACGCTTCGAAGAGTTCGTCAAATCGGCTAAAGGCCTGGGCGAAGTTGTCCGCGCCACCACCGACTCACGTGACGTCAGCGAAGAGTACTTCGACGTCGAAGCTCGCATTCGCAACAAAACCAAGGAAGAAGAACGCCTGCTCGCGCTGCTCGAAGAGCGCCCCGGCAAGCTCGAAGACGTGATCGCCATCGAGCGCGAGCTCTCGCGCGTTCGCGAAGAGCTGGAACGCATGCAGGGCCGGATGCGCGTGCTGGCCGACCTGACCTCGCTCACCACCGTAGAGCTTTCGATCATCGAGATTCGCAACTACCAGCCGCCGCAAGCCCCGACTCTGGCCACGCAGATTCGCCGCACGTGGGCCGGCTCGGTTGCAGCCCTCGCTGCCGCCGGCAAAGGCGCTCTGCTCGCTGCCGTAGCAGTCACCCCCTGGCTTCCGCTCGCGGCCATCGTCATCGCAACGCCACTGGTTGTTGTTCGCCGCAAAATGCGAAGCCTGTTCGCCCCTGGCGTTCCGCAGCAAAAGGCAGGCTAACTTTTTGCCAACTGCTCGAGTGCCGCGAGCCTCAGCGTCACTAGGTGAATCGCCGCCTTGCCTTCATGACTCGAATAGTAGGAGACGTACACCAGCCCGCGCTCGCGATCGATTGCAAAGCCGGGATAGCTGTTGTCGCCCGCGCTCGGCAGCTTCAGCAGCTCCCGGCACTCGGCCGTTGCAACGTCTAGCCACCAGAGCTGCGTCGTGTGAGGATCGGTATCGTACGCTCGACTGCCCGCCAACCAGGCGTCGTCTGCCCCGGGATGGCCAGTCAATTGCACAAAGTTCGGCCCGCCGAACCGCTTGTTCGAGGTCGTGATCTGCCACTCGGTATACGGTGCCTTCGCCCGGCCGAGGCTGCCAATCTTCGGACTGCCTTCGCCGCGAATCATCGCCAGCAGCGTCCCATCGCGGGTGAACCGCAGCGTTGTCTCGCTCGGCGCATCGACGGGCACCTGGCTCACATGCTCATAGTGCACACCATCGGTGCTCTTCACCAGTTGCAGCAGGCGCGGCTTCCCAGGCGGCACCTGCTGCACGGCACCCCAGGCCGCGCCGTCGTGCCACGTGATTCGCCACAGCCAGTCCGAACCCGTCACGATCGTCTTGGGTAGCTCCACGCGAACGGGCGCCGAAAAGTTCTCGCCATTCGTGTCGGAGAACGCCACGCGCGACTCAACCTTCAGCCGCACCTTGCCGTGATAGGTCGATGCCCCGCAGTTGATCATCACCCGGCCGTCCGGTGTGAGCGACAACTTCGGATCGCGCAAGTCGACGTGCTCCTCGTCCAGCAGGGCGACCGACTCCCAATTCTGACGATCGCGCGAGCGGAGCACCCGAACGACGCCGTTGAGCCCATCGTCGCCCGGGACGTGCCCTGAACCCTCGCGAAAGCTGCAATACAGCGCCCCATCGTGCAGCAGCACATCAGTAAACGCCGCGTGTCCCGGCCGGTCCCAGATCCGCTCGAGCGCGACAATCAACTGCTGTGGAGCGGTCTCGCTCGTGGACGGTTCCGCGGCGAGGCCTCGACCGAGGCACGCAATCAGCATCGCAATCACAAACAGTCCGATTCGTCGCATGATGTCGACCTCTCAGCTGCAACCTACTTCACCAGTGTCCGATCGATACTCGCAATAGTCGGCCGGCCGCACAGCGCCATGTCGAGATCCAGCTCATCACGCAGCGTCTTGAGCACCTTAGCAACGCCCGATTCGCCACCCACAGCCAATCCCCACAAGTACGGCCGTCCCACCAGCACCGCCCTTGCGCCCAGCGCCAGTGCCTTCAGCACGTCGCCGCCGCGGCGGATTCCGCCGTCGACGAACACCTCGACCTCGCCGCCCACTTCGTCGACGACTTCGACCAGCGCCTCGGCCGTCGACGGTACACAGTCGAGTTGCCTGCCGCCGTGATTCGAAACGACGATCCCGCTCGCGCCATGTTCGACGGCCAGCCGCGCGTCCTCCGCCGTGAGCACGCCCTTGATCACCAGCGGCAGCTTCGACAACCCACGCAACCACTCGACCGCTTCCCAGGTGAGCGACGAGTCCCAGATCGTCGAGATGTAGTGCACCAGCGCCGAGCCGTCGGGCGCTGCTTCCATCTGCTCCAGGCCCACGCCTTCCAGATTCTTCCAGCACATGCCCTGGGGCAGGGCGAAACGATTCCGCGTGTCGCGATCTCTACGGCCGACCAGCGGCGCATCAACCGTCAGGCACAGCGCCTTGTAGCCCGCCGCGGCCGCGCGCTCCACCAGCCACTGCGTCACGTTGCGATCACGATAGCAATAGAGCTGGAACCAGCGATTGCCCTGCGGCGCCGCCGCAGCCACTTCCTCCAGGCTGTGCGTCCCCGCCGTGCTCACGACTTGCATAATCCCTGCCGCCGTCGCCGCGCGGGCAACTGCGGGCTCGCCGTCCGGATGTGCCATCGAATTGAACGCGCAGGGCGCCGTCAGGATCGGCATCGACACCGGCACTCCCAGCACCGTGGTCCCCAGGTTACGCTGGGCAACGTCGACGAGCACGCGCGGCCGCAGACGCAGGCTCTGCCAGCCGGCGCGATTCTCGCGGACCGTGATCTCATCTCCCGCGCCGCCAGCGTAGTAGTCGTACACGAGCTGCGGCAAGCATTGCTGCGCCGCCTGCTCGAAATCGTCGAGATTCACCGGATCCATCAAAGCGTCCAGCAGAGTGTCGATAGTTGCGTGCTAAGTTTGCCCTAGGCTAGCAAATGCGGCGACTGCGCCCTAGCGCTACCGCTCGGCAATTCACAACCCGCAGCGTGAGCGAGGCGAACCCGACCAAGGAGGCCTCGCTACGCGTCGGGTCGAAATCGTCCATGCGGTCTGTGCGCACGAAATTGGGCAGATCGCACCGAATTCGCTAAGATGTGCCTGAATACTGAAGGCCCCGCCGAGTGCGCGACTGGCCTTCCCACCAGGTTCACACACTGACACTCGCACGAAAAAGGAAACTCCTGATGAAAGCTTCACTTGCCGCGGCCACGCTGTTGGCCGCTTTGGCAGGCTCGGCCACACTGGCCGTTGCCGACGAACATGGCGGCGGAATCAAGGAAGCGGTTGCCGTGATCGCTCCCACCAAAGCCGGCGATGGCAAAACTGCCGGTGTCATCATCTTCAAGCAGGAAAAAGGCTACGTCCACGTCACCGGCGAAATCTCGGGCCTCTCGCCCGGCAAGCATGGCTTCCACGTGCACATGTTCGGCGACCTCCGCTCAGGCGACGGCATGAGCACCGGTGGTCACTACAACCCAGGCGGTCACAAGCACGCCGGTCCGCACGACAAGGAACGCCACATGGGCGATCTCGGCAACGTAGAGGCCGGCGATGACGGCGTCGCGAAGGTCGACGTGAAGGCCGACGGCGCCGACCTGCACATGCTGCTGGGTCGCGCGGTCGTCGTACACGCCAAGGCCGACGACCTGAAGTCGCAACCTGCTGGCGATGCCGGCCCGCGCATCGGCGTCGGCGTCATCGGCCTGGCCGAAATCAAAGAACCGGCGAAGAAGTAAACTGAGTCTTGCTCGCGGTAGAATTAAACAGAAAACTCCGGGCCCGGGGCGGCCAGCCTTAGGCCCGGAGTTTCTTCTTGCGCTGTCGCGAGCGCCAATCCTGTATCGAAGTTGTCTTGCTTGCTTCGGGGTGCCACCGGTGCTGCGCAGCAGTCACCGGTGCACTTCGCGACTTAAAACAGCTCGCCTCGCAAACCGTGCTGGCATTCCCCGGCGCCTCACAGGTGAGCCGCCACGCGGCCACCTGTGGCACCCGACCGCATCACACGCCGAATCTCCACATGCAAAGGTTTAACGGTGTAGGGCGCCACTGCCTGGCCCAGCCCAGCAGTGCTCTTCCAGGATCTTGCCTTGCTCTCAATCGCGCCCCGAGACCGTCTGCCTCAGCAAGGCTCTCACGTCTTCACCGCTTCCTGCACCATCTCGAACAACCGATCAACTTCGCTCCGCGTGGCTTCATCCAGCACATACCCCACCGGCCCGCGAATGATCGTGTTCTTGAAGATCCCTTGCTTGACGAGCAAATGTTTCTCAATCGCCAGGAAAGCATCCAGGCTGTGCTGCAATGACACCAGTGCCGCCAGCGGCAGCCAGATCTTGTACGCCCGGGCCTCATCGCCCGCCACGAGCGCCCGCCACAGGGCCACGATCCCGTCGACCAGGTCCGCCCCCGGCATCGTGCCCACGATTCCGCGCTTGAAGCTATCCACCAGCGCGATCCCGCCGGTGCCTTCGAACACCCGCGCCTTGCCACCGGTCGCTGCCAACAGCTCGCTCAGCCGCGGACCAATCGGCGTCGCTTCTGGCTTGAACAGCACCCGCTCGCCAAATTCATCCTGTAATCGCGCGAGCGTCGCAATCGGCAGCGGCCGGCCGACGTAACCGCTGGCATCCTGCACGACCACCGGAATCGCCACCGCGTGCAGGATTCGCCGGTAGTACGCCAGCAGTTGCTCTTCACCCAGCGCGACCGCAATCGGCGGCACCGCCATCACCGCGTCGGCGCCTGAGCGTTCCGCCTGCCGGGCGAAGCTCTCGGCCGTGTGGCTGCTTTCGGCGCCGACGCTGATTACGGCGCTGCCGCGCCCTCGCGCGCACCGGCAAGCCACCTTCGCCAACTCCTCGCGCTCGCTGCCCGAGAGCCGGAGCACTTCGCTGACCATCGCCATCACAATGCCGTCAGCGCCGCGGGCGAAGAGCCATTCGATCTCGCGCTCCAGCGCCTGGTAGTCGATCGACTCATCCGCCGCATAGGGCGTCTGAAACACGCATTGCACGCCAGCCAACGGGGGGTGGCCGGCGGTGGCAGGATCAGGACTCATGTGCTACGGCGGCTCGAACAGCCGCCGCCCAATCGGCTCTCGGGAACTCGCGCAAGTGGCCTTCGCGCCCACTAGACCGCGCCGCTCGCGCGCATTCAAGCACGCGCCGCGCTCGGTCACTCGGTGGGGCGAGCAGTCGCTACGCCGCCTTCCGCTCGGGCTTGCGCGTCTCGGCCGGAGCACTGCGCAGCTCGGCCAGCACGCGGACCATCACGGCCTCGGTCGCCAGGCTCACGATCTCGGTCTGGATCGCCGGATCGAGCTTCTCGCGACCCTTCTGCACCGCGGCCAGCTCCCGGTGCACGATCTCCAGCGATCGCGCCCGGACGTAGCCGCGGGCTTCGGCGTTGCGCATGGTACCGGCCCGACGCTTGACGCGTCCGAGCACCGGTCCGATGCTTCGCTGGGCCACTTCACTGGCCAGATTGGCCGCAATTCGGGCTGTCCGCCGCCGCTCGAAAAAACTCCAAATGCCCATAAGTGGCAAGCTCCTTTTGCCTTCGCTCGAATCCCTTCGAATAATGAGCACATCGCTTGGGGGCAGGGGTGGCGACGCCGTGCGAGAGTCGTCGTCGTGCTGCTGCGATCAAGTTCCCGCTAGCGCCAGCACGCTGCCTTGCGTGTCTGACGAAGCTGCCATGCGATGCGTATGTAGAGGATCGTGCCGCGCTGCCGATAGTCTTCACTAGGCCGCAGAGGGCCGGGATGCTTTTACCGGAAGCGCCCAAAACCCCAGAAGGATGGCCTTGACCCAAACCCAAGGTTTTTTTAGTTTTAGCATTCGTTCAACCGGCGCCGTCGCCAAGAGGCTAAGGCAGCGGATTGCAAATCCGCCATCGTGAGTTCGACTCTCACCGGCGCCTTTTATCTTTCCTCGCCGGGCACCTCTGCCCGGCCGGGGGTTCATCTCCCGACCCCCGATAGCGTCGATCGAGCTGTTAGCACAGCAGAT
Source organism: Pirellulales bacterium (assembly GCA_022844125.1). Lineage (GTDB taxonomy): Bacteria > Planctomycetota > Planctomycetia > Pirellulales > PALSA-1355 > JALHMI01. The sequence continues at coordinate 209,918 of JALHMI010000007.1, read as the reverse complement.
CGGCGTGCGGTTTAGCACCGTGCCAATCGTCCTTCAGCGGCCGCAAATGTAGGGCATCGTCCAGCCGGTTTCCTGCTGCGGGTCCCGGACTTCGGCTGCAGCGGAAAGTTTTTTCCCAGACTGCTGTAGGCAATTACCGCACAGCGCTCTATGGTGCGCCCGAGCAAGTTGAACCACGCGCCGCCCTTCTGGCCGCGCGTGTCGCGTCGGCTTGACACCCATCGCGCTTTCTTCCAATGAGCGGCACTCTTGAGGTCATGGCGGAAGACGCCTCCGCCGCGCTCCCGCGCCGGACGCTCTCGATCTGTCTCATCAATCCCCGCTTCGAACCGTCCTACTGGGGCTTCGAGTTCGCCCTGCCGCTGTACCCCGGCGACAAGCGCAGCACGATGATCTCCGGGTCGCTCTCGGCCGTGGCCGGGCTCTGCGGCGATCACCAGGTGCATCTGCTCGACGAGAACGTCGAGGAGATCGACTGGGAAGCCCTCGCCAAGTACGACATCGTCGGCGTCACCGGCATGACGGTGCAAAAAGAACGCATCCGCCAGATCCTGGTCGAGCTCCGCGCACGCAAGATCTTCACCGTCGTGGGCGGGCCATTTGTGTCCGTCAAAGAGTCGTTCTTCGACGACCTGTGCGACGTCAAATTCATCGGCGAGGCTGAAACCACCTGGCCCGTGTTCCTCGAGAACTTCGCCAGCGGCCAGCCGTTCGAAGCCCGCTACGAGCAGGCGACGCCCACCGACATGACCAAGGTCCCGCGCCCGCGCTACGACCACCTGAAGGTCGACTGCTACGCAACCGGCGCGCTGCAATATTCCCGCGGCTGCCCCTTCGAGTGCGAGTTCTGCGACATCATCGTGATCTTCGGCCGCAAGCCGCGCGTCAAGGATCCCGATCAGCTCGTGGCCGAGCTCGACGACATGCGCCGGGCCGGCTTCCACTCGGTCTTTATCGTCGACGACAACTTCATCGGCAACAAGAAGAAGGCCAAGGCCCTGCTCGATAAGCTCATCCCCTGGATGGAAGAGCACAACTACCCGCTCCGGCTCACGACCGAGGCCAGCATCGACCTGGCCAACGACGCCGAACTGCTCGACATGATGTATCGGGCCAATTTCCGCAGCGTGTTCATCGGCATCGAGACGCCGCGGCTCGATTCGCTCAACGAAACCAAGAAATTCCAGAACACGCGTGGCGACACGCTGGGTGCGAAACTCGGCCGCATTCAGGCCGCGGGACTCGATATCAACGCCGGCTTCATCGTCGGGTTCGACAACGACGACCTGGCGATCTTCGAGGATCAGTTCCAGTTCATCCAGGAAAACGGCATCACGCTGGCCATGGTCGGCATGCTGCAGGCCATTCCGCGCACGCCGCTTTATGAACGTTTGCAAAAAGAGGGACGCCTCATCGAGGAAGATCCCAACTGCAACTTCATCCCCAAGCAAATGACACGCGACCAGTTGCGCTCCGGGTACTGGAAGCTCGTCGAACGGCTGTACACGCCCGAGGCCTTCTTTGATCGCTACTTCAAGGTTTACGACTCGCCCGAGTACTTGCAGCGGCGGGCCGAGATCTGCAAGAAGAGCGGCGAAGGAAAACAGATTCCCACGCTCCTGTTCGGCCTGGCGCTGCTCTGGAAGCTCTTCTGGGCGCTCGCTCGCGACGGCTCGCTGCGCACGGTGGGCAAGGTCTATCTCCGCTACTTCTTCACCCGCAACCTGAAGTATCGCCGCGACATCGTCGGCTTCGCGCAGTTCATGAACCGCTGCGTTACGCACTGGCACTTCTACAAGTTCACGCGTGAAGCGACCGCCGGCCGCCTGAAGACCTACAACAGCGGCTGACGAACGCGAACCTTGCGTTCCGCTTACTTACGAACGTTGTCGGCTTCCACGCGCCGCCGGGCTTTCCAATCGAACTGCTCCCCCGGCGCCAGGAAGTAATACTTCCGGCCGTCGTGCTCGCGTCCATCGTGAATGGCCACCACGCCCCGGCCGATCACCTCGAACCGATCTCCCTCGACCACCATCGCCGTCGACTCATCGACCCCCAGACCCAGCAGTTCGGGATGCGCGTCGATGACCGGCGCAAGATCGCCCGCCCGGCCGCGCGGCAGAATGTGCTGGTCGATGGCCACGCCGTTCATCAATCCGAGGCCCTGGGTGTAGTCCTTAGCCACCATGATCCGGTTCCCTTCGCGCGCCCCGCGCACCAGGAACGAACCCTGAATCGTGGCTCCGGCCGAACTGCCTCCCACGACGCCCCCGCGTTCGAGAACCGACTTGATCTCGCGTTCGGTGCGCGTCCCCAGATAGGAATCGACGAGCCGCCACTGCCGACCGCCGCCGATCCAGACCGCGGTCGCACTTTGCAGCGGAGCGACAAATTCCTCCGAGTCCGCTTCCGCCCGATCCTTGGTGTGCAGGATCGTGATCCGCTCGAAGCCGAACGTCTCGCGCAGCGATTTCGCCAATCGCTCGCCGGCGTCGGGCACGTCGTGCGCCGTCGGAATCGCGACGATCTCGGCGTCTTTGCCCCCCGCCAGTTCGACGAACCGCGCGACAATCGCCGGCCCAATCTCCCCGCCACCAACGACCACCAGGGCGCCACCCGGCGAAGCGCCGCTGACCTGGCCCACGGTGTATAAGCTGGGAGCAAGCGCCACGATAAGTGCCAAAATTTGGTTGATTCGAACGCTCTCGATCACGGTCATCTCCCACCCTCAGAATGTGCAAGCGGGTCGCGCTCACGCAACGCTGAGCGCGACCCGTGCTGTGCGAATTACTCGGACCGCAACCCGATCGCTCGGCCGCATTGGCCTCAGGCCGGATTCGCCTTGGCCTTGGCCCGGGCTTTACCCTTTCCTTTTCCTTTGCCTTTGCCCTGACCCTTGCCGGCGGGTTCATTCGGGAAGCTGGGTGGCGCCTGCTCGGCATTCCAGCTCGCATACAGCGACTCGAGCTCCTTGAGCTTCTCCGGATCGGCCGAGGCGAGGTCCTTCGACTCCGAGATGTCGCTCGCCAGGTTATAGAGCTCTGGCTGGCCACTGCCGTCGCGACCGACCACGAGCTTGTAATCGCCGTGACGAATGGCACGCTGCTCGCCAAACCGCCAGTAGAGTGTCTCGTGCGGCTTGGCCGTCTCTTTGCCTTCCAGGTACGGCAGCAGATTCACGCCGTCGAGCTTCCAGGCCGGATCGACCTTTCCGCCCGCCGCCGCGATGACCGTCGGCAAAATGTCGAGCTGAATGATCGGGTTCGTGTACGTCTGCCCAGGCTGGATGTGCCCCTGCCATTGCACGGCGAACGGCACGCGCACGCCGCCTTCCCAGGTCGTGCTCTTGAATCCTCGCAGCGGTTTGTTGCTCGACGTGGTTTGCAGCGTCGGGCCGCCGTTATCCGAGAGGAAGAAGATCAGCGTGTTCTCTTCCTCGCCTTGCTTGCGAACTTCCGCCAACACCTGGCCCACGGCATCGTCCATGGCCGACATCATCGCCGCGAAAATCCGGCGCCTTTCGTCCTTGTTATGCGGAAACCGATCCAGGTACTTCTTCGGCGCTTGCAGCGGCGCATGCTGGGCATTGAACGGGAAGTACAGGAACCACGGCTTGCCTTTCTGGGCTTCGATGAACTCGACCGCGCGCTCGGCATATTTATCTGTCGTGTAGAATTCCTCGTCCTCGATCTTCTGCACTTCCTTCGACACGCGGGTGTCGACGAAGTTCGTCGGATGGAAAAACGGGGTGTTCGCCAGCGTGCCGTAGAATTCGTCGAAGCCGCGCAGCCAGGGCCGATACGGCGGCTGCTCACCGAGATGCCATTTACCGACCGCCGCGGTCGCGTAACCCAAGGTCTTCAGACGGTCGGCAATCGTCTTCTCTTCGAGCGACAGGCCCGCGCGACGCGCCACGCTGTTGAACTCGTGGCCGAACCGCGTCTGATAGCGTCCGGTCATCAGGCCGGCGCGCGTCGGGCTGCAGTAGGGCCCCGAGACGTAGCCTTGCGTGAACCGGACGCCGTTCTTGGCGATCGAGTCGATGCTTGGCGTGGGGATGTCGCCCCCTTGAAATCCGAATTCGGCCCAACCGGTATCGTCGCACAGAAAGATGACGACGTTCGGCTTCTTCGCATCGGCTGCCGCCGCGGTCGAAGTCGCGGCGAAAAGAGCCGCCAGCAAAGCACACCCGAATGAACTGCGCATGACAGACTCCTCAGTAAAAGTTGGCCCCCCAAACAAGAATTGAACCGCCGAAGTGGTTCTGAGTTTCGCTGACCGAGGGCGAAATGTCCAACAGCAACCGGCGCCAGCGACGTTTCCATCGCAGGCCGGAATCGGCGTGGTCCGCACGCGCGACGTCCAGTCTTTGGATGCGCGATGCGGGGGGGTCGGAGGGTGAGTTCGCTCGCGGCCTAAACGCTCGCTGCTGCCGCCGCGGCGCGCTTCGCCTTGGCGTTCGTGTCGGTGGTGAGCTTGCGATTGAGCGTGGCGATTTCCTTGCGCAGCGATTCCCAAGCCGGGGTCGGACTCAGCACCGTGGCGCCGGTCTCACGAATCTGTTGGCGAAGCGTACCGAGTTTCGCATTGATCTCTTGGATCTCGATGTCGGTCAGGCCGCTCATGCGTTCAGTCTCCGAGGGGTTAAGGTAGCCCCAGTCTACTCGAAGCATAGCCCCACTGTCAGCGCAATTAGCCCGCGGCCGCCAGTTCCGGCCAATTTCTCGGGCAATTCCTCGCGGTGCGGCGGTGGTCGCACCCCTTGAATGGCGCTCTGCACACCGCTAACCTGGAAAGCTGCCTGACATCCTCTTTCGACTTTCTCCACGGTCCCGCTAGCCCGACGCCCCTCGTCCATTTCGCCAGCTCTCTCGCTCGGACCGCGTTCGCGCCCGCTTCGGTTCGACTTCGCACCATGACTCGTCGCGCGCTCCGCGCTGCGCACCTAACCAAGGACAACACCATGAACACCTGCCTGAAAATAACGTTGCTGTTCGGCCTGGCGTCAAGCGCCGCGCCCGCCGCCGCCGAATCGCTCTACACGATCAACACCGCAGCCAGCACGTTGATGCGAATCAATTCCGAAACTGCGGCCGTTACGACTGTCGGCCCAATCGGCTTCCAATTCTTCGGCGCCGATCTTGCTTATCTCGACGGCTCGATTTTTGCGATCACCGCCCATGCCGACGGCTTCTTCGCCAACGCCGGCTATTCGCTGCTCAAGATCAATCCGCAGACCGGTGCGCTCTTGCACAGCACCGAGATCCTGCTCAACGGCAACAAGCCGTTTTTCATGGAGAGCATCGGCGTCGCGAACGGCAAACTCTACGTGGGCTTTTCGCCCGGCGGAACGGTCAGCACCGATGTTGGCGAGATCAACCCTCTCACCGGCGCAATCACCGGCAACATCAACTACCAGGCCATCCCGGGCATCGGCAACCTGTATGGCAGCTTTGGCGTCGACCTGGACGGCATGAGCGACCACCCAGCCCAGCCCGGCAGCCTGCTCACCATGGACAACGACGCGGGCCTGATCTCACTCGTGCGAATCGACCCAGTGAATGTCACTGCGTCTTCCGAAGGGCAGTTCTACTACACGGGCGGCGCGATCGATGACGTGGCCGTGGGACTGAATGGCGTGTACGCCATCGGTGCTGGCCGACTGCACCTCTTCAACGCCGGCCTCGATGGCGTCACCGAGTACAAGAACTTCGATCCCCTCGGCCAGTTCGCTGGCCTCACCGTCCCCGAACCGTCGAGCTTGATGCTCGCAGCGCTGGGGATCCTGGCCGTATTCGGATGCCGGCGGTTCTCGAGACGAGGCACCTCGCTCGCGGTGCTCGGTGCGCTGGGGCTATTCCTCGGGATCCAACCCGCTTCGGCAGGCGTCGTTACCTCGAAGACGATCCTCGATCTCCCCGTCAACGCTCTGAAGATGGACCCGGTGCGCGACATTCTCTATGCGGCGGTGCCCTCCAGCGGCGGTGTCGGCGTCGGAAACTCCATTACGCGAATCGATCTGGTCACGCGCACCATCATGGACTCGACCTTCATTGGCAGCGAACCGCAAGCGATTACGGTCTCGTCCGATGGTTCGCAGATGTACGTCGACATTTCCGGCGCATTCAAGATCCGAGCCCTCGATCTCAACTCGATGACGCCCGGGCCGCAGTCGACCGTGCCCGAGAACTACATCGTTGCCGACCTGGCCGCGGTGCCCACGCGACCCGACACGTTCGTGGCTTCACTGCTACGGGCCGGAAGCCCCCAGTATGTCGGCTTGCAGGTCTGGCAGTTCGACGGCACGACGTTCACGCACGACCCAATCGTGGGCATCGCCGCCTACAACCTGGCCTATTCGCCCGACCCCAGCACGTTCTATGCGACGAGCGGTCAGAACCTCGCCAAAGTCACCCTCGGACCGGGCGACTCGCTCAGCGCGCAATACGGCGGAGCCCTGGGCGGGCCCGATCCGGGAATCGCTCTCGACGGCGACTTGCTCGTGAGCACGCAAGCCCGCGCTTTCGACCTGACGGACTTTACCGCGGCAGGTCAATTCTCGGGCGGCGAGTTTTCCGGCGGGGTTGCCGTCGATGCCGAAGCCGGTCACGTTTACATGCTCCGTGGACAGACGATTCGCATCTTCGATATGGCCACGTTCATCCAGATCGACACGCTCACGATTCCCGAGGTCGGCAATGCCGGCTCCTATACGCTACTCCGCTACGGTGCGCATGGCCTGGCCTTCAACACCGACCAGGGGCAAGTCTTTCTCATCGAGAGCCAAGCGATCGGGGTCCCCGAACCGTCGAGCATGATCCTGGCGGCCCTTGGCACTGTTGCAATTATTGCTGCCCGTCGTCGCCGAAATCTGCAGTGAACCAACCGATGAACTGGGCCATCGACATCTTCGGTAGCGGACTGGCGCTATTCGTGGGCGTGTCGCTGCAACTCGTAGCGGTCGTTCCCTCGATAGGCGGGGCGAAGCTTGTCCGTCTCCGCACGCTGCTCGCCGTAATCGGCATCATCTTCGTGGCGCTGTCGGCCGGGCCGCTGCCGCTTTGGTCTTACGGTACGATCGGCGTGCTATTGCTCGCCTGGCTGACGGGAACCTGCGTCCGCAGAACTTGCTCCGTCACCGCGTCGGCCGCAAACAAGTGCTCGACGCGCAGGGACGCCAGCGTGATGTCTTGCGGGGTTCCGAAAGTCGTAAATACGCTGAACAGCGCCAGCTCTCCGTGCGGCGTCTCATAGCGCGTCGTCAGCACCGGTGCGACGGGGCGGTGCCAACCCTGCTGCCGAGGATCACTACCGACCCGGGCTGCAACTAAGGCCGCGATTGCTTCGACTCGCTCGGCAAGCCGCGCGTTGGTGCCGGCCTCGTGCCGCAGGTGTGCCAGCAGCGGCGCGCCGACTTCGCCCAGGTTCGTGATCCTGGTCAGAAACCCCGCGGGATGCGCGAGCAGATCGAGCATGTTCACGGGGCCTTGTGATGCCATCTCCGCGGCCCACGGAACCAGCGTGGCCGCCAACCACCGCGCGCCCCGGTTCATTTCGAGCACGTTCCAATCGGCATCCAGCAGCAGCGCCGGCATCGGGTCGTGCGTCGACAAAAGCCGCTTCAGCGCATGATTCACTTGCGCAAGTGCGGGATCTTCCAGCTTCGCTTTGCCAAACGCCGGAGCAAAGCCGGCCGACAGGAGCACCTCGTTGCTCAGGACCAGCGACGCTTCAAGCTCTCGCAGCCAGGCCAGCAGCAGTTCGCGGCTCGGCCGGGCGCGCCCGCTCTCGACGAAGCTGACGTGCCGCTGCGAAACCCCCAGCCTCAACGAAAGCTCGAGCTGGCTGAGCCGGCGCGCACGTCGCGCTTGCCGCAAGGTCACCGTTAACCTGGGTTCGACTGTGTGCATGACAACTATTTGAATCCCCGCTTTTCGCGATTCAATTACCTCACTGGTAATTGAATCCATGACGGACCCGCTGCATAGTTCCCAGAGACTTTTACCGCGTCACACGAATCTTGATGCTAGGGGGGTATTTCCATGCAAAAGCTGCTGTTGATTGCCGCGCTCGTGCCGTTTGCAGCCCTGACCGGGCTCGCACTCTGGCAGTATGGCTATTTGGGTATTTTCACCCTCCACATGCAGTCCAGCGCGGGCCTGCAGGTCCTCGTCGATCTCGCGATCGCACTCGTCCTCGTGCTCACCTGGATGTGGCACGACGCCAAACGCTTGGGCAGAAATCCCTGGCCCTGGATTGTGGCCACCTTCGCGCTGGGGTCCTTTGGTCCACTCGTCTACTTGCTGACCCGCAAGTCAGAGCGGGCGGCACCAGAGCCGCCCAAGTTGGAGCGCCACAAGGCGCCAGTGGCCGCGGGTTAGGAAGTCGACGCGGCCTGGCTGAAGTCCGCGACCGTCCTACGCTCCGCCGAGGCTGATCCCGCCGTCGACGCGCAGCACCTGGCCGGTCATGTAGCTGGCGTCGTCACTGGCGAGGAACGCCACGACCGAGGCAATCTCCTGCGGTTGCCCGACGCGGCGCAGCGGAATCGCGTCTTTGATCCGGTCGCCGGCGATCCCGCGCACCGCTTCGCTCATGTCGGTTTCGATCATGCCCGGCGAAACGGCGTTCACCCGCACCTTGCGACTGGCCAGCTCTTTTGCCAGGCAGCGCGTGAGTCCGTCGATGCCGCCCTTGCTCGCCGCGTAATTCACTTGCCCGCGCGAGCCGAACTCGGCCGCCACGCTCGAGATGTTGATGATGCTTCCCTTGCGCTGCGAGATCATCGGCTGGGCCACCGCGCGGCAGTAGTTGTACGTGCCGCCCAGGTTCGTATCGATCACCATCTGCCACTGCTCGGGACTCATCGTGGCGAAGAGACCGTCTTTGATCACGCCGGCCGAGTTCACCAGAATGTGCAGCTGGCCCCACGCTTCCTGCAGCTCGGCGACGATCTGCTCCGCCTTGGCGCCGTCGGTCACGTCGGCCTGGATGGCGCGCACTTCTCGGCCCGCGTCTTTGAGTGCGGCGGCCAGCGACTCGGCGGCCTCGGCATTGCTGCGATAGAGGAACGCCACCTTCGCGCCTTCGGCCGCCAGGCGTTCGACGCAACTGCGACCAATGCCACGGCTGCCGCCAGTAATAAGCGCAGTCTTACCTTCGAGTCGCATCGTGAATCAGTCCTTTACGATTAAGCCTTGCCCGAATCGGCATCCGACTTCGCCGTGACCAGCGAAGCATCGTCGCCCTCGAGCGCGGGATCCTGCGGGTGGTAGAGCAGCGTCAGCCGGCTGCGCTGATGGTTCCGCAGGTACGCGTCGGTCTCGGCCATGAGGGGCCGTTCGTCGGCCAGGTTGTAGCGTTCGAGTACGATCCGCCCGCTGACCGCGGTGCGACCGTCCAGGCTCCCCTGGGCTTTGAACTCGACGTCGCGCGCGCCCAGCTTGTGGATCTCGGACGTGACGGTCAGGGTGCGCCCCGGCTGCACGAAGTCGGCGAACCGAATGTTGCGCGCCTCCTTGAGCGTGATCACGCTGTAGGCGAAGTCTTCCGTCGCGCCAATCAGCAGCGCGCTGGCGTCGGTCAGAGCCTGCAACATCAGCACGCCGGGCATCACGGGAAACCGCGGAAAGTGATCCGCCAGGTACTCCTCGGCCAGCGAGAGCGACTTGAGCGTCGTGATCTTGACGCCCGGCTCGAGCTGGAGCACGCGATCGACAAAAGTAAACTGCATGGCGGGCCAGTCGCGGAGTGGGGAATGCTGGAAATGTTGTAGTATATCGGTGGGGCCGAGATGCCACAACGCCGCGTCCCTCTTCGTAACCCGAAGCATCAGCGAGGCCTCTTTCTCCGCGGACCTGACAAGTGCTCCGACCTTACAATTGCGTCACGCGCCCGCGATTTGACGCTCCTTCGTTGTCGATTCCACCCCGCGTTGCTACGATTTGACCATGCGAAAAGGGATCGGCGTTTCTCCGGGTGTGGCCATTGGTACGGCGTACTGCATCCACGAGATTTTCGTCAATCCCGAGACTCGCCAGATCGACAAGTCCGAGGTCCTGGCCGAGCTCCAGCGCTATGACGGCGCCTGCGAACGAGTCGCTGCCGATCTCCGTGCCCTGTATCAGAAGGTCGCTACGCAGGTCGGCCCCGACGAGGCCGGCATCTTTCGCGCCCACGAGGCGATCCTGCACGACCCCTCGTTCCGCTCGAAGGTCCGGGCCTGGATCGTTGACGAGCAGCATAGCGCCCAGAGCGCGCTGCACCGTCTGCTTGAAGAGTACACCAAGCTCTTCGAGAGCACGCACGACGACTATCTCAAGGAGCGCCTGGCCGACTTGCGCGACGTCGTGATCCGCATCAGCGGCCACCTCTCCGACGTCCTGCAACCGCAACTCGCCTCGCTCCCTGAACCCTTGATCCTGGTAGCCGCGGAACTGCTCCCCTCGCAAGTCGTCACCCTTGGCAAGCGGCAAGTGGCCGGCATCGTCACCGAGACTGGCGGCGGCACCAGCCACGCCGCGATCCTCGCCCGCAGCCGCGGCGTCCCGGCCGTCACTGGTCTGAAGGGCATCCTCCGCGCGATCAAGACGGGGGACACCGTGGTGGTCGACGGTCGCGATGGCCACGTCGTCATCAACCCCGACCCGGAGACCGCCAGCGCCTATCTCAAGCTGCAGCGCGAGTTCTTCCATCTCAAAGACGCGCTGGCCGAGAACCGCGATCAGCCGGCCGTCACCGCCGACGGTGAAAAAGTCGAATTGCTGGCGAACATCAACAACCTCAGCGATGCGCAGGCGGCCGCCGCCATGGGCGCCTCGGGCGTTGGTTTGTTCCGCACCGAGTACCTGTTCCTCACGCACCCCGACGTGCCGGACGAAGAGGAACAGCTCGCGGCTTATCGCGAGATCATCGCCGCCAGCCCCAGCCGCCACGTGACGATCCGCACGCTCGACCTTGGCGGCGACAAGACGATTCCCTATCTCGGCCATGCCCGCGAGGCGAACCCGTTTCTCGGCTGGCGCTCGATCCGCCTTTCGTTCGAACATCCCGAGTTCTTTACCACGCAGATCCGGGCGATCCTGCGCTCGGCGGCCGAGCCCGACTCGCGCGTGCGGATGATGTTCCCGATGATCACCACGCTCGAAGAGATTCGCCGCGTGCGCAAGATCGTCCGCAAGGCACGGCAAAGCCTGATCGACCAGGGCAAACCGTTTGGCGACGTGCAGGTCGGCTTCATGCTCGAAGTGCCCGCCGCGGCCATGACGATCGAAACCATGCTCGCGAACGTCGACTTCGTGTCGATCGGCTCGAACGACCTCGTGCAATACCTGATGGCCGCCGACCGCGACAATCCGAAGGTCAACCACCTGTGCCAACCGCTCAGCCCGCCCGTCCTGCAGGTCTTGAACAAGGTAATCACCGCCTGCCGCGCGGCGAACAAGCCGGTCACGCTGTGCGGCGAGATGGCCGGCGCTCCGCGGGCCTTCGTGCTGCTGTTTGGCATGGGCCTGCGCAGCTTCAGCATGAGCCCGGCCTTCATCCCCACGCTTAAAGAGCTCGCGCATCACCTCACGCGCGAAAAGGCCGAGGCGATCCTGCAACGCGCGCTCTGCCTGAAAACCATGTCCGGCATCCAGCGGCTGATGGCCGACCAGATCGGCGAAATCGCCCCCAACCTGAAGCTCCTCGACACGGCCTAGCCGGCGGCTGGCACGGATGTGATGGGTGCCACTGTCTGGCTTGTCCAGCAGTGCTCCCCCGGCCTTCACCTTGCACTTCATCGATCGGATCGATTTCCCAACTTCACACGGTATCCTCTCTCCGCCCCGATTGAACGCCCCTTTTGCACCTCGTCCCCCCGCCAGTTACACTAAACCTGCACCGGCCGCTGCCCAGCGGACTTCACGCGACAGGACCGGCCCCACCGTTGTGTTATCCCTCCCGCAATCATAGGCGTCCCCTCATGAGCCAACGTACCAACCGCCGCACGTTCCTCACTCGCTCGACTGCTCTCGCCGCTGCCGGCGTTGCCGTTCCTTACTGGGTCACCGCTCGCACGGCTGGTGCCGACGAAGCCGAGAGCAAGAACGATCGACCGATCGTCGGCTGCATCGGCACGGGCGATCGCTGGAAGGGTGGCATCGCCGGCCCCTTGCGACAGCATGGCGACATCGTGGCCGTCTGCGACGTCGATCGCAAGCACGCCGAGGAGGGCCGCGAACGGGCCGGCGGCAAGGCCGACATCTACGAAGACTATCGCAAGATTCTCGACCGCGACGACATCGAAGTCGTCTCGATCGTCACGCCCGACCACTGGCACTCGAAGATCGCCATCGAAGCCATGAAGGCCGGCAAGGACGTGTTCTGCGAAAAGCCGCTCACGCTCACCATCGACGAAGGCAAGCTGATCTGCAAAGTGCTCAAGGACACCGGCCGCGTGTTCCAGGTCGGCACCCAGCAGCGCACCGAAATGGACCAGCGGTTCCTCAAGGCCGTGGCCATGATTCGCGATGGCCGCATCGGCAAGATCAACAAGGTCACCTGCGCCATCGGCTCCGCTCCTTCCGAAGGCCCCTTCGAACCGATGCCGGTCCCGCCGGAACTGAACTGGGAAATGTGGCTCGGCCAGGCCCCGCTCGTCGACTACACCAAGAAGCGCTGCCACTACGAGTTCCGCTGGTGGTACGAGTACTCCGGCGGCAAGATGACCGACTGGGGCGCCCACCACGTCGACATCGCCAGCTGGGGCATCGGCGCCGACAACACCGGCCCGATCTCGATCGAGGGCACCGCCACGCACCCGAACATTCCCAACGGCTACAACGTCGCCACCAATTTCCACGTCACCTGCAAGTACGCCGACGGCGTCGAGCTCACAATTCGAGATGACACCGACAACGGCGTCACCTTCGAAGGCGAGAAGGGCACCATCTTCGTCAGCCGCGGCAAGCTGCTCGGCAAGCCGGTCGACGAACTCAAAGACAACCCGCTGCCCGAGGACGCCATCACCAAGCTCTACGGCGGCGTGCCCACCAGCCACATGGCCAACTTCTTTGACTGCGTGAAGAGCCGCAAGCAGCCGATCTCGGACGTCTACTCGCACCACCGCGCGATGACGACCTGCCACCTGGCGAACATCGCGATTCGCCTCGGCCGCAAGATCCACTGGAATCCCGAGACGGAGCAGATCGAGAACGATTCGGAAGCCCAAGCCATGCAAAGCCGCGTGGCGCGCAAGGGCTACGAAGTCGTGGCGTAATGGCGCCACAGTAAAGGCGCTAGCGTGGCCCGTCCCTCAGCCTCGGCGAAGGGCGCGGCTGCCGAACATCCCAGAGACCAATGCCTCGCAGGCGGCCGAACACCCGGCCGCTTGCGAGGTTTCTTTGCTTTTGTGCCGAGAATGCGGACAATCGATGGCGGCCAACCAGGGGAAGGAAATCGGATGAGCCTTTCACGCGAGACGGCGATGGCATTCTTCAACGACTTCGTGACGGCGTTCAGCCGCTTCGACGGCCCGCTCATCGCCCAGCGCTACACGGCTCCGTGTGTCGCGCTGCAAGCCGACGGCTCGACGCAGTGCTTCACCGAGCACGCGGCCACCGGCCAGTATTTCCAAGACGTCGTCGAGGCGTACCACGCGCAGGGCTGTCGCTCATGCCGCTATCGTGATTTGGAACTCGTCCCCCTCGGCACCCTCGCCGCGCTGGCCACCGTCACTTGGGAACTGCTCCTCGAGAGCGGCGCGATTCACACCGCCTGGCGCGAGTCGTACAACCTCGCGCTCACCGACAGCGGCTGGCGCATCTTCGCCTCGGTCGATCACGTCGCGTAGCCAGCGGGTGCCACGGGTGCTGCGAAGCAGTCACCCGTGCCGTCGGCCGCCGAAAGTCTCACCCCACACGAGCGAACGTCGGGTTATCATAGTGTGGCCGCCCGCCGCTGGCCCCCAAGCACGACATCACCGCCGGGCATCCGCTACCGTCTGAGGAGAACACGACCCACATGCACCCAGATCGATTCACACGGCGTGAAGTTTTGAAACTAGCCGCCGGCACAGCGGGCGTGGCCTGGACCAGTCTGCCGCTACTCGCCCGCGCCGCCGAGCCCCCGCGCGCCGCCGAACCCACCAGTCCTATCCGCGCAGAGAACGCTCGCCCCGGCACGCGCGACTGGATGCTCGCCGAAACGGGCGTCGATCCGGCGACCAAGTACCGCTGCCCGTGGATCGAAGGCTATTGCTCGCACGCCAGCGCGAAGGCCGGCGAGACGATTCAGTTTTTCGTCAGCACCAATCCCGCGTCACGATTCACGATCGACGTCTATCGGCTGGGCTACTACGGCGGCGATGGCGGCCGCCACATGACGCGGCTCGGGCCTTTCGAAGGTACTATCCAGCCCGATCCGCCCACGGCCCCCAAGCGGCTCCGTAACTGCCAGTGGGATGCGGCCACCGAACTCGCGATCCCCGCTGACTGGCCAAGCGGCGTCTACGTCGGCAAGCTCACCGCGGAGAAAGAAGGTTGGCAGAGCTACATCACGTTCGTCGTCCGCGACAACCGCTCGGCCGACTTGCTCTTTCAAGTCAGCGACTTCACCTGGCAGGCCTACAATCGCTGGCCGTCGCAGTTCTCGCTGTACGACGACGGCAAGAATGAGTGGTACTGGGGCGGCGGCGTGGAGATCAGCTTCAATCGTCCCTACGGCAAGTACTGCCAGATTCTCGACGCGCCCCTTTCGACCGGCTCCGGCGATTTCTTCCTCTGGGAGTTTCCGCTCGCGTTCTGGCTGGAGCAGCAAGGCTACGACGTCTCCTACATCTCGAACCTCGATACCCATCGCAATCCTCAGGGCCTGCTGCGGGCCAAAGGCCTGCTCAGTGTCGGCCACGACGAGTACTGGACGATCGAGATGTTCGAGAACGTCCGCTCCGCGATCCAGGCCGGCGTCAGCGTCGGGTTCTTCTCCGGCAACGCCGTCTGCGGCCGCGTGATCTATGACCAAGCCAACCGTTCCCTCCAGCGCGTCGGCGTATTCGGACCGCCGGGCGGCATGGCCGATTTCGTCAACATGAAGTCGCTCGAGCACAAGCGGCCGTACGCCAACGAAATCATCGGCGCGCACAGCACCGGACCGGTCACCGGCGGCGCCGACTGGATCTGCACGGCGCCCGATCACTGGATTTACGCGGGCACCGGCATGCAAGCCGGCGATCGCATCCCAGGGCTGATCGGTTGGGAATGGCACGGCGACCCGGCGGAAATTCCCGGCTTAGAAGTCGTGGCCACGGGCCCCACGCAAACGGCAGCAGGCAACCCCAACGGCGGCACGTACACCGCCACGGTCTATCCCGGGCCGAAGGGGAACGTCGTCTTCAACGCCGCCACCTGCTGGTGGGCCGACGGCATGAGTGCGCCCCCCGGCTACGTGCGTCCCAAGGTCTACACCGAACCGCAAGGCCCCGACCCGCGTGTGCAACAGATCACGCGGAACGTGCTGAGGCGGATGCTTGGTTAGAGTTAAAGACTCCCGTCTCGTCACCGCATCCAATTGCTGTAGGTCAGTCTGATAAATCAGTGAAAATGCCTCAATTTCGTTTGCTAGCAAAATTTTCCCCTGTAAACTACATCTCAGCCATCGGCACTATTCGATCACGGTCGTGCGCTGCGATACCAACCAACAATGCCTCGCTGTGGTGACTAGTGCTGCCTTTAGTCGCTCTTTTTGCTTAGAGGTTCCTCATGCTCCCGCGTTCAGTGCTTTCGTTGGTTTGCCTTTCCGTGCTTGGGTCCACCTTCTCATCCCAGGCGGCTCCCGTGCTTTTGGACTTTCAGGACTTAAGTAACGGCCTGTCCGTTCCATCGAACTACGGATCGACGACCGTCCTTTCGGTGCTCTTCAAGGTGGGCGATCGTCCGGGCAACCCAGGTCACCCTGGCCAGGTAGCGAGCAACTTCGGGACACCGGGAAGTTTCGGCGTCGTCGAGTTGGGCAACAATTCCCTGCAGACCCTATCCGAGATCTTCTTTACGCCAGACCCCGGCTACGAGGTATCGTTGGTGAGTTTCTCGCGTAGTAGAGGTACGAATACCGTCAACAATGCGGCGTTCCGCTTGCTCGACCCAAACGATGCGGCGGTGTTCTCGTTGGATATCGAGAACAATCCTCTGGAGAAGGTGCTCGTGTCGGTGAACAGCGACTTCTACACCGGCCCGATCACGTTTCAGTACGGCTCCCTTTCTTCCGGCGCCACCCGTGTTGACGACATTCTCCTCGAAGTTCGAGCGATTCCGGAGGTCTCCACGATTTGGCTTGCTGGGACGGGCTTGATCGGCTTACTCGGGATGCATTTACGGAATCGGGCCAAGGCCACGCGATCCTAAAGACGCACAATCTACTACGATCGCATATGCCACTCGCTTCACACGCCATTCACCTAGCCCCTTCGAGATCCGAGGGGGCTTTCTATTTCCCCTCTTCAACTCCAGGATCCGGCGCGGAGAGTGAAGGGGAGGAATTTTAGAGGAACGGGAGTCTTTTTCGACTTCAGGATTACGGTTGCTCCTCCACGACAACTTGCGGACGCCCGCGTTCGCGCAGCGTGTGCTCCAGCCCAAGCTGCCTGGCAACTTTGCTCTGCCACGCTTCACTCCCATACGGTCGGCCTCGGCGGATGCTCGCGGCAATCGTTCAGATGCTCGACCCACAGCCGGCCCAGCGGCACCGGCGATTCGCGCAGTAGCGGTGGCGACGCGGCGATGCCCAGCACGCGGCGCGGCAAACTCCATGCGCGCACTTGCATTTCGTCTCTTTCTCGAAGGTAGTAAGCCTACACCTTGTGCTGTAACTGGGGCGCAGAAGAGCGCCGCATCGAGATCGCCCTGACGAGCGAGCCGACTCAGGATGGTAGGCTCTGCTCCGATCCCGCGACGGCACACGGAGTGTGCCTGCTACTTTCAGCCAACGTAGTAAGCACACGCCGTGTGCTGCAACCGGGGCGGCGAAGACCGTGCACCGAGAATGCCCCGACGAGCGAACCGACTGACGACAGCGGGCTCTGTGCCGATCCAGCGACGGCACACGGCGTGTGCCTGCTACGTAGTAAGCACACGCCGTGTGCTGTAACCGAAGTTAAAAAGACGGTGCATCGAGAATGCCCCGACGCGCGAGCCGATTAGCAACAGCAAGCTCTTTTTTGCTGCAGCCACGGCACACGGCGTGTGCCTGCTACGTAGTAAGCACACGCCGTGTGCTGTAACCGAAGTGGAGAAGAGCTCCGCATCGAGGACGGGCTGACCAGCCAGCCGACTTACTGCTGCCGGCTCTTCGGAGATCGTCGCCAAATCGCTGGTCCAGCGACGGCACACGGCGTGTGCCTGCTACTTTCAGGTACAATCCCACTCATGCCCTTCGAATTCTTCGATCGCAAGAGTGAGCATGTCATTCGCCACGGCAACCTGCCGCATTGGTATCAGCCGGGCGTCACATACTTCGTCACCTTTCGCACGGCCGACTCCGTGCCGCAGGCATTGCTGAGGTCATGGCACGCGCGCCGCGAAACGTGGCTACACCAGCACGGACTCGATCCGCGTGTCGACGGTCGGCAAGCCTCGCTGCGCGCGATGCCCGACGCGGAGCGGGAGTATCACAGGACGTTCACGCGCTCATTCATGGAGTATCTCGACCATGGCGAGGGCGAGTGCCCGCTGGAGAATCCTGAGCTCGCGCACATCGTGGCGGAGAATCTGCGCTATGGCAATGGCACTCGCTACCACCTGGGCGACTTTGTCGTCATGCCCAACCATGTCCATCTGCTGGTCTGCCTCATCGGCGACACGCAGCTCGAAGCGCAGTGCCGGTCTTGGAAGCATTACACTGCGACCGCAATTCATCGACGCTTGAATCGCAAAGGCCGATTCTGGCAATCCGAGAGCTTTGACCATCTCGTTCGTTCGCCTGAGCAGTTCGCATACTTTCAAGACTATATTGCCACGAATCCTGCCAAGGCTGGCCTGCGTCCAGGGTCGTATCTGCTCGAAAGTAGTAAGCACACGCCGTGTGCTGTAACCGAAGTGAAAAAGACGATGCATCGAGATCGGCCTGACGAGCGAGCCGACTGACGATGGTAGGCTCTGCTCCGATCCCGCGACGGCACACGGCGTGTGCCTGCTACGTAGTAAGCACACGCCGTGTGCTGTAACCGGAGCGGACAAGACGGTGCACCGAGAATGCCCCGACGCGCGAGCCGATTAGCAACAGCAAGCTCTTTTTTGCTGCAGCGACGGCACACGGCGTGTGCCTGCTACTTTCCGGCCCCGCATCTGAAAAATTCGCATTCCGAATCGCACTTGCCCGCGTGTGTGGCTGGCTCGCTGCGTAAGTCGTTGGCTCTCGCCGCGATGGCGCGCGCACCGCGCACACCGCCCAGGTGTCCACCACCTCTAGAAATGTGGCCAGGATTTCAGATAGGGTAAGGTCACGACATTAGATAGAGACCGAGCCATGACCATGACGCCTGCAACCGCCACCATGAAACTGGAGAAGATGCAAAGCCCGCAGGGTCGCCAGAGGGGCGTGTGTGTGCGCCCGAAACATCATTTGCGCGCATTTCTGAGTCCACACGCGCGAAAAATGCGAGCGCAAGAAACAGCCGGAAGACTTTTTCCCGCGCGCAGCGTCAGCTCTTTGAAAATTCGAGCAGCGATCGCCCGACAGCGGAGCCTGATTTCAGGCTTAGCCCTTGAAGGCGCTCGCGATCAGCGCCACGTTCTGACCGCCAAAGCCGAAGCTGTTGGTCAGGGCGTGTTCGCAGCGAGCCTCGCGCGCCTGGTTTGGAATGTAATCCAGGTCGCACTCGGGATCGGGCGTGTGGTAGTTGATCGTCGGCGGCAGCACGCCGTCGCGAATCGCCAGCAGGCACACGATCAGCTCCGTCGCGCCGGCGGCCGCGATCAGATGCCCCATCATGCTCTTGGTGCTCGAAACAGGCACCTTGTAAGCATGTTCGCCCAGGGCCTTCTTGATGGCCAGCGATTCCACCCGATCGTTGACCGTGGTGCTGGTGCCGTGGGCATTGATGTAATGGATGTCCGTCGGGTTGACCGCGGCATCTTCCATCGCCAGTTGGATGCAGCGCGTCGCGCCGCGGCCTTCGGGATGCGTGTCGGTGATCCGGTAAGCGTCGGCCGTCGAGCCGTAGCCTGTGATCTCGCCATAGATCGTGGCGCCACGCTTGCGGGCATGTTCGAGTTCTTCGAGCACGACCATCGAAGCGCCTTCGCCGAGCACGAAGCCATCGCGATCCTTGTCGAACGGCCGCGAGGCACCGTGCGGATCGTCGTTGTTCGTCGAGAGGGCGGTGAGCAGGTTAAAGCCCGTCACACCGAAGGGGTGAATCATGCTGTGCGTGCCGCCGGAGAGCATCACGTCGACGTCGCCCGCGCGGATCAGCTCAACGGCTTCGCCGATCGCCTGGCTGCTGGCCGCGCACGCGGTGAGGCAGTTGGCGTTCGGGCCCTGAGCGCCAAACATCGCCGCCAGGTGGCCGGCCGGCATGTTGGGCTCTTGCTCGAGTTCAACGGTCGGGTGCAGCCATTCGAGGCCGGCCTTGGTGAACAGGGCGAGGTCGAACGCTTCACCCTTGAGGGCGGCCGCCATCATCCGGGCAAAGCACTGGAAGTCCTGCTGACCTTCGCCGCTGCCCAAGTACACGCCGAAGCGGGTGGGATCGAGCTTGGCATCCAGGATGCCGGCATCGACGACGGCTTTCTTGGCCGCGCCGGCCGCGAACTTGGTGTGCCGACCGCGCAGCTCCCAGACGCCCAGGTCTTCGCCCACTTCGCTGACGTCCCAGTTGCGGACTTCGGCCGAGATCTTGGTCGGGAAGCGGCTGGCATCGAAGATCGAGGTGTAACCGACGCCCGAGGCGCCCTGCTTGAGGCCCTCCCAGATCGTTTTGACATCGGTGCCCATCGGTGTGATGCAACCCACACCGGTAACAACCACGCGACGGCGGTTTTGAGCTCGTCCGATCATGATCAACTCCCTCGATTACGCTTGGTTTCCGGCCGCGGCCAGGAGGCTGGCAGGAACATTCAGCGGCTTCCCCTGGCTGTCGCGTCCGACTTCGAACACGCCCAGCAACTTGAGCATCGCCAGCAGGCTGGCCGGATCGAACAGCGATTTGCTGCCGGCCACGGACTCGCTGAGGTGCGCGAAGACCAATTGCACCTCGGCCTGCAACCTCGGCCCCACGTGGCTCGTGCCACTAACGATTGCTCCATCCTTGTGGATATCGTCAATCGTGACCTGGTAAACGAGCGTGTCACCTGGAGTCGCGGAGAAATGAAAGCGGGCCTTGGCCACCTTGGCCAGTACAACCCGTTCTTCGAAATCATTGTGCTCGGCCGCCAAAAGCCCACCGGTTTGCGCGAGCCCTTCAATGACCAGCGAATTGGGCATCAAAGGCGCGCCTGGGAAATGATCGTGCAGGTGCCCTTCGGCCAGCGAGACGTTTTTCACCGCCGTCGCCGACCGTCCGCTTTCGAACTGCGTGAATCGATCGATCCAGAACCAGCGCATGGGCTAATGGGCCTTAGGCTTGAGACAACAGAGGCTTGCGGGCACCGAACCGTCGGCGGCCGCTCACCCTTAGGCGCCGACCTTGCTTTCGACATACCGGCACATGTCTTGGACGGTCAGCAGGTTGCCGAAGTCCTGCACGACGGGATTGGCCGAAAAGTTCGTCAGATCGGCAAACGGCATCCGGGCTTCAAGTTGCTTGAGGCCTTCGGGCGTGACGCGGCCGTTCTGCACGTATTGGGCATTCGTCAGGATGTCTTCCGGGAACAGTTCGCCGCGCGGAATCTTGATGTCGAAGGCCTTTTCCAGGCGGAACACGATGTCGAGAAAGTCGATCGACTCGGCCCCGAGATCGCCCACCAGGCGGGCTTCGGGGGTGACTTCTTCTTCATCTACCCCGAGCGCGTCAACCAGCGCACCCTGAACCTTCGTGTAAACTTCCTCCTTCGTTGCTGCCATCTCAGACCTCCATAAACTGTATCGCATGCAAAAATTGTAAAGGTTCGCCGGTGAGCTGCTTAGCCCAAACGGCAATCGGCCCGGTTGATGTTTCCCGGAAGCTCTCACCGCGCAGGCAAAATGGCACTCGCGAAAAACACGACCGAGCCAGTTGCGGGACGAACCCGAAGGCTTATCGGCCGCAAAATCGTCAAAAGTCCACTAACTTTGCAAAACGCCAGTCTAGCGATTCATGCTAGGGGGCTCAAGGAGCCTGGGTAATGCGTAGGTAATCGTTGCTCCGACAAGCGAATGAGGAAAGAATAGGCAGTAAGTCAGAGGAATCGGCAAGACGGCAACAGGCCACTGCAGGTTTGGAATTCCGACTATGAACCTGGTGAATTTAGCTTGCCTGATCGCGTTCCTGCCGCTGCAGACTCCGGCTACCAAAGCAGCGGACGCACCCCCGCGGATTGCGCGGTTCCTGGAACTTTGCGAGACTACGCGCCGCGGCGCGATCTTGCAGCTCGAACACGAGATCCGAAAGCAACGGAACGCCCCTTCAGCCGAACGGTCGCCGGTCAAGAACGCGCAACTGGAAGCCCGGCTTAGACAGCTGCAATCAGGGCAAGAACTTGTGGTGCCCACGATCGCTTTCCCTCCGCAGGCGGGCACCATCGGCCGTTTGCCGGACGACGCGTGTTACGTCGAACAGGTCGTTTCGCCGAATGAGGTCCTGATTCGCTGCCATTTCCGTGTCCCCGTGACCACGGTGCGAAATTTTCGTGCTTATCAAGACATCGTGGTGCAGCCCCTCGCGGCATTAGTTCGCGGCTGGAAGCAGCAAGTTTTCGAAGGACAAGACACGACCACGCAGGAAATTTTCGAGGTAGTTGGCCGCGAGCGCTATGCTACGCAAGGCGGCGGTAGTCGCACCGTGCTAGTGCTGAAGCCCTTCGATACCGGCGAACTGGAGCCCTACTTGCGTTCTGTCCCAATAACCAAACCTGCCAAGTCGCTCATTGCACCTGCATCCGGGGGGTAATCTCGACCTCACTTCTTCCACTAAGGGAACATTTGGCCCAGCATTCGCACCTTTGCAGAGGGATAGGTCATCCCCCCGGCAAATGTCTACTCTCAACGGTTATGTCCGCTCTAACGTGGGGGTCCGGATGCCCGTGCCAATTGGTATGATAATTCAAACGGCACCGCGGAACTATCGCGGCGCGGGCGCGCGCGACTGGGCGTTAGTCACAAGGTGCCTTGGCTTTAGAGGTGTTGGATGAGCATCAAGTTGCTAATCGCCGATGACCACGAGGTGGTTCGGGCGGGATTGAAAACTTTGCTTGCGGGGACCGATATCAAAGTCGTGGCCGAGGCTTCATCAGGCGAGCAGGCGGTGCGGCTAGCACTTAAGCATGAACCCGATCTCGTCCTCATGGACATCCGTATGCCCGAGGGGGATGGGCTAAACGCTCTCGGGCGGATCAAGCTCGATTGTCCCCATATGCCGGTTCTGATTCTGTCAACATACGACAACCCCACTTACGTCGCGCGCGCTGTCGCTTTAGGTGCGAACGGCTTCTTGCTGAAGGGCACCACGAAAGAGAAGTTGCTGGAAGGAATTCGTGCTGTTGCCCAGGGGCAGAACGTATGGACGCGCGACGAGTTACGCCGAGTAACCGGTGCCCTTGCGACCCCCCGCCTCGCCGCGGATGTTGAAGTGCCACTTACTCAGCGGGAAAGCGAAGTTCTCAGGCAACTCGCTTTCGGGCTGACGAACAAAGAGATAGCACTCGCACTTCATATCAGCTACGAGACCGTCAAAGAGCACGTTCAGCACATTCTACGTAAGATCGGCGTTTCAGACCGAACCCAGGCGGCTGTTTGGGCCGTACGCAAGGGACTGGTATAAAAGGGGTTTGGCCCCACTCGCCCCCCTATCTGAACGGCCTCTCGTGCCCAAACCCACTGATATTCGCATTTGTCGCGCTAGCGCCAGCACAGAGCGCATTGAGTACCGGACTCCCATCAAGTTTGGCGGGCGCGTGGTCACCGACGTCGTGCAATTACACGTTGAAGTCGAGGTTGAAACTGTCGGTGGTCGCCGGGCGATCGGATTCGGCTCCATGCCGATGGGCAACGTCTGGGCCTGGCCCGCTCTCACCGCCACCACCGAGCAGACGTTGGCCACCATGATTGAATTGGGCCATCGGTTTGTAGCCGCTGCCGATGGATCCGGGTTAGTCGGACATCCCCTTGATGTCACTCGGTCATTGGCGGTGACCCACCCTGCTATCGCCTCTGAGGCAACTGCGGAACTGGGGGTCCAGGACCCGGTGCCGCCGCTCGCCCAGCTCGTCGCGGCCAGCCCACTGGAGGCCGCGATTCACGATGCTTTTGGAAGAGTGCACGGCCAGAACTCCTACGATCTACTCGGCCGGGAGTGGGCGAGCGCTGATCTCGGTCATTATCTGTCGCCCGATTTTCGTGGAGAGTTTCTCGACCAATACACCACTCGCGAGCCCAAGCCGCGAATGCCGCTCTATCATCTCGTCGGCGCACTCGACCCGTTAACTACTATTGAATTACAGAATCCGGTTGGTGACGGCCTTCCCGAGACGTTGGGTGAATGGATCGTCGCCGACGGACTCACGCATCTCAAGATTAAACTGGCGGGCGACGACCAAAAGTGGGATGTCGAGCGAGTGCTGGCTGTCGAGAAGGTCGCTGGCGAAGTCCAGGCTGCACGCAACTGCGTTGAATGGTGCTATTCGCTCGACTTCAACGAGAAGTGCGCGAGTGTGGATTACATTCTCGATTTTCTAACTCAGATCCAGGAGCGATCGACCGCTGCGTTTCGTCGCATCCAGTATATCGAACAGCCCACGCACCGCGATTTGCGAGCACATCCTGAAAACCGCATGCACCGCGCGGCCGCGATCAAGCCAGTCGTGATCGACGAATCACTCGTCGACTTTGAAAGCCTTCTGTTGTGCCGCGAGTTGGGCTACACCGGTGTTGCGCTCAAGGCCTGTAAAGGTCACACCGAGGCACTGCTGATGGGCGCTGCTGCCCAGAAGTACGGAATGTTCCTGTGCGTCCAGGATTTAACTTGCCCGGGCCGTTCGTTTTTGCATTCGGCCAGTCTTGCTGCGCGCATCCCTACCATCGCTGCCATCGAAGGCAATGGGCGTCAGTATTGCCCAGCCGGCAATCGTGGCTGGGACGAACGCTATCCCGCGATGTTCAACGTCACTGAAGGTACGCTTGGCACCTCGATGCTCAATGGCCCGGGTCTCGGGTTTTCATAAGTTGGGCCTTACGACACCAATATCGAGTGGTCGGAAATAACTAACCCCGCGCAGTCAGAGACGGACTACGCGGGGTTACTCGAAGGTGCTCGATCACTTCGGTGCGAATTTGCTTCGCGACCGGATTACGGGTTAGCCGGCGGCGGGTTTTCGCCCGACTGCTCGATGGTGGTCGATTCGGTAACCGTGGTTTCGCCACCTGGAGTTTCGACCGTCGTCTCGGTCGTCTTCTCGGCCTTCTTTTCACAGCCCACGGTCAGTGCAGTAACCATGCTGAGCGCCGCACAGAACGCAAAAAAACGCTTCATAATCTTGAGTCTCCTCGGTAAGGACGGCCGCTTGAGAGCGCCATCATTTTAATATACGCGGAATCGAATTGCAGAACGTTCTGCAATGTCGCGTCACTAACAGTGATCCTGTCGATCAACTAGATATTCCTTACATGCCGGATCTGGCCGAAAATGGGTCGACGTGGTTCGCTTCGGATCAAGATCGTTGGTTATCCTGAGACCAACCCACGCCTTACCGCTACGTCGCTTCGAGAGGTTTACGATCCCGCTCATGGCGAAGCGGACATCTATCGCCGAATTAATGGTTCCACAGGCTGTCCGGAAAGGTACCTTGACTCGACAGTTTTCGGTCGGATCGGCTTCTCGACGCTGAATGGAGCACGCGCTTTATGGGCACATAAACATCAACTACCAAGAACCTGATCGCGTGCCGCGCTACAACGTAAGCTGGGACCCGGGCAACGATGAATCCTTCTCGAAGAGAGGTACTCGCGAACGAACTGTGCCTTCACACATCCAGACCTGACTTTAGCACCGGTGACAATACTTCACGGCAACATCACTCGGCCACCGCATGCGACCAGCGTTTGACCCACCATGAAGCGACTGGCCTCACTCAACAGAAAGTGAACTACGTCCGCCACCTCATCCGGCTGTCCGATCCGCTTCATCGGGGTTTCACTCACGATCCTCTCTAGCACTGGGGCATCGACGTCGTCAATGATTTCCGTCTCAATTAACCCCGGCGCGACCGCGTTCACTCGAATATTGTGCGAAATCAGGGCTTCGGAAACGCTCTTAGTGAAGCCGATTACCCCGGCCTTGCTCGCAGCATAGGCAATTCCGTATGGCCGGCTTCGCAGGCCCGAGATCGATGACATATTCACGATCCGGCCAAAGTTCCGCGCGATCATCTGCGACTTGACCGCCCAGGTGACGATGAACAGACCGGTGAGATTGATGTTGATCGTTCGTCGCCAGTGCTCGAGCGTGGCCTCTTCGTGCATCACGTACTCGAAGATGCCGGCGTTGTTTACCAGCATGTCGATCGGCCCGAGTTTCGAGTTGATTCGTGCGACCATCGCCGCCACAGACGCTTCATCTGCGACATCTCCCTGAACAGCAATTGCCTTAGGGCCGGCAGCCTCACACATACGAACCGTCTCTGCCGCGTCTGCTTCCTGCCGGTGATAGTTCACCGCCACGCAGGCGCCGGCCTTCGCCAACCGCAGGCAGCATGCCCGGCCGATTCCGCGCGAGCCGCCGGTAACGAGCACTGTCCGATTCTCAAAGTCCGGTTCACTCATCCCTAATTTCTATCCTGTGTTTTTGAGGCCCGCGGCGATGCCGTTGATCGTAATGAACAGCGCGTGTTGCGCTCGCTCTTGAGCAGCGTTGTCAAGCCCGTTCCCGCGGAGCTCGCGCAGCAGCCTAAGCTGGATGAAGTTTAGTGGATCGACGTAGGGATTCCTCAGGCGAATCGAGCGTTGCAAAAGTGGCTCGTTGTCGAGGATCGCCTTTTGCCCTGAAACCTGAATCGCCCAATGAACGGTTTCGGCGAACGCGGCTTCAATCGCACCGTAGACCCGCTCGCGGATCCCCTTATCTTTCACCAGGTCCGCATACAAGCGGGCGATACCCATGTCCGACTTGCCGAGCGCGAGCTGCACATTGTCGATCAACGTGGAGAAGAACTTCCAGTGCTGATACATTTCGCGTAATAGGGCCAACCGCTGGTCGCGTTGAGGGCCACTGACAAATTCCGCGAGCGACTGCCCCACGCCGTACCACGCGGGCAAGTTGTGACGGCTCTGCATCCAACTGAAGCCCCAGGGGATCGCCCGCAATCCGGCGAAAACGTCGCCCCCTTTGCGCCGCGCGGGTCGCGACCCGATCCGCATGCCGCTCAGTTCATGAATGGGTGTGGCCTCTTGCCAGTACTCGAGCACCTCGGGCGTCTGATACACAAATCTGCGATAGGCATCATAGGCTGTCGCTGCCAGCTCATCCATCACGGCAGTCCAAGCCGGTTTCGGTGTCGCGCTGCGTTTGTGCGCGGGCGAGGACGCAATCAGGACCGCACTTACAAGCTGTTCTAAATGCCGCTCGGCAATTTCCGGATGGAAGTAGAACTCGTTGATTACTTCACCCTGTTCCGTGATCCGGATGCGACCCTCGACTGAGCCGGGGGGCTGTGCCAGTATCGCGCGGTTGGTGGGTCCGCCACCGCGGGCAATCGTTCCGCCACGACCGTGGAATAACGTCAACCCAATGCCTTGATCGGCACAGCAACGCGTCAATTTATCCTGCGCTTGGTACAGTTCCCAGGTCGCGGTCAAAAAGCCGGCGTCCTTGTTGCTATCCGAGTAACCGATCATCACAGTTTGCTCGCGCCTCTGCGCTTCGAGGTGCGCGCGGTAGCTGGGATGTGCGAACAGCGCCTGCATGATGGCCGGCGCTGCCACCAGGTCCTCGCGCGTCTCGAACAAAGGCGCGATCGCCGGAAGCGACTGTTTGCTCCCATCTTCCCGCAGGCAGAGACCGTGCCATTTAGCCAACAGCAACACGCTCAAGACGTCGTCCACGCCCTTGGTCATGCTGATGATGTACGGTCCGATCACTTCGGGACCGTAGAGTTCGACCGCACGGCCGATGACTCGAAACAGCCGAAGCATCTCGCCGGTCGCCTCGGTATAGGACAAGGGTTCGCCCAAGTCGGGCGTCTCTGCCGCCAGTTGCCTGGTGAGGAGTTCGACTCGCGCTTGTTCGGAAAGCTTCTGGTAGTCCTTCGCGATGTCCAAGCGAGTGAAAATCTCGGCCAAAGCCAGATCGTGGGCGTCGCTAAGCTGTCGGATATCAAGCCTGGCCACGCTGACTCCAAACACACCGGCTTGAATCAGCGTATCTTTCAGAATTGAATCAGCGATCGTGTCGGTTCGCCCATTCCGCAAACTGCGGTCGATCCGCTCCAGAGGCTGGATCAGGTCACTCGCCGCACGAATATCGGCCATCGGCGAGTTGTCATTCTCCAATAGCCGCGACTTTACCGGATCTCGATTCGCGTCATCCAGATTCGCCTTAAGTGCCGCCGCCAGCAGTCGATACGGCTCCTCGGGGTACTGCTCAGCCAAGAACCTGACATGTCGCGAAAAGTCGGCTGCTTCCTCCTTAAGTAGTGACAATAGTTCGGCGCTGGGATTGTGTAACTTCTCTGAGAGGCTCAGAGAACGGTTTAGCCGCCGTACCTTTTCGGCATGCTTCGAGAGGGCCAGGCCACGATGCAATCGCAACGTTTCAGCCGTCACGAAGGCGGTCACGTTCGGGTTTCCGTCGCGATCGCCGCCGATCCAGCTTCCGAAGGTCAGAAATCGGTGTGGCATCTTCACGTGTGGGTAGAACTCAGCCAGGGCATCCTCCATCGCCCGATACACTCGCGGCACGACTTCCCATAGTGTCGTCTCGAAATAGTGCAGCCCGGTCTTCACTTCGTCCGTCACCAGCGGCTTGGCAACGCGACTTTGGGCGGTTAGCCAGAGAATCGAGATCTCGGCCTGCAGTTCATGCCTTGCCCGCGCTACCTCACTGGGGAGAAGCTTGCCGGCGTCCAGTTCGCCCAATAGTCGGCCGATATGACGAAGCTTTGAGATCACGGTGCGCCGCTTAGCCTCGGTCGGATGCGCCGTGAATACCGGCTCGATGTGGACGCGGTCGACGATCTGCTGCAGCTCGCTTTCGTCGACGCCATCTTGCCATAGCTCGCCAATCGCTGCGCGAATCGACCCATCGATCGGGCGCGGCGACTCCGCGCGAATCCTTCTCCGTAACACGCGCGCCCGATGATGATCTTCCGCGACGTTGATCAGTTGGAAGTAAATCGTGAATGCTTGGGCGACGGCCTCCAGGTTCGTGGGATCGAGCGACTCGACCAGTCCAGTCAGTCGTGCCGAGACCTCGGCCGAAGAGTCTCGGTCACCGCGGCGAACCTTCGAGAGAGCTCGAAATCGCTCCTCCAAATCGTAGACGTCGACGCCGGCCTGGCGGCGAATGACTTTGCCCAGGATGTCGCCGAGCAGATGAATGTCGGCGGAAAGGGCCTTGTGCGATGGTTTGTGCATACTGGCAGCGGGCGAAATAATGTGTGTATTGAAATTCTCGGACTTCCGCCAAACCGCCTGCGATTGAGTTTAGCGTCTGGCGACCGGTTTCTGTAGCGGGCAAAATCCGCGAACTTTGGGCAACAGTTTGCCAATCGATACAATGGCCATGTCCTCTCCGAGTAACTGCGGCCTACGGATGCCACTTTTGTCATGGACCTGAATTCCTTCCCCCGCGTTGCGCTCTGCCACCGGCCGACGCCTCTGGAGCCGCTCCGCCGATTGTCCGAGCAGGTCGGCGGCCCGGCCATTTTCGTCAAACGAGATGACTGTACGGGCTTGGCCCTGGGGGGCAATAAAGCTCGCAAGCTCGAGTTTCTGGTGGCCGAGGCTCTCGCTCAAGGCTGCGACACGTTGGTCACAATCGGCGGACTGCAGTCGAATCACTGCCGCCAAACTGCTGCCGCGGCAGCCAAGTGTAGATTGTCCTGCGAGCTGATTCTGCCGCATCTTGCGAAGTTTAGCAGCACGACCTACGAAACCAGCGGCAACGTGCTGCTCGACCAGTTGTTTGGGGCGACATTGCATATCGTGCCCAGCATGGAAGCGGCCGCCGGACGCAGCAAGCAGGTGCTCGATGCGATTCGTGGCCGCGGCGAAAAACCATACTTCATTCCCGCCGGCGGTTCGACGGCCCTCGGTGCGCTGGGCTACGTCGACGCCGCCCGCGAACTTTTCGAACAGGCCGCTGCCCTGCAGTTGAAAATCGATCACATCATCGTAACCACGGGCAGTTCCACGACACATGCCGGACTGGTAGTCGGCTTTCACGCCCTTGAGTTGACGCAACCCGGCTATCAAGCGCCGCCAGTCACCGGGATCTCGGTCTATCAGCGCGAGCAGCCGGCCACAGCGCTCGTTCGCCAGCGAGCACGAGAGACGGCCGAACTCCTGGGAATCTCCACGGCAGGACTCGACGAGCGCGTGGTCGTCACCGATGCGTATCTCGGCCGCGGCTACGGCGAACCAACCATGGGCATGGTCGAAGCCGTGCAACTTACCGCGCGGCTCGAAGGCCTGCTGCTCGATCCCGTGTACACCGGCAAGACGATGGCCGGTCTTATCGATCGCGCTCGCCAGGGCCTGTTTAGCCCGTCCGCTAACATCGTTTTCATGCACACCGGCGGCATGCCCGCATTGTTTGCTTATCGCGATGCATTCGCCCCCATGCTGGAAACTGGGAGCTCGTAGTCCATGGCTGAATGGCGCAACTGGTCGGGTCTGGTCACCTGCAATCCGCTTGAGATCGCACTCCCAACGAGCGAAGCGGAGGTTGCCGCGATCGTCGCCCAAGCCGCGGCGGCAGGGCAGAATGTCCGCGTCTGCGGCAGCGGCCACTCTTTTCAACCGCTGTGCGCGACCAGCGACCTGCTGATCTCGCTCGACAACCTGGCCGGCATCGAGTCGGTGGACCCGGCCGCTGGCGAAGCCACCATCCTGGCTGGCACGAAGCTGCACGACATCGGCAAACCGCTCGCGGCTTACGGCCTGGCACTCGAGAATCAAGGAGATGTCGACGTGCAGGCCCTGGCAGGCGCAGTCTCCACGGGCACGCATGGCACTGGCCGATCGCTCGGTAGCATTTCCACGCAAGTGATCGGGCTGCGATTCGTTGCTGGTGACGGATCTCTGCATGAAGTCAACTTGCATAGCGATCCCGACGCGTTTCGCGCGCTGGCGGTTTCTCTCGGGTCGTGCGGCGTGTTGACCGCGATCCGCATGCGGCTCTTGCCAGCCTACCGCCTGCACGAGCGCACCTGGCACGAGCCGATCGACGAGTGCCTGGCGCGGCTCGAAGAGCGGATCGTCGCCACGCGACACTTCGAATTCTTCTGGTATCCACAGACGGACGAGGCTTTTTGCAAAGCCCTGCAGCCGACCAGCGCAGATCCCTCGCCACTCGATGCTTGCGAAGGCGAGCGGATCGACCACAATTATCGCGTATTTCCCACGGCGCGGAACGTTCGCTTCAACGAGATGGAATACGCCGTGCCGGAAGAGGCCGGGCTCGCTTGCTTCGATCAGATCCGCAATTTGATGCGAGAGCGCCATCCGAACATCACCTGGCCGGTTGAGTACCGCACGGTCGCCGCCGATGAGTTGGACCTCAGCCCCAACCAGGGCCGGGCCACGATCGCGATCTCGATCCATCAGGCCGCCGAGCTCGAGCACCGTCCGTTCTTTGCCGATGCCGAGCCGATTTTTCGCCAGCACGGCGGCCGGCCGCACTGGGGAAAACTCCACTCGCTCTCGGCTCGTGAATTGGCGCCGCTCTATCCCCGCTGGCAGCACTGCGCCAGCGTTCGCGAGCGATTCGACCCGCGGGGCGTGTTTCTGAACGAGCATTTACGGCGTGTTCTCATTGGTTAGGCCGACATCGTTCGCCAAGTGGCGAAAGCAACGGCGAGTTTGCGGGCTCGCTAGCAACAACTTCTCGACGGTGTCTATCCGGCCGCCTCGATCCTCGAAAAGCGGTGCGTTTGCGCGGCGAAACCGGCCGATCCTTGAGATAACGCGCCTCTCTCCCCTCACTTAACACCTCTCGCCAGAACCTTCTCACCTTCCAACAACTTCCGCATGCCGCTTTCGCCGCCTCGACTTCCAGCTCGCATGCGTCAGATCGGCCCGCTTACGCGGGTTCTGATCGCGCTGGCGATCACGTTCGCTGCGAGCGTCTCGCCGGCAATCGCCCAGATGAGCTACGCACCGCTGCGGACCCCGGCTGAGCCGGTGTTGCAGCTCGCGTCGTTTCGCAACTGGTGGCGTTCGCACGAGGAGCGGAACGATGACATCGAGGGGACGATTGAAACCGATCGCCCCGACTTCACCGCCGCCGACACGCTCGTCCCCAAAGGCTGGGCTCAGCTTGAAAGCGGATATCAGTTCACCAACACCAAGTCCGGTGAGCGCGTGAAGAATCAATACTCCGCGCCGCAGCTCAACCTCCGCCTTGGGCTTTCTGAATGGGTCGAGCTCCGCACGCTGTGGTCAGGGTTTCAAACCACCGCCGAGCGGAACGAGACCACCGATGCCAGACGCATGGATACCACACTCTTCAATCTCCAGATCGGTTTCAAGTGGAAGATCAGCGACGAAGCCGGTTTGATTCCGCAATCGGCGCTGATCACTACGCTGTTTTTGCCAACTGCCGGTCACCCTGGCGAAGACAAAGTCTCGCCGATGATTGATTACATCTATGGCTGGCAACTCGCTGAGAAGGTTCGACTGTGCGGCAGCACGGGCATGATCTTCGCCGATCATGGTGACGTGCACAAAACCGAGTTCTACCAGTCGCTGGTGTGCGAACAGGCGTGGGTGGAACAATTCAGCACCTATTTCGAGTGGTACGCCACCCAAACGGACTCCTACTATCGTCTCGCCTCGGGGCACAACATGGACGGCGGTTTCACCTGGCGTCCCTGGAGAAATATCCAGTTCGACTGGCGGGCCGGTTTTCCGGTCGGCAGCGCCGACGACACGTTCTTCACGAACGTCGGCTTCTCCGCACGGTATTAGCGTTCTGTTAAACGCACCTCCTTTCCGGCAGGTTCGCTCTCAGCAGGGTTTCACTCACCTCGCGATCCGGTTAGGCTAGTCGCATTCTGCTCGCTGTCTGCCAACCGATCCCGCGAGGTGCACCGTGTCGCGATTTCTCCTCCTGGCTCTGCTGCTCCATTTGCTCGCCGTGCCGGCGCTCGCTCACGATGATCACGCCCCGCCCAAGGTGCTCGACGAAGATCTGTATCGCGCCAAGCCGATGCCCGACCGGATCATCCTCACCTGGAAGAGCGACCCCGCGCACACGCAGGCCGTCACCTGGCGGACCGACTCGTCGATCAAGCAGGGCCTGGCCGAAATCGCTGTTGCCACGCCGGGGCCGGAGTTCGTCAAAAACACCAAGCAACTCCCCGCGACAACCGAGCCCTTCGAAAGCAACCTTGGGCTGGCTCATTACCACAGCCTCGAATTCACCGACCTCGTGCCGGCAACGAAGTACGCCTATCGCGTGGGCGACGGCACGAACTGGAGCGAATGGTTCCAGTTCACCACCGCCAGTGAAAAGCCGGAGCCGTTTTCGTTCATCTACTTTGGCGACGCTCAGAACGACGTTCGCTCGCACTGGTCGCGGGTCATTCGCGAAGCTCACAGCGATGCCCCCAAAGCCAAGTTCATGATTCACGCGGGCGACCTGATCAACAACGGCACGCTCGACGCCGAGTGGGGCGAGTGGTTTGGCGCGGGCGGCTGGTTGAATGCGATGGTTCCCAGCGTGCCCACGCCCGGCAATCATGAGTACGCCCGCGATCCACAGCGTCCGCTCTTGCGTCGCGACTTGACGGCTCATTGGCGGCCGCAGTTCACGCTGCCCGAGAACGGAATCGAGGAGCTCAAGGAGTCGGTCTATTACCTCGACTACCAAGGCGTGCGGATCATCTCGCTCAACTCGAACGAGAAGGAACGCGAACAGGTCCCCTGGCTCGAGAGCGTGCTCAAGGACAATCCCAACACCTGGACCGTGCTCACGTTTCATCATCCGGTCTACTCGACGGCCAAAGGCCGCGATAACCCCGACATCCGCAACCTGTGGAAGCCGCTGTTCGACAAGTACCGCGTCGACCTCGTGCTGCAGGGCCATGACCACGGTTACGGCCGCTTCAGCCAGGAGCTCTCCGAGAACGTCGGCACTGGCCAGAACACCCAAAGCCCCGAAGGCGGCACCGTGTATGTCGTCTCCGTGAGCGGACCAAAGATGTACAACGTCGAACGCACGCCGGCGATGGCCCGGGCGGCCGAGAACACGCAGCTCTACCAGATCATTTCGATCGACGGCGACGCCCTGCGGTACGAAGCCCGCACGGCAAACGGCGAGCTGTACGACGCCTTCCGACTGAAGAAGAAGCCGGGCGAGCGCAACGAACTCGTCGACGAGATTCCCAACACGCCCGAGCGACTGGGGATCCTGAAGAAGGAGTAGGCCGGGGCTGGCCGGCCTACGGGTTCGAGATGTCAAAGAGCTGAAGCTGCGCGCGTGTGCAGCGAAAACTTGTCTGGCTGTTTCCTGCGCTCACATTTTTCGCGCGTGTGGATTTAGAAACTCGTGCAAATGATGTTTCAGACCCACACTTCTCCCCAAGCTGGTGGCAACCAGGCTGCGTGACTTATCCAGCTTCGCAGCGGCGTTCGCGTTTTCGTCGTCGCGTGCAAGTCGCGACACAATCCGCTGAACGTACCATATCTGAACTCCTGGCCTGATTTCAACTGTTGGTGGACACTTGCGCGATGTGCGCTGGCGCTGAGAAGAAGCGAATGCGCACAACGAGTTGCGCCCGCGGCGCGGCACACGCGCGGTCAAGCGGGCTCTCGCCGTGCGAATTTTTCTCAGGCAGAGTTTCTGGGGCGGACGACCGCCCGCTTCGGACGCGTCGCGAGTCCGGACGACTGTTGGTCATGGCGGTGGTTACTCCTGCTCAGTGTGGGATCGCTTGATTGCTGCGTGACTTCGACGTGTCACCCGCCGCGTCCGAGCGGCGCTGCGTGCGGCATAGCTTGCCAGGGCCGCCTCGCTCATGCGTCGGGCTACCAAGATGCGCCTCGCTCACGCGTCGGGTTGTGATTGCAGGCGGCCGCAGAAACTCTTGAATTCACCCTAACCGAATCGCTGGCCGGATTTCAACTAGCGAAACAGCCGTGTGGCGCGCGGCGGACGATAAGCGAGCGGCGCCAATCACTTACGGCGAAGCTGGCCCACACGCGCTCGTGGGACTCGTCGCTTTCCGCAGGCAGGTTGGGCGGAGGGGCAAGGTCGGTCGACGCGGAGACGCAAAGACGCAGAGGGGACGGAGACTCAGAGAGGGAGTGTTTTAGGAGCGGCAGCCCCGGGCTCTGCCCGTGGGGTTCTGGATGCGCGCGCCGGTCGAACCGCCGTTCTGGAAAGGTAGTAGGCATACGCCGTATGCCGTAACCGAAGTAAGAAAGAGTCGAACGAGACCGACTGGACACGACAAGCTCGGCTTCGTGTTCACCCTAGGGGTGCTGCTGCGACGGCACACGGCGTGTGCCTGCTACGGCTAGCCAATCAGCAGCTTGAACGGACCCGGCGGCTCGGGCTCGAGGATGATCGCGCGCTTGGTCAGATCCTCGAGCGCTTCGCGCCGCTCGCGGACACGCTCCTGCTCAAGCGGCCGCAGGATGCCGATATGAACGACGGCGACCGCGAGCAATTGCAGCGCCAGCACTGCGGATAGCGCAACGAGGATTCGATGGCGGACCGTTCTGGTCATTGCGGAGCTCCAAACACGTGAGCAACTGAGAGTGGGGCTGACCTGTTGTAGACGTGCGGACGGGAGTTAATATCTGGCGGTGGAAATCTAACTACGCGCCGGCAATCCATTGGTAGGCCCTAGCTGCGAGCGTGAAGACCATGAGCCCACCCGCGAACAGCATACCGCCCAACGCAATCAGCCAGACACCGCCTGTGAGATGCATCACCAGTCCCTGAAGCTGTCTGGGGAGCAAGTTGCACAGGTCCGCTACGAAGATCGGCAGCGGAATCAGCAGCACCACCGCAAGCGTCGTGATGCCTGCGGTACCGAGCAACTGCCCCTGATGCAGAAACCGGAGCAGCGGCAGATAAAGGGCGAGGCAGAGCGTGTACCCGAGCAGCCCCCACACCGAATCGTCCGGATCGCTGAATCCCATGGCCGGTCGATTTCGAGAGTTGCCCCTACCGTGAGTGTAACGAATCACTGAGCTAATTGCCGGCGAATCGGACGTTCTGGGCAAAATGCCATCGGAGTATTATGGAGGCATGCACTTCCACGACGCACTCCAGATGACCCGGAACTTTGCGACCCAGCAGGGAGTGTTGTTGGGCGACCTGCGCCTCCAGGTTTTGCACGAGCCGGAAGGAAGCTGGTCATTTGAGTTTGAAGATCCTGTCGATCCGGAGCGGATGCTGTGGAGCGCTTGGGTCCACCCGACAGGCGAGGTGCGTGTCTATCATTTGCCAACGGACGCGAGGCTGACGGAAGAGCCGCCGGAACTCGTCTCGAAGCTCAAGCTCTGGCTCGCTAAGATCTGGCAAGCGTTCGTGCTCTCGTGGTCCTTCGCGGTGATTGTGGGAGCTGGTTGGCGGCTCTATTCCAGGATCGTTTCTCGCTAGCCCTGATGGATGACAACGTGCCAGCGATTGCCCGACTCGTGTTGCCCCCCTCCCCAGCCCTCCCCGCGGCGGGCGGAGGGAGCCAGAGAGTTGTAAGGCGGTAAGGCCTGAAGTGTTTGCGTCAGCCTTGCGACGCCACGCGGGCCTTCGATTGCAGAATCGCCAGATAGTGGCCGTCGCGCTCGTAGTTTTCGAGTTCGTGGCTCTCGTCCAGCTTCAGCGCGCCTGAACTCTCAGCCGCCCATTGTCTCACCGAACTTCGCCCGCAGCACGCGATGCCGGCGGCGAAAGACCGCGCGGTACAGCGGGGTGAGCAGCGGGCCAAAGGATGCGATACGCGTCGAAAACTCCACGCGGTCACGTACCAGGCAGCCGCCGGCGGCAGGTTCGATCGAGCGGATGTGAACCCAACGGCGCATCCAAAGAGACGAGGAGACTTCCTGGAACCCTCGGCCGGGCTCGATCTGCTCGATGCCAAGCCAGTGCCAGTCGAGTGGCAGGATGACCAGCAATGAAATGAGCACGCCACGCGTCGAGCGGGTCTCGGCCAGCCGGCTGAGCACTTCAGGATCGGGAGGCAAGTGCATCCGCACGGGCCAGAGCTCGGCATTGATCCCGGCCACCGAGGCGGCATGCTGCCAGACAGCTTCCGCGGACGCGGCAAGCTGTGAGGCGAGTTCGATCGTTCGGGGCTGAGCGGGCATCGCTACGCGCCCGTGGGAATCACGGCCACGCGCGGAGCCTTGGTCTCGAGCGCGAAGCGAAATGCCGCGTCGGCCTCGACCAGCGGGAAGCGGCGCGTGACGAGCTGCGCGAACGGATACTCGGCCTGCGTGGCGGTGAGAAACTCGATCGCCCGAATCAGATCGACCGGCGAATAGTTGTGCACGCCCTCGATCCTGAGCAGCCGGCGGACGATCATCTCGGGCTGCAGCGCCACGTCAGGCGTGGGGAACACCGTGCCCACCAGGATATAACGCCCGCCGATCCGCAGCCGCTCGAGCCCCGCCTTGATCGCGGCCACCGAGCCCGACATTTCGAGCGCGACGTCGACGCCGCGGCCCTGCGTGAGGTGCGAGACCGTGTCCGTCAGTTCGGCGCCTTCGGGCTCAACTTGGACCGTGTGGGTGGCGCCGAAGCGTTCGGCCCAGGCCAAGCGCTGCTCGTCCACGTCGCTCACGATCACTTCGCGGGCGTGCGCGTGTCGGGCCATCGCGGCGGCAGTGAGCCCCAGCATGCCGGCGCCTTGCACCAGAACGACGCGGTCGCGCACGTCGCCGGCAGCGCGCATCGCGGCGGCGACCGTAGCCGTGGCGCAGTTGGCGGGGCAGGCGACTTCATCCGGAAGCGTGTCGGGAATTCGAAGGATCGCCGTGCCGCGGGCAAGGCGACAATGTTCGGCCAGTCCGCCCGAGAGCGGATGCTTGGGATCGGTGCGTTCGTGGCCGTACTTGAACAGGTGCTCGCACTTTTGCGGCAGGCTGCGCTCGCAGTAGAAGCAGGCTCCGCAACTGGCGGCGACGCTCCAGGTAACGCGATCGCCAAGCGCGAGGGGATGGCCCAAAAGGTCGCGCGGCGGGTCGCCGGGACGCAGTTCCGCAACGCGGCCGATGATCTCATGGCCCAAAATCGTGGGGCAGGGGGTCTGGCGGCGGCCTTCGTAGCTGTGCAGATCGCTGCCACAGAGCGTGGTGCAAGTGATCTCGACGAGCAGTTCGCCCGCGGCGAGCGTTTGCGGTGGGAACTGTTTGAGTTCGAGCGGACGGCCGGGCCCTTCGAAGACCATCGCCCGAGTTTTCGTTGCCGCCTTCGTCATTGTCGTGCCCACTTGCAGAGTACCTCCGTGATTTCTTATCGAGCCGCCCGCGGCCGGGCGCTCAGGAGCGCCAGGATTGCGCCGGCGGCCGTGACCATGGCCAGCGTCAAGAACAGCGCCGAGTATCCGGCATCCTGCCTGCTGACAATATATCCGAGCAGCGGTCCCTGGGCCGCGGCGCCGCCATAGGCGAGGGCGTCCATGATGCCGACCGCGGTGCCCGAGTGCTCGCGGCCGACGAGGTCGGGACAAATCGCCCAGAGCGGCCCCTGGGCACCATAAACAAAGAAGCCGGTCAGGAACAAGAGAGCAATTCCGAGCCGCTGGTCGCCGCTGGCGATGACGGGATTGGCACGCATTACCAGGAAACACGCAGCGCTGATTCCCAGGAACAGCGCCACGACAGCGGAACGCCGCGAAACGAACCAGCGATCGGAAAAATATCCGCCCGCCACCGCGCCGAGTCCCATCCCGATCGGTAGTGATAGCGTGAGCTTGAGAGCGTCGTTGATCGTAATGCCAGCGTCGTTGTAATAGACGGCCGACCAGGTGAGCAGTCCATAGCGTGCAAAGCTTTGAAACACGATCACGAGCGCCGCGAGCAGGAACGCCGGATTGCCGAGCACCGCGCGATATCGCTCATGCCAGGTGGAGTGCGTGGGTGAGAGGTCCGGTGATTCAACGCTGGAAGCTGCCTCGCCACCGTCGAGCGGCGCGAAGCCGACGTCTTCCGGCCGATCGCGCACGAGTAAGTAGAACAGGATGCCTGCCGCGCCGAGCGCGAGCAGCGGCAGTCGGAAGAGCCACCGCCAGCGGCTGGGATCGTGGGGATCGAAGAGCCCCAGCACCAGATCGCTCGTACACCAGACGAGCACCGTGGCCATTCCGGCGGAGAGCATGTACAGGCCGAACGCCAGGCCGCGGCGCTCGCGCGGCCACCAGAGCGAAATCAGCCGTCCGCCGGGGGCCCAGCCCATGCTTTGGACGAAGCCATTCGCGCCCCAGAAGACGACCAGCCAGAAGGCGGTGTCCATGAAGCTGAAGGCCCAGCAGAGAATCATCGAGCCGAGCGCGCCGAGCGTGATCATTCGCCGGCCGCCGAGCCAATCGCCGAGGTTGCCGTTGATCGCCTG
The DNA here is from genome assembly GCA_022844125.1 of Pirellulales bacterium. GTDB lineage: Bacteria > Planctomycetota > Planctomycetia > Pirellulales > PALSA-1355 > JALHMI01. Next base: position 171,031 of record JALHMI010000007.1, on the reverse strand, counting down.
GCCGACGCCGTAAGCCCCGAGCGCGACAGCGGTCAGCCAGCCGAGCTGCTGCTTGGAGTAGCCCAGGTCCTGTTCCATGAGCGGCATGGCATGGCCGATCGCCAGGCGGCCCGTGTAGTAGAACAGGTAGCAGAACATGAGCGCGAGGAGGACGCGCCACTGCCAATAGCGGAGGTGCTGCGTGTTGGGTTGGCCGGAAGGATGCACGCCGATAAGGATAGCGGTAGATGCGCAGGCGTCGAGCGGCAATAGCGCGTTTCTCACGATTCGGGTCGGCCGCTACAATACGGCCGAGCAAGTAACGCTCGATCGGCCAAATCCGAGGGACCATCTGTGGGCAAATCGCACCGCTTGCGCAAGATGCTGCATCAGCGTCGCACGGCGCCGCCACCAACGCCCGGCTCGCTGGTGATCGATCCGCAAGCGCCGCGGCCAACCGTGCACGTGATGGCTTACGACGGCGAGAAGCTCACGGAGCGCGACCTGCGCACCGCGGCCGAGCTCAAGCAGCTTCCGCAAATCCTCGAGCAGCATAAGGTCACCTGGGTCAACGTGCAGGGCATGGGCGATATCGACGTGATCCGCCGGCTCGGCGATCTGTTCGGGTTGCATCCCTTGGCCCTGGAAGACGCCTCGAACGATCACCAGCGCTCGAAGGTCGAGCAATACGACGGCAACCTGTTTATCGTCGCCCGGATGCTCGAAGGGGGCACGACGATGGCCAGCGATCAGTTGGGCATGTTCGTGGGCAAGAACTTCCTGGTGTCGTTTCAGCATTTGCCGGGCGATTGCTTCGACCCGCTGCGCGAACGGATTCGCCGCGAACGCGGGATCATCCGCACTTCGGGGCCGGACTACCTGGCGTATGCGATGCTCGATGGGGTGGTCGACTCGTACTTTCCGATCCTGGAGGGATTTGGCGACCTGATTGAAACCCTGGAAGAAGAGATCATTCGCGACATCGATGCGGATATCCTGGCCCGCGTGCACCAGGTGAAGAGCAAGCTGCTGGTGCTGCGGCGGGCGATCTGGCCGCTGCGCGAAGCCCTGCATCAGTTGGTGCGCGATCCGATTCCGCAAATCTGCGAGGAGACGCGGGTGTATCTGCGCGATTGCGCCGATCACACGTTTCAGATCATCGACCTGGTGGAAACGTATCGCGAATTGACGTCGAACCTAATGGACCTGTATCACTCGGCGATCGCCAATCGCACGAACGAGGTGATGCAGGTGCTGACGGTCATCGCCACGATCTTCATTCCGCTGACTTTCATCGTGGGCGTGTACGGCATGAATTTCGACTACATGCCCGAGCTGCGTTGGAAGTATGGCTACTTCGCGGTGTGGGGCGTGATGATCGCGGTGGCCGGGGGACTGCTGTGGCTATTCAAGCGAAAGAACTGGCTGCCGCGCGGCAATCGGGCGAGGCGGCTTCCGACGTCCGATGTCAATGGAAAGTCGCACTGAGGGCGCGCTACTCGTGCGCGTCGTCGCGTCGCGGATCGCTGAATAGTGAACGGCAGAAGTCGCAGGCGCGGTCCCAGAGTGAAGCCCGCGAGCGCCGTGTGCCAAGCGGCGGCGTGTGTTCGAGGCTTTCGGTGGTCCACTCGATGTTGCGGGCGGCCTTGTCGAGCGCGCGGTCGACGTTGAGCAGCCGGGCGATGTCATTCCGCTCGTTCTGCATCAACGTGCAGACCTCTGGCGGGCGCTCTCCTTTGCGAGCGAACCCCCGGCGCAGCGTCAGGATGGCGTCATCGAGCTGCGAGAGTCGCTCTTCGAGTTGTTGACGGGTGCCGGGTGTCATGGCCAATAACACCCTAGTTCAAACGGCGCGCCACTTCCGAAAAACGGCGTTTCTCCGCAGTTTGCGAGTCTCGCTTGGTCCATCCGCGACCACTGCGAGCGGATTGGACGCGCCTTGTGCCTGTGAGTGAAAAGTAGGGTGAAGGGGCGTGGCGATCGTCTGCGCGAGAAATCAACCCTGGCCTGGGCAGCAACGCCGCCCAAGCCAGGGCGTCCTTCTGGCTAAGCTGGAGCCAGACTTCGTTCAAAGCGAAATGGGTTTACAAGGCGGACTCCTAGTCCTGGAACTGGAAGCCGAAGTAGGCCTGGTTGCCGTGTTCGCCGACGTCGAGGCCTTCGATTTCCTCGGCTTCGGTGACGCGAATACCAACTGTCACCTTAAGGATGATCCAGGCCAGGCCGGCCACGGCCAGCACGTACCCGCCGCAAGCGAGCACGCCGATAAGCTGGTCCATAAACTGCTCGGTGCCGCCGCCATAGAACAGGCCGGGCTTGTGCTCGGCATTGCCGCTACGGCCGATCTTGTCGGGCATGGAAAACAGACCAACGCAAAGCGTACCGAACACGCCGTTGAGCAAGTGCACGCTCGTGGCGCCCACCGGATCGTCAGCGCGGATTTTGTCGAAGAACAGCACACCCAAGACAACGAGTGCGCCACCAATCGCTCCGATCAGTCCGGCAACCGGAACAGAGACGAAAGCGCACGGAGCCGTAATTGCCACGAGGCCTGCCAGGCAGCCGTTGAGCGTCATGCCCAGATCGGGTTTACCAAGCAGCACCCAGGCAACCGCGGTTGCGGCGAGGGCACCCGTGGCGGCGGCGGCATTCGTGGTCAGCGCGATTTCGGCCACGGCAGTCGGATCGGCGAAGCCCATCGTGCTGCCGGGGTTGAAGCCGAACCAGCCGAACCACAGGATCAAGCAGCCGATCGTGGCAGCCAACAGGTTGTGACCGGGAATGGCCCGGATCTTGCCATCGGCGCCGTATTTGCCGAGGCGTGGGCCAAGGACATAGACACCCGCGAGTGCCGCCCAACCACCGACCGAGTGCACCACGGTCGAACCGGCGAAGTCCACGAACCCGCGACTGGCCAGCCAACCGCCACCCCAGATCCAGTGCCCGACGACCGGATAGATGGCGATCGCCATGATGAACGAGAACAGGATGAACGAGTGGTACTTAATCCGCTCGGCCACGGCGCCCGAGACGATCGTGGCGGCAGTTCCAGCAAACACGAGTTGGAAGAAGAACTTGGCGGCCAGCGGAATGCCAGTCCAGCCGATGGACGAGTAATCACCTTGGTAGGCATCCAGTGCGGCCGGACTGTTGTCGGCGCCGCCGACGAACCACAAACCGCTCTGACCGATGAAGCCCGTGCCGTTACCGAACATCAGGCCCCAGCCGAGCACCCAGAAACCGATCGAGGTGACCGCGAACACAATGAAGTTCTTCGAGAGGATGTTCACCGCGTTCTTGTGCCGGCACATGCCGGTCTCGACGCAGGCGAACCCGAGGTTCATGAAAAACACCATGAACCCGGCGACCATGACCCACATGGTGTCGATCATGACCTGGTAATTGGGAGCCGCGGAGGCGGCAGTCTCTTCGGCCGGGGCTTCCGCGGGCGCGGCCTCGCCAGTTGTGTCGGCTGCGACAGGCGGTTCGGCGGACGTTTCCTGCGCCAGCAAGAGGGTTGGGATCAGCACTAATCCCAGTAAGAGGATCCACGTGCAGACGCACCGGTAGCGCAAACTAACCATTCTGACCTCCGCTTAGGTAAAGGACTTTGTGCGGCGGTGCGCCAACAACGTGGGCGCAAACCGTCGCGCGGGGGCTCTAGGCAGGTTCCGTGCCATAACCGATAGCACGGCGCAAGCCCCTTGTTAGAAGAGGGTTAGGAAATCTGCTGCAAACCTGTCTTTAGGCGCGATGCACGGTTTGCCAGCAGCGTTCGCCGCGCGACTCGGCAAAACTGCGCCGATCCTGGAGGTGAAATGGCCCCGAACACAGTAGCTTCGTGCAGTTACGACCGATGCCTGGCAGGCATCGGTCTCGCAGAGCGACTTTACTCGTAGGGATTCGTCGGCGGGGCGTCAGCCGGCGGCTCTTCGGCTGCGGGCGGCTTCGCCAGCGTCGGCTCGCGCTTCGCCACGCGTTCGACGCGCTGGTCGCCATAGAAGTGCGTGGCCTCTTCCGCGGCGAGCTTCGTGCTGAGTGATTCGCACAGCACTTCGGCGCGGAACACGTGATTACCTGCCTGGGCGGCTTTCGAACGCACGTGGTAAACGGCAGTCTCGCCTGGACCGAGCGACGGCAGGGCCTGGAAGATCACCTGGCCTTCGCCAAGTTCGTGCGTGCCGCCGTCGGCAGCGCTCGGCTCCAGCCCGTCGGAGAAGAACACTGCCAGATCGATGCCCTGGGCGGCCTTCGTGCCGCGATTAAGGATGCGAACTTCGTAGACGGCTTCGTCGCCGACGGCGACCGGTCCTTGTGGATCGCGCACCTCGAGTTTCAGATCCGCGATCGCTTCGACGTGGGTGTTGCACGTGGTGGCGGCACTCAAGTCGCCAGTCGCCTGGACCGCGATCTGCAGACGGTTGTCGCCCGGAGCATGCAGAGCACACTGCAGTTCGAAGGTGCGCTGGCCACCGGCCGGCAGCGAGCCGACGTTCCAGTTGACGCGCGCCTGCTGTGGATCCAATCGGCCGCCACTGGCAGAAAGGAATTTCGCGTCGGCCGGCAGGATCGCCGACAGCGTGACGCCTTCGGCCAGGGCATCGCCTTTGTTCTCAACCAGCAGCGTGTAGGTCGAGGGCGTGCCGGCGTATTTTACTTGGGGCGCTTCGACGGCCACCTTCAGCTCAGCGCGGCGGACGCGAACTTCTTGCGACGCTTCGGCGCGGAGACCGCCTTCGGCAAAGCTCTGGGCCTTGATGTCGATCGCGCCGGCTTGCCGGGCGGTGAGCTCGATGTCGATGGTCTTGCTTTCGCCGGCGGCCAGGTCGCCCAGCTTGTGCGTTCCCGGAGCTTCGCTGCCGTGCCCAATCGGGAGCAACGTGACCGAGACGTTGTGCGTATCGCCGTTGCCGGGATTCGAGATCGTAAGCTTGTAAACCTTGGTCTGGCCGAACAGCACTTCGCTGGGACCGGTGAGGCTCATCGCCAGCTTGGGCTCCTGCACCTCGACCATGGTCTGCGAAGTTTCGGGAGCAAAGCTGTAGCTGATCGCCAAGTCGAGCGGCGAGCTCTTCCGCGGCACGAGCTTGAGGGTAAGCGTTTCTTCGCCCCCTTCGTCCAGCCGGTCAATGGTCCATTCGATGCCCGAGTTGATTTCGGTCTGCACAGGGGGCTGGGCCGATCCCACGCTGCCGCGACACGAAGCCACATCGGCATAGGTGGGAACCACGACCTTCACCACGATGTTGTTGGCGGGCGCGCCGGTGTTCCTTACCTTGACGAGGAACTCGGCTTCTTTACCGATCATCACGGTGCGCGGTCCGCTGGCGGCCACGCTCAGCACGGGACTCTTGGTCGTGAACAGAACGTCGTCCAGGGGGGCTTCGGCAATCGGTTCAGCCGCGACAGGTTCGGCCGCTGCCGGCGTTTCTGCGGCCGGTTCTTCAACGACTTCGGGCTCGGCGACTGGACGCAGGTTGTTCGAGAACTTTGAACTGTTGGGAACCGTCAGAGCCGGCTCTTCGGCCTCGGCCTCGACAGGTTCGCTGGCGACCTCCTCGGCCGGCACGGCTTCGACTTCGGTTTCGACCTCGGCTTCGTCGATCGTCTCGACGCCCTCGTCGGCTCCTTCGCTGGGCTCGACCGGAACGGCTTCGATGAATTCACCCGACTCGCCTTCTTCGACGACGTCAACGGGCTCACCCATTGCGCGGCGGCGAGCTTCTTCGACGGGCCGGCGAATGGAGTCCATGTCGTCCGTGGCGTTCGGAGTGATGATCGTGACGGGACCGGCGCCCGTCTGTGCGCGGCGGGCGGACTGGACCTGCATGCGCCCGGGCATGCCGGCCGGTGTGCTACTGGCCGGAGCGGGAACTTCCATTTCGCCCGTGGCGATCGTCGGCTGAGGGCCGGGAGGCGCGACCATGACGGGGCGTTTCGCTCCCATGACCTTGCGGCCGGCGCCGGCGACGGTCGGTTGATTCTTGAGCTGCTGTGGCGTGAGCTGGGGCTGCGGTTTGTCGACGTCTTCGCTTTGGCCGAATACGTCCTGGCGAAGGCGTTGCAGGCGCTCGCTGATCGACGGGCGACGCGGCTCCTGCTGCGCAAGCGCGCTAGCGGCTGCCGTGAGCCCGAAGGTGGAAACCAGGACGAAAGTGGCAAATCGGCCGCGCATGGCACGCTCCCCGACAAAGGCACTGAATGGAATTCGTCTCCGTTATCGGCCGTTAAAGTTGGCGGATTTGAGGGAGTCTTCCGATTTTGGCGAAAACGCCAATCACGGCCCATAATCGGGTGAACTGGGGCAAGTCCGGTAGTCTAGTGGGCGATTGGCAGCACAAACCCGACTGCTGGCAAGGAGGCATTGTTCAGCTTTGATGTGAGGACGAATTCCGCAGTCGACCCACCTAGGTAAGTTGCCACTAGCTGTGTAGAATCAAGGACTTAACTACCTCAAGGCGGCCTAACTCACCGTTGCCCCCCAGGGTGACTGTTGAGCCAGGTTTAACTTCCCACGGCCGCCACGAGCGCGCGACGGCAGGACGCTGCTCCGCTCGGCCCCCACTGACCGCACACGGCTAGGACTCCAGACTCATGTCGACTTCGAACGCAGTCATGCAACGCGAAGATATCCGGAACATTGCCATCATTGCCCACGTTGACCACGGCAAGACGACCCTGGTCGACGCACTGTTGCGGCAGAGCGGCGAGTTTCGCGAAAGCCAGCTTCAGGGGGACTGCATCCTCGACTCAAACGACCTGGAGCGCGAGCGGGGGATTACGATCCTGGCCAAGAACATCGCGATTCCGTATCGCGGCATGAAAATCAATATCATCGACACGCCGGGCCACGCCGACTTCGGCGGTGAAGTGGAGCGCGTGTTGCGGATGGCCAGTGGTGCACTCGTCTTGGTGGACGCCGCCGAAGGTCCGATGCCGCAGACCCGATTTGTGCTGACGAAGGCTTTGGAAGTGGGCCTGCAGCCGCTGGTGGTGATCAACAAGATCGACCGCCCCGACGCGCGGCCGAGTGAAGTGCTCGACGAGATTTTCGAATTGTTCTTGGAGCTGGGCGCCGAGCACCTGGCTGACTTCCCGCACATTTACGCCAGCGGCCGCGACGGTTATGCCACGCACGATCCAGCGGTGAAGGGCGACTCGATTCAGCCGTTGTTGGACATGGTGCTCGAACATATTCCTGGACCGGACATCGAGGCGGAAGCCCCGCTGCAAATGCTGGTCACGACGCTCGACTGGTCGGATTATGTGGGCCGGATCGCGGTCGGAAGAATTTTCGCCGGCACGATCACCAAGGGGCAGCAGGTTGCCCTGATGCAATCGGGCGACCGCCAGTCGCTGTGCAAGGTGACCACGCTGTACACGTTCGACAAGCTGGGCCGGCAAGAAGTGCCGACCGCTTCGGCCGGCGACATCGTGGCCATCGTCGGTATGGAAGGCATGGAAATCGGCGATACGATCAGTGATCCGATTACCCGCCGGGCACTGCCGCGATTGGCCGTCGACGAACCGACGCTGCAGATGATCTTCAGCATCAACAGCTCGCCGCTCGCCGGTCGCGAAGGCAAGTTCGTGACCAGCCGGCACTTGCGCGATCGGTTGTACAAGGAGCTTGAGAAGAACGTCGCCCTGCGTGTCGCGCAGGTCGAGGGAAGCGACGCCTACGCGGTGAGTGGCCGGGGCCTGCTGCACTTGAGCGTCCTGATCGAAACGATGCGCCGCGAAGGCTACGAGCTTTCGGTCGGCAAGCCGCAGGTGATTCTGCGCGAGCGCGACGGGATCACCGAAGAGCCGTTCGAGGAACTGATCGTGGAGGTGCCGCACGACAAGCTGGGCACGGTGATGGAGCAGGTCGGTGCTCGACGGGGCCAGATGCTCGAAATGAATACTCGGGGGGAGTACGCTCACGTGTCGTTCTCGATCCCCGCGCGGGGACTCATCGGTCTTCGCACCCGGTTGCTGAATGCCACCCAGGGAATGGCGATCATGCACCATCGTTTCGAGTCGTATCGCCCGCTGGAAGGGGACATCACGGGCCGGGCCAACGGCGTGCTGGTATCGATGATTGGCGGTAAGGCCGTGGCCTTTGGGCTGGATGGCCTGCAGGACCGGGCGGAAATGTTCGTCGGCCCGGGCGACGTGGTCTACGAAGGAATGATCGTGGGTGAGAACAGCCGCGCCGAAGACATGGCCGTGAACCCGACGAAGGAGAAGAAGCTCACCAACATGCGGGCCTCGGGAAGCGACCGCAACATCCTGCTGAAGCCGCCTCGCGTGATGTCACTGGAAACGGCGCTTGAGTACATCGAGGATGATGAGCTGGTGGAAATCACGCCTGGCAGCGTCCGGTTGCGGAAGCAAGTGCTGAGCGAAATCGAGCGCCGCAAGCAGGCTCGCAAGCGTCCGTAAGTCGTTTTTTCATAACGGCTTAATCGGCAGGGCCAGGACCCATAAACCACTGTTTGTCAGTGGCCCCGCTTTCGCTACAATCCGCCTCCTTTTGGGGACGCCGCCTGTGCGGAATTCTCAGTGCCGGGCGGTTACTTGAATCTGGAAGTGAGACCCTTAGCGACATGCGTTTGCGTCTGTGGGTGATGTTACTGATGGCTGCCGCCGGGACCGTTGGCTGCGGAACGACCAAGTGGTCGGACTCACCGCGCACGGCGACCGAGCAACTGCTGGTCTCTGACGCGGTTGATCGCGCGATCAGCGAGATCGACTTCAGCGCGCTCGAAGATTGCAGCGTCTTCCTCGACACCCGCTTCATCGCGACCACGCTCGATCAGAACTATGTGACCAGCACGCTCCGCCAGCACATGCTCGCCAGCGGTTGCATCATCAAGGACAAGGCCGAGGACTGCGAGTTTGTGGTTGAAATCCGAGCCGGGGCGCTTGGCACCAACCGCAACGACGTCCTGGTCGGTGTGCCCGCCACGAATCTGCCCAATGTTGCCGGTCTGCCGACCGGAGCTGCCGCGATACCTGAAATCGCCCTCTCGAAACGAACCAGCCAACAGGCGGTGTGCAAGATTGCCGTGTTCGCCTACGACCGGATGTCTGGCGAACCGGTCTGGCAGTCGGGCAATCGCAAGGTGGCAAGCAGCGCCAAAGACACCTGGTTGCTGGGCACGGGACCGTTCCAGCGCGGCAATATCTATGACGGCACTTCGTTCGCGGGCGAGAAGATTCGCACGCCGCTGGCCAAGCGCAAGACAGAAAAGACCGATAGCGTGGCCAACAGCTCGGTGGGTACAGAGCGCCGCTTCGACCGGGTGAAAGAGCATAAGTTCGACGACAGCGGCAAGGTCGAAAATGTGGGCTATGCGGCCCCCATGGGCCCCGCAGCAAGCGCTGCCACACCGCTGCCGGCGACTCCCGCGCCGGCTGCGGCGCCTGCTCAGCCGCCCGCCGCCGCGGCTCCTCCGGCTGAAAAGACGGCGGAGAAACCTACTCCGGAGAAAGCAGCCGTCAAGGAGAGCGATAAGCCTGCGGCCGAGACGACTGCCAAGGTGGAGGAGAAGCCGGTCAAGGCAGCCTACACGCCCCCGGTGACGAAGCCGGCGACTGTTACCCAGGCTGGCAGCGGTCTGCAGGGAGAACTCGCCGACCCGAAGATCACGCCGGTGACGAATCCCGCGCTAACGACCGCCAACGCGATCAAGACGTACAACATTGCGAAGGGTCTAGTTGGCGCGAAGTAGCCAGCTCGTAAACGTGGCACCGAGCGTTCAGTCTCGCTGCTCGAAGACCAGCGGCTCGTCTGCCATCGGATCGCCGACGCGGACGGACAGTTTGCCGGCCAGCAGGTCGTCGATCATGCGGCCGACGACTTCGGCCCGCCAGCCGCGCCCCAGCAGCGGCGGCTCGCCATTCGTGCTGCCCAGACCAAGACGATAGGCCACCAGCTCGCGAACGTCGCTCGACGTGCCCACGATGCTGGGAGCGAGCTCATTGGCCCGGCAGATTCCGGCCAGTGCGGTCGACAGGAACTGGCTGAGGACATTGAACTGGGCCGGAGCCTCGCGTTGAGCCGGGGCGGGGCACTCGCTGTCGGGGAGGTCGAGCCCGCGCTTTACGGCCGCGGCCAACTGCGGCAGCAGGCGGTCCAGATCGCGGCGTTCCATGCCACGCAGATCGCGGATTTGCTTGACGTCGGAGCTTTTTCGCTTGGCGATCTCGACGATCAGATCGTCACGCAACACGCGGCGCGTGGGTGAGTCGCGGTTTTCAGACTCCTGCTCGCGCCACCGCCACAGTTCGCGCACGATGGCCAGGTGGCGGCGCGAGAGACCGTTGATTCCGCTCACGCGCCACCATCGTTCGTCGCTGCGCGAGGCGCGGACGTCGTCCTGCCAGGACTGCATTTCGCCCTCGAGCCAGCTCATGCGGTTGAGCTCGGTGAGTCGCCCGCGCAGCGCGGCGGCCAGGGGTGCAAGGTAGCGGACGTCGTCGAGCGCGTAAGTGATCTGCCCCGCGGAGAGCGGCCGCTTGCGCCAGTCGGTGCGCGTCTCGCCTTTGTGCAGCCGGGTGCCGAGCAGCTTGAAGAGCAGCGAACCATAGCCGGCCGGGTACTCATGGCCCACGAGTCCCGCGGCGATCTGCACATCGAACAACCGGCACGGTGGCGCGCCGACGGCTGACAGGCAGAACAGCAGCTCTTCGCGTCCGGCATGCACGAGCGTATCGTGCCCCTGCGCGGCCAAAACCTCCCAGAACGGAGTGACGTCGGAAACCGACTGGGGATCGATGACCGCCATCCGATCACCGGCGGCGACCTGGATCAGGCACAATTCGGGGCGATAAGAGTGTTCGGAGACGAACTCCGTATCAAAGCCGATCGAGGGCGCATCGGCCAGTTTTCGGCAGAGTTCCCGCAACTGGCGGTCGGTTGTGATGTGGTCGTGATCCAAACTGGCGGCTGGCTCGAGCGAGCGACTTCGCATCCGAACTGGGTGAGTTGGTGGTATTCTTAGTTGTACTCGTGGTGCGCAAAATTCTAGCAGCGCCGTGCGGAATTGGCCAACCGCCGTTGCCGGCTTCGCGTCATGCGCGATGCTTAACCCACGAACAGGAACGTATTGATCACGAGAATTGGCAGGAGAATCGCGAGGCTATAGACGACATAACCGAAGAAGCTGGGCATCTTCACGCCGGCTTTTTCGGCAATCGTCTTGACCATGAAGTTGGGGCCATTGCCGATATAAGTCATCGCTCCCATCATCACGGCGCCCAGCGAGATCGCCTTCAGCAGCGGCTCGGCCACGCCGGCGATGGCCGTTCCGTCGCCGGCGTAGAGCGTCTGAGCCGTTTTGAAGAACACCAGGTACGTCGGCGCGTTGTCGAGCACGGACGACAAGATGCCGGTCGCCCAGAAGAATTCCTTGGGGGTGTCGATGCCGAGGGTCGCACCGCGTGCATTGAGGATTTCAAGTGCCGGTTGCATGGCGACGAAGATACCGATGAACAGCGCCGCCACTTCGATGATGGCGATGTAGTCGAAGTTATTGTCGTCGCGCACCACCTGAGCACCGACGAGCAATGACACGCCGACCAGGCCAAGCTGCACCATCTCGCGCAGGTACAGCCAAGGATGCCAGTCGGTGCCGAGGAGCGGCTTGCTGGGGTCGAGCAGCGCGACGGCCAGAATCACGCCCAGCAACAGCAGTCCGTTCGGCCAAATACCGCGAAAGGTCATTCGACGGACGATGCGTTCGTCTCGGCTGATGTCCTGCTTCGCCTCGCGCGGATAGAAATAGAGGCTGTCCGCGGCTAGATAGACGGCCAGCAGCGATCCATTCACGAACAGCCAGCTGCGCCAGAGCGACATCGTCCAGAGGAAGTCGACGCCATTCAAGTAGCCCAGGAACAGCGGCGGATCGCCAATCGGCAGGAGCAGCCCGCCGCAGTTGCAGACCACGAAGATGAAGAACACCACGGTATGGGCCACGTGTCGGCGTTCGGAGTTGGTTTCCAACAGCGGACGAATCAGGAGCATCGCCGCGCCGGTGGTGCCGATGAAGCTGGCCAGAAGTCCGCCGACGGCAATGAATGCCAGGTTCGTGGCCGGGTGCGCAGGCAAATTGCCGGCGATGCGAATGCCGCCGCTGATCGTGTAGAGGCTGAAAAGCAGCACAATGAACGGGATGTACTCGCCGATGATCACGTGCTGCAGCGTATGCGCCGCCCGGCCGAGACTGCCTTCAGGGTGAAGCAGGCCCAGGTAGACCAGCGTGATTAGGGCCAGGATGCCCGCCACGTAGAACTTGTGCAGGTTGTGTTCCCACCAGTGGGCGGTGTGCTCGATGAGCGGCAGAATGGCGATTGCGCCGAGCAGAAGCGTGAACGGAATAACGGCCCAGACGGCGGCGACCTGGCGAGCGGCTTCTGCATGCTCCTCTTCGGCATGCAAGGCGACTTCGGTGAAGCCGAGGAGCGTGGCCAGGGCATAGACCGCGAGGATCGCCAGAATGGTGAGAATCAGCGGCTTGTGAACGTTCGACTTCCAGAATCCAGCAGAGGGCATGCTCATCGTCCCGAAGGTAGCGTGTTTTCAGTGGAAGCGAAACCAAGAGACTGAATCGGGGCGGGAAAATCAAGGCCCCCGCGACGCATGCGCCGCTCGTCCCTGGCAGACCACACCACAGGTTTGCTAAACTCTGCGAGTGATCGTGCCCGGTGCACGCACGCCTGATCGCTGCACCTTAGGCGGAACGAACCGAAATCGACGGCATGGAAATCTGGCTGCGAACGAACCGGCGCGCATTGCTTTTCGGAATGATTCCGCCGGGTCTGCTCGCGGCAGTCGGAATGTTGCTCGTCTGCGGCTTGCCGGGGCGGGAACCGCCGACAGCAGTCCGCGCGATTGGGGGCGTCCTGCTCGTCGTGTCGCTGGCAATCATCGCGGCGCTGGCCTGGCACATCCGCAAGCCGCGCCTGGCCTATCACAAGCGCCACGTGCTTGTCTGGCTCAGGCCGGGCGGACCGATTCGCGTGCCGCTGGAGGTGGTCGAATGCTTTTTGCTAGGGCAGACTTCGAGTTTCCTGCCCGGCGGCGATGAGCGCAATGTGGAAACATCCGCGCTCATCATGCGACTGGCGCCAAAGGCCGAGGAGTGGCAGCATCTGGACGTCAAGCCGCAGCTTGGCGCCTGGTGCCAGGGACAAGTCATCATCCGCGGCACGTGGTGCGAGCCGTTGAGCGTGCCGCTGGTGAACCGACTGAATCAGCGGCTGTATGACGTGAGCCGCGAGAAGGCGGCTACCTAGAACTTTCTTGCGCGCTCGGCCCACTATGCCTCGACCTCGACTACTAATCAGCGTGCGAGACGCCAACGAAGCGGCCGCTGCGCTGGCGGCCGGGGCCGATCTGATCGATGTCAAAGAGCCGCATCGCGGCGCGTTGGGGATGGCCGACGGCGAAACGCTTCGCGAGGTGCTGGCGACCGTCGCTGCGCGCGTCCCCACCAGCATTGCGCTCGGCGAACTCGTCGAGGCGAATGCCGCGCCGGCTTTGGAACCACTACCAACCTATGCCAAGTTCGGGCTGGCCGGCGCCGCGCGAACTGCCGATTGGCACGGGAAGCTCGGCCGCGCGATTGGCGCTTTGCCGCGCGGGGTACAACCGGTGGCCGTAGCCTATGCCGATTGGCGCCGAGCCGATGCGCCGCCGCCGCAAGAGGTGCTGTCGGCTGCCATCGAGCTGGGTTGCCGAGGACTGCTCGTCGACACGTTCTCTAAGACTGACGAAGCGCTGGACAAGCACCTTGCGAGTGCGGAATTGCGCGAGCTGGTCAACGCCGCGCGGCGAAGCAACCTGCTGACGGTGCTGGCCGGCGGACTAGGAATAGACGATCTGTGGAAACTCTTGCCGCTGGAGCCCGACTTTTTTGGATTCCGCGGAGCGGTTTGCCGCGGCGGACGCGAGGCGACGCTGGAAGCGGAGCTCGTGCGGAAGCTGAAGGCGTTTCTGCAAGACGGCAGGCGATTAATTCAACCCTCGCTTGCGTGAAACCACTCATTGCGGGTGGGCTAATTTGCTTGACAATCCGGGCGATCACGGAATACTCAGGAGCAGTCCGCACGACCGCAAGGAAGACCGCACGAGCATGCTGCGGCCACGCGGGCGGCAGTAGGTCGCCAAGGCGCGGCGACCGCTCGGTGTTTTGGAAGCGGGGGACCGCTTAGTCTCTCGGGAGCGGGAGACCGCTCGGCGAGGAGCCGGACTGAACTTTAGCAAGGAGCTATAGCGGTGTCAGAGACAGCTTTCGAGCCGCGGACGGTGCTGGATGCCATCCGCCAGAAGCAGTGGAACTTCGAGCCCCACGAGATCGACCTGGAAGATTACGAGGCGTGCGGTTCGATGCCCGGCACGCAGGACAAAATCTCGATCCTGGCCGACCGAGTCCGGCGGGGATTGCCGCTCTGGCATCCGTCGGATCGCTCCGACTGCGAGGATCTGTGCGAGTAGGCGCGTTTTCGTATGGGGCGCGGCCGAAAGGGCGCGCGCGGGGGCCGCGATGATCTCGCCAGCCGCGCGGGCGCGGCTGTTCCCACGATGCACTTCCCGCGATAGGATAAACGGCATCGATGATTCGCTTCCGCGTCGTGCGGCTTGAGCGCCCAAGCGGCTGCCACATCGTTTTTGTCAGTCCACCATTTCAGTAGCAGGTCGAGCCATGCCCAGCCTTACGATTGCGGTGCCTCACACGTTGACCGCCGAAGAAGCCAAAGAACGTTTGCAGTCGCTGTTCAGCAAGATCAAGGAAAAGTACGGCGATCAGGTGAGCAACCTGGAGGAGAGCTGGGACGGCAACAAGCTGGCCTATGCCTTCTCGACGTTCGGCTTCAACATCAAGGGCGACATGAACGTCGAGCCGAACGAAGTTCAAATCAACGGCTCGATTCCGTTCGCGGCCATGATGTTCAAGGGCAAGATCGAGCAATCGGTCCGCGAGCAGCTCGAGAAAACGCTGGCTTAATTGCCAGCGGCATTCGGGTAACCGACGCAAGCACGTCAACTTGCTCTAAGGCTGCGCGCGTACGTGGACGCGTTTGCCTTGGCGGCGCGCCTGGAGGCCCGTGTCTCTGAACACGGCTTCGAGTAGCTCGTCGAGCGAGACGTTGTCGACGCGCACGGAGATAAGCTGGTCGGCAGCGACTCCGGCGGCGGTGGTGGCCGCGCGATCCCAGACGAACTCCAACCCCAGCCCGGGCGCGAGTTTTTCATCAACCAGTCGATCGAGCGCTATCTTCTCGGCCGTGAGCGTGTGCGCCAGCGGGCCTTTGGTGACGACCGGCTTGTGGGTGATGCCTTTCAGGCGGCGTTCAAGCTGCTCATGATCTGCGAGCGAGGCCAGCACCCGCACTTCGTCGCCTTCGACGTGAATTTTTGCCTGCGGCAGTTCACGCTGCCACTTGCGGGCGAGGTTGCGGGCATTCCGCCCGCCTGGATAGCTGCGGGCGATGAGCACTTCGTCGGGAATCTCGACGAGTTCGATGCGGGGCCCCTCGTCGACAAACCGAAAGGTCAGGCCGAACTGAGCGGTGAGCAGCGTCAGGCGATCAGTCCACCTCAACAGCGGCAACTGGGCCGCGGGCCACAGGTCGTGCGGGATTCGATCGGGATTGATGACTTCGATGGTCCCCTCGCGAGCCAGGTCGGCAAGCAACGTGCGTGGCTCGCTCGCCTCGGGCCAGTCCCAGGTTTTGAGGAGCAAGAGCTTCTCCTGCATTGCCGGAGGTAGCTGACGAGCTTCGTCCGTGCGGAGGGCGGCGAGTGAAGCGATTCGCTGCGCAACGTCTTCGGGACCGAGATACGCGACTGAGCCGAGTTGTGCGTAGCCTGCTTTGACGTGGGCGGCGATCTTGGCAAGTCCGGCGCTAAGTGGTTCGCGATCGACGCTGAGCGTGAGTTCCTGCGAGGGATCGAGACGTCGGTCGCGGACGATGGCGACGTGCTGGGCCTCGGCGACTCGGTCGAGTGCTCGCGCCAGTGGAACCCGCTGCCAGGAGACGGTGATTGGCATCGCGAGTTGCTGCTCGAGCGCACGATCGGTGAGCCAGCCGGCAGGCTCTGCCCCACAAAGCGGACTCATCGTGCGTAAGCAGGCAATCAATGCCAGACAGCACTTGCAGAACGCCGTGAGGTTACGTGGGGTTAACAACATGAGCGCGAGGTCACCCGATGCGCAAGAGATTCGGCCGCTGGCACTACCCCTTATTGTGATTCGTTGGTCAATCGGTCCCTAGCAAAAACCGGTCGATTCCGGCCTGTTTGTAATTGGCACCGGTCCGATTACACTAGGAGGATCGACCAGCGCAACCGCCGCAACTTCCCGGTCGATTGAAGCCCCTCCGCACGAGCCCACCAAGACGTGTCACCATGAGTTCCAGCCATCGCGGGCCGCTCCTGCACCAGATGTACAAGGCCTATCTGCTCGACCAGTGCGCCGACCGTTTTGAGGCGGCCGTGGCCGAGCGTTACCTGGCCGGTACGCTGGAACGGATTGCCGAAATGGGCGACCGGATGGACCGTCGGGCAGCCGTGCTGGCGCTGTCACTGCTGGGCGACTTTCGCTCGAACAACGTGATGGGCCGGTCCCTGCGCGACGACGATCGGGGCGTGCGAATGCTGGCCGAGAATGGCATCCGCACGATCTGGTGCCGCCAGGGAGACAAAGTGCAGCGGAAGCTGTTGCAGGAAATTGTCGAACTGAACGGTACGCGCCGCTTCGACAGCGCCATCCGCAAGGCCACGCGGCTGATCGCCCAGACGCCCTGGATGGCGGAAGCCTGGAACCAGCGGGCGCTCGCTCTGTTCAGCCTGCGGCGGTATCGCGAATCGATCGACGATTGCGAGCAGGCCATGGAACTGAATGCCTATCACTTCGGCGCTGCGACCGGAATGGCCCAGTGCTACATGCATCTTGGCGAACGGCCCCGGGCCCTGGAGTGCTTCCGCCGGGCACTGGCTCTGAATCCAAACCTCGAAGGGGTGCGGGCGCACGTGCACTACCTGCAGCGCACGCTCGAGAATCAGGACTAGCGGCGCAGCTCCTTCGATGCACGTAGTGTCCATCGATCGGGAGTGACGCAGCGAGCCACGGGTGGCCGCGGCGCGACGATCAACGGCACCGACGGCACGCGACCTTCACGGCGACTGTTCAGCCATTCGTAAAGCGGGTATTCTGGGCGGCGGCATCGCGCGCCGTGTTACTTCGCTACGCTTTTCGCGGTCATTGCTCTCATGACCAACAGCTCGCCCACCGTGCTTGTTCTTGGCGCCGGCATTAACGGCTGTGCGATCGCGCGGGAGCTGACGCTGAACGACGTGAATGTGTGGGTCGTCGATACGGCGGACATCGCCTCGGGCGCAACGTCAGGCTCTTCTCGGCTCATTCACGGCGGATTGCGGTACCTGGAGTATCGCGAGTTCGACCTGGTGAAGGAGTCGCTGGGCGAACGGACGCGGCTGCTGCGGCTCGCGCCCCAGTTCGTGCGGCCGCTGCGGCTGTGGATCCCGGCCGCGAATCGCTTTGGCGGCTGGTTTCCGGCGATCGGCAAGTTCCTGCGACTGGACTGGTGGCCGCAATCGCAAGAGCCGCGAGGTTCAGCCCTCGTCCGGTCTGGACTGATGTTCTACGACGCGTACGCCCAGGACGAGACGCTGCCCGGCTATCAGTGTGGCTCGATCCAGATGGACGGTTCGCCGGCCTTCGATGCCGAGCGCTATCGCCGGGCGTGCGCCTACTACGACGGGCAGGTCGAGTTTCCCGAGCGGTTGCTGCTCTCGATGCTGAAAGACGCAGGAGACGTCGCGCACCGGCGCGGACTCGAATTTCGCGTACTGACGCATCACGCGGCGCGACGCGCGGGCGACCTGGTGACGATCTCCCCCGTTTCGGCTCAGAGCCCGGGCGAAATCGTGGCTGGCGAGACTTTCGAACTCAGGCCCGATCTGATCGTGAACGCGACGGGCGCATGGGTTGACGAAGCACTCGAGAAACTGCAGGTCCCGTCAGACCGGCTGATGGGCGGAACCAAGGGGAGTCACCTGTTCACGTTCAGCCGCCGGCTGAAGGAGCAGCTCAAGGGGGAGCAGGGGGTCTATGCCGAGGCGAGTGATGGCCGGCCGATCTTCATCACGCCGCTGGGCGAGACCGTGCTGATCGGGACGACGGACGTCAAGTTCAGCGGTCCGCCGGAGTCGGCCCACGCCACGGACGAAGAGATTCGGTACCTGATCGATTCGACGAACGAGATCCTGCCGGGCGCCAAACTCAGCCGCGGCGACATCGCGTTCCACTACAGCGCTGTACGGCCGCTGCCCTACGTGGATGCGAAGTCCACGGCCGCGATCACGCGCCGCCATTCGTTCGTTGAACATGCGGCCGCAAGCCTGCCGGTGATCTCGATCGTTGGCGGCAAGCTGACCACGATGCGTTCGCTCGCCGAGCAAGCCACGGCCGACGTGCTCCAACACTTGGGACGGCAGGTCACTGGCCACACACGCGAGCGGCCCTTTCCCGGGGCAGAGCACTATCCGCGCAATCCGCGTGATCTGGCCGCTGAGCAGCGGTCAATTGCGCGCCGGACCGGTTTCTCGCTGCCAAGTGTTACCTGCTGCTGGACGCTGTATGGCACGGACTGCGAGCCGATCCTGGCCGCGGCAACCACGCGCCAGATGATTGCGGACACGGATCTGCCGGTTGAGGTTGTGCGCTGGATGATCAATCGCGAGCAGGCGGCGAACCTGGCCGACCTGGTGGAGCGGCGCGCGATGCTGCTCTACCAGGAGCGACTCACACGTGGATGCCTGGAACACCTGGCGCGGGTGCTAGTCGACGCGGGGCGACTGCAGACGCACGCCATGAACGCCGCAGTGGACGCCGAGTGCGCGCGGTTGCTGGCCAGGTATGGACGCGTCGTGACGTAAGTCCCTTAGGTCTGGGACTTGAACGCACCGCTGCGCACGATTCCAATACGGGGCAACTCTTCCGTCGCGCGGACGGCGCGCCGGCAGATAAGCTCTTCGGGCACTTCTCAGCAAAGGCGGACGTATGGCGGGCAAATACATTCTTGCGCTGGACCAGGGAACCACTTCAAGCCGAGCGATCGTCTTCGGTCACGACGGCGCGATCGTCTCGGTGGCGCAGCAGGAGTTCGAGCAGATTCTGCCCTCGCCGGGACACGTTGAACACGATCCCGAGGCGATCTGGTCGTCGCAACTCAGCGTGGCGAAGGAAGCCCTGGCGCAGGCGAAGCTCACTGCCGGCGACATCGCGGCGATGGGCATCACTAATCAGCGCGAAACGACGATCCTGTGGGAGAAAGCGACCGGCACACCGGTGGCGAACGCGATCGTCTGGCAAAGCCGGATCACGGCGCCGATTTGCGATCGGCTGAAGGCCGAGGGGCTCGAGGAGAAGTTCCGCGAGAAGACCGGCCTGGTGGTCGATGCGTACTTCTCGGCCACCAAGATCGCTTATCTGCTCGATACGATTCCGGGACTGCGCGAGCGAGCCGAGCGTGGCGAAGTACTTTTCGGCACGGTCGATACCTGGCTGATCTGGCGGCTGACCGAGGGCCGCGCGCACGTAACCGATTACAGCAATGCCAGCCGCACGTTGATCTACAACATTCACAAGCTCGACTGGGACGACGAGCTGCTGGCGATTCTGAAAATTCCGCGGGCGATGCTGCCCGAGGTGAAACCCTCCAGTGGCCAACTCGGCGAAGCAACCGCCAAATGGCTGGGCGGCGCGATTCCCATCACGGGTTGCGCCGGCGATCAACAGGCGGCGACATTCGGGCAGGCCTGTTTCGAGCCCGGCAGTGCGAAGAACACTTACGGCACGGGCTGTTTCCTGCTGATGAACACGGGGCACGAAGCTGTGGCCTCGCAGAATCGTCTGCTGACGACCATCGGCTGGGGGCTCGGCGGCAAAATCACATACTGCCTGGAAGGAGGCGTGTTCATTGGCGGCGCGGTCGTGCAATGGCTGCGCGACGGGCTAAAAATCATCGAGAAGTCCGTGGACGTCGAACGCCTGGCGGCACAAGTCGACGACACGCACGGCGTGTACCTGGTGCCAGCGTTCGTGGGACTTGGCGCACCGTATTGGGATCCCTATGCCCGGGGCACGATCGTGGGGATCACGCGCGGCACCACGGCAGCGCACATTGCCCTGGCCGCGATCGAATCGATGGCGTTTCAATCTCGCGATCTGGTCGATGCGATGCAGCGCGACAGCGGGTTGAAGCTCAATGAGCTAAAGGTCGATGGCGGTGCGAGCGTCAACAACCGGCTGATGCAGTTTCAGTCCGACCTGCTGGGCACGACGGTTCGGCGGCCGCAGGTTTCCGAGACGACGGCTCTCGGCGCGGCGTATCTGGCAGGTCTGGCGGTCGGCTATTGGAAAGACGAACGGGAGATCGCCAAGAACTGGATTCTGGACCAGCAGTTCAAACCCGCGCTGGGAGACACGGATCGCGAAAGCCGCTATGCGATGTGGCAAAAAGCGGTTGGTCGGTCGCGCGATTGGGAATCGCATTAACGTCGCCCAATCCAGCACTCGATGAACGAACTCTAGAAAAACCTCCGCGACGCGGTGCACACCCAATGGGTTCCCATTGGCATTGGAGAATCCGCACTCACCTGGGGCGAATACCGACTCGTATGTTGCCGGTCTGTGCGTCCTGTTGTTGAGCCAGCCACCGTAGAAGATGTCTTCACGTATCTTTGGACGGTCGAGACTGAATCGATTGGTTTGGTGGGCAATCGCGACGCAACCAAGCGGATCCCAAGATGGCTTTGCGCGCTTGCATTGGCATAGAGCGGTTGGATCCATGTCCGTCGACGATTGGAGTGCCTTTCAGAACGCCCCGATGGGCCTCTTCGGCTCTCGTGTCCGCCTAGATTCCAGGGCCGCTGGCCCTGGCTAACGCAGTACCGGGCCGTTGGCCCTGAATCCTTACGGCGTGGGACGCATGGCCTGGTAGGTCGGCTGACCGAGGACCTGGCTCGCGGCGGCGGTGTAGTGCTGCTCGTTCTGCTCGAACTTGGCCCGCGACGCTTCGTCGGCGAACAGGTAGATTCTGCCGTCCGCGCCGAACACGCCATACTCGCGTTTGCCCGGTACGGACTGCTGGTTGTCGATGGCATGGACCGGATCGAGGCCCGAAAGCACGGGGCTGAACCGATCGGGATCCGCCAGGAACTTATCGCGTTCTTGCGGGCCGAGGAACAGGTAGGTGCGGCCGCGGTGGACGGCGCCGAAGCTGGTGTGTCCGACCGCATAGCGTTTGCGTTCCACGAGCGTGACCGCACAGTTGCCGTCGAGCGCGACCGGCGGACAGCCGGGCGGGAGCTGCGGCAGATGCACTTGCGGTTGATAAAGCGCGGTGGCCGCTTGCGGAGCTGGCGTTTGCGGAGCTGGCGTTTGCGGCGAAGCGACAGGCGCAGCAGCGGGCGGCGCCGTCGGCGGTGCAGCGTATGGATTGGGCGGCGCGGAGACCGTGGAGTAGCGATCAACAGCCGGCGGAGCCATTGGCGCCGCGTAAGGATGCACTGGCGAAGCTGCTTGAGGAGCGGCCGGCGCGGTTGCATAGGGATCGGCCGCAGGCCCCGCTGGCTGGGCATAGGGATCGACCGGCCCTGCTTGCGCCACCGGTTGCATGGGCGCGGCCGGCGGAGCGTAGGCCTGTGCGGGGGTGACCGCACCGGCAGGTGCAGATGGCCCAGCCGTGGTGCTGGCCGTCTGCGCCGTGGGGAAAAAGTCGGCGTATGGGTCACCACCTGCGGGTGGCGCGGCCGGGGCTCTCGCCTCCGCGACGTTGGCCACTGGCGGCGACGTGATCGGCGTGGTGGACGCTGGCGGCGCGGCTTCCGGCTGAGGCGCACCGAGCGGAGCGCCGACAGCGCTGACCTCGGTTGACTGGCGACGCGCGAGCGAGCGGTGTCCATCGGCGGCGCGGTTCATCATCTGAACGTATTGCGACGCGGTCGGCGGGCTTTGCAATTGCGAAACCAAACGACCGTTGGGCAGCGTGATGACATCCGACGGCAGGCTCGAGACGCCGTACAGCCGAGCGGTACCCGGGGCGTCATCGGCATTCAACTTGACGAGCACAAAATTGGCCTCGAGCGCCTTGGCCGTTTCGGGCTTGGAGAAAACGTCTTGCTCCATACGCATGCACGGTCGGCACCAGGGGGCCCAGAAGTGAATCAGCACGAGGCGATTCGACTGAGCAGCCACGCGTTTGGCGGTTTCCAGGTCCGGTTGCCAAGGCATTTGGTTGTCGGCCAGGGCCGTGGCACAGGCGGCCAGGACAAGGCAGACGGTCGTGGTTCGTAGCATCGCCCGCATCGGAAACACTCCCCCGGCGAATCGTGAAAATGAGCCTATCTGAGGGCTGTATCGGTCCTAACGAGCGACCTAGTTGTGTAAAAGTTGCGGGCTGGCCAAAGATTGCCGAACGCAGCCTGGAAAGGAATCGTAGTGATAATGCGGGCGGACACTCGCTGCGGGACGTCGGAAGACCATTCGAGACTGATCCAGCGTTGCCAGCGTTAAAGTCAACGCAGTCAGTGGAAAAAACTTCCCAGACTGCCAGATTCTGGCTCGATTGGTCGCTTGACATCGGTCGAGAGATGACTAAGATGTCCGTAGTTTTAAGTTCTGCCGTGCAGGCAGACGCCGCGGCCCACCTGGCACGCCTCGCCGGTTGTGAATCCGCAAAGTAGCTCCGCGACACAGAGTCGCGTGAACTCCCTGTGGAAGCTTCCGGAGATCCTGGCGTGGACGTCGTAACGACGAACCAGTGGGCCTCCCCAAGGTTTCAAGTTGCCCGACGCTAGCGCGCTTGTGGCTTCTTCGTAGGTTGGGGTAAGAGACGCTTCTGGATTACCAGCTCCCGCTAGAAGGCAAGGGCGAAGCGGCATCACACCGGTGGCGCTTGGCTCGGCTCGAAACAGCTTGGCGAGTTTTCGTCAGACTTTCACGGGAAGGATGGTTGCCTGCGACGCGTGAGCAGGCAAGGAACGCGAATGTAATTCGCGATTGGTAATATCCGAAGTGCTTGTGGGCGTTTCGCAAGCGCACTGTCGGCAGCATTCGGCTCAACGTTTGCACGAGTTTAATTTCGTTGAACGGCCGCGCCGCGTAGACCGGCCGTTCCGTGTTCGCTCAGGGAAAGCCTGGGTGACGCAGATTTTCACC
This sequence comes from Pirellulales bacterium, assembly GCA_022844125.1. GTDB lineage: Bacteria > Planctomycetota > Planctomycetia > Pirellulales > PALSA-1355 > JALHMI01. The sequence goes on along the minus strand of JALHMI010000007.1, from coordinate 147,815 downwards.
TTCCTGGGACGAACCAGGGTTTTCTGGTGCGACAGGGTTTCCTGGTGGGTCTGTGCGAGGGTCAACATTCGGTTCTCGTCGCGTGACGAGAATTGGCTTCTTTTGACAGGGCATTCGGCATCGACGCTGAACCGCCACGTGTACTGGCTGATGCTTCTCCGCTGCGCGCTCGTTTCGCGCGCCGTCGGGAGTCGCGGCGGCTCTCTTATCAGGTGAGATTCAATGGGTAAGCGCAAGAAAGGTCGTTCTCGCGGTCGTGGCGGCATGGGAGGACCGGGTGGCGGCGGCGGTGGTGGTGGCGGTGGTGGTGGCGGTGGTGGTGGTGGTGGCGGCGGGCCACAAAACGGCCGGATGCGCGGTCGCGGTGGACGTCGCTATGGCGGGCCACGCGATCAAGGCGATCGACCGCCGATGAGCGATGCCGAGATCGCGGCCGACAACGGCGAACCGGGCGTCATCGAGCCTGGCTCAGGCGTGCTCGAACTGCACCCCAATGGCTATGGATTCTTGCGCAACCCGGATACCAACTACCTCCGCGAACGGACCGATCCCTTCGTGCCGGGCACGATGATTGAGAAGTTTGGCCTGCGTGAAGGCGTGATGATCAACGCGATGGTGCAGCAGGCCCGCAAGCAGCAGGGCCCGCGCGTTCGCGAAATCGTCGACGTCGATGGCATGAAGCCGGAAGACTATGTGAACGTGAAGAGCTTCGACGCCTTGACGCCGATCAACCCCGAGAGTTGGCTTAAGCTCGAGACCGGCCCCACCCCGATCAGCACGCGGGTGATGGACTTGCTCACGCCGCTGGGCAAGGGGCAGCGAGCGTTGATTGTCGCTCCGCCGCGGACCGGCAAGACGTTCCTCTTGCAGCACATTGCCAACGCAATCGCGACCAATTATCCGGAACTGACGCTGATCATGCTGCTTATCGACGAGCGGCCTGAGGAAGTGACGGACATGCGGCGCTGCGTGAAGGGCGACGTGATCGCCAGCAGTCTCGATCGCGACGTGGAAAGCCATGTCCGGCTGTCGCAACTCGTGGTGGAACGCGCCAAACGACTGGCCGAAATGGGCAAAGACGTGTTCCTCTTGATGGACTCGATCACCCGCATGGCCCGGGCCTTCAACAAATGGGTCGGCAACACGGGCCGGACGATGTCGGGCGGCGTGGACATTAAGGCGCTCGACATTCCCAAGAAGCTGTTCGCCACGGCCCGCGTGTTCGAAGAAGGCGGCTCGTTGACGATTGTCGCGACCGCGCTGGTGGACACCGGCAGCCGGATGGACGAGCTGATCTTCCAGGAGTTTAAGGGCACCGGCAACATGGAACTGGTGCTGGATCGCAAGCTGTCCGACCGCCGTGTATGGCCCGCCATTGACATCTCGCAGTCGGGTACTCGCCGTGAGGAAAAGCTGCTCGATCCCGAGACGCTGCACGCCGTGAATATGCTTCGGCGAACGCTGTCCACGATGCATCACGTCGATGCGATGGAGCAGCTCACGAGCAAGCTGGCGAAGTTCAAGTCGAACCGCGAGTTCATCAAGTTGATCAGCGGCGCGCAGGTGGACTAAAAGCCTAGCGTCGCCTCGGCTGGTCCGGCATGGAAGCCACGACGGTAGGTCGCACGACGCGGCCGATCACGACCGAGCGGTTGTGCACCTCTCGCTGCACGGGGTCGCACGGAATCGTGGCGACCTCTTCCCACTGGAAGGGCAGGGTGCCGGGCGTTGAGAACGGTACCCGGGCGTCGCTACCGCTGCGCGACTCGGACGTATCGCCTGGCCGGCGGTCGAAGCAGAAGTACTCGACGTCGGGGGGCAAGTCGCTGGACTTGATTGGCCAATCGACCTGCGGAATCGGTTCGTCGAACTCGTAGGCGAAGCGATGATAGACGCGGCCCAGGCTGACGAGCTGGCCGTCTTCAAGTTGCTGTTTGAGCTGGGCCACAATCGGATCGAGGTTATGAGCCTTGTGCACACGCTGATTGACGAGCAGCCCCGTGTTTGCGACCGCAAGAAACGCGGCCAGCGACGTCACGGCGACTTTCGTGCGAAAACCATTGCGGCCTTGCGACGCCCAAACGAGCAGCCCTGCGGAAACGAGGACTGCCGGGATCCACAGGGCGAGGAAGCTCGCGCTCTGCGTGATCTCTTGGAGCGGCTGCAGTGGCAGCACGCCGGCCAGGGCAACCGCCAGCCCGACGACGCCCACGGTGATCGCCGCGCCACGTTGAAAGTGCTTCCAAAAGGCTTGCTCGAGCGCCGCCGCCAGCCGCACGGCGCAGTGCTCGACGACTAGCCCGACAAGCACCGCAATGAGGGGATACAACGGCATGTAGTATCGCCCGCGAGCGCCGGCCGCGAACCAGACCGAGGGATACGTGACCACAAGAGCGATGATCAGGAACTTCACCTGAAGACGATCGGCGGCGATGGAGCGAAGCACGCGAGGATTCAGCAGCGCGAGCAGCAGTGGCGACCAGGGGAGCAGGCAGCCGAACGTCTCGAACGGATAGGATGCAATGTGCCTGGCGAGGTTTTGCGTGGTGAAGCGATCCTGGGCAAGTCCCGCCCAGATGTCGTCGACGGCGCCGAGATTCGAGAGCGTGAAGGGCACGAACCAGGCTCCGACAATTGCGGCGAACGAGAGCATGCCGAGCAGATGTTCGCGGCTGAAGAGCCAGCGCCAGTTGCGCTCGCAGAGCAGGAGGATTCCGGTAACGCTGACGAAGTAGACCGGCGCTTGCGGACCTTTGACCAGAGCGCCAAGGGCGGCCAGTGAATAGCCGGCGAGCCAGGCGGCAGCGCGAGACTGCCCGCCAGTGTAGGCGGCATGCCAGACAAGGAGCGCGCCGCCGGTGAAGAGCGTGAACAGAGCTTCGGACTCGCCCTGGCGGCCGAGGACCATGACTTGCCCAAAGGTCGCATACGCAGCCGCCGCGGCGAACGCGCCGACGCGCGTCATCCAGCGACTGGTATAGGCGAAGATCAGGACGACCGTCGCCAGCGTGGCCAGCGCGCTGGGCAGGCGGATCGCGACCAGGTCGATCTCGCCGCGCGCGAAGCCGACGAGCGCCATCGCCCAGCTTCCGAGCGGCGGCCGTTCGGGAAAGATCGTGCCTTGCTGACGCGGCACGACCCAATCGCCACTGGCGATCATTTCGCGCGCGGCGGTGGCCCAGCGAGATTCTTCGCCACACACGGGCACGGCCGAGAGTCGCGTGCAGTAGATTCCAACAACCAGCACGATGAGGGCCAACAGTTCTCCGCTGCGCCACCAGGGTCGGGCGCTCGATTCAGTTGGCTCGTTGAGCCGCGAATTCGTTCCGCTTAGATCCATGACAGGGCTCACACATCAGGCGGTTTGGGTTTGTGGACAGGAAAGGTTGCGAAGGGTCGCAAAACCGGGACGCCAGGGCAAGACGATTTCCAACGGGACTTTGCCGAACAGCAGGCCGATGGCAGCGGAGGATTGCTTCCAACTAGGCAGCGGACGAAGCGTGGGCTAAAATTCGAATGCTTTTGGGCGCATAGGCGTCCAGGGGCGCCGCCGGAGGGTAAGCGAATGGCTAGCGGCGACACTGGAAATGTCGTGCCGGGTAACCGGTTGCGGGTTCGAGTCCCGTGCCCTCCGCTGACGCAAAAACCCCGCAAGCCCAACGACTTGCGGGGTTTCTTCGTTTCGGGGGTGGCTGGCCGATTGCGACGCAGTTTGCGCCAGCAGTGGCGGCTTTCAGGGCGGCCGCCAACCGCGGCCATCGCGATCTCAGGATGGCGCGCGCGGCTCTGTCCGCCTCGGCAACATCGTGCGACGGGGGCAGGGATTACTGGCCTACATACCGCCGCTTGAGGCTTTGAAACCTGCGCTGCGACCAGCGGATCGAGGAGATCGGCCTCGTTCCACGACGCGTGGAGTCTCCGTGAAAGAGGTAGTCCGTCAAATAGTGCCGCACAGTTGCCCCGATTCTGCTGGCCTCCTCGGCACTGTTGCGCCATCGGCTTTCGCCGCATCGACGGCAGTGCCGGTCGTGTCATCGCGGTTGATCACACTTTCCAGCCGTGCCAGGATCCAATCAGAATAGCTGCTTTGTCGGGCTTTCAACCGACGACCGGTTCTCTGGCGGAAGCCGATAGCGTGATCAACCCTGAAATTCGACAAGGTTGTCGATGGCGGGTAGCTACCAAATTGCAATTAGCCCAAGCTACAATACAGCAGAGGCGTGAACCTTGCGGAGCTCGTTGAGCAAGTAGTCCGAATCTGCGTTCGAACGACGCCGTCTTGTACGTGGGCCTGCCGCATGCAGTCGATCTTGATTACGGGCGGAGCGGGCTTCATTGGCAGTTGCCTGGTGCGCCAGCTGGTTGCGTCCGGCCGCTTTCGGGTTATCAACCTCGACAAACTGACCTACGCGGGCCATCTAGAGTCGCTGGCTCCCGTTCTCAATAGCCCACGGCACGACTTCATCGAGGGGGACATCGGCGACCGACCCTTGGTCGCGGCCCTGTTGGCCGAGCATCAGCCCGTGGCCATCATTCATTTGGCGGCCGAGTCGCACGTCGATCGGTCCATCGACGGCCCGGCTGCATTTGTCGAAACCAACGTCGTTGGCACATTCAACCTGCTCGAAGCCGCTCGTGAGTATTGGTCCGGGCGAGGCTCAGCTTCTCGCGACGTCTTTCGCTTCCTGCACGTGTCAACGGACGAGGTGTATGGCTCGCTCGGACCAACGGGCTCATTCACCGAAAGCGCTCCCTATGCGCCGAATTCGCCTTATTCGGCTTCGAAGGCCGCCTCGGACCATTTTGTCCGAGCCTATCACCATACGTATGGCCTGCCGACGATCACGACAAACTGTTCAAACATCTACGGGCCTTATCAATTCCCCGAGAAGCTGATCCCGCTGATGATTCTGAACGCACTGTCCGGCCGACCACTGCCGGTTTACGGCGACGGGCAGAACGTGCGCGACTGGTTGTTCGTCGAGGATCACTGTGCAGCTCTGATGGCCGCGCTTGAAAGCGGTATTCCCGGCGAGGTCTATAATTTTGGCGGCAACTGCCAGAGGACTAACCTGCAACTGGTCGAGCAGCTTTGTGCCGTCGTCGACGAATTGCGTCCCGACTCGGCGGGCCCTCGGTCCGCATCGCTAATCACCTTTGTTGCCGATCGCCCCGGACACGACCGACGCTACGCAATGGATTCGTCCAAGGCTCAACGGGGACTCGGCTGGCGCCCACAAACGAGTCTGGATGTCGGATTGCGCCGCACCGTGCAGTGGTATCTCGACAACCCGGCATGGATCAAGGGCGTGAGCAGCGGTAGCTACGGCGGGCAGCGATTGGGTCTGCCAGCACGGCCTGACCACTTGGATCAATCGGCGACTCGGCAGCAAACCGCGAACCCGTCTGCCTAGGCTGTAGTAGAACCGGAGTTGCACATCGCACGCCGGGCGGGCGCGGGGATACAGGACTCAACATGGCGATGAGCTACTTTGATCGCGGCATCATCCTGGCCGGTGGCGCCGGCAGCCGGTTGTATCCGCTGACGCACGCCGTCAACAAGCAATTGTTGCCGGTATACGACAAGCCGATGATCTACTACCCGCTCTCGACGCTGATGCTGGCCGGGATCCGCAACATTCTGCTAATCACCACGTCGGAGGACCTGCCGGCTTTTCGGCGGCTGCTGGGTGACGGCAGCCAGATCGGTTTGTCGTTGCAGTACGCGGTGCAGCCCCAACCGCAGGGATTGGCCCAGGCGTTTCTCATCGGCCGCGAGTTCATCGGACGGGAGCGAGTCGCGCTTGTGCTGGGAGACAACATCTTCTTCGGCCCAGGTTTTCAAGCATTGCTGAACAAGGCCTGCGCTCGGGACTCTGGCGCCACGGTGTTCAGCTACCGGGTGAAAGACCCCCAGCGTTACGGCGTGGTCGAACTCGACGACCGGCAGAAACCCATCTCGCTCGAGGAGAAGCCTGCCGCGCCCAAGTCGAAACTCGCCGTCACTGGCCTGTACTTCTACGACAACGACGTCGTGGAGATTGCGTCCGGGTTACGACCTTCGGCCCGGGGCGAACTGGAAATCACCGACGTCAATCGCGAGTACCTTCGCCGAGGCCAATTGCACGTCGAGGCCTTCGCGCGAGGCTTCGCCTGGCTGGACACCGGGACCCACGAGACTTTGACCCAATCGGCCAACTTCGTTCAGACCGTCGAGATGCGGCAGGGTCTCAAGATCGCCTGCATCGAGGAGGTCGCATACCAGAAAGGATTTATCACGGCCGAGGAGCTCGGCCGATTGGCCCGTGCGCTGCCGAACGACTACGGACAATACCTGCTCGATCTCATCACCGAATGATGGCCCACTGGTAGATGAACGACGGGGCGACGCCAGCCGTTCACGGACCGACGAATGGCTGCCTGCCGATGACGACCGTGCGAAGTGGGCAATCAAGTCGACAATCAGGCCGCGCAGCGGATCGCCCCGATAGATGCTATCGGACACTCAGCCGTGGTCCCTGTGGTTTCCATCCGTCGGGTCGTATGCCATCCCGGCCGCGCGGCCGTTTCCACAGGCCCCCTGCACGGCGCCTTATGGCATGCAGGAGAATCGTCCCCCGGCTGGCAACAGCTTGCGCCTGCCCAACAGCTTGCGCCTGCCCAAAAGTGTCGTGGGGGATAAGCGGTTGAGGGGACGAGCCCCAGGACCTCGGCTGCTGGCGGGTTTTTCCGGTAGTTCTGGCTTGAATGCAACCGTACACGCCGGGCGATAAATCTTGACCCGGCCGCAAGTTCTGAATATTGTAGCGTGCATCTGAATTGCTCGCCCTAATGGTGTCGGCCACGGCCGGCTCCGTCACCCCCCTGGCGAGCACGTAAGGGTTCGGTCGACGGATTGACGTCCGCGACTGGTGCGTCGGAAGGATGGATGGCAAGGCGCGTCCGAGATTAAAGCAGCCGAAGCCCAGCCACATGCCGCAGATATTGCCAACCAATTCGGCAGTACCGCTATTCGATAGCGCAGCGCCGCGGCAACGTGTCCGGAAGGAATGGGGGAAACCCGGTCATGTTTGCGAACTTTCCCACTCAAGCGTGCGTCCCTCGTAGCGAATAGCGATCATGGCCCGGCACATATCCAGCGGCAACTGCGCCCTATGAAGCAAGACGCCATCTCACCCACGACGGCGGCACCGGCCGAACCGCAAGCCCGCGGATCGCTGTTGGTCGACGCGATTCGAATCATGACTCCCCTGGCGATAGTCGTCGGGGGCTTCCTCGCCTACGGCGCTCTGAAGAGTCTCAAACAAGAGCCGCAACGGGTGGAAGAAAAGCTGCTGGCGCCGCTGGTGGAGACCACCTTTGTCCAGCCGCATCAGGGCGGGCTCGATATTCAAGTGGATGGCGTGGTTGTGCCGCACCGCGAGCTCGATATCTCGGCCGAGGTCTCGGGAAGGATCGCCAAGAAGTCGGAGCTGTGCCGGGCCGGCACCTACGTCTCCAAGGGCACTCCGCTGATTGAGATCGACTCGCGCGACTACCAACTGGAAGTCGATCGACTGGAACGCGAACTGTCGCAGGCCGCGGTGATGCTCAAAGAGCTCGACGTCGAAGTGACGAACAACGAGTCGCTGCTCCGATTGGCCAGGGATCAATTGACCCTGCAGCGGCGGGAACTCGACCGGCAGCAATCGCTGGCGGTCAAAAAGGTGATCACCGACTCGGATCTGGATAAGACCAAGCGAGACGAGTTGGCAGCGGTCAACTCGGCCATGACGCTCTCGAATCAGTTGCAATTGCTGGCCACGCGACGGTCGCGTCTGGAAAGTGCCCGCGATCTCTCGCAGTCGATGCTGGAAAAGGCACAACTCGACCTGACTCGAACGCGCGTGGTCGCACCGATCGACGGGGTAATCATTCGCGAGATGGTCGAGGCGGACTCGTACGTGCAAAAAGGTACGTCGCTGGTCAAGCTCGAAGACACTTCGGCCGTCGAGGTAAAGTGCAACCTGCGGATGGACGACTTGTACTGGTTGTGGGCCCAGGAGCATCCCGAAGCGGCAACCCAGGGTTCCAATCCGACACGCGATTACCAGATTCCGCCGGCGCCCACGAGCGTCTTCTATGAGCTTGGCGGGCGGCGTTACCTGTGGCGCGGCACGCTCTCGCGATTCGACGGAATTGGCGTGGACGAACGCACGCGCACCGTCCCCTGCCGGGTGCTGGTCGCCAAGCCGCGCGAAGTCGAAATTCAGAAGGTCGAGGGGCAGCATGCGGGCGCCGTCGGTCCGCCGGCCCTGGTGCGCGGGATGTATGTCGCCGTAAAGGTTCACGCGCAACCGTCGACGCCCCTGCTCGAAGTGCCGCAACAGGCAGTCCAACCGGGAAATAGCGTCTGGCAAGTCGTGGACGGCAAGCTTGTTATTCGCAAGATCCGCGTTGCCAAGACGATCAACGACCTGGTGATGGTCTATGCCGAGCCGGACGGTTTGGAACCTGGCATGAAACTGGTAAGCTCACCGATGGCGGTGGCAACCGAGGGAATGGCGGTGCGGGAGAGCGACGCGCCATGAAGTCGATCATCCAGTGGGCCGTGCGCAATACGCCCGCGATGAACACCCTGATGATCTCGCTGATCGTCGTGGGCGCGGTCTGCCTGATGAAACTGCGGCGGGAAGTCTTTCCCGAATTCGACCTCGAAATCATCCTGGTTTCGGTGCCTTATCCGGGCGCCAGTCCGGACGAGGTTGAAGAGGGAATCTGCCAAAAGATCGAAGAGGCCGTCCGCTCGATCGAAGGTATCAAGTACCAGACGTCCGTGGCCCAGGAAGGCTCGGGGCACGTGGTGCTGGAACTCGACGCCAGCATTAAGGACGTGCAAAAGGTGCTGAATGAGGTGCGGTCGGAAGTGGACCGGATCCCCAGTTTCCCGATTTTGGCCGAGGAGCGGCAGGTCAAGCAGATCACGCTCCGCGAGCCGGTGATCCAGGTCGGCATCGTCGGCCCGAGTCGGGACGATCCCGAGTCGGAGCTGGTGCTTCGCGAAATCACCGAACAGGTGCGCGACGACCTGTTGCAGCAACCAGCCGTCTCGCAGGCGAATATCATCGGCGCCCGCGAGTATCAGATCGACGTCGAGATTCCCGAGGCGACGCTGCGCAAGTACGGGCTGACGCTGAAACAGGTGGCGGAAATCATTCGCCGCGAGAACGTCGAGATTCCCGGCGGCACGATGCGCACCGACTCTCAGGAGGTCCTGCTTCGCGGCAAGAACAAGCGGACGATCGGCGAGGACCTGCTCGCGATTCCGCTAGTCACCGCGCCCGGCGGGGTGGTATTGACGATCGGTGATTTGGGCACCGTGCGTGACGAGTTTGACGATACGATCACCTCGGTCAGTCGGATCAACGGCGAGCCGGGACTCGTGATCTCGGTCGAGCGGACGACCAGCGAAGATTTGCTGGCGATGGTCGCTGACGTGAAGAGCTATGTCGCGCAGAAAGAGCTGCCGCCCGGCTACCGGATGGAGGTCTGGGGCGATCAGTCGATTGAGGTGGCCGACCGGCTCGACATGCTGCGCGACAATGGCCTGCAAGGCCTCGTGCTGGTGTTCGTGCTGCTCGCGCTGTTTTTGGACATGCGGCTGGCGTTCTGGGTTGCGATAGGGATTCCAGTCGCGATTCTCGGCACGTGCGGCGTGCTGTTCGCCTTTGGGCACACCCTGAACATGCTCACCAGCTTTGCCTTCCTGATGGTGCTGGGCATCCTGGTCGACGACGCGATCGTGGTGGGCGAGAACATTTACACACATCGCGGCCTGGGCAAGAGTTTTCGACAGGCCGCGATTGACGGAGCGACGGAGGTTCTGCCCAGTGTGTGTGCTTCGGTCGTAACGACCGTGATCGCGTTCATGCCCCTGATGTTCGTGGCCGGCGTGATGGGTAAGTTTCTCGGCGTGATGCCTGTGGCCGTGATCGCGGCGCTGTTGATCTCGCTGGCCGAGGCGACGTTCATCCTGCCCTGCCATCTGGGTCATCCGCCGTCGCCGGAGACTTTCTTCCAGAAGACGCACCGCTGGCGAAGCGTGATGTCGCGGCCGGTCGCCCTCACGCTTGGCAACCTGTTCGTGGCACTCGGTTTTGTCTGGGCCCAACTCACGTACCCAATCCGCCGGCTGGGCGATCTGTTTCATTGGGCGAATGGTCTCGCATCCGCCGGGCTGGAATGGTTCACCAATCGAGTCTATGGACCATCGCTCAAGTGGTCGGTTGACCACGTCGGCACAACGATCAGCATTGCGTTCTTCATGCTGATGCTGTCGCTCGGCCTGGTGGCCTCGGGCCGCACGCCGTTTAACGTATTTCCGGAACTCGACAGCAAGCAGATCACCTCGCGAATCATCTATCCTGACGGCACGCCGTCAGCGATTACGGAAGCGGCGACGGACCGCATCGAAAACGCCATCCAGGAAATCGGCAAACGCTATCCCACCATCGACGGCCAGCCGATCGTCAAGATCGTGCATCGGGCCGTTGGCCAGATCAGCGCGCCGGGCTCGCTGGGGCCGGATACGCGGACCAGCGGCAGTAACGTGGGTGGCGTGGACGTGGAAATGTGCGACAGCGCCGAACGCAGCGTACACAGCAACGAGGTCATCGCCGAATGGCGGAAGCTGTCGGGTGACTTTCCCGGGGCCGAGAGCGTGACGTTCGGGACGCCGAACTTTGGCCCTGGCGGGCGGCCGATTGAGTTCAAGCTGTTGGCCGACTCGGAGAACATGGCCAGCCTGGAAGCTGCAGTGGAAGCGACCAAAGCCAAACTGGCCCAGTATGGCGGCGTGTTCGACATTTCGGACGACTCGCGGCCGGGCAAGTGGGAGTTCCAGCTCCGCGTGAAGCCCAACGCCATGGCAATGGGTATTCCGCTGGCCGACCTGGCAGAGACCGTGCGGGCTTCGTACTACGGCGACGAGGTGATGCGGCTGCAGCGCGGACGGCATGAAGTCAAGCTGATGGTTCGCTATCCGCAGGACGACCGGCGGGCGCTCGCCGATTTCGAGGAGATTCGGGTTCGCACGCTGGGAGGCGCCGAGCGGCCGATCACGGAACTGGCGGACGTTGACGTCCAGCGAGGCTTTTCGGAGATCAACCGCATCGAGCAGAAGCGGTCGATCACGATTACGGCGGACGTCGACGAACTGGCCGCTAATTCGTTCGAAATCATCAGCGACTTGCAGCGGACATTCATGCCGGGCCTATTTGAAAAGCATCCAGGCGTCGACGTCCTGTGGCGCGGCCAGCAGGAGACGACCAACGAGTCGGTCGACAGTCTGATGCTGGGGTTGCTCGTGGCCCTGATCGCGATGTTCGTCCTGCTGACGGTCGAGTTTCGCTCCTACCTGCAGCCGCTGATGATCATGGCGATCATTCCGTTCGGCGTGATCGGCGCCATCTGGGGGCACTTCTTGCTTGGTATCGAGCTGACCATGTTCAGCCTGTTCGGGATCGTGGCCCTGACCGGCGTAGTGGTAAACGACGCGATTGTGCTGATTGACTTTATCAATCTGCGAGTGCGCGAAGGACTGCCGCTCAAGGAAGCCCTGATCACGGCGTGCACGGGCCGCTTGCGACCGGTGTTCCTGACGAGCGTGACGACGATCGCCGGTTTGCTGCCGATCCTGCTTGAGCGTTCGTTTCAGGCGCAGATCGTGGTGCCGATGGCGACGAGCCTGGCTTTCGGCCTCTTGGCGTCCACGCTGCTGGTGCTGTTCCTGGTGCCGTCGCTGTATTACATCTACGTCTTGATGAGCGGCGGGGGAGCACACGCGGCGCACGACGACGATGAGGATGACGACCATGCGCCGGCTGCGCCGCCCGCGCCGCGCGGCGACCATAGTGTGGAACTTGGTTCGCGGCGACTGGATCCGCCGCACCGCCGCTCGCTGGACGACCCATTGATCATTCCGGCGAATTAGGCAGCCGTTGTGGAACTGTCGCGGTGCTCGGCACCTGCTACACTGGTGTCATGAGTGACACCGAACTTGCCGAGCGTGTGAAGCAGCACGACCTGGCGGCGCTGGCCGATTACCTGCAGGAGATGCGAAAGCCGCTGCTGGTCTATATCGAGCGGCAGTTGGGCGTCGCGCTTCGCCGCAAGGTGGAAGTCGACGACATCTATCAGGAAGTCAGCGTCGAGGCGGTGCGCGCCCTCGATCAGGCCGAGTTCGAACATCGCGAACCCTTCTCATGGCTTTGCCAGATTGCAGAACAGCGGATCATCGACGCGCATCGCCGGTTCTTCGGCGCGCAAAAACGCGACGCGGCCCGCGAGGTGGCGCTCGGTACGCCTGGCGGCGACAGCCAGCACGCGGCCGTGATCGATCTGCTGGTGGCTTCCCTGACGTCGCCCACGCAGGCCCTTTCGCGCAAGGGGCGCGAAGCCAGGTTGTATGAAGCGCTGGCGGGCCTGCCGGCCGACCAGCAGGAAGCTCTCCGACTGCGATATCTCGAGGGGCTGCCGAGCAAGGACATCGCCCAGCGGCTTGGCAAGTCGGACGGGGCGATTCGGGTCATGCTCACCCGCAGCCTAGACCGCTTGCAGCAGATTCTGGGGCCGGACGACGCGCCCCGCTGAGATCCCTCCTCGCTGCGGAGCGGATCCGGCCAATCCGGCGTCTTCTGCGGGTGTCTTGGCTTTCTGAGATTCTTTGTAACACCGCTGCGCTTCTCGCGCTTCGGTAGGTAGAGGGGATCAGAAGACCCTCGGGGCGACACGAAACAACATCCCAAATCACGAAAGCGAAAGTGCAACATGAACCGCGTATCTCACAAGTTTTCGCGTCTGGTTCTGGTGGCGGCTCTGGCGGGTGTAATGGTTCCGCGGTTGGCTTCGGCCGGCGATCGCGGCGGCAACAACTTCTCGAAGTCGATGAAGTCGAGCGGCGGAAGCCAGTTTCGCAGCATGAACCTGGGAAGCTCGAACGGCAAGTTTAAGAAGATCGGCAGTTCGCAAATCAACCCTAACGTGCTGAGCACGCCGAAGATCACGAAATTCAAGCCGCTGAACTCGAACCTGCACAACCAGGTTTGGAACAAGCCGCTGATCAAGACAATGCCGACGACGAACTCGGGCAACCGGGTCACACTGCCCGGCAAGATCAAGAAGTTCCCAGGGAATGTGATCGACCAAGGTCCGCTGATGGGCGGCGTGCTGAACCCGTTTCCCGGTGGTAAGCCCCCAATCGTCCAGCCTCCGTTCGATCCGTTCCCCGGCGGACAGCCTCCGGTTCTCGATCCGGGCCAAGGCAACGGCCAAGGCAACGGCAACGGCAACGGCAATGGCAATGGGAACGGCGGCAACCACTGCCACAACAAGTGCCCGTGGCCGATCTTCTGGCCGATCTACACCGGAGGATACTGGAACAACTACAACTCGGGTTACTGCCCGACCCCGACGGTGATCGTCAACGAAGCTCCTCCGATCGTGGTCAGCGAAGTGACGCCGGTATCGGCGACGGTTCCTGCCGCGACGGGCACCAACGGAGTCGACCTGGTGCTGGAAGACATCCAGTACGTGGAGCCCGCGACGATGCTGGTTGGCCCGGCCTATCGGGTGAAGTTCCGCAACCAGGGACTGGCCGCAGCCGGAGCGTTCCGCGTGGCGATCGTGGCCTCGGTGAATGGAACGGCCGACGCAAAGTCTCCGATGGCCCTGGTCGACGTGGCCGGTCTGGCGAGCGGTCAATCGAACGAAGTGACTGTGCGGCTGCCCCACTCCGCGATGCAACTCGCGGCCGACGGCAAGACGACGGCCTTCACGCACCTGCTCGTGGCGGCGGACTGCGATAACCTGATCGGTGAGGTCGATAAGGTGAACAACATTGCCATCGTGGACCGCACACAACTGGAGGTGGCCGTGAAGTAGACCCAACCGAGTCGATCATCATCTGGCCCCGCGAACCGCGGCGTCCGACGAGCCCCCAAAGCTCGAAAAGGCGCCGCGGGTTTGCGTTTTGCGCTCATGGCAAAATAGCGGCGGGAACTTTCACAACCCGACGCGTGAGCGAGGAATCCTGAAGAAAGAGCCTCGCTCACGCGCCGGGTTATGAATCGAGCAGGTAGGCCTGCTCGCGGCTGCGTCAGAGGCTGATATACTTGGGCGTTTGGACAAGAGACACCACACGCCCTTTGAGCATGAGACACCGCTCGGCATGACGTCGCACACGGCAGACACTCTGACGCCTCACGACGCTTCCCAGATCTGGGATCGCCTGAGCGAGGCGATCGATCGCCTGGTCGGCTCGTGGCAAACGGCGAGCGAGCCTCCGCAACTTGCCGAGTTTGTGCCCGCTGGTCCGCCTAATCTGCGTCGCTTGACACTCATCGAAGTCATCAAGGTTGATCTGGAGCATCGTTGGCAGGCGCTGCGATTTCCGAAATTGCTGGAAGAATATCTGGCGGAGTTTCCGGAGCTGGCTGCCGATGGCGCGATTCCCTGCGACCTGGTGTACGAGGAGTTTCACGTCCGCCGACAGCAGGGGCAGGACGTCACGCTGGGTGAGTACTGCGATCGGTTTCCGACTCGGGCCGATGAATTGCGGCGTCTGTTGGGCGGCGACGCACCGACGCATTCGACGATGTTGGTCGACGTGCGGAAGATGTTGTGCTTCGAGCCGGGTCAGACCATCGAAGACTTTGAGCTCCTCGCGCCGCTGGGGCGCGGAGCGTTCGCCTCGGTGTTTCGCGCTCGGCAGACGTCTATGCACCGCGTGGTGGCGCTCAAGATCTCGCGCGATCGCAGCTTCGAGCCGCAGACGCTGGCGCAGCTCGAGCACCCGAACATCGTGCGGGTGTTTGATCAGCGGCAGATTCCCGCGCAGAATCTGCGGCTGTTGTACATGCAATACGTGCCGGGGGGAACGCTGCACGGCGTGCTGGACCACGTGCGGAACCACCCGGCCGCGATTCCGACCGGCAAGCTGCTGCTGGCCGCGGTCGATGACGCGCTGGCGAGAAACGGCGAGCAGCCGCCGGCCGATTCGTTGACGCGTTACAAACTGGCGGGCGCGAAGTGGCCCGAGGTGGTTTGTTGGATGGGTGCTCGCCTGGCCGGAGCGCTCGCGCATGCGCACTCAGTCGATATTCTGCACCGCGACATCAAACCGGCGAATGTGTTGATTGGCGCCGATTGCCAGCCTCGGCTGGCCGATTTCAACATCAGTTGCTCGAAGCTCGACGGCGTAACCCCGGCGGCCTACTTTGGCGGGACGCTGGCCTACATGTCGCCCGAGCAGCTTGAAGCCTACAATCCGGCCCACAGTCGCCAGCCGGACGAGATCGATGGTCGCGCGGATGTCTACTCACTGGCATTGGTGCTGTGGGAGATGTTGACCGGCGTGCGGCCATTCACCGATGTGGCGATGCCGGCCGATTGGTCGCTGGCGCTGGCGGCCATGACCGCTTTGCGCCGCGAGGGCATGTCGGCCACCGACCGGGCTCGTGCTCCGCGCGATTGCCCGCCGGAAGTCGTCGAAGTGCTGCTCAAATGTCTGGAGCCCGATCCGGACAAGCGCTATGCGAGTGCGGCGGAGGTCGCGCGCGAGCTGGAGCTGTGCCTGCAGCCACGCGCGCGTTCGCTATTGCACGCGCGGGGCAGGGTGCGCGCGTTCGCCCGGCGGCATCCGGTTTCGACGACGATCCTGATCGGACTGCTGCCGAACATCATCTTGAGCGCACTGAACGTTGTTTACAACTTCAGCCAGATCGTGGACGACCTGGGCGAACAGGCGCGGCATATCTTCTTCGGCGAGCAAATCATGGCGGTCAACTCGATCGCCTACACGATCGGGTTGGGATACATCGTGCGGACGCGCTGGCAGATGTTTCGCACGCTGCAGAAACTGGCGCGCGGCGAGCAGCTAGCAGAGCCGCCGTCGTACGAGGTGATGCGCCGCTGCCTGCGGCTGGGGGCGGCGACGGCCGGTGTCAGCGCCGCGCTGTGGACCGTCTCGGGCTTTGTATTTCCCACGTGGCTCAGGTTCGGCGCCACCGAGGCGCCGATCTCGGCCGCGGCCTACGTACACTTCGTCGTCTCGAACATGCTCTGCGGGCTGATCGCCGCGACGCAGAGCTATTACGTAGTCACGTATTTGTCGGTGCGCGTGTGCTTTCCCTGGCTGCTACAAGCGCGTGGGCCCGACGCACGCGTCCTGCCGGAACTGGCCCATCTGGCGCGGCTTGGCCGAGGAGTGCTTGGTCTGACCGTGGCGGTGCCGTTTCTTGCGCTCGCCGCTCTGCTACTCAATGAAGTTGCACGCGACGTTCTCGGCGCCATTGCGGCAACGGGCTTTCTGGGCTGCGTGATCGGCTACTGGTTCGATCTGGCGATTCGGGCCGATCTAGGCGCTCTGGCCACGGCGATCAGCCCCAGCGGTGACGCGCTGCTCAGCGGCGATTCGGTGGAATCTTTGCTGGGGGATTCGCGCCGGTAGTCCACGGGCGGATCGCAACGATTTTGCAGGGCAAAGCCTTGCATCGCGCGATAGAATGCTCGGCGGGCGCTTGCGCAATCGACAGCATTGACAACTGCTAACCAATTGCTCACACACACGTTGCGCCACTTCTTTCACGACCTAGACTTGCTCAGAAAACTGAGTCGGAAGAGAGCTTATGGCCCCTGGGTCAACAGGCTCACGGCGCGCGGCCCGCCGCATCGCGGCGCCGCCCGCAGGTTCTTCTTGCCTACACCATGGTTTCGCCCAGCGATTCCTTCGTTCGATAATCACAACCATTCGTTAGTCAAAGGTTAGCCGTCATGAACAACATTAATCCTCCGCTCGCGAACCTGCGTCATGAATTGGAACACATGAGCGCCCATTGGTGGTGGTTCTTCCTGCTCGGCGCGCTGCTGGTAATTTGCGGCACGTGCGCAATCATCTTTCCGGCCGTGCTGGTGGGGACTTCGCTGGCCGTGCCCGTCATTCTCGGCGTGCTCTTGATGGTGGGTGGCGTGGCCATGATCATCGAATCGTTCTGGGCGGGCCGCTGGAGCGGACTCTTGCTCGAACTGCTGGTAGGATTGTTGTACGTGATCTGCGGTTTCGTGCTCGTCGACAATCCGTTCGAGTCGGCGTTGTTCCTGACGCTGTTCATCTCTGTGATGTTTATCGTGATGGGCATCTTCCGCACGGTGGCGGCACTCATGTTGCAGTTTCCGCAGTGGGGCTGGGCGCTGCTCAACGGCGTGATCACGTTTCTGGCGGGCATCGTGATCTATCGCAGCCTGCCGGAAGGCGCGCTGTGGGTCGTGGGCCTACTGATCGGGCTCGAGATGCTGTTCAATGGCTGGATGTGGGTGATGATGGCCATGGCCCTGCGCAGCCTGCATCAGAACACCGCTCCGGCGGCGAAGTAGCGCTCGATCGCCAGTCGTTGAAAACACTCAACTCGAGGAACAAATCTGATGTTTATTACCAAACCCATTCGCAGCCTGCTGGCCGCGGCAAGTGCGGTCGTGTTGCTGGCCGCCGCAACGCCGGCCCAGCAGACGGCAACTCAGCAGACGGCGACTGCCACGCTGACGGCAGACGAAGCCGCCATCCGAGCATCGGCTGAAGCATATGAGAAGGATTTTGCCGCCGGGAACGCCAAGGCCCTGGCCGACGCGTATCTGAGTGACGGCGAACTTGTCGACCCCAGTGGCCGGACGATCAAGGGGCGCGAAGCGATCGAAAAAGAGTTTGCGGACATCTTCCACCATCTGGCCGGCGCGAAGGTAAGCGTGAAGATCGATTCGATCAAATTCCTCAGCCCGGACGTCGCGATTGAAACGGGATCGGCGCAGGTTTCGTCGAAGTCGGCCCCGTCGCCGGCGCCGGTGAAGTACACGGCCGTGCACGTGAAACGTGACGGCGCCTGGAAACTGGCCAATCTGAACGAGTCGGCCGCGTCGCCCACGGACGCACAGTCGCGGCTCGAACCATTGGCGTATCTGGTCGGCGACTGGCATGCCGACCTCGGTGCAGGCAAGACTTACAAGCTCGAGTGCAAGTGGATGCCCGGGGAAACTTTTCTGAGCCGCAGGTTCCAGGTTCTCGAAGGGGACAAAGAGCTCGCTTCGGGAACGCAAATCATCGGCTTCGACCCCATGATCGGACAGGTTTGCTCGTGGACGTTCGACTCGGCCGGTGGCTTCGGTCACGAGATCTGGGAAGCCTACGGCAATGGCTGGCGGATCCAGGCATCAAGCGTGCTGCCGGACGGCGGGTCGGGCCTGGCGACGAACTTTCTCTCCAAAGGCGGGCCCGACAGCTTCACCTGGCAGAGCACGGAACGAAGCCTGAACGATCAACTTTTGCCGGACACGGCCCTGGTGCGCGTGGTGCGCAACGGCAAGTAGCCGAACGATTGGCTGACGCTTAACTCAACACAGACAAATCGCACTTCGGGTGCTTTCAAGGAGTCCTGTTATGTTTCTCAGAATCGTTTCAGTCGCTGTTGCGATTGCCCTTGTGCTCGGATCGAACACGCTTTGTGATGCCCGTGGCGGCGGCGGTGGCGGGGGCCGCGGCGGGTTTGGCGGAGGTGGCTTCGGAGGAGGTGGCCGCGGCGGATTCGGCGGGGGCTTTGGTGGGGCCGGCGGCTTTGGTGGGGCCGGATTCCACGGCGGCGACTTCGGTGGCTATCGCGGAGGCGATTTCGGCCGAGCCGGCAGCTTCAATCCCAGCCGCGATCTGAACGGCACCCGCACGGCACCGGACTTTGACCGGGGCGCAATGAACGGGATCGGTCGCGGCTATGCCGGCGATCGCGGCTTCGGCCAGCACATGAACCTGCCCACCGATGCAGGCTTCGGTCGCGTCGGCGCGCGGGGTTATATGGCCGCAGGACACGATACGCACGCCTGGTCGCGCGGCGATATGGCCGATCGCGGCGAAAACGTGCGCAATCGTTGGAACAATTGGAATCACGGCGCCTTCAATCACAACTGGTGGCACGATCATCCGGGCGCGTGGTGGGGACGCGGCTGGGGTTGGGGGGCTGCCTGGGGTTGGATGGCCTGGCCCGCTCTGGGTGGCTTCTATGGTTGGGGAAGTGACGTGCAGCCGATTTATTATGACTACGGCACGAACGTGACCTACGACGGCGACGAGGTGTACTACGGCGATCAGCCCACCGCCAGCGCAGACGACTTTTACAACCAGGCTCAAACGATCGCCAACAACGCAGGCTCGACCGATCCGGACCAGGGAGAATGGAAGTCGCTGGGCGTATTCGGGCTGGTGCAAGGAGCGCAGTCGGACCCGACCGCGATGTTTCAGCTGGCCACCAACAAGGACGGCACAATTGCCGGCAACTTCAGTGATCTGCTCTCGGGCAACACACAGCAGGTTAAGGGTTCGGTCGACAAGCAGACCCAGCGGGCGGCGTGGACCGTGGGCGACAACAAGGACACGGTGTACGAGGCCGGGATTTACAACCTGACGCAGGAGCAGTGCCCGGTGCTGGTGCACTTCGGTAACGATCGGACGCAGCAGTATTTGCTGGTGCGGCTGAAACAGCCAGAGGATGCTCAGCAGCCTGGGCAGACGCAGCAAACGGGCGATGTCACGCCGCCGGCTCCGGCGGATGCACCTTCGCTTCAGTAACGGCTGTGGTCGCGGAATGGAAATGCTGCAGGGCCGGAAGTTTCCGCTGGGAGACTTCCGGCCCTGTGCTTTTCTTGAGGTCAGGCAGACCTCGACAACGTTGGTTCATTCGTCGTGAAAGGCGCGCATCTTTTCCATCTGCTCGGGCGTTGGCCCCTGAGCTTGTTGGAATCTCAGACAGGCGAGCTCGGCCGATTCCCAATTGCCCCCTCGGGCCTGCTCGACGATGGCCATGAACGTAGCGTGTTCCTCATCGCTCATCTCGCCGGCGGCTTTCCTGGCGTCAATTTTCTCGACGTTCGCGTCCAGCCATGTAGGGTCTTTGGCTGAGCACGCCGTGCGAAGCGAAGTGATCAGCTCCATGTTCACCGGTTGCACACCGGGATAGCCGCAGCCGCTGACGAGCAGCAACGTGATTGCACCAAGGAGTGCCAAGACCTGTGCGAACCTAGAAATCGCCATCGATAACCTCCTCCATCGCGGCGCTGGAGAGTGCCGCCCACACGCGCTGCGGGATCATTTCGTCGATAAACCGCACGCTACCGTCGCCCATCAGGACGTTGCAGCCGCCGGGATGCTCGGCATACATCTGGCAGACGTGGCACAGCGGGCTGTTGGGAGGATGGATCGAAGGTGGCATCTCGCTCGACGCCGGACCGCTGTGAACCTGGACCAGCGTCGCCGCAAAGTCGCATGCCGAGTGAGCGAATTCAACGGTGGGGCAAACCATGGCGCCCGGCACGACACCAACCCAGGTCTTGCTGCTGAGCACGGGATGATGCTCGCCGAGGAAGACAGTATAGGAGAGGCCGTCGGTGATGTTCTTGGCGCTGGTGCGCGAGTTGCGATAGAGCGGACCGTCGACGACGCCTTGATAGTCATCGAGCGTTTGGCCCCAGGGTTCTTCCTGGCCGACGCTGGCGACATAGCAGGAACGGCCAAACCGAGCGAGCGTCTCAGCCGCCTCGTTCTTCACATTGAACGGTTCTTCGGAGTTGGTGGCCGAGGGACAAAGGAACATCGCCAACTGGGTCTGCGCCGGCTCGGCATTGTCGGGATGCCAGCAGGAAAGCTCCAAATTGAACTGCTCGTAGAGCGGTTGCTCCTCGGCGTAAGGGAGCAACTGCATCCCCCAGGCCCAGCCCGGTCCGCGGTCGCGAGTTTGTGGATCGGGGTCGCCCATCTCGGAACCTCCGACGGATTCGTAGGCGGAGGGGAAGTGCTTGCGGGCATCGTGAAAGAGCTGCATCGCGATGCCGAGCTGCTTGAGGTTGTTGGTGCACTGGGTGCGACGGGCCGCCTCGCGAGCGGCCTGAACGGCCGGCAGCAGCAGGGCCACGAGCATGCCGATGATCGCGATGGCAACCAACAGCTCAACGAGCGTGAAGCCTCCTTTTGGTGGAAGGGATTCGCGCTTAACCGTGCGACTCGGGGACGAAATCACCGTCGTGCTCCATTTTGGGCGATGCGAATGACTCAATACGAATCAATGTAACCATTTATTTTGGTATTGCAAGCATATTTTTTGATAAGTCAAAATACTGGTTTCGCGGCGACTTGGGTAGCATTAGGAACGACCGCAAATCGGCGTGGTAAGCAGAATTGCCGCGGGGAATTGGCCTAAAACGTGATGACGCTGCCGGCACAGGCAGTCGCCAGAACGTCCAGGCGGCGGCCGTGATCGGTCTCGACAAGGTCGAAGTGCACGACCTCGCCCGGCTGTCCGGCGGCCAATTCGACGATCGGCAAGCCCAGCAATTCGGCCGGATGGCGGGTGGCCATATCGACGGCCGTGCTCAACGACACGGCGGCAAAGTCCATGACCTTAGCTATGCCCACTCCGATTGGTTGAGACGCTCCGGCTAATAGTTGATCCTGTCCGGCGATTACCAGGCGGCCATCGGCCAGGATTTCGAGTTCGCACAGCTCGGTGTCGTAGCGGCCGGGCGGCAAGCCCGCGAGGCCGGAGAAGTCGCTCACGAGCAGACAACGCTCGGGCGATTTGGCCCGGACGATCGTCTTCACGACCTCGGGCGGAAGATGATGACCATCGACGATGAGGCTCGCGTGGAGCCGGTCTTCGGCCATTTGATCCCAAAGATAGTTGGGATGCCGGCGGAGCATGCGATGGGCGCCGTTGCCCAGGTGCGTGCTGAGGCGAGCGCCGGCGTCGACCGCCGCTTTGATCTGTGCGGAATTGGCCGTCATGTGCCCCAAGGCGATGACTACTCCCGAATCGGTTGCGCGGCGGATAAAATCAGGCGCTTCGGCATACTCGGGCGAGAGGGTGAGGAGACGAATCCGCCCCTCGGCGGCTTCCTGAAACCGCTGGAACTCGTCCCAGCAAGGCGGGCGGCAGTGCGCGAGTGGATGCGCTCCGCGAGCACCATCCTCGCGAGAAATGTATGGCCCTTCGACGTGAATACCCACCGCGATGTTGGCGATACCGGCAGATTGTCGACACGCTTCAGCGATCGTGCGCACACTGTGAATGATCGTTTCGCTGCTGGCCGTGGTAACCGTTGGCAGGAACCGAGTGACGCCGAACGAGGACTGGAAGTCGACGATCGCGGCAACTTTCTCGACCGTGAGCACCGGCGAGCTGAACTCCTGGCCGTTGTAGCCGTTGCTCTGAATGTCAACGAAGCCGGGCGAAAGCCAGCCTCGCAACTGCGCGGCGGCCGGAGCTGGGCGAACTTCGGCAATGACGTCCGAGCGGCAGCGGAGTTCGATAGGCTCGGCCGTGCGGAAATGCCGCCCGAGGAACACGGTTTCGCCGTCAGTCATGAGAGAATCGCAAGGTTATGCGGCCGCAGGAACTACCGAACCGCGTTCATTGGTCAAGAGGCTCATGGTAGTTGCCGCGGCAGTAACCTCGCAAGCGGCTAGTGCGACGCAACTGTTCTTAGCGAACCATGTTGTTCGGACGCCAACGATTGGGATCGTAGCTGTTGGAAGTCCACGTCGGCGAACCGAAGCCGCCCAGAACGGGCGTGACATTGGTGAACACGGGCCTTGAATTGCTCATTCCGTACCACTTGAGCGAAGCCAATCGCTCAGCTCGTTGCATGCCGCGAATCTCTGCCTTGCGGCGTACGGCCTGGGCCGGATCGTCCAGCCGGGTGCGCTCCTGCTCGTAGAGCCACAGCTCCGGAGTCAACCGGGTGCTCACGGCCGGTTCGGTAACGACGGTGGCGGAGATGTCGTCGCGCCTGGTGTCGACCATGATCTCTTGCGCCAAACAGGTGGACGCCAGGGTGAACAGAGTCGGGACCAGCAAGCAGAGTGAACGTCGCATCGGCGAGTCTCCTTGGCGAGCCGCCGGTCGAGGTCGCGCATGGACCGGCGCAGTAGGCGGGAAGTGATCGGCGGGCGGCAACCTGTGAAGAGCGCCGCTACCTATGGCTTTCGACCGCTCGCGCCTTGCAGGATTAAGCGATCTTGCGGGCGAGGACTATCGGATTGGTCCCGCGGATGGGCAGGGTGTTAAACCGCAGCGGCAGGAGAATGGCTAACGACGTGCTAGCACGGCTGACGAACGCGGGATAGAACTTCGAGTCCTTCACGACGAGCACGTAGGTAAGGCCCGTCTTTTGTGGCGCCCGCCAGTACGCGATCGCTTCTCCACCGGTATCGTGGTTCGGGACCTTCGGCGGTGAGGGTGCCAGCCCCTCGCGCGTCATTCGGACGGCATAGAGCAGGGCGGTTGTGTTACCGTCGGTCAGGTGATAGGCCACGACCGGCGTGGATGTTCGCTTCCCGATCCACTGCCATCCGGTCGCCGCGACGCGCATGGCCTCGGGAAAAGGGAATTCCGCCGGGGCGCTGTCCACGGGTTGCCAATCCGTGGTGAGTTTTTCCTGCCACTGCTGGGCAAGTTGATCGATGGGAACTTCAGAGTCCAATTGCAACCAATAGCCGGCGGCAACAACCAAGGCCGCGGCCGTCACGGCGGCCAGCCCCACGCCCGACCAGTAGGTGAGCGGGCGGCCGCTGCCCGCGGCCGGCTCCGGAGCGAGTGAAACAGTGCCGGCCGAACCGCTCGAAGGCGAATCGGCGGCTTCGACTGCCGCGGCCACGCTACTGGAGAGAATAGGACTGCCTGACAGGCGGGCAAGAATCCGTTGTTCGAGGCCGGCGGGAAGCTCCACGCGATCCATGGCGGCGCCGATCGCCACGTCCCAACGCTGAATGCGATCAAACGCCAGGCGAGCCTGCGGATCGTCCGCGATCGCCCGCGCAACATCGGGCGAGGCTGCGAGGTCGCCCGATCGGCTGACCTCGAGCGCTTCGCGCAAGCGGCGGTGATCGCTGTTATTCTCCATCAGACGCTGCCCCGGTGATGTTCAAAGTCAAGGGATGTCCTAGGCGAGGTTTGTAGCCGAGTGGAGGCGGATGTTTGGCGGTTTCTGGTCGCCCGACTCCTGGGCTGCCAAGCGCTCGCGAAGGTGGGCCTTCGCACGCGAGAGGCGGCTCATCACGGTTCCCAGCGGAATTCCCAGCTCCTCGGCGATTTCGCGATACGATTTCTCTTCGAAGTAAAACATCAGTACGACGACTTTAAAGTCTGGATCGAGCGAACCGACCGCTGCCTGAATTTCTTCGCCATCGATCGGTTCGGCGGGCGGCTCGGCCGGCAGCGTGCTGACGTCCAGCTCCGACACCGGCAAACCTAGGCTCTTTCGACACCCCTTCAAATAGCAGTTCCGCAGGACCGTGTGCAGCCAGCCGCTCGCGCCGGCCGCGTCGCGCAGCTGGTCCAGTTTCTGGTGAGCGATCAGGAAGACCTGCTGTACGAGATCCTCAGCATCAGCCGCCGAACCGCTCAGCCGATAGGCGTAGCGGTACAGCCGCGCGTGATACTCCGCGACAAGTTGGACCAGGGTGATCCCCGTGGTCGGTATCACCGAGGCTGAACTCCCCCCGGTGTCCGCACCCCCAGCTTCCATACTCGCTGGCGGGACCGATGCCGCTGGCGCAGCGCGATCGGGCATAGCTCGCTCGTCCTCTATTGAAGAGCCCTCGCGGTAAGGGTTTATTCCCGCGCCGGGCGAAATTCACTTCCCCTGGGAACGCGGCTGATCAGGCTAGCCAAGTGCCGATAGTATAACGCCTTCGGGACGGCTGACTGCTAGCACTCCCGGGGAGCGATCCTCCGCGGGCTATCGGCAAGTGCAGCAACCGGCATGCCGCCATGGGGGCGTTGCCTAAGGCGGCGCGACCGGCAGGGTTTGCCAACTCAGAAGTTTTCGCCCGGATGACGGCGATCTTGGCGGGGAGTGGCCGCACACCGGGGCGTGCCGCGCCCCGGGCGAGGTCCCGGTGAATCCGTGTTTGATATTTCGCCGCGCGTGGCTAAACTCGCGCGCTAAATTGGTTCCGGACGTAGCGAAATACTCTCATTCGGCGAGGGAAGGATCCCATGCGAAGTCGTCTCATCCCCCTGTCGCTCATCCTGTTCGGGCTCAGCTTGGGTTGCGGTGAGTCGCAGCCGGCGCCTCAGGTCAAACGGCCGGATGACCCGCTGCAGCAGGCCGCCCAGGACGCGGCGCGTGCCATCCGCCGCCAGTCGCAGAGCGTGAACAACGGACTCGACGACTTTGCCGAGGAGTTGCGCGGGGCGGCACAGAACACCCGAAGCGACGTTCAGAGCCGGCTGGAGGAGGAGGCGCGACGGGCGAAGGCGAGTCTGTCGACGAAAGTCGATCAGCAGTCGAAGGAAATGGCCGAGTATGCCGCGCAGATGGCCGAAGACGCCAAAGACCAGGCGTTGGATATTCCCGACGTGTTGGATGAGTTCTTCGGTGCTCCGCGAGAGAATCGTCGCTCGGGAAGCCGAACGGATCAGCCGCGCCGCTAGGAGCCGAGCTGACGCAGACCGCGCATCCTTCGCCGTTTGCCAATACACCACCGCCTATCTGAAGATTTTTCGCCGCCAAGGGAATAAAGCTGAAGGCGCGTGTATCGTTCCCTTATAGAGACCCCAAGGCAGGGCGTCCCTGCCGGGAACGAAATGAGAATCAACAAGTATCGAAGGTGCGTGATGAACAAGTTTGCTGCGCTGGCTTTGCTGTTGGGTTTGTTCGCTGTGGTCGGCTGCGAAGCCAAGAAGGAAGCCGCTCCGGTTCCGGCCGAGACGCCCGCCGAAGCCCCGGCTGAAGCCCCCGCCGAGACCCCCGCTCAGTAGTTTGAGCGAGCATGACGGCGACTAAGTTCGTCGCACGATAGTAAACACGAAGGGGAGAGACGCCCAACGCGGTGTCTCTCCCCTTTCGGTTTTTCTGCGGCTCGTTTCGGTTTTTCCGCGGGCAACGATCGCCTTTTCGCGAAGACGCTCTAGCGTTTGGGTCGCGGCAATCGACCGCCCTTGCCGCGCTTGCGGCCACCTTTGCCGCCGACTCGCACGTCGGCCTCGGCCACGGTCTTGCCGATCGACTCGCGCATCCGTTCAATCCGGTCGCGAATGCCCGCCGCGCGTTCGAATTCCAAAGCATCGGCCGCGGCCATCATCTCCGCTTCGAGTTCGTTGAGATACTCTTCGGTGACGTACTGTTCCTCGCTCGATCGCCCGACTGCGGCGTTGGCGGCGGCGTGGGCGCTGGCCGATGACTCGATTCCTGCCCGAATGCTCTTACGAATCGTCTCCGGCGTAATGCCGTGCTGACGATTGTATTCCTGCTGAATCGCTCGGCGGCGCTCGGTTTCCTCGATTGCCCGCTGCATGGAGTCGGTCACGCGGTCGCCGTACAGGATGACCTTGGCGTTCACGTTGCGCGCGGCCCGGCCGATCGTTTGCATCAGTGAGGTTTCGCTGCGGAGGAAGCCTTCCTTGTCGGCGTCGAGGATCGCAACCAGCGAAACTTCCGGCAGATCGAGCCCTTCGCGCAGCAGGTTCACGCCCACCAAGGCTTCGAAACGCCCCTCGCGCAAGTCGCGCAACAGATCGACGCGTTCGAAGGCGTCGAGTTCGCTATGAAGCCATTTGCACT
This sequence comes from Pirellulales bacterium, assembly GCA_022844125.1. Classification (GTDB taxonomy): domain Bacteria; phylum Planctomycetota; class Planctomycetia; order Pirellulales; family PALSA-1355; genus JALHMI01. The sequence goes on along the minus strand of JALHMI010000007.1, from coordinate 121,184 downwards.
TAACACCTTGCTCGACGAGGTAGGCCGAGAGATCTTCGGCCAGCCGCTTGGTGAGGGTCGTGACCAGCACGCGTTCTCCGACAGCCGCCCGTTCGCGAATCTCGGTGAGCAGATGTGGCACCTGATTCCGGGCGGGCTGCACCTCGATCACCGGATCCAAGAGGCCCGTGGGGCGAATCACCTGTTCGACGAATTCGCCGCCCGTCTGCCCGAGTTCGTAGTCGGCGGGGGTGGCCGAGACGTAGATCACTTTGTTGATTTTCTGCTCCCACTCGTCGAACTTCAGCGGCCGATTGTCGAGCGCACTCGGCAGCCGGAACCCGTGCTCGACGAGCGTGGTCTTACGGCTTTGATCGCCGGCGTACATCGCGCGCACTTGGGGCACGGTCGCGTGTGATTCGTCGACGAACAGCAGATAGTCGTCGGGAAAGAAGTTGTAGAGGGTTTGCGGCGTCGAGCCCGGCGGACGGCCCGAGAGCGGCCGGCTGTAGTTTTCGATCCCCGGGCAGTAGCCGACTTCGAGCATCATCTCGATGTCGAACCGGGTGCGCGCGTTCAGCCGCTGGGCTTCCAGTAACTTGCCGGCATTTTTGAGGATCTCGAGCCGCTCCTCCAATTCCTGCTTGATCGCATCGATGGCCGCGGCGATCCGCTCTTCCGGCAGCACAAAGTGCTTGGCCGGATAGATGAAGATTTCCTCCTCGTGCCGGACGACCTCGCCGGTGAGCGGATTGATGATCGAGATCTGCTCGACCTCGTCGCCCCAAAACTCAACACGGTACGCGAACTCTTCGTAAGAGGGCCAGATTTCCACGCAGTCGCCGCGAACGCGGAACTTCGCCCGGGCAAACTCGATGTCGTTCCGCTCGTACTGTACGTCGATCAGCTTCATCAGGGCGGCATCGCGGTCGACGGACTGCCCGCGCCGCAGCCCGACCATCATTGCCTTGTAGTCCTCGGGCGAACCCAAGCCGTAAATGCACGAGACGCTGGCCACGATGATCACGTCGCGGCGGCTGACCAGGGCGCTGGTCGAGGCCAGCCGCAGGCGGTCGATCTCCTGGTTAATCGAGGCGTCTTTCTCGATGTAGATGTCGCGCTGCGGGATGTAAGCTTCCGGCTGATAGTAGTCGTAGTAGCTGACGAAGTAGTGCACCGCGTTGTGCGGAAAGAATTCCTTGAACTCGGAGTAGAGCTGGGCGGCCAGCGTTTTGTTGTGCGAGAGCACGAGCGCAGGCCGCTGAAGCTGCTGGATCACGTTCGCCATCGTGAACGTCTTGCCCGAGCCGGTGACCCCCATCAGGACCTGGCTCTTGCGACCGGCGTTCAGGCCGTCGACGAGCGTGGCAATGGCCTGCGGCTGGTCGCCGGCAGGCTTGAACGGGCTGACAAGTTCAAAAGGCACGGCGGGCGATCGCGGGGGACCAAGGGGCAGGCACAAATACGTGGCGCGCAATGAGAAAGGATACGCGAGCCGCCGCAGCTTGGCTACCGGCCGGCGACGTTTCCACCTGGCGGGATCGGCCGCAAGTAGGGACGCAACTGCTCAAGCGTGCGGGGACCGATGCCGCGCACGCGCTGCAGATCTTCCACGTCGCTAAACGGCCCCTCGGCTTCGCGCGATTGGACAATTCGCCGGGCGAGCGTTTCGCCAATATTCGGCAGGACCGACAGCTCGGGCCACTCGGCCGTGTTCAGATCAACTTCGAAGGCGACGGATTGCGGAGTGGCACGATCGATCTCGATCTGTCGGCCTTGAAAGCCGCCTTGCGCGGTCCAGTAAGCACCGACGCCTCCGAGCGCCGCCAGCACCAGCAGCGCGACGGCAACCTGGTCGAGCCGGCGCAATAGCAACCCGCGCTCGCGCGGCGAGGAGGGTTGCTGGCGCTGGGGATGGGAAGGGCTCATGGCACGAAGTATGATGGCAGCGAACACCGGATCACGATCCATTGTCCTACGTTTGTCGAGGCCAGGGAAGTCCTCCGGCGATCGGCTCGTAGACCAGGCGCTTCGAAACAGAGCCCCCGAACCAAAACATCGTGACGAAAGATTTTCAGCAACTTACCTGGGATGCCGTCGTCGAGGACGATTGCCGACAGATCGTCCGGCTGGCGATTCGCGAGGATCTCGACCGGTTGTTCGACTGGACGACGCTGGCCCTGGTGCCGACGGGCTCGACGGCCAAGGCCGCGATCGTGACCCGCAGGGCCGGCGTGGCTTGCGGACTGCGCGCCGCGGAGCTGGCGATCTCTGAAATGGACGTGACCATCCGGCTCGAACCGGCTGTCCGCGATGGCGATGCGATCGTCGCCGGCCAGAGGCTGGCCACGCTCAGCGGTCCGGCCAGAAGTCTGCTCACGGCTGAGCGAATCCTGCTGAACCTGATTGGCCGGCTTTCGGGCATTGCCACCCTGGCTAAAGCCTATGTCGATGCTGTGGCGGGGACAGGGACCGCGATCTACGACACGCGGAAGACGACGCCTGGCTGGCGGAGACTCGAGAAGTATGCCGTCCGCTGCGGCGGCGCCCGGAATCACCGGACGGGCCTGTTCGATGCGATTCTGATTAAGGACAATCACCTGGCGCTGGCGGCCCAGGCCCAAGGCACGGGTCACTTGACCGCGGCGGAGGCCGTTCGCCGGGCGCGCGACTTTGTGGATTCGATGAAGGCCGGCGGGCGCGGCATTCCACTGATCATCGAGGTGGAAGTCGACACGTTCCAGCAATTGCACGAAGTGCTGCCGGAACAGCCGGACATCGTGCTGCTCGACAACATGTCGCTCGACGAACTGCGGCATGCGGTCGAACTTCGCGGCAGCATGGCGCCGAGTGTGCAACTGGAAGCCTCGGGCGGGGTGAACTTGAGCACGGTCGGCGACATCGCGCGGACGGGCGTCGAGCGGATCAGCGTGGGTGGCCTGACGCATTCGGTCAGCTCGCTCGATGTGGGACTCGATTGGCTGTAGTTACTTGGCGCGCGACGCGTTTTCTCGCGAGGAATAACCGCTTCACCCAAACCCGCGACACGCGGGCGCGCGGGCGCCATTTGACCCTCGAAGCGCTTCGACCTAGGGTTCCAATGCCCTGGCGTCTTTTGGGGAGGGATGCCACCGGGAGAGTGAGGCACGGCGGGGACGCACGGAGCTCGAGGGGACCCTGCCGTGCCTTCTTTCGTTCGGAGCGGCAGTTTCTGGCCGCCTAACCGACACAATCGCTACGAGTCTCGGCTCGCTGGTTTGGAACCGAGAGAAGCGCGACCTACGTTTTCTCGGACTAACGCGCGGGCTCTGTCAGCCGCGTCGGCCCTCCGTTGTGCCCCGTAACGCATGCCTGCGAACCCATGGAATGAACTCCCCGAAGTGGTCTTTAGCACTGATTTCCGTGGCGCTCGCGATAGCGCTCGCCCTGGGCATCGATTGGGTCGCGGCTGAGTGGCTCGACATCGGTTCGGCGCAGGCGCGGTGGTGGCTGCTGGCCACGACTCTGGTCCTCGTGTGCGGCTCGTTCGCCTTTCTGTTGGGACGCGAGTGGTCATCGCGCCAGAAAGCGGCGGACGACCTGGAGATTCTGGGCCGTAGCGACACGCACCGGCTGGCCCAGACGAATGTCAGCTTTCGCGACGACACGCAAGTGGGCGACGACCTCGAGCGATCGGTCGCGCGGCTGCAGGAAAAAATGCGGTCGATGTCGCGGCAGACTGAGGAGCTGGAAAAAGAGCGTGCGGCCTACGAACGGCTGGCGAAGAGCTACGAGAGCCAGTCGCGGCAGGTGCATTCGGTGCTTTCAGCCCTGGCCGAACCGGTACTCGTGACCGACAAGCGCGACCAGCTCGTGCTTTCGAATTCGAGCGCGAACCGGCTGCTGTCGATCGAGCCGTCGGCGGGCGAAAAGCAGGCCCTCGCATCGCTGGTGCGCTGCGAGGAACTGGTGGAACTTCTGCACGACACGCGGCGCAAGCGAGCCTTCACCGAACAGGCACACGAGATCGAGGTCGAGGCACCTGACGGCTCGCCGCGGTGGTATCGGGTCACGACGCGGAACATTCCCACCCAGCCAGGTGAATCGGATCCGGATGGTACTTCGCAAGGCGCGGTGGCGCTGTTGTATGACATCAGCTCCCAGCGGCGGCTGCAAAAGCGGAACGCCGAGTTCGTGACGGCCGTCAGTCATGAGATGAAGACACCGCTGGCGACCATTTCGGCCTATACCGAGCTGCTGGCCGACGGTGAGGCAGAAACGCCCGGCGTCCAGCAGCAATTTCTCAGGGTAATCGCGGGACAGTCCCGGCTGCTGAGCGAACTGGTGAACAACCTGGTCGATCTGGCCCGGATCGAAGCCGACCTGGCGGGTGAACATCAGTCAAACCAGGCACTGTCGCAGCTCGTCGATGCAGCCGCCGAGGGTGCGCGTTCCTTGGCCGACGCCAAGCAGATCACGCTGGAGGTAATACACGCGGATCGGGCACTCGTGATCTGCGCGGACCGCCAATTGATGCTCCAGGCAATTGCTCACGTAGTGTCCAACGCCATCAAGTACACCCCGCCCGGCGGACGCGTCAGGGTTGGCACATTTCGCGAGGGTCGTAAGGCGGTACTCGAAGTCGCGGATACTGGCATCGGCCTGTCCGAAGATCAACAGGTTCGCGTGTTCGACAAGTTCTACCGTGTGCTGGAGTCCAAAGACATGGCCGAAGGCAGCGGGCTGGGACTGCCGTTGGTGAAGCACATCGTCGAAGACGTGCACGGCGGCCAGGTCGAACTCGACAGTTCGCCGGGGGTCGGCACGCGAGTTCGCATTACGCTGGATTTGCCTGAAGCGGCCTCTCCGGCTGCGAGCACTTTACCGACGGAGGACCAACCATGACGAAGAAAGTCCTGCTCTGCGATGACGAGATTCACATTCTCAAAGCAGCCGAGCTGAAGGTCTCGCGCGCGGGGTACGACGTCCGCATCGCACGCGATGGTGAGCAAGCCTGGCAGATGATCCTGGACGATCTGCCGGACATCCTGGTAACCGACGTGCAGATGCCGAGGTGCGATGGCTTTGAACTTAGCCAGCGCATTCGCCAGGACGAGCGGACCCGCGACTTGCCCATCCTGATGCTCACTGCCAAAGGCTATGAACTTGAGCAGCAAGAGCTGATGGAGCGGTGGGGGATCATTGACATCGTCGCCAAGCCGTTCAGCCCCCGGGAGTTGGTCCGGCGGATTGACGCGGTGACCTCAGCGGCGGAGGCCGGTCACTGTGTCGGCGGCGCGCCGGGAGCCGACCGGGTCCACCCGTGAGACCCACGAATAGCGAAAATTCTCCGGAAAGCCGGCGACTGTGCGGGGCGGGCGGGTATTTCCAACGAAATTCGCGGACAAAGCTTGACGCCGCAAGCTCGGCAATTACCCTAGATTACGTGACCTGAAGAAACCGCGATTTCGGCAGGTCTTTCGTAACCGGGATAATTTTGAGAACTACGCAGGCGCTCATGAGGCTCGAGACAGCACCGTCGAAGGATTTCGCACGGTTTGTCTGTCGGAATGTCAGCCGCTAAGACCCGCGTTACTTGCCGGTAAGCCTCCGCCTCTCCTCGCTTTGGCGGATGGCCCCTTCACGGGTCTTCCGAGTTCGATCGCGTAATCACTCCGCGCGTTCCCGGCTGAAGTCGCCCGACCGCCAATCCCAGGCTTCTTGCACTGAGAACTTCGCAACCTTGCGCGAAGCGTCAGCGTGGAAGGTTCCCCGATCTTAGGGGGCGAGAGTTCGCCATTCGACCGCCGCTGTCTGTCACTGGACCTCGCTTGTCTCGCTGCGGCGCGCGGTGCTTCACCCTCGGGTGAGTTCACCCGCGCGCCCAGCGAGATTTCAGTCTTCGCGTGCGTCCCGTCGAGCCCCGTCAACGCGTGCAGGTTCGAAACAGGCGATTCATGAACCAGCGCAGTAACATCCGCCGATCGACCACCCTGACAGCCACCTTGCTATTGGCATTAGCTGCGTCTTCAACGGCCATGGCCGAGACGATTTCGTATTCGCTCACTTTCTGCGAGAACCTTGACGTTCTCAAGGACCCGACAAACCAGACGCTGATGGAAAACGTGTCGAAGCAGTCGCAGCATTCGCTGATGATGCAGCGGACGACGCCGTATTTCGAACTGCGCAATACATCCGAATCGGCCTTGCTGACGCAGTTCAGCATGACGATTGGCGACACGGCCAAGAACTTCGACTGGGGCCAACTCATCGAGTCTTCGCCGGGCGTCTCGTATACGTTCGAAACCGTGGACGCCGTGATGGGCGGCATCAAGAGCGACGTCCTGACGATCAAGTTCACGAACTTCGAGGCCGGCGATTTCGTGCGGGTTCGGATGGGACTGAGCGATGACAATCCCGGGGCGCCGTTCGTGCAGGACTATCGCACGATCCTGTTTGGCCTGAACGGTACTGATCCGACGAACAACTCGATCGTCTCGGTCGACTTCACCAGCGGAGAATCGAGCGAGCAACTGGTGGATCAACTGCCGAACTTCAGCATGAACGGTCTCTCGACTGCCACGAACATGTCCTTTCCCAGCGGACCATGTTTTGATCACGTGATCCCGTTCAACTTTGAGGCGGAAGGCACGATTGAACCGAATCCAGGTCCGCCCGTGCCAGAGCCGGGCAGCATGGTGCTCTTGGGACTCGGAATGCTGGGGCTCGTGGGCTGGCGAATGCGGCGGCGGCGTTAGTTCCCCGCCAGGCCTTTAGGCGGGGAAGTGCTCGACCGGGGTGGCTTCGTGACTGCGGCAGGACCGCGTTGTTCGCGATTCAAGCCTCGTACGAGGCCCGTCCCAGCGGCATCCTCTCTATGGCCACCCCTCTGGCCGCCCTGATAAACCCTGACGGTTTTTCGGGTTCTACCGGAAATTCCTGCAATGCCTGTTGTAAGGGTGCCGATACGTAGGCAAGACCGGCTGACTTGTGCGCCCGCATTGGGCGGAACAGCGCACCTGAAACAACCAGCCGGTTTCCCGCAAGGGATCCACAGGGCAGTGGAATTTCGCTCACAGCGTTGAGCTAATCAGGGGGGAGTCATGAAGATTGCGATACACGCGATTGCTGGCGTTGCGCTGATGTGCGCCGCCTGGAGTTCGGCCAGGGCCGCCGAACCACCAGCAGTTCGATATCCTGGCCAAGCGGTGTCGCATGCAGCGCGCATGAGCCGACCCGCCACGGGGCCCGCCTCGAACCAGGCCAGTTCCAGCCAGGCCAGTTACTATGCCGACGCGGAACCGGCCCCGGCGGCCGAGCCTGCGCCGGAGCCTGTCCCCGATCCGATTCCCGAGGACGGGCAACTCGACGTCATGGGGCCTGGGTTTACCGAAGGCATGGAGACTTGGGACGAGTCCGGCGGCGAGTGTGACTCTTGCGGCGAATGCTGCGGCGGGAGTTGCGGGCCAGGCCGCGGACCTCACGGACGCTTATGGTACGGCGGCGTCGACTATTTGCTCTTCCGGCCGCGCTACAGCCAGGCGATCGCCGCGGTGCGCCGTCAGGAGACGACCGACACCTCGACCTTTCCGACGACGACCACGATCAGCGACACCGTAATCGAGTATCCGTTCGACTACTCGAGCGGCTTCCGCGTGTTCGCCGGCGTGCGACTGCTCGATTGCGGCGGCGACTTTCAAGTCGCCTATTGGCGGATGGTCAACAACGCCAGCGTCGTCGAGGGCCCGGCGGACATCAACAACAATAACCCGGCCATCGCCGGCAATCTGAAAAACAATCCCGGCACGGGCGAGTTTTTGAATGCCGAAACCGGAATTACGGCCAACATTTTCGACGCTGACTTCACGAAGATCATCTCGATGGGGGGCCCTTGCGATCCGTGCGATCCATGCTTCTGCCCGCGGTGGGATCTGCGATTCTTCGTGGGCGCCCGGGCGGCCAACATCAATCGCTACAACAACAACGTGGTAACCGAAGCCAACGGCGACGAGTTGTCGTTTGGCAACATCAACGCCCACTTCACCGGGGCTGGCCCGCGGATTGGCTTGGCATCGCGGCGGTACTTCGGCCAGAACGGTTACTGGTCGGTGTATGGCAAAGCCGCTCAGGCGATTTTGATTGGCGAATACTCGATGTCGCGTAACCTGCTCGTGCCGAGCGACGGCACAATCGCCAACCAGATCACGAACCAGTATGACAAGTACTCGCGAACGATTCCGGCAACGGACATCGAAGTCGGTCTGTCATGGCAAGCCGCGCCGTTCACCATGGTCACGGTCGGCTACTTCTGGCAGTGCTGGTGGGATCTGGGACAGAGCGAGCCCATGCAAGGCACCGAGTTCGGTGCGCTGGATACCTCAAACATCCTGGGCTTCGACGGCCTGTTCGTCCGAGGCGAAATGCTGTTTTAAGCACCGCAGCCCGCGTGCCAATCGCGTGACTTCCCAAGGACCGGTTCCGAGCTATTTCGGGCCGGTCCTTGTTTAGTTACGCATGGCGAGAGCAGCAGTCGTCTGGCGGCAAAGATTGGTGCGCGCAGGGGCGGACGCTGGGCTGCGGGCGAAGTACTTTGGTGCGCAGGAATCGCCCAAGAGAGTGGGCGACCGAATTCCTTCAGGCGCGCCGCCATCGAGTACTTTGCGACTCTTACATGCCTTCCAGCATGCTGGCACGTCCCCGACGTGCGGCTCGCAAACGAGCTCGTCGCCGAGTCTCGCTCGGCTTTTCGTAATATTCGCGCCGACGCATTTCCTTCTTGATGCCGCTCCGCTCGACCAGTTTGCGGAACCGCCGGACCGCTTCTTGGATTGATTCCCGGTCCCTGACATTCAACTTGACCACGCGTCCTCCTTCATCAAACCGTCAAAGCTGGTAGATAAGTGAAACGAAAACCCATTAAGAATCTACCTGCCGCGGGGGTGTTTTGTCCAGCCGCGTTCAGGGGCATTTGTCGCTCGGCGAGCCTGAGACCTGCAAAGGCCGGGTGCCCCGGCAGGCTATTCTGCCCAAACGGAATACTCTACCTGAAGCGGAGATAACGCGGGCGCAACCGCGCACCGGTGACTTCGAGACTGAATCCGCCGCCGCCGGCCGACCGATGGGTAGTGGGTGGTGCGGCCAACGCGCCACCGAAATGTCCTGCCCGTCGGCTCCCCCCCGCCGCCATCCCCCCACGCCAGAAGGCCCAATACCCGCGATGACCTCCTCGAGCGAAGCCGCTTCCCGATTGACTGAGATCGACGCCTTGCAGGACGAAGTCCTCCAGCAGTTGGCGGAGCTTGAGCGGCGCTGCGAAGAGGTGCTGGCCACCTGCCTGGCCGCGCCCTCGGCTAAGGCCACGGTCGCCTTCCCGCAGAGCGCGGCTGGGATGAGCAAGCCCTCGAAACGCAAGGCGGCTTGACCGGCAGGCAAGCCGAGTGCAACTCGTTGACTGGCGAGATGCCATCAGGGACACTGAATTCGAACGCGTCGCTCGGCCGAGTCGATCGACGCCGTTCTTCGTCCCACCGCATCGTCCCCGCCTGTCAGACTCCCGCTATGAAATCTGCTTGCACACTTCGGATCGTCGTCTTCAGTTGCGCACTCTTGGTCACCACGATCGCCTGCGGCGAAAACTGGCCGCAGTGGCGTGGCGCGAAGCTGGATGGCATCAGCCACGAAAAGAACCTTCCGCTCACTTGGAGCAAGACCGAGAACGTGCTCTGGCGGTTCGAACTGCCCGGCCCCGCGGGCGCCACGCCGGTCGTGTGGGAGGACAAAGTCTTTCTCACTTCGGCCGCAGGCAACAGCCTGGTGCTGATGGCCGTGAGCACCGACGGTAAGCCGCTGTGGAAGCAAACGCTGGCGGATCACAACGAGACGGTACGTGGCGATGAGGGGAACTCGGCTTCGCCCAGCCCCGCGACCGACGGCAAACACGTGTGGGCGATGATGAGCACGGGCGACATCGGCTGTTACACGGTCGATGGCAAACGAGTCTGGAAATTTAACCTGCAGGATCGCTACGGCAAGTTCGATATCGCGTTCGGCATGACCTCGACACCGGTCCTCGATGGAGACCGGTTGTATCTGCAACTTCTGCATACGGGCGGTGCGCTCGTGATCGCGCTCGACAAGGCCACGGGCGACGAGATCTGGAAGCAGACCCGCACGAGCGACGCCACGGCCGAGTGCGAACATTCGTACGCCTCGCCGGTGATCTATCGCGACGCCAAGACCGAGCTGCTGCTGACGCACGGCTGCGACTACGTTGTGGCCCACCAGCTTGACGGTGGCGAGGAAGTCTGGCGCTGCGGGGGTTTGAACCTCAAGAGCAACTACAATCCCACGCTCCGTTTCGTGGCTTCGCCGCTGGCGGTCGAAGGCATGGTGATCGTCCCCAGCGCCAAGAACGGCCCCGTGTTGGCGCTCGACCCGCACTCTAAAGGGGACATCACTGATAAAACCGAAGGGCACCTGTGGACCCGCGACCACAACACGCCGGACGTCCCGTCGCCGCTGCTCGTCGACGGCCTGGTATACCTGTGCCGCGAGGACGGCACGCTCCTGTGCCTCGACGCCAAAACGGGCGAAGAGTATTACACCAAGCGGACGCACGCAGACCGGCATCGGGCCTCTCCGGTCTATGGCGACGGCAAGATCTATCTCACGGCTCGCGACGGCACCGTGACCGTGGTGAAGCCGGGCAAGGAGTTCGAGATTTTGGCGAGCAATGACATGACAGAGTCGACCTCGTCTTCGCCGGCGATTTCGAACGGACGGATTTACCTCCGCACGTTCGACGCGCTGTACGCCATCGGCTCGAAGTAAATCCAGCGAGAAACGCCGGCCGCTCTTGTACGGCCCCGACGAACTGCCGATAATTGCCCGTAGCGACACGTCCTTAGGCCGCGAATGGAGGGGGCCATGAGACGTTCTATTATCTATTGCCTGATGCTGCTGATTTCGGCCGAGGCGGCCTTCGCGCAGGCCAGGGGTGGACGCGCTGGCACGCCCATTGCGGGTGGCGGCCGCTGGTTGCCCGCGCCTGCCGTTGGGCCTAACAACGCCCCTGCAAGCGTCCCGCCAATCCAAGGGCCGCCAATCCAGCAAGCTAAGCCCAAGCCAGAGCCCGTGCGAAGGTGGATGTGGCGCGCCGAGATGCGTCATGATGGCAACCCGCTGCGTCGTCGGGGTGAGTCGTCGGCGAAGTTCGAATTTCCGTCTTTCTATGGGATGGGATATTTCCCGCCCTTCCACGAATTTGGGTATACCTACACGTTGCCCTATTTGGACCCTGCGCCCGAGGTTCCTGCGGATCAGGCGATCGATTGGCTGGCGCCCGCGACCGAACTGCCCGCACCAGCCCCGGCTGATCCCGCTCCGCCCGGACGCATCAGCAGCCCGGAACAGAAGTCGCGTGCCGGGCGATACGTGAGCTACGGCGACAAGCTGTTTGCACAGCAAAAGTACCTGGCGGCGCTGGGGCGATACAAGTCGGCAACCGAAGCCGCCAGCGACATGGCCGAAGCGCACTTGCGACAAAGCTTCGCCTACGTCGCGATGGGGCAGTTTGAAAATGCTTCGAAAGCGCTGCGCCGCGGCCTCGCACTGCGATCTAACTGGCAAGGCACGGCCATTCGATTGAGTACGTTGTACGACGGCGCCGAGGCCGCCAAGACGCAGCACATCGAGAAGCTGGCCCTGGCCGTCGAGGAAAATCCATTCGACTCCGGTCTGTTGATGACGCTGGGAGTCGAATTGTTCTTCGACGGACAATTCGACCGGGCGGAACTCTGCTTTCAAAATGCAGCCCGGCTCGGCGGAGGTGACGAAGCGCTGGTGGCGGACTTCCTGCCGGGAGCGAAACCTGCCGGAGCGCCGGCGAAGACTCGGAAGGTCTCCTTCTGAGCGGTATCACGCCGGGCGACTATGCGATGCGTCTGGCCGCATCCGCTTCCGCCGTGCCGACGGCCCGGTTCTCCCAGGTTTCGGTCCACAGGCAACCGGCCCAGGAAAAGCCCACGCCAAAGCCGGCGAGCAGGCAGTTCTTTCCGGGACGCAGGCGGCCATCGGCCCGCAATTCGCTGATGATGATCGGAATCGTGGACGAGACGGTATTACCGACTTCCTGAAGCACGGTCGGCATTCGCGCTTCGTCGAGCGACATGTGCCTGCGGATTTCGCTGAGCAACTTGTGCGTGGCCTGATGCACGAGGTACAGGTCGATGTCCGCATCGGTCACGCCACCCACTGCAAGCACGCGGCCCATGGTCTGGGGCAGAGACTCGAGCGTGATATGGATCAGTCCCGGCCCGTCCATGTACATCCGGCTGGCCCAGCGCCACTTGGTGCGTGGCCTCAGGGCGTCTTCCGGCGGACGAGCCCCGCCGGTGTTGACCATCAGCGCGTCGGCGGCCGATCCATCGGTGCCAAACGAAAAGGCGGACAGCGATTGCTGGCTGGAGGCTTCGATGAGGGTGGCCGCAGCGCCGTCGCCGAAGATCGTGCGGAGCGAGCGATCCTCATCGTGAATGTACTTGGAATAGGTTTCGGCCGTGATGAGCAGGATCCGCTTGGCCGCGCCGGAGCGGATCAGTCCGTCGGCCAGCGAGAGTCCGTACACGAAGCCGGAACAACCAAGGTTGAAATCAATCGCGCCGATCGAGGTGGGTAGCCCCAACCGATTCTGCATCAGGCAGGCCGTCGTCGGCAGCGGATAGTCGGGGGTCTGGGTGCAGAACAGCAGAAAGTCGATCGTCGAGCGATCGATGTTGTGTTCGGCAAAGAGCTTCTCCGCAGCGGCTACGCCCAGGTCGCTGGCCGTCTCGTTCGGCGCGGCGATATGTCGGGCGCGGATGCCGGTCTTGCTATAGATCGTCTCCAGGTCCCAGCGCGGAAAGAGCTTTGCCAGGTCGTCGTTCGTCTCCACCCGTTCGGGCAAGTGGATCGCGATGGGACCGATCGCCGCGTAATTCACTGCGTGGAGCCTTGGGTTCCAAGAGAGGAGGCGTTGCGCAAGCCGGAGCGCAACCTTGGTAGGCGAGGCCGCGAGCAGGCACTTCCGCAGTTTCGAGGCCGCGACTGGCATGCAAAGGCTGAACCGCCGAAGGCGATGATACCCCGAAACACGTTTCGGCCGCAAGGTTTGCGCGGCTCACCAGGGCCAGCTAGCAACCGCTAGCGCGAGCGCTGCAAACGCGGGCCACCGAATTGGCAATTCTCGCGCACTTGACAGTCGTCGTCACGTATCGCTACCGTACCGCCCCATCACGCTGCGCTGGCCGCGGCCCATTCGGAAGGAGTCTGATGTATGAAATGCCCGGAGTGCTGGTCTCAGGACACGACTCGCGCGAGCGTTCGGTGCTGGTTCGATCGCCTGGCCGCATGCCTGTTGCTTTCGACTTGCGAGTGCCGGCATTGTCTGGCGCGATTTCATGTTCTCTGGTGGCACACGACCGCCAGCAGAAGCGTCGCGCCGGTGGCGAGTTGGAACACGAATGCCGCGCCGATCGGCCATCCCCGGCGAGCTGCCTGACAACTGTTTGGATGGGCCAACTGCGTCAGGTTCGATCGGCGATGCGAGCTCGAATCGCCAGGAGCGTCGCAATCGTGGCGACCAGGTACATCACGGATGTGGCCATCGCAATGCCGCTCACGCCAAACTGCCGCATCAGCAGGTAGTTACCCACTACATTGACCGCGACGTTCAGGGCTGAGATCCTCAGCAACGTGGCGTTGGCATCAAGGGCGCTCAAAACCCGAGCGCCCAGCATCACGACGACGTAGAACGGTATTTGCAGCAGCAACCACATTTGCACGCGACTGACGGCCAGGGTCGCCTCGGGCGTAAAGGCGCCGCGCTCGAACAACAGCCGCACGAGCGGTTCGCTGAAGAGGGCCAGGATGGCGATGCCGGGAAGCGAGAGTAGCACAATTCCGCCTGCATAGAGGGTGAACGTCCGCATGAGTTCGCGAGCTCGTCCCGCGGCGATCAGGTGTGCAAACCGGGGAAAGAGCACGGTGCTCAGGCTGATCGCAACCACGGCAAGTACGACGGAGATTAGTTTGCCGCCGTAATGGAGGACCGAGACATCTCCGCTGCCGAGGCTGGCAGCCATCGCCTGATCGATCACGAGTGAGCTGCTCATCAAAACGCCCCCGAGCATCACGGGCAAGTATTGCCGGCCCACGGCGGAAATCTCCCGTTCGCGCCAGTGGAAATGCGGCCAAGGCAGCAAGCGCAGCCACCACGCGGCAGCCACCAGCAGCAGGCCTTCCAGGACAAAGCCCACGAGCGTCCCGGCCGCGAGTGCATACACGCCAGCGCGCTCGGCCCAGAGGAGAAACACGGCAAGCGTTCCCAGCGGGATCACGGCAGGCGCGAGTGCCACCGGGATGAACCGTTCGTGCGCATTGAGAATTGCCGCAACCACGGCCGAAACGCCTGCAGCGACAATCATGCCGACAACCAGGTACGACAGATCCCAGGCCAATTCGATCTTCGAGGCAGGAAAGCCGAGACCGATCACGGGCAAGAGCCGCGGCGAGGCTGCGGCAACAATCAGCGTCACGGCCGTCAGAATCAGGATCGCCAGAGTCAGTATGCCACCGGCCAGTCGCTGGGCCGCCGCCAGACCGCTGTGCTGCCAGACGCGAACATAAGTCGGCACGAAGCCTGAGCCGAAAGCATGAGCCAGCACGACAACCGCGTAGGACGGAAGCACCATGGCGACCAGGTAGGCGTCGAGATCATCGCCCACGCCGAGCGAGTTGGCCACGAACAGATCACGTACGAGCGAGATCGACTTGGCCCCCAAGGTCGCGACGCCCAAGAGTGCGATCGACGACACGACGCGGCGATGGTTCGTCGCAGCGAACGGAACGCCTCCGGCGATATCCGTATCATCCATCGGCCGGCTCTTTGAGAAAAACGAACTGGTTGCACCCGGAGCTTCCTGGGCGGCAGAGCGCCAGTCGCTCGACGCGGAACCCTCGCTGCTCGTAAAAGCTGGTGATCTCTTCCGGCGTTGCCGTTTCGAACGGATAGCCGCCGACCCAGTCAAGCTGGTCGTGCCACCAGCTCATGCCGCGCAGCCGATCATAGTTGCGATAGCGAGAAAGTGGATTCTTGAAGCGGAGAAGGTCCTTCACAAAGCCGCCAGTTGCATGGAACGCCATCGAACCGGCGGCGAGCACGAACTTCACGGGGCGTGGCGAGGCGACGTAAATTCGCTTAAGCAACGTGATCGGCGGCGTCCACAGCGGTTGATGGTTATAGATGGCCAGGAACAGTCGCCCGCCAGGAGCGACCAGCGAAACCATGTTCGCAAGTGCCCGCCACATATCTCCTGTGTGATGCAGCACGCCCCAGGCATAGACGACGTCGAACGATCCTAGCCTCCCCAGGAAAGTAGCGTCCAGGGCTGAGCCGACTTCGACTTGCCAACGATCGTCGTTCGCCGAGAACTTTCCACGCAGCGAACTGGTGCAAGCGACCGACTGCGGATCAAAATCGAACGAGTGCACCCGGGCACCGAGCCGATAGGCCGCCAGGCTGAACAGCCCGCTGCCGGAACCGACGTCCAGAAAGCGTTTGCCGCGAAGATCTTCCCAGCCGAGCATCTCGCTTAGGGAGCGTTCGGCCTTGGCTACGCGCTCGGGCGTGAGCGAATCGAGAAAGCGGCGCCAGTTTGCGCCAAACTCGAACCGCTCACCGCGGATGACTTCGGACGCATGATTGGACATCGATACTTCCCTCGCGGCCTTGCCACGGACTGACCGCTGCGGCGCATAAGTTAGGCAACCCTTGCGGCCCATGCCGGCGGCGATTTCGGCCGACGCACGACTAGCACGGCAGGAGGGCTTTCGGCTCTATTTCAGCCTATGGGTCAACCGAAAACTATTGGCAGTTAGTCCCACCATCACAGCGCAAAGATCACCAGGGAGGGTGAACGTTGCGTCTCGCCACCACTGCAAGATACCTCTATCTTTCCTATTTTTCCAAGCCGGTTTGCGATCGGTCGCTCTACAAAGCGATCAAGAAGCACCAGCCTCGGAAGATTCTGGAAATTGGCCTCGTCTCGACGCAGCGGACGCTGCGGATGCTGGACTTCGCCCAGCGATTGACCGTGGGGGAGACGCTGCGCTATTCCGCAGTCGACCTGTTCGAGGCTCGCGAGAAATCGCTCCCCAAGCTGTCGCTGAAGGAAGTCCACAAGCAACTCAAAGCCGCGGGCGTCACGCCACAACTGATTCCAGGAGACCCGGCCGGAGCCTTGGCTCGCTCGGCAAACGCGCTCCCGGAAACGGACCTGATCCTGATTTCGGCAGCCAGCGACGACGCGGCCCTGGCGGCGGCGTGGTTCTATTTCCCGCGAATGATGCACGCGGGCTCGCTGGTGTTGCGGCAAGTCTTGGATTCGAGCGGGCAGTTGACCTTGCAGCCGGTTGCAGCCGAGCAAATTCGCCAGCTCGCAGGTAGCAATCGACGCCGAGCTGCCTGACCGCCCAGCGTTCGCCAGCCATGCGAAATTCTCCGCGGGGTGAGAACCAGAGGCGGGGGCGACGTGTCTGGTTTGGGTGGTCTCATTTGGGGAGCTGATTTTTAGCGCTGAGCGCAAGATTTTTTCAATGCGGGCGAAGTACCTGTAAATTCAATGCTGGTCGCGGAAGGGTTCCGACCCCGCTAACGGCCGTGCTAAGCCGCCCCACTGACCTCGCCCGGGCGGCACGAACCAGATATGATGATGCTACGTATAGTCCAGAGTTTTCCCCGCCAGAACCGCAGCGGGAGGCGATAGTGCCGACCGTTTCCCCATCATCGACGGACATAACCCTCGACGCCCGCGTCGGCGATTTATCCATTTCGCCCACTCCCGTGCCGCACGCCGTCGAATTCGTCGAGGGAAGCAGTCCCCAGATCACAACCGAGACGGCTTCGCTGCTGCGCAATCGCCTGCGGGCGGCGGCTGGGCTGATGGGACTGGCCTTTGGATCTTTTCTCATCTGGCGGTTGATCAATAGCGGAATCAGCCCCCGGGGCGACTTCGTGTTTCACTTCCTGGTCACGGGCACACTGGCATATGCCTTTGTGTCGCTGTGCCGGAAATGTGCTCTGTCGCTGACGATTCTGCGGATCTATGAACTGGCGGTGTTCGCCCTGCCGGTCGCCTACTTTGCCTACCAGCAGTTCTGGACGTCGCGTTATCTGGCCCAACAGGGGTTGATGTTCAACGATCTGGCCGCCTGGGTCGGCACGATCTTCATCTATGCGATGTTCATTCCGAACACCTGGCGCCGGGCCGCGGTGTTCATCGGCATCATGTGCGCGCTGCCGTTGTCGCTCTCCGCCTATTTGTGGTGGACCGACCCGACGTACGCCCGGATTCTGATGGAGCACCGGATGTTCCTGTTCGAAACGTTCGTCATCATGGGCGTTTCGTTCCTGGCCGCGACCTATGGCACGCACGTGATCAACTCATTGCGCGAGGAAGCTTTCGAAGCCAAGCAATTGGGACAGTATCGGCTGGTCAGCCTGATTGGCTCGGGCGGCATGGGGGACGTGTACCTTGCGGAGCATCAGCTCATGAAGCGCCCCGTGGCGATCAAGTTGATCCGGCCCGGCAAAGCTGCGGACAAGCAGGCGCTCGCGCGTTTCGAGCGCGAGGTGCGCGCCACGGCCAAGCTCTCGCACTGGAACACGATCGAAGTCTTCGACTACGGGCGCACCGAAGACGGCACGTTTTACTACGTGATGGAGTACCTGCCGGGGATGAGTCTGGCGGACCTGGTGGAAAAGCATGGCCCGCTGCCGCCGTCGCGCGCGATCCACCTCTTGATGCAAACCTGCGATGCACTTTCCGAAGCACACGGCCGGGGGCTGATTCACCGCGACCTGAAGCCAGGCAATCTTTATTCAGCCCAGCGCGGCGGCTATTACGACGTGGCCAAGCTGCTGGACTTTGGACTGGCGAAGCCGATCTCGACGGACAATCAGCCGGTCCACCTGACGCAGGAAGGGTCGATCACCGGTTCGCCGTTGTACATGGCGCCTGAACAAGCCCTGGGCGATAGCGAGCCCGATGAACGCTCGGATATCTATTCGTTGGGTGCCGTGGCGTATTTCATGCTGACGGGACGTCCCCCGTTCGAAGGCGACCGGGCGATCAAGATCATCCTCTCGCACGCGCACGACGCGGTGGTTCCACCGTCGCGGCTGCGGGCCGATCTGCCGTTGGACATTGAGCAGGTGATCTTGCGCTGTTTGGCGAAGAATCCGGCCGAGCGTTACGGCTCGGCCGCGGCCTTGCGCGAGGCGCTGGGTGAGTGCGGGCAGTATGGTGGCTGGTCCAGCCAGGACGCCGCCAACTGGTGGAAGGCTAACGGCGAGTCCCACCACGAAGCCGAAGCCTTGGCCGCCAGCGCGATCTAAAGGGCGAACTCGCCGAGTCGTCCGCTTGTCTGGTAGTCCGCCTGTCCCGGGCGGCCGCCGCCGGTTTTTCACACAGTCGGCCACACGTCTGAGAGCCCCTCCGGCCCTAGCAGGTGCGGCGTATAATAGGGTATTCTGAAGGTTTCTCCCGTAGCGCCGCCGCCTTGAATTTGGAGCGTAGTTTTCTCGATGATCACGTCCACACCGCGAACGATGTTTGCCAAGATTTGGGACGAGCATGTCGTGCTGTCCGAAGAGGGCAAGCAGACGATCCTGTACATCGACCTGCAACTGGTGCACGAGGTGACCAGCGCCCAGGCGTTCGAGGGTCTGCGCCTGGCCAAGCGGCGCGTCCGTCGTCCAGAGCTGACCGTGGCCACGGCCGATCACAACGTGCCGACCACCGACCGCAGCCTGCCGATTCTCGACCCGATCTCCAAGCAGCAAATCGACACCTTGCGGAACAACTGCCGGGAATTCGGCATTCGGCTGTACGACCTGGACGACCCGAACCAAGGCGTCGTGCACGTCATTGGTCCAGAGCTGGGCTATACCCGGCCAGGCATGACGATCGTCTGCGGCGATAGCCACACGGCCACGCATGGCGCGTTCGGCGCGCTGGCGTTTGGCATTGGCACGAGCGAAGTCGAGCACGTGCTGGCCACGCAGACGCTGCTGCAATCTCGCGCCAAGACGATGGAACTGCGCGTCGACGGCACGCGGCCACGCGGCGTGACGGCGAAGGACCTGATTCTGTATCTGATCGGCGAGATCACGACCGACGGCGGCACCGGCTACGTCATCGAATACACGGGTAGCGCCATCCGCGCCCTCTCGATGGAAGAGCGGATGACCGTCTGCAACATGAGCATCGAGGCCGGTGCTCGGGCCGGGATGATCGCTCCGGACGAGACCACGTTCGACTACCTTCGCGGCCGCAAGTACTCGCCAGTGGATTTCGACGCCGCAGTGGCAAAATGGAAGAACCTGCCGACCGATCCCGGCGCAACGTACGACAAGTCGCTGGTGTTCAAGGCGGCCGACATCGCCCCACAGGTTACCTGGGGCACGAATCCCGGCCAGGTGGCTCCGGTGACCAGCACGGTGCCGAATCCCAATGCGGCCAGCGACGACACCGAACGCAAAACGATCGCTAACGCCCTGGCATACATGGGGATCGAAGCCGGCCAGCCGATTACCGACCTGAAGCTCGATCGCGTGTTCATTGGCTCGTGCACCAACTCGCGGATCGAAGATCTGCGGGCGGCCGCCGCGGTGGCCAAGGGGCACAAAGTCTCTGGCCACGTCGGGGCGATGGTGGTGCCCGGCAGCGGGCAGGTCAAGCTGCAAGCCGAGGCCGAGGGTCTGGACAAGATCTTCAAAGAAGCGGGCTTCGACTGGCGTGAGGCCGGCTGCAGCATGTGCCTGGCGATGAATCCGGACAAGCTGGAGCCGGGCGAGCGCTGTGCCTCGACGAGCAACCGCAACTTCGAAGGCCGCCAGGGCAAGGGAGGCCGGACGCACCTGGTCTCACCGGAGATGGCTGCCGCCGCGGCAATCGCGGGCCATTTTGTCGACATTCGCGAGTGGGACTACAAGTCGTAACCGACGCACGCACCGCCCGCTGCTAGGCATTGCACGCTTCCCAACACCAAGCGACTCAACATGGAACCATTCGTCAAACACACCGGCCTCGTGGCCCCCATGGATCGGGCCAACGTCGATACGGACCAGATCATTCCCAAGCAGTTCCTGAAACGCATCGAGCGGACGGGCTTCGGCCAGTTTCTGTTCTTCGACTGGCGGTTCATGGACGACGGGTCGCCGAATCCCGAGTTCGAGCTCAATGCTCCGAACCTGAAGGGAGCGAGCATTCTGCTCGCGCGGCGGAACTTTGGCTGCGGCTCGAGTCGCGAGCACGCTCCCTGGGCACTGAATGACTACGGCTTTCTAGTGCTGATCGCGCCGAGCTTCGCCGACATCTTCTACAACAACTGCTTCAAGAACGGGATGCTGCCGATTCGGCTCGATGAGGCAACGGTGGACGACCTGTTCAAGCGAGCAGCGTCGGGCGATTACCGGCTAACGGTCGATCTGGACACCTGCACCCTCAGCGACAGCCAGGGGCTGAAGATTCCGTTCGAGGTTGAACCGTTCCGTCGCCACTGCCTGATGAACGGCCTGGATGACATCGGCCTGACGCTGGCGAACGAGGACAAGATCTCGGCTTATGAAGCGGCGCATCACATCGGGGCGAGTGCCTAACAATGTCGCGCCGCGAAAAAATCGAAGCTTTGCTCGCCGCCGATCCGGCCGATCAGTTCCTGCGCTATAGTCTGGCGATGGAACTGGACAAGGAAGGGGATCATGAGCGCAGTCTTGAGCAGTTCAGCGGCCTGATGCGCGACGAAGCGCCTTACGTTCCGGCATTTTTCATGGCCGCACAGCAGCTTGCGCGGCTCTCGCGCGTCGCCGAAGCACGAACCGCATTACGCGACGGGATCGAACATGCGCGGGCCAGCGGCAACTCGCACGCGGCCGGCGAGATGAGCGAGTTCCTGGCGTCGCTCGGTTCCTTCGGCGAGTAGCAGTTACTGGGCGAGTAGTGGCGGCTGGGCTTTGAACGCCAGCCGCTTTTCGCACCATTCGGCTGCCGGCAACAGCCATTCTTCACTCCAGGCTTCACCGACCAATTGCATGGCAACCGGCAGGCCATCACGCGTCACGCCGCAGGGGAACGACATACTGGGAACGCCCGCGTGGCTCCAGGGGGAATTGAACCGGGCATCGCCGGTGGTGGTGGTTTCGGGCGGCGGAGCAGGGGTGGCCGGCAGTACGATCGCGTCGACATCCGCAAGCAGCCGCTGCATCGCGTTACGAAACGCCACGCGGTGCCGCAGGGCTTCCTGGTATTGTGGCAGCGTGACGGCCGCACCTTCGGTCAGAAATTCCTGCATCTTGGGCCCGTATCCGTCGCGCGGCGCGGCGAATTGTCGGCGATGAACGTCGAACGTCTCGGCCGCCATGATTCGGCGGTGCATCGTGTGTACGTCGGCGAAGTGATCGGGCAGCGGCGAATCGATGATCCGTGCGCCCTGCTCGATAAGCAGCGCCACGGCGCTCTCGACCAGCTCGGCAAGTTCCGCATCGGCCGAGTCGAAAAAGTAGTTACGCACGATGCCCAGACGCGGCGGATGATCGGGCGTCCAGCTCGCTTGCTCATCCGGCAGTTCAATGCCAGGTCGAACGCTGCTGGCCGGATCGGCAGGGTCGTGTCCCGCGATGGCGGCGAGCAGCAGGCCGCAGTCGGTGACCGTGCGCGCCATCGGCCCCACGTGATCGAGGTGGAAGCTGACTGGCATCACACCCGCGCGACTCACGCGCCCGAACGTGGGTTTGAGTCCCGCGACGCCGCAATAGCTGGCCGGGCGATTGATCGAGCCGCCCGTTTGCGAGCCGATCGCGCCGAGACACATGCCCGTGGCGAGCGCCGCGGCGGAGCCGCTGGATGAGCCCCCCGGCGTGTGCCGGGGGTTCCACGGGTTTTGGGTCGGCGGCGGATCGAAGCAGGCAAACTCGGTAGTCACGGTCTTACCGAGGATGATCGCGCCGGCGGCATTGAGCCGCTCGACAACGCTGGCGTGCCGCTGGGCCGGTGTGTCGCTGGTGATACTCGCGCCGGACCTGGTTGGCCAGCCCGCGACGTCAACGATGTCCTTGATGCCGAGCGGAATCCCGTGCAAGTGCGACAGTGGGCGACCTGCGGCGAGTTCCTGTGTCGCCGTTTCGGCAGCTTGCAGCGCACCCTCGCGGTCGACGCTGACCCAGGCCTGGACGGTGGATTCGTAGCGATCGATCTGCCCGAGACACGCTTGCACCAGTTGCAGGGGGGTAATCAGGCCCCGGCGCATGGCGGAAGCTGCGTCGGCGATGGTAGCTGGCAGGTTCATGGAATGCTGGTATTACCACACCCGCCGCTGCGGGAAAACTCCCGCCCGGGGGCAGATTTGCAAAAACCGGTCTTCCCGGTGACAATGGCGGAGCGTTTTTTGGGGTACCGGGGACATGAAAGAGGCTAGCCCCGGTAGAACGACCGTCCTGATGAGATTCGCCGGGGCTCGTGGGCAAGCGAGTCCCCCGCTGGCGTAAGGAACGGACATCTCGATGCACTTGCGGACCATCAAGTTTGAGGTCGGCGAACTCTTCGTCACGCCGACGGCGGCGACGGCGATCGCCGAGAATGGCACCACGCTCGATGCGCTCATGCAGCGTCACCAAAGCGGCGACTGGGGCGAAATATCCCCGGCGATTCATGCGGTCAACGAGCGGGGGATCTCGGACCAGTTCAATCTGCAGTCGGGCTACGCGCTGCCGGACGGCCGTCGAGTCGTGATCGTCACGAACCGCGACCGGAGTGCCACGATGGTGCATCTCGACGCACGGTAGCTGCTCAGTGCTTGTGGCTGCACGCCGCTGAAATCGCACAACCGGCGACGCAGGTCTTGCAGCCTGCCGCCGCGTCGGTTCCACAGCCGGGTCCGCAGCCTTCATTCACAGCGTCGACGAATTTTTGGATTTGAACGCGAGACTCGTAGAGTTCGGCCAGTTCGGCCGTGACGGCTGCAACTTCCGGCGTCATCTCGCCCAAGAAATAGAACACGAGCGTCCGCGCGTCGAACAGTTGTTCGACATCCATCAAGGCGACGGACAGATTGAGTTCCGCCAGGCGGCTGGCACAGGCCTCGTAGGCCTCGGCCCGATTGCGCTCGAGCCGGGCCAGGAGCAGGTGGTCTTCGACCGTGATACCTCGGAGTATGGAGCCGTCGGAATCGAGGTGCGTTTCGGTATCCGGACCAGCAAGCACCTCGCCGACCTCCAGACCGCGGCCCGTGCGAACCACGACCCGTGACGCCCGGGGATAGAGTACCGCATCCACGGAAGTGAACGATCCGACAGCTCCGAGGGCGCCCACACGCACCAGGTGCTGGCGGCTCATTGCGGGTCGTTCGATTGCGGCTGACAGGTTGCTCAAAGCGACTCCCCCTTGCGTAAGGCTCCTCTGTCACGATACTTATGTCACCAGGAAATGTCCATGTCAGGCTCATTAGGTGCATCCATGATCAATCACGCGCAAAGCGGTTCATGTTCGCAAGATGCGGCTTCGCGCTGGCGTCAACTGGCAGATCGCGTGCTGGGTGGTCACTCTCTCACGGAGGCCGAAGCTCTTGAGATTCTCGCCTCGCCCGATGACGAGTTGTTGGACCTGATGTCGGCCGCCTACGTGCTTCGCCGCCGCGCGTTCGGCAACACCGTGCAGCTTTACTTCCTGATGAACGCCAAGAGCGGGCTATGCCCCGAGGATTGCGGTTACTGTTCGCAGTCGAAGGTCAGCGACGCCGAAATTCCCAAATACAACCTGCTCAACGCCCAGAAGTTGCTGGACGGCGCCCGCGTCGCTGCGGAACGAAATGCCGGTACTTACTGCATCGTGATCTCGGCTCGTGGACCGTCGGAGCGCGAGATGAACGCGATCACAACGATCGTGCCGCAGATCAAGGCGAAGTACGACCTGAATATCTGCGCGTGCCTGGGGCTGCTCACTCCGGAACAGGCCGACCGGCTGAAGGCCTGCGGCGTGGACAAGGTGAATCACAACCTGAACACGAGCGACAACTTCTACAGCGAGATTTGCTCGACGCATACATTTCAGGACCGTCTGGACACGCTCAAGGCGGTGCGCAGCGCAGGCATGGAACTCTGTTCCGGCGGTATCGTGGGCATGGGTGAGACGCAGACGGACGTCGTACAGATGGCGTTCGCCCTGCGCGACCTGGGCGTGGAATCCATTCCCGTGAACTTCCTCAATCCGATCCAGGGCACGCCACTCTCAGGCGAAGGGAAGCTCAATCCGCGATATTGCCTCAAGGTGCTGGCGATGTTTCGCTTTGCAAATCCGAACTCCGAGATTCGAATTGCCGGCGGCCGCGAGATCCATCTGCGGAGTCTCCAGCCGCTGGGGCTGTATGCCGCGAACTCGGTGTTCGTGGGCGACTACCTCACCACCCGGGGTCAGGCCCCGGAAGCAGATTACCGGATGATCGAAGATCTGGGCTTTATCGTCACGCAGCACGAAGAGCCGGCCGGCCAATTGCGGACAGCTGAGCCCCACGCGGCGGTGTCCGAGACGTAAGCGGACTGCGGTTCGGGGACATTCCTCTTGGAGTTTCGCGCGCGGGTGCCGTAAACTAGAGGAATCAGGGAAAGTGTTTTGATCCCGCTCCCACACGTGCAGCCGGCATGTCTTATCGCACGTTAAAGCGCGTCCTCGGCGAGACCAGTCTGGAACGAAAGTTCCTGCTGCTGTTCGGCGCATCGCTTTTGATCCTGATTGCGGGCAGCTTCTGGTGGTACGGCCGCAGCACCGAAAAGCTGGTGTACGACTCGAGCACCGAAAGCGCCAAGAGCCTCGTGGTCTCGATCCTGGCGATTCACCACACCGCGTCCTGGTCGCAGGACGAGCAGGAGAAGGAGCTGATTGCGGATCTGAAGGACGGCCTGAAGGGACGGGATTACGACTGGCAGTTCTTGCGATTGGTCAACGAGGGTCCCAACGCACCCAGCGAAAGCGACATGGCCGTCATTCGCAAGTTCAACCTGGGTTCTCACTCGGGGCCCGAGAGTGATCTTGATGCGGAGTATGCGGATGCGCGCGTGGGGGGCGAAAATCCCGAGTACTTGTTCTATAAGCCGATCCGCTTCACGAATCAGCGGTGCGTTACGTGCCACGAAAGCATGAACATCGGGGTGGCAAACCTCGCCTCGCAAAACGTCGGCGACCTGGTTTCGGTTCTCAAGCTGCGAATGCCCGACAAGCAGACGCAGACCGCGCTCACCTGGAACAACGCGATTCTGTTGGGGACGGCCATCATCACCGCATTCCTGGCCGTGATGGCGAGCTACCTGATCGTGCGTTACATCATCGTCAAGCCGCTGGGTCACCTGCGCGACGTCAGCGATCGGATCAGCCAGGGGGATATCTCGCTGCGCGCCGACCTGCACACCGGCGACGAGTTTGAGCGACTGGCCACTGCGTTCAACCGAATGCTCAGGCAACTTGCTTCGAATGCCGAGGAGCTGAAGGACGTCAATAACAACCTGAATGTGAAGGTGGATGAGCTCGCGCAGGCGAACATGCGGCTCTATGAGATGAACCGCCTGAAGAGCGACTTTCTGGCCACAATGAGCCATGAGCTGCGGACCCCGCTGAACGCCATCATCGGTTTTAGCGATGTGCTGGAATCGATCGCCTCGCTCGACGAGAAGCAGAAACGCTACGTGCGGAACATCCAGACCTCGGGCAAAGTGCTGCTCGAGATGATCAACGACATTCTCGATCTGGCAAAGATCGAAAGCGGCCGAATGGAGGTCCGGCTGTCGGATTTCCGCGTCGAGCCGGTGATCACGGCCCAGTGCGACATGGCTCGGCCGTTGACCGAGCGGAAGAATATCGACCTGGAAATGGAAGTCGAGCCGAATCTGCCGGAGATGTTCCAGGACCAGGCCAAGGTGCAGCAGATCCTGAACAATCTGCTTTCGAACGCGATCAAGTTTACGCCCGAGGGGGGGCGGATCGTCGTGAGCGTTCGCCGGGGCACGGGCGCGTACCTGGTGATGATGGTGGCGGACACGGGCGTGGGCATCGCCGAGGAAGACCAGGTCGCCATCTTCGAGAAATTCCGCCAGGGCAAGTCGGTGCTCAAGGGGGGCGACGCCATGACGCGCGAGTACTCCGGCACGGGGCTGGGGCTCTCGATCGTCAAAGAATTGTGCAAGCTGCTGGGCGGCGAGATTTCACTGGAGAGTGAGCTCGGCAAGGGGAGCGTCTTTACCGTGCGGCTCCCCTGGACGCGCGGCGATGTCCCGCGGTCGGATGCGCTGCCGGCGCCGGGCGTGGAAGACTCGAACAAGGCGCGTCGCGAACCGATCCGGCTGGAAGCGCCGGCGCAAACGTCGTAGCACACGGCTCGCGACAACCCGCCTTTCGCCTCGCTCGCATTTCGCTACGATAGGCGTCCATGCCTCCTGCGAATTCACTTCCTGAAGTTGAGTTGTACACCGATGGCGGGTGCAGCGGAAATCCCGGCCCGGGCGGTTGGGCCTTCATCCTGCGTCATCCGGCGACCGGCAAGGAGATGGAATCCTCGGGCGGCGAGCGCGAGACGACGAACAATCGGATGGAGTTGACGGCCGTGGTCCGGGGGCTGGAAGTGCTGAAGAAGCCCTCGCAGGTGAAGCTGATGACCGACAGCGTGTACGTCGGCAAGGGACTTTCGGAATGGATGCCCAAGTGGAAAGCCAACGGCTGGCGGCGTCGCGAGGGAACGTCCTGGAAAGAGGTCAAGAACGAGGATCTCTGGCGGCGGCTCGACGAGCTGATCCGCGAGCATAAGCTGACCTACATCCGCGTGGCAGGGCATAGCGGCCATCCCGAGAACGATCGCTGCGATGTGCTGGCCGTGGCGGCGTATCAGCAGTTCTTAGGGCGGAAGTAAGCATCGGATGTGTGCACCATTCGACTCATTTGCGATAAAGTGGGAGTGAACCGCTCCTCGGAACTCGCGACATGAAATCCGCCCAGCAGATCATCGATACGCTTCTGAAATCGATTGCACGCATCTATGTTGAGCCGTTGGAGTGGGCAGAGATTCCGAGCTCGCTCGACCTGTTACTTCGCCAGTTGCATTGGCAATATGCCGATGCGATTGAAAATCTGGACCGCTTCGCAGACGCGCGACTCGAAGTTTTTCTGGCGGATGTTTCTGGTTGGCAGCGGGTCCACATGTCAGCGGAATTCCATCAAGTGACCGATGAGCCAGAGAGTTTCGCGCCAATAATTGCGGAGTGGAAACTCCTGGATGCCAATCTTGGGATCTTGCTGCCGGAATTGCCACTAGGGCCGGATGACGACGGACTAGCCGACTAGCCCCGAGTTTGAAAGTCCAGCGACTTTCTCAGTGTTCCCCCATCGCACTAGAATATCGGCATGCCGCCGCAAGCCGACCAACCGCTGCAGCTCATGACGCCTGTGCAGTACCTGAAAGGGTGCGGCACTGCGCGCGCGGAACTGCTCGAGAAGCTTGGCATTCGCACGGTTCGCGACCTGCTCTTCCACTTTCCGCGCGACTATCAAGACCTTACCGAATTGCAGGCAATTGCCGAGTTCGAAGAAGGCAAGGCCGTGAGCGTATTGGGCACGGTCGAAGAAGTGGACTCCTCGCGCACCGGAAGCGGCGGCTCGATCGTCGCGGTGCTGGTCCGGCAGGGGAACCATCACGTGCGAGCCGTATGGTTCAACCAGCCGTTTCTGCGCGAGAAGTTCCGAGCGGGCCAAACCGTCCTCGTTTCCGGAAAGCCCAAGCTGCGCGGAATGCGGTGGGAAATGTCGCATCCGCTGGTGAAACACGTTGAGGCCGAGGGAGACGAGGCGCGCGGCGAACTATTGCCCGTTTATCCGCTTACCGAGGGGCTGAACCAGCACCGGCTGCGAACCCTGGTTCGAGCGGCTCTGGAGGCCTGCCTCGACCAGTTGGACGAAGTGTTTCCCGAGCCTTACTTGCACGAACATGGGCTGTTGCCGCTGCGCGAGGCGCTACCGCGGATGCACTTTCCCGCCAGCCAAGAGGAGCTGGAACGGGCCCGGCACAGGCTGATCTATCAGGAGTTGTTCGTCCTGCAGTTGGCGTTGGCCCTGAAGCGTGCCCAGGTGCGCGGCGGCGTGGCGGCCTATCCGCTGGAAGCGACGGCG
Organism: Pirellulales bacterium; assembly: GCA_022844125.1. Classification (GTDB taxonomy): domain Bacteria; phylum Planctomycetota; class Planctomycetia; order Pirellulales; family PALSA-1355; genus JALHMI01. The sequence goes on along the minus strand of JALHMI010000007.1, from coordinate 92,988 downwards.
AAGATCGATGCCCGGATTCGAAGATTGCTCCCCTTCGAGCTGACGCCTGGCCAGAACCAGTCGATCCGCGAGATTTCGGCCGACATGGCCCAGAGCCTGCCCATGAACCGACTGCTGCAAGGGGACGTCGGCAGCGGCAAGACGATCGTGGCCGTGTATGCAATGTTGGTGACTGTGGCGCACGGGGGGCAGGTGGTGCTGATGGCGCCCACCGAAGTGCTCGCCCGGCAGCACGTCGCCACGCTTGAGCGGCTGCTGGCCGGAAGCCAAACTCGCATCGGCTGGCTGGCCGGTGGCCAGACCGCCAAGGAACGGCATGCGGCGCTCGCGGGTATCGCCTCGGGTGAAACGCAGATCGTGGTGGGGACGCAGGCCGTGATCTCATCGGAGATCGAGTTCCACAAGCTGGCGCTGGTGATTATCGATGAGCAGCATAAGTTCGGGGTTCGCCAAAGAGCGAGACTGAAATACGCCGGTCCGCAGCCGCACTACCTGGTGATGACGGCGACTCCCATCCCACGAACGATCGCACTGACGCTGTTCGGCGATCTGGACGTGACGACGCTGGGCGATCGCCCACCGGGACGACAGGCCGTGCACACTTACGCGCCAGCGCCAGAGCAGCGAGAGCAGTGGTGGGAGTTCTTCCGCAAGAAGCTGCGCGAGGGGCGGCAGGGCTACGTGATCGTGCCGCTGGTGGCCGAGCGGAAGACAGCCACGCCGATCGAGGAAGCCGAAGAAGAGCTCGAACAGCCCGACTTTGCCGAACAGGCGAACGACGGGTCGGCAGCACCTCCGATGAGTTTGGACGCCGCCTACGAAGCACTGGCTAATGGCGAGCTCGAGGCGTTCCGCATCGGACTGGTCCATGGCCGGATGTCGAGCCACGACAAGCAGGCCGCGCTGGAGGCCTTCCGTCGCGGGGACATTCAGGTGCTGGTCGCCACATCAGTCGTCGAAGTGGGGATCGATGTGCCGAATGCCACGTTGATGACCATCGAAAACGCCGAACGTTTCGGACTGGCACAACTCCATCAACTGCGCGGGCGCGTGAGCCGGGGCAGCTATCCCGGCTACTGCACGTTGTTCGCGGGCTCGTCAACGCAAGAGGCGGCAGATCGCTTGCAGGCCCTGGTCGACAACGAGGACGGCTTCAAGCTGGCCGAGATCGACTTTTCGCTGCGCGGCCCGGGCGACATGCTCGGAACCAGGCAACACGGGTTGCCGCCGCTGCGAGTTGCCGACTTGCTGCGCGACGCGGCCGTGGTTGAGCAGGCACGAGCGGACGCGGTACCCTTGATCCAACAGAACCCCCAGCTTTCCCAGCCCGAGCTCAGACAGCTTCGGCGGATGGTCTTGATCCGCTACGGCGACACGCTTGAACTAGGGGATGTCGGGTAGCAGTTGCGTGAGTTTGGGCGCCGTTCGCTGTGGGAGTAGTGGGGCTCCCCCTCTATGTAGCCATTTCCGAGCAATTTGCACCCATTCATTTCTCGCCCGCGATTTTTTCGCCGATTGTCTGAGTAAGCAGTCGCTAACCTCATACAGCAAAGCGGCTTCCTCGCCCGTTCGACCTAACAGGGGCAGTAGGTCGGGCGGGCTTTTTCATGCGCAGTTCGGGTTCACTCTGGCAGCGCGAAATATTTGCGATTCGACCGAACGCAAGACCGCCATCGAGATTTTCTGTTGAATAGTCTGACAGATTAATCTGCCGAACGAACCATGCTGCCACAAGTTGCGTCACACCGCACGCTTCTGCTTCCTTCTGAACGTAACTTGAAACGGGCTTTGCGTTGCGCGGACGCCTACAGGCACGTTTACAGGGCGAGTTCGGCGTAACAGCTTCGATCTCCTTCGGATATCGAGTGACCGGCGCGCGACGTTAGCCCGTGGCCAACGCCTCGGCCGTTTCCCAGTGGCTGCCGTCGCGGACCACGCGGTGATAGAGCGTGTCGCGTTCGACGGGTTCCCGGCCGGCTTCCTCGATCAGGCGGCGGATGTCCTCAACGCTCAAGGCCTCGGGAGTCGTGGCGCCCGCGTCGTGATAGATGAGTTCGTGGCGGACCGTGCCGTCGAGATCATCCGCACCATACGCCAGGGCGGTTTGCGCTGTGCCAATACCAAGCATGATCCAATAAGCCTTGATGTGATCGAAGTTGTCGAGCATCAGCCGGCTGACCGCCATCGTGCGAAGGTCCATCAGCCCCGAGGGCTTTTTGATCTGGGCCAAGCCGGTGTTCTCAGGATGAAAGGCCAGCGGAATAAACGTCTGGAAGCCGCCAGTCTCGTCCTGGAGCTCGCGCAAGCGAATCAAATGGTCGACCCGGTGGAAGGCGTTCTCAATGTGCCCGTAAAGCATCGTGGCGTTGCTGCGCAGGCCGAGCTGATGAGCCGTACGGTGAATGTCGATCCAGCGGCCGGCGTCGGCCTTGTGCTCGCAGATCTTGTCGCGCACTTCGGGATGGAAGATTTCGGCGCCGCCGCCGGGAAGACTTCCCAAGCCGGCTGCGATCAGATCTTCGAGCACTTCGCGAATCGACCATCCCGTCTGCCGGCAGAACCAATCGAGCTCCACGCCGGTCCAGGCCTTAAGGTGCAGACGCGGATAGGCCTTGTGCAGGAGCGCCACCAGGTTGCGGTACCAGTCGTACTTCATTTGGTGATGCAGTCCGCCGACGATGTGCATCTCGGTAGCGCCGCAATCAACCGCTTCCTGACCGCGAGCCAGAATCTGCTCGTCGCTCATCAGGTAGCCCTTGGGATCGCGGAGGTCCGAGCGGAACGCGCAGAAAATACAGCGATAAACGCAAACGTTCGTGGGGTTCAGGTGCGTGTTGATGTTGTAGTAAGTGCGATTGCCGTTCTTCCGCTCGCGCACCAGGTTTGCCAGCTCGCCCACTTCGGGCAGCGACACGTCGGGGCGATAGAGATAAAGGCCTTCGTCGAAGGACAGACGCTCGCCAGCTTCGACTTTTTGGCGAATGGTCTCGAGAGTCGGTTCCGAGGCTCGAATCATGGCTTTCAAGATCCCAAGAAGAACGTTGAATTGCTTCCGAAGTTTAGCAGTCGCGGGGGCCAGACGGCTAGCGGCTCCACAGGTCCAGGCTGCCCACCACGAACAGTCCTAAACTAACAACCGCATTCACTTGAAAGAACGCCACATTGACGCGGGTTAAATCGTCGGGCCGAACAAGCCAGTGCTCGTACGCCAGCAAAGCCGCCACGGCGGCGATGCCCACTCCATAAATCCAGCCCAGCTCCGGGTACACCCAGGGCAGCGCCGCCAGCAGCAGGACCATGCCCAGGTGGCAAACGGCGGCAAGCTTCAGGGCTCCCGCCACGCCCAGCCGGGTGGGTACGCTGTGCAGGCCAACTTCGCGATCGTATGCGTAGTCCTGGCAAGCGTAGATGATGTCGAACCCGGCCACCCACAACATGACCGCCGCGCCCAGCACGACGGCGGGCAGTAGATCGGCGGGATCCGCCAGCACGGCGTCACCGCGAATCGCGATCCAGGCCGAGATCGGCGCCAGCATCAACGCTGCGCCCAGCCAGAAGTGGGCTGCCGAGGTAAAACGCTTTGACAGGCTGTACGCCATCAAGAAGGCCAGGACCGGAACGGAAAGGTAGAGAGGCAGCCGATTGGGGAGGAAGATCAAGGTCGCCAAGACGAATCCAATCGAGCATGCGACTGCGAATGCCACGACGCTCGCGACCGAGAGCGTGCCAGCCGGAATGTGCCGCATTTTGGTGCGCGGATTGTCGGCATCGAACCGCCAGTCGGCAATGCGATTGAAAGCCATCGCCGCGCTCCGAGCCGTGACCATGCAGAGCACGATGCCCAGCAGCTCGCGAGATACGCGCGCCGCGGAGAGCTCGTCGGTCACATTCCAGGCCATCACCGCCGCCAAAAGCGCAAACGGCAGCGCGAACAGCGTGTGGCTGAAACGGATCATCTCCAGAATGTGCCGCAGGCGAGCAAACATGACGTTCTACAGTGTTCCCCAACGTTTCATGAGCGCGTGTTCGATGCCGAGTTGATCAAGGATCCGGGCCACGACGAAATCGACCAGGTCACCGATCGAACTTACTCCGTGGTAGAAGCCGGGCATCGCCGGCAGCATCACGGCGCCGGCTTCGGCCGCGCGATGCATGTTTTCGAGCTGGATCGTCGAGAGTGGTGTTTCGCGCGGAACGAGAATCAGCTTGCGACGTTCCTTGAGATGCACGCTGGCGGCCCGATGGATCAGGTTTTCTCCCGTGCCGTGAACGATCGCTCCCAGCGTGCTGCCGGAGCAGGGGCAAATGACCATGCCCGCTGTCAGGAACGACCCGCTGGCGATCGACGACATCAGGTTGTCATGGTGGTGATAAACGAGTGCGTCGGCTGGGACGATGTTGGCGGGCGGACGCGACAGAATTTCGGTCATCGCAGGAGATAGCTTCTTCCAGGCAGGCAAGTCGCGATTGAGCGGCAACTGCTCCGGCTGAAATGAAGCCAGGTCGATGTCGATCCCCAGCTCCTGCTTGAATACGAGTCGGGCCGAGGGACTGATCGAGAGGTGGACGTCGGCCTCGGCGGCCAGCAGCGTTTGCAGCAACCGCAGTGCGTAGACCGAGCCGCTCGCGCCGGTCACGGCCACGACGATCTGCTTGCGCGCGGTTGCCGAGGAGCTGCTCATTTGACGCCTACATAGAGCGTGGCCACGCCGAGCGTCAACGGATAGTAGTTCACCTGGCTGGCTCCGGCCGCTCGCATTCGCGCGGCCAAGGCTTCGCCCTGCGGGAACTCGCCAACGCTGGCCGGCAGGTAGTCGTAGGCCTCCTGCTGGTTGCGCGCCAGAAGTTGCCCGATCTTCGGCAGGATGTGGCGAAAGTAAAAGCCGTAGGCGAAGCGGAACGGCTGAAGCGTCGGCATCGAAAACTCGAGCACCGCGATCCGCCCGCCCCTCTGGCAGACGCGCAGCATCTCGCGCAGGCCCTGGTCGGTGTCGGTGACATTGCGCAAACCGAAGGCTACGGACACGATCTGGAACATGTCGTCCGGAAACGGCAACCGCTGAGCGTCGGCCTCGACAAACGTCACGCCGCTGACTTCGCGCCGGCGGGCCTTGTCGTGCCCCAGAACGAGCATGGGATGGCAGAAGTCCGCACCGACAACCGCGGTTCCATTCGTCGAAGCCTTCCGGAAGGCCAGAGCCAGATCGCCGGTGCCCGTGCACAGATCGAGAATCGGCGCATGCCCCTGGGGCCGGACTTTGCGAACGGTTCGCCACCGCCAGTAGACGTCGGTCCCCAGTGACAGGAAATGATTCATGAAGTCGTAGCGCGGTGCGATCTCGGCAAACATGCCCCGCACGCGGACTTCCGATTTGTCGACCGCCATGAATCCGCTCGTATCCCGGGGAATCGGCCGCAGGATGTCTCCGGCGGGCCCAACACCATATCGTCCTGCTGGATGATAACCGACAACCAGGGCAGCTATAAACCGGTAATCGGGACCGGTTTCTGGCCGCCGGGTTACAAGAGGCCGTACTCGGCCCAGCGGGCGGTCACGAGGCGGAGCGTTTCCTCGCCGGCGGCCGCTCTGGAAGTCGCGTGCAAGCCGCCCTTCGAGGTGGCGTCGATCCCGATTCGCCGGGAAAGTTGGGCACTGGCCACCTCCAGGTCGCCGGAGTATGCCGGCCCATCGAACATGAACACGTCGCGCTCCGGCGCGACGTTGGCGCCAATGGCCGACAGAACCTGCGGTGGGTCCTGAACGTCAACGTCCGCGTCGACGATCGCGAGAAAGCGGGTGAACCTCAGGGCGTCACTTCCCCAGACTGCCGCCGCAACCTGGCGCACGAGCCCGGCCGACGCACTGGCCAGCGAAACCACGGCGAAGGCATGCAGACCGCCCACTGCCGGCAGGCAAAAGTCGCGAATGTTCGGGTTGAGCGCGCGGAGCTGCGGCAGCAATGCTCGCTCGCGAACTTTCACGAGACTTGCCAGGTCGCCACGCGTGCCGGTGTCAATAATCGCGGGCAGGATTGCCCTGGTGCGCTGGGTGATGGCGGCGATGTGAAACACAGGCCCGATTTCATCGGCAGCGCCGGGATCAAGATAACCTTCGAGGATCAGTTCGGCGTCCGCAGGGACTACAAGCTCATGCGTGCGACATTTGATGACATCGAGAGGACGCCCTCGCAAAATGCCAGCGAGATGCCACAGGTCGACCGACGGCGGAAACGCCAAATCGGACAGCGGCAAGAGCGCGGGATCACCTCCCAGGACGATCGCAGCCGGCATCCGTTCGCCACGCGCCTGATGTTCGCGGAAGTGCCTCGAAAACGCCGAGTTACCGTCATCCTGTGCCACGAGGCGATTGGTGTCGAGCACGACCAGCGGCAGACGTGTGACGCCACGCTGCTGGGACTGAAGCGACTCGGTGACGCACAGTCCGGCCGTGACGCTCGGTGCAGTCTCCTGCTGCCCCGCACGCACGAAGGGGAACGCGGCCAGTTCGACGTCGCGTCCCAAGTGCACGACCTGCTGGCAGCGAGCTTGCTTGATGGGCTTCGGTCGCAGCTTTTCGAGACCGGAGTCTGGGCCGGCAAGCTTCAAGCGATCGAACCAGTTTTGCGGCGTATGCTCAGCGATGGCCGCTTCGAGGCGGTCGGGCAATTCGTCGAGCCCAGCGATGCCGAGAGCCGCGCAGGCCCGCCTGGTCGTGCCCAACAGGTTCGTGGCCACGGCAAACGATCCGGACCCGACCTTTTCAAAGAGCAGGGCGGGTCCGCCCGAGTTTGCCACGCGACGGGTGATTTCGGCAAGTTCCAGATCGGCGTCGACGGGAACGGTGACTCGCGCGAGATCGCCGCCTGACGAGAGCACTTCCAGATAATCGGCCAAGCCTTGGCATGCCATGCGGCATATTGTAACGGCGACATGGAAATGGATCAGCGCGAGATACGACACGAGGCAGGCGGCCCCCTCGCGACCGAGGAAGCCGGTCCGCTATCATGAGCATTGTTGCGTCAAACTGGACCGGACTGTCCGCCATGCCATCGATTCACGTTTACTTCCTGCCGGAACTGGTCCGCGCCGAAGCGGTCGCCGGAAGCTGCTGCGTGGTCATCGATGTTCTGCGAGCCACCACGACGATCATCGAAGCGTTGGCCGCGGGAGCTGCAAGCGTCGCGCCCTGCTTGACGATTGAAGACGCGCGAACGCGACATGCAGAGTTCGGGCCGGACGCGGCGGTCCTGGGCGGGGAGCGCGGCGGGCGGCCGATTGCCGGGTTTGACCTGGGCAATTCACCAGCCGAGTATACGAATACACGCGTGAGCGGCCGCGCCGTCGTGCTGACGACGACCAACGGCACCAAGGCGCTCGTCCACTGCCGCGCGGCCAGAGAGATTCTGGTCGCGGCGTTTATCAATCTTTCGGCCGTGACAGAAAATCTGTGCAAGGTGGCCAGCACCCAAACGATCAACATCATCTGCGCAGGGACCGATGGGATCATCACGCGCGAAGACGTCCTGATGGCGGGAGCGATCGTTGCCGGACTTAATCTGCCAGAAGATTTGCTCAACGATCAGGCTTTGCTTGCCAGGGATGCCTGGTTGGAAGTCGCGGCCGATCGATCGGCAGTGGACCTCGCAGCTCGATTGACAGAAGTGATGCGTGAGAGCCGTGGCGGTCGAAATCTGATCGAGATCGGCATGGCGGCGGACATCGAGCTCGCCGCGCGAATCGATCGTCAGGCAATCACGCCCGCGTATGACGCAAAACGGGGCCTGATTACATCAGGAGAAGAGCGTGCCTGAGCTGCCCGAGGTGGAAACGATGCGGCGGGGCATGCTGCCGATTGTGGGCAGCACCATCAAGGACGTCCGCCGGCCCCCCTGTGCCAAGCGGCCGATCCTGATTCAACCACGTATCGATGTCCTGCGGCGGCGGGTAAAGGGACGCACGATCACTTCCGTCGATCGCGTGGGCAAGCGTGTCGTTGTGCGCGTCGACTCGGGGGACGCGATCATCTTTGAGCCCCGGATGACCGGACTGGTGCTGTTGGCTGCGCCGCCCACCAGCGAGCATTTGCGCCTACAAGTCACGCTTTCAGGCGGAGCACACCGCGAACTGCTGTTCTGGGATCGCCGCGGGTTGGGGCTGGTGCGCCTGGTATCGCCCACGGAGTTCGAAACGTTATACGGTTTGGCGAAGCTGGGGCCGGACGCCTTGTCCCTCTCGGCCGAGCAGATGCGAGATTGCCTGCGCAAGAGCCGGCGCGAGATCAAAGTGGCACTACTAGACCAACGCGCACTCGCCGGAGTGGGCAACCTGTACGCGAGCGAACTCTTGCACATGGCGGGCGTTCATCCACAGAAACGCTGCGACTTGCTGCGGCCGGCCGAATGGCAGCGCGTGCATGCGGCCATGATCGAGGTCCTCGAGACCGCGATTCGCTACGAGGGCTCCACGCTGTCGGACGGAACCTACCGCAACGCGCTGAACGAGCAGGGCGGTTACCAGAACCATCATCGCGTCTACGACCGTGCCGGCGAGGTCTGTCCGAGTTGCGGCAAAGTGGAAATTGTCAGGATTGTGCAGGCCCAGCGGGCAACGTTTTTCTGTGCCCGCTGCCAACGCAGATCCCACCAGCCTGCGACTGCCAAGAATCGCAAAAGTTTGCACCGCGCCTGATCATCGGGTTTAATATGCAAACCCACCCCACCCGACACGCTTCCCAAACGCACATACCAAGGAGGCTTTGACCATGACGCCCATCCGCATCTGCCGCGATTGTGATTCCCCCGCGGACGTCTCGCGCCGCGAATTCCTGCGGACTGCCGGCGCAGCAGCGCTCGTCGCCGGTACCACGCCGCTCTGGGCGCAGGCCGCGGACACGTCGTCGGCCGGTTCGCCGGAGTCGATCAGCCAGACGCTGTATGAGTCGCTCAAGCCCGAGCAGCGTAAGGTGATCTGCTTTGACTGGGACCACATGGACAAGGAGCGCGGCCTGCTGCGGACGCGGGTGGCCAACAACTGGAACATCACCGAGCCGAACGTGACCGGTGAGTTTTACAGCAAAGACCAGCAGGCGATGATCCGCCAAATCTTCGAAGGGATCATTCACCCGGAGTGGCACGAGCGCATCTATAAGCAGCTCGAGGACGACGCCGGCGGATATGGCAACGAGCAGAGCATTGCCCTGTTTGGCAAGCCGGGCGAGAAGTTCGAGTTCGTGATGACTGGCCGGCACATGACCATTCGCGCCGACGGCAACAGCGCCGAGCACGTGGCATTCGGCGGCCCGATTTTCTACGGCCACGCCGCTCAAGGCTTCAACGAAGAGCCGAATCATCCGGGCAACGTGTTCTGGCCGCAGGCCGTCGCTGCGAACAAGGTGTTCGAGATGCTGGACGGCAAGCAGCGCGAGAAGGCGCTGGTCGCCAAGCTCCCGCGCGAACAGGCTTCCGGCTTCCGCGCGGATGGCATGTTCCCTGGCATTCCACTGAGTGAGATGACGTCCGATCAGCGTATGCTGGTGGCCGAGGTAATGACCAAGCTCGTCGAGCCCTATCGGCCGAGCGATCGCCAGGAGGCCATGAAGTGCCTGGAATCGCAGGGCGGGCTGGAGAAATGCTCGTTGGCGTTCTACAGCGACCAGGACCTTGGCAACGACAAGATCTGGGACTGCTGGCGGCTCGAAGGACCGTCGTTTGTCTGGTATTTCCGCGGCTCACCCCACGTTCACGTGTGGGTGAACGTTGCCGACGATCCGAGCGTGAAGCTAAACGCCTAGCGACCAGCCAGCTTTGTTCCGCGTGTATAATGGCAGAGTCTCGCACCGCCGCGCGTAATCGCGCGGCGGTGCTGCTTTGCTCTTACCGACCCGGAGCGAACCGGCGATGACGCTGACCCGATGCACGCAACTGCTGATCCTGCTGGTCGCGAGCGGATGGAACTGCGGCCATGGATATGCCCAGGATGCATCGGCGGCGAACTCCGCTCCCGCGAGCGACACACGCACACTTGCAGCCGATCTGAAGCTTGAGCGAGTGACTCTGCGCGAAGGGACGAAGTACGATGGCCTCGTGCAGGGCGAGTCGCCCGAGACTGTTGAATTTCTTGAGGTCCGCCGGCTGCCGGGTCGACCTATGTACCTGATGTTGCGGCCGCTGGCCCGCGAGGATATCCAGGATCTTGCGCGTCTGCCCCCCGATGCCCGGGCCGAACTCCGCGAGCGGCTGGAACAGTTTCGCCGCCGCACGTTGATCCAAGGCCGCGAGATCGACGATCTGAAGCTGACGTCAATACAACAGAATGGGCAGGCCATTTGGAGCCATGCGGGGGAATCGTTCACGCTTGAAAGCACTGCCAACGAACAGATGACGCGGCGGCTGGCAGTGCGGCTGGGGCAAATCTTCACCTCCTATCGGCAGCTCCTGCCCCCACGGCGCGAAGCGAGCGAGCGGGTCCATATCCGCATCTTCGGCAGCACCGCCGGGTATCAGGCCGCTCTCAAACAGTTGGGCTTCGTAATCGGCAATCCGGCCGTGTACCTGGCGGACCGGAACCTGATCCTGGCCGGAACAGAGCTGGACCGCTTCGACGCCGAGCTGGCCCGGGTCGCCCGGCAGCACGAGCAGATTCGCAAAGAACTCGAAGCACAGATTGCCGAAGTTCCGTCACGCGTCAAGAAGCTCGGCGAGGAGCTGGAAGACGCGGGCGTCGGCGCGTCCGAGCGGCTGCGCATCGTGCTGGCCGAGCAGCGGAAGTGGAGCGACCAGCGCAAGGCGCTCGCCAGTCAGATCGCCACGATCGATCGTGCGAACGAGGCCAAGTTCAATGAATTAACGCAGCGGATGTTTACGCGACTGGCGCACGAGGCGTTCCATGCCTACCTGGAGACGGACGTATATCCAAGTCGGCAGTACGACGTGCCGCGGTGGTTGAACGAGGGTCTGGCACAAGTCTTCGAGGCCGGCATCCTGGAACTCAACTCGCTGCGGATTGACGCCCCCCATCTCGATGCCCTGGAGAAGTTGCAAGGCGACCTGCGCGGCTCTCAACCGCTACGGTTGGAGGAGTTGTTGACGATGTCCAGCAGTTCGTTTCTTGCGGCGCACGGTGACGTCACGCCGAGCGAACCCGAACGCAGTTCGCGGGCCTACTACTATTCCTGGGGCCTCGCCTACTACCTGGCGTTCGAGCGAGGAATCTTCGACGATCCGGCGTTCGAAACCTACATCAGCTCGGCCGCCGCGAACATGGATCCGGTGAAGCGGTTCGAATCACTGGTGGGGATGCCGCTCGCAGAGTTTGAGGAAACATGGCGCGCGGCGATGCTGGCAGTCAAGTGACACCTGAGAGGTCCCTGGACGCTCACCCGCCATTCCCGTCGATCGCCGATAGCAGCCGTCGCGTGATCTCTCCCAGGCGTTCGTCGTCGGTGACTTTCGCGCCCGAACGGTCGGTGACATAAAACACATCAACAACCTGGTCGAGATACGTACCGATCTTCGCGACCGAGACGGAGAGTTCGAGCTCGAACAGAGTTCGCGTGATGGTGTACAGCAGTCCCAATCGGTCGTGCGTAAAGACGTCCACGATCGTGTAAGTGTCGGAGCTGTTGTTGTCGATGAGCACTCGCGTGGGCAGCGGGTTTAGTGCGGCACGATCGCGCTCGGCAGCGCTTTGCCAGACCTTGCGAAAGGTGGGTGCCGCGTGCGAGGGGTTCTTCAGGGCGCGAATGATCGTCTCGCAGGCCAAATCGATGCGCTCCTGTGGAGGCGCCTCGGCATAATCGGGATCGCTAACCATGAAGCGATCGAGGACGAGTCCCTCGGCGAGCGTGTTGATTTCAGCGGAAAGAATCTGCAGCCCCTGGGCGGCCAGCGCCCCGGTGATCTTGTGGAACACACCGGGCGCAACCGACTCCTTCGTTCCGACGACGAACTGCAAGGTGCCACTCTCGGGCAGGTAACGTGCCTGCGTATGCACGTCGTCGGCCGACAGGCTGTGCAGATCGCGCAGCTCGGCGGCGATTTGCTCCGCGGGGGCGTTGAAGGCATAGGACATGGGCATCGCGTCGATCTGCCGAGAGTACCAACCCTGCTGCGGTTCGCCCTTGAGCAGGCGGCGCACGTCGTCACGACGGCGTGCAAGCCGTTCGGCCGCATCCGTCGCCGGAGCATCACTTGCCAGGTGCCGCATCGTACGTTTGTAGAGCGATGAGAGCACGTCGGCCTTCCAACTGTCCCAGACGCCTGGCCCGACGGCGGCGAAATCCGCGGCCGTGAGCACGAACAGCATGTCGAGGACCTCGGGCGAACCGACGTCGACGGCAAAACGAATGATCAACTGCGGATCGGAGTTGTCGCGCCAGAATGCCAGGTGCGACATCAGCAGATGTTTGTGGACCAGGAATTTCAGGGTTTCGGTCTCGCGCAGCGACAACCGCAACCGGGCGGCGGTCTCCTCGGCGATTTTGAGGCCCACCTCGCTGTGATCGTCGACGAAGCCCTTGCCGAGGTCATGAATCAACAGCGCCAGATGCAGCGTACGTTTCTGCTTGATGCCACGATATATCCGGCCAAGCAGCCCCTGGTCGTAGTTAAAGTCCGTGGCCCGTTCGACGGCCAGAATGCTGTGTTCATCGACCGTAAAGCGGTGATACTCGTTGAATTGCAGCAGGCAGCGGGCATGCGTGAACGCGGGAATGATTTTCTCGAGCGCGCCCACTTCATGCAGTTGCCGGAGCAGCTTGCCGAGCCGGCCGGGCTGCGAAAGAAGTAGCAGGAATTGCTGCGCAACTTCGGGCGTCGGTTCGTCCGGTAGCTTGGCCACCGCTGAGCGCACCGTTTCCCAGGTTTCGGGCGCGATGCGTTTGTCCTGTAGGTTTGCGAGCACGCACAGCTTGAGCAATTCGCTCAGGTTTTTCCGAAGCTTTTCCGTCCCGCGCCGCGTGCCGATGATCTCGCTATACGTGACCCGGTAGTCGCCTTCGACCTGGTGGCTGAAGAGCAGTCCGGCGATGCGCTTTCCGGTCTGGCCAGGACGCCAGTTATTAACCGACGCCCGGACGATGCTGCGCACGCGGCTGGTGTGGCGGAAGTAGTCGCTCATGAAGCGTTCGACGGGAAGGATCGCCTCGGTCCCCCGGTAGCGATAGAGTTCCGCCAGCCGAACCTGCTCGTGGCGGTCGAGCACGTCGTTGGGTTGACCGGCGCGAAAGTGCAGTTCGTTGCGCAGTCGCAGCAGGAATTCGCTGGCCTCGCGCAGGACAGCCTGGTCGGCTTTGCTGTACGCCCCCAACAGTTGCAAAGACGCTGGATCTGTCGTGCCGTGCAGGATGAAGCCCAGCCAGCGGAGAAACTGCAAGTCTCGCAGACAACCGCTCGACCGTTTGATGTTGGGCTCCAGCAGATAGACGGTTTCCCCGTATTGCGATCTTTCGGTTCGCCGGGCTTCTTCGATGGCCTGGTAAATGCCCTTGGCCCGCTTGTGTGTCTCGCGCGTGAAGCGGTCGAAGAACGACTTGAAGAGCTTCTCGCCGCCGGCCAGCAGTCGCGATTCCATCAGCGTGGTGCAGACCGTGGCGTCCTGCGCCGCCAGGCGCAGGGCTTGCTGCGGCGTGCACAAGCTTTGCCCCAGTTCAAGCCGCACGTCCGACAGATCGCGGAGCAGACGGCTGGCCAGCGGGGCGACGAGTTCCTCGGTGCCGGGGGCGTGCAGGATCATCAGATCGACGTCGGAATACGGAGCCACGTCGCGCCGGCCAAATCCGCCGTGGGCCACCAGCGCGACCTGCGAGCGAATCTCTTCCGAGTTTTCAGGCCAATGATCCTCGATCGCGCTCTCGTAGAGCTCGAGCACGACCTCGTCGAGAAGTTCGGCCAGGCGGGCGCAAACCTGGATGCCGGGCGAACCGGCTTCGTGCTGCTGGCGGATTTGCTGGCGGCCGGCGGCCAACCGCTCGCGCGCGGCCAAGACGGAGGGCCGAAACGTAGGTGTGCTCATGCGTCGTCGCTGGGTAGTCGCAAAGGCTGGTCTGGCACGCTCCGCCAAGGTCGCGCTGAGCCCGAAAGCGTCGGGTAAGATCGATCGGTTCAAGCGTTATGTTCTAAATCGCCAGCTCGCCTGTCTCGCCGGTACGAATGCGAATTGTATTGTCCAGCGTGGAGACGAAGATCTTGCCGTCGCCGATCTGACCGGTTTGCGCCGTGCGCAAAATCGTGTCGAGCACCATCTGCAGGTTCTCGTCGGAAACTGCCACTTCGATCTTCACCTTGGGCACGAACTCCACCTTGTACTCGGTGCCGCGGTACATCTCGGTGTGTCCCTTTTGACGTCCGAAGCCCTTGACGTCGGTGATGGTCATGCCGTGAATACCCTTGGCCGAGAGGGCATTCTTCACGTCCTCGAGCTTGAAGATACGAACGATCGCTTCCACTTTTTTCATGGGAGGATGCTTCCTTCGTGAAATAATCCGCCGCCGCGACCTGCACGAATCGTGCAGGTCGCGGTCGCGCGGCAATGACTGAATGAGGGGTCGCAGTCGGCCTCGAGGTTAAACCGTGAACCCAGGCCCGCTACATGAAAATGTAGCCCTCTTCCCCATGCTGAGTCAGGTCCAATCCCTGCAATTCTTCCTGGGTGGGGACGCGGAGGCCCATTGTCGCGTCGAGCAGCTTGAGCAGCACGAAGCTCGCCAGGGCGGCCACGACCCAGGTGATGGCCGTGGCGATGAGTTGCCCCTTGATCAGGGTCCCCCCCTCGATCAACCCCAGTGGCTCGCCGCCATTGAGATTCTGGACGGCTCGGGTGGCAAATACGCCTGTCAGGATCGCGCCCAAAGTTCCCCCCACACCGTGTACGCCGAAGGCGTCGAGCGAGTCGTCGTATTTGAAGGCCATCTTGAGGGATGTGCAGGCGAAGTAGCACACCGCTCCGGCGGCTGCCCCCATCGCCAGGGCTGGCATCGCCGTAACGTAGCCAGCGGCCGGCGTGATGCAGACGAGGCCCGCCACCGCACCCGAACAGGCGCCCAGCAGAGTCGGCTTGCCGCGGAGGATCCATTCGAGCAGGGGCCAGGTAACGGCGCCGGCGGCGGCCGAGAAGTGAGTCGCGGCAAAGGCGCTGGCGGCAATCCCGTCGGCTGCCAGCGCGCTACCGGCATTGAAGCCGAACCAGCCCACCCACAGCAGGGCCGCGCCCGCGGCGGTGTACGTCAGGTTATGCGGCGGCATGGGTTCGGTGCCATAGCCGGCACGCTTACCGATCACGAGGGCGCAAATCAGCGCCGAGACGCCAGAGCTAATATGCACTACTGTGCCACCGGCGAAGTCGAGCGCGCCGCCGCCCCAGTTCTCGGCGTTCGGTACACGGTAAGCGAGGATGCCGCCGCCCCAGACCCAGTGGGCCAGCGGGCAATAGACGAACGTGCCCCAGAGGACCGAGAACACGACCATCGAGCTGAATTTCATCCGCTCGGCAAACGCGCCGCAAATGAGAGCTGGCGTGATGATGAAGAACATGCCCTGAAAGAGCATGTGCGTCAGCAGCGGGATCCCAGTCGAGTACATCGGAATCTTGGGCCCGGCCTCGGTCCAGTAAGGCTCGACGTTTCGCATGAACAGGTAGGTGCCGTCGCCAATCCAGGGGCGTGTGCCGCCGAAGCAGAGTGAGTATCCGTAAATCGCCCAGATGACGGTCATCAGGCCCATCAAGAACACGCACTGCATCAGCACGCTGAGGATGTTCTTGCGGCGGACCAACCCGCCGTAAAACATGGCAAGGCCCGGCGCCGTCATCATCAGCACCAGCGCCGACGAGATGAGCATCCAGGCGTTGTCGCCCCGCGAAAGCTCCGGCTCTTCGGCCGGCGTGGGGACAATCACCTCGGTCGGTTTCGCCGGCGGCGGAGCGTCCTGAGCAAGAGAAAATGCCGGCAGCAGGCCGACACATAGCATTCCAGCGCATACCGCCGCCGCCAACATTCTTGGTCCACTCATCACATTTCTCTCCCAAGATGAATAGAAAGAAGTCCGCCTATGGCATTGAGTCGGTCCGCCTAAAACCAACAAAAGCCCCCTGATTCGCTGCGTGGGAAACGAGCGTCACGCCCAAACATTGCGATCGGCTGCTGCACCAACAAGCAGAAAGACTACCGGGCTGGTCCCGGTCCGTAAAGCCTGCCAGGCAGCAGGTAAGTGTCAGTCCGGAAGCAACGCCAGTTCACGAGGGCTTCTGCCACGGCACGTCCGGCGTGCCGGCCGCACGGTTCGCGGCCCTGGCGAGCACGAACAAGAGATCGCTGAGCCGATTGAGATAGATCACCAGATCGGCGGCGATGGGCTGCGGTGAAGTCTGTACGAGCGACACGAGCCGCCGCTCGGCCCTGCGGCACACCGTGCGCGCCAGGTGCAAGTGCGCCGCGGCCGTCGTCCCACCGGGAAGGATGAATTGCCTGAGCGGCTCGAGTCCTGCTTCGTAATGGTCGATGGCCGATTCGAGCGCCGCGATCTGAGTGGGCCCGACGAGCGCGGTTTGATGGGCCGTCGGGTCTGGGGTCGCGAGTTGAGCGCCCAGCGAAAAGAGCTCGTTCTGGATACGCTCGACGAGCCGGTCAATCTCCGCCGGCAGTTCAAACGTGCGGGCAACGCCGAGCAGGCTGTTGAGCTCGTCGACGGTGCCGTAGGCCTCGATCCGGGCGTCGTTTTTTGCCACGCGCGGCCCACCGAAGAGTCCGGTGTCGCCCTGGTCGCCAGTCTTGGTGTAGATCTTCATGGGATGAGTCGCGTCGATCGAGTCGGAATCGGATTGTAGTTCCGCTGCAATCGTATCCTTTGCAGCCCGCGGACAATAGCCTTGCTGGTTGAAGCTGGCGAAGCCTGCCGCTCGGCAAGTGGCTGGATATAATGGGATAGCGGACGCGCGAGCCGCCGGGTCGCACGTTAGTTCCCGGCATGCCTGCCTGCTAACTTGCCATGGCCGACATTTGCCGATCCGCGGTGACTTCGCGAACCAGAAATTTTCAGGAGTATGAAATGCTGACTCGGTGCGCGCCGTTGGCCCTTATGGCTGCGGTAATTCTCAGTTCGAACAGCTTCGCTGAGGAGTCAACGGTCGAAGCCAAACATCTGAGCAATATCAAGCAACTCACCTCCGGGATGGTCAAGGCCGGCGAGGGCTACTTTTCGCCAGATGGCAAGACGATCGTCTACCAGGCGGTGCCCAAGGGCTATCCGTTCTACCAAATCTACAAGCAGCCACTCGAGGGCGGTGAGCCACAACTGATCAGCACCGGCCGCGGCCGCACAACGTGCAGTTACTTCTCGCCGGATGGCAAGAAGATCCTGTTCGCTTCGAGCCATCTCGATCCGAACCTCTCGGAGACCGAAGAGAAGGAACGCAAGCAGCAGGCCGAAGACGCCGCGAGCGGCCGCCGCCGCCGCTATTCGTGGGACTTCGACCCCTACACCGAAATCTTCGAAGGCGATCTGGACGGCAAGAATCTCAAGCGGCTGACAGACGCCAAGGGCTATGACGCCGAGGGAGCGTATTCGCCCGACGGCAAGCTGATCGCTTTCTGCAGCGACCGCGACGGCGATCCCGATCTGTACGTAATGAACTCCGACGGCACGGGCTTGCGTCAGCTGACCAATGAGCCCGGCTACGATGGTGGGCCGTTCATCTCGCCGGACGGCAAGTGGGTGATCTACCGCACCGACCGCAAGCGGCCCGAGATGTTGCAGATTCACGCGATTGGCATCGACGGCAAGAACGACGTCGCGCTGACCGACAACATCGGCGTCAATTGGGCACCCTATTGGCATCCCACGAAGCCTTACATCATCTGGACCGGGGCGGATCACACCGATCCGAACGCCCGGCCAAACTACGATCTGTGGCTGATGAAGTACGACGTGAAAGACGGCAAGATCGTGCCGGGGCCGGTCGAGCGAATCACGGATCATCCGGCGGCCGACGTGCTGCCGGTGTTTTCGCCGGACGGCAAGCAACTGATGTGGACGAGCAATCGCTCGGCGGACCACTCGAGCCAGCTTTACATCGCCGATCTGAATCTGCCGGAATAGGTTCCCTGATAGCTACTTCGACGAGACGACGCTGACTTTCAGTTGCCCCAATACCCGGGCGACCGAGAGGAAGCTGCTGTAGGCGCTCGCCCCTTCGAGGCTGGAGTCGTTCAGCTTGAGGTATGCGGCGCTCGTACCGCCGCGGCCAATCGTGGCATCGAGCGGAATCCACTGGCCGCCCAGGAATACCTCGGTCCACATGTGGTAACCGAACGCAGCGGCGGCCTCGACATAGACCAGCCCGATCGCGACGCGCGAAGGGATGCCGTTGATGCGTGCCAGGGCGGCCAGCAGCACGGCGTGCTCAGTGCAGTCGCCGGCGCGCGACTCGGCCACTTCGGCGGCAGTGGCGAAGCCTTGCGAGAAGTCGTGCTGCTTCATCGCGCCGTGTACGTACTGTTCCAGATTGATGGCGACTTTCGCCGGCGCTGTCGCATCTCGCTTGGCTTCGGCGGCCATCAGCTTAAGCCGCTCGTCCTCGAGCTGCAGAATGCTGTTTGCGGTCAAGTACTCGGCCGGTGCCCCCTCGTGGTTTTCCATTCCATTGCGCTCCGCGACTGGATTGCGGCGGGTCACCGTGATCTCGGCTGTGTGCGGCCCGAGCGATTTCACGTTTTGTGTCAGTCCGTCGGCAAAGACCTCTGTCGGATCCGCATTGGCCAACTCCACGCGATACACCACTTCGCTACTTTGGTGAGGCTTGGCCAGCGGTGGCTCGACTTTGACGAACAGATCCACGCCGAGGTCGAGTTTTTCAGCGTCGCCGCCGGGTGCCTTGGCCAGTGCTTCGGTCGACCGAACGGAAAGCTGGTCGAGGGCCATGACGTGGGACTTGAGGACTTCACCGGCAGCATCCAACCAGAGTGTTGCGGCCATGGCTTGCCCTGGCAGCTTCGAAACGCTTTCCACGCGGAGCAGGCGGGTCTTGACGCCGAGAATCTCGGTTTCTTCGATCTCCTTTGCCGCGAGTTCCACCTCGGCCACCTGGTTTACCAGCGGCATCAGCATCCGCAACGACCGTTTCTCACCGGCCTTGAGCGGCTGACGGGCCAGAGAGTTCTCAACCGCGCGGAACCCACCGATTTCCGGGGACCAGGGCATGCTGCTGGCCTGCTTTTGTCCCTGCGTGGCGGTCGTGAGCTGGAGCTTGTCGCCTACGACCTTGCCGGTCACAACGGTTGGCACGGGGCCGAACGAGACCACGGTCTGAAACTCGATCAGCTTGCCGTCGGCGGTTTCCAGAGAGCTCATCTGCAAATCTTGTTTGGACGTCTGACCGAAGCGGGTGATAGAAAGATGATTCAGCGATTCGGTTTGAATCAGGCTCTGCTCATCGCGCGTCACAGGGCGAACCGTCGTCTGGCCGTAGCCAATCTTTGCGCCTTGCAGGTAGAAACTTTCCCAGATCGTCTCGGCGTGTTGTTGCTCCACAGCCGTCGCCGAGAAGTGTGTCGAGTCGGACTCGGCGACAGGCTGGCAGCCGCTGAGCGCAAGGCACCAGGCGCACAGGAGCGCAAGAAAGTGTCCACCTGAGAGGAAATCGCGTTTTATCGACATGAGTGGCCGGCTTAGGTGCAGGTGCGTAGAGATTGAAGGCGGTGCGGCAATCGCCGCTCAATGCCACCAAACAGATTCTATGCCTGGCGGTGCCGCCGATGCCACCCACGGGGTCTTGGCCAGACGAGGAGATGGCGCCAGGGTTGGGAATAACTTGCCGCGTGCCGCACGAGCAAGTGGGTGTGCTGGGGGGAGAAGAGGAGTCTGGCTGACCTTGCCGCAGGCAAACTTCGCATGTTCGGCAGGTCGTGCGCCAGGGAGGGGATGAAAACACTGCGCTCGTGTGCCGCACCAGGGGCGGGCACCAGGGCGTGGGTTAGATTTGTGGTGTCCCGGCTCTGCGGCGGAGGACACCCGGCTTTTCCCGCGGAAAGTGGCCGGAATCCTCTCGACCCCACTCCTGCCCGCCACGGCAGGGATGCGCGATTGTGACGTTTCTGCCGTCCGCCGGATGCGGACGCGAAAATCTTGCTGACGGCTGGCTGGGCAAAGACTGCACACGGGTCGGCGTAACCTATGTTTTCCTGAAGAGTTTTCGGTTAAACGCGAGATCCACGCGGAAACACCAAGCCAAACATCGATTCGCAAACGCTTCCGAGGTTTCGCCGATATGGGGTTCCTGAAGAAATTCTTCCGCAACGTGTTCCGCGACGAGGTCGCGCCACACACGACCAGCAGCTTCGACCGGCTCAGCAGCGATGAGCTCGAGGCTCACCTGGGCGTTTCGCGGTACGGCAAATTTGCACTGACTGGCGCCGTGCGTCCGTCGTACGACTTGCAGGTCGTACCGTCGCAAGGCTATCGCCACGATGTCTACCGCGATGAGGAGAACCGTTCGAGCGTGCCGGTGCTAATGAGCGCCGCCTCTCGCGAGCAGCTGTTTGAGGTGTTCATGGAGTTGCTCGACCCGCTAGGCGGTGTCGTGGACGTTGTGCTGGAGACCAGCCACGACCGCAACGCCAAGGGACACGTCGACCTCTACCGGGAACACATCGACATGCCGGTGCTCAAGAGCACGCTGTACGACTTTGAGGACCTGTTGGTGAACGACGGCTGCACGGGCATCGCCGTCTTGAACCCCGGCATTCCTCAGGAAGTGCAGTTCGACGAACACAAGCTGCTGATTGTCTATGGCGAAGACCTGGACGAATATGAGCAGATCTTGCAAGATCGCGACGTGCCGTGCAACGATCAGATGCGGTTTATTACCGAGGCTGAGCACGTGCATTCCTCGAGCGAGATGTACCGCCAGCAGTTCGAACAGCTCAAGATTCGTCTGGGCATCGACTCGCACTACGGCTAACAGCTAGCACGGCTCCCTGCCGAATACCTATAGAGGCCGCGTTCTCACCCTGGGAGGACGCGGTCTCGCTTTATTTTGCTAGCAAGCTGTCGTGGCAAACTGGGATGCCCTGATTGGCTGTCTCGCGGCGATAACCGACCTTGCCGGGCAGATGGCTTTTCGGGACACTACCGCCCCATTTCTTCGCGACCAAATCCTTTCCGCATGAACTCGATGCACCGCGACAGGCCAAACCCGGGGCCGCTGTGGAGATTCGCGCTCGGGGTACGCGCTGGCGATCGGCACAGCCGGGGGTTCCTGGTGATTGCGATCTTCGCCGTACTCGCGTCGGTTTGTGGCTGCAACGCCTGGCAGCCGGCGACGTACAACCCGCCCGTGTTGTTTGGCGGCGATCCCGAGATCGTGCCTCAGGGCAACCCGCTGATCATCGGCAACATGGATCCCGACCTGGTGTGGGATCAGACGGTCGACGTTGTGGACGACTACTTTCGCGTCGAGCACGAGGAACGCGTGCGGCTCGTGGGCGATATCCTGACCGAAGGCTTCCTGGAAACCTATCCGCGCGGCGCGTCGACGATCTTCGAACCGTGGAACCACGACTCAGTCACGCCGTACCAGCGGTGGCATGCCACGCTGCAATCGATGCGGCGGAGAGCCAAGGTGTACGTGATTCCGGTTGAAGGCGGCTTCCAGGTCGACGTGCAGGTTTACAAGGAGCTGGAAGACGTCGCCCGACCCGAAAGCGGCTCGATCAGCCTGGCGAATTCGCAGACCCTGCGTAACGACGATGCCTTGCAGCGGCTCACGAACCCCGTCGGCGGTCAAGAACCGACTCGGGGGTGGATCGGCATTGGTCGGGACACTGAACTGGAGCAGGTGATCCTGGCCGGCATTCAGGCCCGTACGGGCGGAGCAGTCCTGCCGATTCCTCATCAGGTCGGTATGCCCGCGGAGGATCTGCCAGCGATGCCGGCGGAAGTACTGCCGACGATGCCCGAACCATTGCCGCCGACTGGCAGCGAGTTTTAGGCCGACGGATCGGCCGATCCGCCGACCTGCTAGACCGGCATCTGCGGTGCGGCCACCGGCATATCGATGGTCACCGGTGGCGCGACTTCCGCCGTTTGCGCGACGGGCAGTTTCAGCGTGAAGGCGGTGCCTTTGCCGACGGTGCTTTCGACCCGAATGCGTCCCTGGTGGGCCTCGATCACGTCGCGACAGAATGACAGCCCCAGGCCGGTGCCGCCTTTGCCGCTGGCGTCGGGCCCGCTCTTGGTTGTGTAGTATCGATCGAAGATGCGCGGGAGCTTATCGGCTGGAATCCCGGCGCCGCTATCGCGCACCGTGAGATCGACCGCGCGATTGGCCGGATCGTGCACCAGGCGGACCCAGATCGTGCCGCCGCTGGGCATGGCCTGGCGGGCGTTCACGAGCAGGTTCATCAGCACCTGCTGGATCTGGTTTGAGTTGACCATCGCCTGGGGAACCGCCTGAAACTTTCTCTCGATGGTGACGCGATACTTCTGCATTTCGCGTTCGAGCAGCAGCAGCGAGTCTTCGATCAGTTTCACGAGATCCGTCGGCTCAAACCCCTGCGAACGATTGCGGGCGAAGCCGAGGATGCCGTTGGTGATCTTCGCGGCGCGCTGGGCCGCGGTCATGATCTTGTCGAAGGCTTTGTCGCGCGTCGCGTCGTCGCGATGGCGCTGCCCCATCTTGGCATAGTTGATAATCGTGGTCAGCACGTTGTTGAATTCGTGCGTGGTGGTGCTGACCAGATCGCCCAGCGAGGTAAGCTTCTGAGCTTGCTGGAGCTGCTGCTTGAGGATCGCGACTTGCTCTTCGAGACTGGGAGCCTGAGGCGGTTTCGCTGGAGTCATGCTGGCTTCCCAGGGGGTTCGCTGAAACTGAAGCGACATGCGCGCGGGGAAAGAAACGTCGCGGGCTGCTTGACCCGCTTACCCAATCGCGCTCGTTCTGCCGCTTTGCCGTGCCCGCGTGTCCGGACTCTTTATGCCCGTGGCAGTTAGAGCATTTTGAGGATATCGTCGCTCTCCGCTGGGCAACTAAAACGCAAGCCACTATAATCCCGGCCTAATGCTGCCGATCAGTAACAAAGAGTTCGGCACCCCGCAGGCGCGCTAAAGCGCCTGCTAGCAGATGCAAGCAAGGAAGCGTGCAATGCATACGGTCGAGTTGCTCGACGAAGCCATCTCGCTGGCCACGAAGGCCGGCTTCCAGGTTCGGCAGGATTGGTTCGGCGGCAGCGCTGCTGGAGCCTGCGAGTTCAAGGGGCAGAAGTGGCTGTTTCTGGACCTGTCGCTCAGTCCCCACGAGCAACTCAGCCAGGTTCTGGACGCCCTGCGTGGCTTGCCCGCAATTCCTGAATTAACACCAAGCCCGGCGTTGCGCGGCATGCTCAGCCCACGCATGGCAGCTTAGGCAGACTCGGACTCGCGGTACAGCCCGACGGTTTCAATGTACCGCTCCACGGCGCGTGGCGTCTGGTAGCGAATGCTCCGGCCCTCACCGACCCGCCGGCGGATGTCCGTCGAGCTGAGATCAATCCGCGGCATGTCGACGCGATGCTGGCGGATGACTTCCAGTCGCGCGGGCTCGACGAAGCCTTCCAGCAGTGAGTAGTCAACTTGCTTTTTGGCAGGATCGCTGAGCGTCCGTGTGACGAACACCGGAATCGCAAGTTGGCAGATCCGCTCCGGCGATCGCCAGGTGTGCAGGTCGCGAAGCGAGTCAGCTCCCATCAGAAAGAACAGTTCACGAGCGGAATCCTCTGCCAGAAAATGCTCGAGCGTCTCGACGGTGTAGCTGACGCCGCCGCGTTCAACCTCGTACGGACAGACCTCGAAATTCTGCTGGCCGCCGATCGCCAACTTGAGCATGTCGATCCGGGCGGAAGCCGGAGCAAGAGCCACTTTTTGCTTGTGGGGCGGCGCCGCTGCCGGCATGAACCACACCGAATCAAGCGCGAGCTGTTCGCGGCAGCTCTCGGCCAGCAGCAAGTGTCCGTAGTGAACAGGGTCAAAGGTTCCGCCGAAGATTCCAAGCCGCATAAGCCGTCCTGCTCCGAGGGGGAAAACGCTTGCCGTGGGGCGTGATGATCCCGATACTACGTATATGTACTGGTGTTCAGTAATTGCCTGCCGGCAAGGTTATCGTAGCCTGTTCGCCTGCGGCTGACCAACCAAACCGAACTCGCCTTGCCCGTTGCCTCGCGTGAAAGAGCAGCAGAACCTTTTTGAGCTTGAGCCCGCTCCGTGGGAGCAGGACGACGCTGCCGAGCAGCTTGTGGCAAGCGTCGTGTTTCCGACGGGGCCGGAGGGGCCCTTCGACTATCGTGTACCCGAAGAGCTGCGCGGCAAGCTCGCCGCGGGGATGCGCGTTCGGGCGCCCTTTGGGGCAGGCAATCGGCTGGCGATTGGCTACTGCGTGCGGGTGGAAGGAAAACAGGAGCTGCGGCGCCGACTCAAGGCGTTGCACGACCTGCCGGACGAACGGCCGCTGCTTACGCCTTCGATGCTGCGGCTGACCGGCTGGATGGCCGAACACTACCTATGCCCCTGGGGGCAGGTGCTCGAAGCGGTACTGCCGGCAGGAGTTCGAGCCGCAGCGGGGACGCGGATGACGCAGTTCGTGAAGCTGCCTAACCAGGTGGCCGCGCGGTTGCCGACGCTCAAGTTGTCGCCCAAGCAAAAACGAATCGTCTCTTACCTGGCGGGCCAGGCCGAAGGGCTGCCGATCGCGCAGGTGGCGGCCGCCGCTGAGTGCACGTTCGGCCCGATTCAGAACCTCGCGAAGAAGGGACTGCTTGAACTGGAAATGCGCAGATATGACGCCGCCCAAATGCCCGCGGCCCTGCGCATGCCGACGGCCGAACACCTCAAGCTGAACGATGACCAGCGGGCGGCGCTCGACGCGATTCTGCGGGCGCTCAACGAACGCCGGCACGAGACGCTACTAATGCATGGCGTGACCGGCAGCGGAAAGACCGAGGTCTACATCCAGGCCATCGACGAGGTGCTCAGGTTCGGCCGGCAGGCGATCGTGCTCGTGCCGGAAATCAGCCTGACGCCGCAGACCGAATCTCGTTTCCGCAGCCGCTTTGGCAGCGTGTCGGTGTTGCACAGTCATTTGCGAGATACCGAGCGACGTCGGCATTGGGAGCAGATCGCGGCAGGGGAAATCAGCGTGGTCGTTGGGGCGCGCAGCGCCATCTTTGCGCCAGTGCCGAACCTGGGTCTGGTAATTCTGGACGAAGAGCACGAGTCGACGTTCAAGCAGGACGTGGCTCCCCGATACCACGCGCGTGACGTGGCGTTACAACGTACCCAGGCCGAGAAAGTGCCCTTGGTGCTCGGTTCGGCGACGCCCTCGCTGGAAAGTTGGCACCGAGCTAAGACAGGTCAATACCGGTTGATCTCGATGCCGCGCCGGGTGTTCAATCGGCCGCTGCCCGGCGTGGGGACGATCGATTTGCGGACCGAATTTCAGGACCGGCGGAATCGCGGCGCCGTGAGCCGGCAACTGCGATTCGCGATGGCGGCTGCCCTCAAGGACGGCGGCCAAGTGATCCTGCTGCTCAATCGCCGCGGCTTTTCGACACACATCCAGTGCCCTTCCTGCGGAATGGTGCTCGAATGTCCGCACTGTGCCATCGCGCTCACGCATCACATGACCGGGCAGGTCGCGCTGTGCCACTACTGTGACTACCAGGTGGCAGCTCCGACCGAGTGCCCCGATTGCAAATTTGCGGGCATCCACTACCGCGGACTGGGTACGCAACGGCTCGAAGCCGAGGTGAAGGCCCGGTTTCCCGACTATGCCTGCCTGCGGATGGACACCGACACGATGCAAAAGCACGGCGCGCACGAGGCGGCGCTCAAGCGCTTTCACGACGGTGAGATTCGGATCCTGGTGGGCACGCAGATGATCGCCAAGGGGCTCGATTTCCCGAATGTAACGCTGGTGGGTGTGATCAACGCCGACACAGCGCTGCACATTCCGGACTTCAGGGCCTCGGAACGGACGTTTCAACTCGTCACCCAAGTGGCGGGGCGCACAGGGCGCGGCGACCGTGGCGGCCGCGTGCTCGTGCAGACGTTCAATCCCGAACATGCCGCGATTCAGGCCGCTGTGCGGCACGATTACGAGACGTTCGCCGCCGGGGAACTTCCCCCACGGGAGGAGCACGGCTATCCGCCGTTCGCAAGTTTGATCCGGCTGGTCGTGCGTGGGCCATCGGAGCTGCAGACCGAGAGCTTTGCCGAGGAGTTGGCGGACCGGGTGCGCGAGGCGCTGGCCGGCGATCCGGCAGATGGCCTGGTGCTCCCGGCCGACGTCGCGACTCCGACGATCGCCGATGATTTGATCCCGGTCGTGCCGATGAATCCGGCGCACGACCCGCGCGTGCTGGGGCCAGCGCCCGCGCCGATCTCGAAGCTGCGCGGAAACTTCCGCTTTCACATCCAGGTACATGGACCCGATGATGTTCAGCTTCGCCGGGCGGTACGCGACGCGTCCGATCGGCTGAAGGCGCCCGAGGGGGTGCAGTGGATCGCGGATGTCGATCCGGTGGACATGCTGTAGGAAGAAACCGCGGTCGCCGGCGTCAGTCCATGCTCGCCTGGCCGAGAAGCTTCCTGAGCGCGGTCATCGCGATCTCGCCAAATTGCCGCGGCGGAATTCGCCAGATCTGCGGATTCATCAGCTCGATCGAGACATGGCCGCGGTAGTCGATCTCTGTGAGCCGCGCGAGCAGCGCCGCCATCGGAATGTCACCGTCGCCGGGCAGGATTCGTTCGCCGTCGGCGGCGAATTCGCGAGCCGTGCCCGAGAGATCGCACAGTTGGACGTGAACCAGGTTCTCAGCACTCAGGTAGCCGAGATCCTCGGTCTTGCTCGGCCCGACGTAGTAGTGAAACGCGTCGAGGCAGATGCCCAGGTGCGGGCTGCCAACTTCCGCGACGACGGCCACCGCGGTTTGCAGGTTGTTGATGAATGCGGACCGAGCCTGGAACTCGAGCGCCAGCCGCATGCCGAAGCGACCGGCCGCCTGAGCGGCCTGGGTGAGCGACACTTGCACGCGGTCGAGATCCTGCTGGGTGAGCGGCCCGTTGACGTCGGCAGCGAGGACAAGCGTGCCGATCGATAGTTCTCGGCACAGTTCCAGGCGGTGTTCAAACGACTCCCAATGGACTTTGCGAGCCTCGCCCTGGCTGGTGAGCAGGCCACCTTGAAAGCTGGCGACCGGAGCGGCCATATGGTGCTCGGCCAACAGCTTGCGAACATCCTCGAGCGAGTGCTTTTCCAGATACTGATCAAGCTTGCCGAGCCAAATCTCGATCGCGCCGCACTTGCCGGCGGCGTACTCCGTCACGTCGTCGGCAAACGAGGCTTCGAGCGTCGAAACTTGGGCGAGGCAGGGCTTCATCGTCGATCCAACGTGTCCTTTCGAAGCATCACTCAATGCCCGCGCCGCCGGATTCAATCAGCCGGGCGATCTCCTCGACGCACTCGTCGACTTTCACCCGCCACTGTTTGAGCGAGTCGCGATCGCGGACCGTGACCGTTTGATCCGTGAGCGTTTGGCCGTCGACCGTGATGCAGTACGGCGTGCCGGCTTCGTCCTGACGACGATAACGGCGGCCCACGGCCCCCTTCTCGTCGTAGAACGCGTTGAACCGTTTCTTCAGGGACTTGTAGATATCCTGAGCCACCTCGGGCATCCCGTCTTTCTTGACCAGCGGGAAAACGGCCGCCTTGATTGGGGCGAGCCGCGGGTGAAGCTTCATCACCACGCGCGACTGCATCTTGCCGTTTTCGTCCGGCGCTTCGTCCTCGGTGTAGGCCTGGCACATGAAAGCCAGCGTGGCCCGATCCGCGCCGGCCGAGGGTTCGATCACATGCGGAATGTACCGCTCGTTCGTGATGTCGTCGCGATAGCTGAGGTCCTTGCCGCTGCCGCGGTGTCGCGGCTTGCCGTCCTCGTCAAGTTCGACGACCAGTTCGTCTCCCTTGCGAACGAGCTTGCCTTCCATATGGCTGCGGAGGTCGAAGTCACCGCGGTGTGCGATGCCTTCCAGCTCGCCGAACTCGCCCGGCGGCAGGAACGGGAAGGCATACTCGATGTCGGCAGTGCCTACGGAATAGTGGCTCAATTCATCTTGATCGTGATCGCGCAACCGCAAGCGATCGCCCGCCAGGCCCAGCTTCAGATACCAGGCGTAGCGGCGGTCGCGCCAGAACTTGTACCACTCGGGCGAAGCCTGTGGGTGGCAAAAAAACTCGATCTCCATTTGCTCAAACTCGCGCGAGCGAAACGTGAAGTTGCGCGGCGTGATCTCGTTGCGAAAGCTCTTGCCCATCTGGGCGATCCCAAACGGTACGCGGACGCGGCTGCTGTCGAGTACGTTCTTGAAGTTAACGAAGATGCCTTGGGCCGTTTCAGGCCTCAGGAAAGCCGCTCCTTCTTCGCCCGAGAGTGCCCCGACGTAAGTCTTGAACATCAGGTTGAATTCGCGCGGCTCGGTGAGCGTGCCGATCTCTTTGGCGTCGGGGCCCAGCACGTGCTGAAAATCGCTCACTTTCGTCAGCGAGACGATTGGCCCCTGCCACTGGAGCTGCTCAGCGTCCTTCGTGCGGAGGTTGAAGAACTTCAGGGCTCGCTGCTGCGTCTCGCCCAGAGCGTCGTCGCCGCCAAGCTGCGTCGCTACGAAGATCCGCTTGCCCTTGGCTTCGACCCAACGGCCGTTGACCTGATCGTGGCGGTAGCGCTTCTTCGACTCGCGGCAATCGACCATGTAGTCGTGGAACAGGTCGTAGTGGCCCGAGCACTTCCAGACCTGCGGATGCATGATGATCGTGCAGTCCAGGCCGGTCATCTCGAATGGCTCGGGCGCACCCGGCAGCGTGTCGATGTCGTCGTGGCCGCGCACCATGTCCTGCCACCAGGCTTCGCGGACGTTGCGCTTCAGTTCCACGCCCAGCGGGCCGTAATCCCAGAAGCCGTTCAGACCTCCGTAGATTTCGCTCGACTGGAAGAGAAACCCACGCCGCTTGCACAACGAAACCAGCTTGTCCATGTCCATGGCCGGAGAATGCCCTCGAAACCGCCAAAAAAAGTTCGCAGGAAGGAATCTCAAAGTGTACTGCGCGGGGCAGGGGGGCGACTAGCCCGCGTCCGAGTCGCCCCGCGGCGCTCGATGTGCTAAATTGTGAAGCTTCGTAGGTACATTCAGGGGACACGAATCGACATGCTGTACGTCAACGTCCTGCTCACGGTCCAGGATCCAAGCAACATCGAAACGGTGAAGGATCTGCTGCTCGAGGCAGCGAAACTTTCACGGGCCGAGCCCGGCTGTGCTCGGTTCGACGTCTATCACTCGACGGCCGACGAATCCGTGTTCCTATTGAACGAGCACTGGGATTCGCAAGAGGCCTTGGATGGCCATCGCAAGGGTGTCCCGTACACGCAGATTTACCAGCCGAGGGTGATGCCGCTGGTGGTGCGGGTGGGACATCCTTCGAAGCTGCTGTGAACCTGAGCGGCGGTGGCAGCGTCGAATCAACGAAGATTTCCCAGGGAAAGAGTATCACCTGGGCTTCGCCAGCGGATGGATGCCGACAGGGAGAGTGGCGCCCCCCGCCTTGCCGCAAATCCCTCCGCGACCGACAATACAGCGTTCCGCCAGTGCTACGGACCACCAACCTCGGGCCTACACCCGCACGACCTATGTCACAAACCGCAAGTTCGCATGTTCCCGACGCCGCCGGCCGCTTTGGCGCCTTTGGTGGACGCTATGTTCCCGAGACGCTCATGCGGGCGCTCGACGAGCTGGCGGCCGAATATGAGAAAGCTCGCGTCGATGCAGCATTTCAGGCGGAGTTGGACGATCTTTATCGTAACTATGTGGGCCGGCCTTCGCCGCTGTATCACGCTCGCCGACTAAGCAAAGAGACTGGCGGGGCACAGATCTACCTCAAACGAGAAGACCTGAACCACACCGGCGCTCACAAGATCAACAACACGCTGGGGCAGGCGCTGCTCACGATCCGGATGGGCAAAAAACGCGTGATCGCCGAGACGGGCGCAGGCCAGCACGGAGTGGCCACGGCGACGGCTTGTGCCCGGTTCGGACTCGATTGCGTGGTGTACATGGGCGAAGAGGACATTCGCCGCCAGCAGCCGAACGTGTTCAGCATGAAGCTGCTCGGTGCCGAAGTGCGGCCCGTCTCGACCGGCTCGCGTACGCTGCGGGATGCGATCAACGAGGCAATGCGCGAGTGGATGTCGAGCGTGGAAACCACACACTACATTCTCGGCTCCGTGGTCGGGCCGCATCCGTTTCCGGTCATCGTGCGTGATTTTCAGTCGGTCATCGGCTACGAGACGATCGAACAGTCTCGACATCAGCTCGGTCGCCTGCCTGATCTGGTCGTGGCATCCGTGGGTGGAGGTAGCAACGCGGCTGGCATGTTCTATCCGTTTGTCGAGGAAGAAGGCGTGGAGCTGATCGGCGTCGAGGCGGGCGGACGCTCGGCAGAAGCGGGTCAGCACGCTTCGCCCCTTTCCTACGGCCAGCCTGGTGTGCTGCACGGTAGTTTCAGCTATGTGATGCAGGACGAAGACGGCCAGACCTGCGACGTGCATTCGATCTCGGCTGGGCTCGACTATCCCGGCGTCGGCCCCGAGCACAGCTATTGGAAAGACACCGGTCGCGTGCGATATACCTACTGCCGCGACGACGAGGCGCTGAAGGCCTTCGGAATTCTCGCACGCACCGAAGGCATCCTGCCAGCGCTCGAAAGCTCGCACGCGGTGGCCAAGGCCGTTGAACTGGCGAAGGGCCGCAGCCCCGAAGAGGTGATCGTGGTCTGCCTTTCGGGCCGTGGCGATAAAGACGCGGCAGAGATCGCCCGGCTGACCGGAGCGTCGAAGTAGAGTCCGTTTTGGCCGGAAAGTAAGCCCCCTCAGAACCATCCATGTCGAAGATCGATCAGCTATTCAAAACGCTTCGTGCCGCGGGCCAGAAGGCTTTCATGCCGTTCGTGACGGCGGGCGATCCCGACTTGGAGTTTACGGCCGCCGTGCTGAAGGAGCTCGACGCACGCGGCAGCCACCTGTGCGAACTTGGCATTCCCTACAGCGACCCAATCGCCGACGGGCCGGTAATTCAAGCGTCGTACTCACGGGCGCTCGACAAGAAGGTGAAGCTCGCCCAGATTCTTTCGATGCTGGGAGGTGTGTCCGGCCAGGTTAAGGCCCCGATCGTGACGATGGTCAGCTATGCGATTATTTTGCGGCACGGGCTGGCCAAATATGTCGAGGACGCCCAGAAGGCCGGTGCTGCGGGGGCAATCGTTCCCGACCTGCCGGCCGATGAAGCCCGCGAGCTGGCAGCCATCTGCAAGACGGCGGACTTTAGCCTCGTGCAACTGGTCACCCCGACAACGCCGCGCGAGCGAGCCCTCAAGATTGCCGAGAGTTCGAGCGGTTTCCTGTATTACGTCTCGGTGGCCGGCATCACCGGCGAGCGGACCGAGCTGCCGCGCGACCTGATTGAAAACGTCGGCTGGCTCCGAGAGCAGACGCCGCTGCCGATCTGCATCGGCTTCGGCATCAGTCAGCCCGAGCACGTGAAGCGATTGGCCCCGGTAGCCGACGGCCTGATCGTGGGCTCGGCGATCGTCCGCCGCGTGGCTGAAGCAGGCAGTAAGCCGCGCGAGGCGGTGCTCAAAGACATCGGCGAGTACGTCAGCACGCTGCTGGCGGCGCTGAACGGCTAGAGAATCTTCTCGCTACATTGCCGGTTAGCCCGGAGGCATCGCCGGCGGTGTGTGGCCTTCGGACTGGTGACCTGCCGATTCGGTCGCTGCAATCTTCTGTCGGCGGACAAGTCTGAAGCCTTCGCTGCGCAACGCGAAGAGCGTTAGCACGACGAGCGCAAGCCCAGGCAGCCACCTCCACATGGCCAGCGGATCGTATTCCAGCTGGATATTCATCAAAGTGACCACGCTCAAGTTCACTACCAAAGCAATGGCCAGCCGTATTCCTTGAAATCGCGGCGGCATGACCGTCCAAACCCAAACGAACACCGACAAAAATAGTGGTGCAAGCAATATCGCCAATGACAAGAGAAACGGTGGCCGAATGCCCTGTTTGAAGAGGCCGAGGGCGGCGATCACGCCGCCGCAAAGGAAAGTAACTCCCAAAAGGTGACGAACTCCAAACTGGGTCACCTGAATTCGCTCGTCTGGCACGGGTGCGGTGACGCGGCGAAGTTTAAACCAATAGCGAGTGCAAACGAATGCAGCTGAAAGCAGGCCCGACGTACCAAAGGCCAACATCGTCAGCACCGTTACGATGCTCGACAAATTAAAGTCAGGATCTTGGAACTCTCGAGATTGAATTGACCAAGCCCCGCCCAGTGTTGATACAACAACGTAACAGTTGCCGAGACCGAATGTGAGAATCCGTGCGCCGGTTGACCATGGCCCCAGTCCAACCCACATCGCCAACAGGAAGAGTTGCATGGCCGTGATTGCCAGCGCTACATAAATATCAGCGCCTACCAACTCGGCCGCACCACAGAGAAATGGCAGTGCAGCGTGAAAAGCCAACAAGGTCGCGAACCTCGCTGAAGGTACGCCTTGCAAAGCCGAGACTTGCTGAGTGACAGTGTTGGGAGTTTCCGATTCCATTCGAGCGGCTGTCACACCTTCACCGAGTCGTCCCGCGGACGCGGATCGAACGTGAGTTCGGCGTCGTCGATGCGGAGGACGACTTGCTGGTTGAGCTGGTTCGCCGGCGCATCGGGCCGCTGCTCGACGATGACCGCCACACCAACGCCGCGGCTGGTTTCCATGGCGCCGGCATCCTGGCTGCGAAGATTGGCGGTTACGGTAAACCGCTCATAGATCGGCTTGTCGTCAGGCGACCAGACCGGCGAGACCTCAGCCGAGGCGAACTCCCGATGCTGCGTGTGGTTCTTCTCGAGGTCCAGGAAGCCGAAGATCACCAGCCGGCAGCGGTGGCTCTGGAAAAATGCCTGCACGGCTTCGCTGTCCGACCCGCCTGCGGAGACATGCGAGGAGAACGTAAATCGCCCCGCTCGCGGACTGCGGACTTCTTGCGAGAGCATGGCGCGGGGGCTCGGCGGAGCCCCTGGGGTGAATTGAATGGCCACCTGAGCGGCACCGCTCCGCGAACTGGCCGAAGCGCTTGCGAGCTCTACGGCGAGCGACGTAGTTCCATCGGCAGCGAGCGGCGAGGCTTGCCACGATTTCACTCTCGTACTTGTACCGTGAGCCACCAGCGGCGTGCCGCTCTCAAAATCCGTGTCGACAATCTGCCGCTCGTCGTAAGGCGGCACCAGTCGCTCGTCGCCACCGGGCTCACTGCGGGCCAGCGTCACCGGCTGCGAGCCGAGCAGTGTCCACAGCGGCTCTCCATGCGTGACGGGCAGGGGTCGGCCGGTGCGATCGGGGAACGTCGCACCCTCGGGAACGCCCAGCAGGTGGAAGACCGTCGCGGTCAACTGTTGCGGTTCGACGCGCTGAGACGCGGGATAGCCGCCGGTCTTGTCGCTGGAGCCGTAAACCTGGCCGCCGGCGATGCCCGCCCCGGCCAGGGCACAACTGAAGACGTGCCCCCAGTGGTCACGTCCGCCGAACTGGTTGATCTTTGGCGTGCGGCCGAATTCGCCAATCGCGACGACCAGTGTTTCGTCCAAGAGACCGCGTTGATCCAGGTCTTCGATCAGGGCCGAATAGGCCACGTCGAACATCGGGCAGAGCGCATCCTGCAGCCGGTCCGCGTTCTGAGCATGGGTGTCCCACATCGGGTTGTCAACAGCCGTATCGCCCGGCTCGCGTGGCCAGTTCACGTGAACCAGCCGCACGCCAGCTTCGACCAGACGCCGGGCGAGCAGCACGCACTGGCCAAAGCGGTTCTTGCCGTAACGCTCACGAACTTGCTCGGGTTCGTCGCGCACGCGGAACGCATCGCGAGCCCCGCCCGAAGCCAAGAGCCCAAAAGCCGCGTGGCGAATCTCGTCGTAGTTCTGAACTGCGGCGGTCTGCTCGGCGCGGTCGAGGTGCCGGCCAACCTGCTCGAAGAGCGACAGTCTGCCTTCAAGCCTCAGCGGCGAAATCCCCTCGGCCAGCGAGAGGCCTTCAATCTGGTAGTTGTCGTCGGAAGGGTCGCCGATGAAGCGATCCGGATCCCATTGGGCTCCCAGGAAACCGCCGGTCTGCCCAGCCGGCCGAACGTTGTCGTTCAGCCGCATGATGTCGGGAATCCACACGCTGGAAAGCGCCGGCACGCGCTCGCTGGGCTTGAGCATCTTGACCACGGAGCCAAAGTACGGCCAATCGCTCGGCTTGATTTCACGGGCGGTTGCGCCAGGATACTTGTTGCCGGTGAGCACCCAATAGCCGCTGGTGTCGTGCGTGTTGTCGTCAGTCGACAGCGACCGGACGACGGCCAGCTTATGGGCCAATCGTGCGGTGCGGGGCAGCAACTCGCAGAACTGAATGCCTGGCACGCTCGTTGAAATCGGCTTGAATGGCCCGCGAATCTCGACCGGCGCGTCTGGCTTGGGATCGAAGGTTTCGTGCTGCGGCGGACCGCCTTGCAGCCAGAGGTAAATCACGTTCTTTGCCCGGCCGAACGTCGGATTTGGCGAGCTCGTTGCCGCCTGAGCCTGGCCCCTGAGCAAGGCCGGCAGCGAAAGCCCCAGCAGGTTCAGCCCGCCAATCCGCATCAGCTCGCGGCGGGTGATCCGATCGCAAAGCGAGTAGGGCCGATCATCAAGCGAGAACATCCAAGTGTCTCCGCTGGGCAGGGGCAGGGGGGGGCGCCCGACAGTATAACAACGCCCCGGGCGAATTCCGGCCGAAAATCACTGAACTTGACCCGTGCGGGCGCGCCGACTTTAATGCAATAGAGAGGCGGACATTTGCCGTACTGGACTTGTTCGACGTCGGAATGGAAGGGGGTGGTCTATGACTGCCAATCGCCCTCGGGCCCCGTTGCGTGACTATTTCGCGGGTATCGCGGAGTATGCCTTTCAAACTCGGGTCGGTATCGCCGATCCGCCGCTGATTGACTACATCAGCGATCTTCTGATCCGCTTCATCAGGGCGGACAGTCTGTACAACGTTCGCGATCTGGGCGGCCGACGGATCGGCGAAGTAGCCCTGATGATGGCCGAGGCCGAAGCCCGGATCGGCGAAGCCCGCCGCGAAGTGCACCGGCACATTGGCGACTTCACCCTGTTTTGGGCGGGCGTCTATCCCGAAGCCTTGGGTTGCCAGCGCGATCAGCCGACCGAGAAGCAATCGCAATTCATCGACTACTGCACACACGGCAAGCGCGCCTACCAGATCGCCAGCACGATTCCGGCCGAGGACGAAAAGGTCCGCCGCGAATTGCTCCAGCGACTGAGCGAGGAGTTCGAACTTTGCGCCTTCGGACTCAGCGAAGCCCGCAAGGAATGGGAGCGCCGCGACGGGGGCGGGCTGGTCGTGATCGACTAAGTGCCGTCCCTGGGCGGTTGGGATCACCAGCTTGACCCGCGCAGCGTCGAGCAGTCATACTGGCCGCGTGGAATTCATCGGTCGCCGCGTGCCCTCAGGACCCATTCGCGATGGGAAATCGCTCGCTTCAGCATGGCTGCGCGGATTTTCGCCACACGACACGGCGCGAAGCGCTGAAGATCGGCGCGATCGGCCTCGCCGGACTCACGCTGCCCCGCTTGCTCGCCGCGGCCGATGCGTCCGGTGCGAAGCCGCGGGCAAAGAGCATCCTGTTCTATCACCATTACGGTGCGCCGAGCCACATCGACTCGTTCGATCCCAAGCCCGACGCCCCTGCGGAAATCCGCGGCGAGTTCGGCACGATCGGCACCAGCGCTGCGGGATTTTACGTCTCGGACATCATGCCGCAGATCGCCAGGGTATGCGATCGGCTGTGCGTCGTGCGGACGATGAATCACAAGACGAGCAATCACAACCCCGCGGTCTACCTGGCCATCACCGGTCGCACCGGCGAGCGCGACCAGGTGCAGGTCGGAGCGACCAATAGCGACTGGCCGCACTATGGCGCAGTGCTCGCCAAGATTGCCCCGGGACCCGGCACGCTGCCGGTTTCGGTCCAGGTGCCCCATCGGGCTTTCGACCAGGTTTATACCTGTCCCGGTCAGACGGGCGGCATGCTGGGAGCGAAGTACGATCCCCTGATTGTCGAGCGCGATCCCAGCCAGCCAAACTTCGAAGTCGCCGAACTGAGCCTGCGGGTGGATGCCCAGCGACTGGACGATCGTCGGCGATTGCTCGCCAGCATCGACGGGCAGCTACGGGGACTGGAAAGCGCGGCCGCGATGCACTCGCGCGACCAGTTCTACGAGCGATCTTTCTCGCTTCTAGGGTCCGCCGATGCCAAGCGGGCATTCGACCTCTCGCAAGAAAGCGACAAGCTGCGTGATCGCTACGGCCGGCATAAGAGCGGCCAGAGCCTGTTGCTGGCCCGCAGGCTGATCGAAGCCGGCGTGACGCTGGTCACCTGCTTCAGCGGTTCGAACCCCGGCGACGGCTGGGACACGCACAGCGACAACTTCGGCCGGATGAAGAAAACGCTGATGCCGCCCGAAGATCAGGCGTTCTCGGCGTTGATTGAAGACATGGACCAGCGCGGCCTGCTGGACGAGACGCTGGTCGTGTGGTCGGGCGAGTTCGGGCGCAAGCCGCAGATTGGCCAACCGAACCCGCTGACGAACAACATCGGCCCCGGCGGCCGCGATCACTGGACGAGCACGTATTCCATCGTGCTGGCCGGTGCGGGAGTCAAGCGCGGTTGTGTTTACAGCAACAGTGATCGTATCGGGGCCTATCCCATCGGAACGCCCCATACGCCAGGCGATCTGGCTGCGACCTTGTTCTGGGCGCTGGGGCTAGATCCCGCGACCGAGATTCACGACCGACTGGGTCGGCCGTTCAAGATTGCCGAAGGCAAGCCGATGACCGGCATTTTTTCCTGAGCGATCGCGCGGCTAGGTTTCCAGCGCGGCGCGAGCGGGAGATTCGACCAGTTCTTTCTGCTTCGAGGCTGCCGCGTGCGGCTGCGGCGGCGAGTTGGCCATGCCGGCAAGCTCCGGCTGCGGAGCACGGCTGCCGAAGAGCTTCGACATGTCGTCAAAGATTGAATAAATTACCGGTGTCGCCAGCAGCGTGAGCAACAGCGAAAGCGTTTGGCCACCCACCGCGAGCACGGCGATTGAGCGCCGCTCTTCCGCGCCCGGCCCGGCGGCGATGAGTAGCGGCAGCAGTCCGGCTACAAAACTGATCGTGGTCATCAAGATCGGCCGCAGCCGGTCGCGGTTGGCCTCGATAATGGCCGTCAGGCGATCCATTCCAGCCGCGCGAAGCTGGTTTGTGTGATCGACCTGCAAGATCGAGTTCTTCTTCACCACACCGAACAGCACCAGGATCCCAAGCGCCGAATAAAGGTTCAGCGTTTCGCCACCAATCAGGAGACTGATCAGGCCGAACGGAATCGCCAGCGGCAACGAAATCAGGATCGTGAGCGGGTGCACGAGGTGTTCGAACTGCGCGGCCAGGATCAGGTACATGAAGATGAATGAGAGGGCGAATGTCCAGCCAAAGTCCTGAAACGTGCGTTCGAGCTCCTTGCCGCTTCCAGCGATGCTCGTGGCATAGCCGGCTGGCATGTTCATGGCGTCGGCTTCGCGCTGCACCGCAGCCAACTGATCAGCCAACGCTGCGCCCGGGGCGAGGTTCGCCCGCACCGCCGCCATCCGCGAGCGGTTCAGTCGATCGATGCGGGGCGAGGTTTCTTGATCGGTGAAGCGCACCACATTGTCGAGTCGCGTGAGCGTTTGCCCGCCCAGGGCGGATTCCATGGAGGCCGAACGTGTTGAAGGGACACTACCGGTGGCCGTCATCGGTGTCGTGCGAACGTAAAGTTGGCTGATCGTATCGCGGCTGCCACGATCGATGCCCACCAGGCGCAACTCGACGTCGTATGTGTCGTCGGCCGAAGAATCGTGATAGCGCGATACGCGATCGTCGCCGCCCACCGCAATCCGCAACGTCTCGGCAATCTCGTGGACCTCGACACCCAGCGATGCCGCCCGTTCGCGGTCAATCTCGACACGGAGTTCGGGCTTATCCATCCGCAGCGTGGTTTGCGTGTCCACGATGCCCGGCAGATGTGCGATGCGCTGGCGGAGTTCTTCGCTCAAGCGGGCGAGCGTTTCGATTTCCGGCCCTTCAATCACGAAGTCGATATCGACCGGAGCACCTTGCCGCAGACTGGTCAGGTTCCGCACCGAAACCTGCAAGTCCTGGAAGCGCTGCAGACGGCTGCGAGCGGCAACCATAACGTCGCGCTGCGAGTAGTTGCCCTCCCAGGCCTCAATCGGGTTGCCGGCCAACAGCGCGTGCCACAGGCGGCCGAAGCTGAACGAGCGTTTCTCAATGTCCTCGATCTGCACATAAATTTCCGCATTATTCACCGCGCCGCCACCGCGGCTGCCGACCCCGGTGAGCAGGTAAACGATGCCGGGGATTTCCTTCAGCTCGGCTTCGACCGCCCGCAGCGTATCGTCCATGGCCGAGAGCGTGGCGCCTTCGGGCGCGGTGATGCGGACTTCGAATTCGGACTCGTCCACGTTGGTGGGAACGTAATCCTGCGAGACCGCGTTATACAACGGCACATTGAGTGCAATCACGGCGATGGCCAACCCCGCCACCAGCCAGCGGAAGCGCATCGCCATCCGCAACATCCAGACGTAAGACCATTCGAGATAGCTATACAACCCGCTGCGCGACGCGCTACCGTGGCCAGCCTTTACTTGATCGCGATGCAGCAGGCGCGAACACATCATCGGAGTCAGCGAAAAGCTGATCAGCATCGAGACCATGATCGCCACGACGGCCGTGACACCAAACTGATAGAGCATTCGCCCCGTCACACTGGAGAGAAACGACACCGGCAGAAACACGACCACCAGCGAAAGGGTCGTGGCGAGCACGGCCAGACCGATCTCGCGGGTTCCTTCGATGGCCGCCTGCATGGGCGGCATGCCCTTTTCTTCGATAAAGCGGAACACGTTTTCCAGCACGACGATGGCGTCGTCGATCACCACGCCCACCATCAGCACCAGGGCCAGCATCGTGACGTTGTTGAGCGTAAAGTCCAGGAATCGCATCACGGCAAACGTCGCGATCACCGAACTGGGAATTGCCACGGCAGCAATCAACGTCGAACGCCACGACCGCATAAACAGCAGCACCACGATCGACGCCAGAATGCTACCCGATATCAGGTGCCCTTGAATTTCGTGCATCGCCGCATTGATGTAGCGCGACTGATCCTGAATAACCTCGAGCTTGACGTCCGCGGGAAGCAGATCACGAGACCGTCCCAGTCGCTCCTTCACCGCGGCGATGACGTCGACCGTGTTCGTGCCCGACTGCCGCTGTACGTAGAGGACAACCGCCGGCGTACCGTTGAGTCGCGCGAGCGTGCGCACTTCCTTCGAACCGTCGACAACCTGGCCGAGATCGCGCAGTCGCACCGGTGCCCCGCCGGCGCTGGCAACCACCAGGTTCATAAACTCGGCCGGATCGGCCACGCGGCCGACCGTGCGGAGCGAAAGCTCGCGCTGGCCCGTGTCCACCAGGCCGCCTGGAATGTCCGTGTTCTGCCGAACCAGGGCGTCTCGAATCTGCATGATCGACATCTGATAGGCCGCCAGGCGGCGGGCCTCGATATTGACCTGAATCGCCCGATCCGTGGCGCCGGCGATCATCACTTCGCCAACGCCGTGCGCCGATTCAATCACGTTCTTGACGTACCGATCGGCCAGGAGAAACAATTCGCGACTGTCGCGATTGCCGGACAGAGCAAGCGACATGATCGGCGATGCATCAAGATCGCGCTTGTCGACCACCGGCGGGTCGATGTTCGGAGGCAACCGATTCATGACGCCACCCACGGCGTCACGCACATCCTGGCTCGCGGCGTCGATGTTGCGGTCGAGATTGAATGTGATCAGAAGCAGCGAGTTGCCATCCCGCGAAAGCGACCGCAGCTCGTCGATTCCTGCAACCGTCGCTACCGCATCCTCCAGCGGCTGCGTGATCTCGGTCTCGATCTCTTCGGGTGATGCGCCGGGATAGCTCGTAAATACCATGACCGTCGGCAAGTCCATCCGTGGGAACCGATCGATGCCGAGCTGCTGATAAGCGGCCAAACCAGCCACGATCAGCGCGGCGACAAGCGTCAGCGCGAAGACCGGCCGGCGGACACAAACTTCAGCTAGCCACTGCATTTTTACCCGCCAATCAGGGCCGCACGATCTCCGCCGGGCGAATCAGGATCGATGCGCACAGCCTGTACAACTCCCTCCCGTCCTTGGTCGCCATCGGCCACGACCAGTTCACCCGGCTCAAGGCCATCGATCACTTCGACGAGTTTGTCGTCCCGGCGGCCGGTATGAATTAGCCGTGGAGCGGCCTTGCCGTCGATGACGGTCCAAACCTTCTCCACCCCACCGAAAGAAACCACGCAATCCTCGGGTACGGCGAGCGTCGCCTGGTCCGAGTCGACTAGAATGTCCGCTTCGGCGAACAATCCTGTGCGAAACTGCCCCGAGCTGTTGTCGACATCCGCCTCGATGATTAGCGAGCGCGAGCTGACATCCAGCGCCGGACTGATGCGTGAAATCCGGGCCTGGACCGGATCGGGGCGCCCTTCGAGTTGCAGCGTGAGCGGCTGGCCAACATCAACACCGACCGCGCTCCGCTCGGGGATACCAGCACGAAACCGGAGCGGATTCGTCCGCACCAGCGCGGCGACGGGCTGCCCCACGTTCACGTAGCTTCCGGGAGCGACGTGCTTCTCCTGGATCACACCGACGAACGGCGCACGCAGCACCGCATATTCCCGATTCTGGACCGCGACCGCCAGATCGGCTCGTCGTAACTTGAGGGCTGCAATCTGGCTCTGCACCCCGTTCAAGCTCGAAGCGTAGCGCGCCTCGGCGACGCGCAAAGCTGACTCGCGGGCTTGAATCTCCTCCTGCGTCAGGACGCCTCGGCCGGCGAGGCCCTTAACTCGCTCAGCGTTCAAGCGGGCCTCTTCGAGCATGGCCCACTCTTGCAACACCGGCGGGGCCTTCATCGGATTCAGATTGTCGTCCGGCACGCCAGGCTTCAGCCCGACCGTGGCCCGCGCCTGTTGCACTTGCGCCTCGGCCTGCTGAACGATCAGGTCGAAATCTTCGGAATCGAGTTCGGCCACCGGCTGACCTGCCTCGACGCGGCTGCCAATGTCGACGAGCACAGCCTTGACGCGTCCGGCGACCTTCGCGCCGAGCAAAGCGTATTCGTCCTCGATCAGTGTGCCCTGGGCGCGCACGACGCGCGGCCAGGGGCGAAGCGTAGCCTCCACCACGGTTACCGATTGCGGCTCTTCGGCGGCAGCCGGAGCGACCGACTGCGACTCGGCTGACTCTTGGCCGCCGCACCCGACGGTCAATCCGCAGCAACAGACCGCCAACGCCATGGCAGCACCAAGCGCGGTTCGGCAGGCTATCGCACGATCGAACACAGGTGTTCGCCGCATCGAACGACCTCGAGGAGGGAGCGTTTAGGTTCGGGAGGGAATACCAGGGGGGGCGGGCTGCACAAGTGATTCTAACTAAAGGCCCGGAGCGGGTCTAGGAAAACCCGGAACACCCCCCATTGCGCAGTGGCGCAGCCGGTGCGGACTGGGCTATTCGGGGGCAGTGGCCGATTCAAATCACCAATCCCTTGGTGACCAGCATGAAAACATCCTCCAGCGTCGGCTCCTTCTCGTGGAAGGAACGCACCCGGGCGCCGCTTTGGCCCAGCGATTGAAGCAAGGCCGCAACGCCCTCGTCGTCCGTTTCCAATTCCACGTTGACCTGGTGATCCTCGAACTGCACGTCGCGCGTGTGAGGATTGCTGCGAATGACCGAGAGACCCGCTTCGAGGCCAGCGAGAAACTTGATCTCGATGTGGCGATTGCTGCGAATGCGCCGATAGACGTCGTTGATCGGCCCATGCATGAGGAGCTGACCGCGCTCGATGATGCCAATGGAAGTACAGCAGTCGGCGAGTTCGGTGAGGATGTGGCTGGAAATCAGGATGGTCTTTCCCATCCGCCGCAACTCACGCAGCAGCGCCTTGACTTCCAAGCGAGCGCGCGGATCGAGCCCACTAGTGGGCTCGTCCAGAATCAACACCGGCGGATCGTGGACCAGGGTCTTTGCCAGGCACAGCCGCTGCTTCATGCCGCGCGAGAGGCCGTTGACATAGTCGTCTCGCTTGTGCATCAGGTCGAGCAGTTCCAGCACGTCGCCGATTACCTGCTTGCGCTTGACGCGCGAAATTTGGTAGGCGACGGCAAAAAAGTCCAGAAACTCCCAGACCTTCATGCCGTCGTAAACGCCGAAGTTGTCCGGCATGTAACCGACACTCTGACGCACGGCCATCGGGTCTTTGGTGACGCTGTGGCCGTTCACGATTCCTTCGCCCGAGGTGGCTGAGAGCAACGTGGCGAGAAAGCGAATGCTGGTGCTCTTGCCGGCGCCGTTGGGACCGATGAAGCCAAACATCTCGCCGGCTTCGATCTTCAGGTTCAGCCCTTCGACGGCCGTAAACTCACCATAGCGTTTCGTGAAGTCGATCAGTTCAATCATGGCGGGTTGACGGCCGATTACGGGGTGAACGTGCCGGGCGATTGGAAGGGGTTACGGCGAATCGGTCGCAAGTTGATGTCGCGCGCGGGACTGCTCGCCCGGGCATACGTCAGATGCGCAACCACGACGGTCGACCCGCGGCGCTGGGCCGCCGGGGGCGAAACCTGCTGGTTGCCTAGAATACCATCGTGCCAGGCCACGAGCCGGACCTCTCCGACGGCAAGCACCCTGTGATCTTCCGCCCGATCTATGAGCGTTCGCAGGTTCAACTGCCCGCTGGCGTCTTCGACTGGCGCCGTGATAGTTGCCCGATCGCGGCGTTTCGCGTGCAACTCGCCGTCGTGTCGGG
Organism: Pirellulales bacterium; assembly: GCA_022844125.1. GTDB lineage: Bacteria > Planctomycetota > Planctomycetia > Pirellulales > PALSA-1355 > JALHMI01. Next base: position 49,923 of record JALHMI010000007.1, on the reverse strand, counting down.
TGAACTTGCCGGTTGCCGTTGCGCCGGCCTCGATCGTACCGAGCCAGGCGGTTTCGTTGATTGCACGCGTGCCATCCTCGCGGCGGTGGATGACCGCCGCTCCGGCAAGCCGGATGCCGGTCCGGTTCTCGACGGTCAGCTGCCCCGCGTCAGAAACCGTGCACTGCAACCTACCTCCAAGCGAGAACATCTGCTCGCCGTGGACCATGCCGGTCGAATTCGACGCGACCGAGAAACCGCGCAGCTCGCGATCGCCGACGGTCGAGAGCGTGACTTCCGCGGACGACTGTCCGGTGAGCCGCTCACGATCGGAAGAAAAAGGGAGCGCCACGGCCGAGGGGTCGTCGAGTTTGAGTTCGTAGTCGCTCGAGAGCGACGTGTAGAGTGCCGTGTAGCGAGTCAAATGCGCTCGCGTGTAGTCCGGCTGAATCTCCAGCACGTCAATCTCAGTCTGCGCGCGGGCAAAGCCAATATCGAGTTGGGCGAGCCAGATCACCAACACGCCCCACACGATGGCCACCAGCGGCACGGCGATCCAGGCCCACTCCAGCCGGCCAATAAGGCGAAAGATGACCCAGTTCAAGAGCACGACAACAACCAGGTAGATGCCGACCATCTTCAGCACGAACTCGCGCCGTGGAACCGAAATGCCCGCCGCACTTCGCAGCGACGAACGAGCGCCGTCCGACAACCAACTGAAATCGTTCCAGCCTGCCGTACCCGGCTCGGCCTTGAGCTGCTGAATCGGGTCTGTTTCGGCGTAGGTGGTCCAAAGGTCAGGATCCTCGGACGACATCTGAGAAAAACGAGGTGCCTGCGGATCGCGTTCATCGCGTGTTAGAATTCGTACTCCGGTCGATAATTCCGGATCGTATTCGTCGAGATCATCGTCGCCGCCACTGGAACTGACAAATTGGAACCGCGGCTGATTCTCCTCGAAATGACGTGGAAGGCGGCCCAGCAGGCAGGCATTAAAAAAGCCGTCAAAGCTGGGCCAATTCACCAGGTCGAGCTCCGTGAGTCGAAACGCCGTGACCACGATCCGGCCTCGACCGACCCGACGCTCGATCGCCAGTCCGGCGGTGTTCGGCAAGTATTCGGCCCGGGAATGCTTCACGAGCTCGATACCCGACCAGGGAGCAGCGGCACGACTGCCAAGGGGTTTGCTCTGGTCGCCCTCGATCGTCCAGGCCGTGTGCAGTTCGGCGAGCTTGGCCTCTTCGAGTGGACCGGCCGCGCCACCGGTCGCGGGCAGATAGGGTTCGAGGAACGAGCCCTTCAGCGTATCGAGCGAGTCCGGACCGCTGATCACCAATCCGCCGCCCCAATGAATCCAATCGACAATCGCCTGCTGATGCTCGGGCGAGAGCAACGAGGGCAGGGCTCCGTCCCAGATCACATAGGCGGTGCTGGTCCAGCCGACCATCTGCGACGGGAATGCCAGCGGCTTGTCGAGCGGTGGAAAGAGGACGCGATAGTTGAACGTGTCGAGGACGTTGGCCGGGGCGTGTACGCTGGGCGGGTGTACCGTCGACAGATCGATTAGCCAGCGATATCGTGCCGACTGCGGCGAAAGCACGAGCATAAAATACTGGAAGCTCGGCATGTGCTGCATGATCTCGGGCACATGTTGGAGCTGCGTTCCACCTCGGCGCCCCTCGAGCGTCGTGGCAATCCAGGTTGAGCCGGTGATCGTGGCGTTCGGTTTGGGCCGGGGCGGAAAAAAGAGCGTTTCGAAGGTCTTCCGCTGTCCCTTGGGAAGACTTGCCGCGCGGACCGTCGTTGCCCAAAAAGGATTCCGTTCCAGATCGGCGGGGCGCTGCTGCGCGTCTTGCGGCGTGGTGACGAGCGTGCCGTCGAAGTCAAACAGATTGGCTCGCCCCTGCACCAGCACGCCGGCCCAATGCCCTGGCTTGCCGGCGAGATTGATGCGCTGCTCGTCTTTCGAGTTCACGTCAAACGTCGAGCGCTCGTTGGGCTCGGTGAATACGCGCAGCTCTTCAAACGGCCGCTCAGGTTTCTTGTCCTTGAGCTTTTCAGCCGTCGGCTGCCTTGTCGCGGAATTCCAGCAGCCGCTGGTGACAAGCAGTAATGCCAGCAGAGAGGTGCCGCCCAGCGCACGAACCGTACATGCTTTCGCGAAGTGATGGCGGTTCATGCGTGACAACTTGCCGGATGCGACAGTAAAAAAGCAGGCCTTGCTCCGGTCGATTATAAGCGGAAGCCAAGTCAGCGTGGGAACCGGTCAGAGACGAGGACGACGTTTTGCGTAATCCGCCGGCGTATCGACGTCTTCGAACATCGCCGAATCGGCAACTTCGACTTCCACGACCGGATGCCGGCAAGTCAGGACATTCAACCCTTCGTCATCCGACAGGGCGTGCACTTCACTGGCCAGCGACCAGGGGAACAACACCGGATGGCCGCGGTGTCCTTGATGGGCCGCTGCAATGATTCTCGCGGCATCGTCACCGACGTCACCACAGGTCGTGTAGGCATCCAGCAACGCATCGATTGCCTGGGAACGCAGGTTTGGCATATCCGCCGGAGCCACCAGCCACACATCGCCCGGGCCAGCGCCGAACTGCTCTGCGGCGGCCTCCAATCCGTAGCAGATCGAGTCCTTCATCTGAGCCGGGGCAGGCGTGCGTCGCACCACGCAAGCTCCCTGGCACTCCGCGGCGAGGGCATCATCTTCCGGTTGGATGACCACGATCACCTCGTCCACGCGACTCGCTTTCCAGCGGCGCAGTACCTGGCCAATCAGCGTCGTGTCGCCCCAGGGAAGCAGCAGTTTGGGGCGTCCCATGCGGCGACTTTGACCGGCGGCAGGCAAGATGGCAAACGATCGCACGAAGTGTCCCTTACGAAGTTCGTTCGCAGCCTGCGCGTTTGGGCAGGCTACAGGCCGTGAGCGATCAGACGTTCGCGGGTGTGATGGCCGGCAATGCCCAGGTTTCGGTGAGCGACTAGTTCGGCCAGGATGCTAACGGCGATCTCCATCACGGTTTGCGAACCGATGTCGAGACCGACCGGAGCATAAACCTCGCGCAGCGTCTCGGCCGCGATGCCTTCGGCGCGGAGATCGTCAAAGATCAGCTTGATCTTCCGCTTGCTGCCGATCATGCCGACGTAGCGTGCCCCGCGATTGACCAGGTGATAGAGCGCCTCTTCATCGTGGTTATGGCCCCGGGTGACAATCAGGCAGTACGTGCTGGGCGTGATTTCCAGGCCAGGAAGCACGTCGCCGATCGTGCCCGAGATGCGGCGTTCAGCGTGCGGGAAGCGTTCTTCGGTAACGTATTCGGCGCGATCGTCGACAACCCAGACATCGAAGTCCAGATCGGCCGCCAGATGGCCCACGGCCTGACCGACGTGCCCGCCGCCCACGATCACGAGCCGGCAACGCTCGAGCAGCGGCAGATAGGCCACGCCATGTGCGGCAAGCGGCTTGGGTCGTTCGACCAGCGGCCGGAGGTTCTCGCGAATCGCGATGGGCGCTTCCGAGTCCTCACCTGCACGCACCTGTACGAGCAACTCGCCGTCGGCATCGAACAGGTAGCAGGCCGATGCCATTAAGGCGCTGGTTTCTCCGTCGAACACGATGGCCTCGGTGCAGCCTCGACCGCTGCTCGCCAGCTCATGAAGTCTGCGGTAGTAGTCGCGCGCGGACGGTTCCGAGAGCGGATCGATGATCACTTGCATCCGACCGCCGCAGATCAGCCCGTCGTCCCAGCCATAGTCGTCATCGAGCTGGAACGTGGCTATTTCAGCATTGCCACCCGAAATAATTGCCAGCGAGCGACGTTTGACCTCGGCCTCGACGCAGCCGCCGCCAAGCGTGCCGGCCTGCGAACCGTCGGCAAACACGAGCATTGCGGCGCCGGCCTTCTGCGGTGTCGAGCCACGCGTCTCGACCAGCCGGCAAACCGCGACAGGGCGACCGGACTCGAGGTTGCTCATCAGTTGTGGGAGAAGTTCACGCATTTAGATTCCCAGTGTTTTCGATAGACCGCCGTGACTACTCCCACGTTCGCAGTTATGCACCCGGATTATACCACCCCGCGGGCACTGCTTCGACGGTCCGACACACAAGTCACCTGCAATCCTTCTCAACCAGCGCCGGACCGGATACGATGCACCGTTGGCTCGTCACCCGCCCTGTGCCTGCGTCCAGTATGTCCCAGCTCGATTCGCCACCCCATCGTCTTCCGCCCGAACCGCTGCCCGAAAACCTTTGGAGCGTGCAGCCGGGAAGCGGTGTTTGCTACCAGCTGGAGCTTGCCTGGGGGCGCTGGCGGCGGTGGTTTCTGCGTACGTTTCGCCAGGGATACGTGGCGCGTATGGCCGCGCTTCGGCGCGGCTCGGACGAGGGCGCTCCTCATGCAATTCTCGATCCGCGCGATTTGAAATACTGCCGCAACCTGGTTACCTGCGATTGGGCCGCCGTGGACGATCCGTTCCGCTGGCGCGATCGGCTGCCGCTGGCCCGCTGGGGGCTGGCTGAAGTCCAGATCATGGGTTACCCAATGTTGCTGCTGGCCGCGGTGGGCGCCTGGTTCCACTGGAGCCTGGCGATCGTGCCGGCCGTGCTGTTTCTGTTCGTGTTGTATTTCTTTCGCGATCCGCCCCGCCGGGTACCCAGCGACCCGGGCCTGGTGGTCTCGCCCGCTGACGGCGTGCTGGTTGAGATCTCGCGCGTGGAACACGACGAATTCATCGGCGGGCCGGCCCTGCGGCTGGGCATCTTTCTGTCGGTGTTCAATGTGCACATCAACCGCGCCCCGGTGAAGTCGCGCGTCATCCGGCTGGTGTACAACCCCGGCTTGTTTCTGAATGCACTCAAGCCAGAAAGCGCCATTCGAAACGAGAATCTCTGGATCGGCCTGGAAGAAGAGGCGGCCCCGCACCGCCGGCTGATTGTCCGCCAAATTGCCGGACTTTTGGCCCGCCGCATCGTTTGCAACTTGCGAAGTGGCGAAGTTATCGCCCGCGGCCACAAATTCGGTATGATCAAACTTGGCTCTCGGACGGAACTGCTGCTACCGGATGAGCCCGGGCTCGAGATCGTGGCCCAGATCGGTGATAAAGTTAAGGGAGGGAGCACGGTCTTGGTTCGCCTCCCGGGTGCAAGTGTCGATGCCGTTTGAACGTTACCGGTCGCGACGCGGCGCACAGAAACCACTTCCTCTCGAACCAGTTGCCAAACGATTCTGGAAGTCGAGGCCCAACATGGGTCGAATCCGCACGGTCGCAGTCTTTCCAACGATGTTCACGCTCGCGAACCTGATCTGCGGGTTCTTTGCGATTGTCGTGGCAGCCCGCGTCGAACGACCGACTTCGCTCGATCCACCGGCGGCGGTCGATAAGATCTCGTTTTCGAGTCCCCGTTCGTTCATGAAGCAGCTGGACCCCACGAACGACACACACAATGTGATGCTGAGCGGCTGGCTGATTTTTCTGGCAATGGTGTTCGACGCGCTTGATGGGCACGTTGCGCGGCTAGCGCGCTCGACGACGGACTTTGGCGCGCAACTCGATAGCCTTTGCGACGTGGTGTCGTTTGGCGTTGCGCCCGGGTTCTTGCTGGTAAAAATGTGTCCGACGTTCACTTATTCATATGACAAGATCTGGCTCATTGCGGCGGCATTCGCGGCTTGCGCTGCGCTCCGGCTTGCGCGGTTCAACGTCGAAACAGGTGAGGACGACGACCATTTGAATTTCAGTGGACTTCCTTCGCCGGCGGCAGCAGCTTCCATCGCGGGCTTTGCAATCCTGTTCTACGAGCTGCGGCAGTCCAGCACGCCGCTGATTTACGCAGCGGAGATCGATCAGGCGGTGCAGATGGGATTGCCATTTTTCGCCCTGGCGGTGGCCTTGTTGATGGTTTCACGAATTCCCTATCCGCATGTCGTGAACCAGATTTTCCGCGGCCAGCGCAGTTTTGCCCACGTCGTGCTTTTGGTGTTTGCGTTCGTGTTCATCATGTCGTTTCGCGGCTACTCGGTGCCCGTGCTGTGTGCGGCGTTTGTCCTGGTGGGGCCGATTCGCTATGCCTGGCATCGGTTGTTCTTGCGCGAACAATCGCAAGACCCGATTTTCTGACGTGTTGCTTGCGGGCAGCCGGCAAGACGCAAGGCCATTTGAAGAGAAGTACTGCCACCAATGTTCACTGGGCTCGTTCAAGCACTGGCAACCGTCGCGCAGGTGAGCCCTGCCGGACCAGGCAAACGGCTATCTGTCGAAGCGCCCTCGCTGGCCAAGGCAGCCGCGATTGGCGACAGCATCGCCGTGAATGGTTGCTGCCTGACGGTCGTGGAAATTGCCGGCGCCTTGCTGAGCTTCGAGGCCGGCCCCGAAACGCTCTCGCGCACGAATCTCGGCGAACTCGCGGCAGGCAGTCAGGTCAACCTGGAACCGTCGCTGAGGGCGGGAGACCAGCTCGGCGGCCATTACGTCAGTGGGCACATCGAAGCCGTCGGCACGGTCGATGCCCGCCACGACGATGCCGAGTGGTCCACATTCTGGTTCCGATTTCCGCGTGAACTGGGCCGATACGTCGTGAGCAAGGGATCCGCTGCCGTCGACGGGGTCAGCCTGACGGTCGTTGACGTCGAGCCTGAGCGGTTTAGCGTGCAATTGATTCCGCATACGCTCGCGGCCACCACGTTGGGAAAGCGGCACGCCGGCGATCGCGTGAATCTCGAAACCGACTTGCTCGCCAAGTACGTTGAAAAACTGCTGGCCGGCATCCCTCGCTAGTTCATTCACACTAAAGGCAATGAATGCCCGGTCCGGCCACTCATCAAACGATCTCCTATTTGGCGCGTCGCTTTTCCGAATCCGGCATCCGACTCAATCATCGCCATGGCCAGAACTTCCTGATCGACCTGAACCTGCTGCGGATGATCGCCGACAGCGCGCAGCTCGACAAGCATGACGTGGCCCTGGAAGTTGGCACCGGAACCGGCGCGTTGACCGGCATCCTCGCGCAGCGAGCCGCCGCGGTCGTGACGGTCGAGATCGATCCGCAGCTCCATCAACTTGCCCGCGAGGAGTTGCTGCCGCACGACAACGTCACGATGCTGCTGGCCGATGCTCTGAAGAGCAAGAGTCAATTGGCCGAGGAAGTGATCGAAGCTGTCCAAAAACAGCTCGCCGTTGCCAGCGGGCGGCGGCTCAAGCTGGTGGCGAATCTACCGTACAGCGTCGCCACGCCGGTGATGGCCAATTTGCTGCTCTCTCCGATCGTGCCTTGCCTGATGTCCGTCACCATCCAAAAGGAACTTGCCGACCGGATTGTCGCGGCGCCGGGCACGAAAGACTATGGCGCGCTCGCCATCTGGATCCAGAGCCAGTGCCACGTGGAACTCGTGCGAACGCTGCCACCCAGTGTCTTCTGGCCGCAGCCGAAAGTTACGTCCGCGATCGTCCAGCTCCAAGTCGATCCGCAGCTTCGCGATAGAATTCCTGACTTACAGTTCTTTCACGACTTTGTCCGTGCCCTGTTCCTGCATCGGCGCAAGTTGCTGCGGGGCGTGCTCGTCAGTGCGCTCAAAGGCCAGCTCCAAAAGCCTGACGTAGACGCAATTCTGACGGAGACCGGACTCTCGCCCGATCAACGGGCCGAGCAACTGGACGTCGCGACAATGATGGCACTCAGCGAGAATGTTCGCCGACGTGTGGCCGCCTAGCAACATCGGTCCAAGGCCGGCCTCTCCGAGGCTGCTTGCCCTAGTGTTCAAACCCGCTTGCTCTTCGGGTATGATGCCCGGTGCTCCTCACCGACTCCCGAGCCTGGGACATGATTATGAAATTCGTTGAAATTGACGGCGCAACACTGCTGAAGCTGGCGGGCGAAGAAGAACTGGCAGGTCTCAAATCAGCCGGCGTGACGGCGCACAGTCAAGTGCGGATCAATCCGCAAGGAGACGTCGAGGTGCTCGAGCGCGGCGAGTGGAGCATCATTGGGGGACTGCTAGGAGATTACGCCAACCGAATTCGGCATATGACGGGTCTGGATTGGAGTTAACGAACGCCTGGACGATTAGGTTCAAAGGTTGCAGGGAATTTGAGACGAGCGAACGCCCAGATGTAAATCTAGGTAACCTGGGCAGCATTTGCAAAATAACACCTGGTCGTGTTAGCTTGTGAGGATTCAATTTGCCCATCGACTGGTAGCTTTGGGAAAGGCTTGTGCATTACACAAGCCGACGCGGCGAGGATGTCGGCTTGCACGGGCAAAGCAGGTCGATAGGAACCTTGCCGGCGGGAGAAACGGAAATCCTGCCGGCCGCTAAGTTGGCCGATGGTAGCATCTAGGCACCTTGCGCGTGCCGGCCCGAGCGCCTCGAATACCCGCCACTCGCAACATGAGTTACAAGTAGCCGTGCATCTCGATCATCTGCCGGGATCGTTCTTCGGTCCCTCGAATCTCGTTGACTTGCTGCAACACCGCGCGGCGCACTCGGCCAGCGCGTCGGCGTTCATTTATCTTGTCGACGGTGAGACTGAGGAAATTCAGTACACGTGTCAACAGCTTGATCGCCAGGCACGCGCCATCGCCGCGCACTTGCAACAGCAAGGTCTGGAAGGCGAACGAGCGCTGTTGTTGTATCCGGCTGGCCTGGAATTTATCGCCGCGTTCTTCGGCTGTTTGTATGCCGGGGTGGTTGCCGTGCCGGCGTATCCGCCGCGCCGCAATCGCTCGCTCTCGCGTATTCAGGCCATCGCCGATGATGCGCAAGCACGGATCGCGCTCACGACTTACGCCGTCTGGGAACGCGTGCAGCCGGTGCTCGATCAGACGCCCGATCTGCAAAAGATCGAATGGCTCTCGACGGACCGAATGCCCGAGGGACTGGAGAACAATTGGCGCCTGCCCGATGTGCATGGCGACACCTTGGCGTTCCTGCAGTACACGTCCGGCTCGACGGGTACGCCCAAGGGCGTGATGCTGACCCATGCCAACCTGATGCACAACTCGGCGCAGATCGCCTACGCTTTCGAACACACCCGCAGCGGCAGCGGCGTGTTCTGGCTACCCAGCTACCACGACATGGGCCTGATCGGAGGCATTCTGCAGCCGCTGTTCATCGGCCGGCCCAGCGTGCTGATGAGCCCGATGGCCTTTTTGCAGCGGCCGTTCCGCTGGCTGAAAGCGATCTCGCGATACCGGGCCACGATCAGCGGCGGACCGAACTTCGCTTACGACTTGTGCGTGCGGAAGATCACGCCCGAACAGCGGGCGCACCTCGACCTGAGCAGTTGGAACCTGGCGTTCAATGGCGCCGAGCCGGTTCGGGCCGAAACGCTCGATGCATTTACCAAGATGTTCGAGCCCTGCGGTTTCCGCCGCACGGCATTCTATCCCTGCTACGGCATGGCCGAGGCGACGCTGATCGTCACGGGCGGTTTCAAGGCGGCGCTCCCCGTCGTCCGGACGTTCGACGCCGAGGCGCTTGAGAATAACCAGGTTGTTGACGCTTTGGCCGATGAGGAGGGTGCTCGCGAAATGGTGGGCAGCGGCGGCAAGCTGCTGGATCAGCGGATCGTGATTGCCCATCCCGAGAACATGACCAGCGTCCCTCCGGATCAGATCGGCGAGATTTGGGTCGCGGGGCCCAGCGTCGCCCAGGGCTACTGGAACCGTGCCGAGGAAACGGAGCGAACATTCCGGGCGTATCTCAAAGACACGGGCGAAGGCCCGTTCTTGCGTACGGGCGACCTGGGCTTTATCCAGGACGGTGAACTGTTTGTCACGGGCCGCCTGAAAGACCTGATTATCATTCGCGGATTGAATCACTATCCGCAGGACATCGAAGCCACTGCCGAGCGGGCTCACCCGCGCGTGCGGCCGGCCAATGGTGCAGCGTTTGCCTGCGAGATCGAGGGCGTGGAACGGTTGATCCTGGTGCAGGAGATCGAACGTGGCCAGGCCGATTCCCTGCAAGAAGTCGTCGACGCGATTCGCAAGGCAGTCGCCGCCGAGCACGAGCTCAACCTGGATGCCGTCGTGCTGATGAAAGCGGGTTCGATTCCCAAGACGTCCAGCGGCAAGATCCAGCGCCATGCCTGTCGACAGGAGTTCCTGCAGGGCAATCTGGAATCCGTCTATCAGTGGCAGATATGGGCGAATACCTCAGCCCCGCTGTCCGCTGCTCCCAAGACGAATCCGGCCGCAGCCCCGACGGCCGAAAACAAACCGACGTCACTGACTCCAACTGCGGAAAAGGCGGCCGACGGGGCACAAGCCGACATGAGCACTGTCGAGATTGTGATGGAGCACGTGAGGCGCGTCGCCAAAGAGCGTGCCGTCGAATTGACACTGGACGCTTCGATTCCCGAGCTCGGCCTGGACTCGCTGGAACGAATGGAAATCGTGGCCTCGCTCGAAGAAACCTACGGCGGGCGGTTTCCGGAGGAAGTCCTCCCGCAGATCGAAACGGTTCGCGAAGTGGCTGCCGCGGTCGAAACCTACCTTGGCAAGAAGCCGCAAGAGCGGATGCCGCGCGAAGCCGTTTCAGAGATTTCGCCCGAGACCTATCGTTTCGACCAGTTCCCTGAGTACCGCCGCCTGCGAACCCAAATGGAAATGACCTACGCGGCCGGATATCGCAATCCGTTTTTCACAGTCCACGAACGCGTGATCAACGACACCACGCTGATCGACGGCCGCGAGATGGTCAGCTTCTCCAGCTACAACTACATTGGCACCTCGGGCGATCCGCGCGTCGTGGCCGCCGTAAAACGTGCCGTCGATCGCTATGGCACCAGCGTTTCGGCCAGCCGGCTGGTTTCGGGAGAGAAGCCGATCCATCGCGAACTCGAACAGGCGCTCGCCGACTTTATTGGCGTGGACGCAGCCCTGGCGATGGTGGGCGGTCACGCCACGAACGAAACGGTACTGGGTCATATGTTCGGCCCTGGCGACCTGATTCTGCACGACGCGCTCGCGCACAACAGCATCATTCAGGGCTCGATCCTGTCTGGCGCTCGTCGGCGCTCATTCCCACACAATGACTGGCGAGAGCTCGACAAGCTGCTGGAGGAATTGCGACCCACCTATCGCCGCGTCGTGATCGCGATTGAAAGCGTGTACAGCATGGACGGCGACATCGCCGACCTGCCGCGGTTCATCGAGGTCAAGAACCGGCACCACGCGCTACTCTACGTCGACGAAGCCCATTCGGCTGGCATCCTCGGCGAACGTGGACGTGGCATCGCCGAGCACTTTGGCATCAATGCGCGCGACGTCGACATCTGGATGGGAACGCTCAGCAAAGCTTTCGGCAGTTGCGGGGGCTATATCGCCGGTGCGCACGCACTGGTTGAGTACCTCAAGTACACAGCGCCCGGTTTCCTGTTCGCGGCGGGCATGACACCGCAGAACTGCGCGGCGGCATTGGCTGCTTTGCGACTTTTGCAGGCTGAGCCCGAACGCTCGACCCGGCTGCGCGAACGTGCGGCCCTGTTCCTGAAGCTGGCCAAGCAGAAGGGACTGGATACGGGCCTCAGCGAGGGGACCCCAATCATCCCGGTGATCCTGGGCAATTCGCTCGATTCCCTACGCTTGTCGCAGGCGCTGTTCGATCGCGGCATTAACGTGCAGCCGATTTTGCACCCGGCGGTCGAGGAGAAAGCTGCACGCTTGCGGTTCTTCATCACATCAGAACACAGCGAGCGGCAAATCCGCGACACTGTCAACGCAGTCGCCGAGGAGCTTCGCAAGATCGACCCGCGGTACCTGCGGGGGATTGTCAGCGTTAACGGCATCCATTCGCCGGCGGCCTCGGCACCCGCTGAAGCCCGCTAGCTCGCAAAGGGTGCGCCGGGCGTACTTCAAACATAACCGTTCTCGCGGAACCACTGCCAGGCGTCCGCGGCGGACTCTCGCAGCGGGCGAACACGATAGCCCAACTCCGACTCGGCCTTCGCGCTCGAGAAGCTACGTTTGCGGCTAGCGATGGCCGTGGCGGCGCTATTCACGATCGGCTCGCGACCGGTGAGCTTCCCCGTGATGTCGCCGACGTAGCCCGCGCCGTAGCGAATCAGCGGGCCGATGGGAAACACGGGCGGAGTGCCGCCACTCACTTCGGCGAAGATCCGCCAGGCCTGGCGATAACTGAGCATGTGACCGCCCAGGATATAGCGCTCGCCAGGCCGTGCTCGTTCAAGGGCAGACACGATGCCGTCGGCCACGTCGCGGACGTCGCAGAAGCAGTTCCCGCCGGTCGGCACCCACAGGCCCCAACCGCGAGCCACCGAAAGCAGCATCTGTCCTGACGAAGGCTTCCAGTCGTACGGACCAATCATGAAGCCGGGATTGACGATTGCCGCCCAGAGTCCCTGGGAGACCAGCTGGCGAATCACCTGCTCGGCGGCACGCTTGGTAACGACGTACGGAATGCGGATCCCTTCATCGAGGGGCGTCTCTTCGTTCACGGGGGCGCCACCTCGCCAGACGGCCAAAGCATCGATCGTCGAGACATGAACCAGGCGGGCGCCAAGAGCGTGGGCTGCCTCGGCGACATTTCGGGTACCTTCGACGTTAATGGCCTGCGCCTCGGCCAGTCCCGACCAGCCAATGTGAACCGAGGCGGCGGCATGCACGACAGCGGATGCCCCGGCGAGGGCTCGGCGAACCGCGGCTGCGTCGCGTACGTCCCCCTCAAACCGCTCCACCTGGGGCAAGTCTGCCAGCGGGCGCGGGTCGGCGGTGGCCCTTGCGAGAACGCGCACCAAGCGCCCCTGGGCAACCAAACGCCGCACAACGTTGTTCCCGACCAGGCCGGTGGCGCCCGTAACCAGCGTAATCATTACGACGTGCCTGTTCCGAATTTCGCGACGAAACTTAGCGAAGCTGCGCGGTCGTGAAGCGCCGAGCCAGCATGACAGAGCTGTTCAAAAGGGGCAATTCGAAATACAATGCCACAAGTGCAGCACGGGTATCAAGGTCTCAAGCGCGAGGTCCAAGGTGTTAACCGAGCAAGAAGTGTCCCGAAGTTGGGCGCGGTTGTTCACGGGCGAGAAGTCGATCGAAGCATTTGCGAAGGCCGAGGCGCTGCTCGACGAGCTCCGTCCCGAGAGCCCGCTGCGTCATCGATTGTCGTGCGAGTTGGAAGAGCTACGTGAGCTGGCCGGGCAGAACTAGTTTCGCTCATTCGCTCGCTGGCCCAGTCGCGTCCGACGAACCAACGTGAAAATGCAGAAGTCCTGGTGAGGGCCTCGCTGCCCGCGCCAGGACTTCTGTGTTTTGTACCTCTTCTGATCCGCTCGGCGTTCTCGTTTAGCGGTTGATGGCGAAGCCAAAGTCGAGACCGTTGGTCCAAAAGATCTGGTCCGTGTTGCGCTTGATGCCGATCAGGTTTACGGCGTCGTAGTCGATGCTGTTGCTGGCCCGCGAGATGTTGCCCGCCACTAAGCCCGTGTAACCGACGGTAATGTTGACGGCTCGCGTGACGTTGTAGGCCACGTTGACTCGCAGTTCGCCCATTGGCGAAAACGTCGTGGTGTACTCCTGGATATCTGATCCTAGGCCACGGAAGTCCGTAGAAAGGTTGTCATTGATTGCCGACTGGGTAAGCCGGGTGAGCGAGCCGATGTCGGTCTTAAGCTGCAGATTCTGGAAGTTGGCGGCGGCCAGAAATCGGGCAGACATCGAGGTGATCCACCGCTGGCGTTCCCGAAACAATCGGAAGCCAATTTGCGGACCAATCAGGTTATTGTTCGCCCGCATGCTCCAGGTAGTTGCATCGTAGATGTTCGTCGGAAACGAGGCAGTCGTCGCGTCTGTGGTGAAGAACAGAAAGTCGCCACCTGGAATTGCAAGGTTTTCGCTCGAGAAGCCGTTGCCAAAGGCACGTGCCCAAAAGGTGTCGTTGATGTTGAACCACCGGACGCCGTACATCAGTTCGAAGAACGCACCGTTGTGCAATTGCCGAGCGCGGTAAAAACGACTGACTTCGACGCCGTTGAGCTGCAGGATGTTTTTCATTTGCAGCTCTTCAGGGATGGCCGGAAGTGGTCCAATATCGAAGGCCAAGAAGTCATCGGTATCTGTGATGGGCAGCCCTACCGTGGCATTCGTAATGCCATTCGGGTCGGTGAGAATGAAGGCCGGATTGAAATCGGTACGGTAGGTTCCCTGGCTGACGTGATCCAGAACACTGACGAGCCAGCCGTAGTCGTCCACGTCGGTGTAGCCAAGCTCCCAGCGGTTACCCCACATGCCGTGTGCGGTAATGAACCGGTTATCAACACTCGGGCCGTTGGGAAAGAACGTGTTTACCTCTTCGAACGGAGGCACAGGCGAGGGCTCGACTTCGCTACCAATGTAGGCCTTCTCCGGCGAAGCGGGCGACCAGTAGAGCCGCTCGTAGCTGAAGAAGAAGCCGATATTCGGTTTCGGACCCTTGCCGTAGCTGCTGGTCTCCGAGGGGGCGAACCAATCGAATTCCGGTTCGAAACCCACCGGCTTGAACGGATTCAGACCGTGATCGCGCGGTGCCGATTCGGCGAACGGCGCGCTGCCATTTTCATAGGTGGGGGTCGGCGTTTGATACTGCACGCCCGAGTGAGCGGGCTGAGCACTGGCGATTTCGGCCAACGAAGCGAGCGCTCCAAGCGCCAACAGCCAGACTGCCGTACGTCGAATGAACATAGTTCGCATCCACCTTGGCTCGCACTGTTAATTGCCGCGCGGTCCGCCCTCACACACCGAGAGCCCGCGCATTGGGTGTGACGGATTTATCGGCCATGCCTGTCGCGCCAATTAAGTAAGAGTGGCAAACTCTACCGAAAAAATCGGTCGTAGGGCCCACGAACTCAATAAGCCAGGGAAACTGGCGAAGACATGCTGACGAGGTTGACGCCCGGGTGGCGAGTCATTGCTGGCGGACTTCGCTACCTAAGCTCCGCAGCGGCACACTGAAAGACGTGAAGTGTGACCGCGCAGCAGGGGTGTCGGGCCAGGAGATAGCAGAATCGGGTCGCCAGGTCGAGCGGAGTCGCCTGTGAGGGCAAAGTTTGTCGCGGAAATCCGCCGCGCCTATACTTGCGGTTGGAAACCGAATAGGTCCTAGATTCACTGGTTTGCGCCGCAGACCAATTTGATCCCCGCCCAAGAAGGAGGCCGAGCCATGAAGCGTCGCCACCCGCTGTTTCTGCTGGCACTGATGGTTGCGCTTACGGCCCTTTCGGCAGCCCAGGCCGAAGACAAACAAGCAGCGGCAGACAAGCCCGACGCTCGCCCGAAGTACATCCGAATCTCACGAGATGCCGACCAGAATCCGCTAGCACTGCAAACGGCGATTGTCGAGTTCGTGCCCACCGACTCCGCCAAGGCGGACCTCCATGTGGACCTGATTGGAGCCGTTCACGTGGGAGAAAAGAGCTACTATGAGGCCCTCAACAAGGCTTTCGAGAGCTACGACGTCGTGCTCTACGAACTTGTGGCCCCAGACGGCACGCGAGTCCCCAAAGGCGGCAAGTCCAGCGGCCACCCCGTCGCCATGCTGCAGAACGGCCTGAAGGGGATGCTGGGCCTTGAGCACCAGCTCGAGCAGGTGGACTACTCCAAGGAGAATCTGCTGCACGCCGACATGTCGCCCGAGGACTTCGCCAAGTCGATGGAAGAGCGCAACGAAAGCTTCCTGGGTATGTTCGCTCGCATGTGGGGCCAGGCGATCGCTCAACAGAGCACGCAGAAAAATCGCACCTCGGACATCGACGTGCTAGCAGCGATGTTTAGCCCGAATCGCTCGTTCGCCATGAAGCGGGTGATGGCCGAGCAATTTGAGAATGTCGAGGGCGTGATGGAAGCCCTCGAAGGCAAGGACGGCTCGACCATTATTACCGAGAGGAATAAGGTCGCTCTGAAGAAGTTGTCTGAACAAATTGCCGCCGGCAAGAAGAAGATCGCGATCTTCTATGGAGCCGGGCATCTGGGCGACATGGAAAAGCGTCTGCTCAGCGATGAATTCGAGCTGAAGCGGTCGGGCGAACAGTGGCTGGACGCGTGGAATCTCACGAAAACGCCCGCTCCTGCCAAAGTCGATCCGGAAGCGGAGAAGAAAGCGGCCTAGCGAGCAACGTGGCAGGTTGAAAAAAACAGGCCGGCAGCTTCCGCGATCACTTCTCCTTATAGCGCATGTCTCGACCGATAAGCGCTTCCACCCGCAACGTGCTCGGTCGTGCGCACAGTTCGCTTTACACCCCGGGCGCGATGACGCATACTATCGGGCCGCCCGCCGCGACGATGTGCCTCCAGTTGGCGCGGCCGGTGTTCTCAGTCGAGTCAAGGGTGGGCAATGGCAGGCCTCTCGGTTAACGAGATTACAACCTATCGCTGGACGTTCGATCAGGATGTTGCTCGCTACCGTGCGGCCGGCATCGAAGCGATCGGCGTGTGGCGGCAGAAACTGGCGGACTACGGCGAACCGCGCGGCATCGATCTGCTCCGCGAGTCCGGCCTGAGAGTTTCGAACCTGCTCTGGGCCGGTGGTTTCACTGGCAGCGACGGCCACAGCTACGACGAGAGCATCGATGACGCGCGCGAGGCTATTGGTCTGGCCGGTGCGCTCAAGGCCGATTGCCTGGTCGTCTACAGCGGCGGCCGCAACGGGCATACGCAGAATCACGCCCGGCGTTTATTCGCCACGGCCCTCCGCGAGCTCCTGCCTGAGTGCGAACAGCGCGACGTCGTGCTGGCCATCGAGCCGATGCATCCCGGCTGTGCGGGAGAGTGGACGATCCTGACGGGCCTCGACGAAGCTTTGGCGCTGGTCGACGGAATTGGCCATCCGCGCATCAAGCTCGCCTTCGACACGTATCACTGGGGGCACGATCCAGCCATTCTGGAGCGTTTGCCAGACCTTGCGCCGCACATCGCGGTGGTCCACCTGGGAGATGGCCTGGCTCCGCCTGACCGCGAACAGAACCGCTGCTGCCTGGGCGAGGGCAACCTGCCCTGGACCGACATCGTGCGCGGACTGGATCGGGCCGGTTATCGCGGGCACTACGATGTTGAGCTGATGGGTGAAGCCGTGGAGCATCGCGACTACTGCGAGCTGCTGCAGAAGTCGAAGTGCGCCTTTCACCGGCTGCTGGCATCCTGCTAACCGACGGCGTCCGGCGCGCTGCCGAGCTTCAACACAATCGGTTTAGACCGTTCAGTGCCGCCACCCGATACGCTTCCGCCATCGTCGGATAGTTGAACGTCGTATTCGTGAAATACTCGATCGAGTTGTGCGGCGCGGGCTGGGCCATGATCGCCTGGCCAATGTGCACGATCTCGGCCGAGTTCTGGCCGATACAATGGATGCCAAGCAGGGCCATCGTTTCGCGGTGGAATAGCAGCTTCAACATTCCGACGGTCGAGCCGGTAATTTGCGCCCGGGCGAGATGCTTGAACTGCGCTTTGCCGACTTCGTACGGCACGCGCTCTTCGGTCAGCTGCTGTTCGGTCTTTCCGAGTGACGAGATCTCCGGGCTGGTGTAGATTCCCGTGGGGATGTTTTCGACCAGGTAGTGGTTCACGTCGCCGCAGTAGTGGCTGGCTGCGAAGCGCCCCTGATCGTAAGAGGCGCTGGCCAGCGATGGATAGCCGACCACGTCGCCCACCGCGTAGATGTGCGGCTGGGTGGTCTGATAATGCTCGTTGACCTCGATCTGACCGCGATGGTTCGGCTTCACGTCGATCGCTTCGAGATTGAGCTGTTCGGTGTTGCCGCTGCGGCCGTTGGCCCAGAGCAGGATCTCGGAGCGAACTTTCTTGCCGCTCTTGAGATGCATGATGACGCCCTCGTCCGTGGCTTCGACGTGATCGTATTCCTCGCTCTGCAGAATTCGCACGCCGTTCTCAGAGAGGTGGTAGCTCAAGGCCGAGACAATCTCATCGTCCAAGAACGATAGCAACCGATCGCGAGTGTTGATCAGGGTCACGCGCGCCTGCATGTTGCGCCACATCGAGGCGTACTCGCAGCCCACCACTCCGGCGCCATAGATCGCAATGCTGCCCGGCGTGCGAGTGAGCGAAAGCAGGGTATCGCTGTCGAAGATGTTCGGGTGCGTGAAGTCGACATCCTTCGGCCGATAGGGGCGCGAACCCGTGGCGATCACGAACGCCTTGGCCGAGACTCGCTTAACGATGCTGCCGGGATGCGTAACTTCAATCGTGTGCGGATCGATGAAGTGGGCCTCGCCGGGGATCAGGTCGACGTCATTGCGGACGTAAAAGCCTTCGCGCAGGTCGACCTGCTTGGCAATCACCGCATTGGCCGTGGCCAGGAGCTCCGGAAAGCTGAATCGCGATGTCGCCTCGAGCTTCGAGGCGATGCGTATGTTGTGACACAGGTTGGCGTGATAGATCGCCTGCCTGAGGGCCTTGCTGGGAATAGTGGCCCAGTGCGTGCAGCCGCCGCCGACGGACTTGAAGCGTTCAACGGCCGCGACGCGGAGGCCGTTCTTGGCGGCTCGCATCGCGGCACCTTCGCCGCCGGGGCCGGTGCCGATCACCACGAAATCGTACTGCTGCGTTTCCACGTTCGATCATGCTCCTTCGGAGGACAACGAGCGGCAAACGCTTCTGCCGCCCGACGCAGCGTTTTCCGAAGACCAGCCCAGGGCTTCCCGTCGGCTGGCGTGACGGCCGATCGTGATCGGTCCGCTGCCTAGCAAAAGGGTAGGGCGCACCTGTTCATTGTGCGCCCCGGCCCCTGGGGATCAACTCCAAACAGACCAGCCGGTCCGCCCCTCGAACATACAGCAAACCGTCTGCCAGGATCGGCGCGGCCCAGGCCGGATACCGCAGCAGCTTGGGGGTCTGGAAGCCAAATGGATTCGGCTCGGTCCGAGGCCGGTCTTCGAGCACCGCCTCGGCCACAAGTTCGTACTTCTGGGGATTGGCTTTAATGAGCCGCAGCGTGCCGTCTTCTGACTGGCAGACAAAGTGCCCGTCGACATACATCAGCGAAGCCCTGGTCAGGTTCGGTTCGCTCCACTTGACTTCGCCGGTGGCAAGCTGCACGCAGCGGAGTTCGGCATTCTCGGTATGCCGGCCGCTGGAGGCGTAGACGTAACCCTCGTGCTCGACCGGCGTGTTCCAGTGCGTTTGCAACGCCTTAGCACGACGGCGCTCTTCGTCCGACCAAACCACGACCGGATCCTTGCCGGCCGCAACTTCCAACAGCACGCCGCCGGGACCGTACGTTTCCGAGACCAGCACGCGGTTGCCAACCACCACCGGGGTGCTCGCGTTGACGCTTTCGAGAATCTTGGCTCGCCAGGGAAAATGAAAGTCGATCTTGCCGCTCAGCGGGTCAAAGGCCAGCAGCCCGGCACGCGCGAACGCGAAGCACCAGCGGCGGCCGGCGATCGTCGCGAGCTTCGGCGCCGCGTAACTCGCCAGGTCATCGCCGAGTTTGTAGCGGACCTGTCCGGTGCGCTTGTCAAATGCAACCACGCACGAACCGTTGGGCTCAACCAGGTCCAAGCGTCCGGGCGGAACGTTCTTGCTGTCGGGCGGACTGCCGCCGACTTGTACAATGAGCAGATCACCCTCGACGACCGGCGAACTTCCGACACCGAAAAAATTCTGAATAACACCGAACTTCGCGGTCGTGTCGACCTTCCAGATCAGCTTGCCACTGGTCGCCTCAAGACAGTGCAGCATCCCTTCGGCGCCAAAGAGATAGACGCGTCCCTCGTCGAGGATCGGCGAGCAACGTGGGCCGTTGTCATACCCGTACAGATCCTCGAACTCGGTCGGATACTTGAACTCCCAGAGCGGCGCGCCGGTTCGAGCATTGACGGCACGCAGCCGCGCGTCATCATCTGTGCGATCGAGCTGATAGAGCCGTCCGGCAGCGACCGTCGGCGCGCCGTAGCCGGTGCCGAGTTCCAACTTCCAAACTTGAGGCGGGCCCTGCGGTGGCCACTTTGTCTGAATCCCGACTTCGGTCGACTTGCTGTCAGCCGTGGGACCGAGAAACGCCGGCCAATCGGTCGCCCCGGCCTGATTGCTGGGAAACAGCGGCAATAATAAACCCACCAGCGCAAGCCATCGCGCGGCTGCATTCCCTTGCCGCGGCTGGCGGGCTACGATTTGAGCAGTTGCATTCATGGCATAAGTTTCGGTCCCGCGATGCTAATCGTCAATTCACGAATACGAATTCCCGACTCCGAGCTCGAGTGGAGTTTCGTGCGCAGTTCGGGTCCCGGCGGGCAGAACGTCAACAAGGTCAGCAGCAAAGCGGTGCTGCGGTGGCACGCCTTGGCTAGCGGCGCCCTGCCAATTGACATTCGCGCCAGGTTTCAGCAGCGCTACGCAAGTCGGCTGACGACCGAAGGGGACCTGGTGCTGAGCAGCCAGCGCTACCGCGATCAGGGGCGGAACATCGAGGACGTCAAACAGAAGCTGATTGCGATGCTCGAAGGGGTCAGCATCGCACCCAAGAAGCGGCGACCGACCAGGCCCTCGAAGGGGTCCATCGCCCGGCGGCTCGAATCGAAGCAGGCCGTCTCCAAGAAGAAGCAGTTGCGGCGTGGCGTGGGCAACGACTGAGACCGTCCGATCCAAAGCGACAGCAGCTATCGCGCGAGTTTGCCGGCTGGGAAAGCCTCGCGGGGCCAGTAACCGGAAGCTGAAGGAATCGCTGGGGACCCCAAGGGAAAGTTCCGGTCGCGCGGCATCCGATGACTATTCTTGAGGCCACGGTCCTCGCGGCTCTGGCCATACCTCGCCTGTCCTCAGCTATCCGCGGGCAGCAGCCGCACTTTCTTCGCCCACCTTCCCGCCGCTCGCGCCACTTCTCACGGAGCACCATGCCATGAAAGGCTTCCTCGTTTTCGGTTTGATGCTGCTGTCGTGCCAGTTAGCAGCGGCTCAATGCTGCGACCATTGCGGCTGTGAATCGAATTGCTACCAGGTTTGCCGACCGGTTTGCGAAATCAAGAAGGTGCCGAAAGTCACCTACGATTGCGAGTGCGAGGACTTTTGCGTTCCCGGCAAGAGCTGCCACTCGGTAGTTTGCGATGCGTGCGGCAACAAGCAGCACGTCTACACGCCGACGTGCGGAGAAGTCCGCACGCGCACCAAACTCATCAAACATGAGACCACGGTGGACAAGGTGACGTACAAGTGGGTCGTGGAAACGGTCTGCGGCGGCTGCCGCAAACGGTGCGCCGCGGCAGAGAAGGCCGGCAAGCCGCTCGATCCCGCGGCCACGGCTCAGCATGTCGCCGGCCCCGACGCGCGATTGATCAGCTTCGAACAAGCTGCCAGCGCTGAACACGCCGCAGCGGACAAATCGCAGACCAGGCCCACCAGGTTCAGCCTGCAGCGGATCTTTAAGTCGTTCGGCGACTAAGGTCTCAGCTCATGGGCCGGCTCGCGCCGCCGGTGGCCGGGCAGGTTCATCGCGGATATAATGCGAGGTGTTCCGATGGTGACCTCGACACGCAGCCGCGATGTAAACTTGGGGCAATGGCCAGACGATTCGACATCGACCGCATCCTGAAGGAATGGCCTTACCAGCCGGGCGAAATCAGTGCGCGGCTGGTCCGCGCCGCCGATGGGCGCGAAGTCCTGCAAATGCGGGTGGAGATGGGCGTCCTGCAGCTCGAGACGAGCGGCCGGCCCGACGGCGAGAATTTCGGCGGCGACGGGACTTACTTTAACCATCTCAAGAAGCTCGCGGGAGCCGGTGGCGAGGGGTTGCTCGTCCTGACGAACGAGCAGTGCGCCGAGGCCGACCGCGAGTTCGTGCAGTATTACCATCGCCGGATCTGCTGGCTGGCGCTTCGCGAATTTCGCCGGGCGGCCGAGGATGCCGATCACACGCTGGCCTTCATGGATTTTGTCAGAGCTCACTCGCCCGGCGAGGACTGGACGCTCTCGCACGAGCAGTACCGGCCATTCGTGCTGTTCCATCGCACCCAGGCTGCCACGCTGGCCAAGCTCGACGAGGACGGCGCCGAGGCCGCCTTGCAGGAACTTGACTCGGGGCTAAACCGGTTCCGCGACCTGTTCGTCGAGTACGACGCCGAGGACCAGTTCGAAGACGATGACCTGGTCGCTCGCCTGCACGAACTGCAGGATGCGCTCCGCGAGCAGTACCACGTCGAACCAAGTCTTAGCGAGCAACTGGCCGCGGCCGTCGCCGCCGAACAGTATGAACTCGCGGCCCAGCTGCGCGACGAGCTGCGCCGGCGGAATAAGTCGGCGTGACTCACTCGACCAGCGACGGGACGAACTTGAGCGAGTTCTTCCATTATGCTGAACGGCGCAACCGCCGCTCACTCTGGGTCCAGCCGGGCAAACTACGTGGACTCTACAGGTGAACTACTCACTCACCGAGCGAATGCCGGCAATCGGTTTTGACTGCAATAGCGATTTTGTAATTTCCGGATTGTAAATCTGTACACTACTCGCGGTGTACACGCGATGCGCACCACGCGTAACACTCGAATTTCCACGCGACTTCAGCGCTGCGAGATTTTTCTCGCGCGTTTGGCACGCCTGCTGCTTTAGTCTTGCATCGTGCAGCCGACCACCAAAGGCTGCTACGGAACAGTCACATCTGACAGCATCACCTCTCGATAGCGAACAAAGGAGTGTTTCTCATGTTGGTGCTTACCCGCAAAGCGAAGCAGCAAATTCAAATCGGCCCCTACGTCACGATCACGATCCTGCAGATCAAGGGCCAAGCGGTGCGCGTCGGCATTGAGGCCCCGAAAGACGTCACGGTCCTCCGCAGCGAGTTGGCGGAGAAGCTTCTCGATGGCGAGTTCGATCCGACGGTCGCCGCCGCGGTGGAAAAGGTGGAACGCGAGTCGGAAATAAATCGCGGCGCGGACCACGAACAATCCAGTGGCCGGACGAACACTCCTGCCAAGGTGTCCCTGCGATGCCGGGCTCCTCGCGTCGATGTAGCACCTTTGACTTCGCCCTATCAGTCGACGGGCTCGGCATCGCTTTTACGTCCACGTCGTCGTCGGATGTTGATGAACTAAACTCGGCAGTCCGCAGAAGGCACCCGCAGTAGCTCGAACGCGCGATGCCCCACGGGGGGCATGCCGAGGCATCTGCCCCTTGCCTCGGTGTCCACGTGCGGCTCAGTTTGACAACTTGACTTGTTTGCATGCCGCCCATCGTGCTTCAGCTCAGGGAGGCGACCACCAACCAGTCGGCGGTCGCCTCCCATTTTTTTTTGGCCCGCGTATCGATCGCGCGTTTTGAAGCCGCCGGGTCGTCCCGGCCCAGAGTAAAAAATGCTACATTCCAGGCAGGCTCCCCGAACTAGCATTTCCAGCCTCCTTCGCGTCCCTGCTGCATGGCTTCCGTCAACGAACTTCTTGGGGCTGCATTCGCCCAGCATCGAGCGGGTAATCTCGCACTGGCCGAAACACTCTACCGCCAGTTGATCGCCGAAGCGCCAAACTCGGCCGATGCCTGGCACCTGTTGGGAGCCCTCCTCATCCAGGCCAAGCGGCACACCGCAGCCGTGGAGGCGATCGAACGAGCGATCAGCCTAGATCCGAACTCCCCCACGTTTTACAGTCACCTGGGCGCTGCCTACGGCGATCTGGGCGAACACGAGCAAGCCCTGCGAAATCTCCGCAAGGCCGTTGAACTCGCTCCTGACGCGGCAACCGCGCACTACAACCTCGGAACGGCACTTCGCAACGCCGACCAGATCGAGCCAGCCATCGAGAGCTTTCGCCGGTCGGCGGCGCTCGATCCGAAGGCTTCGGAAACCCATTTCAATCTGGCGAACGCGCTCCGCGATCTGAAGCACTATGGCGAAGCCGAAACGAGTTATCGCGCTGCACTTGAACTGCGGCCCGGCTACATCAAGGCCCTGATCAACCTGGCCTTGGTGCTGAACGAAGTTCGCAAGCGTGACGAAGCCGTGGACACGCTGCGGAAAGCCGTGGCCTTTGAACCGAAACACGCCCGGGCGCATCTTAACCTGGGCAGCATCCTGCGCGACGCCGGCCGCTTCGACGAGGCTGTCGCCGAACTCGAGCACGCGGTGGCCCTCGATCCACACTCGGCCGAAGCCCACAACAACCTGGGCACGGCCTACCAGGCTCGGGCCGAGTTTGATCGCGCCGCTGCCTGCTACGAGCGTGCGCTGAAGCTGAACCCCGAGCTACCCGACGTGCACTTCTCGCTCGGTACGCATCTGCTGCGCGAGGGCAATCTCAAGGAGGGTTTCGTTGAGTACGATTGGCGGTGGAAATGCCGTACGTTCTCGCCTCGCGTGACCGATCGGCCGCGCTGGGACGGGGGTCCGCTCAACGGCTGCACCATTCTACTTCACGCCGAACAGGGTCTGGGCGATACGTTGCAGTTTGTGCGCTATGCCGAGCTGGTGCAGCAGCGTGGCGGACGCACACTTGTTGAGTGTCAGCCACCTCTGGTGAAGCTATTGGCGTCTTGCCGAGGGATCGATCAACTCGTTGCCATGGGGCAACCACTCCCCGAGTTCGATGTGTTCTGCCCGCTGATGAGTTTGCCGGGCATCCTGGGGCTCGAAGAGCGGGAGCTGTGGACAGGACCATACCTGACGGCGGAAGCTGATCGGGTGCGGCGCTGGGGCGAGCAACTTGGCACGCACGATGCGTTTCGCGTAGGGCTCTGCTGGCAAGGGAATCCACAACACCTGTTCGACGCGCAACGATCGCTGCCGCTATCGCTGTTTGCCCCTCTGGCAAGCATTCCAGGCGTGCGACTGATCGGCTTGCAAAAAGGAGCTGGCAGCGAACAGATCGCCAACTGCGGGTTCGCAATCGAAGAGCTCGCTACTTCACTCGATGCAGACGGCGCGTTTCTCGATACGGCGGCTGTCGTTCAACAACTCGACCTGGTGATCGCGGCCGATACGGCGATCGCGCACCTTGCCGGTGCGCTGGCGGCGCGGGTGTGGATTTTAGTGAGCGCGCATGGTGACTGGCGCTGGATGGCCGACCGTGAGGACAGCCCCTGGTACCCCACCGCGCGATTGTTCCGGCAGCAGCAACTGGGCGATTGGCAAGCGGCGATTAGGGACGTGACGCGTGCGCTCGCTGATGCCGAGGCTCAACGGAGTGCGCAAGCCAATCGCGCATAAAAAACCCCCAGAACCCTGCCGCTAAACAGGGTTCTGGGGTCACGTGCACGACTGGCTGTGGGGACAGCCAGCAGGGACACTGATAGTTTAGCCGCAGCCAAGGCTAACGCAAGCAAATGCGTGGCAAATTTCTCGCGTCTGATTCCGGCAACATTAACCGTTGTGGCGGTCAGAATCACGGACACTTCATGTCCATTTCACCCGCGTCCGCCTGCTGCGGGGAAGCGGCACGCATCGAAATACGTTGACCGCCGAAAAGCCCCGCGGCTATACTGCACGCACCCCGCTCACGAAGTGGCACTGGCCCGCCGCACTAAGCCGAGATGCCCCATGACTTTCTGCCTGCCAAAGTCACCGCTGCCGATCCTGATGCTGTCCCTGCTCGTGGTCCTGACTGGCTCGGCTCAGGCCGCCACGCCCGACGATCCGGGTGTGCAGAATTCGGCCCCCGAGCGATTGACGTCGCCAAAGCTCGACGAGCTGATTGCCGCCCAGGCGGGCTTCCAGGCCCAGACGATCAGGCAGACGGATGCGGAGTTTCTTCGCCGGCTAAGCTTCGACCTCATCGGCCGCCAGCCGACACTTGCCGAGCAAGAGGCCTTCGCCGCAGACCAGTCCGCCGGCCGGGATGCAAATGCCATCGAGCAACTTCTCGCGAGCGAGGAGTTCGGCCGGAACTGGGCGAATTACTGGTCGGATACGATCGCCTATCGCGTACCGCCGCCAGAGCTCACCTACCTGAATTACGACCCACTGAAAAAGTGGCTTGCCGAGAAGTTCAACCAGAACGCACCGTGGCACGAGGTGGTCCGCGAGCTGATCATAGCCACGGGCAAGATCGACGACGTGCCCGCGGCCACGTTCGTCGGCTACCACGCGGCTAATGCCACGAATCTGGCCGGCGAAACGAGCCGGATTTTTCTCGGCCAGCAGATCGGCTGTGCACAATGCCATGACCACCCGTTCGATCGCTGGCAGCGAGCGCAGTTTCATGAGCTCGCGGCGTTCTTCGCCCGCAGCAAGAGTAAGCTCCCCTGGAACGATGGCGGCGCCACTGTGGTCAGCTCGGCGGAGAAGGGCGAGTACCTGATGCCCGATATGGCGGACCCGTTCAAGAAGGGGACCGCCATGTCGCCCACGGTGCTCGACGGCGATCCGCTCGGCAAGGGCAAGAGCGACCTTGAGCGTCGCGAGCAGCTCGCCGCCTGGGTGACCGCGCGAGACAATCCGTGGTTTGCCAAAGCGCTGACGAATCGTGTCTGGGCGCGGCTGATGGGGCGCGGGTTCTACGAGCCGATTGACGACCTGGGCAATTCGCAGACACCGCTCTGGCCCGAAGTGCACTTGGCGCTGACGGATCACTTCCGCACAAGTGATCACGACCTGAAGGACTTGTTTCGGCTGATTGTGAACAGCGAAGCGTATCGCCGCGGTATCCGCACGACCGACGCGCAGACTGCCGACTCGGCAATCGCTGCGCCGCTCCGCCTGCGGGGGGACGAGGTGTTCGCCGCGCTGGCCGTCGGCATCGAGTTGCCGAACGTGACGCCACCCAAAGTCGAGCCCACGCCCGAGATCCGCTTTCCGCCACCGCCGCAGAGCACCCGCGACCTGGTGAACGCGGCCTTCGGCAACGATCCATCGTTCGCTCCATTTGATGCGCCGCGAACGATGTCGCAGGCCCTGTGGATGATGAACAACGAGCAACTGCAAAAGCAAATCGATGCTTCGCCCGAGAGCGGCACCATGCTGGCCGAGCTGCTCAAGAGCGAAGCGGATGATCCGGCCGCCGTGCGGACGCTTTATCAGCGTGTCCTGGCGCGCGAGGCGGAAGACGGCGAAGTGTCGCTGGCGGTTGAGCACCTCAAAAAGCTCGGCGACCGCCAAGCGGCATTCGAAGACCTGCTCTGGGCGCTGGTGAACTCGGCCGAATTCACGACACGCCGTTAGGACGATAGGTCGGAAACGCGAAAGGCGGTACTCTCGATGCAGCACGAGCAAGCGATCCTCGACGTCGGAATGTCGACCGACGGCGTCATCAGCCGCCGGGGCTTTCTGCGTCGGACGGCCGCCGCGAGCCTTGGGCTCGGCGCGCTTCGCTTAGGCTGGCACGACTTACTCGTGGCCAAGGCTGACGAACTCCGCCAGCAAGGCAAGTCAATGATCCTGCTGTGGATGGACGGCGGCCCCAGCCAGTACGACACGTTCAACCCCAAGCCGGGCTCGAAGTATCAGGGGCCCGCGCATGCGATTCATACCTCGCTTCCCGGCGTGCAGGTGGCCGAGGGCTGGCCGCAAATGGCGCGCAAGCTCGACCAGATCGCACTGATCCGCTCGATGGTCAGCGACGAGAAGGACCACGAACGGGCGATTGCTCTGGTACGGACGGGCTATCACTTGAACCCGGCGGTTCGCTATCCGACCTGGGGTTCGATTGTGGCCCGCGACCGCGAGCGGTTCGAATCTGAGCTACCGAGTTTCGTGCGAATCGGCAAACCGCGGATCACGACGCGCGACGTCGACGCCGGCGTGCTGGGCGTGCGCTACAATCCATTCAAGGTTGACCAGCCCGGCGCGCTGCCACCGAATCTCGCCCCGCAGGTTGCTCCAACCGTGGTCGAGCGCCGCCTGGCTCTGGCCGAGCAGCTCGATGGCGAGTTCGCCAAGGCCGGGGGCAGCCAGGCCGTGGCCGAGAAGCAAGACGTTTATCGCCGCACTTCGCGGCTGGTGCTCAGCCCGCGCGTGGGCGTGTTCGACCTGGAAGACGAACCGGCGGAACTACGTGATGCCTATGGCCGGACTGAGTTCGGCCAGGGCTGTTTGCTTGCCCGCCGGCTGGTTGAGCAGGGGGTCAGCTTTGTCGAGGTGATCAGCACCGGCTCGGTCGGCGACCAAGGCTGGGACACGCATAGGCTTGGCTGGGAGCAGAACCCGCTCTTGTGCAACGAGTGCGATCCTGCCTACTCAACGCTGCTCACCGATTTGGCTCAGCGCGGAATGCTCGAAAACACGCTGGTGGTCTGGATGGGGGAATTCGGTCGCACTCCCAAGTTCAAGCCCGACGGCGGCCGTGAGCATTACAGTGAAGGCTGGCTGGTGGGCCTCTCCGGCGCCGGGGTTCGTACCGGCCAGGTCATCGGCGCCACGGACCACGACGGTGTCCACGTCACTGACAGGCCCGTCGGCGTGGGCGACCTGTTCATGACATTCTGCCAGGTGCTGGGCATCGATCCGGCCGAAGAGTACATCACGGCCGACCGCCGCCCGATCAAGCTCGTCGAACACGGCGAAGTGATCCGCGAGCTGTTCTAGAAGACGGCTCGCGTGGAGAACGTTGCCAGGAACCGTTTTCGCTGCGGCCCTTGCGGCGGCCGCCTGCGCCATTCACAATCGGCCGGCAGCCGCGTCCCACCTTTCCCGTCCGGATAACCCATCATGCGAACGACCGCTCGCTTGCTACTTACGCTCGTATTGGCATCAACCGCCGCGAACTGCCTTGCGAGGGACGAGAACTTCACCCGCCAGAGCGACGTGATCTACGGCCGCAAGCACGGCATGGCGTTAACCATGGACGTGTTCCAGCCGAAAGAGAACGCCAACGGCGCGGCGATCATCTGGACGGTCAGCGGCGGCTGGTTCTCCTCGCACGAGCACATCAATCTCGACTTTCTGCGCGAGTTGCTCTCCCGCGGCTACACCGTGTTCGCCGTGGTGCATGGTAGCCAGCCGCAGTTCACGGTGCCCGAGATCGTGGCGGACATGAACCGGGCGGTGCGTTTCATCCGCACCCATGCTGGCGATTATGGGGTCGATCCGAACCGGATCGGGATCAGCGGCGGCTCGGCCGGCGGGCACCTGTCGCTGATGATTGGCACCGCGGGCACGCCCGGCGACGAGAAGGCCAAGGACGATGTTGAGAAGGCGAGCAGCCGCGTGCAGGCCGTGGCATGTTTCTTTCCGCCGACGGATTTCCTGAACTACGGCACGCCCGGCTTCGAGTGGCTGAATCAGGGGATCAAAGATCCGCTCCGCGCTCCGTTCGATTTCCGCGAGTGGGACGCCGAGCGGAAGTACTTCGCGCCGGTCAGCGAGGAGAAGCGGCGTGAAATCGCCCGGCAGATCTCGCCGGCCCAACATGTGAGTTCCGACGACCCGCCGACGCTGCTGATTCACGGCGACAAGGACTACCTGGTGCCGGTGCAGCAGTCGGAGCTGATGATCGAGAAATTCAAAGCGGCCGGCGTGCCGTGCGAACTGATCGTTAAGAAAGGCGACGCCCACGGCTGGAAGGACTGGCACGACGACATGAAGACGATCGCCGACTGGTTTGACAAGCACCTGAAGTAATGCAGCTAGTTGCGTTCGCTCGCCGGCTGCGATTCGCCGACACGGCAGACTCGAACTTGCCAAACCATAATGGACTCACTCTGCGGCGTTTTCTTGCCATAGACGTGTACGTCGTTACCCTCTGCGAGATGGCCGATCTCGATTGTCTCTCCACGATGACGACCGGCCAGAACCCAAACCTTGTCTGCCAGGCGCAAACGGAGCACCATCGATACGCCAGCAAGTAGTTCCGCACCCCCGGCTTCATGCGCCGCCTTGGCCTCTCGCGTGTTACCCCGCGGCCCCAAAATCAATCATGCACGAACACGCGCGGCGCAGGGTAAACTGTTCTGCCGACAACAAAAAATGGGCCGGGAGTCCGAAGACTCCCGACCCGATGCGCTGCTACCCCGTGCTTCGTGCGGCCCGGATCCAAAAAAGGTTCCTGGCACCGTATTCATTAACCGCCGGCGGCCGCCGCGGCTTCCGCTTCGATCGGCAGTTGTGGCTGCTTGTACTCGTGCGGCAGGACGTCCGGAATCACCTTCACGCCGGTCGTGAACTTCAGCGGTGGCGAGCCCGGGTTGTCGTAGGTGAGCTCGATCATATAAGCCGTGTAGCCTTCTTCCGGCTTCTCCACACCGCCTGAGTAGCTGCCGTCTTCGTTGGCCTCGAGCTTCTTGCTCTTCCAAACGCGGCCGATCCGGTCGACACGAAAATCGCGCGCCTTGGGATTCGTGGCTTGCCAGAGCTTGACTTCCTTCGGCTTCACGTCGGTCTTCACCGAGGTGGTCCCGTCTTCGTGCACCTTGAAGCTGTACTCGGGCAACGTCGTGCCATTCTTCACGGCGTTGTAGAACGAGAGCAGCGTGAACGGAACGTCAGTGCCACGCATGCTGTGCTCGGCGTTCGGCACATAGCGGAGGTACTTCGGCCCCGGCAGCTCGTCCCAATAAAACTGCCACGAGTCGGGCAGGAAGAACTGATCGCCCGTGGCGTTGATGATGTACTTGGGCATCGTCAAACGACTGCGATACTCATAGGGCTCGACGATCTTCATCAGCGCGGCGTACTGGGGCGAACCGCTCCAGTCCATGATCTTCTGCGCGGTGTAATCGCCGACGGCCGGAGCCCAGAAACCATAGGCCTGCCAGTGGTGCTTGAACGAGGGCACGATGTTCAACATGTCGATGACCATCGGAGCGATGGCCACCACGCGGTCGTCGACGACGGCGGTCGTCCAGGTGGTCCAGCCGCGCTTCGAGCCGCCGCAGACCACGAACTTGTCGACCGTCACCTTGCCGCCTTCTTCCTTGGCGCAAAAGTCGGTGATCGTGTCCATCGCGCGAACGGCCGACTTAGTCATCGGAAGTCGGGCAGGCCACTTCTCTTCGCCCGTGCGGAGGTACTTATCCCAGGTGTAGGCGATCAATGAGTCTTCGGTGCGCCGCTTGCCGTCGCCGTTGAATACCAGCGGCTGGTTCGGCACCATCTTGAGCTCGGTCACCACTGAGCCGCTCCCCTTGGCGAGCTGCGAAGTCAGCGGGTCGACCTTGTCCGGGGCGCTGCTCTCATTCGAACCGCCCGAGATGTAGAGCAGGCCGGTCGAAGACTTCACTTCGTCGGGCTTGGTGATAATCATCCAATGTTTCCAGACCGGACGGTCGACTTCGGACTCGGTGAGCCACGACTGCGAGGTCATTTCGAGCACGAAAGTGGTGAAGCCTTCGCCCGGCAGTGTGTTGACCAGCTTATAGCTGTACACCGGGTCGGGCTTGGCAACGTATTCGTCGAGAGCGGTCTTTTCTTCGCCGGGGGCAGTCTTTTCTTCGCCGGGGGCGGCGCCCAGCATCAGCAGACAGGAGAGGAGGAGCAGGGCGGTGGCCCCGCACTTAGGCAGGCGGAACATGGGGAGAGTCCTCTAAACGTGCAAGCAATGGTCCAGAAGGTGCCCGAAGCTGGGCCGTAGAACGCGGATAATGCAATGTAACCAAGGGCGGGGCGGTTCTCAACAGCCCCAGAAAAACCCCGCCGTTCGCGGTTGCCTGCTAATTGACCATTCGAACGGACCAGTGTTAGAATCAGGTCCAATCAAGGATGGTTGATGCGTCCGTCACCAGCCCCCTGTGTTCTGGCTTCTTGGGTTCAGGCTTTTGGGGGCTCATGCTCTCGGAGGGGAATCATGTTGCGGATCCATGCGAATGGTTCGGGCCGGTATTGCGACGGGATGACCCGCCGCAGCTTCGTGCAACTGGGCGTGGCCGGCATGGCCAGCGTCGGGCTGCCGCAGATCCTGCGGGCCAAGGAAGCCTCGCGGCTCGCCGGTCGCCCGACCAAGGACACCTCGGTCATCATGCTCTGGCTCGATGGCGGTCCCTCGCACCTCGACACCTACGACATGAAACCCGATGCCCCGGTCGAGTACCGCGGCATCTGGAATCCCATCCGGACGAACGTCCCCGGCGTCGCGGTGACTGAGCTGTTCCCCAAGCAGGCCAAGATCGCGGATAAGTTTTCGCTGATCCGTTCGCTCCATCACGACAACGGCGACCACTTCACCGGCGGGCATTACATGCTCACCTCGCGCGGCGGCGCCAGCGGAGCGGACACGACCGGCAAGTATCCCTCGATCGGTTCGATCGCCGCGCGGCTGGTCGGACCGCGCAAGAGCGGGATGCCGGCTTACGCGGCCGTGCCCATCGCGGCGAGCATTGGCCTGCGCCCCGGCTACTTCGGCGCGAACTATCTCGGTCACTCGTACGACCCGTTCGAAACCGGCGGCGATCCGAACGCGGCCGAATTCAAGGTCGACAACATCAACCTTGCCGGTTCGATGACGATCGATCGGCTGGAGAATCGCCGTACGCTGCTCGCCGACTTCGATCGCATGCGCCGCGACATGGATGCTTCGGGCGCCATGGAAACCATGGACAGCTTCGACCACAAGGCCTACGAGATGGTCACCGGCGGCGAGGCTCGCAAAGCGTTCGACATCGCCAGCGAAGATCCCGCCACTCGCGATCTGTACGGACGGCATTCCTGGGGCCAGAGCACGCTGCTTGCCCGGCGGCTCGTCGAGGCTGGCAGCACCTGGGTCACCGTGCACATGGGCGGCTGGGACCATCACTGGGATCTCAAGAAGGGTTACGAAAACTACCTGCCCGTGGTCGATTCGTTGGTTTCGGGGCTGTTCATGGACCTCGAACAGCGGGGACTGATCGAGAAGACACTGGTCGTGCTGTGCGGTGAGTTCAGCCGTACGCCGCGGATGAATAACGGCGGCAACGGCGGCCCCGCCGGCAGCATGGGCACACCCGGCCGCGATCACTGGGGGAACGCCTTGAGCGTGCTCATCGGCGGTGGCGGCATTCAGGGTGGCCGGGTCGTAGGCGCTACGAATCGGCTCGGCGAAGTGCCGGTCGATCGACCGCTGGAAGCATGCGATTTGCACGCGACAATCTACGACCGGCTGGGAATCGATCCAGCCACGAGCTTCCTGAATCACGCAGGCCGGCCGATCCCGGCGATTGATCGCGGGGAAGTAATTTCGGAGTTGCTGTAACGCTCGATTCTCGTTAGTTCTTCGTCCCCAGCTCGGCCAGGTAGCCTTCGATCCGCTCGCGATGCTCGGGGCGGAAACGCTGGAACGGCTCGGCCATGTAGTCGTCGCACACGCCGACGCAGGACAAGGCGCACTTCAGTCCTTTGATGAACGCCGAACCGTGCTGGCCGACCGAGTAGATCGTGCGGCCGATGCGAATCACCTGCGTGTGTAGCTCCAACACCTTCTCGATGTCCTGTGCCACCGCTGCGTCGTAAAGATCGACGTAAAGCTTAGGGAACAGATTCGCCCCGCCACAGACGCCGCCGTGCGCTCCGAACAGCACCGACTCGCCTAACAGCTCTTCCGGCCCGACGAGCAACGAGAAATCGGGGCGCTCGGCGCAGATCGCCCGGATCTTGTGGAAGTAGATCATCTGGGCAGAGCTGTCTTTCAGCCCCACGACATTCGGAATCTGCAAGGCCGCCTGCACGGTTTGCGGATCGAAGGTGATCTTGGTGTGCGTCGGCATGTTGTACAGAAACACCGGCAGCGGCAGGTCGACCGCAATGTCCTGGATGTATTCGAGCAGCTCGGGCTGGCCGGCGGGAAAGTAGTAAGGGGCTGACAGCACCACAGCTTGGGCGCCCGCGTCAGCCGAGTACGTCGCTAGCTGAACGCTCTCGGCGTACGACGTGTCCGTTACGCCCACGAGCACGGGTACGCGGCCGGCAACCTGGCGGCAGACCTGCGAGATCAGCTCGCGGCGCAAACGATAGCTGAGGCTCGGCGCCTCGCCGGTCGTCCCCAGGATAAAGATGCCGTGGACCCCGCCCGCGAGCAAGTGATCGACCAGCCGCTCGGCGCCGGCGACGTCGAGGGAGTCACGTCCCGAGAGCGGGGTGACCATGGGCGGAATGATGCCACGCAGTGGAATGGGCAGGGCAGGCGAACTCACGGCAGGGAAACCTCACGGGCACTATTTCTTGATGGTCCGAGCAATCGAGTATGACGACCGCCCGCGGTACTGGCCAGCCCCGCTGGGCAAGCGCGGATGGCCGAATTCCCTGCGAGAATGTGCGACTTTGGTGAGTGCCCTGGAGCGGTTGGCAAGCAGGCGATACGATTCACTTTGTGACCACCCTCCCGCCTGTCGTCGAGTCTGCCCCGCCTAGTGGCGCTTCTCCCGCGGCTCACACTGCCGCCGCGCCCGCGACCGTCTCGCCCTATTTGTGGATGCTTTCAGGATCGCTCGCGTTCTCGGGCATGGCCACGCTGGCGCACGGGTTGGCGGGGCGCTGCGACTGGGAGATCGTGGCTGCTGTCAGAGCCGGCCTGGCACTGCTGTTCGCGACAACGCTCGCCTGGCGGGCTGGTGCGCAATTGGTCTTCCTCCGGCCGCGCATTCTCTGGCTTCGCAGCATCTCCGGCACGGTCAGCCTGCTGTGCACTTTTTTTGCCTTGCTGCACCTACCAGTATCTGACGTGCTGACGATCACGAATATGTTCCCGGTCTGGGTGGCGCTTTTGAGTTGGCCGCTGGATGGCGAGCGCCCTACCCGAGATGCCTGGGCGGCAATCTTCGTCGGCATTGTCGGAGTCGTGCTGGTAGCGCAACCGCATTTTGCGCATGCTGATCCGTTGCCGGCGATCATCGCGCTCGTGGCTTCCTTCAGCACCTCCATTGCCATGCTGGGCTTGCACCGCCTGCGGGGCGTTCATCCGCTGGCGATCGTGTCGCACTTTTCGGGCGTCTCGTTGATCGCGTGTTTGGCGCTGCTGGTGATCGATCCGGCCGATTCGTGGGGCGCATCGCACTTCGACGCGGTGACGGTGTCGATGCTTGGCGGCGTGGGGCTGTGCGCCACGATTGGCCAGTTCTTCCTGACCAAGGCGTTTGCCGCAGGGCCCCCGGCGCGGGTTTCGGTCGTGGCCCTCACGCAGGTCGGCTTTGCGATGGTGCTGGACGTCGTCGTGTTTGGCCACGAGTTTAACGCACTGACGTTGCTGGGCATCCTGCTGGTGACCGCGCCGACGGCGTGGCTGTTGATGACGCAGCGGCACACGCCGGATCCCGCCCTGGAAACGCCGGCCTAGTGGCGGAATTGCGGTCGAGGTTGGTACGATAAGTTGCCAAGCACGACGCGCCACTTCCGTAGCCCTGGCTAACTCTGCCGTGACGAGCCTCGAAGCCCACCTGCTGATTGCCGCCCCTGAACTGGCCGAGCCCTTCACTCACAGCGTTGTGCTGCTCGTCAAACACAACGATGACGGCGCGCTGGGGCTGATTCTCAATCGGCGTACGCTCGCCGATTTTCAGCAGGTGTGGGGCCAGGTGAGCGAGGTGCCCTGCCATCAACAGGCGGGGCTGTTTCTCGGCGGGCCATGCGAGGGACCGCTCGTGGCCCTCCACACGCAGGAAGATCTGCTCGACTTGGAAGTGCTGCCCGGGTTGTATTTCACCAGCGGCAAGGAGAAACTCGAAATGCTCGCCGCGCAGTCACCGGACGCGCAGAACCCGGTGAAATTCTTCGCCGGCTACTCCGGCTGGGCTGCCGGGCAGCTCGAACACGAGATCGCCAGCGGCAGCTGGTCCGTGATGCCCGCCAAACTCGAGCATGCATTTTGGCACGAGGACGAGCTCTGGAAGCGAGCCAATCGATTCGTCAGCGATGCAGCCTGGCGGTCGACGCTGGGAATCGACCAAGCGCCGCCGGACCTGCGGGCGAACTAGCGATCAAGAGCCTCGCTCAGGCCGCCATCCGCTGCGGTTCGATCTCTTCGAACAGGTTGACGGTCCGCAGCATGTTGCCGTCGGCGTCGTAAAATTGCACGAGGCCCACGTCGATCATCCACATCGCGAGGAAATCGTCGACGCGGTAGCTGCGTGCCACGTAGCGGCCCTCATCGAGCATGATCCGCTCGTCCATGTCGTCGAGCATATCTTCGTCGATATCGAGCTCGAGGAACGTGCGGTGAACGATCGTCCGAATCTGATCGGCTGTCGGCAAAACGGTCATATACGCAACCTCCTTGTTGCTTTCACCCGGCCATCCGTGCCAGGCTCCACTGCGGGATGCGTGAGTGTATCGTGCCGTGAATATTTGATGAAGACGAAGATTTTGCGGGTCGCATGTGCTGGGTCATCCCCGTGCTACCCCTGATGTCACTCGCCTGATATCAAGATCGGCCGCCGGTTAGACCGGTCTTAATGAAAGCACGGCGGATTGCGGGAACAGTCGTGAGCCAATTGACCGTCGCCGGCTGTGCTGTCATCCTGATGGAGCCACGGGAGCACCTGAGTTTTCTTGCGGGAGATTTTAGCGCACCATGGGTACGCGAACGATTAACGGACCGGACGACCTCAAGCTGCTTGTCGGCCAGGAAGTGGGCCACAGCGACTGGGTCGATGTGACCCAGGAAATGATCAACCGGTTTGCCGACATCACGGGCGACCACCAGTGGATTCACGTCGACGTGGAGCGGTCGGCCAAAGAGAGCCCGTTCGGCACGACCATCGCCCATGGTT
Organism: Pirellulales bacterium; assembly: GCA_022844125.1. GTDB lineage: Bacteria > Planctomycetota > Planctomycetia > Pirellulales > PALSA-1355 > JALHMI01. Next base: position 13,412 of record JALHMI010000007.1, on the reverse strand, counting down.
TCCTGACGCTGTCGCTGATCACGCAGCTTCACAGCAGCGCGGTGCGGGTCGAAGGGGGCCTGATGGGCCTGAATTACGGCCTGAATCGCGTGCGGTTTGTGAGTCCGGTGAAAGCCGGCGCGCGGGTGCGCGGCCGCAGCGCGGTGGTCTCGGTCGACGACATCCTGGCGGGGATTCAAGTGACCTGGAAGATCACCGTCGAGTGCGAGAACGAACCCAAACCGTCGATCGTGGCGGAATGGATCACGCGGATGTACACCGAAGATCCGCTGCCCGGCGGCCGGTCGTGACATTTCGCACCGCGTGGCAAACGCGAGACAGGGTTCCGACCGCACGGTGAACCCAGCGCCCGCCCGGGCCAGTTCTCGTAGAATTTGGCCGGGTCCCCGCGAGGCGTTGGAAAACTCCGCAGAATCCGTGCTCTCGCGCCGGTCGATCTGGCATCAGCCTCCCCCCACAGCGGCTGGTATTGCGCCGTTCCATTCGCACGATCGCGCAGCTGGCATCGTACAAACGCTATACAGCGACCTTGCCGGTGCGCGAATCTTCGCAAAATTTGCCGCGTTGCCAGGCGCGCACGCCGTGTGACCTAGTTTCTTGTAGTGCAGTGAACGTCCGCCGGCGAAGCAAGTGATGCTTCGGGGCAACGCTCGACCCAGTCGAACGCAAACCACGGAAAATCGCTTCGCAGTCCGGTCGCCAACGACCCAGGGCAGCCCAACACAGGAGGGGCACCAACATGCTCGTCTTATCTCGGAAGGTAAACGAGACCATCATCATCAACGACAACATCGTGATTACGGTCGTCGATATTCGCGGCGACAAAGTCCGTCTCGGTATCGAGGCGCCCAAGGACGTTCCCGTACATCGACAAGAGGTGTACGACGCGATCAAGCGCGCCGAAGGGACCGAAGGCGCTCGCAGGGCTGATTCGAACTCTCCGAACTCTTAAAGGGGGATCCCCATGACCACCAAGACCCAAGAAAAGACCCGCAAGCCGCTGAGCAAGTCGGAAATCGCCGCGCACCTGAGCGAAACGACCGGCCTGAGCAAGGCGCAGATCTCGACCGTGTTTGATTCCCTGTATGAGCTCGTCGGTCGGCAGCTCAACGACGGCCCAGGCATCTTCACGCTCCCCGGCCTGTTGAAGGTCAAAGTCGTTCGCAAGGCGGCCATTCCGGAGCGGACCGGCGTCAACCCGTTCACCAAGCAGGAAACCGTGTTCAAGGCCAAGCCGGCCCGGAACGTGATCAAGCTGCAAGCGCTCAAGAATCTGAAGCAGATGGTCTAAGCCGCGCTCTCGATTCGAGCCAACGATACACAGGCAGCCGGAAGGGAATCTGGCTAGCCAGAACAAGGCCGTCCGCGTGGCAAACGCCACGAGGGCGGCCTTTGCGTTTTCTGGCCCATGATTCTCGCAAGTCGTTCGAGCCACCCCCTTGGAAGAGCGTCGATTCCGCGACGGCTGGCACACTTCGCATCCGCGCCAGGTAAGACCGAAGTGCCGGCAGAAGCCAACGCCGGCCTCAGGGGGGAACTAACGGTCAGGAAGCTGTTCCAGCCGGTTCAGAACCAGATCGATCTGTTGATCGGCGCTGAAGTCGGCGTAGCGCGCTGCGAATGACGCCGCGCCGGGCGTCGCGTTGGGGGACTGTAGCAGGATCTCCAACTGCCTGCCGATCTCTTGCGGCCGATCGGGTGGCGCCGCAAGCGCGGCTCCCAGCTTCAGCATGGCCATGGCCAGCAGCGATTGCTCAACGTAAATCGGGATCTGCAGCGATGGCTTTCCGGCTCGCAGGAAACTGATCGCCGTTCCGTGATTCGCGTTCAGAATGGCGCAGTCGCATTCCTCGGCAACACGCCCGATGTCAAGCGGCTCTCGTTCAAACCGCAGCGTCGGTCCGGCAAACTGCTGCCGAACCGATTCGGCGATCTCACCGCCGAAGACAATCGTCGGTTGGCCCGAACGTCGCAGCAGCTCCAAAAGCGCATTCAGTTGCGGAAACGGCTTGAGATAGGCGTAGATCCTTTTGCCCGCCACGTCCGGCCAAACCGGCGTTTTGCCGAATCCGCCAGTCCAGGCGCCCCAATATCGCACTCCGTCGCGCGTTCCGTAGTGATCAAGTTCCGCAAAGGTCAGCAGCAGGTGTTCATCCGCCGGGTGATACAACTCCGCCAAACGATCCAGCGGTGGCTGACTCCAATGTTTCAACGCGCCGTTGGCGATCGCCAAAACGCCCTGCTCGTGCTCGGCCAGCTTCGCAGGATCGGGATTGAGCCAAGGTTGCAGCGAGCGAAGCGGAGTCTCGTCGACCGGCAGGAAGAAACCCGTGCCAACTGTAACGCGTTTCGCTCGCATCCCGCGGGCTGCCAGCAGCGCGGTCGGACTATGGTCGAACACGATCACATCGGGTTCGACCGCGCGAAAGATGTTGCGCCAGGCATCTCCGTGCGAGGCAAGCTCCAGGGCGTCGCAGAACCCGTTCTCGAACAGAATCTGAGCAAAACTCAACGTCGGCCCAGCCGATGCGGGCCGAAACTGGCGGTACGGCGCCTGCCAATACGGCCCTTCATCCGCCGGAAAGATTGCCCTGGCCTGGGCCAGATTTCGCAACACAAGTTCGACGCGATGCCCGCGAGCTCGCAGTCCCGCGGCCAGCGGGCGCAGGTTGACCAGGTGGCCCAGGCCGTAGCCCAATTCCCAGGCGAAGAGATAGGTGGCCATAGAACGCGTTGCCACAGGGCGTTCGAGTGCAAGTGCACGGCGAAAGCGACTAGCAGTCCGCTGCCACAAAAGTGCGGAATAACCGCCAGTCTACCGCTGATTCCCGCAAGAATTCAGCGAAGGGGAAGCTGCCCAGCAAGGATTCGAACGATACGCGAGTATAGCTGGCGAAACCGCTTTTTTCCATGAGAGCGGCGCAGATTCCGGCGCACTCTCGATCCCTTCGCTGATTCCCGGGTGGCAGCATATGACGGAGCTCGAGCGTGCGACCGTCTCCCGCATCGTTGCGGCTGCCGAGCAACGCCGACGCGATTATCCTGGGGGAAGCGAGCGATGATCTTCGCCTGCCCATGCCATCCACACGGGCCCTGCGGCCGATTGCCGCGGTCACCTCAAGGGCTCTATCTAGGGGCCCAATCGATGCTCGTTTGGCTGCAATTCGGCGGCCTTTTCAGCCCTGTTTCGGGCCTGTTTTCAGCCCGATTTCGGCCTGTATCGAAACGCCACAGCGTCTGCCCTAAGTCTCGACGCCATCGGCACTTCCATGGAATAAAGGCGGATCGCGCGCAACTCGCCGTAAGTGACTGTTATTTAGAGACTTGCGGACGTGGAAAGGTGGCGCAAATGCGGCAAGAAATGAGTTTGGGTGGGTCCTTCCCAGGCCCCCGGGCCCCCGCGCGGGTCCCGGACCCCTCGTGGAAGTTGTCGCCGAATTTACAAAAAATGCAGGGCCACCACCACCACCACCACAAATTCTCGACGTCCGACCTTATGTAAAGCGATAAGAGTTGAGCGGACGATGCGTCTTATCGTTTGCCGGTCTCAATTAAAGAGGATGTCCGCGTCCGAGTGCACTCAACAGGCAGATTACTATTACGACCGCGTTATACCCCAACCGAGATACTCAAGCTGGTGGTAGGGAGAATCAATGCTGGTCACCCCCGTCGGCCGATTTGGCTGAATACAAGGTCAAGAGATTGCAGAAACTTCAACCTGCCGCCGCGGCGCGGCGCGATTTCTAGCAGGGTGCCGTACGAGACCGTTGTAGGCGGAACGGCTAGTCCATCTGCTTTCGTGGACTGGCGGAGAGCGCTGTTGGAAACCCACACGATCGGTGACAGGTAATGCGAGGTCACTGACAATGACAGATTTGACGAAGCTGACGTGGATACGATTTGAGGCCCACTGTCATCAGATGCAATGGCCACGATCGGTTCAGCGACAGGAACGAATAGCGGCCCCGCGGAAACGCTTGCGACGATCAAATTGAGAGCTGTCGGTCCATAGGACGCTGTATAACCAATATTTTGCCCGTCAACCGTCGCGAATTGCCCCGTGCTCGACCCATAAGCCAGCACCTGGAACGTGTTGCCAATCGAAGGCACAAAGCCACCGACGCTACTCAGGTTAAGCGACCCGCCTAACGAGGCTGAGCCGGATATAGCCAAGCGGCCGTACTGAGTAGACAAAGTCCCCGCGATCGCGATTACAACAGTGCCGGCAGCGGTGTTCGAGAAAGTCCCATTGATAGTTACCACACTGCCGACACCGGAGCTTATTGTGCCGCTATTTGGGTTCAGGCCACTGATGTTCAGCAACCCTCCGCCGGTGGCTTGCATGGTGCCGCTGTTGGTCAGGCTGGCCGGCTGCACGTTCAGCGTTTTATTCGTCGAGGTACCGTCGGCGTGGATCGTCCCCTGATTGATCAGCGTCAGGTTGCCGTTGCCGACCAGGCCGCCACCACGCACGGTCACTCCCGGTCCAATCGTCAGCACGCTGCCGCCGGTGCTGG
>JALHMI010000007.1:0-8795 GCA_022844125.1 Pirellulales bacterium | reverse complement strand
GGGCGGTTGCAGCAGCGTCACTGTCGCGCCACCCGCAAGCGTCAGTCCGTTAACCACCGTCAGCGAGGAGTTCGGGGGTACGGTCAGATCCGAGCCCAACGTCACGCCGTTCAACGTGCTCCCGGCGGACGATGTAACAATTCCCTGGCCGCCGGTGCCCGCCAAAACCGTCGCATCTTTTAGTGTGCCCCCTGCCAATGTGAACGTATTGTTCACTTGAACCGTTTGGGCAACCGTCAATGTGCCACCAGCCAGTGTCAGCTTGTTGTTCGACGACAGGCTGCGAATTTCGGTGTTGCCGGTGCGGTAGGTGATTGTCGGATTGCCAGGAATGTCGAGCAGCACATCATCACTTGGGCCTGGAACGACTCCGGTATCCCAATTCGAGGCCACGTCCCAGAAGCCGCCGGCGGGATTGATCCACACGGCCGTGGCTTGGACGATCGAGAAAGTTGTGGTGATCTGATCGGTACCAAGAGCGTTCCCAGCCCGATCAAGGAGTGCAGGCGCATACAGAACGATCTGATGACTGCCTCCAGCTAGTGCCGGATAGGTGAATTGAACGGTCTTATCTCGATTTCGGAATTGAATACTTGTCGGCGTCACGACGCCACCGGGCCCGACTAGCTGAATGTTGTCAGCTGTCAGCGTGGTCGTATCCATCGCTTCAGAAAAATCGATGACTACAGTGCGGAAGGCTTGACCCCGCTTGCTGGCGTCCGGCGGATTCGTTTGCTGGATCGTTGGTGCGAACGTGTCGGGTACGAGTTGCAGCGTGATGACGTTCGAAAGTCCGACATTGCCGCCGGTGTCGGTGGCCCGAACCTGGACATTTACGCTGTTCGATCCATTTGCGGCGATCGTTGGCAAGGCCACTGAAAGATCAAACGGGAAGGCCACGTCGTTCAGCACCACCTGTCCGTTGACCAGCAGCTCGACGTTTCGCACTTGTACGTCATCGGAGATGACAGCACGGATGGGAATGGTTGTCCCTTCTAGCACCTGAACGCCCGGCGTGCCTGGGGCGAGGTCGGTGATGGCCGACGTGATATTAACAGTGGGCGCGAGGCCCTGGTTGTCGAATGGCAGGTAATTGACGATCTGCAGGCCACCGGTGCCGTCGGCGATGAAGGCGATACCGGCGGCGATTGCGATATCCGAGGGGACTGCAGGCAGCGTGAACTGCGTCACGAAGGCGGCGGTATTCGTGGGATCTGAAACATTGACAATGTGTACGACGTTGCCAATGCCGGGCAGGCTGCCGACACCGATGCCCAGCCCCGAACCGTTGGATACAATCGTTCGTGCCGCGATGTTGGCAGCATCGACGCCACTGAGAAGGGTCAGATTGTCGGCGTTGGCTACACTCGCCGTTGCGAATCCGCCGCCGGCTCCCACGTAGGCGATGTTGTTGCCAACAAATAGTTTGCCGCCACCAGCCGGCACGGTGAGTGAACCGCGCGCCACCATGAGGCCGCTATTGAGATCGATTGCCCGTAGGACATTCGCTGAATCGAGCGTGTAGAGTATCGAGCCCTCACGAGCCAATCCGGTAAGAGTGCCACCGCTAAGGGAGAGCGATTGCAACTTTTCGCCCGTGAGTGTGTCATAAGAACGAAGGTCGCCTCCGACTGTGACGTAGGCGATGCCGTCAATTACTTCGACTTGGTTGGCAGGGATACTGATGGTTCGCAGGAGGACTGGCTGAGTCGCATCCGCCACATTCACGAGAAGCAACCCGCCACTATTCGCCGCAACGGCAGCAATCTGAAGATTGGCGTCGACAGACACGTCGGCGGCTGTTCCCGGTAAATCGAGTTGGCTTAGCACAATGGGCTGACTAAATCGTGATGTGTCAACGATGGCCAGGCCGTAAGAGCCAGTTGCCACATACGTGGTCTGCTTCGTCGCTTGAATTGTCGATCCCACGATAGTCAGCGCTTCAGCACTACCTTGCAACGCTAAGCTTGCCACAACTCCGGTCGCAAAAGGACGGGAGCCGAACGGATTGAGGCCTTGTTGAATTTTCGCGCCGTCGCCAATGCCATCGCCCGCGGTGCTGAACATATTTGGACTGGTGCCCACTACTCGTTCTGCCTCGTTGCCGAGACCATCATGGTCGCTATCTTCGGTGTCGAAAAACAGTTCAGGAAAGTCACTTCGATAAAAGTCGACGCCTTCATCTGGGTCAATGGATGATGGATCAAGCCCCTGAATAATGCTGCTAATGTACCCCTGAAATTCAGTCGAAGTTTGGCTCAAAATGTCAGCGCGTCCGCCACTTGGCCCAGTCCACACTTCTTGGCCGACTATTGCGCCTGCCAAGGGATCGTAAAACGTTGTCCGAAGTAAGGCGTTAGGTGGCAACACAAGCGGGCTATCGATCTCACCACTCGAGTTAGTTCGAAGACGAAGGGTAAAGGGCGAAGTGATGCCGGACAACAGCACATAGTTATTCCTGTAATTGTGGAAGTAGTCGCTCGCAGTTTCGTCCTCTGCAAGCGGCTCAACCGCCGGCAGTTGCGTGTTTGGGGACAACTGCTGTGATCGGGGTTTCTTATTGTCAACATGTATATGGTCTGAGCCGTCATTAAACTCTGCCCAGCTCGGCTTATCACCCGTTTTCTGACCGGGTTTCTTTTCAAACGTGTGTCCTTGGCGGTAGTCGGGGCCCAGTGTGTTGGAAATCTCCTGCCCAATCCTGTCTACCGTGGTTCGATCAAATATCTCTCTTCTGGCGGATTCATTATTCTTTACGCTTATGTCGAACGCCTTTCCCTGATTGTGCGCATTCTCTGGTCCCTTGTGGCTATGGCTATCGCGCGCGGAGTTAATAAACATGTTCGCCGTCGGATCGCCTAGAGCCCGACGGTATGCATCCAGGATGTCGGGTAGCCTCCTTCGCAGGTCTGGGTCGATGCCATTCATATTCACATCTGACTTCGCATATATTCCATCCGCAATTTTTTGGGGGTAGAGTCTCCGTGCCCTCTCATTAGGCTCTCGAAATCTTCCCTGTGTTCCCGGAGGTGTTACTCCATACCAACCAGGAAAAGTGACCCCGTTGCCAGGATCGGTGATAGCCGAGAGTCCGTCCTCGGAAACAGTAGCCGTGCCGCTGATCACAATTCGGCCGGTCGTGTGATCGAAGGAATAGAACGGAAGCTTGGTGCCAGGGGCCGCTCCATAAACGTTGGGAAAACTCAGTGCGACCGGCGTAGAGAAAGTCGCCACGCCCGGTGCCTGAATCGTCAGTGTCGCGGATAGCTGCATCAGACCTTCTGGGAGCATGTCACGAACTAATTCCGGTGGCACAGTGCTGATACCGATCTGAAAGTTCTGCATCTTTTGGCCGTCCGCTCCGATGGCAGAGTTCGCCGGCACCGTGATCGAGAGAAACTGACGCTGCTGGGGAGTCAAGTCCGGTGCCGCTTCGGCGTTGATCGTGACGATTGTCGGTTGCGTGTTGCTGACCGTCTGCAAAATAGATTGCTGCAAGCGTGGTAAATACACTCCGTAGTCGTTCAATAGTGCGGCGGCTTCCTGCGGTGTCTGGGCCATTGTCGACATCACGGTGTTGAGCTGGCCGGTTTCGATGTTCAGGTCCATCACCATTTCCGGGAAAAAGATTCCTGTCGGCGTCCCGGTGGCTGTACGGCCATCGACGGCGAGTTTGACATTTCCAGAGGGGACCGATGCGATCGTGAAGCGACCACTGGCGTCGGTGAAAATGGCCTGGTCTTCGTGACCTAGCACGTAGACCTTCACATGGGCTAGGGGCCGCAAGAACACATCGTCGGCCGTGTGAAACACTCCATCCGGGCCCGGCTTTGCATCGTCGACCGTGCCGGGCTTTAGATCCGGCCCAGGATCGGCGACGATGCCGGCGATAGACGTGTTGGGCAGTGCTGCGAGTGAAACGGTACGAAAGTTCGTGTTCAACACGCTACCCGGGGCACCATCCCCTGCGGCATCCAACAGTGTTCCGTCAGTCGTTCGGATCGTCGCTCCATCGATAGTCAATGTGATAGTCGAAGCACCCGGCAGTGGACTACTAAAGAACAGCCAGGCATAGCTGCCATCGTCCGCGGGTACGATGGTTGCCGGGATCTTTGCTCCAGTCGTGTCGATCGCATAAAAATTATTGGCATTGAGCGTTGATATATCGATCGGCCGCGAAAAGACGACTTTGGGACGATAGGTCGTACCAATCTCGTCGGCACCGTCGACCGGGGACGTGCTGGCCAAGGTCAGTGGCAAGACCTGAGGCAAGCTAACATTGACCGATGCGGTGGCGACGTTGCCGGCGGCATCCTGTGCACGCACGACTAGTTGATGTGCACCGGTGGTTAGCCGCGACACATCAAGCGGAACCGAGAAATTCCCCGTGCTGCCGTCGATCGGCATCATGGTGCCCCCACCAAAGGCGTAACTCAGCGCCACGATCGGCACGCCGTTACCGGAGACTGTCCCAGTCAGCAACGAGTCAGCGGTAAGGTTCTCGCCGCTCGTCGGCAACGTGATGACCAGCGCGGGTGCTTGCGTGTTCAAGGTGAAGCTGAAAGAAACCGGCGTTGAGGCATTGCCCGCAGCGTCGGTCGCCTTGAAAGCAAACAAGTGCTGACCGTCCGCGGAGCCGTCAAGCGCGAACTGCGTCGGGATCGAGAACACTCCTTGGGCGTTGAAGTAAACGGCCGAGAAGCTTCCGCCATCTACCTGGACATGCAGTGTCTCGACACCCGAAAGATTATCCAGCACGCGACCGGTCAGCGTGATGTTCTCACTGGATGCTGTGCCTGACGTATTGTCGAGGATAACCTTGGGCGGCTGAGTATCGCTGGAGATGGCAAAGGTGCCGAGCACATAGTTAGCGAGATCATGACCAGCCGCTAAGCCGTCCTGGTTCGAGAATTGATAGTGAATTCCGCCGTAGATGCGACTTTGACCTGCCTCTTGGGCAGCCTGATCGAAACTGGTGAAAGACCGCGTGATTGGATTGCCATTGGCGTCGGTGAGGAATGCAGAAGTCGAGCTGAATGCGAAATCACTGCCAAAGAATGAAGTGAGGATGCCGGCCGCCGCACCGCTGAACGTGCTGTGCCCCGAGACATATTCCGGGAACGGTGGCGTGTTCAAGAGAGGTGTCCACGAGGCATCGATTGCCGTTAGTGCGTTGCCGTCCGTGTCGCCTTCACGAATGGCGGTGATCGGTCGCCAGAAGTTGGAGTCATACTTCGCGTCCCAGGCGACGATCGCAGCGTCCCCAAGTCCTACATTCAGGATTGCAAAAAGCCGCGCATTGTCAGCCAGACTCATCGACTGCTGGGCGGCGATTTGGGCAGCAATCTGATTCCAGTGGCCGGGCGGAGTATAAGTTCCGGCACCGTCCACCCAATAGCGAGCAATTTGGGTCTGGTCGGCCGTGCGAGTAGATCCAGTAGCGCTGCCCAGGGATTTAACTTCGTTATACGCGTCGGCCCATTCTTGACTCGTCAGGTCGGGAGGACCTTCCGGTCGGAACTGACTGCCACTGGTCATTGCAAAAGGTGTGAGCGTCGCCCACTGCGGCAACAGCGCAGGCGCATACATTGGTGAGGTCTCTTGCCACGCCCCAAGTTGGCTACCTGGTACATAGTCGACAAACTTGTTCCAGCCGTCATTGGCACGAAGCGCGATGATCGCATCGCCAATTTGACGACCAACGACCACGCCGTCGGTCTCGCTTTGGCCATCGGTGACGAGCCCGAGAGCGGCACCTAGAACGGAATCGAATACGCTTTGCTGGGCGGGAAAGAGATAGCGCAGCACCTGGTGCGCCGCACCGGAAACTGCCGCCTGAACGGACGCCCCGGCTGGGGTGGCAAGCGTGACATAGTATCCCGGTTTGCCTTCGATGGAATTAACGGCGTCGTAAACGGCCGCACTGACCATTGCCATGGCGCGCGTGGCCATGGGGGGCGGGGTGGCATCTAGTTGAATCGCATTAATGGTGGCTTGAACCCAGCGGAGCACGGGATCCTGCTGGTTGGCAATGCTGACCCGCTGAATCACTCGCTGGAATGCCGGTGACTGGTTGCCGGCCGCATCGGTTGCCTGGGCTGTGAACGTGTTACTGCCCAGGACCACGGGGACTCCTGGAAACTGAAAGAAACCCGTGTTGCTCGAGAGCGTTGTCGCACCGGTCTCAAGTAAGCGGACTGTCACGTTGGGGCTCGTGGTACCCACCAAGGTGACTTGCGCGGAAGCCGTCGTGCTGGAGTTTGCGGCCTGAGGACTGACCGAGCCGGCAGAGAGATTGAAAGCGGGCGCGAGCGGGGGTTGCGTCAGCAGCTTGAAGGGAAGATCGAACAACGAAGAAACGTTGCCCGCGGCGTCAGTGGCGCGCAAGCGAATGATATGCGAGCCATCGGCCGAACCGTCGAGTGCCAGGGTGGTATCGAACGTGAATTGCCCGGAGGTACCGAAAGCCACGTTTTGGAAACTACCACCATCCAGTTGTCGTTCCAGCAGCACTGTGCCTGCGAGGCCCGACAGGTTGTCGCTCACCGTGCCCTTGATGAGCAGGTTTTGGTTTGTCGCCAGATTCGGCGTTGGACTCGAAAGGTTAACGGCAGGCGCAGCTGTATCAAGGATCGGCGACAGCAAGGTTACTTGACGCTGTCCGAACCGATCGCTGGAGCGAATGCTCAGGCTGTTCAGTCCCTGCTGCAAGTTAACCGGGATTGTGAAATGACCCTGACTGTCCGCGAACGTGGTGCCGTCTGTGTACTGGCCGCTTCCGTTGGCGTCGAGTGCGACCGTCGCGCCGGGGCAGGTCATTCCTTGCAGGCTCTCGTTGGCCTGGTTCGTTACGACACGACCATCGGCTAACGTTTTGGCCGGCGGGCTTGCGTTGGCGATCAATGTCAACGGTTTGACGAGGGTGCTGTTACTTAAGTTCCGGTTCTCCAATGAGTAATCCAGCGACGTGATCTTGCCATCACGATTGACATCAGCGCCTGCATTTGGCGACGACTGGGTTACGGAACTGCCCAGCAACGACAGAATCTTTGAGCCGTCTGACGCGTCGACCTGGCGATCGCCGTTCGTATCGCCGGCCAGAAACACATCCAACTCGAAATCCCCTGAGGTGCCTGATGCTCCTCCCACGGTCACTTGGTAATCTCCGAGGCCCAGCTGGGCCAAGACGATACTGGCTGAGTCAGGCCCGGAATGCGTCTTCAGGTAGAGTGGTGACACGGGCGTACCGGTCGAAGTCGAGATCCGAACAGCCGCCGGATCGAGTGTGCCGCCCGCCGTCGCCTTGACTTCAAAGCCCAACAAGACCTTGCCGGAGGGCAGGTTGAAGTCGCCTGGCGCGATCGTGATTGGTATCACCTGCGTTTCGCCATTGTCGCCCACGTCGCCAAAGAATTCGGCGAACACATCTGGCCGAGAGCTCAACATCTGACGAGGCTCAAGTAACTCCATGGTCCGCGTTGGACGTTTGGCACGCTGTGCGCGCACTTTGATCTGGGACTTGCGGACCTTCATGGTTTTGCGCTCCAAATTCCGTTAGATTGGGAACGGTGATTTCAAACTGTTCACGCGCGCCAACTTCAAGTCCGTTTTAAATCAACGACGTATATGACGGCCGGGCAGGAATCCAATGCGTCGGCGAGCCGCGGCCAAAGTGCAAACTCCGAGGCACATGAGAGCCAGGGCGGACGGTTCAGGCACCGCATTGATGGGAAGGGGATCACCAAGCGTGATCGGCGGGCTGATGAGATTCTGCGGATCTTCGGGGTCCACCTGCAGTGCGTCGGCGAACGTCAGGGCGAATTCGCTCATCCCCAGGCCTTGCACCACGACGTCAAATGAGCAGAACACTCCGTTGGTCGTAATGTGGCTGGAGGTTGCGATACCGAACGTCAGAAACGTTGCGTCCCCGGCCCCGACTTCTGAAACAGCGATAAAATCGAGGGGGTCATCGAGGGGATCCGGAAGAATACTGCCCGGACTGATCAGGGGCGTTCCAAGCAGAGCACCATCGAACGTCAAACGCGTCGAAAGTAACGTGAGTTCCTCACCAGCGGCCAGGCCGGATAGGTTTACGTCCACACGAACTGGGACGCCCGCTTGAACACTCGTCAAATCTGACGGGCTCGAAGACAGCGAGATGAGTAAAGCCGCCTGCGACTGAGTGCCGCCCGAGAGTACGAGGGCGAAAGCGACACACCCGAATAGGGTAAGCCGCTTGAAGAGAAGGCTCATGAGCTACGCTCCGTAGGGTTATGTGCTCGTCATCAGGCGGATATTTAGAACCCACTAGGGCTAAAGGCGTCGTTTATAGAGAAAACGGACGCGAACTTACAGAAAACTCGCAATTCGGATCTCGGTCGTCATATTGAGCAGCCCAGGCAAAGGGGCATACAATCGATCGAGCGGCGATTTCGAGTCGCAGGCCACGGGCGTACAACGCGAGAACGGACCTCTTTGTCAGCAACTGCCGTCTTTCGCAAATCCCACCGCCAAAGGCCAGCGGTTTTCAGTTGTCGACCCGGCACCAGCCGCTAAGGGGATTCCGCCACGATGCTGCCCCAGATTACCCGGTCATGCCGCCGGGGTGGCTTTGATCGTTTCGGGGTGCCCACGGCTTTTGGCAGTGGTGATATTCACCGCGGCGCAAGCTTTCGTCTGGAAGCGTCCGTCAAGGTGCGCACATTTGATTTTGGGTTGTGCCTTCGGGCTGGTTGAGTTTCCTTGGTGTTCTTCGTCTGTCTTTGTTCCCCCGAGGGGGAACAAAATCGCCCAGC
>JALHMI010000006.1 GCA_022844125.1 Pirellulales bacterium | reverse complement strand
CAAAACCGGCCTGCGAAAGATGAAGCGAACCCTGGAACAGGCCCTACCCACTGAACATCGAAAACTCAACAACTAACCACTAGCAAGCTAGCGCAACTTCAAAACTCACGCGTCGGGTTATGACTCGGCAGCCGAAATTCAATCTGGCCGAAATTCGCCCAAACCCGGCGTATTCTCAACCGCTGACTTGACTGACCCGCCATTTTGAGATTTACTAACCGGACGGTCGGTAGAATCTCTTCAGAGCCGGTTTTGTGCCGCGATTGACCGGCACCAATCACCGGTTCTCACTCCCCCTTGCCCCAGCAGCCGCCGCCTATGTGTGCCAAGAAATCCGCCGTCGCGCCGGAAAACGACCGCACGATCGACATCTATACCAAGGCGGCCGAAATCTTCCACGAACAGGGGTTCGACGCCACCAGCATGAGCAACATCGCGGCCGCGGTGGACCTCACCAAGGCCGGGCTCTACTACTACATCGAGAGTAAAGAAGATCTGCTCTACGCGATCATGAGTTACGCGATGGAGCGGCTCGAAACCATGGTCATCGAGCCATCGCAGGCGTTCGACGATCCCGAACAGCGGCTCAAGAGCATCATCGCCCGGCACGCCCGGCTGCTGACCGAAGGAAACAAGGCGATCACGATCCTCACCGACGAGATCGAGGGGCTGAAGCCCAAGCACCGCAAGCTGATTCTCGATCGCAAGCGGGTCTATATGGACTTCGTGCGCGGCACGCTCGAAGCCTTGAAGAGTGCCGGCAAGCTGCGGGACGTGGACACCACCACGGCGACCTTCTGCCTGTTTGGCGCTCTGCTCTGGCTGCCGCGCTGGTATCGCACGGATGGCCCCTTGAATCACGACCAGATTGTCGACGAAATCACCAAGATCATGACAGGCGGCGTGCTGCGTCACGCGTGCGAGGACCAGAAGTAGCATGAAGATTGCTGTTTGTTTGAAGCAGATTCTCGATCCCGAGGTGCCGGCGCGCGACTTCAAGGTCGACGCCGCGAAACGCGAAGCCGAACAAGGCGGCGCGAATCTGGTGACGAACATCTTTTGCGAAAACGCGCTCGAGACGGCGCTCCAGATTCGCGATGCCGCCGGCAGCGGCGAAATCGTCGCGCTCTCGGTCGGCCCTGCCGGCGCCGAGGACGTGCTCCGCAAGGCGCTCGCCCTGCGGGCGGACCAGGCCGTGCTGGTGGTGAATGATGCGGACACGAATCCCGATCCACTGTTCGTGGCGAAGACGCTCGCAGCCGCAATCAAGAAAATCGGCGGCGTGGACGTCGTGATGGTCGGACGCGAAGCGGGCGACTGGGGCGCTGGCCAGACCGGCGGCCTCTTGGCCGAAGAACTCGCCATCCCCTGCATCTCGTTCGCCGAAGGCTTCGAACCGGGCGCCACGCCGGGGACCATCAAGGTGAAGCGCCAAACGGATGCGGGCTTCGAGGTGATCGAAGCCCCCACGCCGCTGGTCCTGACGATCACGAATCACGATAAGAACGTGCCGCGAATCCCCAAGACGCGCGACGTCATGCAGTCGTATCGCAAGCCACTTGAGAAATGGACGCTTTCCGACCTGGGCGTCGATGGCTCGACGAGCCATGCCTACTCGCAAGTGGCCGAGCTCTTCATTCCCAAAAAGGAAACGAAGTGCGAGTTCATCGAAGGCGATACCGTCGAAGCCAAGATCGATGCCCTGGCCAAACGCATCGGCGACATCCTGCGCGCGATGTAAGGCCGCCCGCGCGATATTAGCAAAGCCAACCGACCAACGATTCAACGAGGTTTCACGTGTCTGAAGTTGTTTGCACTTTGTGGGGTCGAGCTGGACTGGACCGGGCCGCGCAGGGCGTGCTCGGCGCAGGTCGCCGTCTGGCGGATTCAACCGGCGCTGCGCTCCGCGCGATCATCGTCGGCACTGCCGATGACGCGCTCGCAAGTGGCGCCCAGGCCGTGGCCGATCGCGTCGTCGTCGCCACCGGACCCGGGCTCGAAGATTACAACCCGGAGTCGTACCTCGCCGCTCTCAGCGACTTGTGCAAGGCGGCCTCGGCCACCGTCGTGCTGCTGGGGAACGACACTTACGCTCAAGAGATCGCCGCGCGGCTGGCCCATCGCTTGGGCGGAAGTGCCGCGGGAGACGCCGTCGCAGTTCACGCGGAAGGGGGCAAGGTCCGCGTGACGCGCGGCGTTTATGGTGGCAAAGCCACCGCCGTGATCGAACTCGAGAAATCACCGGCCGTGGTTTGGGTTCGCGCCCGAGCCATCGAGCCAGCCGACGCCGCGGGTCGCGGCGCGGGCGAAGTCGAGCGGGTAACTCCCGAACTGCCCGCGACCGGCGTGAAGGTTCTCGAGCGGCAGGAAGAATCCAAGGGTGGCGCGCGGTTGGAAGATGCCCAGGTGATCGTCTCCGGGGGCCGCGGCCTGGGCGGCCCGGAACCGTTCACCGAGCTCCAGAAGCTGGCCGATGTGATGCATGCCCAGATGGCAGCCTCGCGGGCGGCGTGCGACGCCGGCTGGGTGCCGGCCTCCTGGCAAGTCGGTCAGACCGGCAAGAAGGTCGCCCCGCAACTGTACCTGGCGATCGCCATCTCGGGCGCCAGCCAGCACATCATGGGCATCGCCGATTCGAAAGTGATCTGCGCGATCAATCGTGACGCCGACGCGCCGATCTTCAAGCACTGCACGTTTGGACTGGTGGAAGATTATCAAAAGGTCATCGGCCCGCTGACCGAGCGGCTGCGCAGCGCAAAATGAACGACCCTCAGAACGCGACCCGCGAGGTTCTGTGGAACATCCACCACGCGTGGATCATGTACGCGCTGTTGGTGCCGACCATGGCCGTGTGTGCGTGGGGGTTCTATCGCCGGATCCAGCTCTGGCGCAAGGGACGCGCGGAAGTCCGCTTCGATCGCCCCGCCGAGCGCGTCAAGCTCGTGCTCAAGTACGCCGTGCTGCAACTACGCACCTGGCGGCGGTCCTACCCCGGCGTGTTTCACGCGATGATCTTCTGGGGTTTCGTCACGCTGTTCATCGCCACCGTGGTCGTACTGATCGACTACGACTTTGGCATCCCGATCATGCGCGGCCGGTTCTACCTGTACTTCCAGTCGCTGTTCGTCGACATCCTCGGCGCGGCGGCCATCGTGGGCACGCTGATGGCCGCCTTTCGCCGTATCGTCCTGCGTCCGAAATACCTCGTCTACAACACCGAATCGAAGATCATCCTGCTGGCGATCCTGGCGATGCTGGTGACTGGCTTCCTGATCGAAGGTTGGCGGATCGCGGCCACGGACGATCCCTGGGGCGCCTGGTCGCCGGTCGGCAAGGTGGTGGCCAACGTCTCGAAGCCCCTCATGAGCCACGAGGCGCTTTTGATCTCCCACCGCGTCGGCTGGTGGACGCACCTCGCGCTCGTGTTCGCGTTCATCGCCTGGGCCCCGTTCAGCAAGATGGCCCACGTGCTCAACTCGTCCTTGAACGTCTACACGGGCCGACTGGAACCTGTCGGGGCGTCGCTCAAGAAGCTCGATTTCGAAAAGGACGAGAAGCTGGGCGTCAGCGCCCTGGCCGATTTCACCTGGAAGGATCTGCTCGACTTCGACGCCTGCACCGAGTGCGGCCGCTGCACCGCGGTCTGCCCCGCCAACCGCGTGGGTAAGATCCTCTCGCCGCGCGACATCATTCTCGACCTCCAGCACCGGATGCGCGCGCCGGACGCCGACTTCGCGGCCTCTTACATCGGCTCGACCGAAGCTCTCAGCCCCGAGGCGATGTGGGAGTGCACCACCTGTGCCGCCTGCATGCAGGCCTGCCCCGTGCTGATCGAGCAGATGCCCAAGATCGTCGACACGCGTCGGTTCCTGGTGATGGAAGACGCTGAGTTTCCCGAGACAATGCAGCAGGCGCTCAACTCGCTGGAAACCCGCGGCCATCCGATGCGCGGCACGTCGTTCAATCGCGTGGATTGGACGCAGGGGTTGAAGATCTCAACCATGGCCGAGGCCAAGGACGCCGAAGTGCTCCTGTGGGTCGGCTGCGGTGGAGCACTCGTCGAGCGCAATCAGAACGTCGTGCGCTCGCTCGCCCAGCTACTCGAAAAGGCCGGCGTCAGCTTCGCCATCCTGGGCCGCGAAGAAAAATGCACCGGCGACCCGGCCCGCCGCATCGGCAACGAGTTCCTGTTCGAGACGCTCGCCCAGGACAACATCGCCACGCTCGATCGCTACGGCGTGAAGAAGATCGTCACGAGCTGTCCGCACTGTTTCAACACGCTGGGGAACGAGTATCCGCAGTGGGGCGGCAAGTACGAAGTCTACCACCACAGCGAGTTCCTGGCCAAGCTCGTAGCGGATGGCAAGCTCAGTGGCGACATGCCTAGCAGTCAGAAGGTGACGTTCCACGATCCCTGCTACCTGGGCCGCCACAACGGGATCTACGACGCGCCCCGGCAACTCGTGCAGATCGCCACCGGCGCGGCCCCGATCGAAATGGAGCAGAACCGCTCGAACGGCTTCTGCTGCGGCGGTGGCGGCGGCATGAGCTTCATCGACGAACCGCCAAATCAGCGCGTGAATCAGGAACGCGCTCGCCAGGCGCTCGAAACCGACGCCGACGTCGTGGCCGTGGGCTGCCCGTTCTGTATGACGATGCTCGAAGACGGCATCAACGCCCGCAAGGGTGATCGCGATGTGAAGGTGATGGACATCGCGGAGCTGCTCTGGCAATCGGTCGAAGAGAAAACATCGGGGGCGACGAGCTAGTACGCCGCCCGCAACACGGAACGAAAATCAAGCGCGTCTAAACACATTAGAAAGGCACGCCATGGACCTGGGACTTACCGACAGCGAATTGAAGTTTCGCGATGAGCTGCGAGCCTGGCTGAAGGCCAACTTGCCCAAGAAGATGGTCAAGTCAGCCGACAACGCCAAAGAGTACTACCAATATCTCTCCGACTGGCAGATGGCGCTCTACAAGGGCGGCTGGGCCGGCGTCTCCTGGCCCAAGGAGTATGGCGGCCGCGGCTCGTCGTTCATCGAGCAGGCGATCTTCCAGGAAGAGATGGCGCTGGCCGACGCCCCCGAGCGGATGGGCACGATCGGCCAGGGGCTCGTCGGCCCCACGATCATCGCCGTCGGCACCGAGGAGCAGAAGAAGAAGTACCTGCCGCGCATCCTCTCGGGCGAAGACATCTGGTGCCAGGGCTTTTCCGAGCCGAACGCCGGCAGCGATGTCGCCTCCCTGGAAACGAAAGCCGTGCTCGACGGCGATCACTTCGTGATCAATGGCCAGAAGATCTGGACCAGCTACGCCCACATCGCGCAGCAGTGTCTGCTCATCGTGCGAACCGATCCCGCGGCGGCCAAGCACAAGGGCATCACGGCCCTGCTCGTCGATATGAAGACACCGGGAATCGAAGTTTCGCCGCTGAAAATGATGTCTGGCGACTCGATGTTCAACGAGATGTTCTTCACCAACCTGCGCGTGCCGGTGAGCGCGGTCATCGGCAAGGTGAACGAAGGTTGGAACGTGGCGATCACGGCTCTGGCCAACGAACGAGCCAACCTGGGCACGGGACTGTACGTGATCTTCAAGCGCAACCTGGACGCGATGGTCGACCAGGCCAAGAGGCTCAAGCGTGGTGGCCGCCCGGTGATCGAGGACCCCGTGATTCGCCAGCGGCTCGCGCAGGCGTACGTCGACCTGGAAGTGTTCCGCCTGAACACGACCCGCTCGCTGAGCATGCTCAACAAGACGGGCGCGCCCGGTCCCGAGGGTTCGATTCAGAAGCTGTACTGGAGTGAGCTCAATCAGCGGATGGCCCAGATCGCGATGGAAGTGCTGGGGCCCTATGCCCAGCTCACCGACTACGACGGCGGCCGTTGGGTTTACAACTACCTCCGCTCGCGCGGCAACACGATCGAAGCCGGCACGAGCGAAGTCCAGCGAAACATCATTGCCCAGCGCGTGCTCGGTTTGCCGCGGAGCTACTAACCGGCCGCGGACCAGCTAGCGAATCACACACAAATCAATCAAGCCAGACGTATAAGGAATCGCCCGATGGAATTCGATCACTCCAAGCCGCAACGGCTGCTGCAGCAGAGCGCTCGCGATCTGTTCGCTCGCCAGTGCCCGCCCAAGCGTGTGCGCGAACTGATGGCCACCGATACCGCATTCAACCCCGAGTTGTGGTCGGCCGTGGCCGATCAGGGTTGGCTCGGCATTCACCTGCCCGAACAGACCGGCGGAATCGGTCTGGGAACGGTCGAACTTGCGGTGATCTCCGAGGAGATGGGCCGGGCCTGCTTCCCCGGTCCCTTCCTGGGCACCGTCTGGGCGGCGACCTTGCTGGCGGCCACGAATCCCCACGCCGCCACGCTGCAGAAGCTGACGACTGGAGAGCTCAAAGGCGCCGTCGCCCTGCTCGAACCGGAAGGAGGCTGGGATCTCGCCGACATTCAGTTGCAAGCCACGCCGGTCGAAGGAACTTACACGCTTTCGGGCAAGAAGTCATTCGTGCTGGACGCAATCACGGCGGATGTGCTCGTCGTCGCCGCTCGTTCGCCGAAGGGTCTCGTGCTCGTTGCCGTGCCCGCAAGCGCCACCGGTGTGAAGATCGAACCCACCGCGGCTCTGGACGCCACGCGCAAGCTCGCGGATATCTCGTTCGACAACGTGCAGATCGATCCGGACGATGTGCTCGCGGATCGCAAACAGGCCGAAGAAGCTCTGTCGAAGTCGCTCGACGTGGTGGCCCTCTGTGCTTGCGCCGAAATGCTGGGCGGCATGCAATGGATCCTCGAGACTTCGGCCGAATATGCCAAGACCCGGCAGCAGTTCGGCAAAACGATCGGCACCTTCCAGGCCGTCCAAAGCATGCTCGCCGATATGGTGCTGTGGACCGAGAGCGTTCGCTCGGCGGTATACTATGCCGCCTGGGCCATCGACGCCGATCCGGCCGATGCCCGTCGCGCGGTCGGCATTGCCAAGGCCTACACTTCCGACGCTTCACGCGAAGTTGCCAACCGCGGCGTTCAGGTGCATGGCGGCATCGGCTTCACCTGGGAGCACGACTTGCAGTTGTTTTACAAGCGCTCGAAGGCTCTTGAGATTCTGACGGGCGACTCGGCATATCACCGTGCCGCCCTGGTGGAGTTGGTGTTCGACCAGGCATAAATGCCGCGCGGAGTTTCCCGAAACATTGCGAGATGCAGAACCTTTAGGGGTTGTAGTCGCGGGGAAACGGCGGACGAACCACATTGTTCTGTGGTCGCACGGTGGTCGCTCGGGGTGCGCTGAATGGTCGGCTCAGGCCCGTTGCGCCCGAGGCCTGGCCGCCAGGCGCCCCGAACGGACTAACAGGCGGGACGTACCCGGTGGGGCGCGAAGTTTGCGGGAATGGCGACTGCGTGGTCGGCAGCATGCCCGGCGTCGCGTTGGAAGTCGAGTTGGAAACTGGCGCTCGCTGTGCGAAGGGGGACTGCATCGGAGAAACCCGCGTGCGACTCCAATTTCCGGTGCCGCGGGCTGAAGGTTCCGCTGCCTTCTCGTTCGCTGGGAGCGGCGGCGCGCTATAGGTTTGCGAATCAGGCTGCCCGCCAGAGGCTGCGCGATCCACCGGACGGCCAAACGCGTCCTTCGTCGAACCACCGGCGGATCCGGAAGTTCCTTCCCCGGGGGCACCCTGTCCCAGGAGCGCGCGGTATTGCTTGTTCAGCTCACTCTCTACCGGAGCGGGAATTTCGCCTTCCAGACCTCCGGAAAAAGTTTCGCCGAGTGCGTCCGTGGAAGCAGCCGGCGATTTACTTTTCGCCCCGGCAGCCGCGCTCTCCCTTAACATCTCGGCAGAGGTCTTCTGGGAACCGGATTTCGATTTGAGATCCTCGGGACTGATCGGTTTCAGCTTGGTCAGCACGTTCGATTTGTCAGGCAACTGGTCGAAGATCCCTTGCACGGTGTGATCGAGTTCGCGTGCTCGAACGTCGTCTTTCTCCGCCAAATCAGTCTGACCGAGTTCGCGATAGACCAGCGCGCGATAGTAGTAGCCTTCGGACGATTCGGGAGCGAGCCGAATCGCCGCCCCGAGATCCTCGATCGCACGGTGAGCATCGCCCATGGCGGCGCGGTAGTAGTAAGCGCGACCGCGATACAAGTAAGCAGCGGCGCTGCTGGGCGACTGCTGAATCGCCGCGGTGGCCGATCGGATCGCCTCGTCGTAATTGTGCGTGCGCAACTGGTCGAGCGCTGCAGAAGTAGGATCGGTTGGCGCCTCGGGCTGGCTGCACCCGCAAGCTAGCACGATCAGAACCAACGCCAACGCGGCCAACCGTGCCATGATAGAGCCCTTGCGCGAAATCGCGCAGCAAGTGAGACAGGCGCACCCTGCCTGAATAATACCTCCTGCGGATCGCGGAGCACAAATCTGCGGGCCTTAGGAGGCCGCTTTTGCTCGGGGAGTCCGCCCCACCCGAGCGTTCCGAACTGTCGTCGCCTTTTCTGTGTCGGTTCCGTATACTGCGGCCCCGCGAGGCGCCCGGCGCCGCCATTCCGGAGCAGCTAACTTGATTGCCAGCCATGCTTTACTTTCCGCGCAAAGCATTTCGCTCGTTTACCGCGGGGGCGTTCGCGCCCTTGAAAATATCTCGCTGGAGTTGCCGCCTGGGCAATTCGTATCGCTGGTCGGACCCTCGGGCTGCGGCAAAAGCTCGATTCTCAGGCTCGTGGCAGGACTCACCGCGCCGACTGCTGGAAAACTGCTCGTCGCCGGAGAACCAGCCAGCCGGGCACGCCGCAGCGCGGTTCGCCTGGCGTTCGTGTTCCAGGATCCCACGCTGCTCCCCTGGCGACGCGTCGAAGACAACGTCGCCCTGCCGCTGGAACTCGCTGGCGGCGCGCGCTCCGCGCGGATCGAGGCCGCCCGCAGCGCCCTGGAACTCGTCGGCCTCTCCGACTTCGCCCGCCGTTTTCCCAGCCAGCTTTCCGGCGGCATGCGGATGCGGGCTTCGCTGGCCCGCGCGCTGGTCGTGCAGCCGGAGCTGCTGCTGCTCGACGAGCCCTTCGCCGCGCTCGACGACATTACCCGCCAGAAGCTGAATACTGAACTGAGCCGGCTTTGGGAGCAGCGGCGCTGGACCGGAGTTTTCGTGACCCACAATATTGCCGAGGCAGTGTTCCTCAGCCAGCGAGTCATCGTGATGTGCGCGCGGCCGGGTCGGATCATTGCCGACGTTCAGGTCCCTTTCGAGTTTCCTCGCACGATGGAACTGCGGTCGCGGCCGGATTTCGCCAGGCTGTGCGGAGAAGTCATGTCCTTGCTCGAGCGGGGGAGTCGATGAGCGAAGCGGTGCGTGCGGCTGCCCGCGCGGTGCTACCACCGGCGGTGTTCCTGATTTTGATTGTCCTGGGCTGGCAGCTAGCAATCGTCGTCTGGCAGCTACCTCCCTATCTGGTACCCAGCCCGCGGGACGTGTGGGCCGCATCCCAGGAGCACGCTGCGGATCTCGGCTGGGCGATCCCGCTGACCGGCGCCGCGGCCCTCACTGGTTTCGGCCTGAGCCTGGTCTGCGGCACGCTGCTGGGCCTCGTATTTTCGCAGTTCAAGTGGGTTCAACGCAGCATTTACCCCTATGCCATCTTCCTGCAAACCGTGCCAATCGTGGCGGTTGCTCCGCTGCTGATCCTGTGGTTCGGCTACGGATTTCAAGGCGTGGTGGCGGTATCCTTCATTTTGAGCCTGTTTCCGATCATCACGGCCGCCACAAGCGGGCTGACTCAGATCGACCCGAACCTGGTCGAACTGTTCGCGGTGCATAACGCCACCCGGCTGCAGGAGCTGCTCAAACTGCGGCTGCCGAACGCAGTCCCCTACATTGTGACGGGGGCCAAGATCTCCTGCGGTCTGGCGGTGATCGGGGCCATCGTGGGCGAGATCTACGCCGGCTTTCAGGGGGAACATATCGGCCTGGGAACGCTCATCACCCGGGCCAACGCGGCCCTGGACACTTCCTATGTTTTTGCCGGCGTCCTCGGATCGACGCTGCTTTCAATTGCGATATTTGCTACTGTCAGCGTGCTGGGCTCCACCATCTTGGCACGCTGGCACGTCGCCGCCGGGCGCGACTCGACTACTCGTTAGCAGGTAAAAGGAGTTTTGCCATGAATCGACGGACCGCATTTGCCGGGTTTCTGCCAGGGTTTCTTCTCCTCGCACTCACCCTCTTGCTGCACGGCTGCGGCAACAACTCGAGTGCCCGTCCCGTGGCCACTGCCCAGCCGGCTCGCGAGCCGCAGCAATCCCCTGCTCCGGCAAATACAATGGCCGACGAAGATCTGATTCCCCTCACGCTCCAACTCAACTGGTTTCCCGAGGCCGAGCACGGTGGCTATTACGCCGCGCTCGCGCATGGCTACTACAAAGAGGCCGGGCTCGACGTAAAGATTCTGCCCGGCGGACCCGATTCACCCGTCGTGCAGCAGGTTGCCCGCGGGATGGTCGACTTTGGCGTCGTGAACGCCGACAACATTCTGTTCGGCCGCGCCCAGCAAGCGCCGATCGTCGCCGTGATGGCGCCGCTGCAAATCAGCCCCCGCTGCATCCTGGTGCACGAAAGCACAGGCATCCGCGGCCTCCGCGATCTGAAGAACGTGACGCTGGCCGTTTCCAGCTCGAACGCCTTCACGCAGTACCTGCGGCACGAACTGAAGCTCGACAACGTAAAGATCGTGCCCTACTCGGGCAACGTCACCCACTTCCTGTTGAACAAGAACTATGCCCAGCAGGCCTACGTGTTCAGCGAGCCGTTCGTCGCCCGCAAGGCCGGCGGCGATCCACGCGTGTTGATGCTTTCCGAGATCGGCTTCAATCCCTACACCAGCACGCTGTTCACCAATGACGAGAAGATTCGCGATCAGCCCGAGATCGTCGAGAAGATGGTGAAGGCATCGATCCGCGGCTGGGAAAAGTACGTGAACTCGCCGGAGAAGGCCAACGAAGCCATCCATGCGGCCAATCCGCAGATGGACCTCGACATCCTGGCCTATGGCGCCCGAACCCTCGAACCATTGGTCTACGACCAGACGGCCGAAGCCGAGGGCCTGGGCACCATGTCCCGCGCTCGCTGGCAAAAGCTGGCCGACCAGCTCATCGCCTCGAAGCAGATGAAGGCCGAGAAGGCCGATGTCCGCGGGGCCTATACCACGAAGTTTCTCCGGTAATTTCCCAGTGCAAAATCGGCTGCCGGCCGCGAAGGCGGAGCGTACACTTTGCACATGGGTCATCACCACCACCACGGTCACGATCACGCCGACGCTCCTAGCCGTGGCGCCGTCAAGGACGGTCGCGCGGGCGGACGCAAGCGGTTGGCCTGGGCCCTCGCGCTCACCTTGATCTACATGATCGCCGAAATCGTCGGCGGATACCTGTCCGATTCGCTCGCCCTGCTGGCCGACGCGGGACACATGTTTTCCGACGCCGCTGCGCTCGCGCTCAGCTTGTTCGCTTCGTGGATCAGTCAGCGACCACCCACCCACAAGCTCACCTACGGTTACTACCGGGCCGAAATTCTCGCAGCGCTCGCCAACGGGGCCACGCTGATCGCCATTTCGGTCGTGATCTTCATTGAAGCGTTCCGCCGCTTTCAAGAGCCCGAGCCGGTCGCCGGCGTCCTGATGCTCTCAATTGCGGCCGGGGGGCTGCTGGTGAACATCGCGGGGATGCTGATCCTGCATGGCGGAAAGGACGCGAGCCTCAACATTCGCGGCGCCTGGCTGCACCTGCTGACCGACGCCCTGGGCAGCGTGGCCGCCATCGTGGCCGGCGCGCTCATCGCCCTGTTCGGCTGGTACTGGGTCGATCCGGCCGCATCGATCGCCATCGGCATTCTCGTCATCTATTCTTCCTGGGATCTGGTCAAACAGGCAATCGCCATCCTGATGGAAGGCACACCCTCGCATCTGGATCTCGAAAAGATCGAATCCGCGATGCGCGAAGTACCGGGCGTCTCGGAGGTACACGACCTGCACGTCTGGACCATCACCAGCGGGCTCGATTCGCTGTCAGCCCACGCGGTGCTGGAAACCGAGCACGATTCACGCATGGCGCTCGCCGCCCTGCAGCGCGTGTTGCACGACCGCTTCAGCATCGAGCACGTCACGATCCAGATCGATCCGGCAGGCGAGTGCCGGACGAAATTCTGACTTAGCCCGCCCACCTTGCTTCAAGCTTCGGCAAGAGTTTCAGCGCCTTTTTTGGCCCGAACGGCACTCCATTTGCAATCACCGTCGGGGCGTCATTCGCTTCGCACCAGAAACCTTGCACGTGAGGGGGGAACTAGCATGTTCAGTCGCCGAGAATTTGCCATCACGGGTTTGTCTGCCGTCGCGCTGACTGGTCTCCAAGGCACCAGCCGGGCCGACCACCACGAGGGACACGACGCGCACAGCGAACACTTTGACGCCTGCGCAAAGGCCTGCAGTGATTGCCAGCGGGAATGCAATTCGTGCGCCACGCACTGTGCGTCGCTGGTGGCCGATGGTCAGAAAGACCACCTCAGGACGCTGGCCACCTGCCAGGACTGCGCCGACGTTTGCGTGGCTGCGGCCCAGATCGTGGCCCGCCGCGGACCGTTCTCCGAAACAATTTGCAAGCCCTGTGCAGATGCTTGTGCCATGTGCGCCAAAGCCTGCGAAAAGTTTCCGGACGACGAGCACATGAAGAAGTGCGCCGCGGAATGCCGCAAGTGCGAGAAGGCCTGCCGCGAAATGATTCAGCACGTGGCTAAGAAATAGCAATCCTAGCCCGATGCGCTAGCGAGGGTATCCGCCGAGTGATCGACCGTGCGCTGGGCACCTTCGCTGGCGCGTCGGGCCAAGGATTCCAACTAAATCTATCCCTGCCCTTCCACCATCGCCCGCTTTCCGGCGATGAACTTCAGGTGATGCTCCAGGTGCTCGATGTAGTTCCTCACGAGATCGGTAAGTGACATCGGATGCGGATGTTCGTTGTGATGGCCGACGCGACTCCAGCGATCCGCCGGCACTCGCCGCAAGGCCTCGGCCGTGAGCTGCCGGTTCAGATCGAACACTTCCAATGCCTTCTGCACGTCGAGCTCGTGGTACGACAGTTCCCGGACGAACGCCGTTTCGTCGTAGCCGATGAGCGTCGGCTCGCGGTCTTCGGCGGCGACCCGCTTCATCCGATCCGCCCCGATCAGGTCGCTATCCATCATGTGAATGATGATCTGATGAATGCTCCACGTTCCTGGCACCGGAAAGGCCTTGAGCTGCTCGGGCGAGAGCCCGGCGATAGCTTGACGAAGTTTCTGCCCACCGGCTGCGTACTGGTCGAGGAGAGCGTTCATGGCGATCCGTATTCGGGGATTTAAGAAGGTCGACGCCGTGCCCTGGACAATCCAGAGCCCGCAAAGGTTCGCGTTCTGCCCACAGCCGACATCTCGACAGCCAATCCGAAACCAGCCGCACTCAGTTTTTGAGCTCATGGACGTGGATCGAGCATGAATCGCCGTGGTACGTCTTCAGTGCGATTCCAAACGCCTTTATATTCGCTGCTGTCCGCTGCCTCCGATGCTGCTTCCACGCCATCGAAACCAACTGAGTGGACGGAATCGCAATTGCCGCAATCGTGACGACCGCCAATAACGTGCGAACAGAAAACTGTGTTCGTCGAACTGATGCCATGGCATTGACCATCCGAGTGCTCGCTTGCAGAATCCCTTAGCCGTATCCTAACACAACTTAACTTGCCTCTCTCATCGTCCTTCTTCGTCGTGCCGTGGTGTCGTCGTAGTCTCCTTTATCCGTGCTTTCTTTCAGCAGCACGCCGACCAGCAGCACACAAGTTCAAAAAACAAGCCAACCCCGCTCCTTGCTCCGGTTCACTCTTCCTCTGTGCTCTCTGTGCCGTCTGTGGTGAATCTTCCTTCCAAAATTTTTTGTTCTTTCTCACGCACGATCCGCGCGCCCACGCCATCCACACTTCTCCCACCCGCAACCTGCGTCTTCCTCGAAGAATCTTTCACTTTTAGCTCTTCGCTGTGTGGATCCTCTGTCTTCCCTCGGCGCACCTCCGCGCCCTCTGCGGTGCATCTTTTTTTCCCCTGGCCTGTTTGCGCGCTTGAAATGTGGCCACCCTTTCTGGCAGACTCGATTTCAGTACGACGGCCTGACAAGGCCTCTCGATGTGAATGCCACCCACGTGTCGGCTGTCTTGGTTTGGCCGACTCAACGCGGCGGAGAAAGGGATGTGACGTGTCGCCTGACACCACTCGCAAAACTTGTGTCGAGAGTGCGGAGTCGCTCCGAGTGCACCACGGACCATGCGCAGTTCGGGGTGAAAGGGGAGTTTGCCGGCGGTAGCTTAACGCCGTTCGTTCGATGGACTGCCCGATTGTGTGAAGCGGCCGAGTCAGCCCCTGTGACCCGGCACGCGGAAAAACGCCAACCGCTCTGTTGACGCATAGAACATGTGGCGGGCGCGCGTGGTCGGCATCTGCGGACTCGAACAGCAGTGGAGCGCGTGAAGCCCAGGACAAAAGCGATGCGACGCGGCCAGCCTCGGCCAAGCTGAGGCTGCCGTCACAGCACGACCACAGCCCGGTCTAGGCTGAACGCCCATTGCAGACGGCAGCGCCCCGCGTGTTAGCAGCCTTCGGTCGAATGACCGTGGAACTGTCAACCATTCCTAACCCACTTTAAAACCAAACTCCCGGCTCGACCGAAGGCTGCGGCACCAAAACCCTCCAAGCGAGTGTTCTGTCTCCTTCCGCGCGCCGAGCCCGAGGCGATCAAAATAAGAAAATTCACCACAGAGGTCACAGAGGCAAACCAAACGCAATGCAACTCCTCTCCCTTCCTCCTTTGTGCCCTTCGTGACATTGTGGTTCCCATGCTTTCGAATTCAAAAAACAAATTCGCCACCAAGGCACCAAGAACACCACGAAGTAATCTGTGGATCTCTTAGCCTTCTTCATCTGTATTCATCGGTGTTCATCTGTGCTTCGCGGTGCCAAGAATTAGTCCCATGCAGTAGAATTGGTTCCATGCCCATTCTCCCGACAAAACCCGCGCGACCGTTCGACGAGTCCCAGCCGCGGGACCGGATGCCACTTTCCCTGCCTGCCACTCCCGAAGCGCCGCCGGCCGAGCCGGAGGTGGAACCGGAGACGCCAGAAGCACCACCGAAAGAGCAGCCCGGCCTCGATCCGTTCGAGCCAAGTTGGCCGCCCGGCCGAATCGAGCCGCAGCCCAAGGCCAGCGAGTAAGACCCTTGTCCCTGAACTTTCAATCGCCCGCCAAGCACGACGCAGACCGTCACGACGATGAGCTGCTGCAGCAGATCAACAAGCGGCTGACGCTTAACCTGCTGATTCAGGGCGCGGCTGCCCACACTTACATCACCGCCCATCACCTCGCGGCCGAGGAACTGGAACAGATCCAGCCAGGGTTGGTCGAGCTGTATGACAAGGCGGTGGTCGGCTTTCACCTCAACTATTGGGCCGGCGATCTGACCGTGCTCTACGGCTGGTGGCGCTGGTTCTGGTGGCGCACCGGTTTCCGTTCGCACCCGTTTCATCGGCACCCGCTGCTCGCGCGCTATGGCGGCGAACTGGCCCGAGCAGGGAACCGCGAACTCATGGACCGCGCGCGGCGCAAGGGCGTGAGGTCGTTCCCAATTACTCGCTACGCGCAAACCATCCGCATGCATTTGCAGGTGCTCCAGGCCGAACAGGGCCACGAGCGCGAACTGGAGGCAACCGCCAAACGCATCACGGCCGAAATCTGGGGGATCGACGATAGTCGTTTCGATGCGGCGATCACCTGGGACGTGGCCTTCGGCCATCTGCGCGAGCCGCGCACCCGAGTCGGCCGCTGGACGCGGAAGATCGCCGGCGGCTACGGCGGCGTCGAGCACGACGGCCAGCGGTTCAAGGTCGTCGGCAAATCCATCTGCCTGCCGCTGCTCGTGCACGAACTGACGAAGGGGACGGCGGAACTCGTCTGCATTCACGGCCTCAACACCCTGTGCGACGAAGTGTATGAGCAGGTGACAGACGAGGCCGATCAGCTCGAATATGAAGTCTGGCTCTTGCAGGCGGGGCCCGAAATGTGGCGGCGGCTCTTGGCCGTGATTCCGCCGCGCCAGCCGATTGCACGGGTACTGATGCACCTGGCGCGGCTCGATCCGCTACCGCTGGAGAAGATCATGCTCGCCGTGGTGAGCGATCCGCCGGCGGCCAGGCAGATGCTGAGCGTGATGCTGGAAGGGTACGCGGAACAAGGAGGAAGTTAACCGCTCACCCTTCCCACTGCTTCAATCGATCGAGCATCTCGTGAATGTCCTGGCGGCGCTTTTCGAAGAAGGCGAGCAGCAGCAGGATCGCGAGGCCCAGCAGGATGCCGCAGGCCCACCAGATCCAGGTCTGCTCCAGATCGACGGCCGCGTACCAGATGACCGTGAACATGGCGAGCGCGAGAAAACCGGTGCCCAGCAGCAGGAAGGCTCGCACCCGCAGGATGATGCCGGCGAAAATGCCCAGCACCGAGAGGCCCGCGAGAACGCCCGGCAGCCAGGGAGCATTGGCCACGCCGTTGACGAAGATGTCGGCGGTCGAAGAGAGATAAATCGCCATCGAGCTCGCGTAGCGGATCGTTGTCATCTGTGCGTCATTGAGTTGCCTTCGGTTGAGATACGCTGCCGCCAGCACGCACACGGCGGGCGGGATCATCCAGACCTGCGGATGACGCAGAAAGCCCCAGCCCCCTTGATGACCGAGGAAGTACCACAAGCCGCCGTTGGCCGCCAGCGCCGCCAGCACGCCGAAACCGAACGAGCGCCGTGCGATCGAGAGCGTCGCATACAACAGACCCACGCCCACCAGGAGCAGCGAGTAGTCGACCTGCGACTCCACGAACCAGAAGCCCAACACCGGCAGCACAGGGAGCATTACGCCGGTGTTTTCCAGCGGCCGCGAGAGGACATGCACCTGGCGGCGGCGGAAGAGTTCGCCTGCCCCGACGCCGAGGAAAGCGATGGCCATCACGATCAGCGGCCAATACTGCTGGAAGAACCCACGAAACAGCCAGGGGAACGTGACGCGAATATGAACAAACAACAGCGCCAGCAGGATCTCGGCCGCATAGACGTACACCGCGCGGCCGCGCTCACTGAGGGCCAGCGGATCGCGCCCGGGCAGGATCGCCGCGGCCAGCGCGGCCACGGTAATCGCGACCATCGTGGCCCCGAGCAGGACCGTGGCGAACATCGCGATGCGCACTTCGCCTTCGACGATGAACTGATAGAGTTCGATGCCGAGCGAGGCGAGGATCGCCCCGAGGCTGACCGCCACCAGCAGTGGCAGCAAACGACGCGCGGCGCTGAGCCAGGGGCTTTCCTCGCCGAGCAGCTTCACCAGTCCCAGACCGTAGAACGCACCGACGATGACGGTAGCCGCGGCCAGCACGATCAAGGCGTGCAGCAGCGTGAACGTTACGCCGGGCACGAGCCACGCCCAACCGAAAAACACCGCGCCGATTGCCCCCACGGTAAGCGCCGCATGCTGGATCGCGTCTCGACGCTCGCCGCGCGCCAGCAGCGCCAGGCTGGCGACCTGCACGAGCGTGGCCTGCGCGATCAGGATTCGCAGATCGACGCGGGCGCTCGTCATCAGCACCAGGAACGCGATCAGGATCACGCCGCCGATGAGAAAAATGTTTGCCGGAACAAGCCACGCGAGTTGGGCATGACCGTGCGATTCGTGCCGCGGAATGCGCACCGCGCTCGCCACGTCCGCCAGCCTTGCACGGAAGCTCCACAGCGTGCTCGTGGCCAGAGAGTATGCAGCCAGCACCATCCCGCCGGTCCACAGGAGCCACGGCGGCGTGAGATCGAACGCGGCCACCAGCATGCCGCAAGCGGTGAGGCCAACCAGGTACAGCAGGCCGAAGGCGTCTCGGCCGCGCTCATCCCACAGCAAGCTGGCGGAGGCGATGAACACCACGCTCAGCGCAAGCCAGCTCACACCGGCCAGCGAAACCGTGCCGCTCGCACCGATGACGTCCGCGGAAAGTTCACTCACAACGGCAAGCACGAGCAACCCTGCGGCGAACCAGGCGGCGACGCGATGGGCCGGCGGGAAATTCAAACCCGCGAAAGAGCGGGGGCGAATCGCACGCTGTTCGATCACCAGCCAGGCCGGCACCGGCAGTGCCAGCAGTGCAATGCTCCAATAAACAAACTCAGGCAGATCGGGCACAAGGTTGAGCTGATCGGCGGCGGCGAGGCCCGCAATGTTGATGAGCAGTGACGCGGCATAGAGGTAGCCGCGTCGCTGGTAGATCATCGACTGTAGTGGCGAATACACGATTCCACAAAGGGCCCAACCGGCGATCGACCACCAGGGAAACTGCTGGAACAGAACCACCGCAAGCAGGAACAGCACGGCCGTCTGCAGCGCTGGCCAGAACTGTCCGGCGGGCGGAGAGCTGTGTGCGGAAAAGACTCCCGTCCCCTTCCTCTCGCGCCAGGCCAGCGCCAGTAGCACCGCTGCAGTGATCGCGTGGCCGACGAACAGCGTGCGAAAGGCGAGCCAGTTGCCCACGTCCCAGCGGGCGGCGATGGCGGCAACCACGGTGGCTGTCGTAACCAGCAGCGAACTGATGGCCAGCCGACTGAGCGGTCGCGCGAGTGCGGTCGCCGTCAGCCACACGGCGAGGATCACGATCGCCAGCGTGGCGACGCCAAAAGCGTCTGCAAACTCGGGCGGAACGACTGCGCCGAATTGTGGCGCTGGCCGCGTGAACAGCCGCAGCCAGGTCCAGCCGACGAGCAGAGCCGCGAGCGCCGGAGCGATCATCGACTGCACGTCAAAGAAGGGTCCGCCCACGACATAACCGTAACGCCCGTCGCTGCGCCGATCCCAAGCTACCAGCCAAATCCAGCCGAGCGTGAACAGCGCCGCCACGATGGCGATGAGTTGGACGAGATGAATCCAAGTGCTCGTGTCGGCGATCAGAATCGGATCGGCTGCCGTAAGCCAACTGACGCACATTGTTAGACAGGTGATCAAGCTCGCGGCGAGCGCGAAGCTGCCGGAGCGCTGGCGAAGGGCGTAACCGACCAGCGTGATCGCGACGATCGCAATCGGCCCGCCGTAGTTCAGCGGATAGCCCAGCCGCCCAAAGATCGACGCGGGATCGGGCCCGCGGATTGGGCTGGCTACGAGCGCCACTGCGATGTGATACATGACCATGGCGACGAGTGGAATCACGCCGAGCAGCATCGCGAGGGCAGGCGTGGCCAGCGGCAGGTTCGTGCGTCCGCTGGCGCCGTCGCCATCGAACCAGCCGCTCACCCAGAGCACCGCGGCCAGCATCGTCGAGACGACCGCGGCTACGAGATAGTACGGCAATAGGTGCGGTATCGTGCCGGCGCGGCCGAGACCTTGCGCACAGATGGCCAGGCCAAGCACGAGCGGAACCACAAGTCCGATCAGCAGGACGAGGATCGTCAGGTCACGCCGGACGCCGAGCTCCGGCGGCCAGCCTTCAAAACCCAACCGCCCGGCCAAGCGCGCTATTGGCTCGCGGCACCAGACCGTGATCGACGCGCTGGCCAGGAAGATCGTCGAGCTCCAGACGAGCGCGCTGGCGACAGCGCCAACGCTGTCGAACCTTGCCGCGGAAAGCGGCGCCAGCGCACCGATCGTCAGCACCAGCACATACAGCCACCCGCGATTGGCGGTCTGGCGGAGCGTGACCAGTACCAACGCGATCAGCGCAGCCGCGAGCAGCCAGGTGCCCCCCTGCCCCGCCAGCGTGTAGTCAAAACCGAGATGCAGCCAATCGCCGGCGAAGTCCCGCGCCGACGCGCTTGCGGGCATGATCTCCAACAGCGTGCCCGGCAGCACTGCGGCGGCCGAGAGCAGCACGAGCAGCGCGACCAACCCGCCGGTGACGGCACGATCGACGAAGAGCCACGGCGATCGCAGCAGCGCGGCAGCGCGAACGAGCAGTTCGTTTGAACTCGCTTCGTAACGCCGTGCCAGGGCACGCAGTGCGATCCATAGGAAGTTCACGCCCGCCAGGGCCAAACCGGCGAATCCGAGCATCCGCGGATCGATCCAGGGGCGAGACGAGCTTGCGAACCATGGCTGGTGCTGCAGGACACTCGCGACGGCAAATCCCGCGGCCGCGGAGAGCGCCACCTGAGCGAGGGTCCCGAGCGGAGCGCGATTGAGCGCCAGGGCGATCACTCCCCACAGCACGGCCAGCCACAACAGCCGCCAGGCACTCCACGCAATCAGCAGCGGCATCGGTAGCAGCGCACCCACCACCGCCACCACACTCACCACCAGCGAGGCGTGCAGCGCGGCGCTTCGCAGCGGGCTGTTGGCCACGGCGACGCGCGGATGGCGAACCACCAAACCCAGCGCCGCACTGGTCGTGGCGAAGACTAGCAGCGCGTCAAACCAGGCCCGCGCGAGTGCGAGACTCGGTCCGAAGCGAAAGACCACGAGCTGCCAGGTCGCAAGCAGGAGCATGCCGAGGCCGAGCCAGGCCGGAATGCGGCGCTCGGATCGCATGCCCCACGCGAGCAGGCCCGCGGCGTAGAATAGCAAGATCCAGCCCGCGCCGAGCGGCACTCCGGCGTTGCCATAGCCAAACCACACCAGCAGCGCCGCGCTGGCAGTCATCAACGTGAGAGCGGCTCCGCCCAATGCACGCCACTCGGCACGATCCCGCAGGCGGAACACCGCAGCCAGTCCGGCATAGAGTACCACCAGCGGCGCAAGCAGGATGCC
This sequence comes from Pirellulales bacterium, assembly GCA_022844125.1. Classification (GTDB taxonomy): domain Bacteria; phylum Planctomycetota; class Planctomycetia; order Pirellulales; family PALSA-1355; genus JALHMI01. The sequence continues at coordinate 356,495 of JALHMI010000006.1, read as the reverse complement.
GGTTTCGCCGCAGGCGAATGCCGCGAGCATGCCCGAGGCCGATTCGCCAGACCAGACGATTCGCCCTTCAAACAGATGCGCCGCGAGCAGGCACACGGCCGTCAGACACCAGCCCACCGGCAGATGCAGCGCGGACATTCCGTACCGCCAGGCCAGGTAGCTGAGCAGCACAAACTCGGCAACCGCGGCCGGCAGCAATGCGCTCGGCTCGGGCCAGCCGATGACAAGTCCTGCCAGCGAGACAGCGGCACCGAAGATAGCCACCGCAGTTCCGGCGGTGCGCAAGCCGCTGAGGCCGCGATCGACGAGCTTTTGCCAGAGCGTCAGTCCTGCGGAGAGCGGCACAAAGCCGACAAGCGCGGTGATCAGCGGAAGCTGGCGGAGCGCGAGGATCGGATGGCCGGTCTTGTAGGCTAAAAGGGCCAGCGGCAGCACGACAGCGAAACTGGTGATGCCGAGAAACTTGAACAGCGCGTTGGCATCGGATTCCGACGGTTCGGCTGCCCGCTCAATGCGGCGCAGGTACCAAAGGTTCGACACGAGGTAAGCGGCGGTCGGCGCGGCGGCGACCAGGGCCAGCGTCGGGAGCGATGCACCGGGATGGATGAAGCGGCGAACCAGCAGATTCGCCAGGGCCGGCAGCATCACGCCGGCGGTAAACAACCAGGCATCACACCGCACAAGCACGCGCCCGGCGAAGTAGATGAGCGCCGCGAAGAAAGCCGCCGAGAGCCCTTCGGCCCCGATAGTCACCAGGTTGCCAGCATCCGGCGCGCTCGAGAGTGCCGCAATCGCCAGGAAGTTGAGCGGAGCCAGTAGCGAACCGATCGTGAGCATGCCCTGCGCCGTGGTGCGGAGGCGCAGGCGATGCTCGCAGTAGAAGCCAGCGCCGAAGATGGCAGCCGTCGCGCCGTTGAAAAGCAAGAATTTGAGCCAGGGGCGCGCCTCGATGGCGGACCAGAAGCTGATCACCAGCGCGATCGAGCAGCACACGATCAGGAGTCCGGCGACGAGCTCGCCCCAGCGAATGTTGCGCTCTTCCATGAAGCCGGCGAGCCAGTCGGACCAGCTTGCGCGCGGAGGGGCCGGCGGCGCGGACTGCATCGGGGGCGCAACGTCGGCTGGCGGAACGGCCGTCGATGTATGACGCGCGACGAACTCTGCGACACGATCGGCCGGCGTCGCCTGTGCCGAATGAACCGCGGCAGGATTGATCGGGGGCGGCTCGATAAGCGTGGCCGCGATCGCAGGTTCGGCAGCTTTCATCACCGGCCGGGCGACGGGCGGTGTGCGGCGTGCTCGTTCGGCTTCGATCACGGCCTCCAATGAAGCCCGCGCCTGAGGATCGAGAATCTTGAGCTGTTCGAGCCGCGCCACTTGGGCTGAGAGCTGCCCGAGCGCTTCGCGCGCGTTGGGTCGCACATGCCCGGGATCGACGGGCCAATGACACACATTGCAGGTTTCGCCGATCAGCGCGAGCCCGCAGCGCGGGCAGCGGCGCGGCAGTTTCTCGTACGAAGGACGGCCGAACAGCTTGGCGAGGGCAACCCAGATCGCATGCCCCACAACGGTCACAACCGCCAGCACCAACAGGGCATTAAACAGGTATTCCACGGTTGCGATTCCGGCTGCCAGCGTCCAGGGCGCCCGCGGCGATCTCGGGCGTGTCACGACATATATGTAGGCTGGTGAACCTCAAGCGTCACGTGGTTTTTTAGCCCGGGCGATAAGTTGCGGGGAACTCGCGCCTAATTGCCGTGGGATAACGATCTTGCGGCCGGACGTCGGGCGGAGGTGAAGAGTCTACACGGCGGCGAACGCAGACGCCTGAGAGCTGGCGTTTCGTTCACCACCGGGCACCTGTTGAAGTGACCGGAGGGGTCAACTATCATGCGTGGCGACGATCCCCGGCCTGCTGAACGGCAAGCCCGTCCGGAACTCCCCTTGGGCCTTGCTACTGCGCCAACCTTTCTTCATCAAGTGACCGAGGCGGCACGTTGCCCGCACTGGTCTTCGCTCGCGGTCGCTGTCATGAGCGCCGCTGTGAGCATCTCCCTTGATTCTTTCGCGCGCAGGTTACCATGCCCCGATCTGTCTTTCTGCTTTGGTTTGCCACATTCTTGTCAACGGCCACAGATTCATTCGCTCCACCTTCCGCGATGGCGGCGCCGTTCGTGGTCGATCCCACGAGTTCGTTTCTCACCATCGGGGGCACCTACAACACACAGCCGATCGTTGCGCAGCCGGGCTCGAGCCTAACTAACTATTACGGAGGCCACTTGGACGTCCTGCTTTCGGATGCTAATCAAATTCGCCTGCTCGGAAGCAGTATGTATACCGCGCCACAACTCGGTTCATTCCTTCCGGCCGACACGTCGGCTGACTATGCGATTCAGGTCGATCACGCCTTCGGCGTCAACAACACGGGATACGCGACGCTGGGAGCCACGGACATCTTTTTGTCGAGCGGCCCCTTAACAATTGCTCCGGGAGGAGTCTTGACACCTTCGGGAATCAACCTTTCCTTCCTGACGAAAACGTTCAGCTACCAGGATACGGGGCCATCATCCTCGACGACGACGAACTCGTTAAAGCTCAGCAATGTTGGAATGAGTCCAGCCACTTTTACGACCGTGGGGAATTCCTATCGTGTCGTCATTCCATTTCAAGGAAGCGGAACGGCTTCGACAGGCTTGATGATGACCGTCAGCGGACAGATTGTGGCGAGCCGCCCGATCGCTGGGACTGATGTGCCGGACTTGCTAAACGGCGGCTTCGAAAATGGCACTATCAGCACCGATCCCAGCGCAGAAGGATGGATTGGCGTGGCGCCGGGTACTCCCAACAACTACGCCAGCGTGCAAACGATGACCGGCCCCCTATTCAAGCCGAACGCCGCGGGTGGATCTCATGCCGCGTTCATCAACGTAGAGAACGGCACCGCAAGCATGTATCAGACGATCCTGGCTGGCGGGAGCCTGAAGCCCAACATGCAGTACACCGTCACGTTCGACGTAGGAAACCGCGACCTGACCGACAACGGCAACCTGCCGAATAACGACATGGATCCTTTCATTTCCGTCAAGGCATTCTTCACGCTGGGCGATGATCTGGTGGATTTCTCGCAGCAGGTGGGCGAGGCCTATCAGCTTGTACAACTTTCGGCTTTGGCGGATGGCACGTGGTCGCGCGACAACTCGATCGTGCTGGACACACGTCTGTTGACGCCGGAGGAGCTTCTGCAGCCCCTGAACTTCGTCTTTCAGGCGACTTCGACTACCACGCTCAATCGTGGGCAAGTCAACTTCGACAACGTGCGGCTCAGGGCCGTGCCCGAGCCGAGCACGGTCGCGCTGGCCGCCATTGGGATGCTGCTGCTTGTGGGCCGCGCCTCGATGCGCCGCCGACAGGCCAGACCTTAGGGCTGGCAATTCTGGAATGCGAGCTTCGTGCGCGGGAGGCTCGCCACCGACAGGCCATGAGAGCGGATTCCCTTCTATACCTTGAATCGAGCGAGACGGCATGGTTGTTGCTTCCTCTACGGAAAGACGCGGCAGACTCAACTGGCTGTGCCGCTCGGTTCACTGCCAACAAGGACATCCATCATGCAATCAGCTCACAAAGAGGCTTCGGCGCGGCCCAAATTGAACCGAAACATCAGCAAGCTCGAACGCAAGATCTCGCTGGGCGTCGGCGGGGCGCTGCTCGCCGGTGGATTGATGTCGCGCAGCCTGACTCGCGGACTGCTGCTGGCGGCGGTCGGCGCAGCAGCCGGCTATCGCGGTCTCACCGGGCATTGCCATGCGTACGACATGCTTGGCATCAGCACTGCCCGCGAAGAGGACCAGGGCGGCATCACCTTCGAGCCGGAACCCGAGTATGAATACCCGGCGAAGAACCAGATTGACAAGGATCGCGTGGAGAAGCTCACGCAAGCGCAGGTCGCACGGGGCCGGGACGAAGAGCAGGCCAGGCTGATCGCGGCCGAGGAAGTGAAAGAACTGCGGCGGCGCGAAGGTCGGACAAAGGACGAGGCGGAAATTATCCAGGAGGAATTTGATCGACCGCAGCGATAGCCGCGCGAAAACGGGTGCCATCGCGAAAACGGCGCCAGTAACCGTTTTCTAAAACAGGTTCCCGGCACCGGTTCTTTGTACGTCCGCTACTTCTTCCGCTGGAAGTTGCCGGTCATGAACGTGATCCACTTGCCGTCGTCGCCAAGCATCTCGCCCGTCATCGCGATGTGGTCGGGCGTTTTGATCTCGTAAGAATCGCGAAACTTGGTCGTCTTGCCGGTCAGCATGTTGGGGCCGTCGGCCTCGAGTGTGAGCTTCTTACCGGCTTTGTCGAGCGTGCCTTCGTAGACCCAGAATGTGCCGTCGCCGGAGCTGATAAAGGTACCGATGAATTTCTTCTTCGCCGGGTCATAACCGATCGTCTGCAGCGACTTCATGACCGTTCCCATGGGGGTCAGTTCGCCATCATTGATCACCCAGTAGTCGCCGAGCATCCGCGAACTTTGTTTGCCGGTGCAGGTGATCTGCTCCTCGCCGAAGGAGGCTTCGTTGTCCGCATCCCACTCGCCGACGAACTGCTTGAGCCATTGGTGCTCTTTGGTCGGCTTGGGCGGAGCGGGGAAGTCCTGAGCGCAGATCTGCGACGCTGCGCCAGCGAGAACTGCCAGAGCAAGGATGGTGCGAAGCATGGGAGTCGTCCTGATGGAGAACAGATTAGTGAACCGCAGTGTTCGCAGAGTAAGAAATCAGCGGACGAAGTTCAAGCAAAGCTAGGTAACTGCCAGAGAGTGCACGGTTGAGACCCCACGGAAAGACGAACAAAGGATCTCAGTACGAATTCCCTCAGCGAAAGAAAGGGGCACTCTCAGTCGCAAATTGGTGCATTCCTCGACCCGAACGTGGCCTTGCCGAGCAGAAACACCGCAAAAGAAAGGCCAAAAGTCGCTTCGCCGAAACTGGGAGCGGCAGAACCGGAACCGACTGCTCCATCCGCCACCCGGCGGCTCGACTACTCGGCGGCCGGCGTGGCGGCTGGCCCCGCCATCGTGAACAGCGGCGCCAGCAGCGTGCCGTAGTCGGCCACCTCGTCGACCGCGGCGGTCACCTCGATGGTGATCCGCGTGCCTTCGATTTCCGGCACGATCCGTTCGGTGAGCTTGGAGGCGTGCGAAGCTTCGAGCGCCGTGTCCTTGTTGAGTGCAGCGACCAACGTTGTCACCGATTCAGCGAGCTGTTGGGCCGCGTCTTCACTGGTTGACTGCATGACGGCGCGGAGGCCCGAATCGTTTGGCGGCAGCGTGAGTCCGACGGCCAGCCATTCAAATTTCTGCATCAGGTCCCGCGTCGGTCCGCCGCCGAGCGACGCGGGCAGCTTCGGATAGACCAGTTCCAGCGCCTTGCGGGCGTTGGCCGAAGGGACCATGAGCACCTGCAGCTCGCTGTCGCTCACGGCTTCGAACGCGGCCGCGATCTCGGGACGCGGAGCAGGCGGCAGCTTCTTCAGCCGATGGATCGTGTGGGGCGTGCCGGTGATGAGCGCGCCGTGAACTTCTTCACTGATGATCTCGGTGCGAAAGCGGTCGGAAAGTCCGTGCCGAATTTCCAGTGCGACAGGCGCGGCCGGTGCGCCACCTGCAAGCGGCATGACGATAAACAGCGGCACTTTCGCCAGATCGGAAAAACTGACGACAAAGAAGATGTCGAACCTGGCCTCCGGCGGCAGCGACTGGGCGACAACCGCGATCGGCGCAATCTCGGATTGCAGGAAGTCGCGTGTGTCATCGCCGAGGTGGAAGAATTCGGCCAGGACATCAGTCGTGTCGACCGCGTCGAACGACGCGAGGTCGGCATGGATCACGGCCAGCGTTTGATGGTCGACGAAGGGAGCGACGAGCTTGGCCAGTTCGCCGCCCCTGCCCGCCTCGGCGGACTCCTCGGCGCGGAGCGTCTGCAGCGGAACGAGTAGTAGCAAGGCGAGCGCGACGAGCCGCATCAGAATTCTCCGAGCAAAGACCATGAACCTGTAGAAGAATACCACAGGCTCGGCGAATTGATAACGCGAGCTGCGGAGACTCTCCTCGGTCTCATTAAGAAAACCCTCGCACCTGGGCGAGGGTTTCAACTCCTTCGGCTCTAGCCAAGTAAACTCTGCTACTAGTTACCCGGTGCTGGCGCGGGCGAGGCTGGAGCCGGCTGCTCGCTAGCATGCGGGGCGCGCGTGCCAAGCGTGACGTCGACGTCGTGTGCCCGTTCGAAACTGATCTCAATCGAGTCACCTGGCTGCATTTGTCCAACCCAGAAAATGAGCTCGTTGGGAGATTCGATGGGCCGATTGTTGATGGCGAAGATGCGATCGCCTTCCTGCAACCCAGCCTCGGCGGCCGGAGTGCCCGGCAGCACGCGGGAGACGATCGCGGCATTGCGATACTGGCTGGCAAGCTCAACGCCGAGGTACGCGCCGGCCGGATTAGCCGGAATGTGGGGATCGTCCATCGCGCCGCGGTAACCGGTGACGTGCTGCGCCGGGACGTAGTGGCCGAACTCGGTGAGCAGCGGACCGTAGCCGGCCATCGTTAGCTCGGCGTTGGAGATCGTAAAGGACTGTTCCACGCCCTCGCGCCGCACGACCAGCGGAATCGCGACGTGATCCTCGCGTGGGCCCGTGGCGAGTGCCTTCTCTATTGCCTGGCCAATCTGGCCAATAGTCGCCACCGACTGGTCACCGATAGAGACGATCTGGTCGCCCGACTGAAGGCCGAGTTGGCTGGCGGCGCTGGGCGTGCGAATTTTGGCGATCGTGAGCGCGCCGGGCCCTGCTTGATCTGAGGGTGTGGGTTGAGTCGATGTGAGCGCGTTTTCGAACCTCACTCCGAAACGGCGGAAGTCGATTCGCGCGGGCGGCGCGGTCATTGCTGCGGCGGTCGTCCCCTCGTCCGTGGTCGGCGGCGCAAGCGGCTGTTCTTGCGCCTGGGTTTGCGAGGCGCTATTAGACGGCTGATCGACTGCCGGCGCTGGCAGTGGCAGTGGCTGGGCATCTTCTGGCGCTCGTTCAGCTTCGCGTGGAACATTCTCGGCTTCGGTCACTGTGTCCACTGGATCAGGAGGGAGTGCTTGCCCGCGCGCGTTCGCGGCGCTGAATCCCAGCGCTCCGAGGGTGACCACGAGAGTCCAACGGACGAGACCACGACTACAGGGGATGCTGGTTGCGATTTTCGACGACATGACAAGGTCCTCCGAATGCCCTTCCCGCTTGATCTAACGTGACACCGCCAGCTTGTGCACGTCACGTGCCGTGGAGGGACAGCGGGCAGCTTCAGTGCGAAACAGCACGTTTGCCGCGGCGGGGTCGTCGATTCCTGATGAATTCACGTTCGGAGACCTTTCTCGCGCGCGACTAGTGCCGAATCAGACTGATCGCCGGGCGGCCGCTGGCCGCAAATAGGCTGGTTTACCGTTGTGCCAGAATGCAAACGGGCTTCCCAAGCCTGGGCGGTGCAGATCATGGGCGACATTCTCGACCTGTCAAAGATCGAAGTCGCAAATTCGTGCTCGAGGAGGAAGACTGTTCGCCGGTCGAAACGGTAAGCGACATCGTGCGGATGATGCGCATCCGAGCGAAGCACAAATGCCTGACCCTGAATCTGAAGTTCCGCGGACCCATTCCCGACGCAATCACGACCGATCCACTGCGGCTGCGTCAGATTCTGATCAATCTGATTGGCAAGCGCCGAGCCTCGACCGCCGGGTGCTGCTGGCCGAGGATGGACCTGACAACCGGCGGTTGATCTGGTATGTGCTGGAACAAGCCGGCGCGCGGGTTAGCACAGTATGCGATGGCGAGGTCGCGCGGCGCTGGCGGCAAGAGCCGCGGGAGAGCCCTTTGACGTGGTGCTGCTGGATATTCAGATGCCGCTGGTCGATGGGAATCAGGCGGCCGAGCGGCTGCGAGCGGCCAAGTATCAGGGGCGATTTATCGGCCTGACGGCCCACGCGGTGCGCGGCGGGGGCGCTGCCTGAAGGCGGGCTGCGACGACTATGCCATCAAACCGATGGACTGGCATGCACTCGTCCGGCTGGTGGCCAAGTGTGCAGAGCAATTGCCAGGTCAAGCCGAACGGCAGTGCACTCGAAGAAGCCGACTCAGGCGTGCTTCTGCCGTCGGTGGGGGGACGCTCGGTGGGAATTACCGCGAAACAGTCGCCCGAAAAAGCTGGCGGTGGGCTTGTTGAACCCGCCCGCAAGCTAGGTCATAATTTCGGCTCGGCGACAGTTCTGCCGCCGGTCTCGTTCGTTGCGAATCTACCAGGGGGCTCGCTTTCTTATGGTCGCCAGACTGCACCCGTTTGCGCTCGTTGCGTCGTTCTGCCTTGTGCTCGCCACGGCCACTACCTTGCTGGCTGCCGAGAAACAGCCCGTCGGCGACTGGCGGCATTACAGTGGCGACAAAGGGAGCATGAAGTATGCTCCGCTCGATCAGATCAACGCCGAGAACGCCAGCAAGATGAAGATCCTCTGGACCTGGGACTCGCCGGACATTCCGATTCAGGACAAGAACCGCCGGCTGTTCTCCTTCGCGCACGAGTACACTCCGCTGGCGGTGGGCGGAATACTGTACACCAGCACCTCGCTCGCCCAAGTCGCGGCCATCGACGGCGCGACGGGCGAGACGCTGTGGGTGTTCAATCCCAAGGCCTACGAGGCGGGCCGTCCCACCAACCTGGGCTTTGTGCACCGAGGGATCGACTACTGGACGGACGGTAAGGAGGAACGATTGTTCCTGGCCGCGCATGACGGCTACCTGTACGCGATCGACGCCAAGACCGGCAAGGGCATCAGCGAGTTCGGCGAAGGTGGCCGCGTGAACGTGGCCGCCGGCATCGAAGGCGCCCAGGCTCCCGAGAATTACACGATCACTTCGCCACCGCTGGTCTGCCGCGATGTGGTGGCCGTGGGTTCGTCGATCAACGATGGTCCCCAGCAGAAAGAAGCTCCCAAGGGAGATGTACAGGCCTACGACGTGCGGACCGGTAAGCCGGCCTGGACCTTCCACACCATCCCGCGCGAAGGCGAGTTCGGCAACGAAACCTGGGAGAACGACTCCTGGAAGTACACCGGCAACACGAACCTCTGGACGCTGATGAGCGCCGACGAAGAGCTGGGGTACTTCTACTTCCCGCTTAGCACGCCGACCAACGACTGGTATGGCGGACAGCGGCACGGCGACAATCTGTTCGCCGAATCGCTGGTGTGCGTCGAGGCCAAGACCGGCAAGCGGGTGTGGCACTTCCAAACCGTGCACCACGGCGTGTGGGACTACGATCTGCCCGCCGCGCCAATTCTGTGCGACATCAAGGTCGATGGCAAAGAGATTCCGGCCGTCGCGCAAATCACCAAGACCGGCTTCACGTTCGTATTCAATCGCAAGACGGGCGAACCGGTGTGGCCGATCGAAGAAAAGCAAGTTCCGCCCAGCGCCGTGCCGGGCGAGAAGCTTTCGCCGACGCAGCCCGTGCCAACCAAGCCCGCGCCGTATGAACTGCAAGGGGCGACGGAAGAGAACCTGATCGACTTTACGCCTGAGCTGAAGGCTGAGGCCAAGAAACTGCTCGACGCTTTCGATCACGGACCGCTATTTACTCCGCCCACGGAGAAGGGCACGATCAATCTGCCCGGCTGGGCCGGCGGAGCGAACTGGTGGGGAGCGGCATTCGATCCGGAAACGGGCATGCTTTATGTTCCGTCGATCTCGGCGCCGATCTCGGTCAAGCTGCAACGGCCCGATCCGAAGCGTTCGAACCTGACGTTCGTGCGGGGCGGCGGTGCGTTCGGCCAGCCGGTCAACGGCCCGAAGGGTTTGCCGCTGTTCAAGCCGCCCTGGGGACGGATCACGGCGATCGACCTGAACACGGGCGATCACGCCTGGATGGTGCCGCACGGCGATGGCCCCCGCGAAAAGGTCAGCGAGCTGGTCGGTAAAGACGTTGGCCCGCTGGGAAGCGGTGGCGGCGGACCGGTGCTCACCAAGTCGTTGCTGTTCATCGGGCAAGGTTCGGCCGGTCGCGGCGGACGCTCAGGGGGCGGCGGCGCCGTGCTCCGCGCGTTCGACAAGGCGAACGGCAAGGTGGTTGCCGAGGTGCAACTGCCGGCAGCGCCAAGCGGTACCCCGATGACGTACATGGCCGGCGACAAGCAGTTTGTCGTGGTAGCCACGTCGGACCGGAAGCTGGTGGCAATCGGGCTGGAGTGACGTCCAGGCGCCCGTTCGCCCTTTTCGAGACGGTATCCGGGGGCTTCCACCCCCGGCTATTAGCGGCCGCCCCTACCGGGGCTAATACCCTTCGACGATCTCGGCGCCCGCACGCGTGGCGAGCGCACGCCAGGGGGACCAGTTGATGCCATCTTCGATGAAGCGGACGCTCCCGTCGCAGTAGAGCGCGTTCACGCCGCCGGGATGGTAACTGCGGGCCGCCAGGTAGCCCTTCTGCTGCGGCAGGTTCATGCAGTCCCACTGTTGGCTGTTGGGCGTCAGGTAATGGTTGTAGAGCGTGTTGCCGTAGTTGCCGAGAATCCACTTCGCGCCGCGCGCTTCGTACCAGGTGCCCTTGGTCGGATCGGCGCAGCCCGTGTCGGAGACGGGCGTGGCGTTGAGTAACTCGAGGATGTAGCTCGGACGTTGATCGGCTGGGAGCGCAGGGCCGGTGAACTCCAGGCCAGGGCCGAGGCCGCGCTCGCTGAACGCCACGGTGTGCGAGGTGCCATCGGTAATGTGCTTGAAGTTGACGTGTGAACCGTTGTAGAAGACGCCGTCGGCGTTGTTGATTGTGCCAGAATCATTCTTGCCGCTGCCGGTACTGGCGACGTAGTTCGTGGCGCCATAGGCTGAGCCCGGCACTCGCCCGGCCACCGCATCGCTGGGACAAAGCAGGAGCGGCACGCTTTCAATCGCGGCGGCGTTGTTGGCATCACCGCTGTAAGGCACGCCGGCCACGACGACGAACACCGGCGCCTGTTTAAAGTCGATCAGCGCGTCGAGCGCGCCCTCCTCGACATACGGGAGCAAGTACGCTTGCGGCGAGAAGATCTTGGGAGCCGGCGCGCCGCGGCCCGAGGGGAGCGAACCCTGGGCATCGTGGCAATGATGCATCGCGATGCCGAGCTGCCGGAGGTTGTTCGTGCAGCTCGAGCGGCGGGCCGCTTCGCGCGCGGCCTGAATGGCCGGCAGCAGCAGCGCCACTAGCACGCCGATGATCGCGATCACGACCAGCAGCTCGACAAGTGTGAACGCTCGATGCGGGGTGGATCGATCAGCAGTGACGCGCCGAGGGGGCATGAAACATTCGAACCCAATTCCAGATGTGCCGCCTTGCGCGGGACGGGCCGCCCAAGGACCCCTCCATTCTGGCACGCCCAAGGGCATCTGTCACATTCGGTTGCCGACTTTGTGTCAATTGCGACCTCGAGGTGCTCCCCGCGGCACGGAGGCAAAGGCTACCACGAGCCACCTAGAACACGAAGTAACCCGCGGAAGATCGTGGGGCTGCGAGGGTTTGCCTCTTATTTTTGCTTCGACTGGCGGCGCTTGGGTCGCTCGGGGCGGCCGGGGACTTCGGTCTTGCCGGTGTAATTCGGATTCACCGTGGGCATCTTGGCGTCGACCTGCTTGCGCCACGCCTTGAGCTGCGCATGGAGCTGCTGCACACGCTGGGGCTCCTTGTCGGCCAGGTCGACCGCCTCAATTGGATCATCCGCCAAGTTGTACAGCTCCAGGTCCCCGTCCTCGAAGAACTCGATCAGCTTCCAGTTGCCGTCGCGCACGGCGCCCGCGGGTCGGCCCCCCTGATTGCCATAGTGCGGATAGTGCCAGTAGAGTGGTCGCGCAGTGAGCTCGCCGGATTGCTTCAGCAGCGGCAAGAGACTCGCGCCGTCCATGTGCCACTCGGGATGCGACGGCGCGCCAATGGCCGCCAGGATCGTAGGAAAGTAGTCGGTCGAGATGACGGGGACGCTCGACGCTGAGCCAGGCTTTACGACGCCGGGCCAGCTGATGATGAGTGGGACGCGAATGCCGCCCTCGTAAAGCCAGCCTTTACCGGTGCGGAGCGGAGCGTTCGACGTGGGCGAGCCTTCGCTGGTCGAGAGACCACCGTTGTCGCTGGTGAAGATGACGAGCGTATTGTCAGCCAGCTTGAGCTCGTCGAGCTTGTCGAGCACGCGTCCCACCTGGGCGTCGATGTCGGCCATCATCGCAGCATAAACGGCGTGATCCTGCACGCGGCGATCCTGGCGATCTCGCTCGGGTCGGAAACGCTCGGCATCGGTCTTCGGGGGAAGGGCCGCGGCCTTGGCTTCATACTTCGGCAGCAGCGAGTCCCTGCCCAACAGCGGCGTGTGCACCAGGTTGTGCGGCAGGTAGAGCAAGAACGGCTGGTCCTTGTTGCGCTCCAGAAACGCGAGGGCGTTCTCCGTCACCGGGTCGGCGCGGTCGACGCCGGCAAAGCCGCGTCCGTTCTGGCCGCTGTCCGATTCGTCGAAGCCCTGCGAGTCGGGCAGGTAGCCCTCGCCGCCGAGATGCCACTTACCGTACATGCCGGTCCGGTAGCCAGCCTCCTTCATCGCTTCGGCAATCGTGACCTCTTCATGTGGAAGCTGGTGCAGGTAGTCGGCCGGCAGCAGCCTGCCCACGCGAGCGCCGGGAATATAGTCGGTGATCTTGACTCGCGCCGGATAGCGTCCGGTCATCAGGGCCGCGCGCGTCGGAGAGCAGACAGGGCATGCGGCATAGGCCTGCGTGAACTGCATCCCTTCGCTGGCCAGCCGATCGAGCCGCGGCGTTTCATAGAACGTCGAGCCGGTGCAGCCGAGGTCATGGGCGCCCATGTCATCTGCCAGAATCAGAATGACGTTAGGGCGCTCGGCGGCGTCACTCGCAGCAATCATGAACACGGAAAGCGATAGCAGCAGGATGGCTCGCACGATGAACTCCGGTTAGCGCGTGGCGCGCGGATTCTTGAGAAAGTAGAAGTGTCCGTCTTCGGCGCCGCCGAGGAAGTCGGGGATGCCGTTAGCATCGAAGTCGACGGCCGTGGGGCTGACGTCGTGTCCTTCGATATTCCGCTCGGCGATCGAACCGGCCTTTTTGAAGATCCACTTCCCGTCGCGGTGGTCGACTTGCTCCAAGAGATCGGCGTTCGCGGAGTTTAGCAGGAGGTCAAACTTGCCATCGCCGGTCCAATCGACGACGCACAGCTTCCGCCGTCCGCTGCCACCCGCGCGGCGCTCGTTAAGCCGCAGCGGCTGGCCGGCTTCATCGACAAACGCACGCTGGGGAGGAAGCAGCACGAGCTTGTCATCGCGCTTCGCGCGTTCGTAGAGCGCCAGGTACCCCTCGGGGTCCAGCATCGCCAGGTCGGCGAACCCATCGCCTGTGAAGTCGTACACCAGCGGCGTCGTGCGCCACTGCGTCACGAGCTGCTTGCCCGGCGGCTGCCACCAGGTCCACTGGGGCTTGGGCGGCGTGGCTTCCCAGGCGACTTCGACTGGCTGCGGCGCGGCCAGTTTCGGTTCGGTGCGCGTGCCGATGTTTTCGAGCCACTCGACGCGGCCCCAGATCGAGTTGAGCACGATGTCCGGCAGACCGTCTCCGTTCCAGTCGGCGACCGATTGCGTGGTGTAACCCCACTTGGCTTCGCAGGGACCTTGAATGCTGCCGTTAGGGCCAGCCATCACGCGAAACGTCTTGCCCCCCGCTGTGAGGCGCACCGGCGCCGCCCACTTGGGCGTCGCGACTCTCGGCCCGCTGAGGTTTTCGAAGAACTCGATGTAGCCGGCCGTATTGCCGGAGATGATGTCAGTATCTCCATCGCCATCCCAGTCGACGCCGACCGGCGTAGCCAGCGCGCCGCACTTGAGCAGCTCGGCCTGCTGCTGGAAGTACCGCGGCTCAAGGAACTGCGGCGTACGATTTCCGCCGAGACTGCCCGTGTTCTCGATGAGCGCCACGCGGCCGTCCTCATCGCCAACCACCAGATCGAGATCGCCATCCTTGTCCCAATCGAACGCGATCGGAACGATCATTTCCAGATCCATCGCCAGCTTGTCGCCGTTCTCCGTAAGCAGGCGACGGCCGGCGGAGTAAGACGGCGCGGTGCGCGTGCCAGTGTTCTCGAAGTAGGTAAAACCATCCAGGAACTCGCCGCACAACAGGTCGAGATCACCATCGCCATCGAAGTCGGCAAAGTTCGGCGTGGGACAGCCGAACGTATCGACCGGACCATCCTGCGTCATCACCTGCACCGGAGCGGCATACTTGGGCTCGCTGTCGGTGCCCTCATTGCGAAGCCAATAGACGATGCCGCGCAAGGGTCCGTTCTTCCACTTGCCTTCGGCGTTCCAGGCGTCGTCCCAGCCGTAGTGGCTCCAATCTTCGATACCAATAATCAGGTCGGTCGCGCCGTCGCCGTCGTAGTCGGCGTACCGCCACTCGTTGTGGCGAATCTTGTTGCGCGAGCCCGAGGCGTTGCCCGTGGGATTGTGGATCGTCTTGGGCGCGGGAAGCGGTACTTTGCTGTCGAGGCCCGTGCGGACAAAGTCGGGATACTCCGTTCCGGGAGACAGCACGCGCAGCTTGCCGTTCACGTAGCTCGGCAGCACATAGTGCACCGTCTTGCTCAAGCGGCGCGGGGGCGCGAAGACTGGAAACTTGTGCCTGGCCGTGTCCCCCGTGGTGTTCTCGAACAGCCAGATGCCGTTGTAGGGTTTGTCCGGACAGGAGACGATCAGGTCGAAGTCGCCGTCGTCATCGGCATCGCAGGGCACGGGCCAAGCCCAAAGCCCGACGCCAAGATCGACCGCGAGGCCGTCATTGTTGTAATGCAGCGGGGCAAGATCCTCGGCGGCAGCACTCAGCGTGGCAGCCGCGAATAAAATGGCCAAGGTAAAGACAGCAAGCAAACGAGGCATGATCGGAGGTTCTCCTTGCGTCCGACGGTACCAAGCCAGGCCGCGCCGGGCAAGTAAGTTCTAAGCTCGCAAACTGCCCGAGTGGCTAACTTTCGTGTCTGGGGTGAAGTATTGGGATTCGGTAAAATCAGGTCTCCCTAGATGGCGCGGAGCGCGTAAGCGATGGAAGCTGATGACATGACCTTCGATTTGAACGCGTACTTCAACCGGATCGGCTATGCCGGTGCGCGCGTGCCGACCGCCGACGTGCTCCGCGCGATTCACCTGGCGCACGCCACGCACGTCCCATTCGAAAACATCGACGTCCTTCGCGAACTGCCGATCCGCTTGGATCTGGAGAGCTTGCAACGGAAGCTCGTGACCGATCGTCGTGGAGGATACTGCTTCGAACAAAACATGTTGCTGGCGGCCGCGCTGGAAGCGATCGGCTTTCGGCTCAAGCGGCTGTTAGCCCGGGTCAAGTTTCGCTCGCAGCACACGCTGCCGCTCACGCACATGGCGCTCGACGTCGAAGCCGATGGGCGGCACTGGCTGTGCGATGTGGGCTTCGGCGGACATGGCCTCTTGGAGCCGATTCCATTCCAGGAAGGAAGCGCGACGCAAGGCATTTGGGACTATCATCTCAAGCAGGCCGACTCGCGGTGGTGGGTGCTGCAAGCGCCGCTGGAAGAAGGGATGGTCGACTTGTATACGCTGACGCGCGAGCCGTACGAGCTGATCGACTTCGAACCGCCGAACTACTACGTGTGGAACTATCCCACCTCGATCTTCCGCCAGCATCTGATCGCCCAGCGGCCGGGCCTCGACGAGCGGCATATCCTCGTCGGCCGCGACTACACGGTGATCACCGCGGCGGGCGCGACCAGCCGCGCAATCGAATCGGACCCGGAATTACTCGCGATTCTGGTCGAGCGGTTCGGGCTGAAGGTGGAAGCCGGCAACTGGCTGGCAGCGAGCATTTCCGCGGCCTACTAAAGAGCGGTGATCGGACAGCAGCGTTGCCCGAATGGTTTCATCGCGGCAGGGCGGTCAATTATCATGTAACCTTGCGAGTAGCGGGCAGGTGGAACCGCGAAGCTATGCACCGGCAATGAGGACTGACAATGCGAAGGTGGGCGGCACGTGCGGCATGGGTACTGTTGACCTGCTTAGCGACACTGCTCTCGACGACCAGCGCATCCGAGGATCCGGCGCAAGAAGAGCCGAATCGCAAAGAGTCCGCGAGTTCTGACTTTCCGATTCCCAAGATGACCGAGCGTCGGACCGACGTCGCGCCGTTCACCTATACGGAAGTTGGCGCGAAGATTCCGATCTACACGCCCGGCGAAAAGTGGGGTGTGCAGAGCGAACCGCAAACCAAGATGCAGGATCCTCTGCCTGCGCGCGAATCGCTCAAGCATTTCATCGTGCCGGAGGGATTTCGCGTTGAGCTGTTCGCCTCAGAGCCGGACATCGGCGGCAAGCCGCTGGCGATGAACTGGGACGAACGCGGCCGGCTCTGGCTGTGCGAGACGTTCGACTACCCGAACGAACAGCAGAAGCGGGGCGAGGGACGCGATCGGATTCGAATTCTCGAAGATACCGATGGCGACGGCCGGGCCGACAAGTTCACGGTCTTCGCCCAGCAGCTCAGCATTCCCACCAGCCTCACGTTTGCCCGCGGCGGCGTGATCGTGTTCGACGGACCGGAAACCGTGTTTCTGAAGGACAACGACGGCGACGACGTGGCCGATGAGCGCACGGTGCTGTTTGGGACGTGGAATCAGCGCGATACGCACGCCGGCCCGAGCAACATGCAGTATGGGCTCGACGGCTGGATCTGGGGGACGCAGGGCTACAACGATACGAAGCTCACAGTGGGCGGCGTCGAGCATCGCCTGCGGCAGGGCATCTATCGCTTCAAGCCGGACGGCTCGCAGTTCGAGTTCATCCGCTCGACAAACAACAACACCTGGGGCCTGGGTTTCGATGCGTCGGGCCTGGTGTTCGCCTCGACCGCGAATCACAACCCGAGCGTGTTCATGCCGATCGCGAATCGGTATTACGAACGGGTGCGCGGCTGGACGCCTTCGCTTGTGCTCGAACCGATCGCCGACTCGCACCTGTTCCAGGCGAGCACCGACAAGCTACGCCAGATGGATCACTTTGGCGGCTACACGGCCGCGGCGGGACACTCGCTGTACACCGCGCGCCGCTATCCGCAGCAGTATTGGAACCGCACCGCATTCGTCTGCGAACCGACAGGGCATCTGGTCGGTACGTTTGTGCTGACGCCCGACGGCGCGGGCTTCCGTTCAACAAATCCGTTCAACCTGATTTCCAGCGACGACGAGTGGAGCGCGCCGACGATGGCCGAGGTCGGCCCCGATGGCAACGTCTGGATCATCGACTGGTACAACTACATCGTGCAGCACAACCCCACGCCGCGCGGTTTCGAGACCGGCAAGGGACAAGCCTACGAGACCGACCTGCGCGACAAGGCGCACGGGCGGATTTACCGGATCGTGTACGACGGGCCCGTTGGCGAGGGCAAGTCGCGCGAGCCGCGCCGATCACTGGCCGGGGCCACGCCGGACGAGCTGGTGCAGGCACTCTCCGACGACAATCTCTTGTGGCGCAGACATGCGCAGCGGCTTTTGACTGAGCGCGGCAAGCTCGACGTGCTACCGGCGCTGGTGGCTTTGGTCGAAAACAAGAGCGTCGATGCGATCGGCCTGAACGTCGGTGCGACTCATGCCCTGTGGACGATGCACGGACTGGGCGCAATCTCGACGGAACACCCCGAGGCAATTGGCGCCGTAATCGGAGCGCTCGCACATCCGTCGGCGGGCGTGCGGCGTAATGCAATTCAGGTATTGACGCCAGCAGACGCAACAACGGACGCGATCGTGGAGGCGGGTTCACTGGCCGACACGGATCCGCAGGTGCGACTGGCCGCATTCTTGGCGATCGCCGATGCGCCGCCGCGGCGTGGTTTGGGGACGACGCTGGTCGACCTCATACGCGAAAAATCCAATGCCGGGGATCGCTGGCTGAGCGAGGCACTGGTAGCCGCGGCGGCCACGAACAGCGAAAGCTTCATTACGGCACTGGCGAGTGCAGATGAGTCGGCAGCGAAACACGAGAAGCTTCTGGCCGCCGCCCGGATTACAAGTGAGCATCGCGCACGCAGCGGACCATTTGACGATGCCGAGTGGTTCGTGGCGCCGCTTGCCAAAATGCCGCCCCAGTTGGCATCGGCCGTAATCGCAGGTGTCCGTGCCGGTTGGCCGCAAGATAAGTCGCCAGCACTCGCCGGCCTGGAAGCTCAACTCCAGGCATCACTCGAGCGGCTGGACTTCGCCGCCCAGGCACAGCTTGTGCAGTTGGCGATGCGGTGGGGAAGCACCAGGTTCGAAGCGATCGCCCAAGAAATTGCCGGTACGCTTTTCGCCCGAGTGGAAGACCATGCATTGTCGGTTGACGATCGCGTGGCAGCCGCACGCGATCTGATGACGCTCCGTGCGGGCGACGAATCGGCCACGATCCGCTTGCTGGACGTGATTTCGCCGCGCGCCTCGACCGAACTTGCCACGGGACTGCTGGCGGCACTGAGTGCAAGCGAGTTCGATGCACTGGGCACGCTGCTCGTCGAGCGGCTGCCGGCGCAAACGCCGGCCGTGCGTGCCGCGGCGATCAGCGTGCTCCTGTCGCGGCCGGCCTGGACGACTGCGCTCGTCGACGGACTGGCTTCGGATCGCCTGGCCTGGATCGATCTCTCGCTCGATCAGCGCAGGGCCCTTTCCGACCATCCCGACAAGGCGATTCGCAAGCGCGCGGAAGAACTGCTGGCGGCCGGCGGCGTGCTGCCGAACCCCGACCGGCGGAAAGTGCTGGATGAGCTGTTGCCGCTCGCTTCGCAAACCGGGGATGCCATGCGCGGCAAGCAGGTGTTCATCAAACAATGCGCGAAGTGCCACGTGCACGGCAGCGAAGGTACGCGGATCGGCCCCGATCTGACCGGCATGGCGGTGCATCCGAAGGCGGAACTGCTCGAGAACATTCTCGATCCGAGCCGCAGCGTGGAAGGCAACTTCCGCGTGTTCACCGTCGCGACAACGGCTGGTCAAGTGCTGACCGGCTTGCTCGGCTCGGAGTCGAAAACGGCCATCGAGCTGTTTGACGCGGAAGGCAAGAAGCATTCGATCTTGCGCGAGGATATCGACGAACTCGTGGCTTCGCCAAAGTCGTTGATGCCCGAGGGGTTTGAGAAGCAGGTGACGCCGGGAGAGATCTCGGACCTGCTCGAATTCCTCACGCAGCGCGGCAAGTACCTGCCGCTGCCGCTCGAGAAGGTGGCCACGAGCGTGAGCACGCGCGGGCTATTTCAGCAGCCCGATCTGGACATCGAGCGAATGATGTTCGACGAGTGGAGCCCGAAGCAGTTTGGCGAAGTGCCGTTTCTGCTGATCGATCCGCGCGACGGTCGGGTAGCGAACGCGATCGTGCTGCACAGCCCGCAGGGGAAGCTCTCGGCGAGCATGCCGCGCAGCGTGAACATCCCCTGCCACGCGCCGGCGAAGGCGATTCACCTCTTGGGCGGCGTGAGCGGCTGGGGACATCCCGGCGGCGAGAAGGGCTCGGTGAGCATGATCGTGCGGTTGCACTATGCGGACGGCACGACCGAGGATCATGAGCTGGCGAACGGCGTACACATTGCAGACTTCATCCGCCGCGTGGATGTGCCGGAATCGAAGTTTGCATTCGACCTGGGCGGCCGGCAGTTGCGATATCTCTCCGTCTCGCCGAAACGGCAAGATCCGATCGACTCGATCGAACTGCTAAAGGGGCCCGATGCGACGGCCCCGGTAGTCATGGCGGTGACGGTCGAGGCTCCGTAATCGATTGCCGGCGGTTATACTCCGCCGCCAGGCCAAACCGCGATATTTCTTGACGCCTGCCGCCCGCCGCGGTTAGCATCACAGACGGCAGAGACAGGCGCGGATCCCTTCCTAAGTTCACTTCTCTCAGCGGGAGTTTGGCCGATGCTACGCACCGGGGTGCTTGCTTGCTTGGCACTTGTGTCTGGTTTCCTTCAAGCGGGGGTAGCCGCCGAGCCCGAAGTCGGTCAGTTCCTCCAAGGGCGCTTCGCCAAAGAGAGCGGCGTGACTCCGCCCGAAAAGTGGAGCGCGACCGAGAACGTGCTCTGGAAGACCGACGTGCCGGGGCTGGCCTGGTCGAGCCCGATCGTCAGCGGCGGCCGCGTCTACCTGACCACTTGCATCAGCACCGGCAAGGACCTCGAACCGCGGAAGGGTCTGTACATCGAAGACCTCGATGCGAACAAGTATCCCAAGCCCAAAGACCCGCACGAGTGGAAGGTGTTGTGCCTGGACTTGAGTTCAGGCAAGAAGATCTGGGAAGCGACCGCGCACACCGCGATTCCGCCCAAGCCGCATCACATCAAGAACACGCTCGCTTCGGAAACCCCGGCCACCGACGGCGAGCGAGTGTACGCCTACTTCGGCAACGTGGGGCTGTTCGTCTATGACATGGACGGCAAGCCGCTCTGGCAGAAGATGTTCCCACCGCAGGAAACGCAATATGCCTGGGGTACCTCGATCTCGCCGATCCTGCACGAGGACCGCGTCTACATTGTCAACGACAACGATGAGAAGTCGTATTTCGTCGCGCTGGACAAGAAGACGGGCGAAGAAGTGCTGCGTGTCGAGCGCGAGGGCGAGAAGACGAACTACGCGACTCCGTTCATCTGGAAGAACGACCAGCGCACCGAGCTGGTCACCTCGGGTGTCGGCTGGTCGCGGTCGTACGATCTCGAGGGGAACCTGCTCTGGAAGCTCAAGGGCAAGTCGATTCTGGCGATTCCCACGCCGTTCGAGCACGAAGGGTTGTTGTACCTGATCGCCGGCCACGTGCTGTGGGGCGAGAACCCGATGTATGCGATCAAGCCGGGCGCCAGCGGCGACATCACACCAGTCGAACCGGCCACGAGCAACGAATACGTCGCCTGGTCGGCACTGAAGACGGGGCCCTATCATCCCACGCCGATCATCGAGGGCGGCGTGCTGCACGTGCTGTACGACCGCGGGTTCATGGCCGCCTTCGATCCGAAGACGGGCGAAGAAATCTATCCGCGGAAGCGGATTCCCAATGGCCGGGCGTTCACCAGCTCGCCGGTCGCGTTTGGCGGCAAGTTGTTCTGCCTGAACGAAGACGGCGTGACGTTTGCCATCAAGGCGGGGGGCGACTTCGAGCTGCTGCATAGCAACCCGCTGGCCGAAGACGATATGGGCATGGCCACGCCTGTGATCGTGGGCGACAAGCTGCTGATCCGCACGAGTGCGCGGATCTATTGCATCGCGCCGACAAGCGTGGCAGGGAAGTAACGAGGACTCGCGCCAGCATTCAAAACAGTTTCCGGCGAAGAATTCGCCGGGTTTTTTTGGCGCCCCGTGGTGCGCTCCGCGATTTAATCCGCGTGTCCCAGGGTCTTCTCGTTTTCTTCGAAGACCTGGATCAGTGCACCGTGGGTGTCGGCGGGGTGCAGGTAGCAGTGCTTCCAGTTCGGGTCGTCCTCGCTCGGCGAGAGGACGCGGATGCCGTTCTGTTTGAAGTAGGCGATCGCATCCTGCAGGTTGTCGACGCTGATGGAAATGTGGTGGTACCCTTCGCCGTGCTTGGCGATGTACCGGCCGACCCCTCCCTCGCCCGGCGTCATGGCGCTGACCAGCTCCATCTTCTTGCCACCCAGCTTGAAGGTGAACCACTCGAAGTTCTCGGCCTCGTTGCGGCCGATGTCGCGCAGCGGCTCCCCGCCGAGCACGTCGACGAACAGTCGACGCGCGGCGGCCAGATCGTTCACCCCGATGGAAACATGGTCAAGTCGGCGAAAGACAGGCGGCATATGTTGCGGTGGTTAGTGGTCAGTGGAACGAAAGCCCGGGGAATACTTTCCCCTGGAACTGCCTCACTCGTTAACTTTTGCTGGCAATGACGTTTCTTCGGCGGCGGTGTTGGGCGCTGCTTCTGGATCATAAATCTCCGCCGTCGGCAGTTCATAGGCGGCCATCTCCAGATGATTACGGACGTAGACGCGGTTGCCAACCAGCAGTGGCACATTCCAGGTCTTGCCCTCGATGGCTTGGACCCGGGCCAACTCGTTGAACTTGGTGGGCGTGGCTTCGACAAGCGCGAGCTCGCCCGCCTCGCCGAGGATGACCAGCAGGTCGTCGCGGCGGAGCATCTGTCCGTGGCCGTACTGCCCCTGGCGGTCCTTCCACTTCTGCTTGCCATCGGCCAGGTCGAGGGCGACCAGGATGCTTTCGTCGATACCATAGAGCGCGCCATCATAGGCTATGGGGCTGGCATAGCCGCCTTTTAGTCGGCGGCTCATCCACACTTGCTCAGCCGTCCACGCGCCGGCGTCGTGATTGACCTGCACGAGGGCGGAACCCGAAGCCGACGTAATCACGATCCGCTGGTCGTCGAGGATGACCGGCTGGGCGGCATTGATATCGAAGTCCGATTTCCAGGGGAACCGCCACAACTCGCGGCCATCGGTTGAATCGCACCCGGCGAGGCCGACACCGTCGAAGATCAAAACTTGCTTCGTGCCGCCGAGCGTCACCAACATCGGCGAAGCATAGCCGGTCTTCGCGCGGCCGGCAGCCCAGCGACGCTGGCCGTCTGCCAAGGAATAGGCCACGACTGCCCGGCTATTGTCGGTCCCCTTCTGGTCACCGGGGTTCACAATTACGACGTCCTCGTGGATCAGCGGGGAACCGCTCATGCCCCAGTCGAGATTGCCGCACTCGTTGTCCTTAAGGATGTTGAGCTGCCACAGCTTCTTGCCGGTGGCGAATTCGAGGGCCACCAATTCGCCCGTCGCACCCAGCGAATAAATCTTGCCGTCGTGATAGGTGGGCGTGGCCCGCGGACCATCGCCGCCGAGCGTTTCGCTGAAGAGTGCGGGATACTCGTAGACCCAGAGTTCGTGTCCGGTGTCGGCTGCGTAGGCAACGATCGCTTCTTTATCGCGTCGTTGTTCGATCGTGATCAGGGCCGGGCCGATCTTGAGAAACGAGGCGTATCCACCGCCGACCGGTTGCCGCCAGAGGAGTTTCGGTGGTGAGGTGGTCCAATCGCGGGCGAGTGCCGGACCTGGCGAAACGCCATCGCGCTGGGGACCGCGGAACTCCAGGACATCATCCTGCCCGGGCGTCACGGCCGCCAAATCGACCAGGCCCAAGACGGCATCGTCATCCTGCTCGCTGCCCCGCGTGCGATGCTCCTCCAACGCAACATACCGATCCTTTGTCCACCGCCAGTCGAACGACGGGACCATGTCTCCCGAGAATTCGACGCGCCGTATGGACAGGCCGGTGGCCAGTCCCGCGGCCAGCAGCACAACGGCCGTGCCGATGCGGGCGCGTGGGGAGAGTCCCGAGGCGAAGAAAAACCAGCCCAGCACCCAGAGGCAGCCGACGAGCGCGACGATCAGCGTGAGCATGCGCTTGCCGCCGGT
Organism: Pirellulales bacterium; assembly: GCA_022844125.1. Classification (GTDB taxonomy): domain Bacteria; phylum Planctomycetota; class Planctomycetia; order Pirellulales; family PALSA-1355; genus JALHMI01. The sequence continues at coordinate 332,996 of JALHMI010000006.1, read as the reverse complement.
GTCGATCGTCTCGGGCAACAGCAATTGCAGGGCAAGCATGCCGGCGGCCGAGAGGACGAGGCCCAGAATCGGCACCCACCTGTGTTTGGGTCCGCGCGCGGATTTCGGCGCAGGCAGGTCGGTGGGCAAACGTTCTTCAGGCGATGGGTTGGCGTTGGCGTACATGGCTTTCCTCCAGCCGAAAGGACGGGAAGCGGACGGCGGAGACTTCGGATCAGATGTACGCCAATGTACCGTGACGGCGGGCAGAATAGCTAGCTGGCCGTGCTGTCATCTGGCGAAATTGCGTCGATACCGCGGATCGCGATTGCAGTTTTTCGGTCCTGGCGGTTAGAACACGGCGGCCCAGAACAGGTTGCGGCCCCCCCTGCCCCGCGCGGAGTTATCAATCAGATGCGACAGTTGCTGCTTGGATCAATCACCCTGTGCTTCGTCACGCTTGTCGCCACCCAGGCGCGCGGGAATAGCCCGGAACAGACCGTGCTTTCGGCCGCGGATATTCTGCGGGAACAGACGACGATTCCAGCGAGCCGGATTCCGGAAGCGCTGCTGGCCGAAGCGCACGGCGTGGCGATCATTCCGAACGTGTTCAAGATCGGCTTCGTGGCCGCGTTTCGGCGCGGGCGCGGAGTAGTCATGGTTCGCGAGCCCAACGGCGCCTGGTCGTTACCGGCGTTCATCACCCTGACCGGTGGAAGTGTGGGCTGGCAGGCCGGCGTGCAAGGAACCGACGTCGTTCTGGTGTTCACGACCAAGAAGAGCGTCGACGGGCTGATGAGCGGCAAGTTCACGATCGGAGCCGATGCCTCGGCTTCGGCGGGCCCCGTGGGACGCAACGCCTCGGCCGCGACGGATGCCCGGTTCAAAGCCGAAATTCTCTCGTACTCGCGCAGCCGGGGGCTGTTTGCCGGCGTGGCACTCGACGGCTCGGTGATCGACATGGATCCGGTGGCCTGGCAGACGTTTTACGGCGTGCCCGCCGGACAGGCGCCGACGCAGATTCCGCAGTCGGCATTGAATTTGGTGCAAGAGATTACGAATCTTTCGTCCACCTCGCGCGTAGCCGCGCCGGGAACCGTCGTGACCGAGACGCCGCTGGTCGACGCGGGTCCCGTGCCGCAGCCGATTGTCGCAACGCCGCGCGAGCAACTGGCCGTTCAGGCGAAGGGATTGTTTGCGTTGCTCGACGATGAGTGGCGCAAATATCTGGCTCTGCCGCCGGAGGTTTTCAGCGGCACCAATCCGCCCACACTCGCCGCGCTGCAAGAATCGCTGTCGCGTTACAATCGGGTGGTGCAGAATCCCAGCTTCGAGTCGCTGTACTCGCGGCCCGAGTTCCAGAACACGTATGCCAAGTTGCGGGACTATGCGGAGAAGCGTGCCCAGCAAGGAACGCCTGCTCTGGCGCTGCCGCCTCCGCCAGGGGCGAAGTAGCGCCCCTTCAAGGGAGCGGTCCATTCTGCTCAACTGGATGACGTACCCTTCACCTGTGGAGGTCGTCGTCCGCCGTGGATCTTGCTCGTTTCCTCGCTGAACTGTCTGATCCGGCAGTGCTCCCGTGGCCGGCCGCCTCGGTCGAGGTGCGTCAGACGCACATCTCGCTCGTGCTCTTGGCGGACGATCTGGTCTACAAAATCCGCAAGCCGGTGAAGCTGCCGTTCGTGGACTTCAGCACGCTCGAGCTGCGAAAGCGGGATTGCGACGCCGAGGTGCGGCTCAACTCGCGACTCGCGGCCGACGTGTATCTGGGCGTCGTGCCGATCGTGCGGCAAACGGGTAGGCTGAAGATCGAAGGCGCGGGCGAGCCGATCGAATGGGCCGTCAAGATGCGGCGGCTCGCGGACGAGGATACCTTGGCCAGCCGGCTCGAGCGCGGGCACGTCACGCCCGAACAACTCAAAGATTTAGCGCGGCAGCTCGCCGAGTTTCACGCCCAGGCGGAACGCAGTCCGCGGATCTCCGAGTTTGGGCGAACCCACGTGGTGGCCGCAAACGCCCGGGGAAACTTCGAGCAGTCGCAGTCGCAGGTCGGCAACATGGTAACGGCCGCGGTGTTCGAGCGAATCGAGCGGCGCACGGAGGACTTGCTCGCGGAGCTCGGCCCGCTGCTAGAAAGTCGCGCGGCGCGCGGCATTCCCTGCGACACGCACGGCGATCTGCGCGCCGATCATGTTTACTTCGTGGAAGCCGGCGCGGCGAACCAGCCGAACACGGTGGTGATCGACTGCCTCGAATTCAACGACGCGTTTCGGTATGCCGATCCGGTGGCGGACATGGCCTTTCTCGCAATGGACCTGGAGTTCGCCGGTCGCCAGGACCTGGCGACGGCATTCGCCGACAGCTACTTCGCGACAACGGGTGACGAAGAGGGTCGCCGGCTGTTGCCGTTCTATATCGGCTACCGCGCGGCCGTGCGCGGAAAGGTCGAAGGTCTGACGGCGGCCGAAACGGAGGTCCCGCGGGACGAACGCGAACAAGCGATGCGGCGGGCGACCGGTTATTGGCTGCTCGCGCTGGGCGCTCTCGAACCGCCGCAGCAACGGCCGGCGCTTGTGCTGGTGGCTGGGCTCCCCGGCAGCGGCAAGAGCACACTGGCGGCGCAACTTGGCGAGCAGGCGAACTTCGAAGTGATTCGCTCAGACCTGGTGCGGAAGGAGTTCGCCGCCAACGCCCCCTCCGCAACCGAATCGGGCTCATTCGGCGAGGGCATCTATACCGCCGCATGGAATGCTCGCACGTACACCGAATGCCTGGTTCGGGCCGAGTCCCTCCTGCGCGAAGGACGACGCGTGATCGTCGACGCAAGCTTTCGCGAACGAGTCCGCCGGGAAGCATTCTTCAATTTAGCCGCCCGGCTGCGAGTGCCGATGCTCCTGCTGGTGTGCGATGCTCCAGCGGAAGTGATTCGCGAGCGGCTGGACACGCGGCAAGGCGACGCTTCCGATGCGGACTGGGCGATCTATCAACGGGCCGCCAAGGTCTGGGAACCGATCGCACACACTGTCGCGGCACGACAGCATGTCGTGCCATCTGGCGACTCGCGCGAGGTAACAGTATCGCACGCCCTGAATAAGTTGCGCGAGGCCGGCGTCTCCGCTCTGTAGTCCTCGGCTCTCATGCTAGCACGCCCCGTCGCGTGACACTCTCGGCAAGCCAGCGAAACCTTGCCTGTCCGGCAAACTCTGTCGCATTCGGTGACTCTCCCGGCCATATCGATTAAACCCACGCTACAGCCGTTATCACCCGAATACTTGAATGTGAAGGGCTGCCCTCGGCGGCCAGAGATTTTGCGCGACCGGCACTGGCAGCCGATCGCTTCGGATTCCAGGCACAAACGCGTGAGATGACCATGCGGCACGAATTCACCAGGCGTTGCGTCACGCTCGGTTCGGCATTGGCGATCGGATTGGCAACCGTCACTGCGAGCACGCAGGCCCAGCAGGCCGAAGCGGAGCCCAAGCAGAAGGCGTTGGTCTCGTTCAAGCTGGACTTTCTCTCGCGCTTCAAGACAGACGAGCAGGCAGACCACGCCGAGCCGGTTGAAACGAATTCGGCAGTCACGCCCGCCAGCGCGGTCGAGCCGCTACCGGCGAGCTCGGGTACGACTCAAGCCGTTCCTGCCACGAACAGCGCGCCCGTCCAGCCGCTCGCTTCGGCAGCGGCGCGGGGGGATTACCCGAGCGTGCTACCGCCGAGCGTGCCGCCGGTGCAACTCACAAGCGGACAGTTTCCGCTTCCGGCCGCAGGACAGATGCCGTTTCAGACAGCGCAGTCGCCGGTGGTGATCATGATGCCCGCCGGCTGGCAGCCCGATGGAAACTACACGTTCGCGCCGCGTACAGTGCTCAGCCCGGAAGTGCCGGCCGAACATTGGCCTACTTCGCAGCGCAACCCCATGGGTGACGGTAGCCGAAAGGGGCTGTTTGACTGGCCGCAGATCGCCAAAAAAATCACTGGCTCGACGATCGGTGAACCGGAGATCAAACCGCAAGCTCCCGCGCCCGAGCCGTCCGCATCGCGCGCCTTGTTCGCCGCGGCTCCTGCCAACCCGCAGGCGATCGTCGCTCAGCCGCAGGCCGCGCCCGTCGCTCCCCAGGCGGGGCCCGCAGTGAACCAGGAAATATACGCCACGACACCGGCTCCGCAGCCGACCACGCCGGTAGCCCCGGCCACGGAAGCGCAACCCGCTTCAAAGGCTCTCTTCGCTCCGCGACCCACGCAGCCGGAACCCCAACCGGAGGCATCGAAGACCCGGGCCTTGTTCTCGCTGCTCTCGAAACCGATGAACAAGCCCGAGGTGGCGCCGCCGAGCACCGGCTCGAAAGCGCTGTTCGCCTTTGGACGAAAGAACGAGGAGGCAGTCGCAGCGCCTGCGCCGGCCGTCGTTCCGCAGTACGCCCCGGAAACGCCGCTGCCGCCGGGTCAGAGTGCGCCGCCCATGACTCCCACGACGACCGTCGAAGCGAGCGATCCGGAAGTTCAGCCACCTGCTCCGCCGACCGTGTCCAATCCGTTGCCTGGCCAACTGCAAGCGGTGAAGAGCGACGACCCGAAGATGAAGTGGCGGGCCAAGGGGGCGCCGGCTCAAGTCGCTGAGCGAACAACCGATGCTCCCAAGGAGACGCAGCCAGAAGCTGTTGCTGTCCAGGCCACGGAACCGGCTGATTCGATCAGTACTCGGCCCGTAACGACGGCAGCGGCGGACCAACCGACCGCGGAGACGGCACCCCCAACGGTCAACACGCATTCGACACATCGCCACGGGCAGTATCTGCCGGCCGCACAAGCCGTCAGCACTGCGCCGGCCTCGCGCGAGCGAGCGTTGCTGGGTAAGCATTTCCCGACGATGTCGGCTCAAACACCGCGGAACACAGGCGACGGTCGCGATCCCTGGCGACGGCAGGCCGAACGAGACGCACTCCTGGCGGCCGAAAAGAAGGTCGAGCAGCCGGTCGCAAACTCGAAGGCCATTCTGCCAAATGTGGCTGCCTTGCTTCCGGCTCTCGAAAAGCCCAGTCGGCCGACGCACCAACACGCGAAGGCTGACATCGCGACGGTAGCCGCGACTGAAGTCGTGGCCGGTCAGACGCACCCGGTGCGTCGCGCCCACGACACTTCGGCGCGATCGACCGACTCGTACTATGCCGCTCCTTGGGAAAGCGAAGTCGAGGCCCAACTCGAGGCGGTTGAACGCCAACAAATCGGCGCAGTCTCGAACCGCAGGGCTGCTATCGCGCGGCAGACGATGGAGCGCGGCGAGGAAACGCTTGAACAACAGCCGCGCGTACCGTTCGAAACCGACGAACTGGAACAGGAAAAGGCCGCCGTCCGACGAGCCGCCAAAACCCAGCGCTCCCCAGCTGCCACGCGACCGAAGTCGACCAGCCCCGCAGGTAGTCCCTCGAACGGAGCCCGGATGGCCGAACAGCGTGCGAAAAAGAGCTATCGCCGGTTGACGGGCGAAGACGTGAAACATGGGTTAACAGGTCCGCTAGCGGTGTTCCGTGACATGACCAAACCTCCTTCGCCACTCAAGTCCGCCGCCGACGGCGTCGAAAGCCATCAGCAAGCACCTCGTGAAGAGTACGCCCGCGACGAGGAACTCGAACAGTCTGAGCTGTACGATGAGCAGCCCGAGCAGCCGGCGCCGCCTAAGCGTTCGGCGTCGAAGCGACAGCCCGTCCACGAGCTGCGACAATCGACCGCGGCTGCGGCCAGCGCGACCAAGCTCGAAGATCGCGAGCTGCTGGCGCGCAAGGACGAGCGCCAACCGGCTGGGTCTGTCCAGCGTGGCGGACGTCGCCAGGTCGAACGAACCGCGCGCACCAGCCGCGCTGAGCAAGAAGACGAAGAAGAACTCGAAGAGCAGGATGAAACCGACACCGGCGTCGTCACGGCCGAAGATACAGCCGATGAAGAGTCGACCGCCGAAGAGACCACCGAAGAATTCGAAGTCGAACAGCCGGTTCGGCCGGCGGTGCACATTCGCAATAAGCACGGCCACCGGGTGAAGATTTTCACCGGCGGCGCGGCGGCGGACGGTTCGGCCGCGCAGTAGCGGCTGTCAGCCCCCGGCCCGGCCGCCGGTTGGCTCGACGTGTGCGGACTCAAGCAATGCCACAGCGCCTGGCACAGGTCGCGTTGGATTCGGCTCGCCATCGAGTGGCAGGCAGACTTCGAACCGCGCGCCTTGCTCCGGAATGGAAGTGAAGCCGATCCGTCCGTGGTGGGCTTCGACGAGCGACTTGCAAATGGCGAGTCCCAGGCCGTTGCCTCCCTGCGAACGAGAGCGGGCCTTGTCGGCGCGGAAGAATCGCTCGAAGACGTGGGCTTGATCTTCGACCGCGATGCCGCAGCCGGTATCTTCGACAGTCAGCACGGCGCCGTCACTTCCCTGTGCCTTGAGAGCAATGTGAATCCGGCCCCCCCGGGGTGTGTAGCGCAGTGCGTTACCCAGCAGGTTGCTCGACACGCGGGCGAGAAGTGCCGCATCGCCCCGCACAGGCACTTGCTCCCCTAGATCAGTCGACAACTCGATGCCAGCGGCGGCCGCTTGCGGGCGATACTGATCGACCACGTCGTCCACGACTTCGCGCCAATCCAGGCGGCGAAAATGCGGATCGAGCCGGCCAGCATCAGCGCGGGCCAGCATTAACAATCCGTCGACGAGCGTCCCCATGCGGGCGGCCGCTTTCAGGCACGCGGCCAGCGTTTCGCGATACTCCTCGGCCGAGCGCGGCCGCGCGAGCGCTAGCTCGGCATGCGCATGCAGTACCGCCAGCGGCGTTCGCAGTTCGTGCGAAGCGTCGGACGTGAATCGCGACTGACGCTCGAACGAACCTTCGAGACGCTCGAACATCTCGTTCAAGATCGTCGCCAGGCCAATCAACTCCTTGTCCAGCCCCGAAGTTTCAATCCGCCGCGCGAGGTTTCGGGCGGAGATCTCCGAAGCGGTTGTCGCGATCGTTTGAATCGGTTGGGTGATGCTCCGCGAGATCAGCCATCCGCCTGCGAGGCCGACTACCATCACGATCATCCCGCCGCCGAACAGCCGCCAGGCCAGGCGGCGCAGCTCGGCCAACTCGCGGCCGAATGGTTTACCGACGAGAATCGTCGATCCGCGCGGGCCGCTGAGCACAATCTCGCGGCGATCGGGTTCGCGCCACCGGAACCCCGGCGGAAAGCCCGGGGGCGATCCGATCTGCGGCACGTCCGGCCGGCGTTCGTCACTGTCTTCGGGCGGGGCGAGGTTGTCCGACTCGGCCAGCACCGTGCCGTCGGCATGCCAGATCTTGAAGTAAGGCCAATCCTGCTGCGGCGAGTCTGGCGCATCGAGCAGCGAGCCAGGCAGCGTCATCGCCGCGCGCAGCCGCTCGGCAGGCCCCGCACCAGGATGCGGTGGCCGGTCCGGAAAGTCGGGATGGTCGCCGGGCGGCGGGCCGGCGGGATGATCGCCACCGGGACCGTGATGGCGAGGACCGGGTTCGGGGAGCCGACGCTCAGGGGGGCCATGCTCGGGAGGACCGTGATCGCGTGGACCTCGTTCGCCGGACATCCGCGCTCGGATGGCTCGCTGCATCGAAAAGAACGGCCGCTCGTCCATGGGCGGCAGACCGCGGAGCGTGGCCTGCAGGTAACTGGCGGCGGCTTCGAGCCGGGCGTCGGTGGCGCGCATCCGCTCAAGCCGCGTGTGCACGTACAGCGCACCGGCGAAGGCGGTGATCACAAACAGCAGCACCGCCGCATACCAGACCTGCAATCGGAGGCGCATCGACTTAATCATCGATCGAGTACCCGTGACCACGGCGTGTGGTGATGAAGTCTTTGCCGAGCTTGCGGCGGATGTTCGAGACGTGTACGTCGAGCAGGTTCGACATCGTGTCCTCGTTCTCGTCGAAAAGGTGCTCGTACATTTCGGTGCGTGAAACGACCTGTCCACGGCGCAGGGCGAGCATTTCGACCAAGGCGTATTCGCGGGCCGTGAGCGACACCGCTTCGCCGCCTTGCGTGGCCCGGCGGGCGCGGGTATCGATTGTGACCCCGCCAACTTCGATCGTGGGCACCGCCTGACCGTTCGCGCGGCGGATGAGAGCGCGAAGCCGGGCGAATAGTTCGCTGAGCTCGAACGGCTTCACCAGGTAATCGTCCGCCCCGCCATCCAGTCCACGCACGCGATCAGGCACGGTATCGCGCGCGGTAAGGATCAGCACCGGCGTCTTCTTCTCAAGCCGCAGGCGCTCGAGCACTTGCATGCCACTGAGTTTGGGGAGCATCAGGTCGAGCACAATCGCATCGTAGTCCCAGCTTTCGGCGCGGAAGATCCCTTCTTCGCCATCGGCCGCGGTGTCGACGGCGTAACCTTCCTCGCGCAAGGCCTGCGCCAGGATCTTCAAGAGCTCGAGTTCGTCTTCGACAACGAGGATACGCATGAAAGGGGCGCGAACTGCCGATTAATCGATCCACTGGTTCCACTAGTAGATAATAGCTGACGGGAGCAATCGAAACGCCGCAAACCCAGGGAAGTGCATTCCCTGGGCTTGGGGCAAAAGGAACCTTGAGCAAAGTTCCGGCGGAAGGTATTCCCCCGGCTTTAGCTTGGTAATCAGCGTCTGCGGTTCACTCGTCGCGTTCACGCTCGTGCGGCGGACCCGGGGGGCCGTGCTCCTTGAGCTTTTCGAGTTGCTCGGCGGTGAGTATCTTTTCGAACTTCTCGCGCGACTCCTTGTGCAACGCGTCGAGCTGTTTGACTTGATCCTCGGACAGATCGAGCATCTCCTTCAAGTGTGGCGGCATCATCGCTGGCGGACCGCCAGGACCCGGCGGAGGACCGAAGTCACCGCGCGGCCCGCGAGGCCCACGCGGACCGGGACCATCCTGTGAGAAACGACGACGCTCGCGCGGGATGGCACCATCGCCACGCGGCGGACCGTTCGGGCCACCGGGACCGCGACGCGCTTCCGGACCGCCAGGGCCGGGGCCATCGGGTGCACCTTCCGGGCGCGGCGGACGAAGTTCGTCTTCGGTGAGCTTGCCGTCTTCATTCTTGTCGAGTGACTTGAGCGACTCGGCCGCCTTGGCAATCTCGTCGGCCGAGATCTCGCCGTCCTTGTCGGTATCAAGGGCGCGAACCACCGGCGGTCCGCCGGGACCGCCAGGGCCGCGACCGGGGCCATCGCCGCGTGCACCGCGGCCGGGCGGAGGACCATCGGGCGGTTGGGCGTACGCCGCGACCGTTACGATGCCCAGGCCTGCGATGGTTAACAAACTCCAAATGGCTTTCATCGTGCGAACCCTTTCGATTTTGAGAACGTTGCTCTTCGATCATTCCGGCTGGTTCAGCGGGCCAATGCAGCATGCCGCGGACTGCGACCCCGAGTTCTCACACGCTGTAGCGCCACTCTCCTCAAAGACAGCGCGGGCGCGGACACGCTCGAGGTCGCATTCCCAAGGCCGCACAGGAACCTCGCTGCGACCATGCCGTGAACTTTAGCGGGGGGCACATGAAGTGAAGATGAAGCGGCGTCAGGATTACTTGAAAATCGCCCTGAGCTGCTAGAATCTCGGGCGATACAAGGACTTCTTCAAGGGTGCAAGCATGCGGCTCCCTACTTGGGATGAAAATCCACTGCCTCCCCCGATCGACACCATTGTCCGCGATTCGCGCGTCGTCGGCCGGAACGATTCTTGTCCCTGCGGCAGCGGCAAGAAGTTCAAGATATGTTGTCTGCACTAGGTCGCCTTTTAGCCTGGTGACAACCCGGTCTTGCGCGATCGCGCAAGACCGGCGAAAGGAAGCTGGCCGTCGCGGTTGCTGGAATCGGCTGACTTCCTGTTTGGGTCATCCAGTCCATCGATCGAGCGGCGCGACGCCCAACCCTCGGACATTAAAAAACGCCACTCAACTGCAACCAAATCGCGGTAACCGTGGGTATACAAGGACGGATGATTGCAACGTGTCCGCGGCAAGTGTCTGGGCGGCTGATGAGGAACTCATGAGTGGCCTGGTTTTCCGCTTGGAGCGGCTCGGGCGGCGTGGCTATACTGAATCCTCGCCGCGTTCGCTCGGTTCTGCGAATCCCCCCAGCGGCTTCTCCGCTCCGGCGTGCCCGCTAACGACCTTCGAGGAGATTTCAATGCGTCGTTTGTGTTCCGTTTCGTTCATGTGCCTGCTCTTGACTCTGCTGGCAAGCGGCGTGGGGGCTGCCGATGACGCCACGCGCGTCGGCAAGCAGATCAAGCCGTTTCATCTAAAGAATCAGTTTGGCAAGGACCACGCGCTGGCGAGCCTGAAGCAGGATATCGTCGTGGTGGCCTTCCTCGGAACCGAATGCCCGTTGGCGAAGCTGTATGCTCCGCGTCTGGCGGACTTGGCGAAGGAGTTGCCGAAGGACAAGGTGGCGTTCGTCGCCATCGACGCGAATCAGCAGGATTCGATTGAAGAGATCAAAGCATTCGCGGAACGGAACAAGATCGAGTTCCCTGTCTTGAAGGACGTGAAGAACCTGGTCGCCGATCACTTTGGTGCAATCCGCACGCCCGAAATCTTCGTGCTCGATAAGAACCGCACGGTCCGCTACTGGGGCCGCATCGACGATCAGTACGGTTTTGCTGAGGGCCTGGGCTTCCAACGTCCCGAGCCTTCCCGCCGCGACCTGGTCGAAGCCGTGAAAGAATTGCTCGCCGGCAAGGAGGTCAGCGTGCCGACGACCGAAGCCCTGGGGTGCCACATTGGCCGGGTAAAGGAGCCCGTTGCCAACTCGGAAGTGACCTACAGCGATCAGATCGCGCGGATTTTCCAACAGCACTGCGTGGAATGCCACCGCGAAGGCATGATCGGCCCCTTCGTGATGACGAACTACGAAGACGTCGTGGGCTGGGGCGAGATGATTCGCGAAGTCGTGGACGACGGCCGCATGCCCCCCTGGCATGCCAGTCCGGAGCACGGCAAGTTCGCGAACGAATCACGACTCACCGATGAGGAAAAGTCGCTGATTCGCACTTGGGTCGACAATGGTTGCCCCGAAGGTGACAAGAGTAAGCTTCCCGAACCGCGTGAGTTTGTCGAAGGCTGGAGCATCGGCAAGCCGGACCAGATCATCAACATGCGCGACGAACCGGTGAAGGTTGCGGCCGAAGGCGTGATCGACTACTACCACTTCACGGTCGATCCGGGCTGGACCGAGGACAAGTGGATCATCGGAGCCGAGGCCAAGCCGGGCAGCCTGGAAACCGTGCACCATATTCTGGTGTTCGTGGTTCCGCCGGATAAGCAGCCGCGCGAACTGGGCAACGGCGCGCCGGGACGGCGCGGTCGCGGCGGACGTCGGGGTGGTGGTGGCGACGGAGAAGGCGGCGCGCTCACCAGCGGCAACCTGATTGCTGCATATGCTCCGGGTGCGAACGCTTTGTACAACACCGACGGCAAAACGGCAGTGCACGTGAAGGCCGGCAGCAAGCTGGTATTCCAGATGCACTACACGCCGAACGGTTATCCGCAGGAGGACATGAGCTATGTCGGTTTCAAGTTCACCGACCCAGCAACCGTCGAGTACGAAGCTCGCAGCACGGCAGTTCTGAACACGTTCTTCTCGATCCCGGCTGGTGCCAGCGACTACACCGCGACGGCTGAAAAGATCTTTGACAATGACACCACAATTGTAAGTTTTTCGCCGCACATGCACACCCGCGGCAAGGCATTCAAGTACGAGGCGTTCTATCCGGACGGAACCAGCGAAGTGCTGCTGGACGTGCCGCAGTACGACTTCAACTGGCAGACGACGTACGAACTGGCCGAGCCGAAGAAGATTCCCAAGGGAACGAAGCTCGTTTGCACTGCGGTATGGGACAATTCGGAAGAGAACCTTTCGAATCCAGATCCAACGAAGGACGTGTCCTGGGGCGAGCAGACTTTCGAGGAGATGATGATCGGGTTCTTCGTGGAGCGGTTTCCCAAGGGCCAGGCCGCCAAGCCCAGCAATCCACTAGACAGCCTCGATCCAAAGCAGATCGTCGCTCAGGTCGACGCGAACAAGGACGGCAAGGTCTCTCAGGAAGAGTTGCCCGAGCAGTTCCGCGACAAGTTCCAGTTCATCGACTCTAATGGCGACGGTTTCGTCAGCGAGGAAGAGCTGACGTTTGTCTTGAAGCTGATTAAGGGCAACAAGAAAGACTAGGCACGTCTTCGATGTTTGCCGCACGCAGTCGCGGGGCAGTTCGCCGATTCTGGTGAACTGCCCCGCTTTCTTTGGCGGACACAAAGCGCCCAACTTCTCGGGCGATTATCGAGCTCGCCCGTTGCGCGTTATGTTATGGAGGAGGTTCACGGCGCGTATTCTGTGCGCGCTGCTCTCGCAGGCAGGAGACACCAGCAATGCAACTGGGCATGGTCGGACTGGGGCGGATGGGCGCCAACATGGTCAGGCGGCTGATGAAAGCCGGGCACCAGTGCGTGGTCTACGACATTCATCCGCCGGCCGTGGACGAACTGGTCCAAGAGGGCGCCATCGGGAGCGGCTCGCTGGATGAGTTTTTGGCCAGGCTTAAAACGCCCCGCTTCGTGTGGATGATGGTCCCGGCGGGAATCGTCGACGCCACGATCAAGGACTTCGAAAACCGGCTGGCGCCGGGCGACACCCTGATCGACGGTGGCAACAGCTATTACATCGACGATTTGCGCCGTGCGGGTCACCTCAAGACCAAAGGACTGCACTATGTTGACGTCGGCGTAAGCGGCGGCGTCTGGGGACTGGAGCGCGGTTACTGCCAGATGATCGGCGGCGAAGCGGACGTCGTGGCCAGGCTCGACCCAGTCTTCGCGGCATTGGCGCCTTCGATGGATTCGGCTCCGCCGACACCAGGACGCGAGCAGTCGCGCGGGACGGCCGAGCACGGCTACCTGCACTGCGGACCCAATGGCGCTGGACATTTCGTGAAGATGGTGCATAACGGCATCGAGTACGGGGTAATGGCCGCGTACGCTGAGGGAATTGCCGTGTTGCGCGAGGCCAACGTCGGAAAGCGCGAACACACCGTCGACGCCGAAACCACACCGCTGCGCAATCCCGAGAACTATCAGTATGACATCAACGTGTCCGATGTAGCGGAACTCTGGCGGCGTGGGAGCGTGATCGGTTCCTGGCTGTTGGACCTGACTGCCGCTGCCTTGGCCGCCGATCCCGAGCTGAGCAAGTTCGCCGGCCGCGTGTCCGACTCGGGCGAAGGTCGCTGGACGATCAAGGCCGCGATTGACGAGGCGGTGCCGGTGCCCGTGCTGTCGGCCGCGTTGTACCAACGCTTCAGTTCGCGCGGCGAAAGCGAGTTCGCCGACAAGCTGCTCTCGGCGATGCGCTATCAGTTCGGCGGACACGTTGAAAAGAAGGGATAGTCGTGCGCGAAGGACGAAACATCCCTGCGAATGCTTTCGCCAGAAACAACAGCATGCTTCGGCAATAGACGGAAGACCATCGAATGGCTCTAACACAATCGGACGCCCTCGTGTTTTTCGGTGCGACGGGCGACCTGGCCTATAAGAAGATCTTTCCGGCGCTGGCCGGCTTGATCCGGCGCGGACAGCTCAACGCGCCAGTGATCGGCGTGGCCAAAAGCGACTGGGGGCTCGATGACCTGAAGAAACGAGCCAAGGACAGCCTCACCACGCACGGCGGTTTCGACGCGGCGATCTATGACAAACTTTGCGGCCTGCTGCATTACGTCGATGGCGACTACGCCAATCCGGTGACGTTCGCCACGCTTCGCAAATTGCTCGACGGAGCGAAGCATCCCGCCCACTACCTGGCAATCCCGCCCGTTATGTTCCCCGTGGTCGTCGAACAGCTGGGCAAAAGCGGCTGCACTGAAGGTGCCCGCGTGATCGTCGAGAAGCCGTTCGGCCGCGACCTGGAAAGCGCGCAAGCGCTGAACGCGGTGCTGATGAGCAACTTCCCGGAGGATGCGGTTTACCGGATCGATCACTTCCTGGGCAAGGAGCCGGTGCAGAACCTGATGTACTTTCGTTTTTTCAACACGGTGCTGGAGCCGGTTTGGAATCGCCGCTATGTGCGCAGCATCGAGATCACAATGGCCGAAGAGTTCGGCGTGCAAGGTCGCGGAGCGTTCTATGAGGAGGCCGGCGCGATTCGCGACGTCGTGCAGAACCATCTCTTGCAAGTGCTGGCTATTCTGACGATGGAGCCTCCTTCGTCGCTGGACGCCGATAGCGTCCGCAACGAGAAAGTGCAGCTCTTCAAGTCCATCCTGCCGCTCGATCCCGCGCAAGTCGTGCGCGGGCAGTTCCGTGGCTATCGCGACGAGCCGGGCGTTAAGCCGAATTCGCAAGTCGAAACCTTCGTTGCACTCGAGCTGGCAATTAACAACTGGCGCTGGAAGGGCGTGCCGATCTTCATTCGCGCGGGCAAGTGTCTGCCGGTCACTTGCACGGAAGTCTACGTGGAAATGGACCCGCCGCCGCCGATCTACGGCTCTCCGCCGGAAGCCAATCACTGGCGTTTCCGCGTAGCGCCCGATGTGACGATCGCGCTGGGTACCGTGCACAAAAAGCCGGGCGAAGCCATGCTAGGAGAAGAAGCCGAACTTGTGCTCAGGCATCAGTCGGGCGGCGACGAGATGGACGCGTACGAACGGCTGCTGGGAGACGCGATGCGAGGAGATCCGGCACTGTTCGCGCGCGAAGATTCCGTCGAAGCGGCCTGGCACGTCGTCGCTCCGGTGTTAGGTAATGTTGTGCCGGTTGAGATCTACGAACCAAACACCTGGGGTCCGGCCGATGCGCTCAAGAAGCTTTGTCCACCAGGCGGCTGGAACGATCCTGTAATTGATTGCTAGTCAGGCGTGCGGGCTCCTTGATGAATGGATACTCTCGCAGCAGGGTATCCTCCCTGGCGCTTCGAGCTAATATGTTGCTTCCACCGATCGGCATCCACACCAGGGATACCAAACCTACTTCGCATGTCCACCGATCCTGCCATCCTGAAAGTCGCCGACCGCGCACTACAATTCGTTCCCGAGGGGGCAACCATCGGGCTCGGTTCAGGTCGCGCGTCGATGGCGTTTATCAAAGCACTTGGCGCGCGGCTGAAAGCCGGTTTCAAGACCCGCGGGGTGCCGACCTCCGAAGCTTCGGCCGAACTGGCTCGGCGGCTCGGCATTCCGCTCACCACGCTGGACGAATGCCCGCGGCTGGCGGTCGATTTTGACGGCGCGGACGAAGTCGACCCGCAGGGCAACCTGATCAAAGGATATGGCGGGGCACTGGTGCGAGAGAAAATCGTGGCGGTCGCTTCCGACAAACTCGTAATTCTGGTCGGTGCCGAGAAGATCGTCTCGCAGCTTGGCCAGCGAGGTAACATTCCCGTAGAGGTGATTCCGCTGGGACTCACGCCCTGTAAGCTGGCGATCCAGAGACTGAACCTCGACCCGCGGTTGCGAGCGACGGACGGAAAGCCACTGATCACGGATAACGGCAACTATATTCTCGATTGCGGCACCGGCCCGATCGCCGATCCGCAGAAACTGGAGCTGGACCTGCGGGCGATACCTGGCGTGGTGGGCACGGGATTGTTTCTTGATATGAAACCTATCGTCATCACCGGACACACGGATCGCGTGGAAGTGCGCGGCCAATAATCTGCGAGGGCGAATCGGCTTTGAGCAACCTGCCACTTGTCTATCTGGCGCGGCACGGCGAAACGGCCTGGACCATTACTGGTCAGCATACCGGGCTAACCGATCTGCCGCTGACCCAGCGCGGCGAAATGAACGCCCGCAACCTGGGCGGGTTGATTGGCGACGATTCGTTTGCACGAGTTTTCTGCAGCCCCCTGCTCCGCACGCGCAGCACTTGCGAGCTGGCCGGTTTTGGCCAGCGAGCCGAACTGCTCGATGACCTCGTAGAATGGAACTATGGTGAGTACGAAGGCATCACCACGACTGAAATTCGCCAGAAGCGGCCCGACTGGCAGATCTTTCGCGACGGCTGCCCCGGCGGCGAAATGCCTGCGGATGTGGCTGCGCGAGCCGATCGCGTGATCAAGCTCGTACATTCGATTCCGGGCAACGTGCTGTTGTTTTCCAGCGGACACTTCTTTCGTGTGCTCGCGGCAGGGTGGCTGAAGCTTGAACCCACCGGTGGAGAACTCTTGTTTCTGGGCACTGCGACCTTGAGCATTCTGGGCTATGACCATACTCTGGACGAACCCGTGCTGCGGTTGTGGAACGACAACCGCCATGTCGTCGATTGCGCGATGGACCCCGAACGCGACAAGTAGAAGGCGGAAGAGATGCAAGTACTCGTAATTGACGTGGGCGGAACGCACATCAAATGCCTGAAAACCGGCGAAACAATCCCACGGAAGTTCGTCTCCGGCCCGACCATGACCGCCGAGCAGATGGTCGCAGGCGTCAAGCAGGCGACCAGCGACTGGACGTACGAAGCGGTCAGCATCGGGTATCCCGGCCCAGTTTACGAAGCGCACATCGTGGCTGATCCTATGAACCTGGGACCAGGCTGGCTGCACTTCGATTTTGCTGAGGTTTTCGGCTGCCCGGTGAAGTTGTACAACGACGCCGCGATGCAAGCCTTGGGCAGTTACGAAACGGGCAAAATGCTGTTCTTGGGGCTGGGCACCGGCCTGGGCACCGCAATGGTTGTCGAGGGAGTCGTTGCGCCGATGGAGATCGGCCACCTTCCTTACCGCAAGCGAACCTACGAAGACTACCTGGGTCTGCGCGGCCTGGAGCGCTTCGGTAAGAAGAAATGGCGCAAGCTCGTGTTCGACGTCGTCGAGAAGTTGACGATGGCCCTGCAACCGACGGACATCGTGCTCGGCGGAGGCAACTCGAAGGAACTTAGGGAACTGCCGCCCCTGTGTCGACTCGGCTCGAACGCCAACGCCTTTAAGGGTGGGTTCCGTCTCTGGCAATCCGACCGCGTGCAGCCAACCACGACCAACGGTCAGAAAAAACCCCATCCCTCCGCCACCGCTTCCGGCTGATTGAAATGACGACACGATGCAAGGAATGACACCATGACTGCTGCGGTCGCGCCGCTACTCGAACGTCCGGCCTGGCAAGCCCTCGAACAGCACTACGAGCAAGTTCGCTCAACACACCTCCGCCAGTTATTCGCCGACGATCCGACACGCGGTAAGTCGCTGACTTGCGAGGCCGAGGGGGTGTATCTCGATTACTCGAAGAACCGCGTGACCACCGACACGATGCGGCTGCTGGTTCAACTCGCCCGGGAATCAGGCCTGGCCGAACGGATTGAAGCCATGTTCACTGGCGAGAGGATCAACATCACCGAGAATCGTGCGGTGCTGCACGTGGCGCTTCGTGCGCCACGTGACGAGCAGATCGTGGTCGACGGCGAGAACGTCGTGCCCGAGGTACATGCGGTGCTGGACAAGATGGCCTCGTTCAGCGAGCGGATTCGCAGCGGGGCGTGGAAAGGCCATACCGGCAAGCCGATTAAGAACATTGTGAACATCGGCATCGGCGGCTCGGATCTGGGGCCGGTGATGGCTTACGAGGCGCTGCGCTACTACAGCCAGCGCTATCTAACGCTGCGGTTTGTCTCGAATGTCGACGGCGCCGACGTGGCTGAGGCCACGCGCGATCTCGATCCGGAGGAAACGCTGTTCATCGTCGCCTCGAAGACCTTCACGACGCTCGAAACGCTGACGAACGCCCACTCGGCCCGGCGCTGGCTGCTGGATAAACTCGGCGACGAGAAGTCCGTGGCGAAGCACTTCGTGGCCGTGTCCACGAACGCCGCGGAAGTTTCGAAGTTCGGCATCGACACGGCCAACATGTTCGAGTTCTGGGATTGGGTCGGAGGCCGCTATTCTTGCGACTCGGCGATCGGCCTGTCGCTGATGATCGCGATTGGGCCGGAGAACTTTCGCGAAATGCTCGCCGGCTTTCATGCGATGGACGTGCACTTTCGCCGCACGCCGTTCGAGCGGAACTTGCCCGTGCTCTTGGCGCTGCTGGGCATTTGGTACAACGACTTCTTCGGCGCGCAGTCGCTGGCCGTACTGCCCTACGATCATTACCTGGGCCGCTTCAGCTCGTACCTCCAGCAACTCGACATGGAGAGCAACGGCAAGCACGTGACGCTGGCCGGTAACACCGTCGACTACCAGACCGGGCCGATCGTATGGGGTACGCCCGGCACGAATGGCCAGCACGCGTATTACCAGCTCATCCACCAGGGGACCAAGTTGATCCCCTGCGATTTCATCGGTTTCAACCAGACGCTCAACCCGCTCGGAGATCATCACGATCTGTTGATGGCCAACTTCTTCGCCCAGACCGAGGCCCTGGCGATGGGCAAAACCGCCGACGAAGTGCGGGCCGATGGCGTGCCAGAGTTTCAGGTGCCGCACCGAACCTTCGCTGGGAACCATCCGACGAACACGATCCTGCTCGAGCGGCTGACCCCGGCGGCGTTGGGCAAGCTTGTCGCCCTGTATGAGCACAAGGTGTTCGTGCAAGGCACGATCTGGGGAATCAACTCATTCGACCAATGGGGCGTGGAACTCGGCAAGGTGCTGGCGAACCGGATCACGCCCGAGCTAAGGAGCGATTCCTCGCCGACGCTCAAGCACGATAGCTCGACGAATACGCTCATCGAGCGCTATCGGGCTTCGCAGGGGAGAGCCACATGACCCGCGACGCCACGATTGGATACGACCAGCCGCTGTACATTCTGCCCTTCGATCATCGGCATTCTTATGGGTCCGAGGTGTTTGGCTTTCACGAACCGATGAACGCCGAGCAAATCGCCGTAGTCGCGGCCAGCAAGCAGGTCATCTACGAAGGCTTCAAGCAGGCGATTGCGCACGGCGTGCCGCGCGAGAAAAGCGGCATCCTGGTCGATGAGGAGTTCGGCGCAGAAATCCTGCGCGATGCCCATGCAGGCGGCTACATCACGTGCATGCCGGTCGAGAAGAGCGGGCAGCACGAGTTCGATTTTGAGTACGGCGACCAGTTTCGTGAGCATATTGAGTCCTTCGATCCGACGTTTACCAAGGTGCTCGTGCGCTACAATCCCGAGAGCCCATGGGCCGACAATGACCGGCAACTCGCGCGGCTCAAGGTGCTTTCCGAGTGGCTGCACTCGGTTGGCCGGCTGCTGATGTTCGAGATGCTGGTGCCGGCCGAGAAGGCGCAGCTCGCGGCGGCGGGTAGCCAGCAGAAATATGATCTCGACATGCGGCCGGAGCTGATGGTCCGATCGATCCGCGAGATTCAGGATTACGGCGTCGAGCCGGATGTCTGGAAGATCGAGGGACTCGACCGCCATGAGGATTGCCAGCGAATCGTCGAGTCGGTGCAGCGCGATGGGCGCCAGCACGTCGGATCGATCATCCTGGGACGCGGAGAATCGGAGGAGAAAGTCGTCGAGTGGCTGCAAGTCGCGGCGGCAGTGCCGGGCTTCATCGGCTTTGCCGTCGGCCGCTCGACGTTCTTGCAAACGATTTACGATCTGCGTGCGGAGAACATCGATTCGCACGCGGCCGAAGCGCAGATCGCCGCCAGGTTCGAGCACTGGGTCAGCGTTTTTGAAGCAGCAAAAAATTCATGAATGAACAAGCGGTAAGTCGTGAGCAGGCAAGTGTGCGGACGCTGGTCCACCGCGCGGCGAGCGACTTATGGCGTGTGCTGCCGCAGGTGCTCTTGTGTCAGCTCGTGTTTGCCATCCTGGGGCTCGTCGCCCTGTCGCCACTGGTGGCATGGCTCTTCAATCGGTTGGCGGCGACCAGCGGCAATGCGGCCGTGGGAAACCTCGACATCGCCTGGTTTCTGCTCACTCCCACAGGCTCGCTATTGGGACTGATGATCCTGGCCGTGGCGCTGGCGATTGTGATGACCGACGTCGCTGGCGTGCTGACAATCCTCTATGGTGCCGCGCTCGGTAAGCGCGTGACCTATTTCGACTCGCTGCGGTTTGTCGGACTGCGGTTTGGGCGAATCTTGCTTGCCAGCCTGCTGGTGCTGTGTCTGCTGGTAGTCGCCTTGCTGCCTTTCATTGGCGCCGCACTGTTGGTCGCGGCGAACAAATTGAGCGAGTTCGACATCAACTACTACCTGGAGGTTCGGCCGCCGGAGTTCATCGCCGCGCTCAGGGCGGGCGCGGTCCTGCTGGTCTGCGCCATCGGTGCGGCCTTGCTGGTGGCTGTGCCGCTGGTGTTCGTGCTGCCCGAGGTGCTGTTCGCCGAGCGGTCTGCCCGGACAGCGGTAAAGTCGAGCTATCGACTGGCCAGCGGAACGCGATCGCGAATCGCCATGCTGCTGGTGACCTGGTTCGTAGGTTGGCAGCTTGCGAGTCTGGCCGTCGGAGCGCTTAGCTACTGGCTCGCGGGCCTGGCAATCTTCTCCGTGGGCGATCATCTGGGTACACAGCTTGCCCTGCTGGGTGCCGTCACCGCGCTGGCACTGGTCTTGAACTTCGTGCTCACGCTGCTGGCGGTCGCGACCGCCTGTGGGCTGCTGGCACGGCTCTATCAGGTCGCGACCTGCCGGAAGATTGCGATACCGGCAGCGATCGGCGAACTAGAGTCGCTGGACGATCGACCGCGATGGTCCATCGGTCGCCGGGGACCGATCTATGCCGTCCTGGGAATGGCGGTGCTCGCGGCCCTCGTTGTACGTGGGGTGCTCCTGAATACGAATTTTGAGGATCGCGTCGGGATCGTCGCACATCGCGGCTCGTCGCTCGCCTCGCCAGAAAACACCCTGAAAGCATTCGAACTGGGAATCGACGAAGGGGCCACCGCGATCGAGCTCGACGTGCAGCGAACGGCGGACGGCAAAATCGTGGTGATGCATGACACCGATCTAAAACGCGTGGCTGGCGCGCCTCTGGTGGTGCAGAAGTCCACGTTCGATGAGATTCGCGCGATCAAGGTCGACGGCGAGCCGATCCCCACGCTGGACGAAGTGATTGATCTGGCCAAGGGACGCGTGGGGCTGCTGGTCGAGCTGAAAAGCCTGGGAGGCGACGGGCAGGCGTTGGTCGAAGGCGTGGTGGAAGTGCTCCGCCGCCGCGAGGTACTCGCCGAGGCCAATGTCATGTCGTTCGTCTACGAAGAAGTCCGGGCCGTGAAACAGCTCGAACCCCGGCTGCGCGTAGGGTTTTTGGCCACTGCCCGAATTGGCGACCTCACCCGGCTGGAGGTGGATTTTCTGGCCGTTTCGCTGGGGCAGGCGACCGACGCCTTGGTGGCGACGGCTCATTCCCGGGGGCGTCAAGTCTATGTGTGGACGATTAACGAGCGGCGGGATATGCAGTTGCTGTTGGACCGGGGAGTAAACAGCATCATCACGAAGAAGCCGGCTGTATTGGTCGAGCTGCTCAAGGAAAGGGCGGATCTCGACCCGGGCGAACGACTGCTACTCAGGTTAAAATCGCTGTACTTGCAGTGAGCGTTTTCGTGGAGCCGAGGGCGCGGTTGTCCCTCCAAAGAATGCGACATTTCCGCAGCAGAAGTTGCTTGACACTCGATTCGGCGCTGACTAGAGTGACTCGTACTTTGAGGGAGATTCCCCGATCACCCTCGTTAGACCTTAGGAATCCCATTCGGATTGCCAATGCTCGCTTTGTAAGAGTCGTTTGCACCCCGCGCCGCGGTTAGCTTTGCCGCGTCCAGCGAGAAGTGCGCTTTCTGACGACTCTACCCCTCGCGTCCCCTCAGCGGTCGTGATCCGTGTTATTCCGTGCGCGCCCCATGCGCTCCCGGACAAGCAAGGTTTCACATCCACTCCGTCGTTGTTGCGCGACTTACGAAGCGAATACGCACATACAGGACGGTTATGCAACGAGTACGACGACAAGCCCTGGCACTCGCGTTCAGCGTGGCGGTTTTATCCGCGATCGCTGCACGCGCGGCCGAGCCGAACAACACGCCGCCCACGGCCACGATTCTGCCGGGCGGAACACTGTTCGTGAACGATAGCCTGGATGGGACGCCGGGGCGCCCCGACACGCGGCTGGGCATTTTCGATCCATCGTTCACCACCTTGCAGCTTGTCGACGATAACAGCAGTCCCTTGGGCAACGGCTTCGCCAGTCAGTTGATCGGCGTACCACTACGCTCTGATGGTTCCCTTTATTTTCAGATTACCGGCGGCGCCGACGTCGCCTTTGCGGATCTGCATCTCGAGTCCGGCAAGTACGCCTGGTATCTCGACGTGCGCGATCCGGGCGGAAGCCTGGTCCCGAGCCTTTCGAAGTGGCAAAACGATGAACTCTCGCCGATGACGTCCGACACCGAGTGGCTCGACCCGGCGGTCTCGCCGGACCCGGAAAACCCGAACTGGGAGGGCTACACGGCTGACATCACGCTGAACAACGTGATCGGGCCGGGCACGGGCGACTCACTCGACTTCTGGGTGTTTACGGGACTCGCGCCGTTTCAAGAATTTACTGCCACGTTCGCGGGCGAGTTCGCGGGACTGCTCGCGCTATACGATGCGGCGAACGCGCGGATTGCACAGACGAGTGCCTTCGACGCGATTCCAACCCTCACCGGCACGGCCGACTTGCTGGGCCGAGTGAAGATCGGGGTGACGGGCGTGGGCGATGCAAACTTTACCGGCGCCCACGTGGCCGCCGGAGACTATACGTTAGCGCTTGCCGTGGTACCGGAGCCCGGCAGCGTGTTTCTTGCGGGACTGGGAGCGGCAGGTGTTTGGTTCTGGTTACGACAGAATCGCAGCAGACGTAGGAGCAACTCGATCTGCTGAATTTAATCCCTGGACAGAAGCGGCCTGATGGAACCGTCCGCTTTTGGCGAATTGATCCTGCTGCGGTGACGCATGGAAAATCGGCGACGGATACTACGGTTCGACGGTTGGCAATCGCTCGGCTTTGAGGGGCGCAGCCAAGACGGTCTCGGAAGCGAGTCGGGAGGCACTCAGGGGAGCCGGCGGAGACGCAACTTCGCGCGCCGCTTGAGTGGGCTGAGCCGGCGACGAACGACGTTCCGACGTAGGCGCGGGCGGTAACATCCGGCCGGCTCCTGACGGCGAAATTGGCGGCACGCCAGCTGGCGGGAGAGCCTTCGGCTCTGTCGCCGCAAGCTTGCGCGCGGCCTGAATCTGGCGGCCTTCGGGAGTCGGCAGCGGAACCGGTTCTTCGTGTGAGATCTTGCGACCTTCCCACGGCGCCTGGTGCATCGGCGGAATTTCGGCCGTTTCCGTCGCCGTCGATTCGGCAATTTCCTGCTGCTTCGCTTCCAGCACGTAGTTTTGCGGCATCTCTTCAACGCTGGTGGCAATGCGGTGAACCACGGCCTCGGGGCAACCCTCGCAGAAGGCCTCGTTCGCCAGCCCCGCGCCGTTGTAGTCGAGCAGTGATCCCTTCTCGAAGTGGACGTTCTTCACGGCCACGGCGTACTCGATGCGCCCGCGGTGGTAGCTGGTTTCGGCTTCAGCCAGTCGAATCCGGGCATCGAGCACCAATTCGAGCGACACCTTGCCGCCCAGGTTGAAGAACGCATTGTAGGCTCGTTCATACTGCTCTTGCGCTGCTGAGAGGCGATTGTAAGCGGCCTGCATCAGGACGTATGCCCGTTCGGCATCGCCGTAGGCGGCGCTCAGATCGTGGATGGCTTGTCGCTCCTGCTCTTCGAGAATCGCGCGTTCGCGAGCGATGTGCATTTGCGAGTTGCGGACCGCGGCGTAACCCTGACGGAAGCCGAGCGGCATCGAATATTCGAAACCGAGTTCCCATTCCTGGAACATGCCGGTGGCCAGGTTGGCATAGGCGTTGTTGATCGGATCGGCGGCGTCGCGCGGACCGAGCAGGTCGTTACCGTAACCGCGCCAACGATAGCGACCAATGAGGTCCATTTGCGGCAGCAGGAAGTTCCGATTCGCCACCAGTTCGGCCTGGTAGCGTTGGATCTTGGCCTGCTGGCGGCGCAGGTCGGGCCGGGTCGAGAGAGTTTCTTCCATCACGGTCTGCCAATCGAACACGATGCGAGCTTGCGGCGGAGCATCGGTCGGACGGATCAGGCGTCCGTCGTTGATCGGCAGCCCCATCCACAGCCGCAGTTTGCGTTCCGCAGCCTGCACACCTCCGACGCCCCGGAAAGTGCCGCCGCTGGAACCGTTGAACGTCCGGGTGCGGTCGAGCACACGGCCGCCCAGCGCGTCGATGACTTCTTCCTGGAAGCGGTAGTATTGTTCGAGGGCCTGCACTTCCTGGAGCTTGCTGTATCCGCGTCCCTGTTCAACGTTGACGTGAATGTTTCGCCAGGTGCTCAGCGCCGCATCGCGGGCCGAGACCTTCGCGTCGAGTTCGCGGTAGGCGTAGTACAGATCCCAGTAGCCGTTCTCCAAATTGCTGATCAGATCGCGGAGACCGAGTTCGAACTCGGCCGTGCTGACGTCGTTGTTGATGCGGGCAATCACGACGCCCTGAAGCTGGCCGGGCGTGGCGCGCGGACCCGCTATGCGGTTGAAGTCGACGCCGCCGCCTTGAAGCAACGGCTGGCGGAACTCGCCTTCGAAGTTGACATTGTAGTAGCTGGGAAACAAGTTTGCCGGGGCATTGTTCGCGTCGTAGTCGATGTGGTGACGCATCGCGAACGAACCACCGGTAGCGCTGGTCTTGGTGACTTCCGTCACGAAGTTATTGAGATCCTGCTTGAAGAAGAACGTGCCGCCACCTGCGAACAGGTTGTTGAACGCACGGTCGTTCTTGTAAGCCATCAAGCGCGTGGCCACTTGCGCGTCGAACGCGGCGAGTGCGCCCTCCATGCCAAAGCGGGGATCGGTCGCCTGCACGGCCGGATCGTGGATTGTCTGCGCCAGGTCCGGCCGCCGCAGTACGCTGCCACCCAGATCGCGCAGCACCTTGGAGTTCTCCAGGCCGAGCTGCACCGTTTCTGAAAGCGTCATCTCCCAGGGAGGGGGCGGATTCTTCTCATCGACCACCAGCGGCGCAGCCGTCGACAGCGGCAACATCCCAGGCGGACCGGGCTCCTCCTGAATGGGCGTTGTCAGGGCCACCGTGCGGTAGTAGTCCTCCTCGACCGGAATTTCGCAGGGGGGCTTCAGCACAAAACAGCCGGAAAGCGTGAGCGAAGCTGCCAACATCGCTGCCAACTGCATCGCGGCGATCGCGCGAGACGCGACCTGGCGGAGCCGTCCGGCAATAACCGGCGGCTTCGATGCGGAACTGGTTGGATGGAGGTTAGGCACGTCCTTGGCCCGTCGCACTGGTATCGGTCTGGCGCGTCACACTTGGGTTCCGTGGCATAAATGCTGTCTTCAAGTGCAGGTCTTCCGCGCAGGTACACACATACACGCTGTGCATAAATCGGCCGGGCGAGGCGAGCGACTGCCGGAAATCTCGTCGCAACCGCTAAATTCACCCCAGTCTTCGGCCACAAAACCACTGCTAGCTACCCACGCACTCTGGGCGTCTTGCGCAGCTTCTCGACTATACTGAAACTCTATGACCTATCAGCCTCCAGCGCTCGATGCCGAACTAGCCCACGCCGATTGGCAGGGCATCGAGCACTTGCTCGATGAGCTCACCGGGCTGGCACGCCAAGATGCCACCACCGCGGCCGTCTTCTATCGAACGCTGCTGGAACAACTAATCACCGCGCTCGATGCTGACGCCGGCGCGATCTGGTCGTCAGCCCCCGGTGCTAGCGTGCGGCTCGCATATCACAACGCTCGAAATACGGCCGCAGCGCAGCTTGCCCGTGAACTGCTGGCAGAACGGACTGCGACCGTTGAGCTGGCGCTGCGGGAAGCGAAGCCTCGCACGGCGGGACCATTCACAGCGGGTGGCCAGAACTCCTGGCTCATCGTCGATCCGGGCGCCGTCGATGCAGCTTCGGCCAAAGGCCTGGCGATCGAGCTGCTCACAAAACATGACGTCGCGCCCGCCTCGGCTCGAGCTTACGCCCGGGTGTTGGCCGCAGTGAGCGAGTTGGCGGAAGACTTTGAGCGACGCTGCGAACTTCGTTCGCTGCGCGTAGCGGCGAATTCGTGGCATCAGTACGAGCAGTACGCGCAGCAGGTGCATCGTAGCCTGGACGCCGAGCAAGCTTCCTTTGCTCTGGCCAACGAAGCTCGCCGCGTCGTGGGTTGCGATCGCGTGAGCCTGCTGGAAGTTCGAGGACGAGCAGTGAGCGTGGCAGCCGTGAGCGGCGTCGACACGCTCGATCGCCGCTCGCCCGCCATTCGAGCACTCGAACAACTGGGGCGGCGTGCAGCTCCCTATGGCGAACCGATTTGGTATCACGACGGTGCAACCGACCTGGCCGATGAGTTGCTTGCTCCGTTGGAAGCGTACCTCGAACAGTCTCAGGCACGCGTGCTGGCGATCATGCCGTTGCTGGAACCCGCAGATCGCGACCAGGGCGAAGTTGAGCATGTCACGCGCCGCGTAATCGGTCTGCTCGTCGCCGAGCACTTCCATGGAACGACATCGCCCGACACGTTTCGCGATCGCCTGATGGCTGTCCGTGGACATGCGGCGGTGGCGCTGCACAACGCACAGGTGCACTCGCGGATGCCGCTCGCGCGGGTAAGTCGCGCTTTAGGACATCTGCGGTGGCTTACCAGCGCGAGGCAATTGCCAAAGACGGTACTCGCCCTCCTGACGGTTGCGGCGGTGACGGGTTTGCTGATCCTTGTACCGACCGACTTCGAAATCGAGGCCAAAGGAGAATTGCAGCCGCGTGAGCGGCGCGAGGTCTTCGCATCGGACGATGGGGTGGTTGCCGAACTCTTGGTCACCGCGGGCGAGAAGGTGACCGCCGGCGAGCCGCTGATCCAGCTTCGTAAACCGGAGCTCGATCTGGAACTTCGACGGGTGCTCGGTGAACTCGAAACCAATCAGAAGCAGCTCGCTTCGGTGCGGTCCGAACGCCTGCAAGACGTGCCGAGCGGGGTGGACGGACCGCGACGGCGCGATCCGCACGAGCTGGCCGCCGAGGAAGAAGAGCTCAAGGCGAAACTGGCCGGAATCGAAGCGCAGCAGAAGATTCTTGAATCGCAGCTCACGGCGCTGACGATTCGCAGCCCGATCGCCGGACAGACGCTCACCTGGAACGTCGAGCAATTGCTGGCCGCGCGCCCCGTCGAACGGGGGCAAGCCCTTCTGTCGGTGGCCAACGTTGACGGACCCTGGGACCTGAGATTACGCGTGCCGGACGATCGGGCCGGTTATGTTCTGGCCGCGCGCGAGGAACTCGGTCCTGAGCTCCGTGTGACGTTCATGCTCACAGCCGATCCGAACCAAACCCTGACGGGCAAGCTGGCGGACCTGGCCCTTGCGACCGAATTGGACGCCGAACAGACCTCGACGGTCGCGGCGACGGTCACGTTCGACCGCAACGATGCGGCCGGGCTTCGTCCCGGTGCGACCGCGGTAGCCAAAGTCTATTGTGGTCAGCGCTCGCTCGGCTTCGTCTGGTTCCACGATCTATACGAATACCTTCGCAGTTGGTGGTGGTAACCATGCATATGCGCTCGATTGCCATTGTGATTGTCGCGAGTGGATTGCTGCTGACTGCTGCGACTAGCGCGCGTGCAGCCGAGATCGAGATCCCCTCGGCGCTGGTCAAACTGCTGGAACAAGTCGAGGTGCCTGCACGCGAGGCGGGAACGCTCGAGAAGCTTTCGGTTCGCGAGGGCGCAATGGTGGCTCCGGGAGACTCGCTTGGCAAGATTGACGACCGCACGCCCGCCTTCGATAGAAGTAAGGCCGAGATTGAACTGGCCGGCGCCAGGAAGCTAGCGGCGAGCGACGTGAAGGTGCGGTTTGCCAAGAAGAGTGCGGAAGTCGCGGCCGCGGAATTGCGACGCGCACTCGACTCGAGCGCTCGACTAGCCGAGAGCGTCACGGCTTCAGAACTCGATCAACTAAAACTAGTGGCCGACAAGACGCGACTGGAGATCGAACAAGCAGAATTGGAACACGAACTCGCACAAACCGCCGTCGCACTCAAACAAAACGACCTTGCCACGGCCGAACATGCGATCAGCCAACGCCAGATTTTGGCTCCGCTGGCCGGCTTCGTGGCTCAAGTGCTTAAACAACCGGGCGAGTGGGTTGAACCTGGCGAACCGATCGTGCGCATCTTGCGGCTCGATCGGTTGAAGGCTGAGGGGCTGGTCAGCGCCGATGCTTTCGATGGCTCGCTGATGGGCCGCCGAGTGACGCTCACCGTGACCCAAGGGCAAAAGCCCGTGCAATACGCTGGCAAGATCGCATTTGTCAGTCCCGAGGTCGACCCGGTGAATGGCCAGGTTCGGTTTTGGGCCGAAATTGAGAACGCCGACCTGGCACTGCGCCCCGGACTGCATGGTTCGCTGACGATCTTATCCGACGACGGCGAGCAGCTCACACGCGAGGAGCCGGCGAGCCGATGATCGCTTCACAGGTCGAAGATGCCGCTGCACGCCCACTGGCGCTGCAGGTGCGCGGCGACTTGGAGTTTCGACCGCAGCAATATGGGGCGCATCGCTACTGGGCTGTTAAGGATCCGATTTCGCTCAAGTACTTTCATTTGGGCGAGGAAGAATACGCGCTGCTGAGGATGCTCGATGGCGAGTCGAGTGTCGAACGTTTGAAACGAAAACTGGACGGAGCTCTGGCGCCACGGCGAGTTTCGATCGAACAGGTGCAAGGCTACCTGGCGGCGCTACATCGCTTGGGCCTGGCGCATTCGGACGCCCCAGGACAAGGTCGGCAGCTCGCTCTGCGGAAGCATGAGAAACGCCGCCGGGCCCGGCTCGAGTCGCTGGCGAGCGTCCTGGCGATCCGCTTTCCGGGCGTGAGTCCCAAGCGGCTGCTGGACGCGATCTATCCGCTGGCGAGCTGGCTGTTCACGCCAGCGGCATATGCCGGAGCAGTTTTGCTGGCGATCGCGGCGCTCGTGCTCGTGGCGCTCGAGTTTCGCACGATCGAGGCCAGGCTGCCTGAAGTGGAGACGATTTTGGCGGCGTCGAACCTGCCGCTCTTGGCGCTGGCGCTGGCAGGCGTGAAGATGCTTCACGAGTTGGGGCACGCCATCGCCGCTCGTAAGTATGGGAGCGAATGTCACGAGATCGGCGCGATGCTGCTCGTGTTCACGCCGTGTTTGTATTGCAACGTGTCCGAAGCCTGGATGCTGCCGAGCAAGTGGCAACGGATAGCGATCTCTGCGGCGGGAATATACGTCGAGCTGATACTCGCATCGCTTTGCACGCTGCTGTGGTACTTCAGCGCTCCTGGAACTTTCAATGCATTGTGCCTGAATGTCGTCCTGATCTGCTCGCTGGGAACCCTGCTGCTCAATGGCAACCCGCTGATGCGCTACGACGGCTACTTCATCCTCAGTGACCTGGTCGCGGTGCCGAACCTGCGGGCTGAAGCCTCGGCAGCGCTACAGCGCGCTCTGGCGCGTTACGGCGCGGGCATCGAACTGCCGCCGGACAGGCTATCGAAGTCGCGTCACCCGTGGCTGCTGGTGCTATATGCGGTCGCGGCGGGGATCTATCGGTTTGTGCTCATCGGCCTCGTCCTATGGACGATCGATCGTATTCTGCGACCACTGCATCTGGAAGTGCTGGTTCTGCTGCTGGCCGGTGTTGTGCTGGGCGGAATCGTCTGGCCGCCCGTCGTCGGGCTTGCTCGTTGGACAGGCGATCCCCTGCGGCGCGGGCGATTCGCGCCCGTGCGTGTGATGCTGTCGGCCTTGCTGGTTGCGGGCCTGCTGGCGGCGATCGCCTGGGTGCCGATTCCGCGGAACGTTACGGCGCCGATGGTGCTCGAGTACGCGAACGCCGAGCGGGTGTATGTGACGGTTGATGGGACGTTAGCCGATGCGATCGCGGTTGGCGCTCAAGTGCAACCAGGGCAGCAGCTCGCAAGGCTCGAGAACCCGACGGTTACGCTCGAACTGGCCCGGCTCGAGAGTGAGCGTAATGCACAGCAGTTGCGTGTTGCGAATCTGAACGCGCGTCGCTTGCAGGGAGGAACCGCCGGAGCAGAACTCCCTGCAGCGCAAGCGGCGCTGGACGATCTGGAGCGCCGGTTGACGCAGACGACGCGCGATGCCCAGCGGCTGTTGCTTGTCGCGCCTCGCGTTGGCGTCGTGCTGCCCCCGCCCAATGTGCCCCGCGAGCCCGCCGAACCACACGCACTTTTTCGCTGGACGGGGACGCCGCTCGACTCCGAAAACCTGGGTGCGATGCTCTCGACCGGAACCCTCGTATGCCTGGTGGGCGAGCCGGATGAGTTCGAAGCGACGCTGCACATCGACCAGCGCGACGTCGAACTTGTGCAAGCCGGCCAGCAGGTGACGATTCGGCTAGATCATCTGCCGAACGCGGTGCTGGAAGGAGAGATCGTGGAAATCGCCCGGCTCGACCTGGACGTGATGCCTCGTGAGCTGGCCGCGGCGGGTGATCTGCCCGCGCGCGAAGAGCGGGACGGACGGGCGCGGCCCATCGACACCTGGTACCAGGCCCGCGTAAAGTTTGACGGCAAACCCGCACACCTGATCGCGCGGATGCATGGCCGGGCGAAGATTGCCGTCGCGCCGCAGTCCACAGGCTCGCGGTTGATGCGGTGGCTCAAGCAGACATTCCGCGGCTAGTCGCTACGGTATGATATACACCACGGCCGTGATCGCGGCGGCTTCCATCAGTGCGGCATCCAGTTCCAGGCGGCGGTTGCCATAGCCGGGGAGTGGACAATCGCCCGGGCGACTGAAGCCGTTCGAGCACTCGCACGAGCGTGGCGGGCGGCGGGTCATCTTGTACGGCAGCGCCGCGATCGAACCGAAGAACCTCACACCCGACAGGCCGGTCTGAAGGC
Organism: Pirellulales bacterium; assembly: GCA_022844125.1. Lineage (GTDB taxonomy): Bacteria > Planctomycetota > Planctomycetia > Pirellulales > PALSA-1355 > JALHMI01. The sequence continues at coordinate 302,143 of JALHMI010000006.1, read as the reverse complement.
ATCCAACGTTCTGGCCGTAGCGCTCCAGCGCGATGTCTTCGAAGTACAGCGGACGGTAACAGATCGTCCAAGGCGTATAGGCACACAACACGTCCGCCGGCTCGCCACTCGGCAGACTCTCGTCGATCACCGGTTGATCGGCGAAGCGCTGGGCGCCACGATTTTCGGGCATTTCCCCGGCAGTCGGACGAATGTCGACTTCCACGTCGAGGATGTCACGACTGAAGCGATCGAGCTTCGCCTCGTCCTCGGACTTGGGCTTGAACGGAGTTGGAGCGCCGGGAGCGGGAGTGAGGATCTCCTCCGAGGGCGCGAACGTCTCCGCGGGATCGAACGGCTCGAGTTCGGGTTGCTGATACCCTGCGGAACGCGCCCGCAAAGAATCGTGAGCCGCATCGGATCGCTGTTCTGATAGACCGGAGATTTCTTTCCCGGGGACTGCCTTATTCTTCGGCGGCGCCACAGATTGCGTGACTTTCACGCCGCTCGGCTTCTTCGCTAGCGGTCGCGGGTGTGCAGTCACCGGCTCGCTGTCGCTGATCGTCGAAGCTGCAATAGCGGTTGGCGTTTCGTCCGAGGCAACTACCTCGGCGAGCCCCCCTGCCGCGGTGGCCGGAACCGCCGACCGCATGCCCGTAGCACAGCCGCTGCAGGCGATGGCTGAAACGAGTAGTGCCAGGGTCAGGCGTCGCATGGCAAAGTCCTCACGGAGCACCGCGTGCGGTCCCGGAGCGATGCACTCACCCAGGGTGGCGGTTATCAGTTCGTTTCGTCGCCCCGGAATCGTTACCTCTAGGATTTTCGATTCAACCGGCAAGGCTGGCGCAGGCAATAAATACCGCCTGAACCACGAACACCAGGGTATTCAGCCGGAATTGCCCAGATCGCGGCTGCGCAGTTGTTCGGTCAAAGTTTGACGGCCGCTCGACTGGCTAGAAATAATGGGTTCTTAGCCATTACGGCGCCTTCTCTCCCTGCCGCGCATGCGCGGCCAAGGAACAGCGTGCATGTCTGCTCGTCGAGTGCTAGCGAACCTGGGTTCCGCCCTGCGTAGTGGCTGGCGCGTTCGTTCGAGTGTGCCGCTGCCAACGGACGGAGTCGGTCAGCTCGAGCTCAGTCCGCTCGAAGAGCGTCGTGTGCTTTCAGCCAGCGCGGCTTTGGCGATGGCCCAAGCCCTGGCGGCGAGCGGCATCGAGCAAGTCGAGCAAACCGCCAAGAGCGCCGACCCGGCGACCCCGCTCGGAACCGACCAGGCCACCCGCGAACCGATCGATCCGGGCGATCGCGTGGTTAGCGGCAATCCGCCAGGTAGCGAGAACGGCGAACAGGGCACGAGAGGTCCCGCAGCCGAAAACCTTATCGAGAGTGAAAACCGCAGCGTGTCGCCACTTGGCGATTCGAGCGCCGACGCCGCGGTCGATACGGCGGTTGCCACTCCGCTCGCGGCGCAAGTTGCCGAGGAGGCTTGGCTGACACTCGCCGCGGTCGGCGATCAGCACACCAGCGAGGGCGCGAACCTTTCGATTGAGGATATCGGCACGTTCGTCGATCCCTGGAATTCCACGAACACGTATCACTACACAATCGACTGGGGTGACGGCACGCCCGTCGATTCCGGCTTTGCGACAATCGACGACTTCGGCGGCGACGGCTCCCCGCGGCTGGGATCGTTTGACGGCGCGCACACTTATGCCGACAACGGCACCTACGTGGTTACGCTCACGATCACCGCAGTCTTCGAAGGCGAAGGTTTCGGCGACTCCAGCGGCGCACAGTTCGAAGTGAGCGTCTCCAACGTCGCCCCCACCCTCACCGTCGCGCCAAACCAGGTGACCAGCGAGGGCGCCCTGCTCTCGATCATGGACATTGGAAAGTTCACCGATCCCGGCTTCGACAATCCACTGAACATCGGCGGCGAAACGAGCGAGAAGTTTACGTACTCGATCGATTGGGGCGACGGCACGCCGGCCAACTCGGGTCCAGCGACGATCGATGTGCCCGGCGGGCCCGGCACACCGACGCAAGGCTCATTCGATGGCAGCCATACCTATGCCGACAACGGCGTGTACACGGTGACCGTGACGCTGGCGGACGACGATGGGGGCGTCGCCGTGCAGACGTTTGAAGTGACCGTGAACAATGTCGCGCCAACGCTCGTCGTGGCGCCGGATCAGGTCGTTAATGAAGGGGCGCTGCTCTCGATCACGAACCTGGGACGGATCACCGATCCGGGATTTGACAATCCGCTGAACATCGGCGGTGAAACGAGCGAGAAGTTCACCTATGCGATCAACTGGGGTGACGGTACCGCGACGCAATCAGGCCCGGTGACAATCGATATCCCCGGCGGGCCTGGTGTACCAACCCAAGGCTCGTTCGACGGCTCGCACATCTATGCCGATAACGGCGTGTATGCCGTCACGGTAACGGTGATCGATGACGATGGCGGGATGGCCATGCAGTCGTTCGAGGTCGTGGTTAACAACGTTGCGCCGGTGCTGACTGTTGCGCCCGATCAGGTGGTGAATGAAGGTTCGGTACTGGCAATTGCCAACATCGGCCAGTTCACTGACCCCGGTTACAACAACCCGCTGAATGTTGGCGGCGAGGTGGTCGAACAGTTCACCTACAGCATCAACTGGGGTGACGGCACGCCCGTGCAGGCCGGGGCACCGACTATCGACATCCCCGGCGGGCCCGGCGTACCAACCCAGGGCTCGTTCGACGGCTCGCACATCTACGCCGACAACGGCGTGTACACGGTGACCGTGACGCTGGCGGACGACGATGGGGGCGTCGCCGTGCAGACGTTTGAAGTGACCGTGAACAATGTCGCGCCAACGCTCGTCGTGGCGCCGGATCAGGTCGTTAATGAAGGGGCGCTGCTCTCGATCACGAACCTGGGACGGATCACCGATCCGGGATTTGACAATCCGCTGAACATCGGCGGTGAAACGAGCGAGAAGTTCACCTATGCGATCAACTGGGGTGACGGTACCGCGACGCAATCAGGCCCGGTGACAATCGATATCCCCGGCGGGCCTGGTGTACCAACCCAAGGCTCGTTCGACGGCTCGCACATCTATGCCGATAACGGCGTGTACGCCGTCACGGTAACGGTGATCGATGACGATGGCGGGATGGCCATGCAGTCGTTCGAGGTCGTGGTCAACAACGTTGCGCCGGTGCTCACGGTTGCACCGGATCAGGTCGTTAATGAAGGGGCGCTGCTTTCGATCACGAATATCGGCCAGTTCACTGACCCCGGCTTTAATAACCCGCTGAACATCGGCGGCGAGGTGGTCGAACAGTTCACCTATAGCATCAACTGGGGTGACGGCACGCCCGTGCAGGCCGGGGCACCGACTATCGACATCCCCGGCGGGCCCGGCGTACCAACCCAGGGCTCGTTCGACGGCTCGCACATCTACGCTGACAACGGCGTCTACACGGTGACCGTCACAGTCGTTGACGACGATGGCGGCATGGCCGTCGAGACGTTCGAAGTCACTGTGAACAACGTCGCGCCAACGCTCATCGTGGCGCCGGATCAGGTCGTTAATGAAGGCGAGCTGCTTTCGATCACGAACATCGGCCAGTTCACTGACCCCGCTTACAACAACCCGCTGAATGTTGGCGGCGAGGTGGTCGAACAGTTCACCTACAGCATCAACTGGGGTGACGGCACGCCCGTGCAGGCCGGGGCACCGACTATCGACATCCCCGGCGGGCCCGGCGTACCAACCCAGGGCTCGTTCGACGGCTCGCACATCTACGCCGACAACGGCGTCTACACGGTGACCGTCACAGTCGTTGACGACGATGGCGGCATGGCCGTGCAGTCGTTCGAGGTCACGGTCAACAATGTGGCTCCAACACTTGTCGTCGCTCCCCGTCAAACGGATGAAGGCGCTCTGCTGGTCGTCGCGAACATTGCCCAGTTCACCGATCCAGGTTTTGACAATCCGCTGAACCTGGGCGGTGAAACAACCGAGCAGTTCAGCTACACGATCGACTGGGGTGATGGCTCGCCGGGCGAAGCCGGACTGCCGACAATCGATGTGCCGGGCAGCCCCGGGGTTCTGACGCAAGGTTCCTTCGACGGCTCACACATCTATGCGGACAATGGCGTCTACACCGTCACGATCACCGTGACCGACGACGATGGCGGCGTGACGGCCGCCCAGTTCGAAGTGACTGTCAACAATGTAGCTCCGACGGTCGTCGCGCCCGGCAATCGAATCGTTGACGAAGGGCAGCTCATCTCGCTGCCGAACATCGGGCAGTTCACTGATCCTGGCTTCGACAACCCGCTGAATCCCGGCGGCGCCACGACAGAGCGCTTCACTTACTCGATCAATTGGGGCGACGGTACCGCGACGCAGAGCGGCAATGCCGCGATCGACACGTTCGGCTCGCCCGGTGTACCGATGCAGGGCTCGTTTGACGGCAGCCACACCTATGCCGACAACGGAGTCTACACGGTCACAGTCAAGGCGATCGACGACGACGGCGGCGTGGGCACCGCCACGTTCACCATCACGGTCAACAACGTGGCCCCGACGCTTGTCCTGGGCACCGGCGACGTCAGCATTCCGCTGACCGAGACGCTGACCATCAACGACCTGGGGTTCTTCGACGACCCAGGCTTCGACAACCTGCTGAATGTTGGCGGCGAGACGACCGAGCGATTCGCATTCAGCGTGAATTGGGGAGACGGCACGCCGAATAGCAATGGGCCCGCGACGATCGACGTGCCGGGCGCGGTTGGACTGCGAACGTCTGGATCGTTTGACTCCTCACACTTGTATGGCGCCCCTGGCGAGTACACGGTAACGGTTACGCTGTCCGATGATGACGGCGGCTTTGCGGTCGCGCAGTTCGAAGTAACCGTGTTTGTGCTGCGACCGACGATCATCGTGTTTCCGCCAGGGGGTGCTGGAGGTGGAACTCCGGCTCCGCCGCCATCGTCTCCCGCCGGCGGCGCCGTGCTGCCACCTCCGCCCGGCATCGTGCGTTCGGATTTAAAGGGTTTGCGGGCAGCCGCTGTGGCGGGCGCCGAACCGCGACTCGTACTACGAGTCGTTACGCCCGACGGCCAGGAAGATCAGCGGAGCGAACAGCCACTCGACGACGAGGTGCTCGACAATCTGCGCACTCTGTTTCGCCGGCTGCCGGACGGTCACTACCGGATCTACCAGATTCAACCTGACGGCATTGAGCGGCTGGTGGTCGACGTGGTTGTGCGACAGGGTCGCGCGATTCAGCTCGAGGACGATGTTGCGCCGGCGGCCGAACGTAACACTGCTGGTCGCACTGACGACGCGGTTCCCGTCGACATTCCGGCTCCGCGAGGTGTCAACGATTCAGGCCCTGCTGAGAGTGAAACCAGTTCAATCGAGAGGCGACTGCCAGACGCACGACTGGAACCCGCAGACGACGAGGCCGCCGCAAGCCAGTTCGTGGCGGCAGGCCTTACTGCGACTCTGCCCTTGGGTCGGTTTCGCAAATCGTTGCGGCGCAAACCCATCGACGCGCTTCCGCTCACCAAAGCCCATCGAATCCTGTGGCGAAGGTAACTAACGCATGCTGATTTGCCCCGGTTGCAAAGCGATTCTGAAGGACCCCAATGCCGAGGGCAAATGCCCTAAGTGCGGGCACATGCTCCAAGCGCCCGGCACCGCCACCGAGGGTCCGCACGCACCGACTCTGGACGTCACGGCGGAGTTCGGGCCCGGTGATATTCCGCCAGGCGCACTCACGGACAAAGGTCCACAACCAACGATCGAGTTTTCTGGCGGCACGCATCGCTCGGTGAACATCGCGCCTCGCAAGCTCTCGCGGCAAAGCGTGGAGTTGATCACCAACACTTGGCAAGGGGTGATGAGCGACAACGTAACCGAAGGTACTTCGCTGAAGGTCGAGGGCCAATCGGCGAGCGGCGTCGGCTCATCGCTGGTGGTGAACTTGCGCGGATTGCGATCGCCCGAGGAAATCGCCCGGCCACGCTCAACGACGATGGGAGCCGTCGGTGCCGACTACGAATTATTGCAGGTTATTGGCAAAGGCGGGATGGGCGTCGTGTACTCCGCGCGCCAGGCTTCGGTCGATCGTCTGGTGGCTGTGAAGATGATTCGCCCGCAAGTGGCGGCGAATCCCGAACGGCGCGAAAAATTCCTCTCCGAAGCGGTCGTGACCGGCGACCTCGATCACCCGAATATCGTGCCGATCTACGAGCTTGGCACGGACGAGAGCAACGCTCTGTTCTATTCGATGAAGCGTGTGCAGGGGACGCCGTGGTCGCATGCCATTCGAGCGAAGTCGCTGTCCGAGAACCTGGAAGTGCTGATGAAAGTGGCCGATGCAGTTGCTTTCGCACACGCTAACGGCGTCGTGCATCGCGATCTGAAGCCCGAGAACGTGATGCTGGGCGACTTCGGCGAGGTGCTGGTGATGGACTGGGGGCTGGCGCTGGCCACTTCCAGCTTCAAGCACACCGAATTCGTCACGCATGCCGACAGCATGGGTGGCACGCCGGCCTACATGGCCCCCGAGATGGTTACCGGTCCGTTCGAATCGATTGGGCCCCCGTGCGACATCTACTTGCTGGGCGCCCTGCTCTTCGAGATCGTAACCGGCGTCCGTCCGCATCACGGCAAGACCGCGCAAGACTGCCTGATGGCTGCCGCGCGGAACGAGATCCAGGCGACGGACAAGTCGGGGGAACTGATGGACATTGCCTATAAAGCAATGGCCACGGCTCCGACAGATCGCTTCGCGAGCGTGCAGGAGTTTCAGACCGCGATCCGCGAATACCACTCGCACATGGAAAGCATCGCGCTTTCGACGCGGGCCGACTCCGAGTTCTCGCAAGCCCGCACCAGCGGTGACTACCAGCGATACTCGAAGGCCGTGTTCGGGTTTGAAGAGGCTCTGGCACTGTGGGTCGGCAACGCGCGGGCGCGGACGGGCGTGAACGAAGCTCGCCTGGCTTACGCCACGACGGCCAAGCAGCGCGGCGACTTCGAACTGGGGGCGTCGCTGCTCGATCCGGCGATCCCGCAACACGCAACATTGCAGAAAGAATTACAGGCTGCCCAACGCGAGCGGGCAGCTCGACAAAAGTGGCTCTCGAGGTTCAAGCGCATCGCCGCCGGCCTGGCCGCGGCGGTCGTGGCCACGATTACAGTCGCGCTGGTGATGGTGACGACGGCCATGAATCGCGAGGCCGAGCAGCGGCGGTTGGCCGACGAACAGAGAATCATCGCACAACAGAACGAAGCGGAAGCTACCAAGCAACGCAATGAGGCCGAAGAACAGCGAAAGGTTGCCGTAAAGCAAACCGAGATCGCGACCACCGAGCGCCAGAACGCGCTGGACGCGAAGAGAGACGCCGAAACCCAGCGAGACAGGGCCGAGACGGCCCGCGAGGCTGCGGTCGCAGCCGAAAAGGAAGCCGAACAGGCCCGCCAAGTCGCCGAGACTAAGGAAGCGGAAGCTGTCATCGCGCGGCAAGGCGAAGAGCGGGCGGCCTACGGGGCACGCATCGGGATGGCCGCGGCCAAGCTCGAAGAGAACGCTTTTGATACCGTGACGGCGCTGCTCGAAGCCTGCCAGCCGGTCTCACTACGCGACTGGGAATGGGGGTACCTGCGCCGACTGGCCACTGGTGGGCGCGACTTTCCGGTCAGCGGGACAGTACGCGGCGTGGCCTTTGCCCCGACCGCGAACCTGCTCATCGCCGCCGGCGACGACGGCCACGTCCGGGCCTGGGATCGCAAGAGCGGTGATGATCGTTGGAGAACTGAACTGCAGCAGAGCGTATCCGCGCTGGTTGTCTCGCCCACCGGCGATCGGCTGGCCGTAGCCACAGCTGACGGCACGATTCACGTACTAAGAATCGATAACGGGCGGCCGTTGTCCAAGCTTACTGGGCACACTGGCCGCATTCAAGGCCTCGACATTTCCGCGGATGGCAAGTGGCTTGTTTCGGCGGCCAATGATCACACGGCTCTTGTCTGGCAGCTCGACCATCCGTCGCAGCCGCCCATGACACTGAGCGGACATTACGGTCCCGTGTTCGCAGCACGATTCGCTCCAGACGGCAAGCAACTTGCCACGGCAGGCGAAGACGGCCGCGTGATCGTGTGGGCTTTTGCAGCCCAAGCCGGACAGCCACAGCCGCAAAAGGTGTTTGTCGGCCATCAAGGGGCCGTGTTCGCTGTTGCCTTCTCTGCGGATAGCCGACAAGTCGCCAGCGCCGGATACGACAAACGCGTGCACATTTGGCGACCCGAAGAAATCGCCGACCTGAAACTGGCGGAGCTCGTGAGTACCGGTCAACCACTTAATCCGCAATCGAGCCGCGCGCTCGAGGGGCATCGCGGTCCGGTTCGTACCGTGCAGTTCGCTCCGACCGGCGAGTACGTCATCTCCGGCGGCGACGACAACACGATCCGCGTATGGGATGTTGCTACCGGCAGGCCGTATGCCGAACTGCGCGGACACAGCCGCCCCGTGCAAGCTTGCGCGATCGCGGCCGACGGCTCGCAGGTTTTCTCTGGCGGGCAGGACGGCGAGATCAAGCTCTGGGATCTGGTCGACTATCGGCCCGCGCCGCAGGGGATTGCCCTCGCCGGCCACGCCGATGCGGTGTTGGCAGCGGCATTCTCGCCCGACGGTAGCCGCGTAATTACTGCCGGCGGCGACCATGCAGCCCGCGTGTTCGCCAGCGAGACGGGCGTGCGTCAGGCGACCTTGGCCGAGGGGCACGATTTTCTGACTTCGAGGGCGGCATACTTCGCGAATGGCGCCCGGCTGCTCACGGCCGGAGGCGATCGTACAGCGCGCATCTGGGACGCGAACACGGGCTCGCAACTCATGACGCTGGAAAACACAGGCCGCAACGGGGCTATCGCAGTCACACGCGACGGCGAGTGGGTGCTGGCCGCGATGAGTCAAGACGACACGGGCAGCGCCGAAGATCTCTCCTCCAGAGCACAGCTTGCGCTGTGGCAACTCGACCCCGACCGTAAGTCGGCCAACCGAATTGCCCCGGCCGACGCGACGTTCGGCCAGGGACATCTCGCGATTGTAACGACCGTCGCGATCTCACCGAGAGGCGATCTGCTGTTCTCAGGCGATGATGCCGGACATGGCGTTTTGTGGAATCGAGCGACCGGCGCGGCGGTGCACCGATTAAAAGCGCACACCTCTGCGATGACCGACTCGGAATTCATGCCTGACGGCAGAACGCTGCTCACCGCCAGCAAGGATGGAACGGTCGCCCAGTGGGACACGGCTACGGGACGCGAATTGCCCGCGATGCTGGTCCATGGCGATATCGCGCGGCGCGATGCGTTCGATACACCGGTAATGGCAATCGACATTTCGCCGCGCGGCGACCAGGTGGCAACTTTGTCCGAGGAAACGGCCGGCGCTGTGACGAAGTCGGTGCTTCGGTTGTGGAATCCAACGAAGGGCACGGTGATCGGCGAGCTCTATCGCGGAGACGACGCGCTGACCTCAATTGCCTTTACGACCGACGGTAGCGCGCTGCTGGCTGCGGGATCCAATGCCCAGTTGGCCGGCCACGGTGGCGGGCACGTGCGCCGTTTCGACGCGCTCGCGATGGGCGAGGTCTTCGCGCCTGGCGGAAAGCCCTATCTCGAACTGAGCCAGCATCGCGAAGGCATCTGGTCCGCGGTCGATGCGCCGCAAGGCGGGGTGCTAGCCGTCGGCGGTAATGGCGCCGCTCTGTGGTCGGCGACCGGAGGCGATGAACCTGAGCTCTCGTTCAAACCTCATAGTGGCATCACGGCAACGAGCTTCTCGGCCAGCGGCAAATTTGCCGTCACCGGCAGCAGCGATCGCCGCGCCAAGATCTGGAACGTCGCCACCGGGCTGGCCGAACAACAGCTTCCGAGCGAGCACGCCGGCGCAATCTCCGCCGCGCGGTTTTCTCCAGCAGATGACGACTTGCTGCTCACCGCCGGCGAGGACGGTACGGTTCGACTCTGGGACTGGCGCTCACGCAAAGTGCTTCACGCAATCGAACACTTGCCACCGGGCGATCTGCGAGCTCCTTTGGCTGCCGACTTTTCGCCGGACGGCACGAAGATCATCACCGCCGGGGCCGACGGTTTTGTGCGGCTGTGGAATGTGGCCGACGGCGCCGCGATTGGCTCCTGGCAGGCCGAGGCATCGTTGGTGGCCATCGCCTTTGATCCGGCAGGCGCCCGCGTGCTCGCCGGACTCGCCAATGGCGTCGCGGTCGTCTTCGATGTGGCCACGGGCGCACCACTCGTTCGCTACGCTGGTCACACGGACTCAGTGAGCGCTGTTGCGTTCTCGCCCAGCGGACAGCGGGCGCTCACTGGCAGCCGCGATCGGTTGGTGAAAATCTGGGACGCCAGTCCGATCGAATTTGGCGATCCGGCCGGCAATGGTCCAACTGCGGGTAAGGAATTGCTGACGCTCAGATATCACGAGCAGGCCGTAACTGCGGTAGGTTTCTCGCCGGACGGACGTTCGCTGCTCAGCGGCAGCATGGACGGCACGGCGATTGTCTGGCCGACCGAAGCCTGGCAATAGTTTACGAAAAGACTGGCGATTGTCGCCGGTCAGCCAAGCAGCGAGTCGAGCAACTCGTCGCCGATCACCGATTCCGCGAAGTCCTGATCAACTTCTAACGTCAGGTCAATCGCGGGCCGCATCTGGCTTTGCAAGCTGCGGACAGCCGTGCGGAACGACGCGACTTCAGCCCGCGACACAGATTGCTCGCGCACGGGGAACGCATTCGCCGGCTCGTCACGATCGGCGATTGCCAGAGCCGACGCCACGGCATTGGCGACCAGCGGCGTTCCGGAACCTGGAAAATCAATCTTCGTCAGTAGCCCGGCATTCATTCGCGCGATCAACTGGTCGCCAGCGCTCACGACGCCGTTGCGATCGAAGTCGTAAATGCTCGTCACGCCTTGATTGATCCCGGGATTGGCCCGGACCGCCAGTTCGTCGGCGGCGCTGGTGATGGCAGCCTCTTCAGTCCCCGAACCCGTGTCGCCGATCCGGCTGCCGAAATAGAACACGTCCGAAGCGGCCAGTCCTGTTCCCCGGTTAAATCCGCCCCAGGCATCGTTGCCCTCCAGCGTGATGAGCAGCCACGCGTTCTTGACCGCGTCATCACCCCAGACGAGCTCGATGCGGTCAGAGCCGTTCTTACCTGCCCCGGCTCGCACGGTAATCGCGATCGGCAGCGGCGCCGGCTGCCAGTTGTCAGGGTCGCTGTCGTTGCCGGTGCGAAACTGGAAATCATCGAGCGAGATGGAACTGTCGAGCCCAAAGGCATCGATCATGAGGCCATTGATCCCGCGCACATAGCTGGAGATATTGGCAAATGTCGCGGGGCCACTGCCGGCACGGTAGGCCTGCTTGTCTGTCGCGATTGCCAGATCGTTACTCGGATCGATTCCCGGGATCAGTCCGTCGAACTTTGACCCGTCATAAAAGAGCGAGCGACCAACAACGCCCGGCGTGACATTGGCGAAATTCATTTCGGTGTAGGCCGAACCAACTTCGACCTGGATCTCATGCACGGCCCCGCTTGGATTTGCAACGACGTAACCGTTGACTGGCATCTGCCGAATCCGATGCACGCCCGTTCCGGCGAAAGCGAACAGGTAGCGGCCAAACGGATTCGTGGTCGTAACTGGTTCAGCCACGGAAGAAGTAATTTCCAGGGCGAAGTGCTCAATGACACCGGCCGCGCTCCCTGTCAGGTCCGTGACCAGGAGTTGCCACTCGCCGTTGGGGCTCGTTCCGATCAACGGCGCCAGCTCTCCCAGCGGCTTAAAGCTGCCTGTGAATGGCCACGACGCACCGTAGATCGAACCCGTCGCCTGATCGTCAAACACGGTGCTGGTGAACGACGTGCCCGTGGTGGGAAGATCAGCGACCAGCGTGGTGGTGACTCCCGCAGGATCTATCAGGGCCACGAGCACATTCCCGACGTTCGGATGGCTGAGCGTGACCCTGACGTTGAGATCCACGATCGAGCCGGGCATATTCTGGATGTTGATCTTCGAGCGTGCTGTGCCTACTGCGGGAAACGCCAGCGGCGTGTCAGTCGCCGTGAATGTGATTTGCGGCTGCGCATCCCACACGCCGTTGCCGTTGCGGTCGTCGAAAACCGTCGCCCCGAAGATGCCGGCCTCGCCATCGTCGCGCATCCCATCGCGATCGGTATCGGCAAACACGACGCCTTCGACTGAGGGGGCCAGCACGTCCGTGGTTAGCGTATACTGACCGACATCGCCATAGTTGCCCTGAGACTTCACAACGACGCGGTAGCTGCCGCCCTGCAGATTGGCCGTCAGCGTGGCGCCAAAGCTGTTCGAAGGCGCCGCGAACAGGATCAGATCGTCGCTAGCCGAACGCAACTCAAGCCGAGCGTCGAGATTGTTGTGGGGCGGGACGGTGACGGTGAGTGTCACTTCACCGGCACCGGTTTCGAAGCTGAAATAGTCCGCGTCACTGGTCGTGCTGATCACGCCACTGGCCGTGAGCTCGCCCCCGGCTCCGGACAGTTGCGTCGCTGTGCCTGGCGTGTTGCCGTGGTCGTCCGGCCGGTAGCCGAAGCCGTTTGCCGCCCGGGCAATCCGCGCCATGTCGTCCTGGATCGAATTCGGCCCGTTCGTGTTTGGGCCGTTCCACCACAGGCCGCGGGTGGCCGCGTAACTGTTGCCCATGATGGGCGCCTTGCCGTTGGCCCCGGCGTAATACTCGGCGACTTTCGTGCCGCTGGCGTTGTACTGGCTTTGATGTTCGAGGCCAAAACCGTGACCGGTTTCGTGTGAACTGGCTTCCGCAACGCGCTTGGGATTGCCACCCGAAAGGTTTGCTGAAAACACGTACACGGTGTTGGTGATCCAACTCGTGAAGTTATTGACATAACCCACTCCGCCGACGGTGCTGCCGTACCAGTCGCCAGCGCCGCCGATGGAAACGCGCATCGCAACGCCGTCATCGAAACTCGGCGGTTCGACCGTCGTCACGTTAACGTGGAACGGAGCAAAGTCCTCGGCCACCTGTGCCCAAATGTCGTGGATCGCCACAAGCTCGCTGTCGCTAAAGGAACCGAAGTCCGAATCACGCGAGTAAACGGGTGTCGTGATATTTCCCCAGGAGCCCCAAACTTCTTCATAGTGCCCATCGAAATCCAGGTAGATGTCGACCGGAGCACTGGGCAGACTATTCAGAGCCGGGATGCTGGAGAGGGAGTTGAGCGGCTCGGCCCCCAGCGGCAGGACCTCATCACCGGGAATTGCTTCTAGCGCGGCCGGGATCGTACACTCCTCGTCTTCACCGTGCCCGGCATGCAGGGGCCGGCGTATTTCGAGAACCTCGAAAGTCAGAGTGGCCGACGCGAAATTCCGGGCGCGTGACCCTCGTACGCAGTTGCGACGTGGCATGGGGAGAACGCCTTAGGGGTTGGCCGGCGCGCCTGAGAGCCGCGCGGCTTGCGGCAGGAGACGCGCTCCCTTCGCAACCGGCCTACCGCGGGTCTCTGTTTGCCTCGATCCCGGTTCTCAGGGTGCGATTGCAGGCGCCACGCGCGGCCTCAACCGCGCCAAGCGCAAAATGCAACGTCCATGGCATAAAACTAACTGGACACGAGGTCCGCGTCAACCTTAGCCCGTCCCTGGCAGGGTCTTGGAGTGACCTAGATTTACCGTTAGGCAGCGCTCCCGAAACCCTTGGCGCGACGGTTCAAACTCCTGGAGCCCCACGATGTCGACCACCACCACGACCGATACCCGCGAGAGCCTGCTGGCTTCGCTGCTTTCGGACGACGCATTCCGCCCGGCCGAACCCCATTCACTGGAAGAAGCCGGCCTGCCATCCTCGCTTGTCGAGTCATTGATTTGTAAGAACCTGAGCCTGACGGGAACCGCCAGCGGCCGAGCCCTGGCCGATGCCCTGTGCCTGCCGTTCGGATTGCTCGAGCCCGTATTCAAGGACCTGCGCACCCGGCAAGTCATCGTGCACACCGGTTCGGCGGCGCTGAGTGACTACAGCTACGCTCTGACCGAACAGGGACGGGTTCGAGCCCAGGCCTATTTTGAGACCTGCGCCTATGTCGGTCCCGCGCCGGTGCCGCTGGCCGACTATGTGCTCTCGGTCGAAGCCCAGACGATTCGGGCCGAGGCTCCCAAGCGATCGCAACTGACCAAGGCGTTTTCCGACATTTGCGTCGAGCCGAACCTGTTCGAAACACTCGGCCCGGCGATCAACTCCGGCGCGGGCCTGTTCCTGTACGGTAGTCCCGGCAATGGCAAAAGCACCCTGGCCAAGCGAATCACGATGTGCTTTGGGCAACACATCTGGGTTCCGCAGGCCCTGATCGAAGACGGCCAGATCATTAAGCTTTACGACACAGCCTATCACGAGGCGATCGAGGAACGCGAAGGGAGCCTGCTGCGATCGACGAACGGCGACCGACGCTGGATCAAGATTCGCCGCCCCACGGTCGTCGTGGGTGGCGAGCTGACACTGGACGCCCTGGAAATCCGGCACGATCCGCGGGCGAACGTCAGCGAAGCCCCGCTGCAACTTAAGAGCAACTGCGGGTGCCTGCTGATCGACGATTTCGGACGCCAGCGGATCGAACCGGCAGAGCTACTGAATCGGTGGATCATTCCGCTGGAAGCTCGACAGGACTACCTGACTCTGTCCACCGGCAAGAAGTTCCAGGTGCCATTTGAGCAACTCATCATCTTCTCGACGAACCTCGAGCCGAGCGACCTGGTGGACGAGGCGTTTCTACGGCGGATTCCGTACAAGATCGAAGTCAACAATCCGAGCCCTGAGGAGTTCCAGAGCTTGTTCGAGCTGTATGCCAAGAAGTTTGGCTGCGATTATCGTCCGGAGGTTGTCGACTACCTGGTAAAGACGCACTATGCCGGCAAGCGGCCGATGCGGCGCTGCCACCCGCGTGACCTCTTGAACCAGGTGCGGAACTATTGTGCGTACAACGATCTGCCGGTCGAGATGCGGCCGGAATACTTCGACCGCGTGGTGGACAGCTACTTCACCGTTGTAATCAACAAGTAGTGCCGTTTGTAGTCAACAAGTAGTACCGTTACACGCTGTCCGCTTCCAGCGGCCGGAGGTCAGGCACCAGCAGGTAGTCGCTGGTGTCGCTGTATTCGGCCTCGGCCAATAGGCTCTTCACCGGCCGCGAAAGCGCCACCAGGCTATTGCAGGTCACGAACCCGACCGGCTTGCCGCCATCGACAACGACGACGAGTGAGCTGTTGTCGCGCGTGAAGTGCTCCATTAGAGCAGCCAGGCTTTCGTCCTCGGCAAACGTTTGTACCTCGGCAGTCATCGCCTCGCGAACGCTGCCGGCGTGATCGGTTTCGGCCAGTTCAGCCAGGCTGATGCGTTCGCACACACCCAGCAGCTTGCCCTTGTTGTCGATCACCGGGATGCCGTCGAGCCGCGTCCGATCCAGAAGTTCGATCGCCTCGGCCACGGGCTCCTGTGGGCCCAGAAATACGGTGCAGGGGGTCATCACGTCGCGGACTGTGGTGAGCTCGAACAGCTTTTCCGAGGCGCCGAATGCTTTCGGCTCGGTCACGAGTTCGCTGGAGCGGCAGACACAATTGCGGCCCATGGCCTTCGCCCCGGCCAGGGATTGGATTGCCCGATCGATGAGTTGCTCCGCTCGTTCTGCGGGCTCTGCGGAGGCCACGCCGGCGCTGATCGTCACGTGGACTGGAGTTCCGTGTGGATCAAATTCGCAATCGACGAGCGCCGCGCGGGCGTTCTCCGCCCATTCGGCGGCCGCCGCTTCAGTTGCCCCCGGAAGCATTGCACAGAACCGATCGGAGCCGAGGCATCCGAGCACTTCGGAGCCGGTTCGTAATCGGTTCAGTTCCTGGGCAAACGCTTGAAGAAGGGCGTCCGACGCGGCAGCGCCCTGCTGGCGGCCGACGCGTGAAAAGAAGTCGATGTCGATCACTACGCAGGCCACGCGGGCCGAGGCACCGTTGTGGTCGGCGAGCTGTCGGCGGAAATGCCCCGCAAGCGCCGAGCGGCTGAGCAGGCCAGTCAGCGGATCGACGCGGCTCTGATGGCTGACGCGACGATCGTACTCAAGCACGCGGGCCGCGGCGCGAAGTCGGCTAAGCAGTTCGCCATACGCGATGGGTTTGACCAGGAAGTCGTCGATGCCGGCCTCGAGCGCTTCGTGCAGATGCTGTTGGTCGGGCTCATCGACGAGCAGGAATTTGAACGGCCCGGCGCCCGGCGGGCGGGCGGTGAGCAAGCCGCACAGCTCCCAATCGCCCGCGGCCGCAAGCTCGGCATCAAGTAGCACAATCTGCGGATGCTCGGCCGCTGCGGCAGCCAGCGCGGCGCCATGTTCGGCAGCCTGCAAGACCTGATAGCCAACCAGATCGAAAAACCCGGACAACTGGCGCTGCAGGACTCGGTCTTCCGTTACAACCAGAACTTTAAGCGTGGGAGAGGCGGAGGAGTAGTGCATCGTGGAAGCTTCGCTATTTCAAGTGATTCGGGAAACTCGCTTAGAGCGCGCAAATCTCGCCACAGAGAACGTAGCTTATGGCGACTCTGCGGGCGGAAGTGAGCTATGGTTTCAATGCGAATCCATAGCGGAATCCAATTGCGGATTGGCCAGCCAAACCTATGGTCGCGGCTGCCCACAGCGCTCCCGTCTCACAAGGTCCCCGAACACCTTTAAGAAATTGCCATGCAAACGCAAGTCCTGCCGGAGAGCAGCGTCGGCACGGCCTGGCTGGAACACGATCCGCCGGGCGGCGCGACCCAGAAGACACCGCTCGCCTCGCTTCCGTTCACGATCGGACGGAACGACTCGACCGACTTGCGCGTCGACTCACACCAGGTTTCACGCGAGCATGCCGCCATCAGTCGCCAAGGGCGCAAGTACCTGATCAAGGATCTGGGCAGCACCAACGGCACATTCTTGAACGGACAGCGGATCAGCGAAGCCGTACTCAACGATGGCGATCTGCTGATGGTCGCCGACGTCGAGCTGACTTTCTACAGCGGAGCAGGCAGCGCGGGGCGCCAAACCGCCACGCAGATCATGTCTCGCTCGCCCGAAGGCGGCACGCAGCGCGACACCGTATGGGAAACGATCCTGTCGGTGCGGCGCACGCACGAAGTGGTGACGCATCGCTGCTTGCGAACGCTTTATCAACCAATCCTGGATCTGTCGAAGAGCGATATCTTTGGTTACGAAGCGCTCGCTGCCGTCAGTGCCGATGGTCCTGCCTGCTCACGCTGCGAAACGCTGGTGCCGGCCGTGGAATGCCGGGCCGCGGCCCGCCTGCGGCAGTTGTTCCGCCGGCTCGCCGTCGAAGAGGCCGCCAGCCTGCCTCACGGCGGCCGGTTGCTCCTGGCGATCACGGCGGCCGAAAGCGCCGAGCCCGCGCTCATCAGCCACTTGTGTCAACTACGGAACTTCGTGGGCAGCAGCCGGCAGATCGTGGTCGAGATTCCCGACAGTGCCGTGCGCGGGACAGCCGATTTTCGGGCCCTGCTCGCCTGCCTCCGCGACGTGCAAATCCAGGTCGCCTACGACGGGTATGCTTCCGGTAAAGCCCGCATCAGCGAGCACAAGGACGTCGCGCCCGACTACTTGAAGCTCGCGCCATCGCTGTTCGGCAGCATCCACTCGAGCCCCGAACGCCAGCGTCAAGTGCAACTCATCGTCAAGGCCAGCCAGGACTTGAACGTGGCCGTCATCGCCACGGGCATCGACACCGAAACCGACCTGAAAGTGTGTCAGTCTCTCGATTGCACGCTGGCCCAGGGCAAGCTGTTTGGAACGCCGCAGACCGTGGCTTCGCTCATTCACGCTTTACGAACTCCGCCGCGCGAACGTCAGGCTGCCAGGTAGCTGGTCATGTCGAACAAAACCCAAATTCGCGAACCGATTCCCGGATACGTTGTGAAACAACGTATCGGCGTGGGGGGTTACGGTGAAGTCTGGAGTGCGCAAGCGCCCGGTGGGTTGAGCAAGGCAATCAAGTTCGTCTACGGATACTTCGACGATGCCCGGGCGACGCGTGAGCTCAAGGCCCTCGACCGCATCAAAGGTGTACGGCATCCGTTTCTACTCTCGCTCGAGCGATTCGAGATCGTCGACGGCCAGTTGGTGATCGTCACCGAACTTGCGGACATGAGTCTCAAGGATCGTTATGAACAGGTTCGGCAGGAAGGCTGTGAAGGCATTCCTCGCGACGAACTATTGCGCTACTTGCGGGATGCTGCCGACGCTCTCGACTATATGAATGAAAGCTTCTCGCTCCAGCATCTGGACGTGAAGCCCGAAAACCTGTTGCTCGTGGGCGGGCACGTCAAAGTCGCGGACTTCGGGTTAGTGAAAGATTTGCAGCACGACGCCACCGCCTCGATGATGGGCGGCCTGACGCCGATCTATGCCGCGCCGGAAGTCTTCGATGATCGCCCCAGCATGCGGAGTGATCAGTACAGCCTGGCGATCGTGTATCAAGAGATGCTGACGGGCAGCCTTCCGTTTCCTGGCCGCACTCCAGCGCAACTCGCTTCGCAACACCTGCACGCCATTCCCAAATTTACGGGCCTGAACGCGAACGATCAGGCGACCATCGCTCGAGCACTTGCGAAAGAGCCGACCGCACGGTTTCCAAACTGCCGCTCGATGGTCGATGCCCTGTACGGACAGACGATCAATGCGCCGCGTCCCGATCCTGCGACGCGCAAAGCAAACGTCGACACGACCCCGATCAGTTCGGCCGATTCCAGAACCGCCCCAAACACCGGCCGCGAAGTGGAATCACCTGGCTCGCAGACGATGGTCCGCGGCGAGGAGCGTAAATCGACGCCGCTCAGCGAATCGCGCTGCGCGGCGGCGCTTGCCCATAAGAAACTCTTCGAGCCGATCGCCGAGTTGGGACCGCTCGACCTCACGGACGTTGCGACTGCGCTGCGTCCCACGCTGTTCGTGGGTATCGGCGGAACGGCAGGCCGGGCGCTGCGCCGCTTGCGCCGCCGGCTGGCCGATCGCTTTGGTCCGGCGGCGAGTCTCCCCGCGATGCCGATGCTGCTCTTGGACACCGACGCCCGGTTCCTCTATCAGATGACCGAGGGGGACCGGGCCACTTCGCTGGCGGATCGCGAAACGCTGTCGCTGCCGCTGCGCGGCGCGCACGACTATACGACCGACAGCCGCAATATCCTGGGCTGGCTCAGCCGCCGCTGGCTGTACAACATCCCGCGCTCTTTGCAGACCGAAGGACGCCGGCCACTGGGCCGCCTGGCGCTCGTCGATCATGCTCCCCAGGTCCTCGATAAGATTCGGGCAGCACTCACGACGATGATCTCTCCGGAGTCAGTCGCCGCTTCGAGCAAGGCCGCACACTGCGAGTTTGATGCCACGCGGCCGCGCGTGTTCGTCGTGGCTTCGCTTTCGGGTGGAACCGGCGGCGGCATGGTGCTCGACCTGGCCTACGCCGCGCGGAGGATCCTGGCGGACCTGGGCTGCCCCGACGACGGCGTGAGCGCCGTGCTCACGCATTCGACCGACCGCAACACTTCGGCCGCCGAACTGGCCACGGCTAATGCCTACGCGTGCCTCAAAGAACTGCAGCACTACCGCGAGGCCGGCTACCAGCCTGGGCCGGGTGGACTGCCCGCGCCAGAAACTGGGGGAGACCTGCCGAATGTCTACTTCGTACCCCTGGGCACGGAACTGAGCGACGCCGATTACGAAGAAGCCACCGAAAAGCTGGCGTCGTACTTGTACCTGAGCGCTGCGACTCCGGCCGCCGCGATCCTCGATGGATGCCGCGCGAGCACCTCGGCCCAAAGCGCCGAGGTTTCGCTGCGCGGATTCGCGACTGCCTCGATCGGCACTTTACAGACGTCGCTGCCACGACTGGCGGCGGAGCTGCTCTGCCAGGGAGTGCTCGATCACTGGCGGGGGGCCAATCAGCAGCGACGGCAACGCGGCGCGCCACCTGCGCTATTTGCCCCGGCAAAAGGCCTTACAAGCGGCGAACAGCATGCCGCATCGTTGGCCCTGGACCTGACCGCCTTGCGCACAGGAGTCGGCGCACTGTTGGACAAAGAACTGGGCAGCGATGCGGAAACAATCCTCGCCCGATTGCAGAGTAAGCTCGATCCGCGGCTCTCGCCCGCCGAGCACACGCTGCCGATGCTGCAAGGAATTCGCGAAGTGGTCGAACCGCCGGCAGTCGGCGCTGACGGGCTCAAGATTCCGCTACCGCCTGCACATGTCACGATTGAACGCGGGCTGAAGCAACTGGCAACTCCCTATGGCGAAGCGATCAAGGATTGGATCCTCCGGCAGGTCGACGATCCTCAGGCACGCGTCGGCTGGGCCGCCACATGTCGAGACTGGTACGCGGGCTTTCTCAAGCAGCTTGATGCCGAGGCCGCCGAGATCGTCAAAGAGACGCAACAGAACGTGTCCGCGCTGGAACAACGACTGCGGGCCGTGGCCACCCAACCGGCCAAGCGCGGAATGTTCGGCATGCGTCGCGCGGAGCAGAAGCACGCCTCGGATATCGACGCAATGCTGTTGCTGTTGCTTCGCCTGAGATTGCAGGAGTTCACCCTCCGCTGCGTGACCAAGATCGTACGCACGCTGATTGCGAGCGTCACCGCCGCGGGCGACCAGATAAAGGATTTACAGCGCGAGCTGGGGCAGTCGGCGGCAGCTTTCGACGCGGACTTCCCCTGGGACGACGAGGAAGCACCGCCGGCCGCGAACATTCTGGATGAAGTTGAAGACTCGCTTGCCGAGCAACTGCAAAGCAG
This sequence comes from Pirellulales bacterium, assembly GCA_022844125.1. Lineage (GTDB taxonomy): Bacteria > Planctomycetota > Planctomycetia > Pirellulales > PALSA-1355 > JALHMI01. The sequence continues at coordinate 281,272 of JALHMI010000006.1, read as the reverse complement.
GTTTCCCGAGCTTGCGCGAAACATCGACCAGCGGATTGAAGCGCAGTACCTGACGCCGCACGGCGGGTTGCGGCACGTCTGCCAGAAAGCCGACGCCCTGCGTGCGGGACTGCTCGCCGCGCTCAAAGCCGAAGCCCGCTCCCAGGTTCTTGCCGCACTCAAAGACATCGCGCTTGCCGAAGCTGTGCTAGGACAGGACGCGAACGACGAGACCAAGACCACGCGATTGAGGGCTTGCCAGGATTTGGCCCGGCCGACGACCGTCGATTGCGGCGGCTCGCAGCGAATGCTGGCTCTCGTGCCGGACGGTGAGGTGAGTCAGCCGCTCGTGGAGGCACTCCGCAGACGGCTCGAACCCGCGCCGACGATCATCCCGTCCCAGGAGATCGATCTTTTGCTGTGCTACGAGCAGCAGGAACTTTCGCTGCCGCATGTGGCCGAACGATTGATCGCCGGCCGCGACGATTACACCGAGATTGCCTCGCGGTTGCACACGCGCGTGGACATCAACTGGACAGAGCTTCCCAGCCCGACTAGCTGCGCTGCCGCCAAGGCAGCCGCCGATAGAAGCGCCGGCGAGTTCAGCGAACCCAGGGAATCCGCTGCAAGCGCGGCAGCCATCGCTTCAGTGCTCTCGATGACGCAGCCGACGCCGGCGGCTCAAGCAGCGACCTAACCCTCACGATTCGGCTCGGGCCCGTCGGCGGGAGTGACGAAATCTGCGACGACCATCCGGTGGTCGGAGTAGCTGCTCTTCACGGCGGTTACCCGTTGCGGCGCGAGCATGGCCGTGGCCCATACCTGGTCGAAACGATGGACGGGCATTCGGTTCAGCACGGTCGCACCCCAGCCTCTGCCAGCGGAGCAAAAGGCGTCCTGAACTCTTGGTGCCCATACTTGGAGGGCTCCATCGCCAGCCGGCGCGTTGCAATCACCCCCAAGCAAGATGAGTTCGCCAACAGGTACTTCGCTCAGCTTGCGAGCAATCTCTCGAGCTTCGGCACGACGTTTCTCGCGGGCTGCTCGATACTCGCGCCAACAGCTCGAAGCCCAGAGATCGTATCGCACGACTGGCGGCAGCAGTCGTACGCACACCACGTGCACGGTGCGACCATTGGCACGATCAAGCGTGGCATGCAAATGGTTTCGCGATTCGCTGATAAACTGCAGCTTGCCGCGCGCAAGGATACTGCAGTCGCCCGTCACTAGAACGCTGGCCTGCGCGCCAAACAACTTCGTCGCGAGTTCTGCCAGCACGTCCCGGCCGGGAGACTCTTGCAGGAGTACGACGTCGGGGTTGAAGGAGGCAACTTCCTCGGCCGCCCGCCTCGATCCGGCTGAACAGTTCAGGCTGACTACTCGCAGCCAGGGCCGAGATTGATCCGCAGAGGCGAAGTCGAGCGTGGACCTGGCGATGCTGGAAAACTGTTCTACCCAGTTCGCGCCGATCATCAGCAGGATGGCAACGACGGCCAATCGAGTTCGAAGCGAACAGCGAACCAGTGCGACCACGACAATTGCGGATGCGCCGATCCACCAGCTCCAGGGCGGAATTGCAGAAAGCGCGGCCAGCGCGTCATACTGCCGGGCCTCGACGGTCGCCAGCACGGCCAGACTTAAAACTGCCGTCCACGCCACATACCGGGCGATCGGCGCTGCACGCGGCCTGGATTCGGGAACGGTTACCGGTAACCCTGTCTCGCCCATACTCGCGAGTATAGACGGAAGTCGAAGCAGGAGTCACTCCGACCGGGAACCGAACTCCAGTACCTCCAGCGAACGGATCACCCGACAGGGATTGCCAGCAGCGAACACGCCAGCCGGTACGTTCCGGGTGACCACGCTGCCGGCCCCGATTACTGATCGCGAGCCAATCGACACTCCGGGACAGATGACCGCGGCGCCACCAATCCACACATCCGCCCCGATCTCGACCGGCTGGCCGAACTCCTGCGTGCGGCGAAGCTCATGGTCAAGCGGATGGGTAGCCGTGTAAATCTGCACGGCGGGCCCGAGTAGGGTGAAATCGCCGATCGTCACCTGGCAAACGTCGAGGACGACGCAATTGAAATTGAAGAACACGCGCCGCCCGAGCCGGATGTTCGTGCCGTAGTCGCAGTAGAATGGGGGCTGCATCCAGACCGAATCGCCCCCACGGCCGAACAGTTCCAGAAGAATCTGCCGCCGGCGGTCGGATTCGCTTTCCGCGGTGGCATTCAGCGCCTGGCATAAATCACGCGCCCGTATTCGCTCGAGCGAGAGGGCTTTATCGAGAGGGTCGTAAAGTTCGCCGGCGAGCATCTTCTCGCGTTCGGTGAGCACGTGGCGGCTTCCCCTTTGAGTTTTTGGCGTTCGACAACGGCGGGACGATTGTACACGATCGCCCCACCCGGCCGGTCGCTTAAGTGCAAGTGCCGGCCAAGTGGGGCGACATAGTTATCCGAAGCAACGAGGAAGAGTCGGACTAACTGTCGCGCGGGGCGCGGCGGTCGTCCTCGAACTTCTTCGAAAGCTCCTTGGCCTGTTGCAAGTGCTGCTCCACGTTCTGACGGGCCTGAACGACTACCTCTTGAAATTCAGGAGTGCCGACACCGTCGAGCGCTTTCAACTCCGAAAGCAGCCAGGTGTGCTGGCCGATCTGCATGCCGAGGAATGCCATGTTGAAGTCCTGACCTTGATACTTCTCGAGCATCTGCTTCGAAATCTGGCGATGATTCTCGGAGGCCTCGTGCTTGATCATGCAGAGCTTCGTTAACGCGTCTTGTGCGCCTGCGTCACGTGCGCCCGTGCGAATCTGCGCCGAGCGGTCGTTCGCAGGGCGATCCGCGGCGGGGCGATTCGCCGGGCGATCCGCGTCCCGTCGATCAGCCACTCGATCGGCCAACCGTCCGCCGACGCGTCGGCCACGTTCTGCGAAGCGGGCCGCCGCTTCCGGTGCGAGTTGCTTCAGTTTCTCGTCCAGCTGCTGATGATCCTGGATCAGCTTTTGAGCGAACTGCTTCACTTCCTGGTTTTCAGTCTTTTGGGCGGCGATCTGACTGAGCTCGATCTCACTTTCGTTGGCCAGCATCAACTGGTCGACGAAGTAATCCGTAAGCTGTGCCTCGTGCGAGCCGCTGCGACGAACGTCGCCTGTTGGCCGAGCGTCGTCGTCCGCGCGACGCTCGGTGCGCTGTGGCTGGTCCGCCGACGGCGCATCGCGATCGACCGGCTGTTGTTGGGCGACAGCGAAGACCGCGGCCGTGGTGATGAGCCCCGAAGTCAGGACCCCCCGCAAGCCATTGTGGAAACGCATAACTCGATTCTCCTCAGAATGAACGGGTGTTGGCGAAACGGCTCCACCGGAGTGGAGAACATCTCTGATCCGCAAGCGGCGTGCCACGATGTTGATCGCCGGATTGCACAATCCTTCTGCGGTGAGTACTTCCGCAGAACCCCCGGTACACCCGCGATTTTCACGTCGAACCCGCAGCGCTCATCCAGCCCCGCTGATCGGTCGGGAAGTTGACGCGCTGGAGCGTAAACAAACAGCCGGGTCGCTCTGGCCGCAGCACTCATCCTCGGTGCAACACTTGCACTGCTGGGAACGAGGCGCCATCCTGGCAGTTTTTTTGAACCGCTTCAGAACTCTTCGCAGATGATTCGAAGAATTGCCAAATCCAAGCCGAATGCCGCGATGACCGCCGCACCATTTGTGCCGGCCAGCCGCAGTCTCGGGCGGTTGCGCGCTGCCGCAACCCACTGCGAAGGCTGCCCGCTCTTTCGCCCGGCAACACAAACCGTCTTCGGCGCAGGCTCTCGAGGCGCGCGCCTGGTTCTGGTAGGTGAGCAGCCTGGCGATCAAGAGGACCTGGCCGGCAAACCTTTTGTCGGGCCGGCGGGCAGGCTGCTCGACGAACTGCTGTCAGAAGCCGGCATCGGTCGTGACGACATTTACGTCACGAACGCCGTCAAACACTTCAAGTGGCAGCAGCGAGGCAAGCGGCGACTTCACGCCAAACCGACGGCGCGCGAGGTGACTGCCTGCCGCCCCTGGCTGGAGGCCGAACTGGAAAGCGTCCAACCGGCCGGCGTGGTCTGCCTGGGCGCGACAGCGGCCCAGAGTCTGCTCGGAAACAAGTTCCGACTCACCAGGCAGCACGGCGATCTGCTGGAAAACTCGGAGGTCTCTGCCGCCTGGATCATGGCCACTTGGCACCCCTCGGCGGTTCTGCGAGCCCCCGATCGGGCACGGCGCGGCGAGTTGCGGAAGCTAGTGATCGCGGACTTGGCGGAGGCCCGCAAGCGGCTGGACCGGCGGCCGAAGTGACACGAAATTTTTTACTTCAAGGAGACTCGAGATGCTACCTTCCACTGTTGAACGAGTGCCCCGTCAAACCAATGCGCAGATCGACGAGCAGATTGCTAATGAAACTCGCGAGCGTGTCGCTAGCTGCTGTGCCGACCCGGCCGCAATCGAGTCTCGGCTGAACGAACTCAACCACGAATGGGATATCGAGCGAACCCTGGAAGCCAATGCTGCTACCATCGCACTAGCCGGCATGGTGCTCGGAGCGACGGTCGATCGGAGATTCTTTGCCCTGCCGGCAGTGGTCGCCGGATTTCTGCTACAGCACGCGCTTCAGGGCTGGTGTCCTCCCCTGCCGGTATTTCGCCGCCTGGGTATTCGCACCCAGGCTGAAATCGAGCGCGAGCGATATGCGCTCAAGGCGCTGCGCGGCGACTTTGACAAGGTGACCAAGTCGATGCAACCGCATAAAGATCGTTCGGCCGCAGCCCTGGCAGCAGTCGACTGCTAGAGCAGCAACTGGCTACGCAGCCTTGCGAATGCGACGCTTTTCCATGCTCTGCCGCAGCTTGCGCACAGGCCGTCCATAGCGCCAGGCGGTGTGCTTGAGCAGTTTGATCGTCGGCTCTTGCCAGGAATGTTCGAGCGGCAAGGCTTGAGCGATTCGCTGGTAATGTGTGATCAGTTGCGGCCACGTCCATTCGAGATACGGCCGCTGGGTGAAGAATGCGAGATGCGCAAACAGCGCGTCACCGCAGCCAGCATTCGGCCGGGCCAGCTTGCGAGGCAGATCGACGGTGAGGAACAGCTCTTCGTCGACGATCGCGTGCCGCACTTCCGGCACCTCGCAAAGATCATCGCCTAGCCAGGAAATCACGTTCACGGAGAAGCGGCGCAAACCATTCAAGGGGAGCGATGGCAGCTTCCAGCGGTCAGTTTGGCCGGCCTCGATCTCGGCGAGGAACAGCTCGTGCAGCTTGCAGGCGAACTCGGGGCAGGCCCAGCCGTTGCCGTCGAGTGCGAAATTCTCGACCTCGCCCCAGCTCGCGGGAATCAGCCCCGCCTGCTGCAGGAAGTGCGCACAGACGCCGTTGTTCACAATGTTCGCCAGCACGATCGGAGCCTGACGATTCGCCAGTCGAAAACGCACAAGATTCTCCACGGCATCGTGGGCCATGTACACGATGTCATCGTCGAAGCGGATGTAAAGCGTGTTCGGCTCGACATACTCAGCGAAGAACCGCCAGATGTTCTGGCCGATGTTGTAGCGCTTCTCGGGCGGCTTGCGGCAGATGCGGAAAAAATCAGGATAGCGGGCCGTAATCTCCTCGACGTACCGCACGTCTACTGGGTCGAGCGTGTTGAGCCACCAGTGGTGCTCGTCGATGACGTGCCGCTGAGCCAGAAGGTGCGGCACGAGTGCTTCCAGGTAGCGCCGGCGACCGGCGGGAGTACAACTGACGACGCGCATGACAACAGCTCTCGAGTGATAAACTCGCAACCGACCCGCCAGGCGCGCGGTCGCTTGTGGGTTATATCGACCGGGCAACTGGCCCGGCTTCGAAGAAAGCCACTCAAGCGGGTGGGCGCACCGTGCGCGAACAGACCCGCGCGTGAAAGCTGCGCAATGCTAGCTTGCAGCAGTCGCGGAGTCTCGCATGAGAAGGCGATGACGGATGGCTGTTGCCGAACTTACTCGGTCGACTCGGCCGGTGCTTCCGCAGCGGGCTGATCGACCTCTTCGCTTTCAGCCGCGTTAGGTCGGATAGCTTCGAAGTACTTGCGGACTGTTTCGCGATGTCCCAGCGGCAACGGCTCGCTGTCAAGCACCTCTTCCATCTGCTTGCGATACTCGACGTAACGCTCGCGATAACTGCGGGCCGCGTCCTGGCGGGCTTCGGCCGTGGCCAGAGTTTCGCGTTCGCTGGGACCATCCCCCGGTGTGCCGGTCAGGTTCTCTTCACGGCGTTTGCCGTCGAGCTTGGTCTTTTCTTCGCCGTACGGCTGATTGGAAATGCCGCGGCCGGCGTTATTGCTGGGATTCTTGCTCTTGGCCACGGACGAGCCGGGATTATTGCATTGCCCCTGGCAACAGCCTTTGCACTCGGCCAGTCGATTTAGCTGGCAGGCGAGGCATTCGCTGACCTTCTTCTTCGTGCCCTGCTTGCGGCAGATGCCAGCAGCTTTGCATATGCCATCTTTAGCCTTGGATTCGTTTTCGCTGGACAATCCGTCGAGCATTTCCTCGACGGCTTCGCCAAGCTGGCTTTTCTTGCCCTTGCCTAGTTCGCTGGCCAGCTTCGCCAGGTTGGAAGCCAGCGCGTCTTTCTCCTTCTTGCTCAGGGTCGAGGCGTCGATCTTCTCGAGTTCCTCGGCAGCCTTGTCGTGCTCGTTTGCCTTGAGGGCCTGGCTGGCGGCTTCGGTCGCTGCGGACACCTCGAGCGCCGTGGCAAGCTGTTGGAGTTGAGCATCGACTTCCGCCACGTCAAGCGCTTTGACCGCTTCGGCTACCGAAGCCTGCATCTCCGAAAGCTTGGCCAGCGCGTCACGCTGATCGACATTCGGATCCTTCAGCTCGCTGATGGCCTTTTCCATTTCCTCGGCCAGGTCCTTGAGCTCCTGATCGTCTGTCTCCTTGGCCAGCTCCTTGAGCTCTTCGAGCATGGTCTCTTCCAGAACCGCGGCCTGATCGAGGACCACTTCCAGCGGTCCGGCAGGAATGTTGGCCTGCGAACTCTCCGGCGCAATGGGCAAAAAGCCCAGCGCCGCCATGCCGCATACTGCGGCGATCGCCACCGGCACCAGCCGCGGACGGCGCCACGGTACCACGCGCTGCGGCTCAACCGAAGTGAGGTGCTCCAGCGCATCGCTCATCTGCAATTGATGAAGCGGATCAGCCGTGCGACGAGCAGCAAAGTCGAGCGCCGTCAGCGTCCGGTCCTTCAGTCCGTATACGCCATCGACCAGCCGGGCCGACGAATTCCAACTCGTGGGCCACAGTGCGCCGGCCATCGAACTGACTACGACACTGGCTGCAAGCAACACCCACGCAAAGGCCGGCGCCACCGCAGCGTCTAGCCAAGCCGCCAGGATCCATGCCGAACCCAGCACCGCACCCGTCAGCAGACCAATCGTTCCCCAGCGAAGTGCGCGATCCCAACGTTGACGCATCTGCACGGGTCGCAGCCGGGTTTGCAATTGCTCGAGCATCGCAGCAGCTCCTGACTTATTACGGGGGGTGAGTGCACCTACAGCTTAGCGGATCGCAAGGAAAAGTGTGAGCGCACTCGACATTTAAAATTTGCGGGCGATCGGACTCAATTTGCCTGACAGACGACTTCTCAAGGTCGGGGCGCCGAAGTCACCTCAGCCGCCGGTTTTAACTCAAACAGGTCGGCCGGCAGCTTCTCGGGCCAAGGACCCGTCAGCCGGATGCCACGCACCCGCACTTCGTACTGCGACGGATCGTGAAACAGCCCGAACAGCCGGCCAGCCTCCGGCTCCCACAGGCGGCGATAGACAACCTGATCGTTGAGCGAGAGCACGGCCTCCTCGCCTTCGAGTTTCAGACTGAGCTTGTTCCAATTTCCGGACTTCAGCGCGACCGACTCGGGTTGCTGGGCGGCCGGATCCAATGCGCGGTTGGCGTCGTCCACGCCGGTGGTAACGCCGGCCGGATCGGCTGTAATCCAGTGCAGACCGATCTTCTCGCCATCGAGCAGGATCGCGATTCTGCCCAGCGCCGGAGCGAGTGAAAACTTACGCGGCTCGTGGAAAAATTCGAGCGAAATCTCTTCGCCCGAGGCGAGCGGCCGCAGGTACTGTATCACCGATTCCTTGCGCGTGCGTTCGTACTTGCGATTGCTCGCGGAGGAATCGCTCTGTGGTGGCTCTTCGCGCTTGACGCTTTCCAGCACCCCGTCCGTCAGTCGCCAATCGAGCCGTTCGTCTTCCTCTGGCAGCTTGCTCTCAGGCAGGATTGCGAGTCCTGGTAGTGTTTCGGCCTTGAACCGCGCGCTCCAACCCAGGAGCCCCGGTGCGAGCATCTCCACGCTGCGCGGGATTGTCACGTCGCCCGCAATGGTCAACGAATCGAATGAGCTTTCGCGGTAGTGGTACGAAGCAAGCCCGAAGAACGGGAAGTCCGCATCCGACACCTCGAGTTGTTTGTTGAACTTATCGTTTACGTGGACGGTGAGCGTCCCCGGCTTGCGCTCCAGGCGGATCGTGTTGTACGTGTCGGCCTGCAATTCGGTGGTGGAGAGCGAGGTCAAGTTGCGATGTCCCAGACCCCAAAACTGCAAGCGGTTGCGATGCTGGAGAAATTCGATCATTCGCCCCGCGATGGATGCAGCGCCAACAGCGTACTTCCCTTCGTGCACGCGGAAGCTGACCGTATAGCTGCCGGTGAGCGGATAGCGGAACATCAGCGTGGAGAAGTTGGTGCCAACCTGGTGTCCCCACGTCTTGTCGTCCCGCTTCACCCACAGCGTGTTTGCGACATTGCCGAGCGTGTAGTCGGCTTCCTTGATGTCGTCCGCGACGATCCAGTGGGCAAGCTGGGCGTGCGTCACCTCGAAGGGCTGTTCGCGCTCGCGGAGTTTGATCGCCCTCACGAGCGAGACGTACACTTCCTGAGTCTGGCCAATCGCAGAGTCCAGCAGGTGATCCAGGAACTTAAGAGCGGCCTCACGATGAGCGGGCTGCGCCAGGGCCTGCTCGACGATTTCCAGGTCAAGCGGCAGGACCTGGTTGCCCTCGCCCAGCAGGGTTAGCAACTGGGGCCCCTCGTCCTTCGTGTCTTGCAGCAACGCCGCTATGTCGAGCGGTTGATCCTGGGCCAGTCGGTACACTGCTCTTGCAATGCGTGCATCGTCGCTGCCGGCCTCCTCCAGTCGCTTGATTTCGTCTTCGCTCTCCTTCTGCTTCCCCAGCGCGATCGCGTCACGCATCGTCCACTCCAGCAGGCTCGCGCTGCGGGCGTTCTCGGCCGAGATGGCCCGCCAGGGAACTTCGACCCCGGCGGTGCCGAACACTTGCGGAACCTGTTCGTTGCTGTTCAGCCGCGAGCAGCGCGTCATCCCCAGGTTCGGCATCTTCCAAACGAGGCTCTTCAGGATGTTGTACCGCTCGCCGCGATCCAGCGTGAGCAAAGCCTGCACCACGGGCTGCAGCGGATCGAGAATCGCTTCCGATTGCGATTGCAGATAGGTCTGACTGACAGGCAAGCTGTGCTGCAAGCGCAGACAATCGGCGGCCAGGGGGAGTTGCCCCGAGGCGAAAGCCCGACGAGCGGCCCAGCCATACATCGCGGCCTCTTGCGAGGCGACGTAGTCCGCATTGCCTGCGCGCTGACTGTCGAATTGGCCATTCGAAATGCGTGCGTACTTGCGAAACTGCTCCTGGTCGCCGGAGTCGATCGCATCGCGCAGGCCGCGTGCCACCAGAAACGTCAGCCACTCATTCGCCGCCCAATTCGGGTCCTTAGACAACGACTCACCAATTGAATCGAGTACTTGTTTTCGTTCGGGCGCATCGGCCGGCAGACGCTCGAGCAACTTCCATGCGTGGCCAAACAGCAGGGCTGCCTCGGGACCGGAAACAAGCAACTTGGACTGGGCGGTGAGCGGCACGCATAATGCACGAGCTTCATCGATGGGATGAGATTCTTGCTGAGCCAGTAACACCTCAACAAGCAGCGACACGGCCATCGCGCCGGGCATCGCTTCGCGGCCCTTGGCTACGGTGAGCAGGTCGCTTTCCTTGCCGGCCAAGCGTGCCCACTCGACAAGCGCAGCCGCAGCGCAGGACTCAGGCTGCGGCGCCTCGGCATCGTACTGAGTGCGTGAATAGTTGGTGCGCCGGCGATCCGCTGGCAGGCGAGACGCGTAGGCGAACGCTTCGCTGGGACGTTCCGGCGGAAAGACCAGCGATTTGAACGCCTCGTAGGCCGCGGTCGGATCGGCTGCTTTCTTCTTCCAGACTTCGTGCAACTCGAGCAGTCGCGCGGCAAGCCTGGCCTGGGCCGAGGCTGCCGGAGCGGACTGCCTGCTGCGAAGGTTAAAGGTGATCCCCTGTTGCTGCGCAGGCTTCGCGCCAAGCAGGCCGCCAAGCTGCATGTTGGCCACCGGCGGACCCTTCATCGTGGCCCGGCGCATCGCTTCGACCGAGACGTCCATGATCCCGCTTTCGGCCGCGAGCATCGCCAGATCGATCGCCGCCAGGCAGCGCTCCGCGTGACTGTTGTCTTCCGGCTTGGCAGCGCCGCGCGCGCTGAACGCGTTGAACGTCGTGGCCGGACGAGCCTGTAACGCAACCTGTGCCAGCGCCGGCGCGGACAAACCCGCGACGATCGCCAGTGTTGCCGCGCCTCGGCGAGCTGACAACGCAATTCCGCGAGAGAATGGATCGAGCGACATCAGTTTTTCTCCTTCGCGGTGCCAAGGCTTGCTTGCTGCTTGGCCGGGGGCAGGAGCTCGTCGAGCGCCTCTTGTAACATCTTGCGAGCACGCTCCGGTTCGCGGGAGGCGACCCGACGCGCCACCTGGCACCGCAAGCTGCTGACCAGCGCGGCCTCTTTCTCTGCTTGGGCCGCCACAATCGCGCGATCCAGTAGCTTGACAACTTCCTGTTGATCGACCGACTTCTCCGGCATCCGCAAAGCAGCCATTGCCAGCAACAACTCATCGCTGAGAACTTGCGGCTCTTTTCTGTCCGCCACAGCGGCGGCCGGCTTGGTTGCGTCGGCCGGTTTGTCCTTCACTTCAGCGGGAGGTGACTTGTCCGGCTCCTGAGCTTCCGGCGGGGCGTGCGCGGCGGCCCAGGCGATGATCGCCTTGCTGGTCGCCTCGACTTCGACCGTCTCGCCCACAGCGTCACTCACCAACAGCCGCGTGACAAGCTGCTTGAGCGGAACCGACGCGGCAGCATCGGGCAGTGGCGTCTCCTGGAGCTTGCCGGCAATCTCCTTTTTCAGGCGATCTTCCTTGGCCACTCCTTCGATGAATTCTTCCAGCGGCATGCTGATGCGTGTATCGAGCAGCGAGTTGCGGGCAATCATTGGCTCACTCAAGAATTGACTGATCGTGGCAATCGATTCATCCTTAACTTCGGTCTTCGCCGAATCGTTGCTGGCCTCTGGCGCGGCTTGGTTGAGGGTGCTCGTGATAATCTTGGTCATCGCCTCGATGTTCCTGCGGCTGGCGATCTGCTTGGCGAGCGTATCCTTCTGCTGGGCATAATTGTTGCCGCCCCATTGCATTGCCCGCTGCTGGATACTTTCGTCGGCAAACGCCTTGCGGTGAGCAATGAACGCCTCGGCCGGATAGCCCATCTTCAGAAACCGCTCGGAGAGTCCGACGAGCGAACTCAAGTAGCGGTACTCGGCATAGCCGGGATTGTTCGCGTAACGCTCATCGACGGGAGAAATCTTCTTGAGCTCCTCGATCAGGATACGATGCGCGTCCGACGGTCGGTTTGCCTTCTCATAGGAGAACGCCAGCAGCGACATCGCCGTGTACTGGAAGTCGGAACTCTCGTTGATCTTGAAGACCTCCGCACCGGTGGCTTCCAGGATCTTTGCCGCCCGCTCCGGCTGCTTGGATTCGTGGGCGAGCATGGAAGCCAGCGACCAGACGGCCTGCGCATCCTGGTGCTGTTTCTCCTTCTTGTCGAGAATCGGCTGCAACAGCACCTCCATCTCGTCGAACTTCTCCTGCCTGACGAGCAACATGCACAACAACGCTCGCGGGAACAGATCGTCTTTTGATTTTTCCAGCCGGGCCTGCATCGCGGTCGATACTTTCTGCACCAGTTCGGGATCGCTCATCACGATCGACGTGATGCCGTTGATCGTGCCGCTGGTCTGGCCGTCCTGACTCCGCGACCAGACGAAGGCGTTGTTCACGAACTGATCGAAGTTGGCCTTGGGATCGGTCAGCTTCTCGGCCACCAGCGCCACCAGCTTGGCCTCGGGCTTGAACTTGAGCGAACCCAGGGAATACATCATCTGTGTCAACTCGTTCCAACTGAGCTCCGACATCGCCGCATAGAGCAGCCGGTTCAGCGCCTCGGGTTCCTTTTGTTGTCCGAGCTCGTTGCAGAGTTCGCTCAGGCGATAGCTCTGCGTGAACTTCTTGATCCCGCTTTCAGAAATCTTGTCCGCCAATTGGCCCCAGGCCTTGGCATTGGTGAACGTGTCGCGCATCTCGTAGTAATTGTTATTGAGGAGCTCGGGCGACTTGGTGACCGCGGCGATATACTTCTCCGCAGCTTCCTTATGCTTTTGCAAGCGGGCCAGTTGTTGTCCAGCGGCGTACAGGGCTCGCGGATCGTCCGGCGCGTTCTCGGCCGACTTGATCCGCAGTTTATCTGCGTCAGAGCGGCGGCCGGCCGCATCGTAGAAAGCGCACAGTTGATCGATCAGCTTGGTACTCTTGGGAGAGCGCTCGACAAGCCCTTCATAGTGCTTGATCAGTTCGTTGAGCTCACCGGCCCGGGCCAGGACCTGAACGGCCTGTTCGTGCTGGACGTTCTCTGACGTGTAGTGATTCGACGAGCCGCGGGGCGTGGTGCGGCGAACGATCTGCCGGGCGATCTCGGCCGCGGCCTTATTGTCGCCGGCCTCGACATAACGGTTCATCAACTGGTTGAGCGTATTCTGCTGGCCTCCGGCCCGCCGCCGGATACGTCCCATCATGCGCTCGCCCAGCTCGCGCATGCCGAGTTGGTACATGAGATCCGCGAGCTTGAATTCCGTGTTCGCATCAAGCCGCAACGCGAACAATCGCTGGGCGCTCGATTTGGCTCGCTCCAAATCGCCCTGCTGAAGCACGAGTTGCAGGATCGTCAGCTCGCGGTCAACCATCATCTGCTGGTTGGTCGGCTTAAGCGATTCGATCAGCTTGAGTGCCTCTTCAACCTTGCCCGACTCGTACAGCAATCGCGAACGCATCAGGGCGATGTCCTGCGGATCGACCTGCAGGTCCTCGGCCGCTCGCAGGGTCTCTTCCGTAGCCGCACGATCCTCAAGCCAGTAGTGAACCGAGGCTTTGGCCAGGATCCGCGCGGCGCGCAGGTTTGGATCTTCCGTCTTTTCGCCGGCCCAGCTTGCGAGCTGAGTCATCAGCTTGGCCAGCTTGACTTCGTCCTCTTTGGCGGCCGAGTACACGCCGTGCACGGTCAGAATCGCGTCCGCGCCAAAGGCCGGCGTGACCGGGGGAAACATCACGCTTCGCTGCACGTACTGGCGATTGACCTGCACGTTGTAGCTCAGGGCGTTCTGCGAACTCGGCGTTCGCTGCCGCTGGGACGGTCGCAACTGCGAGTTCTGTACCGTTTGAACCTTAAGAACCTCGTCGATCAACGCGATCGCATCGTCCAGCCGATCGCGCTCGACAAGAGTATCGGCCAGCATGGCAATCTGCTGCCCGAGGTTGCCGCGGAGCTGCGCGAGTTGCGAGGTGTTACTCCCCATTTCTTTCAACGACCCACGCAACAGCGCCATTGCCCGTTCGATCGTGTTCTCCGATGGTTTGCCGCCAAAATTACCCGACAGCAGCATGGCGGCGGCCTGCATCGCGGCCATCGGTCCGCTGGAGCTCCCCTTGGCCTGCTCGACGTAGCGATCGATCAGCTTGTCGGCCTCTTCCTGCTCGCCGGCCCGAGCCAGTTCGCCGGCCAGCCAGATGTCGTAGTAGTTCGGATTTCCTCGCTTGTTCAGCCGTGCCGCAATGCTGTTCAGGCGCTTGACCTGTTCGACCGTCTCCTTGTCGAGCGGCGGGGCCTCTCCGCTGGCGGTTCGAGCGGCGCTGTTGCGCTGATTGACGATCTTCTGAATTTGCAAGGTCGCCGCGTAGGGTTCGTCTCGCCCAACGAGTGCATCCAGGCACTTCTGGTACTGCTCGCTGGGCGTCTGAGAATACATCACCCGCTGATCTTCCCAGATGAGATAAGAAACGGCCTGCCACAGCTTTTTCACGTCGCCCGACGCGAGCGCCGCGTCGACATACTCGCTGATGAACTTGCTGGAATCGAATTTATCACCACCGCTCAGCAGCGGCACGAGCGAGGCCAGCAGGTAGACGTCCTGAAAACACTGCGCTCGCAAGGCATTTGCCCCGTACTGCATTTGATTCGCATTGCCGGTGAACACCGCTTTGAGTTGCGGCACGACTTGCTGCATCCGCGTCGGCTGACCCAGGTACTCATAGGGGTCGTACTGGTTGAGCTGCTTGCCGCCGCGAGCTTGCTGCTTCTTAATGTTCTCACGCGTCTCCGCCGTCGGCTCCCCCGGCTCGACGTTCATTGCCAGTACGCGCTCGGCAATCCGCTTTGCGTCTTCGTACCGGTTTAGCTTGACATAAGCGATCATCGCCGGGCCTAGTAGCTCCCAATTGCTCGGGGCCGAGGCCATTGCCCGGTCAATCACCTTGGCGGCTGTCTCATATTGTTCCTTGTTAATCAGTGTCCCGATCGATGCGTCGAGCGCTTTGCGATCGTTGCCGCGCTGCGAAAGCTTGAGCCACATCGCCTCGGCTTCGTCGATCTCGCCGAGCTCCAGCAGCAAGTTGCCCAAGAGATACTCGGCCTCCGGCGTCGGCGCCGCGGCCACCAGCCTGCGCTGATACTCCACGGCCGTTTGAAAATCAAACTCGGCCCGCGACAGCGCCACGAGTTGTTCAAAGAGCTTCGTATCGCGGGTATCCTCGCGGGCCAGACCTTCCAGTAGTTGCTTGGCCATCCCCAGGTCGCCGGCGGCCTGGTGCGCGGCGGCAGTCCAGAGCGCGGCGTCGCGCGGCTTGTTCTGTTCGCGGCCGATCGATTGCAGCCGCTCGACCAGGGCCTCGAATCGATTCGTGCGCAAATAGAGTTCGGTCAGCGGCGCAATTACCGTCGACCGCTCATCAAGATCCTTGCCAAGTTCGAAGGCCCGCCAATAGAGCTCGATCGCTTCGTCCGTTTCGAACTCCTCGGACAGCATCCGGGCCAGATAGCTGACGGCCTCGGGATCGTTGGGATTGCCGCGCACGTTGCGACGAAGCACTTCCAAGCCACGTGTGCCGTTACCGGTGCGGAAGCAGAGATCTGCGAAGAACCGATAATGCTCGGAGTTACCGGGCGCCGAGGCGATGAGCTGTTCGCCAGCTTCCAATGCCGCTTCGACGTTGCCGATTCGCATTTCAAGCGACGCGATCTGCGTCAGGTAACTACTCAGGTAGCGGCGATCGAGCGTCGAGAGCTTGCGGTAGGAGTCGATCGCGTCGCCAAAGCGGCCGGCTCGCTCCTGCAGCGTGGCGGCGGCTTCCCAGATCGAGACGTCGTTCGACGCCAGTTGCGTGGCCTTATCGATCGCGTCACAGGCCGCTTCAAACTTGCGATCCGCGTCGTGCAGTAATGCGAGCAGCTTCCAGGCCGTGGGATCGTCCGCTTTCGCGCCTTCCACAGCGGCCTGCGCTTCCTCGATCCGCGTCTCAAGCTCACCGGCCGCCTGATAGTTCTTGATCCTCTCGCTCATTAACAGTTCGCGCAGTTCGGGATCCTCGGCCAGGGGCTCGGCCAGATCGAGCTGCTTGAGCGAATCGTCATAACGTTTCGCGTCGCGCAACAACTCCGCATACCGCGTGCGATGCCCGAAAGTGGGCTTCATCTCGCAGGCTTTGGCGATGGCTTCGAGCGCCTCGGCGTTGAAGTGGAACGTGCCGAGCACTTCGCTCAACCGAACCAGGTTGTCACGCGTTTCGCGCTCTCCGCTCGCCAGTTCGCGCCATGCGGCCAGGGCTTCGTCCTTGCGGTCCAGCTGGTGCAGGAACTCACCCAGGTATTCACGGTATTGCGGTTCGTTCGGCGCCAGCTTGATGGCCGCCTGGTACTGTTCGATCGCGGCGTCCGTGTTGCCGCTCGCGCGCAGCAGGTCGGCCACGCGCGAGACTGTGACAGGGTCGTCGCCGCGTTTAACGAGCATCCGGCGCCAGACTTCGCCCGCCTCCTGGCGGCGTTCTTCCTGCGGCCGTTTGTCGTCGGAATAGATCAACTCGCCCCAACGGACAAGGTAGTCAGGATTAGCGGGCTGCAGTTCGACGAGCTGCTCCATTTCCTTGGCGGCCTCGGCATAGCGATCGTCGCCGGCCAGCGTCTCGACCAGCGCCAGCCGCGGCTCGGGCGTCGTGGGAGACTTCTTGATCGCATCGCGAAACCACTGCTCAGCCTCGGGCACCCGGCGCTGCGCGGCAAGCATCCGCGCCGTGCGCATCATGGCGTCGACGTCGTCCGGATTGCGCTTGACCCAATCGGTGTAGTACGTGACGAGACCGTCAATGTCGCCGCTGGACCAGAATACTTCCTCGATGCGTCGGCGGATGTCGCGATGCAGCCAGCTCTCGGGGTTCACCTGCGCGAGCTGCTTCTCGAAGTCGGCCAGTGCGTCCTTGGTATTGCCGAGCTGGGCCTTGAGCTGCGCGGCACGAACGGCCAGCTCCACTTTGCGGAAGCGATCTTTCACGCTGCTGGCCAGCGCTGTGTAGCGTTCGAGTGCCGCGGCCGTCGCGCCTTCTTCGGCAAGAATCGCCGCGATCTGTTCGCGGACCTGCAAGTCACCGGGGAACTGCTTCTCGAGTTGCTGCCAGACCTCCAGTGCTTCCTTGTTGCGACCGGTACGCTGGTAGATGCGCCCCAAGTCCTGAAAGATCGCCAAGAGGTCGGCCCGCGCCGGCTTGCGATCGATAGCCCGCCGATAAGCTTCGGCGGCGCGGTCAACTTCGCCCACCATCAAGAGGGTCTTGCCGAGGTAGTAGCTGGCCAGCGGCTCTTTGGGCAGTGCCGCTTCGGCCTTCTCGAGCGACGCGGCGGCGAGCGCGTCGTGACCACGCTGCATTTGGACCATCCCCAATACGAGCCACAAATTGCCATCGCCCTTGGCTTCCGCTTCTTTTTGCAGCGACGCGGTGAACTCATCGAGCGAGCCGCGAGCCACGTGATAGCCGTAGACCTTATCGAGCGCCGTGCCCAGGCGTGGGCGCTTCTTCAGCAGCTCCAGGAACCGCTCGGCGGCGATTCGTTCCTTGGCCACTTCCGGACTCTCTTCCGCTGTGTCTACCACGGCCTGCGAGCTGGCCTTGCTGGCTGGATTCTCATCCTGGGCACGGGCAGATTGCCCTGCCGACGCGAAACTGAATCCCAGCGAAACGACAAGGACAAGAGTGCGCACAAAGCGAGCGCACTGGTCCAGTTCCTGGCGGCACATGTTCCGAATCCTCTTGAGCCGAGAAGAAATGTTCCCGTTAAGCATAGGTAGACTCAAACTCGCGAGCAACGAAAATTGACATTGGCCCCTGCGGACCTTAGAACCTTGAATGGCGACAGAACGCAGAGGCCTCTAACGTGCACCTTCGAGGTGGCGATTTGCTCCCCATCGACCGCACTCCAGACAATCACCGCAGTGCTCGGCGCGAGCGCTGCCAATCACGAGAATAGTTGTTAGCACAAGTTTGACGTGCCAGATATTAACACACCGCCGGTCGTCGACTTGATAACGTAGAGAAGTCTCCGGCAATCTCCGTGGCTCACGCCTAGCAAGAGGTAGATCGCATGACCGACATCGACCGTGAGTTGCGCGCTGCGCTCGATCAGTTTCGCACCGATTTCCAGCGCCTCCGCTCCGAGATCGGAAAGGTCATCGTCGGCCAGCAGGAGATCGTCGACGGCGTGCTGATCGGACTTGTCGCCGGCGGTCACGTGCTACTTGAGGGCGTGCCGGGCCTGGGCAAGACGCTGCTCGTCCGCACGCTGGCCAGCGTGCTCGAAGCGCCGTTCTCGCGCATCCAGTTCACGCCCGACCTGATGCCGGCCGACTTGATTGGCACGAACGTACTCGTCGAAGCCGAAAGCGGCGCTCGCACCTTTCGCTTCGAACGCGGACCGGTCTTCGCCAGCGTCGTCCTCGCAGACGAAATCAATCGCGCCACGCCGAAGACGCAGTCCGCTCTTCTGGAAGCGATGCAAGAACGCAGTGTGACCGTGGCCGGTGTCTCGCATCGGCTGAACGATCTGTTCTTCGTGCTCGCCACACAGAATCCACTCGAGATGGAAGGCACCTATCCGCTCCCCGAAGCTCAGCTCGACCGTTTTCTGTTCAAGCTGCTGGTGCCGTTCCCGACTTCGGACGAGATCGAAACGATTCTTGATCGCACGACCGAGTCGTTTTCCCCCGAGACCAACAAATTGTTCGAGCCAATGCGCGTGCTGGAGATGGGGCGGCTGGCCCGGCGAATCCCCATCAGCGATGAAGTCCGACGCTACGCGATCAACGTGGTGATGGCCACGCATCCCGAGCATGCATCGGCCAGTCCCATGGCGCGCAGATTCGTGCGCTTTGGCAGCAGTCCCCGCGGCGCCCAATCCGTCATCCTGGCGGCCAAGATCACGGCGATTCTCGATGGGCGCTATCACGTGGCCCGGGCGGATATTCGCTCCGTGGCCCCCGCCTGCCTGCGGCATCGGATCCTGTTGAACTTCGAAGGTCAGGCCGAAGACGTGAAGCCCGACGCCATTGTCGAAGACGTGCTCGATCATGCCGGCGAACTGAAAGCGGTGGCATAAGGATCGCCTTAATTACAGCATCGTAACTCCCCCCAGGCGCTTTCGCGGATGGCCCTGTTCGACTCCGAGTTTCTGAAACGGCTCGAATACCTTTCGCTGGTATCGCGACGGGTATTTCGCGGTCGCTTGCTCGCGCAGCGGCGCACCAAGCAACTCGGCGGCGGCATCGAGTTCGCCGACCATCGCGAGTATTCGCCAGGCGACGACCTGCGCTACCTCGACTGGAACATCTATGCACGCTACGGCGACGTGCTGCTCAAACGGTTCCAGGAAGAAGAGGACCTGCACGTTTACTTCCTGATCGACGTCTCGCGCAGCATGAGTCACGGCAGCGGCGAGAAGCTCGACTACGCCCGGCGTGTCGCCGCCGCGCTGGCCTACATTGCGCTCGCGGATATGGATCGGGTGAGCATATTCGCCTACAGCGATGCCGTGACCGAGGTGCTGCCGCTGACGCGTGGCAAGGACCGCATCCTGAGCGTGCTCCGGTTTTTGGAAAACCTGAAGCCCTCGGGCGCGACCACCCGACTGCAAGCGGCGGCAACGAGCCTCGTGCATCGGGCCAGCCGCAGCGGACTGGTGATCGTGCTCAGCGATCTGTACGACCAGCAAGGCTTTCGTGCCGGGCTCGACATGCTGCGCTACCGCCGCTTCGAGCCGCACGTAATTCAACTGCACACCGCGGCCGAAGCGAACCCTACCTGGCTCGGCGACATTGAGCTCGAAGACGCCGAGTCTGGCGATCTGCGCAAGCTCACGATTACCGAACGCAAGCTGCGACAGTATCGGGAGCTGTTCACCGAATTCCTCGAGTCCATCGACAGTTACTGCCGGATGTACTCGCTGAGCTGCACGCGGACGACGACGGACCTCCCCTTCGACGAACTGATCCTGCGGATGATGCGAACCGCCGGAGTGACTACTTAGTTACCAGATTTTGCCAGCGGATCGCAGAGCGAACGGACCATGAACCTTCTGGAATTTGCCAATCCGAGCGGCTGGTGGTGGCTCGCGCTGGCGCTTCCGATCCTGCTGCTGTACATCCTGAAGATTCGCCTCCGCCGCCAACAGGTTCCCACCCTGCTCTTCTGGGATCAACTGTTCGATGAGAAAAAGCCGCGCGCCTGGTGGCAGCGGCTGCGGCATTTGCTGTCGCTGCTGCTGCAATTCGCGTTCCTGGCCCTGGTCGTCGCGGCGCTCGTCGATCCCTTGTGGAGCTGGCAACGCGAACAAGCTCGGCGGATCGTGCTGGTGGTCGATAACTCGGCCAGCATGCGCGCCGCGGAAACCCAGGCGACAACCCGGCTGGACGAGGCCAAGCAGGCGGCCGGGTCGCTCGTGCAGGCGCTCCGCAGCGAAGACCGAATGGCCGTGCTCTCGGCGGCCGGTCGGCCGGAAGTCGTGATCGGCATGACCGATCATCAGCGTTCGCTGCTAGACGCAATTGGCGGCATTCCCGCCACCGACGGACCAACGGACGTTGCCGCCGCGGTCTCCGCCGCCGAACGCTTGCTGGCGGATCACGAGCACGGTGAAATCCTGGTCATCACCGACGGCTGCTTCGCAAACCTCGATGCGTTGACAGCAAACCCGCGGATTACGCTCTATGGCGTTGGCAGCAAACAGGACAACGTCGCGATCACGCGCTACCAGGTTCGCCGCAGCCTGCTCGACGCAGTCGGTTACCAGGTGCTGCTCGATGTGACGAACTTCTCCGACTCGGAAAAGAATTGTCGCGTCGAACTCACGTTGGGTGAGGAACTCGTCGACGTCCTCCCACTCGACCTCAAGCCGGGCGAAACGGTCTCGCGATTCGTTGACCACACCTCCGCCACGGGGGGAGAACTGCACGCCAGGCTCGATGTCGCGGATGCGCTGGATACGGACAATCATGCCCTGGCCGTCCTGCCCGAGCGCAAACCGGTGCGCGTGCAACTTGTGACCAAGGGGAACTTGTTTCTCAAGGGTGTGCTCGAATCGATTCCGCTGGTGGACTTGCAGATCACCAGCGAAGCGCCCTCGGTCGCGCCGCCGGGCGGCATTCTGGTGCTGGACAAGATCGTACCGGCCCAGCTCCCCTCGGGCCGCGTCGTCGTCGTCGATCCGCAAACGGCGACCGATGCCTGGACGCTGGGCGAGCCGCTCTCCCAGCCGATCGTTGCCAAGGTCGATAAAGAATCGCCGCTGGTGCAGCACGTGCGGCTCGACAACGTGCTGTTCCCCGGCGCGCGGCAGATGTCGTACACCGGTGAAGTAGAACCCTTGATTCAAGACCCGCTCGATGGCCCGCTGTTTGCACGGCTCGAGCGCCCGGGCGGCGACGCGGTCGTGCTGGCCTGCAACCTGGATCAGGGCGATCTGCCGCTGCGGATTGCTTTCCCTGTTTTGATGAAGAACACGATCGAGTGGTTCCAGGGAAATTCTGGTGAACTTCGGCCGGCAATGGCAACCGGCGAAATGCTGGCCGTCGATGTCTCGACGGTGGGCAACAAATCGCTCGTCGCGAATGCGGAGCCAGTTGAGCCCTTGGACGAAGCGGTCGAAGTGCAGGCCGTTGACGGCGCGATCCGGTCTACGACGCAGGCGGTGGAACTAGTCAGTCCCTCGCAGCAGATTACGCCGCTGGCGCGAACCGGCGAACAAGTGACGTTGGGACCGCTCTTGGAAACGGGGCTGTGGACGGTGCGACCGGCAAGCGCGGCGGTCGGCAAGGCGGAACTCACACCGACTTCGACCAAAAGCACTGGCGACGAAACCAACACTGAGAGCGACATTCTCATCGCTTGCAACCTGGTGGACCCGGCCGAAAGCGATCTCCGACCGCGAGGTGAGCTCGAAGCGCTACAAGGCCGCAGTCTCGCGATTCTTGGCGGTCAGTCGCTGTGGTTTTATCTGACGCTCGTCGCGGCGCTGTTGATCGCCTCCGAATGGTGGCTCTACCAGCGGAGGATCGTAGGATGAATGATCCTGCCTTGACCGGTAGCTGGTCACTGGAACTCGTGCGGCCTCACATGCTGTGGCTGCTGGTGCTGCTTGCGCCGCTCGGCTGGTACTATCTGCGCAGCCTGAGCGATTTCCCGCGCTGGCAGCGGCTGGCGTCGCTCGCGTGTCGCGCCGTTGTCGTGGTGCTGCTGGTGCTCGCGATCGCGGGTCTTGCGCTCTTGAACCCAACCACAAGACAATATGTGGTGTTCGTGGTCGATCGATCATTGAGCATCGACGAGACAGCCGAGAAGCAAGTGAATGCCTACCTGGCCGAAGCATCCCAGGCCGCGGGCGCGAATACCATCGCCTACGTGGACGCGGCCAGCGCTCCTTCAAAGGTGACTGAGAAACGCGACGAGCTTCCCAAGCTTGTGGACGATGCGCGCCGCGGAACGAACCTGGCCGCGGCGGTCGAAGTGGCCACCGCCGCAATTCCGCCGGGTTATGTCCCCCAGATCGTGCTGCTCACCGACGGCCGGCAAACGTCGGGCGACGTGCTGCAAGCCGCTTCCAATCGCCGCGTGCCCGTGAGCGTGGTGCCACTCCCCGTGCGCGATGAGCCCGAGGTGCAGGTAGCCGAAGCCACGGCGCCCGCCGAAGTTCGACAAGGCGAACCGTTCTATGTCGAGGTCGTCGTTTCTTCGAACCACGACGACGAGGGATTCATCGACGTCTATCGCGGCGACATCCTGGTGAGTGAGGGCAAGGAACCTCTCAAGATTCGCTCAGGCGAGAACCGCTTCCGCTTCCGCCAGTCGATCGACGACGAAAGTCAGACCGACTACGCCGTCCGCATTCGCGATTTCAAGGACACGCTGCTTGACAACAATGCCGCTTCGGCCGTGGTCTATGCCGCGGGCAAGCCGAGCGTCCTGGTCGTCGACACGGATATCGAACAAACAAATCATTTCCGCTGGGCGCTCGAAGAGCAGGACATGCTGGTGCAGGTGCGCCCCGCCGAGGGCATCCCACGCTCGCTCGCCGAATTGCAGAAGTTCGATTGCCTCGTGCTCTCGAACGTACCCGCCACGGCCATGTCGCTGGCCCAGATGGAAATCATCCGCACGTATGTCGAGGACCTCGGCGGAGGGCTGGTGATGATCGGCGGCGACCAGTCCTACGGCCTGGGCGGTTACTACAAAACAACGCTCGAGGAAATCCTGCCCGTCCGCAGCAACTTCGAGAAAGAGAAAGAAAAACCCTCGCTGGCGATGGTCCTGGTGATCGACAAGTCGGGCTCGATGGGCGGCGAAAAGATCGAACTCGCCAAAGATGCCGCCAAGGGCGCCGCCGAACTGTTAGGACCCAAGGATCAGCTCGGCGTCATCGCCTTCGATGGCGACAGCTACTGGATCAGCGAACTGCACTCCGCCTCGGACAAGGGATACATCATCGATCGGATCAGCACGATCGAAGCCAGCGGCGGCACGGCGATTTATCCCGGGCTATCCGACGCCTACGAAGCCCTGGTCGGCGCGTCGGCAAAACTCAAGCACGTGATTCTGCTCACGGACGGTCACAGCACGCCGGGCGATTTCGAAGGAATCGCCAGCGATATGGCGGCCGCCCGGATCACGCTCAGCAGCGTGGCGGTGGGAGATGGTGCCGATCAAGAGTTACTTGAACAGTTGGCCCAGACCGGCGGCGGGCGCTACTACTTTTGCGACGATCCGAACAGTGTCCCGCAGATCTTCGCCAAGGAAACGGTCGAGGCCAGCAAGTCGGCGATCAACGAACTGCCATTCGTTCCGCTCACGGTACGTCCGACGCAGGTGCTCTCCGGCCTGGGGCTCGAATCCGCCCCGTTCCTGCTCGGTTATGTCATGACGCGGCCGAAGCCGACCAGCGAGTTCATTCTAGCCAGCGAGGCGGGCGATCCGGTGCTCGTCTGGTGGCGCTATGGCCTTGGCATGACCGTCGCGTTCACGTCCGACGCCAAGAGCCAGTGGGCGGCCGAATGGCTCACCTGGCCCAACTTCGGGCCGTTCTGGGCGCAGGTGATTCGCCATGCGATGCGCAAGAGCGAGTCGAAAGGAGTGTTCGTCGAAGTCGAGCGGCACGGCGAGGACGCGCGCGTCGTGGTCGACTCGGTGGACGAATCCGGTCGCTACATCAACGAAGCCGAGACGAACCTGACTTTGATCGAGCCGAACCTGGGCCGCCAGGATCTGAAGCTCGTGCAAACCGCGCCGGGGCGGTACGAAGCCGAGTTCAAGACGCCGCGCAGCGGGTCCTATCATCTCGAGCTTTCGCAGGCCAAGGATGGCGCCACGACGTTCCGCCAGACGCGCGGCGTTGTGGTGGGCTATCCCGACGAACTGCGGCTCGGCCCGCCAGATGAGGAACTAATGAAACGCATCGCGGCTGCCAGCGGTGGCAAATTCAAGCCGAGCGCCGCCGAAGTATTCAACCTGGGAACGCGCGTCGCGCAGCGTGCCACGCCACTCTGGCCGTACCTGCTGATGGCGGCGCTGATCGCATTTCTGATCGATGTCGCGCTCAGGCGGATCGACTTCTCGCTGTGGTTCGGCCGCAGTGCGAGCCGCGCCCCCCTGCCCCGCCCGGCTGCCGCGGCAGCGCGGTAAATTCTGCGTGAAGATCCGTGCGGGCTCGCGGTTACTCTGCGAACAGGCGCGCCGGTTGCATGAACGCGGCATGCGTCCTTCGTTTCCCTGGCAAAAGGCAACCTCCATGCTTCTAACCAAAGTCATTCTCGGGCTAATCGGAGCGATGTACATCGCCCTGGCCGTTTGGTGCTCGGTCCAACCCGAGCGAACCTCGAATACTGTCGGCTTTCAGTTGCGCCCCGGCTCGGGTCAGTCGGAGTTCCTGACCATTTATGGGGGGCTGGAACTGGCACTCGGACTGGCATTTCTCGCGCCTCTGCTGCGTGATGAGTACGTGCCGTATTCCCTGCTGCTGTGCCTTGTCGTCCACGCGTCACTAGTCGCATTCCGCACTGCGGGCTTCCTGATGTTTAGCGACATTCCGCGCACGACTTATTATCTGGCCGCGGCGGAATGGGGACTGTTGCTCATTGTCGGCTGGCGGTGGATAGTCCGTTAAGCAGCGAACGCGCTTTTCGCTACCAAGTGCGGCGACGCTCGCGCCACGCGAAAGCAGCCAGCCCAACCGCCAGGATCACCAGCGACGACGGTTCGGGAATCACCGGCATGAGATTCACCTGCGTGAACTGGCTGATCTGGGCCAATGCCAGAATGTCCGCCTCCGAGCCGTAGCGACGAACGCCAGATGGACGCGACGAGCGGAGCAGCGCTCGCGCCAGGTTCAAGTGCGCGTCACCGGCATTGAGCGGCAGCGATGCACCGGCATAGGGCACGGTGACGTCGACATCGCCATCGGCTGCTTCCGCCACGAACGCGTTGTTGGCCGATGACAATCCCAGCGCGTGGCCGATTTCATGCAGCACGGTCGAGAACAGGTCGTGCCGGATGGCGAAGCCGCTCGCACCGGTAAACTCGCGCCCGACGTTCATCAGGCCTGCGCCGAGGTCACTCGTATACTCGGTGAATGTCGAATACTCGCTGGCCTCATGCGGAGTGGGATCGGCAAACCAGATCGTCGAGCCGTCACTATCGAGTGCGATCGTCCCCGCGGTTTCTCGGTGTGGCGTGCCACCCTCGGAAACCAGGCGATGCGTGCCGGTCGTCGAACCGCTGCGTGGGAACCAACCGTACTCGATGGTAAGCGTGAACGGGTCAGCGAAGGCCGATTCCCAATAGGCAATCGCGGCGTCAACGGCGGCAGTCAGATGACCGCCACCCACGGCATTGCCGGGCTGGGCTTCGGCGGTGCCGAACGTTCCGAGCATCTCACCGGGTCCGCGATAGATCGCGTTGATGGTGATCGCCTGAGTCGCGGTCGGCGCGAGCAGTATCGCAGCGGCCGCGAATAGGAGAACAGTCGGTGCGAGCGCCCGCTTCCATGGCCGCAGGGGCCACGAAGAAGTCGAGTTATGCGATCGCATAAAGCTGCACCGAGAACCAGATGGTTCATCGACTCTAGCCACAGAGTGGGGGTCAGTCAATGTTTTTCTGGAGCGATCCGGACAAAGAGTCCTTCGGTCGGCACACGACGAGGTGCCCGACGACCTGGTCACGGGGACCTTCCGGCCGCGAATCCTTTATTCTGTTTGGCCGTCGAAAAACGCCGCAGTCCGTCGAGGGGATCGGCATCCCAAGCCAACTTTCCGAGGCTGCGGTCCCAGGCTGCGCTCGGAAAACGCGGCCCTCGGGGCTCAACTGCTTGTGGTATCATGGTCTCTGCCTGCTAGAGAGCCCTGCCTTCCGACACTTCCCTGTTCGCGGACCATCCCTCACGGAGCTTGTCCTGCGGCATGTACTGGCAAATGTTCGAGCGACCCACACGAACAAAATCGGCTTCCTTTAAGGCCGCGATGGCATGGCTCGTGGTACAGGGCGCCGGTGCGCTGGCCGATCCGGTCGACTTCGTTCGCGACGTGCGTCCCATCCTTCAAAGACATTGCTACGCTTGCCACGCCGCGGACGTGCAGAAAAGCAGCCTGCGGTTGGATATCAAGTCCGAAGCCTTCAAGGGCGGCGAAGTCTATGGACCCAGCATCGTGGCGGGTAACTCAAAAGAGAGTCCGCTGATCCAGTTCGTCAGCGACGCGGACGCCGACCTGCGGATGCCACCCGAAGGCGAAGGGCTCGCGGCGGCCGAAATCGCCACCCTTAAGCAGTGGGTTGAAGACGGCGCGAACTGGCCGGACGGCGTCGATCTGGCATCGCTCGTCGACCGGCGCGACCACTGGTCGTTCAAGCCCCTCGCCGTGCCCGTGCCGCCGGCCGCAACCGGGCCGGATTGGGCGCGCAATCCGATCGATCAGTTCGTGCTCGCCCGCCTGCGGCACGAGGGTCTGCGACCTGCTCCCGAGGCGGACCGCGCAGCGTGGCTGCGGCGCGTAGCGTTCGACCTGACCGGCCTGCCGCCGGAGCCTCGCCTGGTTGACGCCTTCCTGGCTGACCAGCGCGGTGACGCGTACGAGCGCGTCGTCGAAGAATTCCTCAGTTCACCCCGGTATGGCGAACGCTGGGCTCAGCACTGGTTGGACGTAGTGCGCTACGCCGATACACACGGCTTTGAAGTGAACACCGAGCGCCCCAACGCCTGGCCGTATCGCGACTATGTCATCGACGCCTTCAATCGCGACACGCCGTTCGACCGCTTCATCCGCGAGCAGATCGTTGGCGACACCCTGCAAGTTGACGCCGCGACGGGGTTCCTGATCACCGCCTCGGTCCTGCTACCCGGCCAAATCGGCAAGGACGAACCATCAATCCGTCTGGCCCGACAGGATTCGCTGGATGAGATCGTCGTCAACGTCGGACAAACGTTTCTCGGCCTGAGCGTTGGCTGTGCACGCTGCCACGACCACAAGTTCGATCCGATCTCGCAGCGCGACTACTACGCCATGCAAGCCCTGGTGGCCGGCGTCGAGTACGAAGACCGCGAATTACACACGCCCGAGGCCGACGCTCGGCGTGCCGAAGCGGTTCGCCTCAAGTCCGACCTGGCGGCGCTTGATCGGCAACTCGCCGGCCTGGTGCCGCTGGCAGGCTCCGGTGTCGAGCGGGCTGCCGTGAACGCGGGCATGAACACCGATCGCTTCGCGCCGTTAGCGGCCAAGCGACTGCGGTTCACGATTCTGGCCACGAACCGTCTGGAACCGTGCCTGGACGAACTCGAGGTGTTCAACATCGCCGGCCGCAACGTTGCTCTTGCGACTGCCGGCACCAGCGTAAAGTCTTCAGGCGACACTGTCGTCGCGGATGTCCATGAACTTCGTCATATCAACGATGGCCGCTACGGCAACACACGCAGTTGGATGTCAAACGAGGTTGGCCAGGGCTGGATCGAACTGGAGTTCGCCGAACCGCAGACCATCGATCGCGTCGCTTGGGGTCGCGATCGCGAAGGGCAGTATCAGGATCGACTGGCGCTCAACTATCGCATCGAGGTTAGTGCCCAGGCGAGCGACTGGCAAACGGTTGCCGACGCCTCGGATCGCAAGCCGTATCAGGCTGACGTTACTCAGCCGGCTTCGCTTGCAACTGTGGGTCTCAGTCCCGCAGACGCGCAGCTTGCCGAGCGGCTCAAGGCCGAGAAGAGATCGATCGCCGCGCGACTCTCGGCTGCCGAGTCCGGAAACGTGGCCTTCGCCGGCAAGTTTCGCGTGCCGGACGACATTCACTTGCTCACGCGCGGCGATCCGGAGCAACCGAAAGAGCAGATCGCACCGGCCGTGCTCAGCGCGTTCGATTCGCTGGCATTGGCCGCCGACTCGTCCGATGCCGAACGGCGGAAGACGCTGGCCGATTGGATCGCCAGTCCGGAGAACCCGCTGACCTATCGGGTCATCGCGAACCGCATCTGGCAGGGGCATTTCGGTACCGGCCTGGTCGACACGCCCAGCGACTTCGGCTGGATGGGCGCCAGGCCTTCGCATCCTGAGCTTCTCGACTGGCTCGCCGCAAAGTTCATTCGCACCGGCTACTCGATAAAACAGATGCACCGCCTGGTGGTCTTGTCGGCCACGTATCGGCAGTCGACACTGCACGACCCAGACGCAGCAGCGAAGGATGCTGACGTGCGGCTCTTGTGGCGTTTTCCGGCGCGGAGGCTGGAAGCCGAAGCGATCCGCGATTCGATGCTCGCCGTAAGCGGAAGACTTGAGCACAAGATGGGCGGACCGGGCTTCAACCTGTTCGATCAACGCGGAGGCCTGAGCGGATTCATTCCCGTCGAGTCTTACCAGGGAGACGGATTGCGACGATTGATTTATGCGCACAAGGTTCGCCGCGAGCGCGACGCGGTGTTTGGCGCCTTCGACTGCCCTGACGCCGGCCAGAGCACCGCAAAGCGGCGCGACTCGACCACGCCGATTCAGGCTCTAAATCTGTTCAACAGCCGCTTTACCATCGAACAGGCGGAGGCCTTCGCCGCACGGGTGCAGGCGGAAGCCGGCGTCGATGTCGGCCAGCAAGTTCGCCGCGCCTATCGACTGGCGCTTGCACGCGAGCCGGGCGTTGACGAAGCCGCGGACGCCCAGTCGGTGGCGACCGCGCATGGTCTGCCGGCCGTTTGCCGGGCGCTGTTCAATTGCAACGAATTCCTCACGCTTCCATGAGTTAGCCCGTGGACAATCGCACTTCGAAAATCTCGCCAATGGGACGCGCATGGCTCGACCGCAGGCGCTTTCTGGGCGATGCTTCGCTGGGGCTAGGTTCGATTGCCCTGGCGAGTCTGCTGGATCGCGATGGAGTTCTCGCCGCTCAGCCGCCACGGATCGACCCGGCCAAACCTTACGCTCCGCGACCGGGCCACCTGCCCGCCAAGGCGAAGAACGTCGTCGTGATCTTTTGCGCGGGCGCCGTCAGCCAACTGGAAACCTGGGACTACAAGCCGGAACTCATCAAGCGCGATGGAACGCCGCTGGCCGGCGGACCGCCCGTGACGTTCCAAGGACCCAGCGGCAATCTGGCCCGGCCGCAGTACGAATTTCGGCCGCGCGGCCAGACCGGCAAGATGGTCTCGGACATGCTACCGCACCTGGCCGAGTTGACCGACGACATCGCCTTCATCCATTCGCTGACCAGCAAGTCGAACACGCACGGTCCGGCCGAAAACTTCCTCTCGACGGGCTTCGTGCTCGACGGTTTCCCGAGCCTGGGATCGTGGGTCACCTATGCCCTGGGGAGCGAGAACCAAACTTTACCGGCGTACATCGCCATTCCCGATCCGCGCGGCGTGCCGCAAAACGGCTCCAACAACTGGGGACCAGGATTTCTTCCGGCGGCATTTCAGGGAACCGTCTTCAGCGCCAAGGAATCGATCCGCCATCTTTCGGCACCGGGCATCGCCGGCAACACCGACCGCGCGACGCACGAACTACTGCAGCGTATGAACCGGCGGCATCTCGACGATCATCCTGGCGACGGCAAACTGGCGGCGCGGATCGCCAGCTATGAGTTGGCGGCGCGGATGCAACTCAGCGTGCCCGAGATCAGCGACCTGGCCAGCGAGCCGGCGCACATTTTGCAGCTCTATGGCGCGGACGATGAATCCAATCCCACAAAGGCGGCGTTCGCTCGCAACTGCATCCTGGCTCGGCGGTTGCTCGAGCGCGGCGTGCGATTCGTGCAGCTCTTCAATGGATCCTACGCCAGCGGTGGCGAGCTGAACTGGGACGGACACAACAAGCTTAAAGAACAGTACGACAAACATGCCGCAATCCTCGACCAGCCTGCCGCCGCGCTGATTCGCGATTTACGGCAGCGCGGGATGCTCGACGATACGCTCGTCGTGTGGTGCACCGAGTTTGGCCGGATGCCCATGTTCCAGGCCGGCGCTCAAGGCCGAGATCATAACCCGAACGGTTTCACCTGCTGGCTCACCGGCGCGGGCGTGAAGCCCGGCGTCAGTCACGGCGTGACCGACGAGATCGGTCTGAACGCCGTCGAGGACATCCATCCGCTGTACGACCTGAACGCGACGATCCTGCACCTCTTGGGTCTCGATCACGAGCAGCTCACGTTCGAGCATAATGGCGTCCAGCGGCGCCTGACAAATGTCGAAGGGCACGTGATTCGCCAGGTGCTCGCATAGCCGTAGCGCGCCCTGCCACTGTGTTCATTCGGTTGGCTGCTTCGTTTCGGCCGCTACTCCGCAAGCGCCGGCTCGAGCACCGCGGTATAGAGCTTCTTGCGTGCATCCTGAAAGTAGACCGGCGTCGCGGGCATGAATTGGGTCATGCCAATGCAGATCAGGTCGTCGTGCGGAGCCACGAAAAACTGCGTGCTGGCCGCGCCTCCCCAGCCGTACTCGCCCAGCGAGCCGGCCGGTTCGCCGTTGTCCGTTTTCACTCGCACGGCGAAGTCCAACCCAAAACCCATGTTCGCCAGCCGCACCGGCCCCAGGCCAATCGGAACCAGTTCGTCCGGCAGGTGGTTGCGAGTCATCAGGTCGACGGTCTCGGGCTTAAGGATCCGCACGCCGTCGAGCTCGCCGCGATTGAGCATCATCTGGGCGAACCGCAGATAGTCGTCCGCGGTTGAGACGAGCCCGCCGCCACCGGAAAGCAAAACCGGCTTTGTGGCGAATTGACTCGTCTTCGAGCCGTCGATGGGCAAAAGTTTCCCGTCCTTCTTGCCGTAGTTCACGGCCAGGCGATCGAGCTTATCGGCCGGCACATAGAACGCCGTGTCCGCCATTTTCAGCGGCTTGAACACGCGCTCGGCGAAGAACTCGTCGAGCGGTTTGCCCGAAAGCACCTCGATTAGTTTGCCTTGCACATCGACGGAGATGCTGTACATCCACTTTTCGCCGGGCTGTGCGGCCAGCGGAATCTTGAGCATCCGCTCCAGCATACTATCGAGATTTTGCGAGCGATCGAGCAGTCGAGCCTCGGTGTACATCACGTCGACGGGCGTCGCTCGCGAGATTCCGTAAGCCAGGCCGGCGGTGTGGCACATCAGGTCGCGCACGGTGATCGGCCGCTTGAGATCCGTGACCGTCACCCTGTCGCCATCCTTTCCGGCAAAGACTTTAACCGTCTCAAAGCCTGGCAGGTACTTCGAGATGGGATCATCCAACTGAAACCGCCCCTCGTCGTACAGCGTCATTAACGCCACGCCCGTGATCGGCTTGGTCATCGAATAGATCCGAAACAGCGCGTCGCGGCGCATGGCGATGTCGGCCTCGAGGTCCATCTTTCCGTAGACGCCGGCATGGGCGACCTGCCCCTCGCGCGCGACGAGCAAGACGATCCCCGCCAGCTTCCCTTCGTCGATATATGCCTGCATGCGGGCATCAATCTCGGCCAGCGGTGCGGTTGCCAGGCCGACTCGGTCGGGCGCGACCGAGGGAAGCGGCTGGGCACAAGTCGATGCTCGCGCGATGAAAACCAGCGCCAGAGCGAATGCCAGGAATCGAGCCTGCATAACGAACGCCTCCGCCGAGAGGATGAAATGGGCCGGCGCACCCGCCAGCGCCGCTGCGGCTGATTATCCACCGCGGCGCGGCGGCCGGCAACATTTTTCGCTGACATATGTTTCGCGCGTGGACTAATCGAGCCGGCCGGGTGTGGGGCCACTCGACAAATCGATCGGCAAAAGGGCCCTAGGCGTGTGGCAGCCTGGGTGCGACACTTCACCGATCGGCTGGGTTACTGGCCCTGCCACCATTCGATCGGCTCCCGCCAGGATGCACACTGATGCCTGCCAAAGATCCCAGAACGCCAACGGCCAAGCATGCTCGCTCCACGTTCGACTGGGTGATCCTGCCCGCGGTCGTGATGTCACTCGGTTGGGGTCTGCGCGGTTACATTGGCGGCGGACCACTGGGCGCGATGATTCCCGGCGCCCTGATCGCGCTCGTGCTGTGTCAGAACCTGGGCATTCCGGCCCGGGCCGCCGCGGCGGTGACTGCGTTTGGCGCCGTTGGCATCGGCTTCGGCGGCGAAATGACCTACGGCCAAACGCTCGGCCTGCTGCGCGACGGCAATACTTTCTGGTGGGGCCTGCTGGGCACAACGCTCAAAGGCGGCGTCTGGGGATTGCTCGGCGGAGCAGTGCTCGGGCTAGGCTTCGTTGCCAATCGCCTTACATCCAAGAGTCTGCTGCTGGCTCTGCTCTGCTTATTGGTCGGTGTCGTTGTTGGCCTGCACTTCATCAATCAGCCGAAACTGGTCTACTTCTCCAATCCCATAAATCGCCCGCGCGACGAGTCATGGGGCGGGTTCTTGCTGGGCGCGATTGCGCTGCTCGCATACCTGCGAAAGTTCGAGCCGGACTTCGCCGGCATCGCCTGGACGTTTTCGGCCTATGGCGCGATCGGCGGCGCACTCGGCTTCGGCGGCGGCAGTCTGCTGCTGGCGATGCAGACACAGCTTCCGGATGATTGGCGCTGGCTCCCGTGCTGGAAGTTCATGGAGTTTGCTTTCGGAGCCGCATTCGGCGCGGCACTGGGAATGGCGGCACGCAGCGCACATTCGCGGCTGAAGCTGGTTGCCGATCCGCATCCCTCGATAGTTACCATAAATCAAGATCGCAAGGCAACCTTCCATTGCCTGATGGGCGCGTTGGTTGGTGGTCTGATCGTCAGCGGCGTGTTCCTCGGCTGGCTAGGTTACCTGCAACTGTTTGAAGCAAACTGGCAAAGTGAAGCCCTTGACGACCCGCGCCGGGCGATTGCTCGCGTCCTGCTGGGCTTCACCGGGTTGGGCTGTGTGCTCTTGCTTTTGTCCCGTCGCTGGGACTTGGTCGCCTGGCAGGTGGCCATCAGCATTACTATCGTTGCCGCGGCGATCGATTGGCAGCGAGATCTGCTACCGCGAGGCGAGATTGACCTTGCGCCGCACTATCGCGCACTGTTTGTTGTCATTTTGGCGGCCATCTCAATCATCTACGTGACGTTCTGGCGGGCTGACCGCAATCCGCGGCTGGCGCACCTGGCGGTATTCACCACCTGCGTGTTGATGGGAATCGGATATCTGATGGGACTCGCGCTGGCCGATTTGTGGTGGCCAGCGCCCGAACGCGTGGCCGCCGCTGGCGGCCGCCTCGCGTACCTCTGGCAGTCAGATCGCTCCGAGTTCGTCGTGCATGCGATTTTTACCGTGCTGCTGGTAGTCAGCCTGGTGGGCTTCCTTCGGGCAGGCCGCCTGCGAGGGACGACCGAGACAACACCTGCCGCATAGCTGAGGCACACTCATTCGCGTAGAAGTATTGCCGTCGCCAACTCGTCGATAAGCTCAACATCTGCTAAGTGCTCGGGCGAAAGCAGCTCCTTGTCGTAGATAACGTGGATTGCTCGATCAACCATCAACTGCCGGCTGGAGTCGTCGCCCCAGTTGAGTTGTCGCACCGCAACATCAAGTCGCTGGGCTTCTATTGCCGTGGGTGCAGGTCCCGCATCCATGCCCCCCGTTGGATCCCAGGCCTCGGCCGGACTTCCAATAAGTGGCTCCGCCAAAGCGACCAGACTGTCGGCGGGTAGTGACATGGGGAGGGCGCCCCCATAGAGTGACGCAATCTCAGTTTGGTTGAGCGCTCGATCCGCAATCAACACGTCGTCAAGGCGGCCTCGCATGCCGCGCTTGCCCGAGGCCTCGGCTCCAATGCCGACAGCAAGTGTGTTTGCGTTGATAGCGAAGGAGGCCGCCTTCGACGCCTCGAGCACACCATTGACGTAGAGGCGAATCGTGGAGCCGTCGTAGGTTGCCGCGACGTGCATCCAGCTCCCTTTCCTGGAGTAGCTGGTGGCCGAATTCAAGCGAAATGAATCGCCGCTGGACTGTTGATTAAATCGGACAAAGACTTTGCCACCTTTGCTCAACGACAGCTCGTAGCCGTCGACTGTGTTCATGCTTGCTTTACTGACCACAGTCTGATTCGCCTTCGAAATTGGCGCGATCCAGGCGGCGATAGTCAGTTGCGCTGTCGGCATGAGGCTCGCGGCATGAGGAACAACCAGCGAGTGTAGGGCCTGTGACATTAGGAGCCCGCCGCCCGTATGTCCGATGCCGATGTGTGCGCCCCCTTGCAGACTACCGTGGTTCAGATTGCCGGACGAATCCGATACGCTCGAGCCGCTGTCCTCAAAACGCCAGAAGCCAACGACCCCCGAGTGAGGACTCGCCGGCGCGACCGAAACAATCAAATCGTCACTGGCGACCAGTGCACCGTCAGCCGCCCACAGGCGTAAGTGATAGGTCCCGCTCGTTGCGAATGTCGCCGTCGTTTGCGCGGAGTTGGGGTTGCTAAAGTTGACGGATCCTGGCCCGGAAATGACGAGCCATTGGTACGACAATTGGCCGTTTGGGTGTCCATCATCGGAGGCGCTGCCAACCAGCCCAATTGGCGTTCCAGCCTGGACCGACAGGTCGGCACCGGCCTGCACTGTCGGAGCTCGATTCGCGGGTGCGGCGGGCTGAAGCCTGCCGCGATACAGCTCGTCGATCTCTGCGGCGGAAAGTGCGTGCGTGTCCAGCAAGACCTCATCCATCTGACCAATCAGGCCGCTGCCGAAAACCAAGGACAGATCATTCGTGCCGATGGCGAAGTTGGCAGCCTTGCTACCCGCCAATTGACCATTGAGGTAGAGGCGAATGGTTGCTCCGTCGTAGGTTGCCGCCACATGCATCCAGTTGGTACCTGTCGAAGGATAATTAGCCGTAGAATCTACTCGCAATGCGTTTGCTGAGCTCTGCTCGTTGAATCGAACATAGACTTTACCTGTCTCGCTCAAGGCCAGCTCAAACCCATCCACCGAACTCCCGGCCGCCTTCTTGACGATCGACTGCGCTCCACTGGCGGCAGGCTTGATCCAGGCCGCCATCGTGATTGTCTGCGTGATTTGAAGCGCAGGCATGTCGGGCACCAGATAGCTTTGCCCGGCCGAAGCGAGGGTCAAGCGACCATCGGTACTCACAGAGGCGCCCCCCTGCGTCTCTCCGAGATGACCAATCGCACTCGGATATTGCCCCCCAACCCCTGGCAGGAAGTTCCAAAATCCCAGTAGCGAAGCGGTTCCAGCAGGCGAAACCTGAACCGTCAACTCATCACTGGCGGTCAGACTGCCGTCATTGGCCGTCAACCTCAGCACATAAGTGCCGGCGGTGCTGAACGTTGCTGTCGTCACTGGCGATGAAGAATTGCCAAACGTCACGTTTCCCGGTCCGCTGACGATGCTCCACTGACTGGTAAGACTCGCCGGAAGCGGAGCGCCATCATCAGACACGCCACCATTCAAAGTGATCGCAACCCCGACGTTGGCCACAGAATCGACTCCAGCGTCCACTACGGGGGCGTGGTTCGTCACGCCTCCAGACAAGAGCGTGCCTCCGTAGAGAGCCGATACTTCACCAGGCGTAAATGCCCGATTCGCCACGAGAGCGTCATCGATGCGACCAGGCATTCCCCGACCGCCGATGGCATCCGCACCAATTCCCAGGCTCAGATTATTCACATTCACGGTGAACGATGCTGACTTGGTGGCCTGCAGGGCGCCATTGATGTACAGGCGAATCTGCGAGCCGTCGTAGGTCGCGACGACATGCATCCAGCTGCCATTGGTTGGATAGCTGGAGATCGAGTCAATGCGATAGGCATCGCCGGAACTACGCTGATTGAACCGCGCGAATACCTTGCCGCTATTGCTTAGTGAGAGCTCGAATCCATCTGCTTGTTGATTGACCGCCTTAGACAAGACGGTTTGCGTTCGTACGCTGATCGGAGAGATCCATGCCGCAAGCGTCATGGGCCCGGTCAGGTCCAAGCTGGCTGCGTCGCCAACTTGAACCCACTTCGTCGGCTGGGTCATGATCAAGCTGGTGCCAGATTGACCGGCAGCATAATTGGCGCCGAGCATCATTGTGCCATGATTGCCGTTTCCGGAAGTATCCTGAGCAATCATTCCACTGCCCTCGTCGAAGCGCCATAGGCCCACCAGGCCAGCGACTCCTGCGGTCACATCAATGGTGATCGTATTGGGCACCAGGTCGAGATCTGCCCCGCCGTTCGCCGTGCCGCCATCGTCCTGCACTTGGAACGTGAAGGAGGCGTAGCTGGAACCACTGGCCCCGGTACCGGGGATGAATTGCATTCGCCCCGCCAGAATATCCGTAGCAGACACGTACTGCCCGGCCGCAATCGGGGAGCCGTTGTTAACAAGCGATCCCGCGCTCGGCAGCGTCGCCACGCGCACCGCCTGAAAGTTGTTCGAGGGCGCGTCGGCCGGATCGTGAAAGCCAAAGTCCGAAAGCAAGAACGTGTAGGGAACGCTCTGTCGTGTGGTCACCACCCGATCGATCCCCAACGGAAAGTCGTTAACACTGGTGACAGAGATAGTGATTGCATTCGGTGTGGGATCGAGATCGACGCCGCCGCTGGCCGTGCCGCCATTATCCTGGACCTGGAACGTGAAGCTGGCGTAGCTTGCGCCGTGAGCATGGGCTGCTGGCGTGAAACGCAGCAATCCGGCAGCGAGTTGGGCGGCCGTAACGAACTGGCCTGCGTTCACCGCGGATCCATTGAGGGAGAGTTGGCCCGCGATTGGCAGGGTAGCGATGCGCACCGCGGCTAAACCATTGGGCGGCGAATCCAACGAATCGCTGAAAGCGAAGTCGGCGGCAGTGAACGTATAGGTCGTGTCCTCCGCCATGCTCACGCTGCGATTTATGCCCGCTGGTGGATCATTGACTGAAGTTACATTGAACGTGATCGTGTTCGGTGTCGGGTCGAGGTCAGTTCCGCCGTTGGCGGTGTCGCCATTATCTTGAACCTGGAACGCAAATGAGGCATAGGGACTTCCACTTGCGTTCGCTGCGGGAATGAATCGCAGAAGTCCGGAAGCCAGATTCGCCGCCGAGATTGACTGCCCAGCCGTCACTGCGCTGCCGTTGAGCAGGAGCTGTCCTGCGGCGGGCAGGTTCGTGATGCGCACCGCCAGCAGGCTGTTTGCCGGCGAATCGTTGGGATCGGCGAACCCGAAGTCGGCGGCCGCGAAACTGTAGGTGATATCTTCCGCGATAGTCACCGTGCGGTTGGTACCGGCAGGAGCGTCATTTACTGGCGTGACATTGAAGGTGATCGTGTTCGGTGTGGGGTCGAGGTCGACGCCGCCATTGGCAGTCCCGCCATCGTCCTGCACCTGGAACGTGAAGCTGGCGTAGTTGTTGCCACTGGCGTTCGCCGCCGGCGTGAACCTGAGCCGGCCGGCCGCGATATCAGCCGCGGAGACGAACTGACCTGCGTTGACGGCGAGACTATTGTTTGTCAACGTTCCCGCCGCGGGCAGAGTTGTGATGCGCACCGCAAGTAGGCTATTGGCCGGCGAGTCGTTGGGATCGCTGAAGCCAAAGTCGGCGGCTGCGAGAGTGTAGGCAGCATCTTCGATTGTGGTAATCGCTCGACTGGTTCCTGCAGGCGCATCGTTGACGGGCTGGATGGCAATCGTCACCGTGGCGAGGTTCGACAACTCGCTACCGTTGCTCGCCCGATAGGTGAAGGAGTCCGGCCCGTGATAGTTTGCGGCGGGAGAGTAGCTGAACGAACCGTTCGCATTCAGTTGCAGGACACCGTGACTGGGACCGGTCACCAGGACGGAAGTAAGTGGCAGTGGCTGCGGGTCAGTGTCGTTGAGCAGCACGCCCGCAGCAGGCACGTTGAGAGTCTGGTCCTCGTTTGTTGAATAGGAATCGCCTGATGCCTGCGGCGCCACGCTCCCCAGCGGTGTGAGGGCGATGACCAGTGGCGTCGAATCGTTCTTGTGGGAGAGAAGGAAAGCGTTGCTTAGCGTCAATGGCTGATAACCAGTCACACTAATGGTCGTCGTGGTTCGATCTCGTTTGACAATCGGGGAGTTGGCCGCGTAGGCCTTTTCAAAGGCGAATTCGATTACTGGAAGGTCCACCACTCCCGATCCGCTCGTGGTTTCCTGGTAACTGTCGGCCAAGTCACTCGATACGCCAGTGACTATGTTGCCCAGCGCGCCGCTCACCCCTTGCAGCAAAACGGGGACAGTCTGCCCCACTTTGACGGACACCTCGCCGGCGCTAAGGAATGAATAAGCAAACGAATCGAGGGCGACACCGTTACCGGCCTGGTTGTCCAGAAACGTCCCATCGACTCTTGCGGTGTGCGTGGAGTACTTGAGGAACCACGTGGCCCGGTCGGGATTCAGTGGCACACCTGAGATGAGCGATTGAATCCTATTTACTGCATCGTTTACCACTTGCAGTGCCACTAGGTTCGAACTCATTTGGATTTCGCTGAGCTTGGCGGTGATGGCCGCGACAAAGTTGGCGGCGGCGCCGTTTCCGTCGATCCATTGCAGCTCGTTGCCGACGATCGGTGCGGCGTTCTCCATGGTTCCGTCCCAGCCCTGCGCGCGGACCAACGAGTCATTGCCGCGAAACACGTTCCCGCTGATGGTGTTATTCGACCGCTGGACATAACCTTGCCCCTCGAAGGTGATCGGTTGGGCGTAGTGGCTGCTATCTCTGGGGCCAACCAGAATCGTGGTTAGCTCATTGTTTTCGTAACGGCTTGGTACGCCCGTACCATCATCCGTGAGGTACAGCCCGGAGGCGCTTGTCAGGCCGATGTCAGCTCCTGCAATACCCAGTCCGATGTTGCCGGTCACAATATTCCCGCTCGTGTCATAGCGCGAACGGATCGCGGGCGCGTTAAGCGCATCGCCAAACTCTGCGTTTGGTGCTTCCAGGTGGAGAATGAGATTGTCCTCTACCTGAATATTCGAACCGGCATTCAGCAGCACGCCGCGGCCGTTGGAGGGGAGAATGATGTTGTCGCGCACCACGACGTTGCTTGTGCGATAGAGCCACACTCCATAGCCGTTCGTTACGTGGCCATCGTGCGCAATCACGTTTCCAATCAGCACGGAGTCGTCAAGTACGGCAAACCCTGAGTTTCCGCCGATGAGAATGTTGTTGTATGCCGCAACCGTCACGCCGTGCACATTCGCGGGCCCTGAGTGTCGATTGAAGGATTCGCTGGCGTGCGATATCAGCACGTTCCGATAGAGAAAAAAATTGCCGGAGTAGAAGTAAACGGAGTGCGAATCTTTGCCGTTCGCTTCCGCGTGGAGATCCTGAATAATTGCGCCAAAGCCTTGGCGACCATAAATGGCATGCGACACAGCGCCCGTGCCTTCATGAACGACGCGCCCATTCTTGATGACTGCATTCGTCGGGTTGGTGGCTCCAGGAATGCTGATCTCTGTGTTATGCCAATTGAGGTACACCACGACGCCGTGAGCACCCTGGAGGTGATCATTGACTGCGTTTGTGTTGCCGCTGCCGTAGTAAATCGTGTGGCCATTAAGATCGAGCGTCACGTTGGGTGCGGCAATGTAGATCCCGTTTCCCGAGAAGCGCAACGACGTTTGCAATTGATACGTCTGACCGGGCGTCGTCAGAACAATTGGCGACGCTTGATTGACAATGACTTCGTTCTGAGGCTGCGCGGTCGGATTGTTGTCTGTGATTGCAGTGCTAACCTCGGCATATGCGCCAAGCAACTCGGCCGCCGAACCTCCAGCCGCGGCTAGCATCGCGCGCGCCTCGAGAGCCTCGAAGCCCGCTGAGCAAACATAACCACTTGCCGCTCGCACGCTTGATCGTCCTTTGCGAGCCGTTCGCGGATTGAAATGCCACATGTCAGTTTTCCACTTGGTTCGCCGTGTGTAGATGCCCGAGTCAGACGATCGCTGACACGACCACCGCACAAAGTCAAAAGCAGCCACTGCTCGAGACTCACCTGGCTAAAGAATGCAGATAAGCTGCGTGAAATGCGCGACGTGATCAGCGCCTCTCTCTACTTGAAAGACTACGCCATCTTTTGGTCAAGAGTTGCTCGACCTCCAATTCGAGAATGTCGCATTTCGCGTACCAGACTGATCGATCCCGCAGAACTAGAGCGTTGGAGGAAGGCTGGCATATAGGCGGGATAGGGTATGCCACAGCTTGTCATGTATCATCACGCAAGCAGAGCAGAACGACTTCGCTGGGGGAGACAAGTCCGAACCCAACGCACGCTGCTAAGAGCGCGCTCGAGACACCCTTGCACACGCGCGAGCGGCTGCGTGCGGGCCGCAGAAAGCGGCAAGAATAATCAACAACCAGATCGTGGCGCTCATCGGTTCCGGGACGACAACGCCGTCAACCAGCGGTTCAACGGCAATCGCAACCTGGCTCTCGGCAATCGGCGTCTCGTCGACCATCACGAAGGCTTCGGCTAGCCGCGTATCGCGCATTAGACCACGGCTCGGTAGATTAGCCCCGATCGATAACCTAACTTGAATGGACTGCGTGCTGCGAACCGCCTGGTTCAGTAAGAGAAGGCCGCCCAATCCGACAGGACTGCTTAGCGAAGCAGCGGAAGGCACTGAAGTTGCCGTGATCTCGATTGCCGCGAGGCAACGATGAGACTGGCATTGAAAGATGCCAATCGCGATCACTAATAATGTGACACTCCGTGTCATACCGAACCTCAGATGTTTAACCAGGGAGTGCAATTGTCGTGTGCAGCATGAACCCCTGTTGATGCTTCTAGGCCTCCGATCGCGCTGTCCTGACATCCATGACCAACTATTCGGCTCCGCAGGTAAGATCAGCGATCAACGGACGATGATCCGAGCCGAGGTCCGGCCCCACCCAGCACCGCTGGAACTGGCAATCGGCCGTGCTCAGCCAATGATCAATGCGGATCCCATATTTGAGTGGGCCCAGAGGCTCGAACTTTGTATGGCCGAGTCCGAATCCAACCCGTGAAAAAGCGTTCTCATAGCCGGCCCAAACGTCGCGGTAAATTCGGCTGTCGATTGGCATGTTGAAGTCACCACCAATCAGTAAGGGGTGGGCGGCGCCAGCGAGCCAATTGCCTAGCGCGGTCGACTCCGTACTTCGAGTCTCCAGGTTCTCAACCACCTTACCCGCACGACCAAGGCTCACCCCCGTCTGCCGGTCAAGCACTTCCGCGAGGCCTTCGCGGGGAGATGTCTGATGCACACAGGCGACGTGAACCGGTCCCGAGGGCAGGACGGCCCGCACTAGTAGACCGTTAACTGGCGGCCAACGACTCGGAGGCACCAAGCGGCGCGACTCTTCGATCACCTCCAGCGGATATCTAGCGGCAATCACCAATTGCCCCGCTCGCTGCATGTGCCAACCGGCAGGCCACTGCGTCTGAAAGTCGGACGGACATTCCTGTAGCATTACCAGGTCGGCGTCGAGATTGCGGACCAGTTCAGCCAAGGAGTGGGGAGCGACGCGGTCTTGCCCCATGTTCAAGGTAACTACCCTCAGCGGCGTGCCCGTGGATGCACTTTGCGAACTCAACGGAACCTGAAAACCCATCAACGGGAATAGCCACAGCAAGGCCACCGTACCCAAGGGCCACAGCGCGCGACGGCGCAGTACCGACGCCGCCGGCACAAGTAGGAACAGAGGCAATCCCAGCAAACCCCTCGGAGCGAAGAGTAGGAGTGTCGCTGGCCACCAGAGATCGCCCACCAGCCTAAGCACCACGAGCACTGCGACCACCACGCCAAGATAGCCCCAGCTCAGCAGCAAGACGGCACGACTGAGCCGCTGACGCCACGGATCCGAAGCTTGGCCATTTTGCCTATTCGCGCCGTCTATAACATCCTCAGGCACAGACTCCCTCAGCATGAAGTTGGCAATCTGGCCTGCGATTCGTTGCGCAAATTGTGCGGGGAACTAGCTGGCATTCACCGCTGGATGATTGCGACCAGTCGGAGACATGCCGTGATAGTCCAGGAACCAATCCACAAATCTGCGCACTCCCACGGCAATCGGCGTCCGCGGCCGGAAACCCGTGTCCCGTTGCAAGTCTTTGGTGTCCGCGAAGGTCGCCAGCACATCGCCGGGCTGCATGGGCAATTGCCGCCTGATCGCTGGCTTGCCAATCGCTCGCTCGAGCAGCGTGATCAGTTCTTCAAGCTCCACCGGTTCGTGGTTACCGATATTGTAAGTCCGAAATGGTGCACTGCTCGTGGCCGGATCAGGCGCATCGGCCGACCAGTGTGGGTTGGGACCTGCCGGCAGGTCAATCACCCGGCAAATCCCTTCAACGATATCATCGACGTAAGTAAAGTCTCGTCGCATTTGGCCATGGTTGTAGACGTCGATGGGCCGGCCCGCAGTGATGGCTTCGGTAAACTTCCAGAGTGCCATGTCGGGCCGACCCCAGGGACCATAGACCGTGAAGAACCGCAATCCGGTCACCGGTAAGGTATACAGATGGCTGTAGCTATGCGCGAGAAGTTCGCCAGCTCGTTTTGTCGCCGCATAGAGACTTACCGGATGATCCGTCGAGTGGTGTTCCGAAAAAGGAACTCGCGCATTCGCTCCATACACGGAACTCGACGACGCATACACAAGATGCTCGACGCCGTTCTGCCGGCACCCTTCGAGTACATTTGCAAAACCAACCAGGTTGGAATCGATGTAGGCCTGAGGATTATCAATCGAATAACGCACGCCTGCCTGAGCAGCGAGGTGGACTACGCGCGGAGCCTGGCAGGACTCAAAGAGATTGCTGGACGTGGCCCGTTCGGCGAGATCCATCTCGATGAAGTGAAAGTGCTTCGACTCAAGCAACTCGGCCAGCCGAGCGCGTTTAAGCCGAGTGCAATAGTAGTCGTTAACGTTGTCAACGCCAACGACCTGCACACCTGCCGCCAGCATTCGTCGGCAGAGATGAAAGCCGATAAAGCCCGCAGCGCCAGTGATCAGTAGGGGGGAGATTCTCTATTCTCCGGAACTCGTACTGGTTTCAGCTAGCGGCTCGCAAACGTTTGCAGCGAGTCGCGGTTTGTTCAGAGACTTCCAAAGCCAGTTTGCAGACACAAACCTTGCGCTGGGCTCCAGGAGCAACCCAATGAGTCCAAAAAGCGAGATTCCTAGCACACCGAAAATGGCAAGCTCGCTCCAGGTGCTCGGCGCACCGAAGATCTCGCGCATACCAGACCAAAGCGTCAGCGGAAGAGCCGCCGCTATGAGTGGGCGCGAAAAAGTGTTCACCAAGTATTGCGCTGGTCCTTCACCTAGAAATCGGCAAGCTGCAGCCGCAATCGACAGGCTGAACAGAATGTTCGGTACCATGGTCCCGATGGCAACGCCCGTGATTCCATAAGGACCAACAAGAATCAGGCTCAAACCAAGATTCGCGATTGCTTCACTCACCGCCGCTGCAGCAAACCATTTCAACTTACCGATGCCGTAGAAAATTCGCCCGGCAATCGACTGAGACAGTGTGATCGACAATGGCACGGCGAGGCACACCATCGGCAAGTAGGCTTCATCGGCAACATCGCGAGAAATCCAGATCTCCAAAAACTCATATCCGAGACACACAAGCGTAAATTGAACTGGAATCACCACCCAAGCCACGCAGCGTGACCCTGTCAGAAAGATTCTCCGCACGCGATCGATATCCCCCTTGGCTTCCAAGGCACTAATCGCTGGAGTCAGCACCGTTGTCGCGGATCGAATTGCCGTCTTACAGTATTCCGTCAGTCGAGCACCAATGGCGAAGTAGGTGATAAACTCGGGTGAAAGGTTGGCTCCAACCACGATGGCGTCTGTTGAGAACGACAGTCGGCCGGCGATCATGATCAGGAATGCCCAGAGGCTGTATCCGCGAATCGCCTGAAACGTAGCGCGGTCCACAAATCGATGCGAGCAGCGAAGTCCCGAGACCAACAGATGTGCGGCCGACGCCAGGATCAGATTCTGGGCAATTCCAAAGACGGTAATTGCCACGCCGATCGCCAGCAGTCCACCACCGTTGTACAGAATGATCAGGAAAGTAACGGTCCGCAGACCAAGCACCGATAACTGCACGCCCGTCCGCAAGGGGAACCGACCGACCGCACAGAGCAGTGAGTCGTAAACACCAAGCGGCAACGCGGTCGCCAGATTGAGACCAAACAGGACAATCAACCAGCGTGTAAGGTTCGCCAGGTCCGGAGGTACTCCCAGCGGGTTTTGCGGGATGAACGCCAGTCCAATCGCGATGACCATCGCCAGCGCGCCCAAGGCGGCAAACATTGCGAAGCTGGTGTTGAATACTCGATTCAACTCATCGGGCTGTTTAGTGGCCTCGAACTTGGCGCCGTAGCGGACCACGGCCGCTCCAATCCCTAGGTCGAACAAGGCCAGGT
This sequence comes from Pirellulales bacterium, assembly GCA_022844125.1. Taxonomy (GTDB): domain Bacteria; phylum Planctomycetota; class Planctomycetia; order Pirellulales; family PALSA-1355; genus JALHMI01. The sequence goes on along the minus strand of JALHMI010000006.1, from coordinate 236,652 downwards.
AGGCCAGTACCGATTCGACGAGCGCCCAGACGCCATACTCGCGCTCCCCCAATCCATGGACGAGCAAGGGCGTCATAAAGAACGTGACCACAACGCTGGCCGCGAATCCAAGCCAGTTGGACGCGGCATTGGTCACAACGCTGCGCCTTGATGTGCTAGGCATCGCGGAGGTCAGCGTGGGTACCGGGAAGTTGCGTAGTACAGTCTGCTGTGCAGTGGCTTACCATGGTCCATGCTTGCGGACGCCCCAACGCACGACGCACGTTTCGACGCGCGCGTTCGGGCAGCAGCGCCGCAAGTATGCCCCGATAACTTGACAAGTCAAGCGGTTGATACTTGACCGCTTGGCTGTAGCTCTTGAGCGAACGCCAGATGCTGCGGTCTCGCTGCACCAGCCCCAGCGAGCAGTAAGTCGCTGCGAATGCCTGACGCACAACCGACGACGGTAGTACTTCGCGGTTGCCATGCTCATCGAGAAAGCGTTGCATGATGCCCAGTGCGACTCGCAGACGCTCCTCACCACGCCGGGACAGGTTGGCATGGCCAGTGCGATATAACACTACCGGCTCGTCGACGTAATCAAACTTCCAGCCCGCTGCAATCCGCAGCCACAGGTCGTAGTCAATGGCCAGGGGGATCTGTTCATTGAACACGCCGCATTGCTCAAATGCCTCGCGGCGGACCATGGCCGAGCTGAAGCAAACAAAGTTATCTCGAAACATGAACGGCAAGACGTTGCCCCGTCGCATTACTCGCTCGGAACGCTGGAGCGGTCTCCCGACCGAATCGATCCATTGGCGGCGTCCGTAGACAACGCCAATGGCCGGCCCACGATCCATGCGCTCCACCTGCAATGCAAGCTTCTCGGGCAGCCAGGCGTCGTCAGCGTCGAGAAACGCGATGTATATGCCTCGTGCGACGCGAATGCCAGTATTCTTCGCAACCGGCTGTCCAACGTGCTCGGTCCGAATGTACTTGAAGCGAACATCGTTCAAATAAGGCTCCATCACCGCCTGGGTGTCGTCGGTTGACCCATCGTCCACGACGATGGCTTCCCAGTCAGTGAATGACTGCGCGCAAATCGAATCGAGTGCCTGCGCGAGGTACTGCCCGTAGTTGTAGGTTGCGACGACCACGCTGACGGTGGGAATGCTCATCGTGCAACCGTCGAAAGCTGCTGAAAGGGACTCGCAACGTGCGAGATGCAAAACCGGTACTTACCGGAAGGCTCTTGCGCAATGTGCTCGACACACTCACAGGCGTAAGTAACGCCTGCTCCGAAGCGATCGCACACGAGCTCGGAAATGAGTCGCTCGCTTGCCCGCGACCAATCCTCGCCTCGCACGATCTTGAAGACGAAGTGGTCGACCTGTTCCTGAATGATCTGCAACTGTGCGATCCCCGGCACGAGCATCGCAAAGTTTTCTGTCAAGGAAATCCCTGACACCATCTCGCCACTCGGCGTGACGACATAATCTGCGATCCTACCAGCGATCCGCTCCAGCAGCGGCAATCCTCGACCACAGGGGCACTGCCGATCGGAAAGCGCCGCCATATCGCCGACTTGATATCGAATCAGGGGCATTGCCCGATTAACAAGGTCGGTCACCACGACGGCCCCGACCTCTCCTGGATCGCAAGGCGTACCATCCGGTCGCAACACTTCGACATAAACGCCGTCCGCGTTGATATGCAATCCGTCATGCTGCTCGCACTCGCAAGCGATCAGGCTCAGTTCCTCGCAGCCATAGCGGTTGGTGACCTTGGTACCGAACACTTCTTCAATCGAACGCCGCTCCCAATCGTGCAGGACCATCGCCGTGGAAGTGATCCCCCGGGGTTGAAACCCTGCTCCATCTTCGTTGCGGCAGAACTCGGCAAACAGGTAGAGCGAATGGGCGTGCCCAAACAGGAGAGACGGCGGACGCTTTCGAAGTTGGTCTAGAAATCGCTTCATCGCCGCCTGGTCCATTCGCAGCGTGTCCAGAAAAGTTGCTCGCTCCAGCAGCGCATTGCGCAGCCATCCGCGCCAGCCCAGTTTGAGATGCTCGGGATTTCCCCACACGCACGCCTTGCGCTCGCCAAGTCGCCAACCGGACCACTCATCCGACCGCAATGTACAAGCCCGTTTGAACTGCTGGGCATCTTCATCGACCACCACGGCCACCGAGGTGCCGGTCGATCCGGACGTCTTCTTGTGATGCACAGGACTGTCGCGATACGCGTCTGATCGCAGATCCTCAAAGTCCGCACGCAAGTCAGACTTCGTGAGCACCGGTACTTTATGAAACTCTTCGAGATCATTCAGGTTCCATGCGACGATCCCTGCCGCTTCGAATCGTTGGCGATAGTAGGGAGACGTGACGGCAGCGTGATTGACGATCTGCCGTAGCGCTCTTAGCTGCCGTTCGGCAATGCTGCGGGGAGGATAAAACTGGCCTCGGCGCAAGGTACGCAGCTGCGCAAGGTAGGGGCTTCGCTCCCAACGAGCCCAAACGGGCGCGATAACGGCTCTGCTGCCATGAGCTATCGCACTGTCCACTAGACGACCCATGCTGCTTCGGTGCAACTTCATGGCGTTAGTTCGACTTCGAATTGTTCGTCATAGCAGTCAAGTGCCTCGACTCCAACGCGCGGATAGTCTTCGCCCCACATCTGTCCATCCTGCGCGCATCGGACCGCGATGGCCAGAAAGGCCCCGTACCACAGCCACGTGAAACGGTAGAGGTTGTGTCCGCCGATCCCCAAGAGCAGAAGCAATGTCATCGCCAAACAAATCGCGATCGACAGCCAGAACGGAAAGGTTCGCTCCGCCCAACGAATGCCCGCATAGCAGCGGGAGATGTCGCGAGTGTTCAGGACGACGCAGACCACCAGTCCCGCGAGAGCCCCGAAGCCGAGCAGGCCGACCTCCGACAATACCTGTCCATAGAGCGTATGAGCAGGTTGTCCGGCACCACTCAGGTGGCGGAAGGAATCCGGACCATGTCCAACGATCGGGCTTTGCCGCCAAAGGTCCAAGGCGATCCAGAAGTACATCTCACGCGACTCGGCCGACGCCTGCGCGTTCGCAGGACCGACGCTCGGATCAAGGATCGTCAAGAACCTCGTTTGTCGGTCCGCGGGCAAAGATACCCAGACGATTGGGGCGAGCGCCGCTGCCGCGAGCAGCAGCCGCCATCGATAGCGGGATAGCATCAGCAGCACAATTCCCGCGACCACCAGACCCATCAGACCTGTTCGTGATCCGGTCAGCAGCACGCACACACACGTCAAACCGGCATAGCCGACCAGTGCCCAGGTCTCCCAACGTTTTCGAATGCTGCGCCAGAACGGAATCGTGATTGGAAAGGCATAGACAAGCGACGCTGCGAAAGAGTTCGGATCACCGAGTGTTGAGTCAACACCGATCATCCTGGCGGTGCCCATGCGGTAGACATGCCTGCCGTTGATGTACTCGCGCAAGCTATGCGCCATGTAGAGCGCCGTGCAGACGAGAAACGCGCTGAGGATGAATCGCAGCGTTCGTTCATCTCGAATGCAGGACATCAGCAGGACGTAGAACACCCCGACCTTCGCGAAGTCCTCGACCGTCTTTGTGCCTTGCGCCCGGATGGGACTGAGGATCCAGGCAATGAGGATCGCCCCAAACAGTCCGGCCACCGCCACATTGACTCGGTTGGACGTCCAGCCCTTGTTCGCTGCCAATACCCAGGCCGCTAGCGTCACGAGCATATAGACTCGTTCGATGCGCAGGTCTCCTAGCCACGGCCAGACCTCAAAGGGCCGATGGATGAACAACCACATGTAGCCGGCTAGGAGCCAGTGCACGAAACGGAGTCCTGAGTTTTGCGTCCAGCAGTGGATCGCCGCTCGCAGACGACGCGGGCCGGGTTTCCAACCGAGATGCTCCAAGCGGGAATGGCCTTGACCACGACGCTTCCGGCACCGACGATACAATGCTCACCTATGTCGGCTAGCACGACGGTACTGTTTCCAAGCCAGCAATCTCGACCGATGGAGACAGTGCGGAAACGCCCGCCTTGCGCGGACATTGGACGATCAGTGTCAGCAAACGCGTGCTGTTGACCTCCGCTGAGGATGTCGACGTTGCTGCCAAGCAATGAGTGATCACCAATCTCAACCATCCCCAGAGTGCAACGGCCACCGATGTATACCCCTTTGCCGACGCTGGCTTGCCGGTGAGCGAACCAGGTTCCGAACTCAATGTGAGCATCGTCTGCACACTGTGCGAGAGTCATTCGATAGTAACCCCTTCGCAGATAGACTCCGATCAGCCCTGGAATAAGGCTCAAGAATTGTGCACAACTCAAGAACCATAGTTGGTTGCGGTGGAAACCGAAGGCAAGCACGGCGAGCCACAGCGGAGAAGTCAGCACCAAGGCCACTGCATTCGCCAGTCGGCGCGCTTGATTGCGGAATGCTGTGTTCATACTGGCAGGCGGCCGACTCGCGTGTAAAGCGACGTATAACAACCCGACTCCTTCGTGCGACTAAAGTCGGCTTCAGCGGCTCGACGTGCCGCCGTCCCTAGTTTTCTCGAATAGTCTGCATCCGCCAGTAATTCTGCAATAGAAGCGGCGAGAGCTGTCGGCGAATCGTTCTCAGCAATGAGTCCTGTCCGGCGATGCTGGACCAAGCACGGGTCGACAGCCCCCTGGGTGGCGACAATCGGTCGCGCGGCGGCCATGTACTCCAGGACCGCGTTAGACACTCCTTCGGCCTCCGAGCACAACACGGCCACATCGAGACCATTCAAAAAGCCGGCTACATCACTCACAGCTCCCAGGAGCTGCATGCGACTTTCTAACTCAAGGTCGTCGATCAGTTGAGTCAACGTTGCACGGCACGCTCCTTCCCCAGCTATTTGAAACTCGACATCGGGAAAGTGCGGGGCCAGGAGTGCTGCGGACTTAATAAATAAGTCGAGCCGTTTAACGGGTCGCAGGTTAGCGAGCACTCCAACTCGTCTTACTGCGCTTCGCCGTGGACTGGAGTTCTGTGACTCTGCAAACTTCTCAGTATCGATTCCGTTAGGTATCACATGCACGCTCTCTGGCTCCGCCCGCTCCTGTTCAATCACCGCCTGGCGGCAGGCTTCGCTGTTGGCGATTGTGCCATCGACCAGTCGAGAAATGATGCGCCCCATGAGGCGATGGCCGGACGTCATCCAATAGCCGGTATTGCGTCGCGTTCGCAGCACGCAACGAACGCCCGCCAACTTGGCCAGCGGGGCACCAAAATACGTGCTGTCGGGAAAGTGCAGTTGCACCACATCAGTCTTCTGCTGCCGCAAAAAGCGAATGAACCGCCAGCCGGCCGAGACGGCCCGCGGGCTCCGCAGCGAACGGACTCCTAGTCGTAGCACGGGGCAGTCGTCTGGCTCAAGCGTTCGAGAACTGTCCGGCATTCCATCGAGCAGACAAAGATACGGCCGTACCTGTGAGCGATCGAGATGCGCGATCAACGCCAAGAGCTGCTTCTCCGTCCCGCCGACAGCCAGATTGTCGATCAAGTAACAGACCTTGATCGGCCTTGAGGCCGCCGCTGTCGGCGCGGACTCCGTCTCTCTTTCAACCGCTTGCGTGGACAAGGCTCGCTTCCGGTGAAGGTCCTGAGCACAACGTGTCAAACAACTGGCGATAGCTCGTGGCCTGAGCTGGAAACGAGAATTGCTCCCGTACCCGGTCGCGGGCTGCGGCGCCCATGCGCTCGCTCAGCGATGCGTCCGAAGCTAGCCGAATGATCGGACCCGCAAGCGCCGAAGGACAACCGGCCGGCACCAGAAACCCAGTCTGTCCGTCGTCCACGACTTCCGGAGTGCCACCCACGGCCGTTGCGACTACCGGCACACCAGCAGCATGGGCCTCGAGAATGACGTTCGGCAGGCCTTCGGAGTATGACGATGAGCAGAACAGGTCAAGTGAGGGCAACAACTCGTCCAGATCGTCGCGAAAGCCGGGCATCACGAACCAATCTTCGAGACCACACGCGGTAGCCTGGTCTTGCAATAGTGAGCGAAGCGGCCCGTCACCAAATAGCACGAAGCCAACGTCAGGACATTGCGCGCGAACCTCGGCTGCTGCCTGGACCAGGATCTCGAAGCCCTTCTCCGGACTCAGCCGGCCAGCGGCTCCGACAATCAATCGCGGCGGCGAAGGAAAGTAGTTCGCGAGCTGTGTTCGACTAATTATTGATGCGGTTGCGAATCGCTCGCAGCGAACGGCATTGTGAATCACCGAGATGCGATCGACACCGGCTCGAAACACTTTTTCGGCTTGCCCGTGTGAGACGCACACAACATGCTCCATCTGGCGGAGCACGCGGCGGTCGAGCGACTCGTACAACCGAACGCGAGGGCTTTCGGCAGTCCACCCGCGGGATACGGCGATGACCGCAACTCCAGCAGATCTGGCGGCCAGCAGTCCAATGATGCCTGCTTTATAGCCATGGCAGATCAACACATCGGCGTCAGTCTCGCGCAGCAGGCTAACCACGTCACGCTTCGCAGCGAAGAGTCGCGGCGTGTCGGCAGCGACCGAAACGGCGTCGATGCCTCGCTCCCGCGCGTGGCGCAAGAAGTCTCGGCAGCGCCCCCCCTCGGAAAAGCTGGCGATGGTCGTTTGGCAATGAGGCTTGAGCTCAAGTGCAAGTTCAAGCATCTGGCGTTCAGGTCCGCCGAAGAAACGCGAAGAGGTGAGGTGGAGGAGGTTCATCGAGATGAGAACGACTCTTGTAGTTCGCTGCGGTTCGTATCGGCGCGACCGCACTTGCGCCATATCTCGTCGAGGCGCTCGGCGCATGCGTCCCAGCCATAGTGCTCTTGAACGTGCTGACGGGCGGCGGTTGCAATTCGATCGCTCTTGGCAGAATCGTTGACCAGGATCGCCAAAGCCTCTGCGATTGATTCGGCAGATTCGGCTTCCAGATAATGCCGACCAGATGCGAGCGACAACCCCTCGGCGCCGACCGCGGTGGAAACCACCGGCACGCCTGCAGCCGCGGCCTCCAGGATTTTTAGCCGACTTCCGCCGCCGATCCGCAGTGGTACAACCATCGCGCGGGCAGCTTCCAGGTGCGGCCTGACGTCAGGTACATCGGAATGCAGTTCGGCGCCCTGTTGACGACCAATCGCCTCGATCATCCACGTAGGCGGCCTTCTCCCAACGATGCTCAAGCGCACGCCGGGACACCGCGAGTATAGGTTGGGCCAGATTCGATCCAACAAGAAGCGAACCGCATCCTGGTTCGGTCGCCAATCGAGCGAACCAAGAAACAGGATTGTGGCCGGTGCACGAATTCGTGCGACGGGCCGAAAATAATCCAGGTCCACTCCATTGGCGACGACCTCGGGAGGCCGCACCGAGAACCAGTCAGCCGCGAGTTCTGCATCCGCCTCACTGACGACAATATTCTGACTGGACTCATCAAATACCCGCTGCTCGAACCGACGAAATTTCCTCAGCTGTTGCCCAATGTACCAACGCTTTAGTGGATTGCGCTCGCTCTGATAGTAACGCAACCAGATTTGTGACTCGATATTATGAGCCATCACGAGCCATGGTGCAGTCACCATGCCGCGAACGCATTGCGCGTAGGGGGTCCATTCCACATGCCACAGATCAATCTCACCCTTTGCCGATAGCTCTTGGACTACCTTGCGCACCGCGTGACTGTCATGCGATTGGACTGAATACGGAACCGGGGAGAAAAGGTTGCTCGCAAGGCGGCAATAGAACGATGCCCCAGACTTGGGGGCGATTTCTCTCGGCACCGTTTGTGTCTCGACTCCGAGTTCACACAAGTGTCGCTCCGCTTGCGACTGCTCCACGGCATCAGGGTTGCGATGACATAGGTAGGTGATCTGGTGCTTCGATGCCAAACGCGAAATCAAGTTCAGCGTGCGCAAACGCTTGCCTGAGTTCGTCGGAAACGGCAGCTCTTCGTCGATGATTGCTACTCGCATCTGGTCAACAGGCGACGTTCGGTCGTGTTTGGGCTTCAGCGTCTCGGTGCGCAAGTTCTGTTTGGCACGAGTCGCCTTGAAGAGATTCTGGAATCGATCGGCCAAACAGAGTCTCCGCCGCTGCGCCCCACCCACAGGCAGCATGAATGGTCGCAAACACAAGGGGCAACCGTGCCAGCGTAATCCAGTTATGACGCACAGCTAGTTGCAGAGAGACCAATCCGACAGTTACTCCATACAAAAGCAGAGCGATTACGTAGAGCAGTCCCAGCCAACGACTAGCGAAACTCAGTGGAAGTCCCACCACTACACCCGCCACAATCACAGCGGGCAGCAGGGATTTCCACAAAAACGTGCTGGGATGCTTGCGCATCAGACGCACCCGGCCACGGCCGTACCGGGCAAGCTGCTTGAATAAACCCGACAGGTTCGACCGCGGGACGTAGTGCACGGCAATTGCCGGCGTGAAGTAACAGCGCAACCCCGCGTTGTCGATTCGCGTGTTGAACTCCACATCCTCACAAGCATCGAACCGCTCGTCGAAATACCCCACCTTGTCGAATACCGAGCGACTATAGGCAACCGCCACGCTGTGCGCGGGCACGAATCGGGGCTCGTCGGAGTAAATAAACGAGTCGGGATGATGGCCCAACCAGGAGCTTCGGGCAACCGCGATTGCCCGTTGCGTGGCATTTGCTTCTGATACATCCAAGGGCTGCGGCCGTCCCAGGCAGTCTGCTCCCGAATCCCGAAACGCCTGAATCACGTTACGGAACAACCATGGCGTTTTGATCTCACAGTGGCCGTCCACGATCAGGATGTACTCTCCCTGCGCCGCGCGCACGCCGATGTTTCGCGCCGCACTTGCGAGTCGCTTCGGATTCGTGAGCAGTCGCACGTTCGAGTTCTGGCTGATGATCGCTTCGACCTGGCTGCGGGTATCATCCGTTGATTCACCGTCGACAACGATGATTTCGTACCATCGCGAGTCGAAATCCTGGGTCAGCAGTTGCCCCAGCGTGCGAGCGATCGCCTGCACCTCGTTCCTGACTGGCACGACGACGCTCAGCACAGGCTGACGCTTCGCCTCGACCAAACGTGTCAGGTCGCTTGCCGCCAGCACATCGTCGGGATGCTTCGTGCTCACGGCAGCTCCGCAGGGGTCAAAGCCGGATGAGCGAGGTTTGCCCGCATGACGGCACTGACGGTTGAAAAACGATACTCGTCCAAGATGCGAATCAGGCGGCTTTCGGTTCGATCAAGATTCAAGTAGTGTCGAAACCTGGCGCGCGATCCGCAGGCGATGCGAGGCTGCGCCGGATCGATCTCCCACGGGTGCGTATAGAACATAAAGGGAACTCGGGCCCGTCGATTGATTCCCCGCAGGCAGTGATTGGTGAGCTGCCAGGGATACAACCGAAAGTAGCCACCGCCAATGGGAACATTCATCCCGGCAACTCGCAAGACGGATGGCGGAAACTCAACCAAGGCACCCGCTGTAGTGTCAATTTGCCGAATTTCACGACTTGCGTTCGGAATTCCGTAGCGATCGTGTCGCACCGGAAAGACGCTGGAATCGACGGAGAAGCCCTCTTCCACCAGAATGTCGAGCGCCCACAGCGAGCGATTGGTAATCGAGAAGCTTGGCGCTCGATATGCGACGATTGGTTCTCCGGTAATCTGCTCGAGCACTTCGCGCGAGCGACGAATGTCCTGGCGGAATTCATCTGGGGTCTGGCCATAGATCAGGCGATGCCAGTAGCCATGGGAGGCAATTTCATGTCCCTGCCGCTGGATGTCTCTGACGAGCTGCGGGAAGCGATTTGCCACCCACCCCAGCACAAAGAATGTGCCGTGAACCTCACGACTCGCGAGCAGGTTAAGCAGGCGATGCGTGTTCGCGACCACACGACTTGGATAGTCATTCCATTCTGAGCGGCGGACGTACGGCTCGAACGCCGAGACCTGGAAGTAGTCTTCCACGTCCACGGTGAATGCGTTCAGGATGTTTTTCGCGGCAGGCAACGTGGTGAATCTCAAGTCACTCGAGCGGAGGCGTGTGTCTTTGCACGAGATTTCGTGCGGTGTGGCAGTTGCGGGCCTTCAGCCGCATAGTCAGTCCCGGTATCAGTCGACTTAGGGCCGCGACCGGTCCCTAACTCAATCATTGTTGGCGTCATCGCCAGTCGCGCATCGGATTCGGGTAGGTGTACAATTCGGTGTAAACCCAAGGGACCAATTGTGGGCAGCTTGAAGATGCGGGTGAACGTGCAGAGCAACAGCCTGGCCTCGAGCCAAAGCGTTGCTTCTTGGATGTATTCCAGATCCAGTACCAACTTGCGGGCCACACTGTTCAGGTCGGTATCTGGCGGCAGATTGAGTTGAGCCAGGCCCGTAATGCCGGGCCGTACGAGATGTCGGTCGTCGTACCTTTCGATCTTCCCGGCGAGGACACGCACGAACTCGGGACGCTCGGGGCGCGGGCCAACGAGAGACATCTCACCCTTTACGACGTTGTACAGCTGCGGCAGTTCGTCCAAGTGCAGCTTCCGCAACACGCGGCCAATCCGGGTGACGCGAGGATCGTTGACGGCACTCCAGATCACGCCCGTGCCGGCTTCGGCATCGACCCGCATCGTGCGCAGTTTGTACATGGTGAACGCTGCTCCACCGCTTCCGACGCGGCGCTGCCCGTAAAAGCCGGGACCCTTGGAACTGCATTTCACCACCAGCCAGAGGATGGCAATGACAGGACTGAACACAACGAACAGCCCGGCGGCCAGCGGCCAGTCGATGAACGCTTTCCAGTTGAAATAGGTGGCGACCACCTGCGATTGCGTCGGTGTTTCTGGCACTGCCACTGCGCAGAGTCGACATTCCTCTGGCGGAGCTACTGCTGAACGAATTACTCCAAGGGACATGGCGTTATTCCTCGTCGTGTGAGGGGAGATGCGAAGTTGCGGCACTGACGAGCTCCCTGCTTACTTGCGGCAGAAACTCACGTAGAAACGTGACTGACTGCTCATCGGATTCGCCGCCCAGCGGCGTGTATCCGGCGAGTTGAATCTTGTAGAGATAGGGCGAACCGACAAACGAATAGCGGGGGCTCTCGGTTGCCGTCCACGCCCCGCCATCGGACCACGCGTAGTACACGTACAACAGTTGTGCGCTGGCGTCCTTCGATTCGAACCCGACTTTCCAGAACCGGTGCTCCACGCCAGCAGCATCGCGGATAGTCACCTCCTGCCGCTCACCCAGCAAATCGAAGTTGCGGCTCGGAAGACAGATCTCCGGCGAGTGCACCGAGATGGTGCCGGGGGGGCCGATGATGACACTGACGTTCACAGCGGCACCGGAAATCGGGTCGCGGTAGGCGCGCACAATGTCTCCAGTCGATTCAAGCATCTTGCGACTCGTGTCAGCGATTCTTCCCGAGGACTCGAGCCTCCAGCCTGGTACCTGTTGGGAAATCTCGGATAGTTGGTTGCCGGCTTCGAGCATTCCCTGGCCCACCCCCCAACGTTGGGAAGAGCGCCCATGAATGATGGTCCCCATGCAGGTCACAATCGTGATCAGGGACAACGCCACAAGCTTATTGTTTTGCATAGGTCGTCGTTTGGAGGGGAGTTTCAAGGTTAGCTAACGCAGCTTCTCGTTTAGTTCGGCCAGCATCTCGGTGTCGCTTTGGGTGAGCACCGTGCCCTCCAGCTTGCGGCGCTGAGCGTCTTCGAACGACTTACGGGCGCTACTCAACTCGCCGGCCCGATAATGGGCGACCGCAAGGTGAAAGAGATATCTCGGATCGGGGCTCGGGCTCGAAGCCGCTTCAATCAGTAGCGGCAACGCCTCGTCGACGCGATTGAGCGACAGCAGGATGGTGCCCTTGGTATCCAGTAAATTGGGTTGAGGGCCGGCGAACTGGATGGCGCGATCCAAGAGAGATATGGCCTCCGCCATCTGGTCCGGACGATCCGCCAGGATGGCTGCCAGGTTGTTCAGTGCGTTTACGCTGTCGGGCTTTAGCTTAATGACCCGTCGGTAGAGTTTGATCCCGTCGTCGTAGCGAGACTGGATGATTCTGAGATTCGCGATCGCGACCAGTAGATCTGGGTTGTCGGCGTGTCGCGCGACGGCATCAGCAAAGATGCTCTCCGCTGCGGTCAGATCGACGGTACTCAACTCGCTTGCGACAAGTACCTCCGCCAAAGTCAGTGCCGGCAAGTGAGATTCATCTGACTCGGAGGCAATCCGGCAGATCTCGACCGCATCGGCAACTCGACCTAGTTTGGCAACCGAACTTGCCAGTCGGCCATACTCTTTCGGATCGAGTCCAAAGGCACGCCGGTACCAGCGTTCCGCCGCGGCAGGTTGGCCCGCGCTCATGTAGAGGTCGCCGGAAGCTCGACTGACGTACAATTTGTCAGCGTCAGTTATTTTCTCGCTGGAGGCCTTCGCAGTCAGACTCTGTTGGGCAAACTTTTCGATCGCCGGCTCAATCTGATCCGTGCGTCCCATGGCCAATAGCCACCGGACCTGCAGTCCAACATTTTCGATGCCTTTGGCACCAAGTTGCTGGAGCCGTTCGAGCCAGACTGCCGCCTCATCCGCACGCTCCTGACGCAACAACCAGTCGACGTAGGCTGCCACGTGAACTGGCTGCGGACTCTGCTCGCTGGCCAGCGCCAACAATTGCTCACCGGCTCGGTCAGTATTCCCCTCGATCTCGGTTAATTGAGCCAAGAGAAACCGATCCGCGACACTGGGCGAGTTGCCCTCCCCGGACAGGTTCTCGAGAATCGATCTCGCTTTGGCAAGGTTCTCCGCGCCTCCGCGGCGAGCCAGCATCATGGCGTGCATACGTTGCGTGCTCAACAAACTCGCGTCGGCCGCCTGCGACTCTCCCAGCAGCTTGACGGCCGCCTGCCAATTCTCCTGTCCGCCCCGGTCCGCAAGTACGGCCGCTAGCGCCCTTCGCGCGGTCTCCATGTTTGAGTCAAGTTCGAGCGCTCGCCTCAATGACTTCTCGGCTGCGACGGGGTCTTGCTGCAAGAGCGTCACCCCGATGCGCTCGTGCACCTTGGCGTTGCTGGGATCCAGTTCCTCCGCCTGGCGCAGTTGCACCAGTGATTCATCGGCGGCACCCATCGATTCGAGTCCGGCCGCCAAGACCAATGCTTTCTCGACTGGCGAAGCATCGAGATGCTCGACAAATGTGTTCAGCAGCTCGCGAGCTCGTTCCTTTTGCCCAGTGCGGACCAGACAGCTCAACATCGCACCCTGCGAGCGCGGATCCCGAGGAGCGAGCTCGACGGCCCGAGCCAGGGTTTGTTCGGCCTGTTCGTACTCGCTGCGCGCCATCTGCACTTGACCGAGCCAAATCAGGGCCAGCAGGTCCTGAGGACTCTTAGCAACTCGCTGGCGAGCAAGTTTTAGCGCGGTTTCGGTCTGCCCACTCCCGAGTGCTGTGGCGATCTCGAGTGTCGAAAGCTCCGATACGTTCGGCGCGGCCCCTTGTAGTGTCGCCAAGTAGGCGTTCGATTCGGCGAATCGCCCCAGTTGATTGAGCAGTGCAATCAATCGCTCGACGGAGCCTAGCTGACGTTCTCCACGTTGCATTGCCTGCTTGTAGGCATCGACAGCGCGCTCAAGGAGGCCTTTTCGCTCGAGCAGCTGTGCTTCTAGCACATAGCCGGCGGGGGACTGGGGCATTTCCTTCTGGATGGCATCGCTGATCTGTTCAACTTCCTGCAACGATGCGAGCGAAGCCGGGACAGCAGTCAACAGACGCCGAGCGCGGTAATACCGCACATCGGTCTCGCTTACTGTAGGAAGCTTTGCGAAGACCTCTTCGAGCGCCTCGGCTTCGGCAGCGCGCCCCGTTGATAGCGAAAGCTCCATCAACTGTTCGAGTATGCCGCGATCCTGGGGCTGTTCCCGATGCAGATCGGAGAGCAACTGCCAGGCTTCGGCGTCTTGACCACCTTCTGCAAGTAGGCCCACCAAGGCTAGCCGCAGTGGCAGCTGCTGCTCCGGCGAAGCCTTTGTAATCCCATCCGAGACCGTTGTCCGCGCCTGATCTATTTGGCCTCGTCTAGCCAACGAACGGGCCGTAGCGAGCACGGCGGAGGTGCTGCTGGAGAACTTGACTCGAAGCTGATCGAGGACGCGATCTTCGTCGTCATGGAATTCATAGCGGGCATAGGCCTCGGACAGCCCCACCAGGCTGTCGGGCGAAGGCGGCATGGCTTTTTCTGTCGCAAGCAGCACCTTTCTGGCTGCCTGTAGACCCTTTTCGCTATTGTCGCGGCGCGATCGATATTCAGCCTCCAGAATACCGAGCCGCCATAGTCCTGAGTTCGCAGCGGTCTGGGACACGGACTGTTTGGCCGTTGCGAGTTTCGCCTCGAAGGGCTCCCAGTTGCGCTCCGCGACAGCAAGCTTCAGCTGCGATTGGAACATCGCACCGAGCAGCAGAATCTGATTTTCGAGGCTACCAGCGAGTGAGACCACCTTCTCCAGCGAGGTCACCGCCCGCTCGGGATTTCCAGTGGATAGCCAGAGGACTGCGGTCGCCAGGTGTGGTTCGACGGCCGCCGGCTGCGCGGCTGCCGCCTCTGCATACTCCGCCGCGGCCAATTGCGGATCCTGCGAAGCATAGCTGCTGGCCAGGAGCATCAACGCTTGAAAGGTCACTCCCCCCTCGGAATTGTCACCTTTCGGACCTTTGCCGAGATCTCGCAAGATTGTCCGACCATCCTCCGTCTTGCCTTGCGTAAGCTTGAGTCGCGCTTCGATCAGTTGCGTCCCTCGAGCAAAGGTTAGCTGCGACTCGAGCAGCCCGCGCCGTCGAAGGCTTTCCGCAGTCAACTTAAGTCGCTTGATGCATTGTTCTGCAAGTTCAAACTGGCGTTGAGTAATATATTGATCTGCCAGCAGTGCATTGAGCGCAATATTTTCCAGGCCGCATTTCTCCAGCCCTTGCTGCCAGGTCTGCCATGCTAAATCAGGCCTGCCACGCAGCTGGTGGACCTCACCCAGCCCGATGTAGCCGCGATCCAGGGTCGGCTCAGCTCGCAATACACGGGCATAATATTCCTCCGCGGCTAGCAAGTGCTTAGCACGGTCCTCGGAGCCCGAGATTCCGGCCATTTGCGTCTCGTGATTGGCCGCAGTCATGAGTACGACGGGATTGTCAGGCGCCAGCTCCAGTGCCATGCGGAGATCGGCGGCCGCTTCCTCGCTTGCCTGCTGTCCAGGGCGAGCCCGGTCCTGGTAACGTGCGAGATAGGCGCTGGCCTCTCGCGGCGCCGCAGCCACGAGTCGCTCAAAACAGTTTTCAGCGATCTCTGCCCGCTCCGCGTCGGTCAGGGCGCGTATTGCGGCGCTCTGCATTTCCGGATTTTGACGTAGCACTTGGGCGTAGGTGGTCACCAGTGCGACGTCCGACGGCAATAGCGCAACTGCTTTCTCGAGTTGCACGCCAACGTCCGACGCAGAGTAACGTTCGAGGTCGAGCCCACCGCCGCTGGCAAGTCCATGCAGAGCCAGGGCGCGCACTCGATTGGCCTTCGCGTCTTGATCGTTGGCTTGCAGCAGTTTTTCAGCCTCGTCAAGTGCCAAGGCGAACTGCTCCGTCTGCAGGTGCAGCTCAGCTACCCTTTGTCGCAACGGGCCCTGTTCGTCAGGCTGCGCGTTCGCCAAGGCCTGATAGTACAGCTCAATCGCTCGTAAGATCTGCGGCCGCTGGCCAGCAGCACGGTCGACCGTCTGTGCCAACTTCATCCGCGCGGCGTTGTCGTCGGGCCGCAGCCGCAGGTAGAGGTACAGATAGTCGGCTGATTGCGCCCAGGATTCCTCCTGGGCCAGACTTTCGGCGCGCTCCAGGTAAACGTTCGCTCCCCGTTCGACTTGCTGTGATCGCCACAGATAGAGCGCTGGCAGCATGACGAGCAACGTCACGATTGTCGCCACAAGGATCGGCAAACTAATCGTGCGCCGCGTATTGGGCTGTGGCGCCCTCGACGGGACGTTCGTGGGCAGCGATTTTCCGCGTGCGCGATTCATGGTGTCTTGCTCTTAACGCTGAAGAAGATACGAGTAGGTGCCATAGCGCGTGGCGTAGTGGCTAGTCGGGATGCCGTTAAGAATCATGCCTCCCATGCGAGCCCCTGTGGACTTGATTCGGTCCGCGGCCTTCTGTAACTGGGGGAGTCGCGATACGTCTCTTAAGGCACACATCAAGACGGTGTCGACATTGCGCACCAACGCCAGGGCCTCGCTGGCAGCCAAAACGGGCGGCGTGTCGATGATGACATAGTGATACTCGGGCGGAACCTTTGCGAGCAGCGCTTCCCAGCGACCTTTGGCCAGGAGCACGTGGGGATTGCCCTGCAGCACTCCGGCTGCAAGCACATCGACCCCCTCAACACGAGTTACCGAGATCGCGGCGCGCAGCGAGACCTTTCCGCTCAACACGTCGGTCAAGCCCGGTTCGCGAGGGACTTCGAACACGCCGTGAATGCTGGGGTCTCGCATGTCGCCGTCGATGATCAAGGTTCGCACGCCACACGAGCGGGCGATGCTCGCTGCAAGCTGCACGGCAACCGTGGTTTTCCCCTCTTCCTTGACAGCGCTGGCTACGGCAATGAATCGCAGCGACTTTGCATCCGCGCTCAGGAGCAAGTTGCTCCGCATGGCATCGACACTTTCCTCAAAGAGTCCGACGGCGCGCTGGTCGCGGACCCCCAAGCGAGCCTGGTCGCGGCGCTGGTGCGGGATCTGGGCGATCTCACCAACGACGGTGAGGCTTGCGCGCCGCTCGAGCGCGTCAGCGTCCAGGATTCGAGCTGCGACTTGTTCTTTGAGCACCGCCAGTCCGAAAGGAGCCCCCAGGCCGAGCATGAAGACCGCTAGCATCTTGAGGTAGGGCATCGACTCAACTGGCTTGGTTGGAACACTGGCTGCCTTCATCTCCCATACGCGCGGAGGTGCGCCTAGTTCGGTCTCAAGCTGCACGATTCGCTCCGAGATCAGAGCCAAGACCCGTTCATCCCGAGCCAGCTCTTCCTGTTTAAATCGCAGTGTGATGGTGTCGCCGGTGCTCTGTTTGCGGTTTTTAACCTCATTCTCGTATCGAACCTGTAGAAGCTGGCGCGTGACCTGGCAGTCCAGGAGTGCGGTCTGCAGTGAACGCAACTCGGTCTCGAACTTTGCGAATCTCTCCGCGCCAAGCTTCTCCTTGGTTTGCGTTTTCAGCGCGGTCTTATATGCCTCCACCGCTTGCTCCTCCTCCGCCACCTGTGCCGCGGCCTGCTGATAGGCCGGTTCTTCCGTCCCGCGTGCCGCTTTGCTGGCAAACTGACTGAGCTTGGCTTTTTGGTCGGCAATGGACTGCATCGCCGCGGCGACCTGCGGATCGCTAGCGACACTCTTCTCAAGGTACTCGTCGGAGACCTCTAAGCCCGCGGCTGGGTTCGCTTCCTTGTAGGCATTCACCTTGGCTTGCAGAATCGACTCTTCCACTTCCAGGGCAATCAGCCGATTGCGAAGATCGGTGGCAGCAGTCGCTTCAGCGGCAGGTGCTTCGTTCGTGGTATTGAAGGGATCTTTACCAGTAATCTGCTGCGCAAGTTCACGAACTCCCTGACGCAGGATTTCGACTTCCTTTTCGCGAGTGCCACGCTCCGTTTCGAGAATCTTGATGACACGCTGGACTCGCTGTCCGTGTTCCGCTGCCCGCAGGGTAAAGTACGAGTCGACGACGGCATTTACGACCTCTGAGGCCGCCTTGGGTTCGATACACGTAAACCCAATCGTGTAGATCTCCGATTCGCCAACCGCACGGATCACAAGGTTTCGCGACAGCCAGTCGACGAGATCGTCTTGCTGAGCGGCGTCTGGTATGCGGTTCAGCGCGGGTAGTGCGATGATGGGCTGCAAGACCATCGGGCTGCGAAACAGTTCGATCTGCGTCTCGACAAATCCCTTGGACTTCTCCGCACCGTCTTCGGCTTGAAACGCCAGGAACGGCACGTGCTCTTCTATTCGCAGCCAGGCCATTGCCTGGTACTTGGGGGTAAACGTGACCCGAACGAAAATGGCCCCACAGATGCCAAGCACCAGCCCAACGGGCAACGCCCATTTCCACCAGTAGCGAAGTGCCGCCAGAATTCGTTGGGGTGAAATCCCTTCGCGCGGTGGTTCGGCAGGGCGCGGAATTCGGCTCGTCGCCGTTGTCAGCGGCGCGGAACGGACAATCGTGGCAGGAAGTCGCGAAGGCTCCACGTCGTTCATGTTTTTGGATGGTTGTTCATTCATGGTGTCATGCCTCGGTTGAGCGCCGTGGTGGCAACTCTCGCTCCCCCGTTACCTCCTGTTCGGAGAAGAGCCCTCCTGCGGGGATTCCGCATGCAATAGGTCGCGCAGCTGCATTTTCTGCTGCTCAGGGAACAGCCGCTGGAGATACCACAGTACGCCGCCAAAGAGCGCGACTGCGAATAGAATCATCATCCAACCGGCGAAGTCATGACTGAACTTCTGGCCCGCCTCACTCGAAACGTATTGGAAGAGCAGTCCCGTGATCACGATCCGGGCGGTGTTCGCCGCAAGCGCCACCGGAACCACGCTGACCAAAAGAATTGCCCGCTCCCACCAACTCTTGGGAAACATCAGCACGTAGCCGACGGCCAGTGCCAGGACGCCAACCAGCATTCGCAGTCCCGAGCAGGCCTGCTCCACCTCGAGCTTGTGTGAGCCTAAATGGATCGTGTGCGCCTCGGCGATAGCCGGCTGTCCCAGGCACTGCAGGGACCAAACGCTGAGCTGCGTGGCGATCGACTGCAGGGGCAGACTAAGCAAGTGCTCCATGCGGTACGGCAGCGGCACCATGAAGTACAGGAACGCGAGCGCGGGCAAACTCCATAGGGCTACGGCCCTTCCGGTCAGCGTCCACACCACGCCGAAAATCCAGACCGGAATCGTCCAGGCGTCTACCTGCGTCAGATGCAGTCTGGCCGCGCCGTAGCGCATCCCGACAACGGCCACCAGCACGATTAACCCCTGCCACGCAATGCGACCACTCACCTCGGGAAGCGAGTCACGCCACTTCCACAGAAAGAAAATCGAAAGCAATGGCACCAGGATACCGTGCGAATAGTCAGGCTGGTCATTCCAAGCGGTTAACAGGTAGCGGAGCGTCGGCGCATATGCCCACGCAAACAAAGCCGCCAACACGACAGCTCCGACGAGTGAGGTGTAGACTCGGCGGGAATTCGACGCTGGCGCGATCGTTTCGACCAGCACGTTCGCGTTCGGTAAGGCCGTGCCGTGAACCTGATCTGCAGCGAATCGCAAAGGTGAGCTCATCTCTCGACTACTCCGCGAAGTATTCAACGAAGCGGCGATAAACTCGATGTGTCTTCTGCCAGACGTTGGCAGACGTAAGTTCCGCGAGCGGGCCGTCGGACTCTTCTGAATTCAGCAGATGACCGCCGCAAAACTCGCGCTCGCTCGGGCTAAGGGTGGCCAGGAACTCACCCAGGGATACATCGACCTGGTCGAGTTCCGCCGCATGGTGGTCTCGCCGGTCCGAAACCGCAATCACTTCGCGCGCACTGCGCCGCTGTTCGGTACGGAAGTGCCGCCCCATGACATCTCGCACCAGCACCCGCAGAAATGTCATCAGGCGTGCCCCGCGGCTGGGATCGTACCGCGTCAGCAGTTCACCATCCTTCACGACCAGCAGGTACCACACGCGAGTGGTCAGCTCTTCGGCCAACGTTGGATCGCAACTCTTTCCGGCCAACATCGCCCGGGCGCTGGCCACAAGCCGGTCGTGGTAGATACGGTAGAGCTGCTCCCATGCCGCGACTTCGCCGGCAACGCAGCGCTGGGTCAATTGGTGGTCGGCCAGCAGCAACTCTGCCGACTGTTCGGACTCCAGGCGCGCGATTTGCTGCGCGGTCTTTAGTTTTGGCGACATCTATTTCTCGCAGTCCAGCCCGTTGGTAACTTTGCGTGACGGGACCTTGAGCGCCATCCGGCCCTACTGTGCGCGTGGACTCCGTTCCCCTGGGTGACCGAAGCCACCCTTCCTGACTCGAAAACGATTGAGTCGATTCGCCATCCTGGCGACCGTCGGCTTCCTACCCTATGTGCGCCGCGCGAGGCGACGCTCCAAGCAGTAGCCAACACCAACTCGACGGCTCGGTAGGAAGCGCGCGCAAGTCGTGCGCGCCACGAGCATTCATGAGGGTGGACCCTGTCGCACGCATGTGCGTCAAGGGCCGGCTTGCAGAACACGCGATCTCACCGGCAGTGGATTCCGGACGACATGCCCCATCACCGCCAGCTGAAGACAAACACAACTTCGGCTTGCTGCAGAATCGAGGAATCCCGCGAAAGCCACGCTGATTCAGCGGCCTAGGAGAAGTAGCACCAACAACCTGCGCCGCAAGAGATTCAGCGACCGCGAAGGCAGAGCAAATCTCGACCGCAGCAATACGCCCGAATTGTACCTTGCCTGACCGGGCAGGTAGCTTCGCGCGTGGCCGAATCGTTAAGTGCGCGCTAGTGCGCATATTGGGCGTCCCATTGTCCGCGACGTAGCCAATCAAGTTGTAACTGGACAACCAACTACTCGCAGAGGACACCCTGTCGCGACGGCACAACATCACGACCGGCAATCAGGCAGCGCTTTCTTTTCGCGATCTACGCGCACAGATCGCGGCTATCGCCGCACTGACGGGTGCCCCCCTACACTAGTAAGGCGTGGACTGAAGTCAAACCGGACGGCGGCTGAGAATAAAAACTTGAGCGAGCGGAACTTGCCTGTGCGCAATCACACGAATCCAATTAATTCGCGAGTGGAGCTACGAGAACGCTCTCCATCCGTGACACGACGCGTCCTAACTAGCTCGCGCACGTGCGGCGATCAGGACCTGTTTCCACCGAGAAAACACAAATTCATCGTCGCAGCGATAGATTCTCCTCGGCTTGCATCTCTGACCTCCACTTGCCAGTTCGTTTCGCTCGCGATGGGCGACGCCGAGAGACGCTACAATTGGGGACGAGTGAAATTATCACCCTCGATTGTGAACAACTCTTGTTTCACACAACGTTCGTCCGCAAAATTATGAGATCTTGTCAGGTATCGCGTGCGCGGGGCCTACGAGTTAATAGACGGGGAATTCCGACAGACACAGCCACCACTGCCTGCTCAGAGATTGCCCGTTGCGGCTGCGGTAAATTCTGCGGGTGCCCCTGCAAATTCCGCATCGACCGCCGGCGGGCAGTCGGGTGGCACGACTGTCCGCCTTTTTCTTCATCTCCACCAGGAGCGGATAATGTTCGCGACAAATGGCCTTCGCAGAATTCTCTTCGCGGCTGCCGGAACGCCGCTCGGACTGGCCGCGTGTCTGCTCGCTGCCGCGCCGGCCAGCGGCTCATTTGTCGTCATCACCAATCGCACCAACATTCCGGTTGCGTTTTCCATTCTCCCGCTGGCTAGCCAGGGCGTGGCTCAAACGTGCCAACTCGCGACGAGTGACTGCCGGCCATTTGTCATCGCGGGAACCGTCAAACTGACGTTTGCCGGCGGCGCTGGCAGCCGCGATTACGGCATCACTCCGAACGGTATGTACTACATCCACCGCAACGAACAGCAGCAGCTTGAACTGGGCCAAATCGGAACTCCCGGCCCAGACAACAGCGAGCCGACGCCAGCGGCAATCACGAAAATGTTCGACCAGGCCTCCGCAGCCGATATCGAGTATCCCGCCGTCATTCCCGTGAAGATTCTGTACGACGACCAGGAAGTCAGTCAGCCCGCGGCCTGGGAACAGCGGGTTCGCCGCCGCCTCGAAGCAGCGTCGCAACTGCTCCGTCGCCAGTGCTTTGCAACCTTCAAGGTGGTTGCCGTGGAGCGCTGGCAACCGGCCCCAGACGTGGCCGACGTTCGCGCGCTGCTCGCGGAATTTGAGCGGAATGTTGAACGGTCACCGGGACGACTGGCCATTGGCTTCTCTGGCCGACCTTTTCGCGTTCCACTCGACGGCCACCTCGGAGGAACTCGTGGACCATTGCATTCCCATTTGATCGTGCGCGAATGGGCAATCGAGAACACCGAATCCGAGCGACTCGAATTATTGGTTCACGAGCTGGGCCATTTCCTGGGCGCCGCCCATAGCCCCGAAACCAATTCCGTCATGCGACCCGCACTGGGAGATCGCCAGGCCCGGGCCGCGCAGTTCAGGCTGGTCTTCGATCCGCTCAATACGCTCGCCATGTGCCTTGTCAGCAGGGAGTTGCAACTCCGCCCGCATGTCCGGATGGCAAGTATTGAGCCCGAGATCAAGCGGCAATTGCAGCGGATCTACGCGGGCATCCACGAGGCACTGCCGCGCGATCCAGCCGCAACCGATCTGATCCGACAGCTCCACCAGCCGCTCGAGGAAACCGGAGAACGTTAGCGCGTTGAAGAAAATTAGCATTTCGACAGCGCCCACAGCAAAATGTTTGACAACGCCTTGTCAAGGGCGTTAAAGTTTGTCGCGTGTTCGTTTGGAAACACGATGGCGCCGTGAATCCATGAAGTGGAAGCCGCACTGCTTTTGGCGTGCGCGCTTGTTATCAACCCTTCTTCGTAGGTGCCGTCCATGAAAACACACCGCATGCGGACTCTTCTTGTGGCTGCGGCCGCACTGCTGGCTTTGCCGGCCACTGCTCTCCAGGCCGGGCAAATTCGCTCGGCCGATGCTCTTGGCAGTTTCCACGCGTCAAACAGCGTTGCATCTTCTCCCGCCGCCTCGCGGCCGGTAGAAGTTTCGCTGGGGGACTTCACTATTGAAGCCGTCGAGCCGACCAGCCTGCTGGCTCCCATGGCGACGGCGACCTTGGAACTCCCTGCGGAGTCCTCGCTGGCCGAGAATTCGGAGTTGGCAAGCGTCAACCTCACGCCGATCGGCTACCTGGTCGCCACCTCGGCGGTGACGGTCGTCCCTGAACCGTCCGCGATTATCCTGCTGGGCTGTGGCGGCTTGGGAATTTTTCTCGCGGCCCGTCGACGTTGCGGCTAAGCCGCTGCTAGATCCAACCGGCTGATCGATCGCTCGGAGGCGATCCCAACCTGACGTCGCAAGTCGTCCGGTTGCGAGCCGCGCGAAGCATTTGCTTCGCACTTGGCGAACTTACCGAATGCCAGGACGGCATTCGTCGCCGAGTCGCTATGCCCATCTGCAACCTTCGAACAAGGACCGCCTGTCCCTGGGCGGTCCTTGCTCGCTTCTCGCCGCGCCGTGGATCGCTTGAATGCAGCTTGCTGGCTTCTACGATGCAAGCATCGACCCACCCGGTCGACGCGAATTCGACGTAAGCGATTCGAAATTAATCACTTAGAGCGTCGGAACCGATAACGGCGTCACCGTTTTTTTACGAATTCTTGCCACTCATGTCAGGCTACCAATCGCAGCGGCCAATAAGCTTCGAAGGGCATGACTTGGCCTTACTAAATGATCTCGGAGAAGTTGACTATGAAACCCCTCTTCGCATTCGCTTTCGCGATTGGAATAGTTACATCGATGGCTGCACCAGCCGGCGCAGCGATTAAATTGCACGACGACATTCGCCTCACAAAAGTCGCAGGGAATCCGAACTTCAGTAGCGGCGGTGGTCCCTTCGTGGCTTGGATTTTCTCCGACAATCGCACACTAGCACAGCAGTCGACTGGGCCGGATTGGGTCAACACTACCAGCACCGGCAATACACTGGCTAAAACGTTCCTCACCTTCTGCGTCGAGAAGACCGAGAACATCACCGTAGGAAACTACACCGCCACTGCTCCACTCACTGGCGAAAAGAACGATATCCGCAATTACAACGTCAAGAGCACGAACAGCAACAAGTTCATCAATGGCTACACGGCGTGGGTCTATGACAAGTTCCTGAAGTCTGGCATCACTGCAGCAAGTGGTACTACCGATTCCATTGCATCGGCTTATCAAAACGCCATTTGGGCAGGTATGACGACAACGCAATTCGCCATGCCCACGATCCTCGGCCCAATTGCCAACCCAACTAGTGTCAAATTCGCTGGCGAGAATAACATTGATATCAAAGCTATTGGGAATGCCCAAGGCTTGGGTATTTCGTGGGCTCATTTCTTGGCCTCAAGCTGGGGCGGAAGTACTGATCCATCCGTGAAGCTCGCTTATACGAATGGATACAAGGTAATGAATTTGCAGACGGACAATGGCACCAATCGCCAGGATATGCTGATCGTTCCCGAGCCTGCCAGCCTCGTCGTCTGGTCCGTCCTGGCCGGTAGTGCCGCAGGCCTGACCGTCGCTCGCCGCAAGCGGCGGAATGCTCCGGCAGGACGCTGGTCCAATGAATCCCGCTCGGCCATCTTCGCCGTCGTCGACAAGTGCGAGCAGCACTAGTCGGACCGCTGACCCTGGCTGCCGGGTTAACCTAAGTCAAGCGAATAGGAGGAGGCGCCGAACCGATCGGCGCCTCCTTTTCTTGTTTCAGGAATCCAGCACGGGATGCCCCGCTTCGGCCCTCGATCCGGCGCCGGTCGAAACGCATTCCACACGATGGCGCGACGTGATCTGGTCGAGACGCCTTTGGCTCGCGAGCCGAGTCGGCACCTCGCCAGAACGAACCGAACTCGGCTACTTCAGCCCTTTCGAGCACGAACTCTCCGCCACCGTAAAAATCGATCATGCCCCGAACTGCTGCTCTCGATCGCCAATGGAACTTGCTCCGGGTGCTGTCCCAACATCTCGATGGGTTGTCGATCGACGAGATGGCCGCGCGCACCGGGGTGAATGCCCGCACGATCCGCCGTGATTTGAGCTTGTTTCTGGACGCGGGGATTCCGCTGCGCGAAACCGTCGGTCGTCGCAACAAGAAAACCTGGCGAGTCGATTCCGGAAGAACGCCGTTCCTGGATAGCTATACCCCTGACGAGTACCTGGCACTTCTGCTGACCGAACGCGTCCTGGAACCGCTAGGGCAGACGGACTATTTCAATGCACTATCTCGCTGTCGTAACCGAGCAGCTCACAATCTGGACAAATCAGCACGTATCCGGATCGAGCGTCTCGTCGCGGGGCTCTCGTTGCGAAACGATTCGTGCGTCCAAGAGCTGGGCGGCCAGCTGGCCAAGCTGTTTGACGAGGCCATGAGCCGGAACCGATCCCGCGATCACGCCGCAAGCGCGGACGCACCACCAAGCGTGAGAGCAAGCCATGAAGGGTTGTAGTATGCATCAACATCGAACCTGGACTTCGCGTTCCCACCGCCGCTGGAGTCGCTCGGATTCCACGGAGTATACGCACGTATCTCCGATGAAATTGCCCCGCACCTTAAGCGTCGCCAGGAAAGGTCACCTGTCGCCATGCCCCGCTCAAGGATATCGGCCAAGCTCCGCTGCCACACGCCGCCGGCTCATTAGTTGAGCTTGGGCCCGGCTTCGATTGGTCAGACCTCCGTTGAGGGTCAATGATGCCCTTTTTTGGGCCCTCGATACGCGGGCTATTCACAGTTCCCAGCGTGCTTCAGCCAGTTCGAATCCACCGCATCCGGTTAACGCTTCAACCGATGCTATTGAAGGTTTCATGAGGGGCACAGCGGTGCGTCAGGATCCGCGTGTCTCTTCCGTTCCCTAAAAATCAAGGGTTATCCACACGAGGCCTCCGTCTGTCACCGTAAGCGGTGCAAGGATTTTTTTGACGTCCGGTGTCAGGGTCTTGCTAGCGGCGGCATACATGCCTACAGAGTTGCATCTCAGAGCGAATTTACCCGATGAAGGTTCCACAATGTCCATTTGCTTATTTGGGTGTGCGATGCGCCGCCGGATGTCGAAAAGTGTTTTGTTGGGCCTCGCCCCCTGACGCTAGCTGGTACAGGCGTGGCGCGGGGAGCCCTCACACTCACTCAAGCTACCCAGCCAGCCGGCACCACGTCGCTGTTCAATGCGGTCGGTACATTTAATTTAGGCAACAACAAATCGCGGCTTGAGGCCGCCGGCCAAACGACTTTGCAGGGTGGGAATCCTGGGAACGGCTGGTTCAACAACACAGAGCGTTCTTGGCTGTTGAGCTGGAACAACACTACAGGAACAGTGAGTTTCAATCTTTTCTCGACAACTGACTGGACCGGTGCTCCCGCCAATATCGTCCTAACGCAGACCCCTGTGCTGACCGCCGGCAATGCACTCCTCGGCCTCGATATCGGTGCACGCCTGACGTCTTCTAGTCAGTCGGTTACGATCGGTAGCGTTCAGTTCGATAGCGGAGGGGGGTTTGTGAACGTTCCAACCGCGAACGCCACGTACAGTGGCAATGCCTTCTTCAATAATTATCACTCACTCGTTGGCACGCTGGGCGACTTCACTATCCGTGGTACTGCGATTTTTCCGACGGGCACCACCACCGGGGACAGCATGCGGTTCTTCGTCAATGGACGCCAGAGGCCGGCGCCGGTTGTGCCCGAACCCTCAAGCCTCCTTGTCTGGTCACTGCTTGCCTTGACAGCCGGTGGGCTGGGCTGGCGGCGGCGAAAGCGATCGGCCTAAGCCGGGCCAATGAAATTTGATCTTTACGAACAGCCGCTTTTCGGGGCGGCTGTTCTGCTGCGCGCTAAAGACATCGCAGAGTTGCTTCATCACGGGGAAGCAGTCGAGGACGTAGCTCGCGGCGCCGCCTTGCTCGGCCAGGACCTGCACGTACAGCCGCCACGAGCCGCAGGCCGCAACAGTGTCGTCAGTTCCAGCACTTCCAGTCGGGCGGCACAAGCATCGTTAGCTAGCCGGCGTCCAGCGGCCGTTATGAGCATCCGTGGTCGGCGTGTACGCAACATCGACCGCGGTGGCACGCCGCCCCACCATCACCCTCCCACGAAATCCACCCTCAGATTTCCGCCGAACCGCAAGGACTGCTTTTCTTCTGTGTCTTCTGTGCCCGCTTCGCCAAAGGCGGGGAGTACCGCGCATGAAATAGCCCGCGTCACGCCCGGGGGCAATGACGCGGGTTTCGCAGCAGCTCCGGACGGTCAATGTGGCGCACATCGATCCGGAGGGGCGATAAGCTATAAGGCGTAGAAACTCCGCGATGCGGACGAGAACGCGCGTAAAACAAAAGTCGTTGCAATCAGAAACAGTTGCCGTCGCGGTCACCTATCGCGATGGGCCAGGCTCCACTGGGCAAACATGGAACCCGGAACTGCCGCCTTGTTCACAGGTGGTGCGAGCCACCGTGGCCACTTCCTTCCACAACGGCCGCTTGACGCAGCCCGAGGGGATTACTGGCAATTCGTGGCAAGCTTTCACTCGCCATTCGACCAGGGAACCCATTCGGCCGTCGCGCGGCAGATAGGACGATTGATCTGCGCTGAAACGTCGTATACAAACACCCCGACAAGCTGGCCAGCTAAAAGCCGTGATCTTGGCCGAACGCGATCGCAGCTGGAAGCGGGCCGCGTGGTGCGCCGTCAACCGCAGGCCACCGCGACCTGCCACTTTGCTGGACGGTTTCGTCCCGGACACAGAGAAAGGCTAGCGGGGGTCCAGGGGGCCGGCAATGAGGCCACCTCGGCGCCCGAGCGCCTGTCGTCGCTAATCAAACCACGCGCGTCGAGGGCGGAACCACAGGCCGCAGTGAACTGCCTCACCAGGTCATTGCCGGGCCTTGAGGAAGCGATAAGGAGGCTTCTTCGAATGGGACATCTGCGATTCGTCAGCTCGGAATCCAGTACATGTTCTGGTTTTCGGAGCTTCTGAGCCGCACTGCCCCACACAGTCAGGTACGCTAAATCAACCAGGTCGATAACGTGAACTGCGGTCAATCATCCGCTGGTCCGTCCATGAGGTCGACTAGCACTTTGAAATCGTCGTCATTGTGGGCCGGGTCAAAACCCACTTGCTGTTCTTCATGAATCAACTCGTCGTTGAGAACTTCAAGTGCGGCACGCTGTCCGGGCTGCGGCGAAACCACATAGACAGCAACTTTGTTCACGATGTCGGAAAGTTCAATTCCTCCATCGACGCACTTGTACGCTACATCGTGCGTGCCATCTGCGTCGACACGAAACACTTCGGCGGGCGTCTGACACCAACTCGGCAGTGCGAAGCCGAATTTAGCCGCGCGCGGCGGCCCGAATTCAAACACTTGTGTCGTACCGCCGGGTGCATAGTCGAGGTCGAGCGCGAATAGCAATGCCCCGCGCGGTCCAGCGATCGAAGCCAGATCCCAGTCGGGCTGACCATCTCGAACCATCCGACGATGCTGGTACGCGTCCCCTTCAAGAAAGTACTGTTCAAGCATGCGGATTTCGCGGCCGACGCGGGTGAGCTCCTCAAGCGTATCGCGAAACTTGATGAGCGAGGGCAGGCTCAGATTGAACCAGTACAAGGACGTAATGCGACTTGCCAGGGCATGATGAGCTTGCAGGCGGATCTCGTCCGGCGTGGGTGAAGCACGCTTTCGACCCCACATTGGTCCCCAACCGTGATGTGGTCCTTGTGACCAATACGCCGTAGGTGCAGGGCGGTTCAGTTCGCGCAACGAACGCGACATCTCGCCGATCGTCTCGAGCGGAGCCCCCCAGAAAATCTTCTTGCCGCCCCAGCGGTCGTACTTGTACCAGGCGTCGGGCGAAGGCGCGCTGACTCGATAGGCGTCGTAATGAGGGTAGTCGGAGAGTCCCGCATAGTACCTCCAGATGCGTTCCTCACTATGGGTGACGCTCGTCGGCAAGCGGGTGGCCTGATACGGTGCGAGGCTCGTCCACACTTCCATCGGCGGGACAGGTTTCCCGCCGCCATACTGTGGTTCGCCAAGAAACTCCACGGCATGCACGCGCGGCAGGACGGCATCGCTCTCATAGCGTTCGATCGGCTCCAGACGGTTGAAATACTTGAGCGGATAACGCGTGTAGAGTCCCTTAGGACCGTTCTGGTCGGTGTAGCCGGGGGTCTCAGCGATATGTGCCGTGTTGATATGCAGTCGCTTGAGCGTCTTCAGGAACGGTTCGCACTGCAAGGCGGTTCGCGAGCCCAGCGAAGAATTGACCCAGCCGCCGCTGATATCGAACGCTTCGCGCTTGATGCGCAAGTGCGCCCAGAGTGAGAATTTCGAGCCCGGCTCGCCCGTGCATAGCACTTCGATGGCAGTGTAAGTCAACGGGAGCAAACCGAAGTCGACGACTGCTCCTCCTTTCTCGCCGGCAGCGATCATGCCGTCACGGGGAAACGACTGCTGGATAGGAACGAGTGCCCCCGGGGCCAGCGATCGCCAGGTCTTCCGGTCGGCTGGCAGCCATAGCCGGCAGGCTTCCAGGTGGATCGGCGCCGTGGAGTGGTTTGCCACATGCAGCACGAGTCGATCGGGTTGAACGTTTCCGTTCTGTCCTAAAAAAGTCGCGGCGGAAATCCAGATCTGCGGGTTTGCGATCGGCAAGCTCTCGAATCGCTGGACCTGCTGCTCGTCGAATTGCACATCAAGATCGAATTCCGTTCCCACGCCCCAGTTCGCATCGCGAGTGTTGAATTGCCAGACCGTCATCGCCCCGGCGGGCAATCGTAAATCGGCGTCACGCCATGCTGCCGGGGTATCGAACCAACACCAGGCGGCGGTCTTCACCAGTTCGTCCGGTTGCATTCCGCGGAATCGCGTCACCAGCGAAGCCGGCAGCCTGAGTTCAGCCGAGCCCGCATTGCGCACGAAGAGTTGAACGCGAGCGCCCAGGCTAAGATCCGGGGCCTGGCGATAACGCATGTCGCTCGCCTGAACGTGGGGCGTCACGGTGACACCGGCGATCTCCAGCGGCGGCGGCGAGTCTGCGGAAAGTGGTCTGGAAAACAGACCGCTTACCAACAAAATAAGAACCGTCAATAATCGAATGTTCATTAATGGCATCCGCGATCAGTTACACTATCTTGGCAGGCAGCACCAGCATGGTAATCTCTGGCCGCGTCGATTGTAATCTCGACGACGTTTAAAAGCATTCCGGTGACGATTGCCTATCAGTCAGGGCTCGAAGGATACTCCGATGCCGATCTTTCGCGAATTTGCGTGGCGCCGAGTGCGCGGCTATCTGAAGGTCGCGGGACATCTCGGACTGGCCTCCTGCTTGCTCCTGGTCTCTACCGATTCCAGCCCCGCCGCAACGACGGGCCAGGTCTGGGTAACCACCCAGGACATGACCCGGCGCCTCGCGCCGGCCGAGAAGATTGAGTTTCTCGCAGCTCGGGATGACGGCCAGACAACCGCCGCGAACGTTACGATTCGGATCGACCCGCAACGAATCTATCAGAAGATGCTCGGGCTCGGCTCATCGCTGGAGCACACGACGTGCTTCAATTTGATGCAACTGTCGGACGCGGACCGCATCGAGGCCGTCACTAAACTTGTCGATCGGAAACATGGGATCGGCATGAATTTGATGCGCATCTGCATCGGAACGCCGGATTTCACGGGCGCGCCGTGGTACTCGTATGACGACTTGCCAGCCGGCGAGAAAGATCCATCGCTGAGCCAGTTCTCTATCGAAAAAGATCGCCAGTATGTGCTGCCCGTGCTCAAACTCGCCCGAGAGACCAATCCCGCACTGCTGTTGTTCGCTTCGCCCTGGAGTCCTCCGGGATGGATGAAGTCCAGTGGATCCATGATCGGGGGGCACTTACTTCCCGAATCTTATCCGGCGTATGCCGATTACTTTGTCAAGTTTGTCTTGGCCTACGAGCGCGAGGGAATCCCGATTCACGCCATCACGGTGCAGAACGAACCCGGAGTCGACCGGCAACGGGATACTCCTAAATGGCACTATCCATCCTGCCGCTGGACCGGCGAGCAGGAGCGGGACTTCATCCGGGACCACCTGGGACCAGCCTTTCGCATCGCGGGCATCAAGACACAGATCTGGTCCTACGACCACAACTTCAACGTTGAGCCCACGGCCGACGGTGACGATCCGGGCATCTCGTATCCGCGCACCGTTCTCGCGGACCCCCACGCCGCGCAGTACGTCTCGGGCGTTGCGTTTCACGGCTATGCCGGAAACCCTGAGGGCATGAGCCGTTTTCTCAGCGAGTTTCCTGATCGTCCCGCGCACTTCACGGAAGGTTCCGTGTTCGGCGTACTGGGCGCGCGGCGTTTGATCGACCTGCTCTCCCATGGCGCATCGAGTTACAACGCCTGGGTAACGATGATCGACACCCGGGGGAAGCCAAACAATGGTCCCTTTCGCGCGTCGCGGACTTGTATCATGCTGGATGCCGAGACGAAAACGGTCGACTACCGGGTCGACTACTATCTCTACGGACAGTTCATGAAGTTCATCGAGCGCGAGGCGGTTCGGATCAGGACGGAAATAACCGGCGCGGACTTGCGCGCGGTCGCCTTTCGGAATCCCAGTGGTACGCATACTCTGGTCGTGGCCAACTCAAGCGGTGTCGGGCACGAAGCCAGCATCGCAGTTGGCCAAGATTCGGCGCGGCTCCGCCTGGCTCCCTACTCGGTCGCGACCGTCGTCTGGTGACCCATTTGCCCAGACTGCACGGCCACGGCCAGAGAGATTTTTGTGGCGATCCCCCCTGCTGTAAGGGCGGCGAAGAACTGGTCCGCGGCGGGAGGGCTTACGCCGAGGGCCAGCTTATTTGCGTGTCACTTGAACAGTCCCTATTCTGGTGCTGCCTCCGGCATATGCTGCAAGGTGCGTCGCGTGTGCGTCGAATCAGGCTTAGCAGCTACGCCGCTTTTCGGGAGACTGCCCGCATGTTGAACTCGCTGCGCTTTCCAATGGCGCTTTTCGTCGTCCTTTCCGCGCTGCAACTCTCGACTGCTGCGTTCAGCGCGGAGGCAAAACTGCCGGGTTTGTCGGCGGTCGTCCATGTCGACGTCGACGGCTATGGCATTCCACATATTTACGCCGACTCTTGGCCTGATGCTGCGCGCGTCATAGGCTATTTGCATGCCCGTGATCGGCTTTGGCAGATGGATCTACTGCGCAGGCAGGCGTCGGGCACCACGGCAGAAATCCTGGGCGAGCAGGGGCTCGCCAGTGATGTCATGATGCGGCAATTGGGCATCCGCCGCACGAGCGAACAAATGTGGAAGCACGGGGACTTGCCCGCGGACTTTCGCGCGGAGTTGGAAGCTTACGCTGCCGGCGTAAACGCCTGCATCTCCCAGTTGCGAAGCGCGAAGTCGCTTCCGCCGATGTTTGCTGGGCTCGACTATGAGCCCGCGCCCTGGACACC
Source organism: Pirellulales bacterium (assembly GCA_022844125.1). Taxonomy (GTDB): domain Bacteria; phylum Planctomycetota; class Planctomycetia; order Pirellulales; family PALSA-1355; genus JALHMI01. The sequence continues at coordinate 204,406 of JALHMI010000006.1, read as the reverse complement.
CGTTGATAGCCTCGTGTTCTCCAAGTACATGGGCTGGGATCAGGCGGGAACGGACGACGATCTGTGGTTCGGGATGATGGTCGAAAAACTGGGGATCGCGGCTGTCGAAGAATTGTGGCCGCTCGAGCGACCCTATGAGCAGCCGACGGTTCCCCAGCAAGCGCCGCCGGCCGCGGTCAAGGAGTTGACCGGCGTAGCCGCGATTCACGGCGCGGGCGAAGTCTACGCGGAGGTCCAACGTCGGCTCGCGCGCGTGAAGCTGTTCGGCCGAGGCCCCAGCTTCGGTAGTAACAATTGGGCCGTGGACGGCACCAAGACCGCATCCGGCAAGCCGATTCTCTGCAACGACCCTCACCTGGGCTTCTCGCTCCCTTCGCTCTGGTACACGGCACACGTCTCCGTCCGCGGCGAGAATACCGCGGGCGTAACATTCCCCGGTTCGCCCGTCTGCGTGCTGGGCCAGAATGATCACATCAGTTGGGGTGTGACCAACATGCAAAGCGACACCGTCGACTACTTTGTCGAGACCGTCGATCCGGACAACCCGCTCCGCTATCGGCATCGAGGCGCGTGGAAGACGATGGAGCATGCGGTTGAACAGGTTGCGGTCCGCGGCCGGTCGCCCCACATGCTTTCGATCGACACGACGGTACACGGTCCGATCATCAATCGCGAAGGAAAGGTCATCTCCTTGCAGTGGACGGGACTCAAACCGACCAAGGACGCGCTTTCGTTTTGGAAGCTTTCGCACGCGAAGAACTTCGCGGACTTCCTCGCGGCAGCGGACGATCTGACGGTGCCGGCGCTGAATCTGGTCTACGCGGATGACTCCGGCAATATTGCGATCCATCCTTGTGGCGAGCATCCCTTGCGACTGCGAGGCCAAGGGCGCATCCCGATGGATGGAGCGTCTGGCGAAAACGACTGGTTGGCTTCCGTGCCGCGGCGCGAACTGCCGCTGTCGCTCAATCCCGAGCAGCACTTCGTCGCCTCGGCGAATGCACGTCCCATGCCGCTGGGCTACCCGCACTACCTGGGCTGGATGTGGGATCCGAGCTATCGGATGCGGCGCATCAACGAAATGCTTTCGCAGGCCCAGGGGCTGACCGTGGAGTCAATGCGCGCCATTCAGCTCGACGCCTACGACAAGGCCGCGGAGCGCTTCTTGCCCGTACTGCTGGAGGTCGTATCGCCCGCCAGCGCGGAGAATGTACTCGCCCAACGCGCTCTCGAGCAGTTAGCGGCCTGGGACTATGTCGCCGATGTCGATGCTCTCGGTCCGGCGATCTGGATGCGCTGGTTCGATCACTACCGGCGAGCCGTCTGGGATGACGAATGGCCCACTCGCGGCATCGAACAACCGGCAGGCTCCTGGGGTTTTACGGGCGACAATCGCCGGGAGCCCATGCTCGAGGTGCTGGAGTACATGACTCGCAAGTACCCTGAAGCAATCTGGTTCGATGACCGCCAGACGCCGCAGCGCGAGACTCGCAACGACCTTGTCCGCAGTTCGTTTGCGTCAGCGGTCGCTTCCCTGGCCGAAGAATTCGGAAACAATCCAGACCACTGGACGTGGGGGCGTTTCAACAAGCTGCGAGTCGGTTCGCTCGCCGGGCAGGAAGAGCTCGCCCGCGACGGCGGTCCCGTTGTGGGAACCAGCTTCACGGTTAACCCCGGTGGGGATCTGGGGCCGGTTGGCAGTGGCGCGTCGTGGCGCCAGATCGTCGATTTGGCCCAGCCGGCGCGCAGCGTCGGAATCTATCCGGGCGGGCAAAGCGAGAGCCCGGCAAGTCCGCATTACGACGATCAGATGAAGCTGTGGGCACGCGGCCAATATCTGCCCCTGAACATGGTGGGCCGCGATGATTTGCCGCAGTCGGCGCGTGTCACCGCGCAAGTATTCGTGCCGTGACCACTCCGCCAGGGAATGCATGCCGCAACGCGAGGAACGCCGCTTGAATCTGCCCAGCCATGACGACGCCCCGGCGCCAGTCGACCCGGATGCCGCCGAACTTGCGCAGTTCGGGTACGTCCAACAGTTACGGCGCTCGATGGGCGCGTTCTCCAGCTTTGCGATCTCGTTTTCGCTGATCTCGATTACCACGGGCATCTTCGCAAATTTTACTTTCGGCTTCCGGCAGGTAGGCCCCGCCGTCATCTGGTCCTGGGCCGCGGTCGCGATCGGGCAGTTCTTGGTCGCGCTGGTCTTGGCCGATCTTTCGACGCGAATTCCACTTTCAGGTTACGGTTATCAGTGGTCGACACGATTGGTTAATCCAACGTACGGCTACTTCGTCGGCTGGTTACTGCTGATGCAGTTCATGACGGGATTTCCAGGGGTCTGTCATGCACTCGCCACCGCGATTTGTGCGTGGGCTCTGGACGGCGCAACCGCGGCGGCATGGGTGCCCTGGGTGGCCGTGGGCATCGTGTCCCTCATTACCCTCGTGCATCTATTCGGTATCCGTCTCGTGTCGTTGGTGAACGATGCCGGGGTTGTTGCAGAAATTGCGGCCGCAGTTGCGATCACGGCGGTTCTGCTCGCATTCCACCTGGTCTTCGGCTCACATGACGTGAGCTTTCTATTAGACCGCACGAGCCCAGTTGATGGGCAGCCGGCAGGCATCCCGGCGTTTGCGCTGTCCCTGCTGATGGGTGCCTGGTGCCTGACAGGGTTTGAGGCGGCCGCGGACTTAGCGGAGGAGACGCATCGGCCGAAGCAAACCATTCCGCGGGTGATCTTGATGGCCGAGCTGAGTTCCGGCGTGTGCGGCTTTTTGTTGCTGGCCGGCTTGGTCCTGGCCATTGGCGATGTCGCCTCGGCGGCGAAGCAGGAGAATCTGGTTATCGCGATCCTGAACGACACGCTTGGTTCGACCTGGATGCCGCTGGTGATGTTGGCGGTGGCGATCTCGATTTTCGCCTGTGGTGTGGCCAGCATGGCGGCGACGACGCGGCTGGTTTTCTCCCTGGCGCGTGACAACATGCTCCCATTTTCCCAACCGCTGAAGGCTGTGCATCACCGCTGGCAAACCCCGGCCGGCGCAATCGTGCTGGTCTGGGCGATTTCGACCGCCGTGATTCTGGGCTTTCGCCGCTTGGAGATCATCACCAGCATTTCCGCCGCGTCGGGATTCCTCGGGTATGCCGGAATCATCTGGGCTTCCTTTCGCGCTCGCGGCAGTTCCGCGGGCTTCACGCTAGGGCGACTGCAAACCCCAATTCGGCTGAGTGCGCTTGTGTGGACGCTTCTGGTAGTCGCGGCGCTCACGATTCCGGATGCGGATACTTCACCCGGGGCTATCGCTCATCTGCCGGCCAAGAGCACTTTCGTGGCCATCCTGGCGGGAACCGCGATCTATCTGCTGATCATTCGGCGACGGGTTGGACGGGGAGAGGCCGGCCCCCCGCGGACTGCTGCCACAGTGCTCTAGCTTGTGACGCTCAGCCCCCCTGCCATCTCGACGTTTAACTTGTGGAGTCACGAGAAGATGAAGTTTGAAGGCAGTACCAACGTTCGTTCCGAGCGCTTCGGCGCAGGCAGTATTGAAGGGCTGGGTGATGAACTCGGGAACTTCATCGTAACCACCATGCCCGTGCCGTGGCAGGTGGCTCGGCCGAGAATGGGCGGCACACCAACGGCGGTGGTCATGGTCGAATCGATGGAAGTCGACGTTCTCGACCGGCAGTTGGCGGAGCTTCCCGCTTGCGATACGTTCGTTGGCATCGGTGGCGGACAGGCGATCGACATGGCCAAGTACTTCGCGTGGAAACGCGGAGCGCGGCTGGTAAGTATCCCAACCGTTCTCAGCGTGGACGCATTCGTGACGCCCGCGGCCGGCGTGCGGCGAAATCACATCGTCGAATATCTCGGCATCACGAGCCCCGACCCGCTGGTCATTGACTACGAACTGTTGCGCACCGCTCCGGCAGATCTGAATATCGCGGGAGTGGGCGACCTGCTTTCGATCCACACCGCAACCTACGACTGGTGTCTGGCCGAACAAGCCGGCCACAGCGAGTTTCCCTTTGCGCGGCGCGATGTGGACGCGGCCCGCGCGATTCTCGCGGATACGATCGCCCAAGCGAACGAAATCCGGCGGTGCACCGACGCGGGACTGCAGGCAATCGTTGACGGGTACATGCGGATCAACACGCTGTGTCTGCCCGCGGGCCACTATCGCGTGGAAGAGGGTTCGGAGCATTACCTCTTCTATGAGCTCGAGGAGCGGCTGAAACGCCCTTTCATTCATGGTCATATCGTGGGCCTGGGCGTTTATCTGTTGAGCAGACTCCAGGAAAACGAACCCGACATGGTAACCTCGTTCATGCATCAGGTCGGGCTCAAATTTCAGCCTGCCGAGATGGCTATTCGGCGCGACGATCTGTTGGAGTCATTGAGCAGCCTGCTCGAGTACGTCGGGAGTCGCCCGCATCTGTGGTACACCGTAATCAACGAACGCAAGATAGATCGCGAGTGGGGCGAGGCCGCGATTGCCGAACTGAAGTTCTAACGCCCCCGGACGATCAACAGGCTGCGCGATTCCTGTCGCCAGCGAGTTGCTCGGCAAGCAGCCCAGAACCGGCCCGCTAGCTGGCAGAGGTTTTTTGTGATGAGCTCAGTGAGTACCGTCGCGATTATCGGGGCCGGAGTTGCGGGGCTCAACTGCGCGAAAACGCTCCTGGCTGCCGACGTGGCGGTCACCGTGTTCGAAAAATCGCGAGGTCTGGGCGGACGCCTGGCAACACGCCGCCTCGAATCGGGCACGACCTTCGACCATGGTGCTCAGTACTTCACCGCCCGCGATGAACTCTTTCGCGCTCAAGTCGACCAGTGGTGCGCCAACGAGATGGCCTCTCTCTGGCAAGGGCGGATCGTGTCCTGGAATCACGGAATGTGCTCCGAGCTTCCGGAGAAGCAAGATCGCTATGTCGGTGTGCCGACAATGAACTCTATTGCCAAGTCGCTGGCAGCAGGGTTGGAGGTCCGCACGAATGTCACCGTAAAGTCCCTTCGCCGCAGCGATGGCAGCTGGTACATCGAAGATGCGAACGGCACGTGCCATGGCCCTTACGCCGCGCTCATCTCCACGGCGCCACCGCCGCAGACGCAATTTCTGGTAGGCAGCTTTTCTCCTGCAATTTCCGCGAAAATTACAAAGGTCACGATGGCACCCTGTTGGGCGGTGATGGTGCAACTGCACAAGCCCCTGGTGGTGCCGTTCGACGCAGCGTTCGTCAACAATTCTGCCTTGAGCTGGGTCGCCCGAAACTCTGGCAAACCTGGGCGAAGCATCGCCGAGAGTTGGGTGCTGCACGCGTCAGCCAGCTGGTCTCGCAGTCATTTCGAGGAGTCGGCAGACGACATCGCTTTGGCATTGATCGAAGAGTTTTGGGAAGCAACGCGTGCGACACCGCAGGCCCCGGCATTGATGCTCGCTCATCGCTGGCGGTATGCCTTGCCGGAAGAGCCGCTTTCGGAACGTTATGTGCTGGACTGGGACTGCCAGCTTGGCGTGTGCGGAGACTGGTGTGGCGGTCCGCGCGTGGAAGGCGCTTACCTCAGCGGCCTGGCGCTTGCCGAGGCACTGCTCGCGGCGACGTGACCGTGGTTCGCTCATTCCCGAACCTCCGTCTTCGACGGGCATCGCCGTCGCCCGCGGATGGACTCGACAAACTCGGTCACACCTCGGAGACGGACGCTGGCTGTTTCGGCTCATCGGCTTGATCGATCTGCGAAGCCGCCGCCTCGTCGGTCCCTGCTGCTGCCCGAGCAAGGTTCCGCAGCATTCCGGAAAAGACGAGCTGATGCAGCGGGTAAATGCCGTACCAATACACCAACCCAAACAGACCGACCGGGTCGAAGATCGCCGTCTGGCGAATTGTGCTGCCGTGCATCTCGTTGTCCTGGACCTCAAATTCCAGCCAGGCGCGACCGGGAAGCTTCATCTCCGCTTGAAGCCGCAGCCTGTTTGGCGGTTCGTATAGCTCGACGCGCCAAAAATCCAACGGTTCACCGACCCGCAGAGTTTCCGGGTCTCGGCGCCCACGCCGCACCCCCACGCCTCCCACGAGCAAGTCAAGAAACCCTCGCAGCGTCCAGAGCCAGTCGGCGAAGTACCAACCGGTGCGACCGCCAATCCGACGAATCGGCGTAAAGGCCCGCTGCGGTGGAACACCGACCTTGATCGTTCTGGAATCGACCAGGCGCGAACCGAAGCGTACACCACCCCAGGCCTGTGGTTCGCCGGCCGACGAGCAGGCGTCCGACCAGCGGGTTTCGGCCGCTTCCTGGTCCTCGTTTAGTAAGGCACGCCGGATCGCCTCGGGCACGGACCTCGGTTGAATGGCAAAAGTGGCCTCGGCCAAATTACTGGAAACCAGCGTCGGATTGCGCAGGCTTTCCACGAGCTTGCGTCCCACGCGGGCATACAGTGGCGTCACGAGTCCGAGCCAGAGACTCGACAGATAGGGTGTCAACAGCGGTACCGGAATCATCCACCGCGACAAACCGCGCTGACGGGCATACTCGTGCATGATCTGGCCATACGACATCTGGTCCGGTCCACCGATTTCGTAAACTTGTGACGGCCCTGGCGGCAGCGCGATAGCCGCCAGCAAATATCGCAAGAGGTCCTCGATGGCGATTGGCTGGGCCTGCACTTGAACCCAGCGCGGACAGATCATCACCGGCAAGCGCTCGACGAGTGCTCGAATCATCTCGAACGACAAACTTCCCGAGCCGATCACGATGGACGCGCGAAATTCGATCACCTGGGGATGATGCGCTCGCAGTACGTTACCCGTTTCCTGGCGACTGCGGAGGTGCTTGGAGAGTTTGTGATCCGGGTTGCCGAGCCCTCCCAGGTAGATGATTCGGCGCACCTTGGCCGCAGTTGCCGCTTGGGCAAAGTTCTCCGCCGCGATCCGATCCTGCTCCTCGAAGTCTCGGTCCGCTCCCATCGAGTGTACCAGGTAGAATGCGGTGTCGATTCCAACCAGAGCCTTTGCGAGCGAGTCTCGATCCAGAACGTCGCCAGCGACGACGTCCGTGGTGCCGCGAACACGCCCCGCGAGCGCTTGTGGGTTGCGAGAGAGACACCTTACACGGTACCCGCGCGCTTCCAGCAGTGACAGAAGCCGACCACCTATGTAGCCCGTCGCTCCTGTGAGCAAGATGCGTTGATTCGATGGCGGCAACTCGGCATGGCCTTCGGCAGTCATTTCGATTCCTCGCATTTGCCATCTAACGCCCATCGCAGTGACCTGGGCACGCACCAACCGTAGCCGGCCACCGGTCCGTGCCGGAAGGCTTCGGATTAACTTCGAGAGGCGCCAACGCTGCTGAAACCGGCGGGATCTTCCATTGATTAAGTGGCCGACTTTCGCCGCGGTTGCACACGTGACAATCCGCCGTCGAGCCCGATGGCTTGACCCGTGATCCAGTCGTTCGCTGGATCCAGCAGCCAGGCTGCGAGGGATGCGACGTGAGCGGGATCGCCGAGACGCCCCAAAGCATGCAAATCGGCGGAGTTTTTGGCCGCGGCGGTGGACTCCCAAATTCTTTGTGTGAGTTGCGTACGGACCAGTCCGGGACAGATCACGTTCACGCGGAGGTTATACGGAGCATAGGTTGCTGCCGCCGAACGAGCCAGGCCGATAACGCCCCCTTTGGCGGCTGCGATGGCCTCATGATTCTGAATACCCAACTCGGCTGCCGCGGACGCGAACAGCACGATGGAACCGCCGCGCTCTCGAAATAGCTTCCCCGCCGCACGCACGGCTGCGAAGGCCGTAAACAGGTTGGTCTCGATCACTTCTCGAAATTCGTCATCGGTGGTCGAGTGAGCGGGCTTGAGCAGCAACGAGCCGATGCAGTTTGCCAGCCCAGCGTAGCCGCCGCACCGCTCAAATTGCGTCTGCAGGGCGTCTTCCACGGCACGCGATGTCGAGAAGTCGATCTCCACGAAAGGCTGGTTCAATTCGACAGCAAGTGCGGACAGTTTTGCTTCGTTGCGACCAGCCAGCAGCACATTGCCTCCGTCAGCAACCAGCCGCCGGGCCAATGCCGTTCCGATGGTCCCGGTCGCACCAAGAATAACTGTGCTGGCCATATCAGCGCTCTCACCATTGAACGGGGGCAGCGATTTCCGGGAACCCTAACGAAAGCCGCGACGATCGAGCTGCTGCCGAAGGCCAGAATTCACTCCCGGTCTGCTTCCCAGGTTGGTCTCGATTGTGACGAGTATTCAGCTTGGCATTCAATCTTCGACTTTGTCGCAAGACGGCTTGCGACCGCTGTTCGATGTCAGCGACGTAGCAAACGCGGCAAGGTGGTTCAGCGTGTCGCAATATGCGGCGTAGGTCATGCGTTGCCGGAGGTCGGCGGTTAGCGCACGCCCACCGACCGCCACCACAGTGTTCACCTCGGTCGCTGCTCGCTGAAGAAGTGTGTACCCATCCAGGAATCCTGGAATCGATACGACGCAAGATACGCTGACCCACAGCAGTCGCGGTTGGCTGTCGCGAACTGCCTGAATCAACGTCGCGACGGGAAGTTGCGTGCCCAGCGAAGTTGCGTTCCAGCCTAGCTCACGCATGACGACCTCGATCATCTCGGTCGGCAGCCTGTAGGGATCACACTCCAAAGTGGCTCCCAGAGCCACGGGAGCTTCGATCGAGGGAGCACGAATCGCCAGACGCAGCTCATGCAGTGTCTTGGAGGCAATCTCGCAAGCCCGCCGCTCTCGATAGATGGCCACATCGCCGCACTCCCATCGGGCACCGATCTGATGCAATGCGGGAGCCAGCACGCCATCGCAGATTTCGCACGCGGATTTTCCAGACAGGTACAGGTCAAAGACGATCCGCCGGCACTGATCTTCGTCGCCGGCCACCAGTGCAGCGAACATCTGTTCGCGGGCACGGAACGGAACGGTGGGTGGTTGACCAGTATTCGATGGGAGCCCCAGCAACTCAGGGCGCACCAGAGGTTGCCCCGACTGCCTGAGGAACTCGAAGACGCTCTCCAGGGCCAGCCGGCGATGGCCGCCGGCCGTGCGGACCGTGGACAATACGCCGCGGTCACACCAGCGCTTTAACGACGATTCGCTGACGCCGATTGCCTGTGCGACTTGCTTGGGAGTGATGAGTTTGTTGGTCGGTCGCACAAGCTCGATGCCTTGCCGCTGTCTGAATGATTTGAATGAATTGTAGGTCGCTCACATCCTGCTGTCTATGCCCCTGGAACCTGCGTTTCCCGATTAATTTAGGTGCTTATAGGGAGTGGACTTACGACCGCTGGGACGGATGGGTGTGAATGTTTTGGACGAAAAGGTGTTGCCGGCTGGATCGGATTGCGGTATAACGAGCGAGAACGATTTGAACGATTTTGGTTTGCCGTGTGATGAAGTAGGCCCCACCTCCAAACCAGGGCCAGCTAGTCCAACATCGCCAGGAGGCAACCCAATTCAACGAGTCGTATCGCCTCAAGAATTCCGATCGCATCTTTAGAGTTGAAAAGGAGTGTGTTATGTCGTCTTTCCTGAAAGGTTCCCTCGTGTTCAGCGTTGCGGCCGCTCTGCTGGCGCCATCCATCGCCGAGGCCGGTAAGAAATGTGCGAGTACCAGCACCCAGGTCATCGCTTACAAAAAAGCGAAGATGGACATCGTCGACACGGCGGTGAGTGCGGGCTCATTCAAGACGCTCGCTGCCGCTCTGCAGGCAGCCGGACTGGTGGATACGCTCAAGGGCAAGGGGCCCTTCACCGTCTTCGCTCCCACGGATGAGGCTTTCGCAAAGTTGCCTCCCGGTACCGTCGAAGCTCTGCTCAAGCCGGAGAACAAGGCCAAGCTGGCCGGAATCCTCACCTATCACGTGGTCGCTGGAAATGTGAAGGCCGCCGATGTGGTAAAGCTCAAGTCAGCCGAGACCGTGCAAGGTCAGAGCGTTGCAATCGATGCTACGAATGGCGTGAAGATCAACGGCGCCAATGTAGTGAAAGCCGACATCGATTGCGGCAACGGTGTGATCCATGTGATCGACGCCGTGCTGCTGCCAAAGGAATAGGCCGCTTGCCCGTGTGGTCATGGCCGGAGAGTGAAGGCCGGTCATGACCCTGGGATGCAATTTTTTAACACGTCAAGAACAACTTGGGAAATTTGCAGCGATGAAACCTCGAGCTTTGAACCCATTCGGCTGGACAACTCCGTGCTCTCGGCGACAACCGGCGAGCAAGCACCGCACTGGACCGCGAGCGATTGAATGCCTAGAGCGGCGCGAGGTAATGGATGCCAGTTTGCAGATCATTCACAACTCGCCTTATGCTGCCGCGGCACTCGTTGACGTGTACGTTAACGATGCTTTGTTGCTGGACGACTTCGCGTTCCGGTCCGCCACGCCATTCGTGACGGTTCCTTCGGGCGTTGATCTGAAGGTCGACATCACGGCTGCAAATGCCCTCAACAACCAGGCTCCGGTATTCACCACGATTGCGAATCTGGCGGACGATACTTCCTACGTCGCGATTGCCGCGGGTGATCCGCTCGCATCCGTTGGGCCCACTGCATTCGGTCTGGCTGTTTCTGCCCTGGGTCGGCAGTCAGCACATGTCCCGGGAAATGCTGAGTTTCTGGTATTCCATGGGGCCCCGGATGCCCCCGCTGTCGACGTCGTGGCTCGCGGCGTCGGCACACTGGTTGACGACATCGCGTTTCGCAGTTTTGCCACCGACTATCTCTCCGTCGCACCTGCGTCCTACACGCTCGACGTAACGCTCAGTGATGGCCTCACGCGCGTTCGCTCGTTTGCCGCCGATCTGTCTGGCGCCGCAGGCGGCGCAATTGTGGTTGCGGCCTCCGGCTTTGCGGCACCGGCCGCTGGCCAACCCAACTTCGGGCTTTTGGCGGTGTTTGCAGACGGCACGACGGGACTTCTGCCAGAAGTCAAGCCGGTCATCACCGGCACGAACGGCAATGACGCTTTCGAGGTGCAGTTCAAGGAGAGCAACGCTGGCATTCTGCAGGTGACGCGAGGCTCGGAGACCACGCAGTTCCTGACGCTGACGAATCCGTTGGTGACGATTGAAGGCGGTAAAGGCAACGACCGTCTTAACGTTCGCTTTCCGGATCCGGGTGCAACTCTACCCACGATTGCCTTCGACGGTGGCGCGGGCTATGACACCGCAACGATTCGTGGAAGCGGTGGCGACGACGTGATCAAGTTGTTCGAAGTTAACAACTTCGCCTCCAGCTTGCCGAGCAGTGGCTTGGTGTTCAAGGCGGTCGAGGCGATTGCCGTCTGGGCCGGTTCAGGCAACGACCTGGTCGATGCAACCGGTCTGCGCACGATCAATACCTGGTTGCATGGAGAGGCAGGCAATGACGTCCTGCGCGGCGGTAAAGCACGCGACATCATCTTTGGCGGGCTGGGGAACGATCTGTTGGAGGGTAACGATGGCGACGACGTGCTCTTCGGCGGCCTAGGCAAAGACAAATTGGTCGGCGGTCGCGGCTTCGACCTGCTTCTCGATTTTCTCGGCCAATACGCGATCAATGATTTTCATGCCAAGAACCGGAATTCGTGGAGTTGGATCTGACCGTTGTGCCCCACCGATCAGGTCTCATGTTTGAGAGTCGCTGGTACGGGCACTGCATAGTCCTGCTTCCGGGGCAGATTCCCCCTTTGAACCAAGAGTTGAAACATGCGAAGTGTCAATACAGCCAAGCTTCTGATTCTGATCGCTGCCGGACTTTCGTTCCTGTTCTCGATTTATCTTTGGTTCGCCGTCGACAAGGACCAGGGGGTCTTCGTCGGACTCTGGGTACCCTCGATCCTCTCATTCGGCGCGTTGCTCACCGGCGGCAGGGGACCTAGACATGAATGAGTGGATAATCTTTCTCGTGGGCTGTTTCGCGACGCTCTTATGCGTCGTGGCAACCGTAATCCTGGTGTATGCAGTTGAGACCGATGTCAAGCGCTGACCGATTCGTCATCGCCAGTTACAGCGTCTTGGTTTAACCGACCCTGACCCGAAGTGAATCGCTTAGGAGGATCAAGTGCTAGTACTTTCGCGGAAAATTGGCGAACGAATCAGGATTGCCGGTGACATCGAAGTCATTGTCAGGTCAATCCAGGGTGATCGGATCAAGATTGGAATAGAAGCTCCACGAGACGTGAACGTCAGACGTGGTGAACTCGCAAAAGACGGTTGCACCAGCGCGCATCTAGCAAGCAAGCGAAACTGAGGGGAAGATCTGGTACAAAGCTGAGTGCAGCCTGGACGAACGTCTGGGCCGAACTCGGCTCTTGCCTCGGAACTCCCATGAACTCCGGTTTCCTGACCGTTTCCTTCCTCGTCTTCATTGCTTCAACCTGCTTGGCAGAGGATCGGCTGCTTTTTGACTTCGCCACCCCTGCTGCTTCCAGAAATTGGCAGACAGTGAACGATGGAGTCATGGGGGGCGTTTCCGCGGGTAACTTCAGGATCACCAAGGACAAGACCCTGGAGTTCTTCGGCAGGCTCTCCTTGGCGAACAATGGCGGCTTTGCCTCGATCCGGTCGAGGCCAAGGAAACTAGGGCTGGAAGCTGACGCTGCGATAGTCGCCCGAATAAAGGGCGATGGTCGGGACTACTCGTTCAACCTTTACGTGCCCCGACCTTTGACCGCCTTCTCTTATCGGGCCTCATTCAAGACGACGGCCGGCGAATGGACTGAAGTCCGTATTCCGTTGGATAAGTTCGTGGCGACATCGTTCGGCAGAATCGTTCCAAACGCAGCGCCACTGAACCCAGGCGAAATCACGTCGGTGGGTTTTCTACTATCCGACAAAAAGGCAGGTCCGTTTAAACTCGAAGTCGCATGGATCAAGGCGAGCAAGGTTGTGGCCGCAAAGTAAGCGCCCCGAGGAATCACACATGGATTGGATGACCTGGTACAACGGCCTGGAAAAGCCTGGATGGACGCCAGCCCCTTCGACCATCGGGCTGATCTGGCAGATCATCTACCCAATCATCGTCATCACGTTCGGCTTTGTCTTCGTGCAGGCGATTCGGGGCAAGGTCAGTTGGCTCGTGGCCCTGCCTTTCGCCATCAACCTCGTGGCGAACCTGATCTTCACTCCGATTCAGTTCGGGATGCGAAACCTGCCGCTGGCAACGATCGATATCCTGATCGTGTGGAGCACGATCATCTGGTTGGCCGTCGCAATCTGGCCGCACTATCGCTGGCTGGCGGTGGCTCAGGTGCCTTATTTCGTGTGGGTCTCTTTGGCGACGACCCTGCAGATTTCGATCACCTGGATGAATTGGGGCGGATGAAGACGTGCTCACCCGGTGACAGGGGAATGCCTTTCATCAGTATCGAAACCCGATTGGCTTTCATCGGTGTGAGGTGGTTGATCGACAGCTGCTGCAAGGAGCTGGTCCGCTTTTCGGAAGTTGCACGGCTGACAGGCAAGAACCAGATTGTCCATCGAGTTCGTGCCGCCTTTCGACCTCGGGACAACATGATCGAGGGTCGCCGTGCCCCAGTTCAATTCGCAGCCACAATAGCTGCAACGCGGATCAGCTTTGAAGAGGCGCCGGCGCTTTATCGTGAGTGAGAGCTTCCATCGCCTTTTTGATTTGCCCCTGTTCGGGCTCGGGCTGAACTTGGACTTCTTGGGCTTTACTCCGTGGCACTTCAGGCACCATAGCTGACCGTTGATTAACTCGGAATTGTCTCGAACGACCTTCACTCCGCACTTGACGCAGAACGGACGCTCAGCCAGTTCTCGCTGCCTGCGGGTTAGTTGCCCAGCTTTCGATGCGGAAATCATAGTCATCGATCCTTCCTGGCATCCGCTTTCTGGGAATCTCCTAGCAGGCATTTTACAATGGCTCGCAGCGGCCACTTAGAAAAAACGGCCGAGGCTGCCTGTCCCCTTTTCTTTGACGACCTCGTTTCAGCGGACATTTGACCATGGCAATTGCAAAACGATATGGCACTGCACTGCTCGTGCTTGCCGTCATCACGATAGTCCGGGTCATGTTGACTCCAGTGATCGGAAATCGCAGCAGCTACGGCTTTTTTCTGATTGGCGTTTGGCTAAGTGGTCGGTACGGCGGATTCGGGCCGTCTGTGTTCGCACTCGTCCTCGGGGGGCTGATTGCCGTGGTGGTGCGTTCCTCGGGAGAGGCCTCTGAATGGACCAGTCTGGAATCGCAAGTTAGCTTCGGCCTGTATCTTGCTCTTGGCGCTGCCGTTGCCTACTTGAGTCGATCCGAACAGTTCAGCCGTGCATCGCTGATTGAACAGAGAGCCGAGCATAAGGTCCTGGAGGAGGTAAACCGTACCAATGCACTTCGGTTTCAAGCGATCATGGACAATGCATTGGCTGTGATCTATGTCAAAGACTTGCAGGGTCGCTTCTTGATGGTCAACAACCGCTTCGAGGAACTTTCCACCCACGGGCCCGTGGTTGGAAAGACGGACGTTGATCTATTTCCCCCGGAAGTCGTGGCACAAATCCATGCGAATGACCAGAAAGTTCGAGATACCCGCCGGCCATTAGAATTTGAAGAGATCGTGCCACAAAGTGATGGACCTCACACCTACGTGGCCGTGAAGTTCCCGATCTTCGACGAGAGGGGACAAGTCACCGCGATCGGCGGCATTTCCACAGACATCTCAGAAAGAAAACGCGCTTTGGATGCCTTGGAAGCCGAGCAAGAACTGCTTCGCCACATCATCGAGGCGCAGGATCAAGAACGACAATTGATCGCGTACGAGATTCACGACGGGCTCATTCAATATCTGACTGGGGCCCTCATGCAGTTAGAAGCAATGCACGCCGACGACCGGCCGGTTCCGAAACAAGAAGCCATCGAGAGTATCCTCGGTGTCTTGCGAAAGGCCGTGGCAGAGGGGCGTCGGCTGATGGATGGAATTCGGACGCCAGTCCTCGACGGCTTTGGAGTTGTGGCTGCCATCGAGAATCTGATTGAAGAGGAGGAGCGGGCACATGTAAAGGTCGAGTTCGTCAAGGACAACATGCTGGATCGGATGGATCCGAGGATTGAAGAGGCCGTGTATCGCATCACGCAAGAAGCCTTGACGAACATTGGCAAGCACAGCCAAAGCAAGCGCGTTCGCATCGCACTTGGTCGAACAGATGACAGAGTGCACCTCGAAGTTCGAGACTGGGGAGTTGGATTTACACCAACCAATAGGGTCAATGGCGCCGTGCACGGACTACGAGGAATGGTGGAACGGGCGAGAATAGCAGGCGGCAAGTGCACGATTGAAAGCACCCCTGGCGAAGGAACATCCGTGATCGTTGATCTTCCGTACGTGGGGCGCAATATGGCTGCCAGCTGAAGTAGTTGGCTTGAGCTCTGCGAGGATTGGCGAGATGAGCTTCTTTCGTAGGGTCTACTGCAAATGGCGCCGGCGTGCAGACCTTACTCCCCCTGTTTCACGGGAGTTCAAGCGTCCTCCCTTGCTAAGCTCGCCGCCAACCGCCGCCTAGACTAATAGGCGAAGTCGAGCGTCCCCTGGCCGCTCGCATCGAGGGTTACGGTCTGCTGCTTGCGACCAAACTTCTCGTGCCAAATGCCCACCGTGTACTCACCGGGTGGCAAGTCCGAGATCGAGTAGGTGCCGTCGTCCGAGGTCACGCAGTAGAAGGGGTGCTCCATCACGAAAATGTAGGCGTGCATCCAGGGATGGAAGTCGCACTGCACCTCGATTTCTCGCTCCGGCTCGTCAAAGACCCGCTCGCGAGGATCCATGTTAGCCGGCTGGCCGAAGTTGAATGGCTTATTCTTGACGGGAAACGAGCGGACGTTGTGTGTGACCGGGTCGCTGTTGGCCACCAGAAATTTTTGGCCGACGCGGATACCCTGTACGCGCGGATGGTACATACAACCCTTTTGATCAAGTTGAGCCGGCTCCGCAGGCAGCGGATAATCACGCTCGGGCACGCCCCGGCGAATGTACACGAATACATTCTTTAGTCCGCCGCCGGCGCCCACAATCACTTCTTCGTCCAGTACGGACTCGCCCTTGTGCATCTCGACGCACTGGGCGTCCTTGCCCATGTTGATGATCCGCCGCTTGGGCGCGGGGCGCTTGAGAAGCACTCGGCCGGCCAGCGCGGGGCCGCCGGCCGAGGCCTTCGTCGCCGTCGCAGGAGCTCCGTTGTCAGCCGCCGCGGCCGGAGTCGCAGGCACGAATCCACACCCGGAGAGTCCGACCGCGCAAAGTCCGACCACGCATGCTACCGCTGCGTATTGTTTGTGCTTGAGATACATCATGTGCAATGCGGGTTCCTAATTGCCAGCGGTCGATGCGACAGCCCGCGACTTGCTCGTCGCTTCGTTCACGGTGCCGTCCAGCGAAATCCGGATAATCGAGCCCAGCCGACGTTCGGTGTGTCGGTTCGGCCAGTTCGAGTTGCACACCCAGACGCTGCCGTCCTTGTCGAACTCGATCTCGCGCGTGTAGGTCACCCGCGACGGCATCGGATACTCGATGAGCTCCTCGGTCTTGGGAATGAAGCGGAACATCGAGTCGCTGGTCGTGCCACAAATCCAGATGTCGCCCGTTTGCGGGTGGACGCTGAGGGCATAAGGGAATTGGTTTTCCTTATCGGGCAGGTCGTACACCGTCCATTTGTCGGTTTCGGGATCGAGCTTGGCGAAGACGCCTGAACCACAGCCGGGTACCCAAACCGTCCCGTCGGCGGCGACTTCCAACCGGCGCGGACCGTGGAACGGCGGGGCCCATTCCTTGACATCTCCATCGGGCACGTCGGGATTAATGCGGCCCACCCGATTACCGTTCAGCTTGGTGTACCAAACGTGTCCGTTGGGCGCAATCGAGATGCCATAAGGCGTCACGCCGCGCGATTCTCCCACGCCCTGTCCGATGGCCTGGTTGGCCGAGGGCAAGTTGTAGAACTTGCGGACGTTGTTGTTGTTAGGGTCCAGGCTGAACACGCCCCGGCCGGCGTCCGTGTACCAGACGACACCCTTGGCGTCGACTCGCAAGGTGTGCGGATAGATGCCCCGCTTGGCCGGATCCGGCGCACTGGACACAACGGTCCACTCCTCAGTCGACGGATCGAACTTGGCCATCTTTCCGCCAGTCGCACAGGTAATCCAGATGGCGCCGGCCGCATCGCACTCCAGCGAGTGAGGTCCCATCCGCATCGGTTCATCGGAATAGGGCTCCTTGCCGCCGGGCACAGCATAGAGTTCGCGCTCACCGGTTTTTGGGTCAAGGCTCACGAGTGCGTCGTTGGCCATATCGACCGCCCACACCCGGCCGTCATGCCCGAGTTCCAGATCATGGATCATGGAGGGCCGAGTCTTGCCCATGTCCCACTCGACCACCCGCATCGCCAGAGCCTTGCCCTTGGGGGCTTCCGGCGGCGTCCAGGTGGACCATTTCTTCGGTGCGTCTTCGGCATACGTGTCGACGAGCTGCTTGACGACTGTCTTTTTCAAATCCTTATGCAGCGCGCCAAAACCGTCCATGCGGGTGATCATGACTTCCCAGTCGACCGGCTCTTCCGGCGTCCGAAAGCCTTGCGTACCGATCTGGTGGCAATACGTGCAGGACATCTTGAAGCTCATGCGATGCTCCTCGTTTTCCCACTTCATCTCGCTGAACAGGCTCGTTCCCGTGCGCTGTGCTGTGAGATCCTTGGCCGCTTGCATGGTGAACTCAACCGGCTTGTTATCGCCGGCGACAATCTCGAGTTCGTCGGTCAGATTGTCCTCGTAGCCGACCAGGCGGGCACGCAGCGTGTATAGATCCGCGGGAACCTCGTCCAGCAGAAACCGCCCCTGGGGATCGGAGAGCACCGAGATGCTCTTTTGCTGGTCCTCTTGGATGCCCGAAATTATCGCACCGCGGAGAGGTTTGCCTGAACTGTCGACCACCGTCCCGCTGATGCGACCCAAATCGGCGGCTGCGACCGACCCGGCCAGGATCGTCAACGATAGCAGTGCAGATAGCTTCCACCTGAGCAATGGCATTGCGAATTCCCTTATTCAGTGACTACCGCGGGCCGACAACGAGCTTGCGTTCAGGGGCCCACTTTTAATCGGAGAAATTGAGTTCCACGGGTTGGATGACCACGTCAATCAAATACTGTCGAAATTGCTCACGGGGCACTTCTTGGATCGACCGCAGGAAGGCCGCCACCTCGCCAATTTCGCGCTCGCTGAGTGCGATCTTGCCGACCTCCACCTCAACTCCCGAACGCTTGTCTTGCTGCGCCACTTGAGCGGCGGCAACGTGTCGTGCAATGGCTTCTTCCAGCGTGCTTGCGCTGCCGTCTCGAAAGAAGGACTTCTTGCCGGCGACGCCGCGCAACGAAGGAGTTTCGAGCGGCTCCTTGGCCGTGCCAATGTTGTGCTTCTGTCGGTCGGTAAAGTCGGGCACGCGGTGACACTCGACACAATTGCCAATGCCCGTAGCGTTTCCGGAGGTGCGGATGAAGCTTAACCAGCCGCGGAAGGCATCATCGCTGAAGCCTTTGGCCGGCCGTTTGATGAGGATCCGCCCCGCCTGATTGCCCAGCCGAGACTCGAGAAAACCCCAATAGTCGGCCCCATTGTCATCCTTGCCAAACGCTTCAGGCAGGCGATTCATTTTCATGAACGCGTCATAGGGCGACGTGTACTTGGCGGAAGTGACCACGTTGCCTGACTGCGATTGCCCGAGCGCCAGCGTTGCGCAAACAGCCAGCGTCAACACGACGTTCGGCATCAACAAGGTCCTTCCGCTGCGCATCATTAACTTTCGCTCCACTTGCGTCGGAGACCTGAAGCCGACTGCCTCTGCGCACCTTGCCGAAATTCCGCCACGCGAGTGGTGCTGACTTTCCCGCTTCCCGGCACAGCCACGTGCCGACTTCTCCGTCTAATAGAATATCCCAGCGGTCACCGATCAACAAGAAAACCGTAGTAAATCTCGGTCTAGTCCAGGAATCGCGCAAGCGGCTCGCGGCTGATTTCGGCCAATACGAGAACGGCAATCCCGGTCCGTGCGACGAACATCAGGGGCGCCCGCCAGAACGTCCGCGTCCGCGTCGCGGGAGGGGGACCGAAGTGCCAAGATCGAGCACCACGCGGGCAAGGGCACTCGCACGATCCCGATCTTTCCCGAACAGCGACCGTATCTCGAGCTCGCCTGGGACAACGCCAAGCCTGGTGCGATTCACGTCATCCAGCGGTACCGGTCTGCCAATGCCAATCTGCGGACTCAACTAACGCGGATTCTCGAAAAGGCTGGGGTGTCCCCCTGGCCGAAGCTATTTCATAAACTGCGGGCGAGCAGGGCCACCGAACTCGCTAGCGAGCATCCCGCTCACGTCGCCGCGGCGTGGCTCGGACACTCGACGCTGGTAGCGAACAGGCACTACTGGCAGGTAACTGATGCCGACTTCGCTAAAGCAATCGGCTCGGACGAGGCGGCGCAGAATCCGGCGCAGCAGGCGCACGCAGCAAGTCGCAGCGACCCGCACGCCCCACCACCCGCGCATAAAAAAACCCGGGAATTACCGGTCCCCGCGTCTCTGTGCGAGAAACTGCATACCCGGGAGGTGGGCGATATAGGACTCGAACCTATGACCCCTAGCTTGTCGAGCTAGTGCTCTAACCAACTGAGCTAATCGCCCGCAGTCATAAAAGCTTCGCAAGCGGACGCATCCCCGCTGCCCATCGGCCTTTGTGACACACAAGAGTCCAGAATTTTACATGGCGTCTCGTTCGGGGTCAAACGCCCGCTTTCCCGGGAAAACCTCGGGACAGCCAATCCTGTTTCGCTGTGCAAGAGGCACCGGCAGACGATACTCGGCAGCCACGCCACGCCATTGCTCGATTGCGCGAGAAACTTATACTTTGCGGCGTGGAGACCCGGCGAGCCTGAACCCGCCGTCCTTGTTTCGCGTCCTTTGTATCGACGCGGACGGCGGACTCCTGATCCGATGGAATTCATTCCGGCCGCGGCTCCCCTCTCTGAAAGACGGAACCCCATGCTCAAGGTCAAATTGCCCGACGGGTCGGTTCGAGAATACGCGCGGCCGGTGCGGCCGATCGAAGTGGCGGCGGAAATTGGCGCCGGGCTCGCCAAGGCCACGCTCGCGGCCGAAGTCGATGGCAAGGTCGTCGGCGCAAGCGCCCCCCTGCCCTCCGAAGGCGAAGTCTCGCTGCGGCTACTCACCAAGAAAGACCCCGAAGCGCTGGCCGTCATGCGCCACTCGGCCGCCCACGTCATGGCCCGGGCCGTGATGCGGCTGTTCGACGGCGTGCAACTGGCGTTCGGTCCCACAACCGACAGCGGGTTCTACTACGACTTCGAGCTCAAGCGGCCGCTCTCGGAAGAAGACTTCCCGGCGATCGAAGCCGAGATGGCCAAGATCATCAAAGCCAACGAGCCTTTCGAGCGGATCGAAGAGCCGCGCGACAAGGCGATGGCCATCTGCCAGGATCTGGGGCAAACCCTCAAGGTTGAACACATCAACGTGGGGCTCGCCGAGCATCCGACCCTCTCGTTCTATCGTCAGGGTGAGTTCATCGACCTCTGCCGCGGCCCGCATATTCCCAGCGCCGGCGCCATCGGCGCGTTCAAGCTGCTGTCGATTGCGGGCGCATACTGGAAGGGCGATGCCCAGCGGCAACAGCTCCAGCGGCTTTACGGAACCGCCTGGTTCAGCAAGGAAGAACTGGAAGAACACCTGAAGCGAGTCGAAGAAGCCAAGCGCCGCGATCACCGTGTGCTCGGCAAACAGCTCGATCTGTTCACCACAAATCCCGGTCTCGTCGGCGCGGGCCTGGTGCTGTGGCTCCCCAAGGGGGCGGCAGTTCGCGGACTTTTGGAGGCTTTTCTTCGCGAAGAGCTCACCAAACGCGGCTACCTGGGCGTTTACACCCCACACATCGGCCGCGTCGAGCTCTATCAGATCTCGGGCCACTTCCCCTACTACTCCGACAGCCAGTTCAAGCCGATCGTGATGTCGGAAGATGAGCGCTACCTGCTCAAGCCGATGAACTGCCCGCACCACATCATGATCTACAAAGCGAAGCCGCGCAGTTATCGCGACCTGCCGGTGCGGCTGGCCGAGTTCGGTACCGTGTATCGCTACGAGCAGTCGGGCGAACTGGGCGGCATGACCCGCGTGCGCGGCTTCACTCAGGACGATGCGCATTTGTTCTGTACCGAGGAGCAGGTCGGCGATGAATTCCGCGGTTGCATCGAGATGACCCAGGGCGTGCTCAAAGCGCTGGGCATGAATGACTATCGCGTGCGGCTTGGCTTCCGCGATCCGACCAGCGACAAGTACGTCGGCAGCGACGCCGTCTGGGAGCGCGCGGAAAAGACCCTGGAGAAGGTCTGCCGCGACATGAACCTGCCGAATCTCGACATTGAGCGCGGCGAAGCAGCGTTCTATGGTCCCAAGGCCGACTTCGTCGTGAGCGACTGCCTGGGCCGCGAATGGCAACTCGGCACCGTGCAGCTTGACTACAACCTGCCGAGCCCGGAGCGTTTCGGCCTCGAGTACATCGGCGCCGACAATCAGCCGCATCAGCCCGTGATGATCCACCGCGCGCCGCTGGGTTCGCTGGAACGCTTCGTCGGCGTGCTGATCGAACACTTCGCCGGCGCGTTTCCGCTTTGGCTGGCGCCCGAGCAGGTTCGGGTGCTGACCGTGAGCGAAAAGTCCGAGGAGTACGGACGCAAAGTCGAGGAGCAACTTCGCGCCGCTGGCATGCGCGTGACCGGCGACTTCCGGGCGGAGAAGCTGGGTTCGAAGATTCGCGATGCACAATTGGAGCTGATTCCGTACATGCTCGTGGTCGGTCCGCGCGACGCCGAGAGCGGCACGGTCAGCGTTCGCGATCGCATCTCCGGCGACCTGGGCGCGATGCCCCTTGCCGAAGCGATCGCCAAGTTCCAGGCCGAAGTGGCCGCGAAGGAAGTTCGCCAGGTTGCTGAAAAGCAATCCACCGGCCTCGGTGAGCGCGGCGGAGCGCATGAGTATTAGTGCGTTTCTCCGTGCGCCGCTCTTCACGCGACTAGATATCTTGCTCTGCCGCCTCGATCGCCGCGTTCAGCTCGTCTAAAGATGCGTAGTCGCCAAGCTTCAGGTCAAAGGTATAGTCGTCGTTCATGATTCGAAGTGGCGATTGAAGTTTTTTCTGTAATAGAAGGGCAGCCTGCAACGAATCATCAGAAACGCTTGAAATCGATATCATTCGTCGATCTCCAGATAGTCGCACGAGAACATAGTAGTTGTCGGGCGCACTTGAGTACTGTGCCTCGATAAGCGCTCCGCCGGGCTCATTAAACCAAACTTGGTCGAATCCGGCCTGCGTGCGGAACACGTGCTCGACCTCGGAAGGCTCGAAATCCAGCTCGTCTTCGCGCCATAAGATGATGCTTTGCATAGACCCGTACTCTCTCGACGAATCGCGTCTGTACCTCTATTACCTCAGTCGCCTGCCAACTTGTGAGGATCTTCCGCCAGGGACGCGTTGGTTGCCCTGTGATGCTCATCCAGCGTAGTGGATTCTCGAAGGATCAGGTCGAAGGAATACTGGGAGTCGAACATTCTTAGTTCCTCAGCAAGACCACGCCGGAGTAATAGAGCGGCCTCTAATGCCGTCGCCGATGTCCACGATAATGTTATCGCTGTCGCATTCTCGCTGAGGGCAACCTGGAGGGAATGATCTCCCGTTCCATATTGACCTTCAAGTGGACAACCAGCAGGTAAGTTTGTCCTAATCTTTCGAAACTCGGGCGCTGCTCGAAAGATTTCCTCACCTCTCGGCATCAAAGGGACTGAAGTCCGCTCTCACCACAAAGATGTGTTCCATTGGTTTTATTCCTCCAGTCGCACTGTTCCAGGGACGCCGTACGACTCGCCCGACTTGCGCGGATTCAACCGGCTCGTATTCGGCAAAATCGGCAGCCATTCGCAGTGCTGTATAGGCAACGTACTCTCTCGACAACGGCGGGGATTCCACCGCTGGTGCCGACAGCCAATGGTCGAACTTAAACACCAATGGTGTGTCAACACTCACGAGGTTTTCTTACACCTCCTCGGGCACATCGGCGACCAGGTCTTGACCAGCGCAATCGTGGGAGATGTCCTCGAAAGTTTCGCAAGGCACGAGTACCAGTCTTGCAACCCATCAGAATGCAAAACGCGTTTGTTCGTACGCGCTCCGCACATGTCTCACGCGTGCGCGAACTGTTTAATCACTCGAATTCGGCCCAAGTCACGCGGTCACTTCGTTGTCCAGTGGCAATGAAGTCTTCTACGGCGGCGGCGACCACCTCAATCGGCACCAAATACTTGCCGGCAATCGGCGTCATTGTATCGCCAATCGCAAACTCCAAATCTCGCTGCTCCGAGCTTGCGGAAGCCGCCATCGCCATCAAGCATGGCGGCAGACCATCGTCGGTCGTGTACTGAACAAAGCCCAGTGACGGGCTCACGCCCACAATCAAGCTCTTACCACGGTCGTTTGTGAATTGGCACGCGCTCGACACCCCTGTGGACGCGAGTTCGATGAGCAGCGTGCGTGCGTGTTGCGGATCATCAATCTGCATACCGTTACGTGAATTGTCTTCGTTCTGCAGATCAGCGAATGTAGTCTTCATCGGGAGTTTCCTACGAACGTTTCCGAACTTCCGTCAGGAAGAACTATTGTCAGTTTAGAGTTCGGCGGCAGCATGTGGGCGAGATTCTGTCGACAGGGCAGGCAAATCCTGGGGTTGTTGATATATACGGTGGCCTCTTGAATCGCGTTCTGGCGCATATACGCGGCGGTATGCCCCTCTACGTGCGTGGAGGTTATCGCATTGAAACCAGGGCTACCTTTGGGCATGGAAGCCGCCGGACCCGGTCGGCCGCTCTGGATTGAAAACTCACCCGCATCGCTGCGGACAACCCCCAGTGTTTTCGAACCAGGCACAAAGGGTTCCAGTCGCGGTGGACGAGACACCTGCCTAGCGGCGGGCGTAGAGGTGACCGGCTCGGCGTTTGCCCGCGGCTTTGCCATTTCACCTATCGAGCGAACATTGGCTGGTAACCCTAGCGCATTCGCCGTAGTGCTCGCGGCATTGCGGACGCTTACACCGTTGGTCGCGGCGTCATAGACTCCCTGCACCACACCGACCGCGTTGCCCGCCGCGTCATATGCAACGAGCACTCCGCTGGCTGCTCTGGCTACGGTGCCACCGTTCTTCAGTGCGGCGGCGAGACCGCCGGTGCCTACGGTAATCAGCACCTCGCCGCTGGCCGTGGCGATTGCGACGGCCGTGTCGTAACCGTTTGCGCGGTCCTCGTCTGTGACCGCGATCAATTCGAGTTGGCTCGTGCTGAGTCCGAGCGTGGCGACATTCTTAATGGCAGTAGCACCGCCGTTGATGAGTGCTTTCTCACCCGTCTTCAAGCCCGACTCAAAACCCGCGGCAACGTCTCGCGCAAGGTCTAACGTCGCTTTGATGTTCGACCGAACTCTCCGGGGTGTGTCTGCCAGATCCTTCGCAAGCTCGGTCGCCTTCGCCGGGCCGCCGGTGAGGTCGTCGAGTTGTCGATTGCGATCCACAATCTTGCCGAGAAACGACTTCTGCCCCGAATTGGACTGACTAGGCTTGTGACTCACCTGCGCGACTTGCAGACCTCGACCACCTGTCGCCGTCGTGCCCGTTCCCTTATCCGCAAACCAGCCGCCATTCGGCGGCCCGCCACGGCGCGGATGCTTCGAGGCGTCCCACTCGGCTTCCAATAGCAAAGCAGCAAACGTGCACGATTCGCTGCGAACAGACTCTTCCTCAGCCAGCCGCTCTTCGAGCTGTTGCTGATACAGTCCCGCTCGCGATGGCACGATCGCCATCAGCCAGCGGAAATGCTCGATCAATCGTGACTGCTCAGGCCGCGATGGCCGGTTGACGCCTTCACGTTCCGCCGGCGCAACAGCCTGCGTGGAAGTTCTCCCAAGCAGTGCATCCGCAAATCGTTTCGCGGCGCTCGGTGTGCTGCGAACTCGTCCCGCCGCTCTCTCTTCCAGTACTCGCATCCGTCCCTCCTTTCGGTGCGAGCAAAAAAAAGAGCCCGCAACCGCTCCATGCGTGTCAAAACGCACAAGCAGCTACGGGCTCTTCCAGTCACTCGCTTGCGTGCCGAGCTCTTTCGGATACCCCGATCACATCGGGTGATCGTTCTCAGCGCGGCATAAGCGGCTGAGCAAGCGCGAGACTACCACAACCGCTGGCCACATTTCAACGAGCAAAACAGCCACCCCCGGCACCGCCGTGCTGGCAGATTCTCCAGCCGCTTTGCCGCCTTTCGCATCCCGGGGTAGGATACAAGTGCCGCCTGTCCCAAGGAACGTTTCAGAGGCTCTCCGCCATGCCGCGCCGCACGTTGTGGATCATCTTTCTCGTAACCATCGGTTCGATCGCCTGTTACGAACGGGCGGATCGCAATCCGTACGGCCGCTGGTTCAGCGAGGTGCTCGACACGATCGACCGCTACTACGTCGAACCGGTCGACGATCAGAAGCTGTTTGAAGGCGCGCTCGACGGCATGATCGGCCGGCTCGATGAGTACTCCGCTTTCCTGCCGCGCACGCAGGCGAACCAGTTTCAGGAAGCGATCGACCAGCAGTATGGCGGCATCGGCATCGAGGTGAGTCTCGAAGGCGAAGAGAAACAGCTCACCGTCATGAGCCCACTCGTGGGCACGCCGGCCTATAAAGCAGGCATGCGAGCCGGCGACAAGATCGTCACGATCGACGGCAAGCCCACCGCCGGCAAACCGCTCAATGAGATTGTCGGCTGGCTGCGCGGCAAGCCCGGCGAAAGCGTGTCGCTCTCCGTGCTGCGCGATGGCCAGGACGACCCGCTCACGTTCGACCTGGTTCGCGCGCGGATTCGCGTCGACTCGGTACTCGGCGACACGCGCGATGCGGACGGCGCGTGGAACTTCTTCCTTCCCGGCGCCAACAAGATTGGCTACGTCCGGCTCAATTCGTTCGGCGAAACGACCGTCGAGGAACTGCAGCAAGCGCTGGCTCGACTCACCGAGCAAGGCGCTCGCGGCGTGATTCTCGACATGCGCAATAATCCCGGCGGATTGCTGCAAGGCGCCGAGGAGATCTGTAACATGTTCCTGCCGGCAGGCGCCGTGATCGTGACCACGCGCGGCCGCGACGAGCGTGTGCGCCGCCAGGCCGAGGCCGATGGCACCGGCCAGTACCAAGACCTGCCGCTCGTGATTCTCGTCAATGACAAGAGCGCAAGCGCTGCCGAAATCGTCGCCGCTTGCCTGCAGGACCACGATCGGGCGATCGTCATCGGCGACCGCACATGGGGCAAAGGCACGGTGCAGAACGTCATTCCGCTCGAGGGTGGCCAAAGCTTACTCAAGCTCACCATCGCCAGCTACTGGCGCCCCAGCGGCAAGAACATCCATCGCCTCGAATCGAGCGAAGCCGACGACGAATGGGGCGTCAAACCAACGCCCGGCTACGAAGTGAAACTCGACGAGAAGCAAACCGCCACGATGGAGGAGCGGCGCCGCCAGCGCGACGTCGTGCAACAACGCTCGCCCGGCGAGACAGGCGCCGCGGCCGGCGAGAACCCGCTCGAGTTCGACACGCAACTCAAGCGCGCCTTCGAAGCGCTGGAAGAAAAACTCAAGAAGCAGCCCGCCACATCCGAAGCCGCTTGACCCAATCGCGGCGCTGCTAGCGAGGTTGATCGTTCGGCTTGCAAGCGGATTGCAAAACTTGCCGGTGTCGCGTCCCCGGAATACGCTCCCGATCTCGCACCGGCCGCGGTTTTCCCGGGCGGCGCAAGTCGTTACCGGCCATGCTCTCCTGACCGTTCCCGCGGCGCCCCACACGGGAATATTCTGGCGAGTGGTCCGCGAATTGCTTTTCGGATGCCATGTCCTGTCAACCTGGCTTCGCCGCGTCGTTCGGTTCTCGAATTGCTTGGCAAAGCCGCGGTCCTATCCGCTGCTCACTTCACCTTACCGAAGGACTACCCACGTGGCACGCACGATTCACTGCACCGTCGTCGAGGTACCGGCCATGAGCGATCCTTACCTGCCCGCCCCGCGCGTTTTCCAAGACCTCATGCCCTGGGCCGATCCTTACATCGCTTCACTTCTGAACAAGCTCGGCGCCGAGTCGTCCAGCGAGAGCACGACGCGAACTGCCGAGTATCGCCCCAACCACCTGGGAAGCAGTCACCTGGAACCCGGCATTCCCTCGTCGCTGAGCCGCAACGATCGTGAACGTCCCTGGCGCCAAGACTGGATGCCCCGCCGCTACCCGCGCGGTTAACGCGAGCTGCGGGGCGTCTCTTCAATCGCCGCCCGCATTTCAGCGGCAATGAAGAAGGAGCCCGTGATGCACAGCAGGTCCTGGACGCCGACCCGGGCTCGAGCGAGCTGCCAGGCCTCTTGAGCATCCGCGCAGACCTGAAACTCGCGATCCCCGTCGAGCTCGCGTGCGAGTCCAGCGAGTTCTTCCGGTGCAACCCCGCGGGGGTTGCTGTGATACCGCGTGAAGATGATCTCGTCAAATGCCGGGAGCAGCCGTTTTAGCATCCCCCGCAGGTCTTTGTCACGCGTTGTCGCAAACACCAGCACGCGCCGCCGGGCTGCAAAGCTTTCCCCGAGCACTTCCACCAGGGCTTCGATCGAGGCGACATTGTGCGCCGCGTCCAGTACGATCGTCGGCTGCCGGGCGATGACTTCGATCCGGGCTGGCCAGCGCACGCGGTTCAATCCTTCGCGAATCGCGGCATCCGGAATCGACCACCCTTGCCTGCGGAGCTCTCCGATCGTGGCGATCGCGACCGCGGCGTTCGCGGCTTGATGCCGGCCAACCAGCGGTAGTGCCAGGCCTTCGTACTGTGCGCTCCCGAGGGCGTCCGTCAGCACGCGAACGTCCAGCTTCGCGGGAGTCGGCCCGGCATTAAGTTCGCGCGGCGGATGATACGCGTAGTCAAAGTCGCGCGCGAGCTCCACCAGCCGGCAGCCTTGCGCGTCGGCCACCTTGCGAATGACGTCGCGCGGCTCGTGATCGATCACGCCGCTCACGACCGGCACGCCCGGCTTGATGATGCCGGCCTTCTCGCCCGCAATGGCGGTCAGCGTGTTGCCCAGTTGCTGCGTGTGATCGAAGCTGATCGTCGTGATGACCGAGATCAGCGGCTGACAGACATTGGTCGAATCCAGCCGGCCTCCCATCCCCACTTCGAGCACGGTCGCGTCGACCCCCTGCTCCGCGAACCGCAACAGCGCAAGCGCCGTCACGATCTCAAAGTACGTGGGCCGCGAGTCCGATCCATCCAACGACAAGGCATCCATCGCCTCGACCACCGGGCGAAGCCGCAGCAGTAGCTCGACAAGCTCCTCGGGCGGGCAGTTCTGGCCGTCAATCGCCAGGCGCTCTTCGACGCCGTCCAAGTGTGGCGAACTATAAAGTCCCGTCCGAAATCCCCCGGCCGAGAGCACGGCGGCGATCATCGCGGCGGTCGAGCCTTTTCCCTTGGTCCCCGCGATGTGGACGATCCGCAGCCGATCCTGGGGATTCCCCAAGCGGCTGAGCAAGTCACGCATCCGGTCCAGCCTCAAATCTCGCTGGTTATAAGGAACCGACAGCGAGCGCTCGTAATCGATGCGGCTGGCCAGGAACTCGGCGGCCGCCTGCGCAGGAAGTTGACCGGTGGAATGCATCGAGGGCTGAACGGGCCTGGAACAACAGGAGAATTGGCCCGGACTTCGTGCAGGACCGAGCGCTGAAGTGTACTCCAAGGGCGGCGGGAAGTCATTCGGTCTGCGCGGCGGGTTGACCGCTGACGCCGCCGATCCGCTACAGGCCGAACGTCCCTGGCAGAAATGCGATTTCGGACCGGGTTTCGGCGGCCTTCCGTAGCTTGCAAGTCCTTTCTTAGCTGATGTATAGTAAAGGTTTATGCAATTCACTTCGGGGCCTCTCGGCGATCCCAAAGTGGTCGCCGTGCATGAACTTAAAGGCGGCGTACGACGTATCGGAATGGTGGGGCCACTGCGTCCCGACCACCAACGCGCTGCGTCTCGTCGGTTGCCATCCACGTCCATCCCGCGTTTCGTCACCTTGAAATAGCCCCCAGACCAAGGGAATCCGCATGTCGGAAGTCATTGTCGAGACGCGCAACCTCTCCAAGGTGTATCGCGACTTTTGGGGTCGCCAAAAGGTCCGAGCTCTCAAAGCACTTGACCTCGAAATCCGCCAGGGCGAGATCTTCGGCCTGCTGGGACCCAACGGCTCGGGCAAGACCACGACCATGAAGCTTCTGCTGGGGCTGCTCTTTCCCACCAGCGGACAGGCCTTGGTCTTCGGCAAGGAGGCGACCGACGTCTCGAAGAACGAGCGGCTCGGCTACCTGCCGGAAGAGTCCTATCTCTACCGCTTCCTCAACGCCGAAGAGACACTCGACTTCTACGGCCGGCTGTTCGACATGCCCGCCAAGGTGCGCAAGCAGCGGACCGCCGATCTGATCACGATGGTCGGCCTGAACAAAGACAAGCGCCGCCAGCTCAAAGAGTACTCCAAGGGCATGGCCCGCCGGATCGGCCTGGCTCAGGCCCTGATCAACGATCCCGAGCTGATCCTGCTCGACGAACCCACCAGCGGTCTGGACCCGATCGGCACGCGCGAGATCAAGGATCTGATCCTGCGGCTGAAAGCCGAAGGCAAAACCGTCCTGATGAGCAGCCATCTCTTGGCCGACGTGCAGGACGTCTGCGATCGGATCGCGATTCTGCACCAGGGCGAGCTCAAGGAGTTGGGCCGGGTCGACGCCCTGCTCAAGGTGCGCGACGAAACCGAAATTCGAGCGAAGGGACTTAGCCCCGAGGCCCAGGCCGAGATTCGCGCTGTCATCGAGCGGAACAACGGCTCGGTCCTCGCGATGGACAACCCGACCACGACGCTCGAAGACCTGTTCCTGTCGATCGTGCGTGACAGCGAAGCCCGTCCCGGCCGGCGCGCCAAGCAAGACCAGGAAAAGTAAGGCTCTTCGGTCGCGACGATTAGCCGACTCCTCAACTCCATTCCAGCGATAGTTCAGGCCCCTTCATGGTACGTGAGTTCACACCGCCGCCATTTGCCGACTGGATCTGGCCGGCGCTGCTGACGTTTGTGCAGATTGCGGCCGTGCTCGGGCTGATCGCGCTGGTGGGCGGCTTTCTGCTCGCCACGTTTCGCTACGGTCCTCTGGCAGCCGGCGACGCCACCTTCAAGATGATGAAGCGGGGGCTCGCCGACCTGATCTTCATTTCGCCCCGGCGCATTTTCGCGCTCGCCTGGCTCGCCGTGCAAGAATCGCTTCGCCGCCGCGTGCTGGTCGGCTTCGCCGTCTTCCTTTTGATCCTGCTGTTCGCCGGCTGGTTCCTCGACACGAACACTAACGATCCGGCCACGCTCTACCTGAGTTTCGTGCTCACGGCCACGACATATCTCGTGCTGCTCATGGCGCTGTTTCTGAGCGTGTTCAGCCTGCCCGCCGACATGAAGTCGAAGACCATCTACACGATCGTCACCAAGCCCGTGCGACCGGGCGAGATCGTCCTCGGCCGCATCCTCGGCTTCACGATCATCGGCACGCTGCTGCTCGCCATCATGGGCGTGTTCAGCTACTTTTTCGTCGTGCGGCTCTTAGATCACGATCACGCGGTCGAGGTTGAAACCCTGGTCGAGATCACCGGCTCAACCGAAGGCGGCATGACCGGCCGCACGAGCCTCGTGCAGAGCCATCGCCATAAGGTCGAGATCGGCACCGACGGCAAGGGCGCCACCGACGTCGTGAACGGACACTGGCACACGGTCGATCGGGTGGAACAGAACGGCGAAGTCAGCTACCAACTCGGCCCGCCGCGAGACATGCTCCTGGCCCGGGTACCCTCCTATGGCGAGCTGCGATTCAAGGACCGCACCGGCCAGGGAACCACGCGTGGTATTAGCGTCGGCAAGGAATCGAGGTATCGCAGCTTTATCGACGGCGGCACGCTCGCCGCGGCCATCTGGAAGTTCAACGACGTCACGCCCGAGCGTTTCCCGGACGGCCTGCCCGTCGAAATGGTCATCCGCGTGTTTCGCTCGCACAAAGGCGAGATCGCCGAGGGCATCCGGGGCACCATCGTGCTGCGAAATCCCAACAACACCGGCATTCAAAGCTCACCGGAAGTCTTCTCGGCCAAGGACCTCCAGATCGATCAGATCAAATTCCCTCGCACGCTGCGCGATTCCGCGGGACAGCCGATCGATTTGTTCAAGGACCTCGCACCCGACGGACAGGTGGAGGTCGAGATTCAGTGCCTCGACCAGGGGCAATACTATGGCGTCGCCGAAGCCGACCTCTATCTTCGGGCTCGCGACGCGTCGTTCACCGCCAATTTTGTTAAAGGCTTCCTCGGCATCTGGGTTCGCATGGTGCTGATTACGTCATTTGGCGTGATGTTCAGCACATTTCTCAGCGGACCGGTGGCCATGCTCGCCACGCTTACCGTAATGCTGATGGGCATGTACCGCGACTTCATCATGGGAGTCGCCGACGGAACGATTGAAGGCGGCGGCCCGGTCGAAACCGCGATCCGCGGCGTTAACCAGATGAACGTCACCTCGCAGCTCGAACCCGGTCTCACGACCGACGTGGTTAAAGCCGTCGACGCCGTGGCGATGGAGGTCATGACCAGGATCGTGATGCTCCTGCCGGAATTCAACAAGTTTGACAACGTGAACTACGTGGCCCACGGCTTCGACGTGCCGAACGACCTGGTGCTGGTCCAGATCCTGACCGCACTCGGCTTTGTGGCCGCAATGTTCGCCATCGGATACTTCTTCTTGAGAACGCGGGAGATTGCGCGATGAACCAGCGCGAACGCTTTATTCGCAAGATCGTGTATGCCTCGATCATCGCGGCCCTGCTGATTCCGCTCTCCTGGCTCAGCCAGCCCGAGACGACCGAATCGAAGGGCGGCAAGCTGGCCCAGTTGCGCTCGGACTATCGGCTCAGCCAGGCGCAGCTCGGCGAGATCGACCCGGCCAGCGAAACGATCAAGCTGGCCACGCTCGGCATGCGCGGCGTCGCGGTCAACCTGCTGTGGGGCAAGGCTAACGAGTATCACAAGAATGAAGACTGGGTGAACATGGCCGCCACCCTCGAACAGTTGCGCCGACTGCAGCCGAATTACGTCAGTGTCTGGATCTTTCAGGGCTGGAACCTCTCGTACAACATCTCCGTGCAGTTCGACGATTACCACGACCGCTACTACTGGGTCATCCGCGGCATCAACTACCTGCAGGAAGGAACCCAGTACAACGCCAACGATCCGCAACTCCTCTCCAAAGTCGGATACACGATCGCCAACAAGATCGGCCGGGCCGACGAGAAGTTCTATTTTCGGCAATTGTTCCGCGACGACGACGATTTCCACGGCGATCGGCCGAAAGCCCAGCGCGACAATTGGCTGGTCGGCCGCGAGTGGATGCTCAAGGCCGAAGATGCCGTGGCCGAAGGCGTGCCGCTGCGCGGCGAGACGCCCATGCTCTTCTACTCGCATCCGGTGATGTGTCTGATCAACTATGCCGAGGCTCTTGAAGAAGAGGGCGTGTTCGGCGAAGTGGCCAAGGAAGCCTGGCGCAAGGCTGCGCACAGTTGGACCGAGTTCTCCAATCGCGATCTCCCCTCGCAGATGAACATCTTCGCTCGCCTGAGCGAGATGGAAGCCTACCAGGAGCGCTCGCGCAAAGCCCAGGAGACGCTGGCCAAATTCACGTCCGAAGGAATCCGCGACGAGATCATGAAGGAGAAGATCGCGACGCTCCCCGAAGAGCAGCGGGCACTCTTCGAAGCCGATCCCGCCAGTCTCAACGAAGACAAGCTGCAGCAGCGAGCTTACCTGGAATACTCCATGGCCGTGCAGCACTATGAAGTCGCCGACCGCGTCCAGGGAGAAAACCGCGCTGCCGCGCTCAAGGCCGCCGAAGAGGCCACGATCGCCGACGAAATGGCCCGCAACATCGAAGTCGATCGAGACATCGTCAACTACGACTACTGGAAACTGCGCTGCGAAATCGAACCCACCGAGGAACTTCTCACCGCCCGCAAACAACTATATGACGCCAACGACGCGCTGCGTCGGGCTGAAATCGTCAAGTCGCTCGAGTTGTACGAAGCCGGCATGCAAAGCTGGCGTAAAGTACTCGACGCGCACCCGCAACTCATCGAGCAGGTGGATACGGTCGACGAACTGGCGATGGCTGTCGACGTCTACAAGCGCGTCTTGGATCAGAACGACAAGCCGCTTCCCAAACCCTTCGTACTGCAGGACGTGCTCGACAAGCTGGCCATAAATCGTGGCGAGATGTCGCCCGAAGAGGTCCAGGCCGCCAAGGCAGCCGCCGAGGCCGCCGCCAGCGATCCTACGCGGCCGTCGCCATAACACGCGCCGCCCTGAAACTGAGTGATTCCAGTGTGTCGCTCTAGACCCCGTGGAAGACGACCGTCTTTAGCTCGGTCATTTCCAGCACGGCGTACTTGGGTCCCTCCTTGCCAAAGCCGCTCTCTTTCAATCCACCGTAGGGCATCAAGTCAGCCCGCCACTGCGGCCCCCAGTTGATGTGCAGGTTGCCGCTGTCCACGTGCCGGGCAAACTGCATCGCGTGATTGATGTTCTCGGTAAAGATGCTGGCCGCCAGCCCATACGGCGTGTCGTTCGCCAGCCGGATCGCTTCGTCGATCGACGCCGCCTTGGAAACGGCCACCGCCGGACCGAATATCTCCTCGCGGCTTACGCGCATCTGCGGCGTCACGTCGGCCAGCAGCGTCGGCTGGAACATCGTCCCTTCACGCTGGCCGCCAGTCACCAGCTTCGCTCCGCCCGCCACGGCCTCGTCAATCCACTCGCCCACGCGCTCAGCGTCCGACTCGCGAATCATGGGTCCCATCCTGGTCTTCTGGTCGAGCGGATTGCCAGTCGCAATTGCGGCGACTTTCTTCCCCAGCACGTCTACCAGGTCGGCGTATACCTTGTCGAAGACGATCACGCGCTGCGTCGAAATGCAGACCTGGCCCGCGTTCGAATACCCCGTCGCCACCACCGCATCGGCTACTTTATTGAGATCGGCATCCGGCATCACGATCACGGGGCTGTTCGAACCCAGTTCCATCGTGACTTTCTTGAGTCCGGCGACTTTCACGATGTGCTCCCCGACGTCGCGGCTCCCCGTAAAGCTGATCTTTCGCACGCGCGCATCGCCCGCCAGCGCGTCGCCAATCGTACCGCCCGAGCCCGTGATACAGGCGATTACCTCGGGCGGAAGTCCCGCTTCAAGTAGGATCTCGACCAGGGAGAGTGCCGAGAGCGGCGTATCGCTCGCCGGTTTTATCACCACGGCATTGCCTGCGGCGAGGGCCGGCCCGACCTTGTGACAGACGAGGTTCAAGGGAAAGTTGAACGGTGAAATCGCCGCCACCACGCCGCACGGCACGCGCAGCGTGAAACCCAGCTTTCCCTCCCCGCCGGGCGCACCGTCCAAGGGCAGCGTCTCTCCGCCGATCCGCTTGGCCTCTTCGGCTGAAAGCTCCATCGTTTCCGCCGCCCTGGTCACTTCGAAAACGCCCTCGGCCAGCGTCTTGCCTTCTTCGGTGCTGATCAGCCGGCCCAGCTTTTCGCTCCGTGCGGCAATCATGTCGGCCGCCCGCCGCAGGATCTGGAAACGCTCATAGCCCGGCATGGCCCGCATGATCCGCGCGCCTTCGACCGCGCCGGCGAGCGCCCGATCCACGTCCTCGGCTTCCGCCTTGGGAACGGTATCGATCACCGTGCCGTCGTAAGGGTTGAGCACCTTGATATGGTCGGACTTGTCGCGCCATTGGCCGGCGAGAAACATCTTCATGGTCGATTGCCTTTCGCAGTGTGCTGGTGGCCGCAAAGCCTGGCCGCCTACCGCTAAAGCCTAGGGAAGTTGCCCTGCTTTGGTCAAACAGATCGCGCCCGAGCTTGAGCCGCGGAGCTAAGCCGGTTAAGCTGCGCCGCATGAGCACGCACAAGCGCATCGTCTCGCTGATCTCAAGCGCCACCGAGATACTATTCCTGCTGGGACTCGGTAGGCAAGTGGTCGGCGTCAGCCACGAGTGCGACTATCCGCCGCAGATTGCCGGCCTGCCGCGCTTGACGCATTCACTGGTCAACGCCGCGGCTTTGAGTCGCGCGATCGACGATCAGGTGCGCGAGTTCGCCATTGATCAGCAGGCGCTCTATGCGATCGACGTTGACGACTTGGCCCGGCTCAAGCCCGATTTGATCATCACGCAGGCCCAATGCGACGTCTGCGCCGTGCGATATGACGACGTCCTGAGTGCCGTGCGCGATACCCCGGCCCTCGCCGCGGCCGAGATCATTGCCCTCAATCCCAGGCGACTGACCGACGTCTTGGAGGACATCCGCCGAATCTCCGAAGCAACCGAATGCCGCGACCGCGCCGAGGAAGTCATCGCCGCGCTCGAGACCCGCGTCCAGCAGGTGCGCCAGTCATGCTCGACCTTGGCAGCGGCAGATCGCCCCCGCGTGGCACTCCTGGAGTGGATCGACCCGCCGATGCTGGCCGGCAACTGGACGCCCGAACTGGTGAGCTGGGCCGGAGGCGTGGACGGCCTGCCCGCGGATGGCCGGCACAGCAGCTATGCCAGTTGGCAGGAGATCGCCGCATTCGATCCCGAGGTGATCGTGATCATGCCCTGCGGCTTTGGTGTCCCGCGGGCGATCGTCGAAGCCCACGTGCTTGCCGCACAGCCCGAGTGGCAAAGCCTCTCCGCGGTTCGCAGTGGACGCGTGTTCGCGGCAGATGGCAATGCTTACTTCAATCGCTCGGGACCGCGCCTGGTCGACAGCCTCGAGATCCTGGCCCACCTGTTTCATCCGGGGCTCTTCGCCGCGCCCGCAAGCGCCGCAGGCGCCTGGAAGCGACTGCGTACCGAAGCAGGAGAACTCGTCGCGGAGAATCCTTGATGCTCGATCGCTACAAAGTACTTCCGCGATCATCGGTCAGGCTGCAGGAGTTCGCCACTCTCGACGCCGCCGGCTTTGCCGACAAGGACGCCGCGCTCGCCCAATTGGCTGCCGACCGACGCGCCATCGCCGAGCTGCAAAGCAAGCTCTATGCCCAGCGCACCGAGGGGCTGCTCGTCATCCTGCAAGGCATTGATGCCGCGGGCAAGGACAGCACAATCAAGCACGTAATGACCGGCGTGAATCCGGCTGGCGTGCGTGTGACGAGCTTCAAGGTCCCTTCGGCCGAAGAGCTGAACCACGATTATCTGTGGCGCTATGTGAAGCGGCTGCCCGAGCGCGGCATGATTGGCGTCTTCAATCGCTCGCACTATGAAGAAGTGCTGGTGGTGCGCGTTCACCCGCACCTGCTGGCGATCGAGCATCTCAAGCCGCATCTGAAGCACGACCGGATCTGGTCGCAACGCTTCCGCGAAATCAATCACTTCGAGGAGTATCTGACCGCAAACGGCTTCGCGATCGTCAAGTGCTTTCTGCACATCTCGAAAGAGGAGCAAAAGAAGCGGTTTCTGGCCCGGCTCGACTCGCCGGACAAGAATTGGAAGTTCAGCGAAGGAGACGTCCGCGAACGGGCCGTGTGGGACGATTATCGACATGCCTTCGAAGAAATGCTCAGCCACACCAGCACCCAGCACGCCCCCTGGCACGTCGTGCCGGCCGATCGCAAGTGGGCTGCCAGGGCGATCGTTGCCGGGCTGATCACGGCCCAGCTCAAGCAGATGGATCCGCAATTCCCCACAGTCGATGCGGCCGGCGAGGAAGCTCTCCAGCGGGCACGAAAACTGCTTGATCAGGAGCCGTAGCCGACCGATTTACCTGATCTAGAGACTTGCGATGTGCGACCCGTGCACTGCCGCACAGGGAACGACTAGATTCGCACAGTTGACTTGACTTGGTACGCAAATAGACTTGAAGGGATCCCTCCGAGAGCCGACGCATGCCTGGCCGAATTCTCACGATCATGATGCTGGCGATGGGCGCCTTCTGCTGCCCATTCCACTGCCTGCATCATCAGGCGGATTCGGTCGCGTTTTTCGCCAGCTCCACAACCGTTCATGAGCGCCTCGTCCCCCCCTCGCCGCCCGCTGAACAAAACGAATCGGGCTGCATTTGCCGGGGTGCGTACTTTACCGAAGCTCCCACGCTCATGCCAATTGACCAGTTACACTGGTGCCCCTTGATGCAGGACTGCGTGCAGGTGGCTGATGCCATCCAGCGCGAAGTGCCCGGAGCATTTATCTCTCCTGCCGATCACGTGTGGCGCGTGCCGCTCTCTGGTAAGGCATTGCGCGCCTGGCACGCCTCATTTCAGTTTTGATCGTGCTCACCTGACGTTTTTGACCGGTCCAATGCTGCGCGCCTCGCGCGGCTGCCGTTCGTCAAGGAGCAATCACCGTGCGCGATACGATTCAACGTACTCTATTTCCGCTTGTTCATCCGCGCCGTTGGCCTCAAGTAAGACGACCCGTCGTTGTGGGTTCATCACTTGGTGCCGCGGCGATATTGGTGGGAATCGGCTGGTACGCGCTCCGGGGTGAGTCCGCGCCGGCGATCGACGAGAGTACTGCCACTGCGAAGGCTGTTGCCGCGCCGGCTGGTGTCATTGTTCTGCCTGTCGAACAGCAGCAGTCGGCCCAGATCCACTGTACCGCGCTCTCGCTGCACGACATTCAGGAAACGCGCCGCGTCCCCGGCAAGATCGGCTACAACACCGGCAAGCGGCTCGAAGTGAAACTCCCCGTGGCTGGCGTGCTCAGCAAGGTCTCTGTTCAACCGGGTCAAACCGTCAAGCAAGGCGATCAGCTCGCCGTGATCACGAGCACCGAAGTGGGCCTTGCCCGGTCTGAAGTGGTGGCGGCCGAAGCCGAGGTCGAACTCGCCCGCCGACACAGCGCCTGGTCCGATGAGATCACCGACAATCTGCGCAGCCTCGCGGAACTTCTGGCAGGCAAGCCAGAGATGGACGTCGTCGAAAAGCAGTTCTCTGGTCGCCGGCTGGGCGATCATCGCGACCTGGTGTTATCGGCCTACTCCAAGCTGCTCATGACGCAAAAAGTCGCGACCAGCAGCGACGCCGTGGCCGCCAGCGGCGCACTCAGCGGCCTCGTCGTGCAGGAGCGGCGCAGCAATCGCGAAGTTGCCGCGGCTCAGTTTATCAGCGCCCTGGAGCAATCGCTGTTCGAATCATCGCAGCAGCAGGGTCGCGCCAAGGCGACGCTTGAGCAGGCTCAGCGGCTGCTCTCAGTCGCCCGGCAGAAGCTCAAACTGTTGCTCGGACCGTATGCCGAACTTGCCACCGGCGAGCACGACGACGCGCTCTGCGAATTGATCGTGCGAGCGCCCATGAGTGGGATCGTCGAAGATCGGCCTGTTGCCGAAGGTTCACACACAGCCGCCGCGCAGGTGCTGTTCGCTCTTACCAACACCGATACGCTGTGGGTCTCGGCCTATCTTTACGACCGTGATTGGAGCCAACTGCGGCATGAAGGACTCCGCGAACTCGCGGTCGAAGTTCCCGCCGTGCCCGATCGGCCGCTCGTCGCCCGGTTGCTTTACGCCGCCGTGACCACGGCTGCCGACAGTGCCGCCGTGCCGCTCGTAGCAGAGTTCGACAACGCAGATGGTCGCTTCAAACCCGGCATGTTCGCCTGGGTATCTGTACCGGTCAGTCGCCCGCGCCAGGCGCTCACCGTGCCGCAAAGCGCCGTCACCCGCAGCGAAAAGCACACCTTCGTGTTCGTCGAGGACAAACCGGGAACCTATCGCCGAGTGAACGTCGACCTGGGTTCGGTCAGCGGCGAGATGGTCGAAGTGCGTCACGGCCTCAAGCCCGGCGAGCGGATTGTCGACCGGGGCGTGTTCGTGCTCAAGAGCGAACTGCTCCTGGGCGAATCGGAGTCCTGAAAGACAGTCGCACATGCTTTCATCGCTGATCGAATTTTCGCTACACAACCGCTTTCTGGTGCTCACACTCGTGGCGCTCATGGCCGCGGGCGGCGCTTACCAGGCGCTCGTGATTCCGATCGATGCCGTGCCGGACATGACCAATGTGCAGGTGCAGGTCGTCACCTCGGCCGGCGCACTCTCGCCGCTCGAAGTGGAGCAGTACGTTACCTATCCGATCGAGGCCACGATGAACGGCCTCCCGAACGTCGAGCAGATTCGCAGCATCTCGAAATTCGGGCTCTCGCTCGTCACGATCGTGTTTCAGGAGGGGACCGACATCTATCGCGCCCGTCAGCTCACGGGCGAACGGCTCGTTGAAGCCCGCGAGCGGATCATCCAGGGCTACGGCAGTCCCTCGCTAGGCGTGCTCACGACGGCATTGGGCGAGGTGCTGCAGTTCGAAGTGCGCAGCGACCGGCACACGGACATGGAGCTTCGTACGCTGCTCGAGTGGAACATCGCCCCGCAGTTGCGGCAAGTCTCCGGCGTAACCGAGGTCAATGTGCACGGCGGCACTTACAAGAGCTTTGAAGTCCGGATCGATCCCGACCGGCTGGCCACGCACGCGGTCTCACTGGGCGAGCTCTTCGACGCCCTTGCGCGCAATAACTCCAGCACCGGCGGCGGCTACATCGTGCACCATGGCGAACAGCGATTCATTCGCGGCCAGGCTCTCCTTGCCGGCGTGAGCGACATTGAGCATGTCACCGTCCGCAAGCGTGCGGGCGGCGTTCCGCTGTTAGTGCGCGATCTGGCCACGGTGGAAATCGCCCCGCTTACGCGACAAGGAGCGGTCACCCGCGACGGCCGTGGCGAAGCTGTCACCGGCATGGTCATGATGCTGCTGGGTGAGAACTCGCGCACGGTCGTCCACGCCGCCAAAAATCAACTCGCCAAGATCGAAGAGACCCTGCCCGAGGGCGTGCGGCTGGAAGTCATCTACGATCGGGCCAGCCTCATCGACCGCACACTCGACACCGTGCTGCACAACCTGGTCGAGGGCGGCGTGCTCGTAATCGTCGTCCTGCTCATCATGCTGGGCAGTATCCGCGCCGGCATCATCGTGGCGTTGGCAATTCCGCTCTCGATGCTGTTCGCCACGAACGTGATGGCTGCCACGGGCATCACGGCCAGCCTGATGAGTCTGGGAGCGATCGACTTTGGCCTGATCGTCGACAGCTCCGTGATCATGATCGAGAACTGCATGCGCCGCCTGTCGCACGGCGATCCAACGCGCACCCACGACGAGATCGTGCGCGACGCGGCAATCGAGGTCCGCAAGCCCACGATGTTCGGCGAGTTGATCATCGCGGTGGTCTACCTGCCGATCCTCGCTCTGCAGGGCACGGAAGGAAAACTGTTTCGGCCGATGGCGCTGACCGTGCTGTTCGCCCTGGCCGGTTCGCTGGTGCTGTCGCTGACGCTGATGCCGGTGCTGGCCGCGATGTTCCTGCCTAAGAACCTTGAAGAGAAGGAAGTCTGGCCGATACGTGTCATCAAGTGGTTCTACGCGCCGCTGGTCGAGCGCGCCGTAAAGCATCCCGTGATGACATTCGCAGCCGCGCTCGCATTGCTCGCGGTGAGCATCCCCATTGCGCTCGGCCTGGGAGGCGAGTTTATGCCCCGACTTGAAGAAGGCGACCTCTTGATCGAAGTCGTCCGGCTTCCCAGTGCCACGCTCGAAGATTCAATCGCCATGTCGACCAGGATCGAGAAGCTGCTCAATGAGTTTCCCGAGGTGAAGACCGTGTTCTGCAAGACCGGTCGGCCCGAAGTGGCGAACGATGTCATGGGCGTGCACCAGACCGACGTCTGGGTGATGCTCAATCCGGTGGACGAGTGGCCCGCGCACAAGACGCGGAACGAGCTGATCGACGCGATGTCCGGCGTGCTGGAGGCCAACGTTCCGGGCGTCAACTTCGGCTTCAGCCAGCCGATTGAGATGCGCGTCGATGAACTCGTGGCCGGCGTCAAGGCCGACGTCGCGGTCCTGCTCTATGGTGACGATCTCGAAACTCTTGGCCGCAAGGGCAAGGAGATCGAGGCGGTGCTGCGCAACATTCCCGGCGCCGCCGACGTGAAGGCCGACTACCAGGCGAACATTCCAACGTTGCGCATCGCGACCAGGCCCGACCGCCTGGCGATGTACGGCATTGATGCGACTGAGGTGA
Source organism: Pirellulales bacterium (assembly GCA_022844125.1). GTDB lineage: Bacteria > Planctomycetota > Planctomycetia > Pirellulales > PALSA-1355 > JALHMI01. The sequence goes on along the minus strand of JALHMI010000006.1, from coordinate 163,155 downwards.
TGAACGCCGTCGAAACGCTCGGCGGCCATCAGGCCGGACAAGTGCTCGAAGGTCGCGCCCGATTTCCAATCATGGTGCGCTATCCGCTCGAGTGGCGCGAAAGCCCGTCGCGGCTCGAGCAGATTCCGGTCGGCGAAGTCGGCGGGCGGCTGATTCCTCTGGGTGAGCTCGCCGAGGTCACGCTCGAAGAATCGCCGCCGGGCATTGAACACGAAGCGACGCGCCGGCGAACATTCATTGCGGCGAACGTGCGCGATCGCGACGTGGCCAGCTTCGTTCGCGAAGCCCAACAGGCCGTTGCCAGCCAGGTCGAGCTGCCCACCGGATATACGATTACTTGGGGTGGCGATTTCGAAAACCTGCAGTCAGCCAGCTTGCGGCTTTCGCTCATCACGCCGATCGTGCTGCTGTTGATCTTCCTGTTGCTCTACAGCTCATTCAAGTCCACGCGACTGGCCCTCTTAATCTTCATGGCCGTGCCGGTGGCGGCCTCGGGCGGGATTTTAGCTCTCGCGATGCGCGCGATGCCATTCAGCATTTCGGCTGGCGTGGGATTCATCGCCCTGTTCGGCGTGGCAGTACTCAACGGCCTGGTCTGGGTCAGTGCGGCCGAGCAACTTCGCGCCGAAGGCCACACCCCGCGCGAGGCGGCACGCGAAGCAGCGTTGCAGCGATTGCGCCCGGTGCTCATGACCGCGATGGTGGCGAGCCTGGGCTTTCTGCCGATGGCCATTTCAACCACGGCCGGCGCCGAGATTCAGCGACCGCTGGCGTCCGTGGTCATCGGCGGGTTGATCACCGCGACGCTCCTAACGGCGTTTGTGCTGCCGGCGATCTATCCGTGGTTTGCACCGCGCCAGTCAACGCATGCCGTTCCAACGCCGGCACATTAAGTCAAATTCACTGCGATCACTTCTTCTTCCGAGCGGCCTTCTTTTTGGTGCTCCCGGCCGCGCGCTTCTGGCGCGTGGCGGCGGCCTTCTTAGCCAACTTGGAGCGCTCTGCCGCGGGTCGCGCGGCAGCAGCTTCCCCACCCGCCTTGCCACCCTTCTTCGCTGGTCCTTTATTCACCTTCTGGCCGCGGCCTGACCCGCCCGGCTTCTTGCCGCCGCCAGTCATCTTGTTGACCGTGGCCCAGGCTCGGCGCTCGGCCTCTTTTTCGCCCAGGCCGCGTTCTTCGTAGTCTTCCTCGATGTGCTCGGCCTGGCGTTTCTGTTTGTCCGTGTACTTCGATTTGTCGCCGCGGGGCATGATTGTGCTCCTAATGAAACTGCTGACACCATTTTCGGCAGCGCACTGAAGCGGCCGCTTGATGCGTCTGTGCTGAGCGAGCATGCGAAATCCGTGCCAGTTGAGGTTTGAATCGAAGGCCCGGGGAATCGATACTGACAGTCTTCGCCCGTCGGCACGGTTAACAACAGGAGCGCATGTTCCCATGGACTGTTCGAAATCCTCGCTTCGTCTCGCGCTTGCTTTCCTGTTCGTCGGCATGACCCTGACAGTGGCCATAGCCCACGACCGTCCGCCCAACATCGTGTTCATCCTGGCCGACGACCTGGGCTATGGCGATCTCGGCTGCTACGGCCAGAGGCAAATCCGCACGCCAAACATCGACCGCCTGGCTGCCGAGGGGGTCCGCTTCACGTCCTGCTACTCCGGCAGCACCGTGTGCGCCCCTTCGCGATGCGCGCTGATGACGGGCAGGCACACGGGCCATTGCCGCATTCGCTCGAACGACCGGGTGCCGCTGCTCCCCGAGGATGTCACCGTAGCCGAGGTGCTGCACGATGCCGGCTATGCGACCGGGATGATCGGCAAGTGGGGGCTGGGCGAGCCGGAAACCTCGGGGCTTCCCACCCAGCAAGGCTTTGACCACTGGTTTGGGTACCTGAATCAGAAGCATGCGCACAATTACTATCCCGACTACCTGTGGCGAGGCGAGGAGCAGGCGCCGCTCGAAAACGTCGTGGCTGACGGCGTGGCTACCAAGCGCGTAACCTACTCGGCCGACTTGTTCGCGGCCGATGCGCTCGATTTTCTCGAACAACATCAAGAAGACCGCTTCTTTCTCTACCTGCCGTTCACACTTCCGCACGCCAACAACGAAGCCGGCAAGCAAGGCATGGAAGTCCCCAGCGATGCGCCGTATTCAAACGAATCGTGGCCGCAAGCGCAGAAGAATCACGCTGCGATGATCACCTACCTCGACACGCAGGTCGGCCAGATTCTGGACAAGCTGGCCGAGCTCGGCATCGCCGACGAGACGATCGTCTTCTTCACCAGCGACAACGGCCCGCATCGCGAAGGCGGCGCCGATCCCGAGTTCTTTGCCAGCTCGGGCCCCTTGCGCGGCATTAAGCGTGCGCTGTACGAAGGCGGCATCCGCGTACCCATGCTCGTGCGCTATCCCGGCCGCATTGCTGCCGGCCGCGTGGATGATACGCCGTGGGCCTTCTGGGATGTGCTGCCCACGTTGGCCGAACTCGTGGGAACGAGATCACCTAGCGAGATCGACGGCATCTCGATGCTCCCTACCATTCTTGGCGAGAAGCAGGCCGATCCGACGCAGACTCCGCATCCACCGTTCTACTGGGAGTTCCACGAGCGCGGGCTAAGTCAGGCTGTCCGTTTCGATAACTGGAAAGCGGTTCGAAACAGGCAGGACGGGCCGCTCGAACTCTATGATCTGACGACCGATCTCGGCGAGCAGCACGACGTCGCGGACAGTCATCCAGGCGTCGTTGCCCGCGCCGAGAAGATCCTGGCCGAGTCGCGCACGAAGTCCGACTATCTGCCCATTGATCGCGGTGAGCGACCGGGTCGAAGACCGCAATGATTCCCCACGGCAAGAGTCTGAGCTACTGCGGCCTAGGGTGTGTTCTCGCTGACGCGAGTTCCGCAGCCCTGCTCATCGCTCCGACTGCGTCGGCCAAGGACCTCAAAGCGGCCCGTTTCGGTCACCGCTGCTGGCAGCCGCCGGTGCACTCCGCACTGGAACCCCTGCCCGCCTGATTGGAATCCGTGCCCGCCGCAATGGAGCATTGTTCCGGTTCCCGGGCCGTTCCCGGCCAATGGCCAGGCCGCTTCGGCGAGTGTGATTGCGAGGCGTGCCGAACGCGTGAGACGGAGTTCGTCTCACGCGTTCGCGTTACAACGGGCTTCACGTTCAATCAGCTCAGATCGTTCAGATAACGATGCACGCAGGCGATCGCCAGCGAACCATCACCCACGGCGAACCCGCAGCGTTTCGTCGTCCCGGCTCGCACGTCCCCGGCCGCAAGGATGCCGGGGCAGGTGGTTTCCAGCTCGCAAGGCTCCCGATCGAGCGGCCAGCGCTCGTCAGACTCAAGACCGGCGCCGGTCAGCACGAACCCTTTTTCGTCGAGCGCCACGGCATCCGGCAGCCAGTCGGTATGCGGCTTTGCACCGACGAAGATGAACAAGGCCGCACAGTCAATCCGCTGGCGCTCGCCAGTCAGATTGCTTTTCAACCACACCGCTTCGACCACGTCTCGACCCTCGATGTCATCGACCTCGGTGTTCTTGCACAGCGTGATTCGCGGATGGTGCTCGATTCGCTTGCAGAGATACTCCGACATGCTCTTGCGCAGGTCGTCGCCCCGAATGACGACCAGAACTCGCTCGGCCGTCTCGGCCAGGTAGACTGCGGCCTGGCCGGCGGAGTTACCGCCGCCTACGACAATTGCCGTCGACTTGCGGCAACTCCGCGCTTCAACGCTGGTGGCCGCGTAAAACACGCCGGCTCCCTGCAAGCGTCGGCAAGCGTCAATCGCAAGCTGACGGAAAGCCACGCCGCTCGCCGCGAGCACGCACCGCGCCCGAGCTACCTGCCCTGTGCAGAGGTGCAAGCGATGTTCGCCCTCGGCGTTGTAATCGACCTGCTTCACATGCACCGGCGCCGTAAACTGCACATCGAACTTCAGTGCCTGCAAGTATCCACGATTCGCCAACTCCGCGCCGCTGATGCCCGAGGGAAAGCCCATGAAGTTTTCGATCTTCGAACTGCTGCCGGCTTGTCCGCCAGGTCCGACGCGATCGATGACGAGCGTCTTGAGACCTTCGCTGCCAGCATAAACCGCAGCCGCGAGCCCCGCCGGCCCGGCGCCCACGATCACCAGGTCGTACAGCGTGTCGGGAATTTCCCGCTGAATGCCCAAACATTCGGCCACTTGCGCCAGCGTGGGCCGCTTGTTCACTCTCCGGCTGCAGGCGGTGACCGGAATGTCCGCTTCGGTCGCCCCCAGCAGGGCAAGCTGCTCACGCCCTTCGGGCTCGTCGACGTCGAAGAACGTGTGCGGCACATGATTGCGATAGAAGAATTCGCGCAGCTCGTTCGTCTCCCGCGAACGCGCGCGGCCGATCAGTCGCACGCCAAGGAAGCCGCTTGTTTCCAGCACGGCGCGGCGCGTCTGAAACGCTTCGAGCAGCATGTCGCTCAGGGCCGGAATCTCGTTAAGCAGTCGGCGCACTTCACTTTGCGGGATGCGGTACGCTTGGACCGGCCCTTTGGCATATCCAGAAACCACGATTGGCCGCGCCGTCAGCAGGTCCACGTCGCCGGTGAATTCACCGGCCTCGTGCGTCACCACGTCGCGCGGTTCGCCGGTCGACGACTCGCGGATGATGACTTCGCCCGAGCGAATGACGTACATGGGCACGTCGTGCTGGTGCTCCAGAAACAGCGGTTCGCCATCGGCAAACCGCACCAACTCGCCGATCATGGCGGCGCATGCCAGTTGTTCGTCGTTGAATCGCGGAATCGCCGCGCACTGGCCAATCTCCGTGCCCATCGTCAGGTCCTTTGCCGAGGTAGCCTAATGCGCCACGATCGTAACGTTACGCGCGGGTTGCCGGAAAAGTCAAACGCCCACCGATTCGTAGGAGTCGCCTTACCCAGTGTTTGCCGCACGGATCAGACTGCTAGTGGCGAGCAACTCGGTCTGCTTCCAGGGCCGCCAATCGTGCGTGGAGAGAACGGCTATCCCAAGCCCAACACGCACACACTACGGCGGCAAACGCAATCGCGATTAGTCCGGTCATGATCCCGCTCCTGTCGAGTTGCGCGTGCTAGAGGTCGAAGCCACTTTCCAGACTGCCATTATTCTTTCGCGGGCGGAAGCTGCTTCATCATCACCTTGGTCGTGATCGCCTGATCGATCATCTGGCCGCCCGCCGACAGTTCCAGCTTCATCTGGCTATTCATGCTTGTCGAAAGGGGCATCCCCTGTTTGTTATCAAACAAGATCGCTCCCTCGCTGGCCTGCTCCTTGATCGTCGCCTTGGCCTGAGCGTCGGCCGGCTGATCAAAGCTGAGCTGCACGTTCACGTCCAACTTCTCCACCGAGCGGCCTTCGGCTTCCTCGGGACCGACATACGTGTAGGTCGTCAATGCTTTCTGTGTCCCCAGAATCGGGTTCTTCGTCTCGAAGTTCGACTCCCAGCTCTTGCCGGTGGCGACCGACTCCGGAAACGCGATCATCACCCGGCTGATCGTCTGCTTCATCGCATCCTCCGAAAGGACTTCCTTGGCCCCCGGCCCCGCCTTCTGCATGGCGGCAATCATTCCCTCGGGTAGCTTGATGTCTTTTACCTCGCCGAGCGGTGTGACGGTCAGCGTCATCGGCTGATTAATCATTGCCCCAAACAGCGGCGCCATCATCGCCGCCTGGCCTTCGTGCGTTTCGTTCTTCGAGTCATACACGATTGCCTTCGCGGCCGGTCCCGGAGGCGTCATTTCGACATGCACATGATCGATCGTCACGTCCAGGGTTGACTCGTCCTCGCCCGCTTCCTTCACTTTCCAGGTCATATCCATTATTTGCGTCATCTTCGAGGCGAGCTGCTGCCCGCCGATCTCCATGTCCTGCAAGACCTCCGTCGAAGTCGTAAAGCGGACTGTTTCGCCGGACTCAAATTTCCAGCGCAGTTCCACATCAGCCCGCGCCCTACCGCGTTGCACCGCCACCATCGCCACGAACAAGGCCAGCATCAAGAGAACAGGACGAACGGCAGTGCGAAGGTTTGCGTGCATGGGGCACCCGGTGTGTGAGATGTTGAGGAGGGATTATGGGAGGCAAGCCTAGTCGCCCCCGCCAGGGGCAGGCCACTCCTAAAGTGTAGCGGACGAACCGCGCGGGCCCACTGGCTGGGGGCGATCTACGAGTATTTTTGGCTGCATTTTTGGGCCGCCGGCGGTCGAAATAATGTCTGATCGAGGCGTGACACTTCGCAAACGATCGATCCGCAACGCCCGCCGGAACCGCTGTCCGTGAGCGGCTCAAGATTCGATATATCGAATCGGCGGATTCACTTCCGTCTGGTACTCTCCCAGGTTCGCGATCGCCAGCCGGTTGTGCTGGTACAGGTACTCCACGTGCGCCGCCACCTCTTCGATGGCCAGCAGCACATGGAAGCCCTTCACGTGCACATAGAGCTGCTGCGAAACTTCGTTCACCGTCATCGGCTCGGGGGCCTGACGGATCATTCCCAAAATTTTCTCCAGCTTTCGCTCGTGGCTTGCGCGAATGTCACTGGCCCGGCGGTACAGGTCATTGATCGGCCCCTGATGTCCGCCGAGCGTCAGCCGGATTCCCTCGACCTGCGAAACCTTGTAGAGCGAATCAAGATAATGCCCCAGCCCGGTGTAGGGCATGATGCTCTCGGGCGCCTGATGTGGTGAGATCTCCGGCAACACATGGTCCGCGCTCAACATTACGTCGCCAATTGCAATGCACACCTGCCCCGGACAGTGCCCCGGCGTGTGAATAAACCGCATCCCGTCCCACTCCTGATGATCGGAAAGCGTGTGGGCGACGGGCAGGCTGCGCATGTTCTGCTTCGAGTAACCGTAGACGTCGAGAAAGCCTTGCAGCATCGACTCGCCGACGCCGGCCTGCTCGAGGAACTGCCGCAACCCCTTCTTGGCCACGGCCACGCGTTCTTCGAACGCGGTGAGAATTCGGGCGTCAAGCTGATGGATCGCGATCTCGGCCCGGGGCATCCGCTGGTGCAGTTGCGCCAGCCCGCCGAAGTGGTCGATGTGCCCGTGCGTGATGATGATCCGGCGAATGTCGGCCAGAGTCACCGACTCTCCGTGTTCGGTACGTACCTGCTCGAGACCGTGGAGGATCTGCGCCGTCGAATCGCCGAAACCGCTCCCGGCATCCACTAGCGTGGGCACGCCCGCCCCCAGCAACAGATAAACGTGCACGACGAAGCCTGGAAAGGCTTCGCTCGAGATACGGTAGATCCGAACGCCGGTGCTGCTATCAAACCGGCGAACATCAGGCAGCGGAGGGGGCGCAGGCACGAATCATCTCTCGGCAAAATCGGACGCAGCCAGTCAGGAACGCGGGAGGCATTATACCGTCGGCTTCCAATGACTGCTGGCCTCCTCGTGCGGACGCCGGGCTGCCTTCAGCAGTAAGATGAACTGCTCCAACTGCTCCGGCGAAAGATGTCCAAGCTGCTTGGCGTGCGTCGAGCGGACCTCCTCATCCAACTCGGCAAGCAGGTTGCGGCCGCGTTCGGTCAGCCCGATCAGCACCATGCGGCGATTGTCCGGCGGACGCTCGCGCTCGACGAGTCCGCGCTCCTCGAGTTTATCGAGAAGCCGGGTGATGTCCGGCGCGCGAGATACCAAGCGCGAAGCCAGCACCAGCGTGGCCAGCTTGTGGTCACCCTCGCCGCGCAGCAACCGCAAAGCATTGTACTGCTGCGGCGTAAGTTCGAACTTACCGAACAGTTCCTCTTCGATGAGGTGCAGCCGATCGTAAGTGCGCCACAGATTCAAAAACGCTTCTTGTTCAAGCGAGTCGAAGTGCGGGGCGCGCGTCTCGGTGGTAGTAGGGTCGGCGGCCATGCTCCTCATACTACCCGCTGGGGAGAGGGCGGCCAAACCGGATTTCGACCCGACGATGATTCAGAAAACCAGTCGGGGATTATTTCTGAAATTCCGCGTCCGGTTTGGTGATTTTCCGCTACGCGAAAAGCTCGTCCACTGGCGTGCCGCCATCGACCAACTTGATCGGTCGGCCGTTCGGTGCGATGTTCTCGAATTTAGGATCGATCTTCAAGCTTTTGCAGAACGTCTGGAGCAAATCGGTCGGCTCCACGGGGCGATCGGCCACTTCAGTGCCCGACTCATCAGTGCTACCGATCACCTGGCCACCCTGTATGCCGCCCCCCGCCAACAGCACGTTGAAGGCCCGCGGGTAATGATCGCGACCGGCCCGCGGATTGATCCGCGGCGTGCGGCCGAACTCGCCCATCCAAACCACGAGTGTCGATTCAAGCATCCCGCGCTGCTTGAGATCGGCGATCAAGGCAGCCAGTGGCTGGTCGACCTGTCCGGCCAAGGCCTTCACGCGCGGCCAGTTGTCGTTGTGGGTGTCCCAGCCGCCGAGCGTGACTTCAATGCACGGCACGCCGGACTCGACTAATCGACGCGAGAGCAAGCAGCCCAAACCGAACTGCGAATCGCCATAAGCTTCGCGCATCGCCGCAGGCTCCTGCTCCAAGTCGAAGGCCTTCATCTGCGAGCTCATGATCATCCGCGAAGCTTTCTTATACAGCTTCTGATGCTCGTCCACTTCGAAGGCGGCTCCGGCCGCGGCATTCTCACTTTCCAGCCGGCTCAAGAGATCGAGCCGCCGCGTGTATCGCGGAGTCGACGTCGTTGGCGCCGCGTTCGTCGGCAGTTGTCCCGCCACCGGCATCACGAATGGATCGTATTCGACACCCAACAGCCCGCCACCGCTGCCATCGCGGCCGCTGCCGATCCGCACAAACGCCGGCAGATCGAGCTCCGCTCGCGGATGCTGCTGGGCTATGATCGAACCAAACGCCGGATACTTCACGTTCGCCGTGGGCAGATAGCCCGTGTGCATCAGGTACGAAGCCCGCGGATGGCTCCCTTCCTTGCTGGTCATCGAGCGGATGAGTGCGGCCTCGTGCATCATCTTGGCGACGTGCGGGAAGTTGTCGCTGATCTGGATGCCCGCCACCGAGGTGTCGATGGCTGTGGTTTCACCGCCGTTCTCGTGGCCCGGCTTAGGGCTGAAGGTTTCGAACTGACTGGGTCCGCCCGCCATCCAGAGCAGGATCATCGACATCCCCCGCTGCTGCAGCTCGCGGGCGTGCAGGGCGACCATGTCGCGCCAGCTCAGCGTGCCGGCCGCGACACTGGCGGCGGCGATGCCTCGCAAAAAGTCGCGGCGACGAATCACTCCCCGCCGGGAAACCGATACGTCAATCTGGTGGCGCAAATACATGGTCATGTTCGAAGGACCTTTTCTTTCACGGTCAGGCCGTACGCGTCCGCGCAGGCATGGCAAAGATTGCGAAATGTCACTACTTGCGATTCAAAAACTCGGTCGAGTTCAGCAGCGCCCAGAGAATGTCCTCGAAGGCTTCCGCCCGATCGGTGCTTGTCCGCACGTGGGCCAGGCAAGTCCGCATCTCGGCCGCCTTCGGCTCGCGAGCAAAACAGCGGAGGTACAACTCTCCCACCACGGCCTCGTCGTCCAGCGTCTCGGCCACCAGCTTGCCCAGGGCCGTCGACTGTTGCCCGGCATTGATCGCCCGGGCGAGTTGCGGCGAATTCATCAGGAACAGTGCCTGCGGAATCGAGCCGGCCACTTCGTCACGACGCACGCTGGGGTCGTAACCAAACGTGGCGTTCACCTGGCCGCGGGGGCCGCTGAACAGGTTGCGATAGCCTCGCTGGCCGTCCTCCGAAGGATCGTCGATCTCCAGCACGCCGACCAGCGCGTTGTAAAGCTGATCACCCCGCAAGCGCTGGGGACAAGCTGCCGCAAACGGAGCCGAGCCGTCATCCACACGCGACGCGCTGCGGCGAGCATAAGCGTCCGTCAGCGCGATCGTCTGCATCAGCCACTTCACGTCATACTTGTTCGCCGCGAAGCGGTCGGCCAGATACTCGAGCGACTTGGGAGCCGCGCAGTCGCGGTCCGGCCCAATGTCATCGACGGGCTCATAAAACCCGCGGCCAACCATCTCCGACCACATTCGATTCACGAAGGCCTTTGAGAACCACTCGTTCTCACGGGCTGTGATCCAATCCGCCACCGCGCCGCGACGTTCCTGATCGGTCTTGCCCGAATCGAGCTTCTGGTTACCGACGAAGAACACCGGCTCCATCTGCTTGCCAATTTCCTCAGGCTTGTCCAGGTCCGGCATAAAATGCTCGAGCGAGCCGCGGCGGACATTGTTGTTCTTCTTGTTCTTGGGTCCGCGATCGACCGAGACAACTTCAAACGAACGCTGCCGGCCGTCCTGGCGAACTGGCCGTACGGCAATCCGCGGAAAGAACGCGGCCAGTTCGTGAAACTGCTCACGCTTCCAGCGATCGGTCGGGTGATCGTGGCACTGGGCACATTGAATCTGGATGCCCATGAAGATCCGCGAGACTTCGGCCGTGACGTCCTCGGAGTTGCCGTTCTGAGCCATCACGATCGCGGTCGTGCCGGCTTGCTGCACGTCACCGGTCGCGGTAATGAAGTCGCGCGCGATCTGATCCCAAGGTTTGTTGTTGTTGAAAGCGTCGGTGAGATATTGCTCGGCCGCGCGGGCGGCAATCAGCCCGCGATCTTCGGAGCGGCGGAACATAATCACGTCGCGCCAGTAGCGGGCCCAGTTCTGACCGAACCGCTCATCGGCAAGCAATCGCTCGACGGACTTCGCGCGTTTGTCCGGCGAAGGATCGAGCGAGAACGCCGTGACCGCTTCGGGGCTCGGCGGCGCACCGATCAGGTCGAGCGACAGCCGGCGGAAAAAGATCTCGTCGCTCGCGGCGCTTGCCGCCTGGGTCTGTGCATCGCCGCCAAACTGCTCTTCCGCCAGTAATGCGTCTGCACGTTGGGCAACGGCCGCGGCTCCCATTTCCCCGGCGATCGCCGCGGTGTGCAATAGGGCCATCGCAACGAGGAAAGCTGCAAGCAGGTGTGAAAAAACGCTGGTCACGTTCAAGATCTCCCTCTCCTGGCAGTCGAATCGGACTGCGAAGTAGCTGGTTTGTGCACTTATTGAACACCGCCTGGATCGCGGAAGTTTCTCCCCGCCCGTGGCGGTTTGTAAATCCAGCCCGACAGCTCGCTCTGAACGACAGCCAAACGGCCGCGCCGTCACTGTCCATTACAACACGGAACCGGGCACCTGCGTTGCGAAAAAGCCATGCCCGGGCGCCGGCATGTTTCACCAAGTCGACAGGTGGCAAACGGGCATCGCGGCGGCATTCGTAGCCGCAAACTCAATATTGTCAAGCACTTGCACGCACGAAATGGGAGTTAAGACGCGCCTGCAAAGGACTGTGGAACATCGCTTGCAAACACCTCAGTCTGTCATCGTGCCGAAGGTTAATCGCCGTAAGCCGCATCTCTGCAAGCCACTCCGAGCCCTGATGAATTCCGTCCGCGAAATCAACGATCCGGCTGAATTTGAGGCAATCTCCGCCGACTGGCACCAGCTTTTGGCCCAGACGCCCGGCGCCACGTACTTCCAATCCCCCGAGTGGCTCGCAGGCTATTGGCAGCACTTCGGCGGCCGGCAAAAACTCCGCCTCCTGGTGGTTGAGAACGACGGCCGCATCACGGGCATCCTGCCGCTGGTGGTTCGCTCCAGTCGCCGCCTGGCGACCAACGTTCGCGTGCTGACATACCCGCTCGATGACTGGGGAAGCTATTTCGGACCTATCGGCCCCGATCCGGCCGCCACCCTCGCCGCTGGTCTCGATTACGTCCGCAGTACACCGCGCGATTGGCAAGTCATGGAACTCGCCTGGGTCGACGCGCTGGGCGCCGACGACGGTCGCACCGCAGACGCCCTGGAAGACGTCGGCCTCGAAGCCACCTGCGAGACGCGTCAGACCACCGCGCTCGTCGAACTCCAGCAGTACGACGGCTGGCAGCAGTACTGGGCCTCGCGGCAAAGTCGCTGGCGGAACAACGTCCGCCGCAGCGAAAAGAAACTCGCCGCGCAAGGCAAGCTCACGCACCTGCGCTATCGCCCCCAGGGTGGCCCGGACACCGACCCGCGCTACGATCTCTACGAAGCTTGCGAGCAGATCGCGAGCAAGAGCTGGCAGGCCGACTCCACTACGGGCACCACGCTCGTGCATGACGAAGTCCGCGAATTCTTTCGCGAGAGTCACGCCATCGCGGCTCGTTCCGGCGGTCTCGACCTGAACCTGCTGCTGCTCGACGGCAAACCAGTGGCGTTCAACTACGCTTACCATCACCGGGGCCACGTCTTCGGACTGCGGACAGGCTACGACGCCTCGGCCGCCAGCGATGGCGCGGGCTCGGTTCTCCAGGCCCGGATGATCGAAGACAGTTTCGAGCGGGGCGATCACACGTACGATTTGGGCCCAGGCTATCTCGACTGCAAGCGGTACTGGCTGACCGCGGCCCGACCGAGCTTCCGCTATACGCATTTCCCCGCCGGCGTGCCGATCGCCCATCTGATGCGGCTCAAGCGCACAGTCTCGCGCTGGTGGCGCGGCGGCCGCGAAGTGCCGGTCACGGGGAAATAGCATCCTGCTCTTGACGGACTGAACGCTTGCCAGCGTAAGATGTGCCATCAGCGGCACCTTCTCACGGAGAACCTGCCTTTCTGGACACGGACGCCCTACCTGGTTTGCAAACTGGTGACCACGCTAATCGCGGCGCCAGTGATTTGTGCGAACTGGCCGCAGCAATCGAGGTCAACCAAGAATCGTTGCAGGCCCCGCCCGAAGTGGGCATCGCGCATGTGGTGGGAAACTCGCTCGAGATGGCGACTTTTCATCCGCGGACCATTGTGCGCACCGCGGATTCGCGATTTCCGGCCGGAGTAACCTGGAAGATGCAGCGCGGAACGGTCCAGCCGCAGCCAACGCCAGAGGTCACCACCGTCACCGAAACGGTGATCTCAACCCTCAGCCTCCAGCACATCGAGACCCGTCGAGTCGACCGATCTGCTATCGCGCCAGACAAGCTTGCGGTCGAGCTGAATCGAACCAGCCGATCCTGTTCAGTTGATCGCCAAATCTGGTGGCGGCGATCTACCGATCGATGTTCGATCCGCAGACGATCGTTATCGTGGTACGGGGGCCAGCAGCGCCCACGTGGAGTTCCGATGACGGTCGCGCCCGTGTGATGAGATCTCGCGTCGAAGCACCGAAGCGCTGTCTACTCATCAATGTGCGTATAAACCGCGGCTTGACGCCTCCGCGTGCGCGGCTGGCGAACCACGAGAGCCCGATCGCCCTCGTGAAAGAAGCGCCCGGAGAGCAGGCGATAAAAGAGCAGCAGAGCGAACGCTCCGACCGACGCCACCACAAAGCCCAGCGGACTGACCGGCGTCACATGATGGCCCGAGGCGTACGTCGTCACGGCGCAGCCGATGACCGTGCCGCCCACGCCCATGGCCAGCGTGACCACGGCTCCGCCCGGGTCGCGGCCGGGCATCACGGCCTTGGCCATGAGTCCCACGATCGTGCCGAAGCCGACCCATACCAAAAACAGGTTGGCCCACTGTTCGACGGCCGGTGGCAGTTGCGCATCCATAGACCAAAACTCGCGGCTGACCACGGACGATGGAATAAAAGATCCCCGGCCGCTGACGTCCAAGGCGCACAATCGCCCGAGAGCGTTGCGCATTTCGTCCTGATCGTCAGCCGCCGAGGGCGTCGTCCCCCCCAACGCCCGCGGAGGCGAAAGACTCTCGAACTGCCTGGTGGTCCCTTGGCAGAGATCAGCAGGCAAGCACGATCAACCTTCGCACAAACTCCTCGGGCGCTCGACGAAAAACTTCTGGCGAACCGGCACCGTTCGCAATCTGGCGAACGCGGCCGGCTCACACGTTACTCAATCAATCTTCGATTCCTTACGGTCCCTGCTGGGCATCCAGGTCCGCCTTGTACGCCTTCTGGGCGGCCGCCTCACGCGAGAGCTTGAACTCTGGCCCTGGCGGGAAGTACTGGATGTCGTCCTGCTGGTACCAGGGACTGGGCAGCGTTTGGCCACCGATGTCGACCTGGCAGCCCACGGTCGAAATCAGCGTGCCGCAAATTCCCAGACCCAACAGCGCACGGCGCCAGGTCGGCTTTTGCTCAGTATTCAGCGGCATCGGAATCTCACCTCCGGTAAGTCGGCGGACGGTCGGCAAGTGTCGAGCGATTTGAGACTAGGGGCAACCATGCCCGCACCAGTCCCGCTCGGCTTCGCCTGATCGCTATAACCCGCACGCTGTATATCGGCCGGCACAATCGGCAGACTTTGACACGTTTGGCCAAGAAGCGAAAAAAGGCCCCCACGAGCGGCCGGTCGCCCATCGCTAGCATTTCCCTCGCTAGCATTTGTGCACCCTTCGTTCGCCGCGACCGGAAAAGCTGGGTATGATGGAAGTTACTTCAGCCGCGCCTCGGAACCGCGGCCAGAACCGATGGGCGGCCCAAGCGGTCGCCAGCCTGGCGGCACTTAGCTCAAGTAGAGAGGCTCGAACTTGGCCATGCTCAGTCGCGCCCCATGCGCTGCGTTCTGTCTCCTGGGCGGACTCCTGGCGATCGCCGCCAGCATGCTTGCTCTGCCCGCCCAAGCCCAGATCCTCATCCCCTCGGCCACGCCCACTGGCGTCGCCAGGTCGGTTCCCACGAACTTCTACTTCACCGGTCTGCCGGGCTATTACAACGGAAACTATCGCGGCGGACTGGCGCTGTTCACCAGCGAGTCGCAAAACGGTCTGCGCAACGCCGCCAGCCAGTGGATCGACGTCATCCCGGCTTACACGATGGCCGGCGAATGCTATTACCAACTCGGCCAGCCGCAGAAGGCACTCGAACAGTACGACGCCGCGCTCAAGATCTACATCGCCTACAGCGATTGGATGATGCGCATTCAGTTTCAGGATCCAACACCCGCGCTGAACCCCGTCCGCGCCACACCCTGGGGCCAAAGCAAACGCCGCGCCGTTGCGGGAGCATTCGTGCGCGAGTACACGATGGGCCAGGGTCAGATCGACCAGAGCCGTGTCGTGCAACAAGGGGGCGTCGTCCAGGCCGCCCTCGCCTTCCCGGTGAACGTCGTCGAAGTGATCCGCTGCACCTCGCTCGCCATCCGCCGCCGTAGCGAGATCATGGGCCCCGTCTGCAAACATGATCCGCTGACGCAAAGCCTGGTCGACGTGCTCGCCCGTAAACCCGGTCCGCCGAATCACTGGACCGAATCCTGGGTCAACCTGCAGTTAGGTTGTGCCTATGCCGGCGCCGGCAGCCTGCCGCAAGCCAAAACCGCGCTTGAGCAGTCGCTGCTCGTGGGCGGTCAGTTCGATCACCCGCTGGCCGCCACCGCGCTTGTCGAGCTCGCCCGGCTGTCGCTCGTCAGCGGCGACTATCCGGCCGCGATGCGCTACGCCGAAGAAGCCACGTACTCGGCAGCCAACTATCTCGACGTGGAGTCCGGGGGCAACTGGGGGAATCTCGAAGAGGCATTCCGCATCGGCATGCTGGCGCACCTGCTTCTCAACCAAAAGGGACCGTTCGCGCCGGTCGCTCACGCCCTCCCCTGGGCTCGCAGCAACAACGCGCCCCGCCAACTGCAGGCCACGCTCCTGCTGCTCGCGGCTGAGAACATGGCCATCGCCGGCAATACACCCGAAGCCACGAACCTGCTCAACAATGCCCGCATGACCATGGCTCGCACCGACCTGGCCGTGGGCCGAGCCGGCGCGCAGCTCAACTACTTGAGCGCGGTGGTCGCCTATCAAGGTGGCAACGTTTCGGGCGGCGATCAAACGCTCGACGCCGCGATGCGATTCTATCGCGGCGCATCGCTGTGGAACTTCCAGATCGCACTCGCGGACAATCTCTACACCCGGGGCGGCGCGAGCGACCGTGTGGCGCTCGAGCTCTACGAGCTCCTCCTGCGCGATCCCACGTCGGGCGACTGGAGCACACAACCGGAAGAATGCCTGGCGATGCTTTCGAGCGATTTGGAGCTTCCGCTGGAGAATTGGTTCGAACTCTTGCTTAAGAGCGAGAAGGATCGCGAGCGCGCGGTCGAAGTCGCCGACCGCGCGCGGCGTCATCGATTCTACAGCACGTTGCCGCTCGGCGGCCGGCTGCTCTCGCTCCGCTGGTTACTCGAAGGCCCCGCCGAGATGCTCGACGACGAGGGCAAACTTGAGCGGCAGAATCTGCTCTCGCGCTATCCGCAGTTTGCGAAGCTTGCCGAACAGGCCGCGGCCGTTCGCACCCGCCTGGCCGGCAAGCCAGTCGCCACCGCCGATCCGGCCGCGCGGCTCGAACAGGGCCAGGCCCTCGCCGAACTCGATCGGCTCAGTCAGGGCCAGGAACGCATCTTGCGCGAGATAGCCGTCCGCCGCGAGCCGGCCGTAATGGTCTTCCCGCCGATGCGGAGCATTCAAGACATCAAAGCATCACTGGGCGACAGCGAAGTGCTGTGGGCGTTCTTCGCCACCCGCCGCAACATGTATGCGTTCTTGATGTCGAACGATCGCTTCGCCGTCTGGCAGATCCGCTCCCCGGCGAGCGTCAAGAAGCAGATTGGCCTGTTGCTGCGCGACATGGGCAATTTCGAAGCCAACCAGCAGGTCGCGGCCAGCGACCTGACGAGCGAAAACTGGAAAGCATCCGGCGCCAAGTTGATGTCGCTGCTCCTGGAACGGTCGAACGTCGACCTGACCGGCAACTTTGCAGAAATGGTCGTCGTGCCAGACGGCCCGCTGTGGTACCTGCCGTTCGAGGCCTTGCCCATCGGCGAGCCGGACAAGCAGAAGCTCCTCGTTTCCCAAGCGCGCGTGCGTTATGCGCCGACCGTGGGCCTCGCCGTGCCGTACCTGGGAGCGAAAAAGCCGCGACCTAACGTCGGCGTGGCACTTGGCAAACTCTTTCCGCAGGACGACGAGGAAACCGCTCGTGAAGCGTTCGAGCGACTGGCCCCCGCCGTGGCCGGTGCGATCGCCCTGCCTCGCGAGTTCGCGGCGCCGGCCCACATGTACCGCGTGATCCTCGATGGTTTGATCGTCCTGGATGATGTCCCTTCGGCCGCAAATCCCTACGGCTGGCACCCGCTCGCCGGCAAAGGCGCCGCGCCGCTCGGTGGCTGGCTGTCGCTGCCGTTCGGTGCTCCGGAGCAAATCATCCTCCCTGGCTTCCACACTTCGGCCGAAACGGGACTCAAAAAAGGTGTTTCCGCTGGGGAAGAAATTTTCCTCTCGCTGTGCGGACTGCTCGGCTCCGGCGCTCGCACCGTGCTCATCAGTCGCTGGCGTACCGGGGGACAAACGAGTCTGGACTTGGTACGCGAATACGCTCAGGAACTGCCGCACACCGGGCCGGCAGAAGCCTGGCAGCGAAGCGTCCAGGTGGTGCGCGATTCGCCGCTCGATCCAGATCGCGAGCCGCGCGTGAAGGACGTCTCGCGGATGCAGAACTCCACGGCCGGCCATCCCTTTTTCTGGGCCGGCTACATGCTTGTCGATTCTGGGGGACTTGCGAATCCAGGCGCCGCCGATCCGGCAAAGCCTGCTGGCGCCGTGCCGGCAGGTCCCGTGCCGGCAGGTCCCGCTCCCGCCGGGGCTGGCCGCGCGCCGGCCGCGGGACCAATTCCCGCGGGTGCAGCTGTTGGGCTGGTTCCGCCGGCCATGCCTGCGCCAGATGCAGTCGGCGCGCCCAATGGTGCAGCGGACAGGGCCTCTGATACCGACGCGCAGGGCAAGTCTCCGCGCGCGAAGCCTTCGCGCAAGATCAAATCGCGAGACAGCAAGACCGCGAAGGCCACCGATGCCTGAGCATTCGCGCTCGTACGTTACCGCGCGGCTACTTGTCAAGAGCGCGGCGCTGCCAATCTGACTCGCACTCGTCCACTCGCAAAATTCTTGCGCAACTGCTAGCGCAAAACAGGCCACTCGTCATCTATAATCGGCGCACACACTTCGGTAACGCGCACGTTCGACTGCTGTTTGCATCATTACGCCGCGGTCGAACATCCTCTCCGCTCTGCTTTACTCCAAGACGGTTCACACCATGGCTCGCGGTTTCGACTTGAGCGCGTACGGACTTCATGCGCCGGACGTGATCTATGATGCTTCGCTGGGATTGCTCTACGAAGACGGCGTCGTCTGCGACGGCGATTGGATCACCGCCACCGGCGCCCTGGCCACCAACTCCGGCGATCGCACCCGTCGCTCGCCGCGCGACCGGCGTATCGTCGAGTCTCCCGCCATCGACACCCATATCGACCGAAATGAGTTCACGCAAACACTCTCTGAAAAGTCGTTCGGCCTGTTACGCAAAGCGGCCACCGACTACTTCAACACCTGCGGACGGCTGTATGTCGTCGAAGGCTACTACGGTACCGAGCCCCAGCACCGCCTCAAGGTCCGCGTGATCTGCGCCCGGGCCTATCACGCTTTGTTCATGCGGACAATGCTCGTGCGCCCCGCCGCCAAAGCGCGAGCCGAGTTCGCCTCGCCCGACGTGTTGATCTTCAATGCGGGCCAGACGCCTGCCGATCCCAAAACGCCGGGCCTTTCCTCCGCGGTGAGCGTGAGCATCAGCCTCGCCACCGGCGAAGTGGTTATCCTGGGCACCGACTACGCCGCCGAAATGACGGCGGCACTCTTCACCTTGGCGAGCTACCGGCTCGCGCTGCAAGGCGGGCTGTCCCTGCCGGCCGCCGCCTTCGAAGATCCGCGGGGCAGCGTCACGCTGCTCGTGGGCCTGCCGGGATCCGGCAAGACGACGCTCGCGATCGGGGCTGCTCAGCACTTCGTCGCCGACGATGCCATCTCCTGGAGCGATCGCGGAGTCGCGAACCTCGAAGCGGGCTGCTATCCACGCTGCCATGGACTCTCGTCCGCCGAACAACCCGAACTGTGCGCGGCAATTCGCTTTGGCACGCTGCTGGAGAACGTCGTCGTCGATCCGCGCACCCGACTGCCCGACTATCGCGATACCACGCTCACCGAGAACAGTCGGGCCGCATTTCCGCTCGAGCATATTGTCGAGGCAAACCCATCGGCATCCAACGGCCACCCGAGCAATGTGATTCTCCTCGCTTGCGACGCCACCGGTGTGCTGCCGCCCGTCAGTCGGCTGTCGGCAGAGCAAGCTGCCTACTACTACCTGAGCGGCTACTCGTCGAAGCTGCCCGCCGCGGCCGGTGCCTCGGCCGAAGCGGTGTTCTCACCCTGTTACGGCGCCGGCCTGCTAGTGCACGGTCCCGAACGGTCGCTGGAACTGTTCAGCGAACGACTCCGTGCGCATGCGCCGCAAGTCTGGCTGGTGAACACGGGCTGGAGCGGCGACCCGGCCGGCACGAAGCGAATTGCGCTTTCCTACTCCCGCGCGATCATCGCGGCGATTGTCAGTGGGGCGCTTAGCGGCCAGCCGACTGTAACCGATCCGATCTTCGGCTTGGAGATCCCCACGAGCTTGGAAACCGTGCCTTCTGAGTTGTTGCATCCCTGGGAGTCATGGCAGAGCGCCGAAGCCTATCGCGCCGCCGCCCTCCGTCTGGCTGAGAAATTTCAGGCTAACTTCCAGCAGCATGCCGTCTGGGTCTCGGCCGACGTTGCCGACGCTGGTCCCCGCGTGAGCGAAGTTGCGGCCACTTAAGTTTGAGTGCCACGGGTAGCCACGCCGCGGCTCACCTGTGTCCGCCGCGCGATCGAACTCAGGCGCCCCACAAAGGACCAGATCCGGTCGCACGGGAAGAGCTGTGGGTGACTGCTCGCAGCACCTGGCTCCCTTACGGCAAGGGCGCGTCGCAACACGCACTGTAAGAACGATAAAGCCCGGGGAGCGATTGTCGCTTCCCCGGGCTCTAGAAAACGGCAGACTACTGGATGGTTGGCATCGGAGTTGTCATTCTGCCGCCGGCGCCGCCTGACGCCATTAAACGGTTAGCACGATCCTTAGACAGCGCTGTCGTCGCTCTCGCCGGTGCGGATGCGAATCGCGCCCGACAGATCGCTGACGAAAATCTTGCCGTCGCCGACCTGGCCCGTGCGAGCGCTCTTCAGGATGGCGTCGATCACGGTCTGGGCATTGGCGTCGGACACGACCACTTCGATCTTGGACTTGGGAATGAACTCCACGGCGTATTCGGTGCCGCGGTAGGTTTCCATGTGTCCCTTTTGACGTCCGAAACCGCGCACATCGGTGACGGTCATTCCGGCGATGCCCTTGGCGTTCAGCGCGTCTTTGACTTCTTCGACCTTGAAGTGGCGCACGATGGCTTCAATCTTCTTCATGGCTAGGCTTCCTTCGAGAGATAATGCCGCGGGGGTTTGTCCGTCGGCGTTGTGAATAGAAACGTTGCTTTGTTCTTGGCAGTTGGCTTCACTCCTGTCCCCTGCCCCGGCGAGTTCTTTCGTTCCCGCTGGACGGCTCGCTTAAAAGCAAGGTGTGTGCCAAGACCGGTTGCGTCGCCAAAGGCGAACGCCGGCATTCGTGTAAAGCTATACGCCACCTGCGCTTGATAAAATTCGCAGCGCGATCAGAATGTTTTCGCAACTTGGCCCGCGATTCGCGCCGCCGTGACAACCGCCGGCCGCCGCATGGGAACTTTGCAGAAAACGCCGCATATTCCGGCACTTTCGCCCGATTCGCGCCCCTGGAACAGCAGTCACAGAATTGTGACAGGTCACTGGGGCGCCGCGGGGGCAATGCAGCAGTCATCGGTGCTTCCTCACCAACGTCCTGCCCTACCGAAAGCGATCCCCGTCCAGCTCGTGTTTCTTCATCAGCCGGTATAGCGTCCCCCGCGGCAGCTTCGCCTCGCAGGCCGCCGTCCGCACGTCACCGTGATGCCGGGCGAGTAGTTCACTAAGGTACTGCTTTTCAAAGCTGGCCAGTTGCCGGTCGCGGAGCTCGAAGTACCCGAGATCGCCAGCGGGTTGTCCTTCGCTCGCCTGTTGCCCCTCACCCGCCGCCTCCACGACCTCACCGGGCAAATCGTCGAGCGTGATCAATGTCCCCTTGGCGAGCGCGATCGCCCGGCGAATTACGTTTTGCAGTTCGCGTACATTCCCTGGCCAGCGATACAGCTTCAGCACCTGGTAGGCTTCGGGCGTAATGCTTTTGATTTCGCGACCCATCTCGCGGCCATAGCGCTGGGCCATGTATTCGGCCAAGAGGCCAATGTCGTCACCCCGTTCTCGCAAGGGGGGCAGATCGATCCGCACCACGTTGATCCGATAGAACAGATCCTGGCGAAACGTTCCCTGGCGAATCATTTCGTCCAGGTTACGCGCCGTGGCAGCTACGATCCGCACATCAATGTCAATTTCTTCTCGCCCGCCCACGCGGCGAATTTTCCGCTCCTGCAGCGTCCGTAGCAGCTTCGCCTGCAGCAGCAGCGGCAATTCGCCCAGCTCATCCAGAAAGAACGTCCCGCGATCCGCGAATTCCAAGAGCCCGATCCGCCGGCTCTCGGCCCCGGTGAAGGAACCCTTTTCGTGACCATAGAATTCGCTCTCGAGCAGGTTTTCCGGAATCGCTCCGCAATCGACCGGCACGAAGGGCCCTTCGGAGCGGCGGCTGCGGCGATGAATGCTCCGCGCGATCAGCTCCTTGCCGGTGCCCGTTTCGCCCACCACCAGCACGTCGACGTCTGAACCCGCCACCTGCTCAATCGTTTGAAATACCTTGCGCATGGCCGACGAACCGCCGATCATGTCGTCGAATCCATACGGCCGCTCGACCTGCCGGCGCAAAAGTTCGTACTCGGCTTCGATCCGCCGGCCCGAAAGCAGCCGCTCAGCCGCGGCCAAGAGCGCCGCGCCTTCGAACGGCAGTGCCAAGAAGTCGCCGGCTCCCTGTCGCATCGCCGCCGTCGCCGACTCGATCGTCGGCCGCGAAGTGGTCACAATCAACGGCAACTCGGCGTCGACCGAGCGAAGATCCTTGAGAAACGCCAACCCGCTCTCGGCCGCCGCGTCGAGATTCACGATCGCCAGGTCGAAAGCCCCCCCGCGAAGGTTTTCCAACGCCGCGTGGGGCGCTTCGGCCACCACGAACTCGGGAGTTCCCAGCGGACCAAGAGCCTGTTGATACTGCCGCTTGGCGGCGGAAGCTGGCTCAAGAATGAGAATTCGTGGCTTCTTCATGGCGGCTGCCGAGTGGCGCGTGCGTGGACCCGCAATCGCTGATGGTAGCGATCCGCCTGAATCGCCGCGAACTTTCAACTAGCTTCGACGAACGCACTTAGCCAGTCAACAGCGGAGCGGAAAATTCGGCCGCCAAGAGGCTCATTTCGCTTCGTGCATGGCTCGAAACCGTTGTCTATACTAGAAACCCCGGACCGGCCGGCTGCGAGCCCGCACTGCCGAATTGAGTGCCGGCCACCCTCCCCAGTTGCTTCACGCCGAGAATCCTTCCAGCCTTCGCGAGGTTGACTCCCTATGATGATTGTGCGGACCTATTCGATTGTTGCCCTGTTCGCCGCTGCTTCGCTCGTCACCTTTTCGCGGGCGACTGCCGAAGACGCACCCGCTGCCGATCGCTTCACGCCGCAGCCCGGCTTTATCGTGCAGGAAGTGATTAAGCCTGGCGCGGCCGGTTCGCTTGTGGCCATGGCCTTCGACGAGAACGGCAGCATTATCGCCTCGCAAGAGCGCGGCCCGCTGCTTCGCATCAGCGACAAAGACGGCGATGGGCAGTTCGAGTCGATCGAAACCTATTGCGACAAAGTCAGCAATTGCCAGGGCATCCTGCCGCTCGAAGGCGCCGTCTTCGCCGTGGGCGACGGTCCCGACAAAACCGCCTTCTACAAGCTCAGTGATGCCGACGGTGACGGCAAGGCCGAGAAGGTCGAAACCCTGCTCAAGTTCAAAGGGGACATGGGCGAACACGGCCCCCATCAGCCGATCCTTGGCCCCGACGGCCTGATCTACATCATGATCGGCAACCACGCCTTCGTCGAAGGCCAGCTCGCCGACTCCAGCCCGCACCATCATTTCTACGACGCCGAACTGATCGCTCCCAAGTACGAAGACGCCAACGGCCACGCCTCGGGCATCAAGGCCCCTGGCGGCACGGTCGTCCGCACCGATAAGAATGGCAGCTTGATCGAGCTGTTCGTCGGCGGTTTCCGCAACGCTTACGATCACGCGTTCAATCGCGCCGGCGAGCTGTTCACCTACGACAGCGACATGGAATGGGACGTTGCCCTGCCCTGGTATCGCCCCACGCGCGTGAACCACTTGATTCCCGGCGCCGAATTCGGCTGGCGCAGTGGCTGGTCCAAGTGGCCCAAGTATTTCATCGACAGTCTGCCCGACGTGGTCGACACGGGCCGCGGCTCGCCGACCGGCGTCGTGTTCTACGAGCACAACCGCTTCCCCAAGAAGTATCAGGACGCCCTGTTCATGTGCGACTGGTCGATGGGCCGGATCGTCGCCGTCACGATGCAGCCGGAGGGGGGCACCTACCAGGGCGTGGCCGAGAACTTCCTCGAAGGCCGCCCGCTCAACTGCTCCGACATCGACGTCGGTCCCGACGGCTGGCTGTATATTTGCGTCGGCGGTCGCAATACCGAGGGTTCGATCCTTCGAGTCGTCACCGAAGGCGCGCCGCTCAAGCCCGAGAAAAGTACCGAGCAGGGGATCGCCCGTGCGATCCATCAGCCGCAACCTTCGGCCGCCTGGGCCCGCCGCGAGACTCGTGAAATCCGCAAGGAGCTCGGCGATCAATGGGGACCCGGCCTGTTCGCTGTGGCGGTCAATCCAGAATCGCCCCCCGCCGATCGCGTTCGCGCGCTTGAATTGATGCAGCTCTCAGGCATGGCCTCCTCGGATGAACTGCTGATCGGCATCTCGAAGGATAAGAGCCCGGCCGTGCGTGCGAAGGCTGCCTATCAGATGGCCCTGCATCCCACACCCGCCTCGAACGATCGGCTCGTCTCACTCCTCGATGACGAGGACGCCAATGTGCGCCGTATGGCTTGTGCCGCGCTCGTACGCGCCGGGCACCCTGCTCCGGTGGAAAAGGTCCTGGCGCTCATGGCCGATCCGAACCGCTTCGTGGCTTGGCAGGCCCGCCGTATGCTGGAAGAGATTCCGCGCGACCAGTGGCAATCGCTGGTGCTCTCGTCCACGAACGTGCGCGACTTCATCCAAGGTTCGGTGGCGCTCGTCGTCCTCGAAGCCGATCGCGATACCGCGGGACAGATTCTCGCCGCCGCCCAGAAGTGGCTCGCCGGCGACCTCTCGAAGGACGACCAGCTCGACGTGCTCCGTGTCGTCGAGCTGGCCCTGCATCGCGGCGACTTCAAGCCGGAAGAACAAGAGAGCCTGCGCTCGGTGATCTCCAAGAGCTATCCGTCGGACGATGCCCGGCTCAATCGCGAGCTGGTTCGTACGCTCGTGATGCTGCAGGACCCAACGCTCGCCCCGCGGCTCACCGAGTATCTTAAGAGCAACGCTCCGGTGGAAGAACGCATCCAAGCGGCCATGCTCGGCCGCTTCCTGTTGGTCGGCTGGACCCCCGAACTCCGCACTGTCCTGCTCGACTTTCTGGCAATGGCCCGCGAACTCGAAGGTGGCAACAGCTACCGCGGCTATCTGACCAACGGCGCGAACGACGTACTCAAGAACATGTCGCCCGAGGAACAATTGGCCCGCATTCGCCAGGGCACGGCTGATCCGGCCGGCGCGCTGAGCGTGGTACAAAGCCTCAACGGCAAACTCTCGCCCGACGTGACAGCGGCGCTTTTGGATCTCGACCGCAATTTGGCCAAAAACCCCGCGCCTGCCAACAGCGAACTGGCCAAGGCCACGATTATCGCCCTGGGCCATGGTGACGAATCGGCCCTGCCGTATCTGCACGAGGTGTTCGAAGCCTCGCCCGACCGCCGGCATCACGTGGCCCAGGCCCTGGCTACCTTCTCACTTGCTCAGAAGCGACGCGACGAGGACTATCCGCTGCTGGTGCGTTCGTTGACCGTGGTCGACGGCTCGGCCGCACGCGATGTGCTCCGGGCCTTGCAGCGTTACCAGGTGCGCAACGAGAATCCGCAGGAGATTCGCCAGGTGATCCTGCAAGGCCTCAAGCTTGGCGACCAGGGTGGGCGTGAAGCGTCGCAGCTGCTGCTCCGCTGGACCGGCGAGAAGGTCGTCCAGCCGCGCGAGACCTGGCAGACCGCGCTTCCGGTCTGGCAGAAGTGGTTCAGCGAAAAGTATCCCAACCAACCAGAGGCCACGCTGCCGAAAGAGCCGGAAGGCCAGCAAGTGTTCGCCTCGGTGACCGAACTGCTCGCCAGTCCCGCCGCCGCCGAAGGTGACGCGGGGCGGGGCGCTGCCGTGTTCGAGAAAGCCCAGTGCATCAAGTGCCATCGCTACGGCACTCGCGGCGAGGGCATTGGCCCCGACCTCACGAACGTCAGCAAGCGATTCCAGAAGAAGGAGATCTTGGAGTCGGTCGCGTATCCGTCGCTCGTGATCTCCGACCAGTTCGC
The DNA here is from genome assembly GCA_022844125.1 of Pirellulales bacterium. Lineage (GTDB taxonomy): Bacteria > Planctomycetota > Planctomycetia > Pirellulales > PALSA-1355 > JALHMI01. Next base: position 137,656 of record JALHMI010000006.1, on the reverse strand, counting down.
CGCCAAGAGCGTCGTGACCGGCGACGGGCAGATTTTCACCGGCCTGGTGGGCGAAACGGCCGACGGCGTCGTCGTCCTGCAAGCCAACGGCGAGAAGGCCAACGTGGCCAAGAGTGACATCGAAGAGATTTTGCCGAGCAAGAAGTCGGCCATGCCCGAAGGCTTGTTCAACAACTTAAACTCGCAGGAGATCGTTGACCTGTTCACCTACCTGGCAAACCCGCCGGTAGAAGCCAAATAGGAGCGTTCCGATCTTAGCCCGGAGCGCGCGCGAGGATGGCCTGCCGGCAAGCTGAGCCTGACGCTGATTTTTTGGGCCTGAACTCAGCTTGAAGCTCTCTCAGAAAGGACCCTGTCATGCGTGATGTCTGCACTTCGCGACGAGGATTCTTGGCGGGTTCGATGGCGGGATGCCTGGCGGCGGGCGCATTGCCGCGGCTGCTCTGGGCGGCAGACGATAAACCCGGCCAGACCATCAAGCTTCCCGTTCGCTGGCAGGTGAAGACTGGCGACGAGTTCACCCCTAAGACCGAAACTCGCCAGCTTCTAACCGAGAAGACAGCGATCGTGATTTGCGACATGTGGAACCAGCACTGGTGCGCAAGCGCCTCGCGCCGCTGCGGCGAGATCGCTGGGCGAATGGCCCCGCTTGTCGACCAGGCCCGCGCGGCCGGCATCTCGATTGTGCATGCCCCGTCCGACACCCTCGGCTTCTACAAGGATCATCCGGCCCGCAAACGAGCCCTGACGATCTCGCTCGTCGAGCCGCCGGTGCCGATTGCCGGCTGGTGCCATCTCGACAAAGCGTATGAAGGTGCGCTGCCGATCGACGATTCCGACGGAGGTTGCGACTGCCAGCCGCAGTGCAAGCAAGGCAGCCCCTGGACCCGCCAGCACGCGGCCATCAACATTGCCGACGAAGACTTCATCTCCGACGATGGCCGCCAGGTTTACAGCTACTTCCACGGGCGCGGCATCGAAAACGTCCTGATCATGGGCGTTCACACCAACATGTGCGTCCTCGGCCGCTCGTTCGGCATTCGCCAGATGACGCGGCTGGGCATGAACACCGTGCTGGTGCGCGATCTGACCGACACGATGTACAACCCGCGAATGAAGCCGTTCGTGCCGCACGAAGACGGCACGGCCCTGGTCATCTCGCATATCGAACGCAACTGGTGCCCCACGGCCGAAAGCCAGGCCCTCCAAGCGGGACTCAGCGGATGAGCCGTGGGCCGGCGACGCTTCGAGATCTTCGTGCCCGGCACGTGGCGCTCGCGAGTGCGCTCGCATGGCTCTTCACGCTCCTCGCTCCAGCCTCGTCCGCCCAGCAGTGGTTCGGCGAAGCTGCCGAACTCCGCGTCAAAGACGAGGATAACCCGCTTGCCCCGGGTCTCATCGCCACGTTTCGTGGCGCCGACGGCCGAGAGCACGTACGTCTCGTCGAAGGTCTCTCGCACGTCTGGAACGATCAAGCCCCCGATGCCCGCCTTCAACCCAGCCCCTTTCAGGCGACATTCACCGGCCGGCTCTGGATTCAAGCGCCCGGCGTGTACAGGTTCCGCATGTTCGTCGCCGGCGGGGTCAAGCTGTCCATCAGCGACACGCAACTCGTGAATGAGCGACAGGCCGAGCCGGGCTGGATTGCGGCCGAACCCATCGAGCTCCCCTTCGGTTTCCATCCCATCACGGTCGAGTACGAGCGCAACAGCGAGGCCGGCCGGCTTGGCCTCTACTGGCAAGGCCCGAACTTTCCCTTCGAGCCGGTCGCCAGTCGCTGGCTGCTGCACGAGCGCGGGCATGCGCCGAGCGCCGACTTCGAGCACGGGGAGCTGCTCGTTCGTGGTCTGCGCTGCGCGGCTTGTCACGAACTACCTGTCGATCGATTGCCGCTCGCCGCCGCGTCGCTGGCTTCGCTCAGAGGCAATATGCCGCGTGCCTGGCTCGTGGCGTGGCTATCGGCCGGCAGGCGCCATGAAGAATCAGCCAGCCGGCGGATGCCGCACTTTGCGTTCTCGCCGGAGGAAGCCGCCGCCGTGGCCGACGCACTGCTCGCCGCTTCCGAACCGCTGGCCGAAACAAAACCGTTACCGGTTGAACCGACGCCACCGGCCAAGAAAGACAAGAAAAAGAAGGACGAACCTGCGCCTCCGCCCCCGAGCGTCGAGTTAGGCGCAGCCATCTTCCGCAGCATCGGCTGTCTCGCCTGTCACGAAGTCGGCAGTCTCGGTACCGGCGGCCTCTTCGGCGGCGGCGATCTCTCGCACGTCGCCACCAAGCGCCCCGCCGATTTCTTCGACTCCTGGCTTGCCGATCCCGCGCGCCTCAATCGCGATCATCGCATGCCGGTCTTTCCACTCACGCCGGATCAGCGGATAAGTCTTTCCCTTTATCTCCAAACGCTGGGAACCCCCGCGACCGTCGACTCCGCAGATCAAGCGGTTGCCGACATCGATGGCGTGAAACTGATCCGCGCTGCCGGATGCGCCAACTGCCACGCCCTGCCCAAAACGCTCGCCGCCGATGCGAAGATCAAGAGAACGAAGCTCTCTTCCGACGCACTTGCTTGCCAGAGCGACACTTGCCTCACCGAACCGGACGCCGCCGCACAGCGCCCCGGCTTTCGTCTGAGCGACGACTACCAGCGCGCCATCCGCACGTATCTCACCACGGTCCGGCCGCAAGACAAACCCGCCGCGCCCACGGGCCACGACCTGCTTGTCGAGCATAACTGCCTGGCCTGTCACGCGCGCGGTGCATCGCCCGGCCTCGCCGCCAAACTTCCCGCCATCGCCGAAGTCGATCCCACGCTGGCCGAAGTGCTCCCCGCGCTCCAACCCCCGGCCTTGCACGGCATCGGCGACAAACTTACCGATGAGGCGCTCGCCGCGTCGCTTGATGCGCCCGATCCGCCGCGGCGGACTTGGCTCCGGGTGCGCATGCCTCGCTTCAATCTGACAAAGGACCAGCGGGCGCAAGTCGTCGCCGAATTCGTCGCCACCGACCGCATTCCGCCGCGCCCCGATCTCCAGGTCGCCGCGTTCGACGCCTCGCTCGCGACGCCCGCGCTCGATGCAGCCGGCCCACGCCTGGTCACCGCCGACGGATTCGGCTGCACGAGCTGCCACGCGATCGGCAACTGGGAACCGCAGAAGGTTGCCCTCAACGCCCACGGAACGGCCCTCGAGAGTATCGGCAATCGCGTCCGTCGCGAGTGGTTCGATCGCTGGGTCCGCAACCCGGCCCGGATCGTGCCACAGATGGAAATGCCTTCCGTACAGCAAGCCGTTCGCGGCGTGCTCGACGAGAAACTCGACGAGCAGCTCGCCGCGGTGTGGCGCGTGCTCAACCGCCCGGACTTCACGCCCCCCAACCCCAGCGCCCTGCGTGTCGTCCGCCGGGCAAACCTACCTGACATGCCCGAGCCCGCTGCCATACTGACAGACGTGATCGAAGTGGAAGGCAAAGGTTTCATCAAGCCGCTGGTGATCGGTCTCGACAATCGGCACAACGTGCTCGTGGACCTGGCAACCGCGCGGCTGGCCGCCTGGTGGTTCGGCGATGTTGGCCGCCAGCAAACGCGCGGCAAGACCTGGTTCTGGGAAGCTGGCATGCCGCAACTCCTGCCGGTCGAAAACGACGAAGACGCGGCAAGCGACCTCGCGCTGATGGTCGGCGAGAAGACGATTCACGCCGTGCGCGACAGGCAGTTCGTCACTGAGTTCGATTCCCTCGACCACACGCCGCGTGGACTGAAGGTTCGCTATCGCCTGCGCTATCCTCTGGATGGACACAAAGGGTTGATTGGCGTTACCGAGCAATTCGAACCGCTCACCGCAAACGAAACCGGCCGCGCCGGTTTCCAGCGCACGCTCACAATCGAGCGCGCCCCGGCTGGGTCCGAGTGGGAACTACTCGTCTTGGCCGAGAATTCGAAGGTCGCTGCAGCCGGTATTGCGGCATCGCTCGACAGCCCGCGCGGAAGCGTCGACGTCGCACTGGCGGGCGATCAGCCGTCAAACATGCTCACTGCCACCGTTCGCGGGGCGATCTCCAGGCTTACTGCCGACGATGACGGCCGGTGCACACTCACGCTCGCCTATCGCTCCGAAGCTCAGCCCGATCGATTTCCGCCGCTGCCGGTCGTCGATCGCACGCTGCCCAAACAACAGCTCGAAGTCGTCCCCGGATACGAAGCCATTCGGCTGCCGATCACCGACGAAGTCATGCCGACCGGCATGGCCTGGGGCCGCGATGGCACGCTGTACCTCAGTTCGCTCGAAGGCCGCGTGTGGCGCGGCCGCGATACCGATGGCGACGGGCTGGTTGACAAGCTCAACCCCTTCGCCGACGACTTGGCCGCGCCTTACGGAATCCAGGTCGTCGAGGATGTTCCGCGCGGGGTAGCCGTCGACGTTATCAACAAGTACGCCGTGCTCAGGCTGCACGACGAGGACGCCGATGGCCGCGCCGAACGCATTGAAACGATTGCTTCCGGCTGGGGACATACCCGCGACTATCACGACTGGGCGGTCGGCCTGCCGCGCGATGCGACCGGCAACTACTACATGGGCCTCCCCTGCGAGCAAGACAACCGCAGCGAAGCGTCCGCATTTCTCCGCGGTCGCGCCCTCAAACTGATCCCCCGCGAGCCGACGGTCGACAACCCACATCGCTTCGCGCTCGAAGAAATCTGCGCCGGCCTGCGCTTCCCACAGGGGCTGCACCTCACGTCAGCGGGCGAACTCTTCGCCACCGACAATCAAGGCAACTACAACCCGTTCAACGAACTGAATCATCTCGAGCAAGGCAAACGTTACGGGTTCATCAATTCGCTGGAGGCCAAGCGGGGCCTGAAACCGCCAGCTCAATCCGCGGCGATCGAGATCCCGCACCCCTGGACGCGAAGCGTCAACGGCCTGAGCGGTGCGCCGCAGCCCTATGCGAACAACCTCATCGGCTGCGAGTACGACACCCGCCGCCTGGTCCGCATGAGTCTGGAGCGCATCGCCGGCTCGTTCCAAGGCGCGGTCTATTCGTTCTCGCGCGAACCGCTCCCGGGCGCACCGACCTTTGAGGGGCCACTATGCTGCGCCACGGGGCCGGACGGCGCATACTACATTGGCAACATCCGCGACAGCGGCTGGGGCGCCGGCTCGAACACCGGTTCCATCGTGCGGCTCGAGTTTCGAGAACGTGTCTGCGGAATCGACCGGGTTGAGCTCCTCGAACATGGCTTCCGCATCAAGTTTTCGCAACCGATCGATCCAGCGGCGGCGGCCGATCCCGCCAGTTACTCAATCGTCTCCTTTCGCCGCGTCTCGACGCCCGCCTACGGTGGCGACGACCAGGATCGCCGTGCCGAACAGATCGCCAACGTCGAAGTCCAGCCCGACAACCGCGCTGTTCTGCTCACGCTCGACGAGCTGCGCGAGGGTTTTGTTTACGAGTTCCATCTCCGCAATCTGAGCCCAGGCGGCGGCGAGTTCTTCCCGGCCGAGGCCTACTACACGCTGCGTCATCGCCAGCCGATAAAGAACTAGCGCATGCACTTCGACACTCTCATCCGCGGCGGCACAATCATCGACGGCACCGGACGCGAGCGCTACGCGGCCGATGTCGGCCTGCGCGGCGACCGCATCGCCGCCATCGGCAAACTTGAGACCGCGCCAGCCGCACGCACGATCGACGCCGCGGGCCGCGTCGTCGCTCCCGGCTTCATCGATGTCCACACCCACGCCGACGGCTGGCTGCTCAAGACGCCAAACCTCGAGTGCAAAACCAGCCAGGGCTTTACCACCGAAGTCCTGATGAGCGATGGCATCAGCTACGCTCCGGTCACGCCCCACAACTGGCGCGAATGGATCGTCTACCTTCGCGGGCTGAACGCTCTGGTGCCTGAAGACTATGAAGGCTGGCGCTCAATCGCCGACTATCAGTCCCTGCTCGACCGCCGCACGGCCCAGAACGTCATCAGCGAGATTCCCTATGCGAACTTGCGCGTGCTGGCCGCCGGCTGGAAGCGCGGACCGCTCGACGACTCGCAGATCAAGATCATCCGCCGCGAGGTTGAAAAGGAAATGGATGCCGGCGCCGTTGGCATCTCCACCGGCCTCGACTACGTCAGCGAATGCTTCGCCACGACCGACGAACTCGTCGAAGTCTGCTCGGCGATGGCTCCCTGGCGCGGACTGTACGTCACGCACGTCCGCTACAAGAAAGGCACGCTTGCCGGCGTGAAGGAAGCCGTCGAGATCGGCGAGCGGGCCGGCGTCCCCGTGCACATTTCGCATCTCAAGGCCGGCACGGCGGCCGAAGCCGAAGAGATTCTGGCCTACGTCGATCGGATCGCAGTCCACGCCGTCGACTTCTCGTTCGACATCTATCCTTACTCGGCCGGCTCGACGATGTTCAACTACCTCCTGCCGTACGAGGTCTGGGAGGATGGCCCGCTGCGCGTCATCGAAAAGCTCAGTGACCCCGTGATTCGCGAGCGCACCGCCCTGTTGCTGGAATGCTTCCCGCTGCCGCCCGAGAAGATTCACTTCGCCTGGTGCCCGGGCGAGGAGAACCTCCGTCATCGGGGCCAATCGCTGGCCCAGATTGCGGCCGCGCTTGGCAAGTCTCCGGCCGACACGGTCTGCGACCTGGTGCTCGAAGAGAACCTGGCCGCGCTGTCCGTGCTGGAAGGAGGGGACGACCGGCTGATCGATCCGTTCCTCAAGCACGACAAGTTCATGCTCGGCACCGACGGCATTTACTTCCCAAACGGTCAGGTGCATCCGCGCGTCTACGGCTCGGCTCCGCGGATGCTCGGCCCGCGGGTGCGCGACCAGCGGCTGTTCGCGCTGGAAGCAGCCGTGCGGAAGATGTCCGGCATTCCCGCCAAACGCTTCGGCCTCACGGATCGCGGCGAAGTGCGCGAGGGCGCCGTGGCGGACCTCGCGATCTTCGACCCCGCGACCGTCACCGACCGCGCGACCTTTGCCGATCCGCACCAGCTCTCAGTGGGCATCGACCACGTGTTCACCAGCGGCGTGGAAGTCTACGCCGCCGGCGCCGCCATCACGCAGCCCGGCGCCGCGCAACCCGGCCGGGCCCTGCGATTCAAAAGCTGATCGTGACGATCTCTCAAGGCTTACTTTTCCCCGATCACCGCCAGCCGCGCTTCCAGCCGCCCCTCGGCGTGGCAGCTCTTACAGGAGATGTTGCTCGTCTTGGCACTCTCGGGATTCTCTTTCCACTGGAGCGCCACGCGCGAGTAGCCCGTGTCCGGCAGCACCTCGATGATCTTTTCCAGGTACTGTTGGTACTCGGCGTCGCGGCCGGTGCGGTGGGCCGATTGCACGAGCCCGGCGAGCAGCTCCCCCTTGATGTGCGTGGGTAGATTCTCGACGATCTTCCCCTGGTACTTCCACAGCGTCTGGTAGTTGTCGTACGACGTTTGCCAGGCATGCTCGCGCAGTTCCTCGGGCAACCGATCGCCAAAGGTCAGGTAGCTGCCACCGACGACCGCCGCCACGCCGGCGTTGCCTTTGCCCAGCGTCGCGGCTTCCTCGAGCAAGCTCTTGGCCTCGGCATACAGCTTCTGAAACTCTTCCTGGTTGCCCTCTTCGTGAGCCAGCACCGCGCGATACAGCTTCGCCCCGCCCTTCCAGGCCAGCAGGTCGGCCTTGAACTTCGGCCGCTGCTCGAGCAGCAGCTCGATGTTCTTCTCACCCCGCTCGAAGCGCTCCATGTTCTTCGATCGCCAGCCGGCAAAGATGTCCTCGCGGACCAGCGTGTGAATGGTCAGCTTCTGGTTGTCGAGCGGCGGATCGGGAGTGCCGTCCTCAGCGAATACGGGAGCGGCGAGGGCAAGCGATAGCAGGCCGAACAGAAACGTACGCATGGCGATGGCTCCGCGTGGATGGGTGGTGCTTCTGGCGCTGGGAAATATAACAGGCCTCCGGTCCCGGCAGCAATATTTTCGCTCGAGCCGGCCCGATCTTGTGGCAGAGTGCGAAATTCCCTCCAAATCCAGGGGAATACCCTCCCCTGGAATGCCAGCACAAGCGGGTTCTACACCAGCCGCCCCAGCGCCAGCCCGACGAACACCAGCACGATCCCCAGCACGTTGCTCAACAGAATGTTCGCCCCGGCCGCTAGCAGCTCGTGCCGGTGCATGAGCTGAGAGGTCTCGAACGCAAACGTGCTGAACGTGGTGAAGGCCCCCATGAAACCCACCAAGATGATCGCCCGGGCGTGCACGCTGACGAGCCCGCGCCCTTCGGCCAACGACCAGACGAGGCCGAACAGGAAGCACCCCAGGGAGTTCACCGCGAGCGTGCCCCAGGGAAACTCATAGGGATGCAGCCGCTGTACGAAGCTGGCAAGAAAGTACCGCGCCAGCGTGCCGAGCGCCCCGGCTCCAGCGATCAACGCCAAGTTCTGCCAGGTATTCATGCAGGGCTCGCGCGGGCTAAAGACGACGTACTACAACACGGCCGGATAGCGACGATTCCACACCCACTTGTGCAGTTCCAGGGCGGGAATAATCGTGGCCGCCAATCCGATCACCGCCAGCCATTCAACCAGCGAGACGGGTCGAGTTCCCAGCACCGTTTCCATGAACGGCAAATACATGGCGGCTACATGAATGCCCAGCGCCGATAGCGCCCCAAACATCAAAATCGGGCTCCGCAACGGCGACAACGCAAAGGCCGACTTGATCTCGGAACGACAGTTGCCGATGTGGAAGTTTTCGAACAGTACCATCAGCAGCAACAGCATATTGCGCGCTTCGAGCTCGCTCCAGCCGTTGCGAATCATCCAGGCGAAAGCGACGAACCCCACGCCACCCATGACCGACACGGAAACAATCATCCGCTCGTTCATCAGCCGATTGAAGATCGGCTCGGTCGGCGATCGCGGCCGCCGGCGCAGGGTGTCGCCCTCCCCTGGCTCAAAGGCGATCGCCACTCCCTGTATGCCGTTGGTCACCAGGTTCAGCCACAAAAGCTGCACCGGCAGCAGCGGCAATTGAAAACCGAACATCACGGTCAGCAAGACCATCAGCAGCTCTGCCGCGCCCGTCGACAGCAGCAGAAAAATCACCTTGCGAATGTTGTCGTATGCAATCCGCCCCTCTTCCACGCCCGCCACAATCGTGGCAAAATTGTCATCCCCGATAACCAGCTCCGCGGCCTCTCGGGCGACATCGGTGCCGGCCTTACCCATCGCGACGCCGATGTTCGCGGCCCGCAGCGCCGGCGCATCGTTGACCCCGTCGCCGGTCACCGCCACAAAGTGCCCCGCGATCCGGGCGGCGTTCACAATTTCCAGCTTCTGCCGCGGCGCCACCCGCGCAAACACTTTTACCCGCCTGACGATCTGGGCCAGTTCGTCGGGCGACTTGCCGATCAGTTCGGGGCCGGTTACCACCTGCGACTCCTCATGCGCCAGATCGAGTTCGCGGGCAATCGCCAGCGCCGTAACGCGGTGGTCGCCGGTGACCATCGACACCTCGACGCCCGCGTCGTGACAAGCATGAACCGCCTCACGAACACCGCTCCGCAAGGGATCGATCATGCCGACCAGGCCCAGGAAGGTCAGCCCTGCCGGCTCGGGCGGAGCCAGCTCCGCGCTGGCGCCGTCGCGCCCATCTCCCTCGGCAAGCGCCAGCACTCGAAAGCCGCGAGCGGCCATGTCCAGCGCGGCGGCTTCGAGCTGTTCCCGATTGGCCTGGCCGCCGCACATGGCCAGCACTCGTTCAGGCGCGCCTTTGACGAACACCCGAACCTGGCCCTCGACTTCGCGGTAGGTGGCGGCAAACTGATGCTCGGATTCGAACGGAATCTCGTTGACCTGGGGATGGGCCGCCAGCAGCGACGCACGCTCCATGCCCAACTTGAAGGCCAACGTTAACAGAGCGATATCCACCGCGTCGCCGCGCCACTCCCAGTGACCATTGCGGCGGTGCAAGTCAGACTCGTTGCACAGCACGCCGGCCCGCACCAGTCCGTCGAGCGCCGGCCGCCCTCCCTGGCGAATTGACTCCCCTTCAGCGAGCACCTGCCCCTCGGGCACAAAACCCTCTCCGCTGACCGAACACACGACTCCCTCGGGCAACCTCACTTCGCGAACCGTCAATTCGTTGACCGTCAGCGTGCCGGTCTTGTCCGTTGCAATCAGCGTGCAACTACCCAAACCTTCCACCGCCGTCAGCCGACGCACAATCACTCCGCGCCGTGCCATCCGGGTTGTGGCAATGGCCAGGGCCACCGTCATCGCCACGGGAAGTCCCTCGGGGATCGCGGCCACCGCCAGGGCGACTGCAAACATAAACACTTCGCTCAGCGGGTAGCGGCCAAGCACCACGGCCAACCCGCCAATCGCCACGGAGGCTACCAGCGTTGCCACCGCCACAAAGTTAGTGAACCGCTCCATCCGCGCTATCAACGGCGGCGTGCCGCCCGAACTTCCCATCACGTCGAGCGCCAGTTGCCCCACGTTTGTGGCCGTCCCCGTCGCCACCACGACCCCTTTGGAGCGCCCCCGGGTCACAATCGAGCCGGCAAAGGACATATTCGCGCGATCGCCCACCGGAGCGTTCTCCGGTCCCCGCCACTGGGCTTCTTTCGCGACCGGCACCGATTCGCCGGTCAACAACGACTCGTCGATCTCCAGGCCCTGCACCGACAACAGTCGCAGATCGGCAGGCACCCGGTTTCCTGACTCCAACCAGACGACGTCGCCGGGCACCAGTTCCTCGGCGGGGATTGTCCGCACCTCGCCGTCGCGCCAGACTGCGGCCCGGATCTGCAATAGCTTCCGCAGCGCGTGGCTGCTTTGCTCGGCTTTCCATTCCTGGTAAGCGCCGATCAAGGTGTTGATCGCCAGCACCGCCGCGATGAACCCGGCATCCTTGAAGTCGCCGATGGCCAGCGAGATTATCGCGGCAAGTACCAGGATGTAGATCAGCGGGCTGTAAAACTGCCGCAGCACGATTTGCCAGATCGTCGGTGGCGGCTGTTCCGGCAGCTTGTTTACGCCATACTGCTGCAAGCGCGTCCGCGCTTCAGATTCCGACAAACCATCGTCGGAAAATTGCAATTTCTCCCGAACTGAAGTCAGCTCGAGCGCGTGCCAGGGCATTTGCGTCTGTTGATCCCTCAACCGCTGCCTCTCCTCAAGTATGCAGTTTCGCGTTCGATTGTTGCCAAGAGATTTGAGGGCGGTTCGTCGCCAGTTTACACCGTCTGCTTCTTCCGCGGCTCGGGCGCGAACCGGTCCTGCAGTGCCTGCACGGTGATCTCCTCATCGCGCAAGGCTTCCATCGCTCGCACGGCCGCGTCGGCCGCCTGAATCGTGGTGATGCAGGGCACGCCGCCTGCCACCGCAGCCGCGCGAATCCGGCCTTCGTCGGTCCGCGCCCCCTTGCCGCTGGGCGTGTTCATGATCAGGTGAATCGCGCCGTCCACCAGGTAGTCCAAGAGGTTCGGCTGCCCTTCCTGCAGCTTGTTGATCTGCTGCACCGGAATGCCGGCCGCCTCCAACCGTCGCGCCGTGCCTTCGGTGCTCATCAGCTTATAGCCCAGCTTCGACAGCCGCTCGGCCAGCCCCACCATGTGCTCCTTCGCGGGCGCTGCGACGCTGATAAAGATCGTCCCCTTGAGCGGAAGTACCGTGCCCGCCGCAAGCTGCGCCTTGGCAAACGCGATCGAAAACCGGTCGCTGATTCCCATCACTTCGCCAGTCGAACGCATCTCGGGCCCGAGCACGATGTCGACGCCCGCAAACTTGCGGAACGGGAACACGCTTTCTTTGATCGAGACGTGACTGGGAATCGGCTCCTTCTCGAGACCCGCTTCAGCCAGCGTCATGCCGGCCATCACCTTGGCCGCAATCTTCGCAATCGGCACGCCGGTCGCCTTGGAAACAAAAGGCACCGTGCGGCTCGCCCGGGGATTCACCTCGAGCACATACAGGTTCTGCCGGCCGTCTTCCTTCTTGATCGCATACTGGATGTTCATCAGCCCCTTCACGCGCAGCTTCTTGGCCAGCGCGTGGGTGGCTTCGCGAATCTCCTGCAGGATCGGCCCCTGCAGGCTATACGGCGGAATCACGCAGGCCGAGTCGCCCGAGTGCACGCCGGCCTCCTCGATGTGTTCCATGATTCCGGCCACGATCACCGTTTCGCCGTCGCTGATCGCGTCGACGTCCACTTCGATCGCGTCTTCCAGAAAACGATCGATCAACACCGGCTGCCCTTGAGCGACGATGAAGGCCTCGGCCACGAACCGCTCGAGCTGCGCGTGGTCGTAGCAGATTTCCATCGCCCGGCCGCCCAGCACAAAGCTCGGCCGCACCAGGGCCGGGAAGCCAATCTTGGCCGCTTCGCTCCGGGCCTGGGCCATCGTCCGAGCAATGCCGTTCGCCGGCTGCTTCAAGCCAAGCCGCAACAGAAGCTGCTGGAACTTCTCGCGATCCTCGGCGTCTTCGATCGTGTCGACGCTCGTGCCAATAATCGGCACGCCGGCGCTCGCCAGCGCTCGGGCCAGGTTCAGCGGCGTCTGCCCGCCGAACTGCACGATCACGCCGTCCGGCTGCACGCGGTCGCAAATGTTCAGCACGTCCTCGGTCGTCAGCGGCTCGAAGAACAGCAGGTCGCTGGTGTCGTAATCGGTGCTGACCGTCTCGGGATTCGAGTTGACCATGATCGATTCGATACCCATCTCGCGCAGGGCGAAACTGGCGTGGCAACAGCAGTAGTCGAACTCGATCCCCTGGCCGATGCGATTCGGTCCGCCGCCCAGAATCATCACCCGCTGACGACCGGGCGCCAGGGCCGGCGTCTCGTCCTCTTGTTCGTAGGTCGAGTAGTAATACGGGGTGTAGGCTTCAAACTCCGCAGCGCAAGTATCCACCGATTTGAAGGTGGCCACAATTCCACGCCGCTTGCGATCCGCGCGAATCGCGATCTCGTTCGTGCTCCAGATCGTCGCCAGTTGCCGATCGGAAAAACCAGCCTGCTTCACGCGACGGATCAGTTCGTCGCTGGCGCTCGCGGGACCATCGTGGTCGCGCAGTTGCCCTTCCAGCTCGACGATCTCATGCAGATGCTGGAGAAACCAAGGGTCAATGTGCGACAGCCGATGCACTTCTTCGATCGACATCCCGCTCTTGAATGCGTAGCGGATGTACCACACCCGCTCGTCACCCGGCGTGGAAAGTTTGACGCGAATCTGGTCGTGGTCGGGCTGCTCGTCGGTGCCCCACAGGTCCTTGTTGTCGCACCCGAAGCCGAAGCTGCCGACTTCCAGCCCGCGGAGCGCCTTCTGGAACGACTCCTTGAACGTGCGGCCGATGGCCATCGTCTCGCCGACGCTCTTCATCTGCGTGGTCAGCGTCGGATCGGCCTCGGGAAACTTTTCGAACGCGAACCGCGGAATCTTGGTCACCACATAATCGATCGTCGGCTCGAAGCAGGCCTTCGTCTCGCGCGTGATGTCGTTCGGCAGCTCGTGCAACCGATAACCCACGGCCAGCTTGGCCGCAATCTTGGCGATTGGAAAACCCGTCGCCTTCGAGGCCAGCGCGCTCGAACGGCTCACGCGCGGGTTCATTTCGATCACGATCATCCGGCCATCCAGCGGATGAATTGCGAACTGGATGTTCGAACCGCCCGTCTCCACGCCGATCTCGCGAATTACGGCCAGCGAGGCGTCACGCATCCGCTGGTACTCTTTGTCCGTCAGCGTCTGCGCCGGCGCCACCGTAATCGAGTCGCCCGTGTGCACGCCCATCGGGTCGAAGTTTTCGATCGAGCAGATGATCACGACGTTGTCGTCCGCGTCGCGCATCACCTCCATCTCGTACTCTTTCCAGCCGATGATCGACTCTTCGATCAGCACCTCGGTCACGGGCGAAGACTCGAGCCCGCGCGTCACGAGGTTGTCGAACTCGCCGCGGTTGTAGGCGATCGCCGAACCGCTGCCCCCCATTGTGAAACTGGGCCGAATCACGCACGGCAGACCGATGTCGGCCAGCAGCGCCCGGGCTTCCTTCAGATTGTGCACGGTATCGCCCCGGCACACGGCGAGGCCGATCTTCTCCATCGCCTGCTTGAAGCGCTGTCGATTCTCGGCCTTGTCGATCACGTCGGGATTCGCGCCGATCATCTCGACGCCGTGCTTCTCCAGCACGCCATGCTTGGCCAGGTCCATCGCCAGGTTCAAGGCCGTCTGCCCGCCGAGCGTCGGGAGCACGGCATCCGGTCGCTCGACCTCGATGATCTTGGCCACGACCTCCCAGGTCAGCGGCTCGATGTACGTCCGGTCGGCCATGCCCGGATCGGTCATGATCGTGGCCGGGTTGGAGTTCACGAGCACGACCTCGTAGCCTTCTTCACGAAGGGCTTTGCAAGCCTGGGTGCCAGAATAGTCGAACTCACAGGCCTGACCGATAACGATCGGGCCTGAGCCGATGATGAGAATCTTGTGCAAGTCGTCGCGGCGCGGCACGGTTTGGTTTACCTTCCCCTGGGACACGGTTGGCTGGAAGCGAGCGATTCCAGAGCCGTCACCTTTGAGCCCCGGTCATTTCAGGGTCACAAAGACTTAGGGCCGACTTTGGTTCCGGTCTAAAATCCCTCAAAATTACCATGATCGGGGGCGGATTATCAAGGGGCTGATTGCCGCGCGATCCTCTCAGCAGAACCTCCCGCGTCAGCGAGAGCCGACAAATAGCCAGAAGTTTGACCACGTGGGCGCCCAGCCCAGTTGCTAGAATGACCTCCACACGCTGCGCCACCGGATCGGCTTCAGGCTCCACCCCTCGGAGCATAGTGTCGGTTCGACGGAGTGGCCCAGCACGCACCAGCAATCGCAGTCAGGCGGCTAGTTCAATCTGTTCGAGTTGGGAACGCCACGGTTGGCTGGCTGGTTCGATTCACCGCAACGCTCAGCTGCGCGCACGGAAGGACTCTCGATGCGACTACGGAATTCCGCGGACTATCGCACCCTGCTCTGGGTCGCGATGGCCGGGGCGCTGGTTTTACTCCAGTTCAACTGGCCGCAAACGGTCCTCTACGTCTTGCCGTTCAGTTGCTACCTGGCGATCGCCTGCGGCACGATCGCCCACAACCACAATCATTGTCCCACGTTCGACAGCAAGCGGGCCAACAACGTGTTCGGGCACGTGCTGACGATCTTTTACGGCTACCCCACCATGATGTGGGTGCCGACCCACAATTTGAATCACCATCAGTTCGTCAATTGTCGCGGCGATGCCACGATCACCTGGCGCTACACAAACCGCCACAACCTGCTGGTCGCGGCGACCTACTTTTTCGTATCGAGCTATTTCCAGCGCGAGCCGATCGAGCGCTATGTGCAGCGAGCCAGGCAATCGAACCAGAATCTCTACCGCCGCATTCTCTTTCAATATGCCTTCTGGGGCGCGTTCTTCCTGGGCACGCTGCTCCTTTCGATCGCGCTGCACTTTCACGAGCGGCTCGGTTTCTTCGTCTGGTTCTTTTCGCTGGTGGTGCCCGCCTTTTGCTCGGTCTCCGTGATCATGTTCTTCAATTATATCCAGCACGTGCACACCCACGGCGGAAGCGAGCGAGATCATTCCCGCAATTTCACCAGCCAGCTCTTCAACTTCTGCTTCTTCAACAATGGCTATCACACGGCCCACCACGATCACCCGGGCCTGCATTGGAGCGAACTACCAGCCGCCCACGCCAAGATCGCACACACGATCGATCCCCGGTTGAACGAGCCTGGGCTCGCCTGGTACCTGGTCCGGCAGTACTTGCTCGCCCCGTTCATCCCGCATCTCGGCACAAGCCAGATCGGGCCCGAACCGGGCGGCGTAGAGATCGTGGTCGTAACAAGCCCGGGCGACGACGTCTCCGAACCGGCGCCTGCCGACGAAGCACCACAGCGATGGCGTGAGAGTTCTCCTTGGCCGCTTCATGAAGAATAAAGGCTCCGCAACCTGCTACCATTGCAAGCCTGCTTGGCCTATTGCTTCACGTCCAGCTTCTCCCGCACATCCGCCGATGTCCGCGGATTCCGCTCCAGCACCATCTGCGTCCCCAACTGATCCGGCTTCGCCGCCAGCTCGCGCAGCACGTCCGGCGGCGTGCTGGGGTTCGCCGCCAGCCGATTGTCGAGCTCATAACCGGCTTGAATCCCGTCGAAGTGCACGAGCTCCCGCAATCGCTCGGGCGAAGCCTTCACGTCGCTCGCGTCGGTGAGCGCCCGCGCGCCAACGTCGTACTGCCAGCTCGCCCAGCCGATCGCCACCGCCCAAATTAGAAGCAAAGCAGCGCCGATCGTCCTCCCCCAGCGATAGCGCCACAGTCGCAACATGATCGCCAGCGCGATCCCACCGCCAATGAACCACAGCGTCGCTTTGAAGGCGCACAACACCCACCAGATCGCCATCTGCGCATCGGGTCCGTGCGCGCGCATCATGCCCATCTCCGCCAACACGCGCACCGCAACCAACAGCAGCACGATCAAAAGTCCCCAGCCGCCGAGCCGCCGGCGCTCCAGGCCAAACAGCCGCGGCGAAGCCTCGGACCCCTGCGCGATCTCGTTGATAGCAAGACTCCAGCAGGTGATGCCGCCCGTGCCTGCAAGCACAGACAGCCGGGCGAATCTGGAGTCCTTAGTCGCCGCGCCAGACGGACGCGTCACAAGACTGTCGAAGGGGAACTCCGGCGGCAATCCTACTTTGCCCACACGCCGACGATCGACTTGCCCACGGCGTGTAAAAGAAGCGGATCGACCAGCCGCGATGCTCGTACGAACAACCGATCCCACACGCGAATCTGCTGTTCGTTGGGATACGACTGTCGCAAGAGCAGCTTGTTCGCCGCCGACGCCAGCATTCCCACGCTGTCGAGATACTCCAGCTTTAACGGCTGTTGCTCTGACAGCCCCCGAAACATCCGTTTGTCGTAGCGGCGGAAATGTCCGATCGCCCGATCGAATGGCGAATAGAAGTAGTTATGCGCCGGACAAAGTACGCACAACCGGCCGCCCGGCCGCAGTCGCTCGAATGCGCGCGCGAACTCGGCCCGGTCGTCTTCGATATGCTCCAGCACGTCGATGTACACGATCGAGTCGAATGTTTCCCCGCGCGTGAGCGTCTCAAGTGTTCCCTGAATCAGTTCACACCGCTCTGGAATCTTCCCCGCCCCTTGCTCGCGGCGGAACTCCTCGCACAGCCGGCCATCGGGTTCCAGCGCCACGTAGCGCGACAGCTCTGGTCGATCAAAGTAGCCGGTGTTCGCGCCGATGCCCGCGCCAACTTCCAGCAGGTCGCCGGTCAGGTATGGTCGCAGCCGCGCAGCGAGGTACTGCTTCCAATTCTCGGCGAGCTTGAAGAGCTCCAGTTCCTCGCCGATGTAGTCGAGCTGTGCAGGCGTTTCGAGTGCGGTGGCCATACACAAAGTTAGCTCGGCGCGGCCGCCATGATCCGGCGAAACCCGCTAGCGCGATCCACCCAGCCCGCACGACCGGACCTACGAACCGGTTGTCTGGGTGACACTGACAACTTGCTTGTCAGTGGGCCTGGTGGCCCAAGAGGGATCATGAACCGTGCTCACCCAAGGGAGGACTTTCCTTCCAGTCACGCTCTGCCCGATCCCTCCTGGCGCTGCGCGACACCGATAAAGTTATCGGTGTTACCCAAACAACTCGCCGAGCACCCGCCCTTCGCTCAGCTTGTGCGGACGGTTCTCGCGGTCGTAAATCAAACTCTCGGGCGGAATCCCCAGCGCGTGATACATCGTGGCGATCACGTCCTCGGGAGCGACGGGATTCGTGCGCGGATAGGCCGCATGCTTGTCGCTCGAGCCATACACCTGCCCGCCGCGAATGCCGCCACCAGCCAGCACCACGCTTTGGCAAGCGCCCCAGTGATCGCGCCCCTGCTCCTTGTTGATTTGCGGTGTGCGTCCGAATTCACCCATCATCACGACGAGCGTTTCATCGAGCAGTCCCCGCTGCTGCAAATCCTCCAGCAGGGCCGAGTACGCCAGGTCGAGCGGCGGCAGGCAGTACTTCTCTTTCAGCATCTGATAGCCGGTCACGCCGCCCAGCGAACCGGTGCCGCCGTGGTTGTCCCACACGTTCGCGACGTTGCCATCGGGACAGATATACGACCACACGACCGTCACCAGCCGCACGCCCGACTCGACCAGCCGCCGCGCGAGCAGAAAGCTCTCGCCGTACTCATTGCGGCCATAGCGATCGCGCAGCTTGTCGCTTTCCTTCGCCAGATCGAACGCGCCGCGCGACTCGGGCGAGGTGAGCATCCGGAACGCCTGCTCGCGAAACTGTTCGAGCCCTGCCACTCCCCGCTGCGGCCCCTTGGCCTGCACCAGCCGGTCGTAGTCCTCCATCAACTTCAGCAGGCCGAACCTTGCTTGCAGCCGCGTGGAGTCGATACCATCCAGCAGATCCAGGCTATGCGGCGCGGCCTTGTTCACTTCGCCCGGCGGCTTGAGCTCCATCGGGTCGTGCTTCGCGCCGAGAAAGCCCGCATAGGTGCCGGTATAGATGACGCCGTCGTGGCCGATGGGCGATGGGATCGTCACGCTCGCCGGCAGCGGGCCCGGCGGACTGAACTTCGACACGACGGCGCCCGGTGTGGGAAAGTCATTCCGATTGCGCTGGTTCCGCGGCACGGCCAGCGTGTTGTTAATCTTGCCGGTCAGCGTGTGATAGACACCCACCTCGTGCACATTGCTGGGGTGCGTGTACGAGCGGATGATCGCCATCTTGTCGGTCTGCTTAGCCATCTGCGGAAGCTGATCCGAAAGCTGTATGCCCGGCACGACCGTGTCGATCGGCGCGAACTGGCTGCGGATGCCCTCGGGCGCCTCCGGCTTCATGTCGAACATGTCCTGCTGCGGCGGCCCACCCCACAGATACAGCAGGATGCAGCTCTTCGCTTTCGGCTCGAGGGCCGTCGAAGCGAGCGCCGACTCGGCCTGTAGCAGGTTCGGCAGCGCGAGCGCACCGAGCCCGGCCTGCCCGAGGCGGATCATGGCATCGCGACGATGAAGCCGGCGAGCGTGAAGCATGCCTTGAAACTCCGAGCGCACGAGAAAGCGATCGCGCCACAACGCATCAACCGCGGCTTATCTTAGCACAGCGACCAGACCCAGCAAAGCATTTGGTTGAGTCCCTCAGAATCGAGCGGAGCTGCCTCGTTGCTATGCCGCCAGCGGATCGCGACAATGGCGGTGCTCCAACTCTGAACTTCGATATTCGCGCCCACGCGCTTTCCACTTACCACGAACCACCAGCGACCAACCATGGCACTCACCAACCGCAAATTCACGCTCGCCGCTCGCCCCGTCGGCATGCCCAAAGAATCTGACTTCAAGCTCGTCGAGACGCCAGTTCCCGCACCGAACGCCGGCGAGATGATCGTCAAGTCGCTCTATATCTCGGTCGATCCTTACATGCGCGGCCGGATGAACGACGCCAAGAGCTATGCCGCCCCGGTCGAGATCGGCGGCGTCATGGTCGGTGGCGTGGTGGGCGAAGTGATCGAATCGAACAACGCCAAGTTCAAGCCCGGCGACATCGTGCAAAGCGAATTCGGCTGGCAGGAGTACGCCCTCAGCAATGGCCAGGGCGTGCGCAAGGTCGATCCCTCGCTCGCGCCGATCTCGACCGCCATCGGCATCCTTGGCATGCCCGGCCTGACCGCCTACTTCGGCCTGCTCGAGATCGGCCAGCCCAAAGCCGGCGAGACGGTCGTCATCTCCGGCGCGGCCGGCGCGGTCGGCATGGCCGTCGGCCAGATCGCCAAAATCAAGGGTTGCCGCGTGGTCGGCATCGCCGGCACGGACGAGAAAGTGAAGTACCTCATCGACGAACTCGGCTTCGATGGCGCCTTCAACTACAAGACCACCAAGAACTACGTCGAGGAGCTCAAGAGGCTTTGTCCCAAGGGGATCGACGTCTACTTCGACAACGTCGGCGGCGCGATCACCGACGCCGTGGTTCCGCTGCTGAATGTCAAAGGCCGCATGTCCATCTGCGGACAGATCTCGCAGTACAACATCGAAAAGCCCGAGATGGGCCCGCGCTGGCTGTGGGCGATGATCGTCAAGCAGGCCCGCGTCGAAGGCTTCCTGGTGTTCCAGTTCTTTGAGAAGTTCGGTCCCGCCGTGGCCGAGATGGCCGGCTGGATTAAAGAGGGCAAGCTGAAGTATCGCGAGGACATTGTCGACGGGTTCGAGAATCTGCCCCGGGCGTTCATCGGCATGCTGCAGGGGGACAACACGGGTAAGCGGCTGGTGAAAGTCGCCGATCCGAGCAAGTAACCCCTCAGCCCCGGCCTCTGGCCGGGGGCTGGTTGCGGCCGGGGGTTGTTCGTGCGCTTGACCCTCGCACGGTGCGCGCTACGATGGCGGTATGAGGGCCGCACGGGGGCGCGGCGACCTCGTACGCGCGGCAATCTCGACCTATAGGCTTCGCGATGGCTACTGCCACTTCCGCCGACTTGCGCGCCGGCTTGCGCCAGCACGCCTCTCCCTGGAATCTCGCGTCCGAAACTGTCGCCTCCTGGTGGAACGACGAGTGCATGCGGCTCAGCGCGGCGCTGGCCTACTACGCCGTCTTCGCCCTCTCGCCGGTCCTGATTCTGGCCGTGCTCGTGGTGGGACTGGTCTATGGCTCGGATGCCGCCGAGGGCCGCGTGGCGGATGAATTGCAATCTGTGATGACGCCCGACGCGGCACAATCCGTGCAGAAGCTGATCGCCGAGACCCATGCTGGCGGTGGCGGCTGGTGGACCTTTGTGTCCCTGGCCGTGGCCCTGTTTGCGGCATCGGCCGCCTTTGGCGAACTGCGGATGGGGCTCAACAAAGTCTGGCGAGTTCGCCCCAAGCCTTCGGCCAACTGGTGGCACGCCGTGCAGAATCGACTGCTCGCGTTCGGCCTGGTCGTCCTCGTGGGCACGATGTTTCTGGCCCTGATGATCCTCACCTCGGCCACGCAGGCCGCCTGGGGCTGGCTCGAAAGCTACCTGCCGTTTTCCAGCTCCGCCGCCGGTTGGATCAACTACGCCGTGACGCTGGTTCTGCTCACGCTGCTTTTCGCTCTGGTCTTCCGCTTTCTGCCCGACGCGGTGATCGCCTGGCGTGACGTCTGGCTGGGGGCATTCGTCACATCCATCCTGTTCGGCATCGGCAACGCCGCCCTCAGCATTTACTTCCGCTATAGCGCCGTCGGCTCGGCCTACGGCGCCGCCGGCTCGCTCGTGATCTTTATGCTCTGGGCCTACTACTCCGCGATTATCATGTACTTCGGCGCAGAGTTCACCCAGGTCTATGCCCGGATGTACGGCTCGAAAATCGAACCGGAAGGGCACGCCGAGGTGGTGAGTGGAGGTGAATCGCTAGCACGCTAAGCGGCCAAGCATCGTCTACTCGCCGAAGAGTTCGTTGCGAGTCGCATTCCCGCGTGACGCGTGCCGGATACAGAGGATACGAACAGTATCACCATCGATCTTAAACAGCGCACGCCGCATACCGCCGCGTTTACCGTATAACAACTGCCGAATCTCGACGCCGTAGACATCCGATTCGGGTACCCGAGAGTAACGCTCCGGAAACGTCTTCAGGCTTTCTAGTGCTTTAACAAATTGACTGAACCAGCGGGTAGCCGTTTCTGACATAGTTGAATTGTTGCTCAAGATCACTGAGCGCACGCCGTTGGAAGACGAGGCGATACTTCATGCGTCTTCTGGAATGTTGTACCGCAGACGGAGATCACGGATTGCCTCATCGAACGGGATTTCGTCGCCGCGCTCAATAGAATCCAGCCCTTCGCGAATCGCAGCATGCGTCTCGGCCTCTTCACGCAGCAAGTCCACGGCGTGATTCAGGGCCTGATGACGGTCTGGAAAGATCCCGCCAGCCACAAGCTGTTCAATGACCGCATCTCGATCCGGAGATAATTCACTGGCCATAGCATTTCGCCCTCCGCTTCTATGCTAGCCCGCCAAGGTGCGGCAGGTCAATTTCAGACCAACTAACCGGTCAAGCCACTCCCCGTCCTGCGGTCAAAAATAGGGCACAATTTCGACCCAGCCCGGGGACTCGCCGCGACCGCACCCACGCGTATGATGAAGGGATGGAACTCGCCGCCGAAACGCCGCTCGTCGATACCCTCTTCGATCCCGTCGTCGCCGAGTGGTTCCGTCACAAATTCGGCGAGCCCACCGATCCCCAGCAGCGCGGCTGGCCCGAAATCGCCGCCGGCCGCAACACCCTGATCGCCGCCCCCACCGGCTCAGGCAAAACTCTCAGCGCGTTCATGGTCTGTCTCGACCGGCTGGTTCGCCGCTGGCGCGAAGGAACCCTCGAAGACCGCACGTACGTCATCTACGTCTCGCCGCTCAAGGCGCTCAGCAACGACATCAATCGCAACCTCGAAGAGCCGCTCGCCGAGCTGAGCGCGCGGTTCGCGGAAACCGGTGAAGGCTCGCTTCCGATTCGCGCTGGAGTTCGCACCGGAGACACACCGGCCAGCGAGCGGGCCAAGATGCTCCGCAACCCACCGCACATCCTGGTCACCACGCCGGAGTCCTTGTACCTGCTGCTCACCTCGGCCAAAAGCCGGGAACTCTTGCGCAGCGTCGAGACCGTGATCGTCGACGAAATCCACGCCCTCGTGCGCGACAAGCGCGGCAGCCACCTGGCGCTCACGCTCGAGAGGCTCGCAGCGCTCTGCGAAAAGCCTCCGGTGCGGATTGGTCTCTCGGCCACGCAGCGGCCCATCGAAAACATCGCCCGCTTCCTGGTCGGCGCCCAGCAAGTGAGCGCAGCCGGCGAGGCCGACTGCGCGATCATCGATGGCGGCCACGCTCGCGAGCTGGACATCGCCGTCGAAGTACCCGAGAGCGAACTCTCGGCCGTCTGCTCGAACGAACAGTGGGCGGAAATCTACACTCGCCTCGTTGAGCTCGTCAGCCAGCATCGCAGCACGCTGATCTTCGTCAACACCCGCCGACTGGCCGAGCGCGTCTCGCACCATCTGCGCGAGATCCTCGGCGAAGCCGTCGTCGCCGCGCATCACGGCAGCCTTTCGAAAGAGATCCGCCAATCGGCCGAAATCCGCCTCAAGAACGGCGAGCTCCGGGCGATCGTCGCCACGGCCTCGCTTGAGATGGGCATCGACATCGGCTACATCGACCTCGTCTGTCAGATTGGCTCGACCGGTTCGATCGCCAACTTCCTGCAGCGCGTCGGCCGCGCCGGCCACTCGCTGCGCAAGATCCCCAAGGGCCGGCTCTTCCCGCTCACGCGCGACGAACTACTCGAATCGTTCGCCCTGGTCCGCGCCGTGCGGCGGGGCCATCTCGATGCGATCGTGATGCCCGAGCAGCCCCTCGACATTCTCGCCCAGCAGATCATCGCCGAGGTCTCGTGCGAGGAAGCCAGCGAAGACGACATCTACAACCTGATGCGGCGCGCCTGGCCGTACCGAAATCTCTCGCGCGAAGACCACGACGCGATTGTGCACCTGGTGAGCGAAGGCGTGGCGCGCGGTTCGAAACGTGGCGCGTACCTGCATCGCGATGCGATCAACAACCGCCTGCGCGCTCGCCGCGGTGCACGCATCGCAGCGCTCACTTCCGGCGGCGCCATTCCCGAGATGGCCCTGTATCGCGTCGTGGCCGAGCCGGACAATACTTTCGTCGGCACCGTCGACGAAGACTTCGCGATCGAGAGCATGTCGGGCGATGTGTTCCTCCTGGGCAATACGTCCTGGCGCGTGCTCAACGTTCGTGGCGGTGAAGTCCGCGTCCGCGACGCCGAGGGCGCGCCGCCCAGTATTCCGTTCTGGCTTGGCGAACGCCCCGGCCGGACGCCTGAACTATCGGAAGAGCTCTCGAAGCTCAGGCACGATCTGGCGATTCCGTTCACGCAAACTTCCGCGCCCACGAACTGCGAAGCCGCCGCACTTGCCCCCGACTGGATCGAGCGCGAGTGCGGCGCGAGCGAGTGGGCCGCCCAGCAAGCGAAGGCGTATGTCGAAACCCAAATCGCCGCGGTCGGCATGGTGCCCACCGGCCAGCAGATCCTGTTTGAACGCTTCTTCGACGAGTCGGGCGGAATGCAGCTCGTCATTCACGCCCCGCTCGGCGCCCGGGTCAATCGCGCCTGGGGTCTTTCGCTGCGGAAGCGATTCTGCCGCAGCTTCGACTTCGAGCTGCAAGCCGCGGCCGACGACGACGGCATCGTTCTCTCGCTTGGCCCCCAGCACAGCGTGCCGATCGAAGCCCTGTTCAAGATGCTCAACGCCGAGAACGTCAAGTACCTGCTCGAGCAGGCCCTGCTCGCGGTCCCGATGTTCCAGGTCCGCTGGCGGTGGAATCTCACCCGATCGCTCGCCGTGCTTCGGCAGCAAGGCGGCAAGCGCGTTCCGCCGCACATGCTCCGCTTCCGCAGCGACGATCTGCTTGCGTCCGTGTTTCCCGAAACGGTCGGCTGTCTCGAAAACCATCACGGCGATGTCGAGATTCCCGACCACCCGCTCGTCCGCCAGACGATGCACGACTGCCTGACCGAGGCAATGGATATCAATGCCCTGATCGACGTCATGGGCCGGGTGCGCGATGGCCAGATCACGTTCGTCGGCCGCGATACGCGCGAGCCTTCCCCTTTCAGCTATGAGCTATTGAACGCCGCGCCGTATGCCTTCCTTGACGGCGCGCCGCTGGAAGAGCGCCGGGTGCGCGCGGTGCAAACCCGCCGCACGCTTTCGCCGGACGACATGCGCGACCTGGCCAAGCTCGACTCGGCGGCCGTCTCTCAAGTCCGCGCCGAAGCCTGGCCGCTCGTCCGCAGCGCTGACGAACTGCACGACGCTCTGACCAGTCTGGTCACCATCAACGCCAGCGAAGCCGCTGCCTGGCAGCCGTGGCTAGCCGCGCTCGCCAAGTCGAAGCGGGCCTCAAAAGTCGTCGCCATCACTCCCGGTGGGGCGCGAACTTTCTGGACCACCTCCGAAAACTGGCCCGTCCTCCGCGCCGCCTTTCCCGAAGCGACCTGCGATCCCCCGGTCGTGCTGCCGGAAAAGCTCGAACGCGAAGTCACGAGCGCGGACGCCGCCGTTGCACTCGTGAAAGGTCGCGTCGAGCACACCGGTCCCACCACCGCCGCCGAGCTGGCCGAGTACTTGGGTCTCGACGAAGGGCTCGTGTTCGCCTCGCTCGAAGCTCTCGAAGGGCGCGGCTCGGCGCTGCGCGGCAACTTCATCGAACCGGCAACTTCTGCCGACACTCCGCCCGTCGGCTGGTGCGACCGCCGCCTGCTGGCTCGCATCCATCGCCTCACGCTCACCGGCCTGCGGCAGCAGATTCAAGCCGTCGAACCGCGCCACTACCTGCACTTCCTGACGAAGTTCCATCACCTTACGTCCGAGAATCAGTGGGGTGGCGCGGTCGGAGTGCGCGAAGCGATCGGCCAGTTGCAAGGTTTCGAGCTTCCGGCCGGCGCATGGGAACATCGCATCCTGGCCCCGCGCGTCAGCGAGTACGATCCGCAGTGGCTCGATCAGCTCTTCATGTCGGGCGAAGCCGTTTGGGGCCGGCTCAACCCGCCGCGACGCGAAGAGGACGAACGCCCCAGCATGGCCGCGCTCACCCGCACGATGCCGCTTTCGCTGCTGCTGCGCGAAGAGCTCTCCGGCCTGCTCACCAGCGAACACGAAGCCGCGCCTGTGCCGCTTCGCTCGACGGCCGAAGCAGTACTCGCCGCGCTCAAGGCCCACGGCGCGCTCTTCTTTGGCGAGCTCAAGGTCATCTCTGGCACGCTTCCCTCGCAGCTTGAAGAAACGCTCCGCGAGCTTTCGGCCGCCGGACTCGTTACTTCCGACACGTTCGCCGCCGTCCGCAAGATCGTCGACGAACGCAAATCGGCCAGCCGCGCGCGCCAGAAGTCGCGCCGCCCGGTGCACACCGCCACGACGCCGGTCGGCCGCTGGTCATTGTTTCCCGGTCCACTTTCGGCCGCCACGCGCGAAGCTTACCTCGAAGCCTGGGCGCGCCAGCTCCTCAAACGCTGGGGCGTCCTTTTCCGCGACGTTTTGATCCGCGAAGTGAACGCACCGCGGTGGCAGGATCTCTTGCCCGTGCTGCGGCTGCTGGAACTGCGCGGCGAAGTGCGCGGCGGACGCTTCGTCAGCGGAGTCGCCGGCGAGCAGTATGCCCTCCCCTCAGCAGTCGACGCCCTGCGTGAAGCGCGACGCGAGCTGGAAGATGGGCAGCCGCAAGACTGGACCGTGGTCTCCGCGGCCGATCCCATCAACCTCTTCGGCGTTATCACCCCGGGCACGCGTATCCCGGCCACGCATCGCAACGCGCTCATCGTCCGCGGCGGCCAGCTCGTCGCCTCGCGTCAGGCCGGCGTCGCCGAGTTCTACGACACCTTCGACGAAGCCACGCAGTGGACGATGCGGCGAGCAATGACGCTGGGGCGTAAGCCGGTGGATAAGACCGTTCCGCCAGCCGCCCCGCGAATCCAACCGCAAGCAATCGGCAGAGACTAGGCCGGATTGTTTCGCCTTTTACCGACGGCCGGTACAATCGCTGCATGCAACGTCCTGCCGCAAGTTTGACCCGCCGCACCCTCCTCCAAGCCGGGACCGCCACGTTCCTCGCCGGCCTCGCCAGGCCGCATGCATCACTCGCCGCGACAAACTCCGGCACCGCCCCCGGCTTCGGCCGCGCTAAGCATTGCATCCTCGTCTATCTGCTCGGCGGTCCGCCGCAGATCGACATGTGGGACATGAAGCCGGACGCTCCCGCCGAGATCCGTGGGCCGTTCAAGTCCATCACTTCGCTCGTGGCGGGGATGCGGTTCTGCGAGCACCTGCCGAAGCTCGCTGCCCAGGCCGGCGATCTCGCCCTGCTCAACAGCGTCACGTATCCGAACAACGATCATCCGTTCATGATCTACACGACGCTGACGGGCCGCGAGTCGCGCGTCCCGCTGGGTGCGAACACGGTCCTCCCGCCGTCGCGCTCCGACGATCCGCACCTCGGCGCCGTGATCAGTAAGTTCAAGCACGCACGCCAAGGAGTGCCGGGCTACGTCGCGATTCCCGAGGTGCAGGTCCGCAAGCTGCAGACGCCCGTCTCCGGTGGCGGCCGAGCAGGGCTGCTCGGTGCTGCGTACGATCCGCTGGCCATCAACGACGATCCCACGATCGCGCCGCAAGGCCTGTCGCTGCCTGAGCACACCCGCGGCGAGCGCTTCGAGCGCCGCCAACAATTGCTCGCCGTGCTCGACGGCCATGCCGCGCGCAGCGCCGCGATGCACGACTACCAGGCTTTCCGCCAGTCGGCCGCCGGACTGGTCACCGCCTCCGAAGCGATGTTCGCCCTCGAGCGCGAAAGTGCGCAGACACACGACGCTTACGGCCGGCATCGTTTCGGTCAGAGCATGTTGCTGGCGCGCAGGCTCGTCGAACATGGCGTCTCGTTCGTCGGCGTGCACTTCAACCACATGACCAGGTGCGACGGCTGGGACACGCACAAGGAAAACTTCCCCGCGCTCAAGGACGAACTGCTGCCGCTCTTGGATCAAGGGCTCTCCGCCCTGCTCGTTGACCTCCGCCAGCGCGGCCTGCTCGACGACACGCTCGTCGTCACGATGGGTGAGTTCGGCCGCACGCCCA
Source organism: Pirellulales bacterium (assembly GCA_022844125.1). Lineage (GTDB taxonomy): Bacteria > Planctomycetota > Planctomycetia > Pirellulales > PALSA-1355 > JALHMI01. Next base: position 109,949 of record JALHMI010000006.1, on the reverse strand, counting down.
AGGTGAACGCTGACGGAGGCCGCGATCACTGGGGCTATTGTTCGAGCGTGCTGCTGGCCGGCGGCGGAGTGCGCGGCGGAAACATTGTCGGCGCGTCGGACTCGATCTGCGCCTACCCGAGCGATACGCCCGTCAGCCCCGCCGACGTCGTGGCCTCCGTCTATCACACGTTCGGTCTCACGCCCGACACGCTGATGCACGACCCGCTCGGCCGCCCGCTCGCCATCAGCGAAGGCCGCCCCATCCGGCAGCTGTTCTGAATCGGGTGGCAGCGACAACTTGTTGTCGGTGTGCGAAGCACAGAAGGGATCCAGCACAGCGTTCCCAGGGGAAAGGCGTGGTTTCGTTCAACGCTTTACCTGATCCCTGTTTGTGCCACCAGGTTCCCTGACAAGCAAGTTGTCAGGGGCGCCCGGCCCTTCCTGCCCGCCATCACGCCAACATGCGTCTCACACCCGCTTCGATTACAATCATCCCCGACATTGTCGCCGCCGCTTTTGGATGATTTCACCATGCGCTCGCCCGTCGCCCTGCTCGCTCTCGCCGCGATCTACTTGTCGCTCACCGGCCTCCCACTCGCCGCGGCCGACGACGCCACGCCCACCCCAAACGTCAGCACCGCGACCGGCCTCGCCGCGATTACCGTCCCCGAAGGTTTCGAAGTCACGCTCGCCGCGGGGCAACCGCTTATCGAACGCCCCATGCTCGCCGCGTTCGACGATCAAGGCCGGCTCTATGTGTGCGACTCCGCCGGCGTGAACCTCCGCGGAGCGGAGCTCGCCAAGAACCCGCCGCACACGATTCGCATCCTCGAAGACACCGACGGCGACGGCGCGTTCGACCGTAGCAGCGTCTTCGCCGACAAGATGCTCTTCCCGCAAGGCATCGTCTGGCACGACGGCGCGATCTACTGTTCGTCGCCCCCCAGCTTCTGGAAACTTACCGACACCGATGGTGACGGCCGCTGCGATCAGCGCGAAGAACTCGTCACCGGTTTCGCCAACACCGGCGTGGCCGACGACATGCACGGCGGCAGCCTCGGCCCCGATGGCCGGCTCTATTGGTGCGCCGGCCGCTTTCCGCACGAGATTCGCCGCCCTGGCGGCCCCGTCGTGCACAAGGGGACTGCGCCGCTCATTCTTCGCTGCAAGCCCGACGGCTCGGAGCTCGAAGTTCTCTCCGGCTCGCAAGGCAACGCCGTCGGCGTCGCGTTCACGCGCGAGGGGGACACCTTCTCCAGCGGTACCTACCTCGCGCCGAACTGGATGGGCGCCGAACTGCGCGATGCGCTCGTCCACTGCATCGACGGCGCGGAGTACCCTGTGCGCGATCGGATCCTCAACGAACACAAGCGCACGGGCGAACTCTTGCCGCCGCTCACGCACCTGGGCTTTGCCGCTTCAAGCGACCTGACGATCTGCCGCGGCGACGCGTTGGGCGAAGCCTCGCGCGGCCAGCTCTTCTCCGCGCTCTTCAACATGCACAAGATCATGCGGCACAACATCGTCGCGAGTGGCGCGACGTTCACCTGCCACAACGAAGACTTCCTGGTCTCGAGCGACTCCGACTTCCATCCGACCGATGTCCTGCAAGACGCCGACGGCAGCTTGCTGGTCATCGACACCGGCGGTTGGTTTCGCATCGGCTGCCCCACTTCACAAGTTGCCAAGCCCGAAGTGCTGGGCGCGATCTACCGCGTGCGCCGCAAAGACGCGAAACCGCCCAAAGACCCACGCGGCCTGGCGATCGATTGCCAGGTGCTCGCCCCCGAGGCGCTGTGCGACCTCTTGAGCGACTCGCGGTGCGCCCTCGTCGATCGCGCTCAGGCCGAGCTCGCCAGGCGTGGCGCCGAGTCCGTCCCTTCGCTCGCGCAGCTCCTGCAGGACTCGACCGACATCGACGCCCGCTGTGCTGCCGTCTGGACACTGTGCCGCATCGACGATGCCTCGGCGCGTGAGCCCATTCGCAAGGCTCTCGCTGAACAACACGCCAGCGTCCGCCAGGCCGCCGCCCGAGCCGCCGGACTGCACCGCGATCCCGCCGCGCGGGCGGCTCTCGAACAACTCGCACAAACGGGCGAAGCACCCGTCCGCCGCGAAGCCGCCACCGCGCTCGGCCGCATTGGCAATCCCGCCAGCGTACCCGCCCTGCTCACGGCGCTTGCTTCGCCGGTCGATCGCTTCCTCGAACACGCCACGATTTTCGCGCTCATCACAATTAACGCCGCTGAACCAACCACCGCCGGCCTGACTGCCGAAAGCCCCGCCACGCGGCGTGGAGCCATGATTGCTCTCGATCAGATGTCCGGCAAACATCTCACGTCCGATCGTGTGCTGGCACTTCTCGATCCCAAAGAGCCCGCACTTCGCGAGGCCGCGCTGTGGGTCATCGCGCATCATCCGGAATGGGCCGATGACACGCGACCCTATTTTCAGCAGCAGCTCACCCGCAGCGATCTTCCGGTCGCAGAGCGAACCGCGCTCCGGCAGCAACTGCTGGCCTTCGCCGGCAACGAGTCGATCCAAGAAGTGATCGCCACAGCGCTCGCCGCCACTTCCACGCCGCGCGACACGCGTTTACTCCTGCTCGAGTCGATCGCCGAGGCCGCCCCGCGCCGTTTGTCCCCCGCTTGGGTCAGGGCCCTACAGACCGCGCTGGCCGACTCCGATACCCTCGTCGCGTCACAGGCCATCGCCACGATCCGCTCGCTGCCGCAAGGCGGCCGCCCGGCGCTCGTGCGGATCGACCCGCAAGTCAACTATCCTGAGACCACGGGCAATTTTGCCGACGGCAATCTTTCCGGTGAGTTCTCCGTTCGCTGGCGAGGCATCGTGCACTGTCCCAACGCCGGCACGTACGAGTTCAGCACCAACTCGGACGACGGCTCCCAACTGTTCATCGATGGCCGGCTCGTCGTCGACAACGGTGGTTCGCACGGCATGCGCGAGCGCAGCGGCCGGACTGAACTCACCGCGGGAGATCACCTGCTGGTGCTGGATTTCATCGAAGAAGGGGGCGGCGCCGGCTGCATCCTGTCGTGGCAGCCACCGGGCAGCAAGCGCGAAGTGATTCCCGCCAGCGCTCTCGCTCACCCGTCCAGCAGTTCTTCCGCCGGTCACTCCCCAGGACTCGTCACCGAGTTTTATCCGGGCGCAACCAACTCGCTCCCCGACGTCGCCATCTCGGCGTTCGACCCGGCGCTGCTCGCGATTGTGAACGACGCCAACCGCCCGGCGCAGCAGCGCGTCCAGGCCGCGGCCACCGTCGCCGCCCGGCTCGATCATGTCGAGCCCGCGATGTTCGCGTTCCTCACCGACAGTCTAAAGGCCGAGCATCCGCCGCTTGAACGACTGGACGCGGCCGAAGCCCTCGGGAAATCCTCGCTTAGCAACGAGCAACTTATTGGGCTGACCAAACTGGTATCGACGGCCGGCGTGCTCGAACTCCCGCGGCTCGTTCTGGCGTTCGAAAACAACTCTGATCCGCAGATTGGCCAGAAGCTGATCTCCGCTCTCCAGCAGTCACCCGGCCTCCGCAGCGTACGCCCCGAACTGCTCACCACCGTGCTCACGTCCTATCCCGACGAACTCAAGCAAACCGCCAAGCCGCTCTACGACACGCTCACCGTCGACACGGCCAGGCAGCAAGTCAAGCTCGCCGCACTCACGGGCGTGCTCGCAGGCGGTGAGATCCAGCGCGGCCGCGACCTGTTCTTCGGCAACAAGAAAGCGATCTGCGCCACGTGCCACGCCGTGCAAGGACAAGGTGGTCGCATCGGTCCCGACCTCTCGAAGATCGGCGCCATCCGCAATGGCCGCGACCTCTTGGAAGCCATCGTCGTCCCCAGCGCCAGCTTCGCTCGCGGCTACGAAGCCTTTATCGCGGCCACCGCCAGCGGCGAGACGTACACCGGCATCATCACCCGCGAAACGCCCGACGCGGTCTACCTCTTCTCGACCGACCGGGTAGAAACCCGCATCTCGCGCGACGAGCTCGAAGCGCTCTCGCAGAGCCCCGTCTCGATCATGCCCGAAGGGATGGAAGCCCAGCTCAGCCGGGAAGAGCTCGCCGACTTGATTGCCTTCTTGCAGTCGCTGAAATAATCCGAAGAGAATGGACCGCAGCGAACGCGGATGTAGGCAGAGGCCAAGGAAAAAGAGAACCACAGATAAACACCGATGAACACCAACTGGTTGGAGCAGCGCCGCGAAGCGCGTTCTCCTGTTCCTTCTTCCTCTTCATCTGTGTTCATAGTGTCCATCTCTGGTTCTGCCTTCCCCCTTCCCCTTTTCGATGCTCTCCTCTGCCCTCCCTCTGCGTACCTCCGCGATCTCTGTGGTTAATCCCTTCCCCCTGGGCCAGTTTGGCATCCGCTGCTTGGGCATGGTACGCTGATGGCCACCCACACTAGACCTTCCTAAGGACCCACCCATGCGCCGCAGCGTGATGTTCCTTGTGCTCGCAATGATGCTCTCCGCGTCCTCGGCCTTCGCCCAACTGACCACGCCGGCCGCGCTGAACAACTGGCCGCAGTGGCGCGGGCCCGAGATGACCGGCGTCGCCCCCAAGGGAAATCCACCCACCGAGTGGAGCGAGGAGAAGAACGTCAAATGGAAGATTGAAGTCCCCGGCGACAGCACCGCCACGCCGATTGTGTGGGGCGATAAGGTTTTCGTGACCTCGGCGATCAAAACCGACCGCGAGGGTGAGCCCGCTCCGCCGCCGGCTGAGTTCGCCGCCACCAGCGCCGAACCCGCCAAGGGCAAACGCGGCTTCCGCACCAGCGGCGAAGCGCCCAAGAACATCTTCGAGTTCGTCACCCTCTGCTACGACCGCGCAACCGGTAAAGAGATCTGGCGGCATGTGGCCAACGAAGCCGTTCCGCACGAAGGTCATCACCCCGACGGCAGCTACTCTTCCGCCTCGCCCAGTACGGACGGCCAGCGGCTCTATGTCAGCTTCGGCTCCTTCGGCGTCTACTGCTACGACCTCGAAGGCAAGCTGCTCTGGAAGCGCGACCTCGGCCGGATGTGGACGTTCAATTCCTTCGGCGAAGGCGCCTCGCCCGTCATCTATGGCGACAACGTGATCGTCAACTGGGACCATCAAGGCGGTTCGTTTCTGATCTGCCTCGACGCGGCCACCGGCGAAACTCGCTGGAAGATCGACCGCGAAGAGACCACCACCTGGGCCACGCCACTCGTACTCGACGCGGCCGGCCACGTGCAGGTCATCCTGCACGGCTCGACCCGCGTGCGCAGCTACGACCTGGCCACGGGCGAACTGATCTGGGCCTGCGGCGGACAAGGTCCCAGCGCCATTCCTACGCCGGTCAGCGACGGCACGCGCGTGTTCGCCATGACCGGCTTCATCACGAACACGCTTTACGCGATTCCGCTCAACAGCACCGGCGACATTACCGAAGACGAAACCAAGGTCGCCTGGAAGTCGCGCAAGATCGGCACGCCCTACGTCCCTTCGCCGCTATTGGTCGGCGACCTGCTGTACTTCACGGCCGGCAACAAGGGTATCCTCTCCTGCTATAACGCCGCCACCGGCGAACCGGTCGTCGAAAAGCAACGGCTCGAAGGCATCGCCAACATCTATGCCTCGCCGGTCGAAGCCGCCGGCCACATTTACGTCACCAGCCGCGAAGGCAACACCGTCGTGTTCGAGACCGGCAAGTTCGACGAGTCGGGCGATAAGAAGGAAGTGAAGCTGCTGTTCACCAACACGCTCGACGACCGCTTCGACGCCTCGGCCGCCATCGTTGGCCCCGAGATTTTCCTCCGCGGCCGCAAGCACCTGTACTGCATCGCCGCTCCGTAAAACATTCCCCTACCTCTGACTTCCCTCTGCGACCCTCCGCGCCCTCTGCGGTTAGTCATGAACTCCCACCACCAAGCATGAAACTCGCCGAGATGACCTGGCCACAGGTGACCGCCCTGTCGCCCGACGTGCCGATCGTGATTCCCACCGCCGCGCTCGAGCAGCATGGCCATCATCTGCCGCTGTTCACCGACAGCATGCTGGTGGGCGAAGTCACCCGCCGGGCCGAAGCCGCGCTGGCCGACAAGATCGTGCTCACGCCCGTCATGTGGCTGGGCAACTCCGCGCATCATCTCGACTTCGCCGGCACGATGTCCGCCGGCCCACGCACGTATATCGACCTGGTGGGCGACATGGTCGAGAACTTCCTCCGGCACGGCTTCCGCCGGATCGTGATCATCAACGGCCACGGCGGCAACAACGTCCCGGGCCAGCACGCGCTGTTCGAAGTCCGCCAGCGGCACCGCGACGAGGACGACCTGCTCCTGCTCTTCGCGCCGTACTGGGCCCTCGGCACACGCCCCAACGAGCTCGACGCCTCGATCCAGCAGCAGGCCATGCAGCACGCCTGCGAATGGGAGACTTCGATGATGCTCGCGCTCGCCCCGCACCTGGTTGGTGACTACAAGAACACCCAAGTCGTTGATCCGCGCCACGCCTGCGAACCGGCCATGCGCGCCTGGACCACCAAGGACCGCAGCGCCGCAGGCCACGTGGGCGATCCCTCGGCCGCCACCGCGGTGAAAGGCGAAACACTGCTCGCCGCCTTTGCCACCGACGCGATCAACCTCCTTCAGCGCGTCGTCAATTGGTCCGGCCGCGGCTGGAATTGAACCTTTACAATCTCAACCCGAAGCGTGAGCGAGGAAGCCCACCAACTAAACCTGCCGACGGTCCTCCCGCCATCCATCCTTCCGCGATTCTCCCTCACCCCGGAGTCACACCATGAATCGCACCGACAACCCACCGAACCTGAAACTCACTCGCCGCCATCTGCTCGCCGCCGCGCCCGCCACGGCACTCGCACTTGCCGCCGTGCCGTCGATCAGCAGCGCTGCCGATCCCGCGCCGAAAAGGACGACGCGCCCCAAGATCGCCGCCCTCGGCACCGAGTTCCGCCGCAACTCGCACGTCGAGGTGATCGTCGACCGCTTCCTCGAAGGTTACGGTTGGGAAGGCGCCCACTACCGGCCGAACGTCGATCTGGTTTCGCTGTACATCGACCAGCAGCCCGAAGGCGACCTGAGCCGCGAACGCGACGCGCGATTCGAGCTCACGCTCTACCCTTCGATTCGCGAAGCGCTCTGCCTCGGCGGCGACAAGCTCGCCGTTGACGGAGTGATCATCATCGGCGAGCACGGCAACTATCCGGTCAATGAAAAAGGCCAGACGCTCTACCCGCGTTATGAGTTCTTCGAACAGACCGTGAAGGTCTTTCGCGACAGTGGCCGCGGCGTGCCGGTCTTCAACGACAAGCACCTCTCCTGGAGCTGGGACCTCTCGAAGAAGATGGTCGACACGGCCCGCGAGTTGCAGTTTCCGCTGGCCGCTGGTTCGAGCGTGCCAATCACCTGGCGGCTGCCCTCGGTCGAGATGCCGCTCGGCGCCGAAGTGACTGAGATCGTCTCGGTCGGCGTTGGCAATCCCGACAGCTATGATTTCCACTCCCTCGAAGCGATGCAGGCCCTCGTCGAACGCCGCAAAGGGGGCGAGTCCGGGGTCGTGCGTTTGCAAGCCCTCCGCGGCGACGCCGTCTGGAAACTGCTGGAAACCAGCGACTGGAACAGCGGCGGGCTCGACGGCGAACTGTTCGAGGCCTGCCTCTGCCGCAGCCACGAGCTCGCTCCGGCGCGCGAAGGCTTCAACCACGTCTACCCCACTCCGGCCGACATGCGCCGGATGGTGAAGGATCCGATCGCCTATCGTTTCGAGCACGCAGACGGACTCAAGAGTACTATGCTGTTGCTCAATGGCCTGGTCGGCGACATCACGGCCGCCGCCCGGATCAAGGGTCAGCGCGACCCGCTCTCCACGCAGTTCTATCTCGGCGGAGGAGGCACGACCCAGCCGCACAACTTCGACGCCCTCTCCTGGCAGATCGAAAAGTTCATCCACACCGGCCGCCCCGTGCAACCGCTCGAACGCACGCTGCTCACCTCGGGCCTGGTGACTGCCGGCGTCGAATCGCTCTTCCAAAACGGCAAGTTGCTCGACACCCCGCACCTCGTGATCGCTTACCAGCCGAACCCCGAATCGACCTTCCGCCGGAGCTAATCACCATGAGCGAACCAACCAAGAATGCCGGCGAACAGGTCCCTCGCAAACGCATCGCCATCATCACCACGTTGTGGAAGTACCTTTCGCATGCCCAGCACATGGGCGATCGCTTCCTGGTCGGCTATCCCTGGGAAGGTCGCTGGCACAATCCGCCCATCGACGTCGTGGCCGTCTACGCCGATCAGAAGCCGGCCGAAGATCAGAGCGAACTCCGCGCGAAAGAGTTTGGATTCAAAGTCTATCCGACCATCGCCAAAGCCCTCCGCTGCGGCGGCGACAAGCTCGCCGTCGATGGCATCGTGATCATCGGCGAGCACGGCGACTATCCGGTCAACGAGAAAGGTCAGATCCTATATCCGCGCTACGAGTTCTTCGAGCAGTGCGTCAAAGTGTTCGAGGCCGACGGCCGCAGCGTGCCGATCTTCAACGACAAGCATCTCTCGTACAGCTTTGAGAAAGCCAGCAAGATGGTGGCCGACAGCAAACGGCTCGGCTTTCCGCTCCTGGCCGGCTCCAGCCTGCCGGTCACCTGGCGGCTGCCGCCGGTGGAAGTGCCGCTCGGCGCGCGGATCGAAGAAGCCCTGATGGTGGGCGTCGGCGGTTCCGATCCGATGGACTATCACGCCCTTGAAGCGATGCAGTCGATGCTCGAACGTCGCAAAGGGGGCGAAACGGGCGTTCGCGCCGTGCAGCTCATCGAAGGACCCGAAGTCTGGAAGGCCGGCGCCGACGGCCGCTGGTCGCGCCGCTTGTTAGAAGCGGCCCTCTCGCGCAGCACGTCGCGCAGTGGAATCGGCATGGAAGACGGCCGCCCGCAGGATTGGACCCGCAGCGGCGAACTGGAAACGCGTGTCAAGCAGCCCGCCGCGTACTTCATCGAGTACAACGATGGCCTCCGGGCAACGCTCCTGATGCTCAACGGCGCGGTGCAGGATTACAACTTCGCCTGCAAGCTGCGTGACAGTGATACGGCGGCGGGGCCAGCGATCATCTCCACGCAGTTCCTGCTTCCGGTGCTGCCGAATGTGGCTTACTCGTCCTGCCTGGTGCACGGCATCGAAGAGATGATCACCACGGGCGTCGCCCCCTACCCAGCCGAGCGCACGCAAATCACGTGCGGGATCCTCGACCGCTGCCTGGACAGCAAAGTGGGCGGCCACAAGCGACTGCCCACTCCGGAATTAAAAGTCATCTACCAACCACCCGAAATCGCCCGCTACTGCGGCGCCACGACGTAACTTCCTTCTTCACAACCTGAAGCGTAAGTGAGGTGTTACATCTTAGCCCGACGCGCTAGCGAGGGTACCCTGCCGAGGGATACTCGCCCGCTCATTGACTGACCGCGATAATACTTTGTCGTCAATCCGACAAACCAACCACCCGAAACAGGACCACCCACATGAAACCCACCCTCGCACTTGCCGCCCTGCTGCTCTCCGCCTCGTTCGCACAAGCCGCTCCCGAAGTCGGCGATAAAGCTCCCGACTTTAAGCTGCAAGGTTCCGACGGCAAGGAACACTCGCTGAAAGATCTCGCCGGCAAGACGGTCGTCATCGCCTGGTTCCCGAAGGCGTTCACCGGCGGCTGCACGGCCGAGTGCAAGAACATGAAGGAGAACGGCAAAGCGATCAAGGCCTACGACGTGGTTTACTTCACCGCCAGCACGGACGACCACGCCACGAACACCAAGTTCGCTGAATCGCTCTCGCTCGACTATCCGATCCTCAGCGACCCGGGCAAGAAGACGGCCGAAGCTTACGGCGTGGTGCACGAAGGCCGCCAGGTGCCTGAGCGCTGGACGTTCTACATCGGTCCGGACGGCACGATCCAAGCGATCGACAAGATGGTGAACACGAAGGACGCGGCAGCCGAAATTGCCGCCCAGCTCGAAGAGCTCGGCGTGAAGAAGAAGTAGCGCTCACACTGCCGCGCTCTATTCATCTAAAGCCCGGGGAATACTTTCCCCGGGAACTGGCCTGTCACAGCCATCGCTCACCTATCCTTTGCTTCTTCATCAACAAGTTCCGACTCACTTGCTCTTTCTGTGGACGATTCGCCGCGTGCGATTTACTCATTCGACCAGTTCCGCTCCTCGACTTCTTCATCCAACAAGTAAGAGAAGAAATCCAAGTCGTCTTGCCATCTCGTGGGCGAACCGGTCAGCGGCTTGGCGCTGGCGAGATTGTACACGTCGTGCGAGCCTAGCCAAAATACGCCACCGTCCTCGGTGTCAAGTAGGATTTGGCTCTCTGGCGGTTCAGCAAGTACGACGTACTGTTTCGGCAGTCCGATAGCCTTCCGCAGTCGTAGAGTTTCCTCGGTGACGTTCGTCGGTGGTCCCGACACGTCAAATCGATAGTGGCTTTTGCCACCCAACAAATCACCGCCAAAGAACCTCGATATCGCCCACACATTCTGCGGCAATTCAATATCAAGAGCAGACTCGATGTCGTTGACAGCTCCGTCTCTTGCTGGATCATTCGCGCAAAGCTGAGCGTAGCGGTTGCGCAGGTCGTCGACGGTACTCATATGGTCTTGCTCATTTTCGCGGATCGCGACATTGAAGCTGGCCAATTTACCACGTCCTTGCCAAGTAAGACGGGGTCGGCGCTGCTTGAACGACGCAGCGGGACTATACCTGCGGCAGCGCCCAGTGAATGGAGCAGCAGCCGAATGGGCTCGGCTTTACGTTGCGCGGGCTGGGGCTGGAGTACCCACGGTTCGTCAGCCATAACTGTTCCATCAGCCGCGCTCCGATCGTTCTCGTTCTTCCTCGTCAAGCATGTACTCAAAGAATTCCGAGTAACTCGCCCATGACTTCTTCCAGCCAACAAGTGGCCGACCATCCACCAAGCTCTCCACCTCAACTGAGTCGAGCCATGTAATCGCCCCTGAATCGACATCCAGAACAATTACGCTCTCCGAGTGATCGGCTAACACAACAACACGATTAGGCAGGCCGATCCCGGCCCGAAATGCCTCGGTCACATCGACGATCCCACCTCCCGGCCCCCTCGCCTCGATAGTGGTGTGATCAATCCCACCAAGAATTCCACCACCATAGAAATGCGCAATCTCCTTGAGATCAGTTGGCAACGTTATCTGCAAGGAGGATTCGATCTCCTCTAAAGTGCCGGGATCCGTAGGATCCTCGCAGTAGAGAGCGACATACCGACGTCTGGCGTCCTCGATTCTCATCCTTGGTAGCTCTTATAAGCAATTAGGGATCAGAGGTCAGAACGATTATTGGTAGTTCCGCCCGCTCGACCGAACAATTGGAACGCACCCATTTCAAGCCGTTGGCGCAGATCTCCGCCGATGGCCATCGCCGCCACCTGTCTCCTCACCCCTGCTCCTTCTCGTCGTACGGCTCAATCAGACAGTCCGAAAGCTGTCCAGCCTCTCTGATCACAGCCAGTGCGCGCTCGGAAACCACTATCCGCCGATCTTTAGCGATCCCGAAGTCATCAATTCCCGGTTGCCCAGTGACCTTGAGCCAAGAAAAAGCAGGCAACTCGACTTCGGAATGCAATTCCTGAAAGAGCTCAGACGTTGTGACGCGAGCATCACCGAACTCATATCCTGAGAAGTTGGCGCGATCCAACTCTACACGAACACGGTTGGAGAGAATAAAGCACGGAAACGACTCGATCAAATCATCGCCGAGCCAGCCATCCATCACGTAGTGCAGCTCCACCAAATGAGAGCCATTTGACAATGCGCGGATGCTTTCACCGCTAAGATGTCCAGCGACTTCAGGTTCTAGGTTGTAGTACACCGCATACTTCTCCTATCGCTGAGGATTGAACTGGCTGCCGAATCGACGATCAATTTCAGCCACCTTTGCAATGATCTCGTCGCGTGTCGCATTCGGAAACGCACGGTAAAATGCGTTCCATTCTCGGCGGATGCGGCTAAGATGCAATTTAGGATTATTCGACTTTGGTATGCCGCGAAGATTCGCCAACGAGTGCAGTTCATCCGCTGTGAACAGTCCCGGATAATTGTCCAACACATTCTGCTCGATCGCATGGTGTACTACCACTTTACCCTTGAGGTCCGGGTGGGCATCAAAGAATACTCGCCTGTAGTTGTTTGAGACTGCCGGGCTGCCAGGAGTGATGCTAATAGGGGTAGGCTCAGCAGCCTTGGGAGTCGGAGATTTCGCCTCGGGAGCCAAATCCGACTTCTTCTCCGGAATGGACCCGCCAGATCCCGTAGGCGTTTCTGCGAACCCCAAGCGCTGGTTTCGCGCGGATCGCAGCTTCTTCAGCTCACCGATCCCGTGTACGACCATCACGCCGGAAAAAACCAGGTCGACCCGGATGCCCGTGGTGGCAACCACCTGCGGCATCACGTAGTTGGCGGCGATGTACGCCGCGCCCTCGATCGCCACTTGCTTGGCGGCTCGTTTAGCCGCCAGCTTCGCGGCGATGACGATTCCCTTCTCAACCACCTCCTTTGCGATGACCTTGATGCCGCCAATGATTCCCGTGGCGATCTCAATCGCCGTGATCGCTCGATCCGTCCACACGGCAACTTCATAAGCGGTTTCGACTCGCTTCACTACCTTGCCGAGCGCGTGGTCGAGTTCAGCGCGCCCCCGGGCGAGGACCTTCAACTTCGAGGATGGCAAATCGAACAATCGCGGCGGAAGCTTGCCCGCGAGCTTCTCGATCTGCCTCGAAACCAGCCAGCCAACCCACAAATGCGATTTGACATAACTGAGGTATTGGCGATCGATGTCGATCAGTGCTTGAACGTACTCGTCGTGCGCCGCGTTCACTCGATCGACATGCTGCTGCAAGACATCGATCCCATCGTCCGGCAGTTGATCAACGTTGCGAGCCAGTGAACCGAGCATTTGAAGCTCGCGACAGGTGGCGAGCATCTTGTCGCCCGCCACTTTGGCAAGTTCCTCGAACTTCTCCTCCCACCAACCGTCACCCAGTTCGAACGGCTTGGCGTACCACCAGGGAAGTCCCTCTCGCGCGCGTGCCCTATCGGCTTCCGTCACTTCGAACGCGTTCGGATCCAGCTCGATTTCCGGCATTTCCGCGGCGTTATCCGTCATCTCCAGCGCCGCCCAGCGGCTGATGTAGGCCAGCAGCGACTCCTCGCTCTCAGGCGTCATATAACGCCCCTGAAACCGCTGCCGGCCGCGAACGCGTGAAACCGTTCGTGCCACTTCTCCGTCGGATGGTTCCTAAGGCCGTAGAGAAAGTCCGAGAGCTCGATGGAGAAGTCTCGCAGCTCGCGCCCCATCTTTTCGAACCACAGGTTGCGGATGTCCGTGAACATCTGCCGCAAGGCGGGATAGGCTCGGTCCATGGCAACGCGTCCGCGAAAAAGAATGCCGCTGGGCGTAAAAAAAGGCCCGCTGCCTGAAGTGCGTTCGATGTTGAACGCCCAAGGCAACGGGCCCGCGCGAATACCCGAAGGCCCCGCTCGATACCCAACTGGGATCAGATTGTCAGAAAGAACTGCTGTTGGAACGTTGTCCGCTACTGCGGATTTGGCCCTCGCAAGCGATAGTCGGCCGCCCTACGCGCCGCGCGCTGCTCAAATGCGAACAAGTCAATCTCTTGTTTGGCAATCTTGTGGAACTTCTGCGTCGCGCGCTGAATTGCCGCTTCCACCGCTTGCTCGAACATGTCGCGAGAGTGCCCCAGGCTGACCGTCACGATGATGCTCGGCACGAGTCGCTCACGATCGCCCTGGCTGCCACGTGCAGAGTACGGCGGAACGGGCGCACGATGTCGAGGCAGCGGAGCGGAAGGCGGATTAAAAACATCGCCTGACGAATCGCTCGGCTCGGCACCACTGCGGTCCCAGCCGGTCGGCAACTCGATCTGGACATGGCGACTCGGCTCGGTCGGCCCTGATGGCGATTCCAGTGCGATACCAGATCGCTCGCTCGGCTTGGCGCCGCTTCCGTTCCAACCTGCGGGCAATTCAATCTCGACGTTGCGAGTAGGTTCCGTCGGCCCTGACGGTGTGGGGTCACTTGTACGAGCCGAACTTATCGGCTCCTGCAGCCCCGCATCGCTCGATTCAGTTTCTTCGCGCTTGACGTCCTTCGCGGATGTCGCCGCTGGTGCCGTATGCTCCGACGCGTGTGAAACCACGGCAAAGCCCTCATCGCCAAGCTCCTCACTTTGCACTAAGTGCTGCGGCTGCTTGCGATCGTCTTCTCCATCCACGTGAGCATCTCCTGTTGCGTAGATCGCGGACACGACGTTCAATACGGCCAAACTACCGCAACAGGTGGCAATATTTCGATAGCCAGAAGCGAAGAATAAAAAAGTAAACGAGTGGCCGAAAAGTGACACTTGCGATCAGCGCAGCCGCTGAGCTACTGCGACACTTGAGAGCGGCGCTAGCCGTCACGCCCCCGCGTCGCTATCCGGCACATGCCGTCGCGCATCGACCGCCAGCCAGCAGAACGCCCCGACCACCAGCACGCCGGCGTACACATAAAACGCCGGATCCCACTGCGCGCGCCCCTCGTGCCCGTGCTCGCGCATCCAGGTGACGAACTGCCCGAGGAACAGCGTCGACGCAAACGCACCCGGCACGCCCAGTGAGTTCATCAGTCCGAAGATCGAGCCCAGGTGCCGGCCGCTGATCTCGGTCGTCACGGCCCAGAACGTCGCCTGCTGCGACATGGTGCCGACACACGCGGCCGCCGCCCACAGGCTCGTCGCCAGCGCACTCTCGGCCCGCACGCTGGCGAGCAAACACACTGCGGCGAACATCGTTCCCAGAAAGCCATAGATCCGAAACCGCGCCGGATGAAAGTTCGTCATCCGCGAGAGCTTGTCGTTGAAGTATCCGCTCGACAGACAACCGACCGCCGCCCCGGCCAGCACCAGCGACGCCAGCCACGCCGCCTGCTGACTCGAAACGCCACGCCCTTTCTGCAGGTAGCTCGGATACCAGTTAATCACCATGTAATAGATCGCGGACGAGCACGTTTGCACGACCCCCAACAGCCAGATGTTCCGGCTCCGCAAAATGCTTCGCCAAGGTATCGGCGGATGCTCGGTGCTCGGCTGTGGCGGCCGGGCATGCTCAATCAACCGCCGTTCGGCATCGTTCACCCGCGGATGATCGGCCGGCTCATCGCGAAACCACCAGTAGAACGCCACCGCCCAGACGATCCCCAGCGAGCCGAACACCAGGAACGCTCCGCGCCAGCCGACGCCCGGAATACTCACATCGCCGCGCCAGCCGATGCCGTTGATCAATCCTTCAGCGACCGGCGGGGCCATCGCCGCGCCGAGCTGCGCACTGGTGAGCATCCAACCCTGCGCCATCCCGCGCCCGGAAAGCGGAAACCACCGCGCGATCACCCGGGCTGCATTGGGATACGCCCCCGCCTCGCCCGCTCCGAACAGAAACCGCACGACGACGAGCATCCCGATCCCGGTGGCCGCGCCGGTCAGCGCCGTGAACACCGACCACCAGACGACAATCCTCGCCAACACGCCGCGCGAACCATAACGATCGCCCCAGCGGCCGGTCGGCACCTCGAACAGCCCGTACGCCAGCGTGAACGCGGCCAGCGCATAGCCCAACTGGGCCTCGGTCAGCCCCAGGTCTTCGCTGAGCGGAATCGCCGCCTTGCCGATGCAGGCCCGATCGATGTACAGCACGAACGACAGCGAACACAGAAATGCCAAAACACCAAAGCGAGCCCGGGTGGGCGAAGAATCCGGCTCGCTTTTTAAATCGGCAGCAGTATCTCGCTCGTGCATCACGAGCCGGAGTGTAAGCGAGCCGGGCGGACGGGGCAAGCAATTTCGATACCTTCTCAGTTCGGTGCGATTCGGTGCAGTTCACCGCTGACAATCCTCGCTCGTGCCCGTTAAACTGCGGAGAGTTTCACCTCCCTTTACTGTTCGGCGAAAAGCTATGCACGCAACGCCCGACCCTTTGCCTACCGGCGACGCTTCGCCCCATCCTTCGCAGATCAAGACGCTGCCCCGCCGGCTGGCGTTCCTTGAAGTCGACGAGGCCGACCGCGAGCGGCTGCAGAGTTTGGCCGAACGCTTGAACGCAAAAGGCGAAACCTTCGTCGAAACGTTTTATCGCCACCTGTTCAAGTTCGAGGAGACGGCCCGCTTCCTCGCCGATCCGGCGCTTGTCACCCGGCTCAAACAGGCACAGCAGGCACACCTGGAGTCGATGCTCGCCGCCGAATGGGACGACTCCTACGTCGAACGCCGCCACCGCGTGGGCGACGCACACGCCACGGTCGGCATCAGCCCGCAGATCTTCCTGGGCGCGTACAACCAGTACCTGCAATTTTGCATCCGCGAACTCTCCAGCGAACTCGACGGCCCGGCCCAGGAGTGCGCCCTGCAGATGCTTTCCTTGCAGAAAGCGGTATTCCTGGATATCGGCCTCACGCTGGAAGCCTACTTCAGCCAGGCCACGCAAAGCCTCCGCAAGGCACTCGACCTGGTCTATCAGGCCAATGCCGAGCTGCGGCAGTTCGCCCAGCTCACCTCGCACGATCTCAAGACGCCGCTGGCCACGATGGCGAACCTCTGCGACGAAGCCATCGACGAATTCGGCAGCCAAATGCCGGCCGAAGCCGTGAAGCTCGTCGAAGCCGCCCGCACGCGCGCTTTCAAGATGAGCACGACCATCGATGAGCTCCTGCACTCCACGATGTCCTTGCACGCCGAACTACCGCAGGACACCGTCGACACCGAGCAGATCATCGCCGAGGCGGTCGACCAGGTCCGCCCGCTACTCAAGCAAAAGAAGATCGAACTCACGGTCAAAGACCATCTGCCCCACGTGCTCGGCGATCGGGCCCGCATTCGCGAAGTGTTTTACAACCTGCTGTCGAATGCCGTGAAGTTCAGCGACAAGCGGCACGGCCGAATCGAGATCGGCTGCAAAGAGCGCGACGGCGAGTGCATCATCTCGATCGCCGACAATGGCAGCGGCATCCCCAGCGAAGAATTGGCCCGGGTGTTCGTTCCTTTTCGCCGCCTGCCGGCCCATCGCGAAGTCCCCGGCTCGGGACTGGGGCTCTACTTCGCTAAAACGATGGTCGAACAGCAACAAGGCCGGATCTGGGTCGAGTCGGAAGTCGGCACCGGCAGCCGCTTCTACGTGTTGCTCAAGCAGGCCGCGTCGAAGGACTGACGCAAGTAGCGCAAGGGACCGCATCTCAGCCCGACGCGCGCTTCGAGGGAAACCTGCCGAAACGCATAGCCTGCAGCGTTGCTTCCGCGGCTTTGATCGCCAACACGGAGGATCGTGCCCGTTGGCGGGATACCCTCGCTCGCGCTCTCGCGCTTCGGGCTACTATCCAGCACGTGAAACCAGCGAGCGGCGTTACTGCATCACGAGCACGCCGATCAGCGTCACGACGCTCAGCACCAGCCCAATCGTGATCAGGGCGGTCAACACCAGCGAGACTTGCGTCCCGGCCGCCAGTTCGTCGGACAGCATTCGCTCCTGGTCGTCTGCAGAGAAGCGATCCCATACCGAATGGGCACGGCTCGTGGTGTACCAGTTCAATTTGTCGACGAGACGGGTAGGGCCGGCAGTTGCCATGATCGCTCGCAATCCTGTGAAACGTGGTGGAAAATAGTCAGCACGTTCCACGCTTTGCAGCCGCCATGCCGAAGGGATGTCGCGCCCGCAGCGCGACGACCTAAATCCGAGTCCAAGCGACAGTTGCGAATTTGCCCGAGCCAGCAGAAGGCAGACCGGGCCCTGTGCGGCCTGCGACACGTTGGCACAGCCGCACAGTCATCCAGCCGCACAGTCATCCAGCCGCACACCTCACAGGTGCTGGGCAGCCCCGGCGGCGCCCTCGATCGGCAGTTCGATGCCGTACTTCTCCAGCAGCCGATACAGGCTGCGGCGGTTCACGCCCAAGGCACGCGCTGTGCGGGCCTTGTTGCCCCGCTCGCGCTTCAGCACCTCCAGAATGTGCGTTCGCTGCACGTCGGCCAGGAACACACCGTCCGGCAAGCTCGCCGCCACGCGCGCCGCCGGCCGCTGCGGGCCGGCGATTTCGCTCGGCAGCGCCGAGAGCTCGATCCGCTTTTCGTCCGACATGATTTGCGCACGCTCCAGCGCATTGACCAACTGCCGCACGTTGCCGGGCCAAGAGTACGCTTCCATCGCCCGCAACGCTTCGGGTGAGATAGTCCACTCCTCTCCCAGCACCCGCTTCACCAGCAGTGGAATATCTCCGAGCCTGTCACGCAGCGGCGGCAGCTTCAGCGACATCACGTTGATCCGGTAATACAGATCCTCGCGGAACCGTCCTGCCGCCACCTCGGCTTCCAGATCGCGATTCGTTGCCGCCAGCAGCCGCACGTTAACCCGTCGCTCCTTGAGGGAACCGATCCGCCGTAGCGAACCATCCTCCAGCACCCGGAGCAGTTTCGCCTGCAGCGGTCCGGCCAGCTCGCCAATCTCGTCGATGAACAGCGTACCGCCGTCGGCCACCTCAAACAGGCCCGGCTTCGCGGCGATGGCCCCGGTAAACGAGCCTTTCTCGTGGCCAAACAGCTCGCTCTCCAGCAGCGACTCGGGGAGCGCCGCACAGTTGATCGTGACCATCGGCTGATCCGCCCGCTGGCTTGCCCGCTGCAATGCCTTGGCTACCAGCTCCTTGCCGGTACCGCTTTCACCCTGGATCAGGATGGCCTTGTCCGTCGGACCCGCGCGCTCGATCAGCTTGAAGACTTGCTGCATCACGTCACTCTTACCGATGATCTCCGGCGGCGTATCGGCCCGGCGGAGCGCGGCCTTGAGCTGCCGATTCTCCTTTCGCAACTCGCGCCGCTCGTAGGCCTTTTCGATCAGCGTCTCGAGGTCCGCCAGTGGAAACGGCTTCGTCAAGAAATCGAACGCCCCCAGCTTCATCGCCTGCACGGCCGTCTCGATCGTCCCCTGCCCCGTGAGCATGATCACTTCGCACTCCGGATGCTTCACCTTCAAGTGCTCGAGCGTTTGGATGCCCGACATCCCTGGCATCACCATGTCGAGCACGACCACGTCGAACTGCCGCAAGTCGGCCAGTTGCAGCGCCTGCTCGCCGTGCGCGGCCTCCTGCACGTGAAATCCTCGCCGGGTGAACCGCCGCGCCACCGTCTCGCGAAAGTCCGCGTCGTCGTCAATCAGCATCAAGTCGATCTTGCTCGGGTCGAAATTCATGGAGTCGGGCTCACGCGCAAAAAAGGAAAAGACGAACCACTGGAGGCAAGCTGCGTACCACCAGCCACTCACTCCGCACAGGATGCCACAAGAGCCCGTGTTTTACCGAGTTCTCGCGCGATTTGCCGCTCCCGCAGGGAGCAACCGGACGCGCGCAATCCGCTCACGAAGTGTGCGTTCCGGCACGCTGTAGTATACTTCGAGCGGGCACGATCAGGTTGATTCGGGGTAGTTCCAGCATCGTGTCGTGCGCAGGGCCAGCGCGGCCAAAGGCTTCTGCAACCCCAAGGATCGCCGGATTTACCCTTGCCAGCCAAGCGGCCGTATCACCACCCAAAAGATCGAGATCCCAGGGGCAGCCACCTCACTTGGCACCGGGTTTGCGTTCCCTTCAGAGACAGGCACCCCATTGGCTCGGTCGCCAGCCACGTCGCGAAAACTGACCAGACCTTCACTCATTTAACGCAAAGGGACGAGCCATGCACTTCCACAAAATCCTCTTCGCCACGGACTTCTCGCTGACCAGCGAAAGCGCGCTGGAGTTTGCCACGGCTCTGGCCCGCGACTCGGGCGCGCTGCTCGTCATCGCGCACATCGAAGAGATGCCGATGCCCTATGCCGGCGGCGAGATGTACTTCGCCCAGCCCGAGTACCCGAATCCCGAAGTTCGCAAGATGCTCGAAGCTGTCGTGCCGGCCGATAAGAGCGTGAAGTTCGAACATCGGCTCGTGATGGGCACTGCAGCGGACGACATTGTGCGCGTCGCCGAGGAAGAAAAAGCGGACCTCCTGGTCATTGGCACCCACGGCCGCACCGGCCTGATGCGCGTGTTGATGGGCAGCGTGGCCGAAAGCGTGATGCGCCTGGCCAAGTGCCCCGTGCTCACCGTCAAGCAAGCGAATCATGTTCCCGATTAAGCGAACCCTTCGCTGAGTTTCGGATAACCAGGAGACCCCCGACGATGAAACCCCTCACTCTCTGCTTCCTGCTCACGACCGCCGTCGCACTTGGCCTGATCCGAGGGCCCTCGGCCGCTGCCGACGAGTTGGACGACTTCATGCGCGCCAAGCTCATCCATTCGCAGAACGTGGTCGAAGGCCTCGTGCTCGGCGATTTCGAGAAGATCGGCAAGGGCGCCCAGGAGATGAGCCTCCTCAGCCTGGCCGCGACCTGGCAAGTCTTGCAAACTCCGCAGTACATCGAGTACAGCAAAAAATTCCGAAAATCGGCCGATGCCCTCAGCGAGGCCGCCCGAAAAAAGAACCTCGATCAGGCCACCAAAGACTACAATGTCGTTTTGCAGCGGTGCGTGGAGTGCCACAAATACCTGCGGGATGTGCGCATGGCTCGGGTTGACTGACAGATCGCGTCGTGAATGCCATATACTAGCCTGAAGCGCGAGCGTGGGAGCCCAGTAGCGAAAGCTTGGAGAACCGCGCAAAGCTTCGCCGTGGTGGCACGTTGTCCTTGCTCACCCGGAGCTCTCTCGCATGTAAATTCGCTTGGCTGTCGGGGAGATAATTAACCGATGAAAGTCCTGTTTGCCGTCGATGGTTCAGAGCACTCGTTGGCAGCAGTCGCCCAGGTCGGCGGCCTGCTCAGCGCCGAGCGTGACCAGGTAGCTCTGTTCTGTGCTCCGCCCAGTAAGTTCTTCAGCTCCGCCAGCGCGGACAAGACCGTCCTCGAACGAGCCCGGCGTTCGCTCGTCGATGCCGTCTTCGCCGAAGCCCGCAAGCGGCTGCCCGAACCGCTGCAGGCTAAGGCCGAGACGATCATCGCCGACCAGCACGACGCGCGCAACGGGATCCCCGCCGCGGCCGACGCCTGGCAGGCGGGACTGATCGTGGTCGGTGCTCGCGGCCTGGGACGCTTCGAACGCTTGCTCGTGGGCAGCGTCTCCCGCGCGGTCGTCCACTCCTCGCGCATTCCGGTCTGGGTCAGCCGCGCGTCCGGCACGCCCGCCGCCTCGGGCGCCTCCAAAGCATTGCAAGTGCTTTTGACGTGCGAGGATCCGCAGCAGGAGTGCAAGCACGCCTCGATGCTCGAAAAGCTAACCTGGCCGACGGGCTCGGTGTGCCACGTGCTCAGCGCCATTCCTTCGCTCTTCGCCGGCAACGTGCCCGAGTGGCTCCAGCAGCAGGCCCGCAGCCCCGACGTCGAGGAGATGGTCAAGGCCTGGGCCCGCGAGCACGACGAGGAGATTGCCACCACCCGAGTCCGCCTCGAGGCGTTCTCCAGCAAGCTGCCCCCCGTGTTCTCGCGCTACGAGACCGAAGTGGTCGAAGGGGAACCCTCGGGCGTGGTGCTGGCGCAGATTTCCAAACAGAAGATCGACGTGGTGCTGGTCGGTGCTCACCAGAAGTCCCGCCTGTCCAGCGCTCTATTGGGCAGCACTTCGGACGCCGTGCTCAATCACGCCCCTTGCTCCGTCGTCGTGGTCCCGCTGCCGGCCCGCTAAGTCCACAGCGCCAGCACGAAGGCCAAAAAAAACAAACGGCCGCGCCGAATTGATCGGTGCGGCCGCATGGGATTGGTTTGTAGGCAAGCTGAGAAAAACCTAAGCCGTTGCGGGCGTATAAGGAATCGCCACCTGTTCCCGAACTTCCACCAGGTTATGCAACCGGCCTTCGCTCGAAAGTGGCAGCAGGGCCGTCGTCGCCAGTTGCTTCAGGTAAAACGACCCGACAATGCCCGATACCTCGACCACCCCCTCCTGCACATGGCAGCTCAACTGCCGCAGCGGCGTGTACTTGCTGCTGGCCAGCACTTCCGTCACGGCCGCATGCAACTGGCGGTCGCTGTCGGAGGAAAACTGCTGCTGCCGAGTGAGACGAGGCGAGGCAATCATGGGGGCTTCCTGTCGGGTTCGAGAGGCACGGGTGGACATAAGGGACAAACAATTGCGAATTTTGTGCCAACGCCTTATTTCGTCCTAGATCGCCCTTTTGAGGCTCTAAGTGCATAAATCACGTGCGAAGCCCGCGCGAACCATGAGCTAATCGCATACAACGCGCGCGACAAACTGACCGCTCGGTGAACAGTCCATGCGAGCAATGGTGTTCAGACAATCAAGCAAGCATCTCGAGCTCGCAGAGGTCGAGTCCCCCATCCCGCGACCAGCTCAGGCACTGCTCCGCATTCTCGCCTGCGGCGTCTGCCGAACCGACCTGCACATCGTCGACGGCGAGCTATCACTGCCCAAGCTCCCGCTCATTCCGGGTCACGAGATCGTCGCCGAAGTCGTCCAGCTCGGCCCCCAGTGCCAGCGACTTGCCGTCGGCCAGCGCGTGGGCGTCGGTTGGCTCGGAGAGACTTGCGGCGCTTGTACTTACTGTCTTTCGGATCGCGAAAACCTCTGCGATCGACCAGTCTTCACAGGCTACACCCGCGATGGCGGATACGCCGAGTTCGCGGTGGCCGATGAGCGGTTTTGCTTCCCGCTGCCGACCGGCTACACCGATGCCGATGCCGCTCCGCTCATGTGTGCGGGCCTCATCGGCTATCGCTCGCTGGTCATGGCCGGCGAGGCTCGTCGGCTGGGCATCTACGGCTTCGGCGCTGCCGCTCACCTGATCTCGCAGATCGCCCAGTTTCAAGGTCGCCAGCTTTTCGCCTTTACCCGACCTGGTGACGCCCAGGCCCAGGCGTTCGCCCGCGAGCTCGGCGCCCATTGGGTGGGTGGATCGGACGAGCGTCCGCCCGAACTGCTCGATGCGGCAATCATCTACGCCCCGGTCGGCTCGCTGGTCCCGGCTGCGCTCTCCGCATCGGCCAAAGGGGCCACAATCGTCTGCGCGGGCATCCACATGAGCGACATCCCGCAGTTCTCTTACGACCTGCTGTGGGGCGAGCGAGCAATCCGCTCAGTCGCCAACCTCACGCGGCGCGATGGCGCCGAGTTCCTGGCACTCGCGCCCCAGGCCGCAGTCCGCGCGACCACAACTGTCTACCCGCTCGCCGAGGCGAACCAGGCCCTGGCCGATCTCCGCTCCGGCCGCCTGAGCGGCGCGGCGGTGCTGGTGCCGTGAAACCCGCCGGCCGGCCCTACAACCCCGCCGCGCGAAACTCCAGCCACGCGCGCACCGCGGCGATCATCGCGACTGCCAACACGGCGCCAATCTGCGACGCGAAGTTCACCGACCAACCAAACCGGCGCGGCGCCCAGCGCCCCAGCCAGGCCGCGCTCGGCGCGGCCGTGAGCAGCAGCCCATCGACGACCGACAGGCTCGCATACGCATAACCGCTCCACAAGAGACCCGCGAGCAGCGTACCAAACACCAGCACCACGCCCCGCGCCGTGGCCGATCTTCCCAGCACGACGCCCGCCGCCATCCCGCCGGCCTGAGTCGCCGCGAGCACGGTGGCGATCAACCCCAGCCGCGCGCTCCCCGAACAACCGAGCGCTATCGCCGCCGGAGCGCCGACCGCAAACAGGATCGCGCTCATCCGCCCGAACGAAAGTCGCTGTGCCAGAAGATCGAGCGGAATCAGCGTCAACATCGCGAGCGTGGTCGCCACGAACAATCGCCCGCTCATCCCGTCATCCGCGCTTGCACCTAACAGCGGCCACGAGATGGCCAGCAGCGTCACCGCCACGGCCACGGCAATGGCCAGCACACCGGCCGGCGGCGGCCAGCGATAGTACGACTCGAGCAGTCCCAGCAGCATCACGGGAAGCGTGAGCGGCAGCAGCCAATCGATCGCATCCTGCGGCGGCAAACCCGTCCACCCGAATAGCGCCAGCCACGCTGCGGCAAACGCGAGCGCCACGGCTGGCGGTCCGGCCCACGATCGGCTCTCGCGCGAGCCGTAGCGGTGCCGCGTCACGCGCCACCCGGCCACCAGCACCATCGCGCTCACCGCCGCCGGCAGCACCCCCGCGGCAAACATTTCCCAAGCGCTGAACATCGTTGCGTAAATCCTCGCCGAGCGACCATTTCGCCGAGCACAGTCGTCAGGGCCTGCGGCGCGCCCCGATTATGCTCCACGAGAAGCCCGCGCGGCGAGGGCAAATCTCGCACCTTCCGCGCGATGCGGATTCCCGCCCCATCTGGTAAGTTGAGCGGCTGTCCAGCCGAATTTCGCCTAGCGCAGGAGCTGCCGATGAGTACCGAGTCCGCCTCCGAGGATTCGCTCGAGAAGGACCGCCAGGCCCTGTTCACATTCTTCAGGCACTTTCCGTTCAATCAGCTCATGGGCATGGAGCTCGTCGACATCGAACCCGGCCGCGCGCGACTCTCGATGTCCTGGCGCGAAGACCTCTGCCAGCCGGCCGGCATCCTGCACGGCGGCGCCATGGCCTCGCTGGCCGATACCGCCATCGCCCACGCAATCCTGCTCACGCCCGAGCACCGGGCGCTGCGCGACGAACATGGCGGTCGGATGGTTTCGGTCGATCTGCGGCTCAAGTACCTGCGGCCAGTCGGCGAGGGGAAAGTCTTCTGCGATGCCCGCGTCCTGCGGATGGGTCGGCAGATCATCCACACCGACGCCGTGATCACGACGCCCGAAGGCAAGGAAGTCGCGCTTGCCGATTCGATCTACATGCTGGTCACCGCCAACCAACTCCAGCGTCGCGCCTGATGACCCCCGGCTGCGCGAATGCGGCTTTTGGCCCCGCAGGACACCCCGTGTAACGACACGATTTCCTGCTGGATTTTCGCCGCCAGACGCTACAATAATATTCACGCCTGCCGATGCGTTGGCTCCTCGCGAATGCCACCGCATCACATTCCCCACCACAAACCAGCCAAGCGTTCCCGCCATGCATCACATTGCTCGGCTCGCCGTGCTCGTGGTTTCGCTGTGCGCGATCGGAAACGTGGCCCTTGCGGCCCGACCGACCGCAGGCGAACCCCTCACCTTCGAACAGCACATCCGCCCGATCTTCAAGGCCCACTGCTTCCACTGCCACGGCGGTGAAGGCGAAGCCAAGGCGGCCCTCGATCTGCGCCTCAAACGGCTTGTGCTCGCCGGCGGAGAGTCCGGCCCCGCAATCATGCCCGGCAAGCACGCAGATAGCCTGCTCTACAGCAAGCTCGAAAGCGGCGAGATGCCTCCCACGGATAAGAAGCTCACGGCCGAAGAGCTCTCGCTGGTCGCCGCCTGGATCGACTCCGGTGCTGCTACGCTCCGCCCCGAACCCGAGACAATCGATCCCGGCCTGCAGATCACGCCCGAAGAACGTTCGTTCTGGTCGTTCCAGCCGATCGCCGCGGAGATTCCCATTCCGGCGGTATCGGACGCCGACCGCGCTCGTACGCCGATCGACGCCTTCCTGCTGGCCAAGCTTCGCGAGAAGAACCTTCCCTTCTCGCCCGACGCCGACAAGCGCACGCTGCTCTTTCGCGCCTCGCTCGACCTGATCGGCCTGCCCCCTTCGCGCGAGGAACTGGCCGCGCTGCTCGCCGACAACTCGCCCGATGCCTACGGGCGCGCCGTCGATCGCCTGCTCGACTCGCCCCACTACGGCGAACGCTGGGGCCGCTACTGGCTCGACGTCGCCGGCTATGCCGACTCCGAAGGCTACACCAGCGAAGATCGCCCGCGTCCTTACATCTACAAGTATCGCGACTACGTGATCCGGGCTTTCAACGACGACATGCCGCTCGACCGCTTCATCACCGAGCAGCTCGCCGGCGACGAACTCATCGAAGGCGATCTAACGAATCACTCTCCGGCAAACCTCGACAAGCTCGCCGCCACCGGCTTTCTGCGCATGGCGGCCGACGGCACCGCTTCGGTTGGCCTCGACTACGACACGGCCCGCAACGGCGTGATGGCCGACACGCTGAAGATCGTCAGCACCTCGCTGCTCGGCCTCTCGGTCGGCTGCGCCCAGTGTCACGACCATCGCTACGATCCGATCCCGCAGGCCGACTACTATCGCCTTCGCGCCGTGTTCGAGCCGGCCTACGACTACAAGAACTGGCGAAACCCCGACCAGCGGCTCGTCTCGCTGTGGACGGATGCCGAGCGTGCGAAAGCCGCCGAGGTCGATGCCGAGGTGGGCGTTGTCTCCAAAGAACGCCAGGCTAAGGAAGCCGCCTATCTCGACGAAATCCTCGAGGCCGAGCTCGCCAAATTGCCAGAAGACGTCCGCGCCCCGCTGCGCGACGCTTACAAGTCGCCGGCTGACAAGCACACCGACGACCAGAAGAAACTGCTCGAACTGAACCCAGCCGTCTCCCGCATCTCGCCGGGCACCCTCTATCAATACAAACCCGAGGCGATCGAAGAGCTCAAGAAGATCGACGTCCGCATCGCGGAGATCGCCGCCAAAAAACCGCCGCAAGATTTCATCGCCATCACCAACGAACTGCCGGGCAACCTCCCCGCGACGTTCCTTTTCCATCGCGGCGATCATCAGCAACCCAAGGACCAGATTCCCCCCGGCGGACTCACCGTCTGCTCGGCTGAAGGCGCACGCCTCGAAATCCCCGTCGACGATCCCTCGCTCCCCACCTCGGGCCGGCGCCTCGCGCTTGCTCGCTGGCTCACCGGCCCCGACAACCCGCTCACCGCCCGCGTGCTGGCGAATCGCGTCTGGCTGCATCATTTCGGCCGCGGCCTGGTGAACACGCCGGCCGACTTTGGCGCGATGGGCGAAGCGCCTTCGCATCCCGAGCTGCTCGACTGGCTCGCGCGCGACCTGATGCGTGGCGGCTGGCAACTCAAACGGCTGCACAAGCTGATCATGACCTCGACCGCCTATCGCCAGGCCAGCGCTCGCACCGAGGCTGTCGCCAGCGGCGATCCGGAAGATCGCCTGCTCGCTCGCATGCCGGTCCGCCGGCTCGATGCCGAGGCCGTTCGCGATCGGATCCTCGCCACGAGCGGCGTGCTGAGTGACAAGCTGTACGGCCCGCCGATGAGCGTGAAGGAAGACGGTGTCGGCCAGATCGTCGTCGAAGCCGCGCCGCCGGCCGATCGCGACCCGGCCGGCCACGACGCCTTCCGCCGCAGCGTGTATGTCCAGATGCGCCGCAGCCAGCCGCTCGCCATGCTGCACGTCTTCGATCAGCCCGTGATGGAAACCAACTGCGACCGCCGCACGAGTTCAACCGTTGCCACGCAGGCCCTGATGCTGATGAACAGCGAGTTCGTACTCCAGCAAGCCGGCTACTTCGCCAAGCGCGTTCGCGGCGAAGCTTCCGAAGATCAGGCCAGGCAGATTCAAGTCGCCTGGCAACTCGCCTTCGGTCGCGACCCGCTCGCAGCCGAAGCGGAGCGCGCCGCGAGCTTCCTCGCGGCGCAAGCAACACCAATCGAAGGCGCGCCGGCGCCCGCCGAAGGCACGCCGACCAGCGACCCGCTCGTGAACCTTTGCCAGGTGCTTTTGAGTTCCAACGAATTCCTGTACGTCGAGTGATCGTATTTGTTTCCGGGTGCCATTGTCTGGCTTGCCCAGCAGTGCTCCTCGCGATTCTTGCCTTGCACTCAACTAACCAAACCAACTGAAACTCGAAACCGACTCAACACGAGCCCGAATCGCGAGCGAGGGTACCTTGCAAGTTAGTTAACCACTCGCACACCGCCCTCTTCGGGTGCCACTGTCTGGCTTGCCCAGCAGTGCTCCTCGCGATTCTTGCCTTGCACGCAACTAACCAAACCAACTGAAACTCGAAACCGACTCAACACGAGCCCTAAGCACACTTCGCTCCACCACCAACACTCCCTCGCTCACGCGTCGGGCTACCAGAAACACACGCCTGCCAACTCAGGACCCTCCCCGCAATGCAACCCAGCGAAGTTCGCACTCGCCGCCACTTCCTGCAAACGAGCGCCCTCGGCATGGGCAGCGTCGCTCTCGCTTCGCTGCTGGCCGAGCAAAACCTGCTCGCCGCCCCGCACATGCCCAAGGAGAACCCCAAGTTCGACCTCACGGCCAAGGCCCCGCACGCGCAGCCCCGGGCCAAGGCCATGATCTCGCTGTTCATGCACGGCGGCCCCGCCCACATGGATCTGCTCGATCCCAAGCCCGAGCTGACCAAGCACAGCGGCACCGACTTCAACGGCGAGATCGTCTACAGCTTCGCCAACCGCGCGAGCAAGAAGCTCTTTGGCAGCCCGTTCAAGTTTGCCAAGCACGGCCAGTGCGGCACCGAAGTCTCCGAGTGCCTGCCGCACCTGGCCACGATCGTCGACGACATCGCCGTCGTCCGCTCGATGCACACCGACATCAACGGCCACGAGCCTTCGATCTGGTACATGAACACCGGCCTCGCGCAGCCCGGCCGTCCGGCCCTCGGCTCGTGGCTCACCTATGGCCTCGGCAGCGAATCGCAAGACCTGCCGGCTTATTGTGTGCTCAGCGATCCCGGCGGACATCCGGTCGACGGCGTGCGCAACTGGTCGAACGGCTGGCTCCCGCCGCTCTATCAGGGCACCGTCATTCGTCCCAACGAGCCGCGGATCCTGAACCTCGATCCGCCGGCCCACCTGCGCGGCCTGCGCCAGCAGCAAAACCTCGACCTGCTCTCCGACCTGAATCGCATGCATCTCGACCGTCACCCGGGCGAAGCCGATCTCGAAGCCCGCATCGCGAGCTACGAGCTTGCCGCGCGGATGCAGTCGGCCGCCAAAGAGGCGCTCGACATCTCCAGCGAGACCAAGGCCACGCGCGAGCTCTACGGCATCGACAATCCCGAGACGGCCGAATACGGCATGCGCTGCCTGATCGCCCGCCGGCTGGTCGAGCGCGGCGTGCGCTTCGTGCAGCTCTTCATGGGCGGTCAGCCGTGGGACAATCACCAGGACATCCGCGCGGGCCTGCCCGCCATCTGCAAGAAGACCGATCAGCCGAGCGTCGCGCTGGTGAAAGACCTCAAAGCACGCGGGCTGCTCGAGACCACGCTCGTGCACTGGGGCGGCGAGATCGGCCGCTTGCCGGTCACCGAGGGGGAAGGCGACAAGTGCGGCCGCGACCACAACGGGCAGGGCTTCAGCATGTGGCTCGCCGGCGGCGGCGTCAAGGGCGGCATCACTTACGGCGAGACCGACGAGTTCGGCCATAAGGCCGCCGTGAACCCGGTGAGCCCCAACGACTACCAGGCCACGCTGCTGCATCTTTTCGGCATGGACCACACCAAGCTGATCTACACCTACAACAACCGCGAGCAAACCATCACCGACACGAAACCGTGTAGGGTGGTGACGGAGTTGTTGGCTTGATATTGCTGGTTGTTTGACGCAACAGGGTACCGGGTAGCACCGACAATTGTCGGTGTTGCGCAGCAACAAGAGGGTTCAGGACACGCGGTCCTGAGTGACAGACCCCAGGGGCTTGTCGCGCCCGACCTGATCCCTCTTGTGCCGGAGGCACCCTGACACTTGTCAGGGCCACCCCGGTCTCCTCACGTTTCAGTCGGGTGGCACCGACAATCTGTCGGTGTTGCGCAGCAACAAGAGGGCTCAGGACGCGCGGTCCCAGTGACAGCCCCCAGTGTCTTGCTACGCCCTGCCCGATCCCTCTTGGGCCTGAAGGCCCACTGACAAACAAGTTGTCAGGGCCACCCGGGCAGTTCTTGAATCTGCTTGGATCGGGTGGCACCGACAATTGTCGGTGTGCGCAGCACAAGAGGGCTCAGGACGCGCGTTCCTAAGTGACAGACCCCAGTGTCTTGCTACGCCCTGCCCGATCCCTCTTGGGCCTGAAGGCCCACTGACAAACGAGTTGTCAGGGCCACCCAGAAAATTCCGCGGTCCCATTACGACCCAGTGACAACCAGTTGTCACAGTGCCCCATCACGATCTTGCACCTGCATTGCCCGCCACAATAGGCTAGGGGCATGTCCCGACGAAAGATCTACAACCGCGAGCGTTGCGTCTACTTCGTGACATTCTCTTGCTACAAACGGCGCCGTCTACTCGACGATGACGCCGCGAAACGCATCGTGCTCGGAGCATTGAGCGCACAACTTCGTCGCCTCGCCGGCAAGTGCGTCGGCTTCGTCCTGATGCCCAACCATGTGCACGCGCTGGTCTGGTTTCCGGACCCCAAGCACATCAGTGACTTCATGAAGCAGTGGAAGCGCACCAGCAGCCTGCGAATCGCTCATTTGCTCGCGACGGTGTTGACCCGCTATTCCGAACAGCTTGAGGAGTCACCGGTCTGGCAGGCCAAGTACTACGTGTTCAATGTCTTCAGCCACGCCAAGCTCGAAGAGAAGCTGACCTACATGCATCAGAATCCCGTCCGCGCCGGCCTCGTTGAGAAGCCTTGCGACTGGCGCTGGAGCTCTGCGCGGTACTATGAAGATGGCAAATCCGTCGGTGTGCCCGTCACTTGGCTTGATTGAGCAACGTGAGATCGGGTGGCACCGACAATTGTCGGTGTTGCGCAGCAACAAGAGGGCTCAGGACGCGCGGTCCTGAGTGATAGACCCCAACGACTTGTCACGCGCGACCTGATCCCTCTTGGGCTGACGCCCACTGACAAACAAGTTGTCAGTGCCACCCAGATCCATTCCCTCGGAAGCACCGCCGGGTGGCACCGACAACCTGTCGGTGTTGCGCAGCAACAAGAGGGTCCTGTGAACGCGTCACCCAATCGCCCACCGCACCATGCCTTAAAGCCCGTCCTGATCCCTCTTGGGCCTGACGGCCCACTGACAGGCAAGCTGTCAGTGCCACCCAGATCCATTCACTGGAAAGCACCGCCGGGTGGCACCGACAATCTGTCGGTGTTGCGCAGCAACAAGAGGGCTCAGGACGCGCGGTCCCAGTGACGGACCTCGATGTCTTGTCACGCGATATCTGATCCCTCTTGGGCTAAAGCCCACTAACAAGCAAGTTGTCAGCGCCAACCGCGTTTGTGTTAATGTAATACAAAGCAGTGCGCATAATGCTCCTCCGTGCGAATCCATCCGTTCGCTTCCCGAACTAGCCACCATGAATCACCTTACCCGCCGAGGTCTGATCGCCGGCGCTCTGGTGGCGAGCGTGTTCCTCTTTGCGAACTGGCCGCGACCGATCAAAGGCGTGCTGTCCATCGCCGGTTTCCCGTTCACCTTTGCTACCTGGTTCGGCAGCGAGGCCGCCGACTTCCATGTGGCTAACTTCACGGTCGACCTGCTGATCGCGATCGCCGCCGTCGTCGCCACGATGCTCATCTTCTCCCAGTCCGGCAAGAGGCAGCAGCCGCAACGCGGCGTCGTGCATTAGTCAGGGTCAGCGGCCCAACGCCGGGTGCCACCCGGTGCGTGTGCGCAAACTTCGTCGCAACTCATTGCCGCGCCTCATACATCGTGAATCTCGCAACACACTCCGATTTCGTCGCTTGAAATCAGGCCAGGCTTTCGCCTAGGGTGCATGGTGGATCTCGCTCGATGGCTCAACTCACGGGCCAGATGCATGAGTGCAAGACTCGCTGCCAGCCAACATCCCACCGAACTGCAACGCAGCTCTGACGGCACGAAGAGAGGAATCTCACATGAGAAAAAATCACCCGGCCAAAGCCCACTTGCCCGCGTGTGTGGCGACTCGTCGCCGTAACTCGTTGCGGGTCTTCTCGCTCAACTGCGCACCGCGCACACCACGCAAGTGTCCACCACGATTTGAAATCAGGCCAGCGATTCGTCTATGGTACGTTCAGCGGATTGTGTCGCGAATTTCGCAAAACGCACTCGCCGATCACGTCGCCGCAAAGTTAGAGAAACTACGCAGTCCAAACGCCACCTGCTTGGGCCAACGCGGGACGCGTCAGCCACGAAGTGTGCGCCCGAAATATCATTTTCACGACTTTCTCAGCGCACACGCGCGCAAAATCGATCGCTTAGAAACAGCCAGGCAAGAAAGAGTTCGAAGTGTTCAGTGTTCAGCACAAAGGACAACTTCCCGTTCTTCTTCGCTGAAAACTGAACACTGAAAACTTCGCACTCCCCCCCAAGCTCTTTGAAAATTCGACCCTCAAGCATCCGGCCTATACTCCGACCGGCTTGATCCCCTCGTGCTCCGGCATCTCCTCCGTGATGATCTTCCAGCTATCGCCCATCTCGCGCATCCGCCGGAAATCCACCGGTGCGTAGCTGAACAGGAGCTGCGGGGTGTCCGTCAGCTTGCCGCCGGCCACGCGCGAATCCATCGCCGCGTCGAGCGCCCCGGTCGTGAGCAGCGTCCGCTCGATCGGATAGGGAGCCTTCTTCTCGCGGAAGAACGTCTGAATCGAGTGCGAGAGGGCCTTGAACAAGTTTCGATTCTGCCACGGGCCAACGTAGTACGCGGTGGCCAGCGGTTTCGGATCGCCCGGCAGCCGCGTGGCAAAGTTCCACCGCGTGGCGCTGTTGCCAACCTTCAAAGCCAGCCCGCGGAGGCCGTCCTTATAGTGCACGGCAATCGCATGCGTCGGTGGGGCCCCCGCCTCAGAATTACTGTCGCCCGTATCCTTCCCGCCCGAGGCGAGGTACTTCGTCATCGGATCATCCGGGCCAACTTCGGCCGCCATCGCCGCCGCCGCCAGATCGGGCGACCAGAAGCCATCGGCCGCCGCTTTCCACAAGGCGGGCGTATCGAGGAACTGCACCTTCGCCACACCGGTCTCGCCTCCCTTGCGGGCTTCGACCTGCGACTGCAGCACCTCCAGGCAATGGAAGTCGTAGCTCTCGACCCCGCCCCCTTGAATCGAAACCGCTTCGTCGATCTTCGCACCAGAGGGAAACTCCATCGGCGGACGGCGCTGGGCCAGCGGCACCGAGCTGCCAGCCATCAACGGAAAGTCGAGCGACCGGGAGGTGTCGACCATCTCCTTCGCCCAATCCCAGCGATACGAGAGGTGCTTGTCGTTGAACACCGGCGCACCGCGGCCGCTCTTCTTGAACACCGCCACCACCTCGTCGAAGAACTTCTTCCGCGGGTATTCCATCTGCCCCTTCGCGTTCACGGGGTAGTCGCCATGCTCGCCGATGATCATCACCGCGTCGACCGCCAGTTTGTCGCCGCCGAGGGTGACGGCCTCGCCAATCGTCTTGTAGATCGGGATGCCATATTGCTTCGACGTGTGACGCGTCATGTCCTCCGGGTGATACTGATCGACGAAGAAGCTGGCCACTTGCATGCCTGGCTGCGTGACCTGGCCATTGAACAGATAGGGATGCAGGAAGTTCTCGAGAATCACATGCGCGTGACTGCGATGATGGAACGCCGTCATGATGCACGCCACCTTGAGCGGCTGGCTGTCGGCGGCACGAGCCGAGTGCAATGCGCCGAAGGCCATCAGCCCGGCAGTCGCTCCGGCCGATTGAAACAAGAAGTCGCGGCGGCTGGGGACGATCACGGTATTCGAAGCGCGCGGCGTGCAAGCATCGTTCATCAGATGTGCTCCGTTGATTCAGGCGGGGAGAGCGCATGCAAGGCGGGTAAGTCCGCCTCAATTCAAACCGCCCACAGAGCCAATTGCAAGCTTTTATTGCCCGGCGCCGTAGGCCGTTCGCCATCTCAAAAGCCAGGCCGACACAAGCTTTTCACAACCCGACGCGTGAGCGAGGCAAACTCTGACGCCGGCCTCGCTTAAGCGTCGGGTTAAGAATCGCAGCCGATTTCCGAGCTTGGCAAAAGCGAGAGCTCCTGCGCTTACACCGGTTCGCCATACAGTCTGCGCACCGAATCGCGCATCAGCACCACGATCGTAAACACGCCCAGCACCGTACCGAACGGCACGAACATGCACTGGATCGCGGCCACGACCAGGCTCAGGATTCTGCGTCGCTGCCGCCGCAGGCAAATTCCCGAATAGATCGTGAGCCCGCCCAACACCCAACCCGTGAGGACGAAGCAGCCCGTCATGATCGCCATCATCAAGCCCAGCACGAACGGAAATTCCTGCGGCGGTCTCCCCTCAACCTTCGGCGGCCCCGGAAAGGCCTCCGGATTAAACGCCAGGACCAGCATGAACACCATGTGAAAAATGAAGATACTCGAAAACAGAATCGTGATCGCACCCACGATGAAGTGAAAGATCGAGAGCAAATTCAAATGCTCCCGATCAATCGCCTCGGTCGGCGACATGGCGCTGGCTTCCGCGAGAATGGGGTCGTTCATGCGTGGCCACCTTTCAGCGATGGACTCCGGTTGGGGCTGGCACCTAGAATAGCACATCATGGCTACACAATCGAAAACGGCCGGCCGCACGGCGCCGGTGATGGTGGGCTCCCGAGCCCCGGATTTTACGCTCCCCTGCACGGCCTGGCCGGATACGGCCGAGCGGATCGTGCGCCTCGACGATTATCGCGATCGCTGGCTGGTGCTGATCTTCTATCCGCGCGACTTCTCGATGGTGTGCCCCACCGAGCTGACCGCCCTCAGCGTACAGTACGACGAATTCACCCGCCGCGATTGCGACATCCTGGGCGTCAGCACCGACTCGGTGGCCAGCCATCAAAAGTGGATTGCCACCCCGCGCAACCAGGGCGGACTCGGCGGACTGTCGTTCCCGCTGGCGAGCGACGAGAGCGGCGAAGTCTGCCTGGCTTACGGCGTGCTCGTGCCGCGCCAGAATGTCGCGCTGCGCGGCCTGTTCATCATCGATCCCAACGGCGTGCTGCAATACCAGGTCGTGCACAATCTCAGCGTCGGCCGCCGCAGCGAAGAAGTCGTCCGCGTGCTCGACGGCCTGCAAACCGGAGGGCTCTGTCCCGAAAGCTGGAGCCGCGATGCACCCGTGCTCGACCCGACGCGCGTCTTGCGCGGCGGCAGCGTCGTCGGGCAATATCGCATCGAAGAAGAACTCGGCAGCGGTGCCTTCGGCGTGGTCTATCGCGCTAAAGACCTCACGCTCGAACGGCAGGTCGCGCTCAAGGTCTTCCGCCCGGGGCCGGCCGGCTCACCGCGGCGCATGCTGGACGAAGCCCGTGCGGCGGCCGCACTCAACCATCCGAACGTCTGCACGATCCATGCGGTCGACGAGAACGATGGCATCTCGATGATCGTGATGGAACACGTCAATGGCCGCCCGCTCGACGATATCCTGTCGGGCGGCAGGCTCGGCGCCGATGAAGTCAAAGGGATCGGCCGGCAGATCGCCCTCGGCATGTCCGCCGCCCACGCCGGCCACGTGGTGCACGGCGACCTCAAGCCGGCCAACATCATGGTCACGACCGAAGGACTAGCCAAGGTAATGGACTTCGGTCTCGCACACCGCAAACAACGCAGCTCGCCGATGCACGAAACCGGCGATTGGGCCACGGTCGATCCCTCGGGCCTGTCGGGCACGCCGGCCTATATGTCACCCGAGCAGACGCGCAGCGAACCGGCCTCGCCCGAGAGCGATGTGTTCTCGCTGGGACTGATGCTCTACGAAATGCTTGCCGGCCAGAAAGCCATTCGCGGCGACAACCTGCTCGATGTGCTGCGGCAGATCGACGCGATCGACGGGGAGCGTTACGCGTCCGAAGTGCCCGAGCCGTTCGCCACGATTCTGCGAAAGACACTGGTGGCTGACGTACGCCAGCGCGAGCTCTCGATGAACGAGATCGCGGAACTGCTGGAGTAGGCTCGCGTCCTATGTTCCAGTTCCAACTCATCGCCGCGGTCGTGATTTATGCGGCGATCTGGACATTGGCACTTCGCGCGCTAAAGCCTGGGGAATTCTTTTTCCAGGAATTCCGCGAAGTGACGCCAGCTAAAACGCCACGGTCCACCGCGCCAGCAGCGCACCCGCCGCGACGATCAGCGCTACCAGCGTTGCCGCGAGTTGCAGCTTGCCGCGGCTGGCCGAGTCGGTTCGCAGCTCCAGCTTCAGATAGCCGTAGAGTGTACCGAGCAGGGCGAGCACCAATGCTCCGCCGCCGCCGATGTACCACAGCCGATCCTGCACCACGGCGTTCCGCCACATGCGTTCGAAGTCGGCGCGGACACGCTCATCGAACTCGAGCTGGGCATGAAGCTGGTGCATCTGGCCCACGGCCGGCGAATCAACAATCTCCGAGTGCTCCGTTTTGCGCACGTGCTGCCGCAGATAGTTCGGCGAGATGTTCACCAGCGAGGCCGCCTGCGGATTGCCAAGATACTCGTTGATATAATTGTTCGTCGCCGCCAGCACCTCCTCGTCGAGCGCGTGCTGGCATTCCGGCACACTGCTCCACGGTCCCGAGCTGACCGTCATGCGATACACGCCGTCCACCAGCGCCGGCCCGGCCGTGACCCAGGCGGGGCGATCGCCGCTTGTGCTGACCACGGCGACTCGGTGTGGTTTTGACGCCTCGTTCTCGACGGCGACGGTCTCCGCGACGGGCACTTGGGCCGGCTTGGGCTCAGAAACAGCCTTGGGTTCGGCAGCTTCGACGGCAGGCTTAGCGTCCGCCGTCTCGATCTGTTGCTTCGCTTCTTCCTGATCGTCTTCCGTCTGCTCGCGTTCAGCTTTCGCAGCGGCGATCTCCGCTTCGGCTTCGGCCTTGGCTTCTGCAACGTCAGCCTTAGCTTCCTCAAGATCCTGAGCGGCTTCGGCTTTCGCAGCTTCTATCTCACGCGCTGCCTCGGCCTTGGCCTCCTCAGCTTCTCGGGCCGCTTCTTTGCGGGCGCGCTCCGCTTCTTCGAGGGCTTCCTTCCGCTCGGCAGCCACCTTGGCAATCTCGATCTCGACCGGAATCGAGCCCGCTCGCGGAGGCAGTGTGACTTCGGCTTCGTCGCGATCCGTGCGCGAGCTCGCCGGCCGATCCGGTCGCAGCGATGGACGCTTGGCCCGGCCGGGACGGGAAGGCCTTCGGGCCGCATGTTCCTCTTCCACCTGCCGAGCCCGAGCGTCAACCACCCGATGCGAAACCCGATCGGCGTGCGGCGCTTCGCCAAAGAAGTTGGCCACTGCGAAGATGATCGCTCCGATGCCCAGCCAGGTGATCGCCTTGAGTGCGAACGGCTTTTGCTTGTCGCGACCAAAGAGCATCGCTCCCAGAATGATCAACCCAATGCCGAGCAGAACGAACATCCCGATCCGCGGGGAAGAATCTTTGAAACGCTTGTGGTGGTCGCGCAGCGGATCGAAATCCGGTCCCAATGGATCGAAGTTCTCTCCCAACGGATTAAAGTTATCGCCGAGCGGACCATCCTCTGCGAACCGTATCTTCTCAAACCCGACATCGCGGACGACCGCGTGATCCACAACCACGCGTCGGTCGTGATCGCGAGCCACCAGCATCCATACACCGGCCACGACGGCCACGACGCCGAGCGTCTTGGCGACGAAGCCTGGTCCACGGCTGCACGCGCCGCGCGTGCACTTGAACATCGCCATACCGAACAGAACGAGCAATCCGATACCAACCCAGGAGATGCTCACGACAGTTTCTCCTTCACTGCGGGCTCATCCACAGGAGCCGTGACTTGGGGAGCAGCCAGTTGTACCGAGGTCGAAATAATGGCCGCGACCATCAGGCCCCACGGCTGCGGAAAACGCCAGAACCAGTCGACGACCCAGGCGCCCATCACCGCCGCGCCCACGTTCCACACGCTCAGTCGCGTGCGGCGGAGCGGGTCGGCCTGCCGCCACCAGCGAATGCTCGCCAGCATCGCGCCGAAATAGGCCAGGTAGGCCGGCAACTGCGGCAGACCCTTGGTGTCGTAAAAGTTCTTGCTGAAGTCGAGCTGAATGAATTCGTGCACGCCCTTCGCGTCGTCGAACTGCACCAGCAGCGTCGTCGAGGCCAGGTAAGCCGCGGCCCCCACCAGCAAGCCCACCACCAGCATCGTCACGCGCCGCAGCGTCTGATCGCCGTCGGTGCCAGCCCAGAACGTCGAGGGAATCAGCACCGCCCACGAGCCGAGCACACTGGTCAGCGTCAGCCAGGCAAACTGGTTCTGTTCGACACTCGTCTGTCCCCGCAGGATCACGGCCACGATGCTCATGATCGAAGCCACTACGGCGGCCAACAACATTGAACCGGCCAGGTCGGCCACGCGTTCGCGGACGCTCTTCACCGCCAGCGACTGGGCAGCCTCCTGACGCCAACGCTTCGAACTCTGGCGCTTCCAGTGCTTCGCGCTCGCAGCCCGCCAATCGCCAGGTTTCGCCGGCGCGGCCGGCTCTGCTGCGGTTGAAGCCCGCGCAGCTGGCTGATACGTCGTTGCGTCGAGACTTCCGACCGGCTGAATTGGCCTCGGTGTTGCTTGAGGAGTTGGCGGCGCGGCCGAACG
Organism: Pirellulales bacterium; assembly: GCA_022844125.1. Lineage (GTDB taxonomy): Bacteria > Planctomycetota > Planctomycetia > Pirellulales > PALSA-1355 > JALHMI01. The sequence goes on along the minus strand of JALHMI010000006.1, from coordinate 71,525 downwards.
CGCCGCTTGCGGCGACCCCACTGGAACCCAGCGAGCTTTCTTCTGTTCGTGATGCAAGATCACCGATCGCACCACCCGATACAGCACGTACAGTGCCACGGCCGGAACGATCAACCCCAGCACAAGCTGGAAGTTGTAGGCCAATGCCGCGCAACCGATCACGGCCACGGCGACCTTCGTCGGCGTGTTCAGCCGGTCCCAACTATCGCGGGCATTCTTCCAGCCGTCGCGCACCGCATTCCACACCGGGTCGTCGTCGTCAACGGCCGCCTGAGCCACTCCCGCTGCGCCGGCGACGAACTGGGCCATAATTGGTTCGCCCGACGCATGGGTTTGCGCGGCGGCTGCCTGTGGCGGCTCGGTCTTCGGTTGCGCTGTAGCCGGCTGTTCGTGCGGATAGCGCGTCTCCGGCGGACGATAGGCCATGGTCTTGGCCATTGGCGGCAGCGCGTGCATCATTTCGCCAACGCTCGCAAACCGCGCCAGCGGATCCTTGGCCAGCGCCCGGGCGACCACCTGCCGATAACCGTCCGGCAGCTTGTCGAGCGAAGGCTCGGCTGTCAGATGCTTCATCAAGACTTCGCCGATGCTCTCGCCTTCGAACGGAACCTGGCCGGTGAGCATCTCATACAAGATGATGCCCAGGGCGTAGATGTCGATCTCTTTGCCGTAGCGGCCGTTTGCCACTTCAGGCGCCATGTAATGGACGGTGCCGATGCTTTCGGTCTGTCCGCTGCGGCGGCTGCACGAGATGAACTTCGAGAGTCCATAGTCGCCCAGCTTCACCTGGCCGTCATCGCGAAAGATATTGCCCGGCTTCAGGTCGCGGTGGACGATGCCGTGGTCGTGCAGGTAACCGACGCCCGCCGCAATGCCGCTGAACCAGTCGCAAGCGTCCTCGGTCGAGAGGCCGTTGGGATGGCGGTCGAGCAGTTCCTCGAGCGAATCGCCAACCGCGTACTCCATCACAACCCAGGTGTTTTCATTGTCGTCTTGTTTGACGTCGTACAGCGCGATCAGGTTGTGATGCTTGAGGTTCAAGCAGTGGGCCACGCCGCGCAGCTCGACCTCGAGGTTGTGCCGGATCAGCTTGAGCGCGACTTCCTTGCCGCCGTCACTCACCGCGAAGTACACCTCGCCAAAACCGCCCCGACCGATCCCGCGCTTGATGGTGTAGCCATCCAGCGGGCGCGCGCCGCTCGCATAAGTGAACTTCAGCGGTCCACCGCGAGGCGTTTCGTCGGCTTGGGTCAGGTGTGGTTCCATTGCGTCGCTGGTAGGTTCGGGCGAGAGGGCCGTGGCTTCAGTCCGCGAGAACATGTTCGACCTTTGCTGCCCCCGCTGGCCGGCGATGCGAGCTCGACCGGCCGCGGAAGTCCCCTAGTCCATGATTATGACACGGCGGTGGGCGGCGACCAAAGCGGTCGCTCGTTCCCGGCAGAACTCCGAGAATTCCGGCCCTTTTCCAGGCCTTGCTCCGCTGCTGCCTGCACCGTTTGACACTTATTCGCTCCCCGACGTTCGATGTTGTGTTTTCCAGCTTGCTGTGCGGAAGTTTCCGCTGGCAGGGGGCACTTTCAAAGCTCCCGCTTCATATTTCTTCGAGGCTGAACGAAAAACCTTCGCCCACCACTCGCGAGTTGTGTTCCAGCGGAGCCCGCGAGTCGTACCGCCGCCCGTCCACTTCGATGGGGGTGCTGCTGGTGCAGAACAGCCCGCCGTGCTGCCGGTGCAGGATCACGTCGTGCGGCCAGCCCCGGCAAACCACGTGGTTGTTGGTCTCCGGGCCGAGAATCAGCGTGTCGGCCATCAGCAGGACCGCCGAGCTGGAGGGTTGCGTCCGGTGGTGGCTCACGAAATCCAGCCGGGCCGTGGCCGAAAGCGGATGTGGCCGACGAAAGCGTAGCTTCAGCGCCGGTCCCATTTCCAGCAGGCTGCCGTCGTTGATCCAACTCACGGAAGTAATCCGTTCGTGATTCAGCTTCACGTCGCGCAACGGCTCGATCGTGTAACCCTCTTCGTCGCGGCGAAAGGTTGCGTGATGGCGCGAGAGATCCGCCAGCATCGGCAGATCCACGGCCGCATCTGGCGTGGCTTGCCCCAGCCGCACCTCGCCCCCCAGGCAGACGAAGAATCCGCCGACGGCGTCGACCCATAGCAGCAGACGTGATTTGGTGGTGGCGTGATTCACGGCGTTGTCTATCCATGGTACGCAATCTGCCGCTGGAGTTGAAACGGCTTGCACGGACTTGATCATGCCTGCGCTCCTCGCCGCATTCGTGCCGCCCACCGCGGGAGTCGGTCCGTGCCACAACCAGTGCAGCGCGTCCTTGGGTCCGGCCAGGTGTTTTCGCCACTCGATTGCCAAATCTCTGCACCTGTCGGTCATTTCGCGTGACTGAGTCGCTCAAGACGGAATTCGAAAAATTCTCCCGTCTGTAGCCGGGGTCGGAGTTCGACCCCGACTACAGTTGTGTGAGAGAGACCCAAGGGGTGGCCTAGTCGGCGCTCTTCTGCGGCGCTTCGGCAACCTGCACCGGCTCCTCGCCGGCGTTAAAGTATTCCGTCACCTGCTCGACGATGGTGTCGACTTCCGACTCCGAGGCGGAGACCGGAATTTCGCCATCAATCATCGGCGTCGAAGCCAATCGCTCGGCAACCTTTAGCCGGGCGCGAATGTCGCCAATCAGCTCCTTCACACGGCCAAGCTGGCTGTCGTCGATGTTGTGTTCACACATCGTTTGGGCCACTTCGACCATCTTGTACTGGGCTTCCAACTGCTCGACGTCCACCTCCAGCTGCCGCTTGGCAACCAGCATGTTCTCGAGCTTCTGGCGGGCCGCATCCAGGCTCGCCCGGCGGGCTGATTGAATGTCTTGCAGGCTGGCCAGCGTGGCCTCGTGCGTCTTGTATCGCTCAAAGCGATTTGCCAGGTCGAGTTTCAGGTGGGCCACGGTGTACACGCGGCCGCCGTACTGGTACGACGACTTATCTTCCTTCAGGTCGTCCTTCAGTTTCACCAGTTCGGTCTTCTCGCGACCCATCGTCGCTTCCGTCCGGGCGATTTCCTTATCGAGCCGTTCGATCTCGACCTCTTCCTGGGCGATCACGTGCATGTTCCGGCGAATGTCCGGAACCAGGTTCTTGACCATCCGGCGAGCGCGCTCAATCTCAAACTCGACCGGCACGTTCGACTTTACCGAGTCCTTCATCCAGCCGAACGAGGTCGAGACATAGCTCACCGCGTCTCGTCCGAAGAACAAAACTGCCAGCAGGCTCGCGCCCGCTGCCGTAACAATTGCTTTCCTGATCATGGTCCTGGGCCTCCCACACGACGGGTCTGACATGTTGGTTCAAACGGGTGACGACCGGCGAAAATGCGCCGTCCCAGCAAGCTATTCGCCGTGTTAGCGCGGCTCTTGGCCCAGCAAACTAAAGAATTTCCAGCCCGCCGCCGGGGATTGTCGCCCGGGCTGGGTTGGCACGTCGGTTGGCCCAAAAACCTAATACTGGGTAGGCTTACCCTCAGACGACAGGTCCCGCAGTTCTCAACCATCCGAGCAGCCGTGAAGCTCACGACGCAAACCCTCCTGGTACAAGAGGTTCACGCCGCCGGTACGCCGCTGGTTCTGGCCGTCACCGGCGGCGGAAGTGGGGCGGTTGCAGCACTCCTGACTGTGCCCGGAGCGTCTCGAACCGTGCTCGAATCGCTCGTTCCTTATGCGCCCGCCGCACTCGCCGCCTTCCTCGGAGGCCCGCCGGAACAATACTGCTCCGAACGAACCGCCCGGTTGATGGCAATGGCCGCCTACCGCCGGGCTCGCTTCCTGGCCCCTGCGGCCGGGGTCGTCGGCGTGGGCGCCACGGCCAGCTTGGCCAGCGATCGGCCCAAGCGCGGCCCCCATCGGGTGTACGTCGCCTGGCAGAGCGCCCGGACCACTGCCACAAGCCACCTCAATCTGGAAAAAGGAGCCCGCAGCCGGACGGAAGAAGAGCAGATCGTCGCCGCGATGGTCCTGAATGCCGTGGCCGCATCCACCGGCGCTCACGGTCGCCTCGAACTTTCGCTGCGCCCCGGCGAGGAAGTCCGAGAAGCGATCGTGCATGGTGCGCCTGATGAACAAGCGCTGCTTGCCGGCACGACTTCGCTGGTTGCCCGCGGCAGCGCCTCGCTCGATCGTCTGCCGCGCGCCGTCTTCAGCGGTGCTTTCCATCCGCTGCACGTCGGACATCGCCGGATGGCCGACGTCGCCGCTCGAATCCTCGGTTGCCCGGTGGCATTCGAAATCTCGATCGAGAACGTCGACAAGCCGCCGCTCGACTTTCTGGAAATGCAAACCCGCGTGCGGCAGTTCGATCCCGCCGATGCGGTGTGGCTAAGCGTCGCCCCCACGTTTGTGAAAAAAGCCGCATTGTTTCCCGGCAGCACGTTCGTGGTCGGCGCAGATACGGTCGAGCGTATCGGTCAGGAACGATACTACGGCGGTCCCCAGACCATGGAAGCTGCTTTCGTTGAGATCGCCGCGCGGGGCTGCCGGTTCCTCGTCTTCGGCCGAACCGCCGGCGATTCGTTCCAAACGCTCGACGATATCCACTTGCCACGTTCGCTCGCCGCGCTTTGCCAGGGTGTTCCCGCCGCGGACTTTCGTGAGGACATCTCCAGCACCGCCATTCGCCGCTCCAGCGCCGCGTTGGGAGACGAATCATGATCCAGCACAACGCCCCGCACCGTGTGGTGATCGTGGGCGGCGGCTTCGGCGGCCTCAATGCGGCTCAACGCTTTCGAAAATGCCGCCACCTGCAAGTGACGCTCGTCGACCGCCGCAACTTCCATCTCTTCCAGCCGCTGCTCTACCAGGTCGCCACCGGCGCCCTCTCGCCGGCGAACATCGCTGCGCCGCTCCGCGCCGTGCTCCGCCATCAGCGCAACGCCGAAGTTCTACTCGCCGAAGTCGCCAACATCGATCTCGCCGGCCGCAAGCTGCTCTTCCACGGTGGACATCCCAAGCCGCTCTCATTCGACACGCTGATCGTCGCCGCCGGTTCGACGTTCAACTACTTCGGCCACGACCATTGGCAGCACATCGCCCCCGGTCTCAAGTCGGTCGAAGACGCCCTCTCGATTCGCACTCGCGTGCTGAAATCGTTCGAAGCCGCCGAGTTGGAGACCGATCCCGAGCGGCGCCAGCAACTCATGACGTTCGTGATCGTCGGCGGCGGTCCCACCGGAGTGGAACTGGCTGGGGCGATCGCCGAGGTGGCCTTCCGTACGCTCAAGCAGGAGTTTCGCCATATCAACACCGCCGACACGCGCATCGTGCTCGTCGAAGCGACCCCCACGATTCTCGGCATGTTTCCCGCAGACCTCCGCGAGAAGGCCCTCGAGCAGCTCACCCGCTTCGGCGTCGAGGTGCGCGCCGGTGTGATGGTCACCGAGATCGAGCCCGAGCGCGTCGTCATCCGAACCAGCGACCATCAGCACGAAACAGTTCGCGCGGCCACGATCCTCTGGACCGCCGGCGTCAAGGCCTCTCCGCTGGCCGAAATCCTTGCGAGAGAGAGCGGCGTCGAGCTCGATCGCACGGGCCGCATTCCCGTTGAAGCCGACTGCTCGCTCAAGGGGCATCCGAGCGTGTTCGCCATCGGCGACATCGCCAGCTACACGCAGGACGGCAAACCGCTCCCGGCACTTGCGCCGGTGGCGATGCAGCAAGGACGCTACGTCGCCCAGCTCGTCTGCCACCGCGTGAGTGGCAGCCGCTTGCCTTCACTGTTTCACTATCGCGACAAAGGCACGATGGCCACGATCGGCCGCTCCGCCGCCGTGGCCGACCTGGGCTGGATCAAGCTCAGCGGTTTCCTGGCCTGGATCACCTGGCTCGTGGTGCACATCCTGTTTCTGGTGCAGTTCCAGAACCGCGTGATGGTGATGTTCCAGTGGGCCTTCAGCTATTTCACTCGCGGCCGCGCGGCCCGGCTGATTACGGGCGAAGGGAGCGCGCAGGAGCGGCGCTAGAGATACTCGACGTGATTGATCATCTCGTCTTCGGCCAGGCAGTCGTGCAGCAGGCAAAGAAAGCGGACCAATTCGCCAGTGGATCGTGACCCGCATCCAGGCTTTTGAGTTTCTCACACAGCAGACTTGGCTGCGCCTGAGACTTCATCTGATCCACAAAGGCGAGATCCTCGCGGATCTCTTGCAGAATCTGGTCGCGATGGGCGAAATAATGAGCCAGCGCCGAGTGCACCTGGGCCAGCGTCAGATGAGGCAGAGAACGTACGATTTCGTCCGCCGAAAGTCCTTGCTGTTCCGACATCACATAAATGTCCTGAACCCGGACTCGCGTGCCGGCAATATAGGCTCGCGGTTGCCCCCTGCGATTGTCGCGGATTTCAATCGGATCGGCACTCATAATCCCTATTCTATGACGCAGCTCGATTGGAGCGAACAAAATTCACCTCCTGGAAGCCATCGATACCGGAACTTTCCTCGGCCAACGGGGCTAAATAGGGAGCTTGCAGCCAACCGGTTTGCGGCCAGCCGCCGGCGGTTTGACGCGTTGGCCCGCGCCAGGCAAGATGACCTCCGCGACGCAACCTATTGCAGGCACTGCCCCAACCAACCATCGGAGTATCCGACCATGAAGCACCGCACCTTGGCTTTCGCGTTCTTGGCGTTGTTCGCCCTGAGCACCTCGGCCCTGGCAGCCGATCCCAGCGGCACCTGGAGCTGGAAGTTCCAGCGGCAGGATAACGAAATCGAAATCAAGCTCGACCTCAAGGCCGAAGGCGAAAAACTCGCCGGCAAAGTTTATAGCAACAACCGCGAAACCGAGATCACCGACGGCGTGTTTAAGAACGACGAGGTTTCGTTCAAGACGATTCGCGAGCGCGACGGCAACAAGTTCGAAATGGTTTACAAGGGAAAAGTCGACGGCGACAAGATCACCGGCACGATCGAATTCGTGGCCGGCGATCAGAATCGCAGCCGCGAGTGGGTAGCGACTCGCGTGAAAGAATAGTTTGAGCTTGCGTGACACGACCCTGCGCCGCGGCGAAGGGCGTGTTGAACCCAAACAACGATCCATCCACTCCCAGTTTCCTGTTCCACATTGTTGCTGAGAGAAAGAGGGTTACCCCCATGAGTTTCAAGAAAGTGTTCTCCCCCGCCGCCGCCCTGATTCTGGCCGCAACGGTCGCTGCCACGGCGCTGGCCGCCGACGTCGCCGGAACCTGGACCTGGACGACCAAGACGAAAAAGGGCAAGGAAACCCAAAGCACGCTGACCCTCAGCGTCCAGGGTGACAAGCTCACCGGCGACCTGCTGCGGGGCAAAAAGTCGCGCGAAATCTCGAATGGATCGATCAAGGGAGATGAGATCAGCTTCGAGGTCAAAACCGAACGCAACGGACAGGAAATCGTCCAGAAGTTCGCAGGCAAGGTCGAAGGCGACACCATCACCGGCACCACGAGCGGCGGACGCCCCGGCGGCGGTGGCAAAAGCCGCGACTGGGAAGCCAAACGCTCGAAGTAGCCAAACGATCTGCGCATTTGTTCGATCGTTCGTAGCGGCTCTGCTACACTTAACGCGCCGCGGCCGGGAACTTTTCTCGCGCCGCGGCGTTGTCTGCTCCAGCGAGAGCCCGCTGAACGCACACGCGGATCCACCCGCTTCTATTACAGGAGGACTTACGATGCCTGTTCGCTCCACGCTCCTCGCCGCCCTGGCCCTCTCGCTTATCGCGAGTGCCGCCCCCGCAGCCGATCTCACCGCCGGCATGCAGCAAGGTTCGCCTAAGCTCAAATCAATCGGCCCGATCACGTTCGCCCCGCAAAGCATCCTGCTGATCGGCGACCCGCAAGGCTCCAGCATCGTGGCCGTCGCCACCGAAGACAAATCCTCGGGCTCGCCCAGCGAGAAGCTCAGCGTCGAAAAGCTTGACGAGAAAATCGCGGCCCTGCTCGGCACCACGCCCAAGGGAATCCTGATCAACGACATGGCCGTGAACCCGGAAACCGGCAACACCTTCTTCTCGGTCTCGCGGGGCACCGGTCCCGACGCCACGCCTGTCGTCGTGCGTCTCGATTCGGCGGGCAAGCTCGCCGAGCAAAAGCTCGAAGACGTCAAGTTCTCGCGGGCCCAGCTTCCCAATGCTCCGACCGAAGACAAGAAACGGCAGGAAGTGACCACCGACCTGCAGTTCACCGGCGGACAGATCATTGTCGCTGGCCTCTCGAATGAAGAGTTCGCCTCGCAGCTCCGCGTTCTCGATTTCCCATTCAAGGAAGCCGCCGGCGGCACCGGCGTCGAGATCTATCACGGCGCGCACGGCAAGCTGGAAACGCACTCGCCCGTTCGCACGCTGGCGGTCTTCGACATCAGCGGCGAGCCCAACGTCCTGGCCGCCTACACCTGCACGCCGCTCGTGAAGTTCCCGCTCTCGGATTTAAAGCCAGGCGCGAAGGTTCGCGGCACGACCATCGCCGAGCTCGGCAACCGCAACCGACCGCTGGACATGATTGTCTACAACAAGGGCGGCAAGGACTACCTGCTGATGGCCAACAGCAGCCGCGGCGTGATGAAGGTTGACGTCGCCACGATCGACAAGACGGATGGCATCACCGACCGCATCAGCGGCACCGCCGGCCTGCCGTACGACACGATCGGCGACCTGAAGGGAGTCACCCAGCTCGACAAGCTCGACAAGGACCATGCCCTCGTGCTCAAGCAAACCGAGGCCGGTTCGCTCAACCTCGAGGCCATCGAACTGCCGTAAGTGCTGGCCGCTCGTCTAGCCCACTTTCAAGCACGGACGGTCTGGCCCCGGTCAGACCGTCCGTGTTCGTTTCTTGATAGAATAAAGGTCGCCGTTTCACCGTGGTTTGTCAGGGCGGGTGCAACCATGTCCAGGCCTCGATTCTTCCTAAACACCAGGTTGCTGTATGCCGCCATCGCGATGATCACCTTCTCAGCGATCGCGACAACCAGCTTCGCGCAGCAGGCTACTCCGCGCATCACGCTCGCGGGCTCCGTTGACCGCGGCTATTCGATCGAGATCACCGGCCTCGGCGCCGAGCAACTTAAACAGTTCGAGGCCCTCTCGGCCGAAGACCGCGCCAAGACCTTAACGGTCTCCGTCGGCGCCGAGGCCAGCGACCTGCCGCCCCTGACCGGCACGCTCACCATCGAAGGCGGAACGCTCCGCTTTCAGCCCCGCTATCCGCTCGAACCGGGCCTGAGCTACCGCGCCGTGTTGGACTCACCGCCGCTCATCCATGTCATGGAAGTGCCAACCAGCGATTCTGAACCGACGACGGTAGTCACCCACATCTATCCCACGGCCGACGTCTTGCCTGAAAATCAGCTTAAGTTCTACATCCACTTCTCCGCGCCGATGAGCCGCGGCGAAGCCTACCGGCACATACACCTGCTGGATGAGAACGATCAGCCTGTCGAAGGCGTGTTCCTCGAACTCGGCGAAGAGCTGTGGGACGCCGAGCAAAAGCGGTTCACGCTGCTGTTCGATCCCGGCCGTGTCAAACGAGGGCTCAAGCCGCGCGAAGAACTGGGCCCCGCGATTGTCGAAGGCCGCAGTTACTCGCTCGTCGTCGACGGCGCCTGGCGCGACGCCACGCGCACGCCGCTCAACGCCGGCGCACGCAAGCACTTCCGGGTTGGTCCGGCCGATGCAACGCCAATCGACACGGCCAACTGGGAGCTTGCCGCACCGGTCGCTGAAAGCCGCGATCCGCTGCTTCTCCGCTTCGGCGAGCCGCTCGATCACTCGTTGCTAGAGCGCGTCGTGCGCGTCATTGGCCCCAACGGACAGCGCATCGCCGGCACGATCGCCACCGGAGACGGCGAAGCCTGCTGGCAGTTCACCCCCGAACAGCCCTGGTCCGCGGGAGACTATCAGCTCACTGCCGACACGACGCTCGAAGATCTCGCCGGCAACGCGATCGGCCGCCCGTTCGAAGTCGACGAGTTCGACAAGTTCGATGAGCGAGTCGAGTCGAAGTCCGTGTCGCTTCCCTTCGAAATCAACCCAGAATAGCAGTGGCCTCTGCACTGCCTGGCACGGAACCATTGCCGACAGCGGCTGGGGTTCTCGTGCCCCTACCGCTTCGTACCTTCCGGCATCAGCGGCTTCGAAAATAACGCCGCGTTCGGCTGCGACAGAAACGATAGCAAATCCGCCACGTCCTGCTCGCTCAGGTTTGCTTCCAATCCCTCGGGCATCAGCGACTTACCCGTCGAGCGCAGCACCTCGACGTCGGCCCGGCGCACAAAGTCCTGGGCTCCTTCGGCCCGCCGCAAGGTGAGACTGTCGCCCGTTTCGGAAACCACCAGCCCGCTCATCACTTGTCCGTCATTCGTTACCAGCGTGTAAGCCACGAACTCCGGCGTCACCTGCCGGCTCGGATCAAACACATCGACCAGGATCGTCTCTTTCGGCCGCGCGCCCACGCCCGACAGGTCCGGCCCCACGCGGTTGCCGCGCGTCTGCACCGTGTGGCATACCAGGCAGTGCTTCTCGAAGAGCGCGGCGCCGCGGCTCCGGTCGCCATCCTTCTCCAGCGCCACGGTGTACTTCTGCACAATCTCGTCTCGATTCTGCGCGGCCGCCTGCGACTCCAGCAGCTTCTTGATCCGCGGTTCAAGCTGCGGATCGCGCACGGCCAGCAGCGCGTCGCGCGTCGCCGGCTCGAGCTCCCGGGCCAGAATCTGCTCGCCTTCAATCGCCGACACCAGCGCCGCGGTCGTCGTCGGCGATCGCAATGACGCCGCAACCAGGGCCCGCCGCGTGCCGGTCGTCAGTTCGTTCCAGCGCGCGAACATCCGTTCCGCACTCGCGGCGTCCGTGCTGGAAAGCGCCCGCGCCGCTGCCGTCTGCAATGGCTCGGGCTGGTCCGGCTCAATCAGCTTGACCAGCACTGGCCCGCTCGCCGCGTCGATCGTGCCGAGCACGTCGATCGCCGTCAGCCGATACTCTGGCTTGCGATCCTCCGCGGCAGCCAGTGTGCGAGCCGCTTCGAGCAGCAGGTTCACCGCCGGCACGTGCGGCTTCAGCCCCTCCGGCGGATCGGCCAAAAGCGCCTTCAGCGAATATCCTCGGTCGGCAATTCCTTGCGCAAAGCCGGCCAGCATCGCCAGGTCGCCGGGCCGCACTTTCTCTGGATTCTCCGGGGCGATGAGTCCGAAGCATGCCGCAAGCTGCCGATCGTCGCGCGCGGCGGCCACCGCGGCAGCCGCTTCGCGCAGCAGCCGCAACTGATCGGCAGACGGCTTCTTCCGCCATTCGGAGTGTTTGCCCATAAGAGCCTGCAGGAATGGTCCGGCCGATTTCCCCAGGCTGCCAACGATTGCCAAGCCAATCGTCTCGTCACGCGTTTCCAAATCGGCCAGCCGCACAAGCGCATCGACCTTCTCCGGCCCTTCGATGCCTGCCAGCGCCGCCGCCAGCTCGAACCGCAAAGCCGGCGAGGGAAAGTCCGTCATCGCCAGCGCCGCGTTCCGCAGCGGATCCGAAGTCGCCAGCCGTGGAGTAGCCATTCGCAGCGCGAACTGCCGCACGCGCACGTCGCCGTCTTCCATCGCCCGCACGAGCTGCCCGTCGTCAAGCTGTCCCATTCCATCGAGCACACCCAGCAGATGCAGCTTCGCTTGCGGCATGTGCGAGCTGGCCAATAGCGCCCGCACCGCTGGTAGCGAGGTTTCATCGCGCCGCTCGACCAGCAATCGCTGCGCGCAATCGCGCCGCCAACCATTGAGCGACTCCAGTTGCTTCACCAGCTCTGCCGAACTCATCCCCGCCAGGTCCACTCGCGGTTTCGGCGGCCAGGTATTCTCGCGCCGGCTCACTTTCCAGATCCGGCCGTGTCCCGATCCCTCCTGCCAGTCGACACCCTCGCGCAGCGCCTCGGCCACAAACGCCGGATGCTCCACCCAGCGGCGATAAAAGTCGACTAGATATAACGCCCCGTCCGGCCCGGTTGTCGTGAACACGGGATGAAACCAGCCGTCGCGCGCGGCCAGAAACTCGCGATCGTGCTCTCCGCGACGCGAAACGAACGTCGCCCCCTGCGGCGTCAGCACCCGCCGATGCACCAGGTTCGTCAGCGATTCGCCCGCGAACACGCTCCCCTCATAGTCCTTCCCCAGCGCGTCGCCGCGATACACGCTCATCCCGGAAAGCGCGTTATAAAAATCCACCGCCTCGCGATTGAACGTCTTCGGCCGCGGGCTCTGCGGGAACACCTGCCCCGGATCGGTCGGATCGGCAATGTCCCGCACCGCGAACATCGCCAGCCGCGGATTTCGCTCGATAAACGCCCGATCCAGGAGTGCATGCCGCACCGGAATCGTATTCCAGGAGAGAAATCGGTTTCCCCAGTCGTCGTGCGACTGGCCAAACTGGCTCTGCCCGCTCGTGGCTTCGAAACGCTTGCCATCCGGCGTGAAGCGAAAGTCGCAGCCGCGAATCGACACGGCCTGCTCGGCCGGTTGATCGGGCCGGCGAATCGCCCCGTCGCTGCGGCCATTCGCGCCATAAATCCAGTTGTCGAGCCCCCAGGTCAAACCGTTCGCCCGCAGTTGCTGGTTTCCTTCGCCGAAGCCCGTAAACACAACCGTCTTCTCGTCAGCCACGCCGTCATCGTTCGTGTCCTTGAGAAATAACAGATCGGGCGCCGCGGTGACGAACAGTCCGCGATTGGCCACGATCAGCCCGTTCGGAAACTCAAGACCTGCCGCAAACACGGTCGCATGTTCATAGCGTCCGTCGTTGTCGCGATCCTCCAGCCGGCGAATCCGCCCACTGCCTGGACCGGCCGGATAGTCGATCATCTCGGCCACGTACATCCGGCCCGAGGCGTCCCAGCAGACCGCCACCGGGCTGTCGACTTCCGGCTCCGCGGCCACGAGGTCAACAGTCAGCCGCTTATCCGCCAATTCAAACGTCGCCAGCTCTTCCGCGGGCGAAAGCGGGCTCGTCCGCTCGGCGGGCTCCTCGCCAAACGCGATGCCCACGCATACAAACAGCAGCAGATAGCCGACAGCGAACCGCATACGTGCGTTACTTTCCGGCGAGCTCGTTGAGCATCTTGACCACTTCATCCGCGACCCGTTCGCCTGTTCCCTCCTCGGCATAGCTGTGAAGCCCCATCCAGGTCTGATAGCCGCCCATCGCATGCGCCTCGTGATTCGGCAGGTACCCGATCCAGTCGTTCGCCAGCTCGGCGACGATTGTGTGCTTGAATGGCGAACGGCGCTTGATGTCGACGCCAAAGATTGTGAAATACTCGGCCGGCACGCCCACAATTGCCACGTCTCCCAAGGCGATCACCTGCAAGAACGTCTCGCGCGTCTTCCCTTGCTCCGGCTTCAGCTTGAGCCGCATGTTGCGGAACACGTCGATGATCGGATCGGCATGCGCAGGCGCCCGCTTACGGCAATAGCTCGACACCTTCTCGTCTTCAATCGACTCGTCAAACGTGCGGACTTTGAATTCGAATGGCCGCTTGAGCGAGGCCACCCGCTTGACTTCCTGAGGCTCGGCCTCGGCCAGCGCGTTAAGCACGGCCGCCTTCATCCGCTTGATCGCTTCATCCACCGGCACCGGCTGAATGTTGTGCGTCGAACCCGACGCCCCTTCCAGGAACTCGACCGGGCAGCCCAGCTCGCTTTCCAGCTCCTGCGCCGCCAGGCCATAAAAGCTGGGCGAGCGCACGCCCACCTGCCGGGTGCCAATCGTGTGCGTCGAGTGGTTGAACAGCAGCGCTCGCAGCTTGTCATCTGCTCCGTTGCGGAACGCCAGCACCGGAAGCTGCGGATCAAACGGCCCGGTATGCCGCACCGCGTCGTCCATCGAGCCGATCCAGAAGATTGTATTGTCCGAGAGCAGCACGCGACTGTTGGCGCCCACCGTGCGCTCTTCGCCCAGCTTGTAAAGCATCTGCACGTTGTCGCTATCGTGGGCATTCGCGGCGGCAGTTTCGACCGCCAGCACGATCGCGTCTTCCAGCCGGCGGACGAACTCCACTTCGCGCTCGTAGCCATGCACCGTCGAAGTCGTCGGCGCGTGATGCGTGTGCGTGGCATTCACCAGCACGTGCGACGCCGGAATGCCGGTCTGCTTTTCAATTCGCGCGAGCGCCCGGTCGATAAAATCGCGCTCGACGAACAGCACATCGCAAGCCACGATCGCCACGGTGGATCCTTCCCCCTGCGAGATAACCGTCGCCACGGCTCGCAGTTCGCCTTCCTGCCCGGTGGCTTTTCCTGGCCCGATGCCGCCCCCGATGACCATCGAGTCATCCGCCGCGATGTTCACCGCCGCCGCTCCCACGCGCAGCCCTTCCGCTCGCGTCACACCGGCAGTTAGCACGACGAGTCCCACCACCAGATGCCAAACGTGCGTTTTATTCATCCTTCGTCCTTCCCGCTGTATCCTTCTTAATGATCCACACCTCAGAGACCTGCGTGTTCCGTCCGTTGCCGCCACGCCCTTTCGGCCCATGCCAGGACAGCTCCAGCGTGCCACTCTGGGTGGCCTCGGCGGGCAAGTCGAACTCCACCGGCCCCACCGGCTTCCTCTTCTCCAAATAGGGATGCACCTCGATGCCGGGCACTGCTTCGCAACGCACCGGCTTGTCCGCGCCGTCGCCACCGTACGTCACGCGCAGCTTGTAGCTCGCTGACGGATCAAGCCCTTCCCACCGCATCCGCAGCGGCCGTTCCAGCATCGCCTCGCCGTGATCCTTCCAGCTCGTCCGCATCGGTCCGAACCCGGCAAACCCCGTCTTCGCCGAAACTAGAAACGCGGGGTCCTCGTCAAAGCCCGGCCCGCGAATTAAATGCGTCTGGCTCGCCGCTTTCCCCAGGTCGTCGTAATACCCCCCCGGCCCGGGATTCGTCCAGTTCACGATCTCGTCGATCCCGGCCAGCCGCTCGTCGTCGACACTATGTTCCTTCAGCACGGCGAACCGCTGTTCGAGCCACTGCCGGTTGTTCAGCGGCACGTCGACCGTATCGAGTGTCGCTCCACGATCGATCGAGATCGCCCGGTACTTGCCGACGCTGGTTTGCATCTGGATGCTGGCGAACAGATCATCCGCCAGTTCGAACACCCGCTTTCGCAGGTCCGGCGCCACCGGCTTGTCGGCTTCAGCCAGAAACGTCGCCGCGCGGTCGATCGCCGCCAGCGAGCCGGTCTCCCGCGCCGTGCGCAGTGCGTCCATCGCCCGGGCTTCCAGGTCCGTTTCGTGAAGCAACCGCTGCCGTACGTAAGCGTCGTAGTAAGCCCGATACAGCGCCTGTTGAAAGCGCCAGTTCTTCTTCTGTCCGGGCGTGGCTCGGTGTTCCATTGCCTGGAACTGCTCAAGTGTCACGTCGACATTCGTATTGGTGAGCAGCGGCCCCTGCCAGTTCCGCTCCAGCGCGAGCAATCCCTGAGCGAAGTCGTCTCCCATGTCCTCGCCGATGAAGTACAGGCCGAACTCGCGCAGAATGTCGCTCACCATCGCATCCGGTGACCAGCCCAGACCGCTCCACACGAACTTATTCACGTCGTCGTTGCAACCTTCGCTGTAGGTCAGGAAGCCGATCGTGTGCGGCTGCAGCAGGCGAAAGATCGTTGCCTGTCCGTTGGGCCGCGGATTGATCGGCTCGCGCGCCGAAGTGACCGCGTGCGCCAGATCCCAATCCGGCACCGGGTACTGGCACTGCCGGCTATGGGTAAGGTCCGGATAGTGTCGAATCGGATACTTCGCCGGAATGCTCGCGCGCAGCTCCGGCAGGCTTACTCGCACCTGCGGCCCGAACACCACGCCGCTCAGCCACTCAGGCTCCGCCTTCATCAGTTCGTAATACTCATCCATCCACTCGGCCGTGAACCCCTGTGGAGACATCCACATCTGCGCCTTGGGGTGATACTTCTTCAGCAGCGCCGTCTGCTTTTCGAGCAACGTGAATAGATGCTTCGGCTGCGTGTGGCCCGGATCGCCGCCGGGGACAAAGATCGCATCGATCCGCGGTAGCGCCTTGTAGACCTCCTCCCATTCCTTCAGCGCAAACTCGACCGTCGCCGGATCACCGTAGTCCTTGTCCATCGCCGGATACCAGATCCACACGTCCAGGCCATACTCATCGGCCAGGCGCGACATGCCGGTCATCATCTCCAGCGGCGGCCGCGGAAAGTGCGGACTGGTGGCCGCGTCATCGCTCCGCGGCGGAATCAACTCCACCGCGTTCGAACCGAACACCGCCAGATCGCGATAGTACTGCTCCCACTGTGGCAGATCCCAGGCGTCGTAACTGTTCGTCTTGGGGCGATAACCAAGCTGATGCCCACGAATGGGATACGCCGGCGCGGTGTCGACCTGCAAGTCGTCGGCCAGCATGATCCTGCCCGGCGTCATTCGCAGTTGCCGCAACAGGTAGCCGATGCCGAACAGCGTCCCGCGTTCGTCGGCCCCCGAGATACTCACTCCGTCGGGATAGCTCCTCAGTTGAAACGACTCAGCCTTACGCGAGCCATCCGCCTTGGCCGGCACAACCGTGATCCACGTTTCGCTCGCCGGCTTATCGGGCACCACACTCCATCGCACGCCGGTCCGCTTCTCGACCTCTTCGACGAGCATCGTCACCGCTTTCTGCTCGCGCGGTGAAAGGTCCTTCGGAGCAACTACAGCGGCTTTGGTCAGGCCGCCGGCCTTCGCAGAATTCAAACAGGCGAGCGCCGCCAGGACGATAAACAAGGCAGCGGAACGGCACAGAAGCAACATGGCGGGGCAATCTCGGGGCCTTTGAAATTCAGCCCGTTTATTCTCGCCTCCCGCGCAGCGTGCAGCAAGCAACTTGCGCACTCGCTCAAAGCCTTCTGAACGGGGAAATTCCACGATGGGAGCCGTCGCAAGATAGCCCGAAGCGTGAGCGCGTGAGCGAGGGTGCCCCGCCGAGTGGCACTGACAACGCGTTGTCAGTGGGCCTTGGCCCAAGAGAGATCAGGGCACGCGTTCCCGAAAGCTAGAGCCGATTTCTCGGCAACGCTGGGTGCCACTGCCTGGCTTGTCCAGCATTGCTCCCCCGGACTCTTGGCTTGCTGTGTCCTGATCAGTGGATGCGATTCTCAAGTGCTTCGAGTGCAAGGCAAGATCAGAAAAGGCACTGCTGGACAAGCCAGGCAGTGGCACCCAGAAAGAACATCGCCACACGGCGAAGCCGGGCCCTAGCCGCGCTTGAGCTGCCCGGCACTCGACTGGAAGTACTTCTTCCGCCGGCCATCCACCACCGTGCGATCCTCGAGGCGCCGGGTCTTCAGGTCCGCGAGATTCGCCTGGCAGGTTCGGCAGCCGGAAACTTCCAGGTGAAAGCGAATGTGCGCGAGCTCATCCTGGTCGAGCACTTCCAAGAGATAACTGCCAAGCTGCTCGCGCGAGGGACAAGTGAGCCGATGCCGCCGCCAGATCTCACCCAGCGAGTGCAGCCCCGCGTCGCGGCGGCCGTTGATCGCCATCAGTTGTTGGGCCAGCTTCGGATCGTCGCGCAGCGCACCCTCGACCTGGGCCATCAGCTCCATCGGCAGCGCTTCGTCCAGATAGGCTTCCAAATCGGCTTGTGTGAACTTCGTCGCCATGACTTTTATGTGCGGTCTGTCAATTCCGGAAACACGTCTTCCGATAATCCCTGCTTGCGCACCAGCGTGCGCATCCGCGAGATGAACTCGAACTTGAAGTTTGCCACCTGCTGCTCGCTCATCGAGAGCTGGTTCGCGACGTCGCGATTCGCCCACCCGCGCACGAACAAAAGCTCCAGACATTCGAGCTTCTGAAACTCGCGCTTGCCGCGCAGTCGCTCGAGCTGTTCGCGAAGCGCCTGCACCAGGGCCTCTTCCTCCAGCCCCTTCCGTTCGCCGCTCCGCATGATGCTTGACACGGCGCGTCCGCCGGCCGGGGGCTCCCAGTCGCCACCGCTGCTGTTGGTTGCCAGCGGCAACGTCGGCCGCCGACCTTCGCGCCGCAAATGATCGGTCAGCTTGTGCGCGGCGATCGAAAACAGATAGCTTTCCAGCGGCCGCGAATCCTCGAAGTTCGGCAGGCTGTTCAGAAAACCCAGGAACGTCTCCTGCACGACGTCCTCGCCCGCACTCCGCCGGCCGAGCCGACCTTCGACGAACGCCAGCAGCCGACCCTCGAACCGCGCGATCAGTTCGTTCCACGCCTCGGGCTCGCCCGAGCGAATGCGTGTGACCAGCAGTTGATCGGAGTTAGCAGCCTGAGCCATGGGGGGCGGATCGAATGTCGCGTGGGACTGGGTTCCTACCGAAACCCTACTATCTTACCACGCCCGGAACCAGGGGTAACAACCCGTGAGAATCCGCCAAAATCGCTGGCTCTGCTCTCTCTTCCTCTCTGCCCTTACCTCTGCGACCTCCGCGGTTAACTCTTCCGGCGCGCATCTCACTTGCCCAGCGGCGGCCACAGCGCGTACCCCACGGTGTTCGTCTCGATCCGGAACAGAAACTTCCCGGCCGTCACGAACAGCGTCTTCATCTCCGGCCCGCCGAAGCACAAGTTCGTAATCACGTCTTCAAAGATCGGAATCCGCCCCAGCAGTTTCCCCTCGGGCGAGACCACGTACACGCCGGTCTGCACTTCCTCGGTCTCGTGCTGCGACCGAATCTTATGCACGCCGGCGGCAATCCACAGGTTGCCCGCGCGGTCGAGCCGCATCCCGTCGCCGCCGCGCCCGCGTCCAAAGTCGAACACCAACCGCTGACCGCTGAGCGTGCCATCGTCGCTGACGTCGAACGCCCAGATCTTGCGATTGCCCCCCGGCCCATTGTGATTATCGACCAGGTACAGCGTCTTCGCGTCTGGCGAGATCGCGATCCCGTTCGGCCGGCCGATCTCCGGCTGCGTCGCCACGCGCCGCACCGTGTTTCCCTTCAGCTCCGAGCCACCTTCCAGGCAATACACCGACTGATGATCGAGCTCGAGGCTACCCGCGTCGGTCCAGTAATAAGGATCGGTGAACCAGATCCGCCCGCGGGTATCAACGCACACATCATTCGGCGCGTTGTATCGCTTCCCCTCAAAGCGATCGGTGAGCACTTCAATCTCACCAGTCTCGATGGTCGTGCGCACCAGCCGCCGTCGGCCGCCGGGGCCGAACTCTGAGCCTTCGCAACTGATGAGCCGCCCCTGGCCGTCAAACGTGTTGCCGTTCGTGCGGCCGCTATCGGCGCGAAACACGCTCACCAGCCCATCGGCCGAACGCTTCAGAATCCGGTTCCCCGCGATGTCGCTGAAGTACACGTCGCCCGACGGATGCCAGGCCGGCCCTTCCAGAAAGCACACGCCCGCGGCGGTTTGCACCTTCGCGTCCGCCGGCACCAGCCCTTCCGGCAATCCCACGTCGTACTTATTCATGATGTTCGCCCATTGAGTATCAAAAAACTCAGCGCGCCACGCCCGCAAGTCCAACCATGATACCGATCAGCATGATCGGGATCAGCAGCACGCCCAGCAGCAGGAGAAACGCCAGAAACATCGCTCCCAGCGAGCGCCAGGCAGAAAACTCGTGGACTTCCGCCACGCACTTGATCACGGCCACGATCGCCCAGGTTCCAAGAGTCATTTCAGCGATCCCTGTTGCCAACAGGACGTACAGCATCTGGTCGTTCGCATCGAGCTCCGGAGTGAACTCGGTAAACATCTCGATCCCAAACAATGCAATCTGTAACCCGATCAGCGGCAGGGTGGCAATCGCCGGCACCTGTCCCCAGGCGATTGCCGCGCGCACCTTCTCCGCATCGGCCTTGCCACTTAACCAACCACCGGTGACTCGCAGCAGCCAGCCGGCGAGATAGAGGCTGATCAGGCCACCGATCGGTCCGCCAATCAGCGCCGCGACGAGGATCCCGCCAAGCGGCAACTCATCTCCCAGGTTTCGCGTGGAGGCATTATCAAACGCCTGCACGATCCCACCGAAGATCGCCAGCGGAATCACCATGTACGTGGGATCCGTGTCGACGATCTGCCGAATCGTCGCCCGCGGCCGTGTCCAAATCGACGTCCACGGGTTGAGCGTCAGCGCGCTGCGCGTGATGTATCCGCCCGCTTCAGCCGGAGCGGCCTGCGGCGCGTAGTAAGGATTGTCAGCTGGTGGTTGGCGGAATGCCTCATCGTTGGCCATCGCTTGACCTCGCTATGCGGATGTCCTCGAAAGCAACCTCACTCAACGACTCCCTCACTCCGAGGGGTGTCGACATATGTACACCCTACCCCGCCCCGCCGTCAAGCTTTTCTTCGCTCGACGTAACCTTCAACCCGTCGCCCCCGTTGCCGATAGCGTCTCTCCTTCAGTAGCATGACGCGCATGCAACCACTCGCCGGCACCAAGATCGTTACCATCGCCTTTAACCTCCCCGGCCCCGCCGCGGTCGGCAAGCTGCACCAGTACGGCGCCAGCGTCGTGAAGGTTGAACCGCCCGCGGGCGATCCGCTCAAGCTGGGCTGCCCCGCGCTCTACAACGAACTGCTCGGCCAGCAGCAGGCCGTCGCGCTCAACCTGAAAGACGCGGCAGATCGCGCGCGTCTCGACGAGCACCTCGCCGTCGCCGATGTGCTCGTCACGTCCAGCCTGCCGTCGTCGCTCGAGCGAATGAACCTCGGCTGGCCGCGGCTGCATGCCGATTTCCCGCAGCTCTGCCAGGTGGCGATCGTCGGCTATCCGCCGCCGGACGACGAGCTGACCGGCCACGATTTGACCTATCAGGCCAGCGTCGGGCTCGTTCGCCCGCCGGCCATGCCCGCCACGCTGCTGGGCGACATGGCCGGCGCACAGTCGGCCGTCACCGAGACGTTCGCCGTGCTTGCCGAGCGAGCGCGAACCGGCGAGGGCATCTTCGCTCTAGTGCCCATCGCCAGCGCCCTCGACTTCTACACGCTGCCGCTCCGCCACGGCATGACCGTCGAAGGGGGCTACCTGGGCGGCGCGCTGCCCAACTACAACCTCTACCCCACGCGCTCCGGCTGGCTGGCCGTTGCCGCGCTCGAACCGCAATTCTGGGCCCGCCTGCGCGAGCTCTTGAATCTCACCGCCGGCACCTACGACGAACTCAAGGCCGCGCTCTCCGCGCGCACCGCCGCCGAGTGGGAAGCCTGGGCCGCCGAGCATCGCCTGCCGCTCGGCGAAGTGAAGTAGCGATTGCCACGGCGCACGCTGGGTGCCACAGGTGGCCGCGTCGCGGCTCACCTGTGCGCACGTTACTTCACCGAACATCACATAACGGGTGACTGTTGCTCGGCAACCATGGCACCAGTTGTTGCGCGGATGATCTGCCGGCTCCTGTCATCACGGAAACGTCACATATCGCTTCGAGACGAACATCGAAGTGCAATCCGCCGAGGGGACACCACTGCGGCACCTCACCGCGATCGCCAGGCCCATGCGCAGCTTTCCGGAACCTGCCAGTTCGATGGCAACCTGATGCGTCTGACGTTCGGGAAGCGGAGCCCGGACTTCGAGTCCGACGAGCCGCTCAGCACGAGCGACCCGTGGTCGAACGAACGGGAGTACGTCTTCAAGCGACAGCCCGTCGGCGAAGAGCGCCCCAACCGCGGCAAGTAGCGCGCCGGCTTGACGCGACTGCGACGCCTCGCCGCAACGCTTCCAGCCTGCTGTCCGTTGTCAGCACGGCGCTAGATCAATGTACCGGGACCGCTCAGATTGTTGGGTGAGTTGTCAAACAGGAGCGTCAGCGCCAAGTCCAACTCACCATTGATATCGTTGAAGATGCCGCCGCCGTCGTCGCTGGCGTCGTTACGACGGACGGCTGAAAGTTGGATCAACAAATCTCCGTCGTTGTAGATGCCGCCGCCATTGTCGTCGGCATGATTGTCGGAGATGTTGCTGCCGCGGACGTTCATCTCGCCGCCGGCCAGGTTAAATATTCCACCGCCATTCCCGGCGGCAAAGTTTCTCTCAACCTGTGCGAAGATGAGTTCCATGATGCCACCATTGTTGAAGATCCCTCCGCCGCCGTCGTCGCCGGCCGTGCCGAGCGCGCGATTTTCACGAATCGCTGAGCCGACGACGTTCATGGTGCTGCCGGCCTGATTCCACAATCCGCCACCTTCGCGAGCGGCGAGGTTGCCGATTACCTGGCTGAAGAAGACATTGACCGCGGCGTCGTTCCCGCTGACATGGAGTCCGCCGCCGTTGCCCGGCGAGGCAGATCCCTGGGGTCCCGCGACGTTGCGGGAAAGCCAGGAGAAGCGCAGGTCGATTGCCCCATCGACGACTTCAACGCCACCGCCGGCGCGGTTGGCCGTATTGTCCTCGATATGGGTGTTCGTGATCTGGACCATGCCGGCGGTGGAAAAGACCCCGCCGCCACTGCCCGCGGCGCCATTGGCTGAATTGCCGCTGATCTCGGAGCGTAGCACGTTAACCGTGCCGCCGTTGTTGAAGATGCCGCCGCCACCATCATCGGCTGCGTCGCCGCTCGCCGTATTGCCTTGGATTGTCGAGCCGACGACGTTCATGGTGCTGCCGGCCTGATTCCACAAGCCGCCACCTTCGCGCGCGGCGAAGTTGCCGATTACCTGGCTGAACAAGACATTCACGTCGGCCTCGTTCCCGCTGACATGGAGCCCGCCGCCGTTGCCCGGCGCGGCAAATCCGACTGGCCCCGTGACGTTGTTCGATAAAGACGAGGATCGAATGTTCAGGCTGCCGTCAATTAATTCGACACCGCCGCCAGCACGATTCGCGGAATTGCCATCGACGCGCGAGTTCAAGATTGAAACTGCACCGGCTGTAGAGAACACGCCGCCGCCGCTGCCCGCGGAGCCATTGGCTGTGTTGTTGCTGATCTCGGAGCGCATGACGATCAGCGTTCCGCCGTTGTTGAAAATGCCGCCACCACCGTTGTCGGCCGCGTCACCACGGGCGATGTTGTCGGAAATGATGCTCCCGTTGCGAACGGCCAATGTGCTGCCAGCCTGGTTCCATAGCCCACCCCCCTCGCTGGCGGCGAAATTGTTTTTCACGGTGCCGCCGTTGATCACGACTCGAGCGATCCCCGTGACGTGCAGGCCGCCACCATTCCCAGGATTGCCCGTGGCAGCGGGCGTCAGGCCCAAGTCGACAAGCCGCCTCGCTTCAAGCTGGGCCAGCGAGACGATCGAACTATCGATACGGACATTGTCGAGGAGGCCGTTGAACGGGTTGACTGTCAGGCCGCTGGTTTGTGTCACCCCCAATGAAAGCGGAATAGCCTCATCGAGAACCACGCCGGCGTTGAGCGTCAGAGTATCGACGAGCGTTACCGTTTCGGTGGTCGTACCCTTATAAAACTTGACATTGCCTGTCCCGCCGCTGCCGTCGTAGCTGACAGCGAAGTACACGAACTCGCCGATTTCGGTATATGCCGCCGAAGACTCAATCGAAAAGTCGCGGTTGACGCGCAGTTCCAGCGTGCCGGAATTGGCGACCGCACCGCCACGCAGTCGATAGCCGCCCGGATCATCAAGCACCGAGATGGTGCCATTCTCAATCAGGGCATCCTGCCGCCCAATGCTTTCGGTCGCCGTATCGGGTAACTTGAACCAGCCTGAAAGCGTGAAGGCGGCCAGTGCGTCGATGGGATCGAAATCGGCCGCGTGTTGGCCGCGACTGGCACCGATAATGCCGTCACTTGCGGTGTTGTCCAAGGCGCGATCGCTGGGACTGCCCGAGACACCGGAACCGGCCCCGCCGTGCAGATCGGCGGCGCCACCGCCATTTCCAATGAGATTAAGTAGCGGGTTTCCCGCGCCGAAAGAGGCACTGCCCGCAGCTGAAGCGACCGTTCCCGATTCATCGAATGAATAGGAAAGTAGTGCTTCATCTACCGGCGTACCCGCCGAACCCGCGAAGTTACCATCAGCGGGAGTCTCTCCGCCCAGGTCGACGTTATTGAGGGTCAGTTGTCCGTCGACGATTTCGATTCCGCCACCGGCGCGAACCGCCGTGTTGCCGCTGATCTCGGAGTTCCAGACGCTCACGCGTCCATCGTTGATCAGCAGGCCGCCGCCGCTGCCGCTGGACCCGTCGGCCGCGTTTCCGGAGATGACCGAGTCGCGAATGACCACCTGCCCATCAAGCACGAATAGCGCGCCGCCGCCGTCGCCGCTGGCCGTACTGTCGAGAATCGCGACGCGGCGAAGATCCAGCAAACCGCCGCTGGTGGCAATCGCGCCGCCTTCGTCATCCACGGCGCCGCCGGTGAGTTCTAAATTGGCCAGTCGCACGGTCTCGCTCGTGTCGAGCCTGAAGATGCGGCTGGCGCCGTTGGCGTCGATCGTGATGTTGCGGCCAAACCCGTCAATATTCAGGTCATCCAGGATCGGTAGTTCGCCCTGTTGCAACGTGATCGTCGCTCCATTTAACGAGCTGTCGAAGTGAATCCGGTCACCGTTGTTCATGCCGGCCGGCGCGTCGCCCACCGCCGCGTTGGAGTTGGCCGCCATCACCGCCTCGCGCAGGCTGAGCATCCCGTCGAGCGCCACTTCGTCCACCGCCGTGTTGACCAGATACGTGGTCAGCAACGCACGACGCTCCAAGGGCTCCAGAGCCAACGATCGGCCAGACTTGCCAAACCGACTTCGGCCCGGACCGCTAGGACGTCGCGAGGAATTGAACACACGGGTTTGCAATGGGTGCTGATTCATGGTGGTACTTTTCCGCTGGTTGGTCTGATGGGCCAGGACGAGACTCACTCCGCATTCCGTGCTAGCGAAGCGGCGGCGGCCACCTTTGCAATTACAATGCCGCTGCATTGGCCGGGGTGGACATTGGAGACCGCAAACTATTGCGCTCACAACAGGTTCACACCTGATCCCAGCGAAACATTCCTTGCTACTGAGAGAACGCCAACCTTCAATATTGAATCAACGGCAAGCAGGTTGGTTCCTCGCCGCGCGGGCCGCAGATACGGCCAGGCGCGTTCGGGCTCCGCGTCAGATCCTGAATCGACTAGCAAATCGGGCTCGCCCTTTGCTGGCACGTTTTGGCCATTCCGTGCATCCCAATCTGAGTCGTGCAAAGCAGCCCGTCCTCGTTCCCCGTGGACAACTGAATACTCCAATTTGCACGCGTGATTCGAGTGGCAGGACAAGGCCTGAACTTCGCCGTTATCGCAACCCGACGCCGTGAGCGAGGCGGAACATAACGCAGCAAGTCAACTTCTCCTCGCTGACGCGTCGGGTTGTGAGTCAGCGATCAATGACACGGCGATGGTTGAATTCCTGCTTCCCATTCTTGCGTCGTGTTGTCGTGCCGTTGTGGTAGTCCATTAGCTTCCTGCTCAGCCAAGAGCATGAACCAACCGCGACGGCACGACGAAGAGCGGGAGCAACTCTGTAAACTGTGTGGCGCACTCGAGCCGCAACTCCTTGCAGCATCTAACGCATCGCGAATCGCTATCCACACTCACTTCGCGCGCTTGAAATGTTGCCACCCTTTGCGGTAGCGTACATGCGGAGTGTTATCTCAGGAGTACGACGATGACAACGGTGGATCTCACCATGACCAATCACCCGCGGCGGGCTGGACATGTCTGAAAAATTCGCACTCCGCTGGCCACTTGACCGCTTGTGTGGCGCGCCGCCAGCGCAACTCGTTTCTACGGACCGCGATCACCGCACACCGTCCCACACGACCCACGTGTCCACAAACATTTGAAATCAGGCCAGCGTTTCGTTTATGGTACGTTCAGCGGATTGTGTCCCAACTTCGACAAGACGACTGAAACGACAACATCATTGGAGGCCTGGTGAAATCACGCAGCTCAGGTGCCACCCGTTTGGGTCCGACAATGCAGGTGTGTGCGCCCGAAACATCATTTTCACGAAAACTTGGGCGCACACGCGCGAAATCCGCGAACGCGGAAAACATCCACCCCAACATTTTGGCCTGGGCCGCCGGACAAACGACATCTTGAACCAGGTTTGTAACCCCTAACCCCCGTTTTTTGACCTCCAGGCCTGGGGCCTGTCGCCTCAGGCCTCCCTCTCGTTTCCCAGTTTCCACTCGATTAGAATTCATCCCCGGCGGACACCTCACGGGCCAACAGTCAGGCGGCCGCAACACTTCCACTTCTGATCTCCATCCGCTCCCTTTCCGAGGCGAGAAATGACGATGCACGGCTTGATCATGGACTACCAGTTGAATCTCCCCTCGGTCCTCCGCAGGGCAGAACAACTGCACTTCGACCGCGAGATCGTCACCCGGCTGCCCGATAAGTCGATCCACCGCTACACGATCGGCGAGATGGTCGCCCGCAGCAAGCGGCTCAGCGTCGCACTGCAGAAACTCGGCATGGAGAGCGGCGATCGCGTCGGCACCTTTTGCTGGAACCATTACCAGCATCTGGAAGCCTACATGGCGATCCCCTGCGGCGGCGGAGTGCTGCACACGCTCAACCTCCGGCTGCATGAGAACGACCTCACTTACATCGCCACGCACGCGGGCGACAAGATCGCGATCGTCGACGACGTCCTCTGGGACCTGTTCGACAAGTTTCGCGCGCAGGCGAATTTCAAGCACGTGATCGTCGTCCGCACCGCCGGCAAGCCGCTGCCGCCGGGCACGATCGACTACGAAGAACTGTTGGCTGGCGTCGACCCGGCCGAATTCAAGTATCTCGACATCGACGAACACCAGGCCGCCACGATGTGCTACACCTCGGGTACAACCGGCATGCCCAAGGGCGTGCTTGCTTCGCACCGCGCGATTGTGCTGCACTCGATGGCCAGCGGCATGACCGACACACTGGGCCTCAGCGAGCACGACGCGGTGATGGCCGTGGTGCCGATGTTCCACGCCAACGCCTGGGGCATGCCGTTCACGTGTCTGCTGATCGGCGCGAAGCAGGTCTTCCCCGGTCCGCATCTCGATCCGGCCAGCCTCCTGGAACTGATGGCCCAGGAGCGCGTGACCGTCACCGGCGGCGTGCCGACCATCTGGCTGGGCGTCTTGCAGATTCTGGACGACAATCCGGGTAAGTACGACCTGTCGAGCATTCGGGCAATCGTCACCGGCGGCTCGGCCGCGCCGCGCAGCATGATCGAAGGCTTTGCCGAACGGCACAAGCTGCACATGCTGCACTCGTGGGGCATGACTGAACTCTGTCCGGTCGGCACCGTGGGAACGATTCCCGCCCGGCTCGTCGGCCAACCGAAGGAGAAGCACTTCGACTTCCAGATTCGCCAGGGCCGGCCGTGTCCCGGCGTCGAGATTCGCGCCCGCAATGAAAATGGTCTCGTCCCTTGGGACGGCCAGTCGATGGGCGAGCTCGAAGTGCGCGGCCCCTGGATCGCCAGCGGCTACTACAATCGTCCCGACGCGGCAACCTCCTTCACCGAAGATGGTTGGTTCAAGACCGGCGACATCGTGGCCATCGACGAGTACGGCTGCCTGCACCTGCAGGATCGGGCCAAGGACGTCATCAAGAGCGGCGGCGAGTGGATCAGCAGCGTGGCGCTCGAAAACGCCTTGATGGGACATCCATCCGTGGCCGAAGCGGCCGTCATACCCTCGAACCATCCCAAGTGGGCCGAGCGTCCGCTGGCGATCGTCGTGTTGCGAAACGGCAAGCAGGCCTCGCCCGAGGAGCTGATCGACTTTCTGCGGCCGCAGTTCGCCAAGTGGTGGCTGCCGGACGCGGTGGTTTTCTCCGACTCGATTCCCCGCACCAGCGCCGGCAAGTTCCTCAAGATGGCGCTCCGCGATAAGTTCGGCGACTACTACTGCGAACAGGCCGCCAAGCAGCCCGCGACGTAGCCCTCGTCCATCTGCCTACAATTCATCCGGAAACCAGCGGGCCGTACGCCCGATCAATTCATTGAGAGGAAACCAGCCATGCCACAGCCAGTCGTCATCGAAGCCGTGCGGACGCCATTTGGTCGCAAGGGGAGCGCGCTGCGCGAAGTGCGGCCTGATTCGCTGCTGGCCTTTTCGCTGGCCGGACTCGTCGAGCGAGTGGGCATCGATCCGGCGAAGATTGAAGACGTGATCACCGGCTGCGTCAGCCAGGCCGGCGAGCAGGGCGCGAACGTCGGCCGTCTGGCATCGTTTCTGGCCGGCTTCCCGGTCGAAGTGCCCGCCGTGACGCTTAACCGGATGTGCGGATCGAGCCAGCAGGCGATCCACTTCGCCGCGCAAGCGATCGGCGCCGGCGATGCCTTCTATGCGATTGGCTGCGGCGTCGAGAACATGACCCGAGTGCCGATGTTCAGCGACGTGGGTTCGCTCGACAAGCTGAATCCCGAGCTCGCGCGGTTCAACCTTGTGCATCAGGGCGAAAGCGCCGAACTGCTGGCCGAGAAGTACAAGATCACCCGCAGTGACGTTGACGAGTTCGCCAAGGAAAGCCATCGCCGGGCAGCCGCTGCGATTCGCGAAGGACGCTACAAGGAAATCCTTCCGACTGCCGCCGTCGATGGCGCAGGCAAGGCCTTCACGCTTGACCGCGACGAAGGTGTTCGCGAAACGCTCGATCCCGAGAAGATGGCTTCACTGAAGACTGTCTTCCGACCGAACGGCAACGGCGTGGTTACGGCCGCCAACTCAAGCCAGATTTCGGACGGTTCGTCGGCCGTGCTCATTGCCGATCGCGAGGTGGCCATCGGCGACGGCTTCAAACCGCGGGCTCGCTTCCTGGCTCGCGTAGCCGTGGGCGACGATCCCACGTTGCAATTGGCCGGCGTGATTCCCGCAACGCAAAAGGCGCTCAAGCGAGCCGGTCTGACACTCGCGGACATCGACTGGATCGAGATCAACGAAGCCTTCGCCACGGTCGTGCTCTCCTGGGCACGCGAGCTCAACGCCAATCTGGAAAAAGTAAACCCGTGGGGCGGGGCCATCGCCCACGGGCATCCTTTGGGAGCCACCGGCGCCGGACTGTTCGGCAAGATGCTGAACGGCCTGGAGGCGACCGGTGGCCGCTTGGGACTGCAAACGATGTGCATCGGCCACGGAATGGCCACCTGCACGATCATCGAACGGATCTAACCGACAATTCGGCGTTCAATCCCGCGCTCGCGCCCGTGTCTGGGCATACAGCCGGCTGCTGCCGCGAACCGTCGCGGGAGCAACGGCATATTGCCGCTGACGCGCCCGCGTGTTCCAGGCAGTCAGATCTCGAGGAGCAACGATCGAATGCACACTTCGGCGTAGTGACCAGGCCGTGTGCCGCCAGGGAATGTTCACGCAAACCGCGAGCGCGCCGGCCAGAGCGATGAGCAGATAGCGAAGACTGCTAGGGTCCATGTGCGTTCCCTCCTGGAAAGCGTGTGGAAGATGAGAATCAGCACCTCAGTGTGCCGACAAGCGCCCGCGGCGTCGGGCGACGGGAACCGCAATGCAAGCGGCGTGCCCACGATCTTTGACAAGACGATTTTTGATGCGTGACCAGCGCGGCCAGCGCAAGTCCTTTGCCGTCCGTCGATCCATCGATGTTCGTGCAGATGTTTGCAAGTGTTGCGGAAAACTTTACCATCCGCGGAATGTACAGTTTGCCTCAAGTTTGCCGAGGACGTGCGAGGGAGTGTCGATTCACTGTGGTTGACTTTGCCGATTATGCGATCGGCCGAGCGAAGAAACCTATTCGGCCAACGGTACTTGCTGCTTGCTTCGCAAGTACGCCACGAGCACCCGAACATCGTCGATGCTGAGTTCATTCAGCAGGCCGTCGGGCATCATGCTGGCGTCGGTCGTCTGGCGAACCTCGATTTCCTCCTTGGGAATCATCACCTGCTCGGTAGCGGTTTGCAGCGTGAGGCCTGCTTCGTCTTCCTGCTTGACGATGCCCGTTAACACGCGGCCATCCGCCGTTTGGATGAGCTGCATGCGATACTCGTTCGCCATCACGGCGCTGGGGTCGAGGACATTCGAGAGCACGTAGTCGAGGTTCTCTCGCTGGGCGCCGGTCAGTTCCGGGCCGATGCGTCCACCAGCATCGAACAGCGTGTGGCAAGTGGCGCAAGTCTTCGTGAACACCGCCCTGCCCTTCGCAGGATCGGCCTTGGCGAGGAGCTCTTCGGTGAGCTTCTCTTTGTATTCGGCGATCTTGGCAACCCGATCGGCGGCGGTCGGACGAGCGGCTCCCCAGCTCTTGGCCAACCGCTCACTCAGCGTCTGATCCTTCAGGCTCTGGAGCTGTTGGATGTGAAAAGCCGAGAGATCACTCTTGGCCACCAGACCGGCTTCCACTGCGTCGAGCAGTTTGTGCGCCCAGACCGCTCGCGACGTGAGCACACTGGCGGCTTCCTGGCGCGCCGGCTGATCGTAATGCGAGTACGCCGCGAGCACTTGTTCGGGTGTCGCCTCATCGCTGTAGGCGGCCAAACCTCGCAAGGCGTCAATCCGCACTGCGGGATCCGCCAGCAGCGAGAACAGCAGCGACGGCAAACCGTCGACCTTGGCTTGCGCGAGTGCCACGACCGCTTTCGAACGATCTGCACCGGCCGCGCTGGTATCAATTGCAATCTGCTTGAGATCGCTGGTTGCCTGCGAATCTCCAAAGATGAGCGCCAGCAGCATACCCGTCTCGCGCACGTTGGGATCCTTGCTCTTGGCGATCAGCGGATACAGGGCGGCCCATCCCTCTGGCATCGCCACTCGGCGGCGGGCCCCCATTGCCTCGTGCATGCCAGCCAGCACCGGTTCGCGAAAGGTATCGTCGCCGCCTGTCATTGCCGCGACAAGTGCAGCCAGTCCGGCGGGGCTCGCATCCGAAGCGATTCGCCGGGCGATGTACTGCCGGATGAGCGGTATTTTTGAGGTGGCCGCCAGGTCGAGTGCGCGGGTTGGGTCGCTGCCGGCCAACGGTTCAATGCCGTACCACAGCATCAGCATCAGGTTCGTATCGCCGGCGTCTTCCGCATGTCGCGCCAGTGCCGTGGCAATCGGCCAGCGATCGGCAAGCTCCAGTCGCTGCAGTCCCGCGGCCAACTGCATCCGCACCCAGGCTGATGGATCGTCGGCGGCCAGTTTCGCGAGGTTACTCAGCATGTTTGTTGATGCCGCATGATCTTCCAGCTCAAGCTGAATCGCCCAGCCGCGCACGACGTCGTACGAACTACTCATTACGTTGAGCAACAAAGATTCATCCGCGGATCCGATCGCATGGAGTGTCCATAATGCCGCCAACGCGTCGATACCCGACTTGGCCTCGGCCAACAACTTCCGCGCAGGTGCTGCGTCGATCATCTTGCCGCCTGCGACTCGCTCCTGCAATAGTCGCCGGGCATGCCGTGCAATCCACTGATTCTTATGCATCACCTGACTAACAAGCTCGGCATCGCTCAGTTTCGCCAGATCCGCCGTCCACGGCTTCGGCGTGCCGTAACTCACCTTGAATATCCGCCCATTAGTCCGATCCGCGACTTCGTAATTGTGGCACTCCCCGGTATCGGTCCAGTCGCTGACATACACGCCACCGTCCGGACCGTACTTGATCTGCAGTCCTCGAAGCCAAGGGTCTCCGGCATGGAGGAAATCAGCGGCGTGCTCCGCCACATAGCCCGAGGCGTGCCGTTCGAGCAAGTCGCGATTCACGCGATTACCGTGAATGTTGCACATGAAGATGCTCTGGCGATACTCGTCGGGCCAGTTGTCACCCAAATAAACCATCGCGCCGACATGAGCATGTCCGCCGCCGCTTGCACTATGGCGTTCTTCGCCGCGGGCTTCGGTCCAATGGCCTCCCGCCCAGTGGATGTGATCGGCCGAAGTTTTCATCAGGGCGTACGTATGCGGATTGAAATCCTGGCCGAACATTCGCTGGAAGCGGGCCCCAGGCACGGCATGCCACAGATGCTCGATTACGCAGTTGGTGATGAACGTCTGACCGTAGGCGTCGAAATCGAGCCCCCACGGGTTCGTCGTGCCGTGTGCGACGACTTCGAATGTGCCGCGAGTCGGATGCACCCGCCACACGCCGCAGTTCATCAGCGTGCGCTCGGCGTCGGGAGTCCCCGGCGCACCAAGCTTCGAGTTCGAAAGGATGCCATTGCAGCCATACAGCCAACCATCGACACCCCAGGCCAATGAACTGCTGACGTTGTGCCGAGCCGTGATATCGAATCCGTCGATTTTAATTGCCGCCGGACCATCGGGCACGTCGTCGCCATCGGCATCCGGCACGAAGACCAGATTCGGCGTCGAACAGAGCCAGATGCCGCCAAAGCCGTATTCGATACCAGACAAGTTGCTACCGTTCTCAAGAAACACTTTGCGAACATCGAACGCTCCGTCACCGTCGGTGTCTTCGAAGATCAGGACTTTGTCTTGGGCTTCGGCAGACCAACTCGGATAAGAGTAGTTTTCACACACCCACAGTCGGCCGCGGTCGTCAAACGTGAACGCAATGGGCTGCACCAGGTCCGGCTCACCCGCAAACAACGTCGCCTTGAAGCCCTTCGGCAGCTTGAACCGCGCGGCGGCCTCACCCGTGGGCACAGGTCGATCCTCAGCTGCCGCAAACGCCGCGGACAGCACGGCCATCAAGACCAACATTGACTGAAATGGCAATCGGTACATCGAACACCTGAAGGAACCAGTGAGTTAGGAAACGTGGGCTGGTGGGCTGGCTCGGCCGCGGAACCCCTGAGGATAAGCAGCCCTGACGCGCGCGGCCAGTCCCCGCGAGACTTACTTCCGAAGTAACCCTAGAATTCCGGCATGAGCAAATTCAACGTCCGTTGTCGACGAGCCATTCGTGGTCTAGCGCTTTCAGTGCTGTTTGCCTTGATCGCGCTCGTAAGCCCGAGCCAGGTTTTCGGCGAGCCGCCTGAATCGGTCCAGCGAGCCATTGCCTATCTGGCGACCGAGGTCCCCAAGTGGCATCGCGAGAACGACTGCTACTCTTGCCACAACAACGGCGACGCCGTGCGAGCCCTTGCCGCGGCAACAAGTCGAGGACTGCTTCACGATCGTACGCCGCTTGACGATACGCTGAAGTTCCTGCGTTCACCAGAGGCATGGGACAACAACGGTCCGGACGGACCTTTCAAGGATAAGAACCTCGCCCGAATCCAATTTGCCGCAGCGCTCGCCGACGCGACGGCCAGCGGACTCGTCGACAGCTGCGGGCCGCTCAAATCTGCGGCGCAGCTCTTGGCCGAATTGCAACAGCCCGATGGCAGCTGGCCCGCCGACGCCGAGGGCACGCTCGGCTCGCCCGTTACCTATGGCCAACCTCTGGCCACGGCGATGGCGATTCGTATTCTGCTTGCGGCAGACGCGAGGGGATTCTCCAGGCAGATCAAGCAAGGCCAGCAGTGGTTTGCTGAGCACGAGCCTCAGGGCGTTCTCGACGCGGCCGCAGCGCTGCTAGCGCTTCCCAACGAGGATTGCCAGGCAGTCCGCTTGCATCGCACGCAGGCGCTGAAGCTGATCGCTGCTGGCGAATCGGACGGCGGCGGCTGGGGCCCCTACGTCAACTCACCGCCCGAAGTGTTTGATACGGCCGTCGTCTTGCTCGCACTCAGCGCGGAGTATATGAGGTATCCCATAGAGCGCAAGCTTGCGGCTTCGATCGTCCACGGGCGAGACTATCTACTATCCCGGCAGCATGCGGACGGTAGTTGGCCGGCCACGACCCGGCCGCCCGGCGTCGACAGCTATGCTCAGCAGGTTTCCACGACCGGATGGGCTTTACAGGCACTGCTCGTAACCGCTGCCGAAGATCCGAAAAGAACTGACTCCGGCACTTCGGAAGAACGCGAATAATCGGCCACTGCGACGATGAACATTAGCCAAAACCCTGCCGAAATCCTGCATTGGTTGCGACCCTGGGCAGCCTATGCTGATTATGCAGCCGCTAGCGGCTGACAACTTTCCACAATTGCTACTTCGTTCCCGTGCCTGTTGCTCGACATAGGAGCTACATTTGGTTACACATCCTGTAGATCCGCATTCGCGGAAAGCAACTTGGAGATCGCAACCATGAAAAGCCACTCGGCAACAGTGCTCTTCGCGCTGGCCACGATGGCTGCTGCGCCAGGCACTCCGGTGACCTCAGTGACCCACGACAGAATGCCGTTGGGGCAGGAATTCGTGATTGAAACCGATGACCAGGTCTATCGCGGCCAACTGCTCGATCGCCGCACAGGCGAATGCCAGATGGCGATTGCTCGGCACGGCGCCGCGTTCTCTCCGTCGCGAACTGTCTATTTGCTAGGCGCCACCGCTGGGCCACAGGATGAGCAAACGCTGGTCCTGATGCACGAGGTGAAAGTCGGTCTGAAAATGGAACTCGGCTTCGACGATTTGGAAGCCAAGAACCGGGTGATTACGAGCGAGGTCAAAGCGATCAAGTTCTTGCGTTAGACCGTCGGGTTCCACTCGCCCAGCAGGCTTCTTGGTAAACGCGTAGGATGCGCTCCACTGCGCCGTCGATGTCGGCGGCACTTGTGGTTGCGCCTAGACTAAACCGCACCGCGCTTGCGACTACCTCGGGCGCGCAACCCATCGCCAACAGAACGGGCGACGGCTCGCTGGATCCACTGGCACAAGCAGAGCCCGTCGAGCACGCCACGCCCGCCAGATCTAAGGCCATCACGAGTGCCTGCCGATCACAGCCCAGGAAGGCCACATTCGACGTATTGGGAAGCCGATCGGCGCCGGCGCCCACGATCTCGACTCCACTCTGACATGCCGTCCGTAGCCGGGCTTCGAACTGGTCGCGCAGTGCCCGCATTCTTTCGGCACGCGATCCGCGCTCCGCCTCCCAGGCGGCCAAAGCCGCATGCATCCCCAGGG
Source organism: Pirellulales bacterium (assembly GCA_022844125.1). Taxonomy (GTDB): domain Bacteria; phylum Planctomycetota; class Planctomycetia; order Pirellulales; family PALSA-1355; genus JALHMI01. The sequence goes on along the minus strand of JALHMI010000006.1, from coordinate 36,709 downwards.
CCAGTGCAACCGACTCCGTTCCACCCCGCATTCCTTCCTGTTGAAACCCACCACGCAAGAGTGGCGAGAGTTTGATGTCGTGGCGGACGACCAGCGCGCCGATTCCCAGCGGTCCATTAAACTTGTGCCCAGCAATGGTCATTGCGCTTATGCCAAGCGATTGAAAATCGATCGGTAACTTGCCGACCATTTGGGCCGCGTCGGTATGCAGGGGAATGCCATGTTCACCGCACCACTGGGCAACTTCGCGCAGTGGCTGCAACACGCCGGTTTCATTGTTGGCCAGCATCACGCTTACCAGACGCGTTCGCGCGCTGAGATACTCGTCGAGCCGTTCCGCTCGGACCACCCCGTCGCCATCAACCGGCAAGCGATGTACTTTCCAGCCGCGTTGCTCGAACATTGCCGCCGGCGTGTTAACGCTGGGATGCTCGATGGCTGAAACGATAATCTCGCCAATCTCGCGCCCCGTTTCCAGACAGCCCGTGATGCCGAACAACGCCAGGTTGTTCGCTTCGGTGCCGCCGCTGGTAAATATGATCCTATCAGGCTCCAAGCCAGCTCGCCGAACGCCAAGGATTCGACCAATTTCTTCACGAGCCTGCTCAATGGCCTGCCGCGCACGACGTCCCACGCCGTGCTGGCTGGACGGATTGCCAAACCGCTCGGTCATCCAAGGGGTCATCGCGGCGAGCGCCTCGGGGGCGAGATTCGTCGTCGAATTGTGGTCGAGGTAGATCATGTTCCGATGACTCAAAGCTTCAATTGTACTCGCGTTTGGCTGGGAAAGGGGATGGGGCCGTCCAGGCCGTCCATCGCAATTCCAGATGCACTCAGCCGCCAGCGGCGCGTTATGATGGGGGCAGTATTCTCAGCCCTTCCACGCACATGGCCATGGATAGTCCGAAACCCAGTAAAACGCCGTGCCCGAAGTGCGGCAATCCGTTGCGACTCGGTGGGCTAGCGGCCGGCGAAGTGGTCCGCTGCCCCAAGTGCGCCGCGCCGATCACTGTCGGTGGCGCACCGGAATCCAGTCCACGCCGGCCCGAAGGTCGCTCAGGAAAACCGGTGGATGCTGGCGGCGGGAAACCTTCGCAACCAACGCCCGTTAGGCAACCTCGCAAGCCGACCATTGATGCCCCCCTGGTGATCGATGGTTCCGGTCCGCCCCGGGTCGTACCGGTCAATCCGTTTGTTGATCGACAACCCGGTGAGTTGCCCATTGCCAGACCCGCTGCGACAGAGGACTCGCTTGACAATGAAGACGCCTATGAGCCTGAGATTCCGCTGATCCCTTCTCAGATTCCTGAACAGCCGTTTATCGATGCGAACCTCGGCTCGTTCGCTGAGCGGCGGCGGGAAGTGACTCCGGGCGTCCGCGATGACTTGCAAGTCGATCGACAAACTGGCCCGGGCACCGATAACGCAGAGATGTATTTGGAGAGCGCGAAGCGGCGGGGGCTAGTGCGACACTTTATTACGCCAGATCCTCCCAAGTGGACATTCTTCAGCGGAGTCTTTGACTTTCCCTGGCGCGGACCAAATCTCCCGCGCTGGACCATGATGGCCGTCGGGCTGTGCGTGGCCGTCGGGTTAAGCTACACAGCCATGTCGATGCTTGGAATGTTCGATGATCACCTGTCGATGAACGCCCTCGGGGGCGTCTTCATCGGCGCTCTCGCCGTGGCGTTCGATGTGATCGTGCTCTCGCTCGTGTCGGCCTGCTGCCAGACGGCGCTGCAGGATACTGCCGATGGACATCCGCTTCCGCAAGAGCACACGATGCCCGAACTGGGGCAATGGATTTTTATCGCGATCTCGTGGCTGATGCTCGGAACGGCCGCGGCTTCGATCGGTTTTCCACTCAGTCTTGCTATCGGCCCGATGGCCTTCTTTATCACGCTCTGGATCTTCTTCCCATTTCTTTTGCTCAGCTCGCTGGAGACCGAGTCCGTTCTGATGCCGTTTTCAATGCCAGTCGTCCGGTCGCTGGGCTACCAACTTGGCAGTTGGGTGATGTTCTATCTCCTAGTCACCCTGATGGCGGCCGCCGTGGGGGTCGCCGCTTACTACAGCTTCGACTTTTCGCCGTTGGCGACGTTCTTTGTGGGCGGCCCCGTGCTCGCAACCGTCGCCCTCGTCTATGCTCGCCTGCTCGGCCGCTTGGCCTGGAAGGCTTCGGGCTCGCGGATGGCCCAGATCGAACTCGACACTAGTCCCGAAGATGCCGCCCTGTTGGTCGAAGGCGAGCTTGCGTCTGCCTTGGCTAGAGGCAAAGGGAAGAAGCGCTCACGGGTGCGAATCGTGATCCCCGACGAACAGGTGCCGCGCGAACCGGATGGTGGAACGCCGCGCATAAACTTCCACCACCCAGGGTAGCGTTCGAGCGAGCGATTACTCGCTAGAATTCGGCGACGGGAGAATGGCAAAGACTCGCGTCGGGCCGCCGGTGCCGGTTTCGATCTTCATCGGCGCGACAAACAGTGCGAAGCCCGTCGGTGGAAGTTTGTCCAGCGAGGCCAGATTCTCCAGCCCATACCGTTCGGCCTTGCCGAGCAGGTGGTGCACCGGAAAGTCGCGCGAGAGCCCCCGATCGACGCTCAACGTATCAAGGCCTACTCCGCGCACGTCGCGCTCGCGAATCAGAAAATCGACCGCCTCGGCCGAGAAGCCCGGAAAGTGCAGCTGGCCCCGCATGTCGCGATTCTGATAACGAGCAGGAATCTTCCAGAAACGGCTCCAGCCGGTGTATGCCAAGACAACTGCCCCGTGCGGAATCGCGCCGTGCATTTGCTCAAAGCGGCGAATGTCCTCAAGCGAAACCTGGTAGTCAGGGTCGGCACCCACCGGACCGGAGATGTCGACCACCACGCCCGGGGCGAATAGCGACTCGCTGGGCAGTCGATCGACACTCAGCCGGCCGGCCTCGAAGTGGCTCGGGGCGTCGAGGTGCGTTCCCAAATGCTCCGGCGAGGAGAATGCCTTCGAATTCACACCGTCTTTTTCGAGCGTAGCAATGTCGCGAAGCTTGAACGGTTCGTATCCATCGCCCGGCCAGAAGACACTTTCGGCATTCAGCGGCCAGGAGAGGTCGACAATGGGCAGCCTGCCCCCTGTCAGGTCGGTTAGCGTCGGGGCCTGGGCAACCTGCTGACCGTTTTGGAGCGGTTCGGCCGCGTCGAGAATTACGGCAAAGATGAGTCCCCCGGCCAGGGCCAACAGCATCCAGATCAGTCGCATCATCGCAATTAGGTTCCCGGCAGTGACAACATCCCCACCCTGAAAACCTAGCTCGGTAAAGCCCGTCGCACCGCCCGATCCTGCTGGCGATAGCGGCTGCGCCGCCAGAATCGGCGACCGCTTCGCCATAATTACCTGCTTCGATCTGCGGCCGGTGCGGTAAACTAATACGGCAGAAGCGGTTGACTCGAATGCCAAGATTCGACAAGATTCCTGGTAGTTGGTAGGGGTTGCGCTTCTGCGGGCTCGCTCACTTCCGCATCCAGCGGCGGCCTCCGCCATCTAGTACGACCCGAGTTTGCCGCTTGGGAATCCAAGTGGCAGGCGGAACCGCCGAGCTCATTTGCGGCTCGGGTCGGTTGACTATCTAATTTCACGGTTCAATCGGAAAAGGGTACGGGTATAGAACGCAATCAGAGGATTAATGAGCAGATTCGCATTTCGCCGGTGCGGGTGATTTCCGGCGACGGAGAACTGCTGGGCATCATGCCAACCGAGGAAGCGCTAACGCGCGCTCGCGAGGCGGAACTTGATCTGGTTGAAGTCGCGCCGAACGAACGGCCGCCGGTTTGCCGGATCATGGATTACGGCAAGTTTAAGTACCAGCAGAAGAAGCGGCTGGCTAAGGGCCACACGCACCACAGCAAGATCAAGGAAATCCGTGTTCGACCGAAGACTGGCGATCACGACATCGCCTTCAAAGTCAACCAAGCTCGGACCTTCCTCGCGCACAAGGACAAGGTCGTGGTTTCCGTGATCTTCCGCGGGAGAGAACTCGCACACATCGAAGAAGGTCGCAAGGTCGTCGATCACGTCATTAAAGAACTCGAAGATATCGGCAAGATTGAATCGGCTCCTTCGCATCAAGGCAAGCGAATCGTAGCGATTCTGGCGCCGAAGTAGTTTCCTTCGCTGTCAACGATCAACCTCGAGCCCCGGCGAACTCCATCGTCGGGGCTTGTTGCGCTTTTACTACGCAAAGAACCAGCACATTGCCAGCGTGCAGGCCACTAGAATACCCGCCCACATCTTGTCGTTTTGCCACCAGGGGCGAATCGCCGACTCGTCTTCCGCGCGGCGCTCAGCGCGGAACCGAAACCACGTGTACTTCTCCCGGCCCGCGTCGCGCTCGCGGCGGGTCACGAGGCTCACCACCAGCACGATAAAGTAACATGCCACGGTTGCCATTCCGGCGCGATGAAACGCCTGAAGCTTGTGATCGAACGCCCAGTATGCTGTCCGTTCGAAGGCGATCGACACGAACGGACCTGCCAAAATACAGAAGAATGCGGCGGTCCGGGTCACCAGCGGCTGCAAAATGCCCGCGACGTAAGCGACGATGACTCCCGGGACGAGGTACGCGTTGTAGTCGGCCATGGTATTAAAGATCCCGCCCCGCGTCTGGCCAAAGTAAAGCGACAGACCGATGGCGGCCGCTACCATCAGCATCATCGCGAACCGGCCGACCCACACCAATCGCCGTTCCGAGGCGTCCGGCCGCACGTATTTCTTGTAAATATCAAACGTGAACAGCGTAGCGGTGGAGTTCATCATCGAATCGATGGTTGAGAGGATCCCCGCCACGAGCCCCGCCATTACGATACCCACCAGTCCGTACCCGCTAGGAAGCAACTCCCGCGTCAATCCGGCAAAGGCCGTGTCGCTTTCAGTCTCGGGATCGATCGCCAGGATGTATCCTGCAGCCATGCCCGGCACGATGCACAGGAACGGGATCAACAGTTTGAAGAAGCCGGCCGAGATTGTGCCCATCCGAGCGTCCCAGCCGCTGCGCGCTCCCAGCGTGCGCTGCACGATAAACTGATTCGTTCCCCAGTAGTACATGTGCAGGACCATCAATCCGCTGAGCACGCCGGTCCAAGGCAGCGTAGGATGATCGGCCGGAAAGAAGACGTGGAACTTCTCTGGCTGCCGTTCCATCAGACCCGACAGCCCACCCACGTTCGGATGCCAGATTGCCAGTACAGCCAGCAGTCCACTGCCGATCAGCAGGAGGACGCTCTGCACGACGTCGTTGAAGATGTCGGCCTTTAAACCACCGTAGAACGTGTAGGCCCCAGCCACTGCGGCGAGGATGCAAACTGCCGCTTCATAGCTGACTGCATACTGTGAATCGGCGGTGAGCGTTGCGATCGTCAGCGCTCCGAGAATCATGGTGCCGACCATCTGGATTAGGAGGAAGGCCATGTTCGTGACGGAGTATACCATTCGGCTCCGCTCGTCGAAGCGGCGACCGAGGTACTCCGAAAGGGTAAAGACTCCCATTCGCCGATAGAACGGCAAGAAGAAGTAGCACATCATTAGGAGGCCGAAAATTGCACCAAACTCGAAGTTCGCCTGGGCAAAACCTTCCTTCAGCCCAGCACCCATCATGCCGACCATGTGGTGCGAGCTGATGTTGGTGCCGAAAATAGATCCGGCTACGGCCCACCAGGCGACGCTCTTGCCGGCGAGATAATAGTCGACCGTGCCTTTCTCGCGGCTGCCGATCCACATGCCAACAATCGTCACGCCGACGATCGATCCAATCAGGACGGCCATGTCGAGCCACTGCAGCGGAACGCTGCTCACCTGGCCGAGCACGAGGGGCGCCACTTCGAGCATGAAAGAATCCGCCTGATTCAAATGGAAGGTTGGACAATTAGTCTACTGCGGGGCATCCAGCTTGGCACCCCACACTTCGTACCAGGCCGCCAGCGGCGCGAGTTCGCTCTTGAGGCGATCGCTCGGCTCGCGCCAGCGCACGAAGCGCGGCGCCGCCAGCGCCACGAGCTCGCGGACATCGAATTCCTCCAGCAGTCCGAAGGCAAACAACTCCGGCATTGCTTCAACGGCAACGTTCTGCTCCAACAACACGTGGAAGCTAGCCAGTCCGCCGGAGATCTCCGCTGCATCGATCGCATCCGGCTCGATGGCCGTTGCGACGAGAGCGGCGGTCGAGGTGCGCGGTCCCACGGCCATCACCGTCAGCGGCCTGGCGTCGTCCGTCGCAATCCACCGCGCGATGGCGGCCAATTGAGCGGCTTGCACTCCCAATGGTCGCTCGCCAACCGTCGTCATGAAAAGTGCGTAAAGATACGCAGGATCGGAGCCTCTGATGGCAGACTCGCCGAACAGGAGCGGATCGACCGCGAGTACGCGGTAGCCGGAGCTGCGGAGTTGCTCGACTTCGGCAGCGTGCTTCGCGCGGCCCTCATCGGCAATCAGCAGCACGATACCCTTAGGCTCGGCAGTGCCTGCCGCGAACTCCGTGACGGGGATCGTCCACAAGCCGCCAATTCGTAGTCGGTATGCCCGGCACCCTAAGGGTGCATCTGCTAGCGCCACCGACTCGCGCCAGTTGACCTCGTAGCTTGGAATCCGCAGTAGTTCCGCTAGCCGCCGCCGCTTCTCGCGTTGCAACCGATTTGCCGCCTCGCGTATTGTCGGTAGTTGCTGCCGCAGAGGCAGCCCTTTGGCCAGCGACGTTGCCAGCCCTTGAAAGTCAACGTTGTCTGAGGGCAGCTCCACATTCAGTTCCTCGGCTTTACGCAGCTCGGCTTCGCTGGCGATCTCCTTTCGCGCGTAGGTTGTGTCGCCCGCGAAGAAATAATCGCCGATCATCGCGTAGTACTGCTCGCGATTGTCGCGCTCAAAGTTGTGCGTCCCGGGTTCGTAATTCACGTGTGTTCGCAGTGCATCGGCGGCGCCATACAGCACAAACGCAGGTCGCGTAGAGCGTACCAGCGGCTCCAGCGCATGCCCGCTTGGAAAGCAGCAGTCATCGTTGGCGTTGTAGGTCAGCAATGTCGGCCGCGGTGCTCGCAGCGCGGTCAGGTGCGTGTAGTCCGCCAGCGCCGCCATGTCAGTCGGCGCCTGCTCAGAATCGCCCAGATCGCCGAACGAGAGGTTTGTGTGAAAGCTGGCATAACCCGCCACCGGATTGGCGAGCGTCACCCGCTCGTCGAGACTACTGATCAAAATGGTTTGCCAGCCTCCGCCCGACAAACCCGACACAGCCACTCGCTTCGCATCGGCGTTCGGCAGCGCGAGGCCGATATCTAGGGCCCGCTGCATCGTCAGGTAGAACGGTGCAAGCCCGCTCGCGCCGCACAATTCGAGCTGGTTCATCCGCCCGTGAGCAAAACCTTCGGTTCGTAACTGCCCCATCCCGAACCACTCCAGGTCGATCACCAGCATTCCCCGCTTGGCGAGGTTAATCGAGCGAAGCTGTTTGTAGGGTGCGGCTTTGCCCAGCGGATCGTGACCATTTACGTGCAGCGCAAGTGGCACGCGATCGGTCAACGTCTCAGGCTCATACAGCAATGCCGGAATCCACATCCCCGGAATCGCTTCGAAACGGAACTTGCGGATGCAATAGCTTGGTCCGCCGGCAACTGTCTCCAGCCATTCGACTTTGCCTTGGCTGGTGCGCCAATCAGCGGCACGGCCACGAAAAATAATCCGCTCGAGGATTTGCCTGCGCAGTGATAGAGCCCGCTGCTCCCACTTCTCACGAGTTGTCACCAGCGGTGGCTGAACAATTTTTGGCTCGAGAAATGCTTTGAACTCGTTCAGAGGCAGTTCTGCGGGAAAAGCCGGCGCACTGAGCGCCGCCTGGACGCGCGAAGTCTCTTCCGCCCTCGCCGCTGGGGGTGCGAGCGCGAGCAGTGCAAACATCACGAACCATCTGCCGGTCGTTGTCATTCAATCCTCGGGCGAAACAAAGTCGGGACGCGTGCCGATGTCGTACTGCATCTCGGTTAGGAAGCTCAAGAGATCGGCCATTTGTGCCGGACTGATATCCTTTTCAAGTCCTTCGGGCATCAGCGATTTACCTGTGCTGCGGAGCGCTTCGAGGTTCTGTTTCAGCAGAGTCTCGGTTTCGCCCTTGTCGCGAGTTAGCGTGATACTGGTCGTCGAATCAGCTGAGAGGATCCCTGTGATCGTGCGGCCGGAGTCATCCAGGGCAACGTAGTTGACGAAACCCGGCTGAACCTCGCGATTCGGATCAAGAATCGCCTCCAGCAGGGCCTGCGGCGTTCGATTTCGGACCAGCGCCAGGTTCGGCCCGACCACCGACCCACGCTCACCAAGCCGGTGGCACGTGGCGCAACGCTGCTCGAACACCAGTGCTCCGCGCTGGCCACTGGCGTCCTTGGGCATTTCGGCCGTGTACCGAGCAATCGCCGCGCTGCGCTCTTCATTGGAAGCGAAAAGTTCTTCGGCGAGCTGGCTGATTGCGGGATCTGCGTGGCCGAGCAGTGCTGATCGCTGCGATCCCGAGACCTGCGCGGGCACGATCTGACCGTCGCGACATGCAGCCAACAATTCGCCTGCCCAAGCCGGCCGCCCGGTCAGCACGGTGATGATCTGCTCCTGCAACTTGGGAGAACTCGCGGGCCAAACAGAAATCAGGTGCTTCGCAATCTGAGGCTGCTTGCGGCGCTGGAGGATCGTTAGCGCTGCCGACTGTAGCGCTTCCGGTTGCTCGCGGTCAACTAGCTGCAAAACCGCACCTGTCGCATGCTCGTCGTCGAAGTAATTCAACAGCGAAACGGCTGCCAGTTGATCACCGAGCGGAGCCTCGGCCTGAGCTATCCGCGCCAGGCATTCATCCTTAATTTGCGTGAGATACGCCGAAGATAAGCTATCGACTTTGAATTGAACCGCCGATAGCGAACTATCCGCGCGAGCCAACCCACGCCCCAATCCCAGGACTAACGCGCTGGCGACTCCACGATTGCTCTCAGCTGCCGCTCGTGCCAAGGCAAGCGTTTCTTCCACCTCGGCCCGATCATTCCGCGCCCCGGCGATGGTCGCCAGTTCCACGCACCACGTGGCGGCCTGTGGAAGCTCGCCCCAACCGCTCTGCGCCAGCAGTGCCGCCAGTAACTCGCCCGAGCGCTCCCGACATGACGATAGTACGGCAGTCCGTAGCCACGGATCGGCCAGATCTCGTGCAGCGATCTCCGCCAAACCACGAGATGCTTTGGGGTCTTTCCATTCTCCTAGTAAAAACGCCACCTGAAATCGCACGCGCGCATCATCGTCCGTGGCAAGCTCGAGCACAGCGTCGCGCAGCTCCTGCGAATTCGCCACTCGACCGGCCGCACATCGCACGGCATGCTCGCGAACCCGTGCTGAACGATCGGCGAGCACGACCAGCAAATCTTCATCGGTGAGGGCATCCAGCCCAGCCAGTATTCCCATCAGGTGCATCCGGCCGACCTGCGAATCGGATTCTCGTAGCCGCTTGGCCAATTCCGGAACGACCGACTTGTCCTGCCGCTCGAAGAGCAACCGTGTAGCCGTGTCGCGCCACCAACCGCCGGGATGCTCCAGGAGTTCGACGAGCTCCTGGCTCGTGGCACACGCCAACCGCGGCTGCCGCGGCGATTCGAAACCCGGCGGCGCGAGGCGATAGATTCGCCCCTTGTCGCGTCCGTTGGTCAAATCGAGATGCTTCGCCACGTCGCTCGAAATGTGGATCGATTCGATGACTTCCCGCGACATATCCAATACATACATTGTGCCATCTGGCGCGTTGATGCAATTGACCGGGCGGAACCAAATGTCGGTCGAGCGCACAAATTCGGTATCAGTCTCCACTCGTTCGGAGCGAAAAGTCACGCCATCGGGGATCAGCCGCCGATGATGAATCAGGTTGTTCTGCGAGCAGCCAACGAACACTTCGCCCTGGAACTTCTCCGGATACGCATGCCCGCGGTACACGGCGAGTCCCGCCGCCGCGTCGATCACGTTCTGACTTAGTCCGGCGGAGTCGATGCCGCGCTCTCCAGCAGCCAGCCGACGCGTCGAGCGAATCTGCCGCCACCGCTCGACGGGACTGATCCGAAAGATCGGCGTCACTCCCGGCGCCAGGTCGTTCATCCCCACCGGAACCGCAAGGTACGGGTTTCGCGAAACGTACTCCTGCGGCAGCACTTCGTGCACAAGCGGGTTCGACTCGCTGCACACGAATCGGTTGAACCAGTTGTCAAACGCGTTGCCGAACTGCTGGCGGCCCGTGATCGTCTCAAACTTCTCGGTCGTCGGATCAAAGCGAAAGTCGCGGCCGGACAACTCGATCGCCGGCTCGTCGGGCGCGGCCACGCGCTTTACATTCCCACCGTTGACCGAGCCGGCGCCATAGATCTTGTGATCGATGCCCCAGACCAGGTTGTTGATCCCTCCCTGCTGGTTGCGGTCGCCAAAGCCAGTAAACACCTTGCGGCGTTCGTCGGCCACTCGGTCGCCGTCAGTATCTCGCAGGTACCAGATGTCCGGAGCTGCGGCGACGAACACACCCCCTTTGTAGGGCGCGACGCCCGTTGGCCAGGCAATCTCGTCAGCGAAGATCGAGCTTTGCTCATAGCGTCCATCATTGTCCTCGTCGACCAGGTATCGCACGCGACCCAGCGGCGGACCAGCCTGCGGCCGATACGGATAGTCGATCATCTCGGCGACATACATCCCGCCGATTTCGTCGAAGCAAGCGGCCACCGGGTCGATCACGTCCGGCTCGTGAGCCACCAGTTCCATGCGGAAGCCGGCGGCGACTTCGATCGTTTTCACAGCTTCATCGGGTGTCTTGGCCGGCACCGGCTTCAAGAACTCGGCGAGTTCCTCATCGTTAGTTCGCTGTTTGATGACTGCCGCGTCAGCTGTGCTCCCAAGCCCCGCCGCGGCTAAGCCACCTCGAGCTTTTGCCTCCAGCAGGATCGCTCGCGACCGCTCGAAGTACTCGACAGCCTTCGACTTCTCGGGCACATCGCGCGCCTTGTGATCGGCAATCTGCTCGTCCAATCGCGCGAGCAAGTAATCGGCCGACTGGGCGGAGAACGGCTTACGTCCATCCCAAGTCACATACACCGGATTCGCATGGGCCTCGGCGTCCGCGTTGCCGCTCGGCGACTTGGAGAACGCCCGCGCGGCGATCCATGCCGGACCGCTGAGATTCAACTCATGCTCAAGTACTAGCTCCTTACCTTGCGTCGGTTCGACTGCCAGCTCGCGTTCCACTTTGCCGTTCACCACGAGCTGCACGTGCGTCACCGGACAGGTTTCGCTCTGCACCTTGATGGTCACGGGCAGCCGTTTGGCATCGACACCCGTCACCGCGATCTCATCCCCCGGCGTATGTCCGTCCACATCCAGCAGGATCATCGGCCCCGTTGTCATGAAACTGCGGCCCGTCGCGGCGCCGGCGAGCCATTTGTCGAAGTCGGCCGACCCATCAATGTGCACATAAGTCCGCGCGTCTCCCAATTTGCGACAGGCCGGATAGTCGCACGCGCCGACGCCGGGAAATCGATACCCGCAATTCAGCACGTGATACCACCCGTCGAGGCCAATGCCGCGGTAGATGCCGAACTGCAATAGCTCCACGCCGTCGACCGCGCCTTGCACGATGTCAGCCCAAATTTCCTGGGCGTAGCCACCGTGTGCATAGAACGCCTGCCCTCCTTCGCGGCGCGTCTCGAGTCCCAGCTCGCCGAACACTGGCCCCAGGTTCGGGTCAATGTGCTGGCCGTCGAGCACCAGGTCGTTGCGGCCAATCAGGAGCATGTGACCAAAGATCACGTTGCGATACTCCAGCCCCGAGATGATCTGGTAACCGCTGCGGCTGCGGATCGACCGTTTGCCGAGCCCCTTTAGCTGCGGCGTGATCAGCTCGGGCATCAAGCCCGGATAGTCGTTCGTCTCGTTGTAGGCGAGGATCATCCCCATCCGAATGTCTTCGGCTTCGAGCAGATCGAAGATCTCGCGGTCATCGTCCTCATCCGCGCGGATGAAGTGCAGGTGCGGATCGCCCGAGTGCCAGCCGCGCTCGTGCATCGGCGCGGGATTCTCGATCGCGAGTGTGATCTCGCTCGACTTGCCGGCAGCGAGCTCAACCTCCTTCGTCACCGGCCGATACTCAAAACCCTTCCACACTTCCACACGCGACTTACCGGCCGGCACGCGCACCTTGAACTTGCCCGGCGTGTAGAAGAAATGTCCGAAGTAGCGGATCGGCGCCTTGCTCGGCCGGTTGCCAGCGAGCCGCTCGGGCCAGGTGCCCGTCAGGCTATAGTCGGCCAGCGGGTTCTCGGCCGGCTCGTAGAAGTTGCCGTCCGGGCCGACGACGTTCACCCGGCAGAACGTCGGGTCGCCGGTCGCGGCGTCATTGATCGTCACGAAGAGCTCGGCCGTGTCGGCCCCATCCGCTTTCTCCGGTTTGCCCGGGTGGCTGAAACCCGGCGGAGTGAAGATGTAATTCTCCTCGGCTTCGACCACGGGCGACTTGTCGAACTGGCCGCGCTCGGCCAGCACGTTCTTCGGGAAGGAGCTCGCCAGGCACAGCAGCGTGACGAGAGCGGCAATCGGCGGGCGACGGTTCATGACAACTCGCAAGGGGATGCCGTGGGGCGGGAGTACTTCCTCTAGCGGCCGATGCTACACCGCTCACCATCCCGCCGCAACAATGGAACTCGGCCTGCACCACGCCCCGCGGCGAAGTACAATGGCGAGGCTGCGAAACTCGCTATTTTCCACTCCCGCCAAGATCGATCCGCCGTGAGCACTGATCCGCCGTGAGCATCTACGAGCAGTTCGGAGTCGAACCGATCATCAACGCCTCGGGCGCGGTGACGCGTCTAGGCGGTGCGCCGCTGAACGAGCAGGCACTCGCCGCGTTTGCCGAAGCTGCGCGCGAGTCGGTGCCGCTCGAGAAGCTGCAAGCGGCCGCCTGTCGCGAGATCGCCAGCGCGACCGGCACCGAAGCGGGCCTCGTCACCGCCGGCGCTGCCGCGGCGCTCACGCTCGGCACCGCGGCGATCCTCGCCCGGCACGATCTGGGGCGGATGGAACGGCTGCCGCACTGCGAAGGTTTTCCCGACGAGATCGTCGTCGCCCGGGAACATCGCAGTGGCTACGATCACGCGGTGCGAGGGGCCGGCGCCAGGCTCGTCGAGGTCGGCTTCAACGAACTCGTCAGCGGAGCGGGCGTCCGCAGAACCGAAGCCTGGGAGTACGCCGCGGCGTTTGGTCCCCGCACGGCCGGCGTGCTGTACGTGCTGACCGACGGCTCGCGGCCGCCGCTCTCCGAAGTCGTCGCCGTCGCGCATGCGCATCACCTGCCGGTCATCGTTGATGCCGCGGGCGAGCTACCGCCGCGGGCGAACTTGAAAGCGCTGCCGGCCACGGGCGCCGATCTGGTCGCGTTCAGCGGCGGCAAGGCGATTCGCGGGCCGCAAGCGACCGGAATTCTCTGCGGCCGCCAGGAGCTGATCTCTTCGGCGGCGCTGCAGATGCTCGACATGGACGATCACGCCGAGCTCTGGGATCCGCCGGCCGAGCTGATCCTCCGCGACTGCGTGCCGGGCTTGCCGCGACATGGCATCGGCCGCGGGTTCAAGGTCTCGAAGGAACAGATCGTGGCCCTGCTTGTGGCGCTGCGAGCGTTCGCCGCGGGCGAGTACGACCGGCGACTCACTGGCTACCAGCGCTGCCTGGAGACGATCGCGACGGCGCTAGCCAATGCGCCGGCCGAGTGCATGCTGCTCGAATCCGACGGCGAGCGATTGCCGATTCTGGAGATCGCGGTCAAGGATCGCGAGACAGCGTTTAACGTCTGCCGCCGGCTGCGGGCCGGTTCGCCGCCGTGCTACGTCGGGCACGGCCTGCTCGCCGAGGGCAAGCTGGTGATCAACCCGCTGAATCTCGACGATGAGCGGGCGGCGGTGCTTGCCAGGCGGCTGGCGGAAGAGCTCTCGGCCTAGACCTTCTCTTCTGGGTGCCACAGGTGGCCGCCGTGGCGGCTCACCTGTGCTCGTCTTGGCGTGTCAGCAACATTTGCGACTCGGGCTCGCGTTGTTCGCAACGTGCACAGGTGACTGCTGCGCAGCACCTGTGGCACCCGAGCCGGCGCCCTGGTCAGCGGCGTCGAGTGGCACCCAGTAAGGAAGACAGAGGCGAGTCTGTCTGGGTCGGATTTTCAAAGAACGGGGGGAGTTTGAAGTTTTCAGTATTCAGTTTTCAGCGAGGATGAAGAACCGCTCGCTGTCTTTCTTGCTGAACACCGAAAACTGAACACTTCACACTGAAAAGTTTCCTGGCTGTTTTTAAGCGAACGATTTTTCGCGCGTGTGCGCTTAGAAAGTCGTGAAAATGATGTTTCGGGCGCACACACTCCTCTCTGCGGCGTTGAAAACGGGCCCGAGCGGTCGTGGTCAGCCTGCGCGGTTTCTCCAAGTTCGCAGTGGTGTTCGAATTCGTCGGCGACATGCTGCGGTCTCTACCTGTTGTCGTGACCTTACACTAAACGAAATCCTGGCCTGATTACTAGAGGTGGTGGACACGTGGGCGGTGTGCGCGATGCGCAAGCGAGTGCGTTGCGCATGAACGAGTTGCGGCGGCAGCGCGCCACACGCGCGGGCAAGGGCGATTCGGAGTGCGATTTTTTCTCATGCGCATCGCAGAAGCCGAGGCATCGCCAGTGGCTTACTCTTCGGCCCCGAAGCGGCGGCAAATCACGGCGTACTCTGGCGGAGAATGGATCGTTCGCTGCCGCTGTAGGATGCCGGGTGCCACGATTCGATGAAGCGCTATCGCATGAATAGGCGTCTCTGCTGGCTTGGAATGATAATGTCCGAATCGTGTTGAATGGCAGCGCGTCGCGTTTTTGCGCCTGTCTTGTCGCGCACATGAACCAAGCCCTGCCTGGCTAAGTCGCCCAACACGCCTTTCATGATCTCGGCGGTTACAGGGCACTCGTTCGTAAGAGATGAAAACAGGTCACAGAATGCAACGCCATCTTTGAATTTGAACACCTGTTCTGGCAGCTGTTCCAACAACTCCTCCTGGCTCGACGCAAGTGCCGTCTCATCAAAGAAGAAACCGGGGAGCATCCGCTGCTCTGCCCATTTCGCATCACGCTGCTGATCGTAACCGAGCATCCGCAAGCCTGAACGACCATAGTGAGCGAAAGAGGTGCTTTCCTTCCAGTGCAGCCCAACCATCACATCACGCGCACGAAAATGTCCCGACAAATGGATTAGCCAGAAATCTCGATGAGCGTCTTCAGATCGGATGAAGAAAGGGGTGTAGAACCTTGCCCCAGTTCGTGCCGGAATCTGGTCATGCAATGCAAACTGGATTGCCCGCCGCCAATCTCGTGCCTCTTTCAAGGTGGCAATGGTTGAAGAGGGGAGCGATATGCCCACCTTGTTAAGTATCTGCTGAGTTTGATCACTCCCGCTGAGGTAGTCGATCAAGGAATCTGTCGCGAACGTCAGAAGTACTTCGGCATTATCGAGCGCCGAAAGGATATACCGAATCGTCTCCAGCGGAACGTCGGTGTAGCCAAACTGATCAAGTACGAAGATAGCCCGCCCAGCGCGTCCGCGGTTCTTCACAAATTCAACGATATCAGGTACCTGAGCGGTGAACTCACCGTGTTCGAGGTGAATTCGATCGCCAACCAACTTGGCGTGCTTCGAATCATTCAATACAGCACGGAGATGGTCGAATGCGTCTTTCTTCTCTTCGACAAAAACATACTGTGTGTCGAGATGAAATGGCTTGGATCTGACTCGCTGCGCATCATCGGCCGCGACGTCCATTGCCTCCAGCATGATCATCGGCGAGCCAGGTCGCTCCTCTTTCGTGCGACTGTCGAGATAACGCCCACCACCCGCGAATCCATCCACGAGAGTCAAGCGAAGCCGCTCTTGCCGCGGATTCGACGTCAGAACGGAGACGTATCGTTCGAGATATGCCTTGAGCACACGATGTTTGGCCAGGCTGTGTGGCCGGATTAGCGGCGGCGCTTGCCCGATCTTCCATTCGTGGTGCTTGCGGCTCATCCGTTCAGCTCATGCTGTGCGTCGGTTCTTGCGTGAAGGACGCCGAGGCCACATCGCAAGGTACTCGGCAGCAAGCTCCTTGCGCAGGGAAGAGCTAGGCACTTCGTTTCTAGTGGTCGGGGGCATGGCATCGAATGTCTGACCATCCAAGTGACGACCGGTTGAACTCTTTCTCACACCGCCCCATTGTTTGAAGAAGAAAGGAACCTTATCGCGTTGGCATAGCGAGCGGATTCGATGAACCCATTCCGCCTGCATCAGGCGAGCTCCCGGGCCGCTCTCTCCACCCACGATCACCCAGTCAATTCCGTCTAGATCAAAATCGCCGAGATCTTCCAGCAAAGGCTCTATGGATAGAAACGCGACCTGGGGTCGGGCCTCTCTAAGATGCATAGTACGAGGTAAACCGTGCTTGCGATTCTCGACGCTGACTCCCCACCAAATATGAGGCGCGCTCGCCGCGAACGACAACTTGGTTCGCAGCAAGTCTCGCAATCGATCCGAACGTTTTGTGAGCACTTGGTACGTGTGCCAATTCGCGGCGACCATCACGCGAGCGACTATCTCGATGTATTCATCGGGCACGGCCTTGTGAAAGAGGTCGCTCATCGAATTGACAAACACCATCTGCGGCTTCGACCACGTCAATGGCTCGGCAATCTTCTCCGGCACAATGCGGAGGTCGAATCCCAACTCGTAGGGATGGCCCGGGACACCGCGGAATCTTTCGGCAAACGTTTCGGCATAGCAGTGGGCGCACCCGGGACTAATCTTGGTGCAACCACGTACCGGATTCCACGTGGCGTCCGTCCATTCAATCTTTGAGTTGGTGCTCACAACGCCCTCCCCACCTAAGAGTAATAAACATAAGTACATCATGTCAAGCGCGCATTACCACACGATGAGGTAAGTAGTGTTTTGCACCGTTTCATGCCAGACCAACCAGCGAACGAGCGAATCAAACGCGGGCCTCCTTCCGGCTCGGTCTGGGGTATCATCAACTAGCAGCTTTGAGTGCAAGCTGAACCCAGCGAAGAGCACTGCTGGGCTGGGCCAGCAGTGGCACCCGATTCGAATGATACAACGCACGCTATGATGCTGAATTACCTATTCATCTCCTTCTGGTTGTCGGCAGCGGTGCTGCTGCTCATGCGCAACGAGGGTGTGTGGAACCTGGTCTGGTTGGGGTTGTTGATCGTGTTCGCCATCGCCGGACTCATTCGCTTTCTGTTCTGGCGAGGGAAGCCAAAGCGGCGATTCGGCCTGCGCGAGTTGTTCTTGCAAGTCACCGCGATCTGCGTGCTGTTCGGCTGCGTGGCGTGGCGCCGGCACGCTGCTGCCGAACGCGAGAAAGTCATTCGATCGTTGACCGCCGGATCAAAAATTGGAGGCATCCACACTTCACGCACCGGGGCGGACGAGTGGCTCGGGGACTATCGACTCGTAAGGGTCGATTTGCGGAATGGCTGGTACAACGAGGATGATGTGCGGAAGCTGCGAGAGTACTTCCCGGAAGCTGAGATTAGCTTCATTGACAAATGACTGCCGCCGCTGCTGCGAAGTGAGCCGAGAGCGAACCCATGAATGAAGCGGCCAACTACTCTTCCGAGCGAGCAGGCAGGATCACGATCCGCCGGCTGCTGCTGTGCATGCTGTTTGTCGGTGGCGCGCTGGCGGTGTGGCAGTTGCCGCTTGGCAATGCCATTGAGGGGACTGCTTGGATGCTGCTCCTGTCGCTGCCCTGCCTCGGTGCGGCGATCGGCGCTCCGTTTGGTAAGTGGTTCAAGGGGGCAATCGTTGGTGGCGGCGCGGCGGTGGTGGCAATCATGATCTTCCTGATTCCGCTGCTGGTGTTCATGTGGGGAGGGCAATGAATGAACGGCCACCGCGACACATCGCCAGGTGCCACTGCTGGCTCGTCCAGCAGTGTGAATTTCGATGCCCGCTTGCTGTTCAAAGAACCGAAAAGGCGTCGTTCCGGCTCGGTCTGGGTTATCATCAACTGGCGGCTTTGAGTGCAAGGTGAACCAAAAGAAGAGCACTGCTGGGCAAGCCAGCAGTGGCACCCGAACACCGACACAAGCCATGACACGATTCATTTCCATCCGTCGTTGGTTTCGCTTCAGCTTGTTGGGGCTGCTGGTGACGGTGACGATCGCGGCCGGTGCGGCGGGATGGATCGCGTATCATCTCAATTGGATTCGCCAGCGCGAGGCGGTGCTGGCCAGAGATGATCTGGCGATCCCGATAGTTAGCTTTGTCACAACGTCGCCGCCTTGGCCGCTCGGCTGGTTCGGTACGACTCTTACAGGGATTCCCGAGTTCTATCTCCCCGAAGCGACGTCGGACGAAGAGTTGGAACGAGTGCGGCGGTTGTTTCCCGAGAAGTACGTCACGCGGTTAGGAGGTGAACCGCCGTGGGAGCCGTGAGTGAGTTGCGAGGGACACTCCGGCGTGCTGCTGCCCCCCTCCCCGGCCCTCCCCGCGGCGTGGGAGGGAGCAGGAAATGTGTGGTGGCGATGCGAATGACAGATCGAGAGTAAGTATGACTCGCTCCCCTTGTTCGTAACGTTGCCATGCGACTACCAGCCATCGTATTCATCTGCTTCGTCGTGGCGGGCACGTTGCTGCTGCTCGCCGTCGGGTCGCCAGGCCAAGCCCTGGGTTCTTGGCTGGGGCCGCTGTACTTGCTCGTCACGGCGGGCAACTCTTGGAAGGATGTTGTCGCCTCGTGTGTGTTGACGGCTCTGTTGGCGTCCGTCGGCGTCTGGGCGATCAACCGCCCGACTCTGATTGGGTGCGCGGCCGCGGTTGTGGCGGTGATCCTGTGGTTCGTGCTGGGGTCGTTTTTTGTGAGGCAGTTTGCGTTGTGAGCCGATGGTGCGCGACGAGGCTCATGCACGGCACGGCAGTCTACTTTCCCCTTTAGTTCACCTGACGGGCGAAACCACCTGCCGCCCCTCCGGGGCTTAGGACAAAACAGGTGCGATAATGTTGCGATCGATTCCGGGGGTTTCCACGCCCGGCTATTAACGGCCACCCCTCCGGGGTTCAGGAATCAGCAGCAGCAACTGAAGACTACGTGTCCCCGTGACGAAGGGCAGTCGGCGCCGGCGTGAAGGGTGCCTAGGTCTCGACCGGAACCACGATCACCGCGCGGAGCGAGCCGCGCATGACGTGTTCGGCCGTGGTGCCGAAGAGCATCTTCTCGAGAGGGCCGTGCGAACCGTAGCGGCCCATCACGATCGCGTCGACTTCGAAATCCTCGGCCTTGCGGAGGATCTCGACGAAGGGGGTGCCTTCGCTGATGATCACCTGGATCTCGACGCTGCTGGTGACGGAGCCTTTCAGCTCCGCGAGCGCGGCCTCGGCCTGAGCGCGAAGCTTCTCGATGATCTTCTCGCGCGCATCGAGTTGCAGCCCGGCGGCGAAGTCGACCAGGTGCGGATCGATGACGTGGAGCAGGATCAGCGCGGCGTCTTCGCCATGGACCAGCGCGAGAGCCCGCTCGAAGACGCCCTTGGAGACGGGCGTCAGATCGACGGGAAGCAGCAGCGTATTGAGTTCGAACGACGACATGGCTGGCACGGGCCTCCTGGTGGCGGCGACAGATTCCTAAGAGCGACTTGCAAATCGCACGCAGCTACGAGTTTAACTGAACGGCAAGCGGGCTTAACCGAACGGCGAACGGGGACTGTCCTATTCTACTCCCCAGGCAGCCAAAACCCGGAACGTGGGCCGGCGGATGCCTTGGGCCACGGGAGCACACTTCGCGCTCCTCCGCACACTGCTATCAGCTTACGACTCCCGCGGTAATTGGCAACTCTCCGAGCGATTCGAGAGCGATTCGCCCGGGTTCGCCCGCTCGGACGAGCCGCGGGCCGGCGGCGGTCCGGCAGTTGCAACGTAAAGTTCGCGTGGCTCGTGATGTTGACTCTTCAGGTCGGTGAACGGAGGCGCGCAGGATCATGAAACGTATTGCGATTGTGTTGGGTTCGCTCGCGGCGGCGGTGCTGGTGATGCCGCTCCTGGCAGCTCAAGAGCCGAAAGGCGAAGCCAAGCCGGACGACACCAGCTTCTGGATGCGGAAGAAGCTGGAATATAGCGGACGGATTCTGGAAGGCCTGTCGAAGGAAGATTATGAGGGCATCGGCAAGGCGGCTCGCTCGATGCGGGCCCTCACCCACATGGAACGCTGGGTTCGGGCCGGAATGCCCGAGTATCGGACGCAGTTGCGGAACTTTGAGCGGGCGAATGACCAGTTGATTCGGCATGCGGACGAAGAACAGCTCGACGGGGCGGCGCTGGCCTATGTACAACTGACGCTCTCGTGCGTCGATTGTCACAAGGTGATTCGTGCGCCGGCGCCGGACGGCGCGGCTCCGAAGAAATAAGCTGGCTCCACAAACGATGGCCGCTTCCACCCCTGCGAAGAGCGTCGAGCGGCCATCGCTGCTGGAACTAATCCGGCAGCGGCGAGACGCGCTGATTGCGATTCTCGCCACCGTGGCAATCGCGCTGCACCTGGTGCTGCGGTTTGGCACGAGCGGGCCGCTGTGGCTGGTGCAGGCGCCGCTATGGATCGCGCTGGCCGTGGGCGGGTTGCCGCTGGTGGTCGAGCTGGCGGTGAAGGCTTGGCATCGCGAGTTCGGCTCCGACCTTTTGGCGGGGATCTCGATCGTGACGGCCGTGCTGTTGGAAGAGTACCTGGCCGGCACGCTCGTGGTGCTGATGCTCTCGGGCGGCGGCGCGCTCGAGAGTTACGCAGTGCGGAGTGCCTCGAGCGTGCTGGACGCGCTCGCCCGGCGGATGCCGCAGGTGGCGCATCGCAAGGCGGATGGCAGCCTGGTCGACATCGCGCTGGATGACGTGGCGGTCGGCGATCGGCTGATCGTGTTGCCGCACGAGACGTGCCCCGTGGACGGTACCGTCGTCGAAGGGCACGGCGTGATGGATGAGTCGTACCTGACGGGCGAGCCGTACCTGATGTCGAAGACGCCCGGCTCGGCGGTGCTCTCGGGTGCGATCAACGGCGACTCGGCCTTGACGATCGAAGCGGCGAAGCTGGCGGTCGACTCGCGCTACGCGCGGATCATGCAGGTGATGCGCGCGAGCGAGCAGCACCGGCCGCGGATGCGCCGGCTGGGAGATCAACTCGGAGCGTTCTACACGCCTCTGGCCGTGGCGATCGCGATTGCCGCGTGGCTGGTGAGCGGCGAGGCGACGCGATTTCTTGCGGTGCTGGTGGTGGCAACCCCCTGTCCGCTCTTGATCGCGATTCCAGTGGCGATCATCGGTTCGATCTCGCTGGCAGCGCGGCGGGGCATCATCATCAAAGATCCGGCCGTGCTCGAACAGGTCGAACAGTGCCGGGTGGTGATTCTGGACAAGACCGGCACGCTCACCTACGGCGAACCGCACCTGGTGGCGCAGCACGTGGCCGGGGGCTTTGACCGAGCAGACGTCCTGCGGCTGGTGGCCAGCTTGGAACGATACTCCAAGCATCCCCTGGCGAGCGCGATCATGAAGGCCGCCGAAGCCGAGCGGCTCGCGCTGGAGAATGCGGCGTCGGTGAGTGAGCGGCCCGGCGAAGGACTGCGCGGCGTGGTTGCGGGGCGCGAAGTGCGGGTAGCGAATCGCAAGCAGATCGTCGCGGTTGATCCGGAGGCGCCGGCGAAGTTCCCGCCGGTGAGCGGAGGACTGGAATGCTGCGCGGCGATCGACGGCCGGTATGCCGCGACGTATGTGTTTCGCGATGAGGCGCGGCCCGAGGGATTTTCGTTCGTCGAGCACTTGCGGCCGCGGCACATGATCGAGCGGGTGATGCTCGTCTCGGGCGATCGGGAAAGCGAAGTCGAGTACCTGGCCAGGCAGGTCGGAATCACCGAAGTGTATGGCGGACAGTCGCCCGAGCAGAAGCTGGAGCTGGTGAAGCGCGAGACGGCGAAGGCCAAGACGCTGTTCATGGGAGACGGGATCAACGATGCGCCGGCGCTGACGGCGGCGACCGTGGGCGTGGCGTTCGGCCAGAACAGCGACATCACGGCCGAGGCGGCGGGCGCGGTGATCATGGACACCTCGCTCACGCGCGTGGACGAATTTCTGCACATCGGCCGGCGGATGCGCAGGATCGCGCTGGAAAGTGCCGTGGGCGGGATGGCCTTGAGCGTGATCGGGATGGGGCTTGCCTCGGCCGGGTATTTGCCGCCCGTGGCCGGGGCCCTGGCCCAGGAAGTGATCGACCTGGTGGCGGTGCTGAACGCGTTGCGGGTGGCGATTCCGCCGCGAAGTTTGACGGATTTTTAGGGCAGGCCGGGCTAGTCCTTGGGTGCCATGGGTGCTGCGTAGCAGTCACCCGTGCTGTCAGATGTCCAGCGAAGAGCCCCGTGTCAGGTACAAACTCCTGCCACACCCGGCGAACACAGGTGAGCCGCGACGCGGCCACCTGTGCCACCCCGGTGGACTTTCGTCGCGGCTCGGACGCACCCCGAGATTCGCGTTGGAAAGAAGATATAATTCCCGCAGGCGGAGGGGGGCGTGCGCCAAGCGCAGGTGGTGCAGCTTGCATCCGCTACCTCTCATGTAGGAGTCACCTGCCATGCGACGCCGAGAATTTCTGGCCACGGCCGCTGCCGCCACGCTGACCACCTCAATCACAGCGCGTCGAGGAACCGCGCACGAACATGCGGGGCATGCCGGCGCTGAGGAGTGCCGGACGTACGCTTCGCCGGCCGAAGCGATCGCCTCGCCGCGCGAGACCGAGATGTTCGTCACGGCATTGCGCGTCGGCATTACCGACAAGCAGCCGGACTACCTGGCCGTGGTCGATGTGGATCCGAAGTCGAAGACCTACTCGCAGGTCGTGGATCGGGTGATGATGCCGACCGTCGGGGACGAGCTGCATCACTTCGGCTGGAACGCGTGCAGCAGTTGCCACGGCGCGAAGGACGCCATGCGGCGGTACCTGATTGTGCCGGGGATCAAGAGCGGCAACATCCACGTGATCGACGCGCACGAGCCGCGCAAGCTGAAGCTGATCAAGACAATCAAGGGGAGCGATGTTGCGGCCCAGACGAACCTCAGCGCGCCGCATACCGTGCACTGCCTGCCCAACGGGCAGATCATGATCTCGATGCTGGGCGATGCGAAGGGGAACACGCCGGGCGGATTTCTGTTGCTCGACGAGAAGTTTGAAATCGTGGGGCGGTGGGACTCCAAAGATAGTGGTCTTAAGTTCAACTATGACTTCTGGTACCAGCCGCGGCACAACGTGATGGTCTCCAGCGAGTGGGGCGCGCCGAACACGTTTGGACCCGGCTTCGATGTAAAAGACGTCGAGGCGGGCAAGTATGGCCATTCGATCCTGTTCTGGGATTGGGACGGGCGGAACCTACTCGAAAAGATCGACCTGGGCCCGACGGGATTGATTCCGCTCGAAGTCCGCTTCCACCACAACCCGGACAGCACGCACGGCTATGTGGGCGCGGCACTGTCGAGCACGATGTGGCACTGGCACAAGGACGGCGAGAAGTGGAACGTCGACAAGGTGATCGAGGTCGCAGGGATCGAGCACGAGGGCTGGCCGTTCCCGGTGCCGGGCTTGATTACCGACCTGCTGGTCTCGATGGACGATAAGTTCCTGTACTTCTCGAACTGGTTGCACGGCGATCTGCGGCAATACGACATCAGCGATCCGGCGAAGCCGAAGCTCACGGGGCAGCTTTGGCTGGGCGGTGTGATCGGCCGCAGCGGCAAGTTTCGCGAAGGGAAGGATGGCGAGCGGCCCTTCATCGGCGGTCCGCAGATGCTGCAGCTCAGCCTGGACGGACGCCGGCTTTACGTGACCAACTCGCTGTACAGCAGTTGGGACAATCAATTCTATCCGGAGATGAAAGAGGGCTCGTCGCTGAAGATGATCGATTGCGATCCGGCCGGCGGGATGAAGCTGAACGAGGACTTCCATGTCGACTTCAGTAAAGAGCCGGGCGGACCGGCCCGGGCGCATGAGATGCGCTTCCCGGGCGGGGACTCAACGAGTGATATCTGGATTTAGTTGAGAGAAGTTTGATTAACCGCTGAGGACGCGCGGAGGATCGCAGAGGGAAAACCGAGGAAAGCAGAAGAGAGAAAGTAGGCTGAGTTATGGAAAAGTCGCTGGTGGATTTTGCAGCGGATGGTGACGTCGGCATCGTGACGCTCAATAATCCTGAGCGGCGGAACGTGCTCTCGCGGATGGCGCTCGGGCAGCTCATCGCGCGGCTGGATTCGGCCGAGGCGGATGGAGTGGTGAAGTGCGTCATCCTGCGTGCGACAGGAAACGTGTTCTCCGCGGGGCATGATCTGGCCGAGATCGTGGCGGCGACCGATGCGGAGCGCGAGAGCTTGTTCGCGCTCTGCTCCCGCGCGATGATGACCGTGCGGAATCTGTCGCTGCCGGTGATTGCCGAGGTGCAAGGGATCGCGACCGCGGCCGGTTGCCAGCTGGCCGCGACGTGCGATTTAATCGTGGCGGCGGAAGATGCCAGCTTCGCCACGCCGGGAATCAAGATCGGGCTGTTTTGCTCGACGCCGGCCGTAGCGATCTCGCGCGTGATGAGTCCTAAGAAAGCGATGGAAATGCTGCTCACCGCGGAGCCGGTTCCGGCGCGCGAAGCAGAGCGCATCGGGCTGGTGAACCGCGTGGTGCCGCGCGCAGAGCTCGCAGAGACCACGCTGACGCTCGCCCGAAAGATTGCCGCGGCGAGTCCGTACACGGTCGGGCTCGGCAAGAAAGGCTTCTACGATCAGATCGGACTCGACGTTGAGCAGGCCTATGCGCTGACCGAGCAGATCATGGTCGAGAACGCCAAAGCACCCGACGCGATTGAAGGGATGCAGGCGTTTTTGGAGCGACGGAAGCCGCAGTGGGGGAAGTGAGACTTGGCGCGAGATATTCGCGGGATTCGTGGATGCGGAATAGTGTCCTATTCATGCGCGGTAGAATGGAGACATGATCGCTCGCGACTTTATGGCGGCTTTCGTGATGTTAATCAGTTGCATTGCTGCCACGAGCGCAGTCGGCATCACCCCGCTGCCCATAGGTGCCAAAGAACCACCGTATCCACGCCTTACCGTTGCCTTCGGCTTGGGAATCGGGTTGGCGATTGGTTTCTTGGTGTATTCTCGGCTGCGCGGGCCATCGAATCCGACGTGACGGCCGTACCCACCAGCACACGAATATGATGCGACCCTGATATGCTATGTCGCTTGTTCCCCACCGCCACACGGCCTAAACTAAAGGCTTCCTAACTCCCCTCGTCGCAAAAACTTCCAGCCGTTTTGAGGGCATCCATCGATGGCGACCGCCATGGATCGAAAATTGTGGGCCAGGTGGCAAGAGGAGATCGAGAAATCGCCGCCGCCGGAGCTGCCGGCCACGACCGTGAGCGGTGTGGCGATCGATCCGCTCTACACGCCCGACAATCTGGACGGGTTCGACTACGACACCGAGCTCGGCTATCCGGGTCAGTATCCCTACACGCGCGGCGTGCATGCCACGATGCATCGCGGCCGGCTGTGGACGATGCGGCAGTTCGCCGGCTTTGGCACCGCGCGGCAAACGAACGAGCGGTTCAAGTTCCTGGTCGACAAGGGGCAGACCGGCCTCAGCACGGCGTTCGACCTGCCCACGTTGATGGGCCTCGACAGCGACGACCCGCGCTCGCTGGGTGAAGTCGGCCGATTGGGCGTCGCCTGCGACACGATCGACGACATGCGGCAGCTCTTCGACGGGATCGACATCGAGAAGCTGTCAGTCTCGATGACGATCAACGCCCCGGCCGCGATCGTGATGGCGTTTTACCTGGCCAACGCGCAGGACCGCGGCTTCGACTGGCGGAAGATGCGCGGCACGATTCAGAACGACACGCTGAAAGAGTTTCACGCCCAGAACGAGATTTACTTTCCGCCGGAACCCTCGGTGAAGCTGGCGATCGACGTCGTCGAATTCTGTGCGCACCACGTGCCGCAGTGGAACCCCGTGTCGGTCAGCGGCTATCACATTCGCGAAGCCGGCTCGACGGCCGTCCAGGAACTGGCCTTCACGCTGGCCGACGGGTTCCACTACATCGACCAGACGCTCGAGCGCGGGCTGGATGTCGATCAGTTCGCCGGCCGCTTGAGCTTCTTCTTCAACGCTCACAACGACATGTTCGAGGAGATCGCCAAGTATCGCGCAGCGCGCGTGCTGTGGGCCGATCGGCTGCGGAATCACTACGGCGCGAAGAAGGAATCATCGTGGAAGCTGCGGTTCCATGCCCAGACCGCCGGGTGCACGCTGCAGGACAAGCAGCCCGAGGTGAACCTGATTCGCGTGGCGTACCAGGCGATGGCCGCGGTGCTGGGTGGTTGCCAGTCGCTGCACACCAACAGCATGGACGAGACGCTGGCGCTCCCCTCGGAACACGCCGTGACACTCGCGCTGCGGACGCAACAGGTGCTGGCCTATGAGACGGGCGTCACCAACACGGTCGATCCCTTGGGCGGCAGTTACTTCGTCGAAACGCTGACGCGTCAGATGTCCGAAGAAGCACGCCGGTATTTCGAGCGAATCGACGAATTGGGCGGGATGCTCGGCGCGATCGATCGCGGGTTCTTCCGTCGCGAGATTGCCGACGCGGCGTTCGCTTTCCAACGGGAGTTCGATGCCGGCCACAAGCTGGTCGTTGGCGTGAACGCCTTCCAGGAGAAAGACGAGAAGCCGCTCGACATTCTGCAAATTGACCTGGCAGTCGAGGCCGAGCAGGTGGCGAGCCTGAACAAGGTCAAGCGCGATCGCAGCGCCGCGGACTTGAGCCGCACGCTGGATGCGGTGCGCCGCGCGGCTGAAGCCGAGGAGAACCTGCTGCCGTCGCTAATCGATGCGGCTCGCGCCCGGGCGACGGTCGGCGAGACGATGCATGCCCTGGCGGATGTGTATGGCCGGTGTGAAGGCGCGGTGGTGTGAAGCAACGGGAATTGGTGGCGTTAGGTGTGAACGATCAGGCTCCGCTGATATGGTCGGGTACCACAGGTGGCCGCGTGGCGGCTCACCTGTGCTCTGCTGGGAATGGCAGCACGGTTTGCGAGGCGGGGCTCTTTTAGGGCGCGAAGTACACCGGTGACTGCTGCGCAGCACCGGTGGCACCCAATCCTGTTGGATCGTTGAAACAGTTCAAGACTTCGTGGCGCTGAGTATCCCCTTTATGAACGAACAGGCTCCGCTTCGGATTGTGCTGGCCAAGGTGGGCCTCGATGGCCATGACCGCGGTGTGAAGGTGGTCAGCCGCGCGCTGCGCGATGCCGGCTTCCACGTGATTTATCCCGGGCTGTGGCAAGCGCCCGAAGCCGTGGTGCGAACCGTGGGTGATGAAGACGCGGACTGGCTGGGGATCAGCCTGCTGAGCGGCACGCACCTGACGCTGGTACCGCGGATCATCGACCTCTTGAAAGCCGCGGGGCTCGATCACGTCGGCGTGCTGGTCGGCGGGATCATTCCCGAGGCCGACATCCCCAAGCTCCACGAGATGGGCGTCTCGCGCGTGTTTGGTCCGGGCACCCCAATGACCGACATCATCACGTATTTGCGGAGCGAGGGGAGTCGCACGCATGCTTAGCGATCTGCTCGCGCGGCTCGAGGAGAAGGATCGGCTCGCGCTGGCGCGGTTGCTGACGCTCATTTCGCGCGGCGAGCAATTGCCCGAGATCAGTAGCGCGATCGGTACACGTAATGAGACGACGCCGGTGGTAGCGATCACGGGCAATGCCGGTGTCGGCAAGAGCACGCTGGTCGGGAAGCTGGCCGAGTACTTGCGCGGCGAAGATAAGTCGGTCGCCATTCTGGCCTGCGATCCGGAAAGTCCGCTCACCGGCGGCGCCCTGCTGGGCGATCGCATCCGGATGCCGAGCCGGCCGGATGACGCCGGGCTGTTCATTCGCAGCCTGGCCGCGGCGAGCGGACATCAGGCCGTGGCCGAGCATGTCGACCTGATGATTCGGCTGTTGGCGAAGTTTGGATTCGACGTCATCCTGCTGGAGACGGTCGGCGCGGGACAAGGTGACACGGCGGTACGCGAACTGGCTGACGTCGTGGTGCTGCTCGTGCAGCCCGAGAGTGGCGACGAGCTGCAGTGGGAAAAGGCGGGCCTGTTGGAAGTGGCCGACGTCGTGGTCGTGCATAAGGCGGACCTGGCCGGCGCCGAAAAGACCGAGGGACAGGTAAAGGAACTCTTGAGTTTGCCGGGGAGCCGGGAGATCGCGGTGTTACGCGTGAGCTCGCGGACGGGGCAAGGCTTTGAAGCGCTATGGGAAGCGGTGATGGCTGCGCCGCGCCGAGGCACGACGCTCGACGGCAGGCAGCTTTTGCGGCTGGCTCAGCAACTGCTGGCCGATCGCTATCGCAGCCGGGGCGCGGCCGCCGGGCCGATCATCGATCGCTGGAAAGCCCACCAGCTCGACGAATCGCAGGCGGCCGAGCAGCTCTTGGATTTGCTGGTCCGGTAAATTCGCCGGCGTGTTCGGGTGCCACCCTACGCCGCTAACCTTTTTCGCGGTTTCATCGGGTAGCAGCGACAACTTGTTGTCGGTGTTCGCAGCACCGGAGGGTTCAGGGGGAGCGTATTGAAAGGGAAACTTCGTTTCGTGCAGCGATTTGCCTGATCGCTCTTGGGCCAGGGCCCACTGACGAACGAGTTGTCAGTGCCACCAGTGCCACCAAGTGACACCCCTTTTTTAGCTGGGCCCTGGCGTTTATGGCGTAGGGTGGCGCCCTACAGGAACTCCAAACGCACACTAGCTCAGCTCGACTTCGTGCCGCTTCGCACAGTCAATGCAGCGGGCGGCATAAGGAATGGCTGCCAGTCGCTGCGCGTCGATCGGCTTATTGCAGTCGACGCACTTGCCGAACGAGCCGGCCTCGATCCGGGCCAGGGCCGCCTCGACTTCTTCGAGCAACTGCTCCTCGTTGGCGACGATTGCCAGTTGTTCGTCGAGGCCCGTGGAGTCGTGATCGGCCGGATGCGTCGGCAGATTGCTGGTCGTGCCGGGTGAGTTGATATCCTCGCGCAGCGATTCCTCGGCCGAATTGACCTCGTCAATCAGCCGCTGGCGGACTTCGATGAGTTTCGTCTGGTAACGCTGCAAGAGATGCTTTTCCATGACAAACTACCTACTGCATGGCCTGGAACGTGTTTGGAACGTTTGACTTTACGATCTAGATTGCAAAAAATGCGCCGCGGTGGAGCATCCGCTCCAGAAATCCCGGCACAACCTTTGCGATTCCAGGTGTCGGGGCCTGTTCCTGTCGCACCGGACCTCGATCTCATGGCCACTCCCAGGCGGACCGCCGGAGAACTATTCGTTTCGGCAGCGCGGGCTTATCACAGCCCGTACTGGCAGCCGGCCGTTGACGTCTATGAAACGGCCCGCGGCTGGGTGCTGAAGTACGAGCTGGCTGGCGTCGCGCCTGAGGATATCGAGGTGCAGGTCGCCGGCCGGACGATCGCAGTTCGGGGTGTGCGGCGCGACGTGCGGATTGAGGAAAAGCGGCAGTCTTTCTGCATGGAGATTTCGTATAACCGTTTTGAACGCGTGCTGGAGCTCCCCTGCGACTTGAACACGATGGAGCTGGCCACGCAGTATCGCGACGGAATGCTGATCGTCGTCCTCCATTGCCAGGAGAACAAGTCTTGAATGCTTCCGAAGTGACGCCCGAAAAGAACGACGCTCCGCAGTCGCGCACACTGCCGATCCTGCCGATCAAGAACACGGTGCTCTATCCGTACTTGTTGATGCCGCTTTCGGTGGGCCGGGCACGGTCGATCGCCGCAGTCGAGGCCGCCGCCACGAGCGAGGACAAAACGATTTTGATCGTTTCGCAGCGCGACGCGCGCGTCGAGGATCCCACGTTCGAACAGCTTTACACGATCGGCACCGAGGCGGTGATCAAACGGCTCGAACGCCACGACGGCGCGATCCAGATGATCGTGCAGGGTACGCGGCGGATGGAAATCATCGAGCCGGGCCGGGCGATGCCGTTTCTGGAAGCGCGCGTGCAGGCACTTCCCGAACCGAGCGACACGGGGGATGAGATCGACGCCCTGGAGCGGAACATCGTCGACCAGGCGGGGCAGATTCAGGCGATGAGCAATGCCGAAGCACCGATCAGCATCGCGCAGGTGCTCTCGCAGTTCAAAGATCCGCTGCACAAGGCCTACATGATGGCCACGATGCTCAGTCTCGACTTGGAGAAGGAGCAGCAACTGCTCGAGTCGAACAGCCGGCTGGAAGGTCTGCGGCTGATGCACGAGCTCTTGGCACACGAGATTCAGATTGTCGAACTGCGGCAGAAGATCGCGACGCAGGCCCAAAGCGAGATGAGCCGCGAACAGCGCGAGTATCACCTGCGGCAGCAACTGCGCGCCATTCAGGAGGAGCTGGGCGAAGGCGGCGGCGAGGCGGCCGAGGTGGACGAATTGCGCGAGCGGATGGAGAAGATTGAACTGCCCGAGGACGTTCGCAAGGAAGCCGAGCGGGAGTTGGGACGTCTCTCGCGGCTGCCGACGGCCGCGCCGGACTACCAAATCACGCGGTCGTACATCGAACTGATCCTGGAGCTGCCGTGGGACAAGACGACCGAGGACAACCTCGACCTGGCACGCGCTCGGCAAGTGCTGGACGAGGATCACTACGGACTGAAGGAGATTAAGGAGCGGATCGTTGAGCAGCTCGCTGTGCTGAAGTTGAACCCCGCGGCGAAGGCGCCGATCCTGCTCTTCGTCGGTCCGCCGGGCGTGGGCAAGACTTCGCTCGGACAGTCGATTGCCAGGGCGCTGGGTCGCAAGTTCGAACGGATGAGCCTGGGGGGCATGCACGACGAATCGGAGCTGCGCGGCCATCGCCGCACCTACATCGGCGCGATGCCGGGCCGGATCGTTCAGGCCATCCGCCGCGCCGGCGTGCGCAATCCGCTCTTGATGCTCGACGAGCTGGACAAACTGGGACGCGACTTCCGCGGCGATCCGAGTGCGGCGCTGCTCGAAATTCTCGACCCGGCGCAGAATCACGAATTCCGCGACAACTACCTGAACCTGCCGTTCGATCTTTCGCAGACGTTCTTCATCGCCACGGCGAACACGCTCGACACAATCCCCCGGCCGCTGCTGGATCGAATGGAGATCATCCGCCTGAGCGGGTACAGCGAAGAGGAGAAGGTGCAGATTGCCAGGCGGTACCTGATCACCCGGCAGCTCAAGGACAGCGGCGTGACGGCCGAGCAGGTGATCATTCCGGATGAAACCTTGCGGGCGATTATCACGCGTTACACGCGCGAGGCAGGTGTGCGGCAGTTCGAGCGACTGATCGGCCAGCTCGCGCGCAAGATTGCCGTGCGCTATGCCGAGGGGCGCGGCGAACCGACCACGATCAAGCCGGATGATTTGCCGGAGCTATTGGGCCCGGAGCGGTTCTTTCTGGAACGGGCGCGCGAATCGATGCCACCGGGCGTATCGACCGGACTGGCCTGGACGGAGACGGGCGGCGAAGTGCTGTACATCGAAGCGCTCGCGCTGCCGGGCGGGCGCGACCTGATGCTGACCGGTCAGCTTGGCGAAGTGATGCGCGAGAGCGCCCGGGCGGCACAGAGCTATATCTGGTCGCACGCGGCGGCGCTGGGGATCAGCGAGGAGTCGCTCAAGAGTACCGGCGTTCATATTCACGTTCCGGCCGGTGCGATTCCCAAGGACGGCCCTTCGGCGGGCGTGGCAATGGCGGTGGCGCTCGCCTCGATGTATAGCGGTGAACCCGCGCTCGGCGACACGGCCATGACCGGTGAGATCACGCTCACGGGCCTGGTGCTGCCGATCGGCGGCGTGAAAGAGAAGGTGCTGGCCGCGCGGCGTGCTGGCATCAGGACCGTGATCCTGCCGGAACAGAACGGCAAAGATTTGCGCGAGCTGCCGGACGAGGTTCGCCGCGAGATGAAATTCGTGCTGGCCGCGAAGATCGAAGACGCACTGAGCGTGGCGATTCCAGCCTTGGCCGAGCGGCTCCAGAGCGTGGCGACGATTCGCTATGCCGAAGCCCCGCAAGGGAACGGCAAGAAAGCGGCGGCCAAGGGTGAGCCGGTTTAGAATTCAAGAATCTTAACACAGAGGCACAAAGGTACAGAGACACAGGCAGAGCAAAAAAAGAGAGAACCACCGATGAACACGAATGAACACAGATAGGAGTTAACAACAAAAAGAGTGAGTGGATTAAGCGCTATTCGCGCCTCGCTCTGATCTGTGTGTATCCGTGTTCATCGGTGGTTCTGTCTTACTTTCTCCCATTTCCTCTGGGACTCCGCTCCTCTGTGCCTCTGTGTTAAGACTACTTCTCCGCTGGCGGCGTGACGCCGAACTTCTCGCAGAGCACCAGGAGCATGTTCCAGGTGCCGTCTTCGACGTAGAGCCCGCTCTCGAGCAGCGCTGCCTTGCGCTGGAGTTCGATCTCGCCGGGGACCAGTACGCGGTCGACGCCCGGCATGGTTGGCGTCGCGTGCATATACTCGGCCAGATCGCGCACACGCTGGCTGAAGTCGGCCAGTGGTTGAAACCGCGCGATGTCGATCGCCATCACGAACAAGCCATCGCCAGGATAAGCCCGATCGGGCGCACAGCCGCCGGCACCGGTGAGGACGCCGGCCAGGATGTCGATCATCAGGGCCAGGCAGTACCCCTTGTAGCCAACGGAACCGCCCAGCGGCACCAGTGCTCCCGGCGGGTCGGCATAGAGCAGCGAGGCGTCGTTTGTCGGCCGGCCTTCGCTGTCGACCAGCCAGCCGTCGGGAGCGGGCTTGCCGGCCTGGTACTTGGCCCGGACTTTCCCCTCGGGCGCGACGGTCGTGGACATGTCGACTACCAGCGGCGGACCGTCGGCCTGCGGCGCGCTGATGGAAATCGGATTGGTCGAGAGCCGGCGCTTCATGCCGCCGAAGGGAAGCACGGCCTGCGCGCCACCGCCCGAGTTGACGAAGCACATGCCGATCATGCCGGCTTCGGCGATCATCAGCGTGTAGGTGCCAATGCGGCCGGTGTGATGGCAGTTGCGAACTGTCACGCCACCCATGCCACACTCACGGGCGATCTCGATAGCAAGCAGTGTCGCTTCACGTCCGATTACCTGGCCCAGCCCATGGGAGCCATCGATGACTGCTCCGGCGGTGAACCGTTCGACCACGCGCGCTTTTCCGGCCGGCTTGATGTGTCCGTTCTGAATGAAATCGACATACTGCAGCACGCGCAGCACGCCGTGCGAGTCGTGCCCGGCCAGGTTGGCTTCGATCAGGTGGTCGGCGACGATCGCAGCCAGTTCAGGCGGCGTGCCGGCACCTTGCAGAAGTTGAGAGGCGAGTTGCTCCAGGTCGGCTGCGGCAAACGTGGGCATGAAACGAGAATCCTACTTACACGGAGCGTGGGAAATCGCGGTTCAGTGTATCTTCCTCCCGTGACGTGCGAAAGTTGACAGCGTCCCCGCACGCGGGGATCATCAGGCTATTCTCCGACATGATTCGTCATCTTGAAGCGGCCCACTCGGCCGGCAGGCGGTATCAACAATGCGGTGGTGGCTCCCGTTGTGTTTGGTGCTCATGGTCGGCTGCGGCGGTGCGTCCGCGAATAAAGAGCCGCGCGAGAAGCCGCTGATCGCTGTGATTCCCAAGGCGGTCTCGCACGAGTTCTGGAAGTCGGTTCATGCCGGCGCGGTGCACGGCGAGCAGGCGGCGGGCGTCGAGATCATCTGGAAAGGTCCGATCACCGAGAGCGACCGCGAGATGCAGATCAACCTGGTGCAGGACTTCGTCGCCCAGGGAGTGGATGGGATTTGTTTGGCGCCGCTCGATTCGCAGGCACTCTCGCCCGTCGTGCAAGAGGCGGCGCAGGCGGGCATTCCAGTGCTGATCTTCGACAGCGGACTCAGCGATCCAGCCGGCACGATCAGCTTCGTGGCGACCGACAACTATCACGGCGGCGAGATCGCCGGCCGGCATCTGGGTGAACTTCTGAAGGGGGAAGGCCAGGTGATCGTGCTGCGGCAGGTCGTCGGCAGCCAGAGCGCCGAATTGCGCGAGCAAGGCTGCATCGACGTCTTGAAGAAAGAGTTCCCTAAGATTGAGATCATCTCGTCCGATCAGTACGCCGGCGACACGGCCGATAAATCGCTCGTTAAGTCGCAGCAACTGCTATTAACCTACGGCGAACAGGTGGATGGCGTGTTCACTTCCAGCCAGCACGTGGCGACCGGGATGCTTCGGGCACTCGAAGAGCAAGGACTCGCCGGCAAGGTGAAGTTCATCGGCTTCGATCCGGGGCCCGAGCTCGTGGCTGCGCTCGAGGCGGGCCAGATGCACGGCATCGTGCTGCAAGACCCGGTGCGAATGGCGGAGCTGGCCGTGACCACGATGGCTGACCACATTCGCGGCAAGAAAGTGGAACCGCGGATTGCGACGGGCGAAGCGCTGGCCACGCCGGAGAACATGCACACGCCGGAAATTCAGAGGTTGCTCAAGCCGGAGATGAAAGACTAGGTAGGCATACTAACCGCAGAGGACGCGGAGGTACGCAGAGGGAAGATAGAGGCCAACGAGGAGAACCACAGACAGACACAAATGCACACAGATGAAGAAGAGTGAGTGCCGCTAAGTGCTTGCCGGCATCTTCTTCCGTTTCCTATTTGTGTTTATCTGTGTGCATCTGTGGTTCTCTTCGTTTCCTCCCTGCCCTCCCTCCGCGTCCTCTGCGGTTAATCAACGACTTCACTTCTGAGCGAAGCGCCGCAGGACATTGGCGGTGACGCGCGAGACGACCGGGTCGACCAAGATGCTGCTGGGCCAGGTAATCGAGCCGACGGAAAAGACCGCGCCGCCGCTGGCCGTGGTGTAGTGGACAATGTCGCCGCCGCCCTCATCACAGTTCAGGCCCTTGGCGATGTGTTCGAGGTTCTGCGGCGAGCTGGCCGAGATCTTATCCGTCTCATGGCCGCTTGCGCCGCCGGGGATCCGCTCGTGCAGGCTGGCCTCGCCGAACCTGTCGCCATGCGAAACACCCGTACCGGCGAAAGCCCAGTGCTCGGGCTCGAGCACCTGGTACGGCGCCGCCGTCATCACGCCGCGCTCGTCGTAGACCACGCCCAGCAGGTTCGCCTCGGACTCGACGCGCATCCCGAAGCGGCTTTCGAGCTCGGGCCGTTCGGCCAGCTTGCGCATATCGCCATTGTGCACGATCATCGTCGCGTCGTCGGGAAATGACACTTCGGCGTTGAGCCCATTGCCGCCCAGGTACACCAGCCGCCCGCCGCGCTCGGTGACCCACCGCTTCACGGCGAAATACATCTCGCGCGACCAGTACTCTGGATGCGTGCTGATCACGACCACGCGATAGGCGTCGAGCGGAAGCTGGCCGAAGTGCAACTGAGTTTCGGCATACAGGTCGTAAGCGATTCGTTCGCGCTCCATCCAGCCCAGGAGCCGCCACTCGGTCGGCGCGACGTGGCAGGCCGCGCGGCCTTCGATCGGATCGGTGATGGCGGTCGCTTCGGGGATGTGGTTGATAGGCTCGGGACGATCGAACGACAGCGGGTCGTACTGCGCGGCGTTCCAGGTGCCGAACGCCGGATCGTTGTAGCGAGCGAGTTCGCTGCGGGCGTTCACCGTCGGCGTTGGCGGCAGATGGTCGGCATGGATGTAGTTGCTGCGGCCGCCGAAGTTGTTGTACGCGTTCCAGGTAATGTTCGAGGCCAGCACGGCGACCGGCGCGGTGGGTTTGGCCGGCGCGACGATCCATGGGAAAGCGAAGAACCGACCGCTGTCGGTGCGGGCGTGAAAGTAGTACAGCCCACTCCGCTCGGGCGCGACGACTCGCTGATGGTGCTGGCCGCTCGAGTAGCCGACCTCGTTCCACTCGACGCCGGTCTGCGTGTAGTCGCCGTCGGGCGTGATCTGCATCGTGGCCAGCGGTCCGTGTTCGTCGAACCAGCCGATCTTGCGGACGTGCTCTTTCTGCCAACCGTAGCGCCAGAGGTCGATCTTGTACGCCTCGACCGAGTGCACGCGGAATTCGGACGATTCGCCCGAGCGAACCCACTTCGGCCAGGCGTAGCCCAACAGGTCGTCGGCCAGCAGGCGGAAGTGGTGCGGCTGGCCGGTGAGTGTGACCGTGCTGCGCTTCGCGCCGTAGCCGCTCCTTTGCAGGGTGACGCGATAGGTGCCTGGCGTGATGTCGGCATAAACTGCGCCGCTGGCCCGGGAGCGTGTTTCGATGGAGCCGGAGTGGCTTTCGAATTCGATGAGAACGTCTGCCAGGGCGAGATAGCGTTGATCGCTGACGTAACCGATGAGCATGGGGAGACTCGAATTGAATCATTGAAGCCAATAGTAGGACATCGTCACTGTTCTTCGGGTAGCTTTCTCCTCACAACCCGACGCGTGAGCGAGGCGATCCACCGAGCACTCCCTCCTCGCTCACGCGCTTTGAAGTTGCGCCAGCGTGCTAGCAGTGGGTAAAAAACGAGACTCCGGCGATGTGAACGCGAATAATTCTGGAGCTGGTTAGGCCCGTTACGCGTTATTGCAT
>JALHMI010000005.1:273767-399780 GCA_022844125.1 Pirellulales bacterium | reverse complement strand
TGGGATGAGACACGTACTGGTCGCGGCGCCCGGTGTCGAGCCCAGTCGATCCTGTAAATCCGACGAATGCTGCGTTGCTGCCGATGACCGCCGGTATGTCGATCAGGAAGTCCGCGCCAAAAACTGCATTTGTTACGGTATCAGTCAGGGTACTCGAAAGAATGCTGCCATCGTACGTGACCAGGACGTCGATGGGATTGCCGAGGCCGAGATTCACGGGGCTTGTGACTCCGCCGTGAGCGATCCCTTTGGTTCCATTCATAAACAGACCTAGGCGGCCGCTCTCCTCAAGTTCTAAGGCAATCGCGATGCTGTTCGGGATTCCGCCGTAGCCTACCTCGTACCAGGTACCCCCCAGCGCGTTGAAACCGGACGGAGAGTTTTGAATTACGAATGCCAGG
This sequence comes from Pirellulales bacterium, assembly GCA_022844125.1. Taxonomy (GTDB): domain Bacteria; phylum Planctomycetota; class Planctomycetia; order Pirellulales; family PALSA-1355; genus JALHMI01. The sequence goes on along the minus strand of JALHMI010000005.1, from coordinate 399,379 downwards.
CCCATATTCGACGCGGCACCGCCGGAGCTCGTTTGGTAGGTAAACGACGAAGTGAAGCCTAAGGAGATATTCTGTTGGGTCTTGTGAAAAATGCTCCGGGCTTGGCCGATTGCCTGCCCGTTGGTGAGCAGTATCCGATCATTGGCAATCGAGATGGTCGGCGCGGCGCCCGAGTCGTTCTGATTGATCTTGAACTGTGAGAAATTGCCAAAGCCGACAAAGTCGGCATGGGCCGAATTGGCGGCCAGCGTAACGCAAGTCAGCACAGTCAGGAACAAGAAGGCTATTGCGCCGTTGCTTGCACGGCGCGCTAGGACACTCGAATGGGTCATGGAAAATGCTTCTCGGTTACTAGTGGTCATCATACGTCTCCGGGTGAGTTCGACAAAGGTGAAGGCCGGGCAGCTACGTTGCTGCCGAACGGCCGAAGTCTGGCCGCCGCCGAGTGGCGACGAAGTCGCGAGGCAACTTCGGAGTGCAACGCCCCGCGCTCCAGGGAGCGCGACGGCATTGCAGGCGGCATTAGAGAGTTTGTCGCATTAGCATCGCGAAAGACGTGAGGATAAGAGCGGGGTTACTTGCGGCGCCGCAGAGTGACACCCACACATGCCACTGTGCCGATAATCGACAGGATTGACGAGCTTGGTTCGGGGATCAGGCCGGTAGCTACGATTTCGCCCTGAATGAGCAAAGGCAGAGTGCCGATGGACCCCGCATTGACTTGGAATCCGGCAAGCTCGACATAGAACTCCACCGGTATCGTCAGCGTTACGAGCGGGCCGGCGATTTCCAGGGTCCCGCCGCTTGCCGCCGGATAGAGCGTTGAATCAAAGGCCGCACTGCCATAGATGTTGGGATGGGGGCCCAACGACAAGTCATAGTTGACGTCAGCGGTTCCGGCGGTGAACGCTACTCCCATGGCTGACGAGAAACCGCTTCCGACAACGCCCCCACCGCTTGCCGAGAGTGCGAGAACGGAGTCGCGAATCGCGACGACACCGCTTCCGCCGGGAACTAGATTGACCATGCCGACATTGGCCGCGGCGCTGCCGGGTAGACCGCCTGACAGCGGTTCGATCGGATTCGGCTGATCTAGCAACGTGACGGAAATGCCGCCGGGGAAGGCAATCGTGCCGGCAGTCAAGTCGACGTCGAAGGAGCCGGCCAAGGCCGCGCGATCGCTATCTTGAAACTGTGGGTCACTCACCCCGAAAGCGATACTGAATTGCAGATAGCTCTGGTCGGGGGCGATCGTAAATGTTGCGGCGCCCGATGAAGCCACCTGAGAAATCGAGAATCCAATCACGATGGCTAGGGCGACGAGTTTGCTTGATAATGTCATCTTTGGTGCATTTCTCATGGTGGTGTTGGAATTGCCTGGTTATCCGCCACGGACGAGCGTTGTCATTCCTTCGTGCGACGCGTCCAAGGATAGCGGTGTGGTTCAATTAGATGGCGGAATGTCCAGAAGACGCGGTAAGCTAGGCCGACGCGGTCCTCTGCCACCATCCGCGACTTGGCCTCGCAGATGTGAGTTCGCACGGTGGCGTGGCTGATGTCGAGCACCGTGGCGATTTCCTTGTCCTTGTGGCTTTGGATCACGAGGCCAAGTACCTGGGCCTGTCGGGGCGAGAGTGCCAGCCGGTCAACAATTTCGCACCACTCCTCACCCGTAAACAACGGGGGAAGTGCCGGGTCGCGTTGGAAGGCCGTTTCGCGTCTCGTCATCAATTGCTCGAAATAGAGTCAATAACCGGACGACGGCCGGCCGTCGCCCGGCCGCATCCATGACGTCCGAGCCACCATCCCTGATGCTGAGTCGAGGATAGCTGGATGATTCGACGCTGTGCATCCTCATTTCCCCCATCATCATTTTTGAGGATGCCTGCAATCGACGACGGCACGAAAGCGCTCGAACACCCGATACGCGAGTCCCATACGATCGATGGCATTCAATCTCGCCTTGGCGATCTTGATATGGCTGTAGACGGTCGTTTCCCGAATTCGCAAGGCCTTTGCGATCTCCTTGTCCTTCTTGCTCTGAATGGCAAGGCCCACCACCTCGGCTTGTCGAGCAGACAAGCCAAGCGACCGCACGACAGCTCGCCACTCTTCAGGCGTGAAGAGCGGCGGCCGTGAAGCGTCGTCGCGATTCGGGAGGTGCTTGAGTGGCATCGAAGTATTGACGAAGCGCAGTTGTGGGCTTACTGGTCTGACAAAAGTTCCTCGTCGTCGTAATCAAATCCGGAGTCGCATTCGTCGCAACGGGCCACGTTCCAGGGGTCGGTGCGGTCAGGTCCGACGGCATTTGGGTGAACCTCGACACGTGCCTCGCAGGTCGGGCAGTTGACATAAAGCATGGGAAGGACCTTTCAAGTGGGTTGCCTAGTCACGCCAAGTCGGAAGTTCGCCGCAGCACCTCGGCGATACAAGCGTTGATCGCCTCGGGCGTGTTTTGCTGCGGATAGAATCCGCCATTGGCAAGCCAGCGTTTCAAGACAAGAGCCAACGCTCGGGCGGTCTCGTGATCTTGCTCAACCATCGCGTCTTGCATGTCGCGATAGGTCTGGTTTGGGTCCATGTGAATCGTCTCCTGATGCAAAGATGAAAACGGCTGCCCGCCGGAACACTCCGGCGGGCAGCCTGTGGAGAATTCATTCCGCAGGCTGCGGTTGAAGTCCGTGCAGGTAGTCAACGGCCCGGCTGGCCAGCGAAGCGGCTGTGAATACCGCACGCTTGTCGTTTTTCAGAATCTCCAGCCAGCTGGCGATGTAGCTGGCGTGGTCTTCGCGAACGTCCGGCGTGATGTGTAGGTCGGCCGAAATAAATGCAGCACCCAGCTCCGCAACCAACTCTTCCGCTGCGTAGCCTTCGTCGCCAAAGCGCTTGCGGCCAAGGTCGCGATTGAGTCGGGTTTCGTGCCTGGTCCAGTGCGTCAGCTCGTGAATGAGCGTGGCCGCGTGGCTTTCTGGATCGCGAAACGTCTCGAAGGGGGGCAGGCGTATGTAGTCATCCTGAATGGCGTAGTAAGCCCGCGTGCCTCCATAACGAATGTCCGCCTTGGTGTTGGCACAGAATTGCTCGACCGCGTCGATTCGCTCGATAGATTCCTTGGGCTGCTCGGCGAGTTGGTAGAAATGCTCCGGAAGTCCTTCGCACTGATCGGCCGCGAATACCGTGTATTCCTTGAGAAACGCAATCTCGCGCTCGGTCTCCTGTCCGTCGTCGGTCGTGTCTGTCTTCTTGAATGTGCTGGCATAGACAACTGGGCTGCCATGCTCGCCCTTCTTGACGAATCCGCCCAACTGTTTGCACTGCTGAAATGTCAACCAATACGGGCTCGCGAAACCTTGAACCTCGGCCGAAGCCCAGAGCATCAGGACATTGATGCCCTTGTAAGGCTCTCCGTTATGCCGAAGCGGTCGACAAACGCGGCCCGCAGCGTGGTCCACGCTCCAGGGGCGCATCCAGGGCCTCACACCCCGCTCAAGCTGCTCGACAATGCTGGAAGTCACACGGGTGTAAACGTCAACGCGTTTGCCATTGGTCGTGGTTGTCATCAGAAAGTCCCTCCGTCTTGAATTGCTCAATGTCCCCGTGCGCGAAACGCACGCCCGGGCGTATTCCAGCGCAGGGGGGACGAAGTCCGAAGCGCCAGGGGGCGAACGCTCAAGGACGGCGGCGCGGAGGGGCACCCGATCTGCAAGAAGCGCAGCGGATGAAGATGGGGGAGGAGGCCGCGCCGCCGCTCGGCCTGATCCTTGAACGTTCGGGGGATGTGCCCCCTAAACCTGGTTCAAGCGAGGAGCACCGCTTCAGTCACCTCAGGTGTCGATGGAAGGCCGCAGGCCGACGCACCAGACGGGCGGAAGGGGCGAAGCGTCCGAAGGACCGCAGCGAAGCGGAGCCCGAAAGCGCGCGGTCGCCACGGGCGAGGTGCCATGTGGTCGTGGCTTTCTGGTATGCTCGATCGGCAGTAAGATGTGCTCTGTGTTCTTCAGTGTCGGGGAAACAACAATCGAATTATTCTGAGGTGATGCAGCTAAACGACTTCTTGATCTGAACGTGTGCGACGCGGGAGCAATCCGTATCCGTGCCAGAAGGTTTATCGTGGTCATCGTGCTGTTCATTGTTGCCGTTGTCTTCTCGGTCGGGGCACTGTGCGCTCATTTCTCGCAAGCCTTCATCGATCCACACAATCTGGAAACTGCCCCCAGCCGCCGGAGAGTCTGGATATACGCGATCGGGTGCACAGGTCTTGTCTACCTCGCGGCTGGGTGTGCTACTGCGGGACAGAATAGTGCCGCTCTGCTTTTCATAATGGCAGCTCTTGGGACGGTGGCATCTCCGGCGATTGCAGACCCAGTAAAGTTCTCCTCCGCTGAAATTACGGACCCCTGGAAGCGACGGCTGGAGAACTTCCGGATGTGGTTATCTGGTGCAGCGTGGCTCAAGCTAATTACACTGCTTGGATCGCTACTGAGTTCTGCCGTCGTGGGGTCGGCATGGATTTGTGTGCTCGCCCTAGTGGGCTGCGTGAGTGTGCAGTCGCGGGCGAGCGTTCTTCGGGGTCGACTTAAGGGCCACGAGCAATTCCATGAACTCAATGCGGTAAACCGCGTTCGCGTCATGCAAAGAATGATACGACAAGCACTTGTCGCGTCATTTGCGTATGTATTGTGGGTCGGAATCGTCGGAGTAATGGCATCCGATATCGAAGGCTTTTCTCCTTGGAACTGGAATGGGTACGTTGGGCTTGCGTGGGGTGCAATAGTCGGGGCGGTAGGAATCTCGGATACGTAGATCCTGTCGCCTACTAAGGGTTTGCGGCAGACAAAGTCGGATTATTGCGACGGTGCTTCGGTCTCTTTATTCAGTGGGGAGGATCGGTTGATGAGCGAATCAGCGGCGTGGGATTACGGACGGAGTTTGCCACCTTTTCGATGGAGCGAACTACCGGACTTCAACGGCGGGGCGTTTCCGTCACCGATCAGGTTGCGGTCGGACCTCGCGACGTCAAATCCGAAGCTCGGCACAATCACAACGCGCTACCTTGATGACGATGCCGTGGAAGCAGCTATGAAGGGCTTCTTCTTCGAAAATCTGCATTTTGAAATCGAGATCGACCCGCTGAAAGATGCCGGTCACGTTGAGGTGGGGGCCGACAAATACCACTTGGTCAAACTCCACTTTCATATTCCGGCCGAACATACCCTAGACGGCAAGCTGTCTCGTATGGAAGTGCATCTCGTCCATGCTGATCCGAAAAGCGTGGGCGTGGTCGTTGGCATCATGGTCGAGGAACTGACCCCGGTACTTCAGGCTCAGGGCAAGACTGCCAGCCCTCTGGTGGAGTTCTTCCATAAGCAACTCCCGAAGGTCACGCTTCCGCATACGGGAGTCAAGAGCATGACCAAGGCACCCAAGCCGCATAGCTTGAACGACGGGTTTCCAGGGAGGAAGAGCTACTTCTGGTACAAGGGCGGGCTTACTACGCCCCCATGCAGCGAGCCGGTGTTCTTTCACATCCTCGACACGCCAATCTATACCACAACGGAGATTATCGAGAAGTTCGCCGGCTATGTACCAGGCGGAAACAACCGCCCGCTGCAACCGGACAACGGGCGGCCGGTCGAGTATTGTCCTGGGTGAGGTCGATATGCCGACGAACGGCACGCCGCGCCAGGGTGATCATTACCTGAGCTTCGACGGCGAGTACGTTGACTGTGACACCTATCGCGGTCTGGCGACCCGCGGCTGTTCGATCATGACTGAAGACGGAGAGCAGGTCGTCGTCAATCCAATCCATGCCCCAGCGCAGGTGCGGTTCGGCGCTCAGTAGCGATCCGGGCGCTATATCTTGGGGATGTTGCACCCCGGGATTGGCTGGCCGGTGAATTCGTACTCAACGAATGGCAGGGATTCGTGGCATATGACACGTCGTCCATGAACCAAGGCGCGATACACGGCGCGACTTTGTCAACACAACAGTGAGGCGTCAGCTCGCAACGATGAACGTCAAGTATTTGACGCTTGGATTGCATGCCGTAAGTCGACCGGGGCCATAATCTGATGCGCCGATCAATTCCTGCTGCATTGCTATCCGTGTGCGCTGAGATTTCTGCGGCGCGGGAGACACACGCATCGCTGGATAACCTCTTCACTTACGCCGGGGCGCCGGGCGATCCACCGCAGGGCAGTAAGCCTGCGAAGGCACTAGCCTGGTTGAGGCTGTGCAACAAAGACCCAAAGGTTCAGCCGCTCGACGTTCTGGGGAAGCTGATCGAGGGCTACATGGAGGAAGCACTCGAAGCAGACAATAGGTGGCACGAAAGCAAGTTGGCTGACCGAAAAAGAATCGCAAAGCTACTGGCGGCGAACGAGCTGCAATATGTGAAGGGTGGGAAGATCGCCGGTACGCTGGCGAGCCCCTCTAGGACGCTTGAGGAGTTTATTCGGGAGCGTGATGTCGTGGCGATTGACGGCGAGTTCAATCGAGCGCTGACCAATGTCGAATCGAACCCGAGAGAAGCTGTCTCTGCGGCGAGCAACATCCTGGAGTCGCTGTGCAAGGCGTATATCGAGGATGAAGGCTTGGACATGCCTTCCAAGCAGGACCTTCAGCCACTCTGGACGGTCGTGAGGAAAGATTTAGGCTTTGATCCAAGCAAGGTGGAAGACCTCGATCTTCAGAAGATTCTATCCGGACTGATTTCCCTGGTGGACGGAATCGGGGCGCTGCGCACGCACGCCAGCTCTGCCCATGGTGCCGGGAAAAGGAGCTATAAGCTCGAAGCCCGCCATGCGCGTCTGGCTGTGCATGCTGCTCATACTGCGACCCTATTCGTGTTGGAATCCTGGGAACGCAAGAAGGGGTTTGGCAAACGTCGCAGTAGAGCGGTTAACCCGACTGACTCGGGCAACTTTGGAAAGTGAATGGGGACCTGAAATGACAGGACGACTGTCGTCGAAGATACGAGCGGGCATTTTGGCGGAGAAGCTTGGGGTACTACTGCTCGAAGAGATCAGCGCCGTCGCAACGAACTGGCCAAAGTTCCGGCACGCGTCCAACAGTGCGTCTTGAACAAGGTCCGCCGGATCGAGTTTGGACTACAGCTCACGGGGAAAAGCAGCTTGTGCCACACGGAGCAGGTGGCTCTGGGAAGTGCAAAGCAACTGACCCAAGGCGAAACGGGAACGCCGACGAGCCTTCTCCGGTAGTGAGACCCAGGTGTATCCGTTCCGGTGAAAATGTTTTGCGAGCGCGATGCAGGGTATAGGAACTTCGGCATATTGCCCAACGACAAGTGCGCCTGCCTGCGAACCGGCGATCAGCCCTTAACTCTAACTGTGGACCGGAACTGTCGCTGAAGGTAGGCGCCAGCGAACACCATTGCGACTGTCACGAGCGCGAGACTGGACGGTTCTGGGACCGGTTCCAGGCGGCCGACAGTTAGGTCATCGAGACCGAAACCGTCGAAGAGTGGCCCTGAATTGTAGAGTCGCACCGTAGTGAACGGCGTGTCGGTGACGATGCCGAAGAAGTTAATCGACTGATAAGGGACGCTTGTTGGATTGACATTGAGAATATCAATTGGGCTCGCGCCGTCGAGTGTGAGCTGAATTGGCGTGATATTTCCACCGAATCCAGCATAGTCACTCACCCCGGAGCCATAGAAGCCAATGCCATTCTGGGGCGAACTGAAGGTCAGCTCGAAATAGCCGGTGGACGTTGCCGTCAGGCTCCTCAAGTACTGCGAGCCATTGATGGCGAAGACGAAATTGCCTGGTTCGGCAGCATCACGCACCAAATTAGTGGCGCCCGGATCTAGGTTCGCGATCGCGCCTGTGACGGTTGTTCCAGGAAATTGCAGGGTCTGGGTTTCGATCGATCCGACGTTGAGGTTCTCGAAAGTTTCGACGCCGATTGTGTTGGCGTCCAGGGCGCTAAGAAATTGGAGTTGCGCAGCATCGGAATTCGGTCGTGGCCCGCCCGGGCCGGCTGCGGCGTCGAAACCATAGAACAATTGAGCAGGCGCGGCCTGTGCAGAGGAGAACATGGCGAAAAGCTGAAGTAGCAGTAAGGGGGCGATGTAACGCCGCTTGGGGCTCCTGGAATTACCTGACAGGCTCATGAGCTGCGTCCTCAAGTAGAGAATTGACCGAGTACCGGGAGAGTGACATCACGTCCCTATGAACTACATGCGCCAATTGGTAAAACCGAACAGCAAATTTTGCAAAGGAAGCGAAAATCGTATATCGCCCGTGATTTCCAGCGGACGTATCCCCAAGTTTCTTGCGGAAGGCCCGGTTGCGCAGACTCTCGCTGGCTCGTTACTCGAGTCGCGTGCGATTGCGGCGTCAAATCAGCTGATTCTCATAGTCACTCGCCCTCGGTCGGCGAGTGCTGCACTGCTTGAAGTGGCTATGTCGGCTGCTTCTTGAAGTGATGGATCCGAATCGGAGAATAGTCCCCAACTTCGTCAGGCAAGGCGGAAGACAAGAATCGCACAAAATGAGAGTTTCTTTGGACTTCGGAACTGCCAGCTGCACGGCGTGTAGCCTCATGCAGAACACGTGAGAGATAGTAATGCGTCGACAAGAGATTCGCTTTACAAAGGCCGTCTAGTCCGGCAGGTTGCAGCGCGTGATGCTGGAAAAACTCGTCCGGCAGGTAGAGATTATGAACGGCGGGTTCGATGGGCTCTAACCCGAACTCGGCTCTTGCGTCATTCAGGTTAGACAACCCCTGTTCAAAGGCCTCGATGAACAGGAGATAGCCTCCTGGGCGAACAAGTCGGATGATGTTCTCCAAGGCCACTCGCTGATCTTCTCGATCCAAGAGATTAATGATGACGCGCTGGCAAAGGAGGGCATCCACCTGTTCATCCGGGACTTCCAGGGATTCCCTGGCGCGGAGATCGCCAGGCTGGACGCGGGCATTCTTGCGACCAGCAAGTTGCTGCTCTGCAACCGTCCTCAACCTGTCGTTGTACTCGATGCCTGTAAAGCCAAACATGGGGAGATGATCGGCTAGGCGCCTCAGCGTGTAGCCATTTCCGCAGCCCACGTCTAGGATCTGAGCTCCGTATTCGCTGCTCGGGCGATCAACGTCAGCGCCGCTGTGCATCGCCTCCGCCCATAACTCCCGCCCGATGCGTTCAACAAACTCGATGGCCACTCGGGTTTCTTTGGCCCTGACGGTGTCATCAGCCATCGTGCTTTTTGGAGAAAGGCCGTGGGCACCGGCGATTCGATCGTAGTGACTGCGGACTGCTTCGTCGTAGGTAGAGTTGCTGGTGCTGCTCATAATTACTCCCTTCAGTTATCTATTGCTCATCCGACGATGTCTGGCATAGTGTGTGCGAATGTGCAAGCGGAAGAAGTGGCATTGTGGTAGGCAGGATGGCGACCAGTTCGACAATACTCTTTGTGACCTACGGAGGTGGGCACGTGGGGATGGTGGTGCCGGTGTGGCGCGCGCTTCAGTCATACCCGGGAATTCGAGCGGAGATTCTCGCCTGCACTTCGGCAGGACCAATCCTGCAGAGCCAAGGAATTCCGTTTCGGGGGTACAAAGACTTCCTGCGCCCAGAGGATAAGGCGGCGTTGGAATGGGGCATGAAGCTCGCGGCGACAGAGCACAACCCAGAAAGTGGAATTGCGCTCGACGAGTCAGTGGCTTACCTCGGCATGTGCTATTGGGATCTGGTTACGCGGCACGGCGACGAGGAGGCGGCTCAGCGGTGGCACGAATGCGGCCGTCGGTCGTTTCAGCCGCTGACCATGCTGGAGCGAATCATTGCAGAAATTGATCCCGCGATGGTGATCGTGACCAGTGCTCCGAGGAGTGAAGCCGCGGCGGTACAAGTTGCGAACGAGCTCGGCATACCCACGCTGTGCATGGTCGATCTATTCGGAATGTACCACTTCCATCGCATTGAATCGCAATACATTACGACCTTATGTGCGGCGACGATTGGGAACCTGGTGGCTGCCGGCGGACAAAAACCGGAGGGAACACTCTTCATCACAGGCAACCCAGCGTTCGATCGCGTGGTCGAGTATCGCGGTGCTATCAACTACGCGTGGCGGCACACGCATTTGAAGGGCATACCGGATCGGTGCAAGACGCTGCTGTGGATCGATGTTCCAGCCTTTTGGAAGCGGGGCACAGACGTTGTTCACGTCAGGAGCGAGGCCGAGATAGTCAGCGACTTGGCAGCGATACACGCGGCAGTACGGGAGAATGGCGGGTGCCTGCTGGTCCGACCCCATCCTTCTCAGCGGACAGAAGTGTACCGCCGATGGATATCGGGCATTGACGATTCGCAGGCCCGGCTGGCCAGCAATCTACCCTTGTACCCGACTTTGAACGCAGTCGATGCTGTTGCCACATACAATTCGACTGTCGGAGTCGAGGCAGTGTTGATGCTTAAGCAAGTAATCCAACCTGTGTACGTTTCTGGGGGAAGCGATCTGCCGTTGGCGGAGTTGGGACTCGCCAGGCAAGTGCGCTCACCACAGGAGTGGGGTAGAGTCATCGGCGAAGCGTTCGCCGCTACTGAGTCGAACGAAGTACTTCAAGCGAAAGTGTCGGAGACATTTCCACCGGGTAAGGCCGCGCCGAGAATTGCGGCACTCATCCGGAGCCTACTTGGGCTGGACGAAGCGGGCTGTGTGAGAGAAGCCGGTGCTGGAAGAACCGACCGAAGGCAACTTGGGTCGCCTGAGTGAATCGCAAAAGCGGCGGGCATTGAGCCAGATGGCGAAAGATACACGGGGGCAGCGCCGGATGAGCGTAATTTGGTTCGACTCTTCGGGTGTTCGTGGCTCGCTCGGCAGCAAATTTCAGGAAAGCGTTCGGGAGAGTTGCGAACAGGAGAATTGGAAGGAAACGCTCCATTGTGAGCTGTTTCGGTGGCGACGAATTTGCATTGGGTTACCTCGCAGGAGATAATCGACCCACCTAGGAGCGGAGCCATATGTCGAGCCGTGCCGAAAAGTCGTTCAGTAATAAGTCGTCGCGGGGTGGGAATGACGTTCCTAATTCGCAGGCGACGCCCGACCCCTTGATCGCCGCGGCACGCCAAGGCTCGGTTGAGGCATTGGACAAGTTGATCGAGCGGTTGTCCGAACACCTTTGGGAAGAGTTGTCCGGCAGGCGAAGGCGCCGCAGTCCAGGATTGTCCCACGGTTCATCAGATTTGATCCAGGATACGCTGCTGCGGGTGCGGCAGCAGTTCGACAAGTTCGAGCGCGACACGTTTACTGACTTCAAGCAATGGGCTCGGTCGGTACTCTATCACCGGCGACTGGAGTGGACGCGCAACCATCAGGCTCGCCATGCCGAACACCACAAGCGAATGATTTGGGAGCTATTCCATGCTCGTGCCGCGGAGGACAACAGTGGCGAAGCCGCTCACGAGATCTGTATCGCGCAGCGTCAGGAGGCCGAGCGCGCGTACGCGCTGTTTCAATCGCTTAAGCCCCACGAGCAATTCGTCATTGAGCTTCGGCTGTTGAATGGCCAGAGCTACAAGCAGATCGCCGAATTGACGGGATCGAAGGAGGATGCGGCCCGAATGGCGTACGAGCGAGCGCTGGCAAAGTTGAGGTCCCGACTCAAAACCGATGATTAGCGAAGGTTCACATTGGGCGAATGAGGATTCGCGAGCTGCTGAACCTCAACTTGCGGGTCTCAGCTCGGAGGCGCTCGAATTCTTGCTGTGGTTGGCGCAATACAGCCAGGCGGATCCCGAGGCGGGCGTCGCTCATGACGAGTCACCTGCGGAGCTTCCGCCGCGATTGGGGCGCTTCCAGCTGAAGTCCGTGTTGGGGCAAGGCGCCTATGGGGTCGTCTTTCAGGCGTTGGACACGGAACTGGATCGGCATGTCGCGCTGAAGGTCGCCTGGCCTGCGGTGATGATGGATCCCGAGGCCAGCCGCAGATTCGTCGACGAACCGAAGACGATCGCCGAGTTGTCGCATCCGGGGATTGTGCAGGTGTACGATACCGGCAGCGTCGAGATGGTTCGTTACATTGCGTTCGAACTGATCGACGGGCCCACGCTAGCAAGCTGGGTTTTGGGTCAGGACCGGATTCCGGTGCTGCTGGCCGCGGAGCTCATACGCGATATTGCTGAGGCCCTCGAGTTTGCCCATGCAAGGGGGATTGTGCATCGCGACCTCAAGCCCAGCAATGTGCTGTTGCGGCGAGTCGCGGACTCGGTCAGTGGGCGCTTGTTTCGACCGGTGGTGACGGACTTCGGGCTCGCGCGTCGGCCAGAGCTGGCTGCTGCGTCGTACCACACGCGGACGATCGCGTTCATCGGCTCGGATCGCTACATGTCCCCGGAGCAGGCGGCGGGTCAATCGGCCGAAGCAGGACCGCGATCGGACGTGTTTTCGTTGGGCGTAATCCTGTACGAGCTGTTGAGCGGCGTGCGGCCGTTCGAGGGTGAGAGCGGCGATCAGATTCGCGAGCGCATCCTGCGCGAAGAGCCGCGGGCGATTCGCACTTTCCGTTCGAATGTCCCCAAGGATCTGGAGACCATTGTTGCTAAGTGTCTGGAGAAGACGCCGCAGCGTCGCTATGCGAGCGCTGGTGAACTGGCCGACGATCTGCGCCGATTCTTGCGGCACGAGCCGATCGCTGCTCGGCCGATCTCGCGCTTGCAGCGGGCGTGGCGATTTGCCCGACGGCATCCGCGTGGTGTGGCGATTGCCAGCGGCGCCGTGTTGGCCGGATTGCTGGTGGCAGCCCTGTTCGGCGCACTGTTTGAGGAGCGGCGGTCAGCGGCCGAAGAAGTGGCCGCGGCCAACAAGTTGGCGAGTATCGCCGAGGAGAAGGAGCGGCAGCATCAATATGCCGGCGCTATTCGCTATGCGGCCCGTTCGTTGTATCGCGGCGATCGTGCAGAGGCTCTGCATCATCTGAAGAATGCGGAAGGGATGGCGCACGGAAACGTGCGGCGCGGACTGGAGTGGCATTTGATTGACAAAATGACAGATGAAGCAACGCATGTTCTAGCTGCCACTGACGGGCGAGTGCATTGCGTGCGATTTTCTCCCGCAAGCGATTTGCTCGTCTGCGGTGGCGCGGATGGGAGGCTGAGCTTTTGGGATACCAAGAGTTGGAAGGAAATTCATTCGATCCCTCACCCCGGCGAGGAGATCGTATCCGCAGAGTTCTCGCCTGATGGCACCTTGCTGGCCGTCGGTGATGAGAATGGGCGAGTCATCGTGTACCGAGCAGCAGATTATTCGATCGTGTTCGAGCGGCGGATTCTGACCAGCGACGTATTTGCAATGGCTTGGATCGATGAGGGTCGCCAAGTGGCTGTCGGTGGCAGGGATGCGATCGTGGCGGTCATTGATACTGCTGACGAATCGGTCCGGCAAACTAGACCACTGGAACCTTCAAGTGAGGCCCGCGGATGGGATCCTAGTCACCCAAATGAAATTGCTGGATTCGCGTTTCTTCCTGAACGGAACTTGTTAGCGGTTCTGAAAGCGCCGTGGGAAATGGTGCTCCTTGACCCACAGACACTGCATGAAATTGAGCGGTGGAATGAATTGTCCGCTACGTGGTTTGCGGGAGCATGCTGCGCCGTATCCATGGAGACAGACTATGTGGCTCTGGTCGGAGCCGACCGCTTGGCACTGCTTTCGGCCAGCGACGGGAAACTAGTGACTTCTTTCAAACTCGGACAAATGATCGAAGGAATACGGTTTTGTCCCGAGAAGCGACTATTGGCGGCAAGCTTTCGCGACGGGTCGGTTTGCACTTGGAGGATGGAAGACTTGTTGGGCGGGCGTGTGACGCCCGTAAGTTTTGCGGGGCATCTGGGGCGGGCCCCATGCTGCGACCTTTCCAGCAATGGGAATTGGTTGGCATCGGGTGGAGTGGATGGCATGGTTCGCATCCGAGAACTGAACGCGAGCGGGCACTCGGCTGAGCTTCCGATTGCCAATCGGCCGCTCCAAACCTCATTTTCGCCGTGCGGACGTTGGCTTGTGGTTGCGGAGCAATTGTCGGCGGACGTATGCGTCTCGATATTTGAAGTCGCGACGGGGCGAAAGTTCTGGTCGTTCAGACCGCCGACACCGGCAGACGCTCCACGTGCACATGAATTCTTCCTCGGCGATTGGAGTCCCGTATTCGACACCAGCGGCGAGCAGGCATGGGTTCAGGAAATCGACGGGCTGAGCCTGCGCCGGACACATTCGGGCGAGGTCGTGACGGCACTTGCGGTTTCGAACATCGGTCGCACTCAAATGTGGCTCGCACCGGATGGCCAGTCGATTGTGATTCGGGGCATGCCCCTGACTCGAGTCATCGATCCAACCAGTGGTGATGTGGTGTTTCAGTGTGGCGGCACGCAAGACTTGATCGGCTCATTCCGTACGCCGGATGGCGAACTTTGGCTCGACACCGACACCTCTGGCTACTTGCGCTTTCGTCGAAGTCCCGGGGCAACTGAGTTTCGGGTGATTGGGCCAATGAATGACAGGATGACTATATCCGCCGTCTCCGCCGATGGCCGATTACTGGCCGTCTGTGGGAATAGCACGGCGATCTATTTATTTGACTTGACGTCCAACGCTCCGCCGTTTCGCCTGATGGCCGCCGACAAGTCTGTGGGGCTAACGATCTCCGCAGATGGCTCAACACTGATGAGCCGCTCGGACGTAGGAACCGTGACCATTTACCATCTACCCACCAGGACCGAAGTGCTGACCCTGGGGGCCCCCGACGACCGAATCCTTTGCGCGGCGATCCACCCCAAGGATTCCATGGTCGTGATGGGGCACGAGCATGGCGAATCGTTTGGCATGCGAGTGTACCGACTCGACGACTCGGGGGCAGAGTTGTCCGCGACGTTTGATTTCGATAGTTCGACCGACAAGTCGAGTTTCATTGATCATGGCAAATAAAGGAGGTTATTTGCTGCATGCTGAGATGCATGGCAGCGTATTCGCTTGCGCGAGCCAATAAGACGTGATAGTGTCTCAACATGAACAACCATGCGAGGCACTATGGAAAAGGTCAACGTAACCTGTCGACTGGACGCGGAAGACGTCGCGTTCCTGGACAAGCTGGGAAAAGTCACTGAACGTGACCGCAGCTATCTCATCAAGAAGGCTGTGTCGGAATACATCGCTCTGCATAAATGGCAGATTGAGGAAGTGGAGCGGGCAATCGGCGAAGCGGACGGCGGGCAGTTTGCGTCCGACAAGGAAGTTCGGGCCGTGTTCAACGAGTTTCGCTGATGCGGGTCCGCTGGGTCAGCAGTGCCGTGCTCACGCTGCGCAACTCTTTGCGACATATCCATGATGAGAATCCGTTCGTGGCTCAGGATTGTGCACGCCGCATCAAACTGGCGGTCGAGCGGCTGGAGCCATTCCCGTTATCTGGACGCCGCGGAACGGTCGAAGGAACGCGTGAGCTAGTCACGCCTGGCTTACCATTCATCATTGTCTACCGCGTGACGGAATCCGAGGTGCAGATACTTCGGGTCTTCCATAGCAGGCAGGCCCTCCAGTGAGTGGCGATCTTGCAGGCGGGGGCAACCCGCAATCGCCTGCGCAGAGCCGGGCGGCGAACTTACTCAGTCCCCTAGAGCCAGCCTACCGTTCTCAAATCGTAATCCCTCAATCAATCTCGAATGCTGGCAGCAGCGCGCAGTTTGCCTGGGAGGAATTCTTCCTTGGCAAACTGAGAAATGCCTACACGAGACGAGCATACCTCCACGCGGTACGCCACTTTCTGAGTTGGGCCGAGCGGCGGCAGATAGAACTGCCCCGGATTACGCCGGGCATGGTTGGTCAGTATTTCGACGAACTGGCCATCAGCACGCCTTCCAAGAAGCTGTATTTGGCTGCGATCCGCTCCTTCCTCGACGTGCTTGTCCAGCGTCACGTCATCGTTCTCAATCCCGCACTTTCGGTGCGGACTGAGCGGTACTCGGCGACGGAAGGAAAGACGCCGGAGATCACCGTCGAACAATCACGTCAACTGCTGAATGCGATTCCATCGGAATCCGTCGTCGATTTTCGTGACCGGGCCTTGATTGCAACACTGATCTATACGGCCGCTCGCGCAGGTGCCGTGGCGAAGCTGCGACTCAAGGACCTTGAGTTCGACGGCGTTCAGTTCTCATTGAAGTTCAACGAGAAGCGTGGGAAGGCCCGTTCAATCCCCGTGCGTGCCGACCTTCAGCGCGTGCTTCAGGAGTACGTCGTGGCCGGAGGTCTCGAAGCGGCTGGCAAGGAGAGCCCAGTGTTTCGTACGGCGAGCGGGCGACGGGGCACACTCTCGCGACGGGCGATGAATGGCGTGGATATATGCCGCATGGTGAAGCGACGGCTGAAAGCCGCCGGCTTGCCGGGGCTAATTTCGCCGCACAGCTTCCGGTCGATGGCAGCGACCGATCTGCTGCTCCATGGGGTAGCCTTAGAGGACGTTCAGTTCCTCCTTGGCCACTCCGACAGCCGAGTAACAAAGCTCTACGACCGTCGGCAAAAGCAGATCACCCGGAACATCGTCGAGCGGATTTCGGTCTGAGATTCGATCAACTTCATGTCGCAGCGACGTAAATGGTGCTCTTTCTCCGCGCCAATGCTCGTTTCCGAATTGTCATCGTGGTGCCGCCAGAGAAATCTGCGATTGAAGTCGCAATAGTGGCCGGAGAATCGCACGAAGGTAATAGCGTCTAGGCTGTGGAGAGGGAAAGTGCGCGCAACACACGACGTCGGGGTGTCGTTGACGCAAGCGTCCTGGTTTCACTGGTTTCCCTGGTTTAACGGCCCCGAGATGTTGAGTCTTACTGTGGCGGGCAAAAGTTGGGGCTAGATCGTTTAGAGGGAATTGCGCGCACAGCCGGATAGGGGACGATCGAAATGGATATTCGAGTCAACAATGAAGAGACTGAAAGAGCAATCAGACGCCTTGTACTTGGCGTATGTAATCGAGCACCTTCGATGAAGCATCCGGATAGGGAGGACGCGGTGCAGACCGTACTCCTAAAGGTTCTTGCCACTGCTGACGACGCGCAAAATGCACCGCACCTTGTCTGCAATGAAGGCCTAATAATTGTCATAGCAAGGAACGTAGTGTGCGACTGGTTCCGCAAAAAATTTGGGAAAACGCGAAACCGTCCGGCATTGGTCGAAATGTCCGGCGTTCCTGGAATAGAACGAATGTTGATGTGTAGGACTTCGGCGGGGGCGTTCAGCAGTGAGTGCGAGTTCGAAGAACTTCTTGAGTTTCTTGAAGTCCGGGCTGGACAAAAAGTTAGTGAGACACTGCAACTGCTCCGGCATGGGTATTCGCATGCTGAGATTGCTGCTCGGCTTGGAATAAGCTCAAAGACAGTTTCAAGACGAATCACCTGTGCTAAACGCCTAATTCGTAATCTACTTGAGGAGTCTACCTGTGCGGGGATTCGTCGTCTCGATCCCGATGATCCGCGCCGCGAATAAGCTCGACGAACGACGATTCGACGCGGCGAGCGACAGATTCAAGGACACGGATGTCCTCCGGTCCCCTTAGGACGAAGGGTGACACAAGCGCGAGACCGTCGGGAGTGTCTCGGAGGCTGGAAAGTAAGACATCCCGGACGATTGGCAGGATTTGTCCATCCGGCTGGACAGCGCCATTTCTAGTTAGAATCGCGAAATCCTCGGGATGCGGAATATCACCAACGGAAGTTGTCCCGTTGCACAGATTCACAAGTGCTAGAAACGCCCGAGGTGAGCGCCGCTGCATACGTTCGAGGTTCCGCCACTCTGCTAGCGCGAGCCTCACCTTGTAGTGGGAACCATTCTGAATTGGCAGAATAGGCTCGTTGGCGTTCTCCCTCAATCCTCCGACCTTCCACGGCTGTTGGCAATCCTGCCCGTCGTCGCTCTGCGTCAACGAATGATTGCGTGAATGCATCGCAATTGCCTTCCGTACGGGACCTTGAGACCGTCGAGAGTGATTCGCGATTCATGTTCGACCTTATTGCAGCGACAGATTGAGGTCAATCTAAATTTTGTCGTGGTCTGTCAGGAACGTGTCCGATCGTGTGCTTCTTGGGCGTGAATAAGAGCAGGGAATGAATAGGAGCGGACTATCGATTGGGAGACTAAAGATGAACCTGCGATTTTTGAAGCATCGGGTTGCACCCTTCTTGCGCACACGACGAGGCATCGCTTTGATTCTCCTTTTGGGAGTGCCTGTCGGTCAGGGCATCGCATGGATTGCCCGTGCTGGACTTGACGAAGCCTCGACAGGGTTGCGTGAAAATGCTGCTCACGTTCAGAAGCTGGAAGAGATTATCGATGGGCATTTAGGGTGGGCGGAGAGACAAGGTAGCTTCGGCGTGGCCAAGAATGTCACACCGGTGCATGAATTCTTCGTGGAGGCTCGACGAGGAACGCGAGGTTTCGCGGAAGACGTACTGGGTTGGAAATCGAAGTGGTTACTGGGAAAAGACTACCTGGGGGGTGGGAGCGAGCATGAAGCCTTTGTCGAGAATCGGTTTTCGGAGCACATCTTCCGGGCGGAGCAACTTGACAAGCTGATTGAATCGAGTGTCGCAACGTGCGTTCGCCACCTATCGGATGTCGACTCGCAGGTGCTTGTTCGCTTGCAAGCTGACCTTGAGGGACTTCCCTCTGAGGCATTGCCGGCACAGGTTGACCGGCAGGCAATTCAGCGGCGACTAAAGCAGGCGGTCCAAGAAGCCGTTGCGTCGGTGCAAGCGGATTTCCGTGGAACGGCGAGCAAAGAACTCGTGAGTTTCGTAAGCGGTGAAGTGCTTGCGCTTGCCGCGGCGAGGCTTGCCACGTCCGCCGGCATCCTGAGCGTCGGTGCCGGAACTGGCACGGTGACATTCATGGGCGGATTAGTGATCGGGATTATCGTCGACTACATCGTGTCGTGGGCATACGACAAGTTCTACGATCCCGTGGGCGAAATCGCAACGCGCCTCGATCACATTCTAAGTGAGTTAGAAGAAGTGATCGTTCAAGGTGATGGGTCTTCTCCAGGACTTGAACGTCTCCTCCGTGACTATGCGAGTCGCCGTGCAGAGGCCCGAAGTGCCTCAATTCGCGCCGTAGTCCTGCCTTAAAGTCACCTTTCTAAATTTTCCCTCCCGTAGATAGGAGAGACAATATGCGCCCATCGCTAAAAGTAGTGTCCGTAGGGATCGCACTGCTTACACTCTCGGGCTCGGCAAACGCTGGGGTCGCGAGCAAGGTCGTCCAGGAAGCGGTTGAGTTCACCGCCAAGAAATTTGGAAAGGAGGTCGCCGAAGAGGGTATTGAGACTATGGCCGGGAAAATGACCCGACTGGCCGCGTCGCACGGTGACGAGGTCGTCGTAGGCGCGTTCAAGAAAGTCGGTCCGCGTGCGGGCCGAATCGCCAGCGAAGCCGGCGAACACGGCGGAATCGCCTTAAGGATCATGGCCAAGCATGGGGATGGTGCCCTTGTCCTCGCTCTAAGTAAGAAGTCACTCGGAACGGTTGCACGGTACGGCGACGATGCCGCAACCGCGCTCATTCGGCACGGCTCTGTAGGCGAAAAGCTGATCGATGGATTTGGCAAGGAAGGTATCCAGGCTCTTGTGCGGGTTACGCCCCAAAACGGACGGCGGTTGGCGATGCTGGCGGCCGATGGCACGCTCAAGCCCGACTTGATGGCGGTGGTCGCCAAACATGGTGATCGGGCCTGCGACTTCATCTGGCGTAACAAAGGGGCCCTCTCCATCGGAGCGGGGCTTACAGCCTTTGTCACGGCGCCCGGTGAGTTTCTGGACGGCACGCGTGGACTGGCTGAAGTGGTGGGAGACGCCGCAATCAAGCCTCTCGCATCAGTGCCAGGCGCAGTAGCCGGCGAGGCAGCCAAACGCGTGAACTGGAACTTGGTCGCATTGATTCTTGCCATTCTCGTGGGAATTGCAGTGAGCCGGTGGGCCGGATTTGCTGCCAACCTGGCCCGGATCGCTGAGTGGCCGCACAAACGCCTCCAACGCAAGGGGACCGACCATGACGCATGAAGTCATCCACGACATCCCGCTGGGGAGTCTCAAAAGCGATAACATTCGCGATTCGGTCAACGAGGAAGCCGTCAAAGGCTTGGCTCAATCGATCAAGGCAGTTGGGCAGCTCTACCCGGTGCGGGTCCGACGCGAGGGACAGGAGTTTATCCTCGTGGATGGGCATCGACGCACGGCCGCACAGCGATTATTGGGGGCGAGAACCATTGCGGCGATCATCGAAGGTGAGGCCGTCACCGATGCCGCGGCGATTCAGAAAGCGATTGTTGCCAACGCGCAACGTGAATGTGTGAGTCCTCTCGCGACAGCCCGAGCTATTGCTCGGCTAATGCAGGAGATGAGCTGGTCAGCATCGGAGGCGGCCAGCAGGCTCGGGTTCCCGGCCTCGAAAGTTACGAAGCTTTTGTCGTATCTCAAGCTTCCTGAGGAGTTGGCAAGCCAGCTATCGGCTCGGGGAGTTGGCGCTAGTGTGGCGTACCAACTCGCACGGATAGAGGATTCGGCCCAACAAGCTCAGTTGGCCCATCAGGTGCTGAAGGGCGCGATCACCCGCGACGCCCTAGGTGGCGAGCTCAAGCGGAACCGAATGTCGCCGTCACAGGTAAACGGCAAGCCGACGACACGCGCAACGGTGTTGGCGGGTGAGGGTCGCTCAGTATCGGCTGCGGGACCAGGGCTCTGCCTAGAGAGCTTTATTGAGCTTCTAGAACTCGTTTTGAAGAAAGCCCGAGCCGCCCGTGCGCAAGGCTTGGAACTTGGCACGTTCGTTCGGACAGTCCGGGATCAGTCGCGGAGCAACTAATCATGCAAGACGATCAAATTCTCGGTGTGGGAATGATGGCTCTATTTGTGGCGATTATTTTCGCCAATCGGAGGCGGAATCGAGCTTCCGGGCGCGAGCTCGACCGGCGAATTCTTCGATGGTCGAAATCGGATTGGTTTACCGTCCGTGGCTTACTTAACGGCGGACTCTTGATCATGGGCATCACTGGTGGCGGGAAGTCGAGTTCATCAGGTCGGCAAATAGCCCGTGCCTTGGCGCGAGACCGACACACCTTCGGCTTGATTTTGGCTGCGAAGCCGGAGGATCTGCCGATGTGGCAGAAGATATTTGCGGATTGCAGGCAGTCACATCGATTGCTTGTGTTTGATGCTGAGAAGAGTGCGCTAAGGTTTAACTTTCTCGCGGAGGCGGGCCGGTATGGCGGGGACGCGCGGGAGATAACTAAATGCATTACGACCATTGGCGAATCCTTGCGAAATGGCGATGGCGGCAAAGGAGGCGAGAACGCTGCATTTTTCGTCGCGCAGCAGGAACGGATGATTCATCATGCCGTGGAGATCCTAAAGACAGCTCGCGGAACTGTCACCTCATCCGACCTGCACCAGTTCATTTCGAATGCGGCTCACAACGGCGAGCAACTGGCGGATCCCACTTGGCGGCAGGGCTTTCACAGCAAGTGCATCGAAGCTGCCTTCAGGAGTGAAAAGTCACGCCAGGCGGCACATGACCTTCAGCAGGCCGTGGATTATTACCTGCAAGAGTATCCCGGGATGGCTGATCGAACGAAGTCCAGCATCCTTGCGGGCGTGTTTGGGACTCTGTTTGTGTTCAACAATGGGATGGTGCATGAACGAGTGTCGACAAGCAGCAATTTTAGTTTCGAGGAAATGCGGCGCAAAAGGCAATGGTTGTTGGTCAACGTCGCGCCCTCCGTATATGGCGACAGCGGTGCCTTTATTGGCGCAGGATTCAAGTACCTGATGCAGAGATATGTGCTGCGGACCGCCGCTAAAGCGGGCGATCCCATCCATGTCACGTGGTGCGACGAAGCACAGAGTTGGGCCAACCAATTCGATTCGGAGTATATCGCCCAGTGCCGTTCGCATCGGGGGTGCATGGTGTACCTGACTCAGTCACTTCAGGCGTTCAACAACGCGATGAAGTCCGAAAAGGCCGAGCAGCAGACTCTTTCGCTGCTCAGCAACTTTGGTCACCGCATTATCCATGGACTCGGCGATGTGGAGACTGCCGAATGGGCTAGCAAGTCACTTGGCACGAGACTCGAAACGCATATTGGTGGTTCCACGCAGCCGGCCGAGAGCTTCTATGACGAGATGTTCGGAGTTGCTCAGTCAACGAGCAGCTTTTCCACGCAGTATGAACCCGTCCTGCAGCCCGGCGTTTTCATGAACGGGTTGCGTTCGGGCGGGCCGGCCAATCGATTTCTGTGTGATGCCATCGTGATTCGTCCCGGAATGCCATTCTCCAATGGAGAGAACTGGTTGCATGTCTCTTTCAGCCAAAGGTGAAGCATGTTTGGTCAGCCAGCCCCACCCCAACAAGACAATGGCCTTGATATCCGCTTCGGCCTCAATCTTTTCTACATGCTGCTTAGCGGCTTTACGACGTGTTTTACTGTCTTTCTTCGGCGGTCTTTTGGTGGCGAGGCGATAGGGTTCAATGCCCTGTTCGCCATCGTGATCATGGTTTTTTACATGGGTGGGCATCCAGAGAGCGCAGGGATGATCGATTTCTTTGGCTTCTGGGTTATCGCCCTCGTCTGCCAGCGGATCGGCTACTTCATTCGTCGCCTCCGCCGTGTCGTGGTTCATAGCCACTATGAGGGCGACTCGTGGATCGGCGTGCTGCTCCCTTTCTTGGAGCGGGTGGGGATCGCGCGATTTCTGGAAGTGCCGCTATGCGTAATTCTGGGCATAGCGCTCGGCCAACACGACCAGGCCCTCGGAGAGTTCGTGTTTTTTGGCGCGTTCGGATTGATGTTCAAGGGAATGATCGATGGTGCCATCGAGCGAAAGCATGTGCAACGTATGCAGGACGCTGCGATCGAACAGCGGGCTCGGTTGAATCGCTGGCGCAGCGGGAATTTCTAACACAAGGAGATAAGTCATGTCCGAAGAGCGATCGAGGCCTTCATTCACCGCGCCGTTGTTGGCGGCGATACGCCAAGGGTCGAAGGAGTTCTCGCAGAATCTACTTCCCGCGTTTCCGGATTCGGCTCGGCCTATCGAGGAACCAGGAACACTTGGTAATCCGACTCCGCAGATGATTACCGAGCAGATCGGCACGCTCGAAGGCTACAACCAGATGCTGGACTCGTATGCCAGTCAGCATGTGGAGCACAAAGAACCAGAGCAGGAAATGGAGAGGTGAGCAATGTCGCTGTCGAGTTTGTTCTTCATCGGCATCGGTTTCGGTCTGTACAAGCTCGGCGCGTTCAATGAACGGCATCCGGGCGAGGCGAAGCGTCGAGCTATCCTCACCTGGAGCCGGCTTTGCCACTGGCTGAGCAAATAGGCAAAGGAGATCGCATCATGATTAGGGAGATCAGGCAAGAGGTGCCGGCTGAAGTGTTGCTGGTCGCGGCCGATGAGGTGGCTAGGATGCTTAACGTATCGGTACGCAGCATCTGGCGCCTAAATTCGGCTCGACTGATTCCGCCTCCTGTTCGAATAGGCGGGACCGTGCGATGGCGACAGGACGAGATCCGGAATTGGATCGCAGAGGGTTGCCCTCCGCAGCAAGCGCGCGAAAATGGTTCTCGGAGGAAATGACTCATGGCATCGATATTCAAGCGAACAAAGCGCAAGTCCGAGCCCTACACGATTCAGTACCTTGACCATCGTGGCAAACGCCGGACGGCAATCGGGTTTACTGACAAAGGGCTGACCGAAGAGTTGGCCGGCAAGCTGGAAACGGAAGCCCGGCTCCGGCGTACTGGTATGGTTGATGCGGGGCTGGATCGAATTACGGAGCAGCGGCTTCTGCCAATTGAAGAGCACCTTGCCGAATTTCAGGAAAGCCTGGGCGATAATTCGCCTCAATACGTCAAGCTCACGATGGGGCAGGTGCGGCGGACGGTGGAAGGCTGCAAATTCAAGACGTTGGCCGACATTGAGGCAGAAACCGTTCAAAAGTACCTGCGGTCGCGCCGCAAGGAGAAGTCAACGGGCCATCGAACCTACAACCAGTATTTGCAAGCATTCGGTACTTTCTGCAATTGGTGCGTTACGAGCAGGCGGATGTTGGCCAATCCAATGCTCGGAGTCGAGAGGCTCAATACGGCCGTCGATGTGCGCCATGGCCGAAGGGCACTCACGGCCGACGAAGTGTCCAAGCTTATCGCCTCGGCACGCACGAGCGGCATCAGCATTCAGCGGTACACGGGCGAGCAACGGGCACGCATTTATCTCATGGCATACCTGACTGGCCTTCGTCGCAAGGAGCTGGGCAGCCTGACTCCGAAGAGCTTTGATCTAGACGCCACACCACCGACGATTACCGTCGCGGCCAGGGCCTCGAAGCATCGGAAAGAAGATGTACTTCCGTTGCATCCTGAGTTGGCGGCAATGCTGCGCCAGTGGTTGCTCGGAATACAGCCCGGGGAGAAGCTTTTCCCGAAGCTTGGGCAACGCAAGACGCACGTGATGGTCCGAAAGGACCTGGAACGGGTCGGCATCCCGTACAAGAACGATGAAGGCGTTGCCGACTTCCATGCCTCAGGCCGGCATACCTACATTACGGAACTGCTTCGCAACGGTGCGTCGCTGCCTGAGGCCAAAGAGTTGGCACGGCATTCCGATATTAAAACGACAATGAAGTACACGCATATCGGCATCAACGATCAGGCCCGTGCGATTGCCGCGCTGCCGGTTGTGCAACAAACAGTTCCTGCTGCCGCGGATACCCCCCGCGCTGTATCGGAGCCTGACGCCGCGCTGCAAATGCGCTGCATTTCTGGCGGCTCTGAAGGGCATTCGGTGTCCTTGAATGGCAACGAAGGCACTGACCAGAAACGACAAAACCCTCGCCACTGCAAGGGTTTCGACGCCGTTTGGCAATTCGTGTCAGACGTTGTCAAAATCGGGGCGACAGGATTTGAACCTGCGACCTCTTGACCCCCAGGCAAGCCGCACCCGGGTGGAGTTTTCACAAGTTACGTGAAAATAACGCGTTGCGTGTCCGCACCCATTGCAGGATTTCCATCAATTTCAAGGTTTCTACACAATTACCTGCTGATTCCCTGCATGCTAACTTCTTGGTCAGCAAGCGTCCGCGTGCTCCAGTGCGAAGCATCATCAAAGCGGCTATTGTATGAACCTTAGTTGGGAATGCACAACTGCACGGCTTCCTCCACGTGGCGGCTCGGCTCTGAGAAGTCTTTCGGCTCAATCTCCCAGATGTGCCGGAGCGGGGCCGGTTCTTCACCCTCGGGCGTCGCGACAGGTTCATTGTTCACGGTCCATCCCCACTCAGGGACCGCTTCAAAGCCGTCGATGAACCGCATACCGCGAACGGTGACGCGATACTTTCGCGGTGTGGCCTCTTCGATCAGCGCCCAGTGCCGCAAGCTCGCAAAGTGCTTGGTGATCTCGGTCCGCAGGGCAGGGCGGTCCTCGAAGACGGAGGCAAGCTCCTGAGTTGTCAGCGGACCACTGCTCTCAGCGAGAGCTTTGAGCGGCTGAAGCATATTGCGGCGAAGATGCTTCTTGTATGCCAGCGGCATTGGCTGGCGGCAATGAGGGCAGCATTCACGCATCGAGTAGGGGGGAAGGGAAGTCGCCAAGGAATGACGAAGCGTATTCGCGAAATACTTGGTCGATTGGAGTGATTTCGTATCGACCCTCGCGCACGGCGAGAAGTATTCGTCGCTCGGTTCTTTTCAGTAGGATCGAACGTACTTCTGGAGTGTCACGAAGCGGCCCTTGATGGATCTCACGGTGCAGCGGTGTGCAATTGAAGGGGCTACTGAAGATCCCACGGCGGAGCCGTCCTCCGCTTCGTCCGAGGATGTGGGCCGGATCAATGATAATACCTTCGCTGATGTTCGTACGTCGAAGCGTGAATGGGCATCTCCATTCGGCAGTCGCCCAGATTTTCTCAAGCGTCGGGCGGTGAAAGTCCGCCTCATCAAACTGCTTTTTTTGCATGCTCTTTTTTCGAGCGATCGGTTTTGACCGAACGCGGCCTTTGCCATTGCATGTCGGGCAGTCAACGTAGTCTGGATGGAATTGCCCGTTGTCGAAATATCGTCTTCCGGTTCCTAGGCAGTCGGGGCACTTGCGGCCAGGTTTAATCGGGCTCCGCTTGAGTTGCTTGGGCTTGTTCTTCTGCCGAATGATCTTTGGTCTAGGCGCTCCCGTCATTTTCAGGTGTGGAAGGAGGTTCAACGAGAAACTGAAACTGTCTGTGCTCCAGCTTCTTGCCTTTGCGAGCAAGGTTGAAATGCCGATGGCAGATGCCTTTGGAAAACTGCGGCATGTCGCAATCGAAGATGGAACACAGTTTCTCTTTCGGCAGGACGGGGGAATCGGTTTTCCGCATGATCCATCCGACGAGCGAATCCATTGAGCATTGGCCTTCGAGAGCGAATATCGTCTTCATACGGCAAGCAAGAAATACACGAACCCAACGGTGCCGATGATGAATTGAAGAAGGGTCATGGATTGTTGGAAGTGAAGGATCGTTCGATCCACTTGCAATCGTTTGCAACGTCACGGCAGAAGTCGAGCTTGGCTCGAAGTGCCTGAATGAGAAGTTCCAACAGGGTGAGATGTTCCTCGGCGTCCATTTCCTTCGCGTACTCTTCGCCGACGAAAATTTTGGACTCCTCCTCCGCATCCTTTGCGGTCATGCCATTGTGCGACCTGGCTTTGCGGAATCGCTCGGCTTGAAGCCTGCGGCGGGTGACGTAGGTTGCAATGGTATTCCGTTTCGCTTGTGCGACGACGGTTGCGGCTTCTGCGACGAGCGATGAGAGAGTTCGCTGATGATCCCGCATTGTTTGCATGGCTGGCATTTGCTCGGCGATGTTCGCGGTGTCTCGATCAAGTTCGGCGATGGCGTTTTTGATGCGTCCAGGGAGGCTCATTGAGGAGAGGTGAAGCGGATAACATCGACGATGCCGTCTTTGACTTTCTTTTTTTCTGTGTAGAGGCGGACCACCTTACCTTTCCATTGATCTGTGTCGTCCCCGTACAGGGCTTTGATGTCCATCGCTCGCTGCTTCTTGACCACGACACCACGCTCCTTGCCTTCAAAATAGACGACGATTATTTGGTCGTTCTTGTTCGTGTTGCGGTTGTAGGCGTTCTCCTTTTTGACCTCACGAATCGTGAGCTGCATTTCGTGGCCTACTACTTCCTCGCCCTTGAGGAATCGCGGAGGAAACTCCTTTGAAATCAGGAAGCCCATATCAGTTCAGGGAAATGGAAACAGGGTAGTCCTTTTTGAAGACCGTGACGGTGCTGCATTCCTTCTCCCAGATTTTGCGAGCGGCAAGGAACAGGTCGAACTGATCTTCGATCTCGGTGAATTTGAAACGCTTTCTATTTCTGGCGTAGCCGACTTGGAGGATCGCCAGTTTGTCGGGCTTCAGTTCCGACGGGAGAGCATGCTTGTAGGCGGAGAGTTGCAGCTCGTATGACGGCCAGATGTTCTGTCCCGTTTTGAAGTCGATGAGCCAGCGTTCGCCGTCGATCTCACAAATGAAGTCTGCGGTTCCTGCGTACTTGTACTCTTCGTTGAAGACGACGAGTTCGTTCTCGATCGGCTTCGGGTTCGTTTCCTTGAACCAGTCCGCGAAGGACATGATGGCTTCGTATTCTTCAAGCGTGATCTCTTCAGGCTCACGCGTATCGGAGTTCGGGAGCTTGCCGTCGATCTCGATTCGGTTGCCGAGGAGAAGATCGGTAATCGCTCCGTGTACCTTCGATCCACGGTTTCCTGCGGCTTCCATGAGTGCTCGGGACTCATCCCATCCCTGATTGGCGAGCCACTTGAAGTAGCCGATTCCTTTCGGGTAGTGCTCGGTGATCCATGTCACGGACGGGTACTCGACGATAGACGTGACGTTTCCGTCTTTGTCGGTCTGCGATTTGATGTACCAGCGTTCGTCGGCGATGGTGATTTGAACTGAGGAGCCGTCGTCTGAGAGTTCGCGTATCTGCTTCTTCATAGGGAAAAGGGGAAATGGGAATTAAAACGGAAGATTCGCCACGCAAGTCTCACAGATTCCTTTGTTTGATTCGGATTCTGCATCATAGTTGTGGCACATAGTGCATTTGATGACTGTTTTTCCTTTTGCCTGAGCAACAAGCGGTCTGAGAAGTTCAAATGCTTCATCCAACAGCTCGCCGTCTGAGCGTTCGTCGTCGTTGTATTCCCAACGAAGGATTGCTTGAGCAGCGTCAAAAAGGTGATTGTGCGAAATTGCCAAGGCAGTTGCATTCTCTTTGGAGATGTTTTCCTTGTCCGTAACCCAGATAGATTTGCCGTCGACGTATAGCTCGACTACGAGAGCCGCTACCTTAGATGCAGCCGCTGGAGCAATGGATGCTGATGATGTGGTCTGAGAGTCAGACATAGAGGAATGGGGAAGTGTGCCTTTACTCTAAAGGAGTGATGGCAGAAGCGCAATCATATTTGCCTGCATTGTCAAGGCGGAATGATTGCAGATACGATAGCACCTCCTGTATCTTTCCAATCGAACTATGAAACGCACTACCATCTCTCTATCGGAACAAGACCGCCGCGATGCGGACGAACTTCAGAAGAAGCTCAAGTTCTCCTCGCTGGGTCAGCTCATCCGATACGCGATTCAATTTCTCTCCAAGCACCATGACTCAAAGTAATCAGGCGACGGCCTATCCCCACGACTCAGCGGCAAAGTGTCCCGAGTGTGACGGGCCAACTCATTGGGATCTGTGCATCAACGACTCGCACGATCCAAGTCATCCCGCAGGGCACGGGCAAGTCGAAAAGCATGGCCTGTTCTGCAAGGCGAAGGATTGCATTCACAGCCGCCGTCCACTCAATGACGAATCGCCTGACGATTCATCCCACGACGTACTTTAGTTTTCTTCCCCATTTCTATGACCATATTCGATACCCTTCAAGAAAAGATTCTCTATGTTGAGATCACAAATGACGGCGAAATAAGCCCCTATGCGTTCAGCTTGCTTGGAGCATCAACGAAGCGCGATGATGAGACGAAGATCGGTTACTTCGGCAGTGGTTTGAAGTATGCTATCGCAGTCCTTCTGCGAAATGGGATTCCGCTGCGGGTCTTCTCTGGCTTAAACGAAATCGTTTTCACGAGCCAAGAAGTCGAAATGCGCGGAAAGACGTTCCGTCAGATATACATTGACGGAAAGCCCACGGGTATGACTTTGGAAATGGGTGTTGACTGGGAGCCTTGGTTCGCCGTTCGAGAGGTATTCTGCAACGCAGTCGACGAAGGCCGCTATACGATGGAGCACGCCATGAGTGTCACGCCAGAAGCGGGCAAGACAAAGGTATACATTGGAGCACACGAATCCCTCAATGAAGTATTCGCGAACTGGAACAAGTATTTCTCGTCAAAGCGTACCGACATCGTCCTTGAACAATCAAATGGAAAGGTGCTGAACGGTGGGAATGAATTGATCGTTTATCGCAAGGGCATTCGTGTTCATCGCGTGAACTATCCCTGTCTTTTTCATTACGACATGCAATGGATCGGCATCAATGAAAGCCGAGTCATCGCCGAGGACTTCAGCTTCCGAGGTGGGTTGATTCGTTGGATCTCCAACTTCGCAGACGAGCAGATGATTCGACAGATTTACAACGCGGACAAGAAGATGTGGGAGTGGAATCTCGATTGGGATTGGTCGCAATCGTTCAATGACAAGTGGCTTGAAGTGATCGGAGGCAGGCCTCTTATTCTTGAAGATGTAGCGGGACGTTTCACGGAGTATTTAAACACGTCGCTTGTCCTTCCGAACAGTCTTTGCCGGGCATTGAAAAAGCACTTCGCAGAGCGCGTACACATTCTGGGGCAAAGTGACCAACAGGCGGCGCGTGTTGTCATCCCAATGGACGTCCGTCAAAAGGCGGTCGTTGACGAATGTCTGAGCTTCTTGAAAACTGTCGGGGTCGATGTGAACTACCCGATCCAAGTTGCCACGTTCGCCTTTCAAGACACATTGGGTGAAGCCGACCAGGGTACCATCTTCGTGTCGGAACGTTGTTTCGAGCTTGGAAAACGCACGGTCGTCATGGCGATCATCGAGGAATACACGCATTTGAAAACGGGCCATCAGGATAAGTCACGTGCATTTCAGACCTACCTTCTTGATCAATACTTGCAGCAGCTGGAAAAGAGCTGCGGACTTTATCTGTAGAGTTCCGCGCGTGCGGTCTGACCTTTGAAATCATCGAACCCGAAGAATCGAATGGAGAAGTCCGAATCTGAAATCATACGGCAGCGGTGTGTCGAATAATGAGGCAATGGGGGTTTACGTTTTTCCTCCAGAAATCACCCATCAAGACTTCTCCACTCGGTTCTTCGGTTCAGATGGGAGGATCGTGACGGTCTCTCAGCAAGTGGCTCCGCGATGCGGTGTGTGCCTGAATACATTGAATAGGGCACTCTGAGAGGCTATCGCGGTCCTTCAAATCACATTGCGCTTTGACGTGAATTGCGCTATAGTGAATAGAGTCGTTAATCAACGACCAAAACCAATATCCATATTCCCCCCTCTTCCCGTGACTCAAGTCACACACATCATCGGCCTTATCTGCCTTGCTCTGGTCTTCATAGGCACTGCCTATCTCATCGGACAAATGAGCGTTGCAGTTTTTCAGATTCCCATTCCCCAAATCGTATGAGCTATTTGACAAAACAGAACATGGCAATCGGGTTTGCCGCCGTGTTCATCCTGTTTCTCGGCTTCAGCCTAATCCCGAATGGATTGTCTGCTGAAGAATACCAGCGACAATCGTACGAATTGCGCATGAAGGCCCGTCGAGGGCACTGCGGAATCATCGGGACACGTACGGCCGCTTGCTACGGAAGCGATCAGACTCAGTGCCCCAAGCTTCGTGAATCTATTGATTGGTTCACGCACGAATACGGCGAGACCCCGGAGTTCGCCTGCCAACAAGAAGATCGCCCTTTTGGAAGCGGGGAGTAGCAGTCGGTGCTCCCCGGATACTCGTGATTCATCACACAGCTTCGGAATCGGACATTCAGTCCTCATCCGTCGAAAAGAATCACGCCGCAAGAGGCTATGCAGAATCCAACTACGGTTCGCACATCGCCTATCACTTCCTCGTCGGGAAAGACGGATCGGTCAAGCAGAATCGTTCGCTCTCCGAACGAACCGGTCACACGAGAAATCAGGAAGTAAATCTCAGTTCACTTGCCGTCGTTGTCGCCGGGAACTTCGAACACGAACAGCCCTCGGCCAAGCAGCTCGATGCCTTAAAATCGTTGGTTGCGAAGCTCGACAAGATGTACGCATTCGAGCAGATCATCCCGCATAAGGAAGCCAGTCCGACCGCCTGCCCTGGTACGCACCTTGTTGAATCCCTCAAAGGCACCTGGCGTGAGCCGGAGCAAGGCACGGTCTACAACGTTTCCCGGTACTATTCGCCCGTTCCCGATCAGCAGAGCTATTACCACGAGAGCTATCTGAAAGATGTGGAAATCAACTGCGGCCTGAACAAAGACGGTACGGCCGGCGATTGCTTCCACACTGCGAACGGATTCGATGTCCGAAACGCTGAACCGTTCACGGTCGTTGCCTGCCCTCCGAATATTCCCCTCGGCACGAAACTGCATATCGAAGGGATCGGGGACGTAACCTGCCACGATCGCGGCGGTGCCATCAAGGGCATGCGTATCGATCTATGGGCGGGGATCGGACAGGCCGGCCTCGACAATATCCGCAACGTTAAGAATGGCGGTGCCCGTAAAGTAATCTTCAAATGAAAAAGCAAAGCAGTCAGGCGTCGGCCGCTTGTGCTCTCACAATGACGCCATTCTTATCCCCTTCTTTTCTTTCTCTGTATGAACCGTTCTCTTATCACCACCGGTATTCTATCTCTTGCGGTCCTCAGCTTGAGTGGATGCGTCGAACGCATCACGACCGAAGAGCTGGCTCAGCGTGCTCGCGACTACGAAGCAGTTGATCGCGTGTCGCAGGCAGCACTCAGTTCTGCAAGCTCAAAGGCATCGTCCTCCTCGTCCTCAGCTGAGGAGATTAAGGAAATTGTGCTCGCAGATCAGTCGTATGAAGCTGCTGCCGAGGCCAAAGGTTCGGATCGTCTCCGTGCGATGAAGGTCCAAAAGATTAAGGGCTCCGTATCCGATGCTTACCTCAGCGTCTATTTGAGCCGCAACGGCCAGAATGAAGGCGTTGCTGGACTCGCCGTATACTCGGCGCCATTGCTCGCAGACGGCCAAATCAATGTGGCACGTGAATGGAACAAGTTCCGATTCATCGGTGCGACCTGGCAGGGTCGATGCCATCGCGTTCTGAGCCCTTCTAGCCACCTACAAAGCGGCGAGGGCGAGACCGTCGAAGGTCACTACATCTTGAACGCGGTTCCATTTACAAAGGGCGACGATGGCTGCTCGAACCTGTCCGAGGACATCAATCTGTTGGAGTTAGTCAACGGCGACGGGCTTGCACTTGGTTTCTTCCCGTCGAACACCGGCTATTACGTCAAAGCAGTCCTCGAATATATCGGTGAAGTCGATGTCACGCCGTTCTAGATGGCAACTCGTCCTTGTGCCTCGCTGACTGGCACGTAGGGACTACACAAATCAGCTTGACGCTCGGCAATAACCGTGGCAATGTAGACAAGTCTTTATTCCCTTTCTCCCTATCACGATGAACAAGTTCATCACTTCCATTCTCTTCGCAGCATCGTTGCTGTCGCCCCTTGCGGCTTCTGCCGCTCCTTTCAGTCGCACCACACAATGGTTCGACCAGCAGTACAAGATCTCTGATCGTGTCCGCAATGGATCTATCGAGCCGCAGGTTCGCTACGTTCACACAGAACATGATCCTGTGACGGGCATCGCCAAGGAGCTTCGCGTCAAAAACTACGAAGCCAACATGTGCGTTCTTGAACGCAAGCACTGCGAGAAAGGCAGTGGATTCAAGGACTGCCGCCAGTTCACCTCGACGGTGATCAGCTGTGCGAACATGCAATAGCTCATTCACATCGCTGGCGTGGCGGAATAGGTAGACGCGGTGGCTAGGATGTGTGTCAAAGATCCACACTGCCGATGCTTCTCTAGATTGCAGGGTGACTATACGAGTTCCCGCTATCAGGAATTGACCCCTGATGCCTCGTCAAATCCCTGCCGCCAGTACACAGAAGCTCGATCCTCAAACGGTCGAGCTTTTTTGTTGTGATAAAGTCTTTGCATGGAAAAACCCAAGGAGGACGAGCCAGAGGCAGAGGAGCCGAAGAAAGAGAAGAAACCTGAGCCCGTGAAAAAGGCTGAGGAGGAAGTCGAGCCGGAACCTGAAGTCGAAAAGCCAGTCGTGCCTGCTCCAGTGATACCGAAGCTGCCGAGGCCGGAGGAGAAACAGGAGAAATCAAAGCCTGAGCCAAAGCCAGAGCGGGTCGAGAAACCCAAGCCTGAAAAAGTTCAGAAGCCGAAGGACGCGAAGAAAGACAAGAAGCCCGGTTCGTGGAAGATGCCGGCGAAGAAGAAGGAGTCGACAACCCCGCTGAAGATGTTTCTGAATGGCCTCGGTACGGTGCTCGGTGTGGCTGCCTGTGTTCCTGCTGTGACTGTCGTTGGAATTGCAGCTGCCACGACAGGATCGATTCGGAAGCTTATGGCTCGCTGAAAAACCCTCCAATGCCGAAGCACTGAAGGGTGCACCCATCCATGAGTGCGGACTGTTTCTCTATGCCGGAGTTGATGGCACGTCGATGACATCCTGTCTACCTTGCGGATCAAGCAGACGTTGAAGGCGGATTGTCTGCAATGCCGCTTCTTGAGGATTGGAACGTTGCCGTTCCTTGAACACCTCCGTAAACGAGTTCAGCATCGAGAACGCCGTCCTTGGGCGAAACTCAGGATGACGGGGATTCCGCCATTCTTTAATGACATCAGGCAACAGTCTCGATGAGACTATGCCCGTTTCAAATGACCGCAGCAGAAGTGAATCCGCAGCCTGAGGCGAGAGTTCCCACGCCTCCATTGCAGTGATCCGTTGTGCCGCCGAAATCTGATACGCGTTGAGGTTGAGGACTGCCTTGCACGTAGCTTCAGCGAAGCGATCGCTTCCGTGCTTGGTATGCCTGCGAGCAATAACGATCTCGGACGAGAACGCGAGATTGTCGCAAACAAAGCACGTCGAGCCCATGCAAAGCCCGATGGGAAAAGATTTATCCATCGAGCTACGAATGCCCACTGTAAGCGCCGCATGTTCGTTGATCCTGTTCTTGAGCCGCATGGTGCCAAAGAAGCGAGCGTCGTCGCGTGACAGTGCAAGCTCCATCTTGTCGATGGCGAAGCCGGCACCGGTCAGTTGTTCGGCGACGGTGTGCAACACAGCGTGATGCGGAACAGGGAACCAGGTGTCAGTGGGCGGCGGGCACGGAACTCGTTCGAGTTCCTCCAGTTCAACGAGTCGTGCACCGCGATGAAGGGTCATGGCCGTAGTCATCTAAGATCCTCCGATGTGAGAGAACAGCTACTGACGTGAGCAACGTGCTCAGTCGTCGAGAGCGTAGACCTGTTCCTCGGAGGTGCGCAACACTCGTATCAACAGTCACTGTTCCGATCAAGCGAGTTAGACAACCGACACAAAGTCAGCGTCGGTAACAGCACAAACAGCTCATTTCTTCATAGCCGACACAAAGATGTCGTCGGTAGTTGAAATGTTGAATTGAAGGATTGAACTGCCTCACGCGGTCTGCATAGAGTGCAGCACGCGTTTCATTCAGCACACCATGATGGAGGTCGACGATGAAGGCTGTGATTGTGTTCGCAATGCTCTGTGGATCAGTGCAGGG
Organism: Pirellulales bacterium; assembly: GCA_022844125.1. Lineage (GTDB taxonomy): Bacteria > Planctomycetota > Planctomycetia > Pirellulales > PALSA-1355 > JALHMI01. The sequence goes on along the minus strand of JALHMI010000005.1, from coordinate 364,496 downwards.
GGCAGTTATTCAGACAGCGGTGAACCCGGCAAATGGGCACACGTACCACTTGCTCGCTCCGTACGAGACGAATGTCAATTCGTGGGATGCAATTCGAGCTGAAGCGTTCAGCCTGGGCGGCGATCTGACTTCGATTCAAGACGCTGCCGAAGACGCTTGGATTTACTCGACGTTCGGTCCAACGGCACTGGCCGCTGAACCCGCATCGAACATCAAATCCCTTCTGATCGGGATGAATGACATTTCGACTCCGTGGTCATGGATCGATGGAGCACCTGTGACCTACACGAATTGGGTTCCCACTGAGCCGCACAGTTCCGTAGGAGACGGCGAAGACTACGGCGGCATCCTTCTGAACTTCTGGGAGCCGGGGAAGTGGCACGATCTACGGTTTGAATCCGGCGATGTCGTGTACGCCGTCGTCGAAGTGCCTGAGCCGAGCACGCTCGTCATGGCTTGCTTCGCTTTCTCTGGGATCGCGATCGTCTGGCGTCGTAGGTAGGTCGCCTTGAAGTTCAATGGCGACGCACGCCCCGGCAGGGAAGTCGGGGCGTTTTTGTTGCCTTCTTTAAATACCCCCAGCAACCTGCTGGGGGCTTGGCCTGAATCATCCTGCGACTTCGGCCAGAATTGCCTCGCAGGCGCTCTTTACTACATGGCGGTCAAACGCCTGGTGGCGAGTGATTGTGGGCGGGTAGCCATCTTTGGCTAGCCATTGAACTAGCCCTTCAGCCAGCTCGACGCATTGGTCCAATTCTTGGGCCTGATACGCGTCTGCCAGCTCCCGCCAAGCTCGATTGGGGTCCATGTTTCCTCCTTTCTGAATGAGCAACGACTCAGACGAAAGGACATTGCGCCTGTATCGCAATAATCGCAACCGATGGCACGGTAGCGACTTACGGAAAATAGCTAGGCGCTGGGCAAATCCGGGATATAGTTAGGTATCTCAACTTTTTCCCGAGCGCTTACTTTTCTGCAACGGCGAGGTGTGTTGATGGGTACGGGAACAAAAGCGACCAAGAAGCCTGCCTCCGCTGTGGAACCGCAGCCGGCAGCCAAAAAGCTTGAAGGCTACCACGATCTGCGCCGCGAGGAACTCATCACGCTGCTTGAGGATCGCGACCTTTTGGAATCCCGGGGACTTCGATTGTCCTACGCGGGCCAGACCCCGCCATGGCAAATCGTTCGGCTGGTGCAACCTCGAAGCCAGCGGATCTTGGAAAAATTCTGCACGGGTGACGAGGAGTTACAGTGCTCGAACTTGATCGTTGAAGGGGAGAATCTCCAGGCGATGGTCTCGCTGTACAAGTACCGGGGCCAGATCGATCTTATCCCGACTGACCCGCCGTACAACACGGGAAATGATTTTCGGTACAACGATAAATGGGATACGGACCCGAACGATCCGGACATGGGTAAGTTGATCCCGGAGGATGATGGATCGCGGCACAGCAAATGGCTTCGGTTCATGACACCGCGGATTTACATGATGAAGGAAATGCTTCGCCCCGGCGGGGTGCTGGCGATGTGCATCGACCATCGCGAACTCTATCGGATGGGAATGCTTCTCGACCAGTTGTTTGGTGAGCAGAATCGCCTCGGGATCATCAATTGGCAGAAGTCTTACGCGCCCCGGAACGATCAAACGCACTTGTCGAGTGCGACGGAATACGTTTTGGTTTACGCGAAAAATGATGAGCGTGCGAATACGTCGCTGTTGCCGCGTACTGAAGCGATGAATGCCCGCTACAAATCGCCAGATGGCGACGCGCGGCGATGGAAGGAGAGTGATATCACTGCTCCTGGAGCCGCGACTCATCCGGGCATGATCTATGCCATTCAATCACCCTTCACAGGCGCATTGCACTACCCGTCTGAAGGCCGCTGTTGGGGTGCCGAGAAACGACGCATGAAAGAGTTTCTCGAATCGTGGGGTTCGACCTACGTGGAGCGTGAACTTAAAGACGGCAAAAAGAAGGCCCTCGTCATTAAGAACGCCCCTCTGCCGTCTGAGGATGATTTTGGCGAAGACCACAAGGTACTCGTGAAATCACGTAAGGCGGCTGAGAAAATTTTGACCGGTGGCCCGTGGCCAGTGGCATATTGGGGAGCTGGCGGCACTGGTGCCTTTGCACTCAAGCGTTACCTTGAAGATGTAAAGCAAGGTATGGTGCCGACGACGTATTGGTCGGATGACGATTACGCCGTGCCGATGGAAGTAGGCAGCACATCCTGGGGCCACAAGCAGTCTGGCCATAGCCAAACCGGAGTGAACGAGCTGAACGATATTGTTGGCAAGGGTCACGGTTTCGAGACGGTCAAACCTCTGAAACTGTTCAAGAAAATCATCCAATTGTGGTGTCCGCCGAGCGGGCTCGTGATGGATCCGTTTGCCGGATCGGGCACGACTGGTCATGCAGTGCTTGAGTTGAACGTCGAGAGCGAGGCCAACCGTCGCTTTGTCTTGATCGAGCAGGGTCGGCCGGAGCGAGGCGATTCATATGCCCGTGCCCTAACCGCCGAACGCATCCGCCGTGTGATCACTGGCGAGCGTGCGAAAGGCAACAAGACGGAGAAGCGTGGCACGCCCATTCCCGGCGGCTTTCGGTTTACAACGCTGACCGACGCAATCGACGCAGACGCAGTTCTCGCTCTCGAACGCGAAGAGATGGTCGATCTGCTTATCACAACTCACTGGGACCAGGCGGAGCGAAGCGGTGCTCACCTACGTCGTTTCCCGGCTGGCACCCACAAGCATCTGTTCGCATACAGCGGACGTGGCGAGGGCTTCTTCCTGGTTTGGAATGTGCCGGGCAAGCCGTCGATCCTGGACCGTGACGCCTTCCGTGCGATCACGGAAGAAGCGAAAAAGGCGAACCTTAAGCCGCCGTATCACTGCTACGCCCGTATCTGCACGTATTCGGGTCCGAACATTGAGTTTTATCAAATCCCCGATCGGATTTTGGAAAAGATCGGCTTTAACGCGATCACCGAACCGTTCTCGAACAAGGGGAGCAAGTAATGGCCAGCATTGAACTGTTCGGTTTTCAGACCGAGGCTTCAGACCAAATCGTCGCCCGCTATCGCAAGCTTGCTGCTGACCGGCGTCGACCGATGGAATTTGCCGAATGGGCAGTGCCGTACTACCAGGCTCTGTCGGCTCTGCCAGGTGCCGGTAAGACGCCAATCTTGGCTGATGCTGTGGCCCAACTCCGTACGGCGGTCAAGGGGGGCGAGCCCCTCGTGCTTTGGATTTCGAAAGCGAAGGCCGTCGTCGAGCAGACGCACGCAAATTTCCAAGGTGGTGGAAAATATGCCCACATCGTTGAAGGTTTCGTTCTTTGCTCGCTGTCCGACCTGACTCCCTCGGAGATTTGGGATACGACGACGCCCATCATCGCCATGTCGACCGTGGGCAGCTTTAATCAGAAGGATAAAGAGGACGGCTCGCTTCGCGTGCATCAGGTCCACGAGGACCGTGGCAGTGAATCGCTGTGGGATTTGATCAAGAACCGTCCGGCTACGAACGGTGTGCGACGGCCGCTTATTGTCGTCTATGACGAAGGCCACAATCTTTCAGACCAGCAAACTGAGCTGCTGCTCGAATTGGAACCAGATATCATCCTGGTCGCCAGTGCGACGATGCGGAACCCGCAACGGCTGGCTCGATTGATCAATCGCCTGCGTGAGTACGGCTGGTCAGACGAAGACCTTGTGACGAGCGTGAACAGCAAGGATGTTGTGAAACGCGGGCTAGTGAAGAAGCAAATCATTATCGGCGGCTATGCGACGATCATGGAGTCGGCCTTGAACGACATGATTGAAGCCATGTCGATTGTTACGAAGAAAGCCAAGAAGCTCCGGACGGGATTTCTACCGAAGGCGATTTACGTTTGCCGCACGAATATTTCGCAAGAAGATGGTCGGCCGGACAATGCCTCGGCCGCGTTCAAGGATCGCAAGGCCCCGCCGATATTAATCTGGCGCTATCTCGTTGAAACCAAAGGCATCCCGCCTGAAGAGATTGCAGTGTACTGCGACCTCAAGTTTGACCGTCGGGCGTTCCCGCCCCCGGCCGAGTTTATTCATTTCTCCGGTGGCGAAGACGATTTCGCGGTATTCAGTGCCGGTAACTATCGGCATATTATTTTCAATCAAAGCCTGCAAGAAGGCTGGGACGATCCGGCCTGCTGCTTCGCGTACATCGACAAGAGCATGGGCTCGTCGATTCAGGTTGAGCAGGTGATCGGTCGCGTGCTACGTCAGCCTGGAGCCAAGCACTATCCTGATCCCGATCTGAACACGGGCGACTTCTACATTCGTATCGATAACCGGCAAGTGTTTCCGGAGATTCTCGAAGTTGTTCAGCGAAAGATCATGGCTGAGATGCCGGAGATTCGTCTCGATGCATACGCTGATCCTCGGGACCGTGACCGCAGTCGCGTCGAACCGAAGGAAGTTCGCACCATTCCGGAAATCCACGTCATTACGAAGCACGAGCCGATCTTCGAGGCCATTACCCGGATTCCTGACTTCCGCGAAGAGAGCCGGATTACGACGGGACGGGGCGAACGTTTGCGAGCAATCCACGACGTAGGTGCCGGTGAAGTGGAAGTGCCGGTCGTCGTCGAGGAAATGGCCCACAGCAACCGAGTCATGGCCCGCTGGATTGTCCGCCGTGCTGTCCAGTCGCTCTATCCTCGCGCCAGCATGACGATGGATTGGGCCGATTCACGTTTCGACGCACGGATCGAAATGACGAGCAGCGCCGCTGGTATTCTTGCAGACGAAGCACGGAAGCTGGTCGAAGTGTATCTCGAAAACAGTGAGCTTTCGTTTGAGGAAGGAAACCCGTACACCGTAGGGCCGGTGCTGCTCAAGCCCAAGGATCACGACACGTTCAAGTACTCGTTGCACCGTGGCTATAGCGATCTGAAAGACTTTGAGCGTCCCTTCGCTCGCGCGATCGATTCGCTCAAATATCCGTGGGTCCGTAATCCCTCGAACGGTGGCTATTCGATTCCGCTGCTTCAGGCGGGCGATACTTTTAATTTCTTTCCCGATTTTATCGTGTGGAAAGACGACCTGGTGTATTGCCTCGATCCCAAGGGCGAGCATCTGATCGGCCAGCAAGCAGGACGCAAACTTCTCGACATTCGAGACGAAAACGACAAGCGGCAGGTCGTCGTGAGACTGCTGACGTTGGGGAAATGGCGCGACCCCGGTGAACAAATTTCAGCCGAGGGCAACACGGTCTGGTATCTCGGGCGGGGTGGCGTCATTCGCAACAAGCACTGTAAGAATCCGGCTGAGGCAATCGCGGCCGCTTTGGATGCAAACCTGTAAGGTGGACCTATGAATCAACGATACGTGATCGAATACCTGGACGCAGGCGGCGTGGCCCACGCCGCATACTTCAAAAACAAAAAAGATGCCGAGCAGTTTTGGGGAACTTTACACGGCCGAGGCCTTGCCTTCTACCTGGAAGAACTCGTCGAGGAGAAGCCAGAGTTCTCCGTCTTCCGCCGCGTGAAGAGCTTCTATCCGACCGATGATTCGAACATCATCAAGCCGAGCCCGTAGCTCAAAAGTGTGCCGTGCTATGCTGCTGACCGATGCAGCGGATGGATCAATGGCGGAGAATCACACAGCCCCTTCACACTGGCCTACTCGCCTGTTTGTCACCGCCGATCGCCCGTCTTGCGGGCTTTGGCAGACTTCGGTCTGTGTTCGTCGACCGACGGCAGCCTGGGGATTTCTTCTTCGCGCTCGTGCCGATCTGAACCGCTCGACCTGGTGGGACCCTGGAGGTCACCACGCCTTCACTGCATCAGCGAGCGCATGACCCATCGCGATAACCACTGGCCAGTGTGATGGGGAACCTGTGATATGATGGACGCGACAGTTCCCCTCTCTCGTCATGGCCGATCCAATCGATGGAATTCCAGGTGTTCGCAAACATCGAATCACCGAACTCACGCTCACGATTGATGATGATCCGGTTGTGAATCTCGACACTGCCGGCGCCGAATACCTTGAATTTAAAAACAAGGGTTCAAAGTCCGCCTACTTTCGAACTGACGGCACAACGCCAACGTCCGGTGAAGCCGGGAACGGCGACGAGCTGGAGAGCAAGGAACGCCTGTTCATCCCATTGGGAAACATCAGCGACGTAAAGTTCATCTGCGCATCCGGCGAATCCACGACGGTTTTCTGTCGCCTCTACACGTAAGCCGGCTTGATGGTGAACGTGCCGATCCTGATGCGGCGATTGCGAGCCCCAAGCACTTTGGCCGCAGCTTGGATGCCTGCTGACATTCCTGGTGTGGGCATATGGGTTCCGACGCATTTGCTCGCTAGCATGTCGACGGACGATGGCGAGACAACGAAAGCGACGGCGGCGGGGGATGAAATCTTTCACGTCGACGAAGCAATTCAGAACCTCGACATTGATGCTGAGGCATCGACCCGACGACCGTTTGTGCAAGCGGACGGCTCGTTGCTGTTTGGAAACATCGCCGCGACGGTCCGAGCAATGCGCGCTCAGAACACGATGGGATCATTCAACAGCATTCACACGCTTGGAATCGGAACCATCATGGTTGGATTCAAATTGAACAATGTCGGTGATGGAGGAATGCTTCTGGATAACTGTGGTTTCCAAGGAGGCGGTGGGCAGCTCAATGGATTTTATCTGCGTGTCGTCGGTGGCACTGGGGCGATTGAATTCGGTATCGACAAACAATCTGTTGCACGTCCCTTGAGTATTGTGACATCGGCGGTTGCCAACAACACGAACTTTAATACAGTGGTCGTTCGTCTCGGAGGAGTGGGAGCCAATCAAATCTCCGTGCAGCTCAATAACAATACGCCCACGGCAGGGACGCCAAATACGGACCTGGGAACAGGGAATGCCAACTACAACCTGAGTATCGGAGCAAGAAACGTCTCATGGCCGAGCGTCAACTTCACGGGGCAAATCTATCAGCCGGTGATCTGCTCAACGCTCGTCGGCGAAGACGACATTGCGAAATGGAAAGTTTACAATCCGCCGCTTCAATAGATGCAGATCCCGATTCTCATGCGCAGGCTACGCGCATCGGCGGGTGATCCAGGCGTCGAGGTGTTTCCAACCGGCAACGGTGCAGGTGTCTGGAGCGTGCACGAGTACACGAAACTGCTGTCTCTCGACAATGATCCCGTCGTGGCATCAAAAGACGATGACAATGAGGTTGAGTGGTGGCCACTGTCGAGTCCCGAGATAGATGCGACCGAGGTTAGAGTCACAATTTGGCAGAAGCGACAGCAGAACTTTACGATCCCTGGAAACCTCCGATTGCAGATCAATGGAGTATTGACGGAAGAACAACTCATCGGACCAGGAATCGATGATGCATCGGGGGTGTACCACGAATACACGCTTACGTTCGTGGGCTCATGGAGTGCAGCCGATTTTGGGGCTGGATGGAACGTGCGGATCAGGGTTGGGACGGACAATGGCCAAGGTCCTCCCGGACCGATGCTTTCATACGACAAGGTTCGTGTTATCGTAAAGAAGTAATGCCCGATTCCAAGCACAACATAGGCTGGGTACAGGTTACCCTGAAGGATCGAACACTCTGCGAGGAGTATCTCCAAGGGCTCAAAACCGTCCGCGAGCACTACCAGACTCGCACGCTCGAGGATGTCTACCACTTCGTACGGGACAAGATCGATTGCGAAGCGTGGATCTATTACGGCGACGGCTTCAAGCTCGGAATCACAATGCTCTTCAAGAACGGCACTGGACGGTATCGCATAGCCAATGCCTGGTGTTCAGGGGATATTGCGATTGAGACGGGCCTCGACATCTGGACCGCAAAGGCCGACGAATATTGCGCCCGACACGGGGTGAAGGAATACGATGTGCGGCTTCCGAAAGACATGCTCGGAAACATGGGATTCGTGACGAGAGCGAAGATCGTGGCAAGCGTGGCGCAGAAGTACGACCGGATCGTTCGGGAAAGAAATACCGCAAACGAAGAGGTCGTTGTCATGCACAAATCCTGATGCCCATCGCCATCTCCCGTCCGTCGAGCAACGGAAACGCCCTGTGGCAAAGCAATCCCTACACTTCAATCAATGAAGAGATTCTTCAACCCGCGGTCGGCAACGGCACGATGATTGTCGCGAACAAGAACGATGACCACGAGACCCAGCTTTACGGCATGTCGAATCCGGGCGTCGACAACATCACTGGGATCACTGCCTGGCTGTACCATTACACCGAAGGCGGCAGCTTGCGTATTGCAGTCGGAATTGGAGCCGACGTTCTGCCTTCACAGTTGTTGCCGTCAAGGTCGAGCCGAACGTGGGACTCGGTCACCTTCACCGGCCAGTGGACGCAAGCTCAATTTGCGGCTCTCGCTCAGACCCATCTGATTGCTGGTTCGATCAACCAGAATGAAGATGTCCGCGTTGATACGCTCTATTGGGAAGTCACCTACAGCATCCCGGAGCCAGAACCTGAGCCAGAACCAATTTATACCGGGCCGCGAGGGATAGTTCCCTGGTGGAACGCCCTCGAACGCAAAGAGCCACCTCAGATGGTCAAGGAAACTGAATTCGAGCGGTTCATGCGAGTGCGTCAGTTTGTGCGTCCTAGCTGATATTCGCGGGCCTGATCGCGACTCAGTGTTAGGCAATACCCCCGGGATTGAGGGGCAGCTCTAGACGGTATAAGATCTTCGGCTGGAGAAAACCCCCAATGACTGAAGAACAACCAACAGAAACGAGCGACGGCGCCAAGCCTACCTCTGGTGCGCTGGGCCTCGTGGTCGAGATAGTCCGAGAGCACACATGGTTGGCGCCTAGCTTAATAGCAGTAGTGGCCGTTTTGGTGCTTGCTGGCGGTTGGCAGTTAGGACTTCCCTGGCCCGTGACCATTCTTGGGGCGGCTCTATGCTGCATCCCATTTCTGGCGCTCGTTGTCGCTTTTCGTGCCTCGCAACTGCCAAAGACCACATTGACACGGCCAGCCATCGCAGCCGTTTGGTTTAGCTTAGGGCTCTTGAGCGTGGTCGCCGTTCTAATCACAACGAGTACGTTTTTCGACGTTCCTATGCCGTTGCGCTCCTATATCTTGCCCACGCCTACGGCGGAGCGGCCACCGGCAGCACCCCTGAGTTCTCTCCGTCTCGGTGTACGGGCCGCTCGAAATTACTTCGAGGAAACGACGGAAGGACTGAAGGGAACACCGGACGGGCGGCGAGAAGTCGCCAAACGTACGATGTTCAAAGCGTCCCTCGCAGGAATCAGTGATCAATCGCAGCAGTGGCATTCCGTGATTTTAGAGGGGGCACCTCACGTCGAGTGGAAGACCGCTGGCGGGATGTACGTCATCAACGTGATGTCGATCGAAGCGCACGGTGCGGACTACAGCCGAAGCGAGCCGCCGCTGGCGCATTTTTTTGGGTGGATCGAGCGAACAACCGATGGCTCGCTGACGGCGATACCGTTTGCGATATACCGAGACACCAGTTCGGCAGAGTATCGACTCGATGTTGAGTTGCCGACGCTTGAACCACGTGATCGTGTGGTTGTTGCAATCGAGCGCAGGCCAGGAGCGAAGCCCGAGTCTTTCCAGGAGGGATTTACTATTGACATGATAAAAAAATGATTGGCTAGTGAGGAACCACAACATGATGCGCCGCTTAGTCTTTGTCCTCGTATGTTTGTTGGTTGGCACGGCCCATGCCCAAGATGTGTACTTGATCCATGGCCGGATTCTGAAAGAAGACCTCTCGGAGTTTCAACAGCCGCTCGGACTATCGGTTCTGGCGAAGCGTGCAGGAGATCCATCCCCGATTCGCGGCAGAACCCGTGGCAGCGCATATCAGATCGTGATCCCAGCCGATCGAGCAGTAGAGGGCTCAATTTGGACAATCGAGTTCGAGGAACGCACGCGTCATCCCGGATCAATCAGTGATATTTCTGGACCGCCAACCGGCGTGGCGCCCGCAAAGTCCTGGGTTCATCGTGTGGATAAGGTTCTCTTGCCAGAGGATGGGCCGCGTGGCTTCGAGCGAAACATAGAACAATTGCTCGAATACGAGCGGATATGGTACGACAGGATTGGCAGCGGCATGACGGTCCCGCAACTGAATCAGCAGTACGGGTTTAAGCTCCGCCAGTTGCCGGACATGAACAACCGCGGCGCGCTTCCTGAGTTATTCGGGAATTCGGAGGCATCACGACGCCGGCGATCCTTGCTTTGGAAGAAACGTTGGGAAGTGTTTTGCCTGTATGGGATGCGACCGCCGGAATGGGGTGGCTAATCAAAAGTGGATTCGTCAAAGGAGGACATCATGAACTATGTCGAGAAGCAACGCCTGCGTCAGGTGCGTGCATTCCAGGAAATGTTGGATGCCCTGAACGCGAAAGCCATGACCGCCGAGAATGTGCTTGCACTCGGTCGTATTGATTTGGCTTCGGTTCTGGCGGCGATGGACGAGGGAAGCAAATGGCTCATGGACGAGCACTTGGTGCATGACCCAACTAGAGTATTTCTCCAATTGATTCGCGAAGCTCTCGGGCTGCGCGACTTCATTCGATTGAAGCACCCCAAGGTGCATCCGAAGGCGATCGCAGGCTTTGCGCGGAGCATGTTGCATGCAACCGAGGAGCTTGAGCAGATGTCGGATGACGACCTGCGGGACATCGCAGATTGCCTCAAGGCGATCGATCCGATGATCGAAGGACGGGTTCGGCGCCTACTTGCTGACCGGCAAACCACCAAAGCGAGTGCCCTGAAGAGTTGTTGATTCCTTTGTCGGATGTGGCGTAGAGTCGTGGCATGGATGAGGTAAATCTCTGCGGCCGTTGTTGCAAACCCAAGAAAGTTGCTGGCGTGGTCGCCGAGGCGTACTGCGAATGCGGAAGACCGCTAAAATTCAAAGATGCAGCGGAACTGGCGGCGTCAATTGAGTCCTACTTCATCGAATGTGAACGAGAAGAAGACACTCGACAATACACGCACGGCGAGACGTTCGAGTGGGAGGAGAAGAAGGCTGTAATTGTTACTCGTTGCAAGGAGTGCCGCGGCAGAGTGCTCGACGAATACAACCTTCCGACGCGTGGTTGCCTACTTATTTCAGGGAAGCTGAAGGAGCGAATCACTCCGACGGTCACGGGACTTGCCCTTTGGCTTGATTGTGAGAAGGAAACAGTCAAAAGCTATGGCGAGCGTGACGAGTTTTCCGGCCCTATAAAAAACGCGTATCTCAGGATCGAACGCGAACTTGAAGAGGAGCTGCACAGAAATCGAGTTCCCCCGGCCAAAACCATATTTGGGCTTTCCAACTTTGGTTGGAAGAATCCGCAGCACATTGATCACACCGTAAAGGTCTCGAAAGATGGGGCTGCTGAATTGGCTGCGAACATGCTGCAAGAAGGAAAAAATCGTGACGACACCTGAACTCGATGAACGACTCAAGAAGATGCTCACGCGGATTGAGGTTGTCGAAGCGTGGCGAGAGTCTGATGCGTGTAAAACACTGACAAAGATCAAGGTCTTCGAATTGTCGCTGAGCGTGTTTCATCGGAACTACGGGGAATGGGAGCGATATATCGAGGAGCTACGGCCCAAAGACCACAAAGAGGTGCTCTACAGGATGCAGACTTCTCAATGGGTCGAGGAATACCTCGTTGAGATTACTAGGTTGATGCACAACGTCACGGCCGGCGCAATGACGTTGGTGGATACGACGCGCGTGTTCTACAACGAGATGTACAAAGAGTCTGGTGCGATCGACAAATACCAGGAGGAGATCAACAAGCGTTTCAGCACGGACCCCCTGGCGCGTTTCGTGATTGGTCTGAGGCAGTTCTGTCAACACGTAAGATTGCCCCTGGTCTTCGTCGGCCTTGGTCTCGAATTCGGAACCCGCGGGATCACGTGGAGTATTCCGATCAGTAAAGCCGAGGTGGACAAATTCTCGGGTTGGCCATCCGATGCTAAGAAGTTCATTGCGAATGCAGGAAACAATATCGATCTTGTTGATGTCTTTGCTCAGTACAAGCAAAAGATCGAGGACTTCTATGGGTGGTTTAAGGCCGAGCAGGATAAAGTGCACGCGGAGGCCATCACAACTCGAGATGCCTTTACGGCACGAATGAAGGAACTTGCAGAAGCCACCGGCCCGGAGAAGCTGGAGACTGACACGCCCTCCGAGGAATGACATAATGAGCTTGCCTGCCCTTTCTCCATGATCTTTCTCCGGCTCAGCGTCAACGCACGCTCAAGAAGACCCTTCGATACTTCAGGGTCTTCTGCAAGCTGAACTTCGATTTCGACCTGTATGACTATCAAAACGAGATAGCCGAGGCCTGCTTCTCGTCCCTCCTGGTCGAGCCAGTCGATGTCTTCATCAAACTCGCTCGTCAATCGGGCAAGACGGAAACCGTGACGCTGTTGCTCCGGTTCCTGATTATCTTCTACGCCTTGCTCGTCGGCGATCCGTTGATGGCCGGCATTGCCTCGCCAAGAGGTGAACAGGCAAAGACCGACACGGATCGCATCAAGAAGTCGCTGGTTGCTCTCCGCGAGTCCTGGCAGGTCGAGGATCGCGAGTTCAACAACTACACAATCCGGGCATATCGATTCGACAAGCTCGCTGCTGAAATCTTCACGTTCTCCCTGGCGCCCACGACGAACAACGAATCAAAGACGCTCAACCTGCTCATCGTCGAGGAGGCCCACAAGACCGATGATCAGAAGCGCTCGGACCAATTAGATCCGATGTTGGCTTCAACCGGCGGCGTCAAATGGATGATCGGGGTCGGCTGCACGCATGTCTGCGACTTCAAGAAAGGCTGCGACGGGGAGCTTCCGCACAGCAGGTCGATCGTCTGCAACGTGGACCGGGTGATCGCGGATCGCCGGAAGAAGTTCGATGAGACCGGAAACCCGAAGCATCTCGAATATGAGAACGCGTTCCAAAGGCTGCTTCGCCAGCTCGGCCGCGAGAATCCGGAGATTAAACGCAACTTCTACCTCGAAGACACGATCGAAGCTGGGAACTTCGTGTCGCGCGAACGTCTGATCTCCTGTGGTCGGCCGATGGCGACGCCGATCAGGATGGATCGCCTGGGCCTGGGCATCGACTGGGCGCGCCGGAGCGACAACACGTGGGCAATGGTCGCAAATGAGTTCAATGACCTGGTGGACATGCTGAAGGTGCCGCACGTGCCGTACGAAGAGCAGTGCCGCCTGATCGACGAATGGCTAGCCGAGAAGCGGAAACGCTTGGTCCTGAAGGACGACGGCTCGATCGTGGAGGAGGAATTCACCTATGCTGAGCGAATCTCAGCCGTCCGCGGTGACTCCACAGGCTCGGCCGGCGACGCCCCGATGGAGATGCTGGCCTCGAAAACCCAGCTCCCGATCGACGAAGACAGCCACTTCGCATTCACGACCCAGTCAAAAAACACGCTGTACCTGCACTTTGAAGCTGCCCTGTTCCGGGATCCGGAGGACCAACTGCGGTTCACCTATCCTGCGGATCACTCGCTCACATCAGAATTTGAGGGTCAGATGATCGAGCTGGAACGCGAATATCTCAAGGAAGGCGAGTACTTGAGCGTCCATCATCCCGACAAACCTGGTGCCCGAGACGACGCTCCGGACGGATGCGCTTTGTCGCTTGTGGCTGCGAGCAATGCCGAGGTTGGGCAGATCATCATCTTGTAGCGGCCTGCGTTTCCAAATTTTGCGCAAGCCAGATTTTTTGGGCAGAATCTGGGTTCTTGACGGGGGACCGCGAATTGCCACAATGAGGGGTTGGTTGACGCATGTACACGCGCTGCTTGGAGCACTGGAAATGCAGATCGGCGACTGCCACTTTGACTTGCCGTTATTCGCAATCAGTTCGGGGAACAGCCTACTTACGATGAACGCTGAGAAAGGCAACTACATGTGCCTCTTCTCTGAGGAGCTACTCGCGGAACGCGCCCGACCGGAGGGTTACCTGATTCGATGCATCGATTTCTGGGAGCAGCTTTACGGATTCATGGGGGCATTGGAATCCATGAATTACAGAGGCGTCTGCTTCGACTTTCAGCAAACCGATGAGGGGCCGAAGAGTAAGTTTGCGTTCGATTGGCATGGATTCAAGGACGCGTTGAAGGAGGAGATCGATGCCTGAAGCTTTTAGCGTAGGAGCAGCGGTCGGGGCCGTAAAGACGGCATACGACACGTCGAAGAAAGTCTACGAAGCCTCGAAGGTGCTGGCAAATGCCGAACTGAAGATGTTGATCGCCGAGTTGGCGCAACAGCTCGCTGAGGCAAATCTTCAGATGGCGGAACTGAAAACGCAGTACGGTGAGCTGCTGGAGGAGAATCGCAAGCTCAAGGAGAAAAATGCAGGTGAACAGCCGAAGAAGAAATGGGGCTGCTATTTGTTCGAAGGGGATACAGAGCTTTACTGCCCGGCATGTTGGTCGACGAAAGGCCAGAAGTCTCCGACGACGCGGCTGAACTCGCAGCGTCGGCAGTGCACGGTGTGCAAGGCCACACTGGGATCGGGTTAATTTCGAACACGTGCCATTTACAGTTAAGCGTGAGAAAGTCATGACTGAAGAAGAAAAACTCCCGAAAGTCGCGATCTCATATAGCTGGACGTCAGAAGAACATGTCGAGTGGGTGGTTCAGCTCGCGCAACGCCTTATGGCTGACGGGGTCGAGGTGGTTTTCGATCAGTGGGACCTTAAGGAAGGCCACGATAAGCACGCCTTCATGGAGCAAATGGTCACAGATCAATCTATCGTCAAAGTGTTGATCGTCAGCGACCAGATGTACGCCGACAAGGCCGATGGCAGGCGAGGTGGAGTGGGGACCGAGACGCTGATCATTTCATCCGAGGTTTATAGCCAGGCAAAGCAAGAGAAATTTATTCCGATCATTCGCGAGCGCGATGGTGAAGGCAAAGAGTGCGTCCCTGTTTACTTACGGGGGCGGATATACATTGATTTCTGCAACGATGCGGAATTCGAAACGTCGATGGATCGACTTCTGCGGAACATCTATGGCAAGCCAGACCTTGCCAAGCCGCCGCTAGGGAAGACGCCGTCCTACTTGCTTGCGGACGCCGCCCCTCTGCCGAGAATCACTGCGCCGCTGGCTCGCTTACGAGATGCTGTAAGCAAGGGAAAGCCGCATGTCCATGCCCTTTTGCAGGATTACTTCGATGAGTTTCTGGAGGCGCTGGAGGGTTTCCGAATCACTATCGTTGCCCACGAAAAGGAGTGCGACGAAAAGGTCGTAAAGAGCATTGGGGATTTCTTGCCCTATCGGAACAGCTTCATTGAAACAATGCTTCTGATCGCCGGATACATGGATGACGAGGAATCGCAGGCACTATTGATTTCATTCTTGGAGCGCATCGCGCCATACCGAGATCATCCGGTCCATCTTGGCTCGTACACCGAGGTCTCGTTCGACAATTATCGATTCATAATTTATGAGCTGATCCTGTACGCCATCGCGTGTTTGGTCAAAAGACGACGCTACTCGACTGCGGCACTGTTGATGGAGACCACGTACTCGGTGGAGATGCAGCTCGGGCGTGGCGAGTTCGCGCAGGAAAAAATCGGTGCCTTCAACATCTACATGCAGAGCTTGGATGAGTTTCGAAATAACCGACTGAAGCTGAATCGAACTAGCGTGGTGGCCTCACTTATCGTTGAACGTGCGACGGATCCGCGTATCTCTGCTCGCGAACTCGTACAGGCGGATTTTTTGCTATTCATCAGCGGCTTCTTTCCCGGTGGATCGGCGAATTCTTGGTATCCGCATTGTGCAGTTTACGTGAAGGGAAGCGTGGAGTTGTTCGCAAAGGCCACATCGCCTATGGGAGCAAAGGCAATAAAGCAGCTTCTTCGGGTATCGTCACTCGGAGCGCTCGTGGAGAAGTACCGCGAAGCAGAACTCAATGGCCAGCTTGTTAGGAGGCTGGACAGGTTCCACAGCCTCAGCATCGCAGATGCTTTGAATATCGAGGTCATCCGGGAGGTCGCCAGGCGCGATCGGCTATAAGGCTGTCAAGCCAATGTGCAGCGTCCGACCGTCGACTTGTTCTGCGCGTGCCAATCATCGGACCTTTCAACATCGAGATACCAGACGCCGTTGAAAAGCCACTGAAGGATGATGAGTGATGGTTCAAATAAAGCCCGGCAGTCCTCGCTTCCGTTCGAAGGAAGAGATCGCAACGGACATCGCCTTCATTCTGAAGGCGCCAGTCAAACTTGGAACGAAGCTAGCTGTACTCAAGGACGCAATGTGGGTGTGGACGGAGTTCAACGGAAAGTACGAAGGATGCCCATACTGGACAGGGATGGCGATGATCGTCTATGCGATGAATCGCAGGGATGGAAAGAAATACGCGGCCTTATGCCACGAGCATGTCGTCCCGAAGCGCGTCGTCATTGAGATGCTGACCAGCTTGGACGAGCCAACTCCTGAGGCAGTCTTCGGGATATGCACGAAATTCCTCCACGCGGTTGTAGTGACCGTCCAGGAGGATCGAATTCTGAACTGCATGTATCAGAGCACGATGCCCGAGGAGTTCTTCGATCCGGCGAGCCCAGACCATCACGATCCGTGGCTGAGATATAAGCGATGCCAGATTCAGTGGGCAACGGAGGAAGCTGCCCGCAAGGCACTCAAGGAGTTCGCACCCCATTTGCCACTTGGGAAGTAACCGAACCATGAAACGCACGCCCGAGCGAATTAAAAACGACTGGAAGATGCAACTTATCAATGGCGATGTGTTCATCGCTCATATGACTCGCAATAGTTCGTCGCTGCTTCAAAAGCTGGCAACAAAACGGATGAGCGACCTTCAGGCATTACCGGAGCCGACGAGTGAGGACGCGTTCGACAAATGCATCAAGCACTGGCAGGGTCTCTCTGCGATCGTTTCGATGGGAGTGCATGTCGAGCACATGGGGAAGCGGGCGGTTCGCTCTCAGGACGTGCGCGACATAGTCGAGCGGATCTTCGCATCGTCTCTTCCAATGACGAAAGGGCTGAAGGAATCGCTCGATGATGCCCGGATGCAGATCTCTACTCTTGCATTTGAGGGGCTGGCGCAACGCCGCATGAATCGTAGGTGAGCGTCAAGTGATGTCCTTGATCCGCTTGCATCAGGGACTCTTTGCGCTACTCTGGCGCAAGCATGACGTTCGACTTTGAGAATCACTGGCGTTCCGAAAGCGAGTTCATCTGGTTCGGACTGGCACTCTGGAGTGAGGACTGCGCTTGCCCGAGGAATCAAAGGGTCGGGCACTTCGGCTTTGGAATCGCTGGATTGAGCTTTGAGTGGCGATTTCATTACGGTCGTCGTTCATGAAGCTCCGACGGCCAACCATCAAAGGCCCTCTCTTCGACAGCTGGACAAACTTGGCTGTGAAGCTCGGCTACGGCCGACGTGGTGGTCGCTCGAAGCTCCTTGATCTCCTCTTGGCTTATGCGGAGAGACATTCTGATTTGTTCCGCAAACGCTGATGGGCTTGTTTAGATCGACTCCACGCATCACGGTGATCAATACGACCGACATTGGGCTGGCAGCATACCTTTGGCTGTGTGGAGCGAGGCTTGAAGGGGTTGCGACGGACGTCTACCCAGCGACATTCGTTCTGTCGCATCGCCGCATTCTCAAGATGGCGAAAGACTTCCACTCGCACCGGTGGATTTACTTCGCTCCGAAGGCCTTCCTGAATAAGCGCAGCGAATTGAAGAAGTTCCTGCCGAATCGTGGGCACCGATTGCTGAAGCCGGAGGATGTACCGAATGCCAAACCGACCATTGATGAGGCTTAAGACCCTGTTCATCGCAGGCGTCCTTATCTGCTCGCACCGAAAGTGCATGCGTGAGGCAATGGATGGCTCCAAGTTCTGTGCCTGCCATGCATGGGGTAAGGCCACGCTCCGGCCGAAGGGCGAGTACAATGGCATGCGGCCGAATAATGGTTATTCACGTTTCGGTGGGATTTGATCTGGGTCTTCGGGCTTGGGAGCCGGTTTCTTCACGTAGGTCAGTTCGGGCAGGGCGGACGGTGTGGGTTTGTGCTCGAATTCTCTTTGCTCGGCATTGATGATCTTGTATTCCCTCGCATTGTTTTCAATCGCAAATGAGATTGCTTGGTATCGCAGCCATTCGATCTCTTGTTCGTTTCTTTTTTCCCAGTTGAATGTGTCGCGACTCGATATTTCGAGAACGGCGACTTGTCCGACCATACGCTTCATTGTCCGGCCCTCATGAGTGACAGTGGATTGGGTCCACGCAATCAAGCATAGCTCATCATGATTGGCGTCATCGCTCCATCGACGTGTACAATCCCACACGTCAATGCCCGAATCTTTCGTGTCGCGTCTCGGCAAAGCTGCTTCAGCTTTTGGACGCGTCTTTCGGTCACAGCCGCTGCCGAACCAGTTGAACTACCAATACACCGGCGTTCCCGCACCGTTTAAGCCGCAGGAATCGCTTGAAGCATTTGACTACAACGTCTGGCTTGGGGCTTCGGTAAAGAAGATCGCGGGAGAACTAGCCCGCATCACGCCGCGGCTCCGAACAAAAACAAAGGACGGCTATCGGTACTTCGAGAACGATGAGAGCGACTTGCTCGAAGTCCTCAATTGTCCGCAGCCGATTGCCGCGGGCCGCTCGAAGCTCACGGGATTCCAGCTTCGCTACATCACGGGAATGCACCTGTGCTTACTTGGTGAAGCCTTCTGGTTGCTCGACGGCCGACGTCGCATCAATGGTGTGCCGACGCGTCTCGATCTCTTGGTGCCGGGCAACGTCTACATCAAGAACGACCCGAACACTGGCGATCTGTTGCACTACATCTATAAGATTCCGGGCAAAGAAACCATTCTCGATCCACTCGACGTAGTCCACTTCAAGCTCCCTGATCCGAAGGACTGGACGCGCGGTCATGCGCCGACACAGCAAATTCGGTACGCGCTCGATACCTACCGAGAAGCTGAGAAAATGAACCTCAAGCGGCTTGAGAATAACGGTGTTCCGCCGGGGTTCATCAAAGTTGAAGACAAGAATCCGGATGAGGCCAGGCTTAAGCGACTTAAGACGACATGGGATTCACTCTACAAGGGTACTGAGAATGCTGGGCGAGTCGGCGTGCTCACAGGCGGTATGGACTTCAAGGAGACCCAGCAGACGAACTCCGACATGCAGTTCTTGGAGGGCAAGGACTCGAATAAGGACGAGATTCTCGCGAACTATGGCGTCAGCTTGGAGGTGCTTGGTCAGACCGATTCCGTGACTCGTGCCAACGCCGAGGCCGCAATCTACGTGTTCATGCGATTCGGAGTTCTGCCTTTCGTCGAAAGCGTATTCGACACGTTGAACAATGACTTCAAGCCGGCATTCACAGGCAATCAGAGGAATGAGTTCTCCTTTGACGATCCGGTGCCAGACAACGTGGAGGAGAAGCGCCAAACAGCATCGCTGCTGTTCAATAGCGGAGCAATCTCGCCAGACGAGATGCGCAAGATGTTCGGGATGGAGCCGCTCGGCATTGTCGGTGTGACGGACGTGCCATATCAGCCGCTCATGAGCATCCCTGCCGGCCAGCCGCCCCCTGAGTTGGCCCCTTTAACGTAGAGCAAAAACAAACACAGCGACGGCTCCTCGAAAGCATCCCCAGTTCGGCCGACGAGTTCTTCGATGAAGAGGCGGAGAAGAAATCGTGGGCTGCGCTTTATTTCCCATTCTTCGTGCTCGCCTTTCGCAAGGGCATCGATATGGGGCTCAAGCAGGGTCCGGGCAAGGCCAAGCCGGAAGATGTGTTCACGCTCGCCGTGCGAAAAGCACTCGAAGCTCGAAGCCTCGAACATGCTTCCAAGGCTATCTTCACCACGAAGGACGAAATCGCCGCGGCTCTGAAGGCATCGATAGAGCAGGGTGAAAGTGTAAGGCAACTAGCCAAACGGATCGATCAACTCTACGGACAGTCAACGGGCTATCGCTCGCTCCGAATTGCTAGGACAGAGCTGACCGGTGTCATCAATGATGGAACGGTAAAGACGCTAGGAAAGGAAGGCTATCAGCAGAAAGAATGGTCGACGGTCATAGATGGGCGGGAACGGGAGACGCATGCCGAGGCCGATGGCCAAATTGTCGGAATCGATGACTACTTCAAAATCGGCGGCGCTTCGGCATTTGCTCCGGGTGATCCGATGCTGCCACCAGGTGAAACGATTAACTGCCGCTGTGCGATTGTTGGCGCGGGATTGCCGGAAGATCGCAAGCGAGTGCTCGGCGAAGAGTTCCTTCGAACGCACGGCGCAATTGAGAATCGCTTTGTGGTATCATTGCGTCGAGCATTTCTAGAGCAACGCAATCGCGTGCTCTCACAGTTCCCCCCGATCTGATGCAAACCGCTACCCAGGAACGCATCCATACCTCCGTCGAAACGCGCGCGGTCAACACGACCGATCTGACGGTCGACATTATCGCTTCAACCGATGCACTGGACAGTTACAACTCACGAATTGATGCGGCCGGTTGGAACCTTGAACAGTTCAAGCGCAACCCGCAGATTCTCTATGCGCACGACGATCGCGGCTTCACGGCCTCTGCTGGTCTGCCAGTAGCTCGGGCACTCCCGGAAACGGTTCGCGTTGAAGGGAACAAGCTCTTGATGCGAATTCAATTTACCCCGAAAGAGGTGAATGATTTCGGTTACAAGGTCTTCCTGCTGATCGCAGAAGGCTTCTTGAACGGCCTCTCGGTTGGCTTTGAGGCGATTGAATGGACCAACGAGGAGAAAGAGGACGGTGATTCTGTCCGCGTTTACAAACGTCAGAAGCTACTTGAAGTCTCGATCGTGACGATTCCGGCAAATGACGAAACGCTGATTGTCAGACGTTCGAAGGCTTTGAATAGAGAAGAAGACGCGGATAAGTTTCGCACAATGCTTCTCGAAGTCGAGACGCGAGCCAAAGAAATGGAAGAGGAGGAAGACGATGAACCCGAGGAGGACGACGAGGATGAGCCAACTGACGAAAACGTGAAGAAATGGCGGAAGTACTACAAGAATAAACAGCCGGTGAACAAGCTCGCTTCTCGGGCATTGAAGAAGTTCTTCACGAAAGTTCTCGACGAGGAACTACCCGCTGACGAAAAGGAAGCGTGGAAACGAATGACCGAAGGAATCGACGCGATGGAACCCTCCCCGGAGGAAATCATTCCGGCGCCGGTTGCCGAAGACATTAAAACCGAGACGCCGGCAGAAGCAGCACCAACTGAGCCAATCATCCCCACTCCATCTGCGGAAGCCCCGCAGGCCGAACGAAAAGCCTTCGTTCAAGTTCCATTCTCCCTCCTGAGTGACCTGCCGTCCTTGACGCGGGCATATACGGAGGCTGGCGTAGAAGCCCTACGCCGTGGACTACCGGTGAAGGATGCGTTGTCTCTCATCGACGGCATGAACAATGTCGTTGTCAATTCATTCCCCACATCTACCGATGGAACAGACTCTTGAAAAAACGGAGGTAAACCTCCCCGCTGACTTGGCGAAGCGGTACAACGAGGCCAAGACCGATCAGGAACGCAATGCGATCCTGCAAGAATACGCCGTATCGATCGGCGGTGATGACCTCGCCAAGCGCGGCGCGGCGATCATGACCTCTGAGCAATTCACTACGCTGCTCGAACGCATGGGAACCCTCGGAGCATCCGAGGCCAAGAAAGCGGTTGAGGAAGCCGCAAAGGAAGTCGAACGCAAATACCACCTCGGTGCCTCCGAGGCCAAGGAGATTGCCGAGAGATCTTTCGTATCCTCTGAGCAACGATGGACGAACCAGCGTGCCGACTGGGAAATGGCTGCCAAGGTGTTCCGCGGCATCTACCTCGCTCGCCAGGGCAAACCGGATGCGTATAAGCGCATCCTTGATGAGGAAGGCGAATACCATAAGCGTGTGTACGGTCGCGAGACTCGCGCCTTGTCGCTCGGCACTGACTCGTCGGGTGGATATCTCGCTCCACAGCTCTTCTCGGACATGCTGTACGAGAACATTGCTCGCACGTCGCTTGTGCGTAAGTTCGCCACGATGATCCCGATGAACGGAAACGAAGTCATCAACATCCCGACTGTGACGACGGGGCTTTCCGCCGCAGTCGTTGCTGAAGCAGCTGCTGGAACCAACAGTCAGCCGGTGCTCAGCCAAAAGCAGTTGACGACCAAGAAGATCATGTCGAAGACTCGCCCTGTCTCAATCGAAATGATTGAAAAGGCAAATCCAGCAATCATCCCCCTCTTGTTGCAGTGGGCCATCATCGAAATGACCAAGGCCGAAGACGCCTTGGTGTTCGGAACGACCGGTAACGGTATCCGTGCAAGCTCCACCAACAACGTCGTCCGCGGTTCTGCCGCTGGTGGTTACGCCTCGCTCGAATTCGATGATCTTGTTGACCTCGAATCGGCTCTCGCCGCTCAGTACCTCATGGGTGACGACATCCAGGGATCGGGAATCATCGGAGGTGCTCCTCAGTACTTCATTCCGCATGCTCTCATGCAGGAACTGAAGAAGAAGAAAGACACGACGGGAGTTTACCTCGACGAATCCCGCGAGCTTCGCAACCAGAAGAAGATCTTCGGCTACAGCGCACAGCGTGTGCTCAGCCTTCCGGACGGAATCTCGCCGGCACTTGCCTTGGATGACAAGGTGGGGATCTTCGGTAACCTCGGACACGTCTGGTGCGGATTCGAGCCTGGCTTCCGTGTTGATATCCTCGATCAAGCTACGATCGACGATGGCGGCTCCCCAGTCAGCCTCGGTGAAACCGCTCAGGCTTCCGTCCGCGTCATCGAGTTCTTCGATAGCGTGGTGGTCGACCCGAACGCTCTCTCGATCTTGAAACTCGCAGCCTAATCGTAGGTTGACGAAGCAGCCCCCATCGCGGGGCTGCCCGTGAGCCTTCTATCACTTCCCAAGCTCTTTATGGCCCAGTACCAAGTCGGAAAATCATGGTGGTTTCCTCAGCTCGGCAGAAAGCCCGAGCCTGGCGAAATCATCGAGCTGCCGGAAGATGTGGCAGCGAACTACATGCACAATGAACCGGGATTGCTGAAGCCCGTCCGCCAGACCACCCAAGGTCACGCTGCGGAGGTTCGCGGACCTAAAGCCTCAAAGCTCGCTAAGAGTCGCGTTTCTCGCGCGAAAAAGTAGCGTGTGCTATCCTGAGTTCACTTCATTCTTCTCACAATTCATATGGCTACAACGCCTTGGTCCAAGAAAGTAATCGCAGTCGTCGCATTCCTGATCGCAGGGGTCGGCGGAACAACTGGAACGATCGTCGGGAATGCTCTGACGTCGAGAAACTTCACGCCCGGAAATCTTCCAAGTGCCACACAGGTCGTGATCCATGATCTGCCAATGACTGCATACGTCACTGCAAGCGGTGGGACCGTCAAGACGACAGGTCAAGACGGAAAGGCAGGCGGCAAGTTCTATGGTGCGTGTCTGGCGAATCCGCTGTACAACGTCGGCTTCGGAACAGGTGGAACCATTGGCGGAGCCAACTCGGGAATCATATTGAGACTCGACTACTTCAACATTTCGAACCCGAACGCCATGGGTGGCGACATCGGTTTCGTTCGAAGCTGCTTCGACGACGGTTCTGGATCGACGCTGATCAATGACACTTGTACATCGTCGGGCTGCGTATCTAGCTACACGACCGGCACGGCGAACTGGCAGGGAAATCAGTTCATCAAGTACACTCCGCGCGGCACTCCAAACGCTTCTTTCAAAGCTCGCATCACTGTTCGTGTGGAAGACAACCTCGGCGAATAGTCATAGGACTACGGGAAAATCAGATCGAGCGGGGTTCCGGATGGGCCTCGCTCTTTCTGTGGTAAGCTGATCCGCGAATGGCCTTGAATGCGGACGCTTTGACCACATTGGCGAATCTGAAAGAGACGCTCGGAATCACGACGAGTGCAGAGGACAGTGCCCTCGAACGCGTCATCAATCGCGTCTCTAAGTGGATCCAATCCGAGACGGGCCGCAAACTCAAAGCCCGCAACTACAACGGCAATAGCGGTACGCACGCGACGACCGGCGTTGCCGCCGAGGACTACATCTATTTCGATGGCACCACCAAGAACAAAGGTGGTCACACGATCATTTCGGAAATGGGGCAAGGCGAATTCTATTTGCATCAGTACCCGATTCAGAAGTTCAGCGGATCGAATCCGAATGCACTGGTCGTTGAGCTTGCAGTTCTCTCTGCCCGCGGTTCCACGGTCTCAGGCGGCGAGTTGTGGGACACCGCAACCCTCGTCGAATGGGATGACTACATCGTCGATTACACAAATGGTGTGATCCGACTACTTCATGGGCGCTTCACGCCAGGTCAGCGGAACTACCGCTTCAAATGCACCGCAGGTTATCAGGTCGGCAGTGCTCAACCGTACGTGCCGGATGATCTTGAAGCTCTGTGCTTGGAGTTATGCGAGCAGGGCTACAACGACACGAGCAATCTTCAAAGCGAGTCCATTGGCACCTGGTCCAGAACCTTCAACACCGCGAAGGAGAAGGAAATGGTCTCCTCGCTGCTGGCGTCATATTCGCGTCCCATCTTGTAGGGCGTGGCACCATTCCCTCGTCAGATTCGGAAGAGTGTGGCGGTCTATCATTTACCGAGCACGGGAGACAAGGTCTATCCCGTCTCCGCGAGTGCAACGATTGACGCGGCGTTCTTGCCGCTCGATCGCAGACAGCATGCACTGCTCGGGAACGTCTATCTCGATCCGCATGAGCTGTACGCCGATGCTTCGGCTGATATCCGCGTGACGGACAAGCTGGTGATCGATGGCGTAACCTACTTCGTCGAACAGATCTTCTCCGCTCAATTTGGCGGTTTGGCTCATAAGCGGGCCGTCATTTCCAAAGACGCCTCGTGAGTGTGACGCTCGAACTCACAGGCTTCGACAAGATCGCCTCGATGCTCGATCCCGGCCGCTATGACCGTGCAATCGCGCGTGTGGTGGATCGCGGTGCACAGATTTGGCGCGATGAAACGAAGAAGATGCCCGCGGTGTCTGCCAAGACCACGGGATACGGGGCCAAGGGTATCCCGGTTGATTCTGGTCGACTTCGACAGAGCATTCAGGCTCGTAGAGTGTCCGCTGTGGCTGCCGAGGTCTACGCTCCGGTCCAATACGCCTCGTACGTCCATGACGGCACGGGCGTCGTGCCTGAACGACCATTCTTCGACTTTGCTCTTGAGTTGGGAGCAACGGAAAAGATCGGTACGATGGCAAACGACGAATTCCAAACTGCTTTGAATGCCTAACGCGAGCATCGCCTCGATCAGATCGGCTCTCTCAACCCGCCTCGCGGCGGTTTCCGAACTCAAAGGCGGCGTTCTGACAGGCCGCACGGCCTCATTTACCGGCTTCCCGGCTGCTCGGTTCTACCTGATTGGGATCGAAGAACAGAAAACCGATGAGGATACGTTCCAGAATTATCGGGTTTACACGTTCAGCATTGATGTCGTCATGGCCATTCAAATAAACGGAGTCGGCAAGTCCGCATCGGAAGGCGAGTTTCAGGATGCAGTTGATGCCGTTCTCGACAAGCTCGCGACCGAATGGATGCTGGGTGGAATTGTTGAACAGACCAGCATTGAAACGTCCGTGGTTCGCTATGAGGAGAGCGCTCAGGGCGTGGCCACGTATCTCCCAATCATCCTCAAAGTGAAGACGCTCGTCAGCACTTGACCCTCTGTGCTACGATAGCCGCACACATCCCATATAATGTCCCGCAAATCAGAATCGTCGGCCGACAAGTCTCCGAAAGAGGAGCCTGTTGCCGAGCTGGTCGCTTTCAACTATCCGACAATTGGCGATGGGATCACGATCCAAGCCAAGAATCAAAAGGAAGCGGATGCCGTGGCCGCAAAGATCAAAGAAAGCCTTTCCCCCACTAACTCATAGCAAACGAGCACATTGGACGTCGGCAATCGATTGGGCTTGGAAAAGAATCCGTCGCGGGTACTGGCGTAGTTGCGACCGACTGGCTTCCAAAGATTTCCGGCGTGTTTCGCCCTGTTGTTGAAACGGCAGCAGACGAAGGAGCATATGGCGTCATCGACGCGATTCGCGGAGTCGAGAACGTAAAGAACATGACTGAGGTCGTGTTCGAAGGCAACGTCCGCGATAACTTCATCGGCCATATCCTCAATGCTCTTTTTGGCCAGACTTGGCCAACGGTCAAGATTCCGATTCCGGGTTCAATCACTGGTACCTTCGTCGAAGGGGAAAATGTAACCGAGACAACCTCCGGGGCGGTTGGTGTTCTCCGCAGATTGGATGCCGGTGGTTCTGCAAAAGCCCTATACGTTTCAGTCACTTCAGGAACGTTTGCTGGCAGCCTCTTGCTTACCGGCGGCACGTCCGGTGCAACGGCTACCGGTGGCACGATCCAGTCTCCGGCGGCTGTTCGTCATCACGTTTTCCGCCGTTTAAATTCGAATACTCCAGTCACGTACTCGATTTACGGCTCGGATCCTGTCAGTGATGATCGCTCGCTCTTCTGTGCGCTGGATTCCTTTGAGCTGGAGTGCGTCGTTGGAAACTTCACGAAGTTCTCCGCGAAGTTCATGGGGAAGAAGCTCGCTAGCACCTCAGCCCAGACGCCGACGTTCACCGCCCAGAACCCGCTCATGGCGAAACATGCGGGGTTCAAGATGGCTTCCGCCTTCACAGGCCTGGATGCTGCCTCGGTCATGGCCGTAGAACGCTTCAAAATCAGCTTCAATAAGAACCTTGAGAGTTACCAGTCTTTCGGCACGACCGATGTGGATTCCTTCCACAATAAGGAATTTGGAGAAATCAGCGGCGAGATCACCTTTCTCTACAACGCTATCACGCAACGCGACCTGGTTATCGACTCAACGAAGCAGGCAATGCGCCTCACGATCGCGAACACGGGGATTACGATCGGCAGCTCGGCCAATCCAACGCTTCAAATCGATCTTCCAAGCGTCGGCTTCCGCGAATTCACCCGCACGACCGGCAATGGCGAGCTGGTCAAGGCGACACTTCGATTTACGGCCGAATACGACCTCACGCGCGCGATGACTGCCGAGGCCCTACTCATCAACACGAAGGTAACGACGTACTAGAAACGTTTGACGGATTAGCCTAACAGGGCATACGCTACGCCCCGAATGATCGTCACTCTTTCCACGGGCGAGAAGGTTCAGTTCAAGACCGTCTTCACGCATGCGATGCACAAGGCTCTCTATGAAGCGGTAAACAAGGGAGTCGTCTGGAAGCAAGATGCCGAGACGGGTGATTTCGTGAAGGAGGTACCAGCGACGCAGATGGAGTTCCAATACGAAAGCGTCATGTCTTTGGTGATCGAGAAGATAGAGAAGGACGGCAAAGAGGTCGCCTACTCCGACGCATGGCTCAATGAACTGCCTCAAAAAGACTTCGCCAAATTGGAAGAGGCGGTCACGGAACTACGCAAGGGAGACCCCGAGAAAGGAAAAAAAAATAGCTGAGGCCGTTCGCGGTCGGCTGCTCTCCACAATCGGCGAGGTTCCGGCTGAGCCAATGGAATACACCGAGTTCAAACTTTGTCGTGCAATGGGATGCTTTCCGGAAGCATTGGGATCGCTACCCGAGGAGAGGTTTGACCTATGGGTCGAGTTTCTCAGGATTGAGGAAGAAGCTGCTAGAATAAGGTCGATTTCCCAATGATTCAGTGTCTGAAGCCGTCGCCATCATCAAAGTCGTCGGCAAAGATGAAGCTTCGCGAGAGCTGAAGAAAGTTCAGACGTCACTTCAGGACATTGAAAAGTCCGCGAAGAATCTCAATTCCAAGTCGGGCGGCCTCAGTGAGTTGCTTGGCGGCTCGCGGATTGCGAAGTTTGCAACTTTCGCTGGTGCCGCGGCCGGCATCGCGTATGTCGCGAAGGAATCCATTGTCGCTGCATCCAATCTTGAAGGTTTGGAACGTCGGGCTAGCGTGATCTTCGGTGACTCGTTTCCGAAGATGTCAGCCGAGGCGGAGAAGCTCGCTACGGCGATGAACCGCTCTGCCGGCGACATTCTGGGCTACCAGACCACGATCGCCACGCTCGGGCAATCACTCCGCATCCCTGGTGCGGAAGTCGAGAAGATGAGCCAAGACATTTCCCGGCTCGCAGTCGACTTCGGTAAGTTCTACACCACGCTTTCCGACGATCAAGCACTCGAAGCATTGCGCACGGGACTGCTCGGCCAAACAAAGCAGCTTGCGGCACTCGGCGTAGTGATGCGTGATGACACTTTGGAAGCCTACGCGCTTGCGCGTGGATGGAAAGTGCAGGTGGGCGAGCTGAACGAAGCCCAACAGATGATGCTCCGCTACAACTTTCTCATGGATAACACCAAGAAAATCCAGGAGGGAGCCGCGCGAGCAACGGGCTCTGTGAATGATGAATGGAAAGAGATGAAGGCCCGTGTACATGATGTATTCGAGGAACTCGGCAAGCCTGCGTTGCCCGCTACGGCTTTCGGACTCGAAGTGATCAATAACTTCCTCACTGGAACCACATTCATTCTCGGGACGCTCGGCGAACAGGTCCGCGGGGTGTTCAGTGATATGTCGGCCCTGGTGATTAAAGCGGCACAGCTTACGGGCTTTGAAAATGTGGGCATAAAGAGTTACACCAAGACCTCGTTGCTTGGCGGCCGTAACGCGACCGATCTTTCCGATGCCGAACTCAAACGCATGGGGGCTGCCGCTAATGAAGCCGGCAAGGGTGCCAAGAAGGGCGATGAAGAATGGAAGAGGTTCATGGGGACCCTCGGGGGTGGGACCAAGAAAGCCGGAAAGGATGCGGAAGATGAACTGAAGAAGGTACAGGACGGTGTCAACGACCTTGTTGGTGAATACTGGGCCGCTCGTGCCGAGGTCGACCGCTCCCTTTCCGAGATGAGCAATAGTCACAAGGAGAAGATGGCTGACATTCGGAAAGAGATTGATGACACGAAGAAGGCGATGGCTGACCTTGAAAAGGACTTCGGCCGGAACACCGCCGGGATCGATCAGTCGCAGGCCGACATCCTTAACGATCAGAAGGAGAAGGTAGCTGATCTGGAGAAGAGCTTGAAGGAGCTGAACCGGCAGCGTGAAAGCCAAGTGAACCAAGGACTCGGTGTCGAGATGTCATTGACTGCCGACATTGAGGACGAGACGGCTAAACTCGCAAAGGAACGTGAAGCTCT
Organism: Pirellulales bacterium; assembly: GCA_022844125.1. Classification (GTDB taxonomy): domain Bacteria; phylum Planctomycetota; class Planctomycetia; order Pirellulales; family PALSA-1355; genus JALHMI01. The sequence continues at coordinate 335,205 of JALHMI010000005.1, read as the reverse complement.
CGCGCGTATGCAGGAGAAGGCCTCCTCGGGCGTAACGGGACTGGCGGAAACCCGTGGAGCCATGTCGGATTCCGAACGACGGTTCTCCGACTTAGAGCAGCGGCGTGGCGAGCTGAAAGAGGATCATGATCTGCGTTTGAAGCAGCTTCAGGAAGAGCAGGACAAGCTCAATCAGAAGTCGCGCGATGAACAGGCGTCGTACCAGCGTCAGCGGTCGGAAATGGCTGAGACAAAGACAGCATTGATCGATTTCCATGAAACATGGGTCGCCAACCTGACAGACGTATCGAAGGTCACGACTGAAACGCTGGAGATTGTAAAAACGAGCCTTGAAGATCTGAAAAAGAAGGTCAGTGAGTTCGATGCGCTGATGAAATCGCGTCCGCAAGTCACGGGCGGCGGTACTGCTACGGAGAAGGCCAAGGCGCGTGCGTCCGGTGGACTGGTGACAGAGAGCCACACGCTTGCGGGCGAAAGCGGCGCCGAGCTTCTCGAACTGCCATACGGTACGAAGGTCCGAACCGCAGAGGAGTCGCGTAAGATGGGCGGGGGTGTGTCGATTCAAATCGGAGAGGTACACGTCCACAATGAAGCCGACGAAGATCGGTTCATCGAGAAGATCGCCCGTATGATCCAACTTCGTTCCCTTCAAGCAGCATGAGCCCCCTCTTTGGTCCCTTCCCCTACGGCTCCGGACTCTTTGGAACGCTTCTCGACTCAAGCACGCCGGGTTCCGGTGACCTCGTGGTCTTTGACGGCTTCTCCCTAAGCGACGGGATAATCGTCCATTGCTCGAATCTCATAGATAGTGGACCGACTCGTGACCTGGTCGGCGGACCGACGCCACGAGCTGACGGGCAATATCTGACGGCCGATTACTTCCGGAATAAGACGATCGAGGTCCGGGGAATCGTCCGCGGGACGGACGCGGCCACTCTGGACGCCAATCTTGACATCGTGCGCGCGGCCCTGCGCAGGCGCGAGGGCAATCTGGACATCACCCGGCATGGGGTGACGCGACGTTTTATCGCTACGCTGGTCAATCACGATGAGCTGTTCAGCAATCGCGAAGGCTACCACATCACATTCTGTCCGTTTGTCGCCCGATTCGAGTGTAAAACGCCGTTCGGCCAAGACATCGACTATACAGCGGTCGACACGTCGATCGGTACGTCCCCATTCAATCAGGACGTGCAGAACCTTGGGACAATTGAGGCTTTGCCGATTGTGTACCTCAACTTCGACTCCGCAAGCAGTGTGACGGCCGCGAACTTCAAAAACCTGACAACTGGCGAGGAGGTGCAATTCACTGGCGACTTGGTGGCTGGCGACGTGATCATCTTCGACTCTGAGGCGACGGAAGTCACCTTGAACGGTGAGCCAGTGCTGTTTGAAGGTTCACTTCCGACGCTCGACGTCGGCGGCAACCTTCTATCGATCACCGTGACCGGAGCCTCATTCAGCATTACAACCACGGTGAAGTTCAGGAACCGATACCTGTGATACACTGCGTCTGAATGCCGACGCCTCTTCTTTTCGCCACAAAAGACAACGCTCAAGGCCAATTGGCTTCGGGCATCAATAACTCTGTGACGAGCATTCCGCTGGGTTCCGGCCAAGGAGCCTTGTTCCCACAGCCGTATCGCGGCACGGCCTCTTCAACTGGCGATGAAACGACGCTGAACGATACTGGCGATCTGGGCTCGGTTGCGCAGTACAAGATTATCCGCAACGTAACGGATGGAAGCTGGGCGATCGTATTGACGACTGGTGCGAACAGCATCACGACGACTCGGTTGCGTAACGGCTCGGACAATATCTGGCAGTCCGGAGACGAATGGCGTGTCGACGAATTCGTCGTCTATTTCGACGATGGTGACGTGAACGGCGAGAACATCACGAAGAGAGAGAAGGCACTGGTCATCAACCGTTCAAGTGACACTTTGACAGTCGCCACGGGTGGTCGCGGATATGACGGCTCGTCTGCACAATCGTTCCTCACGGGGAATTACGTGCGACTCAACGTTGCGAGTAAGTCGATTGAGGAGATTATCAAGGCATTGGCGGATTTCGGCATTGCGGAGAATACGCTGAACACAAACCTAGATGCGGCCGAGGCAGCCATCGACAGCATCGAAAGCGGCGAAACAAATGCGGCGACGGCAACCGGCTCATCGAACGCTTACGCGATCACGGTGACACCCGTTCCGCTGGCCTACGCGGATAAGCAACTCTTTCGTTTTAAGGCAAACTTCTCAAACACTGGCTCAGCGACCTTGAACGTAAACACGCTCGGCGCGAAGACGATCAAGAAAAGCGACGGTGCGACGAACCTCGCGTCCGGCGATATCGAGAACGGCCAGATCGTAGTCGTCCAGTACGATGGCACAAACTTTCAGATGCTCAGTCCGATCGCGAATCAATCGACGATTGTTCAGGAGGATGTAGACGTCATTTATTCAAATACGGACGGATACACAGTCGGAGCCGCCAACGATGACTCCGTTCAAAGCACGAGCAGCCTTACCGCATTTACGAAGACGTTCACCTGTCCGGCGAATTTCTTTCTCTCGGAAGGCGATCGCATTCAGATCTTGGCCTATGGAAAGACGCGATCCAAGGCCAGCGGTGCCGGAACAATGACCCTGCAAGTCCAGATTGGCGGACAGAACATCGTGGCATTTGCGCCGACAATGACGGACAATGTCGATAACCAGGCATGGAGAATCGAAGCTGATGCGGTATGCAAAACGCCTGGAGCATCCGGAAAGCTGTTCGCAATTGGCCGTATGCGGTATGAGGGGGCCTCGACCAAGGACTACTTCTCGTCGACCTACGATAACCGTGGGTCGCTTGCAGAAGTAAGCGTCGACACGACGACGACGAACGTAATCCGCGTCACGGTGACGTTCTCAGTGTCTGACGTCGCGAACTACTGTGACCTCGCGTACTTGGGAATCGTGAAGCTCCGTGACATCAACTAACGCATGGAGAAAACGTTCAACGTCCAAGTCTTTGGCCAGGACGGGGTCACGAAGATTCGCACGATTCCGTATTCACTTCTCAAATCCGATCCACAATTCACGTCGCGGATAAATGCTGGCCTCGGGGAATGTGTTCTCGACCTCGACCTCCCGTTTGATGACTTCGATGAGGGAAACCTTGTCGACTACATGAATATCGTCGACATCTACGCCGTGGATGCGGCGAACCCTCGTGGTCGACGTATCTACCGTGGGTTCATTTCTCGATATGAGCCATACCTGGAATCGGGCGGAACCGAAGGGGTCCGGTTTACATGCCTCGGCCTTGCGAGCTTGCTCTCCTTTTCGCACTACATGAATGGCAGCAGCACCTTTGCGGTCGCCCATGCGACCCAAGACCCGGAAACGATTGCCCGGGCCATACTGGACCATTTCAACTCGATGTATGGCGGGGCGCTCGTCTCCTACACGAATGACTCGACGGACGCAGTCGGATCGAGCGTGTCGATCACCTTTACGGACAAGAAGTGGTTCGATGCCCTGAAAGACACGGGGAACCTGGCGGGCGAGGGCTGGTGGTGGAAAGTTGACGAAAACGGCCTCTACTGGCTGAAGGCCAAGCCGAGTACTCCGACGCATCTCTTCACGATCGGGGGAAATGTCGATTCGCTCCGGATCAATAAGAACTCCGAAAGCGTGGTCAATAACGTCTTTGTCCGTCGAAGCGGCGGAACACAGACAAACTACGCCGATGCAGCCAGCCAAGCTCAGTACGGCACAGGAAGCCCGCCGACCGGTAAACGCACGTCGATCATCAACGAATCGAGCCTGACGAGCGTCGGTGCGGCGGATCAGCGGGGCAACAAAGCTTTGGCAGACGGCAAAGACGCGAAGGTCGCGGTTCAATTCGTGGTCAATGACAAATACGATCTGGAATCGATCAAGGTCGGGGATACGTGCGCAATTCTCAACGTGAAACGCGGCAGCACGCTTTTCAGCCCGAACATGCAGATTGTGGCTCTGACCTATCAAGGCGACAAGGTGTCCGTGGAGGTCGAGCAGCAGTCATCGAACTTCGGACAAGAGTTGGAGGCGTTCGTCAACGGCTGATCAAAGGGCTACTGGTATGATGTTCGCGAGCACATGCCCTCCACGCCTTTATGAACGGTGAACCGACTTTCATTGAGAAGATGCTTCTCTGGGCATTTCTTGCCGGTGCAGGCGGCGCGGTCAAGTTCATCGGCGGGATGCTGCGTTCTCCCGAGAATATCTCCAGACGTCGATTCGTGGCGATGCTCGTAGCCAACATGGTCATTTCCGGGTTTGCGGGCTTGATAGGTGCGCTACTGATGAGCACAGTCACGCCTGACCCGACGTGGCAGAACATTGCCGCGGGCATCATCGGCTACCTCGGAACGCAAGGCCTTGATCTGATTGCCCTGGGCGTTCAACGTAAGCTTTCGATCGCTCCTCCCGCTGTTTCCTCAGTTATCCCGGTTCCTGCAAGCATGGATCCTGCGGCAAAAACGAAGAGTGATACTATTGGTGCATGAACTCCTGCGAATACATTGTCCTCCATCATTCGGCCAGTACTCAGCGGATCGATCAGTTCTCATCGATTAACGCATATCACAAGCGGCAAGGCTTTCCCTTGAGTCACCGTGGGTTCTATGTGGGATACCACTATGTGATTGAGAAGAACGGTCATGTCTGCATTGCTCGTGAGGATGATGAAACCGGATCGCACACAGTCAGCATGTGGCCCCCATATTGGGACATGAACCGCCGAGGCATCGGAATTTGTCTTGCCGGCGACTTCACCAAGGAAGCTGTATCGCTGGAACAGCTCCAGTCACTTCGCGAATTGGTCGACGAGCTTCGTGCAAAACACGGCATCCCGCTTGAAAAGGTCATTCTTCATCGCCAGGCGAAGAGTACCTCCTGCCCGGGCGTGGATCTCGTGTATCTCATGGAATCGATGACGGGCACAAAGCCATCTCAGCCGCTGCCGTTCAAAGTGCAGCTCGCACAGGTCGTGAAGGCAATTGCGCGATATCTGAGCCGTCAGCGAACGCCGACGGAAGATGCTCGCCTGCGACAGCTCGAACGCAAAGAAGATCGACTCGAAGTCCTCATCGAAGAAGAGAAATGAAAGCCCTGATCCGCCTCGTCGGGTCAGTTATTCCATCGAAGCGTGTACGAAAGTCGATTTGGAAGCACGTTGAACTCAGCTTGACGCCTAAGAAGGAAAGGGCTGGAAAATCATCGCGGAACGCTACTATGAAGTAGTCACTTTCCAACCTCTCCTTATGGAAGTCGCAGTCTTCGCTGGCCAGACCGTCACGGTCGGCATTGTTTCGTCCTTTGTGGCGCAGATCCTAAAAATCGCGCCTTGGTTTCCCATAGACAAGGGGAACACAGTTGGTCTTCGTCTCCTGGTCGGCGGCATCTGCCTCGCGATCAACGTAGGCGTCACCTACTTCACGCAAGGTGCTGTTCCAATTCTGGAAACTCTGGTCGGTTCGTTGATTTCGTACGTCTCCGCAGCCGGAAACTACGACCACGTCTTTAAGAACTAGCTCCGATGCTTTCTAAACGCCGCCCCCTCCAAGGGCCGTATCTTTGCGTGCTGTTCTGTACGCTGATTGTGATTCTGGCCGGGATACTCGACCGTCCGACCATCAAGACATTCCTTGCCGAGGTTCAGCAGACGGGCGTACGCTAGGTGCGTTGAAAAGATTCTCGCTCCAAGATCAGGCCGACGCAACGCTGAAGAAACTCGAATTCTCCGAAAGCGTCTTCGAACAGGACCGCTTGATTGAAGAACTTAATCGCCACGACAAAGAAATTGGGCTGACGCGAACGCAGAAGGCTGTATTGGATGTGCTGTCAGCTGAGTTTCGCGAGAAGTTCGACCGGCTCTTCGGGCTTGGTGAATTTGCCGACGGGCCGCGAAGACCACCTTTCCCGCTTTCTGATGGGGAACTCAATTGACCATTATCGGCACCTCGAACCGCAAGTGAAAAGATGTCGGAAGTGGATCGACGATCCGGAGACTGACCCGCAGGACAAAGCGTCCATTCGAAACGATGTGGTGCGGAGTCTCGATTACTCGCTGGATGTTGGAGAGATTACAGCAGAACAACGTCATGCACTGATGAAGCTTCTCGGTGCCTTCGACGCGATCATCTAACTTCGTATTGCGGCGATTGCCCTTTGTGCTTTCGCGCTATTCAGATTCACCCGTGGGATCGGGAAAAACGTAAATAAGCTGATGAGGTTCGTCATGGAATCTGTACTCAACGATAATTTGAGGTACGTCTCGATCGTCGCGTCCTCGGTACTCAATAAGCTTTATCTCCCCGTACTCATTCAGTCTTCTAAACAGAATGTCGAGACGCAGGTACTCATTGCCCTTCACGTACCTAACTATGCATTGAGCGATCTTCACGGTGCCGACGGCAACTGAGCCGATCTCAAACTCAAAGTCGCAATCACGGCCAACGTTTGCCTCTATGAACGCTTGTTTCACAGCACCTTCAAATGATTCTTCCATCTCGGCATTCTCCCATAAGAAAACTGCCCTTGATTCTTGTGGAATCTCAGGCAGAGTGCGATTGCTACATCACGGACACAGAATACAACACACCGTGAATCGAAGCCAGTCAAAGTCCTTCTGGATTATTTCGGTCGCGGGCCTTGATCAGTTCCTTCTCAACAGAGTGCCGATACCCTGTCTCCGTGCGGTGAGAATCCGTTGGGGCAGTAGGTAAGGCGACAAAACAGAGTGTTCGTTGCTGGTGTGGCGGTCTGTGAGCCGACAAAGTTTTGCCATCGACGGTCGGGGCGTAGATTGTAGAACTGATGACGTTACCAGTTCTCTGCAAGTCAAACCTTGCCACCAGCACTGAGCACTCTGAAGATCCCAGAAGAAGAGAAATGGTCGGTACTCCGAAAGGAGGCTAGAAGTAGTTAAGGCAGACCTGGGCGACCTCTTGCAACTTCTCTTCTCCCCGTCCTGTCCCGCAAGGGAGACTTATTCAGCAGCAAGCTCGAAAAGCTGAATTGATTGTCTGGCTCCATACGCCGAAGGCAAGAAGTCCTTCAAACTGTCGCTTTCGCTCTGTTGAATTGAATTTCAACCGTCTTCACTGACGGAGGGACTTCCTGTCTTCTCCTCCGCCAAAAGCAATCGTAGTTCCCACCTCACTCTATAAACCTCACTCGACCGCAGATCCGGCAAAGACGAATCGCACGGAGGGCAAAGAAGTTCAAGGCCTTGTCCGAACGAATGAAGCGTGTGCCGCTCGTAAAGGGCAAGACGCTCGGGATGTCCGAAGTTGAGGCTCTTGGTCGATTTCTTCGATCCATCGGGATGCGGACGCTGCGAGAGTATTTAGATTCTCCTGAATGGAAAGCCACCCGCGAGAGAATGGCACGGGAGAGCAAACGAAAGAAGTGCTGCGAATCATGTGGCAGCATTGAACATCTGGCACTGCATCATCGATCATATAAAACACTGGGACGTGAGAACCTGCAACATATGTGTTGGCTGTGCGAGGACTGTCACGCATTGGTTCACAAGCTTTGCGTCGAAGGTTATCCACTTTGGAAAGCCACACGGATCGTTGTCCGCAGAAAGGCCATGCGGGCCTGACCTGCTATCCTTTCACCATGCTCCGCGTCACAGAACAAGAACAGGCGATTCTCGAAAAGGCATTGAAAGATCAGTACGGCTTTGAGGGACCGATTTCAAACATGCAACGTGACCCGATGACCGGCACGCTGTTCTTTGAAGTTCCGCTCGAACATGTGGATCACGCCTGAAGAAGCCGCGAAGAAGAAAGCGAAGGCAGACAAAGAGCCCTATCGTTCAGATCGATTCATCAAAGCGAAGTGGGCGAAGAAGGCAAAGCAAAAAAGAATCGGAGCTGCAAGAATCAAAGGAGTGAAGGCGAAGCGTGCTGCCGATTCACAATTCAAACGCCTACGTCGTAGAGCAAGACTGGATGCCCGAGGTGGTCGTCCTCCAGATTACGATGAGGACTACCGATTCGAACACGACACGCGGGAGGATCGCTAAGATCGCAGGACCTTAGCAATCATCTCCCAAAAGGTCTCGGTGAAGAACTTTTTTGTGGCCTTTATAGCGATGAGGATCATCATTGGCAGAGTAACTACGAAGATGAAGGAATAGACGCCTAAAAAGCAAAGGATGATCGAGATTTGCCATCCTAGCTTCAGTCCCTTCACTGTCCATCGCCAGAGAAACACAATGATCGTCCAAGCGATCTTTAATTCGAGATAGGCCTCACGGTCCTGCTTGATCTCGAATTTCGAGTAGCGTCCTTTTGGATGATGCTTTTTACAGAGCGTCACCAGGTCTTCAAGGCGTTCATGGCCAAACATCGCGTAGGCTTCGGGCGTGTGGTGGACATCCAGCTTCCCGCCTTTGCCGCACACAGTGCAGGCATAGCCGTCGCGTTTCATTGCTTGGGACCGAAGCACTTTCCAGTCATCGCGTTTGTAGCGAGCTTTGAATTCTTCCTCGCTCAACCACTCGCGCGGCCGGTCTTCGTTGCGGTATTCTGACATCTGTGAGCAATGACACTACGGATAGGGCTACCGCGCAAGTAGATTCGGGGCGACTTCGTGAATCGCAAAGGAATGGCGCTGGCAAGCCAACAATCCCGCGTGCCGATCGCGAAGCCCGGGATGAGGCTATTAGGAAATGCTTCAGGGCGGGGATGAGCCCGGCCCAAATTGTGAGGCTGTCTCAGAGCTGGAAGCACCCGCTAAACTCAGCTCGGAGAACGCTGCAAATTCAGCGACGGCTCCACCTGGTCCGCTCAAGCGTTGTGCAACCGCATGTCAGGGAAACCAACGACATGCTCATCGATGTGATCCTGGAAGGACACGCGAAAGGCTGGAGCACATTCTTCTGGGAGAAAGAATCGATGGCCGCAGGGCTTCGGTCAGACTTCTTCATTGACCTTCGGAAGGGATCGAAGACGCATCTGTATTTTGGCGAGATGCAAATCTCTGATCTGACTGTCGAGCAGTGGATTCGCAAGCTCACGCCATACGTCGTGCTGTACGAGCAACGTGCACACCCGTTCTATGTGCTCCTGAAGTGCAGCGGTGCATACAACAAGCAACGGTTGATGACGGCGATCAATGAAGTGCTGAAGGATCGAAGTAAGGTCCGCCGTCCGTTCCTTGTTTGGCATGAAGGCCAGTGGCTGAATCGCTCAGGTGAAGTCCAAGAGCTGCTAGAGTAAAGCCGTGCTGCCGAGGCCGGCCCGCAAGAGCGGTGTACTGTGCCAGCTCAAGACTCAAAATGGTTCTCCTCCGTCGCGAAAGCGGTTGGTTTGAAACCATTCACCAGATGGCTCCGCGATGGAGCTTGTACGGCGAAGCACCCGGCAATAACAACTCTGTGCAGCGCACCATTGGCCCCCGACTGAACCTCGACGTTTTCATACCCATGAGACGAACAGGCAGAGGAAAGGGGCCTCTGTTCGTTTTGAAACCGTCTTCACCCGTCGGTGGGCGTTCGACATAGAAGCGGATTCTGTCAATCGGATTTCATGGGCGCGTGCGGGTTCATGGGACTAGCCTCGGGTCGACTGAGGATGTTCCTCAGTCACCAGCTGGTCTTTCATAGCCCCGAGGAGTCCTCACGTGAGTACCGATTTTGAACCCGATGTGTTCGATGAAGCTGAAGGCAAGAAACGTCCCCTTCAAAGCTGGAATCTGCCTGGCTCGCCGGGCGGAAGAATCGAAGTTGCCGTCTGGCAAAACGAGTACCAGCACAACGGCGAAACACGGATCGGCTTCTCTTGCTCTGCGACGCGGAGCTACAAGAAGGATGGAGACTTCGAAAAGAAGCCGGTGTTCCGGCTGATGGATCTCTTCGTCCTTCAATATGCGATTCAGCAGGCGATCGATTTTATGATCGAGCACCAGCCGAAACGCTCGAAGGACTAGCTTTGCCGCTCATGGATGAGCGTTCCCCCTGCCATGGAAGGTAGGGGGTTTTTACTAATCGTCGTGGTCGGAACAGTGTTACGAGAAGCCAACATTTTTTTGGCAGTTGTTGCTTTGGGTCTCTGAGATAGCTACAAAGCGGGGTGACTTCATTTCAACTGGGGGCGTTCCGGTGCAGAAGAAACTCACCTATTACGAACTCGAAACGGAATTGCTGCACGTCCGGACCGTCCTGGAGGACGCGACACGTGAGAGGGACAAGGCGATCGCGGAACGTAACGCGGCAATAGCCGAAGCGGAAACTCGTACCGAGAGAGCCCAGGGGCTTTTGACGAGAGCACGGGCCACCGTTGACGCGTGTAATGCGAAACTTGCAGAAGCTGAAAGTCTAAAGAAAAGCCACGAGGCAGAAATGGCGGCTGCCCGTAATGGACGAACAGAAGCGTTTGCATCGCTAGAGGTTGCGAAGCAGGAGCGAGCAGCAGCAGAGAAACTTAGAGACGAGTCGCAACAATTAAAGGAAATCGCAGAGTCACGAGCTGTCGTGTGGGCACCATGGGAAATTCACAATCGGGATTGGTACGGAGTTGGTAATGCAGTCGGGCTCGGCCTATTTGGATTGCTGATCCTATTCCTCGTCGGACGTCAGATTCGACGTTCATTGAACGTTCAAAAGGAGCATGTCGGGCTTCAGTTTCCCTTGCCTCTTATTGGATCGATAATTCTCCTTTCAGCCGCAAGTGTGCTGTTTTGGAAAGGCTCTTTTCTTGAGTTGGGGTACGTGCTGTTTGGGATGGCTGCTGCGATCATTTTGTACTACCTGAATTGGGTGACAACAGAGGAAAAGATCGATCGGAAAGTTCAGGCGCATTTTCAGTCTCTGGAAAGCGTTAGAGAATCAGAGCGGAAACTGCGGGCCGAGGAAGTTCGGAAAGCCGTAGAGGCGGGGAACATAGCGGTCGGAAATATCGCTTATCAAGTTGAAAAAGAGCGGGCGAAGCATCAGGCAGTCGTGATGGAGTTCGAATCTAGAATCGCCAAGTATGAAGAGAAGATGAAGAGCATGAAGCCTTTGTCGCCTGAGCAATTGGAGGTCGAGACGCTGCTGAAGCGGCACACAGAAAGAGTTGCACAGATCAATGCACTGCCGCTCCCACATGACCAAAAGGAGTCGGTGATTGAAGAGGCGGATAGGACGTTGCAGGGCGAGATTGCGAGAATCTACAAACTAGCCGGCTACGGTGATACAAATGGCGATGAATAGTCATTGGCTGATCTGCGGGCCTACGGGTGCCGGTAAATCAACTCTGCTCGAAACGGAGCTGATGAAACGGGCAGGTCGGTATTCGATCGTCGGCATCTTCCCTCACGCCGGCGACGTGGCAACGCGGCTCGTACAGAGACTTTGGTTCATGCATCGCAAAAAGGTCGTGTGGGATTCGGCTTCGTCCTTCGATCGCGTCTTTCGATTACGCCGTTGTCTACCGTCAGAAGGCGAAGGCTTCCGTCGCAAAGTCGAGAATGACGAAACGAAGCAGCGGCTGATTGAAGCGATGCTTGCGCGGCGTCAGCAGCAGAACGTTTACGAGATGCCATTGATAGAAGACGGTCTCGCCCGCGGCCTCGACCTTTGGCTTAACCAGACACCGATTAAACCGGAGTCATGGATTAATGACGCATTTCGTCCAGGTGAAGCCGACAGACCAAACAGGCGATACGCGCAATTGCTCGCGGAATGCTCTGACAATGAAGCATATCAGAGAGCGGTTGAAGTGAACGGCTGGACGAAGCAGGAACGATTGAAAACCCTCCTACCCGCCAAGCGTGTCGTGGAAGGCACGTTCGGAAGTCCGCTTTATCTGAGTCGAACGGAAGGCAAGGTGTCGCTCGGGGAATTGATTGATGAAGGCAAGATGTGCTTCTTTGAAGGGTCGTCGACGGTTTCCCGTCCTGCGGCACGATTCTGGTTCATTACGATAATCCATGAGGTGTGTCGAGCTGTAGAGCGAGGTGTGAAAAAGCCGGTGATCCTGGTGATCGATGAAGCGAGTTCGTGGGTTCTCGTCGATTCGTATCTTTGCCGAATGCTCGCGGAACTGCGGAAGTTTGGATTGCAGGTCTGGATCAGCGTTCAAGTTCCGTCCTTCGATGACGAAAAGACGCTCGAAGAGATACTGACGAACTGCAATCGTATCTATTGCTTCCGGCCGCAATCAAAAGAAACCGCTATACTCATGGGCTATCTCATGGGGATGCCCGTTCTCGATCCGGATGCCGTCCATTGGATCGAAGAACGATTCAGGCAAGTCCACGATGGCTACTTCAAAGCCCCGACTGAATCGATGACCCGTGGTGAGACAGAAGATGTTTCACTGACGGAGACGTGGAGTTCATCCAGCAAACGAGGAACGAACGAAGGATTTTCGGAGGATGAACGAACCGGGGAGACGATCAATAAAGATTCGGTGTCAGAGAATTCTTCGTCGGGCCAAGGGCATCGATGGGGAAGTTCTTCGGACGAGACGCGGGGGATAGGAGGAGCAAAAAGTGTTCGGAGTGGAAAGTCGCAGTCGAAGACAGATGGGTTTCAATACCTCTCAAAGTTTAAAGAAGTGAAGCAGGAGATTCCGCACTACTTCTCTGTGAGTGATCAAGTCACGATTTTGACGGGCAAGATGATGAGCATGGAAGTCGGCGAATGCATGGTCAAAGACCAGGGGAAAGTATGGTTCGAGAAGGTGAAGAAGCTGCCGGAGATTCCGGGATTCAAAAGCCTCCAGGATCTTCGGATGCAGGAAATCAGAACCGAGATCAAAAGCCAGGCACTCTTTCAGGAGCCATTCACGGAGGAACCGCCGAAGAGACCGAACGCGGCGGATCGAGTGAACAACAAGGATGGGCAGAACGAACCAGGCGAACCGTAGAGTGGCTTTATAATCCCTCGACGATTGAAGAGGTCATGGCTCTTGGGTATCCGAGCTACGAAACCGCGAGGAACAAGGTTCTTCGGCTCGTTGCGGCAAAGTCCGTTTTGAAACTCGACGCGATTCAATGGAATGCGAACGGAAGACCGATTGATGTGTTTTCGACTTGGAAGCCATCCGGCAATCATTTGATGCATGAGGTGCTTCTTTCGAAATTCTTGCTTCCGCGTTTTTTGAATGGATGGGAGATTCGCCGAGGATTCGATGTCGATAAAAAGTTGAAGCCCGATGCTGAAATCACGTTTGAAGGCGAAACATATTTCGTCGAAATGGATCGATCGACGCTTCCGATGTGGCGGCTGATTCCACGGCTACGAGCGTATGGTGATCAAGATCGATTGGTGCTGTTTGTTGCCGACCGGGAGAGTCGTTTACGCAAGGTGGCGGAAGCACTTCCGCAATTGGAACACATTTTGCTTATGACCACGTTCAAGGAAGGCCGGGGCAAAGCCGCCTGCAAATGGCTTGCAATAGGCGGCAAAGTGGCTATCTTATAGTGATTCACGCTCTCTATTGCTGAAGGCGACAGGCTCCCTTCGGCGTCCTGCGTGATGTGCGGCTCAGCCGCTTTCTATTCGTTCCTGTAGATCAGGAACGCCTCGCAGCGTGATGCTGCTATCTATTCGCCTTTTGGCGATCTGAGCGGGCTCCTGCCACCCGCTCTCCTTTTTGCTTTAAGCCTATCCACGATCGACCTGCTGAGAGTCACGGTCTCGGCAGTCGTCGTGGGTGATAACGCGGCCACGCCGCTTTCTATTTCATAACCCACACAGTTATGAAGCGTTTTAGGTTCCTCGCGCGAGCAACCTGTTGGTTCGTATTGCAAGTCTGCCACATCGGTTCATCGTTTGTCACGTTCGTGTTCATAGGTCCGAAGCGAACGGCAACGATCTGGAAGCAATGTGCAGGATGCGGTCGGTTCAGCAAAGCTTGACGCTTTTTATTTCGTTACCCCGTTTGTTTATGACCAGACCATACATTTTTGTGAAGTCAGAGATAGCCGCAAAAAGCCGTCGGACTGTTGGTTCGTTTGTTGATGAACCGTTCAAAGTGATGATTGAGGAATTTGATGAACCCGGCACTAATCGCGTTGGGGTCTTCACGTCTCTTCACGCCAGAGATGGCGAGCTTGAACAGTTCAGGCAGATAGGCATTCTGCCGTATTACAGACTTCCACAGGTCATGGCTCTTTTGCGAGAAGCATATCTCAACACAAACGCGTAATGCTCAAAGCCCCGCCGTGACCGGGGCTCCCCCTTACAAAAACCTGTTCAATAAGTCGTCGGCGAGTTCGATCGAAGTCCCGGCGGTCGGAGCGGATATCGCTCTGACTGCCTATGCAGGTCGTTGGTTAAGCAACGTGCCCGGTGTCACCTGCATAGGCATACTGTCACAGCATGAGAGAAAACATGGAATCGCCCCATCGGCCACCAAAACTCGAAAGTGCCTTAGCGCTTCACGAAAACGGATTGTGCGTAATTCCACTGGAAGAGCCGCAGTTCGGACAGGAGAAAAGCGGAAAGTCCCCTGCGGTCAAACGATGGAAACCCTTCCAGTCGATGCGTCCTTCTGAAACTGACATTCGTCGGTGGTGGTCAAAGAATCCGAACTTCAACATCGGGGTGCCGATGGGACCGGTGTCTGGTTTCGTCGGTTTCGATGCTGACTCAGAAGAAGCAGTGGATCTCATTCGGCGATGCTGTTCCGAAACACCATTTCAAGTCATCACTCACAAAGGTCGTCACTTCTACTTCCGAGATAGCGGCATCCAACTTACGAACAGCGTGAAGATCAACGGGAAGCCGATTGATGCTCGGTTTCACGGTAGTTACTTGGTTGGCCCTGGCTCCGAACATTGGACGGGTCGTATCTACACACTGCTGAATGAACTGACGCCTGAGATGCTCCGCGAGGTTCCGCCGTTTGATCCGAGCTGGATCACGATAGAAAAGCGGTCGTTCGCGGCGTCAACGGTGAATGTGGAACCGACGGAGAATCGCTATCGGTTAATTTGTCGTGCGGAGAAATACGGCGAGCGAATCGAGCCGGCCGTGGAAGGGCAGGGAGGCTCCAACAAGATGATGTGGTTCGTGGGTTCGATGATTCAAAAATTCAGGCTGAGCTATGAAGAGGCTCTCCCAATCATTCAGGCATACAACGAACGGTGCATTCCGCCGTTCAGTGAAAGTGAAATCGAACACAAGATTCAGTCGGCGATTGCAAACCGCGAGAAATTCGTACGTTCTCGGATCGCTGATGTTTTGGAGGACAAGCGATGTCAGCGGTAATCAAACTCTCCGACAAGCCGTGTTTTCTTTGCAAGTCAAAAGAAACAACTGTTCATGCGAAGCTGAAGGACGGAACGTTCCAAGGCGTCGTGTGCATGGCACATCTATTGAGACTTCTCGGCGTCGAGCCGAAGGCAGCAGAAAAGCAATGATCGAATTCCAGGATGGGAAATGTCATTTCTCTCTGAGGGTGGCAGGCGTGCTTCGGCGCTGCGGTCATCTGCTGGTGCAAAGAGTGCCCGAGGGCATGATCTTGCCGGGCGGTCGCATCGAGATGCTTGAGCAAAGTCGTTCGGCTCTCTCACGTGAGATGTGGGAGGAGCTGGGCGTGCACGTCGAAATCGGAAGAATGCTTTGGATCGTCGAAAACGTCTTCGACTACCAAGGTGCTCATGTTCATCAGCATTTGATGATTTACGAAATGAGCACGGCCGACGAGATCGCAGTTCAGAGGATGCGAGCGGAAAAGATGACTTGGTGGCCGATGGAGCAGATCAGAAGGTCAACACTGTTTCCAGAATTCTTAAGAACGGCCGTCGTCGAAATTCCGAATGCGGTCGAACATGTGTGCCTTCGATGAGCGGTCGTCCCGCCGCAAAAAATGGGTTTTCAGTACCTACGTGAAAATGGCGTCAGTACCTTTAACTGGTGAGGTCATGTTTCTAACCGTGAAGCAGGTTGCGGAGAGATTGCAGGTCAGCACGGGCACGATCTACGGAGCCGTCGATCGCGGCGAGCTGAAAGCACACCGGTTCGGCCGATCGACTGCACTCCGCATCAGCGAAGAAAGCTTAAGCGAATACATCGAAGGCTGTGCGGAAGACGACGAGAAGCCGACGCAAGGTTACAGGCATTTGAAGCTCTAACTGGACACCTTGGTGAGCTGTTCGCGGAGGAAGTCAGGGTTCTTTGACAAGTGAGCGTAATGGCGGGCCACCATGGCTAAATCAGCGTGGCCCATTAGTAAGCCGACGGTTAAACTGTCAACGCCAGCGGCCAGGGCACGATTGCACCAGGTGTGGCGGAACGTGTACGCACACAATCCTTCGATGCCGACGTGCATGTTGCGGAATCGACAGCGGACCGAGTTCTTATTCCAAGGTCGTCCCTGCGTGTTCAAGAAGATTGGACCTTCGGGCGATTTCTTCATCAGCCGATTCACGATCTCCAACGCCTTCGCGTTCAGGTAGATCACGCGGGAAACTTTCTTTCCCTTTGATTCGGACGGGGCGAGCACAAGCCGATCCCCGTCGAGGTGTCGGGCGGCAATCTTCGCGGCTTCCTGCGGGCGGCAGCCGGTCTCCCAAATGAAGTTCAGGTAGTCCTTGAACTGCTGGTCGTCGGTCTTGCTCAGGATCAGCTCGAACTGCTGCTCGTCGATGACAAGCTCCCTGCGGGCCATAGCTGGCTTTTCGATGCCGGCGATGGGGTTCCTGCGGATGTGGCCCTGCTTCACTGCCCAGCTCAAGGCACGGCTGACGGCGGTGATTGCCCGGTTGCGGGTCGTGTTGCCCTCGTAGGCGTTCTGAGACCACTTCGTCACGTGCAGGGGCTGAAGCTTCGATACGGGAAACTTCTTCTTGATCGTGGCAGAAAAGCCGGAGAGGAAATGCGTGTACCAGTCGTACGTCGCTTCCGAGCGGTTCTTCTCGCACCACTCAAGAAACTCGTCGAGCAAATCCCTGACGTACCTGTGAGGCTGGAGGTCCTCTCGGTTCGTCATCAATTCATGGAAGGCGTCGGTGGCTTCCTTCTTCGTCTGGGCGAGCTTGTGCTGCTTCCCAGCGACTTCTACGTACCACCAACCGGTTGCTTTACGAAACCAAGGTTTTGCATTGCGTCCCACGGCGTATCTCCGATTGCCTGCATTATTCCCTGCAATCGTATACGCCAATCCTCCTAAGTCCAGTCGGGGCGACAGGATTTGAACCTGCGACCTCTTGACCCCCAGTCAAGCGCGCTAGCCAGGCTGCGCCACGCCCCGTGCGTGTGTCGGAGGCGAACGGTCGATCGAAACGGCCGCTCGCCAGGGACTACGAATATCGCAGAATAGACCGGAATTGACAACGCCTGATACGGCCGCACACTAGCGCTGTCCCAGCGCGCGAATCGCGGCCCTGGGGAAGCAGGCGAGGATCCGGTACGATGGCCGACAGCGAGACCCGCACTTGCCCGACGAATCAGAGGGCAAAGTCGCGTGTGGTGGACTCCTCAACCGCAACCCGACGAACACGAAGCCTGCTGCCCCATGCCTTCTGAATCACCAACGCTCGCCCACACGCATTTTGCCGACCGCCTTGCTGCCGCCGTCGTGGACAAGGCGAATCCGGTGCTGGTGGGTCTCGATCCGCGATTCGGGCAGTTGCCGGCGGCGCTGCGGACGGCGGAGGCCGGTGACTATGCCGGCCAGGCCGCGGCGTATCGCAAGTTTTGCGAAGACGTGATTGATGTTGTCGCTCCGCTGGTGCCGGCCGTGAAACCACAGGCGGCGTTTTTTGAGCAGCTCGGACCGCCGGGCATGACGGCGCTTGGCGAAGTGATTCGTTATGCTCGCAAGCGGGGACTGCTGGTGATCGTCGACGGCAAGCGGAACGACATCGGCTCGACGGCCACGGCTTATGCCGAAGGATATCTCGGCGACGAGCAGCACAGCGCCTGGGCCGGAGATGCCCTGACCGTGAGCCCGTACCTGGGCGAAGACAGCCTCGAGCCGTTCGTCACGACGGCGGGTGAGCGCGGGGCGGGGATCTTCGTGCTGGTGAAGACGTCGAACCCGGGCGGCGGGATGTTTCAGGACCTGGTGGCCGGCGGGAAGCCGATCTATCGGCATGTGGCCGACTACGTCGAGCGGATCGCCGCGACGAGCGCCGGCGAGTGTGGATACGGGCTAGCTGGGGCGGTGGTCGGCGCGACGTATCCGAATCAAGCGGCGGAGCTGCGAAGCGCCATGCCGCATGCGTGGTTTCTGGTGCCGGGCTACGGCAGCCAAGGCGCTACGGCCCGCGACGTGGCGTCATCGTTCGACTGGGAAGGACTTGGCGCGATCGTAAACAATTCGCGCGGGATTATTTTCGCGTATGCTCGCAAGGAGTATGCCGCGTTTGGCGAAGCGCGTTGGCAGGATGCCGTGGTCGCGGCCACTCGCAACATGATCGACGAACTGCGGTCCGACACGCCGGCCGGCAAGCTGGGACGGCGGTAGGTGTCACTGGTGCTATGTAGCAGTCACGCGTGTCGCGAGTCGATGCTTTCACAGGTGAGCCGCAACGCGGCCACCTGTAGCACCCGGCATCGAACGTGAAGCCATGGATGCTGCGCGGCTGCGTTCACAGGTGAGCCGCGCTCACGGCCACCTGTGGCACGCTGTTCTGAACCCGCAATGCACGCCTTCGCAACAACGCTTGAACGTTATTCGTCGCCCGCACGAAGCCAGGGGGTGATCGTCGGCGCGAACTCGATGATCTCTTCTTTCTTGAAGTAGAGCTCGATTTCGCGCTTGGCGGCTTCCGGTCCGTCGGACGCGTGCACCAGGTTCATCTGCCGGCTGGAGCTGTAGTCGCCGCGGATGGTGCCGGGCGCTGCCTTGAGTCCGCTCGTCGCCCCGAGCATGTCGCGCACGACCTGAATCGCTTCCAGACCTTCGACGATGGCGGCGATGATCGGTCCACCAGTGATGAACTGCTCGAGCGTGGGATACCAACCCTTGGCGACGTGCTCGGCGTAGTGCTTCTTGGCCAGTTCGGGCGTCACACGGAGCAGCTTCATGGCCACGAAGTTGAGGCCTTTGTCTTCGAAGCGGCTGATGATTCGGCCGGCCAGGCGACGCTGAACGGCGTCGGGCTTGAGCAGGATGAGCGTGCGTTCCATGAGGGTGGTCGTCTCCCGGTAATCTCTATTGAATCGAGTGATTTGAGCGGGCAATTGTAGTGGAAAGTGGGCTGGCCCTCAATGCGTGATGAGGACTTGCGAGATGTGCCGCCGGACGGTCGCTTGTCGTCTTAGCCAGGAGCCTTCAGATTCTGGGCCGGGCCGATCGCCAGCGTCGTGTTTTCGCTGAGCGGATAGCGGGCGAGCACGTCCATCAGGTCGTTGCGCGTGAGGCGGTCGATTCTCTCCAGATCGTCGCGAACCGTACGATACTCGCGACGCTGGATCCAGTTGCCACCGACGTTAAACAGCCGGCCGCGCGGCCGTTCGCTGGCCAGCACGACGCGCGAGTTGATCTTGCTCTTGGCCTGGGCGAGTTCCGCGTCAGTGATCCCCTCGCGCTGCACTTGCGCGAACAGTTCGGCGATCCGTTCGAGGTTCGCTTGCGCCAGCACGGGATCGCAGGCCATGTAGGTCATGAAGAGGCCCGCGCCTTGATAGTCCTGATGTCCGAGCGAGGCCTGCTCGGCCAGTCCTTCGTCGACGAGCGCCCAGTACAGGCGGCTGCCGGAATCGTCGCCCAGGACCGTGGCCAGCACCTTCGCGGCGTAGCGATCTTCATCGGTCGCGCCGGGCGCATTCGAGAATTGCAGGACATACTCGAGCGTCGAGGTCTCTTTGTAAACCGGGTGAAAGCTCTTCGCGCGCGGAGCAGGGGGCGCCGAGCGGCCGGCCTCGACCGGCTTCCAGGCGCCGCAAATCTGCTCGGCGGCTGTGACCAGGCCGTCGAAGTCGACGCGGCCCGTGCCGACCAGCGCGATGTTGCCGGGCGAGTAGCGGCGCTCGAAGTACTTGCGCATCGCTTCGACGGGTAGCGCCGCGATGCTCTCGACGGTACCGAGCACGCTGTGCGAGAGCGGGTGGCCGCCATAGTGCAGGGCCCGGCACTTGTCGTCGGCCAGGTACGGCGGCTGATCCTCGTACATCTTGATCTCTTCAATGATCACTTGCTTTTCGGTGGTGAAGTCCTCATCGCGGAGCGAAGGTCGCAGGACGTCGGCCCAGAGCTCGACGGCGGCGCGCTGAAATTCGGGCAGCACGGCCGCGTAATAGACCGTGTGCTCCTCGCTGGTGAACGCGTTGTAGTGCGCGCCCATGTCGTCGAACTCGCGGTTGACGTCCTCGGCTGTGCGGGTGGGCGTGCCCTTGAACATCATGTGTTCGAGGAAGTGGCTTACGCCGGCGTCGGACTCGGTTTCGTCGCGCGCGCCGGTTTGGACGAAGAAGCCGAGCGCCGTGGTGTGGGCCTCGTCGTTGCACTCGGCGACGATCGACAGTCCGTTAGCGAGCGTATGTTCACGAAACTCCAAGATGCACCTCCAGCGGCATGGGACCGAGCGTCACGATGGTAAACTCGCGCGGCGGATTCGCGGCCAGGTAATTATTAATACTTTCGCAGGACAGCCCGTCCACGAGCTGGCTGATTTCGTCGAGCGTGCGCACGCGGTCAAGATAGTACAAGTCGCGGGCGATTGAGCTGGAGCGCGAGATGCTCGACTCCTGCTGCATGATCAGGCTGCTCTTGATGCGGGCTTTGAGCCGGGTGAGCTCATCCGGCCGCACGCCCTTGGCAATGCGCACGAGCTCGGCCAAGGTAACGTCGAGCGTCTCTTGCGCCCGGGCGGAGCTGGTTCCGGCGTAGCAGAGCACGCTGCCGCGATCGCGGAGCGAATGCATCGTGGCATGGACGCTGTAGCAGAGCCCGCGTTTTTCGCGCACTTCGGTGAACAGTCGCGAGCTCATGCCGCCGGAGAGCACGCCCACGGCGCCCCAGGCCTGGAAGTAGTCGGGATGGTTGTAAGCCAGGCTGTCGAAGGCGATGCCGATTTGCGTCTGGTTCGATTCGTGCGGAATGTGCGCGCGGCGCGGCGGCAGCCCGCCGGCGACGATCGATTGCGACTCGTGCGGTTTCCAATCGTCGAACAGCGCACTGACGTGAGCCTTGAGGACTTCCCAATCAAAGTTGCCGGCGACGCCCAAAATCGTGCCGTTCGGCTGGTAGTTGCGGGCGTAGTGCTCGCGAATTTGCGTGAGGCTGAGCTTCTTGAGACCCGCTTCGGTGCCGTGGCTCGTGCGGCCCCAGGGATCGGGATAGTGATGTTTGCGCAACTCTTGCATGAGCTTCTGACCGGGCTCATCCTCAATGGCGGCGAGCTCTTGCAGGACGACTTGCCGGGCAGGCTCCATCTGGTCCTTCGGGAAACGGGCCCGGCGGAGCAGGTCGGCATAGACGTCGAGCGTGGGGAGCAGGTTGCGCGAGAGCATCGCGCCGCTGTAGCTGGTGTGCGTGGTCGAGACGGATTGGCCGTGTTCGACGCCGAGTCGCTCGAGCTCTTCGATGAACTGTCGGCTGTCGCGATTGCCGGAGCCGCGGAGCGTGAGCTCGCAGGTGACTTCGGCCAGCCCGGCATAGTCCAGCGGGTCGAGAGCACAGCCGGCCGGCAGCAGGAACGTGAACGCCGCGGACTCAAGCGACATCATCGGCTCCGCGAGGAGCACGAGTCCGCTGGCGAACGTGTGCGAAAGGATGGACTGCTTCACTTAGTTGGTATCCCGGGTGCGATTTGGGGGAACTGGTGCAAATGGGTCGTGATCGTGCTCGGTGGCCACGGGCGAGGAATCGGCGCTTGCCAGCCACGAACACGCAAAGTGTGAGGTGAGCGACCCGTCAGCGCCGCGTTTAGGAATACGCGACTTCGACCGCTTTGTAAACCGTGCGGGCCTTGGTAAAGCCGATCCGGCCATACAGACGAATCGCCCCGGCGTTCTGCGCGGTCACTTCCAGATAGCCCCGCCGCATGCCGGCCGCTTGGAAACCGGCCAGCGCGTTCAACAGCAAGCAGGTGCCGAGGTTGCGCGATCGATGTTCGGGGGTGATTCCCAGATTCTGGATGGCGCCGACGCCCGTATAGTCGCGAATACCCTGCACGGTGCCACAGTACTCGAGTTGATCGGAAGCGGTTTCGTAAGCGAGCAGCCAGGTGGCGCCCGGCAGGAAACCTTGTTTGGCGCGAATTTCTTGCATCAGCCGTTGGCAGCCGAGCCAATCGCCGAGGCAGGGGAAGACGTTGGAGTCGATTTCGCTGCGAAAGCTTTGATACTTTGCTTCGGCGTGAGCTTCGAGGAGCGAATCGTCCCAGGCTAGCAAGCGGTAGCCAGCAGGCGGCTGAGGCGGAGTGATGGTACGGCTGACAAGATCGATCTCCATCCGGAATCGCTTGAAGTAGGTCAGACCCATAGGAGCGTCCCCGGAAATGAGGTACGAGCGCCGTAACTTGTTGTCTATCAATAAGATTATGCGCGCCAAATCGATCTGCGCCAGCCAAAGTGCGGCAGGCGGCAGCGGACCTACCTGTAAATGTAGCGGTGTCCAGTGGACTGTCAACTTTTCGCAACTGCCGCAGGGCAAGTGACTTGAGTCCGGCTGCTTACGCCCGGGGCAAGGATTTTTCCGGTTGGTCGAGCACGCCCGCGGCTGAGAAACCGCTGCTGCTGACCAGGGAAGTCTGCGGGTGGGCGGTCAGGTTCCAGGTCGATTTTTGGTGACCAAAAACCGATATTTTACATATTGAAAAATGTTCGGGACGGCGGTCATAATGAGCGGGCCTCGCTGAAGTTGAGTTTGGCCACGGGACGTTGTTGTCACCCATGAAATCGGACGCGGAATCACCGAAGTCAGTCCCTCCAGAATCGCACCCGGAGTCCGGCTGGCGGCAAGCGTCGCGGACGCCCTCGCTGCCGGAGGTCTACGCCTCGGTACCGGTCGGGCAGGCGGGCTTCTGGCGCAAGATGTGGGCCTTCTCCGGACCGGGATTGATGGTGGCCGTCGGCTACATGGATCCTGGCAATTGGGCCACGGACTTGGCGGGCGGAGCACAGTTTGGCTACACGCTGCTTTCGGTCGTGTTGATTTCAAATTTCATGGCCATCCTGTTGCAGCACCTGGCGCTGAAGCTGGGGATCGTCACCGGGCGCGATTTGGCGCAAGCCTGCCGCGACCACTATTCAAAGCCGGTCGGGTTTGGTTTGTGGGTGATCTGTGAGATTGCGATCGCCGCGTGCGATCTGGCCGAAGTCATCGGCTCGGCGATCGCGCTGAACCTGCTGTTTGGGATGCCGATCATCCTGGGCGTGATCCTGACGGCGCTCGACGTATTCATTGTGTTGTTTCTGCAGCACAAGGGGTTCCGCTATCTGGAAGCGTTGGTGGCGGCACTCATTTTTCTGATCGGCGGCTGCTTTGCCTATGAGATCGCGATTTCGCACCCGGCGATTGGTCCGATGCTGGTCGGTCTGATTCCGCGGCCGGAAATCGTGACCAACCCGGCGATGCTCTACATCGCGATCGGCATCCTGGGCGCGACGGTGATGCCGCACAACTTGTACCTGCACTCGAGCATTGTGCAGACACGGGCATATGAGAAAAACGACGAGGGGCGAAGCACGGCGATTCGCTTCGCCACGATCGACTCGACCGTTTCCCTGTTGTTTGCGTTCTTTATCAACGCCGCGATTCTGGTCGTGGCTGCCGCGGCGTTTCATGGCACCGAGTACCAGGATGTCGCTGACATTTCCGACGCCTACAAGTTGCTCGCGCCGGTGCTGGGCTACAGCCTGGCCAGTACGGCGTTCGCCGTGGCGCTGCTCGCTTCGGGACAGAACTCGACGCTGACAGGGACCATGGCGGGACAGATCGTGATGGAAGGGTTTCTCAACCTTCGGCTGCGGCCCTGGGTCCGACGACTGATCACGCGGCTGGTCGCGATTGTGCCGGCGGTAATCGTCGCGGCGATTTATGGTGAACGCGGCGTCGGACAGCTATTGGTCTTGAGCCAGGTGATCCTCTCCATGCAACTCAGCTTCGCAGTGGTTCCGCTCGTGCTATTCACCGGCGACCGGCGGAAAATGGGACGCTTTGCCAACCACCCGGCCCTAGCGATTCTGGCTTGGATCGTCACGGCGATCATCGTATCTTTGAACCTGTACTTGCTGTACGCTCAGTTCTTCGGTGAATAAACCACACGCTTCGGACGACCACGGTGTACAAGCACATCCTCGTTCCGCTCGACAACTCCCCCACGGACGCCGCCATCCTGGCGCACATCCGGCCGCTGGCACGCCTGACCGGCGCGCGGCTGACGCTGGTGCACGTGGCGGACGGCTTCATGGCCCGCAACCAGGAGAACCTGGGGTTGGATGAGTCGGAGGAGATGCGGCAAGACCGGGCGTATCTCGACAAGTGCCAACAGGAACTCGCGAATGAGGGCTTCGAGGCGAAGTCGCTCTTGGCGTGCGGAGAGCCGAGCAAGCAGATTGTCGAGATTGCCGAGCGCGAGCAGTGCGATCTGATTGCGATGAGCACCCACGGGCATCGGTTGCTGAGCGACCTGGTGCTGGGGAGCGTCGCCTCGGAAGTTCGCCACAAGACGGAGATTCCGGTGCTCCTGGTGCGCGGGAAACCGAAAAGCTAACGGCTATCATTCCGCAGTACCTTGAGCCGCGTCTGGCCGTGGGGCTTGAAGTTCCGCTCGCTGGAGAGGATCAACAACTTGCCGTTGCGGACCGCCGCGCCGCTAGCATAGCGAAAGTGGTTGTCGCCAGTGAGCTGCACAACCTTGCGCTCCACTTTGCGAAGTGCTCGCTCGGGGCCGCACGCCAGGTTGACCTCGAACAGATCGATCACGTCCTGGCCGATTGGCGAGGTATCGAAGCCGAGCAGGAAGATGTTTCCGGCCGCGTCGGGGATGAAGTTCAACGACTGATACATGCCGCGGATGGTGTCGGGCTTCCAGTCGGCGGTTGCGGCGGCGTCGGCCTGCCACTTGAGGTTGTGTTCAAATCGGCAGGCCGGATCGGCGAGCGGTTTTCCGTTCGACACGTAGAAGTCGATCGCCCGACAGTCCCAGTTGCCGACGGCGAGCAGGTGGTCCGCCGCACGCTCGACGAGGCCGACGGCGCCGGCGGTGGCTTGCTTTGGCATTTCGCTGCTGCGGGCAATGGTCAGGTGCTTGAGCTGGCCGAGTCGGGTGCGACTGTCGATGCTCCAGAACTGAATTTGTGACCGTTTCTTTTCCTGGTTGTCTTCGACGCCGACGGCCAGGACCCTGCCGGCAAGCTGAAATCCGCCGGCATGGCGCAAGGGGGGCGACTGTCCATCCGAGGGAAGCTGCCGCACGAGGGCGATTTTGCCGGTGGCCGAGAAGTCGTCGAGTTCGGTATTCAGAAATTCGACGACTGCCAAATAAGCCACGCTGAGCGAATCGTGCGAGATTAACACCTGACGTCCCGGTGGCGCCTCCTCGAAGACGATCTGAATGCCTTGCAAGTGACCGCCGGGGGGCAGCTTGATCGGGCCGAGCGTGAAGGAAAGCAATTCGTCATTGGCAGCGATTGCCTGCAGCGCTGTCGGAACGTCGCTGAGCTTATCATTCGACTGAGCGATTGCCGGTGCGACAGACACGACCGTGCATGTGGCAGCGAAAGCCGTGGCAAGTAACTTCGCTCGGTTGGGCATGGCCGATTCCTCGCCTCGATGGGTCGCGCTGGTGATGCGCGTTATGGTGTCTACGACTGCAGCAGGCCCCGTAATGTCCGCAAGTTGACGACGTCCATCTCTTCGCCGTTTTCCTGTTCCTTGGCCGTTTCGAGATACATCGGCACGCTGGCGAACCGCGGATCGTTCAGCAGCATGCGGAACGGCTCCAGGCCGAGCTTGCCGCGGCCGATGTGCTCGTGGCGATCGACACGCGAGCCGAGACCTTGCTTGCTGTCGTTCAAGTGGATGGCCTTCACGCGGGCAAGGCCGATCACACGGTCGAGCTCGACAATCGTGCTCTCGTACTCTTCGCGCGTGGCCAGCGGATAGCCGGCGGCAAGCGTATGGCACGTGTCAATGCAGACGCCGACGCGGTGGGGCTCAGCAACCTTGGCGATGAGGTATGCGAGATGCTCGAACCGCCAGCCGAGATTGGAGCCCTGGCCGGCCGTGTTCTCGAGCAGCACCTGCGCGCCGATGCCGGCGGTTTGCTGATGCACCCGGTCGAGGGCCGCGACGATCCGGTCGAGCCCTTCCTGCTCACTGCTCACCGTGTAGGAGCCGGGATGGGCGACGACGTAGGGGATGCCGAGCTTGTCGGCCCGCACCAGTTCCAGTTCGAACGCTTCGGCGGACTTCTGCCAGAGGGCGTCGTCGGGACTGGCCATGTTGATCAGGTACGAATCGTGCACCAGCGGATGGCCCACGCCGGTGCGGGCGAGTGCTTCTTGAAAGCGCGCGGCGTCATCGTCTGAGAGTGGCTTGGCCCGCCACTGGTTGTTGTTCTTGCTGAAGATCTGCACGCAATCGCAGCCGGCCTCGTGGGCCAGGTCGACGGCCTTGTAATAGCCGCCAGCAATCGACATGTGTGCGCCAAGTGGCGGCATAACCCGCTCCGAGTGCAAAAATCAAGAATCTGGATTGTAACCGCAAGGGGGCAGGCAGATATCCCCGGGCAATTCAAGGAGTAATGCCCCCTGCGACGTCGGCCCACTCTAGCCGAGCGTGGTTACTGAGTCCTGCGGGCGAAAACTTAGTCCAGCAATCCGCGACGCCGGATTTCGGCCAGAAAGCGCGAGTCTGCGAAGATTCGCTTTAGGGCCGACATGCGAAGAGATCGCGAATCGACTTCGTCGTCCGATGTCTGTGAAGTGCTGAAGGCGCTAGTTGCGTCATCCACTGTCCGTTTCGGCGAGCCCACATTCGTCAGGGCCGCGATCGCGCGGGTTGGACGTGTAAGCTGCCCAATCGCCGAATCGATGGGACTTTGCTGAGCAACGCTGGAACCGACTTGGAAGGACTGCGACTGGGCCGCAATCGCACTTAATGGCGCCGCGCTAACCACCGCGTCGAGCTCCGCGGAGAGAGGCGCAGCAAACGTTTCGTCAGCTAACAGCGCCATGCTTTGGGCGGCGGGTGCGGCCGCGGCACTGCCGACGGTCAGGATCTCGATCGCCTTGATACTCGGATTGTCGACGACGTGGGCAAAGTTGATGTTGAGCGTGGCGTCGCTGGTGACTGTGAACGTTTTCACCACGCCCGCGTTGCCGCCCACCTCGGCGTACACATCGTAGTCGTTCAGCAGCAATGCTCCTTCAATCGTGACATCGAAGGTGCGTGCGCCGACGGTAAATGCGCCGGTGTAGGTCTCGGCAAAGTAGAGCCGCACCTGATACTGGCCGGCCGTCACCGGAAATGCCCACTGCAGCTCCGGGCCCCCTGCGGGGTCCCAACGATCCGACTTGAATATTGCCTGCGGCGTGCCGGCCGGAATCGACGCGTGGCTGGTGTTGATAGTGGCCGTGGTAGTCGAGACGTAGTCACCCGTGGCGACGCCGTTACTGTATTGCAGCGGCGCGCCTTCCAGATCGGCCAGCCAGGCTGGCGTGCCGGCCACCTGAGCTCCGCCCGCGTTCACCCGATAGACGACGGTCCCGCCGACGGGCGCTGCATTGACCGTTAAGGTAAACGTCTTGCTGCTGGAGCCCTGTGGAGTTCCCGCATCGACGGCCGTCACGGTAATCGTGAAGCTGCCAGTCGTGCCCACGGGCGGGTTGAAAGTGAACAGCCCCTGGCCGTTGCCCTGATTGGTAAACGTCACGAAGGCAGGTAGACCGCTGGCGGAAAGCGTAACGCCGCTGGCCGGTCCATCGGGATCGGTTGCTGAAACGGCCAATGTCTGGCTGCTGCCTGCCGTCACCGTCGGGTTCGTGATCGTCGCGATGACCGGCGCCTGGTTGGTGGGCAACGAACTTCCCGACCCGGAAAGGGAAATCGTGAGGGGCGCGCTCACACCGTCGTGGGCAATCGACAGTTGGGCGGTCTTGGCGCCGGCGCTCGTGGGGCTGAACGTGACGAAGATCGTCGTTGATTGTCCTGGCTGCAGAACGACGGGCGCTGCGTCGTTGAACGAATCGGAGAACTGCGCGCCATTCGCACCGCTGATGGTGGTGCCGCTGATCGTGATCGCCGGATCGCCAACCTGGCCCAGATTGGTGAGGATCACGGGGAGCTGCGCAGAGCCAGTCGTCGACACGGTGCCGAAAGCGAGTGCGGACACGGACGCCTCGAGAATGCGCGGCGTGTCGTATACGACTCCGAGGAAGTCCCAGGTCACCGGCAGCGGCGGCAGGGCGCTCGGCGTCGTCGAGATCAGGCCCACAGCCATGACGCCCGACAGCCAACTGGCAGGAATCGCGGAAGGCGTTCCCAGCAGCGTGCGCGGAGCATGGACACCGCCGGCGAATGGGGCGTAGCTGGCCTGAACGGATTTGCTCACCGGATCGACAGTCAGATAAAAGTCGACATACGTAAGTTGCGCGAGCGCGATTGGCGTCGAGGCAATGGTCGTCATCTGGCCGTTGACTTCGATTTCGAACGCGACCGTGCCGTTGCCATCGAGCACGAGCTGGGCGTAGTTGTTCTGATCGCCCAGGCCGAGATAAAAGCCCATCTGCTGACCGGCCTGCGGCGTTGAACCGCTCCAGGGAGCGAGGACGCGAGTGTGACCCGCGAAGGGCTTTGTGGCCCCGCTCACATTCACGCCAAACTGAAACGCCTGATCCTGAGTATTCGTGGCGCCGCGTGCCGTGCCCAGCGAGGCATTGTCAATCGTCAAGACGCCCGCAGCCCCGCCGGCGGTGAGCTTGTTTACATCGAACAGCGACTCGTAGTTACTCACGCCGTTGGACATCAAACCGGTAAAGCCCAGGTTCAGCAGGCCGCCGGGGCGTGGGGCGTCGTTCTCCCAGGTATACAGCGTGCCAATGGGGTTCTGCTGGCCGTTCTGCGAGTCGATTGCAAACGGATCGCTGACGTCCGGTTGCGTATCGTTGTCGTCGTCGGCATCCAGCTTGTTGGAAACGAAATCCGCGTCGTGATCCGGCGGAACATCGCCGGCGTTATTGGGATCGGTTCCATTGGCCGTTTCATCGGCGTTGGAGTAACCGTCGCCGTCGAAATCGTTCGGGTCAGGCGGATCGACGGGACCGGAGCCAAAGTCGGCCGGCTCGAAGACAAAGATTTTATTGGAGTCGATGTCAGCGACCCAGATCGTGCCTGGCAGCGCGCCGTTGTCTCCCTGGGCGGTCACGTCGAGTGGAACCGTTCCGACCGTGTTGAACAGATTGGTCGAGAGGGTGACGCTCGTGCCTGAGGAGTTGAGAACGATGCGCTTGATCGAGTTATCGAAGCTGGCTGCCAGCAGGTTTCCCTTGAGGGCTCCACCGAAGTTGCTGGCAGTGTACTCGACCAGGCCGTTGGTCGACTGCGGATACACGATTAAGGCGCCGTTCTGCGTGCCCGGAATCAGGTAGTCGGACTCGATCGGATTGCTTACAGAAACGGGCGACTGCGGGTTGCTGGAATTGAACGTGTTGGCGAGGTTCGAGCGTGTTGGGTTGGGGTGGCCGCCGTAGTAGCCGGGCCCCGTCACGAAGTGCAGACTGTCGCCATACGATTGCCCCGGTTCGCTGACGGCGTTCGTCGCATTTCCTGCGGGACCTTCGCCGACTGGCGCCCCACCCCAACCGGCATTCGGGCCGTTGTCGATCGTGTACATGCGGCCGCTGGTCGTGATCACTACGTCGTACGGATTTCGAAAGCCGGGCGCGTACACCTGCACGGGTCCGCCGGGAACGATTCGAGCCTGATTTTTGCCGTCGTTACCGCCAAACGGATCGTTCGCGTCGTTGACGCCCGCTCGATTTTCATCGTTGAGAGTCGGCAGGTCATAGGTCGTCTCGCCGATGGCCGTGAGATTGATCGAGAGGATCGCGGCCGAGAGGGCATACTCGGGCAGGAGCGCGAAGTTATTGGAAGGCGCGCCCATGTTGGTGTTCCCGCCCATCGCCAGATAGAGCGTGCCAGTCGCCGCGTCCAACTGCATGCCGTTGTTGGCATGATTCTCCTCGGAGCGAGGCAGCCCGCGCACGATATCCAGCTTGGTCCAGGAGCTGCCGTTCTTGGTCAATCGCGAGACGATGCCGGAGTTGGTGTCGAGGTTCAGGTCGGTTCCGGCTGGCCCTGCGCCGATGCGGGGATCGCTGGAAGTGACGTAAACGATGGGATTGGCCGCGGTGCCGACGACCAGCAACCCGGTCACCAGCCGGGTATTGACGCTGGTATTCAGCGTGCCGTTGTCGTCGTGATTGGGGATCTGTTGGATCTGGGTCAGGGTTTCGGTGGCGGTCACCTGATAGTTGTTGGCGCTGTTGCGGACCACGGTGTAAATCTTGATCAGGCCATCTTGCTCGGCCACGTACAGGCGACCATCGGGACCAAACTGCAGCGATGTGGGCAGCACGCTGCTGGCCCCAATGAGCGAGGATTTGGAGAAGCTGACGGGGACGGCCGAGACTCCCTGGCCGACGATGCTGATCGTGAGCGGAGAATTGATGCCGCTGTGCGGAATGCTCAGCACTGCGGAGTTGCTCGTAACGCTCGTGGGGGTGTACTTGACGGTGACGGTTGTCGATTGGCCCGGCGCAAGCGTAATGGGTTGGGTCTGCGAAAACTGCAGCGTGAACTGGGGCGTGGCGGGCAGAAAGGTCGCCGAGGCCGGATTGATCACGATCGAGGGGTCGCCCGCACCGCCGTTGTTGGTCAGGTTGAATGTCTTCGTGCCGATTTGGCCAACCGTGACTTGATCAAAGTTCACGACGCTGCTCGAGGCCGCAAGTTGATTGGGCGTGGAGCCGGCCTGAATGATCTCGATGGCCTTGATCGCCGGGTTCTCGACCACGTGGGCGAAGTTGATGTTAAGCGTGGCGTCGCTGGTGACGGTAAACGACTTGACCACTCCTGCGTTGCTGCCCACTTCGGCATATACGTCGTAGTCGTTCAGCACCAGGGCGTTTTCGATGGTCACGTCAAAGGTCCGCGAGCCGACGGCAAAAGCGCCCGAGTATGTCTCCGCAAAGTACAACCGCACCTGGTACTGCCCGGCGGTCACGGGAAACGCCCACTGCAACTCGGGACCGCCGGCGTTGTCCCAACGCTCCGACTGGAAAATTGACTGCGGTGTACCGGCCGGAATGGACGGATGGCTGAGATTGATCGCCGCGGTCGTCGAGAACGTGTTGTCTCCGGTGGCAGCGCCGTTGCCGTATTGCGACGGCGCGCCTTCGGCGTCGGCCAGCCAGGCTGGAGTGCCGCTAACCTGACTGCCGCCCGCATTGATCCGGTAGACCACCGTGCCGCCGACCGGCGGCGCCGTGACCGTCAGCGTGAACGACTTGCTGCTGGTTGCCGAGGGAGTTGCCGAATCTGCGGCCGTGAGCGTAATCGGAAAGCTGCCCGTCGTGCCGGCGGGCGGGGCAAACGCGAATTGCCCCTGGCCGTTGCCCTGATTGGTGAAAGTCGCGAAGGCCGGCAAGCCGCTCGCCGACAGCACGATTCCGCTGGCCGGTCCATCGGGATCGGTGGCCGAGACCGCCAGGGTCTGGCTGGCGCCCGCGGTGAGCGTGGGATTCGTGATCGCCGCGATCACAGGGGCCTGGTTAGCCACGGCGGTTCCGGCGAGAGGAATGCTCAGCGGAGTGTTCGTGCCCGAGTGGCTGATCTGCAGGTTGGCGGACTTGCTGCCAGCCGTCGTTGGATTGAAGTTGACGTTGAACGTCGTCGACTGGCCGGGCGCCAGAACGACCGGCGTGGCATCGGTAAAGGAATCCGAGAACTGCGCGGGATTGGTACCGGTGATGGTTGTGCCGGTGATCGTGATGTTCGACGCGCCGGCGGAGCCGATATTGGTCAACGTCAGGGACTGTTGTCCGCTACTACCGACCGTCACGGCGCCGAAGCCGAGATTGCTGGCCGAAGAACCCAGAACCCCGGAGGTCGGCGTGTCGGTCGTCAGGATCTCGATGGCTTTGATCGACGGATTGTCGACGACGTGGGCGAAGTTGATGTTGAGCGTGGCGTCGCTGGTCACGGTGAACGTCTTGACGACGCCTGCATTGCCGCCCACCTCCGCGAATACGTCGTAGTCGTTGAGTACCAACGTATTTTCGATCGATACATCGAACGTGCGCGCGCCAACCGAATGTCCGCCCGCGTAGATCTCGGCAAAATACAGCCGGACCTGATACTGCCCGGCGGTTACCGGAAACGCCCATTGCAACTCCGGGCCACCTGCCGGGTCCCAACGATCCGATTTGAACAACGCCTGCGGCGTGCCGGCCGGAATCGAGGGGTGGCTGATGTTGATCGTGGCCGTCGTCGTTGAGACATAGTCGCCGGTCGCCGCGCCGTTGACGTATTGAGACGGCGCGCCTTCGGCATCGGCCAGCCAAGCCGGTGTGCTGGCGACCAGACTTCCGCCCGCGTTCACGCGATGCACGACACTGACGGCCAGGAGCAGACGATCCTCAAGCGGTTCGCTCCGTAGAAGTCGCGGCCTCCCCGACGATTCGGCGGACTTCGTCTTTCGGCGCCGCGTCGCAGTGGGGTGTTCGCCGCTGGTTCGGGCTTGCTTCATCATGTTGTCTGCTCGGGTTGGTGATCAGCCATGTCGTCAGGCGAATCGGCGATACGAACGCTTAAGCACGAAATGAAGGAAGATTATAGCCCTCAATCGCCAACAAACAACCCATTTATCCTATATTCCACATCCTGCTTTTTCTGCGGGCTTCACAACACGAATCAAAGACAGCTGTTTTGCGCATTGGACGCTTCTCTGCATGGGGCAGGAGATTCTTGGATGGGAGGAAATGCGGCAAGCTGAGAGGCAAGACTGCTCTACGCCGCGTGAAGAGGCCATCTGCTGCGGACGGATGCGCGTGCCTGGGCCGGCGATGGACCGGTCGGCGAACCGGCCGCATCGATAGCCAAGTGTCCGTAAGTCGATGCGCGCGACCCCGTGCAGGCCAAACCGCTGATAGCGATCCATACTTCGCAACGCGCGCGGAGGAGCGACGTCAGGCACGGCGCGGATGACGGACTGTGCCGCTCAACGTTGTCCTTTCATGTCCATTTGATTGGTACTAGCCGAGCGGAACGCCGAGTGTCCGTGACACCCCTGCGGAGTGCCGACTCGCGAGCAGCTCGCTTTCAGGCGGGTTGCACTGAGGCTGCGCGCGGGCCCTTGCCCGAGGGCGGGGAGCCGGCTTCGAGGCTGTACTCCACGGCCTGCCCGATCTGGAGGTCGTCGAAGCCGCGATCGGCGACGATCGAGTGATGAAAGAACACGTCCTGGCCATCGGCTCCCTGAATAAAGCCAAATCCCTTGTCCTGCACCAGCTTCTTGACTTTGCCTTGGGCCATCTCGGTCGACGCTCCTGAACCGTGTAGCGGAATGAGTTTTAGGCCGCCGTTGTTTGCTTGTGCACGTGAAATGCCAGCAAGCGACCGCGTAGGGTTGCCATCATAACAAACGGGGGGCCCAAGAAAAGGCCTCATAGGTCGCAGGCCGCCCATAGTTCGGTCGCGGCGAACATCCCCGTTTGCTTGTAACTACCCGGCCGCCGAGTAGAATCAAAATATCCCCTTCAGCAAACGGCACGGAGGAGCTTCTTATGACCGCTTGGTGGCCCATTGCCGCCGCAGTTCTGGCGGTCGGAGTGATTGTGGCGGCGCTGGTGTGGCGACCGCTGCAAAATCGCATGCGCGAGCGCCGGCTCGTCGAAGCACGCCGCGAGTTTCACCGCCAGCGAGAGCGTCTGGAAGCGAAGTTCCAATCGCTCGCCTCCAAGAGCGGAAAGCCGCGCGGCCTGGATTGGGTACGTTGCGACTTTGAGGATGACGTCATCTATGCACGGCATCGTCAGAGCGGAGAGCTCTCAGCGTTCGTCAGTGTGACCATCGGCTTCGAAGCCATCGAGGGCGGCGGCATGGAGCACGTCGAGGCGGTGAGCAATCTGCGCGCGGCCACGGCTGTCTTCCGCGTGGAACGCGGCGCCTGGTTGACCGACGGCCGGGCGCTGTTCAACCTGACGCCGGAAGAGGCAGTCAACTACTACCAGGACAACCTGGAACTGGTAGCGCACGAACCGGCGCAAGCACAGCGGTAGTTGCGCGGCGTTGTAGATAGTTGTTGGTGCGCGCTGCAAAAATTCCGGGGGAAAGTATTCCCCCGGCTTTGGACGCACGAGATCTTGCGAGACTCGACTAAAGCAGCTTGCGGAGCACGGTTTGCAAGATGCCGCCGTGGCGGTAGTATTCGAGCTCCACGGGCGTATCGATTCGCAGCCGGCAGGGGAATTCGCGCGTCGTGCCATCAGTCGAAGTCGCTACCACGGTCAGCGTCGAGAGCGGCTTAAGCGAATCGTCGATCCCCTTGATCTCGTAGGTCTCTTCGCCCGTGAGGCCGAGCGATTCCCAAGTGCTTCCCTTTTCGAACTCCAAGGGGAGCACGCCCATGCCGACCAGGTTGCTACGGTGGATGCGCTCGAAGCTGACCGCGATGACCGCGCGGACGCCAAGCAACAGGGTGCCCTTGGCGGCCCAGTCGCGACTGCTGCCGGTGCCGTATTCCGCGCCGGCCAGGATGATCAGCGGCACGCCGTCTTGCTTATACTGCATGGCGGCGTCGTAGATGCTCATCGGGGCGCCGTCGGGCAGGTGACGCGTGACACCGCCTTCGGTGCCCGGGGCGAGATGATTGCGGATGCGGATGTTGGCGAGCGTGCCGCGGGTCATGACGCGATCGTTGCCGCGGCGGGCGCCGTAGCTGTTGAAGTCGACCTGCTCGACGCCATGCTCGACAAGGTACCGGCCGGCGGGGCTCTTGAGGGCAATCGAGCCGGCGGGCGAAATGTGATCCGTCGTCACCGAGTCGCCCAGCATCGCCAGGACACGCGCGCCCGTGATCGGCTGGAAGGCGCCAGGCTGCCGGTCGAGTCCGACCAGGAAGGGAGGCTCCTGGATGTACGTGCTATGGGTGTCCCATTCGTACAGATCACCGGTGCTGGTGGGAAGCTCGTTCCACTTTTCGTTCGAGGTCATCACGTTGGTATAACGCTTCTGGAACATCTCCGGCAGCACGCAGGCGTCCATCGTGGCCTGGACTTCCTCGGCCGTGGGCCAGATGTCCTTCAGGTACACATCTTCGCCGCTCTTGCCCTTGCCAATCGGCTCGGTGACCAGGTCGATATCTGTGGTGCCGGCCAGGGCGTAGGCCACGACAAGCGGCGGGCTCGCCAGGTAGTTGGCCTTCACGAGCGGATTGATGCGGCCTTCGAAGTTGCGGTTGCCGCTGAGCACGGCCGCGGCCACCAGATCGCCATCGGTGACGGCCTTGGCCACCGGCTCGGGAAGCGGGCCGCTGTTGCCGATGCAGGTCGTGCAGCCGTAGCCGACGGTGTAGAAGCCGAGTTCGTCGAGCGGTTTGTCGAGGCCGGACTTTTCGAAATAGTCGGTCACCACGCGCGATCCCGGGGCGAGGCTGGTCTTCACGTGGGGCTGCCGCTTGAGACCCTTCTCGACGGCCTTCTTGGCCAAGAGGCCGGCCGCCAGCATTACCGAGGGGTTGCTGGTGTTCGTGCAGCTTGTGATGGCGGCGATCACGACGGCGCCGTGGCCGATCGTCGAGGAATGGCCGTTGTCAGCGACTTGCGCCGTGCGCTTGAGCCCCTCGCCTTCGATCGCGAAGCCACGTTCTGACACCGGGGCGGAGAGCGATTTGCGGAAGGACGCCTTCATCGACTTGAGCGGCACGAGGTCCTGCGGACGCTTGGGGCCGGCCATGCTCGGTTCGACGGCGCTCAGATCGAGCGAAAGGTCCTTGCTGAACTTCGGCACGGGACCGTCGTCGGTGCGGAAGAGCTGCTGCTCCTTGGTGTAACGCTCGACCAGGTCGACTTCCTGCTGGGTGCGGCCCGTGCGGCGCAGATAGTTGAGCGTTTCGCCGTCGATCGGGAAGAAGCCCATCGTGGCGCCATACTCGGGAGCCATGTTGCCGATCGTGGCCCGATCGGCGAGCTTCATCTTCGACACGCCGGGACCGTAGAACTCGATGAACTTGCCGACGACGCCGGCCTTGCGCAGGATTTGCGTAACGGTGAGCACGAGGTCGGTCGCCGTGGTTCCCGCAGGGAGCTCGCCCGTGATCTTGAAGCCGACCACCTCGGGCATGAGCATGTAGAGCGGCTGGCCGAGCATGACGGCCTCGGCTTCGATGCCGCCGACACCCCAGCCGACGACGCCCAGGCCGTTGATCATTGTGGTGTGGCTGTCGGTGCCGACGAGCGAATCGGGCACGGCGACGGGGCCATCGCCGTCGTCGCGCAGGAACACGCACTTGGCCAGATACTCCAGATTTACCTGGTGCACAATGCCCACGCTGGGCGGCACGACGCG
Source organism: Pirellulales bacterium (assembly GCA_022844125.1). GTDB lineage: Bacteria > Planctomycetota > Planctomycetia > Pirellulales > PALSA-1355 > JALHMI01. Next base: position 298,703 of record JALHMI010000005.1, on the reverse strand, counting down.
GAAGTTGTTGAACGCGTTCTGTCCCCAGCGGAGGAACTCGTAGCGTTCGCGATTGCGCTGGTATTCGAGCTCGACGTTCTCCTCCAGGGCGCTGGGCGAGTTGAACAGATCGACTTGCACCGAGTGGTCGATCACCAGGTCGACCGGGATCAGCGGATTGATTTTCTTGGGGTCGCCGCCGAGGCGTTTCATTGCGGCCCGCATGGCGGCCAGATCCACCACGGCCGGCACGCCGGTGAAGTCCTGCAGGAGCACGCGCGAAGGCTTGAAAGGAATTTCGATCTCGGGCGGCGCGGTGGCATTCCAGGCGGCCAGGTTCTTGACGTCTTCTTCGCGAACCGCGAAGCCGTCGCAAGTTCGCAGGGCCGCTTCTAGCAGCACCCGCATCGAAAAGGGAAGCTGCGAGATCTTGGCCAGTCCCTGATCTTCCAGCCGCGAGAGGCGGTAGAGCGTGGCCTTGCCGTGGCCGGTGTCAAATGTATCTCGAGCGCCAAAAGCGTTGATATTTTGCGAGTTACTCATGGAGTGTCCTGCCCCTGCATGGGGTTGCCTATGACCGATAAACGCGCCGAATCAGGGAGTTGCACGAATTGTAACGAACCTACCGCCGGTTGTCTGCCGCCTCAAAAACATGGCCGTACGAGGGCGACGGCCATCCTTTGACCAGGGGGTGTGCGCGACCTAGATTTTCTCTGCTTGACGCGGCCGTTGGCGGCGGCCGGCTGTAGCTTCCGGAAATCCTCGTTCCAGTCGCTTGGGGTCTTATCAACCATGCCCGAAACTTCCCACGACGATTTGCTTGCGCAACTTGCCGGACAGTCCCAGGCCGGCAACCTCGATCCCTGGGCCGCGCTCGCCGCGTCGCAACCGCAGCACGCGGTGCCTGAACGCAAGCTCGATGAGAAGGAAGCTCAGCTCGAAGCGCTGGTGGAAAAAATCAAGGGAATGACCGGCACGGCCAAGGCGGGCGATGAAGAGGCACTTCCGACCGCAGTCAGCGCAAACGCTGTACCGAGCGAACGCGGGCCAGCAGTAGCTCCGGCGCCAGCCGAGTCAGCCGCGGCCGGCATTCCGGACTCGTTTTACCCTGTCGAGCCGACCACGCTCGACGAAGCCGAGATCACGCCGAGCGAAGTCGAAGCTTTGATCCTGAAGATGATGCTCTCGCGCGGCGATTGCTCCGGCCGCGAGGTACATCAGCACTTGAAACTGCCGTTTAGGTTGATCGAAGAGCTGCTCCGCGGCCTCAAGATGGATCAACTGTTGGTTCATCGCGGCGCCGCGCCGATGAACGACTATGTCTATCAACTCACCGATCTGGGGCGCGAACGGGCTCGCCGAATGGCGGCGCACTGTACGTACTTCGGCGCTGCACCGGTTTCGCTCAATCAGTATGTGGACGCCGTATCGAAGCAGTCGCTCACACGGCAACACCCGACCGTGGCGGACCTGAAGCGGGCGTTTAGCGACCTGCTGATTAACGACAAAATGCTCCGCCGCCTGGGTCCGGCGATCAACTCGGGCCGCGGCCTGTTTCTGTTCGGCGCGCCGGGCAACGGCAAGACGAGCATCGCCGAGCGGATCACCAAGGCCTTTGGCCAGTTCATCTGGATTCCGCGAGCGATCGGCATCGACGGCGAAATCATTCGCTTGTATGACCCGAACGCTCACGAGCTGGCGCCGCTGCCGAATCATGGCGGGCTGCTGGCCGAGTACAAGATCGACCAGCGGTGGGTCCGCGTGCGGCGGCCGACAGTCGTCGTGGGTGGTGAACTCACGATGGCCAACCTGGAAGTCACGCTCAATACGTCGACCGGTATCAGCGAAGCGCCGGTGCAGCTCAAGAGCAATTGCGGCACGCTGGTGATCGACGACTTTGGCCGCCAGCGCATGAGCACCGACGAGCTTTTGAATCGGTGGATCGTGCCCTTGGAAAAGCGGCACGACTATCTGAACCTGGCGAACGGCAAGAAGATCGAAGTGCCGTTCGATCAGCTCGTGGTGTTCTCGACGAACCTCGAGCCGAAGGACCTGGTGGACGACGCGTTTCTGCGGCGAATTCCCTACAAGATCGAAGTCACCAACCCCAGCGAGCAAGAGTTCATTGACCTGTTCAAGATGATGGCGCCGCTTCTGGGATTCGAGTTCGACGAGGACATCGTGCGCTATGCGATCGACAAGCACTACACGTCGATCGGCCGGCCGATGCGTTGCTGCCAGCCGCGCGACTTGCTGATGCAGGTGCGCAACCTGTGCTTGTACGAGGACCGACAGCCAATCCTCAGCGAAGACGCAATGGACTTCGCGGTTGAGAACTACTTCGCGGTGCTGTAGGTCAGGCTATTCGGCGGCCGAGGTCTTGGCCGTCTCGGCGGGCTTGGCATTCGCTTCCGGCTGGAAGAAGTCGACGACGCGGAGCATGCCGCCACCGAGGTAGCGCGCGGCCGTGTAATGGCCTGCGTCCCACCAGACGATCTCCGGCTCGCCGAACGCCCGCCACAGGCTTCTGGTGCAGGCCGGCGGAACAACTTCATCATGCGAGGCGTTGAGCATCAGGATCTTGCGGCCGGGGAGCGGCTTGGCGTAGGTCACAGGGTCGATCGGCCGTAGCAGGTCGAACAGCTCTTCCTTGGTTTTGCCCTGGGCGGTCCACTTCTCGCGGACTTCGGTCATTTCGGTCGAGGTCCAGGCCACTTCGCCCATGTCGCCGCCGGCCAGCAGCAGGGCGGCCTTTTTGAACCGCGGTTCGAGGCTCACGCACAGAGCGCTCGTGATGCCGCCGAGACTGATGCCCATGATGCCGACCTGGTCATCGGCCACGTCCTCTTGCGCGGCCAGCCACGCGGCGCCTCGGCGAATGTCCTTGACTGCTTGCGTCATGCCTTTCACGGTCAGCTCCGGGTCTGCCGAGATCATCCGGGTGTCGACGCCCGGCTGCTCGCGCTCGCCGTAGTAGGGCATCTTCAGGAACAGGGCGTTGACGTTCTTGGCGGCCAGCGCGCGGCAGAAAAGCCGCGCGAGATCGAAGTCGCCGCCGAGAATATGCAGCACGATGACGCCCGGCTTCTGGCCCGGCGCGGTCGAGGCGAAGTACTCGCAGTGCACCGTGTTGTTGTTCTCGTGCGGTGTGACGACGGGCGAAGGGAAGGTCACCTTCGAGACGGTCATCACCTTGCTCAACGTATGCTGCGGCGCGAGCTCGTAGTCGAACGAGTGCGGCTCGAGCCGGTACTGCTGGGGAATCGCCGTTTCGTCGCCCACCGGAGTGAACTCGACGGTACCGGTTTGAATGTCCGGCTCGCCAGCAGGCGTAGCGCATCTGGCTGCTGGTGAAACTGCGATGAGTAGACAGACTGCGAGCAGGGCGGGGGAAAGACGCATAGCGGCTGCGCTCCAACGTGTCGGCGGGGTGTCCCAGAATCGTGCGTGAAACTGTATGCTAATCGCCCGCGATTGCCAGCAGCAAGGTCAAGCGCGGCCGTTCAAACCAAAACAGTGCCCGTGGCGTATAATTTATGGGTGTTTGCGCGCTGGAATAACTCTTGGCGGAGCGACTCATGCATCAAGTACTGCTGCTCGGCGCCGGGAAGATCGGCCGCATGATCGCTCATTTTCTGACCGCGACGGACGACTACGAGGTCGTGGTCGGCGATGGCGATCTGGCGGCACTCGAGCGGATTCGTTCGCTCGCCAAGGTCGAAACGATGCATCTCGATGCGGACGACCCCGGGGAAGTCGCTCGGGCGCTGCGGGGGCGCGAGGCCGTGATTTCGGCCCTCAGCTTTGCCCACAATCCGACCGTGGCCCAAGCGGCACTCGAGGCCGGCGCCAGCTATTTCGACCTGACTGAAGACATCGCCACGACGCGCAAGGTTACCGAGATAGCCGCCGGTGCCCGTCAGGGCCAGGTGTTCATGCCTCAGTGTGGTTTGGCCCCGGGCTTCGTATCGATCGTGGCTCAGGACCTGGTTCGGGCGTTCGACAGCGTCGACTCGGTACACATGCGCGTGGGGGCGCTGCCGCAGTTTCCGACCGGCGCGCTGATGTACAACCTGACCTGGTCAACCGATGGCCTGATCAACGAGTACTGCAACTTTTGCGAAGCGATTCACGAAGGCCGGAAAATCGAGGTCCTGCCGCTCGAAGGCGTCGAGCACTTTTCGCTGGATGGCGTGCGCTACGAGGCGTTCAATACCTCGGGCGGGCTCGGCACGCTGTGCGAATCGCTCGAAGGGCAGGTGCGTGAGCTCAACTACAAGACAATCCGCTATGTGGGCCATCGCGACCTGATGCACTTCATGACCCGCGAGCTTCGGCTGTCGGAACGGCGGACACTGCTCAAGGACATTCTGGAGAACGCCGTGCCAGTCACGTTTCAGGACGTGGTGGTGGTGTTCTGCACCGCCTCGGGCCAACGCAAGGGACAACTCGTGAAGCTGAGCGATGCCCGGAAGATCTACGGAGAGACGATCGACGGCGAGGCCTGGAGCGCGATCCAGATCACGACGGCGGCCGGCATTTGTGCCGTGGTGGATCTGTTCTTCACCGGTGCGCTAAAGGGCACGGGGCTGGTCCGGCAGGAACAAGTCGCACTGGCCGATTTTCTCGAGAACCGATTTGGAAGCCGGTACCGGGGATCGAAGATTCAGAGCCGCTACGTTCGCGGGCAGCATGAGGAGCAAAGCGATGAAGCAACTGCTTGACGACGCGCTCGGCCGATTGGGAATGCCCGGGCCGAAGGCCATGGCGATTGGTCGTGCTTGGAGCGCCGGTGGTGGAGATGCGCTCACGGTGCGCTCGCCGATCGATGGCGGTGTGCTGGCGCAATTCAAACTGGCGACGGCCGCGGATGTGCAGGCCGCGACGGATGCCGCCCGCGAGGCGTTCGACGTCTGGCGGGCGATACCCGCTCCGAAGCGTGGAGAAGTTGTCCGCCGGTTTGGCGAACGGCTGCGGCAGCATAAGCCGGATTTGGCGCTCGTGGTGGCTCTCGAAGCCGGCAAGATCCTGGAAGAGGCCGCCGGCGAAGTGCAGGAGATGGTCGACATCTGCGACTTTGCCGTGGGGCAGAGCCGGCAGTTGTACGGCCTCTCGATTGCCAGCGAGAGGCCGGAGCATCGGCTTACCGAGCAGTGGCATCCGCTGGGGCCGGTGGGCATCATCTCGGCGTTCAACTTCCCGGTGGCAGTCTGGGCCTGGAACGCGGCACTGGCGCTGGTGTGCGGCGACTCGCTGGTCTGGAAGCCCTCGGAGAAGACGCCGCTTTCGGCGCTCGCGTGCCAGCACTTGCTGAGCGAAACGCTGGCCGAGTTTCCCGAGTATCCGCAAAATCTTTCGAGCGTGGTGATTGGCGGCGCGGACGTGGGGCAGGCGCTGGCGGCTTCGCAGGCGCTGCCGCTCATCTCGGCGACGGGATCAATTCCGATGGGGCGGGCCGTGGCGCAAACGGTTGCCGCGCGGCTTGGTCGTTCGCTGCTCGAGCTGGGGGGAAACAACGCGGCGATCGTCGCGCCGACTGCGGACCTGAGCCTGGCGCTGCGGGGGATCGTGTTCGCCGCGGCGGGTACCTGCGGCCAGCGCTGCACAACGCTGCGGCGGCTGATTGTGCACAACGCCATCGCGGCGCCACTTGTCGAACGATTGCAGAAAGTATTCGCCGAGCTGCCGATCGGCGATCCGCTTGATCACGGCACGCTGGTGGGGCCGCTGATCAACGAGGCCGCCGGTGAGGCGATGGCGGCGGCATTGGTGAAAGCGAAAGAGCAGGGGGGGATCTTGCACGGCGGCGAGCGCGTGACCAAGGGGGTGCCGCGCGGCGGAGTTTACGTGCGGCCGGCGATTGTGGAGATCGAGCCCGACGCGCCGATTGTCAAGCAGGAGACGTTCGCGCCGATCCTGTACGTGATCCGCTACGAGACGATCGAAGAGGCGATTGCGATCAATAACGGCGTGCCGCAGGGTCTGGCTTCGGCGATCTTCACCAGCAACGTGCGTGAGGCCGAGCTGTTCTGTTCGGCGACTGGCTCGGACTGCGGGATCGCCAACGTCAACATCGGCACCAGCGGGGCCGAGATCGGTGGGGCCTTTGGCGGTGAGAAGGAGACCGGCGGCGGCCGCGAGTCGGGCTCCGACGCCTGGAAGAACTACATGCGTCGGGCGACCAACACGATTAACTACTCGACCGAGCTGCCGCTGGCCCAGGGGATCAAGTTCCCGATTTAGCGCGCGGCCGCGCTGAATGCTTGCTCGGCCAGGGCGAACGCGCCGAGCACGCCGGACTGATTGCCGAGACCCGGCGCGACGATGTACTTGTCGATGTTATTCAAGATCGCGGGCGACTGCACGTAGCCGGCCAGCAGCTCCCGGACTTCGCGCTGGACCATCGCCAGCAGCGTGGGGTGCGACATTACACCGCCCCCCAGGATGATCCGCTCGGGCGAGAGCGTGCAGATGACGTTCGTCATGGCGAGCGCCAGGTAGTGCGCTTCGAGCACCCAGGCCGGATGACCGTCCGGCAGCGTATCGGCTGCTTGCTTCCAGCGTTCTGAAATGGCCGGGCCGCAAGCGAGCCCTTCGAAGCAGTCGCCGTGGTAGGGGCAGCGCCCGCGGTAAGGATCGGCTGTGAGATCGTGCGGCAGACGCATGTGCCCCATCTCGGGATGGATCAGCCCATGCATGAGCTTGCCGTTCAGGAGTCCTCCGCCGCCGATGCCAGTGCCGATCGTGAAGTAGATCAGGTTTGCGAGCCCCTGGCCGGCGCCCCACCGCCACTCGCCGAGCGCCGCGGCGTTGACGTCGGTATCGAAGCCCACGGGCACGCCGAGCGCGCGGCCGACCGCGCCGGCGAAGTCGGTGTTCGCCCAACCGGGTTTCGGCGTGGTCGTGATGGTGCCGAACTTCGGCGAAGCGGGGTTCGGGTCGATGGGCCCGAACGAGGCGATGCCGACCGCGGCGAGTTTGCCGTGCTCAGCCTGCTGCTGGCGAAAGTAGTCGATTGCGCGGCCAATGGTTTCGGTTGGCGTGGTCGTGGGGAAGCGCTGTTCGGCGCGAATGTCATTTGGCCCGGTCCCCGCGGCGCAGACGAACTTGGTTCCGCCAGCCTCGATTCCGCCCCACAGTTTGGTCATGCTACGCGCTCGAAGGAAAGGGAAGTTGGCCGATCAGGTGCATCGACAATGATGCCGCCCGGGCGCAGAATATGTCAAGCAAGCCTGGCCGCATCCTCAGTAACGCCGGAAGAATCTCGCCATGAATTGCACTCCGCTCGCACGCCTCGCACTGCTGATCGCGCTCTCGTTTTCAGTCTCGTCTGCGGCACTGGCCGAGAACTGGCCCAACTGGCGCGGGCCGCAGAATCTGGGCATCTCGGGCGAAGCGAACCTGCCGCTTACGTGGAGTTCGACGGAGAACGTGCGCTGGAAGGTGAAGCTGCCGGAGCGCGGCAACTCGACGCCGGTCGTCTGGGACAATCGGATCTTCGTGACGCAGCCGGTCGAGAAGCGGCGGACGCTGATGTGCCTCGATCGCAAGGACGGCAGCACGCTGTTGCAGGCCGGGCCGACCTATGAAGCCGCGGAGCCGACTCATCCGACGAACCCGTTCTGTTCGGCATCCCCCGTAACGGATGGCGAGCGCGTGATTGCGTGGTTTGGTTCGGCGGGCGTGTACTGTTTTGACTTGGATGGAAAGCAGCTATGGAGTCGCGAGCTGGGCATTCAGGAGCACGAGTGGGGCTATGCCGCCTCGCCGGTGATTCATGGCGACTTGTGCTTCATCAACTTTGGCCCGGGGAAGTACGAGTTCGTCGTGGCGCTCGACAAGCGCACCGGCAAGGAAGTCTGGCGGTATGAACTGCCGCGGCCAACGCCCGAGCAGATGAAGGCGGACGACAACCTGCGCGGGAGCTGGAGCACGCCGCTGGTGATCAACGCGGGCGGACGTGACGAGCTGATCCTGACGTTGCCGGAGGCGGTCGTGGCGTTCGCGCCGAAGACGGGCAGCGAGCTGTGGCGGGCGGGCGGACTCGGTTCGCTGGTGTACACGTCGCCCATGTATGGCGAAGGGATCCTGGTGGCGCTCGGCGGTTATCACCGCGCCTGCGTGGCGGTGCGGCCGGGCGGATCAGGCGACGTCACCGAGTCGCACGTCGTGTGGCAGCAGCCGAAGAGCAAGTTGCGGCTCGGCTCCGGCGTGATTCACAAGGGGCACTTCTACGTGAACGACATGCAGGGCGTGGCAACCTGCTTCGATCTGCAGACCGGCAAAGAGGTCTGGGAAAAGCGGCTCACGGCCGGAGGAACTGGCGACACCTGGTCGTCGATGGTGCTCACGGCCGACGAGCGAATCTACATGCTCAATCAGGCCGGCGAGACATTCGTCATCAAGGCGAGTCCCGAGTTTGAGCAGTTGGCGGCGAATCCGCTCGGCGAGCAGACGAACAGTTCGATCGTGATCGCGGGCGGCGAGATACTGATCCGCACGCACGAGCATTTGTGGTGTGTCGGGAAGTAACGCGGCACATTGTCACTACTGCCGATGAGCAAGGGCTGCTCGATCGCAGTCACACCCTTCGCCGGAGCTCAGGGCGTGCCACCCGAATCACGAACATACTCGCTCGCTCGCGTGAGGAGGGCACCTACGCCATATAGTTTGTGTCGCGCGCACTCGCGAGGTCAAAAAACGCGAGTGTCCCGCGAGCCTTGCGACTCGCGGGACACTCCACTTGCCCCCACCCCCCAGGTGGGTTTCCATCGATACGCTTTACGAGATCACTTGGCTGAACTACCGGCCGCGGCGACTTTCGTCGAACCCTCGGCCATCAGTCGGGCGACCTCTTCCAGAATCTTCACCGCTTCGGGCGGGAAGGCTTCTGCTTCTGAACTCCAAAAGTTAATCGTTGCTCGCGTGCCATCTATTTCAACGGGCACGTGCATGCTGGAACGAATGTCTTTCCGCGACATGTTGACCATCACGGAACCTTCGGTCTTTTCGAGCGACGGGTTCACTACCGTTTCGGCACCCTGGATGTAGTCGGCGAGCGACTGACCCTTGGTGCGGATGACGGTCGACTTGCTTTTGAATGACGTGTCGAGGCCCAGGCGTTCCTGGAGGAACTTGAGCCGGATGCGATCTTTCTCCAAACCGGTAACGCAGATCCGATCAACCTGCGGAATCAGATCCATGAGCTGAATTCCGACGATCTCGAAGGCCTTGTCGTCCTTGAGTGCATTACGCACCAGGGCGGTAGTCTGTTCGTCGAGCGAAATCGTGTCGGCGGCGGCCAGGAATTCCTTCACCCGCTGGTTGCCCTCGGTGGCCGGCTTCGTGAGGTCCTGATCGGTCAGGGCCACTTCGAACCAGCCGAACATCATTTCCTCCCAGGTCTGCTCGCCCCAGGTGACCTCCTTGGTCGGATCGGGGTTGGCTCGATTGTCGGCCGAGTTGTCGAAGTGGGCGACGCAGTGGAGCTTGGTTCCGCGCGGCAGGCTTATCGGCTCTTCGAGCATATACGTGGTCTGCCAGCCGAAGTCATACCGGGGAACCCAGAGGACGGTTTCCTGGCGGCCGTCCGGGAAGATCAGGTCGTAGCGGAAATCCTTGCCGCGAACGTGCATGTGCGGCGAAACCGACAACAGCAGCGACGGCTGGCGGAAGACGTATTCCGACTCCACTTTGTAGTTCGGATCTCCGGGCGGAATCTTGAACGTGAAGTTGCCGGCATTCTGCACAGCGACTTCCTTCTTCACCTTGCTCGGATCGGCGAACTTGAAGCCGACGTAACTGCGGTCCTTTTGCGCCTTGCCGTTCGGCGTGTAGTGCATTTCGAACAGCAGCTTTGTCCCCTTCTGGACATAGCGCGCCATGTCGTCCGACAGCACCTGTGGACGCAGTCCCGGTGCGAACGCGCCCAGCCAGTTCGTGCGGAGCCGGCCGGCCTGTCCCGTGGGCGTCACGCCCGACGGAACGAGGTAGACGATGATGTGATGCACGACCGAGGCGTTGCCCGGCTTGCATTCCATCGCCTTGATCCACTTATCCTCGGTCCACTTGGGATCGACGATGAAGCGCTGGTATTCGACGGTGCCAGTGGCGGGGACTTCGTATTCTTCGGGCATCCAGACGACTTCGTCCGGCGTGGGAATCTGCCAGCCCTCGGCGAACTGCGGCGGCGCGGGGAGGTCTTTCGGATCGCCCTGGGGCGCGCCGTTGTCGACCCACTTGTTGATCAAGGCCTTGTCGGCGTCGCTGAGGCGAGCGTCGTTCGAGAACTTGCCGTGCGCGGGATCGGCGTGCCAAGGGGGCATGCGGTTGTCGTTCACAACTTCGCGAACCATCTCGGCCCAGCCCACGGCGTCTTCATAGCCAGTCAGCGAGAACGGCGCGATCTGTTTCTCGCGGTGGCAATAAACGCAGTTGTTGTTCAGGATCGAGGCGATGTCCTTGGTGTAAGTGACTTCGCTGTTTGCCACGGGCTCTTTGATGCGGCCGATGTGGCAGCCCTGGCTGGGGAGCGAGGCGAGCGTGACCGGCTTGCCGGCGAGGACTTCTTCAATCGCCATGGCGAGGTCTTCTCGCTGCGGCTTTTCGCGCTGGAAGGCGACGCCGCCTTCCTGGAAGCCGTACTGATCGTCGATGCGGCCCCAGTAGCGAACCACGCGGTCGGCGTCGAGCACGAACGCTTCGGGCGTGCGAACGGCGCCGAGCTTGTCGGCGATGACGTTGCCCGCGTCCTTCAGGAGCGGGAACTCAATGTTGTGTTCTTTGGCGTAGTCGGCCAGTTCGGTGACCGAGTCTTGCTGATTGGCGTCGATGGCGAGAAAGGCCACGCCCTCATTTTCAAATCGCTTGGCCAGGTCGACCAGGCGCGAGGCGTAGAGCTTGGCCTGTGGGCATTCGGTGCCCACGACCGCGATTACGACGGCTTTGCTCCCTGCAAAGTCGGCGAGCGAAACTTCCTTGCCACGGAAGTCGCTAGCGGTGAATCCATCAATTTTTTTGCCAACCGGCGACGTCTCTGCGCCGATAGCGTTGGCGCTGATCAGCAGCGCAAGCACGGCACTCAGAAATACCGTGCTAAGTGAAAGCAGTCGAGAGCCCATCGTCGAACCTCCATCCACAGTTAAACGTTTCTGTGCGCGGAAAACGATCTCGCCGCCGTCACTCGGCGGACCGACTTTCCCAAGCCTGGGGGGACTCCACGCCGAGATAACTCAAAAACGCTCGGCACAATTCCTCTGCCAACTGTTCGCGCGAGAGCTGCAACTGACTCCGCTGCAGCCCCGTAAACATCGTTTCCAGATCAAGCGTGTCGAACACGAGTCGCATCCCGAATTCGACTGCCAGCCGCGGATCGGGATGCTTGATCTCGTCCTTGCGGATGAGCAGCAATTCGACCAGCCGGTTGGAGATTTCCACGCCGACGCGTGCGGCACGCTCGGCAAAACTCGCATCGCAACTGCAACGGGCGATGAAAGCCCGAATCAGTCCGCGGCGGTGATCGTAGGTGTGCGTGAGAAAGGGGATCGTGGTCGAGAGGATCTCGGCGATCGAGTAGCCTTCCCAGCGCGACGCATCGAGGGCCATCTCGGCCGTGGCGACAGCCTGCTCGCAAAATCGCTCGTGCAGGCAGACCAGCAGCGCGTCTTTGTCGTTGAAGCGGGCGTACATCGCGCCGACGGACGAGTTCGCGCGGCGGACGATCTCGGAGACCGTGGTGTTATCGAAGCCGCGCTCGGCCACGAGCTCTTCGGCCGCATCGAGCAAGCGCTCGAGCGTCTCCTGGCTGCGGGCTTGATGCGTGGGTTTGACCCACTCGACGTTATTTCCAAGTGTGCGCGACACGCGTTGATCCCCAGAAACCGAATCAGAACACGGATTCTCTTTCTAGTTCGACGAAAAGGCGAACGCCTTTGAACTAGAATTCTGATTCTGTTTTTATTTTGCCTTCCGAAAGGCCTTGCGTCAAGCGCGTTCGAGAGAAAATGGCCGAGAAGTGCGGTTTTTGGCCACCCCGGAGGCGAGCGAGCTCTTTCGCGGCGCGATGGTCGGGAGAGGGGGCAACCCCCGCTGTGATTGCTCGCCTACTCCTTCCGCCGCCGCTCGCGGGCGTATCGCACCCGGCAGCCGATGGCCGGCGCCTCGGCCACTTCGACGGGCTTGCCGGCCAGCAGGGCTTCGACGGCGGGCACCAGGAACTCGGACTTCACCATCTCTTCCAGGCTGCTGTCGTCCATCCCGCCCATGAAGGCGATTTTTCGGTCCTTGTCCAGGACGAAGAACTCGGGGGTGAACGCGGCTCCGAAGGCTTTGCCGATCGCCTGCGTCTCGTCGTAGAGATAGGGGAAATTGAACCCGCGCGATTCCGCTCGCGCCTTGAGCTTTTCAGGCTGATCTTCCGGGACCTTGTTAACGCAAATGGCTACCAGGCCGACTTTGCCTTCTGGTCCGGCGAACTTCTTTGAAAATGCGAGGATGCGTTCCTCGTAGTCGCTGGCCACGGGGCAGCTATTGCAGGTGAACACGACGACGACGACGTCCTTCTCTTTCAGATCGTCGAGCGAGTGCGTCTTGCCGTCGACACCGGGCAGGTCTTTCCAGGCGGGAGCCGGATCGCCAACGTTCAGCACGGAGTTGTACTTGCCGGCGAGTGCCGGGGCGATGCCGACCAGCACGACGAAGAGCAGAGTGGCGGAGCGCAGCATGGAGTTGGTCTCGGGCGCGGTTGGCGGGGCGGGAGATCGTCTGTGAAAAACTTTAGCCCACCGCGCGGTGGTGGGTCAAATCGGAACGGGGGTGGTGCGAAGAACTCCGCCAACTGAGCCGGGGGCTGCCCGAGCGACGGCTGGACTCGGAGTCCACAAAAATGTTGCCTTTTGTCGCGAGCCAGCAGACAATCGCCTGCGGCGGACTCATTTCTCACGATCGCTTTCGATCAAGTCTTTTGCTGGAGGCGGCGATGCGACTCTTTGCTACGGCGGCTCGCGCTGGGCTTTTCGTTCTGATGGCGGCAACGATGTCGCTGGCTGCCGAACCGCAGGACGGTACGTTCACGGCCTCGGACGGCGTCAAGATCCACTACCTGACTCTCGGAGATAGCGGCACGCCGGTCGTGCTCATTCACGGCTACACCGGCACCGCGCACGGCAACTGGTTTGCCAACGGCATTGCCGAGCGGTTGGCCAAGAAGCACCGCGTCGTGGCCATCGACTGCCGCGGACACGGCAAGAGCGAGAAGCCGCACGATCCGGCAAAGTACGGCCCGCAGATGGCCGAAGACGTGATCGAATTGATGGATCACCTGAAGATCGAACAGGCCCACGTGCACGGGTACTCGATGGGCGGGTTTATCGTGACCCAGCTATTGGCCAAACATCCGGAGCGCTTCATCACGGCATCGTATGGCGGGGCCGGCGTGCCCGAAGTCGACGAGAAGTATCGCGCTGAAGTGCCTGAGGATAAACAGGGTGTCGACCCGCAGGAGGCCGAGGCGACCAAGACGCTGGGTGGCAATCCCGACCGGGATAATGAAGCCCTGGCCGCGGTGCGGAAGTATCCCTGGAATCCGGCCGAACGAGGGACGATCGACCTGGCGACGATCACGATTCCGGTGCTGGCCATCAATGGCGAGTTCGATCAGCCGAACGCCAAGACGCACCGCATGCAGCGGGAGCTGCGCGACTTCCGTGCGGTGGTGCTGCCGGGCAAGTCGCATCTCACCGCGATCATGGCGGGGTACATGCCCGCGGAATATGTCGAATCGCTGGTGGAGTTCGTTGATACGCACGACCCGAAGTAAGGCGCGAAAATTACCATGAGCGAAGTACATCGAATCGCGAAAGAGCTGCAGCGGACGTTCCGGGGCCGCGCGTTTCATGGCCCGGCCATCGAGGAAGCGCTCGAGGGTGTGTCGGCGAAGACGGCGGCCAAGCGTTCGCCGGCCGGCGCGCACAGCATCTGGCAGATCGTCCTGCATACCACGTTCTGGCAGGACACGGCGTGCAAATGGCTCAAAGGCGACACCCATCGCCCGAGTCCTGACGAGGATTGGCCCGAGGTAGGCGAGAAAAGCGAAGCGGCCTGGCAGCGGGCGCTGGCGGACTTGCGCCGCTCGAACGAACACCTGCGCGACGAGGTGATGCTGCTCGATGAGCACCGTCTGGAGGATCCCATCTTTGAAGGGATGTCGAAGATTTATGTCGCCGTGCACGGGATCATCCAGCACAATATCTATCACGCGGGGCAGATCTCGCTGCTGAAGAAGATCAACGGGTAATATCATGCCGGGGCCATTCGAACTCCTGATGATTTTGGTTTTGAGCGTCGTGAGCCTGCTGCCCGTGGCCGCGTCGGCCGTTTTCCTGTGGCTGGTGTTTCAAGGGCGGTTCTCGGCGCCAAAGTCCTGCCCGAAATGCGGGGCTGATCTCAAGCAGTCGGATCGAGCATGACCTGGGCCGACATTTTTCTGATCGTTGCGATCATTGGCTTTCTGGCAGCGTGGTGGATTCGCGGACTGGCGTCGCGCGGGAAATGGCTTGTCGGCTTTGCGGTCCTGGCGCTCGCGGCGTCGCTGTGGGGCGTGCTGGACAATCGTTGGCAGGCGGGCGTTGGCGTGGTCGTCAGTGTTTGCTTTCTGCTGGCGCTCGCGATCGGGCACTTTGGGAGGAAACGCACCGGCGTGCCGTACCTTTCCGGGCCGCTGCTGACGGTGCTGGGACTCACGGCAATCGTGCCGCTGATTCTGTTTCCCGTGTGGCGGCTGCCGGCGCCGTCGGGGCCGCACGCGGTCGGCGTCCGCACGTTCGAGCTGGAAGACGCTAGTCGTTCGGGCGTGTTCACGAAGGCCGATGCGCCAAGACGGCTGCTCGTTCGAGTCTGGTATCCGGCCGAGCCTGCCGCGGGCGCGACGACACGCAACTACTTCGACGCAGGCGAGACGCGCACCACGGCGCGCACCATGGGAGGTCTGCTCGGCTTCGGGCCACTGCTCTCATACATGAAGCACGTACGCACGAACGCGTTTGAAGACGCACCGCTGCTTGCTGACGCGCACGGGCTGCCGACGATTTTCTACAGCCACGGGTACACGTCGTTCCTGGGCCAGAACTCGGCGCTATTCGAAGACCTGGCCAGTCACGGCTATGTCGTCTACTCGGTGCAGCACACGGGCGATTCCTCGGCCACGCTGTTTGCCGATGGCACGGTGGTCGAGATCGATCCCGCGCTGATCGAGGAGTCGAAAAAAGACGCCGACGACGACAGCGAAACACGCAAGGCGATGGTCCAAGGCGCGACGGGCGAGACGTTTGACGAGCGACTGGCTGGGCAGCTTAAGTATGCCGAGGATTCGCTCGCCCGGGATGATCGGATTCGCGTGCAAAGCCCGCGGACCTGGGTTGCCGATCAGATCTTCGTTCACGACCGCTTGCAGGCTGGCGAGGTGCCGGAAGCGATTTGGCCGATCGCCGCGGCTTGCGACCTGACGCGAACGGGCGAGATGGGGATGTCGTTTGGCGGGGCGACGGCGGGGACCATCGCGCTGCTCGATCCGCGCTGCATCGCGGCGATCAACATGGACGGAGGCGACTTCCATTTCCTGGCGTTCAACGCCGACATGCCGGTCCCGTTTTTGATGCTGCACTCCGATCGCAGCGGACTCTATAGCGCGATGGGAGTGACGCCCAAGGGAGAGCCGCGAAGCTTCAATGACTTTTCGTACGAGAGGTTTGCGCACGCGGGGCAGCAGCAGAACGTCTATCGGGTCGAGATCAAGGACTCCCAGCATCTGGGGCTGTCGGACTTTACGCTCTTCATGCGGCGCCCGCTGCGCGACGCGCTGCTCGGCACGACGCCCACCGAAGTGATGATCGGGGCGCAGAACGACCTGGTGCGGGAGTTCTTCGACAAGTTCCTGCGGGGCAAGCAGAACGAGTTTCCAGAGGCGCAGTTCAAGAAATATGCCGAGTGGGTCGTACCGTACAAAAACACCGGGCTCAGCGAGTGGTGGCTCGCCAAGCCGGAGGAGGAACGGGCGGACATCGAACGGCGGATCGAAGAACTCAAAGCGAAGGTGAAATGGGATGAGCTGCGGCCGAATCGCAGTGAAGAGACGGCGCGAGAATCACAACCCGAAGCGTGAGCGAGGCGGAGATTAACGGACCTCGCTCACGCTTCGGGTTGTGATTTGGGGCGCTATTCACGAAAGCCCGATTTGGGATTCGCAGCCCGATTGGCTATACTTCGCTTTCATGGAAGCCCGCCCTCACGCCCCCGCCGGGGGTCACGCCTTTGGATTCTTGAATCCGCGCCTGCGCGACGGGCTCGTCGTCACCAGTCGCCGCAGCGTGCTGAAGGCCAGCCTCGCCGGTTTGGCGGGGATCAGTTTCGCCGACCTGCTGCGAACCAAGCATGCTGCCGCGGCGAGCGGCACGCCATCCGCGCGACGCAAGAGCGTGATTCTGATCTGGATGACCGGCGGTCCCAGCCACATCGATACCTGGGACGTGAAGCCGGACGCGCCGGTCGAAATTCGCGGACCGTTCAACTCGATCGCTACCAAACTCACCAGCGTGCGGTTCTGTGAGTTCCTGCCGAAGCAGGCGGCGATAATGGACAAGCTGACCGTCATTCGCTCGGTCGACGCCCGATTCAGCAATCACGAACCGAACCAGGTGTTTCAGACCGCGAATCGGGCCGCGGCGCCGCGCGTGAATCCGAGCGAAGGAGACAAGTTCCCCGCGATCGCGTCGATCGTGGCCAAGCATCGCGGACTGACGAATCGCGAAATGCCGCCGAGCGTCGTGCTGAACATGCAGTCGCGGTCGCACGTCGCCTGGGGCGGCTATCTCGGCAAAGAGTTCGACCCGTTTCTGGGCAACCAGGCGAGCCGGCTTTTTCAATTGCCGGGCGGACTGGATCACGATCGGCTGCGCGACCGGCACGAGCTGGCGCGGCAGTTCGATCGCTTGCGGCGCGACCTGGACCTGGGCGGGTCGATGGCGGCGCTCGACCGCTTCGATCAACAGGCGGTGGACATCGTCGTGGGGCAGAAGGCGCAAGAAGTGTTCAACCTGGAGCGCGAGCCGGCCGCCATGCGCGAGCGTTATGGTTCGCACAATTGGTGCCAGCAGGCGCTGCTCGCGCGGCGGCTGGTCGAGTCTGGCGTCAGCTTTGTGACCATCGACCTGAGCAACCACGGCGCGTCGGGCACGTGGGACACGCACGGCGACAACATTCCGCCGTACGGCGGAATCTGGAATGGACTGCGGCCGCTGCTGCCGGTTTTCGATCATCTGCTGACGACGCTAGTGAGCGACCTGGAGGAGCGCGGGCTGCTGGACGATGTGCTGGTGCTGGCGATGGGCGAGTTTGGCCGCACGCCGCGCATTGGCACTCAAGGCAGCAGCGACGGCCGCGACCACTGGCCGATCGTGATGTCGATGACCGTGGCCGGCGGCGGGATGCGGCACGGGCAGGTGATTGGCGCCACGGAGCGCGATGGCGGCGCGATCAAAGAACGACCCGTTACGCCGGGCGATCTGGCGGCGACAATCTATCGCCACATGGGCGTGCCACTGGATGGCACGTATCAGGACAATCGCGGTCGGCCGCGGTTTTATCTGGAAGAGGGCGCGCCGATCGGCGAGCTGGTAGGGTAGAGCGTCATACCGCGCCGAAGAAGCTCGTGGGCAAAGCCGCGGGCTGACGGCGGAGAGCGACTCTCTTACGTCGTGGGCTGGGCGGTGCGGCGCTTGCGTGCGGCGATGAACGAGCCAATGCACGTGACGACGAACGCCAGGCAGATCACGCCCATCAAGAGCACCATTCGCGGAGCGCGGTGAATCTCCGGATCGTCCGAGATGGCATTGCCGAGCTTGGGTAGTCCGCGGCCCGCGGCGGCGAGGAAGCCCACCAGGCCAATCGTGGCGGCGGCATGCATGGCGTGCTTGAGCCACTTAAAAGCCAGGAGGCCGCAGACAATCAGCCCGATGCCGAAGAAGGCGGGGATGAGCGCGGTCATGCTCTGTTTCTCGGGATCGGCTCCCAGGTAGCCCCATAGTCCCAAAGCTACAAGCACGGCCCCGAAGGCCAAAGTAATCGCCGGCATGGTCACGTTCCTTATCGGTTTTCGCACGCGATGTCCGCTTCCACTCGCGGTCACCCACAGTAGCGGGTTGGAGTGACGCTGTCGAGAGAGGTGTGGCGCTTATCGGATGGCTCGAATGCGAATCCCTGAGTCCGTGACGACGGCGAGATGACCAAGCCAGTCGTCAGACGATGTAATTGTGAGAAACATCCGATCCGACTCCGCTTTGCGGCCGAGCCTGGCAATACGAAACAGGATAATGCCGTAGTTGCCGCTACGCTTCTCGCCGAACGAGCTGCCCAAAATCTTTGTCTTGAGTAATCAGGACCCGTTCATCAAGGATTGCCCTTTCCAGCAGTAGCTCATCCGAGGTACTGGGCAGCTCGTCGTTGGCGGCCAAAACGTCGTGACCGGCTCTGCGCAGCATCTGGACCAGTGCGACCGAAAGGTTCGCGTCAGCGAGAAATCGCAAGGACTACTGCTCTGGTGTCATGATGAGGCGCTCGGACTTCACGAGTTCCCCAGCATAGGCGAGACAAGCGTGAATATCTTCTAGCTTAAGCGGCGGGTACTCTTCCAATACGTCGTCGACGGACCAGCCACCCGCCAGCAGATCAAGAATGAACTCAACCGCGAGGCGAGTTCCGCGCACGATCGGCTTCCCGACCAAGATTTTCGGGTCGGCGGTAATATGATCTTCCCAGCGCATTGCTGTCACCTAGAACGAAAGATGGAGTTTCATACGTAGTACCACGGCAAAGCCACCCTGGTCCGGATTGACTCCGTTGACTTCACAGTCTCAAAAGTTAGGCTGGTGGCTTCAATTTTCCGCCAGTTCTCCCCACTCCCCGCTGGTCTCGCGATGAAAGCCGTTGCCGTTACGCCTGGTAAACCAAACAGTGTCCATCTGGCCGAGCTGCCAAAACCGCGCGTGGACGACATTCCCGGCGGCCGCGGCGTGCTGGTGCGCGTGTTGAAAATCGGCGTCGACGCCACGGACCGCGAGATCAACGAAGCCAAGTACGGCGCGGCGCCGCCGGGCTACGACTTCCTGGTGCTAGGGCACGAATCGTTTGGCGTCGTCGAGGCGGTTGGTAAGAACGTGCGGAACTTGAAGCCGGGCGATTATGTCACCGCGACCGTGCGCCGGCCCGGTGGTTCGATCTACGACCAGATCGGCACCTCGGACATGACCAGCGAAGAGGTCTACTACGAGCGCGGGATCAACCTGCTGCATGGGTTCCTGACGGAGTATTACGTCGACGATGCCGAGTTTATCGTGCGGATGCCGGATGGGCTCAAGCATCTGCACGTGCTCGCCGAGCCGATGAGCTGCGCGACCAAAGCCGTGCAGCAGGCCTTTGAAGTGCAGCGGCGGTTGCGCGTCTGGCGCCCGCAAGTGGCCTACGTGATGGGCGCCGGGCAGATCGGCCTCTTGACCACGCTGGTGCTTCGACTGCGCGGGCTGGAGGTCTACACGCTCGCCCGCGGCGAAGGTCCGTCGCTGAAGAGCGAGATTGTCGAAGCGATGGGGGCGCACTACATCAGCACCAAGCAAACGCCGCTTCAGGCGATGCCCGCCAAGGTGGGCAAAGCCGATCTGATCATCGACGCGACCGGCAGCAGCGCGATTGCCTTTGGTTGCATGCAGCTACTGGGGCACAATGGCGTGCTCGTGTGGACTAGCGTCACCGGCGGCCTGCAACACACGGAAGTCCCGTCGGACAAGGTGAATCTCGACTGGGTGCTCGGCAATAAACTGCTGCTAGGATCGGTGAACGCCAATCGCGAACACTTCGAAATGGGGATCAAGGACATGGCCCTCGGCGAAGTGATGTTCCCGGGCGTCATCCAGCGGATTCTGACGACTCCGATCCAGGGACTCGACAGCTATCAGAAGATGATGCAGACGTTGGTCGAGGACAACGAAGCGCTGAAGGTGTATGTCGAAGTGGCGGAAGGTTAAGCTGCCAGGGTCAGACCGTTCAACTCAAACTTTTCTGAGCTTCCACCGGGAGTCATGTCATGCGGCGCATTCCCTCAGCATTGTTCTTGCTTGTCGCCCTGGCCGCATCCTCGCTGGCGGCCGATCCGGTTCGCGTAATGACGTTCAACATCCGCTATGGCACGGCTGGCGACGGTGAGAATGCCTGGCCGAAGCGACAGGACCTGGTGCTCGAAACCATTCAGAAGTTCAATCCCGATCTGCTGGGCACCCAGGAAGTGCTGGCGTTTCAGGCGGACTACCTGAGCGAGCACCTGAAGGACTATGGCTTTGTGGGCGTAGGACGTGACGACGGCAAGCGGGCCGGCGAGATGTCGGCCATCTGGTTTCGTAGCTCGCGATTCAAGCCGCTCGACTCGGGCACGTTCTGGCTGAGCGAGACGCCTCGCGAGATCGGTAGCAAGAGCTGGGATGCCGCGCTACCACGCGTGGCCACTTGGGTGAAGCTGCGCGACGAGCTGGCGAAGAAGGACGTGATCTTTCTGAACACGCACTGGGACCACGTTGGCAAACGGGCCCGTGAGGAGGCCGGCAAGATCATTCACACCTGGATGGGCGAGAAGGCCGCGAATCTGCCGACGATCATCACGGGCGACTTCAACGTGAACGAAGACCATCCAGGGCTGGCGGCGCTGATGGCGAGCCCGACGGACGCGCTGAAGTTTTACGACGTCTATCGCCGGGTGCATCCCGAGGCGGATGGCGAAGAAGCGACCTTTGGCGGTTTCCGAGGTCGCACCAAGGGAAAGCGGATTGACTTTATTTTAGCTTCGCCGAGCTTCGTACCGACCGAGGCCACGATCGACCGCACGAACAAGGACGGCCGCTATCCGTCGGATCACTACCCGGTGACAGCGGTGCTGGAGTACAAGGGGAAGTAGCGTTCGAGAGCTGCTGGTGCTTTGAGTGTTTAGCCCGGAGGCATTGCCGACGGCGTGACCGAATCACTTCGGTTCGCGGCGAAACGTGACGAGCGGGTCGCCGGATTCTGTCGGCACGGCAATGCCGAACCCGCCTGGATCGCGAGCGGGACCAGTCGGGGCATCCGGCGCAATATCTTCCGGCTTCGTCCAGGGAATATCCACGCCGTTTCGTTCGAATAGCGAGAAGCTTCCGGCAGCGTCAACGTGCAGGAAGTAGCTGGTGCAGTTGGTGCTTTCGCAGTTGGGGCAGGTGAAGATCCTGGGCATTTCGGCGAGAACTTTCAGATTCGCTTCGCTGTCCCACGGCTCATCGAACTTGTACTGGGCGAGCAGTTCCGGATACCCCAATTCTTCCAGCACCAGAATTCGCCAGCTGTGCGGCGGATTGCCGTTGCTGCTCTCGGGAAGCTCCTTGTATTTGTACTCGTACCACCTAATTGCTGTTGCCAATTGGTATGCGTGACCGTGGCAACTGGATTCGCGGGCAACTCTCTGGGCCGAGCGTACAGCCCAAACTACTCCGAAGAGGAAGACAATCGCGAGTCCTATGGCGATCAAGTTCGGTAGACGATAGTATCGCCACTGCCTCCGTGCGATGGCCTCGGCTATGCTCTCCGTCATTTCGCCGCCTCTTCCTTCGGCGACACCGTGTTTAGCTGGGCTTGCGCCGTGCGGATGCCGAATGCGAGCCATGAGTGCTCAATGCCATTGCGGGTGCCCTCCTGGAGCTTCTTGAGAGCCAGGATTTTGGCTTCGAGCGCGTCGCGATTGGTCGGCTCGTGTGCCAGCGCGGCGTCGGCCAGTCGCAGGCCCAGCACGGCTTCGCCCGCTTCGATCTTCTCGCGCGACTTGGCCGCCACGATCGATGCGCCGCCGGCCAACGCCACCAGGTCCGCATCCGCGGCGGTAGGCGGGCTGGCATACATGCTGGCCGGGTTGCGGTCGAACCAGCCGACGTAGCCTTCGTAGATGCCGCGTACGCTCCAGGCGATCTTGCCGTAGTCCTCGCCGATATCGAGTTCGGCCGGCAGCTTAATCTCGCGCATGAGCGTGAACACGTCCTTGCCGTCGTTCATGCCTTTGACGGTCTCGTCGTGGACGTACTGGATCGCGTTCTTGTATTTCGTGACGCGCTCCGTCACGCGGTCTGCCCCCTGGATCGGCAGACCGTGGCTCGGCAGCACCAGCTCGGGCTTGAGGGCCAGCACCTTGTCGAGCGAGGCGATGTACTCCAGCGGCCAGCGCGGCGTCGTGCCGCGCAGCGTGTACATGTTCGGGAATGAGTCGTAGAGGTTGTCGCCCACAAAGGCGGCCTGGTACTGCGGAATCCAGACACTCAGCGCATCGGGCGTCTCGCCGGGGGTGTGGAAGATCTCGAACTTGACGCCGCCGAGCTCGAACTCGTACTTGTCGCGAAACGTGATCGTCGGCTCGACCTGCTGATTCGGCGAGTTGCCCAGGGCCGCGATCCGAGCCGGATCGAAGTTGAACTGGGCCGCGGCCGTGTGGTTCAGATAGCCGCGGATCCGCTCCTGGTAGGCACGGAAGGCGGGAAAGTTCTCTTGCGCGATGATCTGGGTGCCGTCCTGCTTCCAGAGGTAAACGCCGCCGGTGTGGTCAGCGTGTCCGTGCGTGAGAATGATGTATTTGATCGGGGCATCGCTGATTTTCCTCAGCATCTCATAGTGCCGCGCGGCCATGCCAACAATCGAGGTATCGATCACGACGTTTCCGTCCGGCGTGAGGACCAGAAACGTGTTGCCGAATCCGACCGCCTGGTAGATTTGGTCGGTGATCTTGATCGGTTCTTTCAGCTCGCGACCGGCCAGAGTGAAGTCGACGACCTGGGCAGCGGCGGTCGTAGCGATCGTGGGAAGGCAGCCAAACGCGAGCAGCAAAACCAGGACATTTCTGCGCCAGGGCATGTTGCACTCCGATTTTCGATCGTAAGATGGGGCCGGCCGGCAGGACTACCTCGTGCTCCGCCGCCAGGGCCTTCTGCCCCACTATACCACCGGTGGCTAGTCCGTATGAACCGATTGCACACGTTGATCCTCGTTCTATCGATTTTGCTCGCAGGCTCGGGTTCGGTCCGCGCCAGTGAAACGGCCTGGAACATTGCGACCGTGGCGGGTAGCGGGCAGGGTGGCGACCTGCCGAATTCTTCGCGACTGCAGGCGACTGAGGTTGCCGTCGATCAACCTTTCGGCGCCGAGTGTGGACCGGATGGTGCGCTGTATGTCACCTCGGTCGGACAACACCGCGTGCTACGCGTGGACCTCGAGAGCGGCCAGATTACGAGCGTGGCCGGCACGGGCAGGGCCGGCTTCTCGGGCGATGGCGGACCGGCGACCGAAGCCGCGCTGAACGAGCCCTACGAGGTGCGCTTCGACCACACGGGGCACTACATGTACTTCGTCGAGATGAAGAACCACCTGGTGAGGCGCGTCGATCTGCACACGGGCGTGATCTCGACGATCGCCGGCGCGCCCGAGGAAGGACTCGCCGGCGATGGTGGCTACGCGGCGAATGCTCGCTTCAAGCAGCCGCATAGCATCGCGGTTGACGCTGACGGACGGCTGTATGTCGCGGATATCGGCAATCATCGAATTCGGGCCATCGATCCGGTCAACGGCATGATCCGCACGATTGTCGGCACGGGGGAGAAAAAACTGCCCGTCGACGGCAAGATGGCAGCGGGAAGTCCGATCCTGGGGCCGCGGGCACTGCATGTCGTGGGGCGGACGATGTGGATTGCGCTGCGAGAAGGGAACAGCATCTGGCGGATCGACATGGACACGGGAAGGATCCATCACGTGGCCGGCAGCGGCAAGCAAGGCTATTCGGGCGATGGCGGCCCACTTAAGGAGGCCACGTTCAACGGGCCGAAGGGGATCGCTGCGACGGCCGACGGCGTGCTGTTCGTCGTGGACACCGAGAACCAGGTGATTCGCCGCATCGACACGGCGGCCGGAGCGATCAGCACGATTGCCGGACGCGGGCCGAGATCGCGAGGCTTTGCCGTCGATCGTGGCGCGGCCCTCGACGCCGAGTTCGATCGCCCGCACGGGATCGGCATTGGACCCGACGGCAGCCTGTATCTCGGCGATACGAAAAACCACCGCGTGCGGCGGATCTTTGTGGATTAGCCAGCGTAGATCGCACTTTCTGAGCTGGATGCCACGTTCCGCCGTTAACCCTTTTCTTGCTGCGATTTCCGATCGGGTGCCACAGGTGGCCGTGAGCGCGGCTCACCTGTGCTCTTCTGGCAGTGGCAGCACGGGTCGTAACGCGCACAGGTGACTGCTGCGCAGCACCTGTGGCACCCAAGTCCGCCCAATGGTTAACGGCTTAGAGTGGCGCCCAGTAAGGAAGACAGAGGCGAGTCTGTCTGGGGTCGAATTTTCAAAGAGCGAGCCACGGAAAATAGTGGCGGCTGTTTTTTACGTTCGCACTTTTCGCGCGTGTGCGCTTAAGTTTTCGTGAAAATGATGTTTCGGGCGCACACACTCCACTCTGCGGCGATCAAAACGGGCCCGAGCGGTCGTGGGCAGTGTGCGCGGTTTCTCCAAGTTCGCAGTCGTGTTCGAATGTGTCAGCGACATGCTGCGGTCTCTACCTGTTGTCGTGACCTTACACTAAACGAAATCCTGGCCTGATTACTAGAGGTGGTGGACACTTGAGCGGTGTGCGCGATGCGCACACGAGTGCCTTGCGCATTAACGAGTTGCGGCGGCAGCGCGCCACACGCGCGGGCAAGGGTGATTCGGAATGCGAAAATTACAGATGCCGCAGCACTGGCTGCCCGGAAAGTAGCAGGCACACTCCGTGTGCCGTCGCGGGATTAGTAAAGAGCCAACGATCGTCAGTGGGCTGGCTCGTCGGGGCGTGCTCGATGCGCAGCCTTCTCCGCTTCGGTTACAGCA
>JALHMI010000005.1:0-273757 GCA_022844125.1 Pirellulales bacterium | reverse complement strand
GGAAAGTAGCAGGCACACTCCGTGTGCCGTCGCGGGATTAGTAAAGAGCCAACGATCGTCAGTGGGCTGGCTCGTCGGGGCGTGCTCGATGCGCAGCCTTCTCCGCTTCGGTTACAGCACACGGAGTGTGCTTACTACGTTGGAAAGTAGCAGGCACACTCCGTGTGCCGTCGCGGGATTAGTAAAGAGCCAACGATCGTCAGTGGGCTGGCTCGTCGGGGCGTGCTCGATGCGCAGCCTTCTCCGCTTCGGTTACAGCACACGGAGTGTGCTTACTACGTTGGAGAGTAGCAGGCAGACTCCGTGTGCCGTCGCTGCACCGCCAAAGAGCCTGCCATCGTCAGTCGGCCCGAAAGAGATAAATTCTATGGCGATCCGACCGCGAAGCTCGCGATCTCGCAAGAGCTCGATTATGCAATCATCTGGATTCTTTTTAATAGAAACAAGGATCCAGTGAAACCCGCAATTTCGACAATGGGTTATCACCGAGATTACGCAACCGAACGAGAACTCGAGCTCAAACGCTTCTATGCTGATAAATTCCACCCCGAGGGGACACCTGCGCAGGTCGCTAATTTCACGTGGCAGGAACTCAGGCTGCGCAAATCATTCAATGACACGTTCGATAAATAAAACTGCAGGACACATGCATCAGGAAACGGTCGGCACTTCAGGACGGGAAACAATCGCCTTCGGGCTTGCGCGTAGGATCCGCCAGATGAAGTTATAATAAGGGAATGGAGATGTCAGAGGTGAGGTATATCGCCGAGAGGTTGCGGCAGCTTCCCCCACGGAATCCCCGGCAGTTCTCGAGATGACGCGGCAATCTGCTGAAGATCGCCCAGCAGTTTAGTCCGACCTCGGGCAGCACCACGATGGCCAACAAGATGAAACGCGAGCCGATTCAAGGTTCCCACGGCATTCAGGCCGGGTGCACCTAGGCGCCACTGCTGGCCGCCTGCGGCTCACCTGGGTTGGCAGGAAATTGCAAAGCACAGGCCCGGCTCGGGGCACGTTGCGTCAGACGAATCGAAAAGCGATTGACGCAAGCGGAGCACGGGTGAGCCGCCACGCGGCCACCCGTGGCACACGGTCCTGCTCAGCTTCAAAACCTACTTCTGCTCGATGCGATAGAGCGCTTCTTTGGTGCGCAGATAGATCGCCTTGTCGTAGACGGCGGGCGAGGCCATGCAGCCGGCGTCGAGCGTGTTGGTGGCCAGCAAGCTGTACTCGCGGTCGGCCGCCACGACGAACGACTGACCTTCCTGGTTGCTGAAGTAGATCTTGCCTTCGGAGTAGATGGGCGAGGAAGAGAACTCGCCCTCGAGTCGCTTGTTCCAGATACGCTCGCCGGTCTTGGCGTCGAGACAAGTAACCACCGCGTTGTCGGCGACCATGAAGATCAGGTCGTCGACGAGCAGCGTGGAGGACCTGGTCGGCACGCCCTGAGCATTCTTCCAGACCACGTTGGTCTTGGTCAGGTCGCCGCGTCCCTCGGGCTTCATGGCGAACAGGCGGAATCCGCCGGAGGCCGTGTTCAAGTAAACCAGCCCGTGGCCGATGAGCACGGTGTTGCAGGCGTTCATCCCGCCGTGATTGATCCGCCACAGCTCTTCGCCCGTTTCGGGCACGTAGGCGATCGTGGCCCCGGCGCTGGGATAGACGAGCTCCTGGATGCCTTCGACCTCGATCACTCGGCCGGTGCCGTAGCCCTTCTTCATGTCGCCGTTGTCGGTGCCGTACTCGATGTTGCGGTCACGCCGCCAGACGGTTTCGCCATTCTCTTTGTTGAAGGCGACGACGTACTGATAGTCGTAGCCGTCATAGGCGACGATCAGGAGATTGCCGTGCAGGATCGGCGAGGAGGCTGGGCCACGAAAGTGATTGCACTCCAGGTCCTGGCGGGTCCAGAGCGTCTTGCCGCTGGCCGTGTCGAGGCAGGCGGTGCCGTGGGCGCCGAAGTGGAGATAGACGCGGCCTTCTTCGATCACCGGAGTACAGGAACCGTAGCTATTAAGGGCGTAGCAGAACTGCGGCTCGGCGATGTCGAACACCTTGATGTCGTGCGTGATCTTGCCGCTCTCGCGATCGACGCAAACGGCGAACAGCTCCTTGCCATCTTCGGTGGCGGTGGTCATCCAGATCTGATCGTCCCAGATCACCGGCGACGACCAGGCCCGGCCGTGGATCGGGGTCTTCCAGGTGATGTTCTCGGTCTCGCTCCAGGTGGTGGCGAGGCCCGTCTCGGCGGTTTTGCCTTCGCCATTGGGGCCGCGGAACTGGGGCCAGTTCTCGCCGGCACGAGCGGACGAGATGAACAGGCAGACGGTACAACAGAGCGCGAGCGCGGTGCGAAGCATAGGGCGGTGGGCGAATCAGGTGGGACGAAGTATGGCGGCCGATGACAGCCCCTTCATTGTACCTGCCCGGTTGCGGCCGAAACAGCGGCCAACACATTTAAGGCACGACAGTTCAGACCCGCATCTTGCCGCGAACGTCCGGATTCACGACCGACCCCTCGGGCCAGCGGCCACTCACCAGGTCGATGATGTTCTGGGCCGCGGCCACGGCCATGTCCTCGCGAGCTTGCGTGTCGAACGAGGCCAGGTGGGCACTGGCGACGACGTGTTCGTGAGCCAGCAGCGGATGGCCGGCCGGCGGCGGTTCGACTTTGAATACATCGAGCGCGGCCCCGGCCAGGTGGCCCGAGTTAAGGGCCTCGAGCAGGTCGTCCTCGTTGATGAGCGAGCCTCGCGCCGCGTTGATCAGCACGCTGCCGGGCTTCATCAGGGCCAGCGAGCGGCGGTTGATCATGTCGATCGTCTCGGGCGTCGACGGCGCATGCAGCGAAACAAAGTCGCTCTCGCGATAGAGCGTTTCCAGATCGACCAGCTCGATGCCGCACTGATCGGCGAACGCTCGATTGGGGAACAGGTCGTAAGCGATTACGCGCATCTTGAAGGCCTTCGCGCGGCTGGCCACGCTGCAGCCGATACGCCCCAGACCCACGATGCCGAGCGTCGAGCCGCGCAGCGGAATGAACACCTTGCGACGGCGCCAGTGGCCGGCGCGGCAATCGTTCGCGCCGCTGACCACTTGCCGGGCGACGGCGAGCATCATCGAGAAAGTGTGCTCCGCCACGGCTTCGTGATTCGCGGTCGGCGTGATCGTCACGGGCAGGCCGTGCCGGGTGGCAGCGGCCGTGTCGACGCGGTCGTAGCCCACGCCGTTGCGCGAGATGACGAGCAACTGCGGCAGGGCTGCCATCACGCGGTCGGTGTACGGCTCGCCGCTGGCGATCACGGCGTCGAAGCCCGTCAGCTCGCGGATGGTTTCGTCTTCGGTGAAGAGTTGCGCCTGCGAGGGGTACGCCTCTTCGAAGCCGGCCGCATGCAGCCGATCGAGGTGAGGGCCCGGCAGCTCGCGAATCGCTTCGGTGCAGATGATGACGCGTTTCATGCCTGGCCGGTCTCCGCCCCTGATTGTCGGTTGCACAAACCACTTGGATCGCAGTTATACTGTACCGAACCCACACTTTCCTGCCAGCGGCCTCGATCATGAAACAGGCGACCATCGCAGTACTCGTCGGAGGAATGGTCGTCGGTGGACTGGCCGCTGCGGCGATGGCCGCCGAGCCGGATGGGTTTGCGAGTAGCGTCGCTCCGATCTTCGAGACGCACTGCGTGAGCTGTCACTCGGGCGAACACCCCAAGGGCGGGCTCGACCTCACGGTCGCGGCCAAGGGGCTGGCCGGCGGAGAGAGCGGCCCGCTGCTGGTGGCCGGCAAGCCGGACGGAAGCCTCCTCATCGAGTTCATCTCGGGCGACGAACCGGAAATGCCGAAGGATGCAGCGCCGCTGAAGGGCGAGGAGGTCGAAACGATTCGCGCGTGGATCGTCGCCGGCGCCGAGTGGCCGGCAGACCTCGTGCTCGCGGACAAGAAGGTGATCGACGCGAACTGGTGGTCGCTGCTCCCGTGGCAGTCCGTCGCCGTGCCGCCGCAGAACGACCCTTGGATTCGCACGCCGATCGATGCATTCATCCTAGCCAAACTCCGCGAACATAAGCTGTCGCCCAGTGCCGAGGCCGACCGCCCGACCTTGATCCGCCGGCTCTCTTACGACTTGCATGGATTGCCGCCGACGCCTGAGGAAGTGGACGCTTTCGTGGCCGACACGAGCGATCGGGCCTATGAGAACCTGGTTGACCGGCTGTTGTCTTCGCCGCGGTACGGCGAGCGCTGGGCCCGGCACTGGCTGGACGTGGTGCACTATGGCGAGACGCACGGTTACGACAAGGACAAGACGCGGCCCAACGCCTGGCCCTATCGCGACTATGTGATCCGCAGCCTGAACGCCGACAAGCCGTACGATCGGTTCGTGGCCGAGCAGATCGCCGGCGACGTGCTCGATCCGGCCAATCCCGATGCCGTGGTCGCGACGGGTTTCATTGCCGCCGGGCCGTGGGACTTCGTGGGTCACACCGAGCTGCGCGAGGGGACCACCGACAAGGAGATTGCCCGCTCGAACGATCGCGACGACATGCTGGCGAGCACGATGTCGACGTTTCTGAGCCTGACGGTTCATTGCGCTCGCTGCCACGATCACAAGTTCGATCCGATCAGGCAGCAGGACTATTACGCGCTGCAGGCGGTGTTCGCGGGGGTCGATCGGGCGGAGCGCGGTTATGACGCTGATCCGGCCGTGGCTCGCCGCCGTGTGGAGCTGGCGAGCGAGCAGCGGCGATTGGAACAGACCATCGCCAAAGTGCAGGCGGAAATTGCCGGCCTTCAAAACGCTGAGGTCGCGGCAATTGATGCAGACTTGGCTGCGAAACAGGCGGAGCTCGAAGCATTGCCGGCGGGCGAGACCAGCCATACGCTGGGTTTTCACAGCCAGATCATGCCGCGGGCCGACGTGAGCAAGTGGGTTCAAGTTGATCTCGGCGAGTCGGTGACGCTCGATGAGATTGTGATCGTGCCGGCGCATGAGAAATACGGCGGGCATCCAGGGCCGGACTTCGGCTTTCCGCCGCGCTATCGGGTGGAAGTTTCGGATGATCCCGAGTTCGCGACGAGTCAGGCAATTGTTGATCTGACCGCTACCGACGTTCCGCATCCGGGCGATCGCTGGCAGCGACATTCCGCGACGGGCACGCGCGGACGCTATGTGCGGATCACGGCGACGAAACTCTGGGAGCGCACGAGCGACTGGATTTTCGCGATCGGTGAACTGGTTGTGCTGGCAGATGGCAAGAACGTGGCATTCAGTCGGCCGGTCACTGCGCTCGACTCGATCGAAGCCGCGCCGAGCTGGGCCAAGAGCAACCTGGTCGATGGTTTCGGCAGCCGGCAACGCGTGGCCACCGCCGACGGGCTCGACCAGCGGCGGCAAGAGCTGGAAGCGGCGATCGAGCGGCTGCAAGGTGAACGGAAGCAGATAACGCTGGCGCTACTTGGCGAGGCCTCGCGCGAGACGCTGCTGGCTGCGGAAGCCCGATTGCCGGAGATTCAAGCGGAACTCGCCGCACTGCCTGAGCAGCAGCGGGTCTATGCCACGACGCATGACTTCGCGCCGCGGCCGATCCACCTGCTCAATCGCGGGGACGTGAACAGCCGCGGCGAGCTGATCGCTCCGGCGGGAGTTGCTTGTGTCGCCGGGCCAGAGGCGAGGTTCAACGTTGCCGATTCTGAAGACGAGGGACAGCGTCGCGCGGCCTTGGCTGCGTGGCTCACGGATTGGCGGAATGCACTACTGCGGCGGTCGATTGTGAATCGGGTGTGGCAGTATCACTTCGGACGCGGGATCGTCGATTCACCGAACGACTTCGGGCGGATGGGCTCGCTCCCCTCGCACCCTGAGCTGCTGGAGTGGTTGGCCAAGTGGTTCACGGACGAGGGACAGTCTCTGAAGGAATTGCACCGGTTGATTGTCACCAGTGCCGTGTATCGACAGGTCTCGCAGTCGAATCCGGCTTTTGAGGCGATCGACGGTGGCAACCAGTACCTGTGGCGAATGAATCGCGGCCGGCTCGATGCCGAGTCGATTCGCGACACGCTGCTGGCAGTCTCCGGCAAGCTCGACCTGACGATGGGCGGCCCCAGCGTGCAGCAGTTCTTCTTCAAGGATGATCACTCGCCGATCTACGATTACACGCAGTTCGACGTCGACGATCCGCGCAGCATGCGGCGGAGCGTGTACCGGTTTTTGGTCCGCAGCGTGCCCGATCCGCTGATGGATTGCCTGGACTGCGCCGATCCGTCGATCCTGACGCCGCGGCGGAATGCCACGCTGACCAGCGTCCAGGCGCTGGCGCTACTGAATAATCCGCTGGTGGTCCGGCAGGCGGAGCATCTTGCCGCGCGGCTGGAAACGATGCATGCCGAACGGGCGGAACAGATCGAAGCGGCCTGCCGGCTGGCGCTGGGGCGAGGACCGACCGAAGCCGAGGCCCAGACGCTTGCGCAGCACGCCGCCAAGCATGGCCTGCCCAGTGCATGCCGGGTGCTGTTCAATAGTAACGCATTCTTGTTTGTCGATTGAATGCAGCAAGTCCATGAACAACGCATCGCATTTCGTCCGACGTAGCAGCCGCCGCGAGTTCCTCTGGAACAGCGGTGGCGGGCTGGGCGGCATTGCGCTGGCGCACCTGCTGGCCGAAGCGGGACTTCTCGCGCCCGCCGCGAGCGCGGCGGAAGACGTCACGCCGCTGGGCCTGCATCATCCGCCGCGGGCCAAACGCGTCGTGCAGCTCTTCATGTCGGGGGCGGCCAGCCAATGCGACATGTTCGACCACAAGCCCGAGCTCGTGAAGCGTAACGGGCAGCCGTGGGATCCGGGCGAGAAGGTCGAGCTGTTTCAGAGCACGCCCGGCAACTGCATGCAAAGTCCCTGGGCCTGGAGTCAACACGGCGAGTGCGGCCACTGGATGAGCAGCCTGGTGCCGGAGCTGGCCTCGTGCGTGGACGACATCGCGTTCCTGCATGGCATGGTCTCGAAGTCGAACGTGCATGGCCCTGCCACCTTCATGCAGAACTCGGGCTTCGTGCTGCCGGGCTTTCCGAGCATGGGCGCGTGGGTGTCCTATGGACTTGGCAGTCTCACGGAGAACCTGCCGACGTTCGTGGTCCTGCCCGACGCGCGCGGCTTCGCGCCCAATGGCCCAGGCAACTGGAGCGCCGGTTTTCTGCCGGCCGCGCATCAGGGGACGCTGATCAAGCCCGCCGCGGTGAACCCAATTGCCGATCTGTTCCCGCCGCGCGATGCGAAATACATCACGGCCGAGAGCGAAGCCGATTCGCTGGCGGCGCTCAAAGCGCTCAATGAAGGCCACCTGGCCGAGCGGCCGGGCGATTCACGGCTCGATGCGAGAATCGCTTCGTACGAACTGGCGGCGAAGCTGCAGCTCAGCGCGCCGGAAGTGCTCGACATCAAGTCCGAGACCGAAGCGACGCACAAGCTTTACGGTCTGGACGACAAGGTGACCGAAGACTTCGGTCGCAACTGCCTGATCGCGCGGCGAATGCTGGAGCGTGGGGTGCGCTTCGTGCAGGTGTGGAGCGGGGCGGACAATGGCTTCCCGCGCCGCAACTGGGACAGTCACGAGGACATCGCCCGCGATCACGGCGACATGGGCCGCAGCATGGACCGGCCGGCGGCGGCACTGATCAAGGACCTGAAGGCCCGGGGAATGCTCGAAGACACGATCGTGATCTGGACAACCGAGTTTGGCCGGATGCCGTGCAGCCAGGGAGGCCAAGGGCGCGATCACAATCCGTTCGGGTTCACGTCGTGGCTGGCCGGCGGCGGCGTTCGCGGCGGTGTGAGCTACGGCGCCACCGATGAGTGGTCGTACAAGGCGGTTGAGAATCCGACGTACTGTTATGACCTGCACGCCACGGTCCTGCACCTGCTGGGCATCGATCACGAGCGGCTCACGTTCCGCCACAACGGCATCGATCGGCGGCTGACCGACGTGCACGGCCGGGTGATTCAGGATGTGCTCGCGTAGTGCTTGGACGCGGCTACCCCCTGGGCAAGTCGCGCCCCGCGCGACTATCATGATCGGTAAGCCAGCCACGCCCTCCCGCCGCGGCCCTCTGCCACGTTGGACCCAAAGCGCATGATTTCGCCCGAGTCGCACTCGCCCCGCGCGTCCGCGGTCGTTTCGCAGGTGGAAGACACCGCGCAGGCGGCCCGGGAAGCCGCGCGCCGAGCGCTCGACGAGCTGCGCGTCTCGCCGCACCTGGCGGTGGTGTTTGCCTCGTTTCAGCATCAGCCGAAGTTTGACGAGCTGGCAACCATCCTGAGCGAGGAGCTGGCAACCGATTGCATTATCGGTTGCACGGGGGAGTCGATCGTGGCCGGCAGTCGCGAGATTGAAGGGGCCCCGGCGCTTTCAGTGTGGCTGGCCCATCTGCCGGGAACCGAAGTGCTGCCGATGCACCTGAAGTACCGCACCAACCCCGATGGCGGCACGTTCGAAGGCTGGCATTCGTCGCTGGGCCGGCGGTGGCCCGCGGGCTCGAGCATGCTGCTCTTGGGCGAACCGTTCAGTTTTCCCGCCGATGTGCTGCTGGCGCGGATGAATGAGGACCGGCCGGGCGTGGGCGTCTCCGGCGGGATGGCCAGCGGTGGTTGGGGCGTGGGGCAGAATCGCGTGATCGTAGGGGGCAAGGCCTACGACAACGGCGCGGCGGCGGTCGTGCTGCACGGCGATACGAAAGTCCGCACCGTGGTGAGCCAGGGTTGCCGACCCGTGGGGCGGCCGCTGGTGGTCACCAAGGTCGAGCAGAACGTGCTGTTGGAATTGGGGGGCAAGCCGGCGCTCGCGCAGCTGCAGGAGATCTTTGGCACGCTCTCTCCGCACGAGCAGGGGCTGTTTCGCAATGGGCTGCACGTTGGTCGGGTGATCAACGAATACCAGGGGGAGTTCAGCCGCGGCGACTTTCTGGTGCGCAACGTCGAAGGGGCCGATCCCAAGAGCGGCGCGATCGCGGTCGGCGAATACCTCCGCGTCGGGCAAACCGTGCAGTTTCATGTGCGCGATGCGGGCACGGCGGACGAGGATTTGCGAGCGATGCTAACCGCCGCGCAGGCAGATGGGGCGGCGGCGCCAACGGCCGCGCTCTTGTTCACCTGCAACGGTCGTGGGTCGCGGCTTTTTGAAGCACCGGATCACGACGCTGGCGCCGTGGCGGAGACCTGGCCGGGGGTGCCCGTGGCAGGCTTCTTCGCCCAGGGAGAGATTGGCCCCGTGGGCGGCAAGAATTTTCTGCACGGCTTTACGGCCAGCCTGGCGCTGTTTCAAAGCCGGTAGCGTTTTACTTGCAATTGCCCGCCGCTCGTGCCAAGCTAGTCGCATCTTCCCTTCCCAATCTCGTGCGGTCTGTACGAAGGAGTTCGAACCATGCGGCGCGTGCGCGATCTGCTGCTAACGGTGGTCTGTGTTTCCGGCTTGCTGGTGGCCGACCTGCGGCTATCCAGTGCCGACGATCTGGGAGCGAAGCTTGCCGAGCAAGTGACGATCCATCGGGACCAGTGGGGCGTGCCGCACATTGAAGGTCCAACCGACGCCAGCGTCTCGTTTGGCTTCGCATATGCCCAGGCCCAGGATTACTTCTGGCAGGTCGAGGACACCTACATCGCCGCGCTGGGCCGCTATGCCGAGATCTATGGCGAGCCGGGCCTCGACAAGGACCTGCTGAACAACTCCTTCGAAATCGCCACGGGCGCCCAGCGCGACTTTCCGAAGCTGGAGCCCGAGGTGAGGGCGATCTGTGAAGGCTATGCTGCCGGATTGAATCACTACCTGGCCAAGCATCCCGAGGTGAAGCCGCGTCTGATCACAAAGTTCGAGCCCTGGCACGTGATCGCCTATGAACGGGCGGTGCTGCTCGAGTTCCTGTTTGGCAAGACGCATGCCTCGAAGGGCAAGATCAAGGACGTCACGCAGGAAGTTCGCGCGGCCACAGGCTCGAACACCTGGGCGATCGGCCCCAGCCGCACCAAGAGCGGCAAGGCGATGCTGTTCGCGAATCCGCACCAGCCGTGGTTTGGCTACGGCCAGTTTTATGAGGGGCACCTGAAGAGCGGCGAGGGCCTGAACATGGCGGGCTCGTCGTTCTTCGGCGGGCCGCTGATCACGATTGGTCACAACGACGTGCTCGGCTGGTCGCACACCGTGAACGAACCGGACGTGGGAGACGTGTGGATCGAAACGTTCGATGATCCCAAGAACCCGAACAACTATCGCTATGGCGACGGCCACCGCACGGCCAGCGAGTGGAAAGCCACGCTCAAGGTAAAGACGCCCAAAGGCCTGGAAGAGCGGCCGTTCACGTTCCGCAAAACGCACCACGGGCCGATCATCGGCAAAGAAGGCGAGGGCAAGTACCTGGCCGTGAACATTGCCAAGCTGACCGAAGGGAGCCGGATGCGACAGGCCCTGAAGATGGGGAAGTCGCGGAACCTCGACGACTTCCGTGCGGCAATGTCCGAGCTCAACCTGCAGATGTTCAACACCTGTTATGCCGACAACCAGGGGAACGTCTTCTATGTCTATAACGGTACGGTGCCGAAGCGCGATCGAAGCTTCGATTGGACGAAGCCGGTGGACGGCTCCAATCCCAAGACCGATTGGCAAGGGCTGCACACGTTTGACGAGTTGCCGCAGATCTTGAATCCCAAGAGCGGCTATGTACAGAACTGCAATGCGACGCCGTTTTTGGCGACCGACGAGGGGAATCCTTCGATTGGCGACTTCCCGCCGTACATGGTCGAAGAGCGAATGACCGACAAGCGGCGCTCCGAAGTTTCGCGCATGCTGCTGCGCGAGATGCACGGCGTCACGTTCGACGATTGGAAAGAAGCCGCCTGGGACACCACGCTCTACTGGCCGCTGGTGAACCTGCCGCGCTATGCCGAGGCGCTCGACCGCGTGCGCGAAAGCGACTCCGCACTGGCCGCCAAGGTGCAGCCGTATCTCGATCACCTGCTCAGTTGGAACTGCAAGTCGTCGATTGACTCGACCGAGACCACGCTCTGCGTGCTGTGGTACGAGCAGCTCTACGGGCGGGGCTATCCGGTCGAGACGCTCAAGCCTGAAATGGTCGGCAACGAAACCGCGCAGCTCAAGGCGCTGGTGCAGGCCGGGCAGATTCTGCAAGCGTTCTATGGCGACTGGAAGGTGAAGTGGGGTGACGTGAGCCGGATGCAGCGGCACGCTAATTATGCCGACGCGGCGATGATTCCCTTCTCGGATAAGGAGCCGAGCCTGCCGTGCGCTGGTTGCCCCGGGCCGTTGGGCGTGGTGTTCAACACGTACTACGTGCCGCCGACCGCCGAGCGGAAGAAGCAGTATGGCGCCGTGGGCGGATCGTTCATCGGCGTGTATGAGTTTGGCGACAAGGTGAACGCGGCCACGATCCTGCAATTTGGCCAGAGTTCCGATCCCAAGTCGCCGCACTTCATGGATCAGGCTGAGCTGTACAGCAAGCGGCAGTTCAAGCCGGCCTGGTTCGAATGGAGCGACGTGCTGGCAAATGCCAGGCAGAGCTATCACCCGGGCGCGGAAGTGGCGAAGTAACCCGCTTGTCACCATTCGATGGAGCAGGACGAAGCGATTGACGAGAGTGATGTGCCGGAGCAACGGCCCCGCCGGAGTTGGCCATTCACTGGGCGTCCACCGTCGAACAGGGCGGTGTTCGGCTTTGCCCTGGTCTATGGTGTATTGAGCTCGTGCTGGAGCGAGAGAGAACGCCCATTGGAGCCGATCTCTTTGTGGCGTGATTCGCCCGCGCTAGCTGTGATCTATAGCGGCACGGTTACGCTGCTTTTTCTGGGAGCGTTGTATTTGATGCTGAGAGCGTTTCTGCCCCAGTGCAAGCCCCGTGTGACGAGGCGTTGGCGCAGCCAGCCATTGGTTTTCCGAACGGTCTCGCTGGCGGAATCAATCATCATTTTTCACACGTTGCAGGCCTTACCGGTGTTTCTGCTCGGGTGTGCTTTGGGGATGATGCTTACGGCAGCGGCGGGACTGATCGGCATAAATCGAACTGCGGAGCCGGGAACGCTGGCGATTATGGCCGCATTCCTCCTGGTCGCCAGCCTAGTCGCATGGAAGGCCAATCGCGATGCCGAGCGGGCGAACTACGAGCCTTTCGTGAAGATTCGCTGGTAGTTGCTTCGCGGCTGGCGTAGCCGCTCAGCTATCGCGCTGCGTAGCCGGCGCTTCGGACTGAATTCCCACCGTCTGACCGTTCTTCGGATTCGGCCCGACCTTGTCGCCGAGCCACCCGAGAGCTGACAAGATGATTAAAGCCAGCAGTGCGCCGAGGAGCGGCAACCAGACGCGTCCGAGTCCGACGGCGGTGCCAATTCCCGCGGTGAGCCAGATGCTCGAGGCGGTGGTCAGTCCGCGGACCTCGTGATCCTGTTTGGACTTCAGAATCGCGCCGGCCCCGACAAAACCGATGCCGGTGGCCAGGCCCTGAATGACGCGCGTGGTGTCGTCAATTGACGCGCCGGCTTCGAGCGAGGCCATCACGAACACGGCCGCGCCCAGCGAGACCATCATGTGCGTCCTCAGGCCCGCGGCCTGTCCTGTCAGCTCGCGCTGCCAGCCGGGAATGGCCCCGAGCACGGCCGCCAGAACGAGTCGAAAGCAGATCGAAAGGACTTCGTAATTGTTGGGCAAGTCCTCGACGATTTCGTTCCAGAGTTGGTTCATGGCCGTCGTTCCTGTGCACGCGTTGGCGCTTGAGAATGCTGAGGATCCTGTTAGCAAGCCGCGTGCCGGAGGTTGCCGTTCGTCCCAGCCGATGCGTATACTTGAGCCAGACAGTCCGCCCCGCGCCGCATCGATGGGCAATATTTCGGCGCACCACCGCAATGGCTAACGAGAAACTGCGGCGGCAGATCACCTATGAAGCCGCCCGGATGATGTATGTCCGGCAGGAGTCGGAGTACTATCGGGCCAAAATGAAGGCCGCGCGCCGCATCTGCCAAGGCTGGGTCAAACCGGCTGACCTTCCTTCGAATCGCGAAATCCGCGATGAAATCCAGGCCCTGGCGCGGATGCACGAAGGGCAAAGCCGCACGACCAACCTGCGCGACATGCGCGTCGAGGCCCTGCGGATCATGAAGCTGCTTGTGGCGTTTCGGCCGCGGCTGATCGGCAGCACGATGACGGGGCACATTCGCCAGGGATCCGACATCGACATCCACGTATTCTCCGACAGCATCGAGGCCGTGACCGGCGTGCTCGATCTGGAAGGCTTCGTCTACGACGTGGAGCGGAAAGAGGTCCGCAAGCACGGCGAGGAGCGGGTGTACACCCACGTGCACGTGCGCGATCGCTTTCCGATCGAGCTCACGGTGTATGCCGCGAACCTCGCGCATTACGTGTTCAAGAGTTCGATTACCGGTAAAGCAATCGAACGGGCGAGCGTCGCCGAGCTGGAGGAGTTCCTCGAGAAGGAGTACCCGGACCTGGTGGTCGCTGACGCGCTCGCTGACGCCGAGAATCGCGTCGATCGGTTTCAGATCTACCAGATGCTACTGTTGCCGCTGGAGTCGGTGAAGCAAAGCCCGCAGTGGCATCCCGAGGGAGATGCGCTGTATCACAGCTTGCAGGTGTTCGAGCTGGCCCGCGAAGCGCTACCTTACGATGAAGAGTTCCAGACGGCGGCGCTGCTGCACGACGTGGGCAAGGCGATCGATCCGCGCGAGCATGTGGCTGCAGCACTGGAGTCGCTCGACGGCTACATCACCGAGCGAACGGCCTGGCTGATCGAGCATCACATGGAAGCCGCGGCGCTAAAGGACGGCACGCTGGGGGCCCGAGCGCGCAAGCGGCTGGAAGCGCACGAGGACTATGACGACCTGATGCTGCTGTGCGAGTGCGACCGCGGTGGGCGGCAGCGCGGCGTGGACGTGCCGGACGTGGAAGACGCCCTTGAGCACCTGCGGGAGCTGTCGCGGGGGTACAGCTAGAAGGATAAGTCGATTAACCGCAGAGGACGCAGAGGGACGGCAGAGGAAGAGAAAAGGGGACAGCAAACGCAGAAGCAAAACAAGAGAACCACAGATAAACACAAATCGAGGGGAAGGGTGCGTCAGGGCCTCTACCTGCTCCTACTCCATTCCTATTTGTGTGTATTCGTGTTTATCTGTGGTTCGTGATGCTCTTTTTCCAGGTTTTTAACTCTGTGTTTCCTCTGCGTGACTCCGCGTTCTCTGCGATTGATCCCTTCTCTCCTCTTCCCTAACCAAAGATTCGATCGCGCTGGGCCTTGTTGTAGGCCAGCTTGTCGGCAGCCGTCATGTGGGCGAAGTCCGGCTTGCCGTTCGCAGCGGCATGATCGTGCGGTTTGCATTCGCACTTGTTGGGGTCGTGGCCGCCGCAACCGCAGTCGTGCTTATCGGTAGCGGCAGGCTTTGGGGTTTTGGGGCCGGCCGAGCCGCTCGTCTTTTTCGGCATCCCGGCGGGTACACTCGCGGTGGCCGAGCCGCCGTAGCTCATCACGCCGCTCTGCAGCTGCATGTCATCGGCCAGCGAGCGATGCGGTTTGATGCCGAGCTTCGCCAGCACGCCGTGGTAGGCCTTGACCGCTTCCTCGGGCGAGATATTCCGCTCGACGATGTGCCTGAGGAATTCGACGAACGCGAGCTGGCATTCGGCGCCGTTGATCTTGCGGCCGAACAGGGCGGCGCGAGCGCCGTACTTCTGCGCTTCGCCGATCAGCTTGAACGCATCGTAGGTCGTGCCGGCGCTGCCGCCGAGGATGCCCACTACCAAATGCGGGTCATACGCGACGAGCTCTTCCATCGACTTGGGGCCGTGATAGACGATCTTCAGGAAGATCGGTCGGCCGGGCTGAGCGACGCCGGCGAGCGTGCGGGCGATGCAATCGTTGATGTACTGCGGCGTCGTTTCGGCGTTCAGTCCCTTGGGCGAATTGGGATCGAACAGCTCGAGGAAATGGCGGAAGCCCTT
Source organism: Pirellulales bacterium (assembly GCA_022844125.1). Lineage (GTDB taxonomy): Bacteria > Planctomycetota > Planctomycetia > Pirellulales > PALSA-1355 > JALHMI01. Next base: position 258,760 of record JALHMI010000005.1, on the reverse strand, counting down.
GCGTTCGGCCTCTTCGCGGAATTCGCGATACCGCTCGAGCGCGACGATGTCGTCGGCGAGGTTGTTGTTGAACGTGATGCTGTACAGGCCGAGATTCGCGCCCTTGGCTCGCTCCTCGGGCTCACAGTCGGTGTGTCCGCACTGGATGTGGTCGAGCAGGGCGGTGCGGAACGGCCGAGAAGGTTCGGCGATGTACCGGCCATGCCGCACGGCAAACACGTCGCTGGTGTCGTTCGCCCGGGCGGCCGGCGTGACATGGCTGTTCTCGAACAAGCGTTCATTGATTGAGAGCTGGGCATTGCTGCTGGCCGACATCAGCATGATGTCGACGAGGCCCTGCCGGGTGATCTGCCGCATGTTCTCGCGATACTCTTCCAGCGTCCGCAGGCGAACTTCGCCGGCGTGCATCTCGGGCGACTGGCCCGGCGCGCCGATGCCGAACGCCATGTCAGCGTCCTTGGCGTCGGCCAGGATGAAGTCCTTCGCGCCATGCGGGTTGGCGTGAATTGCAGCCAGCTTTTGATCGAGAGATTTGGTCGCAGGCATCGTTCGCTTTCGTTTCTATTACTTGCCGGACAGCCGGGTGAGTACGGCGTCGACGGTCTGCCGCAGGACCTGGCCGCTCTTGCGGAGGGCCTGGATTTCCTTGGGCCACAGTTCGATCTCGAGCGTATCGAGTACGCCGCCCGCGCCGACGACGGTGGGAACCGACAGCGCGACGTCGCGGATGCCATAGCAGCCACGTTGCACGCTGGAGACCGGCAGAATCGCGCGGCGATCCAGCGCCACGGCTTCAATCACTTCTTGAATCGCCAGGCCCACGGCAAAGCCCGCGCCGCCTTTGCGTTTGATCACTTCCGCGCCCGAACCCTTGGTGCGAGTGAACAGTTCACTGGCCTGATGGGCGTTCCAGCCGGGAAACTTCTCCAGCGGCAGGCCGGCGATCGTGGCGCTCGACCAGATCGGCACCATGCTGTCGCCATGCTCGCCCAGGATGAGGGCTTTGACTTGAGTCGGCGGGGCCGCCAGCTTTTCGGCGATCAGTGCCCGGAAGCGGATCGTGTCGAGTTGCGTGCCCAGGCCGATCACGCGCGAAGGGGGGAGATCGAGTTTCGCCGCGGCGAGGTACGTCAGCACGTCGACCGGATTCGAGACCACCAGCACCGTGGCGTCGCGCTTGTGACCGGCCTTCTGGATGCTGGCCAGAATGTCCATGAACAAGTCGACGTTGCGATTGATCAGATCGAGCCGGCTTTCGTCCGGCTTGCGCCGCAGGCCGGCCGTGATGCAGATCAGATCGCTCGAAGGAATGTGCTCATAACCGCCCGAGGTGATTACCTGGTCGGCCATCAGGCTGGCGCCGTGCAGGAGGTCGAGGGCCTGGCCGGCGGCGGCCTCGGCGTTGGCGTCGATCAGGGCCATTTCACGCACGATCTTGCCGGTCTGCAGGGCGAAGGCGGTGCACGAACCGACGAGACCACCGGCGCCGATAATACTGACTTTCATCGTGAAGTTCTCGTTTGCGTTGATTTCACGAACGCGGGACTAGCGGCCTTGCAGGGCGGCCAGCACGCGGTCGGTAATGGTTTGGATCAGTTGTTCCTGGTCGAGGTTGCCACTGGTCTTGGCAGCAGGCGCCGAGTGGCCGTTGCTGCTGGGAGCCGCGGCGGTCTTGGGACGCATCGACGGCGGAGCTTCGAAAGCGCGGCGCTCGATGCCGTTGTCGGTCCAGCTATCGCGGAACACGTCGTTGGCACAGATGTCGCAATTTTCCATGCCCGGCGCGAGACGGGCGTCCTTGTAACCCCACTTGGTCTTGAGATCCAACAACTCGCGTTCTTTCTCTTCAGTGAAGTAGCTGACGCGGCCCAGGTCCTTGGCGAGCATCAGGATCCGGCAGTAGGCGTCGAGAATTTCGGTCCACCAGTAGGCCTTCTCGACCGTCTCGCCGAAGCTCACGGTGCCGTGGTTCGCGAGGATGATGACGTTGCTCTTCTCGACATACGGCAGGATCGTATCGGCGAAGGCTTGGCCGCCGGGCGTTTCGTATTTCGTGATCGGCACGTCCCCCAGGAACACCTCGACTTCGGGCAGCACGCACTGCGGGATCGGCTCGCGGGCCACGGCGAACGCGGTCGCATAAGGCGGGTGGCAGTGCACGACGCTCTTCACGTCGGGCCGCTTCTTCATGATCGCCAGGTGCAGCATGATCTCGCTGGTCCGCTTGCGCTGGCCGCTCTTCTGGTTGCCTTCCATGTCGACGATGCACAGGTCTTCCGGCTTGAGAAAGCCCTTGGAGACCATCGTCGGCGTGCAAAGCACTTCGTTCGCGCCGAGGCGATAGCTGATGTTGCCGTCGTTGCCGGCGGCAAAACCTTTGTTGTAGATCCGGCGTCCAATGTCGCAGATCTCGAGTTTGAGCTGATGCAGGTTGGGCATTGCGTGAAAACCTTTCGTTGCCGGGTGGCCGATTGCAGGTTCGAGTGTGATTTGGTGGGGATTTATTTGGTGGAGTCGCGTAGTTGGATCTCGTCCAGGATCGCCGCGTTGTAGGCGTCGACCGGTTTGTCTGCGGGCAAGAACGGTTGAGCCGCTTCGCCACCCTCGCTGAACGCGATGCGGCTGCCGACGCCGGCCCCCAGCTCGTCGTGAACCACGAGCTCTTCGCCGCGGGGGCGCTCGTCGCTTGCCAGTTCGGCAAGCGTCATGGGAATCGCCAGCCGCAGCGTCGCGCCGTTCAAGGCCGGATGCACCTTGCTGAGCGTTACCGTTCCGATGACCTCTGCGATTCGCATCGTGTGGGTTCCGTTAGTTCAAGTACTGAGCCAGCACCGCGGGGCAGGCCGGCTCGGGATGACGCAGCCAGTGACGCACGAGCCCGCGCAGTTCGAACACGCTGCGCCCCAGCGGGTCGATCACAAGCAGGTTCGGGCTGAGCGAACCGGCGGCGCGGTCGATCTCGGCAGTGTTGCAGACCAGGGCCGCTCGCACGCCTGACTTGCGATTAGCGAGTGCGACGGCCGCGGCGGCTGCATCGGTCACGACGAGGCCGCGCGTGGTCGATAGTTTCGGGGCAAGCTCGCTGATGATGGCCGGAAGGTCCACTCCCTTGGCTCGCAGGACATCGAGGTTGTCGGCGGCGAGGCCGGCGGCCAGCGGTGAAGCGTCGTACTTCCCATGGGCAGCCAGGTACAGGTGCTGCTTGGTAGCCGACTGGCTCGTGTTCACGGCCGAAGCGATCGTCACCTGGAACTTCTTCAGTTCGTCGCGAGCGGCGGGCGTGAAGATCGCGCCGCGCGGGACGATGAGCTGAACGCCGGCTGTTAAGCGGCCCTCGAGCGTTGCCGCAGTGATGACTTTGGTGGTCAGCGTCAGTGCGCGATCGGGGATTCCAGGGGAAGGTATTCCCCTGGCTTTGGATGGCGAAGCGGCGCGCAGCTCGGCCAGCACCTCGCGAACGATCTGTTCGACCGCGGCACGCTGGTTCGAGTTGTTAGCCGTATTCGCCATCAGTCCTTCAGTCCCATGACGTTCCAGCGCACCGGAGTCGTTTCGCTCTGAAGCAGCGTCCGCGTCTCTTTGCCATCGCTGGAGAGCAGCACCTCGTCGCCGAAGCCCGCGCCGAGCGTGTCGACGGCAATCACCGGCTCTCCGTCAGGCTTTTGACCATCGGCGGTGTAGAACTGCACGACGAGCATCTTCCAGCCTGTGAGGGATGGATGCTTGACCGTCGACGTTGCCGTTCCGACCACCGTACCGACTTGCATCGTTGAGCCTTCTTTCTTTCCAAGACACGTTTACTTGCCAAGAATGCGCAGGTCGTCGATCAGCGAGCACCGCCGTTCGCGGGTGAACGTGAGTGGCGTGGTCACGCCCTCGCCCGTGGGCGTGGCGATCGAGAACGACAGGTAGCCTTCGCCACCCAGGCCGAGCGACGCCATGCACGGGCCATTCTTGACGAACAGCGTGGTGTCGAGGGCGCGGCCCATCTTGGTCATGTTGCGCACGTTGTTCGAGTGGATGATCGCCGTGTGGCGGAAGCCGTGCTCAAAGTGTTTGGCCTTGGCGATCGCTTCGTCGACGTCGCGCACGCGAACGAACGGCAGGAACGGCATCATCTGCTCGACGGGGACGAACGGGTTGTGCTCGTCCGTCTCGCCGAAGATGAGTTCGACGTTCTCGGGAATTCGCTTGCCCGCGGCCGCGGCCAGCTTGGCAGCGTCCTGGCCGATGAAGTCCTTGTGGGCGACGTCGTGCTTGTGGTCGCCCTCGCCGACAGTGCTGATTGCCTGCCTGGTCAGGGTGTCGACTTCCCGCGAGTTCAGTCGCACGGCGCCGGCTCGCTCCATGGCGGCCATCATCGCGTCGAACACGCTGGCCACGACGAAGACTTCCTTCTCCGCGATGCAAAGCAGGTTGTTGTCGTAGGCCGCGCCTTGGATCATGGCCCTGGCGGCGCGGTCGAGATCGGCCGTCTCGTCAACGACCACGGGGGGATTGCCCGGGCCGGCGACGATCGCCCGCTTGCTCGATTGCATGGCTGCTCGTGCAACGGCCGGCCCGCCGGTGACACAGATCAGCTTGACGCCGCGATGCTTGAACACGGCGTCAGCCGATTCGATGGTTGGCTCGGCAATCACACAGATCAGGTTGTCGATGCCCAGGTCGCGATAGATCGCCTGGTTGAAGCGGCGCACGCCTTCGACGGCGACTCGCTTGCCGCTGGGATGAGGATTGACCACCAGTGTGTTGCCGCCGGCGATCATGCTCACCGCGTTGCCGGTGATCGTGGGGAGCGAGTGCGTGACGGGCGTGATCGCACCGATCACGCCAAACGGAGCGTGCTCGATGACGGCCAGACCATGGTCGCCGCTAAAAACTTCGCTCCGCATGAACTCAACGCCGGGGGTCTTCTCGCCGAGGGTCTTGAGTTTTTCGATCTTATGCACGAGACGGCCGATCTTGGTCTCGTTCATTTCCATCGTGCCGAGCTCAACCGACTGGTCGATCGAGATCCGGCGGATGTGGTCGATGATCCGCTTGCGATCTTCGATCGAACGCTCGCTGAGCCGTTCGAAGGCCTCGGTCGCGGCGGCCACGGCCTCGTCGACACAGGTGAAGATGCCATAGCGGCCCGCATAGCCGCGGCCGTTCACGTGCGGCGCGGCAAGGCCGCCAGTGCCCATCCGGCTAAGCACTTGTTCGACGACGCTTTTGATCAGTTCTTCAGTGGCTTGCATGGTCTGTCCTTAGCGGCTCACCGAGCCTCAGTTGGTTTGGGGCCGAGGGGTGGTTTGAGTTAGTTACTCGCCGCGAGTTTGCTTCTCGCGATTGAATATGCACTGCGACTGGAGGTGCACCGTGTCGACCAGTCCGATGATCACGCAGTCGATCGGCAGCTTTGAGGTTTCGGGCGTCAGCCGAGCGCTGGAGCCCTGCGTGATGAGCACGAATTCGCCCTCGCCAGCTCCCAGGGCATCGACCGCGACGAACGTCCGGCCGGTGGAGACCAGGTGGTTGCGTTCCTGCGGATCGATGCGATAGGGTTCGACCACAAGCAGCTTGTGACCGACCATCGAATCGGTTTTTTGCGTCGCGACGACGGAGCCCGTCACTTTGGCCAGAAACATGGTGTTTACCCTTTGCCTTCCAAAAGTTGTTTGGTCTGCCGGGCCACGATCAGCTCTTCGTTGGTGGGAATGATCCAGATCTGCGTGCGGCTGCTGGTGGTATTGAGCTTCGCTTCACCCTTGGCCGTGCTGTTGGCGGCCGGGTCGAGTTCGATGCCGAGTTCTTCCAGGCCTCCCACGACCGCCGTGCGGATGCCCGCTCCGTTTTCGCCAATCCCGCCGGTGAACACGATCGCGTCGGCGCCGCCCAGTTCGAAGACCATCGCTCCGAGCGATTTGCGGATGTCGGAGGTGAACACGTCGAGCGCGAGTCGCGCCCGAGCAACGCCGCCCGCGGCCGCGGATTCGAGATCGCGAATGTCACCGCTTACTCCGCTGAGGCCCAGCAGGCCGCTCCGTTCGGCCAGGTCCTCGAGCACTTGCCCCAAGGATTGTCCCGTGTGCTTCATGATCACGGGAATTGCAAACGGGTCGAAGTCGCCAGCCCGATTGTTGTGGGGCACGCCCGATTGCGGGCTCATGCCCATCGAGGTGGCCACGCTCGTGCGGCCGCGAATTGCGCACAGCGAATTCGAGCCGCCCAGGTGACAGGAGACGACACGCAGGTCTTCGCGACCGAGCAACTCGGCCGTGCGGGTGGCGATGTAGCGATGGCTCGCGCCGTGAAAGCCCCACCGCTTGATGTGGTACTTCTCGGCCCATTCAAACGGGGCCGGGTAGTACTTGTTGCGATCGGGAATCGTCTGGTGAAAGCCCGTCTCGAAGGCGGCCACGAGCGGAATCTCGGGCAGCTTCTCGCTTAGTAGCCGCATGGCCGCGATGTAGGGCGGATTATGCGCCGGCGCCACCTCGCTCATGTCTTCCATGGCCGCGAGCACCGTGGGGGTGACTCGTTGCACGCCGGAGATACCGCCCGCGTGCACGGCCTTGAAGCCGATGGCTGAGACTTCGCCGGCGTCCGCCAGACATCCCGTGCCGGGCGCGGTAAGTTGCGCCAGGCACAGTCGCACCGCCTCGGCATGGTCGGGAACGTGCGTCGTGGCGTCCTGCCTTTGCCCGCCGATGTCGACGAACGACGGGCTGTCCTTCGCACCGATGCGTTCGATCCCTCCGCGCGCAAGCTGTCGTTCATCGGCCATATCGAATAGCCGATACTTGAAGCTTGTCGAGCCGAGATTGGCTACCAAGACCTTCATCCGCGCAATCCTTTTGCTGGACCGATCCGTCCGTTGACTACGACAGGTAAGCCGCGACGAGACCTTCGCTGGGACGCGGGATCACGTGGCTGGCGACGAGTTCGCCGACTTGCGTGGCGGCAGCGGCGCCAGCTTCTACGGCAGCCCGAACGCTACCGACGTCTCCGCGGACGACGGTCGTGACATAGGCGCCGCCGATCGAGACGCGCTTGACGATTTCGACGTTGGCGGCCTTGGCCATCGCGTCGGTGGCTTCGACCAGGGCGATCAGGCCCTTGGTTTCAATGAGACCAATTGCAGAACTCATGTGTGTCTTTTCCTGTGTGAAGTTGGTTTGGATTGAGTCGAGGTCGAACGAGCGACTACAGCGCGCTGCCAGTCACGCGACGCGATTCGGGAAGCACGATGCCCAGATCGTCGTGCGGACGAGGAATGACCTGCACGGCCACGACTTCGCCCACGCGACCGGCAGCGGCGGCGCCGGCATCGATCGCAGCCTTCACCGCGGCAACATCGCCGGTGACAAAGGCAGTGACGAGGCCGCTACCGACCTTGTCCCAGCCGAGGAACTGCACGTTGGCAGCCTTCATCATTGCGTCGCTGGCTTCAACCAGGGAGATGAAGCCCTTGGTTTCGATCATGCCGAGCGCTTCTGCGTTCTTCGCCATGAAATGGTTCTCCAAAGTAAGAGGAAACGGTGGTGATTCTTGTGCCGCTGAGAGCAACGCGCCCCCGGCCGGCGTACTTCATTGCGTTACGATTTGAACAATTCCACGCGCGTGGCGTGGTCCAAGTCCGCCGCGTTCCCCTCGTCGGTATCGAGGTGAACTTCCAGCTTGCTGGTTTCATCCGCCCGCACGAGCAGGTCTTCAAGGACGAGCGTGCAGGAGCTTTCGATGCGGAGACTCACACGGTCGCCATTCTTGACGCCATAGTAAGCCGCGTCGCGCTGATTCATGTGGACGTGGCGTTCGGCGCGGATCACACCTTCGCTCAGCTCGACGACGCCCGCGGGTCCGACCAATACGCAGCCGGCGGAACCGGCAATGTCGCCGCTGGCCCGGACCGGACAGTCAATTCCCAGCGAAATCGCGTCGGTAAAGGCGAGCTCGACCTGGCTGGCTTTGCGCGTGGGGCCGAGCACGCGAACGCTGGGAAGCATCCGGCGCTTGGGCCCGACGACCATCACGGTCTCTTCCGCGGCATAAAAGCCGTCCTGGTACAGCGGCTTGTGAATCGTAAGCGTGCGACCCCGCCCGAAGAGCGTCTCGACGTGCTCGTCGGTCAAGTGCAAGTGCCTGGCTGAGATGCTAACCGCGAGCTTCGGAGCATGGGAGTCCGGCGAGCCGAACTGGGCGCTGAGCGTCCCCAGCACGACTTCGCGGACAATTTGCTCGATCTGATAGCGGTCGATGGTGGCGGTGCTCATGCTGATGACTACTTGAATGGCTGATGACTGCTTGAATAATTGTGCGCCCAAGGGCGCGGTTAGCTGTGGTTTGTGGAGTCGGGCTGCGAAGCGATGTGCAGTTCCACGCCGGCCTTCTTGATCTTTCCGCGCCAGGTCGTGTCGATCTCGTCGTCAACGACCACGTGCTGCACGGCGTCCAGCGGGCACAGATGTGCCAGGCTTTGCACGCCGAATTTGGTGCTGTCGGCAACGACAATGACTTCGTCGGCGGCGTGCATCATCGCCCGCTCGGTTTCCACGAGCAGCAGGTTGTTGTTGAAAAAGCCGCGATCGTTGACGCCCGAGACGCTGAGAATCGTGCGGCGGACATTGAGCCTGGCGAGCATCTCGTTGGCATACGGGCCGAGCGCGACGCCGGTCCGCGGATAGATGTATCCGCCGACAAGCACGACGTCGTGATTGGCGTTCGAGGCGAACAAGTTGGCAACTGGGAGCGAGTTGGTGACAATTTGCAGTCGCCGGCCGACCAACAGCCGGGCAACTTCATAGGTGGTGCTGCCGCCGTCGAGCAAAATCGTGTCGCCGTCGTCGACGAGGTTTGCGGCCACCGCGGCAATCTGTTTCTTCTTGTCCCACTGGGCCGGCTGGCGCTCGTCGAAGTGCGGGAGCTTCGGCGAGGGGCCGGTGTAGAAGACGCCGCCATGGGTGCGCTTTGCGGAGCCGACGTCTTCCAGGTGATCGAGGTCGCGGCGAATCGTGGACTCCGAGACTTGCAAGGTTTCCGCCAGCTCCGGCAGGGACGCAAAGCCCCGCGTGCGAATCAGTTCGAGCAACTGGTTGCGGCGTTCTTCGACAAGCAAGGGAACGAAGCCTTCAGAAGTACGCACGAATCTGCCTTAGTACAGAGTAATTATGGTCACCAGATTGGCATACTTCAATCACGATAGTGATAGAATCTGGTTAGATTCTGTCACTACTCGTGCTGGATTGCGGCAAGTCATTGGCGGGTAGTAGGTTGCGCGCTGGGGCGTGACCCCTGGTCAAGCGGGCTTCTTAGCGAAAGAATGCCCCGCATGGCAACCGTTCGGCAACTTACGAAGAAGCTTACGTCGCGCCCCGAGCCGCAGCAGGTGGGTGGGATTCGGCTGCGCCATTTTGCGGGAAACGCCGATATTGCCGCGTGGTTGGAACTGCGGAGTCGAGCGTTTGCCCGGCAGCAGTTGGGCGTGGGCGGCTGGACGGCGGAGGACTTTGAGCGGGAGTTTCTGAGCAAGCCCTGGTGGCGGCCGGAGTGCATGTGGTTTGCCGAAACGGTTGAGGATCCTTCGATGATCGTCGGCACCGTGACGCTGGCCAGGCGACAGAGCGCTTCGAACGATAAGCCCGTGGTGCACTGGCTGGCCGTTCTGCCGCGGTTTCGCGGACGCGGAGTGGGTGAGCTCCTGATGGACACGCTCGAGGCGGCCGTGTGGGACACCGGCGAGCGGCAGGTCTGGCTCGAGACGCATCAGGCCTGGGCCGAAGCGGGGAGGATGTATGCAAAGCGGGGGTATGTGGAGGTGGGCTGAGCTCACGTCGTTGTTCCAACGCAGCGCCGACTAGTTACAATTTCCAATATGAGCTACCAATTCCCCAGCGACATCCAGGCACGACTCGACGCCTTCTTGCAGGCGGGCGGTTTTCAATCGGAAGACGACGTAATCCGCCACGCTATCGCCGCGCTCGTGCAAATTGAGAGCGAGAAGCGAAAACGCTGGAACGAGCGGAATCGAATGGCCGAAGACGACTTCGCCAACGGGCGCATGGAACCTCTCGATCGTGAGCAGTTCTGGCACGAGATGCGAGAGCAGCTAATGCGAGAAGGGGCCATCCAATAGATGCTGCCCATCGTCTGGACTCGCACATCACGAGCCGACGTTCAAGCAATCGTTCGCTACATCATCGCGGATCATCAAGAGCCCTCCGCCGGTCGCAAGGTCTACGATGGAGCTCGTGGATCAGGTTGGGCGGCTATCCAAGGGCTCGCTCATTCACCATAGCCATCCCGATGCACCGAAAGATTGGTACTATCTTCGGCACAAGCGATGGCTCGTTTTCTATCGCGTTGACGAAGTGGGTCTTTACGTAATGCGTGTCGTCGAAGCCGCTCGCGACTTGCCGTCGCTCCTAAGGGCACTGATTAGAAATCACCCCCTCGGCGACACCCGCACGCGGCGCCCTTCAACGCTCACACGCCCGCTGGAGAGCAGCGTCAGTGCTTCCGGATAGGCTTCGCACTCGGCTTCGAAGACGCGCGCGGCGAGCGTGTCGGGCGTGTCATCATCGAGCACCGGCACTGTGCGCTGCAGGATGACCGGCCCATGGTCGTACTCATTGTCGACGAAGTGCACCGTGCAGCCGCTGATCTTGACGCCGTACTCCAGGACGGCTTCGTGCACGTGATGGCCGTAATAGCCCTTGCCGCAGAACGCGGGAATCAGGGCGGGATGGATGTTGATCACCCGATTCTCGAAGTCAGGTGGGATCGGCACGTAGCTGAGAAAGCCGCCCATTACCACGTAGTCGGGCGCGGCCTCGCGGCAGGCGCTAAAGATCGCCTCGCTGTACAATTCCGGGGCGGCAAAGTCTCGGCCGCGGAGCACTTTCGTGGGAATGCCGGCCGCGGCGGCGATGTCGAGACCGCGCGCCTTAGCGTTGCTCGAGATTACGAGTTTCACGTCCACGCGGAGCTTCCCGGCCGCGCGCTTCTCGAGGATGTTCTTGAGCGTGGTGCCGCCGCCGGAGATCAGCACGGCGATCGACAGTGGCTTGTGGGAGGCAGTGGCGTTCACGACTTCACCACCTTCACTTGCAGCGAAGCCTTCACGCCGCCCACGTTGAGCTCGATGGGCGTCACGCCGGGCAAGGGCTCGAAGCCGAGCTTCACGCCCAGCGTTTCGCCCTGGATGTAGTCGCGGAAACGCTCGGCCGCGGCGCTTAGGGCTGCGTCCTCAGTGACGATTGCGATCTCGATCCGGTCGGTATAGTCGAGATTCAAGTCCTTGCGAGCGGTTTGGATCGAGTGCACGAGCTCGCGGGCCAGCCCCTCGGCCACGAGCACGTCATCCAGCTCGGTGGCGAGCACGACGACACACAGCGCGCCTTGCGCCGCGGCCCAGCCGGGCTTGGCTTGCAGGCGGACTTGCAGGTCCTGGCCGTCGAGCACCACGTCGCCGCCGGGGAGCTTGATCGTTACGCTGCCGCTCTTTTCCATCTCGGCGAGCAGCGCGGCCGCGTCCGCAGATCCCAGGTACTTCTTCAGCTCGGGAAGCTGCTTGCCCAGTCGTGGGCCAAGCTTCTTGAGATCGGGCAGCACGGTATACGAGATGTACTGGTCGGCCTTTTCGTTGAACTCGACCTGCTTGACGTTGAGCTCTTCGGCGATGAGGCCGGCATGATCTTGTAGCCAGGGCTGCTGCGTGCGATCGGCGAGAATCACCTCGACTTTGGCAAGCGGCTGGCGAACCTTGAGCTTGGCGCCCATGCGGGCCGCACGGCCGAGCGACACGATTTCGCGGACGAGGGTCATTCGCTCGGAAAGGTTGCTGTCAATCGCTGCTGCGTCCGCTTGCGGAAAATCGGCCAGATGCACGCTCTCCAGCACGCGCTTTCCAAACTCCGCCGCGGCCAGGTTCCGCCAAATCGCTTCGGACAGGAACGGCACGAACGGCGCGACCAGCTTGGCCGTTGAGAGCAGACACTCGTACAGCGTCCAGTAGGCGTCGAGCTTGTCGGGCGCGTTCTTGTCCTCGCTCCAGAAGCGATCGCGACTGCGGCGGACATACCAGTTCGAGAGCGCGTCGACAAACTCGGTGATCGCTCCGCAGGCGGCGAAATTGTCGTAGGCGTCCATGTGCTGGATCACCGCCGCGGTGGTGCGATGCAGCTCGCTGAGGATCCAGCGGTCGAGTTCCGAACGCTGGGCCACGGGACGATATGTCTTCGCTGTGGCGAGCTCGGCCGGCGTGAGCTGAGCGAGTTTTGCGCCGCCAAGCTGTGCGGCCGGATCGAAGCCGTCGATGTTCGCGTAGATCACAAAGAAGCTGTAGACGTTCCACAGCCGCAGCAGGAACTCCGGGATGCTGTCCTTGATCGCCTGCTCGTTGTAGCGGATCGACGTCCACGGCGGCTGATTGGCGAAGAAGTACCAGCGCAGCGCGTCGGCCCCGTAGCGGTCGAAAATTTCCGTCGGCTCGCGATAGTTCCGCTTGCTTTTGGACATCTTCTGGCCGTCTTCGCCCAGCATCAGACCCAACACGATGCAGTTGCGGAACGGATGTGGATAGGGCTCCGCCGGCCGGTCGGCGTCTTTACTATCCGTGTCCGAGAACAGCAGCGTGCTCACGGCGAGCTGGCTGTAGAACCAGCCGCGGGTCTGGTCGATCGCTTCGCTGATGAAGTCGGCCGGGAACTGATGTTTGAACTGCTCGCGCCCCGTGTGCGGATAGCCCCACTGGGCGAACGGCATCGCGCCGGAATCGAACCAGCCGTCGATCACTTCGCTCACACGGCGCATGGTGCCCTTGGGATCGAACGGCGAGGTGTACGTAATCGCGTCGATGTACGGCTTGTGCACCTTGAGATGCTCGGAAAGCTCAGGCTGCGCGGCCTTGGCTTTGTCCCAGACTTCGAAACCCTTTGCGCCGGGCTTCTGCTTCAGCTCCTCGTAACCGGAGACCGCTTCGGCCTGGCCGGTCTTATCGCAAATCCAGATCGGCAGCGGCGTGCCCCAGTAGCGCTCGCGCGAGAGAGCCCAATCGACGTTGCTCTCGAGGAAGTTCCCGAAGCGGCCGTCTTTGATATGCGCGGGCAGCCAGTTGATCTGCTGATTATTGGCCAACATCGCGTCGCGATACTTTGTGGTGCGGATGAACCAGCTCTTGCGCGGGTACTGGATCAGCGGATCCTCGTCGGCTCGCCAGCAGAACGGGTACTCGTGCAGGTACTGCTCCTGAAGGAACAGCAGGCCGCGGCGTTTGAGCTCGCGTGAAATGTCCTTGTCGGCTTCTTTCACCCAGCGGCCTTGATAGTCGGGGGCTTCGGCGGTGAACTTGCCATCCGGCCCGACGGCGCAGATCAGATCGGGACCAACACCGTCGATAAAACGATCTCGCTCGGCTTCGAGGACGTCGAAGTCCACCTCGCCGAAGGCCGGCGCTTGATGCACGACGCCGGTACCGCTGTCGGTCGTGACAAAATCGGCCGCCACAACGCGCCAGGCGATGTGCTGCTGGCCACCGGCCTTGAGCGTGCCGGTGATCGGGCCCAAGGTCTTGTAGTAATAGTCGAACGGCGGCTGGTAACGCTTGCCCAGCAGTTCGCTCCCTTGCATGGTGCTCAGCACCTTGAGCTCTTGCTTCACCTTTCCGGCCAGCGTCTCGACCAGGGCGCTGGCCACGATAAGCTTCTTGTCTTCAGCATCTTCGACGACGCTATATTCCAGCTCCGGATGCACGGCGGCGAACTGATTGCTCGGCAGCGTCCAGGGCGTGGTGGTCCAGACGAGCAGGGCGGCGTCGGTCTCCTTGCCGGCGTCGTCGACCAGCGGGAAGCGCACGTACACGCTGGGGTCGGCCACTTCGCGGTAACCCTGGCCCACTTCGCCGCTACTGAGGGCCGTGCCGCCCTGAGCCCACCACCAGACGATCTTATGCCCCTGGTAGAGCAGGCCGCGGTCGAACAGGTTCTTGAGCGCCCACCAGACGCTTTCGACGTAGCTCTGGTGATAGGTCACATAGGCTTCGTTCAAGTCGATCCAGAAGGCAATCCGCTCGGTCAGCCGCTCCCATTCCTGCATGTAGCGGAAGACGCTTTCGATGCACTTGTGGACGAACGGCTCGACGCCGAACTTCTCGATCTCTTCCTTGCTGTGGATGCCCAGGTCTTTGGAGACTTCCACCTCGACTGGCAGGCCGTGCGTGTCCCAGCCGGCCTTGCGCTCGCACAGGTAACCCCGCATCGTGCGGTAGCGGGGGAACAGGTCCTTGATTGCCCTGGTCAGGCAGTGGCCGGGGTGCGGCATGCCGTTAGCCGTGGGCGGGCCTTCGTAGAAGACGAACTTGGGGGCGCCGGCCCGGGCCGCCAGGGACTTCTGATAGATGTCCTGGGCCTTCCAGAATTTGAGGATTTCGAGTTCGAGTTCGGGGAAGCGAACCGACGCGGGGACGGGACGGAACATGGTGCGAGCAATCGGGTTAACAGAAGGACAGCGAGCGGCCACAAGAATCGACCAGTAGACCAGTTAGGAGGCTCCCTTTCAATCCGGGGTTCGGAGCCGCGCGGGAGGGTGAGGAAGATGAACCGCTGAGGACGCGGAGGGGCGCAGAGGAACAGGCAGAGGGAAGAAGGCGGAACCACAGATGAACACGAATGCACACAGATTGGGAATGGAAGGAGGAGCAGATGGCTGCGAATGTGAAGGCGGAGATGCGGCCAGAGCGACGCGCTCGCGAAGTATAGAAGGGATCGCCGACGGCGCTGGTGGAGTTGAGAGAGAACCACAGCGTGAGCGCAGATGAACGGATGGGTGCGGGGGAGCGTCCATTGGTTCGGGCGACGAAAGGCCAGCGCGGGAGTGGGGATTGAGGAGTGCAATTGACCGTGGTTGCGGCAAGCAACTAGACTGCGACGGCTCCCCCATGAGGAGTGGAGGCATCGGACAGCAGCCACGGCCGGCGAGAATCGAGAGATGCAAGGACGCAGAGTGCGGCGAACGCATCGTTTGAATTCAACGAGTTCGACGCTTCAGGGATATGGCTCGCGTCGCGCCGCATTTGAATCGTTGGAAGAGCGGCGGTTGCTGGCGGGTGTGCCCGAACTGCTGAAGGACATCAACGCCACGACTGCGAGCTCGGGACCGGACGTGATCGGCGTTTATCGAGGCGAGGCGTACTTTACCACTTCGTCAGGCCAACTTTGGAAGTCGGACGGCACGCTCGAAGGCACAGTGTTCGTTGCCGACGTCGGCACCCGCTTCGCAAGCGATGGCGCGGTTTACAATGACCGGCTGTACTTTGCGACTTCCGGCGTCGCGTTTCATCAGTTGTGGGCAACCGATGGCACTGCGGCGGGGACGGTCGTTGTCCGCGAATCACCGACGAGTGAGAATTGGTCGCCAAGTTATTTGCAGTCGACGTCCCATTCACTGCTCTTCGTGGCCAAAGACTCAGTGCATGGAGATGAGTTGTGGACCAGCGATGGCACGGCGGCAGGCACGCAGATGGTCAAGGACATTTCGCCCGGCCCTGCCGACTCTTTAGACGAGTTTATACTCGTGGGCGATACGGCGTACTTTTCCGCCAACGATGGTTCGCACGGCTGGGAACTGTGGCGATCGGACGGTACCGATGCCGGCACGGTGCTTGTGGCTGACATCCGCGATGGCAGCGGCAGCTCGAGTCCAGGGTTGTTTACGGAAGTCGACGGGCGCCTGTACTTCAGGGCTACGGACGAAAACTCGAACTCTTGGTTATGGAAAAGCGACGGAACTTCCGCGGGGACCGAACGTGTCAAGCAGATCAAGATTGGCAGCACCGTCAACTTCAATGGTGAATTGTATTTCGCCGGCGGATCGAGCAACCTGAACCTCGAATTGTGGAAGAGTGATGGAACGAGCGAGGGAACAGTGCTCGTTAAGGACATCAATCCCACTGGTGGCTCTAAGCCGGTCATGTTCAAGGCTCACAATGACCTGCTTTACTTCCAAGCCACCAGCAGTGATCACGTTGGTCTCTGGCAATCCGATGGCACCGAAATCGGAACGGCACTGGTTGCCGATCTAGGGCTCGCCACAGATATTTGGATCGCGGCGCCGTGGGCGACAGTTGGCGACGGAATGTTATTCGTCAGCGCTGATTACCTGCAGTCAAGATCCATCTGGCGCGTCGAGGACGGCGTCGTTTCGTTGGTAAAGGAGTTTTCACGCGGACTAATGGGCCTCAACCAGGGGATCGATTTGGGCGTTGACGACATTCGTGTTTTCGTTACCGATGACGGCACCTACGGTTCCGAGGCGTGGCGCACCGACGGCACGGCACAAGGCACGTACTTGCTTAAAGATATCAATTCGACGCCAACCGCCAGCAACTCAAACACGGGTGATTTCATTGCGACTGGCGACACCACGTTCTTTCTGGCAGACGATGGCTGGCACGGCCGTGAGCTGTGGCGAACGGATGGGATTTTGAGTGGCACGGTCCTCGTGAAAGATCTGACTCCGGGCACCCGCGACTCGTACATCGGAAACATGGCCAACGTCAATGGGATCTTGATCTTCGAAGTCCTCTATGCCACGGACGACGATAACAGCTATGCGACCGGGTTGTGGCGAAGTGACGGAACAGCGAGCGGCACGCAACTGGTTTATGATTTCGCGATTCAGTTATTCGACTACTCGGACGAAATCAAGGTGATTGATGGCGTTGCCTACTTTCCTGGTAGGATGGCGGACGGTGGAGAACAATTGTGGCGCAGCGATGGTACAACCGATGGAACCTGGCCGGTGACCGACCTTTCCCGGAATGGTCCATCGCATTTGTCGAGTTTAGTCGACTTTCAGGGCACTCTGTACTTCGCAATCGAAGATTCCGCGGGGGCCAGTCTTTGGAAGAGTGACGGGACTGCGGCCGGCACGGCGCTTGTGATGGATCTGCTGCCCGGCACGTCGGATGACAATATCTTGCGAGTTGTGCCAGCCGAAGGACGGTTGTATTTGGTACAGGCGGTCGGCGCCACGCAGATTCTATGGACGAGTGACGGCACTGAGCAAGGTACCGTTCCACTCGTGCCTATGGTTGACTACTGGCGATCTGAGGCGATTGGCAGTCAGTTAATATTTCAGGCAACGGACGGATCGACTCGGAAGTCGTTCGTCACGGACGGAACTGTCGCGGGCACGCAGGCAATCCGTACTGGTTATGTGCAAGAGCTCACCAACGTCGACGGCACGGTCTTTTTCACCGGCGGCGGCTTGTGGAAAACGGATGGAACCGTCGAAGGCACGGCACTCGTAAAAGCCAGTGGCGCCGGCGGCGTTCGTCCCAGCTATTTGAGAAACGTCAACGGCACGCTGTTGTTCCGCTCGGATGATGCTCTCTGGAAATCAGACGGCACCGAAAACGGCACCGTGCTGGTCGACGATTCCCTGCAGGTCGACAACCTCTACGCGGTCGGTAACACGCTCTACATCATCAATCGCGACCCGGTCATCGGAACCGAGCCCTGGGTGCTGCGCGTGCCGCCGCAGGTCGTCGGTCGCCACCTCTTCTACAACGACTCGTCATTCGACGGGGACGATGCCGGGGCGAATGCCGCCGATGATGGCGCGATCGCGCCGGATAAGATCGCACATTTGCCGGGCATGGGACTTGCCACCACGGCCAGCGTGTCGAGCTATGTGCATGGCATCAACGGCCTGATCATCGATATTGTGGGACTTGAAGGCGAGCTAACGGCGGACGACTTTATCTTCCGCGTCGGAACGACCGGTTCGCCAGACACCTGGACGCTTGCGCCTGCGCCGCTGGAAGTTGCCATGCGAGCAGGGGAGGGCGTAGGCGGTTCGGACCGCGTCACGATCAACTGGGCCGGCGGCGCAATCAAGAACACCTGGCTGCAAGTGACGGTCAAAGGGAACGACGCCCTCGGGGAATTCAGTACCAACACCGGCCTCGCCGAGAGTGACGTATTCTTCTTTGGCAGCCGCGTGGGCGACAGCTTCGAAGGAGCGACGGCACTGGCCACAGCCACCAACGCCCGGGACGAGTTGGCGGCGCGGTTTGCCGTGGGCGTCGACCTGGCGATTACCCACGTGCTGGATTTCAATCGCGACGGGATGGTGAGCGCGGCCGATCGATTGATCGCGCGCCACAATGCCGGGATTCTGATGATGATCGACGTGGATGAATTCGCCGACATTCTTCTTGAGCAACATTCGTCCGCGTTGTCGGACGCGGATGATCGCCGGGCTGCAGGCGGTCAAGCCGACCTGGCATTCGCCCTCGCGCTCGGCGATGACGATTCGGACGGCGAAGAGTCGGTGTCCGGCAGATGGCGCGGCCGCAAACAATAAAAGGCTCCTCGCGTACTTATGTCACCACCGGACGAACAGCGCTGGAAGTCGCGAGCCGAGGTCGAGGAAGAAGCGTTTCGCGCGGATGTCGAGCTGATCGCCGCGCTCGCCAAGTCGCTGCACTCGGCCGGGCTGCCGGCCCATCGGTTGGAGACGACGCTCGCGCAGACGGCCGAGCGACTGGGAACGCCCACGCACGTATTCGCCCTGCCGACAGGCCTGATGGTGGCCGTCGGTCCGGAGACGAGCCCGGTGACGATGCTCCTGCGCGTCGAGCCGAGCGGATCGCATCTGGAGCGGCTCGCGCGATTGATGGCGATCGCCCGGGGGATTGTGCGAGGTCAGCTCGATGCGCCCGAGGCGAAGCGGCGGATCGACTTCGTGATGGGCGCCCGTCCGCACTGGGGCAACGCGGCAACCGTCGCGGCCTACGTGCTGAGTGCCGGGGCATTCAGCGTGTTCTTTGGCGGCGCGCAGCTCGAGATCTTCACGGCGGTTTGCGTAGGGTTGGCGGTGGGCCTGATCGCGGTCTCGATGCAGCAGCTCCGGACGCGAACGCTGCTGTTTCAGTTGTTTGCGGCGGCCGCGGCGGCGTCAATCGCCAACGTGGCCTATCGCGTCGATGTCGACCTGATCGGTTGGATTCCGCTCGCCTCGGGCTTGATCATCTTGCTCCCGGGGCTCGCGCTGGTCGACGGGCTGGATGAGCTCGCGCATGGGCATCTGGCGTCGGGCGGTTCGCGCCTGGCCGGCGTGGGCGTAGCGCTGCTGGTGATGGGCTTCGGCGCCGTGTTGGGCACCGTGCTCGTCGATCCGAGCAGTCAGACCGACTATGTCGGCAACTTGCCGAAGCACGCCGAAGCCTGGTGGATTGGCCCGGCGCTGGTGGCCGTGGCGTTCGGCTCGATGATTCGCTTTCGTGCTCGGTGGCGCGACTTCTGGGCGGCGCTCGGCGCGTCGACGTTGGCGCTGGGGGCAGCCCGACTGGGGACGCATTACCTCGGACCGTTCGCTGGTCCGTTCGCGGCGGCGTTCCTTCTAGGGTCGGCCGCGAATTTGTATGCGATCGCGTTCCGGCAGCCCTCGCAGATGATTACGGTGCCGGGGCTGGCGATGCTCGTGCCTGGTTCGTTTGGCGTGCGGAGCCTGGCATCGCTTTTGTCGCACGACATTACCGTCGGCGTGGACACGGCGTTCCACATGGTGCTGATCGCGATGGCGCTGGTGTGCGGTATCCTGATCAGCAACTCGTTCTTCCGGGAGTCGCTGCACGAATAGGCAGTGCGCGGCCCGGGAAGCTCGCCCTGGCGGTGGTATGACTCGCTTGAAAGCCGCCGCCCCATCGTTCAGAATGGGAGGCGCCCTCCACCCGACCTCCCTGACGCCCGCAACCCTCACCTTCTTAAAGGTTTCCGTTATGCCGGTCCGCCGTTGCTCGCTCCCCGTGTTTTTGCTTCTGGTCTGCGGTTGGCTGATGCCGGCCAAGGCGGTTGAACTCCAGCTCAAGCAGGGCGACTCGATTGCCATCCTCGGCAACACGCTGGCCGAGCGGATGCAGCACCACGGGCACCTGGAGACCCTGCTGCAAGCGCGATTTCCGAAGCAGCAGCTCTCGATTCGCAACCTCGGCTTCTCGGGCGACGAACTGACGCTCCGGCTGCGCTCGCAGGGCTTTGGCACGCCGGACGAGCATCTGGCCCGGGTGAAGGCCGACGTCATTCTGGCGATGTTTGGCTACAACGAATCCTTCGCCGGCGCGGCGGGGCTTGAGAAGTTCAAGAAGGACCTCGCCGAGTTTGTCGATCACACGCTGGCGCAGAAGTACAACGGCGAAAGCGCGCCGCGGCTGGTGCTGGTGTCGCCGATCGCGTTCGAGAACTTTGGCGACGTGAACCTGCCCGATGGCAAGGCGCACAACACGCGGCTGGAGATGTATACCCAGGCGATGGCCGAGGTGGCCAAGGCCAAGGGGGTCGCCTTCGTCGATCTTTATCATCCGACGCTGAAGCTCTACGAAGCGGAAAAGGCACCGCTAACCATCAACGGCGTCCACCTCAACGAGCATGGCGACGAGCTGGTTGCCGGCGAGATCATGACGGCCCTGTTCGGTAACAACCCCGCTCCTCTGGACACCGCGCGGTATGCCAAGCTCCGCTCGGCCGTGCTTGACAAAAACTTCCATTGGTTCAATCGCTATCGCACGACGGATGGCTACTCAATCTTCGGCGGCCGAGCGGACCTGAAGTTCGTCAACGACCAGACCAATCGCGTGGTAATGCAGCGTGAGCTCGAAATTCTGGACGTCATGACTGCCAACCGCGACAAGCGAATCTGGGCGATCGCATTGGGCGACGACATTCCGGTCGACGACTCGAACACGCCGCCGTTTATCGACGTGATCACGAACAAGCCCGGCCCGTTGCCGGGCGGCAAGCACGTGTTCCTGCCGGGCGACGACGCCATCGACAAGATGACGCTTGGCAAGAATCTGAAGGTAAACCTGGTGGCTTCGGAAGAGGACTTTCCGGAGATGGTCAATCCGGTGCAGATGGCGTTCGACACCAAGGGCCGGTTGTGGGTAGCCGTGTGGGAGAGCTATCCACATTGGAAGCCAAAAGAGGAGCTGAACGACAAGCTGCTGATTCTGGAAGACACGAACGGCGACGGCAAGGCCGATAAGTGCATCCGCTTTGCCGAGGGGCTGCACAATCCGACCGGGTTCGAATTCTGGAACGGCGGCGTGTACGTCGCCTGCGCTCCCGAGCTGCTGTTCATCAAGGACGTTGATGGCGACGATCGGGCCGACACGATTGAGCACGTGATCAGCGGCCTCGACTCGGCCGACACGCATCACGGTTCGAACAGCTTCACGTTCGATCCGGGCGGCGGGCTTTATTTTCAGGAAGGGACGTTCCATCACTCGCAGGTCGAGTCGCCGCAGAAGCCGTCGACGCGATTGGCCAATGCGGGCGTGTTTCGCTACGAGCCGCGAACCCAGAAGTTCGACGTCTATGTGTCCTACGGCTTTGCCAATCCGCACGGGCATGTGTTCGATCGCTGGGGGCAGGACATCGTGGTCGACGGCACCGGCGCCGTACCGTATCACGCGGCGCTGTTCTCAGGGCATATCGAGTTTCCCCAGAAGCATCCGCAGCCGCCCACCGTCTATCAGCAGCGGACCCGGCCGTGCCCCGGCATGGAGTATCTCTCCAGCAAGCACTTCCCTGAGGAGTGGCAGGACGACCTGCTCGTGGGCAACGTAATCGGCTTTCAGGGCATCTTGCGCTATAAGGTCGAAGACAAGGGCGCGAGCTTCACGGCGACGGAACTCGAGCCGATGCTCTCGTCCAGCGACCCTAACTTCCGCCCGACCGACTTTGAAGTTGGCCCCGACGGCGCGCTGTACTTTTCGGACTGGCAGAATCCGATTATCGGCCACATGCAACACAACCTGCGCGATCCGAGCCGCGACCGAACGCATGGCCGCGTGTATCGGGTTACGTACGAAGGGCGGCCGCTGGTCACGCCCCAGCCGATTGCCGGCGAGCCGATCGCCAAGTTGCTCGATCTACTGAAGGAGGAGGAGTCGCGCGTCCGCTATCGAGCTCGCATCGAGCTGAGCGCCCGGCCGACGGACGACGTGCTGGCCGCCGCCGACGCCTGGGTGAAGGGGCTCGACCCGGCTGATCCCAAGCACGAGCATCACCTGCTCGAAGCGCTCTGGCTCCACCAGCAGCACAACCGGATGAACTTGCCGCTTCTGGATCGGGTGCTGGCGTCGAAGGACTTCCGCGCTCGCGCGGCCGCGGTGCGTGTGCTGGTCTGGCAGCGCGACCAGGTGAGCGATACCCAGGATCGCTTCTTGCAACTGGCGTCCGATGAACATCCGCGCGTACGGCTGGAGGCGGTTCGCGCGGCGAGCTTCTTCACAAATGCCGAGGCGATGGAGATCGCCGTGGTCGCGGCGGAACTTCCGCAGGACGAGTACTTGAAGTTCGTCGACCAGGAAACACGCAAGACGCTCGACCGCTACTGGCAGGAAGCGATCGGGGCGGGGCGCGCCGTGGCCTTCAAGACCGACGCGGGCAAGCGCTATTGGATTGGCGCGGCGGGCAACGCTCAGCTGCTGGCGATGGACCGCTCGGCCGAGGTTTGCCGCGAGATTCTCCGTCGGCCGGGCATCCTGGACGCTGATCGGGCGACCGCGATTGCGGAACTGGCTAAGCTGGAGGCCAAGTCGCAGCTCGACGTGATCTTTGCGGCGATCGAAGCGCTCGACGGCGGGGCGACCGAGGCCGATCCGAGCCTGGTTTTCGACCTGGTACGGCAGCTCACTTCGCGCCCAGCGGAGGAACTTGCTCCGGCCCGGGCGCGGCTCGAGCAGCTCGCCACGAGTGCGAAGCAGCCGGTGCTGCGGCAGATCGGCTATGTGTCGTTGATCAACATCGACAAGTCAGCCGATGCGGCCTGGAAGCTGGCCACTAAGAGCGTCAGCTCGCTGCGCGACTTTGTGAATGCGATGCCGCTGGTGAGCGACGGCAGCCTGCGGGCCAGTCTGTACGACCGGATCGTGCCGCTCGTGGATGGTTTGCCGGCCGAATTGCAATCGACGGAAGCGGGAACGACGGGCCGCTACGTGCGGATTGAGCTGCCCAAACGCGGTACTTTGACGCTGGCCGAGGTGGAAGTCATGAGCGGCGATGCGAATGTCGCCCGCAGCGGACAGGCCTCGCAGAGCACCACTTCGAACGGCGGTGTCGCGGCTCGGGCCATCGACGGTAACAAAAGCGGCTCGTTCGGCGACGGTGGGCAGACCCATAGCGAGGAGGCCGACCGCAAGCCGTGGTGGGAAGTCGACCTGGGGAGCGAGCAGCCGATCGAGTCCGTCGTCGTCTACAACCGCAACGAGGGCTTCCTGGGCGGTCGACTGAACGGTTTCACGCTCACGGTACTCGACGCTAATCGGCAAGAAGTCTTCAAGCAGGAAAAGATCGAAGCTCCGCGCGAGTTCGTGCGCTTGCCCGTGAGCGGTGGCGATCCGGCCGCGGCCGTGCGGCATGCCGCGATGCTGGCGCTGACCTCGGCGCGCGGGAAGGAAGCGAATACCTTTGCGCTACTTGCGCCGCACCTGGCGGACGACCGCGACCGCGCGGCGACGATTCGGGCGCTGCAGCGGATCTCGACCGCGGATTGGCCGAAAGATCAGGCGAAGCCGCTGTTCGATACGGTGACGGCGGCGATTCGCAAGGTGCCGGTCGAAAGCCGGACTTCACCAGATGCGCTCAGCGCGATGGACTTTGCCTACACCCTGGCGTCGCTGCTGCCGGGCTCCGAGGCGCGGCAAGCCCGCGCGGCGCTGGGCGAGCTTGGCGTGCGCGTGATCAAGGTCGGCACGCTGTTTGAGCGGATGAGCTACGACCAGGACACGATCGCCGTCGGCGCAGGTAAGCCGGTGGAGTTCGTGTTCGAGAACTCGGACCTGATGCCGCACAACTTCGTGATCCTCAAGTCGGGCGCCCTGGAAGAGGTCGGCCTGCTTGGTGAAGCGACCGCGCAGCAGCCGGATGCGGCGAAGCGCGACTTCGTGCCCAATTCGCCGTTCGTACTCTTGGGAAGCAAGCTGCTGCAGCCGCGCACGTCGCAGAAGCTGAGCTTCACCGCGCCCACCCAGCCGGGCGTGTATCCGTACGTGTGCACGTATCCCGGCCACTGGCGGCGGATGTACGGCGCGCTGTACGTCGTGGCCGATCTGGACGCGTACTTGGAGAATCCGGAGCAGTACCTGGCGTCGAACCCGCTGCCAATTCGCGACGAACTGCTGAAGGATCGGCGTCCGCGCACCGAGTGGAAGTACGACGACCTGGCCGGACCGGCAAGCCAGCTCGTGGGCCGCTCGCACGGTAGCGGCAAGCAGATCTTCAGCGTGGCCGGCTGCGTGGCCTGCCACAAGCTCGAAGGGGTCGGCGCCCAGCTTGGTCCGAACCTGACGGAACTCGATCCCAAGTGGACGTCGCTCGAGATTCTCGGCGAGTTGATCGATCCCTCGAAGCGGATCAACGAGAAGTTCCAGTCGCACATCTTTCAGCTCGACTCGGGCAAGGTGGTGACGGGACTGATCGTGGAAGAGACACCGGAAGTGATCAGGGTGGTCGAGAATCCGGTGGTCAGCGCGACCCCGACCGAGATTAAGCCTGCTGAAGTCGAGGTTCGGCAGAAGAGCCCTGCCTCGATCATGCCCAAGGGTTTGCTCGACAAGCTATCGCGCGAAGAGATCCTCGACCTGGTCGCGTACATCCTTGCGAAGGGTAGCGCGGAGCATGAGGTGTACAAGGGCGGTGTCGGCCATGGCCATGGGCACTGAGGCAAGAGACGGCGACTTCCGGATGATGATTTGTGATGTTCACTCCGGCTCGTTGAGTCTCGATGAACAGAGGCTCGACTTGTGACATACATGGCGCTGCTCGCCCTGGCGGCCAGGCGGTTGTCCTATGAAGAGCCAGAAACCGAATTTGCCTGTTGGCTTCCCGACGCTGTTGGAAGACATCAAGCGTCGCATTCAACTCGCTCAGACGCGAGCGGTTCAGGCCGTCAACGCGGAGCTCGTCAAGGTTTACTGGGACATCGGCCGGTTGATCGCCGAGCGGCAGCAGGAGGAGGGATGGGGCGCCGGCGTGATTCCACGATTGGCCCACGATCTGCGAAATGAACTGCCCGAGGTGAAGGGATTCTCGGAGCGCAACATCAAGAGAATGTTGGCTTTCTATCGTGCTTATCGTGAGCCTGGTGTATTTTCGTCACCGACTCCGAAGGAACCACCGGCACTCGAAAGTGTGCCGCAGGCTGCGGCACAGACAGGAGGTTCGTTAATCGTGCCGCAGCCTGCGGCACAATTGATGGACTCGCTACTTTGGCAGGTGCCCTGGTTCCATCACGTCATCTTAATGGAAAAGGTCAAAGACGTTAATGCCCGCCTGTGGTACATGCAGCAAACGCTCGCGGCCGGCTGGAGCCGCAACGTCTTGCTCTCGATGATCCGATCCGGGGCACATGCCCGGCACGGAAACGCCGTAACCAACTTTGGCCGGCTATTGCCACCACCGCAATCCGATCTCGCGCGACAGACTCTCAAGGACCCCTACATCTTTGATTTCCTCACGCTCGACGAACCCTTCCACGAACGCGAGCTGGAAACCAGTCTGATTGACGACGTCCAACATTTTCTGTTGGAACTCGGCCAGGGATTTGCCTTTGTCGGAAGACAATACCGCATCGAAGCAGGTGATACGGACTACTACCTTGACCTGCTGTTCTACCATCTGCAGCTGCGTTGCTTCTTCGTCATCGACCTGAAGACAGGAGAGTTCAAGCCCGAGTACGCCGGCAAGATGAATTTCTATCTCACCGTCGTGGATGACAAGCTTCGCGATCAGCGCGATGCGTCATCCATCGGGCTGATCCTCTGCCAGGATCGCAACCACGTGGTCGCCGAGTATGCACTTCAGCGCGTGAATAGTCCCATCGGCGTATCGCAATACGAGCTAACTCGCGCTTTACCAGCGAAACTGAAATCAGCTCTGCCAACCGTCGAGGAGATCGAGGCAGAACTGGCCGACAGTTCCGCGCCGCCATCCATGGCGCCAAAGCGGGCGCCACGGCGAAACGTCAAGTGGACGAAGCCGACCAAAACTGTTGGACCGAAGAAGAAACGCCGCACGTAGTATGGCGGCTCACACGTGCGGCCTGCTGTCAATCATCAGCCTTCTTCTCCGCCGGCTTCACATCCGTCACGGATTTATCCGCCGGGCTCTTGCCGCTGGTCATCAACATCGTTTCCTTCACGTCCTGTGTGATTTCCTGCGGGCCGGTGATCTGCATCGTCAGCGCCTGCGATCCGCCGGCTTCTGTCATGCGGCCGGCCGTGGCGTCGAAGAAGTAGGTCGCGCCGGCCGACTGTTCGGTGATCTCCAAATCGGCCCGAGGATCTTCGGCCGGCTCGAAGAGGATCTCCGTCTCGGCCGTGATTTTGGTCAGGTTCTTGCCATCTTTCTCTTCAGCACCTGCCACGGAAAACGTCGTTTCGGAAATCTGCGTGCCCATCTGCGGGATCACGTTTTCGAACGACTGCGTCCAAGTGACGTCGTCGCCTGTGGTCTCGGGCAGCGGCAGCACCGATTTGGAGAGCAGTTCCTTGATTCCCTTTTCGTTGAAGGCATTGCCGCCGATGCCGAATCCCGCCCGACGATTCTCCCCGACCTCCTGTTTCTTGAGAGCCTCGGCCAGCTTCTCAGGGAGTGCGATTTCCTTGACTTCGCCGAGCGATGTGATCTTGGCTTTGAAGGCCTCGCCGAGCATGCCGGTCATCGTGGGCTTCATCTGCGCCCAGATCGGCCCCTCGGGTTCCTTGGGATTCGTCGAGTCGTAGGACATGCGGCCGAACAGCGGCGAGTCCATCGCAATTTGGATTCGATTGACGGTGAGTTCGACGTCGGCCGTGCCGTCTTCCGCCACCGCGGTCGGCTTCCAGGTCGTGTCGAAGATCATCTGCAGATTAAAGGCGATATCCGAGCCCGATAGGTTGATCTTGCCTTCGACACCGCGTGAAAGGACGTATTCCAGCGTTTCGCCCGCTTTGAACTTCCAGCGAAGCTCGTCGGCGTGCGAGTGAGCGAACGAGATGAACAAAAGAGCGGCGGCGAGCAGCGCCCGAAACAGCGATGTCGTACGCATGAGTTGAATTCCTTACCGATGTGGATGGTGAGTGGCGGCTTGAAGAACCCGCCGGCAATGCCGGGGCTATGAACCGCGTGTTTTCAATCGAGCGATGAAGGTCGCAAACCGCCAGGGGGGATGGGGCGCAACCAATTTATAGCTTGGCGAAGCAAAGCGTGCAAAACCTGGTCGCGGGAGTCGCGGAAGAACGTCAAAAGGCGTGCGGCTATAGCGCGAGTTTCGGTGCTTCGTGCCCTAACCGCACATAGGCGACAGCAAATAACACCGCCAGCACCAGGTCGATCACGCCGCCCGCCGTCATGCTGAGCGGGGCCTCACCCCGCGCATACAGAATCAGCACGGCGATCCCAAACGAGAGCTTTTCGATAATCGAGGGGATGATCGCCGGGCGCAAACGGAACGGCTCGCGGGCGATCAGCAGGAACAGCACCTGAAATGCAACGGCCACGCCGACGAAGCCGTAGTAGAACTCGCGATGCGTGACGACCGGCGGGTTCTGCTGGCCGAACTGCTCGGCCGTGAAGTACATCGGCAGCAGCACCAGCAGGCCGTAAATACCCGCAATCAGGAAGACCCAGCGAGCGAACTTCATTGCGTGTGACCCTTAACGGTAGCCCGACGCGTAAGCGAGCGGAACCCATACACCGTTATGCAATTCATCCTCGCTCGCGCGTCGGATTGTGACACGAGGATGAACAGCTTCGCCGCCCCTCGGTGGCTTACTTCGCCGCCGTCGTCGGGCTCGGCTGCTCGATCGTGTTCTTGGGGAAACGGCCGAGGAATGTGTAAATGTTGATCAGGGCCTGGTTCATCATCTTGTCGCCGGCGCCGATGGCCACGGGCGAGACGGTTGGATCGCCACCGTAGCCGCCTTCGCTGGCGGCTTCGATCGTTGGGAAGTACATGTGGTGGCCGTTGCAGTAGCCGAAGAAAAGTGTGTCCGGAACATACGCCCGCTCTTTGAGCCGGTTCGAGTGGTTGCAGAAGAATTCCCCGGAACCGCTCACCAGGGCCAGGTTGCCGTTGAGCAGCACCGTGGTCGACTCGGGCTTGATCCCGCCGCCGTACTCCTTCACGAAGTTGTTCACCAGTTCGGGGAAGAACGCCTTCTGGAAGGTCATTACCAGGATGCGGTTGTTGAAGTCGACCCGGGTGGTGAAGTCGTAGGTGTCGACCTTCGACTTGATTGACGGCTTCTCGGGGATCTTGGTTTCGAGATCCTTCACGAGCTTGATCACGTCGTCGCCCAGGGCTTCGCCGAAAGCCTTGGTGTCGAGATCGCCCCGGTCAGGGCTTAAGTCGCCCGATGCTCCCTGCATGAACACGCAATTCGTGCCGAGCTCGGCTTCGACGCGGTTCTGCATGTGGCCGGGATAGTCGGGCGAGAATTTGAGCAGGCTGCTGGGGAGCGTCACGGGATGGGCGGCGAAGTTCACGAGCACGGCGATCGGCTTGCCGTCCAGCGAGTCAAAACGGATCGCGGCCAGCATCGGATCGGTCGGCTTGACCGGCTGCTTGGTGTGGCGGTTGCGGTTGCGTTTGACGTCCGCCTTGGCCACGCCGATCTTGGCGGGCTCAAGCTTTTCGGCAGCTTCGGTGATAGCTTCGATCAGCAGTTCCGGCAGACGCTTCGAGTAAGCCACGGCGTCGTCGTACGTACCCTGGCCGTGATCCGGCGCGTCGGTCAGCTCGATCACGGGGCCGTGATGCGTGTGGCTGCCTGCAATCAGCACGGTGCCGACCTTGGCCTTGTCGGCCACGGCCTCGCGAATCTGCTTCATCATCTCGGGCGTGGGACCGCGGCCGATGTCCATGCCGACGATCGCCAGACGCTCACCACCGGCTTCGATGACGATAGCCTTGGCCATGAGCGGTTCGAGGACGCCGGTCGAAAGCGCGTTATGCCGGTCGCCATAGCCCCACATTGGCGTGGCGGCCTGTGGCGTGATGTCGCGCTTGGCGAATCCTACCAGGAAGGGACCCTCGGCAGCCTGAGCGACCGCGGCGAGCGACAACACGATACAAGCGATGAGTGCGTTCCGCCTCATGATGATTCTCGAATCTCTTTGTGCCGTGGCCAGTCGCATTGAGCTTGCGCTCGGCCGGGCTGGATTTTACGGGAGGGGCGGCGGCAGTCGGGCGCCGGCCGCAACGTGAAAGCTACCTCGCTTAACATAGTTTGCCGCGATGAGCTTGTAAACGCGGCGGAGCGTGCTGAATCGCCCTGGTTTTGCTTGCTTCTCGGGAGAACCGCTCGTAAGCTCACGGGTAAATTCGGCCCGCCCTCAAGTTCCCGCCCAGAGAGACACGAACCATGATCCGTCGCGTGTTGGCATCTGCCTGCTTGTTGGCCGTTCTGATCGGCAATCGCGCGCTGGCTGACGAGGCCGTCGTCACACCAGGAGACAACCTGGTGACCGAGGGGATTCCGCCGATAGCCGAGTCGATTGCCGAGCGGGCAGCTCGCTATACCGAGTTCCGCTCGGCGGGGCTCTGGAGCTGGCATCCCAACGAGCGATCGATGCTCATCGGCACGCGCTTCGCCGACACGCCCCAGGTGCACAAGGTGAGCATTCCGGGCGGAGCGCGCGAGCAGCTCACGTTCTTTGCAGATCGCGTGCTGAGTGCCTCGTATCGGCCGCACGTGGGCGACTACTTCCTGTTCGGCCAGGACTCCGGCGGCAACGAGTTCTATCAGATCCATCGCTACGACGTTTCCACGGGCGAGTCGACACTGCTCACCGACGGTAAGTCGCGCAACACGGCTTCCCGCTGGTCGAACGCGGGCGACCGGATCGTCTATGGTTCGACGCGGCGGACCGGCGCGGACGTGGACTTCTGGACGATGAACCCCGCCGATCCGAAGGGGACCGACAAGCTGCTGGCCGAGAACAAAGGCGGTGGCTGGGGCGTCGCCGACTGGTCGCCCGACGATCAGACGCTGCTGGTAGGCGAGTACGTGTCGATCAACGAGAGCTACCTGTGGCTACTTGATGTGGCCAGTGGCAAGAAGACCGCGTTCACGCCGCGCGAGAGCGAGGAGAAGGTGGCCTATACACCAGTGGCGTTCAGCAAGGACGGCAAAGGCGTCTACGTGCTCACCGATCGCGAGAGCGAATTCATGCGCCTGGCGTACATCGACCTGGCGACGAAGCAGCACACGTACCTGGTGACGGACATTCCGTGGGACGTCGAGTCCGCGGCGCTGTCGCACGACGGCCAGCGGATCGCGCTGGCGACGAACGAGAACGGTATCAGCAAGCTGCACCTCTTCGACACGCAAACCCGCAAGCGGACGCCCGTCGAAGGCGTGCCGGTGGGCGTGCTCGGCGGACTTGAGTGGCACGAGAACAACCGCGACCTGGGCTTCGTGCTCGCTTCAGCTCGGGCGACCGCGGACGTCTACTCGCTGGACGTCGAGAGCGGCAAGATCGATCGCTGGACAACGAGCGAGACGGGCGGACTAAACGCCGAAAAGTTCGCCCAGCCAGAACTCGTCCAGTGGAAGTCGTTCGACGACCGCGCGATCTCGGGCTTTCTCTATCGGCCCAACGCGGAGAAGTTCCCGGGGCCGCGGCCGGTGATGATGATCATCCACGGCGGTCCGGAGGGGCAGTCTCGACCCGTGTTTCTGGGCAAGAACAACTACTTCATCGACGAGTTGGGCATCGCGCTGCTGTTTCCCAACGTGCGCGGATCGAGCGGCTACGGCAAATCGTTCCTGCAACTCGACAATGGCTTCTTGCGCGAAGGGACGTACAAGGACATCAATGCCCTGTTCGATTGGATCGGCACGCAGAAGGATTTGGATGCCGAGCGGATCATGGTCACCGGCGGCAGCTATGGCGGGCACATGACGCTGGCCGTGGCGGTGAACTATGCCGACCGGATTCGCTGTGCTCTGGACGTCGTCGGCATGTCGAACCTGGTGACGTTCCTCGAGCGGACCGAGAGCTATCGCCGGGATTTGCGCCGCGTGGAGTACGGCGACGAGCGCGATCCAAAAATGCGAGCCTTCCTGGAGAAGATCGCCCCGCTGAACCACGCCGACAAGATCACGAAGCCGCTGTTCGTGGTGCAAGGCGCCAACGATCCGCGCGTGCCGCTGAGCGAATCGGTGCAGATCGTCGAGACGCTCAAGAGCAAGGGCACGCCGGTCTGGTACCTGATGGCCAAGGACGAAGGCCACGGCTTTGCCAAGAAGAAGAACTCGGACTTTCAGTTCTATGCGACGATCCTGTTCGTCGAGAAGTTTTTGCTGGGAGTCAAGTCGTAGACCAGTCGCCAGCGAAACCTGCCCGCCCTCCAAATCACCTGCCAGGAGTTCCCGCCATGAGTACCGATCGACGCGAGTTTCTCAAGCGAAGCGCGACTGGCGCGGCCGCCCTCGGAGCCACGGCACTAGCCGCTACGGCCCGTGCCGCGGGCGCGAACGAGAAGATCACCGTGGCGCTGATCGGCCCCGGCGGGATGGGCACGGGGCACTTGAATCAGCTCGGCAAGAATCAGGCCGTCGACCTGGCCTGGGTTTGCGACGTCGATCAGGAGCGGCTGGACAAGGCGGCTTCGCTCGCCACGGAACTCAGCGGCCGGGCTCCGAAAAAGACCCAGGACCTGCGCGAGGTGCTCGACGACAAGTCGGTCGACGCCGTCTGGATCGCGACGCCCGACCATTGGCACGCGCCGGCGACGATCCTGGCGTGCCATGCCGGCAAGCACGTTTATGTCGAAAAGCCCTGCTCGCACAACATTCGCGAAGGGCGGCTGATGATCGAGGCCGCGCGGCGCAACAATCGCGTGGTGCAGGTTGGCACGCAAAGCCGCAGCACGGCCGGCGCTCAGGAGGCGATGAAGAAACTCAAGGACGGGATCATCGGCACAGTGCTTGTGGCCAAAGCCTGGAACAGCCAGCGCCGCGGTTCGATCGGCAAGACGCAGCCCAGCAACCCGCCCGAGACGCTGGACTTTGATCTGTGGGTGGGTCCCGCGCCAATGGTGCCCTATCGTTCGAATCTGCTGCCGAGCATCTGGCGGTGGTGGTTCGACTTCGGCGCCGGCGACATGGGGAACGACGGCGTGCACGATATCGACATTGCGCAGTGGGGCCTTGGCGTCACGACGCATCCCTCGAAAGTCGTCGCCCTGGGTGACAAGCTGTTCTTCGACGACGATCAACAGTTTCCCGATACGCAGTACGTGGCGTACGAGTGGCCGGGCGACGGGAGTGTCGGCCAGAAGCGACAGCTCATCTTCGAACAGCGGATCTGGTCGCCCTACGTGCAGGAAGGCTGGGAGAACGGCGACGCCTACTATGGCACCGAGGGGATGATGGTCTTCGGCAAACGCGGCGGCTACAAGATCACGGGGCCGCGGAACAAGCTGATCGAGGAAGGCACTTTTGGCGGGCCCGATCTGGCGGCTCATCATGCCAACTTCCTGGAGTGCATCCGCACCGGCGCCCGGCCGAACGCCGACATCGAGATCAATCACCTCTCGACGACGCTCTGCCACCTGGGCAACATCGCCACGCGAACGCAGACGGCACTCGCATTCGACCCGGTCGCCGAGAAGATCACGAACAGTGAAGAAGCCTCGGCTCTGGTTCGGCGGCAGTACCGCGAGGGGCATTGGGCAGTGCCCGCGGGAGTCTAAGCGCCCGAAGTGCCGGCCCACTGGGTTTAAGACCGCATGGCGGCGGGTTATCATGGAGGTTTGTCGATCTCAGCCAAGCGCGGCTAGAGGTCGAAATTGCTCGATTTTCCCAGCGGAACTTGAGGTTCACGATGATTCGGATTTCGATGCTGGCGCTGGCCGGCCTGATGGTTTGTATCGCCGCCGCCCGTGCCGAGGATGCCAAGCCCGAGGCCGCCAAGCCCGAAGCTGCTGCCAAGTACGTCCTGCAAATGAGCATCGACGGGATGGGCTCCAGCTACTTGCAGGCCCTGGTCGATGCCGGCGAGCTGCCGACGTTCAAACGCTTCCAGCAGGAAGCGGCCTACACGCACAATGCCCGCACCGATTTCGATTTCACGATCACGCTGCCGAACCACACCTGCATGGTCACGGGCCGGCCGGTCCGCGACAAGGCTGCCTCGCCCGCCGCGATTTCCGGGCACACCTGGACCATCAACACCGATCCGGGCGAGCGCAACCTGCACAGCAACCGCAAGGAGTACGTGCCGAGCGCGTTCGACGTGGCTCACGACCACGGGCTGCGGACCGGGATGTTCGTTTCCAAGAGCAAGTTCTCGCTGTATGACCAGTCGTATGACGAGCGGAACGGCGCGCCGGACACGACGGGCGACGACAATGGCCGCGACAAGATCGACGTGTATGTGAAGGAAGGCTGCGAGACGATGACCGACAAGTTCATCGCCGAGATGCAGGCCAATCCGTTCCAGTACACCTTCCTGCACTTTGCCGACACCGATTCGGCCGGCCACTCGAAGAAGTGGGGAAGCCCCGAATACAACGAGGCCCTGCGGAAGGTCGATGGCTTGCTGGCCAAGATCCTGGCGATGATCGACGGCGACGAGCGTTTTCGCGGCAAGACGGCGATCATCATCTCAGCCGATCACGGGGGGATCGACTTCAATCACGGCTTCAACACCAACCCGCTGAACTACACGATTCCGTTCTATGTGTGGGGCGCGGGCGTGAAGCCAACGAATGATCTGTACAGCTTCAACACCGCGTCGCGCGTGAATCCCGAGACGGGTCGGCCAGACTACACCGAGACCGGCAAGCAGCCGATCCGCAACGGCGACGGCGGCAACCTGGCGCTCTCGCTCTTGGGCTTGCCGGCGATTCCAACTTCGACGATCAACGCCGCGCAAGATCTAAAAGTTCAGTAACCGAAAGCAGGTTCGGCATGATCGTGCGACGGTTGGTCGCGGTGCTGTGCGCGGCAAGCTTGGTTTCGACGGTAGTCGCCGAGGAGCCGGCCTATTTCCGACACGATCGGGGAGTAGCGGCGGATGATGCGCGGCCGTTGCCGGCCGACTTGAGCAAAGACCAGGCTCTCTGGCGGACCGAACTGCCCGCGGGTCATTCGACGCCGATCATCGCTGGCGAGCGGATCTTTCTGACCGGCCACGACGACTCGGGTCTGCTGACAATCTGCCTCGATCGCGTGAGCGGCAAGGAACTCTGGCGGCAGGCGATTGGCGTCGAGACCTTGGAGAAGTTTCATCCCGAGGGAAGTCCCGCGGCGGCGAGCGTTGCGGTGCACAACGGGCGCGTGTTTGCGTTCTTCGGCAGCTTTGGCCTCGTGTGCTATGACCTGGACGGCAAGCCCCTCTGGTCGCGCAAGCTGGGGCCGTTTCGCGATGAGTTCGGTTCGGCCAGTTCACCCATCCTGGCCGACGGCAAGGTGATCCTCTGCGAGGACCACGACCTGGACAGCTACCTGCTCGCGGTTAGCCAGCAGACTGGCGAGACCGTCTGGCAAACGCCGCGCGAAGGCTTCACGCGCAGCTACGCCACGCCCGTCATCTGGAACGTGAACGGCAAGCCGCAGCTCGTCGTGGCGGGCTCGCTGCTACTGGTGGGTTACGACCTGACGGATGGCCGGCAGCTTTGGGCCCGCGACGGCTTTGCGCGCATCGTGAACACGTCGCCGACGATTGCCGATGGCAAACTGTTCGTCGCCACCTGGTCACCGGGCGGAGATTCGGACGCCCGGATCGCGATGGAACCCTGGGACGTGGCGCTGGGTATGTGGGATGCCGACAAGGACGGCCGCCTGCAGAATGCCGAACTGCCCGCGGGCGAGGTTCGTTCGCGGTTCTTTCGGATCGATCTCGACGGCAGTAACTCGCTCGAGCAGGGCGAGTGGGAGAAGTATGCCGAGATCTTCGAGCGAGCACAGAATACGCTCGCGGTGCTGGTGCCGGGCCAAGATGGCGGCACGCCGAGCATCGCCTGGGAGTACGGACGTGGGCTGCCATATGTTGCCAGCCCACTGGTGTATCGCGGCCAGGTTGTCCTGGTGAAAGACGGTGGTGTGATGACCGTGCTCGATGCGGACAGCGGCAAGCTTGTGAAACAGGCACGCAGCCGGGGCGAGGGCAACTACTACGCGTCGCCGGTGGCTGGTGACGGCAAGATCTATGTGGCCAGTGGTGGCGGCACGGTGACCGTCTTTCAGGCCGGACCGCCGCTGGCGATTGGCGAGTCGTACGACTTTGGCGAGCGGATCGCTGCCACGCCGGTAATCGACGGCAACCGGCTGCTGGTGCGCACGGCTGCTGCGCTGTATGCCTTCGAGGCGAATTGAGCAATGCGATTTACCGCACTTCTGCTGTCGCTACTCGTTGTTTCCGTTGCCTCGGCCGATGAGACGCGCCGCCCGGCCGATGACGTCGAGCTCGAGCGCTGGCTGACGAACATGGTTGCGTACCACGGTTTCACACTGGAGGAAGTCCAAGCGGCGACGGGATTGTCGCCGTCGGAGACTGCCGCGGCCCTGAAGAAGTTCAATCTCCGTCCCTTGGTCATTCCCCTGCGCTCGGCGGACGACCGCCTCGTGGTGCTTCCCTATCCCGGCGGGCGTCACCCACGCATCGGCTTTCTCGACGGCGCGGTCGATCCCCAACGCGAGACGAAGATCAGCGTGTTCGCCCCGTGGCGGTATGGCGGCTACGTCGTGGCCGATGTGCCCGAGGCGATCTGGTCGAACCTGGGGCTGACGTACCTGGCGCACACGCACGTGCCCACGATCTGGTCGAGGCAGGGCGTCGAACTTGAGAAGCTCGAATGGCAGCACGGCAAAGATGGCATGCTCGAGTTCGAACGCCGCCTGCCGAACGGCATTCGCTTTGGCACCAAGGTTACGCCGCGCACAGACGGTGTGCTGATGTCAATGTGGCTCACCAACGGCACGAGCGCGTCGCTCAGCGACCTGCGCGTGCAGAACTGCGTGATGCTCAAGGGACTAGCAGGGTTCGCCGAGCAGACGAACGACAACAAGGTTTTCGCCGCACCCTACGTGGCCTGTCGCTCGGCCGAGGGTAACCGCTGGGTGATCACGGCCTGGGAGCCCTGCCATCGGGCCTGGGGCAACGCGCCGTGCCCTTGCTTGCACTCGGACCCCAAGTTTCCGGACTGTCCGCCCGGCGAGACGCGCGAGCTGCACGGCTGGCTGTCGTTCTATGAGGGTGACGACGTTCAGGCCGAGTTCCGCCGGCTCGACACGCTCGGCTGGCGCGGGAAGTAGCGTTTTCCGGCGAACCCCGAGCGGCCGGGCCGTATCTCACTTCCCAAGCATTCGGTATACTTCCGAATCACTTTTAACTCGCGTCCCACCCGCCAGTACCGGCCATGATTCGCGTCGCCATTATCGGAGCCACGGGCTACACCGGCCTCGAGCTGATCAAGATTCTTCTGCGGCATCCCGAGGTCGTGATCACCACGCTCACCAGCCGTAGTGAGGAGAGTCCGCACGTCTCAAGTGTGCACCCGCAATTGCGCGGTCGGCTCGACCTGCGAATGGCCGACCTGGGGCCCAAGGAGATTGCGAAGCAGGCGGACGTGGCTTTCGGCTGCCTGCCGCACGGCGTGACGGCGGCAATCGTGCCAAGCCTGCTCGAAGCCGGGCTGAAGGTGATCGACCTGAGCGCCGACTATCGCCTCGACGACCCGGCCGTTTACGCCGAGTGGTACGGCCACACGCACGACGACCCGGGCCGGCTGGCCGACACGGTCTACGGCCTGCCCGAGCTGTTCCGCGAGCGGATCAGGCCGGCAAAGTTGGTCGCGAATCCGGGGTGTTATCCGACCTCGGCAATCCTGCCGCTCGCGCCGCTGCTGGCCGCGGGGCTGATCGATCCCACGTCGATCATCATCGATTCCAAGAGCGGCGTCTCCGGAGCCGGTCGCACGCCCAAGTTGAGCTTCCACTATCCCGAGTGCAATGAGAGCTTCTCGGCCTATGGCGTGGGGAAGCATCGGCACACTCCCGAGATCGAGCAAATCCTGAGCACGGCGGCCGGTAAGCCGGTGGAAGTGATCTTCACACCGCACCTGGTGCCGATGGATCGGGGTATTCTTTCGACCACGTACTCGCAGCCGCTCAAGAGCATCACCGAAGCCGAGGTGATGGAAGTGCTGCGCGAGTTCTATCGCGGCGAGCCGTTCGTCCGCGTGGGGAGCAATCTGCCCGCGACGAAGGATTGCAGTTTTACGAACTTCTGCGACATTACCGCGCGCGTGGTTCGCGGGCGAATCCTCACGGTCAGTTGCATCGACAACCTGATCAAAGGCGCCTCGGGCGCGGCGGTGCAGAACTTCAACCTGATGTACGGTTTTGCCGAGACGACGGCACTGTAGTTGGCCGGCCGAGCACGGGGCTTGGACGGTGGTAGCTTCACTCTCCCTGTTTGCGGAAGATCGATCGATGTCCAGTGGCGTTCCCCAGGGTTTCCGGCTCGCCGGCGTATATTGTGGCGTCAAACGAAACACATCGAAGCTCGACCTGTCGCTGGTCATTTCGGATCGGCCGGCAGTCGCGGCCGGCGTGTATACGCAAAACCGCGTGTTTGCCGCGCCGGTGGCACTCGATCGCGCGCGAACGCCGGCAGCTAATATTCGCGCCGTGGTGATCAACTCGGGGAACGCCAACGCCTGCACTGGCGATCGCGGTATGCGAGACACCGAGAAGATGGCGGCGGCCGCGGCCAAGACGTGTGGTGCTAAGGAGTCCGAAGCCCTGGTGCTGAGCACGGGGATTATCGGCGCGTTTCTGCCGATGGAGAAGATCCTGGCCGGCATCGACCAGGCGGCCGCAGAACTCGGCGCCAGCGAAGATCATCTGGTCAGCGCCGCGCGGGGGATGCTGACGACCGACACCACGCACAAGCTGGCCGGACGGGAGCTGAAGCTTTCCGGACGGACAATTCGGATTGCGGGGATGGCCAAGGGCGCCGCGATGATTGGCCCCAACATGGCCACGATGTTGGGGCTGGTGCTCACCGACGCGCCGCTCGAGGTCGAGACCGCGCAGCAGCTTCTGAGCGAGATCGTGGACGCCACGTTCAACTGCATCAGTGTTGACGGTCACATGAGCACGAACGACACCGTGCTGCTCCTGGCCAATGGCGCCGCCGGCGGCGAACCGCTCAAGGGCGAGGACCTGGCGAAATTCCGCGTGGCGCTCCTGGCCACGTGCAGCGAGCTGGCCAGGTCGATTCCGGCCGACGGCGAAGGGGCCACGCACCTGATCATGCTCGACGTCGAGGGCTGCGCTACGGACGACGCGGCAAGGACGATCGCTCGCACCGTGGCCAACAGCGCGCTTGTGAAAACGGCCATCGCCGGCGCCGATCCGAACTGGGGTCGCGTCGTCTCGGCGGCGGGTTACGCGGGCATCGAGTTCGATCCGGCCGGCGTGAACCTCTCGATCAACGGATATTCGCTGTATGAACGCGGCGCGCCGGTCGAGTTCGACGCCGAGGCGGTGTCGAAGGCGATTCGCGACAATCGCGACACGCTCATCGTGCTCACGTTCAGCGAAGGTTCGCAGGGCGTCCGCTTCTGGACCACGGATCTCACGGCCGAATATGTCAGACTGAATGCTGACTACCATACATGAGCGTTTCGCTACGGCGGGTCCAACTCGGGGCGATCATTCTCGGTGCGCTGTTCGCGGCCGCCGTCGCGGGCTATCGTTTTGCGGGACGGAGTTGGCTCGACGCGATCTACATGGTCGTGATCACCATCTCAACAGTCGGTTTCGGCGAGGCAAGCACGCTCGAGCCTCTCGAGCAGTTCTTGACGATGGGCGTGATCTTGCTCGGCATTTCTGCCGCCGTATTCACCTTCGGAGGGTTTATTCAGATGACGATGGAAGGCGAGTTGGATCGTGCCTTGGCGCTGGGGCGCACGACGAAAGCCATCGAGAAACTCTCCTCGCACGTGATCATCTGTGGCTTCGGCCGGATCGGGCAGATGCTCGCCCAGGAGTTGACTCGCCAGAAACTGTCGCTCCTGATCATCGACAATCATCCCGAGGCGATCGCCGATGCTCAAGGCCGGGGCTACCTTGTCTTGCTCGGCGACGCCACGGATGAGTCGGTGCTTCTGGCGGCGCGAGTCAACCAGGCGCGAACACTCGTAACCGCCCTCCCCAGCGACGCAGCGAATGTGTTCATCACGTTGACGGCGCGCAATCTCAACGCGCGGCTGCAAATCATCGCCCGTGGCGAGCAGCAGTCGACGGAGAAAAAGTTGCTGCAGGCTGGCGCCAATCGCGTGGTGCTGCCGGCAGCAATTGGCGCCCTGCGAATGGCAGCGATCGTCACGCGGCCTTCGACCGTCGAGCTCCTCGAACTGGCTGCGGGCAAAACGACGCTGGACGTCGAGGTCGATGAGGTTATGGTAAGCCCTCAAAGCCCTTTGATCGACAAGTCTTTACGCGAAGCAAACCTGCGCGCGTCGGGCGGACTCCTGGTTGTGGCCGTCAAAAAATCGTCGGGCGAGATGGCCTTCAATCCAGACGCGGACCGGCGACTGGCGGCCGGCGAAACGCTGGTGGTACTCGGCAAGGTGGAAGATATCGATCGCTTCCGCCGGCAGAATCTGCTGTGATTGCAGCGTGACGGGACAAGCCACGGGGGTGCTGCCGGGCGAGGGCCTGTCTTGCCACTTGACAGGGCAGTGTCGGTAGGGGGAAATGGAGGTGTGGCCGCCCCTCCCGGACCAGGGGCTGCCGCTCCGCCCACCAAAACCTCCCTCCTCGACAGGCGTGGCATGATGCACTGGCGCACGACGGTGACAATGCTGGGGCTGACGGCTCTGGCAGTTCTCGGGATTATCGCCGGCAGTACGCTGCCCGCAGCACGTGCGGAGGATCCCGCTCCGGCAGCCCCTGCCGCTGCCTTTCCGGCCGACCATGCCGAGCAAATGTCGGCCAGCATGGAGCTGTTCAGGTCGAGCGTTCGCGACATCCTCTCGCAGCAATGCCTGCACTGCCACGGCGGCGAGGAGACGCACGGCGAGTTCGACCTCTCGACGCGCGAGGGGCTGCTCAAGGGCGGGGCCCTGGGCCCAGCCGCTGTGGCCGGCAAGCCCGCCGAGAGCCTGCTGCTGGGGGTGCTCCGGCACGAGCGCGAGCCGCATATGCCGCAAGACGCCGACAAGCTGGCCGATGAAGACATCCAGCGAATCGCCGATTGGGTCGAGGCTGGCGCCGCCTATGACAAACCACTGGTGGATGCCGCCGCCGATCTGATCGAAAAGCAGGTCCGGCCCGAGGATCGCCAGTTCTGGTCGTTCCAGCCGCTCTCGAGTCCGGAAGTGCCTCTGGTCGACGATGCCGGCTGGTGTCGCACGCCGGTCGATCAGTTCGTGTGGGCGAAGCTCGCCGAGAAGCAGCTCAAGCCGAACGGACTGGCCGACAAACGCCGGCTGATTCGCCGGGCGTATCTCGACCTGCTCGGCATCCCGCCCACGCCGGAGGAGGTCAATCGCTTTCTGGCCGATACCGCCGCCGACGCTTACGCCCGGCTGATCGACGAGCTGCTGGCGAGTCCGCACTATGGCGAGCGTTGGGGTCGGCACTGGCTCGACCTGGCCCGATTCGCCGAGAGTCACGGCTACGAGCAGGACTACGAT
Organism: Pirellulales bacterium; assembly: GCA_022844125.1. Lineage (GTDB taxonomy): Bacteria > Planctomycetota > Planctomycetia > Pirellulales > PALSA-1355 > JALHMI01. The sequence continues at coordinate 218,074 of JALHMI010000005.1, read as the reverse complement.
CGGCCGACGGCTTATCACTACCGCGATTTCGTGATTCGCGCGCTCAACGAAGACATGCCCTACGATCAGTTCGTCCGCTGGCAGGTTGCGGGGGACGAGTTCGCGCCCGACACGAACATGGCTTTGATGGCCACTGGCTTTCTAGGTGCTGGCACACATGCCACGCAGATCACGGCCAACCAGGTGGAGAAGGAACGCTACGACGAGCTGGACGACATGGCGGCGACCGTCGGCACAACGTTCCTCGGGCTTACGATCGGCTGCGCTCGCTGCCACGATCACAAGTTCGATCCAATTCCGCAGGGGGACTACTACCGGCTGCTGTCGACATTCACGACCACGGTGCGGACCGACGTTGAGCTCGATTTCAAACCAGAAGAGACCAAGGCCAAGCGCAAGGCCTACGAGCTGGCACACGCTCCGCTGGTCGCGACGCTCACGGCGTATGAGCGCGAGCAATTGCCCGGCAAGCTCGAAGCCTGGCTCGCGAGCGATGTGAAAGAGGTTGCGCCAACGTGGCTGCTCTTGGATGCGGCGTCGATGAAGTCTGATCGCGGGGTGGAGTTCGAGAAGCTGCCCGATCAATCAGTGCTGGTGAAGGGAAACAACGCCGACTCGGACGTGTATACGATTACGGCTGTCGTCGGGCCGGGCCGGATTACGGCCGTGCGGCTGGAGGCCCTGGCCCACCAGTCGTTGCCAAAGAAGGGGCCCGGCCGAGCGGATAACGGCAACTTTGCCCTCTCGGACTTCCAGCTTTGGGCAGCTCCCGCAGGGACCGAAGCTCCCGGCGCGCCCGTGAAGCTTGTGAATCCGAAGGTCACATTCGAGCAAGATGGGCTGCCGATCGCCGCGACGGTCGACGACAACAAGCAAAGCGCCTGGGCAGTCGACGGACAGATCGGCAAGAACCAGGCGGCCAGCTTTGCCCTTGAGACGCCGCTGCAAAGCGACAAGGGAACGACGCTCACGTTCGTCCTGAAGTTCGAGAACAACAAGAAGCACAACCTCGGGCGGTTGCGGCTGGCGACAAGCGGGGTGACCGACCGCGAGGCGGCCGAATCCAGCGACGAAGCTCCGCAAGCTGCGGTCAAGGCCGTGAATGAGGCCCTGGCAAAGCCCGCCGCTGACCGCACGACGGAGGAGCAGTCCGCGATCGCCAACTGGCACCGCGAGCACGACGACCAGTGGCAGCAGCTTGCTAAAGCGGTCAGCGATCATGCGGCGACGGAGCCGAAGCCCGAACTCACGAAAGTGATGATCTGCAGCGAGGGGCTGCCGGCGATTCGCTTCCATACTCAAGGCGGCGATTTTTTCGAAGAGACGTACTATCTGAAGCGGGGCGACCTGAATCAGAAGCTCGGCGCCGCCCAGCAGGGCTTCCTGCAAGTACTGATGCTCACGCCGGACAGCACGGAGCGCTGGCGTGAGCCCAAGCCCGAAGGGGCGCGGACGTCGTTTCGCCGTAGTGCGTTGGCCAATTGGCTCACCGACAAAGAGGCCGGCGCGGGTAACCTGCTCGCCCGAGTGATCGTCAACCGGTTGTGGCAGCATCATCATGGCCGGGGGATCGTGGCCACGCCCAGCGACTTTGGGGCCTCGGGCGAACGGCCGACGCATCCGGAATTGCTCGACTACCTGGCCGGCGAACTGGTGCAAGGCGGCTGGCGACTCAAGCGACTGCACAAGCTGATGATGACCAGCGCGGCCTATATGCAAACCTCGGAGACGGACGAGGTGCGCACGGCGATCGACCCGGACAACGCGCTCCTCTGGCATCGCAATCGGCAGCGGCTGGAAGCCGAGGCGATTCGCGACAGCATGCTGGCCACCAGCGGGCTGCTCGACCGCTCGATGTATGGGCCGGGCTCGCTCGACGAGTCGCACAAGCGGCGGAGCATTTACTTCACCATCAAGCGGAGCCAGCTCATCGCCAGCATGATGCTGTTCGATGGTCCAGACTCCTTGCAGGGGCTCGGTCAGCGATCGACGACGATCGTCGCCCCGCAGGCGCTTTCGATGCTTAATAATCCCCAGGTGCTCGCTTACTCGCAGGCATTTGCCGAACGCCTGGCCGAAGCCAGACTCGCTTCGCCAGAAGAGACCGTGAATCTGGGGTACGAGATCGCCCTGGCTCGACCGGCGGATGATGTCGAGCGGCGCGATTCGGCCGAATTTATTCGCGCGGCGACCGAGGCTTACAAGGCTGCCGGAGTGGAAAAACCGGAGGCCCAGGCGCTGGCCGACTTCTGCCAGGTGCTATTCGGACTGAACGAGTTCATCTACATCGACTGAGAGCATGGCTATGCAGCTCCCGCACTTGTTCGCCGATCCGGCAGGGCACTTCGCTTCGCGCCGGCAGTTTCTGCGCCAGGCCGGCAGCGGAGCCGGATTGCTCGCGCTCGCGTCGCTGCTCGCGGATCAAGGGCTGATCTGCGCGAACGCCAATGCCGCCACGCCTGGTGTAGCTCTCAACCCGATGGCCCCCAAGGACTCGCACTTTCCGGCCAAGGCCAAGCGCGTGATCTGGCTGTTCATGAACGGTGGGCCCAGCCAGGTCGACACCTGGGATTACAAGCCGGAACTTGCCAAGCGCGACGGCCGTGAGCTGGAAGGCTTCGACAAGAACACGGGCTTCTTCACCGAACAGGTCGGCCCGCTGATGAAGTCGCCGTTTCAGTTCGCCCAGCACGGACAGTCCGGCGCCTGGGCGTCGGAGATCTTCCCCAAGATGTCCGAGCACGTCGACGACATGGCGTTCATCCACTCGTGTTACACGGCCACGAACAACCATTCGCCGGCCCTGTTCCAGATCAACACTGGCATGAGCCGGATGGGCTTTCCCTGCATGGGCGCGTGGGTCACTTATGGCCTGGGGAGCGAAAACCGCAACCTGCCGGGCTTCGTCGCCATGTACGACACGCTCGGCCGTGGACTGCCGAAGGGGCACGCCCAGAACTGGGGCGCGGGCTTTCTGCCAGGAGTATTTCAAGGCACGGCACTCAACGCGCAAGGCGCACCGATCAACAATCTTTACAAACGCGAAGGGCTGACCGACGAGCAGCAGGTGGCCCAGCTCAACCTGCTGCGGAAGCTGAACGCCCATCAGCCGAATTCCGACGAGGCCGATCTGGCCGCGCGCATCGAGAGCTATGAGCTCGCTTACCGGATGCAGATGGCGGCGCCCGAGGCCTTGGACATCGAGAGCGAACCGGCCCACATTCGCGAACTGTACGGGATCGACAACCCGAAATGTCAGCACTTTGCCAAACAAGTGCTTACGGCGCGGCGGCTGGTCGAGCGCGGCGTGCGGTTCGTCCAGATCTACTCCGGCGGCATGGAGAACGAGCGGAGCTGGGACGGACACACGAACATCAAGGACAATCACAGCCAGTTTGCCGGCGAGACCGACATTCCGATTGGCGGCCTGCTGACCGATCTCAAACAGCGGGGGCTACTCGACGAGACGCTGATCATCTGGTGCGGCGAATTCGGGCGCCTGCCGATCGTGCAGAAAGGTGGCACCGGTCGCGATCACAACCCGCATGCTTTCACCACCTGGCTGGCCGGCGGCGGTGTGAAAGGGGGCGTGCACTACGGCGAGACCGACGAGATCGGCCACAAAGCCGTGGTCGATCGCGTGAGCGTCAACGACCTGCACGCCACGATCCTGCATTTGCTCGGGATGAACCACGAGCAACTCACCTATCGCTACAACGGGCGCGACTTCCGCCTGACGGACGTGGCCGGCCGCGTGGTGAAGGAAGTGCTGGGGTAGGGGGGCGAAGTCCCAGCGACTAGGCTATCAACTCACTCAGCACATGCCCGTGCACGTCGGTCAATCGCCAGTCGCGGCCGGCATGGAAATAGGTCAAGGCCTCGTGATCCATGCCCATCAAGTGCAGGATCGTCGCGTGCAGGTCGTGCACGTGGACCGGCTTCTCGACCGCAGCGTAGCCGAAGTCGTCGGTCGCGCCGTAGGTCTGGCCGCCGTTGATGCCGCCGCCGGCCATCCACATCGTGAAGCCGCGCGGATTGTGGTCGCGACCCTTGTTCGCGCCTTCGCTGGTGGGCGTACGGCCGAACTCGCCGCCCCAGACGACGAGGGTCTCGTCCAGCAGCCCCCGTTGTTTGAGATCGTTCAGCAGGGCCGCGATCGGCTGGTCGGTTTCACCGCAATGCAGCTCGTGATTCTTTTTCATCCCGAGGTGGGCGTCCCAGTTCTCGTCCAGATGGCCGCCGCCGGAGTAGACTTGCACGAAGCGGACGCCGCGCTCGACCAGTCGGCGCGCCATCAGGCAGCGGCGGCCGAACTTCTCGGTCGTCACTTGGTTCAGTCCGTAGGCGTCGAGCGTCTGCGGCGTTTCACGGGCGAGGTCCACCGCCTCGGGCGCGTGCTGCTGCATGCGGAACGCGAGCTCGTAGCTGTCAAGCCGGGCGCCGAACTCGCTGTCCAGCGGATGCTCGGCGGCGTGCATGCCATCGAGCTGGCCGAGCAAGTCAAGCTGCTGCCGCTGCTGCTGGCGGGTGATGCCACCACGCGGCGAGAGGTCGATGATCGGGTCGCCGCTGGTGCGGAACTGCGTGCCCTGGAACCCGGCCGGCATGAAGCCTGCGCCCCAGTTCGGTGCTCCGCCGATCGGTCCGCCGCGATGGTCCAGCATCACGACATACGCCGGTAAGTTCTGATTCACCGTTCCCAATCCGTAGGTGACCCACGAGCCCAGGCTGGGAAATCCTTGCCGGAGCATGCCGGTGTTCATCTGCAGCAGGCCCGAGCCGTGGGCGAAACTGTCGGCGTGGCAGGAGCGAATGATCGCCATGTCGTCGACGCACTCAGCCACCTTGGGGAACAGGGCCGAGATCTCGATCCCGCTCTGGCCGTGCTTCTTGAACTCCCACTGGCTGCCGAGCAGCGGTTTGCCCTTGGTGCGGGCGGCATCAAACCGCGGGTCGTTCTCCAGGTTCGGCATCGGCTGCCCGTCGCGCTTGGTGAGCTCGGGCTTGGGGTCGAACAGGTCCATGTGGCTGGGACCGCCATACATGAACAGGAAGATGCAGCTCTTGGCCTTGGGAGCGAAATGCGACGGCTGGGGATCGAGCGATGAGACTTTACCTGGCGTGTTCGCACGAGCCTGATTGAAGAATCCGTCCTGGGCGAGCAGGTAGGTGAGCGCCGTGCCGACGAATCCGCCACCGGCCTGCCAGATAAACTCACGCCGATTACGCCCGCAAAGGGTGAACTGCTGCGTTGGGCGGGGCGATTGATTCGGACTCATGCTCTCCCTCGCTAAGCAATCACTTACTGCAAATACGCGAACTCGTTGGTATTCAAGATCACCAGGCACATGGCTGTGAGCGCCTTGAGGTCAATCGATTTGACGGTCTCCTCCTCGGGCGAGTCGGCGGCGATCTGGCCTCGCTGGCGGTCGAGGAACTCGAGCAAGGCGGTGCGTTCGTTTTCACTAGGAAGCCGACCGAAGGCCAGCGTGTATGCCCGTTCAATGCGGGCCGAGTCTTCGCGACCGACTTCGCGTGCCAGTCGACTGGCCATCGCGGCGGACTGTTCGTGCATGAACTCGCCGTTGAGCAGCGTGAGCGCCTGTGGCGCGACGGTCGAGACGATCCGCTGGGCACAGCTCTCTTCCGTGGCCGGAAAGTCGAGCACATCGAGTTCTGGGACGATCAGCGTTCGCTTCACGAAGATATAGACGCTCCGGCGCTGGGCTTCGGCCGGCTCCGAAGGAGTCCAGCCGTTTCCTGGAACAGACTGCGTCTCGAGCACCGCCCGGGAAATTTTCGGAAACACGCTCGGCCCGCCGGCCTTCCGGTTGAGCTGACCGGTGACCGCGAGGATCGTATCGCGGAGGGCTTCAGCTTCCAACCGGCGGGGGCGAAAGCGCCAGAGCAGCGCGCCGGTCGGATCCTTTTGCATGGCCTGCCGCTTGGCGGCGGAACTCATCCGATAGGTCTCGGAGAGCACCATCATGCGGTGCATCCGCTTCATCCGCCAGCCGCCGGCCACGAGCTCGCTGGCCAGCCAATCCAAGAGCGGCTGATTCGCCGGCGGCTCACCCATCACGCCGAAGTCGTTCTCGCTGGCGACCAGCCCATCCCCGAAGTGATGCTGCCAAAGGCGATTCACCATCACCCGGGCCGTGAGCGGATGATCCGGCGACACGAGCCAGCGGGCGAGCTGCAGGCGGCGGCCGGTCGAGTGGCCCGTGGGTTGTGGAGCGGCAGGAGGCTCGTCCACCAGAATCGCTGGGACGCCGGGCAGCACTTCGCCCGCCGGCGTGCGCGGATCGCCCCGATCGAAGACGTGGTTGACCTCGGTCGTGGGGCCCTTCTCAAACCAGATGTAACCCTGCGGCAGCGGCGCGGGATACGCCGCCTGCACAGCGGCCAACTGCTTCTGGAGGTCGTCGAGTGCCGTGCGCTTCTCGCCGGGCGCCACAACCTTAGTCAGTGCGAGCAACTTGTCATTATGCTCGGCGATCAGCTTCTTCTGTTCGTCGTTTCGTTTGTCGGGTTCGATGGTCGCCGCGGTCAAGGCGCCGCCCGGGATCTCTTTGGCGATTTGCACGATCTCGTCGCTGACCGCGACACCGGTTGCCGGGGCGGGCTGATCGCCCAGGGCGGCAAGCTGCGCGATCGGCAGCCGGCCGTCGGTCGCGGCAGCGCTGACCACTTGCCAGGAGGTGGCCTGCAATTGCGCGACGAGCGTCGCCTTCTGTTCGTCGAGCTGCTTCGTCCTGGTCTGATGGGCCGCGACTTCTGCATGTGGGCCGATATCGCGAGTCAGTTCGGTGCGGCCCTGCTGCGGACGCGCGAGCGGCGCGAAGATCGCCGTCCAGCGGGCATAGTCCTTGGCCGTGAGCGGTTCAAACTTGTGATCGTGACAGCGGGCACAACGAAGTGTCATGCCCAAGAGCGCCGCCGAGGTCGTGCCGACAATGTCGTCGAGCTGGTCGTAGCGGTCGACCAGCGGGTCGGCCGGTTCGTCATCCCAAGCGCCGAGGCGAAGCATCGTCGTGGCGATTTGAGAATCGGCATTGGAGCCTTCGATCTCGTCGCCCGCGAGTTGCTGGATCACGAACTCGTCATACGGCAGATCTCCGTTGAGGGAATTGATCACCCAGTCGCGATACTTCCAGGCCTCGGGCTTGGCACCATCGCGTTCGTAGCCGTTCGTTTCAGCGTAGCGGACGACATCGAGCCAGTGGCGAGCCCACCGCTGGCCGTATTGAGGTCGGGAAAGCAGATCGTCGACCACGCGCTCGAAGGCCGTTTCGCTGGAATCGGAAACGAACGCGGCAACTTCGTCCGGCGTCGGCGGCAGGCCGATCAGGTCGAGGTAAACCCGGCGGAGCAGCGTCACGCGGTCGGCCGGGGTAGCAGGCTCGAGACCAGCTGCGGTCAGTCCGTCGGCCACAAACGCGTCAATCGGATTGCGACCCCAACGTGTTGACGTGGCGGGAACGGCCGGCCGCTGGAGCTTCTTGAATGACCAGTGACTCCGTGACGAGTCGTCGAACTGATGACGGCCGTAAGGCTCGTCGGCAACTGCGAAGGTAGCCAGCGCGAGAAAAGCGAACAGCGAGACCAGGCGAGGCACAGGCCACATACGGTATTTCCTCCAGGCAGGTCGCGAACGAGGAGGTTGGAAGGCGGGAAGCTGACACTCGTAGGATACCCGATTTGCGCGGCCGTTCCAACTGGCAAACGCGCGCCGGTCCAGAGGCTCAGGCGAGCACTTCTAGCTCCGCGGCAATCGCTTCGGAAAGCCGTTCGAGCGACCCGCGCGCCACGATCGCAATCGATTCCTGATAGATCCCGCGGCCGTACGTGTCCTGCGTGGGTAGATAACCCGGCAGCCAGCCATTGGTCACGGTCGAAACGATGATGGGCAAATCGGGAAACGTTGCCCTGAGTGCGCGCTGCAGGTACTGGTAGTGCTCACCTGCGACGAACACCCAACTGGCGCCGCCGAGTCGCCAGATGCTTGTACGAAGCGGGACAGTGTCGCCCGTGGGAAGCAACCGCAAGCGGCGAAGTTGCCGGGCCATGCGTTCGACCTGAGCGCGGGCGTTGCGCGTGGCGTCCGCGTTGCCTTGCTCGAGCGACTGGGCTTCGGTCCGAATCCAGTGCGCCATCTCTTCTTCAGAGAGTTCGCGACTGGGGAGGTCTTCGCGATAGGGGAGTGGCACGTCAATCATCCGGGATTGCCACACGCGGGCTTGTGACTGCTCGGTTTCCGTGAGTGGGCGATCGCGCCAAGTGCCAATCGTGGCGCCCGAGATAACCGGGCCGGCATACTCGAATGCGGTGCCCGCGGGTGCCAGCGCTTCCAACGCTGCCAGCGCGGCGTGAGCAACCTCGCGGCCATTGCGATCGGCGATTGCCACATCGCCGACAAAGCCGCGTCGGGGGCCGAGATCGCCCGAGGCGCCTTGCAGGAACACGCAGGGCGCACCGCTCGTCGCCGCCTCCACCGTTTCGCGCAGGGCGCCGACATAGTCGGGACTGATCAGCGTGTTGTCCCAGGCGAGTGTCGTGGGGTGGCAAGCGTAGTTCACGACAGTGGCGATGATCTCACCGCTGGGCCGAGAGACGCGAGCCACGAGCAGCGTGTCGTCGGCGTCGCCCGCAGGGTTAAATCCGCAGACGAACTGCCGGGAGTCCCCGTCCCAGAAGTCGCGCTGTGCGGCCAGCGAACAGCGGCCAGCGCCGTAGACAATCGTGGCCGCGGCGAGCGACTGAAGCGACTCGCGAACGGCTTCGGTTGCGCGATCGGCAAGTGTGGCAAGATACGGCCCGATCAGACCGCCCCCCGGCAAGTCGCTGCGGCTGGAATCTAGCAGCCCCGCGGCGTGTGTGTGCGTGAGCGCGATCTGCAGTTGGCGCGGCTCGAGGCCGGTCGCGCGGCAGATTGTCGCCAGGAGCCGCTCGAGGTCGTCATTCCACATCAGGCAGTGGTCGAGCGAGACGATGACTTGCGCCTGGTTAGGGTTGCGATTGCTGTCGTACGGCGCCAGTGCCAGCGCCGTGCAAAGCAGCGGCCGGTGGACGCCCGTCGAGCGATCGTGAGTGGCGGCGCCCCACATCCGGTGATAGATGCCCACGGGGGGCGTGATGTCGCGCCGGGCCGCGCCGGCCAGACACTGGGTTTGCGGCGTGAGAACATGCATGGCAGTGCCGCTACTTGCTTTCGCTGATCAGGTATCGTTTCACGAAGTCTTCGTTCAGCGTGACGCCCAGGCCCGGCGCGTCGCCGATGCTGATCCAACCGTCCACGGCCTGAACCTTCTCGTGCGTCAGTTCGTGGCGGAGCGGCGAATCCTCGACGCAATCTTCAAACAGGAACGCATCGCGGCAGGTGACCAGCCAGTGGATGCTGGCCGCCACGGTGAGCGGGCTGGTGTAGCAGTGATTGCAGAGCCGGCCGCCGTACTCCTCGACCCGCGAACGGATGAACGCCGCATCGGTGAACCCGCACCGCGAGAGGTCGACCTGGTAGACATCCAGCGCCCGGCGATCGATCCAGGGGCGGAATGCTTCGCGGCCGCATTCGCCTTCGCCCGAGGCGATCGGCACCGGCGAGCGATCGCGGAGCCAGACGTAACCTTCGAGATCGTCCTCGCGCAGCGGCTCTTCCAGCCATTCGATGCCAAAGTCGTTAAAGGCATGCGCCCGGCGGAGTGCCGTGCGGGCGTCCCAGACGCAACCGGCGTCGATCAACAGCGTGCCGTCGCCAACACCTTCGCGCGCGCCGCGCACCAGGTCGATGTCGACCGCTTCGCTGGTACCCATCGGTTCCCAGCCGCACTTGACGGCCGTGTAGCCGGCGTCGCGCCAGCGGCGGGCGATGTCCGTCGTCTCGCGACCGTCGCGGCCGAACAGGATCGAGGCGTAGGCCCGGATACGTTCGTGCTGCTTGCCGCCGAGCAGGCGGTGGATCGGCTCGCCGTAGTGCTTCCCCTTGAGGTCCCAGAGGGCCATATCCACGGCGGCCATGGCGGCAATGCCGACCGACGTGCGGCCGAAGTACATCGTGCGGCGATACATCTTCTGCCACAGGCGCTCAGTCTCCAGCGGGTTTTCGCCCACCAGGATCTGCCGCAGACCGCAGGCGATGTTATGGCTGAACGGGGCGTCGACGATCGCCTTGACCACCTCAGGCGAAGCGTCCGCCTCGCCGACGCCTTCCAGCCCGGAGTTCGTCCGCACGCGGACGATCACGGCGTCCTGGCTGCTGGCCGTTTTGGCGGCCACATTGGGGATTCGCAGGATCTGGCAGACGATTTCGGTGATTTGCATGGCAGGGAGGTTTAAGCCGGGGGGGCAGCCGGCGTGGGGAAATCGGTCCGGAGTGGAACGAGATTCGAGGTCGATTGTAAACGGCCGCCGCGGCAAACAGAAACGGGGTGGATGGTCAGGCAAAGACCATCCACCCCGAATACATACGCAAAGAATGCCGAAGACAGGACTTGAACCTGCACCCGGTTACCCGGACTAGCTCCTGAGGCTAGCGCGTCTGCCAATTCCGCCACTTCGGCCCACGAAGGATTTTATAGGGTCAAAGTCTGCCGAGTTCAAGGCGTGCTGCCGCCGCGCGGCGAATCGCGGGTGAAACGGGCCGCTTTAACCCTTGCGATCGTGCAGGACGCGGGAAAAGTGAGCGCACCACCGGCCGCTGCAATGGGGCCCCGTCGCGGTGTAAACTGGAGCTACGGGAACAGGGGACTCGAATTCGGCGCGCCGACGGCGCGGCTGGTCTGGGGGCCGATTCTGCCATGGCGAATATCCGCTTTCGCTGTCCGCACTGCGCGGGCACGTTTCAGGTCGAAGCACAACCGCGCGAGCAGCAGGTCAACTGCGTGCACTGCCGGGGACTGGTGAAAGTGCCGGCCGCCGCGCCGGTGGCAGTGTCCCCCGCGATGGCTCCGGTGACGGTTGCCCCGCCGAACATCCAGGTGGGTCCGGCCGGCGCTCGGCCGGCGCGAGCCCGGGTGTTCGACGCCGAGCAGGACTCGGCGGCCCAGCCCGAGCGGCCCACGGCGATCCCGACGATCGCCCTGATTCAAACGCCGCCCGACCAACTTTCAATTCACGAGGTGCTCCGGCACGGCCGGGCGCACAAGGTGAGCGACATTCACGTGGCGCCCGGAGCGCCGGTGATGTTTCGAATCGCCCGGCGGCTGACTCCCGCCACGGATCGTCCGCTGACGTCGAAGCAGAGCGAGCGGTTGTCGATGGAGCTCTTGAACGAGCACCAGCAGGAGCAGTTTCGCCGCGATCTCGATTTCGACTATATGGCGATCGATGACTACGGCCGTTACCGAGTGAACGTCGGATATTTCGATGGCGACGTGGGAACCGTGATCCGGATTCTTGCCCAGCGTCCCAAGACGCTGGCCGAACTGAAGCTGCCTGACGCCGTGCGGGAGATGGCCAGCGCTACCAAGGGCCTGGTGTTGCTCACCGGCAGCGCCAGCCAGGGAAAAACCACGACGATGACTGCCATCATCGACGAAATCAACGCCACGCAACCCCGGCACATTATTACCATCGAAGATCCGATCGAGTACCTGCACGCTAACAAGGCGGGCATCGTGCGACAGCGACAGGTGGGACGCGACACCAAGGACTTTCACAGCGGGTTGCGGGCAGCGCTGCGGCAGAATCCCGACGTGATTTCGATCGGCGAGATGCGCGATTTCGAGACGATCAAGATCGCGCTCACCGCCGCGGAAACGGGCTGCCTGGTGCTGTCGACACTGCACATCATGTCGATCGACAAGATCATCGAACGGCTGTTGAGCTTTGTGGCCAGCGAGGACGAAGGGCATATCCGCTACGTGCTGGCCGACACGCTGGTGGGCGTGATTCACCAGGAACTGGTCCCCACGCGCGACGGCGGCAAACGCGTCGCCTCAGAGATACTGATGGTGAACCAGGCGGCCAAGCACATCATTCGCAACCGCGGCACGTTCTACCTGCGGAATGTGATCTCGACCGGCAAGCGACATGGCATGGTCTCGATGCAGACCTCGTTGCAGGGGCTGGTCGACGAGGGAGCCATCACGCCCGAGACAATGGCCGACGTGATGGTGAACTACCGGTAGCGGATGAACCTAGCGTCCGCCATTGGCCCGGCGGCGGATGGCTTCGATTGCGGCATTGTTGGCTTCCTTACGCTGGCGTGAGCGTTCCGCCGCCCGGGCGCGTTTTTCTGGGGCCAGTTTGGCAGCCAATTCGCGGCGGCGATCGAGTTCGAATTCCTTGACCTGCTTGCGGAACAGAACCTCGTTCTTTTTCAGCTCGGCGTCCAACGTCTCAAGGCGCGCCAGAAGTTGCTTGGCCTTGGGGTGCTTGAGCGCCGCTTCTTCGCCAGCGAAGCCTTCCAGGGGCGTGGCATCCGACATCAATTGTAGATACTCGAGTTTGTCTGCCTTGTATTGCGCGACAAGTTCCAGTTGCTCGCCGAACAGCGCCGTGAAACCGGTGCGCCGGCCCTCAAAGTATTGGCTGAACAGGATCGGGTCGCCAGCCTCGTCGTAAGTCTTGAGGATTCCGTGGCGGCGGCCATTGGCATAGGTAGCTCGGACCATGGGTTTTTCGTTGTCGTACTGGGCCATCGTCAGGCCATGCAGTACGCCGCCCTGGTGCTCGGCGGCAGCGAACACAGCCCCGTTGGGATGGGCAATCACGACCGCGCCTGCAACTCCCTCGCGCGAGGCGAGCAAGTTTCTCGTCGAACGCGTATCGAACACATCAAAGGTGAAAACGCGCCCCGTCGGCAGCTTCAACTGAAATGTGGCGTCGTCGGGCGTGAGACTGATCGAGGCGACGCTACGGGCGTTGGGCAAGGTGTTGAAATGTTGAACTGGCGTGGTGGAGGTCACTTTGGCGAGAACCTGTTTGATATCGCGCACGCTGATCGCAAAATTCAGTTGCTGACCGGAGTCGTCACCCCAGGTGTTGAGCCCCAGGAGCTCGCTGTTCATGTTGACCAGTGGCCCGCCGCTGTTGCCGCCGGAGATTGCGGCGGTGGTCTGGACCCAGGTCGCGTCCATCGCAAAGCCCATGGCCCGATAGGTTGCTTCGCCGACGGCTTTTTGCGTGTCTTTTCCGTCGCGAACGGCGGACACAATGCCCTCGGACGTGGAGAAGGAGAAACCATGCGGATTGCCGAACGCCGCCACTTTTTCACCCACCTGCGGTAGGTCGCGGGCCAGGGAAAGCAGGCGACCGCTGGGCAACCCTTTCACCTTGATCAGGGCCAGGTCATGCGTCGGTTCAATCACCAAATAACCCGTGGCCGCGAACTTCTTGCCTTCACGCAACTGAACACTGACATCCCGGGCTCCCTCGATGACATGATAGTTGGTGATTACCAGCCCATCTTCACCCACGATGACCCCGCTGCCGTGGCCTGAGTCCGTATCGATTCGAACGACCGATGGCTCCACCGTCTTGACGACTTCGACCAACTCGGCGCCCCGCGCCGCATGGGCCAGCAGAGCAAAGGCAAAGCAACAGCGCGCAGTCGCGGATCGCATGCGTGATCTCCCGGAAATCAGGCGGAACCCTCACAATGGGCCATATCGTGTTGCCAATATAGCGGCAGGCCGCTCCGCACGCAACAATTTTTTGTGAACGGCTGTTCACGTTCTCGCGACTGGGGAAACTCTGCCGCCGCGCGAGCTGCCTGCCCCCAGGTGGGTCGCGGGCAACTCGACGTCCGACGCGGAGTTTAGTCGCTCTCAGAGAGCAAGAAGAGAGTAGCGGCGGCCGGACTCGAACCGGCGACACACGGCTTATGAAGCCGTTGCTCTAACCAACTGAGCTACGCCGCCTTAAGAAGCCCCCTCTGCAACTGAGCAGCACGGGCATGGCAGTCCCAAAGTTTAACACGCAGCATCGGCGCGGCAAGGGGACGTTGGCGTGAGCAAGGTGCGGGACAAAAAGCAGCGGCCGCCTCGCCGGAGTCGGGAGAGGCGGCCGCTGCTTTGGTTTGCCAAGTCAGGCGGTCCGTGGTCAGGCTGCCTTGCGGCGGCGACGAACCACGGCCAGAGCCGCAATGCCCAGGCCGGCCAGCACGTAGCTGGCAGGTTCCGGGATGACGACGAAGCCTTCGCCCGAAGTGTTGCCAGTACCCGAGGCATTGAAGCCGGTAACGAAGCCGGCCGCAGTGGTAACGTTGGTCAGGCTGGCGCTCGACAGAACAATTCTGATCGGCTGCACGGGATCAAGCTGCAGGGCGAATGGCAGATCCTGCGCGGCGAGATTCGTGGCCAACCCTGCCACGGAAATCGCGATGCGCGAACCAGTGTAGAAAAACTGCATGGTATCGATATCGAGGGCCAGACCCCAGCCAGGCGTCAGGTCCTTCATCAACAGGTCGATGCCGAATGCGCCTCCATTACCGCCGGTAACGATGACCCCGCCTGCGGCCGGAATGTTGAGGACGTCTTTGATGTAGACATCGGCGTAGATGTCCGAGGTGAGCGAGCCTACCAACGAACCGTCGAGGTAGAAGTTCATCGCCGTGAGCGCGTCAGCTTCGGCCGGATTGCCCGAGCTTGTCGTATTGTGGACACCAGCGTCGAAGATGTTGGTCCCATCGTATTGCAGATTGAGACCCGTGAACTGGATTTGCAACGTCTCGGCCGCGGCGTTTGATGCCGTCAGCACAGAGATTCCCAAAAGCCAAGCAGCAGCGATCAACGAGAATCTCTTGAGACGCATGAAGCAACTCCTGTTGTGTTTTCGCTGTGCACGCTGAGATTCAAGAAACGACACTAACTTCTTTTCCAAAAAGCCCTTGCGGCTCAACGAGAGCCGTCAGTGCCCTATTGTGGAACAGCGCCCCGGACAGAAGTGTCCTGCGCCTAGTTGCACGCTTCGTGATTTTGTGAGCCCAAGTCGGTTGGAGGGTCGCTCACCTATGCGGTGAAACAGGCTCACTCAGCGTGCATTAGCGTTTCCGTGAATCTATGCGGGTCCAGCAAAACGTTCGCTTAGTGTAACTACACCCATCGTGCACTGTCAACGACCAACTGCCAGAATTCTTGGAAAAAGTCGTCGGGTGTGAAATCTCCCGGAAAATCGAACGAGTTTCGTTCGGACGCTCTTAATATACAGAGCCCGAATCCCAGGCAGGATCGACCATGACATTTCACGATCACTTTTCGGCGCAAGCCGATCGCTATACACAGTTTCGACCGCATTACGGCCAAGAGCTATTTGCTTACCTGGCGAGCCTGCCCGCACGGCACGCATTGGCCTGGGACTGCGGGACCGGCAGCGGTCAGGCGGCCCTGGCCCTCGCCGAGCACTTTCAGGAGGTCGTGGCGACCGACCCCAGCTCCCGGCAGATTGAGCACGCCCAGCCGCACGACCGTGTGCGGTATGTCGTCGCCAGCGCCGAACATGCGCCCATCGCGGGGCGCTCGGTCGACCTGATCTCCGTGGCGCAGGCCGTGCATTGGTTCGACCGACCGCGGTTCTATGACGAGGTTCGCCGCGTCGGTCGCGCGGGGAGCGTGCTCGCACTGTGGGCGTATGGGCTGGCGACGATCTCGCCTGCCGTGGATGCAGTCGTCGCGCGGTTCTACGAGCCGATTCTGGGCCGCTACTGGCCGCCGGAGCGAAAGCTGATAGAAGACCGGTATGCCACGATCGAATTTCCCTTTGAAGAACTCCCGTCGCCGCCGTTCGAGATGACGGCGCATTGGAAGCTGGCACAGTTGGTCGGCTATCTCGGCACGTGGTCGAGCGTGGAGAAGTATCGGGCGGCACAAGGGAGCGACCCGCTCGCGCTCGTGAAAAGCGATCTAAGCGCGGCCTGGGGTGATCCCGACGAGCAACGCCTGGTGCGCTGGCCGCTGTACACGCGCGTAGGGCGCGTCGGCTGAACCCCGCGTTGTCAGAGCTCGCGAGGCTTGTGAGAATAGACGCTCCATGAGCAATCTGAATGACATCCTGGCGGCCGGCACGCGCGCACATCAGGCGGGGCAGTTGGCCGAGGCCGAGCAAGCGTATCGCCAGATTCTGTCGGCAGATCCTCGCCATCCAGCAGCGCTGCACCAGTTGGGCATTCTCGCCCTCCAGGCCGGGCAGTTTCCCGTCGCCATCGAACTCATCTCCCGGGCGATCCAGGTCGACCGAGTTCAAGGACCGTTCTACGCCAACCTGGGTGAGGCCCTCCGACTTGCCGGGCGCCCGGCCGAGGCCGCGCGGGCCTACCAGCAAGCGCTCACCATCAATCCTGGCAACAGCACGCTGCATATGTTGCTGGGTTCCATCCTGCACGACATGGGACGGCAGGACGAAGCACTGGCAGCGCTCGAGCAGGCGCGGCGGCTCGCACCGCAGGATCCCCGCGTGCTCTCAAAGCTGGGGATGGTGCTCGAGCATCTCCATCGGTTCGCCGAGGCCGAGGTCTGTTTTCGAGGCGTCGTCGAGCTGAGTGACTCGGCCGAAGCGCGGTTTCGCCTGGCCAGCGTGCTGCAAAGCCAGGGGCGAGCAAACGAGGCAATTGGCGAGTACGAGGCCGCGATTGAGCACGAACCGGCGCACGTCGAAACGCACAACAATCTGGGCACGATTCGGCATGGCCGGGATGAGCTCGATGCCGCGGAACGCCATTTCACGGCCTGTCTGACCGTGAATCCGCAATTCGCTCCAGCGGTCATCAACCTGGGGCTCGTGCGGCAAAGCCAGCAGCGCGACGACGAGGCTGCCGAACTCTACGCCCGGGCGGCCGAACTGGATCCGCGCCTGGCGGCCGCCTGGCACGCGCTCGGCGCTGTTCGGCACAAGCAAGGTCGCGCGGAAGAAGCCAGGCAGTATTTCCAGCGGGCGCTCGAGGTCGATCCGGGGCACGCCGAGGCGCATCTAGGTTTGGCGTTCATCTATCAGAAAGAACGCCGATTGAATCTGGCCGTCGCGCACTGCGAGCAAGCGACTCGCCTGAGGCCCGAATGGGCCGTAGCGCATAACAATCTATGCGTGTCCTGGGCAGCCCAGGGACGTCACGACGAAGCAATCACCGCCGCGCGACAGGCCGTGGCTTTGAAGCCCGACTTTGGCAAGGCACACAGCAACCTGGCCGTTTCACTACAGGCGATCGGGCTACTCGACGAGGCGATCGCCGAACATCGCCGGGCGGTCGAGCTCGAACCCGAGGCCAGCGGGCTGCATAGCAATTTGCTGTACGCGCTCAACTATCATCCGGGGTACGACGCACAATCGATCTTTGCTGAGCACCGGGCCTGGGGAGTCCGGCACGCCGATCTGCTGACCGTGGCCGCGGCGCCACACGATATCGATCGCACACTTGGACGGCGATTGCGGATCGGCTACGTCTCGCCTCACTTGTGCGAGCACGCGGTGAACTTTTTCACGCAGCCGATTCTCCAGTCGCACGATCGCCAGTGGTTCGACGTCTTGTGTTATTTCGACGACGACCGGCCGGATGATACCAGCGGCTTGCTCCAGAGAACCGTCACTCTCTGGCGGGATATCTACGGTCAGTCGGATGAGGAAGTCGCGGCGCAGATCCGGGCCGATCGGATCGACATCCTGATCGATCTGACGGGTCATATCGGCGGCGGCAACCGGATGCAGTTGTTCGCCAGGAAGCCCGCGCCGATTCAGGTCACCTACCTCGGCTATCAGAACACAACCGGCATGCAGGCGATGGACTACCGGTTGACGGATGCTTATTCCGATCCGCCGGGTGTGACCGAGGCACTCCATACCGAGCGGTTGGTGCGGCTGCCCGAGTCGTACTTTTGCTATCGGCCGTCCGACAATGCTCCGCCGATCGGTCTGCTGCCGGCCGACGCGAACGGTTACGTCACCTTCGGATCGGTCAACGCGTTTCCGAAGGTGACGCCGCAGGTGCTCGCCACCTGGGCCGAGATTTTAAGGTGCGTGCCGACTGCGAAGCTCGTGGTTCGAGCGGACATGACGCCCTCGCTGGAGAAGCGACTCTTCGAAACGTTCGCCGCCGAGGGAATCTCGCCAGAGCGGCTGGAACTGGTGAACCGATTGCCGCGCCCGCAGTATTTGCAGCTGATCTCAAGCTTGGACGTCGCCCTCGATCCGTTTCCCTTCAACGGCCATACCACGACGTGCGACTCGCTGTGGCAGGGGGTGCCGGTTGTGACGCTCTCGGGCAACTCGTACGTCACGCGCTTTGGCGGCAGCGGCCACGCGCTCTTGGGACTGACGGACCTGATCACGCACTCGCGCGAAGAGTACGTCGAGGCTGCGGTAGCCCTGGCGAACGATCGCGAGCGACTAAGGCAGTATCGCCGAACGCTGCGCGCGCGCGTGGCCGCCTCGCCGCTGCTGGATTTTGCGGGCTTCACGCGGAGGTTGGAAGACGTGTATCGCGAGATGTGGGCGGACTATTGCCGCGCGAATCAAGAGCCCCCCGGCAAAGCCGAGGGCTAACAGGGCGAACTTGCCCTGAGTCTACTCGTCGTCTTCGATCTGGGCGGAGAGCTCGCACCAGCGTTCTTCAATCGGCGCCAATTCCGCGGCGATCGCGGTTAGTTCGTTGTGCAGCCGTACTGCTTCCGTCGGATCGGTCGACTCGAGCAGGGAGACGTTCACTTCGCGCTTGCGGACGTCGAGCTTTTCAATCGTCCGCTCGAGCGTTTGGAGCTGCTTCCGCAGTTCGCGCTGCTGCTGGTGCCGCTTCTTGGCGTCGACCGGCGCGGCCACGGCGGCGCGCGGCTTGCCCGGGGCTACCTTGGCCGCAGCCAGACGCTCGCCTTCGTCGACTTCTTTGTTCACCGAGTAGACGTACGAATCGTAGTCGCCAGGATAATTCACCACGCGCGAGTCGCGAACCTCGATCACCGAAGTGGCCACGCGATGCATGAAGTAGCGATCGTGGCTGGTGAAGATCACTGTGCCGCAGTAATCGATCAGCGCCTGCGCCAGCGAATCGACCGTTTCCACGTCGAGATGGTTGCCAGGTTCGTCGAGCACCAGGACATTGCTCGTGCCCAGCAGAAGCCCGGCCAGACAGCAGCGGGCCCGCTCGCCACCGCTGAGCACGCGAATTTTCTTGTTCACGTGGTCGCCACGAAACAGCAGGCTGGCGGCCGTGTCCAAAATCGCCTGGTTCTTGGTGCCCGGAGCAGCCTGGTACTCGAGATACTCGAGCACGGTTTGCTTATCGGGCAGGCTGGTGTACACGTGCTGGGCGTAGACTCCAACGTCGCAGCCATAGCCCCAGCGAACCTCGCCGGAGCGCGGCTTGATTGAGTCGACCAGCGTCCGCAAGAAGGTCGTTTTGCCCTGACCGTTGTCGCCCACGATCGCTGCCCGGCTGCCGTGTTCGATTTCGACGTCAATACCGCGGGCCACTTCGTGATCGGGATAGCCGATGGCCAGGTCCCGGCAGCGGACGGCCGGTCCGCGGCGCGGTTCAACCTGCGGCGCGCGGATGCTGGCGGTCGCCTCGACGCCGGCCACTTCGATCGGCTGCAGCTTTTCGAGCTGCTTGGCCTTACTCTTCGCGCGGTTGGCGGTGCTCGCCCGAGCCTTGTTCTTGTCGATAAAGGTTTCCAGGCTCCGGCGCTTCGCCATGACCGCCGCATTGACGCGCTCATCGTGCAGGCGGCGTTCCTCTTGATTGGCGAGGAATGCGTCGACCTTGCCGTCGAAGACGGTAAGCTGCCCGCGCGAGAGGTCGAGCGTCTGCGTGCAGGTGGCGTTCAGGAACGCGCGATCGTGCGAGACGATCAGGCATGCTTCGCGAAACTCGCGCAGGAAGTGCTCGAGGAGAATCTGCGTCCGCAGGTCGAGAAAGTTCGTCGGTTCGTCGAGCACCAGCAGGTTCGGCTCGTGCAGCAGCAGCGCGGCGAGCTTCACTCGCGTTTGCCAGCCGCCAGAGAGCTGCGCGATCGGACCTTCCAGAAATGGAGACTTGATTTCGAACTTGCCGGCCACCTCGCCGCACTTCCAGTCGGGCTGGCCGCTGTCGCGCATCAGAAAGCCGATGACGGTCTCGCCCGGCAGAAACGGATCGTGCTGCCGGAGGTAGCCCATCCGCAGCTTGGGATGGAAGATCACCTCGCCGGCGTCGAGTTCCTCTTCGCCGAGCAGGATGCGGCAGAGGGTCGACTTGCCGGCGCCGTTGCGGCCGATGAAGCCGATTTTGTGATCGTCGGTGAGGATGGCCTCAGCGCCGTCGAGCAGCACCTGGTCGCCATAGCTCTTGTGAGCGTCTTTGATCTGAACGAGAACGGTCATGTGGTTGATGGATCGTGCGGAAACTTAGCAAACCAGGATTTTAGCCCGGCGGCTGGTGATTGGCGAGTCGACTTGGAATCGAAGGGGAATCGACTAACCGCAGAGGGCGCGGAGTTACGCAGAGGGAAAGGCAGAGAAAAAAGCAATGGATTCAAGGGAGGAGAACCACAGATGGACACAGATGCATACAGATAGGGGGCAATCGTAAATCGTTCGACAACCGACGTCTGCGCGGCCATCTCGCAGCCGACGCCTGCGGTGCGACTCAGCCCCCCATCTTCTATTTCAGCTGTGTGAATTTGTGTCCATCTGTGGTTCTCTTCGTCTGTCTTCCCTCTGCGAACCTCAGCGTACTCTGCGGTAAATCCTTGCCTCCCTGCCACCCACGAAAAACAAGCGGGGCACGATTCCGTTGAAATCGCGCCCCGCCATGGTTGGGTCAGCAATCAGTCCGAAGGGCTTACTTCAGGATCTTGCCCGTGTCGCTGATGATGCTTTCGATTTCCTGCTTGGTGAGCTTGCCGGCGGGTACCGCATGGCTGGCTTCGACCTTGCCGTCGCGATAGATCGTGACGGTCACTTCGGCTTCCGGGTTGATCTTGAATTCTTCCGGGCCATTCTCGACGTCATCGGGCACGACGAGCGCGACGTTCTCTAGCTCATTCTTCGCCGCGAAATCCTTGGCCTGGGTCTTCAGTTTCGCCGGATCGCTGCCAATGAGGTTGATGAACGAGGACAGCTTCTGGTCCGAGTTCTTGGCCACATGCTTGTCGAGTTCCTTGGCCAGAGCCGCCAGGTTGGCGTCAGCCTTGCGAGCGAAGACCATCACGGTCGGCTTCTTGCCGAGCATGCAGCGATAGCAGAAGTTCGAACCCACTTCACGGCCATCGTTGACCGCGCCGCCGCACTTCTCAACGTTGAACGCGCCGACCAGATCTCCTGGTTGCAAACCGCTGGTCAACTCGGCCGCACGCGCGGTGCCGGCGAACGCCAGGGCCACCGCCACACTCAAACAGAAAGCTTTCATCGTGGAAACTCCATAACGAAGGAAGGTGTCAGTCGACCGCAAGTAAAACCGTATCCCTACGAGTCGATTCGCCGCGCCCTATACGTAATGAACTCGAAGTGGTTCACCTTCGGGAAAAACTATTTCCAGAAATCGTCGCAGGCGGGAACTCGGCCGGAGTACGTTTAACTTGCGAACAGTACCGAGCAGCACATGTCCCGCCAAGGTAATGAAACCCCGCGGAGTGCCGCTCGGAATCGCACGCCCCAGCCGTGGACCCTTAAACTGCTTGCCAACGTCCAAATCGCGGCGGCTGGGCATTACGTTCGAGGGACATTGTAGGGTAGGTCCCCGGAATCGCCAAATAAGTTTTGCGCAAAGCTAAGCCTGGTTCATGTTTACCTGCTTTGCCTTGGTTCCGCCCGCCCGCTAGATTGATGGCGGCAATTGCGTTTGAGCGAACACCACGGTCAACCAGGATCAGGCAAAGAACCATGAAACTTTTTTGTGCGGCTCTCTGCTGCCTGGGTCTGGTTGCGCCTGCCGTGGCCGACGACAACCGCTTGTCGCCCGAGGAGCAGGCCGCCGGGTGGACACTTCTGTTTGACGGCAAAACGCTCGATGGCTGGCAAACCAGCAGCGGGAAGCCGAGTCAGCGGCCGGTCGAACAGGGGACGCTCAATCCGCATCGGTGCGGCGGCTACATGCTGATCTACGATCGACCCCTGTCCGATTTCGTGCTCAAGCTCGATTTCAAAATCGCTCCGAAGACAAACAGCGGCGTGTTCTTTCGCACCTGGCCGCTCACGCCCCGCTCGGATAAAGACGTCGGCTTCAACGGTCTTGAAGTCGCGATCGACGATACCACCAGCGCCGGCTTTCACGACACGGGCGCGATTTACGACCTGTTGAAGCCGGCCAAGAACGCGATGCGGCCGGCCGGCGAGTGGAATCAGCTCCAACTGACCTGCAATAAGAACGTCATCGAAGTGGCGATCAACGGCGAAGTCGTCAATCGAATGGATCTCGATCAATGGACGAAGCCCAATCGCCGCCCCGATGGCAGCGCGCACAAGTTCGACGTCGCCTATAAAGATCATCCACGCCGCGGGTATATCGGGCTGCAGGATCACGGCGGCGAATGCTGGTATAAGAACATCAAGCTGAAAGAGATTGAGTGATCGATGGCCGAATCAACTTCCTATCCCATCATTGATGCCTGGGCCAATCCGCCGCTGGCCGAAATGGCGCGGCAGCTTCCCGAGATCAAGCGGCTGTTCGAGCAATCTGGCGGCGGCGAGCGATTGGCGAAAGGTTTGAGCCCCTCCGAGGTCGTGGCCGCCATGGACGCGGCCGGCATCCAGCGGATGCTGCTCACTTCCTGGACCGCGCCGGGGCGAGAGATCTGCTCCAACGACCGGATCGCGGAGTTCATTCGCGACTATCCCACGCGGTTCGTCGGCATCGCCGGCGTGAACCTGGAGAAGCCGGTGCAGGCGGTGCGGGAGCTGGATCGGGCCGTGCGCGAGTTGGGCTTCAAAGCCCTCCGCGTGATTCCCTGGCTGTGGAAGCTGCCGCCGAACGATCGCTTGTACTATCCGCTGTATGTGAAGTGCATCGAGCTCGACATTCCGTTCTGCACGCAGGTCGGCCACACGGGGCCGCTTATGCCCTCGGACACCGGCCGGCCGATTCCGTACATCGACGAAGTGGCGCTTACGTTTCCTGAG
The DNA here is from genome assembly GCA_022844125.1 of Pirellulales bacterium. Lineage (GTDB taxonomy): Bacteria > Planctomycetota > Planctomycetia > Pirellulales > PALSA-1355 > JALHMI01. The sequence goes on along the minus strand of JALHMI010000005.1, from coordinate 195,055 downwards.
CTGCGCATCGTGGGCGGACATATCGGCTATCCGTGGACGGACGAAATGATCGCGCTGGCCTGGAAGCACGAGCACGTGTACATCGACACCAGCGCCTACCTGCCGCGCTACTACCCGCCGCAATTGCTGCACTTCATGAACACCTATGGCCAGGACAAGGTCCTGTTCGGCACGAACTTCGCCATGCTCGATTTGAAACAATGCGCCGATCAGGCCCGAGCCTTGGAGCTGAAACCGGCGGCAATGGCGAAGTTTTTGTTTGAGAATGCGAAACGGGTGTTCCAGATCTGATCGCGTTATCGCGCTACCAAAATAATGGAAGTGCTAGCGAGCGGCGATAGCTGCCGGCCGGCGGCACTTGGTCCGAAGCTCTGCAGTTTCGTTCGCGAACGAGCTTGTGCCGCTCCGATGTAGAGGTCATCCCCCCGCGCGTTGCGGCCGCCACCCATCCCATCTTGGGCCGCTACCGGCGCGCCTCGTGACATCGCGGCACGTCCGTCCTGCTCACCCCCGATGTTTGCCCGACACGCGGGTGGACATTGGCATATCCCCCGCCTTCAGATACACATCAAGCTGCTGCCCGACGTACAGCGGCTCGCCGCCGGTGTCGATCGCATAGATCACTTGCAGCACCCGCGTGTCGACGCGCTCGGTGTTGTCGCCCGTGAGCGACTTTTTCGGCACCACGTACGGTTCCACGCGTACGAACGTGAGCGGAAATTCCCGATCGCTCTGGCCGCGGACCATCGCCACGCCGCTGGCGCCGGGCTGGTAGCGGGGAATATCGTTCTCGTCGATGTCGACCCGCACGTGGAGCTGGTCGATGCTGCCCAGCACGACCAGGGCCTGCCCCGGCGGCGCGCCGACAAACTCGCCCGGCCGAACGTTGACCTGCAGGACGCGGCCATCGACCAGCGCCCGCACGATCAGCCGGTCGAGCTCGATCTCGGTCTGCTTGATCTGGGCTTCGGCTTGGGCGACGGCAGCGCGGGCAATCTCGAGATCGAACTTCCAGGCCCCCGACTCCATCTTGTCGTAGTCGGCCTGCGCCCGCGCGAGCTTGGCTTCTGCTCCCAGGAGTGCCTGCTTGCGAACGACCAGGTTTTCGGCGGTCTCGACCTTCTTCTCGTACAGCTCCTTGGCCCGGCGAAACAAATCCTGTTCGGCAACGACGCTGTGTTGAGCCTCGGCCAGTTGGGCTGCGCTCATGCGAAGCTCCTCGGGCCGTGGCTGGTTCTCGAGTCGCGTCAGGTCGGCCTGGCGCGCGGCGAGCGTCGCCTGCCGATTGGCCAGCTCGGTTTCCAGCATGCGCGGGTCGAGCTTGAACAGCGGATCGCCGGTCGTCACTCGCTGATCGACTTTGACCAGCACCTGGGTAACGACGCCTGGCGTGGGCGACCCGATTGAGATGTTCTCGGTCTCGGCTTCGACCAGGCCGGCCCCGGCTACGGTGTACTCAAACGGTGACTCCGGCGGCGGAATGGCCGGTTCGGCAGGCGGAGTGCTGCGGTCCTGACCACTCACAAACACCACGGCGAAAATCAGCAGCCCGACAGCTATCAGCGGCAGGATGTACTTTGAAAACCAGTTTTGCATGGCTCACACACCAGAATTCAGAACGATTCTTAGTTGCTGTCAATGCGCCGCGATTGTCGCCGCCTCGGGCGAAACGCTCACAATGTGTCCGTCCTCCATGCGGGCGATCCGATCGCCGAACTCCAGCACGCGCGAGTCGTGCGTCACGATGATCACCGCCCGATCACCTTCGACGGCCACGTTCCGGAGAATCTCCATGATCGTGTGGCCGGTCTTGGCGTCGAGCGCGCTGGTGGGTTCGTCGCACACCAGCAGTTGCGGATGATGGACCAGCGCCCGGGCGATGGCCACCCGTTGTTGCTGACCGCCGGAGAGCTTGGACGGCAGCGCGTGTGCGCGGGAGCCCATGTCCATCTGGTTCAGCATCTTGATCGCGGCCTCGACGGCTTTCCGCTTGGGAACGCCGGCCAGGATCAGCGGCACGCTCACGTTTTCGGCCGCCGTCAGCGCAGGCAGCAGGTTGTACTGCTGGAACACGAAGCCGATGTTGTCGCGGCGAAACTTCACCTTCCGCCACTGCGCCATCCGGGCGATGTCTGTGCCCAGGACGTCAACTTCACCGGACGTGGGCTCGAGAATGCCGGCCACGACAGAAAGCAGTGTCGTCTTGCCACAGCCGCTGGGACCGACCATGAGCGTCAATTCGCCGGCGTAGACGTCGAGGTCCACCCCGCGCAGCGCGCGGACCAGCGAATTGCCCGAGCCGTATTCCTTGACCAGGTTACGGCAGCGAATCGCGGGTTGTTTGTCGACGGTCGCCATCGCTGCTTAACCTTGAAACACAATAGCCGGTTCGAGCACCATCACGCGGCGAATGCAGAGCAGGCTCGAGAGAATCGAAATCAGCACTACGGCGACGCCGGTGCCCCACAGCACTTCCCAGGGCATGAAGTACGCAAGTTGCGAGGTGCCGCCCGTCATGTGCCCGAAGAAGGCGGCGGCGCCGACGCCGAGCCCATAGCCGATGAACGCCACCACGGCGGCCTGCAGCATGATCATGCCGAGCAGCTTGAGATTGCCGGCGCCCATTGCTTTGAGCGCGCCGAACTGCTTGAGGTTTTCAATCGTGAACAGGTAGAACGTCTGCCCGGCGATCGCCGTGCCCACCAGAAAACCCAGGAACACGGTGATCCCGAAGTTGATTGGGATGCCGGTCTTGAGCATGTAGTAGTTAATCGTCTTCCAGGCGAACGCCTCGTTCGTCATGGCCTGCAGACCCGTCTGGTCGATGATTCTGCGGCACGCTTCTTCGACCGGAACATTTGGCTGCGGATTCGCCAGCACGAACGACATCATCTTCCGCTCGGGCGGAGCGAATTTCGTAGCCTGGCTGTAACGCGTGTAGACAACCGGAAACGTCTGGAACGTGGGGCGCGCTTTGCACAGCCCCACAATCTGCGCCCGGCGGTCGTTCATCTCGAAGACCTTGCCGGGCTGGAACTTCTCGCCGGGCCAGAGCTGTCCATAGCCGTTTTCGTCCATGATGATCGCATCGGGACGGCGCAAGTCGGCGATGCTGCCATAGATCATCTCCGACGGGGCGCCGACCATACTGGCGTCGTCAAGGCCCAGCAAGATAACCTGCTGGAAGGTGCCGTCGTCGAGCTTTGCGCGGCTCAGCCCCTTGTACAGCCGGACGGCCCACTCCACGCCGGGCACGCCGCGCACGCGGAACAATTCCACTTCGCTCATCGGCTTGATGTCGTCGATAAACTGCACGTTGGGGTCCATGACCCAGATCTGCGCGCCCTGGATGTCGCGAATCTGGCTGGTGGTCATCAGCATCAGCCCGCAGAAGATCGACGCCTGCTGCGCGATCAATAGCGCGGCAAACGTCACGCCCAGGACGATGCCCATGAACTTGGCGCGATTGCCGGTCAGCATGCGAAGCGCAACCCAACTCATCGTCGTGCCGGGGGCTTGTGGTTATCTGCGCGAGCCCGCAGGCTGCGCAGGGAAAAATCGGTAATGTGCTGGGCGAGCAGCTCGACGTGGTAGCCCGCGTATTCTTCTGCGGATACGAGCTGGCGAATCACCGGATCGGCAAACTTGTAATGCAGGCACTGGCCCACGATGCTGAAGGCGGTCAGATGTCGCTCGAGCTGGTCCGCAGCGGGAATCAACTCGGCAAGGATCTCGTTGAGCACCGCGAAGTGCGGCCGGATCGACTCGCGCGCGAGCTCCGCGCAGGCTTCCGTCGGCCGGGCAATTTCGCGCGACATGAGTTCGCCTTCCCAGCCGGAGTCGGGGCTCGTCATTCGCTTGAGCAGTGTCAGGATGAAGTCCGCCAGCTTCGTTTCCGCCGTGACTTCAGGACCCCACTCCGGCATCGGGAATAACAGCTCTCGGCCGTGGTGCGCCCTCTTGACGGCCTCGATGTACAGCCGCTGCTTGTCGCCGAAGTGGTAGTTGACCGCGGCGATGTTGGCTTCGGCGCGGGTGCAGATCTCGCGCACCGTGGCGGCTTCAAAGCCCTTGGCGGCGAAGATCTCGCCGGCGGCCTCGATGATCCGCTGAGGAGTGGCATCTGTTTCTGTGGACATTGTTACTTTCCGCCTGAAAACCGAGCAAAACAACCGTTTCAAATGATTGTATCAAACAGATGTTTGAAATCAAGCTCGGGCTCCTAGCGCAACCCCCGGAAGGACCCAAGCGGCCTAGGTCGCATCGGCACCTTTCGCTATGATTTGCCCCGCTTGCAGGAGGTGGCCTCCGGCAAGACTTCGGTGACGAGACCGTCGCAACTGGCCGGACCCAAGGATTTTCCAGCATGAAAGCTCGATGGACGTTTACACTCGCCGCCGCGGCAGTCGCCGCGATTGCGGTTTCGCCAGCATTTGCCCAGCCGGCCGGACAGTTGCGCGACCTGCGACAGAAGGCCAGCTATAGCTTCGGTATGAGCATGGGCACCACGCTCAAGAAGCAGGGTGTCGACATCGACATCAACCTGCTGTTGCAAGGCATCCGCGACGCTACCGCGGGCAAGACCATCCTGACCGAAGAACAGGCCATGCAGGCGATGCAGGAATTTGAAAAGGAAATGATCGCCAAGCAGGCGACCAAGAGCAATCAGTTCATGGCCGACAACATGAAGCGGCCTGGCGTGCAGACCACCAAGAATGGCCTGCAGTATCGCGTCCTGAAGCAAGGGCAGGGCCCCCGTCCCAAGGCCAGCGACGTGGTGCGAGTGCACTATAAGGCCAGCTACATCGACGGCACGCAGTTCGAATCAACCAGCGACAAGCCGTTCACGACGCCTGTGACCGGAGTCATCCCCGGCTGGCAAGAGGCCCTGCAAATGATGACGGTCGGCTCCAAGTGGCAGATCGTCGTGCCGCCGGCGCTGGGCTATGGCGCCGAAGGCGCGCCGCCGGCCATTCCGCCCAACTCGGCGCTTGTATTCGAGCTCGAACTCGTCGAAATTGCCAAGGCGGAAGCAACAGCGCCGGGCGCGCCAGCCGCTCCTGGCGGCACTCCGGGCGCCGCTCGCCGCACGACGGCAGCTCCGAAGACGCGCTAGTCCGAAGTTAATTGGATAGAAAACAAAACCGTGTCACGGGTGACCGTTGATTACCCGTGGCACGGTGCTTTTTCTGCGCCGCACGAGGTGCCTACGCCTGTGGCACCGCCGCCGCGCGCATCGCGGTGGCCTTGTCCCGCAGCTCGCGCCGCAGGATCTTGCCGATGCCCCCCTTGGGAAGTGACGGCAAAAAGTGGATTCGCGAGGGAGCCTTGAACTTTGCCACCTGGCTGGTCACATGCTCAAAGAGCTCGGCTTCGCTTGGTTGCGTGCCCGGCTTGGCCACGACGAACGCCACGACCGATTCGCCATAGATCTCGTCCGGCACGCCCACCACGGCCGCTTCGGCAACGCTGGGATGCTCGTGCAGCACGGCTTCGAGCTCGGCCGGATAGATATTCTCGCCGCCGCGGATGATCATGTCTTTCTTGCGGTCGACGACGAACAAATAGCCCTCGCTGTCCAGGTAACCAACGTCGCCCGTGTGCAACCAGCCATCGCGAATCGTCTTGGCGGTTTCATCCGGCCGGTTGTGATAGCCGAGCATGACGATCGGCCCGCGGAGGCAGATTTCGCCGCGCTCGCCAGTGGGCAGAATCTGGTCGTTGTCGTCCTGAATGCTGACCTCGGTGTTACAGTAAGCGCGTCCGGCCGAACCGGGTCGGAACTCCTCGGTGCGACGGTTCGAGGTGCCCAGGCCCGAGGCTTCGGTCAGCCCGTACACCTCGCGAATGCGGCACGGATAGCGGTTCATGAACGCGATGCCGAGTTCGACCGGCAGCGGCGCTCCACCGCAGATCACTTCCTTCAGGGATGAGAGGTCGTACTTGGCCGCGGCCGGATGATGCAGCATGACGGCCAGGATCGTGGGCACCGCCGCGATCGTCGTGCATTTGTTCTCGGCAATCAGGGCCATGAACTTCTCGGGATCGAACCACCGCATTTGGAGCAGTTTGCTCTTGTCGGCCAGCCGCTCGGGGACCATGAGCAGGTCGTTCATGATCGCCACGCCAAAGATATGGGCGATCGGCATCGCGCTCAGCGTTATGCGGGGACCCTCCCAGCTATCGAGCACCGCGGCTTCGACAACCGCCTCGGCGCTGGCCACCAGGTTGCCGTGCGAGAGGAGCACGCCCTTGGGCCGACCCGTCGTGCCGGAGGAATACAGCATGATCGCCACGTCGCTGCTGTTGATCTCGGGCAGTTCGATGATCGGCTCCTCGCCAGCCAGCTCATCCAGCCGGACTTCCGGCGGCGTCGCGTCGGGGTTATCGGTACCGCCCTGAACGAGGATCATTCGCACGTGGGGCAAGCCGGCGGCCGCCTCGCGCACCGTGGGCAAGCGCTCGACGTCGGTCACGATCATGTTGGCTTCGGTATCGGCCAGCACAAAGCGCAGCTCAGCCGCGGCAGCTTGCGGCATCACCGGAATCGCCGTGGCGCCAGAGCGGAAAATGCCCTGAAACACGGGATAAACCAGCACGTGGTTCATCATCAGCACCACTGCTTTTTGGCCCGGGCCCAGGCCGCGCCGGGCAAAGGCGCCGTGCAAGCGGCGTCCCAGATCAAGCAGTTGCAAGTTGGTGTACTTCTCGCCGTCGATCTCGAAGCACGCCCGTTCGCCCAACCGTTTGGCCGAATGTTCGGCCAGTTCCGCCAGGTTTTTGACCATGGTTTCCTCTCGCTGCTATTGGCATCCCTGCGCTCGGCCTGTCGCCGTAGGGGCGAACGTGACGAGGGGGATGCTGGATGCCTGGACCTCCTGCCAGGATAGCCAATCGCGACGCAAAAGGCACATGAAAAATTGCCGACACGAGTCCAGGGACGAGACCTGGACGATCCTGCTGGTTACGATGGCGGTCGCACTATATCCAGCCATCCTGGCAGACACTTGCTCGATCATGTGTGTCCTATGAAACGATTCGCGTTCGAGTTAACGCTTCTCACGTGGTCGGTCCTTGCCTGTCACGTGGCGATCGCTGCCGCGCCGGTCCGCATCGTGTGCCTGGGTGACTCGGTCACAAAGGCGGTCCGCAAGGGTGTCGAGCCTCACGAAACCTTCTGTGCCTTGCTCCAGCAACAGCTTTCCGGGGCCGATCGGCCCGTCGAGGTGGTCAACGCCGGCATCGGCGGGAACACGACCGAGGACGGCCTCAAGCGGTTTCAGGCCGACGTGCTGGACCACAAGCCGCAGGTGGTCGTCATCATGTTCGGGCTGAATGATAGCTGGATCGACGCCGGCAAGTCTGAGTCGCGCCTGACCGTGCACGAGTATCGGGCGAATCTCGACACGATGCTCGAGCTACTTATCGGACACGAAATCAAAGCGGTGCTGATGACGCCCAATCCGGCGCTCGCGCCAACCTATGGCCCCGAGCGAAACGCCACATTGCGGCCGTATGTCGAAGTGGTGCGCAGCCTGGCCCGGCATCACGAGCTGCCACTGGTGGACGTCTACCAGCATTTCGCCGAGCTGGCTCAGGAGCGGGAAATCAACTCGCTGTTCACGGACGACATGCATCCCAACCCGGCCGGACAGCAGCAGCTTGCGGTTCTGCTGGAGCCGGTCCTGAAGCGTCAACTGGACGCCACGCACGACTAGTTACTCGGCCGCACAATGAATCCGAGACGCGCCATGAAATCGGGCAGTCCTCTATTGTTTCGGATCGCACTGGCATGGCTGGTGCTGCTGTCGCCGGCTGCTGTTGCCGCCGAGTTCGTGATCGACGCGGGCGTAATGGTTCCGATGCGCGACGGCGTGCGGCTGGCGACGGACGTCTATCGACCCACAAAGGATGGCATGCCGTCCGATGAGCGGCTGCCGGTAATTCTCACGCGAACGCCCTACGGCAAGAGCGGCGCGGCTCGCGCGGGCGAGTACTTTGCGACCAATGGCTACGTGTTCGTCGCCCAGGACACGCGCGGTCGCTACGACTCCGAAGGCGTCTGGCACATGCTCACGGACGATGGGCCCGACGGCGTCGACTGCGCCGCCTGGATCGGGCGGCAGCCCTGGTCGAATGCGAAGATCGGCATGATTGGCACCTCGTATGTCGGCGGCACGCAGCACGCCCTGGCAACGGCCGGCGCGCCGGAGCTCAAGACCGTGATCCCGGTCGATGCAATGTCGAACCTGGGCTACCAGAGCATGCGCAATGCCGGGGCCTTCGAGATGCGATTCTGGAACTGGATCTTCATGAACGCTGGTCGAGGCAGCCGCGCGGCGCGCGATCCCGGCACGGCCGCGGTGCTCAAGGAGATGGCAGACCAGCGGTTCGACTATTTGCAGAACCTGCCGACGCGGCGCGGAATGACGCCGCTGCGGCTGGCGCCGGAGTACGAAGCCTGGCTGATTGGCGCCATGCAGCACGGCGGCAACGACGAATACTGGACGCAAAACAACATCATCGACGCGCCGGAAAAGTACCAGGACATGCCGGTGTACCTCGTCGGCGGTTGGTACGACTCCTGGGGTGGCAACACCACGGCCAACTATCGGGCGCTCAGCAAGACGATCAAAGGCCCGGTCTACCTGATCATGGGCCCCTGGATTCACGGTGCGCAAGGCGGCCACGCGCACGGACAGGTCACGTTCGGCCGCGACGCAGCAATTCCCGATGAACTCGCCTGGCGAAAGGAGTGGTACGACCACTGGCTCAAGGGGATCGACAACACCGTGGGCAAGGCCGCGCCGTTCGCCACGCCCGTGCGGATCTTCGTGATGGGCTCGGGCGACGGCAGCAAGGACTCCGAAGGCAAACTAGTCCACGGCGGCTCCTGGCGCGACGAGCAGGAGTGGCCGCTCGCTCGGACCGTCTATACGGCCTACTACCTGCAGCCCGGCGGCGGTCTGTCGACCGCGCACCCCGTCGGGATCATCGCCACGACCGCGTTTCAGTTCGATCCGGCCAACCCCGCGCCCACGATCGGCGGCAACATCTCCTCGGGCAACGACATTCTGCTGCAAGGCGGGTGGGATCAAAAAGGTGGGCCGCACGTCTGGAACTTCCAGCAGCCAATTCCGATCTCGGCCCGCAACGACGTCGTGGTGTTTCAGACCGAGCCGCTCGAAACGGATCTGGAAGTCACCGGCGAGATCGAGGTCCACCTGTTTGCCTCCAGCAGCGCCCGGGATACCGACTTCACGGCGAAGCTGATCGACGTCTATCCACCGTCGGCCGATTGGCCGGCCGGATTCGACCTGAACATCGGCGATGGGATCGTCCGGGCGCGGTTCCGCGACGGACTGAAAGAGGAAAAACTGATGAAGCCGGGCGAAGTGTACGAATTCGCGATCAAGCTGTACCCGACCTCGAACGTGTTCAAACGGGGGCATCAAATCCGCGTCGACATATCGAGCTCGAACTTCCCGCGGTTCGACGTCAACCCAAACACCGGCGAGCCCTTGAATCAGCAGCGCCGCAGCCAGATTGCCGAGCAAACCATCTATCACGACGGCCAGCGCCTCAGCCGGATTGTGTTGCCCGTTGTGCCATAACGGCACGCCTGCCGATCGCATCCTGGGAATGATGTGGTGTTCGTGATCGGCTTGACTACAATGAGCCGAGTCTGATCAGCGTAGAGCGAACGATTTCTGCACCGGTCCAGGTGATCGTCGCTCAGTACATGGGGGGAAACGCATGTCGAGTCGTTTCGTTGCTTCCGTGGTTCTTGGTTATGGCTGCCTGTTCGCTCTTCCGATGGTATCGCGCGCGGCCGAAGGTGCGCCGGCGGCAACGCTGGAGGCTCCAGCAGCAAAGCCCGCGACCCTGACACCGGCCGAGCGCGGCTGGCAGCGCTTGCGGAGCGATGCCTACGCTCCCGCCGAGTTCAAAGTGGAGCTGTTCGATCGACTGTGGGAGTTCTGGCCGGCCGCGCTGAAGGAGCAAGCCGCGAAAGCCTCGCCCGAAGAACGCCGGAAGATGGCGTTCTCGCGCTACGGACTGGTGGCCGATCCCGATGATCCGCAGGCGGCGCCGTTGAGCGTCGTCGATGACGGCCAAGGCGGCTGGGTCATGAATTGCCTGGCCTGCCATCAGGGCAAAGTCGAAGGCCAGCCGATTCCAGGCGTCGGCAACTCGCACTTTGCATTTCAGACGCTCACCACCGACGTGGCCAAGGCCAGGCAGGCGCTCGAAGGCCAGCGCGCCGGCGGCATGAGCGGCTTCGTACCGCTAGGGCTCTCCAACGGCACCACGAACGCGCAGGTCTTTAGCGTCGTGCTCACGGCGATGCGCGACAAGGACTTGAACCTGGTCAAGCAGCCGAAGTTTCCCCGGTTCAAGAACCACGATCTCGATGCGCCGCCGTTCTGGAATGTGAAGCACAAGAAGAATCTATATATCGACGGGTTCGTGCCCAAGACGCACCGCGTGATCATGCAGTTCGCGCTGGTGCCCGGCAACACGGCCGAGTCGTTCAAGGAGCGCGAAGATGCGTTCCGCGAGATCCTGGCCTGGATCGAATCGCTCGAAGCCCCCAAGTATCCTGGCAAGATCGAAACGGCGCTGGCCGACGTGGGACGTGTGGCGTACGAGCGCGTCTGCGCCGATTGCCACGGCACGCCCGGCATTGCCGAGAGCTATCCCGAACGAACAATCGCGATCGACGAGATTGGCACGGATCGAACGCGGCTCGACGGGATGCCGGCCGAACATCGGCGGTTTTATCGCGACAGTTGGTTCGGCGAGTATGGCAAGCTGGAAGTGACCGAGGAGCCGGAAGGCTATGTCGCGCCGCCCTTGGACGGAGTGTGGGCCAGCGCGCCATACTTTCACAACGGTTCGGTCCCCACGTTGTGGCACGTACTGCATCCGGACGCTCGGCCGGCTGCCTGGTTGCGATCGGAGAACGGTTACGACCACGAGCGGATGGGGCTCGAAGTTCAGGAGTTCGCGGCTATGCCGAGCGAAGTGAAAGACCTCGAGCAGAAGCGGAGCTACTTCAACACGGCAATCGCCGGCAAGAGCGCCGCGGGACACAACTTTCCCAACGAACTCTCGGAAGACGAGCGGCAGGCCGTGCTCGAGTATCTCAAGACTTTCTAAGTCCGCCGACGTGCGCGACATCGAAGCCACTCTGGTCCACTTCTGGCGGCGCGCGATTGTAGCGATTGCGCGGCTGGTCGACTTTCGCTCACGCGCCCGGAAGGGGCGTGCATGCGAAAACTTAGCGCACTAGGCTTCGAGTGCGCCCACAAATTGCGCTGAATTCCACTGACCGGGAGACAAGTGAAATGCGGCGGATGCGTCAGTTCATTGGCGAACTCCTGACTCGCGAAGACGGACCGACGGCGGTCGAGTACGCGGTTGTCATCGCGATGATCCTGCTGGTTTGTATCGGCGCGGTCAATAGCGTCGGCAATGCGGTTACCAAGTCGCTGCAAGACTCGGCCAACATGATTGGCGGAGCGACCGGCAGCGGTGGCTCGGGCAGCAGCAGCGCCGGATCAGGTTCCGGCTCGAGTGGCTCGGGTTCAGGTTCCGGCTCGAGCGGATCTGGAAGCGGCTCCGGTGGTGGCGGAAAGGGCGGTGGCAAAGGTGGTGGAAAAGGCCGCGGCAGTTGATGGCCTTATCGCATTTGCGCGTATGAGCGTGGCCAGCCGCTTATATTCGAGCGGCCAGATCGATGCGCAACTCGCCGATCGTGAACGTCGTCGTCTCGTGGCCTGATCGTTGCACGCAGCGCAGCGCCGTCCTCATGCGAGCGAGGAACTCTCCGGATTCCAAATAGCCTGGTGATAAACTCATCGGCGCCCTGATCGCGGGCACGTATTATGTACGTTTCCTGATCACGGGCGAAAGGCACGATGATCGGCGACGGTCCCACTCCAGCAACCTGGTGAGCGCGTCCTTGCTCGTCCACGTCGGGAAGCTTGCTCGGAGCAGCCGAGTGCGAGCAGCAGGTGCGCGGGTACCGTCAAGCCCGGGGCCCCGCTTGCACGGAACATGATGCCCAGTAGAACCGCTCTGCCGCTGGACTTGGAGCGAACGAACGCCGGTAGTAGTGGCCGTTCCTTAGCTCTCGCCGGACGGTCATATCACGGACGCGCAAACACGCATGGCACCTCGAACTCTGCCTGGGTCACGACTTCGGAGGCGCAACCTCGGCAGCTTTGGCCGGCAGGGGAGCCGCCGTCTTGCGTACTTCACTCGTGCCCAGCCTGCCAGCGGCTTTCTGGCCCTGGTTTAGCAGGATCCGCTCGGCCCGAACAACGACCTCCAGGTCCGCGTCTTGAATCGCCTGTTGGAGATGTGGAAAGGCGCGAACTCCGAACTGCCTCAATTGTTTTTCCGCCTCTTCACGTTTAGCAAAACTGCCGTCTCCCAATTGCGCGACCAGGCGATTGATCTGATCGGGCAACCGTGGATCGACATTGCGAGCCAGCAGCAGCGGCACCCGCACGACCTTCGTAGGCACGGGAAACACCGACAGCGTCAGATCGGCATCGAGCGCGGCCGGGTCTTGGCGGCAGCCGACAACGAGGCTCTCGTCATCAAACAGAGTCGCAGCGTAGTGACTGACGAACAAGTCGATCTCGTGAGCTGTCAAGCCAAGCTGGCCTAGTCGCCTGGCAAGTTCTCCGGCTGTTCGCTCCTGGGCTTCGGCCGAACCCGTCGGCAACGGAGCGGAGAGCACCATCTCGACGCCGCCGGTCGGGGCTGGCCCGCCGACGGCGGCATTTGGCCTGGCCGACTTGGGAATCGCCAGGCCGAACAAGCCCCCCTTGGGTTTCTCGGTCGGCGGCGCAGCTTCAGGCGGCGCCTTTTCATCGACGGGCTGTTGCTGGCCGGGTTTCTCGGCGGCGATCGCTGGCGCTGGCGCTGCCGCCGTTCCCTCCTTGGGTAACTCGTCCAGCCAGGCAACACGCACGCCGGCGGGCGTTCGTTGAACCAGGAACAGGTCGAACAAGGTGGAATCCGACTGATTCGAAACCGTGAACTTGTCCGGCCCGCCGTGGAGTCGCAGCGGCGAGACTTGCTGCCGTTCAGCGTCGTAAGCCAAAAATCGCTCGCTGCGGGCGCCGCTCCGCACAAACAACCCGTCTCCCGTGCGCGCTTTGCGAATCCAGTGTTCGGCGTCGATCCCCAACAGCGAAGAGTCGCCCTCCGGTTGCTCGAGCAGAGCGGTACCAGAAGCGCGCGACCACAGCAGCCGATTGCCGGCGACTTCGCCAGACGGCCAATGTGCCATAAAGCTGCCGTTCTTGATGCGCAGTTCGATGTCCAGGCTGGCAGCAGGTCGGCCGTGAAACGTGATCAGCCCCAGCGGCCCAAGCGGCGCGGCAGGTGCCTTAGCACGCGTCGGTCGAGAAGATGTCACCGTCGACGGGAATGGCGAAGAGAAGCGGTCCTTGGCATTCGACACGGGCGCTCCGTCGTCGGTGATCCATAACGACAGCTCGTGAACTTCAAACTCACCGGCCGGCGGTTCGGCCACCAGCGGAGACGCCAAGAGCACGAACAGCCCCAGCGCCAAGATGATGCTTCGGTTGCTCACGTGCCTTGCCCTCTGTCGCCACAGTAAGACGGACCATCAATTGCCACTTCTAAACAGCCGCGGCTCGGCCCACAGCACTCGATCGCCGATATCCGCGTTCTCTCCGAAATCAACTTCGAGCCGCAACTGTTGCACGCCCTCCAGGCGGATCTCGACCGGCACGGGATCGTCGCTGGCCCGCAGGTCCGCGCTGGCGAACAGTTCCTTTCCATCAGCGAGAATCCGGCAGGCAACGCGGCCTCGCCGCTGCCCGCTGTCGTCGAAGCCGATGGTGCTCGTAAACTTCGCGAACTCGCCATTCAGCGCATAAGTCAATACGCTTCGCGAATGCATCGCCAGGCTGCGCCCCGGTTGTTTGCCATTCATCAGGGGTGGAGCGCCATCGAATCCCTGATCGGCTCGCCAGGAGTGCACGCGTCCAAAGTAACCCACCTCTTCGAACTCGACGGGTTCCAGATCGGGCAGGTAGGCGATCTTCCCGTTGCGAATACGAACTTGCTGCGCGGACTCGGCCGGTAGCCTGAGCGTCGCCAGCCAGCGAGTTTGAATCTGCAAGGCATTCTCGTTCCATCCGATCCAGTTCCCGGCGATCAGTTGTCCGTCTCCGAGGACGAACACTTGGTGGAGGCCTTCCAGCGGCGGAATCTTGGAGCGGGCTTTAAATGCAACGCCGAGCAAGCGTTCCTGGTTGAGCGCTCGGTCTTCGCCTTCGTAACGCAGCATGAGCTTCTCGTCGTTCAGGCTCCGAACCTCGCCGGCCACTTCGGTAGCGGACTTCTCTGGAGTGGTTACGAACACGACATCCTGACTGCCAGGGTCAGCCAGACGCTCATCGAACTCGGCTTTCGTCCCGCCCGGTGCCGGCTTACCGAACCAGACGCCCCGAACGTAGAGCAGGGGAATCGACTCCTCCGCGCCCCAGGTCGTCTGCAGCACCAGCATTTCTGGCGAGACGGAGACGATCTTTCCACGCAGGCGCTCCTGACCGGCCAACACAACCTCCACCGTGTCCGGCGCGGCTTGCCCCGGCTCGGAAGATGGCTCGCCTGGTGGCCTGCCGCGATCAACTTTCAGAGTGTCACTGGTGTGCGACAGTGCCTGCACGCTCGACTTGACGTTCGTGTCGTCGGCGTAGGTGACCGTGACTTCATACTTCATGTCGAGGCTGTCGCCCGCGGGCGGTTCGAGATAAATGTCCGCGTCTGTCGCCAGATCAGACCGTGCAATCGCCAGTCGCCAGTGCGGTGAGGCTGAAGTATCCAACCGCCACACGCGAAGCAGTTTGGGGAGCCGGCACACCACCGTGATCTGCTTGATCGCCTTGCTAGCAAGGTTGGTCAGTCGCAGATGAATGTCTTGAATTCCATTGCCACCCGGAGCGCCGCCAATCTGGACCAGGTCCTGATTGTCCTGGCCGATCCACAAAACATTCCCGCTGTCGGCAGCCACTGCGAGTGCGGCGCTTGTGCCCAAGTCGATTCGTTCCAGATCGGCCAGAACAAACGATTGTGCGGGTTCGGTGTCGAGGGTTAACTTCCCGTCGCCCACGTCCGCAATTGCGCCCGAAACCAGAACGCCATCGGCCGTGGTGATCGTCACCCGAATCGGCTTGGCCGATGGGCTTTGTTCCGCCGCCGTGCACAGCACCGGCGTCCACGCCAGCAGCATCAGAGTCGCCAGATTGCGTCGCATCGATCGCATCACTCGCGGGAATTCGTGGATGATTCGGGACGATCCGTCGGAGTCGGTGCCGCCGCCGGTCCTGTTTGCGTAGCGCCGCCCTCCGAAGCTGCGTCCTCGGCCGCGGTGCCCGCGGGCGACTCATCGGCCAGCCGCCGATAGTAGCGCTCCAGGATTGGGCGATAGTGAGCTGGAAAGCCTTCGGTCATGGACTGGAGGATTTCCTGGCGCTTGTGCGGCGGCAGGTCGCCCCAGGCGGCGCCATGGCGACGTTCCGCGTGCAGCGGACCAGACCCGCCGGGCCCCGATACAATGCGTTCGTCATCGAGCGGCTCCGTGGGATTTGCGCCACCGGTGCCGCCGCTCTGCCGCCGACGGCGTTCAAGCTCGACGATCAGCGCATCGAGTTTTGCCAGGGCATCCGCCTGCTTTTTCTGGGTCGGCTTGTCGGTGAGGAACTTGGAGAGTCGGCCGCCCGCCACCTGCATGTCAACGACCACCTCGCCCAGCGGGTCGAGATAGAATTCCTCGTCCTGCGCCCTGGCCAGGCTGCTCGTGGCCGCCAGCGCCGCCACGGCGAGCCCCAGCCCCATCGGAAGTCTTCTCATGGCAGATTCCTTTTTTTCTTCAGCTCGGCCTTAAACGACTTTGAACGTGCTTGATCATTCCGCGACCGGCACTTCCTCGCCGCGCTCTTCAGCCAGGAGTTCCGTCGCATCGCGGATATCCGCTTGCCGTCCCTCGAGGTCTTGAATCCGCTTGCGAAGCGCGGGGGTCAGCGTCGAGCCGGCCCGCTGGGAATCGGATTCTCTGGTGCTCTTATGAACACGGTCCTGCAAAAGTCGCAGCATGCGCAGCTCGGAAATGATTCGATTCTGCTCCTTGCGAATCTCGTCCGGCGATTGACCGGCGTTGGCTTGGCGCCTATTGCGACTGTTCGCATCCGACATTTCGGATACGATCTCGAGCATCTCGGTGAGGTCAGCCTCGATCTGCCGCTCCGCCTGAACCAAGTTCTCGGTCGCATCGCCATCGTCCAACGATAGCCGCACCCCTTCGGTGGCGTCGCGCACGGCCGCCAAGGCCGCCGGCAGTGCGATGCCGAACTCGGTTTCTTCGACCACGTTGATCAGCTCCTGGGCCACATCCGTGATTCGAGCTTCGCGCTTGGCGATGATCGCCAACGACTCCAGGGCAGGGCGGGCCTTTTCGGCCACGCCGGGCTGCAACTCCTGGGTCCGCTTGCGGATCGCTACCTGTTCGTCCAGCATCAACGTCAGGCCATCGGACACCCGCTTCTTGACCTCGCGACGCAGTTGCCGCGCCAGGCGTTCCGCTTCTTCCGACAGTAACTGCTCCGCATAGCGCAGTGCCTCCAGGGCTTTGTCTTGTTCGGCGTTGCCTTGTTCGGCCTGCGATTTATCGAACGCACTTTCCGCGCTGCTCATCGAGCCTCCGGCCCGCATCAGTTCCGCCAGGCTCGGCGTGCCGCTGTTGCCCAGCCGGCGCGTCATTTCGGCAACGTCATCCGTCGCGCGGCGATTCGCTTGCTGGTCTTCCTTGAGCATCGCGAATTGCTCCTTGGTGAGGGCGGCCTTAGCTGCCTCTTCCTGTTTGGCCAGGGCCGCGAGTTCGCGCTTCAGGTCCGCCAGGGCGTCTTGCATCGGCTGCCGCGCGTCGCCCGGCGCGGGCTTCTCGAGGGCGGCAACCGCCGATTGCATGTTGCCGGCAGCGCTGGCCAGGGCCTTGCTATTTTGCCCGGGCGAGGCCTTGGCCAGGGCCTCGGTCTCCTTTCGGGTGGCTTCCTGGGCCTTTGCCAATTCAGCGGCCATCTGCTGCCCGTCGGCGCTGAGCTCGGCCGCTTCGGCCAGAGGGGCATTCTTGCCGATGTGCCCGGTCTGCTGCTCGATCAAAGCCTCCAGGGCCTGGCGACGTTCCGCGAGAGTCTGCAGCTCTTTTTCCTTTTCGGCGGCTTTCTCGGAAAGCTTCTCCTCGCGAACCTCTTCGCGTACGACTGCGTTGAGCTTGCGCAACGTTTCGCGGATCTGCCGCAACCGCTCCAGCTTCATTTCGAAGTCCAGGTCGCTCGAAAGCAGCAACTGCTCCAGTCGCTGGAGCTTGCCCAGCACCTGTTGCTGTTCGTCGACCGCACCCTTCAGCGTCAACGAACTCAACTGCTGCTGAAGTTCGCCCATCCGGTGCAGGATCAGTTCCTCCCGGGCGTACTTCAGGCCGAGCATCAACCGCGATGAATTCTCCGGCTCGAGCGACTTCAGCGTTTCGGACAGGCGGAACATGCGTCGTTCCAGCTCGTGCATTTCCTCGGCGACTTGCTTCTGGCGGAAACTCAGCTCTTCACCTGGACCGACTTCTCGCTCGTTCCGTTGACCAAGTTCCAAAGGACTCGTCGCGGGCGATGCTGACGTACTCGTCGCGGGTAGTACTGCCGCCGGTTCAGCGGCCCGCGCGGCTGGCGCAAGTAGCAGCAGGCCGAGCATCGTCCAAGTGCTCGTCCAGGCGATTTGCCGACCGTTACCGTGCATGCGATTGCTCCCTCGACAAAAGACACCAGGTCGAATTTCCGGTACGCGCTTCGTGCCAGGTACCTATTTTGGGGTTCACTTTACCGCCCGTCAATGAAATCGCGATTTACGGCCGCTAGCTGTAGCCTAGTCATCGAACAGGTCCTTGGTTCGCTGCTTATCAAGTTGCTCGGTAGCTTCCAGGACTTTGCCTTGACTCTCGATAACGTGCTTGAGCTGGTTGATCACGTCGACGAAGCTTTCCCACTGAGCCATCTGAGCCAGAATCGCGTCCATGGCCTGCACCGACTGCTGGGAGATTCGCACCGCCTCGGTTCGCTTCTCCTCGCGAACCGACTCCTGAGCCATCAGGTCTCCCACGACGGAGCCCAGCCGCGCCAGCAATCCGCTGTGCAGCGTCTCAAGCGGCGTAACGATGCCACTTTGCATCAGCTCACGGGCAGCCGGATTGCCCAGATCATTCAGAGTCATCTCCTGCAGCGAGGCATCCAGTTGATTGAAGGTCTGCCAGACCTGGCGATTAACGACTGACTGGGCACGCGCGATCGCGGCGGCCTCATCGCGTGTGGCAACCGTCTCCAGGGCCACGGACTGTTGCTTCGCGCTATCCAGCGCGAGTTTGAACTTTGCCCGTTGTTCGCGCTGTCGCGTCAGGATCTCGTAGAACAACTCATCCGCGCTGACGATCTGAAATGCCAGCCAGCGCGAGAATCCCTGTTGTACGCCAAGCGCGCAGGCATCGGTCGCCGTGCTCCGCAACCTGATCAAGTTCCCCGGGGCGAGTTGGTGGCCGGCCAGTTTCAACTCGTGGTCGAGCAGTACGTCGATTCTTGGCGGGGCATCCGTCCCCTGGTTGCCTGGCGCAAGTTCCAGGCTGGAACTGTCCGACTGCGGCTTCTCTTCCAGCAGTTGCGTCCGCTCCAGTTCGAGCGACAAGGCCGCGATTCCGAAGTCGTCCGTGGCGTGAATTGCCAGCGGGACGCGCGCCACGGGTGTGATGCGCCGACTGACCCCCGACGATCTCATGGTCAAGCGCGGCTCGCGGTCGCGCAACAATCCAATCGACAGGAAGTAAGGTTGTGAGGCCAGTCCGCCGTGCTCGCCGACCAGCCGGAACTCAAGTGCCAGCGGATCCTGCATCGTCCACCGCAGAGTATAGGTCCGCTCGTCCACCCGGTCCCAGCCGCTCAACTGCCGGCCGTCGCTGAGGGCTTCGGCCGCTTGCAGCGGTTGGCTGGCAACGAGTTTCAGTTCGAGCTTCGTTTCGCGCTGGTAGATCGGCTGCTCCGTGCCGGCCCCGATCGTGGTGGTTTCCGAGTCGCTGGCGCCGGGCCGCAATGCCGTGACTTCCAGGACCGCGACGGCGGGGCGATCGATCGGTTCGACCGGAATCGGCCCCAGCCAATCGTCGCCGCCCCTCAGGTGCAACTCCACCGGTTCGCCGAGCGGCGCCAGTTCATAGTTGAACGTTGCCTCACCCAACTGCAGCGCGTTTCCACGCTTGCGCGTGCCGTCGGCCAGGCGATACGCAATCGAGATTTGCTCCGGCGGCTGGCTGCGGGGCATCTCGGGCGATTCGACCAGCAGCGGCGCGTCGCGGTTTTCGAGCAGCCATCCCTGGTCGGTGGCCCGGAAAGTCGGCCGGGCGTTGAGCTGCAAAATCGAAGGCTCCCCGCGCGGCACCAGCAGTTTGCCGTCGCGATTCAGACCGATCACCTCCAGGTAGGTGTTCTGCGGCCAACGAACGTCCGCTGCGGCGAGCCAACGCCTGGCCCAGAGCGATATTGTCGCGGGCCAGAGCATCCAGACGACGGCAATCAGAACGATCCAGGCGGCGCAGCCAGCCAGCAGTTTGCCTAGCCGCGGAGTGTTCAAAGTCGACATGAGATCCACGCGATCGAGCGCCTGCGCGCACTCGGCCACTGCCGCGGATACCATCGATGGCGAGGCGAGCGGCTCCGAACGGACCAGCTCCGGCAATTGCAGCACGTTGGAGATCTGCTGGCCGACGCCCGGCAAGCGGCGGTCCAGCAGGTCGGCCAGGTCGAGGTCGCTCAGAGGAACAAGCAAAGGTTGCACAAGCCGCCGCACGACCACCGCGGCGATTCCCCCAATTGCCAGGCTCAATAGCGCCAACCTGGTCGGCAAGCTGAAGCGAAATGCCAGATCGAGCAGCAAGCTCGCGGCGGCCGCGGCTCCGGCTGCGGTAATGACCCAGAACAGTCCCTCGATGGTCAACTGCGCGCGGATTCGCTGGCGCACGCGGCGCAAGCGTGCCAGGACGCCCCGCTGCGCGCGGCGCAACGAGATCGGTTCGGTTCGTTCTTCGCTGTCGATTGCCATCCGTTCCTCAGAGGGTCATGCCATGCGTGATCGTTTACGCAGCAGCCATTCCAACGTCAACAAGAACATCAGGCTGCCGAAAATGACCGGCGCATCCCACATCTCGTCGCGGTATTCCAGCGTCCGGTAAATCTGCCGCACCTTGAACGCGTCGGGCACCTGCTGGTGATCGGCCAGCGAATACACCCTGCCGCCGCTCGCTTTGGCCAGATCTTCCAGCAGCGCTCGATCCAGCTTGGGGCGATCCAGTTCACTATGCGCGCTCTCGACGCGGAACGTCACTGTGGCCGGACGAACCGACGAATCGGGACCTTGCGACGCCACATTGCCCGGCAACACGCGCACGCTGTAGACGCCCGTCTCGGCCGGCGTGAATACGCCCTGGGCCACGCCCGGCTCGTCAGGACGCGGCTCGAACTCGAGCGGTGTGGGCGGCTGACCGGCGGCTTCCACCTCGGCTCGCAAATCCAGCACTGCGCTCGAAGTGTCGCCGGTGTCGGAGCTGCGAGCCTGAACCGTGACGCGGTCGCCCGTGCGATACACGCTTTTGTCGAGCGTCAGCGTAAACGGATAGCGACCGCCGAGCGCTTTAGGTCGTCCCACCCGATCGATCAGCCTGGCCCAAAAGCCGTCGAAATATTCCTCGTGCAAATAGCGCCAGCGATAGGTGCTGTCGAAGGCCAGGAAGGCCGCGTGGCCAGGTCCATAGCGATGGATCGCCAGCAGCGGATGCCGACCAAAGGAATTCCGCATTCGTGGGTCGCCATGCCGCGCCAGCACGGTGCCGCCCGGTTTGGCACGCGTGACGGGGAAGTGCCAATACATGCCGGGCAGGCTGGCCAGAATCTCGCGATTGCGACCCGGGTCGGGATCGAATTGCAGGATCGAGTCGATGTTGCCTTCCGCCGTCAGCTCCAGATTCCAGATTTCGCGCGCGCTGAGCGCTACTTCGGCATTCGAACGATACAGCCCCGGATCGGCCACGACCGGAAGCGTCCGCAGCCAGGTGTTGTTGATCGTGCTTCCCGCCGCTCCGCCACCGTCGCTGGTCACGCCGTCAAACAGATTGCGGGTATGCATCTCTCCGGCGACGAACACCAGCCCACCGCCCGAGGTGCCGACAAAGTTGCTGATCAGATCCGACCAGGCCGGCCCCAGGGCCTGCATGTCGGGATCGCACAGGATCAGCACGTCGAACTGCTCGAGTTCCAGACGCGTGCTGGGCAGTCGCTGCAGGGGACGCGTCCCGACTTGCTCGTAACCGGCGCCGGCCGATTGCAGCCAACTGGCAAACTCGATCCCCGTGTCACGCATCAGGGCGTTGCGCAGAAACTGCACCTCCGGAGAGGGCGAACCCGCGATCAGCAGGACGCGAATCTGCTGCCGGACGACCTTCATCGCGTGGGTGGAAAAATTGTCCGCCTCCGTCAGTTCAGCGCCCAACTCCGCCACCTGGGCGCGCAGTTCCAGTTCCTCGATACTCTCGGGCGTGATCTTAAAGTTCACCCGCCGCGCCGCGGTGGGCTCGTCGAACGTGATCTCCTCGCGCCCCACCGATTCCCAGCCACCGCCGCTTCGCTTCTCCAATGTAACCACGCCGGTGCGCCCCTCCATGCCTTCCGCTTCGACGAGCACGCCAATCTCTGTCGGGTCTCGGACGAACACCACCGGATCGGCATCGATCGCCGCCAGCCGCGCGTTGGCCGGTCCCGCTTCGGTGCCCAGGGTCATGCTGACGATGGGCACGCCTTGCTTGCCGGCTTGCTCGGCTGCCTTGCGCGCGTCTTCACCAGCATTCGATTGGCCATCGCTGAGCACGAGCACGCCAGCCAACGGTTGCCCGCGATGTTCCGCCAGGGCCGTGGAAATCGCCACGCCGATCGCGGTCGCCGTGCCGGACGCTTCGGCGCCAAGGAGCTCCTTGGGAGTGAGCGGCGCCGGCTGTTGCGAAAAGCCATAAATCGCGACTTCACGCTCCCGGCTCAAGGGAGCCAGCACATTTTCCAGGGCGCGCCGTGCCAGTTCCAGGCGAGGTTGCGATCGCATCGCCGCCGCGTCCGGCAACTTAAGCTGCGCGGCAACCTGCCCGTCGGAATCCTCTGCCCGATAGGTATCGTGCAGCCCCATGCTCTGCGAAGTATCGACCAGGATGAGCAGGTGCGAGGGGATGGCTTCCCGCTGCGAGATCACCAGCACCATCTCGAACAGCATGAAGGCGGCGAATGTCAGAACCAGGATCCGCGTCGTCATCAAGGCAATGCGCATCGCCGGTCGGGTCGTGCTGGATTCCGTGCGATAGAGATACACCACCAGCGCGATCAGCAGGATCGCCAACAACGCGCAACCGACCGCCCACAGTCCCTGCGGGGCCGATTGAAACTGCACCTGGTACGAACTGTCAGCCGACGCCCAGTCAGGGACGCGTTCCAAGCCGAACAGCCATTGCAGTGCATCAGACATCGAACCACCCGATTCTACCGTTGCCGACCACACCACCGCGCGAAACACGCCTCGAACACGAGCAACCCCAGCAGGCACGTGGCCAGCGTCCGCCAGATTTCCACGCCTTGCAGAGACAATCCCGCCGTCGCGGCCGTGTCCAGCGAGACCACTTCCGGTTCCAGCGATCCCCATCGCGCTGGGAATTCGTCCGCGTCCAGCTTTACCAGTTCGCTTTCCCGGCGCTCGGGATTGACTGCAAACTCCTGCTTCGTGTTTCCGGAGAGTGAGTCGCGCCACTGCATCGTGTACAAGCCCGACCGCCAGGTCTCGTTGTACTTGAGCTTGCGCACAGGCTCGGCAACGCCTTGCTTGTCACTCGTCGCCGGGCTCCCAGCATCCTCCACGATGACCAGCGGTTGTTGCTCTTCGTCGCCGGGCGCCGTGATCGTTGGCAGGGTGATGTCGCGCCGCTCGGGCAAGTCGGCCATCAGGACCTGGCCGCACGTGAACTGACGCAAACTCGCCGTGCTCCGGGCGATCGCCCGCGCCGACTCGCGCATGGCCAGCACGTAACTGGCATCCGTCGGCCAGTCGCTCCAACTGCGGTCGGCGGCGACCGTCCAGAGCAGCGTCTGTCCGCGGCCCAGCGCCTTCTGCACGACGGCCGGGGCCGAGGAGGCATTGTTCCAACGTGCCAGCACGTGCACCCCTTCGACTTCCTCCGGCGGCAACTTCACCTCGTATATCTGGCGAACCTTGATCCGGTTCAAAGCTGCGGGCGAGAGCTGTCCGACCGCTTCCAGAGGCGAGTCTTCGCGGTCCTCGACGAGCAGCCCGGTGAATTCACCGTCGGTGATGCCCAGCAGCGAAGCGCCGAGCAGGCCCGCGCCGTCCTGGTACAGTAGTTGGTTGTAGTTGTCGGGATCGATCTGGTCGCCGACAAAGACAACCAGTCCCGTCCCATCGGTCACCCAACGCTCCAGCGTGGCCGCCTGATCGACATTCAATTGGGGCACATTGGCCAGCACGATCAGGTCGGGCTGGCCGCGGGAGCTGGACGCCCACTCCGTGTCGGAAAGCACTTCGACCCGAAAGGGTTCGGTCGTCGTGCCGGCCAGCGTCAGGGCTAACGCCAGGAAGTCGGTCGCTCCGCCCAGCGGTTCCGTCGCAGGCTCTCCGTCGACCAGCACCATGTCGACGGTCTGCTGCACCTGTACCAGCACGTGCCGCCGATTGTCGCCGGCCAGCGCATCGTCCGGCAGGCGAAACTCCAGGTGATGCGGGCCGGGTTCAGTGAATGTCACCACCAGCGGTACTCGCAGCGACTGGTTTGCCGCAATCCCTGGCACGCGCACGAGCGTCGCCTGTCCGTCGACGAACAGGTTGGCGTCCAATTCGCCCAGTTCGCCGGCGGACGCGTTGTGAATCTCCGCTTCGAGTCGCGTCGGCGTGTCCACGAGCGCCAACCGATCGATCTGCCGCAAGTTCACCAGCGCCACGTTCGAAGTGTCAGCAGGTCCGACGTCAATGACGCGCAAACGCACTTGCTGGCTCGACCAGCGGTCTCCGATCTCGGCCAGCGGCAGGTCCCAGCTTGTCGCGCGCAAATCGGTGATCAGCGACACTTCGTGCAGCGGATACGATCCACCCTGGATCAACGTATCGAGCGCCGGCAGGATCGCCTGCCAGGCGTCTGATGCTTCGCAGGCCGCGACTTTCTGGACCACCTCGATGACCTTACCGGCGTCTTCGATCTCGACCTCGCGCAGCAGTGGATGGCTGGGCCGCGAGGCGAGCACCAGCGTCAAGCGGTCTTTCTTTCCAAAGGTTCCGAGCAAGTCGGCCAGCACGCTCTGCGCTCGCGCGAGGGCCGGCTTACCCTGCACGGCATAACCCATGCTGAGCGAATCGTCGAGCAAGACGATCCGATTGGCGCGGACATCTCCGCCCCACAGGTGCGAGAGTCCTGCGGCATGCATCACGGGCCGCGCCACGATTAAGAACAGCAGCAACACGAGGCACGTCCTCACCAGCAGCAGCAAGATTTGCTCCAGGCGAATCCGGCGGCGGTTGCGCTGGATTGAAAGCTTCAGGTACCGCATCGGCGCCCACTCCACGCGGCGATACTGCCGGCGATAGAGCAGGTGAATGAGCAGCGGGATACCGGCCAGCGCCAGACCCCACAGCAGCGGTTGATTCAGGAACGTTAAGGTGTTCATCGCTTCTTCGGCCGCCAGGATGTCTTAGCCTCTTCGCAGAACGTGCTTCAGTCGATCGCGGGCATGCAGATAGTGGCTCAGCGCGTCGGCCAGCGGCTGGTCGGTGCGCAGCAGCAGGTAATCGATGCCGCGGTTCCCGCAGCCGCTGCGCACGCCGTCGATGAACTGCTGCATCGCGTCGCGATAAGCCGTGCGGAACGCCCAGGGTTCGGCCAGAAGCTCCTCGTTCCCCTCGATATCGCGAAACATGATCAAGTCATTGAACGGCATGTCCAGCTCGTCGGGATCGAGCACGTGCATCACCAGCACCTCGTGACCCCGGTGCTGCAAGCGCTGGAGGCCATCGAAGAAGGCATCCTGATCCGTCAACAGATCGGAAATGACGATGGTCAACCCGCGCTTGCGGCTTTGCTCGGCGAGTGTTTGCAGCACGGATCCCAAATCGGTCGGGCGATCCGGCTGCGCAGTCTCCAAGAGGCCGATCAGTCGCGCCAGTTGGGCCTGGGTCGCCGCAGGCGGAAGAACGGTGCCGGTCTGGCGATCGAACAGCGCCAGGCCGACCGGATCCTGCTGTTCCACCAGCAGGGTTGCCAGCGAGGCGGCCGCCACCGAGGCGTACTGAAACTTGTTGAGCGCGCCGCTGCCGTACCGCATCGAGGCACTGCAATCGAGCACCAGCATCGCCCGCAGGTTGCTTTCCTCTTCGTACTGCTTGACGTAGAAGCGGTCGGTGCGCCCCAACACGCGCCAATCAAGCCGCCGCAAGTCATCGCCCGGCGAATACTCGCGGTATTCGGCGAACTCGACATTGAACCCGTGGAACGGGCTGCGGTGCAAACCGGAAATCGTGCCCTCGACGACCTGTCGGGCACGAAAACTCAGGCCGGCAAGGCGGGCCAGCACTTCAGGATCGGAATACTTGGGCGACGTAGCCATTGGCCTGATCGGCTCCAGGACGGGCGGAGATATCACGTAACAAAGCAGTGATGATCGAGTCGGGAGTTTCTCCTTCGGCCTGGGCGGCATACGTGGTCACGATCCGGTGTCGCAATACGGGATGGGCCACAGCGCGGAGATCCTCGATCGTGACCGAGGTTCGACCTTGCAGCGCCGCCCGTGCTTTGGCGGCCAGCACCAGCCCTTGTCCGGCCCGGGGACCGGCGCCCCAGGCCACCCATTTGTCGATGTACGCCGGCCTGCCCGGCTCGGCGGCCCGCGTGGCGCGCACCAGGGCCATCGCATAGTCCAGGCAGTGATCCGAGACCGGCACGCTGCGGACAAGCTTCTGCAGGGGAGGAATCTCCTCGCCGGAGAGTACCTTGGTCAGGACCTTACGCTCGGTGCCCGTCGTCACGCGGTAGATCTGGCGTTCCTCGTCGCGCGTCGGATAGCCGACGAACACCTTGAACAGAAAGCGATCGAGTTGCGCCTCGGGCAGCGGATAGGTGCCCTCCTGTTCGATCGGATTCTGCGTCGCCAGCACGAAGAACGGTTCGCTCAAGGGATGCCGATGCCCGCCGGCGGAAACTTGTCGTTCCTGCATCGCCTCCAGCAGCGCGGCCTGCGTCTTGGGAGGTGTGCGGTTGATCTCGTCGGCCAAGAGCACGTTGGTAAACACCGGCCCGGGCACGAATCGCAGTTGCCTCGCTCCGGTGGCTCGATCTTCCTGCAGGACTTCCGTCCCGGTAATGTCGCTGGGCATCAAGTCGGGCGTGAACTGGATGCGCGTAAAGCTCAGCTCCAGGCACTCCGCCAGCGTGCTGACCATCAATGTTTTCGCCAGCCCGGGGACGCCCTCCAGAATGCAGTGGCCTCCGGCAAAGATACTGATCATCAATTGCTCGATGACTTCATCCTGGCCCACGACGATCTGCGCGACCTGTTCGCGGAGGCTTTGATGGGCGTCCTTCAACCTGCTCAGTTGGGCCAGGTCGGCGTCTGCGGCAGTGCTCACAAGGCTTCCTCGCGGTGTTGAAATTAACGTTGAAAGACAGGCAGATACTTGTAGGGCAATTGCAGGATGATCAGCGCGATTGACGTGCCGTAGGCCTTGCCCACGTTGTCGCCGCTCCACGATCCCTCGCTCTTATCCTGCATCGAAATCAATTGCTCGCGGGTCGCCGGAAAATAGTGATCCCAGTACTCGTCGCCCGCCATATAGAACGCCTGTGACGCGTACAGCTGACAGTAATAGGCGAACCCGCCGGGCTTGGCCCAGGTCTTCGAATCCTTGAAGTTTCCCCACACATACTCCAGACAGCGATTCGCCATGGGGGCGTCATACTGGCCGGCGTTGTACAGCGTGGCCACCGCGGCGGCCGAAATCGGCAGCCGTGAGCCCGAGTTATTGCGCAGTGAATACGTGATACCCCCTTCGGGCGTGCTGCACTTCTCGATGTAGTTGACCGCTTCGGTGATCGTCCCTCGCGGCACATGCAGTCCGGCATTGTGAGCAGCGCGCAGGGCCTGCACCTGCGTCACGGTGACCGAGCCCTCGTCGCCGCCCCCGGGAATGTAAGTCCAGCCGCCATCCACGCTCTGTCCTTGACTGGTTAGCTTGATCGCCTTTTCAATGACCTCTTTAAGCTTGTCGCGGCGCGCCGGTTTCGTCTCCGTGCCATAGGCACACGAGAGAAACAACAGCGCAAAACCGTGCCCGTGCATCGGCCGGCCGCTTTCCTGCCCTGGTCCCGTAATCAGACCCGACGCCGTGGAGCAGCCGAGCAAGTAGTCGACGGCTTTCTCCACCTGCGGGGCGTAGCGCCCGCGCGTGGTCGAATTGCCATTGGCCATCAAAGCCATCCCGCACAATCCGGTCATCGCCACCGGGTAGGCTTCTCCTCCGCCGTCGCTGCTCCAACTGCCATCGGCCATTTGAGACCGGGCCAGGTACTCCAGGCCGGCTCCCACTGCCTTGAGCGCCGCGGGCGTAATGTGCTTCGGCATGACCTCGTCCGCGGCGAACACGGGCGCCGCCAGCAGCCAGCAGGCGACCGTCAACGCCAGAGCGCCGCGCATCGGCAAATGTCTCATCGAGCTCTGCATGGCACGGGCCCTCCTTAATTCTGTGCTGTCGCCGGGGCCGGAGGCGCCGTTCCGAAACGGACCATCAACCGCACTTGCACGGGTACCTCGGCCAAAGACGAGGAAATAATTCGCGGCCCTTCGGTGTCAATCGCCGCGGGTTGTGCACCCTGTGCATAGGCATAGGCATTCACCATGGTTGTGGTGGGCGAATCGCCGCCGACCGCCAACTCCTGGATCGAAACCGCGGGCCCCAGCGTCGTGTGATGCAGCTTCGCCAGCCGAGTCGCTCGCGCCTGGGCGTCGGCCGCGGCCGCTTCATAAGCCTTCTCGCGCAGCTCTGCCAGATCGTCCAGCACGAACCGGACCGGCGCCGCGTTCTCCGGCTGACGGCCGTAACGATAGGCCATCATCACTTCCGCCGCCGTCGGACCAACGTTCACACCCGCATCCTGGGCCACGTCCAACAACCGGCCGATCGTCTTGATCAACTCTTCGGGCTCACGTTCGCGGACGTTCTTCAATGACAGGCGCACCGTGCTCGAAACGCTAACTTCCGGCTTGCCGCCGGTCTGCACCATGCCATTCAGGATGCGTTGCTGCTGCTCGGTCGAGTTGCCCACCGTGATCGAAACGGCGCGTTCGCTGACGCCCAGGTTCTCGATATCGAGTTTCGCCAGGACATCGAGCACCCGCTTCTTGGCATCGCGATACTTGACGAGCGCATCGCTCGTGAGTTCCGCCTTACCGACGACCTGCAGGTCGACCTCCACCAGGTTGGGCCGCGCGGCGACGCTGCCCGTGCCGGAGACCGTGATCCCGTCTTCGCCGGCTAAACTGGATATGACCTGGGCGGAAGTTCCCGCCGCGAACGCGCACCACACAGCAACCGAAGCCAGCAGTAGACTGCCGAAGTAACGACGCATCATGGGATGTCTCCAACCGAAGCGATGATTTGGGCACGCTTGCGCGAACGGGATTTCTGGTCTTCAGGATTTCGATCGTGTTTCGTTGCTGGTGTTCGACTCCTCGGCGGCAGGGGCCGATGCGCTGGCGTCGCCGCCAGAATGAGAGCCGTTCATCGGGTAGGCTGTGATCGCAGCGTTCGAAACGGTCACCAGCGCCGTGGGAGTGACCAGTAGCGAACCGCCCAGAGCGTCGAGATCCGCGCCGCGAAACAGCCGCAGAACCTCGCCCGTTCTTTTGTCGACCTCGAAAATGCCCCGCGACGTGAACTGGTAGATGCGACTCTTGGTCAGCACCGGCACGCTCCAACTTGTCGAACTCGGCAGCCGCGTGGACCACACCAGCTCTTGCGTCTGCAGGTCGTAGGCGGCCAACTCCTCGCCACCCGTATACAGGTGCTTGTCGTCCGCGCCGGCCAGCAGCGCGGGCAGTCCAATGGGCCTGCGCCAGGTGGGCCGCGGGCCAGCCGGATCGAGCGCGATCAGGCGGGGCGAGCGCATGCCTTTGGCAAACAGCAGGCCACCCGCTGCCAGCGGCCCGGTCGTGCCGAGTTGAGCTGGCTGGTACATCGACGAAGGGTAGCCGGACTGCGGTGGGGGCGATTCGTACGTGATGGCCCAGTCAATGGACAGCGTCTCGGGACGCAGCGCCACCAGGGCGCCGGCATGCGTGTCGACGTACAGCCGATTTCCCTCGAGCGCAAGCGTCGGCTCGGAGGTCCGGTCGAAGTACACCTGGTTCGGATCGACCGCGTGCGTTCCCAGCGTGATGTCCCGCTTGAGCTTGTAGCTTTGCGCGTCGATCTCCAGCAGCGAAAGTTCGGCCGACTTGTTCGTCCGGGACGCGCCGACGTAAATTACGTCGGCCGCCTGGCCGGCAGCGGCTAGTGTCGCGCCCCCATCTGAGGCGACACTTCCCTGACTACTGGCGAGCAGGGGCATTCCCGCGATGCTCCAGGTGCTCATCGTTCGCCGGCTGTTGAACAACTCCTTGCCGGTCGCCGCCTCGCGCGCCACGAGCGTAAACATCGGCGGTTGCTGACTCAGTTGGCCGGGGTCGCGCGTCACGCTCCAAACCCGGTTGCCGGATGCCAGGACCGCGTAACGTTCCGGCAGCGCTCCCTGGCGCGATTGTTGGAAGTTCAGGTCCTGGATTCTTCCTGTGCGCCACAACATTTTTCCGGTCGCCAGTTCAAAGGCCATCTCGACGCCGAAGGTGTTGAGAAACACGCGCTGACCATCGATCGCCACTGGAATTCGAAAGTCGTTCGCTCGCGGCTGACCATAAACGTTGATCAGCGGAAATGGCTGGGCCAGGTTTCCAGCGTTATTGTTGCCAGGAATGTTGTTGCCGGGATTATTCGTCGCCGCGCTGGTCTGGTAGCGGAACTGCCACAGCGGTTCATCGGAAGCTGGCAGCTCCAAGTCGTCGAGAGTTGCTACTTCCACCGGAGCCGCGGCAGTCGGCTGCTCGGCCAACAGCCGTGCGATTTCGTCACCGGCTTTGGCCGAACGCCCCGCCACCGTGACGGTGTCGCCTGCGTAGCGCGATTGTATCGAGCGCTGGATCTCTCCCAACTCGTGTGCGTGGCCGGCCAGCGTCATGGCCGTGGCGACCTTGATGAGCAGCTGCGCCTTCGAGAGCTCACTCTCAGGGCATGAGTTGAGCACGGTTTGCCAGGCGGCTTGGGCGCGATGCAGATCACCGCGTTCAAAGTACAAATCGCCCAGCCGGTCGGCCGCTCGATCGCCCCAGGAACTAATCAGGTGCTTTTCAACGATCTGCGTCAGCATGTCGACTTCCGCCGCGCCGCTCGCTTTCTCCCACAAGGCGGCTGCTTGTGCGTCGTAGAACACGCGATAGGCGCTCTTGCCTGCCGTGGGCATGCTGGTCAGCAGCGTCCGCACCAACAGCCGGCTGGGAACCAGCACACCGTCCGGCCGTTCCACGAAACCCTCGGTGGCCTTGCTGTTGATTGTCTCGAGCGACTGAAACGCATTCTCCCAGGCCTCGTTCTCCACGAAGCGCTGGAAGTCCTCGATCGACTCTTTAACGGCCGTCGACTGCGTCGGCAGGCTGAAGGCCGACACCGGCTTGTCATTGCCGTTGGTCGTTTGGACGTTGCGGCCATCGACGGCAAACACGAACCTCTGGGCGCTCGATCGGTGGGCGTCTACGACGTGAACGATCGCCAGCAAGGTCAACCAGGCACACAGCCATCGGCCATGGCGACACGGTCGTTGAATGGGACTCAGTTGAATGGCACTCGGAAGCACTCCCGCAACTCCTGCCAGAAGCGGATGGAGCCTGGGCGCAGCCTGAGAACGCCTGCGATCGCCGATGAGAGCCGCCACGCTGACACCTCCCTCTCCCCAATCCGCGGCGAGTTCGCGGACTTCGACTTGATTCCGTACCACCGATTAGAAGCACCGCCCGGCCAATTTGCAAAGAAAAAAGTCCCCCCGTGTGCAGATACTGGCACACCTTTGGCGGGGTGCTACAATAGGCGGCAGCGCCCCCGTCTCGACCGCTCGCATTCGCAAGGAACAAGAGGATGCACCGCACGCGGAACTCGCACTATAGCGCGCTGGCCTGTCGTGGAATGTCCATCATCGCTTTGGCCATTGCGATCGGCGCCCGACCCGCGTCAATCCTTGCCGCGGATTCACCGTGCGTCACTCCGGTCGAGACCAGCACTCCGGCAGCGGCGGAGTCCGGCCGAGTCATGGACGAAAAGGAGTTGGCTGCCTTCATAGATGCGCAGCTAGCCGCCGGCTGGCAGAAGGCCAATGTCCGGCCGGCTCCGCGCGCCGACGACGCAGAGTACCTGCGCCGCGCGCATCTCGATCTGGTCGGCAAGATTCCGTCGGTGGCTGAACTGCAGGCCTTTCTCGCCGACGATCGGCCCGACAAGCGCGCCCGCGTGGTGGACGAACTGTTGCACCGCGGCGCGCACGCCCAGCACTTCGCCAACACCTGGCGCAATTCGATGCTCTCGGGCACTCCGGAGAACGTGGCGTCCGAGCAGTTGCTGCGGCAGTTTCAAACCTGGCTGCGGTTGCGATTCACGGTCAACATGCCCTACGACCGCCTCGTCGGCGAACTGCTTACCGCGCCACTGGATCAGCAGACAATGCAACCCGGCATGATGGCCGCACAGCGGTTTGTGCCAACACCGGCCGCGTTCTTTCAGGCCAACGAACTGAAACGCGAACAGATCGCGGCCAGTGCCAGTCGCTTTTTTCTCGGCGTGCAGGTTCAATGCGCGCAGTGCCACGACCATCCTTTCTCGCACTGGAAGCAGCGCGAGTTCTGGTCCCTGGCGGCATTCTTCGACACCCCGGCCCCGGGCGTGGAAACACTCAAGGCCAGCACTGGCAGCTCCAACGCGATCCAGATTCCCGATACCGACATCACGGTTGAGCCCGCCTATCTCGACGGAACCCAGCCCGATTGGACCTCGGGCGCTGCCAAGCGAGCACTCCTGGCCGGCTGGATGACGCAGAAGAACAACCCCTACTTCGCCAAAGCCGGCGTCAATCGCTTGTGGGACCATTTCCTCGGGCGAGGATTTGTGGATCCGGTCGACGATCTGGATCCTGCCAATCCGCCTTCGAACCCGGAACTGCTCGACGAAATGGCGCGGCAGTTTACCCTGCACGGCTTCGACCTGAAGTACCTGATTCGGGCCATCACGCAAAGTCGAGCGTATCACCTGACCAGTCGCGCCTCGGGAACTGCGGAGGATGATCAGCCGCACTTCGCGCGTATGCCGGTGCGCCGGATGACCGCCGACCAACTGTTCCAGAGCATCGTCCAGGCTACGGGCTTTCGCGAGCCGCGGCGTCTGGCTCGACCAGGTGCACCTATTCCCGAAATGGCCACGGCGGCCGACGCCTTCCGCAATCGGTTTGCCGATTCGGCCGTGCCCCGCACCGAAGCGGAGACTTCGATCCTGCAGGCCCTGGCACTTATGAACGGCAAGCTCATCAGCGATGCGACCGATCTGGAGTCGAGCGAGACGCTGCTGGCGGTTGCCGAGGCGCCGTTCCTTGAAGTTCCGCAGCAAGTGGAAATGCTGTTTATGGCGACTCTCAGCCGGCCGCCAACCGCCGAAGAGTCCCAAGAACTCGTTACCTACGTCGAGGCCGGCGACACCAAGCCAGCCCTGGCTGACGTTTTCTGGGCGCTTCTGAACAGCGCCGAGTTCGCACTGAACCACTAATGGTTAGTTCACCTCAGCAGGAGGCCTCGCATGAAGCCGTTTCGTCACAGCTCGCCGGGCATGCAACCCACTCGCCGCGACATGTTGCGGCTCTCCTGTGCCGGCCTGGTCGGAGGTTCCGCGTTTCCCTGGCTGCGCGCAATGGCGGATCAGGCCGCGCAGCCGCTTGCCCCGCGCGCTTGCATCCTGCTGTGGATGAACGGCGGCCCCAGCCAACTGGATACGTTCGATCTCAAGCCGGGTCACAAAAACGGCGGCGAGTTCAAGGAGGTCGCCACCTCGGTACCTGGCATTCGCATCTCTGAGCATTTGCCAAAAATCGCGCAACTGGCCGAGCACCTGGCGATTGTGCGGTCGATGAGCACCAAAGAAGGTGATCACAGCCGAGCTTCCTACCTGCTGCGAAACGGTTACCTGCCGCAGCCGCCGGTGAGCTATCCCACGCTGGGCGCCTTGGTGTCCAAAGAACTCGGCAATCCGGCCGCGGCGCTGCCAAACTTTGTCAGCGTCGCCCCCTATCGGAACCTCAACCCGGCCGCTTATGCCCCCGGCTTTCTCGGTTCGCAGTTTGCGCCGCTCATCGTGGGCGAAGCGCGGCCGAGCGGCGACGATGAGAACCCGAGCGGCGACTATGGTCTGACCGTCGATGACCTGGGTGCGCCCGCGGGCGTCTCGCGCGAGGCGGTGACCGCACGCCTCGGTATTCTCAACTCGCTCAACAACCGGTTTATTGACTCCCACCCGGATCCTCCCGCCCTGGGTTACCGTTCCGCATATGAAAGCGCTGTGCGCCTGATGCGCAGCGATGCGGCCAAGGCCTTCGATCTGGATGACGAAGCGGACGAAGTTCGCGACGCTTATGGCCGCAACCGGTTCGGGCAGGGATGCCTGCTGGCCAGGCGCCTCATCGAGCGCGGCGTCCCCTTCGTCGAGGTCACCCACGGAGGCGATGGTGGCATCGGCTGGGACACGCACACCAATAACTTCGCCGGCGTCAAGGAACTGAGCACAACTCTCGATGCCGGCTGGGCCACGCTGATGACTGAGCTGAAGTCGCGCGGCCTGCTGGACAGCACCGTGATTCTCTGGATGGGAGAGTTCGGTCGCACACCGCAGATCAATGAGAGCGGCGGTCGCGATCATTTTCCTGGCGCCTGGTCCACCGTGTTGGCGGGCGGCGGACTGCGAACCGGCCAGGTCATCGGTCGCACCGGCGAAGATGGCATGAAAGTCGAAGATCGCCCCGTCAGCGTCCCCGACCTGCTGGCGACCGTGCTCACCGGGCTGGGGATCGATCCGCTCAAGCAGAATATCTCGAATGTCGGTCGGCCTATCCGACTGGTCGATCCGGTCGCTCAGCCCATCCAGGAACTCGTCGGATGAACCGCGCCTTGGGTCGAGCGATTCTGCCGCTGGCCGTAATCCTGGCAATCGGACCGCTGCGTGATACGAGCGGTGAAGGCCTGCCCGCGCGCAGTTCCGCCTCGCCCGACGTGCAGGATCTGATCGTGCTGGGCCCCACTCGTCCGCTATTGCTGCGGCTGCATGTAACGATCGACGGCAAGCCGTTTCGCGAAGTCTGGCAGGAGCGGTTCGGCGAATTGTTCGATGCCCAGGATCGCGACGGCGATGGGCGAGTCAACGCGGAGCAAGCCCGGTTGATCGCCCGCGATATGGACGGCGGCGTGCGTGGCAGTGCGCGGTCGGCGAAACCAGCATCCAAGGCTGGCCAATCGCCGGCAGATCAGGAACCCGACAGGGCCACGCTATCTTCATCGATTCAAGCATCACAACCGCCCTTCGTCCTGTATGGACGTGCCTTGATTTCGCGAAGTGCGGGGCTGGCACTGTTCCCGCTGCTGGATACCAATGGCGATCATCAACTGTCGTCCGAGGAATTGGCCGCCGCCGAGCAACAACTCAAGCAGCGCGACTTCAATGACGATGGCGTGGTCACGGCTTTTGAGTTGATTCTCGATCCGGCCGCGCTTGCCGACGCGTCGGATCCCGTCGGCGGTGAGTACGGCACGCCGCAGGAGCAACCAGCCATGTTGCTCGGCCGGGCCGTAGCCGGCGAAGAAGTGGCCCGGCGTCTGCTGGAGCGATACGACCGCAACGCCGATGGCAATCTCTCACTCGCTGGGGGCGACCAGGAGTTGACGCTCCCCGAATCGATTGCCAGCGCACTCGACAGAAATGGCGACGAGCGACTCAGCGGCGCAGAACTGGCCGCGTTTGCCCAGCGCGAGCCCGACGTCGAACTGGCCATCTCCATGGGGCAGGTGTCCGCGCGAGAGCGCCGGGGAAATCGCCAATGCGTCAAAGTCGAAGATGGTTGGCGGGTGCGGCAGAAGCTGCTCCGCGGCTACGACCTCCAGTTAGGAGACGTGGAGATCGATCTGACGGTCAACAATCGCAACCCAGAGCAGGCCGATCTCTATAGCTTCACCGTCACCGATCGTGACGACAACGAGTATGTCGATCTCCAGGAAGCGCAGGCCAGCGAGATCGGAGCGGCGGCGTTCGCGGCGATGGACATCGACGGCGACCAGAAAGTCAACGAAGGCGAGTTTAACAGCTTCCTGGCGGAGCAGTCGGCGGCCGCTGCGGTCCGATTGCAGATCCACGTCTTCGACCGCGGCCAGGATCTCTTCTCGCTGCTCGACGTCGACGTCAACGGGGTGCTTTCGCCGCGTGAATTGCGAACCGCGGCAGGTGTGCTCGCGATCGAGGACAAGAACGGGGATGGGCTGCTCAACGGCAGCGAGATTCCCCAGCGGCTGCTGTTCGAAATCGTGCGCGGAGCCGATCCTCCGCCCGACGAAGCGAAACTGAAAGCCGGCCACGTGCCAATCTCGACCAGCGAATCGCTGTCGAGCGGCCCGCTTTGGTTCCGCAAGATGGATCGCAACAATGACGCCGATCTGACGCCGCAGGAATTCATCGGCACGCCGGCGATGTTTCAGAAGCTCGACGCGAACGGCGATGGACTCATCGACGTGGAAGAAGCGGCCGCGGCCAGGTCGTGACACCTGTCACCTCACGGATCGCGGCTGCTGGTAAACACCAGCCATTCACCATCAGGAGACCAGGCTGGATCTCGGTTCGAGCCGTTCTGCCCCGGCACTACGACTGGCCGACTGGTGCCCTCGACATCCAAGAGATTCACTTTGTAAAAACTGTCCAGCGCCAGTTTCTTGCCATCGGGCGAAAGCGAAATGCATCCCGCCATTTCGCCCGTCAACCGGACATGCAGCCCGTGCTCTTCCCCAGCATCGCTGACGTATAGAAGCTGCCTCGGCTTTCGTGGCTCGGGCCGTGCCACGACGGCCAATCGCTTTCCGTCGGGAAACCAGCAGAAGCCATAGTAGATCGTGTCCTTCGGACGGCCAAACAGCGTGCGAGTGTCGCCGCTGACCAGGTCGATCACGTGGATGTTGTTCTGATGGGAGTATGCGAACTTGCTGCCGTCGGGAGACCAGCAGGGACTGCTGCCGACGGCGATGTGCGTGCGCCCCGTTCCGTCGAGGTTCTGCACCTGAACCGATCGAGGTCCCCCCCGCACCTCGATCGCAAGTTGCTTGTCGTCGGGCGACCAAGCGGCGCGAGCGCCTTCTCCGATCCGTGTTCGCCCGGTACCGTCTGAATTGACGATATAGACTGACGTCTGTCGAGTCATCGCGTCCGTGGCATCAAAGACGATCTGCTTCCCATCGCGCGACCAGCGTGGGCAAGTGTGCCCTTGGCAGCCGTCGACTTGTGCTAGTCGACGTACGTCGCTGCCGTCGATCCGCATCAAGTAGATTCCCCACTCCGCATTCTGAGCGGCTACCCGGTTCAGCTGGAGCGAGTTGACTGCCCAGAACGCCAATATCATCACCAGCACTCGGACGTACCGGAGTCGGAAAGCGGCGGCCGGAAACCTCGCAACTGCGTCCATTTGTTCGTTCCCAACAGGCGGAGGGGTCGGGCAGATTCACGTCCTGCAGCTAATTCATCTCGCGGTCGCTCGAAAACACGATCCACGCGCCATCCGGCGACCAGTCCGGGTGTTTGGCCTTGCCTTTTTGCCCAGGCATCAGTTGGAAGCGTTTGGTGCCCTCCACCTCGACAATTCGTAACATTAATCCATCGCTGTAGACGAGCTTTGTGCCGTCCGGCGAGAACGAGACGTAGCCTCCCATCTCCCCCTCAACGCGCTTCACCACGCCCTGGCTTTCGCCCGCGGCGTTGACGATCAGGCAATGCCGCCGTTCCCCTTTACGGCGCCGCACCACGACGGCCAGTCGACTGCCGTCGCGCGACCAGCAAAACCCGTCAAACACCTCGAGCACGGGCTGATCGAACAGATTCCGCGTTTCACCACTCAAGAGGTCGATCAAGAAGACGTTCGTGCTCCGATCGGAAACGGCAATCAAGCTCCCGTCAGGCGACCAGCGCGGGCTCTTGCCGGCCGTGATCAACGTGCGACCCTGGCCATCCAAGTCCTGCACGTACACTTCAGGCGTGCTGCCGCGCGGGTAATAGTCGAAGACGATTTGCTTGTCGTCCGGCGACCAGTCGGCACGGACGTGCTGGCCCAGCTTGCGCAGGCCGCTGCCGTCAAAGTTGACCGCGTAGATTTCATTCGCGCTCCAGCCGCCGGGGCTGGCGTTGAAGGCAATTTGGGTGCCGTCGTGCGACCAGCGGGGCGAAGCATGTTCGCCGCAATTCTCCACCTGCACGACCTTGCGAATGTCACTGCCATCGGGCCGCACCACAAAGATCGCCCAGGGGCGTTCGTCGGCAGCCAGCGCGCTCGCCGTTAGCAAAGCGAACAGCAGCACAATTCGCCCGAAGCAGAAAGCCTTAACTCGCCGTGGCAGCTTGTTCATCATCAGTTCATTGCTCCCTTCACAACACGGCGGGCTTACGGTTCGCCACGATCGCTGGTAAACACGATCCACTTGCCGTCTGGCGAACAGTCCGGTTCGCGATTCTTTCCCTTCTGACCGGGCACGTCGCGAGCGTGACCGCTTCCTTGGACATCAATCGTCCGAGTCTTCCAGGAAGTTTGCGCACCTCGCTGCCATCCTCTCGCATCACATACACCGTCCGCGGCTAGCAGGCACAGTGCAAGCCGACCTCGCGAAGATCGTCGAAAGTAGGTCGTGTCTGTCAACATGAGTGTTCTTCCGGCATGCGCTCTCCAGGGTTCGCACGACACAATGCGAGTTAGTTCGGAGTCTCTTGCGAGTTCACCACCCGGTACAGCCGCACGCGCTCGTCAGGATATTCGTACCACTTGCGCTCGTCGAAATTCTTCTCGGCGCCGCCGCTCACCAGGATTAACGCTCCATCGGATGAAAATGCCGCTTCGGTGCACCAGCCCTGGCCGTCGATGCGGCCAAGTTCCTTGCCCGCCGCGACATCCCACAAGCGTACCGATCTATCGAAGCTTGCGGTCACGGCACGCCGCCCGTTGGGTGCGTACGCAATGCTCGAAATCGTGTGTGTATGGCCTCGCATCTCGCGCACGAGTTTGCCGGACTCAACGCCCCAGATTCGCAGCGTATTGTCCTCCTCAGGCTGGATCATCAAGTCCGACGGCTTGCCCGTCAGCACGCCCCCGGTGCCGGTCATCACCTGCGTCCCGTCGGGAGAAAACGCCACGCCCCAGGGACACGCCGGATGTTCCATCTCGCGCACCTTCTCGCCGGTCTCGGCATTCCACAAATGCAGCTTCCGGTCGGCGCAGGTTACGGCAATCCGTTTGCCATCCGGCGAGAACGCCACGCGCTTGAGGTCGTCCGCGTGCTCGATTCGGGCGAGTCGATCGCCGCTGGCGACATCGAATGTGCAGACCGCCTTGTCCGCGCCGGAAGTGACGATGCGCGAGCCATCTCCCGAAAAGTCCAGGCACGTGACCATGGCTCCGTGAGCGAAGTCGCGAATGGTCGATCCATCTTCGAGATCGACGTACTTTACGTTGCCGCCAATGAACGGCGAAGCCGCCGCGTGCCGCCCATCTGGCGAAACCGCCACGAAGACGCCGGGCATCTGAATCCGCCGCAGCTCGTCGCCGCTGGTTGTGTCCCACACCACCACGCCCCGATTGGACATGTCTCCGCCAATGAATGCTTTGCGGCCGTCGGGTGTCAGGCCGACGCTGTACACGGTTCCGCCTTTGTCGTGTGAGCGTACCAGTTCGAGCCTGGCCCCGTCGGTTGCCAAAGCCGTGCTGCGCCGGGGAATGTCGCTGCGAGAACTGGCAAACGCGAGTTGCTTGCCGTCGGGCGACCAGGCCGCCGCCAGGTTGTCTCCCGACTGGTGCGGAATGCCCGCCGGCGGTTCATCGCCTTCGATCGAAAGCAGATGGATGCGACGCTCTCCGGGTGTTGTACGAATCGTGGCTGCCAGTATCTTTCCATCGGGCGACCAGGCGACATCGTCAACGGGTCCGTTCCAGCGGGACCGCAACCCGCTTCCATCGGCGGACACGATCGCGAGTTCCCTGGCTTGACCCGCACCCTCCAGCACAACCGCCAGTCGAGTCGCGTCGGGCGACCAGTCGAACCCGCTCGCGATACCTCGGATCTTCTCGTCGAGCGGCAGGATGGCTCGGGTCGAGGCGTCAATCAGGTCGAGGAGTTTCAGGCCCGCTGACTGAAACGCAATCGAGCTTCCATCAGGCGACCAGCGGGGCGCCGTTCCCGCGGCCAAAAATTGCCTTCCGCGACCGTCGACATTCTGTACGTAGACTCCCAGCCTGGTTGAATCGTTGCCGCTGGCGGTGAAGGCATACTGCTTGTCGTCCGCAGACCAATCCGGCAGCATGCCAGGGCCGATTTCGCGCAGCCCGCTGCCATCCGCTGCCACGTCGAACAATTGCGCCTGTTCGGATTCCGCCGTGCGACCGTCGAACACCAATCGCTTGCCGTCGTGAGACCAGCGTGGCGAACCCAGCGTGGCGAATCCGTCGACGTGCACCAGATGCCGCACGTTCGTCCCATCACGATCCATGACGAACAGCGAGTGCGTTGGCTGCTGCTCGCTCTCTTCGCCTCGCACATCTGCCCATGAGATGCACGCCGCGAGTAACAACACGACGATCAACCGGCGGCGGATGGCCCGCGTCGCTGCGTCCTGCTTGCGCCCGCGATC
The DNA here is from genome assembly GCA_022844125.1 of Pirellulales bacterium. Lineage (GTDB taxonomy): Bacteria > Planctomycetota > Planctomycetia > Pirellulales > PALSA-1355 > JALHMI01. The sequence continues at coordinate 154,855 of JALHMI010000005.1, read as the reverse complement.
AAAAATACACGAGTGCGACATTGTCGGCTCTCCGGTGCAAGATGGGGGTACAGCATTGCTGTCGCCGCGCGGCCCAGGGGGTTGCTGCTGCGATTGTCGATGGTCTGTCGCAACGCGTCAAGCAATTGCCAGCCGCGAGGTAGACATCTTTCGTGCCTCCTTGTTAGTCTCTCCAATTCTGCGCCGGCCTGAGCAGATCTGAATTGTCCTTCGCCCTATGCTATAACAAGCAGGTTCCGCGAACCGACTTGAGAGCCAACCGATCCGGAGGTAGATGCCGTGACTCGACTCGCGTTTGCAGTATGCATGTCAGTACGGTTGCTGGCGTTGTTCTGTGTCGCTCCGTGGCATACTGCGGTCGACTGCGCCGCGGACGAACCTGCCGCGATTTTCGTTATGAAGCTCGATGGCAGCGAGGTCCGCCGCGTCGCCGAGATCGACGACTATCCCGTCCTTGGTTCGCCCCGCTGGTCGCACGACGCGAAGCTCTTGGCCTTCGACGCCATGCATGCCGAATCCAAAGATCGCCGCATCTACATCGTCGGCGCGGATGGTGCTGCCGTGCGCCCTTTGGGCCCTGGCTCGCTGGCCGATTGGTCGCCCGACGACAAGCAACTGGCATTCGAGTTGGGTGAACAGCCAGCAACAGGGCAGGGACTCTGGGTGCAGAACGCGGATGGGCGTGGACGATTGGCGCTGTCCGAGGTGGGCCGCGCGCCACGCTGGTCGCCCATCGGGGGCGCACTGGCCGCGCTCGATGGTGAGGCCCTCGTGATCATCGACCTCGTCGATGGCACGCGACGCAAGCTTGAAGTGCCGGCCGGCGTCTTGCCCGGATTCGACTGGTCGCCCGATGGAAGCCGCCTGGCGTTTGTCCTCGGCGGTGGCGATGAAGAGGAACTCTGGATCGTCGATGTGGCCGACAGCGCTAAGCAACACAAGCTCCTCTCGGGCGACCTCGGTGGCTATCTGGCCTGGTCACCTGACGGCAGGCGGTTGGCGATTGCGCTGGCTGGGAAGATTCACCTGCTCAGCGCCGACGGCAGCGGCGCGCCCCAATTGGTTCCCGAGCAACAAGGTCGTAACAGCGCGCCGGCCTGGTCGGGCAATGGCGAGTGGCTGGCTTTCGCCAGCACGCGAAAAACACCCGCACTCGCGCCGTCGGCTCCGGCGCCGCCGTCGCGAGCACGCATCGTACGGTTGGAAGAAGTCCGGCGTCACACGCGCGGGGCGGTGGTTTATGGACTGGACCTCACGCTCGATGGCCGCAAGGCGCTGCTCGGCGGCAAACGAGACTTGGAAATTTGGGACTGGAACACCGATGAGTCGAGTCTGGCGGCGCTGCGCGGCGAATGGGTCGCCATGTCGCCTGATGGCCACACCATTGCCCAATCGGGGCCGCTGGTGAAGATCGCGCTGGGCGATCTCAACACGGGCAAACCCATCCGTGATATTTTCGTCGGGGTCATGTGCTCGCACGTCCGGTTCTCGCCCGATGGCAAACGAGTTGTCGCCGGCACGATCGACAAGCAGGCGTACGTATTCGACGTGGCCAGCGGCAAACGCATCTGCACTTTCGAGAAGCACCAGGCCCCACTCACCCGGGTCGGCTTCTTGCCCGGCGGCCTGGAGGCTGTCTCCAGTGGGCAGGATGAGTACGTTCGCGTGTGGAATGCGGAAACCGCGGAAGAGCGACTGGCGCTCAAGCATCCGGAGGTGGCCTGGGGGCTGGCCATCTCGCCCGATGGTCGCCTGATCGCCACGGGCACCGGCGGCCATACCTTCGATAGCCCGATTCTGCACAAGATGAAGGAGGCGAAGGAGAACGTGATTCGCCTGTGGGACTCGGCCAGCGGCGAGCTGGTGCGCGAGCTGAAGGGTCACAACGACGTGATCTATTCGCTCATTTTTTCCCCCGACGGTCGCTCGGTCATCAGCGGCAGTTGGGACGCCACGCTCCGCGTGTGGGATGTCTCCACAGGCGGCGAGCTGACTTCCATCAAAGGTCAGGGCACGATCTACGCGTTGGCGATCACGCCCGATGGCACGCACATCCTTGCCGGCGGCGGAGAAAACCGCTCCGCCGGCCAGCCCATCCGTCGCTACCGCGACGAACAGGTGCGGGTCTACCGCCTTATCGAAGACTAGTTTGTAGATGATCCACGTCTCCGTCTGAATGCAATTTGAGCGGACCAAATCGACATGCCGATCAGAGTTGGTGAAGTCGAGGCGCTCTTCCGGTATCCGGTCAAATCCATGAGCGGTGAACTTCTCGAGGCCGCCGATCTGGGCTGGCACGGTCTCAAGGGCGACCGGCGATTGGGGCTGCGCCGGATTGATGATCGCAGTGGATTTCCCTGGCTGACCGCCTCCAAGTTGCCGGAGCTGATTCTGTTTGCTCCGCAGCGCCAGGGAACCGCCGTCGATGGAAACCTGCCGACGCACGTGCGCACCCCGGAAGGAGAAGAACTGGCGGTGTTCAGCCAGGAATTGGCACTCGAGGTCGGTCGCCGGCATGGTTCGCCGGTCGAGATGACGCACCTCGATCGGGGCATCTTTGACGAGGCGAGCATCTCGCTGATCACTTCCGCCACGATCGGCGAATTCGGTCGGCTCGCGGCGCAGCCCCCGGACGTCCGCAGATTCCGCCCGAACATCCTGATCGCGTCACTGCAAGCAGTCCCCTTTGAGGAGGACGACTGGGTGGGAGGCGTGCTCTCATTTGGAGACGCCGGCGATGCTGCCAGCATCACCATCACCCATCGCGACGAGCGCTGTTCCATGGTCAACTTCGATCCGGATTCGGCACGTCCACATGCCGAGGTACTCAGCGCGATCGTGCGCGAGCGCGACAACAAAGCCGGCGTCTACGGCGCGGTCACCAGACGCGGCCGGCTCGCCGTCGGGCAGGGGGTCTTCTTCGAACCGGCGGCCGGGCAGCGGAACCATTCGTAAGCCCTGGTGAGCGCCCGCCGACAGCGCACCCCAGCGAGAGTCGCACGCTCACGCCGTTCTGGCTCACTCGCTCGGAGCTTCAATCTTTTGTGCTTCTCCGTGCGGCTGCTTTCGCGGCTCCTCTTGCCCGGCGTCCAGGATCTTGTACACGCGGATCTGCTCGGTCGGGAACTCGATCATTTCACCCTGGATCCGCGCTACGCCGCCGCCGGCCACGATCAGTTGGCTGTCCGGCGAGAAGCGTACGCAAGCCACGATTCCCTTGCCCGGCCCCATCTTGCTCCGCTCTTCACCAGTCGAGAGATCCCACAAGCGCAGCGTGCCATCCGAACTGCCGGTGGCAGCCAATTGCCCGTCGGGCGAAACGTCGATGCAGAAAACGCCTCCGGTGTGACCTTTCATCTCGCGCACCAGTTTACCGGACTCTCGATCCCACATCCGCAGCACATTGTCGTCGCCCTCGGCAAGATTGAGACCCGTCAGGCTGCCGGTCAAACTGCCGCCGGTGCCGGTCAGAATATGTCGCCCGTCGGCCGATACCGCCAAGCCCCAGACGGCCGCCGGATGCCCCACGTTCAATCGCTCCTTGCCGGTCGTCGTGTCGAACGTGCGAAGCGTATGATCGTGGCCAACCGTAATCACCTCTTTACCGTCCGGCGAAAACGCGGCCCGCAAAATGTAGTCGGGCTGAGCCTCCATCGAGAGCAGTGTTTCGCCCGAGTCGGCGTCCCAGATGCGAATTATCTTGTCGAGTCCGCCGGTCAGCAGCTTGCGACCGTCCGACGAAACGCCAAACGCCCAGATGCGGCTGACGTTATCGATCTCTCGCAGGACGTCGCCCGACTCCACGTCGATCACGTGGGCGTTTCGAAAGGTCCATGAGGTGGCAAACCGCCGGCCGTCGGGAAACATCTGCACCAGCATGCCTTTGCCGCCCAGGTCGCGCGTCTCACCGGTGGCCAGGTCCCACACCTGCACTCCGGTGTTATTCGCTCCTCCCAATACCACCTGCCTGCCGTCGGGCGTGAAGTCGACACTCCACACGATCGATCGCTTCTCGTGCCGCCGTAGTTCCTGCAGAGTTTTCTCTCGGCCGGTGACGGCCATCCTTGCCGGTCCTGAGTCCAGGCGGCCCGAGCTGGTAAAGGCAATCCACTGCCCATCGGGCGAAATGGCCGGATCCCAATTCTCGCCTTGCTGGCCGGCAATCTTGTTTGGTTGCGCCTCGCCCGCGACTTCAATCGTGAGAATCTCCCCCGCCTCGCTGTAGGCCAGCAGCTTGCCGTCCGAGGAATAAGAGACCGAGCCGCCTAGCTTACCTTTTGGCCGCGGGTCGAGCGCTGCCTTGGAACTGGCCGGATCCACCAGCAGCAGTCGTCGTGGTGCGTAAGCCGGCGGCTGAACGACCACGGCAACCTGATTGCCACCCGGAGACCAGGCGAAGCCCTCGCAGACTTCTTGCGGCTCGGATAGCAGCTTGTTCTGCTCGCCCGTCAGCAAATCCACCGCGTGCAGCATGTTTTGATCGGAGTAGACCAGCGAGCTGCCGTCGGCCGACCAGCGAGGGGAGCTCCCGGCGGCGATTTTCACCAGCCCCTGGCCATCAAGGTTCTGCACGAACACCTCTGCGGTCCCTTCGGCATTCGTGTTGTGAAACGCAAGCTGTTTGTCATCGGGTGACCAGTCGGGGAATCTTCCTTTGGCAACCTCGCGAAGACCGGCTCCGTCTGCGCCGACGACAAAGCAGGCGCGCACGCCGTCGGGTACCCTGCTGGCATCAAAGGCCAACTGTTTGCCGTCGTGCGACCAGCGCGGCGAGCCGTGCTCGGCGTAGCCTTTCACCTCGGCCACCTTCCGCACCTCGCTGCCGTCGGCCTTCATGACGAAGATCGCCGACGGGCGCACCGGCTCCTCGGCCCAAGCACCGCCAAACAAGACGAGACACAGTAGCGCCGCCGCCGAGCAAAGACGCATGGCTCACCTCCTGCAAAGTTCGCGTGAAGGCGGTCAATCGGAAACCCGCGCGAGCAATCCGGCTGCGCATCCTAATCGACGTGGGCCAGAGGTCCAACCATTTCGCGCTTAGGGGGCGCACAAATGCTTGCTGGCAACAAACAAGTTGTGTAGCCTCTGCGAAACAGTAATTCCAAGGAGCTGCACCGATCGGAGCTGGATTACCGCTTCGCGACGGATTATGCTGGCAACGTTCGGTCAACTATCCATTTCTTGCAGATGCTCGTGAGCAATCCTCAATAGGCGTAGTCGGAGTCGCTAGTGAGCCAATTCGTGCGCGCGGTATGAGTATTGGCTTTAGCACTCGTTGACACTGCTTTTGAGGAGTTGCTCATGAGACTTCACCTGCCCGCCGGCCTACTTTGCGCTGTGCTACTGTGCACTTGCGCGGCAACCAACTTGCGTGCTGACTGGAACAGCACCATCGCAGCCAGCAATCCGTTGAACTGGTATCGCCTGGACGAGACAGGTCCGACCGCCATCGATCACGGTTCCGAGGGGCTACACGGAACGTATGGAACAGGAGTTCATGCCCCGACTCAAGACGTGCCCGGCCTCGTCGGAGGCGCCGCCCGATTCGACGGCGATCAGGACAACATCGTGTTCAATGGTGGCAGCCTCGCCGGCGACTGGTCGGCCGAGTTCATCCTCAAGCGGACCGGAGCGAAAACTTCGTCCGAACTGCTCCGCGGGGCACACCTCGACCCCTTCGGTACGCACCTCAAGCTGGAGCAGTATCCCAACACGGGCCAGGTGGGTTACACGCAGTCCTTCGTGGCCGACCGAGTGTTCTCTCCGGGCTACTTCAGTCCGCAGGACGAGTTCATTCACCTGGTCTACGTCAAAACAGCGGCCGAGATGCAGCTCTACGCCAACGGCTCGCTGGTTGGCGCCAACAGCTCAACGATCGCGCTGTCGCGCTACCAATTCGGCGACAACATGGCCGAGTCGCCGTTTGCCGTGGTCGATGAAATCGTGGTCTACAACCGGTCCTTGTCCCAGGCCGAGGTGCTCGATCACTTCCGTTCGATCCCGGAGCCGTCCAGCGTGATCCTTGCCTTGTTCGGTTGCGCGGCCCTGGCAACTCGCGTGCTGCGCAAGCGGCGCTGACCGCTTATCCGGCTTGAGAAGCACCGCGGGAACGCAATCCGTCGCCCAAAGTGCGAACGCGAGAGCACCGCGATCGGCGTGGGCCGCGTCCTTCGTGTTAGGTTGTGCGCCGAGCAAGCGAAAGGCGTCGATCCCAGACGTTACGGGTGCGAAGCGCTGAATTCGGTCGATTGCATTCGAAACGGAGATCGTGGAGCCGCCCCAAGTAGCGTACGGGACATCGTGGATTTATAAAGTTGACGGGAACGAGCGCAGGAAATTAGGCTGGCTCGGGTTTACTGGCCGGAGAGGCGGGTTAAATGGGGATTATTGCCATGCGTCAAGTTGCACTACGGTCGTCGAGACTTGGTATTGCGTTGGTCGCGTGCTGGTGTGTGATTGCATCTCAGACGGCGGCCGCCGAGACGGGCATCTATGTGATGAGGGCCGATGGTGGCGGCCAGCGGGAGGTGGCTTCCGTTGAGCTGGCTGTGTCTCATTCGTCGCCGCGCTGGAGCCACGACGGCGAGCGACTGGCGTTCGAGGCGATTGACGAGAGTGGTACGCGCAGGTCCTATATCGTGAAAGTCGACGGCACGGAACTCAAGGAAGTCGCGACGCTGGGTCATCCCGATTGGTCGCCGGACGACAAACAGTTGGTACTGGACGGCGACGACTCAAACACGTCGGCGATCTTTGTGCAGAACGTCGACGGCAGCGGTCGGACTCGGCTGGCCGATGGCGCCTGGCCGCGATGGTCGCGCGACGCCACTCGAATTGCGTTCTGCGATGGGAATACGCTGCGGGTGCTTGATCTCGAACTGGGGGAACAGTATTCGCTTTGCGAGGGAATCTTCGTTCAGCGTCCCGGATCTTTCGATTGGTCGCGCGATGGCAAGCGACTGGCGTTGTTCACGCGGACGGCCGACGGCGGCCCGCGCGAGCTTTACATCATTAATGCGGACGAACCGAGCGAGGCCATCAAACCTCGATACAGTCGGCCCGGCATGGTCGGTGGTCATGTCACTTGGTCGCCCGACGACAAACAGTTGATATTTACCATCGATTCGAAGATTCATGCGCTCGACGTGGAAGGCGACGCCGAGCCTCGCTTAGTTGCGAATCAGTCGGACATGAACCGCGACCCGGCCATCTCGCCGGATGGTAAGTGGATCGCATTCGTGCGGCGGCCCGGCTAGAAAACCAACACAGTACAACAAAGAGCGGTCAACTGGACGCTAGTCGTTAGGCCGACGGACTAGGTTGAAGAGAGGGCGCGAGAGTTCTGGCGTGAGGAACGGTCGAGATCAGCCGCCGGAGAGTCACCCACCTGCTCGGCGCTCTCGCCCTTTTCGGCCTGTTCGTGTTTCGGCCGAAGCGATTGAGAACGCGGCGGACGTTTTATTTCCGGGTCTGCCCGCTCTGCGCAAGCGGCGGTAACCGCGTGTCCGGCTTGGCGGACAACGTTCAATCTTGGCTTGGCCTTACGTCCGTCTTACTCGCCGCGTCGTTTGGAGCACTTGCTTCGTCCCATTTGTATTCCATTCCTTTGGCGACCCGGACCGCAGTGCTGTGGCCGAGCAGGCGGTCGACTATGTGAAGCGAGCCATCAATGCCGGCGGATACGCCAGCCGTGGTGACGATTTTTCCCGCGTCGACGAACCGCACGTTACTCCGCACTTGTATGTTTGGTGCGGTTTTGCCGAGTCGTGTCAGATGAAACCAGTGCGTTGTGGCCTCTTGGCCGTCGAGCAAGCCCGCCTTTGCCAGGATGAAGGCGCCGGTACAGACGGACATGGTAATCTCGGCTTCTCCCGAGACACGTTTCACCCAAGCAATCACATCTGGGTTTTTCAGCGTGGCCGTCGTGGCGCCTCCTGGAATGACGAGCAGATCCGGCTTAGGACAGTTGTGGATTGAGTACTCAGGCACGATCTTAACGAAACCCTGACTCACGATTGGTTCGGTCGATTCAGCGACTGTATAGACATTGAACTTGGGACCCGCGGCCTGGAAGACTTCACCAGGGCCGGCGAAATCGAGAAGCTCCATTCCCTGAAACGCGAAAATGGCAACGTTGCGAGGTGATCGTCGAGCCAAACCGTCCTTAGCCGGATCCGTCGGTTCTGCCGCCGTGGCAATCGCTGAGCATAAGCACAACGCGACTCCAAGACCAAGGGTTTGAGATTGATGAAGTCGTCTCATGCGGTGTCTCCTTGTAGTAGGTGTAATCCCTGGTGGCTTTGGCCTGTGGGGTCATCCTTGAAATCGCCAGCGAGTCCATCTCGCTCGTGTCATGCATTCGTCTCTGTTCTCTTGCGAAATCGGCTGGTGATGACGTTGACGACCTGCTTCGGCATAGCTCTCAGACGCAGTACAATCGAGCCAAGTCAACGAGCGCGTCACGGCAGATGAGAACATCATCCACGCGCACGTACTCTTCCAATCCATGAAGTCCATCCCCGCCGGGGCCGAAAATCAGCGTGGGAATCCCAGCGTGTCCCAGGATGGCCGCGTCGCACCAAAACGTCGCACAGGACCTGCCTGTGGCGAGGCCTGGATTTCGGTGACTTAACGTCGTTTCAAGGAGCTTCAGGAGTTCGTGGGCTGCCGCAATCTCGTAGGGCGGCCGCCCGAATATGAAGCTGGCGTTGGCCTCGAATTCGGGATCGTCGTCCTTCAGCCTCGTCAAAATCGCTTCGACTTCGGTCAAGGCAACGTCCGTCGCCTCTCCACAAATCGTGCGCCGCTCCATCTTCAGAACGCACCCGTCGGGATACGTGCTCAGTTCGCGCCCCCCGTCGATCAAAGAGGCGTGCAGCGAAGCGGTTCCCAGCAAAGGATGCGGGGGACGAGACTGCAACTGGCGATCCAACGCTTCCAGGCTGGCCAGCACTCGACCCATCAGGACAATGGCGTCACGTCCTTCGCGCGGCCGACTGCCATGAGCGGCGCGTCCGACTGTCGTAATCTCAACCCAGGAGAATCCCTTGTGCGCGGCAGCGATCTCCAGGCCGGTTGGCTCAGTGACAACGGCTGCATCGGCGCGCCAGCGGCGGACCAGCGACTCAGCGCCTAGGCTGGCGCATTCCTCGTCGGCGACCGCCGCAACAATCAACCGACCGGAGGCCAGGCCTCCCTCCTGAGCAAGCACCCCGGCGGCGGCGATCATCGCGGCCACGCCGCCCTTCATATCCAGAGCACCGCGACCGTACAAGCAGCCATCTCGTACGATTGGATCGAAGGGCGATTGCATTCCGGCGACGCCCACCGTGTCCATGTGACCGCACAGCATCAGCGTGCGCCCCGGCGCGCGCCCCTCAAGCACGCCAACCACATTCGGGCGGCCCGGCGCGGCGTCGGTCACCTCAACTTCGAGACCACTGGCTCGCATCTGGGCAGCAATGGCACGCGCGATTCTCTCCTCGCCAGCGCCGCCAGAGACGAGCGAAGGATTCACCGAATCAATTGCAACTAGCTCGGCCAGCAACCTGATCGTCGAGTCCATCTTTTGATCCCGCCAGGAATGCCAGTTTCAGCCGGACGCGAGCAATCGTTTCAAGCTCTCATCCCAATTCCGCGAGAGGGCCGATTTTGCCGTGGCCAGGTTGCGCTCCAGCAGAGCGTTGACCAACTGTGCATGTTCCCAGACTGAGTCCGCGGCCCGCGATGAGTCTCGAAAGAATGCGTTTTCGATCCGTCGGATCCTCAGTTTGAGTGCCGACAGGAGCTTCTTAAGCTCGAGGTTCTCGCATCGATCCACGAACGCATCGTGAAAGCGAAAATCCGCCTCCGAAGCTTGGAGATAGTCTGAAACCGAGACGGCTTGTTTTAATTCGTCATTGATCATCGCCATGCTGCGAATCGTGGAATCGTCAATCGCGCCAAATGCACTTTCGAGTGCTAACTCCTCCAGCGTTTTGATGATCGGATAGAGATGTCGAGCCTCGTCGGTGTCAATGCGGGCGACTCGCGTCCAGGACGCTGCGGACGTCTCAACAAAGCCTTGATCCTCCAGGCGACGAATTGCCTCCCGAACCGGCGTGCGGCTGACGCCCAACTGATCGGCCAGATGCCCGTCGCGAAGCTTTGCGCCGGGCTCCAATCGAAGCTCGACCACCCATTTCAAGAGGAGGTCGTACACTTCGTCGCGCATGAGGGCCCGCTTGATCGGCTTAATTTCAGTCATGTGCATCGCCCGGAAGGTTGGGGTTAAATCCAATATATTGGATATCGGTGTCTCGTCAACAGGTGGCGACCTCAAGGCCGCAAAGGTGTAGCCGGAAGCGATGGAAAGCTGAGGAAAAGACGTTCGCGAGCCGCGAATGGAGTCACCCAAAGAGACGGTGAAGTGGGGAAGTGACCGGCTGCCGCGATGAAGTTCGCGTCGAGCATCACGCAGCATCCGGGTTCCAGCTCACCTTGTCTTCGCGGTCGACGCAGACAACGAGATTGCCGAATTAGATGAAACGAACGCGGCAATTGCAGAGCGAGCCCCTCTCGAGGCAGAGACGCAGCTGGACCGACATTGCCCCTCGACACACTTCAAAGCGTCGCTCGACTCCCGATCCCAACGGGCGTCGACGAGCTTTTTGCCGGTGGAAAGCGATTCTCCGCTGCCGGGGGCCGCTGACCGAAGAGAGGGTTCCGCTGAGGAACCAAAAAGCTCCCCCGGTAGGACTCGAACCAGTCTGCGATTCTGCGGCTATCGCTGCGCATCTTGCTGAGGGCGGCGCATATTCCGGCGCACTTTCCAACAGTACAGACTTGGGACCGATTTGGCACCTGCTCACAGACCTGGAGCGTGCAACGGTCCACCACATTGCAACGGCAGCGGCACGGAGGGCTGATCCACATGAGTCGGAGCGCGTACCTCCCGCAGGACAGGGAGGTGATCAATGATGACTTCGCACAGTCGAGCGCTGTTTCTGGGTTGTTCACACGCCATTTCGGCCCTGTTTTGGAGCACTTTCGGCGGCGTTTCGACGCTGTTGCGTGGGTATTTCAGGCAAATAGGCCGCTCGGGCGATTCTGTGCGATATCGCCGTAGGTCCTTTACTGTAAAAGCAATGCGGTGGGTCCTTCCGGAGGGGGTGGCGCCCGGCGCGGGTGCCCGACCCCTCGTAGAAGTCGTCGCCGGAATTGCAAAAAATGCTGGGCCACCACCACCACCACAACTGCAGGTCAGTCCCTCAATCCTGCATCCCAGCAAAGCGATTCAAAACGTCGCTGTTCCGGTCCTCTGAAGTTGTGCGACTTCGAGTGTCAGCAGGCGAACTCACCTTGGATGCTGGAAACTGCGCTGACGCACGCCGCGATAGCGAGCATGCAAGCCGAGCCGACCGTGCTTGGGGCTCGACATCAACACACGCGACGAGGCAGAATTCGGACAACGTAGGCGATTGATTTGCCACAATTCAGCGAAGTGCCTCCGCACGCACCTCTAGCAGTTTGGCAGCCTTGGGCTTCAGCAGCACCACGCTGATGGATTGCCCGTCGGGGTCGTCAATATAGCTGGGGTAGCCACCCACAAAGCCATTGGCAATTGCATAGGGCTGGATCGCCCGCAGACGCCCTTGCAATGTGGGAATATCACCACCTAACTCGGCAATCGGTACTCTGCGCACCTCAATGGCCGATGCCAGCGGTGCGTGCACAGTTCCATGGAGGCCCTGGATATCAAGGCCTTGATGAAAGTCTGGTAAACCCGCCGCCTCGCCATGCTCCAAAGTCCGTTTCGTGCTGCGATTCTGCCGTTGGTTGGATTTGTTCAGGATTAATGAATTTCGGCGAAGCTATTTGCCACTTTGCCACTGAACGGGGCGGCCAGACCAAAGATGCAGTTCTCCCGGAACACTGTCGCCGGGCCGGTCGTTCCAGCTCAACGTCACCAGCGTTTGCCCATCCGGACTGAAGCTGACGTCTGTCACCGGACCGCCATGTCTCAAGAGCTCAACAGTCGTTTGGCCGGTGGCAACTTCCCAGACGCGCGCGGTGCGATCGTGCGAGCCGCTTACCAAATTCCGGCCATCCGGCGAGAATGCCAAAGCCAGGACCGACGCGCTGTGTCCGCTGAGCGTCGCCAGTAATTTCCCAGTATGAACCTCCCACAACATGATCAGACTGTCGTCGCCGGCCGACGCCAACATCCGGCCATCCGGAGAGAAAGCCAGATCCCTTACATTGCGGCGATGTTTTCGGAAACGTCGCAGGATCTGGTTGTTTATGGTGTCTCGCAAGACAATGGTCTTGTCGCCACCGCCACTGGCTAGCAACCGTCCGTCAGGCGAATAGGTCACGCACAACGCGGTCAACTGATGGTCCGCGAACACTTGCCTCGCCTGGCCCGAATCGACGTCCCAAAGCCTTACAGTGCCATCCAAGGCCGCGCTAGCGAGCGTTCGTCCGTCGTTGGAAAAGCTGAGCTGTTGCACGCCATCGAGATGTCCGTACAGAACTTGGATCTCGCGACCACTGGCCGCCTCGCAAAGGCGGATGCGGCTATCACTCTCGTAAGCGATCGCCATTCGCTTGCCATCAGGCGTGTACGTGATTCCACTGACACTAGTGCTGCTATCCCACCTAAGTAGCTTGCGATCACGCGCTTGATCGACGACTCGCCCAGGAATCCGACAAACCAGCGGCTGCGCTGTCGCTGCGGTATTGCCTGCCTGGCTGACAGGCTCCAGCCTCATCTCAGTTCCGGCCGCGCAATCCTCCCAGCGACCACGATACTCCGGCGGATCACCTGAAAGTTGAAGATCAACTAGTATGCTGCCGTCTGTTTCCAGCGTGCCCACATCATCCGTTCCGTTGCCGTCAAAGTCGAATACAAGTGGCATCGAATCACGCCGGCCCAGCTTCACGGTTTCCGTCGGTCGGTTCTCGTTGCTCTGCGAGCTAAATCTAAGCTGCCAGTTGCCATCGGTGTCGAAGACGCCGAAATCGTCGCACCCATCTCCGTTCCAATCGCCGACCACAGGAGTCGTGTGCGGGCCACCAAACGCGAAAGTAAGTTCGGCAAGTTCCCCTTGGCCATCGAAGTCGACAGACCACCAACCACGACAGAACGCGGCAATACTGTCGCGGCCGTCGCCGTTCCAATCGCCCACCAGTGGAATGTGTTCACGGTTGTCCTGGTGAAACCCGAACGGCTGGTTGCTCGAGGCAAAGCTCAATTCCCAGTCCCCCCCGCGACACTCGCCTTGGTCTACCAGCCCGTCACCATCGAAATCGCCCGAGATTGGCACTCGAGGTTCCAGAATCGCAAGCTCGGTCAACGTGGGCCAATCTCGCAGCTGACCCCAATTGGCCTCGCCGCCCAGGGCAAGCGCCTTGCCGTCGGGGCGAAACGTGACATCGGTCAGCGAATGATAAGTCGACACGACTCGATGCGCAGGTGGCTCAATCGTATCCCAGACCTTAATCGTTTGATCACGACTAGCCGTGGCCAGATAGCGCCCATCGCGCGTCAGGGCGCTACACCAAACGCGGTCATGGTGGCCGCGTAACTCGCGTTCCTTTAATTCCTTGCCAAACTCTTGAATAACGATCGTTCCATCTTGCCTATCGACGAACAGCCGGCGACGCGACGAATCGATCTCAAGGCTATAGGGGCCGTCGACCTGGGCCTGAAACTCCGGCAGTTTTTGGGCACCGGCAACGTCAAAGGCTTCGACTTTGCTTGAATAGCGCACCACCGCGACCACGGTCCGGTCCTGGTCCATGAACTTCAGCCGGCTGGCGTGGCCACCTAAGGGCAACTCAGCCTGCAGCCTCATGGTCGAGACGTTCCATAGATTGATCGTCTTGCCATCACCAAGGCTGGCGATTAACTGCCCAGACCCGGAGAAAGCCAAATGCTCAATGGAGCTCTTGTGCCCTCGCAACGACCCTACGAGCGAAGCGGAATGTGCATCCCAGATCCATAACGTGCCGTCACGGCCGGCTGCCGCCAGCAGTCTCCCGTCCGGCGAGAACTCCACGGCAAACAAGCCTGCTGAGTTCTCAGTCGGCCGAAGGCTGCGCTCAAGCCCGCGCGTGGCCACATTCCAGATGCGAACGGTGCCATCCTCGCTTGTTGAAGCGAGCCGCAGTCCGTCGGGCGAAAAACTGACGCCTCCGACATCTCCGGTGTGGCCCATGAACGTGGCGGATATTCGTTGTGCACCGACGTCCCATAGACGTACGGTCTGGTCCGCTCCGCCTGAGGCGATGAAATCACCCTGCGGGGACCAGGTCACACAGTACACATCCCCCTGATGCCCGCTCAGGGAAAACGAGTGGTCGTGCGCGGTTCGCCATAGATGCCGCCAGCCGAATTCTCGGTAGTCGGCTCCACCTTTGGCTGGCACCGCCTGACTGAGGTAGTCGACCGCGGTGGCAGTCTGGCCATTGGCAAGCGCCTGATCGGCGAGTCGAGTGTTCATTGCCGCCGCGTTGTGCCGGAGCCAGCTCTCGCTGCGACGTGCCTGCTCGGCGTTGACGTCCGCCCTCTGCTGGGCTTGCCTGGCGATTTCCGCCTGCCTGAATTGCTGCACCGAGAACCACCACCCGCTGCCGGTCAGACTCACCAGACCCAGTGTGCTGACCACGACCAACGCGGCGGCTGCCGGCTTTCGTCGCGACCATCGCCACACCCGCTCGTACCATGGCGACGGCCGAGCCAGGGTTGGTTTCCCTGCCAAATAGCGGCGCAAGTCCTCAGCTAGCGCCGCGGCCGTGGCGTAACGGCGGCGCGGTTCCTTCTCGATTGCCTTCAGGCAGATCGCCTCCAAATCACGCGGAATGCCAGCGCGCAGGCGATGGGGCGGTACCGGCTCTTCACTGCAAATGCGGCGCAGCGTATCGGCGTCGTTCTCGCCACGCATTGGCGTTGTGCCTGTCAGCAGCTCGTAAAGCAAGATCCCCAGCGCGTAAACATCGGTAGCTACGCCGATCTCCCGCAGTTGGCCGCGAGCCTGCTCGGGCGCCATGTAGGCCGGGGTTCCTAAGAGTGTGCCTGTTCGCGTGGCGTCATCCGCGCCATCGAGCTTCGCCAGGCCGAAGTCCGCCAGCTGAGGCACGTACTGATCGAGCTCGGCCAAGCTTTCCTGCTTCGAGCGTGGCTCCAGAAGTACGTTGCTCGGCTTGATGTCGCGATGCAGCACGCCAGCCTGATGGGCAGTGTCAACGCCATCGGCCAGGGCTGCGATCAGTTCCGCTGCCTTCCTGGTGTTCGGTAAGGTGCTGGTCTCCTTCAGCCACGCGGAAAGACTTGGGCCCTGGCAATAATCCGAGGCGATGTAGCACAGCGGACCATCGTCTCCGACTTCGTGCACCACCACGACGTTCGGATGCCGGAGGCGCCCCGCCGCCTGGGCTTCGCGCAGAAAGCGGGCCTTCATGTCGCCGTCGATGAGGATCTCGGGTCGGGCCACCTTCAATGCCACGCGGCGTCCGAGCCGCGGATCAAAAGCCGCGAAGACCACTCCGTGGCCCCCGCGTCCCAGTTCCTCTTCGAGCTGGAACCGCCCAATCTGGTCGCCAGCCCCGATGCCGCGTCGCGAGTTCCAATTGCCCGCGGAGCTCACGCTGCTTCGATCGGGCCACGCGACGAGGCCGTTGGGATCGGGTTGGGACTGCCGGTCACGCCGTGCGGCATCGAGCATTCGCAGGCAGTCTGTGAATTCGCTGAGTTCCTGCTGCTCTGCGGAAGTGAGTGTAGCGGTGACCTCCGCCGGAGGTTCCTCTCCGCGCTGCAAAGCTTCGTCGATCCTCACGACCACCGACTCGATCAGTTCGCGACGGACCGTCGAATGCGCATTGCCGTTGGATGGATCTGCCGTCTGCTGTTCGTCGTGAGATTCATCGCGAAAGATCATGCTGGCGTAGCTCTTTCTTCAGCATCTCGATGCCGCGGACCCAGAGCTTCCGGGCAGCTTCCGCGGTTCGTTCCAGGTTTTGCCCGACGAGTTCGAAGGGCAGCCCCTCCAGGCTGCGCAGTTCCACAGCCCGGCGGTAGTCCGCGGGCAAGCGATCGAGAGCGTCTTGCAGCCGCTGATTTCGCTCGAGCGCGCGCAGCCGTCCGCTGGGCGGCGTGATGTCTGCCGGTAGTTGCGGTGCCTCGGGCGCCTGAGAGTCATCTGCATCAAAACGCACCTCGCGCTGAATCTGGCGCTTGCCGGTACCACGGTAATGACGCCCCGCCTGCAGTGCACGATTGGTAAGGATTGCACGCAGCCAAGCCTTTAGCTCGCTTTCCGTGCTGCCCGTGAATGCACCAAAGTTGGCTCGGGCCGCGAGTAACGTTTCCTGCACCAGGTCCGAAGGACCGACCTTAGCGCGCAAGTCGCCGCCGAGTTCCCGATCGGCACACAACACCAAGTAGCGGTAGCAGCGTTCAATCAATCGACCGAAAGAGTCCGAACAGCCGTCGCGTGCCGCAGCGATCCACACCTGACATTCGTCGACCGAACGGGCCGAGTTAGGGCCGTTGGGCTCGGATTCGTTCAGCGGGCCGATGGCCATGAGCTATTTCCGATAGTGCGAAGTGAGCAGGCAATCGGACACAAAACTCTTAAGAAAGTCGGAGGACCCAGCGGACGGAGACCGGGACTCATAACCGCCGCGTTTCAATTCCATGATTTAAGCACGACGCATAGTGCTGCGTCCACTGATTTCTCGTCATCCAATCCAAAAGCAATAGCCGTCACGGGTTCGGTCCAAGCCTGCTTCATTCGCGCTGGGCTTGAAGTGGTCAGGTAAAGCCCGAGACCGACCTTTTTCGACGAGACCGGATAAAAACTAAGTCCGGACGCTTGAAGAAATGCACTCTCGCCATAGAGGGCTATCACGCAGGCACGGCTCTAAGTTCCGACCTGCTTCTGCTTTGAAAACGCTGAAAGATCTCAAAATGGGGAGTGCATGATGTCTCGACGAGCCAGGGTATGGACCGCTTTAGCTTGTGGATGCCTTATGTTCGGCCTAGGCACGCCGGCAATGGCTCAATGGCCATTTGGGAACAATCGGCAGAGTAACCAAGGTTGGAATGGCCGAAACAGCTGGGGAAACCAACGCCCGCCCGGCAGTAACTGGTTCCAGACAGAAACACGACCCGGCTACTTGGACGATAACGAGGTCTGGCATCCACCTTCCGAAGTGGTTAAGCCAAATTTCGGCGTGATTGTTCCAGATATCATTTCCGGGATCGGCAATGCGATTGAACAGGACTCTAACAATAGTCAACCGCGGCCCCCAGCTCCTACGATGGTCTATCCGACTCGGCGACCGACTCAAATCGTTCGGCCAGTCGAGCTAAAGCCGAATCGCGCACCCGAAGAGCTGCTCGCTGAGGTCGTGTCGAACAAGAAGTTTGACCTGGGTCTTGAGCCAATTGACTCTCAGAACTATTCGCTGGCCGGTCAAGTAGTCGCAGCTCAGGCGCGAAGAGATCTTGTACTCCTTGAGCAAGGCTTAGGCCCGGCAGCAACTTCACCGGCCGTGGCAGCAAAGTTACAAGAACTCCGTCAGAAACTCGCGGATCATCAGGCCATCACCCAGCAAGATATCGATGCCCTAAAATCACTCGCAGGAAACCTCCCAACTGCATTGCCAGCCGATCAGTTGGAACGTATCGGCGGTACGCTCGTGGGCTCAAGTTCTGCAAGCGCAGCGCTGGCAACCCCCTGGCCTCCAGGCGGATTGGTTTCGGTGCTCCCTCCTGGTGATTCCACGGGCGTGATTTTTTTGCCCGTCTGGCCAGCAGACGCAGTGGTCTTGCTTCCCGGGGGAAATCTAATGGTTGGAACTGGTGGACAAGGCCAGATTGCCATGACTCAGGCCAATCCGGCAGAGCTGCTTGGAATTCCACTTGGCGTGGGCGAACCCATTGCGAACACCGATTCAGACATCCGCAAGCGGGTCAAGGACGGTGTCTTGATCATGAACCCCAAGGAAAACGCAACTTCGATCGAGTACGTTCTGGCCAATCAGCAGTACTCAATTGCGCCCGGTTACAGCCAGCCATTGCCGAGCGAAAAATCCTGGGTCATCCGCTTTGACCGCGGTCAAGGTCAGGGAGAGGCTAGTTACACGCTCGCAGCAGGTACCTATACCTTCGAGAGCACAGCCAAAGGCTGGGACCTCTTTAGCCGCACTTTTGAAGTAACGATCGACAATTCTGGCAACGACTCGCCTTTCAATTACGTTGCCGACAACACCGCGGCCGAGGTGGCAGGTGGTCAACGTCGCACCCATTCGAGCAAGTATCCCATTCTAATCCGCTTTGATCGTGGCAATGGGGGCAAGGAGGTTGCGAAAAAGGTGCTCGATAAAAAGTCGTCGCTCCAGGTTGGCGTATCGCACGGCGATGGTCTGTGGGACCTCTTCCCGGGCGACGCTGCGAATGCATCGCAACTTGCGGACACGACGTCTCCAGTCAGTAACACCGCACGAAAGCGCGCGGCGGCGCTGCTCTTGCTGCAGAGTCAGCTAAACGCACAGCAATAGCACGCCGAGTCCTGCGACGCGTCTCAGAATCTCATCGAATGCGGAATGGCTAACTCTCAAATGCGTTACATCGATCTCTCGAAGTAGGCTAGCGTTCAAATCGCTCAAAGGCCCAAAGCAACCCAGCAGCATAAACATCTGCAACTATTTAGGTACTTGCAACTATGCCATTCCGTCAACGCGATGCTTATCGCCCTAAAGACACTTGCCCGCTATATGCAGAGGTACTCGAAGCGAGAGAACTTCTGACCATAACCACATATGAACTATACGCGCTCGATTTGATCAACAGCATGCGATCTAATCCAACGCAGTTTGGTATGGACTTAAAGCGGTTATACAACAATGAGCCGGGTTTCATTGCATCGCACGGGGTCGAGTCGCGTGATCCGGTGTGGACTGATCTGCGCAGGATAATCAATTACTTTGAGGGACGCACTTTCCCAATCGACGAGAACAACGACGGCCGTCCGGAGAGCCATGAGATCTGGCGTAGCGGTTTTGTAGGAAGTTACTCCGACACGTTCTTGTCGACAATTTATGCGCTGCCGTCGTCTGGGCCATTGGTAATGTCTACCAACAGCTCGGACTTTCCTGTCGACTTAGATGCAACATCCGAGCAGCACATTCAATGGATGCGACAGAATGGTTACGGACATTCTAACCTTGACTGGAGTAACGTACCTGGAGCGAAAGAGAATATCGGTCAGCAAAATAGTTTGACGGCGACTGCTGCGGCCTACGGACAAAACACTTACGGATACCTGAAAAGACAGGCATACGTTGATACGCTAGGCTACATTATCGATTGGGCAAATCCACGATTTGGGCATCTTAAGAATTTGGCTGGACCGACTCAGAGTTCGAATTTGATGCTGTCGGCGAACAAGTCCATCGGCCCAAGTAATCTAATCGGTATTGCGATCGATCACGACTTTAGCACGCACCACATCATCCACGATCCCAGTCATTCGTACTTCCAAATGTCTGTGTACTTGGATCACAATCGGAACTCGTTTTTCGATCCGAATGAACTAGTTCACGGGCAGTTTCATTGGGGTAGCGAAACAATTTACGATGGCGGACTAGGTTGGTCGGAGGGAGGCATTACGTTTCACGGCCAGGGGCTTCTCGGTATCGATCTAGTACCAAACGTTTCGTATAGAGTTCAATTTACGTCGGACGACGGGACGATAGTCCGATCGAGGACTATAAAGCTTTCCCAGGGACAGACATATGTAGCCACTTTTCAAGTTGTCCCTGGATTTGGATTGACGCACGACACGTCTTATTCATTGGTAAGCGATCCGTTTGAACCAAACAATCAATTGGACGATGCATCGAACATCGGCAATCTGCGTTCCACGCCAAAGCAGCACTTTACACTGCGAGGAACTAGCGACGAGGACTGGCTGCGTTTCAGCGTGACGGATTCACCCGGGGTCGGCAGCCAAATTGAGTTGGAAGCGGATGGGGGTCTCGATCTTCAGGCGGAACTGTATCGACTAGAGCAAGGTCGGCTCACGCTTCTCCGGTCCAGTGATGGGTCAGCTATCAGGAAGAGGCTGGATCTGACCGGCCTTACCCTAGATGACTATTTTGTCCGTATTTTCAGCCCGACGGGTGCCGAAGGCTTCTACACGCTTGAAACGGAGATTTCAAATACCGCCCCGGACATTCAGATACAGGGGCCGACTGGGATCGCAGGGATTTCTGAGCGACCAAAACTGGCCTGGTCGGTGAACGACGAGAATGGAGTAAGTCAAGTCAGCGCGGTTCTGCGAAAGGATGGCCTAATCGTGGGAGTTTATCCCGACTTCCAAAAGACTGTCGAGTTGTCTCCTTTTGGGATTGGGGAGTTCAGTCTCGATATCCTCGCGGTCGATCGTGGAGGACTGAGTTATGGTCCGGCTTCGGCCTCTCGAACTCACACTTTGCTTGTTACGATCGCCCCGCCGAGTGCCTGGGGTTCTGAGTACCAGGTGCACACGACGATGGCGGGATTCCAGGGGAACAGTACGTCGGCGATGTACGCCGATGGGAGCTATGTAATTGCCTGGGAGAGCCAGGATCCGCAAGGCTTGTCCACCATCTTGGGCCAGTTTTTCGAAGCCAACGGAACGCGGCGGGGTGCCGAGTTCCTGATCAGCAGCGACGCGGTGCGTACCCGGCTTGCAGCCACCCCTGACGGCGGCTTTGTGATCGTTTGGGACACGGCCGTCTTGAATGGACTGTCTGACATCTATGCCCGGCGCTTCGATCACTTGGGCGTGCCGCTATCCGATCCGATTCCCGTGGCCTTGGAGTCCGGCGATCAGATCGCGCCTAAGGTGGCGGTTGATGGAGCCGGCAACTTCGTGGTTACGTGGGATGATCGCGCTAACAGCACGGTGCGGGCCCGCCAGTACGATGCGCAGGGCAATCCCCTGGGAGACAGCTTCCTGGTCAGCGGCCAGCCGTTCTGGCTGGCCAATCCCGATATCGCCATGGATCCAGCAGGGAACTTCGTCATCGTCTGGAACAATGACCAGTTGGATGGCAGTGGCTGGGGCGTGTACGGCCAGCGTTTCAATGCCGCCGGGATTCCCGTGGGACTCGAGTTCCGGGCCAACACAACTACGCTGGGATACCAGAGTCGCGCCCAACTGGCGATGGACGCGGTCGGCAACTTCGTCGTGGGCTGGGAGGGAGCCACACAAGACCCGGACGGTTCCATTGGCCTCTTCGCCCAACGATATTCGGCGGACGGCACACCGCTGGGAGAAGAGTTCCAGGTCAACACCTACACCCCCGGTACGCAAGACGGTTTTGGAATCGCGATGGATGCCGATGGGGACTTCGTTATCGCCTGGGACGAGTACGGCCAGGCTGTCGGTAGCTCGCCCGATATCTGGGCTCAACGCTTCAGCGCCGCTGGAGTGCCTCAAGGGGGCGCCTTCCAGGTCAACACCCACACTCCAGGGATCCAGTACACAAGGTCCGTCAGCATGCATCCCGACGGAGACTTCCTCGTCACCTGGATGAGTGAAGGACAAGACGGCGACGGCTGGGGAGCATACGCACAACGCTTCGCACCAGCCCCTCCGCTTGTCACGAGCATCAGCACGACGGATAGCCTGCGGCTGCTCACTCCGGGCAAGCGACTCGTCCACTCGCTGACAGAACTGCGAGTCGTCTTCTCGGAAGGAATGTCAGCTCACGGTGGCACGACGGGTGCCCATAGCGTCACCAATCCCGCAAATTGGCATCTTACCCGTAATGGGATTGATGTCAGCGAGTTGATCAGCAACGTACAGCTTGTGACCATTAGCGACGCCGTGACATTGACCTTTGCCAGTCCCCTGGAAGGCGGCGACTTCGTGCTCACGCTCCGGGATACACTGCAGGACTACGCCGGTAACCCACTCGATGGCGATGCGAACGGTGTTGCAGGCGGGGATTTCAGTCTGGCATTCTCGATCGACCCGCCGAGCGCCTGGGGTTCTGAGTTTCAGGTGCACACGACGACGGCGGGATTCCAGGGGAACGGCACGTCGGCGATGTACGCCGATGGCAGCTATGTGATTGCCTGGGAGAGCCAGGATCCGCAAGGCGTGTCCACCATCTTGGGCCAGTTCTTCGAGGCCAACGGTAGGCGGCGGGGTGCCGAGTTCCTGATCAGCAGCGACGCGGTGCGTACCCGGCTGGCAGCCACTCCTGACGGCGGCTTTGTGATCGTGTGGGACACGGCCGTCTATGGACCGTCTGACATTTATGCCCGGCGCTTCGATCAGTTGGGCATGCCGCTATCCGATCCGATTCCCGTGGCCTTGGAGTCCGGCGATCAGTTTGCGCCTAAGGTCGGAGTTGATGGAGCCGGTAACTTCGTGGTCACTTGGGATGATCGCGCCAATGGCACAGTGCGGGCTCGCCGGTACGATGCACAGGGCAATCCCCTGGGGGACAGCTTCCTGGTCAGCGGCCAGCCGTTCTGGCTGGCCAATCCCGACATCGCCATGGACCCGGCAGGGAACTTCGTCATCGTCTGGAACAACAACCAGCTGGACGGCAGTGGCTGGGGCGTGTACGGCCAGCGTTTCGATGCCGCCGGGATC
The DNA here is from genome assembly GCA_022844125.1 of Pirellulales bacterium. Classification (GTDB taxonomy): domain Bacteria; phylum Planctomycetota; class Planctomycetia; order Pirellulales; family PALSA-1355; genus JALHMI01. The sequence goes on along the minus strand of JALHMI010000005.1, from coordinate 132,215 downwards.
CCGGTGGGACTCGAGTTCCGGGCCAACACAACCACCCTGGGATACCAGAGTGGCGCCCAACTGGCGATGGACGCGGTCGGCAACTTCGTTGTGGGCTGGGAGGGTGCCACGCAAGATCCAGACGGTTCGATTGGCCTCTTCGCCCAACGGTATTCGGCGGACGGCACACCGCTGGGAGGCGAATTCCAGGTCAACACCTATACCCCCGGCACCCAAGACGGTTTTCGGATCGCCATGGATGCCGATGGGGACTTCGTTATCGCCTGGGACGAGTACGGCCAGGCTGTCGGTAGCCCGCCCGATATCTGGGCTCAACGCTTCAGCGTCGCTGGCGTGCCTCAAGGGGGCGCGTTCCAGGTCAATACCCATACCCCCGGGATTCAATACACCAACTCCGTCAACATGCATCCCGACGGAGACTTCCTCGTCACCTGGATGAGCGAAGGCCAAGACGGCGACGGCTGGGGAGCCTACGCACAAAGTTATCGTTCAGCGCAAACAATCATTCCCGATCCCGCGCAGATCGTCGATCGTCACATCTTCTACAACAATTCGAAGTTTGATAGCAACACGCCCGGCATCAGCGTCTCTGATGACTCGGCGATCGCTCCCGATCGCACGCCGTACTTTGCCGGGAGCGGGATCGCTCCCTTGAGCAGCATTACAAGCTACTCGAAGGGCATTAACGGCATCATGGTGGATATCGCTGATGCTGCCGGAACCCTCACGCTGAGCGACTTTACGTTCAGGGTCGGCAGCAACAATTCGCTGGGAACATGGACTGACGCACCAGCGCCGCAGGCTTTCACCGTGCGGCCGGGTGCGGGCGTGGGCGGCTCGGATCGCGTGGTGATTGTTTGGGCTGATGGAGCGATCAAGAACACTTGGTTGCAAGCAATCGTCGAAGGCAATGACGAAGCCGGTGGGATGAATACCAACACGGGGCTCACGGCAAGCGATGTGTTTTTCTTCGGCAACAAAGTTGGTGATACCCAAATCAGTTCGCCGGCTACGGTTGTTGTGACCTCAGCCGGTGACGAATTGTCGGCTCGCAACAACCCGGGGGTCAATGTCGGGATCACGAACTTCTACGACTTCGACAAGAACAACCTCGTCACCGCCGGAGATCAATTGGCGGCTCGCAACAACGCGGGCCTGCTAACTCGCATTTCAATTGCGGCCCCTCTGGCAGGCCCCCTGGCCGCGGGCGACGGTTCTGAAGCCGCTGTGGCATCGACGCTGGCGACCTCAAAATCGACTGACATGCAGGGAGCGGTGGCGCGCACCGGACAACGATTGAAAACGTTCGAATTGAAGGCGGCGGCAATCGCTAAGGCGTTCAGCCAGGTTCCAGATGATGGACAGGCCCGTGTTAAGGCCGTGAAATTGATCGAGAGGATCGGCGAAGCCACCGGGATCGAAGATGCATTCGTAGACATGCTGCTGGAGCGGCTGGGACTGGATTATGAAGCCCTGACGAAACTCAATCCACTCGCGGGGCGAAATTAGCTGAACCGACGGTGAACCGTCTGCCTAAGTTTGCATGGTTTCGCGAGTGGACTATCTCTGGAGCTTGCATTGAGTCTTGTGGATTAGGCTTGCGACTCGACCAGGAGCTATGTGGTGGACCCCGATTGTTGGACAGATGTGACGCTTGAATAAGATGTGGCTTCTGGGCTAGCGGCCCGCGAGACCCTTCGCAGGTCTCGCGCGGACGCTCGCGGAACAAGCCTGGTTTCGGGGCTAAAAAGTTCTCTTCACTTCAGTCTGCTCTCGGCCAGGGCCGCCGAGCGCGGCCGATTCGCCGCCTGATCGGCCTTCACGCCATAGTACACCTCGGCCGGCGTGCGATAGTCCAACGCTTGGTGGATCCGCCGCTGGCAGTAAAACTCGAAGTACCGCGTCAGCGACTGCTGCGCTTCCCAGCCATCGGCATAATCCTTCAGGTACACCTCTTCGTACTTCACGCTTCGCCACAGCCGCTCGACGAACACGTTGTCGAGCGCTCGCCCACGACCGTCCATCGAGATCGCCACGCCGCAGTTCTCCAATCGGCTGGTGAAGGCCGTGGCCGTGAACTGCGAGCCTTGATCGCTGTTGAAAATCTCGGGTCGCGACTGCGCGAGCGCCTCGTCGAGCGCTTCCTGGCAGAATCTGCCCTCCAACGTGTTCGACAACCGCCACGAGAGCACGTAGCGGCTGTACCAGTCCAGCACCGCCGCGAGATACAAGAATCCATGCCGCATCGGAATGTACGTGATGTCGCTGGACCACACCTGATTGGGCCGCGTGATCACCAGATTCCGCAGTAAATACGGGTAAATCTTGTGTCCGGCGGCCGGTCGCGTAGTGCGTCGCTTCACGCCCACCGCCTCCAAACCCATTCGCCGCACCAAACGCTGAGCACGCTTGCGATTGATGGAAAGCTCCAGCGCCATCTTGCGACTGCCGTAAAACGGCGTTTGCAAATACTGCTCGTCGATCCGCTTCATCAGCGCCAGGTTCTCGGCCGGCTCGCCGACGGGCGCGTAATACCAACTGCTCCGCGCGAGGCCCAGCAGCTCGCACTGCCGGACGATCGTCAATTGTTTGTGGCCAGTGTCGATGCATTGTCGTAGTGCCTCAGGCGAGTTCGGCAGATTTTTGTTTCAACCACTCGACCTCCATCTTCAGGCGGCCGATCTGCTCATCGAACTCTTGTTCGTTGGCGGTTTGCTCTTCGCGCCGCGTGCGGCCGTCCTCGAACAAACTGGCCGCCTGCTCCAGGAGCTGCTTCTTCCAGGCCGTAACCTGGCTGGCATGCACGCCAAACTCGCTGGCCAGTTGGGCCGTCGTCTTGTCTCCGCGAATCGCCGCCAAGGCCACCTTGACCTTGAACGCCGCTCCAAACACCCGTCGCTTCCGCGCCATCCCAGACACTCCTGATTCGGCCGTTCCCGCTCCCGGAAACTACACCTTATCAGCGCGCCCAGTTTTCGGGGTCGACTACAGTCTACCCCCGGAAGGAAGGCAAGCAGAAGGCGCACCGCTACTGGCGCTCGGCTGTGAAGCAAGTGCGCGTCGAGAGAAATTTGGAGTGGCAAGCGGCGACAGACTTCATCCTCGAAGCAACGAGGGCGTTTGCAGGAACGCCGCTCGGCACTGGAGACTTCTGCCCTCACCCCGCTACCTGGCTCAACGGTGGCCGCTACGACGATGACCGTGAAGCGTGGAATCGCGTCCGCGAAAGACGCAGCAAGACCGATCCGCCGCTGTATCGATTTGGAGAAGGCGCATGAACGAGCGAGAGTTTCAAAAATGGTTCGATCACTTCGCTGCGGCGTTTCCAGCCGTGCAGGATTTCGTCCGGAAGAGCGACCTGACCGGCGAGGCGACGCTAAAGCTCTGGTGCGGGGTACTTGCCAAGCGCGACTTGGCCGACGACTTAGCGGTGACCAACGAGCTCTTCGAGGGCGGGCGTCCGATACCCTGGCTCGACCGGGGATTTCACGACTGGTCGTCCGTCCCCCGCCACGTCTCGCGCCTGTGTGCCGAGCGTCACCCGGTGGAACCAGAGTGGAAACAACACACGGTGCGCAGGAACGGACCACCGGGCATCATCAGCCATGGCCTCTTTTTCGACCGATGCGCGCGGCAACCGCCGCATTTTGTTTCTACTCGATCGCCAGCGCAAGCAGATCCGCCTGGGTAAGTTGCCCATGAAAGCCTGCAGGGAGATTCAATCTCGCATCGAGGCGATCGTCGAGTCGCGAGAAGCAAAGCTGCCGCTCGAGCCCGCCGTCGCGCGATGGCTACTTGACCTGGAGGGGACGCTACGCGAGAAGCTCGTTGCAGTCGGTCTGGCGGACCCGCTCGAGGAGCGAACGCTGGGGCCGTTCATCGCCTCATACATCGATGGCCGCGCTGAGCTCAAGCCAAACACAATCGAACACTTGCAACGCGCACGGAGAGAACTGGTCGATTTATTTGGCGAGTTTCGGCAACTTGGCTCAATTACACCGGGGGACGCGGCCGATTTTCGCGAGTTTCTGCGGAAGGGCATGCCTCAGATTCAGCACGCGGCCGTGATGAAGGGGGCTCGCAAGCGTACTCGCCGGCCCCAGGCAGAAAATACCGTGCGCCGCACGTGCAGTCGAGCACGGCAGTTCTTTGAACACGCCGTAAAAAAAGGGGCGATCGCAGCGAACCCTTTTGGCCAAATGAAGAAGCTTTCAGTTCAAACTAACAAATCGCGAGAGGCGTTCGTCACTCGTGCGATGTCCGAACTGGTGTTGGACGCCTGCCCTGACGCTGAATGGCGGCTGCTATTCGCTCTATGCCGGTTTGGCGGCCTTCGCTGTCCGTCAGAGGTGCTCTTGCTCACCTGGTCGGACGTCGACTGGGAGCGATCGCGAATCCGCGTGACGAGCCCCAAGACGGCACACCACGAAGGCAAGGGGTTCCGGTGGATTTCGATCTTCGAGGAGCTGAAGCCGTATTTAGAGGCAGCGTTTGACGACGCAGCACCAGGCACGAAGCACGTGATCAACCGATACCGCGGGACGAACATCAATTTGAGAACTCAACTCACGCGGATTATCGACAAGGCCGGTGTCGATGTCTGGCCGAAGCTCTTTCAGAACCTTCGCAGCACGCGCGAGACGGAGTTGGCCGAGAATTTTCCGATACACGTGGTGTGCGAGTGGATCGGAAACAGTGAGGCGGTCGCCCGAAAGCATTATCTGCAGGTAACCGAAGAGCATTTCGAACAGGCCTCAGGTATCCAAAAAGAGGCGGCGCAAAATCCGGCGCAGTCCGGGCCGGAATTGCTTGGAAATGCTGGGCCCACCAAAAATAAAACCCTCGACATTGCCGAGGGCTTCAACACAATGCACACGTGTGCAAGTGTTCAAGCTCCCCGAAAGGAACCCTCTTCGAACCAATACGCGCCTTCGGACAATTCAGGGCGTCGCGTTCGACGTTTCGGCCGATATGCGGCACAAAAACTTGATTACGGATATGTGCCCGGTATCCTGATCGGTGGAATGAGCCGATCCATCTCGGTGACGCGTTGCAGCCAGTCGAGGAGTGTGCTGGTGGCAAGGTCTCGCCGGTCAGCTCGCCGCGCCAACTCGAGACCACGCGGAGCAAACTTAATGCCCCCCAACCGTTCGCTCCCCGCGCTGGCGATTTTGTGCGCAGTGTGTGCAAATCTCGGCGCGGCCCGGGGTGCGCCGTTCACGTTTCAAGGCGTCGGCGAGCTGCCGGGAGGAGGCGCCTACAGCGATGCTCATAGTGTCTCGGCCAATGGGGTCGTCGTAGGGCGCAGCATCTCGGACTCGGGCCTGGAAGCCGCTCGCTGGACCAGCGCCGGCGGCATGGTCGGCCTCGGCGACCTGCCGGGCGGAACCTTCGAGAGCGAGGCTTATAACGTCTCGGCCGACGGATCCGTTGTCGTCGGCTACAGCCGCTCGGCCATCAGCCGAGAGGCGTTCATCTGGACCGCGGCCGGCGGCATGGTGGGCCTTGGCGATTTCCCGGGAGGCGAGACGCGCAGCGAGGCGTGGGACGTTTCGGCCGATGGAACGGTTGTCGTGGGGTACGGCGCCTCGGCTTCGGGCCGAGAAGCGTTTCGCTGGACCGCGGCCGGCGGCATGGTGGGCCTGGGAGATCTGCCCGGCGGCGTCTTCGAGAGTTATGCGTTTGACGCCTCGGCCGACGGTAACTACATCGTCGGGCAGGGTTACTCCGCCAACGGCAACGAGGCATTCCTGTGGTCCGCCAGCGGCGGCATGATCGGCCTGGGCGAACTGCCAGGGGGTGTTACGTCCAGCGGCGCCTTCGGTGTCTCGGACGATGGGTTGGTCGTTGTGGGGCGCGGTGATTCGGCCGCGGGCCTGGAAGCCTTTCGCTGGACTGCGGCCGGCGGCATGGTGGGCCTCGGCGACTTCTCGGGCGGAAGCTTTGCCAGTATCGCTTGGGCAACGTCGGCCAACGGATCGGTCGTGGTCGGCCGCGGCACAACTGCGGATGGATTTCGGGCATTCCGCTGGACGGCCGAGGCGGGCATGGAGGACCTACGCGACATGCTGATCGCCGGCGGCGCCACGGGCCTCGACGGCTGGACGCTCAACCACGCGCTAGGCATCTCGGCCGACGGCCTGACGATCGTGGGCGTTGGCACCAATCCCTCGGGCGCGAGCGAAGCCTTTATCGCCACGATCCCCGAGCCAGACAACCTGTGGGTGGCCGTTCTGGGAGCGCTTGGCATGGTGCTTGTTTGCCGGCGCCAGTCACTCCGCCGTGGCTGCTCTCTACGCAGCTCCCGCAGGCCGACGGCGCGTTAACCGGAAACGCGATTTCGAAGAGGGTTCCTTTCGGAACTGAAGCTCCCCGAACGGAACCCTCTTCGAAACAATGCGCGCAAGAGCGATTTGAGAAGTGCTTGTCTAGCAAGGACTTGCTGAGTTCGAGTTTCTTTCGGCCCCCCCTCCAATCGAAAGGAACCCTTGCGAACCGCGTGCACTCGGGTTAACCGCGATATAAAGGTGGGCTGTTGACTCCCCGCCTCTTTTTTTGCATGTGCAAACTTGGCGCTCTCCAGTTAACAGCCGCGCGACTTTTTTGAGCGGCGGAAGTGCTCGGCTGGATGTTCAGCCGCCGGCCGGCTGTTTACAAAAACTTTGACTCCATCCCTCTCCCAATTCGTCATGGGATCCTGCTGGTACGGGAAGGGCAATTGCAAAGACGCCTCTTAGTCGCGACAAGCTCCGGCACTATGCATTAACGAATGTCCCGCCAAAGGGTTCTGGCGAATGCTCGAGTGGCTTCCATAGTGAAGAACCACCAGGGTTCGCTGGCGTAATCCACGCGGATCCCCCGACTTTTTGCTCGTGGGTGTGCGGGCAGCTATCCTGGTGGATTATGACCGACGGCGACGGCCAATTCAACGACGTGGCGCTCATCCGCTATGGGGCCCAACTGGCCACAGACCCCTGCAATCCTCGCAGGAACGCCCTGTTTGTAAGCGCCACCGCGGGTAACGATGTCATCCGCTTCGTGTCGGTCGCGGGAAGCGATAAAGTGCGGGTGCACATCAACGGCGAGTCGCAGGGCGAATTCCGCGCGAGCGGCCTCCTCATCGGCTTCGGCCAGGCGGGGAATGATACGATTATCGTCGAGTTGCCGTCTCGCGAAGCCTGGTTGTACGGACAGAACGGAGATGACGAGCTGCGCAGCGGCAACGGGAACTCGCTGTTGAACGGCGGGCTTGGGAACGACAATCTCACGTCGGGCAACGGCAAGGACATCCTGGTTGGCGGACTGGGGGCCGATATTCTCAATTCCGGTGGCGGTGAGGATATCCTGATCGCCGGCGCGACAATCTACGACCAAAACACGGCCACGAACCGACAGGCATGGTGCCGAATCGTTGACGAGTGGTCGCGGGGCACCGGCACCTACCAAACGCGCATTAAGAACCTGCGAGTCGGCGGCGGGAGAAACGATTCGGTCGTGCTCAATGTAACGGCAGTCTTGGACGATTCGAGCGTCGACCAGGTGTTCGGAGGCAATGGCAGCGACTGGTTCCTGCTGAATACCATCGGTGGCACCAGCTTAACCAGTTTCCACTCTGCAATATCGGCGATCACGACCCCCTTGAACTTCGGTGCCGCTTTCGCAGCAAGTGCGAGAGCTTTTCTCGTCGAGTCATTCTCGAACTGGTCGAAAAGGATTGCCTCCAAGACACTGCCGGCCATCACGACCGTGCTCTTCCACGCTCCTGCAGGAAACAGCTTGAGTGACAACTCCTTATAGTCGCGAACGACGATCCTTCTTAAGTCGACGTCTTGAACGAATACAAATTCTTTGGTTTCTGCCCGACTTCCATTCCCGCCATAGACACTAAGGATTTCTGCGAGCGCTCTTGCCAACTCAAGTGGTTTTTCGCCGCGACCACGAGCTGGCTGTTCTGTACAAGGCCGGAGCTGCGTTCTGTACACCACGAAGTCGTGTTGGGCTGCGGGAAGAAAATCCCGCGGATCGAGGCGGTCGAGCTCCTCACGTAAGCCCTTAAAAAGAGTCCAGAACTCCGGGGCATCCTGTTGGCGAACCGTCGTGGTTGACCCCGTAACGATGTTCTTCTGCGATCGCTCCAGCGTCTGAATCAAATCATTGATGTATTGCACCATTATTGGCTTGTACCTTGTTAGTGCTGCACGGCGGGCAGAAGATGCACGGGAACGGCTTCGAGCAATAGTCGTCGCAGCACGATTGCCGTACGTTCACCGCGCAAGGGGCCGCCTTGGGACAGTAGTCGTCGCAGCAGTATCGCCCGATGCACTTCGCGCAAGGCGCAGCTTTCGGACAGTAATCGTCGCAGCAGCGCAAGCGAACGCAGTCGGGAATCGGAACGCCGCGTAACGCATCGCAGCATGGGTCGCCGGCCAGCAGCGTATCTGTCGAAAGCAGCACACCCAGCAGAGCCGCGGAAATCACAATGCGTGCGGTCATGACTTATGTCCTGAAAGTGGCGTGGCCGGGCGTCATTGCGGTGGTGGTGACAAATGCGTCTCAACGGGCGGTAGTTCTTCGATGCCTGTCGAGACGAGGTCCGGAGGGCCTGACGGTCGGTCGAGCCGGATTTGCCAGCCGCCGCGCAAGGCCCGGTAAACTTCGATCAGCGCGAGCGTGGTCTCCGCCCGCGCCCGGGCTTGCTCGATCTGCTGCCGGACGAGAACGTTCTGCAGGTTGTAGATCCGCTCGAACGTGGTGGCGCCTTCCCGGTACCGGGTGAGCGCGATCTCCACGGAGCGCTTCGTATCCTCGACGGCGCCCTGCAACTCGGCTGCCCGCTCTTGCGACTTTAGGAACGAGATCAGGGCATTCTCGACTTCTCGATTCGCCTGCAAAACGGTTTGCTGGTAGTCGAGCGCTGCCTGCTGGAACTGCGACTGCTCGCGGCTGATGTTGTTCCGAATCCGGCCGTAGTTGAGGATGTTCCAGCGAAACGTCGGGCCGGCCAGACCGCCAAACGATTTGCCCGTGAACAGGTCGGACACGTCGTTCGAGGTCCAACTGAAGGAGCCATCGATCGAGAATTGCGGAAACAAGTCCGTAGCGGCGATACCGATCTCGGCGCTGGCGCTCGCCACCGCTCGCTCCGCCGCGCGCACGTCCGGCCGCCGCCGCATCAGCTCGCCTGGAATCCCCAGCGACACGGCCGGTGGCGCAGCAGGAATTGGTCCTTCGCCGACTTGCTCGGTTATGTCGTGCATTGGCAGCCCGCGCAGGATGCAAAGCTCGTTGTTCGCCTGCCGCAGCATGATTTCAAACTCAGGAATCAGGGCGGTCGTTTCTCGGAGCGTGGAGCGCGCCTGGGTGACGTCCATCTCGCTCACGGCGCCTTCGCGGTAGCGAGTCTCCGCCAGCTTCAGGCTCCCCTGCTGACTCTCCACGTTCTGCCGCGCGAGACGCACGAACTCCTCGGCCGCGCGCAGGTTGGCATACGCCCGAGCCGTGTCGGCAACCGCAATGGCCAGCACGTCGTCGTAGAGTTCAATCTGCTGATCGGCTTGTGCGGTCGTCATTTCGATGCCGCGCCGGTAGCGCCCCCACACGTCGAGTTCCCAGCTCAGGCTGGGGCCGATATTCCACAAGTCGAACGCCCGGGTCGGCAACGACACGCCGGCGATGTTGCCGTTTTCGCTGATCTGAATGCGGCGATAGAACCCGTTGAACGACTGGGCCTGGGGCAGGAGGTTACCCACGGCGATCGCCCGCTGCGCGCGAAACTCGAGCACGCGCTGCCCTTGCGACTGCAGCGGAAGATTGCCCTGATAGGTTTGCTGAACGAGCGCGTCGAGCGTGGGATCGCCAAAGATCCGCCACCAGTCTCGATCGTGCGCCGGCTCCGAGATCACCCGCGGATCGTTGAAGTCGATCCAGTGGTCCGCAATCGGCGCCGCCGGCTTCTGATAGTCCGGGCCAACCTTGAAGCCGTTATGCAGCCAGTTGCCGCAGCTCTGGCAGCCCGGTGCGAGTAGCACGGTCAGCACGATCAACCCGGCGACTCCGCCGATGCGCAGCGCGCGTCGCCGCGGACCTTCGCAGTGGCGAGCTGGGCGCACCGCGAAGTCTGCCGACGCAGACGCGACGGAGATCGACCGAGAGAACATGGAGCGTTTGCCCTGAGATCCAAGGCGACGGGAGGGGACGCACAACCAGCAGATTCGATTCTGACGCTAGGATCGAACCTATCGCTCATAGATCGTCCCCGACTCTCGGTGCATTGAGGGGAACCGCGCCCAGCGGCGCAACCCATACGGTCGTCACACGCTGCCTGAGCGGCAGACCAGGCGTTGGCACTGACGGATGTTGTCCGCCCGGAGCCGGTCGCACTTTGCGCAGTCGGCAAAGTTCCACACCGGCTTTCGCGGCCAGCTTATGATCAACGTCGCTGGTGCTAGCTCGGCTTTGCCACCGGCGCCGGGTCAGTCTGCTGGCTGTCCGAGTCAGATTCGTGGATCCCGAAGAAGATCGCATACAGCACGGGCGTCACGATCAGGCTTAGCACGGCGGCAAAGGACAGACCGAACATGATGCACACGCTCATTGCGCCAAAGAACGGGTCCTGGAGCAGCGGGATCATGCCCAGCACCGTCGTGAACACCACCATCGAGACGGGGCGGACCTTGCTTACGGCGCCGTCGAGAATCGCCGCGTAGCTGGGTTTGCCCTTTTTGATCTCGGTAAGAATCTTGCTCAGCACGACGATCTGGTTTTTGATCAGTTCGCCACCCAGGCTGAGCACGCCCAGCAGCGCCATGAACCCGAACGGCATGCCCGTGACCACCAGGCCGACGGTCACGCCGATGATCGCCATCGGAATCACCAGCCAGATTAAGAGTGTGGTGCGGAACGAGTTGAACAGGCACACCACGATGAACACCATCAGCACCAGGGCGAACGGCAGCGGCCGGGCCAATGCCGCCTGGGCCTCGCGAGAATCCTCGTACTCACCGCCCCACTGAAGCGAATACCCCAAGGGCAATTCGATCGCTTCGATCTTGTCGCGCACACGATTGAAAAGCTCGCTGGGCAGTCCCGTGCGCGGATCGGCATGCACGGTGACGGTGGGGAAACGATCGCGGCGCATCACGGCAGGATCCTCCCACTCGATCGTGGCGCCCGAGGCGACTTGGTCCAGTGGAATCATCCGTCCGGCCGCGGGACTCCAGATCTGCACGCTGTGAATCCGGTTGACGTCACTGCGTTCGTCGACCGGCGGACGAGCAACGATCGGCAGCAACCGCGACTCCTGCGGAAACACGCCGGCCCCGGCACTGGCCGGTTCGCGGTAAAACCCGACCACGCGGCCTTCGAAGCTGGACTCCAGCGCCTGCGCAACCTCGATTCTGGTGATGCCCGCTCGGCGAGCCTGCTGTTCGCGCAGCTCGGGTCGGATCACCTTCTCTCGCTCGCGCCAGTCGTGGCGCACGCACACCGCTCCACCGTCCTGGTCGAGAACTTCGCGAGCCTGGGCGGCCAGCTTGCGCAGCTCAGCTGGGTCGGGGCCAGAGAACCTGGCCTGCACGCGACCGCCTTGCCCGGGTCCGAGCAGAAACTTCTTGGCCACCGAGTTGGCATTCGGCTGCTGCTGGTCGAGGTGTTTCTGGATTGTCTCGATGAGGCCATCGATCTTGCTCTCGTCATCCACGTCGACCAAAAATTGCACGAACGCCCGGTTCTCGCGCTCCGGCGAATAGACGAGCAAAAACCGCAGGCCGCCTCCGCCGACGAACGACGTCACGTGCGTAACGCCCGGCAGCGACTGAATGTACTTCTCGACCGCCTCGGCGAAGGCTTCCGACTCGGCAATGTGCGTGCCTGCTGGCAGGAATGTGTCGACCATGAACTGTGGACGCGTCGCCGGCGGAAAGAAGCTCTGCTTGATGTATCCGAAGCCGAACAGGGCCGCCAGTAGGGCAACCACGGAGAGTCCCACCACGATCCAGCGGTAACGCAGTGCCGTCGCGAGCAGCAGTCGGTACATGCGGAACGGCCAGGCATCGTACGGATTCGCGGCTTTCGCACTTCCGCCCTCGCGCGGCTTGAACGACAGGTAGCCCAAGAGCGGCGTAATCGTGATCGAGGCGATCCAGCTCAGGCTGAGCGAGATCAAGATGACCCAAAACAGCGAGTTGCAGTACTCGCCAGTGCGATCCTCTGACAGTCCGATGGCGGCGAAGGCGATGATGCCGATCGCGGTTGCGCCGAACAGCGGCCACTGATTCTCAGCGACCACTTCACGGCACACAAGCAGGGGATCCTCACCGTCCTCGATCCGGACCTTGACCCCCTCGATTACGATAATTGCGTTGTCGGTGAGCATGCATAGCGCGATGATCAACGCGCCCAGCGAGATCCGCTCCATCAGCAGGTCACCATGCAGATACATCACCAGGAACGTGGCCATGATCGTCAGAAACAGCACGGCCCCGATGATCAGCGCGGTCTTCCGCCCCATCGCAAAAAACAGCACCACGATTACAATCCCGACCGCTTTGGCCAAGTTGAACACGAAGTCGTTCGTGGCCGCGGTCACCGCCTCGGGCTGGAAATTGATCTCGCCGATCTCGATGCCGATCGGCTGATAGCGCTCAAGCTCCAGGAGCTTGCGCCGGACGCCCTCGCCCATCGTGACGACGTTGCCACCTTGCACGGTGGAGATGCCCAGGCCGATGGCAGGCTGGCCGTCGTAGCGCAAGAGCCGTCGCGGAGGATCGCGATCGCCGCGCTCGAGCGTCGCCACGTCGCGCAGGAACAGTTGTTGTCCGCCCCGATCCGAACCGATGACCAGGTCGAGCATGTCATTCGCGGATCGGAAGCCACCCCGCGGGTCGACCGACAGGTGCTGGTCGCCCACGCGGACCCGGCCACCATCGGCGGCTAGGTTTCGCGCCTGCAGTTGGCTATAGATCCGCTCTTCGTTGATTCCCAATCCCGCGAGCCGTTGTCGCGAGATTTCCAAGTGCACGACTTCCTGCTGCTCGGCGAACAGGTCGACCTTCTTGACATCCTGCACGCGCAGCAGCTCGCGGCGCAAGAACTCGGCGTACCGCCGCAATTCTGGCTGCGAGTAGCCTTCGCCGGTGACCGCGAAGAATACGCCGTACACGTCGCCAAAGTCGTCGACCACCTGCGATGTTCCGCGCACCGAGGGTGGCAACTCGCGCTGGACGTCGGCGATCTTGCGGCGAAGCTCGTCCCAGACTTGCGGAATCCGATGCTTATCGAAGCGGTCCTGAATGACGACCGTCACCACCGAACGGCCGCGCGTCGACTCCGACTCCACGCGTTTCAACTGACCGAGCTGCTGGCAGGCCCGTTCAATCACGTTGGTCACCTCGGTGGCGACTTCCTCGGCACTGGCCCCGGGATAGGGCGTGATAATCAGCGCTTCTTTGATCGTGAACTCGGGGTCTTCCAGCCGACCGATCTGCAGATACGCCACCAGGCCGCCCACAATCAGGATGGCCATCGCCGCGAATGCAATGCGGTTCTTGCGGATCGATAGTTCGGCAGGGTTCATTGAGGGCCGCCCAGCGAGTCTCCCAGATCATTCACCTGCATGCCGTCGCGCAGAAACGTGACACCCGCGATGGCAATCCGTTCACCGGGCTCCAACCCTTCGAGGACTTCCACCTGGCCACCGCTGGCCTCGCCGAGCTTTACGACGCGGCCAGAGACCCGACCTTCAGCGTCGATCACCCACACTGCCGGCGTCTGATCTTCGCGCTGCAGTATTGCCGAAGCTGGAACCAGAATCTGATCGCCCAGAATTCCCGCACGCCGAAAGCGCACGCGGACCACGGCCGTCATACCGGGTAGCGCCTGCAGTTCAGGCGGTGCTTCCATGGCCACTCGCACATTGAACGTCTGCGTGGTGGGATCCGCCACCATGGCCGTTTCGCTGATCCGGACCGGAAACCGCACGCCCGGCACGCCGCTCAACTCGGCCTCCATCTGCAGGATGTCGGCCCGGCGAATGTCGGCAGTCATGACGCTTTCAGGCACATCGACGGCGATCTCGGCCTCATCCACATTCTGAAATCGCACGATCGGTTCCATCGCACGGACGTTGTGGCCGACTTCGACAAAGCGGCGTGCGATCACGCCGTCATAGGGCGCACGCAGCACGCAGTCGGCCAGTTGCAACTGCGCCTCGACGACTCGGCCTTCCAGCCCTCGGACATCGGCCAGCGCGGCCTCGATGTCCTCCTCGCGCGCGACGGCGCTTTGCTCCAGCACCTGCTGCGCTGCTTTGTGTTCTTCGACGGCGACATCGTACGCCGTTTCCGCGGCCTCAAAGTCAGTTCGCGCAATCGCGTTTCCGTCCGCCAGTCGCTTGGCCCGATCGAACTCGGTTCGAGCATTGGCCAGCCGGGCCGCGGCCGATCGCAATTGAGACTCCAATCGCAACCGTTCTTCGGGACGCTCGCCGGCCTGAGCCGCGGCCAGCACAGCCCGAGCACGATCGAGTTGTCCCTTGAGCGCGGTCAGGCGCGCTTCAAACTCGTCCATCCGCAGCTCGCCGATGACTTCCCCTTTGGCGACCTGCTGCCCTTCCTTAACGGGCAACTTCACCAGCACGCCGGGAACCAAGAAGGCAAGCTCGGCACGCTTGGAGGCATCGACCCTGCCGGGAAAAATACGTTCCTGCACCTCGTCGCCCGCTGCCACCACCAGCGTACGCACGGGACGAACCACCTCGGGCCGGGAAGCTTGCTCGGAGCAGCCGAGTCCGAGCAGCAGGTGGGCCGCCGCGACGAACCACAGGTCTAGCTTGCACGGACTGAAACGCATGGTAAAGCTGCTCTGCCGCTGGAGTCGGAACTGGCACTGCCAGTTGAGTCGGCAGCATTCTAGCTCTCGTGGGGCGCTTGTGCCATGCGTGTTAACTCGCCCTTCGGTCGCCGCCAATTCGATCGGTCGAAACAACGCACGCCAGCGCGCACGCGCGAAGTCTCGCCCGCCGGGTTGCTCTCGACTTATCGTCTCGCCGCTCTACAACTTTCTCCTTGCCCGGACGATCGCCACGGCCGCAAACGCCAGCACCATCGGCGCCCACGTCGCTGGTTCGGGAACCGCGTACAGATAGAATCCGTAGTGCACGCTGTCGTAGACCGTGAGCGTGCGGGTGGTCTCGCACCTTGCGGCCAGCGACCACGGCTTGTAGCGCAAGCGGATGAAGACCGACGCCAAGAGCTTCTCGACGCTGATCGAGCAACGGGCGGCGTTTGACGCCCGACAGGAGAGCGTTCTCGCCGAATAGGCGACGTGTCGCAAGGTGACCGAAACAGTTAGGGATCGGGCTATTCTCGCTCAGGACGCGCAGGCTGGCGTCCATGCACCGCGCCGGCATCTCCCCCTTGGAAAACCAGTTGGTGTAAAGATTTTCCTGCCAAGGAAAGGCCGGGTTGGCTGTGAGCGAATTGAATGTCGAGTTGAAATCGGACATGGCTACACACGGCCCACTGAATCCCAAATAGCCCCACATTCAACGAGAGCTGATGAGCCGATAGACTACCCCCTTGGGCGCGCTGCAACCAGCACGGCACTAGATCTGGCCCCCCGAACCCAATCAGGTTGTTAACCCAACGGTCCTTGTCTAACCGAGAGCGCGAGAGTTCTGGCGAGAGGACGGGTTAGAAGCGGGTCGGGGAGTTCGCGGCCGGCGGGTAGAGTACTCTCGCCACGAAAACCGTGCGTCGCAAGTCGTTGCGATACAGGCAGAAAGGACGAAACGCCGAGAACGGAATTTCTCGGCGTCGCGCGTTAACCCGTGGGTCGGCGGAGATTCCGCAAACCAGAGAAGCTCCCCCGGTAGGACTCGAACCTACGACAAGCCGGTTAACAGCCGGCTGCTCTACCAACTGAGCTACAGGGGATCAAGCAAACGATCTATCCTAATTTCTGTTTCGAGGATCGGCAAGCCGCGTTTCAACCCCTTCCCTTACCCCCGGGCCGGCGGCCGGATCGCACCTCAGCCGAACCGCGCCCAGATTGCGCGGGTCGTAGCAGTTGGACCAAGTGTCGACTTCGCCGAGGCGGCAAATTGTGCCGGTCGCTCGCCGCGGGCATATTATCCGCATGCTACGCTCTAGAGAAGCCGCGAGACCCGCCTGAAACTCCCACCCAACCGGTCGCCCGCCCGCTGTCTCGCTGGTCAGCGGACTCGCCGGTTCGAAGATTCTAAAGAGAAGGGGCACGACCGCCCCGACTTGCAAGCCGCTCAAGGACGTACCCGCCGATGAATCATTCCTCCCTCAGCGCGATCGGCGAAGGTCGCAGTCGCGTCGTCATCGAGAACGTTCAGCCGACGGTCGACGCCGGCCGTTTCGCCATCAAACGCACCCCCGGCGAACCGATCCTGGTGACGGCCGACATCTTCGCCGACGGACACGACGTGGTCCGCGCGCAGATCCTTCATCGTCAGCAGGGCGAGTCCACCTGGCAGGTCGAACCGCTCGAGTCGCTCGTGAACGATGCCTGGCGGGCCGAGTTCACTCTCATGGAAGTCGGTCGCCACGAGTTCGCCCTCCGCGGCTGGGTCGACGGCTTCGTCACCTGGCATCGTGATCTGAAGAAACGCATCGCCGCCGGCCAGGACGTGAAGATCGACCTGCAGATTGGCGCAAAGCTCATCGGCGAAGCTGCCGACAGGGCCGAAGCGGTCAATGTACATGGGCAGGACGCCGCGCGCCTGCGGCACTGGCAAGAGCTGCTCGCGCAAGGCAACGACGTCGCCGCTTACCAGACCGCGGCCGACGAGCTCGACGAGATCACGGCCCGCTACCCCGACCTGCGCTATGCCACCACCAGCCAGCCATTCGGCGTCATCGTCGACAGCGAGCGGGCTCGTTTCAGCACCTGGTACGAACTGTTCCCGCGTTCGACGACGGGTGACGAATCCAAGCACGGCATGTTTCGCGACGTGATCGGCTGGCTGCCGCGCATCGCCGAGATGGGCTTCGACGTCGTATACCTGCCGCCGATTCATCCAATTGGCGAGCAGTTTCGCAAAGGTAAGAACAATCGTGTCACTGCCGAGCCGGGCGACGTCGGTTCTCCCTGGGCGATCGGCGGCGCGGACGGCGGCCACAAGGCGATCCTCTCGGAACTCGGCACGCTCGACGACTTTCACGCGCTGCTGGCGGCCGCGCATACCCGCGGCATCGATGTGGCGCTCGACATCGCCTTCCAGTGCTCGCCCGATCATCCGTACGTGAAGGAACATCCCGAATGGTTTAAGCAGCGGCCGGACGGCACGATTCAGTACGCCGAGAATCCGCCCAAGAAGTACCAGGACATTTATCCCTTCGACTTCGAGACCAGCGACTGGCAAGGGCTGTGGCGCGAGCTGACCGACGTGTTCCTCTACTGGTGCGAGCAGGGCGTCCGCGTGTTCCGCGTCGACAATCCGCACACCAAGGCCCTGCCGTTCTGGGAATTTTGCATCAGCGAGGTGAAGGCGCAGTATCCCGAGGCGATTTTCCTCTCCGAAGCGTTCACGCGGCCGAAGATCATGTATCGCCTCGCGAAACTGGGCTTCACGCAGTCGTACACCTACTTCACCTGGCGCAATACCAAGCAGGAGTTCACCGAGTACCTGACCGAGCTCACCCAGACGCCGGTCCGCGAATTCTTCCGGCCGAACTTCTGGCCCAACACGCCGGACATCCTGCCCGAGCATTTGCAGGTCGGCGGTCGTCCGGCGTTCATCGCGCGGCTGATTCTGGCCGGCACGCTCAGCTCGAACTACGGCATCTATGGGCCCGCGTTCGAGAACATGGAGCACTTGCCCCGCGAGGCGGGCAGCGAAGAATATCTGGACTCGGAAAAGTACCAAAACCGCGCGTGGGATTTCACCGGGCCCGAGAATCTCGGCGGCGTGATCGGTGCGCTGAACCGCATTCGCCGCCAAAACCCGGCGCTGCAGTACACCACGGGGCTCACGTTTCATCCGACCGACAACGAGCATCTTTTGTGCTACAGCAAGAGCACGGCCGATGGTTGCAATCGGGTGCTGGTGGTGGTGAACCTGAACTTCTATGGGGAGGAGCAGGGATTCGTCGATCTGAATCTGGGCGAGCTCGGACTTTCCGGCGATCGGCCTTATCAGTTGCACGATTTGCTGAACGATGCGACATTCCATTGGCAGGGCCAGCGCAATTTCGTCAAACTTGAACCGGCGGCCTCGCCGGCACATATATTTCGGATTGCCCAGGCCTGAGAAGTATCCAGGCCCAGTGCGGATTGCTCGCTCGTTCGACTTGTTCTGTTGGGGAAGCTGCCATGGATGATCGAGCTTCTATTCGCTCGTTGACGGTGCTCAAAATCGACGCGGCCTGGAGTTGGGACGCGGTGCTCGCTGGGCCCGATCGCAAGTTGCTCGCCGCCGCGATGGCCGAGGTTCTCCCCACGCGCCGCTGGTTCGGAGCCAAGACCCGGACCATTCGCGAATTAAGAGTTCTCGAAGCGATCCCGATCTCCGAGCTCGGACGCTTGCTCGTGGTTCGCGTGACGTTCGAATCCGGACCGGACGAGATCTACCAGGTTCCGCTGGCGTTCATGGCAAACGGTTCAGAAGGCTCGCTGTCGGCCGCGGCTCGCTGGATCATCGTCGAACACAGCCAGGGGCATGTCGAAGGCGTGCTCTACGACGCGCTGGGCGACCCCGAGTTTTGCCAGCGACTGCTCGAACTGCTGGATCAACCGGCCGAGCTGATCGGTTCGTCTGGCAAGATCGATGTGGAGCACACGGCCCGCTACGACGAGCTGCGTGGCGGCCGCAGCGTGGTGCTGCACCCGCGGCTGCTGGCCGGCGAGCAAAGCAACAGCTCGATCGTGTTTGGCGATCGGCTGATCATGAAGCTCTTCCGCCGCGTGGAAACCGGGCTGAATCCCGACTTCGAGCTGAGCGAGTTCCTCTCCGAAGCCGGTTTTCACAACACGCCCGCTGTCGCCGGCGGAATCGTTTACTGCCAAGGGCAGGAGACCTGGGCGCTTGCCATGTTGCAAGCGTTCGTCCCCAATCGCGGCGACGCCTGGAAGTTCACGCTCGACTGGCTGGGCACTGCGCTGCCGCAGTATTTGGCCGAGAGTGGACGCCAGCCGGCTCCCACCTTGCCGAGGCAATCGTACTTACAAACCGCGGAGCAGGGCGTTTCGGAGGAAGCACAAGCGGCGTTTGGCGGTTTTCTGACAAGCGCGGCGCGATTGGGAAAGCGCACGGCCGAAATGCACGTGGCGCTGGCTTCCGATAGAGCCCGGGCCGAGTTCGCGCCGGAGCCGTTCAGCGACGCCGATCGTCAGGCGTACCTGAACAATTGTGTCGAGTACGCCAAGGCGACGTTCGAACTGCTGCGCAAGCAGACGGCCAGCTACACGGGCGAATTGGCCGAACAAGCGACTCGCGTGGCGAAGCTCGAATCCAAGGCACTCGACGCCTACACTTCGCTAACCGACGCGCAACTCGACGTCGACAAGATTCGCATCCACGGCGACTATCATCTGGGTCAGGTGCTCGCCACCGACGACGACTTCCAGATCATCGACTTCGAAGGCGAGCCGATTCGCAGCATTGCCGAGCGCCGGCAGAAACAGCTCGCCCTGCGCGACGTAGCTGGCATGCTCCGCTCATTCCACTACGCCAGCCGCACCGCCGCTTCAGAAGGCGCGAAAGGGCAGGGCGATTCGGCAACACTTAACGCCATCAACAATTGGACGTCTTCCTGGTACGCCTGGACGTGCGTGGCCTTCCTCGCCGACTACCTGCGCATCGCCCGCGGCAGCAGCTTCCTGCCGGCCGACCTCGCCCAGACCGAACAGCTTCTCAGCGTTTGCCTGCTGGAAAAAGCCATCTACGAACTGCGCTACGAGCTCAACAACCGCCCCGACTGGGTCTACTTGCCGCTGGCGGCCCTGGAAGGGCTGTTGCGGTAGGTGCTGCGCAACCGGCTCGGCGCCTACTCCACCCGCAGTAGCAAATCGTTCGTATCCACCTGCGTGCCGGGCGTGACCAAGAGCTCGGTCACTTTGCCTTCGCGCTCGGCGTAGAGCGTCGTCTCCATCTTCATGGCTTCGAGCGTCAGCAGCTTCGCGCCGGCGGCGACCTTGTCCCCCAGCTTCACGGCTACGGTCACCACCAGGCCCGGCATCGGGGCGCCAATCGCCGCCGGATCGTTGCGGTCGGCCTTGGGTCGGGATTTTTCTTCCGGCTCCAGCGACATGTCGCGCACGTTCGTGCTCCGAGGCTGGCCGTTCAGGTCGAAGAACACCGTGCGGCTGCCGTCGAGGTGCGGCTCGCCCACGGTCAGGTACCGGATGATCAGCGTCTTGCCGGGCTCGATCTCGACGGCCGTCTCCTGCTGCGGTTCCTGGCCATAGAAAAAAACGTTGGTCGGCAGCACGCTCAGATCGCTGTACTTCTCCTGCTGCTTCACGAAGTCGACGAACACCTTGGGATACATCAGGTAGCTCATCACGTCCCGCGCACTCGGCTCGCGGCCGATCGCTTCGCTGAGCTCCTTCGCCACCACCTTCAGATCCACCGGCGGCAGCGTCACGCCCGGCCGATCGGTGAGCGGCGGCTGCCCGCGCAGGATCCGCGCCTGCACATCCTTCGGAAATCCTCCCGGCGGTTGACCCATTCGGCCCGAGATCAAATCGACCACCGACTCGGGATACGCCAGCTCGCGCTTCGGGTCGAGCACGTCGTCGACCGTGAGATTGTTCGTGATCAGGAACAGCGCCATATCGCCCACGGCCTTCGACGACGGCGTGACCTTCACAATGTCGCCGACCAGCTTGTTCACGTCGGCGTACATCCGGCAGATTTCCGGCCAGCGAGCCGCCAGGCCCAGCGACGTGGCCTGCTGATACAAGTTCGTGTATTGCCCGCCGGGAATCTCGTTCAGATAGACGTCTGTCGTGCTGGCCATCATGCCGGTCTCGAACGGCGCGTAGAACTCGCGCACCGCCTGCCAGTAGCGGTCGATCGCTTGCGAGGCGTCAAAGTCGAGCCCGGTATCGCGGGGCGTGTAGCGCAGGCCTTCGACGATGGCGTTCAAGCTCGGCTGCGAGGTCAGACCCGACATTGAGGCCATCGCGCCGTCGGCAATGTCGACGCCCCCTTCGGCCGCCTTCAGCACGGCGCCGGTTTGCATGCCGCTGGTGTCGTGCGTGTGGAAGTGGATCGGGATGCCGATCTCCTGCTTGAGCGTTTTGACCAGCAGTTCGGCGGCGTACGGCTTGCACAGGCCGGCCATGTCCTTGATGGCCAGGATGTGCGCGCCCATCTTTTCGAGCTCTTTAGCCATCTCGACGTAGTACTTCAGGTCGTACTTCGTCTTGCTCTTGTCGAGGATGTCGCCCGTGTAGCAGATCGCGGCTTCACAGATCATGCCGCTTTCCAGCACGGCGTCCATCGCCACCTTCATGTTCGGCACCCAGTTCAGCGAATCGAAGATCCGGAACAGGTCCATCCCCGCGTCGGCCGATTCCTTCACGAACGCGCGCACCACGTTGTCCGGATAGTTCGAATAGCCGAGCGCGTTCGAGGCCCGAAACAGCATCTGAAACAGGATGTTCGGGATTCGCTCGCGGAGCGTCGTCAGCCGCTCCCAGGGGCACTCGCGCAAAAAGCGCATCGCCGTGTCGAACGTCGCCCCACCCCACATCTCGATCGAGAACAACTCGGGGCAGGTCCGGGCATACGCATCGGCGATCGCCAGCATGTCGTGCGTCCGCAGCCGCGTGGCCAGCAGCGATTGATGCGCATCGCGAAACGTCGTGTCGGTGAGCAGCAACGGCTTCGCGTCCAGAATCCATTTGCTGAACTTTGCTGCGCCCAGCTCCTGGAACTTCTGCCGGGAACCGGCCGGCGGCGGACTCGTGTGCTCGAGCTCCGGCAACGGCGCCGGGTCGCGCCGCATCTTCGCCGGCTTCACCTTCACGTGCGGATGACCGTTGACGATCACCTCGGCCAGGTAGCTGAGCAGCTTCGTGGCGCGATCCTGTCGCGGAGCCAAATCAAACAGCTCGGGCGTTTCGTCGATGAACTTCGTCGTGAAGCCGCCGGCGACAAACTTGTCGTTCGTGACCAGGTTGATCAGAAACGGAATGTTCGTCTTCACGCCGCGGATGCGGAACTCGGAGAGCGCCCGCTCCATCCGCCGCGTGGCGTCCTTGAACGTCGGGGCCCAGGCGGTCACCTTCACCAGCAGCGAATCGTAAAACGGCGTGACCGTCGCGCCGGAAAACGCCGTGCCACCGTCCAGCCGCACGCCCATCCCGCCCGCCGAGCGATAATGCGCGATCCGACCATAGTCGGGCAGAAAGCGATTCTCAGGATCTTCGGTCGTCACCCGGCACTGCAGCGCGAAGCCATGCGGCCGCACGTCGGCTTGCGAGGCGAGCCCGATCTCCGGATCACTCAGCTTGCGTCCCTCGGCGACCATGAGCTGGCTCTTGACGACGTCCACGCCGGTCACCGCTTCGGTCACGGTATGCTCGACCTGGATCCGCGGATTCACCTCGATGAAGTAGAACTTGTTCGTGTCGGCGTCGACCAGAAACTCCACCGTGCCGGCGTTCTGATAGTTCGCTTCGCGGCCGATGCGGATGGCCGATTCACAGATCGCGTCGCGCAGCGCAGGCTCCAGGTTCACGGCCGGAGCGATCTCAACGACCTTCTGGTACCGCCGCTGGACCGAGCAGTCGCGCTCGAACAGGTGCACCAGGTTGCCGTGCATGTCGCCGAGCAATTGCACTTCGATGTGCCGCGGGCGCTGAATGTACTTCTCCAGAAACACGTCCGAGCTGCCGAACGCCGCCTGCGACTCGCGCATCGCCTGCTCGAGCTGGGCGGGCAGTTCTTCCGCCGTGTTGACGACGCGCATCCCGCGCCCGCCACCACCCTTGGCCGCTTTGAGCAACACGGGATAGCCGAGCCCTGCGGCAATCTTACCGGCCGTCTTGGCATCGGTCAGCGGCTTGTCGCTGCCGGACAGGATCGGCACCTTGGCCTTCGCTGCCAGCGCCCGGGCCGCAATCTTGTCGCCCAGCATGTCGAGCACTTCGGGCGAAGGTCCGCAGAAGATCACCCCCGCCGCCGCGCAAGCCCGGGCCAGATCAGGATTTTCCGACAGAAAACCATAGCCGGGATGAATCGCATCGACGCCGTGCTGAACCGCGATGTCGACGATACCGGCAAAGTCGAGGTACGCCCGAATCGGCTCGCCAGGCTTGCCAATCTGATAGGCCTCGTCGGCCTTGAAGCGGTGCAGAGCGTAGCGATCTTCGTGCGAGTAGATGGCGACGGTGCGAGTGCCGAGTTCGTGGGCCGTGCGGAACACGCGGATGGCAATTTCGCTGCGGTTGGCGACCAGAAGTTTGCGAATCGAGCGGAGCATAGGAGAGCGATTTGACCGGGTATCGAGACAAGTGCGGCGGGCCAATAACTTCGCCCAAAATGTTAGCAGCAAATCGCCCCAAACGGCTAGGGGCAAAACGTGTTGGGCTCGGCAGCCTAAACATCCACGGTGGCACGCCGCCGCTCAACATCGAGCGGACTTGGTGCCACAGGTGCTGCTCCGCAGTCACCTGTGCACTTTGCGACCTGCAAGAAGCCCGTCTCGCAAACCGTGCTGCCATTCTTAGTCGCGTCACTGGCGAGCCGCACCAGAGGGTTCAGGCCAAGCGTGACAAAATGGAAAGGCTTGCCACAGGACTTGCACGATCCTCTCTTTACGCCGCAGGCGTGCAACATGTCAGCCCCGGGCCGCCGCCCGGGGTTTGCAATACCCACGCCTCCTCGTAGCCCTGTCGGGCGCAACATGTTCTGGTGCCGAAAGAGAGTTTCGCCCTGACATTCGCAGCGCGCTTGTTCCGATTTTTCCGCTGGGCGGTGCCCAGGGCTGACATGTTGCCGGCCTACGGCCGAATAGCTCGACCGACGGACAGCGATCGCCTGACGCGCGAAACCTCCCTCGACAGCCACACTGAGAAAACCGCTGAATCTTTCCTAACCCGACGCGTCAGCGAGACGCCCTCCGCCTGGCACCTCGCTCACGCGCTCACGCGTCGGGTTACGATCGGCCATCCCACACTCCAAACTTCCCTCGACATACCCGCCGCGGGCAGCTTAAGTTACAATCAGCGGCAGTTCGGGGGAATCAAGCAGGGCGGAATGAAAATCCCCGCACGCCGTGCCAGCCGATCGCGGCTCGCACCGATTCCACGCCCCACAGCTTCGAGCATGTTTGATGCACCGATATCTCTCTCTGCGCGTGCTCGCCGCAACAGCACTGGCGAGCCTCCTCCCGCCCTCCGCCTTCGCCGTCGAAGCCAACGCCCGGCACTCCGCGGCCGCTTCGATCACGACCAACGAAGTTAAATCGCACGTCGAGGTCCTGGCCGACGACACGTTTGAAGGTCGCGAGGCCGGCACGCGCGGCAATCGCGCCGCGGGCCTCTACATCATCGAGGCCCTCAAGAAGTACGGCATCCTCCCCGGCGCCGAAGGCACCAGCTACTACCAGACCGGCCCGCAGTCGAACAGCATCCTCGGCTTCGTCCCCGGCCGCGATCCCGAACTCAAGCACGAAGTGATCATCGTCGGCGCGCACTACGATCACGTCGGCTACGGCACCGCCCGCAACAGCTACGGCCCGCTGGGCTACATCCACAACGGGGCGGACGACAACGCCAGCGGCGTCTCGGCGCTCATGGAAGTCGCCCAGGCGCTCAGTCAGCTTCCCGAGAAGCCGCGCCGCTCGATCCTGCTCGCCTTCTGGGATGGCGAAGAGAAAGGCCTCTGGGGTTCCAAGTACTGGGTCGAGCATCCGACCGTCCCGCTGAAGAACGTGCGGGCGGCGATCAACATCGACATGGTCGGCCGCCTCCGCAACAATGATCTCACGGTCTATGGCGTTCGCACCGCGCCAGGTTTTCGCCAGCTCGTGGCCGAGGGGAACGAAGGCCCGATGACGCTCGACTTCGACTGGGACATCAAAGGCGACAGCGATCACTACTCGTTCTACAGCGCCAACATCCCGATCGTGATGCTGCACACCGGCTTGCACGGCGACTACCACCGCCCCAGCGACGACGTGGAGAAGATCAACAACGAGGGGATCAAGGACGTTTCGCAACTACTGTTCAACCTGACTGTCGGGCTGGCCGAGGCGCCTGAGCTCGGCAAGTTCCGCAGCCAGTCGCGCGTCGAGTCCGAGTTCATCAAGCGTGGGCTGGAGCGAACGCTGCCGCCGCCGAAAGGTCGTCTCGGCTTGCGCTGGGATCCGATCGCGGCGCGCGATGGCCGGATCGTCGTGGCCGCGGTCACGCCCGGCTCACCGGCCGACAAGGCCGGCCTGCGCGCCGGCGACCGGCTGCTCTCATTCGCCGGTCAAG
Organism: Pirellulales bacterium; assembly: GCA_022844125.1. Taxonomy (GTDB): domain Bacteria; phylum Planctomycetota; class Planctomycetia; order Pirellulales; family PALSA-1355; genus JALHMI01. The sequence goes on along the minus strand of JALHMI010000005.1, from coordinate 106,757 downwards.
AGCTCAACGATCCCGAGCAGTTTCGTTTGGCCGTGCTGGCGGCCGAGAGCCCGGTGAAGGTGACGGTGGAGCGCGCTGCTCCAGGTAACGCGGAAGGCTCGCCCGATCGCGAAGTAGATGATGGGGCAGGGGCTGCAGCTCCGCTCGAAGTCGAACTCCAGCTCGATGGTCCACCGGTGCGCCTCGGCATTGGCTGGCGCGAAGACCTCGCCGAGCCGGGCGTGGTGATCGTGAATCGTCTGACACCCGGCTCCCCCGCCGACAAAGCCGGCATCCGCTCCGGCGACCGGATCTACCGGATTGGTGGCCAGGCCTTCTCCGGCGGCAACGAGTTCCGCGACCTGGCCCAATCCCTTCCCGACCCCATCACCCTCGATGTCGAAACGCGCGGGAAGGTGCGGAGTGTGGAGTTGCCGGGGATACAAGCTGCTGCTCCCGCAGCCGAAGCAGTGCCGGCGGATGATGCCTCGGGGCCGACGAGCGATGAAGAGGCTGCGTCGACAGACGAATCCTGAGGTTGGCACGTACGCACGATCTGCCTCGTCTCCAGGTGCCACAGGTGGCCGCGTCGCGGCTCACCTGTGCGGCTTCTTCGCCCGGTGGGGCCGAGCGTTCATAGCCGCTCTTGCGGAAGCCCCCGGAAACGAGGGCCGCCCCCACCTCATGCTTCTTCTCGGATCGCGAAGCCCCGCGAGGGGCGACAGTTCTTCTCTTCTGCCTTCATCGATGGATCGCCGCGCGTGCCGGGCAAGCAAGCTGATGAAAAGCCCCCCTTCCCAAACCTCCCCACGCTGGGCGGAGGGAGCAGGAATGGGAGAACGGGAAGGGATCAAAGCTGTCCCCGGCCCGCCAGTCGAGGTGTGCGCCGCTCCCCAGAGACTAGCGTTGGGGAACAGGACTTCAGCCGCGGGGCTCAAATAAGCCGGAATCTTCGGCAAGATATTAGGACTTTTTCCTGGCGCGCCAGGTGCGGCGGCAGGGGCGCGTAGTTAAGATTATTGCCAGACCAGCTCTGGACCGGTTCCAGGTTCAACCCACCTGCGAAAGTTTGGTACTCGTGAGCTGAGCCTCGTCGCGCGAACCGCGTGGCCCGGCGCAGTCGCTGCATACGTGGAAGTACGAACACAGCCAATTTGCAATTTGCGCTGAGCTGGGAATTCGCAGGCCCCCTGCAGCATTGAACTGAATCGCCACAAAAGAGGAGATTGGTCTAATGCGACTACCGCGCGAAATCAGTCAGAACCTACTGTTGCTCTTGTTGGTCGGCGGATTGTGTTCGCATGCGAACAAGTCACAGGCCGACGAGGTCACTTACTGGAACAGTGTTCTCTTGCAGGCGATTCGCACCTCCAGCACGCCGCCGCCTGTCGCCTCGCGCGGAATGGCCATGATGCACACGGCTGCGTTTGACGCCGTCAATTCGCTTTCGAATGGCTACTCGCCGTATCACCAGTCGTACGCCGCGATGTCCGGCGCATCCGGTGAAGCGGCCGTGGCTCAGGCATCTTATGATGTGCTGGTCTCGCTCTTTCCCAGCCAGCAAGCGAACTTCGATACGGCGTTAAGCTCCAGACTGGCGGCACTCCCCGCAGGCCCCAGCCGCGACGCGGGCATCGCCCTCGGGTCAACCGCCGCGGCCGGGATTCTGAATCTCCGGGCGGGCGACAATAGCGCGCTGCTCACTCCTTACACGCCGGGAACGAATCCTGGCGAGTGGCGACCAACTCCGCCAGCCAACGCGCCGGCTTTACTACCCAACTGGCCGCATGTGACACCTTGGACCATGTCCAGCGGCTCGCAGTTTCGCGACCCCGTCGGTCCGCCGTCGCTTGACAGCCCGGAGTATGCCGCCGCACTTGATGAAGTGCGCTTGTTGGGAGACACCAACGCCCAGGCCCTGGGCAATCGCACGGCAGACCAAACCGAGATCGCGCTGTTTTGGGCGGATGGTGGGGGTACCGCGACTCCGCCGGGGCACTGGAATCTCATTGCCCGGCAAGTGGTTTTAGACCAAGGATTGTCGCTGGTCGACAGCGCGCGGACGTTTGCCTTACTCAATCTTGGCCTGGCCGATGCGGCGATCGTGTCGTGGGACAACAAGTACTTCTACGACTTCTGGCGACCCATTACCGCCATTCGCGAGGACGGTGTCAATCCTGATCCTGCGTGGACGCCGCTCATTACGACGCCCCCCTTTTCCAGCTACACCAGCGGTCACAGCACGTTCAGTGGCGCGGCAAGCGAGATCCTGGCCGGTCTCTTCGGCGACGAAGTCAGCTTCGCGACTTCACAGGACAACAACCCACTGATCGTTCGTGAATTTACCAGTTTCTCGCAAGCGGCTGCGGAAGCCGCGGACAGCCGTCTCTATGGCGGTATTCACTTCCGCTTTGACAACGAAGATGGCCTGATCAACGGGCAACTGCTTGGCGCTCACGTCGCAACAACGCAGCTCCAGCCCGTGCCGGAGCCATCCGCTTTGATTCTGGCGGCATTCGCCACGGTCGGCGCTGCACTTCTAGTCCGCAAACGCCGAGCGAGTGGGCCGCGTGCCGAGTTGAGCGATTAATTCTCGGCATAACTGCACAGTCTCTGATTGAGTGCTCTTGTCGAGTGGCGTAACACCCGTGCGCAGGCGATCGGAGTCACAACGGGTCGCGGCTTGAGTTATCAAAACCACTGGGCCCGCTGGGGCCCAGAACGCCTGAAAAATTCGCATCTCGAATGGCTCTTGACCGCGCGTGTGGCACGCTGCCTGCGCAACTCGTTGCGAGACACCGCGCAGGCGTGCGCACCGCGCACACCGCCCAGGTGTCCACCACTCCTAGAAATCAGGCCAGGAGTTCGGATATGGTACGTTCAGATGAATGTGTACAGGGCGAGCCATGAACGCGACCAACACCACGGCCACCGTGAGACTGGAGAACCTGCGAAGCCCGCAAGGTCGCCAGAGGTGTGTGTGTGTGGCGCCGAAACATCATTTGCGCGCGTTTTCAAATCCACACACTCGAAAAATGGAAGCGCAGGAAAAAGCCAGGGGAAGTTTCTCAGAGTGATGTGCTCTGAAAACCTCATTCTCCGGGCAAGCTCTTTGAAAATTCGAATCAGCCATCCTGAAGACGGCAGTCTGTCGCCTGCGACCTGACGGTCACGCCTGCCAGTTCGGCTTCCGCTTGTTCATGAAGGCGTCGATCCCTTCGCGAAGCTCGGCCGATTCCCAGGCGTCGGCCAGGACATTGGCGGTGTACGGCAGGTTCTCGTCAATGCCATGTGTGCTGACATAACGAATCAGCACTTTGGCGTTCGCCACCGCGCCCGGCGCGCAAGCCAGCAGGTCCTTCACCTCGCGTTCGATCGCCGCATCCAAGGCTTCGATCGAATCGACCGCTTCTTCGAGCAAGCCCATCCGCACGGCCGCCTGGCCATCGAGCTTGCGAGCGGTGAGGAACGTTCGCCGGGCGTTCGGCACCCCGATCTTCGCCACGACATACGGCGAGATCGTGGCCGGGATCAGGCCAAGCGTAACCTCGCTGAGGCGGAACGTGGCGCTCGCCAGGCCGATCGCGATGTCGCAGATCGAAATCAGCCCGATGCCGCCGCCGAAGGCCGAGCCGTTGATCCGGCCGATGAGCGGCTTGGGCAGCTCGTCGAGCTCCTTGAGCGTGGTGGCGAACTCGGTGGCGTCGGCAATCCGGCCTTTGCGTGTGTTCGTCGCCTGCCGCTGCATCCCCTTCAGATCGCCACCGGCACTGAAGACGTCGCCCGCACCGGTGAGCACAATCGCTCGCACGCTGCGATCGGCTGCCAGCTCGCTCGCTGCTTTCCGCAGCTCGCGCATCAGGTCGTTCGACATCGCGTTGCGGGTCTGCGGCGAATTGAGCGTCACGGTCGCGATGCCGCGCGGGTCGATGGCGACTTCGATCAGGGGAGGGGTGCTCACGTCAGTATTCCTGTGTGCGATGGATCACGCCGAATAGTTTTCGACACTAAGAACCTCTGCGAAGTTGAGATATTAAGCCAAACCATCTCGCCTGAGAAGCCACGGCCGGCGGCAAAGGGCGAGCGAGTCGCCATCGAGAAACTCGCGACCGACAGAATTCGCTCGCCAAGCAATCTTGCTTGCCGGCCAGCGCCCTCGCATACTGATGCCCGGAACGGTTGGGGAACGGGCACTTCACCTGCGTCGAGCTTTCATGTGAGAGCTCGCGATGGCGCAGGCTGCTTTTCGGTGTCTTCCAATTCTTGGGGGTGACGCTAATGCCTCGCTTCAATCGTTCCGCTTCTTTCCGCACCCTGGTGGTCTTTTCTGCACTTTCGCTCAATCTTCTAGCGACAGCCGCCCGCGCCGGCGAGCTGACCGGCTTCGCCTGGCATTCGGGCATCGCCTCGGTTGCTGCCACTACGATTCTTCCGCCCAGCGCGCCGAACAACGACAACGTGGCCGGCCCATCCCCCAACGACGTGTTCATCACGCAAAAAAATTACGTCGGCATCGGCCCGGTCGACCTGGTGTTCACGGTTTCAGACACGATGGGCGTAACGGAGTACCAGTTCCGTGAAGGCGTTTTCAATAACACGGGGGTGGACTGGGGCGCTTACCACATCGAACTTGGCTTCGGCCACGGCACGGGCTTCGTGAAATCTGATCCGGGCGATGGCCTCGACTTCGACGCCCCGGATTACGATTCGCCGCTTGACTTCAACCCGGGGCCGGGCTTCTTTCCGAGCGTGCTGGCGACGGAAGACGACATCTATGCCAGTGGCGGTGTGATGCCTTGGCTGACGTTTGCGGGTTACTTCAAGTTCGCCGTCGACGTGCCCGATGGGATCACGGAGTTTACGATTCGCCAGTCGCCCGTACCTGTGCCGGAGCCGTCGGCCGCGACGATTGCGGTGCTCGGGCTGCTGGGACTCGTGGGCTGGACCCGGCGTCGGCGCGGCTGGGCCGGCTGACGGCGTACCGCCAATAGACAGGAGAGGGTGGAAATCGAACTGGCAACGGCGTTTTCCGTTGTCTGGTACGCGGCCGCGCACTCAGATAGAATTCTGCTAGTCCATCTCGGCCTGCCGTTCGGCTGGCCGGCGCTATCCAGGGGGAGTCAGGTTATGACCACGGCGGTTCGCGATTCCGGTTCCGACATTGCCATTCCCGGCACCGGTTTTACCAAGGCCCATCAACTTTTTCGGGAGTCGGTGCGGCAGTTCGTCGATCAGGAAATCAACCCGCACGTCGACGAGTGGGAAGAGGCTCGCATCTTTCCGGCTCACGACCTGTTCAAGAAGGCCGGCGACCTGGGCCTGCTGGGGCTCTCGTATCCCGAGGAGTACGGCGGGATGGGGGGCGACTACTGGTATAACCTGGCCCTGTCCGAGGAGTTTGCCCGGATCGATTGCGGGGCGATTCCGATGGCCTTCGGCGTGCAGACGGACATGGCCACGCCGGCCCTGGCGAAGCACGGCTCGCACGAGCTCAAGAAGAAGTATCTGGAACCGGCGATCCGCGGCGACGCGGTCTGCTCGGTGGCCGTGACCGAACCGGAAGCCGGTAGCGACGTGGCCAGCATCCGCACCAAGGCTGAGCGGAACGGCGATCACTATGTGATCAACGGCTCAAAGCTCTATATCACCAACGGCGCCCAGGCGGATTGGATCTGCCTGCTGGCCCGCACCACGCCGGGCACGACTTATAAGGGAATGTCGCTAATCGTCGTGCCCACCGATACGCCGGGCTTCTCCGTGAGCAAAACGCTCAAGAAGATGGGCAACTATGCCAGCGACACGGCCGAGCTCGTGTTCGACAATTGCCGCGTGCCGGTGGCGAACTGCATCGGCGAAGAGGGGCTGGGCTTCATCTATCAGATGGAGCAGTTCCAGAACGAGCGGCTGGTCAGCTCCTGCGGCGCTGCGGCCGGCATGGAAAAGATCATCAAGATGACGATCGAGTATTGCCGGGGCCGTAAGACGTTCGGCAAGCCGCTGATTGAAAACCAGTGGATCTACTTCAAGCTCACCGAACTGATCACCGAAGTCGAAATGCTCAAGCAATTGTGTTACCACTGCGGACGAATGATGGACCGCGGCGAGGATTACACGCGCGAAGCTTCGATGTGCAAACTGAAGGCTGGCCGGCTCACTCGCGAAGTTGCCGACACGTGCCTGCAATTCCACGGCGGCATGGGCTATATGGAAGAGTATCCGATGGCCCGCTACTTCCGCGATTCGCGGCTGTGGTCGATCGGCGCCGGCGCGGACGAGGTGATGATGGGAATCATTGCCAAGTACGAAGGCATCGCCCCGCCCAAGTCATAGTCTTGCTGCGAAGTCTTAAAACTGGGTGGCACGGGTGGGCGAGACGCGGCTCACCGGTGTCATGTAAAGCTCTGGTTCCGTGAACGATCCAGCAGGAGATGCCTGGCGGTGCAGCGACAAGTTCTACCCTCGCGGCTCGATCCGCAGTCGAATCACTACCGGACGAACCGCGAGTCGGTGCTTGCGCAGATCGCGAAGCTCGACGAACTGCTGGCGGCGGCGCGTGCTGGCGGCGGCGAAAAGTCCGTCGCCCGGCATCATCAGCGCGGAAAGTTGCTGATTCGCGAACGAGTCGAAATGCTCGTCGACCAGGACTCGCCGTTTTTGGAGCTGGCGCCATTTGCCGGAACCGGCACGGATTATGAAGTCGGCGCTTCGGTCGTCTGCGGCATCGGCGTCGTCTCGGGCGTCGAATGCTACATCATGGGGAACGACCCCACGGTGCGCGGCGGGGCCGTGAATCCCTACACGATGAAGAAGTCGATGCGCGGCTTCGACATCTGCATGCGGAACCGGTTGCCCTACATCACGCTCACCGAGTCAGGCGGGGCCGATCTGCCGCGGCAGTCCGAGATCTTTCTGCCCGGCGGGGCATCGTTTCGACATTTGACCGAGCTTTCTGCCGCGGGCATTCCCACGATCTCGCTCGTCTTCGGCAACTCCACGGCAGGCGGCGCTTATACGCCCGCCATGTGCGACTACACCGTGTTCGTCAAGGATAAGGCGAAAGTCTTTCTGGGCGGACCACCGTTGGTGAAGATGGCCACTGGTGAGGACTCCGACGACGAAGAACTCGGCGGCGCGGAAATGCATTCGCGCATCTCGGGGCTTTCGGACTACCTGGCTGTTGATGAGCTCGACGCCTTGCGAATTGGCCGCGAGATCGTGGCGAACCTGAACTGGAAGAAGCTCGGTCCGCAGGCAGCTGCGGTGGTAGAAGAGCCGCGCTACAGCGAAGATGACTTATTGGGTCTCGCTCCGGCGGATCTGAAGGTGCCGGTCGACATGCGGGAGATCATCGCCCGGATTGTCGACGGTTCGCGGTTCCACGAGTTCAAGCCCGCGTACGGACCAAACCTGATCACCGGCTGGGCTTCGCTGTATGGTTACGAGATCGGGATCCTGGCGAATCAGCAGGGGGTGCTGTTCTCGGCCGAGTCGCAGAAGGCGGCGCAGTTCATTCAGCTTGCGAATCGGCACAACGTGCCGCTGGTGTTCATTCAGAACGTGACCGGCTACATGGTCGGTAAACAGTATGAGCAAGGCGGGATCATCAAGCACGGCGCGCACATGATCAACGCCGTCTCAAACAGCACGGTGCCGCATCTGACGCTGCAGATCGGCGGATCGTATGGGGCCGGCAATTACGGGATGTGCGGCTATGCCTACAAGCCGCGGTTCGTGTTCCTCTGGCCGAACAGCAAGACGGCCGTGATGGGGCCGGCGCAGCTCGCGGGCGTGATGTCGATCGTGCGTCGCGCGGCCGCTCAGGCGGCAGGCAAGCCGTTCGAGGAGAAACAGGACGAATTTCTGCGTAAAGCGGTGGAAGATCAGATCGAAAGTGAATCTCTGGCGACGTTCACGAGCGGCCAGGTGTATGACGACGGAATCATCGACCCGCGCGATTCTCGCACGGTGCTGGGGATGGCGGTCTCGGCGGCGATGAGCGCTGAAGTGCGTGGGGCGGCAAAGTATGGCGTGTTCAGGATGTAAAGAAATTGCATGAGCGCATCCACTATCAAGAAGATTCTGATTGCCAACCGGGGCGAGATCGCCCGGCGAATCATTCGCACCTGCCGAGAGATGGGAATCGCGACGGTGGCCGTCTGTTCGGATGCCGATCGCGACGCGCCGTTCGTGCTCGAGGCGGACGAAGTCGTGCCGCTCGGCGGGTTGCGGCCGGCCGAGTCGTACTTGCGTGGCGACGCTATTGTCGAGGCGGCCAAACGCACTAGCGCGGATGCGATTCACCCCGGCTATGGTTTCTTGGCGGAGAATGCCGAGTTTGCGGCACTTTGCGAGCAGGCTGGCGTCACGTTCATAGGCCCACCTTCGAATGTAATTGCGGCGATGGGTTCGAAGATTGAAGCCAAGCGGCGGATGCAGGCGGCCGATGTGCCGCTGCTGCCGACGATCGAAGTGAGCGGTCAGTCGGCAGACAAGGTTCTGAGAGAGGTCGAGAAGGTAGGGTGGCCGGTGCTGATCAAAGCCTCGGCCGGGGGCGGCGGCCGCGGAATGCGCATCGCACACAGCGCCAGAGATTTTGCTACTCAGCTCGAGACCGCTCGGCAGGAGGCGCAGGCCGCATTCGGCGACGGCACCGTGTTTGTCGAACCGTACATCACCGGCGCTCGGCATATTGAAGTTCAGGTATTCGGCGATTCCCACGGCAACGTCGTACACCTGTTCGAGCGCGAGTGCTCGATCCAGCGGCGGCATCAAAAGATCGTGGAGGAATCGCCGTCGGTCGTGCTCGATGATGAACTTCGCTCTGCAATGACGTCGGCGGCCGTGCGCGGAGCGAAGGCCATCGACTACGTGAACGCGGGCACCTTCGAGTTTTTGCTTACGCCGCAGCGGAAGTTCTACTTCCTGGAAGTGAACACGCGATTGCAGGTCGAGCACCCCGTGACCGAGTTCATCACCGGGTTGGACCTGGTGCGGCTGCAAATCCTCGTGGCATCTGGTGAACCTCTGCCGCCGGAAGTCTTTGACGTGGAACCCTGGGGCCATGCCATCGAAGTCCGGCTCTGTGCCGAAGATCCCCGCCACGACTATCGGCCCGTTGCCGGAAAGTTCAACCAGTTTGCGATCTCCAGCGGCAATGGGCTACGCGTCGATTCCGCGCTGGATGACGCAGGCGAGGTCTCACCGTACTACGACTCCATGCTCGCTAAAATAATTGCCCATGCTCCCACGCGGGCGGAAGCCAGCGCGAAACTCGCTCGCGCTCTGCGTGCAGCAAAATTGCACGGCATCGTCACGAATCGCGAACTGCTGGTGCGGGTAATCGAGTCCGAGGAGTTTCAACAAGGGGCGACCGACACCGACTTTCTGGTTCGTCACAATCCGCAGACGCTCGGTGCGCCACTGACCGATGCGTCGAGTGAACGAGTGCATGCTGCCGTCGCGGCAATCGCCGGGCAAGCCCGTCGCCGCCGAGAGGCACCAGTCCTTCGCAGCGCGCCGAGCGGCTGGCGCAACAATCCATCGCAGCCGCAAACCGTCCGCTACATCGGTGAGCACGGTGAACACCTGGTCGAGTACCTGTTCACGCGTAAAGGGATTGCGGTTCGCGTTGACGGCCAGCCGCTCGATGGCGTTCACTTGCAACTGGCAACGGCGGACCTCGTACGACTGCAAGTGGCCGGTATTGAGCGGTCTTTTGCGGCTCAGCAGCTTGCCGACGCAGTTTATGTCGACAGCAGCCTAGGCAGTTCGGTCTTCACCGAAGTACCGCGATTTTCACTGTCCCAAGACGCGGCCGTTGCTGGTTCACTCATCGCCCCACTTCCGGGAACCGTGCACGAGGTGCGCGCCAGCGTGGGGGATCAGGTTGCTGCAGGGCAGGTGCTGCTGGTGATCGAGTCGATGAAGCTGCTGCACGAGATTGCCGCGCCACAAGCGGGCAAGGTCGCGGCAATTGGCGTCGAGCGCGGCCGGCAAGTCGATGCCGGCACGGTGCTTGCCGTGCTCGAAGCGGAAGTGGCCGACGAGAAGTGATATCTCATGAAACACGCGCGAGGTCTTGATACATGACCGCTCCGCTTCGCATCGCCAACTGCAGCGGTTTCTATGGTGACCGGCTCGCTGCCGCGCGCGAGATGGTCACGGGTGGTCCGATCGATTTCCTCACCGGCGACTACCTGGCCGAGTTGACGATGCTCATCCTGTGGAAGTCTCAGCAGAAGGATCCGGCGACGGGATACGCCGTCACGTTTCTCAAACAGATGGAGGACGTGCTTGGCGAGGCACTTAGCCGCGGCGTGAGGGTCGTGACCAATGCCGGCGGGTTGAATCCGGCGGGGCTGGCCGTGGCGCTGCGAACGCTCAGCGATAAGCTCGGCCTGAATGCCAAGATTCTGCACATCGAGGGGGACGATGTCTTGCCGCGTCTTGCTGACTTGCAGGCATCCGGAAATGAACTGAAGCATCTCGACACCGGCAGACCGCTGCGCGACTTGAATGCAAAGCCACTTTCGGCGAATGCCTATCTGGGCGCCTGGGGGATAGTCGAAGCCTTGAAACAAGGGGCCGACGTCGTCGTCTGTCCGCGGGTGACGGATGCCTCGGTAGTCGTCGGCCCGGCCGCGTGGAAGTTTGGTTGGAAGCACGACGACTGGGATCGGCTGGCAGGCGCTGTCGCGGCGGGACACATCATCGAGTGCGGCACGCAGTGCACCGGCGGCAATTACTCGTTCTTTCACGAGGTGCCCGGGCTTGAACGGCCCGGCTTTCCCATCGCCGAGATCTTCGAGGACGGCTCCAGTGTCATCACGAAGCACGAGGGAACTGGCGGTCTGGTGTCGGTCGGCACGGTAACCGCTCAGTTGCTGTATGAGATCGACGGTCCGAGGTATGCGAATCCTGACGTCGTGGCGCGATTTGACACGATCGAGCTAGAGCAGCAGGGCTCCGACCGCGTTCGCGTGGGCGGCGTGCGCGGCGAACCAGCACCGGCCGAGGTGAAAGTGTGCCTCAACTACCTTGGTGGATTCAGCAACCAGATCACGTTTGTGCTGACGGGACTCGACATCGAAGAGAAGGCGGCGCTGGTCGAGCGGACGCTCCGCCGATCTATCGACGCGCGACAGTTCGACGCCTTCGAGATCGACCTCGCGCGGACGGATCAGCCGAACGCCGATAGCAATCAGCAGGCCGCGGCGTTCCTGAAGATCACGGCCAAGAGTCAGGACCCGAAGAAAGTTGGCCGAGGGTTTACGGCACCGATTATTGAGATGGCGCTGGCCAGCTATCCCGGCTTCTTCTGCACCACCCCGCCACAGGAAGCCAGTCCGTTGGCGGTGTACTGGCCGACGCTGATTCCGGCCGGAGCGGTCGAGCAGTGTGTCGTACTGGAGGATGGTACACATGCTGTAGTGCCAGACATATCTTCCGCAGCATTCAAAGCCGTGATCGCGGATCGGCAGGTTCAGCTTGACGCAGCGCCCTCCGGTCCCAGTCGTGAAGTTCCGCTCGGAGCGATTTTCGGCGCTCGTAGCGGCGATAAGGGGGGCAACGCCAACGTGGGTATCTGGGCGCGCGATTCGGCGAGTTTCGCCTGGCTCCGCGGGTTCCTCACTGTTGAGAAGTTCCGTGAGCTTTTGCTAGAAGCAACAAGGCTCGAGATTCGCCGGTACGAGTTCTCCAACTTGAACGCTCTGAACTTTGTCGTCGTCGGTCTGCTCGGCGAAGGTGTCGCTTCCAGCACGCGCTTCGATCCGCAGGCTAAAAGCTTGGGCGAGTACCTGCGCTCGCGCGTCGTGCCGATTCCCGAATCGCTGCTGGCCGGAGCCGCCAACTCATGAGTAAGCCGCTGGAAGGGGTGCGAGTACTCGATTTCGGCCGTTTTATCGCCGGACCTTATTGCGCGATGATGCTGGCCGATTTCGGGGCCGACGTGATTCGTGTCGAGCGCCGCGATGGGGGCGAGGATCGTCCGGTAGGGCCCATTTGTGAGAGCGGCGAGGGCGGCCTGTTTCTCAGCATCAACCGCAACAAACGCGGCTTGACGCTCAATCCCGCGCATCCCGAGAGTTCTGAGATCGTCCGCCGGCTTGTCCAGCGGGCCGACATCGTCGTTGCCAATCTGCCGCTCAACGTCTTGCAAAAGCTCGGGCTCGATTATCCTTCGCTTAAGGCGATCAAAGACGACATCATCTTGGTGATGGGTTCCGCATTCGGCCCCGATGGACCTTACAAAGATCGCGTGGGATTCGACGGCATTGCTCAGGCCATGAGCGGCGCGATGGGATTAACCGGCTTTCCTGAGGCGCCGGTGCGCTGCGCCGTTTCTTGGGTCGACTATGGCACGGCCTTGCACGCGGCTTTCGGCGCGATGGCGGCGCTCATGCATCGCCAGCAGACTGGCCAGGGACAACTCGTTGACGTATCGCTCCTGGCCACCAGCATCACGTTCATGCTGCCAATGCTTGCGGAGCGGGCGATGACCGACATCGTTCGCCAGCGCCAGGGGAACGCCAGCTTCTATGCCGCTCCGGCTGACAGTTACCAGACGCGCGACGGCTGGGTGCTGGTGCCGACGATCGGCGAGCACATGTTCCGCCGTTGGGCCCGAATGGTCGGCCGCGAAGACTTGTGCGATGATCCACGACTGCAGGACGATATTGGCCGGGCAAACCACTACCAGGTCATTAACGAAGTGATGTCCGCCTGGTGTGTGGACAAGACACGCGACGAGGTCGTGGCCGCTCTGGAGAAGGCGCGCGTGCCTTGCGGCCCGGTCTATGATCTCGACGAAGTGCTCGCCGATCCGCAAGTTAACGCCCGGCGGCTGCTCGACAGGACTTCGTTCGCGGGCAGCACGCGTCCCGTGCCGGTGGCCAGTCCGCCTGTGCGACTCAGTCGTTCGCCAGGGGAAATTCGGCATGGTGCGCCGGCCATCGGCGAGCACACGCACGAAGTACTCCGCGAGCACGGCTACTCGGACGCCGAAATTGATGACTTTCGTGCGGCAGGGGCTATTTAACCGGCGCGACCGGTTGAACCTCGGCTGCTTTGCCCGGAAACGGGCCTTCCGACCAACTCCAGACGGGCCAACGGGTGTTGGCCGAGCGCATGGTTTCCTCGCCATTCACGAAACCGGCTGCCAGCACGATGCCGACGAAGCAGGCAGCCGCAATCGCGACCCACTGAGGCCACGGCACCGGCACGTCAGCGGCCTGCGAATCCGCGGCCGATGGCTTCGGCCGAAGCAGCGGGCTAGTGACCGCGTACGCCGCCATCAGGCCGAAGAGCACCCAAAACACGGTATGCATGTTGAGTTGCTTCTCGCGGTGCGGATACCAAAAGTACAGAGCATTCGCGTTTTGGAACAGCAACATTGTGAGCGAGAGCCAGATCACCGGTAACCAGGCCAGCGGCTGCCAGCGGCGAAAGTAAACCAGCATCCAAAGTGTTGCGCCGACAAAGCCCAGCACACAGATCGCGTCGAGCGACCAGAGAACCGTCTCGGCCAGTTGCTCGGGGTGTTCGTAACCAAATCCCTTGAGTTCATTCGCCCAGTGTGCCAGCTTCTCATCGGGGCGGATTCGCGTGAGTCTGTGCCAGAGCGGAATCACTCCTAGAACGAACGTGATGCTCAGCACGCTGGTCCAGCCGACATTTTCTCGCTCGGGCGGCGCGGGATACGAAAACTTCAGCATACCGAAAGCGAACACAAACCCGCCGATCAAGCCGCACGATGTTTCCATCACGTTCCAATGATTGATCGTGAAGTCGAGACCCGTCGTCTGCAGCACGTTCGCGATGTTGCCCAGTAGGCGGCCGCCACTCATGCCAAGGCCAAAGCCCAGATAGCCCAAGAGGCCGCCGCGGAAGCCGCTCCACTTTTTGTTCCATGCCAGCCAGACGAGCTGCGCAAGTGCCGCCCCGAAGAATGTGATCGAAGAGTTGTTGCGGGGTGGGTTAATATCGAAGCCCAGCCAGTGGACCAAGATGAACGACGTGAACCAACCGCCGGCCAAGACCGTGAGCACCAGGCTTAGCCACTGGCTGGTGCGTAGCGGCTCACGTTCAAGGACGAGCCCCACCATCGCCCCGCCGAAAGTGCCCCAGGCAGCACCTTGCAGAAAGAGCGTCAGGAAGCCGTAAGCATAGTTGATGAAAGTGTCGCTCTGGGCATAGCCGTGCAGGATGCCATAGCTCATCGCGCCGCCAGAGCCGATGCCAATTGCCGAGACCGCTGCGAGAATCGGCATCCACAGAAACAGCGACTTCTGCCGGCTGACGTAGGCAAAGCCCAATGCCAGGCAGGCCCCGGGAAACATCGCCCCGACGAGATGTCCGAAGTCACCTCGAATTCCCCAACCCAGTCCCACGGCCAGGGCTACGAACGCACTGCGCACGATCCGATCGACAAGCGTCATGCCGAGCCTCTGTCAAAGTGTTCTTCAGGAACCAGCGCGACGGCACGGCACCAACCGGCGCTCGCCCGATGAATCTTCACCGGCAAGCAGGAAACCAAGAACCGGTGGGGTCGCGGCAGCCGATCGAGATTCGCAAGCTTCTCGATCTGGCAGTACTCGCGCGTGATGCCCGCGAAGTGCGCCGGCCAGATATAGCGGCCGTCCCCCGTCCGATCGTAGTCGGCCTTCATATTGGCGAATGGACGGTCAAGCGTATAGGCATCGATGCCGATTACTTTCACGCCTTGCTCACAAAGCCAGAGCGTGCCCTCGCGGCCGAGTCCCGGTTGGGCGAAGTAGGCCGCGGATCCCATGCGCTTGTCGGCGCCGGTCTGGAGCATCACGATGTCGAGAGGCTGCAACGTGTAGTCCAACTTATCGAGCGCCGTCTGCAAGTCCGCGACTTCGATGAACTCCCCTGGCTGCTTATGCCGCACATCGATGACCACGCCTGGCGCGAGACACCATTCGAGCGGCACCTCGTCGATCGTGCGGGCCGGCTTCCCTTCGGATGTCGCGGCGTAGTGATACGGTGCGTCGACGTGCGTGCCGGTGTGCGTGACGGCCCGGATCTCCTCAACCGCCCAACCCTGGCCGTGCGAATAGACCAAGTCATCCGGCCGGATGTTGAAGAACTGTTGCATCTGGTCACGACCGGCGATTTCATGCGAAGTGTAGGTAATCTCGGCCGGCATCGGCTCGCTGGGAGCCAGATGCTCTAGCGGCACGCTGAGATCAACAATGCGATGTCCGGGAAGCATGGGGTGGCAAGTTTTGGGCGAGAGGCGGGATTGCGTTACATTAACCGCTTGAGGCCGGCAGTGCCAGAGTTTCATCAATGCCAGGAGCAGTGGACCATGTCGCAAGCAGCAGGCGGATCGCATCAGCCGGTGCTCGTCACGCGTCACGACGTCGAAGGCGGCGCGATTTTGCAGATCACGCTCAACCGCCCGGAGTCGCACAACGCCGTGGATGGCTTCATGGCCAAACTGTTGCTCGAAGCCTGGCGCGCGTTTCGCGATGACGAATCATTGACCGTGGCCGTGCTCCATGGCGCCGGCGCAAAAGCCTTCTGCAGCGGCGCCGATCTGAAGGGGCTTAACACGCTCGCGCATCTAGGTGCGACGCGCGAGGAGATCAATGCTTATGTCGAGCACGGCACCGGCCCGATGGGCGGAACACGCATTGTGCAGACAAAACCAGTGATCACGATGGCTCAGGGATATGCTTACGCCGGGGGCTTGGAGCTCTTTTGCCACGGGCACATCCGCTTGGCCGAGCGAGGCGCGTCATTCTCAGTGGCCTGCCGTCGCTGGGGCGTGCCGCTTGTCGACGGCGGAACGGTCTACCTGCCGCGACTCCTCGGCTGGGGCCCCGCACTGCCGCTGATCATTACCGGTCAGCGAATTACCGCCGAACGCGCCTACCAGTTGGGGCTGGCTTGGGAGTTGTGTGAAGTGGGGCAGGGACTCACTCGCGCGATGGAGATGGGCCGGCAAATCTGTCGGCAACCGCGAGACGCGATGCTCGCTGATCTGAACTCAGCGTTGCACGGCTGGCACTTGCCTCTCGATGACGCGCTCAAACTGGAGGCGCAGAGCCTGCATCCGGTGATGCGCAGCGAGAGCACACGCCAGGGCCTGGAAGCGTTTAAACGCGGTGAGCGGTTCTGGTTCGAATAGAACATTCGCGTTTCACGCCGCCGGCTTCAGCACCAACGTATTGACTGGCTTGCCGGGCAGGAATGGCGTCGGCTCGCCGCGAGTCCAGCTTTCGTGCATGTCGCGGTAATGGGGTGAGAGCGGGTGGCCTGACTGGCCGCACGGCATGTGCATGTAGCCCTCCTCCTCATGGCCGGGCGAAACGCCCATTCGCTGCGAAGCACCGCTCGAAGGAGCCTGGATGCGTGGCATGTTCTCTGTGTCGCCGCGCAGTTCTTCAGGCGCCATGTCCAGCCAGCCGGCCAAACTCGGCACGGCCATGCTGAGCGGATGCTGAATCTTGGTGGTGTTGAACGCTCCCCACCTGAAGCCGGCCAGCTGGTTGTCATCGGTCGTGGCTTCCGCAATGACTTCATCGGCCGCGGCTAACAGCAATGCGTCCCAGGTCTCGTATCGCGGGTCGATCAGGTGCCCTGGCTTCTCAGTGACGATCTTCCAAATCGCACCTTCCACACGTTCATAACGCGCGAGCTGGAAGCCCTCGTCGAGTTTGCGGGCCGGCGTGCCCAGTACGTCGCAAAGCTGGGCAAGAAGTTTGCGTCGGAACGTGCGTACGGCCCGGAAGCCGACGGACTCGGTGGTCGCGGCGCCGCCCCAGTTTTCAACGAACTTGCGCATCTCGGCCCGGTTCGGATTGTCCTTCACCGCCGTTTCGTGCAACGTTTCTAAGAGCAGCTTCTGCCAGCGCTCGAGGAACACCGCCTTGTCGTCCAGTTGGATGCGGAGCATGTCCTTCTCGGTCGCATTCTCGGTGGCCAACAGGTCATCGCGAATCTGCTGTTGGCGAGCGCCGAGATCGTACCCGCCGTCGCCGACGATCTTCAGGAAGTCGCCGCTCACGACGCGAGAATTCGCCGTCCACAGCTTGCCATTTTCCGGTTCGATCACGCGGGGGTATTCTTCCGGCTCAAGGTAGCCATCCCAGCGGTGCGAACCGTCGGCCCAGGAGCTTGGCAACCGGCCGTCGAAGCCCACGCGGCGCGGAATGCGGCCGAGAATGGTCCAGGCGATGCGACCTTGATCGTCGGCGCAGACGAAATTCTGCGCGGGCGAGCCACTGAGGTTCGCCAGTCGCAGGGCGTCTTCCAGCGTGACGGCCGATTCAATCCGCATCAGGCCCATGTTGACGCCGCCCGTGTCGTGAGCAACCCAGCGCACCGCGAGCGGCCGGCCTGCATGGTCGTGTTTGAGGATCGGACCCCAGATCGTCGAGATGATTTCCAATTTCTCGTCGGGCTGGCCCTTGATCTTGATGATCTCTTCAACGTGTTCGAACTTCTTCGGCCCTTCCGGCGTGAGATACGAGTCCTTGTCGCTCGGATCAACTTCGACAATCACCACGTCGGCCCAGTCCCCCTCGCTATTGGTGAAGCCCCATGCGACGTGTCCGTTGCTGCCGACTACGAGCGCCGGAGTACCGGGGAGCGTGACGCCTGTCACACGGTGTTCGGCCGAGTTTGGGGACTCGGCAGTTTTATCTTCAGTGACCGGCGGCGCGTTCTCGTCCGGCCAGACGAATTGCGCTCGATACCAAATGTGCGGAACGCGAATGCCCAGATGCATATCGTCGGCGACAATTGCGCGTCCATCGGCCGAGACCTTGCCACTGACCGCCCAGTTATTGCTTCCCAAGCGAAAATGATCGATTGCCGGCAGTCTATGTTTCGGGGTGAGATCATTCACAGCAAGCTGGTTGGTCTGCCGGGCATCGAACACCTCTGGTCCGGGAATCGGCGGCACGGTGAAGGCCTCACCTTGAATGGGGGCGTCCCACTCGGTACCCATAGGCGCAAGGAAGTCGAACATTTGCTGTGGCATTGCGGCATGCAGCGTGCCGAGGGCGTCTTCATCGCGAAAATCGGTGCCCTGCAGGTCGAGATACATCGAGAACATCACGAGCGCGGAGTCTTCCGGCTTCCAGGGTGCCGGATCGACGCCCAGCAGCAAGTATTCGAACGGCTTGTTCTCGAGCGATGCGAGCCCAGCGTTGACCCCCTTGGCGTAAGCCGCAAGCAAGGTACGGTCTTCGTCGGTGCCGGTGGAGAGCACCTCTTGAGCACGCTTGCGGAACTGGTTGACGCGGATGCGGCGGTCGGTATCGGCTACGGCGCCGCCTACGAGTTCGGCCAGTTCGCCGGCCGAGTTGCGCCGCAACAGGTCCATCTGGAAAAACCGGTCCTGGGCATGCACAAAGCCGGTCGCATATGCCAAATCGGTGCGGTTGGCGGCGCGGATCGTGGGAATCCCCAGCGAATCTCGCTCGACGGTCACCGCAGCACTCAGTCCCGCGGCAGTTCGCTCGCCAGCCAGTTGCGGCAGGCTGCCAGCTAGCTGACTGCGGACCCAGAATGCGGACGCGCCAACGCCCACGACCAGGATCATTGCCACGCCGGCCACGATCTTCAGAATTCGCCTTCGCATGAAGTGCCGCCCCCAACGAAATGAAGCGTCCAGAAAGAATTCAGCCCGTACGAGTTCAATTGTCGATGGGAGACCGACTGGCTGCAAGCCGTGGAAACAGGCCAGGGTGGGAAAGATTTTCTTGCTGTCGGGGAACTTTCTCCCCTGGCTCCGTCGTCCAAGTCTGTATGCGGTGAGCTCGGTCGAGCACCGAGCGGAAAAACACATCACCCTGAAGTCGCATACCTTCCTCCAGGAGGCCCGGTCATGCTTGCGCGCACCTCGTTGACTTTCGTTCCGGCTGCGGCCGCCCTAATTGCCTGTTGCGTGACCACCTCGCCGCAATTGCAAGGCGAAGAGCCGAAAAAAGAGGGTCCCGCAGCGATCAAGGTCACCCCTAAGCCACTTTCCGATTCCGCGCTCAGCGGCCTGAAATACCTGGTCTCACAGCAACACGAAGATGGTGGATGGGGGCAGGGGGGTGGCTGGCGAACCGGAACCGGCGGCGGCAACGGGCGAATTGAGGGCGACAGCGTGCCCGACCCCTCGGACCTGGGCAATACTTGCGTGGCTCTGCTCGCGCTTGTTCGTGCTGGCAACACCCCCGAGAAAGGTGAATACGCGCAGCAGGTCGCCAGCGGGGCGAAGTTCGTCTTCGAGCAAGTCGAGAAGTCGCAGAACGAAACGCTCTACGTAACCGACGTTCGCGACACGCAGCTTCAACAAAAGATCGGACAGTACGTCGATACGTTCCTGGCGGGGCTCGTGCTTTCGGAACTGAAGGGGTACATGCCCAGCGAACTGGAAAACCAGAAGCTGGAATTCGCGCTCGCCAAGGTGGTCAAGAAGATCGAAGCTAACCAGCAAGAAGACGGCACGTTCGCTGGCAACCATGGCTGGGCCTCTGTGCTGTCGCAGGGACTGTGCAGCAAACTCATCAACCGGGCGGCCCAGCAAAAAATACCCGTGAGTGCCAAGGTTCTCGAGCGCGACTTCCAGCAGTCGGTGGCGAGCCTCGACGGAACATCGAGGGGGGGCGGTCCCGAGATTCTTGCTGCTGAGTCGATCTCGGCCAGGCCGGATGCACGCATTTCGGCGCGTGCTCGCACAGGCGGCGCGGCAGGCGATGCCGGTGTCGATCTCTATCGCCAGGCGACGAACGTCGGCCGGATCAACTTCTTCTACGACTCGAACCGCGAAGCGGAGCAGAAAGCGCAGCAGGTCCTGGCCAGTGCCTCAACCAGCGACGACGCTAAGCGCGACGCCCGCAGCGAGCTCTCTCGGTTTGCCAAGGTGCGCGGCACGCAACGGGAGGCCGTCAGTGGTATCATTAACAAACTTGGCGATCAGCGATTCGTCGCGGGCTTCGGCAACAATGGCGGCGAAGAGTTCCTAAGCTACATGAACATCAGTGAGACGCGGGTGCAGCAAGGCGGCGAGAAGTGGGAAACGTGGGACAAGTCGATCGCGGCCAAGTTGGCCCGGGTGCAAAACGGCGACGGCAGTTGGTCGGGACACCATTGCATCACGGGGAGAACGTTTTGCACGTCCGCGGCCCTGCTGACGCTGCTTGCCGATCGGGCCCCCTCCCAGCTTGCGGCTCAACTGGCGGCACAGAAATGAATTGGAGAGCTCGCTGCAGGGTGGTTCGCAATCTGGCAATGCTGCTGATCGTGACCTTGCTGCTGGGATGCGGCGAAACTGCCGCACCGACGACAGCCGCCGCCAGCCCGGAGAAATCCTTACCACAGGCAGCCAGCATCGACGCGGCGCTCAAGCTGGCGGCGGTGTTTCTCAAGGAGCGGCAGTCGTCGGACGGCGCATGGCGTTCGGACGCTTACGCGCCGTTTCGCGATGGGGACGCGCTCACGACAATCGTGGTGGTAGCGCTGCAATCGTTGCCGCACGATCTGCAGCCGAAGGAAACCATCGAGCACGGCCTTGAGTA
Organism: Pirellulales bacterium; assembly: GCA_022844125.1. Taxonomy (GTDB): domain Bacteria; phylum Planctomycetota; class Planctomycetia; order Pirellulales; family PALSA-1355; genus JALHMI01. The sequence continues at coordinate 86,232 of JALHMI010000005.1, read as the reverse complement.
TCTGCGAAGATTCGTCGGCGCGGATGGCACCATCCGACCTCCCAGGCCTGGGATCGCGTATCCCGTATACATGGCGGGGGGATCGCTCCTGGCTCTTCGCGAGCGACCAGATGCTGAGTCCATGCGGGCGCGAGCGGCTTGGCTGGCTTACTTGCGCGACAGGCAACTCACCGAGCAGAACGGCTGGCAGCCTGAGGACATCTTTTACGGTGGCTGGGGCTATGCGCCGGAAATACCACGCAAGCTCCAGGACATCTCGGAACTGAGCCCGCTAGCCGAGCCGAACATTTCGGCAACAGTTTTCGCCCTCGAAGCACTCCGGGCCGCCGGGGTGGATGCGTCCGCCGAGGAAATCAGGAAGGCGAAACAGTTCGTAGAGCGCTGCCAGAATGTCCCCGCCGGAGGCGTCGAGCCGACCGCCTTAGATGACGGCGGATTCTTCTTCCTGCAGACCGATCCGTTCCGCAATAAAGCGGGCATCGCGGGTCGCGATGAGCAAGGGCGCGAGCGGTACGCTTCCTATGGCAGTGCGACGGCCGACGGCTTGCGAGCGCTCCTGCTATGCGGCGAACTGCCCGACTCGCCGCGAGTACAGGCTGCATTCAAGTGGCTCGCCGAAAATTTCTCGGCCGAGCATCAGCCTGGCGAGTTCGTCGTCGAGGCGGCTCGTGACTCGGTGTATTTCTACTATTGTCGCAGCTTGGCGTTACTGCTTGACCAGTTCGGTCCTACGGCTGAGTCCCACGGCATCGATCGGACTCGCTGGGCCGATGATCTTGCCAACGCACTGATCGAGCGTCAACGCGATGATGGTTCGTGGATCAATGCCGACGTGGAAGTGCGTGAAGATGATCCGTTGGTCGCTACGTCGCTGGCGACGGCCGCACTCGCAGCCTGCAGCCGAATCTTGAGCTCGGGCGAGGGCGTGGATCGTGCAACTGCCTCTCCTTGACTGCCAGTCTCGCTGCGGCCACTTCAGAGGTCTTCAACTTCTCCGGCGAGAAGTGGAACTCTAGCCACTGGTGAACCTTCGACCAGGCGACTCGGAACTCCGGCGTGCGCATCGTAGACACGGTCTGCGCTAAAATCGCGGAGTAGCCAGCGAGCACGCAGAACGAAACAGCAATAAGACCGCGAAACATAACTCACCTGGGCGGAATCGTCGTGGGGGATGGAGTGGAGATGTCAGTTGGGAGTGCCGGTGTCTGGTAAAGCAACGCTCGTGCCGAAGGGGCCGACAATCCGCGCATGGCCGACTTCGACGCGAAAATCCTCGCGATTTTCCCCAGCCAGCCCTGGGCATCGCGCTCGCGGCAACCAGAGGTGGCAGCCGCCGATTCGCCGGCTCGCAAAATCTCGGATGGTCAATTTCGCCTGTCCGGCGTATCCTTTCCCGTCGGTTTCACATTATTCGACAACCTAGTGGCGCATGCCGCCCGAGAGGGAGATTAGCTAGAGATGAACGCTTACCTGGTGATTTTGAGTTTGGGGCTTTCGCTGATGTTCGCCTTCGCCCGCTCAGCAGGCGGCGCGGAGCCTGGGCCGAAGGATGCGGACGCACCGAAGGAATTTCAGACAACCAAGAGCGGACTGAAGTACCGCGTGCTGCGCAAGAGCGATGGCAAGAAGCCCAAGGCATCGGACACCGTCGAAGTGCACTACAAGGGATGGCTCGATAGCGGCAAGGAGTTTGACAGCTCGTACGCCCGCGATGAATCGATCGAGTTCCCGCTGAGCGGCGTGATTCCCGGCTGGACTGAAGGCATGCAGCTCGTGGGCGAAGGGGGGATGATCGAGCTCGAGATACCCTCGAACCTGGGCTACGGCCCACGTGGGGCGGGCGGTGTAATTCCGCCGAACGCGACGCTGCACTTCATTGTCGAGCTGATCGACGTGAAATAGGCTTAGGCGATTCATCGCTGTGAAATAAAGCTGGCTCGCGGCGCCTGAGGCGCCGCGAGCCGCTTCTTTTTCGACCTCCCAAGCGCGACTAACCAAACAGCTCCGTGATCGGCCGCCCGTTGTAGACCTTGTTTGGCCGCCCCACACGATCGGGCATGGTCGTTTCGTGCGGAATGCCCAGGGCGTGCAGGATCGTGGCGGCGTAGTCGAGGGGGCTGACGGGCGAGTCGGCAGGCCGAGCGGCATGTTTGTCGCTCCTGCCATAAACGGCTCCGCCCGTGATACCACCGCCTGCCAGCAAGCCGCTATAACAGAACGGCCAGTGCGAACGGCCGCCGTCGCCGGCATTGCCGCCGTCGATCTGCGGATTGCGGCCAAACTCGCCGACCCAGGCCACGATCGTGTCGTCGAGCATCCCGCGCACCTCCAGATCTTCAAGCAGCGCGGAGAGCGCCTGATCCGAGGGCGGGATCAGGTCCTGCTTAAGCCGCGAGAAGTTGTTGCCGTGCGTGTCCCAGAAGTTGCGGCCGTCGTTGTGCCAATTCACATTCACCAACGGCACGCCGTGTTCGATCAAACGTCGGGCCATGAGCACGCACTGGCCGTGGATGTTGCGACCGTAGCGATCGCGGACCGAGTCGGGCTCTTGCGAGAGGTCGAATGCGTCGCGGGCGGCCTGCGACGCCAATAGATTGAACGCCTGCTCCTTGAGACCCGTCACGTCGGACGTCTGGAGGGCCTCGCGCTGCGCGTCGATTTCGCCCAGTAGTGCCTGGCGCGAGTTGATGCGGTCGTAACTGATACCGTCGGCCAGACTGAGTGCTTCGACGCGCCAATTGGGCTGACTCGGATCGCCGGTCACAAGCAGTGGGTCATACGTGCGTCCCAGAAATCCGCCATGCTGACCAGGGGCCTGACCGCCAGGTGCGGCCGGATGATATGCCTTCCAAGGCAGCGTGACGAACGGCGGCAGCGTGTCTGGCGTTTCACGCAGCCGGGCAAGCGTGGCGCCCAGGTGAGGTGTGTCGCGATCACTCGGTGGGTCGGCATCGCTGTTGAGCTTGGGCGCCCAATTGCCTGTGAGCGTGGCGTGACCGCTGGAAAGATGGGCCGGATCGGTATGATTGAGCGAACGAACGATCGACAGCTTGTCAGTGACTTGCGCAACACTTGCGAAGTGTTCGCAGATTTGGATGTCCGGCACCCGGGTCGAGATCGGCTTGAATGGCCCGCGAACTTCGTTGGGGGCATCGGGCTTCATGTCGAAGGTGTCGAGTTGGCTGGGGCCGCCCCACATGAACAGGAAGATGCAGCGTTTGGCCTTGCCGAAGCCACTGCCGCCGGAGGCGCTTCCCGTCGCCAACGCTCGGGCGGACCAAAACTGCGGCAGGCCTAAACCCAAAACCCCCAGACTGCCGGCTTGCAAGACCTGCCGACGCGTCATGAGCGACTGTTGGTGTCGCAGGTCGGCGCAGCCTTGGCCGGTGTAATCGCGTGCTTCACGCGGGATGAAACGCTTCATCGCAGGCGGCTTCCGTGAGGAATCGGAGCGGGAACTTAGGGGCGGGACGCATCGAAGCAGGTGGATGCATTCTAGCCGCGACGCCGGTTCGAATGCCAGACGGAAACACGCAAAAAGTGGCTGCTCCGCGGGTGCCTTTTTCTGTGCGGATCGGACGGTTAGAGTCTACGGACTGTACGAATCGCGCTTAAACTTGGCTTACTTGACGCTAGTTTGTGAGGTCGCTCGTGGAACTTGCGTTCGATCCGAAGCTCGCCGTGAGGAGGCTTAAGCGTGTAGACGCGGAGCTGGCGGAAATCATTCGTCGTAGTGGGCCCTTCACGCATCGGCCCGAAAAGATGGAGCGGCCATTTGAGGTGCTCCTGCGGGCAATCGTCTATCAACAGCTTTCTGGCAAAGCGGCCGCGACGATTCTCGGCCGCGTGATGCTGCACTATCCCAAGCGGCGCGACTTTACGCCGGCAAACGTGCTGGCTACGCCCGACGCGAAACTGCGTGCGGCGGGGCTTTCGCATGCGAAAGTTGCCGCCGTCAAGGACCTGGCCGCGAAGACGCTCGATGGCACGGTGCCAACGCACGCGCGACTGGTGAAAATGAGCGATGAAGAGATCATCTCGCGGCTCGTCCAGGTGCGCGGGATCGGCGTGTGGAGCGTCGAAATGCTATTGATCTTTCGGCTCGGTCGGCCGGACATCTGGCCGGTGAGCGATCTGGGCGTTCGAAAGGGTTACATGCTTATCTTCGGCCTCGATAAGATGCCTACGCCGAAGCAACTGCTCGAGTACGGCGAGCGATGGCGACCGTATCGCTCGGTGGCTGCCTGGTACATGTGGCGGGCGGCCGATCTGGCGAAGGACGCCACGAGCACGCGCAAACCGGCACTGCCGAAGTAACGCTCGGGCTGTCTACGCGATCATCTTGGTGACCACCTTGCCACCGACATCAGTCAGGCGGAACTGCCGACCTTGAAATCGATAGGTCAGCTTCAGGTGGTCAAGCCCCAACAGGTGCAACATCGTGGCTTGCAGGTCGTGCACGTGTACGCGGTCCTCGACGACGTAGTAGCCCAGTTCGTCGGTTGCGCCGATCGATTGCCCGCCTTTGATGCCGCCGCCGGCAAGCCACATGGTGTAACCGTCGACGTGATGATCGCGGCCGATCAGGTCACGCGGCTCGCCCATCGGCGTGCGGCCAAACTCGCCGCCCCACACCACGAGCGTATCGTCCAGCAGCCCGCGAGCTTTGAGATCCTTGATCAGTGCGGCGGCGGGGCCATCGGTCTCCTTGCAGCGGGCGTCGAGCGGTTCGCCCAGGTGCGTATCGTGATTGCCGTGATGGTCCCAGTCGGTGTGATACAGTTGCACAAAGCGCACACCCCGCTCCACGAGCCGGCGGGCAAGCAGGCAATTGTTGGCGAACGAGGGCTTGCCTGGCTCGGCGCCGTACATAGCGAGCGTTGCGGCCGATTCACCGCTGAGATCGATCAGTTCCGGCGCGCTCGTCTGCATCCGGTAGGCCATTTCGTAGGCGCTAATCCGCGTCGAGATTTCCGGATCGCCCACAGCTGCGAGCCGTTCGCTATTGAGTTGCTGCACCGTGTTGAGAAACTCAGCCTGACGAGTGCGGTCGACCCCCGGCGGATTCGAAAGATTCAGAATTGGCTCGGGTCCGGACAAAAACGGGACGCCCTGATAGGCGGTGGGCAGGAAACCGCTGCCCCACAGCGGATTGCCTCCACGTGGGCCGCGCGGGCCGGATTGCAGTACGATAAAACCCGGCAGGTCGCGTGATTCGCTGCCAATGCCGTAGGTGAGCCAGGCGCCCATGCTCGGCATGCCGAAGCGGCTGGAGCCAGTGTTCAGAAAGACCTTCGCCGGTCCGTGATTAAAGACGTCAGTGACCATGCTTCTGACGATGCACACGTCGTCGGCGACTGAAGCCAGACCGGGGAGCAGATCGCTGAGCTCCGCGCCACATTGGCCGTGGCGCGCAAACTTCCGCGTGGTTCCCAGCAGCTTGGCGTCCCCCTTGATAAACGCGAACCGCTTGTTCTTAGTGAACTCTGACGGCACGACCTGGCCACTAAGTTCTTGGAGTTTCGGTTTGTAATCGAAGAGTTCGAGCTGGCTTGGTCCGCCGGCCATGAACAGAAAAATCACCCGCTTGGCTTTGGGGGCGAAGTGCGGGCGGCGCGGAGCCAGCGGATCCTGCAGGACCAGAGGATCGATTGCGGCCTCGGCTTCGTCATTGAGCAGGGATGCCAGCGCGATGGAGCCGAGCCCGACTCCGCACTCGGCGAAGAAATGCCGTCGTGTGCGGGCATGTAGTTCATTCAGCGGTTGCTTGCGATCTGCCATCTTGCTCACTCCCGCGTGATGAATTCGTCAAGGTTCAGCAATACCCGGGCGACCATAGTCCAGGCGGCGACTTCGGCGGCATTCGGTGCGCCGGAATCGCGCTGAGCCACTTGGGCGGCGTCTTCCGGAGAGGCGACGAAATGTGCCCGTTGCGATTCGAGATACTCGAGCAGGCGGATCAATTCATGCGCATTCGGCTTGCGAGCGAGTGTCTGACGAAACGCCTGCTCGGCGCGGGCCCGGTCGCCGAGCGTCGGTTGCGCGAGCAGGTTCGAAGCGTAGCCCTGGGCGATTTCGACGAACGCGAGGTCGTTGGCCAGCGTCAACGCTTGCAGCGGCGTGTTCGACCGCGGCCGCCGCGTGCAGGACACAACGGCGTCCGGCACGTCGAAGGTCTTCAGGAAGGGGTACGGGCTCGACCGCCACAGATACGTGTATAGTCCGCGGCGAAAACGATCCGAATCCTTGGCCGTCCCCCAGAACTTCACTTGTTGAGTGAAACGGTAGATGCCCTCGGGCTGCGGGGGATAGACGCCGGGGCCGCCAAGTTCGCGACTCAAAAGTCCGCTTGCGGCCAGTGCGGAATCGCGAATCGCTTCGGCCTCAAGCCGTAGGCGGACTTGCCGGGCAAGAAGTTTGTTGTAGGGGTCCGCTCCGGCCAATTCGGGACGTGCATGCGACGATTGCCGATAGACACCACTGGTGACAATGAGCCGGTGCAACGCTTTCTGGCTCCAACCGCCGGTGATAAATGTCCGGGCGAGCCAATCCAGCAGCTCAGGGTGTGATGGCGCTTCGCCTTGCTGTCCGAAGTCGTTTTCGGTGGCCACCAGCCCTTGGCCAAAGTATGTCTGCCAGATTCGGTTGACCGTCACTCGCGCGGTGAGGGGATGTTCGTCATCGACCAGCCAGCGGGCAAAATCGAGGCGATCGGTTTGCGTGCCGCGAGCGGTCAACGGGGGCAGGACGGCGGGCACGCCTGGCTTTACCGGGGCGCCGGGTTGCAGGAAGTCGCCGCGCACGTGCACGAACGTTTCGCGATGTTCCTTCCGCTCTCGCATGACGAGCGTGGTCGTGATGCTCTTCTTTACCTGCTCCTGCTGTCTCTTGAGCGATTCGATACTCTCCGCCAACGGTATGCGCTCGGGATCAATCTTCTGGTATACGCCACGAATCAATTCGAGTTGCTCCGTGCTTCGCTGGCCAGCAGGTATGGCCAGGGCGGAAGTCACCTCGGGAGCAAAACTCAAGGCAGCCCGATCTTGCTCCGAATTCGCCGCGTAGGCCGCCTCCCATTCTGCCTGCCGAGTTCCGAGGTTGGCATCCACCATTCCCAACCGCTCGAGCGACTGCTTGATTTCAGCTTCGAGTGCCGGCAGTTCCTTAGACTGTTGCCGAGTAGGAACGGGCAGCGCCGGCTCGTCGGCACCGTTGAACACTGCGAAGAGTTGGTAGAACTCACGCTGCGAGATCGGGTCGAACTTGTGATCGTGACAGCGGGCGCAGCCGAGCGTGAGCCCCATAAACGCCGCACCGGTCGTGCTTACGCGATCGACCACGGCCTCGACGCGAAACTGCTCCGGATCGGTGCCGCCCTCTTCGTTGACCATCGTGTTTCGATGGAAGCCGGTGGCGATCTTCTGCTCGATGGTCGCGCCCGGCAGGAGGTCGCCGGCGAGCTGTTCAATGGTGAACTGGTCAAACGGTAGATCCCGATTGAAGGCTTCGATCACCCAGTCGCGATACTTCCAGATTGAGCGCGCACCGTCGATCGTGTATCCGTTCGAATCGGCGTAGCGGGCGACGTCGAGCCACTGCCGCCCCCAGCGTTCGCCATAGTGCGGTGAAGCCAGGAGCCGATCGACCACGATCTCATAGGCGTCCTCGTGCGGATCATTTAGGTAAGCGTCAACTTCTGCCACCGTGGGTGGCAGGCCGGTCAGATCGAGCGTCACGCGGCGAATCAACGTCGCGCGGTCGGCTTCTTTCGAGGGATTTAGCCCCTCTGCTTCCAGACGGGCCAGCACGAAAGTGTCGATCGGATTCCGCACATACTCCAAATTAGAGACTTGCGGCGGAGAGACTGCCGACAGCGGCTGAAACGACCAGTGATCGCTCTGGCGTGAAGCGAGTTGCTCGGCATCTGCGGGGGCCACCGCCCCGGCATCGATCCAACGCACGAGCAAGTTGATTTCCTCAGCCGACAGCGTCGAGCCATCTGGCGGCATCTTGGGCACGCGTTCATTTCCGCCCCGAATCGCAATCAAGAGTGGGCTGTCGGAACTCTTGCCCGGGAGGATTGCCGCGCCACCATTGCCGCCGAGAGCGCGGGTGTCGGTGCGATCGAGCCTAAGCCCGGATTCCTGTGAGTCTGCCCCGTGACAATCGAAGCAGTGGGCCGCCAGGATTGGTTTCACGTCGCGATCGAAGTCGACGGCCGGTTCGTCGGCATGGATTTCGATCCGCAGCAGCGCCAGGCTGAGGGACACAAACAAACCTAGGATCCGCGGCGAGATCGGCATCGCGTGACGCAAGGCAGGCTGGAGGAATGCGGGGCAACTTTGATCCGCCGGCTCACCGAGCGGCAAACGCGCATGGAGGTAGGCCGGTGTGTCCCATCATACCCAACCAGATTGCCGCTGAGAACAAGCCGTTTGTTTCCGCGAGCTCATGGTTTCTTGGCCAGGAACTTCGCCAGCAGAATGGCCTGACCCCGAGCGCTGAGCAGTTCCACAGCGTCCGGCGGCACAATCACGAGTCGACTTTCCAGTCCCAATTGCTCAAGCGCCGCGAGATAGGAAGTCGCGAGCGGCTCTGTCGCCGCCAGAACGATCGGCGTCCGCACAGTCTCGCTCGCCAAGCCGGCGAGTTCGGCGCCAACCAGCACACCGCTCAGAAAGTCGCGATTTCCCTCCGCGGGTAGGTTAGCGAGCACATCGCGCGTTCGGACCTGAAACATCGCGGAGCTCAACGGGCGCAATCGCGCGTGCTCAACCCCCGCCAGAAAGTCCTCGCTGGCCGGCGAATTGAGCGGCCCCGCCGGTTCTTCACCAACGGAATGCTTGAGTACGCTATGTCTGCTCAATACTGCAAAGAGTTCGCCGGTCATGTAGGTCTGGAAATCGACCAGCGCGCCGTCAAGTATCCGCAGATGCTTGGAGTGGGTGCCCGGCTTGATTACGACTGAGTTTGTCGCTAGTTCCTCGATGTCGGGCAGCGTGAAAAGGCCGATCAGTTCAGACTCTTCGCCACGCATGATGTCGGTCTGACTGCGAATGCCCGAGATAAGCAGGACGCGATGCTCGCCTACAACTGAGGCGACCGGCGGCATCTCTTGCCAGATTAGCTGTGCGCCATCCAACAAGATTGGCAGGCTTGCGTACGGCAGTTCGCGCCAGCCGATCGAGGAGCTTGCCATCCCTGAGATCAGGACCGGCGCGCCAGCCAGTCGGTGGCCATGTTGCGAGGCCAGGGGCACGAGCCCCTCGGCCAGAATCGTGGCAAAAGCATGCGGCCGCTCGGCGCCCTGGTAGCTGGCGGCGATGCTGGCGGTGCCGTCTGCTGAGCGGTACTCGGACAAAATCTGCCAGGGCTCCATACCGATGGCGCGCATTCGTAGCCGAGAGGTTCCCCAATCACAATTGACAAACAGCGAAGACGACATAGTGTACTGGCCACCGATCGCGGCGGAGGAAAAGGGACTTATTTTCCCCAGCTTTACGGAAAAGTGGTGCAAGCATGTCTCGCAGGCCCATGATTTACGGGTTCGCTTGCACAATACCGCGGAACTTTCACGCTCCTCCGGGGTATCAAGAGAGTGGGCAGAGTTTGACAGTCCGCCGCAAAGCCGTCAATTACTAGCAGTTAAGGTCTCAAGTGGACGACGCCATGAAGGCACGCAGCGAATTCCAAAGGGCGGGCTTCACGTTGGTCGAACTCCTTGTGGTGATTGCGATTATCGCGATTCTGGTGGGCATGCTTCTGCCCGCCGTACAGTACGCCCGGGGCGCCGCGCGGAAGACGCAGTGCCTCTCCAACCTAAGGCAGGTAGGTCTGGCCCTCCAGCACTACATGGATGCCCGCGGCCAGATGGCCAAGTTTCCAGACTGCGCTCGGATGCCGAGTATTTCCAAGCGGCCGAGCATGGTGACGGCATTGGGTCCGTACATGGAACGGGGAGCCTTAAGTATCGACAAGACGGATACCGACACGCCGACGGCGGTAGGTTCCAACAGCCCGCACGAGCCGGATCCCGATTTTCCCGACGCGACTCCAGAGGCTCCCGGCGCCCAGCGGTTCATCGAGCGCGATCCGCTGTTCGCCTGCCCCGGCGACGACATGGTCTATCGCGATGCGGCGCTGGTGGCGATTGGCCGACCACAGGAAGCGAAGAGCTATTACGACGCCGAGGGCACCAGCTACGAATACAATGATCGCGACCTGACGGGCAAAACCCGGCAGCAAGTGGTAATTCGTCGCCGCAGTAATGGCACCGAGTCCCATCGCAGCACGGGCACCATCTGGGTCGCCTACGACTTTGAAAACTTTCATGGCCCCAAGGGCCAAGACGGTTCTCGCTGCTTTGTCTATCTAGACGGGCACGCAGACTCGATGTAAAGCGGAACGCTCTTCTCACAGGACGATTATTTTAAAGGTCAACGAACATGCCAAATCCTCGAGCGGCGCGCCCTGTGCGAACGGGAAAGAGCAGTGAAGGTTCTGGCCGCGGCCAGAAGATCGCCATCGCTACCATACTATTCCTGCTGATTGCGGCGGTCGGCTATGCCATGTACGGCGGCAAGGATCCCGGCGTGGCGCGAATCGAGGAACTGCGCGAACAAATGGACGGCGCCACCGATGAGCAGCGCCGCGACTTGTTCCAGCAGATGCGTCAAGAGTACGAGCAACTGCCCGAGGCGACGCGTCAACAGTTGCGCAATGACCGCGAAGCTCGGTGGGAACTTGAAGAAGGCAAGCAACTAGGAGAGTTCTTTGCCCTGTCGCCGCAAGAGCAGCAAAAAGCACTTGATGAAGAGATTAAACGCGACGAAGAACGGCGTAAGGAACGTGAAAAACGGCGAGCCCAGGGCGGCCGTGGCGGTCCGGGCGGCGGGGGTGGTGGAGACATGGGGCGACGCGGCGGCCGCAGCCGCGACTCAAGCGGCGATCCCAATGCCCGGCGGAAGTCCTACCTGGACCGCAGTTCACCGCAAAGTCGAGCCATGCGTGCCGAGAAAGCGCGGATGCGCGCTGAGCGCCGCAAGCAATTGGGTTTGGCTGCACGCTAAGGTTAGCCAGTAACGCGTTCGAGACTCCAATCAGCACTCTGCCTGCACGCATTACTTGAAACGGCCCGGCGTCGGGGCTCTCATCAAGCAATTGCCGTTGCCTCCCAAGCAACATGCCGCTACACTCCGCACCCTTTGAGCCTGTTCGCCGACGGACCAGGCCACTGGTGACCGACGAACTCCGCGGAGAATCCCGATGCGTTTGCTGCTGATTTTGGCCGTGGTGGCCGTAATTGGGCTGGTTGTGACCGGGGCGATTACGCTTCAGCGGTCTGAGGACAACAAGATCACTATCCAGATCGACAAGAGCAAGGTTCGCGAAGAGGCCTCGGAAGTAATTGAAAAGAGCAAGGAAGTAATCCAAGGCGTTCGAGAAGCCTCACGCCAACGCCAGACCAATCTGGCGAACTGATTGACCACTTTCAGCGAGCGCTTCAGCAGCTCCTGCGTGCGCAATCGCAATCTCCGCTAAAAAAAGCTTGATCAAAGACTATCCTCAGCCCGCGAGCGTTAGTATCTTAGCCGCTGCAGACGGTGGGAGGCTGTAGTTGCCTCCCTAGCTCCGCGTTCAGGAACAAACGCGCACCCAGGCAGGCAGGGGACGAGGCATGTTCAGAGGCCTTCACTCGATGGGCAAAGAGCGCACTCGATGGCGCTCGTTGCAGGTGGAAGTACTGGAAGAGCGACGGATTCTGACCGCTGCTTCGGTGATCGAAGCCACGCCGCTGGCCGCCGAGTCGCCCTGGCAGAATCCCGTTTATCCGCTGGATGTGACGGGAGATGGCGTTGTCATTTCCACGGATATGCTGACCGTCATCAACCGAATACTGACGGTTGGAATGGGCGCGTTGGGTGTGCCGCCCAACCCGGTAACCACGTTCTATGATACGGACGGCAACAATCGGGTCAACAGCAGCGACTTATTGCTCATCATCAACGCGCTGCTGTCGCGTCCGGAAGTCGAAGCGTCCACATTGGCCTCGTTCACCGTGGACGTCACGCCGAAAGTCACAGTCAAGGTCAGCGAAGGTGAGGCCGGCACACTGCCTGACGGCACCGTCGTGCTGCTCGACGTGGATCTCAACAACGATGGCGATTTCGTTGATCCCGGCGAATCCGGCCACACCCAGTCCACTCTCTATCAGGGCGAGTCGCATTTCACGCTGACCACGGCTCTGCCAAGGAGCGACGAGCTTTACTCCGTGCGTCTGCAGGCGCGGGTCAAAGATACGCGGGCCGTGTTCGGCACCAGTCCCGCGATACCGCTGACGGTTGACACGCTCACTTCCGATGCGCTGGCCAACTACGTGAACACGCCGGACCCTTCCTACAGCTTCCAGAAGCGCAACGGTGACAATGGCGAGTTGCGCTCCATTCCGTTGCTTGGCAGCTATCGATATTTCGCGATTGACATGACCAGCCAGACCTGGCGAAGTACGGAAGATGTCGATCGCCCTGTGTGGCGACATTGGCTCACGATGTATGTGCCAACTGGGGCGATCTCCGACTCGGCCGTGCTGTTGATCGACGGTGGCAGCAACGGAAACTTCACGAACGTGCCCGGGGCGATCGACTTGTTGGGCCAGGCCTCTTTGCTGCTCGGCAGCGTGTTCGTGCAACTCAAGGTTGTGCCGAACGAACCGGTGATCTTCACCGATGAAACCGAGAGCCGAACCGAAGACGAGATCATCGCTTACTCGTTCGACAAATTCCTGGAGAACATCGGAGAACCGGGCAACGACACCTGGCCGGTGCTCGTGGCCATGGTCAAGAGTGCCGTCCGCGCGATGGATACCACGCAGACGCTGATTCCCACGATTGATGACTTTGTCGTGACTGGATATTCCAAACGCGGCTGGACCACATGGCTCACGGCCGCGATTGACGACCGCGTGCGGGCGATTTTACCGGGCGTGTTCGACAATCTGAACCAGGGTGTGCAGATGGTCCACCACTACGGCGCCTACGGCTTCTTTTCAGAGGCGGTGCAGCCATATAACGAGATGGAGATCTTTCATCGCATTCTGACGCCGGAGGCTCTGCCTCTGTCGCGCATCGTCGATCCGTACACCTACCTGGCGAACGGCCGCTTTGACAACATGCCCAAGCTGATTATCAACTCCGCGGGCGACGAGTTCTTCGTCAGCGATTCGGCCCAATTCTACTTTGACGACATTCCGGGCGAAGACAACTACCTGATCTACCTGCCAAATACTGGCCACGGCCTGGACATCGATCTGGATGATCCCAGTCCGCAGCAAAGCAAAGTCGCGAGCGCGACAATTACGTTCGTCGATGCGGTTCTCAACAACCGTACGTTGCCAAAGTATTCGTGGACAGTGGGTCAGGACGGAGCGATTCGGGTTGAAACCGATACCCAGCCCTTGGCGGTCCGGCTGTGGCAGGCCACAAATCCAAACTCCCGCGATTTCCGTCGGACTTTCCATCCCTCGCTGACGTGGACCTCGACGTTGCTCTCGGCCAGCCAGCCGGGCGTGTATATTGGCAACGTTGCGATGCCGGCCGGCGGGGCCACGGGTTATTTCGTCGAACTGACGTACGCGAGTACAAATCCGCTGCCGATTCCAATCCTTTCCGATCCGTTTGTGTTCACGACCGAGGTGCGCGTCAAGTCGCCGCTGCCGATGTACGAATGGCCGTTTGAATCGGCGTTCGATACGCTCTCTCTCGGAGAAGCAATTACGACGACCAGCCGTCACGCAGCGAAGAGCGCCACCGGCGATACAATGCTCAACGCCGCGGCGAGTGCCTTGGCGCTGCAATCCGGCGCGGTTGACGACGAGAGAGCACAATTGGCTGGACCGATTACGGCGCTGTCGGCGGCGCTGCCAGTCCAATTGGATGACGACGGCACGGAATTGTTGCTGGAAGCACCCGCGATTCCCCAATTGGCTGCGAACGTGGAGACGGCGGTTGATCTGGCACTACACGAACTGCTTCCCGACCTGCTTACGTAGCGGATGGCACTCCCGGCAGTTGCGGCCTTGTCAGGCTGCAATTCCGGTACATGCCACCCGCGATGACTCAGAATCTTCAGGGGGTGGCTGATGCGAAATGTTCGTCGTGATTGGCGTTTGATGCGTCCGCACGCGTCACGACGTCTGCGTATGGAATCACTCGAGGAGCGGCGGCTGCTCGCCGCGACGGCCTCACCGGATACCCCCTGGCACAATGAGACATTTCGCCTCGACGTGGATGCCAACGGCACGGTTAATTCGGCCGACTTCCTGGCCATCGCCAATCACATTCTCTTATCCGGTACGGGTGAGCTTCCCGTTCCGCCGCTTCAGCCGGTAACAAGCTATCTCGACACGACGGGCGACAATCGTCTGAACAGCAGCGACCTGCTGTTACTGATCAACGGCCTGCTCACCCCGCCGGACGTGACACTCACGATGTTCGCCACGTTCACGGCCGATCTGACGCCGGAAGTGACGGTGACGGCTGCCTCGACCGGAGAGGCCACCCTTCCCAACGGCTCGCTGGTTGAAATCGACCTCGATCTGAACCGCGATGGCGACTTTGGCGATCCGGGCGAGCGCGGCCACACCATGAGTTCGCTGTGGGGTGGTGGCGCGAAGTTCTTTCTGAATGAGGGCCTCCAGTTTTCTGAGGATATCTACCAGGTGCAATTGCAGGCTCGCGTGCAGAATTCCGACGGCGTGAGAGGTCAATCCGCAACAGTGACCCTCGACGTCGATACCCGGATGTCAAGCGCGCTGGAAGACTACATCAGCCTGCCGGACGACTCCTATCAGTACGAACTCGAGTCGGGTCCAACACCAGGGGTTGAGATCACTTCCTACAACTATTACGTGCTGGACATGACCAGCCAGACCTGGCGGAGCGAAGAAGACGTGAACATCCCGGTCTGGAAGCACTGGCTTGAAGTCTACGTCCCGGTAACGGGGACGGGCCAAGTGGCCGAGCTCGATCCGACGGGCCTCTTGTTCATTCGAGGTGGAAGCAACGCCAGCAATCCACCGACGCAGCCAAGCTCGGAAATGGCTTACTACGCCACAGCCAATCAATCGGTGGTGACCGTACTGCGGGGCGTGCCGAATCAATCCGTCATCTTCACGGGCGAAACGCAGGAGCGGGAAGAGGACGAGATCATCGCCTACACCCTCGACAAGTACCTCGAAAACATCGGCCAACCGGGCAACGACACCTGGCCAGTGCTGCTGCCCATGGTCAAGAGCGCCGTCCGCGCCATGGATACCGTCCAGGACTTCGTCAGCAATCTCTCCGCGGGCGCGCAAGAGGTCGTCGACTTCGTCGTCTCGGGCGAATCGAAACGCGGTTGGACCACCTGGCTTACCGCCGCCGTGGACGACCGCGTGCGAGCGATCATGCCGGGCGTGTTTGACAATCTGAACCAGGCACCGCAGATGGTGAATCACTACTCGGTGCTCGGCAAGTTCTCGGAAGAGGTGCACGACTATACCGACCTGGACATCTTTGAGCGCATTCTGACGCCCGAGGCGCAGTTGCTCGGAAAGATCGTCGACCCCTACAGCTACTTGCGCGATGGCCGGTTCGACGACATGCCCAAACTGATTCTGAATTCTGCGGGCGACGAATTCTTTGTGCCCGACTCGTCGCGGTTCTACTTTCAGGACCTTCCGGGCGATCAGAACTACATGCGGTACATTCCAAATACTGGCCATGGACTCGACTCTCGAGCCGTGAGCAGTCGCAAGACTTTCTACGACGCGGTCCTCAACGATCGGCCGCTGCCCGAGTACTCGTGGACGGTCGAACAGGACGGTTCGATTCACGTGCAGACGGTGACTGAACCTAGCCAGGTGCTGCTGTGGCAGAAGATCATGGTGACCAAACGCGACTTCCGCAACGGGTACACGCCGGGCATCTTCTGGTTCAGCACGCCGCTTAGCGACCTGGGCGGTGGTACGTATGTAGGCAATGTAAACGTGCCCGCCAGTGGAGCGACGGCTTACCTCATTGAATTGACCTTTCCGAACACAGTGCCCGGCCTCGACTCATATGTGTTCACGACCGAAGCCCGGATCAAGAGCCCGATTCCGCTGGCCGAATGGCCGTATGCTGCGCCACTAGTGGCCGGAACGAGTGGGGAGCTGGACCTGCCGAGCGATGCGGATCCGCTGTTGAACGCGACGGCTTTGGCGCTCGCGATCGAGGCCATCACAGTCGAAGTGGATGCGGCGATCGGCCACGCCGCACCGCCACCGGTTGTCGCGTCATTGGCGTCCATGGATCCCGTCTCGGCGAGTGTCATAACGGAGTTTGCCGAGATCGAGCGAACTGGGCGCGAGGCGGAGTCGATGGAATTCGACTCGCTGGAGCCCGCACTAGAAGAATTGCTGGATGCGCTCGCCTAATTCGACGCAACCGGAATGGCGAAGTTCCCACGCAGGTCGTGCCACACGCTGTGGATGTGATTGGCCAAGTTACCGGCCGAATCGGGCTGCGTGTTATTGAACTCGATCAGGAATGATTCGCCCTGCACGCGATAGTGGTGGCCTTTGTCCTTCTCGAGCGGCCCCATCCAACAGAAAGCCACGCTCTCGATGCCGTCGGCTTTGACCCGAGCCAGACGCTCGGCGGACACGTCGTCAGGCAGATTGCGGGCATAAACGTCGATCAACTTTTGCAGCAGCGCGATTTGCTGAGGATTCATTTCGCTCGCCGGTAAGCCTTCGGCCGGCGAAATCGGCGGTGACGCCTTACCCGCATCGCGGATGTCGTTGGGCGCTTCGGCCGCGATGATGGCTTTCTTCCGTTGCGCGTCATCGAGAGCGGTCAGTAGGTCGTAGGCCAACTGCTCTTCGTCCTTCAGCACGCGGAGGCCTTTGTTGAACTGTGGGCCCGCCAAGTCCGTGTAGTCTGCAAGCAACGTCGCGGGATTGGAGCCGAAGAATGTCGGGGTGGACGAAACAACCTGGCCGCCCTTTAGAACGAAGTTCAGCGAGAGGTGATGCCCTTCAACGCTCAGGCCCCAAGGCTCGGCCGATCTCGGGTCGCCGAACAGCGTGAAGTAATAACGTTCGGGATCACGAATCTGACCGCCCTGTCGCTTCTTTTCCAGCTCGCGGAGGATGCCTTCGAGTTGCATGATCGTGGTGGCCTTTTTGTCGCCGATTGCGCTCAACGAGCTGGCCAGTAGCCGGAATGCCGCCTTGCGCTGCGCCTCATCCATGTTCTTGACTTGCAGGCCCTTTCGCGAGGGTTTGGGGATGTAATGCCAGTCAGTGCGGCTGGAATCAGCGTAGGGCAGCACCGCCTGCGACTTCTGCTCGGCAGAGAGCGTGTCGACAAATCCTTTGGCGGCCGTGGTCATGGCTTCGCCGGCAAGTGGAGCCTGTCGCTGGGCGCTGATGGCGACGACAACTAGCAGAACGACGGCAGCGACTTGCAGGGTTTTGGTCGGCATGATGGCACTCGTGATTGGCGGGGAAAATCCTCGTGGGCTAGTAGTATACCGGCCCGCGGGTGCAATTTCGACGGCGTCGCATCGGGGTCGAGAACCTCACTTTTCATGCGAGTCCGCCCCGGGATCGCCTCGGTAATGCCCGCCGTCGAAATGAATGTGAGTGTCAGGCAATGCGTCACGCAATTCTCGTTTGCCTTCGAGTGTGATCTCTGTGCCATCCAGATAGAGTGCTGAGAGCCCGGCTAAGCGCTTCAAATGAGGGATAGCGCAATCAGTGAGTGGCGTGTCGATCAGATGCAAGTACCTAAGGCGCGGCAATTCTGCCAGTACGGCGACTCCATGGTCCGTGAAATGAGGGCTGGCGATGCGAAGCTGCTCAAGCAGTGAATACTTCGACAACCGTGCGAGCGATGCATCACTGAGTTCCGTGTTCGAAAGGTTGATCCGCCGAAGCTTGTCATCGAGACCGGCGAGATTTGCAATGTCCAAGTCGGTAACCAGCGTCTCGTCGAGGCGAATTGTGCCGCCGGTCCCGGCGCGTACGGCCTCGGCTTGCGCAGCAAACGTCGCCTCGACAGCGTCGCGTTTCGCCTCTGCGGTGGCATTGCCCACCGGAGGCGCTTCGCGCGAACACGAAGTTAGTACCAACGCGGCGACGCAGCCGAGAAGGGAAGTGCGGGTGTGGCGAAGCATCAAGAAGACTCACCTCCGGCACTGGGGGCAGCTCATCACGTATCGCGTGACTCCACGCCGGTCCTGTCGCATCGTCATCACAATGCCGCAATGGGGGCAGTATTCCACCGTCCCCGTCGCTTCTCCGCGATCACTCCTGGCCTGACAGGCCACGCATAACTCAGCGTTGGGAAAGACTTCGAGCCTTTCCGAGGGGATCGGCTGTTCGCAAACCGCACACTTACGGGCCATGCCCCAATCTTCATCGGCGGCATCGTCGCGATTCGCCTCGGCTGAGAGTCCGACCTGTCCGCACTTGGGGCATTTCATCCGCCCGGCCGCACTGCGGAGCAATTCGGCCAGCAGGTCCACCTCCGGCGCAGCGTCGCGGCGGACCATGTCGGCCGTCTTCAGCCACTGCAGCATTTGCGGCGGCCCGCATACCGTGTGCCAGTCGCAGTGCTGGCAGGCCAAGTCCATCCATTCGATCAAGGCAGCCACTCGTGAATTACAAGGAAGCGGGAAATTCGCATGATGGCGGTCGCAACCGCCGAGAATTATACTCCTTGGCTGTGGCCGCGCGACAGGCGGAGCAGAAACAATCACCGGGAGTGGTATGACGATGAGCTTTCCTCGACGCACGTTCTTGAATTCCGCTTTGGCGCTGGCCGGTGGCGCGGTATTGGCTCCATCTGCCACAGCCACCGCGGCTGAGGACGATCTGTCCTCGCTGGGCAAAACGCCGCACACCAAGTTCGCCGTCAACGTCGAGATGTGGTGGAAGAAACTGCCGTTTGTCGAACGACTCAAGCAGGCGGCGGCTCTCGGCTTTCCGGCCGTCGAGTTCTGGCCGTACGAGGGAAAGAACCTCGACGAGGTGAAGCGGACCTGTGAAGAGAACAACTTGGCCATCGCGCAGTTCACGGCTTGGGGCTTTTCGCCAGGCATGAACGATCCCAAGAATCACGAGCGGCTCGTCAAGAAGATTGCCGAGGCCTGCAAGGTCGCCAAACAGATCAATTGCCCCCTCATGACCGTCGTGGGTGGCAACGATCAACCCGGCATGACCCAGGCCCAGATGCACGAGAATATCATCACGGGTCTGAAACTGGTCGCTCCAGTCGCCGAGGAAAACCAGATTATGCTGATCCTCGAGCCGATGAACATCCGCGTCGACCACAAGGGGCACTGCCTGTATGGCTCGACCGACGCGGTGCGTATTTGCCGCGAAGTGAATTCTCCAATGGTGAAGATCAACTGGGACCTCTACCACATGCAACTCAGCGAAGGCGACTTGTGTGGCCGGCTGAGAGACGGCTGGGATCAGGTCGGTTACCTGCAGGTTGCCGACAGCCCGGGCCGCCACGAGCCGGGGACGGGTGAAATCAATTACGCGCGCGTGCTGCGTCAGGCCTACGAGCTCGGGTACCGGGGATATGTCGGTCTCGAGTGCAATCCGACGGAAGAGATTGCGGCAGCCAAGGCCGTGGCAAGAGTCGATCAGTGGTAGTGGGCCTTGCTCTTTAGCCCGCGATCTGGTCCCAATTAATGTTGGCCGGATCGGCGATTCGCGGCAAATCGACCTGCATCGCCTCAGGATACTTTTGGGCGGCGCCGGTGTTGAAGATCACGACCTGCTCGTCTGGGTGAATCCAGTTCTCGGCTCGAAGTCGCTCGAGCGCTCCGATGCAGGCGGCTGTTTCGGGGCAGATCGCGAGCCCTTCGCGCTGCATTCCGAGCGCCATCCACTCGCGCAAGCGTACCTCCGGTACACTGACCGCGCGGCCGCCACTTTCGCGAACGGCGTCCAGAATCATGAAGTCGCCAACCGCGGCAGGGACCCGAATACCGCTGGCGATGGTGGCCGCGCCGGCGAATGGCTCGGCAAAACGCTCACCACGGTCGAACGCACGTACGATCGGCGCGCAGCCGTTCGACTGCACGGCCACCATCCGCGGTCTCTTGCCACTCTCCAACCAGCCCAGAGCTGCCAGCTCGGCAAAGGCCTTCCACATGCCAATCAACCCGGTGCCGCCACCGGTCGGATAGAGGATCACATCGGGCAGCTTCCAGCTAAGCTGCTCGGCCAGTTCCAAACCCATCGTCTTCTTGCCTTCGATCCGATAGGGCTCTTTCAAGGTCGAGACGTCAAACCAGCCCAGGCGTTCTTTCCCCTCGCGAACGATCTTGCCGCAATCGGTGATCAGGCCCGGCACCAGAAACGTTTTGGCGCCGGACAAGTGGCATTCGTACTGATTGATGGCCGGCGTGTCGTCCGGCATGAACACGAAGGCTTCGATACCTGCCCGGGCTGCATAGGCCGCCATCGCTCCGCCCGCATTGCCAGCCGTAGGTATCGCCAAACGTTTGAGTCCGAACTGCTTGGCCATCGTCACGGCCATCGCCAGGCCGCGGCTTTTGAAGCTGCCGGTCGGAAGCCGCGACTCGTCCTTCACCAGTAGACGCTCCAGGCCATATCGCGCGCCCAGTCGCGGGCAAGGCACGAGCGGCGTCATCGTCTCTCCCAGCGAAACGACCACGCTTTCGTCGACGTAAGGTAGCAATTCGCGATAGCGCCACAGCGATGCCTCGCGCCGGGAGAGATCATCACGCGACACGGCCAGGCCGACGGCCGCGAGGTTGTACCGCACCCACAGGGGCCGATCGCGGTGCAGCGTTTGCGCACGGTCGGCCGGCAGATGAGTGCCATCGAGAGCGCTTTCCAGGTGGGTAACAAATGAAGGCATATCGCGGGCCTTGCGATCTGAAGGTACCAATCGATCAAGACGCCAAGTTTACCGGTGGCACGCCCCGGAAGCGACGGGCAATTTCGGTGGTAAGCGGCAGAGGCGGCGCGTTACACTGCGTCTGGTTCCGTGATTCACTGGTGGCCCAAGCAAGGGATCGAATGATGCCTCAGCAGAGCTCGCAGGTTTCCCCTCGTCTGATCTTCGCGTTACTGGCCTTGGCCGCCGGCAACATCCTGACGGGACGCTGTTTAGCCGAAGATGAACCGCTTAAGCGGTATCTGTATGTCGCGGTGCCGGGCGTGCGCGACTATCTGGAGTACGGCGGGCATGGTCTGCTGGTGTTCGACATTGACGACGACTACAAGTTCGTCAAGCGAATTCGCACTGGCGGATTGCGGCCCGATGGCCGGCCCATGAACGTCAAGGGCATCTGCGGTTCAGCGGCCAGCGGCCGGATATACATCAGCACCCTGAAAACGCTGATGTGCCTGGAGATTGCCGCTGATTCGGTCCGTTGGGAGCGGCCGTTCTCCGAAGGCTGCGATCGAATGTCGATTACGCCGGACGGGCAACTGATCTTTCTGCCCTCGCTCGAGGGGCCACACTGGTATGTAGTGAACGCCGATGGGCACACCTTGCGCAAGATCGTTCGCAATTCAGGCGCGCACAATACCGTGGTGGGTCTTTCCGGCCAGAACGCCTACTTGGCCGGACTGCGCTCACCACTGTTATCCGTTGCCAGCACAACGGACGAGAACGTGCGGACGGTTGGCCCGTTTTCCAGCAGCATCCGCCCGTTCACGGTGAATGGCGCGGAGACCCGCTGCGTTGTGAATGTCAACGAGTTGTTGGGCTTCGAAGTAGGCGACCTGGTCAGCGGCGAGAAGCTGCACCGCGTTGAGGTGCAAGGGTTTTCCAAGGGACCGGTCAAGCGTCACGGCTGCCCCAGCCATGGCGTGGGGTTGACGCCCGACGAGAAGCAGATCTGGGTGACCGATGCCCACAACCGACGGATGCACGTCTTCGACAATACCGTCGATCCGCCCCAGCAGATGACCAGCGTCGAGTTACGCGATGAGCCCGGCTGGATTACGTTCAGCGTCGACGGTCGGCACGCCTGGCCCTCCACAGGAGAAGTCGTTGACGTGGCCAGTCGCGAGATCGTGGCTCGGCTGACCGACGAAGACGGCCGGGACGTGCAAAGCGAGAAGATGCTCGAAGTACACATGCAAGGCGGGCAGCCAGTCTGGGTGGGGAATCAGTTCGGCGTCGGCCGAGCGGTGAAATAGCGCAAACGGCGGTCCTTACGCCGCGACATTCCGAGTCCCGCGGGTACTGGCTCCGCCCGGGGCGGTCGATTAGACTGAATTGTCTCGCCAACTAATAACCCCGCCTCGTTTCGTTTCAGGAGCGATCTCCCCATGAGCGAACGTTTTTCCGCCGGCTCTTCGCGCCGCGAGTTTCTGAAGAATACTGGCCGCGCTGCCGCGGCCACGGCCACGATCTCTTCGCTGGTCGTGCCGAACGTGCACGCCGGGGAAGACAACACGATTCAAATGGCGCTCATCGGTTGCGGCGGCCGCGGCGGTGGAGCTGCCGACAACGCCCTCACAGTCGACGGCGGCGGACCGGTTAAGCTCGTCGCCATGGCGGATGTGTTCCAAGACCACGTCGATAAGGCCTACAACGCCTTAGCTCAGCGGCATAGCGAGAAGGTCGACGTTTCGAACGATCGCAAGTTTGTCGGTTTCGACGCCTATCAGAAAGCGATGGACTGCCTCAAGCCGGGGGACGTTGCGATCTTCGCCACCCCGCCGGCCTTTCGCTGGGTGCATTTCAAGTATGCCATCGAGAAGGGCATCAACGTCTTCATGGAAAAGCCCGTTACGGTTGACGGTCCCACCTCGCGGAAGATGTTCGCGTTGGCCGAAGAAGCCGACAAGAAGAACCTCAAGGTGGGCGTCGGTCTGATGTGCCGACACTGCGTCGCCCGCAAGGAGCTCTTCAATCGGATACAGGACGGCGAGATTGGCCAAATCACGATGCTCCGAGCTTACCGCATGCACCCGCCCGTGGGTTCGGCGTTCACCAAGCCGAAACCAGCGGACGAGAATGAGTTGATGTGGCAGGTGAACAACTTTCATAGCTTCATGTGGCTTAGCGGCGGCTGTTACAGCGATTTCTATATCCACAACATCGACGAATGCTGTTGGATGAAGAACGCCTGGCCGGTGAAGGCCCAAGCCCTGGGCGGCCGGCACTACCGCGGCGACAACATCGATCAGAACTTTGACGTGTACGCCGTCGAGTACACGTTTGACGACGGCAGCAAACTCTGGTTCGACGGCCGGACGATGGCTGGCGCCAAGCAGGACTTTGCCAGCTACGCCCATGGCACGAAGGGCTCAGCCCACATTTCGGGTCCCGGTCACGCTCCGGCGAAGTGCAAGATCTATCGCGATCAGAACATCGTCCGCCGCGGCGGTGACATCGCCTGGGCCTACTCCGATCCGGAGCCGAGTCCCTACGAGCTCGAATGGGTCGATTTGTTCAAGGCGATCCGCGAGGATCAGCCTTACAACGAAGCGGTTCGCGGCACGCAGGCCAGCCTGGTCACATCGATGGGCCGGATGGCTGCTCACACGGGTCGCGAGATCACCTACGACGAGATTTTAAACTCGGATCACGAGTTCGCTCCGGCCGTGGATCAACTCGTTCTCGATGGACCGGCGCCGATCCAGGCCAATGGGGAAGGCAAGTATCCGATTCCTCAGCCGGGTATTACGACCGACCGCGAGTTTGCATAATCGTGCGCGGCCGAAATCAGCGAATGCTCAATAAGTCCCGGGAGAGCAATTTCCCGGGCATTTTTTTGCGCTGCCATGGCGCGGTTACGCAGTGCTTCCGAGCCAGGCTCTGAGCAGCTCGCCGACGAAGAGGCCCACCGCGGTGCCGATCGCGTAGCCCCAGATGCCGACCAGCAGTGCCGGGAGCACGAGTTTCGACCAGCCCATCGAAATTGCCATGGCGGCGGCGCTGGGAGGGCCACCAAGCGTGGCATTTACGGACAAGGCAAGATGTTCCAGATTCATTCGCAGGAGTTTGCCTGCGGCAAAAGTCACCGCCAGATTGGCCAGTGCCATGATTAGACAAAAGACGAACATCATCGGTACCTTGGTAAACACCGTGTATAGATCGGCGGGAAGTCCGATGGAAAACAAATACACATACAGCAGGTACCCACCCATCTCTTCGGCGCCATTCAGCTTGCCAAGCGCCCGGCTCGCAACTGTCGCGATCAGCGTCGACCAGAACGTGATGTGAACGTAGCTGTTGCTGAGTAACTTGGCAAAAATCGATGGGCCCCCATCAGCACTCGCGAACTGCTGTTCGAGGAGACCGGCCGTCGATTCGGCCACGGCCACGGCCGCGACGGCGACCGCCAGTGAGCCTGCGATATCCAGCAGCGAAATTCCCTTGCGTCCCCAATGCTGGGCGGCGAGCACGCGGCTGTCGACTGCATCAACCGAGTCTGGATGCGGATATCGCGAGCGAACCCACTTGCTGTTGCAGAGTAGCAGCAGGGTGATGAACATCCCGGCCATAATAAAATTATCGGCCACCAGGAGCGGACCGGTAACATCGCCTGTGACGTGATACGAAGCAGCCAGCGCCGAGAAATTGACGCTGCCGCCGATGTAGCTGCCAGTCATGATGCCTGCCACCTGTGCCGCGTCCGGCACCGATGCGCGCAAAGTAAGCGTGGCCGTGATTGCTCCGACGACGGTACCAATCGCGGACACGTGAAACGCCACGAACAACCAGCCCGTCGTCCGCGCGATGTAAAACACGTCGGCCCGGAAGAGCAAAAGCGGAAGCGCCAGCGGCACCAGCTGATCGGACACGACCTCGTAGACTGGCGAGCCCGGCGGCATGATCCTTAAGTTGGCAAGCAACATGGCAATACAAAGAGCCACGACCGGTCCGCTGAGCCTGGCCGCCCAACGGTAGGTCTGCTCGAGCCAAACGCTCAGTGCCACGCCGCCCAGAATAACCGCCCACAAGAGCCAGGTTTGATCAGGCTGAATGAGCGTCGGCATGTGATGCGCAGCGTGTTGGAGCGTCCGTATCAGTCGGCGCGGCGCGAGAGATACTGATTCGCCATGATCGCGCCGATTGCCTTGCCGGCCGCGTCGATCTGAAACACCAGCTGCTCGTCGGTGTACATACCCGGCGGCAAAGCGAACGTCACGCGATCGATTGGCTTCAAGCGATACTCGTACTCGTTCTCAATCGCGCCGTACAAATGACCGTTACGTACCGAGACGACCAGCGGGATGAACTCAGGACCGTATACGCCAACAAGTTCGATCCATGCGGCGGGCGTCTCCGGCGAGAACTCGCCCACGCGTCTGAACTCCTGGCCCGCTGCCGTAAAACCCTTGATCGAGCCGTCCGCTGCGGCCTCGAACTCGAACGGAGCGTCATTCATCATGCGGCCGCGCGCCATGAGCTTCAGCGGACCCGTAGCACGGAACGACAGGGGCTGTCCGGATAGTGTACCGACGAGTTTGTCGCCCTTGACCTCGAGGCTCGCCCAGTAGCTCTCGGATTCGTACTCGCCTGCGAACTTGGCAAGCTGCTCGCTTTCGAGTTCCACGAACACGGTAGCTTCCGGAGGAGCTTCGCCGCGCAACTTCTCAAAGAGCATGTTCAGCGAGGCATCGGCCAGGCGGCGTACAGGCGCTGAAGCAATATCCGCATTGGACAGCACCAGCACGGCGATTCGCTCCTCAGGGACGGCGATGATCACCGTACTGAAACCGTAGACTGCGCCTCCGTGCTGAAGCGTCTTGCGGCCACGAAACTCACCGACGTAAAAGCCCAGTCCAAATCCCGTAATGTCGTCGATGAGTTGCGGATAACACATCATTTCGAACGTGGCGGGATGCACCAGCGGCGGTGTGAGTTCGGCCGATGCGTCGCTGCCCAGTATGAAAACTGCGAACTTTGCGAGATCGTGCGCGGTTGTGTAGAGGTTTCCGGCTGGAATTGTCCCCAGTTCAAACTCCGGCGCGACGTCATATCTGTATTCGCCGCCTTTGCGGGCAATTCGCATCTTGCCCTTAGCGAGTTGCGGACGTAATTCGTCGTTCATCACCCACGTCGAATGCTTCATCCCCAAGGGTTCGAGAAGATACTTCTTTTGATACTCGGGATACTCAATCCCGCTGGCCTTCACGACCGCTTCGCCGGCAATCGTTGGGCCGACGTTCGAATAGCGCATCGCCTGATTCGGCGGATTGACGAGCACGGCGCCGGAAACACTAGCCAGCGTGTCTTTGATCGATGGCTGCGACGGATCGAGATATCCGCCCACAGGAGCTTCGCGAACCATGCCTGAGCGATGTGAGAGCAACTGCCGCAGCGTAATCGGCGTTGTGTCGGCAAACGGATTGACGATCGAAAAGTCCGGTAGCGCCTTCTGAATCGGTGCGTCGAGATCGAGTTTGCCCTGTTCGACCTGCTGCATCACGGCAATTGCATTAAACAGCTTCGAGATCGAACCTGCACGGTAGATCGTCTCGGCAGTGGCGGGCTTTTTGGCGTCCCAATCAGCCAGTCCGTAACCCGCGGAATGCACGACTTCGCCGTCGACGATCCAGGCCACCGAGAAGCCGGGCGTGATGCCATCGGCAAGTTCCGCCTCGACGGACTCAGCGAACGAATCTTTGAGCGGTTGAAAGTCGACCCGGTCATCTGCTCGGGCAGCGCCGCAGGACAGCACGATCAGCAGTAGAGAGCATGCCAAGCGAAGTGGCGATAGGCGGGCACGAATCATGTTGAGCGACTCACACGGGCCGGGGACGCCCCGCCATGCACTTCCAGAATCGATCATCCGTCGGGGCAGTATCTATAGCAAAGCACCTACAACACACGTGCAAGCGTAGCAGCCAATTGGTCGATCATGTCGCGTGTGTGCGTGGCAAATATGGCGATTCGAAGCATACCATCGGGGCCCGCGCCTGCATAGTCGCGGGTATGCGCGATGGCGATGCCCGCCGACAGCAGTGATCGCTGGACTCGCTGCATTTCCGCAGCCGAAGCCAGCTCGAAACTGACGATCGCCGATGGCAAATCCTCGATGCCCAGGCCCAGTTCGCGCAACCGCTGCCGCGCGTGAGTGATGTTTTCCGCCAGGCGGCGACGGAGCTCCGGCCGGGTGTGGACGAGTTCCAGAGCCTTGGCAGTTGCCGCGGCAACCGGAGCGGCCGGCGCGCTTGCCCCGCGAAACCAGCCGCTGGCGCTGCGCAGTCGTTCTAGAAACGCGCGGCTTCCAGCCACAGCGCCCCCGTGTCCGCCAATTGCCTTACTAAGCGTGATACTATGCAGAAGGCGGAGTTCCTGAGTGCCCTCGGCTGTGTTGATTGCCGCCGGCGCGATACCTGTCAGCTCCAGGCTACCACGACCGTGCTCGCCCAACACTCCCACGCCGTGGGCATCATCAACGAGCAGGGCGGCCCCGGAGTACTGCTTGAGGATACTCAGATAGTCGCCGAGCGGCGCAAGCCTTCCGCTGGCAGCGAACACGCCATCGGTTAGCACCAGCAGACGCTGACCACGCGTCCCGTAGTTTTTGAGAAGCTCCCCGAGATGACCTGCGTCGCGGTGCCGGAAGGAGATCGGTGGCCGCGCGAGGTCAAGCCATCGCGTCGCTTCGCTCAGGCAATCGTGTGCGGCCTCGTCGATGAACGCCAAGTCGATTTCTTCCCGAACGGCGGCGGCCAGCGCGAAGTTGCTTGCGTATCCTGAGACGAGATAACAGGCTTGGCGACAGTCCAGGAATTCTGCCGTGCGACGTTCCACCTCGAGCACCGGCGGCGAGTTGCCGAATCCCGCTCGCGTGGTGGCACTGTGCATCCCATACCTTTGCGCGCCTGCTACGGCTGCTGCGAGAACATCAGGATTCGCTTGCAAGCCCAGGTAACCAGTGCCGGCAAAGTACAGGCACTCGCGGCCATCGAGCACGGTGATCGGTCCCGGGGCCGACTCCATCACCGGCATTTCGAAACTTGACTGGCCGTCGGTTGATGACATTGCGCGGATTCTGCGGGCACCGGACGTGCGGTTGTGAGGATCGCGAGGATTGTTCGGTCGGCGTCATTGTAAACCGCAGCGAATCTGTTTGCGCGGATAGCTCATGACGTTGACAGGGCAAGTTGGGTAACTAGCCTGAGATTTATCGATCACATGGAGTCGGTGCAGCCGCCTCACGACTCTCGAGACTCTTCCTTGATTTTGCCTGCCTGTCGTTCTCCGATCGCGGTGCGCGCCGAGGTCGGAACTGTCCAACTTGATCAACCACTTAGAGAGAACATTCGCATGAAGTGCCTTTCGATCTGTGCGTTCGCCGTTCTGGCGTCGGTCGCTTTCGTCAACGTGGCTGCTGCTGAAGCTCCCGCGGCCGTCGAATCGCAAACCCTCAGCGCCATGGGGCTGGGCGGGATGGAAAAGATGTCGGACGAAGCCGGCGCCAAGGTTCGCGGCAAGGGTACCTTTGCCGGCGTTTGGGGCGGCAGCTCGGCCAACTATAAGGGCCAATCGGCCAGCAACAACTATGAAGCAGGTTCGAACTGGCACGGCAAGTCGTCCTTCGCCAAGGGCGGTAGCCTGAGCTTCGCCGCTAAGGCACAGGCCCAGTTCGGCGTCGACCCGACCGGCGCGGCTTTGAGCATCAGTTCCAAGGGCGGCTTCGCCGGCGGTGGCGCGTTCGCGTTCGCCAAGTAGTGCTACTTAACTCCAGCGGCCACAGGTGGCCGCGCGGTTAATGACCGAGCAAGGATCTCCTTCGATCCTCCTGCCAGGTACGAGCCATCCAGGCTTTCATTTCTGTGAACGAGGTCCTGTCGCACCCCGCATGGCGACAGGGCCTCGTGTTTTTTTGCGCGCGAACGACTTGGGGGAAGCTCCATGGAGGCACGGGGGACGAATTCCTCGAGAGTTTTGGCAAGCTGGGGGGATTCTAGCGGTCAAACTGTTGACAATGACTTTGAGGATAACTAGTCTGTCACTCGATTGATTGCTGCGCAGCGTCAACCACTCCCGCTTGGGACGCCATTTGGGCCTTCGGGTCAGGTGGGTATTGAAGGGCCACGGCTCTTTGAGACTCGGACTTCTAACCTCGGAGCGTGCGCGCGTAATCCGCTTGCCGTGCATGTGGCCGGGGCTGAATTGCTACGATGATTCCACTTTCATGAGGACCATTCAATGAAGAGCTTTGCAATTGCTTGTGCGGTAATGTTGTTTGCCGCTACCGCGTCGGCCGTTGAGCCGGTTTCGAAGTCGACCCTGGCCTCGATGGGCCTGGGCGGCATGCAGCAGATGTCGGACAGCGAAGGCACTGCCGTTCGAGGTAAGGGCTACATGGGCGGCTATGGCGGTGGCACGAACGCCAAAGTCTGGGGCAGCAGCAGCGCTAGCTACCACGGCCAAACCTCAAACAACAACTACCAAGCTGGCGCCTCGTGGCTCGGCAAGCCGTCGAATGCCCAGGGCAACAGCTTTAGCTTCGCCGGCAAAGGCCATATCAGCTTCGGTATTGATCCGACCGGTGCGGCCCTCCAGGGCAGCATCAAGGGCGGTTACGCCGGCGGCAGCGCTCGCGCATCGGCGTGGTAAGCTGATCGCCATCTCCGGTTAGATGATCCAGAGTTGGTTGATGTGAAACTAGCAAACCCTGCTGCCGCCAAGCGCGGCAGCAGGGTCCTTGCTTTGGTGGCAGTCGAATGCCAAGGCCGACTGCCCCGCCCGAAACCATACGGGTCCTGTCCGCCGAGGCTTGGCGGACAGGACCCGATTTTAATCCCATGACAATCGTTTGTGTCCGCCTTAGTAGGTCAGGCCGCCGCCGATTGTGAAGCCGACCAGGTCGAACAGGAGTTCGCCGGCATCGGCCGTACTGAAAGCCGATGCGTCGCCGGAGACTGCCTCACTAAACGAGCTGGCTGCCACACCGGCATTGGAGTCCCAGTATTGCCATTCGAAGCCGCAGCGGAAGAAGGCACGACCTGGCAGACAGCACAGGCACGTCTCCCACTGGAGACCGGCGCCGATTTCGAAGATGAACAGGTCGCCGTCGCCACCCGCGATCGCGCCGTCTAACGACTGGAAGTCACCGCCACCCAAAGTCGCGGCTTGGGCCTGGGTCTGGACATTCGCCACTCCGTTACCCCACAGGATGGAGTAACGATTCGAGAAGTAAGCCTTCAGGGCTCCGTCATCGCAGAATAGCGGTCGTAGTCCGAACACGCCGCCGGTTAGACCGGCACCGTTGAACTGCTGGCCCGAGTACGACTGTCCTTGGACGATGTCGTCGCCAAACGTATTCTGGACCCACATATTGCGGTCGTTGTTCACCGACGCGTAGCGAACGCCGCCGTATCCGAACATGTCCCAGTTGCGCCAGCAGAAGCGGCGTTGGACTTCGAGATCGGCCGTGTACACGCTGAATTGATCAAACAGCAGGATGCCACTTTGCACCGAGTCTGGAATCGCCGGTGTGAAGTTATTGCCGTTCGTAGCAGAATTCCAATAGCGGCCGACCAGGCCCCAACATTCGCCCTGCACGCCGAGCGTGATGCGCGGACCTACGAGCAAGTTGCCATCGACGGAACCGAGCGCCGCATTGTCGACGTACGTCGCAGTGCCGAGTTCGTTGGAAAGCGTCGTCGATAAGAACTCTCGGCTCAACTGCGGCCAGAAGAATGTGGCTTCAATGCCCACGATGAACTGACAGCCCGGGGCACAACACAGATCACCGACGGCATACTGCCCACAACCGGCAGCCACGGGACCCGCGGGTTGCTCGGGCGTTTGAATCGGCTCCTGCGTTTCCCAACGGCTGGTGGGGACTTGCTGCGGCGGTTCCGGAGCCGGTTTCGTTGCCGGCACCGTTTGCTGCGCAGATACCTGTTGGATCAGCGGAGGACGGAATACTGGCTCCGTCTGATCGCCGCCGAAGGCTTGTCCGCTGGCGGCAATCCCCATCGCCGTGAGCAGCATGCCAAACTTTGATAGTGACTTCTTCATCTCCTCACCCCCTCCTGGGATCTCGCGACCAGCGTGGCCGCATTTGGGTTCATTGCGAACCGTGGTGTACGTTGACGAACGCCTTTTGGTCCTGCTTGCCGCCTTGATCGTCGCTGCGTGTTGGGCACGGTTCAGTGGACTTTCAAGCCCCACGGCAAGCCTCGCCGAGAGCGCGGGTCGCTAGGCGCCACCGCACTTTTCGTTGCACGTATCATCGTCCGCACTTTCGGACGAATTGATGCGAGCGGTCTTTGACGGAGTAACGCGTACAACCCGCAGGTTTGAACCACGTGGGAGAATCGATAGAACCGCTACAGTTTCACGCTTGGGCGGTGATCTCAAACGGCGAGTCTGACCTGATCGCGACGGAAGAGTGGATGTAAGGCACTGCTGCCCAATGAGTTGCGGACTTGCCCCCAGCAGCTGTTAAAAGGCGCAGGTCAGCGAAACTTTAGCGGGCCTGACGACTGTTCTCATTGTACGGGATATGGCGGTCGATCCAGATCAACGGGATAGGACGGTTGCGCCGCGTTCGCAGGTCAGGCCGTCCGCCTGAAAACTACTCGAGCCGCGTGGACGAAGTGCGACCCAATCGCAACGTCCGAGGCGTGCCTCGGGCTTTGAAGCAGACATTTGTAGACGGCAGACGCACAACAAAGGTGGGCCATGGACGAATCGCTCGGAGCCTCGGGAAAGAACTTCCCGAACCCAACCGTGCGTCGGAGACTCGCGGCGGGACTAGCCGCGCTATGTCTGCTCGTCCCGCCATTGGCCCAGGGCGACGAGCCGGCCGAATCCCGCAATTCGCCGGCCGTCGTCAGCGGACTCGGTGCGGAGGCGGCGCCGCTCCCGGTTGCGAGCCGCCGACTGCCGCCAGTCGATTCTTCCGCGGGAGAGCGCGCGACATTCCTGTCGCAGGCCGGGCTGCCCAACTTTGGCCAGCCTGCTGGCCAGGTGGTGAACTACATAGACGCCGCTCCTGGCAATCAGTCACCTAGCAGTCCCGCCACGACGCTTAACCCGATTCCGGGGGAACCGCTATTCCGGTTCTCGAAACTGCAAGAGCCACAACCTCCGCCGAGTGAGGAGGAGCAACCGCGCGAAGGCGCAGCGCCCGCCGCGGGCAGTCAGCCGAACGATCAGCAGACGTACGGTCAGGCGCCCACGAACAATGCCTTACAGTTTCTGCGCGACATCGATGTCCTGCTCGAGCCTGGTGCATGGCAGCTCGATACAGGCTTTGTATACACGCACTTTGCCAACGACTTTCCGTTCGTGATTCCGTTCGATGTTGACGAAGGCGAAGTCCGACAGCGACTGCTGTTCACGCCGCTGGCCGCGCGTTACGGATTCACCGAGAATATCCAATTGTTCGCCGCGCTTCCGATCGGCTGGTCCAATACCCAGTTTGTCGGGGCCGGCCAAAGCGAAACGTTCAACGTCGGGGGGTTGGGCGACCTGACTTTCGGCGCGAGCATCCACCTGTTCGACGGCGACGACATGCTACCCGACGTGATCGGCACGATCGGGTCGACAGCCCCCACGGGTCAGTTCAACGCTCCGATCTTCGGCACGGTGCCAGGCTCCGCTTTGGGGCAAGGATTTTGGGCCTACAATGCCCAACTTCTGGCGATTCACCGCTATGACCCCGTGATTGTGTTCTACGGTGGCGGTTACCGGCACTTGTTCGAACGCTCGTTCGACGACGTGGAAGTGCAGCCAGGTGACCAGGCTAACTACATGCTGGGGGTTGGCTTCTCGATCAACGATCGCGTGACGCTGAGCACCACGTTCCAGGGTTTCTACCTGACGAACACCAGCGTCGACAATGAAGCGATTCGCGGCTCGAATCTCGAACCACTCACAATGCGATTCGCAGCGACCATCGTGCGGAACTGCAGGATCATCGAACCGTTCTGTGTGATAGGCATGACCGACTCCGCGCCGCGGGCGAATGTTGGCGTTGTAGTCACGCTCTACTAGCCATCGCGATTCGACGTCGTTCGGGAACCGATTTCCAGCGAGATGACCATGCGGCCAGCGACCAGTCTACCGGGAACCTGCCGAGCGTCGTCGCGCGTGCTGGCTGCTGTCTTCCTTGCTGCGGCCGGGATCTGCACCTGCGCGACTTACGCCCGTGCGCAGTTCAATGAATACACCCGCGCGCCAATTCGGATGGAGGATCGGCTTGTTCGCGAATATGTCTGGAGCTACAAGGAGCTGCGCGAGCGACAAGTGGTGATGCAGCAGCTTGACTACTCCTGCGGCGCCGCCGCGCTGGCAACGGTCGCGCGGTACTATTGGGGTGACAAGGTTAACGAAAATACGTTTCTTGTGCTCGTCCAACGTCTTAAATTGACGGACGAGCAGATTCGCGATCGAATCGAAAACGGCCTGACGCTAACCGATCTGCGCGACATGGCGAATATGGCCGGCTACCAGTCGTCGATGGGCAAAGTCAAATTCCACGAGCTCATCGAAGCCAAAGTGCCGGTCATCGTCGGCGTCACGGTCAACGGACATGACCACTTCGTCGTGTTTCGCGGGTATGACGGCTACTACGTGTACCTGGCCGATCCGATCCGCGGCAACATCCGCACGCTGGCCGACAAGTTCATCGGCCAATGGCAGGAGAACGCGATCCTGGTGATCGCCAAGCCGAACGCCAAAGTAAAGGACGTGAATCCGCTGGGAATTCGCTTCACCGAGGTGTTTCGCGGCCTGCTGAATGATCAGACCGTGAATCGGAACTGGACGATGGTACCGCAGGCGCCATACCCTCGATTCATCCCCTGACACCCCGACGAAACGCCGGGAAATACCGCGAGCACAGGGGTGCTTTTCCGGACGTAGCGGGCTAGGATTGCTGAGTAGCCGTTCGCCGTGCCACCGCAGTGCCAAGGAAGCCGAGTCCGATGTCCAATGCTCCCGAGCCAGTCTCGACCGAGTTTCATGGCGAGCGTCACGAGTTTCTAGCTGTTCTGGGGCTCGCCCCGCCAGTTACCGAGGAAGACGTCAAGCAAGCCTATCTGGTGAAAGCCCGCACGGCCCATCCCGACCAGGGAGGCAGCGTCGAGGAGTTCAAACGGCTGCAAGAAGCTTTCGAGCAGGCGACTGAGTACGCCCGCTTTAAGTCGGGCCGGATGGCTTGGCTGAGTCGCTGGGTCGAGCAGTACGCCGAACAGGAAAAGCTCATCGAGCAGGTCAAATCCTGGGCCGGCAACGTCGACGTTAACTCTTCCGATCCGCTCAGCCGCTCCATTGGCCCCGATTTTGCCGTCGTGCTCGACAAGCTCACGGGCATTACGCTTATGGGACCCCAGATCGACGACGCAAAGATCGAACAGCTGGTCGCTCAACGCCGCATGCTCGCCGGGCTGCGGAAGTTGGCTCTGATCGACACATCCGTGACGGAAGGCGGTCTGCTGAAAGTGCGTGAGCTCGACACGCTCAGGCATCTCGACCTGACCGGTACGGTCGTCGATCCCGATGCACTCGACGTAATCTTGCCCCAACTTAAGCTGCTCGAGACACTCTCACTCGACCGTACCGGCATCGGCTGGACGACAAAGATAAAGCTGCGAGTGAAGTTTCGCAATCTGACGCTCGACTAGTCAGCCGAACTCGAGTTAACATGTCGCCACCAGGCAGCAGCTTCGGCGGCGATGCTTTCGCGTGGCGAACTGAACATCCTGAAAACCGTGCGATACAAGCAGCTCTTGGTCTTCGCGCAGGGTGTCCAGCGACAGGCCGGGGCTAGACCAGGGCCAAGGATTGTCGAGTGCCCGGCGCAGGCAGATCACTAGCTTTCCGCCCGTCCGCATAACGCGCCTGATTTCCTGAAGACCTGCCGAACGGGAACGCCACACGTGAAAGTTGCTGACCGCGACGACGCGCGAGAACTGCTCGTCAGGGAATGGCATTGCTTCAACCGCGCCGACGACGACCCACAACCGGCTTGCCTCGGCCGCTACTCGGTTTCGGTAGAGTGCTTGCTCGGCCATCTCCGTTGACGGGTCGATCCCCGAGACCGTGCGAGCCGGCGTGGTCGTTAGCAGTAATTCCAGGCCGTGGCCCGGGCCGAAGCCGATTTCGAGCACGTCATCTGCTTCCTGTACGTCTAGCCACTCCACTGCCAGTTGGTTCATGTGGCGGTTCTCGCGCGACATGTACCAGCCGACCAGCCGCCCCACAAAGCCGTGCGGAAGACAGAATTGTCGTTGGGCGGGAGATGATGTTACAGCGGTCATGTCAAGCTGCCGCAAAGACATTCGCGATTGTGCGGTATTTGAGTCCAACGAGAGGTGCAAAGTTCGTGCCTCGCGTCTAAGAAATGCCGGTAATACTTGTAGTCGCCAGGCGCCCACGGAGATAATACTCAGCACGTTACTGGCGGACTCGAATAGCCTGACCATCTCCCCGGAGCCTTCACGATGCGTTCGCCACTTGTCGGTACCGCGCCGGTCCTGTTCATGCTGACAGTATTGTGGCAGGCGAGCGACCTCGCAATTGCTCAAGGTACACGCTCGGTTGTCGTGCACGTGCTTACCTACGGCAAGGCATCAGACGGCAGCGCCGTCGGCCACTGCAGTCCAGTCACCATTTCGGCAGACGGTAACGCGAACGGCTCGGCTAGGGTCGGGTTTTTCGAGAGTGAAGTGGGGGGTACCGGCGACCAGTGGCGAAGCGCAGGCTGGATGGCGGCGGTCACCGCCGCGATGCTTACCGATTTCGATCCGCGCACGATGCGCGTTTCGTTTGAGTACGAGGGGCGCATTGACGGTCCTAGCGCTGGTGCGCTCATGACCTGTGGGGTGCTGGCGGCTGTGCGCGGCGACAAGGTGCGCGCGGATGCCGCGATGACAGGCACGATCAACCCCGATGGTTCGATTGGCCCCGTCGGTGGAATTGCCCATAAAATTAGCGGCGCGGCCGAAAAAGGCATGACGCTGGTGCTGATTCCCGGCAGCGTCCGCTTCGACATAGACGCTGACGGGGAGCGAATCGATCTGGTCGAGCATGG
Source organism: Pirellulales bacterium (assembly GCA_022844125.1). Lineage (GTDB taxonomy): Bacteria > Planctomycetota > Planctomycetia > Pirellulales > PALSA-1355 > JALHMI01. The sequence continues at coordinate 50,193 of JALHMI010000005.1, read as the reverse complement.
CGACAAACTCGGCGTGAAGGTCATCGGTGTGTTTGACGTCTACCATGCTTACAAGCTGCTCACGAATGTCGAACTTCCCCGCGACCCCGAAGCCCACACGCCGCAAGTGACACTCGCGGCGCAAAAGGAGATTCGCAAGAAACTCTCGGTCTGGTATGACCGCTACGAGCAATCCCTCACGTCCTTCAAGGAACTGAAGAACACCGCAGGGCTCAGCCAAGAGGTGATCAATCTCTATCAGCAGGGAGTCGACTCGATCAAGCGCAGCGGCGAGCTGGTCGAAGAGGGTGAGTTCACGGCCGCGCTCTGGGACCGAATCTTTGCTGCCGTTTGCGGTTATCTGGCGCTCGAAACCGGCCGCTGCCGCTATACCTACGCCACTCGCGGATACGACGGCCTACTGGAGCGGCTACGCAACAACGAATGGCTCGAAGACGAAGTCAAGCGGGTCTCGTCCCGAATGAAGAACGAGGTGCCGCGTTCGCTGGATCAGCTCTCGGTCTACTTGATCGCCTGCGACGCTTTCGTCGAGGGTATTGCCTTGCAGCGACTGGCCAAGGAGGCGCTCGCCAATGCACCCGACGAAGACAGCGAAGCGGCCCTGACCTTGATTGGCACGGCTGCCGAGAATCAAATTATCGGCTGGCTCGACCTGAAGCTCGCTGGTGACTATCTCGATCTAGCCGCGGGCTACGAGGGCAAGGTGATCCCGGAAAATGCACCCTGGCGGCAAGCGGGCGACTACCTCAGGCGCGCATCAAGCGCGAATCTGGCAGTTTTCGACGCGGTTGTCGTCGAGCCGGCCGCACAACAACTCTCTGTCGCTGGCAGCGAGATGCGCACGCGACTGATGTTCCGCGATCGAAATTACGCGATTTTGCGTGGCGCCGAGCAATACGTGTTTCCCGAGTTATCACGCTATTTTGGTGACGGCGACGCATTGGGATACGCCTTTCTCTCGACCAGCCTCTATACACACATTCGCGCCGCCGGCCTGCTAGCCAAATACTATTCGCTCGATGCCGAGCTGAATGACTCGGGATATGTCGTGGGCGTCGGGCGTGAGCGAACCCTGGCCGAGTGGCTTACCTTTTCAGAAGATCAGGCCCGCCGCAGCATCGCGCTCCTGCAGGATAACGGAGTCGACGCCTCGCCATGTGCCCAGATGTACGGAATCGCCCGGGTGAAGTCACGCCGCGACTTGACTCAGCAGATGGAGGGCCTTGTCGGTTTCTGGTCGGCCGACATGCACGCCCGGGTGATTCGCCTGGTAAGCGGACTGGCACAGGGAGCGCCGGCCGCGTCGCTGGAACCTGCCGCTGCCGAAGCCGAGTCGGTGCCGGCCAACGAGTGATCGAGGACTGAGAAACCCAGACCGATGACTGACCAACAACTCGACATACACGAAGCATCTCCTAACGAGCTGGCCGCCGCGCACCGCAATGTGTTTGATGTTTGGAGTAAGGGACTGCCTCTGGACGAGCACGTCGCCTCGCGGCTGGCATCGCCCAAGCATCGCCTGGCCACCTGGTACGTCGGAACACTCGACTCGCGAGTGGTCGTTTCGCTCGGCTGCTATCCGCTCCAATTCAAGTACCGCGATCAGTTAGTACCCGGTTGTTCGATCGGATCGGTCTATACCGTCAAGGAGTGCCGCGGGCAAGGATATGCCCCGCAGTTGCTGGCCTGGGTCGAAAAGCGTGAGCACCAGCGCGGTGCCAAGATCGGTCTGCTTTATAGCGATATTGACCCCACGTACTACGAACGCCTGGGATATCTGTTGTGCCCGTCGCTCGAAGGTTGGCTCGACCCGCGCGGCGTCGCGCCGGCGATGGAGCAACCTTATCACCTGGTTGAAGTGAACGCCCGCCAGCGGTGGCCCGAGCTGTCGCGGTTGTATTTGAAGTATCACGGGGCGATGCCGCTCAGCATTGCACGCGATGAGGCCTATTGGCAGGCCTTGCTCGAACGTTTCCCAGAAGAGCGGTTCTACGCCCTCAGTGATCGCAAAGGGGGCTGGCAGGGCTATGTGCGCATCGGCCTGAAGGGCCCGCAGTGGCGTATCACCGATTATGCACTCGGGGATCAATCGCTCGAGTTGGCCGAAGCCTTGTACGCGGCGACGGTTGAACTTGCCAGGCAGGGTGGGGCGGAACAGTTCGGCGGCTGGCTGCCCGATCATCCCTCGGCCCTGCAGTTCTTCGAGCTGCACGACCGAAAAACAGAGATTACGATGCTCAAGTCGCTCGACGCCTCGCTTCCGCTCGATGCCGAAATGCTGGAACTCGCCAGTCGGTTCTGCGAAATTGATCACGTCTGAGCGGTCGCGGCAATTCAATCGCTTGACTCAAGTAGTCCAGATGCGGTCACTGCCGGTGGACGCGTCGATTGCGGCTGGTAAGATGGACCGGCATCCACTCCCGCCGTTGCGATGCCGCCATCAAACCTGCACCTATAGTGATTCCATGCGCTTTCGAATCCTGGGAGTCGTCGCCCTCGCGACCCTCGCGATCGCCGGTCGGCCCCGGGCACTCGCCGCCGACGCGACCCGCCCCAACGTCCTGATGATCGCGGTCGACGACCTGAACCACTGGGTCGGCTACCTGCACCGCAATCCGCAGACGATCACGCCGAACATCGATCGGCTCGCAAAGCGCGGCGTTCGTTTCACGAGAAGTTACTGCGCAGCTCCGGTTTGCAATCCTTCGCGCGCGGCGCTAATGAGCGGCATGCGTCCCTCGACCACGGGCGTCTACGAGAACAACGACGACTGGCGACCACACATCAGCCCTGATCTGACGCTCACGACGACCTTCCGCAGGGCCGGCTATTACGTAGCCGGTGCGGGCAAGATCTATCACGAGGCCTATCGCCGCGAGTCGGAGTGGGACGACTATCTCAAGGACTCTGGCACCAACCCGGAACCGAAGGGTGACAAAGGCGTCGGCGGCATTCGCTTCGCGCCGCTCGATTGTGAAGATGACGATCTCCGCGAAGGCAAGATCATCGGCTATGGTATCGAGCAACTCAATAAGCAGCATGACAAGCCGTTCCTGCTGACGATCGGTCTGCACAAGCCGCACATGCCCTGGAATGTGCCGCGCAAGTACTACGACATGCATCCGCTCGAGGACATCGAGCTGCCGCCGACCACCGACAACGACCTGGCGGACATTCCCGAAGCCGGCATCAAGATGGCTAAGCCGGACGGCGATCATCGTCGTATGCTGGAGTCCGGCCGCTGGAAAGAAGCCGTACAGGGATATCTCGCGGCAGTCACCTATTGTGACACGATGATCGGCCGGCTGCTCGATGCGCTGGATGCCAGCCGTTACGCCGACAATACGATCATCGTGCTCTGGGGCGACCACGGCTGGCACCTGGGCGAGAAGGAGCACTGGCGGAAGTTCGCACTCTGGGAGGAGGCCACGCGCGCGCCGCTGATTTGGGTAGCGCCGGTTGTGACGAAGCCAGACCAGGTCTGCGAGCGGACGGTCGACTTCATGAGCGTGTATCCGACGCTGTGCGACCTGTGCGAAATTCAGACTCCGTCGCATCTGGACGGCAAAAGCATCCGCGCGCTGCTGGCCGATCCCACGGCGACCTGGGAAACGCCTGCCGTGACGACGTACATCGAAGGCAACCACGCCGTTCGCAGCGAAGGCTGGCGATACATTCGCTATGCCGACGGCAGCGAAGAGCTCTACGACGAAACGGCCGACCCTTACGAGTGGACGAACCTCGCCAATCGGCCGGAATATGCGGGGCGTAAAGCCCACTTGGCGAAGTTTCTCCCCACCAAGAATGCTCCGGACGTTTCCGACGCGGCCGGGAACAAACCGGCTCGCAAAGCTGCCAAAGAGCAAAGGCGCAAGGCGAAGAAAAACCTTAGTCGCTGATCCGCGCGCCCGGTAGGATCAACGCCCCAACGCGATCGACCGGCGAGGAGCGGCGAGGCCAGCGCCACGACCAGCAGGAAATGCGGGCTCGCGACGATTCGCTGATGCATCGAACGCATAGCGTGAGGCCCTGGTCGAATGTGTAGTGAGCTAGCAGTAAGCCTAATCTCCCGGCGTGGGAGCGTCCGCGTCCGGGCCCGCGTTCGCTTGCTTCGGCAAAGTCGCTCCGACTTTGCTCACGTGTTATAGTGGCGCGGACGGCCAATCTCGGCCGTGCCAGACGGGGCATAATACTTTCCGCGCCGGAGCACTTGTCACGATGATTCGCTCGTTGATCACCCTCTGTGTTCTCGCTGCCATCGCCCCCGCGCTCTCGGCCGATGAACCGGCGAAGTATGACATCATCATCCGCGGCGGCACGGTCTATGACGGCACCGGTGCCCCTGGCGTCGTGGCCGATGTCGCAATTAAGGCAGACCGGATCGCCGTCATCGGTGACCTGGGCAAGGCAACCGCGAATAAGGAGATCGACGCCAAGGGCAAGGCCGTCACGCCCGGCTTCATCAACGTGCTCAGTTGGGCCACGGTGTCGCTCTTGGCCGACGGCCGGTCGCAGGCTGACATTCGCCAGGGCGTGACGCTGGAGGTCTTTGGCGAAGGAGTTTCGATGGGGCCGCTCAATGCCCGCATGAAGCAGGACATGCTCGAGCGGCAGGGGGACATCCCGTATGAAGTCCCCTGGAACACGCTTGGCGAGTACCTCACCCACCTCGAAACGCGCGGCGTGTCGTGCAACGTGGCGTCATTCCTGGGCGCCACAACCGTGCGCATCAACGTGCTGGGCTATCAGGACCGTCGCCCGACCCCAAAGGAACTCGACGACATGCGCGCCCTCGTGCGGCAGGCGATGGAAGAGGGGGCCCTCGGCATCGGCTCCTCGCTGATCTACGCGCCGGCGTTCTATGCCGACACGCACGAGCTGATCGAGCTCTGCAAAGTCGCTGGCGAGTACGGCGGGATGTACATCTCGCACATGCGCAGCGAAGGCAACCAGCTCGTCGAAGCGGTGGAGGAACTGATCAAGATCGCTCGCGAGGCGAGCGTGCCGGCCGAGATCTACCATCTCAAAGCTGCTGGCCAGGAGAACTGGCCCAAGCGCGATCGCGTGATCGAGCTTGTCGAGCAGGCCCGCAAAGACGGCGTCCGCATCACGGCCGACATGTATCTGTACACGGCCGGCTCGACCGGACTGAACGGCGCGATGCCCCCCTGGGTCCAGGAAGGGGGTCTGCGGCGGTGGATCGAGAGGATGCGCGATCCGGAAATTCGCAAACGCGTGGCCCAGGAGATGCGCACGCCGACCGACGAGTGGGAGAACCTGTTGCTGGCGGCCGGCTCGCCGGAGAACGTGCTGCTGGTCGGGTTCAAGAGCGAGGCGCTCAAACACCTGACCGGCAAGACGCTGGCCGAAGTGGCCAAGCGCCGCGGCACGTCGCCCGAGGAAACCGCGATGGACCTGGTGATCGAGGACGACAGCCGCGTGGACACCGTCTACTTCATGATGAACGAAGAGGACGTGAAGAAGAACATCGCGCTCCCCTGGGTCAGCTTCGGCTCGGACGCCTCGTCGCCCGCGGCTGAAGGGGCGTTCCTGCTTTCGCAGCCGCACCCGCGCACGTTCGGCAATTTCGCACGCCTGCTCGGCAAGTACGTCCGCGACGAGAAGGTGATTCCCATGGAAGAAGCGATCCGCAAGCTGACCGGCCTGCCGGCCACGAACCTGGGCCTTACCGATCGTGGATTCCTGAAGCCCGGCCAGTTCGCCGACGTGGTCGTGTTCGATCCGACCACGATCACGGATCACGCGACCTACGCCCAGCCGCATCAGTACGCCACCGGCGTCCAGCACGTGTTCGTCAACGGTCAGCACGTCCTGGCTGACGGCGAACACACCGGCGCGAAGCCGGGCAGGGCGGTGTGGGGGAAGGGGAAGAAGGAGTAGCGGCAAGCTTAGAGATCGCGGCGTCAAATGCTACTGAGGGTTCCATATGTTTTGCCATCGGCGTACCGTGTTGCTCTGGCTGGCAGTGCTCGCACAGGCGGTCTGCACCGCGAGCGCCCGGGCCGCCGATGCCGCACTAGATCTCGCGTCGCTTGAGGCCCGATTGCAGGAGGTATCCGCGCGGGTGATGCCTTCCGTCGTTCGCTTCGGCTATGACGGCCTGTGGTTCGGCAGTGGCGTGATCGTCACGCCCGAGGGGCATGTGGCGATGGGCAGCAGCGTGTCGTGCGTGCTAAAGAACGAACTGCTTGAGCTGCGTACGTCGGACGGCCGGCGGCTGAAAGGCGAGGCGCTCGGCTGGTCCAGCTCGCTCGGCCTTGGGATGCTGAAGATCACTGAACCGGGCCCCTGGCCGCACGTCGAAATCTCAGGTGAACGGCCTGTCGGCGCCCTGTGCTTGGGGCTGGGGTATCCCTCGATGCCGGAGCTCGACTCGGCGGAGCAGCGGCCTTCGCTTCGATTCGGAGTGATTACGCAAAATTGCGATCCTCACTGGTTCAGCAGCTCGTACCGCTTTCTGGCTGGCGTGCACAATGTCTTCGACTTTGAGGGCCGGCTTATCGGCTGGAACAGCAACACTCCCGTGGGCTCCGATCCGATCCATGTGCCGGCCGACCTCTTGGAGAAGCATTGGGACGATCTGCTGGCGGGCAAGAATCTTGATCGCGAGTGGCTGAGTGGCAAACCGGTTGACGCATCTGACGCCGCACCACGATCGGCGCCCGACGAGAGCGACACATCAGGAACGCTGAAGTTAATCATCGCAAAAGCCACCGCGGCCAGCGCGCGCATCACCAAGCCGGGCGACAAGGGGAACGTTAGCGGCACGGTAATCACCGCCGACGGATATGTCGCCACCTGCGGCCATCATCGCTGGCTGTCGGGCGACACGGTGAACTTGGCCTTTGCAGACGGTCGCGATGCTATCGCCGTGGTACTTGGCAAAAATCTCATCTGCGACGTGGGGCTCATGAAGATTATCGGCGAGGGACCTTGGCCGCATGTCGAGTTTGGGGATTCGTCCTCGGCTGAACCGGGCACCGAGTGCATTCGAATCGGCTTTCCGGTGGCCAAGCCAGGCCGGGCCGCGTGGGTCCAACAAGATGTGGAGATCATTCGTCCGAAGTTCACGTTGGCGAGAAAGGACTATTGGCATGGTCAGTTCTGGGCGGACGGTTTTTCGCCTGACACGCAAGGCGCATCGGGCGGCGGTGTGTTTACCCGCGAAGGGTGTCTGATCGGCATGTACCTGGGAGGAGTCGGCGATCAAGCACAGCAAGCACGGATTGAACTGATTCGCAGCCAGTGGGATGAGCTGGCCGCGGGCCGGTCGGTGGACGTGCTCAAGTCAGAACCGCTGGCCGACGTAAAGGCCGCCCTTGAACCGCTTGTGCAAAAACATGCATCGATCGTGGTCAAGCTCATGATCCAGGGCAAGCAGCAGGCGCTGGGCACAATCGTTCGTAGCGATGGAGTGCTGCTGACGCGTGCTGACATGCCGGCGGGCGATATCACCTGCGAACTGGCCGACGGCCGGACGCTCACTGCCAAGCCGGTAAAACGATTCGCGGAGCACAATCTGGCCGTCCTCAAAGTCGATGTCGACGGGCTCCCCGTAGCCGAGTGGCCGGATCGAGCATTGCCGTCGCCGGGTTGCCTGGTCGCCGCCGTCGTTCCGGATCAGCAGCAAATGATCGGCGTGATTTCCAACGTTGGTAAGAGCCTGCGCCGCAAGGACCTGACTGGGACGCTAATCGGGACGGACCTGCGATTGCGCAATACAGCTTGCGGCGGGCCAGTTGTCGATCGAACGGGCCAGATCCTCGGGATCAGTATCAAAGGGCAACCCCTTCCGAGCGGGCTGGAGGAGTGTTTGATCCTGCCTGCGAAGGACGTAAAAACAGTCCTGGCTAAACTGTCTGATGCGTCGAGCGAGTAAGTCCAGCGCGCCCTGCGGTCCTGCCGTCGAGGCTATTTCCGCGCCTGATCCAGCAATTTCATCCACGGGCCCATGTAGTGGCCGTGGTCGTGATAGGTCCGGCCACTTACCAAGTTGCCATCGATGACACACGGCTCGTTGACGAACGTGCCGCCGCAGATTTCGAGGTCGAACTTGCACTTGGGCACCGTTGCCATTCGCCGGCCCTTCACGCAGCCGGCTCGAGCGGGAATCTCCACGCCGTGGCAGACGCTGGCGATCGGTTTGTTCTCCTCGAAGAAGTGCCGGGTGATGCGGAGTAAGTCTTCGTCCTCGCGAATGTACTCCGGTGCCCGGCCGCCGCTGAAGAAGATCCCGAGGTACTCGCGCGGGTCGATTTCGGCAAAGGCGACATCCGCCTGGATCGTGTAGCCTTCCCACTCCTTGGTGATCGTCCAGCCGGGCTTCACCTCGTGCATCACCATCTGGTAGCGCCGCTTCTCGGGCGCCGCCACCACGGGCTTATAGCCACCTTCAATCAGTCGGTAATACGGATAAAGCGTGTCGACGGTCTCGGTCGCGTCGCCGACGATGATCAGCACCTTTTCCATCTTGAATCTCGCCTGCTAGCACGCCCGGGCGTGGAACTGCTGTAGGTCGTGAAGGCTGCCGGTCATTAGAATTGCCGCCAGCCGCGAGGTCAAACCTGACGCGCGGGGCATGATGCTCCGCCGACCTCGCATCAGTCGCAGATTGCATGGAAGCTTTAGCGAGAAGGACGCATGGCCGCGTTTGACTATCTGATCGTTGGCTGCGGGATGTTCGGAGCGGTGTTCGCAAGGCGGGCAGCCGAGGCCGGCCGGCGCGTGATGGTGATCGACAAACGATCGCATATCGCCGGCAACTGTTACTCCGAGAAGCTGGCCGGCGTCGAGGTCCATCACTACGGGCCGCACATCTTCCATACCGACAACGAGCGCGTGTGGCAGTTCGTCAACCGCTTCGCCCGATTCAATCACTACTTGCATCACGGGCGCGTGCGACACAGCGGTCGGACGCTCTCGTTCCCGATCAACCTCATGACGCTCTCGCAGTTGTGGGGCGTCAACACGCCGGCCGAGGCCGAAGCCCGGCTCGCCGAGGCACGCATCCCTTGCGAGCAGCCGCGGAACCTGCGCGATTGGATCCTCTCGCAGGTTGGCGAAGAGCTGTACGAGGTGTTCGTACGCGGATACACGACGAAGCAATGGGGCCGCGACCCTGCCGAGCTGCCACCGTCGATCATTCGCCGCATTCCGATCCGCCAGACGTATGACGACCGCTATTTCGCCGACCAGTATCAGGGCATTCCGATCGGCGGCTACACACAGATGTTCGAGAATATGCTCGACCACGAACTCATTCGTGTCGAGCTGGAAGTGGACTACTTCGAGGAAGCTGAAAGCCTGAACGGCTCAGCCCAGAACGTTGTCTACACCGGCAAGATCGACGAATATTTTGACTACCGCTTCGGCGAACTCGAGTATCGCTCGCTCCGCTTCGAGCACGAGGTGCTCGACGGCGACTTCCAAGGCGCGGCGATTGTCAACTACACTGAAGCCGGCGTGCCGCATACCCGGATCACCGAGCATAAGCACTTCGAGTTCCTGTCGTCGCCGAAGACGGTGATCACCCGCGAGTATCCCGACGCCGGTGGCCGCGACAAGGTGCCTTATTACCCGATTCGCGATACGGCCAATGCCGAGCTGTACGAGCAGTACCGGGCGGAAGCCCAGCGAGTTGGCTTGCTGCTGGGCGGCCGGCTGGCAACCTACCAGTATTACGACATGCATCAGGTCGTGGCCCAGGCCCTGACGCTGGCCGACAAGCAGTTCGGCGAGTCGCTGGTCACCGTCACCCAGTCTGGCCTGCTGCGAGCGGCGTGATCCTTTCGATTGCACTCTTATGACTGCACCACGCCGCAACCTGGTCATTTCTCCTATCGGCGACGAGTCGATGCATGCGAGCTGGCTCGCGGATCGGCCGAACCGCACGTTCGACGTGCTGCTGGTGCATTACGGCGCGAATGCGAATTTCGGCCGTTGCGACGCCGACTACTACGCGGCTCGCCAAGGCTTCAAGTGGGAACTAGTGGACTTCGCGCTGCAGGACTTTCGCGAAGTGGTCGACGAGTACGAATACATCTGGTGCCCCGACTGCGACGTTCGGGCCACGACGGAGCAGGTGAACCGGCTGTTCGCGATCATCCGCGAGCAGCGTCTGCAACTCGCGCAACCGGCGATCGCCGCCGGCGAAATCACTTACCAATTCCTCCGGCCGCGGCCGGGCGTCGTGCTCCGCTACACGCCATTTGTCGAGGTGATGTGCCCCGCATTTTCGCGTGAGGCCTTGTTCCGCCTGCAGCCGACGTTTAAGGAAAGCCGCTCCGGCTGGGGACTCGACCTGTTGTGGCCCCGGCATTTTGACAATCGCGAACTGGCCATCATCGACGCCGTTGGGGTGGAGCACACCGGCAAGCTGTTTCGCGGCGAGAACTACCAGTCACTTGCCCGGCTGGGCGTGAACCCCGGCGAAGAGCTCCAGCGGATCATCCGAGTGCATGGCGGTTTCAATCGACGATTGCATCGTCGACTGGTGCGAGGCCGGGTCAAGCTCCCCGCCATCTGGGAGGAGCCGCAATTGCTCAGCTTCACCGATAGGCTTCTCGCGCGCATCGGATTCGATCCCAAGTGCGCGTAGCGTCTTCGGCACGCCTATTCGAATACCAGCGTCCCGAACTTCTGGTACTCGTGGAAGCTGGGACCGACGCGAGCCCAATCCCAGGCGGTGTCGCGCGATTCGTCGTAGTCGACGCGGTAGAAGTTAGCCCGCCAGCGCGTGCCGGATTTCGGCGGCACGTTGCCCAGCGGCACCAGTAGCGAATATGGCACGAAGATCTCAGCAGTCCAACCGGTTGCCTTCGCGCCCGATTCCTTTTCGCCGCCCACGATTGCCGTTGCTTTCTGAATCTTGCGATCCCCTTCGTAATGCCACGGGCGCCAGCCCAGGAACTTGCCGTCGACATTCGGAATGATAATCGGCAGTTCGTAACCCAAGGGTGAAATCTCGTACTCGAAGTAGATCGGCAGCCGTTCGTCGGTCCAGAAGAAGAACTCGTACACATCCTCGTTCCACAGGTCGAGAAAGTCTGCCTTCATCGTCGCCGTCAGCCGGGCGTCGCTGCCGGAGAACAAGACATAAACGCCCGTCTTCGAAGACAGCATCTTAAACTTCGCGTCGTAGGCCAGCAGATCGCTTGCCGCCGGTCGTCTGTGGAGCGGGGTCCACTCGGCCTTTCCCCAAGCGGCGTTGCTGCCATCACCGCTGACCTTGAAGTCGTCGACTCGCGGAACGCGCAACGTGGGCGGCTTGGGCGCTACTTCCTTCAAGCTAGTTTTCGTCGCGGCCGGTGCCTCGGCGGGAGCGAACAGTACCCGCTCGGCGTTCTTGTAGTAAATCTTCTCGAGCACCTCGTCCGGCAGGTGCACCCCGTAAATCATCCAGAACCCTTGCAGATGATGGCTTTCCGAGCAATCGAAGTACTCATCGTCCGTCTCCAGAAAGCGATAGTAGATCCGGAACGCGTTCCGCCGCGGCGTGGTGTCGGTGCCGAACATCACGCGGTCCTGATACTTGATGAGGAACTTCCGCGCTGTGTACGGCTGACGGCCGAGCTCCGAAATGCGGGCGTCAATATCCACGTAGAAGTTTGGGTAGGCATCCAGCCAGCGCGCCACCTCTTGCAGATCCTCCGCGTTGTTCCCGCAGTGAGCGCCGATGAACGTCGTATCGGGATTCGCCGCCACGACGCGTTCAAGTTGAGCCAGAATCTCCTGTCGCTGCGGAAACTGCTCGCCGAAGAACAGCCAGTTCGGATGTTCATTGAGCTCATGCCAGCGTTCATTCTTGGTGTCGAGCGGCGTGAAGAACGCCGCGGGATCGGCCACATGAATCATCACCGGCTTCCTGTGATTCGCGCAGACTCGCCAGATCGGCGCGAGCTTCGGATCGTCGACTTTCATCAGCCGGCCGTCCCTGTAACGGACGGTGAGCCCCAGGCTCTTGTGGAACTTGAGTCCCTTGGCGCCGGCAGCAAAGCTCTCTTCGAGCCGCTTGGCTTCGCGCTCGCTCCAGTCGTCGACATCAATCCCGGCGAAGTCGACGAGCGCGAATGTGAGAAACCGACCGGGATGCGCTTCGTCGAGCGCGGCCACAGTCTCCTTCAATCGCTCGCCCCAGCCGCCGTCGAGGTTCACGACCGTCCGCACGCCCGCGGCATTCATTTCCTCGAGATATCCCGCCACGCAATCGGGCGTGAGCGTCTGCTTTCCTCCGCCGAGATGATTGTGCACGTCGATTGCCGCATACTTGGGCCTTTCAAGCTGGGTTTTCTTAGAAACCAGCATCGGCTGCGGTTGCCAGTCGCGGAGCTTGAGCTCGCGGATGTTGGCCTGTGTGTCGGGCTCCGCGGCAAGGGTGCGGCATTCCCAGAGCTGAGTGAAGGCAAAACACAGCACGAGGATGAGGCAAGACCGTTTCACGAGAGGCATCTCCGGCGGCTGGAAGTTCGCAGCGATTGTCCGCTTAGCCTAGTTGGCCTGCACGCTGGCGATGATCCCCTGCGGCTGGCTGATCGATCGCCGCGGACTCAAGTTGGCACTTGGCATGGTCTGGTTCGGCTCGGCGCTGCTTGTCGCGTTGACCGCCGCGGTGAGCCTGCTTTCCAAGCGGCCGGGGCTCGGCGTCGAACTGAATTGCGAGGCCGACAAGATTCAGCATCGCTTACCCTCGGTCGCTCGTTCCTATGACCCACCCTGCGCTTTACGCACTTCACCGCCCATCCGCCCAGTGAGCATCATCGCCCACATCTTCCAATCGGCCAGAAATGACCACAGCGGATACTTGAAGCTGGCCGGTTTATTCTTCTCGATGAAAAAGTGACCGATCCAGGCGAAGCCGTAGCCCACGATCGGCGCGGCCAGCAGCAGCCACGGGTTCACGAAAATGCCCGCGGCCAGGACGACCAGTGAGAGCGAACTCCCGATGAAGTGCAGCGCCCGGCAGGCCGGCGACGAATGTTCGCGGACGTAGAACGGCCAGAACTCGTCCCAGGTTTCGATCCGTTTTTCGCTCATGGTTGAACGCTCCGAATGGCTTGCACTTTCGCTGTGCAGGCGAGTCACAGCCCTCGTCAAAAGTAGCATATCTCGCAGGCTTTCACCCGACCATTATCGAACACACTGCCGCCGCCCCCGGTTGGGTTTTCCCGTCCGGCAGTGTAAAACAAAGGTTCACGGCGGCCATCAACTCCCCCCAGGGCTGCTCGGCGGTTCTGCTCCAATTCACGCGTTTCCACGAGGGGTTCCAAGCGATGTCCGCACCAGGGCAAGCTGACGCACAGGCTCAGCACGTCGACGTCGTCATTCGTAACGGCCAGGTGTTCGATGGCCTCGGTTCGCCGGCCAAATCGGCCGACGTCGCCATCCAGGCCGGCCGCGTCCAGGCCATCGGTCCCAAGCTGCCGCAGAAGGGCATTCGCGAAGTCGATGCCCAGGGCTGCTGGGTGATGCCCGGCATGCTCGACATCCACACCCACTACGACGCCGAGATCGAGGCCATGCCCGGGCTCGAAGAGTCGGTCCGCCACGGCGTCACTACGTGCGTGATGGGCAACTGCTCGCTCTCCGCTGCCTTGGGCACCAAGAAAGACCTGCTCGACCTGTTCTGCCGAGTCGAAAGCCTCCCGCGCGACGTGCTGGCCCGTTGGTTCGGCGAGGGCGATAAGCTCCCCTGGAGCAACGTCCGCGAGTACTACCAGCATCTCGAAACGCGGCCGATGGGGCCCAACGTCGCCACGCTCATCGGCCACTCGAACATCCGGGCCCACGTGATGGGCATGGAACGCTCGCTCACCAAGAGCAAGGCCGAGCCTGAGGAAATCCGCCAGATGCAGAAGATCGTCGACGAGGCGCTCGACGAAGGTTACACGGGCCTCTCGATCGACATGCTTCCCTGGCACAGGCTCGACGGCGAACCGTTCCGCGGCATCTCGGTCCCTTCGCAACATGCCGCGCCGAGCGAGTACCGCAAGTTGGCCAGCGTCGTGCGGGCGGCCGATCGCGTGCTGCAAGCCACGCCCAACGCGCTCACCAAGAGCACCGTCGCGATCCTGGGCATGATGAGCACGGGCGTCGGCCGCAAGCCGCTGCGGACGACGATCGTGGCCGCCATGGACGTCAAGACCGACCGCAAGATCTACAAGATCGCCACCACGCTGGGTCGCGTGCTGAACAAGTTCTGCAACGCGAACATCCGCTGGCAGGCTCTGGCCGAGCCGTTCCTGAACTACTGCGACGGCGTGCACACGCCGCTGTTCGAGGAGTTTTCGACGGGCGTCAACGCGATCAGCGCCACGAGCGACGAGCGGAAGGCGATGTTCGCCGATCCGGCCTTTCGCCGCGACTTCCGCAGACAGTGGGAATCGACCGCGACGCGCGTCTTCCACCGAAACCTGGACGACATGTGGATCGTCAGCTCGCCAATCCCGGGGCAGCAGGGCCAGTCGTTCGCCGAACTGGCGAAGGTCGCCGGCGCCGAGCCGCTCGACTACTTCATGGACCTGATCGCCCAGCACGATTCGGCCATTCGCTGGAAGACCGTGGTCACTAACGATCGGCCGGCCGAGCGGCAGTTCATTTTCGCCCACGACAGCTCGCTGCCGGGCTTCAACGACTCGGGCGCCCACAATCGCAACATGGCGTTCCAGGACGGCGGCCTGCAGATGCTGCAGCAGGTGCTGCTGAACCCCGGCATCATGCCGTTGGAAAAGGCGATCCACAAGCTGACCGGGATGTCGGCCGAATGGCTGGGCCTCGACACCGGCACCATCCGCGAAGGGAAGATCGCCGACCTGATCGTCGTCGACCCCGTGAAACTCAAAAACGGACTGAGCGAGCCGATCGAGCATTATGACGAACGGCTGCACGGCGCGATGCGAATGGTCAAACGTTCCGACGGCGTCGTGCGAAACGTCTTCGTCGGCGGCCGCCTGGCGATGGAGAACGCCCAGTTCGTGCCCGAGTTCGGCCAGCAGAAGTTCGGCCGGCTGCTGCGCTCGGTGCGGTGACAAAGCGTCGGGCCGCTAAGGCGGGTTCGAATTTTCAAAGATCGTGGGTGCGCGTGTTCAGTTTTCAGGAAAGGGCGACTCTTCCTGTGTGCTGAACATTGGGCACCAAAAACTTCTGCTGGCTGTTTCTAGCCGTCGTATTTTCTGGGTGTGTGGATTTGAAAACTCGTGAAAATGATGTTTCGATGCCACACTTCATGCCCGACGTCGTCGATGTTGGCCTAATCGGGTGGCGATCAGGCTGCGCGGTTTCTCCAGTTTGCCAGCAATCTCCAGCGGGCTGCGATTCTGCCTGAGTGCGAAAACATTTCGGTCTCAGCGTACCTTACTGGAAATGCTGGCCACATTTCAAGGATGGGTGGACAGTTGGGCGGTGTGGCTGGTGCGCCTTCGATCGCAGTGATTCGTAACGAGTTGCAACGACAAGTCGCCACACGCGCGGGCAAGTAGCGTTTTGGGGTGTGAATTTTTCTCATGGCTGTTTTCTCGGTGCCATCGGTAGCGATTAGTCTAGAGTCGTTCGCATTCTGAAACGATCGTGTTGCGATCTCCCTTCGGCCGCAGGCCGGCAACATGCCAGCCCTGGGCACCGCCGGCACCGCCCAGGGTAAGTGGCGGACGACGTGCGCCTCTTCGCCCGTCAGGGCGAAACTTGTTCGGACGCCAGGAGAAGTTCTGCCCCTACAGGGCAACGCGAATTCGAGGAGGATCATTCTCCCAAGGGCGATGCCCTGGGCTGACTTGTTGCACGCCCTCGGCGTAAGGAGCCGGAGGAGCTCTTCAGAGCGGCGATGGCGATTCGTGGGCTGCTCCGCCAGGCCAATGCAGCCTACTGAAAGGTCTGGCCTGATTTCAAGTAGGTTTCCGGCCGGCTGTTCGACTTCGGACGCCGGGTGCTGGCGCGCGTGAAATTTGCTATAATCGCCCAGCATATCGGGGGGTCAAGCGGCGATGGAGTGCTTCGGGCTGGAAATTTGTGGTCGTTCGCAAGGGAAGCACGACCACGCACCACTACATGCTGTTCGGCTTCCGACGACCACACCTGGTTGCACCACGGGAAGCGATTCGAGTTCGAGCAGACGACTTTCTTCGATCGATCCGCGATGCGAATGATGCCTCCCAACGTCGCTGCCCTGGCGCTGTTCGCGATGGCTTACGTGCTTACCGGCGGGCTTGGTCACGGGCTTGCGCTGGTCCCCGGGGTGTCGATCATCTTCTGGCCCCCGGCGGGGATTTTTCTGGCAGCTCTGTTGCTCGCGCCGCTCCCAACCTGGCCCTGGTGGGTGGCAGTGGCGTGCGCGTCTGAACTCGTGTGCAATGCGCTCTGGTTTCACAACCCGATCTCGCTGGCGCTGGTTTACTTTAGCGCAAATGCGCTGGAGGCGCTGACGGGCGCGCTCTTGGTCAGGCGGTTCGCTCCCCGGCCGTTTCGGCTGGAAACCCTGGAGGAAGCCGGGTGGTTTGTCTTGTTGTGCGCCGGCGTGGCGCCACTCGTAGGCGCGGCGGTGATCGCGACCACGGACGCCTTGATTGGGAAGCACCGATTTTTTGATGCTTTCGGTCTGGTATGGCTAGGAGACGGATCAGGACTGCTAATCTCCGCGCCGCTGACAATTTTCGTGGTGCGTGGGTGGGGTAACCGTAAGCACATTCCCGCCCGGCGATTCAACGAGGCCTGGGTGCTGCTGTTCGCGCTCCTTGCCGTGACCGAATTCGCGCTGCTGGGACTTCTGCCAAGCATTTATGTTGTCCTGCCGCTACTCCTCTGGGCAGCAGCGAGGTTTCAATTGCAAGGCGCCGCGGTAGCACTCGCAGTCGTGACACTAATGCTCGCGGGATACGGGGCGGAGCGGATTGGCGATGCCCCCACCGGCCCATCGCTGATGCATGACCGAATCGTGCGGCTGCAAACTTTCCTTGCCGTCTCGGCAGCATGCGCGCTCTTCGTCGGATCGCTTTCGAGCCAGCGAGAGCGGGCGATGGAGGCGTTGCGTGCCAGCAATCGTCAACTGGAGCTAAGAGTCGCCCAGAGAACCGCGAAACTCGAGCAAAGCGAGCGGACACTGCGTTTGTTCGTCGAACATGCGCCGGCAGCCATTGCGATGCTCGACCGCGAAATGCGGTACCTGGCGGCCAGCCGCCGCTGGGTGCAAGATTACAACTTGCCCAACGACTTAGTCGGGCACTGCCATTACGACCATTTTCCCCAGATCGGTGAGCGCTGGAAGCAAGTGCATCGACGTGCCCTCGGCGGCACGATTGAACGGGCGGAGGAGGAAAGTTTCCGGGGCTCGGACGGATCGGAGCTATGGCTGCTCTGGGAGGTACGACCTTGGCTTGCGGCAGACGGGTCGGTGGGCGGCATCATTATCTTCACGGAAGACATCACCCACCGCAAGCGTGCTGAACGGGCGCAGCGCGACGGCGAACGCCGGCTCCGCTTGGCGCTTGAGGCTTCCGACACCGGCCTCTGGACGTGGGACCTGAACACGGACGCCGTTACCTGGTCACCGGAATGCTACCGCATTCACGGTCTGGCGGAGGGGGCCTTCGAGGGGACCGGTGAGGCCTTTTTTCGGTTAGTGCATCTTGACGACCGGGATCGGGTGGAAGCGCGCGTGCGGAGTGCGGTGGAGCGAGATGAGCTGTACGAGTGCGAGTTCCGCGTCGTTCGGCCCGACGGTCGCATCGCCTGGGTCGCGAATCGTGGCCGGGCCGAACTCGACGACGCGGGCGAACTCAGAGGCGTGATTGGCACGATTACCGATATCTCCGCGCGGAAGCTCGCCGAACAGGCGATAGCTGAAAGCGAGCTGCGATTCCGCACGATGGCCGATAGCACGCCGGTCATGATCTGGGTTACCGACGCGCGCGGCGAGATCGAACTGGTCAACCGGGCATACTGCGATTTCTTCGGGATCACCGCGGCGCAGGTTCGTCCGCCGGGAACATGGCGGGTGCTGCTCCATCCCGACGACGAAGAGGCATATGTCGCCCAATATCTAGCAGCCATTCGCGAGCGCGCTCCCTTTCACTCTGAAACCCGCGTGCGCGCGGGCGACGGGACGTGGCGCTGGCTCGCGTCGTACGCAGTGCCGCGCTTCTCCCCGGATGGCGATTTCGTCGGTTACGTTGGCAGCAGCCCGGACATTACCGACCGCAAGCTCGCGGAGAAGGCCCAAGCTGAGAGCGAAGCTCGGTTCCGTCGCGCCGCGAACGCAGGGCGGTTGCTGATCTACGAGGTCAGCCTGGAATCAGCCGCCATGGCTGAGGTTTACGGGTTACACCACATCGTCGGCGAAGACGCCCAGGACGGTTTGTCCAGTGAATGGTGGCACGCCCGAATACATCCGGAAGACCTGCCCCGGCACCGCGAATATCTGCAGGATTGTCTGCAAAACCCGGGCTGCACTTCCTATGTTGTCCGGTATCGCGTCCGCCATGCCGACGGCTCCTGGCGAACCGTCGAAGATCACGCCACGATCGAACGCAGCGGTGGCGTGCCGCGGTACTTGGTCGGAACGATTAGTGACATCAGCGAACAGCAGCAAGCTGCGCAGCGGTTGCGTGAGGAGGATCGGAAGAAGGATGAGTTCCTCGCTACGCTTGCTCACGAGCTGCGCAATCCGCTTGCGCCGATTATGAATTCGGTCATCCTGCTGGACCACATCGGCAGCCCCGACCCGCTCGCGGTCGAGGCCCGCGCGACCATTCATCGCCAGATGCTACACCTGGTGCGCCTGGTCGACGACTTGCTGGATCTTTCGCGGATCACCCAGGGCAAGATCCATTTGGAATATCAGCGGATCGACCTGCGCACCTGTGTGCGCCACGCACTGGAGGTAATTGAAACGGCGCGCCGCGAAAAGAAACAGACCCTGCGCGTGGACCTCCCCGACGAACCCCTGGAGATTGAGGCCGACGATGCGCGCGTCACGCAAATTGTCGGCAATCTGCTCACCAACGCCTGCCGATATACACCAACCGGGGGTGAGGTGAGTGTTACTGTGCGACGTGAGGAGGCGGATGCGGTGGTGCGTGTGCGCGACACCGGAATCGGTATCCCCCCGGACAAACTACAAGACATTTTTGAGCTATTCGGCCAGCTCCAACGTCCGCTGGAGCACACCGGCGGCGGACTGGGAATCGGCCTGAACCTGGTGCGCAAGCTCGTCGATTTGCACCACGGGAGTATCACGGCTACCAGTCAAGGCGCGGACAAGGGCAGCGAATTCACCCTGAGGCTGCCCGCGTGGTCACCCCAGCAGGCCAACCCCTCAGCTGTCGGCGTTCTTGTCGAAGCGCCCGGGCCCCCCGCCGTGGAACTGGCGAACGCCAAGGCGGAGATTCAGGGAGGATTTCGCAGGATCTTGATCGCAGACGACAATGTTGACGCTGCCCAAAGCCTGGCGATGCTCTTGCAATTCAGCGGGTACGAAACCAAGACGGCCCACGACGGTTTGCAAGCCGTCGAGCTGGCGAGGGAGTATCAGCCGGACATCGTCCTGCTGGATATCGGGATGCCCAAAATGAATGGCTACGACGCGTGCCGGGCGATCCGCCGCGAATTGGCCGGTCGTGAACCGCTGATGATCGCAGTCACCGGCTGGGGACAGGAGAATGACCGCCGAGCGAGCTCCGATGCGGGCTTCGACCAACACCTGGTCAAGCCGATCGACTTCGCAAAAGTCCAGGCGTTGTTGATGGATAGCGTCGGCAACCAGTGAATGGCTAACGCCAGGTGCCACTTCTACGCCGTTAACCCCAGGTCCAGCGAAAACAGGGGTGGCACTTGGTGGCACTGACAACTCGTTTGTCAGTGGGCCCTGGCCCAAGAGGGTTCAGGCCAAGCGTTTCTCGAAATGAAGTTTCCCTTTCAATACGGTCCCCCTGAACCCTCCGGTGCTGCGCACACCGACAACAAGTTGTCGCTGCTACCCAATGAACCCGCGAAAAGGGTTAACGGCGTAGGGGGCCACTGCTGGCTCGCCCAGCAGTGCTCCATCAGGATTTCACCTTGCACCTTGGCTTGCCAAGACGACGAAAGCTCACAACTGAAACCGAACGAGACTCTGCTCGTTTCTGAACGTGCAAGCGGGCATCTGGGAGCAGACACTGCTGGGCAAGCCAGCAGTGGCACCCGCGCGGGGGTGTCAACTTATTTACCCATTAGCCCAGCAGAGGAGGCATGTGGGGGGGCGGTGTAAACGGTTTTCGAGGCGTTCACCGGCGCTTTGGTTAGTTGTTATTTAGAGTCCTGGCCGTCAGTTTCCGCGCCTACGCGAGTTGACTGGAATCGAATCCCGCCGGTCAACGAATCGCTTTGCGCGCACTCACGGGCGCGGTTCGGACTCCTCGACGCGGAACCAACCCAGCCGCAGGCACCAGGCCATGGCCAGCCCGAGCAGGAAGCCCAGGGCGATGTTTTCGAGGGCCATGCAGGCGGCCGTGGTCAAGAGCATGGCGAAGGCGTCGGTCCGCGACGTCTGATCGCGAAACACGAGTGCCAGTTCCATGCCGGCAAAGGCCAGCATGACGCCCAGCACGCTGGCCGGAAAGGCCTGGCAGACGGCCATCAGCGAGGCGCCCAGCAGCACGGCCAGCAGCAACTTCACGCCCCCCAGAAACAAGATCGAGCCGTTGGTGCGCGCACCGAAACGATATTGCCCGGCCAGGCCGCCGGCGCCGTGGCACATGGGCATGGCGCCAAACCAGCAGCCCACGAGATTCATCAGTCCCACGGAGACGGCCACCTTGGTGGGAGTGGCGGGGCGGCGGGGAAACAAGTCGACCGAGAGCGCGCAAACCGCGATCACGGAGTTGAGCGTGGTGAGTGGAATTTGCGGCAGCGCCGCGCGGCTGAACGAGCTGACGAAATCGGCCCAGGCCGGCGGCGTCCAGCCGGGTAGCGTAAAGCCGATTCCCAACCGCGAGGCGATCTCCGGCTGAGTCCAGCAAGCAATAGTGATTCCCAGCCCGAATAGGACCAGGGCCGCCGGAACGCGCGTGGAAAAGAACAGCATCAGGACCAGTACGGCCGCGACAATTCCGGTCAGGTAGCCATCGGGCGCGAACCACTGGCCAGTGCCCGCGACCATTTGCATGCCTTTCATGAGCAGCGACAATCCGAGCGCTAACTGAAGGCCGCGGACGACGCTGCGGGGAATGACCCGGTTGAGCCATTCGATCAGTCCGGTGAGGCCGAGCGCGAGGATCACGGCGCTGACGGTGGCGCCGGCGGCCAGGATCTGGGGCGTGGTCAAGCCTTCGGTGAGGGCGACTGCGGCGATGGCCTTCATCGGCTGAACGGCCATGGGAATGGAGAACGTCAAGCCGGTAATGATGTTGAACAGGCCGGCGAAGAACAGCGCCGAGGCGAAGTTGAGCCCGTTCTGCGCGGCCATGCCGACGAGCAGGGGCAGAAAGGTGCCGAGGTCGCCCAGCGAGCCGGCGATCTCGTTGCGATTCAGCCGGGCGTCGCGCCAGGTGCTGATCAGGTGGGCCGCGCCGCGATGCACGAAGTTGGCCCGCGCGGCAGCAGGAGGTGCGTCCTCGACGTGGTGGACCATGTGAACGGCGGGGGCTCCAGGTCCGGTTGGACAAGCGGCTGCGAAAGCCTAGTTAAATACGCGATTGCCCCCGGCGATGCAAGCATGCCCGCGGTCACGGAGCGGCAGGCGGGAAGTTTTTGCCCATTTTGTCGCTGGTTACCAGCCGCGGGCTTTGTTCTGCCGGAGCCGTTCGAGCATCGCGCTGACTTGCCGGTGCGCGACGTCACTCGACCCGGCGGGCTAAGCCGCGTGCCGAAGCCGAGTATGACTGGGCAGCGTGACACCGGTCTGCGCCGCCTGAGCCAGCTTGGTCGTGAGCCGCTGCCACGTGCTTCGCCGGCGCTTCTCGCCCCACAGTGCGCTACGATGCTTTCGCGCCTTGTCCAGATCGATCACCCACAGTTGATGATCGCTGCTCACGATGAAGTTGCCGGGATTGGCATCGGCCAGGCTCACTTGCAGCGCTTTCAGACGATCCCACAAGGCAACCAACTGCCGCTGGAGCGCGGTCGCCGTCAACAGCGGGTCTGGGTGCGCCGAGAGGTGCTGCCGGATGGTTTCGCCGGGAACATACGGATAAAGCAGATAAGAGTCGAGCTGAAACGGTCCGCGGGTGTTCTCGACACAGGCGACGGGCCGCGGAGTCAGCACGCCCGAATCGGCCAGCAAGTGCATGATGTTCCAGGTCTTGCGGGCCCGCGAGCGCATCACGAGCTGCTTCAGTCCGTGCCGCCAGGTCGGTTCGACGAAGTGTTTGAGCACAAACGGGCTTCCTGCCCAGTTGATCCGCACGGTGCGTCGCACGCCGCGATGTTGGAGCACCGTGGCCCCGGCCAGGAGCCGCTCGGGCTCTTGCCAGAGCGCATCTGCCAGGTCATCCCGCAGCCAGTCCGTGAACAGGGCGTGACGCTTCCAATTACGGCGTAACTGAATCGTCGCTGATTCAGCAAAGGGAGCTAGGCGCATCGGAGTCAGGTTCTAGGTTCGTGGGTGGTGATCCAGACGAGAGCGTTCCGCGTGGCTGAGTCACCCGCGCGGTCGGCTTCGGAAATCGAACGTCGAACGACGATAAGAATTGCGTTTCCTTTCAATAATCAGCAGTGCCGCAGGGTGGCCTTTAACAATTCTGGCAGCGCTGGATGCTAGCAAAGGCTGGCGGCGGGAACGATAGCAAACGCACCCTCGGGGCGCTATGCCAGAGCCGCGATCGGCTTGCCTTCGGGCAGGATGCGCAGCGGGCGACCGGCGCGGTCGCGGAACTCGCGGGCCGGGTTGATGCCGAGGAAGTTGTACATCGTCGAAAGCACGTCGCCCGGTGTGAATGGATCGCTGGTGGGGAAAGCGGCGTGCGAGTCCGTCGCGCCGATCACCTGGCCCACGCGCATGCCTCCGCCGGAGAAGAGCACCGAGAACGCGCCGGGCCAGTGATCGCGGCCGGCTTGCGGATTGATCTTTGGCGTGCGGCCGAACTCGCCGTAGACGAGCACCAGCACCTGCCGATCGAGACCGCGCTGGTACAGATCGGTGACGAGCCCGGAGATCGCCCGATCGATCGGCGGGACGTCGCGCCGGAGGATCTCGAAGTTGCTGGTGTGCGTATCCCATTCGCCGCCCGAGAGCACGGTGACGAAGGTGACGCCGGCTTCGACCAGCCGGCGCGCGAGCAGGCAGCGCTGCCCCGCCGAGGTGCGACCGTACAGCTCGCGTGTGGCGTCGTCCTCGCGGGCGATGTCGAAGGCGGCTTGTGCCTTGGGGCTGGTGATGATCTCCATCGCTTGTCGGGCAAAGCGGTCGGTGCCGGCCAGGTCGCCGCGATTGTCGAGATCGGCCCGCATCCGATCGAACGAAGCCAGCAGCGTCTGGCGATCGTGTAGTCGGCTGCCATCGAGGCCGGCGGGCAACTGCAGGTTGCGAACCGCGAAGTTTTTCTCGACTGGATCGCTGTCGGTTGTGAACGGGTTATAGGCGACGCCGTGGTAGGCCGGGCCGCCCAGGAGCTGCCGGCGCGGTATGCTCACATAGGCCGGCATGCCGGGGGCGTTCGGTCCGCGCGCACGGGCGACGTTCGCGCCACAGGCGGGGTTGATGTTTCCGGTCGTGGCCGGAGGCGGTTCGTAGCCCGTCATCATCCAGTGCGAGGCGGGCAGGTGGCTGGCGTTTCCGTGTGCGACGGACCTGACGAGCGCGACGCGATCCATCACTCCGGCGAGTTGTGGCATGAGTTCGCCGAGCTGCACGCCCGGAAGCCGGGTGCTGATGGGGCGGAACTCTCCGCGGATCTCGGCCGGGGCGTTCGGTTTCAGGTCGTAGAGATCGATGTGGCTGGGACCGCCTCCCATGAAGACCTGGATGACGGCAGTTTCGCGCTGCGCTGGATCGCGCTTGGGTTGAGACGTCAGGGCAGCGTGCGAGCGCTCGCGCAGCAGGTCCGAGAGCGTGAGTCCGCCGAGGGCGAGGCCGCCGGCCTGCAATAACACCCGGCGCGAGATGCGACCATCCTGATACTGGCGCTCGTAGATCGGCAGCACGTGGTCCGTCCTCCACGCTGAACAAAGAGTCGGTCTCAAAAACGGTTCCAGGAACCATTTCCGAAACGGTGGCCTGCATTGTAGCGCAAGAACGGGCTGCGTGAAAGCTGCCGGCGGAGAAGTGCAAATGGTTTTCAGCATTCGCGTTACGCACGAAGTGGTCGGTGCAAAAACTGTTCGCTGGTCCGACTCGGCTGATTGACGAACGGCGAGCCAAAGGGTTAACATCAAGGAGCATTGATGCGATGTTCCTACGAGTCCCAAGGGGATATGGAATGCTGACGCTACTTGGCCGCAAGCAAAACGGGTTCTGCGATCGCCTGTCGCGGCGCGGATTCTTGAAGATCGGCGCCCTTGGACTTGGCGCTGCGTCGCTCAATCTGGCCGACATCCTGCGGGCGGAGGCCGCCAGCGGCAGCAGCAGCCACAAAGCCGTGATTCATATCTTCCTGGGCGGCGGACCTCCGCATCAGGATATGTGGGAGATCAAAACCGAGGCCCCCTCGGAGATTCGCGGCGAGTTCAAGCCGATTCCGACCAATGTCGCCGGCATTCAGATTGGCGAGTGTTTCCCGCGAATCGCCAGCATCATGGACCGCTGCGCCGTGATCCGCTCGGTGGTCGGCGCGGTCGATCGCCACGAACCGTACCAGTGCAACACCGGCTGGACGCGCGAAAGCCTGCAAACGCTCGGCGGCCGGCCCTGCCTCGGCTCGGCAATCTCGAAACTACGCGGCCCGGTCGATCGCTCGGTCCCACCGTTCGTGGGTCTGGCAAACCTGGGCGTCTGGAAAGATCCCGGCACGCCCGGCTACCTCGGCCCTTCGTATGTGCCGTTCCTGCCCGATGGGCCCGGGATGGCGAACATGCGGCTGAACGATATTACGTTTGAGCGGCTCGAAGATCGCAAAGCCCTGCGGGCCAGCTTCGACGGCTTCCGGCGGATCGTTGATGAGAAGGGACGGACGGACGCGTTCGATTCGTTTACCGACCGGGCGTTCGACGTACTCACTTCGAGCAAGCTGCTCGAAGCGCTCGACCTGAGCAAGGAAGACCCCAAGATTCGCGAGCGGTACGGCACGGGCAAGCCGTTCAACTATACCTATGACGGCGCAAACACCGACAACGAGCACCTGCTGATGGCGCGGCGACTGGTCGAAGCCGGCGTGCGCTGCGTGACCACGACCTATGGCCGCTGGGACAGCCACGGCGCGAACTTCGACCTCGTGCGCGATCACGGCGGCAAGCTCGATCAGGGCTTTAGCGCCTTGGTCGAAGACCTCGAAGCCCGCGGAATGCTGGACGACGTGACGGTGATCGCCTGGGGCGAGTTCGGCCGCACGCCGAGGATCAACAAGGAAGCCGGCCGCGACCACTGGCCGCAAGTGAGCTGTGCAATCTTGGCAGGCGGCGGCATGAAAACCGGCCAGGCCATCGGCACGACGGATCGGTTGGGGGCTTACGCCAACAGCCGCCCGGTATACGTCCAGGAAGTCGTGGCGACGCTCTACCACAACCTGGGCATCGACACGTCATCCACCACGATTCAGGACGCGACCGGCCGCCCGCAATATCTGGTGGAGCACGACCCGGTGGCGGAGCTGGTGTAGGTTGTCTTTCGTGCGGGCCGGGGGGCAGCGACAACTCTGTTGTCGGTGTTGCTTGCAACAAGAGGGTTCAAGACTCGCGTCGCGCAAGTTGGCGGCCGCATTCTTGGGTAGCGTGCTACCTGATCCCTCCGGTGCCGGAGGCACCCTGACAAGCGAGTTGTCAGGGCTACCCAAGACTCTTTCTGCTTGGCAGGTTCTCTACAGCCGGTAGTACACGTCCATTACCTGGCGCAACATCTCGTGGACGAAGCTGCGGTCGGGAATTGCCGCGGCCATGCCGTAGATCGGAGCCATGCCGCCTTCGAGGTCGGGATTCTCGCGAACGTACTCGACGCTTTCGCGGACGTGCGCGACGAAACGTTCGGCCACGCCCGGCTGCGCCCAGCGGAGCGTCGGGCTGACGTGAATCGCCGCCGGGTTGAGCAGCCCAGTCAGCGCCCAACCGCGGGCTGAGAGTTGATCCATCACCTGGTAGATGTTCACCTCGTCCGAGCCGAACGCGAACGGACCGATCGGCTGGCCGAGAATCTTTAGGCCCGGGATCGTGAGGAGGCCTTCGTGCATCTTCTTGACGGCGTCGAGGATCGAACCCGTCGCCTTCAGGTAGCCGGTTTCGCCCACGGAAACGAGCGAGGCCCAGCAGGCGGCGCTCAGTCCGCCGGGGCGGCTGCCCGAGAAGGTCGGCGAGTAGTACAAACCGCCCGGCCAATCGGCGAGCGTGAAGTACTGATGCTGGCGCAGCTCCTGGCCGCGGTAGAGCACGACCGAGGTGCCCTTGGGGGCGTAGCCGTATTTGTGCGTGTCGCAGGACATCGAGCTGACGCCCGGCACGCGGAAGTCGAACGGCGGGACGGGAGCGCCGAGCTTTTCAGCCCAGGGAAGCAGGTAGCCGCCGAGGCAGCCGTCGACGTGCAGGTTGATCTTGTGCTCTTCAGCCAGGGCGCCGATCTCGTCGATCGGGTCGATTGTGCCGTAGGGGAAGTTCACGGCCGAGGCCACGAGCGCGATCGTATTCGGGGTAATCGCTGCCCGCATCGCGGCCACATTGGCGCGGAAGTTCTCATCGAGCGGCGTGACGTTGATCTTGATGTTGAAATACTGGGCCGCTTTGTGGAACGCCGCGTGGGCGGAGATCGGCGCGACCATTTCCGGCGCCGTGATACCCCGCTTCTCGCGGAAGTAGTCGCGATGCGTCTTCATCGCCAGCAGGATGCTTTCCGACCCGCCGCTGGTGACCGAGCCGCAGATGCCGTTCTCGGTGCCGACCGGTGCGCCAGCCTTTTCGGCGCCGAGCATGTTGGCGGTCATGGCCACGATCTCGGCTTCGAACTTCGCGGCGCTCGGCCAGAGATCGGTGTGCAACTGATTGACCTGCGACTGCAGGTTGTAGACCTTATTGACGAAGGCGATGTGCTCGTCGTCGCCATTGTAGACCGAGCCCGAAGCGAAGCCCTCTTTCCAGCGGTCGCGTTCGGTCTGCTGGAGTTCTTCCATCTGCTTGAGGACCTGGTCGCGGGGCACTCCCTGCTGCGGAATCTCGGAGAAGGTTTGATACTTCTCGCGATAGGGATGCATCATCGCGTCGAGCGAACCCAGGACGTCCATCTCAGAATCAGCGGACACAGGAAGTCTCCCGGAATGAAGAGCTATCGAGAAGAGCGTGCGGTCTGGCGGCGGTTGAGCCGGCGGAACATGCCTCTGTTGGCTTTATAACTACTGAGCCACTCGGCGAATAGAGCTTGGTACACGCGGGCATTGGCCGGGTCGGGGTGAAAAACTCGCTCCACACGCGCAAGCTGGCCCAGGTCGTCGCCGCTCGTGCGCCCCAGCGCACGCCAGGCCACCATCGCCGCGCCGCGTGAAATCGCCATCTCGGGCTCGGCCATCCGGCGAATCGGGCAATTCACGACATCCGCCATGATCTGCGACCAGGTATCGCTGCGCGCACCACCGCCAATAAAGTTCAAACCGTCGAACGGCCGCCGAATAAACCGCTCGACGGCGACACGCAGCCAGCCGAGGTTCATGGCGACTCCTTCCATGACCGCCCGGGCGGCTTCGGCCCGGCCGGTGCTGAGCGATTGATTCAGGAAGCCGCCGCGGATTTCGCTTTCGCCGCTCGGCGGGCCGGCGCCGTTGAGCCAGGGTAAGAACAACAGCCCATCGCTGCCAGCCGGCACGCGCGACACGAGTCGTTCAATCCGTTCGTAAACATCGGCCGGCGAGCCCGCATCACTGAGTTCGTCCTGCGCGCACAGCCAGCGTTCGACGAACGTCTGCAAGCATTTGCCGGCAGCGCCTTGCTCGGCCATGACCATGTTGCGCCCCAGCAAGGCCGAAGGCATCGTGGCCAGGTAGTTCAAAATATTCGTCCGCTTGAACGGCACGTGGCAGCTTAGCCAGGCCGTGGTGCCCAGGCAGATGTGCCCCTCGTAGTCGCGCACCGCGCCCGAGCCGAGCGCCGCGGCCTGGCTGTCGGGCGTCCCGGCGATGACCTGCGTGCCGGGAGCAAGATCCCAGTCGGCAGCGATCGCGGGCAGGATCGTGCCGAGCACGGTCCCTTGCGGAACCAGGTCCGGCAGCTTACTGCGATCGAGACCCGCCCAGCGAATCAGACCGTCGTCGTAAGCGATATGCGAGCTGTCGCGATTGTCGGTGAGTAGGTAGGGAAAGACCGTGGCATAGGTGGCCGCGGTGCGCCCGGTGAGCCGCAGGTTGATGTAGTCCATCGGTTCGAGCAGCGCGGCCGTCTCGCGGTAGACATCCGGCCGGGCATGCTTGATGTACAGCATGTGCGAAAGGGCGTCGGCGCCCGAATGCGCCGGCACGCCGCCAGTGATCTTCACCCAGCGGAGCATACGGGTAAGTCCATAACCGGCCACTTTGATCCAGCCGTCGGTGATGGCCCGCGAGTACGGTCCGCCGCGCGAATCGCTCCAGTGGATCGCGTTCATCAGGTGCCGGCCGTTGCGATCGACCGGCACGGTGACAGACCACTGCGTGGCGCAGCTAATCGCCACGATCCGCTCGCGGGGGATGCCGGCGCTGGCCACCAGCTCGCGGACGCAATCGCGCACGCTGCGCCACCAATCTTCGGGATCCTGCTCGCCGCCGCCATCAGGCGTGTTGATGGTGGCAATCCGGCGACTCGTGCTGGCGACAGGCTGCCCCTGATCGCTGACGAGCGAGACCTTGGGCCCGCTACTTCCCAGGTCGATGGCGATGACGTAATCGGACGTGTGCGACATGCTGGATACTTATCGCCCGTGGCCAGGAAGCATGCAAGGGGAGGGGAGAGACAACGGTGCATTCAATGAGTTGGCAGCGACGACTTTACTGTGTGGCACAGGTGGCCGCGCCAGCGGCTCACCTGTGCTCGGCTAAATTGCTCACAGTGCTGAGCCCACACTGCCTATTGGCCGAAATAGAGGAGGGCCGACGGCATCCTTCTGCAATTGAGTTCACCATCAACCCTTGCACAGGTGCGCCGCTGGCGCGGCCACCTGTGCCACCCATCACCTGTGCCACCCATCACCTGTGCCACCCATCACCTGTGCCACCCATCAGCCTGACAATAGAAAGTTAACGGATCAGCCGGTTTGAATCGGAAGTCTGAGTGGCTCGCCCACCTCCAGCCGATCGCCCCAATCGCGGGCGGCGTAGCGCATGGTCACTTCATTCACTGTCAGTTCGCACCACGTGATGCTCTGAGTGCGCGCCTCGGGCCGCGTCATCCAGACGCTGGCGAACTCTCGCCGGGGCCAGAAGTGTCGGTGGAAGGCATCTTGCGCGGCGGTGAGATCGGCGGCGGGAAGTACGGAACTGGGTTGAAACATCTCGTCGAAAAGCTGCCGCCGGGGCCTGGCGACGATGTCGTCGCCCAGGCCGGAGGAGGTGAAGAACAGCGGTTCGTCCAGCGGTTTGACCGGATCGATCGAAAGCTGCTCGGCCGCCCAGACGATCTCCAGCCAGTGCGTGCGATCGACCAGGATCAGGCGGAAGGGCTCGAAGTCGCGCGGGTTGAGGGTTTTGAATCGTTCGATTGCATCGGCCAGGTCGCTGGCGGCCAGGACGTGCGGAATGATCGTGCCCCGGCTGATGAGCGGCCGAGTTCTTGGGAGGATCTCGATCTCTTTTTCGGTCTGTGCGATGTAGACGTTCATCAGCACGGCGGCCACGCCCGCATCGCTGACGCCAATCCAGGTGCCGTCGGAAAGCGGATCGACCGGCATCAGGGCTTGACGCTTATCACACGTGCGCAGCTCGGGCGGCTTAGCAGCGGGCCGCAGGCGCGACTCATCGCGATTGCATACGATGCGCACGCCGCGCGAATCGGCTTCGCCTGTCGAGATGATCGTAAGCGTACACATCAGTTCGACGCGGCCGCCTGTTCGCCCGAGTAGACTTTCGTCACGGGGAGCACCAATCTCGACGGTTGGGCGGCCGTGTGATGCACGGTGTTTTGCGCGGAGACGGCTTGATCGATGCTCTTCACCGGTTCCCACGTGTTCGAGTGCGGCTCGAAGCGAGGGGCGTTGCTGCTGCTGACGTGAATCGCGATCTTATGTCCCTTGTTGAACACGAGTGCGGTGGACCACAGGTCGACCTTGATCGGGTAGACTTCACCTGGCTTGGCTTTCACCATCCGGTTGAAGCCGTCGCGAAAGCGAAGCCGCATGGGTTGATCGAGCACGAGGGCTTCGTAGCCGTTGGGGTAGACGTCGATTAGCTTCACCACGAAGTCGGTGTCATCGGCGTCAGTGCTGACGAACAACTCGGTCGCGATCCGGCCGACGACTTCGACCGGATGTTCGAGCGGGGCCGTTTCGTATTTTAGCACGTCGGGCCGGCTGCTCACTTCACGCTGATCCATCGGGCCGAGCGGCAACATCAGGTTGTTGCCGCCGACGGTCGGCACGGGGTTCTTGGGGTCGTAGGTGAATGTGTCCGACGCCTCGGCGGCGCTGGCATTCTCGGCAGGCTTATCCGTCGAGAGCTTGCCGCCAGAGTGAAGGTAGTAGGAGGTCAATTCGCTCTGGGGCGGCCAGGCATCGGCCGTGCGCCATTCGTTGCCGGGGGCCTGCTCATCGAACGTATCGCCCATCAGGTAGTAGCGGACGGCCGGCTCGGTTTCGACACCGTTCGCATCCCCCTTCAGCCAGCGGTCGAACCAGCGGAACTGGACGTCCAGGTTGCCCGGACCTGAGTCTTTCGGATACTTCAGGTCGCCGCGCAGCAGTCCATGGCCGAAGGCGCCCATCACGAGCATCTGGTTTCCGCGAGCGCCTTCGGCGCCGCGATATTCGAGCCCCTCGAAGCAGTCGATGTTCCCCTGGCTGAAGATGTCGTACCAGCCGCCGATGTTGATCGTGGGCACCGTGATCTTGTCGTAATAGTGGGCGATGTCCAGTTTGCGGAACGAGTCGTCGTAGACCCGATGGATGGGCCGCGGCACGTCGGCCGGCGGGACGCCCTGCTTGCGGAGCCACTCTTCGTTCAGGTTCAGCAGGAACACGCCGCCGGGATAGCCCGAGTTATGGTACGAGCTGCCGTGCCCCACGATCACGATGTTACATTTGAGCGCCGGATGGCCGCTCATGGCGGCGTGATTGGCGGTGATGCCCAGGGCCGAGCCGCCGACCATACCGATCTTGCCCGTGCACCAGGGTTGCTTCGAGATCCACTCGAGCGTGTCGTAGCCGTCGTTCATATCGTCGATGAACGCGCGGTACTCACCCTCGCTGGCGAAGCGGCCGCGGCAATCCTGCACCACGCGCGCATAACCGCGCTCGGTGTACTGCTTCTCCGCTTGCTCACGCTTCTCGGCGGGGCCTTTGTTGTACGGTGTGCGCGAGAGGACCACGGGGAAGGGGCCTTCGCCCTCGGGCAGGAAGATGTTCGTGGCCAGCTTCACGCCGTCGCGCATGGGGATCATCACTTCCTGGTGGGAAGCGAGCGCCGCTGCGGACCACAGAAGCGACAGAAGCGTCAGGACGACGAAGCTTGTGACTCGCAAGCGAGCGATGGCCATTGCGGGAATCCTCCGCCAAGGAAGTGAGAAGGCAACGAGAAGCAGCTCGCGCGATTATCGGCTGGCTGGGCGTGCGGGTCAATCTGGTGGGAAAAGTGGCAGGGCGGGGTGGCAGCGACAACTTGTTGTCGGTGTGCGCAGCATAGGAGAGTTCAGGCCGGGCGATCACAAGAGTAACCCGTGAACCTCTCGTTACGCGTCACATGATTCCTCTTGTGCCGAAGGCAGACTGACAAGCGAGTTGTCAGTGCCACCAAGTGCCACCCGATCTCTTCGACTTTCAATCAATTTCCGCGCTGCTGGAGCAGGTACGCCAGAAGATCGAGGATCTCGTCGCGCTCGAGCACGTTGATCGTGCCGGCCGGCATGTTCGAGGTGGGTGACTTGCGGCGAGCTTCGACCTCGGCGATGGGGACCACGGTAGGCGGATCGACGGCGGATGCGGCGCGAAGGGTGAGCGTGTCGGCGTTCTCGTGTTCGATCTGCCCCTGATGGATCTGGCCGTCGCCGGTCTGCACGAGCCAGGTGGCGTAAGCGTCGGGAACCTGGGCCGACGGGGAGACGATCGATTCCAAAAGTTCCTGCGGCTTGAGACGCTTGCCGACATCCGACAGGTTCGGGCCCACGCTGCCCCCTTCGTCGCCGGAGCCGATCTTGTGACACTGGGCGCAGCCAATCGCGCGGAAGGTCTTTTCGCCGGCGTCGAGAGAGCGCCCGGCATCGATCGTGGCGAGGGATTCTGTGAGGTCGTTCATCTGCCATTCACGCACAAACGGGCGCGAAGGCTTGAGACTGGCAATCCACTCGCGCATCAGGGCAACGGCTCGCTTATCGGCCTGGTGCAGCACCAGCGGCGGCATTTGGCCGTGGCCGCGTCGGGCAAGTCGCTGCACGAGGACCGAACGGTCCGGTTCGCCGGGGGCCACCAGCATTGCGTTGGCGATGCCGAACGTCTGGTGCTGGGGCCGGGCTTCGACGAGTTGCATCTTGTCTCGCTCCGTCGACAGACCCAATTCCATGCGGGCGTTACCGCCACCCGCCGCGATGTGGCAGGTCGAGCAGTTTACGTGCAGGTAGCTCCGCGCTCGGGCTTCGAGATCGGCCGACGTGTTGAGTGGATCGACGAGTTTCGGTGGCTCTTCGGCCGGTAACGCGGCCGTGAACAGGCCCATTGCGGCGAGCGAGGTTAACTGATTGGCCCCATCGGCGAGTGGGCGATTCAGTTGCATGCCGGAAATGCCTAGGACGAAGTTTGCCGCGCGACTGTGGCAGGTGAGACACTCGGTGCGGCCGGGAAACTTCCACACTTGCTCGTGCGGCACGTCGCTTTCGCCAATCACCTTGAAGGTGGCCTCCGCACCCTCGCGACTGACCAATTCGGCGTCTTGCTGGTCGTCGGTCCAGCGATACGTGTAGCCGGCCCACTCGCCTTGCTGGCGCAGCAGGACGCGCGTTTCGATCCGCTGCGAATTCAGCGTCAGCGTCTGCACGAGGGCCGTGCCGTCGGGGAACTCCCAACTGCGGTTGGCGTGGTAGGTGGCTTTCGCCTCGCCGGGAATCGCCATGAATCGCTCGATGGCTGCGCCGTCGTGCCAGCCGGGGGCATTGACTTCGTAGCGGATCACGCCGGGCGCGACTTCGTGCTGGGCGGTTTCGGTGAACAGGCCGGTCTCGCTGAGCCGTGTGGGGAACGGCGGACGGTTCGCTTCGATCTTGGCCGGCGCCAGGCGATAGATGCCGCCGCCGTGATCGACGACGAGCAACTCGCCGTGCTGGTCGACCGCGAAGCCGGCGATCATCAGGCTGGTGTCGGCCAGTTCGCGATGCCAGATCGGCTGCCGGCCGTCGTGCTTCATGGCCCAGAGGCGGCCGCTGGAGTAGTCGCCATAAATGTACGCGCCGTTGAGGTCGGGCAGCTTATCGCCGTAGTACACCACGCCGCCGGTGAGTGAGCGAAACTCGGCGTGTGAATGCTCGATCGTGGGCGGGACGATCGGCGTCGGGCCGCGCTGCCGCTCGGCGTAAAAAGGATGGCTCCCTTCGTAGACGCTCCAGCCAAGGTTGTCGCCACGCTTGACCAGGTGCGCGGTCTCCCACAGATCCTGGCCGTTGTTGCCAACCCAGACGTGGCCTTGCTTCGGGTCGATGCTCATCCGCCAAGGGTTGCGGAGGCCATAAGCCCAGATCTCGGGGAGCGCGCCGGGCGTTTCCAGGAAAGGGTTGTCTGGCGGAATGGAGTAAGGCTTGTCGCCATCTGGCTTGTGAACATCGATCCGCAGGACGGAGCCGAGCAGATCGTTGAGCGTCTGCCCGCTGTTCCAGCCATCGCTGTCGCTGGTGCCGTCGCCGGTGGTGAGATAGAGCATCCCATCGAGGCCGAACGCCATGTCGCCGCCGTCGTGCCCCATCGAGCGCCACTCGAGGATGAGTTCTTCGCTGGCGGGATCGATCTTGGGCGGATCGGTCTCGGTGACTTTGAACCGCGCAACGCGGTCCTTACGTTCGGGCTCGCTGGTGGGGCCGTTACTGAAGAGATAGACCTGGCGGTTCGTCGCGAAGTCGGGATCGAAGATGATCGAGTAAACGAGGCGATTTGCGACTTCAAAGTAAACCTCGCTGGTCGCGACGTCGGCCGAGTTTTCGAAGCGGACAATCCGGGCCGGCTTGTCGCCGGCGTTCTGCGTGATGACGAGCAGGTGGTGGCTGCCCGGCTCGGGCATCACATACATCGGCGAGACGAGTTCGAGCTTCGGGAACTGCTTTAGGGCGGTGTACGGGAGCGGAGGTTCGGGCGAGCCGATGAGACGCGAAGTGGTCCTGGGAATGCGCGACTTCGCCGGTGGTGGTGAAGGTTCCTCACCGCGAACTGCCGAAGCAGCCAGAAGAACGACAGCAAGCAGGACGAGAAGTCGCATGTCGACGTGCGCGGATAGGTAGGTATTGGGCGGTGAACACCAATTGTGTCCCGCCGAACGGCGCTCGACAACTAATTTTCGCTTGAAGAGTGGTCGCCGAGTGCCACAGGTGGCCGCGTCGCGGCTCACCTGTGAGCCCTTCGACGAGAGTCTTACTTTGTAAGATAGGCGGTCCGCTTGCACTGCACGACCAACGTGGGGTGACCGGCGGGGCGCGCGTTCAGGTTGAGCACCGCTGAGCCGCGACGCGGCCGCTTGTGGCACCCAGGTTCTCGTCACACTGCGAGAACCCCTATTCCGCTTTGAACTCCGCGGCGAAGGCCTTGGCATTCAGGTCCGCGCCGGTGGCGTGCTTGGTGAGCTCGTTCCAGCTCAGCGTCGCGCCAGGGGTGAAGACCTTTTCGATCATGTAGCGGCCGACGTCCTTGTTGTCGGTGTAGAACGCGTTGGGCACGTCCTTGGACTTCAAGATGTTCTTGGCGATTGTCTCGTGGACCTGGCAGGCGAAGAGCTGCCCCATCATGTAATTGTGGTAGTAGGCCGGGGCCGAGACGACGTGAATCTTCGCTGCGTAGTCCGGCAGGTCGCGCCCCTTGGGCCGCTTGACCATCTGGTACTTCTCGACGAGGTTCCACCACAGGTCGTTCAGGTTCTGGCTCGGATCGGCATACATCTGCTGCTCGAAGCGGAGCATCACCTGGCACCAGCGAGAGAAGATCAGGAGCTGATTGCGGCGCATGATCGCGCCCGCTTCGCTGTAGGCTTGGGGATCTTCGACGGCGACGCCCATCTCGGTGAGCCACTGGCCGCTCTTACTGAACCGCTCGAACATCATCGCCACGCCCTCGGTGCAGAGGATGTGGGCGTCGGTGCGCACCACGTACGGCACCGACTGGGGGATGTTCTTGCTGCTGTAGACCGAGTGGCCGAGCTCATGGAGCATCGTGCCCATCCAGTATTCATTCGGCACGATGTTCGCCAGCACGCGGACGTCCCCTTCGCGGTCGATGTCCGTGCAGAAGGCGTGCGGGCTCTTGCCCGGTCGCTCGTAGAGATCGCTCCGCTCGATGACATCTTCGATCGGCAGGCCGATGCCAGAATAGAACTTGCGGCAGATGGCCAGGATGTCGGCCTTGGCAAAGGCCTTGTCGAGGCTCACGTCCGACACGGCGGGGGCTTCCTGAAAGAACGGATCCTGGTAGTGCCAGGGGTAGAGCTCGTCGATCGGAATGCCCAGGTACTTGGAGAGCTTGGCGTCGATGTCGGCCTTGGCCTGACGGAACGGCTCGCGCGTCAGTTCGTCGAGCTGGTCGAACAGGGCGAGGACCTGGGCCTGATCCTGCTCGCTGAGAAACAGCCGCATAGCGTGGAAGTCTTTGAAGCCAAGTTTCTTGGCGGCTTCGTTTCGATACTCAACGAGCTGGCGGAGATCGGCTTCGACCTGGGCGCCGACCCCCTTGCTCGATTCCCAAACCTGCTGCCGCTCGGCCGAGTCTTTCGACTCTTTGAGGATCTTGCGCACTTCGCTGTCGGGAATCTCCTTGCCGTTCAGCTTCGCGCGGTAGACGTTGAAGGCTTGTTCGATCTCGTTGGCCTTGGCCGTGATCCGATTGAGCAGTTCGGGCGGAACCTGCTTCTCGAGGTAGATCCGGTAGAGGACGTCGATCTGGCGGGCGACGAGCGGATCGCTGAGCCGGGCTTCCTTGAGTTTCTTGAGCTCAGCGAAGCGTTCGCTGTTGGCGAGCGCCGCGTCGTATTTATTTTGCGCCTCGACCTTGGCGGCGAAGTCTTCGTCTTTGCCGCTGGTATTGGCCTTCCACCAGGTGAGGTTGAGCGCGATCTCCAGCGGGCGGATCTCTTCGAGATAGCGGGCGATGAAGGCTTGTGCCTGCTCGTCGGCGGCTTGCGGCGCGGCAGCGTGCAGCGTGCTTGCCGAGTGACTGACGACGCCCAAGACAAGTCCACCGGCCAAGATTCGCAGCATCGTGTTCATGGTGAGGTTCCGCGCGAGAAAAGGTGATTCGTGCACACCGGACGTCGACCGTTTGGGGAATTGCTTCGCAACGTGGTTCCGCCACGATTTTCCCAACTGGCACATCCCTAACTTACCTTACGAGGCCGGGCGCTCAACCCCGCGGGGCGCCGCGAGGGGGACTGTCCCACCTTGCTCGCACGATTGGATGGGCCGCAAACCTCGACGTGAGCAAAAATCGGGACACTCCCCAGGACGTTTTTGGCTGACGCATGCCCACCCCGTGGATATACTGAGGGGCATCCCGCCCGAACAGCCCGCCGCGCTCTCGCCTCGAGAGGTTCTCACGTGCGTAGATCGCCGCCGAATCTGCTCCGGCCGCTGCTGCTATTGGCGATGCACGTGATCGTCCTGCCGACGTTGGTAGTCGCCGAGACGCCCGACCTGGTACACGATGTGCTACCGCTGGTCAGGCTGAAGTGCGTGAAGTGTCACGGTCCCGGCAAGAGCGAGGGGGGATTGAACCTGAGCACGCCTGCCTGGCTGGCCAACGGGGGTGACAGTGGCGCTGCGGTGCAGGGGGGAAAACCGAATGAGAGCCTGCTCTGGCAGCGGGTCGCCGCGGACGAGATGCCGCCCGACGCTCCGCTGAAGGCCGAGGAGCGCGAACTGCTCGCCACCTGGATCAAGGCCGGCGCCCCGGGCCTGCCGGCTGAAGGGAGCGCGCACCCCTCGGGCGATCACTGGGCTTTCGTGCCGCTCAAGGCTCCGCAGGCCCCGCAGGCTCAAGCAGCCCATCGGGTGCGGAACGACGTCGAACGCTTTGTGCTGGCTGAGCTCGAGCGAAACGGCCTTGGCTATCGCCCAGAAGCCGACCGAGCGACGCTGATTCGCCGCGTGGCGTTTGACCTGACCGGTCTGCCGCCGACTCCCGAACAGATCGCGGCGTATCAAAACGACACTTCGGCGGACGCCTATGAGCGGATGGTCGATCGCTACCTGTCTTCGCCGCGTTACGGCGAGCGCTGGGGCAAGTACTGGCTCGATGCCGCGGGCTATGCCGACAGCAACGGCTACTTCAATGCCGACAGCGATCGGCCGTTGGCGTACCGCTATCGCGACTACGTCGTGCGGGCATTCAACGCAGACAAGCCGTTCGACAGGTTTGTCATTGAGCAGCTTGCCGGCGATGAGCTGGCCGGATTCAAGCCGGGCGAAGCGACCACCAGCGAGGTGATCTCGCTGCTGGAGGCGACGCATTATCTGCGGAATGGCCAAGACGGCACCGGCGAAAGCGACGGCAACGACAACGAACGGACGATCGATCGCTACTCGGCGCTCGACTCGTGCCTGCAGATTGTGTCGTCATCGCTGCTGGGGCTGACCGTGCAATGCGCGAAATGCCACGATCATAAGTTCGAACCACTCTCGCAGCGCGACTACTACCAGTGGCAGTCGGTGTTCTATCCAGCCTTCAACGTCAAGGATTGGAAGAAGCCGAACGAACGCGTCGTGCAGGCCACGCTCCCAGGCGAGCTTGAAACCTGGAAAGCCCACGAAGCGGAAGTCGACGACAAAGTCGCGAAGCTGCGCGAAGAGTTCGCCGCTTGGGCGAAGGAGAATCAGCCGCGCGGAGCGGTACTGTTCCGCGACGAGTTTGCCGCGGGCGGACCTCCGCTGGCGGACGCCTGGAGCCACACGGCGCCGGGAGATGATCAACCCGCGGGTCAACCGGCCATTAATCTCGATTCGGAAACCCGGCCGGCAACGATTGCTCGCGACGGCAATTTGTTCGTGCTGGAAAGTGGTGATCCCGGCGACCGCGTGATGTCTACCAGGCAAACATTCAACTGGACGCCACAGGCCGAAGGCGCCTGGATACAGGTCACGTTCGATTTGGTGGACGTCAAAGTTGGCGACGGCAAGGTCAGCGAGCGGATCGCCTACTTTCTGGCCGTCCGCGATTACAACGACACGCGCGAGGGGGAAACCGGGAACGTCCTGCTCGAAGGCAAACCCGAGGGTGGCGGCGTTGGTTTGTACCTGGACTATCCCGGCAACGATCACAAAGACGATGGCACACTGGGCGAGGCCGTCTACCGAGGCGGTCACAATTACGGCGTCCGCATCACGCGCGTCGCCGACGGCAAGTGCCGGCTCGATCATCTTTACGATGGCGTGCCGGACCGGAAGTCGGCCGTGCTCGATCAGGCGGCGCTGGGCAGCGGCGGGTTCGGCTTCGGGCTCTGTTGCGGGCGGTCGTTCATCGTCGATAACGTCGTGATCCGTGAGAGTGAGACGGGCGACCTGGCTGCCGATGCTCAACTACAAGCCGAAACAAGCAGGCGGCGCGAGGAACTCGAGGCCTCGATCAAGCAACTTGATGGTGAGCGAAAACCTGAGCCGGGCCGCATCGCCTGGATGACGGATCGCTCGGCCAATGCGCCGGAAGTTCATCTGCTGGAGCGGGGCAGCCACAGCTCGCCGGGCGAGACGGTGGAGCCTGCGCCGCTGGCGGCCCTCAGCGATCCGAACGCCGAATGGCAAATCGCGAAGCCTGAGTCCGGGGCGGAGACGACCGGCCGGCGCCTGGCTTGGGCGCGCTGGGTCACCGACGCTGACGCGCGTCCCGCTGCGCTGATGGCACGTGTACAGGTTAACCGGATGTGGCAGCAGCACTTTGGCGCGGGCATCGTAGCAACATGCGAGAACCTGGGCGTGAGCGGCGCGGCCCCCTCGCACCCGGAATTGCTTGAGTACCTGGCGGCGGAGTTCGTTCGCAGCGGCTGGAGTATCAAGCACATGCACCGCGTGATGCTTAACTCGGCAGCCTATCGACAGGCGAGTACCTACGACGCAGGCGCAAGCAAAATCGATCCCGACAATCGATTGCTTTGGCGGTGGACGGTCCGCCGGCTGGATGCCGAGGCGGTTCGGGATGCCATTCTGGCCACGGCCGGGCAGCTTGATGAATCGATGGGCGGACCCTATGTGCCCACCTCGCGCGACGGGTTGGGGGAAGCGGTCGTCACGGAAGGCGCCGCCGGAACGAATCGCCGTTCGCTCTATTTGCAGCAGCGGCGCACGCAAACGCTGAGCCTGCTGGGCTTATTCGATTCGCCTTCGCTGGTGGTGAACTGTGTGCAGCGGCCGATCTCAACGATTCCACTCCAATCGCTCAGCTTGTTGAACTCGCCGTTCCTGCGCGAACAGTCCCGGCACTTTGCCGCACGACTGGCCAACGAGGCCGGCGAGGATCCCGCCAAGAGAATTGATCGCAGCTACCTGTTGGCCTACGGCCGAGAGCCGCTCCCTGCCGAACACGCAGCCGCCAGCGGGTTTCTCGACACGCAGCGCGAGACGTATGGCGACGACGAGAAGGGCGACCAACTTGCCTGGACCGACTACTGCCAGATGCTGCTCGCCAGCAGCGGCTTCCTTTACGTGGAGTGAGCGGCGTAATGTCTCACGAACTCAACCGCCAGATCACCACCGAGCTCACCCGCCGCAGCTTTCTCGGCCGCTATGCCGGCAGCCTGGGCGGGCTGGCGCTGGCACATTTGCTGGCGAATCAGCAATCGGCCTCGGCTGCCACCACCGACCTGCAACCAGGCGCGACGCATTTCACGCCGAAGGCGAAGAACGTCATCTGCCTGTTCCAGCATGGCGGGCCGAGCCAGATGGATCTATTCGATCCCAAGCCGATGCTCGAAAAGTTTCACGGCAAGCCATACCCGTCCGGCGAACTCGAGATCCACTTCACGAACCAGGCCGGCAACGTCCTCGGCTCACCGTTCAAGTTCGCCCCGGCAGGGCAGTGCGGCATGCAGCTTAGCGAAGTTCTGCCGTACACGGCCCGCATCGCGGACGACATCACGCTCATTCGTTCGATGAATACCGAAAGCGTCGACCATGAAGCGGCCCTGCGGCTGATTCACTCGGGCAAGATCTTCGCCGGGCTGCCGACCTGGGGCTCGTGGGTCACCTATGCGCTCGGCTCTGAGAATCAGAACTTGCCGGCTTATGTCGTGCTGGGTGATCCCGGCGGACTGCCGATTGATGGCACACGGAACTGGTCGGCCGGCTGGCTCCCCGCGATCTTTCAGGGGACGCCGTTCGGTTCCGGGAAATCGCCGGTGGTGAACCTCCAGCCGCCGGAGGGATCGTCGCCGGCGGCGCGGCGCAACCAACTGGCGTTTCTCGAGCAGCTCAACCGCGCGCATTTGAGTCGACACCCCGGCAACAGCGAGCTGGCCGCCCGGCTGGCGAATTTCGAAACGGCCGCGCGGATGCAAACGTCCGTGCCCGAGGTGCTGGACATCTCCGGCGAGCCGGCCGAGACCAAGGAGTTGTACGGACTGAACGAAGACGCAACACGCGAGTATGGCACGCGGTGCCTGATCGCCCGGCGATTGATCGAGCGCGGCGTGAGATTTGTCCAGTTGTTCCTGAGTTCGCAACCGTGGGATACGCACAGCAAGAACGCGGAAAGCCTCAAAGGGTTGTGTGCGAAGACCGACCGACCAAGCGCCGCCCTCGTCGAAGATCTCAAGCGCCGCGGACTCTTGGACGACACGATTGTGATGTGGACGGGTGAGTTCGGCCGGTTGCCGATTTCACAAGGTTCCGACGGGCGCGACCATAACCGCCGGGGCTTTTCGACGTGGCTCGCAGGCGGCGGATTCAAGCGCGGCTACGTGCACGGCGCGACGGATGACTTCGGCTACGAGGCCGTGGAGAAAGTCGTCACCGTGCACGATCTGCACGCCACGCTACTGGCAGCGCTGGGGCTGGATCACCACCGTCTCGCCTACCCTCATGACGGTCGGCCGACGAGCCTCACCGACGCGGAAGTCACGGGCGCGAAGGTGGTGCCCGAGTTGCTCGCGTGAAAGGCAACTAACCACAGGGCCCTGAGTTGTTCGTCCGTCCGGTCGTCCGTAGGATGCCATCGGATCAGGTCATGAACTACTTGCTTCTATCGCGGCTGCTGTTCTTCACCGCTTGCGGTCTAATTGCTGGTTGGCACGTGCGAAGGGCCCTTTTGACAAGTAAATGGCCAACTCTTGGGTTCAACGTCACTCGTCATGAAACCCCGGTTGCCTTTTGGATGTGCATGGGGATGGGTATCGCCCTCATGCTCGCGGCCATCGTGCTTATTGCCTCGCTGCTGATGCAGGAACTACTCGGCTGAGCCGACGCTGCCTGTTGGCAACGCACGAGTCGGATGCTACCGCCTTGTTCGAAAGAACCAGCCGGCGTCCGAAAGCAAATTGTACGCGCCGGCAGCGCCAATGTGCTTCGGGTGCAGGTTGGCCTCACGATAAGTGCCGGGACGAACGACGACGCGGTAGCCGCCATGGTCCTCAGGCACGCAGTCGAGTGCCTTTAGAATGGTGCGAAACGCGGTCTGCCAGGTGCGGCCGTCGCTGTCATCACCCTCGGTCGAGACTTAGATCGTTGAGCGCGGCTCGGCCGTGGCGCCACAGGCCGCTTCGATGGCCAGGCACGCCACGAGCGTAGTGAAAAGTCGGAGAAGTACCAGGAGTTGTCGGTGATGTCAGGAGTGCTGGGGGAGGGATCGGAGCTGCACAGGCTCGATGCTTCACGAAGCGGCGTCAAGCGATCGAGTCCGCGACCAGTATTCCGAAGGGATTGGTTGAAATGGCAGGCCCAAGCTGACATGATCGAGCCAGTCCTGTCGCTTCCGCGATTCCCGCCGCCCGAGGTCTTTTTAATGACGTGCTGTTTTATGCCGAAGCGTACGCAGGCGGCCTGGGCCATGCTTGCATTGCTCACGTTCAATGACATCTTCGCTTCGCCGGCGGCCCTTGACACTGGGCCGCATCTGGCCACAGGCATCAAAATCGGCGAAGTCACCGATCACTCGGCGATCGTCTGGACCCGGCTTACGAAAAACGCCGAGCGCAATTCGGCCGACGGGCCGATGGTGACAATCAAGTACGCGAAGCCCAAGAAGGACGACGCCAAGGCGCCGCGCCGCGAGCAGTTGTTCGAGGGCATCGTGTATCCCGATGGCGCGACGGTCGACGATCTGAAGCAAGGCGCGCCGGGCGTCGACGGCGAGGTGCGCGTGTCGTGGAAGCCGCGCGAGGCGAGCGAGTGGCAGAGCGCGGCGTGGGAAGCCGTCGATCCGCTCGGAGACTTCACGCGGAAGTTTGCGCTGAGCGGCTTGCAGCCGGGCGTGAAGTACGATGTGCGCGTGGAAACGCGCGGAGTGGATGGCACGTCCGGCCAGACGATGACCGGAGGGTTTCATACGGCGGCGAAACCAAGTGACCCGCAGAAAGTCACGTTCGTGGCCGCCACCTGCTTCGGCGACGACGACCAGGACGTGCCCGAGGGTTTCAAGGTCTATCGCGCCATCGCCAAGCTGGACCCGCAGTTCTTCGTGCACACGGGCGACATCATCTACTACGACCAGTTGGCGAAAAACGTCGACCTCGCCCGCTGGCATTGGCAGCGGATGTATAGCTGGCCGACGAATGTCGAGTTCCATCGCCAGTTCGCC
This sequence comes from Pirellulales bacterium, assembly GCA_022844125.1. Lineage (GTDB taxonomy): Bacteria > Planctomycetota > Planctomycetia > Pirellulales > PALSA-1355 > JALHMI01. Next base: position 7,010 of record JALHMI010000005.1, on the reverse strand, counting down.
AGCTACTTCATGAAGGACGATCATGACACCTGGGTGAACGACTGCTGGCCGACGATGGAGACGCCCTACATGGGCGACTTTACTTTTCGGCAGGGGCAGGCGATCTTCCGCGAGCAGGTGCCGATGAGCGACAAGACGTATCGCACGTTCCGCTGGGGCAAGGACCTGCAAGTCTGGCTCGTCGAGGGGCGCGACTTCCGCAGCCCGAACACGATGCCCGATGGTCCGGACAAATCGATCTGGGGCGCCGAGCAGAAGCGCTGGTTCAAGGAGACGGTCGACGCCTCGGATGCGACGTTCCGGATCCTGATCAGCCCGACGCCGCTGGTGGGGCCGGATCGCGATCAGAAGAACGACAACCTGGCGAACGCCGGCTTCGAGCACGAAGGACGCGAGCTACGCGAATTCGTCGCCTCGCGCAAGATGCTCACCATCTGCGGCGACCGGCATTGGCAGTTCTTCTCGATCGACCCTGAGACGAAGGTTCGCGAATACTCGAGCGGCCCCGGCAGCGATCCGCACGCCGGCGGCTGGGATCCCAAGGACTATCGGCCCGAGATCCACCGCTTCTTGCGCGTGAAGGGTGGCTTTCTGTCGATGACGGTTGATCGGCCGGAAGGTGAGCCGACTCTGACGGCGCGGTTCCACGACGTGGATGGGAAGGTGATGTTTGAGGATGTCGTGATGCCGGAATAGCGAGCGGCAAGTTGGAACGTGGCTCCCCGAACATACTGAGGGGCATCGTCGCAAACTGCGATTTTCTGGTAGTCTGGCGTTTGATGCAGCCGCAGCTTATCTCAAGACGGCGGACTCATTTGAACCACCACAAGTCTTCCCCGGCTATCCTGGCCATATAGTTGAATCAAACGACAATTCGCTGCCCACAGCTAATCGTCGCCTAGGGCGGGGTTGGGTGGAATCAATCGTGATTGCAATTTGCTCTACATTCCTGGCATTGATCTTCACTTTGCCCGTCGCTGTCGCGGGAGCAAGAATGACGGAGGGCAGCTCGGAGGCATCCGCTCTGTTTGCCATTGCTACTACGGCTTCGCGGCTGCGATTGCGGTAGCCATTTTCCGACGCGTCGTCGGCGAAGTCCGGCCGCTTTCCTCGTACAAGTTGCTTTGGTGGGTGATTCCGATAATCCTCGCCCCCTTCGCAGTATTGGTTGCTACCGTGTTCCTTCTGGACGCTTGGGTGCAGGGCCTGCAATAACGGGGCATCTCGTGAACTGGCTAACCGCTAGTCGCCCAGAATTCGACACGCCCCGCGCACCTGGCTATCATGGCGGCACTTCGCCTTCCTTTCCCAGAGGAACTTCGCCATGCGCCGACCTACCTTCCGACTTTTCTTCTGCCTGACGCTCGTCTGCGTCGCGTTGGCTCAAGCGTCCATCAGTTTCGCCGAGGATGAAATGGCCTACTACGATCGTCCCCTCGGCAATCCCCGGCAAAGTCGCTCGGTCGTCGTGGCCAAGCACGGCATCGTCGCCACCAGCATTCCGCTGGCGGCCGAAGTCGGTGTCGACATCCTCAAGGCCGGCGGCAATGCGGCCGATGCGGCGATCGCCACCAACGCCATGCTGGGGCTGACCGAGCCGATGAGCTGCGGCATCGGCGGGGACGTGTTCGTGATCTATTGGGATAACAAGACCCAGAAACTCTACGGACTGAACGGCAGCGGTCGCAGCCCCTACACGCTCAACCGCGACGTGTTCAAGCAGAAGGGGCTCAAGAGCATCCCGGGCGAAGGCGTGTTGAGCTGGTCGGTGCCGGGCTGCGTCGACGGTTGGGAAACCCTCCGCGCGCGGTTCGGCAGTAAGCCGCTGGCCGAGATTCTCGCCCCCGCGATCGATTACGCCGAGAATGGCTTTCCGGTCAGCGAGATCATCGCCGGCTTCTGGCAGCACGTTTCGCCCAAGCTCAAGCAGTATCCCGACACGGCCAAAACGTATCTGATTGATGGCCACGCTCCGGCCGAGGGCGAGATCTTCCGCAATCCCTACCTGGCGGCGAGCTACCGCGCGATTTCCAAGGACGGTCCCGCGGCGTTTTATCGCGGCGAGATTGGCAGACAGATTGCCGAATACGCCGCGGCCCACGGCGGATACATGACGCTCAAGGACCTGGCCGATCACACGTCCGAATGGGTTGAGCCGGTATCGACCAGCTACCGCGGCTACGACGTTTGGGAACTGCCCCCCAACGGCCAGGGAATCGCCGCCCTGCAGATGCTCAACCTGATCGAGCCGCACGACGTCCGCGGGATGGGGCTCGGCAGTCCCGAGTGGTATCACCTGTTCGTCGAAGCCAAGAAGCTGGCCTTCGCCGATCGGGCCAAGTGGTATGCCGATCCGTCGTTCGGCAAGCTACCGATCGCGGAGCTGCTGTCGAAGCAGTATGCCAAGGAGCGGGCCAAGCGGCTCGACATGCAGACCGCTGCCGTCGATGTGCCGCCAGGAAATCCGCTGCTCGAGCGCAGTGACACGGTTTATCTCACCGTGGTCGACAAGGACCGCAATTGCTGCTCGTTCATTCAGAGCAACTTCGCCGGCTTCGGCTCCTGGATCGTGCCGGGGGACGTCGGGTTCGTGATGCAGAACCGCGGCGAACTGTTCGCCCTCGACGACACGCACCTGAACCGGCTGGAGCCACATAAGCGGCCGTTCCACACGATCATTCCGGCCATCGTCACTAAGGACAATAAGCCCTGGTTCTGCTTTGGCGTGATGGGTGGCGACATGCAGGCCCAGGGGCACGTGCAGGTGCTCGTGAACATGATCGATTTCGGCCTGAACCCGCAGTTGGCTGGCGATGCCGCTCGAATCCTGCACCAGGGGAGCGCTTCGCCCACGGGCGATCCGGCAGAAAGCAACGGCGGCACGGTGGTGGTCGAACCGCAGGTACCGGGAGACGTCGTGGCCGCGCTCCGCAAGCGTGGGCACCAGGTCGAACGGGGCCGCGGAGGCGGATTCGGCGGCTATCAGGGCATCCTCATCGACTGGGAGCGCGGCACCCTGTTCGGGGCGACCGAAGCCCGGAAAGACGGCTGCGCGGCCGGTTACTGAGCCGTCCTTTCTTCCCGCATTGCCCAGTCAACTGATTCGTGAATTGCGCCTGAGATGCGCCTCGACGGGGCTGCGATCTCGAGTCCCTGCGCAATCGCGAAAACCTGACGCTTCCGTAATCGTTGGCGCATTGGTGGTTGCGAATTACCCAGCATTTTGAAATCTAATCCTCGTAAATCGCTGCATGACCCTTTCAATCACTCGTTTCACCAATTATTCTGGAACTCGCCTGACAGCCCCGGTCAGCGGATGACGGGAGGTGGCTGTCCACCGCATACCGCGGTGACGGAGGGCAAGGCCCGACCCAGGCTTTTGCCAGTCCCGGGGGCATCACGAAGCGACCGAGTCATTGGAGGGAAACCAAGTGCAGCTCTATGTCCTCTTGTTGGCTGGCGCCATGCTCGCCAGTCCCACCGCCGAACCCGTCTCGTATCAACAACACGGAACCCGCCTCGCCGCCTGCCGTATCAAGAATTGGATCAGTGGTTACAAGCAACCGGGCCCGACGATCAATGGCAGCGGAACGTTGACCGCGATCGACGGCGACGCCGGATTGGTTCTGACTGCCGCCCACCTGTTCGAAGATGAAGTTGGCCCGATTACGGTCGATTTCCGCGATGGCCAGAACTCGGGTGCCCGGATCCTGGCGATCGACAAGAAACTCGATGTCGCGGCCCTCTGGATTTACGCCCCCAAGGGCATCCAACCGGTTCCGATTGCCGACCAGGCCCCGAACGTGGGCGAGGTGGTCGAAATCTGGGGCTACGGCCCCAAGCGGTTCCGCGCGTTTTTGGCTGCCATTTCCCCGCCGATTCCGATGGAAGGCGATGTACCGTTGTCGCTGATCGCCGCGCAAGGCGTTCAGGAGCGCCAGGTGACAATTCCCGGCGACAGCGGCGGCCCGATGATCGCCAATGGCAAGCTGGTGGCCGTGCACTGGGGCTATCGTGGCAGCGAGGACGACCCGCGCCGCTGCGTGCACGCCCTGGGCTGCAACACGCTCCGCGACTGGCTCAAGGAGCGCGTCACTCCCACGGTCTGGGCCCAGGTTCTGGCCGACCCGGTTCGTAGCGTCTCGATGAACTAAGCAGCAAGCTGCCCGCGAGCGAACGTCCCGAGACGGGAAAACGCTGTTAGGAACCTTTGTTTCTGCTTCAAACAAGAACGCGGTTCCTGGCAGCGTTTTCGGCGTGCGCTCATCCCGAGGCGTTACCGCCACCGTAGCCGGTTCGGCCGGCAAGCGAGGAGACCTCCTCGGTTATCGGTCGTCCGCTTCCATTGCCGCGATACCCAGCGCGACCGGCCCGCAATCAGATCTCTGTGCGTCGAGTTCGAGTTTTGGCATCAGCTTTCTTTGAGATTCCGCCTGGCGACGGACATCCTGGCCTGGCCTTGCGGTTCCGCTCACCACTGCCCACAGAGAACTCTCATCTCCAGAACATAAACATTCCCAGTAAATAGAAAGGCCGCCCCTCGGCAAGCGAGAGGCGGCCTCGATTCGTGACATACTTTCCGCTATTTGGCGAACTAAGCCGAGCGTCGACGACGGCGAATGACCAAAGCCAAGCCGCTGGCGGCCAGCGCGCCCAGCACCAGTGACGACGGCTCGGGCACTTCGGTGATCAGGCCCGTCGCCCGAAGTTGACCGGCGAGGCTCAACTGCAAATCGAGAATCTCCGTCGGTAGGCCGAGTTCTTCCAGGCTGGGAAGCGCGATTTCGACCGGCAAGATCAACGTCGATGGGGTAGCCAGATTCACAAAGCTGACGCTGCCGTCTGCTGCGGCCGTATTCGGCAACGAAACACCGCCCAGCGTGGACAGGTCGATCCGCGTGCCAATGCCGAGCGAAACGGTCGAGTTGAACAGATTCGTGCTTACCGTCAGACCCAGGTCGGGTACAGCGCCAGCCAGTAGATTTAGGGCCGCCGCCACGGCCAGGGTGTCGACAAAGTTCGCCTGGTCGAACACGAGCGCGCCATTCAAGTCTGCAAAGCCCGTGGCGATGCTGATGCTGGTGGCGTTGGCGTCGAACACGCCGCCGGCACCAATCGGTGTCCCGTTACCGGTCACGTCGAGGTCCAGGTCCCGGATTGCCAGCGCCATGTTGAACGACTGCAGAGTCCCAAGGCTCAGGGTGATTTCACCGCCTCCAATCGGAACCGTGAACGAGGGGATTTGGAAGCCGATCGGTGCGTTGATATTCACACCGTAGTTCGCCGCGGCCGTGCCGGCTGCGCCGTTAACGTTGGGCGAGTACTGCAGGGGAATGTTGAAGAGGCCGGTCGGATTGACCGCCGAGGCGGCGCTACCGCCGGGAAAATTGATGCCGCCACCAGGAGCGGGGCTGCCGTTGAAGCCAACCTCGAGCGTGCCGTTGTAACGCGTGATCGCGTTGGCCTGTTGCTCGGTAACGGTCAGCGTGCTACCGAGAATGCTGCCACCAGCGGTGAGATTTAGCTGGCTTTGGTTTTGTGTGATGTTGTAGGTGTTTGCCGCCCACGCTGGCGCGGTAAACAGGGTGGCTGTCGCCAAAGCGAGAGCCAGATTTCGGATGCACCTCATTAGCGTTCTCCCAAGTGGACACGTGAAAGCGTGTGGAATGTTTGCCCGTCGCGCAGCCGTCACTACTGTGCCACGGCCGAACGCATGCCCATCATGCTCCGACGCAAGGGGGAATGCAAGAGCTTTTACTCTTTTTTTAGGGGGTTTTCGATTGGCAGATCCGTTCGCACCAGAAACGGGTAACCCCTTCTTGCGGACCGCTTGCCAGTCCTAGAGAATGGGGTCTTCGGTCGCTTTCGGCAGCCGCCTTCTCTCAGCGTTTTCGATGCTTTCCAAGCTCCACACCTTCTCGCTCGTGGGAATCGAGGCCCTGCCGGTCGAGGTCGAGGTCGACGTTTCCCCCGCGGCGCTCCCCAAGACCATCCTCGTCGGCCTGCCCGAAGCCGCCGTCAAGGAAAGCACCCACCGCGTGGAGCGGGCCCTGGTCAACTCCGGTTACCTGCGTCCCAGCGATCGGATCGTGATCAACCTGGCCCCGGCCGAACTTCCCAAGCAGGCCGCCTCGTTCGATTTGCCGATCACGCTGGGCATCCTGGCCGCCAGTGGCCAGATCGTATCCGACCTGTTCGAGCAGTATGCCGTCGTCGGTGAGCTCGCCCTCGACGGCAGCACACGCCCCACTCGCGGCGCGCTCTCTATGGCCATGGCCGCGGCAGCCAAAGCGGGGCTTCGCGGGCTGATCGTGCCGACCGCCAGCGCCGCCGAAGCAGCCGTGGTCGAAGGCGTCGAAGTGATCGCCGTCAGCAGCCTGGCCCAGGCCGTCGCCTTCGTTACCGGCGCGATCGACATCGATCCCACGCCTCCGCGGCTCAACCAGTGGTTCGAGGAGTACGCCCGCTACGACATCGACTTCGCCGACGTCCGCGGCCAGGAGATGGCCAAGCGGGCAATGACGATCGCCGCGGCCGGTTCGCATAATCTCCTGATGCTCGGACCGCCTGGCTCCGGCAAGACGATGCTTGCCAAGCGCGTGCCGACGATTCTGCCGGAGCTCTGTGCCGGCGAATCATTGGAGACCACGCGCATTTATAGCGCGATGGGTCTGCTCAAGCCGGGGCAGCCGCTGCTGGCCACGCGTCCGTACCGCGCGCCGCATCACACCATCAGCGAAGCCGGCCTGGTCGGCGGAGGTTCCACGCCCACGCCCGGGGAGATTTCGCTCTCGCACAACGGAGTTTTGTTTCTCGACGAACTGCCCGAGTTCAATCGCCGCACGCTGGAAGTGCTCCGGCAACCGCTGGAAGACGGCAACGTGACGATCTCTCGCGCTCTCTCCAGCACGACGTTCCCGTGCGACTTCATGCTGCTCGTGGCGCTCAATCCCTGCCCTTGCGGCTATCGCAACGATCCGCGCCGCGACTGCCACTGCACGCTCCCTCAG
>JALHMI010000004.1 GCA_022844125.1 Pirellulales bacterium | reverse complement strand
TCCACGTTTCGACATAAGCATTGCCAGCGTGCCTTTCTTCACGCTGCGCAGCGCTTGCTCCGCCGCATTGCGAGGCCAAACTGAGGGACAGCCTTCGCGTCGGTGGCATTCACATCGAGACGTTTCTGTCAGATCGTCGTACCAGGATTGAGTCTGCCAGAAAGCCTGGCAAGATTTCAAGCGCGCAAACAGGCCAGGGGAAAAAATGCTGCACCGCAGAGGTCGCGGAAGTGCGCCGAGGGAAGACAGAGGATCCCCACTCGCGAAGCGCGAACATCAAAGATTCTTCGAGGAAGACGCAGGTTCCGGGCCGGAGAAGTGTGGTTCTTGTGTGCGCGCGGAGCGTGCGCGGGAGAGCTCAAAAAAAGTTTTGCTCGTCCACGATTCGCTTCTTCCTTCAGCCTTTCCTCGCTCTTCCCTCTGCGGTTTATTTCTTCCGAGCTTCGCTAGTCAGCGGCCGGCAAGCGGCCAACGGGACGGGCACCGGTCGGTTTACGCTGGGTCAGCGAATCGCCCAGGTCGAAGCGGGCTTCTTCGGCGACGGCCAGAAGTTGCTTCACGATGTCAGGATGCGCGGCCGCGATGTCGGTCGTCTCGCTCATGTCCGCTTCAAGATTGTAAAGCTGCGGCTCGGTCAGCGTGCGTTGTTCGTATGGGATGGGGAGTCCGTCGTTGCGGCCAGCGCGACCAGCCAGCGTGCGATAGGTGTGCGGCAAGTAGAGTTTGTGTCGGCCGCTCGAAACGGCCTGCAGCTCGTTGTCGGCGTAGTAGTGCCACAGATTCTTGTGGGGGCTCTTGGCTGCGGAGTCGCCTGAGAGGAGCGGCCAGATGTCGAGGCCGTCGAGCCTGTTGTCGGGGAGCTTGGCGCCGACAAGATGTGCGATCGTCGGGAGCAAATCGATCGTCATGGCCGGTTCGCTCGAAACGCTACCAGCCGGGATGCGGCCGGTCCAGCGGGCGACGAACGGTTCGCGAATACCGCCCTCCCAGCTCGTGCCCTTCCCTTCGCGCAGTGGGCCTGCGGTGCCGCAATGTTCGCCGTAGCTGAGCCAGGGGCCGTTGTCGGACGTGAAGATCACGAGAGTGCGTTCATCGAGGCGGTGCTTCTTGAGCGTTTCGAGCACCTGGCCCACCGACCAATCGATCTCCGAGATCACGTCGCCGAATAGACCGCGATCTGTCTTGCCAGCGAACTTATCGCTGACGAATAGCGGCACGTGCGGCATGCTGTGGGCGAGGTACAGGAAAAATGGCCGCTCGCGATTCTCGTTGATGAACTCGACGGCCCGCTCGGTGTACCAGGTCGTGAGATGAGTTTGATCCTCGGCCGTGACGTTGGCGTTCACTACCCGATCGTTTTCGATCATGGGGAGTTCCGGGAACCGCTTGCGGCGCTCATTCATCGGGAGCTTGAGCAGTTCCGGATGATACGGCCACATGTCGTTCGAGTATGGCAAGCCGAAGTAACGGTCGAAGCCGTGCCGCCCAGGGAGGAATTGCGGATGGTGGCCGAGGTGCCACTTGCCGAATGCCGCGGTGGCGTAATCACGCTGCTTGACGATCTCGGCAATCGTGCTCTCTTCGTCGTTGATTCCGATGCGGGCCTGCGGGCCGAGGGCGCCGCTGATGCCGATGCGGTTGGGATAGCAGCCGGTCATGAGCGCGGCGCGTGAAGCGGAGCAGACCGCCTGGGCGGCATAAAACCGCGTGAGGCGAATACCTTCGGCGGCCATCCGGTCGAGGTTCGGTGTGTCGTAGCCTTTGGCGCCGAAACAGCCGATGTCGCCGTAGCCCAGGTCATCGCAGAAGATGATGACGATGTTGGGGGGCTGTGCCGTGGGCGGCTCGCTTCCGGTGGCCATCAGGGGCACGAGCAATAGCAGGCAGGCGGCTAAAAACAGTGGCATTTTCATGGAGGTTGTCATAGGTTGTTGAGCGTCTGCACAAGGCATTCCCCAGAGAGCGAAGAGTATACCCAAATGGCTGCCAAGAGATTCGACGCGGGTGAGCATATGCACGGGATCGCTCGCCGCTTTCGCTGGGTGGCGATCGTAGTGGCCGCGACGACCGGCATCGGTTCGTTTGTCTTTTTGGCGTCATTTCCCAAGATGCCGATTGCGGGGGCCATATTTATCAGCCTGTTTCTCACCCTGGGTACGACCGTGCTGGTAGTCGGGATCTGCAACAATGTTGTCCAGAAAGTGCGCAGTCTTTAAGACGCCGCCCAGCGAGCCGTGGATGCTGCAGCCAAGCTGCGTGAATCGCGAGGGCCTATCCTTGGTGGCCGAACTGCAACTTTCTCTTTCACAAAGATGCATCGATGACGAACCCGCGGATGAAGTCGGCGCGCCGAGAGTTTCTGTTGCTGGCGGTGGTTGCGATCACGTTCTGGCCGCTGCCGGTCCGGGGGAACGATACGGTTCGCTGCCGCAATGGCGCCGTGGTGTGCGTGAGTGCGCCGGCGGCGGACGCGGGACTGAAGGCACTCGAAAGCGGCGGCAACGCGGTCGACGCGGCCGTGGCAACGGCGTTTGCGCTGGCCGTCACTTATCCGCCAGCGGGGAACATTGGCGGCGGCGGTTACATGCTGGTTGTGCCCGACGATGCGGAAGGCTCGGCGGTGTTTGATTTTCGCGAAGTCGCGCCCGCCGCGGCCACGCGCGACATGTTCGTCGAAAAGTCCGGTCGCGCCGCTCACCGGCGCGTGGGCGTGCCGGGCACGGTGCGCGGACTCGCGCTCGCGCACGGGCGGTTCGGAAAGCTCTCGTGGAAACAGCTCATCGAACCGGCGGTGGCGCTGGCGCGGGATGGCTTCGCCGTCGATGCGGCGCTCGCTGCCGATCTAAACGAGACGCTCGCCGATACGCCGCGCGAGGATCGTGCACCGGGCTCACAAACCCCGGCTACAGCGTTCGCGGAGTTTCGTCGGGCATTCGGTAAAGCAGATGGGAGCAAATGGCGAACTGGTGAGCGGCTTGTGCAGCCGGAGCTGGCGGCGGTGCTTGAGCGGATTGCCGAGCAGGGGCCGGATGGGTTCTATCAGGGTGAGACGGCGGAGCTGATCGCTGCGGAAATGCAGCGCGGCGGCGGCCTCATTACGGCGAAGGACCTCGCGGCCTACCAACCGGTGGAACGGGTGCCACTGCGGGGAACCTTCCGCGGCTACGAGATCATGGCCGTTCCGCCCTCCTCGTCCGGTGGGACGGCGCTCGTCGAGGCGCTGAACATCCTGGAGAACTTCGATCTGAGAGCGCAGGGACGCTGGTCGCCGGAAACGCTGCACCTGGTGATCGAGAGCATGAAGCGGGCGTTTCGCGATCGGGCGGCATTCCTCGGCGACCCGGCCGTGAACGAGATTCCGCCCCGGCTACTCGATAAGGCATATGCGAAGAAGCTGGCGGCGACGATCAATCCTCGGCGGGCGACGCCGAGTCTGGAACTGGCCGGCGACATTCGAATCACGACCGAAAGCGAGCACACGACGCACCTCTCGGTGATCGACAAGGACCGAACGGCCGTCAGTTTGACTTATACGCTGGAAAGCCCCTGGGGGAGTCGGGTCGTGGTGCGCGGCGGCGGGTTCCTGCTCAACGACGAAATGAACGACTTCAATTGGCTGCCCGGCGTGACGAACCTGGAAGGTCGCATCGGCACGCCAGCGAACGATGTCGCGCCGGGCAAGCGGATGTTGAGTTCGATGTGCCCGACAATCGTTCGCAAGGACGGCAAGAACTTGCTGGTGACGGGCAGTCCCGGCGGACGCACGATCATCAACACGGTGCTGTGCGTGGTGCTGAACGTCACGGAGTTCGGGATGCCGGTTCGTGAGGCGGTTGACGCTCCGCGAATGCATCAGGACTGGCTACCCGAAACGGTACGCGTGGAACCGGCGCTGCTGGAGCAACAGTCCGCGGCGATTGCCCGGCTGAAGGAGATGGGGCACCGCTTTGCGAAGCCGGCCGTGCAGGGAGACGCCCACTCGATCTTGATCCATGCGGCGCAGGGCGAGATCACGGCGGCCGCCGATCGACGGATCAGCGGCGCGGCGCGCGGCTACTAATTCAGCCGGCGCCGAAGCACTCACCGACTTAACGATTACAGGGTTGGATCATCGCCCACAGCAGGCTGATCTGGGCCGAAGCCTGACGAGCGCGTTCGCGACGTTCACCCGGGGTCCAGCTATTGCGGACCGAGGCCTGACGGCGCGCAACTTCGCGACCCATGGGCTGAGTTCTTCTTTCCTTCGTGCTGACAGTCATCATCAGTCTCCAAGAGGGGTGATTTTCAATTTCCTAGTACGCCTGCCAAGCGATTTGGGTCGGTGTGCGTTTCGACTGCGGGCTAAAAGCAATCGCCGTGCCGATTGTCCGAACCGCTGCGAATCGTTGTAAATTCTTCCGCGCAAGCACTTAGAAATTTTTGCGCCCCTACGTGCTGCTGCCCATTGGACGGGCAACTTGGCGTTTTTCTGACCAGCCGCCCTGCGGCGGCGGGCAACAGCCAGGAACTGCGGCGTTCAGAGGGGTTTATTCGTTGGTAGACAACTGCAGATTGACGCACGGAACAGCATGTTCGGCAGTTTCAGGATCCGGCCGGCGTGCTGTCGGCATGCCGAATGCTATGCAGGCGGCGGGCCCAAGAGCGGCGGGGCAAGTCGCTGGGATCAATCCCTATGAGCAACGTACTTCAGAAGGCGTTCTATTTGAGTCGTCCGCGGGAGCCGGCGTGCCTCGGCCGTGCACCGAGCGCCGTGGGAAAGCGTCGTTCGCGCAGCCGCTGCGGCGCACCTTCTCGGCCAGACATCGGCGCCAAGGCAAGTGCAACGCTTGTCGCCCACTGGCAGCCGCCGTCGCTGGTGGACTTCTATGCAGCGGGAGCCGTTCTGCGTGCGAACGTGTCTAGTGCGGCGGCAAAACCTGCCCCGCTTATCCGACCGGCACAGAGTGTTTGCGGCCCGCCGGCCGCCACGCCGCGGCAGCAGCGCTGAGCTATCGCACGCAGGGTCCAAGCGGTTCAGCAGTTAGCGCGGCGGCGCACCCGCGGTTCGTGGCTGCTTGCACGAGCAGGGGAGCGGATACGAAGTTGTGCGACTGAGAGCGCGGCTTGACGCTGGCGTGTAGCATTGGGTCGACACATCTGGAAACGCCTTCCCTGGCGCAGGAGTTCGTCCCATGTTCGCCCGAGCTAACTTTCGTCAGTTCCGTTGCACCATGCATACCACTCGCTGTCTTGTGACCGCATCGCTGTTCGCGACGTTGGTCGCTGCGGAGGCTTCGGCCGCGGAAGTCGCGTTCGACCTGCCGGCCAGCATCGAATGTCGCGATGTAACGCCGCCGGGCTTTGCCGCGGCCGAGTACCTGAAAGTTGTCGAGGGCAAGCTGCGTATCTCGGCCCGCTTGCTGGCTGGCGCGGAGGGCGACATCGTCGACTTCGTATACGAGATCCGCAACACCGATCGCCGCCTGCGGTTTCAGGACTACCTGCCGAACACGACGCTCGAGAGTGCCGTGGCCGAAGATCAGATCGAGGTGAAAGACTCGACGGAGAAAGCCAGCACGGCGAGCGCCGACGTGCACGTTGTTTACAAAATTCTGTCGTTGGGCGGCACGCTGAGCCAGAGTACGAAGGACTCGGAAGCGAACTCCTATCGGCAGATTACGCCGAAGGAACTCGTCGTGGCGAGCGGGACGATCGAGCGCGAACACGGTGTGTTCTTTCGGCTGCGGCCTTCGCGTGCCGCTTCGCTGGAAGGGGCCAAGGAATTCTCGTTCCTGGCGACCGTCCCCAAGGAGTGGCGCGGCGACGTGTGCGTGATCAACGTCAGCGCCCGGGTCAAGAAGGACTCGTTCTGGTCGGATTCGGTGATTACCAGTGGGGCGCGCGAACTGCAGGTGGGCCTGTACCTGGCCGGCGATGCGGAAGGCGCGGAACTGGCCGAAGAGTTAACGCGGGCCCACGAGCACTACCTGGAACTGCTGGCTGCGCAGCCGCCCAAGCCGAACGTGTTCGACTCGGTGGCGGCGCAAACAGTGAGCCTGTTCGTAAAGAAGTCGAAGAACGGCAAGAGTGAGCTCGACGAAGCGTACGACTCGCTTACCGAGTCGCGGCGGCGGCTGGAGCAACTGGGGCGGTGAGAGCTCACTTCTTCGGCTTGAGGTGCTCGTCGAACCAGTCGATGGCCAATTGTTGCGCCTGTTTGCGTGCGCCCAGGTACACGCCATAGTGCGTGATCTTGGGAATCACGACGAGTTTCTTCGGTCCCTTGGCGCGCTCGTGGGCCAGGATCCCATGCTCGCGGTTGTCGAACAGCTCTTCGTTCTCGGCCAGAATGAAGAGCGTTGCACAACCGTCGGCCCGAGCGATGTCCTCGACCGGCGCGTATTGCATCAGCTTCTCGCTGATGGGTGCTCCGCGCAGATTGCCGATCACCCGCGCGCCCGGTTCGGGATAGCCGATTTCGCCGCGGGCACGGGCCGCCGCTTCGGCGAAAGTCTTCTCGCGCGCACCGTCGGCGAGCACCATCGAGCGCGAATCGAGCGCGGGCACCTGGCTGACCGTGGCTTTGACGCGGGGGTCGCGCGCGGCGACGTAGATCACGTGCCCGCCCGAGTAGCTGCTGCCCCACATACCGATGTGGTCGCGATCGCACTGCGGATCACCGTAGATCCAGCTGACGGCGTTCGCCAGATCGGTCGTCTGATCGATGGGATCGACAACTTCGCGGACCTCGAGCACCTCGGCGGTGAACTTGCGATCGCTGGTACGCTCGGGCTGCGGAGAGGTGAGCACGACGCGCGAATCGCTCGCGCCCCACCCGCGATAGTCGAAGATCAGCACGAGATAGCCGGTGCGGGCGAAGTTGATGGCATCGGGCCGAAGCTGCGAGGCGACGCCGCCCCAGCCGTGCGCCATGACGATCGTGGGAAGTTTTTCGGCGGCGGGATTCTTGGGCGCGAACAATTCGGCGGCCATGCGGGTGCCTTCGCTCATGATCGTGGCCCGGCGGAAGGCGATGTCGTCGGGCGGTTTGAAGTTCTCCGTCTCTTGCCAGGCGAGCACGGAGGGCGCACAGACCAGCGCGATCAGCAGGGTAAGCGTCGGGACGCGGGCGGAACGGCGGAAGTGACTGGCAATCATTTAAGGAACTCCTGGCGAGTGACTGCCGGCGCGGGCAGGTTCGTGGGGAAGCGTCTGATACTTTACCCTCACCCGCGGCCGGCCGCGAATCATTGCAAAAAAATCGCTACGCGCCGGGGGGGAATGATCGGGTGATCGCGGGCCTGGCAACTCAGGAAGGCGCGCGGGCAGGCACATGGCTCCCATCAAACGAAGGCCCCCGGCGTCGGAGCGTCCGAGCCGGGGGCGAAAGGGAGACCATGCGCACCTGATGGCACCAGAGTCGAACGATACTCACTGCACGAGCGCGACCTGCACGCCATCCTGCAGGATCTGCGTGAAGGCTTGCTGCATGCGCGAGATCATCTCGGTCTCGGTGCCGTAAATCACTTTGTATTCAGGCATGTTATCGGTTACGTTGCCGCGCGTTTGCATCTCGCGGAGCGTGGCCAGAGCCCCGGCGCGCTTGTCGCTGTCCGGCGCAAATACTGGCCCGAAGCCGATGCAGTGAATCAGCACTTTCTTGGAGGGCGTTGAGTAGCCGGGCGGCGAGGCGGTCTCGTTCGCCGCGAGCTGCGAGCAGAGCGAGTAGATCTGATTGGTGACCGTGCTGTTGTTTTCGGAATAGCCACTGACGCTCGAGGGGTACTCGCTGCCGCTGGCGCCACCGCTCTTGAAGCGGACGCGGTAGTAACTCTGATGGGCGCCATTGTTGGTAAACGTCGCGGCAGCGGTGTGCGTGGGCATTCCATCCGTTTCGAAAATGACGACTTTCTGAGCACCGCGACGGCCATTGCCGCCGGCGTCGCCGCTGGGTTCCGACGGATTGAAGCCGGTCAGCGACGAATGGCCGCTGAACTGGTTATACGCCTGCATCAACCCCATCGAGTAGCAGGTACCGCCCATCGCACGCGGGACTTCTTCGTTCTCGGCGTCGTAGGGTCGGATCGTGGCGTTGGCACTGCCCAGCGTTGAGGGCGGATACCAGAGCGCCTCTTGCATGCGGGTGTAGTTGCGTCCCAATCCGACGCGCGGCCGGTTGAAGCGGCCATCGCCCCCGGAACCACCTTTGGGATGGCTGAACATCATCAGGGCCACGTGGTTGTTGGGGTGGTTGGTGCGGATGTCGTCGAGCGCGGCGCGGATGCCCAGCTTGCAGGCATACATCGGGCTTTCGTGACAAGTACCGGGCCACCAGCAATAGCGCGACGTCGAGGGACTCACGCGGTTGTGGTACCACATGTTGTAGTTGCCCAGAAAGTCGATCATGGTCATCGGGCCGAACCAGAAGTGCGTTTTGGGGCGCTTCGGATTGTCGCGATAGTTCATGTACGGCGCGTTGGTGCCCGTGGGTTTGGCGCTGATCTGGATCGTGCCCCAGGTGTAGTCGTCGCCGTAACCCGTGCGGTCGGTGATTTCATCGTAGCTCGTGCTGCCATACTGGACGAGCCCCAACACGTAGTTGATGTAGTCGCGCCAGAAACGTTCGTTCTGATTCGACGGCGGCCAGGAGTTGGAAATGCTGTTGGGGATGGCGTCGTAGTACAGGATGCGACCCGACTGCAACCGGGAGGGGAAGGGATTGGGACTGGACTTGATCCACGCCAGGATCGCCGTGTAGTTGATCGTGTAGTTCGTCGGCGTGCGCCAGTTGCCCGAGCTATCCCACAGGTTTTGATTGTTGTTGGTGCCGAAGTAGGCCACGCGCCAATCGGCCACCGGGTTGGGCGGCCAGACGAAGAACGTCTTGCCCCAATATTTCGGCCCAACGGTGTAGCCATTGAACGGCTGGCCGGAGTAGGCCGTGTAACCCTGCGTTTCGAAGGTGTTGTTGCGCGTGGTGCTGCCGGTGATGCCTTCGACGGTCTGGGCGTAGGTGAGCCCGGTGTTGTTGTTGATCTTCAAGCAGTTGTCGCCGCCGGGAGTCGTAGCGTAGCTGTTCGGAGCGGCCGTGAAGGCCGCGGTGCCACCGGCATCGCTGTAGAAATCTTCGACGACCGCATCTCGACCGTCGCTGGTTTGGGCCGAGATGTTCCCTTCGCCGTACAGCGGTGTGAAGCTCGTGGCGACCAGCCCCGCGGAACTACTCGTGTAGTGGCCAAAGGCGGGCACCACCGTATCCGGATTGTTGCTGCTGGTGCGCGAAGCGCTGGCGAACGGCAGTCCCATCGTGCTGCCGTAGCGCATCGATCCGGAGTAGTCGAGGACCACCGCCACGTCGCGCGGGCGATGCACGGCCGTGGCCTTGGCCCGCATCGTGGTCGGCCCGGCGCTGAAGATCTTGGCGAAGGCCATCTGGCTCGTCATGTTGCTCGTTACTTCGGCGGTAACCAGGCTCCAACTCTCGCTGCTCGGGCCGGGCACCACCCCCTCGAACCGCTGATTGCTCGGGACATACACGTAGCGGCCGACCTGGACGCTCACCTGGCCTGAGGTGATTTGCTTCGAGAGCACGGAATTGTTCGTGGCCGCGACGAGAGCATTCGGCTGCGCGTTGGCGTAGTTATTGTCGGCCGCGGTGTCGCCGTTGAGCGTGCGAGCACCCGCCATGGCGGCCAGGTCGGCCGCGTCCTGAAGCTGGGTCCGCGCGACCGCCAGCATGCCCAGGTCAATGGCTAGCGCGACAAAGGTAAACAGTGCAACCGTGGCGATGACCACCAGCACCAGCACGGCGCCCGAGCGAGATGATTTTCGGCGAGTTCGCATGGCGTGAGCCTTTGTGACAGTTCGCCGCTCGCGAAAGCACCAGGGCTTCATCGGCGGCGTCGGGTTAACTCATGTTGAACGACGTGATCAGTTGCCTTCGCTGCGCATGACTGCCTGTGCGGTAACCGTTCGAGTCGCGGGCAGTTTCAACAGCGCTGGAATCAGGAAGTGATAAGTCCCGCTGATGCGCACGCAGATCCCTTCGCCGCTCCCGGCGTCGATCCAATTGCCGAGGTTGTTGCCTTGCGCATCCGAGGCATACACCTGTATGGTTTGCGAGGCGAGCTTCACACCCGCCGAGGCCCGGTTGACTTCCGCTTGCACGTCGCTGGTCTGATTGCCGTAGGTTGAGCCCATCAGGGTCACGGCCTCGGTATGGGCCAGGGCGTAGCGGGCGCCTTCGCGGGCTGCGTTGGTCAGCACCTGCTGGGTCATCACGTAGCGGCCGTATTCGAGGATGCCCATCAGGAACATGAGCACCAGCGGCAAAGTGAAGACCGCCTCGATCGTGGCGACCGCGCGGCGACGGCGTTTCGAGCAAGCCTGGGTTCGGCGAAGTTTCATAACGCAAGCCCTCGGCCGCACTACAGCGGCAGATTACTATCGATGTTGATTTCTTCGTTATTCAGTGACACCCAGTCGACCTCGGCATCGAGTTCATTGATGGCGGTCAACTTGGGCAGAAGCGACCAGCGTGTGCTCTCGTACGCGGCACCGGGGGGAATTCGCACCCTGAGTCGGAAGCGATCGAGCGGTTCGGCGTTGTAGGGATCCACCCAGGCTGGCGACGCCATGCACGTCATCGTGACCTCCGCGCCGTTGTAGGCCGCTGCCGGAAGGCCCGCGCCGCTCAAATAGTCCTTGCAGGCCTGGGTGACCATCGCCTGCGTGACCGGCACGCTGTTGACGGTGTAGCCGCCGGCGGCGAGGCGAGCGCCTTCGCGCGCGCTGTTGACCAACATCTGCTTGACCTGGATCATGCGGCCGACTTCCCACACGCCCAGCATCACGATCATCAAGAGTGGCAGGATGACGGCGGCCTCGACGACCAAGGCGCCACGACGTTCGCGGTCTCGGGCCAGAGGTTTCATGATGGAGCCTGTTTGGGCTGTGGCAGATTTGCAGGATGTGACGCAGCGTGTGACCGAGCTTCGAACGGCGTTCGACAATCGGAACTCGCGGCATGAAAAACCTACGTCATAAACGACCCTGTAGTGCGAATCACATTTTTTGCAGCGCGCGCATTTCCGCGGAGTTTCACGCGCGAGCTGAAATTACCAGTCCACTTGGAGCGAGTGTGCCGTGGATAGCGCGCGAAAGGACGACGGAATTCGCAGGACCGGGGTCCCCACCATGCACCGCATGAGGTAGATTGCGGGCCTTGTGATGCGGGGCGAGCGACGACGTTCGCCGTGAATTTTCGCGTGCACTTTCCGCAGACGGAGCCCAAGCAATGCTGGCTGCCACCTTTCAGTTTCTAGTCGCCGCCGCGATTATCGTGGTGGCAGGAACGTTTCTTTCGAAGTTCGCCGACGTGATTGCCGAGGAAACGGGGCTGGGACGACTCCTGATTGGCAGCATCCTGCTCGCCGGCGGCACTTCGCTGCCGGAGTTGTCCGTCGACATCAGTGCCGTGCGTCAGGGATTTGTCGACATCGCCGTGGGCGACCTGGTGGGCAGCAGCCTGGCGAACCTCCTGATTCTGGGAATCATCGACCTGCTCCCTGGGTCGCGCGGCCGCGCGCTGTCGCGAATTTCCGAGGCCCATGCCCTGCCCGCGGCGCTCAGCATCGTGATGACCGCGCTGGCGGCGATGGCAATCATCACGCATAGTAGCCTGGCGCTTTACAACGTCAGCGTGGCGGCGATCGGATTGTTGCTGGCGTACGGTTTTGGGATGCGGATGATCTATCGCAATCAGAAGCTGGCCGCTCCGTATCATTCGTCCGATCCGGACACGAAGCGCGAAGTGCACCGACCGCACGCCCTGGTCAAAGCGATCGTGGGCTTTGGAATGGCTGCGGCGGTGATCGTGATGGCGGCGCCCTATGTCGCGGATGCGGCCGGCGAACTGGCCGAACTCAGCGGACTGGGCGGCTCGTTCATCGGCACCACGCTGGTGGCGATGTCGACCTCGCTGCCGGAACTGGTGGCCTCGCTGGCGGCTCTGCGGATGGGCGCGGCGGACCTGGCGCTTGGCAACGTGCTGGGCAGCAATGTCTTCAACATGGTGCTCTTGTTGCCGCTGGACATTGTCTACACGGGATCGCTGTTCGAAGCGGTATCGTCAACGCACGCGATCACCGCGATGTGCGTGATCGTGGTCACCGGCATCGTCGTGATGGGACAGCTTTATCAGGCTGACCGGCGCGTCCGCCTGGTGGAGCCCGACGGCTGGTTGATCATCGCGCTGGTGATTGGATCCCTGGTGCTGATCTACCATCATCGCGAGCCCACGGCGCACGAGCACGGGAGCGCCCCGGCGCTTGTACAACTTGGCGAGCGGGGGTAAGGTAAGCGCGCCGGCCCTATCGACCGCCCGGGCGGGCTTTGTCGGGCAAAGCCTCGATCCCGACGCTTAACGACAATCAGCCGTGGCGGACGCGGACGGAAACGCGCATGGCTCAACCGCTTCTGGAAGTACTGGATCTTCGCAAACGCTACGGCCGCAACACAGCCCTGGATGGCGTTAGCTTCCAGGTCTTTGAAGGCGAGCTGTTTGGCCTGCTCGGTCCCAATGGCGCGGGCAAGACGACGCTGCTCTCGATCGTCTCCTGCCTGCTCGAACCCACCAGCGGCGAAGCGAAGATCCTTGGCCGCAGGGCTTCCACCAGCGATCGCGGGCTCCGCCGCGAGATCGGCATCGTGCCGCAAGAATCGGCGATTTATGGCGAGCTCTCGGCCCGGGAAAACCTGCGGTTCTTCGGCAGCCTGTACGGCATCCGGGGGCCGAAGCTGGAAGACCGCGTGGACTATGTACTGGAAGCGATCGGCCTGGCCGATCGGGCCAGTGAACGCGTGGAGGGCTTCAGCGGCGGCATGAAGCGCCGGCTGAACCTGGGCGCCGCGATCGTGCACGAGCCCAAGCTGCTGCTCCTGGACGAGCCGACCACCGGCGTCGACCCGCAGTCGCGAAATCATATCTTCGAAGAGGTCCGCCGGCTGGCGACGAGCGGCGTGACGATCGTTTACACGACCCATTACATCGAAGAAGTTGAAACGCTCTGTTCGCGCGTGGGGATCATCGACCACGGCAAACTGATCGCCTGCGACGATCTGGTCACGATGCTGCAAACAATCGACGGCGTGATCCGCTTCCGCGTGGGCGAATCGACGCCGGCCTTCGAACAACGGCTGCGGCGAATTCCTTGCACGCAGCTCAACGGCCAGGCAGGGCCCGCCATGGAACTGGAATGCCACGACGTGAAGACCGCGCTGATGCAGTTCATTCGCGTACTCAACGAATTGGACGTGGAGCTGCTGAGCCTCGAGACCATCGAACCCAACCTGGAACGCGTGTTCCTGCATCTCACCGGGCACGCGCTCCGCGATTAGGAACCAACTGGCGACGAGGAACCCTGTCATGCTGATCTGGACGCTGGCCAAAAAAGACTTGCGGCTGCTGCTGCGCGATCCGCGGGCGATGGTCGTGCTGCTGGCGATGCCGCTGATTTTCATCCTGGTGCTGGGCATGTCGCTGGGCGAAGGCTTCGGGCAGAAGCCGGACGATCGGCTGCGGATTTCGGTCGTCGATCTGGATCAGCCGTTTTATGACGAGGTGACCAAGAAGGACATCACCTGGTCGAAGACAGTGATGCAAGATCTGGCCCAGACGGCCGGCATTCGCGTGGAAGTAATTCCTTCGCTGGCCGAGGCCGAGGAACTGGTAAGCAGCAGCCAGCGGGCGGCGGTCCTGGTGTTCGGTCCGAAGTTCAGCGAGCAAGTGACGCTGAGCTCGTTCTTGAAAGGAGGCGTTAACCCGCTGTTTCGCGACGGCGTCGATATCAACGTGCTCGACGCGCGCATGCTGGTCGATCAAACGCAGCTCACCGCCGCCTCGATCATCGAGCAGGTGGGACAAGTCACGCTGCTGCGGACGGTGCTCCCCTGGATGATCGGCCGGGCATTCGAGCGCATCGGGCAGCAGATGGGCAAGTTCGTCGGAAACGCTCTGCAAAGCATGTTTCCCAACTACGACCTGACCGGCACGACCTGGCAGGCACTCACGCGGGCCGAAGCCCGCACTGACCAACGGGCGGAGATCTCGGTCTATGGATCGGCCAAAGGAACAGGGATCATCGGCCGCGGCGCGCAGCGCTATCAGACGCTCGTCCCTTCCTACACCGTCATGTTTGCGTACTTCCTGGTGCTGACGGTCGGCTGGCTGTTCGTGGCCGAGCGGCGACAGGGAACGCTCAAGCGACTGCGAGCCGCGCCGCTTTCGCGCAGCGAGATCCTGCTCGGTAAGCTGCTGCCGTGCTTTCTGCTTTCGCTGGCGCAAGGCATCTTTCTGCTGGTGGCCGGCAAGCTCGTGTTCGGCATGAGCTGGGGCGATCATCCGTTGTGGCTGCTGCTGGTGGTGTTCACGACGTCACTTTCGGCGATGGGGCTGGCGCTGCTCGTGGCGTCGGTCGCGAAGAGCGAAGCCCAGGTCGCGATCTACGGCACGCTGCTGGTGCTGGTGCTTGCCGGGATCAGCGGCTGCCTGATGGGGGATCGCGATCTGATGCCTGAGAATATGAAGCAGTTCAGCCTGATCACGCCGCAGGCCTGGGCGCTCGTGGCTTACAAGCAATTGCTGGCGAACACGGGGCCGGCGAACTTGACCGTGGTGGCCCAGTCGTGCGTGGCGCTGACGGCCTTCGGCTTGGGATTTCTGGGCCTGGCGTGGATCTTCCTGCGGCTCGATACGCAGACGTGATGCTGCTCACACCAAGCGATCGCGGAAGTAGATCGCCACGGTAGCACCGAAGGTGATTACCATCACCGCGGTCCAACCCCACACCCAGGCCAGCGGCAGCTGCGTGGCCTTTGCGCGATGCAGTTGCATGCTGAACATCTTTGAGAAGCAGAACATCAGCGAGAGCACGGCGAGCGCCGCAGCCGGCGGCACGCCCAGCCAGGGAATGACAGCCGCGGCGGCCAGCAGAATCAGGGCGCCGGCGAACATCGTGACCGCCAGGTGGCCAAGATAGTCGAGGCCGCGCATCCCGCCTAGCAGTGCGAAGCCGGCAAGCGTCATGATCGTCCAGCCGCCGAGTGTGGCGACGGTCGCCAGGACCGCACCCGCGCCAGCGGTCCCCAGTTCGCAGCCGACGAACACCGCCGCGCCCCAGGCCGCCACCACCAGCGCGCTCAGCAACACCAGCGGCACGACCAGCGACAACCGCCGGCCGATCGTCACTTGCGGCTCGCAATCACACACGATCTGATGCTTGGGCGGGCTGATGATTCGCCGGTTGTACGAGATCGCCTTGTAACCGAAGCTCAACAGATGCCGCAGCAAGGGCAGCGAAAGGAGCTTCGTCGCAAGGCCACAGCCGGGCGTTTCGCCAATGATCCAGAGCAGGCCCGCGGTGCCGACGCGGGTTTCGCGCGAGTTGGGATCGATCACCACGAGCTGGTTGCGGATGCCGGCCTTGCGCGCGAGCTCGGCATCGAGCGGATCGAGATCATGATTCGCCCGGGTTTGCTCGGGCCGCACCAGCCCCCAGTTCACCAGCGCTCCGACCGAGGCGATGCACATCGGGCAATCGCCGTCGTAAGCGAGGTATTTTTCAGCGGTGCGAATGTCCGTGGTCATGGCCGCCGCTTTCGTGCAGGGCAGTTCGTAGTTTTAGGGTTTCCATCTCCTTGATCTCAACCGCAAGCGCCCCGTGGCTGTCACCTGGCATGCGAGCCCACCGGGAATGCCCCTTCTTGCGGCAATTTCACCCTGACCATTCTACGTCTTCGCCCGAACCGGCAAAGATGGATTGCGGCGGCTGGCCCTACCGATCGCTTAGCGGCGAGCCGCGACCGGCGCGGCCGAGATCTGCACAATCAGCTCTTCGAGCACCAGCCGGCTGCGTGCGGGCGAACTGCTGGAGCCTTTCAGGGCCAGGTCCGCTTCGAGCAGCCAGCGATAGAGGTGCGCGGCGCGCGTGCGACCGAGGCGGCGAAGTTGCCCCTCGACCTTGCCGATCAAGAACGGCTTTACGCCGGCGCGCTCGAGCGCGTAGCGCAGGTTGGTCGTTTTGCGAGCGGCTTCCATCTCGGCAATGATCCGCACTGCGGCCGCCAGCCGGCGGAGGTTGGCGCCGATCTGCGCGAGGATGGCGATCGGCACCTCGCCGGAGAGCAGCAGATGATCGAGCTGCATGAGCGCGGTCGTGGTGTTCCCCTCGAGCGCGGCGTCGAGCATGTCCCAGGCGCTTTTCGCCCGCCAACCGCCGACGGCCTCATCGACCAGCTTGACGTCGATCGTGCCCCCCTGCCCCGCGATGGCCGCCAGCTTGGCCAGCTCCTGATCGTAAAGACCCAGTTCGCTTTCGACCGTTTCGGCCAGCCGTTCCGCGGCCGCGGGTTCGAGCGTCGCGCCGTGTTGTTTTTGCGTGCGGGCGATGAGCCACTTTTGCAGCTTGGCCGGCGGCGGGAAGCGGCATTCGATCTGCAGGCCCGACTCGGCGACGAGTTTGTAAAGCTTGGTGTTGGCGGCCCACAGTTTGACGTCGAGCACCAGCACGCTGTCCGAGCGCGGCTGCTTCACGTAGTCTTCCAGCTCGGGGCGGTTGGCCGTCACGAAGGGATCGGCCTCGTCGACGATGACCAGGTGCCGGCCGCCACCGAACAGGTTTCGCGTGGCGAGCGCGTCTCGCAGGTCGCGTAGTTCAAGCTCGCGGCCGTCGAACAACCGGGCGGAAAACTCGGCGTCTTCGCCTTCGAGGACGACCTGTTTCAGTTCGCCGAGCACGAGCCGCTTCAGGAATGAATCGTCGCCAAAGAGCACGCACACGGCAGCCGGCGGATGCTTGCCGGGGTGAGCGAGGAAGTCGAGGGCGTCGAGCGCCTTGGAGGAGGTTTTGTCGGACGTTTTGGCCATGAGCGTCAATGTAGCTTGCACCGCGCGCTTCGGGCAGGCTGTGGTCTTCATAACCCGACGCATGAGTCGCGTGAGCGAGGTCTTCGCGCGGGTACGCCTCGCTCACGCGTCGGGTTATGAGAGAGCCCTGAGAAATACCTGCAGAAGAGAATCTTCCCAGCCCCCGCAGACTTGCAGGACAGCCCCAACCGACCTATCGTTCAAACCCACTGCGAGCTAGAATCGAGGCAGGCCCGCGATGCGCGCGGCCAACAGGCGCAATTAGTTACCAGGACTTGAGTTAAGCGATGCTGCGTTACTGGACCGCGGGGGAATCGCACGGCAAAGCGCTAATTGCGCTGGTCGATGGGTTCCCGGCCGGCGTACCGATTGAAACCGACTCGATCGACCGCGAATTGCGACGTCGACAAGGTGGCTATGGCCGCGGCGGTCGGCAGCGGATTGAAACCGACAAGGTCGACATCAAGACCGGCATCTGGCATGGCACGACGCTCGGCAGTCCGATCGCGCTCGAGGTGGTGAACAAGGACTACAAGCTGGAGCGGCTCGACGATTTGCCGCGACCGCGACCCGGTCACGGCGATCTGACCGGCGCGATCAAATACCTCGGCTCGATTCGCGGCGTGCTCGAACGGGCCAGCGCCCGCGAGACGACGGTCCGTGTGGCGGCCGGAGCACTCGCCAAGCAACTGCTCAAGCCGTTTGGCATCACGGCGTTTGGATACGTTGTCGAACTCGGCGGCGTGCGGATCGATCCGCAGAGCGGGACGCTGGCAGAGCACGAGAAGCTGCGCGAAGCGAGCGAAGTGTATAGCCTCGACCCGGCGAAAGACGATGAGATTAAAGCGCTCATCGATGCGACCGGCAAACAAGGCGATACGCTGGGCGGAATTCTCGAAGTCCGCGTCGAGGGGTTACCGTTCGGGCTGGGTACGCACGCCCAGTGGGATCGCAAGCTGGACGGACGGTTGGCCCAGGCGGTGATGGCGGTGCAAGCAATCAAGGGGGTCGAGATCGGTCTCGGTTTTGAAGCGGCCCGCAGGCCCGGTTCGCAGGTGCACGATCCGATTCACTACGACGCCGCGCAGAAGACTTCGCCGAACCTTGGCTATGTGCGACCCACGAACAACGCGGGCGGACTCGAAGCCGGCATGACCAACGGTCAGCCGCTCGTAATTCGGGCGGCAAAGAAACCGATCAGCACGCTGCGCAAGCCGCTCGACTCGATCAACCTGACAACGAAGGAGCCTGAGCAGGCCAGTTACGAACGGAGCGACGTGTGTGCGGTGAGCGCGGCAAGCGTGATCATCGAAAACGTCGTGGCTTTTGAAGTCGCGGCGGCGCTGATCGACAAGTTCGGCGGCGACAGCCTGGAAGAGATGCAGGCCCGCTGGAAGCTGTTTTTTGAGATGGCACAGGAAAGATAGGATTTCGTTCGGCGAAGCTTTCAACGTTTAGCCCGGAGGCATCGCCGACGGCGTGGCAGTCGAGTTGAGATAGGATTTACTCCGACGAGTCCGACAGCAAGGTGAAATCAGGGAAGAGCACTGCTGGACAAGCCAGCAGTGGCACACGGCGTTAGAAATCTAAAAAACCGAGCCTCGTGGGAACAAGGATGTTCTCGCTGCACGAAATCACGAAGATCAGGCTCTGCCGGGCGGGCTTTCTCGCGCTGTGCCTGGGTCCCTTTTGCGCCATCGTGCTATGGTGCGCCATCGTGCGGCTCGATTGGTACCGCGCTGCGCACGAGCAGGTGATCGCCGATGCGCTCGGTTGGAAGGCGGAACTGGCAAGCGTCGAGTTGCCGCGTCCGGGACTGGTGCTCTACCGGGATCTGAAGCTCTCCGACCCGCACAACGGACAGCTTCTCGCCGAGCTGCCATATCTGGAACTTGACACGCGCGGCGAGACTCCGCTGGTGCGGCTCCCCTTCCCTGCGATGGTGAACGGCGCGCGGCTGGACGCGTTCTGGCACGTGTGTCGAGAGATGTCTCGGAAAGCATCGACGGCCGGCCGCTTTGCGTTCGAAGCCCAGAACCTCACGCTGCACCTGGCCCACGGTGACGAAACACTGACGGGTATCACGGGGCAGTTCGCAGGCGACGAAGTTCAGACGACCGCGCAGCTCTCGTTCTCGCGTGCCGTGGCGGGCAAGGCGCCGGCCGATCCGAGCGAACTGACCCTGACACGCCGCACGCACGCGGGTCTGCCGCAGTACACGGTGGAACTTTCGACCGGCTCGACGCCGCTGCCAGCCGAGCTGGTGGCCGCCATTTGGCCGAACGTCAGCCAGCTCGGACGAAAGTGTGAGTTCGAAGGGCGCGCGCTCGCGATCGAAGAAAGCGGCACGTGGCGCGTCGAATTGCAGGGCAACCTGACCGATATTCAGCTCGACAACGTGATGGGGTCGTTCCGGCACAAGTTGACGGGCCTCGCGCACGTGCAGATCGACCGCGTGACCACCGTGGGCGGCCGGATCGAATCGGCAAGCGGCAGTCTTTATGCGGGGCCCGGCGTGATCAGCCGCTCGCTCGTGCAATCGGCCGAAATGAACCTCCACGTGCGACAGACCGACGAGGCCGTGCGTAGTGGCGGCAACTTGCTGGAGTATCAACTACTCTGTGCGAACTTTGACGTGGGTCAACAAGGGATCGCGATTCGCGGCGTGGTACCGAAAGCGCGGCCCGGAACATTACTTGTCAATCAGCAGCACATCCTGGTGTTGGAACCACCGGCGATTCGCCAGCCGGTGGTCGACCTGGTGCGGACGCTCGTGCCGCAAAGCGAAGTGCAGGTACCGGCCACGAAGGAAACGGTCGCCCTGACGAGCTGGCTGCCGGTGCCGTCGATCACGCCCGAGCCGGGTCACGAAGAGCCGCTGATCACGGGGCAGATTCTGAACATCACGCCGCGGCCGCTGCGGCAGGTGCAACAGCCGACGGGGAATGACTATCGGCGGTGAAAGCACACAGCGTCACACTGCCGGCACCTTGGGTGCCACAGGTGCTGACGGAGCAGTCACCTGTGCTAGTGATCGCCGGCCAAGGCTCACGACGTCGGGGGTGTGATGCAAGGCGAAAGCAGGTGAGCCGCGCTCACGGCCACCTGTGCCACCCGAGTCGCAGTGCGCCAGATGGGTGGCCCTGACAAATGTCAGGGTGCCTGGTGGCACAAGCTTGATCAAGTCACGCGTCATGAAAAGTTCGGGGCACGACTTCGACAACGCGTGCCTTGAACCCTCCTGTTGCAAGCAACACCGACAACGAGTTGTCGCTGCCACCCGGCCGCATCGGGATATCACACCGAGTGGCCGGCGCGGGTGCTCCACCAACTGTTCTTGGGCAGCATGGCCAGCGAGATGATCGCAAGCTGGCTGACGATGAACAGACCCAGCGCCATGAGGACGCCGTCGGTGAAGCCGTAGGAGTGGAGACCGACGCCGAGTTCGTTGACGCCGAACCAGCTCCACGCGGTGACGATGTTGCCGACAACGGCGAGGGCCGCCAGTCCGCGATCTTTGACGATGGCCCCCCAGCGGGCGTGCAGGACCAGCGCGTTCCAGAGGACGATGATTAGCGCGCCGTTTTCCTTCGGATCCCAACCCCAGAAGCGGCCCCAGGAGTCGTCGGCCCAGAGTCCGCCGAGGACGGTGCCCACGAAGCTGAAGAACATCGCGAAGCAGACGGTGCCGTAGATCATGCGCGAGGTGTCTTTCGCCACGTCGGCCGAGAGACTGGGCGTGAGCACGCCCCGGAGGATGTACACGATGCCGAGCAGACCCGCAATGAAGGTGGTGGCGTAGCCGAGCGTGATGCACACGACGTGCGTGGCGAGCCAGAACTGCGTATCGAGCACGGCTTGCAGCACGCCGAGCGTATCGCTGCCATCGTCAAGGCCGAAGATCGCGATCGCGAGCCCCAGGAAGCCGGCCACGGAGCCGATGACGTTCCCAATGCCGAGCCGGTAGATGCATTCGAGAATGAGGCCCAGCACGACGCATCCCCAGCCGATGAACACGGCCGACGAGTACAAGTTCGTCACTGGCGGTCGGCCTGAAATGTAGATCCGGTCGACGAGTCCGAACGTGTGGAAGCCGAGCGCGAGGATGATCATCCAGAACGCGGCGCGACTGAGCGGCTTGGACCAGCCCAACCAACTGAGAGCCACGAGCACGAAGGCCAGCAGGTACAAGATCCACGCCCAGAACAGCGGCGCGAACGCGTTGTAGAAAGCCTCGGCGTTGATTTTTCGATCGTTGTATTCGCCCGGCGCTTTCTCGGCGAGCCAGGTCTGGTACTTGGCCACTTCGCTATTGAAGGCTTCGACATCGCCTTTGCTGTAGGCGATCAGAATCCCGGCCAGCAACTCGGTGGCCTTGTTCGTTTCCTTCTGGGTGAAGCGGTCCTTGATGACGTCGAAGGCGCCGGCGGCGAAGCTCTGCCACTGTTCGTCTTTCTCGCGAGGCGGGACCACGAGCGGAACCTGCAACCGCGAAAGCGTTTGCAGACGCTGCGAAGCGGCGGTCAGATCTTCCTTCAGGTGATCTTCGCGCAGCTGCGGAAAGTCGAACGAGAAGCCGATGAGCTGCACCATGCGCATCTTTCTGGCTAGCTCCAGCAGCTTCTGCTGGTACAAGGTCAGCTTCTTGGGATCTTTTTCGGAGACCTCTTCGGCCTGCTGAACCTGACGCGTGAACTCCTCGAACTTGGTTTCGATCTCGGCGTTCGAGTAGCGGAAGCCCTCGCGCCGCTCGAGTCCCAGCGTGTCCAGCACTTCGAGGCTATAAATCTGCACGACCTTGTGCTCGTGGGCGTCGGCCGGCTTGGCGATCGTGTCGAGCAGCCAGCGGACGGCAGGTTGCGTCTTGCCGTCCTTGTCCTTGAACGACTCGCGGCCGGAGAGGTTCTTGAGCGTGCTGCGGGCCAGCGAATCAATCGGCTTGATGCGGCCATCGGCGACGACGGGCAAACGGCCGAACTCGTCGAGTTTCATTTGCGTGGTGGGCAGTGGCCGCGGCCAGGCCATGGCAACGACGCACACGCCGATCACGGCGACAAAAATGATCGGCCCATATTGTGCGGCCGCGCTGGTCGTCGCGACAACGGATCGCCGGCCGCGGCTGGTGGGGGCCACCAGCACTTCGTCGCGCCGGCGCATGAACCGGGCCAGCGTAATGCCAAACTGGGCGATCATCCCGGTGCCGACCAGCATGCAGGCAACATACGGAATCATCCAGCCCGTGTTGCTGACGATCGAGAACACGGTGAACTCGCGGCCACTGGTGTCCATGCCGTAGTCCGACTGATAGAACGTCTCGCCGCCATAGCGGAGCGGGTTGTTCATCCAGATATGAACGTCGGTATCGACGTTTCGGCTCGGGTCAACCAGGCGGATGTCGGACGAATAGTTCTTGGGCTTATTCGTTCCGAGGTACATGTCGGCTCGAACGTCGTCGAGCTTCACGTTATACGGTTTGTACTCACGCTCAAAGCGGAGAGCGATCTCGTAGTTCTTGCCGTCATAAGAGACCGGCTGATCGTTGAGGCCAACGCTGACCAGCCAGGTGCCGAGCTTTTCCTTGGTGCCCTTCTTGAGCAGCGTGACGTAAGCCGACGTGATGTCGACCTGGGCGCCAACATCCGTACCGGCGCCGGCCGCCACGTCCACGGCGATGTTCCGGGAGCCAAAGCCGGCCGTCGCGGGATTCGGCTCGCCGGGCTTGGCCGGCTCGAACTTGGCGTTTTGAATGTACTTGTCGATCTGGAGGTCGAACGGCAACTGCTCGTCGCGAATGTCCTTCTTTTCCTCGAGCATCCATTGAGGCACGACGACAACCTGGTTCGTGTCGGCCGCGGAAGTGTCCGTCACGGCCAACTCGATGCTGCGGACATCGGAGGCGTGGTCAACCGTCTCGCCTTCCATGATCCGCATCTGTTGTTCGACGTGCATCGTGTGCACGACCAGCTCATTGGCCATCACGAGCATGATCCCGCCGTGCAGGAGCACGATGCCGCCGCGCTTGCGGAAGACCATGATGCAGCCGGCCAGAAGCACGGCCGCGGCGAACCCGCCCTCGATGAGCTGCCACATGATGCGCATCGACGAGTCGCCGAGCGAAGCACGCTCGCCGGCCAGAAACAGATAGAACAAGAGACCGCCAACGACCACCTCGCAGCTCACCAGCAGCCAGCGCTCGATCTTGCGGGTGTGATCGAGTTGCCAGGCCAGATAAGCGCCAGCGCCCCACAACAGCAAGAGGGACCACTTCATCACGGTCCAAAGGGCAGAGTAGGAAACGGGCGCCGTGTGCTCAATCGTTTCACGGCTGGAGCCCGCGACCACGACCATCCAGGTGAGCAGGCACCCCAGCGCGATCACGCCCAGGCCGGCCCAGAGGCGCATGCCGCGAGCCTGAATCTTGAAACGCAGGGCGTGGGCGGCAATCAGGTTCACGAACATCAAGGCGCCGATCGTGAAGCCGCCGGGGAAATAGAACCCGCCGGGCACTTCCCAGCGCTCACCGGTGAAGGCGGGCGGGAAGAAGATCTGGAAGTCGATCCAGGCGACGTACGTGCGGAAGTAGAGCTTTACGACTTCCCAGATGTCTTTGTCGACCTGGGCCAATGTACCGGCAAAGACCAGGAAGATCGCGGCCACGAACAGCACGATCGTCAGCTTCAGCGACGCCAGCGGCATCAGCCACTTGAGCAGCGGCGCGTCGCTGGCCACCTTGCGCACGCGGCGCGCGGCACGCTGTTCGTCAACGTCGCGAATCGTCAGCGCTTCCTGTTCGGGGGCATCAGTTGCCATTCGGAGCTCCAGACGCAAAAGGTGGTTGCATGCCGCCCGCCGCCGCATGGCCGGCCAGGTTCACGAGCGTCGAGCTGGTGCCGCCGACGTCGATCGTCTTGGTCTCGGTCGCGAGTGCATCGGCCGCGATGGAAGCAAGCTGAAGTTGCCCACGCCAGCGGTTCACATTCTGCAAGACGTACGCAACGTTGTCGCTGCCGGAATTCGGCAGGCCAGAGACGGTGAGCTCGAGCGGCTTCCCCTCGCCGGGAATCACCAGCGTCGCGAAACGGAAGGCGTTGCCCGGCTGCTGTTGCCAGCCCTCGGGCAGTGTCCAGGTGGGCTGGCCATCGGCAAACTTGACGGTCTTGAGAAAATCATTGAACGCCGGTTCGACGGCGGCGACGGCAGCCTCCGGACCGGTGAGTTTGAAGAACCAGCCTTGCGGCGTGGTGGGCACGATCACGGCCAGCGTACGATCGGTCGGTTCGCCGGTGGGCGGCGGAGCATCCTGGCCGGGGAGCGTCTTGGGCAAGCCTGCATCGTGCGGATTGGGCATCGCCGGCAGCGGCTCGGGTTTTTTGACGGTGTAGCTGGTGATCGGCGGCTTGTCGCTGCAGCCAACAATGGCCAGGCAGCCGATCGCCACAAGAGTCACTTGGCGGAGGAAAAACATCAGCGCTCGTTTATCTCGTTGGAAGTGTGGCCGCCGGCGTGTAGCCCGAGGCGCGGAAAAACGTTCGTCAGCCTAACGCGGCGTGGGAAAGCAGAGCGGATGGCCAGCAGCGAGCACGCGGGGGGAGGGATTCAACGTAAACTCAGTGCCTCGGGCAGGTTAAGAGGCACGGCTCGCACCGTCTGGATGGCCGCCAACTTTCCTCATTCGATTATAGCCGCCGAGTTCAAAAAAAGTACAACCGGGCGGGAGGGGACTGGGCCGGCTTGCCCGTACATGTTCGACCTCGAAAGGCCAATCAGGCTCTTTACGCCGAAGGCGTGCAACATGTCAGCCACGGGCATCGCCCGGGGAAAGAAATAGGCCCCGCCTGAATTGCAGCTCGCCCTGTAGGGGCAGAACCTCTCTGGCCGACCCATGCCTGAAAACAAGTGTCGCCCTTCAGGGCTGGATGGACTGATTGGAACGATACCCCGGGCGGCCCGGGGCTGGCATGTTGCCGGCCTAAGGCCGAGAAGACACAAAACACAAGAGGAGCCAAAATCCTGCGGCGGGGCGGTCTCCAAGCACAGGTCGGGTTATGACGGAGCACGCAAGCGGCAGAATCCTAACGCGACGCGTGAGTGAGACCTTCCTAATGCCCCTTGAGTTCGACATGGGAGAGCGGCTCGTAGGTGGGACCGTCGCGATGGAGCTCGCTGGAAAAGACGACCACCTCGTCGATCATGGTCACGCCGCCGTCAAATTCGGCATGCTGCTCGATCAGGGCTCCCAGCGCTGGGATCCCCTCGGGGCTCTGCCGCACGCGGCCGATGGTCAGGTGGGGGCGGAACCGGCGGTTCTCGGGCCGGTAGCCGAGCTTCGAGAGCTCGAACTCGATGGCGTCGTGCAACTCGATCATTGCCTCGCCCCCTTCGTCCACGCCCAGCCACACGGTGCGCGGGCGAGTGATGTCGGGAAAAGCTCCGACGCCCCAGACACCAAGGTCAAAAGCGGCCAGGGGTTCCGCCGCGCGGCGGACCGCTTCGCAGACGGCGGGCGTGTCGACGATGTCCACTTCGCCCAGAAACTTGAGAGTCCAGTGGAGGTTTTGCGGCTCGACCCATTTGACCTTGGCCGGCGTGGTGTCGAGAGCCGCGATCACGCGCCGCGCGCGGTCGCGCACTTCGAGCGGGATTTCGACGGCGACAAAGGTGCGAAGGGTTTCGGACATGGGGTGCGAAGTGGATTATACGCGGGCGAAGCGACTGAAAGTGAAGATCGGGTAGCACCGACAACGCCTTGTCGGTGTTGCGCAGCAACAAGGTGGATCAGGTCAACCGCCAAATGACATCAAAACATTCCTTCGCGCCAATGTCCCCTTGAACCCTATTGGGCCACCAGGCTCACTGACATCAGGTTGTCACGACCACCGGAATAAAAATCCTCGCTCACGCGTCGGGTTACGAAGAGCTAGAACGACAGCATCCGCCGGTAATCCTTCATCCGCGATTCGAGTTCGGGGCGGCCGATCTGCTTCATCCGCTCAAGGCTGAAGTCCTCGACGTTGTAGCTGGCCACGATCGTGCCGTAGGCCAAGGCTTCCTTCAGCGTTTGTGGCGTGGCTTCTTTCTTGGAAGCGAGGTAGCCCATCATGCCGCCCGCGAAGCTGTCGCCGGCGCCGGTCGGGTCGATGACGTCGGGCGTGGGATAGGCAGGCATCACATAGGTTTCGTCCTTGCTAAAGAACATCGCCCCGTGTTCGCCCTTCTTGATGACGACGAACTTGGGACCCATCTCGCGGACCTTGTGACCCGCGCGGACGAGGTTTTCATCGCCGGTGAGGAGCTTGGCCTCGGAGTCGTTGAGCACGAGGCCGTCGAGCCGCTTCATGAGGGCTTTGAGTTCGTCGTTCTGGATGTTGATCCAGAGGTCCATCGTGTCGGCCACGACCAGCTTCGCGTTGGGAAGCTGCTCGAGGACATGCATCTGGAGCGTGGGCGTGCCGTTCGCCAGGAACAGGAACTGGCAATCCTGATAGCTGGCGGGAATCTGCGGGTCGAACTTCTCAAACACGTTGAGGTGAATTTCGAGCGTTTCACGGTCGTTCATGTTCGGCTGGTACTTGCCGCGCCAGCGGAAGGTCTTCGCGCCGGGGATGACCTGCAGGCCCGAGACGTCGATCTTCTGCTTTTTGAGGAGCTCGGTATGTTCGCTGGGCCAGTCTTCGCCGACGACGCCGACGAGGCGGACGTCGGTGAAGTAGCTGGCGGCATAGGAGAAGAACACGGCGGAGCCGCCGAGCACGTTGTCGCGCTTGTCGGTGGGGGTCTCGACGCTATCCAAAGCCACGCTGCCAACAACCAAAAGCGACATAACGGCAAAATCTCCCAAAGCAGTAAAAGCTGAAGCTGGGGGTGTGCAAAGCGGCTCATTATCGGCGGGCGGGTGTTTTGTCGCAACCGGGCCATCGGCCACGCCTGATTCACAGGCATCTCGCGAAATTGGTACGATTCTTGTAGAGGGTCTGTATGCCATTAGGGTTCCGTTCCGACAACGCGAGGCGGGCAATGTCAGACTCAAAGTCGTCTACCGGCAAAGTGCGGCAGCGCATCCCTCTACCTCCGGTCCTGCTCACTACGGTGCCCCTAATGACGACGCCGCTGGCCGTGGTGCTGGCTCTCACCGTATTCCCGGCGACTAAACTCGTCATCTTTCTTGCGGCTTTGGTGGGCCTAATCGGACCGCTGATCTGGCTCGCCAGTCGTACCCGGGGCTGACGTTTATGTGGTAGCCCCAGCGTATTTCCGTGCCCTTTCCGCCCATCTGGTGCGTGCACCGCGCGCGCCGCTCTGGCACGCCGCACAGCGCTTGCTTGCGTCTACCCCTTGCAAGTTGCGGACTTACAACACGGGTATACAAATTGCATCATGCCGCGACCCATTCACGCGCGCCGGCTGCCCGACCGGACACTTGCCAGGACTGCAAACGAATCGGGCGCAAAACACCCGCCCTCCCAGATGAGGGCAAACGGAGGATCGACTGATGGGCATGCGGTTTCTCTGGTTGGCAGGATTGGCGTTCGCCTTAGTGACGCTTCCGTGTGCGGGGCTGCGCGCGGAGAGTCCGCAGGATTCCCCGATAGGCCGCAAGATCGAGGGCTTCACGGCCAACGACTTTGACGGTCGTGAGCACAAGCTCGCGGACTTCGCGGACAAGAAGCTGGTTGTCGTGGCATTCATGGGCACCGAGTGCCCGCTGGCAAAACTCTACGGTCCGCGGCTCGCCGCGATGGCCGATGAGTTTGCCGACAAGGCCGTGGCGTTCCTGGTAGTGGACGCCAACCAGCAGGATTCGATCGCGGAGCTCGAGCATTACGCTCGCCGGCACGGGATCAAATTTCCCGTGCTGAAGGACGTGAACAACGTGATCGCCGATCAGTTCGGGGCGATTCGCACACCCGAAATCTTCGTGCTGGATAGTGATCGCGTGATTCGCTATTGGGGCCGCGTGGACGATCAGTTCGGCTTCCAGGGAAACGGCATCGCCTATCAGCGGAACGAACCGAACCGCCGCGATCTGGCGGTTGCAATTGACGAGCTGCTGGCCGGCAAGCCCGTGAGTGAACCGGTGACACTCGCACAGGGTTGCCACATCGGCCGCGTGAAGGAGCCGGTCGCCGATAGCGCCGTGACGTTCACCAAGGACATCGCACCGATCTTCAACGCCAACTGCGTGGCCTGCCATCGCGAGGGGCAGATTGGCCCCTTCCCGATGAATACCTACGAACAGTGCGTGGGTTGGGCGGAGATGATTCGCGAAGTGGTGGCCGAGCGGCGGATGCCCCCCTGGCATGCCGATCCGTCGGTGGGTCACTTCAAGAACGACGCCCGGCTTACGGACAAAGAGAAAGAATTGATCTTTACCTGGGTCGACAACGGCGCTCCCGAGGGGGATCCGAAAGATCTGCCGCCAACGCCAGTGTTCCCGGAAGGCTGGCAGATTCCCCAGCCCGACCAGGTGATCTACATGGCCGACGAGCCCTATGAAGTTCCGGCCAGCGGTACGATCGAGTACCAGCGGTTCGTGGTCGACCCAGGCTGGACCGAAGACAAGTGGATTGCGGCCTTGGAGTGCGTGCCGGGGAATCCTGCGGTGGTGCATCACATCATCGTGTACCTGGTTCCGCCGGGCGTCGCGCCGACGGGTCAGGCTGGCCGGCTGCGCTCGAATTGGCTGGGAGCGTTCGCTCCGGGGCTACGGCAAGAACCGCTGCCCGAGGGTTATGCCCGATTTGTGCAGAAGGGGACAAAGCTGCTGTTCGAGATGCACTACACGGCCAATGGCGCCAAGCAGCCGGACCGCAGCTACGCGGGCTTTGTGTTCGCCGATCCCAAGACGGTCAAGAAGGAAGTTGCCGTGCAGAACGCGGCGAGCTTCACGTTCAAGATTCCGCCGCACGCGGACAATCACAAGGTGGAAGCGGACTATCACTTCCGCCACAACTCGCTGCTGCTGACGGTCTCGCCGCACATGCACGTCCGCGGCAAGGACTTCCGCTACGACCTGATCTATCCGGACGGCAAGACCGAGACGATCCTCTGGATTCCCGGTTACGACTTCGGCTGGCAGACGACCTATGAGCTGGCCGAGCCAAAGTATCTGCCGCGCGGCACGCGGATGCACTGCGTGGCGCATTTCGACAACTCGGAAGACAACCTGGCGAATCCCGATCCCACGGTCGAGGTGGGCTGGGGTGAGCAGACCTGGGAAGAGATGATGTTCGGCTGGTTCGAGATGGCGCTGGCCGATCAGGACCTGACGCAGCCGCCAGGAGCCGAGTCGACGCGCGTGAAGGAGTTCCTCGCCACGGCGGACACCGCCATTCTGACCAATGACCTGAAAGTTCAGGCGGCCGGGGCTCTCGATTCGGAGAAGAACTTCGAGCCTTTCGTGCTGCAACTGTTTGAACTGGTCCCGCAACTGGACCGGATGTGCGTCACGGTCATCGATGGTGATCGGCTGCGACTGGCTCACATGGAGCAGCGACTCGGCGTGCGTTCGTCGCTGGAAAGCCAATCGACGGTTGTGCGTATCAAAGGACAGTCGCTGGCCGAGTATGCCGCGGGAGACAAGACCGTGGTAAACCCCAGCCTGGCCGAGACCAAGGGCTCGATCATGTCGGGCATGTCGCGGAAGGACATTCGGTCCAGCATGCACATTCCCGTGATGCTGGATGGCCGACGCGCGACCGTGAACTTCTGGAGTGCCGAGGCCGAAGCGTTTCCGCCCGAGGCCGTGAAGTTGCTGGAGCAGGTCGTCCGGCTGATGACGGAGGGGACATCGGTCGCCCAGAAGTAACCAACGGCACAATTTGGACCGTCAACGCGCATTAGCCCATCTTGCGCGTTTGGCCCTGCATGGCGTGCCAACCCATGCAGGGCCTTTTTCGTTTGGTGAAGCAGCGTAAACACTTGCGCTTAGGAATGCCGTTCTCTGAGAAAATCCCCGGGAGGCTGAGGGATGTCCGTCCTGCTGGGGGTGGCCCGCAGCGAAGTCTCGACATTGCAGGCTGCGGCTGAATACAATTGAACTCTCACGGTTCGCTCTGGCCCAGCGGGCAACCGCGAGCGCGAAGGAAATCGCGCCGCCTGTCCCGCTGTCGATGGCCGGAACCACTTCGAACCGCTTTTGTCCACCGAGGGCATGACACCCGATGGTCGATCCCGACCGCCTTCTGGCCGCCTATGCAACGGCCCGATGCGACTTACTTGCAGAAAGCACTGCCGACGGACATTGGATCGGCCGTGTCTCCAGTTCACCTCTCTCGACTGCCACCGCGATCAGCGCCTTGGCGATAGTGGATCGCCATGCGCCACTGGCGGGCGGACGGATTGTCGACGAGCAGCGCGAATGCGCGCTGAGTGAACTTATCATCGGCAGCCTGCGTTGGCTCGCCAAACATCAAAACACTGACGGCGGCTGGGGCGACACCGACCTGAGCCCGTCGAACATTGCCGCCACGATGGTTGTCCGCGCCGCCTTCGCGCTGACCTGCACGCCCGCCGGACATCCGGGTCTCTTGGAGCGAGCCGACGCCTACATCGCCGCGCAAGGCGGCGTGAAAGGACTCAAGCAACGCTACGGCAAAACGCTCGCCGCGCCGGTGCTCGCGAACTACGCGCTGGCCGGACTCGTGGATTGGAAACAAGTACCGGCGCTGCCGTTTGAGGCCACACGCCTGCCGTGGCAGTTGGCCAAGCTCCTGCGCTTGCCCCTGGCGGGCTATTCGATTCCGATGCTGGTGGCGGTAGGGCAAGCCCGACATTTTTACCGCAAGCCGGCCAATCCGATCGCGCGCATCTTGCGCGACGCGACTTGCGAATCGAGCCTGGTGAAGCTGGAAGAGCAGCAGCCTTCGAGCGGTGGATTTCTGGAATCGACGCCGCTCACGAGTTTCGTGGTCATGTGCCTGGCGGCAATCAATCGCGCGGATAATGTGGTCGTTCGCCGCGGCGTGGAGTTTTTGCTCGCAGGGGTGCGGCCCGACGGCAGTTGGCCGCTATGTGCGAACCTGGCGATCTGGAACACGACGCTGGCCGCCGGCGCGCTGGCCGCGGCGGGTGAAGATCCCCGCGAATCGCAATGTTGGAATTGGCTGCTGAGCTGCCAGCTTCGCACGCGTGACGCCAGTGGCGTAGAGATTGGCGGCTGGGCCTGGACCGATCTGCCCGGAGGAGTGCCCAACAGTGACGACACGGCGAGCGCGCTGATTGCCCTGCGGGCCGCATTCGACGCTGGCATTCGCACGGAGGAGATCGTCGGTGCGGCCCAGGCCGGCGTGAACTTTCTGCTGGCGCTGCAGAACTCCGATGGTGGCTGGCCGTTGTTCGGCCGCGGCTCCGGCGGATTGCCGTTCGACACGAGCGGGGCCGACATGACCGCGCGAGCGCTGCGAGCAATCAAGGCCTGGCAGCAGAGCGTGCTATCCGATGCCTCGCTTACTGAAACACGGCGAACAGACCTCGATCGCCGAATCAGCGGGGCCCTCGACGCGGGATTGCGGCACCTTGTGGCGACGCAGGCGCGCGATGGATCGTGGATTCCATTGCGGTTCGGCAATCCGCATCGTGCAGCAGGAGAAAACCCCGTCTACGGCACCGCACAGGTGCTGCTCGCGCTTCGCGACCTGGGGCGAATGGATTTATTCGCCGCGCGGCGGGCGCTCGACTGGCTGACCGTCAATCAGCGCGCGGACGGCAGCTTTGGCGCGGACGTGAAAAGCGGCCCGGCCAGTGTTGAAGAGACCGCGCTTGCGGCGCAGGCTTTGTACGCTTGCGGCGATGCTCAGCCGCAAATTGACGCCGCGATGCGTGCCATGCACTGGCTCGCCGATGCCGTCGAAGCGAACCGGCATTCGGAGTGCGCGCCGCTGGGGCGGTACTTCGGCAAAGTGTGGTACTACGAACGGTTGTACCCGCTCGTGTGGACCGTGGGGGCATTGGGGCCCGCGGCTCGCAGGGCGCTGGCAGCCAAGACGGCGCAGCCCGTGATGCACGCCTCACAGCCCTAAAACAGCCTGCCACAGCGGTGAACGCCGAAGCTCAGCACGGGGTGAGCCGTAGTGCGGCCGGCCTTGGCAGCCGACTGACAGCTCGACCAGAGACTTGCGCACCTGCGCGAGATCGTGCCCTGGCGGTTTTGGAGTTCTGCGGCGTGGCGCGTAGAATGGTGGCACGCCTGCCCCGCAGTGTCCCGCCTGGAGGCCCGCCCGTCGTGAGTGATTCCCGCGCCGTGACGCCTGATCTCGATACATTGATCGCACTTTTCTACCCGCGGCCGGAAGACCTGGGACAATTCGAGGAAGTCGCTTCGCAGGACCTTGCGCGCGACTATCGAATGCTGCTGGCCCACGACAGCCACATGACGGTCACGGTCGAGCGGTTCCACAACGACAAGGTGGACGTTCGCGTGCTGGAAAGCCGGCTCGATGGCGATCACTATTCGCGCAAGATCCTGCTCACGCGGCAGGGAGACGGGCAAGTGGTTCAGTTCGGGATCATGCGGCTGGATTTCCGCTGCGTGAATCCCGCGGTGCGGCGCGAGATTGAAAGCCGCGGCACGCCGCTGGGCCGCATCCTGATCGAGCACAACGTGCTGCGCGAAGTGCATCTGACGCGGCTCTACCGCATCACTCCTGGTCCCGACCTTGTGAAGCTGTTTGGCATGCAGCCGGGCCAGTTCACCTACGGCCGGACGGCGATCATTCACTTCGACGGTGAGCCGGCGGTGGAGCTGATTGAGATCGTGACGCCCGTGGCATAGCCACCGCGCTAGCGATAGAACCTTCCCGACGTATCAGCCCAGCCCACGAGCGGCGTTTCCGGGCCGAGGACGTAGATCTCGACGCGGCGATTGCGGCTGCGGGTGTCGTCCGAGTCATTGCTGGCGATGGGCTGATGCTGCCCGAAGCCCGCCACGCCCATCCGCGATTCGGGAATTCCGCTCTGGCGCAGCCAATCGGCGACGGCCAGCGCGCGACCGGCGCTCAAGTGCCAGTTGCTGGGGTAGCGCGAGCGGAGCTCTTCGCCGCGAATGGCTTGCGCATCGGCATGGCCGACGACCATCAGCTTGAACTCACGTCCGTCAGGCGCGGTAAAGATCTCGGCAATCTCGGCCAGGGCCTGGTCAGCGCTAGGCTTCAGATCCGCCTGGCCGGAATCGAACAGCACGTCGGTGTCGAGCTTGCTGATGCCCGTCTGCGGATCGTATTGCAGAAACGGGTAGCGCTCGGCGAGGGCGGCCAGCCGGGTGCTCATGCCGACGGGGAGTTGATTGCCGGCCAGCCGGCGGCTCGCGTCGAGTTGCGCGAGTTCTCGCTCAGCCTGGATGAGCTTGTCCTCGGTTTGCCGGTTGTGAATCTTCAGATTCTGAATCTCGGCAAGCTGCGCGCGGTTCTGCTCGGTGAGGATTCGGTTTTGCGATTGCAGCGTCGCGGTCTGCGTATTGGAACTGGAGCAGCCGGCGCCAGAGAGTGCCACAGCAGCGCATGTTGCCAGCAACACAGGCAGGGCACGAATGTGGCAATGTGTTAGGTGCATCGATTCGACTCCTTTCGAATCAACGTATTTTGAGTCCGGCGGCTACGCGAGCCTCGGCCGGCAGTTTATTCGTTTAACCTTCAAACCAACTCAGCACCATATCCATCATGCTGCTGTTAACGCTATAGGCTTCGTTCCAACTCCACATGTTGCGGAGCAAGTCGAACGTGAACATCCCGCACATCAAGAGAAGCACCGAGCACAAGGCCAGACTGAGCACGTTCCACAAACTGAACGGGGCTTCGGGCGCGGCGGCCATCATCGGGGCTCCGGCAGCCGCCGGCGCCATGCCCCGGGCGGGCGCGGCCGAAAGTGCCTCGGCACCGAGCGCCGCGCCGCCGCCAAAGCCTTCGCCCAGATCATCTTCAAGCAGACCACCGCCGCCGCCGTCATCGAGCGCGCCCACGCCGGCTTCTTCAAACTCCACGTCGTCATCAAGGGCGATGACTTGCGAACCGCTGTCCGACTCTTCGGCCGCGCCTTCTTCGAGCGGGGTGAGCAGGAAGTCGTCGTCCGATTGATCGTCCGCGGCTTCGACACCCAGGTCGCCGATGCCGGAAATGCCTCCGTCCGCGCCCGCCGCGGCGGGCGACTCTTCATCGAGCAGCAGGTCGTCATCACCCAGGTTGAGCGAATCGACGATCCCCGAGCCGCCAAGTTCCATGGGAGCCGATTCGAGCGAGAGCCCGCTGTCGGACGGGTTCAAGAGCGAGATACCGCTATCACCGGTGCGCGAGATGTCACCGTGCGAACTGCCGCCCAGCACGAGATCGTCATCCACGTCCTCGGCCAGATCGATGGCCGAACCGCCGGCATCGACGTCGAGCAGGATTTCATCATCGGCCGCGGCTTCGCCCAGGGCGAGTTCATCTTCGTTGGCGAGCCCCAGGCCGGAGCCTTCCGCGGAACGGCCCGCGCCGATGACCGTCTTGCTGGCGCCGGGCCCATCGGCCGGGGGCACATCCATCAAGATCTTGGAACTAATGCCGCTATCGGCGGCGCTTGGCAGGTCGAGATCGAGCGTATCGAGATCATCGAACATTGGGCTAAGACCGGAGCCAAGGCCCGAGCCACTCTTTGCGCCCGAGCCCTCCTGTAGTCCGGAGCCAATATCGAGCACGTCCGAACCGCTGCTGGGCTCCAGCGTCAGGGCCGAGTCGAGATCGAGGCTGCTATCGCCCTTGGGCTGTTTGAGCTGAATGTCGATGGCGCTATCCGGGGCGAGTGTAATGTCGCTTTCGGCCGGGTTGCGGCTGGGCTTGCCGCCAATGATCGTGCTCGAGGTGCTTTCGTCCGATTGGCCCAGTTCGACTTCGCTGAGCAGGATCGAATCGGGGTCTTCGTTCACCTCGGCATAGTCGCCTTCTTCCTCGGCGGAATCGCGATCGGCGATCGCACGTTCGATTTCCTCGGGCTTGAATTTCCAACTGCCACCGTCGCGATAGCCGTGGATCTTGCCACGGTCGCGCATTTCGCTCACGGTGTCGGTGGAAACGCCCAACATGCTCGCCGCTTCTTCAAGCGTGATGAACTTGCGCGTGGCCATTATAAGTCGTGTTCCCGTTACCGTGCAGCGCGCGTGATCCGCAGCGCGCTGCCGGTGCGAATAACCGCGAGGCGCGTCGCCTCTCGATCATCGCAAATAGTGGTTGCGTTTCTCGTTCCCGGCCTCCTTGCGGTACCGAATCCGTGAATCGCCAGCCGCCGGGTTTACTGCTCGATCATCGAGCGAATCTCACCCGGCAGCGGATGTGTCGCATTAAACTCGTTCATCTGCAAATCCCAGTGGATGCGGCGGACGCTTTTGAGCGTAACCTCTCCGGTCGCCAGCGAGATGTGATAAACACTCATCGCGCGGGTCGCAGGATCGATCACAGTCACTTGCTGGTGCTGGCCGCCTGACGTTGCCGATAGGGCGATCAGCCCCTCGCCGCCGACAGCAGTAGTACCCGGAATTCCCGCGGGCAAGGCTTCGCCAGGACCCGCGGCCATGACTAAAGCCG
The DNA here is from genome assembly GCA_022844125.1 of Pirellulales bacterium. Taxonomy (GTDB): domain Bacteria; phylum Planctomycetota; class Planctomycetia; order Pirellulales; family PALSA-1355; genus JALHMI01. Next base: position 402,941 of record JALHMI010000004.1, on the reverse strand, counting down.
CGACACCAAGAGTTGCAATTGCACCCAGACCGACCACCACCATTCTCATAAGTGACCTTTCACTTTAGGAGGTTTGCGGCAGTCCGGGCGAACTGTATTCATTGTAAAAGCCGGAGCTGCCAATTCAACCAAAATCCGCTCACAACCGGGTGCCGTCTCGCGCGTTAGCTCGTTATCTCATAAGCAGATGCGTCGACGCCCCGACATTCGCCGGGCGACCTCCGCAGGAGTCAAAACCCGCAGAATCCTTGCAGCCCCTACCGCGGGCGAAAAACGCCGCAGTTTGGAGACAAGTATCTTGCGGAAGCCCAGGTGTCCGAACGGACCTTCGTACGACGGGAAAATTAGGGCGGCACTGTAGGCCCATGCCCGCTGGAAAGCAAGATCAACTGCGTTCCGGCCGTTCCGGGTGCCAGCCCTCGGCGATTTCGCGCAGCAAAAGAATCCCTCGACAAAGCCAAAGGGTGTCTCACCGGCCACTCCCGAACGACTGGCCAAGGTTCTACAATTTCCTCGCGGGCCGGCTGCGAGGGTGGCCGCTGGCGGACATTACTCGGCTTGCACGAAGCTGCTCGGTCTCCACAAAGGCGCTCGGCTCTCCAACGGGAATGAGGACCACGTGATCGCAGACGGAGTGCGAAAAGACAAAGACATTGCCGTGCTGTTCAGCGGTGGGCTGGATAGCGCCGTGCTGGTGGGCCAACTGCTGGCGACCGGCCGGCGAGTATGGCCGCTGGCCATGGACTGCCAGTGGCACTGGCAGCCCGCTGAATTGCAAGCGGCGAAACGCTTTCTGGCAGCCATCGAACACCCCCGGCTCGAGCCACTGGTCGTCTTGCAGATGCCGCTAGCGGACCTGTACGCAGATCACTGGAGCATCACAGGTCGCTCCGTGCCGGGCGCCGCGGAGCCGGACGAAAACGTTTACCTGCCCGGACATAACCCGCTGCTGCTCGTGAAGGCCCAGGTCTGGTGCCAGCTGCACGGGGTCAGCCAGTTAGCGCTGGGGGCGCTGGCGAGCAATCCGTTTGCCGATTCGACCGACGAGTTCTTCCGCACTTTTCAGGCAGCCATGGACCGGGCGGTTTCGGGCCACGTGGAGCTCGTCCGTCCGCTGAGCCACTTGAGCAAACGGCAGGTGATGCAGCTTGGCCGCGAGCTGCCGCTGGAGTGGACTTTTTCATGCCTCTCTCCAGTCGGGGGCGAGCATTGCGGCCGCTGTAACAAGTGCGCCGAGAGGCGGCAGGCATTTCGCATCGCCGAGATACCCGACCACACGCATTATGTCGCCGAACAGCCGCTAGCCGCGACCATTCACTAAGCCAAGCTCACCGAGCAAGAACAGTCCAATCTCCACAAGCAGGCACGCCCCGAATGTTTCGAGTCACTCGCGAAATCGACTTCTGTTACGGCCACCGGCTGCTGAATTACGCCGGCAAGTGCCGCAATCTCCACGGGCATAACGGCCGGGCCGTGATTGCCATCGAGTCCGCTGCGCTCGACGATCTCGGCATGGTGATGGACTTTTCGGAGATCAAACGGGTCGTGAGCAACTGGATCGATGAGAATCTCGATCATCGGATGATCCTGCATCGTGATGATCCGGCGCGAACGGCGCTCGAGAAGCTGGGCGAGCCGCTCTATCTGGTCGACACGAATCCCACGGCGGAAAACATCGCCAAGCTGATCTTCGACTATGCCCGGAGCCAGGGCTTTCCGGTGGTCGAGACGATTTTGTGGGAGACGCCGCGATGCTTCGCGACGTACACGGGGTAGCAATAAAAACAGTCCGGGAGGCCCGAGTTGGGCCATCACCGGACGGTTAATCCCCCCTGGGAATATCGCGATAAAGCTTCCTGGCGCCGTTTTCTGGAAAAGGTTCCTGGCCCCGTTTTTTGTGTCGTGCGTTGCGACCTAAGTGTTATCGGTTGCGTGAGGCCGGGCAGTTAGAGAATTTCTGCGGCTCGAAATCTTTGGCTTTGCGCGGGCTGACTGCAGCACTGGCGTCTGACCGACAGCGGCCGCACTTCACGCGGATTGCATTCATAAACTGTAGCGATTGCGCCGATTCTTAGGACAGCGCAACAGATACGTCGCCAATCGGCCGCCCTGCGCGGGGCGGGCTGCTACAGAATAAGGAGTGCGTCGGGTGAACCAGGTCAATCGAATCGCCCGGGCCATCGTGTGGTCGCCAGTCGTCTGGGGCGGACTTGCCACGCTGGCCGTCTATGTCCCGTTGGAAATCAGTCGCAACTCGGAGCTGCTCTCGGGTTACAGTGCCCATGCCTTTGTGCTCCGTTACTTTGCCGGCCACTGGGCAGAGTACGTCACGGTCGCGATGTTCTGCATTGGCGTGGCGTCGCTCCTTCTAAAGGTCACCAACCTCGTCGGGCAGTCGCAGATCCTCTCCGAGCCGATGCTGGATGCGATTCCGCCCGGCGGACAGGACGTGGCCCATTGCGAGAACCTGCTGGCGCGGCTCGCGAAACTCCCCGATTCCTGGCAAGACAGTTACCTGGTGCGGCGTCTGCGCGAGGCGCTCGAGTTCGTGTACCGCAAGAACTCGGCCGCGGGGCTCGACGAGGAGATTCGCTACCTTTCGGACCTCGACGCGGGGCGCATGCAATCGTCATACGCCCTGGTGTGGTTCGTCGTCTGGGCCGTACCGATCATGGGCTTCCTGGGCACGATCATCGGCATCACGGGCGCCGTGGGCAATCTCAGCCCCAAGGCCCTGGAAGCCTCGCTTTCGGGCGTGACCAGCGGCCTGGGCGTCGCCTTCGACACGACGGCCCTGTCGCTGTCGCTGTCGATCGTGCTGATGTTCGTAAAGTACTTTGTGGAACGCTATGAGAGCCAACTGCTCTCGCAGGTCGACGAGCGAGCCAACGCGGAACTTGTGGGACGATTCATTACCGACGCCGACGCCTCGGCCGATCCGGACGTGAACATCGTGCGCCGGATCGCGGAAAACGTATTGGGCGCGCTCGACAAGGTGGTGGTCCGGCAGGCTGAAATCTGGCAACAGAGTCTGCGGGCGATGTACGAGCAGTGGGCGCAGCAGACGCAAGCCTCGGCCAAGGTGATTGAAGCCTCGCTCGCCGGGGCCATGAACCAGAGCGTTGAACAGCACGCCCTGACGCTGGCGAGCGCCGAACGCGCGATCGCGGCCGAAAGCCGCGAGCATTGGCAAGGCGTGCAGCAAGCCCTGCTGCAAAATGCCGCGGCCGTGGCCAGCCAGCAACGCGAAATGACTCGCCAGACAGAGCTGCTGTCGCAAGTGGTCGGAGCGTCGGATCAGGTGGCCCGGCTCGAGTCGGAATTGAATCGCAACCTCTCGGCGCTGGCCGGCGCACAGCACTTCGAAGAGACGGTCATTTCGCTCTCGGCGGCCATCGGCCTCTTGAGCACACGGCTGTCGCCGGCAGATGCCGCGCGGATTGATCTTAACAGCGGCACCCGAAAAGGCCAGGCGGCATGAGCAGGCGCGGAGGTGCCAAACCTGCGGGCATTCAACTCTTCCCGTTCCTCGCCGTGCTGATCTGCACGATGGGAGCGCTGGTGGTGCTGTTGCACGCCTTTGCCAGCCATGGCAGGCAAGAGGCTGAGAAAGCGGCCCAAGCCAAGAATCGCGCGCAAAATGAGCAGGATGAGCTTGATGCCGACTACTTCCGCTGGCGTTCCACGCACTTGCGCGAAGCGCGCACCAAGACGCAAGCCGATCTGGAAGCGGAACGTTTGAAGCTCAGCCATATCGAAGAGCATCAGCGACGGCTGGAAGAAAAGTTTCACCAGCTCAGAATCGCGGTTGCCGAGCTTGAGAAGGCTGGTAATTCCCACGCCAACGAACAGACACAGAACCATGCCGAACTGGCTAGAGTTCAGGACGAACTTGCCAAAACGCGTGCGGCGGTCGACGAAGCCCGCAAGAAGGGGAAGCACGAGGTTGTCAACTATTCGATCGTGCCGTTCGACGGGCGTAGTGGTACGCACCGGCGACCGATCTACATCGAATGCTGCGAACAAAAGATCGTGCTACAACCCGAGGGAATCGAACTCTCTCCAGAAGACTTTATTGGGTACTTCGGCCCCGGTAATCCGCTGGCGGCAGGCCTGCGAGCTCAGCGTGAGTACTTTGCCAAGCTTTCGCCCGGTGGAACCCTGCAAGAAGAACCTTACCCGCTATTGATCGTGCGGCCCGAGGGGATAGCATCGTACTATGCCGCCCGGGCAGCATTGGAGTCCTGGGGGAGCGATTTCGGTTATGAATTGATCGGCGCCGACTGGACTTTGTCGTATCCGCCCAGCGATCCCGAGCTAAAGCAACTTACTGCGACCGTGGTTAGCGAAGCGCGCAAGCGATTAGCAGAATATATTGCGAGCTCGCCGCAGTTCCGAAAGGGTCGTTCCAAGCCCGTCTTCCACGCCAAGTCACACGGCGGGATCGCCCAGGTGCCCGGCACGGGCGATGGCCCGGGCGGAAGTTTCCTGGGTGGCTGGGAAGAGCCTGAGAATTGGAGCCGCGGAGATAGTGGCACACGCGGGACAGGAGGCGAATTCGCTTCGAGTGGCAACGACAGTTTCAGCGGCTCGGCCGACTCGTCATTGAGTGCATACGCGCCAACCGGCACCGGTGGAGGCGATCCCTACGCCGAACCAGGCACAATCGGACCCCAGATGCGGCCCGGAAATAGTAGCGCCACGATCGAAGGCCGCCAGTTCGCCGAGATGCAGAATGGAACGGCGGGCGGCACGAGCGGACCGGGAACTAGCCTCGGCGGGGCAGAGCCCCAGACCGGCCCATACAGCAGCGCTGGCGGACCAGACGGGAAATTCGATGGCCCGGCCGGAGGTGAAAGCGTGCCCCAGACTCGAGTCGGACCGGCGACGGTAGGCGGCGGGCCGGCGCATGCTCGCGCGCCGACTGGAAATCCCGCTGCACGTCCCGGTGGCCAGGCCGGAGCCGAATCCAAGAACAACTATCACCTGATGGCTGGTGCTAGTAAGTCCACCGCTGGCGGTTCGCCGGGTTCGGCACACTCTGCGACGAACGCTTCCGCCGCAGACCCCGAGCAGAGCACCGACGTTCCGGACGTCGCCAGGCACAATGTGCCTGAGAGCTTGACGCTCGATCACCAGCCGAATCCATCGATGCTAGGAACACGAACCAAGGCGACTCAGAGTATCGCGGTGACTCGCGGTCGCGGCTGGGGCGTAAGCAGCCAGGTCGGCTCAATCGGCGCGACGCGACCGATTCTCGTCCGCTGTTCCGCCGACAAAATCGTGATCGTACCCGAATCGCGTGGCCAGGCGGCGAACGAAATTGCACTGGGTCCTTCAACGGAAGCAGCGATCGATGATTTGATCTCGGGCATTTGGACGCAGACCGAGAGCTGGGGAAAGGCGGGGCGGGGCATGTACTGGAAGCCCACGCTGGTCGTCGAAGTACTCCCCGGCGGTGACGACCGGTTCCACGACATACAACTGTTGCTGAGCGACAGCGGACTCGAAGTGCAGCGGCGCGCAACGCAACAGACGGTTCGCCCCACCAACCAGAGATAGTTCTCGGCCGGGATCATCATGGCACGACGACAAGCAAGCGATCAAGAGGCGGTTGGCGCCGACTCCTTTCTCGATGTAATCACGAACATCGTCGGGATCTTGATCATCCTGGTGATGGTCGTGGGAGAGCGGGCCAAGTTGGCGCCGGTTCCTGCGCAGGCCGCGGTGCCGAGCCCTGAGTTCGTTCAGGCTCGTCACGAAGCCCAGTCGCTCGAGCGTGACTTACAGGAGATACAGGGCCAGATGCTGGGCGTCCAGCAGGAAATTCAAGTACGTGCGATCGAACGGAGCCAACTGCAGACGTTGACCACGGCCGTGGAGCAGGAACTTGCTAAACAACAGCAGACACTGGGCGAAACAAAGGGCGCGCAGTATGCCATCGACCGCGATCTGGCCCTGGCCGAAGATGCGCTGGCAAAAGCCAATACAGAACGTGAGATGGTCGAGAAGGCGATGACACCGCAAATCGTACAGATCACCAGCTATCCCACGCCACTGGGCAAGACCGTGGATGACAACGAAGCGCACTTGCAGCTCAAGGGAGGGCGACTCGCCGTGCTGCCAATGGACCTGCTTATCGCGCGACTGCGGAGCATCCTGCGCAGTGCGGTCGGCCGGATGGGAAACAGCAACGAACTGGTCGACATGATCGGACCGATCGAAGGGTTTCGCATGCGATATGTAGTCTCGAGGCGTGACGTTGCCCAGGGTTCGGTATTCGAGCTCTCATTCGTCGAGTTCCTGCCTACCAGCAGCCAGCTTGGCGAGCCGGTTGACGATGCTCTGCGCGAAGGCTCGGAGTTTCGCGCCGCGCTAGCGCGCATGTCGCCCGACACGTACACGATCACGATCTGGACATATCCCGACAGCTTCGCGGAATACGCGCGGCTCAAGAAGGAACTGTACGAGCTGGGTTATGCCGTCGCCGCTCGGCCGCTGCCGCACGGCATGGCCATTGGCGCTTCTCCGAAAGGCAGCAAGTCGACCGCGCAGTAACGCCGGGCGAAACTTACTCCGTCGCGGCCACGATGCCGGCCTCAAGCGTCGTGCAGATGCGGTCGAGCTCCGCGAGTGTGATCGACAGCGGCGGGAAGATCACCAGCACACTGCCGAGTGGTCGGGCCAGAACCCCCTGCCCTCGCGCGTAGTCGCACACGGCCATCCCGCGTTTTTGCTCCCAAGGGAACGGCTCGCGCGTCTGCCGATCGCGGACCAGCTCGATGGCGCCGATCAGGCCGCGTTGCCGGACGTCGCCGACGTGCGGATGCTGGCTGATGCGTGCCAGATGCTCGGCCAGCCGTTCGATCTTCTCCGGCAGCCTGGCCAGCGTCTGCTCTTCTTCGAACACGTCGAGCGTCGCCAGTCCCACGGCGCAGCCCAATGGGTTGCCGCCGTAGGTATGGCCGTGAAAGAAGGTTTTCGACTGGGCATAGGCGCCGAGGAATGCGTTCCAGACTTCGGTCGTGGTGAGCGTCGCGGCGACCGGCATGTAGCCACCGGTGAGACCCTTCGCCAGGCAAAGGAAGTCCGGCGTAACGAGTTCCTGCTGGCAGGCGAACATGGTACCCGTGCGGCCGAAGCCGACGGCAACTTCATCGGCGATCAGGTGCACGTCGTACTTCTGCGTCAGCTCGCGGACCGCGGCCAGGTAGCCCGGCGGGTGCATGATCATGCCGGCGGCGGCCTGGATCAAGGGTTCGATCACGACGGCCGCGACGCGCTCGTGCTCGCGGGCGAGCAGTTCTTCCATCTGGCGCACGTAATGAGCCAAGGCGTTCTCGCGTGTGACGCCGGGCGGCAGGCGGTACGTGTCCGGAGCGGGAGCGCGCAGCACGGGGAACAGCAGCGGATCGAACATCGCGTGGAAGCGGGCCACGCCACCGACGCTGACGCTGCCGAGCGTGTCGCCGTGGTAGGCATCCGCCAGGGCGATATAAGTCGTCTTGTTCGGCCGCGGAACGGTGCGCTGCCGCCAGTACTGCAGCGACATTTTGAGCGCGACTTCGACGGCCGTCGCGCCACTGTCGGAGAAGAACACATGCTCGAGCCCCGCAGGCGCGATTTCGGTCAGTCGCTTGGCCAGCTTGATCGTCGTAGGATTCGACGAGCCGAGTGATGTGACGTGAGCCACTTTGTCGAGCTGCTCGCGCAGGGCCGCGTCGAGTCGCGGATGCCGGTGGCCGTGCACGTTGCACCACACGCTGGCACAGGCGTCAAGGTACTGGCGCCCCTCGACGTCGGTGAGCGTGCACCCCTCGGCGCGTTCAAAGATCAGGGGCTCATACTCAGCCATCTGCGTGAAGGCGTGCCAGACGATCTCGCGATCCCACTGGCGCAGTTCGTCGAGCGAAGGCTCGCGATTCGTGGACGTTGCCGGGGTCAACATGTCGCCTCCGCCTGTTGTGCCGCTCAAGGCTGGGCGGCTACCAGGTGACTTTAACCGGCGTACCGGCCTTGACGCCCAACATCAGCGAAGCGTTCTCGCCCACAATGGCCAGCTCCAGTCGGCCCGTCGAACCGACCAGCGCGATCAGCGTCATCTCGGGCTGATCGCTGTAGGTGCGGAAGATGCCGCGCGTCTCGTGCTCGTCGCAAAAAATCGCGACTTCCTCCTCACCACGAGGGACCTTCGTCAGGGCGTCTTCCGGGATATTCGTGATCAGATTGCCGAACGAGTCGATCGACTCGACCGCGCCCTCGATTTTGTTTCCGGCCACGCGAGCCTCCGTCCAATCCAAGCGTTCGATGTCCGCCAGTACCGGCCCCAGCTGTGCGGGGTCCAGCCCCAGGCTCAGCCTTGCCGCCACGGGCGCCATGATGTCGCGCCCGTGGAACGTCGACGAAACCCGCGGCAACCAGAACCCGGGCTCCTCGACCGCAATGATTGTAGAGGGATGCTCCCGCAGCGCCAAACAACTTAATAGCCCATTGTCGGGCGCGACGAACTGCTGCTGACCGAAACGCGCATAGACGATCCGCCGCGCGGAGCCAACGCCCGGGTCGACAACGGCCACGTGAATCGTATCGGGCGGGAACCAGGGCGTGGCCTGAGCGAGCGTGAGCGCTCCGGCGCGGATGTCCTGCGGCGGGACGGCGTGTGAGATATCGATGAGCTCGGCGTTGGGATTGATCGAGAGAATCACGCCGCGCATGGCGGCCACATAGGGGCTGCCGACGCCAAAATCAGTGGTGAGCGTGATGATGCGCCGCATCGACATCTTGAATTCACAGCCTGGCCAGCAGAGGGCGAGGAGAGAACGCGGCTCCTCACGGAAATGCAGTATAGCCCCGCGAGGACGGGTCGCGCAGCAACCGCGCGACTCGCGGCCTGACTACATTTTGCCCACGAGCTCGACGACCAGCTCGCGGAAACGGCCCGGATTGATGTTCGGGTTTTTCTTCTTAGCTTGGCCGATCAGGTTGCCTGCCGCTTGGGGCTTACCGCCTTGAATGTCGGCCACGATCTTTGGATTGGCCGCGATCAGCTCTTGGCAGAGCGCGATGAGTTCGCTTTCGTCGACCTTCTCAATCCCCTGGGCTTTCATCACGTCGGCCGCGCTCTTGCCGGAAGCGACCATCTCGAGGAACACTTCGCGGGCGCGGCTGGTGTCGATCTCGCCTTTTTGAATCGCGGTGAGTAGCTCGCCCAGCTGCTTGGGCCGCATGGCGAACGCCGCGGGCTCGACCTTTTGCTCGTTGAGCGTGCGCATGACGTCCTGCTGGACCCAGTTGCTGGCCAGCTTGCCATCGCCCACCAGGTCCGCGAGCTCGACATAGTAGTCAACGAGCCCCTGCCCCGCACTGACCAGCACATCGCTATCGTAGGGCTTGATGCCGTACTTCGCTTCGAGTCGCGTTCGCATCTGAGCCGGCAGTTCGCCGAGCGAGGATTTGACCGCCGCCAGTTCTTCGTCGGTCGTCACCACCGGCACCAGGTCCGGATCGGGAAAGTAGCGATAGTCGCTCGACTCTTCCTTGTGACGCTGACCGCGGGTGATCATCGCCGTGTCGTCCCAGCCGCGTGTCTGCTTCGGGACTTGTCCCAGGCGCTGGCCAGTTTCCTGCCAGACTTCCCAGTGGCGAACGGCTTCGTACTCCATTGCCCGTTCGACCGCCCGGAAGCTGTTCATGTTCTTGACTTCGACGATCGGCGTGGCGACTTTGCCTTCGGGCGTGTCGACGTGCAGGTTGATGTTGGCATCCACCCGCAGGCTGCCTTCCTGCATGTTGCAGTCGGAAACGCCCAGGTAGGTGAGCAGCAGCTTGAGCTCCTGCAGGTAAGCCTTGGCTTCGGCGGGCGAACGCATGTCCGGCTGGCTGACAATCTCCAGAAGCGGCGTGCCGGTGCGGTTCAGGTCGATTTTGCTGTCGGCCTGGCCGGAAACCTCGTCGTGCATGCTCTTGCCGGCATCTTCTTCCAGGTGCGCGCGGATGATGCCGATGCGCTTGGGCTTGAAGCGGCCTTTCGGGTCGCTAATTTCGAGGTGGCCATCCTGGGAGAACGGCAGATCGTACTGACTGATCTGGTAGCCCTTGGGCAGATCCGGATAGTAGTACTGTTTGCGGTCCCACTTTGTGAACCTGGCGATCTGGCAGTTGAGCGCGATGGCCGTCTTCAGGCCGAGAGCGAATGCTTCGCGATTCATCACCGGGAGCGTGCCCGGCATGCCGATGCAGATCGGGCAGGTCTGCGTGTTCGGCGGGGCGCCGAACTTCGTGCTGCAGCGGCAGAACAGCTTGGTGCGTGTGGCGAGCTGCACGTGCACCTCAAGGCCGATGATGATCGTGTAGGGTTCGCTCACGTCGTTTGCACTCAGGCTTTGGGAACCATCGCCGGAAACTGCTGATGCCAATCCGTGGCCTGCTGAAACATGTGCGCCGCGCGGAGCAGCCGCTCTTCTTCGAACGGCGGCGCCTGAAGCTGCAGCCCCAGCGGCAAGTTGCGGCTCATGCCGCAGGGAATCGAAATTCCGCCGATGCCGGCCAGGTTCGCGCTTACGGTGTACAGGTCAACGAGGTACATCGACAAGGGGTCATCGACCTTTTCGCCCAGCTTGAACGCGGGGCTCGTCGTTACGGGGCCGACAATCAGATCCACTTCATTGAAGGCAACGTCGTAGTCCTGGCGAATCAGCCGACGAACCTTGAGCGCCTTGAGGTAGTAGGCGTCGTAGTAGCCCGCGCTCAGGGCGTACGTGCCGAGCATGATCCGGCGTTTCACTTCGGGGCCGAACCCTTCGGCCCGGCTGCGGCGATACATGCGGACCAGCGGGTTGTCGAGCGCCTCGGCCGCGGCGGTCTTGCCTGCGGCGACGAGCTTGTTCCGCTCATCAGCGAGCTCGGCGACCATCTGCTTTTCGTTGGTGCGGTGGCCGTAGTGCACGCCATCGTACCGGGCCAGGTTACTCGAAGCTTCGCTGGGGGCGATGATGTAGTACGTCGCCACGCCGTACTTGCCATGCGGCAGCGAGATGTCTTTCACCGTGGCGCCGAGCGATTTGTAAACTTCGACCGCGTCGCGGACCGCCTTTTCAACCTCGGGCTCGAGCCCTTCGCCAAAGTGTTCGCGCACCAGGCCAATGCGCAGATTCTTGAGCGGCTGCTTGACGGTTTCGCTGTACTTGGGCACGGGCACATCAACCGACGTGCTGTCGAGCGGATCGTGACCGGCGAGGACCTCAAGCAACAAGGCCGCGTCTTCGGCCGTGCGAGCGAGCGGGCCGATCTGATCCAAGCTGCTGGCGAACGCCACAAGCCCGAACCGGCTGACGCGGCCATACGTCGGCTTGAGACCGGTCACACCGCAGAGCGCTGCGGGCTGGCGAATGGAACCGCCGGTGTCGGTGCCGATGGAGAGGGGCGCCATGCCGGCCGCGACGCAGGCCGCAGCGCCGCCGCTGGAACCGCCCGGCGTGCGCGCCAGGTCCCAGGGGTTGGCCGTTTTCTGATAGGCCGAGTTCTCGGTCGAGCCGCCCATCGCGAATTCGTCGAGGTTGGTCTTGCCGATCAGGACCGCGTCGGCCGCTTTGAGCTTCTTGATCACCGTGGCATCGTACGGCGGCTTGAAGTGCTCGAGCATCTTCGAGCCGCAGGTGGTCGTCTCGCCTTCGGTGCAGAGCAGGTCCTTGATCGCGACGGGCAAGCCGCCGAGCAGACCAAGCGGCTTCTTCGCCTTGCGGCGGTCGTCGATCTCTTTCGCCCGAGCCAGCGCGGCCGCGGGATCGACGCGGAGAAAGGCCTTTACCTGGCCGTCGTGCTGTTTGATCTGGTCGAGATGCGCCTGGGTGAGCTGGACCGAAGTGACTTCGCCGGCATTGAGTTTGGCGAGCAGCTCCGTGGCGCTTTGGCGAAGAACGGACATGGTTTATTCGCCCAGCACGGCGGGGACCAGGTAGAACTCTTTGTCGTGGTGCGGAGCGTTCGCCAGGGCCGCCTCGCGAGGCAGGCTCGGCCGGACTTCGTCGGCGGCGAATACGTTGTGCACTTCCAGCGCGTGCGCCATTGGCTGCACGTCGTCAGTCTTTAGCTCGGCCAGTTGCTCGACGTAGCCCACGATCTGGACCATCTGCGCGGTCATCCGCTCGAGCTCTTCGGGCGTGAGCTCGAGCCGAGCGAGGAGGGAGACCTTTTCGACGTCGGCGCGAGAGAGCATGACGGGAGAGACAAGGGGTTAGGGGATGGAGTTTAGGGGTTAGACAACTGAGGCCCGGACCTGAGGGCAGGTTGGAGCCGCGCCAGGAACCGGGTTCTTTGGACCTCGCCCCCAGCCCCTAAACCCTAACTAGCCTTGGCCGCTTTGGCGGTGGGGAGCTTGAACGGCGCGTTGCGAATGCGCTTGGTCACAGCTCCGCTGCGGATGCACTGGGTGCAGACGCGCATGGACTTGTTGGTGCCGTTGGCAGTGGTGACGTGCACCCGCTGCAGGTTGGGCTTGAACTGGCGGCGCGAGATGCCGGTCACTTTGGTGCCGACGCCACCCAGGTATTTGGCCTTACCGCGGATGGTCACCTGGTTGCCCAGCGAGGGCGCCTTGCCACAGACTTCACATTGCTTCGACATCGGACGAACGCCTTCGTTATACGGTCTACCCGTGAAAAATCGCAAAACCGCCAGTATACCGAGTTTAGGTGGGCACGCAAGGCTCGTTTGGGAGCGGGAGTGGCGAGGGTAAGGGCCGCCGGCACGAGCGGTTGCGCGGCGGCAGTCGGTGAAATGCCACCAAGCCGCTGGTTTGAGTCGCCCGCCCTACAAGGGTAGATTTCTGTGCCTAGATGCGGGCGGCCACTTCGTACTGAGTGGGCAATTGATTGGCCTGCATTCCCAGTGGCAACCGAACTCGTCGCGAAGATGAATTGCCGTCAACGATGACGAGCAAATCGCCTTCCACACCCGCTGGCAGGTCGCGAGGCTCGACCGCATAAAAGTAAGAATGACTGGATTTCGCCACACGAATCCGCTCTCCGTTGAAGACGAAGAAGCCTTCGACGCTGGCGGAATACCCGTTCTCGTGATGGAGACCCATGGCAAGTCCTCGACAAATAGCGATAGCGCAAGAGTATCTTAGCCGCACGGCACCGCAGGTAAAGCTCGGCGATTTTCTCGGCCAGGGGACAGACGGCGCGGTATATGGAGCACGAACCGAAATTCTGCGGTCAAGGTCTTCGATTACTTCATCGGTTACTGCAACGAGCGGGATACCTACTTGCGCCTGGAAGACTATGGTGTGACCCGTCCAGCTCTCTGAGTTCTGGATTCCGATGTTAATCAACTACGATGACGAACTCATGGTAGTTGAGATGGAGTTGATGCAGAATCCACCTTTCATCATCGACTTCGGCAAGGTGCGGATCGACCGGCCGCCGGAGTTCTCGGACGACGTGCTCGAGTATCACGATCGTCGCGGGCGCGAGCAATTCGGAGAGGACAATTGGAAAGCCGTGCAGCGTTTGATGTCGGCTCTCGAGAGCTTTCAGATTTACTATCTCGATCCGCGGCCACACAACATCGTGTTTCCCATCGATGAACAACGCACCCAGAGTGATTCACCCTTGGAGTAGTACGACCATGCGAATCGCGTTTGTCTGTCTCGTCGTTTGGCGTGTGCTTTCCGCCCTGGCCCTGGCCCAAACAAGCACTCCCGACATCTTCGATCGCACGATCCTCGCCCAGCCGTTCGACAAACAGCCGTTCCGAGAGATTCGCATCCCGGGCTGGGTGCAAGACACCATCGGTTGCGGGTACACGCTGTCGGTGATGGATAGCGCTGCTCGTGAGCGTGCTGCAAAACATGGCGTGACGATCAGCGAGATGGGCTTCGTCGATCCGTTCTACGCCTATTACGACAGCAAGCTGCTGGAACGTCGTAGTCCGCACGTGCCGCTGGATCGGCTGCCGAAAGACATTGCCGAATACGAACAAGTCGGCGTGCGCATCCTGGGCGTCTATCCGCCGTGCTTGCAAGGCGAGGTGTACGAGAAGCATCCCGAGTGGCGGCGGATCGCGACCAACACGACCGAGATTCCCACGATCGATCTCAAGCAATTTCCGCACGGCGGGATGCTCTGCCTGCTGGGTCCATACGGCGACTTCTTCATTGATGTGCTCGCGGAGATCGTCACCGAGTTTCCGCAAGTCGACGCCTTCAGTTTCGATGGCCTGCACTACGGCGGTTCCTGTTACTGTCAGCACTGCCGCGAAAACTTCCGGCGAGACACGGGCGCGGAGATCCCCAATCTCGACATGAACGATCCGGCGTTTCGACGGTATCAGCACTGGGCCGATCGAAGGATGGAAGACCTGGTGCGCCGGATGCAATCGCGACTCAAGGGGATCAATCCCCAGATCGCGCTCGTCACCTGGACCACGAACGCCGGGCGGTTCGGCCATTTTCGCGACATTCCGCGCAACATGCCGGCCCGGATGAACCTGCTGCTGGATGCCCCCGACCAGGAGTTCTGGCTCGACGAGACGAACCGCGGGACGACGATCGTGCCGGCGTTTGCGAACGCTTACATCTGGGCGGTGACGAATCATCGCGTGGCGTTCAGCGAGCCGTACATCCTCTCGCACGGCAACCCGTACGGCAAAGACAGTTTTCCGCCCACCGAGATCGAACGGCGAATGATGCTCGCGCTCACCTATGGCGCGGCGCCGAGCATCGCGGTCGCGCAGCCCGCGAACCTGCAGGACGAGCTGTATGCGATGATGGACGCCGTGCAGGCCCGCAAGCCGTGGCTGACGCATAAGCAGCCCGAGCCGTGGTGCGGGCTGGTGATGAGCGACAACACGCGTAACTTCTATGGGCGTTCGAGTGGCTTGGTCGAAGAGCGTTACCTGGCGGCCGTGTTTGGGACGTTTCGCACCGCGGTGGAGGAGCATCTGCCGACGACGGTGATCAACGATTGGAACCTGACGCCGGAAGATCTGGCCAGATACAAGGTGATCGTCCTGCCGAACACGGCTTGCCTGGACGACACCCAAGTGGCGGCGATTGAGGCATATGTCAAAGCGGGCGGCGGATTGGTGGCGAGTCTCGACGTATCACTGTTCAACGAGTTTGGCGATCCGCGCGACGACTTCGCCCTGGCCGAAGTCTTGGGCGTGCACTATCGCGGGCTGCCGGCGAGCGGAGACGGCGCGGTCCAACCGCAGCTCGACCTGAACTTCGCCAAGAGCATCGGGCCCGACTATTGGGAGAAGCGGAAAAATGTGTTCGACTTCCAGCAGGATCCGGCGTCGCTCTTGAACCAGGGGCGGATGAAAACTTACGTCGGCGAGCAGAGCGTGACGTTCAAGGGGCCAGCGGTGCGTGTCGAGCCGGCAGCCGACTCCCGAACGATCGCCACGCTGCGGACCAAGACGGCTGGCGCCGAGACGCTACCAGGTGTCATCACGCACCAGTACGGCGAAGGCCGCGTGGTCTACTTCGCCGGCGGGCTCGACGCCGCGTACTATCTGTACGCGTATCCTTATCAGCGACTGGCGCTCAAGCATGCCATCCAGTGGGCCGCCGGCGACCATGTGCCGGTCACGGTCGAAGCGCCGATGTGCGTACACTCGACCGTTATGCGGCAAGTGCGCGACGGCGAGCGACTGGTCGTGCACTTGTTCAACGACGTGAACACGACCTCGCAGCATGCGCTACCGGTGGATGATGTGCCGCTGCGCGAGGAGACCCTGCCGATCCACGACATTCGGGTGACGTTTGGGCCGCACTACCGGATTACCCGCGTGCACCTGGAGCCGGGGAGCAAGGACCTTGACGTTACGCGAGCGGAACAGGGCTGGTCGGTGACCGTCCCCCGGCTGGACGTCCACACGATGGTCGTCGCGGAAATTGCGCCCGAGGTTGCCGGCGGCAAGTAGCGAAACAACGTCCGCTACGGCGTAAGTTGCACCGCCGCGAGCAGCGAGGCAGCCCGCTCTGCATCCTCGGCGGCGACCTGAAGCTTGGCTTCGATGTAGTTCGACCAGCTTTGATCGGTCGTGAACTCATCGGCCACGAAGGAGCGAATCCCTTGCTCGGCAAGGTAATTTCTCGCGGCATGAGCCAGGAACGCCTGCGGATATGTTGCAACGGTTTGGAGCTGGCTCATACGTGGAATTTTAGCGGACATCGGCTTGCGCAGGCAACCCGGCAAGCAGCAGGCAGCCCGGTAGTCGCCCGGCTGGGAACTCGTGGCTACAATAGCCGGGATGTTTTGGAAGACGCCCCGCGGGTCAACTTGAACGGCCGCCCTACCCTCCCCCACGAAAATGCTTGGAACTCATCCAATGCTCTCACTTCTGCTTTCCGTTGCCCTTGCGCCTCTGGCTCTGGCGGATGTCTCCGTTCCCGCGGGCACGCAGCTCACGTATCGCGGCTCGGTCGTGGCGGCTGGCGATGAAGCCACGAACACTCAGAAAGCGTTCGACCTGACGCTGTGGGTGCTGGCGAGCGGCGAGGGAGGCTCGGACGTGGCCTGGCTCGTCGAAGAAAACGGCAGCGGCGCCTTCCCCTGGCCTGCCCGCTTCGGCCGTGCGGGTCTCGACAAATCGTATCGCACCACGCAGACCGGACCGGCGCTGCTGTTCGATCGCGGCGAGGGCGAGAGTGTCGTCAGCGTCCTGTGGCCGTTCTTCACGCACAGCGAACCGCTCACCGCGACGAGTGCCTTTGAGGTCGACAAGTTCCAATATCAAGTCGAACGCCCCGCCAAGCGCGGTGAAAAGCCTGCCTGGCGGATTGGCGTGCGCGACGGCTTTGGCCCCAAGCGCACGCTGTGGGTCGATCAGAAGAGCCCGCTGGTGCTCGACCTGGAAGAACGCGTGTTCATGGGGCGGGGTGATGAGTACAAGTTGCGGCTGGAGCTAGTGGCGAGCGAAAGCCTCGATCCGGCGAACCTCGCCAAGGTCGAAGCAGCGCTCGCCGCGATCAGCTCACTGACGGCCCAGCTCAAGCTGCCCGAGCGCGTGCAGGAAATCGTCTGGAACGAAAACCAGGTGGCCACGCTGAAGCGTGAATTGCCGCAATTGTTGGCGGCGGCCGAGGGCACGCCACTGGGCGGCCTGGCGAAGGTCGCGGCCCGCGACTTGGAACTACAGGCGGGACGCAACGACGCCGTGGCAGGCATTCAGGATAAGTTTGTAGGCAAAACCGTCGAGGAGTTCGCCTTGCGCGGCTCGAGCGGCGAGTCCCTGAAGACAGAGGACCTCAAGGGGCAAGTTACGGTCCTGCACTTTTGGGACTACCGCGACGAACCGCTACGCGAGCCCTACGGCCAGGTCGGCTATCTCGATTTTCTCTACCAGCGGCATCGCCCGTCGGGCTTGCAGCTTTATGGCGTGGCGGTGAATTCGCGGCTAGGAGATGAGTCGACTCGCGGCGCGGCCCAGCGGAGCGTGCGAAAGCTGAAGTCGTTCATGAACCTCAGCTATCCGGTGCTACTGGATCGTGGCGAACTCCTCCGTGCATTTGGCGATCCGCGGGTCGTCGGCGCGAGCCTGCCGCTGTTCGTGGTGATCGGTCCCGAGGGGAAAATCATCCACTACCACGTGGGCACCTATGAAGTTGAGCGCGACCAGGGGCTGACCGAGCTCGATGCCGTCGTGGCCAAGGCGCTGGGCAAAAGCGAATAAGATCTCTCCGCTACGCGCCTTTGCAAATCGCCAGCACTTCGTCGAGCACGCGGCCATTGGTAGCAATGCCTTCGGCCGAGTAGATCGTCGGCTTGCCGTGCCAGTCGGTGAGTGTGCCGCCGGCTTCTTCCAGAATCGGCTGCATCGGCGCGATGTCCCACAATCCCATGATCGGATCGAGCATCACTTCGGCCCGGCCGGTGGCGACGAGCAAATAGCCGTAGCAGTCGCCCCAGGTGCGGTTGATCCGGGCCGACTGGGCGAGCTTCAGCAGCGCCTGCTGCCGCCCGGGGGTGGGATAGCGCACCTCGCTGGATAGCACGAGCGAATCGGCCAGCCGCGCGGTTGTGTTCACATGCGCTCGCGCCGGCTCATTGCCGCCGCGATGATGCCAGCAGCCGTCGCCGGACAGCGCGTGCACGCCCTCGTCCAGGGCTGGAATGTAGATCACACCCACGACGCTTCGTCCGCCATACTCGATGGCCACCAGCGTTCCATAGAGCGGGACGCCGTGGACGAAGCTCTTGGTGCCGTCGATCGGGTCGAGAATCCAGCGAAAGCCGGTCGTGCCATGCTGCTCACCAAACTCTTCGCCGAGGACCGCATCGTCGGCAAAGCGCTCGGCGATCCGCTGGCGGAGGTGTTGTTCTGCTTCGCGATCGGCAATCGTGACCGGCGAGGCGTCGCTCTTGAGTTCGACGGCCAGGTCGGCCCGCTGGAAGTAGTTCAGCGTGTGGCGGCCGGCTTCCTGGGCGATTTTGACGGCCCACTCGTAACGTGCGTGCAATTCGGAGGTGCTCATGGCCACTGAGCGTACCCTGAGCGGCGGCCGGCTGCCAAGGGTGGCGCGTGCGAACGCACCCGGCGACTACCGGCGTCGCTTGGGCGCCGCACGATTCTTGGTGCCCGTTTGGCCGGCGGCTTTACGCCAAACGGGCCCGCGGCGCGGAGCCGGCAAGATCCGCGAGCTTGATGCCGTGGAGTTGCCGCCGAAGGTTTACCGCAACACCTTCGATCGCCTCGCGGAGCTGATGCTGGCGAGCGGCGGAACTGGCGTTCTCAGGCACGGGCAGCTTGGGTCCAAAGGGACCTTCGATCGCTTCGATCACTTCCAGAAGCGAAATTTCCTGGGGACTGCGATCGAGCGAGTAGCCGCCATCAACACCACGTGTGGAGTTGAGGATGCCATGCGTAACCAGGCCGCGGAGAATTTGCAGCAGGAACCGCTCGGGCATGTGACCTTCACTGGCCAGTCGACTGCAAGGGACAGGCCCGGCCGACTGCAACTCGGCGAGTTGTAGCGTGGCTTGGACTGCGTAAACCACTGTGCGGGAGAGTTTCATCCGTCGCTGCCTGAGGAGAGGCCGCCGTGGCAACAGCGCGTGGCGCAAGACGGCCAGGCGTTGGACCACATATGAAACGGGGGCTGCCGTCCCGGCGACGGCCGCCATTTTGATACCGCGACACGACGAAGACGCACGAAGGGCTTATCGCTCGGCAAGTCAGCTCGGCAGTCAACGAGCTAACCCCTACCAGTTGGCCAAGCAATTCACCCAAAGGAAATGCTGACGCGCGTAAATTTGGCAGAAAAATCGGCGTGCGTCAAAGCAAATCCGCACCCGTGGGGGGGTATTTGCATAAGTGCGCAAGTCTCATGAAGATAAGGATATACACGGGATGTGCGCAGCCGCCATCCGGTAGAGGTTCGATTCCGATCTCCAAAGAGACTGCGAAAGTTTCGCATGTCCGAAAACAAGAAACGCCGCGAGCAACCTTCAGAGGGTCGCCCGCGGCGCTGTTTGTACATCGATGAAAACCACAGCGCGGCCGGTCAGCCGGCATCTAACTCCTAGCGGTTCTCCATCTTCTGCGCACACTTGATGCACAGCGGAGTGTAGGGAATCGCGTTCAGGCGGGCCTTGCTAATCGGCCCCGAACATTCTTCGCAGGCGCCAAAAATGCCGTCTTCGATCCTTTCGATGGCGGCTTCAATCGACTCGAGCGTCACCTCGTCCGACTGCATCAGCGTCAGGGTGAACTCTTGTTCGTAGTTGTCGCTGCCAATGTCCGCCATGTGAATGGGCATGCTGGAGAGGTCGCCATTCGCTTCCGAGCGGGTTTTTCGCAACGCTGCGTCTGCCATGGCGTCAACGTCGCCACGCAGTCGGGCACGCAGGGCCAGGAGTCGTTCCTTGTACACCTTCATCTCAGCCTTCTTCATAGCTGACATCTCCGAGAGCAACGACGGTGGAGCAGAGTGTATCCGATCAGATTGACCCCATTTTGGGGTACTACAAAATCATCATTCTAAAATCGCGACTCCCGGCTGTCAAACAAACACCCGCCAATTGCGCTCTGCTAAGCTGGGGTGTGGACTGGATTTGCGCGATTGCGTAAACTGCCGCAAGCCGCCCCCCGCAAACAACTACGGTGCCGTGGCAATCGCAGTGGGCACAGCTAGACATCCGGCCGAACGCTGACTTAGACTAGAGGCGGTTTCGGTGCTCGCCGCCCAGTTCGGCCTGCCCGCTGTTATGCCTCCTGAGGGCATGGCTGTTGGTGCAAGCGTGGCTGAATCTTTGCGTACGCGGTGGGCGAAAAGCCGTCTGTGAGCGAGAATCCTGGCGACGGGGTGGGTCTCGTTCTGGCGTCGAAACTCGTGCTTCTGTACCCCGCCGACTGAGTTGCGGCGTGGGTCATTTGCCGGGGAGCCCAAGCCATTCGCGCCGCCACATTGACCGATCTCGCTTACCAACGTTGTATTCGCCCCTCCTGCGCGGCCACCTACGCCATTGACGAGGTGCGCGTCGCCTGCCAGGCCTGCGGCGGTTTGCTCGACGTGGTCTACGACTGGGACCGCCTGAACCCGCCGCGCGAGCTTTCTTACTTCGAGGGCAAGTGGTCGCAGCGCTATGACCCGCTGGCGCTCAGCGGCGTCTGGCGGTTCTACGAACTACTCCCGTTCGCCAAGCGCGAGCAGGTGGTCACGATCGGCGAGGGCCAGACGCTCTTGCAGTCTGCGCCCGCCGTGGCGAAGTATGTCGGACTCAAAGGCGCCGGCAAGCTGCTGCTGGAATACGAAGGCATGAACCCCTCGGGCAGCTTCAAAGACAACGGCATGACCGCCGCTTTTACGCACGCGCACACCATCGGCGCCAAGCGTGCGGCCTGCGCATCGACCGGCAACACCAGCGCCTCGCTCGCGCTCTACTGCTCGGTTACCCACCTGATGAAAGCCGTGATCTTCATCGGCTCAGGCAAGATCTCGTACGGCAAGCTGTCGCAGGCGCTCGACTATGGCGCGCTCACCATGCAGATCGCTGGTGACTTCGATGACGCGATGGCCCGAGTGAGAGAGGTCTCCAGCCGGCTGGGGATTTATCTGGTGAACAGCGTGAATCCGTTCCGGCTGGAGGGGCAAAAAACGATCATGTGCCGGGTGCTCGAAGGGCTGCGGTGGGAAGTGCCCGACTGGATCGTGGTGCCCGGCGGCAACCTGGGGAACTCGAGTGCGTTCGGCAAAGCGTTTGCCGAGATGAAGGAGATCGGCCTGATTGATCGCGTGCCGCGGCTGGCCGTGATTAATGCCACGGGCTCCAATACCCTGCACGAGCTGTACGAGAAGCGCAGCTTGCGCTGGAACGGCGGCGAGCCCGATCAGTCGGTTGCCGACGGGTACTACCAGGAACTCGACGAACATGCGCGGCGGGCTTCGACGATCGCCAGCGCCATCGAAATCAATCGGCCGGTGAACCTCGACAAGTGCCTGCGAGCGCTGGAATTCTGCGACGGCGTGGTCCGCGAAGTGAGCGATCAGGAGATTCTGGACGCCAAGGCCCAGGTAGGCGCAGGCGGGATGGGCTGCGAGCCGGCGAGCGCCGCGAGCGTCGCCGGTGCGAAGCTGCTGGTCGAACAAGGCGTCATTCAGCCGGATGAACGCGTGGTCTGCATCCTCACTGGTCACCAGCTCAAGGATCCGACCGCGACGGTCGCCTATCACACGACCGACCAGGATCAGTTCAACAAGGTACTGGGGAGCCGCGGCGTGAAGCGAGCCTCGTACGCCAACCGCGCAGTCGCTGTGCCGAACGAGCTCGACGAGATCGTCAAAGCGATTCAGCTTTATAGTTAGCATTCATTCTATAGCCCCCGGCTTTGCCGGCGGGGTCCTATCAGCATATTGACCGGGCACCGAGGGACCGCATGCCACTTAAGCTTGGAATCAACGGCGCCGCCGGACGGATGGGTCAGCGGCTGATCGCACTGGCCAGTGCCGATCCGGAACTTTCGGTCGTTGCCGCCATCGAACATGCGTCGCATTCAAAGCTCGGGACCGACGCGGGCACGATGGCGGGCGTGGGCCCAATCGGCGTGCCACTCTCGGCCGGGCTACCAAAAGATCTCGACGTGGTAATCGATTTCTCCGTACCGCAGGCGACGGATTCGATCGTCGCGCGGTGCCTGGAGCAGAAGATTCCGCTGGTCGTCGCGACGACCGGCCTGGAGCCCGAGCAGCAGGAGAAGATCCGCGCCGCGGCGGGTGGGATTCCGATCCTGTGGGCGCCGAGCATGAGCCTGGCGGTGAACCTGGCCATGCAGCTCAGCGAGTCGGCGGCCAAGGCGCTCAAGGATCATCCCGGCGGGGCGGACGTCGAGATCATCGAGCGGCATCATCGCTTTAAGGAAGACGCCCCCAGCGGCACGGCCCTCAAGTTCGGCGAAATCATCGCCGGCGTGATGGGGCAGAAAGACGTTGTGCACGGCCGATCAGGTCGCCCCGGTCAGCGCCCGCACGGCGAAATCGGCTATCACGCGCTCCGCACCGGCGACAACCCGGGCGAGCACACGATCGTGTTTGGCCTTCTGGGCGAAACGCTGGAGATCACGGTCAAAGCCACGAATCGCGACTGTTATGCGCATGGCGCGCTGGCGGCGGCGAAGTTTCTGGCCGGTAAACCGGCAGGGCTGTATACGATGAAGGATGTGCTGGGGAACTAGCTTTTCGCGCGGTGGTTCCAGGCGAAGGTATTCGCCTGGCTTTTGGAATTGGCAATCATGGCCAAGTGCGATGAGGGATATCTCTGCGAAGTTTGCGGCGGTGACGTCGCAGGGCTCACCGACAGCGATCTCTATTTGCGCTACGTGATCGGGATGCTCGATCCCGAAACGCTGCACACGACCCGCGAGCGACACATCCGCTGCAATCCGGTGCTCGCGCAGTACATCGTGCATTCGGACTTTTCGCCGGTCGTGGTCGAAGGGCCGTTCGACAAGCGCTCGCTCGATTCGACTTATGTCCGCGACCAACAGGTCCTGGTCACTCGCGGCTACGAGCGGCTGCGCGAGCTATCGCATCTGGACTTGCCGATCATCGACTATCCGCTGCCGGAGGTTCGAGCGAAGCTGGAACAACAGGCAGGTGGCGGCTGGCGCAAGTCGTAGCAAATCCACCATCCGGAAACAGCGCCAGCCCGAATTGCACCCTTCGAAACTCCTTGTGGCGGGAATTCTACGAGCGTGCGCCTCGGGCTGGCGGATGTCGCTCGCCGGGAAAAGGCGAGCGCGCTATCGAGTCGGTCGGTACTACACTGTGTAGAACGTACGCCCGTGAGATGAGGGAAGTTCGGCGCGCCACCAAGACAAGACTACGAGCGGTGGAATACAAGCTTTGTGCCGAAGATTCCGGCACACAAGCGGATTCGTCTACAGCCGGAGAGGATATTCCCTTACTCCGCGGCGGCAGCCAAAGCGCCGTGCACGACGACTTCCTCGCCCAGAGCGGCGGGCACGATCCTGTATTTCTCCCTCAAGGGTGGAAATATATATCGCGCGACGTGCTCACGCAGCGGCGTGAAGAATTGCTGCTCGCCGCTGAGTGAAACTCCGCCACCGATGACGACCACTTGCGGTGACGTGAGCGTCAACGCCTGAGCGATGGCCCAGCCGAGCGTTTGCAGTGCGCGATCCATGACCGCGCCGGCCAAGGGACTGCCGGCCGCCGCGGCTTCGGCAACCATCCGCGCATTGAGCTGCGCCGGATCTTGCTCGCAAGCGGCGAGCAGTGATTTGCGGTCGGCAACCGAAAACCGTTGCTCATCCGCAAGCCAGCGAACGGCAGTGGCCGCGATCCCCCACCCGGCGGAGCTCGCTTCAACGATGGCCTCGGGATCATCGCAATCGAGTCCGGGCCGCAGATGCCCGATCTCGGCAGCGCCGTGACCGGAACCGCGATAGATGCGGCCATCGACGACGAGTCCGCCGCCGATGCCGGTTCCGACCGTGACGTAGAAGACCGGATTGGCCCCCCGCCCTGCCCCGTAACGGGCTTCGGCCAGCGCGGCGGCGTCGCAATCGTTCTCAATCACGGCGCGAACGCCCAATTCGCGACCGCACCAGTCGGCCAGCGGAAACCCATCCCAGCCGCGCACGTGGTGACTCTTCACTGCGACACCGCGCGATGTATCGACCGGTCCACCGAAGCCAAAGCCCGCGGCCGTAACGCCGTGCTTCGCCACCAGCTCACGCCCGGCAGTCGCGATCTGCCGCAGAATCCCTTCGGCCCCTGGCGATGGATCGACGTTCAAGCGGACGAGATCAACGAGCACACCGTTGCCCGCCCCGACGCCGAGTTGCAGCTTGGTTCCACCGATTTCAATGCCGAGAAGCATGGGAACCTACGCGTGCCGTCCTTCGCTGTTGATCCGGGCGAAGACGTCGTTCAGCACCCAGTGGAACAGTGCGAGGTGAATGCTTTCAACCATGCCCATGTCGTGCAGCGGGACGTGCATGCCCGAGTGGGCCATCCCCTTCAGCTTGCCGCCATCGAAGCCGGTGAGGCCGAAGGTCTTCAGCCCGTGGCGATTGGCCCAGTCGACAGCGCTCAGAACATTGGGACTGTTGCCCGAGCCGCTGATGGCGATGCAGAGGTCGCCGGCCGAGCCATAGTTCATCAGCTGCTGGACGAAGATATGCTCGTAGCCGATGTCGTTCCCCAGGGCCAGAATCCAGCCGAGGTTATCGGTAAGGCTGAGGATCTTAAGCCGCTTCTTGGATTCGTCGTGTAGTTCTTCCTGGCGGAGCGAGCTCTTGCCGAGGTCTTCGCAGATGTGCGTGGCCGTGGTGCCGGAGCCGCCGTTGCCGAACACGAAAATGAAGCGTTCGTTCTCCCAGGCTTCGTAGACCAGGTCAGCCCAGGCCTGAATCTGCTGATGGTCGACGCGGTCGATTTCCGCGTGCAGGCGGGCGATGTACTGGGGAATGCCGAGCGTGGCGCCGAGCATGGAAATCCTCGAAAAAACGTGGTTTGGGACGACAGTGAACCAGTCTAGTGCGAAATGCAAGCGGTCGCCAGCGGCCCAGTGATCGCGCCACATTGCCCGGGAAGTTACACTGGGAGTCTTGGCAATCCCGCGTTAACGCCAGTCTTAGTTCAAATTCCCCCCCCACATGAAGAACAACCAAATACGCACATACGACGGCGCCGTGGCAATTGTGACCGGTGCGGCATCGGGAATCGGCTATGGCCTGGCAAAGGCCCTCGTGGAACGCGGGGCGACTGTCGTGCTGGCCGACCGGCAGGGCCAGCGCGCTGAAGAAATCGCCGCGTCCCTGCGGCAGCACAACCTCAAAGCCACCGCGACGGAACTGAACGTCGTTGACTTCGAAGCGGTGCGCCGAGTGGTCGAAGACACCGCTCGCCAACACGGACGGCTCGACTACCTGTTCAACAACGCGGGCATCAGCATTGGTGGCGAAGCGAAGCTCTATGGGATCGACGACTGGAACACGGTGTTCGACGTCAACCTGCGCGGCGTGGCGAACGGCGTGCAGGCTGCTTACCCGCTGATGGTGCGGCAAGGCTTTGGACACATCGTGAACACGGCCTCGGTCTGCGGTTTTCTGCCGTCGCCATGGTGCGTAAGTTACGCGGCCTCGAAATACGGCGTGTTGGGCCTCTCGCTTTCGCTCCGCGTCGAAGCCGCCGAGCACGGCGTGCGCGTCAGCGCGCTCTGCCCCGGCACCGTGCGCACGGCACTACTGGAAGATTACGGCAAGTTCGGAAAACTGATACAACCGGTCCCGCTCGAACGGCAGCAAAAGTTCTGGGCCAAGCTGAACCCGATGGAGCCTGACGAGTTCGCGCGACAAACGCTGAAGGCCGTGGCGCGTAACCGCTCGGTGATCGTGATTCCGCAGTGGTGGCGGCTGATTTGGTGGCTGAATCGGCTTTCGCCGGCCCTGGGTCAGCGCATGGCACGGAGCGAGCTGCGGCGGACCAAGGCGGCCCTGGAAACGGCCGCAGAAACAGCGTAGCGGGCGAATTGCAAGCCGTTCCCCGGAAAAGGGTTGAGATTGCCGGCCCGGCACTATACTCTGGCTATATAGAGAGAGGACGAAGCAGGCCAACTGGCGAGCGCGATCGCGGCCCGGAACCCGCACCAGCGCAACGTGCCAAACTTGCCAGGGCCAAATCTTCCCGTCGAGCGCCGTTGTGCGTCTGCTCGGCCTCTTGCCAACGATCGCGCTCGCTGCCTGCGCTCACTTGGAGTCCTGTAACCGCGCCCGAGCGGTTAAGATTCACAAGTAGCGACGCTCGCAGCAAAGCGCATCCATTTCGGCACGACAACTTCGAGGACCTGATGAACTCGTTGCTCCGCTTGCAATTGGTAGCGTGGGGACTGGTCGCAATTGCGGCCGGGTCTGCCGGCGCCGCCGAGCCGGTCGACGAGTTCCTCGCCGCGCTCCGCTCGGGCAAGTACTACGACGAGACGCTCACGTATCTCGAGGACCTCGCAACCAGTCCGCTGGCTAACGAGGCCATTCGCAAGCGGCTGGACTACGAACGCGGCGTGACGCTGTTGGCGGCAGCCGGCGAACCCGGCGATCCGCAACTGCGCAGTGCGCAACTCGACCAGGCGACGGCCGCACTCGAAAAGTTCGCAAAAGAACATGCCGATCACCCGCTGGCCGGCGCAGCGCGCAATTCGCTGGCCGGCGTGCTGGTGGAACGCGGCCGCCGGCTGGTGCAGATTGCGCCCGAGGCCGAAAAGGAAGCCGCGGCCACGCAGGCCCGCAACCTGTATGGCCAGGCGCTCACCGAGTTCACTTCAGCCGAAGAAACGCTCACCCGACACCTCGGCGAAATGCCGAAGCTGATCCCGCCCGGCGAAACCGAACTGCAGGCCCAGAAGCAGCGGCTTTCAGCCGAGTTGGCTCAGGCCAAGCTGATGCGGGCAAACATCGACTTCGAAACGGCGCGTTCCTTTCCGGCTGGAAGTGCCGAAGCCAAGAAGAAATATGAGACTGCGGCGAAGGCCTACGCCGAATTGCACGAGGCCTATCGAACGCGTACGGTGGGCGTGCTCGCCCGTTTGTGGGAAGGACGCTGCCGGCAAGCCCTGGGTCAGTTCGACCTGGCGGTGACGTGCTTTGGCGAGCTAATGGATCTGCCCGATTCGGTCGAAACGCGGTCAATCCGCACCAAGAGCACTCGGCACGCGATGGAGTGCTGGACCGAAGCAACGGTCGGCAAGTACCAGGCGGCCATCGAACGCGGCGAGCGGTGGACTAAGGAATCCGCGGGCGAAGGATCGGAAGAAGATGACCTGGCGATTCGCTATCTGACGGCCGTCGCCTACCAGCGGCAGGCCGAAGCGCTGCCCGAAAAAGATCCGAACCGCAAACGGCTCGCCAGTTCGGCGCGGGAAGCGGCTGGACCGCTGTTGCGAGAAGCGAATCCTTTCCAGCAGCCGGCCAGGGTGCTGCTGGCGTTGCTTTCGGGTGGAGTTCCCGCCACGAACACGAGCGCCAAGCAGGACGACGCTGTCAAGGCCGGTCCACCGAAGACGTTTGTCGAGGCGCTCACCCAGGCCAAACCCGCGCTCGAGCGGATGCAGAAAGCGGCGCTAGCGCTGGACGCCGTTCGCGCGCAGGGAGACAAGCCCGCAATCGCCGATCTGGAGAAGCAGCGAAATGTCTCAGCCGGCGATGCGATGCGACTGCTCGACCTGGCGATGCGACTTCGCGATCAGGACACAACGGCCGAGCTGCTCGCTTCAGCCCGGTACTATCAGTGCTTCCTGAATTGGACCGTTGGCAACTACTACGATGCGGCGGTGCTGGGCGAGTACCTGCTGCAGAACTATCCTGACACGCTGCCTGGACGGCAAGGGGCCAAGATCGCGCTCGCCTCGTGGGTGCGGTTGTACGGCGAGTCGAAGGAAGAAGATCGGTCGTTCGAGATCGGGCAGATTGAGCGTGTCGCGGAGATGACGTTCCAGCGGTGGCCTGATCAGGATGAAGCCGAGGAGGCGGCGCTGACGCTGGTGAACTTCGCTGCCGCGGCCGGAAAGGTCGAACGGGCGGCCGAATACCTCAACAAGATTCCGGCCGATTCGCCGCGCCGTGGACAGGCTGAACTGCGTGCCGGACAGGCACTGTGGTCGACCTATCTCAAGGCGCTGCGCCAGCCCGAGGCCGAGCGACCGAACGCCGAGCAACTGGCCGCGCTCCGCAAGCAAGCGCGCGAGGTGCTGGAAGGCGGAATCGAACGCGTTAAGAAGGCCGGCGCCACGCCCGACGCGACCGTGGCGACGGCCGTGTTCTCGCTCGCGCAGCTGCTGCTCGAAGCGGATGAGCCCGCACAGGCAGTTATCTGGCTCGAGGAACCGACCTTCGGCCCGCTCACGCTCGTGCAGGCTGGTAGCTCCGCGGCGTCGCAAGGTAATTTCCCGGCCGAGACGTACAAGCTGGCGATGCGGGCATTCATTGCGACGAATCCGGCGCAGCTCGACAAAGCCGAAGCGGCGATGAACGCGCTCGAAAAGCTGGTGCCTGCGGGCAGCGACTCGCAAGCGGCCGACAACCTGACGGCCATCTATGTGAGCCTCGGCCGTCAACTTCAACAAGACATGCAGCAGCTTCGCGAAGACGGCAAGACCGAAGAGCTCGATCGGCTGGCGGCGGGTTTTCAGGTGTTTCTCGATCGGTTGCTCGAGCGTGGCGCCGGCGGCAGCCTGCCCACGCTCAACTGGATGGCCGAAACGTATCTGAACCTGGCCTCGGGCATCGACAGCGGTGCGCTCAGCACGTCGCCCCGGGCGCTGGAATGCTACGGCAAAGCCGCCAAGGCGTACGAACAGTTGCTCGAAGCCGCGGCCAAGGATCCCAAGCTAAGCGCTTCGCCGGACTCGCTCTTGGCTCTGCGGCTCAAGCAGGCTGACGCCTATCGCGGAGCGGGTTTGTACGAAGAGGCCACGCAAGTGATTGCCAACGTGCTCCGTGAGAAGCCCACGCTGCTGCCCGCTCAGGTTGTCGCGGCGAAAATTTACCAGGCCCGTGGCGCCAAAGATCCGACCGGCTATGCCAAGGCGATCATGGGTGGCGAACCGGGACGCAACGGCCAGAACCTGATCTGGGGCTGGGCGAAGCTCTCCAAGGCCACGATGGGCGATGAGAAATTCGCCGAAACGTTCCATAAGTCGCGGCTGGCGATCGTCGAGTCGCGCTACGGCTATGCCATGGCCGAGAAGGATCCCACGAAACGAGAGAACATTCTGAAGGCGGCGGTTCAAGACGTGCTGTCGACCTACAAGGTGCGACCGGACCTGGGCGGCGAGGCAACGCGAGCCCGGTACAACCAACTGCTGAAGACAATTCAGAAGGCGCTCGGACAGCCTGAAGTAGGCTTGGAAGCGTTCAAAGAATCTGAAGCGGCGCCCACCACGTAAGCGCGAAACGAGATCGGCGAGGCAAGTGAGATGACTCCAAACATGCGAAGAATTGAACAACTCGCTTTCAGCGGCGCCATCTGGCTGCTGCTCGCCACGGCATGTCAGGCCGTCGACCGCGTGAAACTCGCCACGGGCGCCCAGCAAACGGGTGACATTACCGGCAGTACGCCCACCGAGTTGACGCTGGAAATCGGTGCCACAAAAAAACAACTGCCCGTCAACGAACTGGAAAGCGTTCAATTCGAGGGCGAGCCCACGGGGCTGACGCAGGCCCGCATGGCCGTCGCCGGCGGCAGGTATGCTGAAGCCGCGACGCAGCTTGCCAAGGTTCCGCAAGGCGACCTGAAGCGGCCGCTGTTGAATCAGGAAGTGCAGTTCTACCAGGCGCTCACCGCGGCGCGGATGGCGCTCGGCGGAAGCGGCTCGATCCAGGATGCCGGCAAGCGGATGCTCGCGTTTGAGAAATCGAACCCGACCAGCTTCCACTACTTCGACGCCTGCGAAGCGCTGGGCGATTTGCTGGTGGCGATGGGCAACTTTCCCGTGGCCGAGGCTTACTACACGAAGATCGCCAGCGCTCCCTGGCCGGAGTACAAGCTGAAGGCCGCGGCCCTCTCGGGACGCGCGCTCGTGGGACAGAAAAAATACGACCAGGCAATCGCACGGTTCGACCAGGTGCTGGCCAGCGATCTGCAAGGTTCGCAGGTGAGCGCGCAGAAGATCGCCGCCAAGCTGGGAAAGGCCGAAGCCTTGAGTGGTTCGAACAAGCCACAGGAGGCCGTGGCCTTGGTGGACGAAGTGATTGCCAAAGCCGGACCGGACGAGGACGAATTGCTGGCCCGGGCGTACAACGTCAAAGGCGCGAGCCTGCAAGCGGCGGGGCAGGTGAAGCCGGCGATCGTGGCCTACCTGCACGTCGACCTGTTGTACCCGAGGTTTCCGGCGATCCATGCCGAGGCTTTGGGGCACCTGGCCGAGTTGTTTACGACCGACAACAAAACCCAGCGCGCGGCGCAAGCGCGCAGTACGCTTAAGCAGAAATATCCCCAAAGTAGTTGGGCCAATCGCTGAGCCGCGCACAGCCCTTCGCGGCTCGTCTTGGCGAAAAACAACTCGTAGCACTAAACTCTAGTCGCCACCGATCGAATCATCCACCGGAACCCCCGCTTTAGCCAGAGGAATCTCCATGCGGAAACGAACTCGCCTGCGGCAACATGCCTATGCCCTGTTGTGCGCGATCGCCTTTGGCCTGGCCGTGGCGCCGGTGAGCGATCTACTTTTCAGCCAGGTGGCACTGGCCCAGGATCCGGCCGCGGCCGCCGACGCGGCGCCGGTTCAGCAGAGTGCGCTCGGGTTCTACTACGGCGCGCTGGGGCCGTTCTACACGATCGTGTTCCTGGCGATTTCGTTCATCTTCGTCGCCTTGGTGGTCATGAACATCATGTCGCTGCGCCGACAAGCCGTCGTGCCGCAGGACTTGATCGATAACTTTGAAGTGATGCTGAACGAGAAGCGATTCCAGGAAGCCTACGAACTGGCCAAGAACGACGACAGCTTCCTGGGGCATGTGCTCGCCGCGGGGCTCGCCAAGCTGCAAGAGGGCTATCCGCAAGCCGTCGAGGCGATGCAGGAAGTGGGCGAAGACGAAAACATGCGACTGGAACAACGGCTCAGCTACATCGCCCTGATTGGCACGATTAGCCCCATGGTGGGTCTGCTGGGAACCGTGCAGGGTATGGTCGCGGCGTTTCGCGTGATCGCCTCGAGTAATACGCAGCCGAAACCAGCGGACCTGGCACAGGGCATCTCAACGGCCCTGATCACAACGCTCGTCGGGCTCATGTTGGCGATTCCGGCAATCGCGATGTTCGGCTATTTCCGCAATCGCTTGCAGCGGTTGGTGCTGGAGGTCGGGATCTACAGCGAACGCTTGATGAGCCGGTTCCAGAACGTCGGTCCGAAAAAGTAGCGTTTCAGGCAAGATCAGCAGGCACGTCGGCAATCGCGATGAAGATCATTAAGCCCAAAACGACCGCGGCAGCGCTGGAACCGGACATGACGCCGATGATCGACATGACGTTCCAGTTGATCGCGTTTTTCATGGTGCTGCTGAACTTCGGCGAGGCCGAGCAGGATGCGCGCATCCGGCTTCCCAGCAGCCAGTTGGCCAAGCCGCCGGAAACGGCGCTCGAGAACGCCCTGGTCGTGCAGCTCACTGGCGATAACCAGGTGCTATTCAGCGGCGAGTTGATGCCGATTGCGGGGCTCGACGAGAAACTTCGCCGAGAAGCACGATTCATCACTCTCAGCGGCGAGAAGCCGGAGGACGCCACGGTCATTCTGCGGGCCGATGCGGAGTCGAAAACAGGCGTCGTGCAGGAAGTGATTCAGAAATGTCAGGAGAACGGCTTTGAGAACTTCGCCCTGCGGGCCAAGCAGGAGGACGAAGAGTCATGAAGCTGAGACATACCGCGAGCCAGGCTCCCGAAAAGGTCGAGATCCAGATGACTCCGATGATCGACATCGTGTTTCAACTGCTGATCTTCTTTCTGTTCAGCTTCAAGATCGTGACGCAGGAAGGCGATTTCAACATTCGCATGCCGGTGGCCGGTCCGGCCAGCTCGACGAGCCTGCAAACCGATCTGCCAATCAAGGTGCGGCTGACCGCGGATGGCGATGGAAATCTGGCCAGCATCCGCATGGATGATGCGGTTCTGCCAAACTTCACCGCCCTGCACGAGAAAGTCATGAGCCGCGTGGGGACGAATGCCGGCCCCGACGCCACCGAGAACAACGAAGCCGAACTGGATTGCGACTACAACCTGAAGTATCGCAACGTCATCGGCGCGGTCACCGCGATCTCCGGATATGTCACGCCGGACGGACGCATCGTCAAACTGATCCAGAAGATCAAGCTCTCGCCGCCGAAGAAACCCGAAGCTTAGCGCGAACGGCTCACCCGCGCGGATGAAACTGCTTGTGAATCTTCTTGAGCCGGGCGGGATCGACGTGCGTGTAGATCTGGGTGGTGGCGATGCTCGCGTGCCCCAGCATTTCCTGCACCTGCCGCAGATCCGCGCCGCCCGTGAGTAAGTGCGTGGCGAAACTGTGCCGGAGCGTGTGCGGACTCATGTCGGGTGAAATGTTCACCTCGGCCGCATAGCGCTTGAATAGCTCCCAGATGCGTTCGCGCCGCAGACGCAGCCCTCGCTTGGAGACGAGCAGCCACGGCGGTTCGGGATCGCGATGCGCCACCGACGGCGGCCGATCGTGTTTGAGGTAATCGCGCACCGCTTCGATCGCTCGCCGGCCCAGCGGCACCAGGCGTTCCTTGTTTCCCTTGCCCTTGCACAGGCAGTAGCCTTCGTCGAGATGCGTGTCCTGCAGTTGCAGAAACGATATCTCCGACGCGCGGCAGCCCGTGGCATATAGCAATTCCAACAGCGCCCGATCTCGACGCCACAGAGGCTCGCCCTTGCGCGGCGCTTCGAGCAGCCGTTCGACCATGCCGGGCGTCAACACGTGCGGCACGCGCTCCCACAGCTTCTGACTGCCCAAAAGCTCGGCCAGGTTCTCGGTGAGCAAACCTTCAAGCTGCAGGTAGCGAAAGAAGATCCGCAGCGACGCCAGGTGCCGGGCGATGCTGGCCGGCGCGAGCTTACGCTCGTGCAGCCAACTGGCATAGTCGGCCAGTTCCTGAATCGTGAGCTGCCGGACCGAACGTCCGGCGAGCCAGGTATACAGCCGGCGGATATCGCGATGGTAAGCGGAAACCGTGTTGTCCGACAAGTGGCACTCGGCCCGCAGATAGTCGACGAACGATTCGACCCAGCGTCCGGCCAAGGCGCCGGTGGCGACGGTCGCCGGCTTGAGGAGTTTGCGTCGGGGGCCGCCCATGCCTGCTCCGTTTGCGCTTGTTCGAGAGTGCGAGGATGCCGTATCGAACATCTTCGTCGGCGGCAGGCAGGCTGCTGGAGTGGTATTTGCCGCTCCTGGTGTTTGGTCCTATGCTTGCGGGCGACTCTTAGCAATGATTTCGCTTAAGACCGGCTAGAATGCAGACCGGCACAACCGGTGGGATGGTCAGTGCCCGCAAACTTTGACACCAGGAAGCGACAACGTGAACGTGCTCGTCGTTGGAGGTGCAGGCTACATCGGCAGTCATGCCGTGCGGTTGCTCACGCGCGCAGGTCACAATACCTGGGTCTACGACAACCTGGTGTTCGGTCACCCACAGGCAGTTCCCCAAGCCCGGTTGATCGAGGGCGATCTGCTGGATCGGCGGCGGCTGGTCTCTGTGATGCGCGAGCACGAGATCGAGGCCGTGATGCATTTCGCGGCGTTCGCTTTCGTGGGCGAGTCGGTTGTCGATCCGGCGAAGTACTACCAGAACAACGTCGTCGGCAGTTTGAATCTGCTGGAAGCGATGCGCGAGGCCGGCGTGCTGAAAATCGTGTTCTCGAGCACGACGGCCACGTACGGCGAGCCCAAGGTGATGCCGATCACCGAGGACGTCCCGCAGCGGCCGATTAATCCTTATGGTTTTAGCAAGCTGGTGGTCGAGCAGGCGCTGGCCGACTATGCCCTGGCCTATGAGTTCAGTTACGCGGCCCTGCGATACTTTAACGCCGCCGGGGCAAGTCCGCAGGGAGATATCGGCGAAGATCACGATCCCGAGACGCATTTGATTCCGCTAGTGCTACAGGTGGCGCTCGGCCAGCGCTCGCACATCACGATCTATGGCGACGACTATCCCACGCCCGACGGCACCTGCATTCGCGACTACGTGCACGTCGACGATCTGGCCACCGCGCACCTGGCGGCGCTCGAGCAGTTGGGCCCCGGCGTGGCGCTGAAGCTGAACCTGGGAACCGGCCGCGGAGCGAGCGTGCGCGAAGTGATCGAGGCTTGCCGCCGCGTGACCGGTCACAAGATTCCCGCCGAAGTCGGCCTGCGCCGCCCCGGCGACCCGCCGGAACTGGTGGCCGACTCGACGCTGGCTCAGAGCACGCTCTCCTGGCAGCCGCAATACACCGACATTGAGTCGATCGTCAGCACCGCCTGGGGCTGGCACTCGAAACATCCGCGTGGCTACCGAAGCTAGTGCGGCAGCGTTCTTGATCGGTTAAGATAAACTGCCATACCACCCGAAGGTATGGCTACCTTGTCGAGGACCGAATCATGTCGCGCGCTGCATTGCCGATCGTGATGCTCTCGGAAATGACGAACGGGCAGGAAGCCGATCTGTTCGTGCTGCTCACCGCCAAGGAAGAACTAACCACGCGCGACGGCAAGCCGTACTTCCGCGTGGCCTTTCGCGACCATGCCCGTGAAGTTTCGTTTCCGATCTGGAACGACTCGGCTTGGGGCGCCGACTGCAAGCAAGGCTGGCAAGTGGGCAACTACTACAAGGTCAGGGCCGTCTACCGCGAGTCGAACTACGGGCCGCAACTTGAACTGCGAAAGATTCGCGATGTGACCGAAGCCGATCAGGCCGACGGCTTCTCGCCGAACATGTGCCGGCCACAAACCCGGTTTAGCATGCCGGAAATGTTCGACGAGTTGGTGAGCATCGCCCGGGAGCGAATCGGTGACGCGGCGTTACGTGAGCTGGTCGTGCATCTGCTGGAATCGAACCGCACGGAGCTGCTCACGCTGCCGGCGGCCACGCACAACCATCACGCGTTCGTCGGCGGCTGGCTGGAGCACGTGCTGAGCGTGACCCGGACCGCCGTGATGCTGGCTGACAAGTACGACGACTACTATCCTGAGATGAAACCGCGGTTGAATAAGGACGCCGCCACGGCGGGTGCGATCCTACACGACATCGGCAAGCTGCGTGAGATTGCGGAGAACCCGACGGGCGCGGAGTACACCGCCTCGGGCAACCTGATCGGCCACATTCTGCAAGGACGCGACATCCTGCGCGAAGGGGCGGCCGGGCGCGGCATCGATCCGGACGTGCTCTTGCGCGTGGAGCACGTGATCGTTTCGCACCAGCGGCTCCCGGAGTGGGGCTCACCGAAAGCGCCGATGACGCCCGAGGCGTTGCTCGTGCACTATGCCGACGACCTGGACGCGAAGTACCAGATGATGGCGGCGGCGATTGCCGAGGACACAACGCCCGGGCCGATGACCTCGAAAAAGAATCCGCTGTATCAGAAGATTTATCGGGGGGAGAAGTAGAAAATCGGCCTGAATTTGCTCGCAAGTAGGCGCTTCGACGAGGCTCGCAAATTCTTGATGAAGTCTCGCGAACTCGATGATACGGACGAAGCTCGCGATGCGATCGCACGCTTGGAGGATGCAGACAGTACGCAACGCATAGTGAAGGAGATTTTAGGGGACGACTTCTGAGCAATGCTGCAATTTGTGACGCGAACTGACTAAGGTTATCCTGAAGCAAGCTCAACAGTCTTGCAGTCAGGTGCGCACTATGTGGAATTTGGAATCTCGCCTCATTTTGTGGATCGTGGCCGCGACGGCCGGGCTTGCGGGCGTTGCCCAGGCTCGCCAGCCGAACATCGTTGTGATCCTCAGCGACGATCAGGGCTGGGGCGATTTGAGCGTAAATGGGAACACGAATCTCGCCACGCCCAACATCGATTCGCTCGCTCGCGAGGGAGCCCAGTTCGAGCGGTTCTTTGTCTGCCCCGTCTGTTCGCCCACGCGAGCCGAGTTTCTCACGGGACGCTACCATCCGCGCGGCGGCGTGTGGAGCACGAGTGCCGGCGGTGAGCGACTCGATCTCGACGAGCGGACGATCGCCCAGGTGTTCAAGGCAGCCGGCTATGCGACCGGCGCGTTCGGCAAGTGGCACAACGGCACGCAGTGGCCCTATCATCCGCGGGGTCGCGGGTTCGACCAGTTCTATGGTTTCTGTTCAGGCCATTGGGGGCATTACTTCAATCCCGTACTCGAAATTAATGGTCACTCCGCGCTGGGCGAGGGCTTCATTGCCGACGACTTTACCGATCACGCGATCAATTTCATCGACAAGCACCGCGAAGAACCGTTCTTCTGTTACCTGCCGTTCAACACGCCGCACTCGCCCATGCAGGTGCCCGATAAATGGTTCGAGAAGTTCAAGGCTGCGGACCTTAAGCTGCGGGCAGACGAAGGCAATGAGGAAGACCTCGGGCACACCCGGGCGGCACTGGCGATGTGTGAGAACATCGACTGGAACGTGGGGCGCGTGCTGGCCAAGCTTGACGAACTAAAGCTGGCCGATGACACCATCGTGGTGTACTTCTGCGACAACGGTCCGAACGGCTGGCGTTGGAATGGCGGCATGAAAGGTCGCAAGGGTTCGGTCGATGAGGGGGGCGTTCGCTCGCCGCTGCTGGTGCACTGGCCGGGGCATATTCTCCCGGGCACCAAAGTCCCCAACATCTCGGGCGCAATCGACCTCCTGCCGACGCTGGCCGAGTTGGCGGACGTTAAGATCACGGACGCCAAACCGCTCGATGGTCAAAGCCACGCGCAACGCCTGCTTGGAAAGCAAAGTGACTCTCCCGGGCGATTGATTTTCTCGCACTGGGCCGGCAAGGTCAGCGCCCGCTCTCAGCGGTATCGCCTGGACCAGAACGGTAAGCTGTTCGACATGGTCAGCGATCCGGGACAGTCGACCGACATCGCTGACAAACAGCCGGAGATCGCTGGGCAACTGCAGACAGCCGTGGCCAACTGGCGGAGTGACGTGCTCGGCGAACTCGCGCGCGACGACAGCGACACGCGGCCGCTGACGGTTGGTTACGCAGAGTTTCCGATCAGCCAGCTACCGGCTCGCGACGGAGTAGCGCACGGCGGCATCCAGCGCAGCGCACGGGCGCCAAACTGTTCGTTCTTCACCAACTGGAAGAGCACCAAGGACGCGATCACCTGGGACATCGAGGTGCACACGCCGGGCGAATACGAAGCGATCGTGCACTACACGTGCCCGGAAGCGGATCTCGGTTCGACGATTGAGCTGGAGTTCGGCAATCAGGGCATCGGCAGCAAGGTGACCGAAGCGCACGATCCACCGCTGGTGGGCGCGGCGGAAGATCGGGTACCCCGGCAAGGTGAATCCTATGTGAAAGACTTTCGGCCGCTCGTGTTGGGCACGTTCGAACTACCCGCCGAGCGTGGGACGCTAAGGCTTCGTGCGAGCGAAATCCCCGGCCGCTCGGCAGGGGATGTGCGCGGCGTGACGTTGCGGCTGTTGCCTTAACCCGCTCGTCGACAGGACCAAGACCATGGACGGTGCAGCGAAGATGATCTCAACCACCTGCGCGATCGTCGGCGGTGGTCCGGCCGGGATGATGCTTGGGCTGCTGTTGGCCCGGGCGGGCATCGACGTGGTCGTGCTCGAGAAGCACGCGGATTTCCTGCGCGACTTTCGCGGCGACACGATCCATCCCTCGACGCTGGAACTGTTGTATGAGCTCGGGCTGGTCGATGAATTCCTCCAGCGGCCGCATCAGCAGATGGGCGAGATTCGCGGAGTGATTGGCGGCCAGACGTTTCAGTTCGCCGACTTCTCGCACCTGCCCACGCACTCGAAGTTCATCGCCTTCATGCCGCAGTGGGAGTTCCTGAACTTCGTGGCGGAAAAAGCGAAACGATACCCGACGTTTCACCTGGTGATGCAGGCCGACGTGACCGAACTGATCGAAGACGATGACCGGGTCGTGGGCGTCCGGGCGACGACGCCGGACGGTCCCTTGGAAGTGCGCTCACTGCTGACCGTGGGCTGCGATGGCCGGCACTCGACCGTTCGCCAACAGGCTGGCCTGGAAGTCGAGGACCTTGGCGCGCCAATCGATGCCCTGTGGCTGAAGCTCTCGCGCACGGCGACCGACGACGATCAGCCGCTGGGGCGCTTCGGCCGCGGCGCGGCGATGGTGATGCTCAATCGCGACACGTACTGGCAATGTGCCTACATCATTCGCAAAGGGGGCGACGAGCAGATTCGCAGCGACGGGCTGGAGGCATTTCGCGAGCGGCTGAAGCACATCGCTCCGCTGGTGGCCGACCGCGTGCAGGAGATTGCCAGTTGGGATCAGGTCAAGCTGCTCACCGTGAAGGTCGATCGCCTGACGACGTGGCATCGGCCGGGCTTGATCTGCATCGGCGACGCCGCGCATGCGATGTCGCCCGTCGGCGGCGTGGGCATCAACCTGGCGATTCAAGACGCCGTGGCCACGGCCAACTTACTCTGCGAACCGCTCCGCAATGGGAACGTTACTGAAACGCAACTGGCGGCGGTCCAGGAGCGGCGAAAGTTTCCCACCCGCTGGACGCAGCGGATTCAGGTGTTTCTGCACCATCGCGTGCTGGAGCCAGCGCTGGGCGGCACCGAAGAACCGACTTTGCCGTGGCCGGTGGAGCAGATGCTCAAGTTCTCGCTGGGGCGACGTGTCCCGGCAAGGCTCATCGGATTAGGCGTGCGACCGGAGCACGTGAAGACGCCGGATGTGTTTGGGCACAATGAGTGACGCATCCCGAGCGGAGCACGGGTGAGCCGCAACGCGGCCACCCGTGGCACCGAGCAGAAAACAACTGGGCGACAACTCTCGTCCCTATGCGCCCGCAATCTGGAACGCGAAGCGGTTGCCCGCACCTTCGTTCCGCTGCTTGAGCACGGGCGAGTAGTCGAAGACTTCAACCGTTTTTCCGTCGGGACGGAATTCAAGCAGCCGAATCCAGCCGTCGCCGCCGTGCGGACGCATCTGGTAGTTGACCAGGATCTGCTCGATGTTGCGTCCGCTGGGCGTGGTCGAAGTGAGCCGGGCCAGGCCGTCCTTGAGAACGTGCCCGTTCAGGGTGAGAATGAAGTTCTCATGCTTGTTGATTAGGTCGTTCCAGAGCTCTTCGCCATCGGTCACGTCGTTGTCCGTCGACTTTGCCACCGGGTAGTTGTGCGGATTCCAGATTTGCTTCGTGCCGTACTTCTTCCAGTCGTAGCGTGTGTCGTCGTAGTACATGTAGGCGTGCGTGATCAGGATCGCCGCGCGGTCCTTGTGTTTCGCCACGACCTCGTTGGCCCAGCGGACGACGTCTTTGCGCGGACCGAATTCGAGGGCAAGGACCAGGAAGTCGCGCCCTTCGGCGCTGAAGGTGTGGTAGCTGTTCTCCAGGCGATCGGGCTCCTTGTCGTAGACGCCGCCGAAGTTGGGTGTGTCTTTGAACTGGCCGACCGTGAAGTAGTCGTTGAGCAGCGTCGTGCGGTCGCGGCAGCCGCCGCCGTCGCTGTAATCGTGGTTGCCGGGGACCATGAAGTACGGCACGTTACCGTCGAGCTGCTTCATGGCCGCCTGGGCATTCTGCCATTCGGCCGGCGCATTGTTGTTCGTGATGTCTCCCAAGTGCAGGACGCAAGCGATGTTGCGATCTTTTTTGCTGTCGGAGATCCAGGCCGTTTGGGACTTATACGTCTCGGGATAGCGCTCGCTGTAGTTCTGGGTGTCGGGGAGCACAGCGATGGTGAAGGAGCCCTTTTGCGGCTTGGGAGGTTCGCCGTCGATGAGCTTGCCGTCGGCATAGGGGTCGGCGGCCTGGGCCGTGGAGCCGAGCATCGAGATCATCGCAGGCGATACGGCAGCGGCTGCGCCGGCCTTGAGGACGTCGCGGCGAGAGAGCGAACTCATTAGATGGCACTCCTGGCGGGAGGTAAGGTGGGCACAGTTGGTTCGGCCCGCTCATTATCGCTGCGGGACAGCTCGCTGCAACAAGCGCAACCCTTGGGGCTTGCCACGCGGCGCGGCAACGCCGGCCAGCTAACCAGACGGCATGACCGAAAGTGGGGGCCTTCGCACGCTTGTAGCGAGCGATCGCCCACGGCCCCGGCAAAACCGGCGGCTTCGCGTGGAGACGATCGCGGCTACTTCAGATCTTCCGGCTTCACGCCCTTCTTGAACCCGTTGTTGCCGAAGGGCGTCGGTGCGTACTCGCCGACGATCGTGACGTCGCTCTTGGCCGGAATCTTGTCGGCCATGTCGAGCGCCCAGTAGCTGGCGTTCACGAGCAGCCGGCGAAAGCCCTCGCTGGAAAGATCTTGCGAGGCGCCCATCGTGGTGGTAAACGACTTGCCGGTCTTGCCGCTCTTGGTCTCATAGCTCTTCGTCCAGGCGACGGGCATCATCGGCTCGTTCTTCGCGCCTTTGAGCGGCGCGTCGTCGGGGCTCATGCCGACCAGCACCTGGCCCAGCACCAGCGGCTGGCTATCGCCGGGGAGCGGCAGGCGCACGCCGTAGACATCGGTCGGGCCCCAGATGTCGCCGTCCTTAATGCCGCGGAGGATCGGATGGTCGGCCTGCCCGGGCGCGACGATGCCGCGCGTGCTTTGCGTGCCGTGTCCGCCGTGATGGTTGATCCAGGTTTCGCCCAGCACCTGGCGGCCGAACCCGCCATCCCATTTCTTGCTTGTCCAACCATAGTCGGCGTACGTGCTGTCAGGCCTAGGGTTGAAGGCGTGCGTCGCGGTTCGCAAGCCGATGATCGGCCGGCCCGAGTCGACGTACTTCACAATGTGCTGCATCTGGTCGTCGGGCAGGTTGCGGAACCGTGTGAACAGGATCAACAGGTCGGCGTCGTCGAGCACCTCGAGACCGGGAATGTTGTCCGTCTGATTCGGGTTGATCGTGCCGTCGTTCTTGTCGATCGCGAACAGCACGGTGGTGTCGAAGCCATGATGCGCCGCCAGGATCTTGCCAAACTGCAAAAGACCCTCCTCCGAGCGATACTCCTCGTCGCCACTCACCAGCACGACCTTCTTGCCTTTGCCCGGACCGTCCTGGCCTTTGAACTCGACACCGGCAGCGAAGCTCGCCGTACTTCCCGACGCAAGAACACACACGAACAAGGCGGCGAGCAGACTGCGGCGGCTAAGCATGGTGGGGTACCTCAAAGGGAAGCGGGCGGATTGGCATGGCGAGGGTTCGTCCACGTGCCCTCTAAGTTAGCCTGCCGCCGACGGTGTTTCCATCGGCTATTCAGGCGACTTGCCGGAAAGCACTTCGGCCGGCCGCAGGGCGACTCCGCCGCGAATCACCCAATCGATCCGTCTTGTATTGCGGATGTCGATAAGCGGATCGGCCGAGAGCACCAGCAGGTCGGCCAGTTTGCCGGCCTCGAGCGAGCCGAGCTGATCCTGTTTCCGCAAAACCGTGGCGTTGTGCCGCGTCGCGGCCTGCAGCACGGCCGCCGGCGGTATGCCCGACTCGACCAGCAGTTCGAGCTCCTGATGCAGCGAGAAGCCCGGCGTGACGTGCGGCTCCGGAGCATCGGTGCCGACCAACAGCGGCACTCCGGCCCGATAGAGCCGACCCGTCAGCTCCTGATACTTGGCAAACTCGCGACGACGCGTGGCCAGATCGCCCCCTTGCGGACAGCCGGCTTGTTGTAAGTATCGGGGCCAAAACTCGCGGAGCTTCG
The DNA here is from genome assembly GCA_022844125.1 of Pirellulales bacterium. Taxonomy (GTDB): domain Bacteria; phylum Planctomycetota; class Planctomycetia; order Pirellulales; family PALSA-1355; genus JALHMI01. Next base: position 361,113 of record JALHMI010000004.1, on the reverse strand, counting down.
CAGGCGCGAGAATATTGTCGGCATGACCACTCACCTCGGGCACGTCCGGCAGCAGGATCATGTTGCGAAACACGGTGAGCGTCGGATCGACATACGTCTTGCGCTCGACAAGCTGGGCGATGAGCGCCGCACACTGCGGATTGTCGAAGTCGACCGTCGAGCGGGTAGCACCAGCCGGCACCACGTAGTTGAACACCGACCAGATGTGCTCCAGGCCGTCGATGCCGTCGGCCACGGCGTCTTGAGCGGAGTACGCTCCCAGGTGGGCTGTGACGAAGAACCCGCGGCGATGCCCTTCGTCGATGATCGCCCGACCAACGTCGCGTGTGGTGCCCGCATAAATCTTCAGCGTGCTAACGTTTCGCCGCTGTAAATCGTCGAGCAGCGGTGGCACCTCCGCCGGATGGGTGATGGCGCGGCCTGTCAGCGGACCGTGAATCGGCGGGTCTGCATCCAGCAGCGGGCTGCACAGGAACACGCGCGGGCTTGCCAGCGCATTCGCCTCGGCATACCACTTGACCTTGGTGGCGGCCGCGAGTTCGTCGCCCGTGCTGCGGACGCTGGTGACGCCGGCCGCCAGGTAGAGCCGCAGAACCTCTTCGCCCGAGACTCCGGCCAAGTCAAGCACATGCACCACATGCACGTGGGCATCGATCAAACCTGGGATGACAAACCTGCCACTGCCGTCGATGCGCACTGTGTCCGCCGTCAATTTAAACGGCTCGCCAGTCTGCAGCACGGCTTCGATGCGCTCGCCGCGCACGACGACGGTACGATCTGGCAGCATCGATTGCGTGTGCGGATCGAACAGCGAACATCCCTCGATGACGAGCGTGGCATCGGCCGCGAAGTTCGCGCGCATAAGCAACGTCGCGCACAACAGCACCACTCCGATCCACCGAACCGCAAAAACTGGCATCGCTACACCCATCGCGGATGATCGGCGCCGAGGTCGTCAATGCCGCGGGTGACGAGCCGCGGGTTGCCGCCATCGGCATCGGCAACCCAAATGCCGGGGCCTTCGCCCGTGGCTGCGCGGCAGAACACCAACTGCTTGCCATCCGCCGACACGCTCGAGCGGAAGTCCCATACGCCATCTTGGAACGTCGTAAACTCAGTGATCGCACCGGAGTTCGGATCGAGCCGGACAATCTGCGAACCGCCTTTGGCTTCCTCGGGCTGAAACGCCCGGTTGAAGTGATCCAGATCCGCTTGACCCACGCGATATTGCCAGGGAACTTGCGCGCCCGGCGAGCGGCGCGGAAACAGCACACCGCCATCGGGTGTCCAGCCGGGCACGTTCGATCCGCCGCCGCGAGTCTTCTCGTTCCCGTAGGACGCGGCAAACCACATCGCCTGATCCTTGGTTAGCACGCGATGCTCGCCGCCCAGGGCGCGGCCGACGCATACATCGGCCCAATCGTGCCCCGGATCGGTGTGGTAATGACAATCGACGTAGTTGACCCACTTGCCGTCGGGCGACCAGTTGGTGCCGAAATATAAATGCGATGGATCGGCCGCGACGGATATGCGATTGCCGCCGTCCGAATCGGCCGTCCACACCTGATAGCCTTCGGGACTCGCCAGGTGATAAGCAACTCGCTTTTGATCGGGGCTGAGGCTTAAGCCGTAGGGCAGTCCTTCGCCGGCTTTGGTGAACGGGACCGGATCGCTGCCATCGAGCCGCACGCTGAAGATCTGCCCTACGCGATCCTTGACCACCTGCACGAGCAGCCGCTCATCGCCGATCAGTAGCGCGGGTGTGACGAACGGCGCGATCCGATCGCGGGTGCAAAGCTCGGTGAGCTCGCCCGAGTCGAGATGGTAGCTCCAGATGTGCGTAGGCGTTTGCGTGTAGTACTCATCGAACGGTTTGCCTGGTCCGTCGCGGCGCGGCTCCATGCTGAGCAGAATTATCCGCTGGCCATCGGGGAACGCTGGGCCCGGCTGCCAGGTCGCCTGGTTCGGCACGCTGAGCTCGAGATAGCGAACCGAACCGTCGTTCAGATTCACGACGCCAGTTTTGCCGCGCGAGGTGAACAGCAGTCGCGGCTCGCGCGCAGGCTCAGCGGCCAAAGCACTATGGCCGCAAGCCAGGCTAGCCGCTGCTATCGCTTTCAGAAAGGTTCGCCGGTCGAATTGCAGCGCGTCGCGCGCTCCGAGGGTCGGAGACATCGTAAACCTCGCAAGGCGGGCCGGGACAGAGACTGGAGGCGGGGCCGCTTGGGCGTTTGATTATCACGCCGCCGCGACAGCAATGCCAGCAGCCGAAACACCAGTCCACTTATGTCGATTCGCAGGATTTAGCGGGTTTTAACGAAAGACGCGCATTTGGCGCGGCCGAACATTGTTGTCGGGGCAGGGAGATTCCACGGACCTGCCGCCACCTCTCAAGGAAGAGCCATGACTGCCAAGCTGACCGTTCTGATTCCTTGCAAGAACGAGCGGATGAACATCCGGCCCTGCATTGAGTCGGTCCGTTCAATCGCGGATGAGATCCTGATTGCCGATAGCGGTTCGACCGACGGCACGCTCGAGATCGTGCGCAGCATGGGCGGCTGCCGCATCATCGAACGCGAATACGTCCACTCGGCAAACTTCAAGAACTGGGCCATCCCCCAGTGCCAGCATCCCTGGGTGCTGATTGTCGACGCCGACGAACGGGTTACGCACGCACTTGGCGCCGAGATACGCCAGACGCTAACGTCGCCGCCGGAGAACATCGACGGATATTGGATCGGCCGCCGCAATCACTTTCTGGGCTATCACATTGCCCACTGCGGCTGGGAGAGCGACGACGTGCTGCGGCTCTTTCGCCGCGACAACTGCCGCTATCGCGAGCGGTGGGTCCACGCCGAAATCGAGTTGCCCAAAGACAAGGCCGCCCGGCTCGACGAGCCGTTCGATCATTTCACCACCTGGAGTTCGGACGAATACTGGCGGAAGATCAACCGCTACGCCTCGTGGGGCGCACTCAACCTTCGGGACGAAGGCCACAAGGTCAGCCTGACCTCGATGATCTTCCGAGCGCCGGCCAGGTTTCTGCAATTGTACTTTCTGCGGCTGGGCTTCCTGGATGGTATGCCCGGGTTTCACATCTGCATGTACACTGCCTTCTACACGTTCATGAAGCAGGCCCGACTGTGGGAGCTGCATCATGCCAAACCGCAGCCGGATCCGGAGGCGGAACACGGAAGTCACACGCTGCTTCCTTTCGCCGGCAGCAATACGCCAGCGCCAAACAAACAGCGAACTCTTGAGACGAGCCATCGAGCGGCGTGATCGCCGGGAGGTGGCAGTTCGGTACACTTCAATCGCGAAGCAGGAATCCACGATGGCGACGAAACACCACCTGTTTACCAATGTTTGGCAGTCCCCAGCAGTACGATCGATCCGCCATCTCGCATCGGCCGATCGCTGGTATCGTTGGTCAACGGCTTCGCAACGCCGCTTGCCGGACTTTATCGTTGCTGGTGCCCAGAAATGCGGCACCACATCGCTGTGGGCTTATCTTAGCGAGCACCCGAACGTGATCCCGCCGATGACCAAAGAGATGAGCTTCTTTGACATCAATTTTCACCGGGGGCTCAACTGGTATCGTGCCCACTTTCCGCTGCAGCATACCGCCACTACGCCTGGGCAATCGACGGTGTCTCTGACGGGTGAATCGACTGCTTACTACATGTTTCACCCGCTGGCGGCTCAACGAATTGCCGACACGACCCCAAACGTTAAGATCGTACTCTTGCTGCGGAACCCAATCGATCGTGCATTCTCGCACTACCAGCTGAAGGTTCGGCGGCGCCAGGAGAATCTGCCTTTTGAAGATGCGCTCGCGGCCGAATCTCAGCGCCTGGCGGGCGAGGAAGAGAAGATCCGCGCTAATCCTCGTTATTACAGCTTCCGCCACGATCGATTCTCGTACTTGGCGCGCGGAATCTATGCTGAGCAGGTAATTCGCTGGCGAAACCTTTTTTCCCCAGACCGCCTGCTCATCCTGGAAAGTGGCGAATTCTTCACTCACACCAGCGAGGTGTTTGAGCGGGTGCTGAGCTTCTTAGGGCTGCCTGACTGGAAGCCCTCTCATTTCGGCAACCGGTTTCCCGGAAAGTACCGCGATCGCATGAGTAACGAAACCCGTCTACGATTGATCGAGTACTTTCGGCCACACAATGAACGACTTTTCAATGTGTTGGGCAAGCGATTCAGTTGGGACAAAATCCCGGCTGCCAAGCAGGCCGCATAGGAAATGCATCACCGCGATTCATCGGGCCAGCCAGCCCGCCAAATCGCGCAGGGCCCGGGAATAGATGTCGTAATCGACGTGAAACCCGTCCGATTTGGCGAACAGCTCGCCCTTGAAGTCGGGTGTCGGAGACTGCCGCCGGAGGTTGAAATCCCGGGCGTTTCGGCCGCCCCGGGCTTCCGCGGCAAAGTAGGCGGCCACGGCCTGGGCCTGGTCACAGAACACCGGCCAGCAGCCCCGGAAGCCGACGGCTTCGGCCAGGTAGGCCAGGCCGGGTTCCCGCCGATGAAAGGCGAGAAACGCCAGGGCTTCGCTGACTTCGCTTCCCTGCCGGGGGTCGATTTCCAGCAGCGGATAGCGGCGTTCGAACCCGGTGGCAAAGATCACGTCGTCGACCGACTCGGCCGCCTGACTGGGATCGGCAAACTGAGCGGCGCCGCCGGCGAGGCTCGTGACCTGCGAACGAACCGTCACTCGTCCGCTGAGAATCGCCTTGACGATGCCACGATCGCCAATCGGGAGTCGGTCGTTGATGGAATGCCGCGGGGTGCGCAGGCCCAGTCGCCGGAACCCGCCCACCGTGAGCCACCGCGCGAAGTGGAACGTCGAGAGCTTATACCAGCGAGGAAACCAGGCGGGCGTGTCGCGCGTCATCTTGTCCAAGGGCGTGCCGAACAACGTTTGCGGGTTGATCCAGGGCGTGGTGCGGATCGCCAGGATGGTGCGCTTCGCAACGTGGCTGATCTTGTCGGCAATGTCGGATCCGGAGTTGCCGACGCCGACGATCAGCACGCGACGGCCAGCGAACGGCTGCGGATGCTTGTAGTCGGAAGAGTGCAGAACGTTGAGTCCCGCCTCGCCTGCTTGCGATCCTAAATCGTCGGGAACGGATTGGACTTCGCGATGATGGGCGCCGGTCGCGAACACAATTCCGCGAAACTCACGAACCTCATACTTTTCGTCTGGTCGTTTCGCGCCCGTGCGGCGCAGCGTGACGTTCCAGGTTCCGCGCGGCGTTTTTTCAGCGCCGAGATAGCGAGTTTGAAACTCGATCTGCGGCAGGATGCCTTCGTTCTCGGCAAACTTTCGCAGGTACTCCCGCGCCTGGGCATGCGGAATATAGTCCGGCCAGTCGCTGGGCGCCGGCATTCCCAGGTAGGTTGTGTAGCGCGAAGTAACGGTGCGCATGCCCTCGTAGACGGAGCTGACGGGATTCGTAATGTCCCAGATTCCGCCGACGTCTTCGTGCAATTCGATGCCAGTGAACGGGACACCTGCACGGCGCAAGGCTGCCATTCCGGCGAGCCCCGCCGGTCCTGCGCCCACGACTAGCAGTGGCAGGCTGGCATCGGTTGGCGGGCACGTGTCGGATGTCGGCGGAGGGGCTTGAGAAAGCCAAAAACGGAAGGCGTCCCTGGGGGCGGTCAACGAAATTCCTCACAGTCACAGGCGGATGCTAGCAGGGCTCGACGCAGGTCGTGCCGGGATTTCAAACGGTAGTTGCCACTCATCCGCATGCCAGTCGGCATGGGCAGAATGAGGAAACTATGCCGTTCGATGCTAGCTGACGCGGCAGGTCGAGTGAACCTCCCAATCGGTAGATTTTTACGAGGATCGCGCGATTGGAGCTTATCCGCTCAAAATTAACCCTCGATTGGCTGGCCCGGCCGGGGCCTCCGGTCGATGACCGATCAAGGTGGCGAACTATGCCGCTGGAATCGATCGTCACGGAAGTGGGGCAATGCCCGTTCAGGCAAGCCTCGCACGTCGTGCTGGCATTCTCCTGTTAACCTTGCGCGAATGTTCCTCGCGTTCCGCGGGAGAATAGCGCTCGGGGCGCGGGTTGTGTGGGATTTGCTTTGCCAGCGGGTCGAACGCGACGATTGGAAAACTGGAAGGATCCCCTTTTTACCAGGGATGGAAGTACGATGGATCGCAAAGCTGTTGGCTTTTATGCCGTCGCTGCGAGCGCTTCGCTTGGCGTGCTGCTGAGCGCAGGCTGCGGTACCGACAGCGCGCAGCCCGCTCGGATGGCTCAGCGCGAGACGCGCACCAGCGCGCCGGCACCGGTCGTCGTCGTGAGCGCCGAACCAAACTTCTTCGGGCCACAACACGCTTCCACAAGTGAAAGCGAGTCACTCGTTAGCAGCGGCGTCGAACAGCCTGTCGCTGTTGTCGATCCCTATGCCGACCCGGTAGCAGAGCCGCAGCTCGCCAACGAACCGCAAGCGGTTGCCGTGACCGCCGAGGCGACGAGTGATTCGGAACCCGTCGCGGTTGCGGAGACTTCGCTCGCGGGGAGCACTAGTGAATCGCTGGACCCCGTGGCGGCCGAACCGACCGCAGAGGCGCCGTCGAACACGGTCGAACTCCGCTTCGCGCAGGGTGAAACACCCGAAGAACCGTCGGATGCCGCGAAGACCATCTCGGTGAACGTTGGCCCGGAAAGCAAAGGGGCGCCGCGCACGTCGGAAACAAGCCGCTTTGCCACTTCCAACGAGCGGCGCACGTTGCAACCGCTTGTGGTCACGCCTCGGCGAGTTCCCGGTCAACCGACGCCAGCAGCGCAAGCGAAAGTCGAACCGCCCGTGGCGCTCGCGGAGCCGGAGTCGCCCGCACCCGTAGAAGCCACTCCCGCGCCCGCCAAGGTTGCCGAGAAGAAGCCGGAAAGCAAACCCGTAGAGCCGATCGTGGCGTCAAGGTTGACGCCGGCCGCGGTTGCCATCGCCGCCACGCAACCTGCAAACGACGTTGAACCGATAGAGGTTGAAGCCGAACCGCTTCCTACCGCGGCGCCCGAAGCCAACGTGGTAGCACCCGCGCCGCCAGCAGCCAAGGTCGTGGTTGCCGAACCCAAAATGGCGAAGCCTGCCACCGAAACGGCCGTCGCCGAGCACAAACCGGCGACCGTACAACAGGAAGTGGCCAAAGCTCAGCCGGCCGAGGCCGTAATCGCAGAGCCCGCGCCTAAGGCCATCGAAATGGCTGCGACCGCTCAGCCGGAACCCCTCGCTCCGAGCCCTTCGACGTTGCGGATGGCCGAAGTACAGGTCGCTTCGACACCTGAACCGGTTGCAGCCGCGGCACCCTCGGCAGCGAAGCCCGTCGAAGTTGCCGCGACGCTGCCCACTCCGACGCAGCCGGTATCTGCTGCGCCTGCTGCGGCGGTGCCCACGCCGGTCGTCCCCCAACCGAGCACGGTTGCCGCGACGACCTCCGCACCTGCCGTCGCGCCATCGCCTGTCGCGGCGCCACAGCCGCCGGTCGTCCAGCAGCCGCAGCCAGCAAGGACTCAACCTGAGCCGGTCTTGCCTGCTCCGGCGCAGGTCGTCGCGCAAGCCGCGCCGGTGACGCCACAACAGTCGGTGCCGGTGCAAGCCTCGCCAGTTCAGGCGGCGCCCGCGCAGCCGCAAATTGTTGCCGCTCTGCCCACGCTTCCGGCCACGCCAGTTCGCTCGCCGGCGCTAGTGGCTTCGATGGCGCAAGCCGACGAGCGTGTGCGCCACGCAATCCAGCTTGCTGAAAAAGGCGCGATGTATGCTTCGCGGAAGGAATTCACGAGTGCCCTGTCGCTCATTTCCCAAGCCCGCGACGTCGAATTCGGCACGCGGCAGTATAGCCAGGCCACCGCCGCCGGCCTGCAAGCCTTGAAAGAAGCCACCGAGTTCGTGAAGCCGGGCTCCGGCGCGTCCGACATCACGCGCATCGTCGCAGGACACAAGACGCCGATTCTCAAAGGCCTGGACGTCTCGGATCTGCCGCCGTCGCTCGCCGCGCAGCACTACTACGACTATGCCAAGGTGCAGTTATCCAATGGCATCGGCCGGGAAACTGTCGGCTCCATTGCCTTGTACGGTCTGGCCCGAATCATCGTCGCCGGCGCCGGCGCCAACTCCCAGCAGATGGAGTACACCGGCCCGGCCATGGCGCTCTACCAGGCGGCTTTGATTTGCGAACCGCAGAACTTCCGCGCAGCCCACGAATTGGGCGTGCTGCTGGCCTCGACCGGTCAGCTCGAGCTTGCCCGCAACCTGCTGCTGGGCAGCGCCAGCGCGTCACCACAGCCGATGATGTGGAAGAATCTGGCCGTGGTGCACTCGCGACTGGGCGAGGCGCAACTTGCCGCCGAAGCTCAACAGAAGGCTTCGGTTCTGGAACAGACTTCACCCAGTGCCAATACGCCGGCCGTTAAGTGGGTGGACCCGGCGACGTTTTCGCAGATTGGATCCGCCAGCGACCCGACGCTCCCGCCAAGTACCGTGAAACCGCCGGCGCCATCGCCGGCCGAAGCAGTCCCCGCCAAGAAGCCAAGCAACGTTGCTCGGTCTCGAAGTCAGTGGGATCCCCTAAACCTCCGCCGATAGAGCCTACCGAATATGGTCAGCCCCTCTCGCCTACTACGATCCGCGACGCGGCGTCGTGCGGCATCTGCCGCCGTTGCGCTCGCGGCCTTGTGCATGAACTCATTGGCGCCCGCCGCCGAGCCGATGCCCGTCGCGATCGAGAGCTTGCCTCCCACGGGGAACATGGTCTCGGGCGACGCGTACTCGATGTCGATGCCCAGGGGCCCGGTGCTGACCCCGGCCGATCCGCATCCGATTCCGGCCGTTGACTGTGTGAATCACTGTCCGCCGGGGTACGAAGCGACGTGGAACGCGCTGGGCCCGGTGTGGGGCTTCCAGGAATGGGCCCAGGGCGAATACGTCGGCCGCGCAAGATTGCCACACGTGCCCACGTATCGGCTCCGCGTCGACGATGAGCTGGATTTCGTATTCCGCGTGACCCGCGACCAGATCTCGGGGCCCTACAAGCTCAATGTGGGCGATGAGGTTCAGATCGAGTCGGCTGCAGAACCGGAACTCACTCGCACCGTCACCGTGCTGCCGGACGGCACGATCACGCTGCCACTGATCGGCTCGGTCGCCGCCGCGGGGATGGACGTCGGACAATTGCGCGGCCAGCTCGATGAGGACTTCAAGAAGTTCTTCAACACGCCGGCCATGACCGTGACACCGATCAAGGTCGACACCCAGTTGGAAGACTTGCGGTTTACGGTCTCGGGCCGCAGCGGCTTCGGCGGCCAATTGCTGCAGGGTAAAGTTACGCCCGAAGGTACAATCCAGCTTCCAGCCGTTGGATCGGTGCCGGCCCAGGGTTTAACGCTCGACGAGTTCAAGGTTGAACTGGCTGAGCGGTACGAGGAAGAGATTCAAGGCATCGAAGTGATGCCGGTCCTGCGGCAGCGGGCTCCGCGCTACGTGTACGTGCTGGGCGAAGTTCGCTCGCCAGGTCGGTTCACGCTCGAAGCGCCGACCACGGTGATGCAGGCCATCACGATGGCAGGCAGCTGGACCGTGGGCGCCAAGATCGCAAACGTGGTGGTCTTCCGCCGGGCGGACGACTGGCGCTTGATCGCGACCACCCTCGATCTGAATCACGCCCTGCTCGGAAAGTCGCCCTGCCCCGTCGCGGAGATCTGGGTGGGCGATTCCGACCTGATCATCGTTCCCAAGTCAAAGATCCTCCGCACGAATAACTTCATCGAACTGGTGTTTACCCGCGGGTTGTACGGCGTGATTCCGTTTAACGGCGGCGTGAACTACACGGTCTTTAAAGATCTAACGCCCATTCCTTAATCGCTGGGCCTGAGCGCGCACCACGGAGCTCCCCGGCATGGGAATTTCTCGCACTCGCGGAAGAATGTTGAGCATGCTCGCGGCCGCGCTGGCCGCGTGCGCTGCCGGGGGGCGACCCGCCAGCGGCGGCGAACCGCTGCCTGCCACGACGGCCTCGAGTCATCAGTTTCTGATCGGCCCGGAAATGGTCGTTCATGCCGGACCGCCGTTGTCGCCCGCCGCGCCCTATCCGACGCCGGCGATCGACTGTACGCGCACTTGTCCGCGCGGCTGCGAAACGAACTGGAACGCACTCAGTTCGGAAGTTGCCTTTCAAGAATGGGCCCAGGGTGAGTACGTCGGTCGCGCCCGACTGCCGCATGTGCCCACTTATCGCTTACGCGTCGACGATTCACTGGAGTTCGTGTTTCGGGTGGATCGGAATCGACTACCCGAGGGATACAAGCTCAACGTCGGCGATCAGATCGCGGTCGAAATGGTCACCGACAGCACGCTCACTCGCACCCTCACCGTGCTGCCGGACGGCACGATCTCGCTTCCGCAGATCGGCACGGTGCAAGCCGCGGGCGGCACCGCCGGTCAACTTCGAAACCTCGTCGAAGAAAAGTATCGTGAGTTCTACGAGAAACCCTCGATCGCGATCGTCCCCATCAAGGTGAACTCGGCGCTCGAAGAGCTTCGCTACGCAGTGGCCGGACAAAGCGGTTTTGGCGGCCAGGTGTACTTCGGCCGCGTGACGCCCGAGGGCACGATCCAACTTCCGGCCGTCGGAACGGTACCGGCCCAGGGTCTGACGCTGGACGAATTCAAGCTCGAACTGGATGAGCGCTTTGCTGAAAAAATTGCAGGCATGGAAGTCATGCCCGTGTTGAGCAAGAAAGCGCCACACGTGTGTTACGTGCTGGGAGAAGTCGAGCGGCCGGGACGGTACGACATGGAAGCCCCGACGACCGTCATGCAGGCCATCGCAATGGCCGGCAGTTGGACGGTCGGTGCTCAGATCACGCACGTGGTGGTCTTCCGCCGGGCCGATGATTGGCGGCTTTTGGCCACGGAGCTCGATCTGCAGGATGCGCTGCTTGGCAAATCCCCCTGTCCCGCGGAGGAGATCTGGCTCGCCGATAACGATCTGGTGCTGGTCCCCAAGTCGAAGATTCTGCGGGCGGATAACTTCATTGAGCTGGTATTCAGCCGCGGAATTTACGGGGTGATCCCCGTCCAATTCGGCGTGGCCTACACGCCGTTCAAGGGCTTTTTGCCCTTCTTGCCGATCCCGTAGCGGGATTTCTTTGGGGGACGAACGATGGCGTAACCTGCTGCACTGCATCAATTTCTGATGCAGTTTCAGGCGACCCGGGGGTACGTGCTAGAATTTCGCGTCCTCCAAAAAAACTCGACTTTCCGCGTCTCTTGAGTATAAAGATACGCAAAGTCCGCCATCCTCCTACGCCCCGCCGCTTACCCCCATGAGTCTGCCTCGAATGGCGAATGGCGAATTGCTCGACCGCGAACTTAACTCGCTCACGAGCGCGACTTGCGCGCCTCGGCGATTGAATATTCGTCCACATCTGCACGCCGCCCTGAGCCTGCTGCTGGAAGCACACGAATACGCAATCGATCTCGATCAGGATGCCTGGGAGTTGGCCGTCGAGTTAGAAGTGCTGCGCAGGGCCAGTCTGACCAACAGCGATCTGCGCTGGTTGTCTGCAATCGGACTGGTGGAACATGCCGTGGAGATCACAGGCCCGACCGACCATGCGCGCCGGTTCCGCCGCACAAACCTGGTGAGCGTGCATGAACCGACCTGCGTGGTGCTGACGGAAAGCGGGGTGACGGCAGTGCGAGAATTCTGTGCCGGAGCACCATCGGCGGCGCGAGAGCGTACTACGGCCAGTTGCCGGGTCGTGAATGCTGCGAACGTGGTCCTGCAACCGAAGTGGGACGACCAGCGGCGCCAACTGCGCGTCGCCGCTGAAGTGGTCAAGGAATTCAAGCTGCCATCACCCAATCAGGAGACGGTGTTGATGGCCTTTGAGGAAGAGGGATGGCCACCCAGGATCGACGATCCCTTGCCCCCCTTGGCGCAACTCGATCCTCGCCGCCGCCTGCACGACACCATTAAGGCACTGAATCGTAAACAAAAACATGCCCTGGTGCGTTTCATGGGGGACGGCAGCGGCGAAGGCATTCGCTGGGAGTTTAGCTCGACGGCGCGCGAGCCACGAGAACGTGCGATCGCACGCGATGTCGTCACTGTCGATTGAGTGGTCCACTGCCAAGACCTTCGTTGCGGTGTTTCACGCAACTCTGCTTGCACTCTGCACAAGCTTTCCGCAGAGAGTCCCCATTGCGTCACCTAGGCGAAAGCGCGCCGGTAACTATGCTGTGGCGTCAGCTTGGGCAGCAAGCGTCGGCACGGGGCTACCGCGGCCATTCGGGGCGGTAGCTGCACGAGCATTCTCTGGCGGAATCGACACACGACGCACGAGGGGCGCAGGTTCCCTGCATGGCACTCTATCTACCGCGCGCATTCGGCTGGCTGCCAGCATCGCCTGACTTTCGGGACTACACGCCAGAATCCGCGCCGATTGCCGAGTTGCTTGCCAAGCTTCCCCCCGACCTGGAACAGCCCGACGAATTGCCTCCGGCGGTTGATCTCCGCGAATACTTTGTGGAGGTGGACGATCAGCTTACGCTGCCCACCTCGACGGCGCATGCGTGCGCTTCCCTGGTGCAGTACTTTGAACGACGCGCACACGGTCGCATCCTACGTCCCGCGCGGCTGATGCTCCATCAGAACGCCGTCCGCATGGCTGGCGGCGAATCGGCGCGGGCCGTAGGCATCGACCTGCGTTCCACGCTCAAAGCCATGATCCGCTGCGGCATCGCCCCCGAGCGGCACTGGCCTTACGAAGCACCGCGACTGGCCGAACAGCCGGACGCTTTCCTGTCCAGCTTTCGTCAGCCGTACGACGGCTTGCGCTATTTCCGAATTGACGGGCGCAAGACCATTGGTCGAGAGACGCTGGACACACTGCGGGCGCTGTTGTCGGCCGGTTTTCCGACCTGCTTTGGCATGTCGATTCCCGACTCGATCACGGCTGACGGGCAGATTCCGTATCGCCCGACGTTTGACAGGCCGCTGGGAGGGCAGGCGCTGGTGGCGGCGGGTTACGACGATCGCTGGTTGCGCGGCTCGCGCGGCGCACTATTGATTCGCAGCTCGTGGGGCTCGGAGTGGGGTGATGCTGGTTACGGCTGGCTGCCCTATGCGTACGTGGAAGAACGACTCGCGGTGGATTTTTTCACCCTCATGCATCCAAGCTGGATCGACTCCGGCGAGTTCAGCGCGCCGCGCGTGTAGTTACTCGCGGAAACGCCCGTTTCGGTGGGGCGGGCGAAACTCTGGCCAGCGCTCAATTCCCCACAGCCTCTCAACACCTTCCACACACAGTCCGTTGCAGCAATTCAGGGGTAACTACAATCGACCCGTGAGACATTGTTTCCGGCCGCCGCCCCAAAAGGCCAAATTGCCATGATTACGCGAAATACGAGCCACGGACATTCGGTTCACGTCACATCGCCCGCGCAGCCCGGTCTGCGGCATTGGGTGGGAGTTTTCTTTCGCCACAAGGGCAAGATGGCCATCGTGTTCTGCACGATCCTGGCTTTGTTCGTCGGCGGATTGATCGCGTTCCCGCGGTCGTACACCTCCGAAGCGCGGCTGTTCGTCCGCCTGGGCAAGGAGAGCGTGTCGCTTGATCCGACGGCCACGATGCACGAAACCATCAGCGTCAATGAGTCGCGTGAAAGCGAAATCAACTCGGAACTCGAGATCCTTCGCAGCCGCGCGCTGCTGGAAGACGTGGTCACCCAGCTTGGCGCGGATGAAGTGCTTTCCGACGGTCCGCCGGGCGAAGCGAGCTGGACCGACTCCTTGATGTTGCCCGTGCAGGCGGCGTCCACCTGGCTGAACGGCGCGGTTAGCGCTGAAGAAAAGGCGGTAAGCAAGCTGGAGAAGTCCATCTCCATCGCCTCGCCCCGCAAGTCGAGCGTGTTGATCGTGAAGTGCAAGGCCAGCGATCCGCGCAAGGCCCAGCGAATTCTCGATTCTTTTGTCGGCGCCTACCAGGTGCGACACGGCCAGGCCAATCGCACGGCTGGCTCCTACGACTTCTTCGTCACTCAGACCAAGTTGCTTGACGAGCAATTGGCCGACGCGAAGCAGGAACTCCGCGACGCCAAGAACGAAGATGGTGTGGCATCGGTCGAAGGTCAACGGGCGAACGTGGAATCCCAGGCCAATGCGATCGAAGTCGCGATCCTGGAAAACCAGCGGCAACTGTCTTCGGCCGATGCTAAAGTGGCGGCCCTCAAGAAGACGCTCAGCGAACTGCCGGAGAAGCAACTCGCCGAGGAGTCCGAGATTCCCAGCGCCGCGGTCGATGCGATGCGGAAGGAGCTCTACCTGGTCCAGATCCAGGAGCAGGAGGCGAGTTCTCGGTTCACCGCGCTCCATCCGAAGGTCATCGCGCTTCGCCGGCAGGTGGAGGAGACTCGCAAGATTCTGGCTCAGGAAGAATCGAGCCGGCCACAGTCGACCAAGCGGCTGAGCCCGGTGCACCAGGCGGTGCAGACCGAACTGGCCACCACGCAGGCGATTGCCGCCGCGGCCAAGGCCGAAAGCGATTCGCTGAAGCAGCAGTTCGAGGCCGTGCAGACGAAGATCCGGGCTTTGAACGACGACGAGATGCGGATCACGAAGCTCTCCTTGAAGGCCACGCTGCTGGAAGAGAGCTTCCAAAAATATGCCACCAATCGCGAACAGGCTCGGATCGATTCAGCGCTCGAGGCCGGACGGGTTTCGAACGTCAACCTGGTTCAGCCGCCGACATATGTGGCCAAGGCTTCGAGCCCGCTGGTGAAGCTGACGCTGGCCATGGGGTTGGTACTGGCAACGATCGGCGCGGTGCTGGTCGCGCTCCTGGCCGAATACTTCGATCGGTCGCTGCGAACGCCCGAGCAGATTGAACAAGAGTTGGGAGTTCCGGTGTTGTTCTCCGTCCCGCGCGGAACACGGCACGAGCTTGTGCAGAACTAGACGAGGTCCTAAGAATCCCTATGCTTACGTTAACGCAGGCCCAGCAAGCGACGTCACCCCGGCGGGGCGGGAACGGCGGAGCGGTCGCTGAGCAGTACTATGCACTCGCGCACTGGCTGCGCCCGACCGATGGTCGTGATGGAAATCCGACCGATGCCAGGTCGGTGGGTGTGACCAGCTGTCATCCCGGCGCCGGTGTCAGCACCGTGGCGGCGAACCTGGCCGTGGCCGCGGCTCAAACCGGATCGACACCCGTCCTGCTGGTCGATCTCAGCGGCAAGCCGGCCCGGCTCGCCGAACAACTTTCCCTGGACGGCGACCTCGGTTTGCTTCGCGCCTTGAGCGGAACAGCCACGCCTTGCGAATGTGTTCGTACGACGACGATTCCAAATCTTTCGTTGCTGGCCTTGAACCATGAGCCGGCAGCCTCGCTTTCGAGTTTCGATGGCAATCGCATCGTTGAATTGCTCTATGAACTGGAGCGCGACTTTGCATTCGTCGTCGTCGATCTACCACCCACGGACTCGGGCCTGTGTTTCTCCCTGGCCGGGGTTCTGAACGGAGTGTTGTTGGTCATGGACGGTCAGTCCACTCAGAGCCACTTGGCGACCCGCGCCAAGCATCGGCTCCATCACGCGAATGCGGCTTTGCTCGGAGTCATTCTGAACAACCACACGCGTGACCTCCCGCATTGGCTTGACGCCCGCGTTTAGACCCGACGCTCCCACCTACACAATAATCGCCGCTATGACACCGATTCGGAGATTCGTCCAAGCCTGGCGCGAGGCTGCAAATCCACCGTCCCCCACTCACGCGCTACACAATTCCGCTCGCATGCAACAGCTTCTTGCACGCGAACGAATGCGCAGCGACCGGGGCGATTCGATCTTTTCACTTTTGACTTTCTCGAGTGCTGCGCAGCTCTCGGCCGGCGAGCTTGCGAAGCTGGACGGCGTGCTTTCGGCCCGCATCCGCGCGACCGACGACGCCGGCATCCTGGCCGAGCATAGAATCGGCATCCTGCTTCCGGAAACGTCGCCCCAGGGCGCATGGACGCTTGCAGCCGACCTGGTTCAACGGCTGCCCGCGGAATTGCGGGGCTTGAAGCCGGACGTCTACACCTATCCCTCGCAGGACGATCCGCTGGAGGAACCGGCTGAAGTGGCGGTCGAACTTCAACCGGCCGGCGGAAATCGTCGCCGCGGCGCCGAGCACGATCTGGCAGTCCGCTGCAGCGCAGCACCGGTCCACCCGATGTTGCCCCTGTTCCTGCAGCCATTACCGCTGTGGAAGCGGGCGATTGACGTCCTGGTCGCGTTGAACGCGATCGTGGTCCTCTCGCCGCTCCTGCTCGCCGTGGCCGCCGCGGTCAAGCTCACATCTCATGGCCCGGTAATCTTTCGCCAGAAGCGCGATACGCTCGGGGGCCGGCAGTTCATGATCTACAAGTTCCGCACGATGACCGTCGACGCGGAATCGAAGAAAGACGCCCTCCGCGAGTTCAGCGAGCAGGACGGTCCCGCCTTCAAAATCACCAACGATCCGCGGATCACGCCAATCGGCAAATTCCTGCGTACGACCAGCATTGACGAGCTTCCGCAGCTATTCAACGTGCTGCTGGGCGACATGACGCTCGTCGGTCCGCGGGCGATGGACTCGCGCGAATCGAACGGCTGCGAAGCCTGGCAGCGGCGCCGCCTGGATGTTACCGCTGGAATCACCTGCATCTGGCAAGTCCGCGGGCGCTCGCAGGTTTCGTTCGCCGACTGGATGCGGATGGATCTCCGCTATATTCGCACGCGGTCAATGGCGGCCGATCTGAAACTCCTCGTGGAAACTGTCCCGGCCGTGGTCGTTGGCCGGGGCGCTTGCTAGCCCCTTCACTTCTCGTCACTTAAATCGGTTGTCGCGATGACCGCTCCGGTCGCTACCGACTGCGCACACCCTGCCCCAGCCAAGCTCGCCCATAGCCCGCTGCGCGAAGGGGCCGCTTGGGCGCTTGCGCGCGTCGCGACCGGACTGCACGCCACTTTCGGCCCCCGCACGCGCGGCGGATTCGGCATCCTGATGTATCACCGCGTGAGCGAAGAATACTCGGGCGTCGATTGCCCGACGATCAACGTCACGCCAGCTCGACTTCGAGAACAACTGGCTGGCCTGCTTTCGCGGGGATTCACACCCTGGCCGCTCGAGCGGCTGATCGCGTCCTGCGATGCCGGCCAACCGGTGCCGGCGAAGGCGTTCGCCGTGACGTTCGACGATGGCTTTGCCAATAATCTGTCCGCTGCATTGCCCATTCTCGAGTCGCTCTGCGTACCGGCGACACTGTTTCTCGCCACGGCATTTCTCGACAGCCCGATGCCGTTTCCCAACGACAACTGGTCAGGCGCGGGCGCCGCGGGAGTTCCCGACGTGGCCTGGCGTCCGCTCACAACCGACGAAGCCCACCAGCTTCAGGCCAGCGGGCTCGTGTCGCTCGGTGCGCACACGCACACACACCAGTTTTTCGTCGAACGGCCTGAGGAGTTTCGCGCGGACCTGAGCCAGTGCGTGAGCATTCTTCGCGAGCGATTCGGCGTCGAACGGCCGATGTTCAGTTTTCCGTTCGGGCTGGCAACTCCTGAACTGGTGGCCATCGCGAAACAGTCGGGCGTCTGCTGCGGGCTGATGACTCGACCGGACTGCGTACTGCCGGGCCAAGATCCGTTTCGTTGGGGCCGGTTCGGCGTTACGACTGCCGATACGCCCGCCACGCTTGCGGCCAAACTTGGCGGCTGGTATTCGCCGCTGGCGCGCTCATTGCGAGCGGTCCAGCGACCGCTGGCGCTGGTCGGTCCCCGCGGGCTGCGAGAGCACTTGAATCGGCGCAATCCTTCGTTCGCCTTTGCCGGCGAGAAGTCAAAACCAACTGCGATCGAGATATGAGCGTCGACTTGGGTACAGCCCCTGTGGAAACCCAGCCCAGCGACACGCGCGTGCCGGTCTGGCGACGCCGGCCCGCGCTGCTTAAGGCTGGCCTGTCGATCTTCGATCAGGCGATTTACAGCGGTACCAGTTTCGTCACGGCGGTCATCGTCGGCCGGTCGCTTTCGACCAGCGAATTGGGCGTGTACTACCTCACGCTGACCATCGTGATGGTGTTGTTTGGAATTCAAGACAATGTTGTTGCCGGGCCGTTTGTGGTGTATGGCGCCCGTCGCCGTGGGCGCGAGTTGGCAGCGTACACCGGTAGCATGTGGGCGCATCACGCCGGGTTAACGATGCTGGCTATGCTCGGAATCGTCGGCCTGCTCGGCCTGGCGATCGCTAGTGCCGCAATCGACTTTGTCTCGGGACTCACAGTCTTGATCGTCGCCGCGCCGTTGATGCTGCTCCGCGAAGGCATTCGCCGGCTGACGTTCGCGAGGCTGGCTCTTCCGCACGCAATCGTGTTGGATGCCGCGGTTTCGGCTCTGCAACTCGGGGGTCTTACAGCGCTCGCTTATCTCGGGCGGCTCGCGGTGCCAAATGTGTTTGTCGTGATGGGCGCCGCATGTGCCATCGCAAGCCTCGGCTGGTTTGTGCTTACCCGCGAACGACCGCGGCCAGAGATGTCGCGGGTCGGCGAAGATTGGCGGCAAAACTGGGCGTTTGCCAAGTGGGCCGTACTGAGTTGGCTGACCGTTGACACCGTGCCGTTCGTGATGCCGTGGATCGTCGATCTTTCGGCCGGCAAGTCGGCGACCGGCTTGTATGGCGCATGCGGAACATTGATTGGCGTGACCAACATTCTGGTGGTCGGCACGGGCAATTTCCTCCGTCCCAAGGCGGCGCAATCGTTCGCCACTGGCGGCGTCGCGGGGTTGCGATTCGTGCTGCTCGCCACCGGCGCTTTGTTCGGCGTGTTGTTCGGCCTGTTCACGCTGTGCATGGTCTTTGCGGGCGATTTTCTCGGCGGCTTCGTGTATGGCCAAGCTTTCCGTGGCACGTGGCCCATCCTCGCGGCCCTGGCGGCCACCGTGCTCACGAACAGTCTGGGTTTCACGGCGGTGAATGGTCTGTGGGCCGTTGGCCGGCCCCGTGCGAGCCTGCCGGCCGACATCGTCCAGATGGTCATCACGCTCGTCGCCGCCGCGATCCTGGTAGGTCCCTACGGGGCACTGGGGGCCGCCCTGGCCGCGTTAACCGGTTCGATCGCCGGCACGCTCACCAAGATCACCACGCTGCATCTGCTTCTGGTTCGCATTGCAGTGGATGCCGCCGAGGTTTCGCCCGTCCCTGCGATCGTCGCAGCGGACTCCAATCATCCCACCTCGAATCACCCACGGCTGCGCGTGTCGGTGATCATTCCGACCTACAACCGTTCGGATTTGTTGGTGCAGGCGATTGACAGTGCTCTGAACCAGACCCGCGTACCCGATGAGATTGTCGTAGTGGACGATGGTTCCGCAGACGATACGCAGGCGGTACTCGCTCGCTATGGCTCACCGGTCGTGGCGATCTGGCAGCCCAACCGCGGCGTATCGGCAGCACGCAACCTGGCCATGGAACGAGCAACCGGCGACATCTTGTTGTTCTTGGATTCGGATGACCTGTTGCTGCCCCGGTGCGTTCAGCGCTGCGCCGAAGTCTTCGAAACGAAGCCCGAAGCCGATGTCATTTACACGGACTTGGAAATCATCGATGCACATGGGAAGCGCCTGGGACTCTACAGCGAGTCCGAACCAGGCGCTCGCCCGAGCGGAGATCTGCTAGGCGAGTTGGCATATCGCTGCATTACGAACATGACTTCGGGGGCAGTACGCCGCACCGCGTTGAAAGATGTTCGTTTCGACCCCACGCTTCCTTGTGCGCAAGACTACGAATTCTGGTGCCAACTGGCCGCACGTTGTCAGTTCGAATACATCGACGACGTGCTCGCGGCGTATCGATATCACGGCGATCAGGTGACAACGCTGCGCGTCGGAAAGATGCTCGAAGAAGCGATCGAGGTTCAGCGGCGTGTCATGAGCATGCCGGAATTTGCACGCGTCTCCATTCGCGATCGCGCTCGCGTTTATTCAACTCATGGCGTCAAGCACGCGCTCTGCCAGCGGTTGAGCGTGGCGCGAAATTTCTTTTGGAAGGCCGTCCAGACCGATCCAACTTACCTCCCTGGCGGAGCCCTGCTGGCGATCAGCCTGGGGGGCGGCAAGCTGCTTTGCTGGAGTATCGAGATGCGTCGCAGGCTGGCCGGAAATCACATCGAAGCCCTGGCGATCCGCCAGGCTTCGGCCAGTTCGACTGCCCGACGAGCACTGGCGGTCACGGTTCCAGCCGCGGCGACTTCCCCCGAACTGCTGGCTGGCTCGTCGCAGGAATAAGGCATTATGAGCAGTCCGTTTCGCAAACTCGGTGTGCTTTACGTGGCGGCGACCCCGGCCCTAGCGGGCGTGTCGATGTTCGACTTCCGGATCGGTGGATTTAACTACACAGGCTTCGTCTGGGTGGCGCAGCTTCTGGCCGGCTTGTATCTGCTTTCGATGATCCTGCTCACCGGCCGCCGCCAGTTGGATCTTACTCCCTGGTACCCGTGGTTCGCCTGGTTGGGATATCTCTGGCTGTCGCTGCTGTGGACCACAGAACTCGACGGCAAGAACGTGCAAGATGCGATGCAGTACACGATGCCGATCGTGGTGGGCATCATCGCGGCCACGTCGATTCGCACCGCCGGCGAGCTCAAGCTCGTGTTCGCTTCCTTCGTCTTCGCGCTGGTCGGCGTCGCGCTTTATACGGTCCTGTATGTGAACGAGATATTCGACCACCAGTGGCTCGAGACTCATGTCCGTTCGGCCGCTCTTACAACGACGGTGATGGGCTGTGTGTTTCTGGCGGCATTCCCACATCGCTGGGTACTGCCGCTCGCCGGCTGGGGTGCATGCGTGGCGATCACGACTCTGACCAGCAGTCGCATGGCCACACTGGCTTTGCTCGCAGCATTCATCTTGCATCCGCTGGTCAAGGCATTGCAGTGGAAGGTTGCCGCCGTAGCTGCCTGTGCCCTGATTGGCCTGGGGCTGTTCTACACCCCCACGTTCCAAAAACACTTCTTCGCGGGTGGTAGCGGCAGCATCGGTGATGTGGCCAGCGGCAAAGTCGACGATCTGGGCCGGCTGGATGCCTGGACGCAAGCCTGGGATCAGGCCGTCGAAACGCCGCTCCTGGGCAAAGGCGTTGGCTCGATTCACGACTTCGTCGACACGATCTGGGAAGACACCAACCAGATCCACAATGACTATCTGCGGCTGTTCTACGAGGTTGGACTCGCCGGTCTGGCCATCTATCTGGCAGTCGCGGGTTGGCAATTGCTCGCGCTCCGCAAGCGGATCAGCGAAACCAGCGGCCTCGCCCGCACCGCGCTGGCGGGCTCGTATCTGGGCCTGTGCGCGTTGCTGATCACGTGCCTGACCGACAACACGATCACCTACAACTTGTTCTACACCGATCCGCTGTTCGCCCTGCTGGGGGCGGCATATGGCCTTCTGGCCGCGGAGCGGTCGCGCGACGAAGTGCTGGCCGACGCCGAGGCCCTGGCCACCCGACAGTGGCGACTCGAAGCGGCACGTCGCCAGCCGCACTATCAGGGCGCGATCACGTCCAACAATTTGCCCGTTCACCGCGGCATCCGTTTCGGCAACCAATAGCCATGGAAATGCCCGCCAGACGTGCGGGCACACCACCGTGAAAATCCTCCAAGTCTTCAATCAGTATCGCAGCCTGTTCAACGGCGAAGAGCGCGTTGTCGAGATGATCGATGCGCTGCTCAAGCGCCACGGACACGCCGCCGAGCTGTGGCTGCAAAGCAGCCGCGGACTGGAGACGTCACTGTGGGGCAAGGTGCAGGCCACGTTCAGCGCGGTCTACAGCCGCACGGCACGCCGGGAAATGGAAGCCCGACTCGACGCCGATCGCCCGGACGTCGTTCACGCACATAACCTATACCCGCACTTCTCGCCGTCGGTGCTGATGGCCGCCCGGAAACGCGGCGTCCCGACGGTGCTGACGGTGCACAACCACATCAACACCTGCCCCCGCTCTGACCACTTACGCGCCGGCAAGATCTGCGAACGCTGCATCGGCGGCCGCGAGTATCACTGCGTGTTGAACAACTGCCGCGGCAACCTGCTGGAAAGCGTCGCCTATGCGGGCCGCAACGCGGCCGTGCGCCGTTTGCGACTCGTGGCCGATAATGTGACCACGGTCATCGCGCTCAACGACTTCATGGGGCAGCGATTGCTGACCGCCGGCTTCCGGCCGGAACAGATCGCCGTACTGCCGAACATGGTGGAACTGTGCGACGAGCCGGCCGATGCCGCGCTGGGAAGCTATGTGGCCTTCTCGGGACGGATCAGCACCGAGAAAGGCATCGACACGCTGCTCGCAGCCGCCAAGCAAACGCCGCAAGTCTCCGTGCACTTGGCCGGCGGCGGTCCGCTGTTTGATCAATATGCCGCGACGGCCACGCCGAACGTCACCATGCTCGGTCAACTGCAGGTCACGCAGATGGCCGACTTCTATCGCGAAGCGCGATTCCTGGTTCTACCCACCGCATGTTTCGAGGGCTGCCCGCTTGTCATCTCGGAAGCCATGAGCCACGGGCTGCCGGTCGTTGCCTCGCGGATTGGCGGATTGCCTGAGCTGGTTGAGGACGGTGTGACGGGCTACCTGTTCGAGCAAGGCAACGCCGCGGAGCTGGCCGACAGGATCAAGCGGCTGTGGGAGAACCCCGCCCTGTGCCGGCAGATGGGTCTGGCCGGCCGGGCCAAGGCCGAACGTGAGTTTGGCCAAGAAGCCTATCACCGCCAGCTCCTGGACATCTATCAAGCCGCGACCGAGCGTGAACACCGTGGTGGCAACCGAGGCCCTCGCACAACGACTGCCGCCGAAACGCCGGGGCTGGTCGGCGTCGGCAGCAATCATTTCTGACGAATTTCAACTGAGGCGCATTACTCCAACGGGAACGGGTTTTTGACATGAGTGTCGCAATTATTACAGGATCGGCCGGACTGATCGGCTCGGAAGCCACACGCTATTTTGCCGGCCGCGGCATGCACGTCGTTGGCATCGACAACAACATGCGGCAGCGATTCTTCGGCGCCGAGGCATCCACCGCGCGCCAGGCCGAACGGCTCCGCAACGAACTGGGCAACAGCTACCAGCATGTCGAGGCCGATATTCGCGATGGCGAATCGATCGACCGGCTGTTCAAGCTCTATGGCAGCGCCATCAAACTGGTCGTCCACACTGCCGCGCAGCCGTCGCACGACTGGGCAGCCCGCGAGCCGAAGACCGATTTCGGCGTCAATGCCGTGGGGACGCTGAACATGCTGGAAGCGACGCGGCAGTTCTCGCCCGCGGCGACGTTCATCTTCACCTCGACAAACAAGGTCTATGGCGACACGCCCAACCGCCTGCCGTTGGTCGAGGAGGAAACTCGCTTCGAGATCGAGCCCGACCACATCTATGCGCTCGGTATTCGCGAGGACATGTCGCTCGACCAGACGATGCACAGCGTGTTTGGCGCGTCGAAAGTCGCGGCCGACGTGATGGTGCAGGAATACGGCCGCTACTTCGACATGCACACCGCTTGCTTTCGCGGCGGTTGCCTCACCGGCCCCAGCCACTCGGGCACGCAGTTGCACGGATTTCTCGCCTACTTGATGAAGTGCGCAGCAACGGGCACGCCCTACACCGTGTTCGGATACCAGGGCAAGCAGGTCCGCGACAACATCCATAGCGCCGACCTGATCGCGGCCTTCGCCGAGTTCGCCAAAGCCCCGCGCTCGGGCGCGGTTTACAACATCGGCGGCGCACGTTACAGCAATTGCTCGATGCTGGAAGCGATCGCGATGTGCGAGCAGATCACCGGACGTGAGATGAGCTGGAGTTACGAGGAGCAGAACCGCGCCGGTGACCACATCTGGTGGATCAGCGACGTCAGTAAGTTTTCGAACGACTACCCGAATTGGCAGCTTGAATACAACGTGCACGACATTCTGACCGAAATCTACGAAGCCAACACTGAGCGCTGGCAGCGCCAGGAGCCGGTTCCCCAATGATTGACCTCGGCCGACATAACGTTTTGGGCATTCGCATCGACGCCGTCGACTTCGACGCCGCCCTCGATAAGATATTCTCCGCCGCGCGCGAAGGCCGGCCGCTGGCCGTTTCGGCACTCGCCGTGCATGGACTCATGACCGGCGTGCTCGATCCGGTGCACCGCTACCGCTTGAACCGGCTCGATCTGCTCACGCCGGACGGGCAGCCGGTGCGGTGGGGACTCAATTTCCTGCACGGCTTGGGTCTCAGCCGGCGCTGCGACGGGCCGACGCTGATGCTCAAGACTTGCCAGCGAGCAGCTGAGGACGGCGTGCCGATCTTCCTCTTCGGCGGTACGCAGCAACTGCTCGATACGCTGTCGGCCGAACTTCACAAAGCCGCGCCGGGACTCGACATCGCCGGCACCAGGGCCTCAAAGTTCCGCCAGATCACGCCCGAGGAACGGGCCGAACTCGTCGCAGAAATCCGGGCCAGTGGCGCAAAGATCGTCATGATCGGGCTCGGCTGTCCGCGGCAGGAGGTGTTCGCCTTTGAACTTCGCGAGGCGCTTTCGATGCCGGCCCTGGCCGTTGGAGCAGCGTTCAACTTTCACGCCGGCGAGCTGGCCCGGGCGCCGGAGTTCATGCAGCGCAACGGATTGGAGTGGCTGTTCCGCCTGGTTCACGAGCCGAAGCGGCTGTGGCGCAGGTACGTGCTGTTGAACCCCTTGTATCTCACCTATCTTGCGCTGCAGAAGATGCGGCTGCGATCCTTCGATCCGCACGACGCGGTGCAACCCGCTAACGAACTCTCATACGGCTAGGCAGCGACTAGAGACCCATGCGCACTTCAGGCAACAGCACGCGCGTGAATTCGGGAGGGATCCCACCGGATCGCTTGCGCGCCTGTGCCGTCTGGGGCGCCAGCCGCGCGGCCCTCGTACTGCATACCATCTCTCGCCGTCCGCGCACCAGCGGCTTTGGCATCCTGATGTACCATCGCGTGGCACGGCGGGTAGCCGGCCTGGCAGCGCCCACCTACAACGTCGCGCCCGAGCAACTTCGAGTACAACTCGCCGGGCTACTCGCGCGCGGTTACGAACCTTGGCCATTGGCCAAAGCACTGGCAGCGCATCGGGCGGGTGTGGCGATCCCGACAAATGCCTTTGTCGTCACGTTCGATGACGGCTACGAGAATAATCTCACCGCGGCACTCCCGGTGCTGCAGGAACTCGGTGTGCCGGCCACGATCTTTCTGGCCACGGCGTTCCTCGACAGCGCCGATCCGTTTCCCAGCGACGACTGGAGCCTCGCCGGTTCGACCAGTGTGCCCGCCGACTCCTGGCGACCGCTCAGCACGCGGCAATGTGACGAGTTGCTTGCCAGCGGGCTGATTGAACTGGGCGCGCACACGCACACCCATGGGTTCTTTGCCGGTCGCCAGAAAGCGTTCCAAGCGGACCTCAGTCAGTGCCTGCAGGTGCTCTGCGAGAAGTTCGGCATCCGGAACCCGGCGTTCGCCTTTCCGTTCGGCATCGCAACCTCCGAACTGGTGCAGTCCGCGCGAGAGCTCGGCGTAAGCTGTGCGTTGACGACTCGCTTCGCGTGCATTGTGCCGGAGGCGAATCCGCTGGACTGGGGACGCTTCAACGTCGCGGCCGATGACAGCGCCGCAATGATCGCCGCGAAGCTCGCCGGCTGGTATGAGCCTGTCTCCGCGGCGATCCGGGCGGTCAAACAGCCGCTGGCTCGCTGGCTGGGGCGTGACTCGGTGCCGCACTCCGACCTAGCGACCGCGCCAGTCAATCCGCCGGCGCTGGCGTTCGAGGAGACTGTCCAGCCATGAGCACTGAACTTGTCGAATTGCATAAAGCTTCCACGCCGACGTTCGAGGTTGAAGTTCCCATCGCGGCACCGCCAGGGCTTCGAGGACGCGCCATTAATTTTGTCAACCGATTCCCCTCCGCCTGGCGCGGAGGTTTG
The DNA here is from genome assembly GCA_022844125.1 of Pirellulales bacterium. Taxonomy (GTDB): domain Bacteria; phylum Planctomycetota; class Planctomycetia; order Pirellulales; family PALSA-1355; genus JALHMI01. Next base: position 335,091 of record JALHMI010000004.1, on the reverse strand, counting down.
TCCCTTGTCGACCAGGGGGTCGTCAGCGCCACCAGCTTCTTCACCGCGATCATCATCAATCGGGCATGCGCGCCGGATGAAGTCGGGCTGTATTACCTGTCGCTTACCATCGTGCTGATCTCGCTGGGCGTGCACGAGCACATAATTGCGGCGCCATACACGATCTACTCGAGGCGTTACCAGGGTGCCGCACGCGCAGCTTATGCAGGCAGCGTCTGGATGCATCACGCCGTCGTCACGCTCGCAGCCGTTGGGCTATTGCTGCTGGCGATCCTCGCGCTGACGGCAGTGGGTGGCTCGGCAATCCTACCCGCGCTCGTGGCGCTCGTGGCCGCCGGGCCGCTAATGCTATTGCGCGAGTGGATTCGCCGCTTCGCATTTGCCGATCTCGATTTCGCGACCGCACTGGCCATCGACGTAAGCGTAGCGGCCGTGCAACTCAGTGGTCTGCTCGCCCTGGCCTACTTCGACCGCCTCGCGCTTGGTGCGATCTTTCTGGTGATGGGCGCCGCCTGCGGCCTGGCTTCGCTGGGCTGGTTCCTGGCCCGCACCCCCAGAACTGTTTATGACCCAAGGCGATACCTTGCCGATTGGAAACACAATTGGGCATTCGGCCGCTGGGCCCTGCGCAGCTACCTGGTGCACAACCTCGTGCCTTATGTGATGGTATGGGTTGTTGGCGCGGCAGCGGGTACGGCGGCGGCCGGCTTGTTCGGCGCCTGCACCACGCTGATCGGCCTTTCCACACTACTGCTCACCGGCGTGGATCGCTTCCTGACGCCGCGCGCCGCGCAGGCGTTTGTTGAAGGTGGCTCACAGTCGCTGCGACGCGTACTCGTGCCGAGCGTCCTCCTGCTCACGCTGGCCCTGGTGCCTTTCGCACTATTCGTATGGGCCACCGGTCCTTGGCTGGCGGAGCTCGCCTATGGCGAGGACTTCGAGCACAGCGGCCCCGTTCTAGCCACGCTGGCGTTTGTCAGTATCGCCACCGCAGTGGGCATGGTGTCCGGCATCGGACTGTGGGCCGTCGATCGCCCCCGGGCTAACTTTCTTGCCGATTTATGCGGCGCGTTTACGACCATTCTCCTCTCGCTTCTGCTCGTGCCCGCTCAGGGCGCGTGGGGCGCGGCACTGGCCACACTGGCCGGGGCAACGTTTGCTGCCACCGTCCGCGTCTTCACCCTGCAACACGTCCTCAACACTCTGCCCAGGCAAACTCCCATCTCGAACGAGGCGCATCCATGTCCGTAAACTCCCCCGCGGATCTGAATATCTCAGTCATCATTCCGACGTACAACCGCGCGAAGTACATTCGCGACGCGATCGACAGCGCGCTGAACCAAACCCGATTGCCGGACGAAATCCTGGTCATCGACGACGGCTCGACCGATGAGACACCAGAGATTCTGGCGAAATACGCCGCTCCGGTGCGCATCATTCGCCAGCGCAATCGCGGTCGATCGGCTGCCCGCAACGTGGGCCTCGAAGAAGCCCGCGGCGACTCGATCATGTTTCTCGATTCAGACGACCTGCTGCTGCCGACGAACCTCGAGCGCTGCGCTGCCGTGATGGCTGCCAGTCCCCAGATCGGCGTGGTGTATACCGACGCCCTGATCGTCGACGCCAAGGGGCAGGCGGTCGAAGTCTACACCGGCGCGATGCCTGGCCCGCGCCCCTCGGGCATGGTTCTGGGTGAGCTCTCGCGGCGCTGCTTCCTTACGGTGTCGTCCCTGGCGCGGCGGGCGGCGATTGGCTCCACACGCTTCGATCAGACGATGAGTCATGCCGAGGACTATGACTTCTGGCGACGGCTCGCAGGGCATTGGGAGTTCCAGTACGTCGACGAGCCGCTGATGTGCTACCGCTATCACGAACTGATGACCGTGCACACCGGCCTGGTCGAAACCTTGCGCGCCGAACTCGAAGTGCAACAGCGCATCATGCGAACGCCAGAATTTGCGGCCTTGCCCGCGCTCGAACGCGCTCGTACTTACTGCGCGCATGGCGCTAAACACGCCGTTCTCGATCGACAGCACATCGCCAAGCAATATTTCGCCCGGGCCATGCACACTGCGCCCTGCTATCCCGGCGGCTACGTCCTGGGCGGCCTGAGCCTGCTCGGCAATCGGACGCTCAAATGCGCCATCATGAAACGTCGCCAGTTGCTCGGCAACCAGCTCGGAACCAACATGGGCGAGAAGGCCCTTTCGTACCTGGGCGGCTCGCGCCAGTCACAGGGGCCAGCTTACGGTCGCGCAACGGCTCAACTGGCGGCCTTCTCGGGTCGACTGCAGGAAGACTGAGGTCGTATGATGATGCTGCACGCGTCTGTCGCTGGTCGCATCGCCAAGGGCTCGGCCATCAGTGTCGCAGCTCTCACCGCGGCGCTCGAGCTGGTTGACGATGGAGTGTTGTTGCTCGGGCCGAATCTCGAGGTCCTTGCCGCGAACGCGCGGGCAATCGAACTGCTGGGGCACCCCGCGCCTCGCGGATCGTTCCTGACGAATGTGCTGCCGCCGACCGCAGCGGCGCGGCTCCGCGCCGCCGCGGGAATGCTCGAGTCCACCTCGTCCACGCAGGTGACGATGCTGCTCGATCGCTCACATGGCTCGAAAGTCAAGCTGGAACTTTCGTTTTATCCGTCGGCAGCAGGCGAGTTGCAAACCATCGCAATACTTCGGTCGGCGCGAGGCGCACTCGCTGCGCAACTCGAATCCGGCTCAGCGGAGCGTGACTTTCTCACCGGGCTTCCCACGCGCGCGGCACTGGCGGCCCGCTTGCAGGAGGTGGAGGCACAAACACTCGAAACGGGCCATCCGTATGCCGTCCTGTTCATCGATCTCGATGGGTTCAAGACGCTCAATGATGGTTGGGGGCACGCGGCGGGCGACTGCGTACTGGCGGTCGTCGCGGAGCGACTGAAAACCGCGGTGCGACCGGGCGATCTGGTCGCGCGTTATGGCGGCGACGAGTTTGTGATCGTCGTGGACGATATCACCGCGCCGCAACTGGCTCGACTGGCCAGGCGGCTGCGCACAATGCTCGCCGCGCCTCTCGAGCTTGGCGGCCAGTGGATTGCAGCCACGGCCAGCATCGGTCGCGCGTTCGGAGACGGCACGCGTCCGGCCGCGGAAGTGCTCGATGAAGCCGACCGCGCGATGTACCGGGCAAAGGCGGCCCGGCGCAAGAGGCATCCGCACTAAGGTCGCCTTCCTGCCTGAATTCGCGCTTTGCGTGGATCGTGTCGACCATGGCCTTGAACCGTCGCCTTTGGCCGCTCACCGATGGCGGTACACAGGATCCGCCGCCGGCCGCGCGCCCGCTGGTCAATCTCCGCCGAATGGCAGATCGGCCGGTCCCTGAGTAGGGGCTTGGGCCTGATTTCAGCCCGCCGCAGCGGATTTTCTAACGTATGGTTGAGAGTAGCCGGTGGTCGGGGAGGACGAACCGTCGAATGCCTCTTTGATCTCAGCTCGCGCTCACACCAGTTTGGCACCACCAAGCTATGGCCCGATTTCGACGCAAACGCGAAGCTCTACCCGAGCGCCGCACAGCATTTCGCTTTCCAGTCCATGGTCCGCGCAGCGAAGGCATACTGCGCGCCGGCAGGTCGGCCTTCGGCGTAACCGTGCTCGACGAGTCGGCGGGCGGTTACGCCGTTACTTTCGCCGGGCCAACCCAGTGCCGCATCGGCGATCAATTGGAACTGCTTGTCGGCGATCAGTGGATTCCGGTGCGCGTGGCGTTCGTCGAGATGGAGGACATCGGTGTCGAACAGATGACCGGCGGCACGCTCGAAGGGCATTCTCGGCTGGGGCTGGAACGATTGCCGGAACATCTGGTCGACTTTCATCGCTACCAAGGCATTCGCAGCCGCTTCCGCCGGCCGCTCGTGATGCTGCGCAAGAACAGTCTGCTGCTGGCGGCGGTCGGCTTTCTGGCAGCGCTGGCGCTGGTGGGAATCTCGGTGATGCGGAAGCTCGACGGCGCGTATGCCTTGAATCCACTTAAGAACGACGATTCGGAAGCGCGCGTTGCGCCAGTCAACAAGTCGCTCAACCTCGCCCCACAAGCCCAGTGGGTCGCTTCCCAGGCCGCTCAGGCCGCGGCGTCTACCGTGCAGAGTTCAACGGAGATTGTCGAAGCGCCGCCGCTGGCCGAGCATGTCGCTTCGCGACCACTTGAGCGAACTGCTTCGTCGGCGCCCGAAGAGCCACCCCGAGCCCGGCAGGCCGTGATCACGCGCTCCGCCGCGCCAACCGTCAAGACACTTGGCCGCATGGCGGCAGATGAGATGGAAGATGTCGCCGATGAACTCAGCGGCGTGCTCAGTTCGTTCGACGAATCGACGGTTCGCTTGGCGACGCCCGAATTCCTGCTGCGGCATGACATCGCACAACGGCTGCAATTGACGCATGCTCAGCAGGCCTGGCTGAAGCGACTTGTCGTCGAACATCGAACCGCTGACCAGGGTGACGTGCCCAACGAACTGACTCTCAATCGTCGGGTGCTTAACCGGTTGACCAGCGAGCAGCGGAAACTCCTGCTGGCCCTCGAGCACACGATGCAAAACGACGGCGAGTGACGACGCCCGCAGGCTGGAATCGCGCTCGGCGAACCTCTATAACGGCCTGCAGCCAGGACACCATCCTTCTTCCGCGCCGCTCCTTCTGCCCACCACGCTTCGCCATGCGCACGAAAACGCTGCTTCGTGGATTGGGGCCCGGGCTGCTCGTCGCAGCGACCGGGGTGGGCGCTGGAGATCTGGCCACGGCTTCCTTCACCGGCAGCGCGCTCGGCCTCGCCGTGCTGTGGGCCGTACTCGTCGGTGCTTTCCTCAAGTTCGTGCTCAACGAGGGGCTCACTCGCTGGCAACTCGCTACCGGCCTCACGCTGCTCGAAGGATGCGTGCTCCATCTGGGCCGATTCGCTGGCTGGTTTTTTCTCGTCTATTTGCTCGTGTGGAGCTTTTTCGTTTCGGCCGCGCTGATGAGCGCGGTCGGCGTGACCAGCCATGCGATCCTCCCGCTCTCGGGAACGAGCGAAAGTGCTGCCGCCCTGGACAAAGTGATCTATGGCGCCCTGCACAGCCTGGCGGCCGTCGTACTCGTGCGGATCGGCGGGTATCGGCTGTTCGAGAAAGTGATGAACGTCTGCGTCGGCGTGATGTTCTTTTCCGTGCTAGCTACCGCGATCGCCCTGCAGCCCGACGCCGGCAAAGTATTCGCGGGCCTCGTCGTGCCGCGCATTCCACCGGGCGGAACAGCCTGGACGATCGCGCTGATCGGCGGCGTCGGCGGCACGGTCACGATTCTCTGTTACGGTTACTGGATTCGCGAAGAAGGCCGCACCGGAACCGAATTACTGCCCCTGTGCCGGTTTGATCTGGCCGTGGGGTATCTCGCCACGGCTCTGTTCGGTATCTCGATGGTCGTCATTGGAAACTCGCTGGGCGCGCTTGAGGGGGGCGGCGCGCGGCTTGTTGTCGCCATGGCCGATCGGCTGGAGCAGGCTTTCGGCGCGGGCGGTCCGATCATGAGGTGGGTCTTTTTGGCGGGCGCGTGGAGCGCCGTGTTCACCAGCCTGTTTGGCGTCTGGCAAAGCATTCCTTACTTGTTTGCGGATCTGTGGAGTCAGCTTCGCGGCCACGAGCGCACCGAGGGCCGCTTGTTGACTGCAACGCTCGCCTATCGTGGATATCTCTATGCGCTCGCCATCGTGCCCATGCTGGGAATGTGGCTCAGCGGATTTCGAGCCATGCAGCAGACAAACGCGATCGTCGGGGCGGCGTTCGTGCCGCTGGTGGCCGCGGTCCTGCTGCTGCTCAACGCTCGCGCACGCTGGGTGGGCGAGCGCTATCGCAACGCCTGGCCAACCACCCTGGTGCTGCTCGCCACGCTGGCGTTCTTTCTCTATGCCGCCATCGTCGGTTTGGGTGAATAGGTTTCGCTCCCGAACTTGCGTCGATCCCTTCGCGCAATCGTCAGAATCTCGCCAGATTGCAACGTCGTCGCATGAGAGCGCAATTGCCCGAATGCCGCTCAATCGCCACGCATATTCTCCGGCCAATTCATCGTACCCTGCGTGCAATGAAGTCGCGTCGAAACCCCGGGGATCGATCTTGCTCCTCGAATGTGACCCAAGGGCAGAGTCGCACCTGTGTCTGTTTCCGGGCGATCTGCCGCTCGAGCCCGTGCCGGAGCCCGCCACGGTGGGATCGGGGCGCGATAGACCTGTTGGCGCTGCTGGCCGTGCGAATGAACCGACCGCACGGTTCACTTGTAAAACCACTACAATGCCGAGAGACTCGAGTACGAGTCTGCCGGCATGTTTTATTGGTTCAGGGGGTAAAGCCCATGGCGGATAATCTTGCACGCGCGAGTGCTTACCTCGCGGCTCTGGAAAGTGGTGACATCGACACCGCACTCAGCTATCTGGCTGCCGATGTGATCCAGGAAGAGTTCCCGAACCGCCTTGTGCCCGATGGCGCGAGACGGTCACTTGCCGAGTTGCGTGAGGGCGCGGAACGCGGGAAGACGATCATGGCGGCTCAGCGGTACGTGATCGTGAACCACGTGAGCGAAGGGGATCGCGTCGCACTGGAAGTCCAGTGGACCGGCACGCTGGCCATTCCGCTCGGCACACTGTCGGCGGGTGATGATATGCTTGCCCGGTTCGGCGTGTTCCTCACGTTCCGCGATGGACTGATCATTCGGCAGCACAACTACGATTGCTTCGACCCGTGGTAGTATTTGAGTTCGAATGCCAGGAACGTCACCTCGAAGACCATGTCTTGCACCTCGATTTCGCTCGCTGCCTGGCCGAAGTAGCCGCCCCCAGCCACGCGACGCCACGGGCGTCACAATCGTTACCTGAATTTCTGCTTCTCTGCCGCGATTTCTCGGAAGAAAACGCGACGGCGTCTGTTCACCTCTCAAGCAATTGCCGGAGTGTCTCGGCTCCGACCTAGGCTTTCAGCGGGCGGAATCTGCGAGTCGAATCTTGTGCTCGCGCCGCAATGTTTGCGGCCCTCCTCATATCAATGTTCAAGGAAACCGAAACATGAAATGCGCAACTGCGTGTTGTGCCCGCAAGGGCCGGATCGCGATTGGCCTCGTGGCCTGTGCGCTCGTGGCGCTTGGCTGCTTGTGGTATGCAACCAACTCCCAGGCAGAACCGGCGAAGGACGAAGTCGCTCCGAAGCTGGCCGCCCTGCCGATCCAAAAGAACCTGAGCGATTCAGACCGCCCTAAGCCGCGTTTCACCCGCGAAGAGATCCTGGCTCGCTTCCCGCGCGAAAAGCACGAGGAGTTCATGCGCCGGGCGATCGCCAACTCGCGCAAGGCGGGTGTGGAATACAAGACTGGCGGAGCCTTTGGCGCCGTGATCGTGGCGCCGGACGGAACGGTGCTCTCTGACGGCGTCAACCACGTCGTTGCTCAGAACGATCCGACCTGGCACGGCGAGATGCATGCCATTCGCCAGGCCTGCGCCCTGCTGAAATCTTGCAAGCTGAAGGGCTGTGTCATGTACACCTCGTCGGAGCCTTGTCCGATGTGCATGGCGACTGCCTACTGGGCTGACCTGGACGGCATCGTCTATGGAGCGGTCGTGGCCGACTCGAAGAAGTACGGCAATTTTGACGACGCGTTCATTTACGAGCAGCTCGCCAAGCCGCCTGCCGAGCGCGCGATCTCAGGGCAAAGCCTGCTGCGTCCCGAGGCCGTCGAAGTGTGGAAAGAATACTCCGAGCGGACCGACAAGGTGGATTACTAGTCGCCGCCGCTTAGAGACTGCGTCTGATCATCGCGCGCCGAGGGGTTGTCGATATTGACGACTCCTCGGCGTTCGTGTTTTCGCATCGCGACGGCTTTTTCCCTAACCCAACCACTGCCCCACAATCTCCTCGACCTGTTCCCACTCGAGCGTTTCATGTGCCAGCAGGTTGTCGGCCAGATCGGCGAGCGCTGCCCAGGTATTGTCGGCCCGCAGTAACTCATGAAGTCGCTTGCAAGTCTGTTCCAGAAATGCCAGCCGCTTTCGCTCGTCGGCATGCAGCGGGGCGGCCGCCTCCCAGGCGTCACGCCAGTCGCCCGCCCACTCCGGCACATAGCCCGGATGAATCGGCTCGCCGGAGTAGATCATTTCGGCGACAGGGCCGGCCAGGCAGACCTGCACGGCCTTGGCCGCGAACTGCCGCTCGCCATCTCGGCTGCGCCGCCACAGAACTTGGGTGTCGCCAAAGCGAGCCGGCCCATCGTCATGGTCCGGCTCGATCGTTACCAGCCGCACCTCGCCGCCGAGCAGCAGGGCCACGAGCGCATGGCCCGCTTCGTGATAGGCGGTAAGTTCGGACATGGCCGGCATCGTCGCGTTGAGCGTCGGCGGTTAAAAACTGCACGGGAAGTTTCTAAGATGTCGATTACAGATCAATTCGACAATCCCGATTCGAGCCAGCGCAAATGCCCCGCACGTCCAGCAATCCCGCCACGGTTCCCGTCTCCCCTGCCCCGGCGCCCAGCAGCGTCCGCTCCGCCGACGGCAAACTGCTGCCGGTTCCCGCGGGCTGGACGCTGCTGGAGCCGGGTGACGCGGCCCTGACGCGGCGCGTCAAAGCAGCCGGCCCACACTGGGTAATGCAGTCCAAGCGCCGCGGCAAAACTTTCTCGCACGGCGTCTGGGCGGCAGCCATTACGGTGGCGACCATTCGCGAAGCGCTGGCAGCCGAACGCGCAACCGAGGCGTATGCCAAGCGTCTGCAGGCGGGCGCAGCGCGTCGCGAGAAGGTTCAGGCAGAGTATGTCGAAGACTTTCGCGGCGCGGTGCTGGCGTTTCTTAACTTTCATCCCCGGCATGCACAGCTCTCGGAGCGCCTGGCGCAGGCCGTTTCGGATCACGCCACACCGGTCGGCAGTGGTACCGTCGCCCGAACCAAGCGGATCCCCGTCGAGCGCCGCGCCGAAGCTGCGGTGATCGCCTGGATGCGACATCAAACCACGGCTTACGACTCGATGAAGATCGCCCGCGTGAAAGGTCAGCGCCGCGAAGCGCGGCGCATGCTGGCCGCGCGGTCGAAGGAACTTTTCTCCCGTTATCGACGCGATGAATCGCCGGACGCCAGTTGTCCGCTTCGTCGAGCCTTGGGTTGACGCGTTCCGGCTGCGGCAACCAAGAATGGCAGATGCCGGATATCACGGGCGATTGTTCGGACTGCTGTCACCAGGTTTCCGATAGTACAATCGAGCAGGTCATTCCACCTTCGCCGTCCTCGGGAATTCACCGCCGATGATTCAGCGCCTTGCCCGCATGAGTCCGCTACTGGTCGCGTTTGTGGTTCATTTCACTTGTGGCTCGCATTTGAGTGCCGCGGCGGGTGAGCGTCCCCATGTGCTCTTGATCTGCGTCGACGACCTGAAGCCCGCACTCGGTTGCTATGGCGACGCTTTGGCCAAGACGCCCAACATCGATCGCCTGGCTGCGCGGGGCACGCTGTTCGAAAAGGCATACTGTAATCAAGCCGTATGCTCGCCGTCGCGGAATGCGCTGCTCGTGGGCCTTCGCTCGCAGACGATCGGCATCTATGACCTGGCGACGAACTTTCGCCGCGCGGTTCCGAATGCGGTGACGCTGCCGCAGCACTTCAAGCAGCATGGCTATCGCACCGAGGCGCTGGGCAAGGTCTTTCACGTGGGGCACGGCAATCAGGACGACGCCCAAAGCTGGTCCGTGCCGCACTGGCGGAGCAGCGCGAACAACTACGCGTCTGGGGAAAATCGGCCTGAAAAAAGCCAGGATGCTAACGCCAAGGGCGTTGCCTACGAAAAGGCCGACGTGGCGGACAATGCGTATCCCGATGGCGCGGTGGCCGACGAAGCCGTGAAACGCCTGCAAGCGGCGGCCGAGCGCAAGGAACCGTTCTTCCTGGCCGTGGGCTTTGTGAAGCCACACCTGCCGTTCTGTGCGCCAGAAAAATACTGGGACGCTTTCGATCCTGAGGTTTTCAAAGCGGCCTCGCGGCAAACTCCGCCCGATGGCGCACCGTCGTATGCGCCGACAAACTGGGGTGAGCTACGCAACTATCGCGGCATCCCCAAGGATGGTCCGTTACCGGACGATCTGCAGCGCACGTTGATCCATGGCTACTACGCCGCGACCAGCTACACCGACGCCCAGGTCGGCCGCGTGATCGATGAACTCGATCGGCTGGACCTCGCGCCCAACACCGTGATCGTGCTGTGGGGAGACCACGGCTGGCATCTAGGCGATCACGGCCAGTGGTGCAAACACACCAACTACGAACAGGCCGCACGGGTTCCGCTGATCATCGCCGCGCCGCAGCAAGCAGCCGCGGGGCAACGCGTGCCGAGCGTCGTCGAATCCGTCGACGTGTTTCCCACGCTCTGCCAGCTCGCCGGCCTGCCGCAGCCGACCGCACAGAAGCTCGACGGCATAAGCGCGGTTGCGCTGCTCAAGAATCCGGCTGCACAAACCAAGCCGGCCGTGTTTCATGCCTACCCCCGTACTAACGAAGGCCGCCCCCTGATCGGTCGCGCAGTCCGGACGGACCGCCATCGGCTGGTCGAATGGAAAGTGCCCGGCGCCATGGCCGACACCGCCGAGTTGGAGCTGTACGACTACCAGGTCGATCCGGGCGAGTCACGCAACCTGGCTGCGGAGCAGCCCGAGGTAGTGAGCGAGCTGCGTGCGATCCTAAGCCAGATCCCGGAAGCAAAGCCGCAGGTCGTCGCGCAGAAAAAGGCGCGCGGCAAAGGCAAATTTAAGCGCGACGAATAGCCCTCTTTTCTGTGGATGATTCCCTCTCGGAAAAAAAACTCCAGCCGCGCTTGATATATTCCGTTATAGGCATATGATGAACCACATGCCACGTGCAGCCACCACCACCGACGCCTTCAACGCCATCGCCGAGCCGCGACGTCGCCAGATCATCGAGTTCCTGGCCGGCGGAGAGCCTCAAGCGGTCGGCGAGATCGTCAACCGGCTCAAGCTGCCGCAACCGGCGGTCTCCAAGCACTTGGGCGTGCTGCGCAAGGTCGGCCTCGTGTCAGTCCGACAAGAAGGCAAGCAGCGGTTTTATGAACTGAATGCCCAGCCGCTGAAGCCGGTGCACGATTGGGTGAAACACTATGAGCGGTTCTGGACGCACCAGATGCGCCGCATCAAGGAGCGTGCCGAGCGCGTAGCACGCGAACGTTCCAAGTTCGCCGGTTCGGAGAATAACTGATGATCACTTTTGCCGAAGTCGATCCCCTCGAGACGCTGGACATCCTGAAAGTGGAGCTGATCGCCGCGCCGCCCGAGATTGTGTTTGAAGCGATCCTCGAACAGCTTGGGCCCGAGAATGCAACCGGTCCCGAGTCGCCACTGCCAATGAAGATCGAGCCGTGGCCGGGCGGACGCTGGTTTCGCGATCTCGGGCCAGGCCTGGGGCACTTCTGGGGGCACATCCAAGTGCTCAAGCCACCCGCGTTGCTGGAAATCTGCGGCCCGTTGTGCATGTCGTATCCATCGCTGAATCACCTGTCGTATCGCGTAACCGTGGAAAGCGACAAGACGCGGCTCGTGCTCAGGCACCGCGCGATCGGCGCAATTTTGCCTGAGCATCGCGACGGTATGCCCGGCGGCTGGGCGCATGAGCTTTCAACGATTCGCCGGCTGGCCGAATCGCGTGGGGCAAAGTAAGCGATCATGCTGCCTCAGTAAAACAGAAACTGAACACACGAATTACAGGAATCTCCGCCATGGCCACGCAAGACCTCGAAGACGCGATTCAAACTTTTCAGATCGAGAAAGACATCCTGATCGAAGCCTCGCCAGACATCGTCTGGGAATCGGTGCTCGCCGAACTCGGCCCGGAAAGCCAGATGCCCGACGGAACGCCGATGCCCTTCGTGCTGGAGGCCTGGCCCGGCGGACGCTGGTTTCGCGATCTGGGAGACAACCGCGGGCACTTGTGGGGACATGTGCAGGTGATCAAGCCGCCGGCCCTGATCGAGATCGTCGGGCCGATGTTCATGTCCTACCCGGCGACCAACCACATCCAATACCGACTCATGGCGGAAAACAATCACACGCGGCTTCGGGTGTTGCACCGAGCCCTGGGGCTAATTCCGGCGGACGTGCGCGGCAATGCGGGCATCGGCTGGGAATACGGCCTCCAGCGGATTCGCAAGATCACCGAACAGCTTCTGGCGCAGCGGAAAAAAGATCGCGACAAGCCGTGACAAGCGGCAGCGAAAGCGGCCCCCAGCGGCAGCGACTATCGAACTGCAAGATCACTCGCCCCGGAGTGAGTTACTACCATGGCTATCGCACCTCCGGCCTGCCGTCCGATCGGAGCCAGACGGTGCGCCGGCGTCGGGGATCGAGGGCCGCTGGAACGACCGGTTCGAACGGCTCGCATCGCTGCTCACGGCGCTGCTATAACAACGATGGCGGCCCAGCGGAGCGATGCTTCACACCTTCACCAACTCACACACAGGGGTATGCCATGGAACCGCAAGTTGCCGATGCCGCGCCTGTTCAAACTAAACGTAGAAGTCCGCTGATCACTGCCCTGCTGATCGTGCTGGCGATGATCTTTGTGTTTCTGATCGCGCTGGTGGGCATGATCGAAATGCAACCCGATACGTTCCGCCTGGAGCGTTCACGAAAGATGGCAGCCCCACCGGAGGCTGTCTTCGCGCAAGTGAACGACTTCCGCAACTGGCAGGCCTGGTCCCCCTGGGCCAAGCTCGACCCGAACGCCAAGAACACGTACTCGGGTGCAGAGGCTGGCGAAGGCGCGAAGTTCGCCTGGGAGGGTAACGACGAAGTCGGCTCAGGCCAGATGGAGATCGTCGAGAGCAAGCCCAGCGAACGCGTGAAGCTCAAGCTCGAGTTCATCAAGCCGATGGCGAACACTTGCGACACGAACTTCACGTTCAAGCCCGAGGATGGCGGCACGCTGATGACCTGGTCGATGGAGGGGCCGAACAGCTTTCTTGGCAAGGCGCTGCACCTGGTGATCGACATGGATGCGATGGTTGGCGCGCAGTTCGATGAGGGATTGACGAGCATCCAGCAGATCGTCGAACAGAAACCGGCCCAGTAACTTTTGGAAGCAAGGAAACAACTCCATGTCCACGGAACCACCAGCCGCGGCTCCCAACAAAGTCTCCTTTTGGATCGGCTGGGTGCTTAGCATTCTGCCCTGCCTGTTGCTACTCATGAGCGCAACGATGAAGCTCAGCCAGAGCGAAGCGGTCGTCAAGGGACTTGGCGAGGGCGGCTATGATCCAAATACGATTGTGCCCATCGGCTTAGCTGAGCTGACTGGAACGATCCTGTATCTGGTCCCGCAAACAGCCGTACTGGGAGCAATCATCCTCGTCGGTTACCTCGGCGGAGCCACGGCCACGCACGTCGCCGCGGGCGATGGCATGTTCTGGTCGCCCGTGCTGATTGCCGTCATCCTCTGGCTGGGCCTCTACCTGCGGGAGCCGCGCCTGCGCGTCCTCGTGCCGTGGCGGAAGTAAACTCGTCGACCGCGTTGATTCATCACGTCGTCCTAGGACTTCGAAGCAGGAGTACATCATGAGCCAGGTACGAGTGTTGGTCGGCACCAGAAAAGGGGCGTTCGTGCTCACATCCGACGCCAAGCGCGAGAAGTGGCACGTCGACGGTCCGCACTTCGCCGGCTGGGAAATCTTCCACGTGAAGGGCTCGCCGGTGAATCCCGAGCGGTTGTACGCTTCGCAGCATACCGAATGGTTTGGCCAGCTCATCCAGCGCAGTGACGACGGTGGCAAGACCTGGGAACCCGTCGATAACAAGTTCGCCTACGACGGCACAACTGGCACACACCTGTGGTACGACGGCACGCCGCATCCTTGGGAGTTCAAGCGCGTCTGGCACATCGAGCCGTCGCTCTCTGAACCTGACACGGTGTATGCCGGCGTGGAAGACGCCGCGCTGTTCCGTTCCACCGATGGCGGCAAGAGCTGGCACGAACTCACCGGGCTGCGCGGCCACGGCTCGGGCAAGTACTGGCAGCCCGGCGCCGGCGGCATGTGCCTGCACACCATCATTCTCGATCCGACGAATCCCCAGCGGATTATCGTGGCGATCTCGGCCGCGGGCGCTTTCCGCAGTGACGACGGCGGCAAGAGCTGGAAGCCGATCAACAACGGGCTGAAGTCGCCTTATGTGCTCCCCGACCCCGACGCCGCGGTCGGGCACTGCGTGCACCGCATCGCGATGCATCCCGCGCGGCCCAACGTGCTGTTCATGCAGAAGCACTGGGACGTGATGCGCTCGGACGACGCCGGCGACAATTGGGTCGACGTGGGCGAGAGCCTGCCCAGCGATTTCGGCTTCCCGATCGACGTTCATTCGCACGAGCCGGAAACAGTTTACGTCGTGCCGATCAAGAGCGACTCGGAGCATTATCCGCCAGACGGCAAACTGCGCGTCTATCGCAGCCGCACGGGCGGAAATGATTGGGAAGCCCTCACCAACGGCCTGCCCCAGAAGAATTGCTACGTCAACGTCCTGCGCAATGCAATGTGCGTCGACAAGCTAGATCCGTGCGGCGTGTACTTCGGCACGACCGGCGGCCAGGTGTACGGTTCGCCCGACGGCGGAGATCACTGGATACCGCTGGTTCGCGACTTGCCCGCAGTACTCAGCGTCGAGGTGCAATCGCTGTCATGACAAGCACGGTTCGAGTACTGCTGCCCGCGCACTTGCGGCTGCTGGCGAAATGTGGCGGCGAGGTGCCACTGGAAATCGAAGGGCCGGTCACGCAGTGCGCCGTCCTCGACGCGCTCGAAACGCAGTTTCCGATGCTTGTGGGAACGATCCGAGATCGCGAGACCAAACGCCGCCGGGCATTCGTGCGGTTCTTTGCCTGCGAGGAAGACCTCTCGAACGAACCGATTGCAGCGCCGCTGCCGGACAAGGTTGCCTGCGGCGAAGAGTTATTCATGGTGATCGGAGCGCTGGCCGGTGGGTAGTCAAGTCGACTCAGCGTGCCGTAGTTGGCGAAACAACAACTGCCCCACGGTTTGAACGCTTCTGTGGCACGGAAACCCCTGTTTCGCGATGGGTGAACGACTTGCATCACGAAGTGGGTTCATCGCTTGCACGGTTTGACCGATTCGCCGCGGTCCACCATCCAAACCACGCCGGACGATGCCTTTTCAGCAGTCGTGAACTGTGTTCGAATGTGCGCATCGGTCGCCCTTCATCTCTCTCTCGTCGCAGGTCCAAGCCATGCACGGTTGCAGACTGATCTCCCTGGTCCTTGCACTACTCACCGCTTCCACTGTTCAGGCCGCGGCGCCCGAGCCGCAACCAGCCACGGGCGTAACTTGGGATCAGTGGCGCGGCCCCACGCGCGACGGGCGTGCGCCAGGCTCAGACTGGCCAGATACGTTGCAAGGCGACGCGCTTCAGCCTTTGTGGCGGGTTGCGCAGCTCGCGCCCAGCTATTCCGGACCAATCGTCTCGGAGTCGCTCGTCTTCACCACCGAAACCAAAGACAAATCTACCGAAATTGTCTCGGCTCTCGATCGCCAGACCGGTAAAGTGCGCTGGCGGGTCGAGTGGCCCGGCGCCATCTCGGTCCCCTTCTTTGCGAAGGCCAACGGCGACTGGATCCGGGCCACACCGGCGTACGACGGCGAGTTTCTGTACGTGGCGGGCATGCGCGACGTGCTGGTGTGCTTGGAAGCCGACTCCGGCCGTGAAGTGTGGCGAGTCGACTTCATTAAAGAGCTGGGTAGCCCCGCGCCGGACTTCGGTTTCGTCAGTTCGCCGCTGGTCGATGGCGATGCTGTGTACGTGCAGGCCGGTGCCTCGGCGTTGCGGCTCGACAAGACCTCAGGCAAGATCGTGTGGCGAACCCTCGAAGACGCCGGCGGGCTGTTCGGCTCGGCGTTCTCCTCACCGGTGCTCGCCGAGCTGCATGGCCAGCGACAACTCGTGGTGCAAACTCGGCAGAAGCTGGCCGGCGTCGATCCCGAGACCGGCGAAGTCCTCTGGTCGCAGATCGTGCCGTCGTTCCGAGGCATGAACATCCTGACGCCCGCGGTCGTGGGCGACGCGATTTTCACGAGCAGCTACCAGAACAAGTCATGGCTCTACAACATCGAGCGTGAGCAGGACACGTTCACGGTCGCCGAAGCCTGGAACAATAAGGCCCAGGGCTACATGTCGAGCCCGGTGGTCGTAAACGGCTACGTCTATTTGCATCTAGGCAATGAACGGTTCACGTGCATCGACCTGAAGACCGGCCAGCGCACCTGGACATCCACGCCCCAAGGCAAGTACGCCAGCCTCGTCGTGCAAGGCGATCGCATTCTGGCGCTCAATGAACAAGGCACGCTGCTCCTCATCCGGGCCACGCCCGAGAAGTTCGACCTCCTGGATTCGCGCAAGGTCGCCGAGGGCGATACCTGGGCCCATCTCGCGATCGTCGGCGAGGAGTTTTATATTCGCGAACTCGACGCGCTGTCCGCATTCCGCTGGCGCAAAGACTAGCTTCTGGCTCTCGGCAGCCGCAACGCCCGTAGACTTTGGCGCGGCATCGGCGCCGCGAATAGGTTCTGGAGTTTATGCGACCTGTCGACAGGCCTGTCGTGACCGGCGTTCCGCGGTCCGGGCGCCTGATTCGTCAGGCCCTGACCGAGGCGGGAGTCGCTCTTCGTAAGTGACTTCAGCAGTCACTGCCGGCGAGTTCGGCTAACGACCGGGCACGGCATAGACCGCCTTCAGCATCGTGGCGTCTGGACCCGGCACCATCTGGAACCCGTGCCGCTTGAACACCTGGATCATGCGTTCGTTGTCCCGAGCGGTGATGCCGTAAATCTCACGCACGCGGGTGCGATCGACATTTCGCAGGCAATAGTCCATGAAGATGTGTCCCAGACCGCGACCCTGCCACGCGTCGCCGACCAGGACGGCAAACTCGGCCCGGCCGGTGCTGTCGGCTACGAGCCTGGCCACGCCCAGAAGTTTGCGATCATGCCCCTGCCCCGCTTCGGCCACCACCGCCAGCTCGCGGTCGTAGTCGATGAAACAAAATCGGATGGCCGCTTCGTGATAGTCGGTCTTCACCACGCCGTGGAACCGGGCGGCAAGCGACTCGCGCGAGCAACTGCCCAACAGTTCGTGCCAGAGCGGCTCGTCTTCCGGCTTGATGGGTCGCAGCGTGATCGGAGTGCCGTCGGCCAGCTTCGTCGACTCGACAAGTTCATCGGGATACGGGCGAATCGCCAGGTGCGCAAACGGTCGCGGCGAATTCTGGTTCAATGCATGCTCATCGACAACGAGCCGGGCATCCAAGGCGATGATCTGCTCGTCTCGCAGCAGCAGCGGATTAACATCAAATTCCAGAATCTCCGGAAAGTCGCTGATCATCGCCGAAAAACGCAGCACGGATTCGATCAGCTTGTCGATCTCGGCGACAGCCTTTCGACCGCGATAACCGGAAACCAGCGGCCAGGCCTTGAGCGACTCCAGCATGTGCAGCACGAGTCGCTCGTTAAGCGGCGGCAGTCCCAGCGCACGATCCTGAAACAGTTCGGCCGCGATGCCGCCCAGGCCGATCAAAATCACCGGACCGAACACGGGATCTTTCTTCGCGCCCAGGATCAATTCCAAGCCGCCGGTTCGTGGAATCATCGGTTGGACCGAAACCCCCTCGATCTCCGCCGCCGGCTGTGCGCGGCGAACGTCCGCCATCATCCGCTCGAACGCCGCGCGCACCTGACTTTCGTCCTGCAAGCTGAGCGCGACGCCACCAACGTCGGTCTTGTGCGTAATCTGGGGCGAAACGATCTTCAGCACCACGGGAAATCCGATTGCGCAAGCACAATGCGCCGCGTCATCGGCCGTCTCGGCGAAGCGGCTCTGGCTGACTTCGATACCATACGCGGTAAGAAACCGCTTCGCATCGCTTTCGCTCAGGATGCGCTGCCCGCCGTGAAACAGGGGAACCAGCGAAACTCGCAACTGTTGGCGTTCGGCCGCGAAGCTGAGCGGAATCTCACGCGGCGTCTCGTACAACATCCGCTGGCTGCGCGTGTAGCGAATCAGGTGCATCAGGGCGTTAATCGCGTCGTCCGGAGTGGCTGCCGTCGGAACGCCGGCCGCTTCGAACAGGTCGGCGCCTTCGCGCACCAGCGGCCCTCCCATCCAACTCGCCAGCAGCGGCTTGTGCGTCTGGCCTGCTCCTTCGAGCACCGCCCGAGCCGTTCCCGTCGGATCGGTCATCGCCTGCGGCGTCAAGATCGCCAGCAGCACATCGGCGTTCGGGTCGGCGGCCACGACCTGAACCGCGCGGGCGAATCGCTCCGGCGTGGCGTCACCCAACACGTCGACCGGGTTCGCTCGGGGCCAGGCCTGCGGCAAGAATGAGTCGAGCTCGGCGATCGTCGCCTCCGACAAACGCGCGAGCGATCCTTTTCGCGCGAGCAGCGCGTCGCAGGCCATCACGCCAGGACCGCCGGCATTGGTGACGATCGCCAGTCGCTCGCCATACAGTCGCGGCGCGCCGGCCAACAACTGCGCGCACTCGAACAGTTCGGCAATGCTGAAGACGCGCACTACTCCTGCCCGTTCGAGTGCCGCTTCGTAGACACTGTCGATGCCGGCCAAAGCCCCGGTATGCGAAGCGGCCGCCTGAGCCGACTCAACAAAGCGGCCTGCCTTGTAAGCAACGATCGGCTTGCGCCGCGCGCACGCGCTGGCCGCCGACATGAAAGCGCGGGCATCGGGAATCGATTCCAGGTACAGGACGACCGCTTCCGTCGATTCGTCGCCGGCCAGGTAGTCCAGCAGGTCGGGTATGCCGACATCGAGCGAATTGCCGATCGAAACGAACTGCGAGAATCCCAGGGCACGGTCGGCGGCCCAATCGAGAATCGCCGTGCAGAGCGCGCCTGATTGCGAGAGAAATGCAACACGCCCGGGAAGCGGAAACGTCGCGGCGAAACTGGCGTTCAGCCGGGCCGCCGGCGAGATGACGCCCAGGCAGTTCGGCCCAATCATCCGCAGCGAGGGATATTCGACGGCCGCGGCTCGAACCGCAGCTTCCAGCGCCTGCCCTGTCGCGCCCACTTCGCGAAAACCGGCCGAGAGAATGATCATGCCACGGACGCCAGCCGCCCCGCACTCGCTCACCAGGCCCGGCACCGTTTCGGCCGGAGTGCACACGATCGCCAGGTCTGGCGGACTTGGAAGATCAACCAAGCGAGGATAGGCTGCTAGTCCGGCAATCTCGCGGCAGCGCGGATTGATCGGGTAGATCGGACCCTCGAAACCAGCGGCCAGCAGATTGGCAAGCACAACCGCCCCGACCTTGCCGGGCGACTGGCTGGCGCCGATCACCGCCACGCTGCGCGGCTTCAGAATGCCATCGAGGGGTCCGGCCATGCGACTATGATTACCTCGCGCGACGGGCACTGGTCAGACGAGCTGGACGCCGAATGTACCATGAACCCACCGACGGAGCGAAGCCCCCAGCTCGCTGCCAGCACGTTATACACTCACGTTCGAATCGACTTGTCAGTGTGCCGCCGTCTGCGGAAACACCGCGTCGACGAGTCGCTCGCGAATCTCGGCGGTCGGAAATTTGCTCAAGTCCTTGTCGATGCTCACCAGCAGCTTTTTTGCCGACTGCTGGCCGAGCTTCTTCTTCAACATGCCGAGAAAGTGCGGCGGCGCGACGAGCACAAGCTGGTCGTAGTCGCGCTTGGCAATCGCTGCTTCGAGAAACTCGACCAGTCGCTGCGCAAAGTGCTCGGCCTCAACCTCCTTGGGCCAGGTCCGGGGTTCAAGCGCCGTCCGGCGTCCCCCTTGAGCGTCACCCTGCTGCATGCGCCCCGGCGGCGAGGTGTTTTCGATGTCGCACGAAGTCTCCCGGCCTGCGGTGTGCTCGAATTCCTCGACCAGATTCCAAGCATTCTCGCGCAGCTCAGTGGAGAACAAGCGCGCGCGTCCGGCGTCGGTTACCAGGATCCAGCTGGTCACGATAGTGTCTCCTTAGCGAACCGCAGTTCGTTGATTTGCCTGTTTGAAAATGGACACAGCCTGATCGTCTGCGATCGGTGGATACTCTTCATAGAACTGCCCCACCGACCAGAAGTGCTTGGCCGGATTCAAGACGTACAACCGGTCGCAGTACTTGCGCAGGTCGCACACCCACTGCTCGGGCGCCACTGGAATCGCGCCGATCAATTGCACGGGCTCCTGCGCTCGCACCGTCTTCAGCGCCGCGATAAACGTTGCCCCGGTCGTGATCCCGTCGTCCACCAGGATCACGGATCGTCCGCGGATCTCGGCCTTCGCGCGCACCCGCCGCAACAAGTCGCGCCGCGTCAGTGCCACATGCAACTGATGCTCCTTCTCTCGATGGAAATAAGCGTCATTCACGCCCGAGGCCTCGGCAAACTCCGCGTCAATGTACACTTCGCCGTCTTCGGTGATTGCTCCATAGGCCAGATCCGCCTGATCGGGCGAACGCAACTTGCGGGCCAGCACGACGTCCAGTTCACCGCCCAGTTCCTCGGCCAGCACCGCCCCTGTGGCCAGGCCACCGCGCGGAATGGCCAGCACCAGCGGACGCTTGAGCTCTAGCGGACGGATCAGTTCAGCCAATTGCCGAGCGGCATCTTCACGATTGCGGAACATTGTTCGATAGCTCCCGTAGCGACGGCACAACTCTCGTTGAATCGTATTGCATGCGGCATGCCGCGGTGACTCGAGATGACGCAGTTAGCTGCGCTGAGAGGAAATGCACCATTATGCGACTGGTCGCTGCGAGATCGGCAGACGACCGATGTGCGGTGTCGACACGCGAGATGTGCCCACTCGCACAATAGTGATGCCATCAAGTCAGTCAGGTAACGGTTAGCTCAGTAGGATGGCATCTCGCTATCCAGCCTAACCCCCGCTAGAACCGTGGAGCATGCCCAGGTTCCTTGCCTTGTACCGCGGTCGCAAGGTCGGCAGAGGCGCACCCTTCACGATGGATGCGTTATGCGCGCTGTGCAAACGGCTGGGCCACAAAGAAGTGCGCAAATACATCCAAAGTGGAAACATCGTCTTCGACTTAAATCGGTTCACCTGGAAACACGAATGGTTCGCGCCCGCCGGCCGTTGCCATTCGAGGGCACGCACTCCAGGGTGCTCGAAAATGCGGACATTATCACCAAGACGGTCCCAACGCGCGATTGATGTCGACCGCGCCGAGGAAGAAACGTTACCTAAGGCCTGGGACACTTGTGGCCCTAGCGACTTTCAAGATCGAGCGAAACACGTTCACACCGGACGCCTGGTGAAAAGAACCAGCGGCTGTCGGCTGCCAGGCGCCGCGGCTTCGGGAGCACGGGGTCGTTGTGGCACTCGCTTCCGCGTAGGGTGAAGGTCGCTCGCCATCGACTGCCGCGAGCGGCGCCGGTTGAGATCAGGTGGGAACCCCCGGAATTCCCGCGCTCGAATCGGCGTTGACCGCTGCGCCGCGTCGGCTAAAATACGTAGCTTCACACATCGGGGCGTAGCTCAGCCTGGCTAGAGCGCTGCGTTCGGGACGCAGAGGTCGCATGTTCAAATCATGTCGCCCCGATTTTCCCTAAATCTCGCTGAAGTCTTCACTTAGACTACCTGCCGGCGTTCGGCAGCGCGGCCCGTTGAAGCCGATCCAAAACGGTATTTACCGTTTTGGCTTTTCAATCGGAGCCTCGCACAATGCCCAAACTTCTGAACGTCGCGCCCAAGTATCGCCATCACAAGGCCTCTGACCAGGCCGTGGTGACGCTCGATCAAGTCGACTACTATCTCGGTCCCTGGAAGTCGAAGGCGAGCAAAGCTGAATACGATCGCCTGATTGGCGAGTGGCTGGCAAACGGGCGATCGCTGCCCTCTCCCCGTTTCGGTCTGACGATCGCCCAACTTGCAAACCAGTACCGCAAGTTCGCCGAGGGGTACTATGTCAAAGACGGTCAGCTGACCGGCGCCATCCACGGTATCCGCGTGGTGATCCGCTACTTGAGAGAAGGCTATGGCCCTAAGCCCGCTGCCGACTTTGGACCCTTGGCACTTCGGTCCCTTCAGCGACGGATGATCACCGATGGCCATAGTCGCCGCTACATCAACGACAACATTGACCGCCTGCGTCGGATCTTCAAATGGGGCGTTGCTGAGGAACTAATCGCGCCGTCCGTATACCAGGCATTGGCCGCCGTTCCTGGCTTGCGAAAGGGGCGATCAGAGGCCCGGGAAATGCCCCCAGTGCGTCCTGTTGATGAAGCGACTGTGGATTCGACCCTGGCCCGAATGCCGACTGTTGTGGCTGACATGGTTCGATTCCAGCGACTGACAGGCTGTCGACCGGGCGAAGTTTGTATTCTTCGTCCATGTGACGTCAATACGTCCGGCGAGATCTGGCGTTACCGACCAGAGTCTCACAAGACCGAGCACCACGGGCGTGAGCGATTCATCTTCATCGGCCCTCGAGCGCAAGACGTTCTTCGACCGTATCTTCTCCGGGAAAAGAGCAGCTATTGCTTTGTCCCGGCGGAGAGTGAAATCAGACGCAACTTTGCACGGCGACAAAATTCACTGCCCCCCCGCCATGGGTACCGCCGCGCGAGCGGAAAACGCCGTCGTGCTCCGGGCAATCTTTATACTGCTGACAGCTATCGACGTGCCGTCCATAGGGGCCTGTGCACTCGCCTTTCCTGCGCCTGACGATCTGTCGGTCGAGGAACGAAAGGAGTGGCGTCGCGCCCACCAATGGCACCCCAATCGGTTACGTCACTCCGCAGCAACGATGATCCGACAACAGTTTGGATTGGAGGCGGCGCAGGTCGCCCTCGGTCATGCGAGCGCAGACGTCTCACAGATCTATGCAGAACGCGACTATGCGCTCGCGGTGCAGGTTATGAAGAAGATTGGTTAAAACCTCTGTCGTTTTCGCGGAAAGGTTTTCACAGTGAGCAGAATTGACTGGGTGCTCGGCGATCTTCGAAGGCTATTGGAGCGGTTCCGGGACGCGAGACTCGAGTTTCCTAGCCTCGAGTCACAGCTGGTCGAGCTTCCAGACAATTCCCATTGCTGGAGCATCCGCAAATGGCAGCGAGTGAATTGCTTCGCGACAGCCAGGGAAGAAGGTTACCAATCGGGCCTCGGCGATCCCGCAGTTGACTTTCAGTTTCTTCGCCCCGCGATTGTGAACTTGTCGCGAAACTGGGAAGCGGGCTGGGATCTTCTGTTGGCCGTCTCCCGTTTCGGTGAACTAGCGTACTCGGCGGTAGCGACTTTGCACCTCCATGGTCAGTATCAGTCGCTCGCACAAGCCCACTGGCCTGTCGTGAGCGAGAAGGCTTGGCTCGGCCTTTTACACCGTCGATTTGGGAAGTTTTCGACGCTGAAATTCGAGTTTGAGAGTACGCCAATCCCTTTCGATCGAGAGGCGATCCGCGTCGAGCAGCAATTAGACCCCGCAACAATACGCTTCGAGGCCGAGACGTCGCATTTGAAAGACGTGTTCGCAGATTCATGCCGGATGCTTGACGGCATGATCAGCACACTTACGTCGCAAACTTCGGATGATGACGAAATACCCCTTGAGGCGCCATGTATTGCCGTATGTCTCCATCCCCCACAAGTCACGATCCGAGGGGTAACGCATCAGGTTACGCCGAATGGTGCGTTACTGGTACAAGCCCTCGTTAAAGCGAAGGGAGATTGGGTCTCTGGAAGTTCGATGGAAATGCGTGCCGACCGGGTCCGCGCGTCCTTGCCAGACACAGTTCGCGAACTGATCGAAAGTGTTCCAGGGAAAGGCTGCCGCCTCCACCGGACTCTGTTTTCGGCGTAGCTGACATAACTACGCCAAATTTTGTCCGTGGTTCTCCCATCGTTGCCGCTACTACGATTCGCATAGTTTTGCCCGCCGAGGCTTACACGTGCGAGGAGTAGGATGATTGATTCCATCAGCGAAAACATTGTCTCCCTGGCCGACGCTGCCAAGTCGCTGCCCGCCCGTCGTGGCGGCAAGCGTCCTCACGTTTCTTGTATCTACCGCTGGACTGTGTCTGGCTGCCGGGGAGTCAAGCTTGAATCCATCCAGGTCGGCGGCACCCGCTGTACGTCGCTCGAGGCCCTCCATCGCTTCTTTGAACGTCTGAGCGTCCCGCCTGGAGGCCGTGAGCTTTGCACCCTAGCACGCACTCCAGTCCGCAGCCAGAAAGCGAGCGAGCAGGCCGAGCGTGAACTTCGCGAGGCGGGATACTAGTCGCCTAAAAATCTGAAAGCCCTAGGATGCTGCCGGGCTCACGGCCGATTAACCATCGGCGGGCGCATCGTAGATCGCCGTGCTGCAAGAAAGACGGTGTGTTCCCGGAGTTCGCGGTGGTGCGTTGCCGACTTCGATCACCAGCTAATACATCCGGGCCTCGTGAAGTTTATCGAGCGCGCGAGGATAAAGAAACGCTCGACGGGCTAAGCAACGGCTACCCCAAGGGTAAACGGCGCTGCGGGCCGACTTAGGCAGAATTGCCGAAGTCGGACTGCGCTCGGGCCCAGGATAAATGGTTCCCAAGTACAAAGGCAGCACGGACCATCGTGGTCATATGCCGCAGGTACGCCTGACGCGCTCGAGGCATCCTGGGTGGCGATTAGCGAGCTGCGAACCTACTTCATTTGGCTGGACTGTTCTGCTACTGTAATTCACGCGCCCAATCGACGAACATGCTGGGGGGTTCTGGGGGGAAATGCGCTCCGGACCACCGATGCGCTCACCAAACACGCGCATGCCGTTGGGCCCGTGCGGGTTCCCCACTTAGCACAGTCGCTACTGCCAATTCGCCGCGGCCGCCACTTTCGCATGGCAAGGCTGGCACCCCGCACGCAGAGGGGTTAGAATCGTCGCCACATCTCTTTGCGTGGCGTTTCAATTCTTTCACCGCGGTCGTCGAGCAAGCCGCATGATTAAGCTGGAAGATCTCAAGCCCAATCCGGCCGTGCGCGGCATCCTGCCGGACTCACTAGTGACCGTGGTGAGCGTGCAGATGTTTGGTTCCGAGGCGCTCGAACTTACCCACAAATCGCCCACGGGAGCTTTGGGAAACGAGCTCCTGTTTCGCCATGACGAGCCCCGACTCGAAATCGTCGAGCACGGCAGACCGTGGAGTTTCGACGGTGACGGGGGACACTTCCGATTGGTCTCTGAGGCCCAGCGAATTCGGTTAACCGCGGCGATGACGCCGAGCGAATACTAGCGTCAGCAGACCAACCGCTGCCAGCGCCAGTGTACTCGGTTCGGGAACGGCCAGCATAGCCGATTCGCCGGAGAAGGCAGCGCCGCCCGGCTGTGCGACCGGTTCGCCAAGCCCTTGCTCATTGTCCCGATAGATGCCCCAAGGACTGCCGGCAATTGGCGTAACGCTGATGCTGCTTGCAAGTCGTTCGGTACGCCGGACCAGGATCGCACCGATGAGCGTAGGCGAACCGAGCGCGTCGGGGTTGCCCGCGGCGGGGCGCACGAGTTCGCAGTACTGCCGGTTGGCGGCTTCGTCCGACGCAGCCTCGACAATGATGCTCTTGAGGTCCGTGGTATCGAGGCCGAAGTCTCCGTTGCCGAATTGCCAGTGCGATTTCACGCCGCCCAGCGAGTCACCGTTCGAATCATAAGTGGCCAGTGAGGGCGACAACGCGTAGAGGTCGTTCGCTTGCGCAGTGCCGGGGTCCATCCAGGAGGTGACGGCTTCGAGACCGGGCCCCAGGTTGACGTTGAAGATCGCGACCCAGAAGTCCTCGCCGGCCATGAGTTCGTCAACGAACATGCGGAACTCGTAGTGCAGCAGGCCGCCGACGGCGGTGGCCGCGCCATCGTTGGGCAAGGTTCCCAAGGGGATCAGCCCTTCAGTAAAGCTCTGCACATACAACGGGGTGATGCTGATAGTGGCTGCTCGCGCGGTTGTAGCCACCTGGGCGGTTGCCACCAGGGCAAACGCGAGAATAGCGCGCATAGAAGGCTTTCGAGCGATCATTCGATGCATTAGGCAAACCCTGCAGTTCGATTTCATCCCATACGCGTAAGCCGCCAGCGACGACGGGCCGTGCCCGAAGCCAGCAGCGAAACCAGGTCTTCAAAGTCGTGATCGAGGTTTTCGTCGATGACCAGTCGCATGTCGTTTCCGATCATCTCTTCCGTCAACGGCTGAGTGCCAACCGGAACGGCATTGGCCCCGACGAAGCCCATGTGCTGCCGGACGGTGGCGAGGTCCACGGCGTCGACGAGGCCGTCACCGTTGAAGTCCGCACCGAGCCAGTTGGGGCCGCCGTACTGGCTGCCGATGCGCTGGCGTGTAATAGCCAGGTCGGCGGCATCGACGAACCCATCGAGGTTGCTGTCGCCGTACTGGGTGTCCAGGATCTCGCGAATCAGGTGGTCCATGTCGCGTTGATTCGCGAGGCCATCACTGTTGAGATCCGCGGCCGGGTTGTTCGCCTGGATCAGGCCCCACAGGGCGTCGATGTCCGGCCCGCTGACGACACCATCGCCTGTCAGATCGCCCGGCACGCTGACGACGACGGGTGGACCGACGGACCAAAGCTGTCGCGAGTAGTTTCCGTACTGGTTGGGCAGTGCGATGCTATCGGCTATGAAGTAATAGCGGTCGCCGACCAGAATGCCACTGGCGGGGTCGGGGTTCGCGTAGGCATTGCCGATTTTCGAGGGGACGAGCGACGGCGAAATGTCGCCAGACTTGAGACGCCACAAGCCGTACTGGTTGGGCAGTTCGTTCGAAGCCGTGAAGTACAGGATATCGGCTGCGACGACAAGACCGGTGGGAATGCGATCGGCATGCAGCGGGCCGAGGAAGTCATGCAACAACGTGAGTTCCCCGCTCGCCGGATCGAACTGCCACAATTGAGCGGCAACGGTTGTTTCGGTGACGTCTCCAACGGGAAGACGATAGATGAAGTACACGCTACCGGCGAAGGCGATTTGTTCGGTGATCTCCACCTGGCCGATCATGAAGCTGCTCACACCACCGGTGCCGGCTTCGGTGCCGTCGGAAGTCCAGAACTGGAAGCGGTACTCGCCCGTCTCGCCGTCATAGGTCCTCGTGCTGAAGCTCAGCTTGTGGCCGGTGACGTGAAGCGGCTGCTGCGGCCAGTTACTGCTGCCAACGTCGGTGTCAGATGGGAACGTCGCTAGAACTGTGAGCTCGGGATTCGGTCCGGAGAGCGCGGCGCTGTTGATGACTCGGAGTTCGAAAGGAAGGTCGTAGTCCGGCCGGGCGATCGTGAACAGGTTCTGCGTGCCATCGGTGGCCGGCACGGTCGTGACGTCGTTGAAGCCGACTGCGATGCCGCCAAGCGTGGTGGTGTTGCCGGTCGCCGGGTCATACCAGTAGATCGAGCGATACGAGTTGCCGGTTTCATAGCCGTTGAAAACGATGCCGCCCGCGAAACCACGGATGCCTTCGAGGCCATCGATGTGGGCGGTATCGAGGTGGCTGACTTGCGGCTCTGCCCCGCTGAAGTCAATCTGCGTTACCTGCGACCGGAACGTAAAGGCGTCGTACGATCCGAGGAACAGGGAATCGCCCAGGGTGACAGGGCCGGGGCCGAGATTCAGGTAGAGCGGGTCTTCGTAAATGACGCGTGCGCCGGCCTGGTCGGCAAACCAGAGCCGATTGTAGTTGTCGAGGAAGAACAGTCCTCGGTCAGGCACAGGCAGCATGAAGCTGACCCAGTCGATGTCCGGGTTGTCTGGGTCGATGCTGGCCACGGCGGTGCGCTGGCCATTCTCAATCACGTAGAGTTGGTCGGCAAGGATATACAGCGATGCCGTGCCTTCCGGTTGCGACGGATAGTGGACCGCCGCCATCTGCTGCGGATTGACCTCGGCGATCGGGTCGAACAAGTCGACCAGGATGGGCGTACCTGGGGGAGTGTTTTCGTTGAGGTCGTCGATCGAGATCGGCGGCAGAACGGTCCACTCGAAGGTTTCCTGCATCGTGCGGCCGACCATCGAGTCCGTAAGTGTCACGGTCACGAGGTACGGTGAGCCCGTGGCTGCGCTGGCGTCGACGGTGCCGGTGATGGCTCCAAGTTCATCGGCCGTGAGACCCGGCGGCAGGTTTGTGACGTCAAGGGTGAACTCGTGGCCGAGCGCGTTCTGGAAGGAGATCCAATACTCAACGCTGTTGCCGGCGTAACTGACCACGGGCGATTGCTCGTACAGGCTCATCGCCGGCGCGACATACCAAGCAAGCGTTTGTGTGGCCGTGTAATTGATGTTTTGATCGAAAGCGGTCATCTCGACGATGTACGCCTCGTCGCGGAAGGCGAAGTCGTCGATCGTGCCGGTAATTCGCCCGCTGGAATCCATCGAGAGCCCGGGCGGAAGTCCCGTCGCGCTGACCGTAATCGTGTGGTTGTACGGGTTCGTGACAACCGGGAAGTCGATTGTTTCGCCGGCGTAGTCGTAGAAGGCGCCAGACCTGAGTTGGAAGCCTGGCTGCAATCGCCAGGTAAAGCTGACGGTCTTTACCTTCTGAGCCGCGTCGTCGTAGACGAAAACGTTGGCGTTGAACTGGATGTTCGGCCCGTACTGCTGGGTGTAGAAAAAGATCGAGCCGCTGATGACGCCGGTCTGCGAATTGATCGATAGGTACGACGGCAACCCATTGGCATCAAACCGGAGCTGTCGATTCGTCGGATTGTCGACCTGAATCTGCAGGCTGATCGGAACGCCTTCGGGCGTGAGCTGGTTGCCCGGATTCACCACGGAGTACACGTCCTGCACGTTCCAGGTGAACGTGGCATTCTTCGTTGTGGTGCCGTCGTTGACCGAGACGTTGACGTTGAAGTTCGTGCCGATGACGATCGATGAACTGACGGTGCCCGAGATGATGCCCGTCGCAGGATCGATCGAGAGGCCCGTTGGAAGTCCGGTGGCTGAGTAGGTTTTGTTGGGATCGCCGCCGGTGGCGACAACCTGCAAGGGCGTGATCGGAAGACCGACGCGGCCGATCTGATAGCCGGGGTTTTGTAGCGCGAGCGGCGCCACGACGTCGACCGCTTCGATGCTGACTGCCTGGCCGCCCACGCGCGGGAGGATGCCTGCTGGAAGGTCGATGGTTTCGGAACCGTCGAGGATGCCCATGTAGTGGACGGTGTCGAAGCCGTCGCCACCGTTCAAGTTGCCGGCGAGCTGGCCGACTCCGCGGAAGTAGAAGTCGTCGTCTGCCGAACCGCCGATCAGGCTGTGCATGCCGGAGAACGCGACGAGGCCCTCAATAAGGCCGCCGCTCGCGGAGGTGATGTCCCAGATTGTGGCTTCGTTGGGACCGGTGAGCGTGTTGGCGCCCACGCCTCCGCGGAGCGACGGCCGGGCAAGTGCGCCGTTGATCGCGATGGGTACTGGAGCCAGATCGGTAATGTTCCACTGGCTCGCTGCGGGGTGGCCCAGGGTAATGTTTCGCGGCGTTGCGTCGGCGCTGCTATTGAGTTCGACCGTGACCGGGGCCGACGACGAATCGTGAACGTTGACCGTAATCGAGCCATGCAAGTTCTGCATGTTGCCGGCGTCGCCGATGACCATGGCCTGCGGGCCGTCGTGTTCGATCACGAGCGGCGCGGTAGTACCCAGCACGAATAGCTGGCGAGTGCCCGGATTGATGGTCGTCGACAATGCGACGGTATCAAGGACGCGAATCGGATAGCTGTGGGACTGCGCGCCAGAATTCGGCGGGTTGAATGCCAGCAATGTGAAGTGCGTCTTGCTGCCTTGGAATTTCACGTAGGAGTATTTGAAGGCGAGATTACCGCCCCACAATTCGCCGATGCCGCTGCCGCTGCCGGCATCATTTAACCAAATATCTTGCGCGGTCGACCGAAAATCGACGATCAGCTCAGTGGTTTCCGTCGGGCGGTCAGGATGCGGCAAGACGGTGAAGCTCTTGTTAGCGACCGCGAACGGGCTGCCCGTGACAGGTTTGATTACGACTTGCTCGGCCCCATAGACCGTCAGGCCGTAGGGCATGTTGAGGCCGCTGAATGGAGGCTTGGTCACTTCCACGGTCGTGTCGACGCCGGCCATCAGTCGCATCTTATCCGCGGTGGAGCTGACCTCGTAGTGACTGCCATCGCTGCCGAGAATGGTTACTTCCGTGGCGAGGAAGTTTTGGAAATCGATCGAGGCCGGTGCGAGACCCGTCCAGATCGAGTAGCCGCCAGAACCGCCGAGGAGCACCGCGCGCGGAGCATCAAGATGATTGTCGAAAGTCGTGCCGCCGGGAGCGTAATACTTGATGCCACCAAGCGCCGCGCCACCCAAAGTCACGTTGCCGCGGATGTTCTGCAGCGTTCCTTCATGACCGAATACAACCGACTGAGCACGGAACTCATCACGTATATTTCCTGAGTTGGGAATCGTTGCCGTACCTAGTAGGAGAGGTCCGGTAGTCGCCCGGACTTCGACCGGGCCGATCGCGGCGCTGTTGAAGGTGTTGAGCGCTGTTCTAACGCCGGTGGGCGTGTCGACAATTGTCAGCGAAGCGGCCCCTTGCTTAGGAAGCCCAATGTGCAGGCCCGGGTGTACGCCGCTGAAGTCGGTTGCGTACTCGATCAGCTGTTCGAAGAAGATTGGCCCCGGCGTCAGGCCGGTCAGTGAATTTGGAGTGAACACGAGGTCAAGCAGCGGACCACCGACCGGAGTCTCGTAGTCGTCGGGGATGATTCTCAGGCTCGCGTCCGTAACGGTGACAGCGGCGCGAATCGTGTCGTCGAGCCGGCCGCGTGAGGATTGAGCCGGGATGATCGTCACCAGATTGCGCGAGCCGCGCCCGGTCACGAACACAGGGCCATAGGCAGCATGGATCTTAATCTCGTCCACGTAACTGGTCGTGGGCACAGGGTTCACGATGTAGCGGATCGTGGCCGCCACCAGGTTTTCAATCGTGGGGGTAGCTCGCTGTGGCCCGAGAATCGTCAGGTCGGTGTTTGGCGAGTAGACGAGTTTGCTGCGCGTGCTTGAAGGGGCGAAGTCGAATACCAACTCGCCCTTGCCGGGGTAAGCCGCATCGGCGCGAACGGTGAGGTTGGGCCCGAAGGTGATGTACGAGGCGACGTCGTAGACGAGCTTGCCCTGTCCTTCACCGACGAAGTTGTAGATGATCACGTGCGTATCGTTCGAGTTGTTCACGAAGTTGGTGAAGCCCCCGATGCCGCTGGCGACTTCGACCGAGCCATCACCGTTCAGTTTGCGCCCGATGGTGAACTCGAAGTTGCCGTTGACTTCGAAGATCTGATTGAGCTGCTTGCCGACGAGATACACGCCCGGTGTGACATCTTCGTCGGCCATGCTTTCGGCGACCGGTTCGCGGTCCGCGGCAACGGCCATGCTCATGGCCATCGGACCGGCAGCGACACCCCCTTGGACCGAGATTTTCGTCGGGCCTACGGGCGTCTGCAGAATCGAGAAGGAGTCGGCGACTCCGCCGATCATCGTCAACGTTCCATACAAAGCGCCGAAC
Organism: Pirellulales bacterium; assembly: GCA_022844125.1. Lineage (GTDB taxonomy): Bacteria > Planctomycetota > Planctomycetia > Pirellulales > PALSA-1355 > JALHMI01. The sequence continues at coordinate 303,532 of JALHMI010000004.1, read as the reverse complement.
GAGGCCGTTTGGGTCACCCCCGGCGCGCCCGTCGACCATCCGCTTAGCGTGGTACCATTCATCGTCAGGATGTTGGGCGTCGTGCCGTTGCGCCCATCGATCGTGAGATGAACCCGGTTGAATGAGACTGCGCCATCGATGTTCGAGAGGTCGCCGACGCCCAAGTTCACGTTCGTCTGGGCGTTCGTTACCGTCCCATAGATGCCCTTGAGCATCAGCGGCGTATCCTGGTTCTGCACGAGGGGTGCGCTGCCGTTGATGTTGGCGCTGGTCTCTGGACCCACGTGCGTCAAATTGACATCCGTGGAGCCGAACTTGATCGCAAAGCGGGGATAGTTGTTTTCAATGTTCTGGTAGTACGGCGACACGGTGCTGACATCGTAGCGGTACTGCATGATCTGGTCGAAGAAGTTGCCGATGCGGTTCGCGCCGGCGTAGTCCGGGTCATGAACATTCACGTTGAACGTGCCACGCAACTGCGAGGCATTCAGATTCATCGTGCTATTCCACGGATCGAAATCTACCGGGTAGAGAAGACCGTTTGCCGCCGCACTGCTTGGCAGCGGCGGGTTGTAGTTGGAGTTCGGCTTGAGCCAGATCTGCGAGTAGCCGAACCCCCCACTCATCACGGGCACATTGATGCCATATCCTGGGAGGGCTTTATTGGTCAGATCTGGGAAGTTGGCCTCGTAGTAGGCACTGAGATTCGTAATGGTGTCGCGAAATTCCACTTCTCCGACGAGGGGCCAGTAGCCGTCTGTCACGTGCGCCAGGTAATAGGCGTCAGCAAAGAAGAAGTCGGTGCCAAAGGCGAAGACCACTGCCGGGTTGTCTTTGAGCGGGCCAGCGTTGATGGTGCTCGCGATGCCGACATTTGTGGTGTCCTGGGGAATCGTCGCCAGGATGTTCACGGGATTGCCGCCGACGATCCGGCTGTCGTATTCGCCAATCGGGGTCATCGTGACGGTGCCGAACTTCACTTCGAGGGAGACCGTGTTCGGTGCCGTGGGATTTACGCCCGCGAAACGGTCGTTGCTGTCGACAGTGATTTCGATTCCCGCCATCTGCGTGACATTGATGTTGGCTTCTGCCCCGGTGAGATACAGGAATAGATCATCCGCGAGCTTGGTACCCCCGGCCTTGAGATGCAAGCCCAGCGCGGAGTCAACGAAGCGGGTGTACTCGACGATGCGGTCGCCCCCGAGATTGTGCTGGGCACCGATTGGATCGTGGATTGCATCGAAAACGATTTCGCGCGGAGTTAAGCCGGTAAAGACTACGTCGACTTGAACGCCAATTGGGGCCAGCTTGCCGGTCCGCACGACCGTGCCGTCGGCCAGCATCTCGCGACCGAAGTACAGCGACCAGTTGCCATTGATCGACAGCTTTGACGAAGCCGCTTCGACATAGAGCGAGTCGAGCGTATTCGACGGATTGGTGAAGTTCATCTGGCTGATGCCGGGCGCGGTTTGCTCGAGGCCGATCCGGTCCCCTGCCCCAGCATGGACCGTGAACTTGCCGCGAAGGCCATCGTAGGTGAGGCCGGGCCGGAGGCCGTCGTCGGGAGAGGTGCGCCGCTGTGCAGCCGCTACACCGAGGACGATCAGGCTTGGGATCAAGGCGTCGTGGTCGTCGACCGTCAGTTCGAGGTTATGCGCGCGAACATCTCCTTGGATGTCGAACAGCTTTCCGGTGCCGTAATTGAGCGTCGCGGACGTTGCGCCACCGTGGACATCGATCACGCCACCCAGAGCGAGCTCGGAAATCGTGACCGCGTTCGTGACGGGAACGAAGCCGGCTGTGCCCAGCAGGTCGAGGTCCAGCAACCCTTGCAGGGCGGACGCATCGATGGTGACCATGTTCGTCCCGTCTTCGTCGGTCGGCGCGTCGAGGTCCATCTCGATCCGATCGATCGTCGCGAGGCCCTTGAAGACAATGGTGGGATAGAGCTGCGGATCGATCTTGAAGTCGCTTGAGCCGCTATCTCCCATTTCGACGAAGTTGCCGTCGGCATCGGACGGAACGTGCATGAAGACGGCTTCGTCCGCACCGGCGGAACGCTGCCGGGTGTCGAACACAATCGTGCCGCTGTCATTGCCCAAGGGGCCGAGCGTGGCGATTCCGCCGTGCTGCGTGATCGTGGTGATGTCATCGGCCGCGACGCCCAGGATGTAGGTTTCCACGCCGGTTGTGAAATTGGAGAGCAGCATCGCGCGGTTGATGACCGTGCCGCCATCGGGCGTATCGTATGTGTGATCGAATGGTTGGAGCGAGATGTCGCTGGTGCCGAGTTGGTAGCGGGTGTCGAGCTCGATCTTGCGGCCCCCCTGCCCCAAGGTTGGTACGTTGATGATGACGGTCTCGATCCCGGCGGGTGAGAGATCTCCAAGATGGACGTCGGTGCTGCGGTCCTGAGCAGTGACCGAAACTCGGTTAAAGTTCGAAAGGATGAGGTTGGGGAAAGTGCCCTGCGTTTCGTCGTAAGCGAGGCGCATATAGCCCGGCGAGTCGACGACCAGGTCGATCGAGCTGGTGTACTGGCCGGCGGAGACTACCAGCATGTTGTTTGCGGTGTCACCACCGACGACGGATCCGCCCTGCGTGGTGGGGGCGTTGACGATGATCGTGTTTTCGCCCGCTCCGCCGACGACGGTGTTGCCGGCGTGGCCGAGTGAGATCGTGTCGTTGCCCGGGCCGCCAATCAGCGTATTGTTGCCCAGCCCGCCGGTGAGGGCGCTATCGAGCGCGCCGGCCTTGAGGTAGGCGATGCCGGCGCCTTCGTACATGAGCTCGGCGTGGCCGGTGCCGCCTTCGAAGTGGACGTCGGACGTGACGCCGGGCAGGACGTCGATGATCAAATTTCCGATGCCATCAATGCCGGTGATCTTTTTGACGCCCGCGATGCGCTGCGTGACGTCGAATTCCCGACCAATGAGGTTTGTCTGGCGGATCGTGATGTCGATCGTCTCGCCTGCCGGAGTCGTTTCGACGTGTTGGATGCGAAGTTGTTCATTTCCATCCTCGTTGTCGACTTCTTCACGCAGGAGGGCGAGCGCGCCGATGTAGAGATTAATATTCCCGTTGGCATCCGGCTGTGAAGCCAGCACCGCGTCCGAGGGATCGGTGGGATCGTTTGGATCGAGGTTGAAGTCGATCAGGATCTCGCGAGCCATGTTGAATCGCTTCTTGACGCCGATGAACTCGCCAAGAAATTCGACGCCGACGCGAACCTCAACGCCGAGCTCGGCCGCCAGTTCGCCGCTGAATTCGAACGAATCCTCAGAGAACTCCGAGAAGCGCAGCTTGCCGTCGTTGTTCGGGTCGACGATCGTGATCGAGACCGGTTCGTCTCCCGAGTCTCCCGTCGAAACGAACCCGCCAACACGGGCGCTAAAGATGCCAATGCCTGCGCCGGCGGCGGCAAAGATGGTTCCGGCCAGTTCGAAGAAAGAATCGCTGGCGAGATAGAAGCCGTCGACGATGTTTTCGGCAATCGAGGCGGCGGAGGTGTTGCCGGCAGCGATATCGCTAATGAGGTTTCGTATGCCAAACGTGTCGTAGGCGAACTTGAACTTGGTGTCGACTTCGACTTCACCACCGAAATCGACGCCGATGCCGAACACTGAGAAGCCGGTGGCCGTCGATCCTTTGGCACTCTGATGCACTTCGGCATCAAGCGTGAACAGGTCCCCGTCGCGCCCCAAGAGCATCGGGAACACGGCGCTGGCCGGGTCCTCAAGAATCGGAAAGCGGACGCTGAAACCATTGTTGAGCTGTTCGGCGAAACCCTTGAGAAACTCCTTCTCCTCACTGCCGATCGGCAACTCGTCGATCTTGGAGGCAAGCGATTGAGCGATGCCGATCAGATTGCTGGGTGAGAGTTCCGTGAGATTGCGCAGGCTGGTGTTCAGTGGATTGCCGGCCGCGGCGACGTCACGCAGGTCGAAACTATCGAGATCGAAGCCGCCCAGCTTCAGGCGGACCGAGTCTCCGACCTCGAACTGGTTGATCGCGTCGATGACTTCGAGCACTTTCTCGACCAGGTCGTAAAGTGGTCCGAAGCCGGTGACGGTGGCCGCTACCCCGCCCAGGTCGAGCAGCGTCACGTCGCCGCCTCCGACCAGACGGCTCAGATCCGTGAGCCCCGGCAGCGGATACCCGAGAACTTCGAGCACGGGCGCCAGCGGCTGCGTGAAGTAGTGAATGTTCTCGAAGACCGGCTTGACGACGTTACTGATAAAGTCGCCCAGGTCGAGATAGACGTTGTCGAACCAGACGTCGGGAGCAGCGGCGCTGGGATCCTCGGTGTCGATCGCCCAGTGAAGGTGCAGGTCGGTGTCGATGCCCGGAAAGTCGTTCTCGGTGCCCGCAAAGCTGCCTGAAAGCTGCAGATTCGCGTCGGCCGAGCCCGTGATGACGACTTGCGGGGAGGTAGAGATATTGTTCAGCTCGATCGCTAGCGACAGGCCATTCGGTTGTCCGGCCAGCGCGGTGAGGTCGCCTTGGACGAAGCCCATGATTGCCGTGGCCGAGAAGTTTTGTAGTCCGATGCTCGCCGCCAGAGCCAATTGATGGTCCGCTCCGGCGAGCTTCTTGGTGTCGTCGAGGTCGACGCTCTGCAATTGGGCGTCGTAACTGAATGCCAGCTCGTAAGTGAAGTTCACCGTTGCGGCGAGTTCGCCGTCCGAGCGGATGGAGAGCGGCAGGCCGGGGAGGCCCGTGTTGAACTTCAGAGGGACTGATGGCGCGGCGACGCTGCCGGAGAGCAGCATTTGCACGGAGAAGTCGTCGTTCAGGACACCGCCCGCGGCCGTGACGACCACATCACCTGAGTCCACGCCATTGCCATTCCGGTCCCCTAGTAGGTTGAGGCCGCTCGGGCCCAGGGCATCGAACAGTGCGGTCTGCAGGATCGCGGGCGAAGGGTCGGTCGGGGAACCGAGACTGGTCAGGGCGGCCTGGATCTGCGTGCTGAAACTCGAAAACGCCTTGGAAATGTCCCCCAATCGTTCGCCAACAAACGGGATTGTTGAGCTCGCGCCTGTATCAAAATTGTTGAGGACCACGGTGAGCTGGTTTTCGACGCTGGCGAGGTCGCCCCGAAGCTGTTGGCCGATCGAGATGAACGGCACCACGGCCAGCAACCGGCGATCTTCGAGTTCCTCGTGCCGGCAGGCATGCCAATCGAGCGACCCGAGGGACAGCCGGCTCTTTTGCGCGGGACGCGAGCGACGGGTTTTGGCGGTGGCTCGTTGACGGAAGTCATTGCAGGTTCGCGACATAGTCGTTTTGTCCGCGATAGATGGATAGGCTATGTGAAATCTGCACGTGCCGGGGGAACGGAAGCTCCGGCGGGATGCTAGAATGGCACCGTGCCGCCCGGGGACGGCGGTACTCTCCACCCGCTATATCGCCGGACCGTTTGAGATCGCACACGCTTCTGAGCAAAAAACTTTGCATGAACCAGGACAGCGACTTCTCACTGCTCGTGCGCCAAGTACGATCCGGCGATGATTCGGCGGCGGAAGAATTAGTGCGGCGCTACGAGCCGCTGATTCGCCGCGAAGTCCGGATGCGGATCGAAGATGAGCGGCTCAATCGCGCCTTCGATTCGATGGACGTCTCGCAATCGGTGCTGGCCAGCTTCTTCGTGCGGGCGGCAATCGGCGAATACGACCTGGAGCGAGCGGATCAGCTGGTGCGGCTGCTCGTGGTGATGGCTCGAAATAAATTGGCCTCGCGTGCGCGGCAGGAGCGTCGCTTGCGGCGGGACGTGCGCCGCGTGGCGGTTGTTTCTCACGTGGCACTCGAGCAGGTGGCCGATCCCCAGCCGTCGGCCAGCGAAATGCTTTCGCGGCAGGAATTGCTCGAACGGATGCGTGAAGCTTTGAGTGCCGACGAGCGGCAGATTGCCGACCTGCGGAGCGAAGGGCTGGGCTGGGAACGCATTGCCGCGGAGCTTGGGGGGAGCGCGCAGGCGAGGCGAATGCAGCTTTCGCGGGGCATCGAACGGGCCAGCCGACAATTGGGCCTCGAAGAGTGATCAATGTGCGATCTGACAATCGGCGGCGATAGTCTGATGGGGCTGTCGCAGTGACATCCCATTGATTCTCGCTAAGTCGCAGCAATCCCTTATGGCCGCGCTCGGAACAAGCCAATCATCTGCTACGCCCGGCGACGGCCGCAGCCGGGCTCTGGCCCGCGACTACTCGCTGCTCTGGCAGCAGCAGCCGCAGACGCTGGAAGCATTTCTTGCGCAGCATCAGGAGGTTTCCGGCACGGAACTGGCCGCCGTGACGCGTGTCGACCTGCGCGAGCGGTGGCGATGCGGACAGCGCCCGGCGGCCGAAGAGTATCTTGCCCGTTATCCGCAACTTGGCGCCAACGAAGAGGCGGCGGTCGACATTATCTACGCGGAGTACCTGGCCCGCGAAAAACTGGGCGAAGGTCCGACGGTCGCGGAGTACGCCGCTCGCTTCCCCCAGTATGCCACGGTGCTTGCCGACCAGATTCAATTGCATCAGGCGTTTGACGAGTCGATGGCCGCCCAGCCGACCGGTGGCGAAACCGAGCGCAACCTGCGGGCGGAGTACGAGATTCTCGAGGAGATCGGCCGCGGCGGAATGGGCGTGGTGTTCCGGGCTCAGCAGACAGGATTGAATCGGCTGGTCGCGCTCAAGATGGTGCGGCATGCGGACCTGGCGAACGATGAGCTGTTGTCGCGTTTTCGGGCGGAAGCCGAGGTGGTCGCCTCGCTGCACCATCCGCACATCGTCCAGGTGTATGACTACGGCGAGGACGATGGCTGTCCGTATCTGGCACTCGAACTGGTCGAAGGCGGCACGCTTTCCGACCGCTTGGAGGGCAACCCATGGAACGTCCGCCGGGCCGCTCAGCTCGTGGAGCAAGTCGCTCGCGCCGTACACTTTGCCCACGAGCACGGCGTGGTGCATCGCGACTTGAAGCCGAACAACCTGCTGGTCAGCGCCGACGGCGATCCGCCGGAGGTGAAGATTGCTGACTTTGGGCTGGCCCGCATCTTTCGCGATCAGCCGGGCGGGCACACGCAGACGGGAGCACTGCTGGGAACGCCAAGTTACATGTCGCCTGAACAGGCGTTGGGGAGGCAAAGCGAGATTGGTCCGGCGACCGATGTCTATGCGCTGGGCGCGATCCTTTATGAACTGCTCTGCGGCCGACCTCCGTATCGCGGCGAAACCGCCATCGAAACGCTGCAGCAGGTGCTTCTGGCTGAGCCGGCGTCGATCTATCGGGTCGCGCCGGGGTTGCCTCGCGACGTGGCGACGATCTGTTCGAAGTGCCTGGAGCGGGCGCCCGCGCGGCGATATCCCTCGGCTCTGGCACTGGCGGAGGATTTGCAACGATTCCTGGCCGATCGGCCGATCGAGGCTCGACCTGCCACGAGTTTGGAGCGCGGCTGGCGCTGGTGCCGGCGAAATCCCGCGTTGGCGGCCGCCATCGGATCGGTGGCGGCGCTGCTCGTCACGGTGTCGATCGTCTCCACCTGGTATTCCGGCCAATTGAGCCGGCAACTGGAGATCACGACGCAGGCCGAGCTTGCCGAACGTGCCGCAAACGAAGCGGCCCAGCTGCGGCTGTGGGATGCGTACCTCGCAGAGATCGCGGCCCGCAATGCGAGCCGGCAGCTGGGCCAGAGATACGCGGCGCTTGAGACGATCGATCGAGCACGAAAGCTGTTGCCGACGATCGGATCGAGCGACGAACGAATCTTGCAACTGCGCACTGCCGCGATCCGCAGCGTCTCGCTCCCCGATTTGCGGCGCGTGCGCCAGGTGTGGGGTAGCGCCGAACTAGTGCGGCACGCCGCCGTGGCTTTGGTCGCCAAGAGATTTGCGCTGAACGTTCAGGACGCCACGCTAGTAGTGGGCGATACCGATGACGGGCAGATTCTGGCCCGCGTGCCCCACGAAATGGCACAGTCGCAGGCGTGCATTTCGCCGGATGGTCGACTTGTTGGTCTCACAGGCGAGCAAGGCACGCGCGTCTGGCGGGCGACGGGTCAATCGCTGGAATTGGCCTGGCACGACGAGGGCACTGGCTCGCTGTGCTTCGCGCCGGATGGGCGGCACGCCGTGGTGCAGCGCAATCCGGGCGGATTGCTGGTGGTTGACGCGGAGAATGGCAACCAGGTCCGACTGCTGGTGGAGCAGTACGCGAGTACGCAATGCTGGTTCCACCAGCCATCCAATCGGCTGGCAGTGTATGTCGGCACCGAGGCCTTGATCATCGACTGGAAGACTGGCGCAATCGAGACGAGGGTGCCACTCGGTGATCTCGTGAACGTGCGGATGGCGTGGCATCCTGGCGGCGAGGTGCTCGCCATCTGGGCGAGCAGCAATCCGATCAGGATTTGGAACCTGAGCACGGGCAAAGTGATCCTGACGCTGCCGCAGCGTTCGTTTCCGCAGCAGATTCTGTTCAACGCGGACGGATCGCGGCTGGTTTCCTGCGGGCTGTGGGATTCGCGACTCATGCTGTGGGACGTGGGGACCGGACAGAAGGAGTTCGAAGTTCAGGGTTTTGACAACCTGGCGATGGATCTCGACGCCGACGGCAACTTAGGGTTGTTCAAGTACGAACAAAAGCGGATCGAACATTGGGAACTTGCCGCGGGTTCGGAGTGTCGGCTTCTGCCTATTGCCTGGTTTCCGCCCACGGGAGGGCGTACCTACGCATCAATCAGTCCCGACAATCGACTCCTTGCCGTCAGCGGTGAGCGCGGCATCGAAGTGTGGGATCTCGACAAGCTTGAACGAGTTTCCCTCCGGCCTGGTGCCCACTGCCTGGTCCAATTCGATCGACGCGGTGATTTGATCATGGCTGTCGACACGATGATCTATCGCTGGCCTCGACATGATCAGGTCCGCGCGGGAAAGAAAGTTGTCTCGTTCGGACCGCCGGTCCACCTAAGCGAAACTGCCGATCCCTACAGCTTGGCAACTTGCATCCCGAACGAAAGCCTGCTCTTCGAAACGGTTGGCGGCTGGTGTGCAATGTCGCTCACAGGCGATCGCAATCGCCGGGTCTTGAATCCTCCAGGCGACCCGCGGAAGGCTGCGCTCAGTCGCGATGCGAAGTGGGCCGCGATCGCCAGCTGGGAGGCCGGCGGAGCGACTGTCTGGAACGTAAACACCGGGACACAACTGGCAGCACTTGCCACGGGCCGATGGGGGATGGTCGAATTCAGCCCCGACGGTCGCTGGCTGGCCTCGACCCCGGGCGGCGTGCAGCTCTGGCGAACGAGCGATTGGTCGCTTGCGCAAGATTTGCACGCGCAGGGCACCACGCCGCATGGCCTGGGCATCGCGTTCTCGCCGGACAGTCGGGTGCTGGCCGTCGGCCAGACCAATGGTGAGCTGCGGTTCGTCGATCCCGAGTCAGGCCAAGACTGGGCGCGGCTTGTACACCCGGCGCCGGACCTTCCTTCGATCATGGCTTTCACTAGCGACAATCGCAAGCTGGTCTGTTTTCCCACGGATCAATCTTCGCAGCCCTGGGTGTGGAATCTGGCGGAGATCCGCCGCTCTCTGGCCGAACTCGAGTTGGATTGGCCTGCCGACGTGCTCGCGATCAGTCCGGAAGCGAACGACCCAGCGCAAGAAGTTGAGATCGAATGGAACGACGCGGGCTTGACACTCTTCCAGAACGCGATTCGGGCGATTCGCGGTCAAGCTGCGCCGGCGGAGTAGAGCACTTGTAAGGCGTGCGTCCGCCTCGGGCGGATTGAAACCCCGAGGCGGATCGAGCATCTGCGCACCACCTTGCAGGAACAGGTGGTAGTCGCGATCGTCGAAGTTGGACCTCGCGTCCCCCGAGCCTTTGATGAAGTAGGTCGGGCTGCAGGAGGCGACGAGCTGTCGCTGGGATAGCGGAGGAAGTTGTATTTGACGAAGTCAGAGCGGACTACTCGAGGCAGCCATTGCCTCCCTGGCAATAATCAACTTCGACGTTCAATTCCCCCCCATTCGCGTCTGCTCGCTGACGAGCCGCCGGTACCGCTTTGCAGTGCCGCATTACTGCGTGCGCTCGGTAAAACATGATTCAGTTTGCAAATACTTGCAAGTCGTGCCCGCGTCGCTAAGATGTCGACAATATTCGGAAGAAACGGGCTTTTCTGTGAGACGCAGCGCTATTTTCGGGACGCAGAGGTCGCATGTTCAAATCATGTCGCCCCGACTATTTTTCGAAATGAGCCCTTCGGCGAGAACGTCGAAGGGCTTTCTTATTTGCGGGACAAGAGTTACGCCGTCGAGGCGGCAGTTCAAAAAGACGATTTCCAGGATCCGACGTTTTGTTGCGTAGTCGGCGCTAAGCCACTGATCGCAAAGAGTTTGCGAAAGTTCAAAAACTTTGGCTGCCAAGTCGCTCATCTCGTCATGCGAACGGTCCACAACGTCAAGCTGCAATTTGATCGACGCTAGCCGGTCGCGTAGCTCGGTCTGCTTCTTGGCGAAGGTCTCCTGGTCGATATCCTCGCTTAACCGCAGATTGAGCAGGCGATCTTGTTGGTTGACGAGAAGGGTCTCCTGACGCTGAAGCTCAGCGCGTTGGGCGACGGATTCCTGCTGCGCGTCTCTAGTCTGAGAACGAAGGACCATCTGGAACCAATCGCGGACTTCATCGTCGTCGATCCGCATCTGCTTGAAGACCGCTAGCACTTGGCCATCGATGTCAGCCTCGGTAACTCGCGTTCTAGGGTGCCCCGGAGCGTTGTAATAGGTGCAGCGGTAATAGGTGTAGGCCTTCTCCCCCTTGCTCGTCTTCTTGTACTTTCGCTCTCCTGTGATTGGATGGCCACAATGGCCGCACGTAATGGCCTCACCTGAATAGGTCATGTCGTGGGAGCGGTAGATATGGCCTCCCAAGAGGGTCTGTACCCGATTCCAGGTCGTTCGGTCGATAATCGGCTCGTGCTTACCTGGGTACCATTGGCCGCGATGCTCGATCTCTCCGATGTAGGCACGATCGCGCAAGATCGTGTGCAGCGAGCCGCGGAGGAATTTGGGCGACGACGGACGGTACGTCCGCCCCTCTTCCGCCATCCTCGCGATGACGCCGTCAAGCGTCAGATTTTCGTAGGCGTAGAGGTGAAAGCAGCGTTTGACATTGGCCGAAGTTGCAGGGTCAACCTCGATGATCCCCCTGCCGTCCTTTCGGATGTTCCGGTAACCGTAGGGTGCGAGGCCGATAAACCAGCCTTCCCTGACGCGACGAGCGAGCCCCTCTTTGACATCCACGGATTGCTGTTCGGTGTAGAAGCTCGCCATGTTGGCGAGCGTGCGCCGCATCATCCGGCCGGCAGGGTTGCTGTCTGTCGGCTGCGATACTGAAATAAACGGAACCTGATACTCAGACTCAAGCCGTTCCAATTCAACGTAGTCGAAGAGGTTTCTAGCGGCGCGGTCGACCTTGTAGAAAAGCAGACCATCTAGCTCGGCCGCGTGTTTCTTGGCGTACGCGACGAGTTCGCGAAACGTCTTTCTTTCGTCCGCCTTGCTGGCGGTCTCAGCGATCCGAAAGAGCCGGACGATTTGCCCGCCGTTCTGCGTGGCGAAGCGGCGAAGGCCCTCCTCCTGAACTTCGAGCGAGAAGCCCTCTCTCTCTTGCTCACGGCTACTTACGCGGGCCAAGGCAGCGTACTGCTTCATGACTCCGACCCCTTCGACAAGACATCGATCAGACAACCGACGCTTTGAATGATCGCCAAGGCGTCGTCGTCGGTCAATGGGTCGGGGTAGTACGGCTGCCAGACCTGGATGGTCCTTTCAATCAACTCCGCTGTCACCCAGGCCGGCGCACCGGCTGGCACAGAACGCACTTCGGCATTCCGTGAAGGTGAGAGCGGTCGTGATCGGCGACGGACCATACGATAGAAGTTCTTCAGAGGGCAAGAGCGACTAGGCTAAGCCCTCAAGGTCGTGGAAAAATAATGCCGCTTGTGGATTCCTGGTCTGATTCGCTTGCATCGTGCTGTGGAGCCGTTGCACGGTTAACTTGCGGGCTTTCATCTCATGCGCAATGAGGGCCGCGACTTTGGAGGAACGTGGAGCCTTAGTCGTGCAGACGCTCCACAAAAACTCATACCACCATTCTTCCGCGGTCTCGCAAAGTGATGGCGGTTCGCGTCGCGATGCGTTCCGAGTGTCTTCGCTGTCGAATACTTCAACGTCGGCCATGACTAACATCACGAGACCTTCCAGTGCATTGGGCGTCTCGTGATCGAGTAGTTGGTGACTGCCGAAAAACGGACTTAAGCGGTGGAGGTAGCGAGTCGAGAACGAGCCTGCTTGATGCGAGCTCAGCGATGTCGCGACGTATTCGAGAATGGCACGTCTGGGATCCGCTGCTGGCTGCTTGCGACGCAGGGCCAAGTAAGCATCGAGCGGAACCTGCAATCGATCGATCTCATCGAGCAGCAAGAATACTGCTCGGTTGGACAGCTTTGCTTGAAGGGCGCTCAGCTCGTCGAGGTCGGACTTCTGAAGCTTCTCGACGCCGAGTTGTCGCATCAGGCTATCCGTCGCACGGGCGATATCACCTGCTTCGCCAAGGGCGCCTGGGCCAACATAGCGGAGGAAGGACGTGACTCTGCCCAAGGCAAAATACGGAAGGAGCATCGACGGCTCCTTTCGCCGTGCAACGGCGAAACCCGGCACTGGATCGAAATTCGGATCAAGGCAGCCCTTTGCTTCGAGCCAACGGCATTGAGTGGCCCAATCGGGCTTGGTCGATCCTGCCAGGTCCGAACGTCTCAAAGCTTCGCTCAAGTACAGAACTCGCTCGTCTTTGGTCCGGCCGCGTTGCTGTGCTGCTTGGAGGCATCGGTCAATTGCCTTGTCGTGGCAGGAATTCCTCACTCTTCGCGCGAGGTCGGGGAGTGAGGAAGCCAATTCCTGCTGCAACGGAGTAAGGTGCCGTTCGCGTCGCAGTGCAGCGATGCAGCTGAGGGCCTTTTCCTTGCAAACCAAGAATGAGCTGAGATCGCCTGCTAACACCGCGTAGTCGAGGCCAACGACAAGGGACATGAGGCCATCGAACCAACTTGAGTTTGTGGCTGAGAGCCGTTGAGCGGCTTCTCTGGCGACCTTGGCGTAATCGTCCGAGCGAAGGCTGTAGTCGAAGCGCGGAAGTGGAATGTGCTGTCGGTCCTTGAGCAGGGCAAAGACGTGCTCACGGCCATGGCGTGCGGCGCGTTCTGATCTAGCCCGTCTCAGAAGCGTCACCACCGCCGCATAAGCGAGAGTCCGAGCGAGGTAGGGTTCGGCACTGGCATAGTCCGCTACGTGCGAGGCAAGCAACTGAAGGGCGTCGTGCATGAAAGGAAACTGCAGAGCACCGAGAGAACCGCCTCCGGGGCTCGTCATAACAACTCCATTGGAGTCAATGGCGCTGAGCGTACCTTTGACGTTCATCGAGGTGACGACGAGCGCCGAATTCGCCGTGACGGCACACTTCACACCTCCGATCGCAAGAAAGAACTTCGGAGAGAACTCGTAGAGATAGTTGATGAACCGACGGTGCAATACCTTTGGGTCCGAAGCGTGCACTGCTTCTTGGAGGAATGGATTTCGATACGAAGGTAAGGAGGGATGTGCAAGCCGGAACTGCGTATCGTATCCATAGACGACGGCCCCGAGGGCGTTATCCGCACGCATCATCGCAGCGGCGACAAGTGAATCGCTTTCGATGCCGACAACGGTCTGTTGGAGGAGAACTCCGAAGTCGGTTGCAGCCTGTCCAGTCTCCAAGACCGCATGCCAAAGTAACGCGATCTCTTCTGGTTCAAGTCCCGTGTCGAACGCAATGCAGCCGTTGATCAGCAACCGGTCTGGCCTCTTCGGGTCGAACTCGATGGATTTGAACGAGAGATCGCAGATGGCCTCTCCTTCCACCACAATGCCGCCTGGCAGTTTGCCGTAACGGCTGATTGCCGATGTGGCGGCTTCGACGTTGTGTGTGTTGCCGAACCGGATGGTCTGAGCAAAGGACACTTTTGGTGTCACGCTATCCCAGTGGGGCTGTGTAGTCGGAACGACTATCGTCGACTGGCGGTCACTTGAGCCGCTAGTACTCGCGATCGAAGGAATAGGCGTCGAAGGCCGTGGTACAACGGTGGGAGGAAGTGCCGTAGCGCTTAGAAGGCCAGGTAGCTCTAGCTGGACCGGGCGCGAGGGCGGATCCAATTTGTTTGGCGAGAAGTTAGCGTTGCCAGTTTCAGGTGGCGGTGAAGTGCGCGGCGCAGATTGCGAGGAGACGATCGGGAGGTATTGAGAGCTTGCCGGCTGCGGACGCTCGCGACGGTCATCGACGGGGCTTAATGCGTTTTTGGATGGAGTTATCGTAACGTTGGCCACGCCGGGAAACGGCGACGCGGGTGCTGGTTTCTTAGAAGTCGACGAGCGATTGGGAGGAAGGGTTTTCGGCACAACGTTCGGAATCGGTGCAATTGCTCCTTCCGACGGGACAGTTGCTTGCCGGTTGCTGGACGTCTCCTTGTTGGTGAGCTTTAATTCGCCGACAAGTTTCTTGGTGTTTTGGCCCGGCGTTCCGCCAAGCGTCCCGCTTGAGGACTCACTTGGAGTGGAGACTGGGTCGGTTGATGCAGGTGTTGGCGGAGGAGACGACTCGACGGAGGAAGGAGTGTCCAGTAGCTCGTGGGCGAGGAGCTTGGGTCGTTCCCTTGCCATGTCTCTAAAGAGGTGCCCTAGTCCATACCCAGCGGATTGTCGATCAACATAGAGACGGGTGCTCTCAGAAGCTCTCGTCGTCTGGACGTAGCTCAAGTGGCGATCCTGCATAGAACCGCCAAGCAGCACATAGACGCTCAAGACCGAAATTCCCTGGGCCTTATGCACCGTCATCGCATAGGCGAGATCGATGTCTGTGTAGCTTCGATAGGAGAGGTGGACTGGCTTCTGGGTACGTTCCAGAATCACAGTGACTGTTTTCCGCAGCCGATTAAAGCCAGTGACGACTCCTCGATCACCGTTGGTGACTCCAAAGACCCGTGAGATCTTGGTAAACATCACAACGTCACCCACGTGGAATTTCTTCTGCGCGATAGTGACGTGTTCGCTCCGGACCGCGTCGGCAGAGAGCCTTGCTGCTTGACAGGCGCTATTCAGAGCCTCGACTTCGTCTCTCCTGCTCGCCAAAATGATATGATTGGATGGATCTGCGATTCCTTGTACTGACCAGTCTTGCACTAAGGAGTGCATCGCATCCTCGCGGTTGGAAAGGACGCTTACTCGGCCACGCTCTTGAAAAAGCTTGACTGCTTCGGCAATGTGACCCGCCGCAATGAGTTGGCCCGCATTTCTGTGCCAGTCAGGCACTGGGTCATCGGGCTCAAGCTTCTGGCGGATGACATGGTCGAGCGTGGCTTCGCCTGTGCTCGACGCTACTACGCGAAGTGGGCCACCTGCCTCGATGGGCGGAAGCTGCTGCCAGTCTCCGACTAAGACGAGCTTGGCTCCTGCCTTCTTGCACGCTCTTACGATTTGAAGTAGTTGCCTCGTGGGAACCATGCCGGCTTCATCAATAACCACCACATCTTTTTTCCCGAGGGAAAAGGAGCGGCCCTCGTAGGCATAAGTCCTCTTGCCCTTCAGCAACCGCTTTAACTGGCGTTTGTGGTGGAAGACGAAATCGTCCTTGCTGTCGAGCTGCTTAAGACGCATCGCAATCGTCTCGCATTCGATCCCGGTATCTCTCTGAAGCCTTGCGGCAACCACGCCAGAGATCGCCATGCCGGTCACGCGAAGGCCCGCTTGTGACCAGATCTTGTTGGCTACGCCTAACAGGTAGGACTTTCCTGCGCCAGCCACGCCCTTCAAGACCTTGAACTGCCCGGGTTGAGTCGTTATCTGAAGTCCGGCATTTCGCTGGTCTTCATTTCGAAAGCGCTCGTCCTCAGTGAGTCCCGGATCTAGTGGGAGATGCTTATCAAGCTCGCGCTTGGCAATGTGATCTTTTACAACGTGATGAGTGTCTGTCTTGCCTTTCTTGATGATTGAGAGGAGCTCGCTCTCTAGGGCCAGCATCTCCCGGCTCGTGTACCGCGGCTCGACGCCTTTCGGCTTGAGGGGGACCATCTCGGTGTTGTTCGCGAGATCGGCTCTGACCTGTTCGACAATCTCCTTCGCTCGAACGCCTTCGGCAACTACGGCCTTTGCTACTTGGCGAAGTAGCTGCTGCTCCGAGAAGTGGCTCTCAATTGTCAGCAGAGCCTCAATCGCCTGAGCAATATTGGCCGAGAGGTTCGGCGTTTGCGTTGAAACTTGGGCTTTACCAAGAAGTCTCTGGGCTACCTTTTCCGTAAAGCCGAAGTCGGTGTTTAACGGCAGCCACAGTTTTAGAAGCTCTTCGATTGGCGGTAGCTCCTCAGATTCTGTTCGGGTGCCTTGAGCAGCGATCGCGGCTGCCTTGGGAGTGTAGAGCCCCTTTGCTTGTAGCTGTTCCAGGATTTGCTTGCGTCGCGTCGAATAACGGGCAATCAAATCGTGGGGCACTCCGGCTATGCGAAATCCATGCTTGGTCGCCTCAATTTCAAGGCCAAGTCCGTGCTTCAAAAAATAGGCAAGTTCGGCTTTGTAGAGATCACCAGCGGTGAGTTTATGCTCGTACAGCGGCTTCGACAGAATTGTGCCAAACGTTCCGTCCGCGCGGCCCGCGACATTGAGAAACACAGAATGAGTGTGGAGCAATGGCTCAAGTGCATTGCTCGCTAGCTCCTGAAAATTCGCAACGATCGGGAGAGCGTGCTCAAGGATCTTGCCTCCCTTACCACGACGCGTGAAGACGGCTACCTCCGTCAGGTAGGAATTTGCAGTGTCGACTGCCTGGGCGTGCAGTCCCAAGATCGAAGGCAGCCAAGTGGCCAAGACGGCTACGGACTTATCAGCCGCATAGGTGCCGTCCCAGCCGATCTGATGGTCGCAGGCTCCCGCGTTCTGAATTAGGGCCCTACCACTAGGGCCATATCCACGAGAGAGACCTTCAAGATGATGCTCCTTTATGGTTCCACGAAGTCCGAGGGGGCTAGTTCCAGGTCCCCACCAGACGCCGCCGATTGGGCCACGGCACTTCCTCAAGTAGTATTCGATGAGCGTGACCCACTTGATCGAGAGCATGGCTATCCCTGGACTAATACCGCCGAGGCGCTGGCACCCGCATTTGAGCGATTGCCTGAAGCAGTGTTTCTTTGTGCGATCGTTGGGACGCTTTGATGCGTTCAAGTGCGTCTAGCAAGGCGTTGCGACTGTCCCTGATCTCCTCATCCTTCAACTCGTCGAGTTCGAGCAGCAACCGCCCCAGCGTGCAAAGTTCCCGGTGGTGTCGTGCCGTCGCTGTTTCGATAGCCGTCTTGATCACTGCGACGTTCTGCTGAACGATCGACTCAACTGCTTGAAGCCTTGCCTGGAGGTCGTTAAGCGCGGAAAGAATGGACTCGGTGGTGGCGGCTGGAGTCGCATCGTTGGACTCCTCGCCGGTGGAGCCAACGAGTGCAGCCATTATTTGATCGCGGATCCAGTCGCTGTTGGTTTGACCTTTGGCCTTAGCGATTTGGCTAATCTCTTCCTTGATTTCTTGCGTGACCCTGACTGCAATCGTTTGGGTTGGTTCGGACATTCGTATTCCATCCTGCGCTTGTGCGTGCCGCTACGCTGCATTGCTCTTGCGAGAGCGATTGGCGTTTCGGTTCTGCTCTGCGCTTCGCTTCGTGGCTTGATGAGATCTTTCCCACCAGCGTTCGCGGAAGACGACAATCGCTGACGGGAACGGCGCCGCACATGTGGCAGAGCCAAAGTAGAGTCGCCCGCGGACGAAGCGAATCTCGCCCTTGGCGGCGAAGTCGTGCCACCAGGCAGTGTCGGTGCGTGCGGGAACTAGACAGACGACAGTCGCCCCCTCAAGCGACGACTCGTACGCCTTCTTCATCCACTTGCCAATCTCACGTCCGTAGGGCGGATTCATCCAGCAGACGCCCGACCACTGTTGCGTAAGACCATTAGTCTTGGGCGTGAAGAAGCGGCGGCATTTGGCATTGTTCGGAAGCGCGCAAACATCGAGCTCGAAGTGGAACTCAGCATCGAGGCGGTCGAACACCTCCTGGGGAGTTGCCCATTGATCAGTGAGGCTCGATAGCATTCCGCGATTGACTGGCATTTGCGCTGTTCTCGCTGACGCCTTGACACACAGCCGCAGCAGCTTAGGAATGGCAAATGACCGGGTCGCCGCGCACGGAATCTGGCCAGGCCGATCGATTGCCCCCTCACCTCAAGGTTCAGAGGCGCGAGAACCAAGTTCCAACGAAGGCCCGGGGAACAGGGCCGAACAAAAGTGTGCAAGTACCTGAGAACTAGCTACTTGCGTCGCTTCTCAGAGCGAAGACGACCAGACGACGAATCAGGCAAAATTAGCTTGATTGCCTCAAAGGACGGCTGAGGGAGTGAGGTATTGCTAACTCGAAGGTGCTGGAGGTACTGACGCGGGTCGTGAAGTCGACCGTTCGGGGTCACATGCAGAACCGGCACACTCCGCCATATGTGCCGCGCCGCCTCACTAACTGCGGTATGCGGAGAACAATAGATTTCCGCCACGGGAACGGGCAATCGGTTCATGAGCGAGCCGAACAATTCGATCAACTCTCCGTCGCCTCCTATAAGAGTGAAATTCGAAACGCACTCGTGGACTAACACGTAAAGAGGTCGCTCATAGAGAACCAAGAGATTCAAAACTGCCGAGCCTTGCTCCTTCAGTTGTCGGACTAGGCCCGCGGGCCATGGCGCGGCTACTTCCTTGCGTAGGCGTTCGTAATAGAGAATGACGTTAGAAATGCTGCGGGTGGCTATTGAGACTCCAAGTCGGGATATCTCCTCGTGAATTTGCAGGTTGGCTCTGCCTTGGAGGTACGCGCTGAATATTGCACCGGAGGTTGGCAATCCAAACTTGTTACCCGGCAAGGCAAAGTGCCACTCAAGTTCTGGTCGGTAGGGCCGCATTCGCCTGGGGCAATCGGCGGTATGACAACGAAGGACCTGAAGACTCAAAGAAATCGTGCGGTTCGGCCAAAAAACTGTGCGTCGATTCTTGTAATCGCGGCGCATACTTCGGCCGCAACGGGGACATTCCGTCCAGAGCGGCGCAAGTGCGACTCGGCTGATTTCTCGCTTCGCTGGCGGCATGGATCCAAGGAAGGCAGTTCTATATGTTCGACAAAAGTAGGATCAGACTACGTGCGGTCGACTGACTGGATCGGGCGCGCAACGTGGACGGCCTTGCGTCCACAATCGCCATAGCATAGCAAGGGCCAACGGTGCGAAAGACAGCATAAGCCACGGGGTGCCTTGCTGGGCGAACGAGTGTTTGCACGCAAACACAGCCACGTCCTGAGGCAGGATCTGGCTGTTTGCATTCTGTTTTCAAAGCACCTGCCACGGCTGTTTGCACCTGTTTGCCCGCGGGTGCAAGTCAGGTGCCTTTTGGAGGGGAGCGGCACGGTAGCTCGTCCGTTGAGCGGCCACTGCAGCCAAAAACACGAAGCCGGCAACGACGCTCGTCGCAACTCGCGACTACCTGCTAACCGTCATCTCGGCCTGCCGGATGCGACTTGATACCCCGACCACGAGACTTATCCACAGGGGGGACCCAAGCGGTGGGGCTTCAAAACGCCCCCTTGAGCTTGGGGGGTCCCTGTGGACAAGTCGCCTCTTGGCACGGAACATCCCCCTCTCCCTGGAAGGGAGAGGGCTGGGGAGAGGGTATGTCGGGAGTCTGCACAGCAACTCGCGTGAGGGTGTGCTCGCGCCGGTCGCAGCACGTCAACGGTCAATGCAGGCTCTGGCACCCGCAGCACGCCCGTTTAGGCATCGCGGGAAGTGGACTTCGATTTGGCAGCGGTAACGACTCGGAGGCCAAAATAGCGAAACAGGCGGTCGGCAATATCGAGTCGTAAGTTGTCGCGTCCGCCATTGAGGAACTTGTTAAGCGTCGATTGATCAACGCCCGAATCCTTGGCGATCTTGTAGACGCTAAGGCCGCTGCGGCGGACTGCGTCTCGCAGGATGGCGGCGAGGGTCGGTGTATTGGCCTCTTGCTTCGTGGAAGGTCCCATATTGCCTTTTGCCTATCCGGCGTGTGTGATACCTGTCACGTGGACGCCCTCTTTGGGGAATAGCACTCTTTGGCGTCACAAGCAAATCGTGCGAATGTCGGCGCGGACTTGGGTGAGGAAGCCTCCGCCCCCTTAGTCTTGAGGGCGGAGGAATGACGGCGAGCTAAATGTCGTAGAAGACATGAAGCCCGAAAGTCGACGATTCAACGCCAATATGACCGTCAAGAAACAGGTCGCAGCAGAAGGCATCATAATTGATATAGCCGCGAATGTGCTCAGGCACCTCATGGGCATAGAGCTCATCAAAAACATTCGCAGCAAAGGCCAACTCGGAATCCCAATGGCCGAGGTAGGTATCGAGGAAGCGCTCCTCCGTGGCCGACTCCGTGTCGACATATGCCGCGTAGGCCGCAAAAGCCTCGCCGTGGCGTTCGATCAAGAGGCCGAGCCGCGATATCTCTTCGAGTGACTCGTACTCTCCGAGACGGATTCTACCGAAGCCCTCGAAGTCATGGATTGCCCATTCTTCCGCAAAGGGCTCCGGCGACAATTTAAGCAGCTCTCGCACTTCGTCTTGAATCGATTCCACGTCTTGAGCGGCAGAAATCCATTTGCCATGGAGCTTGCCGGCGTTGTAGGCGGCAAGACAAGCGATGTAGATCATGGGTTTGAGTGTCTCGGTCATGTTCCTCTGGATGATTCCTAGCAGGGCTCGCCAATCGAGCCCATCTGATGAATTCACTATAGGGCAATTGCCCTATAGTGTCAACAGAAAAGATCGCCCGTTGAAGAATTTGTTTGGAACTGCTGCGTCTCCGTGTCGTCGCGAATGTAGCGGACGGCTGACATGGGCAGTGTTGCGTCGACCATTTCAGCGGCGGCCGACGGCGAAGGCAATCGCTTCTTTTATTTGCCTGGCGTCGTATCGTGAGGCGGCTCGAACTCGTAGGAGCGGAATCTCGGCGGCGGCCAAAGCCTCGTTCACAAAGGTGTCGCGCCGCTTGCGGCCGGCCGAATCGTGGGAGCGGTCGTCGAGTTCGATGGCCAGGCAGATGCTCGTGGTTCGCCAATCGCAAAGCACGAAATCCAGGTGATGTCGTGCGATCATGTGGCCAAACCCGGCCTTCCATGCGGCCTCGCTACAGGTGATGAGGTCCGCCAGCCTGACTTTGAACGCGATGAGGTAACGCCCATTCACCGCTGCGCAAAGGGCGAAGTAAAATGCAGCCTCTCCGGGGCTCAACAGGGTGGGCCGGGGCTTATAGGGGAGCGTACGGGCTAGCCGCCTTTTGTGGGACGGGCGTCGAAACGAGCGTGCCAGTTTGATTCTGCCCATACTCCTGTTATGGGCCGCTCGCAGAGAGACGACGCATCCTAAAAAACTATTGATGAGGTCGCAGCTTTCTTAGGGCCTCGGCGACTACCTCCATCCAGTATTGTTCGAACTGGGCGTACTCCGTGGCCGAGACATTCGCCGGTCGCCGCATGGGAGGTCGGCGTCGGATGAGCTCCAGGATTTGTTCTTCGGACCGCATCGTTGCCGCAATTGCGGCCCGCGTGACGACCTGAAAGGGGACGCTAGTACCGGAGGCTTCGGCGAGCCGGAGCAGAAAGGAATCGAGCTCCTTGTCTTGGGTCGCACTTGCGCACTTGAAAGTGCGACTCTTCAAGGGCATGGGCCGGCCGCGCGAAGGAGCGATCGGCGCTACGTCACGAAATGATCGACTGACTTCTCTCCGCGGGTCTGTCAGCGATGCGGCTTGGTTATGAGTACTCCCCGAGACGTCGGCTGGCCGTGCCTCGGAGCGTCCGGTAGCTTCCACGGCGGGGGCGGTGAGCCGCCGAGCCAGGTTGCGACGGCTCTCTTGCTCGAAGGGATCGTATTCGACTTCTTCGAACTTCTTCTTACCCATTGGCCACCTGCGGCGTTTGCGCAGCCGACCGCAGGTCACGCCGCTTGATTCGGTCTTCCATCTCGCCGGCTAGGTGCCGGTAGCTATTCACGACGCGATGACCGGGCTGGTACTCAAAAAGCGTCTGCTTGGCCGTCGCGGCTTCCTGAATGGCAACGTTCCGATGAATGAGTGCCTCGAAGCGGACCGGTGTCCCCTCCTCCGACAGATAGGTGCTGTCAATCAGGTTCAGGTAATGCATGGCCAGCCGCGTCGTGGGCTGCGGGGCCATCGTGACCACGATGCCCAAAAGAGCCAGGCGATTGTTCCCGTTTCGCTGGGCGCTGGAGATGAGCTTCATCGCACTCTCCAAACGTTCGAAGCTCAGTTTTTCGAGCTGCGTGGACAGGATGGCATAGTCGGCCACCTTGTACGCCGGAAACGTGGTCTTGGTGACCAGTGGCGCCGAATCGAGCAGCACGTAGTCATAGCGCCCGCGGACCCCGGCGATGGGAGCCATCAGCAGGTCCTGAGCGACGATCCCGAGGTTCTCGTCGCGGTTGAGAAAGCTGTCGAGTTCATTCAGCCGCGGCGAGGAGGGAATGAGATGGATGTTTTGCGGAAGGGATACTTCGACATCTTGATCGGTAATGATGGCTTCCTCGGCGTCGACCTCGCCCGAGATGACCTCGAAGATGGTTTGCCAGCCGACGGTTGGCACGCCCAGCGTGGTCGTCGCGCCGGCCGACGAATCGAGATCGACAATCAGACACTTCTTACCACGTTCGGCAAGCGCCCGTGCCACATGGATGGTGTTGGTGGTCTTCCCTACTCCGCCTTTCTGGTTTGCAACGACAATGACCTTGGTGTTCATGATTGACCCCTCCCTCTGAGAACAGCAATAGCGCAAGATCCGTATCGCCGCAAGATACTTTCTTGCGTCGCTACGTCGTTGCTGTTGTACGTAGGTGCGTTCCAACGTTCGTGCGTATCGGCGGCCCACTGGGCCGCCCGCAGGCAGCGACGTTCCAACGCAGTAACGCAGAAATGTTGGAACGTACTGACGCAGTCGGTCAAAGTTCGTCAACTGCAGTCCTGTGGCGCCGTTAGGGCAAATCGGGCGTACGAACGCAGTGACGTACGAACGTAGATACGTTGCTCGGCTAAATGTGCGTTAGTGCGTCGCTACGTTGTTACGTATCCGGAGCAGTTTGGGTGGCTGCCAACGCAGCAGCGTTGCAACGTTGGTGCGTAGATACGTGTTGCAAAAGCGCTGTCAAATTAATGGCTTGCGCCAGCAATTCATGCGCGATATGGGATTGAGTGAGCAGTATTACGTTTAGAAACCGGAAGGGGACTGCTATCGAGTAACGATCCAATAGCCCAAAAAAAGAAAGCCCGCGCGACAGAGCGGCTGCCGGCGGGTCTTCTCGAGGAAGGTCAGATGTCTTCGAGAGTACGCCTACCCAAACGACTCTGTCAACCTGTCACTCTTAGCGAGTGGAGCGGATTTTTTTGGCCTCGACAGTGCCCTTCCATCGACGGGGGAACAGTGAGCGTGCATCAACCATGCGGGTATAAAGTTCTGACGCCAATTCAGTTGGCGAACATCGTTTGGGCTTATCGTGCGGGGCAAATCGGCTTCGCGGGGCTGAGGGTGTTTTGCGGAGCGGCGGAAATGGCGGCGATCCGCGAGGCGGCCGGCCGCGCGAAGAAAAACGGCGCGCGAGCGGTGCTGCCTCATTTCAGCAAGATAGAACTGGCGAAGCTGACCGGCCTCTCGCGGCGAATCGTGGCCAGGGAGCTAGGGCGACTCAAGCGGGCGGGGGTGCTCCGCTTCGACTCGGGGCGTATCGCATTCACCGAGACCGGGATCGAGGGAAGCGGGGAGTTGCGAGAAGCCCTGGCCTGCCATCGAAGTCCGGCGCGGCCGATTCCCATGCCCAGAAGGGTGTTGTTGTTCCTGGCCAGAACCGATCGGCCGGCCCTGTTCCTGACGGTGATCGGCTACGCGGCCCGTGGGCTCTCGCTCGACAAGAAGAGGCACACGATGCGGGGGAAGGGGACCGTCAAGGCAACCTGGATATCGAAGTGGTTCGGTGTGAGCGAGCGGGCGACGCGCTACGCGAGGCTGGCGCTTGTCGCAGGCGGGCTCATCTCGAAAGATGTCGGATCGCAGCAGTGGAAGCTGAATCGCGACGGCGCCTATTTCGAGTTCAATTTCGCCTGGCGGGCCGCAAGGGCTGACTCCGAGAATGCAGGCCCGGCGCCCCAAAAGCGCACCGAGAATGCACCTCCATATAAAACAGATTTAACTTCCTACGGAAGTAAAGACCAGACAACTGCGGCGCCTGCCGCCCTGGATGCTGGTGTCTGGAGACGACCGATTGAGAAGCCGGGACATCCACCGTCGATCCGGCAGGTGCGTGCCGAAGACCTTCAATGCTTTTCGCGGGTCGAGGAGCTTTACTTTCAGGCTTGTCGGAAGGGTTTGATTAAAGCGACTGAGTCGTCAGCATTGAGTTTTTTGGCGGCTGCCGTGAGAGCGCGGGAGGCCAACGGCGATGCGGCCAAGATTTTTATGGGCATCGTGCGTCGCTCTCTGTGGCAGCACATTACGCAACACCAGGAGGACCGGGCGCGAAGTGCGCTCGTAAGGTACCGAGCGGATAACGCCGATCGCTTTCGGTTGGTTGGGTAGAGCGGCGATTCGCCAAAGGGAGGCGGGAGGCCGTCACAGTATCCATATCAGTTGGTAGCAGGGCGTGGATAGGTCCTGTCGTCGTCAAGCTTCAAACGCTTTGATGTTGATCTTCCAACAGGGCAGCACGCCCGGTAAACCTGGCTACCAACCAGGCTAAGGGGATGGTTTAACCACCATCATGTGCTGCGTCGGTAGAGCTGTGTGCGTAGAGATACGCTCGCACAGCTCGATGGAGGCTCGTCAGAGTAATCTCACTCCCTTTGTTTCGGAGTGAAGTAATCCTGGCGTTCTATCCAATGGGGGTAATTCCCCTGTCGGAACAGGGCGATGCGGAAAAACCTCGGCCGTAAGGCCGGGGCCGTCATGGCTCAAAGTTGGTGAATGGCCACGCTGTGGCCAGTAATCCACCCACGGGGTTCGGACCTGAAAGGGTTCGTTCAACGTAGGCCGGCGTAGGGAGCCAGCTAGTTGGTGACAACGGCTGCCGGACGATGACTCGTCCGGGTACCTCGAAAAAACGGGGACGCGAATAGCTCAACTACGAAAGGCCCGAAAGGGCTTGCCGGTGAGTTCTCCGAGAGACGATGCCGAAAAGGTGGTCCAACGGCCTATATGGCCTTGGGCGACGGCGAAAAGCACTGGTCCATGGGTAAGGGAGGAGCTTCTACGTTCTGCCCCCTGAAATCAAACGTAGGCCATTTGGCAAGCGTTTGGAAACTATGCCGTGGAGGGATCGCGGACATAGGACCAGTAAGCCCTCGGGATAACACCCGATAGTCACGTGACTCGGAGAGCGGAGGTCATGACTAACGCAGGAAGGACTCTAGCAGCCGGGTTGGTTACCCGGTGCTTAGCTTTGTCAGCTAAGTGCTTGAAATACTGGAGTCTGGGAGTGTGGCCCAAGTAGAGAGCCGAATGACTCCGTGGAACGAATGTTCCACAAGGATCCTTCGGACGGTGCGCGCGGCAAGGCAGTCGCGCCCCGCTGGCGTGTCAACGGGTGGTGCCGGACACATATGCCACGACGAAAGGGTTGACCGGCATTCTTAGCCGGTTGGAAGTTCGAAAGGTAGCCCGAGAGCCCCTTCATGGACGAAGGGTCTCAGGGGGCTGCCGGTTTCCTTGGTTGGACTTGAAGCGGTCCGAGAAGAGCCGTCCTGGCGGACAGGTCTTCTTGGGCAGTGGATTGACGGTACGCGAATGTCGTGTCTTTCGACACGGCGGTTTTTATCGACGGGGTTCTTTGAAGTGTGACGCCTATAAATTTGGCGGCAGCGAACTAGGAATGTAGTTCGCACGCCGCCGGATGGGGCGTACTTCTAGCGAGGTTCGCAACGAAGGTTCCGCGGTTTTTGGACGAGGTTTTTGTCCCTCCGCGGTTCTCTCGAGGAATGGCGAGAATGCGGCACGATGCCAAATTCAAGCCCACTCGGAAGAACCACGTTTGCGGGGACCCAATCGAACGGCGTGGGGTTGGCCGTACCAAAATAACCCCTTCTTCGTTAGCGCTCTGTGAGCCGTGTGACCCATAACTGCTTGATGCGTCGAGCAATCACGGCAGAATCGCTACACACACACTCGCTCTTCGCCTTTGGTGGAAGCACTTGTACGGGTTTCCCGGACAAGAGGGCATGAGTAGGTTCCGCAGTTACTACCGCTGCCAGGCAGCTTCGGTCGAGGGGTTCTTGCAGGTACTAGCCTGCAACTATCTGCCACACGGCTACTGGTTCTACGTCTCGGGCGTCGTGCCGGAGGGGAAGAATCCCGAAGTCGTCGATCAAAAGTTGATCGAGAGATACGGTGTCGCCATCTCCAGGCAGGGCCGCGTGCGGAGGAAGCAAGCAGGTCTCGCCAACCTCCACTATCTTCGCTTTGGCCGGTACTGGGTGCTCCTTGCCACCCACGGAACGCATGAGTTCTTCGAGCGGGAGCGGAATAACGTCCGGGACGCAAGGAAGATCCCGATTCAGTTCCGCGACTACTCAATCAGCGTGAAGCGTGGCGGGTACCTTCGGAAACAAGATCGCAGGTTTCCAGCGGTCTCAGATTCAAGGCTAAGAGTCCGGGTTCAAATTGGGCGGGAAGTCTACAGGGAGCTAAAGGCCTGGTTCCTTGAATTGGCAACCAGGCGCTCGGCGGAAGCGTTGGGACGCGAACTCTACAAGGTCCCCTTTGAGCCTTATGCACCGGTCCGCCAGCAGATGCTCAATATCCTCCGGCTTGTGAACCGTGCACGCAAGGCGGCCGGCCTTGCAAGTCTCTCCCCCAAAGTCCTTCGGTACAGAAGACGAATCGTGAAGCCCTTTGAAACCGAGGTGCCAAGAAGGCTCATTGCTGTCGATCGTCGCCTCAATGCCATGCAAGTCAAAGTGTCGGCGGCGGAAGACGCCGTCGGCGATGAGCGGAGCGAAGAGGGGGCGGGATGAAGGAAGTCTCGAAGCAAAACTTCGGTCTCGTGATCGCGTACCTGCTCCCTGGCCTCGTCGTGCTCTGGGGCGTGAGCTTTTTCTCCGATACGGTTCGTATGTGGCTTACGACGCGCGAGGAGGTGTCGCCGACCGTAGCCGGTTTTCTCTACGTGACTCTGGCCGCCTTCACGGCGGGCCTGACCTTAGGCGCCATTCGCACCGTAACAATTGATGTGCTCCATCATCACACAGGGGTCCCCAAGCCGGAGTGGGACTTCTCTGAGTTTCAAGCCAAGTTTTGGGCGTTCAATCAATTGGTCGAGAGCCACTATTGCCTCTACCAGTTCTACGCCCACATGAGCATTGCACTGCCGGCGTCCGTTGCCGCTCGAAGCCTTGCCCAAGGCGAGTGGAAAGACTGGCCCACCATCGTCGGTTGCCTTGTCTTGGAAGCGGTTTTTCTTGGAGTGTCCCGAGGGACGCTAAAAACTCATTACGCACGAGTCACTGATCTCCTTGGGACTGAGGAGGTGACTCTATCGCGTGATCGCCGGAAGGCAATCACACACTCGCACAGCCATCGCGGTAAACCGTCGCGGGACGCGGCAACACACACACCTGCCGCGGAGAAAGGGCTGGGGCAATTGAACTATCGGCCAGAGCCGAGGAAGGTGGCCAAATGGTGAAGGTCCGTGGACGGCCACCTCCACAGGACTCCTCGGTCCAACTTCGATTTGATTTCGAGGACCTCTCCACGCCCTCCGCGACCGCAGCCGTGTCCGCGACGGACACACCTCAAGGTCGTTTTGCCCTTCGCTTCGCTGCGCTGCTTGAAGCGGATTCCGCCGCCCGATTTGACAATGCGGCAGTCTCGCAATTGGCACGCGATATTTTTGGAAGCTCGGCTGGATTCGCCCGCGATATGTACGACGCGGCTGAGGCTGGCTTCAATCTCTACTTGAAGAGAAACGGACTCGACCTCATGAGTCCGGAAGCCGCGGTCGAAAAGCTCCTTACGGAACAAAAGCGGCTCCCGCTTCAGACGAGACGCGATCATACGCAAATTGAGTTCCAGCAGTTCAGTACGCCGCCGGCTGAGGGTTTGGTCGTCGCCCTGGCGGCCTCCCTTTGTGCCGGGATGAAGGTGCTCGAACCAAGTGCAGGCACCGGGAATATCGCGACTCTGGCACGACTGTTTGGGGCCGAGGTCGATACCAACGAGATCGACGAGCGACGGCGAGGCCTTCTCACGCTGTTGGGATTCACTCCGACTTCATTCGACGCGGAGCGACTGAACAATCTTCTCCCAGCCGAGAAGGTCTACGACGCAGTGGTGATGAACCCGCCGTTTTCGGCAACTGGCGGGAGAGTGACGGGACACCGGACGGCGTTTGGAGCAAGGCACATTGAGCAGGCACTTCTAAGACTCCAACCAGGCGGAAGGCTTGTCGCCATCGTGGGACGCGGCATGGCGCTCGATAGGCCTGCCTTTCGTGAGTGGTGGACATCGATTGGTCAGCGTTACCACGTGCGGGCGAATGTTGGGATGGATGGTCGCGAGTACGCCAAGTTCGGCACGACCTTCGACAACCAAATCATCGTGATCGACAACACTGGGCCGACAAGAGACTGGGCATCCGTCGTAAGCGGAGACGGGCTGTCCGTTCGCGCGGCACTCGATTTACTGCATGACGTATCAAAGGAGGACGTTTATGGGCGAATTTGCAAACAAGATGAAAGAGCGGGCCAGCACGGTGCTGCGCGAAGCGTTCCAACAGGACCCGCCAGCGGGAATGGATTCGATCCTGGAACTGATCGGTTGTCTCCTGGAGGACGGAGCCGGGGGAGTTCGGTCTCCGATGGAAGTTCCGGTGACGATCGACGAGTGGCTGACGTGGAACGAACTTGTAATCGAGCGGAAGGCGGAGCTTGTTCGGACGATCACGATGATCCTCGAAAGCGAGAAGACAGATATCCCCTTGGCAGCGGATGCGATGCGCACTTGGGCAGCGTCTCTCTTACTGGCCACGCTCGATCAGATGGAGATGGAGTAGGCGACCTAGAATCCGCTGCCATGCCAAAGGCGGTTGATATCGAAGAGGGGACCGTTTTTGCCGCTTACCGTGTGCAAAAGGCAATCGTCCGCGGCGCCCAGCCGCATCCGGCAAATGTCGTTGAGTCGACCGCGATGGCGTGCGTCGAGCCGCCGGACGTGACCTACCGTCATCGTCTTCCATCCGACCTAATCGCAGAAGGGCGAGTCTCGAACCTCCAACTGGAGGACGTGATCTACGCCGGGCAAGCCACAAGCACTCTGCTTCCCGATGGGGCCAGGAAGGGACACTGGAACGGAGACGGAACAGGAATTGGGAAGGGTCGCGAGATCTATGCATTCATCTATAACGAGCTTTCGCAGGGCCGAAGGAAGCATGTCCACATCTCGGCGTCACACCAACTCTGTGCCGATGCAGAAAGGGACCGCGACGCAGTGGGCTTGCCGCTTCCCATCCTTCATCAGGCGAGATTTAAGCCCAATGAGTCAATCGCAGGTAGCTCAGGAGTGCTCTTCACGACCTACACCATGCTCGCTACGGACTTCGCCGGTAACCGTGCCCGCTTCAAACAATTGACGGAGTGGTTGGGTGAGGCGTTCGATGGCGTAATAGCATTCGATGAGGCGCATCTTATGAAGAATGCCGCCGCAACCCCGCACGGCGGAAGGGCCACCGTGGATCACGGAACTCTTCGTGGAAATATGGGCATCGCACTTCAACGCCTTTTTCCAGAGGCTCGGGTGCGATACTTCAGTGCGACCGGAGCCACGGAAGCAAGGCACATGGCCCCCTACGAGCGGCTTGGGCTTTGGGGAGCCGGCGCCCCATTCGCAGATTTTCCAGCATTCTTGGTGGCGATGGAGCGGGGAGGGGTGGCTGCAATGGAGATGCTCTGCCGCGATCTCAAAAGTGTCGGCACGTACCTTTCGCGCACGATAAGCTACGGCCCAACTCGACTACCGGATGGCGGCATCGTTCCAAATAGTGCCGTCGAATACGAGCCTCTTCTTCATCGGTTGACTACCGACGAGAGGCGGCAATACGACCAGATTGCCGATCTCTGGTCAGATCTACTGGTTGCCTTTGAGTCGGCGGAGCAAAACGTCTGCCAGGGGCGAAATGCGAACCGTTATGCTCAATTCTATTCGGCCCAACAGCGGTTCTTTCTCCAGCTCATGATGGCCTACACCCTCCCGGAACTTGTTCCGGCAATTGAGAGTGATCTCAATCAAGGGCGTTCCGTAGTCTTGAGTCTCTTTAATACGGGCGAAGCCCAAACTGAGCGAAAGGTTCGCGACGCTCGCGCTGAGGGGCTGGAGTTGTCCGAGCTTGACGCAACACCGCGCGAGATGATTGTCCAGCTAATCGAGAAACAGTTTCCGCTCTTTCAATACCAAGAGCAGACGGACCCAGTAACCGGCAACGTGGTTCGGGTCCGCGTTGAAGACGCCGCGGGAAACCCAGAGATCAATCGCGAGAACCAGAGACGGCAACAAGAACTGCTAGGCAAGGTCGCGGACCTTGATTTTCCGCAGAATCCGCTCGATGCGCTCGTTGCTCGATTCGGTGCCGGAAACGTCGCTGAGATCAGTGGACGCATGCACCGCTTTGAGAACGGGAAGTACGTCCGTCGAAAGATTGAAGGTATCTCGCGCCGAGAGCTGAACGAATACGAGACTCGCCAGTTTCAGCAAGGCCGAAAACGCCTCGCCGTCATCTCGGGTGCAGGCTCCACGGGAATCAGCGTTCATGCCGACGTCGCCGTAAAGAATCAAGACCGGCGTGTTTTCTATGCATTTCAGTTATCCTGGTCGGCGGACCAGCAGATGCAAGCCTTTGGCCGAGTTCACCGCTCGAACCAAAGCTCCGCTCCAGTCATTCGTCTCGTGCTCCTCGACTTGGCGGGCCAGAAGCGCCTCGTCAACGCAGTCTCGAAGCGCCTGGCAGCGCTTGGTGCTCTGACAAAAGGCGAGCGGCACTCGCTCTCAAGTGATCTCTTTCGCCCGGAAGACGTCACCGACGAATACGGCAAAGCAGCACTTGCCAGGCTCTACCGGGAGATTCAGTCAGGACGCCACAGTGACGACGGGCTTGGAATGCGAACTCTGGAGCGGATGGGAGTCTTGAATAAAGAGCGAACTGCCGTCCGTGATAATTATGTGAGCAACGTTGAGCAGTTCTTGAACCGCATCATGGTTCTTCACGTCGAAACCCAGAATCAAATCTTCGATCTCTTCTACGAGCGGTATCTGGAAATGGTTGAAGCAGCTAAACGTCAAAGTGCCTTCGATTTCGGCGTGGAGGAGATTCGGGCCAAGAACCTGAGAAGAATCGCTGAGCCGGAAACGCTTTTTGTCGATCCGCCCTCGGGTGCAAAGACGATGCTCCATGACTTGGAAGGGGAGGTCGATGTTATCAGGCGCACCTTCGAGTCAGTCACGGGTTGGGCAAAACATGGGTTTTATCGGAACCGGCAGAGCCATCGCATCTATGCTGCTTCGGAACACTGGGATGCAGAACGAAGTGAGCTTCATTTGACTGCGGTCAAGGGTGCGAGGCGATCGCTTGAACTGCATGAACTGGCAAAGAAGTACGAGAGAGTCGAAGTGGAGGAGGCTCGAGCCTGGTGGGATGCCGAGTATGCAAGAACTCCAGCCACGGAACCTCGCCGGTTCCACATCCTGAGTGGTGCGATTTTTCCCATCTACGACAAGGTGATGGGGTCGTCGGGGATTCAGAGCGTCAAGATCGCGCGAGCTATTCTTTCCGATGGCACGGCGCTGGTTGGTCTTAGTTTGAGTCCCACCGATGTCCCAAACGTCAAGCAGCGGCTTGGAATCGGAACGCCGCTTGCAGATTCTTCGCCGGATGATATTCTCGGCCTCTTGAATGGCGGCTCGCTGATCGAGCTCGACAACGGGTGGCGTTTGACGACTGCCCGCATAGCCGGCGACGAGGTTGTGGAACTCGTCTTAAATGGCATTCCGGCGAACCGAGAAGAACTTCTCGGCTACGGACTCAGTGAAGAGATCGTCCACTACAAGCGCCGTTGGTTCGTCGTGATGGATAACGCGAGAGAGATCGTGCATTCGCTGCTCGCTCGTCGCAAGGCCATCAACGAGTTGACCGATGCTGGCCGCAAAGATTGATCACTCGATTCGTGCTTCCGTTCGTCGTGGTACTGGTGCTAGTTGGCGCCGCAAACCGGCCGCGACTTGGGCGGTCACGTCAATTTTTGCTGCCAATAAGCGTCGACTATTGCGAACGCATCTCCTAGATCGACAGAAGGAAGCTGAACTTCTATCGCCATCTCGCGGAACGACGGGGACCAAGAAATTGGCGGTTCGGGAAGATTGGTCGGGAGCGAGTGCGTATCACGTGCCTTGAACGTGGCCTCGATTGCTGAACTGACCGCTGCAGAATCAAGCGATCCGCTTGTTATGAGCAGAACCAGGTCGACCAGGTCCTTTGTTCTCGTATTGGCTCGGTCATTCCAGGGGAATGTGTAGGCGTGGAGCTTCTCGGCAAACTGCTGAGCCCTTGAAATGGCAAGTACGCGTGCCGGCGGAAGGCCTGCGAAGCCGAGAAAATCCTCGCCGACCAACGCTTCGGGGGAAGGGAGTACGGGATCTCCAATCCCCACGTCAAGGTGAAATCTGGCAAATGGCTTTCCAGCGAGGAGCGCGATGACCGGATACCGAGCGCCACCGTCAGGTGCACCCTGTAGTTCCGTGCTGGCACTGCCGATCTGAAACACGAGAAAGTCGCTAAGGTCTTGGTCGGCGGCCTGTTGGATTTCTTCGCGAATTGCTTCAATTTGGGAAGTAGCCTTAAACTCACCGGACCTTATGGCGAGGTCAATGTCCCTTGTCGTGCGGGCTCTCGGGCGATACCTGAGCTCCATTGCATAGCCGCCCTTGAGGAGCCAAGGCGATGTATCGTCGGCGAAAAGACGTGCAAGGAGTCGCTCCATGACTACTTTGAGCCGAAGCGAATTGATCGGCATGCCGCGCTGGGAGGCTGCTTGTCGTAGCCGCTCTTCGAGCGACATCCGGAACGCGGCTGCGGAATTGAATGACTTTGCCATTGAGCCGATTATCGCGCAGCATCAAGAGCTCGCGAAAGCCTTTTCTCGGACTGTGTCTTTGCCAGGGCGACGAGCTTAGAGCGCCGCACGAGTCCTCGTTGAATTGCATCGACCACTGCTCGCTCTAGGTGCTCTTCGGAGATAGAGGGATCACTCGCTGCATCGTGGATGCTGCGAAGGGGCGTGGTGACTAGGAACCCTTCACGTTCTTGGATATCAGAAGGAGCCAGCCGAGCCCGTCGAATTACTGCGCCTTTCGGGGCGGGTTTGCGGAAGCCCGGCGGAACCGTGATGTGGACCCTGTTGGGTAGAAGGTCCGAAAGGCCATGCAGGGCAAGTGCCGTCGCATGGGAGACGACAGCCTGTGGTTGGTCGCTGCGGTTGCGGCTCCAAAAAGCGAGACGCACAAGATCGTCGTGCTCGGACTGAGGAATCTCCGGCAGCCGATAGAGGCCGTGGCCGGCTCGCTCGAAATTGCCGGCCTGGACGTGGTAGTCCAGATGCGGATAGTCGTAGCCAATCTCCGCTGCTTGCTTCGCGGTAAAGTAGCCGCCCTGGCCCTGGGCAAGAGCGGAAAGCTCACGACGAGCGGCTTTAGTGGAGCGATAGGTCATTTGCATAAACCTTAAAACTATTTGAAGTATTATGCAGCACGATTAGGCGACTGGCAAGTCGCCTTGGGTCATCCACTCGACGTAACTACTTTATTTATAATACTTTACAGGCGACACGCAAACCTCCGACTCAGAAACCGCGAAAGCCTGAAGTCAATAGATGGGCGCGCTTTGGCTCGTCCTGTACAATCGGGTGTTTAGTAAACACCGAACAATCCCGCAGCACGGAAGCAAGGTGGCCTCCCTGGCGCGCCGTATAGCCACTCCCCGATGCCCAACGAAGCAGATACCTGTCGCCGGTACGTAGTTCCACGGCTCCAAGTCGCCGGTTGGGAAAACGATCCGTACCGCATCAATGAGCAGGTCACATTCACGGATGGGCGAATCATCGTAGCTGGTCGTCGAGGCCATAGGCGCCCTGGAAAGCGGGCGGATTATGTTCTTCGCTACCGAGCGGACTTTCCGATCGCCGTTGTTGAAGCGAAGCCCACGTATGCGACACCAGCAGACGGTCTCCAGCAGGCTAAGGACTATGCCGAGATTCTGGGACTGAAATTCGCGTACGCGACGAACGGTGAGGGGATCGTCGAGTTCGATTACCTGACCGGTCTGGAGCGAAACATCGGAGCGTTCCCGACTCCGGATGAACTCTGGTCTCGGCTCAATCAAAGGGAGCAACTCAGCGAACGCGCGACCGAGCTCGTGCTCGCTCCGGCATACCACCAACTCGGAAGGATCCCTCGGTACTACCAAGAAATCGCGATTAGCCGAGCGGTGCAGGCCATCGCCCAACGCGTGCCTCGTGTCTTGATCACGATGGCAACAGGGACGGGAAAGACAGAAGTCGCCTTCCAAATTTGCTGGAAGCTCTGGTCATCCGGCTGGAACCGAATCGGTCAGAATCGAAAACCGCGGATTCTCTACCTGGCGGACCGGAACATCCTCGTGGAAGATCCGATGTCGAAAACCTTCGCGCCGCTTGGCGATGCCCGTCATCGGATTAGCGGGCAGGCGGTACACGGACGCGAGATGTATTTCGCCACGTACCAGGCGATTGCGCGCGATGAACGGCGCCCGGGCCTGTATCGCGAATACGCCCCAGACTTCTTTGATCTCATCATTGTAGATGAGTGCCACCGGGGCAGTGCCCGCGATGATAGCAATTGGCGAGAGATCCTCGAATACTTTCGTCCGGCCTTTCAAATCGGAATGACGGCTACGCCGCGGCGGCAAGAGAATGCCGACAGCTACGATTATTTCGGGGACCCAATCTATACCTATAGCCTTCGTCAAGGAATCGACGACGGCTTTCTCGCTCCGTATCGAGTGCATCGCATCGTGACTACCTGGGATGCAGCCGGATGGCGCCCTAATCAAGGTGATCTGGATCGCTTCGGACGAGAAATCCCGGACGAGGAATACCACACCAACGACTTTGAGCGCGTCGTCTCGCTTAGGGCTAGAACGGAAGCGGTGGCCCGTCACTTGACCGACTATCTACGCCGTACAGATCCGTTCGCAAAGACCATCATCTTTTGCGTTGACCAAGAGCATGCATCGGAGATGCGGCAAGCGCTCAACAACCTAAACAGCGACTTCGTTCAGGAGAACCCAGACTACGTTTGTCGCGTTACGGCCGACGAAGGCGAAGTAGGCCGCGGCCATCTAAGTCACTTCCAAGACGTGGAGCGTCGGACGCCGGTCATTTTGACCACATCGCAACTTCTAACGACAGGCGTTGATGCCCCGACTGTGAAGAACATCGTGCTTCTTCGGGTCATCGGCTCAATGACCGAATTCAAGCAGATTATTGGGCGCGGCACTCGGGTGCGAGACGAATACGGAAAGCTCTTTTTCAGCATCCTGGACTACACCGGCACGGCTACTCGGATGTTCGCCGATCCTGAGTTTGACGGGGATCCCTCTATCGAGACCGAACAGGCAATCGACGAGGAAGGTGAACCAGTTGGTGCTGAAGAAGTTGTCGTGCCAGAGCCGGAGCTAGGTGGAGGCGAGGCGGTCGAATTGCCGCACGACGATCATGACCAGCCAAGGCAAAAGTACTACTTCGACGAGGGACAGGTCGAAATCGCCGCGCACCTCGTATATGAACTCGATCCAGACGGGAATCAGCTTCGTGTTGTGCAGTTCACGGACTATACGGCAGACAAGGTGCGGAGCCTCTTCCGGAACGCAGCCGAGCTTCGAGGAGAATGGGCAGATCCCGAGCGTCGCCGAGATATTATCGAACGCCTTGCTGAGCGTGGGATCGACTTCGATGACTTAGCCGAGGCTGCGAACCAGCCTGACGCTGATCCACTCGATCTCATTTGCCACCTGGCCTTCAATGCGCCGCTCAGGACCAGGCGGGAGCGAGCGCAGCGGCTCCGCTCTGAGCGACAGGATTTCTTCGATCAGTACGGCCCTGAGGCCAAGGCGATTCTCGACGAGTTGCTTGACAAGTACACGGAGCACGGAACTGCGCAATTCGTAATTCCCGATGTGCTCGAGGTGCCGCCTATCAATGCCCACGGCAATGTCATTGAGATCGCCAGTCGCTTTGGCGGGGTCGAGCAATTGCGAAACGCAGTGATCCAGCTTCAAACGCTTTTGTACATGGCGGCATAGCTCGGAGGCTCGCATGACTCGCAAGGGGATTTCACATTTTGTCTCATCCACCGGTCCTCAGGACCAAGCGATTGTGCAAGGCGTCCAATGGCTCTTGGCCGAGGCAAAGAAATCAGGGAACGCGGGCATTGTTGCTGTTTCGACGAAGAGCAATCTGGAGAACATTGCGAATTGGAGCCAGCTCGCGGGTTTGTTCAACCAATTGCGTCAAAACGGAACCGCGACCGTTCAAGGGGTGCAGCTGAGGCTGATGACCTTGAAGGGGACGCAGATCTATAGCTTCGACGGTCCAATCCTTGCGATCTACGGTGGGCAAGAGTTGCTTGATGCCATCGACGGGATCTCGGGTAGTGCCTCCGTTCTCTATATTCCTTGGGGTGATGGCGACTGCGACCAATGGCTTCAAACGTGGGGAGCAACCGAGCTTGGCCAACCGGCCTCGCACCAACAGTCTGAGCCGACATCAGGCGCAACATTTATCGCCCTTGAGTCACTGACTCATGGAGTAAACCTCAACACAGGGATCACTCATCCCAGCGATCGCGAGCGTGCAATTCGCACGTTAGAGACGCTGTATCACAAGCACGCTCCCGCTAGTCCCGATTCGATGTGTCAGCAGTTGATTCGTATGGGTTGGGATCCGAAGGACGCGAATGAGGTCAAGAAACTCGCTGAGGCGATTTGGGCCGGCCGCC
This sequence comes from Pirellulales bacterium, assembly GCA_022844125.1. Classification (GTDB taxonomy): domain Bacteria; phylum Planctomycetota; class Planctomycetia; order Pirellulales; family PALSA-1355; genus JALHMI01. Next base: position 266,292 of record JALHMI010000004.1, on the reverse strand, counting down.
GCCCCAAGAAGTCAACGGGACAGCCCGATGACGGGCTCTGGACCTATTGGAATAGCAAGGTGAACTGAATACATGGCCAAAAAGAAAGCCACAACGGCTGCGAACAAAAAGCCCCACAAGGTCGATCAACCTAAGACAACGGCACAGCAATTGGCAGCGCTCATCAAATCCGCCAGGGACATTATGCGGAAGGACAAGGGCCTTAACGGCGACTTGGATCGCCTTCCCTTGCTTACGTGGATCATGTTCCTGAAATTCCTGGATGACCGCGAGAAGCTCGACGAAGCTCGGGCGGGGATTGGCGGCACGAAGTACAAGGCCGCGATCGAAGCTCCGTACCGTTGGCGGGATTGGGCCGCGGAGAAAGACGGCATCACTGGCGACGCACTGATCGCATTCGTGAATCAGGAGGAAGCGACACTGCCAAATGGAAAACGCGGAGCCGGGCTTCTCGCATACCTTCGCGGCCTCCGGGCGATGGGTCGAGACCGTCGCCGCGAAGTAATTGCGACGGCGTTCGATGGCATTACTAATCGGATGATTTCTGGGTATCTGATGCGTGATGTCGTTAATCTGATCAACGGCATCCATTTCGACTCGACCGAGGAAATTCATGTTCTAGCCCGGCTTTACGAGTCGATGCTCCGTGAAATGCGAGATGCCGCCGGTGATTCCGGTGAGTTCTACACGCCGCGGCCGGTAATCCAGTTTATGGTTGCTGTGACGAACCCACAGCTTGGCGAGGTCGTTCTTGACCCAGCCTGCGGGACAGGTGGCTTTCTCGCCGAGGCCTTCACTCATCTGGAAAAGCAATGTACGACGGTGCAAGACCGAAAACTCCTGCAAGACAAATCGATTCGCGGCGGCGAGGCAAAGCCGCTGCCGTATATGCTTTCGCAATTGAACCTCTTGCTTCACGGCCTCGATGCTCCCGCAATTGAGTACGGAAACAGCCTCGCGGTGAAGCTTACAGAGCTCGGTGACCGAGATCGGGTGGATGTGATCCTCACCAACCCGCCATTCGGTGGTGAGGAAGAGGCCGGCATCCGAAACAATTTCCCAGCCGATAAGCAAACCAGCGAGACGGCGCTCTTATTCCTTCAACTCATCATGCGAAAGCTTAGGCGGCCGGGTGCTGGTGGTCCGCATGGCGGTCGAGCAGCGATAGTCGTACCGAACGGCACGCTATTTGGCGATGGCGTGTGCGCCCGCATCAAGGAGGAACTCTTAAAAGAGTTCAACTTGCACACAATCGTGCGGTTGCCGAACGGCGTGTTCTCGCCCTACACCGCGATCCCCACGAATCTTCTGTTTTTTGATCGATCTGGGCCGACCAAAGACGTTTGGTACTACGAGCTGCCGCTCCCCGAGGGTCGCCGAAGCTATACGAAGACGAAGCCACTTCAATTCGAGGAATTCACCCACTGCATAAAGTGGTTTCAGCTCAAGCGCCGACGCGAGTCTGATCATGCATGGCGCGTGTCAGTCGATGACGTACTTGAGTATGACGAAACAGGAACGCTCATCTCCTGCAATCTCGATCTCAAGAATCCACACAGCGCCGAGGCGCTGGAGCACCTGCCGCCTCTGCAACTGGCCAATGACATACTCGCTAAAGAACGGCGCATCATGGAGATCATGGAGGAAATCAAGGCCGAACTCGCCGGGGCAAGCCGATGACGAACCACAACGGGTGGCCCTTGGTGCCTCTGGGCGAATTGCTAACTCGCAACGAGCAAGTTGCGAGTGTGTCTCCTGCGGAAACGTATCGCGAAGTCACGGTCCGCCTTTGGGGAAACGGGGTTGTGCTCCGTCGAGAGGTGACTGGCGCTGGACTATCTGGACGCCGCTTCAAAGTGTCAGCCGATCAGTTCATCTTATCCCGTATCGATGCGCGTAACGGCGCGATGGGGATCGTTCCGAGTGAACTTGATGGGGCGGTGGTCACGAGCGACTTTCCCACGTTCGATGCGAATCGTTCGCGGCTACTACCTGCGTTTCTCGGCTGGCTCAGTAAGACCCCCGGATTTGTGGAGGGCTGCCGAGGTGCAAGCGAGGGCACGACAAATCGCGTTCGCCTCAAAGAGGATCGATTTCTCCGATTGACGATCTCTCTACCACCAGTGAACGTACAGCAACGGATTTTGACTCGAATCGACCGCCTCGTGGCCAAGGTCTATGACGCTCAAAGCTTGGGTAGAGAATGCGACATCATCTCCGAGAGTCTCTTGATGTCTCAATTTAGAAAGATCGTAGAAGGGGCACCACGTCGACCCTTAGGCGATATTGCTCCGCTTATTCGGCGACCAGCCGAAATCGATCCGGCGCGTGAGTACCCGCAAGTCTCCGTTCGTTCATTCGGCAAGGGTACCTTTCATAATCCGCCATTGCGGGGCAGTGAGATTACTTGGCAGAAACCACATCTGGTCAAATCCGGCGACGTTCTTGTAAGCAACATCAAAGCATGGGAGGGTGCAATCGCCGTTGCAGGTTCGGACGACGACGGCCGCTATGGTTCGCACAGGTACCTAACCTTTGTGCCGGTGGACGGCTTGACGACGGCTCATTTCGTTTGCTTTTACTTGCTCAGCCCTGAGGGCCTCTACCACATTGGCGAGGCATCGCCGGGCAGCGCGGATCGGAATCGAACCTTGAGCTCAAAAAAGATGCTGGATATCAACGTGCCTGTGCCGCCAATTGAGGAACAACGGCGATTTGACGATCTGATATTGAAAGTAGCTTCGGCACGGGACATACGGGCAAAAGTCGCCAAATCTCAGGAGGCTTTGCTTCCCTCGATCCTAGATCGCGCTTTCAAAGGAGATCTCTAACTCATGTTCGACAAGCTTCTCAAGGAACTGAAAAAGCTTGAAAAGGGCGTCAAGGTGCCGATTCAGATTCCATTGGATTCGAACGGCGAAATGGATCGTCGCTGCCCGTCAGAAGACTGCCAGGCAGAATTCAAGGTTGTCTTTGATGACTGGAAAGACAAGGTCCGAGACGAAGTTGTCTATTGTCCGATTTGTCGTAACGAGGCCGTGTCCACCGAATGGAACACGGAGGCACAGCAAGAGCACATCCAGCAAACGGCAATGGCGCACCTGAAGAACGTCGTCAATCGAGCCATGAAGGAGGATGCTCGATCATTCAATACTCGACAGTCCCGAGGTGGGCTGATTTCCATGTCGATGTCGGTCAAGCCCGGAAGTCCAACGCTACTAATTCCGCCGAAGGCCGCCGAAGAGATGCGGCAACGATTCGTGTGCGAATCGTGCGCTTGCCGCTATAGTTCAGTTGGTGCCGCCTTCTTTTGTCCAGCTTGTGGCCACAATAGCGCTCCTACGAACTTTGCTGCTGCCGTCGATTCGGTGCGAGCATCGGTTGCAAATCTATCCGCGATAAAAAACGCCGTCGAATCAGCCGCCGATAAGGATACGGCCGCGGACACCGCCCGACAGATTCTTGAGAACGGGTTGGTTAAGCTTGTTGCGTCCTTCCAGCGATTTGCAGAAGCGACGTTTCAGCCGCTCGCGGCTAGGTCGGCAGTCAAGGTAAGGCGCAATCTGTTTCAGAATCTGGGAGAGTCCACGACTGTCTGGAGGTCCGCGACGGGCAAGAGGTACGAAGATTTCCTGTCGCCGTCAGAGTTGGACGAGTTGACTATCTTTTTCCAGCAACGACATCTTTTGAGCCATTGCGAAGGCATCGTGGACCAAGATTATTTGGACCGGTGCTCCGACCGGACGTACAGCATTGGACAGCGACTCGTGGTGAAAGAAAACGCGGTCGTGCGACTTGCCGAGCTGGTCAGAAAGCTTGCCGAGGGCCTCGCGTCGTCCGCACGAAAAGGCGACTCGCCTGACGGGTGATCGTGAGTCGTGAGATTTACTCGAATTGCAACAAGCGAAGTAGATTGCGGAACAAAATGACAAGGCATCGTGGCATGAAGTTTGGCGAGGCTCTCCGTGCAAGACGGATGGAAAAGGAAGTCAGCCTTCGGAAGTTTGCAGAGTTGGTTGGGGTCAGTCCTACGTATTTGTCACAAGTTGAGCAGATGAATGTTGATCCACCAACTGCGGATCGGGTGAAACGGATGGCGGAGCTATTAGACGTGAATCCAGACGAATGGATCGCGCTAGCGGGACGTGTGCCGGAGGATTTGCCAGAGATCATTCAATCGAAGAAAGACGTTCCGGACCTTCTGCGCGCCCTGAAGAACCTAACCGCTGATCAGATTCGCAAATTGCGCGAAGACGCGGAACAAATGAAGCGAAAGGGGACATGATGCCCACCTGGCGTTCGCCGGCCGACAAATCCGGCCCACGATTCATGCACGATCAGGAGTTCGAGGACGAAGCCTCTCTCGTCTTGGCTGAGTACGGCCAATCACGCGAACCGGTAACGGTGCCGCCGGTCCCGATCGATGACATTGTTCAGGAGCATTTCAAGCTCGTGGTGGAATACCGAGATCTTCGAGCGGAATACCCGGAAGGGGATGTACTCGGCGCGATCTGGTTTGACGAAAAACGAATCGCAGTTGACGTCACTCTTGTACCAGAAGATTTCCCCACCATGCGCGGGCGGTATCATTTCACACTTGCGCATGAGCTCGGTCATTGGCAGCTGCACCGGCACCTTTATCTTGGTCGTCGGGGCCAGCGTCCACTGCTGCCATCAGGAGATCCCGTTCCAGACCACGTTCTACGGTCGAGCCAGTCGGATCCAAAGGAGGTCCAAGCCAATCGCTTCGCGGCCTGCCTCCTCATGCCACGTGAGATGGTGAAACGCGAGTGGCACGAGCAGCATGGCGGCATGGAGCCGATGTACCTAGAAGAGTTGCGAACTCGACAAGACGAATTCCTTGCCAAAGAACTTGCCCGTCGAGGCGGGATCAACCTTGGCGATGCCGCTATGGACGACCGACTCATGGAGCATGCGGCTCGGCCATTGGCGGAACGTTTTCAGGTTTCGGCCGTATCGATGCAGATACGTTTGCAGCAATTGAAGCTCATTCTGCCGAAGCGGGAGCGCAGCCTTTTCTCCTGAGATTTTTTTGGACCGCATGTTTACCGTTTACTTGACATGGACATCTGAATCGCGATAATTCGGGCACTTGGCCCGAGGCCATGGTGGTCCACCGGCCCAACCCCAATGCAGGGAGATCTAAGGATGAAGACGCTGCAGACGGTCAGAATGAAGCCCAACCCAGCCGGAAAAGATCGATCGCGCAATGGTGCGAGCGAAACACAGTTGGGTGCCGAATGGGCAGATATCAAGAACATGGGCACAGGACCGGTAGACCTGGAAGGAGTTCGCCTCTGCCATATTGCCTATGCTGCCGATGGGCGATCAAGTACATGGCAGGTGGTGATGAGCTTTCGCGGAACTCTTGGCGCGGCGCAAACGATGCGAATCCACACCGGGAAGGGGCCGGCGTCAGTGCTCCGCGCGGAAGACTTGCAAGGGGCGGACTTCCATCTCTTCACTGGCCACGACAACTATGTCTGGAACAATGACCGCGGCGACTGCGCCTCCCTTTGGGGCCCGGCTGCTTCTTCGCCGTTTGATAGGGCTTGTTGCGATTCATGGCCGCCTGAAGGCGCGGTGCTCCACCGCGTCGGCGAGAAGTTCGTGCCGCTAGCAATGAGCACTTCTCGGCACCCATAACCGGTTGGGCTCCATCGCGGTTTCATGATCACGGGGGCGGTTTTTCTTATGCAAGCGGTCGGGAACGCCATGACATGAACAAGGCACCAAGCACTATTACGGCATCGCTTCCGGCGCTCTACTCCCTCGACGATTCCCGCGATGGGAATGGCGTTCAGCAGTTGCTGGTCCCTCAGTGGACAGGTGGTGTCGGAATTGCCGAGTACGAGAATGGGCGTCTCAAGGGATATCTCTTGGACGGCGATGGGATTGGCGATCCTGTAGTTGTCATGACCAATGCGGCACGTGAACCATACAGCGACAGGTATCTCCTAAAGCTCCGTGGCTTTAATGTCGGCAGTCAAGACCGCCGCATTGAACTTTCCGCGGCCACATGGGTTCGGCATCCTGCTCTGGAATCCCTGCCGGCCGCGACTCCGTCGTTGGAGGAGTTGGTGGCAGAAGCGCGCAAGTCCTGGCCGGGGAGGTTTGAGTACCAGAAGGAAGATCAGGCTGCGGACATTCCTGGGCTGCGACCTCCACAAATTGGCGCAGTTCATGCCGCCCTGGGACATTTCTCGGTTCATAAAAACCCTGCAACGATCGTAATGCCAACCGGAACGGGAAAAACGGAGGCGATGCTTGCGATTCTTGTTGCGGCGCAATGCGAGCGGCTGCTAGTCGTGGTTCCCACCGATGCACTGCGGAGTCAGATCGCCGACAAATTCTTATCGCTCGGCATTCTTCGTCAATGCGGCGTTATTGCGGCAGGGGCGCGTAATCCGATTGTCGGCATATTGAAACGACGGCCGAAAACAAAGAGCGACGTTGACGCACTATTTGAAAGTTGCAACGTGATCGTCGCGACAATGGCCGGTATCGGTCAGTGTTCCGAGGATCTCCAGGAGGCGATGGCGGCGCACTGCTCGCACCTCTTCATCGACGAAGCGCATCACGTTGGGGCGCCTACCTGGGAGGCCTTCAAGAAATGCTTCAGCGAGACACGCATCCTACAATTCACCGCAACTCCTTACCGCAATGATGAGCGGCCGGTTGGGGAGCAAGTGATCTTCGTCTATTCACTGCGGCAGGCCCAACAGGATGGCTATTTTCGTCCGATCGATTTCAAGCCAGTTCGAGAGTTCGATCCAAAAAAACGTGATGCAGCTATCGCTGAGGCGGCGGTTGCGCAGTTGCGTGCCGATCTCTCGAAAGGGCACATTCTAATGGCCCGAGTTAGTGGCGTCCGGCGAGCCGAAGAGGTATTCAGACTTTATAGCAAGCACACAGAATTCAAGCCGGTCCAGATCCACACCGGCATCAAGTCAATGCACGAGCGGGCTCGGATACGGGAGCAGATTTTGTCCGGTAAGTCGAGGATCGTCATATGCGTTGACATGCTTGGCGAAGGGTTCGACCTTCCTGAACTCAAGATCGCAGCGTTTCACGACGTTCGACGCAGCTTGCCAGTGACATTGCAGCTTGCAGGCCGATTCACGCGAGCAAAGCCTGGCCTGGGTAACGCGACAGTTATCGCAAATATTGCCGACGTAGAAGTAGGGGACGAACTACGCAAACTCTACAGGCGTGATGGCGATTGGAATGCACTGCTTCCGCACTTCAGCGATAAGGCGATTAAGGGCGAGATCGAGCTTGGCGAATTCATCGCGGGATTCAAGAGCTTCCCTGACGATGTGTCGCTTCATAACGTTCGCCCAGCGATGAGCACGGTCGCCTACAGAACCGAATGCGAAAACTGGAATCCGGAGGAGTTCTCAAAGGGCATTCCCGGGTTCGACACACTGGATCGCGTCTATCATGACGTGAATCCAGCGGAGAATACGCTGGTCATCTTAACTGCCAGGCGCGCGCCGATTGAATGGGCACGAGTTGACGAGATCTATTCGTGGGACTGGCAGCTCTACATTCTGTTCTGGCATCAGGAACGACAGCTCCTCTTTATCCACAATTCGAGCAACAAGGGGTTTTTTCGCGATCTGGCGAAGGCGGTTGCAGGAAAGGCGACCCCTATTCGCGGCGCCGAGATCTTTCGCTGCCTTGCCACTGTGAACCGCCTAAGACTTCAGAATGTTGGGCTGATAGAAACGCTCGGTCGGCTCATACGTTTTACGATGCGGGCCGGCTCCGACGTGGAAGGAGGCCTCTCTGAGGCACAGAAACGCAAGGCGATCAAATCGAATCTCTTCGGAACGGGTTTTGAAGACGGACACCGAACGAGCATCGGCTGCTCCTACAAGGGTCGTATCTGGTCGCGCCAAACCACCAACCTTCGTGAATTCACTCGATGGTGCAGGTCTATAGGAACCAAGCTTTTAGACGAGTCGCTTGATCCCGAACAGGTCCTTCGTGGGACACTGCAACCTAGAATGGTTTCCACGCGCCCGGCAGGCATGCCCATCGCGGCGGAATGGCCAGAAGCGTTCTACACCGAGAGCGAAACCGCAGTCCAGTTCCAGTTGGGCGCAGAGTCATTCTATCTCCACGAAGTGGACATTGAGATAGAGGATCCTTCAGAGGAGGGGCCGTTACGCGTTGCCATTGCAGGTGACAAGCATCGTGCCGTTTTCGAACTTGAGCTCACTGGGAGCGGGGAGGAAGTCGATTTTGTGTTCACGCAGCGAAGCGCAGGCGATGCAAAGATTACGCATGGTGGACATGAGACGACGCTCGCTGAGTTTCTAACGGCGACGCCGCCTGCAATCTGGTTTGCTGATGGCTCATCGCTGCGCGGAAACGAGCTGGTCGAGTTGCGCCATCTGCCTCCACCGTTTCCCAAAAGCCGCATCGAAGTGTGGAATTGGACGGGCGTCGACATTCGGCGGGAGTCGCAAGGCCCAACGCGAAAATCGGGCACAATCCAGTTTCGAGTGATCGAAGAGCTAAAGGCCAGAGACTTTACAGCAATCTTGGACGACGATGGAAGCGGCGAGGCCGCCGATGTCGTCGGGATCCGGGAAACAGAGTCATCCATTGATGTTGAGTTCTGGCATTGCAAGTTCTCTGGTGGTCCGCAGGCGGGTGCAAGGGTCAAGGACCTTTACGAACTCTGCGGACAAGCACAGCGAAGCGTACGTTGGATGCAGCAACCGACGGAACTCTTCTTGCATCTGATGCGCAGAGAAAAAGCCCGTAAGCAGTCACGCTTCGAGGTCGGCACTGAAGACGATCTCGACCGAATCATCGAAAAAAGCCGCCTTTGCCCCGTTACTCTTGGCATCGTCATCGTTCAACCAGGTGTGTCCAAGGCGGCCATCTCATCAGAACAGCTGCAACTGCTGGCAGTCACCGAAAACTACCTGATGGAGACATTCAAAGTGGGATTCTCGGTAGTCGCGAGTTCGTAGAGGGGGCTGTCGCGAGCCTTGTTGCGGCCGGTAGGGCGACGGCCCAAAGGGCTAGACTAGTATTTGCTGAAGACGTGGACTCCCAACTCCGACGACCGGATGCTGAGGTGGCCGGCAAGGAAGACCTCTCGGCCGCAAGCTCGGTAGTCGCTAAAGTACCTAACGTGGACAACGGGGTGCGGATGCGCCTTGGACGAGGTGGCGTCTTGGGGAGACGAGATCAGGCGATAGTCCCAAGGTTCGCCGCGGGCCGGGCGCTGCCTAGGTTACAACACTTCGCTGCGGGTTGGTTGACTGGAACGGCGGTGGGCTGATCCGCACTCAAAGTAACATGGTCAGGGCTGCGCCTTCAGCGCATTCAATGATGCCAACGTCTTGCGATATCGATCTTTGTGCCTCGGATCGGCATCAGAAGGGGTTCCGGTCCGCTTAAGCAAATTCACGGCTAACTCATATGAGGCGATTGCTGCCTCCCTTTCGCCAGCCGCTGCCAAGTGCGCCGCGAGAAACGCGTGGCACTCTGCCCGATTGAGCGTCCCGTCCGCGGTTAGATCTCTCTCAGTCGCGAGTTTCTCGAAAGCTGCTGCACCTTCTTCAAAGGCCGAACGTGCTGTCTCACTATCTCCCAACTCGTTCGCCAGCTTGCCAAGCCGATGACAAACCTGGCCGAATCGTTTTGCCTGCGGATTCAGAGAGTCGCCCATTGCGAGGGCTTCGCGCATGGTTTCCCTGCATTGGCGCAATGCCTTGAACTCATCGTCGTTCCGTCCGAGGGCAGCATGAACCGATGCGATGTTGTCGAGGGATGAAGCGAGACGCATTAAAGACGATTGGTTCCGATTGGCGGCAACGAGTTGCTCGTTCAGGCGCACTGCTTGGCCTAGCCAGTCCAGGGCGATCGGGTAGCGCTTTTGACCTCGCTCCATAAAGCCAATTAGTCGATATACTTCAGCTTGCTCCTCCATCCGATGTTGATTGGGCGGATCCTCAGCAGGCAGTTGCTCTAACAACTCGCGCGACCGATGCACCGACTGCAAAGCTCCGGGCACGTCATTAGCTCGGCGTAGATCGCTGCCCACGGCTCGATAGAGCCGCGCGGCGAGAAGCGAGTATTCGGGACTAGAAGAGAGACGTATAAGCTCCTCGGCAGCCAGCAGTCCGACGGCGTGTGCCTGTCGGGCTTGACGCTCTTCGCGGTCGTTGTAATGCATATCTCCTCGCTCCAGCAACACAGTTGCTAAAGTGGAGAGGACGCGGCCGCCCTGTGCAGACTCTTTTGCGGTTCTCGCAATGAGTTGACGTATTGGCGTCATCGTATCTGCCTCGCCAGCCTTTTCGGCCTCGCGCGAAAGAAACTGTGCGTAATTGAAAATGCACAAGCCATATGCACGGGGGTATTCAGCCGACGTGGGATTTGCGGACAACACCACGGACCATGCCTTCAGGGCGCGCTCAAATTGGTCGGCAACAAGCGTGGGATTCTGTCCACTGAGCGCTCCGGATCGGGCAGAGAATGATTCAATAGCTGCGGAAAGGGGAGTAGCTTCAGTTGTTTCTATGTGGCTGTTGTAGTACTTGTTGAGGCGCCCCTCGATCTCGGCTCGAACCGACGTGGACGTGTCACTCCACAGCGAGCTTTCCTCAATGATCCAGGCAAACTCGAAAAGCGCCTTTTCAGCTTGGTCGAGGTGAAGTTGTTCTTGCTGTTCAGACTCTCGGGCGGCTACCAGATTACGCTCGGCCCGCAGCCACTGTGTTGACGCTGCAATGCCGCCGGCAGTGATCGCTGCTGCTAGCCCTACCGTAAGGGCCGCTACCACAGGTTTTCGGTAACACCACCGCACAAGACGCTCCCGAACTCCAATCGGTCTTGCATGTACGGGATCGCCGGCCAGAAAACGGCGTAGATCGTCTGCCAATTCGCGAGCGGACTGATAGCGGCCGGCTGGTTGCTTCTCCAGGCACTTGAGGCAGATCGTTTCCAAGTCAGCGGGAACTGATCGGTTCCTTAGAGGGCCTACCGATGGCCCCTCTTCCTCAATCTTTCGAAGAGTCTCTAGGTCTGTTCCTCCGATGATTGGCGGCGCTCCGGCCAGAAGCTCATAGAGGATGATCCCCAGCGAGTAGACGTCCGTCTGGACACCGACGCTTCGTTCATCTCCTCTCGCCTGCTCTGGGGCCATGTACCGAGGCGTGCCCAGAAGTGCACCCGCCTGTGTTAAGTCGTTGGTCGACTCAATGCGCTTCGCCAGCCCAAAGTCACTCAAGCGCGGATAGAAAGGAAAGTCCGCAGTCAGGCCTTCACCCGGCTCCAAAAGGACATTTGCCGGCTTGAGGTCACGGTGCAAGACACCTCGGTCGTGTGCATGTTGCACAGCGTCGGCCAAACACGCAGTGACTCTTGCGGCGATCAAGGCGGTAGCAGGGTCGGTACGCTCCTTTAGCCACGCGGCCAGCGTCGGTCCTTTGCAGTAGGCGCTGAGGATATAGGTGATGGGACCAATCTCACCTGTCTCATAAATCGGCACGATGCCTGGGTGATCAAGCAGTGCGGCGGCGTGCGCTTCGCGAAGGAACCGTTGACGCAACTGCGATGACACGAGTATTTCGGGCCTTGGAATCTTCAGCGCGGCCTCGCGGCCAAGGTGCGGATCGAAGGCGAGAAACACAACGCCGAAGCCGCCATACCCGAGTTGTTTGCGAATCTCAAAACGTCCGAGGCGCTCATCGCCTCTGAGATCAGCGCACAAGTTGGGCGATATCGTCTGAGAATCGACGCCTTCCGCGGGGCGGTCGGAGCGAAGTTGCTCGCCTGAAGCACCGCCAAGAGGCCAAACGCGGCTTAGCAATTGGGCACATTCCTTGATTGCCTTGACCGCGGAATCATTGGAGAGGCTTGAGTCCAAGGGCTCCTCGCAAGCGGCCCGCATTTCTGTCGCAAGCCACGACGCGACATCGGTAGTTGCCACGCCATCGACCCGGCGGTCATGTGGCTCTGCGGTTGTCATCGATTTCCCCCAATTGCTGTCTGAGCCTCAATACAGCACGTTTCCAAAGCATCCGGGCGGCATCCGCTGATTTGTTCATCGCCTTACCGATATCGGCGAAGGACCGCCGATCGTGATTTCGCATCACAATGACCATACGGTATGCAGGCGATAACTCTTGAAGTGCCGCTTCGACGCGCGCGGCCATCTCCTTCGAAACAGCTTCGGTATTGGGGGTGTGTCCGTCGCGGTCGATAATCTGTCGTGCAAACTCTTTGGACTCACTTGTGGCGATGGGGCGCTCGCGCTTGACCTGACGGCTGGCTGACTTCAGGTACCGTTTTCGAAGGTCGGCCAGGTTGTTCATCAAGAGCGTGTGAAGCCATATCCGAAGCTCTTCGTCTGTGTTCGACTTGAAGCGGGCGAAGTCCTTGTAAGCGTCCAGGAACGTCTCTTGCACAACATCCGAAGGCCCTGCTTTCGCCTTGAGATCGGAGTCAAAATGAGACGTGGCGACGGACAGCAGAAAGGATCGATAGGCATCGAGCAACTGGCCGAGCGCCTCCTCTGACCCTTTACGCGCTGCCTGCAAGAGGATCGGAAACCGCCCCACTCGGGTCGATTGGAGCTGGCCGGGTTTTCGCATAGTGCCCCCCGCTCCCATCACGGCCGTTGTCCGAACCTCTTGGACGCTTGTGGGTTAGGCAGGAGCAAGAATAGCCACCTGCACGACGGGGATCAATTCCTGGAATTCTTTGTTCGGTTCCGGAATGGACGTCGCTTCCTGGGTATAGCGGGAATTGGCGTATTTCTCCCAGATTCCCTAATTCGAAGTCGCACACAGGAACGCGCCAATGCAACGCAGCTACGCCAAATGCCTGTTGTTGGGAGTGATCGCGCTTTTGCCAACGGCGGCGAGTGCTGCACCTATCAGCATCGATACGGTGGTCATCGGGAACGCCGGGAATGGTGGCGAACTGTCAGGAGGTTTCCTGCCCGTTGTCATGTCCGGCGGTGTGACATACGAGTACCGCATCGGGACTTACGAGGTAACGGTGGGTCAGTATACGGCGTTTCTCAACGCAATTGCCGCCAGTGATCCGCACGGCCTCTACAACGAGTCCATGGCGACCAATCTAAATGTGGCCGGTATCACACGGAGTGGCACAGCGGGCAGTTACTCGTATAGCGTTATCGGATCCACGTCCAAGCCTGTCACTTACGTGAGCTGGGGCGACTCCGCCCGGTTTGCAAATTGGCTTCACAATGGCCAGCCGACCGGCGCTCAAGACGCCAGTACCACAGAACAAGGTGCGTACTCGCTTAACGGTGCAGTCACGAACACAGGGCTGAATGCTGTAACGCGAAGCGTTGGAGCTCAGTGGTTCCTGCCGACCGAAGACGAGTGGTATAAGGCCGCCTATCACAAAAATGACGGCGTGACGGCAAACTACTGGGACTATCCAACTTCGACCGACGCAACTCCATATAGCGACCAGCCCCCTGGCGCAGATGCACCTTCCCAGTCGAACACGGGAAACTTCTTCAAGAACGACAGCATCGCAAACGGATACGATGATGGGTTCGCTGCGTCCGGTATTCCCAGTTCATCCGCGAGCCAGAATTACCTTACAGAGGTGGGTGCATACAGTCTTTCCCAGAGCCCTTATGGCACGTTCGACCAGGGCGGGAATGTTTGGGAGTGGAATGAAGCGCTGATCAATTTCTCTGGGTCGGATTTCCGTGGCATTCGAGGAGGATCGTGGGGCGATGGAACCCACGTAGTTCTCCAAGCGTCTGCTCGCAACGCAGATTTCGCGATTGCAGAGGATGGTCGGATCGGATTTCGCGTGGCCACTGTCGTGCCAGAGCCGACTTCCTGGGCGTTGGCAATAGCCGGCGCCCTAGGCGTCATTGTCGTTTCCCGCCGAGTGCGAGGCACACGGCGCATCCAATCGCGCTGAACTGGTTCCTTCTGGAGTCGCTAGTGACCTCCGTGTCCCTTCTCTCTGTCGCGCCACCGCGGCCAAGGGACCGATTGCCGCGACTTGTCAACTGAGCGACCCCGCATTCGTAGCGCACCTGTGCCCTTTTGGTGCGCAGGGTAGATCCAGTTTCGCTGGCCCCGACTCGATTCCGCGCCCTCTTTCCACCGGAGCGGTGCACTCTGACCGCCGCCAATTCCTTTTTTGGGAACCTCCACAAATGAACTCCACTCGGAACACGATAAGCACCTGCGGATTATCCAGGTCGACCTGGCTCCTCATCGTCGCAATGTTGTTGATAACAACTCCGCTGCACGCCGCAACATTCTCATTCACTCCATTGGGAGACCTGCCCGGTGGCGGGTTTGCAAGCCTTGCCCAGCGTATTTCCGCGGACGGGAAGGTGATCGTAGGAGAGAGTTGGTCAGAAGTCGGCGGCTTTGAAGCGTTTCGCTGGTCTGCCGACGAGGGTATGGTTGGCCTGGGAGTTCTGTCCGGCTCGGATGGCGCAAGCGGTGCGAACGGAGTTTCGCAGGATGGCGCGGTTGTCGTTGGGGTCTCGGGCACAAGACCGTTTCGATGGTCCATAGAAGAAGGGATGGTCGATCTCGGATTCATTCCGGGAAGCAATGGATTTCAAGTCCGGGACGTGTCGGCAGACGGGTCGGTGATTGCGGGGACTGCAACTTTTGGTGGTGGATGGCCTCCCAGCCAGTACTTCCCCATGGCATTTCGTTGGGACGAGACGAACGGATTCGTCGCACTTGGCGACCTGCCCGGCGGAGGTGTGTACAGCGACGCTTATGCGATCTCCGCCAATGGAGATGTTATCGTCGGGGCCAGCAACGGTGGGGGACTTCGCGCCTTCCTGTGGGAAAGTGCATCGGGAATTCAGCAGCTCATCAACTCAAGTTCCGATGGTTTCGTCCCACGATTTGCAACAGCAATGTCCGCTGACGGGTCAATCATCGGCGGTTTGGGCCGGCAAGACCTCACCAACGGCCCCGATGAGGCATTTCTTGTCACTTCCGAAGGCGACCTGGTGCTGCTCGGCGCGCTGGGCGGCACGATGCAAAGTGGTGTCGCGGCTATGTCAGCAAACGGAATGACGGTGATCGGCCAAACCGACTCACCGTCTGGCTTTCAGCCTTACTATTGGACAGAGACTACCGGCATGGTCGGTCTGCATGAGCTATTGATCAACCATCACGTGCCGGGTTTGGATGGCTGGACTATCAGCGAGGCGACAGACATTTCGGCCGACGGTAGAACGATCGTTGGATGGGGCTTCAATCCTGCTGGTCAAACCGAAGCGTGGGTGGCCACTGTGCCGGAACCTTCAAGCCTCTTTTTGGCGATCCTCGGAGCCCCCGCGGTCCTTCTATGGCGTCGAATGCGGTCGATCCGCCGAGGGCGCGCGACGGCGTCCGCCTTGCTGTTCGCCGCGTGCATATCCAACCAGTCTTATGCAAGCGAAGTTCCTTCGCTCGCGGAGCGGGGCAATCTTCGCGTCGTGGCAATCACTGGTCAGCAGGCGCCTCTTGATGCGTCAGGTGAGCTAGGGAATGCGTTGTTCCAGAATGGCGGGTCATTTCGCAGCTACGAGTGGGGAGCACCGGTAATCAACGAGCTAGGTCAAACCGCATTTCGTGCGTCGGCTGGTTGGAGCGATGTTCTTGGCTCGAATGTAGGGATCATCACCGAAGGCGGCGGAACTGGCCTCAGGTTGCTCGCGCGCCAAAATACACCGGCACCGGGAACTACGTCGAATTTCGGCCCCTTTCTTCTCAATCCCACGAGCGTCAGCTATGACTCCGAGCCTCTGATTAGCGATGCGGGCACCACGGCCCTGTTTGCGCGTTTGTCGTCCGGATTCAGCGCAATCTGGTCCGATCACGGTGGCCAAGATTTGTCGATGGTCGTATCGAGCCTTGCATTACCCACTGGCAACCTACCTGACCCTGTGTCGAGGCTGCCTCTCTATCCTGTCCTTGATGGTGCAGGACACCTTTACTTCAATAACACCGGTGGGGGAGCGATCCGAACCGATGCCGGCGGCTTGCATAGTATTGTCAGCCCAGACGATCACGTGCCGAATGATCCCGGTGACGGGTTGATCAGTCGACTCTTACGACCAAGCGTCAACAGTGGAGGCGAAATCGCGTTCACTGCGTCTGTTGACGATGTTGCATCAGTTCTGACGAACGCTGGAGGGTTGCTGCGGGTTGTCGCGCGAGCGGGGGAGCAAGCAACTGGATTTCCTGAGGGCGCGTCCTATCAAGGGTTTTCGAGAGACTCAGTCATCAATGGTCAAGGGCAGGTGTCGTTCCAATCTCTCGTGGAAAGCCCTGGCGAATTGGAACTCAAGCAAGGCATCTGGTCCGACAGCAGTGGCCAGTTGCAGCTAATCGCCGCGGCCGGCATGGCAGCACCTGGATTGGCAGGTGACCTGCCATTTATCGGATTCGGTGTGAACGGCCCACTTCTTGGTGATGGTGGGCACAATGCATTTGTTGGAGAAGTCGGTTCGAGCCCATCGGAATCGCTGAGCGGACTATGGATCGCCGATTCGCTCGGCGGACTAGAGGTTATTGCATTCGAGGGCATGGCCGCGCCGGGAACGGACTCTAACTTCGGGGGATTCGGTGGCCATGCAGACCCAGAGGGGTTTCTTTTTCCATCTCGTTTTCCAGCACTTAATGCACTTGGGCACGTGGCATTCATGGCGGATCTGTCGAGCGGCGACGACTATCGTGACAGCCTGTGGGTGGCAACCACTCCGAATCAACTCAACCTCGTCGTTGCCGAAGGCGATGTTCTGGAGACCTCCGATGGAGTATTCCGAACGGTCGCCGCGCTCGACTTCCTGGGGAATGCCGGCGGTGGCGACGGCAGACGCAGCGGCTTCAACGACGCCGGTCAAGTCGCGTACTATGCGCTGTTCACAGACGGTTATCAGGGTGTGTTCGTTACTCAGGTGCCTGAGCCCTCGACATGGCTGCTGGCCGCCTGTGGGGGAGCGATCGTAGCGATCGTATTCTGGCGACAACGGCGTCGTTGCCCGACAACCCAGTAGCCAAATAAGAATCCGCTAGACCTCATCCATGTGATCTTGTCATTCGCTCGGTCGTCTGCGGTGACTCGCGAGCGACGCTTAACTGGGCGTTTTCAATCATTCCGCCTTACTGCAGGTAATCAGTGATCCCGTAGCTCGAAAGGTGTGGCAGCAGATTGACCTGGGGAGACCTTCGGGCTGCGCCCGACGCTTCACGATGCGAATGGCATCACTCCTGGTCATACTGCGGTCAGTAACTCGGTAATTCGCCCTTGGTTGCTGATCGTGCGGAATAGGGAAGACTCATTCGCGTCTCCGATCCGCGTGGCTTGGATGGCGCCGTCAAGGTAAGAGCCTACGGACAAAACCCGAATCAGTAGTTTCGGTGAAAGATGACTGCAGCGGCGAGATGGAGAAGCTCGTTATCGATGCGGGCGTTTGTCCCTGCGTATGCGGAGGCGGCGAGCTATCGCAGCCACCAAAGATGCGCTCGACCGACCGGCTCGCCGCCGCGAGCCCGCGGCCGGGATCGCCACGACGCGGCGGCCACATGTGATCATGCGCCGTGTTCCGGTTGCAATGCCAGCATCCTCTGTGATATATGGATCTGCGTCGTCTATGTTTGCTTTCACGGAGGCCTATGCACTTGAGTCAATACGGGTTTACGCCCGAACCGATCGTTCACGTTCTCCAAATTGTTACGGATGCGGCAGGCCACCTTGGTGAAGGGCAGATCTACCGCAAGCAGAATGGATATCAAATTGTTCTGTTTCACCTTCGCGATTCGCAGGACTTTGACGCGGCAAGAAGTGCGCTTCTTGCTGCAGGAGCGCGGGAGGACGGCCAGCGAGGCTTGAGTGTATTTGGGTACCGAGGTCAGATGATTTGCATTGAGTGCCCAAGCGATTTGGGTCAGCTCGCCGTGCCGAGGAGTAAGCGCCGTTAGCCCCCACTACGTTTCGCAGTCATGCTAGGGCTTCACGCCGATCCGGCGGAGTACCGATGCCGCAGAACGAAGCGCCCCCTCGATAAAGCCTTGGTAGTCGGAATAGGCCTCGCCACAAACATGAACATTGCGGGGACCACCCGGAACGAGCGCGAACTGTTCCAGTCGTCTCATTACCTCCCAGGACTTCCTGCCTGGCCGCCACGCGTGGGCACCTCCGCCAAAGGGCTCGCGACTCCAATCGCGAATTCCACATTCGCGCAGGTTCCGATCAGAATACTCATCGGGCTGCACGAGGTTAGCGAGCACATATTGCTTGAACTTCTGCGCGAGGCGCTTGTTGCTCTTAGCACCGCGCCAAAACAGCGGCTTCAGCTGCTCACGGTTCCGTGGCAAGTAATCGGCCCAGAAGTGGGCCGCAGGTCGATCGGCGTAGATCATGACGACGCCTCTCTTGCCGTCGCTGCGTAGCCACCAATGCAATTCGCGGGTTGGTGCAACAGTGGCGAATTCATTCGCTTCTCGATTCTCGGTCCACCACGGGTCGTCAATAACAAAAAAGCACTTGATCAGCGGGAATCCGAAGACGGCGTCGATGTCCCCCTCAATTGCATGCAGGCATTGGCTAAGATGTTCAAGCGGGCGTTTCGGCAGGGCGAGAATCACTCGGTCTGTTGTGACGTTGACGATCTTCTTGTCAGCGTCTTCAAATCGGAGTCGGAGCCGATGACGAGGCGCCGGAGCAACATGCACGAGCTTCATGCGCGACTTGATACTGACATACTTGCTTAGCGGCGGCGTCTGCAAGCGGTGCGCCAAGCGGTCTACGATCTGCGCCATACCGCCCTTCAAGCCGCGCAAATGCGGACTCGTGGCGAGTGCTCGTAGCCAAAAGATGGTCCACTCGACGGCATTTGGATTATCACCGAGCAAGTGATAGAAGGTACCGTAGTCGCGCATTCGCGTGATTGCCTCATGGGGCAGGACATCACTCAGCAGGTTCCAGAAGCCCATGTCCCACAGGGGGGTGCCGCGGAACTCTCCGTGTCGTCGAAGGCTGTCGAAATCGTCGGTGGTTAGCGTAGCCAGGAAATCTTCGAATCGTTGGGGCTTTCGACTGATATCCGGATGTGCATCCGCCATCAGTCGTAGCTCGCGCCGAGCAGCGGAACCCCAGAGGGAGCGTTTCGTTGACATGCACACGGCGAGCAGTCCATCGCGCAGGGTAGCAAGCGCATTGGTATATTGTGCATCGAGTTCCCTTAAACGCGGCGTTGTTCCAACCGATTCGGCGGCCCTGTACTCACTGAAATCGATAACATCGCCATTCTGCGCCTCCGCCAAAGGCTTGTACTGGAATTCGAGATCATGCAATAGTCGACCCAAGAGAGGCTGGCAGTCGGGCTCGATCCTCATCGGGCCGAAATCTGCGTAGAGTTCGTGGTCGATCTTCCAGGACTCGATGCGTCCTCCGAGACGGTCCAAATGCTCATAGAGCGCGACCCTTCGGCCCTGCTGCGCGAGCCGGTAGCAGCAGTAGAGTCCAGCGATACCGCCGCCAACAACCGTGATAGCACCGTTCGTCGCGTGCATTGTCGCCCCCGTGATCTAATCGTTGGGGAATCGTCCGACCAGCCTCCCTCGCCCTGGCCGTCGCTGTGACGCCAAATTGCTCGGATTATACCAGTCGGGAGTAGGCCGATTGCAAGAAGCGATTTCTGCGACGACGTCGCAAGGAAGCACGGCTATTTTGACCTGCTGGATGACATCATCCTGCGTGCGGCCATGCATGGCGGATGAAGCCCTAGCCCCGCCCAGCAAACAATTCCTAGGACGCGACCAACCTGACTGAATGATGGCTCCGGCGACTCGTCAGCGGCTTTCCGGCGGTGCTTGTTTTCTACCGCGTGTCTTCTGAGCGCATTGAGGTGCTCCGCATCCTCAATGCGAGGCAGAGCTGGTAAGCGATTCTGAGCACCGATGCATAGTTGGTCGAACGCCGAGTGCGGGCTACCTTACGTCCGACAGGCTGCCTCGTAACCGGTCTTTTCGGGAATCTGGGTCTACGTGCGAGTGCCGCAACCTCGGAACGGTTCCGAGTTCAGTCGCGCCGATGGCCTGCGCGACAGCGCCAATCCAAACTATGTACTAAAACGCTCAATGATTCCGGTATGTTGCGGCCTGAGAATTCTAATTCTCGGGAAGTAGGGGGCGATGTCTCACAACGTCTCGCTTGAGGCAGGCTCGACCGACTTTGGTGACTCCAATCACTGAACAGGTGCTGGGAGCCACCTCAGACTTCCGTCGTCACACTGCAATGCTCATCTGGCTCATTTGCGGCATTGTGGGAAGGGCAATTTATTTGCCCTTCCCTTGACGAGTGTCGTGATGCTCTATCTCACACACCGAAACGCCAGAGAATCCTCAGAGCCGTTGGGGTGAAAGTTAGTTGCTACTGCGCCATAGCCACCTCGCGCGCAGCCGTCGTAGCCCATGTGAGGGACAGCGATGTAGTCTGCGGCGGACGCCCCGTACAGTGGAATGGCATTGTTGGATACCCATTCACCATTGCCAGTCATATTGCTCAGGCCTCCTGGAGGATTCTTGCACGCGTACGAGAACTCTGCCGGCTCGGGAAGTCGCTTCCCTACCGAGGCACAGGTTGCCTTCGCGTTGACCCAGATTGCAGCACTCCGTTCATTCTTCTCGATGCAGTAACCCAAAGTCGATCCAGCGTCGACTGCAATAAATACCTCCGTGCTGCTGTCGCAGTTGTTGACGTGCGGAGAAAACAAACCTGACTTCTCGGCCTGTTGCGTCCACATGTCTCCGTAGGTCGACTGGGCACTTGCAGTGCCTCCACCGGCTAGAAAGACGGTGACAGCCATGAGATACCCATACAGTAGTTTCATAAATCATCTCCTGAATAAATAGTTGTTAGACGTCACTAAAACAGTAGACAACGACAAAGTGGCAGTAGTATGCCTACAAAAGACGACGTCGTTCAAGAACATTCTATGGCTCCGCAAGTCTACCTCGACGAACTCCTCAACCTGCTGCAACGCATTGACGCCAGTCAGTCGGTGACGGCGTTCTCTTGCCTGCCAACAGATGCAAAACAGCGTCTCGCGTGGTCGCTGGCCGTCTACCCCTGCGATAATTGGGAGTCGATTGCACGTTCCATCGCTGATCACGTTGGCTCCGCGTGGGCGGGTGCGGAACTGTACGATAATTTGGGAATTCGCCTTTTTGCGCAAGCCAGGGTGGAATTCCATGTGCAACAGCCACTTGCTATGGATGCACATTCGAAAGCGTCTTGCGCGACTCAGGCCTCTCGATATGCGTTTGAGATCGCGGCGTTTCTCGACTCTGGCAGAAAGGCGTTGACTGACTACCATCTTCGCGAACTGAATGGCTACCTGGCCACCGCCACTGCCTTCTTTCGGCCACGATGCGACAGCACCGAAGTGCGTGATGGATTTGTCCTGCTGCAAGCCCGCAAAACGGACAAGCAAGTCGTGCTTCTATCCGATCGTAGCGAGCATCTCGATGCGATCGGTGAGGGGATATTGTGCGATGGCCGGAATATCGAGGAAGCGTTCCAAGGCTTTGACCTGAAGCACTGCGTTTTCTTTTACGCCTGTGAAATGGACCACATTGGCGAACGGTACATCGCGCACGTCATTGCCAACGGTGGCGAGTTTGTCTCGGTGTCATCGACCGAGCGACGCGCCAAGTACTGGCACGTAACGCCTACGGTTTGGGAGGTGCTGCGCGAGGAGTTCTTCCGGCAAAGTGCGGAAGGAATCTGCAAGTGGGACGAGGCCGACTTCCTGAACATTGTCCAGTGGATCGACTTGACTGCGCATCTGCCCGGCGACTATGTCGAAGTTGGCACCTACTACGGCAGCAGTGCGGCCGTAGCAATCAGCTATATGCGGAACAGTGGTATGCAGAGACGAGGCTTCTACTTTGACGTATTTGACGGATTCAACTATCCCGAGGCACATGCGAGTGCGGATCAAATGTGGGTTGGCAGCCACGCGACGCCGGGCCGCGAATTTGTCGAGCGTCATTTGCAGAGCCGCAGCGCAGATCCGTCGACGGTACATGTCGTCAAGGCCAACATCATCAGCGAGCCGCTCCCTGACACGATTCAACAGATTGCGATCGCGAATCTCGACGTCGACATGTACGAAGCCGTGGCTGCGGGACTCGGCAAGCTCGGCCCGAGGATCGTGCCAGGGGGCGTGATCATCGTCGAGGACTGCGGCCATACGCCCGCCTTGATTGGAGCCCGTGTGGCATTGACTCAGTTCCTTGCTACTCCGCTCGGCGAGGAGTTTCTTCCGATATACATGGAATCCGGGCAGACCGTGTTGCTTAAGCGAGACCGTTGAGACACTAACGAAGGAGAGAGGTTCGGTGGTGCGTTTGAACCTCTCTTGCTTGCGAACGGCAGGCTCAGAACTTCTCGTTCCGATCACTGCCGTTCCCTTCCTGTCCATGCTGGAAGATCCACGTGTGGGCCTCATCCGCGACCTTGGCTACGAGGGCCAGGTCGTCGCGTCCGAAGCTCTGCGTGGTCTTCCAATCGTCGCCGTCCTTGTAAAGCCGCTGTAGGGTGACGTTGTGACGAACGAAGCCGTCAACCTCGTTGGCCCAGATCGCGGCCTTTACGTGTCCAAAGCGGACTTCGTGGACTGGTCTGTTGGCTGCCATTACAAGTTCTCCATAAAGGACATTACGAATCGCGCTGACCAACATGGCCAGACGCACAAAGCAATCGCCTCGGAAAGAAGCTAGGCTTCTTCCCGCTGGCGACAATCGGGACAGAGGCCGATGAAATTTGCCATCGGACAATCAGGCTCATAGCTGATCGCCGACCAGCCGAAATTCAGCGCGTCCTCATAGGTCTCGATCTCCATACCTGCGTCGCAACTCTCGCAGACTAGCGAGAAGGCGACATGAGAGGGAATCTTCCATGACATAGCAGATTGCCTCCCCTACGCTGCCGCGAGCGAGAGAAGCTTTGAAGCTTTCTCGTCCGCATCCGTGCGATCGCCCGCGTTATTGGTTTCGCGAGCGATGCGAGTCAGGGAGTCCACCAGCGTAAAGATGGTGAACCTCCCCTGCCGCGCGGCGATTTCCAAGGCTTGCTTCGCGGCGCTTCGGGTGATGCCGTTCTTTTGAAGAACCTTCATCACTTCCTCGGCGTCGTCGCCAAGCTTCTCTTCCATCGCCCGTTGGATCACCTTCGCAAAGCCGTCTCGACGTTCGTCGCGTTTGGCGACCAATGCCTCAATGATCCGGCGGATCTCGCGGAGTGACTCATGGACATTCGCTGTGTGTTTTCGAGTGAACTCGAAGACATCCACAGCATCCCAGACAATATGGTTCTGGCATACGGCCTGAAACCAGAATGTTTGGATGCCCAGCGAGCGGCGCCCCACTTCCGAATTCCAGATAAAGAATCCGGGAGCGAAAGCTTCTCCGCCGATTTCGGTCCAGCCGGCCGGGTCGATGAGAAAGCAGAACAAGTCCTGCTCTCCCGCATAAAGCCCGGTCGCTCCGTTAAAGCCCTTTTGCGGCGGCTCAAAGTCCACCGCGAACTCCTGGAGCATGGCGACAAGATCTGCATCGTAGAGCCGCGTGTAGCTCGTCCCGTGGATGGAACGTAGATCCTCTCCCTCGGTAAAAAGCTGAAGCGGCTTCTGGCCGCGTGGAAGCGTTTCCGCGAAGACTTGCGATGCCGTCTCGGGAGACAGTCGATTGACGGTCTCCTTCCCCACCCCGGCCAGCTTGCATAGCTGGCCAAAGCTCCAGTCGTTCATTAGGAACGCACCGTCGCTTCCGGCGTTGAGAAGTAGCCCGCCGTCAATCGGCGAGGCCTCCAACTGCGTTGGCGGCTGCCAACGATCCTCGGACCGCTCCTTTTTTGCCCGCAGATGGACAGAGAGTGCCGAGAGCGACTCGAAACACTCGTCTTCTGTCCTGCGGAAGAGCTCCGCACTCGCACGCGTTAGATTCTGCACGATCTAAAGTCCTTTCTGTTTGGAACCCATGGCCAGGCCGACCATCGGCACTGAGTAAAAACCACATGGATTCAACCTTTTGCACCACCGACCTCTCGCTCGGAAGGAAAGGACCAACTTCCCAGCGAGAGCCCGGTTGCCGTTCATCTACCCACACCAAAGCTGTCAAACATCAATCACTTACCAAGTGATATACGGGTTTCCCGTACAAAGGTGACGTGTGCAGAACGGTCGTTCGTCACGACAACTGCGAAGCTGCATATCGCCTGCCTTCGTCGGCCTGTCATCGTCGGGGCTCGCCCCGCCGAGGCCGCCAGGCCCTTGGCCCCGGCGATGATGGGGCGACGAAGGCGAGGTCGTCGACTCCCATAGTCGCTGCTCAATTCAGACAAGCAATCGCGCCAGCCCGCCAAGCCTTTGTTGGTCCGACTCCGAGGGGCTCGTCGCAAGTGCAGGGCTCAGAGCGACGTTTCAAGCCGAAGTTATTTCCAGCTGTTCATGGCGTGATGAGACGTATTGTCGAGATTTCAACGCGTGCGCGATCGCCTCAGAGTTCCGGATTGCGGTGAGGTCGCAAAATCTGGATCACGGCGGGCAACGAGCCGCTACGAATCCATGTTTGCTGAAGACATCCGCGCATCGCGGACTCGTGTGTCGCGATAGCTTAGGAAGCTGATGGCACGGGGGATGGAGTCGAAGGGGGCCGGGCGCTTTCCGACAATTTCGCCACAACATCCGCCTGCGGAATACGCTCCTGCTCCAGGCGAATATTCCTGCTTCGGCATGCAAGGAAGAGCTCGTGTTCCGCCGCATTGAGATACGGTGGCACGTCCAGAATGCGCGCGGTCCCAGGCACCAGGAGCCGTTCGTAGCGGTCGATGGTGGATTGGTCCATCATGACGCTTTGGACGTGGGGAAACGAAGCTCGCAGCATCGAAAGAATCGCGAGTCCCTCAACGTCGATGTCCCCCCAATACGTGATTTGGACAGTTTGCAGCCATGCGACATATCGGAGGAGCGACACTCCATTCCCGAGCCCGCCCAAGGCAATCGCCCCCTCGATAGGCGGCAGTGTCAGCAGATTCACCTTATTCTCGACGATGAAGACCGTCGTTACCGGGCAGGATAGCTGATCGAGAGTTCGAAGCGGCAATGAGAGCTCATCGAAGGGAATGCCGGCGGCGGCCTGTAATCCAGCATCCAGAAACCGCAACATCAAATGCGGTTCGGCATAACGCAGCCCGAAGCGCCGTTCAAAGTATTCCTCGTCGGAACGAATCGTATGGGGAGGGAGCACGATATCCAGCCACTTGCGAAGAATTCGCTCGTGGCGCTCGATGAACTTCGTGTCGACGGCGAGTGGTAGCTCGCGAGCGAAGATCCCCGGTCGCGGGTGCTGCACGAACCACGACACGACTTCCAAGAGACCATCCAGATCTGGTGCGAGTGCGAGAAGAGTTTCCGGGTTGGCCCGCAACCATTGCTCTAGAACAGGTAGGCGACTTCGCAGTTTCGTGGCAGCAGCGACAAGCGTGGCAAATTCGTCGCAGCGCTCCAAGAAGCGCAAAAGATCCTCTGCCGTGTGAAACAAGACACGTTCCGGAAACTCGTTTCGGCCGAATGTGCGGCTGCGGACTTCTCGCCACTGGACCGAATAGCCGAAGCCCGTAGACTCTTTCGATCCGGCGCGTAGCACACGAACCGCGCGGCTCGCCTCAGCCAGATCGTTGGAAGCCGGCTTCTTTCGACAGCGGATTTCTCGCGGGAAAAAACTCTCGTCCTCGGCAGCAAGCCACGCCTGCACGTACTCGCGATAGAGGGACTCGGCTTTGCGGCGAATCTCCACCGGATCAATCATGGCTGATGGCCTTCGGCAAATGCTTGGCAGTCTGTCTCTTGCCGGTCAGCTCGGCGCCGCGGCCGATGCCGTGCGAGTTCGTGATGGAGCGGTGGCGTGCCCGTTCGTCCCTTCCACGACCTGCTTGAACTCGTGTGCCGTCATGCTGAGGATCTCGGAGTGACTCGTCTTTTCGTCCTTGACGATATGGAGATAGCAACCAACATAAGGTTCCGTCACGCGTGCCTTGGCGTCGAGTGGAGCAACGATCAGCAGTTGCAGTCCGAATTTCCGAAATAGCTCCAGCGCGTACTCGGCGTACTGGTCATCGACTTTGGAGAACATTTCATCGACAACGACGAAATGAAACCGGTCCTTGGCAGGCTGGCCGGGTACGAGGTCGTACTGATAGGCGATCGCCGCGACAAGAATCGTAAACGCCAGTTTCGCCTTCTCGCCTCCCGACTGCCCCGTGCTGTCTTCGTAGTAGGCACGCTCCTGACCGCTTTCGGCGTCGATCTCGCGCGCGGCAAAGTCAAACCAGCGCCGCACGTCGGCGACTTTGTCTCTCCACCGTGGTTCCTCACGCAGCCGGACGATCAACTTTTCGATCCGCAGATAGCGTGCCTCGTCCGCTTCGAGGGTGCCTTCAAAAGTTCCGGCCAGACATTCCTTCATTGCTTGCTGAAAGTCGTCGATTTCACGGTCATGGACCGGCCGAGGCTCAAGCCGCATGTAGGTGCCCTGGCGATATTCCAGTTGACGGAGGGAAGAATTGAGGATCTCAATCTTCTTCTTGATTTCACCGCACTCGGTCTGGAGCGCCCCGTTGAACAGCCCGATCTCGTGCGTAACCTTCTCGTTCAAGCGTTCCTTGAAACGCTGCTCGTGCCGCGGCAGGTCCTCGCGAACCAGATGAGCGCGGAGATCAAGGAAACTGTCCAGATAGGCAGCGTCTGGTTGCAGGTCGGCTTTTTCCGACGGGAACTCAATCAAGAAGCGGCTCATGGTCTTTTGCAGCGTTGTGACCAACGGCACGGACTCTTCACGGAGGCGGTCGACGAGTCGACGTCGCTCTTCAAGTGAAGAGCGTTCGCGGTCAAACAGATTGACGACAGTCAAGGGCTCCTGCGCAAGCTCCGCCTCTAGACTTGAGAAGTGCTCCTTATGCTTAGCAAGCACCCCCTGCGAAGAGCGCGATTTGAGGATGGACTTCGCGTTGGCGACAGCTTTCTCGCCGGTTTCAATGTCTCTGGCAAGGTCCCGTTGACGTGCGACCGCATCGTCACGCTTCCTCGTGATTGACAATTGCCGCGATTCCTCTTCCTTTAGCCGTCGATTGAGGATCCGAATGGCATCGCTTCCCTCTTCAATTGCATGGCGTTCCTTTCGCAACGCCTTGATGGCGAGCTCGTGCCGCGCGGCATTGATCGACTCGAAGTCGGTCATTTCCAGTGCCCGGCGTGCCGAGGCTTGTCGACTGCGAAGCGTGGCAAGTGTGTTGTCCAGCTTCTCGACAGCACGCTCGAACTCAGCCACCTCACTGCGAAGTCGTGTAACCGATTCGGCCAGTAGTCGTCGCTTTTCGCGATTATCCCAGCCGAGCACGAAATACCGCGGATCGCTCGACCGGTCACGGTCATCTTTTTCGTGCCGCACAGTCCCGGTCTTCAGGTGCCGTTCTCGGGTGAGTGCCCTGCCTTCCGCGGCCTGGAATTCCTCGATCGTCTCACAGCACTGGTAGTCGAATCGATCCGCGATCTCCGCTTTGACCCACGGCAGGAGCGCGTGACCCTCGCGAAACGTCAGTTTGTCCAGCAAGGAGCAGTCGCGGCGCGGATTGCTAGCCGAGCGAGCCTGGCGTTGACCGACC
Source organism: Pirellulales bacterium (assembly GCA_022844125.1). Classification (GTDB taxonomy): domain Bacteria; phylum Planctomycetota; class Planctomycetia; order Pirellulales; family PALSA-1355; genus JALHMI01. The sequence continues at coordinate 238,563 of JALHMI010000004.1, read as the reverse complement.
CGAAGATAAACGAGCTTTTGTCCCTTTCCGTTGCTGGTGATCTTGTTGGCGTCCACGTAGCGACTGATGACTTGATAGTGCCGCTCCGGGACCAGAAGGCTCAAAGCGAATCCATGCAACACCATTTCGATGGAGGACTCCCAGGTTCGTTCTTCGGGTCTGACTGCAATCAGCTCCGACGCAAAGGGAAGTTCGGACGGTGGAAGCCTGAGAGCTTCACACATGCGTCGCCTGAGTTCCGCGAACGACTCCGGAAGGTTCTCGCGCCGCTTCGATAGTGCCTCAAGCTCCCGTTCGTCGTCAGTCAGTCGCCCGATCGAGTCGGCTCGTGCGATTACCGAGTCATTGCGGCGCGCGTCGGCAGCGCGGATTTGGCTATCGCACTCTCCAAGGAGCGACGAGAGCTTGGTGCGGGCAGAATCTAGCTTCTGCTGATCGGTGATCGAATCATTGACACCCAGATCGCGAAGCGTCGCGTGATACCGCTGCCGTTCAGCATGCTTCACTAGGTATTGGGCTTCGTGACTCTCGATCAGGAGCGGTATCTGCTTTAGTCGCTCGCCGCCGGCGTGTTCGATCTCATTCTTGAGTCGCCGGCACTCCTCGTGGACCTTCGCGAGATCCTGATCTGCCTGCTTAATGCGGTCTTTGACTTGATCCAGTTCAGCGCGGCGTTCGAGGCACTCGGGTACGAACAGTTCAACCGTTTTAGTGCGAAAGAGTGAATCGGTCGCGTCGAGAAACCGCTGCTGCCGCGAGAGTTCCATTTCGTGCTCGCGATAAGCATCGCCTGCTTCGGCCAGCGGATCGAGTAGCGCACGTTGCCTGCGTGCCTCCACGAGGCTCTTGTGAGCTTCGCTCAACTGCGTGAAGTGGTTCAAGAGATCTTCGACTCGCTTGCCCCAAGGCTTCGACTCCAACATGTGGTCGCGGATAAAGGCATTCAGCCTCTGGATGTCTTTCACGGCCACGGTTTGGTTGAACATGTCCATAGCTTTGGCTTGGACACCCGTTTCCTTGGCGAACCACGAATGGTATTCTGTGTAGCTTGTTGTCGTTCGCAGCCCACGGCGTCGGAGCTGTTCTCGGATTCGCTCCTCGCCTTTCAAATCGCCAAAATCCCCGGCGATGGAGCGCTCGTTGCTGGCGAAGCAGTAAACCCGCTTCGTGCCACCTTCTGAGTCAAGATAGAGCAGTTGCGCGACCGTGAAGGTTTTGCCTGACTGCTGGTTCGAGAAACAGGCCAGGAGCACGGACGGCTGGGAGGCTCGGGGGCGTAGAAACTGGACGGCAGCCCGGTTGTCCTCATCTCGACTGAAGCGACCAAATGCACCTTTGATGTAGCTTCGCTCGTCTCGTTCTTGCTTGTGGGCGCCAGCGGCAACGTTGTAGTTTCGCACCACGGGACGAACGAGGAGCGTCAACAGTGCGTCGACCAGCGTGGACTTTCCAGAGCCATTCTGGCCGATGACGAGAGCAGTCTCGCCTTGGACCGGCAGAACATGGACCTGCCCACGAGTGCTGTCAAAAGTGCCCCAATTGAGAAGCTCCACGCGCGTTAGGCGATAGCCAGGCAATGGCTTGCCGTTGTTGGTCAGTCGCTCGCTCATGCCGAGTCATCCCCCTGCTTTTCGGTCGTGGCTCGGCGCTCACTGGCGGCAAGCAACTGCGATTTCAGATTCTCTAGCTCGCTGGCCGGTAGCCGTGCCTTCAGGATCCGCCGAATCTCCCACGCTTCCGGCTCCTCGCCGAATCTTCGCACGAAGCCCAAATCGGAGAGTTTCGATATCGCCGAATCGAGCTCGCGGCGCTGACGTACCTCGTCATAGGTTGTGGGGAAGAAGGCTTTCCACTGATCGAACAAGTTGCTGACCTCGACCACGCAACGTTCGTTGTGCAGATCCTCTTCTTCGAAGCGGCGAAGTTCCTCGCGAAGCAGGACGCATAGCAGCGTGGTCCAGTAGCCCAGTCGTGATCGGTGAAACAGCTTGGGCAAGCGCTCATAGCCCTCAGGAAGCTCGTCCTGTTCAGCTTGTCGGACGTAGGACAGTCCCTCCGCCTCGTCCACAACCAAGAGGAGACCTAGTCGGGCGACATAGGACTCCAGTTGAGAGCGAGCGCTCAAGACTGCGTTCCATGCCTTCTCGTCGTCGGAATACACGACGCCTTGCAAAAGCCGAACCGCCGCAATGCTCCAGTCACGAAATTCCGGGACGGCAATGTGAGACATCGAGGCTCCTTTTACGACGCAATGAACCGAACTTGCGGGACCGTGAGTTGGAGACATCTTCCATGCTCGCCAGAGACGATGATTTGGTCCGGGGCGTCCGGATCGACCAAATGACCGTCATCACGTGCGATCTGCACATAGCCGATCACTTCGACGACGCCACTTGGCGGGTGTTCGGTGAGGAAATCGCGCAACGAAATCGCATCACGCTCCATCAAAACGCGATCGATACGCTGTCGCATGCCGCGCCAGTCGAGCCGCTGGAACGTTGCCAGGTTGCGGAATGCATCCACGCGCGAAGCTTCGTCGCTCACGTGTTCGACCAGCGTTAGAGGAGCAAATGACTGCGGCTCGCTCCAAAGAATGCGCGAGAGCGGCGAAGCGATGGCCAGGTGCGTTTCGAGCTCGGCTCCGACTTTGGTTGGCGGATCGTCACACAGAGACGCAGCCACCTGCTTTATCTCGCGGAGCAGCGTCGAGACGCGTTGCCGATCCTGATAGGCACGCCGATCCAACAGCCGGCGCAGCGTCGAGGATAACCTCTGGTTGGTCCGCATGACTTTCTCGGCCTCTTCGAGTAAGAGCGGGACCATGCGCTGCACGGTTTCAAAACCCTCTCGCTGCTCCAGAAGTTCCTCGATTCGTCCAAGCTCATCGATGATTGCCTGAAGCTTTTCCTGCTGCGCAGGGGACAAGATGAAGCGTACGAATTCGTAGAAGCTCACTCCTTGGTCTTCTCGCTTCAGTACGTCCTCCGCTTCGAGGGCAAAACCCAGGATTCCACCGCGCGTGTCGAGACCTTCTGCCTGCTGCCGCTGAACCTGGAGCGTGATGGCTCGGAACTTCTCCTCGACCGCCCGGAAGTCCCCTTGAAGTTGCTTAAGAGTCGTGACCGCGGTGGCGAAGCGTTCGCGAATCTGGGCGGGCTGGTAGCGGGTGACCTGTCCTTGGTTCTCGATTCGTTCGATCTCCTCCTCGATGCGGGCCTTCTCTTGTCGAAGGTGTGCTAGCCGGCGAGTGGGGTCATCGAACGCATGGACGACCAGATCGGCCAACGTGTCGATGACGATCCTCAACCGTGATTCAGTCCCCACAAAGCCTAGTTCGTTGTCGATCACCTGATCCAGGAAGGCCAACACGTTCTCGGAGTGTGGCGTCAGCTCGTAAACCGGCTCATCTCGGCCAGCTTCCAAGAAGCGGTGCAGCCACCGGGTATCCGCGCCACACCAGGCCGCTAGGTACACCTCGGGGCGTTCCCGCAGGGCGTCAGGGTAGGTCTTGTGAAGCTCTTCGCGGTAGGAGGCCAGCGAGGCGTGCAAATCGGAATGCGGCACGGACAAACGGCCGGCGCGTTTGAACTGCTGCTCTAAAAAGTCGATGACGAATGGCGCGTTCTGTGAGCGGAGCAGCCTGACTGCCGGCGAAGTTTCAAAGAATGTCCGCAGTTCGGCAAGGTGCATTGCGCAATCTACGCGCACGAGGACTCGAAACCGGCAGGCTGCCCCTCGGCAGTAGCCAGCAAAACATGCTGACGCCGCAATCCGTTCAAGCTAACTGGTCCGGGACACAAGAGCCAGATTTTGAGGGCATTTCGGCGCTTTTTGGGCGTGTCGGCCGTGCTTGACCGCCTGCAACGCTCAATTATCGCCTATCCTGGGCGGAATGCCCTTCCCAGTTTGCCGGATCATCAGCAGGGCGGCCGTCCAACGTCTCATGGGGTGAGCCTTGTTGGGCGAAGCAGATCGCGCTGTCTTGGGCGATGCGTACGTGGCCAATTAGTTGTGCTGGTTAGGTCTCCCGCACATTGTCGGAGACAGGAAGGCCGTAATTTGGCCGGACTCGCTGAGCTCGTCGCATGGAGCGTGTGCTCTCAGTTGTGTCGTGTCTCTTATACTTATTCGCTAGATATAATCGGGTTCGTTGAGTTTCGAGCTCGGTTCGTGAGATTGCTTCAGCAGAAATCAAATTGGCCGGTGGGATACTGGAGCGCGGTGCGGAGATCACTCGACGCGGAGAATGCACAGGGGACTATTCTATGAACGGCTCCGAGTTTCGAAAGCTCGCCGAAGAAGCAACTGAATTCCTGCGGGAGCGAAATAGAACGGCGAGCGAACAGTTCGGCCTCGACAAGTTCCAGGACTACGATTACGACATTCCGAGCAGCCGATTCTGGTGGTCGGACAATGGCATTCGGAAAATCGAGGCCGACTGCATAGTCGTCGGTTCGGTTTCTGGCGCCTCAGGGACTTGGCTGTGGTCTTGGGCGAACCCGCAGTTTGATGCCTTTTGCTCACCCGATATCGAGCGGGTAAGAGAATACGGGAATGAGCACGATATCGCGGCGCTGACGAATCCAAAATGGCCAGGCGATGAGATCGCGGGTTGGGAGATGACGTGTATCGCGGCGTTCATTCTGGACAGCGAGGCTGGTTACCGAAGTCCATTTCCGAATGGTTGCCTGTTCTTTCTCTTGAACAACATTAGAGCGGCTATGGGGTGACTCATTGTGGACCTGGCCGTTGACTGGATTGATCCGCAAGGAATGGATCTGCGAACACGACTTGCCGGATGATTTTCATCGACGTCAAGGAGGGCAGGGCGGCGACGAAGGCACGGTTACCAGCAAAATGTCGATCAAGCTATGCCTTGCGACCGTGGGCAGGCAGCCACTCCGCCCTACGCGCTCTCCCTTTGTTGATCCGATTCGGAGAGGCAATCTGACACGAACGGTGATCTCACGGATCCCGCCTGGAGTGTCGCAAGTCAGACGCTAAGATAAGGACAATCGACACACGCACAGCACCGAAGGCACGCGTAGCGCCCGAACTTTCGGCCCCCCTGCTGTGTCGTTCCCTGGGCCGACCGTCGGCGCCGCGGGAGGGAATGCGCAAATGGTTAGGCTTGGCATTGAGCGGAGATGTTCCGATGGTCGATTTCAAAAAGCTGCGCGCCCGGAAAGCCGGCAGCGCCGTCATTGATCCTGTAGAGATCTTCCGAAGGTTGCCTAAGCCTCCAGGCATCAACGATCTTTACACAAGCCAGGCGCAGGTGCTGTCGGACTGGTTTGCCCGCCGAGACGAAAATGACCTTGTGGTAAAGCTGCACACTGGAGGTGGAAAGACGCTCGTCGGCCTGCTGGTCGGCCAGTCGACGCTGAATGAGAAGAACGAGCCGGTCATCTACCTTTCCCCTACTAATCAGCTCGTAGCTCAAACCGTTGCCAAGGCGCAGGAGTATGGCATTCGTGCCGTACCTTACGAGTCAAATGCTGATTTTCCGGACGAGTTCCTTTCTGGACGCAGCATCCTCATTTGCAGCTATCATGCGCTGTTCAACGGTCTGAGCCGTTTCGGCACGCGGGATGGGACGCGCGAAATTGTACATGCGGCAGCGATGATTCTCGATGATGCGCACGCGTCGTTCTCTATCGTGCGCGAGCAGTTTACGCTTTCCGTGCGGAAGGACAAAGACAACGAAGGATATGCGTTCCTTACGAACACGTTCCGGAACGATTTTAAAGAGATCGACCGACTGGGAACCTTTGACGATGTAGTAACCGGCGGCGATTGGTCGGTGCTAGAAGTGCCCTACTGGGCCTGGACACAGAGGCTCCTGCAGGTACAGGAATACCTAAAAGGAGCCCAAACACAGTACAAGTTTCCCTGGATGTTTCTGCGTGATGCGCTGGGCTATTGCCAATGCCTCATCAGCCGGCAGGCATTCGTGATTACGCCCGTCTTCCCGCTAGTCGATGCGATTCCCACGTTCGCGGAGTGTCCCCGGCGCATCTACATGTCAGCCACGATTGGTGATGATAGTACGCTTGTCCGCACCTTCGACGCGCGACCCGACTCTATCGCCAAGCCTATATATTCGACTTCCCTCGCCGGCGTAAGTGAACGCATGATTCTCGCGCCCGAGTTGATGACCCTGGAAGCTGATGTGGACGATACCGTTCGGAGACTTGCAACGTGGGTAGTCGAGAAAAAGAAAAAGGGAGCAGTCGTATTGGTGCCCTCACAACACGCTGCCGAAGCGTGGAAGGCTATCGCCACGTTCCCAAACAAGACCGAGCAAGTCTCAGAGGCCGTCGAGAAACTCCAGTCGGGCGAGTCACTGGGACCATTTGTTTTCGCCAACCGCTATGACGGCATCGACCTCCCTGGCGACGCTTGCCGCTTGCTCATCATGTCTGGACTGCCGCGAGGAGCTAGCGAATATGACCTGTACCGTGCGAATGTCTTTCTCGGCGGGACTTCGCTCAATAGCGAACTTGCCCAGCGGATCGAGCAAGGCATCGGACGAGGCGCCCGCGGCTCCAATGATTACTGCATCGTTGCAATGACAGGCAAAGACCTCATCGCTTGGATCAGTCGGTCGAGCAACCTAAAGCTCCTGACCAACAGCACGCGAGCGCAACTGGAAATGGGGGCTGAGATCAGCCGCAGTGTCGTCAGTCGCAAAGATCTGGCCGAGACAATGCAGCGATGTCTCGATCGAGATAGAGAGTGGACTCAGTTCCACGCAGAAACACTCGCCGACACGGTCGCCGGCCCGACTACCGACGACGACACATTGAGGCAAGCTGCATTGGAACGACGGGCCTTTAATCTACTCCGTGACGGTTATTTCGAGAAGGCAATCGAAAAGCTCAAGAGTTATTGTGACGAGCGCCCAGCTTTAGACCGCAAGACGAAGGGCTGGCTGTTGCAAATGGCGGCATCGGCGGCCCACCATTGGGGTCAGTCGGATCTTGCATTAAAACTGCAGCAGAGTGCCTTTGCAGCGAACCGTGGATTGCCTCGACCGAAGGTAGTTGCGCCATACGAACCATTGACCTTGCCTGGCCGCCAATCGGAAGCGATTGTTCAACGGATTTGTGAGTTCGCGAACCGCCGGGGCGTGCTTGCTGAGTTTGACGAAATCACGTCGCATCTTGTCGCAGAAGCATCTGCCAATCAATTCGAACAGGCACTCGCGGATGTCGCTGGATTCCTTGGATTCATTGGAGAGCGTCCCGAGCAGACGGACCCGAAGGGGCCCGACGTGCTGTGGCTGCTGAATGATGCTTACGGGCTAGTAATTGAAGCAAAGAGCAGAAAGAAGGCCGATAATGCCCTCACGCGCGAAGAGCACGGCCAGCTTTTACATGCTGCCGAATGGTTTAGAAGCACGTATCCTAAATTGAAATGCGTGCGCGTTTCTGTGCATCCAAACGCGACGGTTACGCGGAGCACAGTGGCAAGCGACACAAAAGCTTTAACCTTTGACAATTTGAAACGGCTTGTTGCCGACACGAGAGCGTTGCTTGAGGAGCTGTGCCGATCGCAGCTCGAAGCTACGCAATTGGTTGTCCGATGCGAAAAGCAACTCGCGAAAACGCGGTTGATTCCAAGTTCATTGGCTGACGAGTACCTGGTCCCGTTCAATCCGACCTAACAGTGCCATAGTAACGCAGCCAGTTCGCTGCTAATGCAGAGATATGTCACGACCCTCACCACGCCGAGTGTTTGACGATCCGCCGTCGGCGTGGAGCTTTTTGACTCAGCCAAATGACGATGAGTTCGAGGGACAACACTTCGACCGCAAAGAAGCAGGTCGGCCGGTCAGTAATGGGCCCATCACACGAAGCGCTCTCGATGGTGTCAAAGAGCTGGTCATCAAGACCGTCTCGGCGTTCGCCAACAGCAACGTCGAGGGCGGATTGCTCGTCCTCGGGATCTCCTCGACGGGGGAGGTGGTCGGCATTGACCACCTCGGTGAGGAGCAGCGTAACTCGTTCACCAACCTCAACACGCTCCTCCGCACGCACGCCGCCGAGGTGAAGTGCCATCACTGCCAGGACGCCAGCGGAGCCGACAGGACACTGTGCCTTATCTACTCGGCTTATTTGCCGAACGCAATCTGCGAGACTCCAGATGCGACGTCGAAGGCGTGGGTGCGCAACGGGCATCAGTCCTTGCCCATGAGTCAGGAAGTCCGGGAGCAAGTGCGGCTACGCAAGGGGCTAATCGACCTTGACAGTGTGCCCTGGTGTTCGTACTCATCCGATGCACTCGATGCCGAAGTCGTTACCGAATTCAGGCGTGTGTTTCACCCGGAAGCCACGGGAGACTTCTCAGATGAGCGGCTCTTGCGAGAAGCCGGTGCGGTCGTCACCAACAATGGTGAGGAGTGGTTTACGCTACCGGGGCTCCTTTTCTTCGCATCCAACCCGCAGCGCGTTCTCTCCCACGCCTACCTGCGGTTGTTGAAGTTCGTCGTGCCTTCGAGCCACTACCAGAATCGTGGCACGCCCTCGTTTGACAAGGACTTTCGGGGGCCGGTGACGAAGCAGATTCGGGCCGCTCGCACTTTCCTCCGAGAAACCTCGTTCTTCGAGCGGCTGCAACACCGGAAACCCGATGGCGGCTTTGCCGAGGAACCCGAGCTTCCGACCATTGCGGTCGACGAAGCCATCGTGAACGCCGTGGCTCACCGCGACTATCAAACGAAGAACCCAGTCCACTGCGAACACTATACTGACGCGTTCATCGTCAAGAATCCAGGGCGAATTCGGCAGCAGAACGTCGATCTGCCCAATCGCTTCGACCTTGGCACGACGCCGCTGGCCTCTATGCCACACAACCGCAAGCTGCTTGAGTGGCTAAGGCTTATGAGAGACCCGGAGGGCAATGCGTTCGTCCAGGCGCTCAGTGAGGGGACTAAACGGATGACTAGAGAGATGGTGGCGCTTCGGCTGCCTCCACCCTCAGTCGTGCTGCTGGATAACGAGACAATCCTCAAGTTGGAGAGTAAGGCCGAAGGGCGCAAGGCAGCATTCCTTGCCAGTATCCAGGCTCCAAAGACGGCGTTTCTGAACGCCTACCTGCTCACCGTCCAAAAAGCGTCTGGCAGGGCGACCGGCGACGAAGTTCACCTACGGCTGGGTGAGTTGACGAAGGCGCTTCGGGACTCGCTCACTGCTCACGGTTGGTACATCGACCGATTCTCGTTCAGCCGAATCATCGCTCATCGAAAGGGCGCTGATCTGCCGATCTCCACAGCGGCACAAAAGCTGATCCGACTCTTCCCGGCATACTGCATACAGGTTCAGGAGTTGTTCGGGCGTGCCTACGTCGTGCTGGACTACACTTGCCAGGTATTGAGCATTCTCAGGTTGAACGAAGCCTGTCGTCAACTAACGTCTGACGAGTTCGTGGGGCGAAGCTGTGTCGCCAAGGCCGACGCTTGGCGAGCTGGCAGGATCGTCGCTTCGGATTCGGAATGGGCAACGATCCATTTCTTCGACAATGAGGAGGAGAAGCGGATCCAGGTGAATCGGGTGATCCCGAACCTCTCCCTTGGTCAAATCGAAGCGGTGGTGCGGGCCGAAGGTATCTCATTCGACCTTCACGGGTCGATCAAGAAGCACAGCCTCGCCTCGGAAACCGGGGCGGCTCGAAAGCGTGCGGAGAAAATCCAGACGACAGCCGACGAGTTGGCGGACACAATCTTCCCGGTAATCTTCGGCGAGTACAAGGCGACGATGACGAAGACCCCCGTCGCGCTATCTGAATTCGAGGCGAGGTCAGAGGCAACCTTCCACGTCGAGCACCTCAACGAACCGGCTGTCGAATTTCGAGACCATCAAAAACTGCCTGACGTGCGAGAAGGCATCACCAAGTATGGCTCTTACGATAGCGCCCAGCACAGGATCGAACTGGTTCCTATCTGCCTGAGCAATCAGCGACAGGAGATGGAATCGCTGATCGAGCGTCTCAAGGCCGGCAAGTTCAAGTACCGCGGCGCCGAACGCACTTTCGCTACTCGGTTCATCTACTCGACGATCGTGACCACGGAGGGCGTCGAGCATGTCGATAGGGAGGTCGAGCGGCTCCTCGCGGAGCATCCCGAATGGTGCGGGAACGACAAACTGAACAGACTGTTTCTGGCTTACACGCCGGAGGCGGGATACTCGATGGACGACGCTTCCTCCCCTTACTTCGTCGTCAAACGTCGGCTTCTGGAGGCAGGAGTCCCTTGCCAAATGATCGATACTGGTACGCTCCGCAATCCAGATTGGAAGGATCTTAACCTGTCGCTTAACATCATCGCGAAGTGCGGTGTAACCCCCTGGGTGCTGCCTGAGAACATCCCTGATGCCGATTTCTTTGTGGGTTTGTCGTATACGCAATCCAGGGACGGGCAACGAATCCTCGGTTTTGCGAACGTCTTCAATAGCTACGGAAAGTGGGAGTTCTACGCGGGAAACACAACAGCGTTTGACTTCACGAAACGCAGCGAGAATCTGGCGACGCTGTCACGATCAGCCCTGGAACGCCTGAAGCGTGACCATTCCCTGCCCGCAGCGCCGAATCTGGTGTTTCATCATGCGGTGCGAATCTCGAAGGATGACTACATGGCGATCTTGTCGGGCGTTCGGAGCATTGCGCCAGATGCCTCCGTGTTTTTCGTCTGGATCAACGAGCACAACAATTTTAGACTGTTCGATTCGCGCCCCGAGACTGATGGCAGCGTTCAGCGAGGCAGCTTCGTGGCAATTTCTCGTCGGCGACTGTTGTTGTCGACCACCGGGTACAACGCTTACCGCAAAGCTCTTGGCACGCCGCAACCGTTAGAAGTATCTGCGGACCATTACCGGGCTGGCGCCACTGATCCGCTGCCGTGCGAAGCGCGGACTTTAGCCTTACAGGTGCTGAATCTCACGAAATTGAATTGGGCTTCGACAGATTCATTCACCGCAGAACCGATCACGACAAAGTACGCTAGGAACATCGCGTACCTTACGGCGGCGTTCCTACGGCAGCGAGAGCCGTTTCAGTTGCATCCGGTATTGGAGCGAACACCGTGGTTTGTCTAGCAGGCCATGCGATGCCAAGTTCGACCGCTTTTAATCCGCCGAGCCTCGCTTGAAGGCACGCACAACTCGCCGTAACTCGTTACAACAAGCCAAGCTGCGATTTCGTCCAAGCCTTTAGGCCAGCCAAGAAAAGTTCAATAGCCGTCCTGTCGCCCCGACATGATTGCAGAAAAGCTCATCGTCGTTTCCGGCGATGGGCTTTTTTACTTGAGATTAAGGCGATTCTGGCAACATCCATCTGGTTCAAAATTGCGTCGCCCGCTGCCGGAGTTCTTTTCGGCATTCGTCGTAACCACGTTTCCACGCTGGCCTTTCCGCGGTTCAAATGTTCGCTTTTGGCAGACGTATCGGAACCGGCCCTGTATGACATGTCCGAATTCATGGGAAGCGTGACGATGGCCTCAGCACAGGAGCCCGTCGTTCGCCATTGCCACCCCTAGCCCGTCGTTACCATCTGGCGTTCGTCTGCGCCAGAAGCAAAACGCGCTAGGAGAAAGGGTTCGACGGGGAACGACGGCTGATCGCCACTTGCCATCTCGGCGATAAGCAGACCGGTGAGCGGGGCGTTCAGGATGCCAGTCCGGAAATGCCCGCAGGCATTTAAGTAGCCATTTAGCCCTGTCACCGGACCGAGAATCGGCAACTCGTCTGGGCTCCCCGGTCGCAGGCCCGACCACACACGCTTGAGCCGGACGTTTTTTAGAAAGGGCATCGCTCGGATCGCTCCCGCCGAAAGCGTCTTCATCGCGGCTGGCTTCACGCCAACATCGAACCCAACTTCTTCGGTCGTGCTTCCGATAATGATCTCCCCATGCCCCTTCTGCGCCAGATAGCAGTCGGTCGTGGATAGGCAGGCCGTAAGTATCTTCGGCAGTGTCTCGGTGCCGAGGATTTGTCCACGTACTGGTCTGACCGGAATTGCAATTCCGACCATGCCACCAATTTCGGGTGCCCAGGCTCCTGCCGCGTTGACTACCAGATTGCATGGAATGGATGCCGCCGCCGTTTCGACTCCTTTGACTTGCCCCGACTCGACGCGAATACCCGTCACCTCAGTATGCGTAAGGACGGTCGCTCCGAGGTTTCGCGCCGCCGCGCGAAACGCATCAGCAAGCCGGTAGGGATTTACCTGGTCGTCACCATTGAACCGTAGTGCCCCGCGAACCTCGCGCGTCACTGCCGGTTCCGCCTTGGCCAATTCTTCCGGGGTCAACCATTCAGTCAGGTCTTTTCCACACGGGCAGCGTTCCCACAGCGGTTTCGCAAAGGTTTCATCCCCTTCGTCGTACATCAGAAAGAGCAGCGACGTTCGCTCCAACTCAATATCCATGCCGGATGTCTCACGAAGCTCCTCAGAGAGTTTGGGAAACATTGCATTTGAGCGAATCGCAAAGTCGAGAAAGCTCCGGGGAAGTTGACCCGGACCATGCACGCCGTCGGGAAGCGCGCCCATTCCGGCCATTGCTTTGTAGTAGATAACACCGCAGCCAAGGCCGACCGATTCGCCGAGCGGCCAGAGGCCGCCTGCGGAGGCGGAGGTAGCCCGTCCCCGTTTCGGCTGATCGATCAACGTCACCTTGAGTCCGCGTTTGGCAACGTAATAGGCGACGGCGCAGCCGATCACACCCCCTCCCACGACGACTACATCGGGCGTGCGTGTCATGAAGCACCTCCACCAACGGCATCGAGTGGATCGACCGCAGACGTCTCCGATACTCCTTCCATTGCGGCGAGCGCGCCGAACGTGACTGGCTTCAGCGGTGGGCGGGGATTGATCCGTCCAACTTGTTCATGAGTCCGCCCTGTCGCATGGCACAGGTGCATGCCGACGTGCGGGGCGCAGTTGCGCCCCTGGCATGGACCCATTCCGAGGCGCGTAATAAGCTTGACGGCCTGAAGGTCGCGCGCTCCCTGATCTAAAGCCGTCTGCACATCGCTTAACGCAACTTCTTCACAGCGACAAACCAGAGTGCCGGCAGTGGCCAAGTCGAGGAGGCCGGGCCGGATTTGAGATACCTCAGCGAGCACCGCCCGCATTTCGGCAAACTCCCCGAGCCGCTCCAGCGGCCCTCTGCGGCGACGTTCTGCTTCGTCGGGAGCGATAGCCCCGGCCTGTTCAGCGGCCGTGATGCCAGCAAGCCGCCCTTCCTCCATCGCTACAAACACGCCACCAATACCCGCCCCGTCGCCAGCGGCGAAGATGCCGGGAATGGACGTTTCCATGAAAGGCGTCCGCGCGGGAACCCACCCTCCGAGTTCGGGAGCGTAGTGATGCCGACAACCGGCAAGTTCCGTAAGTTCCGTGTTCGGTACGAATCCAAAGCCGATGACGATAAGATCAACATCGATCCTCTCAAAACTGTCCTTCAAAGGTCGCCACGTCTGGGGATCGACAGCACCGATGGAGGCTCCATCCACTTCGTCCGGACCGTGCGCTTCAAGCACCGTATGGTTTGTACGAATCGCGATATTCGCCCTTCTCAGATAGTCCAAGTGCCCCCGCATATCGTCGATGAACTCCACGTGAGGCCATTCGTTCGGAAACACTCCGTCCCTCCAGGGCGGGTTGCCGGCCTCAAGAACGCAGGCGATTTCGACGCCCGCATGGTGAAGGCGAGCCGCGACCGAGAGAATGAGCGGCCCCGTGCCAGCGACAAGCGCCCGCCGCCCAGGGCGAACACGCATCGTCTTGAGAATCGTCTGCACCCCTCCTGCCGCCATCACGCCAGGGAGCGTCCATCCAGGGAAGGGCACCGGGCGGTCGTAAGCACCGCTTGCGATGATCAATCTTTCTGCTTCGAGCACGCCCGAACTATTGTCTCGGGACCACAGCAAATCACCGTTCGGCCACACGCCAAGCACGGCAGTATTCGAGACCACCTCCACCCGACCCGCAACATCGAAAAACTCTTGACGGAGCCGATTGCCACGCGCGAAGTCATGCCCCAGCGCTTCCGCATCCTCAACCTGAAACTCTTCAGGAAGATGCCGATAAACTTGACCGCCCAGCGCGGATGCTTCATCAATGAGCGTAGGATTTAGTCCGGCGCGGGCCGCTTCAATGGCAGCGGTTATGCCCGCCGGCCCGCCACCGATGATGACCAACGGATGAGAGCCATTCATGATTCGAGTCTCCAACTCCCATCGCCTTGCTGCGACTCAATTTGCATGCCGGCGCGGACTGCGGTTTGGCAGGCGCGGACATTTGGCCTTCCATCCACTGTCATCACACAATCGAAGCAAACGCCGATGCCGCAGTACATTCCGCGTGGCTCATGAAAGCGTGCCGTTGTCCGAAGTGTACGGCGCCCGCTCGCAAGGAGGGCCGCTGCTACACTCTCGCCTTCAAAGGCCATAACAGGGAGACCATCCACAACAATCTCGACCTCCGGACCGCGCCTGAGCATCCCATCGATCCTGAGATCAGTAATCTGCTGTCCCATAGCTCAAACCTCCACCGCAGTGAATCCGGCTTTCTCGACCGCCTGCTTGATGCCAAGCTCCTGCACTTTCGCGGGTTCATAACGCACCGAGACATGCTTCTGGGCGACCTTCGGTCTGACCTCGCGCACGCCAGGCAGCGCCGTGAGTGCCGTGCTGATCTTGCTCGCGCAGCCTTCGCAGACCATGTTCGGAATGAGGAGTTCCACTTCGGCAAGCGGCCCAGTGTCTTCGACTTCCTCCCGTTCGAGGTTGATGCCACGAATGCGGAGCGTGTTCAGCAGAATCGCGAAGATGCTGACGATCATGAAGGCGATAGCAAGGAGCGGCGTGATAAGACCAAATGCCGCAAGCCCCATCCCCACCAGATTGAAGAGCACGGCGACAATCACATTCCCGGTAAGCGTGCGGTAGCTTGCCTTTCCGAGGGTCAGGGCGCTTACTACGTCATCAAGCCTGTCGCCGATGAGGATGACACCAGCCGATTCGATTGCTACATCGGTGCCGGCACCGATGGCGATGCCGACATCTGCCTGGGCGAGTGCGGGGGCGTCGTTGATGCCGTCGCCCACCATCGCGACATTTAGCCCCTCTTTCTGAAGCGCTTCGATAGCGGCTACCTTGTCGGCAGGTAAGAGTTCCGCCTGGACCTGATCGATACCAAGCTGCTTACCGATTGCCTCGGCCACCGGCCGGGCATCGCCGGTGAGCATGACCGTCCTCACACCCCGCTCCCGTAGCCGGGTAATCACCCTTTCAGCCCCGCGACGCGGCGTGTCCTGGAGCGCGATGGCACCGACGACCTCGCCGCCGCGAGCAACAAGCACGACCGTTTTTCCTTCGGCGCTCAGTGCCTCCACTCTCGCACCTGCCTCCCCGGACAGCGAGATTCCCCGCTCTTCGATGAACAAGGGCTTTCCGGCGACGATCTCCGCTCCATCAAGAGTCGCAGACACACCTTTGCCGGGTATGGCGCGAAAGTTTTGAACGGCGACCTTCCTTGCTCCTTCGCGTTCCGCGTAGAAGCCAATGGCCTGACCGAGGGGATGCTCCGATTGCGCCTCCACAGACCCGGCCATCGACAAAACTTCGTGGCGGTCGAGGCCAAAAGCTGCGACATCGGTCACCGTCGGCCGACCGTAGGTGAGCGTTCCCGTTTTGTCGAAAACGATTGTGTTCACCAACGAAAGCCCGTGAAAGACTTCGCTTGCCTTCACCAGAAGCCCGATGGCAATTCCCTTCCCTCCGGCAATTGCCGCGAGCATCGGAGTGGTGATCCCCAGGGCGCACGGGTAACCCATGATGATGGTCGTGAGCAGCACCACCGTGGCCTGGAGAGGATCGCCCGTTGCGAGCATCCAGCCCGCGAAGGCCAGAAAGGCCGCGATGAAGACGACGGGGCCGTAATAATTCATCAGCCAGTCGGCCATCAGTTCAATCGATGGCTTACGCTCGGCGATCTGGGTCATGAGCCGCACGATCTGGCTTAAAAAACTGTCCTCACCGACCTTGGTCACTTTTACTTGCATCGCACCGTCCAGGTTGAGCGTCCCGCCAATGACCTTGGAACCAACTCCTCTGGTAGCAGGCACCGATTCGCCGGTGAAGCTCGACTCATCCACACTCGCCGTTCCCTCAAGCACTTCACCGTCCAGCGGAATGCGCTCGCCGGGACGGACGAGGACCAGCTCGCCGACTGCGACATCCTTCGTGAACACCTCTACCGCCTGATCCCCGCGAAGCACTCTGGCGCGAGGGGGCTGGAGCGACAGGAGCTTGCGAACCGCCTCCGATGCCTTCCTCCGCGTGTCGAGCTTGAAGTAGCCGAAGAAGAGATGCAGCGACATCAACCAAGCGGCGACCGGCAAAAAGTTTGGCCAGCGGGGATCGTAGAGCGAGAGGGTGCCCACGATGAACGATCCCCACGCGCCTGCCGAGAGGAGTACGTTGGCGTTGATGACCCGCTGACGGAGGGCCATCAAGGTTTTTCTCAGAATCGGGTAGCCGACCCAGAAGAGAACGAAGGCGGCGACCGCCAGGCTGAACAGTGCCCTGGGATAGGCGGGCAGTCCAAAGAGATTCAGCGGATCGACAATGAGATCGACGATGGACAGGCCCATCCCGATCATGCCGCGCTGCTTGATGAGGCCGAAGAGCGCCTCATCGGTTGCGTACTGCTGGACCTCCGTTGTCGAGACGCTGTAGCCGAGTTTCTCGACGGCATCGGCCAACTCCGCGCGGCTCATTTTCGACGTATCGGCCTCGACCAGGACGATACCATGAACCAGGTTGACCATGACGCTCTTCACAGCCGGGTAGCGCTTGAGCGCCTTCTCGACGCTCATTGTGCAGAACGAGCACATGAGGCCCGAGACTTTCATTTGAACGGATTCAGTAGCCATGATTTATCTCCATCTCAAAGCAGGGCAATGAACGCCCTGGCGTAATAGACACTCACGAAGAGCAGCGCGCAGCCGCTCACCGTCTGAATCGCACGTCGCCAGATGCCAATTCGCGTCAGGCGGATCAAAACGCCGGCGAAGAGGCCGACGAGCAGAAACGGCAGCCCCCGACCAAGGCCGAAGGCGAACGCGAGGACGGCTCCATATCCCGGATTGGCCTGCGTTGCAGCAACCGTCATGAGCAACAGCAATGGGGCGGCAGAAGTTCCCAGGCTAAAGATGAACCCGTAACTGAATGCTCCCGCTAGTCCGGGCTTGCGTAGCGCCGCAAGACGGTCCACACTCAGCCGCGGTCCCCAAAAGGCGAGGATGGCGGCGGCGAAGGAAAGCACGGCCATTGCCAGCGCCCAGTAGCGGCCAAACGACTCAGTAAGGATGGTTCCGAGCCGGCCAGCAACAGCACCGAGAAGCGTCAGATTCACAACAATGCCGAGGAAGAACGCCAGGGCAATGAGAAAGCCCGCTTTGCGAGTCTGACTCTCCGAAGCGCCGACGACACCCGCCATGCCGAGTCCGACCGGGAGCGTGCAGGGACAGACGGCACTTGCGAGGATTCCGGCGACCAGCGCGATCCCAAGGGATAGCAGCGATCCTTCGGGAAGGCTTGAGCCGAAACTGCGGAGGAAATCTTCAAGCGTCACTTTTCCCCCTCCTGGACCGGATTCCCCGCCTTGAAGCCTTTCGCATCAATCTCGTCCGTAAGGCGCTTGATGGCTACCTTGTCGTTGTCGTAGGCAATCCGTGCTGTTTTCTCTGCGAGGCTGATGTGGACGCTGGTCACACCATCAATTCCACGCAGACTCTCCTCTATCGTCTTCACACAGTATTCGCACGCCATTCCAGTAATCGGAATGGTGACGCTTGTTGCCTGTGACTCCGACGCATTCGCCGCGGACGCGCCGGTCTCGTTTGTTGCTTCCGGTTGTGATTCGGCGGCTATGGGCGCTCGCGCCTTATATCCGAGTGCGTTGATAGCAGTGACGAGATTGTCAGAAGACAGAGTTTTATCGACGTATCGCACTTTGACGTTACGCTCGGCAAGACTGACCTCAGCGCTCACGACGCCGTCGATATCCTCTAGCGTTCTCCTGACCCGGGCCGCACATGCCGCGCAGGTCATCCCCTCCACTGGGATGGCCGCAACCTGAAGCTCGCTGCCCTCCAAGGCGGCCTGAAGCTCCGCTTGCTTAACCCGGTCAGTCGGTGCGGCCAGCCGATCATGCAGGAGAGCATACGCCCCGCCAGCAACCGCAAGCAGGAAAACGCCGAGCACGATCCACCGCGACAAGTAGCCGCCCCCGAAACCTTTGCCTTCCGTTTCCGCCATAATTGTTCTCCTTCAAGTGACTCACCAGTTCTCTGTTGCAGAAGAAAAATCAAAATTCAATGTCGAGGTTTTCCAGAATAGGACAGCCGTCGCTCACCGATCCCTGACCTGGACAGGCCGCTGTCAGCTTCTTCAGCGCCCGTTCGATGATTTTGAGGTCCGCGATCTTCCGTTGAACATCCAAAATCTTCTTCTCGGTGAAGTCCTTGACTCCCGCGCAGGGAGTCTCAGCATTGACGCGAAGCGCGAGCAGTTCTTGAATCTCATCCAGTGAGAAACCAAGCTCCTGCGCCCGCTTGATGAAGCGAATGCGGGTGACGCTTTCTTCGGGATACTCCCGGTATCCGGATGCGCGTCGCGGAGGCTCCGGCAGGAGCCCTTTTCGTTCGTAAAAGCGCAGCGTCTCAACGTTCACTCCGGCACGCTTCGCCAATTCTCCGGTCTTCAGGTGTTCCATAGTTTTCTCCTCATGCAGTGATTCTAAGGCCGTACCTAAGTACGGAGTCAAGTGGGAAAAGCGGGCGGTTGGCTGGAACGGTGCTGTGAGAATGACCGATCCTGCTTTGCGGAGCCAGAAATGGCTTCGCTGCAATGGGTTACAGCGCCTTATCCTGTCGCTGGCAACGCCTCTAATAATAGAACGCCGCGCTTGCATGGCGAGTGAGGTGCCCGGTACGGTCGCGGCCACCGGGCCTTATCCGAGTCATGATCGCCGAACCTCGCGGCTGTTCGACGCTGTGACCCCAGGAAGTGCTACTCGGCACAGCAGGAGAGCTTTGCCGGGTCTTTGTACCTCGAAATCGCGACGATTTTGAGCGCCTCGGCCATTGTCGGATAGACGTGCAGCAGATCGATGAAGTCCCGCAGCTTAGCCCGAAACCGCAGGGCCATCGCCGCCTCATGGATGACCTCACCAGCGTTGGGGCCGACCATCGCCACGCCCAGCACTTCGTCTGTCTCGGCGTCAGCCAGCATCTTGATGATGCCTCTCGTGTCTCGAATCGCCCCGGCACGGGGCACGAGCGACATGGGAAGCGTGTTGCACCAGCATTGGTGGCCTGCCGCAATCGCCTGTTCCTCGGTCATGCCGACCACGGCAACCTGCGGATCGGTGAAGATGCAGCGGGGGATCACACGATGGTTCACGGGCCGCATCTCGCCGCTTGAGAAGGCGTTTCTTGCCGCAATCCCTCCGTCTTGACTTCCCACGGGGGTCGCCATCTGGCTCCCGGCTTGCCGACCGATAACATCCCCGCCAGCGAAGATGTGCGGAACGCTGGTTCTGAGGTACTCGTCCACTTCGATCTCACCCCGCTCGTTGACGGACACGCCCGACCGCTCGATGGCGATGTGGTCCGTGTTGAGGCGTCGGCCCGTCGCCACCAACAGCCTCTCGGCTCGATACTCTTGCTGCGCCCCGCCAACCGAGGCCGTCGCAACGATCTCATTTCCCTCCTGCCGGACAGCGTTCACCGACGCCTCGGTCATGACCTGAATGCCCTCGTCCGAGAACACCCGACCGATGGCCTGCCCGACTTCCGGCTCATAGCCGTGGGCGAGCAACTGCGGGTTACGTTCCAGAATCGTCACGTCCGTCCCGAAACGGCGAAACATCTGGCCGAGTTCCAGAGCGATGTAGCCACCGCCGACGATCAGCAGGGACTTCGGCAGGTCGGTCAGTTCGATCTCTTCATCCACGGTCAGCAGGTCGCTCGTCAGATAGGGCACCTGATCCAGTCCTTCGATGTCGGGAGCGGCCGGGCGGGAGCCGGTGGCGATCAATACCTTCTGGCCGGTGAGCCGCTTCCCGTTGATCTCGACCGTATGCGGATCAACAAACTCGACGTGCCCCCGCTCGATGCGGATACGACCATCGATCAGGCTCTCGTACTTTTTCTCCCGGTAGCCGTGGACGACCTCGCCCTTCTGAGCGATCAGGGCGGGAAAATCCAGTTCGATTCGGCAGGGCTTCAGCCCGGGATAACGGGGATGCGCCGCATCGTGAATGAGTTTGGCCGCTTCGATCAGGTTTTTCGACGGCAGACAGCCCCGATTGACGCAGGTACCGCCGATGGACCGCTCCTCAGTCATGACCGCTGTCTTGCCCAACTCCTGTGCCGCCAATGCCGCAGCAAAGGCTGTGGAGCCGGAACCGAGAATCACGAGATCGAATTGCTCAGCCATGTTCGTGCTCCTGTGACGTAGGTGGACACGAGGCCGCGCACTCCTTGGCGTGCTGCCGTTTCAGGAAAACGTCCCACACGACGGCAGCCACGATGCCCACTATACCAAGTCAGACGATTACTGAGATGTAAAGGACGAACGTGAAAACGAAGAGGATTACGGCACTCCCAAGGTGCAGCAGCAGTGGCGGCCACCGATGATGCTCACGGAACGACAAGTACAGACCTCCGGCACCGAGAGCGAGAAACACGGCCAGCAGCGGAGCCAGAATTCGGTCGTTGATGAGGAATCCGGCTCCAATCGCTCCCAAGACGGCCAAGAGCGGGCCAAAGCCAAGGCAGCAAAGAAGCGTGAGAATTGACCCGGCCAAACTCGCCTTTTCCAGATGGAGATTTTTCATCTCGAACCTTCGCTTCCACGGTTGGCCCGGTCGTGCCGCTCATCCGGTCCAGTATGCACGACAGCCTTGTACCCTGCCTGCTCAACGGCACTCACAAGATTCTTGGCGTTCGGACCTGTCTTGACCGATGGAGTGATCACCGCATATCCGCCCTCGTAGCTCACCGATGCTGCCGCCACGCCGGGCACCTTCGCAAGAACCGCTTGAATGTGCCGGGAACACGCTTCGCAGGTCATACCCTGAACGGTCAGGACGTAATTCACAGTCGGCGAGAACCCATCACCGTGATTGGCACCGGCCCGTGTGACGGCGGCGGCGAGTTCAGCGCTGATCCGTCGGGGCTTCGCCGTCGAGCGGGGTTGCTGCGGCGCTTCGACAGTGACCCAGGCGTGGCCTGCCTTGTCATCCACCTGTACCTTCACGACACCGGGGATGGCCGTCAGTTCCTTCTGGACGGAGGCGACACACCTTTCGCAGGTCATCCCCTTGATACCGATCGAGTAGGTGACGGTCGCCGGCTTCTCGTCCGCGTGAAGAACTGCGGACATGCAGACGATGGCCGCAACGATAACGAGGCTGAAGATTCCATTCTCTCGGATCATGCGAAACTTTCCTTTCTGGAGTTCAGGAAAAGTAAGTTTGTCAGTTCTCATCTTTCTTCACGCTGCTCTCAAACCCGACATTGGTCACAGCCTTGGCCAGGTCTTCGGGCTGCACCTGGTCGGCGTCGAATTGCACGAGGGTTTCACCGGTCTTAGCATCGACATGGGCGGACCGAACGCCGGGGAGCTTCGTCAGGGCCGACTGCACCGAGACGGCACAGGCCGGGCAGGTCATGCCCGATATGCTCAAGGTGACCGTCGAGAGCGAGGTCTGCTCCCCGGTCGTTTTGTCCGAACCAGGGTGTGCCTGCACGAAGCGGCCTTGATAGCCGACCTTCGCAAGAGCGGCCAAAATCTCATCACGCGGAATATCGCGAGACTCATCGACGCCGACGGCCGCCTCCCTCTTCTCGTAGCTGACCTCGACGGCGAGCACGCCGGGCACGGTGCGGATCGCCTTGTCTGCCACCGCTTCGCATCCCTGGCAGGTCATCCCCTCAATTTGCAGGACGGCCCGGTTCATGTCCGGCGTCACGACTGCGGTGTGGCCGCCTCCAGTCCCGAGGAGCGCTCCGACGTAGTGCGGGAACAGCAGAAAGGCGACGGCCAGAACCGTCACGCCCCAGAGCATGACCTTGTTCATCGCCATCATGCTGAAGCGACCCTTTTTGGCGGGGGCGCAGCAATCGGCTTCCGCGTTCCCTCCGGCGGTCGGCTCCGGGGAACAACAACCGTGTCCCGCTTCGGAAGCCGCCTTCTTCGGCCGGTAGGTGAAGTAAAACGCCGCCGCCAGGAAGCTGAACGTCACGACGATGAACAGCGGCCGATACGTTTCGAGTGTGGCGGCGATTCCGACACCGGAAACGCCGACCGCCAGCAACGTCAGCGGTAACCAGCAGCAGGCCGATGCCATGATTGCCGAGACGACGGTGCCGATCTTGGCGACCTTCTCGCCGCGACCGGTGGACGGCCGAGAAGAGGCCGCACTCGACGGAAGGTCTCCTGCGGTCTGCACGAGCGCTGTTTCTGTTGAAGCGGTTGTCATTCCCAATTCCTCCTGGGCGATCTGAATGCCTTTGGTGACACTCCCGAGGCAACACGCCCCGGAAGGATTCTCGGTTTCACAACGGCAACCGGGGTCTTTCATCTTCGCCCGGATGTCCGCTAAAGCGTCACAGCGGCCCTTGGTGCGCAGTTCCTCTTTGATGCTGGCGACGGAGTGGCCGAAGCAGTAGCAAAGCGGCCGGTCTCCAGCCTTCTCCTTGACGCCGACAGCCACCTGCAAGTGAGACTTCAGGAAGGTGCGGTCGCTGGTCTCGGAAAAGTAGACGACATCGCACTCCTGCGAGTCGCAAAATCGCCAGCCCGTGTCGCCGCCGCTAAAATCGTGTGCGAACTCTTCCTTCAGCAAGGCCCGCAACGTGGCCAGACCGACACGTTTTCCCTTGGTTCCGCACGAGGGGCAGACCAAGCTTGTTTGGGTTGTCGCTCCAACTGGCATGGTGTCTTTCCCCTGAATTTGAATTGCCTATCGGGTTCCTTTCCTGTATTATCGACCTTATACTTGAGTGCAAGGTCAAGGCCGATTAACGGGATTCTTGAATATTCCCGCGCGATGATCGCAACGCCTGTAATTTCAGGGAGTTAAGCGAAGAGGATGAGCAAGCAGTACACCATCAGCCAACTGGCGCACGCAGCCGACATTCCCACCACGACGGTTCGTTACTACGAGCGGGTGGGACTGGTCGAGCCGGAAGACCGCAGTGCGGGCAACTATCGGCTCTACAGCGAGGAGTCACTCCGCAAGCTGAAGTTCATCCGGGCAGCGCAGGCCATCGGTTTCACGCTGGATGACGTGAAGGCGCTTCTTTCAACGCCGAGTAACACGGCTGCATCTTGTCGAGAAGTGCAGTCGCGCATCGAAAATCGGCTGGCTGAAGTGGATCAACGGCTAAAGGACTTGCGCCATGTTCAGCGAGTGCTGAAGGCGTCACTGGAGAAATGCAAAGATACGGAGCAGGTCGACTGCTGCCACGTCATCGAGACGTTGCGAGAAACGTCGGAGGCCAAGTGACGACCACCGACCTGTCGAGCGATAACAGAAGTAAGGTCATTCTGGGAAAGGCTTTCCGTCATCCACCCGCCGCCGTACTCCTGCTTCCCAGCCCCGGATTCCGGCCAGGAAAAGTTCAATAGCCGTCTTGTCGCCCCGATCTTACTTCGAGTGAGAGCCCTTTGACGGGTCTTCGTCAAAGGGCTTTTTCATTTCCACCAAACAAGTTGCGCTGTGCTGGCAAGCGGTTCAAATTCGTCACTCGGAGCTGAGGGTTTTCTTCGACTCGTGCCCTAAAGGCGTTTGCTCGAAATACTTAGAGCGGTTCAATACGGTCGCGGCAGTTAATCGTCAGGCGATCGGCGTACCTTTTTCTCTCGGCCGACCAATACCGCACAGCAAGCCTTACGATCCTTCGAGTGCATCAAGGGTGGCAAGAACCAGCTTGAACTCTTCGTCGCAAAAGGCGCATGCTTCGAGATGCTCACGTACGCGGTCAAGCGCCCCGTCGATCGGCGAACCGTCGAGAATCCTCTGAGCGTACTTGTCCAGCTCATCAACGCACTCTGGGCAGGTCAGTTCCACGTCTTGCGTCTGCCGAAGCATCTTCAGCAGCCGGCCGACTTGTTCAGGTGTTAACGCCATAATTCCGCCTTATGCCCACGCCTCGCGGACATCGTCGATCGTAAAGCCGGCCGCTTCCAGGCCGCGCCGCAGTCTCTTTCTCGCATCGTGCAATAGCTTATACAGCGAGTTGGTATTGCTGCCGAGTTTTTCGGCGATCTGAGGTAGCGGCATCCCGCTGAGCTCCGCGGTCAGCGCGGTCCATTGTCGCTCCGTCAATTCGGTGTCAATCAATTCCTTGAGCTTACGCAGCAGTTCCAATCGGCCGTTCGTCTGTTCGATCGTTTCGGCGACATCGCAGGCGATCTGCGGATCGAATTGGGCATTGCTGGTTGCGCTTTCCAGTGACACGTTGTGCCACTCCCGCGTGCGCATCTTGCTGACGGCTGTGCGCACCGCGATCGTTACTGCCCAGGTCCGAAATTTGCTTCTGCCTTCAAAGTCGTGCAGTTTGTCCAGAATCTTCAGCGACGACTCCTGCACGATGTCCTCCAGGAACGCGTTATCTACCCGGCCCCCCTTCGACAAGCTCTTGGCCAATCCCCGGTAGAGCATGTCCTGCAAGTCACGCAGCGCGTCGTCGCGCAGCGGCGCCTCCGCCGAGGTGAGGTCGGCTCTCCAGTCGCCGTCATTACGCTGAGGCCCCATCTTCCGCCACGTCCGCAAGAGTGGTCATGTCGATGAAAGCGTGCAATATACCAACCCTGACTGGACGTTTGGCAACATGGGGGTGCGGTCCTGAAATGGGGTCAATTGACCCATCTCAACCGACGCCTCCACCGCTCATTCGTTGCTTTGACGCCGTTTCGGGCGAAGTCTTACTTCGGTCCCAATACGGCTAACAGGGCAGTCGAGCTGAAGCCCAATCACGGTCGGACCGCGGCATCACGACCCTGCGCAGCGAAACACGCAATCAGCTTCGGGGAGATTGTGCAAGTGCTGATTGGAAAGCTGGTCGTGCCATCGCAAAAATTGCCGTCCGAAGGGTAAGAATCCCCGCGACGCCGCGTCCGTGGGGTGACGGCGGCTCACTCCGAGCCGTTAGGCATGAACCGCGAAGATTCGATTCACGAAAGGGCATTTCCATGTCAGCAACTACACTCGACCGGACGATCAACAAGCAGCACCTGGACCGACGGACCGGCCCCGTTGGCTTGCACTTGGCGCACGGGCTGGAAGCCTTGGGGCGACAGGCCGTCCGCTACAGCCTGGTCCTGGTGCTGGTTTGGATCGGCGGCATGAAATTCACAGGCTACGAGGCCGAGGGAATCTCGGCCTTTGTTGCCAACAGCCCGCTGATGAGCTGGGCCTATTCGGTGTTCAGCATTCGAAGTTTCTCGGCATTGCTGGGCGTCACCGAAATCGCCGTTGCCCTGATGATTGCCGCTCGGCCGCTATCCGCCCGCGCCGCGCTCTTGGGTAGCGCAGCGGCTGCCGGCATGTTCGCGACCACCTTGAGTTTCCTGCTCACGACGCCGGGCGTCTGGGAGGCGTCGGCTGGTGGCTTTCCGGCGCTGTCGGTCGTGCCGGGCCAGTTTCTCGTCAAGGACTTGGTGTTGTTGGGCGCTGCTGTCTGGCTCTGCGGTCAGGACCTGAGCGCCCTGACGACCGACGCGTCCGAGCAGCAACACCACAATTGATTTCCGGCCACGACTTGAACTCATAAAAGGAGAATGACATGAGCCCGTTCGCCAAGTACCTCGCTGTCACGCATCGGAATGCTTTTTTGATCGCCGTCAGCTTCGCCATCGGCGTCGGCGGAATGGCCTTGGCCCAACATGCGGCCAAGGACCTGGTGAAAGTGATGGAGCTTTCTCGGCGCGACATTGTCGAGAAGCTCGACGGGAAGGACGCCGGCGCGACCGTGCTGGAAGTGACCTTCGAGCCCGGCGCGAAAGATACTCGACACCGCCATGCCGGCCCGGTGTTCGGCTATGTCCTGGAAGGCCAGTACGAACACGCGATCGACGACGAGCCAGTCAAGACCTACAAGGCCGGAGAGACGTTCTACGAACCGACCGGCTGTGTTCACCGCGTGGCCAGTAATCCCAGCACCAAAGTGAGAACCCGACTGCTGGTAGTGATCCTACACCCTCGCGATGTGAGGGAAGTAACGGTGTGGGAACATGGTGACCATTAGGCCGAGAGTCACTACCAATTGTTTGCCCAAGCGAAGCAACCTTGGGCAACGGTCAAGCGAACCACGGAGATGTACGATGAGTAACCAACCCGCGCTCTTGAAGGAGGCGCTTGACGCTCACGGTGGCGACCGCTGGCGAGAGTACAAGGGCGTCGCCTCGACGATCATCAGCGGCGGTAAGCTGTGGGGCCTGAAGGGCGCACAGATCATCCCGACACCCCGCCGGGCTACAAGCGAATTTCGCCGGCAGTGGACACGGGTGGCGCCCTTCGGCGAACCCGATTGGACCATGACTTGGACGCCGGAGCATATCGACATCACCGACGGCCAGGGCGCCGTCATCGCCCAGCGCGACCAGGGCCGCGATGCTTTCGACCGCAGCTATGACGCTCCCTGGGACCCTTTGAACCTGGCTTATTTCAATGGCTATGCCATGTGGACCTACCATTCCTTTCCCTTCGTGTTCGCCGAGCCCGGCTACGCGGTACGTGAAATCGAGTCGATCGCATATGAAGGCGAAATGCTGCGTGGTCTGTCCGTCCGCCTCCCGGAGGGCATCCATTCGCACTCGCGCGATCAGCGCTTTTACTTCGGCCCGGACGGTCTGTTGCGACGTCACGACTACGAAGTCGACGTGTGGGCGAACACCCCGGCTGCGCACTTCCTGTCGGACTACGTTGACGTGAACGGCCTCAAGTTGCCGCAACGTCGACGCGTCTTTGCCCGTCAGTCTGATGGACGGCCGGACTGGGATTTCAGTTTGGTGACGATCGACCTGTCGAACTACACGTTATTCTAAGCGTTCGATCACTTAATGGAGGGATGATCGATGAAGGTGTTCATTGCTGGCGGTACAGGAGCGATCGGTCGTCCGCTGATTGCTGAATTGCTCGCTCGGGGACACGACCTGGTTGCACTGACCCGGTCCACCGAGAAAGCCCAGGCATTGATGGAGCGGGGCATCGAACCCGCGATCGCGGACGTGTTCGACGCGGATGCGATCGGGGCGGTTGTTCGTCGTACGCGGCCGGAAGTCGTGATCGAACAACTCACGGCCCTGCCCAGAAGCTATACCCGCGAGTCCATGACTGCTGCCTCCGCGCTCAACACGCGACTCCGCTTGGAGGGAGGCGCGAACGTACTGGCGGCCGCGCAAGTGGCCGGTGTACGGCGTTATTTGCGGCAGTCGATCGCCTTTTGGGCAGCGCCTGGCCCGGGATTGGCGGATGAAGAAACGCCTCTGGCGTTGGATGCCTCGCCTGCGGTTGCTGCCGACGCCCGCGTTGTCCAAGAGATTGAACGTCGCCTGCTGGGCACCGCCAATATAGAAGGAGTCGCGCTGCGGTACGGCTTCTTTTATGGCCCGGGCACCTGGTTCAATCCCGATGGCGACGTTGCCGGCCAAGTGCGGCGGCAAGAATTCCCCGTGATCGGGAATGGCGAAGGTGTCTGGTCGTGGTTACACATTGAGGACGCGGCGATTGCCACCGTCGGTGCGGCAGAGCGGGGCAATCCCGGGGTTTATCTGATTGCGAACGATCAACCGTTGGCTGTGCGCCAGTGGCTCCCGGCTTTTGCCAATTGGCTGAGTGCTCCGCCCCCGCCGCGCGTGTCCGTCGAAGATGCTCTGAAAGCGAGCGGCGCCGACGCGGTGTACTATGGCACTCGGATGCGTGGCGTCTCGAATGCCAAGGCAAAGCGTGAACTCGGATTTCAACCACGGCCATTGGAGTGGTTGGTCGAAGTTCCGGATCTCGCAGGAGTCAACAATCTTGGAGTTATGGGAGGTGTGTCATGAAGATTGTTGTCATGGGTGGCAGTGGACGAATCGGCAAGAAGCTCGTGTCCCGGCTCCGCGAACGCGGGCACGAGGCGGTGGCGGCGTCCCCTTCGACAGGGGTCGACGCCGTAACAGGGGCCGGACTGGTCGATGTGCTGGTGGGCGCCGAAGCCGTTGTCGATGTAACGAACTCCCCATCCTTCGAGGATACAGCGGTGTTGGAGTTCTTCGAAAAGTCGTCGCGGAATTTATTGGCCGCCGAAGCAGACGCAGGCGTTGGGCATCACATTGCCCTATCCATCGTCGGCGTCGATCGCATACCCGATAGCGGCTACATGCGCGCGAAAGTCGCTCAGGAGAAGTTGATCCAGTCGGCGGGAGTTGCCTATACGATTCTCCGCGCGACGCAGTTCTTCGAGTTCATCGGTGGCATCATCGCCCAGTTTCCCAGCGAGGGACAAACCGTTCGCGCGCCCACTGCGTCGTTCCAGCCCATCGTGTCGGATGAGGTGGTGGCTGCGCTGGTCGACGTAACGCTCGCCACACCGGCAAACGGCTTTGTCGAATTGGCGGGTCCAGAGCGGTTCCGGTTCGACGAGATTGTTCGCCAATTCCTGATCGCGACTCAAGATCCGCGCCAGGTCGTCCCCGATACGCAGGCCCGCTACTTTGGTGCGCGATTGGACGAACAATCGCTTGTTCCAATCGGTAGCTGTCGACTTGGCTCTACGCGATTCAAGGACTGGCTCAGGCAGTCAACAGCTAAGACGTAGCTTGCGAGACGGTACTCATCACGGCGCGAGAGTCCGTCGAGGCTTCGTTTCGCGAGCGAGTTGAGGGTCATCTCCGCCGCTCGGGTCAAAGCCCGCCGATCTCCATGCAATTGCCAGCTACTCGGGAACAGGCAGGTGGCATCGACCCCAGCACCTCAGGATAGGCTGCGAATTGTGCCGTAAGTTCCATGGCAGCCGCGACTAAAGGGCACGACCACGCTCCGACAGCCGTCAAAAAAAGTTCAATAGCCGTCCTGTCGCCCCGACTCTGCACAACTTCAAATCCTGTCGTGGGTTGCGAATGCGACTGGCGACAGGATTTGAACTCTTCTTGTCTCCTCGACTGACATTCGCGGGTCGGGCCTCGCCGTAAGCTCAAATAGATTGACAAGTTGCCGACCATCGCTATGCTAAGTCACTTGATTTAATTCGCGTGACTTAGGGCGGGCTTTACGATGTCAGTTGGAATCGACCGGGTGCGAATTCGAGCGGCCGAAAGTATCTCGACGCGCCGCCAGTTAATTCTCGCCGCAATGCGCCTGATGGCGGAGAACGGGATTGACGGCGTTTCGCTTCGATCTGTCAATGCCGCTGCGGGAGCCCGAAACTCGTCGGCTGCCCATTACCACTTTGGCAGCAAGCTTGGTCTGATCGAGGCGATCGTCCAGACGCTCGAACACGACGTTGCTGCTGTTCGGGCTCCGCTCGTCGAGCAGCTTCGATCGCGGCCAAGCACGCAGAAGCTAACGCCGCGTGAAATCATCGAGGCGACATACGGCCCCTTCATGGGTCTGCTGTTTCATCCTGAGTACGGGTTGCCGGGGATCAGGTTTCTGTCCCGCCTGATTGCCGACACGGGTCCGGAGTTACGCGTTGTAGCCAACAAGCTCACCGGTCCCTTAGTGCACGAGGTCTTCGAGCTGTTGCAGGAGGCGCTGCCCGAGATGCCGCCGCGCGTGCTCAAGATGCGCATCCTCTGTTCGCTCATCAATCTCATCAACGGCATGAGCGACGTGACCGCACTGGAAACTTCGCCGTTCGGTGATCTGAGCACACCCGGTTCGCTCGAAGCGGCCAACTGCTTCATTGAATACATCACGGCGGGCATCTCCGCGCCGCCAGGTCCAATGACAGACCAGTTCATTAAACAGTCAAGAGACATCATTCGCATTTACAGCGAATCCGGTCAGAACAACACCCAGGCAAGTTGACCGAAAGGAGAATGCCATGCGCGGTTCGACGGTATTGAGCGTCTGGATTGCAGGAGTTCTTGTGGCAGGGGGGACGCTGGCACTTGCTGGCGACGGACCGGACTGGGCCAACGACTTGGCGCCGATTTCTGCCGTTGATTGGAACTATGAAAGAGCGGCCCACCTGCTCGAACGGGCCGGATTCGGCGCCGCACCGTCCGAGATCGAGAAGCTGGCCGCGATGGCGCCTGCCGAAGCCGTCAACGCGTTGATCGACTACGAGAACGTGGACAATTCCGCACTCGTGCCATTTGAACCCTCCGGCATCTATCCGCATGGCCACAAATTTCGCTCGCTCGAGGCTGCCGTGCCCAAGGCCTTGCTCACAGGAATGGCGTTTGGCATCAAGGCCAGCCAGGACGGTCCGCTGCCGTATCAGCCGGCAATCAACGAGTTCTACACGCTGCTGTGGAGCGAGCACATGGAGATGCAGCGGGCCGCGCACTGGTGGGCAGAGCGCATGCTCCTGACTCCGCGCCCGATGGAAGAGAAACTGACCTTGTTCTGGCACGACCACTTTGCCACCAGTCAGTCGAAGCTGATGAACTACGAGCTGATGATGGCGCAAATTGAGACATTGCGCAAGCACGCCAATGGCAACTTCCGCAAGATGCTGGTAGCCGTGGCGCAGGATCCAGCCATGCTCATCTGGCTGGACAATCGAGAGAACGTCAAGGGCAAGCCGAACGAGAATTTCGCCCGAGAAGTCATGGAACTGTTCACCATGGGCGAAGGCCACGGCTACAGCGAGCACGATATTCGTGAGATGGCCCGCGCGTTCACGGGCTGGACGATGAAGCCCGTTGAGACAGTGGACGACAAGGCCGAGTTTGTCGACGACCCGAAACTGCATGACGACGGCGAGAAGACGTTCCTGGGCAAGACCGGCACGTTCAATGGCTACGATGCCATCAACATCATTCTAGAGCAGCCGGCCACGTCAAAGTTCGTTGCCGGCAAACTCTACAAGCATTTCGTGCGAGAGCAGCTGGATCCCAAGGTCAATGATCAACTCGCCAAACAACTGGTCGAGTCGAACTACGATCTTAAGCCCATGCTCAAGACGATCCTCCTGTCGAAGGACTTCTACAGCCCCGCCTCCGTCGGCACGCAGATCAAGAGCCCGGTGCACTTTTTGGTCTCGACCTGCCGCAAGCTCGACATCAAACGCCTGCCGGGCATTCCGGATTACATCGAGACCAGCGGCAGTCAACTCGGCCAGTTGCTCTTCTATCCACCGAATGTAGCCGGGTGGCCCGGAGACCGCTCGTGGATCAATCCAGCGACGCTGTTGTCGCGCGGCAATTATGTGTACGCCATGTTGTTCCCCGATCCTGAGAGCTATCCAGCCCCAGACAAGATTGGTCCAGAGGGCTACCGCAAGATCCCGTTGATGTTTCCTGAGTACAACATCCCGCCCCAGGTTTGGAACGAAGCGTCTCAGAAGATGGAGCCTGTGTCCCTGGTCGAATACGACCGGCACCTGGCCGGCATCGGCGCGGGCATGATGGGCAAGGACAAGAAAGGCGACAAACCGGCCGACGCGCCGAAAATGATGAAGCCCGACATGAGCCAGGGCAAGTCGCGCATGTCGCAGCTTGCGCACGGCGAGCGCTTCAACCTTGCCGTGGGAGTGTACACCGGTTACGTGCAGGCTTACGACCGCGTCAAGCCGCGACCTCGCACGACGGCCAAGGTTAATTTCATTGAGATGGCCGAAGAGGGACAGGTGCAGACGGTGGAAGGCGCCGTCGACTATTTCTCGCGGCGATTCCTTACCGTGCCTCTGGCGGCCGAGCGTCGGACAGCGATCATCGACTTCCTGACCAGCGAGCTTGGTGGCGACAAGGTCGAATTCACCAATAAAGCCACGGAGGAGGCGCTACGGCGGGTGGTGCATCTCATTCTCAGCGCGCCGGAATACCAGCTCGGCTAACTCGGATAGCGAAACCGCGACCTTCATCCGGTCGCTCAACCAAGGAACGAAGCCATGTTGATCAAACACAATGCGTGTTCGTGCCATCGGCGCGACTTCCTCCGCGCCGGGATGTATGGGGTTGGCGTCTCCGCCGGCCTGCCGTGGCTCTTCAACCAGCTGAGTCTGGTGCAAACCGCCCAGGCACTCGCCGGGGCGCCGGAAAAGCACCCAAATCGTATTCTGGTCGTCCTCGAGCTCAGCGGCGGCAACGACGGGCTCAATACGATCGTGCCCTACAAGAACGATGACTACTACAAGGCTCGCCCGACGCTCGGCATCAAGCCGGGCGAAGTTCTCAAACTCAACGACGAGTATGGGATGCACCCGTCCTGCATCGGTTTGGAGCGGCAGTTCAAGGACGGCCACATGGCCATCGTGCAGGGTTGCGGCTATCCCAACCCAAACCTGTCACACTTCACCGCCATGGAATGGTGGCACACCGCCACGCCCCACGGGAGCGACGCCTATGGATGGCTGGGACGGTTCGCCGACGCCTACCAACCCGAGGCCATCGAAAACTACATCGTCAACATCGCGTCACAACAATCGATGGCAGTGAAGAGTGCAAAGCACTCGCCGGTGGTCTTCCAAGACCCGAAGAAGTTCGGGCGCACCGGGAACGAGGCCCAACAGAAGGTCTTTGAGACGTTCGGCAAGGTGTATCCCACGGCCAACCCGTCGCTCGATTTCGTGAATGTAGTCTCGAAGACCGCCACCTCGGGGGCAGCCATGGTTCGCAATGCGTGTGCCGAGTACCGCACGCTGATCGACTACGGTAGCGACAACGATTTGACGCTCGACTTGAAGAAGGTGACGGCACTGATCAACGCGAACCTGCCCACGCGGATATACTACGTCAGCCAGGGCGGTTACGACACGCACGCTGCGCAGGCCGGGGCGCAGCAGTTGTTGCTCACCTACCTATCCGACGCCGTCAATGGTTTCTTCGTCGATCTTGAGCGCATCGGTCGCGCCGACGACGTGGCGATGATGGTGTTCACTGAGTTCGGCCGCCGCGTTGGCGAGAACGCCAGCAAGGGCACCGACCACGGCACGGCAACGCCCATGTACATCCTCGGCAAGCGTGTCAAAGGCGGCTTCTATGGCAGCCAGCCCAGCCTCGTGGATCTCGACGATGGCAATCTGAAGATGACCACCGACTTTCGCAGTGTGTACGGCACGATGCTGGCAGAGTGGATGGATTTCGACAACAATAAGGCGATTCTGAAGGGCGATTACGCGTCTCTGGGCGTGTTCGGTTAAGTCTTCAGACGGTCTTGGCTAGCGCGCGACGATGCAAGGGAGCGGGGCGTCGATGGTCATAAACCGCACGTCAGTACACGCAGTTCTGGTAGGCGCCGCGCTGGCAATCTGCGGGATTGCGAGCGCCACCGAGCCAGCCGAGGTGGACCGAGTCGAGGGTCCACTCGGTCGCAAGCTGGACGGGCATATGAGCAAGCGCGCCCAGGCGGGATTCAGCGGCGTGTTGCTGGTCGCCAAGGATGGCGAAGTCGTGCTTGCCAAGGGCTACGGCCTGGCTAATCGTGAGAAACAAATTCCGTTCACGTCTCGCACGGTGTTCGATATCGGCTCGATCACCAAGCAGTTCACCGGCGCTGCAATCGCCAAACTGGAATCACAGGGAAAGCTCAACGCGGACGATAAGCTCGGCAAGTATTTCAAAAACGTTCCCGAGGACAAATCCCAGGTCATGCTCTTCCACCTGTTGACGCACAGCGCAGGTCTGAAGGGAGACTTCGGCGGCGACTACCAGCCTGCCAAACGCGAGTGGATCGTTGACCAGTCGCTCCACTCCACCCTGCTCTTCGCTCCCGGCCAGGGGCATCGTTACGCCAATTCCGGGTTCAGTCTGTTGGCTGCCGTGATCGAACAGGTGACAGGAGGTACGTACGAGACGTACTTGCGCGAGCAACTCTGGCTGCCGGCCAAAATGGAGCACACGGGTTACCGGCTGCCGAAATGGGAACCTGAAATTGTTGCCCACGGCTATAAGGGCAACGCGGACTGGGGTACTCCGCTCGACAAAAACTGGGCCGCCGACGGCCCATACTGGAATCTACGCGGAAATGGCGGCGTGCTTTCGACGGTCTGGGACTTGTATCGCTGGCACCTCGTGCTGCTGGGCGACCAGGTGCTCTCGAAGGAGGCCAAGGCAAAAATGTTCTCGCGCCGGGTCAAGGAAGGCCCCGATTCCGACTCCTGGTACAGCTACGGCTGGGTGCTGACTGACTCGCCGCGGGGCACGAAGGTCATCCAGCACAACGGCGGCAATGGCGTGTTCTATGCCGATTTCATCCGATACGTGGATGACGGCGTCGTGATCATCGTCGCCAGCAATCGCTCCGAGGACGCCTGGGGCGGCTATGTTCGTGGCATCGAGGAAGCTGTCTTTCGCTGATGTGAAGCTTGCTCGCCGTGCTAAGTTGGCAGTGCGAGCCCTACCTCCAGGGTTCCATCATCCCTCGCGGTCGCAACATGCCGTCAAAAGTCCCAGGGAATGCGGCAAAGGCTCGCGCATTTGGGCTGATACTGTTGTTCGCGATTGGCACCGTCGGCTGCGGCGCTCACGAGCCGCGAGAACAACCCATGTCTCGATCCGCACCCAGTGAAGAAACGGCCCGATTCCACCAGGTGGTTTCCGAGGGGAATTTGCAGGCGCTGCATGCCGCCATCAAAGGCGGCGCCGATGTGGACGCGCCAGGTCACGTGGGACGAACCGCATTGATGCTGGCGATCAAAGCCAAGGACCTGGGAAAGACAAAGCTGCTGCTCCAGCACGGCGCCGACCCGGAATTGACCGACGACTTCAACGCCACGGCTCTGCGGCATGCCGTCGAAGCGGATTTTGCCGACGGCGTCCGCCTCCTGCTCAGCCTGGGCGTCGACCGAGGACATCATCCTCGCTATCCGCTCAAGAAGATCAACCGTGATTTTCCGCTGCCGGTTGTTCCTTTACCGGCAGATTTGAAAGGAGTCATCTCCGACGCTGAGTGGCAGAAGACGCTCGAGGATGGGCAAAAAGCAGTGCGCGAACAGGGGCAGAATCCAACCGTCCAGCCCATGATTTCCGACGTCCAGAGCCTCGAAGTGCTGCGGCTCTTCGTCGATGCCGGCGACGATCTGAATCGAGCGCCCCGTGAGATCCAACGCGAACTCGTGGGACTGAAAACCGGGGGTGAGCTTCAAGTCACGTTAAGCGACTATCGCCAGCATAAGACGCCCGAATTCGGGACGCAGAATCCCCAGCGGATGGACTTTCCATTCTGGCAGGACATGATCCGCACGGGCGGCAATGCTTATTCCGCCCGAGTTAGGTTTCAAGACAAAGCATTCGCATCGCCCGGAGCGGTGTGGTGCTACGATCGTTTTGGCACCTCGCTGACGCCGCTCCCAGACGGACGATTCGTCCAGATCGCCGGCGAGCACGAAGATCACTACGACCCCGACTTCACCATCTACAACGATGTTGTGGTGCACGACGGCCGGGGGGCGTTCGAGATTTACGGCTATCCCCGCGACGTGTTTCCGCCAACTGATTTTCACACCGCCACGCTCTGCCCTGACGGCATCTACATTGTCGGTTGCCTGGGATACGTCGACGAGCGGCGACCGGGGTTCACGCCGGTCTTCCGCCTGAAGATCGATTCATGGGAGATCGAATCCGTCGCGACCAGCGGAGAGATGCCCGGCTGGATTTTCGAACATCGCGCCCGCTACGAACCTGAGCGAAACGTGATCGCCATCTCGGGCGGGCAAATCTGCATCGAAGATAAAGATGGCGACCAGCAATTCTTGCCGAATGAGCAGCGATTCGAACTCGATCTCAATCGATTCGCCTGGCGCCGGATCGATTAGCGAACGACCTTGACATCCCGCAGCAAGAGTCGCTCGCTGGTCGTCTCGGCAAGCACGACGATCTCGTCCGGCGCTTTGTAACCGACCCGCGCACGCGAACAGGCGATCAACTCCGCCGCTGTCGGCGGCGTGACTCCCGAGCGAATCACGACCTATGCCCGCACGTTTTCGCCATGCACCAGGTCGTGAACGCCCACGACGCCTGCGCTGGCTAAGTGGCACGGCCGTTCTCCGAATGGCAGGTAATTGCATGTGGAGCACTTGCGATCCGCGGTCCGCAGCATACCAATCCTAGCCTACTCCGGCACCACTTCCGTCACGCGCTGCGATACCGGATGCTCGCCGCGAACGGGTTCCCTTGTCGTACGACAACTCCGTGTCGTGAAATTCCAGCCGACCGCTCGGATGCTGGCCCTCGGGCGACGAACGTTCTCGAATAACTTTCTGGAGCCCAGGCGGCCGCCGTCGAAAACCTCTCGGCTGCTTAAAGGTTGCGCCGCGCCCGCCACTTGCGGCGGCAAGGTTTTCATCCTCATCTTGCTGACGCGGCTCGTTTCACAGCGATCGCGCGCCCGGCATGCCAATTGCATCTCTGCAAACTGCTGCGTACCCAGGCGGGTGACTCCATGAGGATGCTATGCCTGCCGCTGAAACGATTCGCGAACTTGCGATCCCCGTCGTCATGATCTCGGCCAATGGCCTGATCTGTCTCGCGCTTTACAACCGCCTGGCCGCAATCACTGCCCGGCTGCGGCTCTTCTACCGCGAGCGATTCGATCTCGATCTGCGGCTCCTGGCTGAAGGTTCGCCAGACGGTGAGCGTTCCGAACGCGAGATTCGCCTGCGTGAGCGGCTCACAGTGCTGGACGAACAGTGCCAAATGATCCTCAGGCGCGCCCGCTATGTTCGCAACGCTCTCATAATGTTACTTGCGTCCGTCGTCGGAATGTTGGCCATCACGCTTCTGCTTGGGCTGGCCTACCAGTTGCCGATTCTCGCTCTCGCGGCGCTGACGATTTTCGCTCTTAGCGTGCTGTTGATGATTGCCGGAGTCGTGCTGGCCATCTGCGAACTGCTGCTCGTGCTCGAGCCGGTCGAGGCCGAAGGACCATTGCTCAACGATGATTCGGTTTATATCGCTCAACGCCAGCAGCGCACTCGGAACTCGCGATCCGGCCACATCAGCGAGCGCGTGGACGGAACAGCCAGGCAGCGGTAGTCACACGGATGCCTGCCGTCAGTAGGCTTCGCCCGTGATGTCGTTCTTATGCACCGCGATGCGATGGATCACCTCGCGCAAGTCGTCGTCATGCACTCCGCCCTCCTCGAGCGTTGCGGCCAGGTGCTGCGAGAAGCGGTTGAAGTCGTCCGAGGTGATGCCACGCCCGACGTGCACCCGGCTGAGCGCCTGACCGCTATAGGATTGCGGCCCGTCGAGCGCGGCGCCAAAAAACTCGCGCTGCATCTGCATCAGTTTTTCGAGCGAGGTGTTCTGAAAGAACGGCGCTAGTTGCGAGTCGGCGAGTATCCGGGCATAGAAGCGAACCACCAACCCGGCAAGTCCGGGTTCGCCACCCAGGCGTTCGTAAAGAGTGTCTGCGCGCGTCATCGGCGTAACGGACTTTCCAAGCGCGCCGGGGACTGCGGGATCGCCAAGTCGAACAAGTCGCCGCGAGCAGGCGCCATGTCGACACGCCTTCATCATAGCAAGGTGATTCGGTCACGGCACCCGTGCGAATTTGCTCACTCACCGTCTTCCGCGCCCACCAGCGGCACGAACCGGCAACCGCTCAACGGTTCAGCCACCAGCCGGCCGCCAACCTTGCGATAGGCTTCCAGCGTTTGCTGCTGCGAGGACCCCACGGGAATCACCAGTGTCCCGCCTTCGGCCAATTGCTCTTCCAGCGCCGGCGGAACGTGCGCCGCCGCGGCCGCCACCAGGATCCGATCGTACGGCGCGCCCTCGGGCCAGCCGAGCGTCCCGTCGCCCACAATCAGTTGCACGTTCTTGTACCCGAGCTCCTCGAGCACGCGGGCGGCCTCTTGCGAAAGCGGCTCGTGACGCTCGATGCTGATCACTTCGCCGGCCAGCTCGGCCAGCACCGCGGTCTGATAGCCGCTGCCGGTGCCGATCTCCAGCACGCGTTCGCCACCTTTGAGCGCGAGCGACTCGGTCATCAGGGCCACGATGTAGGGCTGGCTGATTGTCTGATCGCAGGCGATCGGCAGCGCGCGGTCCGCATAGGCCAGATGCCGCACACCCTCGGGCACGAATCGCTCGCGTGGCACACGCCCCATGACTGCGAGCACGCTCGGCGAGCGAATTCCGCCCTCGGCCAGCTCACGTTGCAGCGCATGCCGGGCGGCCGAATGTTCATACTTTGCGCACATTGCATCACCGTGCGTGACGAGTCGACGACGCTCCCGGTCACCCACCAAGAATCTACGCGCTCTCGCGCGAGGCGGCCAGCGGCTCTCGGGCGGCAAGATTCGCGCCCGACGCCGGCTGCCAGTCGCAAACCTGCAGTTCCACTGAGCGGCGGCCGCGGAATTGATTCACGAACGGGCGGAAGGCGACGGAAATCGGCCCCGACAGTTCATTCAGCTCGGTCGCCCAATCAGCGCCGCCGAACGCGATCGCCTTGAACGGCACGCCATGCTGCAGCAACCTGAGCGACAGATGTCGCTGGCCGCCTCCCACCGGCTTGGGCGGTTCCGCGAGCGTGACGTCCGAAGCGCACAACAGCGGCCGCGGATTCTGATGCCCAAACGGCGCCAGGCGTTCGATCTGCTCGACGGCTTTCTGCGTCAGCGAACTGAACGTCACCTCGGCATCGATTCGCAGCTCCGCGAGGCGCGCGGCAGCGGAGATCTCGCCAGCCGCATACTCGCAGAACTGCTGCCGAAAGGCTTCCAGATTTGCTTCTTCGATCTTGAGCCCCGCAGCCGCGGCGTGACCACCGTGACTCACCAGGTGCTCGCCGCAGGCCGCAAAGCCCGCATACAGATTGAATCCGCCGGCGCTGCGCGCCGAGCCGACTCCCGGCTTCACGCCGACCGAGTCGAGCGCGATCATCACGACCGGCCGGTGAAACTTCTCGGCCAGCCGCGCGGCAACGATGCCAATCACGCCCGGATGCCAGCCGCGCTCGGCCAGCACCAGCGCCGCGTCCCCCTCGGGATCGAACTGTTCGGTGGCCTGCTTATTCGCGGCCAGATAGATGCTGCGCTCGAGACTTTCGCGGCTGCCATTGAGCTCGTGCAAGTACGCGGCCAGCGCGCTTGCGCGTTCCGCCGAATCGGTCGTCAACAATTCAATGCCGAGCGTGGCTTGCCCCAAGCGTCCGGCCGCGTTCAAGCGCGGCGCAAGCTTGAAGGCGATGTCCTCGCTCGAAAGCGGCGCATGCAGATCCATCGAAAGCAGATTGAACAGAACGGACACGCCGAGCGTCGGCCGCTGTTTCAAACTCACGAGCCCGTGCCGCACGAGCACGCGGTTTTCGTCAATCAGCGGAACGACGTCCGCCACGGTTCCCAGCGATACCAGCCCCACGGCTTGCATCAGAAACTCGCGCATCGGGTCGCTGACCTTCTTGGCCTGGCTCGCGCGCTGACAGAGCGCCCAGGCCAGCTTGAACGCCACCCCCGCGCCGCACAAACCGGCGAACGGATAGCTTGCGCCCGGCAACGCCGGATGCACCAGCCCATCGCACTCGGGCAGCCGCTCGGCGAAGTGGTGATGATCGGTAATGAACAGTTCCAGGCCCAGGCCGCGCGCCGTTTCCGCCTGCTTGACGCTCGCCGCGCCGCAGTCAACGGTGATGACCGTTTGCGCTCCGCGCGAAGCCAAAGTCTGCAGGGCTTCGCAGTTCAGGCCGTACCCTTCGTCGACGCGGTTGGGCACATAGTAGCTCACCTCGGCGCCAAGCAGCCGCAAGCACAGAAACAGGATCGCCGTGCCGCTCATGCCGTCGACATCGTAATCGCCATAGATCACGATTCGCCGGCCGGCGCGAATCGACGCCGTGATGCGATCGGCCGCATTCGGAAGACCCGGCAAGAGCTCCGGATCGCGCAGCTGACTCAACTTGGGATCGAGAAACTCACGGATTTGCTCGGCGTCGTGAATCCCGCGGCAACAGAGGAGCTGGGCGACGACGGCAGGCACACCAGCCGACCGTTCGAGCGCCGCGATTCGCGCGGCATCATGCGGATGTATTCGCCACAACTTGGCCATATCGTCCTGATGTCCGCATTCGTGCAGTTTATTTGTCCGAACTCCTAGCGAGCCATTGGACCAGAAACGTCTGCGACCTACAAGCGAGCGAAGTGCGCAGCATAAGAGCGAGAAATCGCATGTGCGAGGTTCGCACCTCATGGCAGCCAGGACTGGATCGTGCCGCCCTACCGACGGTGGCTGTGTTCGTCGCTTTCGACCGGCGTGGCCGTGGCGATCTGCTCCATGATCCAGCGGTTCATGTCGGCCAGCATGTCGGTGGTCACATCGTCGCCGGTGGGATACTGCCGCAAGTTGACCGCCATGTTCGCCGCATGCATCAACCGCAGGTCGCGGCAGACCGCCGCCTCGGGATAGGCTTCGCTGTGGCGGCCCGTGGCTAGAAATATCTTTGTTCCGCGCAGCTCGTCGAACCGCGCGAGCGGCCGCAGCGTGGTCGGCAGTCCGCCGCCGATGGAAAGCACTCCAGCAAACCTGCCGGGATTCGCCAGCGCCAGCCGGAGAGCCATTGTCCCACCGCAACCGTAGCCGGCGAGATAGATTCTGGTCGGAGCAATGTTCAGCCAACGGCTGGCAATGCAGATGCTCTTGAAAACGCGCTCTTCGGCCGCCGCGATATGCTCCATCTTCTGCGACCAGCGATAGCCGGCCTGCTGGCACGCGACCGTGCCGCGCGGACCAATCGCGGCATAGTTGCGCAGGCTCACCAGCGGAGCAATTCGGTTCACCTGCCGCTCGTCATCGTCCGCGCCATGCAGCCAGACGATCAGCGGGTAGGAGTAATTGACTTCATAGTGTTGTGGCAGAAACAGGCAATGCGGAAGCTCGCCGCCGGACGTGGCCGAATCCGCGGGCACCGTGTTCGGAGCGAATTGGCCAAGCTGTAGCTCGTCGTCGACGAGATCGTTAATTCGGTTCATTGCAAGTTCGCTAGCGGGGTGAGCGGCGAGTCACTCGGGCGTGACTGGCCCAAAGCGGGTCAATTCCAGGGGCGATCAGGAGTCGTGCTCCTCCGGCACTTGCTTTACAGCTGCAGCCGCGACGGGAACCGTGGCAAGCATCTGCTCCCAGGGAAACAAACGGCCAGGACAAAGCGTGGAACGTACATCCTGATGGCGAAGCACGTGCGTGCGGGTGATCGCATAGCGCGTGCTCAAACTCTTCAAAAGTTCCGTGAGGGCGGCAACCTGCTTGGGCGTCGGCGACGTGTTCTCGAAATTGCCAATCAGGCAGATACCGATCCCGTGTTCGTTCTGCTCGCGCCGGCCGGCATGCGCGCCAGCCATCTGAGCGCGCCAGCGAAACGTGGCGCGGACTTCGCCGTCGCCCATCCGCTGGCCGTTGCCGACGACAAAGTGGTAGCCGATCCCGAGCCAGGGATTTCCGGCCGAGTCTTTCTGCTGGCGGTGCACGGCGTCAATCGAAGCGACGTCCCCCTGCTCAGTAGCCGAGTGGTGGAGCACGATGGTTCGCCACTCACGCGCCGGGGCCGCGATGGCAAGCTCGGCGGAGAGATCCGCCGGCATCTCAGATTCGGCAGTCTTGGGCAAGGCAACCGCAGCCACAAATAACATCATGCGCGGAAGCACTCGCAACACAATCGTATGAACCATGGCGAGATTCGTTCAGCCCGAACAGTTTCCGGATCGTTCGCCGAATGCCACCAAACTGTCTCCTATTGCCACCCAACTGCCCGCTGCGCCAACTGCCAAGCACAAAACCGGCACGCTTACAAAAAACGCTCCGGAGCCGGGGACTCTACTCCGATGTATTTTTGCTGTCAACGGCAGGCACTTTCGCGTACCCCGGTGCTAGCAACGCCATCACGCCGGTTGCGTGCCAACGGAGCACACCGCCGCATTACAGCGACAAGTTGTTCATCGCGGCGACGAGTTCCTTCACCGCGACCACGCTCTTGTCAAAATCCACTTGTTCCTGAGGTTCCAAGTCCAGCTCGATGATCCGTTCCACGCCGCCCGCGCCGACGATCGCCGGCACACCCACGTAATACCCGCCCACCCCATACTCGTTGTCGCAATACGCGGCGACCGGAATCAGCCGCTTCTTGTCGCGCACGATGGCTTCCACCATCTGCGTCGTGGCCGCGGCCGGGGCGTAGTACGCACTGCCCGTCTTCAGCAGGCCCACGATTTCGGCGCCCCCCTTGCGAGTGCGGTCGACGATTTCTTCCAATCGCTTGGGATCGATCAGCCGCGTGACCGGAATGCCCCCCACCGAGGTGCAGCTGGGCATCGGCACCATCGTATCGCCGTGACCGCCCATCAACAGGGCCGTAATGTCCTCGACACTGACGCCCAGCTCCATCGCCAGGAACGTGCGGTAGCGGGCCGTGTCCAGTACGCCCGCCTGCCCAAACACCCGTTTCTGTGGAAAACCGCTCACCTGCTGTACCCGCTGCACCATCGCGTCCAGCGGATTGCTGACCACGATGATGATTGCCTCGGGGCTCGTGGCCTTGATTTCGGCCGCCACGGAACCCACGATCTTGGCGTTCGTACCCAACAGATCGTCGCGGCTCATGCCCGGCTTGCGAGCGATA
This sequence comes from Pirellulales bacterium, assembly GCA_022844125.1. Lineage (GTDB taxonomy): Bacteria > Planctomycetota > Planctomycetia > Pirellulales > PALSA-1355 > JALHMI01. Next base: position 195,783 of record JALHMI010000004.1, on the reverse strand, counting down.
CCGGCCGTGATGACAATGACGCTGCTGCCCGCTGTGTCGGCATAGTCGTTGGTGCCGATGATCTTCGAGTCGAAGCCCATGATCGGCGAGGCCTGCATCAGGTCCAGCGCCTTGCCCTTGGGCATGTCGCCGACCTGCGGGATGTCCAGAAGCACGATGTCGCCCAATTCGGCGGCGGCGCACCAGTGAGCCGTTGTCGCGCCCACGTTGCCCGCTCCGATAATGCTGATTTTAGGACGACTCATTTCGAGTGACGCGCTCCTTTCAAGAGGTAGCTGAGCTCTCACCGGCCGGGGGAATTGCTCGCTCCGGCCATGAAGCTTGAATGTCGATGAATGAACCAGAGTTTTTGAGTATCGGCATCACGTGCGGCAAGTCAAGTAGGTCGCCTGCCGCGGCGCCCACGCCCGCGCTTCCGCCCGCGCGGGCGTAGCAAAAGGCGCGCCCAGAATCTGGCGGGTATTACCTCGGCCGGCAGCCCGTGATACGGCAAGCAACGCGTGGGTCAGGACTTGCCCGCACCCGGACTCGGCTGTTCAGCAACCGAAACGGTTTCCGGCAGCGACTCGCGGCGGAGGCGGAGCTGCGCTTCGGCGCGGCGATCCGCTCGGCGTATGTGCCACATAAACGCGCCGCACACTGTCATCACCACCAGCACACCGGCAGCCAACGTGAGGCTTTGTGTCGGCGTACCGAACTTTGGCGTCGGGATGACCGACAGCGTCTTCCCGACAATCAATGGCGCCAACTGTCTCTGCGGCTTCTCGCCCGTCGTTGCCGTGGCCGAGCGGCGTGTTTCGAAGGCATAGGACTTCAGAAAGAAGCCCGCCACGCGCACGCTCACGTGAATCGACTCTCCCAGCGGCATCTCCGGCGGCAGGTCTGCCAGGCAACACACGATCGGATTGTTCTGCGAGTCGGGCGTCACTATTTCCACCTCGAAGTAGTGATCGATGTGAAATCGCCGCCGGATTTGTGGATCTTCGACGCGGATCTCGATCGCCCGCAGTGCTTCTCCACGCAAGACGACGAACTCGCCGCGCATGCGCGCCGATTCATTGAACAGGGGCACGACGTCCGAAGCGCCGGCCCGCGCGCGCTCGAGCGCCCGTTGAGCCGCGTCCCGTTGTTTGGCCGGCAAGTCGGGATTGCGCGCCAGCCGCTCCTGCCTTTCGAGTTGCGATTCCAGCAGGCGGTTGATTTGATGGTCCAGATACTGCGGCGACATGTTGCCCGCCGCCGCCAGCATCTGATAGAAGATCTCGCGTTCCTTGAGCGGCGCCCGATCTTCGACACCATCGAACAGGCCGTAGTCGACGCCCAGGTGCGCAAGCAGCGTCGGCGGGTGCCAGGCGACCCGATCTGCGGCGAATAGCACAACGGGAGTCTCCTCTTCCGAAGCGCCATCCGCGGGAAGCGCGTCGCTCGGCAAGCGTTTGATATAAATCGCGATCGCGCTGGCTTGCTGGTTCAAAGGTTGATCGAGTTTCCAGTCGCGCGGAACCTGGCGGGCCAGGATGATCATCCGCCGCGCGAGGGTCTCGGCCTCACAGCGATAGTAGTTGTCGTACCCCAAGCTGTCGCGCAGCGCCTGCGGCACCTCTTCGCGCGTGACGCGCCTGAGCAGCACCCGCAAGCCGTACGCCTGTCCGCGCTCGGTCGAATGCTCGAGCGACGCCGGCTCAAGGCTCGCCTGCCTACCCGCGGCCTCGAGCAAGAGGAACTTGGGGATCCGAGGCAGTCCTTGCAAGAGCTTCGTGAGCTTGGCCTGTTCGCCTTCGTCGAGTGGCTCACCTTCCTTAAAACTCTCGAAAAATGCCGCGTCGAATCCGAGCAGCTCAAGGCTCTCACGCAATCGCTCGCGAGCATCTTCCTTCGCTTCAAGCTTATCATCGGAAGCAATCTCGCCCCGCTCTGCAGGCGCAGCAGCCGGCGACTCCTGAGCCTGCGCGCTCGGGTTGCTCAGTGTCGATAACACCAGGATCGCGCTTGCCGAGAGCAGGCAAATCATCAGTCTGCATCGTCGTTGCATCGCGGCTGAAGCCTTTCAGGATGGAGGATTCCGGTTCGCGCCGTCCGCCAGCGCCTGCACATCAAGCTTCACGTCGGTCTGCACTTCTGCCGACCGGCGACGCCGGCTCCGGCGCCAGACCCAAATCACGAAGCACCACGCAATGACCGCAGCCGCCGCGGCCGCGAGCAGGGCCTGCTCCTCTGACGAGCCCGTCGGCGCAGCCGGTGGAGCCGGTGTCCATTGAATCGAACGAGCGAGCACCAGCGGCGCGGTCAGGATGCCGCTCCGGGACGGATATGCCCAGCGCTTGAAGAAAAAGCCCGTGGCCGACACCGGTTCATCGAGTGCCTCTCCGACAGGAAAGTCGAGCGGCAAGTGCAGCACATAGACCACGATCAGTTCCGGATCGCTCCTGAGCGGCTGCAGCCAGACCTGGTAGTACCGCTCGATGCCATAGGAGTTCTCCGGCGCCGCGACTTCCTTGGCACTTCGCACCGTACCGGACACCGTCACCAGCCGGCCGCGATAAGCCTGCGGCTGCCGCTCAAGCTGCAAGTAACCGACCGGTCCGCTCGAGCCCTGGGCCAAACGCTCATCCGTGTTCTTCTCGAGCAGTTCGAACAAGTGAAACCAGGCATCGCTCTCGGGCGAGCGGAACGGGGTGTCATCGCGTACGGCATCCAAGTACTGCGCGTGGACGCCGGGGAAGTATGCGTCTCCGCCGACCGCTTGCGCAACCTGCTCGGTGTCCGTTTCGGAGCCGCCGGCGGGGGCCTCCTCGCCTAGAAACGCCGCCGTGCGATCCTCAGCGGGTCCGGGCGCGACCGGCACGTTTCCCACAGGCTTGGACCACCAGGTCACGATAAACAGGAATACACCCAGCCCGATGAGCATGAGCAAGAATCGGGGCACGGGCAGCCCAGCGGGCGGTCGTCTGTGTTTGCGGAAATCCAGCATGCTGTCCGACTCTGCTCACTTGGCTACGTTCTCGACGAAGCGACCTTAACCTGGAACCGATGAAACCAACTAACTTTTGACCGGATCACGACTTCCACGTTCAATCCTATCACGTGAATCGAAATCAACAGCATGCGGTGGCGGCGTCAAAACGGAACCGCCTCTTCCGCTTGACACCCCCGCCGACACTCGCGTAGGATGGTCCGTTTGCCTTCGACCGTAACAAGTGACCCTCTCAGGGCTTGAGGCCAGCAGCCGGCCTCGCCCCCTTCAGGTGTAAGAACCATGGCCGTACCTAAACGTAAAAGCTCCAACGCCCGCAGCGGTAGCCGCCGGGCCCACAACGCCATCAAGCCGATGCGGCTCGAATACTGCCCCCAGTGCAGCACCGCGGTGCCCTCGCATCGGGTCTGCCCCAACTGCGGCCATTACATGGGCCGGGTCGTCGTTAGCGCCACCGAGTAATCCGCCAGGTAAAATCCGCGAGACAGGCTTTCGTCCATTCGCGGAAGCGTCTCAGTCGATTGGCGCGTAGCGGCCGGCCCGAAATAATACGCCCCACCGTGCGGCACTATTCAGCGCCGCATGCTTTCCGAAAGCGCTCGGGTGGGCTGCAACGTCCGGTGCGGGAGTCTCCTTTGTGAGCAAGATCGCGTTTCTTTTTCCAGGACAGGGCGCGCAGTTCATCGGCATGGGGCAGCAGGCCGCCGAGTCGCTACCCGCCGCGCGCGCACTCTACGAGCGCGCCGCCAGCGTCCTGGGCTACGAGTTGGCCAAGCTCTGCTTCGAAGGTCCCGCCGAGGAACTTGACTCAACCGCGATCAGCCAACCGGCACTATTCGTCACGAGCCTCGTTGCCATCGAACAACTCCGCGATCGCTCGCCCGAGGTAGTGCTCTCCTGCGAAGCAACGGCCGGGCTCAGCCTGGGTGAGTACACCGCGCTGGTCTTTGCCGGCGCGATCGATTTCGAAGAGGGCTTGCGGCTGGTGGCCATTCGCGGCGCCGCCATGCAGGACGCCGCCGACAACACGCCCAGCGGCATGGTCAGCGTGCTGGGGCTCGAATTGCCACAAGTCGAGGAACTCTGCCAACAGGCCCGCCAAGGCGAGATCCTGCAGATCGCCAACATGCTGTGCCCCGGCAATATCGTCGTCTCGGGCACCAACAGAGCCTGCGAAAGGGTGGCCGAACTGGCCGTCGCGGCCGGTGCGATGAAAGCAGTCCCCCTGGCAGTTGCGGGCGCTTTCCACACGCCGATCATGGATTCGGCCGTCGAGCGCCTGCGCGAGGCCCTGGCCGCCACGCGGATCGACCGCCCTTCGATTCCCGTGATTTCTAACGTCGACGCCGTCGCGCACTTCGACCCTGACCAGATCCGACAACTGCTCGTGCGACAAATCGTTTCGCCGGTTCGCTGGGAGGAATCGATGCGCAACCTGCTCACCGGCGGCTACGACCAATTCTATGAGGTCGGCCCCGGGCGTGTGCTGCGCGGCCTGCTCAAGCGCATCGATCGCAAGGTCGCCTGCCAGGGCGCGCTCGATTAATCGGCTCGCTGCCAGGGCGCCCAACTGTTATTCCCCCGGCGTCCACGTCGGGCTAGGATTTCCGGCATTCACGCCTGTCGTAATCCAACGCATATTCCGCCGCAGAACGAACATCACGGAGTGAACTATGGCCGAGACGGAAGCTCCCAAACACGGCATCCAAGTCGATCTCAGAGATCAAGTCGCCATCGTCACGGGCGCTTCGCAAGGCATTGGCCGTGCGATTGCCGTCATGCTGGCCCGCAGCGGCGCAAAGGTCGCCTGCGTGGCCCGCAACGCCGGAAAGCTGGCCGAAACGGTCGCGGCCATTGAAGCCGCCGGTGGCACGGCCGCGGCCTATTCATGCGACGTCACCAGCGGCGAGAGCGTGCAGAAGGTCGTCGACGAAGTGGCCGAGAAGTGGGGCAAAATCCATATCCTCGTGAACAACGCCGGCATCACCCGCGACACGCTCATCCCGCGGATGTCCGACGACGATTGGGACAGCGTGATCCAGACGAACCTCCGCGGTACGTTCCTGTTCACCCGAGCCGTGACGCGGCCGATGATGCAGGGCCGCTACGGCCGGATCATCAATATCTCGAGTGTCTCGGGTATCATGGGCAACCCCGGGCAGGCGAACTATGCCGCCTCGAAGGCCGGCGTCATCGGCATGACCCGGGTCGTGGCCAAGGAACTTGCCAGCCGCAAGGTCACGGTCAACGCCGTGGCGCCCGGCTTCATCGAAACCGAGATGACCGAGGCCCTCGGACCGGTCGTCCTGGACGAGGTCAAGAAGCGGGTTCCGGCGAAGCGATTAGGCCACGTGGATGACATCGCCGGAGCGGTCCTGTTTCTGGCCAGCGCTTCGGCCAGTTACATTACCGGCCAGACGCTCACGGTCGACGGGGGGCTGGTGGCCTGATCGATTGTCAACTCTGGCAGTCTGTGGCGTTTCGAGCGAAGAGATGCCCAAGCAGTTGCGATTTGGCGCGAAAAGACCCGTGACCGGTTGCCGACGAGCGGCAACTGTCTGTAGTGCCCAGCCAGGGATGACCGGGGCACGGTGGGATAGACACTCTGCCGGAAACTTTCTATCTTGACCTGTCTTATGGAAATCCTCTATTTTTGTGTCAGCAAGTTCCGCCTAAGCCGCCGCGAGTCTTCGCCTTAAGGGCGCGCGGCCCATCTTAGCCGGGGCCTTTTTGTGGTGTTTGGCCCGGGCGTGTCGGGGACCTGCTAGCAGGCTTGCCACACCCCTATAGATATACATATGAATTCAGTTGGAGGATCGTGAAGGTGGCGTCAGTTCAAGAACGTGTGATCGACATTGTGGCCGAGCAATTGGGCGTGGATAAAGAAAAAATCACCCCCGAAACCTCGTTCGTTAACGACCTGGGCGCCGATTCGCTGGACACGGTCGAACTAGTGATGGAACTCGAAGAAGAGTTCGATATCACGATCCCCGACGACGCGGCTGAAAAAATTCAGACCGTCGGTCAGGCGATCTCATTTATCGAGGCTTCCCAGTCTTAGCGCCAGACAACTGAAGTGCCGGACCACCTGCAACTCGGGGGCGCTTCAACTCTGGGGTATAGGGGGAGGTCGGTAAGTCCTCTGGGCCGTAAGTAGGGATTCATGAAACGGCGCGTCGTTGTCACCGGACTGGGTGTGGTCACCTCGCTCAGTTGCCAGGTCGAAGATCTCTGGAAGCGGATGTTGGCCGGCGAGAGCGGGGTCCATCGGATCAAGCAATTCGACACCACCGGCCACAAGGTCCACTTCGCAGGCGATATCTACGATTGGACCACCGGCGACTATATGTCGGCCAAAGATGCCAAGCGAATCGACCGCTTCACGCAATTCGCCATGGTGGCCGGCATCGACGCTGTGCGCGATAGCGGCATCGACTTCAGCACGATCGATCCCTTTCGCGCCGGGGTGATTCTTGGCTCCGGCATCGGCGGACTGCATGAAATCGAAGCCCAGGTCGAGCGGCTCCTGCACAAGGGTCCCGACAAGGTTTCGGCCTTCACGATTCCCAAGCTGATGCTCAACGCCGCCAGCGGTCAGATCTCGATCGAGTTCGGCCTCCGCGGACCGAACTATGCCGTGGCCACGGCCTGCGCCAGCGCCACCAACGCCATCGGCGATGCCTTCAAGGCGATCCAGTACGACGAAGCCGACATCATGGTCACCGGCGGCAGCGAAGCCGCGATCACGCCGATGGGCATCAGCGGGTTTGCCAACATGCGGGCCCTCAGCGAGCGGAACGAAGAGCCGACCCGCGCCAGCCGACCATTCGACCGCGAGCGAGACGGCTTCGTGCTGTCCGAAGGCGCCGGCATGCTCGTTTTCGAAGAGCTCGAACATGCCAGGCAGCGCGGCGCGAGGATCTATGCCGAGGTGCTCGGCTATGGCGCCAGCGCCGACGCCGGCCACATCACGCAGCCCGACGAAAGCGGACTGGGCGCTTCGCGAGCCATGAAGCGGGCCCTGCAAGACGCCCAGGTCGACCCGACCTACGTCACCTACATCAATGCTCACGGCACCAGCACGCCGCTGGGCGATCAGGCCGAAACGGCCGCCATCAAGAGCGTCTTTGGTGAGCACGCCCGCGAGCTGAGCATCTCGAGCAACAAGAGCCAGCTTGGCCACTCGCTGGGCGCCAGCGGCGGCATCGAATTGGTACTCAGCGTGCTCACGCTCCGCGACAACACGATTCCGCCGACCATCAATCTGGAAAATCCCGATCCGGCTTGCGATCTGGACTACACGCCGAATACCGCCCGCCAGCGGGCGATCAACGCGGCACTGAGCAACAGCTTCGGCTTCGGCGGCCACAACGCCTCGGTCCTGATCGGCCGCGTGCGCAACGGCAAGGCATAGAACGGCTCTCGCGGCGGTCTGCTAGCTAAGCCGCCAGCGGTAATCCCAATCGGGCTGCCATCCGCTTCTGCACTCCCCTCCACCGCTATTGCCGCTCTCCGCGATGCTTCCTATACTTCCCGCCCCTATTAGGAACGAAGGCGACGGTGCTCACCGATTCGTTCTGAGCGTCGGCTCGGCAGTTGAGGCCAGGGAGGCCACACGCGATGCGTGCCAGAAGTTTCATTCTGCGTTCGATTACGTTTCTTGCCCTGTGCGCGCTAACGGCGCTCATCGCCCGCGCGCAAGTTCCGCCGCGCCCGCTTCCGGCCCAACCCGCTGCAGCGCCCACCGGCGCGCAAGTCGGCGGCGCGCAGCAACTCTCGACTGACGCCGACGGCATGAAGTGGCGCTCGCCCGGCGGCGTGGTCCGCACCAGCGGCACGCTCGCGCCCGTTTCACAGCCGCCGATCCAACCGCTCCCCACCGCGCAGCTTCCGGCCGGTCAGCCGGCAACCTTCACTCAAGGCACCATTCCCCAAGGCCCCATTCCGCAGGGCGCCGCCCCGCAAACACCCGCCATGCCCGTTCGCGCTCGCGAGCCGATCGCGCGCGTCAGCGCCGGCCCCGGCACGCTCCCCAACGACGCCGGCCAGGAATGGCGCGAGTACGACATCACTCCCTACACCGCCCGCGTCAGCTCAACCGTAAAGCCCGAGCAGGCTATTCTCGATTGGATTCTGCGCGAGACCGGTTACGAAGCCTGGCACGGCACTCCGCTGGGAATTCTCAGCGTCGACAGCCGACGGGTGATCGTCTATCACACGCCGCCAATGCAGGCCGTCGTGCAGGATATCGTCGATCGCTTCGTCAACTCCGAAGCCGAGTCGCACGTGTTCGGCATGCGGGTGGTCACGCTCGGCAGTCCCGACTGGCGCTCGAAGCATCACACGGTGCTGCACCCCGTGGCCACGCAGAGTCAGGGCACGTCGGCCTGGCTGATGGCCAAAGAAGACTTTGCCCTGATGGTGGCCGATCTGCGCCGCCGCAGCGACTTTCGCGAGCACGGCACGCCGCACCTGATGGTCAACAACGGCCAGTCAAAACAAGTCTCGGCCAATCAGACCCGCAACTATGTTCGCGACGTCATCCTGAAGGCCGACGGCAGTTGGCCTGGCTATGAACCAGTGATGGGCCAGTTTGACGAGGGCTTCAAGCTGGAGTTCAACCCCCTGCTCTCGATCGACGGCACGGTGGTCGATGCGGTAATTCGCTGCGACGTCGACCAGGTCGAAAAGATGGTGCCAGTCATGATCGACGTGCCGACCACGGCCGCGCCCCGGCAGCGTCAGAAAGTCGAAGTCAGCCAGGGCATCAGCATCCGGCTGCACGAGCGTTTCCGCTGGCCGACCGACCAGGTCCTGTTGATCAGCTTGGGAGTCGGTCCCGCGCCGATTCCGGACGCCTCGGGCACGCTCAGCGTGCCGCTGCTGTCGGGTCCGCCGCGGGCCGAGATGCTGATCTTCGTCGAGTCGCGTGGCAAGGTTGGCGTTCAGCCTTCGGCATTGCCGGCCCAGCGCGAAGCCAGCTTGTACCAGAACCGATACTGAGAGCACCCTGACAGCAGGGTGCCGTTCGCCGCGTGAGCCTTGCGCGACCGTGTAGCCTCGCTCGCCAATCATTACCGATCACGATAAACTTAGGGTCCTCATCGAGTCGCCAAGAGAGTTACGAACGACGTCGTCCGGCTCGCCGTGTCCCCTCCCAGGCCGCCGGAACCAACAGAGACCAGCCGTTGGCAAACTACCTTCGGCGAGTTCGTTCGCGCGAATCTCTGCAACGGCCGGAACCTTTTCAGGAGTGCGTCAACCGTGTACATGAATACGACAAGGCGGGTAGTGATTACCGGCATGGGCGTTATCAGCCCTCTGGGCATGACGCTCGACTCGCTCTGGGAGGGGCTGACCAGCGGCAAGAGCGGCGTCGCGCCGCTGTCGGCCATCAACACGCAGTATCTGCCGACGAAGTTCGCCGCCGAGGCTCGCGAATTCACCGGCTCGATCGACGACTTCGGCCCGCTCGACGCGGAACGGAAAAAGGCCATCCGCAAGGGACTCAAGGTGATGTGTCGCGAAACGCAAATGGGCGTCGCCGCAGCGCAGCGCGCCGTGACTGACGCCAAGCTTGATGCCGCCGATGGTGTCGATCCCGAACGGATCGGCGTGCTGTTTGGCAGCGACTACATGCTCACGCTGCCGGACGATTTCGCCGCCGGCATCATGAAGTGCATCGACGAAGAAGGAAACTTCGACTTCACGCGCTGGGCCAGCGAAGGCATGCAGCAGCTCACGCCGCTGTGGCTGCTCAAGTACCTGCCGAACATGCCGGCCAGCCACCTAGCGATCTACAACGATCTGCGCGGCCCGAACAATTCGCTCACCTTGCGCGAAGCATCTGCCAACGCGGCCGCGGGCGAAGCCTTTCGCACGATCCTCCGCGGCAGCGCCGACATCATGGTCGCCGGCGCGACCGGCAGCCGCATCCATCCGATGAAGATGGTCCACTCGCTCACGCAGGAAGAGGTCGCCGCCGACGGCGTTGAGCCGACCAAGGCCAGCCGCCCGTTCGATCTCAATCGCGAGGGCATGGTGCTGGGCGAAGGCGCGGGCGCGGTCGTGCTCGAGGAACTACAATCGGCCAAACGCCGCGGCGCGAAGATTTACGGCGAAGTGCTCGGGACGGCTTCCAGCTCAGTGGCCGACTTGAGCGGCATCGCGCACCGCGAAACCGCGCTTCGCAATGTGATGGCCGCTTCACTCCGCGATGCCGATCGCAAGCCGGCCGACGTCGGCCACTTGCACGCGCATGGCCTCAGCACGCGCAGTTGCGATGAGGAAGAATCCCGCGCGATCCACGACGTGTTCGGCGATGGCGCGGCGAAGCTTCCGATCGCGGCGGCCAAAAGCTACTTCGGAAACCTGGGCGCGGGCGGCGGCCTGATCGAAATGATCGCCAGCGTGCTTTCGCTTGAGCACCAGCGGCTGTTCCCCGTGCTCAATTACGACACGCCCGATCCCAAGTGCAAGCTGGCGGTGTGCCGCGACGGAGACAGCCCTGGCGCGAGCTTCCTGAACGTGAACGTCACGCCCCAGGGACAGGCCAGCGCCATCCTGGTCTCCGCCTTCAGCGGCTAGAAGCTTAAGCGGAGATTAAGGTCTCGACTTAGCTTCGCTGCTGCCGTGTGCTGGCATTGTTCTCGACCGGAATCGCCGGACCGCGCAGGCGGTTTCTGCACGCTGCGCGCGGAACTCGCCCGCGCCAGAGCGGTTTCATCTCTTAGAGGCACACGGCCCGCCGGACCAGTGCGCTGCCCGCGGCTTCTGCGGCGATCGGATCGTTGAACCAACCAGGAGAGGTAAACATGCGGAGCGTCCCCAAGCTATTCCTGTTCGCCGCGCTCGTCGCGATGACATCCGCCGCGCTGGCTCAGCAGCGCGAGCGACTCGGCCCTCGCGGTCTTGGCGGCAGCCCCAGCGGCGCCATGCTGCTCGGCCAACAATCCGTGCAAGAGGATCTCAAACTCAGCGAAGAACAAGTCAAGCAAGTTGAAGAGTTCACCGCCAAACAGCGTGCAGGCGCCTCGGGTCTCCGCGACGCCAGCCGCGAAGAGCGAATGAAGAGGTTCAGCGAAAGCCGTGAAGCCGGTCAGAAGGCCGTCGACACGATTCTGAACGACGAGCAGCGCACGCGACTCAAACAGATCTCGCTCCAGGTCGCCGGCCCGGCCGCGCTCGCCAGCCCCGAGGTGGCCGAGAAGCTCGCCCTTACGGACGAGCAAAAGAAATCAATCGAAGAGGTCCAGTCGGCCATCCGCGAAGAAATGCGCTCGCTGATGCAAGGCGCCGATGGCGATCGAGCCGAGGCCTTCCGCAAGATGCAGGCCGTTCGCCAGGCAACCGAGGAAAAGCTGCAGGGATTGCTGACCGACGAGCAGAAGACCCATTGGGGCGAACTCACAGGCAAGAAGTTCGAGGGGCAACTCGAAGGACCCGGCGGACGAGGGCCAGGACGCGGCCGGCGCGGCGCTGGTGATGCCAGCTTCCGCCGCGAGCCAGTGACCACGGTTCTGACTGCCGACGAATCCCCTGAAGATGAGTCCGGCGATGGTCAGGCAGAAAAGACGGAAGGCCAGAAGCAGCAGGACGGCGACAAGAATAAGGCAAATCGCTCCAGCAATTCGAAGAAAAATCTTGCCAGACATGCGAGACACCGTGGGCGCGGCGAACATGCCGCGCGGCATCACGGTCGCCGTCCGCAGGCCCGGCACGCGCATCACCGACATGCGCAACATGCTCAACACCGTGACGGCCATCACCGCCGCGGGCCCGAGCATGGCCTTGCCCAGCGCGGTCCCCACCGTCATCCACCTGCCCGATTCGCTCACCACGGCCAGCGGCCGCAGTTTGGCGGCCAGTTTCACGGTCGGCACTTCGCCCAACACGGGCCGCACTCGCGGCCTCACTTCGGTCCCGGCCGCCATTTTGGCCCGGGCTTCGACGCTCGCCGGCAAGCCTGGAATCGCGTGGCCCTGGCGATGGGCGCGCAGCACGGCCCGCGCTCGTTCTCGCACGCTGGCCCCCGCCACCGAGGACCTCGTGGTCTGCATCACTTTGCCCACCGCGGGCACGGACAGCATCGGCAGCACGACGCTCGGTTCGCTCATGGCAACTGGGGCGGGGCGGGCCAGAAGTTCAGCGTGCGGCCCCAACATGGCTGGCATCGTGGGCACGTCGCCTCGCATCACCGTGGCCCGCGGCCCGGTCACGGCGAAGGTCACGGGCAAGTTGAACGCCGGATGAGCGACGGCTTAGGCGGACCGAGGCCTCCGCACTTCGCCTGTCACATCGAGCGCCATCGCGAAGACGGCCCGGGCATCAACCGCGAACACGGTGAGCGTCGTCCGCCGCGGATGCACCCGGCTGGCTTCAAGAAGCGACACCACGGTGAACGCGCGCACGACCGTGCCAAGCAGGACGGCGATCGCGACAAGCCGGGCGAAAAGCGTCGCAGCAAAGGTGAGCGCGGCCAAAAAGCCGGCAACTCCCAGGAAGCTGACAACAAGAAGGCTGACAAGAATTCGGACGACGACAAACCGTCCGAGAGCAAAGATGAATAGCCCCAAGTAGTTCTTCCCGAAGTCTCCTGCTGGCAGGCCTGGTTGCCTCGTCCCCTCGGCAACAGGGCCAGCTTTTCTTGCCACTTCATCGCTTGCCGGTCGACCGCATCCAAGGCCGCACGGGCACAGCGATCCACCCTCCCCTGGCCGACTTCCGCTGCTTGACACTCTCCGGCCAAGGCGGTATGTTTACCGGATTGCGAACTCATCGTAAGTGGTTTCGCAGGAACGATTTTTGAAGATTGAAGCCGCTCCGAAGGCCAAAACCGGCGGGGCGGACAACGTGGAAACTGTTTCCTGACGGCGGTTTGCGGCTGCGCAACACGCGGCCAAATAGCCTGTCGCTGAATACCGGATTCGCTCCCTGATCGCACTCCTACAGAGCAGGTCAATGGCGGGCGTCAGCCTCGAGAACGTGTCGAGGACTTATCCCGGGGGTGCGGCGGCCGTTCGGGACTTGAACTTAGAGGTCATCGATCGCGAGTTTCTCGTGCTGGTTGGACCCAGTGGTTGTGGCAAGACCACAACCCTGCGGCTGATCGCGGGGCTGGAAGAGCCCGATGCGGGGAAGATCACGATCGGCGAGCGCCTGGTAAACGACGTTCCGGCCAAAGGTCGGGACATCGCCATGGTGTTCCAGAACTATGCCTTGTATCCGCACATGAACGTGTACCGGAACATGGCCTTTGGCTTGGAACTCCGCGAGGGCGTGAGTGGTTGGCAGAAGTGGTGGCGGTGGGCTTTGCCCGCGGCCAGCAAGCGTGAGTTGGCGGCGCGGCGGTTTGCGATTGCCGAGCGGGTGCACGATGCGGCCCGGCTCCTGGGGATCGAACACCTGCTCCAGCGTTTGCCCCGGCAACTGTCCGGCGGCGAGCGACAGCGAGTGGCTCTGGGCAGAGCGATCGTCCGCAACCCCGCCGTGTTCTTGTTCGACGAACCGCTGTCGAACCTGGACGCCAAGCTTCGGGTGGAAATGCGGCGAGAGCTCCGAGAGCTCCACCGCCGATTGCAGACAACGATGATTTACGTCACCCACGATCAGGTCGAAGCCCTGACGCTGGGCGACCGCATCGTGGTGATGGACAGAGGCAAGATACAGCAGATCGGTTCGCCGATGGAAGTTTACGGCCTGCCGGCCAACCGCTTCGTGGCGGGATTTGTCGGCACGCCGGCGATGAACTTTCTGGAGGGTGTGATCGAGCTGAACGGACAGCAGTGGCAGTTTCGGCGCGGTGACTGGACTCTACCGCTCGCTGAAGCCCTGTCGCTCGCTGAAATTGAACTAACCGAGTTTTTGTCAAAGACGGACAAGTTACCGGTGACGTTGGGTGTGCGGCCTGAAGACGTCCAGGTGCATGCCGAGCCGGCACCGGGAAGACTGAGAGCGATGGTCGACCTGGTCGAAATGCTCGGTGACGCGAGCGTGGTGAAGCTGCGAGCAAGAGTCGCAAAAGCTTCTCCCGGCAAGGAACACGACCCGCACTCGGATGAGGAAATCGACGTACTGAGTAAAGGCGAGCCGATGGCCGAGTGGCATGCCGAGCAAACGGTCTTTGTCAGCTTGGATCCACGGAAACTACACATTTTCGACCGCGAGACGAACGACAGCCTGCTCGCCGGAGCGGGAAGCGGAGCGAGCGGCCGAAGAGCTTGACCGCAGCGGATGGACCGAAGAGGCACGACGGACGAAAACGAGACCCCGAATTCGAACCCGCCCCGATTCGACCTATTTGTGGAGACTGTAAGCGTCTGAAGACTCACGTTTAACAATTCGCCGAGGGGATAGTTTCCGAGTCGGCCGCCAATCACGTGACGGCACGCCTCGCGACCTCGCCCCGACAATTCGAGCTTAGCCGAGGGAATCGAACCAACCATGAATGCCAACGAACTGCTGCGAATCGTCGACGCGATCCACCGCGACAAGAACGTCGACAAGGAGGTCGTGTTTACCGCGATCGAAGCGGCCCTGGTGTCTGCCGCCAAAAAACAATACGGCGAAGAAGAAGATATTGTCGTCAACATCGACCGCAAAGACGGCTCGATCAGCGGCACCCACAACGGCACGCCTCTCGATCCCGAGGAAACCGTCGGGCGAATCGGCGCGCAAACCGCCAAGCAGGTGATGATCCAAAAGATCCGCGAAGCCGAGCGTGACGCCCTGTACGACGAATACTTCGAGCAGATCGGCCAGATGATCACCGGCGTGGTCCAGCGCTACGAAGGCGGCGCCGCCACGGTCTCGCTCACCAACGTCGAGGCGATCCTCCCCCGCAGCGAGCAGATCCCCGGCGAAACGCACCATCCCAACGAACGCGTGCGAGCCACGGTATTCGAAGTCCGCAAGGCCGGCAGCCGTGTGAAGGTCATCCTCAGCCGCACCCGCCCGCAACTCGTGCAGCGGTTGTTCGAGCAGGAGATTCCCGAAATCGCCGATGGCGTCATCGAAATCCGGGCCATGGCACGCGAGCCCGGCTACCGCAGCAAGGTGGCTGTGAGCAGTTCCGACCAGCGAGTCGACTGCGTCGGCGCTTGCGTTGGTGTCCGCGGCAACCGCATTAAGAACATCGTCGACGAACTGGCCGGCGAGCGAATTGACATCGTCCGCTGGAGCGACGACCTGCAAGTCCTGATTCCCAACGCCTTGCAGCCGGCCGAGGTCGAGGAAGTCATCCTCTGCCAGATGCTGGGTCGAGCAATCGTCCTGGTCCGCGAGGATCAGCTTTCGCTGGCCATCGGCCGCCGCGGGCAGAACGTCCGCCTGGCGAGCAAGCTTTGCGGCTGGGACATCGAGATCATGACCCGCGAAGAGCTCGACGAGTCGATTGAGCGAGCCGTGGTCGGGTTTTCCTCGCTCGAGGGCGTGGAAGAAAGCCTCAGTGAGCGGCTGGTGGGCGAGGGATTCCTGTCGTACGACGACCTTTCGATCATCGAGCCGGACGCCCTGCAGGAAATGGGCGAGTTGTCCGAAGAGCAGGCATCGCAGATCATAGAACAAGCGGAAGCGAAGGCGCAAGAGGCCGAACAGGCCGCCGCGCTCGAACGCCGACGCCAGCGTGAACAAGAGCGGATCGACGCGGCCACCGCGGCCGCCGAAGCAGCCGAAGCCGCCGAACGTGCGGCCCGCGGCGAAACCGCCCCCGCGGCAGACGATCTGCCGCCGACTGAAAGTGAGGAAAGTTCGCCCGCAGCGGAAGGCAGTGAGCCGCCCGCGGCGGACGAAGGATGAGGTCAACGTGATAGGGGAGACTCGTCCATGAATTAGGGTTATCAATTGATGTCCTGGCCGGCCGGCGTAACGGCCAGTCGCGACACGGCAGTGGAGGGCTAAAACTTGCCCGTTCGTATCTATTCCTTGGCGAAAGAACTGAAGCTCGACAGCAAAGTCCTGGTCGACATTTGCACGGCCGCCGGCGTGACCGGTAAAGGCTCGGCACTTGCCAGCCTGACGGATGAAGAGGTCGACCGCGTCAAAGCGTACCTGGCCGGCGGCGCCGGCGGCGGCAAGCCCGCCAAACCGCGTCCTGCTGCGCCCGTTCCGGTGTCGACGCCCGCCTCGACCCCCGCACCCGCGTCTGCCCCTGAAGGGCCTGATGTCGTGCGCCGCGAAGACTACATTGCTCCCACAGGCACGGTGCCCGACAAGGTTCCGGTGCTCGGCAGAAAGAAGCCCGACGCGCCGGCGCCGAGGCCCGTGGGCCCGCGCCCCTCGCCGCCACCGCGGACGGCCGCGATCAAGCTCGCGCCGATGCCGGAAGTGACGATGCCCGAGCAGGCGGCGGAGAAGGAAGTCGAGGCTCAAAAGCCCGACATGCGGCTGCCGATCGACGCCATCAAGGCGGCCAATCGCGGCGGCAGCAAGCCGCTGATCGATCACGTGCGCAAGACGCAGGACAAGCGTCACCAGGAAGAGCAGACCACGCCGAAACCCACCCGCGGCCCGGTCCCACCAGGTGGTCGCGGCGAACGGCGCGATCGAGGCGGCGCCGCGCCCCCGCCGGCGGAACCCGCCGCACCAGGCCGCGGCCGCCGCACCAAGAGCGGCGGTCCGGCCGCAGCTCCGACCGAGGAAATGGCTCCGGTCGGCCGCGAGCAGCGGCAGCTCAATCGCCGCCGCGTGACCAACGTGACGCGCCGCGGAGATGACGAAGAAGGTGCCTCGGCGCCGCGTCGATCTCGTGCCTACCGCCCCACCAAGCGCACCGGAACGAATACCGCCGCCCCGCGCAAAGGTCGCGCCACCGTGCAGTTTCCGGCCACTGTCCGCAGCTTCTCCGAAGCCGTGGGGGTCACTGCCCAGCAGGTGCTCCGCCACCTGCTGCAACTCGGCACGATGGGCAACATCAACTCCGAGATCGAGCCCGACATGGCCGAACTCCTGGCCGTCGAACTCGGCCTCGAGGTCGACTTCAAGCAGGCGGTTGACGCCGGCGAGGAGACGCTCGCTCGACTCAGTGGTGACGATGAAGAGGGCGTCCTGCTCGAGCCACGACCGCCCGTGATCACATTCCTGGGTCACGTTGATCACGGTAAGACATCGCTCTTGGATCGGATTATCGGCATCAACGTGGTCAGCGGCGAAAGCGGCGGCATCACCCAGCACATCCGTGCCTATCAGATCGAGAAGGACGGCCGCAAGATTTCGTTTGTCGATACGCCGGGCCACGAGGCGTTTACCGAAATGCGGGCGCGTGGCGCCAACGTTACGGACATCGCCGTGCTGGTTGTAGCGGCGGACGACGGACTCATGCCGCAGACCGAGGAAGCCATCTCTCACGCCAAGGCGGCCGGGGTGCCAATCGTCGTGGCGCTGAACAAGATCGATCTGCCCGGCGTGGACGTCCAGCGCATTTACCAGCAGCTCGCCGCCGCGGAGCTCTTGCCCAGCGAATGGGGTGGCGACACCGAAGTCGTCAAAACCAGCGCCACGCAAGGCACCGGTATGGACGACCTGCTGGAAACCCTGCTCACGATCGCCGAACTGCGCGACTACCGGGCCAATCCGAACCGCCCGGCTCGCGGCACGTGCCTCGAAGCCGAGTTGCACGAAGGCCGGGGCGTGGTGGCCAAGCTCATTGTCCAGGCCGGCACGCTCAAGGTTGGCGACGCCGTGGTTTGCGGCTCGGCTTATGGCCGCGTCAAAGCCATGTACGACACGCTCAAACCCACAAAGCAGCACCAGACGGCCGGCCCGAGCATGCCGGTCAACGTGACCGGGCTCAACGTGGCGCCCGCGGCCGGCGAGCACTTCTTCGTGCTGCCGGAAATCTCCGTGGCCCGCGAAATCGCCGAGAAGCGCGAAGGCATGAGCCGTCGCGCCGCCCTCGGCCTGGAGCCCCAGCACGTCACGCTGGAGAACCTGTTCGATCACCTCGGCCAGAAAGAGGTCAAGACGCTCAATATCATCCTCCGGGCGGATGTGCGCGGCTCGATCGAAGCCATTCAGAAGGAGCTCACCAAGCTTGTTCACCCCGAGGTGAAGATCAAGTTGCTCCAAGCCACGGTCGGCGGCATCTCCGTAGCGGACGTGCACCTGGCCGACGCTTCAGACGCGGTGATCATTGGCTTCAACGTCGTGCCAGACGAGAACGCCCGCTCGCTCGCCGATGACCGGGGCGTACAGGTTCGCCGCTACGACATCATCTACAAGTTGACCGAAGACCTGAAGGCCGCGCTCGAAGGCATGCTCGAACCCGAGCAGCGCGAAGTCGACATGGGCCGGGCCCTCGTGCAACGCACGTTCACGATCAGCCGGGTCGGCACGATCGCCGGTTGCCGCGTGCTTTCGGGCACGATCCAGCGTAACGGCCGCGTGCGGCTGATTCGCGACAACCGAATCATCGGCGACTACGCGATGGATTCGCTGAAACGCGAGAAGGACGACGCCCGCGAAGTCCGCGAAGGCCTGGAATGCGGCATCAAGCTGGCCGGGTTCAACGACCTCAAGGAAGGCGACATTCTCGAAGTGTACAAGGTAGAGGAGTTCGCCCGCACCTTCTAACGGCACGTCGGACCGGCGTCGTACGTGCGGCGCGGGTCCTGAAGTGCTGGCGGTCTGGATCAAGCGGCGGAACGGGTGAGTGTTGGCATGAGTTCGAGACGAACGCAAAAGGCGGCCGAAGCTATCCGCGAGGTCGTCAGCATGGCGATTCTGACGGACCTCAAGGACCCCCGAGTGAAGGATGTGACCGTAACGTATGTCGAGGTCTCCGCGGATATGCGGCAGGCCAAGGTGCATGTATCGGTTATGGGGGATGAAACGAAACAGCAGCTTAGCCTGCGGGGACTGCAAAATGCCGCGGGATTTTTGCAATCCAAGGTCGCCAAACGAATCGACACGCGCTACACCCCCCGTCTGGCGTTCGTGCTAGACTTGGGAGTCAAACGTTCGATCGAGATCAGCCAGATTCTGCAATCCGTGCTGCCCCCAGCCCACGCTGAGCACCACGATCAGCTTGCGGATGATCAAGACTTGGACCACGACGAAGAACAACCCGAGGACGATTCTGACGGCGACGTGATGGACACGGACGCGATCGACGACGAGCCATCGAACGACTCTCGCTAAACGCACACGCATCACCACGATTTCCCACCTGCCCGCTCAGAATATCCCACCCCACGAATCCGCGACCCTGTTGAGACTGGCATGAGCACGACGAACCGCGCATCACTTCTGAACAAAACGCACAAGGTGCTCAAGCGCACCTACAAGCACACGCCCACCAAGGGCGATCACGTGCTGCTGGATACGTTGCTCTTTGCAGCCTTGCTGGAAAACGCCCGGCATGATACGGCCGTGCAGGCCTATGAAACCGTCCGTCGGGCTTTCTTCGACTGGAATGAGATCCGCGTCAGCACGGTCAAGGAACTCGCCGAAGTCATGAGCATGCTGCCCGACGCCCACGAAGCGGCCGCGCGGCTCAAGGGCATTCTGCAAAGCGTCTTCGAATCGGACTACTCGTTCGATCTGGAGCACCTCAAGAAGAAAAACATCGGCGAAGCCGTCAAGCGGATGCAGAAGCTGCAAGGCGCGACGCCGTTCGTCGTGGCCTACGCGACGCAGACCGCGCTCGGCGGCCACGCGATCCCCGTCGACAAAGGGACGCTCGGCGCGCTCTACGTCGTCGGTGTGATCAGCGAGTCCGAAGCCGAGTCGGGCAATGTCCCCGGCATGGAACGCGCCATTCCCAAGAGCAAAGGCCAGGAGTTTGGCTCGCTGCTGCACGAGTTGGGAGCCGACTTTTTCGCCTCGCCGTTTTCCAACAGCGTCCGCGAGTTGCTGCTCTCGATCGCTCCCGACGCCAAAGAGCGGTTTCCCAAACGGGCGTCCAAGAAGGCGCCGGAACCGCCGCCGGAGCCCGCTCCGGCGCCCGTCGCTCACAAAAAGGGGTTGGACGGCAAAAAGAAGGACGGCAAGGATCTGAAGGACGCCGCGGGCAAGAAGTCCAAGCCGGCGGAGAAACAAGTTCAAAAAGCTCCGGAAAAAGCCGTCCACCGGCAAAAGGCCGCCGCTCCGGCCAAGAAGAAACCCCTGCCCGCGAAAAAAGTCCCCGCCAAGGCGCTCGCCAAGCGAAAGCCTCGCTAGCGACCAATGCTGCCCGACCTGGGCAGACGGCTGGCGATGGGCGGACGCTTGCCTGCCCAGAACACCGCTTGCCGGTACAATGGAACCGGCCCGCGTCGGCAATCCCCTGCCCCGCTGCGCAGCCCCCGCAAAACTCGCGAGAACCACGGCATGACACGCCGAGCCCCCCTCTCCTCGTCGAACAGCGGCCCCACGCGGTTGCTCAGTTCGTGGGCCTTGGCCCTGCTGCTGGTCATCACCACGGCCCTTCCGCTCGCCGCCGCCCCAGCCGAAACCAAGAACCTGGCGGTCCCCGCGGACTCTCCCTTCGACGACGCGGTCGAACCGCTGACGCCGCTCCGGCCGCGTAGTGACGATGAGGAGGATCACATCCAGGCTTTGGCCCTGTTCGCTGCCGCGCGGGTGGCCGAACAGAAGCAGAACTACGCCGAGGCCCTGCGGAACTATCAACGGGCATTTCGCTTCGATCCGGCCGCCACGGCCGCCCTCCGCGAGATCGTCCCCCTGGCGTTCAATCTCGAGCGGGAGGAAGAAGGCGTTCGCTATGCCTTGCTGATGGCCGAGCGCGATCCGACGGACGCCAATCTGCTCCGCCGCCTGGCAATGTACCTGACCGAAAATGGCCAGTCGCAGCGCGCGCTCAGGCTGTACGAGAAGGCCCTGCTCCTCCAGGAAAAAACTGGCAAGCCCTCGGCCGACTCGGTGCTGATGTGGATGGAGATCGGCCGGCTGTACTTCCTGGAAAAGAACTACGAGCGTTCGGCCGACAACTTTGCCAAGGTAATCGCGGCTCTCGAGACGCCGGGCGACTTCGGACTCTCGGATGACGTGCAGAAGGCCCTGGTCAACAAGGGCGAACTGACCTACCAGCTCTTTGGCGAATGCTTCTTGGAGGCCAAACGCGCGGACGCGGCCGAGGCGGCCTTCGCCAAGGCGGCCACCTTCCAGAAGGATGAAGCCCTCTCGCTGTACAACGCCGCCCGACTCGACGCTCTGCGTGGGCGGCCGGCCCAGGCACTGGCGAAGCTTGAGACCTACCTCGCAGAAAAGTCCGCCTCCCAGGGAACCGATCCCTACGAGCTTTTCGAGCAGGTGCTGACGGATCTTGGCCAGGAAGGCAGATTGCTTGAACGGCTCGAAGTGTTTCGCGCCGCCAATCCTGAGAACATCCCGCTCAGCTACTTCATCGCCGAGCGGTATCGCAAGGAAAGCCAGTTGGGAAAGGCGCGCCCGATCTTTGAAGCGATCATTGCCGCCCGCCCACAACGTCCGCCGATCGAAGCCGTCACGGGACTCGTCGACATTTACCGACGTCAACAGGAAAGCGAAAAACTGCTCGCGCTGCTGGGTGACACCGTCGGCCGCACGGCCAGCCTCGCGCCGCTCGGAGAGTCGGGCGATGCGCTCGCCGAGGATCGCCCTGCCGCGGAAGCGGTCGTGAACGAAGCCCTCAAACAGCTCCCCGAGGCCGACGAGCCGGTCGCCGATGCCAAGCCGCTCGACTACGGCCCGCTGATGGCCGCCGCGCTGCTTGCTCTCGAGCTGGAGAAGTACGACGAAGCCGAGCAGCTGTTCGAGGCGGCTCTCAAGGCCGAAGGCGTCAAGCCTGCCGAGACGCTCGTCACCTGGGGACTCGAACTGTTTGCCAAGGAACAACACGACCGCGCGATCAAGATTCTCGAACGGGGCCTGGAGAACGAAGCTCTCGCCGACGATAAGCCGACACTCGAGTTCTATCTCTCCGGCGCACTGGAAATGGCTGGCCGCACGGACGAGGCGCTCGCCCGGGCCGAGGCTGCCGCCAGGGCCAAGACCGACGCACCTCGCTTCGCCAGCCGCGCCGCCTGGATCGAGTTCCATGCCGATCGTTTGGACGAGGCCAAGCGGCGCTACCAGATGCTGCTCGACGAGTACGACAAGAATTATGAATCGCCTGAAGTGCGCGACGTGCTGCGCGACGCCCGCCTCGTGCTCTCGAACATCGCCATCATGCAAGGTGATCAAGACTTGGGCGAGGAGTGGCTCGAACAGGTGCTCGACGAATTTCCCGAGGACGCCGGGGCGCTTAACGACCTGGGCTATCTCTGGGCCGACGCCGGCAAACATCTCGATCTCGCCCGGCGGATGATCGAAGCGGCCGTCGCCGACGATCCCAAGAACATGGCCTATCGCGACAGCCTGGGCTGGGTGCTGTATCGGCTGGGGCGATATCCCGAGGCCGTCGCTGAACTGAAGGTCGCCGCCTCCATTCCTGAAGCCGACGGCGTGATCTTCGATCACCTGGGCGAAGCGCAATTGCTCAACGGTCAGATCGCCGATGCGATCGACAGTTGGCGGAAGAGTGCCGCCGCTTACGAGCGTGACGAGGAGCCCGACAAGGCCCAAACGATCCAGGAGAAGATCAAGGTGGCCGAGGCCCAGGCGACCGAGAAGGCGGCCGTGCCGGAACCGAAACCCACGCCCGAGCCGGCGGAAACCAAGGCTCCTCAAGCAGACGCCGAAACCAACGGCGGTACGGAAAAGAAGTAATCCGACCTGCTCGCGCGTCGCTATTTTGCTTTCAGAGCCTTGATCGCGCTCTCGCGAAAATAGCACAAGGCGCCCAGCGTGTAGTTCATCCGCTCGGCCAGCGACAGGAGTTCCTCGCGTTTCCCGCGCGGCTGCTGCTGGGCGATCGCTAGCGACAGCGCCACCTTGTTCGCTGGCTCCAGCAGCACGTGCTGCACGTCGCTCCGCGAAACGCTCGCCGGCTCGGTCACCAGCTTCGCAGCGAGCTGGTGCTGGTCGCCCCCCGCGTTGAGTTGTTGAATCGCGCGGGCCTGCCACTCGCGCGCCTGGGCTTCGTGGCCCGCCAGTCGCCAGGCCACGCCAAGTTGCAGCATGTCGAAGCCGTCGCCGCCGGCCGCCAACAAGCTCTTTCCGGCCTCGTCGAGCTGCCCCAGTTCGAGCTGAGCTTGATACCGCATCCTGGCTTCCCCGCCAGCCAGAGGGTAGGTCTGCGAATCCTCAAGCACCTGGGCAAAGTCGCGCTCCAGGTAATGTTGCGCCCCGTAGCACAATCCCACGGTCTGCGCCGGAAAGTCCTTCGACTCGGCCCGGGCTCGCGCTACATATTCCTCGTTAACCTGACGCGCTTCGTCAACTTTGTTCTGAGCGTACAGCACGCCGACCAGTCGCAAATGCATATCCAGTCGCGCGGAATCCAGTCGCAGTTCCTCGCGCACCTCCGCTTCCAGCTCGGCAAACTCGCCGAGCGCATAACGCACGTCCAGGAAGTAGCCGTACAGTTCCTGGTCGTCGGGCTCCAACTCCACGGCACGCTCATAGCAAGTCCGCGCGGCTGCAAAGTCACCCATCGAGCGCAAAAGATCTCCCTTGGCCAGCCAGGGATCGTACGCTTCTGAATCGATTTCGATGGCGCGATCGTACAGCGCAATGGCCGCTTCGATTGGCTCCATCCGCCCCAGCAGGTAGCAGGCGATCGCGTTCTCAGAATCCTCGGCAATCAACTGCTTGTATCGCAAGCGCAGCGCCTCGCGCTCGACCGGAGCTTGCGCGAGCATTTCAGCCATTCGATGCCACTCGATCTTCAGCGGCGTCTCGTCCAGCCCGGCCGCAATAAACATCTTGGCCCGGTCCAACTTATTGGCGGCTGCCGCCGCGGACACATACGACTGAAGCATAAACTTCGAATCGTCTCCCAGCCGCATGTGTCTCTCGACATATGCGAGCTTGTCGTCCAGGCTAGCCATCTCCGGCGGCAAAAGCAGCACCTGATCGGTGGTGAGCGGGGCCACGCTGACGCGCGTTCGCACCAAGCGTTGTCCTCCCAGACCTTCGAGCGACGACGGAAACTCCTGAAACACGTAGTCCACGTGATCGAACGCGTTCAGCCCCGGATTGAGCGAGACCCGCGTTTCACCGCCGTCGGTCAGCTTCTCGGCATAGACGACTTCCTCCCACACGATCGGAGCGCCGCCGCCGGCGTTGTAGATGAACAGCGGCCTAAGCCACCACCGGCTCAAATAGGGCGTGCTCACCTCGAACGCACCCTCGGCCAGCGTCTGACCGGCGTAGGAAACCTTGGCGAAGTGCCGGCCCTCGGCCAGATCCAACTTGACGCCGCGATGCGGCTCAAGCGCGACTTCCGGCCATTGGTCTAACTGGAGCACGACCGGCACGTCAAAGCCGTTGACCAGGTGCAGTTCGCGGTTGCTCGCGAGGCGATGGTTCCAGATCGCCAGGCTCACCACCAACAAGATGAGCAGCACGCCAGCGAACACAACGGGCTTGGATGCTGCGACGTGCTTGACCGACACCTCGCCTCTCTTTGCCGGCATCGTGAGCTCCCAAGCAGCCAGTACGTCCAGCCCCCGGCCGATGCCTGCGGCGGCATGCCGTGGAGTAAGGCGGCTCCCCTACTTCTTGCCCTTGTGCTGGACCTTCGGCCAGTAGTGGGCTTCGAAGCTCTGCTCGTTGAACTCGGGACTGTTGTCGTGATCGTGGCACTTGATGCACACGTTCTCAAACGCCTGCCCCGCCGTGAGCTTCAGCGCCAGCCGCTCCTCGTCACGCCTCGTGCGATTGCGGCTGTTCTCGGCCGCCACGTGCGCAGCCGCCGGACCGTGACAATTTTCGCACTGGTTGCCGGCCAGGTGCGGCGTCGTTTCGAGGCCGTCGAAGCCCGTCAAGAACGGATAGTACTCCTGGGCATTCCAGCCCGTCGCATGGCAGCTCACGCATTCGGCGTCGAATTGCCGCGGCGGGTCGAGCTTGGCCAGCGTCTCCGTCGCGTGCGCATGTTTCGTCTTGCTCCAGATGCCGAACGCCGTTGGGTGACACTCTTTGCACGACTGCGCGCCGGCGAATTGCCCCGAAAGCTTCGCGCCGTCCTTCGCGAGCGGATGTGGCACGCCCTTGATCCCCAACTCCTTCCAGCCGAGTTGCCGCAGTTGATCCTGATAGGTGGCCATCAGGTTCTTCATCGCCGGCGAATCCGGAAACCGCGAGTCGAGCGCCACGCGCTGGAAGCGAATCGGCTGCTGCTTGTCGTCGTAGAACCCGGCGACAACCACGTACATGCTCTTGGGCGCGACTTCGATCAGCCGCGTATGGCCTGCAATCGTCTCCGGCTCGAGCGGTGGAATATCCCGTCCGTCGGAAGTCACCACCATTTCGAATTGCGGAAACTTCTTCGCCAGCTCACGCGTCTCGTCGACCGTCGCATGCGCCAACAGCACTCGCACATCGCAGGCGGCCAACTCGTCAACGACCGCCGTCAGGGCCTCTTCGGCCGGCGTGATCACCACTTCGTCGTTGTTGATCTGCTCCTGATACGTCTTGCCCAGGACCGAGGTGACGCCAATCTTCATCCCGCCGGCCTCGATGATCCGCGTCTTCGGCGTCAGGTCGAACAGGTCCACGTTTGCCGAGACGAAGATTGTATCCTCGGGGCTCGAACCGGCGACGGCGGCCACCACCTCGCCGGCCGAAAGCCGCAGGTCATCCGGCCCGAATCCGACGGCCTGGTAGCCCATTTTCTTGAGCGCTTCGGCCGAGATCGCAAACTGCAATTCGGCTTGCCGGCCAAAGCGACGCACCAGTCCGCCTACGTCCAGCGCCGCCACCGGCCAGCCGCGCTCTTCAAGCTCGCGAATGAACGTGTGCCGGCGACTCATGCCGCCCTTCTGCAGATCGAGCCCCGCGCAGCCGCACGGCTCCAGGTAACCGTCCTGCCGCCCGCTGAAGACAATCGCCAGCTTCGGCTTCGCCCAGCCCTCAAAGTACTTGCCGTTCACCTCGGTAGGGTCGACCTTGGGCCTGGCGTGGTAGCCGTCGTGGGCAGCAGGCTCCACATGAGCCGTGGTTCGGTTGTCGGCCACAAGTTCAGCCGCCGAGTCGTCTCTGACCACCGCCGTCGATGCGGCAGCACCCGCATCCTCGAACGGTTCGATCGGCGTAGCGGGGTTCGCACTCGGCGAACCCAACTCCGCCGGCGTGATCGATTCGACTGCGCGCTGTTCGCCGCGCGAGCCTTCGCTCGGCAGCGAGGCCGTCACTGCCGGACGCGACGTTTCGCCGCACCCCGTCAGTAAACCCACGCCGAGAACGGCAAAAGCTGCGAGCCCACGCGCGTGCCAAGTTGCTGAATTCATCCGAGCCACCTTGCATCCATCCTTGGAAGAAAGCCCCACCGCGGCAAGCTGCCGCGGGCGATTATTCGATGGTTAACTTCAACCGCAACTTCAGTTCCTTGACGTGCGGATGATTGTCCACTTTGAGCAGAATCTCGCCGTACGGCGACTGCGGCGAACCCAGCCGAACCAGCGGCGGAAGGCCCGGCGGAATCTCGACTTCCAACGGAATCTGCTCGACGTTCTCGTTCAGCGGCGACGGCTCGCCCAGCGTGACCTGCACCTCGGGCGGATCGACGCTCACCTTCTCCATTCGAACCTGTTTGCGATCTTCGCCGCGCACCAGGATCCGCAGCGTCCGCTTGGCACCCTCGCCGCGCGGAACAGCGCCCAGAGCCAACACGCCTTCACTCGCTTGCCAGCCTGGTCCCACGATGGTCACGTCGCTGACAATCGTTCCCAAAGCGCCTAACTTGCGCTCAAACGATTCTGTGCCTTCGCCAGTATCCAGGGTCAGCCGGATTGTCTGGACAAACGGCCCCAGGGGCAACCCCGGTTTGAGCGACAGCACCAGCAAGACCCCACTGCTAGCTTCCTTTTCGGCCAGTTTCTCAGGCTCAACTGGTCGCACTTCCAGCGAAAAGCAATCCGCCGAAGTTTCGCCCGTAAACGCCTGAGCGGTTACGCGGATCTCTCCTTGCAGCATATAGAACAGCCGCATCTCGGCGGTCGCGCTATTACCGGCCGGAACGTTACCAAACTCAAACGTCTGCGGCTGGTTGAGCAGCTTGTCGCTCACCTTGCCGCTCACGGTCAGTTCGACGCGCGAGTTCTGCGGATCGCTGGTAAGCACCGTGGCCGTCTGGCGAAAATCCCGCGCAAACGAACCCGGTTTGTACTCGATCACGACGTTGGCCGTCTCGCCCGCTGCCAGTTCCGTCTTGTCGAGCGAGGCAATCGTGCACGCACTGCACGTCGTGCGGCCGGCCTTCAGTCGCAGGACTCCCTGGCCGTGATTGGATATTCTGAACGCATGACGCGCGGTCTGCGATCGCTCGACAGTGCCGAAGTCATGAGCCGTGGCGTCAATTGCCAGCCGAGGCTCTTCGTCCTTGCTGCCCGCCAGCGGCAACTCCGCGGGCGGCGGTCCCAAGAGCGAACCGGCCTGGCCAAAGCTGACCCAGGTGATGCCCGCGCCGACGGCGATCCCGGCAACCAGGCTCCCCAAGAATATCGTGCGACTCTTCAAACTGCCCTCGCCGTCAAGTTCGTTGATCTCGGTGGACTGCCAGCCCTCATTCTATCCCGCTCGGACAACCGTACGAAGTCAGACGTCGTCCTTGTTCTCCGCCAATTCGCGCATCCGCTGCCGCAAATCTCCCGGCAGCTTCTTATCGGCGTGCGGCGTCAGCTCGTCGAGTTCCAGGGCCCTGGCGGCGACGCGCCGCGCCGCTTTCTTGTTCGAAACCAGGTCCAGCGCCAGGGCGTACTCGGCCTGCAATAGCGCGGAGTTGGGATAAAACATCGCCGCCACGCGGGTCAGGTCGACGCAGCGTTCGGCCGCACCGATGTTCCCCGTCACCCCATACACTTCGCGTAACAGGCCTCCGAGACGGCGGGCGTTCGCGCTTGAATGGCCGTGCAAGGCCATCACGCCACGGGCGGCCTTGACCAGATTCTGCGGCCATTCGGTGCTCGTCGGATTGGCGCGGACTTGCTCCGCGCTCAACTCGGCAATGGCCATGAACGGCTCGGCCGAAGCCCAGTCGGCGGCGCCAGCCTGCAGCAGCAGCCCAAACCGCGTCTGAGGATTTAACTCCGGGTTTGCCGCCCGCGCCAGCGAAGCTCGTAGCGCCAAGACCGGCAACAAGCCCGTCAAGTAACACGCCACCAGTGCAGCCAGCGTCAGCGTGATCGCTCCCGCCGCCCCCCAGCGCGGACGAGAAGCAAGAAATCCGCCGCGCGGCGGCGCCTGCTCAGGCTGCCTCTGCGTCGCCTGATTCACCGTCAGTGCGACCAGCAGCCAGAATGAACCGGCGACGCCGGGAAAGGTGAATCCACCCGAGGCGAGCCAGTGAATCATCAGCACGAGAGCTCCCACGGCCGGCAAGTTGCGCGGCAGCGACCCCGTGCCGAGCCAGCGCCACACGGCAAACGTCAGCACCGCGCCCGTGATTGCCGCGAGCAGGGCCTGGTCCAGCGAGAATAGAAATCCAAACGGCAACCCCGCCGCATACGCCAGCGGTAAACCGGCCAGGGCGCCCACCAGCGGCAGCCCGGGTTTGTCGCGCGGTGTCGACGGTTCCGTCGCCTCATCGGCCGACCCGCTGCGCGACTCGTACCAGGCCGTTCCGAACCCGGCCAACGTTGCCACCAGCCCCAGTAGCGCGAAGGTACCGCCCGTCGCCCAGACTTCAAGCAGGAAGTTGTGCGGATCGCGTACTTCCTCGCTGGCCTGCGGCAGCTTGTACATTGTGTAGTAGTCTTGAAACTCGCCCGGCCCGACCCCCAGCACCGGAAAATTCGCGATCAGGTCGAGCGTCGCCTGCCAGTATTCGAGTCGAAACTGAAACGACCGCGCGGCGTCATCCACCAGCGGCCGGCCCACGCCCGCCGCCACAAGTCCGATCGCCAGCGCCGCCACCACCGCGCAGCCCAGCCCGAGTCGTTTCCAAGCCGCACCGGAAAGCGACTGCATCACCAGCGGCAGCACGACGGCACCAACCGCCAGCGCCAAGTACGCGCTACGGCTCTTGGTAAGTGCCAGGCAAAGGAGCATCACGCCCAGCGCCGCGAAGCCGGCAACCATGCGCACCAGCGCTATCCCGTCCAGCGGCGCCCCGCGCTGCGCGCGAACCATCTGCCAGAGCACGCCCGCGTGCACGATGATCCAGGCCACCAGCACCCCGGCCAGTGAGTTCGTCAGCGCAAACGTGGCCAAGGGCTCGGTACTCGCCAGCCGGGCCTCGAAGCGCACCCGCTCCGGCGAACCCGGCTCAAACGATTGGCCCAGTTCGGCGAGCACCCGGTCCGGGTCCGCCTCGTACGCGGCGCGTTCGGCGGGCAGGGTCACGGCAACCTGGTACAAACCCAGCACCGCCAGAGCCGCGGCCAGCGCAATCATGATCGTCACCAGCACGCGCGTTTGCAGCGCCGACTTTGGCAACTGCCGCGCCAGGAAATACGTCAGCCCCAGGCCGATCCATTCCCAGGTCATGTTCAGCGCCAGCCGCGGCGCCGGGAACCTGGCCCGAAACTCGGGATTCCCTGCCGAGCCGTTAAAAAACACAAACACCCCCAACAGCGCACTGGCCACGCAGAACAGCACCAGCGCCGCGACGCCCGCGTCGGTCCAATGGAAGCGGCGCGTGAATCGCCCCTCGTACCAGGCCAGCAGCAGATAGCCGCCTGTCAGGATCAGCAGCAGCATGGTGAACGCGTGCCCGTCGCCAAGCCACGAGACGCCTTCGCTCGGCACCAGCGGCCGCGCCACGCACACGGCCGCGAAGCCCGCCAGCAACCAGACGCGCATCCGATCTGCCAGCGACTCCGCATCACCCGCGCTTGCTGGCGGTACCGGCTGTCTGACAGTCTTTGCGGCAGGTGTGGCCATCGTAACGCTCAACCCTCCCGCATTCGTCGCCGAGCCGCCACTTCCAGAATGGCGATCACTCCCAACAGGCATCCGATCACCAGGGCGATGATCGCGGCTCCCAGCGCGTCGACCTGCGGCAACACCAGCGCTCCCAGTCCACAAGCGGCCGTGGTCAGATAGATCGTCAGTACCGCCTGCACCTTGCTCAGCCCCAGCGCGACCAGCCGATGAGAAAAGTGATTCGTGTCACCCTCGAACGGGCTGCGGCCATTGCGCAACCGAATCACAACCACGCTCAACGTATCATACAGCGGCACCGCCAGGACGCACACCGGCGCGAGGATCGAATGCCTGGGGATCCCCGGCCCGCTGAACGTGGCCAGCGTCGTCATCACGGCCAGCGAGAAGCCGACGAAATAGCTCCCCGCATCTCCCATGAACAGCCGCGCCGGCGGACGATTGTGCCACAGGAATCCCACGAGCGACCCCACCAGCAAGAACAAAAATCCAGCAATGAATAACTGCGGCTGTCCCGGCGCTTCGGGCACGATCAACATGTAAACTGCCAGCAGCGTCGCGGCGATCACCGATACCCCGCCGGCCAGGCCGTCCATGTTGTCCAGAAAGTTGATCGAGTTCACCAGCCCGACAATCCACAAGATGGTGACGACATCCGTCAGCAGCGGCAGATCCACGAACAGCGTCAGTCGCCAGCCAGGGACATAAACCACGGCCGTCGCCACCGCGAACTCCACGGCCAGCCGCCAGCGCCAATTGATCTTCCACAAGTCATCCCCGAGCCCCAACAGCATCAGAACCGTGGCGGCCGCCAGAAAGAACCACAGTTCGCCGGTTCGCGACTGGAGCCCCGGCAGATGTGGCGAAACGAACTCACCCAGGCGCTGAGCGAAGTCGCCGAACCGCGACCAATCCAAACCAGCAGCGGACGAACCGCTCCAAAACCATAGCAGTAACTGCCCGAGAACAAGCGGGACGATAACCCCCGCCCAGATGCCGATCCCACCGCCATAGGGCACGGGTCGCGCATGGATCTTGCGATGCCCTGGCCGATCGACGAGCCCCAGCCGCGGAGCGAGCATTCGCACCACGTAGCACGCCGCGAGACTCACGACGAGTCCCGGCAAGATCGCCAGCGCCACCACGCTGCTGCTCATGCCGCCGGTCCCCGCGACGTGCGCGCGCGCAGATACTCGCGGCAAGTGCTGAAAAACTGCTGGTAGTCGGCGCGCTGGTAGTCGGGAAACGTCCAGTCTCGACTCTGCCACTGGCGATGCTTGTAGTACAACGTGACCTCGGCGTAGATTCCGCGCGACAAATACAACCGATGGGCATGATCCTTCGTCGACGCCAACACCAGCTTGGCCGGCGTCAGGTAGCCCGGATCGAGATTGAGCGGGCGCTCTTCAATGTGCCCGCCCATTCCCGCCCCGCCTTTACCCAATCCAGCATAGTCCGCCTCCCAGGCGTTCGTCTGCAATTTCAGGTCAACCACGGTGGCCGGGTCGATCAGCCGCTCAAAGGCATAAAAAACCTTGGAGATTTCCGGCCCCATCGAGGCCTCGTAGTAGTCGGTCGCATCGAAGTGAAATCGCTCGCTCTCAAGCGCCACCGACCCCCAAGCGGCTTCGGCCTGCTGCCGAGCCCAGTCGAGCGCCACTCCGTGCCGACTGAATGCGGCCAGGATCAAGAGCACCGGCGCTGGCTGAGTGATGGAACCCATGTGCAGCCCCGGGTCTGCCCGGGGGTTCCCCCTGTGCTCGCAGTATTAGTAGCGTTGACCGATGCGCTAGTACGCCTTTGATATCACCGCCCGCACCTTCGTCGGCTTCCCGCTGAACAGGCACTTCCCTTCCACCTGCTCCTCGAAACCTGGCTCGTCATCCAGCGGAATGCAGCGCACCGTCAGCTTGTGCTTAGCAAACACCGCAGCCGACTCCGGCCCCTCGGCGATGTGAGCGATTGCGAACCCACCATGAATTTCCGGCTTGTCGGCGTTCTTCGCGGTGAAGTAGCTCTCGAATTCCGCCAGGTCCGTGAATGTGCGGGTGTATTCCTGGCGATAGGCGAGCGCCCGATTGTACAAGTTCGCCTGCATGGCCGCGAGCGAAGTGCCGATTGAACTGACGAACTCCGCACGCGAAACGGCCGGCTTCTTTTCGGCACTCGACTCGTCCCGCCGCTTCGGCATCAGCGTGTCGCCCTGGATATCGCGCGGTCCGACCTCAACGATCACGGGCACGCCGCGCTTCACGTGCTGCCATTTCTTGTCGGCGCGCGGTATGTCGCGCGTGTCGACCAGCACCCGCACAGGGGCATTGTCGTAGGTCTGCGTCGCGAGTTCGCCGCGCAGCTTGTGGCAATACTCCAGCACGGGCCCGCCTTCCTCGTCATTGCGAAAGATCGGCAGAATCACGACGTGCTGCGGCGCCAGCTTCGGCGGCAGCACCAGCCCATCGTCGTCCGAGTGCGTCATGATCAGGGCGCCGACCAGTCGCGTTGACACTCCCCAGCTTGTGGTCCAGGCGAACTCCTCGCGACCTTCATTGGAAAGGTACTTGATCTCCTGGGCCTTCGAGAAATTCTGTCCCAGGAAGTGCGACGTGCCGGCCTGCAGTGCTTTCCTGTCCTGCATCATGGCCTCGATGCTGTAGGTGTTCACTGCGCCGGGAAAGCGCTCGCCGGCGGTCTTCTCACCGCGAATGACGGGCATCGCCATGTAGTCTTTGGCGAACGTGGCATAGACCCCCAGCATCTTGCGGGTTTCTTGGATGGCCTCTTCCGCCGTGGCGTGGGCGGTATGTCCTTCCTGCCAAAGAAACTCGGTCGTTCGCA
Organism: Pirellulales bacterium; assembly: GCA_022844125.1. Classification (GTDB taxonomy): domain Bacteria; phylum Planctomycetota; class Planctomycetia; order Pirellulales; family PALSA-1355; genus JALHMI01. The sequence goes on along the minus strand of JALHMI010000004.1, from coordinate 163,073 downwards.
GAAACAGCCGCGTACGAAGTTCCCAGCGGACGACGTTCGCCCACTGGTTGATGAGAATGGGCAGGTCGCGATACGACTTGATCCATTTGGCATACATGGCGCCGATGATGGTTTCGCTTGTCGGCCGCACGACGAGCGGTTCTTCGAGCTTGCCGGTTGGCACGAGTCCGCCATCGGGTCCCGCCTCGAGCCGGTGGTGCGTCACGATGGCGCACTCCTTGGCGAAGCCCTCGACGTGTTCGGCTTCTTTCTCCAGGTAGCTGAGCGGGATGAACAGCGGGAAGTACGCGTTGACGTGCCCCGTCTCCTTGAACATCCGGTCGAGCGCCTGCTGCATCGCCTCCCAGATCGCGTAGCCCCAGGGCTTGATCACCATGCAGCCGCGCACCGGCGACTGCTCGGCCAGATCGGCAGCGCGGACGACCTGCTGGTACCACTCGGGATAATCCTCGGCCCGGGTCGGAGTGATCGCGGTCTGGGGAGCCTTGGCCATCATTCAATTTCCTATGTGCGATTGCTAGCGGACAAACTCGACGAGCAGTATTGCTCGGGAAGCGGGCCATTTTATGCGAGCCCCCCGCACGGCAACAATGGGAACCCTTGTGAGCATGTACCCGGCCCCCTAGAATTCAGCTTTCCCGCTCGCCCTTCTCTCGTCCTTGCGACGCCCATGCTTGTGGCGTCTTAGAAAGCTGTTGCTCATGTCCAGGCGGTTCGTCAGCCAGTTGGCTCACCAGGAAACCATCGACCAGATCTTTCTCGCCAGTGAAAAGCAGTTGCGGCCCAATCGCAACGGCAACCTTTATCTGCAACTCGACCTTTCGGACCGCAGCGGCTCGATCGCGGCCCGCATGTGGAACGCCAGCGAGAACGATTACCGGGGGTTCGAAAACGGCGACTATGTCCGCGTCGAGGGTTGCACGCAACTCTTTCAGGGCACCATCCAGCTCATCGCCACCGGCATCCGCAAGGTCTCGCCGAACGAAGTGAACCCCGACGACTTCATGATCCTCGACTCGAAAGAGATCGACGGCTACGTGGTGAAGCTCGGCACGTTACTCCGCAAGCTGCGCGATCCATATTTGCTCAACCTGGCCGAATGCTTCCTCATGGACGACGAGTTCATGCGCAAGTTCAGTCGAGCTCCGGCCGGCGTGAAGAATCATCATGCCTACATCGGCGGCCTGCTCGAACATGTCGTCAACCTGATGGAAGTCTGCCTGGCCGTGGCCCCGCTCTATCCGAGCATCAACGCCGACCTGCTGCTGATGGGAGCCTTCCTGCATGACATGGGCAAAATCGACGAGCTCACCTACGAACGAGATTTCGCCTACAGCGACGAAGGCCAACTGATCGGCCACCTCGTGATGGCCATCGGCATCCTTGACCGGAAGCTCAAGGAAGTCGAACGTCTGAGCGGCGAACCGCTGCCCGAGGAATTGGCCCTGCGGCTGAAGCATATGATCGTCAGCCACCACGGCCAGTACGAGTACGGCAGCCCCAAGCTCCCAATGACGCTCGAGGCCGTGGCCCTGCATCACCTGGACAATCTCGACGCCAAGGTCCATTCGTTCGAGCAATTGATGCGAGACGACCCGAATGTCGAGAGCGGCTGGACCAATTACAACCAGTCTTTGGGTCGAAAACTGTTCAAAGGCGCGCCTCGGGCCGGTTCCGGACGGTAGAATTCCGGTGCCGCCCGACAGCTCGATTCGCTTCGATCGCCCGATGGTCGCGTGCGGTTAACACTGAAGGAAACTCCCGCCCGTGCGCAACGAGCAACTCGAACACGAACTTCTGGCCCTGGTCAATCAGAAGGGCTTCAAGCCTGTCAAGCCGCGCGTCATCGCCAAACAGCTCAAGCTCGATGAAGAAGGCGCACGCGACCTGAAGCGCGCCATCAAGCGGCTCGTGAAAGCCGGCAAGGTGAGCTACGGGGCCAATCACCTGCTTGGCCCGCCGACCGCCCCCACTATCAAGGAACAAGGCTACCGCGTCACCGGTGTCTTTCGCCGCGCCGATGCCGGCTTCGGATTCGTGCGTCCCTCAGGCAGCGCCCCCGGGGCCGACCGCACGCAGGACATCTTCATCTCCAAGTTCGACGCCGGCGATGCCGCCACGGGCGACACCGTGCTCGTGCGGCTGAAGAAGAAAACCGAAATGCGCCGCCCCAATCCCGAGGGCGAGATCGCCGAGATTATCGAGCGGCAAACGCACCAGTTCGTCGGCACCTATTTCGAAGAGGGCGGCCAGTCGTATGTGCATGTCGACGGTCTCCCCTTCACGCAACCGATCCTGCTCGGCGATCCCGGCGTGAAGCGACCGAAGGCCGATGACAAAGTCGTCATCGAGATGGTCCGCTTCCCCACGCACTCCAACCAGGGCGAAGGCGTCATCACCGAAATCCTCGGCCAGCGCGGCGAGCCCGGCGTCGATACCCTCTCAATCATCCGCGAGTTCAACCTGCCCGAAGACTTCGCCGAGGATGCCGTCCAGGAATCGCGGCATCAGGCCGATCTGTTCGACGAAAGCATTCCCGAGGGACGCACTGATCTCACCGGCCTGGTGACAATCACGATCGATCCGGTCGATGCTCGCGACTTCGACGACGCCGTCTCGCTTGAAATGAACGAGAAGGGGCACTGGGTGCTCGGAGTCCATATCGCCGACGTCTCGCACTTCGTCCAGCCTGACACGGCCCTCGACCGCGAAGCGTATTCCAGGGCAACGAGCACCTACCTGCCCGACCGCGTGATCCCGATGATCCCCGAGATCATCTCGAACGGGCTCGCGAGCCTGCAGCCCGACCGGGTGCGCTACACCAAGAGCGTGTTCATCGAGTACACGCCCGAGGGCGTATCCGTGCACGTGGAGCCGATGTCCGGGGCGATTCGCAGCCGCCGGCGGTTCACGTACGAGGAAGTCGACGAGTATCTGGCCGATCCCGAAGGCTGGCGCTCGAAGCTCGATCCGAAGGTGCACGCCCTGCTTGGCCGGATGCAGAAGCTGGCAGCGATCCTCCGCGAGCGGCGTTTCAAGCGCGGCGGCCTCGAACTCACCATGCCAGAAGTGAAGGTGGACCTCGATGCCGACGGCCGCGTCGAAGGCGCGCACCTGGTCGTAAATACCGAAAGCCACCGGATCATCGAAGACTGCATGCTCGCGGCGAACGAAGCTGTGGCCGAGTACCTCGAGAAGGCTGAACTGCAGTTCATCCGCCGCGTGCACATGGCCCCCGACCCGCGCAAGCTCAAAGCCCTCACCGAATTCGTCACCGGCATGGGCTACCAGGTCGAAAGCCTCGAAAGCCGCTTCGAGTTGCAAAAGCTACTGGCCGCGGTCCACGGTACGCCCGAAGAGCGAGCCATCAACTTCGCCCTGCTTCGCAGCCTGCAGCGGGCCGTGTACAGCCCGGAGAAGGAAGGTCACTACGCATTGGCCAGCGAGTGTTATACGCACTTCACCTCGCCGATTCGCCGCTATCCCGACCTCACGATCCATCGCCTGCTCGATCAGATCCTGCGCGGCAAGAAGCCGCGCAACGATTTCGGCGCGCTGGCGGTCGTCGGCGAACACTGCAGCGACCGCGAGCGCCGGGCCGAAGCGGCCGAACGCGAACTGACCAAGGTCAAGCTGCTCGATTACCTCAGCAGCCGCATCGGCCTGAAGCTGGAAGCAGTCGTGACGGGCGTCGAGGAGTTCGGCCTGTTCGCCCAAGGCGTCGACCTGCCCGCCGAGGGGCTGATTCACATCAGCTCATTGCAGGACGACTTCTATCGCTTCGACCGCGCATCACACACGCTCACCGGCAACCGCGCCGGCAACCGCTACCAGCTCGGCGATCATGTCACGGTGAGCGTCGCTCGCGTGGATGTCGACCGCCGCGAACTGGACCTTCGCGTCGTGTCGCGCGACGCGCGCCCGGCACGCAACAGCCGCATCGGCACGAAGTCCGAGCGCAAAGAAAAGAAGGGCAAAGCCAAGGGAAAGAGCAAGCCGAGCAAAGGCAAGCGGCGGAGGTAGTGAGCAGCTCACGCAAACACGGCATCCATGTCCTGTTTGCCATGCAGCACTCGTAGTACCTCAATCACCGCTCCGTCAAACCTGTAAAAGACGACGTATTCTCCAAATCCCTGAACCCGGCGAAAGCGTATGTTTGACTCCCGGAGTCGCACGAATGAGCACGACTCTCCCAGCTCCGGCTGCATACCAAGCATGGTCACCGATGCATTGACTGCGTCGTAGAACTTGCTGGCGACCGCGAGACTCGCGTTTAGCCGATAGTACTCGGCGTGCGAGTTCACGTCGCGAATCGCGTCTGGCCGGAAGCTGACGTCATACCTCACGACTGGCCTGACTGGTGGCGCTGCAACATCTCTGACTTCATTCGCTCCCAGAAAGCGTCGTCGACCCGAATGGGCTCACCGCTGTTCAGACCTGCGATTAGTGCCTCCTCAATCTCAACCTTGCGTTTGAGCAACCGAAGAGCCTCTTCCATCGCAAGATCAGCGTTGGCAAACATTCCACAGGCCACCGCGTTGGCCAACACCGCTTCTCCCTCGGCCGAAAGGTTTGTGCTCATACATCTCTCCTGATGCGACACTGGGGCTTTCAACGATTCTACCACTCCGCGCATCCACGGGTCAAAATCGCCCGCACCCTAGGCACACTGGCCCAGCCCGCTACAATACCCACTGACGTTCTCGATTTTGGCATCTTGTGGATTCTCGAACGCCGATTGGGCCTTGAGCTGGTCCTTAAGGGGCGAGAGTCCGTTCGACACTTCTGGGGATCACCGCCCGGATGACCAGCACCCTTGCGCAAACGCCGCTTCACGGATGGCACGCCTCGCACGGCGGACGGCTGGTCGATTTCGCCGGCTGGTCGATGCCCGTCCAGTACAGCTCGATCGTGGTCGAGCACAACGCCACGCGCACTGCGGCCGGACTGTTCGACGTCTCGCACATGGGCCGCATCCGCTTTGAAGGGCCGGCGGCCGAAGCCTTTCTCGAACGGATCGTCACTCGCCGCGTCGCCGGCATGCCTGCCGGCCAGATTCGCTATGCCCTCGTGACTAACGACACAGGCGGCGTGCTGGACGACGTCCTCGTCTATCATCTCACGCACTCCCGCGGGGCCAGCTACTACCAGCTCGTAGTCAACGCCAGCAATCGCGAGAAGATCGTCCGTTGGCTGCACGACCACCGCGATGGCGCGGAAGTTGAAATCCACGACGCCACGCTTGAGACCGCGATGATCGCCGTCCAAGGCCCGCGCGCTTTGGAAATCGTCCGCCCGCTCACCAGCCTCGATCCCGAGTCGCTCGCCTACTATCACGGCGCCGAATGCGAACTCGTCGGCGCCTCGGGCCTCATCAGCCGCACTGGCTATACCGGCGAAGACGGCTGCGAGCTGATCGTCCCCGCCGAGGCCGCGCTCACGCTGTGGGAAGCGCTCTACCAAGCAGCCCAGGCCATCGGCGGTAGCGCCGTCGGACTCGGCGCACGCGACACGCTCCGCCTCGAAGCCGGCATGCCGCTCTATGGCCATGAGCTCAGCGAAGAGATCGACCCGCTGCAGGCCGGGCTCTCGTTCGCGGTGAACCTCAAGGACCGCACGTTTCCCGGCAGCGAAGCCTTGGCAAAACGCAAAGCCGACACCAGCGCGTCTGTGCGCATCGGCCTCACGCTCGAAGGCAAGCGCGTCCCGCGCGAAGGCTATCCGGTCCTCGCCGGTGAACAACAGATCGGCCGCGTCACCAGCGGCACATTCTCTCCCACGCTCAATCGGCCGATCGCCATGGCCTACGTCAGCCGCCAGCACGCAGCGACCGGCAGCGAACTCACCGTCGACATTCGCGGCTCGCGCGAGTCGGCTCGCGTCGTTGAGCTCCCCTTTTACAAGCGCACAACCTGAGTCATCCCCTCTCGTTACAAAGGAACCTCGCCGTGAAGCCGCAGGATCTGCTCTACGCCAAGACACACGAATGGGTCCACGTCGATCGCTCCGGCGGCTCGCCCGTGGCCACGATCGGCATCTCGCACTTCGCGGTCGAAGCCCTCACGGACCTCGTCTACCTCGAGCTCCCCGAAGTCGGCCGCCAGGTGAAGGCCGGCCAATCGATTGGCGAGATCGAAAGCGTCAAAGCCGTGAGCGATATCTACAGCCCCGTGAGCGGCGAGATCGTCGAAGTGAACCGTGCCCTGCCCGACGGACTCGGCAAACTCAATGACGATCCCTATGGCGACGGCTGGATCGCGAAAATCAAACTCGCCGACGAAGCCGATCTGAAAAATCTCCTCGCGCACGCCGCTTACGAAAAACAGTGCGCCGAGGAAGGACATTAGTCGTGGCTCGTGGTCAGTGGCTCGCGACCAGGAACAGGCCATCACCCACACTTCCCCTCACATAGCCACGACTCATATCGATACTGAACACTGACCCCTAGCCACTTCTCCGCCATGCCTTACGTCGCCAATACCGCCGAAGACCAGCGAGCGATGCTCGACTCCATCGGCGTCAAGAATATCGAAGAGCTCTTCGCCTCGATTCCCGCCGAACTGCGGCTTAAGCGGCCCCTCGACATCCCGCCGGCCCTCAGCGAGATGGAGCTCACCGCCCACATGGCGGCGCTGGCCAAGAAAGACGCTCCGGCCGGCGAGAAAATCTGCTTCCTTGGCGCAGGCAGCTACGACCACTTCATTCCGGCCGTGGTCGATTACGTCGCCTCGCGCGGCGAGTTCTACACCTCCTACACGCCCTATCAGCCCGAAGCCAGCCAGGGCAACCTGCAAGTCTTCTTCGAGTACCAGACGCTGATCACGCAGCTCACCGGCATGGACGTCTCGAACGCCAGCCTGTACGACGGCGGCAGCGCAGCCGCCGAAGCCGTGCTGATGGCCATCAGCGCTACCGGTCGCCACAGCCGCGTGGTGACCGCCGCCAGCGTGCATCCTGAGTATCGCCAGATCCTGGCCACGTACCTCGCGAACCTCGGCATCGAACTGGTCACCGTCGAAACGCCCGATGGCGTGATCTCGCCCGAAACACTCGCCAAGGTCGTCAACGACCAGACCGCCTGCGTACTCATTCAACAGCCGAACTTCTTTGGTTGCCTGGAGCCGGTCGAAGCGATCGGCAAAATCGCTCACGAAGCCGGCGCGCTCTTCGCCGTCAGCGTCGATCCGATCAGTCTCGGCCTGCTCAAGCGTCCCGGCGACTACGGCGCCGACATCGTCGTGGCTGAAGGCCAGAGCCTCGGCAGCCCGATGTCGTTCGGCGGGCCATACCTCGGCATCCTCGCCTGCCGCGAGCAGTTCGTTCGCCGCATGCCGGGCCGCATCGCCGGCGAAACGGTCGATCGCCGCGGCAAGCGCTGCTTCGTGCTCACGCTGCAAACGCGCGAGCAGCACATCCGCCGCGAGAAGGCCACCAGCAACATCTGCACGAACCAGGGCCTGTTCGCGCTGCGGGCCGCGGTGTATCTCGCCGCGCTTGGCCCGCAGGGTCTGCGCGAGACGGCCGAGCTCTGCCTCCGCCGTTCGCACTACGCCGCCGAAAAGCTCGCGACCGATAATGGCTTCGAGCGAGTGTTCGCGGCTCCCACGTTCAAGGAGTTCGTCGTCCGCGCCAAAGGCGGCGACGTCGAAGACATGCTCGTCCGCGCCTCGGAGGCCGGCTACCTCGCCGGCATCCCGCTGTGCATGTGGTACGAAGATCTCGCAGACTGTTTCCTGGTCACCGTCACCGAACGGCGCACTCCTGAAGAAATCGACGGCCTGGTCGGCTGTCTCAACCAAGTAGCGGCCATCCATGCGTAATACCCGAGCCACCCAACTGCTGTTCGAACTGAGTAAGTCCGGCCGCCGCGGCGTGCGGCTTCCCGCCGCCGACGTGCCCGAGGTGCCGCTGGCCGACTTGCTGCCGACCGATGCCCTGGCTTCCGCGCCGCCGCCGCTCCCCGAGCTCACCGAGCCGGAACTCGTCCGGCACTTCACGAATCTCTCGACCCAGAACATGTCGGTCGACACACACTTCTATCCCCTCGGCTCGTGCACGATGAAGCACAACCCCAAGCGGAACGAGCGCCTCGCCAATCTGCCGGGCATCATCGACCTGCATCCCTACCAGCCGGCCGACACGCTGCAAGGCTTGCTCGAACTGCTCTGGAACCTGCAAGAGATGCTCGCCGAGATCGCCGGCCTGCCGGCCGTCTCGCTCCAGCCCGCCGCCGGCGCTCAAGGGGAGATGGCCGCTCTGCTCTGCGCCGCGGCACATTTCCGCAAGCTCGGTCAGCAGCGCACCAAGGTCCTGGCTCCCGACAGCGCTCACGGCACGAACCCAGCCAGCGCCAAGATGGCCGGCTTCGACACCGTCACCGTCAAAAGTACGCCGGCAGGTTATGTCGACATGGCCGATCTCGAAAGCAAGCTCGATCTCCAGACGGCCGTGTTCATGATCACAAATCCCAACACGCTCGGCATGTTCGACCGACAGATTGCCGAAATCGCGAAGAAAGTACACGAAGTTGGCGGACTCATCTACCTTGATGGTGCGAACATGAACGCGATCCTCGGCATCGCCCGCCCCGGCGACTTCGGCGCCGACATGATGCACTTCAACCCGCACAAGACTTTCAGCGGCCCGCATGGCGGCGGCGGTCCCGGCGCAGGCCCGATCTCCGTCTCGAAGGTCTTGGAACCGTACCTGCCCGTGCCGGTCGTGGTGCGCGATGAGAACGGCTTCCATCTCGAATACGACCGTCCGGAGTCGATCGGCCGTGTGCGCAGCTTCTTCGGCAACGTGGGCGTTCTGGTCCGGGCCTACTGCTACATCCGCACGCATGGCCCTGACGGCCTCAAGCGCGTCAGCGAGAACGCGGTGCTGAATGCCAACTACCTGCTCTCGAAGGTGAAGCATATCTTCCCGGTGCCGCAGGGGGATCGCTGCATGCACGAGTTCGTCGCCAGCGGGGCGAAGCTTAAGAACGACCGCGGCGTGTCGGCAATGGACGTGGCCAAGCGCTTGCTCGACTACGGCTATCACGCCCCCACGGTTTACTTCCCGCCGATCGTCCGCGAAGCGATGATGATCGAGCCGACCGAAACCGAGAGCAAAGAAACGCTCGACGCCTTCGCCCAGACGCTCTTCCGGATCAGCGAAGAGCCGGCCGACCTGTTGCAAGAAGCGCCGCACACGACTTCAATCAGCCGCCCCGACGAAGTCCAGGCCGCCCGCCAACCCATCGTCGCCTGGTCGCCGAAGGTTTGATTCGGACTGCGATTCGTTTTGCCCTTACAGGTCAGAACAGTAAGAGATAGGTAGCGCACCTTATCCCCTGGGCGTTGCCCCGGGGCTGACATGTTGCCGGCCTACGGCCGAAAGACTTGTCGCACTAAATTCAACCAACTGGCTGGCATTTCTAACTTCGTCCGCCAGTCAACGCTCTGTCATTGTTTGCCGACCGGCCCCGGTTTACGGCCTGCGCGTTTCCTTTACGCCGTAGGCGTGCAACATGTCAGCACGGGGCATCGCCCCGTGTTACAATCCCCCTCGAATTTCACATCCAGCCCTGTAAGGGCGAAACTTCCTGGGGACGAACCATGTCGCAGTCCCTCGCCAAGAATACGATCCACTTGGTGTTCAGCACGAAAGGAAGGCGGCCCTTTCTCTCCGCACAGCTCCGGCCGAAACTCTACGCCTATCTCAATGGCATCTTCGAAGAGTGGAACAGCCCGGCCATTGTCATTGGTGGACATGCCGACCACGTTCACGCACTCTTTGTCCTCAGCAAGAACCACGCGCTCGCCCGAATTGTCGAGGAGGTCAAGAAAGGATCATCCAAGTGGATCAAAACCGCTGACCCACTGCTGGACAAGTTCTCCTGGCAGACCGGCTACTCTGCCTTCTCGGTCAGTGAGTCCATCATTGCGAAAGTCGTCGACTACATCCGCACCCAAGACGAACACCATCGCCGAATCACATTTCAGGACGAGCTGCGACGACTCCTCGTCCGTCACGGATTCACCGTCGACGAACAGCATCTGTGGAGTTGAACTTCCCTCCGCGCAAAACAAAACACGGGCGTCCGCCGTGGGCGGCTCACCCGTGCTCGTTGTGTTCAATTCGCAAACCCGCAGGGCTTACTTCTTCTTTTCCACGTGCGAAGTGTGCTTTCGCAGGCGGGGCGAGTACTTCGAGAGCTTCAGCTTCTCGCCGCCTGGCTTGCGGCGGATCGTGTAGTTGTAGTCCCCCGTCTCTTCGCAGACGAGAAACATGGTTTCGACTTTTTTCTTGCTCTTGGCCATGGATGGACTTTCCAGCTATCTGAATTCTTGTCGGCAGCCCTCTGGCGGGCCGGTTTGGCTTGTGGCGAAGTCCGCATTGTAACGCGCACCGGCACCTCTGGAGAAGGGCCGATTTCGGCCACAAAACGCCCCCCTTCTCCCAGGCGACGAGGGCCAAGGCCTGCCGCTGGTTCCGTCAGCTTAAACCGCCGTCAGACTTCCCACCCCGCTCGCGCGCCGGGTTAGACTGAAGACTGCCGCCTCGCTCACGGCGCTTCAAACCGTACTGGCTTCGCGGATTCGAGTCGGGTCCATGCCTCAAACCTCGCCTGAGCCAGTCCTCACCGAAAACGCCGCGGCCGCTCCGCCCCCGGTGGTCGCAGCCGAAGCCGGGTCCGGCGTTCTTCGCCAGTTGATCCCCTACATCCCCAGTTGGCTCGTGAGCCTTGTGGTGCACCTCGTGCTGGTGCTCCTGCTGGCCACCTGGACCACGCTCATCGCCGCTCCAGAAATCGCCACTTCGCTCCAGGTCTCCACCTCGGGCGACGATCCGCTGGAAACCGCGGCCGACCTCGGCGCCGACAGCTTTCTTAGCGAACTTCCCACGCCCGAAACGTCCGAGCCACTCGCCTCCGCGGCAATCGAGCAGCCCGAACTCGCGCCGTTCGATCCCGGCCCGCTGCTCCCGATAACCGCGGGCGAACTCGACGCCGGTCTCGATCCGGCGTCGGACGAGCCCCTGCGATTGGGCGACGCTGACGGGCTTGACCAGCGGATCAGCGAAACCGCGCGCAAGCTGCTCGTCGAAGCCGGCGGTGGCAACGAGCGAAGCGAAGCCGCGGTGCGCGCCGCGCTCAATTGGCTCGCCAGGCATCAAATGCCCGAGGGACATTGGAGCTTCTCCCACGACCGCCATCCCGAGTGCAACGGCCAGTGCAATCACGCCGGCCGCGTGAACTCCAACGTCGCGGCGACCGCGCTCGCGCTCCTGCCGTTCCTCGGCACGGGCCAGACACATCAACGAGGAACCTACCGCGAGCAGGTTCAAAAGGGCCTTGAGTTCCTGATCAATTCGATTCGCCACGAGCAGGATTACGGCAGCCTCTGGGATCCGCAAGCCAACATGTACGGCCATGGGCTGGCCTCGATCGTGCTGTGCGAAGCCTATGCGATGACCGGAGATCAAAACTTGCGATCGCCGGCCCAGTCGGTGCTCGACTTCATCGTCGACGCGCAAGATCCCAAGGGGGGCGGCTGGCGCTACCAGCCGCGCACGCCGGGCGACACCTCGGTCGTAGGTTGGCAGCTCATGGCGCTCAAGAGCGGCCGGATGGGCGATCTGCGCGTGCCGACCAACACGTTCCGCCGCACGACGAAGTTCCTGAATTTTGTCGAAGCCAATGACGGCGCCGCCTACGGTTACACCAGTCGCGGCGAAGTCCGGCCCGCGACCACCGCCATCGGTCTCTTGTGCCGGATGTATCTCGGCTGGAGCCGCACCAATCGGACGCTGGAGCGCGGCGTGGTGGCCCTCGGAAAAGAGGGCCCCTCGGTCGACAAGGCGGGACGCAGCAGCAACCTCTACTACAACTATTACGGCACGCAGGTCATGCATCACTGGGGCGGCGAGCCATGGCACCGCTGGAACGTAAAGATGCGCGACTTCCTGATCGAAACCCAGGCCAAGGAAGGACACTCTTCCGGCAGTTGGTACTTCGACGGCGATCATGGCTCCGGGCCCGGCGGCCGCTTGTACTGCACCGCCATGTCGGCCATGATCTTGGAAGTTTACTATCGCCACCTGCCGATTTACGGCGAGAAAAGCATCCAGCAGTGAGCGTCAGGTTATTGGCGGTTGGGTGGCACGCTACGCTGTTAACCATCGGTACGGACTTGGGTGCCATAGGTGCTGCGCAGCAGTCACCTGTGCACGTTACGACCTGGAAGGTCCCCTGCTGCCTTTCCCAGAAGAGCACAGGTGAGCCGCACGCGGCCACCTGTGGTACCCTGTTCCGTACGTTACGCACGAATCACAGCAAGGAATGAGTTAACGGCGTAGGGTGGCACGTCCCTGAGCCCTAGCGAAGGGCGTGGTCAGATTGGTACCCGTCGACTTGACTCTCGAGACGCATGCGCATCCTTCCCGTCATTGATCTGAAAGACGGCCTCGTTGTTCGCGGCGTCGGTGGCCGGCGCGACGAGTATCGCCCCATCGAAAGCCGCCTCTGCGCGGACGCCCGCTTCGACACCGTCGCGGCCGCCTTCGCGAATCTCGGTTTCACGCAGGCCTACGTCGCCGACCTCGACACCATCGAAAAGGGGACGGGAGTCTTTTCCGCCGGCGCGATCGAGAAAATGGGGTCAGAACTATTTTCTCTACAGCTCATCGTCGATGCCGGCATCCGTGACGCGGCCACGGCCCGCAAGCTCGCCTGCGCACGCTTGGGCGGACAACCACTCGCCGGGATTGTTGCCGGCCTCGAATCACTCGATTCACCGGACACGCTCGCGGCCATGCTCCGCGACGTCGGCCCTGCGCGGCTTGTCTTGAGCCTCGACATGAAGCAAGGCAAGCCGCTGACAACTGCCCCCGCCTGGCAAGGTCTCGCGCCGCTCGAAATCGGCATGCTGGCGCTGCGACTCGGCATCGAGCGTATCATCCTGCTCGACCTGGCCCGCGTCGGCATGGGCGAAGGGGTCGGCACCGAACCGCTTTGCCGCGAGCTCAGGTCTCTCGCGCCGCACGTGGAGATCATTGCCGGCGGTGGCGTCCGCAGCGCCGCGGATCTCGACTCGCTCGCTCGTGCCGGCTGCGACGCCGCGCTCGTGGCCTCGGCCCTGCACGATGGGCGCCTCGACCCCGCCGCATGCGCTCGCCGCGGTCAAACACCCGTTTGAAACAAAAACAAAGGTTCCTGGAACCTTTTTCACCACCACTTGGGATCGCGCTTTTCGAGGAAGGCGTTGAGACCCTCGGCCGCCGCTTCGGTTGTGCGCGACGTGGCGCTGGCCGCTGCCCCGGCGATGAGCTGCGTGAACAGCGTTTCGCCTATCTCCTCGTTCAACAGCCGCTTCGTGTGCCCAATCGCCTCGGGCGCACTCAGTGCGACCTCGCCCACGATCTCGCGCGAACGAGCCCAGATTTTGTCTTCGTGAATCAGTTCGTGATACAGCCCGAACGCATACATCTCCACGGCCGAGAACAACCGCGCCGTCAGCAGGAGCTGTGCAGCCCGCGAGCCGCCCAGCCGAAACGCCAGCAGCGGCGCAACTAGGCCCGCCACGATTCCTCGTCGCGGCTCCGGAAAACCAAACGTCGCGGCCTCACAGGCCACAACCAGGTCGCAGGCCATCACCAGCCCTGCCCCGCCAGCGACGGCCGGCCCATTCACCGCGGCGATTAGTGGCTTGGGAAACCGTAGCATCAGCTCGATCACGTCGTGATAAAGCACGGCGTCGGCTCGCCACTGCTCGTGCTTGTCTTCCTGCTCGGCGGCTGAACGCATCTCGTCGAGATCCATCCCCGCACAAAAAGCCTGGCCCGCGCCGGTCAGAATCACGCCTCGCACGCGGCGTTCCTGGTGCAGATCATCGAGGGCCTGATGCAGCTCTCGGAGCATTTCTCGCGAGAGTGCGTTGCGTTTCTCCGGCCGGTTAAGCGTCAGCGTGGCCGTGTGATCGTGAACCTGTGTTTTTACGATCGGTTGCATGCGTCCTGCTCGAAACTGGATTTCGCGTCTCTAGTGCAATGGGCGAAGCATGATATCGAGGCTATCGGGCCGCGGTACTTCGAGCTCCAGAATCGACGTGCCGAGCAGCTTGCCTTGCGTGTCGATCCGCAGCGACTGGCTCGCCCCGCCCCCCAAGGCATTGTAGAGCAGGAAATTGAACGCAGACAGTCGCGGCAGCTCGAACCGATCGACGCGCGTCACCTTCAGCTCGGCGAAGTACTCCTTCACCCGCTGCTCGGTGAGCACATCGCGCAGGTAGTCGAAACCCGCCCAGGTGTAGGCAATCACGCCCACGTTCGCGTGATTGCCCTTGTCGCCACTCCGCGCGTGAGCGATTTCGCCGAGCCGAATGGTTTGCGTCGCTGTCATATGCATTCTTCTCTTCGCTGGGTGCCACTGGTGCCACTGCTGGCTCGCCCAGCAGTGTTCCTCTTTGATTCTTGCCTTGCTGCGTCAATTAAATTGGCGGCTTCTCTCAAGCAGTGGCAAGTGCAAGCCAAGACCAGGGGAGAGCACTGCTGGGCAAGCCAGCAGTGGCACCCAAAAATCTCACGCCTGCGTATTCCACTCATCCACCTTCTTCACTTCCACGCTCGCCGTCACGAGTTCCTTCGGCACAAGCGTCGGCCAGTACGCGAACACCGGCCGCACGGAACTGCGGCCGCTCGCGTACCCTGCCAACCCCGGCGGACCGCTGGTGATCAAAGGCGCCAGCTCTTTGGTGAACCGCTCGACCGCCTCGCGCCGCGCGTCGCGCACGCTTACGCGCAGCATGACTTCGCGCACTTCGCCGGCCGGTCTGAAACCCGGTGCCGACACGCCAGTGCCCAAGTACTCGACCAGCTTCTCGTCATACTCATAGCCCGCGGTGGCCAGTCGCTCGAAGATCATCCGGCCGCAGGCCTCGGCTTTGCTCACCGCATCGCGACCACAAACCAGGAGCTGCCCGCTGGCTGTGAAACCACTACGATATGCGGCCGAAACCTTGTAGCTCGGCGGCGCTTCCCGACCCGTCGCGTTCTCCACGTGCACACGGTTCTCGCCCGCATCGCGCACTTCGAGGGTCGTGAAGTCCACGTCCACATCCGGCGTCAGGTAGTGCTGCGGATCGCCAATCTCGTAGAGCAACTGCTCGGTCACGGTCTGCCGATTCACACGTCCGCCCGACTCTTTGGTCTTCGTGATCGCGAACTTGCCGTCGGCCTCCAGCTCAGCGATCGGATAACCCACGTGTCCCAGGTCGAGCTCTTCCCAATGGCGATACAGTCCGCCGGTGGCCTGGGCGCCGCACTCAATGACGTGCCCCGCGACACTCGCCGCGGCCAGCCGATTCCAGTCCTGCCAGCCCCAGCCGAACTCATGGACCGCGGGCCCCACGGTCAACGAAGCATCCGCCACGCGACCTGTGATGACGATCCGCGCGCCGGCCGCGAGCGCTTCGACGATCGGCTTCGCCCCCAGATAAGCATTGGCCGACACAAGCGAGAGCCTGGCCGTGTCCAGCGGCTCACCGGTGTCAAAGTTCTCCAGCTTGCAGCCGGCCGCTTGAAACTTCGGGAACTCGGCCAGCACGTCATCGCCAGACACCACCCCGATCGACACATCACCGAGTCCGGCTTTGGCCAGCACTGCCGACGCCGCACGCGCACAAGCCGCGGGGTTCATCCCCCCGGCATTCGTCACGATCTTCAGCTTCGGCTGGTTCTGGAGCGCCGGCAGCAGGCTCTTGAGCACTTCCAAGAAATCGGCGGCATAGCCCGCCGCGGGGTTCTTCTCGCGCACCCGGGCGAGAATCGACAGCGTGAGCTCGGCCAGGTACTCGAGCGTCAGGTAGTCGAGGTTCCCCTGCTCCGCCAGCAGCCGCGGCGCATCGAGATTGTCTCCCAGAAAACCTGCCGCGTTGCCGATGCGAATTGCCACGCTCGTCCCCAGTTTGAATTCCACCCGATCAATCGAAACTAAACCTGGAACACGCCCACCTTGAACGGCTCATCCGCGGCGTACCGTGTCGCCACTTCGAGCGACAGGATCAGCGCGTCGCGCGTCTTGGCCGGATCGAGAATCGCGTCGACCCAACCCCGCGCCGCGCCATGCCGCACGTCGGTCGCCCGATCGTAATTCCCCTTCACCTTGTCGCGCAGCTCGGCCAGCTCCGCCGCGTCCACGGCGTGCCCCTGCCGCTCCAGGCTTTTCACCGTCACATCCAGCAGCGTGCTCGTGGCCTGCTCGCCGCCCATCACCGCATTCCGGGCGTTCGGCCAGGCGAAGATCATTCGCGGATCGAACGCCTTGCCGCACAATGCATAGTTCCCCGCGCCATACGATCCGCCGATTAGCACCGTAAGCTTTGGCACTCGGCTGTTGCTGATCGCATTGACCAGCTTGGCGCCAGCCTTGATGATCCCGTCGCGTTCGCTGTCGCGGCCCACCATGAATCCGTTCACGTCCTGCAGGAAAATGATCGGCAGCCAGTCCTGGTTACAGTTCATCACGAACCGGGCGGCCTTCTCGGCACTGTCGACATACAGCACTCCGCCGAACTGGATCGGCCCATCCGCTGGCCGCACCTGGTGATGCTGATTCGCGACAATGCCAACCGGAAACCCGCCAATCCGCGCCGTGCCGCAGACCAGCGTCTTGCCGTACTCGGCCTTGTATTCATCGAAGCTCCCCGAGTCGACCAGGCAATCGAGCACGTCCAGCACTTCGTACTCATCGCGCGGGTTCGGGCTCACGATGTCGTAAAGGTCCGTCCCCGGCCGCTTTGGCGGCGCTGCCGATTGTCGCATGAAAGGCGCGGGCGGTTCCTTGGGATCCGGATGCACCTGCCCGACCAGCCGCCGCAAGCGCGCCAGGCAGTCCTCGTCGTTCGCATCGCGATAGTCGATGGTCCCGCTCACCTGGGCGTGCATCTCGGCTCCGCCCAAGTCGTCGCTGGAAACCACCTGCCCGATTGCGCTCTTCACCAGTGCCGGCCCGGCCAGATACAACCCCGAGCCGTCGGTCATTAGCAGCTTGTCGCAAAGTACGGGCAAGTACCCGCCACCGGCGACGCAATTGCCCATGATCGCGGCGATCTGGCTGATTCCGGCCGCCGAGATGACGGCGTTATTGCGAAAGATCCGGCCGAAGTCATCCTCGTCCGGAAACACATCCTCTTGCAGCGGCAGAAACACGCCCGCCGAGTCGACCAGGTACACCAGCGGCAGCCGATTCTGCATCGCGATCCGCTGGGCCCGCAGCACTTTCTTGGCCGTGGCCGGAAAGAACGCGCCGGCTTTCACCGTGGCGTCGTTGGCAATCACCACGTGCTTGCGTCCGGCGATCGTACCGATGCCGCACACGACGCCCGCACCGGGTGCTCCGCCCCACTCGTCGTACATCTCCCACCCGGCCCACAGGCCGAGTTCCTGCCAGGGCGCCCCCTCGTCGAGCAGGAGCTTCAATCGATCGCGCACGAAGAGTCGCTTTTTCTCGCGCTGCCGCTCGATGGCCTTCGGCCCGCCGCCCAGCGCAAGCTGGGCTTCGTCCTTCTCCAACTGGCGGGCTAACTGCCCGAGTGTCGTCCGCGTGCCTGTGGCCATTCGCTTGAATATCCCGAAGTTTTCTCGGATGCCGCCCTTCGAAGCGCCGGCTGGGAAACGGTTCCCCCCGGCGGTGCGCAATTTTCCCACAGGGGAAACTCAGAATTTAGCTTGCAGGGGAGTGCCAAGGGAAGCGCCAAAGAACACAGCCTGGAGGCGCAAAGAAAACGTTCGGCTGGCGTTCCGCAGCCGCAATAGTGCAGCGGCGATCGCACGAAGTTAAGAGTGACGCGTAGGGAAAGAGGCGGCCCCAAACGCGATAATCCCCACAAGCTGCACCCGCAGTGAGCGCGGCCGGGCATCGGAGCGAACCACTGGCCTGCTGCAAAAACACCACGTCTACCGGCAGCAGGCGTTGCCTCTCGACAACACGCGCGGCGAATAGTCCGGGTTTGGAAACCCGCGGCTACCGATCTAACTGGCTAATACATCAGGACTTGCATCAATGTGCGCCGACTCCCCCCACGGCTTGGCACCTAAGCTGCTTTTCCCACCTCTCGACGCTGACCCTGAAGCTGCAACCTGTCCGACACCGAGGAGTCTCGACTTGGTCAAGAAAGTGCGAAAGCCCGCCCCGGCAAAGAATGCCACCCCCAACGGCACTTCCCCCGCGGCCGCCGACGATGCCGCGGCATCGCGCAAAGGCAAAAAGCCTGCCGCCGGAAAGCCGATTTTTGACGAATTCGAAGACACCGCCGCCAGCAGCAGCGAGGGCTTCGAGGACGAAGAAGCCGAAAGCTTCGAAGCGGCCGACGAAGCGGTCGAGGCCGAAGACGCGCTCGACGAACTCACCGAAGGCTCGGTCAGCCACATCGACGATCCGGTCCGGATGTACCTCATGCAGATGGGCGAAATCCCCCTGCTCAACCGCGACCAGGAACTCGACTCCGCTCGCACCATCGAAAAAACCCGCCGCCTGTTCCGCCACAACATGCTGGCGAACGACTTCATCCTGCAAGGCGCCGTCCAACTGCTCACCAAGGTCCGCGACGGCAATCTCCGTCTCGATCGCACGATCGAAGTCTCGGTTACCAACACCACCGAAAAGAAACGGATCCTCAAACGGCTCGGCCCGAACCTGGCCACGCTCAACAAACTGCTCCACGAGAACCAGCGCGACTTCCACTGCGTCATCCACCGCAAGAACTCGATGAGCGAGCGCCGCGCCGCCTGGCAACGGCTCGTCCGTCGCCGTCACCGCGCGGTGCGCCTCGTCGAAGAGCTGAACCTCCGCACGCAGCGTTTGCAGCCCCTGCTCGACAAGCTCGGCGAAATCGCGGACCGCATGAACTCGATCCGCGAACAACTCGCCGATCCGGGCAGCTATCCGTTCTCCTCGACCAGCGAACTGCGTCGCGAGCTGCATCAGCTCATGCGAGTCACTGCCGAAAGCCCGGCCACGCTCAATCGTCGCGTCAACCGGACCGAGTCGCTGCAGAAGCAGTACGACGCCGCCAAGCGCGTCCTCTCGGCGGGCAACCTCCGGCTCGTGGTCTCGATCGCCAAGCGCTATCGCAACCGCGGCCTGAGCTTCCTCGACCTGATTCAGGAAGGTAACACCGGCCTGATGCGGGCCGTCGACAAGTTCGAGTGCGCTCGCGGCTTCAAGTTCTCGACCTACGCCACGTGGTGGATTCGTCAGGCCATCACCCGGGCCATCGCCGACCAGAGCCGCACGATCCGCGTGCCGGTGCACATGATCGACGCCATGACCCGCGTCCGCACCGTGACTCGCGATCTCGTGCAACAAAACGGCTGCGAACCAACCGTCGAACAGACGGCCGAAGCTGCCGGCCTGTCGCTGGAAGACACCCGTTGCATCCTCAAGATGGCTCGCCAGCCACTCTCGCTGGATCAGCCAGTGGGCGATCACGACGACAGCTACTTTGGCGAGTTCCTCGAAGATCACCGCGAAGACGATCCGCTTTACGACTTCAACCAGGAGTCGCTCAAGAGCTGCCTGGCCGACGTGATGCAGACGCTCAACCACCGCGAGCGCGAAATCCTGCGGATGCGTTACGGCCTGACCGACGGCTACGCGTACACGCTCGAAGAAGTCGGCCGCATCTTCTCGGTCACCCGCGAACGCGTTCGCCAGATCGAAGCCAAGGCGGTCCGCAAGCTCCAGCAGCCCTATCGCTGCCGCGGCCTGCTGGGCTTCCTCGAAAAGGCCGAGCTGCCCCAAGTCGAAATCGCGCAGGAAGCCTAAGCCTCAGAGAAGCGGGAAGAATGAAGGCAGAAGGCTGCAATACGCCTTCTGCCTTTATTCGTTTGTCGGGTGCCACTGCCTGGCTTGCCCAGCAGTGCTTGCCTTTGTGATCTTGCCTTGCTGCATCCGCTACCGAGTGACGCATCGAACGAGTTCGGAAAGTGCAAGGCAAGATCAGGGAAGTGCACTGCTGGACAAGCCAGCCAGTGGCACCCGAGAATTTCGTCACTCACTTGTTTCGGCTCAGCTGCTCGGACATCTGATCGCTGTAGCGGCTTTCCAGCCAACCGCCGATCGCCGACGCGGCCACGATGTTGCCCCGGTCGCTGAGCTCGGTCTGGTTCCGTTCGTACACCGCCTGCCGGCAGAGCCGCAAGTGCGGCAGCAGATCCACCAGCGGCACCGCGCGCTGCTGGGCATATCCGGCCAGCCGCCGCTGCGGCAATTCCACATCCACTTGCTCAGGCGTCATCCCCCAGCGCCGCACAAGCGTCGTTCGCAATCCCTGGTTGAGCTGCAGTTCGCCCGGCACCACGACCAGCGCCAGTGGCACATTCGCCGTGCGGCAGGTATCCACCGCTTCATCCAGTTCCGCGAAGGTTCGCTCCCAGCGCTCGCGCATCGTGTCGTCCAGCGGCGTGCGGCAAGCCGCCAGATCGCCGCCAAGTTCGTTCAGAAACGTTTCGTAATCGGCCTGCGACTTCGTCGGGGTCGCACGGTTGGCCTCGGCCGATCCGAACACGACGCGTGAAAGCTCGAATCGCTCGCGATCGAACACGCTGCGCTGCGTCTGCGCGGGCGCCCATTCGCTGCAAGCCGGCAGAACGGCCAGCACGACGTCGGGCATCGACTCGGCAAGTTCGGCGGCCAGCTCCGCGCCATCGGCCTCGGCCAACGACACTTTCAGTGAGATCACCTCAGCCCCCGGTACAGCCTGTTGGATCCGCCCGGAGAGCATCTCGACACTCGCAGCGCTGCGCGAGACGTCGCTCAACAGCGCCACGCGAAAGCGCCCTCGCTCCACGTCAAATGCAGGAGCCCAGTCCGTGCCGAAATCAAATCCGCCCGCATTCGCTTGCAGCCGCGCCAGTTCGAGCGTCTCCGCAGGAGCCGTTTCGTCGCCCAGCATTCCCTGCACGCGAAGCGTTCCTTCGCCGGCTCCCAGCAAGGCCACGCTCGCCGCGACCAGCCAGTTCAAGCGGCCAGGGCGACGCGTCTCGATCCAGCGCCGCCAGTTCTCGCTCACCTGGGGCGAGGCCGTTAGCGGCAGGAGCAAGGCGCTCTGCCAGAGGGCGACCGCCGCCAGCCAGGCCCAGCCGAGTCCAAAAATTGGCCCGATGCATAGCGCGATCAGGTACAGGACTGCCGCGCCGGAAAGCAGCGATTGCCAAAAGTGCACGCAAAGATACGTCCCGCGAACCTCGTGCCAGCATCCCTGCCGCCAGCGACCCGCGAGCACCCAGACCTGCCACGCTGCGCACGCCAGCAGCACAAACGCGGCCGGGATCAACAGCGGGCTGGACTGACTGGCAGTGGTCCGATTCAAGGCAGCGGCAGCGGCCGCGGCCACGAGAAGCAGCGCGATGCTCGCGCCAACAATGAAGGCGGCATACTCGCGGCGGTCGGTACTGCGGGCTGCCGAACGCAATGGTCCTGGCATGGTTACCTCCCTGTAAAAGGTCACTCAGACAGGTTCTCTCAGGAACCGCTTGGCGACCAATCTCGGAGAGGTCTGTTCGTAGGAGGCGCTCGGTCGTCAGTCTTTTGCGACGTCTTCCGTGACGCAACACCGCCTTAGGCAATCCAGCGATATCTGAATCTGCCAAACGGGTCAATCCCAACCCGCTCCGCGCTTCAGTTCGAACGGCATTACCCTGTTCTCTCTATCGAACGCTCGCGGCCGGTAGTTGAGAATCTCTCCCCTTGGGAGCTTTTCTCGTCTCGACCGCTCGCCGCATCTCGTGTGGCTGCCAATCGATTCTCTCGGACAAGCAACTCGTGTGGGCAGCCCCAGGCGCCGCCTCTGGTCCTCAAACTCTCGCCGAGCGCTCCAATCGGAACACACGGCGGGCCGCCTATGCCGCGGCCGAAACAGCCCTATGCAAGCGCCATGCCAAACGAGATGGGTAGCACCGACAACTTGCTGTCGGTGTGCGCAGCACAGGAGGGCTTATAGAACGCGAGACCCCGTCGCCAGGCTCGATATTCACACGGCGCGATATCCGGTCGCTCTTGTGCCCCCAGGCACCCTGACATTCTGGGTGCCACAGGTGGCCGCGAGCGCGGCTCACCTGTGCTCGCGACGTCAGATGCGGGCCGGAACCCTTGCTGGGTGCCACAGGTGGCCGTGAGCCCGGCTCACCTGTGTTCGCTACGCGCCACAGATGCCTACAACGTGAGATAAGCGGGGCGTTCACATCACGGGTGACTGCTCCGCAGCTCCCATGGCACCCTACGCCGTTAACCATCGAGCGGACTTGGGTGCCACCGGTGCTGCGCAGCTGTCACCGGTGCACTTCGCGACCTATAACAGCCAGCCTGGCCATCTGTGCTGACATTCTCAGAGTTGCACAGGTGAGCCGCCACGCGGCCACCTGTGGCACCAGACCGTATCGCACGCTCCGCAGCTCCCGTGCCACCCAGGGATCCGGATGACACTCGGTGTGCGCAGCACAGGAGGGCTCATAGAACGCGAGACCCCGTCGCCAGTCTCGATATTCACACGGCGCGATATCCGGTCGCTCTTGTGCCCCCAGGCACCCTGACATTCTGGGTGCCGCAGGTGGCCGTGAGCGCGGCTCACCTGTGTTCGCTACGCGTTACCGATGCCTCACAACGCGGGATACACTGAGGTGCTCACAGCACGGGTGACTGCTCCGCAGCTCCCATGGCACCCTACGCCGTTAACCATCGAGCGGACTTGGGTGCCACCGGTGCTGCGCAGCTGTCACCGGTGCACTTCGCGACCTATAACAGCCAGCTTGGCCATCTGTGCTGACATTCTCAGAGTTGCACAGGTGAGCCGCCACGCGGCCACCTGTGGCACCAGACCGTATCGCACGCTCCGCAGCATCCGTGCCACCCAGGGATCCGGGTGACACTCGCTCCGCTCCTACTTCGCCGCTCGCTCCACGCGCAGGGCTTCTAGCACCGCACACGTGGCGGGCGATTTGTTCAGCACATAGAAGTGCAGCCCCGGCACGCCGGCATCCACCAGCTCGCGGCACTGCCGAATCGCAAAGTCCACGCCCGCGGCAAACTGCCCTTCAGCACTGTCGGACTGGGCTTCCAGCGCTTCTTGAAACGTTTGCGGCAAACCGGCGCCGCACAGCGACGTGATTCGCCGAATCTGCGCCAGGTTCGTGACCGGCAAAATGCCCGGCACGATCGGCACGCGAATCCCCGCCTTGTCGCAGCGGTCGCGGAACTTGAAGAAGTCGGCGTTGTCGTAAAAGAGCTGTGTGATCACGACGTCCGCGCCCGCATCGACCTTTCGCTTGAGGTTCGCCAGGTCGACTTCCGGACTCGGCGCTTCGCGATGCGTCTCCGGATAACCCGCCACGGCGATGCCCAACTGCGGGAACTCGCCCTTGATCAGCGTCACCAGTTCGTTGGCGTATGACAACCCGCCGGCCACCGGCTTGAACGAAGTTTCCCCCTGCGGCGGATCGCCTCGCAAGGCAACTATGCAACCGACCGAGCGTCCAATCGCATCCTTCAGATACCCACGTAGGTCGTCGATGGTCGAACCGACGCATGTCAGGTGCGAAGCGACGAGGCAGCCGAATTGCTGCCGCACCCGCTCGACGATCTGGAGAGTCTTGTCGCGCGTCGAGCCGCCCGCGCCATACGTGCACGTAATGTAGTCGGGCGAAAACTCGACCAGACGCGAAACGTGCCCGAACATCTCCTCGTCGCCGGCCGGCGTCTTGGGAGGAAACAATTCAAACGACAGACCGAATTTTCCGGAACCGTATACCTGCTGGAGATTCATAGCGGCCTGCGTCTTGGGCAACCTCTTAACACTTGTCGGGCTCAGTCCATCTCAGAAACCGCCAGTATACCCGCCTGCCGGCCCCGCTGAAATGTACGTCACGGCCGGGTAGTGTCGTATTAGTGAGGTGGCCCCGTGATTAGGGCAATTGTGTTGAGCGGACCGCTGCTTGTTCTTCTCGCGCTGTCGCGAACGTCTGCGGGCCTTGCGCTCAGCTTTCATGGACATCTTTGGGGGTGGGGTTGAGGGTCGTGTCTGAAGATCGTGTGCAGGCCGGGGAAACCGGCTAGCGGAGCTCAGGTTCGGAGGCCGGCGGAATGGCGATCCATGCCTCGGAGTCCGGTGCCCACTTAAACATTGCGCCGCATTTCAGGCACTCATAGTCCGAACCCAAGGGCGTCACCGGAGACAGGCAGAAAATGCAACTTCGCTCGTCGTCAGTGGGGCTGATTGCTTTCTCGTCCATTCCGCGATTCTACCGCGCATGAAAAAAACCTTGTCAGGTACGGAGCTACGGTGCCGGGACACTATGCGGAATCGGGTCGCTTCGTGTTGCGAAAGTAGTTGGGCTAAGCCGTTACGCCGCCAACCATCGCATGTCGTTTTCGCAGATAGAAACGCCACGCTTTACCGGCGACCAAGAGCAAACCGGCAGCCCCCGATGCCCATAAGGCAGGATCCCGGGGCAGCCAGGTGGTCCAAGGCAAGGTTCGTGTTTCGGCAGGTCGGACGCTCACCCAATTTCCACGATCGACCTTCATGATTCGCGCCTCGGGAAACAGTCGCTCGGCATTCGCCTCCAACTGGGCCGACCAGATTTCCTGAGATAGCCAAACCGAAACCACGCCACGCTCCCCGAGCAGCCACAGCCCGGCCGGGGCGA
The DNA here is from genome assembly GCA_022844125.1 of Pirellulales bacterium. Taxonomy (GTDB): domain Bacteria; phylum Planctomycetota; class Planctomycetia; order Pirellulales; family PALSA-1355; genus JALHMI01. The sequence continues at coordinate 138,386 of JALHMI010000004.1, read as the reverse complement.
AGGCCGGCAACCGGTTGTTCCATCGATTGATCACCGAGGGAGGCGTATCGTTGAATTCGCAAACCCCGGGTCGCACTCGAAAGGCTTGTCGCTGCTGCTTCCAATCCATCGCATAGCCCAACCAGCACGCGATCAGGGTGATGACGATCAGGACCGTCCGCAGCGACCAGCGAAACCCGCGGCGTGTATTGTCTGAGGTGGAATCGACTTCGCCCATGCTGATTTGCTGCTCGTTCCTTTCCCCAAAATTCCAAACACCTGCGAGTCCTCTCGTCACCGATTGTACCGCGCGCGTAACGACCGTTTCACGCGATTCCATTTGGTCCTCGCCGCGCCCCCCCGGTAGACTCTAGTGGCTTCCTGCCCCCCCATCGTACGGCGGCGCATCTACAATTGCCCCCCAACTAATTCCAAGCCACCAGGTGGATGATGCAGCGTCCCGCGTCCGTCATTGTGTTCGGCGTGCTGAACATCGCTTTTGGCATCCTGGGCCTGTTCAGCCTCCCGATTGTCTTCCATGCCACATTGACGGGCCTTAATGGGCAGAATCCGTTCTTTGGCGACAGCGCGGTGCTTCGCATCTGGTCGATCATCTCGCTGGTCCTTTCGCCCTTGACCGTGATCGCACTATTCGCTTCCGGGATCGGCCTGCTGAAGATGCGCGCCTGGGCTCGCAACTTGGCGCTCATTTACGCCGCGGTCGCCATCGTCACCTCGCTCATCGGCGTCGTTGTCACCTGGCAGTACATTACCCAGCCCATGCTCGAGCAGTTGGAGGGCGATGATTCGGGTCAAGCGATGGGCGCAAAGATCGGCGCGATTGGCAGCGTGGTGGGGGGACTGCTCGGCATGGCGTATCCCGTGCTGTTGTGGTTCTTCATGAGCCGGCCGCGCGTGCTGGCCGCGTTTGCCGCGCAGAACCCAATCGCTGACGCGCCATTTAATGCGGGCGACATTCCTCGCAACGAGCCCACGAATCCCAATCCCTTCTCGGCGCCCACGACTGCGGAACTGCCAGTCTGGAGTGCCGAGCCGGGCGATTCTTCCTCGATCACCGAGACGTTCATTCCCAGCAAGAATGGCCCGGCGCTCGCGTCCTACTACCTGGGCATCTTCTCGCTCTTCCCTTGCCTGGGCTTTCCGCTGGGCGTGGCGGCCGTGTACTTCGGCATTCAGGGGATCCGCCGCGTGCGGAAGAACCCTGAGGTTCGCGGCGGCATCCACGCCTGGGTCGGCACGATTTGCGGCGCACTGTTCGGGCTGTTCAACCTGGCCCTGATCACGCTCATGATCATCGGCCTCACGATGCGTTGATTTGCGCGATGCGAGGTGGGCGCTGGTGCCACGGGTGCTGCGCAGCAGACACTGTGCTCGTACTGCGACCCAGCGTGCCTCGTCGTGCGGAAACGGGGTCATCACGACATCACTCATTTCAGTATTGAGTGATGTTCCCGTTTAGCGTCTCAGCAGTTGGCGTAGGCCTCAGGTCGATAAGTTCAGGCTCAGAAAGATGCCCAGGGACCAATTCGTGCGCGCGCCGGTGAGCGTCTGCGGAGACCTGCCGACAAAAACGGCCGTGAGAAAAAATCACCCTCTCCGTCACCCTTGACCGCGAGTGTGGCTGGCTCTTCGCGCAAGTCGTTTCCGCTCGCCGCGCAGCGTTGCGCACAGCGCACACCGCCCACGTGTCCACCGACTCTAGGAATCAGGCCAGGAGTTCTGATAGTGTAAGGTCACGACAACAGGTAGAGACCGACGCATGCTCACGACAAAGGACCGATCGCCTGAGAATCTGGAGAAGCCGCGCGGCTCGCGCGCCCTCGCTCGGGCCACCGAAAGCCTTTGCCGCGGTGTGTGTGTGCGCCCGAAACATCGTTTGCACGAAATTCTAAGCGCACACGCCCGAAAAATGTGCGTGTAAGAAACAGCCGGGAAAGTTGCGATTTTCCCACAGCTCTTTGAAAATTCGACCACCCAGGCCGGCCTGGCCTCGCGCTACAGCGACAGCGGCTCGAGCGATAGCGGATCGCCCGACTGCTTTCGCTCGTGCGCGGTGAGCTGGTACATGGCTTTCAGAAGTTCGATGTCGCAGGGCCGCTGCTCGACGCCGCGGCGTTCGAACATTCGCCGCTGCGTGGCGACCATCACGTCCACCGGCGCTTCGGTCACTTGCCCAAACAGTCGGGCGTAGTTCACGAAGCTCGGTACATTGGTGGTCACGAAGCCGTAGACCATGCTGCACACGCCGATCGTCTTACCGGTGAAGATGCCGGTGTTGATCGCGGTCTTGGCATAGTCACCCACGATGGCGCCGATGAACTGCATGCCGGTCGGCACCTTTTGGCCACGGTATTCCATGTTCACCTGGCCGTAGGTGTTCTTGAGGTCGCTGTTGCAGGTGCCGGCGCCCAGGTTGATCCAGCTTCCCAGGTAGCTGTGCCCCAGGAACCCGTGATGCTGTTTGTTCGTGTAAGGCTCGATGATCGAGGCTTCCACTTCGCCGCCGATTTTTGCCGTATGGCCGATCGCCACGCAGTCCTTAAGCGCCGCGTGTTCGATCACCCGGGCTTTCGGTCCGACGTGGACGGGTCCGCTCAGATAGCAATAAGGTCCGATGGAAGCACCGGCTTCGAGCACGATCGGCCCGCGCGTGGTATCGGCCACGACATGAGCTCCGAGCTTCGCGCCTGCGGCCAGGAACACGCCGTCCTGCACCTGCCGGTAGTCGCCCGTGGCGATTCGCCGCTCGAGATTCGAACTGAGTGTCTTCAAGTGGTGGCGCACGAGGTCGTGGCCGTATTCGAACAGCGGCAGCTCGCCTTCGACAGCGGGCAGTTCCAAACCGGCGAGCTGCGGCCAATCGGACGCTCGAGTGCCGGCCGGCACCAGCGCCGCGGCGATTGCCTCGCCAGTTTTGGTAACGCCCGGCTTTCCGCTCTGCCACCAGGCTGCGAGCAGTTCGCCCGCGGAGCGAGACGGCGCCAGACGGGCATTGATCCACAGTGCCGGCGCATCGGTCGGGGGCGGCGTCTGCAGAACGGCCGGGTAGTCGGCGGCGACGATTTCGCGCAGATGCGCGCGTACTTGTGCGTACAGTGGACTATTCCAACCGGCGACTAAATCGACTAGCCGCACCGCACCGCAGCTCATCGCGAACGCCGGCTTGCCCAGCGCGACCGGATCGAGCCGGCAAACCAGTTCGTCTTCGAAGAGCACAATCGACATGCGTCGACCTGTCGGACCGTGGTGTGCGGATATGGTATGAATTCAATTGTAGCTCATAATCCCTGCGGATTTTCCAGCTACCGGCACAACGAAACGCTGGAAGATGCCCGCTGACTTCGTTGCTTGCCGACTTTGGACGAGCAGGGGAGTCGATATACTAGAGCAGGTCCTCCCTTGGCCGGCAGGCACTAGTGGATTCTACTTTCATCCGTCATCGCACGCTGCAATGTCTGCTAACCCCTTGACCGCTGACGCAAGCCTTATGTTCGGTGTGCTGGCGCTGCAAACCGGATTGATTACGTCCGATCAATTGGCCGAGGCCTACAGCGTCTGTTCGACTTTGACGCCGATGGCTCTGCCGGTCATCCTCTGCGAAAAAGGCTGGCTTACCGCAGACGATCGAGCGCACCTGGAGCACCTTGTCGAGCGCCGCCTTATCCGCGGTGATGACATCTCGGCCAGTCTGAGTCAACTTCCCTCGCAGGTCCGTGGCGTGCTGGCCACGATGGCAGATCAATCCGCCGGTCTCCTCACAACCGAAATGCGAAAGAGTCTGGCCGAAGGTGCGGCTGCCAGTGAGGCGGCTTTGACGAGCCGGCCGTCCCAGCGATATCAACTCAATACCTTGCACGCCGCCGGCGGAATTGGCGAAATCTGGCGTGCCCGCGATGCCGATCTGCATCGCGACGTCGCCGTTAAGCGACTACAGGCCCGGAGTTCCGCCTCGGACGTCGCCCGGCTCCGCTTCCTGCGCGAGGCCCGCATCACCGGCAAGCTGGATCATCCGGGCGTAGTGCCGATTTACGAGATCTGTCTCGACGAGAGTGCGGGACACCCCTATTACGCGATGCGGTTCCTGCAGGGGCGCACGCTCACCGAACTTGTCGAGGAATATCACCGTAAGCGTGCCGATGGTTCTCAGGAGATCGAATCGCTGCTCCACCTATTAAGCGCGTTCTGCATCGTCTGCAACACCGTGGCCTACGCGCATTCGAAGGGCATTATTCACCGCGACCTCAAGTGCGAGAATGTCATTCTGGGTGACTACGGCGAGGTCGTGGTCATCGATTGGGGTCTTGCCAAAGAAGTCGGTGGCGAAGAACTACCGACTACTGGTTCCGATATAGATTCCTCCGCTTCCACTAGCCCGCTCGCCACGCAAGCCGGTCAGATTCTCGGTTCCCCCGCTTACATGGCGCCGGAGCAGGCTGCCGGGCAAGCAGATCGGATCGGTCCCGCTACCGACGTCTATGGTCTGTCCGCGATCCTTTACGAAATCCTCAGCGGCCAGCCGCCGTTCACGGGCGGCAACATCCTCGATGTGCTTGAACGGGTGCAATTCGAGCTTCCGCGCCCGCCAAGCCAAATTGTCTCGGGCATCCCTGAAGCGCTAGAGCAGGTTTGTCTCAAAGGACTGGCTAAGAAGCCGGAAGATCGTTACGAGTCGGCGGCCAGCGTGGCTGCGGCCGCTCAGCGCTGGATCAGCGATCTCGCCGAGCGACGTCAGGCTGAAGAGGAACGCGAGCGATTCTTTGCCTTGTCACTCGACCTGCTGGCGATTGTTGACGCGAAGGGTTCCCTGCGCCAGGTCAGTCCCGCCTGGCAACGCTTGCTTAGCTTCGATCGTGAGAAGATCCTCGGCATGCCTTTGAGTGACCTGATCCATGTCGATGACCGTGAATCAATTGCCAGCCGAATGAGGAAATTGGCCACCACGCAAACCGCCGCCTCCTTCGAAGCCCGCGCGCTGCACCAGGATGGATCGTATCGCTGGATTTCCTGGAACGCGACGCCGATCGCCGCGGAGGAATGCGTCTACATCGTGGGCCGCGACATCTCCGAACTGAAGCGATCGCAGCGACTGTTCGAGGGCGTACTTCGCTCCGCTCCAGACGCCATGGTCATCATCGAGCCAACCGGCCGCATCACAATGACGAATCAGCAAACCGAGCGATTGTTTGGGTACACGAACGATGAGCTGATTGGACAGTCGGTAGAGATGCTCATTCCTGAGCGTTTCCGAGCGCAACATCCCGCGCACGTCACCGGTTTTTTCGCTGCAGCCAGCGTACGACCAATGAGCGCAGGCGCACCGTTGCGTGGGCGACGCAAAGACGGCAGCGAATTTTCGGCGAACATCGCGCTAAGCCCGATCGATACCGACACGGGGCGCCTCGTAGCTGCTTCGCTCCGCGAAGTCGCTCAGCAAACCTGAGCCTCACAAGACCGGAATCTCGACCCGTTCGCCACCGCTCATCGCCGAAATGTGGGCGCAGATGCCCGTCATCGTCCAGTTAGCGCTGGTGACCGCGTTCGGCAGCGGCTCGCGATCCTCGACAATCGCACTCAGGAACTCGTGCGCCAGGTGTGGGTGCGAACCGCCGTGGCCGCTTCCCTGCAGGAACGAGAGATGCTGCGTCTCGTCAGCGTCGTACACGCCCTTGGTCGTGAAGCGGCGAATCCCTTCGGGCAGTCGATCGGCGAAGTCGGGCACCTTCACTCGCTCCGGCGTCTCTCCCCGATGCAGGACGACCGGCTCGTGCTCGATTCGCGGCCACTCGAACGTCACCTTGTCGGCATACACGTCGAAACTTTCGATGTACTGCCGGGCCGTTTCGAACAGGCTTCGGGTTACTTCAGCGCAGAGCGGCGAGTCGTGCATGTCGAACGTGGCCGTCTCGACCGCGAACGGCGAACCGTATTTGCTGGAGAGCGCCTCGCTGATGCGGCCCGAGCCGTGACAAACAACGCTCTTGGCCAGCTTGCCCGGCAGCGCCAGACAGGGGCTCACGCAATGCGTGGCGTAATGCATTGGAGGCAGGCCTTCCCAGTAGCCGGGCCAGCCGGCCATTTCCTGCTGATGCGAGCCGCGCAGGAACTGCAAGCGGCCTAGCTCGCCGCTCTCGAACAGGTGCTTCACATACAGAAACTCGCGACTGTAAACGACCGTCTCCATCATCATGTACTTCTTGCCGCCGGCCCGTTGGGCAGCCACCAGGTCGCGGCATTCGTCGATCGTCGTCGCCATCGGCACCGTACAGGCCACGTGCTTACCGGCCTTCAGCCCCGCCAGGCTTTGCGAGGCGTGATCGGGAATCGGTGTATTGATATGGATCGCGTCGACGTTCGAATCAGCCAGCACGTCTGCCAGCTTCGTGTATCGCTTCTCGACGCCGAACGCATCGCCAAGCTGCTGGAGTTTTTCAGGATTCCGCTGGCAGATCGCGTACAACTCAGCGTGGGGATGATTCTGGTAGATCGGAATGAACTCGGCGCCGAAACCCAACCCGATGATCGCCACGCGAACTTTCTTGTTGCCAGCCATGAGGTCTGCCTTACCCTGCTATGAAAGAATGCCTGCCCGGGAAATCACCCGCCGAAAACCCTTGTGGCGCGGGCACGAAGCCGCAGTATAAGGGACCAAAAACCGCCTGCCAGACCCCCCGTGTCTGGAAAAGCTGCCGACCCCGACGCTGCGGCCGGCTGCTCGGCGCGGCGGCGCAACAATCGCTGTGATCGGCGTGTCACATCATCAATCTTGCCTACAGTTCTTCCATCCTACCCGTCGGCCCTTGACGCCCGGCCCAAAATCCCAAACACTGGAATACTTCATCCACGACAGGCCGAAGTGGCGGAATGGCAGACGCGCCGGACTCAAAATCCGGTGCCCGCAAGGGCGTGTGGGTTCAAGTCCCACCTTCGGTACTTTCTGATTTCGTCCCGCAGTAATAGCGGGATCTCGCACCGGTCGCGGCGCTTGTCCGCTGCGGATGCCCACCTGCCGGTGTCTTCGCGCCACGGGGCAAGGTACAACCGAGTGGCATCCCGCGCCGCTACCGCGACTTTTATTGCTTGCGAGACTCCCCCGCCATGCACGTTCCCAACTCCGCTCGCACCGACAGCTTCGCCGATAAACTCGCGCTCCTCGCCGACACGCACGCCGCGGGCAACCGCGATGTGGCAATGTCGCTGGCTGAATCAATTAAAGATACGCTCGGCTTCGAACGGCGACTCGTCATTAGTAAGACCGCGCCGACCGTGCCAGCCGATCAGTGGCCTGTCGGATACGAACTTCCCGCCGCTTGGCGTGGCTGGGCGGCGGACGCATCTCGCCTGGCATCCGTGAGCGCCTGATGGCAATTCGCGGAGTGCGCGACGTCTTCGTCGAACACACCTGGAATCCGGCCTGGACCGTCCACCGTCTCAGCGATCGGGCGCGGCGCGAACTGCGACTCGGCGTTTAGCGGACTTGCTGTCTCCCGGGCGGGGGCGATCACTTCGCGGCCGACTTCACCGTTTCTTTCTCGGTGGCTATCTCGCGCGCTTTCTCGGTCGCTTTCAGAATCGACCCGCCGGGCGGAACCTCGCCGACTTCGCCCCGCACGTCCATCAGTCCGCCCGAGTCGGACTCGGGATCGTAGAAAATCCGTTTCCACTCGAACTGGCCGGAGATCTCGGGAATCGAAAGCGTGCGATCGGTCGAGTCGTAGGCCAGCAGCATCTCGGCGTCGGTCGTGCCGGTGACGATGCCGGCCCCGATTGCCGCCGGGCCGAAGTGCATGCGCAGTTGCTTGCCGCTTTGCACTTCCTTGAGTGGCACGCGCTCGGTCAGCTCGAGTTCGTTCTTCACGCCGACCAGGCGAACGACAAGCAACTCGGGATCGGCCTCATCGCGGAGGAACCGCAGTGCTTTGAACTGCACGGCGACGCCGCGCTGCACGAGGTCGCGCGTGCCGCGCCAAAAATTGATGCTGTCGGCGGTGTCCTTTTCCGCGGGCTGGTCGAACAGGGCGAACTGGGGCGTCCGGCCGTCAGCGTTCTTGAGCACGAACGTGACGGACTGTTCGCCTGGCGCGAGCAGCGGCCGGGGTTCGGACGCGTTTGCGCCGAACGCCCAGAGCACGGCCGCCCAGCACCACGTGCATTTGAAAGTCATGCAATGCCCATCAGCATCGATTCCGCGCCGGTGGTTGGGCTGGGGTTGCCGCGACCGCCTGCCGCAAGGGTTGCAACCTGCCCGCCGGGCGGCGCACCCTAGTGTACCATCTCCGGACAGTACCGATAGCAGGACCGCCGGCGGCGGAGGCAGGGCGGGGAAACTGGTGAATTGTCAAAGAGCTGAGGGGGAATCGATTCTTCCCCGGCTGTTTCTTACGCGCACATTTTTCGGGGGTGTGCGCTTAGATTTTCGTGCAAATGATGTTTCGGGCGCACACACCCGCCTCGGCAAAGGCTTTGCGGGGCCCGAGCGAGGGCGCGCGAGCCGCGCGGCTTCTCCAGGTTCTCAGTCGAGCGGGCATTGGTCGTCGGCATGTTGTGGTCTCTACCTGTTGTCGTGACCTTACACTAAACGACATCCTGGCCTGATTACTAGAGTCGGTGGACACGTGGGCGGTGTGTGCCGTGCGCAGCGCTGCGCAACTATTAGCAACAACTTGCGCGAAGAGCCAGCCACACTCGCAGTCAAGGGTGACGGAGAGGGTGATTTTTTCTCACGGCCGTTTTTGTCAGCAGATCTCCGCAGACGTTCGCCGGCACGCGCACTGATCGGTCGCGGGGCATCTTTCTGAGCATCACGGTCACCTGCGGTTCGTGAACCTATTGACCTGAGGCCTACGTCAACGGCTGGCCACATTTCAAGCAATGATCGCGGGCGTGTGGCGCACGATTCGCGCTACGCGAATCAGCCGCAGCATTTGCGGCACAACGCGCGCACACACGGCAATGAAAATGGGGCGCGCGAAGCATACGCACAGCGAGCGAACGCGCAGGAGGTACGATCGGCGGTCGATCTATCGCTTTCGCCAGAACGCCAGCAGGCCGAACAGGGCGACCATGCCGAGGACGCAGGTCGATGGTTCGGGGATCGATCGGACCTGTATGTTGCGAAAGTACACCGGGTTGCCTGCGTGGTGCGATTGGATCGCAAAAGTGCCTTGGGAGAGTTGCCGCCAGGGGCGAACCAGGCCATCGGGCTCCACGTAGTCGGTGACCGTACCGCCGTCAATTTTCAGGATGATGCGTTTGCCAATCACCGTAATTTCATATTGAAACCACGTGTTGTCTCGGGCAACTGAGTCGTAGTTGTCTTGCACGTCGTACAGCCCCCCGGTCTTCTTTGGATCGCTGTAGGTCTGATTGATCTGAGCTTCGTATCCGGTACTTGGCCAACCCGTGCTTTGATAGTGCGTGTGAAAATAGATCCCCGAGTTTGCGCCTCGCGTCGTCAGGACTTCCGCCTGGAACACGAATTCCGGAAAGCCCGATGCCGCCTCTGGTCCGGTGTAATATGCGTGGGCTCGAGGGCCGTCGACCACCATCAACCCATCGCTTACCGAGAACGAAGCTGGGTTTTCAGAAACGGTCCATCCGTCGAGGTTAGTCCCATTGAATAGTTGGACCCATCCACCGCATGCCACGGATTCGCACCAGCAGAAGATGAGATAGAACGCAAAACTGATCGAGAACAGGTGAGCTTGCTTCAAGAGAGACCCTTTCGCGTAGCGAGCGAGCGAACGCCGAGGGGCGTGCCAGGACTCGCGAGGACTAGCAGCCGAGACGAAGAATCTCTGGGCTGCCGCAGAGCTGGGCTAATTCAAGACGCCAGAAACCGGGCCGAATGGTCGTGGGCGTTTCTCGATGAGCTGCGAGAGGGAACATGCGAAAGGCGCAGCGACATCCTACTTGGGGTTGCGCGGTGGTGCAAGTCAGCCGGTTCGTTGGGTGTCTTAACACTGAATGGCACTTACTTAAGGCAACGGTCTCATCCGTCGTGAAAGTACCGCCCGACTTTCGCTTCTGGGAACGCGGATTCGTATTCGGGTACTTCCGACGGTTGTCAATTGATCGCATGCGGCCGAAAATACTCATCGAGGGGGCTGCCAGTTGCCCCGACGTGAAACCGGAGTGCTTTGGCCCCAACCATTCGCGAGGCTCGCCATGCAGAAGTTGATTAAGGGAATTCACGAGTTTCAGGCGCACATTTTCGGGGCCCAGCGGGATCTGTTTCAGCGCCTGGCCGATGGCCAAAGTCCGGATGCCCTGTTCATCACCTGTTCCGACTCGCGAATTAACCCCAACCTGATCACACAGACCGATCCGGGCGATCTGTTCATCCTGCGGAACGCGGGGAACCTGGTACCACCCTATGGGGCGTCGAACGGCGGCGAGGGGCCGACGATTGAGTTCGCGGTGGCGGGGCTGGGGGTGCGCGACATCATCGTCTGTGGCCACTCGCACTGCGGGGCCATGGCAGCGCTGCTGGAACCCCAGAAGACGGAGAGCCTGCCTGCCTTGCGGTCCTGGCTCTCGCACGCCGAGGCAACGCGGCGAATCCTGGCCGAGAAGTACTCCGATCGCGCGGGACCGGCACTGCTGACCACGGCCGTCGAGGAGAACGTGTTGATGCAGTTGCGAAACCTGCGGACGCATCCGACCGTGGCCGCGGCGCTCGCTCGAGAGGAGATCAAGCTGCACGGCTGGGTCTACAAGATCGAAACCGGGCAGGTCTTTGCCTACGACCCCGAGGACGGGCAGTTTCTGCCGCTCACCGAGCGGGCGCCGACGGCGGTGCCGCCGGCCGCGCGGCTAACGCCCGCGCACGACATTTGAGACCGACGGGAATTCATGAAGTTCGTTTTCCGATCGGTTGCGGTAGACTATTGCGACCTTGATGCGATCGTCACAGGCCCCATGGCTTTGTCATCGGCGACTGGACGGGAAAGCTGCAAGCGAGGTGGCGATGTCCGATCTTCCCAAGATGTATGCTGAACTGGCGCGGTGGTGGCCGCTGCTGTCGCCGGTGGAAGATTATGCTGAGGAAGCGGAGTTCTATCGGCAGGTACTCGCCCGCGCGTGCGCGCGCGAGCCGCGGACGCTGCTCGAGCTGGGAAGCGGCGGCGGCAACAACGCGTCGTTTCTCAAGCAGCACTTCGCGCTGACGCTGGTCGATCCGGCGGAAGGGATGCTCGCCGAAAGCCGGAAGCTGAATCCCGAGTGCGAGCACGTGCCGGGAGACATGCGCACGGCGAGGCTGACCGAGCCGGGCGGAGAGCTACGCCAGTTCGACTGCGTGTTCGTCCACGATGCCGTGATGTACATGGTCACGCGCGACGATCTGCGGCGCGCGATCGAGACGGCCTTCGTGCATTGTGCACCCGGCGGGGCGGCGCTGTTTGTACCGGACAGCACTGGCGAGACGTTCGCTCCTGGCACGTCGCACGGCGGCAGCGATGCGGCGGACGGCCGCGGCCTGCGGTTTCTCGAGTGGTGCTGGGATCCCGACCCCGCGGATGAGAGTTACCGGGTGGAGTACGTGATCACGCTGCGCGAAGCGGACGGCACGGTGCGCGTGGAGCACGACCGGCACGTGGAGGGCGTGTACCCGCGCGCGGTGTGGCTGGAGCTATTGCGCGCGGTGGGCTTTGAGCCGGAGATCGTCAGGACGAGCGAGCTGGCGGAGGATGGGTCGGAGATGGAGCTGTTTGTGGGGTGGAAGAGAAGTTAGCTGAACCGTTGCGGACAATGCGGTTCGGGCTATTGGCGACCACCGCCAGTAGTCGTTACGGCTGGTCGACTTCTTTCATCAGCCGTTGGACTGTGCTTGAGATCCGGTCTTCTACGTCGCCGGCCCAGCGGAGGGCGGGGCGGCCGTATTCGTAGAGGCGAGCGCCACCTTCGTAGCCCCCTTCTTCCCACACGCGGCGCGAGGGGATATAGGCCAGCATGTCGTCGGTGTAGCCCAGCACCCAGGTGTTCGGGCCGTACTCGCGCTGAAAGCGGAGCGAGTAGTCGACGACGGATTCTGCGCCCAGGCCGATCCAGTACGTATCGCGACCGAGCCGCCAGACGTGGACGGGATAGGGATACTCGGAAGCGAACTTGGCGCCGGCATCGAGCTCCTTGAGCAGCCGCCGCGCCCAGCGGGCCTGGATCGCATTGCTTTCGTCGGCCGCAGCCGCGACGAGCTGTTCGCGCGAGGTGACCTCGAGGTACGCCAGATCGACAAGCGTGAACGCAGTCGCAAGTCGCGGCTCGAGCGGCGAGAGTTGGGCATCGAGCGCGGAGAGCACGCCCACGGCCAGCTCGTGGCCGTACTTCTGGCAGAGTTCGACGCTGCGCCGCGGGAGCGGGTTCTGGTCGCCGCCACAGGTGTTCACGAACATCGCCGCCGCGCCGGGATACTTCGCTTCGATCTCAAGCTGGGCGAAGCCGGGATAGTCGCCGTTCCAGGTATTGAAGCTGAGCGTCGTCGGATGGCAGGCATAGCCGAACACGACTGCCGCCGTGGCGCCATCCGGCCGCGTGACCTTCATCACCGGCACCCGATGGTCGACTGGTCCGACGAGCTTTCCTTCGGCAATCAGCCGCGGGACGTCGTCTTCCTGGTTGTTGCGTCGGTTGACGGCGAAGGTCGCGGTCCCGCTACCTGTGGCGAGTTCCGCCGGCGCCAGGTTCGCGAGCGACTCAGCAATGACTGCCACGGTTCGCTCGACCATCAGGTCGGTGTACTCGCGGACGAGTTGTTCCTGCGCCTCGTCGACCGGGTAGTAGTCGATCAAGTCGTCGCCCAGTCGCGGGCCGCAGTGATTGTGCGAGAAGGTGAACATCACCTGGCGTCGGTCGAGGCCGAGTTGGTCCTTGAGCTTAGTGAACACGCGGTCGCTCATGCTGCGCGGCACGCCTTGAAAGTCGCTGGTCACCAGCACGGCGCGTTGGCCGCGCGCGTCTTCGAGCGCGAGGGCCTTCATCCACAGCTCGTGCAGCTTGCCGTCAGAAGATCGCTTCGTACCGTAGCCGGCGAGCCAGACGTCGGTTTCGGGCGTGATGATCGTGCGCGCGATGCCGGCCTTCCAGCCGGGCGGCGTTTCAGCGGCGGGCGACCGTGGGCCAGGGATCGCAAGCGCGGCGGCTAACAGCAAGCCGGCAGTGGCGAGACGTCGTAAGAGGCTCATTTGGCTGGTCCCCGGGCTGTGGCCAGTTCCTCGGCTCGTTCTTCCTGCTTCAGCTTGTGATCGATTACGAAGGGGCCAAACGGCAACAGCGACGCGACAAGCGCGACGAGCAGTTGCTTGATCGACCACTTGTCGTGATTGGCGGCTCGGAGCGCGGCCCAGATGTAGAGCAGGAACAGACCGCCGTGGATGGAGCCCACGATGCGCACCCAGAGGGGGATGCCGGCCCAATATTTGAGCGGCATCGCGATGAACAACAGCAGCAGGAACGACGCGCCTTCGGCGATTGCAATCCAGCGGAAATCACGGACAGGGTCACGCGACACGATGAGAGGCCTTTCAACGAGGGCAGGCTGCGGCGGGCGAGGCGCACGGCGAATCGGATAAGAAAGCCCCCATTGTACGCAGACTCACCCGCGAACCCAACCGACGGGGCAAACCATCATGACGGGCTGGCAACGCCAACGGCCTGGCGTTTTTCCAGCGTGCTGCCGCTATTCCTTCGGCGGCTCGAGCGCAATTTCGTGTTCCAGTTGCCTGGGCAGGTAGTTTGCGCCGGTGTCAATGAGCGGCGGGTGCCGCAAGACGTGATGGCCGGCAGGATCGAACAAGCGATTGGACCGCTTTTTCAGGGCGAAGTACACCAGGTCCACATCACCGCGAACGGAGAGTTTTTCAAGGACGCGGGCCCGATGTTTGGCAACCGTTTGCACGCTCACGCTCAGCGCCGTGGCAATCTGCTTCTGCGTAAGGCCCGTCACGATCATCTCCATCACCTCGAGTTCGCGGGAGGTCAATTCCGCGAGACGCATCCGGGCGTAGAGGGCCGGCCCGGTGAGTTGCAGAACTCGAGTGAGCAGGTCGCACTCGCTCTGGGTGTGGTCCGTCGGCGCGTCTCCCAGATGCACGATTCCCAGGACCGTGTCGTCGTACAGGATGGGTCCCGCGAGCGAGCGGGCTACCGTGAGGCCGCAGCCCATCATCCGCGGCGTATTTTCGGCGATGACGCGCCGCTGCTCGATAACCCGGGACCAGAGGTCGCAGCTATCGGGTGAGCAGCGAGGCGTGAAGACGGCGCCGGCTGCCCGGTAAGGCCCCACCAGCGATCCATCGGTATCGAACCGCAGGAACAGGCCGGCCTTGCTCTCGAATGCGGCGAGTACGATCTGCAGAACCTTGGCGTAAACGACTTCGTCTGCGCCCGTCTCGAAAGCGCGCAGCAGTTGATTTGCGGTATGCGTCAGCCGCTGGATCTCGCGCAGGCGGAGGGCAGACTCTTGTTCGGCCTTCTTGCGGGCGGTGATATCCTGGATCTGCGAGACGCAGTAAGAAGGCCGCCCCTCGGCGTCGCGGATCAGCGAAGCGCTAAGCAGAATCCAAATAACACTGCCATCCTTGTGCCGGTAGCGTTTCTCGAAGTTATAGTTATTCATCTCGCCGGCAAACATTCTGCGGACAAGTCCGAGATCGGCTTCGAGATCGTCGGGATGGGTGATTTGCTGGAATGTCATCTCCACCAGTTCACGGTCCGTGAACCCAACCATGGCACAAAGCGATTGGTTGACCCGGACAAAACGTCCATCAAGATCGACGATCGCCATCCCGATTCCGGCGTCCTCGAAGGCCCGACGGAAGGCATCCCGCCCGCCAGAAAGCTCGCCCTGCCACATGGCGCGGCGGGCTTCAAGTTCCGCGGGGGCCGGTTGACACGACGAGATCAGATTGGCGAGCGGGCTGTCTAAACTGTCTTTTTGCATGCCGGACTGAGGTTACACAGTGTTGCTAGGGGCAGTAGGGTGTGAATATGCAACGATTGGCAACCTGCCACAACACAAGACTGGGGTGAGAATTTCGCATGTCCAAACTAAGTGTGCGAATTCGGTACATGACAGCGGATCGCACCCCACCGATGGCCTTAAAAACAAGCAGGCGATTGGATAACCTTGGCTAATTGCGCGGCGACTGATTTCGAAACAGGAAGCTGCCCAACTTCGAGGCGGTAAGAATGTCGACGTCGCCATCGCAATCGAAGTCGACCGCGACCACCTGAACGCCGACACCGCTGCGATCGTCGACCAGGTGCGGAATGAAGCGAACCTGGCCGCCAGCATCCCGCCGCAGCTCGAACCAGTACAGCACCGGCGCAGCCGAGGGTTCGATGTCACCGGTTGGCCCGTGGGCCCACATCCGTTTGCCAACGACTACGTCGGTCAGCCCGTCGCCGTTGATGTCGCCCGCATCGAGGGCATGCGGCTGCGTGAAGGCCACGCCGAACTGCACGAGGTCGTCACGGCTGCCCATGATCGGGTGTTGGTGTAGCGCGATTTGGTCGCCGTCAGGGCGCTGCTCGAACCAGGCCAGTCCCCAACCGTGGGCATTCATCGCGGTGACCAGGTCGTTGTCGCCGTCGCCATCGACGTCGAAGATCGGTATCTGGGCGCCGCCGCGGTCATCGGAAAGCTTCAGCGGATGCCAGGGCCAAGGTCGGTTGGCCTGCGCATCTGGAGGCGCCGGTTGCTCGAACCAGCCATCGTTGAGCACGAGGTCTGCTCGGCCGTCGCCGTTCAGGTCTCCGACACCGGTGCCGTGATAGAACTCTTTCCACTCGCCGACGTCCGAGAGCGGATGAAAGTTCCACGGCGCGCGCGACTTTTGCCAGTCGGGTTCGATCCAACCCCAGCGCCCCAGCCAGTGACAGATAAGCTGCGGCCGACCGTCGCCATCCAGATCGACGAATGGGGGCGACTCGCCCTGCACGCGCTCGAAGGCATAGTGCTTCTGCCACGGCGCGTCGCGGGTGGTGACGCTCTCGCCGGGGTTCTCATACCAGTAGGCCGGATGCAGATGCACGCGCCCCAGCACCAGGATGTCGGGCCAGCCGTCGCCACTGAAGTCGTGGACGAACGAGTACATGCTGTCCGACGGACTCTTTTCGGGCGGGAGCGGCACGGGCGGATAGAACGCCCGCGCCTGTTTATAGTCGGGTCCCCGGTACCAGAACGGGCCGGCGACGATATCGAGCGTGCCGTCACGATCGATGTCGCCGAAGTTGATGCCGTCGGCGTAATACTTATCGGTGAGGACGATCTTTTCAAACTTCGGAGCAGCGCTGCAAATGGCAGAAACAGGAGGCGCGCTGCGAACCTGGCTGACCATTAACAGGACGCACAGCATCGCAAGGTGCACGACTCGAACTGGACTGAGCATCTGTTCCACTCGAAGGGGCCGACGACGAATCCTGAGGATACCACATCCGCGGAGCGTAAGTTGTGCGGCATCCGCTTCGGCAGAAATCTTGGCCTGACGCACAGTTTGACATGTAACAATTTGGCAGGGGCAGCGCCTGGAGGGTTAGGAAACCGCCAGATCAGTTCCGAGGACCGGTCTAGGCGGAACGCAAAAGCTCGTTAAGATCAGCGGATTCGCCCAACATTCGTCCTCACGATTCAGTGCTAAATAGCCTTCGAGGATCCCCTCTATGTTTGCCTCGTTCAGAAACCGCCTGTCCCTGGGTTTGCCGCTTGTCGCCGTGACTTTGTGCACGGCGTCACTGGTGTTCGCTGCCGAGCCCGCCACTCCCGAAAGCGCGGCCAAGGTGCTCGACCTGCGCACGTTCCCGCGCTTGCAAGGGGCTGTTGGGGCTGGCATCCAGACGCTCGGCATTTTGCTGTACGAAGCGCCGGCCGAAACGAAGTCGGCGTACGAGTTCCAGAAGCAAGCGCTCACCAAAGCGGGCTGGAAGGAACAGCCGGGCGGATATCATGCAGACACAAGCCATTCCGCCCAGTTCAAGAAGGGAGACTTCACACTCACCGTCGGCGTGAGCGCGGTCACTGGCGATCCGAAAAAGGAAGGCTGGTCGCAAGTCTCGCTGGTCAATCACGGCAACATCGCGGCGACGTCACTTCCGGTGCCCAAGGGGATGAAGCCGTTTGGCTCGTTCGGCGGCGATGCCTCGTACCTCACCGGGGCCAAGGTTGCCGAAACGGCCGAGGCCGCCCGCAAGCTGCTCACTGGTGCGGGTTGGGTTCCGTATGGCGCCGCGGGCGACGACGAGATGCCGATGCTGTACTTCAAGAAGAACGGCATTCGCGTCATGGCCTGGGTGTCCACCGCGCCTGCGCAAAACAACCAGACGCTGCTTCGCTACAGCACGGATCTGCTCTCGGCCGATCTGCCGTTTCCGCCCGATGCGCCCGACGCGCGCTACGACGACAGCGACAAGTCCGTCAGCTTTGATTTTCCCGGGGAAGACATCATGCCGGTTGTCACCTTCTATCAAACCGAGCTGGCGAAACTGGGCTGGAAACCGACCACGGATCAGCCGATCACCGATGATCGCGACGATACGGCGTTCCTCATCTTCCGCAACGCCGCGGGCGACTTGATCTCGCTCGACATGGAACACTACACGGACATCGTGCGAACCAAGGTTGAGTTCGATACGGCTGCCGAAGTGAAGGAAGAAGAACGGCTGGCGAAAGAAGCCGCCAAGAAGAAGCTCGCCGAGAAGCAGGCGGCGGAACTCGCAGAGAATGAGAAGTCGGCTGTAGAAGAGCCGGAAACGGAAATGCCCGAACTGCCCGAACTGCCCGAGGGGGAGGATATTGGCGCGCTGCTCAAGTCGGCCGAAAAGATGGCGGCCGACGCGATTGGTGAAGCCCAGGAGGCCGTGAAAACGGCGACAGGCAAGGCGGCTCCGGGCAAAGCCAAGCCAGCCGCGAAACGCCAGGCCGCTGGCGCGCGGGGTTCCACGGCCGTCGCTGATCTGCCGATGCCCGAGGGAGCCGGCGTGGAGTACACCAAGGTCACGAAGATGATCAAGGTCTCGAGCGCCGACAGTGTTCCCGAGCTGATTCGCTTTTTTCAAGAGCGGCTACCCGAGCAGGGTTGGACGGCCGAAGAGAATCAGCTCGTGACCGACTATTCGGGGATCTTGAAATTCAATCTCGGCGAGGCGAATCTGACGATCATGGTCAACCAGAATGGCGGCGGCAGCGACGCCATGCTGATTACGAAGAATCTGAATTGGGACCGCACGCCCGCCTCGCGAGCGGCGACGAAAGTCGCCAAACGGAAAGCGGTCGTGAAGGATAACGACGCTCCGGCCGACATGCCCGAGGAGCCGGTTGCCAGCGAATCAGAACCGGCCGGCGACGATTCGGAGCCGGAAGAAGCGAAGCCACCCCGGCTGCGTTATGCGGCGAACATTCCCGCGGCGCAGCAGAAAGTGACCGGCGCCACGATCGTCGCCGACGGTAAGACTTACCAACTTGCGTACGGCGTGGCGTATCAGGCAGTCGAAGACGATGGCGACCTGAAGACCGAGGTGTTGCTCTCGACCAAGCCGATCAACGTGGCAAAGATTGTGGCGCTCTTGAACAACGCTCAGGACGGCGGCGATGCACTGAGCTTCGATCCACAACTCAAGTTGCGCTACGACGCCGAAGGCAAGCTGAGCTACCTGTTCATGTATGCCAGCGGACTGAGCGTGAACCTCGGCGGCCAGGGAGAAGACAAGATCCAGGCCAGTCTCTCGATCGACGGCGATCGGGCGCGCGGAAGTGCCAAGCTGGTCGAGCCCGGCAAGCTGTTCGACAACGAGTACACCTTCACGGCGCCGTTCGACGTGAAGCTGATCGTCGGCAGACCGGCTGATGCGGCCGTGGTCGAGGCCCCCGAGCCGGCGACGGAAGAACTCGGCGCGGAGGACCATGATGGGATCCCCTATCCGCTCGTGACGAAAAACCGATCGTCATTCGGCAGCCAGTTCCGCAAGGCGGTCGAGGCGACAATTCCCGCGTCATTGGCGGCGGTGGTGGAATTCTATCGCCGCGAGTTCGCCACTCGGGGTTGGAAAGAGGACGCAAAGGCAGCCAAGATTGCGGACGACGCGGCGACGCTGGTGTTCGCGAGTCCCGAGGGTTCGATTGGCGTGACGCTTGCCAGGCAGGGAGACGACACGCAGGCGACGCTCGCCATTCGCTATCCCGCGAAGGCCAAGGCGGCCGGGATTGAACCACAAGCCGGCAAGGGTCGGCTGATTTTGGGTAACGCCGGGGACAAAGAAATCACAATCGTGATCAATGGCCAGCCGTACAAGGTCGCCGCCGGAAAAGGCGCGGAGAATCCGAAAGACGGCGTCTCACTGCACGTTCTGCCGGGCAACTACACCTTCAACGTGAAGGCGGCGGGCAAGGAAGAGTCGGGCGAGAAGCTGAAGATCGCCATCGGTGAAACCTGGGGCATCATCGTGCTGCCAAACGGCGGGTACTTTGCAGATCAGGTGTATTGACGAATGATTATTATCACTCGGCACGCACAAGAGATCTCGATGCAGGTTGAATTGATCACCGCGGTGCTGATTCTGTTGCTTTCGGCACATGTATCGCCGGCTGCCGAGCCAGTAACGAAACCGTCAGTCGAGTCGATGCTGCCGAGCCTGCGTCTGCTCGAGCCGGTGTGGCGTGGCGACACCGTCTATCGCGAGAGTTTGATCTTCGTTCGCGATGAAGAGGGACGGCCGGCAGTCGGCAAGCTGCTGTTTCCGGCCGAGGAGATCATTGCGATTCATCGCGCCGACGGGACGCAAGCGTTCGAGGCGGGCCGCGACTTCACGTTCACGCCGGGCGAACAGACGCTCGCGCTGACGCCCGAGTCGCGCATTCCGCTGCTTGCCGCGGCCGATTTGTTTCCTCCGGTCGGCGCTCCGCGCAGCATTCCGCACAAGACGGGGGACAAATCTCGCGGCGTGCTGTTCGACAATGAGCATTGGTTCCACGACCAGCAGGTGGAGGTCACTTACAAGCACAAGCCAGGGAAGTGGGCGGGCAAGATTCCCAAGCTCGCGAATGAGCAGTTACCCAGGACGCTGGCCCGGCTGCGCGCGAAGCAGCCCTTGACGCTCGCCGTGAGCGGCGACAGTATCTCCGAGGGATATAACGCCTCGCTGTTTAGCGGCGCACCGCCCTGGATGCCCCCCTACCCCGACCTGGTTGCGGCGCAGTTGCGTGCGAGTTACGGGGCGAACGTGAAACTGGTTAATCGCGCGGTCGGCGGCTGGAACGTTGCCCGCGGGCAAGGCGATCTCGACGCACTGCTGGCGACGAATCCGCACCTGGTGATCATCGCTTACGGGATGAACGACGTCGGCGGGCGAAACCCCGAGGGCTATCGTGCGGCGATTGCTGATATGCTCGCGCAGACCAAGAAGCACGACGCAGACACGGAAGTCATCCTGGTGGCGACGATGCTGGGAAACAGCCAGTGGGTGCATACACCCCGCGAGATGTTCCGGCCCTATCGCGACGTGCTCGCTTCGTTTGTCGGACCGGGCGTGGCGCTGGCCGATCTCACCGATTTGTGGGAACAAATTCTAAGGCGCAAGCGCGAGATTGACGTGAACGGCAACGGCGTGAATCATCCCAGCGACTTTGGGCATCGGCTATATGCGCAGCTGATCCTCGCGCTGCTGGTCGAATGAACGACCTGCCGATCATTTACCGCGATGAGTGCCTGCTGGTGCTCGATAAGCCGAGCGGGCTGCTGGCGGTGCCGGGTCGAGGCCCGGAGCTGGCCGATTGCTTGAGCGCGCGGGTGCAGGCGGTCTTTCCCGCGGCGCTGGTCGTGCATCGGTTGGATCGAGATACCTCGGGTGTTTTTCTGATGGCGCTGACGCCTGAGGCGCAGCGCGAGCTGGGCCGCCAGTTCGAGGGGCGTACGGTTGAGAAACGCTACGAGGCCGTCGTGTACGGCGTTCCGCAAGAGGTCGAAGGGAGCATCGAGTTGCCGCTGCGGAAGGATTGCGATCGTCCGCCCAGGCACATGGTCGATCTGGAGCAAGGTCGAGTGGCAGTGACGCGCTATCGCTTGCTGGATTCGACAGGCGACCGAAGTCGCCTGGAGCTTTCGCCGCTCACCGGCCGTTCGCATCAACTGCGTGTGCACCTGGCCGCAATTGGGCATCCGATCCTGGGCGATCCGTTGTACGCGGAGGAGGCCGTGCGGAAGTTGGCTGGGAGACTGATGCTGCACGCCGAAAGTCTCTCGCTACGTCATCCGCTGAGCGGTGAAGTCCTTCGGTGGTCCGCCCCCCTGCCCTTCTGAGTAAGTGAGGATCACTTCAGCCGGCGGCGAGTTGCAGATTCTCGCGCAGGTGTTCGACATCCAACGAGCCAATGATCAGCGACGCGACGGCCCGATTGGCGAGCACGAACGGAATGGCGTCGGCCGCGGAAAGGTGGCCAGCCGAGAGCCCCTTCTTGACGACGATGCCCAAGCCCGCGGCCGAGGCCGCTTCGAGCGCCGCTTCTTGCGAACGATCGGCCAGGTGATACTCAACCATCAGCACGTCGGCCCAGGGGATGGCGGCCAGGCTTCCCTCAGAAGTCTTGGCCGAGAGGCCGACGGCGCGGACGATGCCTCGCTCTCGCAACCCGAGTAGCGTGGGCACCGCGTCCGTGCCGTGCAGAATGCCGAGGTCGTCGCCGGGGGAATGCAGGACGAGCACGTCCAAGCAGTCCGTTCGCAGGCGCTCCAGACTTTGCCGCACGCTGGCTTCGATCGCCGCGCGCGAGAAGTCGTAGATCGACGTCGAGCTCTGCACATCGAATGATTCACCGACTTTGGTCGAGAGAATGAACTCGCCACGGCGATGGCCAATCGCGGCGCCGATCCGCTGTTCGCTCAGACCGTACGCCGGCGCGGTATCGATGTAGTTGATCCCCAGATCGACGACCTCGTTGAGAAGGCGCGCGACGGTCGCGTCGTCGGGCAACTCGTAGTGAGCGCCGTACTTGGTCTTCTGATTGCGGCCGATCTTGAATGCTCCGAAACCGATCGGACTGACCAGCGGGCCGCCGGTGCCTAGCTGACGTTTTTCCACGCGAGTTCTCTTTCCCAGGGAGGTTGTGCGACGGCCGGCGACGGCCAAGCGAGCGCCGCTATTCTATGCTGCCACTCCGTTGCGTCGCCGCCGGGGGGGAGTTCCAAGAGCTCGATCACGCGGCGACTGAGGAGCGGCGCCATCACAAGCTTTGTTGGCCAACAGGTGAGGACGTTGCCGTCGCGAACGATCTGGACATCGCCCGGCATCAGGCCGCTGCTGGTGCTGCGTTCGGCGCGGTTCACGCTGAACTCGGCCCACTCGAGCCCTTCCGCGCGAAAGCCGGGGAGCACCGCGGCCAGTTCTCGTTGGGCATGTTGCAGGAACTCATCCGCATCCATCGTCACGCCGTCTTCGGTGACTTGCCCGCCGAGCTGCCAGACCATGCGGCCGGCGCGGTCGACGTCGGAAGTGATCGTGACGCGGGTTTTCGCGCCTTCAACGCAATGGCCATTGAGTGGCGGCAATTCGCCGCGGACCAGCGCCACGCGCAAGGGGCGGCGTTGCATGATCTCGGCCGACAGACCGAGCTGCTCGCGCAGCCGAGCATTGCCTTCCCCGGCGGCGAGGACGATCCAGCGGGACTGGAGCCGCACCTGCACATTTGCTTTCCGGCGACGGACGAGAATCGCATCGCGCTTAAGCGAGAGGTCGCCCGGCGCATCTACTTTCCACACCAGGCCACGATTCCGCTGGGTAAGCGCTTCCAACAGGCTCAAGGGATCGATCACGCGTTCGGCCAGTCGATAGACGGGGCGCGGACAACCGCGGAGCAGCGGCGGGATGTCCGGCTCGGCAAGTTCCACCGGTTTGACTTGCAGCGCGGCGACCGCGCCCAGCATCGAGGTCCACGACTTGAGCGATGCGCCACGCCACAAGGCACACCAGGCAGCGCGCGAACGCATCGCCGACAGCTCGGGCTGAATGGTCCCGGCGATCGCAGCTTCCCAGAGCTGGGGCATCTCACGAACCATGCGCGCCGACGTCGAAAGCAAACCAGCCAGTGAGTATTTCAGCCCGCCATGCAGGATGCCTTGCGCGGCGGCCGTCTGACCGGATCCGAGTTCGTTTGGTTCGAGGAGCAAGGCGCGCAGGCCGACACGCCGCAGGTCGTCGAGCAGCCACAGGCCCGCGCAGCCGCCACCCAGGATGAGAACGTCGAGTTCGAAATCGAGAGGAGCATCCATGCCGGAAGGGCCGCGCGGTGTATCGAAGTTGCCGGCGCGGATTATACCCTAAGCCGCGGTGGGCGTGAGAGGCTGGGTCAGCGTGCGAGAGTTTGCGGCTGCTATCACGCCTGACTTTGACCGCGGCCGGCCGGCCAGGCGAAGTTTGCTGCTGCTGCCGCCAGCAGAGGGCCGAAGCAAGGATCACGGGACTACGTAACCCTTGGCGTTTGCAGTCCAACCGCAGCCGCTCTCTTCTGCCATGCCCTCTCGGCCAGCATTCACTACGTCAGCTTCCTCGAATGGCAGCCCTGCGCTTTGGCGCCTGGCGCTGTTCGTCGTCGCGCTCGTGCTGGGACCAGGCACTCGCGCGGACACTGCAGAACCGGCGATTGTCGAGAAACCGCTGCTGGTCGCGAGCCTGAAACCGCGACTGCGGCAACCGGTGGCGGAGGACTATTCGCAGTACGGTTTCCTGCCGCGAGTGACCCAGCGCGGCAAGCTGGATTGGCAGCCTGCGCCGGAGTCGTCGTTTCATCTGCCAAGCGACAGGCATCCCATTACGGTGGAACTGCCGCCGGAGGACTACCGCGAACTCGAAGCCGAGCTGCCAAGGTTTGCAACGTCGGCGCTGGATGCCAACGATCAGCGGAGCGTGGTCGGCGGCCGCGTGCTGATTACCCGCCCCTGGCGCGAAACATCGCGAATGCACACCGAGGCGCGACTGCTGTGGCTGTGCGAGTTCATCCAGAACGACTCTGGGCCGACTTCGTTTTTCGCGCCGGGCGATTCGAATATCTTCGTTACCCAGGGACTGCGCTACGGCAGCAATTGGGCGCTATTGGGCGGGCGAGTCAGTTGGGACCTGGCCGGAGGGCTGAAAGCGTTCGCGGCCTACGACGCACAGGTGAACAGCCTGGAGATGTTTCATATCGGCTCGACCGGCCTGGGATACACGTGGTAGCCGAGCGGAGTCGATCGAGGCGCTGGAACTCGTTTCCGATTGACAGTTTACGCAATTGATCGCCGCTATTCTTGGGGGCGGTCTATGAGGTAGGATTGACCCAGAGCCGCTCGGCCTGCGTACAGCCAGAAAGCACTTGCGCCGCTCTCGCTTTGACTGCCGGGTGGGGAATCCGCCGACGAATATGAATACGCCTGAGAACATCAGCCCGGCCGAGAAAGCGGCGCAGCTTCCGCGTTCGCAGCGGACCGACGCCAAGATGGGTGAGACGATGGCCCATGGGGACGCTGGATCGCGCTCGCCAGGCGAGAGCTTTCCGAGCCTGACGAATGCCGAACAGTGGGTTGGCCGTCGGATCGATCGCTACGAAATCCGCAGCCTGCTGGGCGCGGGTGGAATGGGCGTCGTATTTCTCGCGCACGACACGACGATCGAGCGCGACGTCGCGATCAAGATGCTTCCGGTCGAACTCTCGAGCAATGCAACGGCGCTAGCGCGGTTTCTCTCGGAAGCCAAAGCCGCCGGCAAGCTGACGCATCCCAACGCGGTGGCGATCTACGAAGTTGACCGCGACGGCGACGCCTACTACCTCGTGATGGAATACGTCGGCGGCGGAACGATTGACGGCGAGCTGGAACGGCAAGGCGCACTCTCGGTGCTGGCCGCCACTCAGATCACGGCCGACGCCTGCAAGGGACTGGCCGCGGCGCATCGCGTCGGGCTGGTGCATCGCGACATCAAACCGGCAAACTTGCTGCGGGCACCTGATGGGTCGGTGAAGATCGCGGACTTCGGCCTGGCGAAGCAAACAATTGGCGCCACGATGCAGCTCACACGTGAGGGCGCCGTGGCCGGTACACCCTATTACATGAGCCCCGAGCAATGCGAGTCGCGGCCCGTCGACGCACGGAGCGATCTCTACTCGCTGGGAGCCACTTACTACAGCCTGCTGACTGGCGCCCATCCTTATGAAGAGTCGGGCAGCATCGTGCAGATCATGTTCTCGCACGTGGGCGGACCGCCGCTGGACCCGCGCAAGATCAAGCCGACGCTGCCGGCGGCGTGCACTCAGATTGTGCAGCGAGCAACCGCCAAGAAACTGGAAGACCGGTATCAAACAGCGGACGAAATGCTGGCCGATTTGAACGCCGTGATCGCGACACTGTCGGGGGCGACGGAGATTGCCCTGCCCAGCCGCAGTGGCGCGACGCACGCCGCGATTGCGCCGGCGCTGGCGGCGCCTGCCGAAGCGAAATCCAATCGCCGCGTGTGGCTGGCGACGGCAGGTTTGGGAGCAGTCGGCCTGGCGGCGGGCATCGGCGGCTATGCCGTGCTGCGCGATACGGATCCCGCCGCGGCGCCAGTGGCCGGTTCAAATGCACTTCCGCTCGCCCCGACCGGTTCGCCGATTCTGGTTGGCATTCTGCATTCGCTCACGGGCAGCATGGAAGAGAGCGAGTCGCCGGTGGTCGATGCCACACTGCTTTCGATCGAAGAGCTCAATCGAGCTGGCGGAGTGCTGGGACGGCCGGTCAAGGCGATCGTGCGCGACGGCCGCTCCGAGCCGGCAGTCTTTGCCGAGCAGGCTAAGAAGCTACTCGCCGAAGACAAAGTTTGCACGATCTTTGGCTGCTGGACATCGGCCGCGCGGAAGACAATCGTGCCGATTGTCGAACAGCACGACAACCTGCTCGTGTACCCTGTGCAGTACGAGGGGCTGGAAGAATCGCCCAACGTGGTGTATCTCGGTGCGGTGCCGAATCAACAAATCACGCCGGCGCTCGCCTGGCTGTTCGCCTTCCAGCAGAAGCGGAAGTTCTTTCTGGTCGGATCGGACTACGTGTTCCCGCGGGCCGCCAACGCGATCATTCGCGATGAGCTTCAGAAGCTGGGTGGTGAGATCGTCGGCGAAGAGTACCTGCCGCTGAGTAGCTTCGATGTGCAGCCGATCGTGGACAAGATTGCCCTCGCGAAACCGGACGCGATTCTCAACACGATCAACGGCGATACGAACGTACCGTTCTTCGCGCGACTGCGTGCAGCCAAGCTGAAGCCAGACGTCGTGAGCACGATTTCCTTCTCGGTTGGCGAGCAGGAGCTGCGCAGGCTTGATCCGACCACGATGGCCGGCGACTACGCCGCGTGGAACTACTTCCAAGCGCTGGGCGGCGCGGCGAATCAGCAGTTCGTCACCGCCTTCCGCGATAAATATGGTCCCCAACGCTCGCTGACCGACCCGATGGAAGCCGCCTACGTGGGCGTGAAGCTGTGGGCGGCGGCAGTTGAGAAAGCCGGCAGTTGCGAGGCCGAGAAAATTCGCACAGCCTTCCGCGGTCAGAAGTATGCCGCGCCCGAGGGTGAGATTACGATCTGTCCCGAGACGCTGCATGCCTTCAAGACGCCGCGGATCGGTCAGATCACGGCCGACGGGCAATTCGAAGTCGCCTGGTCGGACGTCAAGCCCGTGCGACCGCAACCGTTTCCCGCGTCGCGCACTCGCGACGAGTGGGAAGCATTTCTGAGCGAGCTGTATCGTGGCTGGGGCGATCAGTGGGCCGCGCCGGCGAAGTAGCGCGCGCTAGTCGCTATTCGAGACCCAAAATCTCGACCTCGTCCCCTTCGCGAATCACCACCGGCCGGCTAGCCGCCGGTTTCGTGTTCACGGCCAGGCGATAGAAGTGATCGAACCTTTCGGCGGGCGCCCAAGCGGGCAGGTTCTCTTTGCGAAGCCGGGCGAACTCCTTGGCGAAGCCGTGAATGGTGGAGCCCGTCGCCGCGTCGCGCGTCGGCACGATGCAACGGGCGCAGGGGTTCATCCCCAAGAGCTCCGCATCGCCGATGCGAAACCTAACGGCGCCCATTCCCAGCGCGAGCAGGCGATCTTCCCAGAACGGTTCACCGGCGTCGATTTCCAGGTTCGCGCGAAAGCGGTCGCGTGCGCCATCAACGGTGACACCTTCAAACCAGCCGGCCACGGCCGATAGCGAATCGCTGGAGATTACGGTCGGGCCGGGCAGCTCCAGGTCATCGGGAAAGCCGCCTGCGGTGTTCTCGAGGATCGAGACCGGCATTTCAAAATACCGGCTGAACCAAGTGGCTAGCTCACTGCGCTGTTGGTCGACCTGAAATGAATGCTCGTCGTCCGAGCCCACGACGCGGACGCTGAACCCACCGCTGGTCGGGTTGAAGTGCGTACGCAGGGCGTGCACCAGGCTGGTTCGCTTGCCGTTGATGTAGGCGCCGCGTTCATCAACCAGGGCAAAACGGCGGTCGTGTTCCAGGGCTCCCGTGGGTAGCAGCCGCGCCTCGCTGACCCGGACGGGATCGAGCGATTTGAAGGGATAGAGGTGAATTCGGGCCAGCGTCGGCATGGTCGATCTCCGGAGTCCTTGCAGAACGAGCGATTCTATCCGCGCGAGCAAGAGCGGACTACAATTCATCGCAGCGGCATCGTGCGGCCGGGATGGGTTGGACTATGTGCGGACGCTTCACCCTGCGAACTCCACTGCGGCAAGTGGCCGACGCGTTCGATCTCGCGCCGACGGCACTCGTGGGGGACGAATGGCGGGCGCGGTACAACATCGCCCCCACGCAGCAGGTGTTTGTGGTGCGCGAGTCGTCTTCGCAGGGCCAGCGGGAGCTGGTCCCGCTGCACTGGGGGCTGATTCCGCGCTGGGCGGACGATCCCGCGATCGGCGGTCGAATGATCAACGCCCGCAGCGAGACGCTGGCCGAGAAGCCGGCGTTCCGCGAGGCCTTTCGCAAGCGCCGCTGCCTGATCGTGGCCGATGGGTTCTACGAATGGCGACAGGGGGCGAAGCCGAAGCAACCATACTACATCCACCTGAAGCAGGATGGGCCGTTTGCGTTCGCCGGCCTGTGGGAGCATTGGCAGCATGGCGAACTGGCGATCGACTCGTGTACGATCGTGACGACCGAAGCCAACGAGCTGTTGCAGCCGCTGCACGATCGGATGCCAGTGATCCTGCCGCCGAGTGACTATGCGCGCTGGCTGGATGAAGACCTTCAGGAGCCGGAAGAACTGACGCCGCTGCTCAAATCATTTCCGGCCGAAGCGATGACGTTGCACCCGGTGAGCAGGGCGGTGAACAGTGCGCGGCGCGAGGGTCCGGAATTAATCGCCACCAGTGAACCGCTGAAGACGCAGGGGACGCTGTTTGACTAGCGGTGCGTTTGCTGGCGACGGCGGGAAGAGGCGGGTGGTGTAGCCAAAGCCGCGCGGCAGGCTACCCTCGCGGCGCGACGGGCTATTGTCAGGCGGCTTCGCGGCGCTGTTCGTCGTGCGCTCCTTCGAGAAGTGCCAGGAAGTCGAGCGCCCGACGGGCATTCTCGATTCCGCCGACTTGTGCGACGAAACGCCGCAGGATGCGCTTAGGGTCATCGGCGGCCGCAAGCTGCGGCAGCTTGTGCACGACGAAGCGAGGCGTGGGTCCGCTCTGCATGATGGATTCCCTCCCTGCGCCGGGGATTGGGCGTTTCGCGGCATCCTGCCGTGCGCCCTGGCGCATGATTAGCTATCGGACTCCTCTGGCGGCAAACCGCTGTCAAAGGCTGCCGCCGCTGACGTGCTAGCAGCGCCAGCATGCCGCTGTAAGCGCTCGAGCCGGCAGAGTTCGCCTTTCACCGCCGGGCCGCTCGCGATATTCTCCGCCGCCCGCTGTCCGCTTGGCAGCGATCTGAATACCGCTCCCCGTCCCAGAACACGCCGCCTCCATGCTTCCCGAATCCACCACCGGCCGCCGCTGGTTCGAGATCAGCGGGCAATTGCTCGTGATTTACAGCGTGGTCGTGTTCTATCTGGAGGCGGAACTTGTCTCGCGCGGCGCGGCGCAGGCTGCGAGCAGCTTCTGGGTCTGGAACGAGCGCTTGCTGCTCACTCTGTTCTGCGGCGAATATCTATTTCGCTGGAAGCACGCGCGGAATCGCTTGCGCTACCCTTTCACGCTACTGGCGTTCATCGACCTGGTCGCGATCGTCCCTTCGCTGGTTGGCTTGACGGTGGGCCTGCGGTCGCTGAAGTTCGTGCGACTGCTGCCGCTGCTGTGGATGATGAAGCTGTATCGCTACGACGACGCGCTGCAGCACGTGATGCACGGGTTTCGCCGCGTCCGCCGCGAACTGGGCGTGGTCGGGTTCGTGGCCGGCATCGTGGTAATTGCGAGTTCGACGGCGATGTACGAACTGGAGCGGGAAGCTCAGCCCGAGAAGTTCGGCCATTTGAGCGACGCCCTGTGGTGGTCGTTCGTGACGCTCACCACCGTGGGTTATGGCGACATCTATCCGATCACGGCGCCCGGCCGGGTCGTGGCCATCGGCACGATGCTGGTGGGGATCGGCGTGCTGGGGACGTTCATCAGCCTGGTGGGGAGTTCGTTTCTGACCAGCATGCGCGATGGCGACAGCCGGGACGTTGCTGACTCCACGCCGCTGCCGATCCCCCAGCCGCAGCCCGCTCCACAATATCGCAGGGCCGGTTAGGCCGATTATGCAGGCTGGCCACGGAAGCTACTGTTGCCTATCGGCCTATGAACGCCCGCCACTGGCCACCCGCCTGAACCCAAGCATCGCCAGCGATGACCCCTAAGCAACGAGCGACCGTCCGACGCTGGTTCGAATACATCGCCCAGGCGATGGTGTTCTTCAGCATCGTCGTGCTGTTCATGGAGGCCGAGGAGCGGCGGGGCGATGCCGGCGCCACGTTCTGGCAGTGGAACGAGCGGATCCTGCTCACCTGGTTCCTGTTCGAATACATCGTCCGCTGGGCGACCGCCGCCAATCGCTGGCGCTATCCGGTCACCGTGCTGGGGATCATCGATCTGCTGGCCATCCTGCCCGTGCTGGTCGGGCTCGGCACCGGCTTTCGTTCGCTGAAGATGATCCGGGCGTTTCTGATGCTGCGGCTGCTCAAGCTGTACCGCTACAACCGGGCGCTGCAGAACGTGATGCACGGATTCCGGCGCGTGGCTCCGGAGCTGGCGGTTGTCGGCTTCGTGGCGGTCATCGTGCTGCTCGCCAGTTCGCTGGCGATGTTCGAGTTCGAACACGATGCCCAGCCGCAGGTGTTTAAGCACATGTGGGACGCGCTGTGGTGGTCGTTCGCCACGCTGACGACAGTCGGTTATGGCGACGTCGTACCGATTACCGTCGGCGGGCGACTGGTGGCAATCGTCACGATGGTTATTGGCATTGGGATCTTCGGCACCTTCATCAGCCTGGTCGGTAGTTCGTTTCTCACAACGATGCGCGAGGAGGAAAAAGCCGCCGAGGAAGGCCGCGTGCACGGCGAACCCGCTGAAGAAGCTGAGCGAGTCTTGCCGGCAAGTCTTGAGGCAGATCCGACGATCGGCGATATGCCGGGCTAAGCATTCTCAGCGGCCGGCAGCGTCTCGGCCACCAAGCGTTCCGGCGGAGGCACCTTGCCGTCGAGCAGGCAGCTCACGTTCAGGTCGCCCATCACGTTGATCGCGGTGCGCGAGCGGTCAAGGAACCAGTCGACGGTGAGCAGGATGGCGATGTACTCCACCGGCAAATCCACGGCGTTGAAGACCAGCGTCATCGTGACCAGGCCTGCCTCGGGAATGCCGGCCGCGCCGACCGACGCCACGACCGAGGTCAACACGACCATGAACTGCTGGCCGATGGACAGCTCCATACCCAGCAGCTGGGCGACGAACAGGGCCGACATGG
The DNA here is from genome assembly GCA_022844125.1 of Pirellulales bacterium. Taxonomy (GTDB): domain Bacteria; phylum Planctomycetota; class Planctomycetia; order Pirellulales; family PALSA-1355; genus JALHMI01. The sequence continues at coordinate 107,486 of JALHMI010000004.1, read as the reverse complement.
CCTCGTAGAGCGCGGTGCCGTCGTTATTGAAGTTCGCGCCGACGAGCGCGCCCATCGTGGCCGATTCCTCGCGAATGCCGACGTTCTCGCGCAGGCAGGCATACGTGACCGGCATCGTGGCCGTCGAGCTGCTGGTCGAGAAGGCCATCACCAGCGCGTCGCGCGTGCCGCGCAACAGATCCCACGGCCGAACCCAGCTTCCGAAGTACACCCGCACGAGGTAGTACGTCGCCTGCAGCGCGAGCGCGATCAGCACTGCAATCACGAAGCCGCCGAGGGCTACGAAGTCGCCAAAACCGCTCACGCCGATGATGCTGGCCACGATGCCCAGCACCGCCAGCGGAATGACGTCGATAATCCAGTGCAGGATGATCACCAGGCTCTGCAGCGCCACGGCCACCAGGTCGTCGACCGTGTTGAGATGGTGATGCCGCAGGCGGCGAAGCGCAATGCCAAAGCTCACGGCCAGGAAGATCACCGAGAGCACGCTGCCGCCATCACTCAGCGGGCCGAAGATGCTCTTGGGCACGTTGTCGAGGAACATGCTGAGCGGGTCTTTCGCCTGTTCGGTCTTTTCGCCGGCCGGCGGCGGCTGCGCTTCGACCCAGCGACCCGGCTGAATGACATTCGCCACCAACAGGCCGATGCTGATCGCGACCAGCGTGTTCAGCACCAGCAGGAAGGCCAGCCGACCGGCCTTGCGGCCGCCGATTTCCGCCCGCATCAGGGCCTGGACGATTGCCAGCAGGATCAGCGGCGGCGCAAGCGCTCCGAGAATCCGTAGCACCAGTCGGCTGGGAAGCTGCAAGACGGCGGCGCGCTCGCCGAGCAGCAGGCCCACGAGCACGCCAATCACTACGGCCCCTACGATCCGCAGATAAAGCGGCCAGCTTTGCCAACGTTGCCAGAAGCCCAGCGGCGCCGCGGCGGCGGAAGAACGATCGGAATCCTCGGGCGAAAACTGCAACGTATACTCCAGGTATCGGGGGGCGATTGCAGGTGCACTCCGCCGTCGTGCTCCCGGTCAAACGTCGTGCGGCCCTCCAGTTTTCGCTGAGCGGGCCGACCGTGGCAAGTCGTTTTTCTGTGCCGCGCAGGCAATCGCTCGGCGAATCCCCTTCGAGGTCAAGCACTCATGAGCTGGAGTACCGCCACGCAGACCCATCCTCAGGCAACGCTCACGACGAACCCAATGGTCACCACCAGTTGGGAACTGCCGGGCTACCGGATCGTGCACAACCTGGGCGTGGTGCGCGGCATTACGGTTCGATCCCGAAGCGTGGTGGGCAACTTTGCCGCCGGCGTGCAATCGCTGTTTGGCGGAAACATCACGATTCTGACAACCCTCTGTGAGCATGCCCGAGCCGAAGCTTTCGACCTGATGCTGCAGCACGCGAGCGCGATGGGCGCGAACGCGGTGGTGAGCATGCGGTACGACGCGACCGAGATCATGCAAGGCGCGACCGAAGTGCTGGCCTATGGCACGGCCGTGATCGTGGAAGAAGCATAACTTGCAAGCCAAGAACGACGGAATAACGTTGAAGCAAGCCTAGCGTTGGAGCAACAATAGATATGGCAACCGTGGATACACACTGCTCGAGCGTTTCGATGGCCAGCGGGTCGACCCGACATCCGCACACGATGCTCACCCGGCTGGTGCCCGAGGCGCCGCTGCCGCCGTACTCGTACGTCAGCGGCCGCTTTCCGCATCCGATTCGCGACCCGGCCGGCCATAGCTATGGCCACTCGCTGCGCGAGGCCACTCCGCTCGATCCGGCGCACTGGCAACTTTCGCGCGAGTACCTGCTGGGCTGCGACCTGTTCAATCACGGCTACTACTGGGAAGCGCACGAGACCTGGGAAGGCGTGTGGAACGCTTGCGGTCGCCGCGGCGTCGAAGCCGACTTTCTCAAGGGATTGATCAAGCTGGCCGCGGCCGGCGTGAAGGTCCGCGAAGGGCGGCCTGAAGGCGTGGCTCGACATGGCAGCCGCGCGGGCACGCTGTTTCGCGGCGTGCGAGCGATCGTGGGGAGCGGCCGCTACATGGGCCTCGACCTCGACACGCTGATCGGACTTGCCGATCGGCTCACCCGCCGCCCTGCTCTGCCGACGGACGACGAAGCGGCAGTCGAGATCGTGTTCTCGACGCGGCTGGTGCCGGCGGAGTGAAAATAATGTTTGAATTCGTTCGCAGCTCAAATTCCTAACGCGGGCCAAAGAGCTTAGTCTGCGTTATTCTCCCCACGGGTTGATTAGCATCACTCCGGTGGGCTCAAAATCAGCTACGTTGCGCGTCATCAAGTGGAGACCATGGCGAAGGGCCGTGGCGGCGATAAGGCAATCGATTGCGGGAAGCGGCCGGCCTTTCCTCTCGCACTTCGCAGCGATCTCGCCCCAGATAACGGCCGTTTCAACATCAACTGGCAGGATGCGATCTCCCGGGGCAAGGACAATTCGATCAAACCAGGCAGTCAGTGAGCGCTTTCTGGCGCCGACTTTGAGTTTGTCGATTCCCTTCCTCAGTTCGCCCAACGTAAGCACGCTGAGATACACGTCGTCTGATGCAAGGGCCTCAAAAGACTCGCGAACTCGAGGGTTTCCCTGCCGGCGTTGTACTTCGGAAAGCACGCAGGTATCAACGAGGGTCCTCAAAGCTCAAACTCCCGACCTTTCGATGGGTCGCGATGGAGGTCGAGCCCTTCCAGACTCGGACCTTTGAGGATCAGTTCCTTCAGGCTGGGTAGGCTCCCCTTCAGACGCTGATACTCATCGCCGTCCAGAACCACATACTGGCGGTCTCGCCGGGTAATGATTTGAGCCTGTTCCTCCGCTCGAGTGAGGACCTCGCTCAATTTACTCTTCGCGTCGGCGATACTCCACTTTGCTTGTGACATTGCCGAGCCCCAACATGACTAGTCAAACTAGTCAAATTATGCGGTATTCTTTTCCGAAAGTCAAGCTGGCCCGGGGACGCGTAGCTCCGAAACCCTTTCCCCGCGTTGGCGAACTACAGCAAGAACCACACGAAAATCTTGATGATGGCTAGTCCGGCGATGAGCGTGCCCTTGGCCTGTTTGCGAAAAACGCCTTCGGGCGTATAGAGCCGCTCTATAGAACGGGTCGTGTTTGCCCCCCAGTCCACCATCTGCCATCGTCCTGATGGGCAGGGGTAATCGCAAATCGAATCAATAGTGCCCCAATGATAGTTGCGACTGTCAGTAGTATTTTGAATTCGTACGGTATCATCCGTCACAGCATAGTTGCTGGAAGTCAGATGAGAAGCAACGGGGACGGGAGACTACCGTCCCCTTCTTCTAGCGTTTCATCACCAGCAGCACGCCGGTCACGATCGCCAAGACCCCTAAGACGTCGCCGCTATGCGAGAAACTGAGGCCCAAGAAGGGCGAGGTTAGCAGGCCAAACAAGATGAGCCAGATGGCCAGCAGGAGCATTCCCAAGTCTTTAGGAGGCGTCATAGAGAGCTAGCCAAATTGAGGATGGGAAGCCGAACGAAACACAAGCTGACACATCGTTTAGTTCGACGGAATGTCCGCATTGCATGAGGTCATTCCCAGGCGCTGGCCCAACTCGTGTCGCGATTCGCTCAGCCAGGAATGGATTTGGTTGCCTGCGCCAGGGAAACGGCCCGGATCGGTGACGTCCTGCGACCAAATACCCTATGATGGGCCGGTGACCGGCGGACACGTGCGTACCCTGTGAAACCTCTTGCCCGCGGCCTGAAGGGCCAAGGATGTTTGATGCGGCTGGCCGACTTTATCCTCGCGAACATCGAGGCCATTCTGAAAGAGTGGGAGAGCTTTGCGCGAACCATCGACGCCGGGGAACAACTCGACAAACGCGCGCTGCGCGACCACGCCCAGCTAATGCTGCAAGCGACCGCGCGGGATATGAAGTCGCCGCAAACCGCCGCCGAACAGGAGCTGAAATCCAAGGGAATGGATGACCAGCAGGATGATGCTCTCGACGGTGCGTCCAAACTGCACGCGGTCGATCGCCTGAGCCTGGGCTTCGATCTGCTGGAGGTGATGAGTGAATACCGCGCCCTGCGCGCCAGCGTGCTTCGCCTGTGGCACGACAGCTCGCCCAGCGAAGACGAGCAGAATATTGACGACCTCACCCGCTTCAACGAATCGATTGATCAGTCGATCGCGAAAGCCGTTGGCAGCTATAGCCGTCGCGTCGAGCAGGCTCGGGATATGTTCCTGGCGATCCTCGGCCACGACCTGCGCAATCCGCTTAACTCGATTGGCATGTTGGCCCACATGGTGCCGCAGCTCTGTAAGGATCCCGCCGAGGCGGTTGCGTGCAGCCAACAGATCGCTCGCAACGTGTCCGTCATGGAACGCATGATCTCCGACCTGCTCGACTACACCCGCACGCGTCTCGGCGCGGGGATGCCCGTCAAACCGGCGGCGCTCGACCTGGGAACCCTGGCTGGTGAACTGTTTGATGAGTACCGCACGGCTCACCCCCAGCGCGACATTCAACTTCGCACCGAGGGCGACCTGAACGGTCTGTGGGATTCCGACCGGGTCCGGCAGGCAATTTCGAACCTGCTGGGCAACGCCCTTCAGCACTCGTCACCGGATAGTCCGGTCAGGCTTTCACTCCGTGGCGAACCCTCCGACGTCGTCATCGAGGTACACAACAGCGGCAACCCCATTCCACCGGGCGAGCTGCCGCGAATCTTTGACCCGCTGATCCGTGGCTCCAGTGCGGAACACCCGACGGCGAATCGCCCGTGCAGTATTGGGATGGGGCTCTATATTGCCCGCGAAGTCGCCAGGTCGCACGGCGGACGCATTGACGTCGCTTCCAACAAGGAAGAGGGCACGCGATTCACGATTCGTCTACCGCGTGCCGCGACGCCGAGTGACGGACCGCCCATCCTGGATGCGGAACACATCGAGAAAATGTGACGTGCCGTGACATCGCCGCTGCCAAATGGCTCGACCCGGTGGAACTCGACCAGCACCGGCAGAACCGGCCGCTGGATGGCGATACGGTCAGTACCGCCGAATAGGAATCGCGACGAGCGCGCCTCATTCTCCCTGGACCGGATTCTTACTGGCCGGCTTCAGATACTTCTCGAAGAACCCCAGCACCACAGGGCGCAGGTCGCGCTGCTCGGGCTGCAGGTGGAAGGTGTGCGGGGCGTCCGGGATGATGACGAGTTCGTGCGGGACGTTCCCCTTGGCGAGCGCCGCGGCGAAGAGCTCGGAGTCTTCGACGTCGACCGTCGTGTCGGCCGTGCCGTGCAGGATCAATACCGGCGGATCGCCAGCGTCGATGTGCGAGAGCGGCGTGATTTGCTTCGCGAGCGTTTCAACGTCGGGACTGGTCGGGTCGACCAGCCGATCAATTCGTGAGCGGTTGTGAGCCATCGGACCGTACATGTCGACGACCGCTTGCACGCGGGTTGATTGGCCAGCGTAGGGGCCCGGCGGATCGAGGTCCGATCCCGTCAGCCCGACCATTGCGGCCAGGTGGCCGCCGGCTGATCCGCCGATGACGCCGATGTGGCTTGAGTCGATCTGGTACTTGTCGGCGTTCGCCCGGAGCCAGCGGACGGCCGTTTTGCAATCGTGCAGGTTCTGCGGCCAGATCTTTGCTGCGTCGGGCTCGGCCGACTGCAGCAGGTAGTCGATGCTGAGGCACACGTAACCATGCTCGGCGAGCGTGGTGCCGATGTTGATCTCGCGATTGGCGTCGCGGCGGCCACCGGTCCAGCCACCTCCGTGAATGATGACGATGCCGGGGCGGAGTTCGCCGGGCGGGGCGTTCGGAGGGAGATAGAGATCGGCCTGCTCCGCGCGATCGGCGCCGAGGTAGGGAATGTTCTTTTCGATTTGGACAGCGTCGTCGGCGTGGAGGGAAGGAGCGGCGAACGAGTTCAGGGCAAGCATGACAAGCAGGAGGCAGGGGCGGAGATGCATTGAGTGGACTCTGGGGGAAATGTGTGGAACCAGATTAACAAACCTTGTTGCGGCTAGCCCACAGGCCTGCCGCCCCGAACACAATCCAAATCGGCGCAGTCCAGAGCATGACATTCGACTTGCTGAAATCGCCCGCATAGCTGTACAGCAGGGCGCATGGGAAATACATCGCTCCGCCGACCAACCTAACCCAGAACAGTGGGCGCAAGGCATGCAGGTAGGACTCGAACCAGCGGCGTTTAGGAGCAGCGTCGCACATTTAGCCATTATAGCCGAGATAGCCTCATGGCCTGCGGCGAAAGACTAAACTCACTCACGGCTGAGATGCCTTCGCGCCGGCGTTCTCTGCCAGCACATCGGCCACAAATCGCTGTCGATCATCAGGGCCATACTTACGCCCCTCACCTCGATCTAACTGGGCGATGCCTTGCTTCAGCTTCCCAAGCACATCCTGACGGGCGCGGAGCAACTCGAGCGCTTCAGCAATCAACTCTCGCTCGCTGGCGAAGTGACCGCTTGCCAGTTCCTGGCGAACGAAGTTTTGGTGTTCTGGAGAGATGTCGATGCCCATGGATGCTGCTCCCTCGCCCGCTTTCGGCCCGTTCCTTGAAATTCTATCACGCTGCTTGAGGTCGGCCAATTCGCGGATTTCTGATAGAGGGTCAGTTTTTAGGGGAAGCGCCGCTTGAAAAGCTGGCGGTTCACACACGTCGAGACGGCATATCGCCCCGCGGTGCCCCCCTGGGAAAAAATTGGCGTGGGTCGTTAGAATTGAGATGCGATGCGCGGGACCGCCCGGGCTAGGATTGTCGTGCGGCCCAGCCGCTAAGACCGCATCCGCCAGACCGACCAATCTCCATCGCTCGCGGGGCCTAGTGACGCTGCACGTCGCGCTGGCCGCGAGCGTTTGCAACTAACGATCAAACAGAACACGGGAATTGCCATGGGACGAAGTTTCGAGAACCGCAAGCACGCGATCTTCAAGACGGCGGCGCAGAAGTCGAAGTTGTATTCGAAGTACGGGACGCTGCTGTATGTGACGGCCAAGAGCGGCGTGGCCGATCCGGACGCCAATCCCGCGCTGCGGAACCTGATCGAAAAGGCCAAGAAGGATCAGGTGCCCGCCCACGTAATCGACAAGGCGATTCAGAAAGCGGCCGGCGTGGGGGGCGAGGACTTTTCGACTGCCCGATATGAAGGCTTTGGCCCGGGCGGTTCGCTGGTGATCGTCGACTGTTTGACCGACAACAATCAGCGGACGATCTCGGAAGTGCGGGCCTGTTTCACCAAGACCGGCTCGAAGCTGGCGGCGACCGGCGCGGCAGCGCTGTCGTTCGACCGCCAGGCGGTGCTGTCGTTCAAAGGGGACGACGAAGAGAAGGTGCTGGAAGCAATGCTCGACGCCGACGTGAACGTGACCGAGGTCGAGTGCAAGGACGGCAAGATAACGGTGTTCGCCGCGCCGGATGAGTTCTTCAAAGCGAAGACGGCCCTGCTGGCGGCGTTTCCGGGAGTGGAGCTGGAAGTGCAGGAAATCACGTTCCTGCCGCAGACCAGTGTCACGCTGAATGGCGACGACCTGGCGATCTTTGAAAAGTTCCTGGGCATGCTGAACGACTGCGACGACGTGCAGGAGGTGTACCACAACGTCGATCTGCCGGCGCCGGCGTAGGATTGGGGAACGAGGAAGAGAACCACAGATGGACACTGATAAACACAGATATTGATCCACAGATTACGCAGATGGGAAGAGCGAACCACGACGACACCACGACACGACGGAAGAAGAAGAAAGCGTGCCGGGCATCGCCGGTCGATCCGAATGGAAGAGAGCTACTTTAATCTGTGCTCATCAGTATCCATCTGTGGCTCTCTCTCTGTGACATCTAAGAACGCTTTGTAAATCTGCTCGTGCACGCCGGCCGGCGACTTGCTTGCGATTGCTAACTGCTGGTCAGATCCGCGAATCGTCGACCGGTTTCTGTGCCGAGCCCACCGGCTTCGCTTCGCGGAAGCCGGGCGGGTGATAGGGATCGCTGCCGGCGTGCGCTTCGCTGAGCATTTGGCGAAGTACTGAGAGGAAGGCCGTGACGATGAACACCGCCAGGCCGCCGAGCACGCCGGATGATAGGTGCGCGAGCCAGACGGCCGCGGTCGTCGCGTCGGGATAGACGGCCGCCAGGCCCACGCCTCCGAAGTAGCCCGCGGTAAGCGCGCCGGCGAGCGTCAGCACGAGCGTGAACCAGTGCAACCGGCGGTGCTGACCGAGCCGGCTAGGCCCATGCGTGACGACGGACTTCCTCTGGCTGGCCGCGCGGCGCATCTCGGCGGCAACCTCTGGCCGGGTGGTCGCGCGGTCGCGAAGCCGGGTACCGACGGCGTTTCCCACGACGTGCGCGGTGATCAGCAGCACGAAGAACAAGAGGCCCAGGGCCCACACCGTGCCCACGGCGGTCATCACGGAAACGAGCACGGCGACCAGGAGCGTCACGACCATCATCGTCCGCAGCGTGAACTGCGGCGGACGGAGCGTCGCGTCAGGTTCGCGGGTGGGCAGTTGGTCGGACACAAACGTACTCGGCAGGGAACGCCAGGACCCAAGAGATCGCGTTCCAATTATAGTCGGCGGGGAAGGCCTGAGGATGCCGCTCGCCGCACACGGGTTCGAGGCTATTCTCGAACCGGAGAGTGCAAGGCAAGACCTGAAACCAAGCAGTGCTGGGCAAGCCAGCAGTGGCACCCGAAGGGCCTACAACGCTACCTTGATCACCGCTTTGACATTGTCGCCGTGGGCTGCCAGCGGGGCGTGGGAATCCTCGGGATAAAAGATCATGAACTTGCCGACGGGCAGCTCGATCCAGTTGGCCGGGGCATCGCCAAAGAACATGATGTCGCGCTCGGCCGTGTACTCCTCGGTAACGGTCTCGCATTCGGCCGTGGGACGCCAGCCGATGGTTTCCGCGCCGTCCACCAGGAACTGGATATCGATGTGCTTCCGATGAGCTTCGAGGCGCGCGCCCGCGCGCCCTCGGCCGGGATCGCGGTTGATCAGGGCGAACACGCGATCGCCGTCGATCTCGTGCCGGCCGCAATCGAGCGCGAGCAGATCGCCTTTGAGCAGGAATTCAAAGCCCGCCTTGAAGCCGGGGTGCAAGGCGTAGTAGCGCTCGGCTCGCTTGAGATCGTCCAGGATCATGGTGTGTCCTTGCGTGTGGTGTTCACTTATCGTTCTGTGAGAGCGCGGCGGGCCGAGAGCGCGGCTTCGACGGCCAGGTGCGGGTCGGTGGCGAGCGCGGTGAGGTGCCCCATCTTGCGGCCGGGGCGGGCTTGCTCCTTGCCGTACAGGTGCAGTTTCACGTCGGGATGACTGCACGCGGCCGACCAGTTGGGCTCGCCAGCAGTCCACAGATCGCCGAGCAGGTTGGCCATCGCGGCCGGACGCAGCAGTTCTGTTGAGCCGAGCGGCAAACCGCAGATCGCGCGGAGCTGCTGTTCAAACTGGCTGGTGACGTTGGCGTCGAAAGTCAGGTGGCCCGAGTTGTGCGGCCGCGGAGCGAGTTCGTTGATCAGGAGCTGGCCATCGCGTGTGACGAAGAACTCGACACACAGGACGCCCACGACATCGAGCGCTTCGAGCACGGCGCGGGCGATGCGGACCGCTTCGCGACCGACTTCAACCGGCAGATCGGCCGGCGCGACGGAGACGTCGAGAATGTGGTTGCGGTGCGAGTTGCCGATGACTCCGTAGTCGGCCAGGTGCCCTTCGACAGAGCGGGCGGCGACGACGGAAGCCTCCGACTGAAAATCGACGAAGGCTTCGAGCACGGCTTCGTTGGTGCCGAGCGCCGTCCAGGCCGTGGCTGCTTCGGCAGGCGAGTGAATTTTGGCCTGGCCTTTGCCATCGTAGCCGAAACCGGCCGTCTTCAGCACGGCAGGCGCACCGAGTTCGACTAGCGCCGCGTTGAGCTCTTCGAGCGAATGAACGGCGCGATAGGGCACGACCGGAAAACCAGCGCCGGAGAGAAACGTCTTCTCGCGCAACCGGTGCTGTGTGTGATAGAGCACGTGCCCGCCGGGTCGGACGGCGACGTACTCGGCCGCGCGCTCGACGGTGGGCGTGGGAATGTTTTCGAACTCGAAGGTGACAACGTTCACGCTTTGAGCAAACTTGCGAATCGCGTCGAGATCGTCGTACGAGGCGGTCGTCTCCCAATCGGCAACCTGGCCGGTGGGCGTGTCGTCGTCGGGCGAGAACGTATGGACGCGATAGCCCATGCGGCGCGCGGCGATGGCGAACATCCGGCCGAGCTGACCGCTACCGAGTACTCCGATCGTTGCGCCTGGAAGGACTTGCGTCACGGTAGTTCGGCTCCCAGGACGGTGTCGGTTTGATGCTGGCGATAGTCGGCAAGTTTTTGCGCCAGCTCCGGCGAGTGCAGCGCGAGGATGCTGATCGAGAGGAGGCCCGCGTTGATGGCGCCTGGCTTTCCGATGGCGAGCGTGGCGACGGGAATGCCGCCGGGCATTTGCACGATCGAGAGCAGCGAGTCGAGTCCGCGGAGCATCGCGCTTTCGACCGGCACGCCGAGCACCGGAAGCGTGGTGTGCGCGGCGACCATACCGGGCAGATGAGCAGCGCCGCCGGCGCCGGCGATGATGACTTGCAGACCGCGCGAGGCAGCGCTCGTGGCGTAGTCACGCATCCAGTCGGGCGTGCGGTGCGCGGAAACGACGTGGCACTCGTGGGCGACGCCGAAACTGGTCAGCGTTTCGGCGGCGTGTCGCATGGTGTCCCAGTCGGACTTGCTACCCATGACGATGCCGACGAGCGGAGGCTGGGAGTTCGGCATTGGAACCTCGAATGTTGTAAGGGGTTGGGAATCGTCGTCGGCGCCTTGTGATTTATTTCACAAACCCCGTTAACCGGCGCGATGCGAGAATGTCACCTCTCTTATCTGGTTTCGCAAAACATGATATACTTTGCGCGGTTGGTTCGTCGAGCGAGACCCACGTGCTGTGCACTCCAGTAGCCTCTATCGCCTGCCACCGGGTTGGGCCACCCCTGTTTGGCCCCTTTCGTCTGCGACCCGGAAAGTTCTGCAGGGTCGTATTGTGCGCTTCGTACAGGAGTCTTGGAGTGGGTAAGAAGTTGTATGTAGGTAATCTCGCCTACGGTGTCAGCAGCTCGGAACTCGAGTCGCTGTTTTCGCAGTACGGTACGGTCACCAGTGCCCAGGTGATTCAGGATCGCGAGACTGGCCGCAGCAAGGGTTTTGGTTTCGTCGAGATGGGAAGTGATGCTGAAGCTCAAGCCGCGATCAATGGCTTGAACGAGCAGCAGCACAACGGTCGTCCTCTGGCCGTGAATGAAGCTCGTCCGCGCGAAGACCGTGGTCCTGGCGGCGGTGGTGGCGGCGGCGGCCGTGGTGGTCGCGGCGGCTACGGTGGTGGCGGTGGTGGCGGCGGCGGTGGCCGCAGCCGTTATTAATCGCGCACGCCTGTGCCCTTGGCGGACGACAATCCTTCGTCTGCTGACAACAAACGCGTCCACTCGGTTCGAACAACCATTTTGCGGATGCACACGAAAGGCTGCCCAACGGGCGGCCTTTCTTTTTTGATACCTGGCGCTCGTGCAATGCACGGGATCGAGGTTCGGTCCATAACCTCGCGGCGCGCTGACAGGATCGTCAACCGGCAGGGAGGTCGCAGCACAATGATTCACGAAGCGGGACTCACCATCTGGGAGTTCGGGGCTGCTGTTTGGAATCGTGGCGAGCTGGGTATATTAGCCCGAAGCGCTAGCGAGGGTACCCCGCCCTGCGGCCGGCGAATTCGCTCACTGAGTTCGGCATGCGTCCCAACGAAGCGCCACAACCCGACCCGCTCGGCTATCTCATCACGTGGTCCACATACGGTGTCTGGCTGCCGGGCGACGTGCGCGGCTGGACGAAAGAGTCTGCCGGCCAGCAACCGCCGAATCGACTCGTCGAGCGCGACGCCATACGCCGGATGAAAGCAGATCCGGTGAAGTTGTCAGGGGTGCATCGCACCACTGCGGAAGCGACAATTCGTAGGCACTGTGAGATTCGTGGCTGGGAGTTGCTTGCGGTCAATGTACGAACGAACCATGTGCATGTGGTTGTCGCTGCTCCGGAACATCCGGATGAGGTACGAAGTCAATTCAAGGCTTGGTGTTCGCGGAGGTTGTCCGAACTTGAACGCGCAACCGGCGGAAGCACGAACGGGAAGCGCACCTGGTGGGGTGAGGGTGGCAGCTCACGCTATCTGTTCGATGAGAAGAGTCTCGATGCGGCGATTGCTTACGTACGGGACGCTCAAGACGAGCGGCCGGAATGGTAGTGGCAATGTCATCAAGCGGGGCACCCTCGCTCGCGCGTCGGGCTAAGATGGTGACGCCAATTTCGCGTCACGCGTAATTCGGCGGTGGGTCGTCGTCGGTGACGGGGCGGGGGCTGACGGCCAGGAGCACGGCCAGGATGCCGGTCAGGAACACGCCATCGAACGTGCCGGCGCCGCCGATCGAGACGACAGCCGGCCCTGTGTCGACCAGCGCGGTGAGATTCAGCAGGTCCGCGCCGATCAACGTGCCCAGGCTGCCGGAAATGTAAGCCAGCGGCGCAGCATGATACCGGGCGAGAACCATTGACACGCCGGCCGAGACAATCGGCGGCGCGAAAATCGGCACGGAGACGCCCATCCCCGGCTCGATCGCTGCGAGCCAATGGACCACGGCCGAGACGAACGCGACGCCGGCGATCGCCTGGACGTAGAGGGCGTTTTTCACCAGCAGGTAGATCGAGATCAGCGTGGGGACGATCGCGCCGCCGACGTTGAGCGCGATCGAAGTGCCGATCGGCTCGAGGTGAGTTCCGCCCGAGGCTGGATCCATGTAGACGTGAAACCGCGTGGGCTGATCGGGCAGCATGTCGCCAATCGGCAGGTTGACGTAAGAGCCGGCGAGCGAGAGCACCAGGATCAGGAACGCGGTGCGCCGCTGGATGCCGATTTTCTCATAGGCGTAGCCGAGGATGCCGACCTGCAGCACGAAAATCAAGGCGGCCAGCACGGCCGCGAGCAACCACACCAGAGGCGGCCAGTTGTGAAAGTCGGACGACTGCATGGTGTGGGGCTCTTAGCGCTGGGGAAAAGCGGCGGAGTTTGACGCGGTGCTGGCGATGAGCCGCTGGACGCCGGTGACCCAGTCTACCACGCGCCAGTCCATCCAGCGGCGATCGGCATCGACGCCGCGGCGACCGACAAAGCCCAGGTGGCCGCCGCGCTCGGTCATGCAAAGCTGAACCGCCCGCGGCAACTTGGCCGATTGCAGGGCAATCGGCGGAATCATCGGATCGTCGCTGGCTGAGAGGATCAGCGTCGGACGGCGAATGTTCGACAGCAGCGGCAGCGAACTCGCCCGGGCGTAATAATCGTCGGCAGTGCCGAACTCACAGACCACGGCGGTGAACTGGTTATCGAAATCCCACAGCGTGCGCGGCGGGCGCTCGAACGGCTGCGCATGCTCGGGCGGAAGATGATGCCGGCGCGATTCGAGCTGCTCGATCAGGCGAGTGACGAAATAGCGGTCGTAGAGCGTGTTGGGGCGCTTTTGAATCTGCCGCGAGCAGGCCGCCAGATCGACCGGCGGGCAGACGGCCATCACGCTGTCCCAATGCGCGCAGGGACGGTCTTCCATCTCGCCGGCGAGCTTGAGCGAGATGTTGCCCCCCAGTGAGAAGCCCACCAGCGTGACCGGCGAATCGGGGGCGATGCGGGCGATGGCTTCGAGCGCGGCGCGGGCGTCTTCCGAGCGGCCGCTGTGATAGGGGAGGCGCGCGAGTCCCTGCCCTGCCCCGCAGCCGCGGAGGTCCATGCGGAAGGCCCGCACGCCGCGAGCACCGAGCTTGTGCGAGATGCGCTGCATGTAGCCGCTCTCGTGGCAGCCGCCGAGGCCGTGAATCATCAGGCACGCGCGATCGCCGTTGCGCCAGCCGTCCGGCCGATCGTCGTGCAGGACCAGGCGGTCGCCATCGTCGAGTTCGACGACGTGCTGCACGGCACGGTAGGGCAACTTGGGCATCGGCAGGTACACGCCGGCCAGCGTCTGCGCATGACCGCTGCGCAGAAAGGGGTGCGGCCGAAACGGTGGAAAGGATTCGTTCAAGTGCGGTGCACCCTGAGGACCATTCGCCGAGTGCATTCTATTCTATACTGGGCCTTTGGAAGTACTTCGATTTGTAAGGCACCGTCTTGGCACGGTCAACCGCGAGAATGCGGATGGGGCGGATCATTCATAACCCGAAGCGTGAGCGAGGAGAATCGCCAGACAGCCTTCGCTCAAACTACGGCTTCGAAAATACGCCTCGCTCACGCTTCGGGTTGTGAAGCATGCACCTGATCTGCTTCCACGCACGAGACGCCCATGCACATCCTGGATGAACACACGGCGGAGAAGTATCTGCGCGATGGCGGCCACGTCGCCCCGAACGAACGCGTCATCGTCCGTGAACTGACCGGCGGGGTGTCGAACATGGTGCTGCGGGTGGAGCGGCCCGATCGGCAAGATGACGCTTTCGTGCTCAAGCAGGGGCGAGCCCAACTGCGGACAGCGCAGCCGTGGTTCGCAAGCTTGGAGCGAGTGTGGCGCGAGGCCGCGGTGCTGCGCGTGTGTCATACGCTGCTTGCCAAGCGAGGAGAGTCGAGCGAGCCGATTGCGGCGGCAGTGCCCGCGATTCTGTTCGAAGATCGCGCGAACTATCTGTTTGCGATGACGCCGGCCCCGCGTCCCCATGCGACCTGGAAGTCGGAGCTCCTGGCCGCCGAAACCAATTCGCAGGTGGCCGCGGCCGCGGGTCGGCTGCTCGGAAGCTTACATGCGGGAAGCTGGCATCACGCCGAGCTGGCACAGTCACTCGGCGATCGGTCGCTATTTGATGCGCTGCGAATCGATCCGTATTACCGGACGCTGGCGGGGCATCGCGAAGACTCCAGGGCAGCAGTCACCAGGCTGATCGATTCGCTCGAGGAGAATTGCTGTGCGCTGGTGCATGCGGATTTCAGCCCCAAGAACCTGCTGCATTCGCAGAATGAGCTGACGCTGGTCGACTTCGAGACGGGACACTACGGCGATCCGGCCTTCGACCTGGGGTTCTTTCTGAGTCACCTGGTGCTCAAGGCCTGCCTCAAGCAGCCGGCGCATGCTCGATACCTGGCGCTGACCAAAGTTTTCCAGCAGGCTTACGATGAAGTCATGCAAACGCGTCTCACCCCGGACGAACTGACCAGACTCTGGTCACGGGGCACGCAGAACTTTGCGGGCTGTGTGTGGGCGCGTCTGGACGGCAAGAGCCCGGTCGAGTATTTATCCGAGGAGGCACGGCGCGAGCAGATTCGCTCTCTCGCTCGCGACGTGTTCGCGGCCGGCGAAGGACCGTGGGACGACGTGCTGCAATTGGCGCGGCGGCACTTCCAGAACTAAATACTCAAAACGCAGGTCGATGGTTCTCATGCAGATCAGCCGCATCGTCGCTCGCGAAGTGCTCGACAGCCGGGGGAATCCGACCGTCGAAGCCGAAGTGCATACCAAGACGGGCGCGACGGGCCGAGCGATCGCTCCCTCGGGCGCGAGCACCGGCGCGAGCGAGGCGTACGAGCTGCGCGATACGGCGGCTGCACGGTACGACGGGCGCGGCGTGCAGCAGGCCGTGACGAACGCGCGCGAATCGATCGCGCCGGCGCTCGCAGGTTACGAGGTTACCGATCAGCGCGGGATCGACGCGCGGCTGATCGCGCTGGATGGCACGCCCGACAAACGCCGGCTGGGGTCGAATGCCATCCTGGCGGTGTCGCTGGCCGTGGCGCATGCGGCGGCCATGGCGCGACGCGTGCCGCTATTCACGCATCTGCACGATCTGATGCGGCAGTTCGATACCTCGGCCCCTCCGCCGCGAATGCCGCTGCCGATGGTCAACATGATCTCGGGCGGATTGCATGCCGGAGGGAACCTGGACTTTCAAGACTATCTGATCAAACCGAATGGCGCGGCCAACTATGCCGAGGGGCTGGAGTGGATCGTGCGGGTCTATCGACGGCTCGGCTCGCTGCTCACCTCAAGCGGTTACGAGGGCCGGCTGGTGGGCGATGAGGGAGGTTATGGCCCGCGACTGAAAAGCAACAGCGAAGCGATCGAGCTGGTGCTGAAGGCGATTGAAGCGGCGGGACTCCAGCCGGGGCGCGACGTGACGATTGCCCTCGACGTGGCGAGCACCCATTTCTACGACGGGCGAAACTACCGGCTGATCGCGACCGGCGATGCGCAGCTCACGAGCGACGAGATGATCGACGTCATGGCCAGGCTCGTGGACCAGTATCCGATTCGCAGCATCGAGGACGCGCTCGCCGAAGATGATTGGGCCGGCTGGCAGCGGTTGACCGCGCGACTTGGCTCGCGGGTGCGGCTGGTGGGCGATGACTTGTTCACGACCAACGTCAAGCGGATCGAACGCGGGATCGCCGAGCGGGCTGGCAACAGCGTGCTGATCAAGCTGAATCAAATCGGCACGCTGTCGGAAACGCTTGAAGCGGTGCTCGTCGCGCGGCGCGGCGGTTTCGGGTTCATCGTCTCGGCCCGCAGCGGAGAAACGGAGGACACGACGATTGCCGATCTGGCCGTGGCGACCGCGGCGGATGGGATCAAGATCGGTTCGATCGTGCGAAGCGAGCGACTCGCGAAGTACAACCGGCTGCTGCGGATCGCGGAAGAGCTCGGGGGGTGAGCCGTCGGGTGGCCCTGACAATTGTCAGGGTGCCTCCAGCACAGGCGGATGTCGGTGCCGCCCCACGAAGTACAACCGCTTCGCACACCGACAAGTGAGTTGTCGGTGCTACCCGGTCGACTAACGGCGGGTTCACACGACAGCAAGCTTGATCTTTTCGACACCGTTCCAGGTGTAACCCTTGGGGTTCCAGAAGATGCTGCCGTCGAGCGGCTGAGTGCGGCCGAGAGCATCGACGGCGCGGGCCCACACCTCGTGCTCGCCGTGGGGAAGTTCCAGCGCGGCCTGCCATTGGTACCAGGCGTAAGGGCTCTCGGGCACGTCGAGCCTGGCCTGCTGCCAGGTAACGCCGCGGTCGGCCGAGATCAGCACGCTGTCGATGCGGGCTTCGCCATCGTTGAACGCGACGCCGTGCAGTTTCACTCGGCCCGCCGGGACGCGTTCGCCCGGCGCTGGCGTAAGCACGACGCTCTTGAGCCGCATCCGCCAGTGGGGCTCGCTGTTTTCGAGGTTGGTCTCAAATTTAGTTCCGGGCTTCAGCACTTCGCGCGGGATGCGGTAGCTGGTGACCTGGTAGTCGTTCGTGGTTTCATGATCCTCGAAGCGAAGTCGGCCGATCCATTTGACGTGCATCGTGCCATAGAAGCCGGGCGTGACGAGGCGCAGCGGTCCGCCATGCACTGGGGTGAGCGGTTCGCCGTTCAGTTCCCAGACAAGCAGCGATTTTTCGAGCACTTCGTCGAGCGGCAGGCTATGTTCGAAATCGGCTTTGCCGGGCTGGGGATTGTCACGGCCCTCGGCAGCGAGATATTTCGCTTTCGGATCTGGTTTGACGCCAAGATGATTGAGCACGTCGGACAGTCGTGCGCCGCCGAAGCGGACATTTGCCATGCCACCGCGGAGCCACTGCGAGCCTTCGGTCTCGGCCGCTTCGGAAAACAGAGCGCGGCCGTTGCCGGAACACTGCACGACCATCTCGACTTCCTGTTTGGGAAGTGCGCGCAGCACCTTGCCGGTGAACGATTGCGGACGATTGATGAGGCCCGCGATCTCGACCTGCCAGGCGGCGAGTGGATCGGCCCCGGACGCCTCGGGCGTGGGCTGACAGTTGCGGACGAAGAACAGCGAAGCGGGCGTGATCTGGTGGCCGGCCAAGAGCGCTGGCGGCGTTTCCAGGACCGGCGGTTCAGCCACGTGTACGATGAGCCGGGCGTCTTTGCCCGCGATGGTGTTACCTGCCACGGTGCTGGCGGCAGGCTGCTGGCCGGCGAGCAACGTGAACTGGCTGACCTGGGCAAAGGCCGCGACGGTGACAGCGGAATTTTGAATGAACTTGCGGCGATTGACGGCGGGCATGGGCGGGCACCTCTGCGGTGTGGAAGCTTGGCGAGCGCGCTGGCGACCGCTCAAATTCTACCTCGCCGTACACCCGCTTGGTACCGCTGTCCCAGCGAGGCACCCGGCGGCGAAGGATCATTACTCCGCGGCAGGGCCTCGAAGCGCGCGTCGGGCACCCGAGCGTGCTGGCAACGAGACTCACGAGAAACCGGGGTTTTCCGATCGGCGCTCGCTGTGTTACGTTGGCCGTCCGCACGGTAAAGGATTGCCGTGCATCAGTGCGTCGCCAAGGAATTGGCTTTGGGGGGGATCGTCATGCGAGTTGCCATCGTCCACGACTGGCTGGTCACGTACGCGGGTTCTGAGCGGGTTCTGGAACAGCTCCTCGCGGTATATCCGCAGGCCGACGTCTTCAGCCTGATCGACTTTGTGCCGGCTGAGCAGCGCGGCTTTCTGTGCGGAAAAAATGTCCGCACCAGCTTCCTGCAGCATCTGCCACTGGCCCGCACGCGCTATCGGTGGATGTTGCCGCTGATGCCGCTGGCGATTGAGCAGTTCGATCTGGCAGCCTACGACCTGGTGATCTCCAGCAGCCACTGCGTGGCGAAGGGCGTCATCACCGGCCCCGACCAATTGCATGTCAGCTACGTACACTCGCCGGCCCGCTATGCGTGGGACGCACGGAGCGAGTATCTCGGGAGCAAGCCGGGATTGAATCCGCTCCGCTGGCTGGCGCAGCACTGCTTGCACAAGTTTCGTCAGTGGGACGTGCGGAGCGCGAACGGCGTGGACAGTTTCATCGCGAACTCGCAGTTCATCGCCCGGCGAATTCAGAAAACCTATCGGCGGCCGGCGACCGTGATTTATCCACCCGTGGATACCGACGCGTTCAGCGCACGACCGGATCGCGAGGACTTTTATCTGAGCGTCTCGCGGCTGGTGCCGTACAAGCGGATCGAACTGCTGGTGCAAGCATTTGCCGAGATGCCCCAGCGGCGACTGGTGCTGATTGGCGACGGGCCGCAACTAAAGGCATTGCGGAAGAAAGCGACCTCGAACGTGAGCCTGTTGGGATACCAGAACTTCGAGGTGCTGCGTTCGCACCTGGAGCGGGCCAAGGCGTTCGTGTTTGCCGGGCGCGAGGATTTCGGCATCGTGCTGGCAGAGGCTCAGGCCGCGGGCTGCCCGCTGATTGCCTATGCTCGCGGCGGCGCGGCCGAGATCGTCCGCGGACTCGAGCACGAACGGCCGACGGGCGTGCTGTTCGATGAACAGACGCCCGCGGCGATGGTGGCGGCCGTGCGGCAGTTCGAGCAGCACGGCGGGCAGATTCACGCCTCGGACTGCCGGGTGAACGCCGAACGGTTCAGCCAGGCCGGTTTCCGGCAGGAGATCCGCCAGCACGTGCGCGACGCCTGGGAGGAGTTCGCCGGGCGCGCCGCGGACCCGCACGCGAGCGACATGGCGACGCCGATGCGGCAGCGCATCGCGGCGTAGTTGGATGCTTGCACGAGCAGCAGGATTGCTATGGATGCCATGGGCCGTCAACCGGGCTCTTGGTCGGCGGGTGGCAGGTTGAAGCCACGTGAGTGCAGAGCCCACAGCGTGCGTGACGCGTGCCCTGATCCTTCTTGTGCCGGAGGCACCCTGACAGTTGTCAGGGCCACCCAACATGAATCGCAGCGAGCACAGGTGAGCCGCTGGCGCGGCCACCTGTGGCACACAATCAGATCCGACGATCGCAACTCGCCTACGCTGCGGCGGCGACGTCGGTGAGCAGTTCGGGGGCGTAGAAGCGGATTGCTTCGAGCAGACCCTCGTCGAGCGACCATTGGGCCTGGAAGCCGGTGAGCCGTTTGAGTTTCTCGGTCGAGGGGAGCCGGCGTTTGACGCTGCCGGCGGGCGAGGGATGCAGGACGATCGAGTCGGGATCGCGACCGGCAAGCTGCATCATCCGGCGGCCGAGTTCGAGCATCGTCAGCTCTTGCGAGCCACCAATATTAACCACCTGGCCGGCGGTGGCTGAATGTTCGCCGGTGAGAATCGTGGCTTCGACCGCGTCGTCAATGTACAGGAACGCGCGGGTGTCTCCGTGGCCGTGCAACTCGGCGACGTCATTGCGAAGGCGGATCAGGAAGTCGGGGACGATGTGCTTATCGCCCATCCGCGGGCCGAAGACGTTGTGATAGCGGATGATCGAGAACGGGACGCCGAACTGCCGGCAGGCGTTGATCACCAGCACTTCGCCGTGGATCTTGGCGGCGGCATACGACCAGCGCTCGTTGAACACGTCGTCAATGCAGAGCGGCACATTCTCGTCGGTCGGCACCGGCCAATTGAACTTCGTCACGGTCGAGGCGTAGGACTCGGGCGTGCCGGCATAGACGAACCGCTGCATGCGCCCGCTGCGAGCGTACTTATCGAGCAGGTAGAACGTCGGCAGCGTGCCGCTGCGCAGGACTTCGTACGGACGCTCGTAGAAATTCTGCGTGCCGTTGAGCGCGGCTTCGTGGTAGATCGTATCGACGTCGTCGGGCAGCCGAGCCACGTCGGCCGGATCGCAGAGGTCGCAATCGAAGGCCTTCACACGCGGCAGGCGGCGGAGCTCCTGGTAGAGCTCGTCGTTGGCGCCGCGCGAGAAGTTGTCGACGAGCAGCAGTTCGGCATCGCCCCGTTTCTGCAGGCGCCGGGCGAGGTGATAACCGATGAAGCCGGCCGCGCCGGTGACCATGATCCGCGACATGGATTGATTTCCTTACGATGCAAGACGCTGGCGCGCGAGGGAGAACTTGTTTGGTAAGTACCCTCGCTTGCGGTTCGGGCTAGGATCAGCATCCTCGCTCACGCGTCGGGTTGGGAGCTGGTTTCGTTATGCTGCTGTGCGGCGGAGCTGGAACGACTTTTGTCTGGCCAGCGACTCGGTGTCGATTGTGGCGCGATTCTGACCGCAGGTGTCCCAGATGTCGATCACGCGGGCTCCGCGGTTGACCGTGGCGAGGATTTTGTCGCGCTGGTCGATGTAGAGCGTGTGATTCGTGGCGATGAAAATGAAGTCCGCGTTGCGAAGCGCGGTGTCCATGTCGGGCGTGAACTGCAGGCCCGGGCACGGTTCGATATGGTTCACCGAGAGGTGATGGTCGCTGACGACGATCGAAGCCGGCGTTTCGCGCGAAAGGTAGCGAATCAGCTTGGGGGCCAGCGAGTCGCGGACGTCGTCGGCGTCGCGTTTGAACGAATAGCCGAGGACGGCGATGCGTTTGCCGTTCAGGGTACCGTAGCGGTTCTTGGCCAGGTCGACCAGGTACTTGGGCAGCGATTCGTTGATCCGCCAGATTTCGGTGAGGAAGCCGCCGCTCCAGTAGTTCTCGGCGAGCATGCCGAAATCCTTGCGGAGGCACGTACCCGCGGTGAAGCCCGGCTTGCCGTGCAGCTTGCGCGGGTAGTCGCGGTTGGCCAGCTCGATGACTTCGTGCGGTTCGACGTTCTGGTCGAGTGCGATCATCGAGAGGGCATTGATCACGCCGAAGTAGGCGTAGCGCGAGACGTTGCAGAACAGTTTGACCAGCTCGGCGGTGGCCCAGTTGCAATGCAAGGGTTCCGCGCCGAGCAGAGCGAACAGCCGTTCGGCGGACTGTGCGCTGGCTGAGTCTTCGGTGCCGATGATCTGCGGAAGCTGGTGCAGCTCTTCGCGGGCCTTGCCCTCGACGATCCGCTCGGGGCAGCAGGCCAGGAACACGTCGCGGCCGACTTTGTGGAAGGTGCGTGACTCGATGAGGCTGGCCACGAAGGCCGTGGTCTTGGGGGCCGTCGTGCTGCGCATGACGATCGTCTGACCCGGCGCGAGAAACTCGCAGATCGATTCGATCACCTTGGTGACGAACGAGAGATCGGTTTCGATGTGCGCGCGGAGCGGCGTGCCGACCGTCACGATGAAGTAATCGCAATCCGCGGCGTCGCGAATATTGCCGGTGATGTGCAGCTTGCCCGAGGCGGCGAGTTCGTCGTAGCCCGGCTCGTCGAATGGCATCCGCCGTTCGACGTTGATGGCATGGCGGGTTTGTTCGCTGAGATCAACGCCCAGGACCTGCGCGCCGCAGTCGATTAGCGATAGCGCGAGCGGCAGGCCGACACGGCCCGTGCCGATGACGGCGACCTTCATAGTACGAATCCTTTCTAGCAGGGTCAGGCGGCTCGTTCCTTCGAGCCGCTCACGAACGGGGTCGTAGCGGGAGGCACACTGGCCAGCGGTCGTTCTCCACTCCGCAGGCGCTCGAGCAAATCGATCCACTGATCGCGGCACCGGTCGAGCGTATAGCGCTCGACGCGGCGGCGGCCGCGGGCAATCAGCTCGCGTCTGAGGGCGGGGGCTTCCTCCGAAGCCACGAGCTGTTCGACCGCATCGGCGATCGAGTTCACGTCATAGGAGTTGCAATACAGAGCCGCATCACCCAGCACCCAGCGGTGCTCAGCGATGTCCGAGGCGATGACCGGCAGGTCGCACTGCATGGCCTCGAGCGGCGGGAAGCCGAAGCCCTCGGCGTTCGACGGAAAGACGAACGCCTCGGCGTGGGTATACAGCACGCGGAGCTCTTCCGAGGTGACCTTCTCCAGGTGAATCACGTGGCCGGCGGCGATCGGCTCGCGCATCGCGTGCAGAATCGGCTCGAACTTCCAGCCTGGACCGCCGACGATAATCAGCTTCAGATCGGGCGCCGTGCGATTGATACTTTGCCGCGCCCTCAGGATGTTGAAGGCCTGGACCAGGCCGGTGAAGTTCTTGCGCGGCTCAATGGTGGACACGCACATCAAGTAGCGCGGGGTCTTTTTGAGCGAGCGGCGCGGCGTGACGCCCGAAGCGGTGGAACGCCGCATCGAGATGATCGAACGGACCTGCGAAGCACTGCCGTCGGGCCAGTATTCGTTCGAGAGCATATACGGAACCGTGGCGGCCCGATCCATCAGTTCGGGATAGACGTCGACCAGGTTCTCGCGGGTTGGCTCGGAGTTGCAGACGAAGAAGCTGTCGCGGCATTGCCGGATCGAACGGTGGTGCCATTCGATGTCCATCGTGCGCGACATCGTATCCGGCTGGGTGATCGGAATCATGTCGTGATAGCGCACGATGTGCTGCGTGCCGGGGCTGACCGTGAACGGCCGGGCCGTCTGCGTGATCACGAAGTCGTAGTTGCTGGTGTCGAGCTGGATGGGGCGGCGCAAGCCCATGACCCGCATGAAGATCGTGTCGGCCGACATGTTGGCCAGGACGAACTGGCCGTTTTCGACGAGAGGAATGTCCGATGCGGAGAGCGTCTGGCGAAACATGCTGCGCCAGACGGTCGGCCAGAGTTTCGAGGCGATGAGCGGTTCGAGCTGGGCCTTGCGCTTGGTCATCCGCGAAGCGGCGTGCGCGGCCTTCATCAGCATGCGCACCGGGCGCGGGTAAGGCAGCGCCGGCGGTCCTTCATTCAAGCTCCAGAGAAAGCACGCCTGGTTCGCGATCCGATCGGCTTGCGGCGAAGTCGACCTGGCGAACCGGTGGCCGAACGTCCGGGAGAACGGCGGATAGATCATGCCGGTCAGTTCGACGTCGGGAGACGACGCCAGCGTTTTATAGAGCAGGCGCACGTCCTGGGCGATGCCGCAGTATCCGAGCAGCCCCATCGACAGATCCAACAGCACTCGCTGCTTCCGTGCCTTCATGGCGAGTCGCACTCCTGGCATTTCCTGGGAAAAGGGGGGTCACCGGCCGCGGGCGACAGCCATGTCGCGGGCCGATCATCCCGGGGGGTGTTTTTTGAGCGGTTGCAAAAATTACCACAACCGCAGGTCTGCACAAATATCAGTGAGGTTTAAATCACTTCGCTTCCGAACTGTTCCTCTTAAGGTGGAATGCTGCGGCCGTTGTCACGCGGCAGCGCGCCGTTTTTCTGCTGGCTTACGGGCGGGGGACTGGGCCGCGCCGGTCGCCGCCAGTTGCTGGAAGAACTCGGTCCAGGCCGCGCCACAGCGATCGATGTCAAACCGCTCGATCTGCCGGCGCGCGGCTGCTAGCAGCGCGGCGCGCACTCCGGACGACTGATCGCAGGCGATCAGGCGCACAATCTGGTCGGCGATGCTCTCCACCGAATTGGACTCGCAATACAGGGCCGCATCGCCCAGCACCCAGCGATGCGACGGCAAGTCCGAGGCAATCACGGGCGTTTCACACTGCAAGGCTTCGAGCGGCGGGAATCCGAACCCTTCGGCGTGCGACGGAAACACCAGGGCTTCGGCATGCGAATACAGCACGCGCAGCTCGTCGGACGACACGCCTTCGAGGTGAATGAGGTCGCCCTGAGCCGCCAGCGGCCGGATCGCAGCCAGGATCGGGTCGTGCTTCCATCCAGTTCCGCCGACGATGACCAGCTTTAGCCGTCCGATGTGCTGGCGGACCGCGGCCAGCGACTTGACGCGGCTGAAGGCCTGGATCAGGCCGATAAAGTTCTTGCGCGGTTCGAGCGTGGATACGGACAACAGGTAGCGCGGCAGGCTCCGCGCGGCGGGCTGACTCGTGGCCGGAGAACGGCGCTGCGAGAGCACTGAAAGTGCCATGGATGCCGATTCGCTGCGGCGGAAGACATCGCTACGGGTATAAGGAATCGTCGTCGAGCGCGATTCCAGTTCGGGAAATACATCAACGAGATCCGCCCGCGTCGGCTCGGAATTGCAGACAAACACGCTTTGCTCGCTCTGGCTGATGGCGCGCTGGTGCCAGCGAATGGCCCAGGGATGTTTCATCGTGTCCGGTTCGAGCACCGGGATCATGTCGTGGTAGCGTGTGACGTGCCGGGTTCCAGGGCTGACGCGCAGGGGACGTGGACCTTGCACGATCAGAAAGTCGTAGCCGCGCGTGTCGATCGCCAGCGGCTTGCGACCCGAGAGCCCCCGGGCGAAAATCATGCCGTCGCTCATGTCGGAGAGGACGAAACGCCCCTGCTGGATGAGTGCCACGTCTTCCGGCGGCAGCGTCTGATGAAACAATTGTCGCCAGAGCGCGGTGGCGAACATCCGGGCATCAAGCGGGGCGAGGCGAACGGGCCGGGCCGAGAGCGTGTGCGAGACCGCGGCCGCGCGGGCGCTGATTCCCAACAGCGAACGGAAGTCTCCGGGCGTGCCGGTGTCCGAGAGCTTGTTGAGAAACGTGGCCTGAGCAGCGAGCAAATCGGCCCGGGGTGCTTTGCCTGAGCGAAAGCGATGCGGCGCGGCGAACTTCTGGGGACGGTAGATGAGACCCGTGACTTCGAGCTGGGGACAGCGCGCCAGCGTCTTGTACAACAGCCGCACGTCTTGAGCGATGCCGCAGTAGCCGCGGCACGCCATCGACATGTCGATCAATACACGAAGTTTGCGCGGCATCATGCCGACAGCCCCCCCAGGGCAAGGCTCGGCGGCAGCACACTCCCTCGTCGTTGCCGGTCGAGCCGAAGCGAAAATCTAACAGATCGCGCGACTGCGAAGTATCCCGGTCTGGTGGAATATTTTGCGCGACTGCT
The DNA here is from genome assembly GCA_022844125.1 of Pirellulales bacterium. Taxonomy (GTDB): domain Bacteria; phylum Planctomycetota; class Planctomycetia; order Pirellulales; family PALSA-1355; genus JALHMI01. The sequence continues at coordinate 81,866 of JALHMI010000004.1, read as the reverse complement.
AGCGGCGATAGCAGCCCTCGGCGAGCCGCGGGTGCAGGAAGTTCAAGACAGTTCTTGAAAGCGGCGCCGGGCGATCTCGTTGAGCATCACGTCCTGGGTGCTGCGAAGCAGGAGCTCTTCGCGGAGCGAAGGGGCAAGATCGTGCAACTCGATGTGCTTTCGAGAGACGTTCTCGCGGCGGCGACCGATCGTGGCGAAGTACTTTCGCGTGGCGTAGTCCACGGCACTGGAGGGAAGCAACTCGGCGTTGAGCCGCGCGAGATTCGCGAGCACCGTCTGGCACAGCGAGTCGTGCGCAAGATACGAACACTGGACGTTCGCGACAAAGAAGCCCTGGCGATAGGAATTCGGGAAGCTCGCAGGATCGAACCCGCGGTCGAGCATCACGCTGGGACTGGCTGCGTGCACGTTGTCGCTGCCGTTGACCACATCGACGGCGAAATTGAACTCCGAGATCATGGCCTCGAGCGGATCGCGGACGAAGATCACGACGGGATCGACCGGGTCGATGTCGCTCAACTGACGCCACAGATGCCAGTGACCGGAAATGATCAGCCGGCTGCGGATTTCCGGACCGATGCGCAGCGATTCGGCAACCTTTTGCACGTCGCCGGCGGCGGCCAGGAGGCGGTTGTAGTTAACGTATCCCCAGCCGCTGGCGGTGGCCGCGGCGAAGAAGCTGGTACCGGCGGTCTTGGGAATGTGCACGTGCCACAGCCGGCGCAAGTCGGGAAATGCCTGGGCGAGCAGACTCGGCAGGCGCTCGATAAACCTCGGCGAAGCGAGCAGCTCGTGAGTCAGTTTCCTGTGGTCGCCGCAAGTCTCGTGCAGCGTGCTGACCAGGTCCGGCGAAGGGTCATGCTGGAAGACGGCCTGGTAGGCGATGCCGACCTGTTCGGTCGACAGCCGCGTGGCCCGGCCCGGGCGGCGCTCGGTTTTTCCGTCGCGGACGAGTTTCAAATAGTAGAAGGGAACTTGCTGCGGCGACTGGGCGTTGAACCGCAGATAGTCGTAGACGGGGCCCCGGCCGGCGGAGAAAACTTCGCAGACGGTTTCCGTGCAAGCGCCAAAACGGGAGGCACAATCGATCATCGGTCCGTGACTTCCAATGGTTCGAAGAGCGTCCCGAATGTGCCTGTCAGGGAGCGCGGCTCACGCGATCAATTTCGCGTGCTGGCAGGCACGTCACGCGGCAAGCCAGAGCTGCGGCCAATGACGAGTGCTTCGCACACTAAAATCAATGCGTTCGTTTAACCGATTCTTGTGATCCACGAAAGGGCAGTTCGTGGCCGCTAGGCTGCCAGACTGCGTTGCTGGTAGGCGTCGATGATGCGGCCCGGTTCGCCGATGTCGATGAGTCGGCCCGCATCGAACAGTGCCACGCGATCGCTGATTCGCGAGACACTGCCGGTGTCGTGACTGACGAAAATCATCGTCGTGCCACGGCGTCGGAAGTGCTCCATCCGCTCGAAGCACTTCGTGCGGAAGCGGGCATCGCCCACGGCCAGCACTTCGTCGATCAGCAGAATGTCCGGATCGAGGTGCACGGCCACGGAGAACCCGAGCCGCACGACCATGCCCGAGGAGTAAGTGCGAAGCGGGGCGTCGATGAAGTCGTGAAGTTCGGAGAATTCGATAATCTGGGCGGTGCGCTGGCGGACTTCGCGGCGGGTGAGCCCCAGCAGGACGCCGTTGAGAAGAATGTTTTCGCGGCCGGTGAGCTGGTGATTGAAGCCGGCGCCAAGTTCCAACAGCGGGCAAATGCGGCCGTAGGTTTCGACTTTGCCCGCGGATGCCCGCAGCACGCCGGCGATCAGGCTGAGCGTGGTGCTTTTGCCGGCGCCGTTGCGGCCGATGAGGCTCACGCATTCCCCCCGCCGGACGTCGAACGAGACGTCGGTGAGCGCGTGGAACGGCCGGCGCTGGCGGAGCGCCTTGATCTGGCTGGGCAGGTGCAGGATGAGGTGCTTGAAGCCCTCACCGACGGGACTGCCCAGGTAATAGCGTTTCGATACGCCGCGGAGGCGAATGGCTACGTCGTTAAACAATCTCGGCAAACCTCCAGACTTTGCAGGCATAGACGCAGCCGCCCATCAGCGCCCAGGCGGCGCTCCAGGCGGCCGCCGTGGCGAGGAACGCGGGCGTAAGCGCTCCGGCGTAGAACAGGTCCTGCCAGCAGACGATCAGTGCGGCAAAGGGGTTGGCATAGAGCAGCCAGGTGTACCCCGGCGGGATCATGTCGGCCGTGTAGACGATTGGTGTCAGATAGAAGAGCAGTTGCACCAGCAGCGAAACCAGCCGCTCGAGATCGCGAAAAAATAAATTGCAGGTGCCGATGAACAGGCCCACGCCGGTCATCATCACGATCTGGATGCCGAGCAGCAGGGGCACGGCCCACAGCCAGTTCCATTCGGGAGATTTGCTGTAGTAGAGCATGAAACCAATGACGACCGGCAGCGAGCAGACAAAGTGGATCGCCTCGTTCAGCACGCCGGAGAGGACCAGCATCCAGCGCTGAAAGCGAACCTTCTTGATCAGCGAAGCATTGGACAGAAAGTAGCCGTTCGCGCCGAAGCAGGTGTTGGAGACCCACTGCCAGGGGAACAGGCCGGCCATCAGGTAGAGCGTGTAGTCAGGTACCTGCAAGCGGACAAACACGCTGAAGAACAGCGAGAAGATGAGTGCCAGCACGAGCGGGTGAAGCACGCTCCAGGCATAGCCCATGAACGTGTTCTTGTAGCGGACCTTGAATTCCTTGGCCAACAGGACCAGGACGAGGTCGCGATAGTAGACGAGGGCACGGCTGCGGGTCTGGGTCGCGGCAAATGTACTCAAAATTGCCATTCCTTAGCAGATATTTTCAGCTCTTGCTGGCCGATACTTGGTTCAGGAGCCAAAGGTCGTCTGGACCATAGCTCCGCCATGACCCACAACCCGCCCGCGGTGTCCCATCCGAAGCATCGCGGGACGTGCGCCTTTTCCTCCAAGGAGAAGGTGTTGCGAACCTGTCTCTGTGCGCCCTTCTGCCCCTGGTGCGCAGCCAATTAGTTGATGCCTCGCGCCTGCCAGCGGCTGTTCTGCCGCTGTTGCATGAGCAGGGCTATACCTGGAAACGGCCAGTCAGGTCAACAGCTTTTTGGTTTGTCCGCAGGTAAACACGACTCGCGGACCGGGCCCGATCATGCTGCCGCGCAAAATGATCTAGCTCACGCCAAGCGACGTTTGCTATAAGTCCCCCCCTTCCATGACCGGAACCGGGCCGAAAGCGGTCAATTTGCATGAAAACTCAGCCCCTCAAATCAATGCGCAGTCTGACTTTAAACCGTACGGCTGCGCTTGCGCCGCAACCGCTTGCGCCGCCGCATCCGCGCGTCGAAACCAAGCGTGGCAACCGTGCCGCGCGACTGGTCGACATTGCGGGTGCCTCGGCAATGCTGCTGGTGCTTGGTCTGCCGATGCTGGTCGTGTCCATGCTCGTGAAACTGACGAGCCGCGGACCGGCGATCTATCGGCAACAGCGCATTGGCTTGGGCGGGCGGCCCTTTGTCATCTATAAGTTTCGCACGATGGGCCTCGACGCCGAGTTGGCGACTGGTCCGGTGTGGGCCAAGCGGGGCGATCCGCGCTGCACGCTGCTGGGGCACCTGCTCCGCCGCTGGTGCATCGACGAGCTGCCGCAGCTATTCAACGTGCTCAAAGGGGACATGAGCCTGGTCGGGCCGCGCCCCGAGCGACCGTACTTCGTGAAGGAGTTTTCGGAAGAGTATCCCGTGTACGCTCAGCGGCACCAGGTCCTGCCCGGTATGACCGGTTGGGCGCAGGTGAACGGCTGGCGCGGCGATACCTCGCTGGAAAAGCGGCTCGAGTTCGATCTGTATTACGTTCGCCACTGGTCCGTCGGGTTCAACCTCAAGATTCTGCTGCTGACTCCCTGGCGCTTGCTGATCGACCGCGGCTAGACGTGCCGGTGTGGCCACGGGGCCGACGCCTGTGCGTGTCCAGCCCAGCGGCCACGGAAAGTCGGCGGCTTGCTGGAACGCAAAAGGCTGAAAGGTTCGTATGGTCGCGGCTCGGCTTCGCCCCTACTGGCCCCTGGCGCTCATTCTGCTCGGCACGGCGATTCTGCAGTCGGTGCTGTTCTTTCGGCTGCCCACGATCAGCGCCGACGGGATCATCTTCACGCGCGTCGCGCGCGGACTGGCGGCCGATCCGCTGGCCACGATGCAACATGAGGATCAGCATCCCGGCTATCCGGCCATGATGCTTGGCGCCACACGCGCGCTGCAAGCGGTTGGTTACGGCCACGAGCCCGAAGCGTGGATGGCCGGCGGCATTGCCGTGTCGTTCATCGCGGGGTTGCTGACGGTGGTCGTCATCTGGCTGTTTGCGCGCGAGATGTTCGGTACGACGATTGCCAGTATCGCGGCGATCGGCTTTGCGGTGCTGCCAGTGCCGCGGGCAATTGCCGTCGACGCCCAAAGCGACACGCTGCACGGGCTGTTCTATCTGTTCGCGGCCTGGATGGCCTCGACAGGGCTGACGAGCGGAAGCCTGCGCAGGCTGGCGCTGGCAGGGCTTTCCAGCGGGCTGGCGTTCTGGGTGCGGCCCGAGGGTTTGGAAGTGGCGATGATCGCTTCGGCGTTCGTGCTGCTACTGGCGGTTTCTTCGTGGCCGTGGCGAAAGTCGGCCGTGGCGCTGGCGGCGGTGGCGGGAATCGCGCTCGTCGTGTCTTCGCCGTACATGCTGCTGGCCGGCAAGATTACGAGCAAGCAGCTACTGATTTTTAAAGCGAAGCCGGCGCCGAGTTACATCGAGCGATTGGCGGAAGCGGAGGAAGCGGCTAAGGCTCGGGTCGCGGCGGCGAATGTGCCTGAGCCGCAAGCACCAATTCAACCTGCGCCGCCTGTGGCTGCGCCTGCTGTCGTGCAAGCGCCGGCGCCGATGCCCGTCCAAACACCGCCACTGGCCGTTGCTCAATCGCCTGCGCCGGTTGCGCCTGCCATCGTGGATCCTAGTGATCCGAACGGCGATCCCGACTATTCACCGGAGTTGGTCTGTTCGCTCATCGGGCTGGGCTTCGCGGCGTTTATCAACAGCATCTGCCAGGGACTCAAGTTCGTCTTCATTCCGTATTATTTATTAGGCAACCTCGCGCTGGCTTGGCGTCGGCCAGCGGGCATTCAGATTGCGTTTCTGGCCACGCTGGGCGCGACGCACATCGTGGTCCTGGTTTCGGTGTTTGTGTTCTCGGGCTACGTGGCCCACCGCCATACGATTCCGCTGGTGGGGCTGGCGATGCCGTTCGCGGCGCTAGGCATCTGGCAGTCGAGCGTCGAGGTCGGGCGCTGGATCCGACTGCGGCCGAGGTGGCTGGCCGCGGGAACGCTCGTGACCTGCTGCCTGCTGGTGCTGCCGTATACGCTGCGGCGGCTGAATGCGGAATTCATTCCGGTGATCGAAGCGACCGAGTGGGTCCAGCAGCGCATCGCGCCAGGGGCGGGCATCGTGTGCAATTCGCCGTACGTGCCCTATTACAGCGGCAAGCCGGTGGCGGAACTGGTGCCGCTGTCGCCCTCGCTGGGCGAAGCGCTGCTCAAGGCGCCGGACGCGCGGTACGACTATGCCGTGATGCATGTGAACGCGCACGACTATCGGCCGGAATGGCTGGAGCAGCTTGCGCCTTACTACCAGCAGGTGCTGGAGATCAACGATCCGCTGCCGTTCCGCAAGCCGCGCAAGGTGCTCGTCTTCCAGGTGCGCGATCAGCCGGTTCGGAATGCAGCGCTGCCGGGGCGAGGGTAGGCAATGGTCTGCCATCAACTAGAATGCCCCTATGAGCGATGACAGCCCAACTCCCTCCCAAAAACGACGCTGGTTCCGGTTCTCACTGCGGACGTTCATGGTCGCGGTGGCGATTTTGGGGGTGTGGTTGGGCTACCACCTCCACTGGATCAGCGAACGCCGAGAGGCTCGTGCGTGGCTGGACATGAATTTGGATATTGGCGGGTCAATTGGCTTTACGCCAAAACCGCCGTCCGCATTTCCTTGGACGCTCAGGCTGCTGGGTGAGAAGCCCGAGTCGCTGATCTTGATGCGGCACGCGGGGTCGGACCACTATCACGGCCACTATCCAGTTCCGGATGAGTATCTAGCGTTAGTTCGTCGAGTGGAGTCATTGTTTCCAGAGGCCATCGTCAAGGATTTGACCATTCGTCAACCACATTCCGGGGACGAATAGGCCAGCAACGCAAAGATGCTCGCTAGCCAAGTTTTCTGGCTGCACACGCTAATCACGCGTTACTCTCAGAACGCTTAGTTGCAAACTTGGCACGGCTAATGGTTTAATGGAGGTCGGCCGCCTGCGGACGCTTCTGATCTCCTGCCGACCCGGTTCCCCCACCAAGCCATGCCCCGCCTCCTGCTACTCGCCACGGCTGTTGCTGCGCTCGCGCTGCCGCGTTTTGTTCTGGGAGCTGAACCTGCCACCGCGCCGGTCGATTACCAGCGCGAAGTGCGGCAGATCCTGTCGAACCACTGCTACGCCTGTCACGGGCCAGATGAAGCCCAGCTTCAGGCCGGGCTGCGGCTGGATCAGCGCGAGCGGGCGCTGGCCGCACTCGAGTCGGGCGGCCATGCGATCGTGCCGGGCGACAGCAAGGCGAGTGCACTCGTCCAGCGGATCACGAGCAGCGATCCGGACACGGTGATGCCGCCGGAGGATGCGGGGAAGCCGCTCTCGGCAGAGCAAATCGCCACGCTACGGCGGTGGATCGATGAAGGGGGCAAGTGGCAGGACCAGTGGTCGTATCAGCCGATCGTGCGACCGGCCGCGCCGGTGGTCAGTAACACGAGCTGGCCGCGGACGCCGATCGACAATTTCGTGCTCCAGCGACTCGAGCAAGAGAAGCTCCAGCCGGAAGCCGAAGCCGACCGCGCCGCCCTCATTCGCCGGCTGAGCTTCGACCTGACCGGCCTTCCGCCGAGCGCTGTGGAAGTCGATGCGTTCGTCGCGGACACCGATCCCGATGCTTACGAGCATCTCGTCGATCGGCTGCTCGCTTCGCCGCGCTACGGCGAGCGGATGGCGCAGAAGTGGCTCGACCTGGCCCGCTATGCCGACACGAACGGCTATCACATCGACAACCACCGCGACATGTGGCTGTATCGCGAGTGGGTGATCGACGCGTTCAATCGCAACCTGCCGTTCGATCAGTTCGTGACTGAGCAGCTTGCCGGCGACCTGCTGCCCAATCCGACCGTGGAGCAGAAGATCGCCTCGGGCTTTCATCGCAACGGAATGGTGAACTTCGAAGGGGGCGCCGATCCGGCCGAGTACCTTTCGAAGTACATCGTCGATCGCGTGAACACGACGGCCACGGTGTTTCTCGGCTCGACGCTGGCCTGCACCGAATGCCACGACCATAAGTACGACCCGTTCACGCAGCGCGAGTTCTATTCGCTGTATGCGTACTTCCACAACGTGCCGGAACAGGGGCTCGACGGGCGGAAGACGAACCCCGTGCCGAGCATGCGAGTGCCGCAGCCGGAGCAGGAAGCGCAGCTCGCACAACTTGATGCGCAAAAAGCGGACATCGAAAAACAGGTGCAGGCGAAGCTGGCCGAGTTTGAGAAGATTGACGTGCCGAACACGCCGGCGGCACTTTCGCCCACGCCGCGCGATTATGTGTGGGTGGACGATGCGATTCCGCCGGGAAGCAAAGGCTCGGGCGAAGGAGACGCCGGCTGGCAGTTCGCCGGTTCGCCGCAGCCGGTGCTGAGCGGTAACCTCGCGAGTCAGCGCCGCGCGGATGGACTTTCGCAGCACTACTTTGAGCAGGCCCCGCAGCCGCTGCTGATTGGCGAAGGGGATAAGTTCATCGCGCACGTGTGGCTCGATCCGGCCAGTCCGCCTGCGGAAATCATGCTGCAGTTCAACGACGGCAGCGGCTGGGAACACCGGGCCGTGTGGGGCGAGAACAAGATCGACTGGGGCAAAGCCGACTCGCCCAGCCGACACGCGATGGGCGGGCTGCCGCCGGTCGGGCGCTGGGTGCGACTGGAAGTTGACGCCGCTGCAGTCGGCTTGCCGGCCGGAAGCACGATCGACGGTTGGGCCTGCGCGCAGTTCGGCGGGCACGTGTATTGGGACAAGCTGGGCATTGTGACCCGGATGCCGCAGGGGTCGTCGATCAACGACAACCAGGCGACTTGGGAACTGGCCGAGCGAGGCAAGGCGAAGTCGACCTTGCCGGAGGATGTGCAAAAAGCGATCAAGACGGCCGCGGCCGAACGAACGGACGAGCAGCGCCGCGCGCTCCGCCACCACTTTATCAGGCATCATTACTCGCAGGCCCGGGCGGCGTTTGCTCCGCTGGAGCAGGAAGTGTCTGCGCTCGACAAGCAGCGAGACGACGTGCGCAAGGCGTTTCCCGAAGTGATGGTGATGGAGGAGATGGCCAAGCCGCGCGACACGTTCATTCTGGTGCGCGGCGACTTCCGCACGCTTGGAGAAAAAGTGACTCCCAGCGTGCCGGCCTCGCTCTCGCCACTGCCCGAGGGCGCGCCGGCCAACCGGCTCGGTCTCGCCCAGTGGCTCGTCGATCCGCGGCATCCACTGGTGGCGCGGGTGACGGTGAATCGCTACTGGCAGCAGTACTTCGGCGTGGGCATCGTCAAGACGAGCGAAGACTTCGGTTCGCAAGGGGACCAACCCAGCCATCCGGAATTGCTCGATTGGCTGGCGGCCGAGTTCATCGAGAGTGGCTGGAACATCAAGGCGCTGCAGAAGCAGATCGTGATGTCGGCCGTGTATCGGCAGAGCTCGCGGGTCGATCCGGCCAAGCACACGCGCGATCCGGAGAACCGGCTGCTCGCGCGCGGGCCGCGGTTCCGGCTGGATGGGGAAATGATTCGCGACGCTTCGCTGGCAATCGGCGGCTTGCTCGATGATCGGATCGGCGGACCGAGCGTTGCGCCGTATCAACCGCCAGGCTTGTGGGAGCAGGTTGGCTTCGGCGGCGAGTTCAGCTCGCAAAGCTATACGCAAAGCCATGGCCGCGATCTGTATCGCCGCGGAATGTACGTGTACATCAAGCGGGCGATGCCGTATCCGCCCCTGGCGACGTTCGACGCGCCGAACCGCGAAGTCTGCACCGATCGCCGCGAACGGACCAACACGCCGCTGCAGGCGCTCGTGCTGCTGAACGATCCGGGCTTCGTCGAAGCCGCGCGGGGGCTGGCTCAGCGCGTGGTTGGTTCGGAATTCAGCTCGCCGCCGGAGCGCGTGGCGCTGGCGTTCAAGCTCTGCACGTCGCGAGCGCCACGGCCAGAAGAAGCGCAGGTGCTGTTGGCGATCTATGAAGAACAGCGGGCGCGGTTCGAGAAGGATCCGGCGGCGGCCGAGAAGCTATTGGAAGTCGGTGAGTCACCACTGCCGCAGGCGATGAGCCCTGTCGAGCTGGCGGCCTGGACTGCGGTGGCGAACGTGCTGCTGAACCTCGACGAAACGATTACCAAGGGTTAAGCGATGCTCGACAACGAACACCTTCGCCGCGAAATGACCCGCCGGACGCTGCTTGGCCGATCGGCCAAGGGACTGGGTGCGCTGGCGCTCGCATCGCTACTGAATGATGGATTGCAAGCGGCGCCGGAGAACCCGCTGGAGGCACTCGGGGCACTGGGTCAGTTGCACTTCGCGCCCAAGGCGAAGCGGGTGATCTACCTGTTCATGTCCGGTGGACCTTCGCACATCGACCTGTACGACGCCAAGCCGAAGCTCAAGGAGCTGACCGGCGAGGAGCTGCCCGACTCGGTGCGGATGGGGCAGCGGATCACGGGCATGACCAGCGGGCAGTCGAAGCTGCTGATGGTCGGGCCGGCCTACCCGTTCAAGAAGTACGGCCAGTGCGGCACCGAGATGAGCGAAGTGCTGCCGCACATTGGCAGCGTAGCCGATGACATTTGCCTGGTGCGGTCGCTGCACACCGATCCGATCAATCACGATCCGGCCGTCACGTATTTGCTGACGGGCAACCAGCAGCCCGGCCGACCGACGCTGGGCGCCTGGAGTGCGTATGGCCTGGGAAGCGTGAACAAGAATCTGCCGGAGTACGTCGTGCTCCTGTCCGGTGGTGGCGGACAGCCGCTGCTCGCGCGCTATTGGGGCAACGGCTTTCTGCCGGGCAAGTATCAGGGCGTGCAGTTCCGTTCCACTGGCGACGCGGTGCTCTATGTGTCGAATCCCGAGGGGATCGATCCGGCCGCGCGGCGGAGCCTGCTCGACGGCGTGCAGAAGCTGAACCGGATGCAGCTGGAAGCGGTGGGCGATCCGGAGATTGCCACGCGGATCGACGCTTATGAAATGGCTTACCGGATGCAGACGAGCGTGCCCGAGCTGATGGACATTTCGAAGGAATCGGCCGGCGTGCTGGAGATGTACGGGGCGGAGCCGGGCAAGTCGTCATTCGCCAACAACTGCTTGCTCGCGCGGCGACTGGCCGAACGCGACGTGCGGTTCGTGCAGCTCTATCATCGCGACTGGGATCATCACGGCAACTTGCCGAGCGAGCTGAAGCGGCAGGCCGATCAATGCGACCGCGCATCGGCGGCTTTGGTGAAAGATCTTAAGCAGCGCGGCCTGCTCGATGAAACTCTGGTAATCTGGGGCGGCGAGTTTGGCCGCACGAGCTACAGCCAGGGAGCGATCTCGGCCAACAACTTCGGCCGCGATCATCATCCGCGGTGCTTCAGCATCTGGATGGCCGGCGGCGGCATCAAGCCGGGCATGACGTTCGGCCAAACCGACGAGTTCGGCTACAACGTGGTGAGCGATGGCGTGCATGCCCACGACTTTCAGGCCACGGTGCTGCACCTGCTGGGTGTTGACCACAAGCGGCTGAGGTATCGCTTCCAGGGACGCGATTTCCGGCTGACCGACGTGGCGGGGAACGTGGTGCAGCAGATTCTGGCGTAGTCGTTCGTGTTCAAATCGGCACAGGGCCTCAGTCCTTTCATAACCCGAAGCGTGAGCGAGGCGCTGTTAATCTTCGCTCACGCTTCGGGTTATGATGGAGGTCCATCCGCTGGCTCCGGCCCCGTGCTATAATTCTCCAGATATGTGGCCCGAATCTGCCGAGACCCAAGAGCTCCTCTCCGCCGCACGTGACGGCGACGCCGACGCACGTAACAAGCTGCTTGAGCGACACCGGGAAGCTTTGCGGCGGATGGTCGGCATGCGGCTCGACAAGGCCGTGCAGCGGCGGGTGGATGCCAGCGACATCGTGCAGGACGTGTTGGTCGAAGCCAATCAGCGGCTCACCGATTACCTCGCATCGTCCGGCATGCCGTTCTCATTGTGGCTCAGGCATCTCGCACGCGACCGGATGATCGACGTGCATCGCCGGCATCATGCCGCACGGCGGAGCGTGGCCCGCGAACAGGCGATGGAAGTTGCTGCGAACAACGATCAGTCGGCCTTTGACCTGGCGGCGCTGGTACGCGATCGGGAAATGACACCGGCCGCGGCGGCGACGCATCACGAGCTGGAACGTCGCTTTGCCGCGGCGATCGAAACCCTCGATGACGCGGATCGCGAGGTCGTCTTGATGCGGCACTTCGAGCAGTTATCGAACAAGGAAGTCGCAAGTTGCCTGGAAATCAGCGAGTCGGCCGCCGGCATGCGGTACCTGCGGGCGATGCGTCGGCTGCGGGCGATTCTGCAGGAGCCTCCTTCTCAAGACGGCGCGTGAGCAAAGCAACATGAGCTCTGGCAAGCTGAAACCTTCTGAGCAGGATGAAGAACGGCTGGCCGAACTTGCCGCGCAACTTGCCGACGAGATGCAGCACGGGGCGCTGCCGAACGTCGACGCCGTGATCAAGGATCATCCCGAGCTGGCCGAAGAGCTGCGCGGGCTGTGGGCCACGATGCTGGTTGCCGATTGCGTGGCGGCCGGAGCGAGTAGCGCGTCAAGGCGCGATAGCGATGCGACCGCGCCCGTGGGACACTCCGCGGGGCACCGCGTCGACGCGAACGGCTCGGTGCTGGGCGACTACGAACTGGTCAAAGAGCTGGGCCGCGGCGGGATGGGGGTCGTCTACCAGGCGCAGCAGCTGAGCCTGGGGCGGACGGTCGCACTCAAGATGATTCTGCAGAATGCGCTGCCCTCGCCGGCGGACCTGGCCCGGTTTCGCAGTGAAGCGGAGAATGCCGCGCGGCTCGACCATCCGGTGATTGTGCCGATCTATGAGGTCGGTCAGCACGACGGGCAGCCGTTCTTCACGATGAAATACGTGGCTGGCACCACGCTCGCCCGGCGGCTGGCCGAGGGGCCAATGAACCCGCGGGAAGCAGCCGAATTACTTGCGCCGATCTGCCGGGCGATTCACTTCGCGCACGAGCGGGGTGTGCTGCATCGCGATCTGAAACCGTCGAACATTCTGATCGACGAAGAGGGCCGGCCGCACGTTTCGGACTTCGGGCTGGCCAAGCGAGTCGAGACCGACTCGAACTTGACGCTGAGCGGTGCGGTGCTGGGGACACCGTCGTACATGGCGCCCGAGCAGGCAGCCGGGAAGCGGGGCAAGGTCGGGCGCGAGAGCGACGTTTATAGCCTGGGAACGATTCTCTATCAGATGCTCACGGGCAGGCCGCCGTTTCAGGCCGCGTCGCCCGTCGAGACCGTGATGATGGTCGTGGAACAGGAACCGCTGCCACCGCGCTTGCTCAATCCGCGGGCCGACCGCGAGCTGGAGATGATCGCGCTCAAGTGTTTGCAGAAGCCGCCCGAGCTGCGCTATGCGACGGCGGCCGACCTGGCGGATGACCTGGAAGCGTATCTGGCCGATGAACCGACCGCGGCGCGGAGCGGCCAGTTCATGCAGGTGATTGCGCGGGCCTTTCGGGAAACGCACCACGCCACGGTGCTGGAGAACTGGGGCCTGCTGTGGATGTGGCACAGCCTGGCGCTGTTCATCACGGCGTTCCTGACCAACGTGCTCGAGTGGATCGGCACCACCTCGCCGCTGCCGTACCTGGCGCTGTGGATTGTGGGGCTGGGGACCTGGGCGATCATCTTCTGGACGCTGCGGCGGCGGAGCGGGCCGGTGACGTTCGTCGAGCGACAGATCGCGCACGTCTGGGCGGCGAGCATGCTCTCGATTGCGCTGTTGTTCGTGGTGGAATTGATCCTGGAGCTGCCGGTGCTCACGCTCTCGCCGGTGCTGGCGCTGACGAGCGGGATGATCTTTCTGGTGAAGGCGGGCATGCTCACCGGGCAGTTCTATTTGCAGAGCGCGGCGCTGTTTGCCACGGCGATCGTGATGGCGGTGCTGCAGCGGTACAACATTCAGATCGGGATCACGTTGTTCGGCGTGGTCTCGGCCGGCTGCTTCTTTTTCCCGGGGCTGAAGTACTACCGGCAGCAGCAGGCGAGCGAAGGGGTGGAGTGAAATGCCGCCCCCTGGCCGTGGTATAATTGCCGTGTGAGTCGTAAGCGTGTGTTGAGGAATCCGTCATGAACGTGCAAATCGATCCTGCCCAGCAGGCTTTCATCAACGAGTTGGTCAGCAGCGGCAAGTTTGCCAGCGAGACCGACGTGATCCGCGCCGGCCTGCGGCTGCTGCAGGAGCAGGCGGCCGATCGAGCGGCAAAACTGGAAGAGCTTCGCCAGAATATCCAGGTGGGGATTGATGAGATAGAACGGGGTGAGGTGGTGCCGCTCGATATCGACGGAATTCGTGAGCAGGGGATGCGGATCCTCGCCGAACGTGCCGCGAAACAGGGCTGATCATGGCGTCGGTTGTTCTAGCCAAGCAAGCAGAACGCGACCTGCTCGAAATCTGGCTTTACATTTCTAGTAGCAACCTTGCTGCTGCGAATCGTCAACTCGAAATTTTCCGCAGCAGGTTTGCCTTGCTCGGTAGTTCACCGCTGCTGGGAACGTCATGCTCAGAATTGTCACCGGAACTTCGATACTTTACGGCTGGAAACTACGTAATTTACTACCGGGTCGAAGAGGACATAATCGTCGCGCGTGTTGTGCATGGGGCACGTGATGTCGAAAATCTGTTCGGAGGCGACCTGTAGATTGTCTTCAAGGAGAGTCCGTGGACTGAGGCACTCGACGTTTAGCAGGTCTGATTTATTCCCGACGTATTCGCCTTTGGGGTTCTCGTCATGAACGTGCAGATCGATCCCGCCCAGCAGGCTTTCATCAACGAGTTGGTCAGCAGCGGCAAGTTTGCCAGCGAGACCGACGTGATCAACGCCGGCCTGCGGCTGCTGCAGGAGCAGGCGGCGGATCGAGCGGCAAGACTAGAAGAGCTTCGCCAGAAGATCCAGGTGGGGATTGATGATTTCGAGCGCGGCGATTTTGCCGAGCTCGACATGGCCGCAATCAAGGCCGAGGCGAGGCAGGAGTGGGAGGCTCGTCGCCAGGGGCAATAGTGGCCGATGCTTAAAATCCAGCGCAGCATAACGGCCAAGTCCGACTTGAAGTCCATCTGGCATTTCATTGCCGATCAGAATCCTACGGCAGCTGACACCCACATCGATCGAATCGAGGAGCGCATCTCGCTACTCGCGCGGATGCCTGATCTGGGTACTCGGCTCGCTACGCCGGACGACGACGTACGTTTTTTTACGTTCGGCAGTTATGTGATCTACTACCGGATTGCCAACGATTCGCTGCGGATTCTCCGGGTTCTGCATGGCGCACGTCAGCTCCCGCCCTCGTTCGAATTTGAGTGAAAAAGCTGCCCGATACTCGGCAATAATTCACCTTGATTATTTCGCGGTCTTGGATCGTCAATGCGAACGAGTTCCTAGGCAAACTGTTTGCTGGCGGCTACTCAGATTCAGCTGTAATGTTGCGAGAAGGTGCGGGAGTGGCTGCGATCTCGTGCATCGGCCTGCTGGCGTCCTTCGGCTTGGTCCTATTGACCCGACGCCTGGGGACACGGACTGGCCGTTGAATTCACCGTGAGTCAGGGCCCACTTCCAACTCCGAACTTGGCACGCATCAGCCGGGTGTGATATGATCTCGGGTGACCCGCCTGGATTGATCCCCGCCTAATTGATCTCGCCGTCGTCGGAGCACTGATCCCGCCATGCTCACGCTTCTCGGACCTCGCACGCCCGGTCGCTATTGCGACCGCATCAGCCGCCGCGGCTTTCTGCAGATTGGCGGATTGGCTTTGGGCGGACTGACGCTGACCGACGTGCTCAGGGCGGAAGCTGCCACGGGGCAGAAGTCAAACAAGTCGGTGATCATGATCTTCCTGCCGGGCGGGCCGCCGCATCAGGACATGTACGACCTGAAGCCGGACGCGCCGAGCGAGATCCGCGGCGAGTTCAAGCCGATCGCGACCAACGTGCCGGGCATCCAGGTTTGCGAGCTGATGCCGAAGCTGGCCGGGATGATGGACAAGCTCGTGCCGATTCGCTCGGTCATCGGCGCCACGGGGGATCACTATTCTTTCCAGTGCATGACCGGCCGCCGGCATCAGCAGCAGCCTTCGGGCGGGTGGCCGGAGTTCGGCTCCGTGGTCGGCAAGGTGCTCGGCGCGACGTCGCCTTCGGTGCCACCTTATGTCGGGCTGTCGCCGCGGATGCAGCATCGGCCGTACAACTCGGGCTATCCCGGCTTCCTGGGCGCGGCGTTCACGCCGTTTCAGCCGAACGGCGACGGCAAGGACGACATGCTGCTGCAAGGCATTTCGCTCGATCGGCTCGACGATCGCAAGAGCCTGATCGGAGCCCTCGACAACTTCAACCGCCGCACCGACACCCACGGCATGATGGCCGGCATGGACGCGTTCCAGCAGCAAGCGTTCGGCGTGCTCACCTCCAGCAAGCTGGCCGAGGCGCTCGACCTGGAGAAGGAACCGCAGTCGCTGCGCGATCGGTACGGCTTCGGCACCGAGAAGCATCAGGGGGACGGCGCTCCGCGGTTGATGCAACAGTTCCTGGCCGCGCGGCGGCTGGTGGAAGCGGGTGTCCGCGTCGTGACGCTCAGCTTCAGCTTCTGGGATTATCACGGGTCGAACTTCAACCTGTGCCGCGAGAACCTGCCGCAACTGGATCAGGGGGTTTCGGCGCTGGTCGAAGACCTGCACCAGCGCGGGCTCGACAAGGATGTGACCGTGATCGTGTGGGGCGAGTTCGGCCGCACGCCGACAATCAACGCCCAGGCCGGCCGCGACCACTGGCCGAACGTTTCGTGCGCCTTGATGGCGGGCGGCGGATTGCGAACTGGCCAGGTGATTGGCGCCACCGACCGCAACGCGGCGGAAGCGGTCGATCGGCCGGTGCGGTTCGAAGAGATTCATGCCACGCTCTATAACCGGCTGGGGATCGATCCGCTTTCCACGACCGTAAGTGATCTAACCGGTCGGCCGCAATACATCACCGAGCACCATCCGCCGCTGGCGGAGTTGGTGTAGAGGCGGCAAAGAGTGCCCAAATCCGGCCGAAAACCTGTTGCCACCCCCTGCGCGCCGGATGTTACAATCATGGGTACGCGGGCAGGGTCGGCGGCGGTTGAGGCACACACGCAGTCGGCCTGAAGTTTCTTGAACAGAGTTGGCTCGCGCAACTTGGCAACCGAGAGGTGTTTTGCCATGAAAGCGTTCTTTCTTGTGCTGTGTATCGGATTGCTCGCGGCCTGCGGCGACGAAGCGTTCGCCCAGCGCGGTGGCGGCGGCGGCTGCCGCAGCGGAGGCGCTTCGCGCGCCACGTCCGGAAGCGAAGGAGCCCGCCAGTTCACCGGATCGATTGCCAGTTCGACCGAGGTCGCGCGGCAGTACCTGATGCAGATGCAGCAGGTAGAACTTGCCCGGCAGTACCAGATGCAACTGCATAAGGTCGCCAGCGAGGAGGCCGAACGGGCGTCTCAGGAAGCCGACGAGAAGCGGCAGGAAAAGATCGAAGCGATCAAGAAGCGCCGCGCCGACGAACTCGCCAGGCGCGAAGCCACGAAAGCCCGCAACCTCGCCAAGCGGAAGGCCGGCACTTCGGAGCTGGCTTCGCAAAACCGGGTGGCAATTTCGAAGTAAAGTCTTCAGGCAAACCGCCAGACGTTACCCTAGCCCGAAGCAAAGCTTCGGGCTAGTTTTGTTTAGTACAGCCGTGTGCGTTTGAGAGTCGAGCTGAACCATGCCGTTTGAACTGAGCCTCTTCTCGGTGAGTTACGCGGGCTACTGGGGTCAGGAGTGCCTCGACGTGCGGGAGTTCATTGCCCGAGCGGCGTCGCTCGGCTATCGCTCCGTGATGCTCGCGGGCAAACGGCCCCATCTGGCGCCGCTGGATACCAGCGATGCCAGACTCAACGAGGTACGGAGCGCGCTGGGCGAACACGGCGTGCGGTGCGCGGCGCTGGCCGGTTATACGGATTTCGGCGGTCAGCGGGCAGCCGAGGTTCCGTTTCTGGAAATGCAGCTTGACTATATCGCGTCGCTATGCCGGCTGGCCTCGGCACTCGGCGCGAAGTACGTGCGGATCTTCACGGCATACGACTACGAAGGTTCGAACCCAACGGACACGTGGCAAAAAGTCGTGGCCGCGATTCGCGAGGCAGGCGAACGTGCTGCGGACTTTGGCATCACGCTCGCCGTGCAGAACCATCACGACTTGGCCGTCGACAGCCAGGCGCTGCTCGATCTGCTGGACGACATCGGCCGGCCGAATGTCAAGCTGGGGTTCGACGCCTGGTCCCCTGCCCTGCGCGGCGAGCCACTCTATGAAACGGCGCGGCTGATGGCGCCGCATACCGTGATGACCACCAATGCCGACTACGTGCGCACGCCGCGCTATCGCTATCGGCCGGAGCTGGTGAACTACGAACGGCAAGAGCCCGACATGGTGCGTGCCGTGCCGTTTGGCGAGGGGTTCATCGACTTTGAGGGGTTCTTTCGCGGGCTGGCCGAGGGTGGGTTTGCGGGCCTGGCCAGTTACGAGATGTGCAGCCCGATTCGCGGCGGCGGCAGTGGCGAGAATCTCGACGAATATGCCCGGCGGTATCTGAGCTGGATGGGGCGGCACGCGGGCTGATCTGCTCGCAAGTCCTGCGGGCGGCACCCCTTTGGCTTGTTGTCCGAGTTCAGGGGGTACATTAAGATAGACGGCGTTGAAGCTTGCCACTGTGTTGTATGAAGACACGATCGAGCCCCGCCATCCCGCCTGGGCCTCGCGACATGCAGGAGCCATCCCGAGCAGCATGCGAAACGCCGGCCCCCTGCTACTTCTGATGATGCTGGCCGCACCGCTTTCGGCAGCCGACGTCGACTACACGCGCGACGTAAAGCCGCTCCTGGAAAAACACTGCTATAGCTGCCACAGCGGCCTGCGGCAGAAGGCGAACTTGCGGCTGGATCATATCTCGTTCCTGCGCGAAGGGGGCGATCGCGGACCGGCAATTGCCGAGGCGGCTGCCGAGAGCCCGCTGCTGCAAGCGCTCGACGGCTCGGGCGACATCGAACAGATGCCGCTGGAGGCCAAGCCGCTGCCGGCCGAAGACATCGCCAAGATCAAGGGCTGGATCGAGGCCGGGGCGCCCACGCCGGACGAACCGCTGCCGAGCGATCCGACGGCGCACTGGTCGTTTCAGAAACCGGTGCGGCCCGAGCTTCCCGTGGTTGCTGCGGCTGAGTGGTCGGCCAATCCGATCGACCGGTTCATCGCGGCGAAGCATCAAGAGCAGGGACTACGGCCGACCGAGCTGGCCGCGAAAAACCTGCTGCTGCGGCGGGTGTATCTCGACCTGGTCGGGCTGCCGCCGGTGCCGGAAGAGTTGCGGGCGTTTGTGGCGGACGAGTCGGCCGACGCGTATGAGAAGGTTGTCGATCGGTTGCTGGCCAGTCCACAGTACGGCGAACGCTGGGGCCGGCACTGGATGGACGTCTGGCGCTACAGCGACTGGGATGGCTACGCGGCGGAAGTGCGCGAGAGCCAGCCGCACATCTGGCGATGGCGCGACTGGATCGTCGAGTCGCTGAACGCGGACAAACCGTATCACGAAATGATCGTCGAGATGCTGGCTGCCGATGAAGTCGCGCCGCTCGACGAGAACGCACACCGCGCGACCGGCTTCCTGGTGCGAAACTGGTACAAGTTCAATCGCAACGTGTGGCTGGACGCCACGGTCGAACACACGGCCAAGGGTTTCCTGGGCATCACGATGAACTGCGCCCGTTGTCACGATCACATGTACGACCCGATTCTGCAGACGGACTACTATCAGTTCCGGGCGTTCTTCGAACCGCACAATGTGCGCACCGATCGGCTGCCGGGGGAAAGCGACACGGCGAAGCAAGGTCTCGTGCGGGTGTTCGACGAGAAGGCCGAGTCGCCGACGTATCTGTTCACGCGAGGGAACGAAGCCACGCCGGTGAAGGATGCGCCGCTGGGGCCGGGCATTCCGAGATCGCTCGGCGGCGACGAACTGCAGGTCGCCGCGGTGACGCTCCCCGCGCAGGCGCACTATCCAGGTCTGCGGGAGTTCGTGCAGCAGGAGTCGCTTAACTCGGCGGTCGCAAAGCTCGAGCAGTGCGAAAAGGCGATGTCGACCGCCACCACCAGGCTCGCGGATCTGCGGCAGCGGCAGACGCAACAGCTCGCCCAGGCAGAAACGGCGGCCGCGCCACCGGCAGGGAATGGTGCTGACGCCCCTGCTGAACAACCTTCAGAGCAGAAGGCCGAAGAAAAACCGCCGACAGCGCCACCCGATCTCAAGCCCGAGATCGACAAGGCAACCCGCGCGGCTGCGCTGGCCGAAGCGGAGCTCCTGGCCGCTTCAGCGAAACTGGCGGCGGTGCGGGCGGCAGTGGCAGCGGATCGGGCGAAATTCAGCACGCCAGCAGCCAGCGATGCCGGGCAACTCGCCCGTGAAGCCAGCCGCGCCGAGCGAATCGCGAACGTCGAGCAAGTAAAGCTCGCAATTCTGAAGGCCGAACAGGAGATTGCCGAAGCGACCGCGGCAACCGACGAAGGAGCGAAGAAAAGAGCGGAGGCCGCGCAAGGCCGGCTCGATGCGGCCAAGAAGGATCATGAAAAGCATCAAGACGCCCTCGGCAAGATTGACGAAAGCTACACGCACCTGAGCACAGTCTATCCGGCGACGAGTACCGGCCGCCGCGCGGCGCTGGCTCGCTGGATCGCTTCGAAGAACAATCCCCTGACGGCCCGGGTGGCGATCAACCAGATGTGGATGCGTCACTTCGGCACGCCGCTGGTGCCCACGGTGTTCGACTTCGGCCTGCATGGCGAAGAGCCGACGCATCCGGAACTGCTCGACTGGCTGGCCGTCGAACTGATGGACGGCGGCTGGCGGATGAAGCACATTCACAAGCTGATCGTTACCAGCCGGGCGTATCAACTGAGCTCGTCGGCGGCGAACGAAGAGAACGCGAAACTCGATCCGGAGAACTGCTACCTGTGGCATGCCAACCCGCGGCGGATGGAGGCCGAGATCGTGCGCGACGCAACGCTACACGTAGCCGGGACGCTGGACGTGACGATGGGCGGAGCCGAGATCGATCAGAACAACGGCATGAAGACCTTGCGGCGGAGCTTGTACTTCCGCAGCAGCAAGGAAAAGAAGATGACGTTCCTCGAGATGTTCGATCGAGCGAATGTGACGGACTGTTACCGCCGCAGCGAGACCGTGGTTCCGCAGCAGGCGCTGGCGATGGTCAACAGCTCGCTGTCGCTGGCCCAGGCGCGCACTCTGGCGGGCAAGCTGGCTGCCGAAGTGGCCGCAGTACCTGATGCCGATCGCGAAGCGGCCTTCGTGGCCGCGGCGTTCGAACGGATCCTGTGCCGGCCGGCGACCGAAGGCGAACGCGCCGAGTGCCTGGCGTTCATCGCGGAGCAAGCCGACCGGCTGGCAAAGCCTGAAGCCCTCGTGGCGTTCACCTCGGGCGAACCGAGCAGCGTGGCGGCCTCGGCTGATCCACGGCAGCGGGCCCGCGAAAGCCTGGTGCACGTGCTGCTGAATCACAACGACTTTCTGACGGTGCGGTAATCCAATGACCAAGCCACGAAACATGCCTCGCCAACTGCACCTGCCCCGCCGTGCCTTCCTGGCCGACGTGGGAATGGGTTTCACGGGCCTCGCGCTTGGCAGTTTGCTGATGCGCGACGGCGTGGTCCGTGCCAACGAGGGCGCGACGCATTCGCTGCCCACCGGTCAGCCGCATTTCACGCCGAAGGCGAAGAACGTCATCTGGATCTTCCTCGTCGGCGGCATGAGCCACATGGAGAGCTTCGATCCGAAGCCGGCGCTCAACGAGTTCGCCGGCAAGGAGATCGGTGAGACGCCACACAAGGACGTGCTCAAGGCGAACTTCCTGTCAGAGAACTTGCGGATCGTGGTGCCGGATGATGCCAACGGCCACATCCGCCATAAGCTGTTTCCAATGCAGGTCGGCTTCAAGAAGCATGGCCAGAGCGGGCTGGAGATCAGCGACTGGTTTCCGCACGTCGCCGAGTGTGCCGATGATCTGGCCGTGGTGCGTTCGGTGTGGACGACCGACAACAACCACGGCGCGCAGCTTCAGTTCCACACGGGTCGTCACGTGCTGGAGGGGCAATTCCCCACGATCGGATCCTGGGTGCATTACGGACTCGGATCACTGAACGACAACCTGCCGAGCTTCGTCGTGCTGGGGACGCCGATCGCCGATTGTTGCGGCGGCATCGGAGCGCACGGTGCGAATTACCTGGGCCCCGAGCATAGCGGTGTGCAGTTGGGCGTCGATCCGGCCGATCCGCTGCCGTTCGCCTCGCCGGGCAAGGACGTCTATCGCGAAGAGCAGCAGGCCGAGTTCGGATTGCTTAACAAACTGAACAAGCTGGCCGCGGTCGAGTATCCGGAAGACGCCGCGATCAAGGCCCGAATCAAGTCGTATGAACTGGCCTTCCACATGCAGTCGGCTGTGCCAAATGTGGTCGACTGCGCCGCCGAGACCGAATCCACGCAGAAGATGTACGGACTGGATCGAAAGGAAACTGAAACGTTCGGCCGGCAATGCCTGGTCGCACGGCGGATGGTCGAAGAAGGCGTGCGATTCGTGCAGATCTTCCACGGCTCGAACGGCGGCGCCGGCGCGTGGGACGCTCACGGCGGACTCAAGTCAGGACACACAAAGCTGTGCGGCGAAATCGATCAGCCGATCGGCGCGCTACTGAAGGATCTTAAGCAGCGCGGGCTGCTGGAGGACACGGTCTTGGTGATCGGTACCGAGTTCGGCCGCACGCCCGGCACGCAGGGGTCCGACGGCCGCGATCATCACCCGTTCGGATTTTCGGTGGTGATGGCCGGCGGCGGACTCAAAGGGGGTGTCGCTCACGGCGCCACCGATGCATTGGGTTTCCACGCCATCGAGAACCGGCACTATGTGACCGACATCCACGCCACGGTGCTCGATCTGCTCGGCATCGATCCGCGGCGACTCGAGATTCCCGGTCGCAAGCGGCTGGACATGGACTATGGCCAGCCGATTCGCGAGATCATCGCCTGACGGGCTGGGTCAGCGTCATCTCCGGAAGTTCCGCCAGGCGGCGACTGCTGAGCAGCTTGAGCTCGCTCGAGCCGAGCATTCGGGCGACGAGCAGATAGGCCGCTGCACCGGCGACGATCAGCACGCCGATTGCCTGCAGCATGCTCATTCGCGAGAGTTCCTCCGTGAGCAACATTCGCGAACCGGTATACACGACCAGGGCCATGACCGTGGTCGCTGAGAGAGTTCTGATCAGGCTGCCGCGAATTTCACTCCATGCCAGCGGCATTGTCTTTGCCATGAGGCCGGTGAGCAGCACTACCTGGACCGAGGCGGCAAGCGCGGTCGAGAGTGCGAGGCCGCGCTCGGCGAAAGGACCAATGAGCACCAGCGAGGCCGCGATGTCGGTGACGACCGCGAGGATGCCAACGCGCAGCGGTGTGGTGCGATCGCCCACGGCGTACAACCCGCGCGCGAGGATCGGCAGGGCGCAGTAGGCCCAGGCGGCGCTCGCATAGCAGGCGATCATGGCGGCGGCTCGTTGGCCGTCGCGCTCCGTAAACGCGCCGCGGACGAACAGTGCTTGCATGAGCGGCTCGGCCAAGAGCATCAGTCCGACGCCGGCGGGGATCGACGCGAACAACACCCACCGCAAGCCCGTGGTTAGATCAGCACCGATTCGCTGTCGGTCACCGCGCGCCGCATGCCGGGCAAGCGCCGGATAGATCACGGTGGCGATCGCCAGACCGAGCGTGCCAACTGGAAGCTGGTAGAACCGCTCACCGTAGTAAATCGCCGCGGCAGCGCCAGTCTGCAGCGGATACGAATACTCTCCGAACCAACCGAGGGAAAACCGCTCACCCGGCGCGCCGGCCAGAGCCACGGCCAGGAGGCTATCCACCAGCGAGTTGATCTGCGTGACGGCCAGGCCAAAGGCGATCGGCAACATCGCAACGAATGTCTGCCGCAAGGCGGGCAAGGCGCCGCGCGGATCGAGGCGGAAACGAAAGCCGGCGCGGTAGAGCGGCGGCAAGAGCACCGCGCACTGGAGCACGCCAGCAATGAGCACCGCGCCGGCAATGACGTAAGCCTGGGCAGCCTTGTCGCCGGCGAACCAGGGGGCGACCAGCCAGGCAGCCGCCAGCCAGCAGACGTTCAGCAGCGCCGGCGCGAGCGAGGGCACGCGGAACCTTCCGAGTCCTTGCAGCGCGGCGCCGAGCTGCGCCGCAAGGCAGATGAAGACCAGGTACGGCAGCATCGTGGCCGTCAGTCCGATCAGGTGCGAGTCGCCTGCACCGGCCAGCCGCCACCAGGCAAGGCACGCCAGCTCGCCAACAAGCACGAGGCTGACCGTGACGGCGGCCAGACCCGCGAGTAGCGAACTGAGCACTCGCCAGGCGTCTTCCGGCTGGCGTTCATGCTCGCGAGTGAAGACGGGCAGGAAGCTCGTAGCAAGCGCTCCTTCACCGAGCACCCGGCGCGAGAAGTTGGGAACCCGCAAGGCCACGACCAGGGCGTCCATGACGCCCCCCTGTCCCAGCCCGAGAAGGCTGGCGGTAACGATATCGCGCGCAAGGCCGAGCATCCGGCTCACCAGCGTGCCGAGGCTGGTGATGCCGAATCCGCGCAAGAATCGACGTTCGCTGCTGCCGTCCATAGGGCGGGATAGTAGGCGGCCGGGCAACGCCGAGAAAGGCGGGTTTGGATGGCATGCTCTTCCGGGGTCGGACCTGCTTGAAATCGCACCAATCAGGGACGGATACAGCAAGGCAAGACCTGAAAGAAAGGCACTGCTGGGCAAGCCAGGCAGTGGCACCCGCAGAACAGTACACCAGCATCTACAACTCCCCGATTACCTATTTCGCCAGCGGTTGCCAAGCCGGGGCGATTTGGAGAAGATTCTGCGTACGCGCTGGCGGAGGTTCCGTCGCCCGAAAGCAGGCCAACAACCAGGAGCAACTGCCGTGGCTGAGCGTTCGAAGTACCAGGAAAAGATCATCAAGAACTATTACGAGAACCGCGACGCCATCGGCCTGCAAAGGCTGAGCGAGCTGGTCACGGAGCTCTATCTTGCCGAGGGCAAGGCCCGCGAGCGGCAGTGGAAGAACGTGGTGGGTGCGCTTGAGAAGCTGAAGATTCCCCAGTCGCGGATCGATCACCTGCGGAAACAAGACAACCCTGCCCTGCTCGCCAAGCTCGTCGAAGAGTTGATGGCCAAGAAGTAAACGAGGACCGGATGGCCACCAACGCCGAACAAGTTTCCCAGCTTCGCTGGCAAAAGTTTTCCGTGCTCGATGATGGCTTCGTCACGCTCGTCGACGTGATGGGTGACGATCAATCCGTGGTGCAAGCGGCCCGCGTCAGTTATGGCGAAGGCACCCGCAAAGTGTCCGACGACCGGGGGCTGATTCGCTACCTGCTGCGCCATCGGCATACGACGCCGTTCGAGATGGCCGAGATCAAGCTGCTGGTCCGCGTGCCGATGGACTGTTGGCGGCAGTGGATTCGCCACCGCACGGCAAACGTCAACGAGTACAGCACGCGTTATTCGCTGGCGATCGACGCGATGCAAACCACAACATCCGACGCCTGGCGCACGCAGGCCGCCAATAACCGGCAAGGAAGCGCCGGCGCGCTGGACGCTCAGTTGGGCGCGGAGCTGACCGCCGCGGAAACCGAATTCCAACGTGCCGCGCGAGCGCTGTATGAACAGCGGATTGCCCAGGGAGTCGCCCGCGAACAAGCGCGTAAGGACCTGCCGCTTTCGACGTACACGGAAGCCTACTGGAAAGTCGACCTGCACAACCTGCTGCACTTTCTGGCCCTGCGGATGGACAGCCACGCCCAGTGGGAGATTCGCGAGTACGCCCGCACGATTGGCGAGCGGATCGTGCAGCCGCTGTTTCCGCTGGTGTGGGAAGCGTTCGTCGACTACCGGATGGATGGCTTGTTCCTCACGCGGCTCGATCGCGAAGTGATCAAGAAGCTCATGCAGCGGGTGCAGGCCGCCGGGCGAAGCCAGGCCACGGAAGAGGACTTCATGGCCGTGCAGGATGCGACCTGGGCAGGCCTCGAACGTTGCCGCGAGCGGGACGAATGCCGCGACAAGCTGAAACAACTCAATCTACTAGCAAGCTAAGGATTGGAAATCTTCTCATGGCCGCCACCGCCGAACAAGAACTGATTGAACTCTCGCGCCAACTGATCGACAGCATCACAACGGCCGACTGGAAGGCTTACGCTGAGCTGTGCGCCGCAGACATCTCGTGCTTTGAGCCCGAGGCCGTCGGCCACCTGGTGGAAGGGATGGAGTTTCATCGCTACTACTTCAACCTGGGCGCCGGCGACAGCCCGCGCAATACGACGCTGGTGGCGCCGAAGGTGCGGCTGATGGGCGATGTGGCGGTGGTCACTTACGTGCGGCTGACGCAGCGGATCAACGAGGCCGATGCGCCGACGACGTCGTCGTTCGAAGAGACACGCGTCTGGCAGAAGCAGGACGGCGCGTGGAAGCACGTGCATTTCCACCGCTCGCCGTGCAGGTAATTCTATTTGGGTGGCAGCGACAACTTGCTTGTCGGTGTGCGCAGCACAAGAGGGTTCGTGCAGGCCGTCATCGAATCGCCCGGCCGAGTGTCAGGTGACGCGTGGCCTGATCCCTCTCGTGCCGGAGGCACCCTGACACCTGTCAGGGCCACCCAGACGACACTGGGATTGACTACACCGCGGCGGGTTCCGCGGTCAGGCAGGCGAGCGGCTCGATCTCGCCGGTGGCGACCATCCGCTCGACGATTTCCTGGCGGTAGATCGGCACGTAGCCGGGTGCCTTGACGCCGACCTGCACGCGGTTGCGATCGACGGCAATGATCGTGATCACAATGTCGTCGTTGATGACGATCGACTGACCGGTCTTACGCGAGAGCATTAGCACGGGTTCTCTCCTCTTTGATGCCGACGGCCAACCGCCGTGGCAAGCCTCGTTTTCTTAGCCTTGGAACTTGCTAGCATCCTAGCCAGGGATTGTGAGCAAATGATGAGAGACGATTGAGGCTTTCAAGAGATCGAGGGCGGCGCGCGGTAAATTCTTTACGCGCGATCGATCGGAAACGCGAGAATCTCGGCGAGGCTGCTGGCGCCGGCGGCGAGCATCACCAGACGATCAAAGCCGAGTGCGACGCCCGTGCAGTCGGGCAGTCCGGCATCCATGGCAGCGAGTAGGCGGCTGTCCTCGGGAAGCGCGGGCTTGCCGTCGGCGAGGCGCTGTTTGTTCGCGGTGACATTACGCTCGCGAAGCACGGCCGGATCGAGCAGTTCGTGGTAGCCGTTCGCCAGTTCGATACCGTCGACGTAGAGCTCACACCGGGCGGCAACGGGCGGGTCGCCGTGCAGACGAGCCAGCGCTGCCTGACTGGCGGGGTAGTCGTAGAGAATCGTGGGAACGCCCTGCCCCAGTTGCGGTTCGACCAGGTGCGTGAGCAGCACGTTCAGCCAGGCATCGCGGTCGGCAAC
This sequence comes from Pirellulales bacterium, assembly GCA_022844125.1. GTDB lineage: Bacteria > Planctomycetota > Planctomycetia > Pirellulales > PALSA-1355 > JALHMI01. The sequence goes on along the minus strand of JALHMI010000004.1, from coordinate 54,863 downwards.
ATCCCAGTCCTCCGGCACCGAGATGCCCCAGTAGCTGGTCATCGCGGCGAGCTCCACGGCACTGGCCGTGTGCGGGTCGACGCCAGCGTGAACTAAAAACGCTTCGCCGTAGCTGACGAGTTCGGCCTGACCGCGTCCTAGCAGCGAAGCGGCCAAGTCCGAGAGAAACTGCATGCCAGCCTGCATGTCGTCGCCGCGGCGATACCACTCGAGCATCGTGAACTCGGGATTGTGCAGCGGGCCCGTCTCATCCGCGCGGAAGGCTCGCGTGAGCTGGTAGATCGCCTGCGGAGCAGCGTCGGTGCTGTCCAGCGCCGAGGCCACGAGCAGCCGCTTCATCGCGAACTCGGGCGACGTTTGCAGGTACAGCGTGCGGCCGACGTTCGGCTGCCGTGGGTCGTGGGGCAGCGTGACGGCAATCGGATCGAGATGGCGATCGATGACCGTATCGGCCGAGAGGACTGGCGTCTCGACTTCGAGGAAGCCTCGCTCGGCGAAGAAGGCACGCGTGCGAGCCAGCAGTTCCGCGCGCAGGCGCAGGCGTTCCCAGTTGGCCGACGGCAGCAAGTCAGGACACGCGTCGACTGGATTCACGGCGGGGCGATCCAACGTTGCCAGGCGCGGAGGAGAGCAGTCCGCGGAGAATTACTCGCGGACGCGTTCCAGGTATTCGTTCGTGCGGGTGTCGACGCGGATCATGTCGCCGGTTTCGACGAACGAAGGGACGATCACTTCGCCGCCGGTTTCGGTTTTGACAGGCTTGGTAAGGTTCGTGGCCGTGTTTCCCTTCACCGAAGGCTCGGCGTATTCGACCTTGAGCACGACGTGGTTGGGGGCGCTGACCGTGATGGGATTGTTGTTGAACAACACCATCGAGCAGACCATGCCCTCTTTGAGATACTTCCAGGTATCGTCGACCTGGTCCTTGGTCAGCTCGTACTGCTCGAAGCTGACGTTGTCCATGAACACGAACATGTCCATCTGACGGTAGAGAAACTGGGCGTCAATTTCGGTGACGTCGGCAGCCTCGAGCGAGTCGCCGCCTTTGTAAGTGCGGTCGAGCGTCGTGTTGCGAATCAGATTCTTGAGCTTGCACTTGTAGAGTGCGTTGCCCTTGCCCGGCTTGACGAAGTTGCACTCGACCATCAGGTAGGGATCGCCGTCGATCTGGACCTTGAGACCCCGCTTGAAATCATTCGTGTTGTAGTTGGCCACGGTCTATTTCCTACTTCGTTTTGAGCTGGTCGGGGGTTATGCTGAATCGTCTTGAAAGACTCTTAGCTGACGACGTGAATCTTATGAGCCCGCTGCCTGTGAGTTCGCTGCCTGTGAGCACGGCCGAACGAGTCTCGCCCGCTGGTCCGGTGAGTTCCGGTCCGGCCTGCGCGCCACGCATCGAGCCTCGCTACCGTTCGTGGCACGAGGCCGTCAAAGACGCCGTGCGCGATCCGGTGGAGCTGTGTCGACTTCTCGGGCTGCCCAATCAAGCGGCCAGGGAGGCGACGCAAGCGGCTCGCGACTTTCCCGTCTTCGCCCCGCGCGGTTATATCGCACGCATGCGCCCGGGTGACGAGCACGACCCGCTGCTCAGGCAGGTGCTTCCGCTGGAGGACGAACTTTTGCCGGCGGCGGGCTATGGCCTCGATCCGGTCGGCGACCGTGCGGCAACCCAAACGCCAGGGCTACTGCACAAGTACGATTCCAGAGTGTTGATGGTAACAACTGGGGCCTGCGCCGTCCATTGCCGTTACTGCTTTCGGCGGCACTTCCCCTACCAGGAAAGCCCTAAATCGCTGGCCGATTGGGAGCCCGCGATTGCGGAAATCGAGGGGGATCCGAGCCTGCGAGAAGTGATCCTCAGCGGGGGCGATCCGCTGATGCTGGTCGACCGGCAGCTAGCTGAGCTGGCCGAGCGCCTGGCGTCCATCCCGCACCTCCGCCGGCTGCGGGTCCATACGCGGCTGCCGATCATGATTCCCGAGCGGGTAACGGACGAGCTCATCGGCTGGCTGCGTGGTACGCGGCTGACGCCGATCATGGTCATTCATGCCAACCACGTGCGGGAACTAAGTTCATCGGTGGCCGAGGCGCTGGCGACGATGGCCGATGCGGGCATTCCGCTATTGAACCAGGCGGTGCTGCTGCGCGGAATTAACGACGACGCCGACGCGCTCGTTGAGCTGTGTGAACGGCTGGTCGACCTGCGCGTGATGCCATATTACCTGCATCAGCTCGATCGGGTGGCGGGAGCGGCGCATTTTGAAGTGCCGGTGGAGCGCGGCCGGGAATTGATTGCCAAACTGCGATCGCGGTTGCCGGGCTATGCGGTGCCGCGGTACGTGTGCGAGGTGGCGGGCGAGAAGAGCAAGCGCGTGCTGTTGTAGTGGAAGCTTCTTTCGGAGACCGAAACGATGGTTCGTCTGGCAAGTTGCGTGCTCGGCGCGCTCGTGCTGTGTGTGACAGCCACGGTCGCGCTCGGCGACGAGTGGCCGCAGTGGCGCGGCCCGCAGGAGAACAGCACGTACGCTGGCAAGCTGCCGACCGAGTGGAGCGCCGAGAGCGGTATCGCCTGGACGGCCAAGATTCCGGCCTGGGGCACCAGCACGCCGATCGTCACGGGCGATGCGATCTTTCTGACGACGCACGATGAGCAGAAGCGGATGCTGCTTATCAAGCTCGAACGAGCCAGCGGCGAGCACGTGTGGACGCGCGAGCTTGGCGCGGCCGAGACGCCGCGGACCGCGCCCAAGCGCGAGCGGCAGAACTTTCATCGGCTGCACAATCTGGCGAGCCCTTCGCCGGTGACCGACGGGCGCACCGTGGTCGTGCATTTTGGCAATGGCGACCTGGCAGCCTTCGACTTCGGCGGCAAGCAGCTTTGGAAACGGAACCTGCAGGAAGAGTACGGCACGTACACGATCTGGTGGGGGCACGCCAACAGCCCCGTGATCGTCGATGGGCTGGTGATCTCGGCGTGCATGCAGGATTCACTCACCGATCTGGGAAAGGCAGCGGCGCCGAGTTACCTGGTGGCTCACGACATCGAGACCGGCGAGGAGCGTTGGAAGTCGATGCGAATGACCGGCGCGCCGAGCGAAGAGGCGGACGCTTACACCACGCCTGTTTTGATGCGGATTGACGGACGGCAGCAGCTCGTCGTGATGGGAGCGAACGAGCTCGACGGTTATGATCCGAAGAACGGGCGGCAATCGTGGTTTCTCGCGGGGCTTAAAGGCGGCCGCACGGTCACCGGGCCGACCGTGGCCGGCGACGTCGTCTACGTCACGCGTGGGATGCGCGGGGCGCTGCTGGCCATTCGCCCAAGCGGTAGCGGTGAATTGCCTGAAAGCGCGATCGTCTGGCAACAGGAGAAGACTACGCCGGATACCCCCTGCCCCGTCGTCAGCGATGGGTTGCTCTTCACCGTGACCGACGACGGGATCGCCCGAGCGTACGACGCCAAATCCGGTAAGCTCGCTTGGACGGAGCGGCTGGGAGGCGACTTCAAAGCCTCGCCGATCGCAGCCGGCGGCAAGATCTACTTCCTGAACACATCGGGCCTGTGCACCGTGGTGGCGGCGAAGGCGAAGTTTGAGAAGCTGGCTGAGAATCAGCTCAACGACGAAACGCTGGCCTCGCCGGCCGCAGCCGATGGACGGCTGCTCATTCGTGGTCGCGAGACGCTGTATTGCATTGGACCGAAGTAAGCGGTGCCCACGATGAAGCGCGCCGTTTGGCTGACCGATCCGCATTTGAACTTCCTGTCGGAGACGCGGCTGCCGAGGTTTTTGGATGAGGTTGCCTCCGCCCATCCTGACGCAGTGCTGATCAGCGGCGACATCGGCGAGTCGCACAACGTTTGCGAATATCTGGGGCTGATGCTCGGTTCGCTCGGCGTGCCGATCTATTTCGTGCTGGGGAATCACGACTTCTACTACGGCTCGATCCGCGGGACCCGCGAGCGCGTGGCCGAGTTCTGTAAGCAGCATCCGCGACTGCATTACCTTTCGATCGAGAGCGCCCAGGAGCTGACTCCGCGGGTGGGGCTTGTGGGGCACGACGGCTGGGCCGATGGCCGGTTGGGCGACTACCGGCGGTCGATGGTGCGAATGCTCGACTGGAAATTGATCGAGGAGTTTTCTGGCCGCGACGCCGAGGCGCGGTGGGACGTGCTGAAGCGGCTGGCCGACGAAGCGGCGACGCACATGCGCCGCGTGCTGCCGGAGGCGCTCGCGCGGCACGACGAAGTGCTGCTGGTGACGCACGTGCCGCCGTTTCTGGGCGCGTGTTGGCACGAGGGGGCGATCTCGAACGAGCAGTGGTCGCCGCACTTCACGTCCAAGGTGATGGGAGATGCGATCCTGGAGATCATGGATGGTGAGCCCGGGAAGAAACTGACCGTACTCTGCGGGCATACGCACGGCGAAGGAGAGTTCGAGGCGGCGGACAACGTGCTGGTGCTGACGGGCGGAGCGGATTACGGCTCGCCGCGTGTCGTGCGGGTGTTTGAGCTGGAGTGAGAGGCAATCCTGGGTGGCACGCCCCTGAGCTCCGGCGATGGCCGTGCATTGCGAGTCAGAGCGGGTGCCACAGGTGGCCGCGTTGCGGCTCACCTGTGAGGCACAGCGAGTGGCGAGATCTCTCGGCAGCGTCGTGATGACCTCGTGCGCCGTATCGCCGAGGCACGGGTGACTGCTGCGCAGCACCCGTGGCGCCCAAACTGGTTCGATGTGTAACGGCGTGACGTGCCACACATCATGCCTCCGGGCTAAACATCGAAGGTTCCGCGTGTTAAGATGCGGCCATGAAATTCGCCATTTGCAACGAGACGTTTCTGGATTGGCCCCACGACCGCGCGTTCGCTTTTGCGGCGGAGTGCGGATATACGGGAATCGAAATCGCCCCCTTCACGTTGGCTGCGGATGCAAAGCTGGTGACGGCGGCCCAGCGCGAAGAAATTCGCCGCCTGGCGGACGCCAGCGACCTGGAAGTGGTCGGGCTGCACTGGCTGCTGGCGAAGACCGAGGGCTACTACCTGACGCATCCCGAGAACGAGATCCGGGATCGCACGGCGGGCTACATCCAGGAACTAGCGCGGCTGTGCCGCGACGTGGGCGGTTCGCGGATGATCTTCGGTTCGCCGCTGCAGCGGAATGTGATGGACGGCGTCACCTACGAGCAGGCGATGGGTTACGCGGCGGAGGTGGTGACGGATTGCCTGCCGGTGCTGGAAGAGACCGGCGTCACGCTGTGCATGGAGCCGCTCGGCCCCGTGGAAGGCAACTTTCTGAATACCGCGGCCGACGCCGTGCGGCTGATCGAGATGGTCGGCCATCCGAACGTGCGGTTGATTCTTGACTGCAAGGCGATGTCGAGCGAATCGGTTTCGATTGCGGAGCTGGTGCGGCGGCACATCGGCGTGCTCGCGCACTTCCACGCCAACGATCCGAACAAGCAAGGCCCCGGCTTCGGCGCGCTGGACTTTCGCCCGATCTTTGCGGCGCTGGGCGAAGTTGATTATCGCGGCTGGGTCTCAGTCGAGGTGTTCGACTACACGCCCGGCATCGAGCGCTTGGCGAAAGAGAGCATCGACTATATGCGCGAGACGCTGGCGGAAGTCGGCGCGGCGGAGTAATACTCAGGACGTGCCTGAGATGCAATCGGCGGAAGGATTCACCGCAAGCTGAAACCAGAGAAGAGCACTGCTGGACGAGCCAGACAGGGGCACCCGCCGGAAAAAAAACACAAAGGGCCGGCGAGTCGCGTGGACTGCCGGCCCCTGTTTTGTATCTTGATTGCAAGGTGACTGCTACGCGCTCGCGCCACGAAGCTCAGCCAGGTGCTGGGCGGTGCCGACCAGGCGGTCCCAGTTGGCATAGATGTATTCCGGCGGACCGCCGATCTCGGCCACGACCTGGGCCACGTTCTCGGTGGGCACCATTTCAATCGCGTCCCACGGGCAGACCTTCAGGTCGTAAGGGTTCGTCTTCTTGCCCGGGATGTGGACGCAGACTTCGCAGCCGACGCAGCGCTCCAGGTCGATCTCGCACCAGCTCTGGAGGTTGTACTTATCGTCGTACTGCTGGATCTTCACGATGCAATCGACCGGGCAAACTTCCAGGCAGCTTTCGCAGCCTGTGCAGTTGTCGGCGTTGATGACGGCCAGTTCCTTGGGAACCTTCTTACGCGGGCCTGCTTTGGCCATGGAGCCGGTACCTCGAGGGCGCTTATGGGAAAACCGCGGACCAACCTGGTCCGCTAGTGGCAGGTAAGAATTGCGGCACACCCTAATCATAGGAAGAAATCGGCACGAAGCCAACCGATTCCCGAGCCAGATTTTCACCGCGAAATAAGGGGGTAATGCGCATTTCAGCAAGCAAGAACCCAGGGCGGCACGTTTTGCGTACCTGTGGAGAGACGCTCGCGACGGGCCGAACTACCGCACCGGTGACTGCTGCGCAGCACCGGTGGCGCCCAAGCTCACTGAAGGATCCCGATCTTCAGCGGCCGGGGATTGATTCGCCCGAGATCAGGTCCTCGAACGACTGCCGGCGGCGGATCAGGTGGGCCTGGCCGTCCTGCACCAGCACTTCGGCCGCCATGGGCTTGCTGTTGTAATTCGAGCTCATCACGAAGCCGTAGGCCCCGGCGCACTCGATCACCAGGTATTCGCCAATCTCGGCCACGGGCAGCATCCGGGAGCGGACAAAGCCCCCCTCCTCTTGCGTGAAGATGTCGCCCGACTCGCAAAGCGGCCCGCCGACGACGACCTCGTGCAAGGGACGCATCGGTCCGCCTTCGCCCGAGGGAACGATCGACATGTGGTGATAGGCGCCGTAGAGGATCGGTCGGGCGAGGTTATTGAAGCCGGCGTCGAGCAGGTAGAACGTGTTCGCGCCGCTCCGTTTGATGGCGCGGATCTGGGCAACCAGAAAGCCGCTCTCGGCCACCAGATACCGGCCGGGCTCGATCTCGAGGTGCACCGGATGACCGAAAGCCGCTTCAAGTCGCTTGCGGGTCGCGTCCCACAGTTTGAAGTAGGCGTCGATGTCGACGGTCTGATCGCCTTCGCGATAGGGAATCGGCAGACCGCCGCCGGCGCTGATCGTGGTGAGCCGACGACCGACCTGCAGCGCGGCTTGCTCCATGGCATCGCACACTTGCGAAAGGTGCTCCAGGTCGGTGCCCGAGCCGATGTGCATGTGTAGGCCCGTGACGGCCAGTCCGCGTCGCTCGGCGGCTTGCAGGCACTCGTCGAGCTGGGCGTGCCAGATGCCGTGCTTCGATTGCTCGCCGCCGGTGTTGGTCTTCTGGCTGTGGCCGTGACCAAAGCCGGGATTAAGCCTTAGCGTGATCTCGTGGCCCGGTGCGACCAGGCCAAGCTGATCGATCATGTCCGGCGAGCCGCAGTTGACGTGCAGGCCGTACTTCTTCACCAGTTCGAGGGCCTCGGCGTCGAAGATGTCGGCCGTGTAGACGATTTGCGGCGGGCTGCCGCCTGTGGCATCGGCAGCCGTGGCGTAACCGGCGGCAATGGCCCTTTGGATTTCGCCCGCACTGACGGCATCAACAACCACTCCGTGGCGGCGCACCAGGTCGAGGATCGCGATGTTCGAGCAGGCCTTCTGAGCGAAGCGGACGGTATCGAACTGCCGCAGGTCCTCGATCCGCTCGACGATCTTGGCCGCGTCGTAAACGTAGGTGGGCGTGCCAAACTCTTCGGCCAGCCGGGCGACGTCGATGCCGGCAATTTCGTGACGGAGCGGCGAAAATCGGGAAACGACGGACATGGGGCCGGGTTCCTGGCGGGCTAGTGGAAATGCGCGGTAGCGAACAGGGATCAGTCCCCTAGCCTACCGAATCGCTGCGCAGCGGAGAAGTGCCCCCGAAAGCCGAGAAGGTTCGCGCTCGTGCGAACTTTACAGCGAAGGATTTACAGGGCAGCCAGTTCTTCGGCCTCGTCGCTCTCGTCCGAAACCAGCGATTCGAGTTCCTCGGCCGTCAGCAATAGCGCCGGGGCCTTTTCGAGCGGCTTCTGCGGAACCACGACTCGCACCGGCGGCTCGAACTGCGTGGCGACCGACTCGGCCTCGTCCTCGGCTTCGTCGAACAACACGATCGCTTCATCGACCGCGGCGGCCTGCGGCGTGGCCTGCGGGGCCGCGCCCGCGAGCAGGTAGTTGAAGACCATCAAAAGGTCGCTGGTGTTCAAGCGGCCATCGCCGTTGACATCGATATATGTACTGACGGTGGTGGCCAGCGGAGCGGCGAGGGCCCCGGCGACCAGCGGCTCGGCCGAGGGCTCGGACGGCTTGGTCAGCAAGGCGTTGATGACCGTGAGGGCATCGCTCGTGTTCACGCGGCCATCGTCGTTGACGTCCTGGGGGAAGGCCGCGTTGTGAGCCAGCGGCAAGGCCTCGACGTAACCGTTGCCCCGGATGGTGAACGTATAGGGATGTTCGCTGTCGTCGTTGTTGGCGATCGAGATCGTTGCCGTGCGAAGGCCCGCGGCCAGCGGATGGAACTGCACTTCGAACGCGGTCTTCTTGCCCGGCGCGACGAGCGAAGCCGGCTGCGTGATGACGTGAAAGTCGCCGGCATGAGCGCCGCTGATCGTGACGCGGGGAATGCCCGAAAGGTGCAGATCGGCGTTACCGTTGTTCGTGATCGTGAACTTCTGCACGTTCGAATCGGCCAGCACGGGCACCGTGCCGAAGTGCGTGCCGTCGGCCAGTTCGGGCGTGGCATCGCCGGTGATGATCGAGATGTCGTTGGCCGCGATGTCCATCTCGGCGTTCTGCGGGGCGATGCCGCCGGCGACAATCCGAATCGCATCGGCCACGACGTAACCATTCGCGGCGTTCGAGAGCCGCACGCCAAAGTTGTTGGTGGTGGTGCTAAAGATGCCCAGGCTTTGCCAGTAGACGCCGTCGGAGTATTCGCCGCTGGGAGCAAGCTGCTGATTGACGAGCACCGTGCCAATCGGCACGCCATTGTCGAGCATGGTGTATGGCGCGTTCGTGGCGCGGTTGCCAAAATGGCTCCAGCGGGCGAAAACCTGGTAGGAGCCGTTCGGAATGCCCACGAAGTTCCATGTGGCCATAGCGCTGCCGTTGCCGGCAGGTGCGGTGTCGTAATCGAGCTGATAGGCGAGCGTGTTGGTGAGGTTCGTCCAACCCGCGGACTTTGAGTAGCCTGCTCCGCCGTCGTCGATGATGTACTCACCGTCGGTGTCGTGGTCGTAGACGATTGTGGCGGCGCCCTGGCCATCGACGAGCTGCGAGTTCGTCGGAGCGAGCAGGTTGAGATAGAACTTCTTGTTGGGGAAGAACGAGCCCGTGGTCGAGACCGGGACGGCAACTTGGAGGGTGGTGACGCCGGGATTGAAGGTGAGCGTGCCGTTGGCGCCGAGGTAGTCGACGCCGTCGATGGCGCCGCCATTGGCCGTGAAGTAGGCGACCTGCACCGGTCGTCCGCTGGGAGCGTCGAGAGCCACGGTGAACACGGCCTCGTAGTTGCCGGCAACGGTGGTCGTCACGACGGGATCGTTGACGTACAAGTTCGGGATCGCGTCGTTGTTGATGATCGTGCCGGTGGCTGTGCTGTCCAGAATTCTCCCACCCTGCGCGGAAGTCAGCACGACGAAGAATGTCTCGTCCAACTCATTGAAGATATCGCCGACAATGGGCACCACGACCGAAGCCGTAGCCATGCCCGGCATGAACGTAATCACGCCGCCGCGGGCCAGGTAATCGCTGCCGGCCACTGCGCTGCCGTTCGTGGTCGTATAGCCGACAGTCACAACGCGCGAAACAGCACCGGCAGTTGAAACCGTGAAAACGGCGTCTTTGGTCCCCGAGTTGCCTTCGATGATCGAAACATCGCTAATGACCAGGTCGACGTCGTCGTTCAAAATGGTGCCAATCGCTGCGGAGGGGATTCCTAGCGCGCCGCCGGAGGCGTCGGTGAGCCGAAGGCGGAACGTCTCGTTAGTCTCGGCATCGAAGTCGCCGTTGATCAAGACCGTGACGGGCATCGTCGATGGTCCGCCCGGGGCGAACGTGACAAAGCCGCTTTGAGCTGGGAAATCGACGCCTTCGGTCGCGGTGATGCCTTCGACCGCGTAAGCCACGACCACGGGCGCGGTGTGCTCGCGATCGAGACTCACCGAGAAGATGACGGGCGTCAGGCCCGCGTCGCCTTCGAGGGCTGAGGCGTCACCATCGATGGTTACCACGGGATCTTCCGGCAGGTCGTCCGGTTGACCAGAGCCGAAAACCGTGCGTGTGGTGTACGAAGCGGTCGCGCCGGGCGCCAGCGAAAAGACGTTGCGCAGCGCGAGCGTGACATCGTATTCCTGGCCCGCATCGATGAATCCATCGTTATCGAAGTCGCCGGTGATGGTATCCGACAGGTCGAGGCCGTCGGCAATGTCACCGCCGAGAATCGGAAAGAAATCGAGTTCAAACCGGCCGACCGTGGGAATGGTGCCGCCAGTAGCGTCGATTCCGAAAAATGTTGTGTCCGTCGCTCCGGTGCCGCCGGCGTCAGTTTCGAACAGGAACTCTCGCCCCTGCGTGAGCAAACGCCCGCCGCCGTCGACGAGAGTACCATCGAAATAGAGGTCGCCGTCGATGTAGCGCAGTAGTTCAAAATCGGTGGGCGATGCCGAAGTATTCGTCATCACGTAACGCTGCGTCAGTAACGAACCGGTCTGCACGCCCAAGGCGCCAAATACCTGACTGACCGATTGAGTCAACTCAAACGAAAGCGTACCGATAGTGAATGCACTGGTAACGGATTCGGAATTGCCAGTCGTGGCGGCGTCGGGCAGCGAACCGTCTCCAAAGATGAATCCAGAGGTCAGAAACTGCCGAGAACCAACATTCCCAAAGCGCAAGGCAACGCCAGACTGAAACGTGGTGCTGGCCGCCGTGACCGCACCGATCGGGTCGTAAGTCGCTTCTCCCGCGGTTGGACTACCAATCGCGCTGCCGAATGAACCGTATCCATCGACAGAAATGTTCAAGCTGCCGTCGCCCGTACCGGTCGTGAGGACCGCCAGCAGCCGACGGTCCTCCAATGCTTCAGCAGCGAGCTGGCAGGCCCGAGTGCGTTGACCAAGCCGATCTTTAGAAGGGCGGCGAGTTTGGGTACCGAGGCGTTCCATAGTTGCAACTCTTGTCGTTAATGTTAGGCCTCGTGCAAAAGGCCTGCCGCCGGCGCGAAGGTCAATACTAGTTACCCCCACTGCGGGCAGCAACTTGCCGGCATTTGTCGTTGTCAGTCTTCCAGGAAGGCGAAATCGAGTTCCGCGGCCGGATCAATTTCCTCGTCGCCCGCGAGTGCTAATTCATCTTCTTTCACGAGCAGCATCGCCGTGGCGTGTGGCCTCGCGGCAATGGTTGACTCAACAGTTGAAGGCCAATGTGCCACGGCGACCGGTTCGTCCGAAGAGTCTTCGTCTAAAACGAATAGTACCAAGGCCTCCTCGGCGACGCTGCCCGCCAGCGGCTGGGCAACCAAGGGTTGCGCTGCCAAAGGCTGGGCCGCGGCGGATTGCGTCAGCAGCCGGTTGAAGATGCTCAACAGGTCGCTGGTGTTCACGCGCCCGTCGGGCACTACGTCGTAAAACACCGACGGCGCGGTGAGCGGCTCGGCCGATATGCCCGCGACGAGCGGTGCAGCGGCTGGCCCAGTGAGCAGGTGGTTGATGATCATCAGGGCGTCGCTGGTGTTCACGCGGCCGTCGTCGTTGACGTCCTGCGGCAGCGTGCCATTGTGCGCGAGCGCCGCGGCGGCTGGCGCCAGGTAACCCTGCACGACAAACTCAAACGGATGCTCGCTGTCGTCCGTGTTGGCGATCGAAACCGTGGCCGAGCGGAAGCCCACGTCCGTGGCCCGGAAGGCGATCTTGAAGTCGCTCTTGCCGCCGGGGGCGATGACCGGCGCGGGCATCTGGGTGACGGTGAAGTCTGCCGTGTGCGGACCGCCGATGGCGACGAATGGATTGCCCGTGAGCACGAGATCCGCGTTTCCGTTGTTGGTAATCGTGAAGGTGCGCTCGAAGGTCACACCCAGGCTGGGGACAGCTCCGAAGTCGGTGGCGTCCTCCGGGGCAGGGCTGACATCGCCGGTCGCGATCGAGCGTCCGAAGCCGGCGACGTCGATCTCGCCGGATTGGAAACCGATGCCGCCGCCGACGATCCGAATCGCATCGCCCACGACGTAGCCATTGGCGTTGTTGGCGAGCCGCACGCGGAGCGTGTTCGACGTGACTTCGAACGTGCCGATGCTCTGCCAGGCCACGCCATTGGAAAAATCGCCCACGGGTGCGAGCTGCTGGTTGACGAGCGTGGTGCCGAGTTCGCTATTGCCGCCCAGTCCGCTGTAGACCGTGAACGGCGCATTGGTGGCCCGATTGCCCAAGTGGCTCCAGCGGGTGAAGATTTGATAAGAGCCGTTGGGAATGGCCGCGAAGTTCCAATTGGCAAAGGCGCTGCCATTGCCGGCGCTGGCGTAGTCGAAGTCCTGCTGGTAGGCGAGCGTGTTGGTGAGGGTGGTCCAGCCGGTGAATGAGCGGCTGTAGCCGGCAGCGCCGTTGTCGATGATGAACTCGTTCTGCGGCTCGTCGGCATAGACGATGTAGCAGTCGCCGCGCGAGTCGCCCATTTCGGCATTCGAAACGCCTGTCATGTTGAGCGAGAATCGCTTGTTCGCCCCCGGCACGCCGCTGGTCATGACGTCCACGGTGACGAGCTGGTTGATCGCGCCGGGAGCAAAGGAGAGGACGCCGCTCTTGGCGATGTAGTCGACGCCGGCGATGGCCGAGAAGTCTGCGGTCGAGTAGTTGACGTTCACCTGGCGGCCACTGGCCACATCCAAAGCCACGCTGAACGTGACCTGATAAGTTCCGGCCTCGGTGGTCGTGACCTGGGCGTCGCTCACATAGAGCGACGGCAGGGGATCCTCGTCGATGATCGTGGCCTGGCCGATGCCGTCGGCGATGCGTGCGCCTTGCGCTGAGGTAAGCATCACAAAGAACGTCTCGTCAGCCTCGTCGATCCGGTCACCGATGATTGGCACAACGATCTGAGCAGTCGTCACGCCTTCCGGCAAGGCGATGCCGCCTGCAACTGGGAGGTAATCAGACGCACCTTGCGCCGTGTTGTTGATCGTGGAATAAGTAAAGCTGATAGGGCGATTTATCAAGCCCGCGACGCTCACCGTGAAGACGGCCTGACGAGTTCCCACGTTGCCTTCGTTGACGACGACGTCATTGATCGAAATATCGACATCGTCATTAAGAATCGTGCCAATACCTGTTGATTTGCTGATGGTTCCGTTTTCGACATCGCTCAGCACGACGAGGAATTGCTCATTTGGTTCGACAAAGAAGTCCGCGATGACCTGAATCGTGATCTGCTTGGTAGTTTCACCAGGCAGAAAGGTGAGCGATCCGCTCTGCGGCAAGTAGTCACTGTCGGCAATTGCGGAACCATCCGCAGTGCTGTAAACCACAGTGACCGGTAGCGCGCTCACCGGCTGCGAGATGATGAATACAAAGTCGGTCGACCCGCCAGTCCCTTCGGCGAGGAGAACGTCGCTGACTTCCAAACCCGGTGGAGTCAGCACCGCGCTGCCGCCTTCGATGATCCATGCGCCACGGCCTAGCGTGCCGGCCAGCAACACATCGTCGCCGCTGTGATAGTGGAGGTCAATTACTGGAGCGCCGGGCAGTCCGGTCGCGGCTTCTTGCCAAAAGTTCGCGCCGAAACGAAGGACAAAGACGCCGGCGTTTCCCCCGACCACGATCCCCGTCGAACCGCTCGCGGCGGACACGTATTCGACCGTTCGCCAGCGATCATCCTCGAGGTTCAAAGTGATGTTCGTCCAGGTGTCGCCAGCGTCGGGCGTCAGGAAGATTCCCAACGAGTCCACGACGATCGCGCGGCGCCAGTCGAGCGGATCGAGGACGATGTCCACCGGAGCCAGTCCCGGATAGCTGTTGAGAGGTTGCAAACCTCCGACGACGCTGGTGCGTAAAAACAGCCCCAAATTCGTCCCGACATACAACACATCCGGATTCGGGACGCCCGCGCTGGCTCCACCATAGGCGATCGCGTCCACCGTGCCGAAGGCTCCCAGGTCGGTAACGTTATCGGCCCGGTCGAACGACTCGTAGAGCCGGCTCTCGGTGCCAATGACCAGTCGGGAAGGCTGCAGGGCATTGAGCTCGAACGGCGTATAAAACTGCGGCGCGTCACTCAGCCCATTCAAATCGGCAGGGGTAAAGTTCACAAGATCGCCGGCAGCGTTGAAAGTCGCGCGTCCAAAGTTTCCGAAAAATTGGCTGCTTCCATAGCGAATGGAAATGCCGGGCTGACTCTCATCCACCGCCACCACGCCGCCGTCAGCTTGTGCGAATTGCTCCCAGACGTTGTTATCGCTCGAAGTCTGGTACGAGGTTCCCACGTCTTGGGCGCCGCCGAAGACCGTATTCGTAAGCCCGCTGTAGGCGACCGAAACGAATTCCGTGATCTGCAGGCTGCCGTTCAGGGACTGCCAAACGCCGGTCGCAGAAGTCGGCGAAATGCGACGGTACACTCCGCCATCATCGCCCTCGATCAAGTTGCCCAAAACATCAAAGGCCATGTCGCGCGAATCCGCGTGCGGGCCGGTCCCGGGAAGTGGGCCGTCGGCGCCGTCGGGATCTGCGAAATCGTCAGTAAGCGGGGTCCACTGGCTGCCCGCGGCAAGCGTGGCGTCACCGCGAAACAAGCGGCCCGTGAAATTCGTGGCCCCGATGGAATTCGGCCAGTTGCCCTGATCGAGTGCCCCTCGCGGCTGCCGGTCGCCTCCGACGTAAACGAGATTAGGATTCGTGGGATCCGCCAGGATCGAAAAATGGATCGCTCCCTGTCCCCCGGGATCGTCCGCCGGTCGACCATCAGGTTTCGGACGCCCGGTCTTGATCGGATTGAGACCGACCGAAGTACCGTCTTCATTGGTCTGCGGCACATCCATGGCCGTCCAGTCGGTACCACCGTTGCCCGAGCGGTAGACCGCGGCCAGTTGCCCACCGTTCACGATGCCCACATAGAGATTGTTACTCCTTCCGACCGAGATCTGAACGTTGCTTGTCCTCGAACCGCCGGAGTCGATGATCAGGTTGTTCATCTCAGGACTGCTGACGCGAGTCCAAGAGGCGCCGGTATTCGTTGACTTATAGATGCCGTTGTTGGCGCCAGCATCGCTGACCGAGGCATAGAGCACACTAGGATCGATGGGATCGGAGACCATTTCGAGCGATCGACCGAGTGGCAGCCCGCTTCCCGCCGCGCCGGAAACGCGCGCAAAACTGGAGCCGCCATTGACACTGCGAAAAATGCCGAGGTTCTCCAAACTGAAGGGAGTAGCGCCGTTCACTGCAACTAGGATCACGTCGCCACGTGCCGCAACACTGGTGACGTTCTTGTCGATCAATAGTCCGCCACCAGTAATTTCCGTCCACGTTTGGCCGCCATTCGTCGTGCGGGCGAGGCCGCGAAGCTCATCTCCGTCGCGGGCGAGACTGCTGAACCGTCCGAAGCCGACAACAAGCGTGTTATTGGTTGTGTCCGTCGGATCGAATTGCAAGTCGCCGATCGACGACGAAGGCAGGTGGTCCGTCAGGGGCGTCCAACTGGGTGACGAAGATTGCGCGTTATCGGTCCGCCAAACTCCACCATTAACGGCGCCGACGTACAGGATGTTCGCGTTTGTCGGATGCGGGGCAACGACCTGCACGGCTCCCGCGACAGGATCATCTTGATCCACTAATCCTGCCGTCTGCCCACCCAGGATCGGCGCCGGACCGACCGGCGTCCAAGAGGCCAGCAGCCGTCGATCCTCCAGGGGTTCAAATATCGGCTGATATTGGTTTCCGAAACTGCGAATTCGTGGATGCCGATTGCGGTAAGCGCTTCGCTGGTGCATTGCCTGACTCTGAGGAGGAAGAGGCTGGGCGGCGCTGCGAGCCGCATCGCAAGAAACTGCCGATCCCGTCCGCGAGCGCCTCATAACCCGCAAATTCGATCGGTCCGTGTTGGGTCCATGTTAGTTCGACCGTTGGGGGGTATCAACAAGGAAAATCCGCAGTAATTGCAGTGGATTTCGCGACTTTGCGCGACTCAAAGGCGGCCAGCCGCCACCCGCGTGATCCCTCACGACGAAAAAGAACCGGCACCGACCTCCCGTGAGAAGTCGGTGCCGGTTGGAAGTTGGACCTAACTGCCGGTTGGACTTATGATCCGAAGCCCGGAATGGCTCCTGACGCTTGCGCGTCCTTCAGAACATTACCGAGCAGTTGCAGGACGCCCTCTTCGGCCGACAGCCGAATCGTGCCGCCGTTCTCCTCGGGCACGTACTCCAGGCGGACGTGGTCTTTGCCCGGCGTCTTGGCCAGATCCTCGGACATGGTTTTCAGGTTGCTCTCAGTACCCTCTTTCTGGAGGGCGCTGGCGAACTGGAAGACCTGAGCGAGCGAGACGTTGAGCTGGAACGGCGGAAGCTGCTGACCCGTCTGAGAGGCCGAAGCGTCAATCAGCTTCTTGCACAGCTCGAGGCTGTCGTTGCCCAGGGCCAGGTAGACCGACTTCTCGCCCAGTCCGACGGCCACGTCGAGCTTATCGCCCACGACCTTGTGGATCGTGTGGTCGGCGGGCACCGGAATCGACGTGGTGTGGAACTTCACGCCGGCATGCTCGGTGGCATTGAACGTGATGGGTGGGAAGTTGGGCTCATTCTCGGCCAGTTTGGCGAGCTTGCGCAGGGCTTCTTCCAGGCTCTTGGTCTCGACGGCGTAGGCGCCCACGACCAGGGCCATCGACTTGTCGCTGACGTTCAGCGTCGCGCCGGCGTCGATCTTGCCGCTTTCAAAAGTGGCCTTCACGGTGCCGAAGACCTGGTCGACCATGTCCTTGGCGAGCTTCTTCGCGTCGTCGTTCGGCAGGCGAGCTTCGGTCTCGATGTGCTTGAGGATCTGGTCGCGGATGGCTTCCAGCCCGGCGACGTACTGAGCGGCGTCGCTCGCGGCGATTTCCGACGAAAGGCTCAGCGAGGCGGACGCTTCCGGTTGCAGGAAGCCGGCAAAATTCGAATTGGTCGCCTTCGCGCGGCTGAGTGCCTGGGCGGTTTCCGTCTCGGGCAGAGCCTTGAACGCCAGCTCAAGCTGGGCGGTCTTGGCTTCGGGATTCAGCGACAGGCCGAGCGTGAGCGTATCGAGGTCGTTGATCGCGCTGGTCAGACCGTCGATTTGCGAATCGACCAGCTTGCGGCGCGATTCGTAGGATTCTTCGCTTTCGCCTTCCTGACGCTGCAGGCCCGCTTCGACGCCTACGCGAAGCTGATCGATGATCATCGTGCGGAAGACTTCGGGCACATTTTGAATGTGCAAGCGACCGGCGATGTCGTATTGCTTTTCGAGGCCGGTGAACAGGTCGCCGCCATTGGCCGGGAGCACCGCCAGCGGTTCGGGCGCGGTCGACATGTAGGCCCAGGTGTTCTTCTCTTTGACGTAGATCTTCTGATTGAACACGTCGAGCTCATAGATGCCATCGCCGGCGTCCTGCGCAGCGCCGACGAGACCTTCGAGCGCTGCGAGCAGTTGCTTCAAATCGGTGACGGGCAGAATGATGAGCGGCTGGAAGGACAGTCCATCGGTGTTGAGCGCCACACCCAGGGGCCGCGTGCGGTCAAGACCGACGAGCCCTTGCCCTTGCGTGAAAAGTTGGATCATGCCCTCGATGTTCTTGTCGAGGTCCGGATTGCCGGTCAGATTGCCGATGAACGCCAGGTCGGTCATCAGCCGGTCGTAACTGGCGATGGCCAACACGGCGACGGGCTTCGACTCGCCCTCGGCGTCCTGAGCAAAAGTGCGCGCCTGCGGCAGGACGACGAGCGCCGCGGCCAGCAAGCCAAGTAGAATTCGTTTCACGTGGGTGGTCTCCTGAGGAAGCTCAAGCGGGGCATAAGCACGCGCGACTGATGGACCGCACCGCGCGGCGTCAGCGGCTTATACCTCTACCTCTTGAGTTGGCGCCGAGTTTTGGAAGTTTAGCGGTTAGGGGGAGTTTGCGCGGAGGGACCGCTAGGGTGCCTGTAAAGTTGCCCTAAATCGCCTAAGGGTGAGACTAAATCCTAAGTGATGTCGCGGTTTGCGCCTAGAAACATCCGCGCGGATTCGTGCCCCGGCGGCGGTCTAATTTCGGGCGACTGGACAGGAACGACTCAGCGTGAGCGCGCACCGGCAGCGCAGCAAGGCCAGCTAGCATAAGTCCCAGCAGAAACCGAAGCGCAAAGATCGCCCTCGGGCGGGGACTAGCGCTCGCGGAAGGTGATCCGACCCTTGGTCAGATCATAGGGGGAGAGCTCCACGCGAACGCGGTCTCCCGGCACGATTCGGATGAAGTGCTTACGCATCTTTCCGGCGACGTGGGCGATCACCAGGTGACCACCGTCCAATTGCACGCGAAACCGCGTATTGGCCAGGGCCTGCGTGACCACGCCTTCGACTTCTAAAGCTTCTTCTTTTTGCTTTTGCGTCATACGCAACTCTTAAATGGATTTCCGGGGAGGTTTCCCCCGCTATTAGCCACGTGACCTATCATCATAACTTTTGCTACTGCCGAGTCTATAGCAGAGAAATCGGCGATTCTGAATACGCGGGTCGAGCTTCCGGCAAAGATTGCGGGTCGCGCAAGCAATGCGGCCTGGTGGCTATATGCCGGGAAACTGGCTGAAACATGCGGCTCAAGCGGCAGAACCGGAAGTCAGCCGATCGCGGACAACCCCTGGCGAACGGCCGCGACCACGGCCTCGCGCGACTCAATGCCCACGGACAGACGGATCGTGCCGCCGGTAATGCCGAGCGCCTCGCGGGCGGCCGGAGTGAGTGCCCGATGACTGGTCGAGGCCGGGTGGCTGAGCGTGGTGGCCAGTTCGCCGAGCGAGGGGCAAAAGGCGATCTGCTCGGCCGCCTGGATAAATGCCGCGGCGGCCGCTTCGCCGCCGGACAGGGTAAACGTGACCATCGAGCCAAAGCGATCTGCGAACTGCCGCTTAGCCAATGCGTGATCCGGATGCGCGGCGAGGCCCGGATAGTGGACGGCGGCGACGCCACTGGCGCCGACGAGGCTTTCGGCCACGGCCTGGGCGTTGTCGCAAGCGCGCTCCGCCCGGATGGCCAGCGTGCCGAGACCGCGCAGGGCGAGCCAGCACTCCATGGGCCCGGCATTGAGCCCCCAGGTGGAGAGCGCCGAAGGAACGCGAGCCCAGTGCGACTCGCGACCGCAGATGAGTCCGAGCACAACGTCGCTGTGGCCGTTCATGCTCTTGGTGAGGCTCTCCATAACCCATTGTGCACCGAGCGCCGCGGGCCGACAGACCGCGGGACCGGCGAAGGTGTTATCCGCCAACAGCATCGCACCCGAGGCATCTGCAAGGTCGGCCAGCGCCGCCAGGTCGGCGATGCGCAAGAGCGGATTGCTGATCGTTTCGACAACCAGCAGCCTGGTATTGCGCGTGACGGCGGCTGTGACTTGAGCCAGATCGGTCGGATCGACCAGCGTGTGCGTCACGCCCCAGCGTGCGGCTTCACCTGTGAAGAGCGTGGCGGTGCGACCATAAAGCTGGTTGCTGACGATGACGTGATCGCCCGGTGCGAGTTGCGACAAGAGCACCAGCGCCAGCGCCGACATGCCGCTGCTGGTGACTGCTGCCCGCTCCGTGCCGTGCAGCTTGCGGCACTTCTCGGCCAGCATGTCCGCGTTGGGGTGGCCATCGCGCGCGTAGACATAGCCGGGCGTGCGTCCGCCGAGCATGGCATCGGCTTGCGCGGGATCGTCGCACTCCCACACGCTCGACAGATAGATCGGCGGCGAGTGCGGACGCGTGAAGCCGATGGCCAGGTGCTCGGGCTTGGGGCAAAGATCGTCGGGCGATTCCATGGCGATGTCACGTCGGCTGATGAGTAGATTTCAATCCACGCCAAACTTTGGGTCATAGTAGCCCGCGGCGGTGAGCATTGAAACACGACCTGCAGTTAACTCGGTCGAGTCGGCTTGCATGGTGCGGGTGCCATGGGTGCTGCGCAGCAGTCACCCGTGTGTGTTGTCGCTAGCCGCTGAAAAAGGCTCTTAGGTGTTGTGTGATCTTTTGCCGTGTCGCGAAGCACAGGTGAGCCGCGCTCACGGCCACCTGTGGCACTCTGGGTTGGGCACGCTCCAACTTCGCTGGCTTCCGCGAAATGCCCTCGCTATGCTGACGACATGACCGCGCCCGCGCCGCTCAATCCCCTGCCCGTCGATGGTCCGGCTCGTCCCGAGCTGGAAAAAGTGCTCGGCTTCTACTCGGTCGTATTCATCGTCATTGGCCAGGTGATCGGCTCGGGCATCTTCTTCAAACCGCAGGTCGTGGCCCAAAGCACCGGCGGCTTCGTCGGCCTGATCCTGACGTTGTGGATCGTGTGCGGGCTGGTGAACCTATGCGGCGCGCTGGCGATGGGCGAGCTGGGCGCGATGTTTCCCAGAGCCGGCGGAACGTATGTGTTTCTGCGCGAGACCTACGGCCCGCTGTGGTCGTTCATGTGGGCCTGGGGCGAGTTCTGGGTAATTCGCACGGGCGCGATTGCAGCGCTGGCGGCATACTTCGCGCTGTCGCTCGAATATGTCTTGTGGCCGGTCGACGTCGGCAGTCCGGCCGGCTTCAATCTCGACTCGGCCGGTTCGAGCATGACGCAAAAAGTCATCGCGGTGCTGGCGATTGCCGCGCTCGGCGTGATCAGCATCATTCGCACGACGTGGGCCGGCTGGGTGCAGAACGTGGCGACGCTGGTTAAAGGAGGCTTCGTCGCGGTGCTGGCAATCCTGCCATTCGTAGCCCTGAGCGGCGACACGGTGGACGTCGGGCCGCTCTTTCCGGCGAGCATGAATGGCGGCTCGATCCTGGGCATCGGCGCGGCCGTCGCCGCGATCATGTGGGCCTACGACGGCTGGGGCAACGTGACCGTCGTGGCCGAAGAGATTCACAATCCGCAGCGCAACCTGCCGTTCGGCTTGATTGTGGGCGTGATCATGCTGATTGCGCTCTACACGGGCGCGAACCTGGCTTATCACCTCGTGCTGCCATCGGACGTAATCGCCGCGCCGGCGAACGTCTGCCCCGCGATTCCGGTTTGCGAGCGGTTGTTTCCCAGCTTCGGCGCCAAGCTGATGCGGGCGATGATCATGATCTCGGTGTTCGGCGCGCTGAGCAGCAACGTGCTGGTCGGACCGCGCGTGCTGTTCGCCGTGGCGCGCGATCACGAGTTCCTCGGACCGTTCAGCCGAATTCACCCCGCGACAAAAACGCCAGCCTTTGCGATTGCCGGGATGTGCGCCTGGTCTTGTGCGCTGATCATGATGGGCGGCCTGAGCTGGGACCCGAACGCGCAGCTTTTCAACCTGATGAGCGAGTGGACGGTGTTCGGCGGCTCGATCTTTTACTTCACAGCGGTCGCGGCCGTGATCGTGCTGCGCATCAGGCGGCCAAATGCCGAGCGGCCGTATCGCACCTGGGGCTATCCGATCGTGCCGCTGGTGTTCCTGGCGTTCTATGCGTTCCTGCTGGTGACGATGCTGCTCGAAAAGCCAGGCCATCGGCTGGTCGGCCTGGGGCTGATTTCGCTCGGGGCGATTGTGTACTACGCCTTTGCCAAGCGAACGCCGGATGCGCCGGAAGTGGCGGCCGGCGAGGCGGAAGCGTCGGCCCAGTTGGCGTAGGCGCCGGGTGATTCCTAGCCCGAAGCGTATCGCGTCGCGAGCTGTTGCGGGCGGATGAGGTCGTATGGCGCGACGAACCCAATCGGCGCGTTTGTCAAGGATCGACCGGTTTCACCGGCCGATTTGACGGCGACGATCCTGCATCACCGGGGCGTCGATTTCACGCAGCAGTACTTCGACGAGTTCCAGCAGATGCATCAGCGGCTGAGTCCGGGCCGCGTGATTGACGACTTGGGTTAGCAGCAACGAAGACACGTTGCTTCAGCTTCTGCGACAAGATACGCGGGCATCGCATCGTACAGGTCAAACCAAACGGAGCACAGGTGACTGCTGCGCAGCACCTGTGGCACCCAAGTTCGCTCAAGGGTTAACGACGTAGCGTGGCACCCAAGATTTTCCGCTGCGGCAACCACGCACAGTCAGCGCTGCTAACCGAATCGTTCCGTGAGCACCTGCTGATAACTGGCGGCCAGTTCGGCGGCGACCTGCTCAGCGGCGAACGGATCGGCAATGGCATCCGTTAGACGCTGCGCGCCGGCGAGCGTCTCGAGCCGCTCCTGGGGCAGATCGAAGGCAACTTGCATCCGCCGTCGGGTGGACTCGTCGGCGAGGTAGATCCGGCCGGCATTCTCGGCGGCCTGTTCGGCGAGAGGGCGGAAGCGGGCGTCGAGATCGATGAACTCCGCCTCCCAGGCGCTGAGCACATAAGGGACGCCGCTCTCCAAAGCGAGCTGCCCCAGCAGCCAAATGTGCTGGCAATGAATCATGTGCGGGTCGAAGTGCAGGATCAAGTTGTCCAACCGGCGACGCTGGCAGTCGCGGTAGCGGGCGAGCTGGCCATCGGTCAACTCGGCGAATGTGGACCGATTGCTAGCGGGGTCTTCGCTCGTAAAGCGGGGCAAGCTGAATGTGAGATCGGCGTTAGGATCGTCGCCGCACACAACGCGTTCGACTTCCAGGGTCTCCCCGAACCGATGCTCCCAATCGCCCACCAGCAAACGGACTTCGTGCCCTGTGGCGGCGAGCGCCTGGGCCGAGTGCCAGGCAAACCAGCCGGGCGGCAGGTGCCGAAGCGGGGCATGGTGAGTCAGCAGGATGCGCATGGAGGAGCGAGCAGAGGCGAAAGCGGTGCTGGCGGAAGTGAATGGACGAAAGGCCAGTTTAGCAGCCGGGTGGCCAGTCGTCGTCGTCGATTTGCTGGAGTCGCGCCGCAGTGGCGGCCGACTAGGGGCAAAGGGGGGAACGTCCCACGCGGCTCGCTGCGCGCCTGCGAGACTTGAATTCACCCCAGACACCTGCTCAACTACAGGGAGAAGGTGCAATACCCTCGCCAAGTCCAGGCGAATGTAGGTGAGACTGGAGCGGGGTGGACTGGAGCGGCCGGAGCGACACATCCTGACGGGCCCTCGAATTGCCGGGAACCGCCACTCCCGTGCTGGCCGCCCTCGGAAAGAGAACAGAAGTCTCCTAGATACGAATTTCCCCGGGGTTCGGGGCGAAAACCCCGGTTAGAGGCCGCCCTGTCGCCGGCTGACGTGAAAACCCGTTAAGGTGACACGCCACAGGCGAGAGGGCTCAAATCATCATGTCTGAGTAGTTCTGGCGCCCGAGGCGCCATGATTTATCCCCCATGGCCGGCGTTCGCCGGGACGCGGGGAGGCCGCCCGCAAAAGGTGGCGATTTAACGCAAGCTAGGCTTATAAGATAGGCATAATCCGTCCCTGGCGATCCCCTTTCCGCCGAAAACTGGCACCATGAGAGCGAACTAGCCGACCGGTCGGCGACGTATTGCCTTTACCTGCCCCCAATCGAGTTTGCATGAGCACAGAACAATCCGTCGATCCTGAACTCGTTGA
Source organism: Pirellulales bacterium (assembly GCA_022844125.1). Lineage (GTDB taxonomy): Bacteria > Planctomycetota > Planctomycetia > Pirellulales > PALSA-1355 > JALHMI01. Next base: position 31,207 of record JALHMI010000004.1, on the reverse strand, counting down.
ACAGACGAAACAGCAGATTCGCAATCTGGTCCGCGAGATTGCGCAGATCTCGAAGAGCGACATCGGCCCTCAGGAGTTCTACGACGCGGTGCTGAACCGCGTGGTGACGGCTCTGGCAGCGGTCGGCGGAGCGATCTGGACGGTCACCGAGACGGGGCAGCTTTCGCTTGAATATCAAATCAATCTCCGCGAGACCCGGCTCGCCGAAAGTGAAGAGGACCAGGTTAAGCACGGCCGGCTGCTGCGCAAGGTAATCAGCACTGGCAAGAGCGAGTTGATGGCCCCGCACTCCGGCGGCGGCAGCGCGGAGGACGGCGCGAACCCGACCGACTTCTTGCTCGTGCTCGGCCCGCTGAAGACGGCCAACGAAACGGCCGGCGTGATGGAGATCTTCCAGCGCCCCGGCAACAGCGTGCAGGTGCAGCGGGGCTATTTGAAGTTCGTCGAGCAGATGTGCGAGCTGGCGAGCGACTATCTCAAGAGTCGCAAGCTGCAGCACTTCACCGACCGGCAGGCGCTGTGGGCCCAGCTCGAGCAGTTCACCCGGCTGGTGCACAAGGGGCTCGACCCGCAAGAGACCGCCTTTACGATCGCGAACGAAGGTCGCCGGCTGATTGAATGCGATCGGGTGAGCGTGGCCGTGACGCGCGGGCGCTCGACGAAGATCGAAGCGGTGAGCGGACAGGACACGTTCGACAAACGCTCAAACACGATCATGCTGCTCACGCGGCTGGCCAAGAGCGTCGTCGCGACCGGCGAGACCGTGTGGTACACGGGCGACACTTCGATGATGGCCCCGCAGGTCGAAGAGGCCGTGCAGGAGTATGTCGACGAGGTGCACTCGAAGGCCGTGGCGATTGTGCCGCTCAAGGAACCGCACGACAAGAACGATCCGATGGCCCAGCCGAAAGTGCTGGGCGCACTGATCATCGAACAGATCGAAGACAGCCGCCCACGCGATGGTCTGATGCAGCGGATCGAGGTGGTGAGCGAGCACAGTTCGCTGGCGCTGACGAACGTGCTGGAGCACAACGATCTGTTCCTGATGCCGGTTTGGCGGACGATCGGCAAGTCGCGCTGGCTGGTCGAAGCGAGGCAGCTTCCCTGGACGATTTCGGCGGCGATCGGACTGCTCGTGCTGGGCCTGATTCTGGCCATTTGGCCGGCGAACTTCGAGCTCACCGCCAAGGGCAAGCTGCAGCCGGTCGTGCGGCCGCAAATTTTTGCCGACGTCGACGGCCGGGTCGTGAAAGTGCTGGTCAAGCACGGCGAGACCGTGAAAAAAGGCCAACTGCTGCTGCAGATGGAAAATACCGAGCTCGAGCGGCAGATCACGGACGCTTACGGCAAGCTGGCCGAAGCCCAGGAAGAACTAGCCGGCATTCGCGAGCGAATCGCCCGTCCTGGACGTAACCAGGATATGAAGACCTACGAGCTGGAAGGTCGGCAGGGCTCGCTCATGGCGATGACCAAGAGCACGGAAGAGCAAATCAAGTTGCTCGAAGATCAGCAGGCCCAGTTGGCCGTGAAGAGTCCGGTCGACGGCGAGATCGCCACCTGGAACGTTGAGGACGTGCTGATGCGGCGTCCTGTCCAGAAAGGGCAGATCCTGCTTACCTTGATCGAACCGCAGGGAGACTGGGAACTCGAACTGCAGATGCCCGAGAACGACATGGGCTACGTGGCCGAGGCCTTGGCCGATCCGAGCCTGGGTCCGAACCTGCCGGTCGATTACATCACGGTCGCGAATCCTGGCGTCACGCTCCAGGGCAAGGTTACGGAAGTTCACCAAAGCGCCGAAGTCCGCGGCGAAGAAGGGAACACCGTGCTGATGCGGGTCGCCATCGACAAGAACGACATTCCGCTGCGGCGCAACGGCGCTGAAGTGACGGCCCAGGTTTACTGCGGACGCTCGTCGATCGGTCACGTCTGGTTCCACGACCTCGTGGCGTTCTTCCAGAAGCTGTGGTTCAAGGTGTTCTAGCCAATCGCAAACAGGCGCTCGTAAAGCGCCTCGCTTCCAACCCCCCAGAGAGAAGAGAGAGGTTTGCCATGTTGACGTCCCTGCTGCTGGTGCTGGCGCTCGCCGCCGATCCGGTCGCCGATCCCGAGATCAGCGACTGCGTGATTGCCTCGATCAACGATCAGTTCGTGCCGGGCGCGGATGCCGGCGTGCTGAGTGGACTGAAAGTCCAGGAAGGCATGCTGGTGACCAAAGACATGGAGATGGGCGCTATCGACGACAGCGAAGCCCGGGCGGTCCTGCAAGTCAAGAAGCTGGAGCTCGAAGTCGCGATCCAGAAGGGGAAGAGCGACATCAACATCCGGCATGCCGAAGCGGCGCGCGACGTAGCCTCGGCCACGTTGGGCTACTACAAGGAAGCCAACAAGGTGCCCGGCACGGTGAGCAAGGCGGAAATGCTGAAGCTGGAACTGGAGGTCACGAAGGCCAACCTGGCGATCGAACAGACCAAGGAACAGCAGATCGAAGATCGGCTGACTGCCAACGCCAAGAAGGCGGAAGTCGACGCCGCGCAGGTCGCCCTGGAGCGACGCGTGCTGAAAGCGCCGTTCGACGGCGTCGTGACCAGCGTAATGAAGAAGCCCGGTGAATGGATTGCCGCCGGCGATCCGGTCGTGCAGGTGGTCGGTATCAATCGGCTCCGCGTGATGGGTAATCTCGACGCGGCTCAATGGGGTCCCAACGACATCGCCGGACGCGCGGTTACAGTCACGGTTCTGCTGCCCCGCGGACGGACGATCGAGGTGCCGGGCAAGGTGACCTATGTGAGCCCGGTCGTGACGCTTGGTCACTTGCCGGTCTGGGCCGAAATCGAAGCGCCAATGGAAGGCGATCTGCCGGTTGTGCGCGCGGGCCTGAAGGCCTCGATGAAGGTTCACGTCAACCAGCCCGTGGCGCAGGCGGCTCCGCAAGCGCGGCCCGTCTCGGCACGGACGACGAAGGTTCGCGACTGATCGTTCCAGTCGAAGACACACTTCCCTGCTAAGCACCCGGTCGAGCACCCGCTGAGTCGTCGATGGTTAGTCTGGCCGACAGCCTGGTTTCCAGTTCCGCCCGAGCGCTGCAACTGCGCATGCGGCCGGACCTGACGGCGGCGCAGCATCGGTACCTGGGGCAGGTGTACTGGGTGATCAAGGAGCCGGTGGGGCTGAAGTACTTCCGCTTCCAGGAAGAGGAGTACGCGATCCTGCAGATGCTGGACGGCCAGACGAGCCTGGACGAGATCAAGGTCGAGTTCGAGCGCCGCTTTCCGCCGCAGAAGATCACGGTCGAAGAACTGGGGCACTTCGTCGGCATGCTGCATCGCAGCGGACTGGTGATTGCCAACGTGGCCGGCCAGGGGATCCAGCTTCGCAAACGGCACTCCGAACGCAAGTGGAAGGAATTCGCCGGGGCGGCGAGCAACATCCTGGCATTGCGGTTCAAGGGCATCGATCCCGATCGGATCTTGAACTGGCTGGAGCCGCGCTTCGGCTGGTTGTTCACGATTCCTGCCTTCCTGTGCTTCCTGGTGGTGGCCCTCACGGCGGCGCTGCTGGTGACCGTCCAGTTCGAAACGTTCCAGCACAAGCTGCCGACGTTTCACCAGTTTTTCGAAGCCAAGAACTGGGTCTACCTGGCGATCACGCTGGCGCTTACCAAAGTCATCCATGAGTTTGGCCACGGGCTGAGCTGCAAGCATTTTGGCGGTGAGTGCCACGAGATGGGCGTGATGCTGCTGGTGCTTACGCCGTGCCTGTACTGCAACGTCTCCGACTCGTGGATGCTGCCGAACAAGTGGCATCGCGCGGTGATCGGCGCGGCGGGCATGTACTTCGAGCTCATCATCGCCTCGATCGCCACGTTCATCTGGTGGTTCAGCGAACCCGGCATGCTCAACCAGATTGCGCTGAGCACGATGTTCGTCTCGTCGGTGAGCACGGTGGTGTTCAATGCCAACCCGCTGTTGCGCTATGACGGTTACTACATCCTCTCGGACCTGACCGAGATTCCCAACCTGCGGCAGAAGGCCAGCACGATTTTGAATCGCAAGCTGGGCGCCTGGTGCCTAGGCCTGGAAGAGCCGGAAGATCCGTTCCTGCCGCAGCGGAACCAGTTGTTCTTCGCGCTGTATACGGTGGCGGCCTCGATCTATAAGTGGCTCGTGCTGTTCGGCATCTTGTGGTTCTTGTACCAGTTGCTCGAACCGTATGACCTGAAAGTCGTGAGCCAGATGCTGGCGATGCTCTCGCTCGGCACGCTGGTGGTGATGCCGCTCTACAAGGTCGGCAAGTTTTTCTACATTCCCGGAAGGCTACACAAAGTGAAACGCAAGAATGTCCTCGTCACGCTGGGATTGCTGGCGGCGGTGGCGGCCTTCGTGCTGTTCGTGCCGCTTCCGTACAAGGTCACTTGCCCGCTGGAGCTGAAGCCTCGCGACGCGGAAGCGGTGTACGTGCAGGTGGCCGGCGTGCTGGAAGAGATCGACATCAAACCGGGCGCCAAAGTAACTCAGGATCAGAAGCTCGCGCAGCTCACGAGCGTTTCGCTCGACCTGGAGATCAACGAACTGGAGGCCAAAGTAGCGCAGGACTCGGTCCGGCTGGAAGTGCTCAACCGCGAGCAGTTTCAGTTTGCCAACCCGGCCGCGGCGCTCGCCGTCCCGGCGCTGGAAAAGTCTCTGGCCGCCGCGCGCAAGACTCTGCAGCAGCGGCACGAAGATCGAGAACGGCTGACGCTTACCGCGCCCATTGCCGGAACAGTGCTGCCGCCCCCGGCGATGCCCAAGCGCGAAGACGCGGCCGCCGCGAAAGAACTGCCCCGCTGGAGCGGCACGCCGCTCCAGCGTTCGAACCTGGGGGCCTATCTCGAACCGCCCACGCTCTATTGCCAGATCGGCGATCCGGCCAAATGGGAAGTGAACATCGTGATCGAGCAGGACTACATCGAATTCGTCAGTCCGGGCCAGCCCGTGCGGATCATGTTCGACGCGATCCCTGGGGTGGTGTACGAGAGCCAGATCATTGAGATCGGTCCCGAAATGGAGTTCACCTCGCGGCAGCTTTCGAGCAAGGCCGGCGGCGAGCTGATGAGCAAGCAGGACCCCTCGGGCATGGAACGCCCCATGACCACTTCGTATCAGGCCCGAGCCGCGATTGACGACAGCACCGGGCTGATGGTGCAGGGACTACGCGGCACGGCCCGGGTTTCGGCCGATTGGCAACCGCTGGGGAAGCGGGCCTGGCGGTACCTGATGCGAACGTTTAATTTCCATCTGTAAGACTTGCTGGATAGTGGCAAGGCTCACCCACCGACGCTCATAACCCGACGCGTGAGCGAGGACGCCCCGGTAGAAAAGCCTCGCTCACGCGTCGGGCTATGAAGCAGCGGGGACGCCTTTCCGCCCGCTGACCGGGCGGATTGCGCCAACTGCCAGCCGATCGAATACAATCGAGCATGAGGCCAATCGCCCTCTTGGAGCGATGGCCGGCGTTGGACTCAGCCCCCCGCTGTGCGTGAGCCGGAAGCGCATGCTCGATTATCGCATCACGTTTGATGAACCCGCCTGGTTGCTGCTCCTGGCGGTGATTCCGCTGCTGTGGTGGATCGGGCGGCGGAGCTTGGCCGGCATGGGTCGCGGTCGCCGCTGGATGGCCCTGGCGCTTCGCAGCTTGCTCGTGCTACTTGTCGTGGGCGCGCTGGCCGAGGTGCAGCTCGTGCGTTCGAGCGACCGGCTGGCGGTGCTGTATGTCGTCGATCGTTCGGCGAGCATGCCCGTTGAGCAATTGGACGACGTCGCCGGCTTCATCCAACAAGCAACCAAGCGCGACGCCAGCGAGCGGCGCGAAGATCGGGCCGGTGTCATCAGCTTCGGTCGCGATGCGGCCGTCGAATCGCCACCGCTACAGGGCGAGCAGCACCTGCCGCGAAGATTTGAAACGCAGATCGACACGAACGCCACGAACCTGGCTGCAGCCTTGCGATTGGCGCAAGCCGTGTTTCCGGCCGATGCGGCCAAGCGCGTGGTGGTAATCAGCGACGGCAATGAAACCAGCGGTGATGCGCTGGCCCAGGCCCAGCAGCTTGCCTCGCTGGGAATTGGCATCGACGTGGTGCCCGTGGCCCGCGGCGGCGAGCGCGAGATCGCGGTTGAGAAGATCTCGCTCCCCCAGGAAATTCGCCAGGGAACGCCCTTCGAAGCTCGCGTGGTGATGAATCACACCGCGCAGGCCGGCGACGATAACCCCGTCGCGGGCCGGCTGCGGATCAGCCGCACCGCCGGCGGTCAGACGCAGACGCTGGCCGATCGCGAAGTCACGCTGCCGCCCGGCAAACAGGTGTTCAGCTTTCAGGAAGAGATCGATTCCGCGGATTTCTATACCTACACGGCTAACTTCGTGCCGAACGAAGCGGCGGGCGACACGCAGGTCGAGAACAACCAGTCGACGGCGTTCACGCACGTTCGTGGCAAGGGACAAGTGCTGCTGATCCAGGACTTCACCAAGGCCGGTCAGTTCGATGAGCTCGCCACCCTGCTCCGCCGGAACGAGCTCGAAGTCGTCGTGCAGTCGAGCAACCAGTTGTTCGCCAACCTGGCAGACCTCCAGCGGTTCGACCTGGTGATCCTGGCCGACGTGGCCCGCACGACCGGACTCGAGGCCGACCAGCTTTCCACCTTTAGCGACCAGCAGATCGATCTGCTCGCCCAGAACACGCAGCACCTGGGCAGCGGGCTGATGGTGATCGGCGGGCCCGACAGCTTTGGGGCCGGCGGCTGGACGAATACCTCGCTCGAAAAGGCGATGCCGGTCGACTTTCAGGTGAAGAACGCCAAGGTCGTTCCCGCAGGCGCGCTGATGATTGTGATCGACAGCTCGGGCTCGATGGATGGCGAGAAGCTGGAAATGAGCAAAGCGGCAGCGATCGCGGCCGTGAAGGTGCTCAGTCGCGAAGACCACGTGGGCGTCGTGGCGTTCGACTCGGCCCCGCACTGGATTGTGCCCATCACGAAAATCGATTCGCCCGAGGCGATCTTCCGGCGGATCGGACGGCTGCAGTCGGGTGGCGGCACGGACATGGAGCCCGGCATGTGGGAAGGCTACCAGGCGCTCCGGCAGGTGAACTCTGCTGTCAAACACATGATCGTGCTCACCGATGGCCAGACGCATGGCAGCAACTTTGCCTACATGGCGAGGGTCGCGCGCGAGCAGAAGATCACGACCAGCACCGTGGCCGTGGGTGCCGACGCCGCGATCCAGCTACTCAACGAAATCGCCATCGCCGGCGGCGGCAAGTATTACCAGGTCGATAACGCTCGGGCGATCCCGCGGATCTTCATGAAGGAGGCGATGCGCGTTTCGCGGCCGGTAATCTTTGAAGACGCCGCGGGCATTCGGCCGCAGCGCGTCGCCAGCCACGAGATTCTGGCCGGCATCGAGGGCGACCTGCCGCCGATGACGGGCTTCGTGATGACCAGCCCCAAGCAAAGCCCGCTGGTCGAGATTCCGCTGATGTCGCCGCGGCCGACGGGCAATCGAAACTCGGTGCTCGCGACCTGGCAATACGGGCTGGGCCGGGCCACGGCGCTGACGACCGACGCCGGGCAGCGCTGGACGAAGACCTGGCCGCAGTGGTCCGGCTACGAACCGTTCTTGACGCAGATGGTCCGCTGGACGATGCGGCCGACCGACAAGCAAAGCACGCTGAACGTCTTTGCCGAAGCCGAGGACGGAGCGATTCGGGTTGTCGTAACGGCCCTCGACGCCGACGATAAATTCGTCAACTTTCTCGATCTGACGGGCACGCTGCTGGGCCCCGACGGCAAGCCCATTCCGCTCGAACTGGAGCAGACCGCGCCGGGGCGATATGTGGGCCGTACCCAGGCGATGCAGCCTGGCAGCTACTTCCTGGCGGTCAGCGGCGGACCGAACGATGCGCCCGTGCGGGCAGGCGTGAACGTCCCCTACTCTGCTGAGTTCCGCGAGCGCGAGAGCAACGTGCAATTGCTGCGGAACATGGCGGCGCTCACGCCCGCGGGCGGCACACGCGGAGCGGTGATCGGCGCGCTGGCGTCGGATGGCACCGATCCTGAGGATGCTAATGTGTTTCGCGGCGGGTTGCCGCGGGCGACGAGTCGTCAGGATGGTTGGCACTGGCTGGCCTTTGCCGCAGGACTGTTGTTCCTGGCCGACGTGTTCAATCGCCGCGTGATCGTGAGCTTTGCCTGGGCTGGCGTGCTGGCCGGGCGGTTGGCCGATCGCCTGCGAGGAAAGACCCCGCAGGAGCAGCCTGCCGCCGCGCTCGAACGTTTGCAGGCTCGCAAGTCGCAAATCGATCGCGAGTTGGCGGAGCGGCGAGCGGCCGCGCGATTCGAGCCGCAATCAGAAGATGTCGCTGAAGAACTCGCCGGCGACGTGGCCGTTGCCGTGAAATCCGATCGACCGCTGGCGGCACGCGATCAGACGCTTGCGCCCGAAGCCGAGGCCGAGAGTTACGCCTCGCGATTGCGGAAAGCAAAGCAGAGCGCGACGAAAGGGCGACGGGGCGGGAAGGTGGAGTAGGAAACCGGGCGACCTGGATTCACTCGACTCCCAGATCATTCTTCAAGAGTTCGATCGTCCGCAGTTCTTCGGGCGTGCGCGGAAGAGGACGGGCTCCGCGCGTGCCGATGGGCACGATCTGGATACCCTTGGCATAGAATGCCGGCTTATTGAACTGCTCCAAGGCCATCTCCAGCCACGGTCGCGCTTCCAACTCTCGGCCCGCTGCCTGCAACAACCAGCCGTACATCGCCCAACCGAAAGGGTCGGGCGGTCTTTCTTCACCTGGCTTCGATGCGATCCGGAATGCGTGAAATTCGCGGGCGACATCGTCAATCGTCACCAGCTGAGCCAGCCATGGCTCTGCCTGTTCAACGAAGTCGTGATGCACACGAGCGATGACGCCACGCAGATCGTCGAGGTTTCTGAAGTAGTAGTAGCAGTCTGACCGTTTGATCGGCTGCTTGAACTCGCCCAGCCAGCGGCTGACTAGCAGCGATCCGTAGTGACCGCCCTAAATAATATCGAAGTACTTGTCGAGTGCAGGCACATGGGCTCCGGTGGGCACATGGATTCGCGTGAAGTCCGTATCTGGATAGAGGAACATTCCCTGTTCCACCGCGCCGACGTTTCGCCAGTAGGCGGCAGGCATCTTGAGAACAAAGCCTGCATCAGCAAAGTGTTTTGGCACCTCGTTATGTACCACCTCGAGAAACTCAGACTTGGTGATTCTGCGGCCCATGCTATGGCCTCGTCCCTTATCCGCCGCTCGCTACTGACGCCGATACGTGGCCGTTACAATGTCAATTCGAGCTTTCGGATTCTTCCTCCGCCGCAAGAAAGAGATCTGCAAGTCGCCGTAGCCTGGCGGCCACGAGCATCACGGCACTCTGCCCGTCGGACAGGACAAAACGTCCTTTCTGGCCAGGCAACCAGGTCGCTCCGTCAATCGTTTGTCGGACGATACTGAGGAGAACTTTGCGATCCGTGTCGTTCAGACGACCGTAGAATTCCAAAGCGCATCGCCAATAGGGGCCTGAGACCTTCGCAAGTTCCTTCGTTGCGAACAGCTCTCGATAGGTTTGCATATTCTCGTCGAGGATCGTTCGGCGCATCTGATCGACAAATTCATGGCAGTGTTTCTCAGCTCTGCATAGCGCAATCGAGACTGTATCGAAGGTAGTTTTCGAAGTCCTTGCCAATTGCCTGTTCGCCTTCGAAGCATGGCATCATTGTGACTGCCAATCGCGGGCGATTGCAACGGAGTGATCGGTAACGTGGACAGCTACTGATCGACCGCATATTCAATAAACAAATGAGGGTCCCCTTCAAAGCCGCCCGCCTTCAGTTTGCTGCTCGTTTCCGCAAGCGCCGTCTGCAGCGCAGCTGACGGATACTGTGCTGCTAGTTGGTGCTCCGGACCAAAAATGCCGAGCAATAGTCCCACGAACAGCAGGTATCGCTCGCCGTCGACTCCAAAGGCTCCCCAGTAGTGCTGTAAGCCGGCACTTCGCGCGGCCAGCATTCTTGGATCCTTGCGCAATTCGCAAGCTTGAATCTCGTCGTCGTTGAGCTCGAAGGAAAGGCCGTAGATCACAACACACGTGTCGGCGCTCATTCGAAAATCCTCACTTCGATGGCGTGAATCGCTCGTCGACTATCGAGTGGACGCATGGAGCAGCGCGAATGATTCAAGTATAGTACTGCCGAACGAGCGATTGGTTTTTTGCCAGGTAGGCACTCGCATCGCTGAGATACTCCTCGTCGATCTCCCATAGCCAACGGCTCTCATCTAGTTGCTCGAGTGAGCCGATACCGGCTGATTCCAAAGCCGCCCGCCGAACATGTGCCGACGAGACTACATTCAATGGATAGGCATCTCTAAAAAGTCCTGTCAAATGGCGTTTTGGGCCCTCAAGTTCGCGTCTCCAACACTCATCCGCTGCCAGTGGCGCATCCGCTCCCGTTGATCGCATCGTCAACCACTGCCGAAGGCCAGCGAAGTTCAATCTTGGCGACCCATAGGCATAGCAATCAGGTTCGTCACGCAAAGGCATCGAGTAAGCGAAGCCATAGCGCACATCAAAGAAGCGGCTAGCGATTTCGAACGACTCCAACAACAGCTCCCTCTTAGCCTTTGGGCTCGCTAACGTGCCCCAGTAGATTCTTCCGAATCCAGGATGAACATAGAAGTTGAATCTCCATTCGGAACGGCACATGGCCGCCTGCAATGGCACATTGAAGGAGATGCTAGTAATAGCGCCGCTCCGCAGGGCTTCCAAAAGTTCTTTCTTGCGGTTCGGTATTGGAGTGTCCCAAAGCTCGATGCCGTTGGCATCGTCTGAGTACAAGTAGCAGTCATCGAGTTGAAATCCGCCTCCGGAGGCGGTGAACAAGAGCGGCCGCGCCGAGTCCACATCGCATGCCTCGACAATTCTGGTTACCAACGCCCCCGCAACTACGGCTTCCCGCTGAGGCTCAAAGAAGAGAGCTGCCGAATCGATTGTATCGGTAGAGTTCATTTGAATGCATCTTTAGGATCAATGATTCTAAACGCACCACGCAGGTACGCGGGAAGTTGGCTAAACGCGAGCTCAAGTTTGGCTTCGAGTTGTTCTCGAGTCTGCGACGGACTGAGAATCTCGAACACGTCTATCCTACCATCTTGACGAACTCCGATATTATCGGGTTCGATGTCGGGACTATGCTTGACCCCTGATATTTTGCTCAGACGCATGCGCCTCGTTATGCGAACATAGTCTCCAGTCGCCCGCATTTCTTGAGCGATCGTCTCCTGCAAGAATTCGTGGTGCTTGGTACGCGGCTTATCGAGCTTCCCTTCGATCTCCGGATATGTTTTCTTTCGTGGAGGTCCATAGGGTTGAGATCTCGCCTTGGCTGCATTTGTCTCGGGATCTCCCCCCTGAGTGCTAACGGCACGATCTGATTTCTTAGGAGGCTGACGGGGCGGCGACGAACTGGTCGCAGTCGTGGTAGTAGTCGATTGTGCGGGACTTGACGAAACGTTTGGCCGTGAGCGCAGCAGCCTCATCCGCCTCAGGATCAAGAGCCAGGAGATCAACTCGACAGCGTTCTGGACCTTCTCGACCGTCTCTTCCTCGACGCCGATTGCTTTGAGTGCCGCGCCTGTCGCTTTGCCAACGACTGCGCTGATGGCCACCGAGGCTGCCATCTTGGCCACCGTCTTGACCAGCACGACTTTCCCGCCTTGAATGCCAGCGTTGATGACGACGCCGAAACCCAGCGCGAAGCTGGCGGCCATGCCGATCTTCTCGATCACCTCCATCGCGAAGATCACGTTGTCTAGAAACGCAATCCGCTGGTCGAGACGGGCGGAGATTCTCTCCCACTGCGCTTTCGCCCGCCGAGGCTGGTCGTCGTCAATAAAGCGCGGCAGGCCGACCGACGTCGGATCGCTCATGAGTGCTAGCTGATTGAACGTATCGCCCCCGAGATCCTCGCGCAGCCAAAGGTCACGCGCCGATTCCAGCACATTGTTGTGCATCCAAATCAGGGTTTCGATCGCATCGAGATCCGCATCGACTTCGATCGATTCGCCATCTCCGGCCGCATCGAGCTTCTGGGCGAACAGCCCGACAGCGCGATCCATTTCCGCGAGCAGCCGTCGCGCCTCCGCGAGCTTTTGGTAAAACTCCCTTTCTGCTGGCGGGCGGTACATGTCGGAGCGTCGTAGCTTCCGAACCGTCGATTTCCTCGGCGGCACAATCTGAGGTACATGCCCCGCCGTTCGAGATACCAAAGTCCGTTCCTTGACGCGCGTGATAGCCGTTTGCAGTACTGGCTTGGGTTCCGGCGGACCGCCGTAGACATTCCGCTCCCACATCTCCAGATACGCGATCAGTTCCCTGCGGCTCTCGGGCGTGATCTCGCGGCTGCGGGCGGTCTGGTCGGCCAGGAAAGCGTCGAATCGCTCGCGCCAGTCGCGGCGCGGATTGCGGTCGAGATCGTAGATAAAGTCGTGCAGATCTTCGGCGAACCAGCGCAGTTGGTCGTCCATGCGCCGCAGGAACATCTGCCCGGCAAGCCGCAGCACGTCCAGCGTCGCATTCATGTAGGCTTCGATCATGCGTGCCTCGGCTGCGCTTCTGTGAGCGCACAAAAAAAGGGCCCGCTGCCAGAAGCACCGCCGAAGCGGCAACTCAGGCAACGGGCCCAATCGAATACCCCGCTCCATCGGTGAGCGAGGCCCCAATCAATACCCTGATGTTTGGTTGTTAGGTGCTGGTCATGTGATTAGTTGGGTGACGAAAAGACAGAACCACAGATGGACACGGATGGGTACAGATCAGAAAGGGACCAATGGAAATGCGTAACTCAACGAGCGGAAACAAATACGACTAGAACTACGACGACACCACGGCACGACGGAAAACAATCGGCGCTCAACTCAGGCTACTCCCTTCTGCATCTGTGTCGATCTGCGTTCATCTGTGGTTCTCTTCATCTTCCATCCACCGAAGTTCATCCGTAGCGGTTGGCCGCGCGTTCGGCAGCCCGGCGGTCGCGGGCATAGTCGTTCACAGTGGCCTGACAGGCGGCATGAAACTTCGCGCCCAGCGTTTTACTTGCGCGTTCAATGCAGTCCTGAAATACCGAACGAGTGTTGGCCATTGAGACGGTGATCAGAAGTCGCGGCAAGGTTTGTCCGCGGTCTCCTGGAGCGGTCGGCTCGTCGCTGGCACCGCTGCTGACCGACGATTGCTGGGCAGGCTCCTGAGCGGGTCGCGAATCCGAAAGCAACTGGACGCGCGGTCCGTTCTCGGAGTCGCCGTGGCGATAGACCATGTCACGAATCTGCCCTGCGCCGTCATCCGGTCGGCCCGGCAGTTGAGTGATTGGCGAAGCCACGTCCTCCGGCGTTTCGAACGACGGCTGCGGCTCGTACGCGATTGGAATTTTGCGAGCGTGCGGCTGAAAGCCGACATTGAGCCTTCCCGGCGCCAGTGCTTTGCCGAACACGGCCTCCTGCGGTGACAGCGGCACATCACCGGCCGACGGCTCGATTCGAAGATTCGTTTCCAGCGGTTCAAGCTGCTTGAGCCCCTCGATCTCTTGCGCCAGTAGCTCCTCCGATTCGCCGGGCCCGCTGAACTCAATCTCCAGCGGCGTTGCAATGCCAGCGAATTCGTCCGCCGCAACGACATCATCCTCGGCCGACAAGGGCCCGACCGACTCGAGCGGCAAGAGCACCTCTGACGGATTCGCGAGTTCGTTCTCAGGTTCATCGCGTTGTACTTCGTCCATCGATTTACTCCCCTTCCGAACTGATCTGCATACCAAGAATCCATCGCTCATCAACACTGGCGAGCATAAGCCGAAGCCTGGCCACATTTAAAGTGCCAAAAGTGAGCCACTGCGAGACAGTGTGGATGCGGTGCGCATGATGAGTCACACTTCGGGCGAGCAAGATTCGTGTATTTCACGGGCCTTGGCTGCGATTCCGCTAGTTGATGGCACGATTCGGCGAGAGCGGCGCGCCACACGGCGGGCTCAGTTTTTTTTCAGTTGCCGATCAGCGGCAAACTGGATATCGACAGGACGGATTAACCTGAGGCGTCATATACCGCCCTGCAGCCGCAGCCATCGTTTCACGGTCAACTGATCCCAATTGGGTATCGAGCGGGGCCTTCGGGTATTCGCGCGGGCCCGTTGTCTTGGGCGTTCGTCTTCGAACGCTCTTGGCAGCGGGCCTTTTTTGTTGCCCAGCGGGAACTTCCTCGCGGACGCACTGCCATGGATCGAGCCTATCCCGCCTTGCGACAGATGTTCACGGACATCCGCAACCTGTGGTTCGAAAAGATGGGGCGCGAGCTACGCAACTTCTCGATTGAGCTGAGTGATTTTCTTTACGGGCTCAAGAACCATCCGACGCAGCAGTGGCACGAACGCTTTCACTCGTTCGCGGCAGGCCAGCGATTTCAGGGCCGCTACATGACGCCCGAGAGCGAAGAGGCGTTGCTCGCGTACATCAGCCAATGGGCGACGATGCAGGTGGCGACAGACCACGCCGTGGAACAGCCGGAGACGGAACTGGACCCATCGTGGCCGGAGCTGTCGGATGCGGAACGCACGCGGGTGCGCGGCCGGCTGGGACTGCCGGGCTTTTACGCAAAGCCGTTTGAGTGGGGCGATGGCGAGTGGGAGAACAAGCTGGAAGAGTTGGCTCGCGTCGCGCGAGAGAAGATGCTCGCGACCTGCCGCGAACTGCAAACGCTCGGATCGCTGGCCCAAAACGCGGACCAATTGCCGGACGATGGTATTGATGCCCTGGAGCCGAACATCGCCCGCGTGCGCGCAGCACACGACGAGTACGTGCAGGCGCTGATTGATATCGAACGAACCTGGCTGGCGTATATCAAGGCGAACTGGTACGTCGGCTGGCAGATGGAACAGTTAGTGCTGAAGATCGCGGGCGACTTGCCTTCGCGATTGTTCGATCTCCCCTCTTCAAAACTTAACGCGCTTGCCAGGGCACGGGCCGAGGTTGGACACGCCCTGGACAGCGTGGTGAAGCGAGTCGACACAACCTACAAGGTCGCTTACTGGACTGATATCTCGATCACGATTCTTGAATCTGTGATAGGCATTGTGGGCGCCGTCAAGACAGCGGCGAAAGAAGCGATCAAGCAAGGAGTCAAGTTCTCGCTCCGCATGGCGATCAAGGCCGCCATCAAACAGGCGGCGATTCAAGGCGCGGTCCTTGTCGCAACCACCTATGGGCTGCCGCCCCTAATCCAAGCAGCCGGCCTGAACTCCGATTTTGTCTTCGCCGGCGTGGTCATCATGCAAGGGCTGACGGCGTTAAAGGCAGTTCGGTCAGTGGGAGACTCGGCGGACTTGAACACAAGGCTTAATGTCGTCGACAACGAATTCGACCCACATCCGGGGCGAGTCCGGGAGAATCTCCGTAAAGGCAGCGACGCTGAACAGGATGCACTACGCGGAACAATTGAAGACGAAATGCACGCCGACTTCGTGAATGAGCGTGGCATTTGGGACAGCAAAGGGCCGGGGGACCGAGGCCTTATCGCCGAGGGACCATTGGGGATGAATTTGCCACAAGGCTTCCCGACGTTTGATCGCTTTGAGAATGGTGTTGCCACGAGCATTAAGTCGCTTGATACTTGGCTCAACAGCTACACAAGCCAATCCGCATTGCTGGGAAGAGTAAAGACGTACATTGATAAAGCCGCCGACTTCAAACGCGGAACTCGGCTAGGCGTCGTAGTCACCGCGGACATGATTGTTGAGAGGCGACTGCTACTGGCAATTCCTCGCGATACGACCCCCACTCAGTGGCTCGCACTTCTTGATGCCATTGAGTACGGTAAACTCAAGGGAGTGGTCGTGGAATATGTGGAGTATCTAGAATGAAGGGCTGCGCCGTATTTAAGCGTAACGATGATTGGTATTTCCATGGCCTGACCCGGACGACGGCAGGGGTCTTGATTGCGACGGCGCCGTATCGCCGAATCAGTATCGAATCGGCCGCTCAGCTGGGGCAAGTTTGCCTCGAAGCGATCCAGACCGTGACGGATAGCGTTCCTCATCCGACTGAGTTCGCTTCCCACTTTCAACCGATGTTGGAATTGGCGGGCGTGAAGAGCTGGGGGCAGTTCACGAGAAATGCCCCATACGTTGATGTTATCGCCGACCACGAGTCGTACAGGATCTCGCCCACGCGTAACGCTGGTCCAAAGCAGGGTTACGACGCAGCGACCGCAGGGCCGATTACCCTGCCGTTGGATGCGAGTGCTAAACAGATTGGGGAAGCGGTCCAACAAGCCTTTGATTTGTGCGAATGACGGAAGATTGATGCCTAGCAATGCCAGGGCGATTTGAGCAATCCCATTGCAGCGATGCTCCATAACTCTTAGAGATGTCATTCTCGGACTCGAAGCCTAGGATTCCGAGCAAACCGTTTTTACAACCGCGAATTCATCGCCTGAACTCAATTCCCGAGCAGTTGTCGACTACGACGACGAGGGCATGCCGCCGGCAACGGCCCAGGGAATGCGTTACTTGCTGGAAGTCTGGCTGGCACGCGAAGTGATCGCGGTATGGTCGAACTGGCGAGATGACCTTCCCCACGATTCGATACAATTCACATTAACCCGCGAGCAATGCCATCGGGGATTGATCGCAATGCATTTGACGCTTGGAGAGTTGAATATTGGCAGTTCAGGGCACGAGACTTCGAGTAATGAATATGAGTTCTGAAACAGTCTGTAAAGCAAAGGCAATAGTTGAGTCACACTTGGCGGATGCGCACTTTGCCGAACCTCAGCCGGAGGCTCGCATCAAAGAATGCGAAGCTACGCTCGGGCTTGAATTTCCGCCGTCGTACCGCGAGTTTTTGCTGGCGTTCGGGTGTGGAAGTTTTGGCCCTACTGAATTTTACGGCATTCTGCAGACGGACCCGCGGTACCCGTCAGGAGTTCCTGACGCCGTATGGCTGACTTCAGAGGAACGTAAGAACGGACTACCACACGAATTCATCATCGTCGCCGCGACTGGCGACGGAGGAGAATACGTGATAGATACCTCTCAACGTGACGAAACCGGAGAATGTCCAGTCATGGAATTCTGGCAGCCTGTCCCTCGCGGTAGAGACAATCCACGCCATGTCGCCGACAGCTTTGGAGATTTCCTGCTCGAGCGAGTTGCTTTCGCTTTGCGCTGTATTGAGGGAAGCGCTGGAGAATGACCTATTAGCGACATTGACGGCAACACGCGCGTCTATCCGTGTTCCTCTGTGTTTATTGCAGCTTCTTACCCCTGCACCCCACGCACGCCCGCCAGCGGCAGGTTTCCTTCGGCGTCGAACGGCAGCGGCCGCGGGTCGGTCAGGACTTCGAGCTCATTGCGGCCCGTGCACTCCGGGAGTAGCGCGGCGGAGCATTCGATCTCGACCAGGTCGAGCGTGTTGCGAATCCAGACGATGCGAGTTTCTTCGGCGGCGACCATACCGAGCGTGGAAAGCGCGACCTCGATCGTTTCGCGATCGGTTGGAAAGTCGACCGGCAACATCGCGGCGGTCACGTGGCCGGCCGTGATGCAATTGATCCGCGTCTTCTGGATGTCGGTCTGGGCGATCGCCCGGCTGGTGGTGAACTCGACGAGCCCGATACCCGTGGCGTTGCCGTGGGTCTCTTCGGTGAGGCCGCGAACCATGATTCGCTTGATCTTGGGCGTCTCATTGCGGCTGGGGCGATGCTCGTTGAATTTGCGACCTACGACGTTGGTGTCCATGCCCGTGCCGCTGATGTTCTTGCCGATCTCGTCGATGACCAAGAGGTCGATCGCCTCGAACGGCAGCCGCGGCAGCAAGCGTTTCGCCATCGCGAGGAGCTCCTTCTCGCGCGATTCGAAATTGCCTGGCGCGATGGCTTCGATGTAGCCCGTCTCGTCGAACGGGTTCTCAACGATGGCCAGTCCACCGGCGATGCGGCACGACTCGAGCACGCGGCCGGCGACGCTGCGGACGATCTGCCCGAAGTTGTAATCCTGAATCGCGCGGTGATAGACCTTGGCCCCTTCGTGCTTGCCGAGTCCGATGAGCATCATCTTCATCAGGCCGCTTTCGATATCGCCGACGAAATTGGTGTGCGGCTTGATGCGATTGCTGACCAGCACGTGGTCGGCTTCGAAAGCGTGCTTATCGAAATGCACGTCGAAGCCTTCGGCCGTCTGGCAGACGATCACCGTCTCCATGCTGGAGCGGATCGGGCAGCCGAGAAACTCCTCGGTGATGCCGTACGAGTCGAGCACTTCGAGCTGCCCCTCGGGCGTGCCGCCGCCGTGGCTGCCCATGGCCGGAACGACAAACGGCTTGGCCGAGAGCGATTTCACGTGGTCGACGATCGCCTTGGTGATCACGGCAATGTTCGCGATGCCGCGGCTGCCGGCAGTGATGGCAACGCTATCACCGGGCTTGATGGTCCGACCCAGGTCGAGCGAGGCGAGCTGCCGCTGGACTTCGCCGGGAATGTCCGCGACGCGCGGGGCTGCAAATTTCTGCTTGAGCCGGAAGAACGCGGGAAGCTGAGCCACGTGGGAATCCTCGAAAGTGTCTTTTGTCGGCCGCACCTGTTGGGACAAGGGCCAGGGCACCCGCTGCCAGCGGTCCGCTGCCGGAGGCACGCAATGTCCGAGGCGGGGGCGTTACGCCCACATTTCCGCGGCACCGGCCGAGTCTCCTTTGCCGATTCTAGTGAACAGCCCGGCCGAGTTCCACGGCGGGCCACTGCTGGGGGTGCGGCCGACTGCCGCTGCATGAGCGGCCAGGGAGCGGTAGAATCCGCTTGGGCTGGTACAAACTGACTGGCGGACCGGCCCTCAGCCGCCCCCCAAGATCGCCGAGGTAAAGGATGTCTACGGTGAACCGCCGCCGCAAACGCCACGCAGAATTGATCGACGAACCCGAGGTCGAGTCGCCGCCGCGCAAGAGCCGGGCCTTCCGCAACGGCTGCATCGCGATGGTGGCGCTGCTGATGCTCGCGATCTTCCTGGCGCCGACGATTATTGCCAAGACCTCGCTGCGCAACACGCTGCCGGCCTCGGCCATGGAACTCGACGGCTCGCTCTCGCTGGGTTCGCTGTCGCTGGGTTGGTTTTCAAGCGTGGTGATCGACGACCTCGAGCTGCGCGATCCGGACAACCGCGTGATGGCCGAAGTCAAGCAAGTCCGCCTGGACAAGTCGCTGCTCGGCCTGCTGCTCGATATGGGCGACGTGGGTGTCGTACACATCGACCAGCCCTCGCTGCATGTGATCTGCAACGAACAGGACACCAACCTGGAGCGTGCGCTCGCGAAGCTGATTGCGCGTGATGAGGATGCCAAGGTGGCGATCGACGTGCGGATTCAGGACGGCACGGTCGAGATCAACGACGTTCCGGCGGCACGTTCGTTCAAGGTCGAAAAGCTGACCGTGAGCTGCGCGGTCGCCGACAGTCAGCAGCCGATCATGCTCACGGCCAGCGGCAACCTGATCGATGGCGACAACTCGGGCAAGTTCAACGTGCAGCTCGAGACGCAGCGCTCTGACGACGGCAAGAACGCGCTCGCCAGCGGCAAGGTGGTGAGCGAGTGCACGCAGGTTCCCATGGAGATCGCCGACCCGGTGCTGCGGCGCGTCGTTGATGGCGCGGAACTGGCCGGCCGGCTTTCGACGCGATTGAATGGCGCATGGGGCAAACTGGCCGAGGCGGGCGAAGCTTCGATTCAGGGCGAGACGGTCATCACCAACCTGACGTTCGCCGCCGACGCGATCGGCCGCGACAAGATCGAGCTCGAACGGGTCGAGATCCCCTGCCACCTGGTGCAGGAAGGCGAAGTCGTCGACATTGAATCGCTCGGCGTCAAATGCGAGCTCGGCAACTTCGAGCTGACCGGCAGCGCCAAGATGGACGATCTCACGGCCGAAGATCGACTCAAGGCGCTCACGCATTCGACGTACAAGATCAACGGCGAGGTAGACCTGGTTGCCGTCGCCAAGGTGCTTCCCGAAACGCTCAGGATTCGCGAGGGAACCGAAATCACCTCGGGCAAGATTCGCCTGGCGATGACCGGCGGGCACGAAGACGGTGAGTCGGTGTGGAGCGGCCAGATCGATGCAAGCCATCTGGGCGCCAACGCGAACGGAAAGGCGTTGGTCTGGGAAAACCCGCTGGCGATCGACTTTGCCGCACGGCAGGGCGCATCGGGCATCGTGATCGATCGGGCGGAATGCACGTCGAGCTTTCTGCACGCCAATGCGGCGGGCAGCCTGAACGACCTCTCGGCAAAGGCCGACTTCGATCTGGCCCGGCTCGTCGAAGAGCTGAAGCAGTTTGCCGATTTAAGCGATATGCAACTGGCCGGAACGGGCGAGGCGCAATTGAAGCTAAAGCGCGAAGAAGGCGATCAGTTTACGGCCAGCGGACGGTTCGAAGCCCGCGACTTTCAGTTTGTGCCAGTGTCGGGCGGTCAGCCTTGGCTCGAGCCAAAACTGGTGGCAACGCTCGAGCTGGGTGGCAAGTTCGAACAGCAGGCGCTCAAACGCATCGAGCGCGGCATCGTGACCGTCGACGTGGGACCCGAGCGATTGACGGCGCAGTTGCGGGAGCCGGTGGTGGATCCGGCTTCGGCGCCGTGGCCGATTGCATGTGCCTGGCAAGGCGAACTTGCCCCTTGGGCGCCGCGATTGGAAGCCTGCCTGGGAATGACCGGCTGGGCGCTCAGCGGCAGCGGCAAGTTGCAAGCGCAGGCAAGCGTTTCGCCCAGTGCGATTCAGATCGATCAAGCCACGGCCGAGATCGTACGCTTAAGCGCGGTTGGCAATGAATGGTTCGTCCAGGAGCCGACCGTCTCGCTCACACTGCAAGCCAAGCTGGATCGGAAGTCGCAACAAGCGGAAGTCACCGCGGCGCGGCTTACCGCCGGAACCACGGCGGCGGTGCTGAACGGGGCGAAGCTGCGGCAGTCGGAGGAAGGCCGCTGGCTATTAGATGCCGGCACGGCGCAGTTCGGCGCGGACGTGGCCACACTCTATCGCTGGCGGCACAACCCGCAGTTCGCGTCTTCGTGGCGCATGTCCGGTCGCGTGGCTGGGCAGGCACAACTCAAGCAAGACGCCAGTTCGACCACTGCCCGGATCGACGGCGTTGTCGATCAACTCGTGCTGGTCGATCTGACGCAGCCGGGCACGGGCAGCAACAGCGCGACGTGGCAAGAACCGCGGATCACGCTGGCGGCGCTGGCGACCTATCGGCCCGCGACCGAGGAATTGAAGCTCGAACAGGCGCAGCTTTCGGCCGCCGCGATGAGCGCTCGCGCGTCGGGCGTGGTGCCGCTGTCGAGCGAAGGGGGCGAGATCAATCTCAATGGCACGCTGGACTACGACTGGCAACAGCTCGCCGCGGTGTGGCGGCCGCTGATCGGCGAAAACGGCCAGATTACTGGTAAGCAGAGCCGGCAGTTCAATCTTGCGGGCCGCCTGACGGGAAGTCCGACGCTGGCCGACTCGTGGCGCACGGTGAGCGGGCAGGCCGCCGTGGGTTGGACGGGCGTGGCCATGCACGGTTTCGCGATGGGACCGGGCGACATCGTGGCGAATCTCGTCGACGGTCAAGTGCGCGTGCAGCCGCTGGATGTGGCAGTGAGCGAAGGCCGGCTGACGTTCGCCCCTTCGCTGCGCTTCTCGCCGGCGCCGGCTGAACTCTACATTCCGCGCGGACCCGTGCTGACCGACATTCACCTGACGCCGGAGATGTGCAAGCGCGGACTGAAGTTCATCGCGCCCGTTGTGGCGGAGACAACCGTGGCCGACGGCCGCTTCAGCGTGAACATGGACGGCGGACGAATTCCGCTGTTCGATCCCAAGGGGGGCGACGTTGCAGGGCACATGGCGATTCATGCGCAGGTAAAACCCGGCCCCGTGGCGAAGGAATTCGTGGTGCTCGTGAATGAGCTGTTCACGGTGCTCAAGAAGGGAAACTTCCAACCTCTGAACGACCAGTCCGGCGCCTTGATGGCCATCGACACTACGGACATCGAGTTCCGGATGGTGCAGCGGCGAATCTATCACAAGAATTTAAAGTTCACCCTCGGCACGATGCAGATCTCGACCTATGGCTCGGTTGGCCTCGACGACGAGTCGCTCTCGATGACCGCCGAAGTGCCGTTGCAAGCCAGTCTGCTCGGCCGCGATCTGTCGCTGGGAAGCATGGAAGGCCAGGTTCTGCAACTACCGATCGGCGGTACGCTGAGCAAACCGAAGCTTGACCGCGGGGCTCTGCGGCAACTGACGGCCAGCCTGGTGCAGAACCTGACCCGGGGTGTGTTGCAAAACGAGCTTGGCAAGCGGCTGGAAGGGCTGTTCCCCCGGCAGCAGACAGTTCCTTCGCCGTAGTTCCGGCACGCCGGAAGTCAGCAAGGCCGATTTCGCTGCTGCGAAGGTCGCCGGCCCGTGCTACGATTGCTCATGGCGACACGACGCAGAACAAGTTCGCTCGGCTGGGCGAGCACGACGCTATGAAACTGCATTTGCTTGGTACGGGCGGGTATCATCCCAGCGACCGTCGCCAAACGGCCTGCCTGATGCTGCCCGAAGTGGGAGTCGTGCTCGACGCCGGCACCGGGTTCTATCGCGTCGGGGAGCATCTGTGTACGGATCAGCTCGACATCTTTCTGACGCATGCCCACCTGGATCACGTGGTGGGGATTACGTATCTGTTTGACGTGATTCGAGCGCGTCCGCTGCGTCGGATTACCGTGCACGCACAGGCCGAGAAACTGGCCGCAGTGCGCGAGCACCTGCTCCACGAGGCATTGTTCCCAGCCACGCCGCCGTGCGAGTTTCGCGTCCTGGCCGCGGAAGTTCCTTTGGCGGAAGGCGGCCGCTTGACGCACTTCGCCGTCGAGCATCCCGGCGGCGCGGTCGGCTTTCGGCTCGATTGGCCCCAGCAGTCGATGGCTTATGTTACGGACACCACGGCCACGGCGACGGCCGGGTATCTGGGAGCGATCCAGGGCGTCGATCTTTTGGTACACGAATGCAACTTCCCCGACGCGCTGGCCGAACAGGCGGCACGGTGGGGACACAGCTCGCTCAGTGAGGTGGCGCGACTGGCCGCGGCGGCCGACGTCAGTCACCTGGTGCTGGTGCACCTCGATCCAATGGCTGGCGAACCGCCAGTTGATCTGGAGCAGGCCCGCAAAATTTTTGCGCAAACGACATTAGCTAGTGACCGGCAGCTAATCGTCTTCTAGAGGGCGGCATCGCGGACTGGACATTTGCGCTGGTGCGCATTAGTCAAGCCGCCAAAATTGGTAATTTGCGCAATTTAAGTGCGCAATAGCATGTCCAGTCCTGGACGTAAGCTTTTGCTAGATCGATGGTTAAACGTACGTTGGGGGTGGCGGGGTGAATCTTGCGCGGGTCGGTTATCTTGACGACTCAGGGGCATATGGTGAGAATGCTTACGCGTTCATGTTGGTTGCAGCCGCTTGCGGGTGGCTCGGCGCAGACGCCCGCGCAATGGGCAGCTGCAACCTCCGATGGGTGCAGAACGACCACCAGCTCTTAGTTTTTTGTTTGAGTGGTTTCGAACAGAAAGCAAGAAATCTTCGTAAAGAAGATTTAACAGCGAGGGGTCGGTCGGGAACGAGGAATGACTCCCAGCACTGCAACGGAATTCCCACCGCGACGAAGCACAGCGCCCCCCGCCTTAGTAGCCATAATTTTTTAGTTTTCCGGCTTCCACAACAATCAACGGTTTCGCCTGGACACCCGACTGGGTGCCTTGGCTGGAGCTGTCGGTGTGATGGTCCGCCCGTGTCCGCATCCTCGTGGGGTGCGGCACATGCAGACGTGAAGTCGGATGATTCTCCGCACTGCATGAACCACAGAGTTGAGGCACAAGCTTTGGCGCGGCAATGGAACGTCGGCCACTAATTTCCCGCAACCATTCTGGGAGTCGCGGGAGGGAGTTAAATGCATGAAGACGAATAAGGTGACTTCGGTCGAAGATTACAAAATCGTGAGCAGCTTTCAGTCGCTGCGCAAGACACTGCTCGACGAACGCTTCGCCGATCGGCTGGAAAAGCCGCTAGCCTACTGGGCGCTGCCCAACGACCGCCGCTTGCCGTTGGCATTCCTGGGCCGCACGATCAAGGATTTGCTGGCCACACCGTTCGAGGAACTGTCGGCTACTCCGGGCATCGGCCAGAAGAAAATCAGCTCGCTAGTCAAGCTGTTATCCCGGGCCACCAAGGATCACCCGCCGGCCGCGCCGTTTGGCCTGGCGGAACTCTCTGACAAGAAAGCCGCGAGCGAAAAGCCGAGGAAACAGGCCATCGGCTTTGACCCGACCATCGTATCCGAGGCGCTTTGGTCGCAATGGCGAGAGACCGTGGTCGAACACGGTGTCGGTCGTGAGAAGCTCGGTCGCCTGGCTCCCACGCTCCAGGCACTGCCGACCGTGATCTGGCACACGCCGCTGGAGTTCTATGTCAATCACACGGTAGCCGAAATTCGCCAGCTCAAGACGCACGGCGAAAAGCGGGTCCGCGTGGTCCTGGAAGTGTTTTACGTCGCCCATCAGATGCTGGAAAACGCCGGCACGAGCCCGCACCTCGCACTGAAGATCGTACCGAAGTTCGTGCAGCCGATTGAAGATTGGATTGCCAAGGTCCTGCTGGACGGCGGCGTTCCCTCGCCCGAGGAGGTTCGCGAGAACCTGACCATTCCGCTGCTCAATCAGATTCAGATCGACGCCGGCGACACGATCTATCAGTTGAGCGCGGGACGACTGGGCATCAACGACGGCCCACAAAGCGTTCGCCAGCAAGCCAAGAAGATGGGCGTGACCCGAGCTCGCGTGTATCAGCTGTTGGAAGAGTGCGGCCGCGTGATGGAAGTTCGCTGGCCGGAGGGCAAGCACCTGCTGGCCCAACTGGAAGCCAAGCTGGCCGCGGATCATCCGGGCGAGCACGATGTGAAGCTATTGCACGCGACGCGCGAACTGGTGTTCCCCGGCAAGGGCCAACTCAGCGACGACGAAGCAGCCTAAGGCTAGCCGGTTCGAGTTCGAACGGACTGCGACTGCTCGGTTCGCCCGGGCGCGCGATGTGACGTATCGATGCGCATGTTCTCCAGGCACTTCGGTCGCTCGGGAGTGCTGAGCGCGTGCGTCTTGAGTTCGGCGAGGCGCAGGCGGCGCCGGGCGTGGCTGCCAAATTCGAGGTTTGCCCAGGCTCGACCGGCCAGGCGGGCCAAGGCACTTGGCCGCGGCAATTCTCGCGCACAGTCCCAGGCCGCAACCGCGGCGTGGGAAACCAGCGCGCCGAGCGACGCTTTCTCCAGATTTCGCCAGAACAGCCGCTCTTCGGCCAGCGCGTCGCTAAGCGAGCCCAGCGGGGCGTCAACATCCGCCGGCGCCGTGACGCTCGACCCGCGCTCAACGGCGATGCGGAATCCCGCGTGTCGGACCGCCAGGGCCAGGTCGGCATCCGCTTGCCGCAAGGTGAGCTTCGTGCTGAATCCGCCGAGGAACTCGAGCACGGTTTGGCGATAGAACGCGGCAAACGCGGCGGGGCCAATCACGGTGGCCGGCGACTGGTATCCGTCTCCCGCAGCACCATGGCCCACCAGGTGTCGCCGCCCGCTGCGATGGTAGCCGATACCCGCGGCGAGGAGTTTCGTTGGCTCGGCGGCATTCCAAACCCAGGGGACGACCGCGGCGACGTGCTTATCCGAAAAGTGTCTGAGCGCGGCGTCCGTCCAACCTTCGCCAACGACACATCCGGCCGCCAGCACGTGAACGAGCGGCGATTGAACGCTGGCCAGCGCGTGATTGAGCGCGGCGACCGCGGACGTGCGCCTGGGCGGCGTCAGAAACCGCACTTCGTCCTTCAAGTCGTACGGATCGGGATAAGGTCGCGCAAGCGCGACGAGCACTTCGCAACCGGCGGGACGGTTTTCGAGCACCGAGACGAGCGTTGCTTCGAGCGCGTCAACACTGCCGGCCGCGGAAATGACGATAGCGAGGCGTGGCACCACGGAACCTCTTTCGAACTGCGGAGATGAGGCCGCGGTGAGATGCCAAGCGCGAAGGAGCGAACTGCTCTATACCGCCGGGACCATGCACCGCTATTCGGAGTATTTCGGCACCCGGTAAGAGAGAAGTTCACAGAACCCGCTGGCGATCAGCACGGTTAGCTGCATCGCCGAGAGAAGATCTGCTAGCGACAAGTGCGTGCTGCGACCGCCAGCATCGGTTCGCTAGCGTGCGCGGCCCGGTGAGCAAAAATTCTGATTCAGCGAGAACTTAGGCACGCTCGCCGCCCCACAGTTGGGCTAGTTCGATAAGCATTCGGGCGGCAATCTCCATTTCTTCCAGGCAGGCCCACTCCAAGCGCGAATGCAAGTGATGCTGACCTGTCGAGAGGTTTGGCGTCGGTAATCCGAGTTCCGTGAACCGCGAGCCATCCGTTCCGCCACGGATGATCGTCATCTTTGGCGTTCGGCCGAGTCGCTCTGCCGCACGCCGGGCAAAGTCGACCGCGCGCGGCTCCCGCGACAGGCCTTCGGCCATATTGCGATACTGCGGCGAGACAACGACCTGCACCTGCGTGCCGGGGAATTCTCGTTCGGTCTCGATGGCGGCCTGACGGAGCAGATCGGCTTGCGCGTCGAGCCGGGCGGTGTCGAAGTCACGGAGCAAAACTCGCAATGTCACTTCGCCCACGCCACCAGCGATCGTGTACGGATGGAGAAAGCCCTCGCGGTCGGCAGTCACCTCGGGCGCGAGAATGTCGCGCGGCAAGCGATTGAGAAACCCGGCGACGGCCCGCACCGCGTTCACCATTCGCCCCTTGGCGATTGCGGGGTGCACGTTCACGCCGCGAACCGTGACTGTGGCCAGGTCGGCGGAAAACGTCTCGACGTCAATTTCGTCCGCGCCCTGACCGTCGAGCGTGTAGCAGACCGTGGCGCCCAGTTCGGCCAGATCGACGTGATCCACACCGTGGCCGATCTCTTCATCGCAGGTGAAGCAGACGCGAATCGGACCGTGCGGGACCTCGGGATGCGCGATCAGCGTGGCCACGGATTGCATGATAACAGCCACGCCGGCCTTGTCGTCCGCGCCCAGCAGCGTGGTGCCGTCGGTGGTGATGAGTGTTTTGCCAATCAGCTCGTTGAGCTCCGGATCGTCGCTCACGCGAATCACGGCATCCGGATTCGCGGGCAGCACAATATCACCACCGCGGTAATCGCGAATCACCTGCGGGCGCACGTTTGCACCGGTGGTTTCGGGCGAGGTGTCGAGGTGCGAGTTCCAGGCGATCGTGGGTGCGCTGTGTTTCACCGTGGCGGGAAGCGTGGCCAGCACGATGCCCAGGGGGGTTTGCACGGCGTCAGGGAGTCCGATGGCAAGGAGTTCGTCACGCAGCATCCGGCCGAGTTCGAGCTGTCCCGGCGAGCTTGGGTAGCAGTCCTGACCTTCGCGCGCCGTGGTGTCGACCTGCACGTACCGCAGAAACCTTTGGAGCAAGCTGTCCGTGTCGATCATCGTCCTATCCATTTGGTTGGGCTGTTGGTTTCGCGAGGTCTTGAAAAAGTGGCATTCAACGACCGAATGACTTACCATCTTCGGCTATGCAACGTCTTATTCCATCGGCAATGCTCATCGTCGCTTGTGTGTGCTCTGCGAGCGTGGCGGACGAGACCACCCAAGTCGATCAAGATAACGCGCCAGGGATCGTTGCTCACAAGCTGGTTGCAGAATTTCAGAGCGAACCGGTGCAGGTTCGCGTACTGCAGCCCCGCTCGCGCGCAAGCGAACAGCGGCTGCCGGTGGTATATGTGCTCCCGGTCGAGGCCGGCACAGGCGACAAGTACGGCGATGGAATCCTCGAAGCCGAGCGGCTCGACCTGGCCAATCGGCTCGGCGCAATTTTCGTGGCTCCGACATTCGCACAGCTTCCGTGGTATGCCGACCACCCCAGCGGGCGCGGCGTTCGGCAGGAGTCTCACTTGCTCAAGTGCGTGTTGCCGTTTGTCGAGCGGCAGTACCCTGCCCGAACCGACGCGGGCGGACGGTTGCTGGTGGGATTCAGCAAGTCGGGCTGGGGCGCCTGGTCGCTCCTGCTGCGGCACCCGGAGATCTTCGGCCGGGCCGCCGCGTGGGATGCTCCGCTGCAGATGAACGAACCGGGCCGCTTTGGATCGGGGCCGATCTTTGGCAGCGCGGAAAACTTTCGCAAGTACCAGGTGTCGCGACTTCTGGAGGATCGTGCGGCGCTGTTGCGCGCCGAGCCCACGCGGCTGATCCTGCTCGGCTATGGCGGATTTCGAGAGGACCATCTGAAGACTCACGAACAGCTTGACGGGCTCAAGATACCGCACGTGTTTCGCGACGGGCCGGAGCGGAAACATGACTGGCACAGCGGCTGGTTCCGCGAAGCGTGCGAGCTGCTGTTGATAGAGCCTGCGAAGTAGCTCGGTCATTTCGGCGGCAACTTATCGACAAACTGGCGTGCGCGCTCGATCCACTCGGCCAGTTGCACGTCCGTGTCGAGGCCTTCGGCGTCGACGACGATCCAGCCCTTCATCGGTTTGCCCGTGACATCGAAAGGACGGATGAACGGCTCTCGGAGGAATTCGGCGGCGCGCTCAACGCCGACGCGGACGATCAGGCTCGTTCCCCAGATCGCGACCAGCAGATTCCCGCGATGCAGAAATCCCAAACCGCCGAACATCCGTTTCTCCTCGCTCGCTCGATTTTGACCAATGGCCTGGCGAACGCGGGCGGCAAGGGAAGTGCTGAAGACCATATTGAGCCACGTGTTGCTTTGTTAGGTGCAGCGATTGCGTTATAGCATGGCGTCCGAGAGGCGACGACCCGGTGCGGTCCGCATGGGGGGCGAAGGCTTTGCGCGGCAAGCCAGTTTCTGGTACGTTGGGCGAAACACAACGGATTGCCTCCCGGAGCAAGACGCGGCATGGCCGACCCCAGCGTAACCTATCTGGCTTTTGACATCGAAAGCATCGCCGACGGCGAACTCGTTTCGCGGATTCGATATCCGGGCGAAAAGCTCAACGCGGAGGAAGCGGTTGCCCGGTATCGTGCCGAGCTGCTGGAGAAGTACGAGAGCGATTTCGTTCCGTATACGTTTCATCTGCCGATCTCGGTGGCTGTGGCCAAGATTGCGAGCGACTATCGGCTGATCGACATTTCGGTGCTGGACGAACCCAAGTTTCGGCCGCACGTGATCACCGAACACTTCTGGCGCGGCTGGGAAAAGTATCGCCGGCCGACCTTGGTGAGCTTCAACGGCCGGACGTTTGATATTCCGCTGTTGGAGCTGAACGCGTTCCGCTTCGGGATCAGCGTGCCGGCCTGGTTTAACGTCACGGCGAAGAGTTTTGAGCAGTACCGAAACCGGTACAATATGGATGCGCACATCGACTTGCAGGAAGTGCTGACAAACTTCGGCTCGACGCGCTTCACCGGCGGACTGAACCTGGCGGCGAACCTGCTCGGCAAGCCCGGCAAAATGGACGTGCAGGGATTCATGGTGCAGGACCTCTACAACGAAGGCAAGCTGCCGGAAATCAACGACTACTGCCGCTGCGACGTGCTCGATACGTACTTCGTGTTCCTTCGCACGCGGGTGATGTTTGGACTGATTTCGCTCGATGAAGAACAGGGCCTGATCTCGCAGACGAAGTCATGGCTGATTAAGAAGTCGGCCGAGAGTGCCGCGTACCGGACTTATCTTGAGCGGTGGGGTGATTGGGCGAATCCCTGGTCTGGCTGAATTGCCGCGGCAAGACTTGCTGCGTCGTCGTTTGAAAGTGCACGCTCACTGCCGCGAATCTCAGCAAGAATCCTGTCAGCGCGAATCTCATCGCCGGGGCGCAAATCTCCCTCAAAGCGCAGCGTGATAGGCACGGCCACCACCCACAGCTCGCGCTCGTCGCGGAGCATCTGCGAATTGAACCCCTCCAGAAAAAGCTGCGCATCCTCTGCTGAATAAATCGCGTCGGAAACAGGCTCGAGCGCCGTCGCCAGCGGCGGCCTGTCAGACCAACGCTCGGGACGCCACTGCCGGTAACTGGTGATCCACAGGCGGAACACCGCGGACGGCCGAATCTGCTGAGGTCGATCATCAACGGCATGCATTCAGTCGCTCCCGGTGATTTGAGGTGACAGCCAGCAGTCTCGCAGGGCAGAGTGAAAATCGGACGCCATGGGCCGGACGACGACCGGAACGAGATTGACAGGGCGACGCTGAATTAGTATACATATGTTCATTACCCCGTCAAGAGCAACTGCACTCTCAAGAGCAACCGCGCAATGCTGTTCTGCTTGACAGGGTCGACCCGGCATCCGGCGCTCCAGCCGCGAGACATGAATCCTTACGCTCACAATATCCGGCGATTGATGGCCCGCAACGGCATGACGCTGCGCGCCTTGGTGGGCGCGTCGGGCTTGCACGAACGGACGGTCAAGGCGGCGCTCAACGGAGCGGGCAAGCCCCACGCGCGGACACTGCACCGGCTGGCGGTTGGGCTGGGGGTTTCGGCCGACGAGCTGTTCCAGTTTCCTGCCGCGGCCCGCGTCAGTGGATTCAACCGGCACACGAACGGCGTGGTGGATGCGATCGTGGCTCGCAACCCGAAGCGGTTTGTGGACTGGACGGAATCGGACTTTGAAGAGCTCTACAGTCATTTCGGCACCGGCGGCGCGCTCACCACGGACGGTGCTGAGCGCGTGATCGCTGCGATTGACGAGAAACGGGCCGTGCATCGCAAGGTCGCCTTATTGCTTGAAAGTAGCCAGTCCGAACTACTGACCGGTTTTGTCGACTTACTCTATCAGAGGATCGCAGTCACCCACGTCCAATGCGACGTGCGGTGACAACTAGTTGTCACTCGTTCGCGTTGTCATGCGAAACCAGTACACTTGCTGCATTCGCAAGCGAGGCGTAGTCCCGCCGCCAGTGCGGGCGAATTGTGAACGTGCCACGTTCGATCGGCAACCGGCCGAGCGCATCCCAATGAGCCTGGTGCGGCCGCGCGCTGCCGTCGCTGATCCCGGACAGGTGCCGGCTCCCGGTCCCCCAGCGATAGAC
>JALHMI010000003.1 GCA_022844125.1 Pirellulales bacterium | reverse complement strand
TCCACGTTTCGACATAAGCATTGCCAGCGTGCCTTTCTTCACGCTGCGCAGCGCTTGCTCCGCCGCATTGCGAGGCCAAACTGAGGGACAGCCTTCGCGTCGGTGGCATTCACATCGAGTCGCATCAGTCAGATCGTCGTACCAGGGTTGAGTCTGCCAGAAAGGGTGGCAAGATTTCAAGCGCGCAAACAGGCCAGGGGACAAAATGCTGCACCGCAGAGGTCGCGGAGGTGCGCCGAGGGAAGACAGAGGATCCACACTCGCGAAGCGCGAACATCAAAGATTCTTCGAGGAAGACGCAGGTTGCGGGCCGGAGAAGTGTGGTTCTTGTGTGCGCGCGGAGCGTGCGCGGGAGAGCTCAAAAAAGTTTGGGGCGGGGGCAGCGACGACGCGAATTCGAACGCTGTGGGCACCACAAAGGCACGAAGGTCACGAAGCAGAAAGGGAGGAAGGTCAAGAGAAGCACAGACGGACGCAGCAAAGTTCGTCCGCAGAGCAAATCGACTTTCTGCTGTTCATCCTTCGTGCCCTTGGTGTCTTGATGGTGAATTTGCCTTTTCTGAATTCGAAAACATTGGCCAAGGCACCGAACGAGCGGCCAATATCCTTCGGAGTGCTGCGAAATAGTGGCGGCTGGCAGTGCCACGTTCGGTTATTATCTCTGGCAGGAGGATGACGCATGAAGATCTCGTATCGGCAACTCGCAGTCGCCTTGCTGCTGGCCTGCATGCCGCTTGTCGCGCGCGGCGCTCCGCCGAGCGCGGCGGATGCCAGACAGGAAGCGGTCGCCGTGGCCGTCCGCGTCGGCATGGAGAAGCATCAGGTACCCGGCGTGAGCGTGGCCGTGTGTGATGACTTCCGAATCGTCTGGGCCCAGGGTTTTGGCGTGGCGCGTGAAGGGGGTGAGTCGCGCGTGTCGCCGGAGACTCGCTTTCAGGCCGCCTCGATTTCCAAGCCGATTACCGCGATTGCCGTGCTCCGGCTCGTTGAGCAGAAGAAACTCAGCCTGGACGAGCCGGTGAACCGCCAGCTCAAGTCTTGGCAAATACCCGAGACGCCGATCACCCAGAAGGAGCCGATCGCGCTGAAGCACCTGCTGAGCCACCACGCGGGTCTGACCGTGCACGGCTTCATGGGCTATGCCGCCGGCGAGAAAGCGCCCACGCTGCTCGAGCTACTCGACGGCCAGGCGCCTGCGAACTCCGGCCCCATCCGCTCGATGATGCGACCTGCCTGCAAGGTGAAGTATTCTGGCGGCGGGTACTGCATCGTGCAGCAATTGCTCATCGATGTCGAGGGGGAATCATTTCCACAATTGATGCGCGAGCTCGTGCTCGAGCCGGCTGACATGACACACAGCGCGTTTGACCAACCGCTGCCGGAAGCGATCTCGGAGCAAGCAGCGAGTGGGCATCTGGCGAAGCGAGTTGCCATCAAGGGCAATTGGCACGTGCATCCTGAGATGGCCGCCGCGGGCTTGTGGACCACGCCCACCGATCTGGTGAAGGCCGCAATCGACGTCGCGAAGTCGTACGAGGACAAAGGGGGCAAGCTGCTTTCGCCGGAAATGGCTCGTCGGATGCTGACCCCGCAGAACGAGATGTTCGGCCTGGGATTCGTCGTCCGAGGTGAGGGAGAGCGGCTGAGTTTCTCGCATGGGGGCGGCAATGTCGGCTTTCGCTGCCAGCTGTTGGCTTATCCTGCGACCGGTCAGGGACTGGCGATCATGACCAACAGCGACACGGGCGGCGCGATGTTTGGCCGAGTGATCCATGCTGCGAGCGAGGCGTACGGCTGGCCGGCGGGGAAGTCTAGCGACGACTGATAGAAGGTTCCTGATACCTTTTCTAGCGTTTGACTTCGCTGACGACCTGGCCATTGATGACGGTGCCGAGGCAGTGCGTGGTGTACTCGAAGGGATCGCCGTCGTAGAGGGCGACGTCGCCGTCCTTGCCGAGTTCGAGCGAACCGACTTGCTTGTCGATGCCCAGCAGCCGGGCGGCGTCGATCGTGATCGTGCGCAGCGCTTCGTCGAATTTGAGGCCGTTGGCGGCCGCGATCGCCGCTTCGAACAGCACGACGCGCGTTTTGGGTACGTACGATTCGTAGCCCGCCTGCAGGGCAACGGGAATGCCGGCCTTCATGAGTTTGGCGGTGGTTTCCATGCTTTGGTTCTCGCGTTCGCCGAAGGCACGCTGCATCGGCGCGTGACTGATCACGGGGACGCCGGCCGCCTTGATCTCGTCGATCAGCAGATGCGATTCGGCGGCGCCGTCGAGCCAGAGCGTGAAGTCGAACTCCTTGGCCAGCCGCAGCGCGCTCATGATGTCCTGCGCGCGGTCGGCCGTGACCATCAGAGGACGCTCCTTCTTGAGCACCTCGACCAGGGCTTCCAGACGCAGATCGCGCGCGATCGGCTCGGGCTTCTTGGCTTCTTCGCCGTCGGCAGGTTTGTCGTCCGCGGGTTTCGCTTCGGCCGGCTTGGCAGCGGCGTCCGCGGCAACCTTCTCGGCCCGCTGTTGCTTGTCGAGATACTCGCGGGCCTTGATCAGTTCGGCACGGAGCATGGCGACTGACTTGCCGCGGGTGCCGGGCGACTTTCCGCCTTCCTTGTGCGCGGCGGTGGTGAGCGTGGCCGCGATGGCCTTACCTGGCACCAGCACGGCGTCGTCGACCGTTTCGCCGCGCGTCTTGGCGATGAGCATCTGGCCGGAGATCAACTCGCCGGGCGCATGACCGGTATGGATCGTGGTCACGCCGAAACTGCGAATCCACTCGATCAGCGGATCGGCCGGGTTGTAGGCGTCGATCGCGCGGAGTTCGGGCTGGATCGGCGCGGAGCTTTCGAGCTGGTCCTGGTCATGCGGCGTGTTGAGAATGCCGGCCAGGCCAACGGTGCTATGGGCATCGATCAAGCCGGGCGTTACGACTTCGGCCTCGAGGATCTTGAAGCCCTCGGGAATGCTGATCTGGTCCGCACGGCCGATGGCCGAGATCTTGCCGTCCTGGATGACGACGATGCCATCTTGGATCGGTGCACCGGCCATGGTGTGAATCGTCTTACCGCGAACGGCGACTTGCGCTGCGGCCTGCTGTGCGATGACCGCAACGGTGAGGAGGGCGGCGAGCAGAGAGAATCGCTTGGTCATTTGCCACCTCCGAGGATCCGAGCGTCGTCAAAGCAACACATGTAGGGCGACTGTTCGTTGCCGGCGCCGAGGCCGCCGACGGCGAATAAATAATCTTCTGGATCGCTACGGTCGAAAACCTTCACGCCGTCGACGTACGTCTGCTGGGTCTTGCAGTACACGCTGAGCGGGTCGCCTTCGAGGATTGCGAAATCGGCGTCTTTGCCGACCTTCAGAGAGCCGATGCGGTCTTGGAGGCCCAGCATTTCGGCTCCGGCGAGCGTGAGGGCCTTGAGCGCGGCAGCGCGCGACATACCGGCCCGGACGGCCAGGGCGGCACTGCGGCGGAACAGTCGCGAGTCGGTGATCCAATCGTCGGTATGGAAGCCGGTAATCACGCCGGCCCGCTCCAGGATCCCACCGGTTTCGAAGCGGGCGTCGCGGGCTTCGAGTTTTCCGCCGGGGGAGTCGATGACGATCACCGAGCAGGGGGCCTTGGCCGCCGCGATTTCATCGGCCACCTTCCAGCCGTCGCTCACATGATGCAGCACGACGGGGAATTGGAACTCCTTGGCGAGCCGGAGCACGGTGATGATGTCGTCGTGGCGATGCGTGTGATGATGGACGATGCGTTTGCCTTGCATGGCCTCGACGAGTGTTTCGAGGTTCAGGTCGCGCGGCGGCAGCTTGGTCGGGTCGCCCGCGGCGCGAATCACCTTGTCGTGATACTCGCGAGCCTTGATGTATTGCTCACGGACCAGGAACGCACTCTTGCCGCGCGTGCCGGGAAACGGCGTGTCGCGCATGGAGTTGGTGCCGTTGGCCATCTTCAATCCGCCGGCCGGCTGGCCATCGTCGCGGGGGATGAAGAAGTCGTCGATCTTGGCCGGCAATGGTTCGAGCCGCAGTTTCACATACACGGTCTGGCCGCTGACCAGGTGACCCGAGCCGGGCATGATGTTGAGCGTGGTGAGTCCGCCTGCGACGGCGCGCTTAAACCCGGGATCGCGCACGTTGAGCGAATCGAGAATGCGGACGCCGGGCTGAATGGGCCCGCTGCCGTCCGCGCCGCCGAGGCTGCCGGAACCGCCGACGTGGCTGTGCGTGTCGACCAGGCCCGGCATGATCGTGCGGCCGGTGACATCGATGGTTTCAGCGCCCTCGGGAATCGTGACGGTATCTTTTGGTCCGACTGCCACGATCTTGCCACCCTGGACGACGAGCGTGCCAACGTCGATTTCATCACCCTCGACGGGGATGATCTTGGCGCCGACGAAGGCCTGAGGGCGATCGTCTGCGGCGGCGTGAGAGGGCAGCGCCAAGGGGAGAAAGAAGGTGAGCGAAGCGAGGACCTGCAGTGCGGGGATGCGCATTATGTATTCGCCGGGTGGATGTGCCGAGATGCGGAAAAACAAGGGCTGGTGGGCACAAGTATAGTACGCCCGCGTGGCGGGAGCCAATTTTCGAGATGGATTCGGGACTTTCACGCGGCGACCGGGTAGGTCAAGATGGTGGCCACCAGCCGTTAGCATCCACCCACCGCCCTGCCCTCTCGAGGTTATCGCAATGCTCCACAGTTTGTTCTCGCTTGCCCTGCTCGTCCTGCTCGTCGCGCCCACGGTCGTCGCGGCCGAAGAGTGGACGCCGCTGTTCGACGGCAAGTCGCTCGACGGTTGGGAGCAGAAAGGGGGCGCGGCCAAGTATCGCATTGAAGGGGAAGAGATCGTGGGCACGAGTGTGCCGAACACGAGCAATTCGTTCCTGTGCACGAAGAAGCACTACGGCGACTTCATCCTGGAGCTGGACTTTGTGGTGCATCCGAAATTGAACAGCGGTGTGCAGGTGCGCAGCCAGGTGTTCGACGAACCGAAGGAAGTCGCGGGCAAGAAGATTCCGGCCGGACGCGTGCACGGCTACCAGGTGGAGATAGATCCCTCGGACCGGGCCTGGAGCGGCGGCATCTACGACGAAGGCCGCCGCGGCTGGCTGAACAAGCTCGAAGACAACGAAGCGGCGCGCAAGGCGTTCAAGCCGGGCGAGTGGAACACGTTTCGGGTGGAATGCCGGGGCGACTCGATCAAGACCTGGATCAACGGCGTGCCGGCGGCGGACCTGAAGGACGACATGACGCCCGAGGGGCTCATCGCGCTGCAAGTGCATGGGGTCGGCGCCGAGACCGAACCGCGCGATGTGCGCTGGCGGAACATTCGGATCCAGGAACTGGGGAAGTAAGCGGGATCATTTACCGCAGAGGGCGCGGAGGTACGTAGAGGGAAGGCAGAGGAAAAGAAAAAAGAGAACCACAGATGGACCCAATTAGACACAGATAAGAAAGAATATAAATCGGCTCAGGGCAGATGCGCCGACCTTACTTCTTCATCTGTGTGCCTTTGTGTTCATCTGTGGTTCCCATTTGGTGATTCCCAGATTTCGCCACTTTGACTCTGTCGATCCGTTCTACTTCACCAGTTCCAGCGTGCCCCA
Source organism: Pirellulales bacterium (assembly GCA_022844125.1). Classification (GTDB taxonomy): domain Bacteria; phylum Planctomycetota; class Planctomycetia; order Pirellulales; family PALSA-1355; genus JALHMI01. The sequence goes on along the minus strand of JALHMI010000003.1, from coordinate 438,300 downwards.
GAGGCTGGGGTCGGCGGCGAAGGGGAACTCGCTGCCGGAGCTGAAGTACTGCTGGCCCAGTTCGCGGTCGAAAAGCTGGTAGGTGAAACCCAGCCGTGGATGGTCGACGGGGTTGAAACCGGTCAGCGCGGCGGCGGGAATGAAGACCGACATCAGGTAGCCGCCGGTCGCTTTACCGAGCGTCACTTTGAGTTGACCCGGACGCACGGGATTGGCGTTTTCTCGCGCGCGGTCGACGAGCAGTTGGTCGGCGACGGGTTGCTCGAAGTTGCGGCCCGCGCCCCCCGGCAGGAATACGAAACGGTGGCAGAAACGCGTCGCGCGGTGGATGTTGTGCGTATCGCGCGTATCGAGCCAGACTTGCAGCGAGTCGCTGTCTTCGAGCTTGGTTTCGCGGCACCAGTTGGGGTGCTTCTTGCCTTCGACTCGGACGCTGAAGCCGAGGCCCCCTTCGTTCCAGGCGGCGCGCACATCGGCAAACGGCCGTTCGCCGTCGAGCTCGCCAAGCACCGGCAAGCGGTAGGCTGCTTCCAGTTCCTTGGGCGCAGTCGCTCCGAGGGTGGGATCGTACAGGCACGGCGCCGCGAAGCGAAACAGGAACCGCGTGGGAAGGAGTGGGGTCGTCATGCGAAGGCTCCCGCGCGGCTCTTGCGCGCGCTTAGCGTGGCGAGATGTTCGGCCAGGAACTGACGCAGGTCCCCGCGGTCGAGATCGTCGTGCGTGCGGAAGTGCAGGCGGACGACGTCGCGTTCGGGGCCGGCCTGGAACTCAGGTTCAACGCCCAGATCTTTCACGCGGCCGAGCGCGAAGTGACCCTTGGGACCACTGAGCGAAAGATCGACCGAGGCCACGCGCTTGGTGTGCACCGTGGCCCAGGGTTCGCTGGAGCCCTTGGGCATCAGGTGCACAAGCTGCTGGTTGTTCCAGAGGAACTGCCCTTCCGGCGCGGTTTCCTTGAGCATCTCGCAGAGTTCCTCGAGCACGTCGACCTCCCACTTGGGCGGCTTGCCCGGCGGGAAGCCCTTGCGGGCGAAGTGCCACTTTTGACCCAGCACTTTCCAGGGCATCACGTTCTCGGGATTCTGCCGAACGCGGCTGGTGAACTTGTCGAACCCGGCGATCGCCTCGTCGATGAACTGCCAGAATGCGGGGTGGTTCACCTCGTCCCACGAGTTGACCTGAAGCTGCACTTCCTGGAACGGGCCGCGGACATTCTTGCAGCGGACGCGCGGTTCGTTGCCATAGACCGGCAGGTTGTGCACTTCGTTGAGCGGGATCAACTTGAGCTGTTCGATCAGCGTTTCGCGCTTGAAGGTGTTCTTGGCCACGCGGAACTTGAGCTTGAGCAGCCACTGTTCGCCGGTGATCGCATGGAAGAACCAGCCTTCGCTCTTGGTGGTCGAAGCGATCTCGACCACGCTGCGGGCGTTCCAGTTGACGGGGCTGAACTTCTCGGCCGCCGTGATCCGGTCGACGATCTGACTCAGGATGCGGCCGTCCCACTGGCAAGGTTCGCCCTTGCGGCCGACGCGATCTGCGGTGTGCCATTTGCGGCCGTCGACTTCCCACGGCATGCGCGAATCTTTCCCGACCTCGGTAATCTCCAGGTCGCCGGCACGCTTCTCTTCCTCGGAGGCGAAGTCGTACAGCTTTCGCTTCACGCGGGGGCTCGTGGCGAGTGTTTCGGCCAGGACTTCGCCCGTGTGCGAGCGAAGAGCGCCGGCGGGGTTTAGCTGGTACCGCTGAGCACGGGCGACGATGTCATCCGGCGTGCCGCAGGCGACGAGATAGCCGCCGCCGTCGCCGGCTTCGGGACCCATTTCGAGCACCCAGTCGGCGGTCTTGATCACATCCAGGTTGTGTTCGATGACGACGACGGTATTGCCCAGGTCGACCAGGCGATTGAGCACGTCGAGCAGCTTGGCGATGTCGTCGAAGTGCAGGCCCGTGGTCGGTTCGTCGAGCAGGTAAAGCGTGCGGCCGGTGTCGGGACGCGAGAGCTCGGCGGCGAGCTTCACACGCTGGGCCTCGCCGCCGGAGAGCGTGGGGGCGGCCTGGCCGAGCGTGAGGTAATCAAGCCCCACGTCGCACAGCGTCTGCAGAATGCGGCGAACCTTGGGAATGTTCTCAAACAGCTTGAGCGCCCTGCCGCAGGACATGTCGAGCACGTCGGCAATCGACTGGCCGTGGTAGGTGACGGCCAGCGTTTCGGGATCGTAGCGGCGCCCGCGGCAGGTTTCGCACTCGACCCAGACGTCGGGCAGGAAGTGCATCTCGATGCAGATCTGGCCGTTGCCTTCGCAGGCTTCGCAGCGGCCGCCGGGAACGTTGAAGCTGAAGCGGCGGGCCGTGTAGCCGCGCACGCGAGCCTCGGGAAGCTGCGAGTAGAGCGTGCGGATCAGATCGAAGACGCCGGTGTAAGTGGCCGGGTTCGAGGTGGGAGTCTGGCCGAGGGGTTGCTGATCGACGCGAATCACCTTGTTGACTTGCTCGATGCCGCGAATCGCGTCGTGCTGGCCGGGCGTGGTGCTGGCCCGGTGCAGCGTGCGGGCGAGCGAACTGTAGAGCACGTCTTCGATGAGCGAGCTCTTGCCGCTGCCGCTGACGCCGGCCACGGCGGTGAAACAACCGAGCGGGATGCGGGCGGTGACGTTGCGGAGATTGTTGTGCCGCGCGCCGACGATCTCGAGCCAGCCGCCGGGAGCGGCGGGCCACTTGGCAGGCGGGGCGAGCGCCGGCTGTGCTTGCTCGGCGGCTGCGGCCTTCTTGGTGCGGCGTTTCTTGGGTGCGGCGCTTTCGCCATTGGTATCCGGTGCAGGCAAAAGCGAAGGCATCCGCCGATTCGAGGGCACGGGGATCGCTTTTTTGCCCGAGAGGTAAGGACCTGTCACCGAGCCGGGCATCTTGGCCACTTGGGCCGGCGTGCCGCGGGCGACGATCTCTCCACCGCCGTCGCCGGCCGCGGGACCGAAATCGAGCAGTTGATCGGCCGCTTCAACGACTTCCTTATCGTGTTCGACGATGAGCAGCGTATTGCCCAGGTCGCGAAGTTTCTGGAGCGCGCCGAGCAGGCGGCGGTTGTCGCGCGGATGCAGTCCGATCGTCGGTTCGTCGAGCACATAGAGCACGCCGCAGAGACCGCTGCCGACCTGGCTGGCGAGGCGAATGCGTTGGGCCTCGCCGCCGGAGAGCGTGGGAGCTGGGCGGCCAAGCGTGAGGTACTCGAGTCCTACGTCGACCAGGAACCGCAGCCGATTACCAACTTCGCGCACCAGTTCGCCGGCAATCTTCCGCTCGCGGGCGTCGAGCTTCCAGGCCTCGAAGTCTCGGACGACGTCGCCGAGCGGCAAGCGGCACCAGTGTTCGATCGTCCGCTCGCGGAGGCGCACGGCCGAGGCGTCGTCGCGCAAGCGGCTGCCGCCGCAGGTGCTGCACTCGACCTCGCCAACGAACTGCTCCCACTTGCTGCGCAAGGCGGGGGAAAGCCGCGCGGCCTCTTCGAGTGCTGGATATAACCCTTTGAACTGGAAACGCAGCAACGGGCGATCGTTCTTGCGAGCGCCGGGACGCGGCACGTCGATCCACTCTTCGCCGGTGCCGTGGAAAACTGCACGCCGCTGCTTGGCGTTGAGCTGATCGAAGGGCACGTCGAGCGGCACGCGCGTGTGCGCCGCAAGCGCGGTAAGCATGGCCTTGAACAGTGGCGTGCTGACCGTGGGCCAAAGCGCGATTGCGCCATCGGCCAGGGTGAGCTTCGGGTCGCGCAGCAGGGCCGCGGGACTCGCGCCGGTTTGCGTGCCGAGTCCCTCGCAGGCCGTACACCAGCCAAGCGAACTGTTGAACGAGAAGCTGTGGGGCGTGAGACGTTCGAAGCTGCGGCCGCACTTGTCGCAGGCATAGTGCTGGCTGTGAATCCCGGTGCGCCACCGGGCTTCGGGCACGTCGTCCTCGGGATAAGCGACGTGCATCACACCCTTGCCGAGCGAGAGTGCCGACTCGACGGTTTCCGCGATTCGGCCCCGCGATTCGGGCTTCACGCTCACCCGATCGATGACGACCTCGACCAGGTGCTTTCGGCGGCGATCGATCTGCGGCGGATTGTCGACCGAGTGGGTTTGGCCGTCGACGCGCATGCGGACGTAACCCAATGAGCGGATCTCGGCCCAGAGGTTTTCGTACTTTTCGCCGACCTCGACTTCCAGCGGCGCCATCAGGTAGAGCTTCGTGCCGATCGGCTCGGCCAGAATCTTGTCGACGATTTCGTCGGAAGTCTGCGTGCCAATCGCCAGATCGCAGGTCGGGCAATATGGCGTGCCAAGCCGCGCCATCAGGATCCGCAGGTAGTCGTAAATCTCGGTGACGGTGCCGACGGTCGAGCGCGGGGTGTGCCCCATGTGCTTTTGTTCGATCGCGATCGCCGGCGAGAGCCCTTCGATGTGCTCGAGCGCCGGCTTCTGCATCTGGCCGACGAATTGCCGGGCGTACGAGCTGAGGCTTTCAACATACCGCCGCTGGCCTTCGGCATAAATCGTGTCCATCGCCAGCGAGCTTTTGCCGCTGCCACTCATACCGCAACAGACGGTTGTCTTGTCGCGCGGGATTTCGACGTCGACGTGCTTGAGGTTGTGCTGGCGCGCGCCGCGGACGCGAATGCACTTGGCCTCGGCCACGGTGCGCTGGCGGCGCTTGCTTTCGGCGGCGCGGCCTTCATTCTTCTTGGCCGCCTCGCCACTGAGGTGGGCTGCCAGCGAACGGCCGGTGTGCGAGTGCGGGTTGGCAGCGATGTCTGAGGGTGTGCCGGCGCCGATGATCCGCCCACCGCCGGCGCCCCCCTCGGGTCCCAGGTCGATGACCCAGTCGGCCGTTTTGATCACATCCAGGTTGTGCTCGACCACGAGCACAGTGTTGCCGGCGTCGGCGAAGTCGTGCAGCACCTTGAGCAGCAGCTTGATATCGGCAAAGTGCAAGCCGGTCGTGGGTTCGTCGAGCAGGTAGAGCGTCTTGCCGGTGCTCTTTTTCACGAGCTCGCGGGCGAGCTTGATCCGCTGGGCTTCGCCGCCCGAGAGCGTGGGCGAGGGCTGCCCCAGCTTCAGGTAGTCGAGCCCCACGTCGTGCAGCGTTTGCAGCTTGTGGCGAATCTTGGGGATGTTCTCGAAGTGTTCGAGTGCCTGCTGGATGTCCATCTCCAGCACTTCTGCGATATTCTTGCCCTTGAAGCGAACTTGCAGCGTCTCGCGATTGAAGCGATGCCCTTCGCACACGGGGCACGTGACCCAGACATCGGCCAGAAAGTCCATCTCGAGCTTGTTCGAGCCGTTGCCTTCGCAAGCTTCGCAGCGGCCGCCGGAAACGTTGAAGCTGAATCGGCCGGCCTTGTAGCCACGCTGCTTCGACTCGGGAAGCTGCGTGTACAGATCGCGAATCTCGTCGAACAGCTTGATGTAAGTCGCCGGATTTGACCGCGGCGTGCGGCCGATCGGCGACTGATCGATCGCGATCAGCTTGTCGAGATGCTCCAGGCCTTCGATCTTGTCGTGCTTGCCGGGCGTGCCTTCGCCGCCGTTCAAGTCGCGGCGCAGCGCTTCGACCAGGATGTCACTGACCAGCGAGCTCTTGCCGCTGCCGCTGACGCCCGTGATGCAGACGAGCGCGCCGAGCGGAATCTCGGCGTCGACGTTCTTGAGATTGTTGTGCTCGGCCCCCAGGACCTTGAGCCAGTTGCCAGTCAGTGGACGAGTCGACTTGGGAACCTCGATCTGTTCTTTGCCCGAGAGGAATCTGCCGGTGACGCTGCGCGGTTCTTTGGCGATTGTCGAGGCCGGGCCCGACGCCACCACTTCGCCGCCGCGCACGCCAGGGCCGGGGCCGAAGTCGATGATGTGATCGGCAGCCCGCATCGTATCTTCGTCGTGCTCGACCACGACGACGGTATTGCCCAGGTCACGAAGCTGCGTGAGTGTGTCGAGCAGCCGGTCGTTGTCGCGCGGATGCAGACCGATTGAGGGTTCGTCAAGAATATAGAGGACGCCGACCAGCCCGCAGCCGATTTGCCCGGCCAGGCGAATGCGCTGCGACTCGCCGCCCGAGAGCGTGGGGGCGGTGCGGTCGAGCATGAGGTAGTCGAGCCCCACGTTGCTGAGGAAGCCCAGCCGGCCGCGAATCTCCTTGAGCGCTTCGGTGGCGATGATGGTCCGCGTGGCATCGAGGTCCAGCTCGCTGAAGAACTGCGTGGCGTCGCTGATCGGCAGGTGGCAGACTTCCGGCAGCGAGAGGCTGGGCCGATCGGCGAACTTGCCGCTGCGGGTGGTGATCCGCACGTGGCGGGCCTGTGGGTTCAGCCGCTCGCTGTTGCAGTCCGGGCAGGGCATCACCTGCATGTATTTTTCGAGCTGGCGGATCTGCATCCCGCTTTGCGAATTGCGATACTTTTCGAGCAGTTCGGGGATGAGCCCCTCGAAGTGGCCGCCGTATTTGTGGCCGCTGGCGCCGCCGCGCCAGGTGAACGTGATGTGTTCCTCGCCGGCGCCCCACAGCCAGATATCCTGCCACTGCTTGGGCAGGTCTTGCCAGGGGGTGTCGAGCAGCGTGCCTTTCTCCAGGTCGCGCGTGCGTTCGATCGTGTCGGCGACGCCTTGGTAGATGTGCCGTTTCCAGCGACCCAGGTCGCGCCACGGGCCTAACAATTCGAAGCACCCCAACTTGAAGGAGAGCTTGGGATCGGGAATGAGCAGATTCGGATCGAAGCTGTAGAGCTCGCCCAGTCCGTCGCAGGAGGTGCACATTCCCTGGGGGCTGTTGAAGCTGAAAAGCTGCGGACTGGGTGGCTCGAAACTCAGGCCGCAATGCGTGCAAGCGTAGTGCGCCGAAAGCTGCATGTCGCCGGGACGCGCGGAGCCGGCATTGCGAGGTTCGTCCGTCTCGGCTTCCGCTTCGGCGGCGCCGCGTTTGCGTTTGGCGCCTTTGCGCGTGCGGCTCGAGGCAACGGCCGGCGCCGCCTGAGCTTCGCCATTGGATTCGGCAGAGGCAGCCGCCGAGTCGCCAGCGTCAATGGCAATGATCAAACTGCCGGCGCCGAGCTTAAGCGCGAGTTCCACGGCTTCGGCCAGGCGGGCCCGCGGACCACCGGCCACCAGCCGATCGACGACGACTTCGATGTCGTGCCGCATCTGGCGATCGAGGTTCAAGTCGTCCGTGAGTGCAACGACGCGGCCGTCGACGCGAGCTCGGGCGAAGCCCTGCTTCGAGAGGTCAACGAACAGGTCGCGATACTCCCCTTTCTGGGCCTTGATGAGCTGGGCGAGCACCAGAAATTTCGTTCCCTCGGGCAGCCGGCCAACCTGCTCGATGATCTGTTCGCGCGTCTGGGCCGTGATTGGCCGCTGGCAGTTGGGGCAGTGACCCTGGCCCGTGCGCGCGAACAGCACGCGCAGGTAGTCGTAGATTTCGGTGATCGTACCGACCGTCGAGCGGGGATTCTGGCCCGAGGACTTTTGCGAGATCGAGATCGAGGGGCTGAGGCCGCCGATGTAGTCGACGTCCGGCTTGGGCATCTGGCCCAGAAACTGGCGGGCGAAGCTGGAGAGACTTTCGACGTAGCGCCGCTGGCCCTCGGCGTAGAGCGTGTCGAAGGCCAGCGAGCTTTTGCCCGAGCCGCTGACGCCGGTCAGGCAGATGAGTTGATTGCGGGGGAGCGAGAGCTCGACGTCCCGGAGGTTATGCTCGCGAGCTCCCTTGATGACGATGTCCGAGGCGGCCATAGGCGGGAGTGTCGTTCCTTGGAGGCAACAAGTGCGTTCGCCGTATCCGTTGGTTATGGCGAATCGTGAATTGTAGTAGACGCGCGTACACGCGGGATAGCAGGAAAATCGTGTCGAGCTGTCTGCGGCGACTGCTGGCTGGCGCTTAGAGTGCGATCTGCCAGTCGTTGATTGGTACCGCTAGCAGGCCGTGGGAGCCGGTCTGGACCGTGTTCAGGGATTCTGCGACACTCCCGCCCCCATCCGTTGGCGGTGAATCAGATCAGGCTGTCGAACCCGAGCGGGACACTTGGCGAAATCATGAAACTGCGCAAATGCGTTGTGGTGGTTCTGGCCGTTGCGGCGTTGGGGGCTGGCCCACCCGCTGGCGTTCAGCCGGCCCAACAGCCATCTGCCTGGAGCAAGTTGAAAAGCGGCGCGAAGCGCCTGTTGCCGGGGACCGGCGGCGAGCCGGGCGGGCAGTCGCAATTGCGATATGACGACCAGGTAAAGCCGGCAACTGCTGTCGCCCCGCAGCCACGGCGACGGTCGTTCTTCAAGGCCCCGCAGCAGCCAAGGCGCACTCTTTCTGAGTACATGGCGTGGGAGAAACCATGAGGCCGCTCCCCTTTAAGATGCCGCTCGTAGTCCTGCTCACGCTACTCAGCGCCGAGGCACTCGCTCAGCCCGCGGCTCCGCGCGAACTCCCCACGCGCGGCGCCAGTGCGCAGTCGTCCGGTCTTTCGCTTGCGCGGTTGCTGCCGGGACAGGAGAACGCCGGCGCGGCCGCCGCGATCGAAGAATTGCAAGCTGCCGGCGCGACGGTCGAGGACGAGGCCGACGAGGCAGGCGAAGAGTTCAAGATTGTCACCTGGTATGGTGACAACACCGGACTTGAGAGCCTGTCCGGCGTGCCCGACTTGAGGTGGCTCGACCTGTCTCGAACGAACATCACGGACGAGGGGCTGGCGGCAATCCGCGGTTTGCGGCAGCTCCAGGTGCTCAAGCTGCAGCAAACGCGCGTGACCGATGCGGGGCTCGCGCAGCTTCGTGGCATGCAGGCGCTCCAAGGCCTGGCCCTGCACGACACGAAGATCACCGCCGCCGGACTGGCGAACCTGGCGGCGCTGCCGAATCTGAAGATTCTGAATCTGAGTTGGACCAACTCCGGCGATGAAGGCATGTCGACGGTCGGCCGGCTGGCGAATCTCGAAGAGCTCTATCTCTATGACGCGAAGGTAACCGACGCGGGGGTTGCACAGCTCGCTGCGCTGGCGCGGCTGCGGATGCTTAAGCTGTCGTACAACGAAATCACGGATCGCTCGTTCCCCTTGCTCGCGAGACTGCCGAGCCTGGGAGTTCTGTGGCTCGACTATACGAACGTTTCGGATGCAGGGCTGGCGCATCTGCCTTCCATGCCGGCGTTGTATGGGCTGAGCCTGGCCGGCACGCAGGTAACCGACGGCGGACTCCGCCACATCGCGAGCGCGCGAAACCTGGCGATGCTCGACCTGACGAACCTGCCGGTGACTGATGCGGGGATGGGCCCGCTGATGCGCTGCCCGAACCTGAGCGTGCTGACGCTGGCCGGGACGGAGATCAGCAACGCGGCGCTGGCACCCGTAAGCCGGCTGCGATCGCTCGCATCGCTGGACGTAAGCGGCACGAAAATTGACGACAACGGACTGCGAAAGATCGTCGCGCTTTCCGGGCTGATGAAGCTGAACGTTGCGCGAACGAACGTGACCGACGGGATGCTGCCGCTGCTGCGGAGTTGGCCCCACCTGGTCGAGCTGGACGTACGCGGCACACAGGTCAGCGAAGCAGCGATCTCGCAGGTTTCGCAGGCGCTGCCGAATTTGAAGATCTCGCACTAGTTTGCTTGTCACGAACACGGTGAGTACTTTCTCATGAGATCGCGAGTGCCTGGTTTTGCCTGGATCGGCCTGATCATCGTGCTGTGGGCGAGCGCCGCCGGCGCTGAGAACTGGCCGCAGTTTCGCGGGCCGGCGGGCAACGGACTCGCGACTGCGATCGGCGTGCCGACGACCTGGAGCGAGGCGGAAAACGTCCGCTGGAAAGTACCGATTGCCGGGCTGGGCTGGTCGTCGCCCGTCGTGTGGCGCAACCAGATCTGGTTGACCACCGCGATTGAGGCCGAGGGATCGCTCAGAGCGGTGTGCATCGAACGCGAAAGCGGGCACACAAGGCACGACGTTGAAGTGTTCAAGCGCGTCGACCTAGGTCGAATCGCTGCCAAGAATACGCACGCCTCGCCGACGCCGGTCATCGACGGGCGAAACGTATTCGTGCATTTTGGCGCGCACGGAACCGCGTGCTTGACGCTCGACGGCCAGATCGTGTGGACTGCAAAGCTTGAGTACGACCACCGGCACGGGCCAGGCAGTTCCCCGGTGGTATGGAACGATCTGGTGATCGTGCCTTGCGACGCGCCGGACAAGCAGTTTTTGATCGCTCTCGACAAGCGCACGGGTCAGGAGCGGTGGCGCATTGAGCAGACGGAAGAGCAAGCCTATTCGACCCCGACCGTTGCGAAAGTCGGCGGCCAGGATCAGCTGATCGCCAGTCGTGGCAATGCCGTGATCGCGTATGATCCGCGCGACGGCCGCGAATTGTGGCGTGTGAGCTACCAGGGGCATTCGGTGGTGCCGCGGCCCGTCGTGGCAGGCGACATGGTTTATGTGTGCACGGGGTATTGGAATCCGATGCTGCTGGGAATCAAGCTCGGCGGGTCGGGCGATGTAACGAGTTCGCATGTGGCCTTCAGCGCGAAGCGCGGCGTGCCGCACGTGCCGTCGCCGCTGGTGACCGGCGGCCGCGTGTACATGACGACCGACCTGGGAATTCTGACGTGTCTGGACGCGGCCAGCGGCAAAGAGCTGTGGCGCGAGCGGCTGAGCGGGAATTACGCGGCGTCGCCCACGCTGGCCGACGGGAAGATCTACCTCTTCTGTGAAGAAGGCAACGCTACGGTGATTGCGCCGGGCGATACGTTCCAGGCCGTGGCCACCAATCAGCTCGGCGGGCGTATTCTGGCTACGCCCGCGTTCGTTGACGGCGCGATCTTTCTGCGCACGGACACGCATCTGTATCGCATCGAAGCCGCGAAGAACGTGCGGGCCAGCGCTACGATCTCGCGCCAACTTGCTCCGGGTGCTGCCAAGGCGTTCAGGCGATAAAGCAAAGAGGGCTCACCGGCAGACAGCGTAGCTGAACCGCCTGCCTATTCCGTGGGGCTCAGCTCGGTTGGCGGCAGCTGCTCGTCTGGAGGGGACGGTAGCAAGAGCGCGAGGAGGCCGGCCGGGATAAACACGAAGCCGGTGTAGAACAGCGCCATCCGGAAGTCGCTCACTCGGCTGTAGAGGCCGAAGAACAAGGTGCCGACGGCCGCGGCGATGCGGCCGATGTTGTAGCAGAAGCCAGCGCCGGTTGTTCGCAACAGCGTGGGAAACAGTGGGGGCAAGTACATCGTGAACAGGGCGAACAGGCCCGACGACGCGCCCAGGATCGGCCACATCCAGAGAATCTGCCGGTAGTCCCGCGCCGTGCCATAGGTGACGAGCATCGCGCCGGCATAGACCAGGCACAGCGCCGCGATCGACGCGCGGTAGCCGATTCGCCGCGCCAGCCAGGCCGCGAAGAAGTTGCCCGCGATCGAAGTGATCATCAAGAGCGACATCGCGTTGCTCACCAGCCGGCTTTGTTCGGCCGGCGTCCAGGCGGCGACTTCGCTCAGGCTGCGCAGTTGCTGAGCGCTCCAGAACACGAACGCCCAATGGGCGGAGAGCGAAAGCGCGCAGACACCGATCGAAAGCAGCGTGGTGCGCCGCACCTCGCCGCGAAACAGATCCGCGATGCCCGGTTCGGCGGCGCCGTGCGCGGCTTTGGCGGCATGCCAGTCGTCGGTCTCGGGCACGGCGCGGCGAATCCAGAGCGTAAGTAGTGCGGGCAGGATGCCCACCAGGAAGACGGTGCGCGGCGGAAAGCCCGAGAGCACCAGGACCGCCAGCGAGGCGAGCATGATGCCGACGTTGACGCCCGATTGGAGGACGGCGGCGAGCCAGGGGCGCCAGCGCCGGGGCCAGGTTTCCGAGAGCAGCGCCGCGCCGACGGCCCATTCGCCGCCGATGCCGAGCGCCGCGAGGAAGCGGAAGATGAGCAGGTGCCACCACTCGGTCGCGACGAACGACAGGCCGGTGAAGACGGCGTAGGTCAGGATCGTGAGCACGAGGGCCCGGCTGCGGCCGAGCTTGTCGCCGATGCGTCCGAAGAATGCGCCGCCGATGGCCCAACCGAAGAGAAACGCGGCCTGGATATAAGCGGTGTAAGCGCCGACGTTGGGATCGCTGGTCTCGACGCGCAGGAGCTCCGCCACGAACGGCAGGGCGACGAGCGTGTAGAGGTGCATGTCCAGCCCATCGAACAGCCAGCCGAGCCAGGCGGCCACGCCGCTCTTCCACTGCGCGGGCGAAAGATCGCGGAGGCGCTCGGCGTTGGCAATTGTTGTCGCATGGGCGGAATGCGCTTGGACCGGTTCGCTGGATTGGTCGTCTGTCGAACTGGAAAAATTCATCGCCAGTTTTTTGCGCACGGTGTGTGGATGCTAGATCGCGGAACTTCAACTGCGAAACGGACTACCGAACGATACTCTCCACACGCTGGAATTGCCAGCCGGCGGGTGGCAGGCCAGGTGGCCTGTTTCTGATGCGACAGAATCAATTCACAGTGCTACATTCCGTGGCGGTTGGCAGATGATCGTCGGATCGAGAAAAGTGAGGTCGCGAGATGGTCAGAGACGAGATACCCGAAGAGTTGGACGAATCATGGAAGGGGCGAGTCATCGGCTGACATTGATGCCAGGTTGGAAAGAGCAAAGGGCAAATTGGAACGCGATATTGAGTTCCAACTGCGCTTGAAGTTCGCCACACCGCCCACTTCCTTTCACTAGTAGAGAGTTCACGCGCATGTTGTTTAGTAACCCGTTGTTCGATCGGCTTCAGGACTGCTGGGAAGACGCTGGGAACGAGTCAATCAACTGCCTGGAATCTGAGCTGGGCGCTGTGATGCCGAGAGATTTCCGGGTTTTCCTCTCACTTTACAATGCCGGCACGTGGAATCATCGGGTTGCTTGCGATGCAAAACATCCAAGGTGGGGGGCCGTGCAACTCGACATTGTTGCATGTCTCGGCATTGTTTCCGACCGGCTATTCAAGCATGATGACATTTCTCTATCGCAGGAAGCGGTTGCGCGAGTGGCAACTACCGCTGCTCGATTCGCTGGTGCCGATCATGGACGCGGCGACCCTTCCGATCTTTTTGGAATCGGCTGGTCCGAAACAAGGCGCCGTCTATTACTTCGACAAGACCGACGTCGATACGGAGATCGAGCCGGTCCACTTCATCGCGGATAGCTTCACCGAATTTCTCGAAATGCTCAGGCCTGTCGACGAGAGCCAAGACTGGCAGGAGACGCTGCCGGTGTTTCAGTCCGCGGAGCGAGGACAACTGGACGAGGTTGAGGCGTACCTGGCCGATGGGGGCAAAGTCGACATCCGCAATGAACGCGGTTGGACGCTGTTAATGTGCGCGGTGCGAAATAGCTGGCCCAGGATCGTGCGGCGGCTGGTCGAGGCCGGCGCCGATTTGGCTGCCCGAGATCCCAGGGATTGGACTCCCCTGCACTTCGCGGTGAATGGAAATTCGCTCGATAGCGTTAAGATTCTGACTGCTGCGGGCGCGGACGTGAGATATCGCGACCGACAGAATCGCAGTCTAGCGCAGATTGCTCGAGACGAGCTTCATTACCGGATTGGTTACTTTTTCGAGCCGCACGACTGAGTCGTGCTAGCTGGTTCACGCCAGGGCATGCACGGGGCCGTCATTCTTCAACGGTTGCTTCGCTAGCACTTAAGCTGCTCGCCCCCGGCAACCGATACGATGATTAGAACCGGTAGATTCGTCAGCGGCCGGGGGGCCGCGCTGCCGAAGCCGGATCAATGTTGGGGGAGCAAAAGCATGCGTCGAGTTCTGTTGGCACTCGTGGCTCTGGCCGCGACCTCGCAACTGGCAGGCTGCTGCGCCGGTCCCCAGCGGTTCTGGGAGAATGCCTACGGTTTCAACAATCCCGAACTCGAGCACTACAAGCCGGGTCCGCCCGCGCCGGTCACGACGCCGCCGGGATTCTATGATCCGGCCCTGCATGAGCACACCGAGGAAGCGAAGACGTAAACGCTCGCGGTCTCGTAACTGCCCCGTCACGCGAGCCGGAAGTAACCGTCGTCTTCTGTTACGCGGCCATCGGTCGCGGACTTTTCGAGGTGCGATAGCACTTCGGAAATACCCAGCATGATGTGAAAGCCCGGCAGCTTGGACCACAGCACCTGGGCGATCTGATAGATCGTCATCGGCTCGGCGCTTTCGGCCAGCACGCCCAGAATCTTTTCTTCGCGCTCGTGATGATGCCGGGCCAGCGTGGCGCAGCGCTCTGCGAGGTTCGAGAATTTCGGGCCATGACCGGGCAGCGCCACGAGTTCGTCGGTTTGATACCTGGCGATGCGCTCGAGCGCGTCGAGATAGCGCTGCATCATGCCGGTGCGGCGGAGTTCGCCGGCGCCGATGTTCGGCGAGATCGTGGGGAGCACGTGATCGCCCGTGAACAGGTGATTGCCATAGAGGAATGAGACCGAGCCCTGCGTGTGGCCGGGGGTATGGATCACTTCCAGCGTCTGGCCGCTGATTTCGAAGCGGTCGCCATCTTTGATCGGCTGAGCTTCGGTCTGCCGGGCGAAGCGCTTGCCGTGGCCGAGAAACTTCGCGAGCTTGTCGACTTCTTCCTGCGGCACGCGGCAGCGCTTAAGCCGCTCGTGCACCAGCGGCAGATACTCGCCGTGACGGCGGTCAAGATCGCCCACGCCAGGCCAGTCGTCCTCGTGAACGTACACGGTTGCGCCGGACCGTTCGCGGATGTCGGCAGCGAGGCCGATGTGGTCGGCGTGCTTGTGCGTGAGCAGCAGTTGGCGGACATCTGCGAGCGCCAGGCCGTGGGCAGCGAGGCCCGCCTCAAGCGACTCGAGGGCCTCGGGCGTGCCGATGCCCGTGTCGATCAGGGTGAGCGGATCGCCGGCGATGACGTACACATTGAGATCGCCCTCGAAGATCGGGTTGGGAACGCCGATGTGCAGGACGGGGGCATGGGAGTCGTGCTTCACGGGGGTACTCGAAGTTGAACGAGGTGTAGGCGCGGAGTAACGTCCTGATTTTACGGCTGTTGGGCAGGGTTCCACCATGCGTCGAGCTGCTCCTTTAGAACGGCGACACGCTGAGGATCCTCGGTCGCCAGGTTCTTCTCTTCGTGCGGGTCGGCCGCCAGATCGTACAACTCGACCTTGGCATCCGGCTCATTCGCCGCGTCAGGAACAATCAGCTTCCAGTGTTCATCGATCAGCCAACGCCAGCGGAGGTTGGCTGCCGGATCGTTAAGATCGACGGCATTGTGGGTGAAGCATTCGCCATGGATCGTGCGGCGGTTGCGGACGGCCGCGGCGTCGAGGAGGTTGATTCCCTGCATCTGCGGCGAGGGTCTCTCGCCCACCGCGGCCAGCAGCGTAGGCGCAATGTCGATCGAAATCGCCAGCTCATCGGACATCGACGGCGCGAAATGTCCGGGCCAGCGAATCATGATCGGCGTTCGCAGACCGCCGTCGTACTGCGACTGCTTGGACTTGGGGGCATAACGCGGGGCATCGACGTTCTGGATCCAGCCGTTGTCGGCCAAATAGACGACGATCGTGTTGTCGGAGAGCTTGCGCTCGTCGAGATGAGCGAGCAGCGAGCCGATGGTTTCATCGAACCACTCAACCATGGCCCAGTACTTGGCGACGTGCTCACTCGGCGCCTGGGTGCGATACTTCGCCAGCAGCCGTTCGGGCGGCGTGTGAGGATCGTGCGGCATCAGCGGCGCATACCAGACGAAGAATGGCTCTCCGGCCGAATGCGACTTGTCGATGAAGTCGTAGATTGGCTGCATTGTCTTGCGACCGATGTCCAGGCCTTCGTCGCCGTGCCGTTGTCCGCGGGTCATGCCGTGGGTAAAGCCGCCGCGGCGGAATTCGCCTTGCCACCACTTGCCGCTTTGAAAGCTTTGGTAGCCGAGCGGCGCCAGCAAGCGCGGCAGCGTGGGCACAGCTTCGAGATGGCGATTCATCACTTCGCGCCCGGCGGCGAATGCTTCGGTTCCCGCTGTGCTGCGTCGGTTTGTGCCCGACAACGGCGGCGGATCGTTGCTGGTCACTTTGTGCTGATGCGGATAGAGGCCCGTGATGATCGAGGCCAGGCTGGGGCAGCAGAGGCTCGACGGCACATAGCCGCGGCGAAAGGTCAGGCTATTGCTTGCCAGCCGGTCGAGATGGGGTGTCTTGATTTGCGGGTGGCCCATGAAGCCGTAGTCGGTCCAGGCATGATCGTCTGAGATGATCAGCACGATGTTGGGAGGCGTGGCTGCGCGGAGGGGAGCCGAGACCAAGACCACCGCCAAAAGGAGGAAAGCGTAGCGGAGCATGCGAAACCTCGAACCAATCGAATTACTTTGAGAGCTGGATCTCGGCCACGACGCCGTAATGATCGGCCAGGTCGACTATTGTTCCTTCGTGTTCTTGGCGGGCACGCTGCACCGTTTGCCGCGTGATTGTGGTTTTCGTGCCTTGCGGGTCGAGCAGCACGTGGTCGATGTGGCGGGCACGCTTTTTCCGCGGGTTCCAACTGTTCTCCCCGTCAGTGGTAAAAGGCTTGGGATCATCGAGCGGAAAAGCGGTCATTTTGGTAGTCTCGAGCAACATCTCGAAGGCCGGTTCACCCGCGCCGATGTTCATGTCGCCGAGCAGGATGACCGGCACGCCGCCGGCACGATGTCTCGCCAAGATGCCTTCTTCGATCTCCGGTACTTCGGCTTCACGCACTTTGTCGTCGCCGGCTTGCAGGTGCGTGCCCGCAATTTGGAAACGCACGCCATCGCGTTCTCCCTCGACCAGCACGCAACCCTTTTCGGCCATGGCGTCGACGCCGCTGACATTCTTGTAGACGATGTGATCGACGTACTTGAGCGGGATGCGGCTGACAAACAGGATGCCGCCGACGCAACCCGTGACGCCGCGCTTCGAGTCGACCGACACCTGGTGCGGGTACGATTCTTTGAGGCCTTCTTTGAGGAGTTGCGTCATCTTCTTATCGATGACTTCCTGGAGGACGACGATGTCGTAATCCTGCTGGTTGAGGAATTCGATGATCCAGGGAGCCCGCATCGCCTGGCCTTTGTTAAGCTTGGCGATTGTCGGGATGGCCGGCAGCATCTGGATATTCCAGGTAAGGACCTTGAGGTTCGCTGTTTGCTGATTATCGCCGTTGTGGGAGCTCTTGTCGGCGGTTTTCACCGGGCCAATCGTAAACGGCTGCGAGTGCGCGGTGAATTCGTGCAGCTCGCCGTCGCCGGAAGTCTTGTAGACGCCGTGATGCGTGAGACGATACGTGCCGGGATCGCCGTGGGCGGGGATCTCCCATTCGATGCGACACACGAACGGCGCGGTGCGGCTGCGGTTTTCGGGCGGCTGCTTGAAGCGGACTTTGAGGTCCCACTCGCCATCGGATACGACCCGCTCCCAAGCGTCACCGACCTGGCGTTCGACGGCGGCGAACTCACGATCGGGCTGATAGCCGTTTTGCGGATGGCCGCTCCAGAATGACGCCGCGGCAATATCGCCCGGTGCATAGGTGGTTTTGGCGTCGTCGACGACATCACCAAACTTAGCGCCGCTAGGTTCGTCGTCTCCCGGTGTGCCGAGCGGCGTGGGGCGTGTGACCGCGCGCATGTCGGCCGGCGGTTCGCAAGTTGCGGAAGGACGGCCGGCGGCGATATCGCCAGCCAGACGGGCGAACTCTTGCGAGTAGCCAGCCTGGGTCCAGGGGCCGTACAGCGTCGAAGCGCCTTCGTAGTGCTGGATCTCGTACTCTTCGCGCGTGGCGACGTAGCCCAGGAAGTCGTTCGCATAGCCTGCGACGGCAACCTCGCTGACGCCTGGCAGGTGGCTCTTCACGGCTTCGCGAAATCGGCGGCCGCTCATCGTCGTGTACTCGGCCGGACCGACGGCAAGGGCCAACTGGCCAATTCGGGCGACGCTCACGGAGAGCACGTTCGGGAGCAGCGGCGGATCGGCGGCGCCAGGTGCGAGCAGGATTGGTTTCGGATGGTGGAGCTGGCGGACGGCATCACTGGGAGGCGCGATCGGCAGCACCTGTTTGGCGAGCGTTTCGATGAAGGCCTGCGGCTTGAGCATGCCTTCGCGGAAGATCAGTTCCTGGCCGCCGCCGTCTTCGGTCGAACCGGCCGCAAAGGAATAGCCATAAGCGGCTGGTCCAGTCGTCTGATCGCCGGCGTGGGTCCAGGCGTCAGTGACGATAAGCTTGCCAAAGTTGACGTACGACTGCCGGTAGTCGATCGGGCCCTTAAGCTGTTCACCGGAAGTTTCGAAGAGCCGGATTGCGGCATCGCATTGCCGCTGGCCCATGATCTTGGTGCTTTCGAACTCGTCCTTGCCGGGCCCGCGCTGCTTGAGCGTGAGATTGGGCGTCACGTCGCCGCAGTTGCTTTGGGCGAAGGCGGCGACGAACTGGCCGTCCTCAGTTGCTGATTGAGGATGCCCATCGCGCCACCAGCGTTCGAAGGCCACCATCGCGTAGCCTTTGTTGTCGCTGGAGATGAGCTTGTTGTGAAAGCTCATCGAGGTGGGATGCACGGCATGCCAGCTCAAGATGCCGATCGGCTTGCCGTCGCGCTCGAAGCGGAGCAGCAGCATCTGCGTATCAATGTTGCTGGCGTAGCGACCGCGCTCGTCTTCGGGATTTTGTTTGTAGGCATCCGCGGAGCGGTTGACGCCGCCTTCAATCACGTCGCCGCGGACCATGTGGATCGTGCCGGGTTTCAAATCGCGATGAGCTTTTGCGACGGACTGGGCGATCGCGTCACAGATGGCCTCGTAGTGCTCGGGATTGAACGGCGCGCCCAGCGGCGTGTCGGCTCCGTTGTGCCAGTAGCCGCCGGGTACGGCATGCGTATGCGTGGCGGCCAGGATCAGGTTATCGTGGTGGTAGACATCGCCCAGTTCGGCCTGGAGCTTTTCCAGGACGGAGAGGACCATCGCTTGCGTGATGCTTTGCAGATCGGTGGTGATGATCGCGATCGGTTTCGAACCATCGGCCTGCGCGATGACGAAAGTGCGGGCGTATTGGCGCAGGTGGAGCCCCTCGGTGATCTGATCGGGGCGGACGTAGCCCAGCATCCTGATGCCGACAACCGGACCGGTGATGTCGGTCATCGCGCGTCCGACTTGGTACGGCTGTTCCGCGGCGGCCGACCTTGCGCAGACTGCCAAAAGCAGCCCAATGATCAGCAAGCTCCCCTGCCCTGCCCTGGCCCGCAGCATCTGAACCTCCTCCGCCCCAAGTCAAACTGAAAGATTCATCCTGCCAATCCCGCACGGAAGGCATAACTGGCAGTCTAAGCAACGGGCAGTCTGACGTATACTCTCAGGTGGATAAACCGGCGCCCTGGCCCGCCCCGAGAGATCGAGGGCAGGCGATCACTCCCCCTAGACATTTGAGGAGATGACCCATGTTCGAGCGGATTTCGCGCGGGATCGAGCTTACCCGACAGAGCTGGAACGTCCTGCGGGAGGAGAAGACGCTGCTCGTGTTTCCCTTCCTGAGTGGCATGGCCTGCTTGATGATCCTGGCCACGTTCGCAGTGCCCTTGTGGCTGACCGGTTACGCCGAAGGGATCCTGGACGATGGTAAAGTGCGGCAGGATCCGGTCGCGTACGCCTTGCTGTTTCTGTTCTACTTCGTGAACTACTTCGTCGTGGTGTTCTTCAACGCGGCGATGATTAGTTGCGCGATCATTCGCTTCAAGGGGCAAGACGCCACGCTGGGAGACGGCGTGAGCGCGGCCATGCACCGGCTACCGCAGATCGCGGCCTGGGCGGCGGTCAGCGCCACGGTAGGTCTGATTCTCAAGGCGATCGAATCGCGCAGCGAACGGCTTGGCCAGATTGCCGCGAATCTGCTCGGCGCCGGCTGGGCGATCGCCACGTACTTTGTCGTGCCCGTGCTGGTGGTCGAAGGCGTGGGACCCATTGACGCCGTGAAGCGTTCGTTCAGCATCCTGCGCAAGACCTGGGGCGAGGCGCTGACCGCGCGGTTCGGGATCGGCTTCGTCGTGATGCTCGCCATCGTGGCGTCGATCATTCCGGGCGTGCTGGGTGTGATCAGTGGCAACGTGGCCGCGGCGGTCATCGGTATCGCAGTCAGCGCGGTGCTGGTGCTGACTGTCTCGCTGATTTCGTCGGCGTTGAACGCGATCGTGCTGGCGGCGATGTACCTGTATGCGGCGGAAGGCCGGGCGCCGGCACAGTTCGACGAGGCCCTGCTCGCTTCGGCCTATGCACCGAAGAACGCGTAGCACGATCCGGTTCGAATGGCGATCATCTACCAAGAACGCCCGGGGCGACGAGCTCCGGGCGTTTTCATTTGCCGGTGAACTTCGGCGGTCGTTTTTCGAGGAAGGCGTGCATCGCTTCGGCGACGTCGCTGGTGCTGATGAGCTGGCTCTGGGCCCAACGTTCGATCGCCATCTGCGCGTGCTTGGGCAGGCCGTCTCCCTGGTCGACGATCAACTTCGCCAGCCCGACCGCGAGTGGGGCGTTGACGGCGATCTCGCGCGCGAGCGTGAGCGCGGCGTGAAGCTGATTGCCATTGGGGACCACGCGATTGACGAGGCCCCAACTGAGGGCCTCATCGGCAGCGATGCTGCGTGCCGTGAGTAAGAGATCCTTCGCGCGGCTGGGACCGACCGTGCGCGAGAGCCGCGTCGTGCCGCCGACGTCGGCCACGAGGCCCACGCGGGCTTCGGGAATCGAAAGCTGGCAATCTTCGCTGGCCACGCGCAGATCGAACGCCAAGGCGAGTTCGAGGCCCAGTCCCATCACGCCCCCTTGCAGCGCGCCGATCACGGGTACCTCGGTGGCTTCGATCATGTTGAGCGCATCTTGCAGCCGATCGGCGAGCCGGCGCAGGTGCCGCGCGGGATTGAGCCCCACGGACGCGCCGAGCGATTCTGCCAGCGCACCGATATCGATGCCGGCTGAGAACACCGGTCCCTCGGCGTGCACCACGACGGCGCGGACCTCGGGGTGGTCGTCTGCCTGGCGAACCGCCTTGGCCAGCGCATCGATCATGTCCGGCGTCAGCGCGTTGCGCTTTTTGGGTCGATCGATGGCGACCAGCAGGATGCCGTCTTCGACGCGGCTGGTAATGTGCTCGGCGGTCATGGGCTCAGGTCCTTGTACGATGTTGGAGGGGCTGGTCGACTACGGAGAATCATCCTGACGGCGAAGGGAAGAATACTACCGCGTCGCCCGGCCATTCGCCGATGGGGTATTATTGTCCTGTCAGCGGGCGGCTCAAGACGACGAACGATTTTTCTGCGAGTGCGGGTTTGGCATGGCGGCATACGATGCAATCGTGATCGGTGGTGGCCACAATGGTCTCGTAACGGCGGCCTATCTGGCCAAGGCCGGCAAACGCGTGTGCGTGCTCGAACGCAGGCAGGTGCTGGGGGGCGCCGCGACGACCGAGAACCTGTGGCCAGGATTCAAGGTTTCGACCGCGGCGTACGTCGTGAGCCTCCTGCTGCCCGAGATCATCCGCGAGTTGAAGCTGGCCGAGTACGGGTTCAAGGTGCTGCCGCGCCGTCCGTCGAGCTTCACGCCGCTGCCGGATGGGCGCAGCCTGCTGATGGGTCCCGAGCCGGGGCTGAACGAGCGCGAGATTGCGCGGTTCAGCGAGCGCGACGCGGCCCGCTATTCGGAATATGAATCGTTGCTGGAGCGCGTGGCGAAGTGTCTTGAGCCGGCGCTATCGAGTCCCGCGCCGGACTTGCTGCCGCTCCCCGCAAGTTGGCGGCAGCGCGGCTTCACCAAGCGCGTGCGGGATGGCCGAATTGCCTGGAACCTGTACCGGGCGCTGGGAGAGCTAGGCGATGACATGCCCGAGGCGCTGGAGCTGCTGACGGGCGCTGCGCGGCCGATTCTCGACCGCTGGTTTGAGAGCGACGAGCTGAAAGCCACGCTGGCCACGGATGCGATCATTGGTGCGTTTGCGCCGATCTCGGCTCCGGGTAGTGCTTATGTGCTGCTGCACCACGTGATGGGAGAGGCGGGTGGAGCACGCGGCGTGTGGGGATACGTGCAAGGCGGCATGGGCGCGCTGGCTACGGCGCTGGCGGCTGCGGGTGAGGATCTTGGCGTGGAGATCATTCGCGAAGCGCCGGTGCGAAAGATCCTGGCCGCCGGTGGGCAGGTGAACGGCGTCGAGCTGGAAGACGGCACTGTGCTGAGTGCGCCGGTCGTGGCTTCGAGCGTCGACCCGCATTTGACGTTCGAGAGGTTTCTCGATCCTACGCAATTGCCGGCGGAGTTTCTGGCGGCAGTGAAGCGGATCGACTACTCGTCGGCATCGGCCAAGGTGAACCTGGCGCTGAGTGAACCGCCGAAGTTTGCTGTGCGCGATCGTGAAGTAGGCCCGACCGGACTAGGCCCACACCATCACGGCACGATGCACATCGGCCCGTCGCTTGAGTACCTGGAACGGGCTTACGACGACGCGAAGTACGGGCGATACAGCCAGGAGCCGATCCTGGAGCTGACGATGCCGACGATCGTCGATCGGACGATTGCGCCACCGGGGCAGCATATCGTGTCGATCTTCGTGCAGTATGCCCCGTATAGGCTGGCCGAGGGAGACTGGGACAGCGAGCGCGAGGCGTTCGGCGACCGCTGTATTGAAACGCTCGCGCGCTATGCACCGAACGTGCCCGGCGCGATCCTGCACCGGCAGGTCCTGACGCCGCTCGATCTGGAGCGGACGTTCGGCCTGACCGGCGGCAATATCTTTCAGGGCGCAATGACCCTGGGCCAACTTTTCTCGCTGCGTCCGGTGGCCGGCTGGGCCGATCATCGTACGCCGGTCACGGGGCTGTACCTGTGCGGTGCGGCCTCGCATCCCGGCGGCGGCGTGATGGGCGCTTGCGGCAAGAACGCGTCTGTGGAAATCTTGCGCGATATGTGAGCGTGTGTCTTTCCACACGCTCACACGACGCGGCGGTCTCTCGGCCCGGCAGTGTTGTCGTCCTCAGTCGCAGCAGACCTCGCGCAGGTGCTGAGACAGGAAGAGGTAGGCAAACCACAGGGCCGCGATCACCGTCTGCGCGATCATGGCCGCTGTGGCCACTGGCATATCCAGCTCATCCCCGCTGATGACAAGAAGCAGCACGCTGGTGATCAGATTGAACAGCAGCAGCCCACCGAACAAGTAAATGAACAGTCGTCGCCGGGCCAGCAACATTGCCAGGCAAGCCAACACCCACAAGAAGGCAATAACGTCCAGGATCAGCCAGCCGGCGCCGACCTCGGCTACCGCCCCCTCTTGCATGAACAGCTGGAACAGATTGGCAAAGCTCCTTAATACATTCAGCACCAGGCCGATCGCCAATAAACTGAGAATGATGCCGAAACAAGGCCGGTCGTAGGAACTCATGGGTATGTCTCCCGAAATCAGTGTTATGCCCCTGATTGGCGAAATATATACACCCATAATAAGTATGTAAATACGTACACTAAGCAAGGGGCTGATTTTCTGCCAAGGTTCAGGTGGGTGGCCGCGCCGGCAGTTTTCCGACGAACACAGCTGGGTTATCCTACTAGCTGTCGTTTATCCGTTCGCCCAGCAGTGGGTGTCTCAGGGAGGCCGGCCCCGTGCGCGAGGTGTTCTGCCGAAATCGGGCCCGCCTGGCACTCGCCATGTGTGCCACCGCACTCGTTTCGCTGGGCTCGCAAGCTTTCAGCGCCGAGGCTCCCCCTGACTTCGTGCGCGACGTGCAGCCGATCTTTGTCGACCACTGTTACCAGTGTCACGGCCCCGATAAGCAGGAAGCCGGCTTGCGGCTCGATCAGCGCGACGCGGCCTTGGCCGGCGGCGATTCGGGCCCTCTGCTGGTGGCCGGCGAATCGGCTGAGAGTGAGATCGTCCGCAGGCTCACGGCAGAGGAAGCCGAACGAATGCCCCCGGCCGATGCTCAGGCAAAGCCGCTGAGCGAAGCCCAGGTCGCGACGATCAAGAATTGGATCGACGCGGGTGCCGATTGGCCACGGCCGACAGCCGGCGGCAGCAACCACTGGTCGTTCCAGCCGATCTTGCGCCCCGAGCAGCCGGCAGTGAAGGCCGAGGCCTGGGTTCGCAACGCGATCGATCGGTTCGTGCTCGCAGGGCTCGAAGCTCGCGGCATGACGCCTTCGGCCGAGGCGGATCGCTACACGCTGATCAAGCGATTGTCGTACGACCTGCTGGGTCTGCCGCCCACGGTGGCCGAAGTTGACGCGTTCGTGAACGACACGTCGCCGGACGCTTATGAAAAACTGGTTGATCGGCTGCTGGATTCGCCGCGCTATGGTGAGCGCTTCGCTCGGCATTGGCTCGACAAGGCCCGCTATGCCGACAGCGATGGTTACGAGAAAGACAATCCACGGCCCGATGCCTGGCGCTATCGCAATTGGGTGATCGACGCGGTGAACGCGGACATGCCGCTCGATCAGTTCACGATCGAACAGTTGGCCGGCGACCTGCTGCCCGAAGCCACGCCGGCGCAGCGGCTGGCGACGGCATTTCACCGCCAGACGCTGACCAACACCGAAGGCGGAACGGATCAGGAGCAGTTCCGCGTCGAGGCGATCTTCGACCGCGTGGCCACGACGGGCACAGTCTGGCTGGGCCTGACCGTGGGCTGTGCGCAATGTCACACGCACAAGTACGACCCAATCACGCACCGGGAGTACTATCAGCTCTTCGCGTTCTTCAACAACGCGGACGAAACTCAGACGGATGTGCCGCTCGTGGGTGATCCGCTGGAAGCCTGGAAGCGTGACGTGGCAAAAGCAAATGAGAAGCTTGCCAAGCTGCGGCCGAAGCTCGAGAAGCTGCGCGCCGAACGTTCGGCGGGCCGGGCGGCCTGGGAAGCGGAGCTGAAAGCAGCGCCGGCCAGCCCGATTGCGTTTCATCCCGTGGAACTAGTCAGCGCCGAATCGCAAGCCGGGGCCGAGATCAAGACGTTGTCCGACGGCTCTTACCTGGTGAGCGGCAAGAATCCCGATGTCGATCGCCTGACGATCACGATTCGCACCGACTTGCCGGAGCTGACCGGCATTCGGATCGAGACGCTGGCGCACGATTCGCTTGGCGGGCGCGGTCCCGGTCGCACGAGCCACGGCAACTTCGTGCTGGGCGAATTCCGCGCAACCTCGAGCGCGGATGGCGAATTTAAGGCCGAAGAGAAGCTGCCGTTGGAATATGCAGAGGCCGAGTATCATCAGAACGGCTTCGAGCCGCAGAGCGCGCTCGATGGCAAAGAGAACACTGGTTGGGCGATCGGCCAGCGAATGGGGCAGGATCATGCGATCCGCTTTTTTTCCAAGACGCCGGCGAAGACCAAAGACGCGCCGTACCTGCGGCTGGTGCTGAGCCAGAACTACGGCGGCCAGCATACGCTCGGCAGGTTCCGCGTCACGGCCATCACGGGCAGTGATCCGCAGCGCGGCATTCCGGAGAAAGTCCGTGCGATTCTGGCTGTAGCCGCGGAGGAGCGAACGGCCGAGCAAGTGGCCGCGCTCGCCGACTATTACGTCAATCGTGACCAGGAAGTAACAAAGCTCGTCGGAGAGATTGCGAAGTTCGAGAAACAGGCCGCGGCCGAGCCGACGATGAACGTGCGCGTGCTGGCTGAGCGCGAGAAGGAGTTGCGAACGTCTCATATTCTGGCGCGGGGGGATTTTCTCAGTCCGGCCGAGGAAGTCCAGCCGGGAACGCTGGCGGCGCTGCCGGCGCTAAATGCACTTGATGACGGCCCCAATCGTGCGGATCTGGCCCGCTGGCTGGTCGATCCGGCGAATCCGCTGACGCGGCGGGTGCTGGCCAACCAGCTTTGGTCGCACCTGCTGGGGCGCGGCATCGTGCGGACGCTGAACGATTTTGGCGTGCGGGGTGACCGGCCGACGCATCCGGAATTGCTCGACTGGTTGGCGTGCGAGCTGGAAACGCGCGGCTGGAGCCGCAAGGAGTTCATTCGGCTGGTGGTAACGAGCGCCACGTATCGGCAGAGTTCGGCAGTGCGTGGCGAGTATGTCGAAAGCGATCCCTTGAACGATACGTTTCATCGCCAGAACCGGCACCGCGTCGAGGCTGAAGTGGTGCGCGACCTGGCGCTGGCGGTGTCGGGACTGCTTTCCGACAAGATTGGCGGGCCGAGCGTCTTTCCGCCGCTGCCGCCGGATGTGGCCGAGCTGAGCTATGCGAACAATTTCAAGTGGAAGGAGAGCGAGGGCGAGGATCGCTATCGTCGCGGAATGTACACGTTCTTCAAGCGCACGGCGCCGCATCCGGACTTGGTGACCTTCGATTGCCCCGACGCGAACACGACCTGCGTCGAACGGCGGTCGTCGAACACGCCGTTGCAAGCGCTCACCACGCTCAACAACGATTCGTTCACCGAGGCCTCGCGGGCGATGACCCGGCGACTGCTGGCTGAGCCGGTTGCCGACGACCGCGCTCGGTTGGGCACGGCGATGCGATGGTGCGTGGCCCGGCCGGCGACGGATCGCGAGCTCTCGGCCTTTGCCGAACTTCTGAGCGAAAGCCGCGGCTGGTATGCGGAGCACGCAGAGGATGCGAAGGCGGCGATCGGCGCGTACGCAATCGAAAATGTACCGCCGGCCGAGAATGCGGCCTGGATCGCCACATTGCGGATTATGCTGAATCTGGACGAGTTTCTTACCCGAGAGTAGCAGCCTTACCGGAAAGTGGCAGGGGCCATGCAACCGCACGAAGTCGCCGACCAAACCCGCCGTGACTTTCTGACCAGCGCCGCCAGCGGGCTGGGCGCCGTGGGACTAATGCATGCCCTGGCTGGCGATGGCTTGCTCGAAGCAGCGCATGCGCACGCGGCTGGCGCGGGCGCCGTGAGTCCGCTGGAGCCGAAGGCCCCGCATTTCGCTCCGAAGGCGAAGAGTTGCATCTTCATCTTCATGGAGGGCGCGCCGAGCCATATCGATCTGTTCGACCCCAAGCCCAAGCTCAACGAGCTGCACGGGCAGGCGCTGCCCGAGTCGATGGTGAAGAACGTTCGCTTCGCGTTCCTGAAGAAGGACACCGCGCGGCTGATGGGTTCGAAACGTGTCTTCTCGAAGCATGGCGAGTGCGGCATGGAACTGGCCGACCTGCTGCCGCACCTGGGCGGCGTGGCCGACGATCTGCTGCTGGTGCGGAGCATGCACACCGACCAGTTCAATCACCATCCGGGGCAATTGCTCATGCAGTGCGGCCGGGCGTCGTTCGGCTTGCCGTGCATGGGCTCGTGGATCACCTACGGCCTTGGCAGCGAATCGAAGAATCTGCCGGGCTATGTGGTCCTCAACGCGGGGCGCGGTTCGAGCGGCGGCGCAACTTTGTGGCAAAGCGGATTCCTGCCGAGCGTCTACTCGGGCGTGCTGTTCCGCAATCAGGGTGAACCGGTTCTGAACCTCAAGAACCCCTCCGGCATCTCGAGCGCTTTGCAGCGCAAGGGGCTGGACGTGCTAGGCCAGGTGAACCAGGCCCGGTTCGACGAAGTTCACGATCCGGAGATTGCCAGCCGGATCGCCAGTTACGAGCTGGCGTTTCGCATGCAATCGTCCGCGCCGGAGCTGATTGATCTGACGAGAGAAACGCAAGCGACTCTGGATGCGTATGGCGTCGATCGCAAGGATCCCGAAAACACCGGAGGCCGCGGCGGTGGATCAGGAACGTACAGCGCCTTTGCCCGGAATTGTTTGCTCGCGCGGCGGATGGTCGAACGCGGCGTCCGGTTCGTCAACATCATTCACGCTTCGTGGGATCACCACTCGGACCTGGACCGGGAGCTGCCGGTCAACTGCGGGATGGCCGATCAGCCGATTGCCGCATTGATCAAGGATCTGAAAGACCGCGGCCTCTTGGACGAAACGCTGGTCGTGTTCGCCAGCGAGTTCGGCCGCACGCCGCTGGGCGAGAATCGCAACGGCTCGGAAGCGGTCACGGGGCGCGATCATCACCCGTTCGCGTTCAGCATCTTTATGGCCGGCGGCGGTTTGAAGGGGGGCCTGACCTACGGCGAGACCGACGAGATCGGATGGGGCGTGACCAAGGATCCCGTGCACATCAATGACCTGCAGGCGACGCTCCTACATCTGTTCGGGCTGGACCACTTGAAGCTGGCGCATCGCTTCCAGGGGCGCGACTTCCGTCTGACCGACGTCGGCGGAAAAGTCGTGGATGCTTGGATCGCGTAGCGTTTGCCGGGGCTAAATCCATTGTGCTCAAGATTCTACGACCTTTCGGCCATTGAATTCCGGCCATTGTCGATTTCGGTCGGGCTCGTTCGACGTCTTGGTAGAACGGCGAAACGACGCCGAGAGATCACATCAGAACTCACTCCGGATAGGAACACACCCATGGCCGCTGACACCAACATCTTCGTGAACCTGCCCGTGAAAGATTTGAACCGGTCGAAGGACTTCTTCGGCAAGCTGGGGTTCGCGTTCCATCCACAGTTTACGGACGACAACGCCGCCTGCATGATCATCGGCGAGAAGATTTACTCGATGTTAATCACGGAGAAGTACTTTGCGACGTTTACGCCCAAGGCGATTGCCGATGCCTCAAAGACCAGCGAAGTGCTGATCGCGCTTTCGTGCGGCAGCCGGGAAGAGGTGGGCGAGATGGTGGCGAAGGCAGTGGCCGCCGGCGGCAAGACCTACAACGAAGCCAAGGACCACGGGTTCATGCTGCAGCACGGCTTCGAAGACCCGGACGGACACATCTGGGAAGTGTTCTACATGGATCCCAGCTTCGTGCAGTAGGTGCCGAAGCAGCCTCTAGTCGGGTTGGGTGATCCGATACACTACGCGGTTCAGCCAGAACACATTCCAGAGCAGCATGAGCGTCGTTCCGACGGCGCCGACGATCAAAAGCGTGTAGCCGAGGTTGGCCTTTGCTGGATCGTAAGTCGTCGCGGCGATGGCCATCATGATCATTGCCAGCACGAAATTTCGAAGCCGCATGATGGCGATCAACTTGGGACGCGCAAGTATCGCGTTGCGCACAAGATCGCGAATTTGGGCGTCCGAAAGCCCTCGTAAGTGAGGGAATTGTCGGGCGTGCAGATAAATGCGAGTCCGATACAAGCGTGGCTACTTCCCGATACAGTAGAGGAACTTGTTGGAGCGGATGAAGAGTTTGCCCTGGGAGGGGACAATTTGCGAGCGGAAGAGTTCATCGCTTGCGCTGTCAAGCTTGCTCTCGGCGACGATTTTCAGTTCGGGGCCGGGCTCGATGACGACGGTGCCCCCCTCTTCGTTTTGGAAGTAGGCGTGGCCTTCGGCGACCAGCGGCGAGGCGGAGAACTTCGGGCCGATGCGTTCTTTCCAGAGCTCTTCGCCGTCGCTCGCGTGGTAGCACACCAGCACGCCGGCCATGCTGCAGCCGAGAACATAGTCGCCAATCACCACGGGTGAGGGCAGATCGCGGCCCGCGCGGCGCTTCGTATTCCACACGCGATGTGTGGCCGTGACATTGCCGGAACCGCCGGGGCGCACGCAGTAGATGTCGCCTGGCTGGCCGTTGAGCGCGTAAAGCAGGCCATGGGCGTAGGCGGGGATCGGCTCGCCGCGGCCATTGAACCCTTCGCACCACCAGAGTTCCTTGCCGGTCTGAGGATCGTATGCCCGCACGCCGATCTGGCTGTTGAGGATCAGTTCTTCCCGCTGGGGCAATTCGATCACAACTGGCGTGCTCCAGCCGCGAATGACCTCGCGCGGCGTCTGCCAGACGGTTTCGCCGGTGCGCCAATCGACGGCCAGCAGCGACGACTCAGGCGATTCGCTGTCGCAGTTCTGAATGACGGTGTCGTCGTAGAAGATCGGGCTGGCCGCGGTGCCCTAGGGGCCTTCGAACCGGCCGAGATCGCGCGACCAGAG
Organism: Pirellulales bacterium; assembly: GCA_022844125.1. GTDB lineage: Bacteria > Planctomycetota > Planctomycetia > Pirellulales > PALSA-1355 > JALHMI01. The sequence continues at coordinate 408,401 of JALHMI010000003.1, read as the reverse complement.
ACGTTTGCCATCCAGCGAGTAGCCGTGGAGCCCACCGCGGCCGAAGAACGCGATCACCACCTTGCCGTTCGTTGCGCAGGTGGACGAGGCGTGGCCATTCATCACGTGCGATGGTTCGGGCTCGCCGGTCCAGCAGACGTCCTTCCAAAGAATGCGGCCGCTGTCACGATCGACGGCGAAGACCATTCGCTGCCGGCCACCATCGAGCGCGGTGGTCAAGAAGATCTGGTCACCCCAGATGCAGGGCGCTGACTGGCCGAAGCCCGGGAGCTCGCTTTTCCACGGCACCTGGTCGGCGGTCCACTGGAGCGGCAGGCCGGTTTCCGTGGTGTGGCTGGAGCCACTGGGCCCGCCAAGCCGCGGCCAGTTGTCTTCGGCAGGAACGCGCGAGCCGATGGTAAAGCAGAGCAGCAAGGCCGGGATGAACAAGCGGGGCATGACAGTCTCCTGCGGAAACACGAGTGCTCCGGGCTCGTTGATCGTCGAGTCGCGAGCGGGCTCTTAGACCAGCTCGGCAATCGGCTGGCCTTCTTCGATCATGAAGACCGGGCGGCCGGCGGTGTTGATGAACTGGGTCTCGCGCGGGATTCCGAGCACCTGGAACACGGTGGCCATCAGATCCTGCGGGCGGATGGCGGGCGTGCGCGGGGCGTCGCCCTTGGGCATCGATTCGCCGACAACCTGGCCCATCTTGAGTCCGCCGCCGGCAACTGCCAGCGTGCTCAGCGGGGCCCAGTGATCGCGACCGCCGGTTTTGTTGACTTTGGGGGTGCGGCCGAATTCGCCGGTGACGACGAGCATGATCTCGTCGCTAAGTCCCCGTTCGTGAATATCCTCGACGAAGGCTGCCACGGCCTGGTCGAGCGAGGGGCTGAGCTTTTCCATCCGGCTCTTGATCTGGTTGTGCATGTCCCAGCCGTTGTAGCTGAGCGTGACGAAGCCGCAACCTGCTTCGCACAATCGGCGTGCACGGAGCAGTTGTTCGCCGAGACCCTTGCCGTAGCGATCGCGCGTCTTGGCGCTTTCCTTTTTGATGTCGAACGCGCCGGGAGCACCACCAAGCACCAGGTTGAACGCCTGTTGTTCGAAACGGTCGAGACCCTCCATGGCGCCCGAGCGATCGATGTCGCTGTTCATCCGGTCCAGACTGGCGAGCAGCACGCGGCGATTGTCGATTCGCTTTTCGTTCACGGCCAGAGAAAGGTTCTTGAGCGCCTGGCCGTTGGGATCGAACGGGCTGTAGGGCGTGCCGAGGAACGAGGGGCCATCGATGCCCGCGCGGATGCGGTTGAGCGCCACGTACGTGGGCATGCCGGTGGTCGGATGATTGCTGCCGCGGACGCGGGCGACGATCGAGCCGATCGACGGGCGGGCCGGAGCGCCGCCGTTGTCGATGTTGCGGTTGTCGTAACCGGTATTCAGGAAGTGGGTGCCGCCGACGTGGCCGCTGTTGTTGTGGGCGAACGAGCGGACGAAGGCCATCCGCTTGGCGGACCTGGCGATTTTGGGGAACGTGCCGCCGATGGTGACGCCGGGCAGGCGAGTCTTAACTTCGCCCGTGGTGCTGCGATACTCGACCGGGGCGCGCATGTGCGGATCGAACGTTTCGACGTGCGTGGGTCCGCCAGCGAGCCAGAGCCAGACGACCGAGGTGTTTTTGACCGGCTTGCCGTCGGCTTTGGCGGCCGCCCGGGCGGCGAGGAGTTGCGGGAGGGTGAGGGCACCCGCGCCGAGGGCCCCGATTTTGAGGAAGTCGCGGCGAGTGGTGCCTTCGCAGTCCCGGTAGCTGCGGTCCGTGAGGAACTCCAGCATGACTCGGTACTCCTTGCATTGAGGGGGCATGCGTATCGGGCGAGCAGGTGGACGCTGGCATAACATCAGCGCCCATTGATCGGTCGCCAGTATACTAAGTATCGGCACTCCCCTTCAACAAAAGTTTCCGGCCAGGGTTTCGAAATTACCCCCCCACTTTGTTGCTGGATTTTTCGCAAATCGGCTAGGATGCCCGCTGACGGCCCTGCGGTGCCAATCGGAACCGGCCGCGGGCGTGGCGGAACGCACATTTCATTTAGCGAGGGGAGGTTGCCATGGTTCGCTCTTGCGCACGCGCGGTCGCTTTGCTGACGATGATCTGTTGGGTACTGGCGGTGATGAACGTCCCTGCCGCGAATGCCCAGGAGGACAATCCGTTCGGTGATCTACGGGAGCAGACGAAAGGGAACGGGGAGGCGGCGGATCCGTTTTCATCCGGGCCGGCTAAAGTCGCTGCCAAGAAGACGCCCGCCGCGCCCAAGCCGCAAAAGCCCGCGAGCAGCGACGAGCGGGTGCGGGAGGCGCTCGATCAGCCGACGCGGATGGAGTTCGTTGATATGCCGCTGCAGGACGCGATGAACTTCCTGAAGGACCTTCACCAGATCGAGATCCAACTCGACAATCGTGCTCTGGAGGATGCCGGAGTGGGCAGCGACACGCCGGTGTCGCGCGGCCTGGAGAGACTGCCTCTCAAGTCCGCCTTGCGGATCCTGCTGAGCGACCTTGACCTGGCATATATCGTCCAGGATGACGTCCTGCTGATCACGACTCAGGACAAAGCCAGCGAGATGCGCGAGGTGCGAGCCTACGATGTTACGAAGCTCGTTGTGCCGGACGCCAAGGCGGAGGAAATCGCTCAGACCCTGGTAGTGCTTCTTAGCGACACACCACAACAATCGGGGGGCGGACCGCTGGCGCCCCCGGGACTGCAGAAGATTCGCATCGTGCCGCTGCGCGACCTGCTGGTGATCCTGGCTTCGCAGGAAGAACACGAGGAGATCGCGAAGATCCTTGAACAGCTCGCCAAAGCGCTGGCCGAAAAGACGAAGTGAGAACGGCTCCGGCCGATACGGCTCGAATTGCTAGTTCGCACTCAGGCTCTGGCCACCGAGGCCCGTGTGCCGAAGCGGCCGGTAGGCCCGCGACCGGGCCGAGTTTTCGCGGGCGTTGCGATACAGTTCGCGGAGCGCCGCAAACAGGCTGGGGCTTTCGGTCTGCCGGTAGGGCGAATCGGCCGGCAAATCCCGCATCAGCCGCTCGTGGGCCTCGGCCAGGTTGTGATAAGGCATCGAGGGGAACAGGTGGTGCAAGGCGTGGAAGCGCAGGCCCACCGGCGCCCAGAGTGCCGAGAGAAACGGCCGGTTCGGATAGTTGACCGAGTCGAGCATCTGCTCGACGAACGTCATCTGCCCTTCGTCGTTCGTGTAGCGATGTGCGCCGAGCGTACGCAGGGCGTTCAAGAACAAAATCACGACGCTCACCGAGTAAGCCGTCGCCAGAAAGCCTAGCGGCGGAACGATGCCCAGGTACATGGCCGTGGCCACGCCCATGCACCACAGGAAGCACAGCAGCTCCTGCAGGCGGAAGATCAGGAGCACCTTGCGCGTCGGCAGCGGACGGATGTAGGTCGGGTCCATGATCATCGAAGAGGCGTGCTTGAGCGCCCAATCGCGAATCTGGGGGCTGATCCAGGTCAGCGGCGTCAGCAGCATGAAGCGAATCACGGCCGCAATGGGCAGCCAGAACGGCTGGCACAGGTACCAGGCGATGTTCCAGGGGGATTGCGTGCCGAGCGGAATGTATTCGCCGTCGTGGTCGGTGCCGAAGTACTTGCGCATGTGATGTTCCACGTGCGTGTAGTAGGTGAAGCTGGGCATCAGCATCGGAATGCCGCAAAGCAGATTCCAGACAATGCGGAACATGCGGAATTCGTTCTGCCGCAGGTGCGTCATCTCGTGTGTGAACAGTACCGCCCGATAGAACAGCAGGCAGCAGATCACGAAGACGATTCCCTGTGCGAGGGAGAACGGCTCGAGCCGGCGCCGGACTAGGGCGAAGCAAACCATGCCGCCGATTGCCGAGCCGAGAAAGTCGGCCCAGTACAGCAAGGGTCGGGGGGTGAACAGATCTTTGACGAGGTGGCGAGCTTCGGCCAACGAAAAGGCCGGCTGCGGGGCGGGCTGAATCATCCGGAGAACCTTTGGCAACGAATCGAGACACTGGAAAAGCTAAAAGCCATCCGTGCAAACGGTGCAGCACCGCCGGGAGTGTCCGTGGGGCGGGCCGGTAATGTCCTTACCGGACAGGACTTCCATGATGCGATCCGCAGTTACCGCAGAAATTGCGCCGACACGCGCATCCTAGCGACTACCTCTCGTATCGGTCGCCAGCCGACTAAATTCGAGAGTTAAAATAGTCAATTCCGGAAAGCCAGATAACCGAACCTAACTGCGCGGCTTGTACCGTGCTAACTCCAGCGATACGATTTATTTCACCTAAACTTTGTGCGTAGAGCTATTTAAGTAATCGGACGAAGGGTGGCGGCCGTTTGTCAGCCGTGGCTCATCCCACTTGGCGTACTTACCAACAGCACTTGCCCGATGATTTTTCCTGCGATGACCGACGCGCCTGAAATCGTGATCACGGGCGTGGGAACTGCGAGCCCCATCGGCATCGGGTTCGAGGCGTTTCGCGCTGCGCTCGAGAGCGGAGCGAGCGGCGTGCGTCGCCTGCGCGAGTTTGACACGCCCGAGTTCCCGGTGCGCGTGGGAGCCGAGGTCGTGGGCTTTGATCCTAAGAAGCACGTGGCTGCGCGCAAGAACCTGAAGGTGATGTCGCGCAGCATCCAGCTCGCGTTCGCTTCTGCTCAGATGGCGGTGGAGCAAGCGGGAATTACAATCGGTTCGGTCGATCCGGAGCGGTATGGCGTCGTGTTTGGCGCGGACATGATGCAAGTCGAACCGCAAGAGCTCGTCGACGCGTTTCGTCCGTGCGTTACCGACGGGCGGTTCAATTACGCCCAGTGGGATGAGCGCACGATGGGCGAGATGTTTCCACTGTGGATGCTCAAGTACCTGCCGAACATGCCGGCCTGTCACGTGGCGATCGCGCACGACGCGCGGGCCACGAACAACACGATCGTGCTGGCCGAAGCCTCCAGCCTGCTGGCGATTGCCGAGGGTATGCGGATCATTCAGCGCGGCGGCGCGGACGTGATGATCGTGGGCGGAACGGGTAATCGCATCCATCCCATGACCTGGGCGTTCCGCGAGAACGATATTCTGTGTTCACCGCGAACCGACGAGCCGGCGGACGTCTCGCGGCCGTTCGACGTGCGGCGCGACGGTATGGTCTACGGCGAAGGCGCCGCGGCGATTGTGATTGAATCGAGAGCCTCGGCCGAATCACGCGGAGCGCGAATCATCGCCCGGCTGACGGGGTTCGCGAGCACATTCGAAGCCTGCGAGCCCGGTAGAACGGTCTCGGGGCAGGCGATCCACTCGTCGATTCGCAAGGCACTTGAGCAAGCGCACCTTTCGCCGCGCGATGTGGGGCACGTCAATGCCCACGGCCTGAGCACGCAGCTCCACGATCAGGCCGAAGCCCAGGCGATTTTCGAGATTCTGGGGGACGTGCCGGTCACGGCGCCTAAGAGTTATTTCGGCAATCTCGGCGCGGGCGGCGGAGCGGTGGAACTTCTGTCGACTCTGGCCGCCTTTGAGTCGGGCCAGGTGCCGCGGACGCTGAACTACGAAAGTCCCGATCCGAAGTGTCCGATCAACGTGGTGCGTGAACCGATGACGGCCCGCAAGACCGCGCTGGTGCTGAACCAGACGCTGATGGGGCAATCGGTGGCGCTAGCGCTATCCGCCGAATAGCCGGGTGATGAACGCAAACAAGGGCGCGTATTTGCTGGTGCGCGCCCGGTGCGAGTTGTCATGGCGCAAGTGGGGGTGCGCGGCTGGCTCCGGAGTGGGCAACTCCTCGATAGGCAGATTGTCGCCCAGGTAGGGATTCTTGGCCTGCTTCATCAAGCGCCGGCCAAAGAAGAACGAAAGCGGACTGACCAGCACGGTGGGCATCAGGAATAAGTTGCCGATCAGCGCGCAGGTGAGCAGCAGGAACATCATCGCGCCGAAACGCTGCGTGGGCACGAACGAGCTGAGGGCGAACACGGCCAGGCCCAGTCCGAGCACCGCCCAGCTTTGATACATCGCGCGAGCGCAGCCCTCGTAGGCGAGCATTGTCGCGCCTTTGCGATGCTTGCCTTCGCGCAGGCCGCGGCGATACCAGATCAAGAAGTGCACGACGTCGTCGACCGAAACCCCCAGCGCTACGGTGGGGGTCATGATCGTGCCGACGTCGATCACCACCCCCAGCCAGCCCATCATGCCGAACACAATCATGATCGGGAAAATGCTGGGGAGCAGCAGGATCAGGCCAGCCGAGAGATCCCAGAAGACGATCGTCATCACCGCGCCGATCGTGAGCAGGTCGGTGACGAAGTTCCAGGCCAGACCGTTGAGCATCTCGCGCTGGGCTTTGTAGACGACCGGTACCAGGCCCGTGTATACCGAATCGATGCCGAAGTCTTGGTCGGCTTTTTCCAGGGCAGCGAGGCGAGCGGCACTCTTTTCCGCGACGTCTTTGAAGCGGTCGGAACGGGCGGCTCGCTTGGCCTGGAAATCCGCGATGTCGCGCGCCCTGGTGAGGATCGCTGCGCGCTCTTGCTTGAGCACCGGTTCGACTCGGCGGCGGATCTCTTCCTTGAACTCGCCGTAGTCAACGTCGTTCAGCGCGCCGACGCGGCAACTGATGCGCCACAGTTCCGTGCCATCTTCGACGGCTAGGAAATCGCTCTGCAGGTAATCGTCGCGGCTTTCCAGCAGCTTCTTGTTTGTGACGTCACGGGTGGCATTTCCCAATCCACCGCGATCGAGTTCCGGCGCGAATGTGGCCGCCGACATGGTGCTTCCGATGTGCTGGATCGTCTGCATTTCCTCCTGAACGTCCCGGATCAGCTCCATGCGTTCGAGCATGCTCAGCGGGCTGTCGGCGTCGATCTTGACGATCACTTCCATCGGGACGAGCGGTCCGAGCTTGTCCTCGAGCCAGCGGTAGTCGTGGATGATCTGCGCGCTAGGCGAGAACAGGTTCATCAGTTTGATCGAGGTATTGATCCGCGTCAGGCCAAAGCCGCACAGCAACATCACGCAGCCAAGCGCCACGAGCACTTTGCGATGATTATTCAGGACGCCGCTGAGCAGTTTTCGCCAGCGGACCGGCAGGTCGATGTCCTCGGCCTTGGGCTGTTCGCCGTCCAGCAGACTATGCGGCTTCATCGGCCAGAGCTGCATCCAGGAAGGCAAGAACAGAAACAACAGCATCAGCGTCGAAAGGACGCCAAACGCCGAGTACACGCCGAACATCTGAATCGGCTTCAGTTCGCTCGTATAAAGCGAGAACAAGCCGGCCGAAGTGGTTCCAGCCGCCAGCACGCACGGCAGCCAGGAGTGCAATAGGGCTCGGGTGGGAGCGCCTTCGACGCCGCCTTCGGCAACCGCGTCGCGATAGTAATTGGCAAAGTGAATCGCACCGGAGATGCCGGCCACGTAGACCACGGCGGGCATCGTCAGGAGGATGGCGTTCATCGCCCCGCCGCTGTAATGCACGATCGCCAGGCTAATCGCGCCGGCATAAAGCGCCGTCGCAAAGACCATGATCGTAAGTCGCACACTGCGGAGGCACCAGAAAGCCAAAGCCAGACCCACGACGCCGGCTGGAATGAACAGCCTCAGCAGGGTCTTTTCGCCTTCGACGCTGATCGCCACGTTGTCCACCGGCGGCCCCCCCAGCTTGACGCGGTCGGGCGATAGCCCCAATTCATCCGTGCAAACTTCGGTAATCTTGGCCAGGGTGAGTCGCAGATCCAGCTTGCCGACATCGGTGAGCGTCACAACGGCGCAGGTTTGCTCGCCGTCCGCACCGACGAACAGCTTTTTCAAGCGATTGAGGGCTTCGGCTTCCGAGAGGCTGATCGGCGGACTCGTCAGCCGGTCGAGCAGTCGTTGCCCCGTGTCGACATGTGCGAACAGCGGGCCTTCGATCAGGTGCTTCTTGGGCCGGTTCAACCAGCTTGAGAAGAACAGGTCGTCGTACCAGCGAGAGTCGTCTTCTTCCGGTTTGGGTAGCGGGCCGAAGTGGGGTGTGGGCTCATCGGCTCCCGGCGGCACCAACTTCCTGGCCAGCAACTCCAGCCGGGGGTCGTCGAGCGTGCAACCTTCCCAACTGATCAGCACGAACGTGTCGTTTTCGAAATGCTCCTGAAACCAACTGAAGTCCGTGGTTTCTTCGTAGGTTGACGGCAGCCAGTCGTGCACGTCGTTGTCGTTGCTCTGCAGGGCCTTGCGCGCACCGCGACCCAAGACCGGCAACATGAAGATGGCTACCAGGATGACCTTGAAACTGTGTCGCGCAAAAAAGGTGTTAAGCTTCCGCGCGAAACTTCCGGATTTCTCCATCGTGCAGCTTTGCCGGGTGTTAGGTTGGGCTCGCGCGCGAAGTCATGCCTCGAGACCAGCGCCCGGAATCGGGCAGACGTGGTCACCGCACGGCCATTTTGATTGCCATCCTAGCCCGTGGGGTCCAGGCCCCGCAGGGTCCGCCATCCAAAGCGAATAGTAAAGCGTATCCGCAAGCGGTGGCCGCGTCCATGCTGAACCCGGGATGGCGAGAGCACAAATTGGGCCGAAAACTCGGCTTAAATTGCCTGCCTGCGCGGCGGTCAGGACCGTTCGCTCCGCACCTGCTAGCACTAGTCCCGCGGTCGACACTTAGCGATACCAGGTCAAGCCGAACGTAAAGCCTTGATAGAACAAGGCATGGGAGTCGGAGATACCGTCCGGCATGCTAAAGAACGTGATCTGGTTTTGGGCAAGTGCGAGATCGGTGACGAACAGGATGTCGTAGGTGGCTCGCAATCCGAAATTCGGCTTGAAGCGGTACTCGCCTAGCAAGCCCACGCCGCCGACAAACGACATCGTGTTGGTTTTCGCACTTTCATCCCGATTCGGCACGAGCGGGCCGCCGTTTTCGTCGACGATTCGCACGGTGCTCGACTGCGAAGCCCAGTTCACGAGACCGCCGGCCTTGGTCTTCACGCCGAGCCGCCAGTAGGCGCGATCGTAGAACAGTTCGGCTCCGATTTGCGGCCCGACGAGGTTGTTGTGTGCATCGATCAAGTAGCTACCGGTACCGAGCGAGTTTTCAGCAAACCATTCGAGGCGTTCGTTGACAATGACGGTCCGCACGCCGGCCAGCAGCGAGCAGAGCCAGTTGGCCTCGGCTTCGCGAACCCAGTTGTTGTCGCGCGAGTACGTGATCTTGTCACGCCCCAACCGCCAGTCGATGCGGTAGTTAAACTCGTAGCTGTTGAAGTCGGAAACGAGGTTGAAGCTTTGAAAGTCGGATTCCTGATACACAGGCACGTTCGAACTCGGATCAATCTGGAGAAAGATGCTGCCCGGGTCTTGGGCGATCACCTGGTCGGTCAATTGCCAGTGATTCAGGCCCATGAACGTGAACTCAGCCGAATGATCGCGATTTCTGACGTCTCGTCCCAGGTACCGGCCGAATGTGGCTAGCAGGCCAGGTTCATAGCCCATGTCTGTCCCAATCGACAGCTCATTGGCTGTTTCCGGCACGAACTGATTGAAGAATTCGAAGGACAGGGGCGCGTCGTTTTTGATGTTTGCCGAACGCTGCAGGTAGTTGGCCGCCACGTCGACGTACCAACAGCCATTGCGCAACCACTCGCCTGAGCTAGCGGCTGGCGGCGGCGCCATGGGATCGTCGGAGTGGAAGTCCTCGTACTCGGGGCCGTAAGTCACCGCCGACGATTCGCCCGGGAAGACGGCTGGTCCAGGACTTGGATTAAATCGGGCGGCGCTGAAGCCGAGCGGTTCGCCGGGAATGCCCGCTTGTGCGACATAGGCGGCCGGCGCGACCTGGACGTCGCGCTTCATGCCGGGCATGGGATCGAGCGGTGCCCTACCGTCGGATGCCGCAGGGTTGTGCACGGTCGAATTCGCTCTGGGAGCGGCGCGCAGACGGCCGGGCGCATCTGCACCGCGAGCGGCGGGCCCCCCGGCCAACAGCGTCAAGCACGCAAGTAGGATAATTCCTCTTTGCACAGCCAATTCCCTCGTAAGCCTGCTAGCTCCGATGGCAGCACTCGTCCCGAGCGCACCGGCGCTGGGCAATTTCTGCCTATGCCTCATCGGAAAGAACCCAGGCCGCAAATTAGGAATAACCGTCACGGGCACCAAAAAAGGAAAAGTCAGCCTAGGTTGCCGGGCTTTTGGCTGGCTGGGCTAGCCCGGCCCTTGGACAGCGTGCCGCCGGGGGGAAGCCAATTGCCTTGTCTTTTGGGGCGCAAGGGGTACAAAGACTTACAGTGGTTAGCCCCCGGTTTCGCAAGTTTCCAGCGGAGCGAGCAGTCAGATGAATTCCCCCCTGCGGTCATTGATAGCATGCGGCACAAAGCTCTGGCTGGACTCGATCGACCCTGAGCTTGTGGCCAAGAACAGGGCGATGGGTGCAAGCGGCGCCACGTCGAATCCGATCATCATTTCGAACCTGATCGAGACCGGCCGGTTTGACAGCGACATCGAACAGTTTCTGGAGCAGAAGCTGAGCGATGAGCAGATTGCCTGGAAGCTGGCCGACAAGCTGGTGAGCGAGGCGCAGGCCGTGTTCCGGCCTGTGTGGGAGCAAACCTGCGGGAATGATGGCTACGTGAGCTTTGAGCTGGACCCACTGCTGGAAGACCCGGAACTGGGGCCGCCGCACCAGGAGCGAGTGGCCCGGTACATCGAGCTCGGCAAGCATTGGTCGCAGGGACACGTGAACCGCATGATGAAAGTGCCCGCCACGCCGGCGGGAATTGATGCTCTGGAAGAGCTGGCGGCGAATGGTATCACGCTGAACGTGACGCTGATGTTCACGCCGCGGCAGTACCAGGCGGCGCGCGACGCCATCTGGCGCGGTGCCCAGCGGTACGGCAAGTTCAACAAGTTCAAGAGCGTGTACAGCATCTTCGTGTCGCGCGTGGACGTGTATACCGAGAAGCACGTGCCGACGCTCTCGGCCGCGGCGCAGGGGATGGTTGGCATCGCCGGCGCGAAACGGATCTGGGCCGAGAATCAGCAGTTCTGGGCGGACAAGAAGCTGCCGCTCGATCAGGAACTAGTCTTTGCCAGCACGGGCACCAAGAAGCCGGAAGATCCGCCCTGGAAGTATGTGGCGGCGTTTGCGGGCAGCGACATCGAGACGAATCCGCCCGCTACGAACGACGCCGTGGAAGCGAGCGGGATGACGTTCCATCGCGACGTCGACAAGCTGCCGCCGCAGGCCGTGCTGGAGGAGATCGATCAGAAGGTGAACGTCGAACACCTGGAAGCGACGCTCATGGAAGAGGGGGTGCACAAGTTTACCGAACCGCAAAAGGCGCTGCTCGCGCTGATTGCCAGCAAGCGGAAAGAGCTGGCCGGAGCGAAGTAGCACCCTCGAAATCCGCCGGGTATGAGGGCTGCGGAGGACAACCAGACATGCTCGATCGTAAGTATCTGGGCGGCGTGCTTGCCGGGGCCGGCCTTGGTTTTCTGATCGCCATGTTGATTATCACGAGAACCGATACGGACCTGGGCAGTTTGCGATTGTTTGCCGTGGTTGCCACGGGAGCCGGCGTTTGGCTGGCACGCTCAGGATCCAAGCCGCCACTGACGCCCTCTTAGAGATTGCTTGCGGGCGCTGGCGGGTCGAACTTCTCCCGCCAAAATGATAGGATTCACCGTTTGCGGTCTGCCTGAACCGGTGGGCCACGTTCGACCTACGAATCCTTGAACAACTCCGGCGGCCCCTGCCCATGCCTATTGATCCGTATTCTCCCTGCCCTGGCGGTACCGGCAAGAAGATCAAGTTCTGCTGCTCCGACCTCGTCACGGAGCTGGACAAGATTCAGCGCATGCTCGAAGGCGGACAGCGCGCCGGCTGCCTCGACCAGATCGAATCGATCGAGAGTAAGCATCCCGATCGAGCATGCCTGCTTTCGATCAAGGCAATGATTCAGGCGGAACTTGGCGAGCAGGAAAAGGCCGACGCCACGGTTGCGAGGTTCGTCGAGAAGTATCCCGACAACCCGGTGGCAGTTGCGGAGAAGGCCAGCCTGACGGCGGCCGAGCAGGGTGGCGTGGCTGCGATCCCGGTGCTCCAGGATGCGCTGGAGCGCTGCACCGAGCAGATTCCCGCGCAGGTCTACGACGCGATCGGCCTCGTAGCGCGAGCGCTAATCGCCGAGAACCAGTTGTTCGCCGCCCGCGCGCACCTGGTGTTGCAATTGGGAATGACCGGAGCGAAGGATCAGCAGCCGCTCCAGGTGCTGATGCGGTTGAACAGTTCGACTTCGGTGCCGCTGCTGGCGAAGCAGGAGCTCTCGCCGCCGCCACCGCCGGACGATGCGATCTGGAAGAATAGTTACAACGAGGCGATCAGTCCGATTGCTCGCGGTTGCTGGCGCAAGGCGACCGATAATCTCGTGGCGCTTGCCGCACGGGTGGGCGACTGGCCGACGATCTGGCGCGCTATCGCCACGCTGCGAACATGGCTCGCGGACACGCGCGGCGCGATCGAAGCCTGGCGCAAGTATGCCGCGCAGCCGGGCGTGCCGCTCGACGATGCCGTCGAGGCCGAGGCACTTGCGCAGTCGATCGATCCCGATGCGCTCGACTTGGTGGACGTGCTGAGCGTCGAGTACGGTGTGCGCGACATGGAAGTCCTGATGGCGCGATTGACCGCAAATCCGCAGTCGATCCACATGCCGGTCGATCTGGCGCGGATGGGCACCGAAGATTCACCGCCTCCCAAGGGAGCATACTGGCTGATGAACCGCAAGGCGCCCGAAGCTGGCGCGGAGCTGACCCCGGCCGACGTGCCGCGCGTCGTGGGGCAGTTGTTCCTGTACGGCAAGCAGACCGATCGGGACGCCCGGGCGGAACTGGCCGTGTTTCGTCCCGAGCTCGAGGAAGCGACCGCAGTGCTCGTCGAAGTGGCAGGCGATGCGCTGGGCGAATGCCGCGCAGAAGAAGTTCGAACGCACGTCCCGGCGCTCGAGCAGGCCTTGACCACCAACTGGAGGCTGCCTGAGGATACGCCCGTTGAAAAGCGGATCGCGCTCATCAACCAGCAGCGGCGCGACATCCTGCTGAACGACTGGCCCAAAATGTCGCGGCAGATCTTTGGCGGCAAGAGCGCGATTGACGTGGCGGGTGATCCCGGTATGCGGACGCGATTGCTGGCCGCAATTCTGCTCCTGGAGCTCGCAACCGATCAGGTGGCCGGCGGCTTTGACTTCAACGAGCTGCGCCGCAAGCTGAAGGTTCCCGAACTGGGCGCCGTAGCGCCCACGGGCGAGATGATCGACAACCTGCCGCTGACTCGTCTGACACGCGTCGAGGTGAAGGGACTATCGGACGAGAACCTGGTGGATCTCTATCGCCGGGCGGATGCTTTCCGGCATATCTCGGCGCTGCGAAACCTGGCCCACGAGGTGATCTCGCGGCCGAGCCTCGACAGCCAGATTGACAAGTCGGAAGTGTACGGGCTGCTCGCCCAGATCGAACCTGATAGTGCTCAGGCACTCGGGTATCTCGACAAGGCGCGCGAAGTGGCTGAAGCGGCGAAAAAGTCGACCGCGCCTTGGGACCTGGCCGAGTTCGCGCTGCGGATCACGCGGGGTGAGATGGCCGAGGCCGACCGGCTGCTGTATCACATTCGCGATCAGCACATCAACGAGCCCGGGGTGGCGCAGGCCCTGTATCAGATCCTGGCCGATGCGGGGATCATCGGTCCTGACGGCCGGCCGACGGCCGCTGCTGCGGCGGCCGCGGGGCAAGGTGCACCGGATATCGTTGTACCGGGCGGTGGCGGCGCCGAGCCGGGCAAGCTGTGGACGCCCGACGGCGACCAGCCCCAGGGCGGCAAGAAGTCGACGATCTGGACGCCCGACTGAGTTAACCGGATTGGGCCAGCGGCGTGACCGCTTTCTGCGAGGAGCGAATCGCGTGATGCCGAGCGAAGAACTGGACGCCTGGCACATGGCACGCGCGCTGGAGCTGGCGGCGCGCGGCGAGGGGCTCGTTGAACCGAATCCGATGGTCGGCTGTGTGATCGTTCGAGACGGCGAGACTGTCGGCGAAGGCTGGCATCCGCGGTTTGGCGGTCCGCATGCCGAGGTTGAGGCCCTGCAAGTTGCGGGCGGTCGCGCGCGGGGTGCGACGGCCTACGTGACGCTGGAACCGTGCTGCCACCAGGGAAAGACGCCACCTTGTACGAAGGCCCTGATCGCGGCCGGCGTGAGCCGCGTCGTGATTGCCCAACGCGATCCATTTCCGAAGGTAGCGGGCGGGGGCATTGCCGAACTCGAAGCAGCAGGCATCGCGATCGAAGTCGGTATTGGAGCGGACGAAGCCCGGCGGCTGAACGCGCCGTATTTGAAGCTTGTCGCACATGGGCTGCCCTGGATCATCGCCAAGTGGGCCATGACGCTGGACGGCAAGCTTGCCACGGCGACTGGTGACAGCCGCTGGATCAGTGGCGAGGCCTCAAGGGCGATTGTGCATCGCTTGCGAGGGCGAGTCGACGGGATCATGGTCGGCAGCGGCACGGCCCGGGCCGACGACCCGCTGCTCACCGCTCGGCCCTCGGGAGTGCGCACGCCGGTACGCATCGTGTTGGACAGCCAGGCAAGGCTGCCGATTACGAGTCAGCTTGTGAAGACTGCGTGTGAAGTGCCCATAATCGTTGCGACGGCGAGCAACGCTCCGCCCGAGAATTGCAAGGCACTTGAGCGGACGGGATGTGAAGTGCTCCGCTACCCGGGTGAGTCACAGTCGGAGCGACTGCTGGCGCTGCTGGCCGAGCTCGGTCGTCGGCAGATGACGAACGTGCTCGTCGAAGGCGGCGGACAGTTGCTCGGCAGCCTTTTCGATGTCGGCCAGGTTGACGAGGCGCACGTATTCATTGCGCCGAAGTTTGTCGGTGGAAGCGGCGCGCCCAGCCCAATTGCGGGCGAGGGTAAACGGCTCATGGCCGAGGCGGTGGCGCTCGTTGCCCCGGCGATTGATCAGGCAGGCTCGGACTTGTATGTGCGCGGGCGACTGCGCTCTTAGCGGGCGACCCGCACGAACGTGCGGAAGATGATCGACAGATCGCCGATGAAGGTGGCACTGTCGATGTACTGGCGCGCGAGCGCGATCTTATCGGGCAGGATTCGCTCGGCATACTCCTTGGCCGGATCGGGGCTCAAGGCGAGCTGTTCGGCTTCGTCGCGGTACTTGAGCGAGGCGAGATCGGTAATTCCCGGTCGGATCGAGAGGACGAAGGTGTAGTCCTGCTGATACAGATCGACGTAGCGAGGAACTTCGGGTCGCGGGCCGACGAGGCTCATCTGGCCGGTCAGCACATTCACCAGTTGCGGCAGCTCGTCGAGCTTGGTCTGTCGCAAGATGTGTCCGACACGAGTGATCCGTGGATCGCGGCCGAAGGTAATCGGCCCGCCGACGCGTTCGGCGTCCGTGATCATCGTGCGGAACTTATAGATGCCGAACGGCTGGAAGTTGCGGCCCATCCGCTGCTGGACGAACAGCACGGGACCGCGCGAGCCAAGTTTTACGGCGATGGCCGCGATGACAAGTATCGGGCTCAAGAGCAGCAGGCCGGCGCCAGCGGCAAGCAGGTCGAACACTCGCTTGGCGATACGGAAGGCCAAACTCCAAGGGGGCGCAACAGCGCGCGGTGAATCGCTGGTTGCTGGCGTCGTCGTGGAAGCGGTTTCGTTCACTGCGTGCTCGGTGCGAATTTCAGTACTGGCGGAAGTAACGCTTGCGATTGTCGTCTGCGGAGCGGGCGACCCAGTAAGATTGTGCCTCACGATCGAAGCCGCGTGCAAGCGGATCGCGGCGCGCGAGTCGCAGGACCAGCCCAATCGGCGCAATCAGCAGGAAATAGACGGCCGCGAGCAGCAGGTAGCCGAATAGCCAGGCGAAGGGGTAGCTGAGGGCCGAGCCTGCCACGTAGAGCGGCTGGAACCACCGAGGTCGGATACGGCCGAGGATGAATGTCAGCGCGGCCAGGATGGCACACGCGTACGTGGCCTCGAGATTGCCGCGTCGCCAGACGAGCGCTGCCGCGACAACGAATACCAGCGGCAAGCCAATCGACGCGAAGCGGCGCAGCTGGAGCAAGCTCGGACGAGAATTGAATGTTACGAGTGGCATGGCGGCATCAACCAGGCGTGGGCGACTTCTCCAGCACATAGCGGTCCATCACCAGCACGTCGATCTCCGTCTTCCGATAGCACCGCAAGGCGTCTACCGGTGTGCACACGATGGGTTCATCGCGCACGTTGAAGCTCGTGTTCACCAGCACGGGACAGCCCGTACGTGCGTGGAATTGCTCGAGCAACTTCCGGAACCGGGTGGCAGGGGAGGTGGACACGGTCTGCACCCGGGCCGAACCGTCGATGTGCGTGACGGCCGGGATCGTGGAACGCTGTCGCTCGTGAACCGGGAGGACCAGCAGCATGTACGGACTTTCCACAGCCGACGGCAGGTCGAAGTAGGACTCGGCAAATTCGGCGAGCACGGCTGGAGCAAACGGCCGGAACGATTCTCGCTGTTTGATCTTGTGGTTGAGCAGTGCTTGCATTGACCCGCGGCGGGCATCGGCCAGGATGCTCCGGCTACCAAGCGCCCGCGGGCCGAACTCCATGCCTCCTTGAAACCAACCGACGACATGGCCGTCATCCAGAAGATGCGCGACGTGATCGCAAAGTTCGTCGTCCGAGTCGAACTCGCGGTACGTTGTGCCGGCGCGGTCCAGGGCCGTGCGAATCTCGTTTGCCGTGAACGACGGGCCCAAGAGAGATCCCCGCATCGAGTCCTGCGACGACGTCAGGCGCGGATGTTCGAGCAGTTGATGCCAGATGAGCAGCGCCACGCCAATCGCTCCGCCGGAATCGCCGGCCGCGGGTTGAATCCAGATGTTATCGAAAGGCCCTTCGCGCAGAAGCCTGCCGTTGGCGACGCTGTTGAGGGCCACACCGCCGGCGAGGCACAGCTTGCGCATGCCGGTGAGCTGATGGACATGTCGCGCGGCTCGCAGGACGACGTCTTCGGTGACGGCCTGAATCGACGCGGCGAGGTCCATTTCGCGCTTGGTGATCTCGGCCTCGGGGTGGCGCGGCGGACCACCGAACAGCCGCGCGAACGCGGGCGACGTCATGCATCGGCCGGCGCAGTAATTGAAGTACTGCATGTCGAGCCGAAATGAGCCGTCTGGCTTCAGATCAAGCAGCTTTTCGCGGATCAGGTCGGCATAGCGCGGCTCGCCGTTCGGCGCGAGCCCCATCAGCTTGTATTCGCCGTCGTTCACCGCGAAGCCGCAAAACGCGGTGAACGCGGAGTACAGCATGCCGAGCGAGTGAGGAAAGCGCAACTCGTGTGTCAGTCGGAGGCGGCTCCCCTGCCCTACCCCGATGCTGGCCGTGGCCCACTCGCCGACGCCGTCGAAGGTGAGGACCGCCGCTTCGTCGAACGGCGATGGATAAAACGCACTGGCGGCGTGCGACTCGTGATGCTCGGCGAACAGCAGCCGCCGAGGGAAGCGGCCACCGAGCCCGCGGCGCATCGCGCGCGGCACGTGCAGCTTCTCGCGCAGCCAGCCGGGAATGACATCGACAAAGGAACGGAAACCAACTGGCGCGTACGCGAGATAGGTTTCCAGCAGCCGCTCGAACTTCAGCAGCGGCTTGTCGTAAAAGCCGACGTAGTCAAGATCTTCAGGTTGAAGACCGCCCGCGTGCAGGCAGTAGTCAATCGCCTGCTGCGGGAAGCCGGCGTCGTGCTTGCGGCGGCTGAAGCGTTCCTGTTCGGCGGCCGCCACGATCTGGCCATCGACGATGAGCGCGGCCGCCGAGTCGTGATAGAACGCTGAGATGCCCAGGATGGCGGTGATATGCGAATTCTCCGCCTGCGGGCAGTTTCTAAGCGTTGTCCGCGCAGATGCGGCGCACAACTTCGACGACGTAATCGCGCTCGTCTTCGCGCATGCCCGGAAACAGCGGCAGGCTGATGAATCGTTCCCAGAGCTTCGTGGCGACGGGCAGCAGATCGGGCGTCCAGCCAAAGCGTTCGCTGTAGTAGGGATGCAAGTGCAGCGGGCGCCAGTGGACCGAGCAGCCGACGCCTGCTTCGCGCATCGCGGCGAAGAACGCATTGCGATCGATTGAAAGTCGCTCGAGCCGCAAACGCAGCGGATACAGGTGCCAGGAATGAATCCGATTCTCCGGCACGTTGGGCAGTTCGATGGCAGCGACGTCTCCCAGCGCTTCTCCGTACCAGCGCGCGAGCGATTCGCGCTCGAGGCGCATCTCTTCGGCGCGGGCTAGTTGGTGCACGCCGATCGCCGCCGCGATATCGGTCAGGTTGTATTTGTAACCCGCTTCGACGATTCGGTAGTCCCAGCTTCCGCCGCCAGAGTAGCGTCCCCAGGCATCGTGGGAGAGTCCATGGAGCGACATCATGCGAATGCGGTCGGCAAGCTGCTGATCGTCGGTTACGGCCATTCCGCCTTCGCCGGTCGTGATCGTCTTGTTGGCGTAGAACGAGTAGCAGGCGACGGCTGAGGTGTTCTGCCCGCAGCGCTGCCAGGGAGCATTGGCCGAGGGTCGCCAGGCCGCGGGAAAGGCGTGGGCCGCGTCTTCAACCACCCACAGGTTGTGTTTCTTTGCGAACGCGTTGACGGCGTTCATGTCCATCATCGCGCCGCCGACGTGGACGGGAATGATGCCGACCACTTCCGTCTCGCGACGGGGCGCGGCGGGAATCTTGCCGGCGCGCAGCAGTTCTAGTTTGCGCTCGGCGTCGGCCAGATCCATGTTCGAGGTGGTTGGGTCGCAGTCGACAAGAATGGGAATGCCCCCCAGGTAGCGCACGATCTCGGCTGTGGCCGCGAAGGTGAGCGTGGGGACGAGCACGGCTTGACCGGCCTTGAGGCCGAGTGCGTCGGCAGCCAGGTGCAGGGCCGCGGTTGCTGAGTTGAGCGCAACGGCGTACTTTCCGCCGACCGCCGCGGCGAACTCGGTTTCAAACCGCTTGGTCGTCGGGCCGCTGGTCAACCAGCCTGAGCGGAGGCAGTTGACCACTTCGGCAATTTCGGGTTCGCCGATGGCGGGTCGAAAGAAGGGGACTTTCAAGATTGTGGTGGGTGTCGCCATAGGATGTGGTTGACCTGGACGCGTGGAAGCGAGTTGGTACTAAGAACGGTCCTTGAGGAACGCGACGACTTCTCGGCCAATGCGCTCGCCGGCGCGACCATCCCAATCGTCGGGAGCGCGACCCTGTTTGTAGCGACCGCCCAGGACGTCGTCGACCATTTTCATGAGGAGCTTGGTGTCGCGGCCCACCAGCGTGCTCGTTCCGAGGCTGACGGTGACCGGACGTTCGGTGTTCTCGCGAAGCGTGAGGCACGGAATGCCTAGCACGGTCGACTCCTCTTGCAGGCCGCCCGAGTCGGTCACGATGATGCGAGCTTGAGATGAGAGACTGAGGAACTCCATATAGCCCAGCGGCGGCCCGACGTGCACGCCCGGGGCGGACTCAAGTTTGGTCCACAGGCCGGCCGCTTCAAGACGTCCCTTCGTACGCGGATGAGAGGGAAATACGACCGGCAGCCGATGGGCAATGCGAATCATGGCGGCAGCCATTTCGGCCAGCACGCCAGGTTCGTCCACATTCGAGGGGCGATGCATGGTCCAGAGCGCGTAGCTGCCTGGCTTCAGTCCCAACTTCGCAGGCTGCTGGAGTTCGCGAGCGAGCGGTAACTCGGTCTTGAGAACGTCGATCATGACGTTGCCGACGGCGCGCATGCTGGCCTCGGAGTGACCTTCGCGGCGCAAATTATCCATGCCGCTGGGTTCGCTGACCAGCAGCAACTCCGCAAACGAGTCGGTCACGAGGCGATTGATCTCTTCCGGCATGCTGCGATCGAACGAGCGAAGTCCGGCCTCGACGTGAATCACCGGGATGCCTAGCTTCACGGACGCCAATCCGCAGCCAACGGTTGAGTTCACATCGCCGACCACGAGCGTGGCCAGCGGGCGGGGCGACGCGCCGACCAGCCATTCTTCGTAGCGGGAGAGAATCTTGGCGGTTTGCTGCCCCTGTGTACCGGAGCCGACTTCCAGATGCACGTCAGGCTTTGGCAGTCCGAGCTGCTGAAAGAACAGGTCGCTCATGACCTCGTCATAGTGCTGGCCAGTATGAACCAGGACGGCGCGCAGTCCGGGATCGGCCAACGCGAGGCCCTTCAGGATCGGACCCATCTTCACAAAGTTGGGCCGGGCTCCGACAACGCAGGCGATGGTGCGCGTCATGATGTTCTCCGCAGGACGCCGAAGTAGTGAGAATTCAAAATTCGCAGCTTTTCCAGGAGTTCGCACCCCATCCACGAGACACGAACGAGCCGACGAGCGATTGGCGGGGCGAGTGTCACGCGGCGGAGCTTGAGCTCACAACCAGGAAACAGCCCGGCAATCTCTTTGCGCCCGACGCCGCGAACATGGGGATTGCGCGGGTTGTTCATGTGAAAGTCATACCACACAATCGCTCCGGCGGGACGCAGCACGCGGAGCATCTCGCCGGCGACGGCCTGTTTCATCGAATCGTCGAGGATGGAAGTGAACACCGTACTCTGAAAAACCACGTCGAACTGGCCATTGGCCCAGGGGAGCCGCGTGGCGTCGCCGCACAGAATCTCGGCCCCAGAGAATCGCCGTTGGCATTCCGCGGCTCGGGTTTCGTCGAGATCAATGCCGGCAAGCTGCTCGCGCTGCGCGCCGAACGATTCAAAGATCGCGAGCCAGTTTCCCTGTCCGCAGCCGACCTCCAGGATGCGACGCTCGCCGAGCGGCGGCAGACCGGCGGTCTGGATGGCCCAGGCCAGGCCGCGGAGTTGTCCGACGCGGAGGAACAGGTTTGCTGCGTGCTCAAGTGAGTAGAAGTCGGGCGGAATCTCGCGCTCTCGACGGCGATACTCCGCGAGAATGTGATCAGCACTGGTGGATGTTTCGCTCATCGCCGGATGAGCCCTCGCAGGAGACCGTCGAGTCGTTTGCCGATCTCGTTCCGATTGTACGTCGTTTCGGCCGCACGACGACCCGCAGCACCAAGCTTTTCGCGCAGTGAAACGTCACTTGCAAGCTGGTGCACTGCTGCTTGCGCGCCTTTCAGATCGCCCGGCGAGACGGCAATTCCGCAGGCTGCAGCATTGACCCTTCGTGCAGGTTCGCCGTCGGCAATCAGCAGGATGGGCAGGTCCGCGGCCATCGCCTCGTAGATTTTGCTCGGAACGGCACCGGGAATCGACATGCCAAGGCTGATGATCGCCACGTCAGCGGCGGCCAGGATCGCGGGAATTCGCTCGCGCGGTTGCGCCGGGACGAGTCGCACCCGGGGGATTTTCTCGCGAGCGATGCGATCGGCCAAGTGTTGCCGCTCTGGGCCTTCTCCGACGAGGACGAAGCGGCCGAGTTGATCGGGCGTCATCGAGGCGGCGATGTCCAGAATCTGATCGAGCCCCTGTGCATGTCCCATCAGGCCGGCGAAAATGAATACCGGGCCAGGTTCCGAGCCAATAAGTGCACGAGCTTCGTCATCGGCAAACTGCTTGCCAAAACGCGTGGGGTCAACCCCGTTCGTAATTACGGCCGTTGGAGTCTTTGGTGAGCGTTCTGCCACCGAGTCGATGATTTCGCTCGATTGGCCAGTCACCGCGGCGGCGTAGCGATAAAGTTTGAGTTCCAGACGCTCGGCCATCCAGGTGGCCAGGCCCGGTTTGACGATGCCCATTCGGATTGCCGACTCTGGCCACAGATCGCTGACATTGAACACGTAGGGGCATTGCCAGCGCTTAGCGAGCGCCCGGGCTGCGTATCCGATAAACAGCGGCGGCGACTCTACGAACAGCAGATCGGGTTTCTGGCAGAGTTTGGGGCCGTGTCGTTTGGCTGAGGAGACGAAAGAGAAGTAGCTGCGCAGGCGTTTGGTAAAGCCGCTTTGGGCCGTGTATAGCGGCACTCTCACGGTGCGTAAGCGGCCGATCTGTTCGACAACAGGCTTTCGTGAGTCATACGACGCGAAAATTCTACCCGTCGGATAGTTGGGTAATGCTGTCAGTACTTCGACATCCCAGCCGGCGTCGACCAGCCGTTCGCCAAGTTCTGACAGCCGGGCTTGTGGCGCGCCCATCTCTGGCGGAAAGTACTGCGTGAGGATGCAGAGTCGTGGCCGATCTGTCATGCGCGAGTCGCCTGCAGAGTTGCGTCCGTAGGATTGAAGAACACGCGCATCCAGCGGTCGGCCAGATACAGTCTCAGCAGCATCTGTCCGGGTTCGTCGCGCCTGCCGGCTGCGGCCCAGGTTTGCTCGGCGACTCGCCGAGTTTCCCCTCGATCGACGAATTCCCAAAGTGGCGCACTGGCCGCAAGCCAGCGCTCGATCGTAGGACGCAGTTCACCGCACAACCAGGCGTCTTGGGGTGTCTCGAATCCCAGCTTGGTGCGGCGGCGGAGAATGCTGGCCGGTAACAGGCCTTGCATGCCGCGGCGCAAGGGTTCTTTCGTCCAACCACGGTGGAACAAGACCTCTGGCGAAAACGATAACGCCAGTTCGATCAATTCATGATCGAGGAACGGATATCGACCTTCGACGCCGAAGGCCATGAAGTTGCGATCGTCCCACTTGAGCAGTCGCGGCAGATACATTTGGCGAATGTCGAACACGCGTCGTTCGCGCTCGCTCATACTCATGATCTGCGCGACGGTATTCGACGTTTTGGCTTCGGCGGATCCATCCTGCCGCGTTGATGCCTGACTGCGGGCGCGGTAGCGACGAATCATGAAGGGAATCTGTCGCGGTAACTCGGGATTGCCGCCTGGCAAAAGCGCGCCGGCCAGGTGTCGGGCAACACGAAAGGCCTGTCCCCGTCGCATGAGGCCACGCAGATACACGAAGTACGATTGCCAGTAGCCACCGAGCACTTCGTCGCCACCCTGGCCATTCAGTGTGACCGGAACGTTGGTGTCGCGAGTCAGGCGGGCAAGGCCGTAGGCTGCGTACTGAGCTAGCGATCCGACCGGTTCATCATGAATCCAAAGCCAGCGATCAAGGTCGCTTAGAAAGTCCTGCGGAGTGGGCGTAATATAGTGCGGCGACGCCTGGGCGAGCTGCGCCACTTCCGCCGCAAACCGGCGCTCGTCGATCGGGCTGCCGGGAAACGTCACGCTGAACGTTTCGAACTGTTGCGCGGTTGCTGAAGCGAGACGGCCGACGCAGGCGGAAATGGAGCTACTGTCGAGGCCACCGCTCAGGGCGCATCCGACCGGCACATCGCTGCGAAGGTGAATTCGGACGGACTCTTCCAGCTTCGTCCGCAAGAGCCCTCCGGCTTCGTCCGCGTCGTATACCGAGACGTCGATCCGCTCGGGAAACCAATAGGATTGCGGATCGCTACCGCGGCCGGTCGTAAGATCCACCGCCATCCAGGTGCCGGGCGGAAGCGGAGTAACACCTTTGAAGAATGTGCGGGCCTGCTGCTCGTAACCAGTGGCCAGATAGCCGGCGACAGCATCGCGATCGGGTTCAATCGTGAGCTGCGGAACCGCAAAGAACTGTTTGATCTCTGAGCCCACGGCCAGCAATCCATCGGACCGGGCGAGATACAGCGGCTTGATTCCGAGTCGATCGCGCGAGCAAACCGCAATTTGCTTGCGGCCATCAATCAGCACGAGCCCCCACATGCCGCGCATCCGGGCGAAGCAACCCGTTCCCCACGCATCGTACGCCGCGAGGATGACTTCCGTGTCCGAATGTGACTGAAAAGGCTGGCCCAGCCGCTCCAATTCGTCGCGGAGCTCGACATAGTTGTAGATTTCGCCGTTGTAAGTCAGCCATAGTCGGTCGCGGTAGCACATTGGCTGCTTGCCCGCTTGGCTGAGATCGATGATTGAGAGCCGGCGATGACCCAGGCCAACCTGCCAGTTGCCGGTCGAGCCCGATCCGCAGTCGGCGAGTGAACCATCGCGGAGCGCGAGGTACGTGGTGCCCATGCCGTCGGGGCCGCGGTGCCGGACGGCATCGGTCATCGCTTCCAGCACACTGGCATCGACGGGGCTGCTGCGAAATCTCAGGATAGTGGCAATGCCGCACATGAGCTAAAAACCTGCGATGCGTTCGTTCATGTCACCGGTACCGCGGGCTTGTCGGCCACCAGCTTCTCAACTTCTCCAGCAAGAGTTCGGGCAAACGCTTCGACGGTGGACGCGCGAGCACGACGAATACCACCGCAAATCAGTTTCTCGCGGAGTGCCCTGTCGCGCGCGATACGCAGAATTGCGTCGCGGAGAGCGCCCGAGTCTTCGGTTGGAACGATCAATCCATCCTCGCCGTCGTCAATACTAGTGGGAATACCGCCAACTCGCGTGCCGACGACCGGGCAACCGAATGCACGCGCTTCGACCAGCACGCGAGGCGTACCTTCTGAACGACTGGGGAGAGCCAGCACGTCCGCGTCAGCATACTGTTGGAATAGCTCGGGGCCAAACTTCAGGTGGCCCACGCGTTTCACCGATCCCTTACGGCTGAGATAAGCCAATCGCTCGTCGAGCATACCGGACATTGCGCCGTCGGCGACGTCAATGGGCCCGGCAATAACCAACTCGGCATTCGGAATCTGACTGAGAATCTGCGCGAACGCATCGAATAGCAAATCAATTCCCTTGGCGAATCGAAGATAGCCGACGTAAAGAATGCGAAATGGTGCATCAGCGGGGCGCTGCCGGGTAACGCTGAGTATCTCGCGGTCGAGAATGGTCGCCGAGACCACGGCTTGTCCTGGCGGGTATCCGTAATGCGCCAGCAATTCGCTGCCGTTGGTTACGGTGCGTGCGTCGCGGGAGTACAAGAGCCTGCGCTGGATCAGATCGATGGTGTTGCCCGCCATCACCGCAGGCAATCGACGGTAACCGCGGTAGTAGTTGGAAGCCCGCGACATGGCGTAGATATCAGCGCAAATGTGATACACACGCGGTCTCTTTGAGCCGAGCAGAGCGAGCGGGGCTGGAAACGGAAGTTGGACGATTACGGCATCACTTCGTCGCTCGACTTCTCGGATCACGCGACGACAGCCCGGGACCTTATGGAATCCGCGTGCGATGCTGGGCATCCACGGCAAGCGAAAGTAGGAAGTGGCAGGCAGATCGAGCCGCATGTCAAGCATCGGCATGCGCGTTGGCGCGCAGGCCAACCCGACCGTGACTCCGCGACAGGAGGCGGCCCAGGTTTCCAATAATCGGCCGATGCCGGATTCAACCCAGATGCCGTCATCCAGGAACGAATGCCGATCGGCAATAAAACCCAGCCGCAGATCCTCAAAGTGCATTCACGACTCCGGCTTGGAATTCAACCTTGTTGTGGTACGCGTTTTCCATTGACCCCCGTGCATGTTGTCATCGCAAGGGGTACATAGTCAGGGCGCGGCGGCCGACTGTTGAAAGTGAGGTCCGCGTAACCTGCTTCCTGAAACCAGCCAGCGACCTCGTCGTCAGTGTGCCGGCCGACGTACCTGGGCGTAAAGCGATCGCGCGCCGCATGCATTGCTTCGCGGATGCCGTAATTGACGACGGCCCGGCCGCGTTGCTTGCGCAGCCACTGATGAGCAATGTACAGGGGCACCAATGGAGACAACACCACTCCCTGAACTCCCTCGGGCAGTCGCCAGACAACCGGCCGAACCACGTTCTCCGCGGCCATCAAGGCACGTCGGATCAGGGTCCGATTTTCATCGTAGGGACTGTACACCCAGACATAGAGCCGTCCGCCGAACTTAGGCAACGTGGAGACTGACTCGACCGCCACGTGGGTTGAGAACGTGTGGTGCAGCACGCCGAAGCTGTAGACGAAATCGAAACTCTCGGTGGGAAACGGTGGCGCGAACGCCGACCCCTGCACAATATGCAGGAATGGGTTCTCTCCGAAGTGCTTGAAGGCAACCTCGACACCGTAACCGAGGTCCATGCCAACCAGTTCACAGCCTTCCTCGCGGGCCATGTAGTCGGCGACGCCACCGATGCCAATACCCACTTCGAGCACTTTTTTGCCATCGACCGGATCGCGTTCGAGTCCAAGGATGAATCGCATCGACTTGAACCACAGTTCTGGATCGAGCCCCCAATAGGTCTTGCCGTCCCAATCGAAGTTAACCCACTCACTTGAGAAAGTGCGCAGGACGTCTAATTCGCCCGGCTGGGGTTGCGCGGTGGGTAATTCATAACCTGGGAGTTGTTGCTTGAGCTTTGAACCATGCTCGTGCCAGAATTCCTCGGCCACGCGCGTGGGGAACGTCAACATCCGCGGCACGCCACGGACAATCGGATAGACGAGCTTGCTGGCATGGTTGACGAGGGCTCCCGAGATCGTATCGGACTCAAGATCACGAGGAAGAATGCCTTGAGATTCAGCTCGCTTGCGAGCTGATTCGGACAGTGTGTGTTCAACTCTGCCCCACTCGAGCAGCTCCAAGGGCGTGCGATCTATGGGACAGGCGAGGTGATGCAAGAGTCGCGGTTTCAAAATCAATTCTCCCAACCTGTTCCAGATTCAACGAAGTGTGCCTGAGGCAAGCATCGATTGCAGTTTGCGGAAGACACCGTCCGCGACAAGTAGTACCGATCCGATGTTGCATGGAATGCACCTTACTCGCAGGCGAGTTTAACGTGGTGCGAGTGCAGGAGCCGACGCAAGTGAGGATTGCCGGCTGGTCATTGCCAGAATCAGCAGACCTATGCACAGACCCAGCCCCACATTGAACGCCGGATTGTACAAGATCTCGCGAGTGAACATCCCGCGAATGAGCCAGAGCGCAATCATCATGCGGCATAGGCTGCGTGCTTCATACAGCGGATCTGCGCGTCCTTGCTTGGGCCACTCGCCAGGGGCGAACGGACTCCACATGCCCCAGCAGAAGGCTGCTAATGCGAGCACGCAGAAGAAACCGCTTCCTCCCATGATGTGACCGAGGGTATTGTGCGATTCGAGTTGCGCGCCGCGAAAACCCACCTTCGTGGCCACGTGTGCCGGGAACGCCTGAGGCGAGACGCCAATCACCGGATTCTCCAGTGCAATTTCCAGACTGGCCTGGAATAGTCGAATGCGAAGGTCGTCCGACTTGTTGCCTTCGACCGTTTGCCGCATGCGCTCGTCGAAAACCCGGGTGTCTCCATATTGTGAGATGAGCAGAACGACGGCGCCGGCCACGGCGGCAACCAGGAGCATTCCCCTCCCGCGCTGATCCCAGAACAACATCAGGCCGACAATGACGGCTCCGAGGTAACCCGAACGATTGCCACCGAGAAAAATAACAAACAAGGCTGGTAGCGCGCAGGCGATCAAGAGCCCCCGGACGAGCACCGGGGTTTTTCGCATATGCAGACAGACGAAGCCCGACAGCAGCAGCGCCGGCAAGGCAAACAGGGAGTACGAATTCTTGTTCGCGCCATCCATAACATCGCTCGCGCCCTCGGCAGTCAGACCCTTCCAGGCCAGCAATGCAATGGCGATGCTCAAGCCCAACGTGCCTGCCACAAAGTCGCCGCGCTTCTGTATCAGCAGGGCGCAAGTCACGATGGTGACGAATGCCGCACTCATCTTGAAGAATTCACTCAGCGAGAAGCTCGTACCGTTGACAATCGAAATCACGTAAATGCCAACGAATAGCGACAGTCCGAGCAGAATCCGCAATGGGAATTCGTAGATGCGCGAGAGCACGACAAACGGAAAGGCGATCGCAATTGGCACCAGCATTGGATGCAGGGCCAGGCCCATGATTTCCGGGCGCATGCTCATGTAGCCTGAGGCCACGATCAGCGCACTCGACAGGCAGAGCACGGCCCCGGTGAGCGACAATCCGCCAGGTAGGGTTGGCGACGTCGCGCGCGGACCGGCTTGTGTCGCAGGGGTCAGCGGCTGCAAATATGCCGTGTGGGGTGTCATGCGGGACTCACTAAGAATCTGTCATCATTATCCGCAACTGCCATTATAGCATTCCCGCTACAACCAGATTCTTGCGCAATTTGGCCGGAGCTCCGCGTTTCTGCTGGTAATCGACCGCTGCTTGCTGGCATTATTTGCTCTGGCGAAAAATGGCTTTCGCCCTTACGTCGAATCGTCTCCGGCTCGGTAGGAACGGTACGCCCGGGTGGCGACCATCTGGCCAACGGGGCCAAACGCTAGCAGCGTCCGAAGCACCTTGGCCTTGCTGTTGCGGCGGACATGATCGGGATACACGGCCCGGCCGAAATCGAGTATTCGCCGCGCGCGGGGTCTGCCACCACGTGCCAAAGTCGCCAGTCCGTGTCGGGCGACGTCGTACTCCACGAAGGCCTCCAATAGATCCTGGCGAGTCATACCTACTCTCTTGAGCGTCGCGTCATCGAGGTCCAACGTTGACGCGTACTCGTCAACCAAATACTTGAGCGATCCGGCGGATGCCTGCTGAGCCGTCTGATTTGAAGGATGCCAGCGGTAGGCGAACAGGTTCTGGTCCACGAAGTACGCCATTTTCGCAACCGTGAGCACTCGCCAATGAAACCACTTGTCGGGATTGATCATCCGATAGCCGTAGCCTTCGACCTGGCGATAGAGGGGAGAGGCGTAAACCGTTGCGGCAAAGTTGAACGGATTGACCATTTGCCCCAGGCATCGTTTGAGCAATTCCTGCGCGGGAACTCCGTAGACTTTTGCTCCGAGCAATTGTTCTAGTTCGGGTTGTCGATCCGTTTCCCGCCAGACTCCCCCCGGTGCTCCCTGCTTGCCAGTCACTCGATCATCGGGATCGATGACGTCCCAACTGGAGCTGGTAATCGCGGCTTGGCCTTCGGTACCGAGATGCTCGTAGAGCTTGTGATAAGTTGCCAGCGTGCCGGGCCGGATCAAATCGTCAGAGGACAGCATGATCATCAAGTCGCCCGAAGCCATTTGCGACGAGCGTTGTACGTTGCCGGCAAAGCCGATATTGCAGGCGTTGCAGTGGATCTTGATCCGAGGGTCGCCGAGCCGACGTACGACGTCAACGGAATCATCGGTGCTGGCGTTGTCCGAGAACAGTATTTCGAAGTCTTCACCATCCTGGTCGAGCACACTCTGGATGGTGCGCCCCAGATAACGAGCGTAGTTGTAGTTCGGTATGCAGATTGAAAACTTCATCGCGTGATCCGGCTGAATCAGTGACTTAGCGGTTGGAAGGTGTGGCGCCGAGTACGGTAGCTGTCTTGCCTAGTGGCCGCTGCAGCGCCTTGGCATATGAGGCGAGCATACCGGAGACGTATGCCTCGAGCGAGTACGACTGCTGCGCATGCTCGTGGCCCGCTGCGCCGAGACGAGCTCGCAATGCTTTGTCTCGGACAACTCTTTGAATATTCGCAGCTAACCCGGCTGCATCATCAACGGGTGAGAGCAAGCCTGTGCGATCGTGCTCGACAATCTCGGCCACGCCACCGCCTGCAACCCCTACGACCGGCAGCCCCGCGGCCATCGCTTCCACCACGATGCGTCCGAACGACTCGCCGTCGGCCGGATGGACCAAGATGTCGAGCTGGTCCATGACGGCGACGGGATCGGCCACGTAACCGGGCCAACGAAACCGTTCGGTAAGCCCTGCTTCAGCAATCTGATCGTGCAGCGCGTCACAATAAGCGTCACCTCGAACGGCGCCGCCCTGTGACGGATCATTGCCATAGATCCGCCACTCGATGGGAAGCGACTTGTCCACTTGAGCGGCCGCGGCTACCAGCAGCTTGTGTTTCTTGACCTGAGCGGTCAGGCCGCCCACCATGCCGACAACGATCGGCGTCTTGTCCGCATCACGAAGCCGATAACGGAAGCGACTGAAATCGATGCCGTTGGGAACCACTTCTAAGACGTCACTCCCGAGCAAAGGCGCTAGGGGAGCTGCCGCCGCCCGAGAGTTAGCCACCAGTACGGAGGAGTGGTTTTCGAGGTAGCGGCCCAGGGCCTCACCGTCGAGCGCCATCGGAAAGGGATTGTCTCGGCCGACGAGTTCTCGGCAATGCCATACGTGTGGCAATCGCAGGCGGACTGCGGCGAGCGCGCCTTCCGGATTGAGAATCGTGTTCGTGTGAATCAGATCCACGCCACAGCGCTCCGCAAACTCGGCCACAGCCCGCGTCGACGCACGTCTCCAGCGCGTCCGAAGTTGCTGGCGAACTTCGCTCAATGGCCGCTTCCAGAGGGGCAGTCGGATTTTCCGATTCCAGGTGTATAGCGGCGTGAACAGCAGGTTTCCGTCGCACAGAGCGCGGAGCCGATCGCGATCCTGCGAGTTACCTTCATCCTGGCAAACGGCGCAGGAGCGGATCCCATGCTCACGCAATCCTTCGATCAGCGCGGTCGTGCTCAATGCTGCTCCGCCCGAGGCACTATTGAGCACGTGTAAAATGTGTTTTGGCAAGGGGAGCAATGTTCGTTGGCCAGCCTTCAACGGCGAGAAATGTTTTCTGAGAATCTAGTCGTTGTCGCGCTGCCGGAGCGCCTCGACCAGATTCTGCCCCCCCAGGGGATCAAGTTCGCTGGCGAGCGCGGTGCGCTGCGGCAAAGCCGGATGCGGGGCAGTCACCAGATGCCACGCCGTCGTGGGGCATTCCCACACAATCTGACCCTCGGGCAAGCCGGCAGCAGAAAGTTGCGATCGTGTGAGCGAATCGAGCGATTGTGGACGGACTGACAAGTAAATGATGGTGTTTCCGGCGGCGGCGA
This sequence comes from Pirellulales bacterium, assembly GCA_022844125.1. GTDB lineage: Bacteria > Planctomycetota > Planctomycetia > Pirellulales > PALSA-1355 > JALHMI01. The sequence goes on along the minus strand of JALHMI010000003.1, from coordinate 377,646 downwards.
GCTGCTGTACGGCCCCGACGGCAGCGGCATTGGCTCGCACGTTTTCAAAGCGGGGCCTAAAGTGTCGGGAGCCGCGCTCAAACACAAACCCATCGAGGGAAACCAGGTAAGCCTGTTTGCCCATCAGAGCGCGTCGCCAATCGTGGGCGGTGCCCCAATCCTGGTAGCCCGTCGTGCGCCGTGCTTGGAATGGAATGCCGTCTGCCAGCATCGCCGAGATTACGTTCGACAGATACAGTTCGCTCGTCGATGCGGTGCCTGACAACTTGTCGTAGTATTGCAAAAACTCACTGGGGGAGCGAAAAAAGTAACCCCCGACATTGAACAGATCGGAGATCACCACCTTCTCGCGCATGGCGTGAATCCGATCGTCTGCGTCTACCTGGACGTAGCTCTTGTTACGGGGATTGATCAGATCGAAGTTGTTGAGCGTATCGACGCAAATGTAGTTGACATCGCTTTGCAGATCGTCGCAGCGGAAAAATCCGTCCGAGTCCTTCACGAAGAACGGCTCGTCGAGCTCAATGTGCCGCAGCGTGCAAGCGACGGTTTCCGACTGGCTTCGCGTCGGCTGGTCGAGTACTGCCAATTGCACGGGCCGGCCGAAGGCGCTCGTCAGTCCGGTGCGCACGCCGAACTTCTCCTCGTGCTCGCGGAGAATGGTTACGACCAGGTTGTCGAGATCGACTGGAACTCCAGCTAGCGCCAGGCGCAACATCGGTTGACCGTCCGGGCCGGGAAGCATCCATTTCGGCGGCTGACCAGGAAACCGGCTGGAGCGGCCGCAGCAAGGGACAATGATGTTCACGGCTCGACGTTCCTCCATGTCCGCAGACTGTGTTCCTGCTTGCGATTCACGCGTTCGACGCCGAAGTATCACGGGGCATTTTTGGCAACCTGACCTTGTGAGGCTTTCGCTTCCTCGGTGCTACACGGAAAGCTAGAGCCGTCGCCGGCAATCGCTTCCCACGATGCAAATCGCATGGCATTGTCATCCAGATAGATTTGGGCGTGCGGCTTGCCGAAATGAATCTCGTCGTACTCGATGCCATGCCGGCGGAGCCAGTCGAGCGTCACGGCGCCTTGCTTGGCGACCACCCGGCCCACGTTGCCTTCGCAGGTCTTCATGTGCCGCGCCGTGGCAATGATCAGATAGTGCCCGGCCGCTTTCAGTTGCTTCAGCTTCTCCACTGCGCCGGGTACTGGCTCCAGCTCGGCATAACTCTGCCCCGGGCCGCGAAGCTTGCAAATCACGCCATCGAGATCGATACAAATCCGCATGTTCTAATTCACAAACCTGGTTAGACGACGGCAGCCGGCGAATACACCTGCCCGAACAACTGCAGGGCCCGGGCGTACATCGCCATTTGCCGGCGCGGAGCGTCGTAATGCAAGGCCGGCATGCTGGCGAATAGCAGGCCGGTAATCAGGGTTATCTCACGCCGATCGAAATCGGCAAAGAAGACCCGCTCGAATCGCTCGAGAATCTGGATGTGCTGCGGCCGCGAACGAATGTTCAAGTCGATTCGGTTGTCCTTGATCGAAACGTGGAACAGATCGTTCGTAATGAAGTCGTAAAGGCCGAACACCGAGTGATACAACTTGGCCACGTCGTACCGGGGATCGCCGTAAATGCCCGCGGCTCCGAAACTACCCCGGGGATCGATGAATTTGCAAACCCGCGAGCGGAGGTCATACAGGATGTTCGAGAGGCACAGATCGCCGTGCACGACACATCCTTGCACGTTGCCGGCCAATCGCGAAACATCGTCTCGCAAGCGATGCCAAAGCAGCGGCAAATTATCGACTTCCACGCCGTTGACCTGGACCGTGCCTTCGTGCCGGACCAGCGAGAGCAATTCGTCGGGCGCTTTGAGCTTTTCCAGTCGCGTGCGTGTCTTGGTCAGATACATTTCTTCCAGCACTTCGCCTGACAGCGGGCGCCGATGGCGCATGAACCCCTGCACGATGATGTCGCGCAGGTGGACGAAAACCCGTTCCCAAATGCCCGGATCGACGTTCTCGAAGACGAAGGCCTCGGCCAGCGTGGGATAGCCGTAGTACTCCAGCGTCACCGAAGGGGCCTGCCAGTCGGTGGAGTAGTCCAGAACCCTGGGAAACAGCACGGCCAGGTCCGGCGGCAGCAGACGCAGGTAGTTGATCTCGTCGAGGAACTTCTCGACGTAATGACTGCGCTTGGTGACCGTGCCCATCACGCTGTCGATCGACAGTTCGTTGAACTCGCGCTTCTGCAGCAGGCTGCGGTGCGAACTGGCCTGACGATCGGGATTGCCGCAGTCGAGCCAGTCGCCGGCCCGCACGGCATGGATCTCCCGCTGCTCGTTCACCAGGCGGAGGATATCGGCCAGCTCGGTTCGCTGCCCGCGCGGCTCGTGGTTGGCCACGGCTTGTCGGGCGGCGGCTTGCAGCTGGTCGAGGCGCGGAAAGTAGTACACGCCGATCAATGCTTGCTGGGGAGCAGGTAGATCGGGCACCTTATCGCGAAACTCCTGGATGCGTCCCGTGGCGTCGGTTTCGACCGTGCACCAGCGATAGGAGTCGTCCACAGGTTCGACCAACACGGCTGCTTCATCGCGACCCAGGATGGCGGGATCGGCGAACTGAAAATGCGTGTCGCCCAGCACCACCAGCGCGGCAAGTCCTGCCGCCGCATCGGCCAGGTCAAGCACCGTGCGTCCCACGCCGCCGTCCGCGGTGGGGACCATGAACTGGATATCACAGTCCACGCCGAACGAGCATTCGACGAAGTCCTCGACGAACATCCCGCGACGCGAGACGGCAATCACGAATCTTCGCAGCCCGAGCGAGCGCAGGTAGCTGATGGTCCAGTGAATGACGGGTCGTCCGGCGACGGGAATCATGGCGGGGCAGGCGATGTTCGAGAGGGCGATGACTCCCTCGGCCACGCGTCCGGCCGCCGGAATCAGGACCACGGTCTCGGCCAGGCGTTCGCGCATCGCGGCCGCAGTTGATTCAGCGGCCGGTGAGTCCGTACCGCGATACTGCTCTGACTTCAAAACGGTCCCTTCCTGATACTGTGGAGAGCTATTACGGTTTTCGCAGTCGGGCAGACGCCCCGATCGAGAGGATCTCTGCCAGTGGCGTACTGCGAAGTCCCGGAATGCGGGCCAGCACTTTGCCGGAGGGAATCGCCCGGGGCTGGAAGTGTTCGACTTTGAAACCCGCACGTTTGGCCATCTCTTTAAAGCTATTAAAGCTTATATCATTGAGATCGCCATGGAGCCGGACATCGCGGATTCTTTGAGGATTATTCTTCAATCCGGGGTAGATCTCATCAAGCTGCGGACTGTCGTTTGCCATTCGCAGCACGGCGCGAATGATGGTCTGCTCCGAGAATACCATGTTGGTCCAGGGAAGCCTGATGCCATGCTTCAGGTGCAAGCCGTACTTGCAGCGCAGCAACCGCGAATCTTAACTCCATCGCCGGCAGGGCCAAGTCCGCTCCAAACCTTCTGGTTGAACTGATAGTGGGCGTAGGCGCGAGCATAGGCCTCGGTTCCCGGCTCGGCGCCGAAGTCACTTGTCTTGTCTGCCATCGGCGAGGGCCAACGGCGGGCCACCTGATAGAATGCGTAGTCAGTTAATCCCATGAACTATGACATCCTCAGAAGGTTCGATGGAACTGGTGTCCAGAACAGCACGGCACCAAAGTTCAAAAATCATCAACGTCCAAACGCCAGGGTACCTGGCCAAGTGTTTGGTGCCACGAATCTGTGCGGACCAACTGGGATCCAAAAGTCCACGTCGCCGTATGCTTTCTTCACCACAAGTATCTTCCACCAGCGGGCGAACACTTCCGTTCATCCACACATCGAATGGAAGCGAAAAGCCTTTCTTCTTCCGGTTTGCGATCGTGGGGGGCAGGACGTCGCGCAAGGCAGCGATCAGAACGCGTTTCGACCCGCTTTCGGCGTAACGATCGCTGCTTCCACCGTCTGACGAAAGTCGATAAGAATCTTGGCAGCTCCGAGCGAATTCTGCGAGCTTGATGTCGGCCAGCGGAACCCGAAGTTCAAGCGAGTGGGCCATGCTGGCCGCATCCGAATCGCGGAGCAATTGTTGTCTCATGAAGACCTGAGTGTCCAGCAGGCAGGAGAGGCCGACCGGGGTTTCGTCATGCCAGTTGCCAACCGCTTGATTCACGAGCCCGGCGAAACGATTTTCCAATGGTAAGGTTGCCGCTTGCCCGGTCAGCCGCTGGGCGAGCCGCTGCGAAAATACTCGATGGGTTTGCAGCCAGGTCGCCAAACCATTGCGGCGATGGGACAGGTTTTCCGCGCGATACCTGAGCTGGCTGTCCGGAAGTAATGGCAGCGCCGCATTCGCCAAGTAACCCGCGATCCGTTGTGCCCGGCCGCTCCAAGTGGAATCGTAGCGTGCCATCCGTCGTGTGACAGGGTAGCCAGCAAACCATTCATCTCCGCCGATCCCGGAGAGCACCGCTTTCACGTCGCTCGCGGCTGCACGGGAAATCAGCCAGGTGTTGAAGCCGTCTTTCGATGGCTGGTCCATGTCTCCGGCAAAAATTGGCAAGACTTTGGCAACCTCGGATGCCGTTACATCAATCGTCTGATGGATGCATCCGAAATCGCGTGCGGCGCTTTCTGCTTCCGCGGATTCGTCACTGCCGGCGACGTCCGGAAACCGGATGGTGTAGGTATGCAGATTACGGACGTGCTTCCGCATGAGTCCTACGATGCCCGTTGAGTCGATGCCGCCTGAAAGGAACGCGCCGACGGGCGCGTCCGCCATCGAGTGCAATGAGACGCTCTCCTCGAGCACACCTCGCAGGCGTGCGGCGGAATCTTCGAACGACTCCTGTTGCGGCTCATAGGACGGAATGCGCCAGAATTGCCGGGTTACGGGAGCTCGCCCCGGCACATGGTGCTCGAACGTGCCGGGTTCAAGCATGCGAACGCCTCGGATCAGTGTTTGCGGCTGGGGCACGAATCCCAGCGACAAATAATCCGTCAACGTCGTCGGATCCACATCGCGCGGCACCAGACCCGAGGCCAACAGCGAGCGAATTTCAGACGAGAAGATTAACCGGTCTCGGTCTCCGCCCGGATTGAAAACGTAGAGCGGCTTGATGCCGAGCGGATCGCGCGCGAGCAAGAGTTCGGGAGCAGCATCGACCCCAGTTCGTCGCCAATCGAAGATGGCGAAGGCGTACATCCCGCGCAGGTATTCGTGTAACCCTGGCCCATGTTCGAGATACAGATGGAGGACGACCTCGGAGTCGGTGCCCGTGTGAAAGTGATGTCCGGCGGACTCGAGGCGCTTGCGTGCGTCTCGAAAATTGTAGACTTCGCCGTTGTATAGGATCGCCACGCGACGATCTTGAGACCACAACGGCTGTTGGCCGCGCGTGGATAGATCGAGCAGGGCCAGTCGGACCATGCCGGCGGCGCCGCCACGATACTCGAGCAATCCCTCGCCGTCGGGGCCGCGATGCCGCATCGCACTCAGCATATTGCCGACGCGCGACACTGCTCGCTGTTCGTCGAGATTCCAAATACCTGCGATTCCGCACATGTGCCGGTCGACACCTGCAGAGTTTGCTGCCGAGCACACGACGACTAACGCGGCAAGCAACACCGAGAGGACGGCCCGCGCCGTCAGGACACTCAGGGCGATGCGCAACGAACGGAATCGGCGTCTTCCGCGAGAGCTTCGCAGATCTTGCGAGGCAGATTCACCTCGAAGCTGAAAGAAACTCGCGAAGCCACGGCGCTTCACTCGACAGTCATGATGACATGAGCCATCGCGAAGAATCCGTTCGTACAAATCGTCGGCACTTAGACCGGGCAGCGCGTGAGATGCGATAAAGCCGTTCGCATCCACACGCTGCATACGCTGCTGATGCGCATCGTTCATCGAAGCGAACCAGCGCGCGGGTCTCGGTGCAATGTCGAGTGTGGTCAAAGCGCGAAAGTGAAGCAAATCTAGATAGTGTTCAAAACTGATTTTCAGATCGAGAATCAGTTCGTGATGAAACTATGTGTACGGAAAATGTTACGAAATCGACAGTGTCTGTACTCTTAATTAACAGACTACGTATCGCGTGCTAAGTTGTGAGTGAACGATTGTCGCAACATTTCGGCGGCACGTGCGGACGACCTACCGTCGAGCGCGTGAAAGGTAACCCGCAGGAATTCGTTGACGCGAGACTGGACGTCGCTGGGAAGGCTGCTCTCAGTCAGCACTTGCCGGGCGGCCCGCTCTAGAGAGTCCATGTCCCGCACGTGAATCGTGGCTTGGGCATCAAGGAAATCGACCGTCCCCAAGTCGCCAGCAAAGTCCATCGAGATCACAGGTACCCCGAGTGCCATTGCCTCGATCGCTGTAGTCGATGTGCCCGTGAGCATCAGCGGACAGCCTTGCAGCCAGTCGAGAAATTCGCTGGGGTAGCCTCGGGCGAGATTTGGGATGACGAAGACAGGGCCGCGCTCGAGGCTATCCAAGAGCGGCCGGTAGTACATCTCGCGATCCTTGCGGTGCAACTTCACGACGAGCGGAATGTGAGGCAGCCGTTTCGATAGCTCGGCAAGGTTCTGGACGATTTGCTGATGGTGCTGATGCGAAATGCGATTTCCTGGTCCGCTGGTAGCCACGAGGATCCAAGGCCGTCCATCTTCGAGATTCAGTCGTTTCTTGAGGGTCTCGTTGATTTTGCCAGATTGCCGCGCCCGGCCGTCCAAGTACGGGTTTCCGCAGATAGAGATGCGGTCGGCTGCAATCCCTTGAGCCATCAATTCGTCGCGATGCACGGAGCCGTAGACGTAGATCCGGTCCGCGCTGTGCAGGGACTGGAGGGGATTGCCGCTAATAGCACCGTGCATGAACACGCCGGTTAGAATACCTGACTTTGTCGCCACTTGGCAGGCTATGTTCCCCTCGCTAGTGAGGTCGTTGCCGACAATCAGTGTGGTTGGCTGAACGGCGGCCAACGCCGCCTTGGCAAGTTCGGCCGACGCGCAAACGTGAGGGTAAAGCGTTGCCAATGATTGCTTGAGGCGCATTGCAAGCAGAGTTCCGGACACGGTGCCGAAGTCCGGAAGCTGCTTGGGAAAACTTCGAGATAGATCTCGCGCACGCAAGACGCCCTCGCGCCAGCCGCGACTAGCCTGAGACGGCCACGCCTGATAGGTGCAAATGGGGGCAACATCGTGGCGATGGAGGTAGCGAGCTTCGCTGGGTTGAGAGACCACGAAGCGGCAGCTTGCTCCATCGGTTGCAAGCGCCTGCGCAACTGGGATCAAAACTGCGGTGTGCGTCCACTCTCGCGGCCAGAACAGGTACTCGGCAGTCGTGGGCGGCGCTGCGATTAGACGCGTCGCCAACTCACGCGCCTTTGTTCTTGCATGGTAGGCGCGCTCTCGAAGCTGTCGGTACAGACGCTGTATGGTTGTGTCCTTGCCGGGGCCCGCACCAAATCGCGCCGTAGCTAAAACCGTCAGGAAAAGTTCCGAAATTAGCGCATCAAATACGTCGACTTCGCAGTAGCACAGGCAGGGCGCGCCGCGGAGTTCGCGCAGCTCTTCGCGAACCTGCGCTAACCATTCCAAGGGAGCGTTGTAGTCGGGAGTTGCCATTATGCGGAACGGCCCGCCCCGAATAGCGAACTTGTGGTCGCGCGCAGACTCCTGATCCGCGCCAGCAATATCTGCGTACGCTCACGTTCTTCGCGTGAGCGGAGCAGCAGAATCACGCACACGAGGGGGAATGCCAGTGAGAGCATCGTTGCGAGCCCTAATCGCACGTAGAGTTGAGCTGATTGCATCCAGCCGGCGATCAGAACAAAGAGAATCGCAGCCGCTACGATGCGGGTGAGAGTGGCCCAGTCGTAATCGACGCGGAAGTGTCGCTGAGATATCAGATAGATCACGATTGCCATTGCGAGAGAGCCGGCCGCCGATGCAAGCGCGGCGCCGAGCGCCCCCTGGCTAGGAACCAAAGTGAAAGTTAAGCCAACAACGACCAGTAGGCCCGCGAAGCTGACTGCGGGATACGCCCTCGTGCTGTCGCTGAGTTCGAGCCCCGTGCCGCACATGAAATAAATACCCTGCGCAACCGGAATCAGCGACACGGCCCAGACCAGGTAAACGGCGCTATGAAACTCCGGAGCCGTCATGACGCGCACGAGGTCAGGACCCCACAAGGAAACGCCAACCCACAGGTAGGCGACTCCGACGATGTAATACAAAAAACTGGAGCGAAAAAAAGCAGCCGGATCGGGATCTTCGGCGTGAATTTGAAACTTATATGGAACCCATGACGTTTGAATTGAGCGAACGACGAACGCTAGTGGCGAGGCGAGTTTATTGGCGACGCCATAGATGCCAGCCGCTTGCAGCCCCAGCACTTGTCCCACGACGTACATGCCGAAGAGTTCCATCGCCGCGGCCTGGATGTGGTGCGGCACGATCGGAAATCCATAGGCGCACATTCGCTGCCATACCGTCCAATTGGCACGTACCGCGAAATCGCGAAACGTCATTAGCAATTGAATGACCAAGGCGATGGCTTCACCGACTAATCCTCCCACCAGAAACCCCCAAACACCTAATTCGCTGACGACCACTAGCCAGAGTGAAAGTGCGATTGATACCAGCAGCTTCGCGGCGTTGATACTGGCGGCGGCTTTGACGCGGCGCGACGCGCGGAGCGTTGCAAATGGCACCATCCCGATGCTGGCCAGTGCCGAACTAACGACGGTCACTACAACTAAATTGGCCTTCATGACGTCGCCCAGTAGCCAGCCCGAGATCGGCTTGGCGAACAGGACGCAAGCGATGGACAGAGCGAGTGTTGAGACCGTAACAGCGGTCAGGCCAGTTGCAAACAGGGTAGCCCGCTCTGCGGGATCCTTGTCGACGTTGAAGCGCCGAAAGAGCGCGTTTGTCATCCCAAGGTTGGCAAGGGGCCCAAACAGCATTGAGAGAATGGTCAACATTGAAATCACGCCATAGTCCTCCGCGGTCAGGTACCGCGTAAGGATGGGCAGCGTGAGGAATCCCGCGACACGAGCGAGCATCGCACCCATGCCGTAGACTGCGGCGTCCGAGAGCAGTCCGAGAAGTTTCTTAAGCATCGTCCTAGTGCGTCCGATTCAAGCGAGGGCTCAGGTCATTGCCATTCGTGAAACAAGAAATTGGGCGTAGAGCAAGTCGGCCTCGTCGTTGATGTCGACCGAGCGTTCGCGCGGCATCACGTGACCGCGGCAATCGTCGCCAAGAATTTTGCCCGCCTCGATCACCGCTCTGCGACTTGCGTAGACGCAACCGTTGCGCACGAAGACCGGCGGCAACTGATGGTTCGCCATGCGGCCCCCCTCATCTTGCAAGAACGGCTCCAAACGATCGCCCGACATGGTCTTCATCTTCAGCGGATGGATCATGAATTCGATCTGCATCACGCTCACGGCGGAGTCGGCGCCGCTCTCGTCCAGCAGGGCGACCGTGGCGTCGATGTCTGCGGGCAGCGTGAGCGGTGAACTCGGCTGCAGGATCGCAATTGCGTCGTAGGGCCCTTCGCCCCGGCTTTCCAGCTCGGCCAGAGCGTGCTTCACATACTCGATCGCCAAAGCCGTGTCCGTACACAACTCGTCCGGACGGCGCAGCGGCAGGTGTGATCCGTAACCGGCGGCGATCTGGAGCACTTGGGCGTCGTCGCTCGACACAACCAGCCGGTCGAGTCGCTGTGCTTTAAGTCCCGCTTCGATGGCCCAGGCCACCAATGGTTTACCACCCAGATCTCGAACGTTTTTGCGGAGGCAGCGTTTTGACCCACCCCGGGCCGGCACAATTCCAAGTGTCTTCACAATTAGTATTCCGTTTCATTGCCATTTACTCTGTTTGGTCTCGAATCACTCGGTTGCGCCACTTGCTAAACCAACACGCTAAGCTCAAGGGCATTACAGCGTGTATGCCAGTTGCTTTTGCTTGTACGGCACCAGGCCGGCAAGTCCGGCCGCGATTCGCTCGGACACCTGGCCGTCGCCGTAAAGTTTGCTGGGGGCGTAGCGACCATGTTCGAGCTGCCGGCGGACGGTTGCCGCGATGGTGTCCATCTCGACTGGCACCCGGATCGCGTGCACGTCGGTCTCGCGGCCATTCTGTCGATTGCCCACCAGCACGACGGGCGTGCCGAAATAACCCGCGTCGCGTACGAAGCTGCTGGAATTGCCCACGGCGCAGGCGGCGGTGGCGAGAACCTTCAGGTAGTTCTCGGGCGTGAGGTTCGTCAGCGTTCGCATCCAGGGGTTTTCGGTGTTGGCCCGATAGGTGCGGATCACCTTGCTGATGTGGTCGCTGCCGGCGTCGATATTGGGCCAGAGCATGATCGTCTGCATGCGGATCGTATCGAGAGCCGAGAGCAGGACCTCCATTTGTCGCCGTTCGCCGCCGTATTCGGTCGTCGTTGGATGGAACACGACCAACATGAACGGCTTCTGGAGATCGATCTCGATACCGGCGCCACGCGAGTGGATCACCTCGTGCGGAATCTCGAGCGAGAGGCTACGGGCGATATCGCTCGACGGGCAACCGGTGCCGAGCACGGTGTCCTCGCGTTCACCCATCCGGACGAGGAACTCGGCAGACCGCCTGGTCGAAGGGAAATGAAAGTGTGCGAACTTGGTGATGGCGTGCCTGGCGCTTTCATCGATCGAGCCGCTGACTTCGCCGCCTTGAATGTGAACGAGCGTGATATTCATGTAGGCCGCGGCAATTGCCCCGGCCAGAGCTTCGTAGCGATCGCCAATCAGCACGACCACGTCGGGCTTCAGGCGATGGAACTCGCTGGCGAACTCGACGAGGCCGAAGCCCACGCTTTTGGCCATCGTGGTGGGCGTGGAGCCTTCGAGTTCGATGTAGATTTCGCCGTCGATGGTGAAGCCATCCTTGCGCACGACCTGGACCGGCTGGTCGAACCGCTCGAGCACCATCGTGCCGGTGCAGAGAGTCTGCAGCTCGAGCTTGGGGTGATCTTTGATAGCCTGCATGACAGGCTTCATGCGGCCGTAGTTGGCGCGGTCGACGAGCACCACGCAGACTTTTCGTTTCGCTTGGTCAGTCAAGGTGTTCCTCCGCCAGCAGGGTATCCGCCTTCACGGCGGCTGCGAGCCGCCGGCCAATGATTTCGTCTAAACGGGCCGCCGGAATGCCGGTGCCCGGTTTCTTCAGCGCCAGATCGTCGCGCTCCAGTTGTCGTCCCGCGGGCAGATCGCGCGCGGCCACGATGCTCTTGCCAAACATCTGTTTCAATTCCGTCATCTCGCCTGCAACCTGCTGCTTGTCCATGGGGTTGGCCATGGCACGCTCGATGAACCGCACTCCGCGTACGAGGTCGGCCATTTCGTCGATCGTCACCGAAGCTTTTACGTCCGGCCCGAAACATTCGCGAGACAGCACGACGTGCATTTCGAGTAGATTCGCGCCGAGCGTGACGGCCGCCAGCGAGGCATAGGTCGTTCCGGAGTGATCGGAGAGGCCCACCGGACAATCATACCGCTGGCGGAGCTCCGCGAGGACATTCAGTCCCACGCGTTCGGCGGGACAAGGATAGGACGTGGTGCACTGGAAGATGGCGAACGGGGCGCCCTGCTGGCGAATTGTGCGGGCGGCCTCGTCGAGCTCTTCCCAGCTGGACATGCCGCTGGAAAGCAGCACGGGGCGCCTGGTGGCGGCCATTTGCCGCAGCATGGGCAGGTTCGTGACTTCGCCCGAGCCGACCTTCCAGGCGGCCATTTGCAGACGATCGAGTAGTTCGACGGCGGCGCCGGAAAACGGCGTGGAAAGAAAGACTAGACCCTTGTCGCGGGCGTGCTCGGCCAGGCCGCGCCACTGGTCGGGGGTGAATTCCAGCCGCTTCCAATAGTCGTGGCGAGTCGCGTCCTGGGGCGAGAATTTCACACGGAACGGCTCGCCGGGTGTCGACTCGGCGGCCGCGAAGTGCGTTTGGAATTTAATCGCGTCGGCGCCGGTCCGGGCGACCGCGTCGATATATGCGTGCGCCGTTCCCAGGCTGCCATCGTGGGCCTGAGCCACTTCGGCAATGATAAAGCAGGAGGCCCCGGGCCCGATATTGCGTTGGTCGATGAAGAGATTCACTAGAGACGTCGCGGCGTGCTGGACGACGACTGGCGTTAGTTGTCAGCCACAGAAGTGGGATTGTTGGTGGTGCGCCGCGGCAGCACGGGCGCTGCGTCGTCGGACGTGTCAGCGGGATTTGCGGCAGCAGCCAGGGCGGACGGCGGATTTGCTTCGGCGTATTCGGCCACAATTTCTTTGATCTTCAGCCGCAACTCTTCGGGGGCGCCGTGCGTGAGCGCGGCGACATCGGCGATCGAAGCGTTAACTTCATCGAGATCGTACGGCCGATGGTAGGCCACGAACAACTTTGGGTGCGGCGTCGGCAGCATCTTCTCATCTTCGAAGTACAGCTCTTCGTAGAGCTTTTCGCCAGGCCGCAGACCGGTGAACACGATTTCGATGTCGCCCTCTTTGAGACCGGTGAGCCGGATGAGATCGCGGGCCAGATCGACGATCCGAACCGGCTCGCCCATGTCGAGGACGAAGATTTCGCCGCCTTTGCCCATCGCCGCGGCTTGCAGCACGAGCTGCGAAGCCTCGGGAATGGTCATGAAGAAGCGTTCGATCTCGGGATGGGTGACCGTAACAGGTCCGCCGCGGCGAATCTGTTCCTGAAAGATCGGCACCACCGAGCCGTTTGAGGCGAGCACGTTGCCAAACCGGACGACGACAAACTTGGTGCTGGCCTGTTCGGAAAAGGCGTGGACGAAGCGCTCGGCGAGTTGCTTGGAGACGCCCATGATGCTGGTGGGGTTGACCGCCTTATCGGTCGAGATCATGACGAATTCCTGCACGCCGAACTCGTCGGAAAGTTCGGCCAGACGGCGCGTTCCCAAGACGTTATTTTTGATGGCTTCGCCTGGGTTGTACTCCATCATGGGGACGTGCTTGTGGGCGGCGGCGTGGAAGACCACCGCGGGACGATTCGACTTAAAGAGCTGCGCCATCCGCTCGCGGTCGGTGATGTCGGCGATGCACGGGATGATGTGGGTTTCTGTGCGGAGAGCCCTGAACTCCTGCTCGACCAGAAACAGGCTGTTCTCGGCCCGCTCGACGAGAAGCAGCGTCTTGGGACGGAACTTGAGCACCTGGCGGCAGATTTCTGAACCGATGCTGCCGCCGGCGCCGGTGACCATGATCGTGCGGCCGGAAATCAGTGAGCTGATTGCATCGCTGTTGAGTTTGACCGGTTCGCGACGGAGCAAGTCGTTAATGTCGACATCGCGAATCTGTGGCGAGTAGGTCGAAGAGAGCAGATCATCATACGCCGGGATAACTTTGATCGAGATCTGCGCTTCGCGCGCATCCTCCATCAACTTTCGCAACTCCGACCCGGTGAGCACGCCGGCGATGACCAGGATGTCTTCGACTCCCAGGCGATTGGCGATGTGCATCGCACTGGCGGGCAGGCCCCAGATAGGAATGCCACCGAACGTGGACCCGATGCGCGAAGCGTCTTGATCGAGATAACCGAGCGGCTGGTACTTCAGTCGTCGATCGGAGATCAGGTAGCGGGCAAGGGTTTCGCCGGACTGATTCGCTCCGACGATGAGGGCTTTGCGATAACCGCTGCGCCACAGGCGCGGGCCCAGTTCTTCGCGTGAGAGGCGTCCGATGGCGCGCAGGCCGCCCAACACCAGAATGATCATGGCCCAATCGATGAGCAACACGCCTGCCGAGGGATGCATCGTCCGGACGAACAGGCGATCGAGAGCCGCGATGATTAACAGCGACAGCGTGGCCGAGTGGAACAGCATCACCAGGTCCGAAAAGGACACGCTGTACCATGAGCGGTGGCAGTGACCGGCATAGTAGAACACGCCTGTTTGGATCAAGACCACCCCGGGCAGTGTGACCCAAATGGTGATCAGATCGCGCTCGGTGAAGACCAGGTTGGTCCGCAGTGCCCAGGCCAGCAAGTAGAGCAGCGCGAAGACGACGAAGTGCAAAAGCAGAGCGGCGAAGGCGCGCTTGGTGAGCCGCTGAGGCAATAAACCTGATCTCATGTGATCAACCAGAGGGTGTCGACTTGAGAAGTGAATTCACATGCGAAGTGACGGTGGCCCGTGAAAGGCCTCCGGGCGCAGCATAACCACCGCGCGTCTGGCAATCAAACGTCGGCCACCCAATGGTGGCGGGAATTCCAGCTAGCATCCCCGTATGGAGCGATTGGGCAATTTTTGCGAGCGTGTATATGCGCATTTGGTTCAGAGCGGCTCGACTTGAAAGTCTTCCAGGAGCACGCTAGCGCCCTGTCCGAGGAACTCCACCGCCACGACCAGCCAGTCCTTGCCGCGACGCTGCACAACGCGCCCTTCCAGTCCCGCCATCGGGCCGCTGCGGACGCACACTCGTCTCCCCGGTTCGATTCGGGCCTCGATCGTGAGTGGCGCGTCGAGTGCGATCAGTCGGTGAATTTGCCGCAGGTCGTGAACAAGTTGTTGAACATCAGGAACCTCGAGACATCGTGAAATGCAATTCGTGGTCAGGGCGCGTTGTCGTTCTTCGTTCGTCCCTCGCCCAAAGACATAGCTGGTGAACAGCGGCAGAAAACTTTCTCTCGTTCGTCCTCCCGGAGAACGAGTTCGCTTGGAGACCATCGGAGCGTAAAAGGGGATCTCCATGCCGCGCAGTCGGCGTATGAGTTCCTTCTCGCGGCGGGCCATGGTGTAGAACGCCCACCATTTGACATCCGACGGGTTTTCGGCGATCGGCTGGCTGAGCAGATCGAGCGGAAAGAGGTCGGGTTCGCTGGGCAGGATCGGCATGTTTAATTCACTAAGTTCCCAGAGCGTGTCGCAGCGGTGAACAAGTGGGCGCGCACTCCGTTCCCATGGGTGACAAGGTCCCCGAAAAACGAAGTGCATGGTGGCTTAAACGAAGTCGGATCAGCGGCCCAAGCGGTTTGACAAGTGGCCCGGCCCATCCCGGGATTCAGTCGCTAACTGGCCATGTTTCAGCTTATCAGACAGGCAGCCGATGGTCTGCCCGCCCGGCGGAAATTCAAGCGAACAAAACCCCCTGTCTGGCCGCGACTTTGGTCCGATTGTTCGGGATGTGTTCGACTACAGGTGGCAAACCGGATGCCGGGTGATGAAAGTCCGTTTCGAGCAGTCGTACCGACCTCTGGAAGTCGTGCTGTCGGAGGTTTTCTGTGCGTGACAATTCGGCAACGCTGCGGCATGTGGCAATTCCCCACCGGGCATGTTGTTTTTCGGCATCATCCCGGGGGCTGCCTGACTGCGAGATCTGCTGGCCGCGGGGGGCCGGCGCTTCTATGATAAAGGGTTTCGCCGACCATAAATCGAGGTGAAGGTGGCAACGCGTTCGATCTCGCTCCGCGGAGTCGCGGTCCATAACCTGAAGCACGTCGACCTCGACATTCCCCATCGCAAGCTTGTGGTCCTGTGCGGCTTGAGCGGAAGCGGCAAGACGAGCCTGGCGCTCGACACGCTGTATGCCGAGGGACAGCGGCGGTACATCGACAGCTTCTCGGCCTACACTCGGCAGTTTCTCGAACGGCTGGAGAAACCGGCCGCCGAGCGGATCGACGGTATTCCGCCAGCCGTGGCGGTCACCCACAAAAACACCGCCCGCTCGAGCCGTTCGACCGTCGGCACGGCTACTGAAACGAGCGATTATCTCCGGCTACTGTTCGCCAAGATCGGCCGAGTGTATTGCCGCCAGTGTGGGACAGAGGTACGGCGTCACAGCCCCCAGACTGCGGCCGAGATGCTGGCCACGCTTGCCGAGGGAACCCGTTTTCTGGTGGCATTCGCCGCCGAAGCCAATGGCTCGACACAAGAGCTTTGGCCGGCCTTTCAGGAGGAAGGTTTCGTACGGGCGATTATCGGCAACCGCTCGGTGAACCTGGCGGAAGAGCCCTGGTCGGAGATCCACGAAGCGGCCGCGGCGGGTGTCCTGGCGGTGGTTGATCGCCTCACCGCTGGGGCGGCGCAGGCAGGCCGTTTGCAAGACTCGCTCGAAACGGCATTCGCAAAAGGCAAGGGCAGCGTCGTCGTCCTGGTTGATGCCCGAGGTGGAACCCCGGCACTTGCCGGTGGACTGCCGCGAGAGCTCGATGGGACCGCATGGCAGCAGTACGTTTTTTCGGCGAACCTTCGTTGCGAGGCTTGCGGGATCGACTATCCGCCGCAGGAGCCGCGGCTGTACAGCTTCAATAGTCCGTTAGGAGCGTGCCCGACCTGCGAAGGCTTCGGCAACGTGATTGACATCGATCTGGATCTGGTTGTTCCCGACAAGCAGAAATCGCTGGCCGAAGGAGCGGTCGCGCCCTGGAACACGCCGGCCTACGCACACGAACTGGAAGAGCTCAAGGCGCTCGCCAGCGACTTCGACCTGCGGCTGGATGTGCCGTACGCGGAACTCACCGACCGCGAGCGAGCGATCGTGACCGAGGGCGTACCGGAGCGCAAGTTCGGCGGACTGAACGGGTTCTTCGCCTGGCTCGAACGGCGCAAGTACAAGATGCACCTGCGCGTGTTCTTGAGCCGCTGGCGCAGTTACCGCCCCTGCCCCGACTGCGGCGGAACGCGATTGCGGCCCGAGGCCTTGGCGACGCGGATTGCCGGGCGGAACATCGCGGAAATCTCGACCATGAAGATTGAAGATGCGCGGGCATTCTTTCGTGCCCTGGAACTGCCCGATTGGCAGCGGCAGATCGCGCGGGTGATGCTCGAACAAACCGAGTCGCGACTAGAGTACCTCGTCGACGTGGGGCTCGGTTATCTGAATCTCGATCGGACGCTGCGGACGCTGAGCGGCGGCGAGGCTCAGCGCGTGGCGCTGACCGGCACACTTGGATCGAGCCTGGTGAACATGCTCTATGTGCTCGACGAACCGTCTGTTGGCTTGCATCCTCGCGACGTGGAACGTTTGAGCGAAGCGATCGTATCACTGCGCGATCGGGGAAACTCGGTGGTTGTCGTCGAGCACGAGGAATCGCTGATACGCAAGGCGGATCAGCTCATCGAGATTGGTCCCGCGGCCGGCGAGCGCGGCGGCGAAGTTGTGTTTCAAGGCACGCTCGCGGAAATGCTCGAATGCCCTCGTAGCCTGACCGGCGATTACCTTGCCGGCCGACGCGGGGCCACGCCGACGAGCAATCGGCGGGTGCCGAACCACGGTTGGATTCGGCTGGCCGGAGCGCGTGGCAACAACCTGCAGAACGTGACGGTCGAGTTCCCGCTCAACGTCCTGTGCGTGGTTACGGGTGTGAGTGGAGCGGGTAAGAGCACGCTGATTCAGGACACGCTCTATCCGGCGCTCTGCCGACGAATGCGCAAAGATGCCGCGAAGCCTTGCGGTTTCGATGACGTGTTTGGCGATGGGCAACTTGACGACGTGATTCTGGTGGATCAGAGCCCGATCGGACGTTCGCCGCGTTCGAACCCGGTGACCTATATCAAGGCGTTCGACGAAATTCGCGGTGTGTTTGCCGACACGGTCGAGGCTCGCACCCGCAACTACGACGCGGCCCACTTCAGCTTTAACGTTGACGGCGGTCGCTGCAGCGCTTGCCAGGGAGATGGGCAGATCGCGATCGACATGCAGTTCCTGGCAGATGTCTACATGCGCTGCACGCAGTGCGGCGGCCGGCGATATCGCAAAGAGATTCTCGACGTGAAATATCGCGGCCGCGATATCTCAGAAGTGCTGGAGATGACCGTCCGCGAGGCATTCACCTTCTTTCGCGGACAAGTGAAAGTGCAGGCCCGGCTGAAGCGGCTGATTGACGTGGGGCTGGAATACCTGCGGCTGGGACAGCCAGCCAACACGCTTTCGGGCGGAGAGGCGCAGCGGCTCAAACTGGCGGCATTCATGACCGCCACCCGGCGCGGCCGCTCGTTGTTTCTGCTCGATGAACCAACGACCGGCTTGCATTTTCAGGATGTGCAGCAACTACTCGACTGTTTCGAGGCACTGTTGAACGTGGGGCATTCGCTGATCGTCGTGGAGCACAACCTGCAGCTCATGAAGGCCGCGGACTACATTATCGACCTTGGGCCGGGCGCCGCGGATCAGGGGGGACGCGTCGTCGCACATGGCACCCCCGAGCAGTTGGCCCGCGTGAAGGAGTCGGCGACAGGTCAGTTCCTGGCACAGGCGCTGGCCGAGGAACGGCGAGTGTCCCGTCAATTTGCCGCGAGCGAAGAATCATGAGCGGCGACACCACATCGAACGCCAGCCAGGATGTTGAACTTGAGCTGTTTTACGGATCGCTCAGTCCGGCAGTCGGGCGAGTTTATGCCCGCTGGGGTGGCGCCGAGCGGGCGGGGATTTCGTTGCGGGGAACGCTGACTGGGCCAAGCTGCGAGTATGCGGACACACTGCCCGCAACATCCCGGTTTGTCGACCGTGGGCCGGGCGGACCGCCGCTGGCGGAAGCCGTAGTTCCTGAGCCGTCGTTCTGGACGCCGGAGATGCCGCACTTGTATCGGGCGGAACTCGAACTGCTCGACGGTGGCCGGGTTGTGGCTAAGGCCGAACGGACTTTCGGCTTCAGGCCGCTGGGCGCTGCGGGGGCACGTCTGAGGCTTGACGGCAAAAACTGGGTGCTTCGCGGCGTGGGCATCGACGAAGAGAATGTCGGAGAGCTGGCGACGTGGCGCGAATCGAGCACGGCGATCGTGGTGAAACGTCCGAGCGATCTGTTGTGTGAAGCGGCGAGCCGATTGGGAGTGTTAGTGGTCGCCGAGCTGGATGAACCTGCTTTGGTGGAGATTCGCCGGCTGGGCCGGTGGCCAGCGGTTGGGATGGTCATTTTGCCGGCCAGTTGTAATTTTGACACACGCGCGGCTGCTTACAACATGTTGCTGGTGGAGCGGAGCGGTGGTGTGCAGCCGTCGCCGTGGGCTGATGCCTTGATCTGCAAGCTAACTGCCGGGCATGCATGGTCGTTGCTGGAATCGTCACTGCCAATCATCGCCGAAAGGCGACAAGGCGCAACGGCAGTTCGGGAAGGCCGCGCGGCTTGCGACCGTTTGCAGGCTGAACTGGCACCCGCGGGCTTGCTCGCCGGATATATTTGTTAGGTATGGCAACCACAGACAACCAGCACGATTCGCAGAGCGTCGATCTCGCTCGCTACGCGCGGCAAGTGCGCTACGCGCCGCTGGGCGAAGCAGGTCAGCGGCGGCTGCTCGCCTCGCGCGTTCTGGTTTGCGGCTGCGGGGCGCTGGGCTCGGTAATCGCGAATACGCTTGCCCGGGCGGGTGTTGGCTACTTGCGAATCGTCGACCGCGATTTTCTCGAACTGAACAACTTGCAGCGGCAGGTGCTCTACGATGAGGCCGACGTGGCTGCCGGGCTGCCGAAGGCGATTGCCGCGGCGAACAAGCTGCGGCAGATCAATTCCGAGATCTCGATCGAGCCGCTCGTCACCGACGTCGACTTCACGAATGTCGAGGAGCTAACCGACGGGATCGATGTGATTGTCGACGGCACCGACAATTTTGAAACGCGGATGCTCGTGAACGATATTTCGCTGAAGCGAAAGATTCCCTGGGTGTATGGAGGGTGCCTGGGGGCCGAGGGGCAAACGATGACGATCATCCCCGGCGAGACGGCCTGCCTGCGCTGTCTGATGAGCGATACGCCTCCGCCGGGCACGACGCCCACTTGCGACACCGCTGGCATTCTGGGCCCGATCATCAACGTGATCGCTTCGATGCAGGCCGCCGAGGCCCTGAAGATTGCCAGCGGCAGCCTCGCGGCCATTAATCGCCAGCTCACGATCATCGACCTCTGGGACAATCGCATTCGGCAGGTTAATCTCGAATCGCTCCGGGCGAGCGGGGAGTGTGCGGCCTGTGATCGCGGAGAGTTTCCCTGGCTGGCGGGCGAGCGGGCGAGTCATTCGGCGATTCTGTGTGGCCGGAATGCGGTGCAGCTTAATCCTTCGGACCGGGCACAGGCGTCGCTTGACCAACTCGCGGCGAAGCTGGCGACGGTCGGCCGCGTGACGCAGAACAAGTATCTGGTACGAGCGTCGATCGGCGACTATGTGCTGACGTTGTTCGCCGATGGCCGGGCGATCGTCGGGGGAACGGACGACATCGCGACGGCACGGGGCGTGTACGCCAAATACGTGGGCACCTAAAAAACGGTGCCAGCAATCGTTTTTTCGAAAAACATTCCTGGCACCGTTTTATTTTCAGGCGGTTGCCGCGGGTTGTCGGGCGGTGGCGGCTTCCATGATCCGCTGCTCGGTTGCTTCGGCGCGCGAAAGCTCGGCGGTGAGCCGACCCTCGCAAAGCACCAGAATCCGATCGCAAACCGTGAGCAGCTCGGGCAGCTCGCTTGAGGTGACCAGAATGCCCAGGCCTTCGCGGCACAGCGCGTCCATCAGGCGGTAGAGTTCGGCCTTGGCGCCCACGTCCACACCGCGAGTCGGGTCGTCGAGCAGCAGTATCTTGGGCTCGGTCAGCAGCCAGCGACCGATGATCGCTTTCTGCTGGTTTCCGCCGCTGAGGCTCGTGATCCGGGCTTCGATGCCGGCGGTCTTCACGCCCAGGCGTTTAACGATGTGGCGGGCCTGCTTCGCTTCCACGCGGCCGCTGAGCAGGCCGCCGCGCGTCGCCTGGTCGAGCGTGCAGACCGTGACGTTCTGGCCGACGTTCATCTCAGCGAACAATCCGAAACGCTTGCGATCTTCTGTGACGAGCGCAATGCCCGCTCGCTTGGCCTCGGCCGGATGTTTGAAATCGACGGGCTTGCCGTCCAAGCGAATTGAACCGCTGGGTCGTACGTCGCTCGCGCCAAACAGGCACTCGAGCAGTTCGGTGCGGCCCGCACCCATCAGTCCGGCGACGCCGACGATCTCACCGCGATGCAAATCGAACGAGATGTCTTCCAATCGCCAGCGGCGCGCGTGTCGCGGCCAGGGCAGCGACAGATTGCGAACTTCGAGAACTTTGTCTCCCCGGATCTGCGGTCGTGAAAGGTCGGTTTCTTCGATCTCGCGCCCGACCATCAGGTGCGTGATACCTCGCGGCGTGGCGGCGGCGCGCTCGACCACGTCAACCAGCCGGCCATCTCGAAGCACAACGATTCGATCGGCGAGCTTGAAGACCTCATCCATCTTGTGCGAGATGTAGAGGATCGTCACGCCGCGCTGGCGCAGTCGCTCGATCACGCGAAACAGCCGGGCGACTTCGGATTCGGTGAGTGCGCTGGTCGGTTCGTCCATGATCAGGACGTCGGCGGCAATCGACAGGGCCTTGGCGATCTCAACAAGCTGCTGATCACCGACGCGAAGTTCGCCCACCGGTCGGCGGGCGTCAATCGTGCATTCGAGGTCGTCGAGTAATCGGGCTGCTTCACGATCCATGGCCGCCTGGTCGAGCAGGCCGAAGCGATTGCGCTTCTCGCGGCCAAGGAAGATGTTGGCCGCGGCGGAGAGTTGCTCGACCAGATTCAGTTCCTGATGGATGATGCTGATGCCGGCGGTCTCGGCATCGCGTGTGCCGGCAAAGCGAACCGGAGTTCCACGCAGCGCCAGTTCGCCCTCATAGTCCGGAATCACGCCTGCCAGAATCTTCATCAGCGTGCTTTTGCCGGCGCCGTTCTCACCAACGACGGCCAGAAGTTCGCCCTGCCGAACATCGAACGAGACATCGGCCAGCGCCTGGACGCCGGGATATCGTTTCGCGATGCGCTGGATCGAAAGCAGCGTGGCGCTCATGACGACACCGCTTGCGAAGCGCGGCGTGCAGCCCGGTATTCTGCCAGTTTGCGGGCGGCGAGCACCACGATCGCGCCGACAAAGACGATTGCCCCTGCGCCGCGGCCGAACATCATCGTGGTGACGGTGCCTCCCAGGACGGAGAGGATGCCAATCGCCAGGAGTCCCAGCACGCCGGGAAAGAATTGTTTGCGCAGGCCGCCGCCGGCCCGGCGCAGCTCGTTGAAGGCCACCGCCAGTACGACCAGCACGCCGACGATGATCCCTTGGTACTCATCGGCGCCGACTTTCACCAGTTTTGCCACGGCGTCGATCACCACGCGGAGGAACACCACGCCGAGCATGGTTCCGCCGATCGTCCCGACGCCGCCTTGCAGACTGCAGCCACCCACAACCGCTGCGGCGATCGCGTTCAGTTCATAGCCGAGCCCCTGCACGGCCGGATAAGCGGTTCCGACTTCGGCCATGTACAGGATGCCAGCGATGGAGGAGGTCATCGCTCCCAGGCAATAAGCCAGCCATTTGAGATAATCGGTGCGAATGCCGCTCAACCGGGCGGCGTTTTCGTTGCCGCCCATGGCGTAGAGATGCCGGCCGACGACCGTGCGGCTCAACAGCACCCAGCAGGCAGCGCTCAAGACCAGGAAGATCACCAGCGGGATCCACCAGCGGGTGCCGAGCGCGTTGAATGCGTTGTCGTAGATATAGATCTGCGTGGTCCGCCCCGTGGGCATGAGTACGGTCGTCACTTCCTGCACCATCACGCGTGCCAGGCTGCGCAATCCGACCAGCGAGGCCAGTGTGGCCACGAATGGCGGCAAGCCCACGACTGTGATCAGCCAGGCGTGCAGCGTGCCGATCAGAAAGCCCACGAGCAGTGTGCCGGCAATCGCGACGGCGATAACGCCGAGCCCCAGGTTATTCGTATCCGGCGCACCTGAAGCATCGTGCGGCGCAAGGGCCAGCATGATCGATGCGCAAATCGCGCCGCTGAAGGCGATCACCGAGCCGCTCGAAAGATCGATGCCGCCCGAGATGATGACAATCGCGGCGCCGAGCGCGAACACGCCGAGGAGCGAGGTCTGCCGCAGAATCTCCTGGGCGTTCTGCAGCGGCTTCTCGCGATAGGCTTCGCTGAAGATGGTGGTGGCGGCCACGACGGTCAGAATCGCAACCAGCAGGCCCAGCTCGTTCGAGTGCTGGCCAGCGATGCGTCGCAAAAGGCTGGTCGATTGGCCGGCGTTCGAGCTCATGATCCGGTCAGGTTATGGTCAGCCAGCCATTTCTTGAAATCGCTTAGCGAGATGAACTCCGTTGTCTCTGCGAACGCTTCTTTCTTGAGTGGCGAGCCGCTGTCGGGATGCACGACTCTCAGGCCCGTGGTGAGGATGTCGGCGTCCGGATTGCTCTCGTCGAATTTTTTCGTTTCGGCGTTGTACGACGGGTAAAGCTCGTGAATTGTGACGTGATCGTCCTCAACCAGTGCCTTCATCAGCCGTGTGCCAAGGTAGCCCATTTCGTAAGGATTCTGCACGACCATCGCGTCGATGTTGCCTTCCGACATGTGCGCCACGGCTTTGGGCGCAGCGTCGAACACGACGATCGTGGACTTGTCGCGGATGCCCCGCTCCTTCGCCACGCGGACGATCGCGTCGGCATTGTAAGCCCAGATGCCAACGAGCGTCGTCAGGTCGGGATTTCGGTCGAGCGCGTCGCGGACGTTCTTCTGGGCCGTGCTGAGGTCCATGTCGTCTCCCAGGTTTTCGACCTGCTCAAACTTCGCGCCGGCGCCTTCGCCGAACCCGCTGATCCGTTCGATGGCGTTGGCCGCGCCTTTCAGCCCGACGAACGTGGCATACTTGCCGCCGTCAGGTCGAATCGCGGCGGCGGCCTTTCCCAGTTCCTGACCGCCGATCACGTTGTCGGTGCCCAGGTAAGCAAACCGCGCCGCGCGGTTCATGTTGCGATCGACATCCGAGTCGATTGCGATGACCTTGATCCCGGCTTTCTGGCAATCTTCCATCGCCCGGGCAATGGCTGGGTTCTTGGAATCGGTTACGGATACGGCGACTGCCGCGATGTCGGTCTGGTTGGCGAATTGACGGAGCCGATCGATCTGGCCCTTGGGTGTGCCGTCGTTGACTTCCATTTTCGTTTGCAGGCCGGCGTCGGCGAGCTTGAATTCGCGCTCGGCGTCTTGCATCCCGACGAACATTGCATCCCAGAAAGGATCGGCGCCGTTGGTGAGCAGGATCACGCGCTTGGTACCGGTCGCTGACGAGCCCTCGCCGCTAGAACTCGTGCTCGAGTTGCAGCCGGTCGAGATGGCCAGCGCCGCGAGCGCAGCGACTGCAGAAAAGTTCCGCCCTGGAAACATGGAAGCCTTCCTCTTGCCTGAGGTCGCCGGATTGATCGGATGGGCCCTGCCGCACGCGGGACGCCGGAGTCACTTGCACCTGAGGTTCCAGTTTCTTCTGGGAACCGTAAGTCAAACTCGTGGAAGCTGTGCAAAGGACCCCGGCGCCGTCGCGACGTGTTTAAGCTAGCCTGTGGTGTTGGGAGCGGGTGCGTCGGGCTTCTTCGGCTGTTCGCAACCGACGACCAGCGACAACGAACCGATTCCCAGTACCAAGGCCAGCACACACAGCATCCGAGTCATCAGGAAACTCCTCAAATCGAAACGGGTTCACACGAACGAAAGCTTCGATTCTAGAACCCCCGCTAGCTGGTCGCAAGTCGGCATCCGGTGGGGATTTGCCGCCAGCAATCAGCCGCTGCTAGCAGGCCCGCGTCAATCGCCACGGTCGGCACGATTGTTCAACTCGCGGGGGCTCGCGTGCCGATGTTCGCTTAAGTAAGCTCCCGCCTCGCTCCCTCCCCTCCGTTCGATCCCGCCTCGCCTCATTCCCACTCTGATGGTTCGTACCTCGCCCACAACAATCACGGCTGGCCGCCAGACTGCGCGCGCCGCGCCGCCGAGTGCTCACTTTGGCCGACTTGGCTCGTGGGAACGCTCTTCGCGCATCGGCGGCGGCGCGATGTGCGACGTGTACGCCGCCCGGGCCGCTGGCAGCAGTTACGATCAGCCGCCCGGTTATGCGCTGAAGCTGCTGCGCGATGAATGGCAAGCTGACGAGCGCGGGCGATCGTTGCTCCGACGAGAGCTGCAAGTCAGCCGGCGCGTGATGCATCCGCGACTGGTGCCGGTGCTGGCGGCGGAACTCGAATCGCCGCCTTACTACCTGGTGATGCCGCTCCTGGAAGGTTGTTCCCTGGAGGAGCAGCTAAGCCGCAGTCGTGTGCTCGATCTGCCGCTGTTGTTCTGGATCGCGCGGCAAACGGCTGAAGCGATCCTGGCTCTAGAAGCTGCCGGCTGGATGCATGGCGACATCAAACCGAGCAACGTTTTCGTCGGACCTACTGGGCATGTTACGCTGATCGATTTGGGGTTCGCGACTCCCACGACGCAACAATCGCTCGTCGTCGATCGCCCGCTGCTGGGCACGCTCGCCTACATGGCGCCCGAACTTCTATTTTCCTCTGGCGGCGGCAGCCTGAAGAGCGACGTCTATAGTCTGGGAGTCATGCTCTTCGAATTACTGACGGGCAGGCTGCCGTTCGATTCCGATGACGTGGCCGAGCTGGCCGTGCAGCATCGGCAACAGTTGCCGGCCGATCTGCGGCATCATCAGCCGCGGATTCCCGTTCGCGCCGCCCGGCTGGTGCAGCAAATGCTCGCCAAGGAACCACTGCGGCGGCCGACGCCAACAGAGGTTGTCGAGCGTTTGGTCGCGCTCGAGATCGAGACCTTCGCCGAGCGGTTCGCCTGCGAAGCGGCGTGAGGTCGTCGAACCCCGGTTTCGTTGAGTCTGCCTGCCGCTCGTGGTAGGCTGGGGGCCTGACGGAAACGATCCCGCCCGCCGCCCCCCGAGACCGGATGCGAGCCATGCTGCCTCGCGGACACAGCGATCGATCGCCGCTTTCGCGCCGCGCTTTTTTGGGCCAGGCAGGCGGAGGTTTTGGTGCGATCGCATTCGCATCGCTTTTGAGCCGCGAAGCCCGCGCGGCAGCTGCCACCGCGCCAGTCAGCCCTCTCACGCCTCGGCCTGCGCAATTCGAACCGCGCGCCCGGCGCGTGATCTACCTGTTCATGCACGGCGGGCCAAGCCACGTCGATCTGTTCGATCCCAAGCCGGAACTCATCAAACATGCGGGGCAGCCGCTGCCCGAAAGCGTCGGCCCGGTGATGACGCGCCGCAAGGTGGCCGCCAATCCGCTGCTTGGGCCAATCAAGCCATTCAAACCGCGCGGGCAGTCGGGCCTTGAGATCAGCGACTTCCTGCCGCACATGGCCGAGGTGGCCGACGAACTGTGCGTGCTGCGGTCGTGCCATGGCGACAGCGTGAATCATCCGCAGTCGGTTTACCAGATGAATACCGGCAGCATCCTGATGGGACGGCCGAGCCTGGGGAGCTGGGTCAGCTACGGCCTGGGCACCGAGAACGACAGCCTGCCCGCGTTCGTGGTGCTGCCCGATCCGGGCGGCGGAATCAAAGGCGGCCCATCGGCCTGGAGCAACGGCTATCTGCCCGCGACGTTTCAAGGGACGACGTTCCGGCCGGGCGGCACTCCGGTGGTCGACTTGCGGCCGCAACCTTCGATCAGCTCCGCGCAGCAGCAAGGGACGATCGAGCTGTTACGCGAGATGAACGCCCGGTACGATGCGCTACGGGGCAATCCTGGCGCTCTCGAATCGCGGATCGAAGCCTATGAACTGGCGTTTCGTATGCAAGCGGCGGCGCCCGAGGCGGTGGATATCGCCGACGAGACAGACGAGACGCTCGCCCTGTATGGCATTGGCGAGAAGCCGACGGATGAATTTGGCCGGCGATGTTTGCTCGCGCGGCGAATGATCGAGCGTGGCGTGCGGTTCGTGCAGCTGTATTCCGGCGACACCAATGGCTGGGACGCCCACGAGGACGTGCTCAAGAATCACACGGATTATTGCGGCCGAACTGACAAGCCGGTCGCGGGACTGTTGCGCGATCTGCGGCGGCGAGGGCTGCTCGACGACACACTTGTGATCTGGGGTGGCGAGTTCGGGCGGATGCCGATGAGCGAGCAAGGCAAGGGACGCGATCACAACCCCTGGGGCTACACGGTGTGCCTGGCCGGCGGCGGCGTGAAAGGCGGGTTCGCTTACGGTGCGACCGACCCGTTTGGCCTGCGAGCCGTTGAGAACAAAGTGCACGTGCACGACCTGCACGCGACGATCCTGCATCTGCTCGGCATAGATCATGAGGAGCTCACGTACCTGCACAACGGCCGCTTCGAGCGGCTGACCGACGTGGCCGGCAACGTCGTGCAGGAGATCCTGGCATGAGCCGAGCCCGCTGGTTTGTTGCGTTGCTGTTTTCGCTCGTAGTTGTTGCGGCACATGCGGACGATGGCGCAGGGCCGAAGCTCGAAGAGGTGCCGATCTCTGAAAGCGAGCGGGCGCACTGGGCGTACCGGCCGATGCAGCAAGTTGTGTCGCCTCAAGTGTCTGACGGGGTTTGGAACGCCAACCCGATCGACGCGTTTATCAAAGCGCAATTGGAACGGAAGGGCCTCGCGCCGCTGCCGAGAGTCGGCAAGCTCACGCTACTACGGCGAGTGTGTTTTGACTTGACCGGACTGCCGCCGTCGACCGAGCAGATTGAGGACTTTCTGGCGGACGAATCTCCGGAGGCATATGAGCGCCTCGTTGATCGGTTGCTCGAGTCGCAAGCATATGGCGAGCGATACGCCCAGCACTGGCTCGACCTTGCCCGGTATGCCGAGACGGATGGCTTTGAGCACGACCTTTTGCGGCCGAATGCCTGGCGCTATCGCGATTGGGTCATCGATGCCCTGAACAGCGACATGCCCTACGACGAGTTCCTAAGGCAGCAACTGGCCGGCGACGAGCTCTATCCCGACGATCCGCAGGCGGCAATCGCGACGGGCTTCCTCTTGTGCGGTCCGGACATGCCGGACATCAATCTGCAGGAAGAGCGGCGGCACGTGGTGCTCAACGAAATGACCGCCACAGTCGGCAGCGCCGTGTTGGCGATGCAGTTCGGATGTGCGCAGTGTCACGACCACAAGTACGATCCGATCCGGATTCAGGACTTCTATCGGCTGCGGGCGTTCTTCGAATCGGCGGAGTTGTTTCGCGACCTGCCGATTGCGACGTCGGAGGAGCGAGCCGCGCGAGAAGCGGCCGAGGCCTCACGCGGTGACGAGTACCACCAGGCAGTCAAACGGCGCGACGAGCTCGAGCAGCAAGGGCGCGAGTTGGCGCGGAAAGTCAATCCCGACGAACCGCCAACCTTGAAACGGGCGCTAGCCGAGCTTTCGGATTCCGAACGGGCGGAGCATTCCGCGGCAGTGGCAATCACCGAACAAGCTCCGCCGCTGCCCGATCTGCCGCTGGGGCGCGTGCTGCGGCCGGGAAAGCGGCAAGATGCGCACTTTTACTTGCGGGGGGATTTTCGTCAGCCGGGGCCAGTGGTCGAGTTTGCGTTTCCAGGTGTGCTCGTCAAAGAGCAGGACGCAATGGCTGATCACGTAACCGAGCGGCCGCGGACCGTGCTCGCCGAGTGGCTTACGCAGGACGAGCATCCGCTGACCGCCCGGGTGATTGTCAATCGGCTCTGGCAGTGGCACTTCGGGCGCGGGCTGTCGAGCACGCCCAGCGATTTCGGGACGATGGGCGCTGAACCGACTCATCCCGAGCTACTCGACTGGCTGGCTCGCCGCTTGGTGGCTGATGGCTGGAGCCTCAAGAAGATGCACCGGCTGATGGTAACTACTCGGGCTTATCGCACGGCGAGCGTACCGTACGAGGTGGAGTGGACGGTAGCGGAGGTCGCCAGGGCACGTGAGTTGATGGCACAGAACCAGGCCGTCGATCCAGACAATATGCTGTGCTGGCGGCGGCCGCTGATGCGGCTGGATGGCGAATCGATTCGCGATGCGATGCTCACCGCCTGCGGCAAGCTTACAGAGCGACGCGGCGGCCTGGGAATCCGTCCGCCGCTTGCGCCCGAAATCACGCAGACGCTGCTTCGCGGACAATGGAAGCCCAGCGGCGACGCGGACGACCATCGGCGGCGAAGCATCTATCTGTTCGTGCGGCGGAACTTGCGGTACCCGATGTTCGACGTGTTCGATCGGCCAGATACGAACGCGAGCTGCCCACAGAGGCACGAGTCGACCACTGCGACGCAGTCGCTGACGCAGTTCAACTCGGCGTTCAGTCTGGACTGCGCCCGGGAACTGGCCGGTGTGGTTTGGCCGGCGACCGCGTCCGATCCGATCACAGCGGAACGTAAGGCGATCGTCTCGGCTCACCTGCGCGTAAGTAACCGGCCGCCCACGGATGCAGAAGTCGAGGCAGCGCTCGCGTTTCTGGATAAACAGTCTGCGCGGCTTCGCGAAGAGAATCGCGACGCCAAGACGTTGGCGCTCCCTGCTGGGCATCACGCGAGCGAGCCTTATCGCGCGGCGGCGCTCGTTGACTACTGCCTGGCGCTGTTCAACGCGAACGCGTTTCTGTACGTCGAGTGACGGTGCGGCACTCGTGAGGCCAGAGAACCCCACCGGCAAAGCCGGGGGCTACCCGCGCAACCGAAAGCCCCCGGCCACGCGCCCGGGGGCTTTGGTGATCTTTCGATTTCGGCCAGCCGTCTTTAGTCGCGCGACGACAACGACATCACCAGCTGGATCATGTACCAGAACATTAGCGCCAGCGACGAGAACAAGGCGAGCGAAGCCGCCACGTGCTGGCCCACGCGGTAGTGGTGCAGGACGTTGCTGGTGTCGTACAGGATGTAGCCGGCCGACAGGAGCAGCAGCGCGGCGATGAAGACCAGGTTGAACAGCGGCAGCGAGAACACGATGCCGACGACGATCACGCCCATCGCAATCAGCGCGGCGATGCCCAGGAAGGGGCCCAGGAACGAGAAGTCCGCTCCGGTGATGAACACAATCGCCGTGAGCGCCACGAACGTGAAGATTGTCAGGCCCGCGGCGACGCCGATAACGTTTGTGCCTGTCTGGTCGGTGAACGACTGCGCGATCATCAACAGCGGCAGGAAAATCACGGACCAGGCCACGACGTACAGCGAAAGCCCCAGATACTGCATACCCACCGACGTGGCCGAGTTCGCCCAGTAGTTGGCCAGGTAGCTTGCGCCGATGAACACTGCCATCACGATCAACCAGCCGTACGGCATCGTGACAACACCGGCCATCGCATTCTTGGCCGCCGGGGTGTTGAACAGCAGGACCTCCAGGCCAATGAAGGCCAGGATCGCTCCGAACAAGTGCATGTACGTGAGGCGGATGAAGCGTGCCCGGTCGTTCGTATCGGCCTCGGCGGCGACCATTCCCCAACTGGCATAGGGATTCGAGGAATCGTTCATGACTGGTGTTCCTTGGGTTGGAGAGAAAGAGCGAACCGGTTCCACTCGCGCCGCTTGTTAAAATCTACTGCCCCGGCGGCGGGTGTCAATAAAGCACCCATCAGGGGTTGGCCGTCGGCCGGGCACTGTCAAAGATGAGGGACACGGATAAGATGACCTGAACCATCAGAAATCTACTTTGCAAACAGCTCATTGCCGGAGAACGGTCATGGTTTTGACGCCGAGCACGATGTTGCCGCTGGGAACGAAAGCACCGAACTTTTCGCTGCCGAACGTGGACGGCAGCACCGTCTCGCTGGCCGATTGCGAGGGCGCCAAGGCTCTGCTCGTGATCTTCATGTGCAACCACTGTCCCTACGTGATCCATGTGGCGCCCGAGGTGGCCCGGCTCGCCAAGGAGTACCAGGCCAAAGGTGTCGCCGTCGTGGGCATCAACTCCAACGACGCCAGCTCGCATCCGGCCGACTCGCCCGAGCAGATGGTGCACGAGGTCGAAAACCGCGGCTACACGTTCCCCTACTTGTACGACGAAACGCAGGAAGTGGCCAAGGCCTATCGGGCTGCTTGCACGCCGGATTTCTATGTTTTCGACGCCGATCACCGGCTGGTCTATCGCGGCCAGCTTGACGGCAGCCGGCCAAACTCGGGCGTGCCGCTCACGGGAAAAGACCTGCGCGCGGCGCTCGACGCGGTGCTGGCCGATCATCCGGTTTCGACGGACCAGAAGCCCAGCATTGGCTGCAACATCAAGTGGCAGGCCGGCGGCGAACCGGATTACTTTTAAGCGGGGTTCCGCCATCAGGCTCCGATAGGAAGCGATCATGTCAGCGGATGATTTCGCGACTGCGCCGGACTATAGCCAGACCACCTTCGGCGAACCGGCGCCGCCGGCTCTCGTGCGGCCTGGGCCGGGCTTTTGGGCGGCGCTCGGTTGGACGTTTCTGCTCGCGTTCGCGCTGAATGTGCTTTCGACCGGCCTGTTCGTGGTCTACATGGCCTGGGGCATCGACCTGGACGATGCCATCGGGGTGCTGTTCCTGTGCACCACGCTGGCCACGACCAGCCTGGCGATTCTGATTTCGGTGCTGCACTTTGGGCATTCGACAGCAAGGCGATTGGGCATCTGCCGCCCGGCGGTCGGACACGTCGCAATCGTGCTGCTGACCGTCGGTCCCTTGGCCGTGGTAGTCCAGGAGATCGCCGCCTGGGCTGCCGAAGTATTGCCCTCGATCCTCGACGGACAGTATTCAGCGTTCGCCTTGCAGCCTTGGCCGTTGATTCTGTTCGGCGGATGCGTGTTCCCGGCCTTGGGCGAGGAGATATTTTTCCGGGGCTTTCTGGGGCGTGGTCTGCTGGCGCGGTTGGGCGTGTGGTGGGGAATGTTATGGACTTCCGTGCTGTTCGCGCTGATTCACATCGATCCGCCCCAAGTCGCCGGAATCGTCTTCATCGGCCTGGCGCTGCATCTGATTTTTCTGGCAACCCGTTCGCTGTGGCTGCCGATCTTGCTGCATTTCTGCAACAACGCGCTGAGCTTCACTCTGGAGCGAGCTGAGATCTACTCGCTGGATGAGCACTTGCCGCCGCTGGTCGTGTTGTGCGGCGCCGCGGCACTCGTTCCACTCGGCGTGCTGTTGTGGCAGTCGCGCACCAGTTGGGTTCTGCCGGACGGCGAGCGCTGGACGCCGGGTTACGCAACCACCGAGGTTCCCCCACCAGAAGCCCAGGCCCGGCGAGTCATCTCGCGCCCGGGCCTCGTCTGGTTGCTACTGGCGGTGGTCGGCCAGATCGGGTTCTGGACGATGTTCGTACGCAACGCGTGAGCCGGCCTGGCCGCGTTGCACATTTTCTGGCGACTACGCGTCCTCATCCTCAGGCGGGTTCCGCTTAATGCTTTTCATCAGCCAGCGGCCCCAGAGCAGATAGTGCAGGAACATGAACGCCGGGATCACCGCGGCCACGCCGATCATCATCAGCCCTGCCCTGCCGGCGAGCGCGACCACGCCGGTGAGCAGCACGGCCAGCGGCACCAGCACCATCACGACTGGGATGAGCGAGTTCTTCGACGGCGCGCCGGGGGGCGCCGCAGGTCGCTCGGGTCGCGTTGGTCGCTGGGCGTCGTACAAGGGCAAAACACCAAAGGGTTGAAGCGCCAGAGCAGGTTTCGACGCGGATCAGTTCTCGACAAACTCGGGCACGATCAACTGCGGAATCACCTTGGCCGCGTGACCGCGCGCGAGCAGCGTGCGCACCGCCTCGCGGCCGCGCTCGCCAAAGTCGAGCGTCCAGTCGTTCACGTACATCCCCACGAAGCGGTCGGCACGTTTGTGGTCCAAATCGCGGCCGTATTGCAAGGCATAGTCGAGCGCCTCGGCCCGATTTTCGAGACCATACTGGATGCTTTGCTTGAGCAGGCGATTGACGTCCGATATCACGGCGGGGCCAAGATCTTTGCGAATCGCGTTCGCGCCGAGCGGAAGCGGCAGGCCCGTGGTTTCGAGCCACCACTTGCCGGTGTCGACGACGAGCGTCAGTCCGCGATCGGCATAGGTAAGCTGACCTTCGTGAATGATCAGGCCGGCGTCGATCTTTTGGCCCTGGTATTCACCCTTTTCGACGACATTGATGATCTCGTCGAACGGCACGACCACGTGCTTGAAGTCGATGCCCAGGCACAGCCGCAGAGCGAGGTAGGCCGTGGTGAGCGTGCCCGGCACGGCGATCGTCATGCGCTTGAGATCTTTGACGCAGTAAGCGTGCGTGGCCACGACCATCGGTCCGTAACCGTCGCCCATGCTGGCGCCGCAAGGGCAGAGCATGTACTTGTCGGTCAGGTAAGCGTAGCCGTGCAGGCTGACCGCGGTCAGCTCAAGCTCGCCGGTGAAGGCCCGGCGATTCAAGGTTTCGATGTCGACCAGCTCGTGGCGAAAGTCGTACGGGCCGGTGTCGATCTTGTCGTTGGCCAGGGCGTGGAACATGAACGCGTCGTCCGGATCGGGGCTGTGGCCGACGCGAATCAGGGTCTTGGTGGTGCTCACCGCGATTAGTCTCCAAAATTGCAAAGCGGTTTGAGAGGGAGTGACTGGCAGACGGGAAAACTAGTCCCGGCTCTTCAGACATCCGCACGGCCGGGACAGTTCCCGAGGTGTTGTCTCTGTTAACCGCAAAAACTGCCGATTGCTCACCCCATCATAAGGCGGCGGGGGGCGATTGGGGAGTGGCGGTAGTTGAGGGCCCACGGCGTGCGGCATTCCACGCATCTGGCGGCTGGTTCAGGCTGCGGCGCTAGCAGTCCGTTGCCCACGGGCCCGGCCGGTAGCTTGGGTCGAATTTTCAAAGAGCTTGGGGGAGTTTGAAGTGTTCAGTGTTCAGCGAAGAAGAAATGACTGTCGTTCCTCTGTGCTGAACACTTCAAACTGATTACTTCCCCGGATGTTTTTTGGCGAGCGATGTTTCCCCCGTGTGCGCTGAGAAAGTCGTGAAAATGCAGTTTCGGCGCCACACACACGGCCTCGCGAGCGGTGTTTTGAGTTTCGCGGCTTCTCCAGTTTTCCAAGTGCGCCAGCATGTTCGTGCTCATCGCTCAGCCAGTACACATTCATCTGAACGTACCATATCGGAAATGCTGGCCTGATTTCTAGCGTTGGTGGACACGTGGGCGGTGTGCGCGATGCGCACGCGAGCGCGGTGGTGAGCAACGAGTTGCGCAGCAGCCGCGCCACACGCGCGGGCAAGGGCGACTTGATATGCGAATTTTTCAGATGCATGCGTAGCAGGCACACTCCGTGTGCCGTCGCTGGATCAGGAAGCAGTTTGCAGTCAGTCCGTGTGCTGGTTGCGGCGTCTTCGATGTCGAGTCTTCCCCGCTGCGGTTACAGCACACGGAGTGTGCTTACTGCGGCAAGCGCAGTGAACTTACATCCCGACGGTTATGAGGCGCGCGATGGCCTGGAGTGGATCCTCAGCCAGCGCCATCGACCTCCACGATACGCTACAAAGCCTTGGCCACAATTTCAGATCGTCGTGGGCGATCGGCATCAGCGAGAATGGCGATATCGTCGGGTCTGCCTACGATGGCTTCCGCACCGTTGCGATCAAGTGGACGCTCGTGCCCGAGCCGGCATCGATGGGGTTGCTATTTCTAGCCATTCCAGCAGCGATTGCCGCGAGAAGGCTGGCACGGCGCAGGTAGCGGAATTGCACCGCACCCGCGCGCGAGATGCGAACGAGAAAGTTTCTCCTCGTCCGCACATTTTGCGAAACGTCTATTGCCCAGGCGCGGGCCGCTTGGCGTCGGTGGCGGGGCCGCCCAGGCCGCGGGCGTCTTTGGGGTCGAGCTGCGCGGCGCGGCGATTCTCGCGCTGGATCGCGTCGTAGATCTCCTGTCGGTGGACGGGGATCTCGGTGGGCGCGTTGATGCCCAGGCGCACCTTGTCGCCGCGG
Source organism: Pirellulales bacterium (assembly GCA_022844125.1). GTDB lineage: Bacteria > Planctomycetota > Planctomycetia > Pirellulales > PALSA-1355 > JALHMI01. Next base: position 342,910 of record JALHMI010000003.1, on the reverse strand, counting down.
ATGTCGACAATCGTCACAACGATATTGTCGCCAATGACGATGCTCTCGTCGCGTTGTCTGGACAAGACCAGCATCGGGGCTCCTTCCTATTTCACCGCGAGCCGCGTTTCAGTTGCGGCATCGGTCGGGGTTGTCCGGAAGCGTGGCGAACGATCTTCCGGTTGGTCTGCCAAAACCGCTCGAGCTGCCTGGGCTGGGCAGCGTGCAGTCTGGCTGGGTGGGGGTCAATTGGGGGTACCTGGTAATACGCAACTCTCTCAACTTGAATCGAAACAACTTACGCGGCGCCGCGCAGCGGACTCTCGGCCTTCGACAGCTCGTACTGCACCGGCAGCTCGCTGCTCGCCACCACCTGGCGCCCGACGCGCTTCGCCAGATCAATCACCAGCGGCGCCTTGAGGTTGAGCGTGATGCCGCGCTGGTTCTTGCCGACGATCACCAGCACGTGCAGCTCGTCCTGGCGGGCGGCCAATTCGGAGCCCAGTTCGGCGCGACCGACGCGCAGCTCGTAACCGGCAACGAATCGGCCCGGCGTCACGACGGCCAGGGCGACGTCATCCTGCTGGGTGCTTTGCAACCAGCCGAGCGCCTCGTGGTACGCGTCGGCGAGCAATACCCACGACGTGCAATCGTTCAAGCCCGGCAGCCCCGCGGGAAAACGAATCACGTCTTCGTCGGCGACCTCAACTGAGCCGAAACGCGTGGTGTTGATTTGCATGGCACGCCATCCTGTTGGCAAGAAACTCTTAGGCCGCGGGCCATCCTGTCAGCCGCGGTCAGCGCGTGAGCTGGTCACGCAGTTCGTATCCTCGGAACAGACTTTAGTCACTGCATCACTACTGATCCCTAAGGGTACTGTCCCATTTTTTGCTCCCCAAGGCAGCCGCAAAAAATTGGGACAGTCCCCCGACACTAATCTCGCACACTAGCGTAAATCGGTCATGCAAGCACTCGGCAACACAAAAAAAGCGAAGTGGGGCTAGTCGCGCGCGTGAGGGAAACTTTGCGGGCGCATCGGCGTGGTAAGGCGTGCTGAAAGGTACGAACGTGAGGATGGCTCCGCGCGATGGAGCGCCGCTTTGCGCGGGCCAGTGCTGTAGTCGGAGAGGGGCTTCAGCCGGTGACGCGCGCCGCGGCGATCAGATCGGCAGCGCCTTGCGCGAGCAGCGCGGCGGCCACGGTGCTGCCGAGCGTCTGGGCACTGGTCAGCGGTCCTTGCTGGGACAAGAAGAGCCGCTGGCGCCCGTCTTGCGAAAGGACCGCGGCGTCGAGGGCGAGCGTTTGGGCATCGGTTGGTCGCGCCCAGGCCGCGATCGGCGCCAGGCAGCCGCCAGCCAGGTCGGCGAGCAGCGTGCGCTCGGCGAGGACCGCGGCGTGGGTGACTGGATCGTTGAGCGCGGCGAGTGCCGTTCGCGTGCGATCGTCATCAGCACGAGTTTCGATCCCGAGGGCCCCCTGCCCCACGGCCGGCAGGACCTTGTCGCCGGGGAGAATCTCGGTGATCCGGCTGCTGAGCCCCAATCGCTTGAGGCCGGCTTCGGCCAGGACGATGGCGTCGAAGTCGCCGCGGGCGAGCTTTTCGAGCCGGGTGTCGACGTTGCCGCGGATGCCCGCCATTTTGAGGTCGGGCCGCAGGTGGAGGAGCTGCGCCCGGCGACGGAGACTGCCGGTGCCGATGGTTGCGCCCGGCGGAAGACCGTCAAAGCGGCGGCCGTCATGGCTGATGAGGACGTCGGCCGTGGTTTCGCGCGGTGGCACGGCGGCGAGGCAGAGACCTTTGATCGGTTCGGTGGGGAGATCCTTGAGGCTGTGGACGGCCAGGTCGACGCGATTTTCGAGCAGAGCCCGTTGGATCTCCTTGGTGAAGACGCCGGGGCTGCCGAGATTGCCGATCGGGTCGCGCTGTTCAGCGTCTCCCTGGGTGGCGATGAGCACGAGTTCGACTTCGACGCCCTGCTCTGCCAGGCGCGCGGCCACCCAATCGGCCTGCCAACGGGCCAGGGCGCTGGCGCGGGTTCCAAGACGGAGGCGGATACTCATGCGGGTGAACGTCGATTGTTGCGTAGGCGGATCGGTGGTAGCCCGTATTCTGCGGATTCGCGGGGCGGAGGCAAGGGTGCCCGCATCGGCATGGTCGCCGTGAGTTTCACAACCCGACGCGTAAGCGAGGCGAATTCAGCGTTTGAACACCGCGACCGAGCCATCCAACACCTACACGTCTCGGTTCTTTCGGTCTTGTGCGGTAGTCACATACTCGATGACGGTTGCCAACCGGTCCACGGAGAAGATGTATCGCTGACTCCCTCGCTCCGCCCACCAGTGCTCTCGGGCTGGGTTGTGAGCCTTCAATCGGCGCGTGCACCATGCCTTGATGTCGATGCGAATCTTCCTTGGGTTCGTATCTAACGCACTTACCACGAGATGCAAGTGATTCGATCGGCAATTGATCGCGTGTAGCGTCCAACCACGATGGGCGCATGTTTCACCCGCTTGCACTTCGACGAGGCGCCGCTCGATGGTGGAAAGGGTGCACGCACCCTCTGACATCCTCGACTGTGACTCAAGCAACAGTATTGGATCGGGAAGTTGCCACCCCTGATGGTAGTCAACCCAACCTCGAGAATCTCCGGGCAGCCAAGTGCCATAGGTCGGCCAAGTCAGAAAGAAGGCAATTGGGTCATCCACGTGGAGTTCCTAGACGGAGGGCGCACGCGAGGGCAGCACCATCACGAATGTTACCTCGCTTACGCGTCGGGTTGTGAAGTAGGAGCCTCGCTTACGCGACTTACGCGTCGGGTTGTTAAAGAGACGGCGGGCCGACTGGTAAAGTCGGGATTAGCTGACAGTTCTACTTCGACTGCAACCCTTCGGCCCGGGCCAGTACGGCAACGCACACGTCGCTTGAGCCGGCTTTGCGGAGCGTCTTGGCGGCTTCGTTGAGCGTGGCGCCCGTGGTGAGGATGTCGTCGACGAGCAGCACGCGCGCGCCCGCGAGATCGCGATGAGGGTGGACGAAAAACGCGCCGCGGACATTCGCGCGGCGGCGGCCGGGCGAAAGCGTGGCCTGCGGGATCGTGCGACGGCGACGGACGAGGAGTTGCGACGTCGCGGGCACGCGCAGACGCTCGGCGATCGCGGCGGCCAGCACTTCGGGACTGTTGGCTCCGCGCCACACGCGGCGCGACCAGTGCATCGGCACCGGCATCACGACGTCGATTTCAGACGGCGGAAATTCGGTGGCGACGCAAGTGGCGAGGTGAGCGCCCAGGGCGACGGCCAGCGGTCGATCGGCGGGGTGCTTCATTCGCAGCACCGCGGTTCGCAACAGGCCGTCGTAGCTGCCGAGGCAAACGGCGCGCGTGAACTTGAGCCGCAACTCGCGGCAGCGCGGACAGGGATCACCGGACATGCCTGGCGCGAGCAGCGAGCCGCAACGCGAGCATGCGACGCGCGGGCGGAGCAGTTCTCCGCGACACGGCTCGCAAAGCGAAACGCCCTGGTACTCTTCGAGCGCCGTCTGGCAACAGACACAGGCGCCAGGATAGACCAGGTTCAGCAGCAACCCGCCGAGCCGCCGGGCCTGTTTGGGCGAGCGAACGAATAACGCACGAGCCTGGGGCCACCGCGAAGGCTGCATGGCTAAGTGACCAGCAATTGGCGGACGATTCGAACCCGATCGGTCGAGACGACTTTGTCATGATAGCAAGCCACGTTCGGGTGATCGCACGCGGCGTGGCTAAATTGCCCAGATTGACCGATCTTGACCCGGGGCAATACGTTACAGTATCGTCCGACGCGTTTTTCCCGCCGCCCCGAGCTTTCCAGCGTGACCACACTCCGCCCGTTCAGCCGGCGTGCCCACGGTTTCGGTCAGCAGCCGATCAGCGAGCTGATGCGGATGGCGCTTGCGCAGACGGAATTGATTTCACTGGCCGCGGGGTTTGTCGATCAGGCGACGCTGCCGGTCGAGGAGACGCAGCAGGCCCTGGCGGCCGTGTTTGCCGACGCGACGCGCGGCCGGGCGGCGCTGCAATATGGAACCAATGCGGGCTACCTGCCGCTGCGCGAAGCCGTGCTCGCGCGGTTGATTGCGGCAGATGGCGAGTATGCCGGGACGCGGCCGCACGTTGACCAGGTGATTCTCACCGCGGGCAGTAATCAGATGCTGCACCTGGTGGGCGAAGCGCTGCTCGATCCGGGCGACATCGTGCTGTGCGCGGCGCCGACGTACTTCGTATTCATTGGGCTGCTGGCTGGACTCAGCGCGCGGGCGGTTGGCGTGGCGATCGACGGGGACGGGATGATTCCCGAGGCGCTGCAGGAGACACTCGAGCGGCTGAAGCGGAGCGGCGAACGCGAGCGAGTGAAGGCGATCTATACGACCAGCTATTTCGAGAATCCCAGCACCGTCACTCTTTCGCGCGAGCGACGGCGGCAAGTGGTCGAGATCGCCAAGCGGCATTCGGCGGATGGGCATCTGTATGTGATCGACGATTCGGCATATCGGGAGCTGCGCTATTCGGGGCCCGATCTGCCGAGCATGCGTGCGTTCGACGAGACGGGCGAGACGGTGATCGTGGCCGAGACGTTTTCGAAGTCGTTCTCGCCCGGCATTCGCGTGGGCTGGGGCGTGCTGCCGCCGGAACTGGTGGGACCGCTTTCGGGCTTGAAGACGTCGATCGACTTTGGCTCGCCGCATTTGAATCAGCAGTTGATGTCGGCCGTGTTCGAAAAGGGCCTGTTCGAGCCGCACTTGCAAGTGCTGCGCGAGAGCTACCAGGCCAAGATGAACGCGATGCTGGCGGCACTGGACGACTTCATGGCCGACGTGCCGGGCGTGCGCTGGCAGCGGCCGACCGGCGGGCTTTACGTCTGGCTGGAACTGCCCGAGGGGCTGGACGCGGGGCCCGGCGGGCGGCTGATCGAGCATGCGCTGGCCGAGGGCGTGCTGTATGTGCCGGGCGAGTACTGCTATCCGGGCGAAGGCGAGCGGGCGCGTAAGGATCGCATCCGGCTGAGCTTTGGCGTGCAATCAGCGGAGAACATTCGCCGGGGGATCGAGGCCCTGGCCCGGGCCGTGCGACAGTTGTTGTAGCGTGACGATCGTGGCGGAGTGACCTGCATGGAGCGGGTCGAAGATGATCAAGGAGGACAACGCGGAAAGTGGCTACCACCAACGCTCCGAAAACGCCCGGCATCTGGGGCTTTCTGATTGTCGACCGCTACATGCTGCGGCAGTTCGTGCAGACGTTTCTGATCTGCTTTTGCAGCCTGACGGGTTTGTACATCGTGATCGATGCGTTCACGAACCTGGAGGAGTTCATCACCTACTCGCGCGATCGCGGCAGCCTGATGGTGATCATGGGCGAGTATTACGCCTATCGCACGCTGTCTTTCTTCGACAGCACAAGCCACGTGATCACGCTGATCGCGGCGATGTTCACGGTCACCTGGATTCAGCGGCACAACGAGCTGACGGCGCTCGAAGCGGCGGGAATCTCGCGCTGGAGAATCGTGAAGCCGCTGATCGCCGTGGCCATGATCATCATCGGCCTGAAGGTTGCCAACCGGGAGATCTTCATTCCGTCGGTGCGTGAAAGCCTGAGTTCCAACGCCCAGGATTTGGGAGGCAGCCGCGGGAAGCAAGTGGTTCCGCGATACGACCATCGCACCGGGATTTTGCTGCGGGCCTCGGGACAGGCCTACGCCAATGAGAAGCGGATCGAGAAGCCGGACTTTCAATTGCCGCGGGGGTTGGATCGGATTGGCTCGCGAATCGTATCGGAACATGCCTATTACAAGCCGGCCGAGGAGGGTCGGCCGAGCGGCTATTTGATGCGCGAGGTGTCGCAGCCGGCGGATTTTGCCGAGTATCCGTCGCTGGCTTTGAACGGCGGGCCGCCAATCGTGCTGACGCCGAAGGACACGCCCTGGCTGGCGCCGACGGACTGCTTCGTGGTCAGCGACGTGAGCTACGAATACCTGGTGGCGAACAGCAACTGGCAGCAGCTTTCGAGCACCTGGGACCTGATCCAGGGTTTGCAAAACTCCAGCCTGAACTATGGCGCCAAGGAGCGGACCGCGATTCACTCGCGCGTGGTGCAGCCGGTGCTCGATCTGACGCTCCTCTTTCTGGGGCTGCCGCTGGTGCTGACCGGCTCGAACCGGAATGTGTTCATGGCGATTGGGGTGTGCCTGGCCCTGGTCGTGGCATTCATGCTGGTGGTGATGGGGTGTGGTATTTTGGGGGACAGCTATTTGCTGGAGCCCTCGCTCGCGGCGTGGTTGCCGCTTATGATTTTCGTACCGCTGGCGATTGCACTCTCGCTGCCGCTGCGGTCGTAAGAAAAATCATCCCCACGAATCGACCACTGGGAGGGCGGGCGCACACCATGTCGACGACGAAATCTGGGCAGACAATTGACCAAACGGCCACGCCCTGGGTGGAGGGCGAAACCCTGGGGAGCACCCTGCGGAAAACCGCCCAGCGATTTGGCGATCACGACGCCCTGGCCTTCCCGCACCTGCCGCTCAAGCGAACCTACCAGCAGTTCGACGCGGATGTCGATCGGGCGGCGAAAGGGCTGCTGGCCCTGGGGATCAAGACCGGGCAGCATGTGGCGATCTGGGCCACGAATGTGCCCGAGTGGGTGACCTTGCAGTTCGCGACCGCGCGGATCGGCGCGGTGCTGGTGAACATCAACCCGGCCTATCGGCCGCACGAGCTGAAGTACGTGCTCAACCAGAGCGATTCGGTCGCACTGTTTCTGGTGCACGAGTTCAAGACGTCGGACTATTTCGCGATGCTGGCCGAGGTGTGTCCTGAGCTCGCGCGCGACAAGCCGGGCGAGCTGTCTGCCAAGGATTTTCCCTGTCTACGGTGGGTCGTGGCGATTGACGAAACCGCGCCCGCCGGCGGCATCACCTGGGAGGAAATGCTGCGGCGGGGAGACGCGATCGACGACGGGCAGTTGGCCGAGGTTGAAGCGAAGCTGAAGCCGTCGGAGCCGATCAACATCCAGTACACTTCCGGCACGACGGGCTTTCCGAAGGCCGCCATGCTCAGCCATCGGAACCTGCTGCTGAACGGTTACTACGCGGGAGTGTACCAGGCCCTGACGGCGGACGATCGGATCTGCATTCCGGTGCCGTTTTATCACTGCTTTGGCTGTGTGCTGGGCACGATCACGGCGGTGTGCCATGGCGCGGCGATGGTCGTGCCGGCCGAGAGCTTCAATCCCGAGGCGACGCTGGCCGCGATCGAAAAGGAGCGTGCGACGGCGCTGTACGGCGTACCAACCATGTTCATCGCACAGCTTCAAGATCCCACGCTGCCGAGCCGCGACTTGAAGTCGCTGCGGACGGGGATCATGGCCGGCAGCCCCTGCCCGATCGAAGTCATGAAGCAGGTGATCGAGGTGATGGGAGCCCGCGAGATCACGATCGGTTACGGGCTGACGGAAGCTTCGCCCCTGATCACGCAAAGCCGGACCACGGATCCCGTGGAGCTGCGCGTGGAAACGGTGGGGAGCTTGTTTCCAGGCGTGGAGTGCAAGATTGTCGATCCAGCCACGGGCGCGACGCTGGGCGATAACGAGCAAGGCGAGCTCTGCGGGCGCGGGCACAACATCATGATCGGGTATTACAAAAATCCTGAGGCCACTGCCGCGGCGATCGACAAGGACGGCTGGCTGCACTCGGGCGACCTGGCCGTGCGACTGCCCAACGGCTACTACAAGATTACGGGGCGGATCAAAGACATGGTCATCCGCGGCGGCGAGAACATCTATCCGCGCGAGATCGAGGAGTTCTTGTTCGGGCACCCGGCGATCGAGCAATCTGCGGTGGTGGGCGTGCCGGACAAGAAGTACGGCGAAGAGCTATGCGCGTGGATCAAACTGAAGTCTGGCTGCACGGTCACTGAGGACGAGATTCGCGAATACTGCCGCCAGAGCCTGGCTCGCTACAAGGTGCCGCGGTACGTGAAGTTTGTGGACGTGTTTCCGCAGACGGTGACGGGCAAGATCCAGAAGTTCAAGATCCGCGAGTTGATGATCGACGAGCACGCGCTCGAGATCGAACGCACGGCTTGAGCGCCGAGTCGTTGGCCGAGAGGTCCAAGCGATCCCGCGGCAAGAGTTCCGGGCGGCCGTGATTGTGCAAGCATGTTTGAAGACATTGTGGATGTCGTCTGAGCGAGTTACAGCACGTTAGTTTCGGCTGAAGTTGACCGAGCGCATGTCATGAATCGACGCGATTGACAGCTGTAGGATCCTTCTGTGGAATCAGGGATTCTCGGCCCGGTGCGATCGCGCCGCGTAGCGCATGCGTGGCCTCCTGTACCTTTAACAAACCCCCTGGCGATTCACCATGTTCTCTGCCATTGCCGGCGTGCTGCTGATTACCGTTGTCCTGTTCGTGGTTGTGTGGGCCGTGGGCCGAGCAACGCTCGGACAGTGAGTTAGCCGGCCAAAGTTGGGTCAGGCTCGCTTCTTCAACGAGCGATCGCGGGTTCCTGGCTAGGACGGGAATTCGACGTGTTCAAGCGCGGGAGCGCAATCGTCGGAATCGTGTTGATAAATTGGCGGCCAGCGCCGTTAGGAGTTGTCCGCAACAAGTCGGAGCGGCACGCGCAGTTGTTGGCCTTCGCGCTCGATGGTGATCACGACCTCTTCGCCAGGCTGACGCGACTCGATCGCCGAAAGAAATTCGCCTGGCGTCGAGACCGGTTCGCCATCGACCGCCAGGATCAAGTCGGCCGTGGAACGATCGAGCGAGCGCGATTCGTAGACGATGGGTCCCTGGCGACGGCGCTGATTGGTGATCCGAAAGCCGCGGAGGCCGGCTTTCTCGGCCGGCCCGCCCGGCGCCATCGCCGCGACCAGAAGCCCGCGCTCCGTGGGATAAACGTGGGTGATGCCTGCATCGGGGCGAATCACTTTTCCACGTTCCAAGAGCTGCGGCACGATGCGGGTAATATTCGCCGAGGGAATGGCGAAACCGACGCCGGCGCTTTGGCCAGTGGGACTGGCGATGGCCGTGTTCATGCCGATCAGCCGGCCGCGTCCATCCAGCAGCGGCCCGCCGGAACTGCCGGGATTGATCGCGGCGTCGATCTGAATGACCGACTTGATGAGCCGCTGATTGCGAGCCGGCAGCGTGCGATTGAGGCTCGAGATGATACCGATCGACATCGTGCGTTCGAAGCCGAACGGATTGCCGATCGCAAACACGCGCTGGCCCACGCGAAGGTTTGTCGAATCGCCGATCTCGACCGGGACCAGCGAAGTGGCGGGCGCATTGATTTTGAGCACGGCCACGTCGTTCGACTCGTCGTGACCAACGACCCGGGCCTCGTAGCTTTTGCCATCGAAGAGCGTGACTTCGATCGCCCGAGCGTCGTCGATCACGTGGTAGTTGGTGAGGATGTGGCCGGCGGTATCGAGCACCGAGCCGCTGCCGGCCCCTTCGCCGGGCGTCTCGGTGGCCAGGAAAAAGAAGGCATCCGTCCGCACCGTTTCGGTCTTGATGTTCACGACGCTGCGGTTGACCTTTTCGTAGACCGCGATATTGATCCGCTCTTCGGGCGAAAGTTCGAGATCGCTGGCCGGGACGGGGAGTCGCGACACGCTGCCGGGGCGCGCGGCGCCGGACGGAGGGGCAACCGACTGTCCAGGCGGCTCCTGGGCGATGAGCTGGTTTTGCGAACTGGCGACCCGGGCGACTTCGGCCGCCAGGGCTCCGGCCAGGGCAGCGACAAGGGTGATGGCGATGGTTTTGGGCATGGCGATTCGACCTGGAGGGCGGGAAGCTGATTTGGCGCGACACCGCAAAGCGGGGCACCAACTGGAACTGGCTTGGACATGCAAAATACGGGATTTTCCGAAATCGGACCAGCAGAGTTGCCCGTGCCAGGATCGTCCACCCCCGGAGTGACAGCGGTTTATTCGCGAGATTACGCCGAGCGAAAATGGGGCCCGCCAGGCGACGCTGCGCCGGCACGATCGATAGCTCCGCTCCAGGCCGTATTTTTGCCGATTTTTCTGGCGTAACCTGAGAGCTCTGAATAGAATAGGCGCTCGGGCCGCAGGCTCATTGCAGGCTCGTCAGAAGGCAACTCAATCCGTGCGCTTTGCCGTCGCAGCGGAACACGTCGGCAAAAAGCTTTCGGCACACTTCGAGTGGAGATACGTCGATGTCGAGGCACCCCGTTCGTTCAATCGCGCTCGCAGTCTTGCTGGGCGTGGCAATTGGTTCGTTGGCCGTGGCAGCCGATGCCGTGCCCGAGCCGTCACTGCAAACCTATGCCGCGTCGGATGGCACCAGCTATTTCGCCCTGAGCCTCTCGCCGAATGAGAAGGTTTCGGCAGCCGGTCCGCGCGACATCGTGGTGCTGGTTGACACGTCGGCCAGCCAGGCCGGGCGGATTCGCGAGCGGGCGCTCGAAGCACTCGATACGCTGCTGGCCGCCTTGAAGCCGGACGACCGCGTGCAACTGTTCGCAATCGATCTGGATGCGATTCCGCTTACCAAACAATTTCGCGCCGCGGGCAGCGAGCCGCTGAAGGCTGCGGTCGGCCTGCTCAAGCTGCGAACTCCACTCGGCGCGACCGATCTGGCAGGTGGGTTGCGAGCCGGGGTGGCCGCATTCGAACACAGCAGCAGAGCCCCGCGGACGATCGTCTACATCGGCGATGGCCGCAGCTCGGCGAACTTCCTGTCGACCGAGGCCTATCGCGAGCTATGCAACGAGCTGGCTGACGCCAAGGTTTCTGTTTCGAGCTATGGCGTGGGCCCCCGGGTGGATGGTCCGGCGCTGGCATCGCTGGCGAACTTGACCGGTGGTCTGCTGGCCTTGGACGACGAGAGCATCGACCCGAAGCAGGCCGGCAGCTATTTGGCCAATGCCGTGCGGGGCGCGGTGCTGTGGCCGAGCGCGGCGAACTTTCCGAAGAACTTCGCCGCGGTCTATCCGGAGCGGATGCCGCCGCTGCGAAGCGATCGCGACACGATCGTGCTGGGACAAGCCGACGGAACGCTGGAAGGTTCGCTGAAGATTGAAGTCACGGCCGACGTGGCCGGTGAACCGCAGAAACTCACGTGGGACCTCGCGGCCGGCGCGTCGAACCCCGACTATGCGTTCTTGCCGGTCGTGGTGGAATCGGCTCGAGCCGATGGCGGCGTGCGGCTGATCACCGTGGGTAGCCCAGGACTGGCCGAAGCGCGGCGGATTGTCGACGCGGGTACGCACCTGCTGGGCGAACTGAGCCGACAGGCCTTGATTTCGGGCAATTTGCCGACTGCCCGGCGGTTGGCCGCGGAAGCGCTGCGGCGTGATCCGCAGGACGAAGCGGCCCTGGCCGTAACGAAGCAGCTTGCCAAGCTGGCCGGCGACGGACCTGTCGCGGCGAAGACCAGCGAGCGGATGGAATACCAAGAGTTCTCCAACGAGCAGGCCACGCCGCCCGCCGCACCGCCGGCGCCCGCGATTGTTCCGGCCGCCCCGGCGCCGGGGGACGTGTTTGCTCCGGAGGCCGGCTTCGATGAGCTCAACGAAGGGCAAGGCCGGTTGCTCGAGAACATCGAACAGCACAATCGGCTGATGACCGACCTGGTCCGCACGGAAGTCGAGCAGGCGCTGCGCATTGCGCGGGCTCAGATGGAATCCGATCCGCTGGGCACGCAGGACGAGCTGAAGCTGCTGTTGGGGCGCGTGCTGCGGACCCCGGAGCTGCGAGCCGAGACGCGGGCATCGCTGCGCGGCCAGCTTGAAGCGGCACTGCGCGAGGCAGCTCGCCGCGGCACGACGCAGGACATCCGTCAGGCCGAGCTCGACACGCAGCGTGCGGCGGCGCTCGATCGACTGCGGATTGCCAACAACCTGATTCGCAGGGAAGAGAAGATCAAGCAACTGATGGACCGCTTCAATTCGCTGATGGAAGAAGGTCGTTACCTGGCGGCCGACGAAATCGGCTCGCTCGAAATGGCCAGGATCGCTCCCGAACTTCCGATCACCCAGCAGGCCGCGCTCGTGGCGCACATGACCGGCGCCCGGCAGGCGGACCTGGCTCTGCGGATGGCGCGACAGAAAGCCGTGATCGATACGCTGGGCACGGTCGAGGTGGCGCTAATGCCGTTCCCGGACGATCAACCGGTGGTGTATCCGCCGGCGGACGAGTTTCAGGAGCTGACGAATCGGCGAAAGAAGTACGCCAGCACAGATCTGAAGAGGGTCTCGCCGGCGGAACAGAAAATTCGCGATGCACTCACTGAGCCCACGCGGATGGAATTCATCGACACGCCGCTGCAGGATGCGGTGAACTTCCTCAAGGACTATCACCAGATCGAAATCCAACTCGACAACCGCTCGCTCGAAGACGCGGGCGTCGGAACGGATACGCCCGTCTCGCGGACCGTCAACGGGATTACGCTGAAGAGCGGTCTGCGACTGATGCTGGGCGACATGGATCTGACCTACATCATTAAGGACGAAGTGCTGCTGATCACGACCCAGGATAAAGCCGAAAGCGAACTCGTCACGAAGGCCTATCCTGTGGCCGACCTGGTCATTCCCGTGCAGAGCATGGGCGGTGGCATGGGAGGCGGCATGATGGGCGGTGGCATGATGGGTGGTGGTGGCATGGGGGGCGGCGGCATGGGTGGCGGCATGGGTGGCATGGGGGGCGGCATGGGTGGCATGGGCGGCGGCATGGGCGGCGGCATGGGCGGCGGTATGTTCTCCGTTCCCGACGACCTCAAGCTCGGACCCCAGGCCAAAGCTGCTCCCGCGGCTAAGCCTGCGGCAGCCAAGTCCAAGAGCCCGGCCAGCTCGCCAGCCGCGAAACCGGCCGCTCCCGCCGCAACCGTCCCACGGGCCGCCGAACCGGCCAAGCCGGCTCAGGCGATTAAGCTGCAAATCTCAGCGGGCGCCGATCCGGAAGCAGCCTGGGCGAAGTACTTCGCCGCCAACCCCGAACTCCGCGACGCCGATGTCCGCGAGACGGTGCGGCAACTGATGCGAGCCAAGAAATACCACGAGACGTTGGGCCTGATTCAGGCCGCGCTGCGAACTGGCAATCCTCAGCCCTGGATGTACGAAGCCGTGGCCCTGGCGATGCAAGCCGCCGGGCGTCCCGCGGCCGACGTCGAACGAGCCTTGATGTCGGGCATCGACTTCAGCCAGTCGACGGACGAACTGATGTACGTCGCGCAGTACCTGGCGCGCACGGGTTTTGAGAGCCGGGCTTTGCAGATCTTCGAGCAGGTCTCGATTGCCGAGCCGCTGCGGCCGGAACCATATCTCTATGGATTGCAACTGGCGCAGCGACTGAACGACGCCGAGGGGATTCGCTGGTCGAGTCTCGGCATCCTGAAGCAGGCCTGGCCGCAGAGCAAGGCGGGAGTCGTCGAGCAAGCCAAGCGAGCAGCCGCGGGCGCCATCGCGGAGCTCAAGCGCAAGAATGAAACGAAAGCCGCCGAGGTCTTTCAAGCGGCGCTCGATAAGGCTTCGGTCCGCGATTGCATCGTCAAGGTTACCTGGACGGGCGACGCCGACGTCGACGTGATGGTCGAAGGACCGTCCGGCGAGGTGTGCACGTTCCGCAATCCACGCACGGCCGATGGCGGCGTGCTGCTGGGCGAAGCGACCGGAGACGGCAAGCTGGGGGCTGAGTCGGTTCACACCGAGACCTATGAGTGCCCCGAAGCGTTCGCCGGAACCTACCGCGCGACGATTCGCCGCGTGTGGGGCAAGGTGACCGCCGGCAAAGTGACGGTCGACCTGTACGCGCATTATGGCACGCCCCAGGAGAAGCACATGCACGAGCAGATCGTCGTGGGTGACCAGGACGCGATGATCGTGTTTGATCTGCCCGAAGGACGCCGCAAGGAGGCGCTGGCCGAGCATCAACTGGCTAATGCCGCCCAGTCGCAGTTGGCCGTGAACCATGCGATTCTGGCGCAACAGATCAACGAGACGGCCAACTCCTCGCAAGGCGCTAACGCCAGCCTGGGGGCGGCGCGCCGCGATATGTTCGGTTGGCCCGCCTTCAATCAGGCCGTGGGCTATCAGCCGGTGATCACCGTGCTCCCCTCGGGTACGCAGATGAGCGTCTCGGGCGTGGTTTCGGCCGATCGCCGGTACGTTCGCATCACGCCGATTCCGACGTTCAGCGGCGTGAGCAGCGTAACCACGTTCAACCTCGTGCAAGGCACCACGGGCACCTCGACGCCGCCGCAAGGTGGCACGGCACCGGGCGCCGTACCGCCGGGCGGTGGTCCAACGCCGAACGTGCGGTAAGTCAGCGTCAAAGGCAGTTCAAGAAAGCGTGAGCTTAGCGATCCCGCGGGTCGCTAAGCTCATTGCGTTTGCTGATGCGACTCTTTCTGGCTTGCCGGACGCAACAGGCCCGGAAAGGCGTCGAGGTCGAGCGATTCGAACAGCCCGGCCTTGAGACGCTCGACGGCGATGGCGCCCATCACCGCGTTGTCCGTGCAGAGCCGCATCGGCGGGATGAACAGTTCGATGCCGGCCCTTTCGCGTTCCACTTGCAGACGGGCACGCAGTGCACTGTTGGCCGCGACTCCGCCGCCAACACAGAGCGTTTTGAGACCGGTCTTGCGGAGGGCGAGCGCGGTCTTGCCCCACAGGCAATCGATCACGGCAGCGGTGAAGCTGGCCGCCAGGTCGCTCACCAGTTCAGGGGCGAGTGGCTGGGCGGGCATGTTCTCGCCAGGCTTGCAGAGCCGATAGCGGAGTGCTGTCTTCAGGCCGCTGAAGCTGAAATCAAGGCGACTGGGATCATCCAGCAGCGGGCGCGGCAGATCGAACGCTTTGGGGTTCCCCTGCTGCGCGGCGCGGTCCAGGGCTGGTCCGCCTGGGAAGGGGAGGCCCAGGAGGCTGGCCACCTTGTCGAAGGCTTCGCCGGCGGCATCGTCGATGGTACCGCCCAGAAGGTCGAATTCGAGCGGCGTACGGCAGTGGTAAAGGCTTGAATGCCCGCCGCTGACGATCAGCCCCAGGCAGGGAAAGACGTCGCGCCCCGCGGCCAGGCGGCAGGCATAGATGTGGGCCTGCAAGTGATTGACGGCGATCAAGGGGATGTCGAGCGCCAGGCAGAGCGCCTTGGCGGCAGCCACGCCCACGACCAGCGAGCCGGCCAGCCCCGGCGTGTTAGCCACGGCCACGGCATCGAGATCCGTAGGCTTGATGCTCGCGCGGCGGAGCGTCTCGTCGATGACGGGCAGGATCCGCTCGACATGCGCGCGGGAGGCAATTTCCGGCACGACACCGCCGTACTTCTTGTGGAGTTCGTCCTGCGACGCGACGACCGACGCGAGGACTTCCAACTCGTCGGTGACGACGGCCGCCGCGGTCTCATCGCACGTGGTTTCCAGAATCAGGAGCCGCTGCATGCGCCGTGAGTTGTTACGGGGTGCTTTCTTCCGGACCCCGGGCGAGCTCCGTGCTGAGATAGTCAACGGCTTTCTGCAACTGCGGATCGACCTTGGAGAGCGAAGTGGTTACGTCGACCGGTTCGTCGTCTTCCTTGGTTTCTTCCTTGGCCTCTTCGGCCGCGGGCTTTTCCTCGCTCGCAGGAGCCTCATCGGCAGGCTTGTCCTCAGCGGGCTTCTCTTCCGCCGGTTCGGCAGGCGTTGCATCCGATTCGACCGCGGGCTTTTCGTCGGCCGCGGGTTTGTCGGCGTCTACGGGCTTCTCAGCGTCTTCTGTTTTGGGCTCCGCTTCCGACTTTTCCGGGACGTCGCTCTGCTTCGCGTCGCTGCTGGACAGCGCCTTTTCGTGCTTGCCGATCAGGATGTCGCGGCGGCGGCGGTACTCGATGAGCTGCGCGGTTTGCGAGCCATTCATTTTGACTTCGTAGCCCTTGTCGGGCATCACACCCCATTCGTCACTCTCTTTGGCTTCGGGATAGCGGTGGATGTTCTTGCCGCTGGGGCGATGGTAGCCGGCCGTGGTGAGCTTGAGGGCGCTCTTGCCTTCTTCGAGCTCGATGACGTTCTGGACGCTGCCTTTGCCCCAGGTGCGTTCGCCGATGACGACCGCGCGCTTGTGGTCCTGGAGCGCGGCCGAGAAGATCTCGCTGGCGCTGGCGCTATAGTGATTGACCAGCACGACCATCGGGAAGCCCTCGAAAGTGCCGTCTTTTACGGCCTCCCAGGTGCGTTCGGGCGTATTGCGTCCCTTGGTGCTGACGATCTTGCCTTCGGAGATGAACAGGTCGGAAACCTCGATCGCGGCGCTCAAGAGTCCGCCGGGATTGAAACGCAGGTCGATGATCAGACCCTTGAGCCCTTCTTTCTGCAGCGCTTCGACGGCCTCCTTCACTTCGGCGGCCGTATCGCGGCCGAACGCCGTAATGCGGATGTAGCCAATGTGTTTGTCGCGATCGAGCATGAAGTCCCAGGTGTCGTCGCTCTTGCGCGAGTCGCCCAGCACGGTTTCAACATGCACGATTTCGCGCGTGACGCTGATCGTGGTTTTCTCGCGCGAGCCGGCGTGCCGCACGACCAGGGTGACCTTCGTATCGGGCTCGCCCTTGAGCAGCTTGACGGCTTCGTCGATCTGGATGCCTTCGGTGCTCTTGCCGTCGATTTCGAGGATCGCGTCGCCCGACTCGAGGCCGGCGCGATAGGCCGGCGTTCCCAGCAGCGGGCTGATCACCTTGAGCTGGCCATCTTCCATGCCGATCTGGATGCCGATGCCGCCGAACTGATGTTCGACGCTGGTGCGGAAGCGGCTGATCTCATCGGGGTTGATGTAGTTGGAATAGGGATCGAGTTTCTCGAGGGCGCCTTTGATGGCGGCTTCCATCAGTTCGCGGCGGCTGACGTCCTTCACGTAGTTACGTTCGATCTGGTCGAGCGTATCGGCGAAGATCTTGTACAGCTCGTAATCGCTCTCGGAAGCCTTTTTGGCAGCCTCGGTTTTGGCCGTGTCATCGATGGGGCCGACGGGCTGTCGCGGCTGTCGCGTGGGCGGCTCTTCGGCCCGAAGACTTGCTCCGCCGGCGGTCAGGGCAAGCAGAAGCAGAAGCGGCATCAGCCAATGGCGACGTTCCATCGTAAAGGCCTCCGAGGGGGATCGAGAGTGGGGGCGGGTCTCTGGGCCGGGATGGGCGAGAAAGCGGCGGCCATCCGGGTCACTGCTGCTTACCCAACTTGTAGTATAGGTACACGTTGCGCAAGCGGCAACAACGCTTCGGCGAACTGAGTGACGCCGCAGAAACTGGATCAACTAGCTGGCATTCGCACGTGATGCACCCAGGCCGGGGGCAGATTGCGCCAAATGCAGTCGCGACGCTCTTCGTGGGGACCGAGCAGGCCGTCGAGCGCCCGTGAGATGCCTTGGAGCCGGGCCCGTTCGTGGCGATTGCTGACCAGGGCGCGGGCCTTGCGGATGGCGACGTACTGAAAGAACGACAGCACCCCGCCCGGTTTGAGAAGTTCGACCATGGTGGCCAGAATCTGCTGGACGTCGGCCACCGCGAAGTTGTTGAGCGGCAGGCCCGAGATGATGACGTCGTACTCGCGCTTGCCGGGCAGATCTTCGATCCGCTGGTGCAGGACCTGCGAGCGCTTGGCAACGCGCTGGAATTGCGGCTCGTGGGCGAACCGTTCGCCCAAGCGGCGGACGAACTGCTCGTTGAGTTCGACCAGGTCGAAGCGGTCGGCGGGGCCAAGGCGGCGGACGAGATGCGATGTGACCGCGCCGGTGCCGGGGCCAACTTCGAGCACGCGCTGCGATTTACCCGGCGAGACGCCGACATATCGCGACAGCGCCTGGCTGAGAAAGCGGCTGCTGGGCGCAATCGCCCCGGTTGAGTGGTAATTCTCGCGAAACTGGCGCCAAAAGACGCGGTGATCGTGCAGCAGCTTGGGCATGGATGGGCGAGTGCGCGGCAGTGGTCAAGCGGGGCGTGGCAGCCGTCAGTGATAACGTGTCCGCGCCAGAGCCACAAGCGGCTGCGCGGCTACGTCACACCTGGGGCACAAACTCGATCGCTTCGATGCCCACCGTGCACGGCGTCTCGCAGAACATCCGGGCCTCGACCAGGCTGGCGGCCTGCGGCAGGTGAAAATCGAGCTCGAGTGCTACTGTATTCGCCGGAAGCTTGAAGATATCGACTTCGCGGGAAACCAGAACTTGCTGGCCGCGACCGGTGCAGACGTCGACGGTCGCGCGGCCGCTCATTTCGCCGCCACGTTTGAGGCGAATTCGCGCCCGCCATTTGCCGGCTGGCAGCGTGGCATAGGGGCCGTAGAAGCCCCACTCCTTAACGAGCCGGCGAAGCTGAATGCCCGCGTGGTCGCGCATGCCCGAGGGGACCGCGATTCGCGGATCGCTGGCGGCGAAGCACTGCGACTGACCGGTGAACTTGCGAGCTTCCCACACGTCGGCGATGGGAGTGTCGCCCGATGGGTGTTTCGCGGCGAGCCAGCCTTCAATTGCCAGGGCCTCGACGAAGTAATCTTCATTGAACCCGAGTTCGAACCAGCCGTGTTTGCGAATGGACCACAACGACTGGCCATCCATCCGCAGTCCCCAGGGCATGGGAAAGTTTGCGCTGATCGGTTCACCGCCGAACAGGATTCGGCCCGAGGTTTTCACGGCGCCGTGCAGGGCACGCAGCAGCCGGCGGTGATCGGACGCGTGATGAAAGCATTCGAAGAAGATGGCCGCGTCGAACGGTTCGTCGGCCGACTCGATCGAGAGAAAGTTGGCGTTCACGGTTTTGATCGATACGCCGTGCATGGCGGCGCGGCGCTGGACGAGCTCGCAAAAGCGCGGCTCAATGTCGATGGCCGTGACCTGGTAGCCCAACAGCGCCAGCGGAATCGTGGTATTTCCCCAGCCTGGTCCGAACTCGACGATTCGGCTGCCGGGCGGAAGGTCCAAGCGCCGCAGCAAGGCGCCGATGGCCGTGAACTGGTCGGCGGTCACCAGCGGATTACCGGTCGAATAAGGCCAGGGGCAGCGGGCAGACTCTTCGACATCGAAGCGAGTGATTTCGTTCTCGGAGCTGTAGGGCTTACCCGCGAGACGTTTGTAGAGCTCGAACTGGAACTCGGCGTAGTCGCTGCCCAGCGGTTGGGCGGGCAGATCCTCAGGGACCGCCATCCTGAAACTGTCGAACACGCGCCGCAGTGCCTGATCCGACTGCTTCTCCGCCCGATCGCACTCGGCGATCTTGGCGTCCAGCTCTTCGATGGTGTGGATGGTTTGCATGTCGGTGTGGCTCTGCCGGGCGAAGCGCCGCGCCAGCGGCCGTCACCACGTGTGAACGGGGTGCATGGCGCTGCCGCGCTCGCTGGAGGGGGGCCGAAGCTCCCGGGGTTGTACTTACCTGAGATCGGCGCAGGCGGGAAGCCGGATTCAACTCAAACCGCATGGGAGTAATGCTTTCGAGTCGACGTGGGCTGCGTAACTTGCCACGCTTCACGCGAGCGGATAGCTTGACGCTTGCGCGATCACTTGCCTGGGGGTTCACACGCCACACACATCAGCCGAGGGACCATTGCCATGCTAAAAATTCTGACCGTCACCGCACTCATCATGCTGGCATGCTCGCTCCATGCCAGCGCCGCCGAGGAGTTGGGCGAGGAAGGCTTTGCCGAATCCGACGGTGTGAAGATTCATTACGTCACCGCGGGCGAGGGACCACTCGTGGTCCTGATCCATGGGTTTCCGGATTTCTGGTACTCGTGGCGCGAACAGATTCCGGCGCTCGCCAAGCACTTTCAGGTCGTGGCGATCGACCAGCGCGGCTACAACCTGAGCGATAAGCCCGAAGGCGTCGAGAATTATGCGATGCCGAAGCTGGTGGCCGACGTTGACGCGGTGGTCAAACACTTCAAGGCCGACAAGGCGATCATCGTCGGGCACGATTGGGGTGGGATGGTCGCGTGGTCGTATGCGATGGCGCATCCGGACAAGACCGACAAGCTGATCATTCTGAACTTGCCGCATCCCAAGGGGCTGACGCGCGAGCTGGCGAACAATCCTAAGCAACAGGAAAACTCGACGTATGCCCGTAACTTCCAGAAGCCGGATGCCGCTTCGAAGGTGCAGCCTGCGTTCTTGACCTTTTGGGTGAAGGATCCCGAGGCGAAGAAGAAATATCTGGAAGCGTTCCAGCG
The DNA here is from genome assembly GCA_022844125.1 of Pirellulales bacterium. GTDB lineage: Bacteria > Planctomycetota > Planctomycetia > Pirellulales > PALSA-1355 > JALHMI01. Next base: position 322,753 of record JALHMI010000003.1, on the reverse strand, counting down.
TTCAAGCATTGAGGGGATGCTGAACTACTACAAGGCGAACTATCCGAAAGAGCCGTATGAGTACTCCGAAGAGCAGAAGTTCCCGCCGGTCAAGTGTTCGGTGCTGATGTTCCATGGGCTGAAGGACGAGGCGCTCCTGCCCGGCGCGCTGAACGACACCTGGAACTGGCTCGATCAGGATCTGACGCTGGTCACGATTCCCGAGGCGGGGCACTTCGTGCAGCAGGACGCGGCCGAGAAGGTGACCAAGTGCATGGTCGGCTGGCTGAAGATGCAAAAGGGGATCGAATAAGCCGCTGGTACGGCCTGTGGTAGAATTTCAAGGTGCCAGGAGCGAAACGGTTCCTGGCACCTTTTCATGGAACGGTTCCTGGCACCGTTTTTAGGAGGCAGTGATGGCGCTCTTGGAATTCAGCATTACGCCGCTGGGGGCGGGCGAAAGCGTGAGCAAGTACGTTGCAAAAGCCGTCGACGTCGTCGACCAAAGCGGCTTGGAATACCGCCTGCACGCGATGGGCACCGTCGTCGAAGGCGACCTGAACGCCCTGCTCGCGCTGCTGCAAAAGACGATCGACACAGTGATGGCCGATTGTGACCGGGTGTCGGTGTCAGCGAAGATTGATGTACGCAAAGGGCACGCCGGCGCGCTCGACGCTAAAGTTACCAGCGTCGAGCAGCGCCTGGGCCGCAAGTTAAAATAACGGGCTGAGAAGTCTCTCCACCGCGGTCGCAAGCCGTTAGCCTGCGACAGCTCGATTCGCAACCGGCCGAGCACGGCGGCGAATCAGCAGCGCACCCAGTCCCAGGCTCATCAGTACGACGGTGCCGGGTTCCGGGATCGGCAGCATGTTGAAGGACGCCGTTTCGGTGTCGAAGGTCAGGAACACGGGGAACGCATCCGGGGCGCTTGCATCAACTGCCGGATTGATGCCTAGGATCTTGAATGTCGAGACGCCGCTCGAAAACTGGTGATAGCCACCTTCAGCGAGTCCGCTCACGGTTCCTTCGCTGCTCTCGATCGAGAAGTTGTTTCCCAGGCCGTAGGGCAAGCCGACCGACGTGAACAGCGAGTTGCTCTCCATCGTGTACTCGTAGCCGGTGGCCATCGGAGGATCGAAAAAGTTTCCGCTGGCGACGTTGAAGAAGCGGAAGAACCCGTTGGGCGAAGGGGCAACGACGATCGGATTTCCCTGTGTCGAGCCATTGATTCCACTGTGAATCAGGTCGCCCAGTTGTAAGGGACTGCTGGCTGGCGCCCACTGGATCGTCAGGTCGGCGAGCAGATTGGCGACGGTCAGACTCGCCGGCAGAATCCCACCCAGCAGCGAACCGGTCCCCAAGAAATTGCCGTTGGGGTTCCAGCCGATGTCGATTAGCGAAGCCGTGTTACTGTTGATCGTCACGGGAGGAACGAGCACCGGCACGGAGAGATTGCCCGGCAAGAACTGCCCGCTGAGGGACTGAATCACGAGGCGTTCGATCGCCGGATTCGCCAGCGGGGCATTTTCGATAAAGACGTTGCCGTTCGTAACGTCATAAACCAACGACATGTTGCCGTCGAAATTGGAACCCAGAACGGTTACAGCCGAGGCGGAATTGGCGCAGGCCCATAACAGGCAGGCGGCGACCGCTGTGCGCAGCAAAGAGGTCATTAGCAAGTTCTCCAATTGAAGAGAGGGGAGAGAACCGGGGCAGAGCGCAAACTGGCAGCAAGATACCAGTCGGGACGGTAAATGCAAGTAATTTTGTATGGTTTTTGGATGGAAACCGCGCAAGCGGATCCGTTTGTCTCCCTAGCGTTGAGCCAAAGTTCAGGGCCGGCAGCAGTTTAAGGCCGAATTTCTCGCCAGCGAATGCTAGCGACGAGCGCGGATTCGCTCGGTGAGCTTGGCCACGACCGCGCCGTATTCCTTCCGCGCCGCGCCCAGGCCGGCGGCAGTCTTCGAGCCGCTGCCGTTGACGTAATCGAGCACGATCTTTTCGGCGTCGACAAACTCCTGGGTGATGTCGGCGATGTCGGCCGCGATCTCGAGCGGAACGTTCGTCACGCCATTGGCGTCGCCATGCAGCAGGTCGCCCGTCGAGACGGGCAGGCCGCCCACGTGCACGGGCATGCCCACGTGCAGGATGTGGCAGTAACCGTGCGAACAGATCGTGGAGCCGGTGAACACGGGATAGCCAATCGCCTGCACCTGCAGCAGGTCGCGACCGCCGCCCGAGGTGATGAGGCCGGTGGAGCCGAAACCCTTGTAGGTGGAGCACATCACTTCGCCGAACGTCGCGGCGACGGGCGGGCTGTCGATGTCCTGAAACACGACGACGGCTGGACCACCGAGCTTGGCGAACAGTTCGACCTGTTGCTCCATCGAGCCGTAGGCGTCTCCCTTGGCGGGCGGCGCGCTGCTGCGGAAGGCGGCCGTGCAGGCGAAGCCCACCATTGGCGGCATCTCGGGAAACGCGGCCTTGATCGACTGGTCCATGTAGCCCGCGGTGCGCGAGCGGACATCGAACAGTTCGATCACGTTGCAGATGGTGGGAGTGTCGAACTGGCCAAGCTTGCGAAGCGTTTCAGCGGAAATCGACATGGGCGGGAGACACCAGGGAAAAAGAGGAAGGCGGAGGGACAGCAAATGAAGCCAGCGGCGGGCTTCACGATTCGTTCACTGTCCGTGAGTTTAGGGGGGCCGGGGTGAATTGCAAGGGTTCGGCCGCGACTGTCGCGGGCCGTTTGCTTATCAGTCGATAGCCGCACCAGCGGACGACGGCGAGCGAGACGGAGAGAATCAGTGTTGGTACGAGCCCAAAGGCGACGGCCTGTCCCAGAAACACCCACCACCAGTGCCACGGCTGCTGAACCGTCATCCGGTCGTAGAACACGAAAGAGATTGTGAAACCGACGGTGAGCGAGCACAGCGTTACGAGCAGAGTTCGCCGCAGAACGGAGCCCGGTCTAAGCAAGGCCCAGGGAACGGCGACGACCGTGATGATGAAGTTGGAGATCACCAGCACGTACACCGCGGTGGTATGCCAGGCCGAGTCGACCTCGGTTCGTAAGGCGGCACGCGAGGCGGCCAGCACGAGTGAGGTGACGGTGGTCATCACCAGCAGGTGCAGGATCGAAAACTGAGTCGGCGTCGGTGCATTGAGTGGCGCGACGTGTCGCTGCAACGTGGCGAACCGCCAGCGAATAACAAAGTAAATCGTCGCGAAGACTGCGATCGAGACGGCGTACACAATCGCGGCGGGTATGAAACCGTTCAGGAACGAGGTATCGTCCGCGATTGCCCCGGGGGGAAGCCAGCGGATGGCCAGCGCCGGCCAAATCGCCAGGTAAGCGGAAGCCGCCAGCCAACCGAGCAGTTGCCACCGTAGTCGACTGCGGCCGAGGCCGATCCAAAGTCCCATCATCATCGACTGAGCAAGGGCGATGGACGCGATGGCCGTCCCGAGCGGCATCCACAGAATGTCGGAGATCAGCCGGAACTGGGCAATGCCCAGCGCGCTCAACAGCACGTGCGCAACGACAAGCAACTTCAGCCGAAGCGGCATATCGTGCTCTAAATGTCGTAGTACATGCAGAATTCGTACGGATGCGGACGCAGCCGCAGGGCGTCGACTTCCTTCTCCGTCTTGTACCAGATCCAGGTGTCGATCACGTCGGGTGTGAACACGTCGCCGCGAAGCAGGAACTCGTGATCCGCCCGCAACGCGGCCAGCGCGTCTTCGAGCGAGCCGGGCGTCTTGGGGACCTGGGCCAGTTCTTCCGGCTCAAGGTCGTAGATGTCCTTGTCCAGCGGATCGCCGGGATGGATCTTGTTCTGGATGCCGTCGATCACGGCCATCAGCATCGCGCTGAAGGCGAGGTACGGATTGCAACTCGGATCGGGGCAGCGGAACTCCACTCGCTTCGCCTTGGGGCTGGGGCTGTACATCGGAATGCGGCAGCTTGCCGAACGATTACGCTGCGAATAGGCCAGGTTCACCGGCGCTTCGTAACCCGGCACGAGCCGCTTGTAGCTGTTCGTGGTGGGGTTGGTAAACGCCAGAATTGCCGGGGCGTGTTTGAGGAGCCCGCCGATGGCATGCATGGCCATTTCGCTGAGGCCGGCGTAGCCGCTGCCGGCGAAGAGTGGATTGCCCCCCTTCCACAGGGAAATGTGCGTGTGCATGCCGGAGCCGTTGTCGGCATACAGCGGCTTGGGCATGAAGGTGACGGTCTTGTTGTGCCGCGTGGCGACGTTCTTGATGATGTACTTGTAGATCATCATCTGGTCGCCCATCTTCACCAGATCGTTGAATCGCAGGTCGATTTCGCTTTGGCCGCCGGTGGCCACTTCGTGGTGCTGGGCTTCGACGTCCAGACCACAATCGATCATGGTCTGCATCATCTCGTTACGCAGGTTCATCATCTGGTCCGACGGCGGGACCGGGAAGTAACCTTCCTTGTAGCGGAGCTTGTAGCCCAGATTCGGGCCTTCTACGCGGCCGCGATTCCACTCGCCTTCGATGCTGTCGAGATGGTAGTAGGCCTCGTTCGAGCGGGCGTCAAAGCGGACGTCATCGAAAATGAAGAACTCGGCCTCGGGGCCGATGTAGCAGGTGTCGGCGATGCCCGTGCTCTTGAGGTAGTTGACCGCTTTACGGGCGACGTTGCGCGGGTCGCGGGTGTAATCCTCGCGGGTGATCGGGTCCTGGATGTTGCAGATCATCACGAGCGTGGGAAGTTCGGTGAAGGGGTCGATGAAGGCCGTTTCGGGCTGCGGCACGACGAGCATGTCACTCTCGTTGATGGCCTGCCAGCCGCGAATACTGGAGCCGTCGAAGCCGAGGCCGTTCTCGAAGACTTCCTCCTCGAGCTTGGAGACGGGAATGGTGAAGTGCTGCCACAGGCCAGGAAAATCCATGAACCGCAGATCGACGGCCTTGACGTCCTTCTCGCGACAGAGCGCTAGCACTTCTTTTGGCTTCATCGCCTGATCTCCCCTGTAGTTGCCCGAGTGATGGTGAGGCCCGCCTGTAACTACTGCCGCCGCCATCATAAAGCATCGTGGGGGCGATGCAACGGTTGCGCCGAGAGGGCGCGCATGGCCGCCGCGCGGCGTGCGAAAAAGAAACACCCCGCGCCGCTTGTACGACGGCGCGGGGTGTCGAGGCTAGATAAGCGAACGAGCGCGGCCAGGCCGCGCTGGGAAGCGGAACTACTTGATGAACAGCATTTCGCGATAGGTTGGCAGCGGCCAGAGGTCGTCGGCAACGACGGTTTCCAGCTTGTCGGCCACGGAGCGAACGGCGAGCATCGCGGGGATGACTTCCGCATGGAAGTGCTTGGCCTCGGCAGCCAGATTGCCACCGCTGTGATGGCCGATCGCCGATTCGAGTCCGGCAATGCTCTTTTCCAATTCCCCGACCATTTCGGTCACGGTCTTGAGCATGGTCATATCGGCGTTGCCGAGCGCAGCTTTGAGCGAAGCGGCCGTCGCGGCCAGCTCGCCCTGGTAACGATATGCCGCCGGCAGGATCATCGTCTTGGCGATGCTCAAGGCTGCCTGGCTTTCGGTGTTGATATCCTTGCAGTACCGCTCCATGTAAATTTCGTAGCGGCTGTGGACTTCGCGTGGGCTGAGCACGCCGTACTTCTCGAACATCTCGATGTTCTTCGGCGCGATGAGCACCGGCAGAGCGTCGATCGTGCTCTTGAGGTTCGGCAGGCCGCGTTTCTCGGCTTCCTTGTGCCATTCCTCGGAGTATCCGTCACCGTTGAATAGAACGGCCTTGTGCTCTTTAATGATCGTTTGCACGACCTTCGCCACGGCAGCGTTGAGCTTCGACGGATCGCCGCCGGTTTCCTTCTCGAGGGCAGTGGCCACATAGTCGAGGCTTTCGGCCACGATCGTGTTGAGCACCACAAGCGGGCCGGCAATCGACTGATTCGAACCGACCGCGCGGAACTCAAACTTGTTTCCGGTGAAGGCGAACGGGCTCGTGCGGTTGCGGTCGCCCGCATGCTTCGGCAGCGGCGGCAGAGTGTCGACGCCAATGGTCATGGTGCCGGCAGCCTTCGAGGCGGTCAGGCTGCCGTTTTCGATCTGCTCGAAGATGTCGGCGAGCTGATCGCCGAGGAAGATCGAGATGATCGCCGGCGGAGCTTCGTTGGCGCCCAAACGATGATCGTTGCCGCTGTGGGCGACGGTCATCCGGAGCAGATCGCCGTGCAGGTGGACGGCCCGAATCACGGCCGCGCAGAACACCAGGAACTGAGCGTTCTCGTGCGGGTTGTCACCAGGCTCGAGCAGGTTGCCCACGGACCCGCCTAGCGACCAGTTGACGTGTTTGCCGGAGCCGTTGATTCCAGCGAAGGGCTTTTCGTGCAGCAGGCAGGCCATGCCGTACTTCAGCGCGACGCGCTGCAATGTGAGCATGATAAGCTGCTGGTGGTCGGTGGCCACGTTGGCGTTCTCATAGACCGGCGCGACTTCGTACTGCGCCGGAGCCACTTCGTTGTGACGCGTCTTGACCGGCACGCCGAGCTTATACAGCTCGCGCTCGGTTTCGAGCATGCAGGCCAGCACGCGTTCCGGAATGGCGCCAAAGTAGTGATCTTCGAATTCCTGTCCCTTGGGCGGCTTGGCGCCGTAGAGCGTGCGGCCGGTGGTCACGAGGTCTGGACGGGCAAAGTAGAAGTTGCGGTCGATCAGGAAGTATTCCTGCTCGGGGCCGGCGCTGGCTGTGATCGGGCCGACGTTCTCCTTGCCAAACACCTTCAGGATGCGCTGAGCCTGCTTATTCAGAGCCTGCATCGAGCGCAGCACGGGGGTCTTCTTATCCAGCGCTTCGCCGGTCCAGGAAATGAACGCGGTGGGAATGCAGAGCGTCGTGCCGTTGGGGTTTTCGAGGATGTAGGCCGAGCTGGTCGGATCCCAGGCCGTGTAGCCCCGGGCTTCGAACGTGGCGCGGATGCCGCCCGAGGGGAAGCTTGAGGCGTCGGGTTCGCCCTGAATCAGTTCCTTGCCGCTGAATTCGGACAGGGCGCTGCCATCTTCGGTGGGTGAGAGGAAGCTGTCATGTTTTTCGGCGGTCAGGCCGGTCAGCGGGTAGAAAACGTGGGCATAGTGCGTCGCACCCTTTTCGATGGCCCATTCCTTCATGGCCGAGGCCACGGCGTCAGCCACGCTGGAGTCCAGCTTTTCGCCCTGGCGGATGGTCTTCTGGAGGGCTTTGTAAACGGCCTTCGGCAGCCGGGCCTTCATCGCCTTATCACCGAAGACGTTCGAGGCGAAGATTGACGACGATTCGGTGTCGCGGAAGTTCAGCGCTGTCCCGTTCGACTTGTAGTTCGTGACGGCCGCAATCGCGTCCTGACGTGCGTTACTCAAGGTTCTCAACTCCTGGCAAAAAGGTGCAACGAAAGACTGGATGGTTGGTCTGGCTGACGGGCGCGCAAGACGCCGAGCGAGGGCTTAGGCAACTGCCATGCCATGCTAGCTGGCGGCAGTTGTCGGCGGACTTGTGCTTGGACTTAAGTTTATGTTAGCAAATGATTTGAGGGTTTCTTGTTGGCGCTCGAATTTGGCCTTCACTGGATGGATTCGCCCGATTGTTAAGCAGCTTCTGCCAGCGAATCGGGAAGCATGCGAGGGAGGGATTTAGGGCCCCGTTACCACCCTTTCAGCTAGGTGCGGTACATTGAGTTTCGCCGGTTCGTCTCGCGTTGGCGGGGCTTCATTCGAGGCATCCTTCCGCTGGAAGAGCGCCAGGAAGGTCGGCACCAGGATCGGCCGGACGAGGCAGGTATCGATCAGGATGCCGAGCGACAGGGCGAAGCCCAGCTCCACCATCCCGCGCAGGGAGCCGGTGGTCATCGAGATGAACGTGCCCGCCATGATCACGCCGCAACTGGTGATGATTCCGCCGGTCGTGGCCAAGGCCCGTCGCAACCCGGCCGCCGGACCCAGTCGCTCCTGCTCTTCGAACACGCGCGTGACCAGGTAAATGTTGTAGTCCTGCCCCACGGCGATCAGGATCACGAACAGGAAGATGGGCACCTTCCAATCGAGTCCATGATAGGTTGGGCCATACAGCCAGGCGAAGAACCACTGCGTGGCGCCGATGGTCACGAGATAGCTGAACAGCACCGAGGCAATCAGGTAAATGCAGATCAGCGGCCGCCGCAGAAGCGCAAACAGCACTCCCAGCACGGCCAACACCACAAGCTGCTGGATCAGTCGCGTATCGCTGCCAGTCACGAGTTCGAGATCGCGGACGCCGACCGTTGTGCCAACGAAGGCAAACTCCGCGCCATGCCAAGGAGAGTTCGCATCGCCGCGCTGCGCGTCGAGCCAGGACTCCAACTCACTGAGCCGAGCGACGGTCGCCTTGGAAAAAGGCTCGCCCTTGAATACCAGGTCGAGCCGGGCCACTTCGCCGGCCAGCGACTCGACCGGGGTGAGGAATCGCGCCTTGGTGATCTTGTGCTCGCGGGCGGCAATCTTCTTCAGCCCGCTCCTGCGGAAGGGCTGGAAGTAACCGGGCGGATCGCCCGTCGGCTCGGTCAGGCTCCGGACGCTCTCGATGCCGGGCATGTCGTGAAGCGTTTTGGTGAGTCGTCCAATCTGCCGTTCCCCCTCTTTCTCATCGAACGAACCGTCAGGCTTGTAGACCAGCAGGGTGACGGGGGCCATTTCTCCGGGCGTGAAGTGCCGGCGAGCGATGTTCGTGCCTTGCACGCTGGGGCGCGACGCGGACAGCTCTCCCAGAAAGTCGTAAGTCATGTCGACCGAGAGCCCACGATAGGCGAACGGGGCGAGCAGGAGCAGCGTGGTGATGAGCAGCAAGCCGGGCCGCGCAAGAATGGCGTCGGCAGCCCAGTTCCAGAATTGCTCACCGGGAGATGGACGCGTGGATTTCTGAAGTGCGGCTGTATTCCCTTTCTGCGTGGCTGCGGTGGGCATCGTAAAGGGCCAGAATACGGCTTTTCCGCCGATCACCAGTAGCGCCGGCGCCAGGCTCAAGCAAGCGGCGAGCGTGATCAGCAGGCAAATGGCAATGGCCGGGCCGCTGCTGGCAAACTTGCCAAAGTCGGCGAAGAACATCATCGCCAGGCCGCAAATGGTCGTCAGCGCGCTGCCGACGAGCGCCTCGCCGACGCGCGACACCGACTCGGCCACGGCCGACTGCGGCGCGAGCCCGCGGGAGAGTTCTTCGCGATAGCGAGCGATCAGGAACAGGCAAAAATCGGTGCCCGCGCCGAACAGAATGACCACGATGAAGATTTTGGTGGTGGCGAAGACCTTGAACCGCCACCAGTCGAAGCCTTCCAAACGGCTCACCTGCGTGAGCAGGGCCAGCGTGTCGAGCGAGATCACCAGCGACACGCCGATGGTCACCAGGGGCACCAGCACCATCAGCGGCGCGCGGTAGACGACCAGCAGGATGACTACCACCAGGAATACGGTAGTCCACTCGGTGCTGCGAATGCTTTCGACGGAGGCGCTGAGCATGTCGCCGCCGATCGCCGCCGAACCGGTGACGCCCTCGTTCAGCCCCTGGGGCGCATCGGCTCGCGCGTCGCTGACGATTTGCTGGACTTCTTCGAGCAGGCCCATGTTGGCCGTGGCCATGAACTCGTGCTGGACTTTGAGCAGCGTGACGACGGCCTGGCCGTGTTTACTTTCGCGGCTGATGAGTTTGTCGCCCACGACGTCGGTGTTGCGGTTCCAAACGTCCGCAATCGCGAGCCGCTCGGCCTCGGCCCGAAAGCGCTCGGCGAGCGAATCGGACCAGAGGAGGTCGCGCCTCGTGAGCCGCTGGCCTGGGCGCTCGACGACGATCGCCATCTCGCTGCGGCCGCGCTCGTCGGGAAAGGCCTCGCTCAGAAGCTGCACGCCCCGCACGCTGGGCATCGAATGAGGCAGGTACGCCAGGTCGCCGTCGCGGATGACATCGTTCCAGCGGGGAGCAACGAGATGCAGAGCGACCGCCAGCCCGAGCCAGGCCGCGATCACCAGGCGGCTATGCTGCTTCACCAAGGCTCCAAGGCCGGCCAGCATCGGGCGTTCGCACTCCGAAAGACTGCAAGCGGAAGGTCAACGAGGGCGGGAAGGCGAACGGAGGGCGGTTTGCCCCACTTCGCATGGAGCACCATCCTATCTCCTCGGGCGGTACGTGAAAAGCAACCCCGGGGGGAGCGACCGGCGGGGGCCGGGAGAGTGCGGACGGCAGCGCCAGTCAAAAAACAAACCCAGGGAATGCATTCCCCTGGGCTTGAGTTGAGTAAATCGCTGACTGGGGGCGGTACGAGCCTGTGGCTTACCGCTGGGCCGTCTGGCGGCGGGCGGCCTGAATGCCAGCATTCAGCACGCTGTCCGAAAGCAGGTCGCTCGCCGCGTCCAAGGCTCCGGCCGCAGCGGGCTTGGCCGCCACTTGCACGACGTTGTCCGGCTGCACGCCCACCATATTGATCGGGTGGCCGTTCGGCGAGAAGAACTTGGCGGTGGTCAGACGCACGCCCGAGCCGGCGATCGAGAGCGGGAAGATGCCCTGGACCGAACCCTTGCCATAGCTGCGTTGGCCGACGATCGTGCCACGGCGATGGTCGCGAATGGCGCCGGCGAAGATCTCGCTGGCACTGGCGCTTTCACCGTCGATGAGTACCACCAGCGGTACCCGCCAGGTGCCGGCCCGATGAGCCGTGTAGTTGTAGTCTTCCAGCGGGCTGCGACCGCGGGTGGAGACGATCACGCCGTCGTCAACGAACTTGTCGGCGACTTCGACGCTGGCAGTGAGCAGACCGCCAGGGTTGCGACGCAGGTCGATGATCAGGCTTCGCATGCCTTCGCGGTGCAACTTCCAGAGAGCGGCGTCCAAATCACGGCTGGTGGTTTTCTGGAAGCAGGTGAGCTTCAGGTAGCCGATGCCGAAGTCGCGGTCGACGATCTTCACGTCGTCCACGCTGGGAACTTCGACGTGCTCGCGGCGGACGGTGAGCTGGCGGGTCTGGCCGGCGTCGTTTTTCAGGACCACCTGGCAGGAGCTGCCTTCGGGGCCTTGCAACAGGTCGGCGGCCTGATCGGTCGAGAACTTCGAGGTCGGCTGTCCGTCGACTTCGATGATCCGGTCGTTCTTGCGGATGCCGGCCCGCTGGGCGGGGCTGCCATTAATCACATCGACGATCAACAGGGCGCCGTCGTCGGCCTTGAGCTCGATGCCCAGACCCACGAAGTTGCCTTCGATCTGCGAGTAGACGTCGGTGAGCTGGTCGCTGGTGAGAAACGCGGAGTAAGCATCCAAGGCGCCGATCGCGGCACAGGTGTACTCGAGCGTGGCGGCCGAGCGCGGAATGCCGAGACGCTGCTGGGCAAAGTTCGCGAGCGCGGCAACGGTATCCACCGCTTGCTGCCGGGTTTGGATATTCCGCTCGGCCTGCCAGCGGCCGATCGTCTGCGAGAACTCATCAAGCTCGGCACGCGACTTACCGGCAAGATGTTGGCCGGCGAACTGCTTCTGGTAAAGGGCGATCTGCAGGTCCTGCGTGCCGCGGCTGACCAGGGCGTTCCAGTTCGGGGCCGCGACGTAATGCGTTTCGACCTTGACCAGCACTTCCGAGTACATGCCGAGCGCTTGCTTCTCATCGAGCGTGCTGATCGCCCGCACGAAGCTGGAGTCGTTGTAGCGCCGAGTGAGGTCGTAGTGAATCTTGGCCAGGTTGTGACGATTGCCCAAGGTTGAATGGTCGGGATGTTCGCGCAGGGCCTCTTCATAAATCGAGAGGGCTTCGCCCCACCGCTGCTCGGACTCGAGTCGCGTGGCCCGCTCGATGACGCTTTCGATCTCGGCGACCGACTGCGGAGCGGGAGCGATCTGAATCTGGCCCAGGGCCGCGGGCGCAAGGGCTACATTCGCCACACAGGCCAGGACTAGCGCAAGAAGAAACCACCGCTGGCTAAGCTTATGCATGGGGCCTTCCGTTGTGATGCGTCTTGCGAGCCGCGCCGCGCTCGTCCGCTCGCTGTCGCTCGTGTTGTCAAACAAAACGCGCAGCCGCGCTAGGTGGGTCTCGAGGCGCCGGCCAAATTCACTATAGGTCACGATTTGGCGATGGTCAAAAAACGACGAGAAAGTTTTTTCGCCGCCGGGGGCAGTACATCCGGCAGACCCGATACCACGGGGTGCAGAACATGGCGGCCGTAGGATTTACGGCAGAAAAAGCGCGGTTTGCGGTGCGCGCCGCAGGTAATGAATACACGCAATGCGCGCACTGGACAGGGGGCGCGGCGACGAGAGACGAGCCCCCCGACGGGCGTTTTTACCCAGCCGGAATAATAGTTAGCAGCGAACCACCGGGCGGTCGGCGGCCGACGAAGTGTCCTGTGACAGCGAGGAAACGGTGGCGATGCTACGACGTCAGACGCTCACCGGCTTGCGCTTCTTGATCGACTCGGTTTGCTTATGGCAGAGCACCACCGCGTCGCGCGCGAGCTGGCCGTCCAATAGCGCGGAAGGCCGCCCGCTCTTGAAGGACTTGGCCGCCTCGGTAAGTTCGGCCACGAACGAATCGACCGGATCGCTGCTGGTCATCGGGGGACGTTCGACCTTGCCGTCCGCGCGGAGCACAGTGAGTGGAACGCTGAGTTCGGGTTTGCCGTCAAGGACGGAGAAGTCGTACAGCAGCGTGGCCTTTTCGAGATGGATCTCGAAACCGGCGGAGAACCCCCTGCCCTGCTGATGGATCACGCCGCTTTGTGCGCTGACGACGAGCCGCGGATCGTGGAACGTGAACTGCGAGACGAAGTACTCGGCCACTTCGCCGCGCATCCGGCCGCTGGTCGCCACCGAGCGCGGCATGCCGAACAGCAGGCGGATGAAGTGGGCGTCGTGCACGTGCAGGTCGAGCATCGGGCCGCCGACTTTGGCCGGATCATAGAAGTCCTTGAGCCATTGCGGGTCGGAGATGATTCGCTTGAAGTGGCCGCCGAGCAGCCGGCCGTACTTGCCGCTGGTGGCCGCACGATAGGCCCAGGCATACTCCGGGAAGAATGGCAGGACCTGGCCGATGAGGAGCTGCTTGCCGGCGGTCTCGGCGGCTTTGACCATTTTCGTGGCATCGGCCGCGGCCAGTGCGATCGGCTTCTCGCTGAATACGTTCTTGCCGGCCTTGAAGGCTTTGATCGCGACGGGCGCATGGGCCGCCGGCGGCAGGCAGATGTCGACGACATCCACCTTGTGGTCAGCGAGCAGGTCTTCAAGCTTGTCGTACTTCGCAATGCCCGAGAGATCCATCATGGTGCCGGCCGGGCCGAAGTTGCCCTTGATCGCGCGCCAGTCGCCCTCGAGACGCTCGCGGAGCGTTTCGCAAAGCGCGACGACCTTCACGCCCTTCACCTTCTGATAGGCGAGATAATGGATCATGCCCATGAAGCCGATGCCGGCGATGCCCACTCGAATCATTGCGATGGTTCTCCCAGGTGCGCTTGTGGTGGCGAGCTGTCCGGCGTGCGGCACATCAAGCTGAGCCTTATTTGAACTCTGCTCGGGCCAGGCTGATCAGCATCGGATCGGGAAGCGACGCCGCGCCGGATTGCCGCAGCATATTGATCGTTTGGGCCGCCGTATAGTGGGCATGGGTGCAAACGTGCAGCAGCACGTCGATTCGCCGGCATCCCTGGCGAGTTTGCTGCAGGGAAGAGACCTTGTAGACGGGAGTTTCAAGGTCGCCTTCGGTAAGGGTTTCGAGGTAATCGTTCCACTGGCGATCGACTTGGGTCCAGGCCGCACGCAACTCGGCGAGCGAATTCACGCCGCCGGCGACTTCCTGATTTCCCGGTAGTCCATCCGGCCGATCGCCGGGGAGCACCGGAGATTCGTTACCGCCGAGAGCCGCGAGCCAGGCCCATTCCGCGGCGTACATGTGCATCAGCGAGCGCCAGAGAGCGCCCTGCCCGATCGTATGCTGCGTTCGCAACGCGGAAGGCGGCAGGGCCTCGACCGCGTCGAGCAGTTTGTGATTGACCCACATGCGATGCTCGTGCAGGCGGTGGACAACGGAGAGAGAGGACATGAGAGAGGGGCTCCTGAGTTATGAATCGGTATGAGCGAAGCTAGGCTCAGCACCAGCCTGACTCGCGCACGAGTTAGAGACAGACGACACGACATGAGCAAGCTTGGGAAAGTTCGCAATCGCGGCCGATTGTTCGGTAGCCATGGCTCACGCGCAGCGCGAGCAGGCGAAGGAGGGCAGGACTCGGCAGGTTTAGGTTCGCAAATCCAGTGTGCATGAGAAGCATGCTCGCGCTGGCTGCGCTGCGCGTGAGCATGACACCCAACAACCAGCGCGGGCAGCAGCGACAAGTTCGGTGGCCCTCGAACCAACCGGAAGATCCAAGCAAGGCGCTAGGGGAGGGCAAGCTTGCGTGTGAATTTTGCTCCGTCCTGAACCCTCCTGTGCCGGAGGCACCCTGACAACAAGTTGTCGGGGCCACCCGAGGAGGCCCGCACACGCGGCAGCAGAATCTACCGCCGCTTGTACGCGTTGCGATAACTCATGTCCAATAGATCGAGCGGGTGCACGACCCACAATGGATAGCCCTGAGAGCGGGCTTCGCGCGCGATCTGAAGCTGGCAGCCGGCGTTGGCCGTGATCAGGCACTCGGCGCCAGTGCTCTTGATGTTGGCGAGCTTGCGCTTGCTCAAACGCTCGGCCATCTCGGTTTCGGTGAGGTTGTAGGTGCCTGCTGCGCCGCAGCAGAGTTCGGTCTCGGGCAGATCGCGGAGCTTGAGGCCGGGAATCTGCGCGAGCAGGCGACGCGGGGCCTCGCGAATCTTCTGTGCATGTCCCAGGTGGCAAGCGTCGTGGTAGGTAGCGGTGACCGGGATCTCGCCCGTGGGTGGAATCAGGCCGAGACCATCAAGAAACTCGTTGATGTCACGCACTTTGTGGGCGAAGGCCTCGCGCTTGGGCTGGTGGATGTCGTGCCAGTGATGGCCATAGTCCTTGAGCATGGCGCCGCAGCCGGCGATGTTTACAATCACGGCGTCGACGTCGTCTTCGTTAAAGGCCGCGACGTTGGCGTCGGCAAACTCGCGGGCTGGCTCGCTGCTGCCGGCGTGAAAGTGGATTGCGCCGCAGCAGGCCTGCAGGCGCGGCACGAGCACGTCGCAACCGTTCTCTTGCAGGACGCGGGCCGTTGCCCAATTCGTGGGCTGAAACATCGCATCGCCAATGCAACCGGTGAACAGCGCCACGCGAGCGCGTCGCTTGCCAATCGCCGGCAAAAGATCCGGAAGCGCCGGTTGCCGAGCCGGAAGCGGCGGCAACATGTCGACCATCTGCTTTAGCCGCGATGGCAGCAGATTCAACAGCCCCAGCGAGCGGGCGGCGCGATCAAGCCGCAGGGTCTGAGCGATCCGTGCCGGTGCAAGCGCTACGCGCAAGCGTTTCGGATACGGAAACAGGCGGAACAGAATCCAGCGATGGAACCAGTCGTGCGTTTTGCTGGTGGCCGAGCCCGCTTCCATGGCCACACGGAACGGTTCAATCAGCTTGCCGTATTGCACGCCCGAGGGGCAAGCCGTCTCGCAGGCCCGGCAATCGAGGCACAGCTCCAAGTGCCTGCGGACTTCACTGGTGAGATCGAGCCGGCCGTCGGTCACGCTGCGCATCAGGTAGATGCGGCCGCGCGGGCTATCGTTCTCGTTCCCGGTTTCAACGTAGGTGGGGCAAGCCGAAGTACACAGTCCGCAATGCACGCAGTCGAGAAACAAGCCGTAGTCGATCCCGGCGCCGGGATTGGTCGGCGTGGGCGAGGCTTCGGCGTCGGTGGCGTGCTGTGTCATGGTTGCTGCGTGAAGAGCTTAATCGCCAGTACTATCGTAGGCAAAGCGGCCAGGGTTGAGCAGGTTGCCCGGGTCAAACTCGTGTTTGACCTTCTGCATCCAGGGAGCGGCGGGTCCGAGGCCACCCCACCAGGCCTGGCGCGTCCAGCCCTCGACGTTGCTCGAGAGCACAATCACGCTGCCGCCCGAGCGCTGCGCGGCCGGTCGTAAACGACTGAGCATCGCGGCCGAGATGTCGCCCGGCGAGAACTGCTCGAACCGGGCAATGACGATCCCGTTACCGGCGTGGGCCTGAATCGAGGCCTGGGGATCGACCGTTTGCAGCGTGGCGATGAATTCAGTCACTCGGCTTGGCGGCACGCTGCCCTTCAGCACCAGCGGCGCGTCGGGAAAGCCCGCGAACTCGTTAAGTGTTTCCCAGAGCTTGGTCGCAGCATCGCCGACGATGACGTGCGCGGTCGGGACGCCCAGCTCGCGCCATTCGGCCGCCAGTTGCCCGAGCATCCAGTCGACTTCGGGCGCAGTGCCTTCGAGGGCCACGACCAACCGGCCCATGCTTCCGGCAGTAAGCATGCCGAGGCTGGGGTGCTCGCGCCACAGCGGGCCGGTGAGCAGTTCGACGGCGACGGGCGTGGTGCGCGAATCGATGACCGCGGCCAGCAGACGCTCGGCGAGTTCCCAGCTCGGCAGTTCGCAGGATAAGAGCGCGGTCCGTTCGGGAACCGGTCGCGTCTTGAGCGTGATTTGTGAGATCACGCCGAGCGTGCCCAACGAGCCAGTGAGCAGTTTGCAAAGGTCGTAACCCGCGACGTTCTTCACCACGCGTCCGCCGGCCTTGAATGGCACGCCACGAATGTCGACCGCGGTCATACCGATCACGTAGTCGCGCATCGTGCCGTAGCCATAGCGGCGTGGACCGCTCCAGGCCGAGGCCATCAGGCCGCCGAGCGTGGCCACGTGCGGCTGGGGCCCTTCGACCGGCAACCACTGGCGCTCCGCGACGAGCGTCTTGGACAGCGCGTCGAGCGTGATGCCGGCCTCGACCGTGACTGTCATGTCGCGCGCCGGGTAGTCAATCACGCGGTCGAGACTGGTAAGAATGACGCCGACGCCGGGTGTGGCGGGCGTGAGGCCATAGTCGAGGCTTGTTCCGCCACCGATCGGGTAGGCCGCCACTCCGCGAGTGTGGACATCGGCCAGTACCGCGGAGAGCGCCGCCTGGTCGGCAGGCGTGTGCGTTTCGGCCAGGGGTAACGGCTGACCCACGGCGGCGGTTGATTTCGCGGCAGTGGATTTGGCGGCAGTGGAGTTGGCTGTCATGGTGGCACCCATCACATCGCCGCTCGGCGGCCGGGGTGCACTTGTTCCAGTCCACAGGCGCCGGCCGTGGGGAGCATCTTGGCAGGACTCAAGCGACCGGTGGGGTTGAAGGCCATTCGCAAGCGCGTCATCGCGGCAAGGTCGTCTGGGGTAAACAGCTTGTTCATCAGGCTGATCTTCTCAACGCCGATGCCGTGCTCGCCCGTGACGCTGCCGCCCGAGGCGATGCACTCTTCGAGAATTTCATCGCTGGCCTTGAGGACGCGCGACACCTGCTCGGCGTCGCGCTCGTCGAACAGCAGAATCGGATGGATGTTGCCGTCGCCCGCGTGGAACACGTTGACGATTCGGATGCTGTACTTGGCGCTGATTTCGGTAATTCGCTTCAGGATATGCGGGAGCTTGGTGCGGGGGACGACGCCGTCCTGCGTGCAGTAGCTGGGGCTCAAGCGGCCCACGGCGCCGAAGGCCTGCTTGCGCGACTTCCAGAGCAGCAGCCGCTCTGCGGCATCGCGAGCCTGGCGGACTTCGCGAGCACCGGTCTTCATGCAGAGCTCGATGATCTCGTCTCGCTGTGAATCGAGGCCGGCTTCGAGACCGTCGACTTCGATCAGTAGAATGGCCTGAGCATCGAGCGGGAAGCCGAAGTGAAACGCGGCTTCGACCGCGGCCAGAATGCCCTGGTCCATCATTTCGAGCGCGGCGGGAATGATCCCCGCGCCAATGATCTCGCTGATCGAGTTCGTGGCGTCTTCGACCGAATCGAACACGCCCAACAGCGTGCGGACGCCCTCGGGATTCTTGGTCAGGCGAACCCAGATTTTAGTGACGATGGCGAGCGTGCCTTCGCTGCCCACGAGCGCGCCGGTCAGGTCGAGGCCCGGCGCGTCTTCAACGGGGCCGCCGAACTGGACGATCGAACCATCGGCCAGCACGGCTTCGATCCCCAGCGTGTGGTTTACCGTGACGCCGTACTTGAGCGTGTGGGGGCCGCCGGAATTGGTGGCCACGTTGCCGCCGATCGTGCAGGCGCCCTGGCTTGATGGATCCGGAGCGTAGTGATAGCCCGTGCCCTTGAGGGCATTGGTGAGCCAGACGTTGACGACCCCGGGCTGCACGATGGCGTAGCGATCGCGGAGGTTGATTTCGAGGATCTGCTTCATCCGGGTGAAGACGATCATCACCCCGCCGCCGACGGGCAGGCAGCCGCCGGCGAGGCTGGTGCCGGCGCCGCGCGGCAGGAACGGCACGTCGTGCTCGTTGCAGAGGCGGACGACCTGCGCGACGTCTGCGGTGTTGCGCGGAAAGACGACGACGTCCGGGCAGTTCTTTTCGATCACGAAGCCGTCGCACTCGTAAACCACGAGGTCTGAGTGCGCAGCCAGGACGTTCTCGTCACCCAGCAGGCGGCGGAGTTCGTTGGCAACCGGAAGCAGAGCGGGCGAGATCACGAGCGCCGTGGGCTTTTTAAGCGGTGAAGCAACAAGCGAGTGATAAGCCGCTGATTATAGTGCCCCGCGTGCAGCGGCGTAAGCGCCCCGCCACCTGCGAGCGCCGGCAATCCACGAAAGTTGCTCGGACGCCCTAGTATTTCGTTTTCTTGATCGGTTCCCAGGCGCCCAGTTCGGTCAGAAACTCCGCGACGCGTTCTTGCATTTCGGGAGTTTGGCGGACGAGCACGTTCTGGCCCGCGGCGTAAATCGGCGGGATACCGTAGGGACCGCAATCGCAACCGCAGCAGGCCGGGCCAACCGCGGCGGGGATCATGCGCACCAGAGCCTGGGGACAGAAGCCCGGCTTGATGCGATAGGCCTTGGTGACTGGAATCTGGCAGGGGGGGCCAGTTTCCGGGGAGATGTTTTCTGCGGCCAGGGCAACTGCAGCGCCGCACGCGGCGACGGCCAGGAAGCCAGCCAGAATCAGTTTACGCACGACAGTTCCTCCGGTGGGCGATAAAGGTGGGAGAGCGAGTGGTGGGCCAGGGGTAGTTTACCACTTAGTCGCGCGCCGCGCGGCCAGCAGTCCGTGCGAGAATATCTGCCGCGAAAGATTTAAGTCCGCGGGTAGACGCGTCGATACTCAGTTGATTGCCAACGAGATGTCAGACCTGCAGCAGTGCGGTCTGCAGCGGCGCTTCATCGGACAGCGTTTGCTGCACGGCGACGAACTTGGTTTCGTTCGCCAGGAAGGCATCGACCACATCGGGGTCGAAGTGCGTTCCGCGTCCCTTGATCACCGCGGCGCGAGCCTTGTCGTGCGTGAAGGCGTCCTTGTACACACGCTTGCTGGTCAGTGCGTCGTAGGCATCCGCCAGGGCGACGATCCGCGCCGAGAGCGGAACGGCCTGGCCCGCCAGGCCGCGCGGATAGCCCGAGCCGTCGTACCACTCGTGATGGCTAGCGGCGATGTCACGGGCCATGCGCAGGAAGCGGGCCGAGGGGTACTGCTTGAGCGCCGCGTCGAGCGTCTCGGCGCCGCGCGTGGTGTGCGTCTTCATCACCTCGAATTCTTCTTCCGTGAGCGGGCCTGGCTTGAGCAGGATCTGATCAGGCACGGCTACTTTGCCAATGTCGTGCAGCGGGCTGGTAAGATAGATCAGCCGCACGAATTCGGCATTCACCTGGTCGCGATACTTGGGCAGCTTGAGCAGGTACTCGGCGATGATCCGCGAATAGGTGCGCACGCGTTCCAGGTGCGCCCCGGTGTCGCTGTCGCGCGATTCGGCCAGTTTGGCCAGCGCGAAAATGAGCAGTTCGCGCGTTTCGAGCGCGAGCAGTCGCTCACCAGCCTTGACGCGCAGGACAAGTTCGCTGGGTTGGAACGGCTTGACGATGAAGTCGTCGGCCCCGGCGGTCATGCCTTCAATCGAGTCGGACGCGTCGTGCCGCGCCGTGAGCAGGATCACATAAATATAGTTGAGCGTGCTCAGGTAGCGGATTCGCCGGCAGAGCTCCAGGCCCGTCATCTCGGGCATTTCCCAGTCGGTGATGACGAGTTGGCAGGCTCCGCTATCGAGAATCTCGAGGGCCGCGCGGCCGCTGCTGGCAGTCACCACGTCATAGCCGGCGCGGCGCAGCGTGTTCTCCAACATGTCGACCGCGATCGGGTTGTCATCGACGACAAGAACCTGCATCGGGCGATTCCACGTTGTTCGGTCGACACCGCGAGCACGCCGGGAGCGGTGGTCGAGAAGAGTGTGAGAAAAAGGCTCTGAAACGGTAGGTTGCGCGAATGTGTGTGTCAAACTCGCGTCACCAACCGTGCCGCAGGTTCCGTTCATTCGGAACATTCGCGCCAGACAGGCCTCGATTGGCCCGTCGCGGCGACCCTGATAGGACACGACACCGGAGCGATGGTCGCTCTCGACCTAGGCTTGGGGAGTGCGGATCGCGCATGTCACAACCTGTCGTTCCCGCACGATGCCACTCCTGGACGCGTGAAAATTCAACCATCGGCCAGAGATCGCTCCGTGCGACCGTTGGTTCGGGGAATATCTTGACGTGACTGCCGCATCGGCTCTAAGTCGAACGTACGACCTTGCGCAAGATCGCGCTGGCGAACTGGTCGCCCAACAATCGTTGGCGATTGGCCGCCGCACCGATCGGCTATTTGCCTGGCTGTTTGTGGCTCAATGGCTGGCCGGCATCGCCGCGGCGATTTGGATCGCGCCGGCCAATCCACGCTGGCCGAAATTTGCCGACACATTCTTCGCGGGCTCGCCGCTGTGCTCAGTGACGGTCCTCGGAACGTTTGCCACGCTGATCCCGCTGGTGTCGATCTGGCGCTGGCCCGGCGCGCGTCCGACGCGGTATATCGTGGCGGTCTGCCAGATGATCTGGGCCGCCCTGCTCTTTCAGTTCTCGGCCGGTCACACGGGCAGCCACTTTCCGGTGTTTGGTTCGCTGGCGATCCTGGCCTGTTATCGCGACTGGCGGGTGCTGGTGGTGGCGGCGCTGCTGGTGCTGCTGCACAACCTGGGGCACGGCAGCCTGTGGTCGCCCAACGCCAATGCCGCCCAACAAGCGTGGGAGCGTTTGGCGTTTGTGCTACTCGAGGTTGCGGCGCTCGTGCTGGTGATTCGCCTGGCCGAGCGGGAAACCTGGAACTCGGCAATCAGTCAGGCCCGGCTGGAAGATGCCAATCGCTTGCTGGATGTGGAATTTCGCGAACGGACGACCAACTTCCGACGGTACACCGAGCGGCTGGAACGCATCCGCGACGAGTTACACTCGCAGGCCGAAGAACTGCAGAAAGCGCGGGCCGAGGCAGAAGACGCCAACGCGGCCAAGAGCAACCTGGTGGCCACGGTCAGTCACGAAATCCGCACGCCGATGACGGCCATCCTGGGCTATGCCGACGTGTTGATTGGCAGCTTGACGGATGCCGAACATCTCAAGGCCGCGCGGACGATTCGCCGCAATAGCGAGTATCTGCTCAAACTGGTGGACGACATTCTCGACCTCTCGAAACTCGAATCGGGGAAGCTCGCGGTGGAGCTGGTTCCCTGTTCGCCGCGGCGGATCGTCAGCGACGTCGTGCAACTCATGCAGGTCCGGGCCGACGCCAAGCGCATCGCACTAGAGGTCGAAGTTGGCGACTGCGTGCCGCGCTCGATCATCACCGACCCGATGCGGCTCCGGCAGATCCTGCTCAATCTGGTGAGCAACGCGATCAAGTTCAGTTCGCAAGGCGCGATACGACTGAGAGCTACTTACACCGGCGACGGGGCGAATCCGCTGTTGGAATTCCGCATTGGAGACGAGGGCATCGGCATGACGCCGCGCCAGATCGACAAGCTGTTCTATCCGTTTGCCCAGGGCGATGAATCGACGAGCCGGCTGTATGGCGGGAGTGGGCTGGGCTTATGGATCAGCCGGCGACTCGCGAATCTGCTGGGGGGCGAGATCCACGTCGAAAGCGCCCCAGGTCAGGGAAGCACGTTCATCGTCTCGATCGCGGCCGGCAGTCATGCACTGCGTTACGAAAACCTCGGTTCGCCCGCAAGTCCGAGCGACCTCGGGCCGTCGCCGTTGGTTGTGCTGAAAGGCCGCCGAGTGCTGGTGGCGGACGACAGTCCCGATAACCGTGAGCTGGTTTCGTTCATTCTCGGCAAGGCCGGCGCCGACGTGCTCGCCGTGGAGGACGGCGAGCGGGCCATTCAGGCGGCGCTTTCCGCCGAGCGGGCCGGCATGCCGTTTGACGTCATTCTGATGGACGTGCAGATGCCGCAATTGGACGGGTTCACGGCCACGGAACGCTTGCGCGGCGAAGGTTATCAAGGATTCATCGTGGCACTCACGGCCGATGCACGGCCGGAACAACTCCAGCAGAGCCGGCTCTCGGGCTGCGATGCCTGCCTGGCGAAGCCGATCGACGGCTCGCTGCTGGGCTTGCTGGGCGAGTACTCCGCGCGGAAATCAGCCGCCGCGGAAACGCCGCACGTGGCATAATAGTTGCCCCTGTGGATTGTTTCTCACCGGGTGCTGTGAGGGGTCGAAAAGCTCACCGGACGGTTTGAGCGCAAGCCCATGTCGCTGATACGTTATCGCCAGAAACGCGATTTTCAAAAGACCACCGAGCCGCGTGGCACCGCCAGCGCGAAGAGCGCCGCTGCGAACAAGCCCAGTACGCGGTCCAGGCACGGGTGGCCGTACTGCATTCAAAAGCACGCCGCGAGTCACCTGCACTACGATTTCCGCCTGGAGATCGAAGGCGTGCTCAAGAGCTGGGCCGTGCCGAAAGGCCCCAGTGTCGATCCCAGCGTTAAGCGCCTGGCGATGCACGTCGAGGATCATCCGCTGGAGTACGGTTCGTTCGAGGGGACGATTCCTCAGGGTGAGTACGGTGGCGGCACCGTGATGCTCTGGGATCAAGGCACCTGGTCGATGGACGAAGACCCGGCGGCCGCGTATCGCCAGGGCAAGCTGCACTTCACGCTGCACGGCGACAAGTTGCGGGGCGAATGGGTGCTGGTGAAGCGCAGCGGCGGACGCGCACCGGCAAGCGACCACGGCAAGGAGCCGTGGTTTCTGTTCAAGGTCCGCGACGCGGAAGCGATCGAAGGGGACGAGGACGGCATCCTGGAGCGGGAGCCGAACAGCGTCGCGACGGGCCGCACAATGGACGAGATCGCGGCCGGCAAAGGGGGCAGTCGCCGCTGGTCGTCCACTCGCAAGTTTTCGCGCAACGGGAACGTCCCGGCTCACAAAGTGAGCGCAGCAACTCGGTCCGACCCCAAGTCGCGCAAGGCTGCGCTCGCCGAACTGACGACGGCCAAGAAGATGGCGATGCCGGCCAGGATCAAGCCGCAACTCGCCACGCTCGTGAAAGCGGCGCCCACCGGCGACAACTGGCTGAACGAGATCAAGTTCGATGGCTATCGGATGATCTGCCGCATCGAGGGGCGGAACGTCACGTTCTCCAGCCGCAACGGACTCGACTGGACCGCTCGCGTTCCGCACCTGGTGCAAGCTGCGCGAGGGCTCGGTGTTGGCTCCGCCGTACTGGACGGGGAAGTTGTCGCGCTGGCAGCCGATGGCAGTTCCAGTTTCCAGGACTTGCAGAACGCGTTCTCCGAAAGTCGAGCCGGCCAGCTCGTGTACTACGTTTTCGATCTGCTCTATCTCGATGGGCGGAATCTGATGAAAGTTCCGCTCGATGGGCGGAAGCAGCTGCTGGCCACGGTAGCAACGCACCCCAAGAGCCCGATCCGCGACGCGGGCTACCTCGCCGGCCAGGGGCCGGAATTCTATGAGGAGATTTGCAAGCGCGGTCTGGAAGGGATCATCTGCAAGCGCCGCGATCGGCCATACGTGCCGGGCCGCAGCACCGATTGGGTCAAGGTGAAGTGCGCGCATCGCGAAGAGTTCGTGATTGGCGGGTTCACGCCGCCGGCCGGTTCGCGTGTGGGTTTCGGCGCGCTGCTGCTCGGTTACTACGACGAAGAACATGAGTTGCGCTATGCGGGCCGCGTAGGGACCGGCTTCAGCGACCGTGTGCTGGAAGAATTGCGAAAGCGACTGGCGAAGCTCGAGCAGGCCAAGTCGCCGTTCGTTGATCTCACTGGCCGCACCGGCCAGGCACGCGCCGTCCACTGGGTGAAGCCGGAACTTGTGGCCCAGGTCACGTTTGGAGAGTGGACACGCGATGGGCACCTGCGGCATCCGGCGTACCTGGGGCTGCGCGAGGATAAAGCCGCCAAGGACGTGCGCCGCGAACGCCCCGTGCCACTGAAGCAAGTGCCGAACGCCTCGTCGAAAAGTAACTCCGTGAGCAAGGCCTCCTCACGCAATGGGAACAATGCCATGCCGGATCTTCTCAAGAGCGTGCGATTGACGCATCCGGAAAAAGTACTCTGGCCGGATGATGGCGTCACGAAAGGCCAACTCGCAGGGTACTACGCGAGCATCGCCGATTGGATTCTGCCACACCTGGTAGCGCGGCCCCTCACGCTGGTGCGCTGTCCGGGCGGCATCCGTGGGCAGTGCTTCTATCAGAAGCATGCCGACAAGGGGATGCCCGAGGCACTTGGCCGGATCGTGATTGCCGAGAAGCGGAAGAAGATTGAATATGCCGTGGTGCAGGATCTGGACGGGTTGCTCTCGCTCGTGCACATGAACACGCTCGAGATTCACGTCTGGGGTTCGCGCACCGACAACGTCGAGCGACCGGACCGGCTGGTCTTCGATCTCGATCCGGACGAAGGTCTGCCCTGGAAACGCGTGGTGGAAAGCGCGCGGCAGATCCGCGAGTTCTTCGCCGACCTGGGGCTCGTGACTTTTCTGAAAACGACGGGGGGCAAGGGGCTGCACGTGGTCGTGCCAATCGATCGCCGCACGGACTGGGACGACGCCAAGCAGTTTTGCGCCGACGTGGCCGGCGCGGTTGCGCTAGCCGATCCGGAGCGGTACACGACGAACATGTCGAAGGCCGCCCGCGGTGGGAAGATCTATCTGGACTATCTGCGCAACGGGCGCGGCGCCACCTGGATCGCGGCTTACTCCACGCGGGCGAAGGATGGCTGCCCCGTGTCGATGCCAATCTCGTGGGATGAACTGGCGCACGTTCGCTCCGCCGCTCAGTTCACGCTTGCCAACGTGCCGGCACGGCTCAAGAACCTGAAGCGCGATCCATGGGACGGCATCGCCGACGTGCGACAGGCAATCACCAAGACGATCTGGAAGAAGCTGGGCGCGAGCTGACTAGTCGAGCTTCTTCAGATAGATGTTCTTGAAGTACAGCGTGTTGCCGTGGTTCTGCAACTCGATCTGGCCAGTCGGGTAGATCGGCTTGTCGCGCTCCCAGTAGTTTTCGAGCACAACGCTGTCGGTCACCAGCTTGTCATTGAGCCACACGGTAACCTTGTCGCCGACCATCTTGATGCGGAACGTGTTCCACTCGCCGACCGGCTTGTCGGCCAGCGCCGTCGGACGCGAAGGATGCTTCTGGTTGTTGAACAAACCGCCCGAGCCGATGCCGGGTTCCGGGGCCGAGACGGCGGGATCCCAGATCGAGACCTGCGGGGCGCCGCGGAGGTAAATGCCGGTGTCGCCCTTGGGTTCGAGCTTCCAGTCGACGAACATCTCGACATCGCCGTAGTCCTCGACCGTGCAGAGGCTATCGCCCTGGCCGTCGAACATGAGAACGCCATCGACGACCTTCCAGTGGTCGCGCATCCGCTGGTCGGCTTCCGCCTGGGCCTTGGACATTTCGTCCTGGCTCATCTTGGCGCGGGTCACGGGGTTGCCGACCAGGCCCTTCCAGCCGCTGAGGTCCTTGCCATTGAAGAGCGCAGTGAAGCCTTCGGGCGGTGTGTTATCCGCGGCGAGCGAGACTGCGGGAACAACGAAGATAGCGGCGGCAACCAGCAGCGGAAGCAGGAATTTCATGGCGGGTGGGTCCTCAGGTGCGTGATCGGTGGGCTAGCGCGGGAGCGAGCGGCTCCGCGAGCGACCATTATGCAGCGCGGGAGGTCCGACTGCCAGCGGGCAGACGACGGTACCGAAGCGCGAGGAAATGCGGGAGTTTAGCCGGCTCGGCGGTTGCGGCGTCGCCAGCCGACGAATCCCAGCGACGCGAGCGCGGTTAGCAGCAGGCTCCAGGTGGCTGGCTCGGGAACCACCATCGGCGAGGCCATCGGCGAGGCCATCGGCGAGGCCATCGGCGAGGCCACGAGGGATGCGGCCGCGTTTTGGGAAAGGATCGCGTTGAACACCAGCAGCAGGTCTTGCGAGTTCACGCGCCCGTCGCCGTTGGCATCAAAGTACTTGTAGGTGTCCGTGATGTAAGTGGCGTTGGCGTCATGTGCGGAGCCGACGGTGAGCAGAGAGTTGATGATCAGCAGGGCATCCTGGCTATTCAGGTTGCCGTCGTTGTTGGTGTCGGGCGCAAAGATGGGGTTTTGATAAGAGGGATGCTGCTCGGCAATGGAGATCGATTGGATGATGACTTTGTTCGAGTTCTGAATTTCGGCGCCCGAGATATAGTTGCGCAAGGGCAACTCGCCGAACGGGGAGGCGAATTGATAAATGGGCACTGCCTCGATCGCGTCGACCACTTCCATGCCGTCCACGACCCAGCCGAAGACGGTGTAACCGTCGGCGGACCATCCGCCAGGACCCAGGCCTGCGGAATTGTCGACCGTATTGATGAAGAATTGGCTGGTGGCGGTGTTCGGTTGCGTTTGACGTGCCATGGCAATCGTGCCGCGGCGGTTCTTGATCTGGTAGTCGAGCGCGATGGGGCCGTTGTTCGGGATGGCGTTGAAGTTGAGGTCGAATCCGCCGCCCTGGATCATGAAGTCGTCGTCAACGCGATGGAAAATCGTGTTTGTGTAGCGACCCGCGGCGATCAGGTTGACGAAGTTGTCGACCGTCTGGACCGTGACTTCGTTGAACAGATCGACCTTGATGTCGCCCATGTTGGTGCTGATGGTCACGAGCGTTCCGGCGTGCGCCGGCTGAGCCGAGCAAATCAGCAGCAGGGCCCCCACGAGGCCGGAGCGAACAACGAGCGAACGAAGTTGCCTGAGCATCTCTAGTCCCGATGATTCCGTTTTCCAAGTGCCGTGTCAGTTGAGAGGGGGTGCGCCAGGGGGGGGGGTGCGAATCGTGCCTCGCTGCACCCCGCCGCCGCCGAAGCGGGCGACGCGACTCGGCCAAAGATTTAGCCTATTTGTCCCAACAGGGAAAATCAAGGAAATAGGCGTCATTCGGCCGGGTCGTGGCGCGGCAAAACCCCTACGACTGACCCCAATAATTCGACCTTTCCGACCTCATTTATTCCAAAGCGGTGACTTGCACTTGGCTGGGGGCGCCCTCGGTGGCTGCGATTGGCGACCTACGCTTTGGCTAAAGGCCCGGCGGGGGCCCCGACTGCGAACCAACCTTACCGTCAGCGATCCCCATGCTATTCGACGAACTGCTGCTGCTCCTCGGCATCGTCATCAGCGGGATGCTGTTCGTGATGTCGATGGGCAGCACTTCTTAAACGTCTGGGGCGCGGACTCTTGCGCCTCCGTCGTGCCGGCCTTGTTGCCGCATTCCAATTGGCCGCCAGAAAAAGCAGGCCAGCGCGGCTGGCGATGCTTTTGTGGCGAACTTGCGATCCGGCCCAGCGGAACCTTCGGAGCGTCAACAGCTCTCGGCAGGCTGGTGGACGGTTTGTGACGTAACAGGCCGCGTTTATTGATTTCATGGATAGTTTTCATCGTGAATGTTGATTTTATTTAGTCTGTGGGATATAAGGCATTCACGAATGAACATTACGGCCTCTCGAAGAGCCGAGAAACCCATGAATGCGAGCCCCGAGCCACGACCCGTCGGCAACGACTGTCCCTACTGCGGCCAGGCCATGCACGTCAGCGAAATGACGTGCGACGCCTGCCAGGTGGCCGTCAACGGGGCGTTTGGTATGTCGCGGCTGGCCGGGCTGCCGGTCGAGCATCAGCGGTTTGTCGAGATGTTCGTGCTGGCCAGTGGCAACCTCAAAGAAATCGCGGAGCAGGTCGGCGTGTCGTACCCGACCGTGCGTTCGCGACTCGACAAGGTGATCGAAGCCATTCGCGGCGAGATCGCCAAAACACAACGTGTGCGCGGCAACCTGCTCGATGCGGTCGAGCCGGGCAAATCGAACGCCGAGGAAGCCGCGCGGCTGATCAAACGTATTTGAATCGTTCTCTGGCGTAAGTGAGCGCACCAGCGCGGGGCGGCCGCTTCGCTCGCCTGTGCACTCGCCATTGATGACTCGGGGGCCCCCATGCGCGCTTGGCATAACAAAAGTTCGCGGGTTGGCCGAAGTGCCGCCGCGGCCACCGATGACGACCGACTTGAACTGGCAATGCAGCGAGGCGACGACTTACTAGTCAGGTCGCTGCAGAGCGAGGAACGGAAACGTCATCGGCGGAAAACTATTCTCATCACACTTGGAGGATTGGCCCTGCTGGCGACGTTAAGTCTGGCGGGACTTACTCTCGTGCTCTGGAGCGGCACTGCCGATTCGGCGGTGGCCGCGGACGAGTCGGCCCAACTTGCGCAGCAGGGCTGGGCTCTCTGGCAACAAGATCCCGAGGCGGCCCGCGAAAAATTTGCTGCCGCCGTGAAGCTTGCTCCGAAAAACACCAATGCCTGGAATGGCCTCGGCTGGTGCAACTTCAATACGGGGCGGCGCAAGGAAGCGGCCGAAGCGTTCAAGAAGGTGATCGCGCTGGAACCCAGGCATGCGGCGGCGCTGAATGGCCTGGGGCAGATCGCGCTCTTTGATCGCAATTACAAGGACGCGAAGAAGTATCTGCTCAAGGCGGCTCCCACCGCCTCGGCCGCCTGGTATGGCCTGGCCAAGGTGTACTTGCTCGAAGGGGACTGGAAGAACGCCGAACGCTGGGCCAAGAAGGTCGTCGACTCCGGCGAAGGGACGACAGCGCCCAGCAAATGCTCGCCGCGGCGAAAGCCAGGCAGCTTCCCGCGGAGTTGCGGCAACTGATCGAGCCCGCCGAGGCTTCGGCGTCGAACGAGGAGTTCATGCAGGCTTGGCGCTTTTTTAACCAGGGTCGCAACGCTGAAGCCCGCGAGATCTTTGAGAAGCTGCTGAAGGAGAAGCCTGGCGATCCGAACATTTCGAATGGGCTGGGTTGGGCACTGCTGAACAGCGGCGATGCCGCGGCCGCGAAACCGCACTTCGAAGTCGTCCTCAAGAAAGATCCCGACGCCGGCGGCGCACTCAACGGGCTCGCACGTGTGCTGCGGGCGGAAGGGGACCTCGATGGCGCGATCAAGGTCTGGGAGCACATGCTCAAGAAAAGTTCGGGCGTCAATGCGGGCACCTACGGCCTGGCTTACGCCTATCTTGAGCAAGAGCGCTACCGGGACGCGATTCCGCTTCTCGAAGAGATCGTGAAGGCCGAGCCGCAGGACACGCAGACGGCGGCCAAACTGAAACTCGCCCAGGAGAAGGTGGCGAAGTAACCCGCTATGCCAAGGCGCCGGGGTGTGGGGAGTGTCCGCGGATGCTGCTCACACCCCGAACCTTTTTCATTTCATCGCAAGAAGGAGAACGTTAGTGCGACCGGGCGAGTTGTTCAATGTCCTTGTGAGATTCTCGGGACTGGCGATGGCGGTTGGCTCAATCGGCATCATCGCCTGGCTATTGTTGCGACCGCTGGGAACGGCGCCACTCGGCATCCTGCTGATGCTGTTCGCTGGTCCGATCACGCGGGGCTTCTATGGCCGCTGAAATTTTAAAGCGGTGCCAATTTGAAAACGGTGCCACGAACCGTTTCCGGGAAAAGTTTCCTGGCACCGTTTTTCACGCCCCGAAGCGGTTTACGTACGGCAAGTCGAACGTTCGGGCTACGGCCGCGTTGGTCACCTCGCCACCGATGATGTTCACGGCGTGCGCGACGGGTTTAAGTTCTGTGGCGGCGCGCTCGATACCGCGCGCAGCGATGGCCAGCACCCAGGGGAGCGTCACATTGCACAGGGCGTAGGTGCTCGTGCGGCCCACGGCGCCGGGCATGTTCGTGACGCAGTAGTGCACGACTTCGTCAACGATGAACGTCGGCTCGCTGTGCGTGGTGGGGCGGCTCGTGGCCACGCAGCCCCCTTGATCGATGGCCACGTCGATAATCACGCTGCCGGGCTTCATCAGCTTGAGGTCGTCGCGTTCGATCAGTCGCGGAGCCTTCGCGCCGGGAATCAGCACCGCGCCGATCACCAGGTCCGCCCGTTCGAGCTGTTCGCGGACGATGTGCCGGTCGCTGAACAGTACGTCGACATTCGCCGGCATGATATCGTCGAGATAACGCAGCCGGTCCATGTTAATGTCGAGCAGTCCGATGTCTGCACCAAAGCCGGCGGCCACCTTGGCTGCGTTCGCGCCGACGATCCCGCCGCCCAGGATCGTGATGTGCGCCGGCGCAACGCCCGGCACACCGCCCAGCAGGATGCCGCGTCCCATCTGTGGGCGCTCGAGATACTTGGCCCCTTCCTGGATGCTCATGCGCCCGGCGACTTCGCTCATGGGCGTGAGCAGTGGCAAGCGGCCCTGGTCGTCGCGCAAGGTTTCATAAGCGACGGCCGTCGCGCCGCTGGCGAGGACGGCCTCAGTCAGCCGGCGATCGGCAGCGAAATGAAAGTAGGTGAACAGCGTCTGGCCGCGTCTGAGCAGTGGCCACTCGGCTTCGAGCGGTTCCTTGACCTTCACGATCATGTCGGTCGCGGCGAATACCTCCGCCGCGGTGGAAACCACTTCGGCTCCCGCCTTCGCGTAGTGCTGATCGGTAAGTCCCGAGCCGAGCCCGGCCCCCTGCTCGACCAGCACGCGGTGCCCTGCTCTGACGAGTTCTTCCGCGCCGACAGGGAGCAGCGCCACGCGATATTCGTCGCGCTTGATTTCCTTCGGTACGCCTACGATCACGGCCGGTCCTCGCCTGGGCTGAAAAGTGCTTCATTCACGCCGCGGGAATTATAGGCGGCGGCGCCGCCCGGAGTCAGCGCCGGACCATGCGTGTTGTTCCGCGAGAACATATTCCCCGGATTTAAGGACTAGAAGAATGGCCTGGTCGATTACTACCGCTTTGCCGGATCCCAGTGAGGATACTCTTCCGGCAGGACGAATCGCTGCAATCGGCGCTGACCTCGGAGAATCATCACCGAGCTTGGAATGCCGACCGGCAATTGCGTGAGCAGGCGATGCAGGTCGTCGACGGTGGTGACCGGCTCGTCGCCGAGCGACACGATCAGATCATCCGCTTCGATACCGGCCTGGTCGGCGGGTGCATCTTTTTCCACGGCCACGACTTCGACGGCAGACTCCTGCGTCAGGTGATGCAACCGGGCCAGCGGCTGGGCCAGGGGCACGCTGCGACCGTGCAGTCCCAGGTAACCACGCACGACGCGGCCGTGTTGCATGAGCTGCGGCAGGATGTGCTTGGCGGCGTTGATGGGAATCGCGAAGCAGATGCCTTGCGCCGATTGGATGATAGCGGTGTTGATGCCGATCACGTGGCCGCGGCTGTCGACCAACGGGCCGCCGCTGTTGCCGGGGTTTAGCGCGGCGTCAGTCTGAATCACGTTGTCCACGAGGTGCCCGGTGATGCTGCGAAGCGATCGCCCCAGCGCGCTTACGACGCCCGCTGTCAGCGTCGAGTCGAAACCAAACGGACTGCCAATCGCCACGGCCAGTTGACCCACACGGAGCGCCGCCGAATCGCCGAGCGTGGCGAACGGCAGGCCCGAGCTATCAGCCTGGACGATCGCCAGGTCGGTCCAGGGATCGGCGCCAACCACGCGGCCGGCGAGTTCGCGTCCATCGTTCGTGCGCACGCGGACTTCGGTCTGCCCCTGAATCACGTGATGGTTCGTGAGCAGAAAGCCGTCGGGGGTAAAGAATACGCCGCTACCGGATCCGCCGCGCTGGCCGCGCGGGGCGCGGATGTTCACCACGGTCGGCATCAGCGTGTCGGCCACGCGCATCACGACCTGGCTGAAGGCGTCGAGCGCCGCGGCCTCCTCGCGTTGCTGCTCGGCGCCTGGCTCGCTGGCTTTTCGTTGCCGCTCCAGTTCGCTTTCGTCACTGATCAAACGCAAGTAGGACATGACCGCATCCTTTCCAGCAATCTCAGCGTGTAACTGCACTATTGTAGAACTGCGGGTCAAGGTTTCTCTTCCTGGCCGTCGTTGACCGGCTTCGTTTCGGTTCGATTGGCAGCCGAATCAATCGCTTCGGTGGCCAGCGCCTGCTCGACTTGTTGCCGGCGCAGTACTGCAGCCAGCAGGCGGCGCGAGGCTTTCTGCTTGGCGCGGCGGCGATATCGCTTGAGTGTGCCTTCCTCAGACGAGCTGCGCAGGTGGCACAGCCGGCACGGCATGTAGACCCTTGCACCACAGGTGGGGCAGCGCTCGATCTCGCCGCTCGGCTCGAGACTTTCCGCGTCGGGCTCAAACAGACTGGAATAGTCGGGACGCTCGCCAGAGGCAACTTGACTGACAATCGACCGGCAAACTCCGGTCAGCAAGGAAATCTTCCGCTGCGAGAGCTTCCCCTCGGCGAGCAACTTCTCCACTTCTTCGATCTTGGCTTGCGGTAACATGGCAGTCTCCGGCAGGGCGATAATCTTCATTCGTTGGACGGTGTCGGCAATCGCAGGGGCGGGTCAAATCTCTCGGTCGTCGGGCTCGATCCAAAAATCCCCAACTTCGGGCAATGGCTCTTCCATCTCGTCCCAAGTCGGCAGGTCCCAGAGCGAGTCGAGGCGAGGCGTTGGGCGATCGGCCTCTCGCTGCCCGGCAAGGCGTTTTCCGGCCTGGCCTCGCCGCGAGCGAAACGGGGAGTGTGGACGTGTTTTGCGGGGTTTCATGGGATCTCGGGACACGATTCGGCGACTTCGTTTTTTGGGCATTTCTGAGGGGTGAAGTGCTTGCAACTGGAAGCATCGTAGGGCAGAAAGTGGCCATATTACAACTCAAATTATGGTCAAAATATTGGGCCATTTTGCGCCGGACAAGCTATATGTAGCATCGAGAAAATGCAGTACTTGTCTCGACATTGCAGGCGTTTTGCCGTAAGCTGTGACCGCCGTTGGCTTTTGCTGCCGGGCAGACGACGAACCCATAGTAATGGTCAAAACTATGACCCGAGAAGCCTATGATGCCGGCCGGCTCGATGCCCTGGCGTTGCGACTGTTCGACGTCGCCGCCCAGGTGCGTCGTTTGAGCCTGACCGCCGACAGCGCCGGGCTGGAGCAGGTCGAATTGCACGATCGCAAAGCTCTCGAATGGATCGAGAAGCTGGAACGCTGGGTGGTCGGCGCGGAAAGCGATCTCGATCGCCAGTCCAAGCTGCAGGCAGCCTCCAGCAAGGCAAAGCAATTTCGCTAAGGTTTGCGGGTCGGGTGCGATGCGTCGGCCGCGAGGTTGGCGATCGTATCGCCCCTGCCGGGCCGAGCGCGAAAGATTGGAGCGTGCGTGCAGGCGCAGCCGATGACAGGCTGGTCGACCCGCCCTCCCCCGCCGCGCGAGAGTTTCATGCTCGAAGTTGCAATGACCGTGATGTTTTCGGCTATCTGGCTGTTCGTGTGCTACGACGTCGTGGCCCGGCACGCCGCCGAGTCCAATCGCGTGCGGCCGTAGACTTGCCTGGCCGGAACTTATTTCGCCGAGCCCGATGAGCCGCAGCGCGGCCACTTGCGGCGTCCGAACTTCCTGGTGCTGCGTTAGAACCAGCGCTGCTTGTCGACGACGTTGAGCAGCGGCTTGCCGGCGGTGAATCGCCGCAGGTTCTCTTCGAGCAGTTGCAGATGCCGCTCGGC
This sequence comes from Pirellulales bacterium, assembly GCA_022844125.1. Classification (GTDB taxonomy): domain Bacteria; phylum Planctomycetota; class Planctomycetia; order Pirellulales; family PALSA-1355; genus JALHMI01. The sequence goes on along the minus strand of JALHMI010000003.1, from coordinate 288,801 downwards.
GATCCGCGGACTTTGCCCGGCGACGTGCGGCGTCAGGAGGACGTTGGGGAACTTCCAGAGGGCATGCTCGGCCGGCAGCGGCTCGGTTTCGAAGACGTCGAGCCCTGCCCCGGCGATCTCACCCTCGGCCAAGGCGGCGACCAGTTCGTCCAGATTCACGATCGCTCCGCGGCCGATGTTGATCAGAATTCCTCCGGGACGCATCGCCTGAAACTGTTGCCGGCGAAACATCTGCTCGGTGTCAGGCGTATGCGGCGCGGCGATGATCACAAAGTCGCTCGCGGCGAGCAGTTCGTTGAGTTGCGCCGGCTTCAGCACATCGGCCACGCCGGGCGGCCGATCGTTGACGATCGGATCGACGCCAATCACGCGCATCCCGAAGCTCGCCAGCCGCGAGGCGATCTCGCGGCCGATGCTCCCCAGGCCGACAATGCCGGCTGAGAGGTCGCCGAGTTGCCGGTGCGCCCGATCGATCGTACTCTGTACGCCGGGGCCGGTCGCGAACGATTGCCGCTGGGTTTCGCCTCCGATCGGCGCCCAATGGCCGCTCATTTGTTGCCGGACATAGCTGTGCAGATGCCGCGTGAAACAGAGCATCATGCCCAGCACGTGCTCGGCGATGACGTCGTTGTACAGTCCGCGCATGTTGGTGAGCACCAGCGGATGGGCGACGAGCTCGGGAAACAGGAAATGTTCGAGGCTGGCCGTCGGCGATTGCACCCAGCGAAGTCGAGTGCTGGCCGCCAGCAGCTCGGGCGACAACTTGCCGAAGAAGCAATCGGCCTGAGCGATTTCCGCGACGGCCTGTTCCGTGGAAGCCGCATTGATGACCTGGATCGGGTCGGCCGCACGCACGATCCTTGCCAGCCGCTCCGGCTCGACGGCCGGATACATCACCAGTTTCATACTGCCCGCCCGCGTTTCCAAGATGAGGCACTCACCAAGATGACACACGCAATGGTGATTCGATCTCCGTAAGCCGGGCATTGTAGCAAGCGAGGTGCGCGGGCAGAATTCTGAAATGAACTCAGCCTGAGCAGGGAGAGCCCCAGTGGATGCTGAAACATTGTTGCGCGAGCTCGAATCGCGCGGTTCTGCCCAGACTCGCAAAACCTACGGCCGGCACGGCGTGCGTGGGCCGATGTTTGGCGTGAGCTACAAGGACCTCGACATTCTCGCCAAGCGGCTGAAGACGAACCATCTGCTCGCGCTCGAATTGTGGAAAACCGAAAACCACGATGCCCGGATTCTGGCCACGATGATCGCCGATCCGGCGGCGCTGAAGGCGGGCGAGTTGAACCGGTGGATGAAGGACGTTGAAGACCATGTCGTTGGAGATGCGGTTGGCGGAGTGATTGCCCGTTCGAGGCATGGAAAGAGCAAAGCCGACAAGTGGCGCGAGGCCAAAGGCGAATTGCTGTCGTACGTCGGGTGGAGCATTACGGCGCGCCTGGCGATGAACGACGCCGAGCTTGAGGATGAGTATTTCAAGCCGCTGGTCGAGCAAATCGAGAAGCGCATCCATGCCGCGCCGAACAGGACCCGCTACGGCATGAATGGCGCACTGATCGCGATCGGGGTGCGCAGCGCTGCACTACGAAAGCTCGCGCTCGCGGCAGCCAGGCGGATTGGCAAGGTCGAAGTCGATCACGGCGACACGGCATGCAAGACGCCCGACGCTGCGGCCTACATCAAGAAGACGCTTGCGCATCGCAAGCAACAAGCGGGGCGGAAAAGGGCGGCAACGAAATGACGGCACGATGCAAATCAGTAGAAGTTGAGCCGGTGAGGAGTCATTCCCGGCCACTTTTCGGCTGTCACCCGTCCAACCGCGTCCGGATCTGGCCGTTCGTGGGCGGCCAAGGTTCGCAGCCAAAAAAAGCCCGCGAACATCAGAAACCACACAAGACCAATGGGCACGCCCGGGCGGCGCGATCTTAGAATCCCCAGCGCTGCTCCGGCCAGGCCACACAGCATAGCCAGCCAGGCGGTCAGCACTGCGCTGCCCCACCCCGAATAAAAGACTGGCCCCATCTCGTTCTGTGAATACTTGCCCAGGATGTTGAATGCGAGTATCCCTGGGTCACGAATGAGCATGAGGATCAACGACGCCGCAATCCCGCATGAGGCCCCAATCGCGAACCAGCGACGTCCCTCGGCGTTCGCTTCAACAAGTACCCAGAGAGTGGCTGTCACGAGGACGAACGTGAAAGCGGCAAGCACGCTTGCGTCGGAACTACTGCCATCGCCCACGACGTACGCCGCGTAAAGGCTCGCGACCAGGGCGGCACTGGAGAGTATTCGCCACACGACTTGCTGACACATCTCGAGTGCCTCGGAAAGCCAGTAACAGACCGTACCCGCGCGTCCAGCTACTAGCATACCCAAAGTCAACTGCGGCACTGCAGCATCATTGCGACGATTGGCGGCGAGCGGTAGATTGAGCGCGACGCGGCAGGTCTCCTGCATGTCGAGCGGTGCAGCAATTCTTGCGGAGGGTCTTTCCCATGGCGGTCGTCGATGGCGGAACGCTGATCGGCCGGGTGCTCGGCGAGCAGCAGGTCAAGTACCTGTTCTCGATCAACGGCGGGCACCTGTTTCCGATCCTGGCGAACTTGAACAACAACGGGATCAAGCTGATCCACATGCGGCATGAACAGGCCACGGCCTACGCCGCCGACGGTTACGCCCGCGTGACCGGCCAGCCCGGCGTATGTTGCGTCACGGCCGGCTGTGGACTGACGAACGCCGTGACGGGATTGTGCGTGGCGGGGCTGACCGGCAGCTCGGTGTTGTGCATCTCCGGCCAGCATCCGATGGGTGAAGACGGCCTGGGGTCGTTCCAAGAGGCGTACGGCGCGGACATCTGCCGCTCGTTCAGCAAGTTCACACATCGCGTGCTCGATTGGAGCCGGATCTCGTTCGACACCCGGCAGGCCTATCGCCAGACGATGCTGCCGCCGCAGGGCGTTTCCGTCCTCGAGATTCCCACGAACGTACTCTATCACCAGGGCGAAGAAACGGAGCAGGTTCCCGGCGCGAAGGTCTATGGCGTCGACGACCTGCGGTCGGCGGGCGATTCGCGGAGTATCGAGCGCGTGGCCGACCTGCTGGCACACTCTGAGCGACCGCTGCTGGTGGGTGGCGATGGGGTGTTCTGGAGTGGCGCAGCGGCGGAACTCGCGGAACTCGCCGAGCTGACACAATCGCCGACGTATACACGTCGCGCGGCGCATGGTTCGCTTTCTGAAGAGAACCCGCTGGCTGTGCAAGGCGCCTGGAAGAAGCCGTTCACGGGGCGCGCGGACCTGGTGATTGCGATCGGCTTCCGCTTCTGGAGCGGCGAGAAGTTCGGCCAGCCGCCGACTTGGACCGATAAGGCGACGTACGTGCAGATCGACGCCACGCCCGCGCGGGTCGGTTGGCAAGTGCCGGCGGACGTGGGCATCGTCGGCGATCCGAAGCTCGTGCTGCGGCAATTGATCGACGCGGTGAAAGCTCGCCAGCGCGACTTTCCGCAGGCGAAGAACAGCGCCTGGCGCGAAGAAGTGAACACGGCGCGCGAAAAGTTTCGGGCGCTCGTTCGCGAGCGTGTGGCGAAGACCTCCAGCGAAGTGCCGATTCATCCCGATCGGCTGATCGCTGATCTGGTGAAGGTCGCCGCCAAGGACGCGACGGTCGTGGTCGACAGCTTCACGCTCTCGGGCTATATCAGCCATCACTGGACGGTGCGCGCACCGGGGCAGATCGTCGACGCGGGGCCGCTTGCGCCGGTGGGGCACGGCATCGGAATGGCGATCGGCGCGCAGCTCGGCCGGCCGGGTAAGCAAGTGATCACGGTGATCGGCGATGGCGGGATGGGCATCGGCGGCTGGGACATGGAGACCGCCGCCAAGTACAAGATTCCAGTCATTGCGGTGTTGTGGAACAACAGTTCGTGGGGTCCGAGTTTCGAGCAGATGCCGCTGCTCAAGGGGCGGACGGATCCGTTCGACATGATTCCTGGGATTCGCTACGACCGCATCTTCCAGGAACTTGGTTGCCACGGCGAACACGTCGAGAAGCCGGACGAGATCGTGCCGGCGCTCGAGCGAGCGCTGGCTTCAGGCAAGCCCGCCGTAATTAACGTGGTGGGGGACAAACGTATTGGTCATCCCACGCTGGGTGGCAACTTGCTGGGTTCAACGCAGGTTTGAACGAATCAGAGAGGACTGTTGAATAAGTGACTAGAGGCGAGCAAGAATCATTGCGAATCGTGATGATGGGGACGGGGCCGTTCGCGGTGCCAACGCTGCGGGCGATTTACGATTCGCCCCACGAGGTGCGTGCGCTGTTCACGCGGCCCGATCGACCGCAGAAAGGCAGGACCAAGACGCCGCCCAATCCGATGCGGGCGCTCGCCACCGAGCACGGCACGCCCGTGCACGATCCGGAGAGCATTAACGCCTCGACCGCGCGGATGGTGCTGGCGAGCTATCAACCTGATCTGCTTGTGGTGTGCGACTATGGGCAGATTCTGAAGCCCGAGGTGCTGGAGCTCGCGCGGCTGGGGGGCATCAACCTGCATGGTTCGCTGCTGCCGAAGTATCGCGGCGCAGCGCCGATCAATTGGGCGCTGCTGCACGGCGAACGGGAGCTGGGGGTCACCGTGATTCACATGACCCCGCAGCTCGACGCCGGGCCGGCGATCGCTCAGGGAGGTATTCCCGTCGGTGAATATGAAACCGCGGCCGAGGTCGAACCGCGGCTGGCGGAACTTGGCGTGCCGCTGGTGATGGAGTCGATCGCGCGACTGGCAGCCGGCACGGCCCAGTCAATTCCGCAAGACGCAGCGCTCGTGACGAAAGCTCCGCGGCTCAAGAAAGAGCAAGGGGCGATCGACTGGACCCGCGCGGCCGTGGCCATCAAGGACCAGGTGCGGGCGCTCGAGCCCTGGCCGCGGACGTTCACGTTCTGGCATCGCACTGGCGGCGAACCGCTGCGGGTGATTCTGGACCGCGTGTGGCTGGAATCGGGCGACACGAAAGGCGTCGACCCCGGCATCGTGTTGGAAGCATCCGGCGATCGGTTGGTGATTTCCAGCGGCGATGGCGCTCTGCGAATCGAGTCGGTCCAGCCCGCCGGAAAGAAAGCGATGAGCGCGAGCGAGTTCTTGCGGGGTTATCCGGTACGCGCGGGCGAGCGGTTCGGGCCTACCTAACGCAGCGTTTCGCGGCCGAATTCCTGTCTGGCCGAGGTGCCAGTCGGTGGGCTAAAATAGGGTGCTTCGGCGGAGGCTAAACTCCCGCCGGGCTTCAACTTCGCACGTGCACCCCTGCCCTGTCCCGTACTTATGGCCAAACAGCTCTATATCGAAACCGTCGGCTGCCAGATGAACATGCTGGACAGCGAGCTGGTCGTGGCCTCGCTACGCAAGGCGGGCTACGAGCTGACCGATTCGGCCAAGAACGCCGATACGATCCTGTTCAACACGTGCAGCGTGCGGCAGCATGCCGAGGACAAGATCTACAGTGCTCTCGGCCGGCTCAAACACGCCAAGACGCATAACCCGGGGAAAATCATCGGCGTGCTGGGCTGCATGGCTCAGAAGGATCAGAAGCTGATCTTCGAGCGGGCGCCGTACGTCGACCTGATCGTCGGCCCGGGCCAACTGCATCAGATTCCCGAGCTCTTGGAAAAGATCGCCGCGGGCGACGGTCAGCAGCTCGAAGTGAGTCTCGACCGCAAGGCCGGCAGTCGGCACGAGGTCGAGCAGAGCTTCGAAAGTTACGACCCGCTGCGCGATCCGTCGATGCGGCCGACGCCGTTTCAGGCGTTCGCGCGGATCATGATCGGCTGCGACAAGTTTTGCACCTATTGCATCGTGCCGAGCGTGCGCGGACCCGAGCAGAGCCGGCCTGCGTCGCAGATCCTGGCCGAAGCCCGGCAGCTTGCCGGCGAAGGCTGCCGCGAGATCACACTGCTAGGCCAAACCGTGAACAGCTATCGCCACGAAGCGGACGGCCGGATGTGGCGACTGAGCGATTTGCTCGTGGCGCTCGAGGACGTTTCCGGCATCGACCGCGTGAAGTTCGTCACGAACTATCCGAAGGACATGACGGACGACCTGTTGCAGGCGGTGCGCGATCTGCCGAAAGTTTCGACCTATCTGCACGTGCCCGCGCAGAGCGGTTCGAACCGGATGCTGAAGATGATGAAGCGCGGCTACACGGTCGAAGAATACCGCGAGATGATGAGCCGGATTCGCGCGACGGTGCCCGAGGCGACTGTGACGAGCGACTTCATCGTGGGCTTCTGCGGCGAAACGGACGAGGACTTTGCCGAGACGGTGGAGCTGGTGCGCGAGTCGCGGTTCAAGAACAGCTTCATCTTCAAGTATTCGGAACGCCCGGGCACCAAGAGCGCGGATCTGTTTCCGGATGACGTGCCAGAGGATGTGAAGAAGCGGCGGAACAATCAGCTGCTGGCGATCCAGAACGCGATCAGCGAAGAGGACAACCAGCCGTTCATCGGCCGGCAGGTCGAGGTGCTGGTCGAGGGGCCGAGCAAGAACGCCATCAAGCATGGCGAGGATGAGAGGCCGGTCGTGCAACTCGTAGGACGGACGATGTGCGATCGGATCGTGGTGTTTGACGGCAATCGCCGGCAGATCGGCCAGCTTTTGGACGTGGCCGTGTACGACGCGAACGCGTTCACGCTCTTCGGCAGCGTGGTCACTTCGCACGTGGGACCGGAGGTCTATAGTCTATAGTTGTGTGGCAGTCTGGTCTCACAAGTCCGAAGTCGGTTGGTCCCGCCCGTCTCGCCGCCAGCAGAATCGTTAGCCGTCAGCAGAATCGCAGCCGCCAGATGCTCGTCGAAGAGATCCATCGCTACCTGGACCAGCCGGCCGAAGCGGACGCTTGGCTTCGCTCGCTCGGCATTCGGCAAACCGATCGCGCCCATGGCAACCTGGTGCGGATTGCCACCAGCGGCGTGACGCTCGACCTGATGGGCACCATCGCCGATCAGCTCACCGCGCATCTGCCGGCGTCGAGCGATCCGGACATGGCGCTCAACAATCTGGATCGGTTTTTCGACAGCGTCCGCAGTCCACTGTCGCTGGCGACGCTGTTTGAGCGCGACTCCGAAGCCCTGCCGATCCTGTTGCAGATATTTGCCACCAGCCAGCACCTGAGCGACGTGCTGATTCAGGACAGCGAAAGCTATGACCTGCTGCGGATTACCGAAGGACAGCCGGTCGCCCGCGAGTACCTGGTCAGCGAGCTGGCCGCGGAGATCGACATGCTGGCCGGCGATGATCCGGCCGTGGCCGCGGCCCTGCGCCGCTTCAAACGTCGCGAAACGCTGCGGATCGCCTATGGCGACATCATTCGCGGCCAACCCGTGAGCACGGTCACTCGGCAGATATCGTACCTGGCTGATGCGATCGTCGAAGCCGCGGTTCGAGGCGCGCGAGCGCGGATCAACGCGCGTCGCAGCCCGGGTCAACCGGCGGCGCGCGACGGCGAGCCGGGCCGATTTGTGGTGCTTGCGCTCGGCAAGCTGGGCGGCACGGAGCTCAACTATTCGAGCGACATCGACTTGATGTTTCTCTATGAGCCGCCGCGCTCGGCCGACCCGATGCAGCAGCACGCGGCCAGTGAGTATTACGAGCGCCTGGTGCGCGAAGTGGTGAAGCTGCTGGCCGAGGCGACCGAACTTGGCGCGGCCTATCGCGTGGACCTGCGACTCAGGCCGCAAGGCGCCGCCGGACCGACGGCCATTGCGCTCGACGCCGCGTTCCATTATTACGACACGACTGGCCGCACCTGGGAACGCCAGATGATGGTCAAGGCCCGGCCAATCGCGGGCGACCTGGACCTGGGCCGGGCGTTTCTCGAGCAACTCGAACCGTGGATCTATCGCCGCTACCTGAGCCGTGCCGACATCACGGGCATCAAGGCGCTCAAGCGGCGGATCGAACATCGAACGCATCGCGATGGGGCCGACAGCCTGAACGTGAAGACCGGCCACGGCGGGATTCGCGACATCGAGTTCGTGATTCAGTTCCTGCAGCTCTTGAACGGCGGCGACCTGCCGGCGCTGCGGACCGGCAACACGCTCGAAGCAATTCTCGAGCTAGAGCAATGCGGTTGCCTGACCGGCCAGGAGCGGACGCTGCTGGAGGAGAACTACGCATTTCTGCGGAAGATCGAGCATCGGCTGCAGATCATGTTCGACCTGCAAACGCACCTGCTGCCCAGCGATCCGGAAGAGATGCGCAAAGTTGCGATTCGCCTGGGCTACTCCGACGCGGAGAATACGGCGCTCGAACAGTTTCAGAGCGACTATGCGAACAAGACCGAGGTTAATCGCAAGATTCTCGATCACCTGTTGCATGACGCGTTCAGCGATGATGCGCGCACGGAGCCCGAAAGCGACCTGGTGCTGGACCCCGAGCCGGGCGAAGAGCAAATCGCGGAGATTCTGGGCCGCTACAATTTTCGCGATGTGCGGCAGGCGTATCGGAACTTGATGGAGCTGTCGACCGAGAAGATTCGGTTCCTCTCGACGCGGCGGTGCCGGCACTTTCTGGCGGCGATCGCCCCTGCCCTGCTCCGCGCGATCGCCGAAACGCCTGACCCCGATTCGACGCTCAACGATCTTTCGAAGGTGAGCGACTCGCTGGGTGGCAAGGGCGTGCTCTGGGAGCTGTTCAGCTTCAGCCCGCCCACGCTGAAGCTCTATGTCGAACTGTGCTCGTCGAGCCAATACCTCTCGGGCATTTTGACCAGCAACCCGGGCATGCTCGACGAACTGCTCGATAGTTTGTTGCTCGACAAGCTGCCGACAATGGAGGTGCTGCGCGGCACGCTGGCCGAGCTATGCCGCGGAGCCGAGGACATCGAGCCGGCGCTGCACAGCTTCAAGAACGCGCAGCAAATGCGGGTCGGCATCCGCGATATCCTGGGTAAGGAGAAGATCGAAGCCACGACCGGCGCACTGTCGGACATCGCCCAAGTGTGCCTGGAGCAGATCACGCGGCGAGAGTACGACAGGCTGGTGGCACGCTTGGGTCGCCCGACCGTCGGGGACGAAGGGGACGATCGGACGGATTGCGAACTGATTATCCTGGCGATGGGCAAATTCGGCGGGCGCGAGCTGAATTACTACAGCGACCTGGATTTGATCTTCCTGTATGAAGGCGACGGCATGACGGTGCCGCTGCGCCGTTCGCGCCGCGAGGAGACGACCAACAACCAGCACTTTTTCAGCGAGCTCGCGCAGCGGATCATTAAGGTCGCCAGTCAGCTTGGGCCGTACGGCCGGCTATATGAGATCGATCCGCGGTTGCGACCCACCGGGCGGAGCGGCCCCCTGGCCACGTCGCTGGCCGAGTTCTCGCGGTACTTTGGTTCCGAACAGGGGCAACTCTGGGAGCGGCAGGCGCTGTGCAAGGCACGCGTGGTGTATGGTTCGCCGCGAGCGGCAGAGCTGTCGATGGACGCGATTCGACAGGCCGCCTTCGGACCCGAGTGGAACGCGCAGAACGTGGCCAGCATCTGGCAGATGCGCAAGCGGCTGGAAGTCACCGCAACGCCGGGTAACCTGAAGCGCGGGCCCGGCGGCCTGGTGGATATCGAGTTCCTGGTCCAGATGCTGGTGCTCAAGTATGCGGCCGAGATGCCGGAGATTGCACTACCCGGCACGCTCGATGCGCTGCACGCGCTGCAAGCGGCGGGGGTGCTCTCGCGCGACGATCACGAATATTTCGTGACGAGCTTCCGTTTCTTGCGGACGATTCAAGCCCGACTGCGGCTGATGAGCACCACGGCCCGCGATGACCTGCCGGAAGAAGCACGCGAGATCGCGAAGCTGGCGGGGCTATTGGGCTATAGCGGCCGCGAGGCGCTCTTGGACGATTGCCGGCGGTACACGGCCGAGAACCGCCGGCGCACGGAGCGGTTGTTCGAGCAGGCAGGGCAGTAGTAATTGACCCGCAGGGAATCGGGCAGAATTCTAACGCAGAGTCGCAAAGGCACGGAGACGCAGAGAGACCTAATTCGAGCGGTTAATCATGCTTATCCACTGGTATGACCGGCGATGACTCGGCGTTCGAAGCCTGTTTCTCATAGAGGTTCTTGGCTGCTTGCAGCTCAAGCTCTCGTTGCTTGATTCGCCACTTCTGGCGTTCGATCTCGGCGCGTCGCGCGGCAAGTGCACTTTCGTCATCCTGGGCCATGTCCAGTTGCTTCCGCTGGTTGTCAGCGTACTGCTGCTCGAGGTCGGCAAGCTTAACTCTTTCACGGGCGAGTTGGATCTGAAAGTGCCTGAGCTGCACGAGTTGCTTGCGAATCTCGAAGACCGGCCTGGAACTGGTGTTGGCCGGTGGAGTGTGGTGCAGCGTGGACATGAGGTGCAGGTGATGATGATCGACAAATAATACAGATTCGCTATTCTTTCCCTGCTCGTCTTCGCAAGTCACCGTGCACTTATAGTGTGCGTGGTGCATCTCAGCTTTACCGATCAACGGAAACATACGCGGTGGGTCGGTGTACGTGGCGACCAGTTCCTTCGCGATGCGAGTAATCTTGCTAGGGATCGGCCACCCGGCGGGGACGAGTTTTTGCCGCCAGACACGCAACACTTCCTCGTCGCCAGGCGGATCGAGAGTCGTCGGCGTCTCACCGGAGGCAATCGGACCGAGTATCGAAACCCGATTCATCTCAGCCTGAATGCGCTTGTCAGCTTCGGTCTTCGGCTGGCGTGCGCGTTGAGAAGTGCGTTCGCTCGGCGCTTTGCCTTGCCGCTCGAGTTCCTCCAGGTAGCCACGTTTGGCTTGCTCGAACTGCTGCTTGAACTGGTAGAACTGCTCACGAGCCTGGGCTTCGACCGAGGCCTCGCCTCCTTGAACGCCTTGCCGATACTTTGCGTATGCCTTTTGCCAGGTGCGGCGAGCCGAGATCGTGGCATCTTTGGCAACGACGACATTGGCTTCATGAAGCAGGCGGCGGTGGTCGGCGGAATCCAAATCGGTTTGCAGGATGGTTTGGTAGTAGACCATCTGCGCTTCGCTATGCCGCCGCTGCGCTTCGAGGAGTTGATCGATCGTCACCGTGCCCGCTTCATAGGCGGACTCCATTGCCTCAAGCTGGCGCGCCGCGGCGTCCCGCCGTTTCGCATTGGTTTCGGCAAGAGCCGAATCTCCTTTAGCATTCAGGGCCAACGCCTTCGCTTTGGATTCAAAGACGTCATTGTCGATCAAATCTGCTGCGCTGGAGATCCATGCCTTCCCCGGCTCTTTAGTGGAAATGAACTCGCCGCCGGCCGGTGCAACTTCAGAATCTCTTGATGCGGCTTCCGGTTCGCCGGTCTGCGCTTGTTGAGGTGTCTTGTCGAAGCGGTGCAGATGATTGTGATCGATGTAGAACACTTCGATGGTCTGATCGTCTTCCAGCTCGACATAACCTACGGTGCATTTGTAGATCGCATGGTGCCGCTGGGCCTGGCCGACCTCGGGATGAACACGCGGATCATCGACGTAGGTAGCGCGCAGCTCTTTGACGATCTTGATGTCACCCTTTGCCGGAGAGCGACCTTCACTGAAGAGCTTGCGATGCAAAGCACGCATGATTTCCTCGTCCGAAGGCGGATCGAGTTTGGTGAGCGTCGCACCGACTGTCGTGGAACCTGGGATCGAGTAGGTTCGCCATTCGGCGCCTTGCGTGGCATGCAACTCGCTTACCATGTCGCGGTCAATGCTATCCTGCGAGTAATGTTGACCGAAATCGCCGAGGGCGGCTTGCATCACATTCTGACACTGCTGCTTGCACTGGTAAAAGTGCTCTCGGGCGAGGGCCTCGGTGGCTGCCTCGGTACCATCCACTTCAAGCCGCTTATGAACTTCCTGCCAGGTCTTGCGAGCGCGGTTCAGTGCGTCGGTGGCGATTGCATAGTTCGCTTGCATCCGCAGGACTTCGCCGGACCAGGTCTCAGGGCAAATTGCGCTGGCCAGCGCCGACTCGGTTTCAGCCAGTTCTCGCTGAGTCTGAATGAGCTCTTCGACGGGGAGGTCGCCCGATGCGAACGCGGTTTGCCTGGTCTCGAGCTGGCTGAGCTGGGCATCACGGATGGCAATCGTTTTCTGCTGCCGCTCATCATCCGTTTTCTGCTCCAGCTTGGCGAGCTCGTCTTTCGCTCGCTGCAGGCTCTCTTTGCTGAAGTACTGCCTAAAGAAAGTGTTCATCTGGGCCGCGAGTTGAGCATGGTAGAGTGCCTGGGCGAGGCCGAGGGCGGCAGGCAGCGAATCGTCTTTCGGAAATCCGAGCTTAAGCTTCTGGTCGTCGCCCGAATGGCCGGGATCATACTCGAGGTCGGCTTTCTGCTGAGCTGCTCTCTGCGCATCGCTCATGACCGGCAACGGATCGGAGGTCTGTTGGGCTGCAATGGAAGTCTCGTCACCAGGTGGTGGGAGGGACGATTCGCCCTCGCTCCCCGGCGCCGGGGGTTCCGCCCACAGCGAACGGACGGAAACCGGCAGCACCAGCAGGGCAAAGGCAACGATTGCCAGACGCGACTTCCAACTCGCGCGTCGCGCGGGTAGTGGCTGTAGAATCATCTCGATCCTCCTTGATACGAGACCGAACTGCGAAAAGCCGCTGGCTCCGAGCGGTAGCGGCTGGGTTGATTCCGAAAGGTAGTCGATCGTTTTCACCAGGGCCGAGGCGTAGCTGCGGGCGTCGCCGGTCAGCCGAGTTACGACCTCCGCGTCGCAGCAGCCTTCAGTCGCGCGATCGGCCTGGCGGCGAGCCCACCACGCAGTGGGCAGCCACCAGTAAACGGCTACGGCCGCGAGTTCCAGGAGCTTGGCCAGGTGATCGCGCCGCCGCAGGTGGGTGAGTTCGTGCAGCAGCAGGGCCCTGAGTTCATCGGGCGAAAGTTGCTCCACGAGCGCAGCCGGCAGCAGGATCGTCGTGCGGCGAGTGAACGCCCAGACGAGCGGCGCGATCCGGCGCTTGGTGATGCGCAGCACAGGCGCGCGGCGGAGGCCGATCTCGGCGGAAAGTGCGTCGATTGTCGCCTGCAGCGCTGAGGGCGCCGGTCGTGTGTGCTTGAGCAGCGTGCTGAAGCCACGAATACGCCGCGCGGCCAGGACGCTCCAGCACACCGTGCCGAAGCCCCAGGCGGCGAGCACCAGAGTAGGGAAAGAAATGGTCGTGGTTGGCGGTTCGACCACTGCTTCTGTGATCGGGAGCGGCTCGAGCTGAGCATCGGCTACCACGACGCTCGCTTCCGTCGAAAAAGCAACGGGATGCTCAGCCTGGTTCCAGGAGACGAACTCGGCCGGCACTTCAGCAGGCACAGGTGCTCGCAGCGAAGCAAGCGGCACGGTCCACAGCGGGGGCATGAGCAACTTGGCAAGTACGAGCAACCAGATGGCCAGAGCCCACTGCGGGCGCATACGCCTGGTCACGACAACCGCCACGACGGCGAGGAGCGAGGCGACCACCGCGTTTGAGAGCCCGATCTCCAGGAGCGTGATGATCATGACCGCTTCCTCCGGGACTTGGCGCTCGCGCCAGACTGCGAGTGCGGCTGTTCGAGCAGCTTTTGCAGGGCCGAGCGTTCGGCCTTCGAGAGCGACACCCGCTGGACGAGCTGATTCAGGACCGGGACGAGGGATCCTTCGCAAAGCCGGTCGGCGATTTGCTGCAGGTGATCGTCGATCAGAGCTTCGCGCTCGATCGATGCTCGGAACACGTGCGGCGTCTGCTGGCGGTCGCGCTCCACGCATTCCTTGGCTTCCAGCCGCTCTAGCAGCTTTTGCACCGTGGCATAGTCCGAAGTGGACTGGGCCGGATAGAGCCTGGCGGTGAGCTGGCGGATCGTTTGAGGGCCATGCTCCCAGAGCGGCTCGATGACCGCGAACTCGGCATCCGTGAGACGTAGATTCTGCGGCGACACGCGGGGGCTCCTTCCGCTCAGATGAGTTGTCTGAGGGGAGGATAAGACATTTCGTCTGAGGGCGTCAAGAGCAGGTTGGCGGGGTCCGGCGGAACTTAACACAGGGACACAGAGGGCCAGAGACACGGATAGCTGACTGGCAGGGTCGTGAAACGCAAAGGCGCAGAGTCGCCAAGATGCAAGGAAGAAAGGGGAATGAGAGACTGGGAATACCGACGTACGTCGCTGTGAACATTTGCCGCCGTTCGTCCTCTATCTCTGTGTCGCAGTTCCTATATGTCTCTGTGTTAAAACTCTTCCCCCCTGCCCTTGTTGCGTCTTGGCGTCTCCGCGTCTTGGCGTTTCACGGACCCAGCGAGACAGCTCAATTCCGGGGCTCACGAAAACAGGGTCAGCCGGGTACAATGTTCGCTTCGCGTAAAGGAATCCGCGCATTCGCTCGCACACACGATAAGAAACAGCCCGTGGCAGATTCGAAAACTCCCTCCGCCTCGCCGGCCAAACGCCGCATCCTGGTGACCGCCGCCCTGCCCTACGCCAATGGACACATCCATCTCGGGCACCTGGTCGAGTACATCCAGACCGACATCTGGGTCCGGTTCCAGAAACTGCGCGGCAACGAATGCATTTATATCTGTGCCGACGACACGCACGGCACGGCGATCATGATCCGCGCTCGCCAGGAAGGACGCAGCGAAGAAGCCTTGATCGCCGACATGCGCGAGGCCCACATCGCGGATTTCGCCAGGTTTCATATCGAGTTCGACAACTACGGCAGCACCCACAGCGACGAGAATCGCGAGCTGTGCGGAGAGTTTTGGGCCAAGCTGCGCAAGGCGGGGCTCGTGCACGAAAAGGAAGTCACGCAGCTTTACGACGTGAAAGCCGGCACGTTCCTGGCCGATCGGTTCGTGAAAGGCACCTGTCCCAACTGCAAGTCGCCCGATCAGTACGGCGATAGCTGCGACAAGTGCGGCACGACATACACGCCAGCCGATCTGATCAATCCCAAGAGCACCCTTTCGGGCACCACGCCGGAGATGCGATCGGCTGATCACTTGTTCGTGCAGATCGAGCAGTTGCATGGGTTCTTGCAGGATTGGACGCAGTCGGGCGACCACCTGCAGCGCGAGATTGCAAACTACCTGGCCGGGCATTTTCTGGGTGACCCCTTGCGCGACTGGGACGTCTCACGCCCTGCCCCGTACTTTGGCTTCGAGATTCCCGACAGTCCTGGCAACTATTGGTACGTGTGGTTCGACGCGCCGATTGGGTATGTCGCTTCGACAGCCCAATGGTGCAAGACGCACGGGCAGAAGCTCGACGACTGGTGGCGCGGCGGGAAGGCCGAAGTGCACCACTTCATTGGCAAAGACATCACGTACTTCCACACGCTGTTCTGGCCGGCAATGCTGAAGACGGCGGAGTTCAATTTGCCAACCAAGATTCACGTGCACGGGTTTCTGACTGTCGACGGCGAGAAGATGTCGAAATCGAAGGGGACGTTCGTTCGCGGGGCGACGTACGCCGATCATCTCGATCCGGTCTACTTGCGATACTACTACGCCTCGAAGCTCGGCCCGGGGCTCGACGATTTGGACCTGAACCGCGACGAGTTCGTCAGCAAGGTGAACTCCGACCTGGTGGGCAAGGTGGTGAACCTCGCCAGCCGGACGGCCAAGTTCATTCAGGACGTGGGCCTTTCGCCGACGTATCCCGACGATGGCGGGTTGTTTGCCACCGCGGCTGCCGAAGGGGAGGCGATCGCCACGGCTTATGAAGCCTGCGACTACAACCGGGCGATGCGGCTGATCATGGCGCTCGCGGACAAGGCGAACCAATTTGTCGACAACGCCGCGCCGTGGAAGCTGAAGAACGACTCGGCCCGAGCGGTGGAACTGCAGAACGCTTGCACGATTTCGCTGAACCTGTTTCGGCAACTCGTGATTTATCTGGCGCCGGTGCTGCCGAGTCTGAGAAACCAGACCGAAGAACTGCTGGGGCAGGGGGTCAGTCGCTGGGAAGACGTCGGCAAGCCGCTCGTGGGCGTGAAGATCAACCAGTTCAAACATATGATCAAGCGCGTCGAGCCGGCACAGCTCGAAGCGATGATTGAAGCCAGTAAAGAGGAACCGAAAGTGACCGATGCACAATCTCAGCCGACGAGCGACGCGGCTCCCGCGGCACCTGAAGCTGATAGTGGAGCCGCGCTCGAAGCCGAACCGCTCGTGACGGACGTGATCTCGATCGACGATTTTACGAAGGTCGATCTGCGCGTGGCCCGGGTGGTGAACGCTGAGGAAGTGCCGAAGGCAAAGAAGCTCGTAAAGCTCACGCTCTCGCTAGGCGGCGACAACACGCGCACCGTGTTTGCTGGGATCAAGAGCGCCTACGAGCCGGAGAAGCTGATTGGCCGGCTGGTGATCGTGGTAGCGAACCTCGCGCCCCGGCAGATGACGTTCGGCGTGAGCGAAGGGATGGTCGTGGCGGCCGGCGCCGGCGGCACCGAGATTTATTTGCTCAATCCGGACAGTGGGGCGAAGCCGGGCCAGCGGGTGCATTGAGCAATCAAGTGCCGCGAGAATCTTAACGCAGAGCCACAAAGGTACAGAGACACAGAGAGGAGACGAGGCAGAGAGGTTTAAGGCAAGGGCAGGGGAGTAGGGGGTAAATGACGGAGCACCGGTGAGCCGAGTACGGCCACCGCTGGCACCGATCCATTGTGCTCACGCCCCTCAGCGGAACGGCTTCCACTCCGGTCGATTTGACCGGGCTTCGCGCGGGCCGATCAGTGCGCGCGAACGAGGCTCCGCCTCTCCAGCGACGGTGACGTTTTTGGAGGCGTCTTGCGCCGGGTCGGCGGCGAGTTCGGTTTGCGGTTCTGCTGCTGGCGCAGCGGTTTCCGGCTGCGGTTTCGTTTCGACGAGGGCATCCACCGTCTCGCGCGGATAGTCGCCGGCCAGCCGAATGTTCAGCGGCGCATCGCTGGTGAGCTTGGCGCCCTCGGGCGTGATGTAGCGGACAAACAACATCAGGTCGCGACTTGCCGGCGGCCCATTCGGCCAATCCAGCTCGTACACAAGGCCTTCACCAAGGGCGGACTTCTTGAAGTGCTTCGAGAATTCGTTGGCCTGAAAATCCCAGCGAGCGATGCGAGATTCCTTGCCCGTCTTCGAGGGATCCATCACGACGACAGAAACCGCGCCCGGCGTGCGCGTGAGGCGGCCTTCATCGTCGCGCGGCTCGACGAACACCATGATGCCTTCGTCGCCATCGGCCCGGTCGCGGTCCATACCGCCCGTCATGCGGCGGTTGATGGCAAGTTCGACCGGTTGGCGGCGCAGCGCCGATCCGGCACCTGGACCGGGGAGTGCCGGTTCCTGATCGCCGGGCAATAGCGTATCGGGGGGCGTGCTGCTTGGTTCGGGAAGTTCAATCGAGGGAGCTTCGAGCCGGGGCGCTTCGGTCAGCGGAGCGCGCGAGCCCGATTGGGCCGGCCCGGTGACCGACGCTGGCGCGCGATAGCTGTTGCCGCCACCACCGCCGGCAACTTGTCGCCGCAGTTCCTCGTTCTCGCGCTGGAGCGAGTTCTTTTCCTGGCAACAGGCGTCGAGCTCGGCTTCGAGGGCGTAGACTTCGTCCTCGAACATCCGCGACTCTTGTTCCAGGAGGAACTCGTTGGTGTTGGTGCGGCAGCCGAGCGCAGCGGCGACGAGCGCCAGGGCAAAGGCCAAGGGCAACGTTCTCATGTTCGCCTCATGCGACAGAAAAGCGTGCGGAGCGGATTTGAAACCTTAAAACACGGTCCGGCCACGACGCCCAATGCGGGAAGTGAGGCGTCGCATTACCGGCGAGAACGCTTCCTCCTGAAGCGGTTCTCTTCGACTTACAATCTCGAGAAACTACCAACTCTAGTGGGCGGCTTGCGTGCCGGCCGGCTTGTCTTCCATGTGCTCGATCACGCGGTCGATCAACTTGTACTCCATCGCTTCTTCGGCCGTCATGAAGCGGTCGCGATCCGTATCGCGCTCGATCTGGTCGATTGGATGGCCGGTGTGCTTAATCAAGATCTGATTGAGCTTGGCTTTGACCTTCTTGAACTCCGTGGCGTGAATCATGATCTCTTCGGCGGTGCCTTCCATGCCGGCGAGCGGCTGGTGGATCATGATCCGAGCGCTTGGCAGGGCGTGCCGCTTGCCGCGGGCGCCGGCCGTGAGCAACACGGCGCCCATCGAGGCGGCCTGGCCGATGCAGTAGGTAGCCACGTCGCAGGTAATGAACTGCATGGTGTCGTAAATGGCCATGCCCGCCGTGACGCTGCCGCCAGGCGAGTTGATGTACAGATGGACGTCGGCCTTGGGATCTTCCGACTGCAGGAACAAGAGCTGGGCGACAATCGCGTTGGCCACTTCATCGTTGACCTGCGTGCCGAGAAAGACGATCCGGTCTTTCAGCAGCCGGCTGTAGATGTCCATGGCCCGCTCTTCGCGGCCGCTCTTTTCGATGACGAATGGAATCAGGGGCATAGCAGCATTATCTCCTCGCGCGTCGCACGGTGGGTGTCGCGGCGCCGCAGCGGTGGTTAATCTTTTTCTTCGTCCGGAGTGGTGACCGGGGCCTTGGTCAGGATTTCGTCGACGACGCCGTAGGCCTTCGCCTCTTGCGAGTTCATGTAGTAGTCGCGATTCGTGTCCTTGGCGATCCGTTCGATCGGCTGGCCGGTGTGATCGGCCAGCACTTTGTTGAGCACTTCGCGGGTCTTGATGATTTCGTCGGCTTGAATTTCGATATCCGAAACCTGTCCGCCCACCTGGCCGTACGGCTGGTGGATCATCACCTTGGCATGGGGCAGGGCGAATCGCTTGCCCTTGGCTCCGCCGGCCAGCAGCACGGCGCCGCCGCTGGCAGCCAGGCCGACGCAGTACGTCGCCACTTCACAAGAACAGATCTGCATCGTGTCGTAGATGGCGAGCGTGGCCGTGACGCTGCCGCCTGGTGAGTTGATGTAGAAGTGAATGGGCTTGCGGCGGTTTTCGCTCTGCAAGTAAAGCAGCTTCATGACGAGTTCGTTGGCGTTGCCGTCGTGAATCTCGCCCTGCAGCAGGATGATGCGATTCTCCAGCAGCAGATCGCCAAGCGTCATCTGCCGCTGGCGCTGGTAGTCGCGATATGACATGTTGCGTTGATCCTCAGTTTCACTTATCCGGCGGAACGGCCGCTGCGCGCTGTCGCGCTCAGCGGGGCTCCACTTCGGGAATTATCGCACCCGACCCGCGGCGGTCGAGGTCGGGAAAATGAATCGCATCGACAACCGCCTCCGTGCGGCCTGGGCTGACGCGGGTGCGCCGCGGTTAATAATTATTCTCGGTCCTTCGCTTGCTTCAGCGGCTCGGCCTCGCCGGCGCTGGAGGCCTCGGGAATTTCCGGCTCGTCACCACCAGCCGACTGCTCGATGGCTTCGGTCTCGACTCCCTCGGGCTTGTACGGCAGATCCTTGAACGTGGCTTTGGAGAGCACGAGCTCGATCACTTTGCGTTCGATGATCTGGTTTCGCAAAGCATCCATCAGGCCGCCCTTCTCCAGGCGAGCCCGCACGCGCCGCGCGCTTTCGCCGCTCTGCTGGGCGATCAGGCGGACTTCGTCATCGTAGTCGTCGGCCTCGGCTTCGATGTGTTGGTCTTCGGCAATCCGTTCGAGAATGAAATGCTCTTTGAGGGCCTTGGCGGTGGAGGCCATGCTGTTCTGACGCAGGTCGTTCTCGTAGGCGCGGATTTCCTGATCGCTGAAGCCGTTGCGACGAAGTTCGAGCACGGCTCGTTCGAGTTCGCGGCGCGATTGCCGACGCAACAGGTCCGGCGGCAGCTCCCAGGTGGCGCTGGCCGTGAGCAGCCCGGTGATCTGCCGGCGGGCTTCCTGCTGCTGGTGATATTCGAGCTGGCGAGTCAGATCTTCTTTGATCGCATCGCGAAGCTCGCCTTCATTGGCGAAGCCGCCCAGGGACTCGAGCAGCGCTTCATCAAGCTCTGGCAGCTCGAGCTTCTTGACTTCGAGCACTTCGAAGACGGCGGTGATTTCCTGGTTCCGCAGCGATTCGTTGGGAGCGTCGGCCGAAATCTTGGCCGTGGCTTCGCGGGTCTCGCCGGCCTTGACGCCTTTGAGAGCCTTGTCGAAGTCTTCAATTCGGCCGTCGCGAAAGCTCAGCACCGGACGCAGGCGGATGACCTCTTCCTTCGAGCTGGAGAGCTCGACCGCGCCATTCTTGAACGCGAGATTGCAGCTGATGTAGTCGCCGCTCGAAGCGGGACCGTCGTGCGGTACCAGGCGGCCATGCCGGGCCAGGATCCGTTCGAGCTGCTTATCGATGTCGGCGGCCGCGAATTCGCGCACCGACCGTTCGACCTTCAGGCCTTCCCACTTGGGCAGGTCGAATTCCGGGCGAACTTCGATGTCGAACTCGAAGGTCATCGGTCCGTCGTCCGGAATCGTGACGGCCTTGGGATCGAAGTCGGGTTCGCTGATCGCCGAAAATTTCTCGTCCTCGGTGACCTGCGTCATGCTGTCAAGCAGCAGCGAGCCTTTGACTTGCTCGGCGACATCCTTGCGAAAGCGCGACTCAACGAGCTTGCGCGGGGCGCGGCCGGCGCGGAAGCCGGGGATCGCGGCGCTGGGCATCAACTCGGTGTAAGCCTTGTCGTAGTAGCGTTCTATTTCCTCGCGCGGAACGGTCACGGTCACGTGACGCTCGCAGGCCGACGGGCTGTCGACCTTGATCGAGAGGTTCAGCTTCGTGACTTCGCCTTCGGCGGCTTCGTCTTCGACGGACGGATTCTCAGGGGCTGCCATCATGGAATTGGTCGGGGGCTTTCTTGGATTACGATGTCAACGCGGCGGCATGCTCGCGTGGGGCCGCATCAATGTGCACCTGCGGCTCCGCTTACGAAATGGCTTCGCTTGCGCTCCTCGCCGTGCCGCGCGGGCCCGCCAAACATGCGGACTTAACTCTCGGCCCACGCGCAAGATCCGAGAAACACAACAAGAGCGGGCGATGGGATTCGAACCCACGACAACGACGTTGGCAACGTCGTGCTCTACCAACTGAGCTACGCCCGCTTGTACGGTCACCACCCGCAAGCAGGGATTCTGCCGTCAAGCTTGGGGTCAACGGATTATAGAAGTCGGTCTTGTCGAGACAAGATCACTTGCACCGTGTGCTCGAAAGCCTAAGACAGTGCGGTGATAGCGTCAAGTCCCCGGCGCAGAATGCGGGAAAACCGGACCCTCCTGAGCACGTCTTGGGTGTCGCCGGGGACGGACCAACCAACACCGCCGCTAGGGCTGCTTGCGCCGCTGGTACTGCCGGCTGGCCTCTTCCAGTGTCTTGCGTTCCTTGCGGGTCAGGCTGCCTTCGCCCTCGCGGCTGATCTTCTCCAAGATGGCGTCGACCTCGCGGCTCAGGTCCTTCGACTTCTTGTCCGGGTCGTGGATTCGCAGCTTCGGTCGGAAGCCGGGCACTTTGAGATCGCTGAGCCGCGTCGGGATGAGTCGACCCAGATTCAACTTGCCTCGGTAATAGGCATAGGCGAAAGCCACGCCGGTTAAGTGCGCGATGTTGGCTACCTGGGGGCCCTGCTCGTTGCGACCGGTGACGCCAAGCAGCCCCAGCAGATCGCTGGCAATATAGATTGTTCCCAGGATCCAGGCCCGGACCGGCAGGACGCCCCAGATGTAGATCATCCGCATCGGGAAATGCAGGATCCATAGCATCACGATGGCCAACACGCCGCCGGAAGCACCCATCAGCACGGCAGGCTGTCCCGAGGCAAGTTGCATCGCGAGCCAAACCAGTCCGGCGAGGACGATGGCCGCCAGGTAGATCCGTAGAAACTCGAAGCGGCCGTAAATCCCCTCGATCTCGCGCCCGAAAATGAACAGGCCGATCATGTTGAACAGGATGTGCATGAAGTTGAAGTGAGCAAATCCATACGTGGCAAGTCTCCACACCTGCCAGGGCTGGGCACCCTCGTCGACCACGAGTCCCAGCCAGGGATTGATCTGGTTGTCGAACAGGCCGTTGACGATCCAGACCACTGCGTTGGCGATGATCACGGTGACGACCATCGACCGACCGGGGCTCCAATTGCCGCCGCCGCCGTATTCTTCCTCTTGCAGGTACGGTCGATCGTAGATGCCCATTCGGCGGCTCGCGCTGGGAGGAGAGTGGCCTTCGCGCACCGGAAAGTGCGGCCATGCCGTGCTGCTAAGAAAGATATCGCGCCGTGGGGGCCGCGGAAAGTGCAGCACTCCTGAGAAAGCGTGCCGGGCGCAGACCCCAAGGGAGTGGATTTGCTACTGGGACGCGAGATTCGTGCGGCGGTTGATCTCGTCTGCTGCTTCAAGCTGGGCCCGGGTCAGCGTGGCCGCCGCGTTGCGGTTTTCGAGGTACGTGGCCTTGAGCTGGTTGCGGGTCTGAGCCAGTAAGTCCTCGAGCGACTTCTTGTAAGCGGCAATCGCCTGGGATTCGCGTTGAAAGCCAGTCAGTTCCGCGGCGAGGTTCGTTTTCTCGGTTTCGCGGAAAGTGGCTTCCTTGGCGGCTTCGGCCGCGGCAGCTTCGGTCCGCTGGATGTTGCTCGTGGTTTGCGAGATCGAGTCGGCGATCAGGCCCCGCTGGACGTAGTCCTCGTGGAAGAACTGGAGGTAATCGCGCAGGGGTCGGTCGGCGCTGGCGAATTCCTCGGCCACTTCGGCGGGCAGAATCGCGGCCCGCTGGGCTGGCTCCAGCGAGGCGAACAGCGTCGCATCGTCGGGCGGCATCGTCGTGAACAGGACGAGAGTTTCGGCAGCGGCCGCTTCCAGGCGTTTGGCCTGTGCCTCGGTGAGCGGCAGGTTCGCCGCGAGCTTGATGTTGGGATTGTCGCCGGCGCCTTCGGTGACTTTGAACTCACCAAGGTAGCGGCCGCCGGCCGAGATGGGTTTCTGCTCAAAGGCAAACACGATGCTGTTCGGCACGAGGCCATGTGCGAATGCCGGCGCCTGACCACCTTCGGCGGGTGCGCCAGTTGCCGGGGCACCTTCGGCGGGTGCTGGTTCAGCCGGCGGCTCTTCCGCGACTGCTGGGTCTTCGACCGCGCCTTCCTCGCCGGGTTCGACAGGAGTTGCAGCAGGCTTCTCCACCGGCGGCAAGCTGCCCGGCGGAGCAAGCGTCACGCTGAGCACGCCATCGGCAAGGCCCGTGGCTTTGACGTTGTAGAACACGCCGCCGCCCCGCGAGCGAACCGCCATCGACAGCTCGTGCTTCAGTCGCGGAATGTCACCCGTGACGCTGACGCCTTGCGGATCCATGCCGCCGGCCAACGGCAGGATTTGTGATTCAAGTTGCTCGGCCTGCGCGACGTTGCGATTGTACGCTTCGCGCCAGGCCTGGTGCGTCTTCAGCGTGCGCGCGCCGAGGTAGAAGAACGCCATCAAAGCGATGAACAGGAACACGACGAGCACGGTCTGGTAGATCGGCCACGTCTTCGAGCTCATGACGGCGATATAGATCGACGCCACGAGGCCGAGCACCAGGATGCCTAAGAGCACATATGCCATCGAAGCCGCTTCGCGCTGTTACGGGGCGAGACTGTTACCGGTCGTGAGAAGAGAAGAGTCGTTTGCCGGCTCGCGTCCTCGCTCGCGCCGACTGCACGTATTTCCGAGCAGAGATGGGACTTACGTCGCTTTGCTCGAAGCGTCCTGGGTAACTATCGATACTAAATGGCCTGACCGCGACTGTCAAGTTTCGCGGCCACCTGCACACAGCCGCAAATTCCTGCCGCACAAGGGCTTCTGCGCGCTGGCACAACCCCTACGATCGGCATGCCAAGGCGGCAATCAACCGCTCCACGTGGGACTCGTTGTGAGCGGCTGAGAGGCTGATTCTTAGCAGCGATTCCCCCGCCGGAACCGACGGAGGCCGGATCGCCGGCACGAGCAAACCCGTGGCGCGCAACCGGGCTGAGAGCGCCAGGGCTCGCTCCGGATTTCCGACAATCAGTGGAATGATCTGGCTGGCACTGGCTCCGACAGTCGGGCCAATTTCGCGCAGTCGCGAGCGCAGCCTTTCGGCCTGGGCCAGAAGCCGCTGGCGGGCCTGCGGTTCCCGCTCGACGATTTCCAGGGCGGCGGCGGCCGCGGCACAGGTTGCCGGGGGCAGGGCGGTGGAGAACACGTACGGCCGGGCGCGGTTCACGAGCCACTCGATGAGCTGGCGGCTGCCACTGACAAAGCCACCGGCCGAACCGAGTGCTTTGCTGAGCGTGCCAATCCGCACGTGTACACGTTCTTCGACGCCGAGTTGCTCGCAGACGCCGCGCCCTCGAGATCCAAAGATGCCGGTGGCGTGCGCTTCGTCGACGACGAGCATGCAATCGAAGCGTTCGGCCAGCTCGGCGAGTTGCACGAGCGGCGCGAGATCGCCGTCCATGCTGAACACGCTTTCGGTGAGGATCATCCGTCGGCGGTACTGCGCGGCTGTGGCGGCGAGCCGTTCTGCCAGCGAGCTTGCGTCGCAGTGAGAGTACACGTGCACCGCGGCGCGCGAGAGGCGGCAGCCATCGATCATGCTGGCGTGATTCTTCGAGTCGGAATAGATCGCATCGCCCCGTTCGACGAGCGCCGTGATGGCGCTCACATTCGCGGCATAGCCCGAGCTGAAAACCAGCGCGGCTTCGGTGCCTTCAAAGGCCGCAATTTTCTGCTCCAGCGCTTGATGCCGGGAACTGTGCCCCGTCACCAGCGGGCTCGCGCCTGCGCCGGTCCCTTCCGCAGCGATGGCTAATTGAGCGGCGGCAGCCAGGCGTGAATCGGCCGCGAGGCCCAGGTAATCGTTGGAGCCGAAGTTCACGTACGTGCGGCCGCCAATGTTGATCTCGGCCTGCTGCGGACCTTCGTGGGTGGCGAGCCTGCGGAGCAGCGACCGCTCATCGAGAGAGCGAAGCTCGCCCTCGAGCCAGTCGAGCGGATCGGTCGCGTTGAGGATTGCGCCATCGGCGGCGCCGGGATCATTTGGCACGTGCGGCCTTTTTCTTCACGGGTTTCTTCGACGCTGTCTTTTTCGGTGCCGTGGCGGACGCCTCGGCAGGTTGCAGGTCCGCCAGTTCGAGCACGGTTGCGAACTCGTTCGGCCGCACTGGCTGCACGCTAAGCCGCGAGCCCGTCTTGAGCAGTTCCATCGCAGCCAGCGACTTTACGCCTCGCAGGGCGCCAATCGGTACGGGCGCGTCAAAAATGCGTTCGAGCTTCAGATCGACCATCTCCCAGATCGGTTTGTCCTTCGTGGCCTTGGGATCGTAGTGGTCGTCCTGAGGATCCAGGGCCGTATGGTCGGGATAGGCTTCTTTAACCACGACGGCCACGCCCGCCACGGCAGGCGGATCGCAACTCGAATGGTAATACAGCACGCGGTCGCCCACATGCATAGCCTTCATGAAGTTACGGGCCTGGTAGTTACGCACGCCGCTCCAGAACGTGGTCTGTTTGGGGCTGGCGGCCAGGTGCTGGATGGAAAAACA
Organism: Pirellulales bacterium; assembly: GCA_022844125.1. GTDB lineage: Bacteria > Planctomycetota > Planctomycetia > Pirellulales > PALSA-1355 > JALHMI01. The sequence continues at coordinate 263,305 of JALHMI010000003.1, read as the reverse complement.
GTCCGGTTCGCTTTTGACGAGCCAGTACTGGGGCTTTGCTGCCATGCGGGGAATCGCCTTTTGAGGATGCGGAAATCGTCAGAGCGGGGAGTGTATTTTAGGGTGCGTGGCCGTAGCTGAAAACGGGCCCCCGGAAAGGACTTATATTCGGCTCGCAACGAACCGGGGCGACTACCGCCAAGTTTCTGCGAGAATTTGCGAAGGATAGATGCTCGTGCGGTAACTATATCGTGTCGCCCGCGGACTCCGGTCGCTTGTCATGTCCAGAAATTCGAGTCATGGCATCCTAACCCGACGCGTGGGCGAGGCGGAATTGCCGCGTCGGGTTGCAAAGAAAGACCGGCCCGAAATTCAAGAGTTTGACAAGGCACCAGGAAGCAGCCGCGGAACGGCGGACATTAGCAATCCCTAGATAAGCAACCGATGCCGCAAGCGAATTGGCTCAACCTGCTTCGCCAGCACGACCGCTGGCTACGAACCGTCGTGTTTGCACGCGTCGGGGAGAGTGCCGCCGTGGACGAAGTGATGCAGGAGGTGGCCGTGGCCGCGATCAAACAGCAAGCTCCGCTCGTCGACGCCGGCAAAGCGGTGCCGTGGCTGTATCGATTGGCGGTTCGCCAGTCGCTCTTGTACCGGCGGAGGCAGGGGCGCCATCGCAAGCTCACCCAGCGCTATGCCGAGCGCGCGCAACCTGTGGAGTTTGACGGACGGGCGATCGATCCGCTGGATTGGCTGCTGGCGGACGAGCGGCAGACGATGGTTCGCAGCGCGATTCGGAAGATCCCGCGCCGCGAAGCCGAAATGTTGCTGCTCAAGTACACCGAACATTGGAGTTACGAACAACTGGCCCAGCACCTGGGCATTACGGAAAGCGCCGTCGAAAGCCGGCTGCATCGGGCGCGGGCCTGCTTGCGGCGCGAACTGGCAGAAGTCAGCGGCGCGGGAGTGGAAGCATGAGTGCAAAAGAAAGCATGAACGTCATGCAAGGGTTTCGCAGTCGTCCGCAACAAGTTCTCGATCGGCTGGTCGACGGAGAGTTGGGGATCGAAGATCGCCGGGCGCTGCTCGCCGCGCTCGACGACGAGCCGGGCGCGTGGCGGCAGTGCGCCCTGGCGTTTGTCGAGGCACAGACGTTTGGCTGGCAACTCTCGCGAGCGGCGAATGAACCGATCGTCGCTCACGAGGCATCGCTCAGTCGAACGTTAACGCCGACTCGCCGACTCGGCTGGATTGCCTGGCCGCTGACACTCGCGGCGAGCGTGCTCGCGGCGTTTCTGGTGGGGCAGCAGCTTGCTGATCGTAGCGAACGAACACCTGAGATCGCCGGTGGCGCGGTGAATAGCGAGACCTCGCTTCCTGAGAATTCGGAGGGACCGGCCAAGGTCGATGCCCCGGACCTCGCAGATGCGGAGATCACGCCGACCAGGTTTACTTGGCGACCTTTTGGCGGGGACGACTCGATCGAGTTGCCGCTGGTCGAATCGGACGATGCGGCCGTGGACGCGGCGGGCCGATCGTCGGCGGTTTCCGGCGCGCTGGCGCAACAGTTTCAGCGCGACGGATTCGAGGTGGATCGGCAGCAGCAACTCTGGCCGGTGGATCTGCCGGATGGTCGGCGTGTGCTGGTGCCGGTCGAGGAGATGCACATTCAATCGCCCGAGGTTCAGCGGCTGTAGCCGGCCTGGGTGCATCGGTTTTTGGGGAAGTATCCAACAAGGTCGCATTCGAGAGGGATTCGAACTATGAGTAACAAGCATCCGTGGCTTTGTGCCGGCACGACGGCAATGGCGTTGCTGCTTTGTCAGCAGCCGCTGCTGGCGCAAGAGCCGTCACATGCGGAAGAGATCGAGATTGAAGTGACCGAGTCGGTACAGCGGGTCGCCGAGGAAGCGGCCGAAGCGGCGAAGGCGATTGCTGCTGAAGCTGCCACGAAGGCGCAGGAGAAGGCGACCAAGATCGCCGCGGAGGCTGCGGAGCATGCGCAACACGCCGCTGAAGAAGTCGTCGAGGAAGTGTCTAAAGCAGCCAGCGAAGCCGCGAAGGACTTGCCATTCGGGCTGAAGTTCGATTTGCCCCCGGCTCCCTATCAACTCGGCCTGGAAGTCGCGCCCGTGTCGAAAACGCTCGATTCCCAACTGAAGCTTGAGGGGAAAGGCGTTTTGATCGACGCGGTGCAAAAGGACGGCCCAGGCGAGAAGGCTGGCCTGAAGCCGCACGACATCGTCATCATGGTGGCCGAGCAGGACGTCAAGTCGCCGGCCGATCTGGTACGGACGCTGACTGATTCGGAAGGCAATGAGCTGAAGTTTGAAGTGATTCGGGGGGGCGAGAAGCTGACTATCGTGGTACAGCCACGCAGCACGGATCAACTCAGGGGCAGCCTCAACGCTGAGTTGCCGAAGATCGAGATCGACGAAGAAATCACCAAGCTGGAATCGAAGATCCGCGAGAAACTAAAGGGCGCCGGCGTCGACGTGCGGATGCAGGTAATCCGACCGGGGCAGGTGGTGCACGGCGACATGCTGCCCCAACGTGCTGAATTGCCGGAGGGAGTTTCGATCTCGGTCCGCAAGGAAGGGCGCAAGCCGGCGAAGATCGAAGTCTCGCGTGGCGAAGAAAAGTGGGAAGTCTCTGAAGAATCGCTCGACAAGCTGCCTGAGGACGTACGGCCGCACGTAGATCGCATGCTGGGTAAAGGACCGATCGGAATTAGTTTTGCGCCGAACGTGAAGATTGCAGCGCCGCTCCTGACGGGGCAACCGCGTGGTTTCGTCATCACCTCCCAGGATCCAAGCCAGCCAAAAGAGCATGCTGAAAACGTGCGGAGGCTAATGAAGGAACAGGTGAAGTCAGAAGAGTTCGAAGCGATCGCATGCAGCTTGCGGGAGATCAAAAAGGACATCCACCGGATCTACGATCAGATCGACGAATTGCGCGAAGATCGCAAGAAGGATTGAGCACCCTTACACGCGGAATCTCGTGGACGAGCGACGCTGGATTCCACTACATTAAGCCCAGGGAATGCATTCCCTGGGCTTGTTCGTTTCCATCGTCGGTACCTGCGAGTTGTCGCCATGCCCCGCACATACACCCTCGGCATCTTCATCTTCCCCGATGTCGAAGTTCTCGACTTTTGCGGACCGTTCGAGGTCTTTTCGGTCACAGGAAACCAGATCGAGCCCGGCACATTTCGCGTGCTTACGGTCGGTCACACGGCCGAACCGCTGGCGGCGCGCAACGGCCTGAAGGTAATTCCCGACTATGGCTTCGCTGATTGCCCGCCGCTCGACATCGTGCTGATTCCGGGCGGGCAGGGGACCAGGCCACTAATTCACAACGAGCACGTGCTGGCCTGGATCTATGAGCAAGCGGCTGCCTGCGAACTGGTGCTTTCGGTCTGCACCGGTTCGCTGCTTCTGGCGAAGGCCGGGATGCTCGATGGGCTGGAAGCCACGACGCATCACCTGGCGCTGGACTTGCTGCGCGAAGTTGGTCCGAAGGTTAAAGTGCGTGACGACACGCGAGTGATCGATAACGGCCGCGTGATTACCTCGGCGGGCGTGGCCTCGGGCATCGACATGTCGTTTCACGTCGTGGCGAAGCTGCTTGGTCAGGAAGTGGCCGAGCGGGCTGCAAGGTACATCGAGTACCCCTGGCCGCCGCTGCCCTGATGCTCTGGCGGTCTAGGCGAGCGGCACGTGAATTGTAAACGTCGTGCCGGCGCCGACCGTGCTGGTCACGGTCACTCGGCCGTGATGCGCCTGGGCGATGTGCTTGACGATTGCCAGGCCCAGCCCGGTGCCGCCGAGCTTGCGGCTGCGAGCCCGGTCGACGCGATAGAACCGCTCGAAGATTCGCGGCAGATGTTCTTCGGCAATGCCAGGCCCTTGATCGGCAACGGAGATCGCCAGCTCTTTCCCAGTTGCGGTAGCAGATACGCGAACACAGCGTTTGGATTCGCTGTATTTGATGGCGTTGTCGAGTAGATTTACCACCGCCTGCTCCAGGAGTAGGGCGTTGATCTTGCCGGACATCTGCGGCGGGCACTCGAGCACGACTCCGATTTCCTTGTCGCTGGCGGTGGCGACGCAGGTGGTGATCGCGCTTTCCAGCAGCGGTCGCACGGGAGCCGACTCGACCTGCAGTTCTTCGCTGTCTTCGCTCTGCTCGATTTTTGAGAGGGCCAGCAGATCTTCAATGATCGCGTGCAGCCGGTCGGCCTGTTTGGCGACGATTCGCAGGAACCGCTCGGAGTCGACCGGATCGTCTTTCGCTCCATCGAGCAGGGTCTCGACGAAGCCTTTGATCGAAGTGACCGGAGTCTTGAGCTCGTGCGAAACGTTGGCCACGAAGTCGCGGCGGATCATCTCCAGCTTGCGGAAGTCGGTCACATCGTTAAGCACGATTACGGCGCCGATCGCCTGACCGTCAACGTCGTGCAAGGCTGAGCCCTGAGCCTGCATGACACGTTCGCGCTCACCCAGCAGGACGATATCGGACTCAATGGTTTCATGATTTGTGAGTGCCCGGCTGACGAAGCGACTGAGATCGGCATTGCGGACGACTTCCTGCAGGCGGCGTCCTTGCGCTTGCGCCTGGTCGAGCCCCAGCAGCCGCCCCGAAGCGCGATTCATGCTGATGATTCGCTCCTGGCTGTCGACGGCGAGCACGCCTTCGGCCATGCTGGCCAGCACGGCTTTCTGCTCGTTGTTGTTTTGCGTCAGGACGGCGATCTGGCGCTGCAGCAGGTCGGCGGTGCGATTGAACGTTTCGGCAAGTTCGCCCGGCTCGCGGGCGTCGGGTACCGTGACTCTTGTGCCGCGCTGGCCGTGCGCGAAGCGCGAGAGCGCCTCCTGAAGTTGCACGAGCGGTTCGGCAAGGTTGCTCGCCGCACGCCAGGCGAGCAAGAGCGCACTGGCGAGCAGCACGATGCCCACACCCGCGACCCAGGTCTTCAGCCTGGCCGCGGCGGCGTCGATCGCGCCGAGCGACTTGCTCAGATAGAACGTGCCGAACAGTTCGTCATGCCGGTATATCGGCACGGCCAGATAAAGCACGCGTTGATCGAGGCCCGGGTTATAGCGGACGGCGTCGGCGGTCTCGCCGTGCAGCGCGGCGGCAATTTCGGGCCGGCCCGTTTGATTTTCGAACTCTTCAGGCCGACTGCGGCTGTCGCGATCGACCGAGCCATCGGCCAGGATCAAGGTGGTGCGAATGCTGGCCGCTTGTTCCAGCCAGCGCAGTTGCCGACCGAACTCGGAGCGGTCCAGGGGCACTTCCGGCCCGAGCAGGGCGTTTAGATAATCGGCCTGGCTCGTCAGCTCACGACGGGTGGCTTCGACGAGGCTGGCTTCGAGGACGTGCAGACCGGCCCAACCGAGCAGGATCGCTGCTGCCAGGGCCAGCAGGCCGAACGCCGGGAACAGATGCCACACCAGGCGGCGCTTGGGCATGGCTATTCCTTGAAGCGGTAGCCAACACCTCGCACCGTTTCGATGTAGTGCCCCAGATCGCCAAGCTTTTTGCGGAGCCCGGCCACCTGCACGTCGACGCTCCGCTCAGTCACCGGATAATCTTCGCCCTTCACCGCATCGACGATCTGGCTGCGCGAGAAAGCCCAGCCCGGTTTGCGGGCCAGAAACTGCAAGAGCCGAAATTCGGTGAACGTCAGCTCGACGGGTTGGCTGCGCAGCAGAACCTCGTGCCGACCGGGATGAATCACTAGTTCGTGCACGCGGATCGTGCTGGGGTCTTCGTCGAGCACGGTACTCGACTTCCGACGCAAGATGGCTCGCATGCGAGCCAGCAGCACCCGGGGGCTGAAGGGTTTGGTGATGTAGTCATCGGCCCCGATTTCCAGGCCGCTGACCACGTCGGATTCGGCCGTCTTGGCCGTGAGCATGATGATGGGGATCCGCTGTGTTTGCGGATCGCTCTTGAGCGTTTTACAAACGCTCAGGCCGTCGACCGCGGGCAGCATCAAATCCAGCAGCACGACGTCGGGCAACAGCGAACGGGCTTTTGAAATCGCCTCTTCGCCAGACGCCACGCAGTGAACCTGAAACCCCTCCTTGCTCAGGTTGTACCGAATCAATTCCAACAGATCCTCTTCGTCGTCGACGACGAGGACGCGATGGGCAGCCATATCCACCTTTTCCAAAATACCCATTGATGCTTCTTTGAGCGTCATTGGTACCATGGCGGTATTAGGGGCAGGTTAGGATTTCATGTGGATTGCACGACCCATCCATCCGGCTCTCCACCTGGCCAGCAGTACGGTGCGAATCGACTGCCAGCAGGTCCTGGAGAACCGATTGGGATTCATCTTATCCGCCGTAAGCTATCGTCGCTAGAGAATTTGCAGCCAGAGTACCGGAGCCGATCGCGGTGCCCCCATAAGTTACGGCGCTACGCAGATTCGCTGCTCTCCCAGGTTCCAAGCGCGGCCCGAGGTCGATAAGCTCACACGTCATGCTCACGATCCTGCATATTTCAGATTTGCACTTTGGACCGGCCTACCTGCCGCACGTTGGCGAGGCCGTGCTTCGCGCCGCCGAAGAACTGGCTCCAGACCTCGTCGTGGCCAGCGGCGATTTTACGCAGCGGGCCAAGGCCGCGCAGTTTGCGGATGCCAGAAAATTTCTGGAAAAACTGCCCCAGGTCCCGCGCGTCGTCACGCCCGGAAATCACGACGTGCCGCTGTACCGGGTGTTGGAGCGGCTGCTGCGGCCCTATGCGAACTATCGTGAGCACATCGCCGACGAGCTCGACTCGGTCCTCACGACGGACGACGCCGTGATTGTTTCGATCAACACCACTTCGCCGCTGCTGGCGATCACCAATGGGCGGATCGATCGCTGGCAGATCGAGTTTGCCGCCCGGGCGTTTCGCGAGGCGCCGGCCTCGGCGGCGAGGATCGTCGTGGCTCATCACCATTTTGCCCCGGCGCCGGACTACGACGACCGCAACGACGTCATGTGGCGAGCCCGCGAGGCTCTGGACCGCTTCAACGAGCTCGGGGTCGAGTTGATCCTGGGCGGCCACTTGCACCGGGCCTACATCGGCAACTCGCTGGACATCTATCGCAGCAAAACGCCGGCGGCGGGAATCATCGTGGTGCAATCGGGCACGACCACCTCCCGGCGGGGGCGAGCGCGCGAGCGCGAAAAGAACTCGTTCAACCTGGTGCAGATCGGCCCCGAGGTGATTCTGATCACGCACTACATGTACTTCGACCAGCTCGGCGGTTTTGCTCCGATCAGCCGGCACACCTTTCCGCGGCGGCACTTGCACTATCTCCAGCCGCAATCGACGCCGGAACCGGTTGTCGGAAGGCCCGAGTAGTTGTTTCGGTTTGCCCGCAGTGAAAACCGGCGGGCGGCTGCGGTTAGTGCGGCAAAGGAGATCAGGCCGTGGAATATGTGCTGGAAAAATCGATGTTCTTGCCGCTTCCGCGCGAGCAGGTGTTCGGGTTCTTTGCCGAGGCGGCGAATCTGGCTCGGATCACGCCTCCGGGCATGGGTTTTCAGATCAAGACGCCCGGCCCGTTCGAGATGCGCGAGGGGACGCGAATCGAGTATCGAATTCGCGTGTTCGGACTGCCGCTTACCTGGCGGAGCCTGATAAGCCGCTGGGATCCGCCGCATGTGTTCGTCGACGAGCAGCTGCAAGGACCGTATCGACAGTGGATTCACACGCACCGCTTTCAGGATCACGTTGATCCGCAGCGCGGCGCGGGGACGTTGATTGAAGACCAGGTGAAGTATCGGATCCCGGGGGGACCGCTGGGTCGGCTCATGCACCCGCTGGTGCGGCGAGAGCTCGAGAAGATATTTCGCTTTCGCCAGCGGGCGATTGAAGAGATTTTGTTCGGTGCCGGGCGTGTGTCCGCCGGCCGAAGCTAGTTTCGGTCGCGAACTAGTGTTTAACCGTCATGTCGGGGCGGGCCTTGCGTAGCGCCTCGCGCCCCTCGGGGGTCGTTGGGGTCCCGGTCAGGGTAACGCTGACGAGGGACTTCAACTTCGCGATTTCCTGGAGCCCTTCGTCGGTGATCCGAGCGCCCTGTAGATCGAGCCCCTTGAGATTCTGAACTTTGTGCAAGTCTTTGAGGTCCTCGTCCGTGATGCGGGAGTTCTGCATATTCAATCGATAACCGCCTTCGGCGAACAACACTTTGCCACCGAGTCCCTGCATGCGCAAGACGGCCGCCTTGTGTTCCGGAGGCATCGCTTCGGCGCAACCGCCTAGCGCCACGCAAACGGCGGAGATCAGCAGGAAGTCAAAGCTGCGACGGAAATGCTGGTCCTGCATATTCACTCCCATCAATTAATCAAACCTCTCCAGTAGCCTCGAAGTTGTTGCTACAAGTAGCTAGTTTAGTTCCACTGGGGGTGCCCGCCAACCGGTGACGCCCCAGGACCGCGCGGACCTGCCACGCGACGAAAAAAAACCGGCGTGGATCAGAAAATTGTTCCGATCCACGCCGCGATAACTGGATGTTAACCGCGGAGCCGAGGCAAAATCAGCCGGCAGGTTCGGCGGGTGAGTCCTCGGCGCCGGCTTCGGTCTCTTCACCGCCGGTGCGTTTTTCGTCGGCGTCTTCGCCGCGCGAGCGACGACCTTGCGGCGGCAACACCTCGGCGATGTCCCAATCCTTGGGAATCGCGATGTCGAACCAGCCAATCATCATTTCTTCCCACGTCTGATCGCCCCAGCGGACGGTCTTCGTCGGATCGGGATTGGCGGGGTTGTCTGCCGAATTGTCGAAGTGCGCGGTGCAGTGCATCGTCGTGCCGGCGGGCAGTTCCATCGGCTTGTCGAAGATGTAGCTGGTCTGCCAGTTAAAGTCGTACCGCGGCATGTTCATGATCGTTTCCTTACGGCCGTCGGGGTAGATCAGCTCGTAATGGAAATCCTTGCCCCGCAGATGCATGTGCGGGAAGACCGACAGCAGCTTCACCTCGCGGCCATAGGTCCGAGTCGATTCGACCTTGTAGTTCGGATCGCCCGCCGGAATGGCAAACATGCCGTTGATGGCATTCGAGGTGGCCACGCGATGGGTCACGGTGTCCGGATCGCAGAACTTGAGGCCCACGGCGCTGCGATCTTTTTGTGGAGAGCCGTTCGGCGTGTAGTGCATCTGGAACACAAGCTCCCAGCCGGCCGGGATCAGTTTGGCCATGCCAGGCTCGAGCACGATCGGCCGCGTGCCGGGTGCAAACCCGCAAAGCTGGCCGAAGGAAGCCGTGCCGCGGGCGGCGCCGCGACCGCTACCCGCTTCGCCCGCTTTGGAGGGCGGCTTGAGGAACACAATGATGTGATGGACTACCGCGCGATTGCCCGGCATGCATTCGGCCACCTTGACCCACTTGTCTTCGGTGAAGCCGGTCTTGGTCGTGTAGTAGCGGTACTCTACGGTGCCTTCGGCCGGGACGTCGACAGGTTCATCGGCGATGTAAAACACCGCATCCGGCTTGCCGGGCATCATCCACTCGCTGGCAAATTCCTTCGCCGGCGGCAGGTCTTTCGGATTACCCTCGGGCGAGCCTGCGGCGACCCACTGCGAGATCAATTCCTTCTCTTCGGCAGACAACGAAATGTCGTTGCGGAAGTGCCCAAACTTCGGATCGGGATGCCAGGGCGGCATGCGACCTTCGCGCACCGTTTCTTCGATCATTTCGCCCCAGCCAACGGCGTCATCATACGACAGCAACGCGAACGGACCAATCTGGCCCGGGCGATGGCATTCGACGCAGTGGTCCTGAAAGATCGGGGCGATGTGCTTCGAGTAAGTCACCGCAGCATTGTCCGCCACAGGCCGAACGCGTCCGATCAAACAGCCGATTGCTTCGGTTTCCGGCTGGCTGACCTCTTTGCCGGCCAGCAGTTCGTCGATGGCGCTTGTCAGGTCATGGCGGCTGACGTTCGGCTTGGCATAGCCGGATCCGGTATCGAAGCCGTACTGGTCGTCGATTCGCCCCGCGTAGCGGATCTTGCGATCGACATCGAGCACGAAGACTTGCGGCACGCGTGCGGCGCCGACTTCGTCAGCGAGCTTGTTGTTCAGGTCCTTGAGCAGCGGGAAGTTAAGCTTGTGCTCGCTTGCGAACGCGCCCATCTCGGTGACGGCGTCCTGGCGATTTGGATCGACACCAATAACGGTGACGCCCTTGCCTTCGTAATCCTGGGCCAGCTTCACGAGCTTGGGAGCGTACAGCTTGCTTAGGGGGCACTCGACGCCAAGAAAGGCAACAACAATGACTTTCGAATCTTTCACTTCGGCCAGCGAGAATGGCTTGCCGCGATAGTCTTGCAGACTGAAGTCCGCGACCGTTTCTCCAATTCGGGCGGACACATCTTTCGACGCTGTGGCGTCTTTCGCTATACCGCGCTCGACAAGCAGGCTGCCCGCCAAAACAGCACACAGGGGAGCGACCCACAACAATTGACCAGAACGTCTCATGGCAATAAACCCGAAGAGGAATCGGTTAGACCGGAATCGGACGCAGGAAGTGCCTCTTACCGGCTTATGATAGCCCCGATTTGCCGAAACATGCAAGCTGCATTGCCATGTTTTGGCCTACTCGCTCGCTGGTGGAACGCCCAGGGATTTACCCCCATCGATGCGTAGGGCCGTTCCAGTCACCAGTGCCGCCGTGTCGCTGGCCAGATATAGGATTGCCGCGGCTACTTCCTCCGGGGTGATCATTCGGCCTAGTGCCCGGGCCAGGGGGCTGGCCTCGATGAATGCCTCGGCGGCCGCCTTGGGATCGGCGGCCGCCAGAACAGCGTCGTCGATGAGACCGGTCTCGGAAACCGGTCCGGGACACACGGAGTTGAACCGAATGCGGTCCGCGGCATGGCAAAGTGCCAGGCTTCGCGCAAGGGCAACCAGCGCGGCCTTGCTCGTGGAGTAAGCGGGATCGTGTGCCCGCGGCAGCAGACCGGCATTGCTGGATACGAAAACGACGGAGCCACCGCCGCCCGCTCGCAGATGCGGAATGCCATACTTCGACAGCAGGAAGGCCGCCCGCAGGTTGGTATCGAAGCAGTCGTCCCAATCCTTCGCGGCCAGATCGGGCACCTGGCCGGCCATGCTGATACCAGCGTTGCTGACCAGAACATGCAACCCGCCATTCGCTGGGAGGGCCCGCTCGACGAGTTGCCGGACATCGCTCTCCCGGCGGACATCACAAGTCAGTTCGGTGATGCCTAGCGAACCGAAGAGTTCACCGTTCTCGTCGCGGGGGTGAAGGTCGCCGGTGAAGACCCGAGCGCCGGCCTGGGCCAGCATGATGGCGGCCGCCCGGCCAATGCCGCGGGAGCCTCCGGTAATGACGGCGGTTCGTCCAGTCAGATCGGATCGCATGCTTTGTGCGGTTCCTCGAGGTGTTCCAACCACCCTAGCCACCGCATGCGGGGCTGTCGAGCGAAACCCTGGCCCTTGTTGGGCGTTCAATACCTTGGGGGTTGGCGACCGGCTGAGCGGGTATACTGGGAGGTTCCAGGGAGCGACCATGCTCCGGCAGGCTCCCCCAGCAATGTGCCCCCAAAGCGCGAGGCGCCACACTTGGCGGTCAGCGAGTCTTCAGCCCAGAGATACCAACTGCAAGACCCGGACGTGCGGTTGATGCTGAAGGTGCGCGACGACGATGCCGCGGCGTTCGACGAACTCATGCTCCGCTATCAGAATCGACTGGTGACGGTGCTTGAGCACCTCGTCGGGCGGCGCGACCAGGCGGAGGATCTGGCCCAGGAGGTGTTCCTGCGGGTTTATCGGGCGCGAAAACGGTATGTCGCGGGAGCTAAGTTTTCCACCTGGCTGTACACGATCGCCAATCACGTGGCGGCCAATGCGCTGCGAAGCCGCTCCCGCAGGCCCGAGGTGAACATCTCCGCCCGGGCAACCGAGTCCGGCGGTTTCGGCACGCTGGACAAAATTGCCGTGGCGGCGAGCGGCGCGATGCCAACCCGGCAGATGGACAAGGCCGAGCTCCGCGATGTCGTGCGCGAGGCCATGCAGGGGCTGAGCGAGCGACAGCGGATGGCCGTGCTGCTAAACAAATTCGAAGATATGAGCTACGCCGACATTGCCTCGGCCATGGAGCTGACTCCGCAGGCGGTGAAGAGCCTGCTTTCGCGAGCCCGAGTGAACCTCAAGGAATTGCTGGAGCCCTACTTTGACGACGGCACACGGCCGCAATAGCCAGCGCAAGACGACTTAAGCGATGACGAAACACGAATCCGCCCAACCCGAAATCGACGACGAGCTGACCGCCTATCTGGACGGCGAGCTCGATGCAGCGAGCGTGCGCCGGGTGGAGGATCGTCTCGCGCGCGATCCGACGTATCGCGGGCAATTGCAGAAGCTCGAACGGACCTGGGACTTGCTCGACCGGCTCCCTCGGGCAGACGTCGGTGAGAAGTTCACCAAGACGACGCTGGAAATGGTGGCCGTCGCCGCCGCCAAGGAGGCCGAGGAGGTCAACCTGGCGCTACCGAAGCTCAAACAGCGCCAGCGACTGGCCGGCGTCATCGCCATGGTTGCCGCACTCGCCGTGGGTTATGTGATCGGCCGGCAGGCCTGGCCCGACCCGAACGAGGTTTTGCTGCGCGATTTGCCAGTGATCGAAAACATCGACCTGTTTTACCAGGTGGAGGACGTGGACTTCCTGCGCGCGCTCGACCGCGAGCATCTGTTTGAAGATGCGGAGGGCGATAATGCCTCGTAGGTTCTCGCATGTCGGGCGTGCACTGGCGATGGTCGCGGCCGTTGTGCTGCTCACGGCCGTCGATGAGCTATCGGACCAGGATCTGGTGGATCGTCAAGCGCGCATTGCGAGCCTCGACGAAAGTGCCCGCCAGGATCTGGCCCGCAAGTTCGAGCGGTTCCAGGCGCTCACACCCGAGGAACAAGATCGGCTGCGGGCGCTGCAGGCCGAGATCACGGCCGATCCCGATTCCGCACGCTTGATGCAGGTTTTGTCTCGGTACCACGAGTGGCTGAAGACGATCTCGACAGCTCAGCGAGCGCAGCTCGCGGAGCTCACGCCGCATGATCGGGTCGAGGCGATCGAAGACCTTCGCCGCACGCAGCGCGACGCGCAGCTTTTGGAACCACTGACGCGCGACGACATGCGCTCGGTCCGACGGTGGATCGATGAACTCGTTCAACGGCATCGCAAAGAGTTGGAGACGGACATTCCCGAGCGCTATCGCGATTGGTATCAGCGTCAGACGGATCCCAGCACGAAGCAGATGGCCCTGGTATTCCGGCTCTTTGGTCGTTCGCGGGGCGGCCAGAACGAAAGCGACTCGAAAGTGACGCAAGAGGATATCGAAAGATTGACGGCTAAGCTCTCGGAATCGGCGAAGGCCGAAGTGGCCAAGGTCGTCTCGCTTGATGCTCAGCGGCGCGTAATTCGCAGTTGGGTGTTTGCGTCGCTGCGGCGTTCGAGCGCCTGGCAACGCGAACGACGCGGCAATGCCCTGGTAGGGGAGGAACTTCTCAGGTTTCTGCAGAGCGAAGTGCCGCCGGCCGAGCGCGAGCGCCTGCTAAAGCTTCCCCGCGAGGAGATGCTGCAGCAATTGCGGCGAATGTACTTTGAGCGCGGTGGCGGACCGCCACGCGGCTCCTTCGACGAGCGACCGGGGCCGGCGGGCGACTTTCGCCCGCGCCGCGGCAACAAATCGCGCGAAGACGAGCGCCGGGGCCAGCGCGATGGCAAGCCCGCGCCCTCCGCGGACCAAGACCCCAAGCCGCGGGATTAGGCGAGCCTACGGCTGCGACAGTCCAGCCAGCACCGGCATCCAGGTGCACAGGTAGTAGGGCCTGGGTACTGTCAAGTCGGCAAGCGACGCCAGGTCGAGTTGTCGAGTGCGGCTCTGCGATTGCGAACCGAACAGCAAGGCATCGAGCGCGCCGACCGGCTTTTTGTATTCCACGACGCGCGTGTTGTCGCGGTCGAGATTGCCCAGTTCGAGGGCCCGATCGATAGCGTCCTCGATGAAACCCAGTTGATCGACGAGTAAGTTTTCCTGGGCTTGCTTGGCCGTGAAGATGCGACCCGTGAAGACGATATCCTGCTTGGCCTGGTCGCCGCGGAGCGCGGGGCGGCTGGCGAGCACGATTTCCTTGAACCCTTCGAAGCTGGAGTCGACCAGGCCTTTGAGAATCGTCGCTTCCTCTTCCTTGTAAGGTTCCGGCAGGTCGCGCGTAGGGCTGCCCATCATCTTGAGCGGGTGGCTGGCGATCGAGTCGTCCTCGATATCCCACTCCTTCATCAGCTTGGCGAAGTCGTAGTGCGGGATGATCACGCCGATCGAGCCCGTCCACGTGGTGGGCTCGGCATAGATGGTGTTTTCGTCTCCGCCGGCTGCCATGGCCACGTAGTAGCCGCCGCTGGCAGCGATGCCCCCCATGCTGACGACAATTGGAATCTGCTTCTTGGCCTTGAGTAGCTTCAGATGGTGGTAGATATAGTCGCTGCCGGTAACGGTGCCGCCGGGAGAGTCGACGCGCACGATCACGGCCTTCACGTCATCGTCGTCGCGGACCTGCTCGATCTGGTCCTTGACGTACCCTTCGGCGCCGATGATCGTGCCTTCGATCTTGATGATCGCGATCTTGTTGGTGGCAGTCTCACTCAGTGAATGGTGCTCCTCCTGGAGCGAATCGCTGTTGCCGAGGAGCATGCCGAGCACGACCAGCAGGAGGACGATGGTTACGCCCCAGCGGATCAGGCGGCCGATCCAACTCCCCCGGGGCTGTTCAACGATTACGCGGATCGGCGCGCGGGGGTCGACGTACTGGGCGTTTACATAGTTGCCTTGCGGCGAGTTTTGGGGATCCATGACGGCACCTGGTGTTGGCGAATGAATCTCGCGCGAGCTGGGCGCGCAAGGTGATAGCACGGCTGCGGCCGCCCTGGAATTGCGGCATCCGACATTATAGCGCGGACGGGAGCGGCGCGAAACGCGACTCTTGCTCGCAGCAGACTCAACGCAGTCCGCCGGCGCGCCGGTAATTTCGCGGTGTTGCCAAACACGCGGCTATCGCGGTAAGCTGTGCTCCCAGTCATGCCAGCCAGTTAAAGCACTGCGGGCGGCAGTGCTGAAGAGACCACCAGCTTAGTGCACGGAGGATCGCGCGTGTTTGTTGCCGCTTCGAGCGAATGCTTTCCCAATTTGTCGCTGGACGGAGTCTTGCAGCGACTGGTCGACCTTGAGTTTTCGAACATCGAGATTGCCCTGCACGAACGCGGCGGCCACATGAAGCCCTCGGAGATCGCGCGCGATCTGGATACCGCGATTGCCACCTGCCGGGAGACCTACCGGCTGACAATCTCGGGCTACAGCGTCGAAATCGATGCCGAAGGCGAGGAGTACTACGACCAGTTCGCAGCCTGCTGCCGTTTGGCCAAGGCCACGAAAGTCGTGTCGCTGACCGCTCCCGCGGCCGAAATTGGCACGCCGTTCAACGCCGAGATCGACCGCCTGAAGCGGATGGTGAGCATCGCCTCGCAGGAAGGCGTGAGGGTGGGCATCAAGACCGAAACCGGCCGCATCACCCAGGACCCCGATACGGCCGTGGTGCTGTGCGACAACGTGAAGGGGCTGGGATTGACGCTTGACCCCAGCCACTACGTCTATGGTCCCCATGCCGGCGGAAGCTACGACCAGGTATTTCGCTACGTCTACAATGTCCACCTCCGCGACACCAGCAAGGACAAGCTGCAGGTCCGCATCGGGCAAGGCGAAATCGAATATAGCCGCCTGATTTCCCAGCTCGAGAAGTTCAAATACAATCGGGCCCTGGTGATTCATATCACCGAGATGGAAGGCGTCGACCACGTGGCCGAGCTGCGCAAGATGCGGCTCCTGCTCGAGAGCATGCTCTAGCCGGCTCGCGTTTCGCATTGCGACTTGCAGGCCCCGGATCCAGCGTGGGTTCGACCATTGTGGTCGGCCGCGCACACCTTGCCGGGCAATTTGCGTCGCTGCGGCCGGTCGACTACGCTCATAGGCGAGCCAGTTCCCACCTGCCAGCCCGTTTTACCTACCTGGACATCCCGCGATGCAACGTTTTTGTTGTGCCTTGTTGATCCTCATTTCTTGCGTCACGATCGCTGCCGCCGCCGAAGGCAAGAAGCTGAAGTTCAAGCGAACTCAGATCGATCCTGCGTTCCGTAGCGAGGGCACATCCGTCGGCGACTTCAACGGCGACGGCAAGCTCGATGTCTCGGCCGGGCCGGTCTATTTCGCCGCGCCGGACTGGAAGCTCGTTCCCGTGATCGACGATGCGAAGACCTATGATCCGCACAATTACAGCAACTCGTTCCAGAACTTCGCGGACGACGTGAACGGCGATGGCCGCACGGATTTGATCGTCGTCGACTTTCCGGGCCTGCAAACCTGGTGGTTCGAGCAGCCCGCCGAGCCGGCCGGCAAGTGGACCAAGCACACGCTGACGCCGATTACCAACAACGAAAGTCCCGACATGCGCGACCTCGATGGCGACGGTGTGCGCGAGCTGATATTCTCGTTCGACCCTGGCAAGAACGTGGGCTTTGCCAGTCGGGCCAAGGCGGGCCAATGGCCGCTCACCTCGGTATCGGGACCCAATGCTCCGGCCACGGATCGCTTTTCGCACGGCATCGGCTCGGGTGACATCAACGGTGACGGCCGTCAGGACATCATGGTCGTCGAAGGCTGGTGGGAAGCACCGGCCGAAAAGTCGGATTCGCCCTGGGTGTTCCACCCCGTGAAGTTCGGCGAGCAGTGCGCCCAAATGTATGCCTACGACTTCGATGGCGACGGCGATAACGACGTGCTTTCGAGCAGCGCACACGGACAAGGCATCTGGTGGCACGAGCAGACGCCCGACGGCTGGAAGACCCACGAGATCTCGAGCATCGTGACGCAGACGCATTCGCTGAACCTGGTTGACATGAACGGTGATGGGCTGAAGGACTTCGTAACCGGCAAACGCTACTGGGCGCACGGCCCCAAGGGTGATGTCCGGCCCGACGATCCGGCCGTGGTCCTCTGGTTTGAGCTGCAGCGGAAAGACGGCAAGCCGGTCTGGACCGCGCATGAGATCGATCACGACAGTGGCGTGGGCACGCAGTTTGAAGTGGCGGACGTCAATCAGGATGGACTGCTCGACGTGGTGACGAGCAACAAAAAGGGAACCTACTATTTCGAGCAGGTTCGGGAGTAGAGGTAGAGCGACAATACGTGCGTTTTCCAGGGGAAGGTATTCCCCTGGCTTCGTGGAGAGCTTTGATGCCACGTCCTACTCGCCGCCAGTTCCTGGCTTCCGCGGCCGCACTTTCCGCCGGCGCGATCAAACCTTACGTGTTCACCGCCCGGGCCGAAGAGCGGACGCTTGCGCGCGGCAAGAACGACCGTTTCGGGATCGCAGCCATCGGCATGCGCTACCAAGGTTCGGTGATTACCGAGAAGGCGCTGCCATATGGGGACGTGGTGGCGATCGCGGACGTCGACCGTGAGATCGGGGAGAAGGCAGTCGATCAATTCGGCGGCAAGGCAGACCTGGTCGAGGACTATCGGCGTGTGCTGGAACGGCCGGACGTCGACGTGGTGCTGATCGGCACGCCCGACCACTGGCACACGAAGATGCTGATCGACGCCTGTCGAGCCGGCAAGGACGTGTACTGCGAGAAGCCGCTGACGCTCACGATCGACGAAGGAAAGCTGCTCACGCGCGTGGTACGCGAGACGGGGCGAGTCGTACAAGTTGGCTCGTGGGAGCGGAGCGACGCGAACTTTCGCCTGGCCTGCGAACTGGTCCAGCAAGGCCGCATCGGCAAGCTGCAGAAGATCATCGTCACACTCGGCAAGAACAAGATCGGTGGACCGTTTGCAACCGGTCCAGTCCCCGCTCACTTCAACTGGAATCTCTGGCAGGGGCCGACCCCCGAGGTGCCGTACATCGCCGAGCGTACGCATTACACGTTTCGCTGGTGGTACGAATACAGCGGCGGCCAGATGACCGACTGGGGCGCGCATCATGTCGACATCGCTCAGTGGGGCGCCGGCATGCAACACTCCGGGCCGGTCGAGATCGACGGCCGGGCGGACTTCCCCAACGTACCGGATGGGTACAACGTGGCGCTCAACTACTCGGCTCGGATGCACTACGCGAACGGTGTCGAACTGGAAATCGTCGACAATGGCCGTAACGGCGTGATGTTTGAGGGGGATGGCGGTCGGATCTTCGCCAATCGCGGCGTCGTGGCGGGCGTGGCCGTCGACCGCCTGAAGGACGAACCGCTTGAGCGAGACCAGTACAAGCTCTATGACTTCGACAACCTCGATCGGCCACCGCGGTCTGGAAAGCTGGACGCGATCGTCAATCACATGGGCAACTTCTTCGACTGCGTTCGCGAGCGCAAACAACCGATCTCCGACGTCGAAAGCCAGCATCGTTCCGTGAGTGTTTGCCACCTCGCGAACATCTCGATGCGGCTGGGACGGAAGCTTTCGTGGAATCCCGAGGCGGAAGAGTTCGTCGGCGATGCGGAGGCCAACAACTGGCTCCGGCGCGAACAGCGGAAGGGCTTTGAGATCGCCTAAACAAATGAGTCCGCGCTTCGCGGCGCTGATGGCACGATACCGACCATGATCCCAATTCCGCCGCCGCTTCATACAGGCGACATCGCGGCCGCTACAGCGGGCGACGCTTATCAGCAACGACGACCTGCCGCTGTTCATCAACGAGGGGGCCGGCAGTCCGCAGGTTGTCCCCAAGTTCTCCAAACTGGCGCTCAATCTGGGTTGGGCGTGCATTGGATTTGTGATCTCCGCGTACATGGCGAAAGCGATGGAGGGTGGCCAACTTCCGGGTGGATTGTTCTTCATTTTCACGTTGATCACATTGGCTTGTCTGTTGGGGGCAACGGTGTGTTTGGTCGTCTCGCTCGTTCGAAGGGAGCCCCGCCAGGTTCAAGGACTGGTCGGCCTGATCCTGGGAATCGTTGCGATGATGTTACTCGTGGGGCTGGTCCCGGATCCGGACCGCCCACGACGGCGCTTGCCTCCTGAGTTCTTCAAGGAGCTAGAGGTCGGACCCGAAGGCGGCGAGGTTGGACTGAATCCGGCCATGGATTGATCACCTGGCGTTCAGCAGATGCTAGACTTGATCGGTCCCGTGTCACATACGGCGGTGGCACGGCAATTGCCCGTTTCGGTTCGAACTCACCTGTGCCGAGCAGACAATCTTTCGAGGACGAACAGTTTCATGCGTACCTACTCGTGCCTTTGCGGTAATACGCTCTTTTTTGACAACAGCTCGTGCCTGACTTGCGGTCGCGAGGTGGGCTATTGCCCGGCGTGTCGATTGGTTACGGCGCTGGTGCCTAACGAGCAGGGGGGCTTCAACTGTGGTCATGCGGATTGCGGCGCCGCGATTTTGAAGTGCAAAAACTACCTGGAGCACGACGTGTGCAACCGGTGCGTGCGTGCCGAGACGGCGGCCGCGGAGCCGCTCTGCGATTGTTGCCGCTTCAACGATCTGATTCCCGACCTGACGGTCAAAGGCAACCTGCTCAAGTGGTACCGACTGGAAGCGGCCAAACGCCGACTGTTCTACGATCTGGGCGAGCTGGGGCTGCCGTATGGGACCGAAGAGGATGGCGTCGAGCCGCCGCTCTCATTCGACTTCAAGGCCGACGTGATTCCCAAGAAGAATTACTGGCGTGGTGGTGGAGCCGCCAGCGAGCGCGTGTACACCGGTCACGCGAACGGCAAAATTACGATCAACATTCGTGAGGCCTGCGACGTCGAACGCGAAAAGCTGCGCGTCGACCTGGGCGAAGCGCATCGGACACTGATCGGCCACTTCCGCCATGAGATCGGCCACTACTATTGGGACATGCTCATCAAGGGACGGCGCGAGGACGAGTTCATCGCGGTGTTCGGCGACCACAAAAGTCCGACGTATGCCGAGGCGCTCGAGCGTCATTATGAGCAAGGCCCGCCGGCCGACTGGCAGCAAAACTATGTGAGCGCTTACGCCACGATGCATCCCTGGGAAGACTTCGCCGAGACCTGGGCGCTGTATCTCGACATGACCAGCTCGCTCGACACGGCCGCGTGGCAGGGCTTTGGTGGCACGACCGATGCCGTGCACAAGGATGTCGAACCGATGATTAAACGCTACCAGCAACTCGGCGTGGCGCTCAACGAGATCAATCGCAGCATGGGACTGTTGGACCTGGTGCCAGAAGTGATCGTCCCGCCAGTGGTCGAGAAGCTTCGCTACATTCACGACCTGGTTCGGGCAGGCCGCGAAGAGAACGGGGCGCTCAAACCTGCTGAAGATCAGCCGCAAGCCGTCGCCCCGGAGTCGCCACCGCTGGCCGAGTCGGAAGTTGCACCGGCTGCGGCTCCGCCTGCGGACGCGGAGCAGGTCGCTAACGATGCTACGCAATTGCAATCGGAAGCGGTGCCGGTTTTGGCACAGTAAGCGACTATCCTTCGACCCCGACCTGGATCGGTTCGTCCAATGAGGCCGGGTGCAATGGCCGCCGCAAGTCGAGCGTGTAGGGGAAGTCGCGGTTGAGCTCTTCTGGCGGGGCCGCCATGCGTCCGCCGGTATGTCCCATCGGATAGAAGCGCGACGCCCGGCGGCTTTCAGCCGCGTAGGCGTTCACCGGAAAGTCCTCGTAGCTGCGTCCGCCAGGATGTGCGACGTGCCACGTGCAGCCGCCGATTGAGCGGTCGTTCCAGCTATCGACCAGATCGAACACCAGCGGCGAGTGCACGCCAATTGTTGGGTGCAAACAGGAAGGCGGCTGCCAGGCCCGGAACCGCACGCCAGCCACGTACTCGCCGGGAGTCCCCGTCGGATGCAGCGGCACGCGGCGGCCGTTGCAGGCCAGAACATGCCTGGGATCGGTCATGCCACGCACCGTGACTTGCAGCCGTTCGATCGAGGAATCGACGTGTCGCACGGTGCTGCCCCCGGCGGGTTCCTCGCCCAGCACGTTCCAGGGCTCGATTGCTTGCCGCAGCTCGATGTGGATGTCTCGCTGCGTGATCTGCCCGATGAGCGGAAAGCGGAACTCGAAGTGTGAATTGAACCATTCCTGCTCGAGCGGGAAGCCGGCGTCGTTCAGTTCTTCGATCACTTCCTGAAAATCGCGGGCCACGAAATGCGGCAGCATGAAGCGGTCGTGCAGGGCGGTGCCCCAGCGCACGAGTTTCTGCTTGTACGGTTTCTCCCAATGCCAGGCGATGAGCGACCGTAGCAACAGTTGTTGCGTGAGGCTCATCTGCGCGTGCGGCGGCATCTCGAAACCGCGGAATTCCACGAGCCCTAAACGGCCGGTCGAACTGTCCGGCGAGAACAGCTTGTCGATGCAGAACTCGGCGCGATGCGTGTTTCCGGTCAGGTCGACCAGCAAATTTCGCAGCACGCGATCGACGATCCAGGGTTTCTCCGTGCCGGCTTGCGGAAGCTGCGCAAGCGCTGTTTCGAGTTCGTAGATCGACTCGTGCCGAGCCTCATCGGCCCGTGGCGCCTGACTCGTCGGACCGATGAACAGGCCGGAGAACAAATACGACAGGCTCGGTCGGTTGTTCCAATAGCGGACCAGGCTGGCCAGGAGATCGGGTCGGCGGAGGAAGGGGCTGTTTTGCGGGACGGCGCCACCGATCACCAGGTGATTGCCGCCGCCGGTGCCGGTGTGCCGGCCATCGAGCATGAACTTTTCCGTGCCGAGACGCGTTACGCGGGCTTCTTCGTAGAGCGTGGTGGTGTTCGTAACCAGTTCCTGCCAATCGCTGGAGGGTTGCAGATTCACTTCGATCACACCGGGGTCGGGCGTCACCTTGAAGTGGGTAAGCCGCGGATCGTTCGGCGGCCCATAGCCTTCTATGCGGACCGGCATCCGCAGTTCGCGAGCGGTTTGCTCGATCGCGTTTACCAGGTGCAAATACTCTTCAACCAACGAAACTGGCGGCATGAAGATGTTCAGCGTGCCGCCGCGCGATTCCACGCAGATCGCCGTGCGCACGAGACGACTGGCAGATTGCCCTTGCACGGGTTTGAGCCAATGCGGGGGAAGGTCAGCGGCTTCGTGCTCGCCGTTTGTGCCATGCTCTTCGTCGCCATCGCCCCCATGTCCATCGCCACCGTGTCCAGCACCGTGATGTCCACTACTCACGCCTGCCATTTGGTGAACGAGCCGGCGCTCAGTCTGAACGAGCCGGCCGTTACCGGAGCGACCATACGGAGAGGCTTGTCCCGCTGCGGAGAGCCGGTGATAGCTCGGCAGGTCTTCGCTGTCGGCAAACGGATCGCGTTGCCAGAGTAGCGGAATGTCTTCTTTTGCAACCCAGGGCAGCGAATCGAGCGGCAGCCGGAAGCCCATCGGCGAGTCGCCCGGGATCAGGAACATGTGCTCGGCGCGCAAGAACCACGGTCCGCTTTCCCAAGCAGGCGTGCCGACCCAGCCTTCGCGAGCCCGCAGTGGGAGCGCGTAACCCACGACTTTGTCGAGACCTTGCTCGAAGACCTTGGCCAGCCGTTCGCGTTCTTCGGGATCGCTCAATCGCGACTCGATCGGATCGACGTTCATTGGCAGGCGGCGCGATTTCCAGAGGTAGTACCACACGTCCTCATAGGCGGGCGTGGCAAAGTCGCCGCCGACGCCCAGGCGTTCGGCGAGCGCGAATGTGAAATGCTGGGCGTCGCGATCGGTGAATCCGTAGTCGACTTCGTCGCGGGCGATCCACTCCGGATCGATCCAGATCGGCTCACGATCCTGCCGCCAGTAGCAACCGAGCACCCATCGTGGTAGCGACTCGCCCGGATACCATTTGCCCTGGCCGTAGTGCAGCAGGGGGCCCGTGGCGAAGCGGTCGGCCAGGCGATGGAACAGCTTGCCGGCCAAACGCCGCTTGTCGGGGCCCATCGCCGTGATGTTCCACTCGGGGCCGTCCATGTCGTCGATCGAGACGAAGGTCGGCTCGCCACCCATCGTCAAACGAACGTCGCCGCGCCGCAGCGCTTCGTCGACTTCATCGCCGAGCGCCAGAATGCGCGTCCACTGCTGTTCGGTATAGGGCTTCGTCACCCGCGGATCTTCGTGAATCCGCTCGACGCTCATCGAGAAGCCGAATTTAGTTTCGCACGGTTCGACGCCGCCCGTGATCGGCGCGGCCGAACCAGGATCGGGCGTCGCGGCCAGCGGCAGGTGACCTTCGCCTGTGAGCAGGCCAGAGGTGGGATCGAGTCCGACCCAGCCGGCACCCGGAAGGTAGACCTCGGTCCAGGCGTGCAGGTCCGTAAAGTCGTGGGTCGCGCCACTGGGGCCGTCGAGCGATTCGACGTCGGGCTTGAGTTGAATCAGATAGCCCGAGACGAATCGTGAGGGAAGGCCCAAGTGCCGGAGCGTCTGTACGAGCAGCCAGGCCGAGTCGCGACACGATCCGCTGCCGAGCCCGAGCGTCTCTTCGCAGGTCTGCACACCCGGCTCGAGGCGAATCGTGTAGCCGACGGCTTCGTGCACGTAGCGATTCAGGTCGACGAGGAAATCGACCGTGCCCTCAAAGTTGCGCGGGACGTTGTTGATGAATTCTTGAAACCGAGGGCCGACGGGCAGTGTCTTGCGATACGGCGCAAGCTCCGTGTCGAGCCACTCGGGATACAGGACGGGGTACGTCATCGCGTCGGTTTCGAGGAAGAAGTCGAACGGGTTGATGACCGTCATTTCGGCGACCAGGTCGACTTCGAGTTCGAAGTGGTCGGTCTTCTCCGGAAACACGTACCGGGCCAGGAAGTTGCCGTGTGGGTCCTGCTGCCAGTTCACGAAGTGATCGTCCGGCTTCACCTTGAGCGAATAGCTGACGACCGGCGTCCGGCAGTGTGGGGCAGGGCGGAGCCGCACAACCTGCGGCCCGAGGGCGACGTGACGGTCGTAATGGTAGGTGGTCCGGTGATTTAGGGCGACGCGGATGGCCATCGTTCGAGGCTTTCAAAAAGTAGCAGTCGTGTGCGAGAAGCCGAGGTGGTCGGAAGTGCACGCAGCGCCGCCCGACGGCGCGCACTTTTGACCCGGGACTGGACGGCTGCACGTGCTTAAATGCCCAGCAGACCCGGCGCGGTGGGTGAGCAAGTTTACCACGTGGAATGCGAGAATTGGGCACATACGGGCCGGCTGGGCGGTCGGACGCAAAAATCGCGCCGCCGACACGCTCGCAAGTCAACCAACTTCGCCATGGCAACGCAAGCCGCCGCCTCGACTTTAAGAATTTGGCGGGTAGGCGCTTGTTTTAACCGGGCCATGAAGCGTTTATACTGAAGGCTCGCCCAATCGCGGCGTCCGCCTCCCGCCTGACATCAGGGTTGGCGCCATGCGGCTGCGGCGCGATTGGGTTTGCAAACAGGCAAACAAATCCCACCTGAAAACGCCCCCCCGGGAGTTCGAAGATGCTGCGGCGCTCGGTTTCTACGGCTGCGTTGGCCCTTTGCTCGCTCTTGTCGGCTGCTGTTGTTCAGACGGCGGTGGCGGAGGATATCGGCTACAACCGCGACATCCGGCCGATTCTGGCCGAGAACTGCTTCGCCTGTCACGGTCCTGACAGCGCCGCTCGCAAGGCCGACCTGCGACTCGATCAGCGCGACGCGGCGATCACCGCTGGAGCGATCGCACCGGGCAAGCCCGATGAGAGTTCGTTCATCGAACGGATCATGTCCGACGATGAGTCGATCATGATGCCGCCGCCGGCGACACACAAGAAGCTAACTCCCGAGCAGAAAGAGCTGCTCGTCAAATGGGTCACTTCCGGCGCGGCTTACGAACCGCACTGGTCGTTGATCCCGCCGACCCGACCTGCCGTGCCCCAGGTGCAGGATGGCGCCTGGCCGCGCAACCCCATCGATCACTTCGTCCTGGCGAAGCTAGAGGCGGCGGGACTGCAACCGGCGCCTGAGGCGGACCGCCGCACACTTGCTCGCCGCGTGAGCCTTGACCTGACGGGCCTGCCGCCCGACCCGGCCGAGGTCGAGGCGTTCGTCAGCGACCAGTCGGCCGACGCTTATGAACAGCTTGTCGACCGACTGATGGCCTCCTCCCGCTGGGGCGAGCATCGCGGCCGCTACTGGCTCGACGCCGCCCGCTATGCCGACACGCACGGCATCCATTTCGACAACTTCCGCGAGATGTGGACCTATCGGGAATGGGTCATCGAGGCGTTCAACAAGAACATGCCGTTCGATCAGTTCACGGTTGAACAGTTGGCCGGCGACCTCTTGCCAAATCGCTCGCTCGAGCAGCTCATCGGCTCGGGGTTCAACCGCTGTAACATGACCACCAACGAGGGTGGCGCGATCGACGAAGAGTACCTCGTGCTGTATGCCCGCGATCGTACGGAGACGGTCTCGCAAGTTTGGATGGGGCTGACCACTGGCTGTGCCGTGTGCCACGATCACAAGTTCGATCCGATCTCGCAGAAGGAGTTCTACGAGCTGGCGGCGTTCTTTAACAACACCACGCAGCGGGCGATGGACGGCAACATCCGCGATACGCCGCCCACGATTGTGGTCCCCACGGACGAAGACCGGCAGACCTGGGAGTCGCTGCCGACGCAGCTCTCACAGGCCCAGCAGAAGATCGACGCTCGGCGGGCGGAAGCGCGGGGCGACTTTGACGGCTGGCTGGCCAAGGTGACGCCCTCGGAGCTGAAGGCCAAGGTCAGCAGCGAGGGCCTCGTGCTGCATGCCCCGCTGGGCGAGTGCACGAACAACCAACTCACGCTCGCCTTGCAGGGCGAAGTGCAGAACGTGGCGCTCAGTGCCACGCCCAGTTACGACGCCGGCGTGACCAGCGCCAAGGCCTTCAAATCGGCGGCTGACACGAATGTGGCTCTGCCTGCGGCCGGTGATTTCGAGAAGGATCAGCCCTTTAGCTGCGGCGCGTGGGTGAAAGTTCCCAAAGGCGACATGTCCGGCGCGATCGTGGCTCGGATGGACGAAGGCGCCGGCCATCGCGGCTGGGACCTGTGGCTCGATCGTGGTCGCCCGGCGACGCACATTGTCAGCAAGTGGCCCGAAGACGCGGTGAAGGTGATCGGCAAGAAGGCCCTCGACGCCGGCAAGTGGCACTATATCACGATCAGCTACGACGGCGCGGGTAGCGCCGGTGGGGTGAAGATCTATCTCGATGGCGCGCCGCAGGAAGTTGAAGTCGCGGCCGACTCGCTGAAGAACTCGATCCGCACCGAAGTGCCGTTCAAGCTGGCCCAGCGGAGTAGCGGTGCTCGGCTCGATGACATCGCGCTGCAAGACCTGCGCGTCTATCGCCGCGTGCTCGCGCCGGAGGAAATCTCGTCGCTGGCGAGCGTCAGCCGCGTGGCGTATCTGGTGGGCCTGCCGGCCGAAGGTCGCAGCGGCACGGACAACGAAGAACTCTACGGCTGGTTCCTCGACAAGATCGACGCTCCGTATGTCGAAGCTGTCGCCGCCAAGCGAGCACTTGAAGCAACTGAGGCCCAAATCAAGACGCGGGCCACGATCGCACACGTGATGCAGGAGAAGCCTGAAGAGGCGATGGCCCACGTGCTGTTTCGCGGCGAGTACGACAAGCGTCGCGACGAAGTCAGGCCGGATACGCCGGACGCCTTGCCCGCCTTCAAGGAAGGTCTGCCGAAGAACCGCCTGGGCTTCGCTCAGTGGCTGCTTGAAGACGAACACCCGCTCACCGCACGTGTCACGGTCAATCGCTTCTGGCAGGAAGTGTTCGGCCGCGGCCTGGTGCCCACCGCCGGCGACTTTGGCGTCAGCGGCCAGTTGCCGTCGCATCCGGAACTGCTCGACTGGCTGGCGCTTGAGTTCCGCGAGGGTGGCTGGGACGTCAAGAAGTTCTACAGGTTGCTCGTTACTTCCGCCGCTTATCGCCAGGCGGCATTCGTGACGCCGGAAAAGCTGGAAAAGGATCGCGAGAACAAATTGCTCTCGCGCGGGCCGCGTTTCCGCATGGATGCCGAGATGGTCCGCGACTACGCCTTGGCTTCGAGCGGCCTGTTGGTCGAAAAGATCGGCGGACCAAGCGTGCGGCCTTATCAGCCCGAAGGGGTTTGGGAGGCCGTGGCAATGATCGGCAGCAACACGCGCGACTACAAGGCCGATTCGGGTGAAAGCCTGTACCGCCGCAGCCTGTATACGTTTTGGAAGCGTGCGGCTCCGCCGGCGTCGATGGAGATCTTCAACGCCCCGAATCGCGAAATCTGCTCGGTGCAGCGCGAGCGGACCAACACGCCGCTGCAGGCGCTGGTGACCCTGAACGATCCGCAGTTCGTCGAGGCGGCCCGCAAGCTTGCCTCCCGAGCCTTGAAGGAAGCGGGCGAGGATGAGACGGCTCGCGTGGGCTATATCTCGGAGCGATTGCTCGCCAGGCCGCTGACCGAAGAAGAACTGTCGGTCGTCCGCGGCTCGCTGGCAACGCTGGTGGCGCATTACCGCGACCATGTGGAAGATGCCAAAAAGCTGATCAAGACGGGCGAATCGCAGGCGGACGCGGATCTCGACCCGGCGACTCTGGCCGGTTGGACCATGCTCACCAACGAATTGTTGAACCTCGACGAAGCACTGAACAAGTAAATTATCCCCCGCGTTAATCGCAGGACCAAGCCATGCATCCGCTTCTCAACGAATGGGTTCGTACCGAAACACGCCGTCAGTTCTTCCGCCACGGGGCGAACGCGCTGGGCATGGCCGCGCTCGCGTCGCTGATGGGCAAGACCGCCTACGGCGCCACGCCCGATGTGGACGCTAACTTTCTCGGCGCCGCGGCTCCGCACTTCGCTCCCAAGGCGAAGCACGTGATCTATCTGCACATGGTCGGCGGTCCTTCGCAGATGGACCTGTTCGACTACAAGCCGCAGATGAACGAGTTTTACGACAAGGACCTGCCCGACAGCGTGCGGATGGGTCAGCGGCTCACGACGATGACCTCGGGCCAGAAGCGGTTTCCGATCGCGCCCTCGAAGTTCAAATTCGCCCAGCATGGTCAGAGCGGGATGTGGATCAGCGAGCTGCTGCCGAACCTGGCGAAGAGCGCGGACGACATTTGCTTCATCCGCAGCATGCATACCGAAGCGATCAACCACGAGCCGGCCATCAGTTATATGCAGACCGGCAACCAGATCACGGGGCGGCCGTGCCTTGGTTCTTGGGTCTCGTATGGTCTCGGTTCAATGAATCAGGATCTGCCCACGTTCGTGGTGATGGTTGCCAAGCCCACGAATACCGAGCAGGTGCAGGCCATCTCAGCCCGGCTCTGGTCGAGCGGCTATCTGCCGGGCGAGCATGCCGGCGTTTCGTTCCGTGCGGGCGGCGATCCGATCCTGTACATCAACAATCCGGACGGCGTGCCCAGCCAGGTGCGCCGCGCCACGCTCGACGGACTTCGGGCGCTCAACGAGATCAACTACCGCCAGGTGGGCGATCCGGAAACGCACACCCGGATTCAGCAGTACGAATTGGCCTTCCGCATGCAGTCGAGCGTGCCGGACCTGACAAACATCGCCGATGAACCGGAGTCGACATACAAGCTTTACGGCGAAGAGGCTCGCAAGCCGGGCACTTTTGCTCACACGGCGCTGCTCTCGCGACGGATGGTCGAGCGGGGTGTGCGTTTCGTGCAGGTGTATCTGAATAACTGGGATACCCACTCGAACGTCGCCGGCCGCCTGCCCGATCAGTGCCGCGACATCGATCAGCCGTGCCACGGACTGATCGAAGATCTCAAGGCCCGGGGCCTGTTGGACGAGACGCTGATCATCTGGGGCGGCGAGTTTGGCCGCACGATCTACTCGCAGGGCGGGCTCTCGAAAGAGAACTATGGCCGCGATCATCATCCGCGGTGCTTCACGATGTGGATGTGCGGCGGCGGCGCAAAAGGCGGGGCCGTTTACGGCGAGACAGACGACTTCTCGTACAACATCGTCAAGGACCCGGTGCACATCCACGACTTCCACGCCACGGTGCTCAAGCTCCTGGGCTACGATCACGAGAAGTTCTCTTACAAGTTCCAAGGTCTCGATCAGCGCCTCACGGGCGTCGAACCGGCGAGAGTGATCAACGAACTGCTGGCGTAAGAACGCGCCCATCGATCGCAGTGTGCGATATCGCATTCATCCTCGAATTCTCATCGGGGGATGTTTGCGCGCCGAAGTTAGCCTCGACATTGCCAGCGACATTGCCCTTCCCCGCTCGGCTCGATAGATTGCATGCTCCGGCGCCGCAGCAATCTCATCTCGTCCGAATTCAACTCTGAGGAGCACTCTCGCCCCATGAGCGACAGCACGCTGACGATTCCGGAGATCACGGTTCGCGACATCCAGCGCAACATGGTGCCGGCCAAGTTGTATCAAGAAGCCATCCGCCGCGAGCCGGACTCCGCGATTGCCGCCTCGGGAGCATTGATCGCCTACAGCGGCGCGAAGACCGGCCGCTCGCCGGGGGACAAACGAATCGTGCGTCACGCCGATTCAGAAAATGACATCTGGTGGGGGCCGATCAACGTGCCGATCGAAGATCCCGTGTTCCGCATCAATCGCGAACGAGCGATTGACTATCTGAACACGCGCGAGCGATTGTATGTCATCGACGCGTTCGCCGGTTGGGATCCCGAGTATCGGATCAAGGTCCGCATCCTCTGCTCGCGGCCGTATCACGCGCTGTTCATGCACACGATGCTCGTGCGACCCACGGCCGAAGAGCTGCATTCGTTCGGCACCCCCGACGTCACGATCTACAACGCCGGCCGCTTCCCGGCCAACCGTTACACGTCGGGCATGACCAGCAAGACCAGCATCGACCTGAATCTCGAGTCGGGCGAAATGGTCATCCTGGGCACTGAGTACGCCGGTGAGATGAAAAAAGGCGTGTTCACCTTGATGAACTACTACATGCCCAAGCGGGGCGTGCTCTCGATGCACAGCTCGGCCACGGCCGACCGCAAGACCGGCGAGACCACGATCATGTTCGGCCTCTCCGGCACCGGCAAGACCACGCTCTCGGCCGATCCCAAGCGGCTGCTGATCGGCGACGATGAACACTGCTGGACCGATCACGGCATCTTCAACATCGAGGGCGGCTGCTACGCCAAGGCGATCTTCCTGACGCACGATTCTGAGCCGGAGATTTTCGAGGCGCTCCGCTTTGGGGCCGTGCTGGAAAACGTCGTCTACCATCCGCAGGATCACTCGGTCGACTACTTTGACGACTCGATCACGGAGAACACACGCGGCGCCTACCCCATCGAATACATTGGCAATGCCAAGGTGCCTTGCGTTGCGGGTCATCCCAAGCACGTGATCTTTCTGACTTGCGATGCGTTCGGCGTGCTACCGCCGGTGAGCAAGCTGACGCCAGCGCAGGCGATGTATCATTTCATCAGCGGGTACACGGCGAAGGTGGCCGGCACCGAAGTGGGGATCACCGAGCCGCAGGCCACGTTCTCACCCTGCTTCGGCGGTCCGTTCCTGGTGTGGCACCCCGCGAAGTACGCCGAGTTGCTGGCCGCCAAGCTGATGCGTCACGATACCTCGGTCTGGCTGGTAAACACTGGTTGGAGTGGCGGCGCGTATGGCACCGGTTCGCGGATGAAGCTCGCCTACACGCGCACGATCATCGATGCGATTCACAACGGCGATCTGGCCAGCGCTCCGACCCAGGTCGATCCGGTGTTCGGCCTGCACGTCGTGACGGCTTGCCCCGGCGTGCCGCAAGAGATTCTGCTGCCGCGCAAGACTTGGCCCGACGGCGCCGACTACGACCGCACCGCGAAGAAACTGGCCGGCCTGTTCCGCAAGAACTTTGAGAAGTACCAGGCCGGCTGCAGCGAGGCGGTGTGCCAGGCCGGACCAAATAGCGAGTGAATCGGAGGCCAAAAGTAAGCGTAGAGACGAGCTAGCGGCGTTGACCCAACACCAATGATGGGCGATACTTATTGAGTTAAGTACGTCCTCATTTAGCTGGGCTGCTCCCGATGGCCGTCGCCGAAACCTTCGATCTGCGCAAGTATTGCCGCGAAACGGCCCAGCGTGCGCGCGAGGCCTCGGCCGAACTCGCTTCGCTCTCCGGCGGAACCAAGATTAAGTTCCTACGCCGCGCCGCTGAGCTCCTGCGGGCCAATCACGAATCCCTCGCCGAGGCCAACGCCAAGGACATCGCCGCC
Organism: Pirellulales bacterium; assembly: GCA_022844125.1. Lineage (GTDB taxonomy): Bacteria > Planctomycetota > Planctomycetia > Pirellulales > PALSA-1355 > JALHMI01. The sequence goes on along the minus strand of JALHMI010000003.1, from coordinate 232,094 downwards.
GCGCCGGGCTACGGTCTGACCGATGCCGCGATCGATCGGTTGCGGCTGACGCCCAAAGTCGTCGAGTCGATGGCCGTGGGGCTGGAAGAGGTCGCCGCGCTGCCCGAACCCATCGGCGAAGTGATCGAATCGACGATCCGTCCCAATGGCCTGGCGATCAACAAGACCCGGGTTCCGCTGGGCGTCGTGTTCTTCATCTACGAGTCGCGGCCGAACGTCACTGCCGATGCCGCGGCGATCTGCGTGAAGAGCGGCAACGCCGTGATCCTGCGCGGCGGCAAAGAAGCGATTCATTCGAACCTCGCGATTGTCGAGCTGATCGCTCAGGCCGCTGACGAATCAGGCCTCCCCGAACACGCGGTACAGCTTGTGAGCACGACCGATCGCGAAGCCGTGGGCGAGTTCCTGCGGATGCCCGAGTACATCGACCTGGCGATTCCGCGCGGCGGAGAGGGACTGATTCGCCGTGTGGCCGAAGAAGCCCGGATGCCGGTCATCAAGCACTTCACGGGCAACTGTCACGTGTATGTCGATGCGGCAGCCGATCTGGACATCGCCGAGCGGGTCGTGGTGAATTCGAAGTGCCAGCGGCTGGGAACATGCAACACGGCGGAATCGCTGCTGGTGCATCGCGACGTAGCGGCGGAGTTCATGCCCCGCATCGCGAAAGCTCTCGGCGCGCACTCGATCGAGCTCCGCTGTGATACTCGCACGCGAAGCCTCGTTCCCGCCGCCAAGGCGGCGACCGAAGAGGATTGGGGCAGGGAATACCTGGCCCCGATCATTTCGATCAAGATCGTCGACACGCTGGAAGAAGCGATTCGCCATATCAATCGCTACGGCTCGAAACATACCGACGCGATCATCACGGGCAACCTGACCGCGGCCCGGCGCTTTACCACCGCAGTGGACAGCTCGGCGGTGATGGTCAACGCCAGCACGCGGTTCAACGATGGCTTCGAGTTTGGGCTGGGCGCCGAGATCGGCATCAGCACCGACAAGTTTCATGCTCGCGGGCCCTGTGGCATTAAGGAACTCACCAGTTACAAGTACGTCGTGTATGGCGACGGCCAGGTCCGCGGCTAACCCTTGCGGCCTTTCACCAGCGCAATCTGTCTTTTGCAGCCGGTTATCAACAGCACCGAGGCCAGGGATGGCAGACGAGCCGCTAACCGAAGCTGAAATTGCCGTGCTGCTCGGTAGGCGCGAGAAGGCCCCTCCCACCGCGCCAACAGCGCCCGAGCAATTGCTCTCGCTCGTCACGCGCGTTCACGACACCGCTGCCCGGCACTTTGGCGCGGAACTTTCGGCAATGCTGCGCCGCACAGCCCGCGTGCGATTGGCCCGCGTACAGTCCCTCAGCGAAAGCGATTTTTGTGCCCGGGCGGAGCTGCCGTCCTTCTTGCGCAGCTTCGCGGTGCAGCCATTCAACCGGCACTGGATCCTGGAGATTCGCCCCGGCGCGTTGTTTCCGATCATCGACTGTCTGCTCGGCGGCGGCCGCGAAAAGACGCCCATCGCGCGCAGGCCGCTGACCGAGATCGAATCGCGACTGGCGGCGCGGGTCGCAAGGGCCTGGGTCGCGTCGCTGCAAACGGAGTGGCAGTCCGCGGCGGAGCTGGTGTTCTCGGCGGAGTTTGAGACGGTCGGAGCAGGGCGTGCCAGCGAAGACGAAATGCTGGCGATCGCGTTCGACATCGAGCTGGCCGGTTCGCAGGGTTCGATGCACCTGGCGATCCCGCTGGTGGAACTCGGTCAGATTTGCAATCCGGGCGTCCCCGCGGACACGTGCGGCGAACTAGCCAGCGGAGCTCGCATCGCGGCTGAGCTTCGATCCGTCGAGATCGACTCCGCGGACCTCGAATCGCTGGCCGTCGGAGACATCGTCACCACCGAGCATCGTGCCGACGAGCCGGTAATCGTAACGGTGGACGGCGATCCGCGCTATGCGGCGAAGCTTGGCGCCTGGCAGGGCCAGAAGGCCGTCGAAATCGAACGCGATCTCACCGAGCACAGTCGCACAAACGAGCCACCGCCAACGGGCGTTTGATCTGCGTGCGTGTGGCGTGTTTTCGCAGGCTTGCCGCGGCGGCCCAGGTGCCATAGACGCCGCATCTCATAGCGCTATAATTTTCATTCAACTCTCCCGCAAATCACCAACCAAATCGTCGCCGCTCTCCAACGTGGAAGGATACCGCCCGTGGCAGTTGAGAATGTGGTCATCATTGGCAGTGGTCCGGCCGGCTGGTCGGCGGCAATTTATGCCGCCCGGGCGAATCTGAATCCGCTGGTTTTTGAAGGCGCGATTACCGAAGAGAACCGCGTCAGTGGCACGCTACCGCTGGGGCAGCTCAACCTGACGACTGAGGTGGAAAACTACGCCGGCTTTCCGGCGGGCAACCTCACGCAGTTTCTCGATACCGCGATCGAACCCAGCGTCCGGCAGATCATGGCTCCGCACTCGGGCCACGGCGTGAGCGGTCCCGAGCTGATGGAGCTGATGCGGCAGCAGGCCAAGAACTTTGGCACCCGGATCGTCACCGACGACATCGTGAAGGTCGACTTCAAGAAGCGGCCCTTCACGCTGAGGTCGCTGGAAGGCAAAACCTATGAAGCGCACGCCGTGATCGTGGCCACCGGCGCCCGGGCAAACTACCTCGGTCTGCCCAGCGAAGACGCATTTAAGAATCGCGGCGTCAGCGCGTGCGCCGTATGCGACGGCGCGCTGCCGCGTTTTCGCAACAAGCCGCTGGTGGTGATCGGCGGCGGCGATTCGGCCGTCGAAGAAGCGACATACCTTTCGAAGTTCGCCAGCACCGTTTACCTGGTGCATCGCCGCGATGAACTGCGGGCGTCGAAGATCATGGCCGATCGGGCCCTGTCGAATGAGAAGATCGACATCCAGTGGAACAGCGAACTGAACGAAGTACTCGGCGACGAAAGGCAGGGCGTCACCGGTGTCGTGCTCGAGAGCACCACAGGCAAGGATCACAAAAAGCTCGAAGCCGCAGGCGTGTTCCTGGCAATCGGTCACACGCCGAACACGAAGTTCCTCGACGGACAGCTTGAGCTGAACGACAAGAAGTACATCAAGCTGACCGTACCCTTCCGCACGAACACCAGTGTCGAGGGCGTGTTCGCCGCGGGCGACGTGGCCGACGACTATTATCGACAGGCGATCACTTCAGCCGGCGCGGGCTGTATGGCAGCGCTGGATGCCGAGCGCTGGCTGGCGGCTCACGAGTAGATACACAGCGTTGATCTGGGAAAGGTGGCCCGATGCAGAAGCTCACGGTAGTGGAAGCGCGGAAGGCGGAATCGGCCGGTAAATCCGCGCGGCTGCAAGGCTGGGTCCGCACTCGCCGCGATTCGAAAGGGGGCTTCAGTTTCCTGGAGCTGAACGACGGTTCGTCGCTCGCGGGCATGCAGGTCATCGCCGACGCCAAGCTCGAGAACTACGAGTCCGAGATCAAGCATCTCGGCGCTGGCGCGAGCGTCACGGTCGAGGGTGAGGTTAAGGCCTCGCCCGCGCAAGGGCAAGCCACTGAGCTGCACGCGGACAAGGTAATCGTGCACGGGCTGGCCGATCCGGAGACGTATCCGCTGCAAAAGAAGCGACATTCGTTCGAGTTTCTACGAACGCTCGCACATCTTCGTCCGCGGACGAACACGTTCGGCGCGGTGGCTCGGGTGCGAAACTGCGTTTGCCGTTCGATCCACAACTTCTTTCAAGAAGACGGCTTCCTGTACGTGCATCCGCCGATCATCACGGCCAGCGACTGCGAAGGCGCGGGCGAGATGTTCAAGGTCACCACGCTCGACCTGGCGAAGGTTCCCAAGGCGAACGGCGCGGTCGACTACACACAAGACTTTTTCGATCGGCCCAGCTACCTGACGGTGAGCGGGCAGCTTGAGGCCGAGATCTTTGCCTGCGCGCTGGGCAAGGTGTACACCTTCGGTCCCACGTTCCGCGCCGAGAATTCGAACACTTCGCGGCACCTGGCCGAGTTCTGGATGGTCGAGCCGGAGATGGCGTTCTTCGAGCTCACAGACAACATGGACCTGGCCGAGCGATTTCTGAAGCGGATCTTTGGCGACGTGCTCACGCAATGTGCCGAGGACATGGCGTTCTTCGACGAGCGCGTGGAAAAGGGGATCCGCGAAACGCTCCAAGGCGTTGTCGCCAGCGACTTCGTTCGATTGCCGTATACCGAGGCGGTCGAGATCCTCACCAAGAGCGGGCACACATTCGAGTTCCCAGTCTCCTGGGGCAACGACCTGCAGGCCGAGCACGAGCGTTATCTGACCGAACAGCACTTCCAGAAGCCGGTGATCCTGTTCGACTACCCGCGCTCGATCAAACCGTTTTACATGCGTTGCAACGAAGACGGCCGGACGGTCCGCGCGATGGATATCCTGGTACCGAAGGTAGGCGAAATCATCGGTGGCAGCCAGCGCGAAGAGCGGCTGGACGTTCTCACCGAGCGGATGCAGGACCAGAAGCTCGATCCGGAAACCTACTGGTGGTATCTCGACCTGCGGCGCTACGGCACGGTACCGCACTCGGGCTTCGGCCTGGGGCTGGAGCGCGCGGTCCAGTTCGTGACCGGCATGGCCAACATTCGTGATGTGATACCGTTCCCGCGCGTCCCGGGCAGTGCGGATTTCTAACGGAACCGAAGTGCCAATCAGCGGGGAAGTTTGAGCCAAAGCCCAGGGAATGCCTTCCCTGGGATTGAATCGGCAGCTATCTTGCCAACCCAGGAATAGCATTTCCTGGGCTTGGATTTCGGCTCTGTCTTGGGTCCGCTCACATATCCGGTCCCGACAGGCTCTTGAGGAACTCGACCACCGCGGCCCGTTCGTCGTCGGCGAGCTTGTCGCCGAACGTGTGGCCCGAGTTGCCGTGGCCATAGGCTGTGGTGTCGTAGATCGCGCCGTGATCGATGGCGGCCTTCGACAGGAACGGTTTGCCCTCCGCGGCCGCTGCGCTCGCGACGAATTCATCGCGTGAGAGCGACTTGTAGGCCATGCCGACTTTCGTCAGATCATAGGCGTGCGGATTGTGCGCGTCGCGCGCCCAGATCTCCGGCCGCTCGGCCGAGTTCAGCACGGCTTCAACTGTCGGTACGGAGCCGTTGTGAAAATAGGGCGCCGAGGCCCAAATGCCGACCAGCGGAGGCGCGACGTAGCCCGGCTTGTCCGGCACCGTGGCGTGTGGCTTTAGTTCCGGAGTGCCCTGGGCTTCGAAGTACGCGGCCAGCTTGTTAATGTTGTCGGCCACGGGCCGTAGTTTTTGCAGCGTCGAGTTGTAGGCTTCGTCCGTGCGCACGTTCCGTAACGTGTCGGAAAAGTCGTACTCGACAGCCCATCCGCCCGGCTGAGTGAGATCCGTGGCCGATTCCTTCTTGGTGTACGTGCCGTGGCAGGTCTTGCAGGCCGTGAAACCCGAGGCTGCCGGCTTCGTGCGGCCGTGAAACAAGTCGGCGCCCTTGGCCACCAGCTCCGCATTCAGCGAGCCGGGAAACACGGGCGACTGGGTTTCGCGGGCGAAGGCCAGCGCCTTGGCCACGGTCTCAACGTGCTGGGCCCGATTCTCGTTCATTTTCGCGTGCGGCACGGTGAAGTTGATCGAAAAATTCTCAGGACTGTGACTGCCACCGTCACCGTACCAGTAGTTGAGCTTCTTGTACTTCATGTTCCACCACGGCATCGGATCGACTGGCGGCAAGGCGAGCGACTGGATCATGGCCTGCAACTCGGTCCGCTCCTTGGAGACGACCATGCCCAGCTTCTCAGGATCGGCGAGCCGCGCCCCTAATCGCCACACTTCGTAGGGACCGTAATTGTCGCCTCGAGTGGTGATGCGATTCGGGTTCGATTGATTGATGTGATTGTTTCCCAGGCCAGCGACGACCGTGCCATTCACGACACCCGAGTGACAGCCGAAGCAGTTGATGCTCATGACCTGCTTGCCGTCTCGCTCGAGAATGCTTTCGCCGATGCCGAAGCCCGCGTCGGCCCCGACGGCGCGAGTCTCGGGCGAGGGCAATCGGCCGAAGCCATAGAACATCGCCTCGGGCGAACCGACCGTGAGCCCCTGTTCCTTACAAAAGCCGTTGGCCTGGGCGGCCATCATCATCCGCGCGCCGGCGATTGGGATGCCGATCTCGAACAGATGACCGGCGAAGATCTCGTGCATGCCGTCGCGGGCCATTGGCGAATAGGCCGCTTCGTCAAAGCCGTAGTAGCGGAGCGGCTCGAGTGCGGCGGCCACCGTCGATGAAAGCAAGAGAACCGCGACGAGAGCAGTTCGTATCGCGACGCGTCCGAAACGGTTGCCTTCTGCCCCACGACTCTCACGGAACGATCCACACCCTGCCATGATCGATCTCCTCGTCTGACGACGGCTGCGATTGCGATAGGAATTCCCAAACTCGCTGGGGGGCGACGTGGGCGTGCGAGGGTGCTGGGGGCGCCTTCGACCAAGAGCACAATAATTCTAGCCAAAAGCGGGGGAAGATGGAACTAGGCTGCGGCAGCGAGCAGTACTTCCCATTTCAGCCATCTTCCACGGCGAAAACGTCTGTCCTCGTCACTCAGCCCGCACAATGCTGCAGCTTGCCGTGGCTTCTTCGAAATACAGCACCACGGCGCCGGAGTCCAGCTGGCGCAGCACGCTTTCGATGCGCGGTTCGATCGCCGAATGGTCGGTGCCGTCGCGTGTGACGAATTCCGCCACGATCGCCCGCAGTGCACTCGGCGTGAGCAGCCGATGGGGGATTTGCATGGAACAAGCGAGCCGGGGGAGCGAGCGATCACGGCCAAACGGGCTGGCGGGTCCGCGAAGCCGGACAAGCGCTCGCGCTCACGGCTCCGCGAACCCGACGAGCGTCATTTGCCCGGCTTCTTGCCTTTGGCCTGTTCCTGCTTCTGAGCCTTCTGCTTCTTGCTCTTGTCCTTGTCTTTCTTACCGCCCTTGTCGCCCATGATCGGATTCCTTTCTGAATCGAAAGTCGCTCGAGCGAAACACTGCCGTTCATTCTCGCTGTTCCGTGGAGCAATGTCTAATCGGCTCTTGCGGAAGCGGGCTTGCAGAGGCGTTCCCTGGGACTCGCCGGCCATCTTGGCGGGCTAATCCGCGCACATTTACCGACGCCCGTTCCGAGTTCGCCCCAATTGCCGCGGTGCCGCTTGACGCCAAGGCGGATAGCGGTTTTGCTGGTGGAGTCTCCCCGTTAACGTCCCGCCTCGCCCCAGCCCCGCCCGCGGAGTCATCTGCATGATCTCGTTCGTCGTCTCGACCACCCTGCTGCTGTCCGGTGCGGCCCTGTTGCATCCCGATCATCACGAGCAGGATTTGCTCTATCACTTTGCGGCTGGCACGCACGAGATCCAGAACGGGGCCTGGCAGGATAAGTCGCACGCCGCCATCGCCCAGGTGCACGGACAGCCGCGGTTCATGCTCGCCGGACCGACCGAGGCATTGCAGTTCACCGGCCAGGAGCACCTCTCGCTGGCCGCCAATGCCGAGGAAGCCCGCAAGCTGCTCCCCAAACGCGAGATGTCCGTTGCCACCTGGATTCGCCTGGACGACACGATGGAACGCGGGTCGATCGTCAGCTACTGGAACCGCGCCGACGGCGGTCGCGGTTGGACGCTTGGCTTCGGTCGCGATGCGTTCGCGTTCGCACTTTCCGCCACCGGCGAAGACGGCCAGCCGCGGATGGCCTATGTCCGCAGTACGACCACGATCGAGCGTGGCCGCTGGTATTATGTTGTGGCCACGTACGACGGCGCGGCGATGCGCTTGTTCGTGAACGGGCAGCAAGAGGCCGAATCGCACGACGTATCCGGCGACATCGTTTACCCGCAGGATGCACCCTACGTGGTTGGCGCCCGCGTGGATCGCGGGAGCATGGACCGGATGGAAGGGGCGCTGTTTGAACTGAAAGCCTATGGGCGTGCGCTGGCCGCGGCGGAAATCGCCAAGGCGGCCGACAAGGGCGAAAAACTCATCGCCTGGCGGGCCACCCCCGAGAACTCGCTGGTGTTCGTGGTGCAGCCGTACCTGCAGTTCGCCACGCAGGATTCGATCACGGTGATGTGCGAAACGTCGAAGCCGGCCAAGATGCGTGTGGACTACGCCGAGGTGCAGCCGCTTGAGCAGCACAACGAAACCGAGGGCAGCCAGCTCATCAGTACCGTGAAGCTATCCGGTCTTAAAACCGGCGCGCGGTATTTCTATCGTGTGACCTGCACGGATGAGAATGGCGCTGAAGTGCGCGGTTTGCTGTCGTCATTCCAGACGGCTCCGTCCACCGATCGGGCCTGGGCCTTTGCCGTGATTGGCGACACGCAGCGCAACCCCGAGGTGACGCGCAAATGTGCCGACGGGGCTTATTCTCGCCGGCCGGACTTCCTGCTGCACTGCGGCGACGTGGTCGACGATGGGTTCGCCAAGCACCAATGGGTGAAGGATCTGTTCGAGCCCTGCTCGCGGCTGATGTCGCACATTCCGACCTTTCCGGTGATTGGCAATCACGAGAAAGATTCGCACTGGTACTACGATTATTTCGCGCTGCCCAAGCCGGAGTACTACTACACGTTCACGTACGGCAACGCTCAGTTCTTCATGATCGACAGCAACAAGGATCTGAAGCCCGGCTCGGAGCAGTATCAGTGGCTGGAGAAGGAGCTGGCGGCTTCCAAGGCCGTGTGGAAGTTCACCTGCCACCACCATCCGTGCTACAGCTCCGAGGAGAACGACTACGGCGATCACGAGCGCGGGGCAAAGGACAAGACGTTCACCTATGGCGACACCAACGCCCAGCAGTTGATTCCGCTGTATGAAAAGTACGGCGTGGACATCGCCTTCAACGGGCACATTCACTATTACGAGCGGACCTGGCCGATCTTTGAGATGGCGATCAACCAGAAGCGTGGCGTGCGTTACCTGACCAGCGGCGGGGGCGGAGGCGGACTCGAAGACGCGGCCCCGCAGCGCACCTGGTTCAACCTGCACTTCCAGCGGGCGTTTCACTACTGCTACGCCGCGATCCACGACCGAACGATCGTGTTCAAGGCCTACGACATCGACGGGTTGCTGTTCGACACATTCGAGCTGACGAAGGATGAGGATCGGTAATCGATTGGCGCTGAAATACGTGCGCCGGCAATGAACCCGCTGAAGACCCCCCGGCAAAGCCGGGGGCTATCACGCGACGCCGCTGTCCTTTCAGCCCCTGGCTTTGTCGGCGGCGCCTCGATTGAGCGAAGCAGCGTCAATCGACCCGCGGTTGACCGAGTGACCGCCTCGGCCCTGATTCGCCGCTCCAGGATGCGCCTGACATGAGAATGGCGAGCAGCAGCATCCCCATCGAGAGCACGATTGCAGCCACACCTGCCAAGACCGCGGTGCGATTCACCTCGTTTTGCCAGAACAGGTTAAACACCACGCTGCCCGCCAGGAGCAGATTCGCTCCAAACCAGATGCGGTTCCAGGTTGGAAGCTGCTGGCGGGCTGTGAACGCGCCGCGCAGATACATCGCCCGATCGATCAAGAGTGCGAGCGAAAAGGCGAGCATGCCCAGCGTCGGGAAGACTTTGCCGTCCAGAACGAGGATTGTCCCCGTCAACGAGGCGACGACCAGCCCGAATACGATCCCCGCCCAGGCGAGAAACCACTTGCCGCGCGAAATTTCGCTGCTCATGGTTGCGCTTCCGATCCCGAAGTTTGCGACCTCTGCACGCGGCCCCGCGGCGTCAGGTCCGGCCACCAGGTGCTCACGCCGATATAGGCAAAAGCCGCCGACGAAGCGAAGCACCCGGCTGCCCACAGGATTCCCAAGGCGGGCGTCTGCCAGTGGAGCTCCGTTCCTGGTGGATACGGAGTCAGCCCCGTCAGCAGCTTGATGGTCGACCAGGTGAACAGAAGTCCCACGAGGAATAGCGAGGCGCTAACCACGCAGCTCGCCAGCAGGGAAAGCATACGTAGGAGAGAGCGAGACCAGGTTCGTGGGGTGGCAACCATATCGTCCACCCTAACAAATGCCGTTTGCCAGATCGAATTTAATGCGTGAAAAGGTACCAGGGGTCAGGTTTCGCTCACTCACTTCACCGCCAGCATTCGCTCCAGCGCCACCAGCGACCACTTCGCGACATCCTCGTCGACCTTGATCACATTCACCGGCGTGCCAGCGGCCAGATTCTCCAGGCTCCAGCAGAGGTGCGCCAGATCAATCCGGTACATCGTCGCGCACATGCAGACGACCGGCGAGAGGAAGTGAACTTCCTGCTCGGGATGTTCCTGCTTGAGCCGGTTCACGAGGTGCAGTTCGGTGCCGATCGCCCACTTCGTGCCGGGCGGAGCCTGTTCCACTTCGCGAATGATCTTGCCGGTCGACCCCGAAATGTCGGCAATGTCGACCACCTCCATGGGACATTCCGGATGCACCAGAATCTTGATGCCCGGATACTTCTCGCGGAACATCGCCACGTGCGCCGCGGTGAACATCTGGTGCACGCTACAGTGCCCACGCCACAGGAGCACCTTGCTGTTCTTGAGGGCCTCGGGCGTGTTGCCGCCGAGTTCATCCTTGATCGGATCCCAGACCGGCATCGCTTCGAGCGGAATGCCCATCGCCTTGGCGGTGTTGCGGCCCAGGTGCTGGTCGGGAAAAAACAGCACGCGGCTGGTGCGCTTGAACGACCACTCGAGCACGGCCCGGGCGTTGCTCGACGTGCAGACGATGCCACCATGCTTGCCGCAGAAGGCCTTCAGGCTGGCGGCGGAGTTGATGTACGTGACGGGCGTGATGTCGCTCGTGTCGATCACTTCGCCCAGCTCTTCCCAGGCGCCTTCGACCTGTTCGATCGCGGCCATGTCGGCCATCGAGCAGCCCGCCGCCATATCGGGCAGAATCACGGTCACGCGCTGGCCGCCGCGCTCGGCTAGTTTTGAAGGCTGGTTGACCAGGATGTCGGCCGTCTCGGCCATGAAGTGCACGCCGCAGAAAGCGATCGCTCGGCAGTCGCCGCTTTCGGCCGCCATCTTGCTGAGCTGGTAACTGTCGCCGCGCAGGTCGCTGAGGGCGATGACTTCATCCTGCTGGTAGTGGTGCCCCAGAATCATCAGCGACGAACCCATCTGCGAGCGGACCAGGTTGATCCGGGCTTGGAGGGTCTCGTTATCCAGTGACTTATACGGGGCCAACTCGAAGGTGGCGCCGCTGGGGGAGGCAATGCTCATGATGCGCTTGGCGGTCGCAGCAAGCCGCGACAGGGGATGAAGTCGGGGAAGACGATCGTACACTAGAAGTATATCCGCGCCGGGGCAGGGGGGATACGGCGGGAATGTACGCCGTTGCCGGACTTAACGCCGTGGCAGCGGAACGAACAGCGCCGCCGCGGCAAGTACGCCCGCGATTGCCGCCAGTGCCACCACGACAGGGCCATAAGAGCCGGTGATGGCCCGGCTTTCGACCAGCACGAGTGGTCCGATAGCGGATGCCAGAACGGTGGCCAACTGCGCGGCGCCTTGAATGCGTCCCAGATGTTCGCGGCCGAACAAATGTCCCCAGGCGGCGAAGTACACCACGGTGACGATTCCGCCACTCAAGCCCATCAAGGCCGCATAGAGTTGCGCCCCGCGGACTGTTTCGATCGCAGGAAAGACGAATAGCGCCGCAGCGAGCAGGGCCATTCCGACCGCGAGCAGTTTCACGACCAGCGTGCGCGTGGCAAAGACTCCGCAGGCGAGATTCGCGACCAGTCCCATGCCGGTAAGCACGGCCATGATCTCAACCGCCGAGGACCGTGGCAGACCGCGTTCGAGGAGCATCGACTCGTTGAACAGCGTCACTCCCGACCAGACGAGATTGAATGCACCGCCGCCGAGCGCCACGACCCAGAATGCCGGCGTGGCGAGCGCGGCCCGCAGCGAGAAGCAGCGTTCCACGGGGGCATCCTCTGCGCGAATGGCCGATAAGTCGGGGAGCAGGCCGCAGGCTTCTGGTGTGTCACGCGTGAGCAGCCAGGCGATTGGCACGAACGCCAAGAGTGTATAGCCAACGCCCTGCCAGGCGGTGCGCCAGCCGTATTGTTCGACGGCCGCCCCCAGCGCGAGCACGCTGGTGATGAAGCCGAACGTGAGCAGTACGGCAAACACGCCCATGGCCATGCCCAGACGGCGGCTGAACCACTTGCCGATGGCCGCCATGCTGACGACCGAGAGCGCGCTTTGGCCGAATCCTCGTACCAGCACGAGCGTCAGCAAGAGCGTCCCCGCTCCGCTGGCCCGGCTCATTGCCAACACCGAGACGCCGAGCGCCACGAGCACGGTCACAAGTGTGGCACGCACGCCGATCCGGTCGATCATGCGTCCGGCGGGCAAGGCGAACAGTGCGCCGGCTAAAGATCCCACCAGGTTGATCCGCGCGAACAGGACATGCCCGATCGGTAGTTCGGCCAGCATCGCTTCGGCAATGAGTCCGAGTCCGTGCGTGCGTCCGGGAAGCGTGGCCGTCATCGCGGCCGAAGCCACGAGCACGTTGATCCAGCCGTAGTAGAGCGGCAGCCGCTGCGGCCAGCCTTGGCGCAGATACGCGGTCGACGAGGCGTCGTTCATGCGCTACGCAGCCTCACCGGTCCGCGCGCGAGGAACCAGGCCGCGGCAAACGCGGCAAACATCACGAGTCCCGCGGACCGAATGAAGCCCTGCTCGTAGACGACCATGCCATTGAACACGACGAACAGCATGAAGGCGTGCAGCAAGCGATCGATCCACGGTGAGCGCGCGGCATACGCGGCAGGTCGAATCCACCACCAGCCCGCATCGGCCACCCACAGCAGCGTGAACAGATATGACGTGTAGATGCCTTCGCCGGCGCCGCTCACCTGTCGGGTGCGTTCGAAGGCATCGGCATGCGACCAGCCGTGATAGAAGTGGAAGGCCATTGCCAGGTGCACCAGAAATACCACCACGGCCCAGGTCCAGCACCAGCGAGCCAGTCGGCCTTGTATGCTCTCTGCGGCGGTCCACTCAAGTCGCTGAAGCTGTAGCATCATGATGAGTGCGGCCGCGTACCAGGCCAGCGACAATCGCACTGTATTGCGGGTCAGCATTTCGCCCAGGTTGTGCGCGGCCAGGACGGTTGCTGCGATGACGAGCATCAGCACCAACGCGCCGCCAAACAAGGCTGCCAAGTCCAGGCGGCGAAGTGGCGCGGTCGAGTTCATCACGTGGACCGAATGCGACGATTCCAAGTTCGTTCCAAGGTGGCGTCCAACTTGGCCTCGATCTTACCCATGGCGACTGCCCCCAAGCAACTGTCAGGAGATTCCTGGTCGGCAAGGCGAGCGGGCGCAGCTAGTTCGCCTTCGGCTGCCTAAAACGCCGCCAATTCACGGGAACGTCGTTGGCAAGCGGCTCTCCCGGCGTGCTCCGCCCGCGTGCAATCAGGTCTTCAAGCAGAGCCGTCATTTCGCCCACGATGTTTGGATTCGCGACGTAGAGATTGCGTGTTTCCCCGAGGTCGTCCTGCAAATTATAGAGCTGGCCTGGCGGACCGTCAGGCTTCGTGGCATCGGGAGCGAAGATCAACTTCCAGTCGCCGCGCCGCAGCACGAACTGGCCGGTTGAGCTCTGACTAACGGCGTTCGCACGAATCGGCCGGTCGTCGCCTCGCAGTAAGGGCATCAACGTGTAACCGTCAGCCGCTGCCGGCCTTGCAGCACCGGCGGCCTCGGCAAACGTCAGCATCAGATCGGCCTGATGAACCAGTTGGTCGCACTGCGTGCCGGGCGCAACGACAGCCGGCCAGTGCACAATGAACGGCAGACGATGACCACCCTCCCAGGCGTCGCGCTTGTAGCCTCGCAGCGGACCGCTGGGATAGTGTCCGCGAGCTTCCAGATGCTCGGCTCCGACATAGGCCGCGAAGCCGTTGTCGCTGGTGAACACGACCAGCGTGTTCTTTGCGGCGCCGGATCGTTCGAGAGCATCGAGGACCTGTCCGACAACCGCATCGGTTTCCATGATCAAATCGGCCACTCTGCTGTCGAGCCCGCTCATGCCGCGCCAAGGTGCATTCGGCGCCAGCGGCGTGTGCGGCGAAGTCAGTGGCAGGTAGAGAAAGAACGGCTGCCGTTCCTTGGCCCGCCGCTCAATGTACTCGCAGGCACGAGTAGCGAGCGCGGGCAGCACGTCCTCAAGCTTCCAGTTCGCGAGCGCGGGGCCTGGCAGGCTGGCCAAATGATCGGTCAGCAACTCCGCGGGCAAGAACTCGGTCGGAACGCCCACCGTGCGGTCCTGGTCGATGAAGCAGTAGGGGGGCCAGTTCGGCACGTCCGTACCGAAGTACGTGTCGAAGCCGCGCGTAGTCGGACCACCCGCGATCGGCTTTGAGAACCGCTCCCGCCACGCCACGCGATGTGCTTCGCTGACGGGCGGTACCTGACCGCGGCGCGGAGCGAACAGGGCTCGTTCCGCTTGTGGAATCTGCCAATTCCAGCCCAGATGCCATTTGCCGATGCAGGCCGTGTGATAGCCGGCAGTTTTCAGCACCGAAGCGATCGTGGGAGTTTCCGGGGCGATCAACGGGCGCTCGAGGTATTCCACAATGCCCGACTGTAGCCGCGTGCGCCAGTGATAGCGCCCCGTGAGCAGCGTGTAGCGTGAAGGCGAACACACTGCGGAACTGGAATGGGCATCCGTAAATCGCATCCCTTCCGCAGCCAGGCGATCGATCCGCGGAGTGGGAATCTTGCCGCGCGTGGGGTTGTAGCACTGCACGTCGCCGTAGCCCTAATCATCGGCCAGGATGAGCACGATGTTGGGTGGCGGGGGTGTGGCAGCGGTCGTCAAGCACGCACACAGTGAAACGAGCAGGGCTGAATGGATTGGCGTCACAAGCTGGCAGACCTCCGCATCGGGGATGGGCGTTCTCGCTCATCCTTCGGCAATTGTTTTCACAAGCATTCCGGCCGCGGTTCGGAAATAAACAAATCACATCGATGCTTGGCAATCTGTAATGCGTGCGGTCTCCCAGCTCAAGTGCACAGTGTGCACTCCGCGAATCTTAGTTCCAGTAGCGGGCGAAACGCACTCGGCATCGCTCGAGCCAGGGGCATCGACGCTACTCCCGCTCGAGCCGATTCGTGCCCAAGAGTGCTGTATTCGGCCCCTCCCCCAAAATACCGGAGTTTACCCATGCGATCCACGGTCGCGTTTCTGTTCGCCGTACTTTTAATTGCCGCGCCTCCGGCCGTATTCGGACAGGATGCCACGAACTCGGACCTCGAATGCTGCCGGGCCGCCACGAGCGGCAGCGGTTGCTGCTGCCTTCCCAGCGACGGGTTCTGCGAATGCGACTTCTATTGTGGCTGCTGCGATAAAGATCGCTTGTTCGGAATCTTCGTGCCCAGCGATTGTCGGTTCGACGAATTCATCAGCCCGATGACGAACCCGGTGTACTTTGAAGATCCCCGCAATCTGACTGAAGCCCGGGTAATCTTCCTTAACCATCAGGTTCCCGGCGCCGTGCTGGGCGGCGGTCCGGTGCAGGTGCTGGCGACCCAATTGCGGGCTGCATTGACCGAACGTCTCTCGGTGATCGCGACCAAGGACGGCTACGTCTTTGCTGGTGATGATTCGCCACCGCTCGCAGGCTGGGCGAACGTCGCGCTGGGCCTCAAGTATAACTTCTACGCTAACACCGCCCGGCAGGAACTGCTCTCGGCCGGCGTGCGGGTGGAGATGCCGACGGGTTCCTATGCCAATTTGCAAGGCAGCAGCGGCACTTCGCAGTTTGACATGTTTCTCTCCGGGGGCAAGCAACTTGGGGAACTCTCGCACGTCGTTTCGGCAGCCGGCTTTCGCTTGCCTGCGGACCCGAATGACTTGAACCAGCAGTTCTACTGGTCGCTGCACCTCGATCGCAAGTTGGCGAATCGACCGATCTACGGACTGCTGGAATTCAACTGGTACCACTGGATGACGGACGTTCAGGGCGGTCCCACGTTTGGCGGTCTCGATCTGTGGAACTTTGGCTCTGACGACGTCGCGGGCACGAACATCGTGACCGGCGCTTTCGGCCTGAAATGGAAACCCCGCGCGTCGATCGAAGCGGGCGTGTGCTGGGAAGTGCCACTGACCGCACGTCGAGATATCATCGACAACCGCATCACGGCCGATCTGATCTTGCGCTACTAGACGACGGGCATCTGACATCCAACTCAAGCGCGCCGCTCAAGCGCGCCGCGATGTGCCGGTTAAAATGGGCGACCGGCACCCTTGGCGTCAACAAACATCAGGACCCGAGCAGCACTTGTCTGCTCGGGTCCTGATGTTTTAACGGGTACGCAGGATCGCGTCAGCTCACGGTCCAGGTTTCGCCGCTTTCGAAGAGCGTTTTGAGATCGCCTTTGCTGCGCTGCTTCGCGGCGTCGATCTGCGAGCTGAGAACTTCCTCGTATCGCGGCTTGTCGATGTCGCGGAACACGCCGATCGGCTCCGGGAACTCGGGATACGACATCCGGCTGAGCAGGTAGGCCAGCGTTGGCTCCGGCGCCCGCTCGTCGTGGAATAACAGGTCGTCGTCGCTGATCCCTTTGCCCAGTTCGACCACCTCGGGCGTCATGCCATTCAGGCGAATGCCCTTGTCGCGGTTCTTGCCGAAAATCAGCGGTTTGCCGTGCTCCAGCTCCAGCGTGCGGTCGGCTTTGACGTCGCGGCCGGTGGCGTACTCGAACGCGCCGTCATTGAACACGTTGCAGTTCTGGTAGACCTCGACGAACGAAGTGCCCACGTGCTGCGCGGCGCGCTTAAGCGTGGCCGCAAGGTGCTTGATGTTGACGTCGATCGAGCGGGCCACGAAGGTGGCCTCACAGCCGATAGCCACGGAGAGCGGATGCAGCGGATTGTCGATCGCGCCACCGGGCGTGCTCTTGGTCACCTGGCCGAGCAGCGAAGTGGGCGAGTATTGCCCCTTCGTCAGCCCGTAAATCCGATTGTTGAACAGGATGATGTTGATGTTCAGGTTGCGCCGGATGCAGTGCATCAGGTGATTGCCGCCGATCGAGAGCGCGTCGCCATCTCCCGTGATGACCCAAACGGAAAGCTCGGGCCGCGCGATCTTGAGGCCCGAGGCCACGGCCGGAGCGCGTCCATGAATTGAGTGAATGCCATACGTGTTGACATAGTAGGGAAAACGGCTTGAGCAGCCGATGCCTGACACGAAGACCGTGTTCTCCGGCGCCACGCCGATCTCGGGAAGCACTTTCTTCATCTGGGCCAGGATGGAATAATCGCCGCAGCCCGGACACCAGCGCACTTCCTGGTCGCTGGCAAAATCTCCGGGGGTCAGAACGGGAAGCGCTGTCTCGGTGCTCATTGATCTCTCAAATGCCCGTGGGCGTTGATGGTTGACGGATCGTTCTGAAGGCTTCTGTCAAAGGATGACGCGGACTAGCTTTGCAATACCTGTTCGATCTTCTCGAGGACCTCGCGCACGGCGAACGGTTTACCTTGAATCTTGTTCAGGCCGATTGCGTCGACCAGGAACTCGGCCCGGAGCAGCATCCGCAGTTGCCCGCGATTCAGTTCGGGCACCAGCACCTTGTCGTAGCTCCGAATGATGTCGCCCAGATTTTTGGGGAACGGATTCAGGAATCGCAAATGCGTGTGTGCTACGTCGCCGCCACGTTTACGCGCTTGTCGGACCCCGGTCCGGCAGGCGCCGTAAGTTCCGCCCCAACTGATGACGAGCAGCTTGCCGCTCGCGGGGCCATCGACTTCCTGCAGTGGAATGTCGTCGGCCACGAGTGCGACCTTGCGAGCCCGCAAGTTAACCATATGTTCATGATTGCCCGGTTCGTAGTTCACGTTGCCGGTGATGTCCTGTTTTTCGAGGCCGCCGATGCGATGCATCAGGCCGGGCGTGCCGGGAATTGCCCACGGCCGGGCCAGCCATTCGTCGCGCGCGTAGGGCCGGAACGGTCCATCGCCGTTTGCCTCCGGGTGTTTCACTTCGAATCGCGGCAGCGCGTCGACATCCGGCACTTTCCAGGGTTCCGCGCCGTTGGCGATGTAGCCATCGGTGAGCAACATGACCGGTGTCATGTGCTTGACGGCGATGCGCCAGGCATCGAACGCCGCGTAAAAGCAATCCGCCGGGCTGTTGGCCGCGACCACCGGCAGCGGACACTCGCCGTTGCGGCCGAACATCGCCTGCAGCAGGTCCGCCTGTTCGGTCTTCGTGGGCAGCCCTGTGCTCGGTCCGCCGCGCTGGACGTTGATCACGATCAACGGCAATTCGGTCATGACGGCCAGGCCGATCGCTTCGCCCTTGAGCGCGATGCCGGGTCCGCTGGAAGTCGTCACGCCCATCGCGCCGCCAAACGCCGCCCCGATGGCCGAGGTGACGGCCGCGATCTCGTCCTCGGCCTGGAACGTGCGGACGCCGAACGCCTTGTGTCGCACCAGCTCGTGGAGGATGTCGCTGGCGGGAGTGATTGGATAGCTGCCGAGAAACAGCTCACAGCCGCTGCGCTGAGCAGCGGCCACCAGGCCCCAGGCGAGCGCCTGGTTGCCGGTAATATTGCGGTACAGCCCCGGCTCGAGGTCAGCCTTCTCGACTTTGTACTGGCTGGCCATCGCATCAGTGGTTTCGCCGTAGTTGTAGCCCGCGTGCAATGCACGGCGGTTGGCTTCGGCCACGGCCGGCATCTTGCCGAATTTGGCGTCGATATAGCGATGCGTCGGCTCAAGGGAGCGATCGTACAGCCAGAAGACGAGTCCCATCGCATAGAAGTTGCGACAGCGATCGCTTTCCTTGGTGCCGAGCCCCAGTCCTTCGACCGCCAGCCGGGTGAGCCTGGTCATCTCGACGGGAAAAAGCTGGTAGCCATCGAGACTGCCGTCTTCCAGCGGATCGGTCACGTAGCCGGCCTGGGCCATCCCTTTTTCGTCGAAAGCATCTTTGTTGACGATCAGGATGCCGCCGGGCACCAGGTCGACGAGGTTCGTCACCAGGGCTGCGGGGTTCATCGCCACCAGGGCGTCAACCGAATCGCCTGGGGTGAAAATCTCGCTGTTGGCAAAGCGGATCTGAAAACCGCTGACACCGGCCTTCGTGCCGCGCGGAGCACGGATCTCGGCCGGAAAGTCAGGAAAGGTCGCGATGTCGTTGCCAGCTAACGCGGAGGTATTGGTAAGCTGGGTGCCGGCCAACTGCATGCCGTCGCCAGAGTCACCGCAGAATCGAACGGTTGCTGCTTCCAGCTCGACGAGGGGCTTGCTTCGAGTCGTTGTGGCCATGGGGATGCTGGTGTTCCTCTCACGTGAGTCTCGCCGTCGCATGCGTGGACCGCGCTGGCGGCGATGACTCGGCAGGGATGATGGTTGGTTGGTTAGGGTTACTGGCTAGGTTGCTAGGGTTGTTGGCTGGCAAAGCACGCGCAGGCTTATGCTCGGATCTGGCGAGTGCGCGAACAGATGGCAGGCGGAAAACCACTGGAGGAAGCTGCTCGCGTGGAATCGGGCCGGCGCACAGGAACACCACAGCCCACAGGCGAATGCGCCCGCAAAGGAATGAGAGGACTCGGAAGCGGGCGTCGGAGTGCCGCTAATGCGAAGCGCTCAGACGCCCAGCAACTTGGGAGCTCGAGGTTCACCGCTCGCCTGTGCTACAGCATGGAAGCTCGGTTTACCATTACACCTGCTCTAAATGTACCACCCACTGCGCGAAGCGGCAAGCACGGCAGGTTCGAACTGGTGTCGAACCCGAAAGGGATTGGAGACCTCGAAACCCGCGACGAATCCCCGAACTATTCCGGCATTTTCGGGCGGTTTGCAGGCTGTGGAGCGACATAGTACTGCGAGAGATCAATGCCCCCTTTGAGTTCGTCCTCAGCCAACTTGAGCCGAGCTTCCAGCTTTTCAACCCGGCGCACGAGAAGCGGAATCGTTTGCATCGATTCATCCGCCTGCGCGGGCCGCGGGACCTCCGGATAGCCCAGATGTCGGTGTAGCGCGCCAAAGAGCAGCAGCGGATCCTTGCCTCGATTGGCCAGCGCGATGCGGCCTTCGCCTTCGCCAAACAGCACCGGAAAGTCCTCGCCGCGAGGTGCGTGCTCGTCCCCTGGCGGGCGACGGCGCCGATAGTGCTCGCTCCGCACGTAAATCAGATCGGCGAAATCCACCAGCCCCACCTGTCGGCGGACAACTTGGATCCATTGCCGCCAGGCCTCGTTGAAGATCGGGTCGCCGGCAATCGCGTTCAACCCTTTGTCGTAGCCCAGTCGGTTGCGCGCGAGAGATTCGAACTCGTAGATAAAAATACCCTGCGTCGATGCGCCGCGCGCCCGATAGTCGGCTTCGCGGGCGAGCAGCAACAGCGCGAGGTTCAAATCGAAACGGCCCCGGTCGTTCTCCGCCTCGGACACAACGAACGTCTGGAACGGCGTGAAGTAGTGCGGAAGCTGGGCCATCGCCGTGTGGAACACGCCGTTCAACCGCAATTCACCCGTCAGAAAGTCGATCGCGTGCGGCAGCTTGGTGGTCGAGAGCACCTCTTCGCGGACCATGCCCAGCAGGTCCTGCGTCGACGTGCCCAGAGCGCTGCGCTCGGCGAGCGTCTTGAAGAAGTGGGCCTGCTCGACGTACTCTTCGCGGTCTAGCATAAGGAATCGCGATCACCAGGAGAATTTACTGCCGCTAAGTCAATAATACCACGCGGTCACTGTTGGGACCGGGAAGCCCTGACGGTTAGCTTCGCGGTGGCGTGCCGCAACCTGATCGATTTCTGCGAAACCATGATCCTCATTCGGAAACCAACCGCCAGTCAGATTGAAGCATTTCTGGCGAAACAGCAGACGCTTCCGTTCACCTCCGAGCACGTGGGCGCAACCGCTGGGATGCCGCCTAAAGGCTTTGACGTCGATCGGACGCGCGGCGTCCTGGGTCGCGGCGAAGCGACCTTTTGCGACGCGAGGGCAGCCCTGCGCCGATGGCAACAGTTCGACCTCGGCTGGCTCGCGGCCACTCCCCACGACACGAGACACGAGGTGGGGCAGACAATTGCCGTCGTGGCTCGGTTCTGCGGCTGCTATTGGCTCAATGCATGTCGTATCGTGCACACCATCGACGACAGCGGTCCTGTTACCAGATATGGCTTCGCCTATGGCACGCTACCCGCTCATGCGGAGTGCGGCGAAGAGCGATTCGTGGTCGAGTGGGATCGCGCGAGCGACGAGGTGGCGTACGAGATACTCGCCTTCTCACGGCCCCGGCATCCACTTGCCCGACTGGGTTATCCGCTGGTCCGCATGCTGCAGAAGAGGTTCGCCCGCGACTCGGTGGCGGCGATGCGGCGGTTATGATCGCGACGCCGCTATGCCGCTCGGCTCGGCACCGGCCGCAGGGGGACGCTCTCGGTCGCCGCCGGCAATCGTTCGGCACTTGGCGCGGCAGGCACGCGCCAGAGCACGATCAGGCTCAACGCCCGCGCCAGCGATGACAGCGCAAACAGCAGCAGGTAGGTTTCTGCCTGCTTACCGAGTCCCCATAGCAGTCCGCCACCCAGGAGCGAGCCCGCCGCCGTGGCGAAGGAGTGGGCGAAATTGAAGTTTGTAAGCATCCCGGTTCGTTCTTCGGGTTTGATTGCCTCGAAGAACAGCAGGAACATTGCCAGCTCATAGGCGGCCCACGTGACACCGGCCAGGACTTGCACGACGCATAGGAACGCAAACGAATTGCTCACGAGCCACAGTCCTGAGATTGGCACGATGCCGACCCCGCCAATCCAGAGCAGCTTCCGCGTGCCGTAACGCCGGGCCAGCACGCCGATGGCAGGTAGCGCGAGTGCCTTGGCCCCGAACGAGATTGCGATCAGTGTCACATAGGTGGCGTACGACATCCCCAGCGAGCGGAGCATGTACGGCGCGAAGAACGGCCCGGCAATCTGGGCGGCGGCCTGCACGCTGAGCAGGTAGACAAGCAGTCGGCCATCGCCGCTCGAGCGAAAGCTGCGAATGAACTCGAGCATCGAGACGCTGCGATGCCCGTCGGGAATCGGCTCCGGCTCGCGCTGGTGGGCCAGGCAGATGGCTGAGATCGTTCGACTGACTGCCGCCAGTGCGAACAACGTGGCGAATACATCAAGCGCAATGCCGCGCGTGGCTCCCCATTGCAGGCTGAAGCCTCCGAGCAGAAAGCCAACCAGCGTGGCAAGCTGATTGACCCGCGTCCGGCGCGAGAAGAACCTCGTTCGCATACGCGCGGGCACGAGAGAACCTACCCAGGTGCTCCAGGAAGTGCTCGTTCCCAGGCCCGAACCCCAGTAGAGTGCCGCCAGCGCGAACATGAACCACGTCGGGAGCGAGCCATACCATGCGGCCACGGCCAACGGCACGAAGCTCACTGCCTGCACCGCGGCACAAGTGACAACCCACCGCCGGTGCGAGGCGAAATAGTGAACGGCCGCCGGCGAAACAAGTTGGAGCACGGCGCCTGCCATCAGCGGCAGCGTGGTGATCAGGCCGGCGGCGACCTGGCCCATCCCCATCGCCAGGACAAAGGCCGGCAGGTAGCTTTCGCCGAGACCAACCATGATCGAGTGCGCGCAGCCATCGCCCACGATCATTCGCAGATCGCTGCGGTCGCACCGTTCGCGCTGAGTCTCGGTTGGCTGCGCAAGCCGAGGCCAAGAGGGCTGCTGCGCCTCCTGCGCAGGCAGGCACGCGTCTTCCACCACGGGGTTCAAGTTCGATGCTCCGCTAGCAGCCAGCGCAATTGAGAAGGGGCACGAGTCTGGCCGCCCAGGTTCCAGATATGACGGGGCGGGATTATAGCGAGGTCGCTGTGCGCGGTGAATAGATTTCGCTGCGGCAATATCGCACTCGGGCAGAGATTTCCGGCTTCACGCCGCGCGCTGGCTCCCCCACCCCGAAAGAGCTACAATTCCGGGAACCATCCGTGATGTTTACGCCACACGCCGGTTTGGTTTGTGTGCGAATATCTTTGGAGCATAAAATGATCACCCGCATCGCGACGTTCGTGTCGACGGCAGCAGTCAGCTTGCTGACCTCGACGGTGCTCTGGGCTCAGGCCAATCCGCTTGAGCAGATTCCCGGCTCCGCGCTCGGTTTCGCGGTGATTCCCCACTTGACGGAAGCGAACGACAAGATTGGCACGCTCACTGCCAAGATGCAGCTTCCTGTGCCGGACGTGCTCACACTTGTCAAAGGCATGGTCGGCATCGGCGAAGGGATGGATGACACAGGTGGCCTGGCGATCGCTGCCGTGCCCAGTTCCGACGACGAGGATGCGCCGCTCGCCTGGTACGGTTTTGTTCCCGTCTCGGACTACAAAGAATTCATCAAGGCGCTCGCGCCAGGTGATGCCGACGCCGGCGTTACCGAAATCACGGTATTTGGTCAGGCGATGCTCGTCGGCGAGAAGGGCAAGTTCGCCGTCATTGCCATGGACAGCGAACACCCCGAGGCCCTGAAGAAGTTGATTGCCGACGACACGAGCATTGTGGCCACGGTCGCGCCGCTCAAGGAGTGGATGGCAGAACAGCAACTCTCGATCGTGATCACTCCGGCTGGCAAGACGCAGTTGTTCCAGACCATTGCCGCGGCGCTGCCCGATCAGGAGCAACTTGAAGCCGACGCTGGTGCGCTCCAGGGCGACGACGAAAAAGGCGATGACGACGATGACGACGACGCAGCCGACGACGACGCAGCCGATGACGACGCAGCCGATGACGACGCAGCCGATGACGACGCAGCCGATGACGACGCAGCCGATGACGACGCAGCCGATGACGACGAAGGCGATGACGACGAAGGCGATGACGACGAAGGCGATGACGACGACGCAGCCGAGATGGAAGAGGAGCTTCCGCCAGGCGCACTTGCCGGAGTTGCGCAAATGTTCGGCGGCTTCAAAACGCTGCTCGCCGATGCCGACAAACAGCTCACGCATCTGGCCGTGGGCCTGAAAATCGAAGACAACGCCACGCTGCACCTTGCGGCTCGGGCACTGTTCGTCCCGGATGGTGAACTCGCGCAGTGGGCGAGGCAAGTCAAGCTTCCGCCCGAGGGATTGCTCGCGGGTGTTCCGGCGGGCGACTTCGTGTTCGCTTATGGCGCCGTCTCGGCCGACTTCAGCCCCGAGATCGCGAAGATCATCAGCAGCATGACCGAGACGGGGCTCGAGATGTACGGCCTCGATGAAGAAGGCAAGAAGCGTTACGCCGAGGCGACCGCCAAAATGCAGGAAGGCAAACGTTTCACCGGCGGCGTGATGGGCATGTTGCGTCCTGGTGATTCGCTCTATGCCACGTCGCTTTCGGTCGAGCACGTCGAGAATGCCGACGACTATGTGAAGCAGATGCGTGAATCGTTCAAAGTGCTGGAGGCCTCGGTCAAGAGCCCCAAGGCGGAAGAACCGCTGTACACGGTGGCCGACATCAAGGTGGGCGAGCACGAGGCCGTTGAGGTCACCACCGACTTCGAGGCGCTGATGGGCGCGGCCGCCGGCGAGGCGGAAGATGCGAGCGCACAAGGCTTCCTGGATAAGCTGTTCGGCCGCGAAGGCAAAATTCGGATGATCTTCGCCAAAGCCAACGAAACGGTGGTGGTCACGGCCTACAGCCAGGAACAACTCGTGCGCGGCATCGAGCACGTCCGTTCCGGAGCGGCCGGCCTCGAAGCGGACGCCGACATAGCCAAGACGACGGCGCTCTTGCCTTCCGGCAGCCAATGGGTGGCTTACGCCGACCCCCAGGGTGTGGTGCAGATGATCGGCACGTTCATGGAGGGTATGTTCGGCGCGGAGATGAAGCTGCCATCCTTTCCGCCCAGCGAACCGATTGGCCTTTCCGCTCGCGTGAACGAAACGGCTCTCGACGCCGAGATCGTGTTGCCGGAGAATTTCGTGGCCGGCTTGGGGCAGTTCATTTTCGCCGTCGGCCAGATGTTCCAAGGCGGCGGCCCGGTACCTTGATCGTCAATTCCTGTGCCGCGAACCCAAGGGAGTGCAAACGTTGAGCGCAGCCAACGAGTTTGGTGGAGAAGAGAGTTTCGCGTCGCCGCCGGAGCAGGTCTATGCCCTGCTCACGGACCTGGACGCGATGGCCAGCACGATTCCCGACTTGGTTTCGTCCGAGAAAGTCGACGACCAGACGCTGAAGTGTGTCATCAAGCCCGGCTTCTCATTTCTGCGCGGCACGATGCGGACGACAATCCAGCTCGGCGAGTGCACGCCCCACGAGCGGGCGGCGATGAACGTCGAAGCATCGGGCATCGGCGTCGGCATGGTCATCGGCTCGCAACTGGACATCCAGCCCGAGGGAACCGGTTCGCGTTTGATCTGGCGTGCGAAGATCGAACAGCGGAAGGGCTTGCTCGCGGCCGTGAGCCCGAGCCTGATTCGCGGCGCCGCGGATCAGGTCATTCGCCATACGTGGAACGCCGTGCGGCTGAAGCTGGGCGAAGTGTAGTGCAAACAGCCGCTCCGTTGGGTGCCACGGGTGGCCGCGTTGCGGCTCACCCGTGATTTCCTCAGTTGATCACCACCAGCACTTCAAGTGGAATGTCGTTGTCGTACTCTCGCTCGCTTGAGAAGCCGAAATTACTGAGCCTTACCTGCGCTCGGCGGCCATCGGGCGTCACTACGCTAACCCACTCTCCGCTCGGGAAGTACCATGCTTTTTTCCGCTCGAGCGGACTGCCCCGCCGATTGTCTCTCGCCCGAAAGCGACCACGAATCGTTACTTGTCCGTTCTCGTCCGTGATGCCTGAAGAAACATTTGCCGACTTGTTCTGAATGTCGGCCACAGTGGCCTCGGACACTCCTCTCGTCGAAGCCTGAGAGAACAGCACCTCGGCACCATTCACCGGACTGTCGGAGGAATCAATTACCCGGACTAGGACCGGAACCTCTTTGGGACGATACGCGCCACCAGCGTGGATGCTTGGCAAAAACAAGGCAACCGGCAAGGCGCACATAACGAAAGCGCCAGCGCCTTTGAGGAAACACTTCATGACCGTGTCCTGCCCAGTGGGGCGTGCGGAGGTGCAATATTGCAAGTCCATCGGATAGCTTACCATCCGAGGCGCAATTCTTCCGGCGTGCGACCTTCCTCGCGGAGCCAGGCGAGCGATACCGCCTCGGTCCGCTTGGCCAGCCGTCGTCCCTCGGCGTCACGCACCAGTTCGCAGTGGTAGAACGCCGGCGGCTGCCAGCCGAGCGTGCGATAGAGCAAGATTTGCCGGGCGGTCGAGGTGAGAAGGTCATCGCCCCGCACGACCTCGCTGATCCGCATTGCGTGGTCGTCGTGCACCACGGCCAGTTCATAGGACGGATAGCCGTCCTTTCGCCAGACGAGAAAGTCGCCGAAGTCGACCCCCGCGGTACGTGAGACCGCGCCATGCCGGCCATCGACGAACGTGATCACTGCACCATCGGGCACCCGAAACCGCCAGTTCACGTCTCCCGGCTCGGCAGGCATGATGAAGTTCGAAGGGGCTGGTCGCAGAGCAGGGGGGAAGATCGGCTCGTTCTCGCCTGGCTCGTCGTGCGGCGCGACCAGTGCCTCGGCGATGTCTTTTCGCGAATGCGGACTGGGATAGATCGCTCCCGCGGACGCGAGCGCCCGCCAGCTTTCCAGGTACATCGCGCGTCGCTCGCTCTGCACGTACGGCGCAAATGGCCCACCAACGACGGGCCCTTCATGCCATGTGAAGCCAAACCACCGCAGGTCTTCGATCATCTGCGTGGCGAACTGCGGTTTGCAGCGATCGGGATCGAGGTCTTCGTTCCGCAATACGAGCACGCCGCCACGCTGGTGGGCCCGCTCTTGCGCGGTCCAGAACGTGCGCGCGTGTCCGAGATGTAGTGACCCGCTGGGGGTGGGAGCAATCCGGCCGCGATAGATCCCGCTCACCTTGTCGCTCCCAGCGCGGAATAGCGGATGCCGACTAGCCGAACGCGGCGAAATCCTTGCCCAGTAGCGACGACGCGATCTTGAGCTTCATGATCTCGTCGGTGCCTTCATAGATCCGGCACACACGCACATCCTGCAAGTGCCGTCCGACGCGATACAGTTCGCTCCAGCCTCGGCCACCGTAGATTTGGACCGCGCGATCGGCCGCTTCCCAAGCCGCGTTCGAGGCGAAGAACTTAGCCTGCGCGACCTTGGTGTCGGCCTCGGCCAGCAGGGACTTGTCACCGCGATTCTTGTCAGCCACGTCTTTGGCGATCGCGGCTCGTTCGATCAGCGCGTCGCTCGCAGCCCGGCCCATCTCGATCATCGCGATGTGCTCCTGCACGAGCTGATGCTTGCCGATCGGCTTGCCGTGCTGGATCCTCGTGCGGGCGTATTCAAGCGACTCGGTCAGGCAGTCTTCGATCACGCCCAGGCAGCCGGCGGCCACGCTCAGGCGGCCCGAGATCAAAGTTCCCATCGCGACGCGGAACCCGCTCCCCTCTTCGCCGAGCATGTTCTCTACCGGCACCGGATGACTGGTCATCTGGAACATGCCCGTGTTCGCGCTGAACATGCCAGGCTTGGCCGAAAGGTCTTCGGCTTCGAACGTGTCACCAGCCGTGTCGACGATGAACGCACTAATCCGGCGGTCTTTGCCCGTCTTGTCTTCGGGATACGCGAAGCAGACAACCGCGTCGGCGATCCCGCCATTCGAGATCAGATACTTCACTCCGTTGAGCAGGAACTTGTCGCCGCTGCGGCGATAGGTTGTCGTCATCTCCAGTGGGTTCGAACCCGCGTCCGGCTCGGTGAGGCCGAACGCGAGAATTTTCTCGCCCCGGCAGGAGGCCGGCAGATAGCGCTGATGCTGATCGGCGTTGCCGTAGCGCCAGATCGGATACTGCCCGATCGAGGTTTGCCCCGAGAAGAACGTCCGCACGCCGGTGCCCTCGCGACCGATGCGCGCCAGTGCGCGGGCGTAAGTAAGCGCATCCGCGCCGCGTCCACCGAGTTCGACCGGAATCGGAATGCCCAGCAAGCCGTACTTCTTCGCCAGCGTAACGGTCGCCTCGTTGTAGCGATGCTCTAAATAACACAGCTCTTCAATGGGCCGCAGTTCGGTGCAGTAAGCATCAACGTCGGCCAGGATTTTCCGGCTGTCGGCGGTCATGGGAGGTACCTGGGCGGAAGGGCTCGATGGAAATGATGGGACCCTGATAGCGAATCTACCGTCCGTTCGGTAGGATGTAAACCCGCAGCAGTTTGCCGAGGGATTGCCTTCGTCGAACGGCGTTCACCAAGCCAACCGCGATTCACCGCGCCGGCTTCACACTTTGATTCACTCGGGGGGGAGCGGACGATGAACTTCGAGCATTCCGACAAGGTGAAAGATCTCCAGAAGCGGCTCACCGACTTCATGGAGGATCACATCTATCCCAACGAGAAGCGGTGGCACGACGAAATCAACACCGGGGACCGTTGGCAACCCTCGCAGGTCATCGAAGAACTCAAGCCGCTCGCCCGCTCCGCCGGACTGTGGAACCTGTTCTTGCCGGACAGGAAGCACGGCGCTGGACTGACAAATCTCGAGTATGCTCCACTCTGCGAAATCATGGGCCGCTCGCACATGGCCCCCGAGGTGTTCAACTGCTCGGCTCCCGACACGGGCAACATGGAAGTGCTCGCCCAGTACGGCACGCCTGAACAGCAGACGGAGTGGCTCGATCCGCTCTTGGAGGGCAAGATCCGCTCCTGCTTTGCGATGACTGAGCCGGAGGTCGCCTCGAGCGATGCGACGAACATCCAGTCGAGCATTCGTCGCGATGGCGACAGCTATGTCATCAACGGCCGCAAGTGGTGGAGCTCCGGCGCAGGCGACCCGCGCTGCAAAATCGCGATCTTCATGGGCAAGACAGATCCCTCGGCCGAAACGCACCGGCAGCAGTCGATGATCCTGGTGCCGTTTGATACGCCGGGCGTTAAAGTTGAGCGGATGCTGACCGTGTTCGGCTACGATCATGCCCCGCATGGGCACGCCGAGGTCACTTACGAAAACGTTCGCGTGCCGGCGAGCAACCTGCTCCTGGGCGAAGGACGCGGCTTCGAGATCGCGCAAGGCCGCCTTGGCCCGGGACGCATCCATCACTGCATGCGGCTCATCGGCCAGGCGGAACGAGCGCTTGAGGCGATGTGCAAGCGCGTCACGCAGCGAGTCGCCTTCGGCAAACCGATTGCCGCGCAAGGCACGATCCGGGCCGACATTGCCGACTCTCGCATCGAGATCGAACAAGCCCGACTGCTGACGCTAAAGGCTGCGGCGATGATGGACGCCGCCGGCAATAAATCGGCCCGCGCGGAAATTGCGATGATCAAGGTCGTCGCCCCCAGCATGGCTTTACGAGTGATTGATCGGGCGATCCAGGCCCACGGTGGCGCCGGCGTGTGCGGCGACTTCAATCTGGCCGACGCCTGGGCCAGCGCTCGCACCCTGCGCCTGGCCGACGGTCCGGACGAAGTCCATCGCGAAACGATCGCGAAGCTGGAACTGAAGAAGAATCTATAGTCGAGCTAAAGGCGAAGCGTCATGCAACTAAGCGGTAAAGTCGCGGTGGTGACCGGTGGAGCCAATGGCATCGGTCGGGCGTTGTGTCGGCGGTTCGCAATTGAAGGTGCGCGCGGCATCGTGGTCGCCGACGTGGATATGGCTCACACCCAGGAGGCGGCCGAGGAAATTGGCGCCGTCGCCGTGCAGTGCGACGTTTCGCAGGAAACCGACATCAAGCGGCTGATCGACGAGGCGACTGCAAAGTTTGGCCAGATCGACCTGTTCGTCTCGAATGCCGGCATCGCGATCGGCGGTGGCGCCGAAGCGCCTGACAGTGAGTGGCAGCGTATCTGGGACATCAACTTCATGTCGCACGTCTGGGCCGCCCGCCATGTACTGCCACAGATGTTGGCCCGTGGCGACGGTTATCTGCTCTCGACCGCATCCGCCGCCGGCCTGCTCTCCTCGATCGGCAGCGCACCGTACGCGGTGACCAAGCATGCGGCCGTGGCGTTTGCCGAATGGCTCTCGATCACGCATGGTCCGGCGATCAAGGTTTCGTGCCTTTGCCCGCAGGGAGTGTTCACGAATATGCTGATGCACCCCGAAGCCGGCCCTGCGACCGCGGCGTTACGTCCTGAGGCGATCTCGCCGGAGGAAGTGGCCGACTTCGTGATCCGCGGCCTGGCCGAAGAAAAGTTTCTGATCCTGCCGCATCCGATCGTCGCCGAGTACGTGCAGCGCAAAGCGACCGACCGCGACCGCTGGATCGCCGGGATGCGGAAAATCCAGGCCAAGATCCTGGCAGCCAGCGGCGGAACGTTGATGTAGCGCAGGCAACGGAAAGGGAAGAAGCAACGACGATGGGTAGTTTGGCACTCGTGCGGCATGGGCAGGCTTCGTTCTTTGCCGACAATTACGATCAGCTCTCGCCGCTCGGCGAACAGCAGGCACGCTTGCTCGGCGAGTATTGGCTCAAACGGGGCATACGCTTCGACGAGGTCGTGACCGGCCCACGCGTGCGGCAGATCGAAACCGCGGCGCTCGCCGGCGAAGCTTTCGCGCGTGCCGGGCTCGAGTGGCCTGAGCCGCGAATCGTGCCTGAACTCGACGAGCACCAGGTCGACCGGATGATCAAGCAGACCATCCGCGAGATCATCGCCGAGTATCCGCATATCGGCGAACTGTTGGCCAACTACAAGGCTGCGACCGAGCCGCGCGATAAACACCGCACGTTCCAACTCATGTTCGAGCCGATCGTGGGCCTGTGGGTGGAGGGGAAGATCGGCGCCGAGGGTGTGGAATCCTGGGCCGAGTTCAGCGAGCGTGTGCGGCGCGGCTTCAAGGGGCTGATGAACGGCGAAGGACGCGGCCGGCGGATCGCCGCGTTCAGTTCCGTCGGCGCGATCACGGCCTGCATGCAAGCCGCGCTGGGTTGCAGCGACACCAAGGCGCTTGATCTCGGCTGGCGCGTGCGCAACGCCTCGGTGACCGACTTCGTCTTCAGCGGCTCGCGCGTCACACTCGAAGGCTTCAATGCCATCCCGCATCTGGAAGATGCCGAGATGTGGACGTATCGGTAGCAACTCGCAACAATCATTCGGCCGGGTTTTTGCAGATCAGGCGGGAGCTAAAGAATCATGACAAGCATCCTCGATACCACCAAACCCGTCCGTGCGGGCGAGGAACTCGACATTCCCAAGCTCGAAGCCTATCTGCTCGAGCATCTGCCTGGCAGCAAGGGGCCGCTCGTCGTCGAGCAGTTTCCGGGCGGGGCCTCGAATCTGACCTATCTGCTCAAGCTGGGTGATCAGGAACTCGTGCTGCGGCGCCCGCCGTTCGGCAATCGCGTGAAGAGCGCGCACGACATGGGGCGCGAGTACAAAGTGCTCTCGAAGCTCTGCAAAGTCTACGCTCCCGCACCGCAGCCCCTCGTGTACTGCGAGGACGAGTCAGTACTGGGCGCGCCGTTCTATTGCATGGAACGTCGGCATGGCGTCGTCTTGCGCCGCAAGCTACCTGAAGGGCTTAAGCTTGATCCCGAAACGCTAGCACGATTGAACCGCGCGTTTATCGACAACCTCGTTGCGTTCCATCACATCGACTATGCCGCGGCGGGGCTCGCCGATCTCGGTAAGCCCGAGGGTTATGTGGCCCGGCAAGTGGGCGGCTGGATCAAGCGCTACGAAGCCTGCAAAACGAGCGAAGTCGCGGACATGGAGTTCCTCAAGGATTGGCTTCCCGCGAATATGCCCCCCGAGGTCGCCGGCACGCTGGTGCACAACGACTACAAGTTCGACAACATCATGCTCGACCCGAGCGATCTGACAAAGATCGTGGCGGTGCTCGATTGGGAGATGTGCACGCTCGGCGATCCGCTGATGGATCTCGGCACAGTGCTAGCTTACTGGGTGGAACCCAAAGATGGCCCGGCGCTGTTGATGCACGCCTTCGGCCCCACGGCGATGCCGGGCAGCATGACCCGCCGCGAGCTGGCCGACTACTACGGCCAAAAGAGCGGATACGACACTTCGAACGTGCTGTTCTATTATGCGTTTGGCCTCTACAAGACCGCCGTGATCGTGCAGCAGATCTATGCCCGCTATGTGCAGGGTTTCACCAAGGACGAGCGGTTCGCCCAGTTCGACAAGACCGTCGCGGCGCTTTCGCAGGAAGCGGCCCGAGCGGTGAACGAAGGGACGCTGTAGAGTCACACCGCGCGAATGTGCACGGCAAATCGACGAGGTGACACGATGTTGAGATTCGTCCTGCGTTATTCGCGATGTTCTTAATCCTGATGCCGTCCCAGTTTGGCAACCAAGCTGCCTTTGCGCAAGTCGTGCCAGCCAAGGCGAATGTCACAATCCAAATTGGTCAACCCATGGCCGTCGTAGAGCGGTTGCTGCGCGAACAAGGCATTGAGTTCGCAACTGGCGGACTGGCAGTGGTTATGGCCAGCGATGACACCGACTACATAACCGTCACCCTTGACGCGAGGCAGGCGTATGCCATGGTATCGTTTTCAAAGTCAAAGCAAGCTGTTGTCGGCATTTCGCTTATCGTCCATCCCGAAGACAGACCGCAGAAATCCTATCAAGTGTGGCTCAAAGCGCAGCGAATCACTTTGAATGCCGACGGTAGCTACGACGTGCGATCACTGCCCCGACGTAACTAGGGGTACGTCGTGCCATTCGCTCACTTCGTTGCGTCAAACAACAAGTCCCGTGCGGGGCGACCGGACGGAAGGTCGACCCTCACGGGACTCGAAGTTATCGCGCTAGGCCGCGCGGTTTTAGACGGTGATTGCAGGCGCTCTTAATCCTGAACGGCTGGAACGTCGACGCCAGTGCGGGGCTCCAGTTCATCGCGAAGCACGAGCACGTGCGGCGGGGCTTCGATACCCAGCCGTACTTTGTCGCCAGCGACTCGGACGACCGTTACCACGATCGAGTCGCCAAGCCGGATCCGCTCGCGCTCACGCCTGGAAAGAACCAACATGGACCGTACCTCCCTGTATGATCGAAGTTTCGTATTAGTGAAGATATGTATACTACTCGGGTCCGCGGAGGTCAAGCGCGGATTTTCTCACTTCGGCTGACATTCAAGTTGCGTCGCTCGTCCAGCCTCGCCGGGTGTCGCTCTCCCGACATCCATGGCGGGCCGATCGCAACATCAGGCACTACTGACCAGGCCTGGCGCTTCGGCAAGTTGCACTTTGCGGAAACGTTCGCCGGTCTGACCGTAAAACAGGACGGTGTTGCGTTCCGTTTCCCAGATGGCAGAGAGTTTGACCGCGCGCGGACCATGCAGGCAGAACATGACGCCGCACGGTCGGTTAGCACGAATCAAGGCACGTTCAGTCAGGGGAAACGCGTCAATCTCGAGTTGGTTTTCCAGGCACAGAATGTTTTTGACGTAGTGGCGCAAATCGTCCAAGGTTTGAATCACCGCGGAACAGGTGACCATGGGCGTTTCATTCTCCTAGTGGGGCTCGCCGAGAGCTTGGATAAACTGAGGGCTCTCTTGCGGGATAGATAATCTAGGCGATTGTTTCGCCAGGATTGCTATCGGCCGAATTTCGATCCCTCCTACAACAAGGAGGGTAAATTTGAGGAAACTGTTAAAATGACCCCGCCCCCGCTGACCAGCTAAAGTTTTCCTATGGCGCGCGACTCCGTCAACACATTTCGGTGCGATGACGTGTAACGGTGGCGACCAGCAGACAGCGCGGACTGCTATTGGGCGTATGCGGAGAACGCCTCGGCCACGCGCCCTTCCCGCTCGTCCCCTTTGTGCAACAGCACGCGGTAACGGAGATGTAGCGTCTCGCCAGCAGGCAGCGTGTACTCGCCCTGTTCCTTCCCGTTCGTGAAGTCCGAAAGGCCGAAGGGGTTGGCGGCGAACAGGCCATATGTGCGCACGTGCCAGTGCGTCGGATAGCGGAAGCTCGACGGGTGATTCAGAATCGCGATGCCGAGCGTTTCGTCGTCGATCGGTCCGTGATAGTCGACCCACGCGGCGGGCTTACCCCACGCAGCGAGATTCTGCTTTCCATCGCTATTGACGATCTTGCCACCCTTGAGCGTCTCGACGCGCACGCTCGAGGGCACGCGCACGCCGAAGGAGCCTTCCTTCGTATCACCAAACACGACCGGCCCCTCGGTGGCTTTAAGCACGAGCTCGACGTCGATCCACCGCGCATCTTTGTCGCCGCCGAAGGTGAACGTCCGCTCGTCTTCTAGAATTTTCTTTCCCTCGGGGCTCACCCAATCGTTCTTCGTAACGATTACAGCCTCATCACCGCCACTCTTTTTCACGAACTCGCGGTGTTCGATGCGGCCCTTGCCTTCGCTCCAGAAGTCGATGCCGTTCACGTCACCATGCGTGAACCACAGCGAACGCTGATGGATGTGGTCGCGGTCTTTTTCCGAGGCAACCTTGTCGTCCATCGGCCAACTGCGGGTCATCAGCTTGCCGGTTGGGCCATAGATGGGCCACACGATCGACTTGCTGCCGCTCTTGGTCAGATACTCGGCGAACGGCTGGCCGTCGATCTTCACGGCCACGCCGCCGGGAGTGTCTTCGAGCTTCAGCTCCGCGGCGAGGCAGCAGGACAACGACAAGAGCGAGACGATCGCGGCAAGCAGGATGCGGCAGGACATGATGGCGGGCTCCGATTCGCAGGGGGCAGATTTCAGTCCCCTATCGTACCCGCTGGCGGCGGCGCTTTCAGCCCCCGGAGTCCCGCCTGACTGATGGACCTTACCGCTTGCCAAGATTTGCCGGGGGCGGCGTCAGCAGTTCCTGGAAATCCACGTCCTTGAACGAGGCCAGCTGGCTGGCCGTCTGGGCGATTCGCTGCTGGTCCATTTCGAGCAGCAACCACGAGACATGGTGCTCGCTACGAGCCGTATCAGTCCGCGTGTTGAGAATCACCTCCGTGGGCACCAGACTGCGGTCTGCCAGTTCTTTGTTGACCACGAGTCGAGGGAACTGCGGCAGCGAGCCCGGGTTGGCGATCGTGTTGAACCGTGCATACCAGTCGGAGAACTCCCGATACTGCTGCGCGGCGCCGTCTGAGTGCGCGGTCATTGTCCGCAGCGAGTAGGTCATGTGCTGGCTGGCCAGGATCAGCTCGCCCGCCTCGGTGAACTCGACATCGAAGTCCGGATCGGCGGCGAACTTCAGCGCCGGGTTGAGGCTGCGTTTCGCCTGCTGACGGCGCTCTTCCATCTGGGCCCGAATCTCTTCGGTCTTGATCTCGGCTTTAATCTTGCGGACGGGATCGAGAATGATGAATCGCCCGCCGCGCTGGTCGAGCACGGCAACGCGAGGCGTCCCGCTGGTGAGGTAGTCATAAACGTAGCCGGCCCGGAACAGCGTGATGTTTTCGCTCATCGGCGTCTTGCTGCTGCCGACGTAGACCTTGGTCTCGATGCGGAAATCTTCCGCCAGCAGGAGCCGTTCGGCGCCCACAATTGCCATCGTCACGATCCAGAGCAGTGCCATGCAGTGTCGCATCCGAGATCTCCCTCTGCGCCAGACAACAACCAGACCGCCGATCAACGCGGCGGGAGAGTATCGAAGGGGACCGGTTGTGTAAAGGCGACTCCTCCCAAAGCCCGCCCTTTTCCCGGCCAATTGCCCGGGGAGGAGGGGAACTGCCACGCCGGCAGGCCGCGCCACCCGTCCAGTCGGCCAAGCCCGCGAAGTCCCCAGAATCGGCAGAAAAATTCATTGCGGGGGGGCATGCAATGACGCTTCGTGCACGTTATTGTTAAGGGCTTGTCTGCCGCGATGTTGACGGTCGGGTCGCCCTCAGGGAGATGGCGGTCCCGAGTCCGGTCATGAGGGACTTAAGCAGCGGCCGATTCCGGCCCGCTCCCGCACCGGCGGCGACTTACACTACTGGTAACGAGTGCGTCATCCACCATGGACCGGGCGCGCTCCAGGCGCAATCATCCAGGAAATCAGCAACCATGGCTAACGCGTTAGAGCAGGCAATTGCAGATAAGAAGGCCGTCGTCGGAATCGTCGGCCTGGGGTACGTCGGGCTTCCCTTGATTCGCGCGTTCATCGCCGCCGGCTACCGGACGATGGGCTTCGACGTCGATGCCGGCAAGGTTGAAAAGCTGCTGGCCGGCCAGAGCTATATCGGACACATCCCTTCGGCCTGGATCAACGACTGCGTGCAGAGCGGAAAATTCGTGCCCACCTCGGACATGAAACGCATGGCCGAAGCGGATGCTCTGCTGATCTGTGTGCCGACCCCGCTCTCTGACAGCCGCGACCCTGATCTGGCTTACGTCGAGGCGACTGCCGAACAGATCTCCGCGGCACTGCGGCCCGGCCAGCTCGTCGTGCTCGAAAGCACCACTTATCCTGGCACCACGCGCGACGTCGTCGTGCCAATCCTCGACAAGTCGGGGCTCAAACTGGGCAGCGACTACTACGTGGCCTATAGCCCTGAGCGCGAGGATCCGGGCAACCCCGACTACAGCGCCAGCGGCATTCCCAAGGTCGTCGGCGGCATGGACGAAACGAGCGCTCGCCTGGCGGGTTCGTTGTACTCGAAGGCGGTCGTGAACATCGTGCCGGTTTCGAGCTGCGAGGTGGCCGAGGCATGCAAGATCCTGGAGAACACCTATCGCTCGGTGAACATCGCAATGGTCAACGAGCTGAAGATGCTCTTCGACCGCATCGGCATTGACGTCTGGGAAGTGATTGACGCGGCCAAGACCAAGCCGTTCGGCTTCCAGGCGTTTTATCCCGGCCCCGGCCTGGGCGGTCACTGCATTCCGATTGATCCGTTCTATCTGAGTTGGGTCGCGCGGAAGCACAACATGACCACGCGGTTTATTGAAGTGGCCGGAGAGATCAATACCAGCATGCCGCAGTATGTGATCCATCGGTTGATGGAAGCCCTGAATGACGCCGGCAAGCCGGTCAAGGGGAGCAAAGTGCTCGTTCTGGGCGTGGCCTACAAGAAGGACGTGGACGACCCGCGCGAAAGTCCTTCGTTTGAACTGATGGAAAAGCTGCTCGCTGCGCATGCTAAGCTCGCTTACAACGATCCGCACGTGCCGCACCTACCGAAAGTGCGGCACCACGAATTGCCGGCCATGGATAGCCAAGAGCTCACGCCCGAGTTGCTTGCCTCGCAGGATTGCGTGCTGATCGCGACAGATCACTCGGCCTACGATTACGACTTCATCGTCAAGCACGCGAAGCTCGTGATCGACACGCGCAACGCGACGAAGAAGGTGCGCGACGGCCGCGAGAAAATTCGCAAAGCCTAAACAGACCCGGCGAGAACCAAGCTCCTTTATGGGATCCTATAAGCGCATTCTGGTGACCGGCGGAGCGGGCTTTCTGGGCTCACACCTTTGCGAGCGGCTGGTTGCCGAAGGGCATGACGTTATCTGCCTGGATAATTTCTTTACCAGTCAAAAGTCAAACGTCGCACACCTGCTGGACGAACCGAACTTCGAACTCGTGCGGCACGACGTCACGCAACCGATCTGGCTCGAAGTCGACGAGATCTACAACCTGGCTTGCCCCGCCTCGCCCGGGCATTACCAGTTCAATCCGATCAAGACCGCGAAGACTTCAGTCCTGGGGGCGATCCACGTCCTGGGGATGGCCAAAAGATGCTGCGCAAAGGTGCTGCAGGCCTCGACCAGCGAAGTCTACGGCGATCCGGAAATCCATCCGCAAACCGAGTCCTATCGCGGGGCTGTCAATCCGATCGGCCCCCGCGCCTGTTACGACGAAGGCAAGCGCCTCGCTGAAACGCTGTTCATGGACTACTGGCGCCATAACGGCGTGAACATTCGCATCGTGCGAATTTTCAATACCTATGGCGAGCGGATGCATCCGTACGACGGCCGCGTGGTGTCGAACTTCATTCGTCAGGCCTTGAACGGTGACGACATCACGATCTTCGGCGAGGGGGATCAAACGCGCTCGTTCTGCTACCGCGACGACCTCGTCGACGGCATCATGCGAATGATGGATGGCCCGGACGATTTCGTCGGCCCGGTGAATCTCGGCAACCCCGGCGAGTTCACGATCCTGGAACTCGCCCAGCTGGTGCTCGAGCAAACCGGCTCGAAGTCGAAGCTGGTCTACCGTCCGCTGCCGGCCGATGATCCCACCAAGCGCAAGCCGGACATCACGCTTGCCCGGCAGCGCCTTGGCTGGGAGCCCAAGGTGCCATTGGCCGAGGGCCTGCAGCGCACGATCGCCTGGTTCAAGTCGATCAATCTGGACGACTATCGCCCCCCGACGCCGAATCACTAACCCGCGGAATTGCCGTGGAAGCTTTCGTCGGTGTTCCTCCTGCGCCGCACGAGCGCCGAGACGGCAAAAAACATTGCCAGTCCCAGCGCGGCGCCCAGGATGTCGGCGATCCAATCCGCCACGTCGGCGTGGCGTCCGAACAGCGGCTGCGTTGCTTCGTCGAGCATGCCATGCACCGCGAGTCCTGCCAGCAACACCGCCGCCATCCCGAACCGCAGCCGCAGGTACTGGGAGCTGACCAGACCGACCAGGGCGCCAAGCACGGCATAGGCCGCCAGGTGCACCAGCTTGTCTGATGCGCGAAAGCCGAGCGGTTCCGGCACTTTCGGGATGTGCGTGGCCGTGATCAGCATCAGCCAGTAGGCCAGCAGCGCCACGACGCTTCCGCGCGCCAGCCAGCGGGGCCGAGTTATCGTCTCGTCAAGCGAACTTGTCGGCATGGCTCTCGATTGACAGTGAGCTAATGCGGCGGCAGGGGTGAATGATTTACCGCCGCGGACCTGTTATAAATGCATATCGGCAGTCGGCCGAGCCGCCAATCCTCACACATCCCAATTGCGATGGCAACCTCCACCACCTTTACTGCCCCCGAACTTGCCCAGTATCACGAAAATGGCTATGTCCTGGTGCCGCAACTCTTCGACGCCGAAGAGATGCAGAAGCTGTTGACCTTCGCCAAGCGCGATCAAGCGTTGCTGGCAGGCGCAACCGGCCGCAAGGATGCCACTGGCCAGATCACCAAGCTCACGCTCTGGAACCAGGCCGGCGACGACCTCTACGGCATGTTCAGCCGCTCTCCGCGGATCGTCGATCGCATGGAGCAGATCCTGGGCGGCGAAGTCTACCACTATCACACCAAGATGATGCTCAAGGAGCCGCGCGTCGGCGGCGCCTGGGAATGGCACCAGGACTATGGCTACTGGTATCACAACGGCTGCCTTTATCCGCTGCTCGCCAGTTGCCTGATTGCTGTCGACAAGGCCACGCGCGAGAACGGCTGCCTGCAAGTCCTCGAAAGATCGCATCTAATGGGGCGCGTCGAACACGGCAAGAGCGGTGACCAGACGGGCGCCGACATGGAGATTGTCAATGCCGCGCTGGAGCGGCTGCCGCTGGAATACATCGAAGCCAATCCCGGCGATGCGCTGTTCTTTCACTGCAATCTGCTGCATCGCTCGGATCAAAATACCTCGCCGAATCCTCGCTGGTCGCTGATCTGCTGCTACAATGCCGCCCGCAACGATCCTTACAAGGAATCTCGCCACCCTCGCTATTCACCGCTGAGCAAGGTCCCCGGCAGCGCGATCAAGGACTGGGCGCCTGCCAAAGCGTGAGTGCGCAATTCATCGATTATTGCCCCCCGAACCCTGATCCCACGCACATGCTTCTCGGTCTGATTAACTCCGCCTGGGTGCAAGCCAACCGCCCGACCGACTTCGGACTGGAGCAGACCAAGCGGATTGGCTTCGACGCCATCGACATTTTCACGGATCCGCTCACGCTCGACGTCCGCGAGCGGCGGCTCGTTAAGGATCGCTGCGATGAGCTGGGGCTGCCGATCATCTCACTGCCGTGCGTCGCCGTGGGACTGATCGACTTCAACGAGAGCGTGCGCCAGTTTCATCTCGATCGCTGCGCGGCGTTCCTCGATCTGGCTTACGAATACCAGGCGAAGAACCTGCTGCTAGTGATTGGCGAGTACATCTGGAATCGCGAGGTGATCCCGCCCGCCGAGCAGTGGCGACTGGGGGTCGAGGCCGTGCAGATCCTCGGGCATCAGGCCGCCGATCTGGGCCTCGAGATCGCGCTCGAGCTGGAACCGTTCCCGCTCTCGCTGATCAACGACGTTGACACGATGGAGCGGTTCCTCGATGACGTCGCCCTCTCGAATGTGCTGGCGAACCTCGATATCTCGCACCTGGCGCTCTCCAAGGTGCCGGCCGAGGAGATTCGCCGCCTCAAGGGCCGCGTTGGTCATGTGCATCTCTCCGATTGCGACGGCAAAGTCCACGGCGACCTGCCGCCTGGCCGCGGCGTCGTTGCGTTCGAACCGTACCTGCGCGAGATTGCAGCCCTCGACCTCGGCCAGCGGACCGTGTCGATTGAGTTGGAGTACTCGCCGGAGCCGGACCAGATCGTCGCGTGGGTGGAAGAAGCCTACCGCGAAACGGACAAGCTGATGCAAGCTGTAGGATTGAGGTAGCCACGAGCGTTTTATGCACGAATACTTCATGCAACTTGCCCTGGCTGAAGCCGAGGCCGCTTTCGCCGAAGACGAAGTGCCGATCGGCGCAGTCATCGTGCGCGACGATCGCGTCATCGCCTCGGCCCACAACCAGCGCGAGCAGCTCCGCGATCCCACGGCCCACGCCGAGATGATCGCCATCACCCAGGCCGCGCAGCAAATGGAAAGCTGGCGGCTCGAGGGCTGCACGCTCTATGTCACGCTCGAGCCCTGCCCCATGTGCGCGGGGGCGATCCTGCAGGCCCGCATTCCGACGGTCGTCTATGGCGCTCCCGATCCGAAGGCCGGCGCGGTACACACGCTTTACCAGCTACTGGCCGATCCGCGGTTGAATCACCGCCCGCAAACCGTGGCCGGCGTGCTGCTCGATCCGTGCGGACAGATCCTCTCGCGGTTCTTCCAGGCCAAGCGTGCTCTGGGCAAGAAGTAGCGGCTGAAACGTCCGGATTTCTTAGGTTGCAAATCGTGTTTCCGTTCGGATGCGGCCCCCACTGTGGCTGGCTGGACCTCGTTTCGCATCGTATGATCGAGTAGCGGGTTGGCGACTCGCGGCAGTCGAAATGGAACTCGATCCCCCAGGCGAAATTCTGATGGCCAACTCTGCGCGCTTCGTGCTTTGCGCACTCCTGCTGGCAGCTTGCCTGTTCTCGCCCCGCGCTGCGTTGGCCGGCGGCGGACCTGAAAATCTGATGCTGGTCGTCAATGCCGATAGTTGGGCGTCGGTGACCATCGCCAACGAGTTCATCAGGCTTCGCAGGATTCCATCCGTCAACGTGGTCTATCTCAACTGGACCGGTCAGGAGCTGACTTCGGGCGAGACCTTCCGCAATCAGATTCTGGTGCCAGTCTTTCAGGCGATGAGAGCTCGTGGCCTGATGTTGCAGATCGACTACATCGTCTACTCCAGCGACTTTCCGTATCTGGTTGACACTTCGGCCGACTATCCCAAGGAGACCAAATTTCCCCAGGGCTTCTCGCCTCAGCTTTCCATCAATTCGGCCACATACCTCTGGGAAATGGTCGCCGCCAAGCTGCCGCACGTGCTGGAACTGAATGTGAATCAGTACATGCGCTCGTTTGCGAACAACACCCAGAAGATCGCGCGCCCGGCCGATCCGTCCACGCATGCGTTCCGCAGTTGGTACGGTTGGGGGCGCGAAGGCCAACTGCGCGAGGCGGGCGGACAGCGCTACATGCTCTCGACGATGCTGGCTTACACCAGCGGCCGCGGCAATTCGGTCAACGAAGCCATTGGCTACCTGCGCGCGAGCGCCGGCGCGGACGCCACTTTCCCCAAGGGCACGATTTACTTCACCCGCACCGCCGACGTGCGCAGCACCTCGCGTCAGGATGAGGTTCCCGCCGCGATGGCCGAACTCGAGAAGCTGGGCGTCGCCAGTCGGATGGTTGCCACGGCGCTCCCCATGCAGGCCGGCGACGTGCAGGGGCTGATGTCCGGCGCCGAGCGGTTCGTCTGGGCCACCACGGGCAGCACGATTTTGCCCGGCGCGATCTGCGACAACTTCACCAGCTTCGGCGGGAT
Organism: Pirellulales bacterium; assembly: GCA_022844125.1. GTDB lineage: Bacteria > Planctomycetota > Planctomycetia > Pirellulales > PALSA-1355 > JALHMI01. The sequence continues at coordinate 189,963 of JALHMI010000003.1, read as the reverse complement.
CCTGCAGTTTCGCGCGAGCCAGACGCCGCTCACCGACTTTCTGCGATTTGGGGCTGCCGGCGCGGCCGGCACCGTGGTCGAACCTTTGGCACTGGCGCAAAAGTTCGCCTCGCCAAACATCTTCGTCCACTACGCCCGCGGCAGCTCGCTGGCCGAGGCCTACTATCAATCCGTGTTCGCGCCTGCCCAGGTGCTCATCGTCGGCGATCCGCTCTGCCAACCCTGGGCCAGCATTCCGCAGGTTAACGTGCCGAACCTCGAGCCGCTGGGCAAGGTCTCCGGCCAGCTCACGCTGGCGCCTGAAGTGACGTTTCCCAAGGGGGGCGAGCTCAATCGTCTGGAGCTATTCGTCGATGGCCGACGCGCCGCCACGGCAACAGCGGGGGAATCGCTCACCTGGGATTCAGCGACCGATTGCGATGGCTACCATGAACTGCGCGTCGTGGCGATCGCCTCGGGCCCGATCGAAACGCAGGGGCGAGCGATCATTCCCATCGTCGTCGACAATACCCAACAGAAGGCCGTGCTCGCCACGCGACCGCAGGGCACGGTCCGCTGGGGCGAAACGCTGCAGGTCGCCGCGCAGGCCACCGGGGCAAAACAAATCCACGTCCTGCAGAACGGACGACTGCTGGGTACCATCGAAGGCGAACGCGGCGCCGTGCAGATCGACCCGCGCACGCTCGGACTCGGACCGACACAATTGCAGGCGGTCGCCGTGACGGGCCAGACGCCTCGCGACCGCATCATCCCGCCGCCGGTCGCCATTGATGTGCAACCCGCCGCGCCGCTCCCGGCGCTCAAAGGAAACGTCAACGACTTCCTGCCGGGCATGATGCTTCGCCTGGCGAACAACCGGCTGGTGCCCGTGCAGGACACGCAGGAGCCAACCTGGATTTCCTCCAGCGGCGTCGGACCCGATCAGCCATTCGTCTTTCAAGGCTTCTTCGACGTATCGACCGAGGAGGTGTACCAGTTCCAGCTCTGGCATTACGGCGAATTGGAGCTGCAAGTCGACGGCGCGCCGATCTACCGCGCGAAGCAAGGCAAGTACGATCAGAAGTTCGCGCTGGTGAACCTGGCCGCCGGCATGCATCGGCTCACCGTCAGCGGACGGACGGCCAAGGATGTGCGGCTGCGAATCCTGTTTGGTGGCCCCGGCGCGGCGCCGCTGGACGGCCAGCGCTTCCGGCATCCGAAGGAGTAGCGGCGCCTTTGGTCTGTAACGCGGAAGAGACTAACCGCTGAGGACGCAGAGGGAAGGCAGGGGTAGGAGAAAAGCAGAGGAGGATCGTCCGCAGATTTCCTTTACTTCTTCTTTCCCCGTCGTGCCGTTGTGTCGTCGTGGTAGCTTTTGCATTAACTTCGCTGACAGGGGATCCAGGCGAACCACAACGCCACAACGGCACGACGAAGACCAGGCATGACTGCCCTTCATTCGTCCATCGGTGGTTTCTCTTCCTTCCACGCCTTCTCCCTCTTTCAATCTGCTAGAATCCGCGAAATCTGTGGATCGTCTCTGCTTCCCCGCTCCGATCGACAGGTTCAGAACTCACTCTCGTCCAGATCATAAGTCCAGGGCGTGACTACGCGGCTTGAAGTGCCGGCCGGATCATTGGCCCTGATCGGCTGGCCGCCAGCGTCGATATCGACGACGACTTCCCGGCCGTTGGGCGTCATGAGCTGCGTCAGCACCCGGTAGTCGATGTCTTCGCTCAGGTAACTCGAGCTGCCGCCGCAGAAGGCGACGTAGGCGCCGCCTGGGTGATTAGAGGACGGGCGCGCTGCTGCCAGTCCGCCATAATTCGAGGAAGCCCGAAAGGAGAATCGCTCCGCCAATGGCTTTGTCAGGTTTCTGCGCCGATTGATGCCCACCAACGAGGGATCAAAACTTCGCTCGGCCAAAACCGACTCGCTGATCGGCAGGGCATTGTTTCGCTGCCCGCTGATGAACCACACGACGCTGGTTGCTTGCCGCATCTGAAACTCACTTCGCATCGGACTTCCCGGAGCCAACGGATCATATGCCCAGCCGCCCGCCTGCAAACTCTCGGTCAGCATGATCGTATAGTTCGCCCCATCATGTTCATTGATGAAGTCTTCGGTCATCACAGGGCCCATCTTGGCCGAGAAAGCTTTAGCTGGCGGTCGCGGATCAGGCTGTGAGATCGCGCCACTGAAGTCGGCACGAGCGCGATTGAAAAACACGCCACTGGCCCGATCTTCTACCCACGGTGGGCTCTTTCCCATGGGCGGAATGAAGTCGTTTGCCGAACGCGCGGAGCCGCTGTTCACGACGTACGAAAGTGGATCGGCGGGCGTTGACTTCGAATCATAGTCAGCGGGGCAGATCAGCACATTGATCGGACTGATCATTTCAGCGTCGTACCTGGCGACATCCGGATCCCAATGGTCCCAAGTCACGTACAAATCATGGCGTTCGAAGTATGGCAATAACGGCACGACCCAACTCGCACGCTTGCCGCCCACGACGTTGGCGTAGCCGGGATAGTGCCGCTGGCGGTCTTCCACATGGCTCAGCGCAAAAAAGCAAATGCGTAAGTTGTTCTTGCAGCCGTAGCCGGGGCCGCCGTCTCGGCTAACCTGCATCAGCGGCAGCAGCAGGCTCAGCAAGAGTCCGATCGCGAATAGCGCGACCAGCACTTCCATCAAATAGACGCGGCCGCTTCGATCGTGTCGCATGAGTGGTGCCTCCGCTTTGAGTCGGCGCGCGAACGTTCAGGCCACTTCCCAGATTCTCGCCGAAAGTGTCAGTTGCTGCCAGCAATTCCGTTGCATCGTTAGTCGCGCTGGCTGAAGCGGGCAGCAGCACGTGCGCAAAAAAAACGCCCCGCGAAGAAAGCTCTGCGCGGGGCGTTGGGCGATCAGGAGAAGCGAGTGACAGTGTCCGTTAGAACTCCGACTCGTCGAGCACATAGAATGGCAAGCCATTGGCCGAGTTGTCCCAACCACCTTGTGCATAGGTTTGACCGGCGAGAACAGCACCGCCACCGCCGCCAGGCGGGGCGATATCGACCTGCTTCTGGTTCGGCGTCATCAACTGCGTGAAGACCCGGTAGTCGATTTCCTCGCTGAGATAGCCAGCGTTGCCGCCACAGAATGAAACGTTCACGCCACCCGAGTGATTGGCGGATGGCCGCGAATAAGCCAGGCCGGACGGATTGGCATTATTTCCAGCTTGGTACTGGAGTTGAATCGATCCGGTCACGAGCTGCGACTTGTCATTAATGCCTGGCAGAAGAGTTGGATCAGCCGTACCGAAGGTCGCGTAAAGTGAGTCCGGCATCGAAGCGTCTCCGGCACTGGCGTTATTAATTTTGCCGGAGAGAAACCAGACCATGCCGGTGTTCTGCCGTACAGCAAGATCCGAATTGTAAAAACCACTGGGCGGGTTGGCGACGGTGCCTGCCGGGGTATTCGGGTCGAGTGCCCAGTTACCTGCCTGCAGGTTCTCACTCATCATGATCGTGTAGCTGGTGCCATCACGAGTGCTGATGAAATCCTGGGTCATCTTCGGACCGGGGGTCGGTCCGACATTTCCAGCGTTCGCTGTGTTACCGTTCCAATTCGAATTGTTGAAGAAGACGCCAGCGTTGATGTCCTCAACGACGTATTGCAGTGCCTGAGTCGGATAGTTTGATCCGCCGTTCTGCACGTTTGTGTCATTCGGTGTCTTCGACAAACCTGTATTCACCACGTAGGACAACGGATTGCCGCCTAAATCAGGATTCGAGTTGCTGGGGCAGATCAGCACTTCCATCGGCGAATAGAAGCTGTTTGCGAAGGCAGTAACATTCTGGAAGTTGCCGTTTTGAATGATCTTTGTCGGATTCTGCCAATTCTGGTAAACGTCGTTGCGTTCGAGTTGGGGGAGGATGGACACGACCCACGTAGCGCGAATGTTCGGAGTGCCAGGATTGCCAGTCGCAATCGAATTCACGTATCCTGGATACGCCCGTTTGTTCTCCGCGACCATCATCAACGCGAGCGCGTTCTGTTTCATGTTGTTCTGGCAAACACTGCGGCGGCCGGCTTCGCGGGCGGCCTGAATGGCCGGCAGCAAGAGCGACACGAGCATGCCAATGATCGTGATCACGACCAGCAGTTCCACGAGCGTGAAACCACGCGACTTCTTTGGACGAGCCATCGCTCTTCCTCCTCCCCTGTGTTTTTTCACCCGACGAGAATTCGCCGGTTCGATCTTGCCCTAACTCCAGCCCAGTGCCTCATTTTCGCTGATCCGCTCGGAAACGTCCAGAGTTTTCCGGGGAAAATGATGGGTCTGCGCATTTACGCAGCACCGCGTTCTGTGGAGCGAGTGGTAAAGCGCTCTGTGATCATTCGCTCCTTCCCCGGCAAGGTATTCCCAGGGCTTTGGAAGGTATTCCCGGAGCTTTGGGATGTCCGCAATTTCGGCCGGTGGCGCGGGAATTTTCGTCGCGATTCCGGTCTCTTATCGGTGCGGAAATTGCACGTTCGCGGACCGCCGGAAATGGGGTCCGAAACCGAACGCATAAAAATTCGCTAATATTTGACAAGCCCTCAGGGCTCGGCTAGCATCAGCGGGACGGTAACGCTGAGGGAGCTGGCGAAAACACGCCGTAAACACGCGAGTTTACCGCGAAAAAAGCTCCCGGGCGAAGCCGAGCCCACCCCAACTTCCCGCCTCCACAAGTTCCTGACTTGACCCCCCAGTACCCACGGTTCGTTTAACGCAACGCTTCGTGAAACAACATCGCTCGCCCGCGCTGACAGCATCGATCGAGTCTTCGCGAGCTGGCACTGCACACGCGTGAACAAGCCCCGTGCTAACAAGCCCTGTGCGGCCTCAAACACTTAGGGAGATCCGTATGAGTTTGCGCTCGAACATCAATCGTCGTGGCTTCCTTTCGGTCGGCGCGCTGACCGGACTGGGACTCACCCTCGGCGATTACTTCCGCATTCAGCAGGCCCAGGCTGAGCAGAAGCACTACGACTTTATTCCGGCCAAGGCCAAGAGCATCATCCACATCTTCCTGCCCGGCGGCATCGCCCACCAGGAAACGTTCGATCCCAAGCCTTATTCGCCGATCGAGTATCGCGGCGAGATGGGCGTGATCCCGACCAAGATCCCCGGCGAAGTGTTTTGCGAGACGCTGCCGCAAACGGCCCAGATTGCCGACAAGATCACGGTCATCCGCTCGTTCTCGCACGGCGAAGCGGCCCATGAGCGCGGCACGCACAACATGTTCACCGGCAGCCGCCCCAGCCCCGCGCTGGTTTATCCGAGCATGGGCAGCGTCGTGAGCCACGAGTACGGCCCGCGCGAAAACCTGCCGCCTTACGTCTGCATTCCGAATGCTCCGAATGAATACGCGGGCCCGGGGTATCTCAGCTCGTCGTTCGGCCCGTTCAGCCTGGGCGCCGATCCGGCCAGCCAGGGCTTTACGGTTCGCGACCTGAACCTGCCCAACGGGGTCGACGCCGGCCGCTTCGAACGTCGCCGCTCGGCCCTGGACGCCGTGAACGACTACTTCGCCAAGAAGGAAAAGGCCGACACGCTCGACGCGATGAACACCTTCTATGACCGGGCCTACAGCCTGATCAGCTCGGAGAAAGCCCGCGCGGCGTTCGATATCGCGGCCGAACCCGAGGCAATTCGCAACGAATACGGCATGCACGAAGCCGGCCAGCGGATGCTGATGGCTCGCCGCCTGGTGGCCGCGGGCGTGCGTTTCGTCTCGCTGACCTATGGCGGCTGGGACATGCACACCAACATCACGGCCGGCATGCGGGGCGCGATGCCCGCGTTTGATCAGGCCTTCGCCACCTTGATCCGCGACCTGGATCGCACCGGGCTGCTCAGCGAAACGCTGGTGCTGGTGTCCAGCGAGTTCGGCCGCACGCCGAAGATCAACGGCACGGCCGGCCGCGATCACTGGCCCAAGGTGTTCAGCGTGGTGCTCGCCGGTGGTGGCATCAAGCAGGGCATGATCTACGGCCAGTCGAACGCCGTCGCCTCGGAGCCCGAGAAGGACGAGATGGACCCGGGCGATCTGGCGACCACGATCTTCTACCAGTTGGGCATCATCGCCGACAAAGAGCTGATGGCTCCGGGCGATCGTCCGATCGAAATCGTCGACGGCGGCAAAGTCCGCAAGGAGCTGCTGGTCTAGAGCAAGCGGTCACCGGGTGTGCACCCACGTGACTGGGTGCCACCGGTGGCGGCGTGGCCGCTCACCGGTGCTCGGGTCCGCTGACTCAGCAAGCCAGCCTGCTATGCGCTCGACCCTCTTAACTCGAGGTTCTCAGATGAACTTTGGTTCGCGTTTGTGCCGCTGCGCGCTTGCCGGCGGTGTGCTGATCTGCTCGATCTTCGCAGCCACGCTGGCCGAGGCCGCCAATCCTGCCTTCGGCGGCAGTTCGCCGCTGGGCGTGCAACGAGGCGTGGAGACGGAAGTCGTCTTCGGCGGTGCTCGCCTGGCCGATGCTCAAGAGCTGATGTTTTTTGAGCCTGGCATTACGGTGTCCAGCCTCGAACCGGCTGCCGACAGCAACTCGGTCAAAGCGAAGCTGGTGGTCGCGCCCGACTGCCGGCAGGGATTGCACCAGCTCCGCATTCGCACGGCCACGGGCATCACGAACTTGCGGACGATCAGCGTTGGCGCTTTGACGCAAGTGAACGAGGCGGAACCGAACAGCGACTTCACCGCGCCGCAGAAGATTACGCTCGACACGGTCGTCGAAGGCACGGCCGACAACGAAGATGTCGACTACTACGCCGTCGAAGTGAAGAAGGGCGAGCGGATTACCGCCGAGATCGAAGGCCTGCGTCTCGGTTACACTTTCTTCGATCCCTACGTGGCGATCCTCGACAAGGACCGCTTCGAACTGGCTCGCAGTGACGACGCGCCGCTTGTGCGTCAGGACTGCATCGCCTCGATCGTCGCCCCGGAAGACGGCACCTACATCATCGAAGCCCGTGAAACTTCATTTGCGGGCAACGGCTCATGCCGCTATCGGCTGCACGTGGGCCGTTTCCCGCGACCCCTCGCGACGCTGCCGCTGGGGGGCCCGGTTGGCGAGAAGGTCAGCGTTCAGTGGCTGGGCGATGTGGCGGGCGCGAAGTCCGACGAGGTTCAACTTCCGGCCGAGGCGCCGGTCGAGTTCGGCATCTTCGCGCAGGACGACAAGGGTATTTCCCCCTCGCATAATCTGTTTCGCCTCTCAAAGTTCGGCAACGTGATGGAAGTCGAGCCCAATAATAGCCTGGCCGAAGGCACTTCGGCCGAAGCGCCGATCGCGATGAACGGCGTCATCGGCGAAGCCAAGGACATCGACTGCTTCAAGTTCACCGGCAAAAAGGGGCAAGTGTTCGACGTGCGGCTGTTCGCCCGGGCGCATGGCTCACCGCTCGATGCCGTGCTGAACGTGTTCCGTGTCGGTGGTGCGAATGTCGGTGGCAGCGATGACATCGGCGGCTACGTCGGGGCACCGGACAGCTATGTGCGGATCACGTGCCCCGAGGATGACACTTACGTCGTTCATGTGCGCGATCACCTGGACCAGGGCGGGCCGACTTACGCCTATCGGGTCGAAGTGACGCCGGTTGAGCCCGCGCTGACGCTGGGACTCAGCGAGCGCAGCCAGTACGTCGACATCGTGGCTCCGGTGCCGCAAGGCAATCGGATGGCCTTTCTGATCAACGCCGCCCGGGCGGACTTCGGCGGCGATTTGAACCTGGAGTTCAAGGACCTGCCGCCGGGCATGATGGTCGAGACGCTTCCTATCGGCGCCAATCGCAGCGACGTGCCTGTGCTGCTTTCGGCCGCCCCGGACGCAGCGATCGGCGGCGCGCTGGTCGACGTGATTGGACGTCCTGCCGATCCGAACGTGAAGGTCGAAGGGCATTTGAATCAGAGGACTTCGCTCACCCGGGGGCAGAACAACATCGAAGTCTGGAATCAGTACAACCAGCGGCTGGCGACCGCGGTGACGAACGAGGCGCCGTTCACGATTGAAATCGTCGAACCCAAGGTGCCGCTGGTGCGAAACGGTTCGATGGGGTTGAAGATTGTCGCCAAGCGGAAGGAAGGGTTCACCGCGCCGATCGCGGTGGCGATGCTCTACAACCCGCCGGGTGTTGGATCTTCCGGTTCGATTGCAATTCCGGAAGGGCAGACGGAAGCCATCATTCCGCTCACCGCCAACAGCGGCGCGGAAGTGAACAAGTGGAAGATCGTGGTGCTGGGCGATGCCACCGTGGGCGATGGCAACATCACCGTCGCCTCGCAGATGGCCACGCTCGAAGTTGCCGAGCCGTTCGTCGCGTTCGAATTTCTGGCCTCCACGACCGAGAAGGGCAAGGCCACGGATATCGTGGTGAAAATGACCAAGGCCAAGGACTTCGAAGGCGTCGCCAAGGTGCAGATGGTCGGCCTGCCCAACGAGGTGACCACCGTCGAAAAGGAAATCACCAAGGATACGACCGAGTTGGTTTTCCCGGTGAACACCACGGTGAACTCGCCTGTCGGCAAACACGCGACCGTGCTCTGCGTGGCGACGATCGTGGCCAATGGCGAACCCATCGTACACACGCTCGGCACGGGCGAACTGCGGATCGATGAGCCGCTGCCGCCGAAGGCCGACGCCCCCGTGGCGGCTGCTCCGGCTCCGATGCCCGAGGCCGCCCCGATGCCGGAAAAACGCTTGAGCCTGCTGGAAAAACTCCGCCTGGAACGACAACAAGCCAAAGCCGCGCGCGCCGCGCAATTGGCAGGAGAAGGGAAATGAAACGGACGACACAGTCCCTGACATCAACGAACCTCACCTCAACGACCCTGGCCCTCGCATTGTTGCTGACCCTGAGTGGTCGGCTGATTGCGGAAGAACCGCCCGCGGCGGCAGCGGCACCCGAAGCTGCTGCCCCGGCCGCGGCGCCCCCTGCTGAACCTGCTCCAGCGCCCGCTGCACCTGCTCCAGCGCCCGCTGCACCTGCTCCAGCGCCCGCTGCACCTGCTCCAGCGCCCGCTGCACCTGCTCCAGCGCCCGCTGCACCTGCTCCAGCGCCCGCTGCACCTGCTGCCGAACCAGGGCCGGAGGCTGCTCCAGCCCCCGCGGCTGTGCCGGCCCCCGCCGAACCGCCGAAGGAGTTCACACTCGCGGCCTATCCGCCGGACATTAATCTGACCACAGCTCGCGATCGGCAGGCGTTCATCGTTGTGGCGACGCGCCCTGACGGCGTGACGCTCGACGTTACCAAGCAGGCGACCGCCACGCTCGCAAACCCGGCGCTCGCTAAGCGCGAAGGAACCACGCTCTATCCAGTCGATAATGGCGAGACCACCCTGGCCCTCGAGTACGGCGGCCAGAAAGTCGAACTGCCGGTGAAGGTCGCTCAGGCGCGCGATGACCGGGCGATCAGCTTCAAGCTCGACGTGATGCCCGTCTTCATGCGCAGCGGCTGCAACATCGGCAGTTGCCACGGCGCGGCTCGCGGCAAGGACGGCTTCAATCTCTCGCTGTTCGGTTACGACCCGAACGGCGACTACCACCGCATCACGCACGAAATCGGCTTCCGCCGGATCAACCTGGCGTTGCCGCGCGAAAGCCTGCTGATGCAGAAAGCCGATGGCACCGTGCCGCACACCGGCGGCAAGCGGTTCAGCCAGGATAGTGAGTACTACAACACGATTCTCCGCTGGCTCGAAGCTGGCGTGCCTGCCGACCCTGCCGAAGTTGCCAGCTCCGCATCGCTCGAGATTTACCCGCCCAAAGTCGTGCTCGAAGGCGAAGGGGCCAGGCAGCAGTTCATCGCCCGGGCGAAGTACTCCGATGGCACGGATCGCGATGTGACGAACCTGGTCGTGTTCCTGACGAACAATGACAACTCGGCGCCAATCGATGCCGACGGTCTGGTCACGGCGGGCGCTCGTGGTGAAGCTTTCCTGATGGCCCGTTTCGACACCTTCACCGTCGGCAGCCAGGCCCTGGTGCTGCCGAAGGAACTTCAGTACGAAGCCCCCCACACGCCGCCGGCAAACTACGTCGACGAGCTCGTGAACGCGAAGCTCAACAAGATACGCGTCCAACCGAGCGAGGTCTGCTCGGACGAAGTGTTTCTCCGCCGCGTGACCATCGACATCACGGGCCTGCTCCCCACGATTGATGAATACCACCAGTTCATGAACGACACTTCGCCCGACAAGCGTGCGAAGCTGGTCGATCGGCTGCTGGAGCGAAAAGAGTTCTCCGAGATCTGGGCGCTTAAGTGGGCCAATCTCTTGATGGTCAAATCGTCGAACGATGTCAGCTATAAGAGCGCGTTTTTGTATTCGAACTGGCTGACCAACCAGATTTCGAACAACGTGCCGCTCGACAAGATGGTGCAAGACCTGCTCAGTGCGAGCGGCGGCACGTTCAGCAATCCGGCCACCAACTACTTCCAGATCGAACGCGACACGCTCAAGACGGCCGAGAATGTGGCCCAGGTGTTCATGGGCATTCGCACCCAGTGTGCTCAGTGTCACAATCATCCGTTCGACCGCTGGACGATGAACGACTACTACAGCTTCGCGGCCTTCTTCGCGCAGATTGGCCGAAAGCAGGGAGCCGACTATCGCGAGATCATCGTCTTCAACTCCGGCGGCGGCGAAGTGGCTCATCCCGTGGGCGGGCGTGTCATGCCGCCGAAGTTTCTGGGAGGAGCCACGCCCGACGTTGCCGGCAAGGATCGTCGCGAAGTGCTCGTGAAATGGCTGGCCTCGCCCGAGAACCCGTACTTCGCCACCAGCGTCGCCAATCGCGTCTGGGCCCACTTCTTCGGGCTGGGGATTGTGGAACCGGTGGACGACATTCGCGTCAGCAATCCGGCCAGCAATCCCGAGCTGTTCCAGGCCCTGGGCGACAAGCTGACCAGCTACAACTACGACTTCAAGCAACTCGTGCGCGATATCGCCAACTCGCAAACTTACCAGCGGGCGTCGCAGACCAACGCGAGCAATGAGGGGGATACCAAGAACTTTGCATCCGCTCGCATCCGCCGCATTCCGGCCGAGAACCTGCTCGACTGCTTGAGCCAGGTTACGGCCGTGCCGGATAAGTTCGGCGGGCTGCCGATTGGCGCTCGGGCTGTGCAGATTGCCGACGGCCAAACGAGCAACTACTTCCTGACCAGTTTCGGACGTTCGCCGCGTCTGACGGCCTGCGAGTCCGAGGCAACCACCTCGCCCACGCTCTCGCAAGCCTTGCACATGATTAATGGCGACACGATCGCCCGTAAGATCGGCGAGAGCAAGCTGGTGCAAACCCAATTGGACGCGGGCCAGAAGCCGGCCGAGATCATCGAGAACATTTACATCGCCGCATTGGCACGCAAGCCCACGGCCGAGGAGCTGCAGAAGCTTGAACCGCTGGTCGCGGCCGACAATCCCCGCGCGGCGCTGGATGACATTTTCTGGGCCGTGCTCAATTCGCGCGAATACCTGTTCAACCACTAAACCTGACTACCCACACGCTGTTCACTCAGTGCTGATATCACCATGAAGTTCACTTCAGCATTTACCTGCGGATTGATCCTGGCCTTATCGTCGCTTGCCATGACGCAAGCGGCGCGTGCCGATGAAGCGGCTGCCGAGAAGATCACGTACGACGAACACGTCAAACCGATCTTCCGCGAGCACTGCTTCAGTTGCCACAACCAGGACACCAAAAAGAGCGACCTCTCGTTGGCCGCTTACGGCGCCACGATGACAGGAGGCGCCTCGGGCGCGATCATCGAGCCGGGCGATCCGGACAGCTCGCGCCTGTGGGCCCTGGTGGCGCATATCGATGAGCCGGCGATGCCGCCCATGCAGGATAAACTGCCCGATGCGAAGCTCGACACGATCAAGAAATGGATTCTCGGCGGAGCTCTGGAAAACAGCGGCTCAGTGGCCAAAGTCAAGAAAGGACCCTCGCTGCAAATGAGCGCGAGCTCCGGCAGCGCGAAGCCCGAAGGTCCGCCGCCGATGCCCGAAAAGAAGTTGCGTCAGCCGATTGTCTACACCCCGCGAGCGGGCGCTGTGACGGCCCTGGCCGCCGGCCCGTGGGCTCCCCTGGCCGCGGTTGGGGGTCAAAAGCAGATTTCCCTCTATAACACCGACACGGCTGAACTGCTCACTGTGCTGCCGTTTCCCGAAGGCGTTCCTCACGTTCTCAAGTTCAGTCGCTCGGGCACCCTGCTGCTGGCGGGAGGAGGCACGGGCGGCAAACTCGGCATGGTCGCCGTCTATGACGTCAAGACCGGCGAGCGCGTGACCACAGTCGGCGAAGAGTTCGACGTGGTGCTGGCCGCCGATATCAACGAAGACCACACCCGAATCGCGCTGGGTGGTCCGGGGCGCGTGGTGCGAATTTACTCGACCGAAGGCGAACTGTTGCACGAGATTCGCAAACACACCGAGTGGATCTATGCTGTCGAATTCAGCCCGGATGGTGTGCTGCTCGCCACTTCCGACCGCAACGGCAGCCTGTTTGTATGGGAAGCCGAGACGGCCCGCGAGTATCAGAATCTGGCTGGCCACAAGGGTGGCGTGACCGACATTAGCTGGCGGCCGGATTCAGACGTGGTTGCCAGCGCCAGCGAAGACGGCACCATCAAGCTCTGGGAAATGGAAGGCGGCAAAGAGATCAAAAACATCGCTGCTCATGGTGGTGGCGTGACGGCCATCGAGTTCGCGCAGGATGGCAAGTTCGTTTCGGCAGGTCGCGATCGGCTGACGAAGCTCTGGGATCCGGCCGGGACAGCAATTCGTGACTTCCCGGCACTTGGTGACCTGGCGATGGAAGTGGCCATCACCCACGACGCCGGCCGCGTGATCGCGGGTGACTGGCTCGGCGAAGTCCGGTTATGGAACGCCGCCGATGCAGTGCAAGTTGCCCACATGCCGCCGAATCCACCGACTTTGCAGATGCGGGTGGAGCAACAGATTGCCGCGGCTAACGTGGCTGCCGAGGTTGCGACGAAAGCTGCCGCGGAAGTCGAAGCGCAGAAGGCCGCCACCGCTGCCGCGGCTGATGCTGCCAAGAAGGCGGCCGAGGCATTGGCCGCCGCCGAAGCCGTGCTCGCCGAAAAGACCAAGGCCAGCCAGACCGCGACCGAAGCTGCCGCTGCGGCCAAGGCTCATCTCGATGCGCTGGCGACCGAGAAGGCTGCTTTCGAGCAAACTCAATCGGCCCAGGCCAGCACCGCAAAGTAAGCGCCGCGGTAGTTCAGATTCTCCAGTCGGATCGAAGCTCCCAAAGCGCACTTGCGTCAGCCGCGCGCTGGAGCTTTCGCCTACTCGTGCCGCAATCTTCTAGCGCGCAAAAAAGGCACATCGCCCCTGGGTCGCGGGCGATGTGCCAAGAGTCGAACATGCACCGGCGATGGTCTCAGCCGGGATTACTCACGGGGACGCACAGCGCCGGTCAGGCCGCTGTAGTCGGCACGGTCTTCCGGGTGCCAGAGGGGCTCACCACGAAGCACGCGAGCCGCCAGGATCTCGAGCTTTTCCTTCGAGCCGGCGGGGGCTTCGGTGGGGATAAAGCCTTCTTCCTCGCTGCTGGGAGCGAAGTCTTCGTCGTGACCGTACTTCAGGATCGCTTCAAACACATTCCGCATTTGCCGCATCGAATCAAAACCTCCAATAACGCAAAAATGCACGCTACGCTGCCGGCAGAGTCAAAACGGGCTGCCTGGCAGTCGTAACGCAGTGATTTGAGGGTGAAAACCGCTCCTTCAGCCTTTCGCGGTACCGATCTTGCCGACCCTTTTGGCCCTTTGGCAGGCCCTGACCCTCCTGGCAGGTCGCACGGGGCAAGATCAAAACCAATCGTTCGCAGGGGGAACAGGACGGCGGTCAAATCGAGGCGCCAGGACCTGGCTGCGAGCTTCTCAGGCGGGACCAACTTCCAACTCAGTTAAAACGATTTATTGTCCCCGCCCGGCGCCCAAAGTCAAGCTTTTGGGATTGCGAACCGCAACTTTGCCGATAAGTGCAGGATTGCAAACGAGCCCTCGCCTTCGCTAGAATGCGGGTTTGCCTTGGACCCCCAAGGGGGCCGCCGGTGCGCGGATCCGTCTTCGGGGGTAAGTCCTTGGCCGCTCTGGCGTTGCCCCTGGCCGTGCAGCTTCACGCTGTTACCGGCCGCAGGGGCGTTCACGCCTAAAGCGCCCGCAATACACCCTGATTGTTGAAGCTGTCATTATGTTCGAGTCCTTGCAAGAAAACCTGGCCGGTGCGTTCAAGACGCTGCGCGGCAAGAGCAAGCTGACCGACTCGAACATGCGCGATGGTCTGGCCCTGGTGCAGAAGGCGCTGCTCGAGGCCGACGTCAGCTACCCCGTGGTGAAGGACTTCATCGCCAAGGTCAGCGATGAGGCCCTCGGCGAACGCGTGCTCAGCTCGCTCGATCCCGGCCAGCAGGTCGTGGGCATCGTGCATCGCGAGCTGATCGACCTGATGGGGCCGGTGGATCATTCGCTGCACCTGAAGCCCGGCGTGACCGTGCTGATGATGTGCGGCCTGCAGGGCTCGGGCAAAACGACCACCACTGGCAAGCTCGGCCGGCTGATCAAAGAACGCGGCAAGAAGCCGCTGCTGGTGGCTGCCGATCTTCAGCGACCCGCGGCTATTGAACAGCTTCACGTGATCGGCCAGCAGCTTGGCATCGAAGTGTATTCGCAGCCGGGTGCGAAAGATCCCGTCGCTGTTTGTCAGGCCGCCGTTGCGCAGGCGAAGAAGAACAGCAACGACGTCGTGATCCTGGACACGGCCGGTCGCTTGCACATCGACGAAGAGTTGATGGAGCAGCTTCGCCAGATCGATCGCCGGGTCGAGCCCGAGCAGGTGTACCTGGTTGTCGACGGCATGACCGGTCAAGATGCCGTCAACAGCGCGAAGGCGTTCAACGACGCGCTCGAGTTGGACGGCGTGATCCTCACCAAGCTCGACGGCGACGCTCGCGGCGGCGCCGTGCTGAGCGTCAAGCACGTGACGGGTGTGCCGGTAAAGTTCATCGGCACCGGCGAGCATCTCGATGCCCTGCAGGAGTTTCATCCGGACCGGATGGCCCAGCGCATTCTGGGAATGGGCGACATTCTGACCCTCGTCGAACAGGCGCAGCAGAAGTTCGACCAGGACGAGATGGCCAAGCAGGAAGAGCGGATGCGGAAGGGCGAGTTCACGCTCGACGACTTCCGCAGCATGATGAGCCAGACCAAGAAGCTCGGCCCGCTCAACAAGATCATGAGCCTCATCCCCGGCATGGGCGGAATGCAGCAGATGATGGACTCGGTGGATGCCGAAGGGGGCATGAAACGCCTGGGCGGTATCATCGACTCCATGACTCCGGCCGAACGCCGTAATCCCTCGAAGCACATCGATCAAAGCCGCCGCCGCCGGATCGCCGCCGGCGCCGGAGTCGAGGCCAAGGAAGTCAGCGATCTGGTTAAGCAGTTCGATGGTATGGCCGACATGATGCGCCGCATGGCCAGCATGGGCATGGGCGATCGCATGCGGATGGTCAAGGAGTTGCAGGGCCAGATGTCCAACCCCAATGCCACGCTGCAGAAGTCGAAGGTCGGCACCGGCAAACGGCTCAGCTCGGACGAGCGTGCCAAACTTCGCAAACAGCGTGAAAAAGAGGCCCGTCGCAAAAAACGCGACGGCCGCAAGTAAGCCAGGCAATCGCGTACACACTTTTCGTCAAACCACAGAACTTTTAGACCGCTTAGAAAATCGATCCAGGAGGACCGCGTGGCAGTTCGAATTCGTATGAAGATGATGGGCCGCAAACATCGGCCTTTCTTCCGCATCTGTGCCGTTGACTCGCGCAACCCGCGCGACGGGCGCGTGCTCGAAGAACTTGGAACCTACGACCCGATGGTCAGCGAGACCGACGCGCGGGCGTTGCTCAAGTCCGACCGCATCGAGTACTGGCTGGGCGTCGGCGCGCAGCCGTCGATGAAGGTCAAAACGCTGATCAAGAAGTACGGCACGGAAGGCACGCACACCGCGGCTCAGGCCGCCGCTCGCGAGAAGCTGGCCATGCCGCGCATCGTTCCCGATCCGGGCACACCGGCTTACGTTCCGCCAGTGCCAGGTTCGGAACCGGAACCCGCCCCGGCGGCTGCGGTTGCAGAAGCCGAGGCAGAAGCTCCGACGGCCGAATCGACCGAGGAAGCCGCCGCGGAGTAGTGTTGTTGCGGGCCGAAGCGTTCCGTCCGCGCCATTTGATGAGTAGCCGCCAGCCGAGCTCGCCGCCATGCGGTTCGACGTGTTGACGTTGTTCCCCGAAATCCTGAGCGGATATTTGGGGCAGAGCTTGGTGAAGCTGGCCATCGAGCGCGGGTTGATCGAAGTCGGGCTGCACAATATACGTGACTGGGCCAACAGCAAGCACAACACCGTGGATGACCGACCCTTTGGCGGCGGCCCGGGAATGGTGCTCAAGGTTGAGCCGGTGGTCGAGTGTGTGGAAGCAGTGCAGCAGGCTGCGAATACACCTGGCCACCTGATCATGCTTTCGCCCCAGGGCCGGAAGCTCGATCAACGAATCGTGGAGGAGCTTGCCGCTCACCAGCGGCTGCTCCTGCTGTGCGGCCGGTACGAAGGTTTTGACGAACGTGTGAAAGAGATTTTGCAGCCGGACGAGATTTCGATCGGCGACTACATCCTGGGCGGCGGCGAAGTTGCCGCGATGGTGCTGATCGACGCCATCGCTCGACTAGTCCCCGGCGTCCTCGGAGACGAAGACAGTAACCGACAGGATTCCTTTTCTGGCGAGGACCGACTGCTCGAGTTTGCCCAGTACACGCGGCCCCGCGAGTATCGCGGCCTGAGCGTGCCCGAGGTTTTGCTGGGGGGCAATCACGAGGAAATCGCCCGCTGGCGAAAGCAGCAGAGTGACCAACGAACGCGTGAGAAGCGTGCCGATTTGTGGGCCGAGCGCCAGAACAAACCGAAACCGGAAACCAAAAACGGCGAATGAGCAGCTCAGCCCGTGGGGGAACCGCGGGCCTTGCGGCTACTGCCGAGCGAGCATACAAGTAAGCAACCACTAGAAAGGCCTGAATGCCATGAGCCAGCAGATTCTCAATCTCGTCGAGCAAAAGTCGCTCAAGGGCGAGGTTCCCACCTTCAACATCGGCGATACCGTCGACGTTCACACCCGCATTCTCGAAGGCGAGAAAGAGCGGATTCAGATTTTCAATGGCGTGGTGATCGCCCGGGCCGGCTCCGGCACCCGCGAGACATTCACGGTTCGCCGCATCGTGGCCGGTGAAGGCGTCGAGCGCAAGTTCCCGCTGCACTCGCCGAAGATCGCGAAGATCGAAGTCAAGCGCAGCGGCATTGTCCGCCGGGCGAAGCTGTACTTCCTCCGCGACCGCGTCGGCAAGGCGGTCCGTCTGCGTGAGCGTCGCGGCGACGTCGTCGAGAAGAGCTAAGCGAAGGCTAACTCGACTTGGTTGCTGCCAACGTGTGATATGTTTGGGTTAGCGCCGACCAATTGGGGTACGTGCGCCATGAAGCTCAGCCGAGTCATTGCACGCCTGCGTTCCGTCTGGCAGACCTATCAGTCGCTCGACCGCCGCGGAGAACGCGCCGCCGAGCGATTCGTCCGCCGGCGGGGCATGAAGATCGTCGGCCGCCGCGAGCGCGACCAGTTTGGCGAACTCGACTTGATCGCCGTTGACGGCCGGACGGTCGTATTCATCGAAGTGAAAACCCGTCGCACGCACGGCGCGGGCCATCCGGCCGAGGCCGTGGACGCCGACAAGCAGCAGCGGCTGACGCGACTGGCGCTGGCCTATCTCAAGCGGCACGACCTGCTGGAGCATTCCGCCCGGTTCGACGTGATCGCCGTCACCTGGCCCGACGGCGCGCGGAAGCCCGTGATCGACTACTACCAGAACGCTTTCGAGGCGGTCGGCCGCGGTCAGATGTACAGGTGACTTCGGGAATTCACTACTTGAACGGCCAATCGGCCCCCAGCGCCTTCCGCTGGATCTCGCGAATTTCGGCCAGTCCGCCGCGAGCCAGCTTCAGCAGCGCCGCCAATTCATCTTCGCTGAACGTCGCTTCTTCGCCGGTGCCTTGCACTTCGACAAAGCGTCCCGCGCCGGTCATCACCACGTTCATGTCCACCTCGGCATCGACGTCCTCGACATAGTCGAGATCGAGCACCGCTCGTCCGCCGACCATGCCGACGCTGATCGCGCCCACACTGTCGGAGAGCGGATACTTGGCCAGATCCGGAATCGAGCCGATCGCGTCCACCAAGGCGATTAGCGCGCCCGTGATGCTGGCGGTGCGGGTGCCACCATCGGCTTCGAGCACGTCGCAATCGACCAGGATCGAACGCTCGCCGAGCGCATCGAGATCGGCCACTGCCCGCAGGCTGCGCCCGATCAGTCGCTGGATCTCGGTCGTGCGACCATCGACCTTGCCGACTTCGCGGCGCTTGCGTGGGCTGGTGCTGCCGGGCAGCATGCTGTACTCGCCTGTTACCCAGCCGCGACCTTTGCCGACCATCCACGGCGGCACGTTGTTTTCGACGCTGGCCGTGCAGAGCACCGTGGTGCGCCCGCTGCGAATCAGCACGCTGCCGGCGCTCGGCCGCGTGTAACCACGCTCAATCGTGATGGGGCGCAGTGCATCGGGAGTCCGGCCGTCGTGTCGCAGGGACATGAAACTCTCTTTCGAAAGAAGGAAAAGTGCTATCGCCAACAGGCGAGCTTAACTTTGGGCACCCAGGATCCAGGCGAGCACGCCCTTCTGCACGTGCAGGCGATTGCCAGCTTGCTGCACGACGACGCTTTGCGGACCATCGATCACGGCGTCGGTCACCTCTTCGCCGCGGTGAGCGGGCAGGCAGTGCAGGAACAGAGTTCCCTCGGGTGCTTTGGCCATCAGCTTTTCGTTCACCTGGTAGTCGGCAAACACCTTGCGTCGCTCGGCCGATTCCTTTTCCTGGCCCATGCTGGTCCAGACGTCGGTATACACCGCAACCGCGCCGCGAACGGCTTCGGCCGGATCGGTCGTTTCCAGCATCTCCAGTTGCGGCACTTCCTGCTTCAGGTGCATGCGAAACTCATTGTCGAACTGATAGCCCTTCGGCGCGGCGATGGCGAACTTCAAACCCACGCGGCCGCAACCTTCGGCCAGACTGCGGGCCACGTTATTGCCGTCGCCCACATAGGCCAGCGTGTGCCCCTTGAGCCGGCCGATGTGCTCCTTGAGCGTGTAAAGATCGGCGAGCGCCTGGCACGGATGCGCGGCATCGGTCAGCCCGTTGATGACAGCACACGTGCTGTACTTGGCCAATTCCGTGGCCGTCTCGTGCTTGAAGGCGCGCAGGACGATCACATCAGCATACTGACTGAGCACTCGGGCGAAATCGGCCACGCTCTCGCGCGAACCGAAACCGGCTTCCTGCCCTAGAAAGATGCTGCTGCCGCCGAGGTTGGTCATGCCCGCCTCGAAGCTGACGCGGGTCCGCAGCGAAGGCTTTTCGAAGAGCAGCGCCATCACGCGCCCGGGAAGCAGCGCGTCGCGCCGGCCCTGGGTGTACTTCGTCTTCAGGTCTTCAGTGATCGCAAAAATGCGGTCGATCTCGGCCGACGACAGATCGGCCACGGTGAGCAGGTTTCGCATAACACGGATTCCCAATGAATCGCCGGCCGAAACTGGCCTCGGGCGACTCAGCCTGTTTGTTCCTTGATGACTTCACAGAGGATATCGCAGCCGTCGTGCAGTTCCTGCTCGGTGAGGTTCATCGCCGGCAGCAGGCGAATCACCGTGCCGTGCGTGCAGTTCACCAGCAGTTTGCGATCCATGCAACCCTGCACGACCGGCGTGCCATCGATGGACAGCTCGACGCCGATCATCACCCCTTGCACGCGGACTTCCTGCACCAGATCGCATTCGCCTTGGAGGGCCGTCATCCGCTCGCGGAAGAGTTCTCCCAGTCGCTTGGCGTGCGCGAGCAGGTTTTCCTGTTCGATCATTTCGAGTGCCGCGATGCCGGCCCGGGCCGCGATCGGGTTGCCGCCGAACGTTGCCGCATGCATGCCGGGACGCAAGCTCGGTGCGATCTCGGCCGTGGTGAGCAGCGCTCCGCCGGCGATGCCACCGCAAAGGCTCTTGGCCAGCGTCATCACGTCCGGAGTGACGCCAAAGTGCTGGTAGGCGAACCACTCGCCCGTGCGCCCACAACCGGTCTGAACTTCGTCGAACACCAGTAGCAGCCCCTGATCGTTGGCGATCGAACGCAAGCCTTGCAGGAAACCGTCGGGCGGAATATTCACGCCGCCTTCGCCCTGGATCGGCTCGATCATGATCGCCGCGGTTTCGTCGTCGACCAGGCGGCTGACCGCTTCGAGATCGCCGAATGGAGCGTAGACGAAGCCGGCCATCAAGGGCCCCAGGCCTTCGTGATACTTGGGCTGCGCCGTGGCCGAAGTGGCGCCGAGCGTGCGGCCGTGAAAGCCACCTTCAAAAGTGATGATCTTGTAGCGACCCTTGGGAGCGTGTAGCCGGACGAGCTTGATCGCCGCTTCGTTGGCCTCGGTGCCTGAGTTGCAGAAGAATGCCTGGCCGCCGAAACTGCGCTCGGAGAGCATTTTGGCCCACAGGCCCTGGGCCTCGGTATACCAGGTGTTCGGCACATGAATCAGCTTAGCGACCTGGTCTTGCACGGCCTCGACGATCGGCTTGGGGCAATGGCCCAGCAGGTTACAACCCCAGCCGGGAAAGAAGTCGAGATACTTCTGGCCGTCGGCATCCCAAACCCAGCTCCCTTCGCCGCGCTCGAGAACGATGCCGTAACGGCGATAGTTCGGCACCACAAACTTCGCGAAGGTGTCGATGATCTGGCCGGTCTTCTTGCTGGCCTGTGCAGTTGCCATCGTGCGAGTTCTCCGTGTTTTGCGGTCCGTGCGGTGCAACGTGCCCGCAGGTAGAAGCTGCTTGGACATTTACGGCCGGCGGCAGGTTCGGGCGGCCGCCGCTGGGCCTAGCAGCGATCCTTGATGATTTCCGTCCCCACCCCTTTATTCGTGTAGATTTCCAGCAACAGGGCGTGCCGCACGCGGCCGTCGATGATGTGGATCTTGCGGATGCCTTTGTCGAGCGTATCGAGGCAGGCTTCGACCTTGGGGATCATTCCCCGTTCGATCGTGCCGTTATTGATCAGGTCGCGAGCCTCGGTTTCGGTGAGCGAGTGGATGAGCGTCTCCGGATCATCCTTCTTCAGCCGCACCCCGTTCACGTCACTCATGTAGATGAGTTTTTCCGCGCCCATTGCTTGCGCCACGGCAGTGGCCGCGGTGTCAGCGTTGACGTTCAACTTTTCGCCATTGGGCCCCAGGCACATCGAGGGAATGACCGGCACGGTACCGGCAAAGCAGAGGTTGTTGATCGTGGTGCGGTCGACCTTCGAGACCGTGCCGACCGAACCCAGGTCAATTTCTTCGCCGCCTTCGCCGCCTTCGCCGGCGAGCGTCAGCTTCTCGCCCCAGAGGACGTTCGTGGTGCGGAAGTTGAGCGGCGCCGCCCGCCCGCCGAACTCTTCGATCCGATCCGCAATGTGTTCGTTGGTTTCGTACCCCAGCACGCGTTCGACGATCTCGAGCGTGGCGGGGTCGGTGTAGCGGCGGCCTTGAATGAACTTCGGCGTCAGACCGGCGGCGTCCATCGCGCGATTGATTGCAGCACCGCCCCCATGCACGACAACCGGCCGCATGCCCACGGTTTCCATGAACACGATGTCGACCAGGAGATGCCGCAGGGCATCCACGTCGTCCAGCAGGCTTCCGCCGAGCTTGATTACGGTTACCTTGTCCCGGAACTGGCGAATCCAGCCCAGGGCTTCAATCAATACGTCGGCCTTTTCCGTGGGGGTAAGCAACGCGGGCGCAAGCTCCGAGGTTCCAGCGGCCAGATCGGCCTGCCAGGAGGGGTTGTCTTCGGGGAAAACGTATCATTGTAGGTGCCCCCCCACCGCTGTCAACGAGACCACAGGTCCGCTAGCGCGTCGCTTGCCTAGACGACCCGCGGGCAGTTCCGCACCCGTTTTTCCAACGGCCACTAGAACCTGCGCCGCTCACTTGCCAAGATGGTGAGTTCCGCCAGGTCATTTGGCAGTTATTTGGCAACCGCAACTGATTTTTTAGAGGCAGGACGTGAACGCTCCCTTGGCTGTCGTCATGGCCGCGGGCAAAGGCACCCGCATGAAATCCGAGCTGCCCAAGGTCCTGGTCCCGGTGCTGGGCCGGCCGATGCTCGAGTATGTGATCGACGCCCTGCGGGACGCTGGCATCGCCAAGATCGTCGTCGTCGTTGGTTACCGCGCGGATGACGTGAAGCAAACGGTGGGGGGGGCGAAGGACGTCGGCTTCGCGCAGCAAGCCGAACAGCGCGGCACCGGTCACGCCGTGATGAGCGCCCGCGAACACCTCGCCGGGCACGACGGCGCGGTCGTGGTCGTGGCCGGCGACTCGCCGCTGATGCAAGCCAGTTCGATCCGTAAACTCCTGGCCGAGTACGAACGTTCCAAGTCAGCCTGCATTCTGGGGACTGCCCATAAAGAGAACCCGCACGGTCTGGGCCGGATTGTTCGCGACGCTTCCGGCAAGTTTACCGGCATTGTCGAAGAGAAGGACGCTACGCCGGAAGAACGCAAGATTACCGAGGTAAACCTCAGCACGTACGTCTTCCATGGGCCCGATTTGCTCCGCGCGCTCGAAGGCATTCGCTCTGACAACGCCCAGGGCGAGTACTACATTACCGACTGTCCGGGCGTGCTATTGGCCGAGGGCAAGGACGTGCGGGCCTTGGCGGTGCTCGAACCTTGCGAGGTGCTTTCGATCAATAGCATGGAGGAGTTGGCCGTCGTCGAGGATGCCATGCGGACCATGTCGAAGGCGAAAGGCTGATCATTTCGTTACAATCGAGACTTGCCGTGGTCGGTCTCTCCTGCGATCCGTGGAAACCTGGCCGTCCGCGTCCCCGCCGTTTTGCGGCGTTTGCGACCCGAAAGTGATACTGCCATGAACGATTTGAAGATTTTCAGCGGCCGCGCGAATCGCGATCTGACGCGCAAGATCTGCGATTACCTGGGGCTGCCGATGGCGCGGATCACGATCGGCAACTTTCCAGACAGTGAAATCAGTTGCAAAGTCGACGAGGATATTCGCGGCCGCGACGTGTTCCTGGTCCAGCCGACCTGCCCGCCCGTGAACGAAAACCTGATGGAGCTCTTGATCATGATCGAGAGCTGCAAGCGGGCGAGTGCCGAGCGGATCACCGCGGTGATTCCCTACTTCGGCTATGCCCGGCAGGACCGCAAGGATGAAGGGCGCGTCCCGATCACGGCCAAGCTCGTTGCCAACATCATCACTCGGGCCGGCGCTGATCGAGTACTGGCCATGGACTTGCACGCCGCCCAGATTCAGGGCTTCTTCGACGTTCCGGTCGATCACCTGTATGCGGCGCCCGTGCTGAACGAGTACTTCCTTGACCTGGGTTTCGATCCCAAGGAGCTCGTGGTTGTGAGTCCCGACGAAGGAAGCATCAAGCGCGCCCTCGGGCATTCCGAGCGGCTGAACGCGGCCCTGGCAATCGTTGACAAGCGGCGTGCGGATGCCCTGCACACCAAGCAGGAGAACGTCATCGGGGCATCGGTCGAGGGCAAGGTGGCCATCATGTTCGACGACATGATTAGCACGGCCGGCTCCATCTGCGGCGCGGCGCAGGTGATTCACCAGCGTGGCGCCTCGCGGATTTATGTGGCCGCCTCGCACGGTCTGTTGGTCGGCGCGGCGGTTGAGAAGTTGGCCAAGTCGCCCATCTACGAGGTTGTGCTGACCGACACGATCCCACTGCGGCCCGAGGCGATGATCCCCAAAATCAAGGTCCTGAGCGTAGCCCCTCTTCTTGGGGAGGCAATCAAGCGGATCCATCGTAATGAGTCGGTCAGCCGGCTATTTGACTAACACGGCGGCGGTTTCATTGGCCATGGGGGGTGTGGCATTTCTGGGCGGGCTTTTTCGTCCGGAAGTCGCGAGAAATTCTTTCTGGGGACGGTCTTGAAAGATTCCGCCATTCCGGGAAAATGACTGGTTTGCCCCACTGGCATTTGCGGTTTATTGGAAGGATTAACGAGGGACATGGCCGAAGCATTGAACGTCAAGAAGCGTGCATCACGAGGCAAGCGCGAAGCCAAGCGGCTCCGCGAAGCCGGCAGCATTCCGGCCATCCTCTACGGTCATGGCGAGGCCAACGAAAGTCTGGTGATCGTGGCCGACGAAATGTCGGCGGTCATTCGTCACGGCGGTCGTGTCGTCGAGCTCAAGGGGGCAGTGAACGAAAAGGCCTTCATTCGCGAACTGCAGTGGGATGTGTACGGCGTGGAAGTGCTGCACGTCGACTTTGCCCGCGTGTCGGAGCACGAGCGCGTCGAGGTGAAGGTCAAGGTTGAGCTTCGCGGCGAAGCTCCCGGCGTGAAAGACGGCGGGGCCGTCGAGCACTTGCTGCACGAAATCGAAATCGACTGCGAAGCGTTGTCGATCCCTGAAAAGATCGGCGTTAGCATTCGCGAACTGAAGATCGGCGATGCGATCACCGCAGGCGAGTTGAAGCTGCCCGACGGCGCAAAGCTTGTCGGCGATCCGGATGACGTCATTGTGCACTGCGTGGTGCATCGCGAAGAGGAAGAGGTCGAAGGCGGTGCCGAAGGCGCCGAGCCGGAAGTTATCGGTCGCAAGGCTGAGGACGAAGAAGAGGGCGAGGAATAATCTGCCGACAGAAATGTTGGGCTGGCCTCGGGATCCCATGAAGCTCGTAGTTGGCCCATGAAGCTCGTTGTTGGATTGGGAAATCTCGGCCGGAAGTACGAAGGAACGCGGCATAACGTTGGTTTTCGCGTCGCCGCGGAACTGGCCCGGAAATACGGAAACACTCCGCCGAAAGTGGCGTTCCACGGAGAACTGGTGGAAGCTTCGATCGGGGGCGAGAAAGTCCTGCTATTGTGCCCGCACACGCTGATGAACCTCAGCGGCCAAAGCGTGCTGGCGGCCCGGGACTTTTACAAGGTGGAACACAAGGACCTGTTGGTGGTCGGAGATGACCTGAACCTGCCGCTGGGTAAGCTGCGGTTTCGGGCCAGCGGCTCGTCAGGCGGCCAGAAGGGGCTGAAGGACATCCTGCATCGCCTGGGTGGTGAGGATGTTCCGAGACTGCGAATCGGAATCGGCAGCCCGCCCTCAGGGCGCGACGTCGCCGGGTATGTGCTGGGCAGGTTTGCAAAAAACGAAATCGACGAGATTGAAATCGCCATCAAAGAGGCGGCCGACGCCGTGACCGTATGGGTCTGCGAAGGCGTCGCGGTGGCCATGAACAAATATAACGGGAGCGCAGCCTGAAACCCCTTGGGCTGCCAGCGCCAGGCGACTGCCGGGCGTTAGTACGAAGTCAACGACTCACGAAATTACCAGGAGAGCGGTTGTGCCAGTCAACGTTTACGAAGGCATGTTCATTCTGGATTCGAACCGCTATTCCCGCGATGCGGCTGGCGTTTCGGGCCAGATTCCCGAGATGATTCAAAAGCTGGGCGGCGAGATGCAGGCCAGCCGGTTGTGGGAAGAACGTCGCCTGGCGTATCCGATCAACGGCCAGCGCAAGGGCACCTATTGGCTCACCTACTTCAAGCTCGACAGCGGCAAGCTCACCGAGCTCTCGCGGATGTGCCAGATCAGCGAAAGCATCCTCCGCACGCTGTTTTTGAAGGTCGATCCGCGGATTGCCGAGACCCTGATCAGTCATGCCCAGAGTGGCACGCCGCTGCAGCGTCGCGCTCCGGAGCCTGTCGCGGCGCCTGCTGGCCCGATCGTCGACGACGACATTCCCAGCGCGATCGATTAACTTCCCAGATTCCGTTGTTCTCAGCAGGCTTAGAAAGGAGCTGACGAATGGCTAGTTTCAATCGCGTCATTCTCGTCGGCAACCTGACGCGCGACCCGGAGCTCCGCTACATTCCCAGCGGGACCGCGGTCACCGAAGTCGGCCTGGCCGTCAACGATCGCCGCAAGGGCGCGAACGGCGAATGGGTCGACGAGACGACATTCGTCGACGTCACGCTTTGGGGGCGTCAGGCCGAGATCGCTAGCGAATACCTCAACAAGGGTTCGAGCGTGCTGATCGAAGGTCGACTCAAGCTCGACACCTGGGAAAAAGACGGCAAAAAGAACAGTAAGCTCCGCGTGGTTGGCGAACGCATGCAAATGCTCGGCAGCCGTGGTGGCTCCGGCGGTGGGCCGGGGGGCGGTGGTGGCGGTGGTTCACGTCCTGCCCGCGGCGGCGGTGGTGGTGGCGGCCAAGCGCCCGTGCACGATGAGTTCGAAGCCGGACCGCCGGACGACGATATTCCGTTCTAACTGATAGGCATGCCCGGGGGGCTGGCTAGGGCCGCGATGGTCCTTCACCCTGTTGGCTCACAGACATAGCGATTTAATTTCGAACGAGGTTACACGAGTCATGGCTAAGTCCTCCAAAGCAGGCACGCGTCTCAAGCGGCTTCCGCGCGGCAAGCACAACGGCGTTGAGTTGCTGCTCATTCAGTCGGTCGATCACGTCGGCCAACAAGGCGACGTTGTCGAAGTGAAGCGTGGCTATGCCATGAACTATCTGCTGCCCCAAGGTCTGGCCACGATCGCCACCGACCATCACAAGCGGATGGTCGAAAAGCATCGCGCCAAGCTGCAAGAGATTCAGAACGCCCGGATGGCCGGGTTGCGTCAACTTGCCGACAGCCTCGCCCGGCAAAGCATCACGATCGAGGCCAACGCCAACGACGAAGGCCACCTATACGGCTCAGTCGGCGCACCCGAAATCGTGGCCGCCCTCAAGAAGGCCGAGTTCACAATCACCGCCGATCAGGTACGCCTCAAGGGTCCGCTCAAGGAACTCGGCCTCTACACGGTCAACATCCACCTGGGCCACGAGGTCGAAGCCGAACTCAAGGTCTGGGTTGTCCCGACCATCGCCGAAGAGCACGCCGAGAAGAAGTAAGTGTCAGCCGGCTGCGAGCGGTTTTCGACAGCTTCTCAACAGTTAAGTAAACAAGTGCCCGCGCCAGACAATGGTGCGGGCACTTGTCGTTTCTGCCGGCTAAAATCGCGTCTTGGCGGGAGTTACTTCGCGCCGGGCGCGAAAGCATTGTGAGTCACCGTAGGTTGTGCACCGCAACAGTGCTTGCTGCCGCCCGCGCTCTGGGGGAAACTAGACGGACGGACGATTGCTACCGATTCACCAGCGCAGGGATGCCTTTCGATGAAGATCAATTCCGAGATTCTCGACCGCCGGCCGCCTTGCAACCTCGAGGCCGAACGCGGCGTGCTGGGCAGCATTCTGCTGCTCCCTGTCGTGTGCGACGATGTCGCGCTCGTCGTGCGCACCGAAGACTTCTACGACGACGCGAATCGGATCATTTACGGCCACCTGCGGGAGATGCACGACGAAGGCCGCCGAATCGACATGACGCTGCTGGTCGAACGGTTGCGTAGCAAGGGAGACTTTGATCGAGTGGGCGGCGCGGCCTACCTGGCTGAAGTCCTGCAATCGGTGCCGACCGCCGCCAATGCCACGCATTACGCCGAGATTGTCAAAAGCAAGTCGACCCTCCGCGCCTTGATTCACTCGAGCACTGAGATTCTTCGCGACGCTTATGAAGAAGCCGAGGAATCCAAGGAACTGCTGGCCCGTGCCGAACAGCGGATCTTCTCGATCCTTGATCAACAAGGCACGGGCGACCTGTCTTCGATTCGCGATATTCTGCAAGAGGCAATGGTCCGGATCGATGCCCGCATGAAGCAGGAGCACGCCATGGGGGGCGTGGAGACGGGCTTCCGCGATTTTGACAGCATGACCGGCGGTCTCCATGATTCAGAACTTGTGATTCTGGCGGCCCGGCCGAGTATGGGCAAAACGGCCCTTGCGCTGAACATGGCCGAGCACGCCGCCCTGTCGCAGGGAGTCGGCACGCTCTTTGTGAGCCTCGAAATGTCCTCCGTTGAACTAGCCGACCGCTTGCTCTGCTCGCTGGCCCGGGTGAACGGCATGCGGCTGCGCAATGGTTCAATCTCGAACGATGACCGCCGTCGGCTGGTCGAGAAGGCCGCCGAGATGAGCCAGGCCCCGCTGTTTGTCGACGACACACCGAGCCGAACCATTACCGAGATCGCCGCCACGGCTCGCCGACTGAAACGCCGCAGCAACCTGGGTCTCGTGGTGATCGACTACTTGCAGCTCATCGAGCCGGACAACTCCCGCGACCCACGGCAGGAGCAGGTCGCCAAGATTGCCCGGCGGCTAAAAGGGCTGGCCCGCGAACTCAAAGTGCCAGTGATGTGCCTCGCGCAGCTCAATCGACAGGCCGAGGCCACCCGCGACAACAAGCCGCGGATGAGCCATCTGCGCGAAAGCGGTGCTATCGAGCAGGATGCGGATGTCGTGATGTTCGTCCACCGCGAGGAGTATTACTGCACGAACGAAGAAGATAAGGCCAAGGTGGCTGGCGAAGCGGAACTGATTGTGGCCAAACAGCGTAACGGCCCGACTGGCGACGTGAAGCTCTCCTGGCTCAAAGACTTCACGCGGTTCACCGACGCCGCGAGCCGGCCGTACGACGAGTTCGAGCAGTTCAACTCTGCCGACACGTTCTGACCCGTTGGTCGTGGCGATTCGATTCGCGTATTTCGCCGGGACGTGCAGCTAGCAGTACGGGCTGCCAGCGTTCGTTCCGGCGTGAATTGACCACAGAAACGTCTCCCGTGGGCGAATTTCGTCTTGTCGCGTTTCGCGGCTTGCAGTATTTCTACGCCGCTTAGTCGATCCGAGCCCAAGCGCGATCACATCTGCTTGCTTCGGATCGACCAGAAAACGGCCAGTCACCGCGAGCCTTTGGCGTCTCGACCTCGAGTGAGGGCGGATGCTCGGACTTGCGACCAGTTTGCCGTACCCATCTCCAAGTTTCGTCAACGTGATTCACAAGCGAGCGTCCATGGCTCCTGTCGGCCGCGAGGTCTGGGGATTATTGCGCCAAGCGTCGGCCGCGCTGTTGGCGTGCGCGGTCGTTGGGGTGACGATCGCCTTCGCTCAGCCGCCTGCCGGCCCCTCTGGGCCGGCTCCGACGCCGCTTCCGCCCATCGCCGAAGAACAAATGTCGGCCGCCGTACAAGTCGTCGACATTCAAATCCAAGGCAATCGCACGCACTCGCGCGAGAAGGTGCTGAACGCGATGACGATCCGCATCGGTCATGCGTTCGACCAGGCCGCTTTCGAGAAAGACATCAAGAAACTCACTTCGCGAAGCTGGTTCGTGCATGTCGTGCCCCGCAAGGAGTTCGTACCCGGCGGCGTCGTGATCACGCTCGAGGTCATCGAACGTCCCGTGCTGGAGTACGTCCGCTATTTCGGCAACTCGGTGAGCGAGCGGGCCTTGAACAAAGAAACCGGCCTGAAGAAGAACGACGCGTTCGATCCTTACGCCGTGCGCGAGGCCGCGCGGAAGATCGAAGCCTACTACGAAGGCAAAGGCTTCAGCGGCGTGAACGTCGAGATCGCCGAAGGTGACAAGCCCGGCGACCGTGGCGCCGTGTTCCTGATCAACGAAGGCAAGAAGCTCAAGTTTCGCAAAATCACCTTCGAGGGGAACAGCAAGGAGATTGCTCCCGACGGCCGCCTGAAGAAAGTGATCCAGTCGAAGCAGCCCATCCTGTGGGTGCTCAAGGGCGAAGTCGATCAGCAGACACTCGATGAAGACCGCGAACGGTTGCTCGAGTACTACCGCAGCCTGGGTTTCTTCAAGGCCACGGTCGGGCGCAACTTCCAGTACAATCGCGACGAAAACAAGCTCGACGTCACCTTCCACATCTACGAAGGTCCGCGCTATAACGTTCGCAATATCTCGTTTATGGGCAATCGGATCTTCCCGAGCGAGGCCCTGATGCCGACGCTCAGACTGGCCTCGGGCGATCCGTTTGACCAGTCCGTGCTGAACAAGGATATCGGCACGATCAAGGATCTTTACGGTTCAAACGGTTACGTGTTCGCTGACGCCGTCGGCGAACTGCGTTTCGATCTCGAGCCGGGCGTCGTCGATATTATTTACAACATGCAGGAAGGGCAGCAGTGCCGGGTGGGCGACATTCGCGTCACGATCAAGGGTGACAATCCCCACACCAAGCAGTCCACGATCCTCAATCGCCTCGACTTCCGACCGGGCGACATCGCCGACATCCGCAAGTTCCGCAACAGCGAACGCCGCGTGCAGGCCGCGGGCATCTTCAACGTTGATCCCTCCAAGGGCGACGTTCCGCGGCTGACGTTCTCTCCGCCCGAGGGAATGGAAAATATCGCGGGCGGCGACAAAGGAACTCGCGGCACCGGACGCACGGCCAGCCGTCCTGCAGTGCGCGGCCAAAGCCCTGATGGCGCAGTCCGTACGCCCCAGCAGCCTCGAAGCGGTGGCTTGAATGGCAATCCGCGATTCGTGCTGGGCGCACCCGTCCATACGCCCCAGCAGACCTACCGTCCGCAATCGACACCGCAGCAGCAATACCCCCAGCACCAACCCGCACCGACTGGTAGCGCCCCGTTGCGTCAGCCCGTTACACGCCCCCAAGCGGTGCGCGGTCAAAGCCCGGACGGTTACGGCGGCTATGGTGGAACGGCGGTGAATCCGCTTCCGCCGAATTCGCAGCCCTACGTACAGCCTCCTTCGCCGTACGCCCCGCAGCCGGCAGCGACTTCGCCGTATCAACCTGCGCCTGCCGCATCGCCGTACCAGGGCGCGCCTGCCGCCCTGCCGTATCAGCAACCTCCGGCCGCTTCGGCTTACGGATCGCCCTCTGGGGCGCCCAACGCGCAGCCTGCGGCCGCCCAGCCGGTTTACAGAGCGTACGGCACGCCAGGCTACACCGGAGCGACTGTCGGCACGCCGCCGACTGGCGCGGCCGTGACGCCGGCTCAGTACGCCGAACAGCTTCCCGATCCGCGTGAGAATTTTTCCGAGCCGCGCGACTTTGGCGGTCCGCCGCTGGTTGCGCCCCCCTCGGGCAGTTTCCTGGGAGCCGAGTCGCTGCCGCCGCAACAGCCGGCGCTGCCCATCGACATTGTCGCCAGTGAAGCGCAAACCGGCCGGTTCATGTTTGGAGCCGGCGTGAACTCAAATGCCGGCGTGGTCGGCTCGATCGTGCTCGACGAACAGAACTTCGACTGGCGCCGCTTTCCCACCAGTTGGGAAGACATTCGATCGGGTCGAGCCTGGCGAGGCGCCGGTCAGAAATTCCGTTTGGAAGCAGCACCCGGTACGCAGGTCCAACGCTACCTGTTCAACTTTTCAGAGCCATTCCTGTTCGACACCCCGGTCAGCTTCGGGCTGTCGGGCTACTACTTCAATCGCTTCTATCAGGACTGGATGGAACAGCGTATCGGCGGTCGCGTGACGCTCGGTTATCAGTTCACGCCGGACTTCTCGGGCAACATCGGTTTGCGAGCAGAAGACGTGTTGATTGATCCTAGTAACGACGAAACCGCGGAAGTTCCCTCAATTCGAGATGCGACAGGTCACACGCAACTGTACAGTGTCCGCAGTTCGCTGGCTCACGATACGCGCGACAGCACGTTCCTGCCGACGGAGGGTCACTACGCGGTCGGCACGTTCGAGTACTTCATGGGCACTTTCTTCTATCCGCAGTTCACCCTGAACGCGCAGAAGCATTGGTTGCTGCGTGAACGACCCGACGGAACGGGCCGGCATACATTCAGCTACTACAACCAACTCGGATTTAGCGGCGACAACACGCCGGTCTACGAGCGGTTCTTTGCCGGTGGTTTCTCGACCCTCCGCGGTTTCTTTTTCCGCGGAGCATCGCCGCAAGAGGCGAGCGACCTGGATCCGACCAACTTTTCCATCGTCGGTGGTAACTTCCAGTGGATTAACTCGCTGGAGTATATGTTCCCAATCACCGCCGACGACGCTCTGAAAGGCGTGGTCTTCGTCGACTTTGGTACGGTTGAAGAGAATATCTCGATCAATTGGAGCGACTACCGTATCTCGCCGGGTGCCGGCCTGCGCGTGACCATCCCCGCCATCAGCGCCGCCCCGATCGCGATCGATATCGCCGGCCCGATCCAGCGTGCCGATGGCGACTTGATCCAGAATATCAGCTTCTTCGTGGGCATGGGCCGCTAAGCGGCAGGCTAGTACCAGCCGACACCATAGCGGAATGCCGGCCGGCCGTAGGTATAGCCAATAATAGGGCGAGCCATAGCCGTAATAGCCCCAGCCATAATACGGCGTCGAATAGACACGCGGTCCGTAGTAATTACTGTAGACGCGCGGCCTGGAATAGTAGCCGTAGTCCGGTCGCCGTACCGCGTACGGTCGCCCGTAGGATGAGCCGTAGTATCGCGGCCCGCCGTACCAACCGCGAGGGTAGTTCACCTCAGTGACGGTCGTGCGCGATTCACCGGGCCGATAAACAGCCATGCTCGTGGCCGTCTGGCCGGCGGCCCGACTGGCCGGAATTAGGCAGGTGCCTAATGCTGCAACGAGTGTCCATTTTGAGATGCGTGACATCGAACTGACCTCCTTCGGTATTGACCGATGGTCGCCAGTTCAATCGGCATGCAAACTCGATGCCGGATGAGCGATTTGTGGCATCGACTGTTCAGGAAACTACGCTGCGCCACCCTGCAAACTTTCGGCCAGCTTGCCGAGCGCTTCGGTCTCGATTTGCCGAACTCGTTCGCGGGTCAGTCCCAGCGCTTCGCCGATCTCCTTCAGCGTCTTGGGCTCATTGTCGGCCAGGCCGAACCGCATTCGCAGCACCGTCGCTTCGCGCGGGTCCATCGTCTCGAGCATCTGCAGCACGTGCACCAGGTTGTCGCTGTCGATCAGCTCCTCGTCGGGGCTCTTCAGTCGTTCGTCCATCACCATTTCGCCCAGCGACCAGCCGCTGTCCGTCTGATCGGTCTGCGGCGTGGAGTTGTAGATCCGAATCGCTTTCTTGATGATCGGCAGCTTCTTTTTCGGCAGACCTAGCACGCGGGCGATCTCCTCGGGCGTCGGCGTGCGACCCAGCTCTTCGGTAAGGCGGGCGGTCGCGCGCCGCCACTTCGAGAGCAACTCGACCATGTAGGCCGGAATGCGGATCGTCTTCGCCGTATTGATCAG
The DNA here is from genome assembly GCA_022844125.1 of Pirellulales bacterium. Taxonomy (GTDB): domain Bacteria; phylum Planctomycetota; class Planctomycetia; order Pirellulales; family PALSA-1355; genus JALHMI01. The sequence goes on along the minus strand of JALHMI010000003.1, from coordinate 156,702 downwards.
CGCCCGTTTGATCGACTGCTTGATCCAATAGCTGGCATACGTGCTGAACCGGGTGCCAACCCCGGGATCGAAGCCCTCGACCGCCCGCAGCAGGCCCAGATTCCCCTCTTCAATCAGGTCCTGCAAGGAGAGGCCTTTGCCCGTGTAACCGCGAGCGATGTTCACGACCAGGCGCAGATTGGCGCGGACCATCCGATCGCGGGCGCGGCTGTCGCCGTTGCCGATCGCCGTCGCCAGTTCGTGCTCATCAGCGGCGGTGAGCAGCGAGGTCTCGTTGATCTCGCGGAGGTAGGTCTCCAGCGGAGTCTGAACGGCCGAGGTGGTGCGTCGTCGTGTGGTGGGCATGCGATTCCGCGCTTCTAGGGATGTACCGAAGTTGAACAAAGCAACTATCGTCGCTCCCGGCAGCGACTCTGCAAGAACTACCGTAAGCGACGCCGTGCGACGAATGTGCGGCAGGTGATGCACGGTCACGACTTAGCGATCAGTCCGAACCCACCGATTGTTGACGGCTGAGGTGGGCCGGAAGTTCGCTCCCAGGCGACCCCAGAACGCCGGGAATCTCAGCGGGCGCGTCGGGGCGTGCGCATTGTGCCGGTTATGCGCCGCCGCGTGCCCGTCGCCGTTCTCTGCGACTTGCAGCGCGCCCGCAGAATCCAGCTGTTCGCTCCGCTTGACAAGCAACTGCATTACTACAATAATGCACCAATGCAGTTGGAGGTTTGCCGTGACCGACGCTTCGCTCGAATTTGAAATCCAGCCCAACAGCGGCGTCCCCATCTATCGCCAGATCATGGACCAGGTGCGGGCCCTCATCGCCAGTCGTCGCCTGCCGCAGGGGGCCCTGCTGCCCAGCATCCGGCAGTTGGCCACCGATCTGGAAGTGAACATGATGACGGTCTCCAAGGCCTACGCCCGGCTCGAGGCCGACGGCGCTCTCGAGCGCGTCCGCGGCACCGGGATGCGGGTTCGCCCGCCGGAAACATTGCCCACCGTCGCCGAGCGCCAGGAAGAACTCGCACCGCTCATCGAGCCGCTGGTTACCAGAGCCATGCAGCTAGGGCTAACCGAGCCGCAGCTCATCGCCTCCGTCCGATCTCACCTTAAGGAGCGCCAGTCGTGGAACAAATCGCCATCGACATCGCGGGGTTGACTAAGTCCTACGATCGAAAGCCCGTTCTGCAGGGTGTCGACCTGCGCGTGCCGCGCGGCGCCGTCGTCGGCCTGATGGGCATGAATGGCTCGGGAAAAAGCACCCTGATCAAGTGCCTGCTGGGGCTGGTTCGCCCCGACGGCGGCTCGGCTCGGCTGTTGGGGGACGATTCGCGGAATCTGTCGCCCGAGGTGAAAAGACGCCTGGGCTATGTGCCGCAAGTCGTGCATCAGCTCGATTGGATGAAGGTCCGGCACCTGATTCAGTACACCTCGACGTTTTATCCCGACTGGGACGAGCGGTGGGTCAGTGAGCTGGTGGAACGCTGGCGTGTGCCGCTCAGCGACCGCGTGCAGGCTCTCTCGACCGGGCAGTTGCAAACGCTGGCGATCGTTCTGGCCCTCGGGCATCGGCCGGATCTGATGGTGCTCGACGAACCGGTTGCGAGCTTGGATCCCGTGGCTCGGCGCGATTTTCTGCGTTCGATTCTGGAACTCGCTCGCGATGGCAATCGAACCGTGCTGTTCTCGACGCACATCAGTTCCGACCTGGAGCGAGTCGCGACACATGTCGCCATTCTCCACGCCGGCCGAATCGCCAGCTTCTCGGAGCTCGATGAACTGAAGGATCGCGTCAAGCGGCTCCGGATGCGAGCGATTGATGACTTTCCCCGTGAGCTCGACATTCCAGGCCTGCTTACCGCCAAAGTCGACGGCCGCAGCGCCTTGGCCACGGTCAGCACCGTGACGCCGGAACTACTGGATGAGCTCGCCGAACGCTACCAGGCCGAAGTCCGCGTGGAAGACCTGAATCTCGAAGAGATCTTCGTGGAGCTCAACGGCCATGGGTAGGCAAATTTGGTGGGTGTTGCGAACTTACTTTTCGAACAAGCTGTTTCTTGCCGCGCTGGCGATCGTATGTGTTTGGAGTGTGATCGGCGCGGTGGCCTTGCTTTCGCGACGGGTTCGCCTTGAATCAAACATTCCGGCGATACCGCGCGGCCAGTTGATGGTCTATTCCATCGATTCACTCGATTCCGTTCGACGGGCGCACCTTCAAGATCGGGTGGATGACATCAACCTGGGAAGCCTGTGGGGCGACATGGAAAAGCAACGGCAGGATGTCGCCGGAAAGCCTGCCGGGGTTCGCTACGAAGTCACCACTCCGCCAGATTCGTTCTATCAAATGCTGGACGAGTTTCCCAATCTAAGGATTGTGCGAATCGACTACATTCCAGTGGAGCCAGAGCGTGCGCTACGCCGACTGGCCGGGCGTCAAGGCATTCAGTATCTAAGTCTGGGTGGCATCGGTCCGCTCGAACTTGCCCCTGTTTCGAGACTTCCAGGCCTTGAACGGCTGGATCTAGAAGCACATCAGCCGGTGCGGGGAATTGAGAAATTGTCGGCGCTTCCCAATTTGACGACTCTTGTGATGTCAAGTCAGGCCGGCGTCGACGATGCAGTACTGCGAGAACTCACACACCTTCCGCATCTCGAAATCTTCGGCATTCGATCCCATTATTTCAATCCAGCTATTACCGATGCTGGATTCAAGCAGCTTGCCAATGCTCCAAATCTGCAAACATTCTACGTGGGTGGACCTGATCTTCCGAGCCAATTCGATCAGCTCGCCCGAGCTCGCCTGGTGCTTCCCACAATCAACGTTGAACCGGCAGAGGTTGTAACTCGACTTCCGTGGATCGCGGGATTCTTTCCCGGAGTCCTCGCCATGGGAGTGGGGCTCGTCGTCGCCAATCAATTTGGTAGTTCTACCAGTCGCCTGGCGCCGGGTTTCCTGTCCGCACACGCAATCACGGCGGCGGGGTGGCTGAGCGCGATCATTGCTGCAATGGCATTCAGCATGTGGATGTCTCGGCAGCCATTGATGCAGAGTGTCATTCTGTGCGGCGCCGCGGCCATGTTCTTTTTCTCCGCTGGCGTTGACTATCTCAACAAACGTCGACTCGGCCCCGCTGTTCGTACTGGGATTTGGGATTGGATCATCTCACTGGGTACCCCTGTGTTGATCTTCTCCGGCGCGATACCTGGTGCGACCGAGTTTGCCCAGCAATGGCGATTTGCAATCGTAACGGCCTCCGGCGTGTTCGCCGGTGCGGCCGTTTGGCATAGCATCACGATTCTCCGGCAGTTGCCTGCCGGAAACATGCTCGACTCCAGACAACCCCGCAATACCGTACCGGTGCCCCTGAGGGCGGACAGGATGCACGCATTCGCGCGGCGTGAACGGCTGATCGAAGATTGGTGCGGGGTATCTGTCAGCTGGCCGCTGTCGAAACGTCTCGAGCGATGGCGGGCCGGCAACGCGCCGCTGCTCGCGCTTCCGTTCATGTTGGTATTCTCTTTTGGAGGTCTCGCTGTAATCGTCGCATTGGGCCGCGCTCGCCCCAATGTTGGAATGGCCGTACAGGTAAACCTCTGGTTTGTACCTTTGATTCTACTGCTGATGGTGTGTGGCCAGGTTGCCTTGGTTTGGCGCAAACGCGTAACGTGTTTGGACGTGGAATCACTGCGGCCGCTCTCGCGAAGCATGGTCCAAGGCGATTGGGCCATCGCCCTGCTGCTTGACCTGCTTGCGCCTTCGGCGATTGTCGGGCTCATCATCGCCGTGGTAAGTCAATTGGACCTGAATGCGATTGGTCTCGGCGCGTGGCTGTTGGCATTGCCCGGCTGGCAAAGCCTGTTGGAGGCGTTCATCATCTTGGCGCCCGCACTGTGGGCCGTCACCGCCGCGGCCTGCGCGGTACAAGTCGTCGTCGAACGGCAGTGGGTGCGCCTCATGCTCGCCGTGCCGTTCATTCTGGTCAACAGCGCGGGGTTGGGTCTGCTTTTGGCGTTTCGCGCAGGCGGTCCATCGCGAAATCTCACAGCGTGGGACGTGCTGCCGCTGCTCTGGCTGCCATCGCTTTTAAGCTTGCTGGTGCTCGCCTGCATGTGGCACCAATGGACGAGGATGGACTTTGATCGTCAGTCTTAGCAATCGTTGATCTTGGGCGAGTGTGTGACTTGATTCGTCGGTGAACGTGGCCGGAGCTTGAAAGTTATGCGACAACAGCTCTTCTGGGTGCTGGCGACCTACTTCACGAATAAGGGATTTCTGGCGTTGCTCGCTTTCGCTGGCCTGATTGTCCAGGGCCTCGTTACGCTGTCTGTGCTGACGTTGTTGGACCTTGCGCCCGCCGAGGCCAACATTCCGGCGCCATCACAATTGCCCTGGTTTGTTGGGCTCGGTCCGGCGACCTCGGCGATGGGAGTAGGCGGAGTTCTTGCACGGCAATTTCGAAATCCGGCGAGTCATTTAGCACCCTGCTTTCATCGCGCTCATTTCCTGGTGGGCCTGAATTGGCTGGGAATCATCGTTGCCGGCGTGCTTATCTGCACGTGGACCGCTGGAGTGCCGCTTTTGCCCGGGCTTTTTCTCGCGGTGGGAATGACTGGCTGTCTGTTCAGCGCCGGCGTCAACCTGACGGCGCAAAGACACCTGGGACAGGCGATGGAGTCCAGCCCGCTGGATAAACTGCTGGGACTGGGGGCACTGGTGATTTTTCCGCTGTTGTTTATGCCGGTCGGCTGGCTCACCAACTCGCAGTTGCTTCACGGCCTGCTGCTGATTGGGACGGCGTACGCCTGGCGCGCCTGCCAGACGTTGCAAGGCCTGGCGGGCGCAAGGGCCACTTTCGGAAACGTGGCCGGCCGGGCGACGACGTCATTCGAGCGCAGTTCGAATTGGGTCGAGTGGTCGCTTGAGAGTTTCCTTGAGAATTGGAAGGGACCGTCGCCAAAGTCGTCGCTCTGGAATCGCGTCTTGCGATGGAGAGTGGGTAATCCTCGAACCCTCCCGGTGATGGCTGTCGTCGCCGGATCGATTGTAATCGCGATTTTCCCCTGGATCCTGCCGGTCATCTCGCCGCTCTTCCGGCAAACACCGACGCCGCTGCGTCTTGGGCTTTACCCAACCTTTGTGCTATTCGTTGTCTGCATTCAAATTGCTTTTGTGTGGCGCAAGCGGCTGACTTGCCTGGATGTCGAATCGCTTCGTCCGATATCTCGCACTGTGCTGCAACGCGAGTGGGCGGCCTCCCTCGCCTCGGACCTGATTCCGCCCGCTCTCACAGCGGGGGCGATTGCTACCCTTTCCTTCCAACTGCGCGACGAATGGTTTTCTGCGTCGGCGTGGCAAGGACTGATCCCAGACTGGGCCGAGACGACGTCCTTGCTTGTGTTCCTCTCCGGCGCATTATGGCTGGCGTGCCTGGCTTTCACCTCCATCATCGTGGTCATCGAACAACGATGGCTGGGACTGGTGATCGCGTTCGGCATGTTTCTTCTAGGGGGTATTCCCTTTGGCGCGCTGCTGGGTCGTTCGGCCCGGCAACTGCAGTTCGACTCCGACCCGAGCGCGGCGATACCGCTGATGTTGATTCCGGCAATTGTCAGCGCAGTCATCGTCGCCTGCATGTGGCGACTGTGGACGCGGATCGACTTCGATCGCCGCTTGTAGTCTCACCGTCCGAGACTCGGAGGCTTGAATCATAACCCGACGCGTGAGAGCGTGAGCGAGGCTGAAGTGCCGAGCGAGTTGCCACTCCACCTCGCTCACGCTTCGGGTTATGATCGGATTGGAAGACTGCCGCACGAAATAAAACGACCCCACGGACATCTCAGCCCGTGGGGTCGTGTACCTTCGAACTTGTAGCAAGCTTTCGCTTACTTAATCAGCGGACCCGACTCGCCGCCGACGCCGCCCTTGAGCTCCGTTGCCGGAGCACTGCTCGAACCCTTGCCTGACGACGAACTGCCGTTTGCCTCGGCCTCGGCTTCGATCTGGTCGTCGGCCCAGTCGACGCGCTTCCGCGAGAGGCCGATCTTCCGCTCGCCGGCATCGACCCTGAGAACCTTCACTTCGATCGGGTCGCCGACCTTCACGATCTCTTCAGCATTCTCGACCTTGTGGTCCGCCAGCTCCGAGATGTGCAGCAGGCCTTCCAAGCCGTTTTCCAAACCCACGAACACACCAAAATTCGTGATTTTCGTGACGGTGCCGGTCACCAGTTGGCCGGGCTGATACTTGCTCGGGATGTCTGTGGCCCAGGGATCCTCTTCGAGCTGCTTGAGCCCCAAGGCGATGCGGCGACGCTGCTGGTCGACCGAGAGCACTTTGCACTCGACGGTCTGACCCTTCTCGACCACTTCACTGGGATGGCTGATCTTGCGGGTCCACGACATGTCGCTGACGTGTAACAGGCCGTCGATGCCCTCTTCGATTTCGATGAAGGCGCCGTAGTTCGTGAGGTTGCGAACCGTGCCTTTGACCAGCGTGCCAGGCGGATAGCGTTCGGCCACCTTGTCCCAGGGGTTGGCCTGGGTCTGCTTCATGCCGAGCGAGATTTCCTGCTTGTTCTTGTCGATGTTGAGCACCACGACGTCGATTTCGTCGTCGATGTGCACCAGCTCGTTCGGATGACTGATGCGCTTGGTCCACGACATCTCGCTGATGTGCACAAGGCCTTCGATGCCCTCTTCGAGCTTCACGAACGCGCCGTAGCTCATCACGTTCACGACCGTGCCGCGAACCGCCGAACCGACCGGGTATTTCGACTCGACCGATTCCCACGGGCTGGCACTCTTTTGCTTGAGGCCCAGGGCGATCTTTTCCTTTTCGCGATCGACGTGCAGAATCTGCACTTCGATCTCCTGATCGATGGCAACCATTTCCGACGGGTGACCGATGCGGCCCCAGCTCATGTCGGTGATGTGGAGCAAGCCGTCAATACCGCCCAGGTCGACGAACGCGCCGAACTCGGCGATGTTCTTGACCACGCCCTTGCGAAGCTGACCCGGCTCGAGGGTCGAGAGCAGTTGCGACTTCTTCTCGGCCCGCTCGGTCTCGATCAGCGCGCGGCGGCTGACCACGATGTTGCGCCGCGTGTCGTCGATCTTCAGCACGATGCACTGGATCGTGCGGCCGATATAGTCGCCGATGTCGGCCGGGCGGCGGATGTCCACCTGGCTGGCCGGCAGGAACACGTTCACGCCGATGTCCACCAGCAGACCACCCTTGATCTTGCGGGTAACGACGCCGGTGACGATGTCGTTTTCGTGAACGGTCTCCATCACCTTCAGCCAGGCCTCGATCTTCTCGGCCTTGCGCTTGCTGAGTTGGATCATCCCGCGGCCGTCGTCCTGGCGGCCGAAGACGTCTTCAACTTCTTCGATGAGGACCTTGACAGATTGCCCGACCTCGGGCGGTTCCTCATCTTCTTCCCATTCGCTGCGAGGAATGATGCCTTCGCTCTTGTAGCCGACATCAACGAGAACGAACTCGTTGTCGACGCGCAGAACGCGGCCGTCGATGATCTTGTTGACCGAGAGTTCACCGCCACCCCAATCGATCTCCTCGGTGGCGGTGCCGCCCATTGCCAGGGCCAGTTCTTCTTCCCACTCCTCTTGCTTGAGATCCAAGCCGCGAATCAGGTTACGATTTACCATGTGATTTGTTGGGTGGTCTAGCTCCCCGGCACGCTAAAAACCGCGCGGCAGAGCTACAAAACAATTTACGAGTCCCGCTGCCCCTCAACCCGATCGGCCGACAAAGGACGATCCACCAAGGCTGATGGCGAATCGCAAATTGTACCGATTTCGGCACTTGCGATCAATGACAGCAGGTGGCCAGCGAGAGCCGGTTCCCCCCGGCCCGGCGAGAACGATCGGGGGTCTCGGGGAGCCTACTCCGTGACCGTGAAACTGAGAGGAGCTGCTGCTTCGCCGGCATCTGCCACGGTCACAGGCACTTTGAACAGCACGCTCCCCGCCTTGCACAGTCCCTCGTTGCCGTCCTGGCAGTAGTAGTAGGCCACGGCCACCTCGAGGTTTTCCGATCCAGCGGCTTTGGCCGGCAAATCGATGGCAAAACTGGCAGCCGGCTCGGCGATTCGCTCCAGCTTGCCGGTTGCGGCCCGGTCGATCGGTCCCGCCTCGCCGGCGGCGGTTACCAGGTAGCGAAGCGGTGCGATCGGGTTGATTTTGTAACCCGCGGGCAACTTCAAGTCGACCTGCAAGCGGACCTTGCCGTCGGTCGGCTTGAGCGTGGCTGCCGGCAGCGTCACCGGAATGGCGCCTGGGAAGCTGGGCGGTGCTACTCTCTGTTTGACTTCCGGTGGAGCAAGCCCCCGAATATCGAGCGTCGCGACCTTGTTTGACTTAAGGTCAATCGTGCGGATCGCATGATTGTTAGTATCAGCAACGTAGAGCTTGCCTGCCGCGTAGGAGAGGCCCGCAGGTTCGTCGAAGGTGGGCGGATCATCCGTTTTGCCGGGTTCGAGCGTGCCTGCCAAAGTGACCGAAGTTCCGCCCGCCGGATCGATCATTTTGATCTTGTTATTGTAGGTGTCGGCCACGTACAGCTTGCCATCGTGAAACGCGACCCCCAGCGCATGCTGCAGACGGACTTGTTGCCCCTGTCCATCGGCATCGCCAAACAAGAACAGCCGCCCCTGCGGCGCCCAGGCCGTGCCCACCACCGTGGTCACAGGCTGGTTCGTGTCGAAAGGCACGGCACGAATCGAGCTACCTTCACTGTCCGCCACGTACAGCACCTTACCGTCGGAGGCCAGTCCGCTGGGCTGGGCGAATGATGACGAGCCGAGCTCATAGGGAGCCGAAGGCAGGTGTGGCCCGTCGACGATGTCCTCGCGGCCATTGCCCGCAAAGGGACCAATATCGTTCCGCGCCAGTGACATTCGCCAGATCTGATGCGGCCCGGCCATTGCAATATACAACTCCTTGTTCCGCAGCCACAAGGCCCAGGGGCTGTTGAGCGGCGTCTTCAACGCGCGCCCGACGAGCTTACCCGGCCCCGCGCCGGCGACAAATTCATTGGCATTCAGCCGGGCCTGCTTTCCGGTGCCGGCGATTGTTGAGACCTGCTTCTTCTTCAGGTCGACCTTGCGCAGCAGGTGGTTCTCGGTGTCGGCAACATAGAGCACACCCTTTTCGGCATCGAAGGCCATGCCCTGCGGATGGTCAAACTGCGCGGTCTTGAAATCGCCGTCGGCGGCTCCCAATTCACCCGAGCCGACGACGTCAACCAGCGTTCCGTCGAGCTTCGCGATGACGATCCGATTGTGATTGCTGTCGGCGATGAACAGTCGATTGGCCTTCTCGTCGGCCAGCACCTTGCCGGGGTAGAGCAGGGCGGTTTCCGGCGGCATATAGCCCGCGTCTTTGCCGGTGAGCGGTGGCGGCGAGGGCTTCATCAGGCCGTTGTCGCGGTAATATGGCAACACCTTCTTGAAGAACGCGTCGAGCGTCTCGAAGTCTATCTCACCGCTGTTGCGGGCCACGAGATTTCCCTCGGGATCGATCACGCACAACGTCGGCCAGCTATTCACCTCAAACTTGTTCCACAGCACGTGCCGCGAGTCGTTGACCACAGGGTGCTCGATCTCATGGCGCTCGATCGCGTCGCGAATGTTCTGCGTGTCGCGCTCATTTTCAAACTTGGCCGAATGCACGCCAATCACCACGATCTCATTGGGATACGCGTGTTCGAGCTTCTTGAGCTCCGGCAGAATGTGCATGCAGTTGATGCAACAATAAGTCCAGAAGTCGAGCAGCACGAACTTGCCGCGCAGCTCTTTGAGGTCGATCGGCCCGGCCGTGTTGACCCACTCGACGCCCCCATCGAGCGAGGGCGCCTTCATCTTGCGGGCGAAAGGACTGGCATCGGGTTCTTCTTTTTCCTGCGCACGGGCCATGAGTCCTCCGGCAAGTACCACGACGACCAGCGCCAGCATGCCAGCGGCGAACAGGTTCCAACGGAAGGGCGAGCGGGAGCGGAGCATCGGTCTCTCCAGAGGGTTCAAGGGGCTCTCCAATACGTTGACGCGGGCACACGGTTGGACAAGCGACTCGCCACCAAGGCTAATCATCTTACTCTGCTGGCAACGCCGGGTAAAAGTAGGCGTTCTATGGGAGCCTGCGGCACGTTCCAATTCGTGCAAACCCGCCATTCCCTCGGCGGTCCGACCGAGAAAAAGTTTTGACCAGAGCTCCCCAGAGCCGAAAGAACCGTAATAACCGATACCATTTTCAGCCGAAGTTGACACTTCTACGCAAACAGCGGTACAGTTGGCCGAGAAAATAACCGCCAGCCTCCCGCATTTTCTCCAAGTTTTGCCGAGTTTTACCACACGCCGTGGCAAGTGCTTCGTAGAACGATGAGGCGGCCGCCAAGGTCGCCCCCTCGCAATCGGAGAGATACGCATCCGTGTTACGCACCTCGAAGATCGCTGGTTTTACCCTGCTGCTGGCGCTGCTGGCTTCGGTCGCGTCGGCCCAGGAGTGGGCCGTCAAGATGTTCAACAACACGACCCACGACTTTGGCACCGTGGCCAAGGGTTCGCTGGCCGAATACCGGTTCGTGATCAAGAACATCTATGAAGAAGACGCCCACATCCAGTCCGTGACCTCCAGTTGCGGCTGCACGACGCCCAAGATCACCAAGTCGGATCTGAAGACGTTCGAATCCGGCGAGATTGTCGCCCAGCTCAACACGAAGAACTTCACGGGCCACAAATCGGCCACGCTCACCGTCACGTTCGATAAGCCGTTCCACGCGCAGGTACAGCTCAACATCACGGCCTTCATTCGTAGCGACGTCGTGACCCAGCCGGGCATCATCGATTTCGGCAGCGTCGATCAGGGCGCGAAATCAGAGCAGAAGCTGCACGTCACGTACGCCGGCCGCGACGATTGGAAACTGCTTGACGTCAAGACGGCCGATCCCTGGTACGAAGTCGAGATGAAGGAAACTGCCCGCGGCGGCGGACGTGTCTCGTACGATCTGCTGGTGCGGCTGACCAATGACGCTCCAGCCGGCTATTTGCACGATCAACTCATCCTGGTCACCAATGACGCCAAGGCTCGCGAGATCCCGGTCGACCTGCAAGGCCGCGTCGCTTCGGAAGTCACGATCAGCCCCGAGAAGCTATTCCTGGGCGTGCTGAATCCCGGCCAGCAGGTGAGGAAAAATCTGGTGGTCCGCGGCAAGCGTCCATTCAAGATCACGGACATCCAGTGCGCTCGGTGCTTTCAGATCGAGCATTCGGCGGATGCGAAAACGGTGCACCTGATTCCGGTCGTCTTCACGGCGGGTGAGACGGAAGGCCAGATTGCGCAGCAGATCAGCATCAAGACCGATCAGAGCGGCACGCCAGCGGCAATCACCGCCTTTGCCGAGGTGGTCAAGGCCGATTCGCCAACCACACCCACGCCGGCAACGGTGCCCGAGCCGATCGTGCGCAAGAAAACCGGCGCGTTCGAAGAAGTGACGCCTTAGCCCGCGCGTTCGCTGCTGTCTTGCGACGCGATGCTGAACACGTCTTGGGCCTTTTCGCTGGAACCGCAATTGCGGCATGCCCCGCAAGCACTCGCCTTTCTGGCAGTGATCGATGTCCATGCCAGGCGTGCGACATACACCACCGCCGCGGCGACGATCGCCAGAACGAGCAGATTTTGATAGTCAAGCTGCATGTCGGACCCAGACCGCGTGGGCATTAGCCGCTAATAAATGCCGGTAGTCGCATCCCAATTTGATACGTCAGTAGCGCGCCAAGGTAGGCCAGCGTCGTCATGTACACGAACGTGAAGATCGGCCACCGCCAACTGTTCGTTTCGCGCGAGATCACGACCAGCGTCGCCGCACATTGGGCACACAGCGCGAAGAACACCATGATCGACAGGGCCACCGGGATATTATAGACCGGCTCGCCTGTATCGTCCCACACGGCGGCTTTCATCCGGGTTCCCAGGCGATCCTGATCGGACTCTTCGCCCACGTCGAGATCGCCGCCCAGGTTGTAGATCACGCCCAGCACGCCCATCACGACTTCGCGGGCAGGAAACGAAGCGATGGCCGCGCAGCCGATCCGCCAGTCCCAGCCCAGCGGGCGAACAGCCGGCTCGATCCACCGGCCGGCCCGGCCCAGGTAGCTGTCGCGCTGGTAGACCGCGGCGATCTCATTTTCCAGGTCACCGAGTTGTTCGCTCAACTCCGCGTGACGCGGCGAATCTTCCGGCAGCTTCTCGAGTTCCGCCGCCAGGGCATCGCGCCGCGGAGCCAGCGTCTCGGACACCTCGACGGAATTGCGCGGATAATAGGCGGCCGCCCAGATCAGCACCGAGACCGCGAAGATCAGCGTTCCCGCACGATAGATAAACGACCAGGCTCGCTCTCCGATACGCTGCAGCACGTTGCGCAGGGAGGGCCACTTGTAAGTCGGCAGCTCCATTACGAACGGCGGCGTCGGCCCGCGTAGCAGCGTTCGCTTGAGCACCAGTGCCACGATCGCTGCCACGACCATTCCCAGCACGTACATGGCAAAGAGCGTCACTCCCTGGAGCGGCAAAAAGCCGAGGACGGTTGTGGCCGGAATGAACGCGCCGATCAGAATCGCGTAGACCGGCAGCCGCGCGCTGCAACTCATCAGCGGCGCCACTAGGATCGTCGTCAAGCGGTCGCGGCGATTCTCGATCACGCGCGTGGCCATGACCCCGGGAATCGCGCAGGCAAACGACGAGAGCAGCGGAATGAACGACTTGCCACTCAGGCCCACGCGGACCATCAGCTTGTCCATCAGGTAGGCGGCGCGGGCCATGTATCCGCAGTCTTCCAGCACAGCCAGGAAAAAAAACAGAAACACGATCTGCGGTAGAAAGATCAGGACGCTGCCGACGCCGCCGATGATGCCATCGACCAGGAGCGACTGCAGCGGACCTTCAGGCACTAAATTGCCCACGAATTCGCCCAGCGAGCCGATCCAGCCATCGATCAGTCCCATCACCGGATCGGCAAAGATGAACACCGACGAGAAAACAATTAACATCAGAATCGCAAAGACGATCGTTCCCCACAGCTTGTGCGTCAGGAACCTGTCGAGCCGATCGCTGCTCGAGACAGGACGCTTGGCAGGGCGCGTGACGACGCCTGAGAGCACTTCGGCCACCCAGCCATAGCGAGCCTGGGCTTCCACAGCCGGAACCGGCAGCCCCGCGGCGGACAGACGACCGCGCGCGGCTTTGATCTCTTCGAACGCTACCCCGTTATGTTCATCATTGGCCAGCGCGTCTTGAAGGTAGCCACTGGTATCAAGCAGCAGACGCTCGGCCAGGTAGCGCGGCAATTCCGCACGTTTTCCATTCGCACTCCAGCTCGTCTGCAGTTGTGCGGTTTCCGCCTGAAACGCGTCCGGAAACGGACTGCGACGCTCGGTCGGTTTCGCTTCGGCGGCGCTTGCCAGAGCCCGCTTGAGTTCGTCGATGCCAATCCGCCGGTTGGCCTGAATCTCGATGATCGGAATACCCAGCCGCTGGCGCAGCCGCTCAAGGTCGATCGTCAGGCCCCGGCTGCGGGCGATGTCGGTCATGTTCAGAGCCACGACCGTCGGCAGCCCAAGCTCGAGCACCTGGCTGACCAGGTACAGATTCCGCTCGAGGTTGCTTGCGTCGACGATCGAGAGCACCGCATCCACGCGCGAAGTGTCGTCGCGTCGGTGCAGCAGCACGTCGACGGCGACCATCTCATCCGGCGAACGCGGCGCGAGGCTGTATGTACCCGGCAGGTCGATCAGTTGAAACTGTCGGCCTTCGAAGTGCATGCCGCCGAGCTTCTTTTCAACGGTCACGCCCGGATAGTTTCCCACACGCTGGCGTACGCCGGCCAGCGCCGTAAAGAGCGTGGATTTCCCCGTGTTGGGATTCCCAATCAGGGCGACGGTGAATTTCGGCCGCTCGGTCATCGACAAGCTTTCGCGGGCATTGCCCGAAGCGCGGGAACATTACTAGCGGGGAGGACACTCGCTGGCGGCAGGACACGGTGCCTGGGTCGCGTCGGCTGCCGTGGCGGGAGTACTACACTGGCTCGACGTCGACGCGGGCGGCTTCGCACTTACGGAGGCTCAGGCGGTAGCCGCGCAGCTCGATCTCAAGTGGATCGCCCAGGGGCGCCGTACCGATGACCACGACTTCGATCCCCGGCGTGAGCCCCATCTCCAGCAACCGCACGCCGATTTCATCGCTCGCGTCGATCTCGCGAACTCGCGCCGATTCTCCGATGGGCAGTACCGCCAACGTGGTCACTATCCGGTTCCTCGCCGCACGAGCACACTCACGAGTTCGTCTGCCCGCAAGCACAACTTGTTCCCGCTGAGCCGGATAATGCAGGGACTTCCCGCCTGCACCATTTCGACCGCAGCACCACCGCGAAGCCCGAGTTCTTCGAGCCTGTGCACCACGTCGGGTTGGCCCAGCACCTGCTCGACCAGGGCCAATTGCCCGGCGCTAAGCAGGTTCAAAGGGACCAGTTCGTGCACATCGCTCATAGATCGCCGTCTGCTTATTGAGACTCGTTCTCAGATGATCAATTCTAGGTGAGCCTCGCGCCTCACGCAATCCTGGCTGCCGTGTACGGCGACGATTCAGGAGGTGCCAGCTTCGGGTTTCGAGTCCGAGCCGGGGGATGCCTCTGGCTCAGCCGGCTTCGATATCCACGCCCTGAGCGTGTTCAAGCCGCTGCCGATGAGAGTGCCATCCAGCAAGTTCTCGGTGACCGTGCGACGGCTGCAGGCGAAATTGTCCCAGACGGCAGCGAGATACGGTTCGCAGGAGTCGGCGATCGAGGGATAGAAGCCCCTTTGCTGGATTTCCGATAGGGATTGCGAGTAATGGTCGAGCACATGCTTGTCGAAGAGCCGACCGGTCACGCGTACCGTTGAGAGCGCGCCGCGCGAAACCGTGGCGAACTTTCCCAGCGACTGGATCGTCGTTGCCCCGCCCACGGCTAGCAGATCGACCCCCTCGCGTTCGGCGATCTCACGCATTTGTCGCCACATCTGGTCGACTTCCGCTTCGCTGGGAATCTCGCCCTTCGCACCGGCCGCGATGGCGGCCTTCGTTTCGGCCAGCGTTTGTCGGAGGCCTTCAATCGACAGCGGCGGCGTGTCGAAGGCTTCGCTGGTCTTGGCCGTGGCGTGCGAGACGGCGCCCAGCAAGTCGTTCACATGATCGATACGCGACTGACGATCGATCACGCCTTGCTGCTTGAGCTCTTCAGCGAGTTCCTTGAGATAATTCTGCGAGCCATAGGCCACGTCGCTCACCGCGGCCAGAATAACCAGCGGCGAGATGTGCAGCGTGGCCATCGAGGCCATGTCGAGAAAGTTGCCGACCGCTTTGCGCGCCACGTAGTTGTCAACTTCCGCCGTGGAACTCGGAGTCTCGCCCGACGGCACACCGCCGACGTCGTGGACCATGAAGTCGAGCATCTGGCGGACCATTGTGCTGTAGGTCCGCGAACTCTGAAAAGACTGCGGCACCAAGAGCTCCGCGCTTTCACGCGCCATCCCGCCGACCAGGCCCGAACCGCCTCGCACGACGCGCTCCGGCAGCGACAAAAGATACGACAGGTGCTCGTACGCAGTCCGCGCGGGACTCGCCTGTTCCGCGCTCTCGGATTCGGGCGACCCCCCGTCACTGTGCGCTGTTTCGTCGGTCATTGTCACGCTCCCTCGCGACCACCATTCATCCGTGGGCTTAGTTGGCCGGCACCTTCATCGCCATGCCGCTCCATACCACCGACGGATCGCTTCCCTGGTAGCCGGCAATCTCCTCGGCCGGCCGCTGAACGATGCTGCCCAGCGCCACTACGGTGTCGCCGCTGGCAAGTTGCGGATCAGTTGCGGAAACGATTGTCACCAGCGGAGCATCCGCACCGCTACCCAGGCGGGCCTTGGTGTGGAAGAGCTGTCCGACCTGCCCCGCGCTCTCGACGGTGCCCGAAACCACCACGCCATCGGTCGTGCGCTTGGGGAAACCGATCCAGCGGGCGCCGAAGACTTTGAGCGATTCGAGCCTGCGTGGATCGGCCGTCAACTGCTGTTTCAGGATCGTGGCGAGCTGTTGGAGCTGCGGATCGAGTTCAGCCGCGCCGGCGCCTTGTTGCGCGGCAGTGATTGCATCGGCCATTCCGAACAGGTTGACGTAGAACGCCGCCCTGGCTTTGCGAAGCTGGGCCTCATCGGCAGCAGCTTCGGCGGCAATCAATTGTTGGTTTGCCACGAACGCCGACTGCATTGCGCCTGTCAGCTCCGCCGGTGAGACGGGCTGCACGTTGCGCGGTCCAACGCGATCGACGGCGGGAGTCGGGAGCGCGGGTTCGGCGAAAGCGTCTGTGGGCAACTCGGGAGCAGCCGGTTCGGCAGGAATCGAAAGCGGGTCTTCCGCTGCCGGAGCGGCTGGCATCTCCTCAGCAGGCGCCGGCGCGAGAACGTCCTCGCCGGCAGGTGCTGGAGTATCGGTCAGCGGATCGGCCGGATCCTCTGCGGCCGGCATCTCTTCCGCAGGCGTGACGGGTTTGGGAGCAAACGGATCGGGCTCGGCCGGTCGCGTCGTATCAGCGGGCGGTGCGGCGAGTTCGGCAGCCGGTTCCGTGGCCGGAGCGAAGGCATCGTTCTCTTCAACGGGCATCTCGACCGGTGCTTCAGCGGGGGCTTCTGCCGGCGCGGCTGGCTCAATTGCCGGAGCAAACGGATCGGCTTCCGCGGGCGCGGCAGGTTCAGCCGCGGCAGGTTCAGCCGCAGGAGCATCGGTCGCCGGCGCGAACAGATCGTCTTCGGCCGGCGCCGCCGGAGTTTCTTCCGCCGGCATCGCCTCGGCCGAAGCCTCAGCAGCTGGAGCATCCGTCGCCGGTGCAAACAGGTCGTCTGCTGGGTCAGCGGTGGGTTCGGCAGGAGTATCGGCTGCCGGAGCAAAGGGATCGCTTTCGGCCGGGGCGTCCGTGGCGGGTGCCTCGGTCGCAGGAGCGTCAGTCGCCGGCGCGAACGGGTCGGCCGCCGCATCGGCTGGCTCGGCAGGCATCTCTTCCGCCGGCGCGAACGGATCGCTCTCCGCAGGTGCTTCTGCCGGCGAGTCGGCCGCTGGTTCGGCGGCGGGCGTGTCGGTCGCGGGAGCGAATAGATCATCTTCCGCAGGTGACGCCGCTTCAGCCGGGGCGTCGGCGGGCATCTCGTCCGCCGGAGCGGCGTCGGTCGGTTCAGCCAGGCTCGGCGCTACATCAGCCGTGGCATCCGCCGGCATCTCCTCGGAGGTTGCCGGATCGTCGGTCGCGGGCCGCGCGGTCGTGTGGGCCGTGCTTTCATCACCGGCGGGCAGTTCTTCGGCTGGCACTACTTCCGCCGGCGTTTGGGTCGTGGCTTCGTCAACCGCTGGCGCGGTATCCACGCTCGGCATAGACGCTGCCGGGGGCACGTAGGTCTGCGCTACGACGGTTTTCTTGCTGTACTCCCCTGGTAGCACTGCAGCCGGCAGATAATTGCTCAGACCCACCAGGTCGTAGTCGCGACCGAGCCACAGCGCCCCGTAAAGTGCGGCGGGAATTGCGATCAGCATGCCCACCAAGACTCCGACCAGTGACCGCTTGGGCTTATCACCAGAGGACTCGGCTTTGACTTTGACCTTCTTCTCTTTCTTCTTCTTTTCCTTTTTGCCCTTCTTTCCCTTGGGTTCTTCGGCGGCCTCGCCCGGCGTCACCGCCATCACCGCCGCTACGGGCACCACCTCTGGTGCATCCGTCGCTTCGTCCGACGGCTCGAAACGCAAGTCTTCGAACTCGCGCAGCTCGTCCCCCTCGGGCGCTTCACTCGCCAGCGGATCGTCAAACTTCAATTCTTCCCCACCAAATCCGGTCGCACTGGGTTCGAACCGCACGGTCTCGCCTTCGCTGTCGATGGAATCGAAGGCGAGTTCGTCCACCTTGGCTTCACCAAACTCGTCCTTCTCTTCGAGCGGGGCGGAGAAGTCGATCGTGGCGCCCCCCGCGTCATCGGCCTCGGAATCGAGGTCGAACTTCAACTCCCCGGCGTCCGACTCGCTAAACCCGGCCAGCGATTCGGCACTGAATTCCATCGTTTCGGCGCCTGCCGCTTCGGCTGAGAGCTCTTCGCCGAAATCGAGCGGCAGTTCTTCTTCTTCGGCCGGACCGGCGGTCAGGTCGTCGCCACTGAGTTCGCCCAGGATGTCGTCACCATCGAGCACGTCATCGTCATCCGCCGGGAGGGCTGCTTTAAGTTCGAGATCGTCCGGTGATTCGATCGTCGAGAATCCCAGGTCCTCGGCCACTGTTTCCTGACCGACTCCGCCCACGGGTTCGTCGTCCAACTCCAGGCTGCCCAGTTCCAGGCTGCCCAGTTCGAGCGTCTCGGCTTCGCTGGCTTCTTCATCCATCTCGTCGATGGGCAGCGCGGTGGCGATCGGAGCGTCGTCGTCCGCCAGTCCTTTGGACTGCGGCTCATCAAGCCAGTCGGCGGCCAGCGATTCGCCTTCGTCGCCGCCGACCACTTCCAACAGGGGCGGCATGTTCACCAGCGCGTCAGCCAGCGTATAGTGGGCATGACACAACGGGCAGCGGACCGTGGCATCATTGCTCACGCCCACGGGTAGAGTTACCTGTGCGGAGCAGCGCGGACAAGAAGTGGTCGACATAGTCCCTCCGAAAGAGATAGGTACCATTTCAAGTTTAGCACCGCCGCGCGCCCGCTGTCCATCACTTGCACTCGCGCAAAACGCGAGCTAAGGGCCGTAATTTTCAGCATTTTGAGCACATTCTGACTCCCGGTAGCCAGCCCATGATCGACTCCCAGATTGAGAAACTCTATGCCAGTCGCACAGTCCCGGTTTCGGCCCTGGCTGGCGGGACCTATCCTTACCGTCTGATGGAGCCCGCCGGGGGGCAGTCGGGCCAGCTCTTTCCTCTGGTGGTCTACTTGCACGGGGCAGGCGAGCGCGGCTCGGATAACGAGGCCCAGCTCCGCTACCTGCCGAGCTGGCTCGCCACTGAGGACCACCGCGCGAAGTACCCCTGCCATCTGCTTGCTCCGCAGTGCCGAGCAAACACCTACTGGGTCGAAACGCCACGTGCCTTGGATCGCTGCGCGCCGCGGGTCGAGCCAGGACCAATGATGCAGGCCGTGCTCGCGGCGATCGACGACGTCCTCGCGAGCTTTCCGATAGACAAGCATCGGCTCTATCTGACCGGCCTTTCCATGGGAGGGTATGGCTCCTGGGATTTAGGAACTCGGGCCGCCGAGCGCTGGGCTGCCGTCGCGCCGATCTGCGGAGGTGGGGACGAGTTGTACGCCGATCGACTCGTTAACGTTCCCGTCTGGGCCTGGCACGGCAATGCGGACGACGTGGTGCCCGTGAGCCGTTCGCGCGTCATGATCGATGCCGTCCGTGCCGCCGGTGGGGCACCACGCTACACGGAGCTGGCCGGCGTGGGGCACGATAGCTGGACGCCGGCCTACACCTCGGGCGAACTGCTGGACTGGATGTTTGCGCAGCGAAAGGAATAGGCGTTGCGCAAGCCAAGCCTACCTGAACCGCACAAGATGCGGCGTTGACCCGTTTTTTCTAATCGCGATATAATCGCCGGTTCAGCCATGCGGCTCGAATCGATCGATTTGCACGTTTCTACTTTGAGGAGAAGTCATGGCCACCGCCACGGAAACCAAGCACGCCGGCATTAGCGACGACATCACCCGCTGCATCGGCAACACCCCGCTGGTGAAGCTTCGCCGCATCAGTGAGGGCTGTGTGGCCACCGTGATCGCCAAACTGGAAAACTTCAACCCGCTGTGGAGCGTGAAGGATCGCATCGGCCGGGCGATGATCGATGCCGCCGAACGCGATGGCAAACTCAATAAAGATACCGTCATCATTGAGCCTACCAGCGGCAATACGGGTATCGCGCTCGCGTACGTGTGCGCGGCTCGCGGATACAAGCTGAAGGTTACGATGCCCGAAAGCATGAGCCTCGAGCGTCGCCGGCTGCTGAAGGCTTTCGGCGCTGAAGTAATCCTCACCCCGGCCGCCGATGGCATGCCCGGCGCCATGCGAAAGGCCGACGAGCTGCTCAAAGAAAACAAGAACTGGTTCATGCCCCAGCAGTTCAGCAATCCCGCGAACCCCGAGATTCACCGCAAGACCACGGCCGAAGAAATCTGGCGCGACACCGGCGGGGACATCGACATCTTCGTGGCCGGCGTGGGCACTGGCGGCACGATCACAGGCGTGGGCGAAGTGCTCAAGAAACGCAAGCCTGGTATCAAGATTGTGGCCGTTGAGCCAGCAAACAGCCCGGTGATCACTCAGCGCAAAGCTGGCCAGGATCTGAAGCCCGGCAAGCATATGATCCAGGGGATCGGCGCCGGTTTCATACCGCCGGTGCTGAATGTCGACATCATCGACAGCGTGGTCACCGTGGGCGACGAAGACGCGATGGAAACTTCGCGGCAGCTCGCCCAGAAGGAAGGCTTCATGTGCGGAATTAGCTGTGGCGCCGCCGCTTGGGCTGCTCTGCACCTGGCCAAGCAGCCTGAGAACCAAGGCAAGACAATCGTCTGCATCCTGCCTGACCTCGGCGAACGCTACCTGTCGACGAAGCTGTTTCCGGAATAGGGCGGGACATCATTCGAGCGGCGATGTTTGCAGTGGGGTATAATCCTCATATGACACCCAAGCTTACCGATGAACAGTGAACAGCAGTGGAGGAGTGCGGCGGACGCCCCGTTACGGTCGTCGATCCGAACTCCAATCAGCTGTTCTATCTGTTAAGTCAAGAACAGTTCAGCCAGGTTCAGTCGCTGCTTGTCGTCGATGAGTGGGACGTCAAAGTCACCTATGTCGCGCAGCAAGAGGCGTTTCGAGAGATTTGGGACGATCCCGCACTCGATGTTTACAACGGTGTCGAAGGCGAATCTGAAGAACTATGAACGTGCGCCGCGGTGACGTCGTTCTGGTTGGGTTTCAAGCGGCGCCCGGCTGTCGTCGTGCAAAGCGACGCGTTCAATCGTCGGATGGCAAATACGGTCCTAGCCGGGATCACGACAACGACTCGTCACGTCGGTGAGTCTGCTCAAGTTCTAGTCGATCCGGCTGAAGCTGCCGGAACGGGCCTTCTGATGCCCTCCGTTGTCAGTTGCACAAACCTTGCGACGCTTGAGCGACGTCTGATATCACGCGTCATTGGTCGATTGCCCGATGACGTGATGCGGTCGGTGGACTTTGGACTGAAGGAAGCGTTGGGAATTGTCTGGGCAGCCCTACTCCTCATCCCGCAGCTTGGCGAGCACCGTGTAATCTTCCAGCGTCGTGGTGTCGCCGGTGGTCGTTTTGCCGCTGGCAATGTCGCGCAATAGCCGCCGCATGATCTTGCCGCTGCGCGTCTTGGGGAGCGCTGCGGTGAAGCGGATGTCGTCCGGTTGGGCGAGCGCGCCGATCTCCTTCCGCACGTGATCGCGCAGCTCCTTGCGAAGTGATTCGTTCGGTGTACCGCTTTTGAGCGTCACGAATACCGCCACGGCTTCGCCCTTGATCTCGTCGGGCCGGCCGACCGCCGCCGCTTCGGCCACGTTCGGATGACTGACCAGGGCGCTCTCGATCTCGATCGTGCTCAGGCGATGTCCCGCCACGTTCAGCACGTCGTCGATCCGGCCCATGATCCAGTAGTAGCCATCGGCATCGCAGCGGGCGTTGTCGCCGGCCAGGTACTTGCCCGGCACCTTCGACCAGTACTGTTCGCGGAATCGCTCGGGATCGCCCCAGATGCCGCGCAACATCCCAGGCCAAGGCTTCGTCATCACGAGCCAGCCCCCTTGACCCTGCGGAACGGGCTCGCCGGCCGCGTTGACGATGGCCGGCACGATGCCCGGCAGCGGCTTGGTGCAACTACCCGGTTTGGTCGGAATGGCGCCCGGCAGGGGGCTCATCATGATTCCGCCCGTTTCGGTTTGCCACCAGGTGTCGACGATCGGGCAGCGCTGGGCGCCGATTTTCTTGTGGTACCACATCCAGGCTTCGGGATTGATCCCTTCGCCCACCGTTCCCAGGAGCCGCAAGCTGGAAAGGTCGCGCTTGTCGACCCAGTGATCGCCCCATTTGATAAACGAGCGAATCGCCGTCGGCGCGGTGTAAAAAATCGTGGGCCGGTACTTCTCGATCAGTTCCCAAAAGCGGCCTTCATCCGGCCAGTTCGGCGCGCCTTCATACATCATCACCGTGGCGCCGGCCGTGAGCGGACCATAAGTCACGTAGCTATGGCCGGTGACCCAGCCGATGTCGGCGGTACACCAGAAGATGTCTTCGTCGTGATGATCGAAGACCCACTCGAACGTCTTCTTTACGTACAGGTTGTAACCCGCCGTGGTGTGCAGAATGCCCTTCGGTTTGCCGGTCGAGCCGCTGGTGTAGAGGATGAACAGGGGGTGCTCGCTGTCGAGCGGTTCGGCGGGGCAATCGGCCGAGGCTTCCGCCATCAGGTCGTGCCACCACAGATCGCGCCCGGCCTGCATGTGCACGGGGTTACCGACCCGCTTGAGCACGATGCAATCCTTAACCGTGGGCGACTTCTTGAGCGCCTCGTCGACGTTTTTCTTCAGCGCTAGCTCCTGCCCGCGCCGCCAACCATAGTCGGCCGTGAGCTGCAGCTTGGCCTTGGCGTCGTTGTTGCGATCGGCAATCGCCTCGGCCGAAAAGCCCGCGAAGATGATCGAGTGCACCGCGCCGATTCGGGCGCAGGCCAGCATCGCCACGACCAGCTCCGGGACCATCGGCATGTAGATCGACACCACGTCGCCGGGTCCAATGCCCAGCCCCTTGAGCACGTTGGCAAACTTGCAAACTTCGCGATGAAGCTGCTGGTAAGTCAGCGTGCGGGTGTCGCCGGGCTCCCCTTCCCAGATCAGGGCGGCCTTGTTCTTCCGCCAGGTGTTCAGGTGCAGATCGAGCGCATTGTGTGAGACGTTCGTCTTGCCACCGATGAACCACTTGGCGTCCGGACAGTTCCAGTCGAGCACTTTCGTGAACGGCTCGAACCAGTGCAGTTCCTGGGCGAACTTGCCCCAGAACTTTTCGATGTCGCCGGCTGCGTCTCCCCAGAGTTCTTCATAGGCTTTGAGCGAGCTGATCCGCGCGTTGGCCACAAAGTCGGGGTGCGGCGGAAAGACACGCGTCTCTTGCATCACCGTATCGAGCTGCCCGCCGTTATCCTCCGCCATCGTCGCACCCGCTTTCCGCTCTAGAAAACTTCAGAATCTTGCCCGGGAGAAGGCTCGATTCTACTGGCGGTTTTCCGGGAGTGTCAACGAACGGACGACCGCCTCAGGATTACAGCACCTAGCTGGACTTTTTGTTTTGCGGCGGCTGCTTCCCACCGCCGGCCCGGGTAGATTCTTCGGCCACGCGTTTCAAATTCCGCATGAAGTGCCGAAGCTGGAAGTAGGTGAACACCCGCGCGATGGGGAGGGCGAGTTTGATGGGCCCGCGCAGCTTGTCGAGATTCACTTCTGCGTAATACTCCAAGCGGCAGCCGGTTGGCAACTCGGCGATCCGGTAGTCGACGCGCATCACCATGTTCGGCGGAAATGCGCCGCCCCAGAAAGAAACGCCCAGATGCCGCGGCGGATCGTAGGCGTTGATCCGCCCTTCGTAGTTGGTGAGGCGTCGCCCCTCGCGTACGCGCAAGTCGAACGTCGAACCGACGGCGCGCTGCTGCTTGCTCGTGGGCACGATATCGACCAACGTAGTGAGCCACGCTCGCTGCTTGTCGGCTTCGTCCAGAAATGGCCACAACTCTTGAGGCTTGCAGTCGATCTCGACTCGATATTCAGTTCGCATTGGCAGCGCCTTCAACCTTGAGTTGTTCGGCGCCCGGCTCACCGTGGCGAATTGTCCTGCGCGCGATCAGCCACCACAACAGCGCCCAGGCCGAGCCGACGGTCCAACCGGCCAGCACGTCGGTCGGATAGTGCACGCCAAGGTAGACTCGCGTCGAGCCAATCAGAATCGTCACCGCAAGCGCCATCCCGATGACGTACACGTGCAGCTTCCAGGTGGGCATCACACGCGCGAGCATGGCCCCCAGCGTCAGGTACACCAGCGCCGCGGAGAGCGAGTGCCCGCTCGGAAAACTGAGCGAGTGCGTGCCTTGCAGGGCCGAGCCTGAGGGCGGGCGCTCGCGGCCGAAGCCTTGCTTGAGCAGCGCCGTCAAAATCGCGCCGCTGATCACCGCAGCCAGCAGTACCGCAATCGTCCGCCAGCGCTTGAGCATCGCCAGGTAGCCGGTAACGACGATCACTGTCAGGGCCAACACGGCCGGGCTGCCCAGGGCCGTGACGTCGCGGGCCGCGTCCGCCAGCCAGCTTGGACCGCGTGGCAATCGTGGATCGTTGGGGTCGCGTAGCGCTTCGATCACCGCCTGGTCAAAATGCTGCGTGTCGCCACCGAGGACTTCGTCGGCAAGCTCGATAAATCCCCAGCTCAGAGCGGCGATCAGCACGATCGCTACCAACACCGGCAGTTCCGGCAACGACCTTTCGCGCCAACGATCGACCCAGGGCTTAAGCGGAGCTAATGGCATGACCAGCGAATGTCTTTTTGCGGAAGCCGCGCGAGTTCGGAAACCAACCGCAATTATACGTCAGGGGCTACCCGGCCCGGCAGTCGAACGGGCGATGGGTACGTCGAACAGGCGAGGGATGTCGTTGGCGGCCAGCGAGGACTTCACTTTCGCCGCAAGTTCATCCGGTTCGGACACTCGCTCCGCGTACACGCCCAGCGATTGAGCGAGTGCCACGAAGTCGATCTCCGGTTCACGAAGGTCCATACCCACGAACTTGCCGGCCTTGGCCGCGGGCAATCCAAACCCCGCTGCGCCGGCTTTCAGAATCTGGTACTGGGCGTTGTTACAAATCACGAAGGTAACCGGCAGCTTGTGATGCGCGGCGGACCAAAGTCCTTGGATGCCGTACATTGCGGCGCCCTCGCCTAAAATCGCCAGCACCGGCCGCTCGGGCCAGGCGAGCTTCACGCCGAGCGAACAACCGAGCCCCCAGCCGAGCGCCCAACCGCGATGGGCAAAATACCCGCTCGTGTTCTTCAGCGCGCCAAGCCGATGCAGCGTCGTGTTCGTCGTCGTCACGGCTTCTTCGATCACGGCGACATTCTCTGGCAGAACGCCGGCCAGCGCCGACATCAGTACACCGCCAGCCAGCGGGCGATCACTCCGCCGCGCGGCAATTTTACTCTTCAGTTGTTCGCGCGCCTGGTGATGCAAGCGGCCGCGGTTCTCCGCACGTTGGGCTGCCGCGGCGCGATCGGCGTCGTTCATTGACTTGCCCAGTTGGGCGTCCAGTTCGGCTAGCCCCAGCTTTGTGTCACCCAGCACGCCGGCCGCTACCGGAAAGTTTTTCCCGATCTGTTCCGAACTCTCATCCAAATGCACGATCTTCAGCGAGCGCGGAATCGCCGGTTCGGGTCCGTGATAGACATACTCCCGAAGCAGGTCCATTCCCACGACGAGCAGCGCATCGAATTCTGCCAGGTGCCCGGCAATTTCATTGGCCCACAGCGGAATCGTCTGGCCATACAGCGGGTGATCCACCGGAAAGCCGAGCCGGCCGTGCGCGTGCGGCGGTTCCGAATAGACCGGCGCACCCAGGCGTTCGGCCACGCTCACCAGTTCCTTCACGGCGTCCGCTTCCTGGACGCGACTGCCGACCAGAATCGCCGGGTTCTTCGCCTCGGACAGTATGCGCGCCGCGCGCTCGATGTCCTCCTGCGGCGGCCTGACACGATAAGAGAGCGGCGCTGACGGTGTCAGATCGAGCTCCGCCGTCTCCATCTGGATGTCGACTGGAATCGACAGAAACACCGGCCCCGTGGGCGGAGTCAACGCGATCTGCATAGCCCTTCGGAGCGCCAGCGGCAGGTCCTCGATCCGCTCGACTTCAACCGACCACTTCGTCCAGGGTTTGGCCACGGCAACCATGTCGCCGTACAAAATCGGTTCCTGAAACCGCAACCGGCGGTCGGTCTGGCCGGCCGTTACCAACAGCGGCGTTCCCTCGCGAAAGGCGTTGTAGAGCATGCCCATCGCATTGCCGAGCCCGCAACTGATGTGCAGATTCACGACGCCCAGTTGCCGGCCGGCCATCGCATAGCCGTCGGCCATCGCCATGACGGGAACTTCCTGGAGCCCCAGGATGTATTTGATGCGCTGGTCGCGCACCAGCGCGTCGTTCAGCGGAAGCTCGGTCGTGCCGGGATTGCCGAACACGTACCGCACGCCGGCCTCGGCCAGCATGTGGAGAAAAGCGTCGATGCCGGAAGTCCGCATGGCGCGCCGATGCCTGTAACGTGCACTCGACCGCCGAAAGGGGCCCAGAGGCTAACCGTTTGGCACCCGCCGCCTTAGCGGGTGAACAGCCTCGTTCGCGACGGCCTTCCCATCGTACGGGAAGAGGGCATCGAATCAAACTGCCCACCCGAGTCAGAGCGCTGCGCCGTGGTCATTCGGCTTCGCGGCATCATCGTCGTCGGACCGCCGGGCCCGGGGCCCATGTCTTCCATCACACCCGGCGCGGCCGGGGTGGGCTGTGCCGGCGTGGGCTCACTCGAGTTCGGCCCGTTGTACAGCTCTCCAATCGCTCCCGGACGGTTTGAACCGCTGCCGTCGCTGTACACTTCACCAAACCGCGTGTAGTGCGGGCCAGTCACAACATACGGATTGTTTGACTGGGTGAATTGCCCGCACTGGTTGCATGGTTCGCAGCAGCATGGCTTGTGGCTGAACCACTCGTGCCAGAACACGCATCCACACTGGCAGCCGTAATAGGTCCTGCCGCAGGGCCAGGGAGTGCGGTCAAAGGCGAACCCGAATTGACTCAGGCACCCAGCCAGCAGCACGAGCGACAGCGCAAGCTTGCGAACCATGCGAAACTCCCCCCTAACCATGGCGGCGGCAAATGTCGATTCGCCCGCCGCGGTGATTCCCCTTACAGGGTCGTATCGGCCGGCGGTAGCCGGCTAATCGAGAAAATCGCTACAACCCCACCGCAGAGCAAGGGGGCTGATCGTTGCTCCCGCACGCTCGGGGCGACTATATTGCCAGCGGCGCTAGCGGGCCCGGCCGGAGTCTGACATAGCGCCTCCTGCAACTCGTCCTGCCGCAGCCATCACACCGGAGTCGCACCGCCGTGTCTCAATCGCTTCCGATCACCGCCGTAAACCACGTCGGCCGTAAAACCAAACGGCTCGAAGAGAGTCGCAAGTTCTATCGCGAAGTGCTGGGGTTCCGCGAAGTCTCCCGCCCCAACTTCGATTTTCCGGGGGCCTGGCTCTACAACTACGGGATCATGATCCACCTAATCCAAAGCCCCTCGGCCAGCGATCCGGAAGGCGACATCGACACCCGCGGGGATCACCTGGCTCTCAACACCAATGATCTCGAAGGGGCCGAGGAGCTCCTGAAGCAATTCGGCATCCCCTATCGCAAAAACGTCGTTGTTGATCGCAACATTTCGCAGATTTTCTTCCGCGATCCGGACGGCCACCACATCGAGATCGCCACCTACCCGCCGACGCCGGCGTACGTGTAGGCAGCAAGGGATCGCGCCGCGGTAGCTAATTCGCGCGGGTGCCGAGAACGCGACTC
The DNA here is from genome assembly GCA_022844125.1 of Pirellulales bacterium. Lineage (GTDB taxonomy): Bacteria > Planctomycetota > Planctomycetia > Pirellulales > PALSA-1355 > JALHMI01. The sequence continues at coordinate 128,990 of JALHMI010000003.1, read as the reverse complement.
GCAGCAGCGCGAATTTCCGCCTGCACGCTCTCGATATCCCGCGCTGCATCGATCACCACGATGCGCGGATCGCAGGCGGCCTCCGTAAGGAAACCGGCGCGCAGTCGTTCAATGTAGCTTGCATCCTGATCTTCCATCCGGTCGCGCTCGCGCTGCATTCGCTCGGCGGCAAGCTGCGGCGACATGTCGAGCACGAACATGATGTCCGGCAAAGTGCCCTGAGTGGCAACGCGGCCAATCTCGCGAATCGCGTCGACATTGAGGCCGCCGGCATACCCCTGGTAGACCAGGTTGGCAAGCAAGAACCGGTCCGAGACGACGGTCCTTCCCGCGTTGAGTGCCGGTTTGATGACGCTCTCGACTAGCTGCGCGCGGGCCGCCATGAACAGCAGCATTTCGCTCATCCGTCCGATCGGCACTTCGTCGCCGAGCAGCAGCTCGCGAATCCGCTGTCCCACGGGCGTGGTACCCGGATCAATGCAGCGGACGACATCGTATCCACTCTCCATCAACCACGTGACAAAGAGGTCCATCTGCGTGGACTTGCCGGTCCCATCCAATCCATCGAATGCGAAGAACATGGCTGCTGACGCTAGTGAATTGCGAACTTGCGAGAAGAACCTGGCACGCGGTGGTAAGCCGCTCGCAGCAGCTTAGCAGAAAAACAATCCGCCGCCGACTACTCGCCAGTTGTCACTTCGCCGCCCGCACGGGTTGACAGAGCCCGCCACGCCGCGGGATCGATCTCTTCATTCACGGGCCGTACCGCGCCATCCGCCAACAGCACGTTCACGCCGCCGGGATGCCGACTCCGCGCAGCACGCCACCCGTACGCGGAGAATTGAAACTGCGGACCGCCACCCAGTCTGGTGCCCATGCAGTCGGGCTTCGTCGAGTTCGGCGTCTCATAGTGGTTGTACGAAGCGCAGCGATACTCGCCACTCACCCAGGCGAAGCCACGTGGATCGGACACGTTCCATTGCGGCGTGTTTGTGCAGAAGAGTTCTGTCAGCGGCGCCGAGAGGGCCCACTTGTAATCGACCTCCGGATCGCGCACGAGCGGCGTCCCCCTGGGGTTGCCCAGAATGCTCTCGCTCATGAGTGCGGTGTGGCTGGTGCCGTCGGTGATCTCGGCCAGTCGCGTGCGCGAGTTGACGTAGAATACGCCGTCGGTGTTGAAGGGCGTCCCGCCGCCGGCGCCGGTGCCCGAGCAGGCCACGTAATTCGTCGGTCCAAAGCCTGGTGCAACGACGTGCCCCAGATCGCTGGGGCACAAAAACAGCGGCACGACCTGTGCCACTCCCGGCTTATTTTGGGGCGTAACGTCAAAGGTGTTGGCGTACAGTGGAATCGATAAATCCAGCAGGCCGAGGGCGTTGGCTTCTTCGAGGTAGGGTGCCAGGTGTGCGAGGGACGACCAGCGGTAGAACGTCCAGGCATTGTTCGGCGTAGAGGGCCAGGACTTCGAATCCGCGCCCGAGGGCAGACCACCCTTGGCGTCGTGATGGTTTTGCGCGGCCACGCCAAGCTGCCGCAAGTGATTGACGCAACTCGTCCGCCGGGCCGATTCGCGCGCGGCCTGCACCGCCGGCAGTAGCAGCCCGATCAGCACGCCGATGATGGCAATCACGACCAGCAGTTCCACCAAGGTAAAAGCGGCCGGAAACAAACTCCGGCGACGAGCAGGTCGCATTCGCTTTAGTCCTGGGGTGGGAATGGTTGAAGAGGCGCAAGGCTGTCGGCACATTATCCCTCATTTCACGGCCAAGTCACGCCCGGCCCGGTTCCGGAATAGCGCAAATTTCGCCCCCGGGGGCTTGCATCGCGCCGCGCCGGGGTCGACAGTATCAGTCAACCCGCAGTTCGCTAACCCGTGTTTGGCAGGAGGCTGAACATTCCGCGAGGCCGAGCGCCGCCCCCCGGATTCTACCGGCCTTGCCACGTTGCAACCCACCTTTTGATACCACAATCATGACTTACACCACCAAGACTCGTCGCTCGACTAACCACTGTGGAAGCTCCACCGTCTGTTTCGCCGCCGAGGTACTCGAATGCCGCATGATGCTGGCTGCGGACATGCTGGTCAGCGTGTTCGACGACACGGGCGGCCTCAGCGTATTGCGCTACGATGATCAGTTTGACCCCGTGGCCGGCGGTGTTCCGACTGGCCCCATGGTCGGTATGGTCCAGGGCGTGGCCGTGGCGCCGGACGGCACCTTCTACGTCAGCAGCCTGTTTGCGGGCGGCGTGCTGCACTACGACAACGATGGAACCCTGCTGGGAATGCTCGGCGCAGGCGACTCAACGCCAGCACCGCTCCAGGCCCCGTCGGCACTCGCATTCGGACCGAACGGTAACCTGTATGTGGGCGACTTGCAGTCCGCCGCGATCTTCCAGTTCGACACCAACTCGCTCACCCAGCAGTACCTCGCCGCCGAAACCCTGCAGCTCACGTATGCGCCGGGTGGGTTCGATTTCGAGGACGATGGGGACCTGATCGTCGGCGACCTGTTCTTCCAGGGTCTCAATCGTTACGACGACGACAACAATTTGACGGTGCTCATCGGCCAGGGCGCAGGTTTCAACCCTGCCGCCGTGCTCGTGCGCCCCGATGGCGACATCCTGATTGGCGACATTACGCTAGGTCAGGATCCGCTGGATCACCACCAGGTGCTCCTTTACGACGTGAGCGAGGATGCTTACAGCCAATTCATCAATTTGACGACGCCCGTCGGCACTGGCAGCTCCGCAGGATATCCGCCGCAACCCAGCGCGCTGGCGTTTGCCGAGAATGGCGATCTGCTGGTCGGTCTGTCGCCTGATCACAATCTGAACGGCGCGATCCAGCGCTACAATCCCACGACGGGCGCGTTTATCGAAACGCTGGTCTCCGGCATTGGAACTCCCACCGGCATCGCATTCCTGCCGGTGGATGAACCGGTCGCGATGCCCGTCGGCCGGCACCTGTTCTACAACCATTCGAAGTTTGATGGGAATACAACCGGCGCGAATCCATCCGACGACAATGCGATCGCGACTGACAAGGTCGCCTTGCAGTTCACTGGCAGCATCACGGCTCCCACCTCGGCGTTCAGCAGCTATGCCAAGGGCATCAATGGCATCATGGTTGACATCGACGGTACGGCCGGCGCGATCACGGCCGCCGATTTCACATTCAAGGTGGGCACGAGCAGTGATGTTGGCGCCTGGACCGAGGCGCCCGCCCCGGTGAGCGTTAGCGTGCGTGCAGGCGAAGGTGTCGGCGGCAGCGACCGGATCACGATCATTTGGGCCAATAATGCCATTGAAAATACCTGGCTGCAGGTAATCTTCGAAGGCAACGACACACTGGGTGGGTTCAACACCAATACGAACCTGGCCGCAAGCGACGTGTTCTTCTTCGGTAGCCGCCTTGGAGATACATTCATTAATTCGCCACCCACGATTGTTTCCACCGCCGCCGCGGACGCCCTCGCCACGCGCAATAACCCGTCGTTCCTCCAACCCCTCACAAATATCTACGACTTCAATAAGGATGGCGCCGTGAGTGCCGGCGATGAACTAATCGCACGTTTCAATGCCGGCTTCCTGACGCGGAACCTTACCTGGACGCCGCCGGGAGACCCGATGGCGGCCGATACCGACGATTCTCAGTCGGCGGTAGCCTCGGCGCTCGCCATCGAATCGGTGGTCGTACCGCCAGCCGAACCACTGGCGGCATTGCCGGCCGCCACCGTTTCGGCGCCGATTGCGGTAGTCGACGCGGCGATTGCCAGCTTGATCCTCGAACCGGTCGACGCTGAATCGCTGGTCGTCGCCGAAGCGGAGGACGACGAGGACGCGGAGTTGGATTTGTCGCTCTCGACTCTCTAAACCAAACGACGTTTCAAAAAAGCAGGCGGCCTGTCATTTTGGCAGGCCGCTTGTCTCTTTCATCGGCAATTGCTATTCGCCCTAAGTGCCTTGCTGCAAGTAACTTGCGATAGTGCGTCGCGTTTGGCATTCCCGTTGCTTAACTAACGGATCGGATGCCACGCATCCAGTCATTTCAAGCACACCGTCCCGTTCGGGCGCGGACCGCCGAGCCCGAAGCCGGGGCGCGAGAATTCGCCCTTTTTGAACTAGAGACAAGGCTCACAATGCGGAGGTCGATTCCCATGGTACTCAGGCGTCTCAACACGGGTTCACCGGTCGCCCAACTTCGGAATGAGATGGATTGGTTGGTTCAGGACTTCTTCGGTCGCGGCAGTCGTCCCGTGGCGCCCACCGCGGCAGGTTTTCCAGCGCTCAACGTTTGGGAGGACGGCGACTCGCTGTTCGCCGAAGCCGAGCTTCCCGGGGTAAAGTCCGACGATCTCGACATCTCGGTCATGGTCGGCGATCTCACGATTCAAGGTCGCCGCAGCACGATGGCTGGCGAAGGCGTCGCGTTTCACCGGCAAGAGCGCGGGGCCGGGCAGTTCAATCGTGTTGTCCGCCTCCCGTTTGAAGTCGATGCCCAGCGCGTCGAAGCGAGTCTCCGCGACGGCGTCCTGCTCGTGAAACTCCCCAAGGCCGAAAGCGCAAAGCCCAAGAAGATCGCCATCCGGGCCGCGGAGTAAGCAAACGATTCGCAACAGACCTCACTTTATCACACGACCCTGTCGCGTCGTCCCTGATCGCGACGTTCAGAGAACAGGAGCATCAATCCATGACAAGTGAAACCAAAGAACCACAAGTGCAGGAAACCCCGACCGCGGAGCAGCCGACCAATTCGGGTCTCGCTTATCGACCGAACGTCGACATCCTGGAGAGTGAGAACGAGCTCACCCTGGTGATGGACGTTCCCGGGGTCGAGCGCGATTCGCTGGATATCGACTTCGCCGAGGGCGTGTTGACCGTTCAGGCCCGCGTGGCGCCGCGCTACGCGGCCAACCAGCGGTTCCTGCTTCGGGAGTACGGCATCGGCAGCTTCTATCGTTCGTTCCAGGTTGGCGAGCAAATCGACGTCGATGGCATCTCGGCCGAGTATGCCGACGGCGTCCTGCGAATCCACCTGCCGAAGGCCGAAGCCGCCAAGCCGCGCAAGATCGCGGTCAAGGTCGCCAGCTGAGCGGGCGGCCCAGCGAGGATTTCTTGACGGCCCCAGGAGCGTCCCTGGCCGGATGCTCTTGGGGCTTGTCGTTGCGCTGGCGAACTTTACCGCTACAATGAGCCGAGCGACTGATTCTGGGATGAGCAACAGGAAGCACACGGATGACGTGGCAGGCAGTACAAGGGCACGATGAAGTGATTGAGCAGTTCCGCCGCGCGCTGGGGCGCGGCCGGTTGGCAAGCACTTTCCTCTTCGCCGGTCCCGCGGGCATCGGCAAGCGGCTGTTCGCCGAACGCCTGGCCCAAGCACTCTTATGCCCCTACGCCGGCGCGGAGCTGAATCCTTGTGGTCGCTGCGATTCGTGCGTGCAGGCCAGTTCACACACGCATCCCGATCTGATCATCATTGAAAAGCCGCCCGAAAAGAGCGACATTCCGGTGTCCCTGTTGATCGGCGACAAAGAACATCGGATGCGCGAAGGATTGTGCCACGATATCGCGCTGAAGCCGTTCATGGGCGGCCGCAAAATCGCGATCATCGACGATGCGGACCATCTCAATGAAGAAGGCGCGAACTGCCTGCTCAAGACGCTTGAGGAGCCGCCGCCGAACTCGGTGCTGATCCTGATTGGCACCAGCCCCGAACGGCAACTGCCGACGATCCGCTCGCGCGCGCAGCTCATTCGTTTCCGCCCTCTGGATCCGGCAGCCGTTGCCGAGATACTGCTCGCGCGCGGACTGGCTGCCGATGCGGCCGAGGCCGAACGACTGGCAGGCATTTCCGAGGGGAGCATTGAGCGCGCCGTTGCTCTGGCGGATGAGGACCTGTGGGCATTCCGCTCCACATTGCTCGAGGCACTTGCGGCTCCGCAGTTCGCCAGCGTGCAGCTCGCGGCGTCGTTGGTGCCATTCGTGGAAACCGCCGGCAAGGAAGCTCAGCCACGACGCGCTCGGGCCCGGCAGTTGATTGGCTTTGCCGTGGAGTTTCACCGGCAACTTTTGCGTGTGCGGGCCGGCGCCGATCCGCTTGGAGACGACGAGTTGCGCCGTTATGTCCTGCAAGCGGCCAACAAACAACCGGGCGACGCCGAGACAGCCGCAGATTGCATCGAGCGGTCGCTTGAAGCACTGAACCACGTTGATCGCAACGCGCATCAGACGACGCTGCTCGAGTGCTGGTTAGACGATCTCGCGAGAATCCTGTCCGGGCAGCCAGTGGCCAGCTACGGCGGCATGTGAGGCTCAGGCGGCAGCGCTAGCCCGCTTCACCTTGCAGCGTGAGCACCAGCCGGCGTCCTGCCGCGCGATTGCGATGCTCACACAGATAAATCCCCTGCCAGGTGCCGAGCAGCAGCCGCCCCTCGCCGACGGGGACCGTCACGCTGGAGCCGAGCATCGCGGCCTTCACATGCGCCGGCATGTCGTCGGGCCCTTCAATCGTGTGCGTGTAGTCAAAGTCCTCGGGCGCGATCGCATTGAACGACGCTTCGAGGTCAACCGGCACGTCGGGGTCGGCGTTCTCGTTGATCATGACCGATGCCGAGGTGTGCTGAATGAATACATGCAGCAGACCCACGCGGACTTTGCGCAGCTCCGGAAATGCGTCGACGACGCGATCCGTCGCCAGGTGAAAACCGCGGGAAAAGGCCGGAAGCTGGATTGTGCGTTGCTGCCACATGGGGGTTTTCTATGAAAATTCTGGGAATACCTGTGATCGCCGTATACTCTTAGTAGGATAGCGAGACTTGTTCCGGAAGGCACCTGCGCAAGCGGCTAATCGTGGCCCGGCTTAGACAGGCGAGAGGTACTTGTATGAATCGCGTTAAGTTGTGCCTCGTCTGGGCCCTGCTGGCATCCTGCGTCTGCGGATGCAAAGCGAAAATCTTCCGCGCGGAGACGACGCTTCATTCGGATGGCAGCGTGAGCCGCGCGATCTATCAGCCGGTCGAGGAAACACCGGAACCAGCTCGCGACGCTGCCAAGTGGCAGGGGAGCACCTATGCCGTTCGGATTCCGCATGACGAGTTTCGCAGCGCGATTGCCGAGTTGCCCAGCGCAACTTCCGACAAAGATCACGACTATTTCGCCGCCTGGGGCGAATTCAGCGAGGCCAGCCAGCTCCCGCAATCAACGCTCATCGACGCACCCGAAGGCATCGCCGACGGCACGCTCGAGCGCGAGTACGAACGCACCGACTACGTACTGGTCACTGAACACCGCTGGCGCGAAACGCTGACCGACGTCGTGACGCTCGACGACATGCATCAAGCTCGGCACGAGTTGGCAGAACTCATGATCCCGCTGGCCGAGGAGTTCCTCCAGCAAGCCTACGGCGACGATCACGACATTCAGCCGCTCGTTGACTGGATGCACCAGGAAGGGCGACCCCTGTTCCACGAGTTGACGGATGCTTATTTCGATCTGGCTACCCGCAAACGCCCCCAAGACGAGGCCGTACTGATCGCGACGTTTGAAACGATTCTCAAGCGGCACGGCGTTTTGATGCGCGACGAGAGCGGCGCGCTCATCGAGCTTAATGAAGTCGTAGGCCAACGCATCAAGCAGTTGTTCGTCGAGAGGCTCCGCCGCCGCAATGGTGATCCTGCCTCAGCGGAGACCATCACCGAACTCATGCAATGGCTGGGTGTCGAGACCCGGCCGGATGGCGTCGAGCCGCAACGTTTGAACACCATCTTTAAGCAGGTTCTCGCCAAGAAGTTCTCGGACGAAGCGGAAATGAAGGCCGCGTTACATCCGCTGGCTGTCCGTATCCTCGGCATCTACGGCGCCGACTTCGGCCCCGAACGCCAATTCGAGTACCAGCACCAGATGCCCGGCACTTTGGTCGAAACTAGCGGCGAGCTGATGTCCGACAACGAGACTTTATGGCGGTTCTCCGACAGCCAGGCCTACCCGGCTGGCTACACGATGACCTGCCGGTCGCTGGAACCCAATACTGCGCTCGAACAGAAGTTACTGCCCAAGCCGGTGCTGACCGATCGCAAGGCCATGCTTCGCTATCTCGATCTCCTCCGCCATAACGAACCCCTGCTGGCCATGATGCGAATTTGCGCCGCGGACGGCAGCCTGACGCCACTGAAGCGCGAGTATGACGCGCTCAAAGACGTCGGCGATGAGGGCGCCACGGCTTTCGGTCAGATGCTTTCGCTACTTGAGGGCAAGTAGCGGCGCGGCGCGCAGCCGACCCTCGCGCGCGAGCTTGTGACACTCGCGAATTCGTCGCTCCACTTCGGCCGTAAGCTGCGCGTCGTCAAGCGATTGAATCAGCTCCGGTGAGATCGCCTCGCCGAAATGAATATGCACGGTCGAGCGCCCAGGCAACACCCGCTGCCTGGGCCAGGCCTGCCACGCCCCGTCGAGCGCCACCGGAAACAGCGGCAACCCGCTCCGCCGCGCCACAGCGCAGAAACCCGGCTTCATCGGCCGCACTTCACCGTCGGGCGTGCGCGTCCCCTCGGGAAACAACAGCACGATCTCGCCGCGCTTCAGCCGCCGGAGGGTTTCCTTGAGTCCTTCGAGCCCCGTGCCTTCACGGTCGATCGGAATCGCATCCAGCGAATTGATCAACCAGCGAAACGGCGCGAACTTGAACAGCGTCTTCCGGGCGACATAGTTCAGCCGGCGATCGCATGCCAGGCCGACGAGCACCGGATCGAGATTGCTCTGGTGATTCGAGAGCATCAGCCCGCCGCCAGTTGGCGGCACGCGATCGCGCCCTTCGCAGCGCACGTTGAAGACGCAAACCGCGCCGAGCCGACAACCGAACTTGAGAAATGCCTGCCAGGCTCGATTGCCCAGCGAGCGCCTGGCGGGAGGTGTCATGAGCTCATCTTTCCTCGTACCAGCTCTTCCAGCCGGTCGAGCACCTCGTCCGGCGAGAGACCGTCCGTGGCGACTTCGATCGCATCGCTGGCGGGCACGAGTGGGCCCACTTCGCGCGATGAGTCGCTGGCGTCTCGCCGGTTCTGCGCGGCCAGCACCTCCTCGACGGTCGTGGCCTGACCCCGCGCGACGAGTTCTTTGGTCCGCCGCCGAGCCCGTTCCTCGGGACTCGCGGTCAGGTAAATCTTGCACTCCGCGTGCGGAAAGACCACGGTCCCTTGATCGCGCCCTTCGGTCACAATGTCGTCTTTCCCGGCCGCGCGCCGCTGCTGCGTAACCAGGATCTCGCGCACGCCGGGATTATTCGCCGCGTAGTGTGTGGCTGCGGTAACCTCGGGCGTGCGAATTTCGCGAGTCACGTCGCGCCCATTGACGGCCACATGCTGCTCGTCCACGTCGAGCTGCAACTCGCCGGCCAGTACTACCAACGCTTCAGCCTGGGCCCAGTCGTGCCCTCGCTCCATCGCCGCCCAGGCGACCGCACGATACATCGCGCCGGTGTCCAGGAAGCGGAAACCCAGCCGCCCGGCGAGCGTTCGAGCGATCGTGCTTTTGCCAGCGCCGGCCGGTCCATCGATGGTGACAATCATGAGAGCGAGGGCGTTCCCGAAGTTAGCGAATCCAATGAGCTTCGACCTCGAGCAGTTCGTAGGGCCCGAAATCGAGCATGATTTTATCATCATCGACGTAAAGTTCGAGGATCGTCTCGCCCACGAAGTCGACCTGTCGGGCATAGGCCAGCGAGCGGAACGCCCGCAGTGGGACGCGCCCGGCGTTGCCGTCGATCTCGAGCAGTCGGACACGAAACCCCTTAATCGCGTCGACACCAGCGCTTCCCGCGGCATCGTCGAAGAGCGGTTCCCAGTGGGTCGCCACGACGTTCTTTGCCCCGACGTGAAAGAACCAGCCGCTGGCAGCCGTCGGGGCAGGGGAGCGTTCAAACCGCAGCATCTTGGGTTCGAGGTGCTGCATTGCGATCGCGGCCGGATGGGGGAGATCAACCCCCAGCGCCCAGCGAAACTGCCGGCGCGATTCTCCGCGCACCACCAGCAGCGAGTCGAGCATTCGCCCTTCGCTCCGCCGGTGATACGGCAGCCCGCCGGTCAGCAACGAAACCGTGCTCGTGCCGCTCTCGATATCGATAAACTCGGGCGATTCAAACCTGCGCGCGGTGGTCGCCTGCCGCACTCCCGCAATGCCGCGATAAAGCGTGGCGGCCTCATCGGGCCAGGCGAAACGCGCGGCCAGGTACGAGTTCCAAGGATCGGCCCGCGGCTCTTCGACGTCTGACAGCTTGATCTCAACTTGGACAGTCCGGCTACCGGCCCACAATCCCACACGCTGTTCGAACCGAGCCAACTGCCGCTCGCCGTCGTAGATTCCACCTCGGCTCGCGATTTCCCCATATGCCGAACAATCGACGGTCGCGTCAATGCTATCTGCGCGCATCAGAGAGTATGTCGCTTCGCCGCCGGCGCTTCCCATCCGATAAGCAAGTTGCTGCGAGAGCTGATTTCCGCGACGAGCGAAGTTGTACAAACCCTGGATGCCGCCCGTCGCTCGGCTGATGCGAACTTCCATGAACTCGTTGCGCAGCGAGTTCTCGGTTACGATCGATTTGTCGCGACTTGCAATTGGGGCCGCAGCGGTTGCTTCCAACCAGGCAAAGCCCAGCGACGGCACATCAACCACGGCGAACTTGCGACTGCCCGCCGCCGCGGCCGCCACGACAGGCCCACTCACCGCGGGTAGTGTCGTGAGTTCGGACAATTCAACGCCAATGCGCTGCGTGCCCAGGGCCGGATTGAACAGCAGATACCGCGGCGCGGCCGGACTCCCGGAGCGTGGAAACCGGTCTGAAAGCTCCGCGATCGCAACATCTGCGTCGCTCGCCCCTGCGGCTTTGCCCCCCAAAAGTTGCGCGATTGTTGAAACGGCACCGACGGCCAGCTTTTCCGCGGCCCGCTCATGCTCACCCACAATGGTCGAAATCGGGTCGGATTGCCGACGGATGATCGCCTGTTTCAAGTATGGCGTGCGATAGTCGTCGGCCGTGAACTTCGCCAGTCGCCCGGGCATATCCGTATGCATGAAGTAGTCGTCGAGCAGCGTGAACTTGCCCAACACCGGGCTGAGCTCCGCGATTCGCCGCAGCATGTGGTACCAGGAACTTGCCTGCGACGGCCAGTGCGCGAAGGCCACGGTCGCCACATGATCGGTATCCATCGAATCGGAGAGCAGTCGCGACAGGGCCAGGAACGTCTCCGGTTTGGCCGCCTCGGCAGGTACTCGAGCATAAACATCGATCACGCTAGTCTCGACGCCTTCCCAGCGCACCTTGCTCTGAGGACCGAGCGGAAACGCGCCGTCGTCCAGCGTGAAGTGCAGGGCGCCTTGGTAGCCCAGCTTTGCCAGCAGTTGCGGCATGACGGGTGTCAGTCCCGCGCGGCGTCGACCGTAAACGTATGGCGGGCGCCCAATGAGCGCTTCGTACTTCAGCACGCCGCCGCGCAGGTGTTCAAGCAGCCGTTCGATGGGCAGCAGTGGCAGCGGACTTTCAACATCATCGCCTCCCAGGACGCAGGCCTTGCCATAGTTCACCGCGTCCAGCAACTTGCGCCACGAATCTGGATGGTCAGTGGCGAGCGATTGCAAGACTTCGCCGCTGGCGAGCAGATTCAGCAGCGCGCCTTGCTCCAGTTCCGCTTCGAGCGGCTGGCCGAGCGTGGTCTCCGCCAGCAGCGTGATGTCGAGCAGGTACACATCGACTGGATAAAAATGCTTGCGCGCGTCATAGAGCGCGTCGAAACAGCGCTGTAAATGCGTGCGGGCCTGTTCGATTTGTCCCTCGCAAGTGGCGCGCGCCGCGGCGAGCGCTTGCTCGGTAAAGTGCGACTCGTCGACGTTCACCGTGTAGCGCATCTGCCGGGTAAGCAGTTCGATCTGCAAACGGCAGAAGCCGAGGGCCTGAAAGTCTCCGGCCAGCGTCTCGTCGATCTCCAGCGCGGGTGCTCCGAGAGCTTCCAGTGACTTCTGATTGGCCGCAGACAGCGAGGATTCAGACACGAGCACGCCCGCGCCTTCGGCCGCCCGAGCGGCGTACCCGGTTGGGAGCCGATCCAGGCAGAACGGTGGAATGAAGGCCAGCGTCTCGACCAGGTTCTCCGGCGGAATGTCCACGCGCTGCCAGGTGGGAAGAGCCCCTGCCGCGGCAATCAAGGCCGGATGCCAGGGTGCACACCAGGCGGCCAACAGTTCGTCGGCGGCCTCACCCTCGTGATAAGCCGGAAAATCCTCCAGGCTATGGCAGGGTAGCAGGACCGTGAGCTGGCGGAAATTCATGGGGATAATCAGGTTCCGGAGGGGGCGGCGGCAAGTGCGGGAGTTGGTCGTTCTGGCGAGGGCCAGGATAGCGTCCACCATAGCCCGCTCGGGCCGCTTCGTCGAGTTCCCGCAGGGCTTTGCGGCAGGCCTCAAAATCGGGTGGCATAAAGCTTTGCAACCGGCCGGCAATTGATTGACTTTGGGACGAGCCTACGTCTAAATTGAATGGTTAAGAGAGGTGGCACAGCCCTGACGGTAGCTAGTCAGCTCGATTCGTTCGAATTGCGGGGTTGCAAGGCCAGCGGACCGCCGTCGTCAGTGGAACCCTGACGGCTTGGCGCGGGCGATTGGCCTGTTGATAGCCGGCGGCTAGCCGGACCATACACATCGACGTGGAACAGGGATCGGACAATGGCGAAGTCTAACGCCGTTTGGGGTATCGATATCGGTCAGACGGCGCTGAAAGCGTTGCGCTGCCGCCCCGGCGAAGTCGACGATCAGATCATTGCGGACGCGTTCGATTACATCGAATATCCCATGCTTCTCAGTCAGCCCGATGCTGACCGGGAAGAATTGGTGCGCGAGGCGCTCGAGCTGTTTCTCTCGCGCAACAGCGTTCGCGGCGATAAAGTCGCCATTTCAGTTTCTGGCCAAAGCGGCCTGGCTCGCTTCATCAAGCTGCCGCCGGTCGAGTCGAAGAAGATTCCCGACATCGTCAAATACGAAGCCCGGCAGCAGATCCCCTTCGCGCTGGAAGACGTTGTCTGGGACTACCAGCAGATGGAAGGGGGAAGCGTCGAGGACGGCTTCGCGCTGGAGACCGAAGTCGGTCTGTTCGCGATGAAGCGCGATCAGGTCGAGCGCGCGCTCAAGCCCTTCGAAGACGCCGGCATCGAAGTCGACATCGTGCAGCTCACGCCGCTGACGATCTACAACTTCACCGTGTTCGACCAGATGGCCGATCTGCCACCGCCGGATCAGTTCGACCCGGAGAATCCGCCCGACTCGGTGGTGGTGATTTCGCTCGGCACGGACACGACGGATCTGGTGGTCACCAACGGGTACCGGGTCTGGCAGCGCAGCGTGCCGATTGGCGGCAGCCACTTCACCAAGGCGCTCACCAAGCAATTGCGGCTGACGTTCGGCAAGGCCGAGCATCTGAAAAAGAACGCCCAGCAGGCGGAGGATCCCAAGGCCGTCTACCAGGCGATGCGGCCGGTGTTCAACGACCTGCTAACGCAGATCCAGCGTTCGATCAACTTCTTCCAGAGCGTCGATCGCGAGGCCAACATTGGCCGCGTCATCGCGCTGGGTAACGCCATGCGGCTCGCCGGGCTGCAGAAGTACCTCTCTCAGAACCTCGGGCACAACGTGTCAGAGGTGACCAGCTATCGAGGGCTCGTCGGTCCGGCCGTGGTCGAGGCCCCGCAATTCAAGGAGAACTTGCTCAGCTTTGCCGTGTGCTACGGCCTGGCCCTGCAAGGGCTAAATCAGTCGAAACTCTCGACCAACCTGCTGCCACCGGAATTGCTCACCGAGCGGATGATCCGCGACAAGAAGCCCTGGGCCGTGGCCATGGTTGCCGCGCTGCTGCTGGGCCTCACAATCAACTTCCTTGGCCACTGGCGTGCTTGGAACTCCGTTCATCCCGACAAATTCAAGCAGGCCATGGCCGCCGCCGAAAGCGCCGCAGGCGAAGCCGATCAGAAGAAGACCGCCTACGACACGGCTAAAGGCGAGTTTACCAGCATCAACGAAATCGGCGCCGGACTGGTCGGCAACGTCGAAGGCCGCTGGCTGTGGCCCGAGATGCTGATGGCACTCAGCCAGTGCCTGCCTGCCGATCCACCGGATGCCCGTCCGGAAAAGATCGGCGACCGCAACGAATTGCACATCACGGAAATGGACTGCGAATGGTTTCCCGACCTGGCGACCTGGTACAGCTCGGGCGTTGGTGAAAGGATCGCCGCGACCAAGGGCGCGATGAAAATGCCCTCCCCAGTTAGCGCGGCGCCTGCCGCGCCGGCCGAGGGTGGCGAGCCTGCCCCGGCCGACGGTGCGCCCGCCGATTCGAATGCCCCCCCAGACGATTCCAATGCCGTGCCTGCGGACGGCGCCACTCCAGACGGCTCGTCGGCTCCGGCCGAAGCCACGCCCGATCCGGGGCCGACCGGCGCTGGCTGGGTTATCGAACTGCGCGGTTTCCATTTCCACAACGAGGACCCGCTCAATCGCACGTCGCGATACCTCTACAACACGTTGATCGAGAACCTGCAGAACAAGGTGGTAACGGTCATCGATCCCAAGGGAGCGAAGATCGAGATTCCCATCAAGGAACTCGGCATCAGCGCCCCGGTGATTCTCACGGAAAACGTGCAGTACACCCCCGTCCAAGTGCCCGACAACGATGGCAATCTGACCATCGACGCCAAACGTTGGGACTTCGTCGTGCAGTTCGCTTGGGTGCCCACGACGTCCAACGAACGTGAAGAGAAGAAGAAACAGAAAGTGGAAGGCGATCAGCCGGCGGAGCTCGCCGCGGGAGGCGCTCAGTAATGGACAAAGTGAAAGTATTCCTCGCGGTTCTCGGGAAGTATCACTTCTGGCTCCTGTGCGGGTTGGCGGTCGTGCTCGGCACGTTCGGCTGGATGAGCGCCCGCGGTTCACTCTCGGCCGACTATGAGAAGAACAAGAGCGCTGTCACCGGCACTTTTTCGAAGCTGACTGGCGTTACGGGAACGGCCAATCCTCCCAACGAGAACTGGACGGCCGCGATTTCGGAGCTGACCAAGCAGGAACAGAAAGAGGTAGAAGCCACCTGGAACACCGTTTACGACCAGCAGAAGAAGGTGCTCGCCTGGCCGGAAGTGATGGGCAGCGATTTCAAAACCTGGATCACCACGCGGTCCCCCAGCGAGGAAATTCCCGATCTCTACCGGCAGAACTACCGCACCGAAGTGTTGCGGGCCGAATTTCCCAAGCTTGCACAGATCGTGCAGGCGGCTCCGCTCGGAGCGGAAACTCGCAGCATGCCCGCTCCCGGTCAGCCGCCACAGCCCGGCGCGAAGCCTGCTGCTGCAGTTGCGGCCGCTCCCAGCGCGCCTGTCCGCGTCCAGTGGGAGAATCAGGAAGCAGTGCAGAAGTCGCTCGAGTTTACCGGTAACAATGCGCCGACTTCGTTGGAAATTCGCCTGCGCCAGGAAGACTATTGGGTTTATCAGGCACTGCTCAACATCATTCGCAAGACCAACGACGCGGCGCCTCACGTTCCTTACATCAAAGTCATCGAAGATCTGCGGCTTGGAGCCAAGGCTGCCGACCTCTACACCAAGGGCATGGCGCCAGGTCGCATCGACAAGATCGCCGCTGCCGCCAGCGAGGAAGGTTCGTCCTCGCCCACGGAATCGCTGTCGCCGGCCGGCGACGGTGGCGAGGCGCCGCCGGATCAGGACCGGTATCTGCAGAAAGACGGCACTGCGCTGCCAGCCGGTACTGCGCAGACCGAACAGTTCAAACGCTTGCCGGTGTATCTGAAGTTGGTGATGGACCAGCGCGAGATCACGCGGCTGCTGACCGAGTGCGCCAACTATCCGCTGCCCGTGGAAGTGCGCCAGTTGCGGATCACGCCGAGCGGCGGATCGTCACAGCCGGCCGGTCGCGGACAAGGCGGCCCGGCTGCAACTGCCGCTCCGGGGGCGGCGCGCCCTGGCGAGGCCTACGACGTTTCCGTTGAGATCAGCGGTATCATTTACCTGTTCAATCCTCCCGATCCGGCGAAGCTCGGCAACGGCACGGCCGAAACGCAATCCGCCGGCTAAGCCAGGGTAGTTGAATGACTGGATATCCACAGTTCGCCATAACTTGGAAGTATGCGTCATGAAGGGCAAGATGAAGTTCGACCTGGCCGCCATCAAGGGTTGGCTCCTGGCTCACGGCGAAAAAGTTGCCTTTGGCATCGTCAGCGTGGTCTTCCTGCTGCTCGTTTACTCGACGCTGGGCCGCGAAACGCTCGATGCGCAGCACGAACCTGAGCGAATGACGACGCTGGCCAATCAGGTTCGCGATCATGTTACTAACTCCACCTGGGACGCGGCCCGCGAGCAGGTCAAGGTCGTCAACTACGCCGAGCGCGCAAAAAGCGAACCCTTGCCAGCGGATAGCTATGCCATTGCCTTGCCCCTCAATCGTCCTGTGGCCGATCCGAAAGCCAAACGAGCTCAGCCCGAAGTCCTGCGTCCCGAAGAACTCCGCGTCGCCTCGGGCGTCGACATCTTTCTGGTCAAAGGTGCGGGCGCGGACGCTGGACCGAATCGTGGCGGACAGATGGCCAAAGCACAGCCCTGGGCGGTTGTGACGGCACTCGTGCCGCTGGCTAGGCAGCACACTGCGTACGATGCGGCTTTCGCCGAGGCCGTTGATTTCGATCCTAAGCGGGATTTTCCTCAGTACCTCAAGCCGAAGCTGGAACGCGCGGTCGTCGATCCGGCAAAGCCCGATCAACTCACCTGGGAACCGGTCGCCAATCCGGCCCCAGCGGAACAAAACAACGCCAAACGTGACATTGTGCAGGCCCAATTCGTGCATCCCATCCTGACGGAGCCGCTCATCGATCTGGTTCCCGGAAGTCAGTGGGGCGAGAGCGTTGTGCATCCGAAAACGCCTCTGGCGAGCGAGTCAGGTGATGGACCGAAGCCGGCAGCGGCTCCCGCTGCCGCAGCGCCCGCCCCTCCCGGAGGTCGGCCGCCGCAGCGGCCTGCCGACGAGCAAGAGATCGTGCCGCATGTTCTGCTGCGGCTTTTCGATTACACCGTTCAACCGGGGCGCAAGTATCGCTATCGAGTCACGCTTTCGATGGTGAACCCGAACAGCGGCGTTGCTCCGCAGTTTCTGGAGAACCCCGAATCGGCCAAGGTGAGCGAGCTCACCAGTCAGCCCACGGACCCCACAGCGGTGGTCACCGTTCCGGACGGGCACGACTTGATCGCGGGCCCGGTCGATGGCGGCACGCGATACACCGAACCGACGGCAAAGATTCTCGTCACGGCCATCGATGCGAACGCCGGTCTCAAGGCGGCAGCAGAGCTCGAAGTTCGCCGGGGCGCGGTCGCCAACACGGGGCCAGTCACCGTCAAGGTGCCGCATCCCTTGGATAACACCCCTCAAGAGCTGACTCGCAGCTTTGAATCGAACATCATGATCCTCGACATTCACGGCGGCAAGGATGTCACGCGCCGCAGACATGATCCTCCACTCACCAGCCCCGGCGAAATTCTGATCCTGGACGCCAGCGGCAACATGTCCGTCCGCAGCGAACTCGATGATCGCGAGCCGTTTGCGAAATCGATTATCCGCATCGAGCCTGAAAAGAAGCCGGCGCCGGAGAAGGACAACAAGGACAGTAAGGACTCCAAAGGCAAGGCGCTCAAGGGCCGGACTATCGGCGGCGGAAAGCAATAGTTGTCCCGACGAGTTCCTGGGAGCGCATTGGCCTGCTAGCGTCTCGCTGGCGGCATGGTTCCGACGTGGTCGGCCGCGCGGTGCG
Organism: Pirellulales bacterium; assembly: GCA_022844125.1. Classification (GTDB taxonomy): domain Bacteria; phylum Planctomycetota; class Planctomycetia; order Pirellulales; family PALSA-1355; genus JALHMI01. The sequence goes on along the minus strand of JALHMI010000003.1, from coordinate 111,148 downwards.
ATCTTTAAGCACTGCGTGCTTTTCTCTCAAGTGGCCTTGACCCAATTTACGCGGCCCGATATTTATCGCGACCTCATCGCAAAACCAATTCTGGCGGACAGACATTTAACCACCCAACCCCCGCGTTTTTCGGATCACACACCGAAGTCGAACGGATTGGGGCACGTACAACCGCCATTGGTTGGATAACGCAAAGCACGCAGAAAATTTCGAGGCAAGGCCCACGTTCCCAGTTCGCCGTTTGGCGAACCGGAAGGTCCCGAGCGAGGATGCTCAGGCGAGCGTGAGCCTCAAAAGGAGAATTGTCTTGAACACGTCGAAATCGCTTTGGCATTTCGTCGCTTTGGCCCTGCTGGTAGCGGCGCCGACGACCGCACGTGCCGCCGTCCATGGCGGCGTGTCCCTGCTGGTGACGGCTGATGCCGTCGCGCAATTCGGCAAGTCGAAGAATGCCAGCGAGCGCGATCAGGCCACGGCGCTGATGCGCCAGGCCCGCGCTGAACTCAAGAGCGGCAATCTGGAAGCCGCCGAGTCACTGATCGTCACGATCGAAAAAATGAACCCGCAGCTTGGCGCGTTCCACTTCGGCGATACCCCGCGCAAGCTGCGAGCCGATCTGAAAGCCGCCCAGCGCACCGCTTCCCGAAACCCGCAGCGGCCCAGCCAGAAGTTCACACCCGAAGAGCCTCAAGAACCGGCTCCCACCGCGCCGCTTGCCCGGCAGACGAATACGCCGCGTGTTCCGACCGAGGTACTCGATCCTGCCGAGGAAACGCCGCTCACCGTGCCGGACAGCGCCGGAATGAAGCCGCTCCTGGCCCCCCTCTCCACCGAAGCCACGCCCACGGCCGAAGCCACCGCGTCAACGCAGCTTCCCGGCCCCACGGCCGGGCAGGCGGGCGTCAACGGCAACCGTCGCCAGAGCGATTACCATCTGCTGTCGGCGCGCCGCGCCTTGGCCGTCGGCGACGTGCGGCGAGCGGCCAGCGCGGTCGAAGAAGCTCGCAAACTTGGGGTGGATTATGGTTTTCACGATGACAGCCCGGACAAGGTAGAAGCCGCGATTCGCAAGTATCAGCAGTTGAGCGAAGCCATCAAAGGCCGCCAGGACGAGGCCGCACGCCGACAGATGGCTGACTTGCTGATGGATCAGGCTCAGCAACTGCTGCGCTGGAAAGACTATGATGAAGCCGACCGCCTTGTGCAGCACGCCGACGGAATGGGCGTAAACTACGGCCCGTTCGACGTGAAACCGCAGGCCCTCGCCGAGCGGATTGCGGCCGCGCGTCGCCAGAACGGTGCGACTGCTCCCGCACAACCGGCCGCGTATCCGGCTGCCCAAGCCGTCTATGAACAGGGCGGTGACACCACCAAGATGCAGGCCGCGGCCGCGCAGGAAGAACTTCCACCGGATGCGATTGAACCCGAGCCAGCTCCGCAAGGATTGGAAGCCGCGCCAGGCGAACTGACGCCTCCTTTAGCCCCGCCGCTGCCGGGCGAAGCGGTCGACGCGCCAAGCAGCCAGCCGGAAGAGGCGGCCGCGGTGCCCTCCGAGGCGGCGCAGCTCTATGCCCAGGGCGAACAGGCCCTGCGACAGCAGGACACGCAAATGGCGCTCGGATTCTTCCGCCGCGCTTATGAGCTGCGCGACCAGCTCGATCCGGCGACTGCCCAGCGTTTGCAGGATCACATGCAGTTGCTCTCAGCCCCGCCGGCGGCTTCGCGTGGCGAGAAGCCTGAAATGCTGCTCGACGAACAAAGCTCAGAGCAGGCCGTGCTTGCGCGTCAGGTATCGAACGACCTGGCCAAGAAGGAAATGGCCGCCGACAAGATCCGTGAAAAGCAGCCCAAGCAATCGATGGAGATGCTCAAGGAAGCACGCTCGGCAGTCGAGGCATCGGGTCTCAACGTTGAGCAACAGGGAATTCTCACCCGTCGCATCGATCGCAAGATCGCCGACCTCGACAAATACATCATCGAGCATCGTGCCGAGATTGAGCTCGACGAGCAGAACAAGGCCGTTCTGGCCGAAGTGGATCGCCGGCTTGAGAACCGGCTGGTCATCGACGACAAGTTGGCCCAACTCGTCAACGATTGCAATCAGTTGATGGATGAAGAACGCTTTGCCGAGGCCGAGGTGCTCGCCAAACGAGCTCGCGAACTCGATCCGGAAAATCCGGTCGTCAAGCAGCTCATTTGGAATACGGCCTTCGTCAAACGCACCCGGCGAGTGCAAGACATTCAGTCGGCGAAGGAAGACGGGTACTGGGCGCAGATGACCAACGTCGACGACAGTGCCGCGCCGTTCGACGATCGCGACCCCTATCGCTTTGGCGACGCTCGCGACTGGAAGGAATTGACCGAGAGCCGGTCCGAGCGCCTGGCCAAGGTGCGCTCGCGGCGCAGTGAGCGAGAGCTTGAGATCGAACAAAAGCTCAAGACGCCCGTTTCGCTGAAATTCCGCGACCGGCCGCTGAGTGAAGTGCTGGATCATTTGGCAAAGTTGTCCGCCGTCAACCTGCACCTCGACCCGAAGGGCTTGGAAGAGGAAGGCGTCTCGAGCGACACGCCCGTCACCATCGATCTGTCGCAGGACATTTCGCTGAAGAGCGCATTGAATCTGATTCTTGAACCGCTCCGGTTGAGCTACGTGATCCAGAATGAAGTGCTCAAGATCACCAGTGAGCAACTGCGCGATACCGTGGTCGTCGTGCGGACTTATGACGTGGCCGACCTGGTGATCCCGATTCCAAACTTTACCCCCAATGGTCGACTGGGAATGGGGGCGGCAATTGCCGATGCGTACAACATGACCGGCGCCGGCATGGGCCTTGGCCCCGGTTCGGCCTATCTGGCAAGCAATAACGGTGCGAATGCCTCGGGCGTCGTCGACCCTGCGGTTCTGGCCCAGATCAACAACCTGATGCCCGGGGGCGGTGGAGCCCCGGTTTCGGGCATGTCGCAGCCGATCAGCATGGGGCCAGGCGGAGTGGGTGGTGGTGCCCAGGCCGACTTTGATTCGCTCATCGAGCTTATCACCACGACAGTCAAACCTCAAACCTGGGATGAGGTAGGCGGGCCCGGCTCAGTCTCGGAATTCGCGAATAATCTGAGCCTCGTTATCAGCCAGACCGAAGACGTGCACGAGGAAATTGTCGACCTTTTGGAGCAGCTCCGCCGCAATCAGGATCTGCAGGTAACGATTGAAGTCCGGTTTATCACGCTCAGCGATTCGTTCTTCGAGCGCATCGGCGTCGACTTCGACTTCAATATCGTCAACCTGAGCGCTAACAACGATCCCAACCCATTGGTGCCTCCGCGGAACAAGCGCGAAGTCATCGGTCTGAACCCGGTAACCGGCCAGCCGACGCCAGACCTCAGCATTCCGTTCGTGCAAGATAGCGCTTCACTCGCAGTGCCCCAGTTCGGCACTCCCGTGTCCGTGGCCCAGTTCGGGTTTGCCATCTTGAGCGACCTGGAAGCGTTTCTGTTGGTGCAGGCGGCACAGGGAGACCGCCGCAGCAACGTGTTGCAAGCGCCCAAGGTGACGCTGTTCAACGGTCAACAGGCCTCGGTGTTTGACACCACGCAGCAGCCATTCGTGATCAGCGTCATCCCGGTCGTGGGCGACTTCGCGGCCGCCTATCAACCGGTAATCACCGTGCTCTCCACGGGCACCGCGTTGACCGTGCAAGCGGTTATCTCTCACGATCGCAGATTCGTCCGGCTCACGGTCCTGCCCCTGTTCTCGTCCATCGCCGAAAATGTCGAGACGTTCCAGTTTACCGGCTCGACTACGACTACCAAGAACACCAGCGAGAGCGAAAGCACCGGTGGTACGACAGGCGATTCTACCGCGACGAAGGACGATGAAACCACGACGAATGACGGCGTCACTGTCCAGTTGCCGAATTTCTCATTCGTCTCGGTCATCACCACCGTTAGCGTGCCAGATGGCGGAACGGTGCTCCTGGGCGGTATCAAGCGTCTCAGCGAAGGCCGCAACGAGTTCGGCGTACCGCTCCTCAGCAAAGTGCCCTACATCAACCGTCTGTTCAAGAACGTCGGCATCGGCCGCGAAACGCAAAGCTTGATGATGATGGTTACGCCACGCATCATTATTCAGGAAGAGGAAGAAGAACGACTGGGCATCCAGCTTCCCCCGTGATCCGGAGCCTCTTCCGTAAATTCGTGCAACACCCTGCAAAGGGTTCGAGACGCCCGCCGAAGCCCCCCTCGGTGGGCGTCTCTCTGTTTTATGCTCAGCATTCGCGTGCTCGGCCCTTCACTGCCGATTTATGCTGATTGCCCATTCCATGACCGCACTACTGACAGCGCGACGTTTCGCATTCTAGAATGTCTCTCATCCAAGAATCATTGGGGGAGGACAAACATGTCGGGAAATGTCTGGGTAGCGCTCGGTGCCGTGCTGGCTTCGGCGGCCGTGGCAGCCGGAGCGATCGGCACGCACGTCCTTAAAGAGACGATCAAGCTCGAGGCCCCCGCGCTCGAAACCTTTGAAACCGCCGTCCGCTACCAGATGTATCATGCCCTGGGACTGATCCTCGTCGGTGTGCTCATTCTGCGGCAGCCGCATTGGTTGCTCACGCTGGCCGGCGCGACCTTTCTGTTCGGAATCGTGCTGTTCTCGGGCGGCATTTACGCCTGGCTCGCCACACACGTGCGGCCGTTCATCATGGTGGTACCAATCGGCGGTTCGGCCTGGATACTGGGCTGGCTCGTCCTCGCCGCCGGTGCCATCGCCAGCGCAGCAAAAAGGGGATAGGCACCGCCGCGTCCGGCCGAGCCTATCCCCAAAGGTTAACCAGGCAAGTGACAAGCCCTAGGCCAGCGCCAGCTCTTCGAGCTCCTTGGCCAGCCGCTTCCGAGCGACGTGCAGCCGCCGCTTGATGGTGCCCACGGGAGAGCGGAAACCTTCGCTCATTTCAACCAGGCTTTGACCCTTCACGTAGAACGCCACCAGCGTGTCGCGATCCAACTCGCCCAGCCGGCCGAGGCCCGCCCGAACTTGCGACCGCCGCTCGCTGGCCAAGGCGGCCGACAGCGGAGTTTCACTTTCGACGCAGGTTGCGGCCAAAGTCTCGGGCTCCGTGGCAATCGTTTGCCGCTTGCGCACCGCCCGATTGATGGCCATCCGGCTGGTGACCGACTGCAGCCACGAACCGAACGCTTCCGGTTCGCGGAGCTGGTTGATCTTCTGCATCGCCCGGACGAACACTTCCTGGCTGACTTCCTGTGCTTCAGCGTGGTTGTTCAGCCGGCGGTAGGCAGTTGCGTAGACCGACCGCTCGTATCGCCGCGCCAGTTCGCCGAAGGCTTCTCGGTCGCCTGCCTGGGCGGCGAGCACCAGGCTTGTTTCGGATTCCTCACTGATCAATTCGGCTAACATGGGATTCACTCTCTCCGGCTGAAATGCACCTGGTGCAACGCGTGGGGCGTCGCGTAAACGGCAAAGTGGCCTGAGACGAATCACGGAACAGCTCGCGCTAGTCCGGTAAGCTCGGGCCGGGCACTTCGGTTTCAGTCGCTGGTGGTGCGAAGCTACGGGCTTTGCACTTAGGCCAGGACCAGGGCAGGCGACATTTGTCGCATGCCCAACCGCTGCGGGCCGACGATGGCCAAACTCATAATGAGCCTGGCCAAGGTAGCCGCCATCGCTGCGGTAACCGTGACTGCCGCGGTGGCCGCGGGCGTGAGCCAATAGCGCTTATCGCGCTTGGCCCCATTGCCGCGGGCACGTTTGGCGTGCCGCGTTTCCAGATGCTGCGCAGCATTCGCGCACGTACCCAGCAACGACGACACGACGACGCGGTCTTGGCCAAAACCAAAGACGTTGACGTTCGCGACGATGTTGTTGATGGACGTACGCATGGGAGTTCCCTTTGCTGCGTGCGGGTGAGAAAAATGAATCCCGATGGGATCCGTTAAAAGACACAACAAAACTCGCGGCGGGGAACACACGTTCACCACCACACTAATACACTCGCATGGGGCTGGCTTCCGGTCAAGTCGAACGGGCAGACCAGTTTGGCTGGCAGCGACCGCTCAACCCGGGAAAACAGCCTTGGCACCACTAAGACAACGTATCGGCCCAGGGGTTCGCGCCGGGATGAAAACTTTTTCTGAGCCTGCCAATTCGTTGGTTCCAAGGCCCTGCCAGCGAGCGCTTGACGGGGGCTTCGGTAGACTCTAACGTCTTAGAGCATAAGCAGTTTCTGTCTCACGGTTTCGCTTCCGGAGGTTGCTCGGCATGGCGGGATTTTTCAAGTCGTTGCTGGCGACTGACCGGCAGATTCGCGTTTTTTGCGCAGGTCGCCTCCTCCACCCGGTCTCGCTCCAGCTATTCGGGCTGGCCGGAGGTTACGACGGCTTCTGGGTCGATGCTGAACATGCCGGTGTCTCGAACGAGCAGATCACGATGGCCTCGCTCGTCGGGCGGGCCTGCAATATGGGCAGCTTCGTCCGCATGCCCGTCACCAACTACGCCGCCGTGACGCAGGCTCTCGAATCCGGCACCGACGGCGTCATGGCCGCGCAGGTCAACTCCGCGGCCGAAGCCGAGAAATTTGTCACCTGGTGCAAGTTTGCCCCGCGCGGCATGCGCGGCTTGAACACCCAGGGCGCGGACGCCAACTTCACGCACAAGACGCAAATCGAACTTGCGCAGGATGCCAACCAGGATCACTTCGTCGCAATTCAAATCGAAACGCTCGGCGCGCTGGAAGAAGCGGATGCGATCGCGGCCATCGACGACGTCGATTTGCTGTTCATTGGCCCAGCCGATCTCTCGCAATCGCTCGGCGTGCTGGGCCAGGCGGAACACGAAAAGGTTTGGAACGCGATCGATCGCGTGGCCGGCGCTTGTCGCAAGCACGGCAAAGCCTGGGGTATCGTTCCGGCCAGTCCCAGCTTCGCCGAGCGCTGCGTGGAAAAGGGCTGCCGCATGGTCACTTACGGCAGCGATGTGATGGCCCTACGGCTCGGCATCCAAGCCGTGAAAAACATGTATGCCAGTCACTTTGAGAACTAGCGCTCCCGGAGAATCACGCTACACGAGATCACGACCGTCCGGCACAGCCTGTTTGGGACCGCGATCGGCGATCGCGCGCATTTCTTCGCGAATCCGGAAGAAGCCATCGATCACCTTCGCGTCCCATTGCTTGCCGGCCCCTTCGCGGAAGATCGCGTCGAGCTTGTCATCCGGCATTCCCTGACGATACGGCCGGTCGCTGCTCATCGCGTCAAACGAATCGGCCACGGCCATGATTCTGGCGAGCATCGGAATCTTCTCCCCCGCCAAACCCGCGGGATATCCCTGGCCATTCCATTGCTCGTGGTGATGCAGCACGACGGGCAGCACCTCGTCGAGTTGGCGGATGTCGCTCAGGATGCGATGGCCGATGGTTGTGTGCAGCTTGATGTGTTCGTACTCGGCCTCGGTTAACTTACCCGGCTTGCGCAACACCTGGTCGTCGATGCCGATTTTGCCGATGTCATGCAACAGGCCGGCGAGATAGATCGTGTCCACGCTTTGGTTGTCGCAGCCCAGTTCCGTAGCCAGCCGCACCGCCACCTTGGCCACGCGTTCACTGTGGCCGCACGTGTACGGATCCTTGGCGTCGATCGCCGAGGTCAGTGCTCGGACCATACCCTTGAACAGCTCGCGCTGCTGGCCATAAAGCTCGGCGTTGCCACTGTGGATGCCCAGGATCGCAGCCACCGAACTGAGCAAGCTGGCTTCGACCGTTCCGAATTCGCCTTGCGCCGTGTGATTGATCGCAACCAACCAGCCAAAGCAATTCGCTCCTTCGCACAGCGAAACCGCCACGAACTGCCGGACCCCAGGCCACTGCCACGCGGCGGGAACAGAATCCGGGTCGTTGATCACCAACGGACGCTTGCCGGCCGTTGCACCCACGCAGTCGAGCAACTCGGAAAGCTGCTGGCTGGTGAGCGGGCAATCGCCAAACGCCAACAGTGGCCGCTCCGCTGCTTCAGCTTGCTCCGAGCCAACAAGCTGCACGGCCAGGCATTCCGCTGGCACGACATCAGCCAGCCATTGCACCGCCAGTTGTGCTAATTCGTCGGAGCGACTGGTCAGTTTAAGGTTCTGCGTGAGACGGTAGATCAGGCTGATCTCTTCGTAAGTCGCCGAGAGATTGAGCGTCAGATCGCGCACGTCGCGGCTCAAAGATCGCAAACGACCTTCCGCCGCCAATCGCTCGGTCGCCAATTGCCCCATGTTTTGCAGCACCGAGGGTTGCCACGCATGCTGCGCCGAAAGCCAGCGCCGCGCCGCATCGGGCGCTAAACCCAACTGTCGCGCAATACTCGCCAACTGGCTGTCCGTCGCGGCCATGTCCGCGACAAATGTGGCAACCGCGACCAACGATCGGCCGGCCTCGCCATAAATCGGAATCGCGAGCACCAGCAGCGGTCCGCTTTCCTCGATGATCTCGGCTTTACCTCCGCTGGCAACCGCGCGGCAGATTTCTGCGCGCGCCAGCGGATCGAGATCGGTCGTCCGTGCGCGCCCCGAAAGCGTTTCACCCGTGTGACCGTCGATGAGTTCGAAGGCCGTGATGAACCAGCCGGAAAGTCGCGACTGCAAGTCGGCATGCCACGCTCGCACGGAATCGTTCAGCTCGCGCACGGGCGAACTCGATGCGAAATTGATGCCGATCTTGGGAGTCATTGCGCAAATCCGGTGTGCAAAAAAATCGCATGACCACCAAGTGGCGGTCTACACAAACTTACGCCATCCCGAGAATTCGGCTTGCTGGTCGGGTATTCGGTTGCATGGCGCCGGCGCGGATCGTACGGGATATGCCGAGAATAGCGAATGATACCGCGCGCCAGAGCAGGCGGCGAATCCCGGAAAGCCTAGCTGCCCTGGCGATTGCGATATCGGGCGCTGACCCGATTGAGCAGCGAACGCTCTTTAGCCGTCAGGCCGTCGAGCCCAACCTCGTGCAGGCGAATCAGGATGGCATCCACCTGACGTTCCTCTTCCTGCTCTTGCCACTGTCGTTTGCGCCGCCGCATGGCGCGACGATTTTCAATCCATTGCCGTAGCGAACCGCGCGGCTTGTGCGGCGGATCCATCGTCCGCTCGAGACTGGTGTAGCCTTGCGAGAAATCGTAGTTGAACAACTCCTCTTCCCAATCGGTCTCGTCCTGCTTGATCGCTTCGAGCGCGGCGTGGCTATAGACAAATATCGCGAGTAGGGCGATCGGTACCCAGACCGGCAGCACTTCGGCTGCTTTCTCGTTCCGAAGCACGACCGCCAGAATCAACAATACGACCGCAGTCATCTTGGTCGCTCGCACGGCCACCATGCCGGCCGAACGATAGTCGATAGCGGGTGTGAGCAGGGCCCTCAGCACGCGTGCCCCATCCAACGGATAAGCGGGCAACAGACTGGCAAGCAGGATCACCCAGTTACACCAGAAGGCAAGCTTCAGCCCGACGAACCACCAGTCGCCAACCAGCAGGTCGACAGGCTGCCAGGGAATCATCAGCTCGGCCGGATTCAGTCCCACGGCCAGTGCGACCGGAAGCGCCAGCAGCACGGCCGCCAGATTCGCGGCAGGACCAGCCAGTGCCACCAGCAATTCGGCCTGCGGCTCGCGCGGGATTTCTGGAAACGCCAGGCCGCCCAAGGGGCCCACGACCACCTGTTCGGTGCTCCCCCCAACGCGTGCCGCGGCCAGCATGTGACCTGCCTCGTGAAACAATACGCTCACCAGCAGCACCGCGATCGACAGCAGTCCGTAGCCGGCCATTTCCTGACCCTGCTGGCTCGTACTCAAGTACAGCGCGAACAAGGCCACGGCGAAGAACGTTGCGTGAATTCGCAAATGAATCCGACGCAACTGCGCGAACAGCAGACTCCAATGGGGCAAATCGCTCATGAGAATCGCACCCGAATCGGCGGGGGTAGCACGCTAGTACGGCTTGGAAAAATCGCCCCGCCCAAGCTATCTTAGCAGCCGACTTTCGGTGAATCAACGAGTCGCGCCGAGCTAGCGAGATACCCATGAGCGAGGACCCTGAGGAACTGCTGGCGACGCGCCGCTTTCGCGTGGTTCGGCACCGCCAGCCAGGACCCGATGGCCGCGAACTCGTCAGGGACACGGTCCAGCATCCTGGCGCCGTCGCGATCCTGCCGCTCCTCGCAGGCGATCAGGTCTGCCTCATCCGCAACTATCGTATCGCGGTCGGCAAGACCCTGATCGAACTCCCTGCCGGCACGCTCGAACCTGACGAAGATCCCGCCGTCACCGCGTATCGCGAGTTGATCGAGGAGACCGGCTATCGCGCCGATAGCATTGAGAAGCTCCGCGAGTTCACCATGTCGCCCGGCATCCTCAACGAGCGCATGTACCTGTTTCTTGCCCAAGGATTGACTGCCGGCCCCACCGCATTGGAAGCCGGCGAACAGATCGACTCGCTCGTCGTTTCCTGGTCAGATGCCATGCGCATGGTGTACGACGGCACGATCGAAGACGCCAAGACACTCGTGGGCCTGATGCACTACGACCACCTGCGCTCGCAACAGTAGCGCGGCCAGTCGATCGCCTGCCTACTCGTCGCGCTTCGAGCGCAGCGAGTGCAGTCGATCCGGATCGGCGCCAGGTGGTTCCGCCGACCGCAGTGGGACTTGCCATCGCATCACGCGCGAATCGGCCGGCGGACCATCGGCCCGGCCGGCGAACTCGAGCTCGCCGCGGACGATTCCCGCCACGGCCAATCGATCGTCTGCCAGCGGCGTCGTTCCGCCCGAGGGGCTTTGCGATGTGAGCATCGGCATTCGAGGTGACACGACCGAACCTTGGCCGCTCCAACGGATCGCATCGATCAGCGGGCCGCTAGTCGGCGCGTCGACCAGCGAGATCAGTCCGTCGCGACTTGTTCCGGCCAGCGCGCAACCACTGGCCGTGACAACGATCGGGCCGGGCTTGCCCAGACCGCGCGCGTTTTGAATCGCAAGCACCGCGGTGTCTCCGCGCGTGGTCACGCTTTCGAGGAGCAGCTTAATCTCGCTGTCCTCCGACGGGCTGCGTGCCAGATTCAGGATGGGACCCGATGCCACGCACAGGCAGTTGGTTAACCGCGTTGCGATGGCTTCCGGCGTGCGGTGATCGACCGCCGAACGCACGCCGTCGAACACGCAGTCGGCGAGAATCACTTCGACCCCCAATCCGCCGAGCTTCTGGCGCGACGCAGCGGTGCGAATCGCTGCCGGCGGGGCCGCGGTGCGCGCATTGAACGAGCAGCCGCGAAAGTTGACTGTCTGGGCTTGCAGCCGGATGATCGCCCGGTCGCCTGCGGCCGCACCTTCGGCTTGAGCGGGCGCCTGCCAGATGAAATCGATGCCCTCGAAAGTCACGTTTTCGCAGTCGACCAGAAGTCCTTCGGCCGGGACGCTGACGAGCGGTCTGCGGCCGCCCCGTCCCCGCACTCGCATTCGCGGTTCGAGCTCCAGCGACTCGATCCGCAACACCTCGCCGGTAGCGAGCACCAGGTCCTCAACCACGCGCTGCGCTTCGACGTGCTCGTCGAGGGGCAAGGTCGCTGCAGCCGGGCGAACCTCGGGATCCACCTTCGGTTGTTCAATTGTTAGCGGTCGTGGAGCAGGGGAGAACGACGGATTCACGCTCGTCACGGAGGCCAGCGAATCTGGCGCTACTGATTCGGACGGTTTAGTTCGCAGGAGCAGCGTAGTGGTTGCCAGTATCAGGACTACCGCGGCGCATGCGGCGCCAACTGCGAGCGATTTGTTCGACGAGCGGCGGACTTGCCGTGGCGCTGCCGGGCACAGATTCTGCCACATTCCCGTCGGCGAGCGCTGCAAGCCGGCAAGCAGCGCACGCCCCGCGGTCGTGGCTGGGCCCAGCCTCTCGGCGAGGTGTGCAAACGACGCGGGTCGATCCTCGCGATTGCTCGCCAGGCACTGGCCAAGCGCCTCGGCGAGTGTGCTCGGAATACCCTGTGCGATCGAGCGAATGTCGATCACCCGGGCCGTCTGCGCCGCTTGAAGTTTCGCTCGCGCGTTGCCGCCCGCCAGTGGCGGCCTTCCGGCCAGGAGATGCCACCACACAGCCCCGCACGCGTACAGATCGCTGGCCACGTCCGGCGGCGAGCCGCTGGTAACGCGTTCGGGCGCCAGATAGTCGTAGGTCTCGGGCCTCAACTCCGCAAAGCCAATCCCTTCCTGCGGGCGTAGGATGCCTCGCAAGCCTGGCGCGGGGAGTTCCACTGCGCCCGTCCCATCGATCAGTAGGCCAGCCGTACTGATGTCGCCGTGCGCGAGGCCCTGCCGTTCGAGCGTTTGGAGTTGTTCTACCATTGCCCGCGCGATTTGCAGCACCGCGGCTGGAGGCATCCGGCCGTTCTCGGCCAGCCAGGCGGACGCTGTATTTCCCTTGCCGACGCGGCACACCGCCCACACCGATTTACCATTGGTTCCGAAGTCGACGATCGCGGGCAAGCCTTCCGCCGCAAGTTCGCGAGCGGCCAGCGTCTTGAGTTCGAGCAGCGTTTCGCTAACCGGTCGCTGCGGCCGATGGCTAAGGTACAACCGCACGACTTCCTGCGACTCGACGTGCCTGGCCAGGTAACACTCGGCGAATCCAGAATCGCAGAGTCGTCCGGTCAGCAGATAGCTGCCCCGCACGAGCTGCTCGCCGCGTCCAGCGTTGAACTCCGCGGCCTGCCAGGGCGTAATGACCGTCGCTTGCGCAAGCGCGTCGATCCACACCGACTCAAACTCCAGCAGGTCGCCTGCCAGACGCCGCACGCGCGCACCCACGGCCGACACCTGCGCGGGTGTTGCGAGGTGCAATCGCTTTAGTCGCTCAACTAGATTGGCCGGAGGAACGCTCCGCATTCCAGGTCCCGAAATAGAGTCCGCAGGGCGCGCATTCTCACAGCGAGTAGCTATCAGAACGAGGTAAGGCTCACAAGATCAGCCGAGGCGGGCCAACTGCTAGCACTCGCCAGAACGCCGCGGATTGCGGTAGAGCACCTCTTCGAGCAGCGCTGCACTTCCCGGCTCATTTGCGGTTCGTTCGAAGTGCCATTCCGGATGTGTGGGCACCCATCGCTCATCGTAGGGCCAGGCGTGGAACGGCTGATAGCCCAGCGCTTGCGTTAGCTTGCTCGAATTCATCGTGACGTTACCCGCCCGCGGCGGCATCGGACCGGCTGCAATACGGGGGCAGCCATGTAAGTGACGCGGATCGTAGCCGCCGACGCGATTAACGATCTGCGCGATTTCGTACAGGCTCAATGGCCGCGGACCGCCCGCGTGAAAAAGCCCCGACCAGTCGCCGGCGAGCATCGTCTCGCAGAGCGGATTCAGACAGTCGGTGTACGTTGGCGTGCGCACTTCGTCGAAATAGAGCGTGGCAGGGCGCGACTTCTTGAAGCGCGATTGGATCCAGTCGATCGCGCCCGCGTGGCCGTTGAAGCTGATGCCCATCGGCAGCGAAATCCGCAGCACGCAGGCTTCGGGCAGTTCTGCCTCGATCAACTCCTCTGCCGCAACCATCGTCTTGCCGTATACCGTCACCGGGTCGGTGGGATCGGTTTCGACGTGGCCACCCTCGGCTGTGCCGGAGAATACCAGGTCGATTGACAGGTGCACGAATCTCGCCTCGTACTGCTTCACCAGTCCGATCAGGTTACGCACGCCTTCGACGTTGATACGCCACGCCATCGCCGGATCAAGCTCACAGGACTTCAGCGCGCAGTTTCCGGCACAGTCCAGGACGCTGGCGAAGCGATGCTCGGCGAAGAGCTGAGCAAGGCCCGTCTCGTCTTCCGCGTTGCAGGCAACCACGCCAGGTCCGGTCAGCCGCCAATTATCGCGCTGCCGAATCGCCACGACCTGGCCTGGACAGCGCGTGCGAAAATACTCGAGCGCGTTGTAGCCAGCAACGCCGGCGGCGCCCGTGATCAAGAGCGGAAGCGGAATGGTGGTGGGGGCTGTGCGGCGAAACATGTTCGGGCGAGCAGTCTTGAGGGGTTCGCCGGATTCTATACCGCCGGCGGACCCGACGTAAGACGGCTCAGTCTCGCGCGACCGCTGTACCCCGCCGCCGGCGCCAGCAGATGCCCGCAAATCCCGCCAGGGCCAAGCCGGCAGTGATCACGGTTGTCGGCTCCGGGACAGGCGCCGTCAGCATGTAGTTGATCACGATCAGGGCATCCTGCGAGTTCACGCGGCCGTTACCCGAGGTGTCCCAGAGATAGCTCGCTTCGCTTTCCAGCGGTGCAACCAGCGGAGTTGCTTCGTGAGCTTTCAGAACATGGAATACCAGGTTCAAGTCAGTCACATCGACGGCGCCGTTGCCGTCAACGTCCGCCGGCAGACTGGCATTGTGCAAACTGAGGTTCTCAGGCGCCGAGTCGGCGAGAGCCGGCCCAACGATCAGCGCCATCAGCGCGGCCGTCAGCATTAGGGTTAATTTCGGATTGCAAATCATGGTAGTGGTCGTGGTTGGTTTTCGGGTGAATGCAACCGCGGTCTCGCCGGCAGCGCAGCAACTCACGAGCGGAGCGCGCGCGATCGACAGCCGTTGCGATCGCAGGGAAAAACGTGGTGGGCCGGATCAGCCGTTTGCAGAACTCTGAAGCAAAGCGGCGATCGAGCGGTGAAGGCGGAGAGACCGCGAAGGCGAAGCGACGAGTCAGGCGCGCGACGAACTACCCGGAAACGCTTCTTGGGCGTGGGGCGAAGGAACGTGCGAGGCCTGCGACAATTCGCGAAGCGGCTCTCAATTCACGTTCACTGGCAACGGACCCCGCAGCGAGATGCTTTTTTATCGCTAAAAGTGAGATACGGCGGTGTAGGATCCCGCCAACGTTCCCGCAATCTAGTGGTGGCCCCCCAGGCTGTCAAGCATTCCTTGCTATGCTAATTTACTCATTCTACTAAACATGCGCGCTTAGGGAGAGCCAACAGTCCAGAAGTCTCGTCCGGGCATGGGTTTGCTGCTCCCCAGTTGATCCCAAGTCCGTTATTATCCCTCGAAAGACCGTTTCCGCCGTAAAGCACTTTAGTCCCGGCACGGATCCAGAAGGTGACCCATGAGCGAATCGAACTCATCCGCCCGCGGCAGTTTCGCCAGCAACTTCGGCTTTCTGATGGCTGCGGTCGGCAGCGCCGTGGGACTGGGAAACATCTGGAAGTTCCCCTACATCACGGGCGAATACGGCGGCGGAGCGTTCGTGCTGGTCTATCTTGGCTGCATTACGCTGGTCGGCCTGCCGCTCTTGTATGCCGAGGTGATCATCGGCCGCCGTGGTGGTCGCGACATTCTCGGCGCCTTACGCACGCTCACCAGGCAGTCAGGCCGGCTCGGCACTGCGATTAGCTATCTCACCGGAATGATGGCCGTGGTCGCGTCGTTTTTGATGCTGGCCTTCTACTCCGTAGTGGCAGGGTGGACAGTCTACTTCTTCGTCTTGGCGGTGGGAGCAATTCCGGGGGTCGAGTTTGGGAACCCCGACGTTTTTGACACGATGTCAACGACGGCGAGCACCGCCACGATATGCCACACGGTTTTCATGTTGATGACGATTGGCGTCGTAACGCTGGGAGTGCACTCCGGTATCGAGTTTCTGTGCAAGACCTTGATGCCCGTCCTGTTTGCCATCTTGGCGGCTATGCTGGTGTACGTGGGATTCACGGCTGAACTTGGCCAATCCTTGGCGTTTCTATTCCAGCCAGACTTCAGCAAACTTGGCTCGTCGGCCGTGCTCGAGGCGCTGGGCCATGCGTTTTTCACGCTTTCACTGGGCATGGGAGCGATGGTCACCTACGGCTCTTATTTGAAGGAAGAAAAGCGCGTGATTCGCGACAGCGTTGCGATCGCGCTGCTCGATACCGCAGTCGCTCTGCTCGCCGGGGCAGTGATCTTCGCCGTCGTGTTCGCCAAAGAAGGTCTTGAGCCGTCGGCCGGCCCGGGGCTCTTGTTCCGCACGCTGCCGGCGTTGTTCGTTGAAATGCCGGGCGGCCGATTCGTGGCCGCCGTGTTCTTCGGACTGGTTGTCTTTGCTGCCTGGAGTTCGGCCATTTCGCTGTTGGAAGTGAACGTGGCATACGCCGTGGATGAATTCAAGCTGCCGCGCTGGGTAGCCGCCGGCGGCATTGGGCTCTGCGTCTGGGGATTGGGGGTCGCCTGTGCCATCGGCGTCACCGTTGGTGAGGTCACGTTGCAAGATGGTCTCGATGACCTCGTTTCCCGATACTTGCTCCCCATCGGCGGTCTGCTGATTGCGATTGCCGCAGGCTGGTTCGTACTACCGGCAGACAGCCTGAGCGGTTTCAGCCACTTGCCTCGCAGCGGCAATGCGCTCGGAATCGCGTGGCGCTTCCTGATTCGGTTTGTGACACCGGTGCTCGTGTCGGTGGTGATTCTGTGGCAGGTCGGAGCATTCGACTCGTGGCTCAAAGCCGAAGAACCGCCAGCGGTCCGCGAAGGGGAACTCGCCGATCCCGCAGTGAAACAGTAGCCGTGAAGTTCTGGCGATTCGTCTCGGCGTTGCCGCCTGCAGAACGGGGTGCTACGATACCTTGTTGGCGGTTCCGTGCGAACGGGGATCGTCGCGACCTCGGGGCGTAGCGCAGTCTGGCTAGCGCACCTGCTTTGGGAGCAGGGGGTCGGAGGTTCGAATCCTCTCGCCCCGACTTTCTTCGTGGAATTGCGCGACCGCGCCGACTAGTGCTTCACGGGTGCTGCGGGCGCTATCTCGCTCGCGCTAACTTCCCGCACGGCGCAGCGCACGATCTTCACCGCCACGCTCGTGAAGCCCACCAGCCACAGCCCCAGCGCAATCCGCACGCCCATCGCGCCGACCACCTGCGGACCGATGAGCGACGTCAGCGCCGCGATGCTGACCAGCACGGCCTGCCATCTCCAGCCAGGGCCTTGCCGCCAAAGTGCGATCGTGAACAGGAGCAGTCCCACTTGTGCCAGGTCCGGCAGGCGATAAAAGGTCCACTGCACGAACGGCTGCCCGCGCAGCGCCGCGTCAAACTGGTCGGCTGCCTCGACGGTCGGCAATCGCGCGGCGGCCAGCATCGCGTAATCCAGCGCGTATTGGCCGACGCCCAGCGCTGCTCCCAATTAGGCCAGCCCGGCCGCGATATCTGTCAACAAGGGCGATCGTCCGTGCAGGGCGTGACGCAGCGCCAGCGTCGCCGGAATCACGCAGATCATCCCCAGCAGCATCACGCGATGCCCCCAGTCCCAGGCCGTCGACTCGGCCGCGACGCGCTGGAAGAATGTCCCCTCGGCTCGGGCGACGGGATAGATCATCATTCGACCGATGAACAATCCGCCAAAAGCGCTGACGATCGAAACCGCTCCACCAATGACCATCGCGCGCGCGGGGACTTGCATTAGGTTGCTCCTTACGTGAGTATTCGCCCGGCGGGCCGGTTTATTGTGCCATCACACGATCTTTATTGCTGCCTGATGACTCGGCCCTTGCTCTACCGCTTAGAATATTGCCGGCGCGAACGTTCCTATCGCAACCGAGAACCCTGGAAGTCACTCGCCCATGTCCGAGAAAGCGAGCTCTCAAGACCAGGCCGCGTTGGCCGCTACCCCGCATGGCTGTCCGGCCTTGGCGCAGCACGACCGCGAGGTGCCGGACGTCGACCTGCTCAGCCCGCTCACGATCCGCGGCGTGACGCTCCGCAATCGGATCGTCATGTCGCCGATGTGCCAGTATAGCGCCGTGGATGGTCTGGCCAGCGATTGGCATCTCGTGCATTTGGGCAGCCGCGCGGTCGGTGGCGCGGGTCTGGTCATGGTCGAAGCGACCGCCGTCACAGCCCAGGGACGCATCTCGCCCGGCGACATGGGCATCTGGAGCAACCAGCATATCGAACCACTCGCGCGCATCGCACGGTTTGTCGAGCTGCAAGGCGCCGTGCCGGCGATTCAACTCGCACATGCCGGACGCAAAGCTAGTTGCGAACCGCCCTGGCTGGGCGGCGCGAGTCTGAAATCGCCCGAGGTGGGCGGCTGGCCGGTCATCGGCCCGAGCCCGATCCCGTTTAGCGACGGCGATCCGATTCCGAGCGAGCTCGACGAAGCCGGGATCGCGGCAGTTATTACCGCCTTTGAAGCCGCAGCGAGACGCGCCTTGCAGGCGGGCTTCAAGATCATCGAGATTCACTCTGCGCACGGTTACCTGCTGCACGAGTTTCTCTCGCCGCTTGCCAATCACCGCGGCGACGGCTGGGGCGGCCGTCTCGAAAATCGCATGCGGCTGGTGCTTATGGTAGCAACACGCCTGCGCAAAATGATGCCCGCCGAACTGCCGCTCTTCGTGCGGATTTCTGGCACGGACTGGGTTGACGGTGGCTGGGACATCGAGCAGTCGGTGCGACTTGCCTGCGAGTTCAAAAAAATCGGCGTCGACCTGATCGACGTTTCGTCTGGCGGTGCTGTGCCGAAGGCGCGCATTCCGGTGAGCGCCGGATTTCAGATCCCGCTCGCAAGCAAGATTCGTCACGAAGCCGGCATCAGCACCGGCGCCGTGGGGCTGATCACCGAGCCTCGCCAAGCCAATGAGATCATCACCGGCGGTGACGCCGACCTGGTGTTCATCGGCCGCGAACTGTTGCGCGAACCCTATTGGGCACTCAAAGCGCAGCAGGAACTCGGACAAGAACCCGTCTGGCCCACGCCCTACGGCTATGCGGTCCGCCGCCGGGCACGCTAGCTGGTACCCGAGCTGATTTGGGCACTCGCCCCCTACGTGGTTCGTCACGCAAGTTGCCCTTGCGTCGCACGTTCGATTGAGATATTCCTGCCGCTCCCATCTAGTACGGCAATTCCGTCGTTTGCGCACCGCGGTCCTTTCCGGCCCGCCTTGCAGTTCCGCTGTCACATCTGAATCAATTGCAAAGAGGGCTGTGCCATGACTGGCGCATGTCTACGCGCACGACGGCTGCCTCGCACCCTGGCGATGATGTTTGCGCTCGGATTGTTGTTCGAGCTGAATGCCACGGCGCTCGCTCAACGGCCGATCGAAATCGCCGACAAGTTGGCCAGTCTCGAGCTTCAGTTGGCCGGCGCCGAGGCCGCAGGCGGTGTCGGTTTCGATCTCCCGGCAATCGAGCTCGAAGCGCACACGATCGTCTCGCAGTCCACCGCGACCAGCGAGCGCATCGAGGCCCGCCGAATCCTGCGCCGCGTGCGGCGATTGGCCGATTCGCTGGCCGCCTCACCGAACAGTCCTGTGCGGCAGGTTGCCCACGCGGAATATTCGTACGCTGCGCCCAGCGGACCAGCCGTCGGCTTCCCTACTGAAGCGTCCGTTCCCACAGCGACGCCGATCGCGACCCCAATGGCGGTCCCCAGCGGCATTGCGCCGCAGGGTGCTCAGCCACCAGTCCAGCGGCAAGGGCTCCAGCGATTGGCCCAGATGGCATCGAACCTCGCGCAATATGGCGTACCGCAGACGGATCCTGGCTGCGGGTACGCGCCCGCAACCCAGATTTATACGCCTCAACCAACGACCGTCGTGCCGGTCCCGATGCCGGCGATGGCGCCGATGCCAATGGTCGCTGCGGTTTGTCCACCTCCGACACGCCACTACGCAAATCTCGACGCGCTCGGTTGGTGGGTCAAAGGCGACAGCCTACCGGCGCTCGTCACAACTGCGCCCCTGGGCACCGACCAGGACGTTGCCGGTGTGCTCGGAGAACCGACCACCTCGGTACTGTTCGGCAATCAATCGGTGAACGATGGCCTCCGCTGGGGCGGACGCGGCATCGGCGGTGTCTGGCTCGACAACCAGCAAACGTTCGCGCTCGAAGGCGGCTATTACGGCCTCACCACCCAGACGACCACCTTTTCGGCCGACTCCAATTTCTCCACCGATCCGGGCGCCACGATGCTCGCGCGGCCGTTCAATGACACCAATCCGCTAGTGAATGCCCAGTCATCGCAGCTCGTGGCGTTTCCCAACTTTCAGCCGCCTATCGGGGCGCCGTTCAACATCGACGGAACGATCAACATCCAAGAAACCAGCTTCATTCAATCGGCCATGGGCGGCGTGCGCTACGCCGTCGGGCCCTACAACTCGCCCGGCAGAATCTTCCTGCTGGGCGGCTACCGGTACTGGGAACTCGACGAGACGCTCTCGATTGCGACTTCGCGGTCGACAGTGCTCGATCCGTTTCCACCCGACGCCGGCTTCATCCTCCAATCGGACAGCTTCTCGGCGACCAATACCTTCAACGGCGGCGAAATCGGCATCGGCACCGAACTCAAGCGCAACCGCTGGTCGCTCGGCGCTGAAACCCGACTGGCAATGGGCAACATGAATCAGAAGGTGGCGATCGCGGGTACCACCGCCGCGGTTTACGATATGTTCTTTGCAGGTTTCGAGGGGGGACTGCTGGCGCAGCCCACCAACATCGGAACTGTCACACAGAACAAGTTCGCCTTGATCCCTTCGGTCGACGCCAAACTTGGCTTCCAGCTCTTCCCGAGTCTGAGGCTGACTGCGGGTTACAACTTCACGTATGTCTCCAGCGTCGTGCGGCCTGGCGGTCAGGTCGATCTGAACGTCAACTCCAGCCAGTTCGCCGGCCAGCCGCTTGTCGGTCCGGCCGATCCCGCCGTGCTGATGAACACGACCAGCATCTGGCTACAAGGATTCACCTTGGGCGGCGATCTGACGTTCTGATCGCGCCTTCGCCGCGCAATGATCGCAGGCGCCTCGCGGCGCGTCAGGCCTCTTCATCGCCCGAAGGGCCATACAGCGCCGGCACCGGCACGTCCAAGAGTCGCAGGTACACGGTCAGGATCGCGCGGTGGTGGATCATGTGACTGATCACGAAACCACGAATCACGGCCACGCGCGGCATCGTGAACAGTTCATTACCCTGGAAAAGCAGCGTCCAGGGCTTCATGAATTCGGCGTCGCTCGTGGCGGCAATCGCCCGCATCGCCGTCGCGGCGTTCTTGTTCAGCTCTTCGACCATCGCCTGATGACTGGCGAACACCGGCATCTGATAGGGAGGCTCGTCCGGCGGCGAGAAGTCCCACTTGTCCTGGGTAAGCGTCCCTTCGACCCAGCCGGGTATCTCCGCCAGGTGCGAGCCGACCCACTGCACGGTGTTCGATTTGGGATGGGCCTTCCACTGCAATTTGTCGTCCGGAATGCGCTCCAGCACCTTGCGCGTGCCGGCGATCTCTTGCTCCAGTTCAGGCAGAAACATTTGCGCAATGCTCATCGTCACGTCTCCAATTGCGATCGTTTGAAGGGGCGATTGGTTCGTCTGGCCGGTAGTATATCGTGTAGTGTACGCATGTCCATATCGGCGTATCGGGATTGCGCACTTGAGCGCGGGCCGCAACGGCTCTCGTTTCGCGCGCAACCAAGCATGTTATACTGAGCCTCCCGAGATCACGGAAAACTCACGGCCGCCTTCCACAACTCTCCCTTCCGAGCTCCACGGACATGGCAACCGGCAATCCGCGTCTCCGTAGTCGACGTCAGTTCCTGGCAACCTCCGCGGCCGCCGCTAGCGCCTTTGCAATCCCCACGATCATCCCGCGTTCGGCGCTCGCCGCACCCGGTAAACCCGGCGCCAACGACCGTATTCGCGTGGGCGCGATTGGTGTCGGCGGACGTGGCACGCTGTTGCTTCAGCAACTGCCCGAGTCGGCTGAACTGGTCGGCATTGCCGATTGCAATCTGCCGCGTGCGGAGGCATTTAAGAGTACCGCCGGCGGCAAGTATCCGGTCTATCAGGACTATCGCCCGTTGCTCGATCGCCAGGATGTTGACGCCGTGGTGGTTGCCACGGGCGAGTTCCAGCGAGTGTTGCCGTGCATTCACGCGGCGCAGGCGGGCAAGGACATTTATGCCGAGAAGCCGCTCACGCTGTATGTGAACGAAGGCCGCGCGCTCGTGAACGCGGTGCGAAAGTACCACCGCGTGCTGCAGGTCGGCACGCAGCAGCGCTCGATGGAAATGAACCGCGTGGCGTGCGAGCTGGTGCGCACCGGCGGGCTTGGCAAAGTGCTCAGCGTGCGTGCGATCAACTACGGCGGCGCCGAAGCCTCGCCACAGCCGTATCCCACCGGCCAGGACGTGCCGGCCGGGCTCGATTGGAATGCCTGGCTCAATCAGGCCGCTGAGCGTCCTTACCACGGCGACTGGATGGCCTGGATGCGGTGGCGCGATTTCGCGGGCGGTGAGATGACCAACTGGGGCGCGCACGGCGTCGATCAGATCCAGTGGGCCCTCGGCATGGACGACACCGGCCCGGTGGAGCTCAAGCCGCTCAGTGAGGGTCCCAACGGCCAGGTTGAAATGATCTACACGAGTGGTGTGCCGGTGAGCTTCATCAGCGAGTCGGGCCGCGGGCCGATGGGCGGCGCGGTGTTCACGTGCGAGAAGGGGAAGATCGAAATCAATCGCAACAAGTTCACTTCGAACCCGCTCGACATTGCCGAAGCGCTCAAGAAGAAGTTGGACATTGCCGAAGAGGAAAGAAAGTGGAGCGATAACCTCGCGCTGTGGCAGGCGCGATGGCATTTGCAGAATTGGCTCGACTGCATGCGCACGCGCGAAAAGCCCGTGGCCGACGTCGAAATCGGTCATCGTTCGGTGACGGTCTGTCACCTGGCGAATATTACGCGCGCGGTCGGCCGGCCGCTCAAGTGGGATCCCGCGCGCGAGCAGTTCGTCAGCGACGACGAGGCTAATGCACTACTCGATCGACCACGCCGAGCCGGCTTCGAATTGCCGACGATCTAAGGGGACTGTCCCGATTTTGCGGCGTGAAGTTGATGGTGCCACGAGGTGCCACAGGTGGCCGCGTCGCGGCTCACCTGTGGACGGCGACGCCTTGTTGGCGGCGTAGTGGGCAACTTGTAGCGCTTTGTGGTTCACCCGTGCCGATTGAAATTCGGTCGTTCAGCCCGCGCGGCTATGCACGTCGTCGACGAAAAACGCGCGCAGGCGCTCGAACTCATCGACACTCGCGAAGTGCACCACGATCTGCCCGCGGCCGCCGGCTCGCTGTTTGATCTCGACCTTGGTCCCCAGCGCCAGTCGTAGTTCCTGTTCGAGCGCCGCAACCTGGTCGCTGGAACGTCGAGCCTTTGACTTTGTCTTACCGGCGGCGCTGGCGCCCACCACCGAGAGCGGCGGCTCGTCCGCATCGTGGATCGCCATCTGCACGAGTTCCTCGGTCGCCCGCACGCTGAGCCCCTCGTCCTGAATCTTCTGGCAGAACGCCATTTGCTCGCGCTCATCCCCCAGCGGCAGCAACGCTCGGGCGTGCCCCTGGGTGAGCGTTCCTGAATGCAACGCTGCCTGAATTGCCTCGGGCAGTTCCAGCAGCCGAATCAGGTTGGCAATCGTCGAACGATCGATGGAAAGCCGCCCGGCAAGCTCGTCCTGTGTACATCCGTAGCGCTGTAAGTACTGCCGGAACGACTGCGCTTTTTCGAGCGGGTTGAGATCCTTCCGCTGCAGGTTCTCGACGATCGCCACCTCGCTCATCTGCCGGTCGTCCGCTTCACGCACTTGCACGGGCACCGTTTGCCATCCGGCCTTGATCGCGGCGCGCAGGCGGCGCTCGCCGGAGATCAGCTGATAGCGCTCGCCGTGACGGCGCGCCACCAACGGCTGGATCATGCCGTGACGTTCGAGGCTTTCCGAAAGTTCTTCGATCGCCGTCGCGTCGAACTCCTTGCGCGGCTGAAACGGATTGTTCTCGATGTCATACACGTGCACTTGCAGGAGCCCACCTTCGCCGCTGGAGGTGCCCGGCGACGATGCCAGCTCCTGCGGCGGATGAACCACGTCCGGTGTTTCGGCAGCCGGTATCGGCCGTCCCAAGAGCGCTTCGAGCCCACGTCCGAGTCTTCGGGGTTGATTCATGTGTTGAGCACCTCCATGCAAAGTTCAACGTAGGCCCGAGCACCGCGAGCTCGGGGGGCATAGTCAATGACGCATTGCCCGTGACTGGGCGCTTCGGATACGGCAACGTCGCGCGGGATGACCGTGCGAAACACGATCTCGCCGAAAAAGTCGCGAACCTCTTGATCTACTTCGTGCGTTAGTTCCAGCGTGTTGTCGTACATCGTCAACACGATTCCGCCAAACCTGAGCCGCTCCGGCCGGCTGTCCATCACGAGCCGAATGACTTCGATCATCTGCGCCAGGCCTTCCATCGCGAAGTATTCGCACTGGATCGGCATCAGCACTTCAGTCGCGCTGGCCAGCGCAGTCTGGGTGAGCTTGCCAAGCGAGGGTGGACAGTCAATCAGCACGAAGTCGTACGAGTTCAGCCCGCTGGCCAGGTGCTGGGCGAGCGTCGCCGAGTGCGTGGCGTCGCCGGAACTGAGCGCTTCGACATCCTGAAAGCTGCGACTGCCCGGCAGCACTTCCAGGTTTGGAATCCACGTCTGGCGCAGCGACTCGCGCAGCGGCTGGCGGGAAACGAGCGGGTGGCAATCCGTCGGTCGCTGGCCAAGACCTGTCGTGGCGTTGCACTGCGGGTCGAGATCCACCAGCAGCGTGCGCCGGCCAGCGTAGGCCAACGCTCCGGCGAGATTGATCGCCGTGGTCGTTTTGCCCACGCCACCTTTCTGATTTGCCACGCACAAAATGCGACTCACAGCGCAGCACTCCGCCCAATGGATCCGTCACCAGGACTCGGGAGGGAGATTGTAGCCCGCGCGCGCGGTGGGCCAAACGTCAGTTCCGGTGCATCGCGAGTGCCAGCAGCGCGAAACTTCGCGGAAGCGTTTCACGTGAAACTGTTGGCTTTGGGCAGACTGTGGCGGATCGCGTTGCCGCTTCGCGCCACTCTCCGCCCGCACAGTTTCACGTGGAACGGCCGGGACCGTCGCCGAGCATCGGGCGGGTATCGGAGCTACTCCAGCGGGTTGATGACCAGACCGCTGAGCAGCTTCGGATAGAAGTAGGTGCTCTTGGCAGGCATCCGCTCGTTGTGCTGACTGATGGTGCGAATGTCGTCGACCGAGGCCGGCATCACCAGGGCGGCCAGCGAGAACTCGTCCCCTTCCAGGTTCTCAACCACCTCGTCCACCAGGTGCACGTAGCGCGGCTTCGGCCAGTCCTTGCCGCCGAGCAGGTTCTCGACCACCAGCCGGTGCAGGATGCTGACGCCCAGGCCCTGCCAGTCGGCGCTATGCTCCTCGGCAAGCTCAGCCATCTTGGCCTTACCGGCCGGTGTGATCGTGGCCAGGGTCCAGGTGTCATCGGCCTTGGTGTAGAAGCCCAGCGTCCCCTGGTTGTCCCCGGTTTCGATCTCTTCCCAGACTTCGCTGGCCTTGGTGCGGCCTTTGCCGGCGGTCTGCATCTTGAAGTTGTCGCCCAGCTTGGCGGCAAGGTCTTTTGCGGTCAGCCCCTCGGTACCGCGAAACAGCCGGTGCGTGGGGAGCACCAGCAGCCCCGGGTCGCTCATCCCGATGCACATCATCAGCACAAAGTTGGCCGGGTCGTGGGCCTCCAGCGGTCCCTTCTTACCGACCAGCTCATCGCGGTAGTTGCAGGCCGTTTCATAGCGGTGGTGACCATCGGCGATGAACATCGGCTTGTCGCTCATCATGCCGGCCACGGCCGAAATCACGGAGACGTCCGTCACCGGCCACATCCGGTGAACGACGCCCAGGTGGTCAGTGGCTTCCAGCGGAGCGACCTTGGCAGCCGCCTTCTCGAGCAGCTCCTGCACCTGCGACTGCGGGTCCGGAAACAGTCCAAAGATCTGGCTCAGGTTCGCCCGGCAGGCCCGAGTCAGCAGCAGCCGGTCCTGCTTGGGGCCGGACATCGTTTCTTCGTGCGGATAGATCTTCCCCTCGCCGAATCGTTCCAGCCGGCAGCGGATCATGAATCCGCGGCGGTTCACCGTCTCGCCTCCGGTGGTAAACGTCTGGTGATAGACGTAGACCGTGGGCTGGGCCTCGCTGAACAGCACGCCTTCGCTCCGCCAGTTCTTCAGGAACTGCGCCGCTCGCGAATAGCGGTTGTTACCCTCGCTGTCGCCCGGCTCGTCGCGGTTGAGAATCAGCCGCACCACATTGGCCGGGTGCTTCTTGTAGAGCTCGTCCTGGAGCGCCGGACCGATGACGTCGTAGGGCGGAGCGATCACGTCCGAGAGCGAGCCGACGTGGCCGAGGTCGTAGCGGAGTCCGCGAAAGGCTTGGATTTCTGGCATGGGGGTGGCAGTGCTTCTACAAGAAAGAGTCGTTGGTGGTGACGCCCGAACCTGGTGGGCAACTGGCTGCTATCAACGAAACAGGGCTTCGGGTTGTTATCCCGAAGCCCTGTTCGATTGTCAAACCGCCCTGTGAGGCCGGCGGCTTAGTACCGATAGATTTCCGGCTTGTACGGCCCTGCGACCGGCACGCCGATGTAGTCCGCCTGGGCGTCGGTCAGCTTCGTGAGCTTCACGCCGAGCTTGCCAATGTGCAGCCGGGCGACTTCTTCGTCCAGGGCCTTGGGCAGCACGTGCACGCCAATCGGATACTTGTCCGTTTCGTTCCACAACGCTAGCTGCGCCAGCACCTGGTTGGTGAACGAGCTGCTCATCACGAACGAGGGGTGCCCGGTCGCACAGCCCAGGTTTACCAGCCGGCCTTCCGCCAGCACGATAATCGAGTGGCCGTCCTTGAAAGTGTAGCGGTCGACTTGCGGCTTGATCTCGACCTTCTTCACGTCCTTCTGGCCGTTGAGCCAGGCCATGTCGATCTCGAGATCGAAGTGGCCGATGTTGCACACGATCGCGTCGTTCGGCATCGCCTGCATGTGCTTGCCGAGAATGATGTCGCGATTGCCGGTGGCCGTGACGAAGATGTTGCCCTCCGCGGCGGCTTCGTCCATGGTCGTGACTTCGTAGCCTTCAAGCGCCGCCTGCAGGGCGTTGATCGGATCGATCTCGGTCACAATCACCCGGGCGCCGAGCGACTTCATCGAGTGG
Organism: Pirellulales bacterium; assembly: GCA_022844125.1. Classification (GTDB taxonomy): domain Bacteria; phylum Planctomycetota; class Planctomycetia; order Pirellulales; family PALSA-1355; genus JALHMI01. The sequence continues at coordinate 84,128 of JALHMI010000003.1, read as the reverse complement.
GCGCAGCCCTTGCCGACGTCGCCGTAGCCGGCCACGACGACGACCTTGCCGGCGACCATCACATCGGTGGCTCGCTTGATGCCGTCGGCCAGCGACTCGCGGCAGCCGTACAGGTTGTCGAACTTGCTCTTCGTGACCGAGTCATTGACGTTGATAGCCGGCATCTTCAACTCGCCCTTGGCGTGCATCCGGTACAGCCGATTAACGCCTGTCGTGGTTTCTTCCGACAGGCCGCGAATACCGGGGAGCAACTCGGGATACTTGTCGTGGACCATCGCGGTCAGGTCGCCGCCGTCGTCCAGGATCATGTTGAGCGGCTGACCGTCCGGGAAGAACAGCGTTTGCTCGATGCACCAATCGAACTCTTCGTTCGACATGCCCTTCCAGGCGTAGACTGGGAAGCCGGCCTTGGCGATGGCCGCCGCGGCATGGTCCTGAGTCGAGAAGATGTTGCAGCTGCTCCAGGTCACCTCGGCTCCCAGCGCCTTGAGCGTCTCGATGAGCACCGCCGTTTGAATCGTCATGTGCAGGCAGCCGGCAATTCGGGCACCCTTCAGCGGCTGGCTCTTACCGTACTTCTCGCGGAGCGCCATCAGGCCGGGCATCTCGTTCTCGGCCAGCATGATTTCCTTGCGACCCCACTCGGCCAGACTCATGTCGGCCACTTTGTACGGCAAGCGGGTTTCAACCTGGGCCACGGTAAGCTCCTTTGGTACTCATCAGTAGTGAAATTCTGCACGCCCTCAACCGAGGGGGCGTCTCAGACGCGCGCTTCCCATGATATTCCAGTAAGACCGAAGGTCGCAAGCCGCCATCACTCGCCAACTGGTTCACGTCCGCTTCTGCTGCGAAAAAGCTTCACGGGCCGCGACGACGAATTGCCGCACGAGACTCAGGGACTTCCGGCCCGGAGACTCCTCGACACCGCTAGCCACATCCACGGCCCACGGGTGGACCGCGGCAATCGCTTCGGCTACATTCTCAGGCTTCAATCCCCCGGCAAGCACCAGCGGCAGGCCGCGCCATGCCTTGCGCTGCGCCGCCAGTAGCTGCCAGTCGAGCGTCTTGCCGGTACCGCCATATTCCGCAGCAGACATCGCGTCGACGAGCGCCATCCGCGGCCAGGCCTGCAGCCGGTGGCAGGTGTCCAGATAGCGGGACAATGGTTCGGTTCCTGACTGCAAGCGAAACACCCGCATCACAGGCAGAGGCCGCAAGTCGCGAATGATTTCGGGCGTCTCATCGCCATGCAATTGCACCAGATCCAGCGGCACTTCGGCGGCCGCCTGGCGAATTTCAGCGAGCGAGGCATTCGCAAACACGCCGACGCGACACACCCCCGCTTGTGCCGCACCTGCAACTTCGCGGGCTTGGGCCAGCGTGCAATAGCGCGGGCTGCCGGAGAAGAAGTTGATCCCAATCGCGTCGGCCCCGGCCTCGCAGGCCGCCCGTGCATCGGCAGCCGAAGTGATGCCACAGATTTTCACACGAAACATCGATCTCTCCCAATCCCACCGCGCCGGACTCGTAAGTATACCTTTTCGATTGCTGGCAGGCCGGGTGCCTTCAAGCTGGCATAGCTCGAGCGTCGATGACGATAGCGGGTCCGTATCCTCCCCAGACCAGCCGAATTAATGCCCATCGCGAACCGTACCTCCCTGGGATTGTTGGCATGCCAGCGCGCACTCAAGTTGCTGCGCGGCGGTTTAACTCGCGTGTTGCTCTCCGTGGCACTTACCTGCCTGGGCTTCGCTCCGCTGGCCCAGGGGTTGCAGTTTCAAGCGGCCGCCGGCCTGCAGGAACGCGAAGCGGCCACCTACGATCTGGCGGCGGCTCGTAAGGAGACCCTCGACGCCCAGACCGAGGCCCAGCGCACTCGACTGGCGTTAGACAAGTTCCTCTCCAGTCACCTGGACGCGCAGCGCGAGGTGGCCGCCCTGGAAGCAGCCAGCGATGCGGGGCTCAAAGAGCAAACAAAACACCGCCACGAACTCCAGTCCCAACTCGCCGAACTGCAGTCCAAGCGAGTCACGTTGCTCGAGACGCTCACCGAAGAACACCCCGAAGTGATCGAGGTCAGTTCGCGGATTGAAGCGATTCAAGGGCGACTGCGAACCTCGGAAGTTGCCGAACTCCCCAGCCAGGACGAATCCTCCACAGCAACTGGCCCAGCCTTGGATGCCGCCTCCTATCAACGACTGCTAGGCAACTGGCGGACGGCTGAAAGGCGTCTCGAATCGGCGCGCCTCGCCGAGGCCGCCGCCGCCGACCGACTCGCCGCGGTTACCAATCTGCTGCTGCACAGCCCCGCGGCGCGCGACGAAATGGCCGCGCCATCACCCGACCGGGTCCAATCCCACTCCCCGACGGAACCTAAAGTCGAACATCAAGCGGCCGATTCGTCTGCGACGGTCCTAGCTGACTCGCATCACGAACAGGCTTCCCGCACTCAAACCCTGGCGCTGGCTTCGCTCGCACTGGCCGTGATGTTGGCGGCTCTAGCCGCAGTTCGTCTCGCCCGCGCCACGTCGGACCCGCTGTTTGCCAGCGCCGACGAAGTTTCCGCTTCCCTTGCGGTTCCGGTCGTGGGCATCGTTCCCTTTGGAGTGAGAAACTCGCGTGCCACCGACGCTGGCATGCGACGCGGCTTCTTCCTGCTTGGTCAAATCACATTAGCACTCGCGCTTTTCGGCGCCGTCGCTTACGCGGTCGTTCATTTCGACGCCGTCCTGCACCTGTTGAGCGATCCGGTCGGTACCCTTCGCTCCTGGTTCGGCCTCTAGATTCCCCCTTGCCCCTGGGGAGTGGTCGCAAGCGACCTTGCCGCGCGCGGCCGATGCGGGTGGAGACTTTCCGCTGCGGATGCCGAACCATAAAGAGTCGAATGCGCCGCGCGCGGTGTTAAAGGATTGCGACTAGATAAGTTAGGGAGTACGGGTGATGTACGAGGCCTTCTTCAAATTCCGCACCCGCCCGTTCTCTGCCGTGCCGCAACCAAAGAACTATTACCCCACCGAAGTGAGCGAAAACGCTCGGCGGTCACTGGAACGGGTGATCGAACGCGGTGAAGGCCCCGGCCTGGTGATTGGCCCTCCCGGCACCGGCAAAACCCTGCTCTGTCACCTGCTGGCCGAGAAGTTCAACGGTCCCTTCGCGGTGGCCTTTTTAACCGGCGGTCGGCTGAAGTCCTGTCAGGCCCTGCTGCAGCAAGTTCACTACGACCTGGGGCTCGAATACCGCGGCCTCGACGAGGGCGAACTGCGTCTCTCGCTGATCGACTTCCTCGAACCAGCCGCCGATGGACCCCAGGGTTTGCTGTTAATTATTGACGAGGCTCACTCGCTGCCATTCCGACTGCTGGACGAAGTGCGGCTGATCACGAACCTGATTCGCAACGGAGAGCCGCGCGTCCGGGTCGTGCTCGCGGGCGGCCCAGTGCTCGAAGAGCGTTTCGCCAGCCCCAAGTTGCAGTCCTTCGCGCAGCGGATCGCTGCTCGCTGTTACTTGGAACCCCTGAATCGTGCCGAGACCTACGGCTACGTCCGCGCTCAACTCGCCAGCGCCGGCGGCGATCCGGCCCGCTTGATCGACGACGAAGCCCTGCAGAGCGTGTATCGCGCGACCGACGGCATTCCGCGTCTGATCAACCAGATCTGCGATCATGCCCTGGTGCTCGCCTCGCTTGGCGGAGAGTCGCAACTCACTTGCGAAGCCATCGAAGAGGCCTGGGCCGACTTGCAGCAGCTTCCCGCGCCTTGGACAGCGGGCGCGGTGTGTGAAGATGGCGGCAGCGCCATCGTCGAGTTCGGGCATCTGCACGATGAGGGCGATGCGCCAGACGCAATTCCCTTCCGGCATGACGAACGACCCGCCCAGCAGCCGGCATTGCCAATCGCCCGGCCAGTCCTGCACGTCGAGCCGATTGGTGAAGCGAAGATGCCGGCCAAGATGCTCGAGCCGGAAGTCGATCTCGACTTCCCCGAATTCGGCGATCCGTTCAGCGAGGAGTTTGCGGAAGAGGAACTTGTGCTGAACCAGTACGCCGCCGACGTCGAGATCTTCGCCGACGCGCCCCGTGTCAGTAGTTGGGAAGGTCGTCAGATCGGCACGCTGCTGGAAACCCGGCGCGCGCAGCCGCCAGGCAACTCGGCGGGCACAATTCAGCCGAACATCGCGGAGCCGGCCATCACGATCCAGACCTTTGCCGCGGCGAGCGACCCGGTGCTGCCTGACGATCCGGAGGAGACCGGGACCGCGGCAATCGAGTTCACGTTTTCCGCGGCGACGCAACCGGACTTACCGCCCAGCGTCGAGAAGATTGCCGCACCCGTGCCACCAGCGTCCCCGCCACCGGCAGTCAAACCGATCGCGCTGCCGCCCGCCGAGCGGACCAAGATCGTAATCGAGGAAACGCCGCTGCCCAGGCGGCCCGCGACTGCGAGTAAGCCGCGGCCGGGAGAGTTTCGGCAGCTCTTCTCGAAACTTCGTCGCGGCTAGAAGCCACTGGGAGACGACCGGCATGGGACGGATGCTCGACGCACTCAAAGCGCTGGACGCGCGGACGCCTATCGATCCGCCTGCTGCTCCGCAGACTCCCGAAACGGCAGCCGCAGTTGAAAAATCGGCCGAACCGCCTGTCGAAGCGCCCATTTCGCCCATCAATTGGCATAAGTTGCTGGACGACGCCACGTCTCTTGTCGACGACGCGGTCGAAATGTTCGGCCTGCCGCCGCTGGTGCTCGAAGACCCGCTCGAAGCACTCCCTTCCGCCGTCATCGGCGCACCAGCAGCGTCCCTGCCCAAAACGTTGTCTCCGGCGCCGGCGCCGCGCCGACCGGCGGTCCATGCTCCCGCGTTCGAAAGCTGCACGCTGCCAATTGTCGGTGAGCCCGCGGAGTACTACCTCGAGGCGGCTGCTCGAATCTGTGATCAGGGTTCGAACAATTACAGCAACGTGCTGTTGTTTGTCTCGGCGGATCGCGGCTCGGATGCGTGTTTCTCGATGCCCGAACTCGCTCATGCGTTCACCCTGCAACTGGCGGGCGACGTGCTTCTCATCGATGGCGAGTTGCGCGAAGGTCGCTTGTCGAAGCAAGTTTCCCGCCCCGGGGCCGGCATGGTCGAAGCAATGCTCGGCCAGGTCCAGTGGCCCGACCTGATTCATCCGACGAACGTCGCCCGGATCGACTTCGTGGCCCGCGGCAGCGGACAGGTGCCCACGTTTGAGCGTCCGCAGTTCGGCTGGAGCGCCTTGCGGCCGCTCTACCGGGCGGTGCTGATCGGCCCCGCCAATCAGGCCGAGCCGGAAACCCTCTGGCTGGCCGCCCGTTGCGACGCGGTTTATTTCGTGCTCTCGCGGCTACACACGCGCCGCTCCAACGCCACCGCCGCGGTCAACGCCCTCCGGGCAGGCGGGGCGAACGTGGCCGGCTCCATCGTGGTCAACGACTAATCCAATCGTCGTCAAGGACCGCTGTTGCGCTGCCGCCGATGGTGCATATCTCCGCGATAATGGCGGTGGTGCGCCTCTGGGCAGTAAACTAGAATTCAAAGCCCCACGCCGAGCTCTTTCGGCCGGCATAGCGACCTTGCGAGGTTCCTTTCATGCGGACGTTTCTGGTTACTGGCGGCGCCGGGTTCATTGGCTCGAACATTGCTCAGGCGCTCGTGGCGCGTGGCGACAAAGTTCGCGTGCTGGACGACCTGTCGACGGGGCACAAGTCGAATGTCGCGGCCGCCGGCAGCGGCATTGAACTGATCGAAGGCGACATCACCGACGCGCAGGCCGTTGCCAAAGCTGTGAAAGGCGTCGATTGCATCTTTCACGAAGCCGCGCTCGCCTCGGTGCCGCGCAGCGTCGAAAATCCGTTGGCCACCAATGCCGCCTGTGTGACCGGCACGCTTACGATGCTAGACGAAGCTCGCAAGGCGGGTGTCCGCCGCCTGGTGTACGCCGCTTCGAGCAGCGCGTACGGCGATCAGCCCACCAGCAGCAAACGCGAAACCGATCTGCCAGCTCCGATCTCGCCCTACGGCGCCGCGAAGTTCGCCGGTGAGTCTTATTGCCAGGCTTTCTGGTCCACATACAGGTTCGAAACCGTCTGCATCCGCTACTTCAACGTCTTTGGACCGCGGCAGGATCCGAATAGCCAGTACTCGGCCGTGATTCCGTTATTCATCACCGCCATGCTCGCCGGCCGTCAACCGACGATTTATGGCGACGGGCACCAGTCGCGTGACTTCACGTTCGTCGAAAACGTGGTGCACGGAAACCTGCTCGCCGCAGATGCCAAGCCAGAACTCGTGTGCGGCCGAACTTTCAATGTCGCCAATGGTCGCTCGACGAGCCTGTTGCAGCTCATCGGCCTGCTGAACGAATACCTCGGCACCTCGATCAAACCCGTGCACGCCGCAGCGCGAGTGGGCGATGTAAAAGAAAGCCTGGCCGACATCACGCAGGCCCGTCAGTGCCTGGCCTACGAACCGCAAGTCACGTTCGAAGACGGCCTAAAGCGCTCGATCGAGTACTACCGAACAATCGTCGGGAAATAAGCCCGCGACGGCCTGCCGCGGCCGTTAACGGGGCTTCACGCACGCAAAACCCAGCCATCCCGGCGGGAACTTCCACTCACCGTAAGCCTTCAGCGTTCGCACCCGAAAGCCGATCTTCTCGAGCGACTCGACAAGCTCATCGCGGTCATAAAGCTTCAGTCGGTGCAACTCCTTCGCGCGGCGAAAAGTCTCCCCCTCGCGCACAAACGTCGTGATGTGACGTTCGAGAGTCTTTCTCTCCGCCTGCTCGATGCCTTCGTACAAACAGGCCCAGTCGTCGGTCTCGGAGTAGGTGCGAAACTTACCTGCTGGAATCCGCCCCACGAGCGCGATGTCGAACAGCAGCACGCCGCCGGGTACCAGTGACGTAAACACGCGCCGCCAGACTTTGCTGACTGTGCTGAGTGAATTGCGGCGGTCGAACAGGTAGTTGAAGATTTCTCCCACCGCGCTCACCGCCACGCAGCACGGCAGTTCTGCATCGACGAACGACTGGCATAAGAATTTGCCGGCTGGCACTCGCTTCCTTGCCAGCTCGACCATCGCGGGCGAGATGTCGAATCCAACAACGTCGTAGCCTGCCTGAGCGGCGCGCTCCGAGAGAATGCCGCTTCCGCAACCCAGTTCGACGACCGTGCCCGACTTTAGCTGCGGCTTCTTCAGCCTGGCAAGCAGCTCATCCGCCGCGGCCCGGGCCACGTGGCCAAAACCCGCATCGTGGATGAAGGCGAGATCAGTGTCATAAGCCGGCGATGACTTCTTCGCAGCCACGCGATGATCCTATCTTTTGGCAAACAGGGCGTAGCAAATCCCCACCAGCGAAACTCCCACCGCCAACGTGACGAACGTCGTCGAATAGGGAGGCCAACCGGCGGCGTGGCTGAACTCGACCATCCGACCCACGAGCGGATTGCCGATCAACATCCCCATGTCGAGCGAGGCGAGCATCAGCGTGGTCCCCAGACCGCGATAGCGCGCCGGAAACGACGTGCTCCCCTGGGCCGTCACGCTGGGAAATAGCACCGCGTGCGAAATACCCGCGAACACGCCGGGAAGCAACAGCCCCCACTGGCTGGTGACTGGGAGGTACAACAGAAAGCTCACGGCCAGCGTGGCCAAACCGATGTAGATCATCGGCCGGATGCCGACCGTGCTCGGAAAGTTCCGAGTTCCCAACCGCGCTAGGAACGCGGTCCCGCTGTACGCCATGAAGAACAATCCGGTGTGCTGCAGGCCGTACTGTTCGATGTACGTAGGCAGGAACGTCGTGGGAATCACCAGGCCCACGCCCATCACCACTGCCAACAGCATCACGCTGCCGGGATGATAGCGCGTCAGCAGCCAGATCATCGGCGGCCGTTTGCGGCGTCGCGGTGGCGGCTCGTGCCGTGTCGCCAGGTGCGCGCAGACGAGCGCCACGGTTCCCAGTGCGGCTGCCACCAGGAACATCGCATTCAGGTTGCCACGCGTGATCGGCTCATGCCCGCAGAACAGGTCCCCCAGGAGCGGGCCGACCGCCATCCCGATGAAGCCCGAGGTGCCGAGCGTGCCAATCACCTCGGCCGTTCGCGGGAGGGGCAAGCTGCGCGAGATGCTCGTGATCGACGCCCCGAACCAGCCGGCCACGCTGGTCGCGTAGCAGATCCGCAGGATGAAAATCGCAGGTCCGTGTGCGCTCGTCACAAAGAGATGCGCGAGCAGCACGACCACGAAAGCCACGTTCGACCACAGCCAGATCCGCCGCGCGCCCAGGTGGTCGATGCCAAAGCCCTGAAACAGCCGCATCGAAAGGCTGCCAATCATCCCCGCACCGACAATCAGGCCGACGTTCCACTCGGTGCCGCCCAGGTAAAGCACGAAGTCGGCATAGCGGTACATCAGTGCCATGGCGATCGTGAACGCCATGTTGCCGACGTACGTGATCCAGAACGTGCGGCCGTAAATCGCTGGGTCGCCGGAGGTGGATCGCGGATTGGCGCAAGGGCCGGCCGCCGATTGCGGCACGACAGTTTCCGCGGAAACGCTCATGGAGTGGGCGGGACGGTTGTAGGACTTCGGGCGCCGGGGCAACCTAAGATTGTAGATAGCGGCGAACCCGGCCGATAGGGAAGCCTGCCAGCCCCGGTCCTGTCCAAGCGGCAACTTGCTATGCTGACCAACCTTGCGACGCCCACGACCGACTTTGGAGTGCCGTTCGTTTTGAATGCCGACGAGGCCCGCGCGACGCTCGTCACCGTGGCCACCTACAACGAGATCGAGAATTTGCCGCGGCTCGTCTCGGCAATCCTGGATGCTGCGCCCGAGGTGGACGTGCTGGTCGTGGACGACAACTCACCCGACGGCACCGGTCGCTGGTGCGATGAACAGCGGGAGCGCGAATCCCGTTTGCACGTCCTGCATCGCAGCGGCAAGCTCGGCCTCGGCACGGCCATCGTCGCGGCCATGCGTTACGCGATTGAGCACGGCTACCGGTACGTGCTGAACCTGGACGCCGACTTCAGCCACGATCCCAAGTATTTGCCGGCCCTGATCGCCGGTATGCAGCCCGTCGATCGCACGCCCGTGGACGTGATGATTGGCTCGCGGTACGTCGCGGGAGGTGCCGTCGAAGGCTGGCCGCTCCACCGCCAGGCGATGAGCAAGCTCGTGAACGCCTACGCCCGCCGGCTACTGGGCCTCGACGTGCGGGACTGCAGCGGGGCTTATCGTTGTTACCGCACGTCGCTCTTGGCTCAGGTCGATTTCGACGCGATCCGCTCGCGTGGCTATTCGTTCCAGGAGGAGATTCTCTGGCGACTCAAGCTGCTCGGGGCACGCATGTCCGAGACCCCCATCACGTTTGTCGACCGAGTCCATGGCAAATCGAAAATCTCGCCTCGCGAAGCATTCTCGGCCCTGGGCGTGATCCTCTCGCTGGCGACGGAAAAGTCTCACCCTCGCAAAACGCCGTCGGCGAAGCACCCGGGCGACGTGACTTCCCAGTAGCTAAAATGCAGTAGGCCCGACGCAGTCTTGCACAAGCTCGTCCGGATGCATCCCTTTCCTTCGAACTGCGGTTCGCAATGAACGTTCTCGTCACCGGCGGCGCCGGCTTCATTGGCAGCCACTTCGTCGAGCGCCTGCTCGCGCGCGACACGAGCGCCCGCATCGTCTGCCTTGATGATTTCAACGACTACTATGACCCCGCGCTCAAACGGGCGAATGTCGCCGGCTTTGCCGCTTCCGACCGGGTACGTGTCGTCGAGGGATCGATCTGCGACGAGAGGCTGGTCGTGGAGCTGTTCGGCCAGGGAGACTTTGAGCACATCGTTCATCTGGGCGGATATGCCGGCGTGCGGACCAGTCTTGAGCGGCCGCTGGTGTACGAGCACGCCAACGTGCACGGCACGCTGATCCTGCTCGAAGCGGCCCGGCGATTTCCCGTCAAACGGTTCGTATTCGCTTCGTCGTCGACGATTTACGGTTCGGGTTCGCCGGTACCCTTTGTCGAGGATTCGCCGCTCGGCGTGCCCCTCAGTCCTTACGGGGTGAGCAAACAGGCCGCGGAACTTGCCGCCCGGCACTATCATCAGGTGCACGGCGTGCCGACCGTCTCCGTGCGGCCGTTCAGCGTCTACGGACCGCGGATGCGGCCCGATCTGGCGATTCATGTCTTCGCCACGGCAATCACCGCGGGCCGGCCGATTCCGCTGTTTGGCGACGGCAGCTACCTCCGCGACTTCACCCATGTCAGTGACGTCTGCGATGGAATCCTCGCCACGCTAACCGCCGAAGGCGCAGTTGGCCAGGCGATCAACCTGGGGCATCACGAGCCCATTGCGATGCTCGACCTGATCCGGCTGCTCGAAAGCGAACTCGGCGCGGCGGCCAAGATCGACTTCCGTCCGGCATTTGCGGGCGATATGCCGATCACCTGCGCGGACCTCTCGAAAGCCCGGCGTCTGCTGGGCTATCACCCGAGGGTCGGCATCACCGCAGGCGTGCGCGATTTCGTCCGCTGGTTTCAGGGCAGTCGTCGAATGTGACGGCGGCGGAACCTACTTCGTCTCGCCCATCAGCTTGGCCACTTCCGGCTCGATTGCTTCGGCCCAGATCGTGTAACCCTGCGGCGAGAGGTGCAGGAAGTCCGGCATGATCTCGCGGGTCAGCGTACCGTCTTCAGTGAGAAATTTCTGGCCGATGTCCAGGAAGAACACGTTCTGGCCGTCGGCAAGCTTCGAGGCGATCTCGCTCGCCTTGGCGTTCTTCTCACGCTGGGGGTTCGGCTTCTCACCGCGGGGGAAAATGGCCAGAATCAGCACCTTGGTCTCGGGCAGGTTGTCGCGCAGGTTCGTGACGATCGCTTCAATGCCCGCGGCAGTCTCTTCGGCCGTGTTGTCGTTGCCATTCGAATTGTTGGTCCCGATCATCAGCACGGCCAGCTTCGGCTTGATATTGGCGATGTTGCCGTTCTGCAGCCGCCACAGCACGTGCTGGGTTCGATCGCCACCGATACCCAGGTTCACGGCCTTACGCGGCGTGTAGTGCTTGGCCCAGGCGTCCTTCCCATTCCCTTCCCAACCCTGCGTAATCGAGTCGCCAATCAACAGCAGATCGACATCACCCTGCTTCACTCGGTCGTTGAAACTGTTGTGACGCTGGATCCAGCCCCCTTCGCGCGGCACAGGCACGACGGTCGACGGCGGATCGGCAGCCCACGCCACCGAAGCCGCGACCATCGAGAGAGCGAAGACACAGAGCAAACGGGGGCGCGCGTAGCGAATCATCGAGAAAGCTCCGGGCGAGGAAGGTGGGCTGAGCGGGAAGGACTTCGCTGCCCGCGGCTGGCGGACGGCAGCGATCAGGATAAGTCCCGCCGCGGGGCAAGAAAAGCCGCAAGCTGAAATTCGCTCGCCGAACGCCGAAATCCGCTTCGGGCGCGATCCTATTCGACGGGCCAAGATCGCTGTATAATGCCCGGGATTTTACACCACTTGGAGCCTGCTGGCCGAGCGGGCGCGCAAAAAAAGAGGGCTCCTGCTCGCCGGGGCAAGAACCCTCTCAGTTGGCTGTCCGGGAAAGCGACTCAAGGCCGCTGACTCGGAGACCCACAGCCGTACTGTGCGTATCGGGCTAGCAGTGCTAGAAACTTTAGTGCTGCTTTCGCTCCGCCGGTCCTGATCACTACAGCCATAACGCTTTACCGCGCGCGAGCGCGACAAGGTCACCCCAACGCACACACGCATGAAAGTTGCCAAACTAGCTCTCGAAGATGGAACGGTGTTCACAGGCGAGTCATTCGGCGCCACGGGCGAAGTCGACGGTGAAGTCTGCTTCAACACCTCGATGACCGGTTATCAGGAGATCCTCACAGATCCCAGCTACCGCGGTCAGATTGTCACGATGACGTATCCCGAAATCGGCAACTACGGCGTCAACGACGAGGATCTGGAAAGCGCCAAACCGCACCTGTCCGGCTTCATCGTCCGCAACGCCAGCTCGATCGCCAGCAACTTCCGCTCGGGCGGCCGGCTGGATGATTACCTTGCCAAACATGGGGTTGTCGGCATCGCGGGCATCGACACCCGGGCCCTTGTCCGTCGGATTCGCGAGCACGGCGCTCTGAAGGGTGTGCTTTCGAGCAGCGATCTGGATGATGCGAGCCTGGTGAAGAAAGCCAGGCAGAGCCCCGGCCTCGTGGGTCGCGATTTGGTGCGCGAGGTCGTGCCCGACGGGCCGGTCGATTGGACGGAGCGTCTCAGCTCGTGGGCCAAACTCGGTGGTGCTGGTCCAACCGGAACCAACACCCGGCACATCGTAGCCCTCGATTACGGCATGAAGTGGAACATCGCCCGGCACCTGTGCGATCAAGGTTGCAAGGTCACGGTTCTTCCCGGCACGAGCACGGCGGCCGACGTCCTGGCGCAGAAACCCGACGGCGTGTTTCTCTCCAACGGTCCCGGCGATCCCGAGCCGCTTGAGTACGCGATCGGTACGATTCGCGAACTGCTCGGCAAGACGCCGGTCTTCGGCATCTGCCTGGGGCATCAACTACTGAGTCTGGCCTGCGGGGCCGAGACGTTCAAGCTGAAGTTCGGGCACCGCGGTGCAAATCAACCCGTGCAGAATCTGGACACGGGCCGCGTGGAGATTACTTCGCAGAACCACGGCTTCGCGGTCCGCGAAGACAACCTGCCAAGGTGCCTCAAGGTGACGCACCGCAATCTGAACGACGAGACCATCGAAGGCGTTCGCCACCGGGAACTCCCGGCTTTCAGCGTGCAGTATCACCCGGAGGCTTCCGCCGGCCCGCACGACAGCGACTACCTGTTCGACAAGTTCTGGGAACTGATCGAATCGAAGTCGTAAGGGTTACTCTTCAAACAGCACGCACAGCACGTCAACCGCGGCCAGCGCCCGTTCTGGACGAGCTCCGATGCCTTCGGCCGAGTCGCCGCACAGGGACAGCGCACAGCGGAGATACTGCTCGCGCGTCTGCTCGACGAGCTCCGGCTCAAGCTCCGACGCCGTGAGTGGCCAGAGCACTTCCAGCTCCGCCAGCGCCCCGGTATCGCCGGCGATCGCCGCAAACACCAGGTCGTCGATCTTTTCCAGCATCTCCAGGATCGGCGCCGGCTGCTGCGACAGCCGCTCGGCAAGTTGATCCAGCTCCCTGGCGCGCCCGGGTTCTTCCAAGGCCATGCTGCTGGTGTGTTGCGGATGCGGCTGATCCGCCCGCTGTTGAGTCCTGGCTGGCGCCGTCCGCGGCGGCGAGGCTTTCGTCGCGATTGCCGGTTTCGGGGAATGACCCGCGTGTAAGTTCGCCAGCAAGCGAGTCCCTAGCGAGTCAAGTTCGAGGCAGGTTAGCCCCGGCCGAGGTTGCTCAAGTTCCGCCGCCAGAACCGAAAGCTTGCCCGTGCGCAACACCTCCTCGATCCAGCCGGCCCAGCCGCTGCGCTGTTCCTGCGAGTCGGTCTGATGGTCAATCTTGAGCGTTGTCACGCCGTGCCGGGCAATGCTGCGCCACTCGGACTCGTCAGCCGACATCGCACACAATCGCACGTTCCGCAGCGTGGAGAACTTCAATCCCGTGCTGAATGAAAACGCCGTCCGACACTCGACCGGCAGCAAGTTCAATAGCCCGGCCACAAGCTGCTCCACCGACGTCTCGCTATAAATCGCCAGCCGCTCGCTCGCCACAGCTTGCTCGAGAAAAACGGCCATCGCCGCCGGACCTGGCTCACGTGCAAGCTGCGCTACCAGGCTCAGGTCGACCACCGGTGCTCTCCCGGCAAGCTGCAAGGGAGGGAGTGCTTCCGGCGAGTTGTCTCGCACGCACAAGTCACCCGTGGCCGAGGCGGCCCGCAGGATCGCGAACGGATTGTTTGCAAACCGGACCATGATGTCCGGCGGCACGATCAGGAACTGCGTGTAGATCAGCTCGCCGCGGCCGCTGTATTCCGCGCCGGCCTGCGAAGTTCGCGAAACGCAAAAGGCCCCGCTCGAAAGCCGAAAGCAGTTGGCGCTCGTGGCCGCTTCGCCCGGCTCGAGCAGAGATCCGTGAGATGGTGCCCAGACTGAAAGCTCGCGAGCGTCGGCCTCGCTCAGGTGCGGGCTACGGCTCAGGAGTTGATAGCCCTGGGCCCGATCAGTTTTTGCCGAGGTGAATACCGCTTGTTCAATTTGCACGAGAGGCCCCAGTTTGCCGATTGCGTTCGTCTATGGATGAAGTTGTCGCCAGCCCGTCCGTGCAACTCCCGCAGCGCTTCCTCGTGCTAACCGCGCAGGTTGTCCACCAGCCACTCAAACGGTTCGATGATGCCGCGCGGTTCCACGCGCAGCGGAACCATGTGCGAGGGATTGCCGCGTACGGGCCGGTTGGCGATCGCTCCTGCCACGCCCGCCGCAAAGAACCGATGCCGCCGAAACTTCTGAGTGCAGATCCGCGAGAGTCCCGGCGCATGCCGCTGGGCGTACGCCTGCGGGTCTTCGAAGCACGATTCACACTGATCGGCCTTGCTGAAGATCAATGCCACGGGGCGCGACGACCAGGGCCGCTTCGGATCGGTCGTCAATTCGGTCAGATGGCTCAACAGCTTCATCGTGAAGTAATCCTCATCCAGCGAGCCGGCCTGCAGCTTCGTGCCGTCGATCAGAATCATCACGCCGTCGCAGCGGCTGAGCAGCGAGTGGATCACGCGATAGGAATGCGGATGGTCGACTTCCTCGAACAAGGCCTCGCCGGCCATATCCGGAATCACCATCTCGACGGGTTGCTTCTGCTTGGCGCTGCGGAGCTGGCAGTGCACCCAATTCCAGCGATCCGGTTCGTTGGGCGTCTTCGTGGGGAACTCGCAGCGCGAAAGCGCGCCGATCGTGTTGTGCTGGAGCGTCACGGAGAATCCGCCCCGGGCGGCCAGTTGCAAATGTTTCGGCTGCCTCGAGAGCATGTCGAGCAGCATTCCCAGGTACACCGTTTTGCCCACGCCGCTGGGGCCCAGCGCCGCGAACATCACCGGCTTGCTGGCATGTGACTGGGCCTGATGCGCCAGGATCATCGGCGCAAAACAATTTCGGCAGTATTCGGCATCCGGTGTATTGCCCTCGGCGCAGATCAAGCAACTGATCTGATTGCCGTAGTGGGCCAACCGAAGGCTGTCTAGTTCGAGCGCGACGCCGCGATTCATGACGGGTTCTCCGCAAACGAGTTGTTTTCGGTTTCGTCGGCCTCGTCGGCCGACTCCTCGCGCCAATCCGCCAGATCGTTCAGATGGATCGCGCAGCGGAAGCCGATGTTGTGCTTCCGCGTCAGCGCCACGTCCGCGCTCTGGAACTGGCAGGTCGCCTGGCCGTCCAGGTAGGTGTCGAATGCCCCGCCGCGGATGCTCTTCATCTTGGTTTGCACCGAGGAGGCCGGTGCGTCGGTGCTGTTCAGGTTGAAGGCGTCGGCTGTCCACTCCCAGACATTGCCGATCAGCTGATGCACGCCCCCCACGCTTACTCCGGAAGGAAACTCGAACACGCTCACCGTGCGACCGGGACCGGAACCCCACAGGTTCGCCCGCGAACGGTCCATCGCTTCGCCCCACGGGTAACGTCGTGAGAGCAGGGGGTGACCAGGAATCGATACGGGCCAGCTACCGGCCTTCACCCATTCCGCATCGCTGGGAAGTCGTTTGCCGATCCAGCGGGCATAGGCCACGGCCTCGTACCAGCAGACGCCGGCCACGGGATGATGTTCTTCGCCGCGGGGAAAGCGGCCGTTCTTCCAGTTGCGCGGGCCAGGGTGACCCGTCGTGTCGACGAAATCGAGCAGCGCGGCCCAGATCTCGGGATCCCAGATTTGCATCTGCTCGTAGCCGCCGCTGGCCACAAAGTGAGCGTACTGACTGTTTGTCACCGGGTAGCGGTCGAGGTAGTACGCCTCGAGCCGCAACGGCGGCGCTTCGCCGGCCGACTCGTCGGTGAACGGTGGACGCAGCGTGACGAAACCCTCGGGCACAAGGCCCATCCCGTCGGCCAGCGCCGCGCGCGTCCGGGCCAATTGTTCGGGCGACAGATTGCCGATCAGTTGCGGCCGCAGCAGCAGTGCGTACCGCCCCTGGGCGAGCATCTCGTCGACCACGGATTCGATCTCGCGCCCTGTGCGCAGCGGCGCCAGCGGAGCCTCGTCCTCCTGCTCCACAACGGCTGCAATGGCCGCCTGCATCGAGGCGTCGGCCTCTCTCTTCATGCGCGAGCTACCGCTGGCTCCAAGCCAATTGTTGAACCACTCGGGCAGCCGGGAGAAAACGCCGGTCTGACTGTCGGGGCTGGTCGTTCGCATAAGCGGGGCCTCACTCTTACGCTGGGGTGTTTCGCACGCGCGCCTATCGTTTGGGCGCGAGCTTGCGGACCTTGCTCTTTTGCAGGGACTCAAATTGTTCCATCACCGAGCCGAGCACGCTCTCTTCGGCTCGGCTGCTTGTCCCGTGCGGCTGCGTCGCGCGGGCCGGGTCGGATGGCGGCGGTGTCATGGTGTTGGGGTGCGTTGGGACCATCGGACCAACGTTCTCGCGCTGCGCCAGGGCTGCGGATTGCATCTCCACAGCTTTGCGCAACTGTCGCAGCTCTTCGCTCCAGTTCTCGCGATCGGCCGCGGCGGTCCGCTTCTGCTCGGCAAGCTGTTCGATGAGCTCTGCTCCGCGATGCCGCAACAAGTCGAGTTCGTTTTCGAGTTGGCGTCGTTCATTTGCGGCTTCCTGCAGCTGCGCTTGCAGCGGTCCGGCATCGGCCGTCGAGGCAAGTCGCTCGCTAAGCTGCAGGATCTCATGCTGCGCCGCCGAGAGTTCGACACGCAGTGCCTCGGCTTCGGCCGAGTCGACCACACCCGTCGCTTGCGACCGGCTCCGCAAGCGATCCAGTTCCTGCTGGGCAACATCCCAGGCCGCGCGCAGTTCCGCGAGTTCGGTTTGCAGCGTTTCGTTAGTCGCCATCTGCAACTGAAGCTGTTTTTGGCTGGCGGCCAAATCGGTCTGTGCGGCATTCAGCCTGGCCGACACGGCAGACAGCTCAACCGCCACGGCCGACTCGTCGCCCGGCTGACCCGCGCGTGCGGCCCAGGTCTCGGACTGCCGTTCCAGCGTCTCGCGCAGATGCCGCAGCTCTTCGCCCCAGGCATCGCGTTCGGCGGCCGCCTGGCGCTGTTGTTCGGCAAGCTGCTCGGTGAGATCGCTGGCCCGCTGGCGAATCGCTTCCAGCTCGCCTTGCAACCGCTGACGTTCCGACTGGCTGGCGAACAGCTCCTGCGAGAGCTCGGCCGACTCCGCGGGGCTGGCGACCTGCAGTCGTAGGCGTTCGATTTCGCTTTGAGCCGCCGAAAGTTCTCCGCGCAGTCGAGCGGCTTCGGCGGCACTCTCGGCCAGCGGGCCAAACTGTCCGCGAAGCTGAGCCAGTTCGTCGCGGGACGTTTCGCGATTCGCTTCGAGGCGTTCAATCTCCTCGCGCAGCTGGCTGTTCTGCTCCACCTGTAATTGCAACCGGTCGCGGCTGTGTACGATCTCGGCTTCGGCCTGGATCGCACGCTCGCGGGCCGCATTCAGGGCTTCTGCGTCGACGGCGTTCTGCTCGCCGCGCTCGGCCCAGGCAGCGCTCTGCCGGTCGAGCGATTCGCGGACGTGCTTCAGCTCTTCGCTCCACTGCTCGCGTTCAGCCAGCACCAGTCGCTTTTGCTCGTCGAGCGCTTCAGCCAGATCTGCGGCGCGGCGGCGCAGCGACTCCAGTTCGCCGAGGAGCTGTTGCCGTTCGTTCTGCATCGTGAACAGTTGCGACTGCAGTTCCGAAGTGTCGGCCGGACTGGAAAGCTCGTCCCGCAGCCGGGCGATTTCCACCTGCGCCGCGGAAAGCTCGCCGCGAAGTCTCGCCGCATCGGCGGCGCTTTCGCTCAACGGGCCAAATTGTCCGCGCAGTTGTGAGAGCTCGTCGCGGGCGGCTTCACGCTGCGACTCGAGCCGGTGGATTTCCTCGCGCAGTTGTTCGGTTTGCTGCGACTGTAGCGACAGGCGCTCGCGCCCCTGGTTGATCTCCGCTTCGGCCACGGCCAGTCGCTCGCGCGTGGCCGCCAGTGCAGCGGCGTCTTCCGAGGCCTGCGCCGCACGCTGTGTCCAGGCTTCGGTCTGCCGCTCCATGATCTGACGCATGTGCCGCAGCTCTTCGCTCCAGCGATCACGTTCGCTGTCGGCCTGCCGTTTTTGTTCGGCCAGCGAGTCGCTCAGCTCCGAGGCTCGGTGTCGCAGCGACTCCAGTTCGGTTTGGAGCTGAATCCGCTCGTTCTGCAGATTCACAAGTTGCGACTGTGCTTCACCACCGCCGCCGCTGGTCACCTGCTCACGGAGCCGTACCAGGTCGCTTTGTGCGGCCGACAATTCGCCGCGCAGCCGCACGGCGTCCGCCGCGGCTTCGGCCAAGGGGGCGAACTGTCCGCGCAACTGGCTTAGCTCTTCGCGACCTTCGCGATAGTCACGCTCCAGCCGCTCGACTTGCGAGCGCAGATGCTGCGCCTGCTCGGCCGCCATTTCCAGCCGCTGGCGATTCTGCTCGCACTCGCCCTGCAGCTGAATGATCTTTTCCTGCGCCTGCGTGAGTTCGGCGCTCTTGGCGTCGAGCTGCTTTTTGATGCTTCCGCAACGGCCGGAAAGTTCATTCTCGGCCCGGACGCGTTCGGCGAGCTGCCGTTCATACTCGGAGAGACTGCGGCGGGCCTCGGCCAGTTGACGCCGGCAGTCCGCCAAGTCGCTGCCCCGCTGCTCGCAGTCAGCCAGGGTCTGTTCAAGGCACTCGGATACCGACTGATAGCCGCGCCGCAATTCGCGAATCGAATCTTGCAGCGGCCGTCCGATGGCGTTCAGTGGTAATGAGAGGTCGACCGACACGTTCAAACCCGTTAGCTCGCGAATCGCGCTGGATGTTTGTCGACGGGCGGCAGGCAGTCCTTCTTCGACCGCGATGCCGGGCGCGCGGCGGCTCCGCACCCCTGGCCAAGAGCGCCGGAGCAGCCGCCTAGCAAATCTAGGTCACACCCCGCAACCGAGCAAAAACACGCTGGCGCACCCACCAGCCAGGAAATTCTCGGAAAATCTGCCCAAACTCGACCCGCATAAGTCGTTTAATCTTGGAGATTTACTGCCACTCGCGCAAATGCGCAGCCTGCGCAGACCTTGCGGCTCGCGAAAAATGTGGCAACCTCATAGGCATTCATGGGAGGCGGCAAATGGATTTTTGCAGCGTCGCCAGTGCGGTCCAACACGACCACGCGACGCGCTGACCACCGTCGATGCCCGCAAAACGCAGGCTTCGATGGCAAACTACTTGTGAGGAGGATTTGATGTTCGTACGACGTTGTTTGTGGTTGGGTGCGGCCCTCGTGGCCTCGCTCATCGTGGCGCATCAGGCCGAAGCCCGGATCGTTCGCCGTGCGGAAGCCCAACCGGCCAGCTTGACCAGGAAGACTGCTGCCAGTGATTGTGCCAAGCCCGAGCCCAGCTGCTGCACGCCTGAGCCCGTGTGCTGCGACGAGCCCTGCATCAAGTATCACCATCGCGGACCGAAGCTGTGCTGCGGCGACTGCTCGCCCCCGAAGCAAATCGTGTTGAAGGTGAAGAACCCCTGCACGGGCTGTGAAACCGACGTGCCCGTTTGCATGCCTGCTTGCTGCGAAGGCGAGCCCAAGGTGTGCCAAGGCACCGGCTTTCTCGGCCGCGAAATCGTCGAGTACGAGTGGTGCTGCGGCTTCAGCGTCCGCGTGGCGTTCAAGCACTGCGGCGATCTCGTCGTGACGACCTGGGGCCGCTAAGCCTGCAGGTTTGTTCAGAAGATAAACGCACGCGGCCCGCGAGACGTCAGCTTCTCGCGGGCCGCGCCGTTTTGCGCGAGTAGCGAAACCGCATGCGTCGCGCTATGATGAGTCAGGCCGCCCCCTGCGGCGGAAACCTCACCTGACCGCTGTAAGCCCACGCCACATTCGACCGCGCACATGTCCAAGAAGTCTCGCCAGCGCCAGCGGCTAACCGTGATCAAACGCGAAACCGGCGAGACACGCTCCGTCGATGGGCTGACGGTGGCCTGGATGATGACGGTGATGACCACGGTCGTGTGCGGTGTCGTCGGCGGTGCGATTGTGCTCGCCACGCGAGATAATCCAGCCGCCGAGCGGGCTCGGACTTTCGGCGCCCTCTTGCACTTCAGCGCGTTCGTGGCTGCCGTCGTGTCGCTGGTCCTGTTGGCCGCGGTCTTGAAGTTCCGCCAGCAAGCCCCACCCGCGGCGATCACCTGGTTCGCCGTGATCGCCGCGATGGTGGTTATTGGGACCACGTTTCTCTACTGAGGGCGTGACATGGCGGGCTAGGCCACGTTTCGCCGATCGTCGGTGCTGCAGTCTTCCTTGTTGATTACCGACAAACCCGAGTGCGGCGGCGGCGGACCCTCGTGCGCGTGAATGCCGGCCGGCAGCGGCGGCAGCTTCATCCCCAGCTTCTGCAGCCACGGCCACACGATCGGCCCGTTCGCCCAGAACCAGCGCCCGCGGAAGAAGTAGCTCAGGAAACACCTGGCGTGCAACTCGCTGACCTGCTCGCTCGTGAGATAGCGATACTTCAGCACCGGCGTGTAGACGGTGTATTTCGAAGTGTCGAAGGTTTCGATTTGCGACTTGATCTGGTCGTAGAACTCGGTGCCGGGGTAGGGGGTCACCACGTTGAAGTTCGCAAATGTCGGATTCACCGCTTTCGCGTATCGCAGCACGCCCAGGATGCTCTTCTCGGTGTCTTCCGGGAAGCCGATCATGAAACCCGCCACGGTCCGAATTCCCAGCGATTGGCACAGGCTCACGAACTCTCGCTGTCGATCGTCGCGAATGGGCGCCCGGTGGTACTTCCGTAGTGTTTCCTCCGAGGGCGTTTCAATGCCCACCGTGATGCTGGTCAGACCCACTTCGCGGAGAGCCTTCAGCACGTCGGGCCGCAGCACGTCGATCCGGCTTTCAATGGAGAACTGAATCTTGGTCGGCAGCTTGCCAATCAGCTCTGCCAGGCGAAAGATCTTCTTGCGATCGACGCCAAACAGCGGATCGCGAAATTTGAACGAGCGGAAACCATAGATCTTGATGCCGGCGCGCATCTCGGCGGCCACCAGTTCCGGTGAGCGCACCCGCGTCGAGTTCTCGATGATGATGTAGGGGCAATAATTGCACTTCAGCGTGCAGCCCCGGCTCTGCTGGATCAATCCCGTTGGGAATTGCGAAAAATCAAAACCGATGCGGAACTTCTGATACGCAAACGGCGACCAGTCCGGCAGAGGCAGTTGGTCCAAGTCAGCCACCTTGCCAATGTCGATCGACCCCTCGGTCGTGTTCAGCACGTCGTCCAGCTTCCAGAGAAGCTGTTCCGCCTCGCCGCGGACGACCGTCACGGGCAGACCCTCAAAAGCCTCGGTCATCGAGTGTGCAACGGCTCCGGTGACGATCACTTTCGCGCCGGGGTTCTTCGCAATCGCGGTGGCCATCGCCTGGCGTTCGAGCGGCAGCGTGATCAACGAAGGATTGAATACGTAGAGGTCCGCGCCCGGGGGCACGTCGTCCAGCGCGTATTCCACCTTGTGTCCCAACTTACGAAAGATCGCCGCCAGGTAGGCGAACACCAGGGCCGTCGGCCGGTAGTCGCGTTTGAAGAAGTGACGCACGATGCGGCCGCCGATACCGCCGCCGCCAGGGAACTGGCCGACGCCGTACCCGCCGGCGAAGTCCTTGGCGACATCCAGCTTTCGCGTATCCCACAGAACTACACGCATCGGGGAGTCCTTTCCGCCGTGCCACGACGAATTGATTTGAAGCGATTAGGTTTTTAAGCGGCGCGTCGTGCGCTGCTGTTTTGCAGGTTTGGCGGATTGGAGTCCGGTCGCTCGATCTTGCTCAGGGTTCCGCCCGGACGCATGTCGTAGGTAATTCCTTTCCACACGATCCGCCGAGTGATGCCGGAGGCCAACAGGCCCACCAGCCCAACCGTGCCAGCAACTGGTCCCAGGAGCGTGTCGAAATGATGGACCGCCTTCAACTCCGCCTGCCTGGTCGGCAAATAAAAACGACAGGCGGCATGGCGCCAGCGTGCCCGTTTCCAGTGCAGCACATACAACGCGCCAAACGCCGCGGCCGGCTGCATCGCCCAATTCGCGCCGCCAAGTCCGCCCGCGATCGCCGCCATCAGGCTGCCCCAGAGCGTAGACTGCAAGAGCGCCGAGCCAACCAGCAAGGCGTACCAGTGGACCGGCGTGTAGCAGCGCCCAATGACCAATTGCCGACGTATGAAGCTCAACATCCCGCGGGTGTCAACTTCCAGCGGCGAGGGAACGATGCACATCGGTTCGGCCGACACTCGATGCTGCAAACGTGCCATCGTGCGAGTCGCGACCAGGTCATCGCTCAATGTTCCGCGCCACTCGTTGCGCAGGCCGCTCGATTCAAACACCTCGCGCGACACGGCCCAGGAACCGCCCCAGATCAAATGGTGCTTACCTGGAAACATGATTGGGATGATCGAGCCGTTCAGACTCGCGAGCACCAGGTTGGCGAACGAGTGCTTTTTCGGTATGAAATAACGGTATCCGGTCGTGACCGGGAAGTTGTGCAAGCGGCTTGTCAGTCGCCTTAGCCAATCGCGCGGCGGCCGGACGTCCGCGTCGACAAATGCCAGGACGCCCGCCTCGGTCGGAATGGCCGCCGTAGCGGCTAGCAGGTTATGGACTTTCTGGCCGCTATCGACGGCCAACCCTGCCACGATCAACCGCGACCGCACGCCGCTATGTTCGTTCATCATCCGGCGGATGAGCGCGGCTGCCGGATCGTGGTCGCTTTCCACAACGAATACGAGCTCATAGCTGCACTGCTCTTGTTCGAACAGCGGCCGCAGGTTCTCCGCCAGATCGTCGTCGTGTCCTTTGCAAGGAACAAACAGGGCGATGTGCCGGTTCAGACCGGTCGACACCGGGTGCTTTGCGCGGCTCCGCGCATAACGGCGATGCTCAAACGCCTGCCATGTGAGAAGCGCCGAGAACAACGTTGCCGCGGCAATGGCCGCCCAATAGCCCGTAACCAACCAATGCATGTGAGAGCACCTTCCGTGGCGCGTACTCGAGTGGGAAAGGACGGCGCTGCCTGGTGCGCGGGCCGATCGCCACGCGGGCCGAGATAATATCGCCACCCAACAGAGCGGTCAACGCCGATTGCGGCAGGGGGCGCAAGCTGAGTAAAACTGGCGGCCGGGGCATCGTAGTCCGGCTACTTCGCGCGGGCAAACCCGGCTTCGAGCAACTCTTTATAACCGGCCTCAAGCGGGCGAATCTTGAAGCCCAACTTCTCAAGGATCTGGGTGGCCGTGATCACGCGCACTCCGCTGGCACAATGACAGTAGATGATCTTGTCTTGCGGCAGGCTTTCGACGATGCCCTCGCGCACCCGGGCGTCCTTGCTCATCTTCCGGAGTTCACTGAGCGGGATCAGCGTGGCCGCTTCGAGATGCCCTTGCTTCCATTCGCCCACCTCGCGCACGTCGATCAGCACGGCTTTGCGCTGTGCCAGGTTTTCCAGCACGGTGTCGTAGCTGTCACCCGTATATTCCACGCCGCGCGCAGGCCCGGCCAGAACGAAGCAGATGACAAAGGGGGTTATCCATCGACGGAGCAGGAGTTTGGTCTTCATGGCCGGGATTATACCCAGGAATGTGTCGAAGGTCACGCTCGGCCTGGGCCAGCATCCTATGCCGCCAACGGCAATGGTTGCCGGGCGATCGAGTATTTCTCCGGCCGCACGAGGGTGAACGCTGCTAGCGTTCCGCCGAAAGCCACGGAGAGCTTGAGAGCCGCCGTCAGCTCGCTCTTACGACCCACCAGCGGGATGCAATCCAGATCGCACTGGGGGTCAGGCTTCGTGAGGTTCATCGTGGGCGGCAGGAAGCCGTCCCGCATCGCCAGGGCGGTGATTGCCATCTCGACGCTACCCGCAGCGTTGATCAGGTGCCCCAGAATCGACTTCGTGGCGCTGGCCGAAAGCTGGTCGGCCGCCCGACCCATCGCCCGGCGGATGGCTTTCGTTTCGGCCACATCGTTCTGCGCGGTGGCGGTGCCGTGTACGTTGATGTAGCCGATGTCGTGCGGGGCCAGTTTCGAGGCCCTGAGTGTCTCGGTAATCAGGTGGGCCAGGGCGTCGCTCTCCGAGTCGATGCCGGTCACGTGGTGCGCCATTGCCAGCAGTCGGCCGCCGGCGATCTCGGCATAGATCGAAGCGCCGCGGGCGAGGGCGTGGCTGTAGCGTTCCAGCACGAACATCGCTCCGCCTTCGCCCATCACGAATCCTTGCCGGTCTTGATCGAACGGCCGGCACGCTTGCTGCGGATCGGGGTGATCGGCGAGCACCTTCATCTGGTGAAATCCGGCCGCGAAGAGCGGTGTGATCGCCTCGGCGCTGCCGGCCAGGGCCAGGTCGCATTGCCCATCCTGAATTGCGCGCATCGCCGTCTGGAGAGCAATCATCCCGCTGGCGCAAGCCGTCGAATGGCTCAAACGCGGGCCCATCAGGTTGTGGCGGTTTGCGACGATTGAGCAGGCCGAATTCGGCAGCCACTGTTCGGTCCACGGAACGACCGTCGGCGGATTGAGATGGCTCGCGCCAAACATCTCGTACAGGTGTCTTACGTCGCCCATGTGAGCGCTCACGGCACAGCCAAATCGCGCCGGATCGATCGCGCCGCGGTCGAGGTCCGCATCGGCAATCGCCTCATCCGAAATGAGCTCGCACAGGGCAATGGACTTCAGCTTGTCCGGGCTCGAAAGCTCGATATCGACGGGGGCGCCGATCAACAGTCCATCGGGAATCCCCGGCAGGCCGCTCAGCCGCCGCATCGAACTTGTGCCGCTGCGAACTGCTCGCCAGACGGATTCCCGGCCCTCGCCGACGGAAGCCGTCAGACCGATGCCGGTGATCACAACGTGTTCAGTTATGCGTTTCGAGGGAAGCACTCGCGTCCTCTGCCGTCTTAGGATCCACGGTGAGCGAACGTACGCTCGAGTGAGCCGTTACGGGTGACCGACATGCGCGCAAGCTCAAACTGCGCGGCCCCGCCAGCTGCCTGGCCGAGGGCGGCGAACTGTAACGGAAGACCCCGCTTTGGCCAACCGCAAGTCGGCGAAAAATCGTGCCTAGCGCGACGGCTTGCTAGCGAGCGTCACGCTCCCCTGCATCCCCTCCGAAATAGGCCGGCGACATCAGCCGAAAGCGCAAAATCACTCCGGCTGGTTGCAATCTTCGTCGAGCTTGGTAAATTAAGCCCGTGTGGGAAACAAACCCAAGGACGGCCGAAAAGCCAAAGGATTGATGGGAAACTGGCCCAAATCTGTCGAACGGTTCGGACCGCATGAACTCACCTCAGGACTTTCTACTGGGCGAGTTTCCCCGCACCCTCGACGATCGGTACCGGCTCTCGATTCCTCCCGAACTTGCCGAGGGGCTTCTGCGGGCCGGGCCCGACGCTTTCCTGGCCAAGGAACGATTCGGCTGCTTAAGCCTCTGGCCGGCCGAGCATTGGCAGCAGCGTCTCGATGCCGGCGTCGAGCTGGTGAAAAGCAAGATGCACGCCGGGCGCCTCGAGGGGCGGTTGGACGATGTCCAGCTTCTGGCCCGGCTGCTCTCCACGCGACACAAGAAGGTGCAGCTTGCCGGCCGTGGACGCCTCTCGATCCCCGAGGGCTTTCGCGAGTTTCTCGCCGTCCAGCAGGCGGGCGATGTGATGGTGGTCGGCGCGGGCGTCTGCGTCGAAATCTGGCAACCAGCCGCCTGGCTCTCCTACCTCGAACAACGCATGCCCGAGTTCGGCGGCCTTTTCGACCGGCTCAGCGGCTAGTCATTGGTATTCGAACGTCCATGTCCGGCAGATTGGGAACCACTGTGTAGATTTTACCTGCCCGTGTGACCCGCTGTGGGAATGCAAGTCCCAGGGAACGGGCTACTGTTTGGCATGGAAGCCCAAACACACCATCTGCCGGACATGGCGTTTTTAGAGTCGCTTAGGGCCAGCGGCCCGTTCTTGAGTACTCGAAGCCCCACGCCTGAGCGAGGTGAATTGCCGAATCGTACGGCGTTTCAACCTCACTCACGTGTCGGGTTGCGAGTTTCCCGAGATTCGCAACTTACACCGTCTGGGTCGCTGCCCCGCGCGAGAGGTGCTTTTCGAGTGCCGCCTTTACGAAGCCCGAAAACAGCGGATGCGCCGCCGTCGGCTTCGACTTGAATTCCGGATGGAACTGCACGGCCACGAACCAGGGATGGTTCACCAGCTCGATGATCTCGACCAGCGAACCGTCGGGGCTGGTGCCGGAGAATGCCAGCCCGTTCGCCTCGAACTGCTGGCGATAGAGGTTATTGAACTCGTAGCGATGACGATGCCGCTCGCTGACCACCTGCCGGCCGTAAGCGATGGCCGCCTTGGAGCCAGGCGCCAAATGCGCGGGCTGTGCGCCCAGCCGCATGGTCCCGCCCTTGTCGGTGATCGTCCTTTGTTCGTCGAGCAAACAGATCACCGGGTGGGACGTGTCCTTGTTGAACTCCGTGGAGTGGGCGCCTTCGAGCCCCACCACGTTGCGGGCGAACTCGATCGCCGCGCACTGCATCCCCAGGCAAATGCCAAAGAACGGCTTGCCTCTCAGCCGGGCGAAGCGAATCGCCTCGACTTTGCCTTCGATCCCCCGCTCGCCAAACCCGCCCGGCACGAGCAGCCCGTCGTAGCCGCTCAGCAGCCGCTCAGGTCCTTCCTGCTCGATGGCCTCGCTTTGAATGCGCTGTACGCGGACCTGGCAGCGGTGGGCGATCCCCGCGTGATCGAGCGCTTCGTAGATCGACTTGTAGGCGTCACGATGCTCGGCGTACTTGCCCACCACCGCAATCGCGATCTCGTGCTGCGGATTGCGCATGGTGTGAATCAAATCTCGCCAGCGGTCGAGTGAGAGGTTCTCGGCCGGCAGGTTGAGCTGGTTCACGATCAGTTCGTCGAGCTTGTTTTCGGTAAGGCTTAGCGGCACTTCGTAGATCGAAAAGTCCTTGTCCTTCTCTTCGATGACTGCCTCGATCGGCACATTGCAAAACAGGGCGATCTTCTCGCGGTCTTCGCGCGCGAGCGACCGTTCGGTGCGGCAAATCAGCACGTCGGGCTGGATACCAATCTCGCGCAACTGACCGACCGAGTGCTGCGTGGGCTTGGTTTTCAGTTCGCCGGCCGCCTTCAGATACGGGACCAGCGTGAGGTGAATGTACAGGCAGTTTCGTTTGCCCACGTCGAGCGAGAATTGGCGAATCGCCTCGAGAAAGGGCTGGCTTTCGATGTCGCCCACCGTGCCGCCGATCTCGGTGATCACCACATCCACGTCGTCGTCCGCGAGCTTGCGGATGCAGTTCTTGATTTCGTTGGTGATGTGCGGAATGACCTGCACGGTTTTGCCCAGAAACTCGCCGCGTCGCTCCTTGTTGATCACCGAGAGGTAGATCTGCCCCGTCGTGAAGTTCGAATCACGCGTCAGCGGGCTATGCGTGAACCGTTCGTAATGCCCCAGGTCGAGGTCCGTCTCGCTGCCATCGTCGAGCACGTAGACTTCGCCGTGCTGGTAGGGACTCATCGTGCCGGGATCGACGTTGATGTACGGATCGAGCTTTTGCATCCGCACCCGCAGCCCGCGCTGCTCGAGCAACATGCCGATCGAGGCGCTGGTCAGCCCTTTGCCCAGGGAACTCACCACGCCGCCGGTCACGAAAATATGCTTAGTCATGCGTTTTTTTCATCCCTGCTGAAGAATACGTTTCCTACGCGCTGGCGCGCACCGCGAGCGGCCGTAATAACTCGGAATGCGCTCGAAAATGCCGGCTTTTCGGCGCTGCGAGGAGGGGCCAGGGCCAGTGATCCCTGGGACCGTATCTTAGCGGGTTGCCGTCCGGCTGACAAACGCCCGGTAGTCCTCGGGCGTATCAATTCCCACGGTTCGCTCGTGGACCACTCCAACTCCAATGGAGTAGCCATTTTCGAGCACGCGAAGCTGCTCCAAGTTCTCGAGTTTCTCCAGCGGTGTGCGGGCAAGCTCGGCCAGCCGCAGCAGAAAATCGCGCCGGTAGGCATATAGCCCGATGTGCAGATGGAACACTGCCGGTTCGGCCTCCAGCAACTCGTCGCGCCATTCCCGCGCATGCGGAATCGGGCTCCGGCTGAAGTACAGGGCCTTGCCCTGCTCGCTGAAGACCACCTTCACGCACGAGGGATCCTCGAGCACCGCCCGCTCGCGGATCGGCGTGGCCAGCGTCGCCATCACCAGCTCGGGATTCGCCTCCAAGAGTTCGATCACGCAGTCAATCGACGCGCCCGGCAGTTCCGGCTCATCCCCCTGCACATTGACCAGGATGTCGACGTCCGGCAATCGTCGGGCGACTTCCGCCACACGGTCGGTGCCACTCGCACAAGCGGGGCTTGTCATCAGCACCTCGCCGCCGAACTCGCGGACTGCCGAGGCAATTTCTTCGTGATCGGCCGCCACGACCATCCCGCTGGGGCGAGCGGCCTTCGTCGCCGCCTCGTAGGTATGTTGCAGGAGCGGTTTACCCGTCTCGGCCAGCAACAGCTTTCGCGGCAGGCGGGTCGATGCCAGCCGGGCCGGAATCACCACGTAACTGGTCGAGTGGACGCGTAACTTTGTCTGCGCGAGCGACATCCTTGTGGCTCCAAGAATCGTACCGGCCGGATCGGATTATGCGGATTAACCGGTCTGACTTGTAACGGAAGTCTGCCGCTAACGGGTAGAGCGATTTTTCGCCCGCTTCCCCCGGCTTCTGAAAATGCTGCGAGCCGGGACGATAGCTGGTTACCATGAGATTCCTCACGTATGCTAAGAGAGTCCGGCCGGCAGCGGCGGGACCTGCCCTTCTTTCTGCGAGGATCATCGCAAACATGTGCGGAATTGTCGGCTTTATCGGCCCGCGGGATGCGGCGCCCTACCTGATCGAGGGACTTCGCCGTCTGGAATATCGCGGGTACGACAGCGCCGGCATCGCCACGTTGGAAGATGGCGAGCTGCGGATCACGAAGGCCGCCGGCCGGCTCGACAACCTCGTGCAGCTGCTAGCTGAGAGCCCCTCGCCAGGTCACACCGGCATCGGCCACACCCGTTGGGCCACCCATGGACCAGCCAACGACGTGAACGCCCACCCGCACCTGGGCCGGGGCAATGCGGTTGCCGTCGTGCACAACGGCGTGATCGAGAACTTCCGCAATCTCAAGAGCCGCCTGGAGGCCGAAGGCTGCCAGTTCCGCTCCGCCACCGACACCGAAGTGATCGCCCACCTGGTGGCCACCTGCCTGGACGAGCAGTTGTCCCTGGCATCCGCTAAGCTGGATGAGTCGGACGGCGAAGACGGCTGGATTGAGCCTGAGTACCGTCCACTGGTCGCCGCCGTGCAGCAGGCCGTCGCCCAATTGCAAGGCACCTACGGCCTGGCTGTCGTGTTCCGCGACTATCCCGAAGTGATCATCGCGGCCCGGCTCGGCAGCCCACTGGTCGTTGGCGTAGGTGACGACGCCCACATCATCGCCAGCGACGCCTCGCCGCTCGCAGGGCACACGGAACAAATCGTTTACCTGGCCGATCATCAGATCGCGCTCGTCACGGCTGATTCGCTCCGCGTCATCGACCGCGACCAGGGCCGCATCCAGCACCAGGTCAATGTCCTTGACCTGCCGCCGGACGCTGCTTCGCTGGACGGCTTCCCGCACTACATGCTCAAGGAAATCTTTGAGCAGCCCGAAACGATCCGCAATGCGATGCGCGGTCGTTTGAGCCTGGACGAAGCGACGGCCGTGTTCGGCGGTTTGAATCTAACCCCGCAGCAACTCCGCAGCGTGAACCGCATTCTGCTCACCGCTTGCGGAACCAGTTGGCACGCGGCGCTGGTGGGCGAATACATCATCGAGGAAATCGCCCAGATTCCGGTCGAAGTCGAATATGCCAGCGAGCTGCGGTACCGCAACCCGCCCCTGGAAAGCAACACGCTGCTGTTCGCAATCACCCAGAGCGGTGAAACGGCCGACACCCTGGCCGCGCTCCGCGAAATGAAACGCAAGGGGCATCCCACGCTCGCGATCTGCAACGTCGTCGGCAGCTCAATCGCCCAGGCGGCCGATGGCGGTATCTACCTGCATGCCGGACCGGAAATCGGCGTCGCCTCGACCAAGGCCTTCACCTCGCAGTGCACCGTGATGGCCATGCTCGCGCTGTACTTCGGACGGATGCGGAACGTCGGTTTCGAAGCCGGACTCAAAATCATCGAGAATCTGCAAAAGCTGCCAGAGCTCGTCACCCGAGCGCTCGAGACGAACGACGTTTGCCGCCAGTTGGCGGGCAAATATTGCCACTGCACAAACTTCCTGTACCTCGGCCGGCAGTTCAATTTCCCCACGGCGCTCGAAGGCGCCCTGAAGCTCAAAGAAATCAGCTACATCCACGCCGAGGGCTACCCCGCGGCCGAGATGAAGCACGGGCCGATCGCCCTGGTCGACGAACACACGCCCACCGTGATCATCATTCCGCAGGGCGCGGTCTACGACAAAGTGATGTCGAACCTCGAAGAGATCAAGGCCCGCGGCGGTCCGGTGATCGCCATCGTTTGCGAGGGCGACACCCGCGTGGCCGACGTGGCGGACGATGTGATCGAGGTACCGCACATCGACGACTTCCTGCAGCCGATCCTGAGCATCATCCCGCTGCAGCTCCTGGCCTATCACATCGCGGTGCTCCGCGGATGCGATGTCGACAAGCCGCGCAACCTGGCCAAAAGCGTCACGGTCGAGTAGCGCCGGGTGTGACGGTTTTTTCGTCGTCGCTGGTTGCGGACCGGCCATTTTTTCGCCGTGCTGTGGCGCGGGGGCATACTGGCGGCCAGATTCTTCCCAAATGGCGAGAGTCTCAGCGTCACCCCGCCCGACCCCCTTGGAGCAGGCTCCCCGCCGGTTGCTCACCGCGTGCGTGCCTGAAAGTGTCCGCATGGCCAGCCCCATTCGCCAGTGCCACCGCACGCCGTTAACCATCGAGCCGACTTGGGTGCCACGAACTTGGGTGCCACGAACTTGGGTGCCACAGGTGCTGCGCAGCAGTCACCTGTGCACGTTGCGACCTAAAAGATCCCGTGCTGCCACTGCCAGAAGAGAACAGGTGAGCCGCGCCCACGGCCACCTGTGGCACCCGATCCGTACGACACGCACGAATCTCGGCAAGGAAAGAGTTAACGGCGTAGGGTGCCACCGTGAGCGTGGTTTCACGCTCGTTGAACTGCTCGTCGTGATCGCCATTATCGGTGTCCTCGTGGCCCTGCTGCTCCCCGCGATTCAGGCCTCGCGCGAGGCAGCCCGCCGCTCCAAGTGCCAAAGCAACCTGCGGCAATCGTCCTTGGCGATTCAAGGTTATGAAAGTGCCAATCGAAAGTATCCACCGACGTTCGAGATCCGCGTTGGC
This sequence comes from Pirellulales bacterium, assembly GCA_022844125.1. Taxonomy (GTDB): domain Bacteria; phylum Planctomycetota; class Planctomycetia; order Pirellulales; family PALSA-1355; genus JALHMI01. Next base: position 52,538 of record JALHMI010000003.1, on the reverse strand, counting down.
ACCGCGCTCACCGGCAACAACGGCTCGTGGTCGATTCACGGCCGCATCCTGCCTTACCTGGAAGACAACGCCGCCTACGAACGTGTGAATCTCGACGTTGCCTGGGACCAGCAACTCGCCACCGGCGTGCCAACCATGCGGGTTGCCGTATTTCAGTGTCCCAGCGAAGTGAACGACGTCGTGCGCACGAATGCCAACGGACCATTCACCTATCCGCACAACTACGGCTTCAACTTCGGCACCTGGTTTGTCTATGACCCGGTGACCGGCCGTACGGGCGACGGCGCCTTCCGCGTCAACGGCGGCCTGCGCCCGGCGAACATCACTGACGGCATGAGCAACACGCTTTGTGCAGTTGAGGTGAAGGCCTTTACGCCGTACTTCCGCAATTCGCCCGATCCGGGTCCGAATCCGCTCGATTCGCCGGCTGGCCTCATTCCGCTGGGCCCCGGATCGCAGTTCAAAGCCGGGGTGAACGTCAACGACAGCACCGGTCACACCGAGTGGTGCGATGGCCGCGTGCATCACAGCGGCATCACGACCACGTTTGCGCCCAACACCGAAGTGCTCTATAAGCACACCGACGGAATGACCTACGACCTGGACTACAACTCGCGGCAGGAAGGCAACAGCGCCACGGCCTCGACCTATGCCGCTATCACCGCCCGCAGTTACCATCCCGACATGGTGAACGCGGCGTTCATGGACGGCTCGGTGCGCACCATCGGCAGCGACATCGACCTCACGCTGTGGCGAGCGCTTTCCACCCGGGCCGGCGGCGAAATTGCGCATCTGCCGGGGGACTAGGCGCTCGCACGCTGTGAATCTCCCCGCCCTCGGCACGCTTGATCGCCTGGATGCCTGTCACCAACTGGCCCGCAGGGCTATATTTGAGCTCTCCGGGCCCGTAGCTCAGTCGGTTAGAGCAGGGGACTCATAATCCCTTGGTCGTAGGTTCGAGTCCTACCGGGCCTACTGAAACCAGTTCCCCGGCCGCAGATTCTGCGGCTTCCTCGTGATTCTCGGCAACCGTTTCCGCACTCTGAGAGTCCATGCGCTCAGTGCGGCTGCTTGCTGCGCCGTTTTTCGTCGCCTGCTCAAGGTGCTCGCTGGTCACCTGCAAATAGTGCTCGCGAGCCACGGCCGCTGAATTCCCCATCCACTGGCAGACGTCTTAGGAAGGGACCATGGCATGGATGGCTAAAATGCTAGGATGACGGGACGGCAGAAGCCGCCAACCAACCTCGCGCCACAGGCGGACGGAAATGTCGGACAGTTCGGATGATCTACCTTCTGACACAGATCTCTTTGTCCGAGCCGTCGAGCGCTACCAGGAGCTAGTCGAATCTGGTCGATGTTCGGACGCCGAGGAGGCGATGGAAGAAGTCTTTGAGTCGGTCGCGAAACTGGCCGAGCAGGACGAATCTCCCGACTGGCAGCTTATCGTCGAGGCCGGTGAACATGAGGAGGCGTTGAACTACGACGGCATGGAGGCAGCCCATCTCAAACGGCTTGCGCTGCCGAAGGGAGACGAATCCACTTGGCGCGCGCATCATCAACTGGCAAGTCTTTACGTCATCCTCAACCGACACGACGAAGCGATTCGTCACGCGCAGCAGGCAACGTCGGCCGCTCGTACATACGATTGTCCTTTCGTCACGGCGGCGGCCTTACGGTCCGAGGGGGCTACGTCCTTACGAGTCGGCCGCGTGAGCGACGCGGAACGATGCTTCGTTGAAGCAATCGGGGTGCTCGATGTTGATGATCCCGCTTACCGTCAACTGCGCGCCGCATTGTCGACGCTGCTGGCGAACTGTGCCGTCCACCGCGGGGAGCTCGACTCGGCAACGGCATATCTCGAAGCGGCCGACGCGCTGTTGCGGCCTTTGCAACCGATGCTATCGGCTGCGGGAGTTCAATCCGACCTGGCGGATTGGTGGGCGACGACCGCGAGACTTCGATTGCTCCTCGGCAAGAAGGATGACGCCGTCGTCGCGTGGCAAAAAGCCATCTTGCTCGCGCGGCACGTCGCCGAATTGCCCCAGTGTCAGGGGCTCTATACGCAGTTGAATGTAGCTGCGATGCTTCACCATTATGGGCAGTGCTTGCTGAAGATCGGCAACGGCAACGCTGCTCAAAAGGCGCTCGCGGAATCTCGACAAATCGTTGGCGACTTGGGCCTGCCGCCACAGCAGTCTTACGACTCGTAATGACCATAAACCCTATCGTCCGATGTTCGCCCAAGCAATTCGCCAAGGATTCGGTTGTAGGTTCGAGTCACTATGGAGCCAAATTACGCAATCCCTGCCGAATAGGTGGTCCACTGCTATTCCAAGCGACCTTCACCGCGCGGTTCCGTTAGGGTTCGGACCGTGAGCAGCGTGTATAGAATGTGTTTTTCCAGGTGCTTGGGCATACAGGCGATCAGCACGGAGTCGCCGTCCGGCACGTCGCACGCGATGTCGATGCGGAATTGCCTGGCGCTGGGAATCTCAACAGCGGTAGGCTTACCGGCCACCATCATCTGGGACTTTCGGACGTCGTCGATACTCGAGAACTCCAGCCGACCGCTGAATCGAACCTGGGATTGGTCGACACTATGCACTGGGCGAAACGTAACTTTTATCCCTTCTTCGAGCACGCACAGATTTGGCTGCTGAGTTCCCTGTCTATCTGCCTTCGTGCCTACGACGAACGGCCGCTGCGTAATGTCGACAACGCCTGCAGTTTGGCCGTTGAACAGCGTCAATTTGGGCGCCTGCAGCACGTTCACGCGGCGATCGGACTGCCCTCGATCCAGCAATCGCCGCGTTTGTTTGGCGGTGAGTGCAGCAATTCCGACGGGCACAAACTCGCGGACGCTTGTCGTCGCCCGCAGTCGCGGTGCGCCGGTTGCAATCGGCAAGGGCGAAGTCTCTTGCGTAAGCGCCGAGTCCGCTTCGTGATATTGCCAAACCAGTCCGGCCGCGGTCGCAATGTCCTGCTCGGCCGTGATGAACCGACATTCCACCGAGATTTGTCCCAGGCCGCTCGCTTCCCAGGTCTTCAGTAGGTCGGCTATCTGAGCCTGAGTGTTCGCGGGAGCGTGCACGGTGAGCTCTTCACCGATGAGCTTGCAGTTCGATACCGAAGGAGTCGGGACGCCGGCCAGCTCGCGCGGACTTGAAGCGGACGTCGAGAGCAGCTGATCGGCGTGAGGAGCTCGCGCAAGGTTGGCGACTAGATGCTCCACGATTGCCAAATGCTGAGTCTGCTTCGGATCGTCCCAATGCAATCGCGCGAGCAGCTTGGACAGATCGTAAGTCTTTGTTTCCGCTGGACTCACCTCAAGTTCAGCAGCAATCTCGGCTGTGCTGCCCTCGACCGTGATGGCAGGATACTCACGCGTCTGAACTTCCTGGGGTGGAGTGGCGCTGGTCAGGCCGCAGATGACGCCGACGATAGCAAGAGTGGCCACGGCCACGGGCCGCGTGATTCGCGAGCCCGACCTCGTCGTTCCCAACGCACGGAGTCGCTCGCGAACCGCTCGTTTACGCAGATAGGCCGGCAAGAATCCCAGCAGCGATACCGGCAGCGACACTCGCCAGCCACCTGACGTTTGCCGTCCGGCAAGCGTGAGAATTAGTTCGCAGTAACTGCGTTGCGAAACGCCAGTCGATTGACGAAGCACGAATGCGTCGCAAGCCTGCTCGCGATAGTTGCTGAAACGACTCGCGGCAAGCCAGTACACGGGGTTCCACCATTGCAGGGCCTGCACGCACACCAGCAGCCAATTCGACGCCACATCGTGGCGCTTGATGTGAGCCAGTTCATGCCGCATGATCAGCCGCAGTTGATCGTCGTCGAGAGTGATGATTTCGCTTGGGAGCAACAACTTCGGCCGCAATAATCCCATCACTGCCGGCTGCTGCACGGCGTCGCACACGATTACCGGCACCTCGCGTCGCAGGCCAGCCTGAACGCAACACTCCGTCCATAATCGCAACAGGCGACCATCCGCGAACTCCGACGCGGCTTTCACGCGGCGCGAGAATTTCCACTGAAGTACGACAGTCCTGGCAATCACGAAGAGTGCGCCTGTCAGCCACATGAGCGGCAATGCGGCGTCCAACATTTCCAGAATGTCGTCGCGAAGCGAAGTTGCCATGGGGAGTGGCGGGCTGGAAGCAGTCATGTGCGCGCTGGCGGCGACCGCGTTCGGCACGGAGTCTATTGCCAGGTCCGGGTAGGCCACTGCAGGCGTGCTTGCGGAGGGAAGCAGTAAGTGCTGTAAGCTCCACGCGCTGGCAGGCCCCCAAAGGATGAGCAGGCGAATCAGCACCAGTCCCCACAGCAGGCACTTCTGTGCAGGGCTCAACCAGCGCTTTAGCAATCGATTGACAATCAGCACGACCACCGCCATCAGCGCAGCGAACGCTCCGGCAAAGATTGCCAGCCGCAGGCCGACAGTTCCCAGTTCGATAGCAGTTGCAAGAATCGCCAGGGAAAGATTCATCATCGAGCCTCCTGCTCATCGAGAATGCGACGCAGGTCGCGGACTTCCTCAGCCGATAGCTTTGAAGCCTTCAGAAAATGGGAGAGCAGCGGCGCCGCTTCTCCATCGAACACCCGTTCGAGAAACGACTTGCTGGCGGCCCGCACGCAGTCGGCACGCCGAACTCGCGAGCGATAGACGTAGCGATTGCCCTGCGTGTCGTAGGTGAGCACTTCCTTCGCGACGAGCCGATGCAGCATCGTCTTGATCGTTGCGGGAGCCCAATCGGCCTCGCCCTCCAGTGCGGCAATGACCTCCTGGGCAGCCATGGGCTGCCCTGCCCAGATGACGTTCATCACCTGCCATTCTGCATCCGAAATGACAACGGACGCCATGCGAGGCTCCTTCCGCATGAATTGCTTGCTGGCTCTCGATTACGTCTGTAAGCATATTTACAAGTGTAATCAATGTCAAGCGGAGTCGGCCAGGCCGGTACCCTCCGCGCATGAAAAAGCCCCATCCGAAAACGGGGCTCAATTCACTATCCGGCGACCGTGGTGAAGCCTATTTCCGCCGCTTCCGCCAGCACATCACGGCTAGGCCCAAGGCACCGAGCACCGACAGCGTGATGCTTCCCGGCTCGGGTACCGGAACTGTCGGTCGCGTGATCACCCGCAACTGATCGAGAACCAGGGCCGTCGTGCTGGCCACGGCCACGAACACCTGGTTACCGGCCCAGAAGACCGAGTCGGGGGTGATGGTGTACGGCATCTCGAGGCCGCGGAAATCGAGGCCCGTCGGATACAGCGTGCCGGCAGCGCCCAGCGTCAGGTCCGTGGCGTCGAGTCCGGCGTCCGTCGTGATGATGCCCAGCACGGGTTCGGCGAACGTGTACGTGATGTAGACGAAGCTGTACTGCTGGCTGACGCTTTCACGGTGAATCATGAAGCTTGAAACGTCCGTCCCCGCCGGAATCACGCCCGCGCTGCTCGGCGAACTGCTGTTGTACAGGCCAGGCGCACTGATATCGACTGCCAGTGGAGAGCCCAGCGTCAGCGTGGACTCGAAAAAGACGTACGCGTCCGTCTGGCTGGTCAGCGCGCCGGGCTGCACCGAAGGGGGCGCGAGAATCGGCACCGTGGCCGCATGCACGGCAGTCGCTGTGAGCAGGCCGACGGTAAACATGGCAAGAAAAGTACGCACGCTGGGGGTGAGCGTCTTCATGGGGGCGAATCCTTGTTGCGCGCAAGCTAGCCAGCTCGCGGGTCGAGTTAACTGCAAAAGCCTTCCGTCGATAGCTGTCTTAATCACAAATGTCGATCAGCGAGCGGATTGTCGAGCAAGGTCACAACGACTCATTACCACGATTCGGCCGGCCTGCCGGCCCTTATTCCCGTACTCCCGGTCCGCAAAAAAAAACCGCATTTCCTCAACTTTCACAGTAGTTCGACAGCCGAATCGAGACAAGCGAAGCTCCCTGTACGAAGCAAAGATTGCGCCGCCGTGCATCCTTCGTACCACAAGGAATCCGTACGCGAGACCAGCACGGGCTTTAGTAGCACAGGCCCAAACTGCTGAACCAGAAGCAGCCTACTCGCCCCGGCCGCTAACCAACCGCGCTGCGCCCTCAGCGATCAGCACCTCGGGCGGAGCAGGGTGGCTTAAAAAACCCAGCGGGCTGGCCGTGCGGGCATAGGCGCCACTCTGCAAGACACCAATCAGATCGCCTTCCACGACCATTGGCAGTGGCAGGTTGCGAGCCAGCACGTCGAGCGGCGTGCACAGCGGCCCCACCACGTCGACCGCCTCGGCCGGCGTTGCATCGAGCTTGTTGAGCACGGCGACCGGAAAGTTCCGCTTGATCGTCTGACCGAGATTCCCACTCGCCGCCAGGTGCTGGTGCATCCCGCCGTCAACCACGACGAACGTCTTTCCCCGCGATTGCTTCACGTCGAGTACGCGCGTCACATAGATGCCGCACTCGCCCACCAGGTACCGGCCCGGTTCGATCACAAACTTCGCTTCGCGGAGCAGCGGATCGGCCGCCGCCTCCCGGGCCATTTGCGCCAAGCCTGCTCCAACCGCCGCCAGATCGAGCCGCTGCTCGTGCGCGAAATACGGAATCCCCAGCCCGCCACCCAGGTCGATCATCCGCAGCGGCCGGCCAAGCCGCGCGGCCGCGCGCCGCCCGATCGCCAGCGCCTCGCGATACTGACCGAGCAGAGTCTCGGCATCCAGGATCTGGGTGCCCACATACAGATGAATGCCCGTCACGTCGAGCGCGGGCTCCTGCTTGAGCTGATCAAGTACCGCGTCGAGCTGATCTTCGTCGACTCCAAACGGAGATGGTTTCGCACCCATTCGCATTCCACCCCCCTGAATCCCGGCCGAGGGATTCACCCGCACGGCAACGCGCATGGTGCGGTTCGTGTGGCGAGCGATCGCCGCGATTCGCCGAGCCTCGGCCAGCGACTCCAAATGGATCTCGCCAATCCCGCATTCAATCGCGAGCGACAGCTCATTCACCGTCTTGCCAGGACCGGCGAACACGATCCGCTCGGCTGTGCACCCGCCGGCCAGCGCCTGCATCAGCTCGCCGCTCGAGGCAATCTCCAGCCCGCACCCGCGCTCGACAATGAACTTCAATAGCGCCGCGTTGGGGTTGGCCTTGACCGAGTAGAAGAGCTCGAACGATGCCGGCAGCGCGGCTCGAAGTTCCGAGAGCTGCCGAGCGAGCACCCCTTGGTCATAGACATATAGCGGTGTGCCAAACTCCTCCGCGATCTTCGAAACCGGCTGCCCGCCAATCACGAGCTCACCGCGCTCGACGGCAAAGTTCCGCCGGACGATGTCCGCGACTTGCTCCGCCTCGCTCGGCGACTTCGGTGCTGGGGTTGAATCGGTCATGGCACTCGCAGTTTACGACGCGGCCTGAGGTTTCGCTTCCGCCGCCCACTTTCTCAACTGCGGATAGTCAATCTTGCCGCTCGAGGTGTGCGGCAATTTGTCGAGAATCACGACCTCCTTGGGAATCATGTGCCGGGGGAGCAAATCGGCCACCGCTTCCAGCACACGCTTGGGCTCAAGCACGGCACTGCCGCCGGCGACACCGGCGTGCGGCGCCAGGTACGCCAGGATCGATTGCCCGAGCATCTCGTCCGGCACGCCGATCACGGCCGCCTCGTGCACCGCCCCGCAGCGCAGCAGCGCCGCCTCCACCTCGTTCGGGCTGATCCGAAAGCCCGCCGACTTGATCTGATTGTCGCGCCGCCCGACGAAGTATAAAAACCCGTCCTCGTCCGCCTTCACCAGGTCGCCCGAGTAGCAGACTGTGTCCGGCACGCCGAGCTCGGGCGCGGAAAGTGGGTTCGGTCTAAGCACCTGGGCGGTGAGCTCCGGCTGGTTCCAATAGCCCAGCGTGACGGTCGGGCCGCGATGCACCAGCTCGCCGATCTCGCCCGGGTCGCACAGCGTGCCGTCCTCGCGCAAGACGAAGATCTCGGTGTTCGGAATCGCCTTTCCCATTGAGGTCGGCCGGCGGTCGAGCTCTTCTGGCGGCAGGTACGTCGAGCGAAACGCCTCGGTCAAGCCGTACATCAAGTAGACCCGTGTCGAGGGGAGCGCCTCGCGCAGCCGGGCCAGTGTCGAGAGCGGCATCGCCCCGCCGGTGTTGGTGATGTATCGCAGCGCCGGCAGCGCCGTCTCGGGCAGTTTCGAGTGATCCTGCGTGAGCAGATTCCAGAGTGAAGGCACACCTGCCAGCCCCGTGATGCGCTCCTTCGCCAGCGCCGCCACGATCTCTTTCGCGAACAGGAACTTCAGCAGCACGCAAGTCGCGCCCGTATGCAGGGCCGTCATCAGTTGATTCAAACCTGCGTCAAAGCTGAATGGCAGCACGGCCAGCGTCCGGTCGTCGTGCGTAATGTGCAGGTACTCGGCCACGATTTCGGCCCCGGCGAGCACGTTCCGATGCGTGAGCATCACCCCCTTCGGCTGTCCGGTGGAGCCCGACGTATACAGGATCGCCGCCAGATCAACTTCGATACACTCGTCGCGCTCGACGCCCGGCTCGGTCGCGGTCGCCATCGCTTCGAACGAATGCAGGCGGAACTTGCCGCACTCGGCCGGCAGGCTCCCCACGCACACGATGCACTCCAGCGCCGGACACCGTGCCATCGCTTCCTGCAGCTTTACCGCGCGCACGCCATCGGTCACCAGTACCCGCATCCCACAGTCGCGCACGATGTGTTCAACTTGCTCGGGAAATAACCCCGGATGAATCGGTACGAAGGCCGCGCCGGCGGCGCTCACACCCAGCAGGCCCTGGACCAGCGGCAGCGAAGGCTCCAGGAGCACCCCCACGCGATCGCCGCGCTGCACACCAATCGCGCGCAGCCCGCGCGCCATCCGCTGCACGGTTTGCCACAACTCGAGATAAGTTTGCCGCGCCGCGCCGTGGACGATCGCTTCGTGCTGCGGGTACTTCTCAGCACTCGCACGCAGCAGGTGATGAACCAGAGAGTTCAAACCGCTCCCTCGGGATCGAGCCTCCGCGAGACTAGGTCAGCAATCGTGGCGATCGAGGTGAAATGTTCCGGCACCAGCTCATCGTCGGTGAGCGGCACGCCCAGGTCCTTCTCGATGAAGGTGACGATTTCCAATACGCCCAGCGAATCGACGATCCCCAGCTCGAGCAGCGAGTCGTGGAGCCCCACGTGATGCTGCCGGGCGACCGGGAAGTGCCTGCGGATGAACTGCTGCAACTGCGCTTCGATCGTCTCTTTCTGGTACATGCCTGGGCCTCGGTCTGGCGGGCTGAGCGGAGCTGGGGAGGCTGCTCAGAGATTCTTAATCATAGTCGGTTTTGTCGGCCGGGCGAGTGCTCCAGACCGCTCCGATTACTCCCCCAACATCGACTTTCGCCGCAGGATGTGATGATAATGCTGGGCGAATCGATGGGCCTCGTCCCGGACGTACTGCAAAAGCCGCAGGCCGAACGAGTGCCGACTCAGCCGGATCGACTCCGACTGCCCCATCACGAAGATCTCCTCCTCCCGCTTGGCCAGCGAAATCACCTTGGGGGGCTCGATCTGCAAGTCCCGAAAGGCACCCAGGGCCGCCGAAAGCTGCCCCTTGCCGCCATCGATCATCAGCAGGTCCGGAAACAGCTCCAGCTCGTCGTGCTTCCGCTGGAACCGCCGGGCCACCACCTCGCGAATGCTCGCAAAATCGTCGACCCCCTGCACCCCTCGGATCTTGTATCGCCGATAGCCCGGCTTCAGCGGCAGGCCGTCGACGAACTGCACCAGGCTGGCCACGGTCTCGCCGCCGCCCAGGTGCGCGATGTCGATCCCCTCGATCGTCCGCGGCAACTCGGCGAGTTCGAGCGCCTTCTGCAGCGCCGCCAGCCCCTTCTTCGGGTCGACGTAAAACACCTCGGGCTGCACATGCGTGTCCAGTTCGCCCCGGTCGTCGAGCGTTTCGAGCATCTGGATCTCGTCGCGCAGCCGGGCCGCCTTCTCGAACTGCAGCGCCTGGGCTGCCTCGCGCATCTCGCCCCGCATCTCCATCAGCAGCCGCTTCTTATTCCCTTCCAAAAACATCCGCAGTCGCTGGATGTCTTTGCGATACTCCTCTTTCGAGATCCGCAGGTTGCACGGCGCCGTGCACTGATCGATTGACGCCAGCAGGCACGGCCGGAACCAGCGCCACTTCTCTTCGTGCTCGTCGATGTCCAGCGAACACGTGCGGAATTTGAAAATCTTCTGCAGCACCTGCATCGCCCCGCGCAGGCTCCCGGCGCTCGCGAACGGACCATAGAGTTTCGTCCCGCGGTCCTGCGGCGTCCGCGTGAACTCCACCCGCGGAAAGTCCTCCCGGGTGGTGATCTCCAGGTAAGGAAACGTCTTGTCGTCTTTCAGGTCCTGGTTGTACTTCGGCTGCACGTCCTTGATCAGCCGGGCTTCCGCCAGCAGGGCGTCGACTTCGCTTTCGCATTCCAGGTAGTCGATGTCCGCGATCTCGCGCACCAGGTCGGCCGTGCGGCGTTCCTCGGCGGCCGCCTTCAGAAAGTAGCTCCCGGCGCGCGAGCGGAGGCTCTTGGCCTTGCCCACGTAGATCACGCGCCCGGCCGCGTCCTTCATCAGGTACACGCCCGGCTTGTGCGGGAACTCGCGAACTTTGGCCAACGCGCGGCGAAAGCCGAACGACCCGCCGGCGGGTTCGTCGCCAGCGATCGGCTCTTCGGGAAGTTCAGGCTGGAGTTCGGGCGTCGATTCAGACATGGCTAGCTTCTTGGAAGGCAGTCCCACAGTTCGCAACTACCAATTCTAGCCCCTTGGCCAAGCGCCAGCCTAGGCGAGAGTGCGGTTGAAGTCCTCTGGGTGCCACTGTCTGGCTTGCCCAGCAGTGTCTTTCGTCGATTCTTGCCTTGCTGCGTCGGCACCGAGATACGATCAACTCGAGACTGACTCAACAAGGCAAGGCCAAAGGTGCAAGCACTGCTGGGCAAGCCAGCCAGTGGCACCCGACGAGGGGCACCCGCCATCAGTAGGCACTGGCCCGGTCGAGCTTGGCCACGTCGTCTTTCGATAGCTCGATTTCGGCCGCTTTCACCAGGTCCGCGAGCTGCTCGACGCTCGTGGCGCTGGCGATCGGCGCCGTCACACTCGGGCGCTGCATCAGCCAGGCCAGGGCGATCACCGCCGGCGTGGTGCAGTTCACGGCCGAAACTTCATCGAGCGCCTCGAGGATGGCGAGGCCTCGCTCGTTGAGATATTTCTTGCCGATCCCCTTCCCCCGGGCGCTTTTGCCCAGGTCGGCCTCGCTGCGATACTTGCCGCTCAGAAAGCCACTGGCCAGCGAGTAGTAGCCGATCACGCCCAGCTCCGCTTCGAGGCACAAGGGTTCCAACTCCTCTTCGAAGCCCTGCCGGTCATAAAGGTTGTATTCCGGTTGCAGCGACACGTAAGCCGGCAGCCCGTTCTCGGCACTGACCGCGAGAGCATCGCTCAGCCGCGCGGCATCGTAGTTCGACGCCCCGATCGTCCGGACCTTCCCCTGCTTGATCAGCGTGTCGTAGGCGGCGAGTGTTTCCTCGAGCGGCGTCTCGGGATCGTCCTTGTGCGACTGGTAGAGATCGATGTGTTCAATCTGCAGCCGCCGCAACGAGGCTTCGACCGAGCGGAGAATGTTTTCGCGCGACAGCCCCTCGGTGCCGTCTCCCATCTTCATTCCGACCTTGGTGGCGATGAGCACCTTGTCCTGCTTGCCGCTCGCTTTCAGCCACTTGCCGATAATCGCCTCGGACTCGCCCCCTTGATTGCCCGGCTTCCAGGCCGAGTACACGTTCGCCGTATCGATAAGATCGAAGCCCGCATCGACAAACGCGTCGAGCACTTGGAACGATGTCTTCTCATCGATCGTCCAGCCAAACACATTGCCTCCCAGCGCCAGCGGCGCGACGGTGAGTCCGGACTTTCCGAGCGGTTTTCTTTTCATGGCAAGGTGCTCCTGATGGTGGATGCCCTGTTTTTCGCATCACCCCCCTCCCCAGCCCTCCCCACGGAGTGGGAGGGAGCAGGAAAAGGATTCTTGATCAGCATTCGATTTCTTGAGCAAAGCGATCGCGCGACGCTAAGTCTGCCTTTGCGCCGCTGGTCAGCGCCCCATTCTCCACTGTCTGGTTCCCTCCCACTCCGTGGGGAGGGCGGGGGGAGGGGGGCCGAAGTGCATTCAGTTCTCGCATTCGCAAGCGCTCTAACCGAAAACGGAGACATTACGACATCACTGATTTCCGTTGTACGCCGTAATGAGCGATGTCCCGATGTCCCCGTTTCCTGCTCACGCATCACTTAAGCTCACGTGAAATTTTCGCCCAAGATCCAACCCTTGACCGCGAGTGTGGCGCGGCTGCTTCGCAACTCGTTGCCAATCATCGTGCTCGCGTGCGCACAGCGCACACGGCCCACGTGTCCACCAACTCTAGAAATGTGGCCAGGATTTCAGATATGGTACGTTCAGATGAATGTGTATGGAGCGAGCCATGAATGCGACCAACTCGAACACTCGTGTCAAACTGCGAAGCCTGCGAACTCTGAACACCGCTCATTGGGCCCGATAACTCAGGGTGTGTGCGCCCGAAACATCGTTTGCGCGCTTTTTTAGTTCCACACGCGCGAAAAATGAGTTCGTAAAAAACATCCACCCGATCTTTGACAATTCGTTCAGCTTCTAGCCGCCGACCTTCGAAAACGCGGTCAGGTCGCGGCCGAGCGCCGCGAGTCGCTCGGCCAGCTCGGCCTTCGTCGTTTCCAGGTTGTGCAACTGCTCGGCCGGCTCGTAGGTGAACATGTAAAACTTCACCTTCGGCTCGGTGCCCGAGGGGCGCACGGCCACGTACGTCCCTTCGCGGGCCAACTCGAGCATCACCATGTCGCCGACCGGACCGTCGAACGGTTTGGCCGGTTGGCCGGGAGCATGCTCGACCAGGTTCAAGTAGTCGCGCACCCGCGTGACCTTGTCGCCGGCCAGCTCGCGCGGTGGATCGGTGCGGAACTTCTTCATCAGGGCGGCCATCTGAGCCATCCCTTCGGAGCCAGGGAGCGTGACCGAGATCTGCGACTCGGCATGGCAGCCGAACTGCCAGTACAGGGCATCGAGCTTTTCGTGCAGCGTCTGGCCGGCCGACTTCTCCTGGGCCGCCAGCTCCGCGAGCAGCATCGCCGCCACGGCCGCGTCCTTATCCCGGGCATATTGACCGGCCAGGTAGCCGTGTGACTCCTCGGTGCCGAACACGAACTTGTCCGGCCCACGCTCATCCATCGTGCCGCCGATGTATTTGAAGCCGACCTGCAGGTTGCCCGCGGTCGTGACGCCGTAGCTGTCGGCGATCCGGCGAGCCATCTCGGTCGTGACCAGCGTCTTGACGATGTAATGGTCGGGCGTGAGCTTGCCGCTCTTCTTCCAGCGCTCGAGCAGGTAGTCGGTGAGCAGGACGCCGATCTGATTGCCGGTCATCGTGGCCCACGGGGCGCCATCGCGGCTGTGCACCGGTGCGGCCAGACCAATCCGGTCGCAGTCCGGATCACTCGCCAGCACCAGGTCGGCGCCGACTTCCTTCGCCCGGACGATGATCGAGTCGAAGACTTCCTTGTTCTCGGGATTCGAGACGTGCTTCGGCACATTCGGAAAGTCACCGTCGGGCGTGGCATGCGGACCAAAGACTTCGACGTCCTTAAAACCATTGGCATCGAGCGCCGGAATCACTGCCGAAGCGCCAACGCCATGCAGTGGCGAATAGATGATCTTCAGTTCGCGCGGCCCGGGAAACGCTTGCCCATGCACGGCTGAAATGTACGCCCGATCGACTTCGTCCTGGCACATGATCACTTTGCCGGCGGCCAGGGCCTCTGCGAACGGCGTGCGATGGATCGTGGTGGTCGACATGACGCGGTCGATTACGCCCGTGTCGTGCGGCGGCAGCAATTGCCCGCCGGTCGACCAGTAGGCCTTTACGGCGTTGTCGTTGGGCGGGTTGTGGCTGGCCGTGACCATGATGCCGCACGAGCAGTGCTTGTAGCGAACCGCGAACGACAGTTCGGGCGTGCTTCGGTAGCCGTCGAGAAAGTAAACTGTGAAGCCGGCGGCGACCATGATCTCGGCGCACAGCTCGGCGAAGTGCCGCGACTGGTGCCGCGTGTCGTAGGCGATCGCGCAGCCCAGGTTCTTATCTCCCACGACACTCTTCACATAGTCGGCCAGCCCCTGGGCACTCTCGCCGATCGTGCGGTCGTTAATCGCGTTCGAGCCGATGGGGTACATCTTGCCGCGGCGGCCGCCCGTGCCGAAGGGGATGATCGTCCAGAAGACGTCATCCAACTCCTGGAACTTACCGGCGGCCAGGTGCTTGGCGACTTGCGGAGCGTACTCGGCATAGCGAGGTTCGGTGAGCCAGTCGCGAATGTTCTTCACCGCACCAGCCGAGAGCTTGCCGTCGGCCCCGGCCTTATCCAGGAGTGCAACTGTTGCCGTCATGTCGAACTTGCCGGTCGAATTGGTCATCCGCTGGTGAACCTTCTCAAATTTGTGGGCCAGGCGCCGTGAACGTTTCGTTCCGCGATTTTGACCGATTTTCGCGAGCGAGCCTAGGGGCAGTCTTGGCTCGCGTGACGACGTCCCGCGGCAGCCGCTGGGCGTGGTAGAATTTGGGACTTTCCGGGACGTAAACCAGACCACCAGCCGAGTGACGGGAGCAACAGGCGTGAGCGAACCGATCATCAGTGTTTCAGGATTGCGGGGCATCATTGGTGAGAGCCTGACGCCGGAAGTGGCGCTGCGATACGCCGCGGCGTTCGCCGAGCCGCTCAAGGGACGCTCAGTCATCCTTACCCGAGATGGTCGCGCGACCGGCCCGACGCTGGCCGCGTTGCTGAAGGGAACGCTGTCGGCCCTGGGCTGCGAAGTGATCGATGCCGACGTCGCCGCCACGCCAACCATCGGTGTTCTGGTTCGCCAACTCGGCGCGGCAGGCGGCATTCAGATCTCCGCGAGCCACAATCCGCCGCAATATAACGGCCTGAAGCTGTTCTCGTCTGAAGGCCGGGTGATTCCGGCCGTGGCAGGCGAAGAAGTGATCAAACGTTACCGGAGCGGCTCTGCCATCTGGGCGGACTTCGATCACCTGGGCGCGATCAAGTCGTGTGCCGATCCGATCGGCCGGCATTTACAACTTGTACTGGCGACGGTCGATGTCGAGCGAATCCGCGCGAAGCACTACAAAGTGCTGCTCGACTCCAATCATGGCGCCGGAAGCGTGCTGGGTTCGCGGTTGCTCGAAGCGCTAGGCTGCCAGGTGACAATTCTCGGTGGTACGCCGGATGGCCTCTTCGAACACACGCCGGAACCGACGGCCGAGAACCTCGCCGGCGTGCTCTCGGCGGTCACGGCCAACGGGTGCGACGTCGGCTTCTGCCAGGACCCGGACGCCGATCGCCTGGCGCTGATCGACGCCGGCGGTCGCTACGTGGGCGAGGAATACACGCTGGCGATTTGCATCGATCACCGGCTGCGACAGGAGCGTGGTCCGATTGTGACGAATTGCTCGACCAGCCGGATGTCGGAGGACCTGGCCGCGGAGTATGGCGTGCCTTTCTTCCGTTCCGCGGTCGGTGAGGCCAATGTGGTTGACCGGATGCTGACCGAAGGGGCCTTGATCGGCGGCGAAGGTAATGGCGGGGCGATCGATCCCCGGGTCGTACTGGTGAGGGATAGCTTCGTGGGTATGGCGCTTACGCTGGATGCGATGGCTGCTCGCAATTTGACGCTGGCCGAGCTCGTAGCCGATTTGCCGCGGTACGAGATCGAGAAGACGAAGCTCACGCTGCCACGCGAAAAGATGGCTGCCGCTTTCGACGCGGTGGAAAAGCATTTTGCGGACGCCAAACCGGATCGGTTGGACGGCTTGCGGCTCGATTGGCCGGGAAAATGGCTACTCGTGCGGGCCAGCAACACCGAGCCGATCGTTCGGGCGGTGGCCGAAGCGCCCACGGCGGCCGAAGCGGCCCGACTTTGTTCTGAGGCGACGGCCGCGATGAGCGCGGTTTAGGGCTTGTTTCGGCGGCTGGACATTTTTCGACCAATCCGATTTGACAGCGTTCGAAGTTGAGATAGGTTTCCTATTAGCCCGCCATCAGACGCGCACCGCAGCAAGTGCGATGCACTACGGGGCTGATTCCGCGGCGGGACATTTCTTAACAGTTCGAATTCTCGATTTGCGAAAGTGAGTTTGGCGGCCTGAAGCGCCTCTTCTAGAAGCTCCTTGGGCCATCATCCTCGAAAAGGCAAACCGGTCGAAAGGCCGGGACGCAAAGCCATGGGCCCTCACCCCTGCTGCACGGCTGGGACGGGTAGCCGGTTGTCGAAAGGTTCGGTGGTCACGTCACGCCCGGGCAACTACAGGCCTGACGCGTGCGCGCGTATCACCGTGGGACGTATTGCCGTCCCGCGGGGACGGCATACGTCCAATTAAATACGTCAAGGAGCAACCTCATGATACTCAACAAGATTAAACGTTTCCTGGCATCTGAAGACGGTCCCACGGCCGTCGAATATGCGGTGATGCTGGCCCTGATTATCGTGGTCTGTCTGATCAGCATTCAGGCCCTGGGCAGCGCCAGTAGTCAGTCGTTCAGCAACATCTCCCAGTCGCTTGGAGCCGGCAGCTAACGCGGCGGCCGGATGGCTCGGCCGGTCGGGTTCGACGACTCGCGCGACCCACCTGCCGTGGTCCCTTACCAACCGAAGCGCCGCTCGCTGATCGTCTTTGCACCAGTGCCGGCCGCTTTTTCGCGGCCGGTGGGTGCGGGTCAGCGGGGGGCGATGCGGTTTTTGCCCACCCACGGCGCCAGAGCGTCGGGCACGACGACCGAGCCATCGGCTTGTTGATAGTTCTCGAGAATTGCAATCAGGGCTCGACTGATTGCCACTGCCGTACCATTCAGCGTGTGCACCAGGGCTGTGCCCTTCTCGCCGGTACGATAA
The DNA here is from genome assembly GCA_022844125.1 of Pirellulales bacterium. Classification (GTDB taxonomy): domain Bacteria; phylum Planctomycetota; class Planctomycetia; order Pirellulales; family PALSA-1355; genus JALHMI01. The sequence goes on along the minus strand of JALHMI010000003.1, from coordinate 35,524 downwards.
CGAATGCTCAGCCTGCGGGCCTGATAGTCCGTGCAGTTGGAAGTGCTCGTGACCTCGCCGTATTCGCCCGCCTCGCCGCGACCGGGCATCCAGGCCTCGAGGTCGAACTTGCGATAGGCTGGTCCGCCCAGGTCACCCGTGGCTGTGTCCACAACGCGAAACGGAATACCCAGTCCGTCGAAGATCTGGCATTCCAACTCGCAAAAATAGTCGAGCATCGCGTCGCTCTGGTCGGGTCGCGTGAAAGCGAACATCTCGACCTTGGTGAACTGATGCACGCGATACAAACCGCGAGACGTGCGTCCGTGAGCGCCGGCTTCGGTCCGATAACAATGGCTGATGCCGCAGAGCTTGATTGGAAGCTGATCGGCTTCCAGGATTTCGCCCGAGAGCAGGCCGCCGAGCGTGATCTCGGCTGTGGCCACCAGGCTCAGGTCCGAATCGGCAATGCTGTAGATCTGCGTCTCCGGCCCGCGGGGAATGTAGCCCGTGCCTTGCAGGATGTCGTTCCGGGCCATGTCGGGCGTGATCGTGGGCGAAAAACCCTCCTGCATCAGTAGATCGACGGCATAGCGCTGGAGCGCGAGTTCCAGGAGCACGGCCTCGTTTTTGAGAAAGTAGAAGCCGTGGCCGGCGACTTTTGCGCCAGCCTCCAGATCGAGCAGTTGCAGGCGCTCGGCGATCGTCACGTGGTCGAGCGGTTTGAAGTCGAATTTGCGCGGCTCGTGCTGGCCGCGGCGGACTTCGAGGTTGGCCTGATCGTCCGCGCCGAGCGGGGCCTCGGGATGTGAGAGGTTTGGGATGCTCTTGAGCAGCGCGTCGGCCTCGGTGCTGAAATGATCGAGTTCGACCTGCGCGGCGGCGGTGCGTTCGCGGAGCGTGCGCCCTTCGGTTTTGCGGGCCTCGCGCTCGACGTCGTCCTTGGCCTTGCCGATCGACTTGCTGACTTCGTTGGCCTTGCGATTGAGTTCTTCGACCTCGGCCTGTTTTTCGCGGCGTTTGGCTTCGAGATCGGCGAAGCGGTGCACGTCGACGTTCGCACCACGGCGGCGGCAGTTTTCTTGCACCAGATCTATGTTGTCAGCGACGAATCTGCGATCGAGCATGATGATTGCGTTAAGTGAGTAGTGGTTAAGTCGTGGCCGGGCGCCGGGCGAGCGTCAGGCACGGATCTGGCTCAAGTGCCGCCACAGGTGGGCGCTCGACTTGATGCCCCGATGAAAGTCGGCGAGCGAGAACTTCTCGTTGGGGCTGTGGGTATTGTCGTCGTCGAGCCCCCAGCCCAAAAGCAGCGTATCGACGCCGAGCAGTTCGTGGAAGGTCGCCACGACAGGAATCGAACCCCCCTCGCGCATAAACACCGGCGTTTTGCCGAAACCCTCGGAGATCGCCTGCGAAGCGGCGGAAACGAAGGGGCTTTCCAGCGGCACCGTGACGCCCGGCGCGCCGTGGAAATCGACAAGTTCCATTTCGATGCCCGGCGGACAGAGCTCGCGCAGCTTTTTTTCCAGGGCGGCCGACAGCTTTTTCGGGTCTTGTTTAGGCACGAGGCGAAAACTGAACTTGGCCCCTGCCTTGGCTGGCAACACGGTCTTGGCCCCTTCGCCCTGATAGCCGCTCCACAGGCCGTTGATGTCGAAAGTGGGTCGGGCCCAACGGCGTTCGAGCGTGGTGAAGCCCTCTTCGCCCCTGAGTCCTTTCACGCCGAGTTTTCTCATGAACTCGGCTTCGTCGAACGGCAGTTTGGCGAACTCGGCCCGTTCGCGACCGGTGAGTGGATCGACGTCGTCGTAGAAGCCGGGAACCTGAACTTGCCCGCGCTCATTGATCAAGGCCGAGAGCATGGCGACCAATGCATTCGCTGGATTGGACACGCCGCCGCCGAAGGTACCGGAATGCAAGTCCTGCATGGGGCCCTTGAGCCGAAGCTCATAGTACGAGATGCCCCGAAGGCCGTAGGTGATCGCAGGTTGGCCGGGGCCAAACTGGCTAGTATCGCTGATGACGACCACGTTGCAGGCGAGTTTATCCTTGTTCGCCTCGATGAATGGCTCGAGGTTCGCGCTGCCGACTTCTTCCTCCCCCTCGATGAGGAACTTGAGTTGCAGCGGCAGTTGGCCGACCGTGGCCAGCCACGCCTGCGTGCTCTTGAGGTGCGTGAACATCTGCCCTTTGTCGTCCGTCGCGCCTCGAGCGTAAACATTGCCATCGCGGACCGTCGGTTCGAATGGGGGAGACTTCCACTCAGTCAGCGGATCGGGCGGCTGCACATCGTAGTGCCCATAAACCAGCACGCTCGGAGCACCTGCCACCGGGGGCGATTCGGCAAAGACGATCGGGTTGCCGGCTGTCGGGATAAGCTCGACCTTGAGTTTCATGCCGCGAAACTGGTCGGCGACCCACTCGGCGGCCTTGGCAACGTCCGCTTTGTGAGCACTGTCGGCACTGACGCTGGGGATCCGCAGCAGTTGACATAGCTCTTGCTCGAAGCGCTGGCGGTTCTGTTCCAAGTACTGGTCGATGTTCTGCATGCTGACGCTCCTGGAAGCGGGGAGAGCCGGAGGCAGGCCATGCCGTGCTGCCGCGGAAGTTGCTCGCCCAATCGTAGGCCCTGCAATATAATGGCTTCACGAGCGTTCGACCATCGAAGACCGAGTTCGCCCGAATGGCGTCGCACGTTTCCTGCAGGTGAACCGTGACCGAGCAATCTGCTGCCACTGCCCAGCCCGCCGAAGAGACGGTGGTCCGGCCGGGCGAGGAAAAGCGCAAGAAGCCCAAGCGCCAGCCGCGGTACAACGTCATCTTGTGGGACGACCAGGATCACACGCCGGAATACGTTGTGGCGATGATGCAGCAACTCTTCGGCTATCCGACGGTGAAAGGGCTGCTGATCGCGGTTGAGGTGCACCTGCAAGGCAAGGCAATCGTTTTGACGACGACGCGGGAGCACGCCGAGCTGAAACGCGATCAGATCCATGCCTTTGGCAAGGACCCCGATAACGAAGATTGCCTGGGTTCAATGTGGGCCAGTATCGAGCCCGTGCCGGAGTAGGGCATTGTCGGGCCGAAACAGCGGTTGAAACGCGTTGTCAGAGGCCTTAGGCTGAATCCGCTATCAGCCGCGCCATCGCACCCCACAGTTTGCCATGACCACGCTCCGTACTGTCACCCTGGGCTGCAAAGTTAACCAGTATGAGACGGAACTGGTGCGGGAATCGCTCGTCAAGGCAGGATATCGAGACGCGAGCGATGGAGAGGTGGCCGAACTGTGCGTGGTCAATACGTGCACGGTCACCGCGGAGGGGGATTCCAAGAGCCGGCAAGTGATTCGGCAACTCGCCCGGCGCAATCCCGGCACGCGGATTGTCGTAATGGGATGCTACGCGACGCGCGCACCGGAGGAAGTCGCCACGCTCCCGGCCGTGAGCGAAGTCATTACCGACAAACGCGAGCTGCCCGACTGGCTCAATCGTTGGGGCGTGGCTGATGTGCCCACGGGCATCTCCGGATTCGGCGGCCGCCAACGGGCTTATGTGAAGGTGCAGGACGGTTGCATGCTCAATTGCAGCTTTTGCATTATTCCTACCGTGCGTCCGCACCTGGCCAGCCGGCCAGTGGAGCATGTCGTTGACGAAGTGCATCGTCTGACCAGTAGCCGGCATCGCGAAGTCGTGCTGACTGGCATTCACTTGGGACACTACGGAGTCGAGTGGAGCCGCAGTCGCGACAAATCTGAATGGCGTCGCCTGTCGTACTTGCTTTCGAGACTGGTCGAGTTGCCCGGCGAGTTTCGCTTGCGGTTGAGTAGCATCGAAGCGACCGAAGTTACGCGCGAGTTGATCGCCGTCATGGCGGCAAACCCTCAGCGAATCTGCCCGCACTTGCATATCTCGATGCAAAGCGGTTCGGACGACGTGCTGCGGCGGATGCGGCGCCGCTGGGGAAGGCAGCGATTTCTGGATCGCTGCAGGCTGGTCACCGATTCCCTCGACGCGCCCGCGCTGACGACCGACGTGATCGTGGGCTTCCCCGGCGAAACGGAGCAGGAATTTGAGGAAACCTGTGCTGCTTGCGAAGAAGCTGGCTTCTCGAAAATCCATATCTTCCCGTTCAGCGCTCGCCGGGGAACTCCTGCCGCGGAGATGGCGAACCAAACGCCACCGGACGTGAAGGCCGACCGGGTTCGACGATTGGGAGATCTGGAGGTGAAGCTCCGCAGCCGATACTTTGCGAGATTGAGCGGGCGGAAATTGGAAGTGCTCGTCGAAGCCCGGGCCGATCGGTCGGGCTGGTTGCGCGGAACGGCCTGTCGCTACGCCACGGTGGAATTGCCGGGCGCCGCCGCACAGATCGGGAAGCTGGTGACCGTCGTCGCGGGGCCAGAACTCGCAGGCGCCATCCAAGCTCATTAATTTGCAGTACTCGCGCGACTGCTAGCGATGATCGCTGTCGCCGGTAAAGCTCCTCTAGCGACGCACGGGGGCCTTTGCTAGACTCCCGCCCTCACTTCGGACGACTCGCAATCTTTGATCGCGGGTCTGTGCGTTCGCAGTTCACATCTGAAATGCCCACTTACGATTGATCCGACTGTGCGGCGAGAGCCGTTTCGGTTGATTGTTGGAGTTCAGTCATGTTTATCAGCAAAGGCTCGTGGCTCGTTCTGTTCGTGCTCTTGGTTGCAGCGTCGTCGCGAGTTGCCAGCGCCGCAGCTCCGTGGAGCAAGATCATCGGGTTCCGCCGACTGGAAGCGAATCCGGCGGAGCTCTATCCGATCGCCGACACCAATGGTCCCTGGATGATTATGGCGACGACGTTCTCCGGCGACGGCGCTGAAGATCAAGCCCGCAAACTGATCCACGAATTGCGTTCGGAATACAAACTGCCGGCGTACTCGTATCAGAAGAAGTTTGAGTATTCGAAGCCCGTACAAGGCAAGGGGCTGACTCCGCAAGGCGAAGCACCCCTGATGCGGTACCGCCAGGATGAGGATCGCACGGAGATCGCGGTGTTGGTTGGCGATTTCACGACGGTTGACGATCCCCAGGCCCAGCAGGTGCTCAAACGATTGAAAATGGCCAGGCCGAAGGCCCTGGAGGTGGATCCGGAAGAGTCGCACCAGGCCCTGGCGATGTATCGGGAGTTGCAACGCAAAGCCAAGGAAGCGTTGTCCGCCAAGACTGGAAAATCGGACGACCGTGGACCCATGGCAAACTCGTTTGTCATTACCAACCCGATCCTGCCGCCAGAGTACTTTGTGCCAAAGGGGGTCGACAAACTCGTCGTCGAGATGAATGACGCGGTGCCGCACAGCCTGCTCGACTGTCCCGGCCCGTACACCGTCAAGGTGGCCACCTTCACGGGGCACTCGATCATTCTGGACAAGAAAAAGCAGGACGCAATCTCACGTGGCGAAATGCCCAAGAGCCAGTTGGAAGTGGCGGCCAAGAACGCGCACATTCTGACCGAGGCCTTGCGCAGAAAGGGGTACGAAGCCTATGAATTCCACGATCGGAAATCGAGCATCGTGACAGTCGGTTCGTTCACCTCCGTTGGCAGCAAACGCCTGGACGGAAAAATCGAGATCAATCCGCAGATTCACAAAATCATGAAGCAATTCGGGGCACAGGCCACGATCGAACCGGGTCAGGCTGCCAAGGTGGGTGGCGCCAAGAAGCTGGCCGGGATCGCATTCGACGTCCAGCCGATGCCGGTTGAAGTGCCCAAGATGGGCCTCAGTAACGTCTACGACCGCACGGCCCAGACGACCCGTTAACTTGCCAGCACGGCAATCGCCTCGCTACGATGCAGCCGCGAATCGTTGACTGCTGTCTTTGTGAGCGAGTGAAATGATCGGCCGGATTCTCGTTCTCGGAACGACCAATGCAGGGAAGGTTCGCGAACTCCTTGAACTGCTGTCGCCGGTGGGACTGGAACTCAAGTCGCTTGCCGACTTTCCGGTTCTGCTCGAAGTTGACGAGACGGGCGATTCATTCGCGGCCAATGCCTGCCTGAAGGCGTCGGCCCAGGCGCGCCACCTGAATTCCTGGGTGCTCGCCGAAGACAGCGGCATCTCTGTCGATGCACTCGACGGTGCGCCGGGCATCTATTCCGCCCGCTACGCCGGGCCAGGGGCAACTGACGCGGACAACAACGCCCGCCTATTGCGCGACCTTGGAAATCTCCCTCGGGAACGGCGCATGGCCCATTACACCTGCCAGCTCTCGCTAGCCGATCCAAGCGGCGAGATTCGGTCCGAAGCCAGCGGGGTCTGCCGCGGGTGTATCCGCTTCGAGCCCGCCGGCGATGCCGGATTCGGCTACGATCCGCTGTTTGAGATCGTCGAATATCACCGTACGTTTGGCGAATTGGGCCAGACCGTGAAGTCGATTCTAAGCCATCGCGCCCGGGCGGTGGCCGCGATTCTGCCGCAACTTGAGATCGTGTTTGCTCGCGATTAGCGTGCTGCAGCCGTGTGCGCAGTATTGTAGAATAGCCGCCAATTCAATCGGCTCTACAACCAGTTGTCGCGGAAAGTCTCCTCATGCTCCGACCCAGTCTCTGTTGCATGCTTTTCATCTGCTCGTCTGTTGCACGGGCAGAAACACCCGCCACCTGGGCGCGATCGCACGTAGGTGAGCTGGTCGAGATTTATCAGGCGTTTCACAGGGCTCCCGAACTCTCGGGACACGAAGAGCAGACCGCCGCGAGGTTTGCGGAGTTCTTACGTCAGCTCGGCTGCGATGTGACAACGGGCCTCGGCAAACACGGTGTCGTCGGCATCCTGAAGAATGGAGCCGGCCCCACGCTCATGCTGCGGACCGATCTCGACGCCCTGCCGGTCAAAGAGAGGACGGGCCTCGTGTATGCCTCGCAAGTTGAGGTGGAAAAACCCGACGGAACGATGACCGGTGTGATGCACGCCTGCGGGCACGACATACACATTACGAACCTGATCGGCGTCGCTCAGTACCTGGCTGGCCACAAGTCGCAGTGGTCGGGCACGATCATGTTCATCGGCCAGCCTGCCGAGGAAACCGGTGAAGGCGCGAAGGGGATGCTCGATGATGGCCTCTTCAAAAAGTTTCCCAAGCCGGATATGGCGCTCGCGTTGCACGTTGACGCGCTGCTGGGTGCGGGCAAGATTGGTTATCGCCCCGGTTACACGCTGGCCAACGTCGACAGTGTGGATATCACGCTGCATGGCCGCGGCGGACATGGTGCTTCACCCAATAGCACCATCGATCCGATCGTGATGGCGGCCCAGCTCATCGTCTCACTGCAAACACTCGTGAGCCGGGAACTCGATCCGGTCACACCCGGTGTGGTGACCGTCGGTTCAATCCATGCCGGCACCAAGCACAACGTTATTCCCGACGATTGCCGATTACAGCTCACCGTGCGCAGCTACGGCGACGATGTCCGCAAGACACTGCTCGAAGGCATCAAACGCAAGGCCCAGGCGGTCGCCCAAGGAGCCGGTGCGAAGGTGCCGACGATTGTGATTCGCGATGATGAATTCACGCCGGCACTTTTCAACAACGAAGAGCTGGTGAAGCGAGTGCTGCCATCGTTGATGAGTGCCGTTGGAGAAGAAAACGTCGTGCTCTCTGAGCCGGCGATGGGTGGCGAGGACTTCAGCCGCTACGGCCGAGCCGGCGTGCCGGTATTTATGTTCCGACTGGGGTCGGTCGAACCCAAACGGCTTGCCGGTTACGAACGGACCGGCGATATTCCCTCGCTACACTCGGCCATCTATTACCCCGATGCCGAACTGACACTGCAGACCGGCGTTACCGCGATGGCCACCGCTGTTCTCGATCTGCTGCCGCCAAAGTCATGAGCGAGCGCCGCGAGTCGCAAAAACCGTCGCCGCCACGCCACCGGGGCCTGTGGAGGTTCCTCTTCGGCTGGACCGGGATGCTCGTCATCGTCGTGGGCGGAATGTTCATGGCACGCGAGAAAACTCTTGCAACCATGAGCACGCCGGAAGCGCAGGCCGAATGGGATGCCTGGCGCAAGTCGGAAGTGAATCAGCGTGACGACCTGCCGGTCAAACGCCGTCCGCCGAAGTCGCCCGAGCCACCGGCACTGGTGCTTATGCGGGACCACTTTCCGGTGCTACTCGGGGCTGCGGTGGTCTTTTGTTCCCTGCTCTACGCAGCGCTTGCGTTTGCTGTGAGCGGGGCACTGCGGACGAACGTGGATCTCGGAAAGAATGAACCACCGGAGACGTCAAGGAATTCTGGCTGATAGCGGTGTGGCGTTTGATCGCCACCTGTGCAATCACACTGGTTTTATAGCGTTCAAGGCCTCCGAATTGACCGAGTATGGGTACGTCGAACTGCTACAATCGGGTCTTGGCGGGGTCGAGTATCGGCCTTTTCGCCGTTACGCCAAATCACTTCTTTCAAGCGAGGCTCGCATGTTCTCAGTCCGGCACCCCGCGAAGATCTGTGGCTTCGTTATTGGCCTAATGCAGGCAGCATGCACATTCGCCGCGGATCCTGCAGCAGTTGTGGTCACGCCCACGCGAACGGTTGAAGTCGATAGCGCACTCGTCAATGGCGGTGAACTTTGGGTTACACCTGAAGATCTGACGAAGATCAACGGTCTGGTGCTCAAGCCCGAGGGAGCCTGTCTGGGAGATCTGTGCATACCGCTTAGCGAGGACGCGCGGCAAAAACTGCTCAGTACCGAAGGCGGCAAAGGGTACTTCAACCTTACCGCGTTTGCCGCGCAGCAAGGACAGGCCGTGGTGGCGGATGTCGAGGCCAAGGTCTGGAGTTTTGGCGTCGTGCCGCCCGTCGAGCAGATGCAATTACAGGATGCCACCGCGCCGGACTTCGCACTCGCCAATCGTAAAGGTGAAACCGTTCGGCTGTCGGACTATCGCGGTAAGAAAGTGCTGTTACTCACCTGGGCATCGTGGTGCCAATGCAAGCAAGACCTCGTTGGCTGGCAGCGCGTATACGAAGATCTGAAGGATCAGAACTTTGAAATAATTGCGGCAGCACAGGACACGGGTGGAGAGGAGGCCGCCGGTTCTTCTTATGACAAGGCGAAAGCGACCTACACGACGCTGCTCGATCCGCAGCACACGGTGAGCTCGCTGTACAAGATGGTCAACGTGCCGACGGGCGTCTGGATTGACGAACAGGGCAAGATTGTGCGGCCGTCGGAAGTCGCCTACTCGCGAAACGTGGCGCTACTCTCAATCAAGGTGGAAGGCGACAAGTACGTCGACGCGCTGCGAGATTGGGTCAAGAACGGCGACAAAAGCGAATTCGTCGTTGGGGCCGACAAAGTCCAAACTCGCCTGGCGACCCCGTCGAAAGAGGCCGCCTTGGCGGATGCCAACTTCAAAATGGCCGTCCACTTTCATCAGCGGCAGGACAAGTCCCGGGCGGACAGGTACTTTGCCGAGGCCCAGCGACTCCAGCCCGACGACTGGAATTACCATCGCCAGCAGTGGTCGTTCGACCCGCAGTCGGCGATTAAGCTGTGGATGCAGAAATACACGGCTCTCGGGGGAAAACCGTATTACGAGCCGCTCGTGATCGAACCGGCAGGTAAGTAGCCGGGGCTGTCATTCCGTTGATCGCCGCCTATTGAAATCGCAACAGTGCATACTTCTTCTTGCCGCTGCGGAGGACCATCACGGTTTCGCTGGCCAAGTCGCTGGCGGCAAGCTTGCGGTCGATGGACTCAACGCGGCGGTTGTTGACGTAAGCGCCGCCCTGTTCGACGGTGCGACGGGCATCTCCCTTGGATTTTGCCAGGCCGGCTTCAACCAGGGCATCAACGATGGAAAGTTGTTCGCCCGCGAGCTGCGACTTGGCAAGTTCCTTGCTGGGGACATCGGCAAATATCTCTGCCAGCTGCTTGTCCGAAAGGTCGCCAATCTCCGCGCCGAAGAAGATCTCGGTCGCGCGCCGGGCTGAGCTCAATCCTCCGTCGCCGTGAATCAATTTGGTAACTTCCTCGGCAAGTCGCTTCTGGCTTTCGCGCTTGCCCGGATCGGCAGCCCGCGAAGCGTCGAGCGATTCGACCTCTTCGCGCTCCAATTCCGTGAGGAACCGCAGACACTTGCCGGCGTCGGCATCGTCGACGTTGATCCAGTACTGGTAGAACGCGTAGGGGCTGGTTCGTTCGGGTGACAGCCAGATCGCGCCGCTCTCGGTCTTACCCATCTTGCTGCCGTCGCTCTTGGTCAAGAGAGGCCAAGTGAGGCCGTACAGTTGCACGCTCCGCATTCGTCGGGCCAGGTCGATGCCGGCCGTGACATTGCCCCACTGGTCGCTGCCACCCACCTGCAGTTCGCAGCCAAATTTGTCACTCAAGTACACGAAATCGTAGGCTTGCAGCAGCATGTAGCTGAACTCGGTGTAGCTGAGGCCTGTGTCGGTTCGCTCCAACCGGCTCTTCACCGAGTCCTTGGCCAGCATCACGTTGACCGGGAAGTTCTTGCCGATGTCGCGCAAGAAGTCGAGGTATCCGAAGCGACTCATCCAGTCGAAGTTGTTGGCCAGTACTCCACCCGTCGGCGAGGCATCAAAGTCGAGCATACCCCGCATTTGGAGTTCGATGGATGTCACGTTCGCACGCAGTTCGTCGACCGAGAGCAGGTTGCGTTCTTCGCTCTTGCCGCTGGGATCGCCGATCATGCCGGTGGCGCCGCCGACCAAGGCGATGGGACGATGGCCGGCACGCTGAAAGCGGCGGAGCACCATCAGACCCATCAAGTGCCCCACATGCAGGCTGTCGGCCGTGGGATCGAAGCCAGCATAGACTGTTCGGCTGGCCGCATTGAGCCAATCACCGAGCTTGTCGTCGGTCTTTTGGTGGATTAATCCACGCCATGTCAGATCGCCGATGATGTCCTTCAAGGCATTCGTCTTTCTCAAACAAAGAAGCCCAGCAAGGAACGCCGGGCGATGTTCTTGGGGTGCGAAGTATCTGCTCTACCGCCACATATCGTCGTCGGCAAAGGGATTTCCGCCACTTAATTTCGGCTTCGGCAACGCCTTCAGGGCCTGTTCCGCAAGCCGCAAATCCTCGCGCGTGGTGATCTTGAAATTGATCGGTGAACCGGGCACGACGGTGACTGCCTGGCCGATTCTCTCGACCAATTGCGCGTCGTCTGTAGCGTTGAAGTCGCCTCGCTTGGCGTGCGCCTCGAGCAAGATCTGCCGAGAAAAGACCTGAGGCGTTTGTGCCTCCCAGAGACCTGTGCGTGAGACGGTTTCCTCGACCTTTTGCCCCGTACCAACGCGTTTCAACGTGCCGGCAATTGGAATCGCCAGGATCGCCGCGCCGGTTTTCTCACCCGCTTCGAAAACGGCGGTAATCCATTCGTCCGCCAAGCACGGTCGGGCGGCATCGTGGATGCAGATGTAGTCGATGTCAGGCTTCACTCGGGCGAGTGCCTTGGCCACCGAATCCGCCCGTTCGGCGCCCCCTTCGACCACGTCGATTCCGAGGATCGTGGTGTTGGCAGAGAACTTCAAGCGGAAGTGCTCCATGTCCTCAGGCGAGATCACGATGATGGTCTGCTTGACGTCCGCGCGGTTCACGAACCGCTCGGCCGAGTGCAGCCAGACGGGCTTGTTGGCCAGCGGAACGAACGGCTTCTTGTAGTGCTTGTCGCTGAAGCGGCTGCTGCGACCCGCTGCCGGCAGAATAACCGCAAATCTTGCCACCGCTGAACTTCCTTTCGAAAACGCTACCAGCCCTTTCAGATATGCCGTCGGGCCGGGAGGTTCATTGTCGAATTTCGCCTGGAGGCGTCAAGTTCGCAAAGCAGGCCAGTCACCGATTGCAGAGAGACAAAAAAACCGGGGACAAGGCTGATTGGCCTCGTCCCCGGCGATTGGGCTTGCACGTAGTAGCCGCTTTGTGAGCGGGCGAACTACTTGTCGTACTGCATCATGATTTCGCCGGCATTGACGCCCTGGATGCTCTTGAAGCCGCCGTCGACGATGGCTTCGCCGAGCTTGGTGATCGTCTTGTAGTAACGATCGCTGGGCCGCTCGCCGGTGAGCTTGCGGGTCAGATCCTGGCAGAAGACATCGGCGGCGCCACGGATGACTTCGTCGTTCTGCTTGGCCGCGTAGAGGGCGGTGCAGAGGATGGTCACCGCGTCTTGCAGACGCTGCGAGAGCTCCGACATGCGGCACTGGCGGTCGGCCAGGCCGAGTTGGTGTTTGCTCATCGTGCCCGAGATTTCGCGAGGCGACTTCTGCAGGAAGTTGGCGGCGAACTCGGCGTGACGACGGAGGGTTTCCGGCATCGCGGGCATGGTCGGCTTCGGCTTCGGCTTGAGGTACTGACCGGCGAGCCAGCCTGCGTACGGAGCGAACACGCCCTTGAGTGCCCAGAGATGGGCCGGGTTGGCCATGTTCGGCGTCTTGATTTTGTTGGCTTGGAGGGCCCGACCGACCGGCTCGAAGTACTGAGTACCGTGCGATTTGACCAGCGACTTGAAGAAGGCCATCGAAAGCATTTCGCCTTCGCCTTCGTAGATGCACGGAGCGAGGTACTCGTGCACGTTGTCGCCGAAGATGTGTCCGTGCAGGAACGAGCGACCGCCGTGGGTCTTCATCAGCAGCTCGATCGAAGCTTCTTTCTGAGCTTCACTGCCGAAGACCTTGGCGATGACGCATTCCATTTCACCGCGGTAACCCTCGTCGATCAGAGTGCCACCCCACTGAACCAGTGCGTCGCAAGCGACGATTAGACCGGCAATCTTGCCGAGCCGACGCTGCACGAGTTCACGAGTGGAGATGGGCGCGCCGTAAGTTTTGCGATACTGAGCCCAGGGAATCATGCTGGCCATCATCATCCGCATCGTACCGGCCGAGTTGGCACAGAGCGAGATGCGGCCGAGATTGAGGCCGTGATAGGCGATCGTCAGACCATCGCCGCGGCCGGGCTTGAGCAGGTTTTCTGCCGGCACGCGGAAGTTCTTGAAGATGATGCCCTGGTTGTAGGTGTGCTTCAGAGCGTACAGCCCGTACTTCTTGAGTTGGAACTCGCTGTTCTCTTCCTTCGGCAGATCGGCCACGAGCACGGCCGGTCGCTTGTTGATGAGACACACCAGGCCCACGGTGCGGCCGGGTACGACGTTTGTGATGAACAGCTTCTCGCCGTTCACGACGTAGTCGTTGCCATCGAGCACGGCCTCGGTCTTGAGTGCCGTGAGGTCCGAACCAGCACCGGGCTCCGTCAGCGCGAACGCGCTCAAACGCTTGCCGCTGCCGAGATCCGGCAAAAACTTCTGCTTCTGCTCGGGGCTGCCGAACGTGCGGAGCGGGTCGACGGCACCGATACAGCCGTGAACCGAGGCCAGACCCGCGACCGTGGCATCGACCATTGCCATCTTCGTCAGGAAGCCGGCGAAGGCCGCAAACGGGGAACCCGAGCCACCGTACTGCTTGTCGACCAACAGACCCCAGTAACCAACTTCGCCCAGCTCGTCGAGAACGTTCTGCGGAACCTTACGCTTCTCGTCGAGATTCGTGCCCGCATTGACGTGCTTGCGCATCACGGTCAGCGAGTCGTCCATCACGCGCTGGACGTCGGCCGGCGGCGCGACTTGTTTGCTTTGGAAGAGCTCGATCGGCAGCTCGCGGTCCCAGATGGCGCGGTGCACGGGGCTGTTCACCGTCTGGAAACGTTTGGCGAACATTTCCTCGACCTGGTCGTCCGCCTTGTCGACAGCGCCCATGCGGCGGGCTTCGTCATCACTCTTGCCGCCCAGCTTCAGCGCCGTCTCGGCGAACGATGCCTTGTTGTCGTCGTGTTCGTCCGCGGCATTCGGCCGCCGCTCAGCTTGGGTCTGCGGGTTCATGACACTCTCGCGAAAGGTGTTGGTGACGGGATGGACTACCCATTTTTATACACTACCGTCCTACCGGTCGGTAGATACCATTCTAACGAAATGCGTGCGTGGGTCTAGTATCCTCGTAAGTTGTTTATCGGTCGTACATTGCATCGATTTCCTGGGCGAAGTTCTGCTTCACCACATCGCGCTTCAGGCTCAGTTTAAACGTCAATTCGCCGCTTTCGGGCGTAAAGCCACGCGAGAGCAGTTTGAACCGCTGCACCTGTTCCGCATGCGAGACGTCTTTCAGCCGCTCTTTGATTCGCTCGGCATAAATCGCATTCACCTCGGGATGGGCCAGCGCGTCGGCCGGTGTGAAGACCGGAATCTGCCGCTTGATGATCTCGGCTCGCAAATTATCAGGGTCGGGGACGATCAATGCCACGAGATACTTTTCCGCATCTCCGAACACGGCCGCCTGAATGATCAACGGATCTTCGGTCAGCAAACCTTCGATGTAGGTCGGCGCAATGTTCTTACCGCCGGCAGTGACAATGAGCTCTTTTTTGCGGCCGGTAATCCGGAGGAACCCATCCTCAATCTCGCCCAGGTCGCCGGTGTGCAACCAGCCGTCGCGAATCGTCTCGGCGGTGTCTTCCGGCATGTTCCAGTATCCGACCATCACGTGCGGACCGCGCGTGAGAATCTCGCCGTCCTCGGCGATCTTCACTTCCACGCCATCGATCGGCCGGCCGACCGTGCCCACGCGGTGATCGCTCATGGTGCCGGTGCTGATGACGGGCGAACTTTCGGTGAGGCCGTACCCCTGGACGAGCGTGACGCCGCTCTTCTTGAAGAATTCGTTCACGTGATCGGCCAGTGCCGCGCCACCGGCGCAGCACATCTTGACGCGACCGCCGAAGGTGGCTTTAAGTGCGCCCGGCGCTTCAGCGAGTCCCTTATCGTGCAGCGTGCGCATCACCTTGTCGAAGAAGTACGGCACGCCGTTGAGGTAGTGCGGCTTGATGGCCTGGCAATCCGGAATGATCTCTTCGCGGCTCGCACACAAGGCGAGCTCTCCGCCCGAGCAAACCCACAGATAGTAGTCGCTCGTGCGAGCGAAAATGTGCGACAGCGGGAGCCAACTAAGCCGCACGTCGTCGGGCTCGGCCGTGAACGCAAGCATCACGGCCTGGCAGTTCGACGTCAGATTTCGATGTGAGAGCATCACGCCCTTGGGTTCGCCGGTCGTCCCCGACGTGTAGAGGATCGTGACCAGATCGCCTGCCGTGGTTTCGGCGACGGCCTGCTTTTCGAGCGCGGCGCCTTCCTCTTCGGTGCAGGTGGACGTGATCTCGGAGATCTGCTGCACGGGCTGCCCATGGATCTCGCCATCCCATTTGTCGAACGAGACGAATTTCACATCCTTGGGAATTTCCGCCGCAGCGGCAGCCAGCTTCTGCCCTTGTTCTGGGCCGGAAACCACGACGATCTTCGCGCCGCAATTGGCGATCTGCCAGGCGATTTGCGGACCAGTCAGCGTGGAGTGCACGGCCACGTGAATCCCGCGAGCCATGTGAATCGCCAGGTCCAAGAGGATCCACTCGTAGCGGTTTTCGGATGCTTGTACGACGCGGTCACCCGGCTTGACGCCGAGCTTCGCCAGCGCGGCGGCCAGCAGGCGTGCTTCGCGAGAGATCTCGTTCCAGGTGAGGCTCTTGAACTCGCCGTCTTTCTTGAAGAGCAAGGCTCGCCGGTCTCCATCGGCGGCCACGCGGCTGCAGAACATTTGCGGAATGGTGTAGGTTGGCTGCGCGTGCATAACGAATCCCTGCCTGGTAGAAAAAAGAGTTGCCCGGACCAGCACGGCGAAAGATGGGGAGACTTGCCGCGCCACTCAAGATATCACGAGGAAAATCGGATTGGTAGCGTGCGATGCATCCGGGATACGGGTATTTTAGCCCGGTGGCCGAGTTCGGAGCCGTCGATAAACACGGCCGGCGCCTGAGCTAGCTAATACTCAGACGCCGGTCGATTGGTTTCGGAAACTGGCGAGGAGCGACTAGATCCGCTCGAAGATCGTGGCGATGCCCTGGCCGACGCCAATGCACATGGTGGCCAGACCGGTTTTTACGCCGCGGTCGACCATGTTGTTGATGAGCGTGGTCGTGATTCGGGCGCCGCTGGCACCCAGCGGGTGGCCGATCGCCACCGAGCCGCCCCGCACATTGACTTTCGATTCGTCGAGCTTCAGAGCTCGCATGCAGGCGATGGCCTGCGAGGCGAAGGCCTCGTTGAGCTCGATGACGTCGATGTCCGAGAGTTGCATCCCGGCCCGCTTGAGGGCCTTCTTGGTGGCCGGCACGGGGCCGGTGCCCATCACCGCCGGGTCAACGCCAACGATCGCAGTGGCGACGATCCGCACCAGCGGTTTCAGACCGAGCGACTTGGCCTTTTCCTCGGACATCACCAGCAGCGCCGCAGCGCCATCGTTGAGCGGCGAGCTGTTGCCGGCGGTCACGGTGCCCATGCCGGGCATGAAGGCGGGCTTCAGCGAGGCCAGGCTTTCCAGGCTGGCGTCGCCACGAACGCACTGGTCGACTTCGACCAGGATCCGGTTGCCGGCTTCGTCGCGACCATAGACCGGGATGATCTCGCGCTTGAACTCGCCATTGGCGTGCGCCTTGGCGGCGAGCTGGTGGCTGCGCAAAGCAAATTGATCCTGCTCTTCGCGCGAGATGCCTTGCGTCTGGGCCAGGAACTCGGCGGTGACGCCCATCGCCAGCGCACCCTTCGAAGTGCGGTGAAACAGCTTGGGGTTCAAGTCGATGCCGGCATCCATCGCGATGTGGCCCATGTGCTCCAGGCCGCCGACGATCTGCACGTCCTCGAAGCCAGCCATGATGGCATGTGCGGCCTGATTGATCGCTTGCAATGCCGATCCGCAGAGGCGGTTGACGGTGGTGCCGCCAGTGTGCGTGGAGAGGCCAGCCATGAGCCCGACGACGCGAGCGGCGTTCAGGCCCTGCTCGCCTTGCTGTTGCGTGTTGCCCATCACGACGTCTTCGATTTCGTCGACGTTGATACCGGTCCGCCCGACCAGGGCTTGAACGACTTGCACGGCGAGATCGTCAGAACGAACATCGCGGAAGACGCCCTTCTCCTTGTGAGCCCGACCAATGGGCGTGCGGACACAATCGACAATCACGGCGCGTTTCATCGGCTTCGCTACCTCACGAATATTATGGAGAAGGGACGAACCCGGCGCTTACGGCCGCATTCGCAGCGTGTTCACAATTGTATCTGGTCGAACAACCCCGGCCGGTTCAGTGGCCGCGAGTTCACGTTTACATGTCGTAGAACTTCTGGCCGGTCTTGGCCATTTCGAGCAGCATCGGCGTGGGCTTGGCCCGTTCGCCCAGGCTTTCGAAGGGCTTGAGCAGCTCGACGATCTTGGCCGCCCCGAGGGTATCTGCCCAGTGGAGCAGACCGCCCTTATAAGGCGGAAAGCCGACGCCGAAGATCAGGCCCAGGTCGACATCGCGCACATCGCGGACGACCTTGGCTTCCAGTATCCGTGTGGCTTCCAACACCATCGGCAGGAACAACCGATGCGTGATCTGTTCCGGCGTGAACTTCTGTTCCTTGCGGACATACGTCTTCACGATGGCCTCGGCCGCCGGGTCGGGCGTGCCACGACCCTTGGAGTCCTTGTAGGCAAAGAATCCGGCGCCGCTCTTTTGGCCGAGCCGACCTGCCTTGACCATCGCAGCCAGAATCGGCGAGGCCACGGTCCGGTCGGGGAAGGCTTCGTACATGACGCGGCCGGCATAAAAGGCCGTATCGAGGCCGACGACATCGTACAGCGTGATCGGGCCCATCGGCATGCCGAATTCCTTGGCGGCTTTCTCGATCGCCTTCACTTCGGCGCCGTCGGAAATCAGCTCGAGCGCTTCGTTCATGTACGGCAGCAGCAGCCGGTTCACCAGGAAGCCCGGGCCATCGTTCACGACAATCGGGCTTTTGCCGATGTTCTTGGCATAGGCCACCGCCGTGGCGACGGTTTCGTCGCTCGTCTTGGCGCCGCGGATGACTTCCACCAGCGGCATCTTCCGCACGGGATTGAAGAAGTGAATGCCGCAGAACTTGTCCGGGCGCTTGAGGCCCTCGGCCAGCTTGGTAATTGGGATCGTCGAGGTGTTCGAGGCCAGGATGGCGTCGTCTTTCAGCAGCGGTTCGATCCGGGCATAGAACTGCTTCTTCACTTCGGGATTCTCGACAATCGCTTCGATCACGAGATCGGCCGGGGCGAGCTCGGCATCCACGGTCGCTGCGTTCAAGAGGCCGGCAAACTCCACGGCTTTCTTGGCATCCGGACCCCGCTTGGTCTTGTCGAACGAGACTTCGCTGAGAACCTGGCTGACGCCCTTGGAAAGCGCGGCGGGAACTGCGTCGGCCAGCATTACCGGCAGACGGCGCTTGAGCGTGGCGGCCACAATACCCTGGCCCATGATGCCGGCGCCGATAACGGCCACCGACTTGATCTCGCCGGCCTTCACGTCCTTGCGGTCGATGCCGGTGTCTTTCTTGTTGCGATCCGTGAGGAAGAAGATGTTCAGCAGCGAGCGATTGATCGGGCTGCCAAAGAGCTGGGCCATGGCCTTGGCTTCGGCTGCGCCTGCCGTGTCCGCATCCGCGCCGGCCGCTTCCATCATCAACTCCAGCGCCGCTTGCGGGGCAGGGTACTTGCCGCCGGTCGCGCCCTGGATCATGGCCGAGGCCGTTGCGCCCAAAAAGCCGAGCTCCGTGTCGCTCATGTCGATCGGGCCGTTCCACGTCTCGCGATCCTTCTTCCACTGGCCGGACTTCTGCTCGGCGCGAATCACCTTGATGGCCGAGGCCAGCAACTGTTCGCTTGGCACGAGATCGGAGATCAGTCCCATCGACTTGGCGGCATGCGCGTCAATCGATTCGCCGCCGGTCACCAGTTCGATGGCATTCGACAAACCCAGCACGCGCGGCGCACGCACGGTGCCGCCCCAGCCGGGGAGCAGGCCCAGCTTGACTTCTGGGAAGCCGTATGCGGCCTTCGAGTCGCTCGACATGACCCGGCGGTCGCACCACAGGGCGAGTTCCGCGCCGCCGCCGACGCACTGGCCAACGATTGCGGTCACCGTGGGGAAGGGCAACTTGGACAGCCGCTGGAAAAGCTTGCGGCCGGTGTTGCACATCTCTTCGATCTGAGCTTTCGGAGCGTCGATGTTCGCGACAAACTCGCGAATGTCAGCACCGACGATGAACACGCCCGGCTTGCCCGAGCGAATCACCAGGCCGGCCACACCCTGGCGTTTTTCCAGCTCGTTGAGGTTCTTCTCGAGCTCTTCGAGCACGGCACGCGATAGCACGTTGGCGCTGCCGCGCGGATCGTCGAGGGTGAGCACCGCGATATCGCCGTCCTCGGTGCTGAGCTTCATATAACCAGCGTCGGCCATGATTCGATTACCCTTTGCCTGACATCAAGCGGAGAAGTCGCTTCACGAGGGGACCCGCTAAAATCAAGCCGGGCGCGAAGGACAGGACTTATGCAAACCGTTATTGATACCGCCGGGCGGGGCCGGCTTCAAGGGCCGGAAATGGGCCAGCCGCGGGTGGGCGAATTTGACAATCCCAAACGTCGCGCTATGGTACAACTCGCACCTGGAACACGATTGGCATCCCCCAGCCCGCGAGGCGGTGAAACATGCGACCTGGACAGCAGTTCCGGACTCTTTTGATGGCTTTGCTTCTCTGGCAAGCGTGGCAAAGCGGCCTGCTGGCTGCGGACCCCCGGCCGGCGGTGAGCCTGGTTGTGGATTATGGCGATGGCGTGGAGTTGCGCTTTCGCGAGTTGCCACACCGAGCCGGCATGACCGCTCTCGATGCCCTCACGGCAGCGGGTAAGTATCCTCGCGGCATTAAATTCGTGCAGCGCGGGCGCGGCGCCACGGCGATGATTACCGAGATTGACGGCCTCAAGAACGACCCCTCGGGGAAGAGCTGGCTGTTCTCCGTGAATGGCAAGTCGGCCGAGGTCGGTTCCGGAGCTTACGAGCTCAAGGCAGGCGACGCCGTCTTGTGGGAGTTCAAACCCTACGAGTAGAATGTCGGGCGCAGTGGACCGACGCCGATCGGCGTCGGTCACAGTGGACGAAACAGCACAGAGGAAGCAGTCGTGAAGCGCGAAGATCTTGTCCGAGCGGCGGTATTCACCGGGTTGGTTGGCGTGGCCGTCACGGTGCGGCTGGTCAGCGAAACGCCAAACTTCAATGCCATCACGGCTGCCGCATTGTTCGCGGGCTTCTATTTCCGCAGTCGCCTGACGGCACTGGCCGTGCCGCTGGTGACGATGGTCGTTTCCGACTACTTCCTGGGCGGCTACTCGAAGCCGATGATGCTGGCGGTGTATGCCTCGCTGTGTGTGCCAATTGCGTGGCGTGCGGTCTTGCAACGCGGGCTCAACCCGCTCACGGTTGGCGGCGGGGCCGTGTGTTCATCGCTGGCGGCCTTCGCCCTGAGCAACTTCGCCGTGTGGTACGCCTGGTATCCGCAAACCTGGGAAGGCCTGGCCCGCTGCTACGTGAATGCGGTGCCGTTCCTGGCGAACGCCATGACCAGCGACCTGTTGTTCTCGGCCGGATTCTTCGGGCTGTATGCCATCGCCATGCAGTTCCGCACGGAGCCGGCGTCGGGCGTCGTGGCCGACGCCGCTTAGTGCAGCTCAATCGAGATGCCGGCAGGGACCTACTTCCCCGCCTGATCCATTTGCTCGCGATACCATAGTTGCCATGCGCGGGCACGTTCTTCGGTCGTGATCGCCCGTCCATCGGCGGTCTGAGCGACGTCGCGTCCCGTGGTTCGCTCCAAGCTTGCGATGGCGGCGGCTTGCACTTCGGTTCCATCGTTGAGCATCGTCATCAGGGCTGGCATGAACGCCGGATCGCCGGTCTCGCCCATCGCTTGGGCGGCACGGATGCGAACGGCGGTGTCGGCGCTGGTCGAGAGCTGTTCGAGCGATTTCGCCAGCTCCTGCCGGGCGGTGGCCGGAAGGTCGGTCTGCTGGTAGGCGGTGAGCAGTTGCTGCACGTCTTGTACCTGCGACCGCGCGGCATCAACGGCGCTTTGCGCTGAGTCGACCACTGCAGTGGCCTTGTCGATCGCGCCGGCCGCTTGCAGTTGAGCAGCCGCCACGGCTTCGTCGACGCGGCCATATTGTTCGGCCCAGCGCTGTTGAAGTTGGGCAATCGCGGCGTCGCGCTGTTGCTCGGCGAGCTCGCTGGCAGAGTAGCCGGCTGCCGGCGGCCAACGCCGGGCGAGCTGCTCGGCCGCGGCCTTCTGCATGGCCGGTGTGCCACGCGACATGGCGACCAGCAACACGGGGCCCGCCTGTTCCAGCGGCAATTCTTCAAGCGAGCTGATCGCTTCGAGTTGGGCTCCATTCGCGGCTGCCTTGGCTGACTCTGTCGCGCCCATGGCCGCATCGTAGGCGAGCTGTTTGCCCTGGGCCTTGGCGTCTTCCAGCGAAGCCGCGGCAACTTGGCGAACATCGCTGGCGGTGTCCGAGGCGATCGCCGTCGCGTCGTCGCGCAGTTGTTGCGCGCTGTCGGCGGTCTGCGCCGCGGAATCCTTCAGGTCCTTGGTGCGATTCCTCAACTTGTTGAGTGACGCCGCCAGCGGATCGCCGGAGTTGTCGGGGTAGTCGTAGCCCGCGTCCGCTTCGAGAAAGGGATTCGTGGGATTGGTGCGGCAGCCCACGAGCGTGAGCGCGACAAGTGTCAGTAGAGCGCTCACGGCGGAAGCCGGACGCTTGACCCATCCTGAGGGCAAGACCATGGGCAAATCCTTTTGCCAGTCGGAGAATGTTGTTGAATTGTCAGTAGTTCGCGAGCGTTCATCCTGAACGGTCGCGCGTTGGTTAAGCTTAGTTAGCCGGCTTGGCCGCTGTTTCCGTGGTGGCGGGCGTTGCCGGCGGCGGGACTGCGACTTCCGGCTTAGGGTTCAGCATGTCGCGAATTGTATCCATTTCCGGGACGACGATTTCCGCGATCTTGTTGTCCGGCGTCTTGGTGACATCGTCGAGTTGACCGTGCAGTTGTGAAACCTTGCTGCGAATCTTGGCGATGAATTTCGAGGCTTCCTCGTTCTTCTCGGCCGAGCGGCTTAAGCCGCTCAGACCCATGTCCGCACTGCGCAGGGCATACATCACGATCCGCCGGGAAGGCTCACGATTTTCTTCCTCGGCCCGGGTGAGTTCCTGTTCACAAATCTCGATTGTTTGATGACCAATCAGATTCGCAAGGTCCTGGTAATCGACCTTGGCTTCGGGCGGAATATTCAGCAGGTAAAAGAGCTGGGCCATTTCGCAGCGAAGCGTGATCTTGGAATTCGGATCGAGCATGATCGATCGCAAGGCTGTAACGACCTCATTGTTCGGTCCAGGATTGCCCATCGCAGCCAGGGCCCGGGCGGCACTTCGCCGCATGAAATTATGGGCTGAAGCGCTTTGACCGGCTGGTGGATCAGCATCAAGTAGGAGCTTCACCAGTGCACTCGAAATCGTTGCGACCCTATTCGGCGGCAAGGCCTTCTCTTCAGCCAAGCGCGTGATGCCGATCAATGCGGCAGGCTTGAGATAGGCCATCTGCGAATCGGCGGGAATTGCCAGGCACTTTGTCAGCAGGTCGAGCGCCGGCATGTAGGGTTTGATGGCACCGGGGACATCGCTGTCGCTCAAATCTGCCAGCATGAGCATCGCGTTGTACTTCGCAGCAGGTGAGAACTGCTTATTGGTGACGATCGCGTTTGCGTACTTGTAAGCTGTCGCGTTCAGAAAGTCATGGCCGGGTGTCTTGCCGACGCCGCGTACGATATTGCCATACTCCTTGCGCAAGTTCGGGACGGTCATCCCGTCGGCCGGCTTGAGGAAGCTGCGAAAAAAGGGGTCCATGTAGGACGTGATCGTCTTCCTATCCGCTTCGCTGGGCGTGCCCGGGGCGCTGATTATCTTGCGTACGTCGAGCACCCCGGCCGCGACGGCGCTGTCCAGCGAACAAGCCAGCGCGAAGGTCCCGATCAGACCCACAAGCGAAAGTTTCCAACCGGCGTTGCGCAATACTCGACGAGACATCGATCCGGTGAACCTCTTCGGCGAAGCAAACCCCAGGGCGCCAGGTCGGCGCAAATTGAATTGTGGCTTGGGGTTCTAAAAATTCCTACTTCTAGGGTACCACCGCCCGCTAGAATCTGTCAAGTTTGGCCGGTTCGCATGGCATCCTATCTGTCAAGGGCTGCTAGCATTAGGGCGATGTAGGTCTCAATTAAACCTCGCAAATTACCGCGATGACTCTGCTTTATACCGACCCTGCCTTTCTCGAGCACCGAACTGGCAGCCATCCGGAGCGGCCTGAGCGACTGATGGCCGTAACCCGTCAGCTCGAGCGGACGGGTCTGGATCAAAAGTGCACTCGTGCGGAATGGGATCCGGTCTCGCCGGAGCGCCTGGAGCGGGTACACAAGCTGGCCTATGCCGATGTGGTCCGGCAATTCTGCGCGGCCGGCGGCGGGCACATCGAGGAGGACACCGTCTGCAGCGACCGCTCTTACGAGGTGGCCCTGTTGGCTGCTGGGGCCGCGTGCGACGCAGCGGCCCGGGTAATCGCGGGACCGGAAAAGCAGGCCCTGTGCCTGGTCCGACCGCCGGGGCACCACGCTTTGGCCGATTCGCCGATGGGTTTTTGCCTGTTTAATAACATCGCCCTGGCTGCGCGAACGGCGATCTGCGAGTTCGACCTCAACCGAGTGCTCATCGTCGATTGGGACGTGCATCACGGCAATGGCACCCAGGCACAGACCTGGAGCGACCCACAAGTCGGTTTTTTCTCCGTGCATCGCTGGCCGTTTTATCCAGGCACGGGGCGGGCCGACGAGACGGGGACGGGGGAAGCGCTGGGCACGAAGCTCAACCTGCCGCTCGAATTTGGGATTTCACGCGAACGGTACCTCGACCGGTTTCGGTTGAACCTGGAGAAAATTGCCCAGCACATGAAGCCGGAGTTGGTGCTCGTCAGTGCCGGTTTTGACGCGCATGCGGAGGATCCGGTTGGCTCGCTGGGGCTGGAAACGGAAGACTTTGCCGCCTTGACCGAGGCCGTGCTGGATGTGGCCGACGAGTTTGCCGGCGGCCGCGTGGTAAGCGTTCTGGAAGGCGGATACAACACGGGCATCCTGGCCGGCTGCGTGGAGACGCACCTGCGACAACTGCTGGCCCGCGATCGGCCGCGGGAATCGTAGCCGGCTTACTCGCGACGGGCTGATCTCAATTTGCCGGATGCTCCGGCGATTCCCCTGAGACCGGAAACGCCGACGAAGCGCGCTCGTGCGGGCGAGTCGGTTCGGCACGCGCGCTCTTTGACGGATGAGACAGGCAGCTCGCATAACGGATGCTTGCACTAGCGCGAATTTGCTAGGGGCGCTAAGCGCGGCCGGTCGATCGGTGAAATAACTTACGCGCCGCATAACGGAGTCTTGCGGCGCAAACGTCACGGAGGAAGCTTAGGCACACGCGATGGATCGTTCCGCCCTTGCCGTCTGCGCACTGTTGATTTCCCCGGTGGCGATTTGCGCCGGCTGCGGCGTCAAGCAGGAGCCACCGGCCTCGAGCCCGGCACCTCTGGTGCTGGCGGAGCTGCAGTCGCTTTCGCCGGGGCCTTGGCGCGCGGATGGCCCGCGCGTTGCTCCGACCTCGCTCGAGGAGGCTGAGCCGGCCTGGCCGCGAACCATCGAGACGTTCGGCGATGATGTCGGCGAGCTGGACCACCGCATGCATCAACGTCCGGAAACCGGTTACCCGCTCGAAGGCGAAGTGATTGAGCCCGCGGCAGAGCCGACGGTTGAGCAACCCGGCGACGTTCCGAGCGAGCTTGTGCCGCAGGATCCGGCAGACGTCGCGTCGCCGCAGGCCGCGGCGCCAGCGCCTTTTGTGGGTCCAGAAGCCGGCCCCATGCTCGAAAGTCCGCAGCCCGCAGTGGAGGTTTCCCCGAGCGCGCCCCCGATCGTGAGCAATTCGGCCGAGCCGCGCACGCTGGAGGAGATACTGGCTCCGCCGAACCTGCAAAGCGAACGCTTGCCGACGGCGATTGCGCCGCTGCCCGAAGAGCGCGGCCAGCTCCCTTGGGCGGACGCACAGACGAGCAGCGCCGAGATGCAATCAGTACTCGAGCAGGCCGAGCAGCGGCTGCGTGAGGGGTTTCGCCTGGCCGATCGGCAGGCGATCTTCCTGGCTCGCGGCGAGTTCGTCGCCGCGCTGGAGTTGATCTGCCAGGCGAATGATCTGCGGCAAAACACGCAGTTCTATTCGCAGGCCCTGGTGGCAGGGCTGGCGGCACTCGACGAGAGCCGCGACTTTGCTCGCGCCCGGCCGACCGGAAAGACGCTCGATGTGGTTCGCATCAGCAGTGGGCATCGTACGAAGATTCTCTCAGTCGAGGAGTGCGCCACGATCTCGCCGATGGCCGCCGCGAAGCGCTACTACGCCTACTCGCAGGAACAACTGGCGGGTGCGACTGCCGGCGAGCCGAGGTCGTCGATCGCGCTGTACGGTCTGGGACGCCTGGCAATGGCCGCGGGCGAAGCGGCTCCAGCCGAGCGGATGGAACATAGTGCACGGGCGATGGTCCTGCATCAAGCGGCACTGATGGCGGACCGGAAGAATTACCGCGCGGCCAACGAATTGGGCGTGCTGCTGGCCCGACATGGCGACTACGGCAGCGCACGAACGCTGCTGTTGCACAGCGTGCGACTCTCACCGCATCCGTCGACCTACCGCAACCTGGCCGTGGTGCACACGAAACTTGGCGAGAAGGAATTCGCCCAGCAGGCCTCGCAGCATGGCCTGGCGCTGGAGCGAGCTGGCGTGCGAAGGAACGGCCCGGCGGTTGCCTGGGTCGATCCAATGACCTTTGCCAGCACGGCGCCCCCTTCAACCACCTCGGCCATGCCGCCAGTGGCCCAGAACCAGCCGCAACCTGCCAAGGCCGAAGAGAAGAAGCCCGTGGAAACAGCCGGCAAGGGATTTAGCGACTGGCTTCCCTGGAAATCGCGCCGCTAGGAATTCTGGATCCAGATAAACATGACGATCTCGCCCAAAGTAATCTTCGGTCGCGTCCGGCAGAGCCTGACGGCGCACTTCGGCAAGCTGGCTCTTGCCGGCTCGATCGGCGCGCTGCTGGTCGGTGCCTTGGCCTGGGAGTCGGCTCCTACCCGCGCGAATCGGCGGCTACGTCCCGCCAGCGAGCAAACGGTGTGGCACGCTCGGGCCCCCTGGCAGGCACCTTACACAACCGGCGAAAACAGCGTCCAGCTTTGTCAGCACGTAACCCCCGCATCACCGTGCCCCACGCCCGCGGTCGACTGTGTTAACGATTGCTGCAAAGAGTCACGTGGCTGGAAGCATAATCTGGGGCCGGTGCCCGATTTCCAGCAGTACTCGCAGGGAGAGTATGTCGGTCGCGCCCGGCTACCGCATGTGGCGACGTATCGCCTGCGAGTGGACGACTCGCTGGAGTTCGTGTTTCGCGTGACCCGCGAAGAAATCCCCAATGCCTATGAGATCAACGTCGGAGATGAGCTGATCGTTGAATCGGCGACGGATCAGAACTTGCGGCGTAACCTGATCGTGCTGCCTGATGGCACCATCACGCTGCCACTCTTGGGGCAAGTTCGCGCGGCCCATCGCACGGTCCCGCAACTGAAAGAAGATCTCGATCTACAGTATCGCAAGTACTACAAGGTTCCCTCGATCACCGTCACGCCGATCAAAGTCGACACGCAGCTCGAAGACTTGCGTTATACGGTCAGCGGTCGCTCCGGCTTCGGCGGGCAATTCCTCAGCAGCAAGGTCACGCCCGAGGGAACCGTGCAACTGCCGGCCGTCGGATCGGTGCCAGCGCAGGGATTGACGATTGATGAGTTCTCGCGGGAACTGAACGCCCGGTTCGCGGAGAAAATTCAGGGTGTCGAGGTGATTCCGGTGCTGCGTGAGCGGGCGCCACGGTATGTGTTCGTGCTGGGCGAAGTCCGACTGCCGGGCCGCTACACATTGGAAGCGCCGACCACCGTCATGCAGGCGATTGCGATGGCCGGCAGCTACAACAACGGCGCCCACATTGCGCAGGTTGTCGTCTTCCGCCGCGCCGACGATTGGCGATTGATTGCCACGACGGTCGATCTGCGAAACGCGCTGCTCGGAAAGATCCCCTGTCCTCAAGGAGAGATCTGGCTCAGCGACGCCGACCTGGTACTGGTGCCGAAGTCGCGCATCCTGTGGACGACCGACATGATCGAGCTGTTCTTCACCAAGGGGCTGTACGGCGTGATCCCGTTCTCGGGCAGCTACTCGTACACGAACTTCACCGAGATTGGATCGCTCGGCGGTTAGGTTAGCCTACCGCGCGGGAATCGCCGGCGACGGCCGAGGATTTTGCTTCGCTGCCCAGGCAACGGCCGATCTGACGAACAGCTTGCCGCAGGCGGTTTTCGTTTTCGACCAGGGCGAGCCGCAAGTAACCTTCGCCCGCCGGACCGAAACCACTGCCAGGGCTGACAGCCACGTCCCCTTCTTCGAGCAGCTTCGTGGCAAAGGCCATCGTGTCCATCCGGCTCGCCCAGGGTTCGGGAATCTTGGCCCACACGAACATGCCGGCGCGCGGCGGGGTGACCTCCCAGCCGATGCGGCGCAGCCCGTCGACCAGCACGTCGCGTCGCCGCTGATAGAGGTAGCTCTGGGCCTCGACCGCGGCGTCCGTATGACGCAGGGCCATGATCGCCGCGATCTGAATCGGCTGGAACATGCCGTAATCGTAGTACGTCTTGATCGTGCCCAGGGCACGGACCATTTCCGGGTTGCCGCAACAGAAGCCGACGCGCCAACCGGCCATGTTGTAACCCTTGCTCATCGTCGTGAACTCGACGCCCACTTCCTTAGCGCCGGGCACCGAGAGAAAGCTCGGCGGCAGATAGCCATCGAAGGCGACGTCGGCATAGGCAAAGTCGCTGATGACCATGAACCCGTAGCGGCGGGCCAGCTTCACCACGTCGACGTAGAACTCGCGCTCGATCGTTACGGCTGAAGGATTGTGAGGATAATTGACGATCAGCAGCTTCGGCTTGGGATACAGATGTTGGCAAGTGTAAGCGATGTTCGAGAGGAACTTCTCACTGTCGGCCACTTCCAGCGCAATCACGTTCGCCGCGGCCAATGCCACTGCGTACACGTGCACCGGAAAGTACGGAGCCGGCACGATGGCCGTATCGCCAGGGCCCACGAGCGAGAGGCAGATGTGGCTGAAGCCTTCTTTCGATCCCAGGCAGACGATCGTCTCGTTCTCGGGGTCGAGCCTGACGCCATACTTCTTCAGATACTTGCTGGCAATTTCACGGCGGAGGTTCGGTATGCCCGTCGCCTTGCTGTAGCCGTGATTGCGCGGATCGCGCACGGCCTCGACCAGCTTTTCGATCACCAGGTCCTCGGGCGGATCCGAGGGATTGCCCATGCCCAGGTCAATGACGTCGTCGCCGGCGCGGCGCTTCTGATACTTGACGGCGTTGATCCGGGCAAACAGATACGGTGGCAGCCGCTTGACGCGATCGGCCAGCTCGATCTGAAAGGGGGCCGTGTTTTCGACGGGGTTGTCGGCTTCGTTTTCGTGACTCATACGGGCCCTTCGGCTCGGACCAGGAACAGGACAAGCTGACCGTGGATCGGGCCCATCGCTCCCGATGCAACTCACCACACGGTCGCTATTTAGCATAACCCAGCGGCGTATTCCACGGAACTGCTCCTCAGCGGGCCGCCCGCATCGTATGTTTCTGCCCAGCTAGCCGATTGTCGGTTCAAAGAACGACACCAGGGTGACAGCGGAAGTTCACTTGCGAAGCAATTTTCGCGCTTACCGCTTGAGCACTCGGGGCGTCGGCGTACCCGGGCTGATGGTCGCGTCGGGGGTGCCGGGCGCGGCCTTCTTGGCGGTTCGAATTTCGCCAGTCAGGAAGTTGTCGACATGCGACTTGTCGCGCAATTCGTCGAAAGTTCTGGCCATGGCCAGCCGCAACTTCTTTTCCTGAATGTCTGCGAGGAGCAGCTTCTTGACTTCCTCGAAGTTGGCCGCGACGGGTTTGGTTTGTCCCTCATAGAACAGAATCACATAGGCGCCGCCAACCTGCAAAATGCCGGACAGCGGGCTTTCCTCAGTCAGGGTAAACGCCTCTTTTTCGAGCACGGGCTGTCCGCCGAACTTCTGAATCGGCGGCACCTCGCCCCGTAGCGAGCGGCTGCTGACTTCCATCGAATGTTCCGCGGCAAGGTCGCCAAACACCTTAACCGCGTAACCGCTCACCTTGTCCTGACGTTCCTTGGCCAGGGCCTCGCGGCACTGGTCCCAGATTTCCTGAGCGCGGCGATGATTGTTAAGCACAATCGCGCGGCAGCGAATTTTCGGGCCGTAGTTTGCTTCGTAACCGCGTTCGAGGTCCTCGGGCGTAACCTGCACGGAATTGCCAACGAGCTTCTTGAGAGCGGCCGACGGCCAGACTTCGTCGCGAATGTAGACGTCCTTGCTGACACCTTCATTGGCCGTGATGTGTTCGATCCAGCCGGCGACGTCAGGCTTGCCGGCTGCATCGACCTTGTTCATGGCCACGGCGGCCCGTTCGATCTCGGCTTGCAGGTCCGCATCGCCAACCTGGATGTTTTTCTTCTTGAGAGCCTGGTCAATCATCTTGCGATTGATCGTGCCTTCGAGGACATCGTCGCCGTAACGCACGAGGCATTCTTCGGCCAGCTCGCGAATGCTGATCTGGTGGCCGTTGATCACGGCCGCCACGCCGGGTGCGCTGTTGCGCTTGGTCGGATCGGCAAAGAAGTTTTCGACCTTGGCTTCGGTCTGAAGTTGCTTGAAGACGTCGTTGGCCGCGGTGCGCAACTTGCGCTCGCGAATCGCATCGTACAGGTGCGGTTCGACCTTGGCGCGGTCGATGCCCTTGATCGCCGGCAGGTGCTCTTCACACTTGATGAACACATGCAGGTTGCCAACCTTGACGATTTGCGAGATCTCATTCTTTTTCAGGGCGAATGCCGCGGTTTCGAGATTCGGATCGCCCATGTGCCGGCGAATCGGTTGAATCAGACCATAGGCGCTCGCGCTGTTGGAGTCTTGCGAGTGATTCTTGGCCAGTGCGCCAAAACTCCCGGGATCGGCCACGGCCTGCGCATGGATCGAGCGGGCTTTGGCTGCGTCCTCGATGGCAATCAGGCGGACTTTGACGCCCGGACCGAACTCACTCTCGAAGGCCTCGTCGAGTTCGCGGCGGGTGATTTGCATCTGATCTTTGGCCAGCTCGCGCAGGGCGAGCGTGGGCCAGATGATGTCCTGGGCGTAGCGATCGGCCGTGATGCCGCGTTCTTTCTCGAGAACACCCAGCCACTGCTCGCGTCCCATCTGAAACTTCTTGGCCATGCGTTCGATCTCGGCGTTCACATCCTCATCGCTGATCGTGATGCCCCTTCGCTGGCAGCTCACCAGAATCAGCGTGCGATGGATGATGCTGTCGAGCACCTCGTTGCCGTAGTGCAACAGGCATTCGTCCGCCAGGTCTTCACGCGTAATCGGTTCCTTGTTGACGACGGCCGCCACCGGATTCTTGCGCGGCGCCGAGACGGAAGCGCCTTGCGGCGGAACGGGAGCCGTCTGCTTGGTGTGATCGATGGCCGTGGCTTGCTTCACGGGATTCTGCTTCGCGGCGGCACGCGGCGCTTGAGCGGCCGCAGGTTCGGCCGTCCAGTTCCAGCGTACCAGGCCGCAAACGAGCAGGACGACGATGCCGCTGGCGAGCCAGCCAAAGCGAGTGAGACGAGGCGAGCGCGGTTCGTGCGTGGCGCGTTGGTTGCCATCCATAGCAAATCTCCACGTGCTGGCGGGACCCGACTCGGTCGGGTCAGTGATCGGGGAATCGCGGCCATCCTGGCCGGTCAGGGCAGGCACTATAGAAGTTGCCGCCACGACGGGTCAAGACGAATCGCCCGGCCTAAGACGGCCGGCAATCGTGTGATACGGTTAGAATTCAGTTACCGCCAAGTGGCGAATGTTACTTCGCGGCCTGTGCCGACTCGACGGCCCGGCGCACGTCCGCGGGCCGGTTCGTGATGATGCCGTCGGCGCCAGCTTGCACGAGCGCTACGGCCCGAGCCGGATCGTCGACGGTCCAGACCCAGGCTTTCCAGCCGCGGTCGTGGATTTGGCGGATCGTTTCAGGCGTGGTGTATTTGTCTTCCCAGCCGACGACCGTGGCCCCGGTTTTGGCTACCTGGTCGAGCTTGTCAGCGGTCACTTCCTCATGACCGAGGGCTCCGAGCACCAACTCCGGCGCGATCTTGTGACAGTCGCTCAGGTAGTCCCAGTCGAATGCTTGCACCACGACGTTGTCGATCAACTTTTTGTCGCGGAGCAGCTTGACGCAAGTGGCAGCGTCGCCGTGCTTGCGTTCGATGAGCGTAATGGAACCGTTCTGAATGGCGTCGATCGATTCATCGAGCCGGGGGAGCTTGGTCCCTTTGAACTTCTCGCCAAACCACAGGCCGGCATCAAGCTGTTCGAGCTCGGCAAGCTTCTTCGTGGTGAGCTCAATCTTCTCGCCGCCCCACAACTTGCTGGCGTTCGTCGTGCGATCGAGATGCTTGTCGTGAAACACGACGGGCACGCCGTCGGCAGAATGCAGGTAATCGAGTTCGACGAGGTCGGCGCCGGCCTGCACGGCGGAGATGAACGCCGGGAGGGTGTTTTCCGGTGCGACTTTGCTGTCGCCGCGATGGGCGATGATCAGCGGGCCGTGGTGATTGACCCGGTCGCGGGCGAGCGGCGCTTTGGCGTCGGCGAGCAGAGGTCGTTCGTTGGCAGCCAAGATCGCAACTCCCAAAATGAGTCCGCTGGCAATCGTCCGCAACATGATGGTCACCTTCAGTGGCAGGGGATGATCGGTGGCGGGACTCCCTCCTCAGCAAGTGCGCTGCCTGCGCTCTGCGGACTTGTCCCGCGGTTGAGCATGCTCGGCTTGACGGCCGCGCATGGCGCCCCAGCGAGAGAGTCTAGTTTTCCATGACCTCGGTTTCTTTGGCGGCAGCCATGTCCGAGGCCATGTTTTCGAACTTTTTGGTCAGCTCCTGGACCTCTTCCTTCACCGTGTCGCGCTCGTCCTCGGTCATGAGCTTGTCCTTTTGCTCCTGATCCGCGGACTTGTTCGCATCGCGACGCACATTGCGCACCGAAACCTTCGCTTCCTCGGTGAGCTCGCGAATGCGCGCGCCGAGCTTCTTGCGGACCTCGGTTGAGAGCGGCGGGACATTGATCCGTATCAGGCGGCCGTCGTTCTGCGGATTGAGGCCCAGCCCGCTCGCCAATACGGCTTTCTCGATGTCCTTGAGCGTGCCGGGATCAAACGGGCGGATGACGATTTGCGTTGGCTCGGGCGCACCAACCGAGGCGATGGCCTTGATCGGCGTGGGCGAACCGTAGACTTCCACTCGCAAAGAATCGACCAGGCCGGGGTTGGCCCGGCCGGTGCGAATGCCGGCCAGGTCGCCCTTGAGCTTGGCGAGGGCCTTTTCCATGCGGTCTTCAGTATCGAGCAGGATTTCGTCGGCGCTCATGATGCTTGCCTTTCCCTCTCAAGACGAACTGCCGCGAATTCCTCGCGGCGCGGTCTCCAAGCAGGCTATTTGGTGACGGCAACCTGGCTGCTGATCAGCGTGCCAATCTTGGCGCCGCTGGTGGCCCGTTCGATGTTGCCTTCCTTCTTATAGTTGAACACCAGGATGGGCATGTCGTGCTCCATGCACTGGGTAATCGCGGTCGAATCCATCACGCGCAGGTTCTGCTCGCGCACGGCGTTGTAGCTCAACTCGCTGTAGAGCAGGGCGTGCGGGTTCTTTTCCGGATCGTCGCTGAACACGCCGTCGACGCGGGTGGCCTTGAGCAGGATGTCCGCTTCGAGTTCGAGTGCTCGCTGGGCGGCGGCGGTGTCCGTGGTGACGAACGGACTGCCGGTGCCGGCGGCCAGGATCACGATCCGGCCCTTCTCCAGGTGACGGCGAGCGCGGCGGCGAATGTACGGCTCGGCCACGCCATCCATGCGAATGGCCGTGAGCAGCCGCGTTTCGACCCCCATCGACTCGATGGCATCCTGGAGCGCGAGGCCGTTGATCACCGTGGCCAGCATGCCCATGTAGTGGGCCGTGGCTTCCTGGATGCTGGAATTGCCGGCCGTGAACTGAGCGCCGCGGAGGATATTTCCGCCGCCAATGACGATGGCGATCTGCACGCCGCGCTGAGCGGCCTTGCAAATTTGAGTGCCAATGGCCACGACCTCTTCCATGGCGATGCCCCGCTCGCCGGTATGCGCGAAGCTTTCACCGGAAAGCTTGAGCACGATGCGGCGATAGGGCCCGGCTCCGGGGGGAATTGCTGGGTCAGCCATGTTCGCAGAGCTCCGCTAAAGGCATCGGGTCGTGGTCGTCGGTCTTACTTGCCAAGTTCCCAGAGCGTGAAACTCTTGATCTTCATGCCGTTGTCCTTGGCGAACTGGCCGACCGTTTTCTTGTCGTCTTTGACGAACGGCTGTTCGAGCAGGGCCCGCTCGGCGTAGTAGTTTCGCAGGCGGCCTTCAACCATCTTGGGAATGATGTTGTCCGGCTTGCCTTCGGTCTTGGCCGCGGCACTGAGGATCTCGCGTTCCTTCTCGATGTCCTCGGCCGGGATGTCTTCCTTGGCGAGCACCTGGGGCGACATCGAAGCGATGTGCAGGCACACGTCCTTGGCTGCCTCGGGCGTGCCGCCTTCGACTTCGATCAGCACGCCCACGGTTCGGCCCGCGTGATGGGCGTAGCCGGAGGTCTTGCCGTCGATGCGCAGCACGCGGCCGACCTTGAAGACTTCGCGAATCTTGTTGGTCAGATCGTTGAGCTGTTCGCCCAGCGTCTGGCCGCTCTTGGACGGCGAAGGCTGCGTGAGCAGTTCGTCGCCAGTCTTGGCGCCCCCACCGGTCGCAAGCTGCTTGGCCAGGTCGGCGGCAAGCTCGACGAAGTCGGCGCTGGCGGCAACCGGCGCGCTTTCGCACAGGACTTCGACCAGGGCGCCGACGCCTGTTTCCCAATCGGTGAACAGACCCATGCGGCCGAACGCGGTTTCGCGATCGGAGCGGCTGGCCTGAACCTTGATGTTGTCCTTACGGAGCCACTCGATGGCGGCGGCCTCGTCACCCTCCGTGGCTTGCAGGGCTTCTTTGCACTTGCCCATCGGCAGGCCGGTTTTGTCGCGGAGCGACTTCACGGCCAACGCTTTGATTTCCACCATGTCATGCACCTCGTGTCTTCGATCTACAAGTTGTAGGTTTGAATCTCGTGATTGTTTGGGGGATGGCGGCGACGCTCCGCGGTGATGGTTCACCGGTCGTCACGCCCACCCAGCTTGAAAAAGGCCAGCGATCGAGAGCCAAGCGGCTGCGACGACAGTGGCTGCGACTACACGGCGCCTTCGGACTTCATTCGTTCGACTTCGGCCGTCGTGCCGCCCTTGCCGGCCAGGATGGCGTCGGCCAGTTGCTTCACGATCAGTTCGATCGAACGAATGCTGTCGTCATTGCCCGGAATCGGCAGATCGACCGTATCCGGATCGCTGTCCGTGTCGATCAGGGCGACGGTCGTGATGCCCAGGGCGTGCGCCTCGCGAATCGCGTTGCGCTCCTTCTTGGGATCGATCACGACCAGGCACTCCGGCAGGCGATGCATCGTGCGAATGCCGTGCAGATTGCGGTACATCTTGCGGTACTCGCGCTGCAGGGCCGACTGCATCTTCTTGGAGTAAGTGCCGAGCTGGTCCCCCGAGCGGATGGCTTCGAGTTCTTCCAGGCGGGCCAGCCGATTGCGAATCGTGCGAAAGTTGGTGAGCGTGCCACCGAGCCAGCGATCGCTGACGTAGGGCATGCCGCAGCGTTCGCTTTCGCGCTCGACGGTTTCGCCGGCTTGCCGCTTGGTGCCCACGAACAGCACGAGGCTGTTGTTGGAGGCGACTTGCTGCAGGTACTTCTTGGCCCGCAACAAACCGCGAATGGTTTCGCGGACGTCGATGATGTGAATCAGGTTCTGCCGGGCATAGATATAGGGCCGCATCTTCGGGTTCCAGCGGCTGGCCCGGTGCCCGAAATGGACGCCCGCTTCGATCAACTCTTGAACTAGTACTGGCGCTGCCACAATTAACTCCTCGAAAGGCACACCGGCTCTTGCCGCCTGCGACCCGGAGGGTCGTATTGGCGGGACGTCCGGCGTTAAAAAGGGACCTCGGCCTGGTAGATTCTTAAATGCCGACTCCCCGGGCCGTTCGGGGTTCAGGCAAGCCAACCAGTTTACGGGTTTGGACTTACCGCGTCAATTGGCGTCTTGCGGGCGGGGAATTCGGGGGAGAGGGGAGAAGTTGAACCACAGGGGGCACGGGGGAGCACAGAGGGCCCGAAGAGAACCACAGATGAACACAGATCAACACAGATGAGGAAGGGAGGGGGCAGATCCACAGATTGCACAGTTTGGAAGAATGGGATTTTTGTCTGGCGTGGTGTCGTCGTGGC
>JALHMI010000002.1:310000-461523 GCA_022844125.1 Pirellulales bacterium | reverse complement strand
CTGCCCGAGAATTGCAGGGCCACCTTGTCCGTCGCAATGGCCGCGTTAGAAGCCGCCGACGTCGTGATTCCGGCGCTATTGGCGTCGAACTTCGACTGGTTGTAGAAGATGCGACGACCCACAACGGATGTGGTCGGGGCCGAAATCCGGGTCAACACGACATCGTTTCCATCGCCACCGGCATAGTTGACGGTGTACGAAAAGCCGCCGGAAGTAACCGTCCCACCCTGCGGAACTCCCGCAAAAGTTCCGGCGATCGGATCGACTCCGTCGTTGTTGATGATCGTGAACTGCTGACCGACGCTAGGTGTGAAGTCCTGCCCCAGTTGCAGGTTCAGCGTGGCTCCCTGCAGATTGACGGAGCCAGTCACGTTTAGCTGGCTGTTCAGGATCGAACTGGCATCAACCTTGTCGATGATGACGCTGAACGGAATGTTCGTGGCTCCGTTGATCAAACCGACGTCACCGAGCACGGCCCAACCCATGATCTTGTCGAGATCGAAGTCGCCACCAGCGCCCAGCGAGAAGGGAATGCCGGGCGCCGCGAGATTGATCGAGACCGTGGAATAAGTCGTCGTGCTCAGGCCTTCGGTCGCCAACGTGAAGAGGGCCACCTGGCCGTCGGTATCCACCAATCCGAAGATGAATGCCTTTGACTGATTGGTGTTGCCCAACTTCAGGACGATGTCGAGTTTCGAGATGTTCTCGCTCAGATCCACCGGGTCGAGGATGAACCAACCCGGATCATTCGGATCGGGGTGATTCAGCGTGCCGTATGCGATCGAGAGCGGCCCGTTCTGACCCGTGACCGTGAACACTCCATTGCTCAGGCTCACGCCCGTGCCCATGCTCGTACCGTACGGGTCGGTAGTGCGGCCGCCTTCAGGCGCCGGCGGAATGAGTCCGAACGGCAAGATGCCGACATTCTCGTTCATCGTGAAGAGTGGGGCACTGCCTGTGTCGCCCGCCAACCGGATGTCCAACGTGGCCGAGCTGTTCAGCGTCACGCTACCCGTCTTGAAAATATCCGGATAAGGACCGGCCCAATCGCCCGGTCCTTCGCGCATCACAAAGCTGTCCGGGAAGCCAGGCTCGATGGTCCCGTTGCCATTGAGCACGACGGAGTCGTTGATGTCCGTGTTGCCCTGAAGCAGCGAATTGTTTCCGACCGAGATCGCCGTGCCGTTGCCTCCCAGGTTCACGCGGTCGATCTGGGCTCGGTTTCGTTCGGCGAGCGGAGTCTGCTGGTTCATCCGCAGGCCGATCTGGAACCCGCTGATCTTCGTCGAACCGGCGATGCCAAAGCTGGCAGGGTTTGTCGGGTCGCCAACATTGTCGGCCAGGATGCCAACCGAGCCGTTCACGCCGACGCCAGGGCCGAGAATCGTGGTTCCCGTAAACACCGGCAGACGCAATCCGTCGACCTTGGTGTTCTCCACCTTGACGCCGATCTTGGCGTTCACAGTTTCGAGACCTGCAACAACGGTCTGGCTGTTGTTGATGTAGAGCCCGACGCCGTTATTGGATGTGCTGGAATAGACCGCCTTGTTTGCGTCGAAGCCGATAAACGTCGCACCTGAGGTGAGAATGAAGTTCAGGTCGATCGCACCGTCCGAATTGATCACCGAGTAAGCACGCTGATCCGCGTCCGTAACGGTATTTACGCGGAATCCGGAGTTATTACGCCCTGCCGTGTTGCTGTTGAAAGAAGCCGGCCCAAACGTGGTCGACTCGATGCCGACACCAACGTTCGAAATCGTGCTGCTGAGAATGTCAGTTCCGATCTGGTTCATGATCTGAATGCCGACCCGATTCACGTCGCGTGCACCGACCATGCCAACGTTCTGCACGATCACGTTCTGGATGCGATTGCCGGCCATGTTCGTGCCGCTAATGCCCGACAGCGTAATCCCGTGCCAGTAGGTGTTCCTGACCTCGAGATTGCGAATCACGATGTTTGCGTCGGCGTCGTCGGCAGAGAGGTTGTTCGGAGCCAGATTGCCGGCTCGCAGCGAGGCATAGTTGCCGCCGCCCTGGGTATCGAAAATGTTCGTGATGCCGTGATGATAGTGCATCGACCCGCCGAGCACGCCATTGTTTCCATTGCCGTCGATCTGCAAACTGTCAATCGTCACGTTCGGGGCATTGATAATGAGACCCGAATGGGTTCCCACCGGAAATTGGCCGTCCGACTTGGCCGACGTCACCTCGGGGATAATCACGGCCGTTCGCACACCTGCAATGACTCGTCCGACCATGATCATTGGGCGGTCGATGACGATGTCCGATTCCCTAAATGTGCCCGGAAGCAGATTCAAGGTACCGTTCTCGTCGGTATTCTGAATCGCGGAGTGAATCGTGGCGAACTGAGCCAGGCTCGTGCCTCCCACGACGCCGAACGCGTTAAAGCCATACTCGGCCACAATGAAGGTGCCGCCGTCGAGCGAGCTGCGGACCTGATCGCCCTCGGCCACGGGGTTGCCCGGGTTGTCCAGGTTGACCCAGTTGTCGTTGTAATAAGTGACCGCGGCGAGCAGTTTTCGCTCTTCGAGCGGTTCGAGGCCGACAAGTTTCGTATTACGCTGTAGCTTCCGCGGATTTTGGAAGCGGGAAACACATCCTGGGGATGTATGGGTGCGATTCATCTAGTTGGTCCCTGTACTTGGCTGCGGATGGCGGCAAGTCGTGCAAGCGATTGTTTAGCGGAGGCAGGGGTCCGCCAGGACGGCGGGGGAGTGACCCTACGATTGATTCAGGCATTATAAACTGCGCGGCTTTTAATGTGTCAATTGTTCTCTCTTCTTTTTCGGGAAAAATGCCGCGACACGCAAACTCTGAAAACCTTGCGGCGTGTCGAACTCGTGACCGCGGGAAGCGCACGATCAAAGCACAGGACGACCCATGACCCGGCTTTGCCGTCAGCGGATGCGTGTAGAAACGCCAATCCGCGGCTAGCCGGTGTCGGCCACACCGTGAGCCGCCTCGGCGCGGCCGGCTTCTGCAGCTTCGCCGTTCTTCCACTGGCGCCCCGCCAACTTCGGCTGATAGTCGGGAACTCCAGCCAGACTCGCGATCTCCACGAGCATGCGCTTGGTGAGTTCCTCCAGGACCTGCTTATCTCCTTCGCGTCCGAAGTAAGGGGTCAGATCGATTGGCTGGCCAATCGCCACGCGTGCTCGCCCTGGCATTCTCAGACTCCCCAGCGGCGTTCCATCGTACGGCACGCCCGAAACATAGCAGGGAATCACCTTCACCCGCGCTCGCAAGGCAATCAAGGCCGCGCCCGGGCGGCCTGGCAGCAGCAGCTCGTCGGTCGTGTTTATCCGTCCCTCCGGAAAGAGACCGACTAATCCACCCCCTTGCGCAAGCCGAATCGCCATCTTGGTCGATGCCGTGTCCACGCCCGCTCGATTCACCGGAATCGTGTTCGTTGCGCGAAAGGCCCAGTTCAACACGGGCATTTCGAAGTATTCACGGGCAACCATCCAGTGAACCACTCGGTCGGTGCAGACCTGGATCACATTGGGGTCGACCCCGCTCGAATGGTTGCAGACGATGAGCGCGCCTTCTCCTGGACCCACCGGCAGCAACCCGCTTCGCTCGGTCCGCCACAGCACGCGGGCAAAGAACAGATTTCCAAAGGCCAAGAAGGCTTGAAAGAATGTGAATCTTGACCTGCGCCAGGCGACCAGAACCCAAACCGCGAGCCCGAGGCTCAAGCCCACTGCGGCCACGGTTGCTACTGTCGTCGCGCGGTCCATGACAAAAACATTCAGCTTGGGGGCTCGATTTCGGACAAGGTGGTGCCCCAAACTATATCTTGGGATGGCTGCCGGGGCGAGCGATTCCGCC
The DNA here is from genome assembly GCA_022844125.1 of Pirellulales bacterium. Taxonomy (GTDB): domain Bacteria; phylum Planctomycetota; class Planctomycetia; order Pirellulales; family PALSA-1355; genus JALHMI01. Next base: position 457,671 of record JALHMI010000002.1, on the reverse strand, counting down.
GGCGCCCGCAAATCTTCGGCTGAGGAGCTGCTCGGATGCTGCTAGGGATTGTCAGTGATACCCACGGTCACGTTGCCAACACACAGCGTGCGATCCGTATGCTGTCGAGCCTGGACGTGGACCAGGTGCTGCACTGTGGCGACATCGGATCCGAAGCAATCGTCAAGCTTTTCAGCGCTTGGCCGAGTCATTTTGTGTTCGGCAACGTCGACGATGATCAGGCCACGCTCTTCGCCGCAATCGACGCCTGTGGTCAGCAGTGCCACGGCAGATTTGGCCGTTTGCAGCTCGCCGGCCGCCGGATTGCCCTGCTGCACGGCGACGAAACCTCCCGGCTGCGCGAAGCCATTGCTTCCGGTGAATTTGATCTGGTGTGTTACGGACACACGCATCAACCCGAACAGCATCGTGAGGGCGACACGCTGGTGCTGAACCCCGGCGCGCTCTATCGAGCCCAACCGCATACGATGGCCATCGTGCGACTGCCGGAAATGGAGCTCACACACATCCCGCTGTGAGCGGTCGCGAGATTTGCCAAATCAACCCGCGAGTTTCGTGATCCGGTTGATCGGAAGGATGTCCGCAGATTCCGCCGCGCGATAGCGATACTGCATGAGGTACGCGTCCTCTGTCGTATCGTCGTAGAAGTCGCGCAACACGGAAACGGCGCGAAACCCCAGACTGCGGAAGAAAAGCTGCGCGGAAAGGTTGGTCTCACGCACTTCGAGTGCAATCCGGGTTCGCCGTTGCGCGGACAACTTGGCCAGCAACTTGCTCAACATCTGCGTGCCGACGCGCTGCCGGCGGATGTCCTCTGCCACGGCAAAGTTCAACAGGTGCAGCCGCGTGCGGTGCAGCTCGTAAATCATGAAGCCCACGACCCGCTCATCATGCTCGGCGACCATCCCGATGCAGTTGCGCTGACGCAAGCACCGGATGAAGTCCTCCTCGCTCCAGGAGAATTCGAATCCTTCTCGCTCGATATCGAGAACCTCCGCCATATCGCGGCGAATCATCCAACGGATGTGAACCCGCAATTGCTCGCGCTGCTGAGGATTCATCTCGGCCTCCTGCCTGGAACCAGTCGCGTCTGAAGCGATGGCTTGAATCAGCGTTAACGTCGTCGCACAGTCCTTTGCGCTCGTCTGCCTCGACGCTGACCATAAACCTGCCAGCAAAGGCTTTCGACGCGGCGCGCGTACCCTAACGGATATTGCAGTATGCGCCAAGGTGAGCCGGTGATTACCTGTCCGCCGGCCAAGCAACTCGCGCTCGCCACGTACCAGTATCGGTTCGCGGAGCGTGATTCGATGACGGGAAACACCCGGCTGGGGTTGACAGCATGTGGTGTTAGCGTTCACGCAACGGATTGCGACGCCAGCCCGCCGAGGGTTTGCTCGGCGAAGCGATCGTTCCGGTGGCCACGGTACGCCGCCCGGGGTGACTGACTTGCCGCAATGGATTGGGCTCGATCTGCTCCGCCGGCAGTCGAGCCGCCTCCAGGCTGCCGCCATCGGCGTGCAACAGGCGTGGTTCGTCCGCGTCCGCCGACTCCGACGGCCGCGACTCCGCTGCGCCGGAAGCATCCGTGCGGGCAATCCCGTAGGTCTCGCGATACGCTTGCTCGTGTCGCGCTCCCGTGTTGGGTTCCTGGTCCGGGTCGTCTTTGAAAGGGTCGTCGGCAGGCATCTGCGGAGGGCCAACGTCGAACGGCATGCCGGCGTCCGGCCTGTCCGGCGACGATGCTTCGCCCTGCCCCGCGCCGGGCGTCGTCGTGGCGCCAGGAATTCCTGGTGCCGCGGGCGTCGTTGACTCATTGCCATGAAGTGGCTCTTCACCTTCCGCCGGTGGCTGCGGCGGTTCGTCGCTGAATGGCGAACGCTGCGGATCGGCTGCCGAAGGAGGTGCTTGCGGGTCATCTCCAAACACGGGCACCCGCGGCTGATCGCCAAACGGCAGCGAAGAAGGAGACTCTCCGAACGGTGGCGTCAATGGTCCGGACGGTTGCGTCGTCGGTCCTGGCGTGCCTTCCGGCAGATCAGGCGTCATTGGCAACTGTGGAACAAGGTCGTCTGTCGAAGGCTGTTGTTCGCGAGGCACCTTGGCAGGCGTCGGAACAGGAAGTTCCTCCGGAGCCATCGTCGCCGATGCTTGCACAACTGGCCAGCGCCGCCACTTGGTCGGCACATAATTGTATGGCGCGTGCGCGTTGCAAGGACCACACAATGGTGATCCACATGGTCCCTTGCAAGTCGGAGCGGCGCGATAGGGCATCACTTGCCCAACGGCGTTCGTTGAGATGCAGTTCAACGAGACCACTGCAAGCGTCGCGAGTGCGAAATGCCTGGCGTTGAGAACCATCGGGCGTCCCTGTCCAATTAAAAAGCTTTGCATGTTGAACCTGGTCGAACGGGTATCTGCTTAGAAGCCGGCGCCTTGCTGGCCGAAGCCGAGCGGGCTGCGGTTGATGGTTTGGACGGCCTGGGTGCCGAGCAGGGTCACGCCGAAGATGCGTTCCATCGGGGCGATGAAGCGGTTGAGCATCGAGTCGAGCGCGATCAGCGGATCCTGAGCGATGAAGATCCGGTCGCCCGGCAGGACCTGGTAGTTGCTGGCCGTGGCGCCCCCGGCGGTGATCTCTTTCCAGTCGACCGGCAGGATCACGTCGCAGCCGGCGCCCCCCTCGACGGGCCGGGCGATCCAGATCCGCTTGCTCGAGACCCGCGTCAGGCCGTTGACCTGCGAGAGCGCGTCGAGCACGGTTTCGTTGCCGGTGATCGGGAACCGGGCCAGGGTGTCGCCCAGTCCGGCGCCTTCGGTCACAACGTAATACACCTTGCTGTTGTAGGCGAACACGCTCAGCGAGACCTGCGGATTGTCCAGGTACTCGGACAGGTGCTGGTTGATCGCCGCGGTGGCTTCTTCGACCGTCATGCCGGCCACGTACACCGAGCCATAACTGCCCAGGTTCACCGTGCCGTCGGGTCCGACCAGGTGCTCGCCGGTGATCGGCTGCATGCCGGCCGACATCACCAGTTGGACCGAGACCTGCGGGGCCTTGAGCACCTGGCGGAGCGACTCCTCGATCGCTTCCTGGGCTTCTTCTTCGGTCAGGCCGCTGATCTTGACCCGCCCGGCGTCCCCGTAGACGGGGCCCAGATCGATCTTGCCTGCCGGGCTGACGACGTACTGGTCGCCGGCCGGTCCGCCGCCGGTAGGCGCCGTGGGGAAGCCGCCCACAAGCTGGATACTGACGATGTCCGAGCCCTGGATGTGATAAGGGGGCTTGGGCACCACGCGAATGGCTTCAATGAACAGGATGTCCGGCGGCTCGACCGTGTAGGGCGGGAGCGTGGTCTTGTCCTTCTCGGTCGGGACGGCCAGGCCCGTGTGGTCGGGCGCTTGTCCGCCGACCAGGCGGGGCTGGGGCCGGGTGACCAGCGAATAGCAGCCGCTGCTGGTCGAAACCAGGCAGAGCACCACCAAAAGCGCGGTCCGTCGCAGGTGAGACGTCGAAGCGACCATGTGTCCCGTGTCACCGATTGGGGCCCTGGGCGGAAGCACTGCTGGCAACAGGCGCACGTACCGCCCGCACCGTCCTCCCGACCGTTACAGCCCTACTAATCGGCAAACTCCCCCCAACTCTTTGCTTCGATCTGAAAAGCGCCTGGTTTTGAACCATAACTTTGCGATTTCAGACTTCTCAATTGCTATCTGTGCGTTAACTTGAATCTCCCTGAGTACCCTGGATTCGCTGAATTTCCTGGATTAACACCATATCTTGCTGATCTTTGGCTGGACCCGCATCGTAGTGGAAGCAATCGGAGACGCAATTCTGAGGAGCACGTGAGGTTCGTTGACAGCACTAGGGGGACAAGTAGGATAGAAATTGCACGCATTTGTGGGATTCCTTGGGCGGAAGCCATCAGCGGGCACGGAATTGGTCGCTGTCGGCGACTGATTCTCGAGCAGCTCTGCGTATCGTCGCCCCTTAATGAGTGTTGGTGTTGCGTGCCTCCGGGCACCCCTTCTAGCTCGTTCGAAATCGAATCGTTCGAGCTCCTTCTTCGGACTTTGGGTAAGACATGAAACGCCTGAACGTGAAACTGGCTCTGTGGCTTGTTGGCATCGCGGTATTCTCGGTTGTGGGCGTCCACTTCCTCCATGGCTACCAAGTTGACCGGAATGCCGAATCACTCAAGGTTCAGGCGGAAGTCGCGCGGACAGCCGGCAACAACGCAGAGGCAGTGAAGCTCTACAGCCAGTACCTGCGACACCGGGATGATCGCGATGGATACAAGGCGCTTGCCGAATTGACGGTCGATGTGGCGAAGGATCCCAAGGCCACGCGAAACGATTTTTTCAAGGCGTACACGGTTCTCGAGGAGGCAGTTCGACGTTATCCCGATCTGGATAGCGTGCGGATGACACTCATCGACTACACGCTCGCGATGGGCCGAGTTGCCGATGCCCAGGATCACCTCCGTTATCTCAAAGAGCAGGGCAGCAAGGACACATCGATTCCGCTCAAAGAAGCTGCATGCTACTTCTACAGCAAGGAGCCGCAGAAGGCTCGAAGCGAACTCGAGAAAATGGTTGGCTATGACGCTGAGACGAAGCAGTTCGCGCCCGAGCCTCCTACGACTGCGAAAGAGGTTGATGCGTTCGTGATGTTAGCCGGAGTACTGCAGGGTAAAGACGGTGACCCGGCCCTGGCGGACGCGGTGATGGAAAAACTGGTTGAATGGAATCCGGAATCCGCAAAGGCCCACGTTGCCCGGGCCAATTATCTGTCGCAGACATGGCAAAAAGTGCGGCCGGACACGCCCGAGGGAAAGGACTTACAGAAGACGCTGTTTGGCCAGATTCAAGAAGAGCTGAAGAAGGCCACCGCGATCGAACCGGAGAATGCGGACGCGCTGCTACTTTTGGCATCGACGGCCATGGTTGAGCAGGATTTCAAGACCTCGCAGGAATTGCTGGATCGCCTGCTGAAGCTGCATCCGAAGCGAGCGGATGTTTACTTGCGACGAGCGATGCTCGCGCAAGTGCAAAAGCAGACGGATAAGGCGGCCGAGGAGTTGAAAGCTGGCATCAAGGCGGCGGACAGTCCGCGACAGTTGCTCGAGCAGCTGGTCGAACTTCAGTTCCAGCTTCGAGATTTGGACGCGGCCAGTGAAACCTGCGAGCAGATGAGCAAGGTGTCATCGATTCCGGCCGAGACCGTGGCCTATCAGAAAGCCCGCATCGGTGTGGGGCGAGGGAAGTTTCTGGATGCTGCCCGCGAGTTGGAGCGAGTTCGGCCCGCCCTGGAGCGGCAGGGGCCGGTGCAGATGAATGCGGTTAATACGCTGCTGGGCCGCTGCTATGCCATCCTGGGAATGTCGGATCGGCAATTGGAGGTTTATCGCCGCATCTTGGGCGATTTCCCCAACCTTGTCGAAGCGCGACTCGGCGAAGTGGGGGCGCTGCAAGCACTAGGACGCCACGACGAGGCCGAGGCATCCGTTAACCTTTTGGCACAGGCAGCCGAAGGCGCCGGCGCGCTTCAGGGGGAAATCCTGCAAATCGTTGTGAATCAGGAATTGAGCAAGCCGGCTGAAGAGCGCAACTGGGAGCGTACCGAACAGCTTTCCAAGCTTGTCGAGAGCAGCGGCCAGCGCACGGCGTTGCAAAATCGCTTGTTGCAAGCCAATTTGCTGCTCGCCCAGGGCAAAGTGGACGAATCGCTCGGCATTCTGGGATCGTTGCGGAAAGAGAATCCGAAAGACGTTACCGTTTGGTTGATGCTAAGCAAACTGATGGCGTCTGAGGATAAGTACCGGGATCGACTGCCACAATTGCTCACGCTGGCTGAGAAAGAACTGGGACCATCGGCACCGTTGGTGATCGAGAGAATCAAAGTCGTTTCCCGCGAAGGCGGCGAGAAGACCTCCGAGCAACTGCAAAACATTGAGGCGGGCATCAAGCAGTTTGAGCCTGCCCAGCAGCAAGCGATTCTCGGGCAGCTAGGATCAGCCTATCTGGTGGCGGGTGACTACGAGAACGGCAAACGCTGTCTGAAGGCAGTCATGTCCGCCGAACCCAGTAATGCACGAATTCGCCAACTGTTACTGGAACTGGCGTTGGAACGTCGCGATGAAGCCACCGTCGAAGAGATCATTGATAATCTGAAATCTTCGCCCGTTTTTGGACCACAGAGCACGCTGTATCGGTACGGACTGGCATCGCGCCTGGTCCAGAAAATGGTGAGCGCTCGTGCCGAAAAATCGACGCCACTGACCGCCGAAGAGCATCGCACGCTTTCTGAAGCGCGCAAGCTGGTGGACGAAGCGATTGCGACTCGGGCAGAATGGGCGCCGTTGTGGCGGCTGCGGTCGGACATCAACCAGCTGGAAGGAGATCTCAATGTCGCGATTTCCGATCTGCAACGCTCGCTTTCCTATTCTCAAACTGGTCAGGAAATTGCGGCGCGCAAATTGGTGACGCTGCTCTATGCAACTGGGCGATACACCGAAGCCAACGATGCGATGAAGTATTTGGGCGACTTTAATCAGCCCGAGGCAATGCGTCGAATTGGTCAAGCGGTTAAGCTCAAGAGCGGCGATTCCCAACAAGCAATTGCAATGGTTCGCAAGGATATCGAAAAGGAGCCCGAGAATCCGTCCAATTACATGTGGTTAGGGGAGCTGTTGGAATCCACCGGTGACGGCCAGGGAGCAGAAGCGGAGTTCCGTAAAGCCACTGAGAAAGGCCCCAAGCTGGCTCGTGCCTGGGAATTTCTGGTTCGGCGTCTGATGGCAAACAACAAGCCGGAAGACGCAGCGGCAGTGACCGAAGAAGCGATCAAGAACATTGGTGAGGAGCCGCTCTCGGTGGCCCGCCTGTATCAGCGCATCGGCAAGAATGATTTGGCGGAAAAATCGTACCAGCAGGCCTTGGCGCAGAAGCCGGGCGACTTGCTGGTGATTCGGCATCTTGCCGAGTTCTATCTGTTGACCAACGAGCTTGCCAAGGCGCAGCAGCAGTTGGATGAGATCATCGAAGCGGCTGGCAAGTCCGAGGAGCCGGCCGCGAAGTCGCAGTTGGCTTGGGCACGCACGCAGAAGGCGCAAAGCATGGCGTCCGACCGTGACTATGCGGGCACGATGGAAGCCGTCAAGCTCATCGAACAGAACGCCGTCAACGGCGAGTTGTCTCGGCCGGACATGATTGCCATGCTATCGCTGCTTTCCTCGCGACTGGAGGAGCCTGCATCGCGTCAGAAGGCCATTAAGCTTTTCGAGAAGCTGCGTGCACAGCAGCCGCTGGAGGCCCAGCAGGCTGTAGCGCTGGCCCAGCTCTACAACCGCGAAGGCGATTGGCAGTCGGGAAGAACGATCATGTCCGACGCTTTGACTCGCTTTGAAAACAGTCCTGAAGTTGTCACAATTTTTGCCGAAATGCTGTACGAGCGCGACCAGTTCGACGAAGCACGGCAGTATGTCGATCGCGCCGAGTCGTTGTTGCAGAACACGCTGGCGCCGCCGACTTCGCCGGCCGCTCGTGGCGTGCGAATTTTGCGGGCTCGGTTGCTGGCGCATGAGGGAAAGCCGGCCGAAGCAGCCAAGGTATTGGAAGGCTGGTTGCCCCGGCCTTTGCCGCAGAATCAATTGCCGCTCCTGCTGGATGTGGCAGGTCAGATGGAATCGCTGGAGCTGTACACGGATACCGAGCGTCTGTTGAAGGAGTATGCGGGACTGTCACCCACTTCGGGCAAGGTGGCCATGGCCGGCTTCCTCGGCCGGCGCGGGAATATCGAGCAATCTTTCGCCTTATTGGACGAGGCACGCGCGGAGATCCCCTTGCTCGATATCATCTCGGTGGGGTTGGTGAATCTGCGGAACTATCCCGAGAAGGTCACCGACGCTCAGCGGAAGCAACTTGAAGACTGGAGCAGATCGGCTCCGAGTGAATCGAGTGATCCACAAAAATTGCAGCTCGCGCAGGCCGAGATGTACGATCTGCTGGGGCGATACGACGAAGTGGAGCGAATCTATCGAGAGATGCTAACCGATCCGAAGCTGTCTCGCATGGGCCGCGCCATTGTGCAAAATAACTTGGCGTTTATATTGGCGGGCGCCAATCCGACACCTGCCCGCGGCGCCGAATCGCTGAAGTTGATCCAAGAGGCGATTTCCGTCTTGGGGCCGAGTTCGGACCTGATCGATACCCGAGCCTTGGCCTACATGGCACAAGGCAAGTATGACGAAGCGGCGGCAGACATCCGGCTGGCAGTGGGAGATCGTCCCACGACATCCAAGTTCTATCACCTGGCACAGGTCGAAAAGCAGCTCGGGAACCTGGAGGCGGCCAAGGACGCGATTGCAAAAGCTCAGGAACTACACCCCGAGCACAATCCGTTTACGCCGTTTGAGCGCAAGGGTTATGAGCAGCTCAAGAGCGAACTGAACTAACGCCACACCAAGCGAAGGATCGAAAGCACGATGGCAGCGGACGCCGCGGAAGTTTGGCGACATTGTTTCAATTCGTGGCCGGCCGAGGTCGACCGTCGCGGCGTGCTCGTGACCTCGTTCGAAGAGCAGATTCCGTTCGAATCGTTTTCCGCGAGTCCCGATCTGCTGTTGATCGAACGCCGATCACCCGACACGTTGGGCGGACGCATGGTGTTGATTGCCTATCAGGACATCAGGGCACTCAAGATCGTGGACGTGCTGAAGGCCAAGGCATTCCAACCGCTGGGCTTCTCAATCGCTCCCGGTCGCAAGTAGCGTTTCCCGAAGGTTCCCTCGCACAGGACCCCTGCCTGCCGATGATGCAACCTGTTCGGTACAGCACCGGAGTACCCGGGCTCGATGCTTGTCTGGGCGGTGGATTGCTGGGCGGGACATTGACCGCGATCGTGGGCGCCAGCGGGATTGGGAAGACGCAACTTGGCCTGCAGTTCGCCAACGCCGGATTGTCCCAGGAGGGACGCCGCGGGGTACTCTTTGACATGAGCGCGCGGATCGATCCGCAGAGTCACGCGCCCTATGCCGAGCGGATGTTCGGCTGGACGATTGCTGAGCACGCTCATGATCGGTTCGATGCGTCCGCGGCGTTCGCGAGCGATCGCCTAGTTGGCGACTACCTCCACGTGTTCGAGCGGAGTGGACGGCGGGTCACGCAGCAGGAGATGGGATTCGACGCCTGGCACGATTGGCAGGCGGAGCTAAACGCGCGACTTGAGAATACGATTGATTTCTTCTATTCGAACTTTACCCGGGGAGCTCGCCGCGTGGTGGTCGACGGCATCGAGCCGGCGGATCGGCCCAGCGAGTCGATCCAATTCGAACTCTTTGAATACATCTATCACCAGGTGCTCAGAAAAGAAGCGGACTGGGTGGCGCGAGATTTGTTTCGGCAGTCGTTCCGGGCGCAACAGGCGGCCATCGCAGCCCACCACTACGATGCGGGGCTGGTGAGTGGGCTGCTGTTGATCACGGCTCACGAGACGCTGCTCGACGACCTGATCGAGCGGCCGCTGGTGGATGGCGATCCCCTGGCCACGGCAAACACGCTGATTTACATGGGCAAGATTCGCGAAGGCAACAAGTTCGCGCGGGGGCTGTTCATCGCCAAGCATCGCGGAAGCGCCTGCTCGGACGAGATTCTGCGCTATGCGATCGACGATGCCGGCCTGCGACTGCTCGATTGCTAGGGCACGAGGATTGCCGCCTGCCGTGGTCTAATGTCCCTGGCTTTGCAGCATTCGGGCGCGAGCCATGGCGTCTTCGGCCTCGGGAATCTTGCCGGCCCGCTGGAACGTCACACTCATGGCCGTGAAGCTGAACGGATCGTTCGGCTCCAGTTCACAGACTTTGAGGCCGTGTTGGATGGCCTCGGCATGGCGGCCCAGCCGGCCATAGAGCACGGCTAGGGCCGAATGGGCGAGGGCATAACTGGGATCGGCAGCCAAAGCTTCTTCGAGCGGCGCTGCCGCCTCGGCTAGCTGGCCGGCATCCTTGAGTCGTTCGTACTGGCGATAAAGTTCTTCTTTGGTCGACATGACAGTCTTTCGTTCGACGGATGCTTGGCATACGTAGTGTTTGTGTGAGCGGGAACCAGCCCGCTAGCAGCAGGAGATTTTACCAACTCGACGCAGGTTTGGCTGCCGTACTTGGGCAGGGCAATCCAGGCCGTGCCAAGCGGGGCCGGAAGCCCGGCATTCTGGCGATACAAACGTTGCAATTGGTACACTCGGCAGGCTCCTCAAATGCCATGCTTTGGGTTGAATTGGCACGCCTGGAAAATCCGATAGTGAAATTCAGCAGGTGAAGCTCGGCTCACCGCGAAGGCACTCGCCGACGCGGCACTTGTCTCGAAGCGCCCTGCAACCTCGCACTCGTTCGCGCGAGGGTCCCCCCGCAAGGGACGTCGCCACCATGGCAGCCGGACGCAGACCTGCCTCGGAGAATCTCCACGGTGAATATCCATCCGCTCGCGATTGTGAGTCCTGACGCAACGTTGGGATCAGGCACCACGGTGGGTCCTTTCTGTGTCATCGAGCCCGACGTCGTGCTGGGCGCCAACTGCCTGCTCGCCAGTCGTGCGGTCGTGAAGAGTGGCACCACCCTGGGCGACAACAACACGCTGCACGAAGGAGCCGTGATTGGCGGTTTCGGCCAGCATGTGCGATTGCCGGAAAAGATGGGCCGGCTGGTTGTCGGTTCGCACAACACGTTTCGCGAGAACGTGACGGTACACCGAGCGCTGCATGACGGGCACCAGACGACGATTGGCGACGGTAACCTGCTGATGGTCGGCACGCACATTGCCCACGACTGCACAATCGGCAGCCATGTGATCTTTGCGAACAACGCCCTGTTGGGCGGATTCGTCACGGTTGCGGATCGGGCGTTTGTCTCTGGCGCCGTGGCGGTGCATCAGTTCTGCCGCATCGGCCGGATGGCGATGGTTGGCGGATGTGCCCGCGTGGTGCAGGACATTCCGCCCTATGTCATGGTCGATGGCCACAGCGGACTGATCGTGGGCTTAAACCTGGTCGGCCTGCGGCGGAACGGTTACACGCAACAGGAAGTCGCGGACCTCAAGGCGGCCTATCGCACGATCTATCGTAGCGGACTCGATTGGAAGGGAGTGCTGGCCGCGCTGGAGAGCGACTTCCGCTCGGGTCCGGCCGCCGACTATCTGCCGTTCCTTTCGCAAGGCACGCGCGGCTTCGTCCAGGAACGCCGGGTGCCGCCGACCGCCACGCTGAAGCTTCGCCGTCCCGCGACCGAGGACGAAGGCGAAGGGCGGTATCGGGCCAAGGCGGGTTAATCCGCACCAACGGAATCGTTTTCGCGCAGGCCGGGAGTATCTCCCGGCCTGTTGGCGTTTTTTGCGGTAGTTGTCCCGAAACGGACGGCCGATGCGGCGAGCAGAATGCTAGTTTTTCTCAGTTAGTTTCACCCGTGGCACGGCTGCCTGCGGCCGACGTTTTTCTTGAGAAGCCGAACCATGATCGAATCCATCATCCGCTTTGTCCTCAGCAACTACACGCTGACTTGCTTCGTGATCGGCTTGATAGCGGCCGGCATCGCTCTGGCTCGCAAGCCGAAGCCGCTCAGTCGCGAACAAGTCCTCGATCGCCTGCTGGCCTACTACTGCCTGATCGGGATCGGCGTGTATCTTTGCTGGAACTTCGTAATGCACGTCTTCTTCGGAGAGACAGCGGCGAAGTTCATCGGCTGGGCGGATAGCCCCTTTCAATTCGAAGTCGGCACCGCGAGCCTGGGATTCGGGGTGGTGGGATTGCTCGCCTTCCGAAGCGATTTCGGCTTGCGGCTGGCGGCGATCACCGGGCCGGCCATGTTCCTGTGGGGCGCGGCCGTGGGACATGTGCAGCAAATGATCGGTGAGGGCAACTTCGCGCCGGGGAACGCCGGCGTCACGTTCTGGATGGATATTCTGCTGCCGATCGTGGGCTATGTGTTGCTGGCGGGTTGGCAGAGGGCCAGCGGCAACAAACCGAAAGCGTCGTGCTCACCAATCGTGGCTTTCTCGACCGGCCCGCGGAGAGCACTCGGTTAGGCTGGTTCGCTAATAGCTCCAGCTCACGCGACCTCCAATGGTGAGCAGCGTGGACTGCGGTTGCCGCACGTAAAACAATTGGTTGTCTTCGTAATTCAGCACTTGAGGCGAGATGGACCAGGCCATGAGCTCGCTGAAGGCAGCTATGGACAACCTCGGACCGCGGACGCCGAGTTCCGATTGATACGTCACCCCCGGACGCGGAAACAAGGTGACGTCTCCATGCGTGATGTGTTCGCGCGTGAAGGCGGTCATCCCGACGCGAATCATGGAGTACAACTCGAAATCGTCGCGGAGCTTTCTCGGCTGGGTAGCGACGGCTCCAAGCTTACGGTTTCTGTAAGCCGTTGGTCTGGTTTGTCGAAGCCAAGCTTGAACAGACTCACGGCCTGAAAGCCGCTAGGTCGCTTCTGCGCAGACTCGCTCAAATCGGCTCCGCGCGCGAACGTTGTACATGCCGCGATCGCGGCCAACGTCAGAGATGCCGTGCGAATTGAGAGAAGCATAGAGGGGTTCAGTCGCGGCACAGAAGGGCACTCAAACCGCCTGATGGACGGGGACTTTAGTGCGCGGGCCGTGAAGCGTCAAGCTGGGCCATTCGTTGCGGGCTGCTAGCACGAAGAATTGCCACTGAGTCGCTGGCAGTTGCGTTGCGGCGGTGTGCGGAGTGGAAGTGTCTGCACGCGAAGGTTTTCCAGGATACCGCGGCCTCCTCGTTCAGGACATGGCCAATGCGCTGCGTGATTGGAATCGTGTTGTTTCTCGTGCTGTACTTCGTACTTCGGGAACTGCAACTTACTGGGCGAGGTTGTGAGAGCCAGTGCGCTGGCAATTGACCCAGCGCATTGGCAACCTCTGGCCCAGCAGGCCCGCGCTGAAGCCTTGCGAGTGTGGCCCGCGCCGCTGGCCGTTGCCGCGGGACTCGTGGTGATCGCGGTGTGCGCGCTGCCCACCGTGCTGACGCGGATGAACGAGCGTTCGGGGTCTGAGTGTCTGGCTGCGATGGAGCGAGCGAGTGGCGATAGCAGGTCGACAGTCTCAGTCGGCATAAGACAGAGACATGCCGCTGCCGAGAGGCCGTGTTTCAGGGTCCTGACGCTCCCTTGACCATAGCGCTGGGCGAGCCCTACACTGGTGGGTTTGGATGCGGCGGTTGGTCCCGACTGTGGGTCCGATTGGTCGGTCCGTCGAAACGGCCAGCGTGAGGAACGGCGGTGAGCGTAACCTGTGTGATTGGGCTGCAGTGGGGTGATGAAGCCAAGGGCAAACTCGTCGACCTGCTGACCGACGACCACGAGATCGTCGTTCGCTATCAGGGGGGCAGCAATGCGGGGCATACCGTCGTCACCGGTGGCCAGACCTACAAGCTCTCGCTGATTCCCAGCGGCATCTTGAGCCCCCGCGTGCAGTGCGTCGTCACCGGCGGCGTGGTGCTGAACCCTGCCAGCATTTTGCAGGAGATCGACGGCTTGGTGGCCCGCGACATTAAGGTTTCGGACAACCTGATGCTCAGCGATCGAGCCCACGTGATCTTTCCCTGGCACGTGGCCGAGGATGCGATTCTCGACAAGAGTTGCTCGAGCGGCGAGAACATCGGCACCACGATGCGCGGCATCGGACCGTGCTATCGCGACAAGGTCGCGCGGTCGTTCGCCGTGCGGCTGGGGGACATGTATCGCAGCGACTTCAAGGACAAGCTGCAGTACATTACCGAGGCGAAGAACGCCACGATTGGCCCTTTGCTTACGCCGGCGCCGTTCAACTCGTCCGAGATCGTGGCCGAATACCTGGGTTACGCGCAGCGGCTGAAGCCATTTGTTCGCGATACGACTTCGTACCTACTGCATGCCGTCGAGTCGGGCAAGCGAATTCTGCTCGAAGGCGCTCAGGGCGCATTGCTGGACGTCGATCACGGTACGTATCCGTTCGTCACGAGCAGCAATAGCTCCGGCGTCGGCGTATCGGCCGGCTCGGGCATTCCCGGTCGCTGGATCAAGAAGGTGATCGGCGTGGTGAAGGCCTATAGCACGCGGGTCGGTGGCGGCCCATTCCCCACCGAGCAGGACAACGACATCGGCCAGCACATCCGCGATCGGGGCAATGAGTACGGCACGGTCACCCGGCGTCCGCGGCGGTGCGGGTGGTTCGACGCCGTGGCAGTCCGGTACACGGCCCGGCTGAGCGGTGTGGACGCGCTGGCCGTGATGCTGCTCGACGTTCTGGCCGAATTGCCGGAACTCAAGATTTGCACGGCGTATGAGATTGACGGGGAGCGGGTGACCGATTTCCCTAGCCATGTCGACGATCTTCGCCACGCCAAGCCGGTCTATGAGACGATGCCCGGCTGGCAAAAGGACATCACCAAAGTCCGGAAACTTGCCGATTTGCCCCAAGAGGCCCGGAATTATCTGGATCGGCTGAGTGCGTTGATCGAGCGGCCGGTTGAGGTGGTTTCCATCGGTCCCGATCGAGAACAAACGATCTTTGCGGGCTGAGAGCAGCTAGAATAAAACAAGGGGCACGGCGAATACCCCTCCAGGGAACAGGCCCTTCAAAAACGTGGATCAGCCGTTCATGGCGGAATCTCTGACCAAAGCAGCCGAAGTGCTCGAAGTGCCGCGCGAAGCGCGGCCACGGCACATCGCCGTGATCATGGATGGAAATGGTCGCTGGGCGCAGCGCCAAGGACTGCCACGCATCGAAGGTCACCGCCGTGGCGTGGCCAGCGTACGTCGCGTGACCGAGGAATGCGCCCGGCTCGACATAGAACAGCTTACGCTCTATTGCCTGTCGAGTGAGAATTGGAAGCGGCCCCAGCGGGAACTTGAGTTCCTGATGCACTTGCTTGAGCAGTACATGATCGAAGAACGCTCGACGATCATGGAGCAGAATATTCGCGTGAATGTGATTGGCAGGCGGAACGATATTCCCGATGCCGTGCAGCGCGAGATGCAAAAGACGATCGACATGAGCGCGGCGAACACGGGCCTGCGGCTTTGCCTGGCGATCAACTACGGCAGCCGGTTGGAGCTGGTGGACGCCGTCCGCGAGATCGCCGAGAAGGTTCGAGATGGGGAACTCGATTCCGCGAGCATCGACGAGGCCACCGTGCACTCGCATTTGTACACGGCGGGAATGTCCGATCCCGATCTGGTAATTCGCACCGCCGGTGAAATGCGAATCAGCAACTTTCTTCTTTGGCAGATCAGCTATTCAGAGATCTGGATCACGGCTCACTGTTGGCCGGAATTTCGCGAAGCGGATCTGCATCAGGCGATTCGTGACTTCGCCGCACGTGACCGCCGCTTTGGCGGCTTGACCGGTTAGCCCCAGACAGGAGCCGTAAACTTGCTCCGCTGGCGTCTGCTGCTCGGTGCTTTATTTATTGCCGCCCTGGTTGGGCTGATGTGGCTCGACCATCATGCTCAAACCGCTGGACTATGGCTGCTCGCGCTCGCGCTCGTCGCCGGACTCGGCGGCGCGAACGAGGTTGTGGAACTGCTCAAATCCGGTGGGCTTCGCCCCCGGGCGGCGGTCATTTACGGCGGAACGCTCGTCGTCATTGCAAGTAATTCGATCCCACTGCTGTGGCGAATCGTCCCCGAGTCCCAGGCTCTGGAGAGAGCCGCCTGGCCGTTGTTGGCCTTCATGCTGGTGATCCTGGGCGCGTTCGTCGGCGAGATGCTCCGCTATCAAAAGCCGGGCGGGGTGATTGTGAACGTGGCGCTGGCAATTTTCGGCGTGGCCTACATCGGCCTGACGCTCAGCTTCTGCGCACAGCTTCGCCTGTTGGGAGGGCGCGAGGCCGGCCTGGTGGCACTCGCGGCGCTCGTGATCGTGGTCAAGATGGGTGATACCGGCGCTTACACCGTCGGGCGGCTCTTTGGTCGTCATAAAATGACGCCGCTTTTGAGCCCGGGGAAAACCTGGGAAGGCGCTGCGGGAGGGATCGCGTTTGCGCTGCTCGGCAGCTGGATGGCGTTCCATCTGCTGCCGCGAGCGATGGGTTTCGAACTGCCCCAGCGTCCCGGAAGCTGGGTTGTCTTCGGTATTGCGGTCGGAGTCGCGGGAGTAATCGGAGATCTGGCCGAATCGCTCTGCAAACGCGATATGGGCCGCAAGGATTCCAGCACCTGGATGCCGGGTTTCGGCGGTCTGCTCGATCTTTTGGATTCGATCCTGTTTGCCGCGCCTGTGGCGTATCTGGTGTGGTACGCCGGGCTGTTGGGAAACTCAAACTGAAGCCGTGCCCTTGCCTGCGCACTCGTCGCGATCGGCGCAATTGATCCGCGGATTTGTGGCGAATTACCTCCGCGCGGGCGCGGTAGGGTAAACTGAAGGGATACGCGTTTCGCTCACGTCTCTCGGGATCTCCATGAACGTCTGGTTCCAGCTGTTCGCCACCTTGGTCATTGCGGCCGGACCTGTCAGGTCTGACGTCGTCGAGGACAAAGCGCCGGGCGGCGGCGTGCATACGCGGACGGAAGTCGTCGTTGACGAACGAGGCGTCCAGACTCCGCACGGGAAACGTACCCGGTTTTATGCCAATGGGAAGCCCGCGCGCGAAGAGACGTACGTGAAGGGCGCGAAAGAGGGTCCCTGGGTAGACTGGTTTCCCACGGGTGCGAAAGCGGGTGAAGGCGCCTACCTGGCCGGTCACAAGCACGGTCCTGAGCGCCGCTACTTGATCAACGGCACCTTGTTCACGGAGTTCAACTACGAGCATGGCGTGAAGCACGGTATACAAACCGTGTGGATTGACGCCCAGCGAAAACGGAGCGAAGCCAGCTATGTTCGCGGCCTCAAACAGGGTCTTGCGACCGAGTGGCACACCAACGGACAGGTGAAGTCGATGACGAACTACGAACAAGGCACGCGGCATGGACTGGAAACGTATTTCCACGCGAATGGCCAGAAGAGTCGCGAGGTCAACTACGTCAACGGCCAGAAGGATGGTGTGTTGACGGACTGGTATCCCGATGGGAAGACCAAGTCCACGGTCGTTTATCGACAAGGAAACCGCGAGGGAGAGGCTATCGCCTATTTCCCCAACGGACAAAAGCAAGTCGAGGGAGCCTTCGTGGGCGGATTACAACATGGCCCGTGGCGGGAGTTCAACGAGGACGGATCCAAGGCCGCGGAACTTAACTACAAACATGGTCAGTTCGATGGGACCGAAGTCTACTGGCATCCCAATGGTCAGAAGCGGATGGAACTGCCGCTCGTCGATGGCCGGCGCGAAGGAACCTGGAACGAGTGGTACGAGAATGGCCAGCTTCGTGGGACGGGGCAGTATCTGGCCGATCAGCCGCACGGCGAGACTCGCTACTTTTACGAAGACGGAAAACCCGCAGCGCTCAGGATCCACGAAAACGGCACCCGAGTTGGCACTTGGACCGAGTGGAACGAGGCGGGCCAGGTGACGTCGTCAACCCGCCACGAGAACGGACTGCCGGTGGATGAGTAGCGAGCTCGCAAGCGTGGAAGCCCCGGCCGCGGCTAGCCGCGCATTTTGGCGGGCAAGGTGAACGAGTAAAGCATTACTACGGCGCCGCCTGATAGGAGGCTCCAAGGGGCCCATTCTGGCGGGCGAACCTCGCGGTAAGATACCGCCATCTTTTCGACGGCACTGTCATTGCGCGCCTTGATCACCGCCCGCTCGACCACGAGGCATTCGAGACCGAGCAGAAAGGTTGACAGGCCCAGGGCCAGGAAAAACGCGCGAAACATGGTAATGGGGCGGCTCCAAATCTGGGGACGCTGCTGCTCAACGCCTTGCAGGGCAGTCGGCTGAACCATCTGGTACATCGTCGCCGAAGAGGCGCAGACTATAGCGCCACATGCGCTTGCGGCCCGCCCTGAGCCCTCCCGTGGACGCGATGTGACGGCTGTTGCGAATGCTCCTCGGCTTCCGCACGCAGCGAGGGATGCTGGCGGCAAGTGATCTGAGCTTCGACCTAGCTGAGCCGGTTGGCACGAGAAAATGCCCTGCGCCGCAGGTTTCGCGCACGCGGGGCGCGCGAAAGGTGTAACTGGAAAATTCAACGAGATTGGCCGACTCGTCAATAAAGGCCCTGATAGTTACCGATTCTCTAGGTGGGCGCAGCCGAGGGCCCAGACTACCGGCAATGCCGGTTGTTCCGCTTCGGCGTCACTCCTATAATGACGCTGGAGTTTCCCGGTTGGAGTATCCGATTTTGTCGGCAAAACCCAAACTTCTCTTCGTCGGCGACTCGCAACCCCGGCAGCAACAGCTCCTGGGCGAGCTGCAGAACTCATTTGAAGTTGTGCAGGCACAAAGCCCTTTACGGGCTCTGAGCCGCTTAGCGCGCGAATCCTTTGCCGGTTTCTACGTGGCTGCCGAACACCTGGGCGACGCCTTTCAGATTGGCCGCTTGCTGCAGAACGAGCGGATTCTGGAGGGAATGCCCGACGGAATCGTGGTTCTCGACGCCGAAAACACCATCGTCTGGGGCAACGGCCGGCTGCGCGAGTGGACCAGCCGCGAGAGCGTGGTCGGGTCAAACTTCTACACGGTGCTGAATAGCCCCGAGATCCTGGGGCCCGACTTCTGCCCTTTCCACACGGCGCTGGCCACGGGGCGCTCGAGTACCTCGACGCTGCGGTCCAGCGACAACCGTTACTTTCAAGTGCACGCCGCGCCGGTGTTCGACTCGGATCAGGCCCCCCAACACCTGATCGTCACGGTTCGGGACGTCACGACCGAGATGCTCCAGCAGCAGAAGCTGGCGGCCATCCACCAGGCGGGTGTCGAACTGGCCGACCTGCTGCCGGACGAAGTCTCGGTGATGTCGGTCGAAGAGCGGATCGAGCTCTTGAAAAAGAACATCCTGCACTTCACGCAGGATCTGCTGCATTTTGACGTCGTCGAGATCCGCCTTCTCGACAGCCGTTCAGGCAAGCTCGAGCCACTGCTGGCCGTAGGAATCGTTCCCGAGGCCGCCGGCCGCGATTTGTTCGCCCGACCGCAGAACAACGGCGTGACCGGGTTCGTGGCCGCGACCGGCAAAAGCTATCTGTGCGAAGATACCACAGCGGACCCGCTGTACCTGGAAGGGTGTAAAGGGGCTCGCAGTTCATTGACCGTGCCGCTGATCTTGCACGACGAGGTCATCGGCACGTTCAATGTCGAAAGTCCCGAACTGCGGGCTTTCAGCGAGAGCGACTTGCAGTTCCTGGAGATCTTTACACGCGACGTCGCGGTGGCGCTTAATACGCTCGAGCTGCTGCGGGCCGAGAAGGCCAGCACCGCCCAGGAAAGCGTCGAGGCGATTCACAGCGCGGTAGCGCTGCCGGTCGACGTGATTCTGAACGATGCCGTGAACATCATGGAGCGCTATATCGGCCATGAACCTGAGGTGGTCGAGCGGCTGCAATCGATCCTGCGGAACGCTCGCGACATCAAGCAGCTCATCCAGAAGGTCGGCCAGAAGATGACCCCGGTCCAGGCCCATCCGGACATGGACGAGGGGCAATCGCGGGCCTTGCTTCGCGGCGCTCGAATTCTGGTGGTGGACGCTGACGAGAGCGTGCGCAGCGCGGCCCACAACCTGCTCGAGCGGTACGGCTGCATCGTCGAGACGGCCCACGATGGCGGCGAGGCCATTTACATGGTCCGCAACATGGCGATGGAGGGGAACTACGATATCATCCTCGTCGACATTCGGCTGCCGGACACGAGCGGTTACGAACTGCTGCTCAAGCTGCAGGAGATCATGGATCCGGTGCCGCTGGTGTTGATGACCGGCTTTGGTTACGATCCGGGCCACTCGATCGTGAAAGCGCGGCAGGCCAAGCTTCCGCTGTACGGCGAGCTATGTAAGCCGTTCCGGCTGGATCAACTGCTCGACACCATCGAACGCATTCTGAAAACGCGACAGGATATGCTCGCCAGCAACGGGGCGGTGCACAAGGAAGAGAATTCATCCGCCGATCAGGGTGAGCCGGTGCGACAGCGGTAGTGATGGACGGCGCCGGTGTCCGCGCATTCCGGCCAGAAACGCGACCTTCGCCGCTGTTTGAACCCCCGGCCGCTGGAACGTCAATCGGTACACGTGCATGTTTGTTGCCGCGGTGGTGTTGATCCTGCTCTCAGCGTTGGGGCATGGCGCTGTCTGGGTCGGGATCAACAATCGCTGGCACGGCGTCGGGCTGCCGCGCAAGGTGATCAAGTCCGGCTCGCTGCTGGTCTACGCCATACTGCTGGGATTGCCGATCCTGGTGGCGCGGCGACTCGTTAAGGACTGGCTGCACGTCGCGAGCTTCGATTCTGACGCGGGATTGAACTGGGCCGAGATTTATGTCGGCGTTTGCGCGGTCTGGGGGATCATTCAGATCCCGATCTGGGCATTCCGTCGCTGGCAGCAACTAAGCCTGCCTGAGAATGTGCGGCATACCGCGGAGCGCGTCGTCGACATCGCGCAGGTTCTAGGTGCGGCGCCGACGACCAGTCCGCGCACGAAGCTCTTCTGCAAGTTGCCGTACAACCATCTGTGGGAGATTCACGTCTCGCAGTTCGAGGTGGTGTTGGCGGGACTGCCAAAAGAACTGGAGGGGCTCTCGATCTGCCACATTTCGGACCTGCACTTCAGCTATCGCATCGAACGTCCTTACTATGAAGAAATCGTGCGGCTGGCGAACTCCACGCAGGCCGACATCATCGCGTTGACGGGCGACGTGTGCGACAAGCTCGATCGCATTCCCTGGATCGTTCCGACGCTGGGGCCGCTCGAAGCACGCATCGCGAAACTCTCGGTGCTGGGAAACCACGATTTGCGAACTGGCGACGTTCCAAGGGTCCGCGCGGCGCTTGCGGAAGCAGGGTTTTGCGATCTGGGCGGCCGCGTCACGGAAGTCGCCGACCTGCCGCTGGTCGTGGCGGGCAACGAGTATCCCTGGTTTCCGCAGTCAATGCCGAAAATCGAGGACCTTCCCGCGCGATCATTGAAGCTTCTACTGTCGCACTCGCCGGATCAATTTGGCTGGGCACAGCGGAATCAGTTTGACCTGATGCTGGCCGGACACACGCACGGAGGGCAGATTCGCTTTCCGCTGGTGGGGCCAGTCGTTTGCCCCAGCCTGCATGGTACGAAATATGCCAGTGGGTTCTTCGAGGCCGGCCCGACTCTGCTGCACGTGAGTCGTGGAACGGGTAGTTTATTTCCCTATCGGTTGAACTGCCGACCCCAAGTCGTAAAGCTTGTCCTGCGAGGTACCTTTTAGCAAGGTTTCACGATCGTACTTGAGGCGGACTCATGGGCAGCACAGCAGTCGATTCAGCAACTCGCCCGAGGTACAGTCGTTGGCTGCTTGCGATCGCGGTGTGTGGCCTGCTTGTGGTTGGTGTGCTGGTGGTCGCCGGCGTGACGATGCGTGGCGAGTATCCCACGACGCAGACGGTCGAGCGATCGTTCGTGATCGACGAGGATTTCACCAAGGTGCGGAAGATTCTCGTCCGGACCGACGCAGCAAAGCAGATCGTGACGATGACCGGCGATAGCGAGTTTATCGATCAGCAGTGGAACACGATCGGCGCCGGCCTGGAAGTTGAGCGACTGTTGGATCTCAAGTGGCAGCTTGGCCTCGAAGGGACGCTGCAGGTGCGCACGAAGGACCCCTATGTCGGCGAACAGGAAATCACACTTCGGCAAACGGTCCATATCGACCCGGACCAGATTCTCTCGGACGTGACGCTCACCAAGCCTAGCCTGCGGCTGCGGCAATATGCGATGGTCACCCATTTCCAGCGACAAGCGGATGGCAAGACTCTGGTCCACCAGCAGCTCACGCAGGAAATTCTCACCGACGCGCCCTGGTTTGCCCACGGAATTGCCGACCGCCGGGTATACGCTTCCGCGGAGCAAGCGCTTGAGAACCAGGAAGCGGCAATTCGCCAGATTGTGGCCGAGAATCGCGAACAGCGCTGGCTGTTGCTCGAGTAAGCGAACAGAATCGATCCACGTCGAGCTACTGCTTCTGAATCTCGACGCAGATACCACCCGCTTTGAGCAGCTTGTGCATCCGCGTGAACCAGAGTTCGTTCTTCCAGATGAGCCCTAGCTCATCGCAGGTGCGTTTGAGTTCGTGACGGTTGTACGTCCGGCAGCACCACAGACGACTTGTCCAGGCGCCCGAGAAATTGTCCTCGGTGGTCAGGAGCAGCATGCGTCCCCCGGGTCGCAGGATGCGCGAAACCTCGGCCAGACCCGGACGCGGATCCGGAAGGTGCTCGAGGACATAACCACAAGTCACGCAGTCAAAGCTTTCATTAGCGAACGGCAACCGCGCGAGATCGGCCGAGACGTGGCTCGGGCGGTCGCTCTTCAGGCGAGTTCGAGCGCGACGAAGCATCTCGGGCGACAAGTCGCAACAAGTGATCTGGGTGCCTGGATCGGCGTACCTGAGCAGATGCTTGGCAATCTGACCGGCGCCGCTGCCGACGTCCAGAATGCTCTTCACGCCGCGGAGGTCGAAGCGCCGCTGGCGGAGCAATTTGTCGCCGAGTTGAATGTGCAGCGACAGGAAGCTGGCCGTCGCCAGAAATGCTCCCTGAGGGCCACTATAGACATCGCGCACCTTGTCGCGGTACTGATCATAGCTGACGCGATTGATCAGATCGTTCTCGACCAGCTTGAGAATTCGCTTGCGGCGGCGCGGCGACTTCTTGGGATCGCGGGCCACCAGCGCCTTGCGAATCATGGGTTACTCCTAAGTGCGATCCGGCAGAGGCAATTAAACATGCGCCCGCGGCTACACGCTGTTCGTTGGGGCAAGGTTGGATTGGGGAGAGATAAGCAGCACCTAAGTCGCCGCCAGAATGGCCGGCGGTCACAGGTAGACGCGACGATTATATATGTACCATTCCAGGCATAAAACGCCTAGTACCGCGCACAAAAGCCATCGCCAGAGCTCGCTCCGGCCCCCCGCCCAGCTTGCCTGACCGGTCACCTCGTCGAGGCCCAACCGGACTTCGTCGCGGGACCCGATGTCACTTTCCGCACTATCGAAAAGGTTGACCGTGAAGTGTCGCAAGGGCTGGCCGGGTTCCTCGATGCGATACGGGCCGATTCGACCCGTCTCGGTGAACTGGCGGCGTTCCGCATCGGCGGGAAGTACGACCTTCTGGCCGGTGGGTGTCTGGATGGTCGTGGCGCCGGATCCCGCGGCTGCCGGCAAGCTGACGGGCTGGCCCGGTTGAACCGTGACGCCGGCGCCGGTACTTTCGGTTCCCGTGAGAAATCGAAGCGTGTTCAGGACGAACACCGGAAAGCTGATGCGGAGCGGCCAGTCCGTGTTGGCAAACCGCTCGCCATTCTCATCGGCGCCGACAAGCGTGGCGCCAAGCACCGCATCCTGACGCGTGCCGCGCGGAGAAATCGCCAGCAGTGGGCCGGTCGAGGTGGTAATCAAGGACGAACTGCCTGGCGGCGGAATCAGTGTTAATCCTTCGGCAAACCGTACATTTCCCAGATCGATCAGTTGCATCAAGGGATGCGTGATCTCCACGTCGATGATCTGCGGACTGGGCTCGGGCGATTCGCTCTTAGCACGCCACTCGCCACCAGGTGGCAACTTTCCGATGAAGAAAGTATTGGCCTGCGGCATCTCGGGCGGCGCACAGTTGTCGTAAATCACCAGCGACCAATATCCTGACGCGGCGCGTTTGCGACAGTCGTCGGTTTCCAGAAATGCCGGCGATTGCACATCGACATCAGCGATCTCCTTGGCGCTGGCCGTCGCCGCGGCCAGTTCGAGTGCCTGGTCGCCTGCCGTCACCAGCAAGACTCGACTGCGGCGAGGCGGATCGACAGCGGTCCAAGCCTGATCGTCGACGGCCAGCGCGCCCCCCGCGCGAGTCGTCAGGCGCAGGACGCCGCTGGAGATGTCTCCGAGTTCGAAAACCACGCCTGTGGAATCGCGAGGGTCGATTTCCAGCCGGGCAGAATCCAGTAGAGCGTCGTCGAGATACAATTCCACGTCGATCGTTCGCTTATCGGTGCTGAAATTCTGAACTCGGCCGAAGGCTTGCAGCTTTGTCTCGTCATTCTCTCGGCGGCGCGTGGTAAACGAGGTAATTGCGACGTTCTCGGCGGCGGGCAAGCCGATTGGCACGAACACGGGGTTCAGTCGGCCGAGCTTGACGTCTTTCACGTCGGGAAACCTGCCGTCACTGAAGAGGTACAGCGTGGCAGGTTGCCTGTCAGGAGCTGGCCCTGCCTCTGAGCCCAGACCCTGGGCAACTGCATAGCCGGCGGCCACGCGGAGGGCTTCTTCGACGGAAGTTCGCCGTTCCGTCGGCCTGATGGCTTGGAGTTGCCGCTTGAGTTCGCGGCGGTTGTCGGTGAAGACTTGCTCGACGCGCGGGGCATCGGAAAAGCTCACGAGCATGGCCACGTCGCCGGACCCCATCTGGTCGATGAGTTCGCCGGCCCGGCGTTTGGCTTCTTCCAGGCGCGAGGGCGCGACGTCGCGCGACTGCATACTCGCCGAGTTGTCGATCAGGAAGACAAAGCGGTCTCCCTTAAGTCGGCTGCCGCTCCAGCCAGGGCGTACCAAGGCGATCATCACCAGGGCCACCAGCAGCAGCTGCAGTAGTAGCAGCAGGCTGGTTCGCAGTCGCTGCCAGATGCTGTTGACGTGCAAGTCTTGGATCGACTTTCGCCATAAGAGCGTGCTGGGAACTTCCAGCGGCGTGCGCTTGAGCTTCAGGAAATACAACAGCACGATGGCTGGCGGCACCGCCGCCAGAGCCATCCACTGCCACCAGGTGAGCATGTTGATGAACGTCATCAGCGCACCAGGCCTCGCGTGCGCAAGTAACTGCTCACCAGCTGTTCGACGGGCACCTGGTTGCCGGCCAGCAGGTAGCTCATGCCGCGGCGGGTGCAGAACTCCTTGGCTGCGCTGGTGAAGGCCGCCAGCGTGTGCTTGTAGCGCCTGAGCAGAGCGGGGCTGACGCTGATCTCGGCAATGTCCTGGTCCTCGACATCCACCAGCTTCAGATCGCCCACCAGTTCCGGATCGAGTTCCTCGGCGGAGAGCACCTGGATGACATAGACGTCCATCTGTCGCGAAAGCAGATACTTCAGACCTTCTTGATAGCCCTGCTTGTCGAGCAGATCGCTAATGACGAGGACGATGCCCTTGCCCGTGTTGCGGACGCAGAAGTTCTTGATCCCCTGGCAGAGCGGCAAGGGATCCTCGGCAACGGACAGCTGCCCGAGTTGATCCAGCAGTCGCCAGCTACTGGCGCGTCCGCGGTAAACCGGTCCAGGTTGACCAGCGGGCTGGCTGATCGTTTCGATGCGCACGCGGTCCGAACGAATAAGGCCGATGAAGCCGAGCGCGGCGGCGAGTTGAGCCGCGTAGCGGAGCTTGGTCGGCGTGCCGAAACCCATCGACGCGCTGTCGTCGATCAGGGCGTAAAAGTGCAGATCCTCTTCCTCGAAGAACATCTTGAGGAACAGGCGGTCGAGCCTGGCATAAGTGTTCCAGTCGATGAACCGCAGATCGTCGCCCGGCACGTAGCTGCGAAAGTCGGCGAATTCGACGCTCTGACCCTTGCGTGTGCTGCGACGTTCGCCTTTCAAGCGGCCGCGAAAGATCTTGCGGCTCACGAGCTCGAGGCGTTCGAGCTGCGCCAAAAATGCCGGCGAAAGCAGCGGGGTGGTATCCGTGGCCATGCGATGCTCACCCTCAGCCGCGTCAGGCTTCCGCCTTCTCGGGCACCTTTTCCAGGATTTCGAGCAACACCCGGTCGGTGTCGATTTGCTCGGCCTGGGCTTCGAAGTTCAAGATCACGCGATGTCGCAGAGCCGGTAGATACACACGCCGGATGTCTTCGAAGCTGACGTTATAGCGGCCTTCGAGCAGCGCTCGAACTTTGGCAGCCAGGGCGATGGCTTGTGCTCCGCGAGGGCTTGAGCCCCAGCGCAGATACTGGTTCGTGACGGCCGGGGCCAGCGGACCCTCGGGATGCGTGGCCAGTACCAGCCGCACCAGGTAGTCCTGCACATGCGGGGCGATGAGCACTTCGCGAATGAGCTGCTGCCACTGGAGAATCTCGGGCCCATCCATCACCTTGCGAGCTTCGACCCGCTCGCCGCGCGTGGTGCGATCGACGATTGTTCCCAGTTCCTCGCGCGTCGAATAGCCGACGACTAGCTTGAAAAAGAAGCGGTCGAGTTGTGCCTCGGGCAGTGGATAGGTTCCTTCCTGCTCGATCGGGTTCTGCGTGGCCATCACGAAAAACGGCCGTTCCAGTTCGTACACGTGACCGCCGACACTGACAGAGCTCTCTTGCATCGTCTCCAGCATCGCGCTTTGTGTCTTGGGCGTGGCGCGGTTGATTTCGTCGGCCAGGCAGATCTGGGTGAAGATTGGGCCCCGCTGGAACTCGAAGTAACGCCTGCCGTCGGAAGACTCCATCACCATGTTGGTGCCCAGGATGTCGGCCGGCATCAGGTCGGGAGTGAACTGGATCCGCGAGAAGTCGAGATCGAGCGTTTTGGCCAGCGTTCGCACAAGCAGGGTCTTACCGAGACCTGGCACGCCTTCAAGCAGGCAATGCCCACCGACGAACAGGCAGGTGAGGATGCCGTGGACGATGTCGTGATGGCCGACGATTACCCGGCCGATTTCTTCGCGTACGGCGCCATAGCGAGCGATGAACTGCTCAGCCCGCCTTTGCATGTCTTCGGCGACGTTCATAGATCGGGAACCTTTGGCCGGCTGGCAGAGAACTCCTGTCCCCCAGGCGAGGCAGGTGGATTTCATCCTATCCGATTGCCGGCGGACTCGCTTGCGTGCCTTTGGGAATTGCTTGTCACCGCTCCTAACAAGCTCTATAGTAATCTATTACGTTCGAGGCCTCGAAGCGCAGACCGGCTCGCTGGGCGGGTCGATCGCGCGAGACACCCTCTGACGCAGGGTGAGCCAAGAAAGCGGGAGGAGGCTGCCGGCGGCGCAGCGGGGGCTCGTTCTCAACCGCCTTGCCAGTACCGTATTCCTACAGCCAGCGTCCCCATCATTTCTCATGGAAGTGGCCGCCAACTGGGCGGCAGACGGAGCCCTTGCCGTATGCCCCCCCTTGTGATCGATATCCGGAGCGCCGATGACGCGC
The DNA here is from genome assembly GCA_022844125.1 of Pirellulales bacterium. GTDB lineage: Bacteria > Planctomycetota > Planctomycetia > Pirellulales > PALSA-1355 > JALHMI01. Next base: position 430,454 of record JALHMI010000002.1, on the reverse strand, counting down.
GCGACGTGGTGCACCGGGCCGTACAGGCCCTGACCGAGGGGAAGCTGGTTGCGCTGCCCACGGAGACCGTCTATGGCCTGGCCGCCAGCGCGCTGAGCGAATCGGCCGTGGCTCGCGTTATGGAAACCAAGGCCCGAAGCGCCAGCAAGGGCCTGGCATTAGCCATCCGCAGCTCGGACGACGTTCTGGACTATGTGCCCGATCTGAGCCCCTTGGGCCAGCGGCTGGCTCGTCGCTGCTGGCCGGGACCCGTGACGATCGTGGCGGGCGATTGCCATCCCGAAAGCCTGGTAAGACGGCTCCCCAAGTCCGTTCAGCAGGTGGTTTGTCCTGGCGGGACAATCGGCTTGCGAGTTCCGGCCCATCAGATGGTGCTCGACATTTTGCGGATGCTGGTCGGACCGATCGTTTTGACGAGCGCCAACATGAGCGGAGGTCCGGAGCCGATTACCGCCGAACAAGTTTTGACCACGATGGGCGGTAACGTCGACCTGGTTTTGAACGATGGCCAAAGCCGGCTGGGACAGCCCTCGAGCGTCGTGCGCGTCGACGGCAAGAAGTTTGAGATCGTGCGAGCGGGGGTCGTTCCTGAACCAACGCTGCGGCGGCTTTCCAGCCTGATGATTGTCCTGGTTTGTACGGGCAACACCTGTCGCAGCCCGATGGCGGAAGTCATGTGCCGAGCAATGATCGCCAAACGGCTGGGGTGCAAGCCGACGGAGGTTGAAGATCGCGGGGTGATCGTGATGTCCGCGGGGCTGTCGGCCATGATGGGAGCCCGTCCAAGCCCCGAAGGCGTGCAGGTCATGGCCAAGATGGGGCTCGAACTGGCTGATCACGAGTCGCAGCCGTTAACCGCCCAGCTCGTGCGACAGGCGGATCATATCTGGACAATGACCCGAGCGCATCGGCAGGCAATCGCCTCGCACTGGCCCGAGGCACTGCAGCGAACCGCTGTACTGTCGCTGGATCAGTCGGACATCGCCGACCCGATCGGCGGGCCGCTGGAGTACTACGAAACATGTGCGATTCAGATCAAGGCGCAGCTTGAGCGCCGGGTTGCCGAGCTAGATTTGTAAAAGAGTTCGTGCCGCCGCGGCAGCACCGCGATGGCACTCCAGGTGGAGAAAATTTTATGCGTATTGCCGTTGGCAGCGATCATCGGGGCTTCGTCATCAAGAGCAAGGTGATCGACCTGCTGAATCGTCTGAATCAGGAAGTTGTCGACGTCGGGCCGCATTCGGCCGAAAGTGTCGACTATCCTGATATCGCACAAGTGGTGGGCGGTCACGTAAGTAGCGGCAAGGTTGATCGCGGCATTCTGATTTGTGGCACCGGCATTGGCATGTGCATTGCCGCGAATAAGTTTCCCGGTGTGCGCGCGGCTCCCTGCCACGACGATCTAACGGCCGAGATGAGCCGCCGTCACAACGACCTGAATGTGCTGTGTTTATCGGCCGATATGCTCGGCGAGCGGCTCATCGATCGGATGGTAGAGATCTGGCTGAAAACCGATTTCGAAGGTGGTCGCCATGCGCGCCGCGTCGAGAAGATTTCCGAGATTGAGCGGCAGCATCCGGGGGCGCCGTAATAGGGCACGGTGTTTTGCCGCGATTCTCGCGTGAATCGCGGCCTCCAGGGCGTACGATCGCGAAGTGGCCTAGAGTTGTGGCGGGGCCAAATCCCCCTAGCCAACTCAAGAACTGCCACGATCTCGCGAGGTCTCACACGATGCGCTTGCTTGCCGCTCTTGTTGCGTTCGCTTGTCTGACAAGTTCGCTCGCCGCCGATGAGCAGCGCGCCAATGCGAACGAGAAAGTGCAGTTCAACGGCGAAACCTTGGGGCTGGCCTTCGAAGGCGAGGATCCCGGTGCGACGATTAAGGAGTATCTGCCCGCGGGCGAGAAGCTCGACCGCTGGACTCGGCTGGCCGCGATTCGCAGCTTCAGCAGTCTGGACGACCCCGTGGCCTACGCCACGGCCACGATCAAAGAGCTCAAGCAGAAGTATCCGCAGTCTCCGAGCGCCGTAATCGAGAATCCTAAAACAGGCGTGGTCGTGCTCGATTTCGTCGTCTGGCCGGAGGATGCTTCATTCGTGGAGTTCAACGTGTTTCGCTATGAGAAGCGTCCGGGCGGAGGACTGGTTTCGCAGCAGTACGCGATGCGAGCGTACGGAGATCAAGCGGAGCCATTTCTGCTGGGGCTGCGTGAAGTCCGCGAGCGGCTCGTCGAGAAAATGGCCGGCGAAGGGCTGCAATTCGAGACGCTCACGTCCGGGCGGGAAGACGCTCCTCAGTAGGGGGGACTGCTCAATCTGAACTTGTGCCGCTGCCCAGTTTGTAAGCCGGCTGAGGAGCAAAATCCCATCCAGATTCTTGCGTCTACCGGCAAACCTCTAACGGCGTTCATAGACGAGGTGAGCTGCCAGTATTTCGATCGGATGTGCGGCCTTTCGCCCCGTGCCATGTTCGATCTGGTGTCGGCAGGAAAACCCGGGAGCACAGATCGTGCTGCCGGACGCATTGCGGACCGTGGGAAACAGCACGCGTTCGCCAATCGCCATGCTCATGTCGTAGTGCTCGTAGCCGAACGAGCCAGCCATGCCACAGCAGCCCGAATCGACCAGCGTTACTGCTGCGCCGGGAATCGCCCGCAGTGCGGTCAGCGTCTCGCCCGCGCCGACCAGCGCCTTCTGATGGCAGTGTCCGTGCAGAACGATCTTCTGCACGGCGGGTTTGAATTTCAACTCAACCCCAGCGCGGAGCAGGTGCGAATCGACAAGGGCCGCCTGCGCTGCGACCGTCTCGGCTTCTTCACCGGGTACCAAATCACGATACTCATCGGCCAGCATTAGGATGCAAGACGGTTCGCAGCCAACGATCGGCACGCCCTGCCGGGCCCAGGGGAGCAGTCTGGCGATGTTTTGTCGCGCGAGATGCTGGGCCTCCTTGAGCATGCCTTTCGACGCCCAGGTGCGGCCACAGCAGTTCAGTCCGGCCAGGTGCACTTCGTATCCGGCCGCCTCGAGAACGTTCACCGCCGAGCGATTGACCCTTGGTTCGCAGTAGCTCGTGAGGCAGTCATCGAGCAGCACGATGGGCCCGCGCGGAGCACTGGCTTTTCGGTCACGAGTCGCCTCCGGCTGGTGTGTGCGCGCAAACCACCTGCGAAAGTGCTGGCGTTCGAAGCGGGGTAGGGGACGGCGGGCATCGATGCCCATGACCCGCGATGCCAGCCAGCCTGCGCCGGGCAATTGGGTGATCCAATTCGAAAGCGGGGCGAATGCGGAGCCGAGACGATTCAGGCCCGCGGCGTTGGCCATGAGCCGGACGCCGAGCGGCGTACCATGCTCGTTGTGGTAGCTGTGCAAGAACTCCATCTTGAGCTTGGCCACGTCGACGTTCGATGGGCACTCAGCCTTGCAGCCCTTGCAGCCCAGGCAGAGGTCGTACGTTTCGAACATTCGCTCGCCGGTAAGTTCTTCCTTGGGCAGCGCACCTGACAGCACCAGCCGCAGGGCATTTGCCCGACCGCGCGTGCTGTGTTCCTCATCGCGCGTGACCATGAACGAGGGACACATCGTGCCGGTCTGTAGCTTCCGACAGACGCCAGCACCGTTGCAGAGTTCGACGGCCGCAGCAAATCCACCCTCACGCGAGTAGTCGAACACGGTGGGCACGTCCAGCGTGCGATACTGCGTGCCGTAGCGGAGGTTCTCCGCCGGGCTTGGCCCGTCCACCACTTTGCCAGGGTTCAGCCGATGTTCCGGATCGAAGGCCCGCTTCACTTCTTTGAAGGCTTGATAGAGTCTTGGGCCAAACAGGCGTTCGTTAAGATAGCTGCGGGCCAGTCCGTCGCCATGCTCCCCGCTCATCGCGCCGCCGTACTCGACGACCAGCTCGCAGACCTCTGCAGAGATTTGCTCGAACCGTTTGATGTCTTCCGCTTTGCGGAGGTCGAGCATCGGGCGAATGTGTAAGCAGCCAACCGAGGCATGGCCATAGAACGCACCGTCGGTGTCGTGGCGGGCCATGATCTCACAGAACCGCTCGACGAATGCCGGCAGATGCTCGGGCGCAACCGCGGCATCCTCGACAAAGGCGACCGGCTTGCGCGTGCCTGGTAGGCCAAGCAGCAGGGGCAAGGCGGCCTTGCGGCAGGCCCACACATGGTCGCAGAGCGACTTTTCCATCGCCGGTAGGATGTGGAAAAGGCCCTGCTGTCCGCGCAGTCGTTCGATGAGTAGAGCGGCCTTGGCCTCGACTGCTGCCTGATCCTGGCCGTTGAACTCGACGAGCACCAGCGATTCGGGTTCGCCGACGACGAAGTTCAGGTAGTTGCGATACTCAAGGCTTTGGCGGGCCATGCGAACAATGAGCCCATCGAGCAGTTCGGCGGCGGATGGCTCGCAAGAGAGAATCGTATTCACCGAAGCGACGGCGGTTTGCATCGACTCAAAGTGCAGCACGATGACGCAACGCACCTTGGGGAGCGGCAGCAGATGCACGAGCGCTTCGGTAATGGTGCCGAGCGAGCCTTCAGCGCCGACGAGCAGCTTCGCGAGGTTGAACGTTGCGCCCGGATACATCCTTGCTTCGCGCTGGCGCGCTCCGGCGATCAGCACCGGATGCGGCAGCCGCTCGCGGCACTCGGGCACGAACTCGTCGAGGTTGTACCCGCTCACGCGGCGGAGCACGGCGGGGAAACGGTCGTAGATCTGACTGCGATTCTCAGCGACGATGCGAGCCACTTCACGAACGCAGTTGCCCGCCAGGTCATCGCGCTGTTGATCCAGAGCAAGTTCCTGCGGGGTGCGGGGGCCGAACGTCGCCGTGCTGCCGTCGGCCAGGACGAGATCCAGCGAGATCACGCTGTCGACGGTCTTTCCCTGCCAGATCGAGCGCGCGCCGGCCGAGTTGTTGCCGATCATGCCACCGATGTTCGCGCGGCTGCTGGTGGCCACGTCGGGCCCAAACTGCAATCCGTGCGGCGCGGCTGCCGCGTTGAACTGGTCGAGCACGACGCCGGGCTGGACGCGCGCGGTCATCGAAGCGGGATCGATGTCGACGGCGCGCATGTACTTGCTGAAATCGATGATCAGTCCGGCGCCGATCGATTGTCCAGAAAGACTGGTGCCGCCTCCGCGAGGAATGATCGCCAGGCCTTCTTCGGCAGCGAACTGGTGCGCGGCCACCACATCGTCATGAGTTCGCGGCAGCACCACGCCGAGCGGCATGATCTGATAGACGCTGGCGTCCGTGCTGTAGAGAGCTCTTGAATGATTGTCGAGCAAAACTTCGCAATCGAGGCGCTTTTTAAGGGAGTTTGCCAGTTGTACCGATTGTGCGGGCGGGAGATTCATGGCTTTAACGATCGTGTTGCGCTGCTGGCACGGCGGGGCACAAGAGGTTGCCGTGATTATACTTGATCGCTCATCGATTGTTGTTAGAGTCAAAAGCTGGAGGCCAATTCATCGGTCTTCATGTCGAGAAAATGCCACGGCCAAGCCTCTCTCTGTTCGGACTCCCACGCCAACTGCTTCAAGGCTGAATTCACCGCGATGTCCACCAATCACAAGCCGCTTCCTGACGAAGTCGAACACCTGCTGCGCAACGCGGAGTTGCGCGACGAATTGGAGCCGTATTTCGACGAGGCCATTCGCAGCGTGAACGTCGCCGAGCTGCCCACGCCGATGGAGAACGAGTTTCTCGCGTCGATGCTGGCCTGGGAACGAGCGCCGATCCTGCCGATCTCGCAGTGGTTCGAGCCCGAGTTGCAGCTGGCATTGCCGGACACGCTCGACGATCTGCAGTTGCATCAGTCGCTGTGGGACACGATTCACAAATTGTTCGAACGGCGAATCGTGCTTGACTTCACCGACCACCTGACCGACCGCGAACTGTACTGCCTGATCTATCGCGACATTCTCCCCTGCAAGGAAAAGAAGATCGACTCGCTCTCGAACTATTTGCACTGGGATTGTGCCGATATGGGGGGCGATCCGACGATCTGGCTGCGCTTTTATGCCAGCGAGGCGGAACGCGAAATGTGGGCTGAAGACTTCGACGAGCCGCTCCCCAAAGCTGAACAGCCGCCGTACTGCCGCGAACTGCCTCGCCGCCCGCTCTAATTCGCAGCATTCTTACAAATCGGGGGCGTGCCGTCCGGCCTTGACCCCATTTGCCGGGCAGCCCTATACTTCGGGTTCGTAAACCCTATGGTGGCAAGGTCGTGCGCGTGCACGGATTGGCCGCCGTCTCGCGCTGCCCCACTAGGCGAAGGCACCCGAATGAAGACGGAGCGACGTCACGAATTGGAGACGAACGTCCTGGCAAGCTCGCTGGCTCAGGGAGCCGAGCGGGTGAAACCTTACGGACGCGGCGTCCTGGCGGCCATTATCGCAGCGCTATTTATCGGGCTGGCGTGGTGGTACATCTCGGTGCAAAACGCGTCGCAGTCGGCCGTGGCCTGGGACGAATACATGCAGGCCGTGAGCACAGGCACTCGCGACGAGCAACTGCTGGAAGACATCGCCCAGCAGAATGCCGGAAGCACGGTGGCGAGCATGGCGCGATTGACGCTTGCTGACTGGAAGCTCGATGCAGGTACGAATCGCCTGCTCACCGATCGCACCGCTGCCAGCGAGCAATTGCGTGAAGCCAGTGAGACGTTCCGCGCGCTGCAATCGGTAAATGATCCGGCGATTCAGCAGCGAGCTGGATACGGGTTGGCGCGAAGTTATGAGGCGATGGGAGATCTGGAAAAGGCTCGAGCCGCCTATTCCGAGCTTGCAGAAAAATTTCCCAACGGACCATTCGCCGCTGCCGCAAAGGAGCGGGTGACTAAACTCGACGAACACGGCACCAAGGCGTTCTACGACTGGCTGGCCAAGTACGAGCCGCCCGCGCCTTTAACCGGCGAACCCGGAACGCCCGGCGCTCGCCCTGACTTCTTGAAGGAGCCGGATGCGGGCACGCTGAAAGTGCCGTCATCGCTCTCGGATCCTGCAACAAGCCTTCCCAGTTTGGGAATCGAGCCGGCCGCTGACAAGGCCGGCGAAGGCGAGAGCGCACCGGCAGATCCGGGGGCTGATGCTGCGGCTGCCGAGTCGGCGCCGGCTGAAGAAGCAAAGCCGGGCGAACCTGCGCCAGCAACCGAGACACCCCAGTAGCGCGCGTGCCGCTCGCCGCGAAATGTAAAGTGCACCGATGAGCGGCGAACAAGAACTCACCAGCGAACCGCGCGAACTGATTGTGCCGGCCGCAGCGGCGGATACCAGGCTCGACGTTTTTCTGGTCTCGCAGTTTCCCACGTACAGCCGCGTCTTGCTGCGCAAAGTGATCAATGCGGCAGGCGTGAAGCTCGATGGTCGCCGCGTGAAGGCCGCCCATAAGCTGCAAGGTGGTGAGCAGATCGAGATCTTTCTGCCGGAGCTTCCGCGCGAAGCGCCGCCGGGCGAGGACATTCCGCTCGAAGTGCTATATGAGGACGACCAGATCGCGGCGATCAACAAGCCCCCGGGAATGGTCGTTCATCCCGGCCGGGGACACTGGAACGGCACGCTTACCGCGGCGCTGCGGTTTCATTTCGATAACCTGAGCACCACCGGCGGCCCGTCGCGTCCGGGCATTGTGCATCGCCTGGATCGTGACACGAGCGGAGTGATTGTGGTAGCCAAGACCGATCGCGCGCACATGCGTCTGTCGGAACAGTTCGAGCAGCGCACGCTCGAAAAAGAGTACTTCGCCATCTGCGTCGGCCGCAACGATCGCGATCGGGATACGATCGACCAGCCGATTGGTCCGCATCCTTACCAGCGCGAGAAGATGGCAATTCGCCGCGATGAGGCGATCAGCAAGCCGGCCCAGACTTTCTATGAAGTTGTCGAGCGGTTTCGCGGATTTCTGAGTTACCGCGTGCTCCCCAAGAGTGGCCGGACGCACCAGATTCGTCTGCATCTAGGATACATCGGTTGCCCGGTGCTGTGCGACCGGCTGTATGGGGGTCGCGCGGTGCTGACGCGCGGCGAGCTAATCGGAAAACCCGAGGACGATACCGTCGTGCTGGCCCGTCAGGCGCTCCACGCCCGGCGACTGGTGATTGCGCATCCCGAGACGGGCAAGGAACTCGAGTTCGTGGCGCCGTTGCCGGCGGACTTGGAAGTCGTGCTGGCCGCGCTGCGCGAGTTTCGATCGCTCTGATGATCAGCGCACGGGCGGTTTGCGAGGTTCGTCCGCCGGTGTCTGGCCGAACAGGAAGTGCACGAGATCTCGCGTGCCGAGCGTGCGCGTGGCGGCGAACAGCTCTCCCGCGTCGTAGCCGGCCGAGATGCCGTCATGCATGGCGCTGGCGCGAATGCGTTCGAAGATGTGTTCCTTGGCCTTGGGGAACTGCGTGGCGTAGCAGCGGACGGCCTTGATCTTCGTATCGATGGTTTCGCCGATATCGACGACCAGGTGACCCGCGGCGAGTGGTAGCGTAAGCGAGGTGAACCCCAGGGTGTAATACAGGTGGGCCGAAATGGTGTGCACCGGCAAGCCGTCGAAGTGCTCATCCCACTTGGTAAGGCGGGAGTAGAAGATCGCGGCGTCGGTGATCTGCATTGCCTGCCAGTGATCGGGCGAAGCGAGCGGCGTCTTGTCGCCGAATCCCAGCACGAGGCGCGGCCGGTAACGGCGAAACTCCTTGGCCAGCGCCACGCGCGCTTCGAACGAATCGAACAGTCGCCGATTCGGCATGTCGAGTTGGATGCGGGCATGCACGCCGAGGACTTCGGCCGCCGCCTTGGCCTCGGCCAGCCGCACTTCAGGGCCGGGCGAGCCCGGAGTGGGCTCGCCGTCGGTCAGGTCGATGATCCCGACCTTATAGCCTTGCTTTACGAGCATTGCGAGCGTCCCACCGCAAGCGATTTCGACATCGTCGGGATGAGCGCCGACGGCGAGCACGTCGAGTTGTGGATATTCGACTGCGTTCACGGCGACTTCCGCTCTGGACTCTTGCCCGGCTTGACCACGCCCAGCAGGAACGTGGGATTGAGGGCCTCGAATCGGACGCGTTCGAGCTGATACGTGCCGCGTGCGACGTTGATCATCCAGACGTTGACATCCTTGGCGACGCGCGCCAATGAGGCATGGACGGCCGAGAGACTCTCGATGCTGCCGACGTTGGCCACCAATCGCCCACCGGCTCGAAGCCGTTCGTAGGCCGATTCCACGATGCGGCTGATTTCGCGACTGCTGCCGCCGACGAAGATTGCGTCCGGCTCGGGCAGTTCTTTCCAAGCGTCCGGAGCGCGGCCGAGCACGGGCACCAGGTTGCTCACGCCAAAGCGTTCGGCATTGGTGATGATCAGTTCGTGATCCTGCGGATCCATTTCGATCGCGTACACCGTGCCGCCGGTGGCGATTTGCGCCGCTTCGATGGCCACGGAACCGGAACCCGCGCCGATGTCCCACACAATGCTCGTTGGTCCCAAATCCAGCTCCGACAGCGCCATCGAGCGCACTTCGGAGGGTGTGAGCAATCCTTGCTTCGGTTTCGACTGCAAGAATGCTTCGTCGGGATTCCCGAACAGCCTGCGGCCAATCGCCTCGCTCGGCCGGTCGGGCACGTTCGGGCGGCGAATGAGAACCATGACGTTTAGCGGGCTGAAGTCCTGCATGGCTATTTCGGCCAGTTCGCCCTGCGTGACGCGCTCGTCGGGCGAGCCGAGATTCTCGCAGACATAAGCTGAAAAGTAATCGATTCGGCGTTCGAGCAACCCTTTGGCTACGGCCCGCGGCGGGGCCACATCGCTGGTGAAAAGACCGACTTTTTGCGCCGAGCGAATCTTTTCCAGCACCTGATCGAGCGGCCGATTGGCAAGGTCGGTCAGGTACGCCTCTTCCCAGCTTTCTTTCACGCGGGCGAAGGCCAATTGCATGCTGCTCACGTGCGGCATCACATCGAAACGGTCTTTGCCGAGCTTGTCGCACAAGTACCGGGCGACGCCATAGAACAGCGGATCGCCCGAGGCCAGGACAACGACGCGTTTACCGCTTGCCGAGGCGATACGATCGAGGGTCTCGTCGAGGTTGCCGCCCACGACGACGCGTTCGGCCTTCGTGACGGGAATTCGGGCCAGAGCTTGTTCGGCGCCGACCAGAACCTGCGCGTTGTCGATGAGGGTCTTGGCCTGCGAGGTAACTCCGGCCAGTCCGTCGTCGCCGATGCCGATGATGTGGATTCTATTGCCGCTCACAAGTCACCGCCTCTGGGGCCACTGGCGTGCCAAAGCCAGGATTCTAAGGCAAAGGCACAGGGAGGGAAAGCACTGCCGCAGGCGCGCGACGAGCGCCGGGGCCTAATTGTCGTAGAATGCCGCGCTCGCAAAGCTCACACACGCGGTGCCATCGAGTTCCACGGCCTGATCGTACTTGAGCAGCTCACCACGCTTTGGTCGAGCCACTTCGAGCATCGTGTAGGTCGGCGAAACGCCGCACACTCGATTCGCGTCGTTCTCCTTGGCGACGTGCTCGAACATGGCGTTGGCGCTGGGTTGGCAAGTGGCTTCCAGTAGAGCCCGATCGTCGGCGGCCAACCGTTCCAAGCGAGCGGCATTCAATAGCGATCGATCGCCGAACCGCTGGCCGATATGAGCGAGATCGCCGCTCGAGATGTAGCACGCGCGCCTCCCGTACGCTTCAATCGTCTTCCGCATCGCGGCGACAAAGGCACGTACCGCGGGCGAGTCGATCGGCTTGGTTCCATCGCGCATGAACTGGTGAAATGAACCGACAAGCACCGGCAGAATCTTGAAGGGGCGCCGCCCGCCGAGCAGAAACTGCAGGAACACGGCCTGAAACTCCAGCGAGTGTTCGTAGCGATGCACGAGCTCGTCGGCGGCCAGGTTGAGCTCCGCGCCACCTGGCGTGGCCGTCAGATTCGCCGTCAATCGCGCGGCCAACTGGCGGTCGGTCTCCACAGTGCCAAGCGGCGTCTCAAAGTCCTTGCGAGTGACGCAAAATAAGTTGCTCATCGGCGTATGTGCGGTGCCAAAGATCACGAATAGTTCCGCGTCGCTTTCTTCGACGAGTCGCTTGTAGGACCAAGCGAATGTCGGTCCTCCCCGATGGAGATCAATGTGCGGGCTGAGAATGCCCACGAGGCCGGCCGTGGCGTTGCCCTCGGCGGGTGGATCGCCGGGGGTGCCCGGGCCATTGCCAGTAGCGAACAGAGTCGTCAGTTCCGCGCGCAGTGCTTGCGGATCGGCCGGATAGGCCTTGCCGGCATGCATCGCGGGGCGAGTTTTGCTGTTTAGGAAGAATTCCAGCTCCTGCTTCCAGCGGGCGCGATAGCGCGGCGTGTCGAGCAGCATTCGATCATCCAGATCGTGAACCAGTTGCTCAATGTCCGCCAGGTCGACTGACTCACGCGTACGAGCTTCAAAGGCACTGGCCAATTCGCCCAGCGTGCGCGATCCGTCCATTAGCGAGGCCAGCAGGGCCGCGGCGTGCGGCAGGACCACGGAGTTGCCAAAGCCCTCGGGGTCGCGCAGCGCAAACACCACCTCGCCAGACGATTGATTGACGGGAAAGCTTTCCAACCGGCGGAGACGCGGACGTTCGAGCGACATGGATTAGATCCGGATGAAGATGCGCTGACGGTAGAGCCAGTACAGAAACAGCCACATCGCCAGCAGAACCCAAAAACTCGCAAGGAACGGCTCCCAGGTTTCACCCAGGATCGTAAACGGGCGATCGCCGAAATGCGTGCGGATCGAGGCGGCAAACCAGCCGGCCGCGGCTTCGGCCAGGAAGTACATCGTGATCGAGTTCATGCCGACCACGACCAGCGGGAAGGTCCATTTGCGAAAGCCAAGCATGTCGACCACGGCGAAGAAGGCGGCCAGGATGAGCAGTGCCCAACCGGCGCTGAACAGCGTCCAGCTTGGCGTCCAGATTTTTTTGACGTTGGGGCAGATGCCGGCGTAGTCGAGTCCCCAGCCGGCGGCCAAGCCCAGGGCGCCGGCGAGCACCAGGATCGCAAGCTTGCGGCCGTTGCTCCAGCCGGTGCGGAGCATCTCGCCGGATACGAGGCCAAAGATCATGGTGACCAGGGTGGGAATGAAGCTCAGGGTCAGATAGCCGCCGCGATTGAAGACAAAGGGTACTTCGCGCGGGAAGAGATTCAGAAACCAAACATCGAAGTAGTGCGCCGCGTTGGTGTTCTTATCCCAATGCTTGGCGATTCCGTCCAAGTGCTGCCAGTCGGGCGGCACGCCGACCGAGCTGTAGTCGAAGCCCTCGGGCGGGAGCGGATAGAAGTAGAACAGCGCCCAATAACCGACCAGGATGCCAAACGCCGCCGCGAGTTGCACCCAGGTCGGGCGATTCCACAGCAAGAAGAGAAAGGTGTAACCCAGGCCGATCTGCGAGAGTGTGTCCTCGAAGGTGAAGTAGGTTTGCGGCTGGCCGCGCGAGCGGAGGAAAATGCCCAATGCCACCAGCACGAACGAGCGTACGACGGCGTGGCGGAGCATTTGCCCCCAGGTTTGCCCGTGCGCCGCACGGCTGGCGCAGGAGTAGGCCATGGCCACTCCGACCATAAATGTGAACGAAGGCTGGATCAGGTCCCAAGCCGCACAGCCGACCCACTCGACGTGCTCGAACTGATACGCGACCGTGTGCCAGAATGGAGTGTCGCTTCCCGATTTGATCATGCGGTTGGCGACTTGATGCAGTCCGAGGCCGCCCGAGGCCATGGCCAGCATCGTGAAGCCACGAAAGGCATCGAGGGAAACCAGCCGCGGGGGGAGCGGATGTGCGTCCTGCGTACTCATGTGTGAGGTCGACCTGGCCGGTGTCTTTGAGCTTGAAGCAGGCTCGATTATCGGGCCCGACGGGGCTCCTGTAAATGAACGCGGGGTTTCCGGCGAATAATCGCTGAGTGCCGAAATATGCGCGCGATTGCCGATGCGGGCAGTTGTGCCCCCACCATCTCGCAGGCTACGATTCTCGACAGGCGATTCGATCAATCGCGTCAGGACAACATTGCATGACGAGCGTGCTTATCACGGCGTTCGAGCCGTACGATGGTTGGTCGGCCAACAGCAGTTGGCTTTCGCTCGTCCAGTTGACACACGATCTGCCGGACGAGCCCGCGATCACAACTCGGCTTTATCCCGTTGATCTGGCTGAAGTCCAGCAGCGGTTAGCCAAAGACCTAGCCGGCAATTTCGATTACGCATTGCATTTGGGGCAGGCGCCCGGTTCTACGCGACTGCAGCTCGAGTCGCTGGCGATCAACGTGGGCGGCTCGTCGAGACAAGCTCCAGAAGACTATCGCCCACTTCTCGAAGGAGGTCCGGCCGCGTACCAAAGTCCACTGCCGCTCGGCGATTGGGCCTTGATGCTCCGCGAAGCGGGCGTGCCGGCGGGCGTCTCGTATCACGCGGGCACCTTTCTTTGCAACGCGACGCTGTATTTCTCGTGTTATCTCACGGAACAGATGGCCCTCAGAACGCAAAGCGCGTTCGTGCACGTGCCGCTCGACGTGACGCAAACCGCGTCGCAGACTTACCCGGCCGCCTCGCTGCCGGTCGGTGTGACAGCACAAGGACTGCGCCTTCTTCTCAACGAAATGGCACAGGGCGTTTAGTGGCCCGAGCCTGGGCGGAAGCTATTGGCTGGCCGCAGCGCCAAGGTAGCCACGTCGCGCTCCCAGGCACGTACGCCGGAAGGTTTCGGGTCGAGAGACCCCCTGCAGGCGGAAGGTTTCGACCTGACCGCTGCGGAACACCAGGTCGCCTGCCGGATACCATTCTTGCCCCGGCAACACCTCAACATCGATCGAGTCGAAGCGGTCGAAGTCCACCCAGCGTTCTTCAACTGCTCGCAAGCCAGCTTGCACGACAACTCGGCGATTCGTCAGCGTGTAGCGGCGCTGGATGCCGGGGAGCAGGGAGAAGGCGTACAGGCCGATCGCAAACGGGATCAAGGCGAGCGCCATCAGTTTGCCAAGCGTGAAGATACCGAAACCGATCGGGATGCTGCACAAACGGCCAATCAGTCGGCCGGCCGGATACGCTGCTAGCGTCGGCCAAACGGTCATTACCGTGACTTCACGAGTCGCGGGAGGAGTTACGCCGGCAACGGGTTGCTTCATGACAAGGGTGGCCAAAGGTCGGGTTCCTTCAAGGCTAAACGGCCTGCGAGAAGCCCATAGGTTAACAAACCGCCAGCGGCCCATCCAGGGCTCCCGAGAGTTGCCGGCAGGTGGTCTGGTGGGCAACAACTTGATCTTCCGGCAATCGCCCCTGGCCAGTACATTTCCGCCGCCTGAACCCCGGATCAGTTATCGCTTAAGCGCAGTGAGGAATCCATGTCGGCCGGAGAAGTCCGTCCCGTCCTGCTGTCCGTCGACCCATTGAGCGAGGAGATTCGCCGCACGGCCATCAAGCACATGGTCGAGGCCGTCGATCGGGCCTGGCTGGACGAGCAGCCGTTTCCTCACTTTCTGGTCGAAGGCCTGTTTCCCGACGAGATTTACGGGGAGATGCTCGCTTCGCTACCCGATCCGTCACTGTACACGCCGGTGTCGTATGAGCGGCATGCCCAGCGCGGGGTGAGCAATCGCGGCAAGTTTGGCCTAACCGAGGATTTCATTTCGCAACTGGCTCACCGGCAGCGTGCGTTGTGGTCGGCGGTCCGTGATGCGCTCGGCTCTCCGGAGTTTAAGCTGGCCGTCTTCAGCCGGCTGGCCTTGGGACTTGCGCAACGCTATGGCACGAACGGGGCAGATGCCGACCGCACGCCCGGGTATGCGCTTCCGGAACTCTATCGAGAGACGAAGGGCTACCGGATGAATCCGCACACCGATTCACGCCGCCAGGTGGTGACGATGCAGATCGCGCTGCCGTCCGACAATCGTCGGCCAAACCTGGGAACCGAGTTCTATCGCCGCAATTGGAGTCCTTTCGCGTATCTGCGCGAGCCGCGGGGATTTGAAATCGTGAAACAGTCACCTTTTCTTCCGAACATGGCATATGCCTTCGTGGTGCTGAACACACTCAGGTACAGGAGTTGGCACGGCCGCACCACGCTGCGAGTCGAAGCGGAAGCCCGCAACACTATCCTCAATGTTTGGTACGCCAAGCCTGAGGAAGGCAATCCGGAAATCGTGGGCCGTTACTATTCCGCGATCTGAGGAACTTCTCCACGGTCCGTCGCCGTTGTTCCGGCCGCGAGTGTGATCTCCACACAGGCGGGCATGTCGTTTCGCGAGCACGCTGCTTCCGTCACGGCCGCCGATTCGACTCCGTCTTTCGCCTGGGCCAGTCCACCTCCTAACGGCAAGTAAGAGACTTCGCGTCGTCTGGGAACGCGCACGGTCCATCAGTGTCGCTCGGCACGCGGTTTGCCTCTAAGCGAGCTTGGTTACACGGAACAGTCTGCGCAACGTTGTTCAGCGGCTGAGGAGGCAATCATGCGCTCGCGATCGCACCAATTCTGGAGGGCACTTTCAGATACTAGCGAGCTTTGCGCGGAAGCCCTCGAAGAGCGAACGGTTTTATCCGCGAGCCCATCGATTGCGGCTCCGGCAACTGTCTTCGAAGTTGAACGGCTCGACGAGGCCAAGCCGCTGGTGGCGAATTCTGCTCCCGTGGGGGCAGACGGCCAAGCATTTATGCAAGGGACGAACTATTCCTTCTCTCCGGATGATTTTCCATTTTCCGACCCCTTCGATACCCCTCCGGACAATTTCGACGGTATCCGACTCGCGAGTTTGCCTGCCCAGGGATTTCTAACTGCGTACGGCTCCGGTGTTGCCGTTGGGCAAATAATTCCAGTCGAAGACGTTCTGGCCGGTGAACTCGCATACTCCACTTCTGGAGTCGAAGCAATTCCGTATGCGGTTTTCACCTTTCAGGTCGTGGATGATGGCAGCCTGGCGGACGGCGGGGCGAATATCGATCCCACGCCGAACACCTTTACACTGCTGTACGACGACGAACGCGTCGATTTCGTTCGCAATCTATACCAGGATATTCTGCAGCGCTCGCCAGAAGCCGCAGGAATTACACATTGGCTCGACCAGTTGGTCGACGGTGTGAGTACCCAGCAGGTGGCGTCAGATTTGTGGAGATCGTTCGAACACCGATCGATCCAGGTCGACGGCTACTACGAACGGTTCTTCGAGCGCGACCCCGATCCGGCTGGACGGGCTTTCTGGATCAATCAGATGTTGGCAGGCCTGGACGAATCGGCAGTGATCGCTGCATTCCTATCCACTGAAGAGTACCGACTCAATAACCCGACGAGCGATCAGTTCCTGACAGCGGCATATTCGGATCTCTTCGGCCGTACGCCCGACACGATCGGCTTTAACTTCTGGCTGGATCAACTCAACTCAGGGCAGTTGACTCGCGAGATGGTCGCGACACAACTCGCAACCACGCGTGAACGTTACTTGAACCTGCTTTTCGAGTACTACGATGATTTTTACAGTCGCTTGCCAGATAGCGCCGGGCTGGAATTCTGGGTGAATCAACTAACCAACAATCTGCTCGATTCCACCGAGGTCGCGGCGGCTTTGCTGAGCACCCCGGAGTATCTGAATCAACCAGTCTAGCAGGAAGCTTCATGTGCTGACCGTTTAGAGTCGGCAATTGGTGATCCGCGTTTCCAGGATCGCCGATGCGCCAAGCGCTTCGAGCTGTTCCATGATGTCGATTACTTCCGTTCGGCGAACCATGACGCGCACGGCACACCATTCGGCATCCTCCAGGGCGCTGATCGTCGGCGAATTGAAGCCCGGGGTGATCTTCTCAGCCTGCGCAAGTTTGGCCCGCGGCACGTTGTATTCGAGCAGCGAGTAGCTGCGGGCAATCACGACACCTTCCAGGCGGCGGACGACGCGATCGGCAAGTTCCAGGTGCTTGCAGGACTTGTTCTGCACCAGCACGGTCTGGTAGCGGCCTACCTCGGCTAGAATCCGTAAGCGGTTGGCAGCCAAGGTGCTGCCAGTCTCCACCAGGTCAACAATTGCGTCGGCGACTCCCAGGGCGATCATGATCTCGACGGACCCGGACAGATTCACCAGGTGAGCTTTCGCGTTGCGTTCTGCCAGATACTGTTCGGTGACTCGGGGGAAGCTGGTCGCGACCCGCTTGCCATCGAGCTGTGCGGGCGAATCGATCGCGCTATCGTCGGGAACACAAACCGCCAGGCGACAGTCTCCGACGCCGAGGTCGAGGCGCGAAATGAGTTCAACGCCGCTTTCGGCCACCAAATCGCCGCCGGTGATGCCCATGTCGAGCGCGCCCTCGGCACAGAGCACCGGGATGTCCTCCGTTCTCAGGAAGGTGATCTCGACCGGGATTTCTTTGCATCGCGCGAACAGGCTTCGTTCTTGCCGACGAAAACTGAGACCCGCCTCTTTGAGCAGGTCACCGGCCAATTCGGCCAAGCGGCCTTTGCTGGGAACGCCGATCCGCAAATTGCTCATGAGGGGAAGTCGCTGGCGGGTTTTTGGGCGGTTGTATCCGACGCTTCAGAGGCGGTTCGCGAGGCTTTCTCGTCGAGGCCGGAGATGCCAAACCGGCGGCCCAGCTCGTTTTCGACGGCGGCTAGGGGAATGTCGCGCTGGGCCAATAAAACCAGCAGGTGATACACCACGTCGGCCGCCTCACGCACGGTATGATCGCGGCCGGGATCGCCAGGTTCACCCGCGGCCTCGACTACCTCGGCAGCCTCTTCGAGTACCTTGGCGCCAATCTTGGGCACGCCCCCCTCAAACAGCCGGGTGGTATACGATTTTTCGGGCAGCGTGCGTTTGCGGTCCTCGATCACCGCCATGAGCTGGGACAGGATGGGGTCGGTCGAGGGCATGTTCGTCAAGCTGCCTTACGGCTAGAGGTTGTGCCGGCTAGGATTCCAGGCATCCTAGAACCTTGAACTTAGGCTGACAAGTCGCTCATCGGTGGCTAACTCAAGCGTGTCACAAGCTTACGATACTCCCGCCGATTGCTGGTTTTTGACCGGTCCTACGGCCAGCGGCAAGACTGCGGTCGGTGTGGCGCTGGCAAAGCGTCTGAACGCCGAAATTATCTCGCTCGATTCAATGGCGATCTATCGCGGGATGGACATTGGAACGGCAAAGCCATCGATCGCGGAGCGGGGCGGCGTAATGCATCACCTGATCGACCTCGTCGAGCCGCACGAGGAATTCAGCGTTGCGCAATACGTGACGGCGGCGGAAACGGTGGTGACCGAGATCGCGTCGCGCGGGCGAAAGCCGCTATTTGTGGGTGGAACGCCGCTTTATTTGAAGGCCCTACTACGGGGCATCTTTAAAGGCCCACCGGCGGATTGGGAGCTACGCCGTGAACTGGAGAGTTACGCCGACCGCGAAGGGAATGAAGCCCTTCTTCAACGACTGGCCGCGGTTGATCCCGCCAGCGCTCGGCGGTTGCATGCGCGCGACAGACGGCGTGTGATCCGGGCTCTCGAAGTCCATCTGAAAACCGGCCAGACCATTTCCGGACTCCAGCAGCAGTTTGAGCGAGCGCGACCGGCCAATGAGTGCCGGGTATTCGCGCTGACTTGGCCGCGGGAGGAACTTGTCGAGCGGATCGACCGCCGGGTCGACGCAATGTTCGCCGCGGGTCTGGTCGATGAAGTTCGGCGGTTGCTGGTCACTCAGGGGGCGTTTGGGCGGACTGCCGGCCAAGCCGTCGGTTATCGCGAGGTTTTGGAGCATCTTCGCGGCGATCGTGAGCTTTCGGAGACGATCGCTCTCGTGAAGCTAGGCACGCGGCAATTCGCTAAACGGCAGATGACCTGGTTTCGCAGCCTGAGCGAGTGCCGGCCGGTACCCGGCGGGGGGGAACCTCAGATGGTTGCGGAAGAAATTTGGCAGGCATCCCTGCCGTGATGCATGGGACGACCAAGGGCATTACATTCAAAATCGCCATGAAAATACCGCAACGTGGGCCTAAGTCCAGCTCGCGTGTGCATATACAATACATAATTTACATCCGGAAAAGGATTGACGCTTTGCGCTTTTCGGTTAGACTCGGCTTCGCTGGTAGTGGCGCGACCAGCCTGCGCGACTCGCCGCCATGTCATTGATTTGTGCACTTTTAGAAGGAGGGCCGCACATGAATCGAACTTCGTTGACGGGTTTTCGCCTGTCATTTCTTCTCCTCTCGCCGATCATTCTGATTGCTGCGCCGCTGCATGCTGCACAGGTCGTGCAGACATTCAGCATGCCGTTGACTCCGACGGATATCACAGGTTCGCTGGGAACCGGGACTTTCGACTATTTCCAAAGCTCTGGTGCACCATTTGGTGCGGTTCTGACGAGCGTTGGTCTGCGCATTGAAGTGACGGAGACCCTTCAATCCCTCTCCGTTACGAACAATGACGCGAACAACTCCCAGACGTTCTCGTATATCTCCTACTCAAACCTTGGCGTCGTGGGCACTGCCCCGAACGTGGACAAGGCCAGTCTGGACTTCCAGTTGTTTCTTAATGGCGGCATCAACGGCGATATTGATCTGATTGACACCGGCCCAGTTCTTTACGGCGCGGGCCAAACGATCAACTATGCACCGCCGGCAATCAATGCGACGGGCGACTCTGGACTGGTTGGTGCTAACAGCATCGTTCCTTACGACACCACCGGTTCATTTACGCTTGGTTTCACAACGACGACGTTCCAGGCGTTTGTCGGTGGCGGCGGCAATGGTTCGAACAACCAGTCAACCGATGCCGTTGGTACGGTGACCGTCATTTACAATTACACGGTTGTACCCGAGCCGTCTTCGGTGGCCTTGGGAGCACTGGGTGCCTGTGGTTTGGCCCTGGTGGGCTGGCGTCGTCGTCGTAACGGCTAGTTAGCGAAATCATTGGTCAACCAATTCAAAGCCGCCTCGAACCACGATTCGAGGCGGCTTTCTTCGTTTTCAGACCTGCCCCCCATGCCGCCACTGTGGCGCACAGTCGCGATCACCTTTCCGGCGGCGGATGGTCTAGAGTAAGATGGGCGGCTTATTTCAGGGCTGAAAGCTTTCGACAGAATGGCCGGCGAATGCGGCCAGAGGAGATGCGGCTTTGTTGCGGACTCATACGTGCGGCGAACTAGGATCGCAGCACATCGGCCAGCAGGTCACGCTTTGCGGCTGGGTGGATAGCTACCGTGACCACGGGGGCGGCATCTTTATCGACCTCCGCGATCGGTACGGAAAGACCCAGATCGTGTTCGACCCGGACGTGGGCCGCGAAACGCTGGAGCTTGCCCGCTCGCTGCGGAGCGAATTCGTGATCAGCGTCCGCGGGAAGGTCGCGGCTCGCCCGGAAGGGACAGTGAACGCGAAGATCGCGACAGGTGCAATCGAGGTTCGTCCCAGCGAACTCTTGCTGCTGAACAAGAGCCAGACGCCGCCTTTTCAGCCGGGCGGCATGGAACTGCCGAACGAGGATCTGCGGCTCAAGTATCGCTATCTGGATCTGCGCCGCGGGGAAATGCAGGCCACGCTGCAACTGCGCCATCGCATCACCATTGGCATGCGGAAGTACTTTGACGAACACGGCTTTCTTGACGTCGAAACTCCGATGCTCGGTCGCAGTACGCCCGAAGGTGCTCGCGATTACCTGGTGCCCAGCCGCGTTCACAACGGCAGCTTTTACGCGCTGCCGCAATCACCGCAGCTTTACAAACAGATTCTGATGATTGCGGGCTACGATCGCTACGTGCAGGTCGCACGCTGCTTTCGTGACGAAGACCTGCGGGCCGATCGGCAGCCGGAATTCACTCAGCTTGACGTCGAAATGTCATTCGTCACGGCTGAAGACATCATCAGCCTGATCGACGGTTTGATGGCCCGGCTGGCGAAAGAAATCCTGGGGATCGATCTATCATTGCCGCTGCCACGCATGACCTATGACGAGGCGATGGAGCGCTATGGTCATGACGCGCCGGACCTGCGTTTCGGACTGGAGATCGTCGATCTGACGGACATTGCGGCCAAGTGCGATTTTCGGGTCTTCCGCGCTACGGCCGACGAAGGGGGCCAGGTCCGCGGTATCAACGCCAAAGGTGGCGCTGCCGCTTACTCGCGTAAAGGGATTGATGAGCTCACTAACTTCATCGTTCAGGACTTTGGCGCTAAGGGCCTGGCTTGGTTCAAGGTCGAGGACGGCGGCACGCTCGCCTCGCCCATCGCCAAGAATTTCAGCCCCGAGATCCTCCAGCAGATTTCCGATCGGATGCAGGCCGAGCCGGGCGATCTCCTGGTGTTTGTTGCCGATACCTTCGAGGTCAGTTGCAAGGCCCTGTATGGGCTGCGCAAGCGGTTCGGCGTGGATTTGAAGTTGTACGATCCAAAGTCGAAGCACTTCTCCTGGATCGTCGAGTTTCCGATGTTTGCCAAGGACGAGGAGACAGGCGGTTGGGCCGCGATGCATCATCCGTTTACATCGCCCAGGCCTCAGGACATTGAGCTGCTCAAGACCGACCCCGGCAAATGTCGCGCACAGGCATATGACCTTGTAATCAATGGTTTTGAAGCCGGCGGCGGCACGATCCGAATTCACGATCCGGGAGTCCAGCAACAGGCGTTTGAACTACTCGGAATCTCGCCCGAACTGCAACGGGAGCGATTCGGATTTCTGCTCGACGCGCTGGCGTTCGGCGCGCCGCCGCATGGCGGCATCGCGCTGGGTCTGGACCGGGTGGTGATGATCTTTGGTGGGCTCGACAACATTCGCGACTGTATCGCGTTTCCCAAGACACAAAAGGCGACAGACCTGATGACCGAAGCGCCGGGTCGTGTCGATGCCCGGCAGTTGCGGGAATTAGGCATCCAGATTCGTGATCCTGCGCCCCGCTAGCGTGCCGACCGCCCCTGGCCCAGGCCGTTGACGCCCGCGCGAATCCCGCGAGAATAAGCGGCAATGGACGCGGACCGCTGGCGTGGGGTCCGTGCAACTGGCCGTTTGGAGGCGAGCCTGATGCGATGCGGCAATCTGAAGTTCGAGAGCTTGGGGACTAAGTTCCTGGCAGCCTGTTCAGCGGCCGCCGTATTCGTGGCCTGCGGATGCACTAAGTCGGAGCCTCCGGCAGATCGTGTTGAAGCACCTGCTGCGATTGACGCTCCTGACGGCACTCAAGCGACACGGCCAGAAATCGAGGTTGCCGACGCGAGCCATGTGGAGGCACCTTCGCTCGACATACCCACCGAGCCGGAGGCGAAGCAGCCAATTCAAGCGGTGGCGCCCCCGGCGCCACTGCCCGCGTCCGAAGCGCCGCTGCCGCTCGACCGGTTGCCACTGGCTGAGCTTTCGATGCCGAAGGTTGTGCTCAGCGACCAGCATGCCGCGATGTGCAAGGTCAAGGTAGGCGATCTGTTTCCCAACCTGGAACTGCCTGACGCGGCTGGCCAGCAGCGATCACTCACGGAACTCTACGGACCCAGGCTGACGTTGGTCGTATTTTGGGACCAGACTCAGCCGACGGCCCTGGAAGAGCTTTCCGATCTGAACCGATATTACCTGCCTCGCTTCGGTGACAAGGGCTTGGCCGTGGTTGCAGTGAATTGCGGTGACGGGGCCACCCAGGCCGCCGAATTGGCAAAGAACGCCGGAGCGAGCTATCCGGTGTTGGTCGATGCCGATCGCCAGGCTCTCGCTCAGGTGGCGAGCGGCAAGCTTCCACGCAGCTACCTGCTGGACCCGTCGGGCAAGGTCATCTGGTTCGATCTCGAATACTCACCGACCACCCGGCGCGACCTGGCCGTAGCGATTCGCCACACTCTGGGCGAGTAAGGTCGACGTAGCGCTGCCGTCCAACGCGTTTTCTTCGGGGATTCTGCCCCTCCGGCTTGCCATTCGCCCGGTAAGCTAGGCTTCCAGTACCCCACCGCTCATGCCCGGTCGCTGGTCGACCGCCGGCGGGGGCAGATCCGGAGAGAGATCCATGCGCACGCGCAATGTGGCTTTGCTCGCGGCGGCCTTAATGCTCGGTTTGTTGACTGCGGATGCCATGGCTCAGCTTGGCGGCCGATTGCGTGAACGCCGGCTGGGGGGCCCGCGTGCGAACAATCCTGGACCGAGCGCAGCTAACGCAAATGGCGCCGCACGGCCCAATCGCCAACTCGGCCAGGGATTGCAGAACCTGGGCGGGAAACTGCAGCAGGCCATCGACTCGGGGGCGCTGGAGTCCATTCTGGGTCAGGCCGGAGCGCCGGTACCGCAGTTGCCGAATGCTGACGCGGGGCTGAAGGCTGCAAGTGCGGACATGGCCTCGCGCGCCGAGCTTCGCGCGCAATTCGCCGGCAACGAACCATTCTCACCAGCCTGGTATGCCGATCATCCCCGGGCGTGGCAGTTCACGCACCCCCATGCCGATGCCTGGGCGGTTGCCTCGATCGCCGCTGCCACGGCTTGGGTCGGCGTCGCGCCCGCAGCAAGTGCGACGGCCGCAGAACAAGTACATACCAGCGAAACGCTCGACCCGGAATCCGCCGACAAGACACAGCCCGCGGGAGAGTTTTTGCCGCTCGGCGTGTTTGCGCTTGGTCCGGCCGGTGCTCAAGACCCCAGCGCGCTATTGCAACTGGCGCTTAGCAAACAAGGCGAGATTGCAGGCAATTATTTTGACGTCGTAACTGGCACGACGTCGCCGGTCAGCGGTTCGCTGGACAAGCACACGCAACTCGCGACGTTCAAAATCACTGCGCCCGGCGCCGCCGAGTTCGAAGCGGCGCTTGTGAGCCTGACCCGACCGGATGGCAGTATCCGTCTGCGGTTCGCGGGCGGCGAAGCGAGCGATTGGCACTTGGCTCGCTTCGAGAGCCAAACCGTGACGCCCGTCCCGGCGTCCACGTCAGCGCCGGTGGTTCCGCCACAGTAGTTTGCACACTTTACGTCACTCATCAACGCGGGTTCGACCATCAATGGAACAGCCAGCGTTTTTCATTTTCAACTTTCGAGGGTTCCATGAACAAGGTTTTGGGGTTTTTGTTGGCCGTGGTTGCGGTCCTGGGATTGTCCACGGCACCAGTGTTGGCTCGCGGCGGCGGACATGGCGGCGGCCATCACGGTGGGGGACACCACGGCGGCGGCCATCATGGCGGCCGTTCGCACCACGGCAGCCACAGCCATCACCACACCGGCCACCACAGCCACACCCACTCGCATCACGGTGACCACCACCATTACCACCACTCGAACTGGGCTCACCACAACCGGCCGTTCTCGCACGGCTGGTACGGCCGCCACGGTGGCGCGTGGGGCTACGGCTGGGGCGGTTGGGGTTGGGGCAACCCCTGGGCTGTCGCCACGTTTGGCGCGACGGCTGCCTGGTTGGGTCTCGACGCGGTTGAGCCTTACTACGGCAACTACGGCACGGTCGACAACTACCTGACTTCGGATGAAACAACCGAGCCGGAAGGCGATGACTCGGCGAATGGCAACGCCGAGGAGAACGCCGACGACGATACGCAGTCGAATGAGCCCGAGGAGAATCAGTCGAACGAAACCGAGACGGGTCTGTCGCCGATTACTCCCGAACAGATTGCTGCTGCGAAGCAGTTGATCGCTGAAGGCAAGAACGATCCGCCGAAGGACACCTCGTTCCTGCCGCTGGGTGTGTTCTCGCTCGCGCCAGAGGGCCAGCACGAGGCGAGCGCCATGGTGCAGCTTGCCGTGAGCAAGGCCGGCCAGGTGCGTGGTACTTACTACGACCTGCTGACGGATCACGATCAGCCGATTCGCGGCGCAGTGAACAAAAAGACCCAGCAGGTGGCGTTCACCTTTGGTGACAACGGTAAGGTCACGTTCGAGACCTCGCTCGCGAACCTGACGCAGCAGACTGGCGCCACCGCGGCCCACTTCGAGAACGGCCAGACCAGCACCTGGACGCTGGCCCGCTATGCGAAGGAGCCGAGCGAAAACGAAGCGGAGGAGACGGCTCCGGCCGCCGCGCCGCAGAGCGAGACCGCAGTACAGTA
Organism: Pirellulales bacterium; assembly: GCA_022844125.1. GTDB lineage: Bacteria > Planctomycetota > Planctomycetia > Pirellulales > PALSA-1355 > JALHMI01. The sequence continues at coordinate 405,458 of JALHMI010000002.1, read as the reverse complement.
AGCGACTGAGGTCCTCGCTTGAAAAGTTTCGCTGGCGGCCGCGCCGGATGAACGGCATCCGGCGCGGCCGCTTTGCATTGGTGCGAGATGAGTCTTTGGCAGCTTGACACCTCGCTGGGCGCGGCGGAAGCTTACTGTAACCTCGATCAATATTCTCCTTGTGAATTGCAAAGTTGAAATCGGATCCTGACACCGCCGCTGCTTCCAGTTCCGCCGAAACTTCGGCTCCCGGAGTATTGCGCGTTGCCTTGGCACAGATCGCTCCGCGGCTGGGCGATCGGCACCAGAATCTGGAACTGCACGAGCAGCAGATCGCCGCGGCACGGCAGCAATCGGCCGATCTGGTGGTCTTTCCCGAATTGTCGCTCACGGGGTACTTCCTCCGCGACATGGTGCCCGAGGTGGCGTTGGAACGCGCGAGTCCGGAGATCAACCGGTTGATCGCGACGGCGGAGCCCATGTCGCTCGTGGCTGGGTTTGTCGAGGAAGGCGCGGGACACCAGTTCTATAACGCCGCCTTCTATGCCGAGGCCGGCAGCATCCTGCACGTCCATCGCAAGGTCTACCTGCCGACCTATGGGCTGTTCGAAGAGCAGCGATACTTTTCGCCAGGCAAGCGGTTTCAGGCGTTCCAGACAGCACGTTTTGGCCGCGTGGGAATCGTCATCTGCGAAGACTTCTGGCACGTGTCCAGCGCGACCATCATGCAGGCCGAAGAAGTCGATGTGCTCTTGTGGATCATCAACTCGCCGGCCCGTGGTGTAAATGGCTCGCGGATTGCCACGGCAGAGACTTACGAACTGTTGGCCCGCACATTTTCGCAGCTACTAGGTGCGCTGGTGATCGTCGTGAATCGTGTCGGGTTCGAAGACGGTCTGTGTTTCTTCGGCAATAGCATGGCCGTGGGGCCCGACGGGCGGATCATCGCCCAGGCGCCGCAGTTCGACGAAGCCCTGACGCTGGTGGATTGCGACCTGGCCGAGTTGCGCCGCGAGCGGCTGATTACGCCACTGGGGCGCGACGAACAACTGCTGATGACCATCGAAGAGCTGCGGCGGATCAAGCGGAGGCGCTATGAATCCTGACCTCGGCGCCGCCGGTCTGGTGATCAATCCCGAGCTTGTGGCCGAAATCCTCACGCGGTTCGTCCGCAACGAGATTCATCGCACCGGATTTCGCCGGGCGGTGTTTGGCCTGTCCGGCGGCATCGATTCGAGCGTCGTCGCGTACCTCGTCGTGCGAGCGATGGGGCCGGAGAACGTGCTGGCTGTCACGATGCCGTACAAGACTTCGAGTGAGGAGACCCGCCGCGACAGCGCCGCGGTCGTCGCTGATTTGGGAATGCAATCGCTGGATGTGCCGATCACACCGCAGGTTGACGCCTATGTCGCCGCGATGCCGGGCATCACGCAAATGCGGCTGGCCAACAAGTGTGCTCGCGAACGCATGACCGTGCTGTACGATCAAAGCGCGGCGTTCGAGGGGCTGGTGGTCGGTACCAGCAACAAAACCGAATTGCTCCTGGGCTATGGAACGCAGTTTGGCGATCTGGCTTCGGCAATCAATCCGATTGGCGATCTCTATAAGACGCAGCTTCGGCAACTCGCCGAATACCTGGGAGTGCCGGCGGCGATTCTCAACAAAGCCCCCAGCGGCGATCTTTGGGTGGGCCAGACCGACGAGGGCGAGTTGGGCTTCAGCTACGACCAGGTCGACCGGCTGCTGGTGCTGCTCGTGGATCGGCGCTGGCAACCGGCTCAGGCGGTCCGAGCGGGGTTCGACGCCGAATTTGTGGAACGCGTGGTGCGGATGGTACGCCGCAATCAGTACAAGCGGCGACTCCCCGTGATCGCGAAGCTCACCAATCGCACGATGGACCGCGACTTCCGCTATCCGCGGGATTGGGGAACCTGATCAGGGGGCGTTGGCCCGATCGACCAGGTCCTGCCAGAAGGCGACTGCCTTGTCGTGTTCCGCGGCATTGGGAGCCGACTTCATCGCGGCGGCTCGCTCTTTGACCCAGTCTTGAAAGAATTCGGCCGAATTCTTGCTGATCCGGGGCTGGCTGCCGATTTCGACATAGTAGGGAGCCGTGATTGCGAGACGATGGCCGTTGGGGACGTTAGCCGCCGCCCGAATCAGAACCCAGCCGCTCTGGTCGAACGTTACGGTTGGCAGGGCTCCGCCAGCTTGAATGAACTCGGGCGTGGGAATCGAGTGAGCAATCCGGCCGTCTTTGATCACCTCGATGGCGGCCACGCCGTCTCGACTGGCAAAATTAAGCGCCATTTCCAGTTCGATCTGCTGTCCCGCCTCGGCGCGGAACACGAAGCCCGGCAGTTCGCCTTCGACGAGTGGTCGCAGCAGTGGACCGTTGGTGATCGTGACTCGCCCGGCACGTACGCCTTCCCACCAGCGGTCGTAGGTCAGCTCCCCCTCGACGTGCACGTACATCCGGTTGAAACCTAGCGGGTTGGCAAACTCGCCAGAGCCGCTGCCGGCGGTAGGCGGAATCCGGAGGCCGCAGTTCAGGAGGTGATAATAAATCGCCTCGGCCCAGCGCCCCTGGCCGTCAACGCCGCTGAACTCCAACTCATCGCGCGGCTTGCCGGTTTGCTTCTTGGGTCGACTCCCCTTCTCGGTGCTGCGACGAATATCGCTGTTGAGCACCTGCACGGAATCGAGTTTGCCGGAAGCAATCCACAGCGGCAGGTCCCAGTCGGCGGCGCTACGTGCGTCGGCCCAGCCTTCGTTGGCCTTGGTTTGTTCCAGCGCACCGAGTTGCGTGGCAAGTGACTCGAGCGCCAGCGGCTCGTTCAGATTCAACAGCAGCAGCGTGCCTCCGTCTCGGGCGTCGATCCCGGCTCCGACATGCACGAACCGGTTCTTATCGAACGAAACCAGGGTGCTCGCTGGATCAAAGCCACTTGGCAGCAGTACCTCGCGGCCGGGCCAGGTGATCAGCGTGGCGACGTGCAGGTCCTCCGCACGCATCAGCAGCGGCAGATCGACAGCGAGTCGCGCGATGTCAATTTCGCCACTCCACCACCCTTCGGCGGCCATGTCGGCGAAGCGGTCGAGCTCGAAAGTTTTCTTGTCCTTCGAGAAGTTGTCCATCGTGAACCGGCCTGTCTGAGGAGCGTATTCCAGGCCATGCTCGATCGTGAAATCGTAATCCCCCTTGGGGAGTTTCAATGAGATCTTGCCGTCGAAGGTGAAGTGGTCGTGCCAGAATGGCACGCGCGGCGCCTTGAGCGACTTGCCGGCCGCATTCGCCAGGTGCATCCTGCAGGCCAGCGGCTCTCGCGTCTGGCGGTCAACGACTTCGATCTCGAATACGCCGCCGGGACCTGATGCGGCGTGGGCCGCGACATGGATCGCTCCCGCCCAGACGGCCAGCAGCACGAGCGACGTGCGAAACATAGCGGTTATTCCGGTGGTGTGGCGAAAGCTTCTGCGGGGTATGTTTCAAGGGTAGCACGTGGGACAATTACCGCGTGCCTTGCGAGCGGCTTGCTGGATTCCGTCAGTCAGCCGTAAAATGGCATAGCTCCGCTTTCCATACCCCCCCGATTCGACCGACAACTCCGAACGATAACGGAATGGCTGAAGACTATTACAAAATCCTGGGCGTCGACCGCGGCGCGTCCGCGGCGGATATTCAAAAGGCCTATCGTAAGCTGGCCAGAAAGTATCATCCGGACGTCAATCCCGACGATCAATCGGCGAAGGCCAAGTTCCAGGAGTTACAACGGGCGTTCGACGTGCTGAACGATCCCGAGAAGCGCAAGTTGTACGATCAGTACGGTAGCGGTTTCGAACAGATGGGCGCCGGTGCGGGCGGGGGCCCGCGTGGGGGACGTACCTGGAGCACGGGACCTGGCGGCGAGGAAGTTGATTTCAGTGAGCTGTTTGGCCGCTTTGGCGGCGGTGGCGGGGCCGAATACGAGGGCAATCCGTTTGGCGACTTGTTCGGACAGTACCGTCGCGGTGGTCGAGGGCAGCGGCGAGCGCAGCCGCAGGAGATGCGCGGGGCCGACCTCGCCACAGAGCTCGAAGTACCCTTCGGAACCGCAGTGTTGGGTGGGCAAGCACAGATCTCGCTGCGCCGCGACGGAGGCAAAGTCGAGACGCTCAACGTCAAGATTCCAGCGGGCATCGAGGATGGCAAGAAGATTCGTCTGCGCGGCCAGGGAGAAAGCGTTCCAGGGGGCACGCCCGGCGATATCCTGATCACGATTCACGTCGCTCCGCATCCGTGGTTCACGCGGCGCGGCAACGATCTTGAAGTTCGTGTGCCGGTGACGCTGTCCGAAGCGGCACTGGGCGCCAAAGTGGACGTGCCAACTCCCAAGGGGACGATCTCGCTCCGCTTGCCCGCGGGGAGTTCGAGCGGCAAGAAGCTGCGGATCAAGGGGCACGGCGTGGCCGGGCGAGATGGCGTGGCCGGGGATCTCTATGCCGAGATTCAAATCGTACTGCCATCGCCGCTCGACGAGGAGTGCCTGGAGCTGATCAAGAAGCTCGACGAGCATGCCGCGAGCGAGCATCCCCAGGACCCGCGAAAGGACCTGAAATGGTGAGGCTGGCGGCTGTCTGGCAAATCAGCTCACTCGCGGCCGCGTCGCTGGCCTGGGCCGAATCCGAGGGGCAGCCGCTGTTGACGCGGCTCTCGCCGCAGAATCGGGCCATCGTGCTAATGGCATTGCTAGGGCTCGTGCTCGTGGGCATGGCGCTTGTGGCATTGGCGATCCTGGGCGGCAGGCATGTCATGCGCGAGGCTCGTCGCTCGCATGGGCCAACTCCGCGGTACGAAGACGCCTGGTATCGAAAACCGCTCTTCGATCGCAAGAGTGATTCACCCGGCGATGGCCCTAGCTGATGTGTATGACCGACGAGCGAATTACACCTGACTTGCAGAGCCGAAGCTTTCGCTTTCGTCCGCACCAGCACATTCGCTCGACCGCCGAATTTCAGCGGGTGTACGATCGCAAGGCCTCGGCATCCGACGAGCGACTACTGGTGTTTGTCTGCGAAAGCGGCCGAAACTACGCGCGGCTCGGGCTCTCGGTTTCGCGGAAGCACGGAGGGGCAGTCCAACGCAATCGATGGAAGCGCATCCTGCGCGAGGCGTTCCGACTTACGCAGGCGGAACTCCCCGCCGTCGACCTCGTGATCGTGCCTCGACTGGGCAAACCTGTGCTTGCCGAGGCACAGGCCTCGCTAGTACGGCTGAGCAAACGCGCGTCCAAACGCCTGGGGTAGAGGCTGACGACGCCGGATAATTTTCGCATGCAGCATTTGTGGTCGCGAATTTCGAGCTGGCCCTCTCGGCTGTTGATCGCCGTGGTCAGGCTGTACCAGCTCACGCTCAGCCCGTTCATCGGTCGCAATTGCCGCTTTCAGCCCACTTGTAGTCACTACATGATTGGCGCGGTGGAGAAATACGGGGTCTGGCGAGGCTTCTGGTTGGGTGTCTATCGGATCCTGCGCTGCAACCCGTTTTGCAGAGGCGGATATGACCCACCCTGATTTGGTGGCCGCGAGGCGCCGGAACAAAGTTTCGGCAGTTGGCCAGAAACCGGCCTTGACCCGGATTCTGGCGATCTCTAATCTCCCGCCCTCGTCGAAATCGTCCTTTTACCGAGCCGCTCGTTCGAGCGAATAATCGAGGGATGATCCGATTTGGCGCGAGCTGGTGCGTGCATGGATGCACCTGCGCAGCCGATCGGCAATTAACGAAAAGATCGGGGCACGGCATGAAGCCTTGCTACGCTTGGCTGTTGGTCAGTTCGCTTGCGCTCTCTGGATGCGCCGGGACCAATCTGCGCTCACAGAGCCCTGAAGGCATTGCGGACGTTCTGGAAGTCGACACAAAGCTTGTCGGCTCGGTGGCGCGGCCTTTTGGTCACAACTACGTGGCGGTGGAAGCGATCGCGCTGGCGACCTGTCTGGACAACACCGGCGAAGATCCCGCGCCGTCGCCGCAGCGAGCGGCACTTCTGCACGAGTTGCAGACGATCGGCGTGCAGAATCCCAATCAGCTTTTGGCCTCGCCCTCGACCGCGATGATCCTGGTGAAAGGGCAATTGCCCCCTGGCGTTCAAAAAGGGGACAAATTCGACATCGAAGTCAAGGTGCCATCACATAGCGAGGCGGCCAGTCTTCGTGGCGGCTGGCTGATGGAGACGCGACTGACCGAAATGGCGGTCCTCGGTGGTGCCATCCGTCAAGGCCATCCACTCGCTGTGGGCGAAGGTCCGATCCTGGTTGATCCATCGGCCGACGGCGAAAAGGACCGAGCAATCTTGTTACGCGGCAAAGTGCTGGGCGGCGGCATCGCTACTCGATCACGCGATCTTGGCTTGTTCATCGGCCCCGAAGACAAATCCGTGCGGTTGGCGGCCCAAGTGGGGCAGGTCATCAATGCACGCTTCCACACGTTCCATCGCGGCATCAAGCAGGGCGTTGCGACTCCCAAAACCGATGAGCGGATCGACCTGAAGGTCCATCCCCGCTATAAGGACAACATTGCCCGATACATTCGCGTGGTGCGGGCGATTCCGCTGAAAGAGTCCCCGGCCGAGCAAGCGCTGCGTATCGAATTGCTCGAACGCCAGTTGCTCGATCCGATCTCCGCGGCAACGGCCGCACTCCGGCTGGAAGCGATCGGACGCAAGTCTGTCGAGTCGCTAGCCAAAGGGGTCGAGAATGCCGATCCGGAGGTCCGCTTTTATGCGGCCGAAGCACTGGCGTACTTGGATGACAGTCGGGCCGCCGCGCCGCTCGCTCGTGCCGCTCGCGAGGAGCCGACGTTCCGGGCGTTCGCTCTGGCCGCATTGAGTTCCATGGTCGATATGTCGGCCCGCGACGCGTTGTTTGAACTCTTGGAAGTTGCGAGTTCCGAGACCCGTTATGGAGCGTTCCGGGCGATCTGGGCAATGAATCCGAACGACCCTGCCATTCGTGGCGAGAACCTGGGCGGGCAGTTCGGCTACCACGTCTTGAACACCAGCGGACCGGCGATGGTGCATGTCACTCGCAGCTACCGGCCAGAGGTTGTGGTCTTCGGGCATGAGCAGACGCTCAAGGCTCCTTTCATCCTGGACGCCGGCAAGCAGATCATGGTCAAGGGCGTGGCCGGCAAGGTGACCGTCAGCCGCTTCGCACCAGGTAAACCTGATCAGAAGCGCGTCGTCAGCACGAAACTCGACGAAGTGATCCGGGCGATCGTGGAACTCGGCGGAACGTATCCCGACGTGGTCCAGGCACTCCAGCATGCCAAAACCTCGGGGGCACTGGACGCTCGGTTTGAAGTGGACGCGCTTCCGGAAGAGGATCGCATCTACCAGCAGCGCGAAGCCGAGTCCGATGTGGTGGAACCCTTGGCAGGAGCGGCTCAGAAGTCCGAACCGCAGATCGTGGCGGCTAACCCGCTGCCGGAGTTGTTTCCGGGTCGGAAGCGAAAATCCGCCCGCTAGCATCCGGCGAGATTTACGACGGAAACGCGGCAAAAACCCGCGATTCCGGTCCAGCCTCGGTCGGGTCTTCTTGGTAGAATGGACCTGTCCGCGGCAATTCCCGAGTTGCACGGGGGAATTTTCTTCCAGCGAGCCGCGGTGAACTGTCCGCCCGTATTGCTCCCAAGTCCTTCCAACAAAATCTCTTATGCTGAAGGCGCTCGAACTCGTCGGCTTTAAGAGCTTTGCCGACAAAACGCGGCTCGAGTTCCCATCGGGCATCACGGTGGTTGTCGGACCCAATGGTTCGGGCAAGAGCAACATTGTCGACGCCATCAAGTGGGTGCTTGGCGAGCAGAGCGTCAAGAGCCTGCGTGGGAAAGAGATGGCCGACGTCATCTTCAATGGCTCGGCTTCGCGAAAGCCGCTGAATTCAGCCGAAGCGACCTTGACATTTGACAATTCGCGTCGACTCCTGGCCGTCGACGCTCCCGAGATACACATCACCCGTCGCGTGTATCGCAGCGGCGAAGGGGAGTACCTGATCAATCGGCAGCCCTGCCGGCTCCGCGACATTCGCGACCTGTTCGCCGGAACAGGCATCGCCACGGAAGCGTATAGCGTCATCGAACAGGGTAAAGTTGACGTTTTGCTGCAGTCTTCGCCGCGCGACCGGCGGTTGATTTTTGAAGAGGCGGCTGGCATCAGCCGCTTCAAAAGCAAGAAGATCGAGGCCCTGCGGCGGCTGGAACGAGTTGACCAGAACCTGCTGCGGCTTTCGGACATCATCGACGAAGTCGACAGCCGGGTGCGCGCGGTGCGGCTGCAGGCGAGCAAGGCCCGCAAGTACAAAGAGTACTCCGACCGGTTGCAGGCACTGCGCACGCAGATTGGCGCGGCCGATTGGCGAAAGCTCACGATACGGCTGGAAGCCTTGGAAGCCGAACTGCGGGAACTCAGCGAAGAGAATGTGATCCTGTTGGCGCAGGCCGAAACGCTGGAAACCGAGGCGTTCGCCTTGGATGGCACGGTCCGCGAGGCCGATAACGAGATTCGCACTTGCGAGGCTCGCATCGCTCAAAATCGCGAGCGCATCGCAGCGCACGAGTCGTCCATCGAACACGAGCGCCGCCGATGTCGCGACCTGGAAGAGGAGATCACCCGCTACCGTCGGCAGCTCACATCAATGAGCACGCGGGCAGTCGATTTGCAGCAACAGATTTCCGAGATCGACGAAAACCTGTCGATGGCCGAGGAGCAGCACCGCGAGATTGCCCGGCGGCTGGCCGAAGAGGAGCGTAGTCTAACGCAACTGACCGTGCAGCTTGATGAGTCTCGCGCCGAAAACGAACGCCGGCGGTCGCGGCATTTGGATCAGGTCCGAGCGGCTTCGGCATTTGCCAGTGAAACGAGTGCAGTGCAGTCCAAGGTCGCTGCGAGCGAAGCCATTCGCACGCGGGGCGAACGCCGGCTTGCTGAGATTGTGGCCGCGCGTGGCGCACTTTCGGTTGAATTGCAGACCCTGCACGAGACCGCGCAGGAACTCGCCGTCCAATGCGAGGGTAAGCAATCCGCGGTCGACGAGTTGCAGACGCTGCTATCGCGGCATCGGGCCGAGGCTGCAGAAGCCCACCAGAACCTGGCGCACCTGCGCGAACGCTCGTCCGGCGCTTCCGAGCGAGCTTCGGTACTGAACGAACTGGAGAAACGGCTGGAAGGCGTTAGCAGCGGCGTCAAACAGTTGCTCGCCGAGGCCCAAAATGCGGCCTCCGGCCCACTCTCAGAGGTTCGGGGACTGGTGGCTGATCGGCTGCAAGTTACCTTCGAAGTAGCGCCCCTGGTGGAAGTGGCGCTTGGCGAAATGGCCCAGTGCCTGGTGGTCACTCATCGTACCCCTTGGTTGAGATATCTGGTCGAGGCTGAACTGGCGGGCCGCGTGGGAATCGTCGCACTCGACGCCATTGGCTCAGGCAGCAGCGGCGGCGTGGTCGACATCTACGCACAGCCTGGCGTGATCGCCAGAGCCGACAAGCTCGTGGATTGCAGCGGCGAGTTTCAGCCGCTAGCGCGGCAACTGCTGTCGCGGACCTGGATCGTTCAGACGATGGACCATGCGATCGCACTTTCCGAAGGCTTGGGACGCGGATTGCGATTCGTCACGCAAGCCGGGGAACTGATCGACGCGGACGGTACCTTGCACGTCGGACCGCGCCACTCAACCACGGGATTGATCTCGCGGCGGAGCGAATTGCGGGTGCTCGAACGGCAACTCGCAGAGATTGCCGAACAAATCGCCGTACAACTCGGGCATTGTTCACGGCTCGACGCCCAGATCGAGAGTCAAGAGAGCGAGTTGCGGCAGCTTGTGTCGGAACTCCGTACGCTCAGCGAGCAGCAGGCCCATGCCCGATCGGCGGTGCGCTCGGCCGAGGAGCGGGCGACACAGCTGGAAAAACAGCAGGCGGCTGCCGAAGCCGAAGTCGCGGCGGCTGCGGACGAGTTTCAGCAGGCAACTGCCAGGCTCGCCGAGCTACAGGAAAAACTTGCGGCTGTGGAAGCCGCGGTGGGCGAGCTCGAAGCTGGCATTCAACGTGGTGGGCAGGACATCGCCGCCCTCGAACAACAGCGAACACGAGCGAGTCGCGAGGCAGGCTCCACGAAGATCGAAGTGGTCAAGAGTGAGCAGCGACTCGCCCACCTGCGGACCCAGCGGGGACAGCTCGAACGCGATCATCAGGAACGCGGCCGGGCTCTGGCCGACAGCCGGTCGCAGCTTGAAGTAAGTTTCGAGCGACTGCGCGATGCCGAGCGCAACATCCTGCGGGCGGAGTCGCAATTGGCCGAGCTATATCTTGGCAAAGAATCCATGGCCGCCGAGTCCGGGCGCCAATTCGCCCGGCGTGATGAGTTGCGCCAGCGGAAGGGCGACCTGTCGGCCGAGGCGCAGCGCGTACGAGGCAAAGTCCGCAAGCTGGAAGCAAAGCTGCACGCCCAGGATCTGGCCGCGGGCGAAGTGCGTCACGAACGAACGACGCTGGCCGATCGATTGCGCGAGGACTACGGGATTGAACTGGCCGAGCTAGAACACGAACCCTCGGCCGAGGAACTGGCCGAGCGAGCCGAGGTTGACCGCGAGATCAACGAGCTGCGCGGCAAGCTGAACAACATCGGCGGCGTGAATCTCGACGCGCTGAACGAGCTCGACGAGCTCGAGGCCCGGTTTGCATTGCTCTCCGGTCAGCACCAGGACCTGTCGAGCGCCAAAGGATCGCTCGAGGCGATCATTAACAAGATCAACGCCGACAGCCGGCGGCTTTTCGCCGATACGCTGGAAGTCGTCCGCGAGCACTTTCAGGGGTTGTTCCGCAAGCTGTTCGGAGGCGGCCAGGCGGACATCATTCTGGAGGAGGGCATGGACGTTCTCGACAGCGGCATCGAGATCGTCGCTCGCCCACCGGGTAAGGAACCGCGGAGCATCTCGCTCCTGAGCGGTGGCGAGAAAACGTTGACTTGTGTCGCTCTCTTGCTCGCGATCTTCCGCAGCCGGCCGAGTCCGTTCTGTGTACTGGACGAGGTGGACGCTGCGCTGGATGAAGCGAACATCGAGCGTTTTATCGGTGTGCTTCAGGAGTTTCTGACGACTTCACAGTTCATCGTGGTCACGCACTCAAAGAAGACCATGACCTGCGCCAGCACGCTGTACGGCGTCACGATGCAGGAGTCGGGCATTTCTAAGCGCGTCAGCGTGCGGTTCGAGGACGTCAGTGAGACGGGCGAGATTCTTAACGTGCGCGATGATGAACCATCGGAGAGCGACGAGACGCAGGCGGCATAGATCGAACTGCGAAGGATCTGCATACGCTAGGACACGGTAAAAGGCGTCGGCGTAAAGCCCACGATCACGAAGGCGAGGGTGAGCCAGCCGAGAATCACGCGTCCCGTCCCGAGCGGCATTTCGTCATTCGCAGTCGGCGGGTGAGACGGCCCCATCATGTAGAGCAGGACGAGCATCAGCATCCAGCCGTATTGCTGCGTAACGACCATCCCAACCACTGCGCCAATCATCAGCATCCAGGCCACGAGGTGCGCCTTGCCTCGCAAGAGCGCGTAGAGGATGTGTCCGCCATCGAGCTGACCGATTGGGATCAGGTTGAGCGCGGTGATGAGCATGCCCACCCAGCCGGCGATCGCCAATGGATGTCCGATGATGACCGAGTTCTCCGGCAGCGGGCCGAAGAAGAGTTGGGAGATCCATTGGAACAACAGCGGTTCATTGAACTGAAACAGGCGGGCATTGGGCGGAATCTGTTCGACATGGGATAATGCCAGCCCGGCATAGGTGCAGAGAATTGTCGGAACCAATCCGGCCAACGGCCCCGAGATGCCAATGTCGTAAAGTGCTTTGCGATTGCCCATGTGACCGCGCATAGCGATCACGGCCCCCATGGTTCCGATCGGGCTGAAGGGCATCGGAATGAAGTACGGGAGGCTGGCGGGCACGCCATAGCGTCGGGCCTGGATGTAGTGACCTGCCTCGTGGCAAACCAGGATGCCCATCACGGCCATGGCATAGATTGGGCCATTGACGAAGTATGTGCTCGCGCAGCACGCAATAAACAGCAGGATCGGCGTCCAAGGGATCTCGTGCGTTCGTTCGACCTCGGCCACGTCGGTTGGAACCACCTCGGCCAGAATGAGCGGCTCTTCGTCCGGGCGAGCGGTCGGGTAGGGATAGTCGGAGTTAGGCATGCCTGATTCCTTAGCGTGCAACAGATCGCCGGGTGATTCCCCGCAGCACCGAATTCTAGGTCCGGGGCCTGTTTGAGCAACAGGCGATGCAATCGGCACACGAAGTCCGACAAGGCGGCACATCGGCATCGGGCCGGAGGGCGGCTTCAAGACCGCGAGAATTGGTCGCAACTTGCTTCCCGTTGACAGATTGCGCCGATTGACTTACATTTTTCGCTTTCTCGATTGCGCGGGGTGGCAGCAGGTCTCTTTTCGAGGGCTGAGGCGATTCGCCCCGGCCATTGACGCCCTCAGGCCGTCGGACGCGGCCGGGGCACCCGTTGCGTATCGCTCCGAAGGACTTTACCTGTCCGGCAGAGTCGCGACACCCGCCCACGGACTCTCCTGGCAGAGTTCTTTCAGCGGGAGCCGCGAATCGTCGAGCTGGGCAAGAGGCGGCTGCTGATGCTTTGGGGGCTTCGAAATTGTAAGCCTGTCGCAGCACTTGCGAACCGCGCTGACGCACGCCCTAACTTCTGCCAGGGCTCGATCCATGCCTGGCTGCTCCACCAGACTCCCCGCGCAGGGCAACTTTCGATTGCCGATGCGGCGACCAATCTATATGTGAACGTTTGAACGAACCAAGAGAAAAGCAGTTGAGGGAAGTTATCGCATGATTGCCATTACTGACTGGTCGCGGCGCACGCCGCGAAAAATGTTCCTGCTGGGGGCGCTCGTCGCGTCCGTGTTGTTGCTTGTGGGCGGTACCGCCCTGGCACAGGATGCGGCAGAAGCCGCCGAGGCTACCGCCGCCCAGGATGCATCGGAAGTGATGCGTTTTTATCTGGTCTGGGGGCTGGCGTTTGTGGCCTCGATCGTGGCCCTCGTGCAGGCCTACTCTTTTTACAAGCAAATGATGGCGGCCGATGATGGCACGCCACTGATGGTCGAGATTGCCGGCTACGTCCGCGAAGGCGCGAACGCTTACCTGCGCCAGCAATATAAAATCGTTGCACTTTTCTTTGTGGTAATCTTCGCCTTGCTCGCAGTCGCCGCGTTCGTCCTCAAAGTACAAAGCGAATGGGTGCCGTTTGCGTTTATCACGGGCGGTTTCTTCTCGGGTCTCGCCGGCTGGTTCGGAATGAAGACTGCCACCTGGGCTAGCAGCCGCACCGCGGCCGGTGCCCAGAAGTCGCTCAACCAGGGGCTGCAAGTCGCCTTCCGTTCGGGCGCTGTGATGGGATTGACGGTGGTCGGCCTGGGCCTGCTCGATATCACACTGTGGTTCCTGGTGCTGAACTGGATCGTTCCCGCGTTAGGTTACGAAGCGATTTCGCTGGAAGAGATCACCGTTACGATGCTCTGCTTCGGCATGGGTGCCAGCAGCCAGGCGCTGTTTGCACGTGTCGGCGGCGGTATCTTCACCAAGGCGGCCGACGTCGGCGCCGACCTGGTGGGCAAAGTTGAGCACGGAATTCCGGAAGACGATGCTCGCAACCCCGCCACGATCGCCGACAACGTCGGTGATAATGTGGGCGACGTCGCCGGTATGGGCGCCGACCTATACGAATCGTATTGCGGTTCGATTCTGGCCACCGCAGCACTGGGCGTTTCGGCGTTTTCCAGCGGAGCGATCGTTCGCGATCTCTACGCCCGTACGGAAAACACCACAGCCGTCACAGACGCTGTGATTGCCACGTTCCAGTTGAATGCCCTGTTTCTGCCGCTGGCGATTGCAGCGGTCGGCATCTTTCTATCGATTGCCGGCATTTACATGGTGCGGACCGAAGAAGACGCCTCGCAAAAGACGCTGCTCAAGGCGCTGGCCCGTGGCATTAACGCATCGACCGTGCTCGTGATCATTGCCTCGTTCATCTTGACCTATTGGCTGATGCCGGATTTCAGCGGCGTGGCTTTCAGTGTCGTGGTGGGCCTGGTGGCAGGCTGGTTGATCGGCAAGTGGACGGAATACTCGACCAGTGACGAATACATGCCCACGCGGAACCTGGCCGATCAGGCTGTGACCGGTCCGGCCACGGTGATCATCGGCGGCATTGCCGAGGGGATGATGAGCACCTGGTTCCCGGTGCTGGTCGTGTGTGCGGCCACGATTCTCGCCTTTGGCTTTGCGGCCGATTGGCGGTTTAATGACCTGCAGTACTTCGCCCTCGGCCTGTACGGCGTGGGTATCGCGGCGGTTGGTATGCTCAGCACGCTGGGCATCACGCTCGCCACGGACGCTTATGGTCCGATCGCCGACAACGCGGGCGGTAATGCCCAGATGGCCGGATTGCCGCCGATCGTTCGCGAGCGGACAGACGCTTTGGACAGCTTGGGCAACACGACTGCGGCCACGGGCAAAGGCTTTGCCATTGGTTCCGCGGCTCTGACGGCCCTGGCGCTGTTGGCGGCCTATGTCGAGGAAGTTCGGATCGGCTTCGATCGCTGGGCCGATGCCGTCGTAACGGCCGAGATGGAGCCGGGCGTCTACAAGGTCAGCAATCAGTTCGTGGTGCAAGTCAAGAGCGAAGCGGATCATGTCCCGTACCTGATTCTGCCGAGCGATCTGCGGACGATTGAAGGCTGGGAAAGCGATGAGCTTTCGACCTATCGCGAAAAGCCGGTACGACTTCCCGACGGGATGTTCGCCGACGGCGTCGCGGAGGGGATGCCGACCATTGTGGTTGCCAAGAACGGTCGCGAACTAGTGCCGCTGAAGACGGCTACGCTGCCGGACTTCACCCGCTATTACGACGCCTCGCTCATGAATCCCAAGGTGCTCGTGGGAGTCTTTATCGGGGCCATGGCCACGTTCCTGTTCTGTGCCATGACGATGAAAGCCGTGGGCCGGGCCGCCAAGGGGATGGTCGAAGAAGTGCGTCGGCAGTTCCGTGAAAAGCCGGGCATTATGGCCGGTACCGACAAGCCGGACTATGCCGCACCGGTGGCAATCAGCACCAAGGCCGCCCAGCGCGAAATGGTCCTGCCCTCGCTCTTGGCCTTGATCACTCCCGTGGTCGCAGGCCTTGTGCTCGGCGTCGGCGGCGTGATGGGCTTGCTCGTGGGGGCTTTGACCAGCGGTTTCTGCGTGGCCGTGTTCATGGCCAATGCGGGCGGCGCCTGGGATAACGCCAAGAAGTACATCGAGGCGGGCGCCCATGGCGGCAAAGGCACCGAAGCCCATAAGGCGGCGGTGGTCGGCGACACGGTGGGCGATCCGTTCAAGGACACGAGCGGCCCGAGCCTCAATATTCTCATCAAGCTGATGAGCATGGTGGCCGTGGTCGTGGCCGGTTTGACGGTCCGCTACAGCCTGATGGCGCTGGGTATCTTCTAGTCGCCGGTTGTCCGGCAATTGCTGGAGACTTCAAGGGCGGCGAGTTGTTCCTTACCGAATGGCTCGCCGCCTTTTTTCTGCCCGCACCATAGAAGAAGTGCGTTGCTTGCCCAGCGAACCGCTCTGACAAGGCCGCTCGTCCTGGGCTAATATGTGAAGGGTTCACATCGGCCGATCTACCCTAGGAGTTTCCCGCCACATGCACGCGATGCCACTGATCCTGGTCGTCCTGGCTTGCCTGGCGATTGCCTACCGGTTTTACAGTGCCTTTCTGGCGTCCAAAGTGGCAGCGCTCGATAGCTCGCGCGTTACGCCGGCCTACGAGTTCGAGGACGGGCAGAATTATCACCCGACGAACAAGTGGGTGCTCTTTGGGCATCACTTTGCCGCGATTAGTGGCGCGGGGCCACTGATTGGTCCCGTGCTGGCGATCCAATTTGGCTACATGCCGGGCTTGATCTGGATTGTGGTCGGCGTGTGCCTGGCCGGCGCCGTGCAGGACATGTTGGTGCTGGCCGCTTCGGTGCGCCGAGGGGGACGTTCGCTCGCGGAGATTGCCCGGGCGGAAATTGGTTCGCTGGCAGGCGGCACCGCCTCGATCACGATCCTGTTCGTCGTGATCATTGCCCTCTCGGGACTGGGCGTCGTGGTCGTGAAAGCTCTCGGCGGCGAGGATATCAAGCTCGCGGCAGGGACTGTGTTTCACTTGCCCGAGGAAGGCCGGGTCGATCTGAGCACCGCCGCTGGGCGTCACACGGCCACGTTGCCCGAGAGCACGCGAATCGAATACACGAACGGTTCGAGCGTCGTGCGCAGCGAGGCGTTCACGATCGCGGCACCGGCGACCGAGGCGGCAACGCCGTTCACTCCGCAGGACCGGACCATCACGCTTCCCGAGGGCGTGACACAGGCCGTGCCCGGCAGTTCGTGGGGCACGTTTACGATCGCTTGCACCGTGCCGATCGCGCTCCTGGTGGGTCTGTATATGTACGTGCTCCGCAAGGGGCGCGTGGTCGAGGCGTCGGCCTTCGGGGCTGTCGGCGTGCTGGCGGCCACCGTCGCTGGCAATTGGATTCCCGGTTCCGTGCTGGAGCCCTATTTCCAGCTCAGCCGCAACCAGACGATCCTGGCCATTTGTGCCTATGGGTTCATTGCCTCGGTGCTGCCCGTCTGGCTGCTGCTATGTCCGCGCGATTACCTCTCGAGCTTCTTGAAGATTGGCACGATCGGCCTGCTAGTAATTGGGGTGATCGTGGCCAATCCGCAGCTCCACGCGCCCACGTACAACGAGCTCTATGCCGGCGGCGGCGGTCCTTATTTCAAGGGGGCCATCTTCCCGTTCTGCTTCATCTGCATCATGTGCGGAGCGATCTCGGGCTTTCATGCGCTCGTTTCTTCGGGGACGACGCCCAAAATGATCGGTAATGAGAAAGACGTGCGGATGATCGGTTACGGAGCGATGCTGATCGAGGGGCTCGTGGCCGTGATGGCGCTGATTGCCGCTGCTTCGCTACCGGCTGGCGATTACTGGGCCATCAACATCGACTTGTCCCAGCAGGCCGCCTATGCCGACGACCTGCGGACGATGAACGCCACGACCGACAATCTGGCCGAGATCGAGCAACAAGTCGGCGGCGAAGCTCTTCGCGGGCGCACGGGCGGCGCCGTAACACTCGCGGTCGGCATGGCCCAGATCTTTCGCGACGCGATGCATCGTGTCGCCGGCGGCGCCATGAATCTGGATGGCGTGATCAAGTACTGGTATCACTTCGCGATCATGTTCGAGGCGCTGTTCATTCTAACCACCATCGACACCGGCACCCGCATCGCCCGGTTCCTGCTGCAAGAAGTGCTGGGTAAAATCTACCCGAAGTTCGATCGCACGGACTGGCTGCCCGGCGCGATTCTGTCGACCGCCCTGGTCGTGGCCGGCTGGGGAGGGTTGATCTGGAGCGGCTCGATCGAGACGATCTGGCCGATGTTTGGGATCGCGAACCAGATGCTGGCCGTGATCGCGCTGGTCGTGGTCACAACCGTGATGTTCAACGCCGGCCGTGGTCGCTACGCACCGCTTACGATTCTGCCACTCATCTTCGTCACCGGCACGACTTTGACGGCGGGCTATCAGATGATCAGTGGTCGGTTCGCCAAGCAGATCTCGGACGGTTGGGCCTTGGGTGGCCTGAACGGCACGCTCGTGCAAGGTGTGCTGAACGCCGGACTAATTGTGCTCTTGATCGGATCAATTGTGATCATCATGTCGCAGGCGATCACACGCTGGATTGCTCCGCGTCCTGTCGACAGTGCCTGAGCGGGCGGTGCAAAAAGAGAGGGCCCGCGAGCAGTTCGCCCGCGGGCCCTAGATTCCGTTGACGTTCGGCACCCAAGCTCAGGTACAACAATTGCCCTTGGCCGGCACGTGAACCGGAACCTGGTAGGTCACGGTCTTGGGAACCATGCGGCAGACCGGCACCTGGATTTCCTTGGTGACGGTGCGCGGTACTTGCACCGTGTAGGTCCGAGTCTTCTGCTCGGCAACGGTGCGGCAGGTGGTTACCTCGCGCGTGCGCGTTTCCTGCACGGGCGTGCAGACGGTGTACTCGATCTGTCGAATCTGCTGCTCGGGCACCATCTTGCACACTTGATACTGCACTTCTCGCTGGACGGTGTAAGGCACCTGCACTGTGTACGTCCGCGTCTTCTGCTCGGGGACCGTGCGACAGGTGGTCACCTCGCGGGTGCGGGTTTCCTGCACGGGCGTGCAGACGGTGTACTCGATCTGCCGGGTGCGCTGCTCGGCGACCATTTTGCAGACCGTATACGGGACTTCCTTTTGCACCGTGTAAGGCACCTGCACGGTGAAGGTCCGAGTTCTCTGCTCGGGCACGACGCGACAAGTCGTGACCTCGCGGGTGCGGGTTTCCTGAACCGGCGTGCAAACGGTGTACTCGATCTGCCGGGTGCGCTGCTCGGCGACCATCTTGCACACCGTGTACGGCACTTCTTTCTGCACTGTGTAGGGTACTTGCACCGTGTAGCTGCGAGTCAATTGCTCTGGCACCGTGCGGCAGGTGGTTACCTCGCGGGTGCGGGTTTCCTGAACCGGCGTGCAAACGGTGTATTCGACCTGTCGGGTCTGTTGTTCAGGGACCATCCGGCAGACTTGCACTTCGCGAGTCCGCGTTTCGGGCCGACACACGGTTACTTGCCGCTCGTAGGGGATCTCTTCCACTTGCGGACGCATGACGGTGCACTGCACCTCGCGGGTCACCACGTTGGGTACCCATTGCGAACACGTGCGATAGCATGTTCGGGCGCATTCACCACAACCTACTGTGTATGGCGTGCGAGAAACTTCCCAGTGCCCCTGGTCCTCGCAAACCGTCCGAGTTTGCGTCTCAGGAACCATGCGACACACGCGGCGCGTTTCGCTGACCGTTTCGGTGTGAGGGACCATCACCGTGTAGTTGACGGTACGCGTCTCTGTGACCGGCTTGTGAACGGTATAGTTCACTTCGCGGGTGCGAGTCTCGTATCTGGGCACCGTCACCTGATATTCGATGGTGCGCGTCTCGGGAACCTGTCGGTAGACGGTGTACTCTTGCGTCCGCTGTTCCGCGCGGCAGTGGGTTTCGGTCACTGTGCGGGTGAGCGTCTCCATCACGGGCTTATTGACCGTGTAGTGCACTTCACGGGTGCGCTTCTCGTACTTGGGCACAGTGACTTGATATTCGACCGTGCGCGTCTCGGGCACCTGCTTGTAGACGGTGTATTCCTGCGTACGCTGCTCCGGACGGCAGTGGTTCTCGGTCACCGTGCGAGTCAGTGTTTCCATCACGGGCTTGTTGACCGTGTAATGTTCTTCGCGAGTTCGCTTCTCATATTTTGGGACGGATACCTGGTACTCGACCGTTTGTGTTTCGGGCACCTGTTTGTAGACCGTGTACTGCTGCGTCCGCTGTTCAGGCCGACGGAGAGTCTCGCAGACCATCCGAGTGCGAGTTTCCATCACGGGGCGATTCACCGTGTATTGCTCTTCGCGGGTGCGCTTCTCGTATTTCGGCACGGTTACCTGATACTCGACCGTTTGAGTCTCGGGTACTCGGCGGTAGACCGTGTAATTCTGGGTGCGTTGCTCGGGATGGCGTTCCACGACCTGCACGGTGCGAGTTTCCATGGTGGTTTCGGGCACCATGATCGTCCGCTGGCAAGTCTGATAGACCGTCTCGCAGGAAGTCGAGCCGCAGGGTGAACTGCACCCCGACTCGCATCCGCCGCCGCCGCGGTGACCGCGATGCCATCGCCCGGCGACGACTGGCTGAGCGAGCATCGCCGTCAGCACGGGAACGAGTAGAAACCTGAAGCGGTGAACGCGACGCATAGTCTCCTCCTGCTTTGCCTATGCAAGGCTGTTAGTGAACCGTAATGCCCTCGGGTGGAAATCAAAAGGTGTTGGGCGTTCCCTGCTCGCTGTCGTTCATCGACAAAAAAAGACCCAACGCAGTACTTCCCTGCGTTGGGTCCATCTTGGACGATTCTGGGCGCGCCTGATCTTGGCGGACCGTACTGCACTTTACGGTATCGACAATCACATCTTTGTCAAGTAGCTCGCAGGTGGACACGGCTTCGGCAACTTTCGCGCCACTACTGCGTCTTCCTCTTGGCCACGACGTGTTTCGACAATCGGAAAGTTCGCACGCTGAAGCCGTCGGCTGAAGCGCTCGTGACGGTGTGTTCAGCCGGCAGATCCCACACTTCAACGCGCGCCCACAAGTCGCGTACCGTTTCCGTGCGAGTCGGCACGCCTGTGGCTTCATCCCAGGCCTGTACCGTATAAGCGCGCGGCAGAAACTTGTCGTCGGCGTTTTTCTCGTTCTCGAGTACGGAGATGGTCACATTTTCCCCGTCGATCAGCCGATTGACCGTTGCCAGCTGGCGATCTTTCACACGGTAACTGGACGCGAACTGGCCACCTTCGAAGGCCACGAGCCGCCCCAGTGGGTGGTCAGTCTGACTGTCGGCGAAGCGAATAGCCGGTTTCGGTCGGCGGGTTTTCGCAGCATCGCTCGCCTGACCGGCCGCGCGATGCATCGTGATCGACTCGAGTTGGTCGTCGACCCAAGTGGCCATCGCCGCATCCTCGCCGAGATCGACCTCCACTTCGCCATCTGCCGCCACGGTCACGGTTCCAGAGAATGGACGACCATCCAGGTCGCCGGCGATTTCGGCCGAGAAACCGGGGAAATTCTCCCAGGTAGCGCGTGCCGCGACGGCGTCTTCAAACAGGGCGATTGCCTGGTCGTCGGGGCCGGTGACCAGCGGCCATTCAAACGACAGCGTGGCAAACTGCTTAATCTCAGAGTATGTCTTGCCGGCGTACTCTCCGCCGGTTGGAATCGTGTGCCCAACGTAGATGCAGTACAAGCTTGACGCGGTAGGCGTGAATGTCGCCTGCCCCTTCGCGTCCGTCTTGAGTTCCTCACCCACGAGGTCCGCATCGACAATATCCACACGCGTGTCGGCGAGGGGCCGGCCACCCTGGACTACTGTGAGCACGACGCGATCCGCCCCGAATTTGGCCAGCAGTTCGATCGGAGCGCTCAGAGGCGCCATGGAGTTCAGCTCGTCGGCGGTGCCTGCCACCGCTTTGGAATAGTGCCGCAGCAGAAACGTGGGCGAACCTGGCCGATCGAGCGCGCCGTAGTCGAGCTTACCGGCCACGACCAGCGGGCCTGTAGTCGGCAAATGGGCTCGCAGTCGATCATCGAGCCGGCGCATTGGCAGTGCGCGCCATTGCCCCGGCGATGTTTGCACTTGAAACTCTGCCGGCGCGACCTTGGCAATGTAGCGCGGATCGCCGGCCCGAGCGTATTCGCTGAAGTAGACCTCGGCGAATCGTCCGCCTTCGGCGGGCGGACAGATGCGCGTAAACAGGAAGTGAGCGTGCGTTGTGGCCACCTGACCGAGCACAAGGACAGCCGCCAGGATGGCTTGAGACGGACGCATGACACACCTCTTACAGATCGGATTTGTGGTTGGACAGTGGTTCGAGTCAGTCTAAGAGGCTGGTCGCAGCCAAACAATACGTCGTCGCCAGAAGGTCACCATCCGGGAAGGATCTCCGCGTTCAATGACCGCGAGAACGTCGGCCTTCAGGCGTTGAATCTCGGCCTCTTCGTGATTCTTTTGGATATACGGCTGCTGACGGAAGACATCCAGATTCGGCACGAACATCCGCGCCGCATTCGGCTCGGGCACGCGAATCGGCACAAGCTGGCTCGAGAACTTGAGAAGCGGCTGCCAGTCGTTGATGGCTTCGAGTTCGGCCCCGATGTCCAGTCGCTGGCCGCGATCGGCGAGCATCGCCGCGACCATCTCGAAATAGGTCCTAAAGGCTGGCTGATTGGTTTCAATCCAGTCGTTTTCCTCATTGGCAATCGCGCCACCCACGGAAAGGCAGTTGCCCCACTGCAAAACCGCGGAGTGATAGTGGCTCAGATGCGGTAGCAAGTATCGGGCATAGATCAGGTCGTATGGCCCGCTCGAAAGCGGAGAGGCGACATCTCCTTCGACGAAACGCACGCAGGGCGGCGCGGTTTTATCGGCCAGCTCGATGAATCCCCGAGAACTGTCGATTCCTACGAGTTGGGCCTGCGGAAAAATTTGCGCCAAAAGCCGGGTCGTGTAACCGGGACCGCAGCCCAGATCGGCGATGCGTGTGGGCCTGCGGTCCATGAGGGTTTCAAGGAACTCTCGTGTACTGGGCTCAAAGATTTCCGCCAGGATTCGCAACCGCTCGGCTGCGATGGTCGAATCGCCAAACGTGTAGGAACTGATGGGCTTCTCGGACATTGCAACGTCAGGGAATTCCGCGGTGATGAATCAGTTCATGGCGCGTCGTAGGCCTTGAGTATCGCGCTATTGTCCAGCTCGCCGTAGCCTGCCGCTTCGGCCTTCTCGAGCAGTTTGCGATGAGCGTCAGACAAGGTGAGCGTTCCGCCGGTTCGCGCGGCGGCTTCGAGTATCAGCCGTACGTCCTTGAGATGCTGCGACAGCCGGGCCTGCGGTGAAAAGTCGCCCGTGAGCATCTTCTCACCCTTGGTATCCATGATCGCGGAGTAGGCGGCCCCGGCTTTCAGGATGGCGAGTGTTGTGGTCCCATCCAGTTTCAGCAGTCGAGCAAGTGCCAGTCCTTCGGCAAGCGCAGCGCGGTTCAGGCCCAAGACCAGGTTGACCACGAGCTTCATCCGCGAACCATTTCCTGGCGGACCAACGTGAAGCACCTTGTGAGCAAAACAGCCCATCAGTTCACGACAGGCTTCGAAAGCTTGCTGGGAAGCCCCGACCATCACCACCGCCTGACCGTCGCGCGTTTGGACGCTGGAACCCAACACCGTCGCGTCAAGATACTCGACGCCATGCCCCTGCAGACGATCGGATAGCGAAACTGCGTGATCCGGATCGCCGGTCGAGGTGTCGATGATCCACATTCCGGGCCGCAGTGATTCGGCGGACGAGTTGACTACCTCGGCGACGATCTTCGAATCGGGCAGGCTCAACAGGACCACACTGCAGCGCGTGATTATCGCGGCGCTGGAAGCTGCGACTTCTCCGCCAAGGTGCTGCAGCGCTGCGCGACGCGACTCAGACACGTCGAAGCCGACCACGAGGTGGCCGGCCGTGAGCAGCCGTTCCGCAATGGCCGAACCGAGCAGCCCCAACCCAATGACTCCGACCTCGCGCATGGTCTAATCCTCCAGCCGATTCTTGCTTGTGTCGGGCGCGAAGCAGATCGCGATCATGCCAGCGACATAGACAAGCCCGGTGAAGGTTCCGACCCGTCCATAGTCTCCGTGAAACAAGCCCGCCAGCACCCCGGCTCCCAGCACGCTGATGGCGGCTAGAATGCGTCCCGAGTTGAATGTGACACCGGTACCTGTTGCGCGCACACGCGTGGGGAACAGTTCTGGCAAGTACAGCGGCAGCCAGCCGAAGTACGTGACGCCAACGAAGCCAAGCAGGAACGCGAAGGTGCCGAACAGCGGATCATCTGGTGTCAGAAAGCTGTAAATGTAAGAACTGGTGAGAAACGTCGCGAGGCTGATCAAGAAGTAGGTCAGTCGCCGACCCAGTAAACTAGCCAGCCAACCGCCAAGCAGGCTGCCGAACACGGCGCCGCCGGAACGCAGGATCTGCGTTTTGGCCTTGAGCCGCGGATCGTTCTTGGGTTTCGCGGGCGGCGTGTCCAGCGGTGCACTGGCGGCCTTTGGTGCTGCCGCGACGTCCACGGTCCGCGCTGCGGCCACTTGATCGGCCCAGGGGACCAGCCAGTTTGCGTTCGCCGCGGTGCCGATGACCGGAATCCCACCCAGGCAGATACCGATGATGGTCCGGCTCAACAGCGGCGGACGCAGGATTTCGCGCACCGGCTGCGACTTGGAATCGCTGCTCTGCGCTGCAAGACGCCCCGCCAGCCACCGCGGCGATTCGGGCACGATCGCCAGTGTGATCACACCGAGGATGGCTGGAGCGGTGCCTACAAGCAGCACCCACCTCCAGTGTTCGGGCGTGATCGGAAACACAAAGCAGATGACGCCAAGCAACACGAAGCCCACGTTGGCGGCGGTGCCCATCAGTCCGGCCAATAGCGGCCGCGAGACATTGGGAAGTCCTTCGACCGCCAGCGCCACCGCGTTCGGCCACACGCCGCCGATTCCCAAACAGGCCGCAAATCGGAAGCCCCAGAGCACGTACGGATTTTCGACGAAATAAGCGGCTCCCGTCAGGAGCGAATAGCAAAGTACGCTGTATCCCATGGCGAGCGTGCGGCCGCGGGAATCGCCCATGGCCCCGAAGATCCAACCACCGGCCGCGGCGCCGAGGAGAAATGCACACTGATACCAGGCGAACCACTGCGCGGCAGTGCGTTCGAGCTGATCGCTGGCGACCACATTGCCCAGCATGTCGATAATCGCCGGACGAGAAATCAGCACGAAGAGCGAGATCGACATGCCCGCAAACATCCAGGCGCCAAAGGCAACGGCCAGCACCAACCAGCGATTCGCTGACGAGAGCTCGACCACAGTGCCGGCATCGGTTGAGGCAACTTTCGCCGCAGTGGAATCGGTCATTTACGCCCCTTTGTTTGCCCAGCTTGTTCCGAGGCGGCCACGATCCTTTGGGAAGCAGCCAAGCGATGCGCCTTTTCCAGTGTGCTAAGAGGAGTTCGAGTTGCTCGACGACTGCCACGCAAAATGCATGAGCCGCGCGCCGAGTTCGGCCTCCAGCGGGCCACGATAGGCGAAGCTCACGGCGCATTCAACCTCTTGCGGCGAGGCAAACCCAACGATTGCGCTCGTCACTTGCGGATGGCTGATCGCAAAGCGAACAGCG
This sequence comes from Pirellulales bacterium, assembly GCA_022844125.1. Taxonomy (GTDB): domain Bacteria; phylum Planctomycetota; class Planctomycetia; order Pirellulales; family PALSA-1355; genus JALHMI01. The sequence goes on along the minus strand of JALHMI010000002.1, from coordinate 380,540 downwards.
GCTTCTTCGCGGGTGATCTCTGGCGGCAGAACATCACTCAGATTCTCAGCTCGGGCGCGGTCTCGCTCGAAGAGTGCTAGCGGAAAGAATGGCGTCTTGAACGTATGTAGGCTGGGCGGCTTGCCGGCGAGTGCTCCGCCGGCCAGCACACGAATCACGAAGACTCCCATTCCCTGGCGATGGCACGCCGCGATGACGTTGCCGTAGTTCGTTTCGCTGAAACTGGCCGGCGCAGTGGCACCAGCCGAGGGGTTGAGCAAGTGGTATGGCGTCTGAATCGTGGCGAATTGCCCGCTGGCAATGACTTCGCCAAGCGCCGCTGGCTGACCGATGCCTGTGAGCCCCAGGTGTTCGACAAGTCCCTCGCGACGGATTTCGTCGAGAGCTTCCAACAGGCCGCCCGGCGAGAGCACCTGAGCAGGTGACAGCGACGTGGGTTCATCGCCGGTTTGCGCCGTGATCGAATTGTGAACTTGCAGCAGCGTAATCTTGTCGATCCGCAACCTCTGCAAGCTGGCCGCAACGGATGCGCGCGCGACCTCCCGGATCCGCCCGAGGTCGTGGGGCATGATCCGCACCTTGGTCGCAATTTGCACCTGCTCTTGTAGTCCAAGCGTCCGGAGTGTGAGGCCCAGGCTCTCTTCGGACCTTCCTTCGCCGTACGTTGCCGCCGTGTCGAACCATTTAACGCCAAGTTCGACGGCTCGCTGGATCGTAGCGCACTGCTGCGTTCGCTCGTCGCCGATCAGGAGCTGCGACACCGGGCCTGCGCCAAAGGCGATTGGCGCTATCTCGATTCCTGTCTGGCCCAGGGGTCGCAACTGCATGTGAGTTTCAAGGCGTCCTTAATCCATCGCATTGCACGCCGTGATTGCCATCACCGCCAGACTGCTGCCGGCGTGTGTGATGTAGTGGCGGCTGTCTTTATGTAGCGAGCGCGTGAACCAGCGGCCACTTGCGCGTTGATTGGACTTGAGCCAGGCGATTCCGCGCTTGAGCCGATCATCGTCGGCCGAAATGCCGGACGCTCGGGCAAGTACGATCGCCAGTCCCGTTGCATAACCGTCTCCCTTGGCGACCTCTTGCGGCGAACTATCTTCGCGCTCCCAGTTGCCGAGCGTCGCAATGCTCCAGCTACCGTCCTCATGCTGAAGCGAGAGTATCTCGCTCAACACCTCATCCCGTTCGGTCGCGGTCAGCCAACCTGGCCTGTGCGTATCGGCCCAAAGCAGCATCGCGCGATGATGCAATGTGGACATCTTGGTTTCCGTCAGGTACCGCTTGAGCTTCTCGATGCCGGCCTGTGCGGCAGGCGTCTCGGCATATGACTCGGGGGCCACCGAAACGGCCAGGGCGATCATGGTCGCCCCGAACTCGTCGTCGCTCTCGAAAGGCGGCCACTCGCAATTGATCCAGCTCACGCCGCCTTTCTCACCCTGCACGTCCCACATCCGATCGAGCGCCGTGCGCGTCGTCGGATGCAGCCGACCGCTGGTGAGCCGATCGTTATAGGCCAGCACCATGGCCGTCATCACGACTTCAGCATCCCACCGCGGACCTTGGTTCGGCCAGCGATCAGTCACGAGCTTTTCGGCGTAGTTTCGAACGGTTTGATGGGCTTCGTCGTCCGCGCCCAAAGCCGGGCGGGCAAGCAGGTACAGGTAGTTCGTGTGGCAAGTCATGCAGTCGCGCTGCTTTTGCCAGGCCAGAGAAGAGGAATCAAGAAAATGCTTCGCCTGATGCGCAGAAAAAGTCGCCGCCAGTGGTTCCTCGGAATTGTTCTCCGCGGGCGCTTCGACATTCGCCAGTGTCACGGCAATGGGAGGCGATGGTTCACCACCCGGGGCCCTGCTGGCGGCAGTCGCCAACGACAGGGTGATCAAACAGATCGCGCGACAACTCATCGAAACTCTCCCTGCTATCTGGCGGGTGCGTCGAGCAATTTGCGAATCGCTTCCAGGAGCACATCTTCGACCTCGGGCGCCGTGTGAGAAACGCCGGGGCCGGTCTCGTAGCCTCCCTGTCCGTACGAAATCTTCGTTCCGATGTAACCAGGGCCGTATTCTCCATAGGCGGCCATCGCCACGAACAAATCGGGCCGGGCCTCCTGCGACCAGAGTTGATACTCCACGAACAACTCCCCCGGCATGAACAGCACGCGCGCATTGGCCAACGACAAACAGCCAATGTCAACTTTCTCGCCGCGCTGGCAGCGTTGGAACCAGATCAGATCTTGTGCCACGGAAAAGCGATCTCCTGGCTTGGCCGCCGAGTTGTCGACCCTCTTTCGCAACTCGTCCTCGCTCATGTCCGGAGCGAGTGGCAGCGCAACGGGTTCCACTTTCCAGGCTACCTGCCCGGCCGTGATCGGTTCTCGTTTGGTGGCTTCCCAGGCCGCTTTCATTCCCTCCGCGACGCGGCCTGCAAGTACTTTCCGATTCTCGGTCGCCCCGTCATTCCACTTGCCCGCAGTGACATTTCCGCCAGCCCCGTTAAAGTGCACCAGCGGTACTTTTGTCTCGGCCTGCCAGGCATTGCGGGCAAGGCCCGGGAAGTCAGGATTCGCGAGGCCGGTGCGATAGTAGCTTTGCGGATGCGTGGCATAGAACGAGATCGCCGCCACCGGCACATCGCCATTCCAAAAGCTGATCAATTTGAGTTGCGGATCGATCGTGCCGGCCGGAAATTCGCGTGCTACGGGATCCTTCGTGGCCGACCAGCGAATGTGCTGCACCTTGCCGTCTGGTCCCAGGATGCGGCGATTCGACGCGACCATCTGCACTTCGCCTTGGCCGAGGCCCAGGTGGGTGACGGTCGAGGCGCCTCGCGTCGCAACACGAACTGCGTCGGCCGCACGCTTGATCACGTCCTTTGCCCAGACCGGATCGAACCCGGCGCCGCTGAGGCCGAATTCCTGCCGGAGCAGGGCTTCGCTGGAAAAATCACACCGCGGAGCGTCGTGCTGGTGCAAGGCATGCACGGCAATGCGTGAAGGATCCGTGCCCGCCGCTTCGGCAAGCGCTTCGCGAAAGAGGCGTTGGCCATCATTGGCAACGCCGATCCAGTCGAGCGCACAGATCACGATGGGCTTCTCAGCGCCGAGAATAACCACGCCACGGCAACTGAGCGCGGTTTCAATGCCCGCCGTCGGATCGTACGCCAGGGGGCTGCCGATCGGCGGCGAGGCATCGACGTCGAATGTACCGACACGCAGCGGTTCGGCGGCAATGGCGGGAAACGCCAGAGCCACACACGAGAGAAATAGCAGCGTACGAAACACGAGGCGTAACTCCGACTTCAAAGGGCAGGTGTTTCGGCCGATTCCAGAAGTTGCAGCCCGGGCAAACTCCACCGGCCGAACCGGCAAGGTGGGAGAGATACGCCTACGAGGATAGCCGTCCGCGCGCAACGGGGCAAACATTTTAGGACGGTTACCGGCAGCCAGCTTAAGTGCTTACTCAGCGGCGCAGACTATCGGCTGCGGCGTCGATAAATCAGCAAACCCAGAATTCCGACTGCGGCGAGCAGGAAACTACCGGGCTCTGGCACCCATTTGGTTTGAAGATAAGCAGCCACCAGTGCCTGATCTTCTGACGACAGAGCGCCGTCGTAGACCAGCACTTCCGCGATGTAGCCTTGCCAGTACTCGCCATCGAAGCTTCCCTGGCGGCCGATGAACGACGGCGTGGTGATGTCGCGCTGGCCATTCGGATTAAGCGCGTCGGCCGGGTCGCTGTTCTGAGGATTCGAGCCGACGAGAACTCCGTCGAGGTAGACATCTGCATTCACCCCGCCGACGTAAACGCCGTAAGAAACGAACGGCGAGCCGGGCGTGCTCAGTACGTCGACAGCACTCAAGCCATCCGTAAAGCGAATGGTTCTGGTACCGCCGTCACCGAACGCAGTGCCCAAGAACTGCGAGGGCCAGGAATTGGCGCCATCCCAGTTCGAATAAATCTCTCTAGCGTCGCCTTCTTCCGGACCGGTGTCGACCGCGACTGCGAAAACCGTGAAGCTATCGCTGGATAGCACCTGCCCGCCCGCGAGCGCGAAGTGATCGCCGTTCCCATTGAACGAAATGGCAGGAAGTCCGTTGATTGCGCCGGGTACGAGTTGTGGCGCACCCGAGTCATACGACCCGTCATGGCCGTTGCCAGACAAGTCGGACCATCCAGTTACCGTGGCGCCCGAGGTCGTGACGCCGTTGGTGGCGTCGAGCCACAGTTTGAGTCCCGTCGTTACCGGAACGGCGCTGGCCGACGAAGCCGCCAGCATCAACAACAGAATGCACACGGTTAGGCGCGAGGTGAAGCGAAACATAGCGGCAGGCATCCAGGGTGTCGTTCGTCACGAGATTTCGCCGACAGCATATGCCTGCGGACTACTCATTTCAAGTTAGAAATGCCACCGATTGAGGGAGAGTTGATGCTCCTGGACGGCACGATCGTGGCAAAAAAGAAAGCCCACGCCCCGATCGCGGTGGGGCATGGGCCTTCGAAACTCAAGCTGCGGTGGACTTTAGCTACCCGTACCGGCTCCTGGTTCGGTGCCCCCTTGTGCCTGCGGAACTGGTCCAACTGTGGGAGCCCCAATCTTCGCAGCGAAGATATCGTGCAGCCGGCGAGCGGCCGGATCGCGACCTTCCAACTCCACGGACTTGCGCAACTCTCGCACTGCTTGCTGTGGATAGTCCAAGTATCCGAAGTGGTAGCCGATGAGAAATCGCAGCGCCGGGTTACTGGGATCCTGGCTTACTGCGCTCTCAAGCTCCTTGAGCTGCCGCGTGTAGTCCTCGATGTTTCCGTACAGTTGCGGATAGTTTTCGACAACCGTCCCCCACTTGTCCTCCGGGAGAGCGCCCATTGCCAGTTCCGTCGCGCCGGCGGCCTCGGTCCACCGACCCATCTGGAACAGACATTGGCTGATCAGCAGCATCAAGCCGGCGTTGTTGGGCTCATCGACGAGCGCGTGGCGAAACGCCATCATGGCCGCCTGATAATTGCCTGCGCGAAATTCAGATTCGCCGAGTGCGGCAAAATCAGTTCCGCTGGCGGGTGATGTGTCGGCCGGTGGCGCGGCTTGCGCGTCCGACGTGATCGTCTGCGGCACGGTCTGTATGTAACTCGGACTGTAATAGCCGTCATACGCCGTACCGAATCCGCCATACCCCAGTCCATAGCCACCGTAACCTAAGCCGTAACCGCCGAGTCCGTAGCCAAGCCCGAGGCCACTAAGAAACGGGAGGAATCCGTATCCACCATAGCGACCGTAGCCGAGGCCGTAACCGCCGTAGCCATTCCAACCTCCGTATCCGTAGCCGCGGCCGTAGTTGCCGTAGTTTGATCCGCCGCGACCGAGATACGTATTTCCGAACGCGCCTCGCGGACCGAAGAAGGCCGAGTTCCAGTTATTGCGGTTGAAGTTGCCACGATTGGAACCGGTGTAACGACTGCGATCGAAGTCCCTTCGGTTGCGATTGTTGTCGCCGCGATCGAAGTCACCACGGCGACTACCGTCGCGGTCACCGCGAGCGTAGTTATCGCCGCGATAGTTGCTGGTGCGAGAGCGCTCCGCGTCGAAGTTCCGTTCGGTGAAGCTGCGCGAGTCGCGGTTGCCGTCGACCGAGCGTCCGGTATCGCGGGGGCGCTGCCCATCGCCCCGGTTCACTTGGTTGTTGCCCCGCTGACCTCGGTCAGGGCTGCGCCTGCTGTCGGAACGAGTCGGACCCGCAGGACCACGATTCATGTCACTGCGTCTCGTGTCACTGCGTCCGCCGCTACGGCCTTGGCCCCCACTAAAACTGCGCTGACCACCGCCGGTTCCGCGATTGCCACCTCCGTCGCCGGCGTTTCGTCCACCCCCGCCGCCCCGATTGCCTCCACCGTCGCCGGCGTTTCGTCCACCTCCGCCGCCCCGATTGCCTCCACCGCGTTGAGCGAAAGCGTTTTCGAACGGAATCGCCGACAGCAGCAGGCCGGCGATCAAGGTTGTGATGAGTGATGATTTAAAGATTCTCATGGCGAATGTCCTCTACTCTGAAAATGCGAGTTAGGTCGACCGCGCGCCTGAACAGCGGTACGGCCATGCACTATTCCGGATAGTGGTAAGTGCCCCGCACATCTAGTGCCGGCGGAGAATTCGGCCGTTTTTGGGCGGGGGGGTGTTCGTACGTGAACCCAGCGGGCCGCGCACTGCGCGACAGGCGATGGCTAAGCGTTCAGCGCATCAGACGAGCAGTCAGAAAATGCGCAGGCTGGCTCGAAGAGGACCACGCCCCACAGAAGGCGTATGCCTGGCTCGACAGGACCGAATTCGAAGAGAGCTCGCAACTAGAAGCAGCGAACAAGAAAGGACAACTGCCGATCGCAGTCGTCCGCGTGCGATTAATTCGCTGCCGCGAAGAAAATGGGCGGCACAGGACTCGAACCTGTGACTTCCACCGTGTGAGGATGGCGCTCTAACCAACTGAGCTAGCCGCCCGGCTAGACTTTCAATTCTATCGGCCAAAAGCCAGCATCGCAACCGGCCCGTTCTACGCCTTCACCGCGCCATACGCCGCGAAGCAACCGTTCTTGTGCAGTACGTCCACCTGGCTGAAGCCCACGGCACGTAAGAGGTCGAGCTGTTCGACGAGCGGGCGCGGTGTGTCTTCCTTGGCGACGTAGGCAAACACCGCGTCGCGATAGGCTTCGTCCTTCAGGCTGACGAGGTACGCGCCGTAGCGCTGCCGCATCAGCACTTCAATCGCCGGCTGCGAGCTTTCGACCAGGTCGAAGATCCACAGTGAACCACCCTTCCGCAGCGCCCGCTGAAACGCCTTGAACGTGTCCCACCACTCGCCGTCCGTGCGCAAGTGGTGCAGCACGGCCGCGGCCAGGATGATGTCATAGCCGCTCTCCGGCAAGTCCATTTCGCGGATGTCGCTCTGCCGCGCGGTGATGACGCCGGTCGTGACCGGCTGGACTCGCTCTATCGCCCGCTCGAGCATCGGAGCGCTCAGGTCGATGAGCGTGACGTCGAGGTTCGGCAGACGCTCGAGCAGTTTCAGCGTGTAATTGCCAGCACCGCAGCCGACATCCAGGATGTGACGCGCTTTAGGCGTGACGCTCGCGGCCGCTTCGGCGATCAGGGACATCGCGAGGGGCGCATCGACCGTGGCGGACTGGCCGGTATTAAGATTCGAGAACCGCTCCACATCGGCATCAAATCGGCGGCGGATTTCTTCGACCGAACTCTTGGCTTCGCCCATTGCGATTCCCGCATTCCTTGCGGCCCGAACGCGGCGTATGCCGCACCGATTGAGATGAAAGATCTGCGACGGAGAACCGATCTCCAGCAGAAAGCAGGGCCCGAATCATCCCAGTCGCACGATCTTATCGCGCGGGCGGCAGAGTTTGAAGCTCAGGCCGTGCTGGAAGGCGTGGCGGTGGTTTCGGTGGGGGCCTGCGTCGGCGGTTCGAACTTGGGGGCCGTGGGTTCGTCGTACTCTTCGGCCGCGTAGCGCTGTGGCTTGCTCGGTTTGACGGGGTCGCTGTAGGCCGCGGCATTAACCTCGCTCTGAATGTCGCTGAGGCCCTTTTTGAATTCCATCAGGCTGCGGCCGAGCTGCTTGCCGACGGTGGGTAGATTCTTACCGAACAGCAGCACGCCGATTACCAGCAGGATCATCATCTCTGCCGGACCGATTCCGAATGGCATGGCACTTTCTCCCACGCTTCTCTGAACTTGACTGAGAACTATCCCAGGCCGACAGCATCCATCGGCCAACTGGTCGGGCGATTACCAGGGTTGCTCGCTAGACCTTCTCGCTGGTCCGCTCGTCCTTTTCGTCTTCGATGCCTTGCACACCCTTCTTGAATTCGGTGACACCCTGACCCAGCGAACGCATGACGCTGGGTAGCCGGCTGCCGAACAGAATCAGGATGATGAAGCCAATGATGAGCAGTTCGGTCGTGCCGATACCGCCCAGGAAGGCGAACAGTTGGGGGGCCGCGTTTCCAATTCCGAACATAGTAGCGCCCTGCATGTGTGGGGTGGGAAGGACCGAAGCCAGAAGGATTATACGGCTGGAAGCTTCGTGTCGTTTCAGCGCAGCGTCCGGACGCAGATGCGGTGAATCAACCGTACCTTCAATTTTACTGGCCAGAAAGCCCGTGTCAAACCGCCGTGAACGGTCAGCCGCTCCCTCACTGAAGGGGCGTTCGAACAGGGAATCTGCAACGATTAGACCGGTAGTTTCCGAAACGACTCGGCCGCCCGGGCAAGCGCCGGGGCACAGCTACCGAATCGGTCCGCCCTCGATGCTCGCCGTCTCGTATAGCGGCAGGTAGCGGTAGTACACCTCCAGGCACAGCGTGCACAGCGAGGTGCTGTAGACCCGGCCACCGCAGCGTCCCCAAACCGGGTCGGGATCCCAGCTGCCGGCCCAGGAGCCGTCGTGCCGCTGCGTGGCCAAGAGCTTCGTCTGCAGGGCTTCGTTCCAGCGCCGCCAGGCTTCGCCTTGTGTCTGGTGCAGTGCGAGCGTGGCGTAGTACCAGTAGTAGTGGTTCGTCATGCCGACGCCGGGCGGTTCTTGCAGGATGTAGTTACTTGCTTCCTGCACAAGGTCCGGCGAAGTGGAAACGCCCAAAAACTTCCGGCAGGCGAGCGCCTCGGCCGTCATCGAGCGGGTGGGAAGCGGACGCGCCGGCTGATAGCACGCTAAGCCGCCGCTGCGACCGGAAGACACGGTCCCGAGGAATCGCAGCATGCCCGCGCGGGTTTCCGGCGGCATGGGCAGCCCACCTAGTTCGGCACTCTTGAGCGACATCACGTGCCAACCGAGCTGGCTGGTGTCGCCGGATTGGCCGAGAAGATAGCGCCAACTGCCGCTGGCGCGGTCCTGCGTGCGGATCGTGAAGTTGATCGCGGCCTGCAAGCCCGGCAGGATCCGCCTGTCGCGCGTCATCGCATACGCTTCGCTCAGAGCGCACGTGGCCATCGCGTGGCAATACATTCGCTCGTAGATGTTGTTCGTCGCTCCGATGCTGCCGGAGGCGTCCTGCGAGGCGAGCAGAAACTCCAGCCCGCGGCGGACGTTGTCGCGATACTCGCCTGAAAGGTGTGTGTGCCCCGAGGCCAGAAACGAGAGCAGCGCGAGACCGGTCAGCCCGGTGTCAGCGTGCGCTCCGGCGAATTGGCGTTCCTCTCCGTCGGCGGCCAGGCCAATTCCGGCGTCCAAGCGACGGGGATCCCAGCGGCCATTCGGGCTTTGGTTTGCGGCGAGCCAGCGCAGGGCTGCCTGCACCGCGGCTTCGGACTCGGCCGTCGCTCCGTGAGCTCGGCCGCCGGCCAAGTGATTGCCTGCACGGCCTTCGAGTACCTTGGGAAGCGCTGCCGCGGCCACCCCTGCCGCTGCGCCGGCGAGTTCGCCGGTGGCAGGAGGGTTGTCAGGTTTCTGGACGGTCGCGCCTGAGGACTCTTTCACCGGCGGTCGCTCAGGCGGTGGAACCAGCGGGGCTTCGCTCGTATGCCCCTCGGGAAGCTTACTCGCCTCGGCGCGGCTGGTTACCGGTCGCACGATCGGCTCGTTCTTGGCGATCAGTTGCGGCGGGGCCTCTTCCGTACGCGGCAGATCCGGCAGGGCCGCCAGGGGCGGCGCGGCTTCGACGAGCGAGGGATCTCGCTCGGGCTCCGCCAAGGGAACCAGCGGCGGTGGATCGGACGAGGCATCCAGCTTGGGGGCCGTGAGCTTAGGCGCCTGGTCGCCCTGGATGGCGTCCCAGTTCTGCTCAGGACTCTCTGCCTGCTCAGCCGCTGCCGAGTCAGACTCGACGAGCAGCGTGCCATCTTCGAACGTGACCTGGACACCGTCGCTCTTGCGCCCTTCCGGCGGCCCGCTCACGATGTTGACCGTCGAGATGTAGATTGCCAGTAGGACGTGCGCGAGCAGCGACAGGGCGATGCACTTGCCGAGTGGCTTTTGGCCCCAGCGAGTGCCAATCAGCACCAACAGTGCCAGCGTGAGCACGCCGAGACCGCCCCACACCGCCCATCTTGCGAGCTGCGGATCGTGCCAGCCGTCGGGGAGTAGGGAGCTAACGAACTGCATGCTTGGCCGTTTGCGCGAGTTCGACGGAGATGGCCAGATCCTGGATGCCCGCTTGCTTGCACGTGCTGAGAACGTTGGCCACGCGCTCGAAGGGGACCGAGGCATCGCCTCGTACGAGAACGCCCAGGCCGAGATACTTTTCGCGCGCGGTTTTGAGTTGTGCCTGAAGTTGTTCGAGGCTGACTTCCTGCCGCTCGTAAGTGATCTGCCCATCGCGATAGATGTTGATCACTTTCTTCTCGGGCGCGGCGGAAAGTGCTTCGTTCTTGGAAACCTGCGGCAATTGCAGCTCGATCTGCCGTTCGGCCTTGATGAACTCGGTGCCAACTACGAAGAAGATGATCAGCAGGAACAGCACGTCGATCATTGACGTCAGGTTGAGCTGCGGAATCTCTTCGACGTGCGTGCGAAGGGCCATGGTCGTTCTCGCGGGCAATCGCCACTGGAACAAGAGTAGGGGGGCGTGGAAACGGCGCGCGTCCTATGCCGCGGTTGTGGGACGAGACTTTGTGCGCCCGCGCCGGTCGTCGGCAAGCGCTTCGGCCGAGATCATGCCGGCCAACTCCTGGGACAGGTCATCGATCGTCATCAGCAGCCGCTCGATTCGGCCAATGAAGTACAGGTGGATGCAGAGCGCGGGTATCGCCAGCAACAGCCCGGCCGCGGTGGTGAGTAGCGCCTCGCTGATCCCAGCGGCCAGCAGCTCGGTGCGACCCATCGCGTCGGCTCCGGAGATCGCGTCGAAGAGCCGGATCATGCCGATCACCGTTCCCAAGAGCCCCAAGAGAGGGCTGATGGTCACGACGGCGCTGAAGAGCCGCGTGTACTTGCGCAGGTCAGGCGTGATGCGATCTTCGGCATCGATGATCGTTTGTTCGATCTCGACCGAGGGGCGGCCCCATTTTTTGGCCACGGCTTCGAACACTTCGGCAATCGGACTGTTGCTTTCGCCGCACAGGGCCACGGCTCCGTCGCGGTCAAGTTTCCCCTCGCGCACCTGGTGCAAAAATCGCTTCACGTAGGGTCGGGGAATGATCCTGCCGTTGCGGAGGCTCACCGCGCGTTCGAACAGGAATACGAGCGTTATGAACGAGCACACGAGCAGCGGGATCATCATCACCCCGCCACTCTGCATGATCTGGAACAGACTTTTCTGGGAAGTCACCGTGCCAATGCCAGCATTGTCCGTAGCTGCGGCGGTTGGCTCAGCGGGCACCGCATCCTGCGCCCAGGATGCTCCGCGAACTACGGCGAGAAGTGCGACGATCGCTGCGATTCGCAGTCCCCAATAGCGGATCGATCGGAGGGAACTCATAGCATCCATGCCTCGAAAAATTCGGTTAACTGCTTATTGCTGCGTGCTGGGCGGATTCGGAGGCGCCGCCGCACGAGCCCGCGCCGCCGTAAGCCGCTGCGAGGCTTCGGCCGCCAGCGGGCTATCCGGATACTGCTGGGTGAGCTCGCCATAGGCGGCGGCGGCGTCTTGCCAGCGGCCCAGCGCTTCATGCGACTTGGCGGCTTGCAGCAGGGCCGCGGCGTGCCATCGGGCGTGCTCGCTCCCTACTTTCAGGTATTCGTCGAGCGCGGAGGCATATTGTTGCTGGTGGAAATAGCTTTCGCCTGTCATCCACTGGGCCATGGCGGCCGTTTCGGTGCCCGCGGCCGCCGGTGCGGCAATTGTCTTGGCGTACCAGTTTCGCGCTTCGTCAAACTCTGCCTGAGCGGCAGCCGCGCGGCCTACCAGATAGTCTGCCTCGTATTGCTCGGTGAAGTCGGGGAACTGGCCGGCAATACTCTTGGCTGCCTCGGCTGCCTCGGCCCACTGTTTTGATTGCGCCAAGGCTTGCGCCCTGCGCAGCTCCGCCGTTGGCAGCCAGGCGTCGGTTCGACCTCGGGCCTTTTCGCCGACCCGCGACAGCAGTGTTACGGCCTGTTGATAGTCGCCCTTTCGAAAGGCGACTTCGCCGCGCAGATATTCCGCGGCCAAGGCCTCGGCGCTCTCGGGATGCTCTCGCAAGAGCTGCTCGAGCGGCCTGAGTGCGCCATCAAGGTTGTGCCGCGCCAGCTCAAGCTGACCCTCCAGGTACAACGCCCGCGGCCGAACTTCCGCAGGTGCATCCGGCCTGGTCACCTCGCGCAGAAGCTCGGCGGCGCGGTCGAGTTGTCCTTCACCGACGAGCAACTCCGAAAGCTGCAGTGTCGCCTCGGGCGCGACGCGGCTCGTGGCATATTCTGCGTGAATTCGCTCGAGCAGCTGGCTGGCAAACTTGGGATCCTTGTCGCGCGATAGCCAGGCCTCGCGAAACAGGACTTCATCCAGGGCCGCATAGTCCGGGAACTTTTCGAGAAGTTGCGCGTAGAGCGAGGTCGCCTGGTCCGCAGCGCCTTGGCCTTCGAGTAGATGGGCCGCGCGATGGAGCGCCTCGGCTGCACGCGGCGTGTCGGCGTATTTCTCGGCGACCTCTTGGTACATCGCCAGGGCGTCATCGGCTTTTTGCAAGTGTTCGAGCGCGCGAGCTTTGAGCAGCGAGGCTTCCGCGGCTGCTGGCCCGGTTACGCCGCTCTTCAGCACTTCGTCGAAGGCCGCGGCCGCTTCTTCCCAGCGCCCGGCTTCGAAGTGGTTCCAGCCAAGACCTTGTTTCGCCCGGTCGGCCAGTTGGGTCGAGCTTTCCGAGACGCCGGCCAACAGGTCGTTCGCCACGTCGGACTTCCCAGCCGCTTGCGCCATCTCGCCGACACGCAGCTTGAGTTCGTCGGCCAACTGCGAGGCGGCCGGGTCTTGCGCCAGCTCTTCGACGGCCTTCCGGGCCTCGTCAAACTCGCCGAGCTTGGCTTGGCCAAGGGCCACGATTGACTGCGCTCGATCACGCAGCTCTGTGGCTTGTTGGCCCGCGGCCGTGTCGTTCAAAAGTGGTTCGAGAACGGCGATCGCTTCATCAGGTTTTTCAAGCGCGGCCAGAGCCTGGCCCTTTGCCAGGCGGGCCTGCTGCGCCAGCGGACTGTCCGGAAATTGGGCCAATAGCGCGTCCGCGAGTTCGAGGCTGGTGGCGGCGTCTTTTTGCTCGATTGCGACGCGAGCTTTGCCCATCAGGCTGTCGTCGGCCCATGCCGAGGCGCCATGTTGCTGAACGACACGATCGAAGGCTGCCGCGGCTTCGTCGAGCTTTCCTGTACGGAGCAAGGCGTCGCCCGAGTGATAGGCGACGGCCGCGGCCAGCGCATGCGAGTCGTCGAGCTGAATGCCTTTCAGAGTTTCCGCGGCGGCGGTCCAATCGCCGGTCGCGGACTGGGCGAGTCCCAGCAGGTAGGCTGCATCGATCTCGACGCCCGGTCGCGCGACCAGTTCGGTGAACGACGCGATTGCCTCGGGAAGTTGACCTTGCTTGTAGAGGGCATAGCCGCGACCCAACTGTGCGCGATCGCGGAACTCGCTTTGGGGATAGTTGGCCAGCAGCTGTTCCGAGGCCTGCTGCGCCGCGGCAAAGTTTCCCAGCGAGTTCTCGACAAGGCCGAGTTGCACGAGTGCCGGTTCGGCCACGTCGCCACCGAGTCCGACCGCCTGCCGGTAGGCGTCCCGCGCCTGTGGCAACCGCCGCGCTTGATGATGACATTGTGCGAGACCAAAGTGCGTCTCCGCGGCCATCGGGCCATTCGGGTAGTTGGCGAGCGCCCGCTGGTAATGCTGTTCAGCCGCTGCCGGTCGCCCACCGAGCAATTCGAGATCGCCGAGATAGACGAGCGCGAACGAGTTAAGTTCATCGGTGGGATGATCGCGCACGAACGCAGCTAGTTGAGGAAGTGCGGACTGATCGTCGCCCAACATGAACGCGGCTTCGCCGCTACGAAACTGGCACTGTCTGGCGTGCCTGCCGGTGGGATCGGCTGTTAGCGCGCCGTCGAAGTGCGGTCGGGCTTCCTCCCACTTTTGCAGTTGGACGAGAGCCTCGCCGCAAAAGAAGTGCGCGTCGGCCGCGCGGGCGAAGCTTGGGTCGGCCGCGACAAGTGCCGCGAAGCCGTCGGCCGCGGCTTGCCACTGACCTTGCTGGTATTGTTCGGCGGCTGCCGCGAACTGTGCGTCAGGATCGGCCGCGACCGCACACGGTACGACACCGGCCAGCAACAACAGCAATGTTGGAATAATGAACCGAGTCACAATTTCTCTCGCCGCGAAGATGGATAATATCCCCATTTTGCGGCGGGAATCGTAGCCGCGGCGACGGTTCAACTGCAAGGGCGGTTCTGAACTTACTCGCACTTCGCGACGCGCAATAGAAAGAGCCCCGACCCTCTGGTGTGAGGATCGGGGCTCTCTGTTCTTCGTGTTGAGCTCGCTAGCCTTGCTGGCAGATCGTTAGTAGTCGACCGAGCCGGTTTCCACGTTGCCAACCATGTGGAAGTGGTTGTGGTCGACATAGATAACTTCGCGAGCGTCTTCATTGCGAGTGGTATACGGCAGCGGCCAGCCGACTCGCGTGACTTCGGTGTAGTAAACCGTGCACTTATAGTGAGCGTGGTGCTGCTGAGCCGGACCGATCAGCGGATAAAATCGTGGCGGATCGATGTAGTCGGCGATCTTCTCCTTGATGATTCGCACGTTGTTACGCTGCACTTCGTGCATCATCGGCAAACCACCTTCGACCGGATGGGCCCGTTCCAGGGCTCGCATCACCTCATCATCGCTGGGGGGATCGAGTGCCTGCACGGGTCCGCCCTGCGTCAAGGGACCGAGGATGGGGACCCGCTCATAGCGTTCCTTCATCCACCACTCGTCCTCTTTCTTGTCCATGAAGTAGGGGCTCACCGGAATCGGCACGCCGAACACGCCCAGGTTCGGACCGGCCACTCCCCCGCACCCACTGGCGGTTGCCAGGGCCAGGCCCACGAGCATCGTTGCCATCTTGCCGGAAGACTTGCTTGCCATGACTCGGTTTCCTTCAAACACTCGTGGGTTCCGGAGGTGCGCCCTCCGACCTGTAGCCCTAGTTATCGAGTGGGGCTGGGAGAAACTTGCGGGTTTTTCCGGTTGCGCCGAAATTTAGGATTCTTTCACCGTTCACACGCCGCGATCGCAACGCGAAGCAATTTGGGCAACGTCAAAAACAGAGGTCCCGCGCTGCAGCATGCTGTCAGCGCGGGACCGATTGCCTTTCGGTTGCTACCTGCTAGCCGTTCAACTAGTGGTGGCTGCGATCGTAGAAGTCGAGGAACCACCAGCCGTCGTCCCATTCCAAAGCGACTTTGCGCCAGCCGAGTGGCACCTGCGGATAGGGATAGAACGGACCGATATACGGCCACGCGGTCGGCGAATATTGCTGAGGATAGGTCAACGCCGCGTAATTCGGAGAAGCTGCGTAGCTCGGCCAGGCATAGTTCGGCATGTGTGGCTGGTCGTAAGCCGGCGGATTTCCGCCACCGCCACCTGCCGGAGCGTACATGCCCGGAGGGCAAGCGTGCCGAGCTGCTTTGCGGGCCAGATGGTTGTAACCGGCAGGCGCCACTCCGCCAGCCCCGGGAGCCTCACCGGGGGGCAGTTGGTGCATCTGCTGCATTTGCATCTGCATTTGCTGCATCTGCTGCGGCGACATCTGGGGCATCTGCTGGGCAGCCTGGCCTGGCATCGCCAAATCGGCGCTGGTGGCCGAGACTCGGCGGGCTGCAGCCGGTTGCTTGAGGCCAGCCTTACCCTTGGCGACGCTCATGTTGTTGACGATCTGGCTGATCCCCTCGATGTCGCTGACGACGGAGAGGGCGGCCTGCATCTGCTGGTTGCTGGACACGCGACCGGTGAGCCACACGGTGCCTTCCTTGTACTTCACGCCGACGCTGTAGTCGCGCATTTCTCCGCTGTCGCGGAGGATCTGGGCGATTTGCTGAGCAACCGCCTGATCTTGCTGATCGTCGGCTCGCGCCGCGACCGCGGTGATGGCGATGATCGCGATCGCCAGGCTAAACAAAGTCCGTCGCATGTCCCCCCTCCATGAGTGAATGCTGCACTTGCATCCGTTGAATGGAACCTGCCCAGCGAAGCGGCAAGCTCCGTTATTTCGCAGTAAGACCGGTTTGAGGTGTCTGCGGAGGCCAGCGCACGGCCGGCAGGCAGTAACACCTGACTATAGGTGTCGGTTGCCGGTTGTAGCGAAGGGGAGCTTTTTTCCGGCGATGCCGGTTTTTCGAAAAGAAAGGCGCGCGCAAGCAATCGCGCTGCTAGCAGCCCCTTTAGCCATGGGGGCGGGCTAAACGAACGGAGGAGACAGTCGACTAGTCGGCTGCCCTATCGTCCAGAAGGGGTCGCGTGGGCCCGGAAGTCCCAGACGGCTGCAAGCACCATCACCGATAGCGTGGCGCCTGAAGGGAGCCAGTGCTTCGTACCAGCGGCCACGAAGACCATCGTGGCCAATCCGATTACTGCCAGGCAACCAACGAAAAGCCAGTGGCACCATGCCTGTTGGGTCGAGCCCTCGCTCAGCCTGGCCAACCAGGCGCTCAAAAGCCCGACTATTTGCAGCAGGGCCAGGGCCGATCCGAGCACGGACGATTCAAGGTACGCCATTCGCTTTAGTCTCCTACGAATCCCTTCGTCTGACATTACGCGCCGCTCGCACCGCCGCTGGCTTCATCCTGAATCCAGACGCCGGGCGCACGGCGACAAATAGCGACTTTCATGCCATGGTCTGCCAGACCGTCGGGTGATCGTTCAGGGCATCCTTTGGAAGTGCTTATGAGATAGGTCTTTACGGACTCAGAAATCGCCGTGCGCCAGCGTCGATCCGCCCGTTTCCGGGGGGCTCGTTCGGGGTGCAATTTTGCAGAAAGTGCAAGGCTTTACTCAAGCCTGCGCGGGCGCTACCCGAGCGCCTTCGAGGGTGCGAGTTCCGACCTTTCTAAGTGGTTTTGCGCGCTTGAATCGGGGGCCTGGGGCGTTTCACCAAAATAGTGAAACCTCACTGAATTAGGGAGTTTCCAGAGGGTCCGCGCGGGCTGGAAAACGCGAGCTGAGAAATTTTTTCCAGAACCGGAGAAGTGCGTCATTTCGGATGTAAGTGCTTGAAATTGCGCGTTGTCGCGATTGTTACGGCCGAGTCGGCTGGCACCACACGATGCCGCTGGACCTCGCGAAACCGGTGCTGGCACGCCGATTGCCAAATAGGGTTTCGCCGGCCCTGGTAGGCCGCAGTTTTCACCCAAAACGTGAGGAGATCGCCAATGACCGCCGAAGACCTGAATGGGGACGAACACGACTTCCGCCGCATCCGCAAGACGCCCGATACGCGTGAGAATACGCCCCGGGCCACCCGCGCCACCAAGTACAACAAGAAGAAGCGGCCGGGAGCTGGACCGGGCAATATCGGTGGTGTCCACCAACGCCGCAATAAGCATTGGGGCTGGTAAGCCGGAATTGCTAGCAGCCGGGCTAACAGAGACCGGGCGCGAAAACTAATCTCCCCCAGGAAAACAGCAAAGCCGCGCGAAAGCGCGGCCTTTTGCGTTTAGCCCCTCGCAACTTGCGTTCCACGGGGCTTGCTGCTGCAACCAGGGTTACTTCAAGATCCGCTGCAACTCGGCTTCGAGCTCGTCGGCTCGGATGTTCCGGTTGACGACCTTGCCTTGCTTGTCGACCAGGATCATGGTCGGCACGATCTGAATGCCGAGTTCGACTGCATAGCGGCTACTTTCCAGGCCACCCTCTTCGAAGAGCTGCGGCCAGCGGGGATCGTTCTGCTTTAGGTACGCCATCATTGCTTGCGGATCGTTGTCGAGGCATACGCCGACCACCTCGAGATCCTTGTACTTGGTCCGCAACTCCTTAAGTAGCGGCATGTCGGCCTTGGAGAGGTCGCTCCAGGTGGCCCAGTACTGGATCAGCACGGCCTTGCCCTGACGGCTGGCCAGATCGAAAGCCTGGCCGCTGCCGACGACTTTACCCTTCAGCCCGATCGATTTGCCGGGCGCCTCGAGACGAGTCTTTGCTCCGAGTGCTTTGGTGTACATCGGCGAACTGGGGAAGTCCTTCACGAGGGAACTGTAGGCTTCGAGGGCTTTGGCCTCATCGCCGCCGAATTCATGCGAGATGCCAAGTTCCATCAGGGCTTCGGCCGAGAGGGGATACTTTTTTGACTTGTCGACGAAGGCCGTCAGGTCGCCGATCCATCGCTCCTGAATCTTGGGGAAATCGGTGCCCGGCTTCGCTAGTTCGCTGCCGTGTTGAGCAGTCATCCAGCGCCACTCATAGTAGAACGCCAGCTCTTCGTCCTTCGGATCCTTGGCCAGTTCGTCCGTCAGTTCACGAAGTTTGATAATGCCTTCTTCGTAGCCGCCGGTCTGCACCGCGGCACTCAGGGTATCGGCGATCTGGTGGTACCACTGCGTGCGGTTTTCGGGATCCTCGACCGCCGCCTGTTTGGTCAATTCCACGCGTTTGGCGTGGTCGGCCGGAGTGCTGCTAGCAAGATCTGGCAGCTTTTGCAGCTCTTCCATGATCTTCTGCATGTTTTCGGAGGGCTGACCATTGCCAGCTAGCGGGGCCCCATCCTGCATTTGCGGTTTGGGCATTGGGAAAAAGAACGGCTCGGTACCCTGTTCAGACGTAGTGGGCAAATCGATGAGCCGCCAGGTATCGCCTACGCGTACGAGGGTGCCGACCGAAAGCGGCGCGGCCTTGCCGTCGGTCTCGACCATCGCCATCACGTTCTCATAGACGGTCAGGTCGTTGGTGGAACCGTCGGTGCCGGCGGGCACCAGGCCTGGCTGCATACCGCCGAAGGAGACCCATTTCGAGTTGGGGCCGATAACTTTCTGGGTCGTTGCTAGCTTGGCGAAGCTAGCGGGCGCCATTTGAATCTTCTTCGACAGGGCGTCGGCCTTTTCAGGACTGACACCAAGCGTTTTGAGTTCGTTAGCATTGAGCAGAATTCTCTCGAACCGCTCCCGGTCGCCATCGCGCATGGCGGCGACGAGCTCGGCCGTGGCCTCCTCGGGCGAAATGGTTTTCCAAAAGTCAATTTTGCCGTTCTCGTCGCGATCGACGCCCCACCGCGAACCGCCGGTATTCATCCAGCGGCATTGGTCGGCCTTTCGATTGAAGTTTGTATCGATATCGCGATAAACCTCGACGCCGTCCTTGTAGTAGCACCACTGGTCGACAATGTTGTCACCATTTGTGTCGCTGAACGTACGCAGGATCTGGCCGCCGGCGTCGCGAACCACCCAGCCTTTCTTGCCCTCGGCTTTAATGGTGCACTTCTTTGCTTCCTCGGCCGTGGGACGTTCAATCTCGACGTCCTTCTGCATGGGTTGCAACGAGAGTGCATCGATCGCGGTGGGGCCTGCGGCGGCCAGTGCTGCCCGGCCGCACGCGAGCGATAAGGCCAGCGAGGCCACCAGTTGGGTTTTGCGAAGCGTGATGGTCATCGACGTGATTCCTCCCTCGGTCAGATAGCGGCGCTAGCCAGTGGAGCGCGACCCGGGTTCGAACAGATAGGCGCAGTCTATCTTCGGCTGATGCATGAGCAAAAGTGAAACTGATCCGCCTGTGGCGTCTGGCGCGGTTCGAGGGGCGCCAGCAGCGGCTTGCATCCTACCGCAGGGATCGAGGATTTTACACGAAAATACGGGTGAACCGGCGGGGCGGAGGGGGATCGCCGTCGCTGTTTGTCGGCGGTGGTATACTGGTACGAATTGACAGCCAGCACGGGGTACCTAAAATACGAAATTCCCAAGGGGCAAACCCTTACGCCCCGGGCGCATAGCTCAGTTGGTTAGAGCGCGTCCCTGATAAGGACGAGGTCCGAAGTTCGAATCTTCGTGCGCCCATTTTTTCGACCGCTGGCGAGGGAACTTGAGGGGGCGATCAGCCAGCATGGCAGCGGGCAGCCTCTTCAGCCGTTGCGGCCTCAGCCGCGCGGCACACTTTGGGGACGTAGCTCAATTGGGAGAGCACCGGCTTTGCAAGCCGGGGGTTGAGGGTTCGATCCCCTTCGTCTCCACTTTTCTCGCTCTGAGGTTTGGGGCCTTTCGCTCCGCTCTATGCTGGAATCTGCAGCCGTCTGCTGTGGATTCTCTTCGTTCGACGCTGGAATTAACCGTTCTCAGCGGCGTTGTCAAGCCGACGGATACAGTCCCGGCTCGCGGGCGGCCGCGACGCGGACCTCGCGCTTAAAGTCTCCGGATCCGGCGACCTCGCGCTTCAGTTCGAGATGCAGGTCCGCCGGCTGCGGTTCGCCCTGACAGACTGAATAGCCGCCCCGTTCGGCTCCGCGTCGACTCCGTTGTCACGCATACTGGAGTCCATCAGCCCACCGGTTTCGAATCGGATGATTGGTCACTGGTAATGCCGGGCAATTTGGGGCGTGAAATATCCCGGAATCACGCGTGGTTGACGGGCACGGCGGCGCGGACCAAGATGGCCAATCGAGAACAATTGGACCTGTGGACAGCCGTGAGCCCTCCATGGATGCCGCCTGCGAACGAAGTCGATTGCGTCAGACAATTGGGGCAATTTGCCTGCTGGTTGGAATAGCGTCGTCTGTTGCGGCTGCCGATCTGGTAAGTCCCATTTCGCCTGAGGAATCGTTGGGCTTTTTTCAGCTCGACGAAGGTCTCGAGATCCAACTCATCGCCGCCGAGCCGGAAGTCATCGATCCGGTGGCGATACGCTTCGACGAGGACGGCCGCTTGTGGGTCGTGGAAATGCGCGACTATCCCAATGGTCCAGCCGAAGGAAAGGGGCCACAGTCGCAAATTCGCCTGCTCTCGGATACCGACCGAGACGGCCGTTACGAGACATCGCAAGTGTTTGCGGACAATTTGCTGTTTGCGAATGGCGTCCAGCCCTGGCAAGGCGGACTGATCGTCACGCTGGCCGGCGAAGTCGCCTATCTCAAAGACACCGACGGTGACGGCCGGGCGGACCTGCATGAAACGTGGTATCGCGGCTTCACGGAAGGCAATCCACAGCTTCGCGCCAACCATCCGCGGTTCGGCCTGGACAACCGGGTCTCGATCGCCAACGGCCTCATGGGGGGTGTTGTCGAGAATCTACGGCAGGCCAATGAAAAGCCGGTTGAGATCAGCGGGCGTGATTTTCGCTTCGAGCCGCGTGAGGGAGCTTGCGAGGCCATCAGCGGAAACGGTCAGTTTGGCAATACGAGCGACGAGTTCGGCCGGCGTTTCGTTTGCAGCAATCGACAGCCGCTCGACCATGTGGTGCTCGAAAACCGCTATCTGGAGCGCAATCCACTCGCCGGGATTCCCGCAGTGCTGCAGCCGGTTGTCGCCGCGGGTGAACAGTCGCACGTTTATCCACTGACCAGGGCTTGGACCACGTCGAATCTGCACGCCGGTCAGTTCACGGCCGCCTGCGGCATTGAAATCGACCGGGGGAGCGCTCTGGGCCCCGGCTATCGCGGCTGCAGTTTCACCTGCGAACCGACGGGCAGCCTCGTGCACCGCGAACGGCTCTCACCAAATGGAGCCTCGTTCAAGGCGGAACCTGCCACTCCCGGCCGAGAGTTTCTCGCGTCGCGAGATTCCTGGTTCCGGCCAGTGAATCTCGAGTGGGGACCGGACGGCGCGCTGTACGTCGTGGATATGTATCGCGCGGTGATCGAGCACCCGCAGTACATGCCCGAGGAACTTCAGCATCGTCCAGATCAACGGTTGGGCGAGGATCGCGGGCGGATCTATCGGATCGTGCCGAAGGGCTTCAAAGCTCAGTCCGCCGCAACGCTATCAACGGCCACGACGCCCGAACTTGTCGCGCGGCTGAAGCAGGAGCATGCCTGGCAGCGAGAGACCGCGGCCCGGCTGCTCTATGAGCGTGGGGACAAGGCAGCGATTGAACCCCTGGCGGGTGTGTTGCGAGCAGACGTTTCT
Organism: Pirellulales bacterium; assembly: GCA_022844125.1. GTDB lineage: Bacteria > Planctomycetota > Planctomycetia > Pirellulales > PALSA-1355 > JALHMI01. The sequence continues at coordinate 358,579 of JALHMI010000002.1, read as the reverse complement.
CCAGCGAGTAAGGTGGCTGCTCTGGCCGCTATTTCAGGCCTGGATGAATTGTCAGTAGAGGTGCTGTCAACCGCACTTGATGATTGCAGCGCCCGTGTACGTGAGTATGCCGTCTTGTTGAGCGAGGGTTTTCGGCAGGCCGATGATGGGCTGCGCGAGAAGGTCATCGCCCTGGCCGAAGATGCCGACGCCCGCCTGCGGTTTCAGGTGGCGTTGAGTTTAGACGGGGAATCTACTGAAGTTGCGGAATCCCTTGCTAGGATTTGCCTGCGGGATGCCTCCGATCTGTGGACGCGTGCCGCGGTGAGTCTGGCCGATCCTGGGGCAATGCATCTTGTCATTCACCAGATGCTGCTGGCCGACGATCTCTTGGGTCGGCATGCGAACGACGCCGATGTGATTGCGATCCGTCAACTCGCGGAGGTTGTTGGCGCACGCCGCGATCTGGCCGACTTCCGTCGAGGTCTGGGTCCTCAACCAAGCGAGCAACTTACGGTTGCGAGTTTGGCAGTTGTCTGCGGCGTAGCCGATGGTTGCGCAAGTCGCGGTCAGCCGATCCTCGATTTCTTGGAAACGCCACCCGAGGCGGGCTCGGCGAAACAACTCCTGAGCTTTGCATTCGAGCAATGCTCGCTCATGGCCGGTGATGACTCTCTTCTGGAGGCCGACCGCCAGTTGGCGCTCGAGATGCTTGCGCACGCACGCGACCCGAATAGCAAGAAAGCGTGTCTTGCTGTGTTGCGATCGAGCGGTTCGCAAGCGTTACGCATGCAAGCTGCCAGATCGCTTATTGGCCAGTCGGACGACGAGTTGCCGGGGGATTTGCTGGCGACTTACCCCGAGCAGACTCCGTCGGTTCGCGCCGCAATTCGAGAAACTCTCTGTTGGCAGCCAGGGGCTGCTGCGGCGCTGTTGCAGGCGGTGGAGGAGAAAGCCATTCCGCGCGGCGAACTGGGAGTCGGCGTCGAGACTCGACTTCTCAAGCACCGTGATGCAACAGTGCGCGACCTGGCGTCAAAAGTCCTTACCGCGGAGATTCCTGCCGAGCGCAAGTCGGTGCTGGCCGAATATCAGCGAGCGCTAACCTTGACGCCCAACGTCTTGGCTGGCAAAGCGCTGTTCCGCCAGCACTGTGCCACTTGCCATCATATTGGCGACGTCGGTGTCGACGTGGCGCCGGATATCTCTGATTCGCGGGTCAAGTCGGCAGCCCAACTGCTCACGGATATTCTGAATCCCAATCAGGCCATCGACAACAACTACGTGAGTTACGTCGTCGTGATGAGCGACGGAAACGTGCATGCCGGGTTGATTGCCGCCGAAACCTCGTCGTCGGTGACGCTGCGGCAACCGGAGAATAAGACGCTGACACTGCTCCGAGCCGATATTGAGTCGCTGCGTTCCAGCGGCGTCTCGCTGATGCCCGAAGGCTTCGAAAAGCATCTGTCGCATCAGCAACTCGCCGACCTGATCGGATTCGTCAAGAATTGGCGTTACCTGGAAGAGCGAATTCCCGGTACGCTCGGCGCATCCGGCGACAAATAGACATCGCAGAGGACAGAAGGATGACGCTCTCGCGACGCGAATTCGGCAAAGCATCGTTGGCCGCAATCGGCGGTGCGGTTGCGGGAACGCAGGTCGATGCCGAGCCGCTTCCCAATGCCCGCACGGTTCCCTGGCTGAAGGAGGTGCAGACTCCGCCGGCCGTGGTGCCTGAGGGAACGCCCTCCTTGGTGCCGCTGTTGGTTGATCCAGGCCGCAACCCAATTCGCACAGTGCAGCATTGGGAGCAGCATCGCGACTACCAGCGCCGGCAGTGGATGGAATTGATTGGTGCGCTCGAAGAACTGCGAGTGGGGCCGCCGCCCACGTTCGAGATTCGCGAATCGGACTTGATTGACGGCATTATGCGGCGGCGGATTACTTATGAGTCGGAGCGTGGCGTCGACACGGACGCCTACCTGCTCATGCCGCGCAAGCCCAACCAACGGCTGCCCGCTGTGGTGGTGTTTCACTCCACGACCGATGAAACGAACCGCCAGGGAGCCGGCCTCACGGAACGAAAGGAAGCCGCCTGGGGCCTGGAGCTGGCCCGGCGGGGCATGGTTGTCATCTGCCCGCGCTGTTTCTTGTGGGACGATTTCCCCCGTACCAGTTTCAAGAGACAGGTCGAGCAGTTCAAGCGGCGGCATCCCGCCTCGCGCGGCATCGCCAAAATGCTGCATGACGGACAGAAGGCCGTCGACGTGCTCGTGACGATGAATGAAGTCGATCCCAAACGGATTGGTTGCGCGGGGCACTCACTCGGTGGGAAGGAGGCCCTGTACCTGGCCGCATTCGATGATCGCATCAAGGCTACCGTGAGCAGCGAAGGCGGGATCGGCCTGCAGTACTCCAATTGGGAAGCGCCCTGGTACTGGGGGGACGACGAGTACCTGGGCCGCAACCACCACGAACTCCTGGCAATGGTCGCGCCGCGGGCGTTTCTGCTGATCGGCGGCGACTCGGCCGATGGCGCTCGCAGCTGGCCGTTCATCGAGTCGGTGATGCCGGTCTACAGTTTCTACGGCGAACCGCGACGCGTGGGGCTGTTTAATCACCGAGAGGGGCACACGATTCCGCCATTGGCAGAGCGCCGCGTGTACGAATGGCTGGAAACGCACTTGTCTTGAGGTGCCGCGCTACGCAGCGTGTTCGTCGCTGGCCTCGACAAGTTCGCCGTCCTCATCAACCCACAGATCGCGCCGCACGCGATCCTGCAGTTCGCCGTCGAACTCCTCGGCGGACCAGCGCTGACGCTCAAGTCGCTGGAGCACTCGGCGGCGTCTCTTGCGCGGGGTAGGGGCGGGCCGCGGGACGACCGGCTCGGGCGGTGGAGGTGGAGGTGCAACGACTTCGATCACCGGCACCGCCACGACTTCAATCTCAGCCTCTTCGACGAACTCCGTCTCGTATACGATGGGCACTTCAAGGACGGGCGCGATCACAGGTTCGGGTACGACCTCTACAATCGGTTCCGGCGAAGCCTTCGCTTCCGCCGGCGCGGGCTCTTCTACTTCTCGCGGCGGCGGCGCTTCGACCGCTCCGGTACGATCCGGCAGATTGCGGACGTCGGCCTTTACATTGCGGAACAGCTTGGCGATGTGTTCGTGGCAGGTGAACAGCAACACTTGATGGCCTCGCTTGGCGAAATCGCGAAGCACGAGCGCGGCGGCGCGCGAGCGAATCACGTCGAAGTTCACCAGAACGTCATCCAGCACTAGCGGCAAGTCGATCCCTCGTCGGGCGAAGGCGCTGGCCAGCGCCAGCCGCAGCGCCAAAAACAATTGTTCGCGGGTGCCACTGGAAAGCATTTCCACGCGCAGACTGCGTCCGTCGAGTTCGTCGATCCGAAGTTCGTGTGCGCCTAGCGGAGTCCAAACCCGCGAGTACCTGCCGCCGGTGAGTTTTTTGAGGTACGTCGAAGCGTCGCGGAGGACCTGCGGCTGGTGTTCGCGCTCGTAGAACTCGCGGACCGCCACCAGCAACAGATTTGTTACGGCCAGCACTCTCCAGCGCTCGAGGGCTTCGACCAACCGCTGCTCAACAATTTCCAGTTCGAGTTGCTTCTCCGCAAGCTGGCGGTCCTCGGCCAGGAGTTTAAGCCGGTGATTGAGTTCGCCGCGACGCTCGGTGGCCTCGCTCAGACGGGCTCCTGCTGCCCGGCGTGCTTCCTGAGCATGTAGATCGAGCCGATCCAGGTCTTCCCCCTCCGCGAGCCACTCGCCGACGGGCAGGTTCTGATCACCGTGCAACGCGGAGGCGATCTCCCGTTCGAGCTGGGCATGTTCGCCCCGCATCCGCAGAGCATCGGCCTGTAAAGCGGCCAAGCGACGAAACTCAACCTCGTCAAACGTTCCTGCCTTTCGCAGGAGTGCCGCACGAGCGCGTCGCAGTCGACCTCGTGTCTTTGCCAGTTCCAGCCAGCGAGGTTTCAGTTTCGCGATCTGGCGGAGTGTCTCCTTGCGCTGTTTGTCGAGCGAGTGCTGTTCGGCCAGCTCGGAAATGCACTGCTGCAGTTGCTCGAGCGGTCGCTCGCTGCGCGGACGGATACCGACTTGCCCTACGAGCTGCGTGATGCGGCCGGTGAGAGAGTCGAATTCGATGCGATTGCGGTTCAGCTCGGAGCGCTTCTCGACCACCGCGGCATCGAGGCTCGCGGTGTGTTGACGACCGCGGGCATACGTTTTGAGCTGCTTGGGGGGCAAGTCGGTCGGCAGGCCATGCTCGGCGAGCAGGCGTTTGTAGCGTTGTCGCGTGTCGCGGCAGCGGTCGCGAATCTTGGTCGATTGGTCGCGGGCCCCAGCCGCCGCGGCGTTTACCGATTCGGCTTCGCCTTGCAGCGGCACGATCTCTTCGAGCCGGGCAAGCGACCTCTCGGCAGCCTGCAGGCGAGACACCAGCGGACCGCCGCCGCGCGGCAACAGCTCGTCGAGTTCGTCGCGCTCTTCTTGAGCTTGCTTGATCTGATCGTTGAGCAGCATGAGTTGCTGGTGGCACTTGTCGAGGCGGGTTTCGCCGGAACGCTCGAGGTATGCCTTAAAGGCCCACGAAGCGATCATCGAGCCGAAGCCCCCGACGAGCACGGGCCAGCCGAGGGAGTCGCCGAGGGTGCCCGGTAGCAGCTTTCCAAACACGTAAAGCAGCACCAGCGCACAGCCCAGGATGAATGCGCTTCCCACGCCGGCGAGCGCCCAGGTCGAGAGCATCTGGTTCTCGGCATGCTCCTGGGCCTGTAGTTCGAGGTCCGACTGACGCGCAGACATTTGCGTGATGCGTTCGTCGAGCTGCACTCGTTTGCGAAGCATCGAAACGAGTTCGCCCGCCTCGGCCAGGGCGTCGGTCAAACCCTTGTTCTTCGTATTTCCCAGGGATTGCTCGACGCGGCGGCGAACTTCTTCGGCCTGCTGTTCGGCGGCGGCGGATTGCTGGTGTAATGCTTCGGCCTCACGCCGGGCGGCCTGCATCTCTCGCGCGGCCCGACGGAGCTCGTCGATGGCTTTGGAAGAAAGGGTCAGGGTATGCTTGCTGCCTGCGGCCCATTGAGCGCGAGCTTCTTCGTGCGAAGTTTCAAGTTCCAAGAGCTCGTTCTCGAGTTCCTGGATGCGCTTGTACAGGGCCGTGATCCAGGGTTGCTGCTCGGCTAGAGCTTCGACCCGCAACGCGTGCCGCCGCAGGGCGTCGTTTATCTTGAGCTCAGCGATTTGCTCGCGCAGTTTGGCTCGTTTGCGTTTGAGAATGCGGGCCCGTTTCGCACCCAGGGCGAGCCGAGCCTCGATTCGCTCGAATCGCTCCAGACCATCGGCGGGGAAAGCATCCGCCGAAGCCAGCGTTTCGAGCCGATTGGCCAGCAGCATTCGCCGCTGCCATCGTTCGCCCAGAGCGCGAGCCAGGGCGATCCGGCGGGATTGTTCCTCCCAGCGAGCGTGCTCGGCTTCAAGCGCCGACATTTCCGCATCGAGGCGCGACCGTTCGGCAAACAAGGACAGGTATCTCGAGGCGGAATGATGGAGCTCGGCGATTTCGGTTTGTAGTCGCTCTCGTTGTCCGTGCAGTTGACCGATGAGCGACGGGCGCTCATCCGTCGCGAGTAATCGCTCGCGCGACGATTCCAGCTCCTTGACCACGTCGACCAGCGATACGCGATCGAGTCCCAGGGCCAGACCGTACAGCTCCTCTGCCGCACGGGTGTCACCAAGGGTGGCGAGTTCCTGAATCTCATCGAGCCCGAACACGAACACGTTGTTGAACGTAGGTTCGTCGACCTCGCCGAGTAAGGCCGACAGTGTTTCCTTACCGTCGGGAAGCTGCCGGTCGCCACGAAAGACGGTCAATCCTCCGGAATGAGAGCCTTCGTCGGCAAACCGGCTGGCGACGTAAGAGATGTCGCCCGACGCGAGCTGCAACGACCCGCCCGGACGGCCTCCGGAGAGCGGCGGCAGGTAGCGGGCTGTCCGCTCAGCCGAAAAACCGAAGAAGACCGCCCGCACGAAATGCATCAACGTGGTCTTGCCGGCTTCGTTGGGACCATAGAATACGTTCAGTCCCTCGGAGAGCGAGCGCAGCTCCAGGCCGCTCCACGCACCGAATCCATTGACGGAGATATCGGTGATTTTCATGACCGGGTCTCCGCTGGGCTCAAGAGTTCGAAGCCCAGGGCCGCGGCCTCGGCCAGCACTCGCTCGCGGACAACCGGATCGCGCAGTTCGGCCAGCGGTGACAAATTGCCAACCAGATGATGCTCCGCAAGATATGGTTCCAGGCGAAGCAACTCTTCGGCATGTTCACGATAGTGTTGGGTGCTGCGCAGGTATTCACCGAGCAGCGTTTCTTCTTCGAACCGCTCGCCCGGAACCACGGCCGCGCCGGCATCGATCGCTGTCGCCCAGGCCGCGGGATTCTTAGCCCCGTAAACCGTACGCAAGTGCCCGAGTATCTCAGAGTTTTTTCCGGAGCGCAGCTCGCGGGTTACGCGTGCATCGGCGGCAACCCGCCAGTGCACAATCAGCTCGGGGCCGAATGGATCGATCAGCAACTCCGCCATCCGTTCTTCGAATAGCGGCAGTAGCGACTCGCGCGATGCGGATTCGTCCACGACGATCCGTTCAGCGCAGTAACGTACCGCATCCGTAGGGACGAACGTTGTCCGCACGCGACGAGTGTCGTCGACCTGAACCAACGTGCAGCCATGCGGACCCGTTTCTTGCGGCGAGCGTCCCTGTGGGGTTCCGCTGTAGTGTGCAGTCACGGTTCCGCCCAGTATGGTGCGGCGTGCGTGCTCACCGCCTAAAGCCCAGTAACCGATGGTTCGCCGTGCGAGTCGCTCGCCCTCGACCTCGCCGTGAACCACTGCGACCGTGAAGAGCTCCGTGTCTGCGTGAAACTCGTCCCAAGGGACACGACTATCGCGAACTCGGCTCGTGCCCACGATCTCCACCAGCGGCTCGCCGGCCCGGTGGTGTGTGAGTCGTTCGACGCGGTCGGTGGCGAAGCGGTGAACACTGTCCGCGAGCGGCCAAGCGTCGGTCCAGCGCTCAAGATCATCGGTCAGACTGCCGGCCCAATAGACGCGAATGCCGGCTTCGGCCAACTTAACAAACTGCTCGTTCAGGAATACGATCCCGCGAGCGCCTGCGGCCGGCGGATCAATCACATCACCTGCCAGGAGGACGAAGTCGACGCGATGCTTCAGGGCGGCGTCGAACACGCGCTCGGCGGCCCGATAGGCCGCGTCGGTGAGCGGCCCTCGCAAGCGGTCGGGAACTTCAGCCAAGCCTCCCGCGACACCATCGAGGTGCAGATCGCTCACGTGCAGGAATCGAAAGGTCGGATCCATCGCAGCCCTTCCAGCGCTAGAGTCGACAAAGATCGAGTGGCCAGCTCGACTTGGAAGTTTAACCAAGCCGGGCAAAACCGGCTACCCGACTTTGCCCAATCGCCAAGGTCGTCGGGCAGAATTTGCTTCGGCCTAGCGTGTCCGTCGGGTATCGGCACCTTTGCCCTTGGCAGGGGGATGCTGGCCGTGTTTGCCCGACCTTCGCGAATGCGGTCCCTTGGGTTGAACAGCCGCTCGCGAGGCAGCGGCGGATTCCGCCTGGCCCGTGACTTCGAACAGAAACCGGCTGGGGATGGTATCGCGGGCCTTACCCCATTTCATGCGTGACAGGGCCAGCGACATCGTCAGTCGGTCTTGAGCGCGCGTAATCCCCACGTAGCACAGCCGCCGTTCTTCGTCGATCGCATCCCCTTCGATTTCGACCGACCGCCGGTGCGGCAGGAGGCCCTCTTCCATACCGACCAGGTAGACCTGCGGGAATTCCAGTCCCTTGGCACTGTGCAGGGTCATCAGGGCGATGGCGTTTCGCTTGAGCTGAGTTTCCTTCTCGTCGCTCGTGTCGCGATCACCCAGGGCGACATCGTCCAGGAAGCCGGCCAGCGTCGGTTTCCTGGCTCGTTTGCAATAGGAGCCGAGCGAGTTGACGACTTCCTCGACCGCTGCCCAACGAGCCTGCTGATCGGCAGGTTCCTTATAGAGACGCGCGATCTCGTCTTGATAACCGATCTCGCGTATCAGGGTGGTCACCACGTCGACGATTGGCCCCTTATCAAGTCGCTCGCGAAAGTGCTCGACCAGTCTGCGGAACTTGCCCATCGATTCGATAGCCGGTGCGGTGAGGCCCGCGATCCGCTTGGCATCTGTCAGCACGTCCCAGAGAGATTTCCCTTCGGACACGGCGCGCTCGACCAAGGCCTCCTGGGCTTTGCTGCCGATCGCGCGAGCCGGCACGTTGATTACCCGGCGGAGCGAGATTTCATCGCTGGGCGTTACGAGCAGTTTAAGGTACGCGAGGACATCGCGAACTTCCTTGCGATCATAAAAGGACATGCCGCCGACGAGCACGTAGGGGAGTTTGGCTTTGCGTAGCTCTGCTTCGAAAGCGCGCGGCTGTTCGTTGGTCCGAAACAGGATTGCGAACTCGCGGGGATGCACGCGTCCGGTGGCAAGCTGGGCGGCAATATCGCCGACGACGGTCTCCGCCTCCTTTTCCTCATCCGGGCATTGCAGAATCTGAGGCTTGTCGCCGCCGGTGCGGGCGGGGCGGAGCACTTTGTCGTGGCGCAGCGAATTAAAGCGAATCAGCCGATTGGCCAGCGTGAGGATCGCTTCAGTCGAGCGGTAATTCTCCTCCAGCCGGACGACCTTCGCGTCGGGCCAGTCGGTTTTGAAGCGGAGAATATGCGCGACCTCCGCTCCGCGCCAGCCATAGATCGATTGATCATCGTCGCCCACAACGCACAAGTTGCGATGTGTTTCAGCGAGAGCGCTGATGATGCGGTACTGGCTGGCGTTCGTATCCTGATACTCGTCAATCAACAGATGGCGGAAACGCTCGGCTTCGGCAGCCCGCACATCGGCAAACTGACCGAACAGCTCCTCGGTGCACATCAGCAGATCGTCAAAGTCGACCGCGCCAGCCTGCTTAAGCCCCGCTTGGTACCTCCGGTACGCCATTGATGCCAGATGCTCTTTGTCGGTGGTCGCGAGCGTGGCGGCTTTGTCAGGCCGGACGGAATGCGTCTTCCAACGACTGATGAAGTTGATCAAGTCGCCCGGTCGCAGGGCCTCGTCCGGAACGCGAATCTCGCGCAGCGCGGCGCGGGCAACGCTTTCCTGATCTCCGCGATCGTAGATCGCGAACTGCGCCGGGTAGCCCAGCCGCGGGGCGTGTCGCCGCAGGATGCGCACGCAGAGTGAGTGAAACGTCGAGATCTCGGGCCTCTCGGTCGGCTTTTTACCGAGCAGACCGGCCGCACGCTCTTGCATTTCCGCGGCGGCCTTGTTCGTAAACGTTACCGCCAGGATTTGGCTGGGTCGCGTGCCGTGTTTGATGAGATGGGCAATGCGATACGTGACGACACGTGTTTTGCCGGTTCCGGCGCCGGCCAGCACTAGCAGCGGCCCGCGCAGCGTGTGTACCGCTTCATGCTGAGCTGGATTCAATCCGTGAGCCATCGAATCGGCCGGGCCGTCCGTGAAGGTGCGCGAGAAAGTGCGACCCAGGATGTTAGCCGGGTCGGGGCCCTAGCGAAAGGGGCGGCCGCGTGGAACTACTACTTCGCGATGCAATACAGCCGCTTCGAGGTACGGATCAGCAGCTTGTCGCCCACGATGGCCGGCGTGGCCATGCCCATGTCGTCCTCGGCGAGCGGATTGGTGTGCAGGATCTCGAACTCATCGCCCGCTGCAATTACGAAGGTGATCCCGTCCTCGTTGAGACAGAATATCTTCTCATTGTAAGCCCAGGGAGAAGCCGTAAATGCCTTACCATCGGGGATGCGTTTCTTGGGATAGACTTCTGCGCCGGTCAGTGCGTCGAACGCCGCAAAGAATCCCTGGTCGTAGAGCACATAGATCTTGTCGCCATAGAGGAGCGAAGACGGGTTATAGGGTCCGCCCATCTTCTGGGTCCAGGCGATGTAGTCGTTCGTCGTCGCATCGCCCTCGAGCGAGATGTCGCCCGAGGCGCCTGGCCGAATCGCATAGATCGGCTTCTGCTTGTCTAGCACATAGCCTGAACTGACGTAGAGCATGTCGCCGCGCGAATAGGGCAGGGCGATCGTAATGCTGGACATTCCGCCAAGTTCCCAGAGCAGTCGCCCTTCGAGGTCGTACGAGCGAATTTTGCCCGTGCCGGGCACGATGAGCTCGGTACGCTGGCTGTTTTTCCAGACGTAAGGCGTCGCCCAGTTACTCTTTTCGTCGCGCTCGACCCGGAACACCTGCTCGCCAGTCTTTGCGTCGAGAGCCATCAGGTACGACTCTTCGTCGTTATCGTTGACGATGTACAGCCGCCCGTCGTACAGCGTAGGCGAAGCTGCCGTGCCCCAGCCATAGCGAGTCTTGTGCGGTTCGATTCGCTTCTCCCAAAGCGGGTTGCCATCCAGATCGAAGCAGAACACGCCGACGTTGCCGAAGTAGGCATACACGCGTTCGCCGTCGGTCACGGGCGTTTCCGAGGCATAACTGTTCTTAATATGAATCGTCGTGGCGGGAACACCTTTATGGACGGGCTTCTCCCAAAGGATTTTGCCGTCATTCAGGTCGAGGCAGACCACGTTCCACTCGTGTTCATCCTTGGGGAGCTCTTTCTGCTCGCCGCCGAAATACAGCCCCTTCTTCGCCTCCGGCTCGTCACCCAGGTTGACGACGCTGGTTACGAAGATCTTGTCTCCCCAGACGATCGGGCTGGACCAACCGCGACCGCGGATGTCGGTCTTCCAGGCGACGTTCTCAGTGGCCGTCCATTTGTCCGGCAGGTTCGACCCTTCGGCGACGCCGAGGGACTCTGCGCCACGGAACTGCGGCCAGTTATCCTGAGCACCGGCCTGTGCAATCAAAGAACAAGCAAGCAGCATCGTGCTCGAAAGGAGCGAGCGAGTCTTCATGATGGTACCCAGCCCCCGATGGTTCGTCGGGGGAACTACTGCGAGAAGGATCGAGCGTGAAACGGCCGCCAGGGGGAAGGTGTGGTTGATCGTAGGGGGCCGCTTTGCCGCGGTCAAGCAGGGCGGATACGTGCGAACCCGCGACCCTCGCAGCGACAAGGTCCGCGTTCGTTGACACTTGCTATCACCCCCCTATAATTTCCGTCGAGTCAGCCGTTTCAACCCGCCATGGGCTGAAGGCCGATGGAAGCAGCAGGGGCGCTCCCGCCGACCGCCTCGCCAGTGCGAATCAACTATCGTCAGGAGACCATCATGGGCAATGCCAGCGAGTTTACCGAAGCAAACTTCGAGCAGGAAGTTTTGCAGTCTACCGAACCCGTATTGGTGGACTTCTGGGCTCCGTGGTGCGGTCCCTGTCGCATGATTGGTCCCGTGATCGAAGAGCTGGCCAGCGAGTACAGCGGTTCGGTCAAGGTTGGAAAGGTCAACATCGACGACAATCCCGGCCCGGCCCAGGCCTACAACGTTATGAACATCCCCACGTTGCTCCTGTTCCATAAGGGAGAAGTGGTGGACCGGTTTGTGGGCGTGCAGCCCAAGTCGAAGCTGCAGCAGGCACTCGATGCCGCCAAGGCCTAAGCGGCAATGATCCGAGCTGATCTCAAGCTCCCGGCGACGAAACGGTCTCCGGGAGCTTTGTTTTTTGCTCTGCTGGCGCTGCTGCCACCCGCGCGCAGAAGGGCATTCGCTCAACTTCTACCGGCGCTCAGGCCGATGAAACCGAATAGGTAAACTTTGCCGGCTTTTCCAGCCCGACCAGGCATGCGTCGGGTAGCCCACAGCGCACGGGCTCAAGTTCCATGACCAGCGAGCGAACGGAGAATGTGCGAGCGAGCGACGCCGCGCGAGCGGACGAGTCGCTGCGCATCGATAGCGCGCACGTAGCCAGCTCCGAATCATCTGCTCTGGAGGCGCGTCAGCCGGTAGTTTACGAACCCACTCTGCTAGGCGTTGCGCCGGACACGACAGCTGATCAGGTGCGTATGCAGGCATCTCAGCTGGCCTCGAGCTTACAGCGCCAGCAGCAATCCATCGATCATCGCGAAAGCGAACTCAACGCCCGGGTGGCGGCGATGGAGAATCAGATTCGCGCGGCTCGGCTGTGGCTCGAAGAGCAGCAGGTGGAACTAGCCTCGCGAGAAATGGAGCTCGAGCGGCGCCAGCAGAACGGCACGACTACACGCACGAACGACGCAGCGAACAAAGATCGACGAGTTCCTTTCGGCGACGACGCTTTGCGCTTGCGCGCCGAGGAGCTAGACCGCCGGGCCGCGGAACTTGACGCCGCCGGCCGTCGGCTTTCCGAACGATTCGGCATGGGAGAAGCCAAGAATGGCCTGGAAGCGCTCGAAGCCTATCGCGCCCAGCTCGAGCATTCTGAAAAGCTGCTAGCGACGGCTCAGGTCCAATGGCAGGAGAAGTTTCGCGAGTTGGCCGAGCAGCGGGCTGCCTTCGCGCGCTTTGTCGAGACAGAGCGCAAGAAGCTTGCCGATGATCGCCGACGTTGGGGCGAAGCCCATCAACAGGATGAGCGTGAACTCCGGCGGCAACAGACGGAGTTGGCCAATCGCCAGGGGGCCCTCGAGGCTCTACGCGCCGAGGTTGTCCGTCGACAGCAGGACGACCTGGAAATGCGATTGGCCACCGAGGAGCTCTGGACGCAATTGAGCAACGAAGCGCCGCCGGCGGCCCTGGCGCAGACGCTCGGCCAGATTCGCTTGCGATTGACCGAGGAATTCCGACTCGCAAAGGCGGATCTGGCCGGCGAACGTGCCACAATCAAGCAACTTGCCGAACAGGTTGCGAGCCAGCATCGCCTGGTGTCCGAAAAGCGGGAGCAACTGCAGCACTGGCAGGCCACGCGGCTACGTGATTTCGAGCAGCTTTCGGGTCAACTGGCCGAACGCGAGCGGCAGGTCGAAGAACGCCGGCAGGCGATCGAAAACGAACGATCGCAATGGCAAATCGAGCGCTTTCGTCTGGAACAGGAACTGCGCAAGATGCTGCGCCATGGCGGTTCGCGGCAAAACGCCTCTGCAGCTTGACAGCTTGGCAACTGGCGTCGAGAAGCCAGCCAGTTACTCTGTTACTCTTCGACAGCCGGTGTGAACTTAGTGCCCTCTTCAGGCGTCTGCACCAGGTTCTTCGCCTTCTCGGCGACAGCGGATGCCATCGCCGCACTGGCCACGTGCATGCCGGCCTGAATCTCGTGTGGGTTGAACCAAAGCTCACTCGTGCCATTCAGATGCTCGATCCGCTTGCCGGCGAGTTCTTCCCAACTCATGTCGTTAGCGAGGTGCCAGGCCGCTGCCTGCGTCACCCGCTGGTCGAGTTTTTCCTTGCCGAACGCGGTTAACAATTCCTCGACGGCCGGATCCTTGGTGACCTTGTCGAGCGGCACGATCTCGTAGGGAATCTGCGGTCGCGGATCCTTCTTCCCATGTTCAAGACAGACGGTCGGCACTTTGAATTGGCCCAACTGCTCGGGCGGAACGCTCATCATACCCATGCCGCCACCCATCATTCCGCCGCCCATACCACCCATTCCGCCGCCCATGGATTGGTTGCCGCCGCCGCTGTTACCGCCGCCGCCGCCACCGCCGACGCGCCCCCCCTGCGCCAAGATGGGACGACCAGCAAACGCATCGGGCAGCTTCACATTGAGCGGCTGCTTAGTGTTGTTCTTGATGAGGACGCGCGCTTCCGTTGCATCCTTGGGAATGAACTTCACGTCGATATCGCCATTCTGCATGGCGGCGAACATCTCGACTGTGGCGTTCTTCTGGCTGGGGGCGCCCAGATTCTTCACCCCGTCATCGGCGGCCAGGACGACCACAGGAGTCGCCAGCGAAAGTGCAATCGAAGCAAAGCGAGCCACCCACGAGTTTACGGCGTACACGGGGAGAACCTCCAGCAAGTTCGAGCAAGACTGTTCCGATTGATTTGCCGCCGCGCAAGACGAAATATCGCTGCGCCGCAGACCCCTTCCAGAATAGTCGCCAGACAGGGGAATTGCCAAGTTAATTCGCGCAAGCTATGTCGGATCCAGGCGGGGCAAAAAAACAGCCCGTCGAACCGTAGGCAGGTTCGACGGGCTGGCAGGCGAATCAGCTCGAGAGGGCTCGTCCGAGGGCGAAAACTCTCGAGGTTGTGACCCCTGGTGCGGGGGGTTTAATACATGTCGTAGTCGCCGCCGTGGCCGGCACCGCCCTTCTTGGCTTCCTTCTTGGGCTTCTCGGCGATCAGGGCATCGCTGGTCAGCAGCAACGTCGAGACGCTGGCTGCATTCTGCAGGGCGGTCCGGGTGACCTTCGTGGGGTCAATGACGCCTGCCTTCACCAAGTCTTCGTAGGTGTCGGTCGCGGCGTTGTAGCCCATGTTACCCTTGGCTTCGATGACTCGTTCGCAGACGATGCCGCCGTCTTGGCCGGCGTTGCTGGCGATCGTGGTCAGCGGAGCACGGCAGGCCCGCACGACGATGTTGTAGCCCACCTCCTGGTCATTGGTCAGGCCGCTCGGCTTGACGGACGCGGTGGCACGCAGCAGGGCGACGCCGCCACCCGGCAGAATTCCCTCTTCGACCGCCGCGCGTGTGGCGTGCAGGGCGTCTTCGACGCGTGCCTTCTTTTCTTTCATTTCGCTTTCGGTGGCGGCGCCGACATTGATCTTCGCCACGCCGCCGGCCAGCTTTGCCAGTCGCTCTTCAAGCTTCTCGCGATCATAGTCGCTGGTCGAGTTGGCAATCTCGCGTCGAATTTGCTCGATGCGGGCCTTGATGTCGGCCCCCTTTCCGGCGCCTTCGATGATCGTGGTGTTGTCCTTGCCGACGATAACCTTCTTGGCACGGCCAAGGTCGGTGATCGGCAGGCTTTCGAGCTTGATCCCCAGGCTCTCAAAGATGGGAGTGCCGCCCGTCAGGATGGCAATGTCTTCCATCATGGCCTTGCGACGATCGCCATAGCCCGGGGCCTTCACGGCACACACGTTGAACGTGCCACGCAGGCGGTTGATCACGAGCGTCGCCAGGGCTTCACCCTCCACGTCTTCGGCGATGATCAGCAGCGGACGGCCCGAGTTCACGACGGCTTCGAGCAGCGGAACCATTTCCTTGACGCTGGCGATCTTCTTTTCATAGACCAGCACGTAGGCGTCTTCGAGCACGCATTCCATCGTGGTCGGGTTATTCACGAAGTACGGTGAAACGTAGCCGCGGTCGAACTGCATGCCTTCAACCCACTCGACTTCGGTCTTCAGACTCTTGCCTTCGTCGACCGTGATCACGCCGTCTTTGCCGACCTTTTCCATCGCCTCGGCAAGGAGCTCGCCAATCTCGGTGTCGTTGTTGCTTGCGATCGTGGCGACCTGGGCCATTTCTTTCTTGCTCTTGATCGAGATCGACATGCTTTTGAGCTTGTCCGTGATTTCTTGCACGGCCTTCTCAATGCCCTGCTTCATTTGCACGGGATTGACGCCCGCCACGACGGCCCGGAGGCCTTCGTTGAAGATGGCTTCGGCCATGACCGTGGCGGTCGTGGTGCCGTCGCCCGCGACGTCGCTGGTCTTGCTGGCGACTTCGCGGACCATCCGAGCGCCCATGTTTTCATAGACGTCTTCCAGGTCAACTTCCTTGGCCACCGTGACTCCGTCCTTGGTGACGGTCGGCGAACCAAAGCTCTTCTGCAAAATCACGTTGCGACCCTTGGGTCCCAACGTCACTTTGACCGCGCGGGCCAGCTTGGAAACACCGCGCCGCATCGCGTCGCGGGCTTCCTGGTCAAACGCAATCATCTTGGCCATTTTGTGAGTTCTCCTTCTAGGTTGCCCGCGCGATGGGAATCACAGCAGGGCGAAAGCGTTAGTAGTATTTGGGGATCCGGACTGCTTACTCGATCACCGCGAGGATGTCGTCTTCACGCATCAGAAGCAGTTCTTCGTCGTTGATCTTGATCACTTCGGGGGCATAGCTGGTGAACAGGACGTTGTCGCCCACCTTCACCTGCAACTTCGACCGCGATCCGTCGTCCAGCAGCCGACCATCACCGATGGCGATCACCTTGCCTCGCGAGGGCTTGTCCTTGGCCGAGTCCGGCAGAACGATGCCGCCGGCAGTTTTCGATTCCGATGCTTCTCGTTCGACGACGACGCGGTCGCCCAGCGGCTGGATCTTCACGTCGCTCTTCTTTTTGGCCTTGGTCGCTGTCGACATAGGTGTTTGCCTCCGCAAATCGCTAAATGGTGGTCTGTGTGGCTGGTTTATGGGGGTCTACCGGCATCAGCGGCCTTTGGAAGGGGCTGGGCCGGCGGTTGACTGCCAAACCTGGCGCGCGAAGCGCCCTGTGGCGGGGTGGAAATGCAAGTGCCGCGCCAACCGTCAAGTTCGTCTGATAAACCGTATCGGAGTAATACTTTGGGGCCGAAATTGGTCTTTTGCGCCGAATGCGCGGGGCTGCCATCAGCGACCTGCTCGTCGGTGAGGCTCAGACCCAGCCTGCCAGTTTGACAGACCCCGCATGTAACGCTGCAAAGGGGTATAATCGCTCAGAAGCGCCACGCGCAAGCCGGTTGATAGCGGCCCGATCCCCGAGACCTTAACAGGAGTTCCCCACGCCATGAGCCATGATCCGAAAGAACTCGTCTCGGTCTATAAGGCGGCCAATCCGACCGAGGCCCACCTGGTCATGAACCTGCTGCTGGACGAGGGGATCGAGGCGTTCGTCTCCGAGGAAAACGAGCCCCTGGCCGGGCTGACCATTGCCGCCCCGGATGTGCTTGTGGCCCGCGAAAGCGAGGCAAGGGCGCGCGAGATCATCGACAACTACGACGATCTGCAAATCGAACGGGCCGAAAAAGAGTCCGGTGGCGACGAGGAAGAGTAGCTTCCCAGGAAACTCCCAGCCCCGACTTGCCGGGATCTCAGTTTGCGTCGGGCTCGTCGCGAAGTGCCCGTTCGCCGGCTGCCAGCAGCTTTTCGATCCGCTCGACGTCGTACACGCAGCCGCCCCATGTGCCGCCGCTGGCTCGCTGGAGTGCTGCCCACAGCCGCGTGTCCTCCGGCAGGCGAGCGTCTGGCAGCAAGTCTTCGCGCTGAGTTCGAGCGGCGAGGACCTGCGCCCCTTGTTCGGCGTCGAACTCCCCGCTCGCGTCGCCGACCAGGTCGATCGAGCCTTTGAGTTGCACGCGGTCGACGACGATGCGAATCCGATCGCCGTCGCGCACTTTGCCAATCGGACCACCGGCTAACGCTTCCGGTCCCACGTGCCCGATGCACGCGCCTGTGCTTACGCCTGAGAAGCGCGCGTCGGTGATGACTGCCACTTCGCGCCCCCAATCCAGGTACTTGAGGGCCGAAGTGAGCTGGTAGGTCTCTTCCATGCCCGAACCGGTCGGACCGCGGCCGATGAGCACAATAATCTCGCCGGGCACAATTTGCTTTGCTCCTTGGCCCTTGATCGCGGTAATCGCGTCGCGCTCACTCGTGAACACGCGCGCGATGCCGGTCTTGCGATACACGCCGTCGGCATCGACAGCGCGTGGATCGATCGACGTGCTCTTGATTACCGAGCCCTCGGGCGCGAGATTTCCACGCGGGAAACAGACGGTGGCGGTCAGCCCTCGCTGGCGTGCCAGAGCAGGGGGCATAATGACGTTGTCCGCATCGATGCTGTCCTTCTTTTTCAATACATCGCGTAGCGCTCGTCGCCTTTCGGACTTCTCCCACCAATCGAGTACGTCGCCAAGCCGGCAGCCGCTCGCCGTGAGCACGTCAAGTTCGAGCAGCCCCAACTCGCGGAGATGCAGCATTACCTCGGGCACACCTCCGGCCATGAATACCTGTACCGTCGGATGGCCCACCGGGCCGTTCGGCAGTGCGTCGACGAACCGCGGGACTTGGGCGTTCACGGATTCCCAATCATCGACGGTTGGACGACGGAGGCCGGCCTGGTGGGCGATCGCGGGGATGTGCAGCAGCAGGTTCGTGGATCCGCCGAAGGCCGCGTGCACCACCATTGCGTTGTGAACCGCGGCGTCGGTGAGAATATCCGAGGTCTTCACCCCGCGAGTGTTCAGGTCCATTAGTGCCGTGGCACTGCGGCGGGCCATGTCGAGCCAGATGGGTTGTCCGCTCGGGGCGAGCGCCGCATGCGGTAGCGTGAGTCCCAAGGCTTCGCCGATGACTTGCGCCGTGGCGGCAGTCCCGAGGAACTGGCAACCGCCCCCGGGCGAAGCGCATGCACTACAACCTGCGGCTGCGGCCTCTTCGAGCGTGATTTCGCCGTGCACGTAGCGGGCGCCAATCGACTGCACTTTGCCGGCGTCTTCCCCAGCGCTTGGCGGCAGCGTCACTCCGCCAGGCACCAGCACGCATGGCAAGTCGCGCGAGCCGGCCAGCGCGAGCATCATCGCGGGCAGGCCCTTATCGCAGGTCGCCACGCCCAGTACGCCACGTCGTCGGGGCAGCGAGCGGATCAAACGGCGGAACACGATGGCCGCATCGTTACGGTAAGGCAGGCTATCGAACATACCGATGGTGCCTTGCGTGCGACCGTCGCAGGGATCGGAACAGTACGCCGCAAACGGCACGGCGCCCGCAGCCTTCAGCGTGCGTGCCGCTTCGGCCACCAGCAGGCCGACTTCCCAGTGCCCCGTGTGATAGCCGAGCGCGATTGGAGTGCCATCTTCCCCGCGAATGCCGCCCTGGGTGCTAAGCAGCAGAAACTGCGGGCCGGTCATCGCCGCCGGGTCCCAGCCCATGCCGGCGTTCTGCGAGAGACCGAACAAATCGCCGCTGGGCCAGTTGCGGAGCATGTCATCGTCGAGCGGCAGCGAACCGGTGGGCCCGGGGGCGCTCGTGATGACGTCGTAAATTCGGGCATCGCTCGATTCGAGCACGCTGCGAGCGTCCACGGTGGTACGGAATGAGTTCATGGCGAGGACTTCGATGCGATGTTTAGTCCGGAGGCATCGCCGACGGCGCGTCGAGGTTTTCTACTTGCCGCGGCAGCAACCAGCGAGCCATTGTCGCCGCCAGCACCGGAAGTGCAATCGAGGCCGCGAGAGCGAGTGGCAGTTCGCCCTGGCTACGGGCGAAGTGACCTAGTACGGCATACGCCAGCGCGATTCCCAGATTGCTCAGCATCACGGCGGGCAGAAACTTTCGCCACGCAAGCCGCGTGGTGCCAAGCAGCAGTACCGAAGCCTCGGCCAGCACGGGGAGGGCGCGAGCGGCAATCAGGATTCGCGACCCGTAGCGCTGGGCCACCAGGTCCATGCGGTCGAGGTCGTCCGGCTTCGCAAAGCGCTCGGCCAGCGGCCGGCCGAACACACGTGCCAAGGTGAATCCAATGACAGCGCCCATCGTAAGCCCCAGCCACGAGGCGGCCGTGGCGCCAGCGATCCCAAGCTGCGCCCCGGCTACAGTGCTGACCGCGCTCGACGGAATCGGCAGGAAGACATCCGTGGACAGGATGGCGATCGTGCCCAAAGCGATCGTCAGCGGTGGTGGCGGCGGATCGAGCCATTTGCCCACTTGCTCGTCGATCGCATCGCCGCAGCCAATGAACGGCACGATCGGCACGAGCAAGGCCAGGCAGATGACCAACAGTGGTCGCCAGAGGTCACGCATGCTCCACCACAAACCGATAAGGTTTTTTCGCCCAGTCGCCGGCATAGTCCACGCCGATTCGCGGCGTTCGCCGAATGTGGCGTGGCCGAATGACCAGCCCGCGATCTTCAATCCACAGTTCGGTCGCCGGAGCGATCGGCAGCGTGTTGAAACTCTTGTCGATCGACATCGCCTTGGTGAGTTTCGCCGGACCGGTCCAGGGGCCCGCGCCGCGGATTAGCACCGCCGCCGGATGGTCGATGTCGTCGGTCACGGCGTTGAGCATCCAGTGGATGCCGTAGATGAAGTACACATACCAGTTACCCGCCGGGCCAAACATGACCTCGGTCCGCGCCGTGCGTCCCTTGCTGCCGTGGGCCGCCAGATCTTGCGGGCCGATGTAAGCTTCGGTCTCGTTGATCACCTCGGCCAGCACTTCGCGACCAATCCGCCGGCAGAGGACTTTGCCGATGAGTTCACGCGCCACGGTCAGGGCTGGGCGCGCAAAAAAACCGCGCTCCAGTGAGTGCGGCTTGAAATCCACAGGTGTGGGCAGATACAGCGATTTAGTCGAGCGGGCTCCTCGCGAGCGAGCGACGGCTACTGCTTGGGCTTGGCGCTGCTGAGTGCCAGCAGCACGTACCCGGTCACCAGGTTGGGATTGCCTTCGAGCCACCGCGGCGTCTCATTTAACCAGGAACCATTGGGCTGCTGCCGTTTGGCGAGCTCGGCCACCAACTCCGCCCGCCAGTCGTGCTTGTGGCCGGAGGCGTCGGTGAACTCATCGACTCCGAGAGCCGCCATCGCCTTGGCAAACGACTGGTAGTAGTAGTATAGCCCGTTGGCCTGCATGCCGGGATTCTCTTCGAGCGTGTAGTGCTTTCTGATCCACTCGGTGGCAGCTTTCACGCGCGGATCATCGCTCGTGAGCCCAGCGTAAATCAAGCTCTTGAGCCCCGTGTAGGTCATCGAGCCGTAGCTGCGCAGCCCGCCGTCAGGCGTGTTGCCTGCCTGACTCGAACCACCAGCCGCCGGCGTGTAGTAGAAGCCACCGTCGTTGATCTTGGCGGCGAAGGGCGTGGTATTCGCCTCGCTCTCGAGATTCTGGGTGCGCGAGACAAACACCAGTGCCTTCTGCACGGCTTCGTCATCGGCACTGGCGCCCAGGCTCTTCAGCGCGTCCAGCAAGAACGAGGTGTTGGAAAGATCAGGCCGCCGGCTGCGACCGTAGCCGGCGCCACCGAATTTGGGACTCGACTTGTCGATACCGTCTTCGGTGTCCCACTGGATGCCGCGGACATACTTATTTGCGCCTTCGAGCAGCTTCGCGTATCGTCCATCAGAGTTCGCGGCTTCGAGGGCCTGAATCGCGATGCACGTTTCATAGTTGCCGTGCGACGAACCCTCGGCATAGATACCGCCATCGGGCCGGACAAACTTTTCAATATACTTGAGGCTCTTCGCCACGAGCGGGTCATCCGCCGTCCGGCCATTCTTGAGCAGCCCCGCCGCGACAATGGCTGTGACGGCCGGGCCGGCATCAGCGCTGAACGATCCGTCCGGAGCCTGCGCCGTTTCACAGAACTGGATCGCCTTGGCGACGACTTCCTGATACTGCCGGGCAGTCTCCTTGTCATCGGCTGCAACTGCGGCCGGCGGCTTTGCGGCGAAGCTCAAACACGTCACAGCCACAACGGTGGCAGTCCAGCGCGTGCGGTTCATCAAGAGTCGTCCTTCCATTGCGGGATGGGCCTTCCATTGCGGGATGGGATTGCGCGGCGCGAGCAAGGCCGCCTGCCATGGGGAATTGTTACACCCGGCGGGCTAAGCGACAAGTAATCTCAGCAATCGCCGGAGCGGGTGGCAAAATTTTGGCCGCGCGGTGAAATGTTCGCCACGGCAGGCGAGCGCTACGGCTGAAACGCCATAGCCACCAGGAACAGCAGCCAGCCGGTGAAACAAACGACTGCAATTGCCAAGAGCCACGGACGCTTGCGCATCGGTACGACCGGCGGCAACTCTTCCGGGGCAGCCCTGAGCGCCTCGCTTGCGTCAGGTTTCTTCACTCCCGTGCGTGCCATCAGTATCCCGTTTATGAACTCGTGAATGGCTACTCAGGCAGCGAAATCTTGAACCGTTCCTGCAGATCGGTGTTGAAGTCGAATACGTCGTTAAAGTCCTCGCGGCGATCGTCCGGCGTTTTGCGCATCTGGCCGATGCCGATCAGGTTAAACACGATCTCGCCGAAGTCGCCGGTTTTGGTGACGCCCCAACTGTTGAGCACGGTCTTGGCCATGTAGCCGTATTGTTCCAGAGCATAGAGCCGGATCGCCTCGCACAGCTGCTGGCCCGTCAGGTGGCGTTCGGTCTCGCGTCCGGAGCCCTCTTCGGGTTCTTCTTCCGCCTCGGCGGGTCGATCGGTGCCCATGCCAAGCCGGTTGTGGGCATAGTTAAGCGCCTCGAAGACGAACGCGTAAGCGTCGATCTTATAGCGGCGGTCTTCCTTGAGCAATTTGGCGATCGGGTGTGAAGGATCGAGCATGGCGAGTCAGTGCGTCTGCGGTGTGCTTCGTTGAGGGTCGGTCAGTCGGTGTTCTTTCGCCCGCCGCGTTTGAGCACGGTGAGCACCTCGTCGGCGCCGATCATCACACGGCGGTGATCCTCGGTTTCAACCAGGAGTTGGCCGGCCAGGATTTCCTGCGCGAGGACTCGGGCTCGGCCGCGCGCGGTCACGATATCCGAGCCCAGCGGCGGCAGCTCCTTCTGCAGGGTCTCATAGGTATCGTATTCATAGCGCAGACAACATTTCAACCGCCCGCAGCGGCCGGAAATCTTGGTGGGGTCGAGCGTGGCCTTCTGGATCTTAGCCATTTTCATGGAAACGGGCGGCATTTCCGAGAGATGCGTGTTGCAGCAGACCGGTTTGCCGCAGTCGCCGTAGTCGGCCAAAAGTTTGGCTTCGTCGCGGACGCCGATCTGCCGCATCTCGATCCTGGTTTGAAATTCCGCGGCCAGCAGTTTCACCAGCTCGCGAAAATCGACCCGGTTTTCGGCCAGGTAGTACACGATGATCCGCTCGCCGCCAAAAATGTGCTCCACATCCACGAGCTTCATTTCCAGATTCTCTTGCGCGATCAACCTCTGGCAGGTTTGGAACTCCTGACGCGCAAGGTCGAGAAGCCGCCAGCGTTGGTTGATGTCGTCTGCCGACATCTCGCGCACGATTTGCCCCGTTCCGGCCGGGGTCAACTGGGCCAGTGCCGCGTCGGTGGCTTCACACAGCACTTCACCCGACTCCAGGCCGCGTTCGGTGCGAACGATCACCTGAGCGCTGCGCAGGTAAGTTTCGTCGCGCGTGGGCGAGAACACTCCCAGCGCCCGCATCACACCAGTTCGCACGACGTATTTGGGCATGGCGATCGGGCGCGTGTGGCGGTGGGAAGTGCGGTGCGTGTCGCGGTGGAGTTGCTGCGTCGCCAGTATACCCGTGGGGACCGCAGGCCGCCAAGGCAGGCAGTTCGGCAGGGATGCCGCGGCAGACGATTTCACGCTGACATTCGTCGCCAGCGACGTTAAAACAAACGCACGGAACGACCTGAGCACCAGCCCCCCGCGAGGCCGCGATGAAGAAGGATCATGAAACCGCGTTCGACGACCTGTGCCGGCACACGCGTGAAACGGCGCTGTTGGCCGCGGCTGAAAGCGCACTGGCCTGGGACGAGCGCACGATGCTGCCGCCTGCTGCGGCCGAGTTTCGTTCCGAGCAGCTTACACTATTGGCTGGCATGCTGCATGCACGGCGCACCGACAAGCGAATCGGCGAGTGGCTGGCGATTCTTGGAGACAGCCCGCTGGCGGCGAATCTGCACGACCCTTCGGGCACGGTGATTCGCGAGCTCCAGCGGCAGTACGAGCGACGCCTGAAGCTGCCGCAGTCGCTAGTCGAGGAACTTGCGCGGACTGCTTCGCTGGGGCAGCATGCGTGGGAGCAGGCTCGTGCGAAGGACGACTACGGCACGTTCGCACCTCTGTTGGCGAAAACCTTCGAGCTTAAGCGGGCCGAGGCCGACGCGCTGGGGTATCAAGCCGCACGCTACGACGCGTTACTCGACGACTACGAGCCTGGGGAACGGACGGCGAACGTCGCTCGCGTGCTGGCGTCCCTTCGGGAAGCCCTCGTGCCGTTGGTGGCCGAGATCGCGGCGAGCAAGAAGAAGCCCGACATTTCGATCCTTCAGCGTGAGTTTTCCTTACCTGCGCAAGAGACACTTGCCAGGCGTGGAGCCGAGGCGATCGGCTTCAGCTTCGAACGCGGGCGGCTCGACGTCACGGCGCATCCGTTTTGCACCACGCTCGGCCCCAAGGATTGTCGCATCACGACGCGGTATGACGAGCGTTTTTTCAGCAGCGCGTTTTTCGGCGTGCTGCACGAAGCGGGACACGGGATCTACGAACAAGGATTGCCTGCCGAGTGGTACGGCCTGCCGCCGGGCGAAGCCGTCTCGCTGGGGATCCACGAATCGCAATCGCGGCTGTGGGAGAACCTGGTGGGCCGCAGCCGGGCGTTCTGGCAGCATTTGTACCCTGACGCGCAGAAGGCATTTCCAGCGGCGCTGGGCCAGACGACTCTCGAAGAGTTCTACTTCGCAATCAATGACGTGCGGCCATCGCTCGTTCGGGTCGAAGCGGACGAAGCGACCTACAACCTGCACATTCTGATCCGCTTCGAACTCGAACAGGCCATGCTCGCCGACGAGATTCCGATTGCCGACGTTCCGGCAGCGTGGAACGACAAGTACGAGGAGTACCTGGGCATTCGGTCACACAGCGATGCGGACGGAGTGCTGCAGGATGTGCACTGGAGCGCAGGCCTCGTGGGTTACTTCCCGACATACGCGCTGGGGAATCTGTACGCATCGCAGTTCTTCGTGCAGGCCGAAAAGGACCTGGGAGCGCTGGGGCCACAATTCGCTCGCGGCGAGTTCGCGCCGCTTCGCGAGTGGCTGAACAAGAATATCCACCAGCACGGCCAGTGCTACTCGGCCTCCGACCTGGTGCAGAAAATCACGGGAAAACCGCTCTCGCACGATCACTTGATCGCGCACTTGCGCGGAAAACTTGCTCCGCTCTACGGATTAAATTAACTTCGGCGGCGACAGGCGTATGTCCTACCTGCTGAAAGAGTGCCATGAACGAGAGTCCGTCCGCGCCGCTGCGTACTCCACTGGCGGTGCTATTTGTCGCCTTGTCGTTGTCGATCGGCTGGGGCGTACGCGGCAATTGGGGACACGAGTTTGGCGCGATGATTCCCGGCGCACTGGCCGCGATGGCTGCTGTGCTCGTTAGTGGACGCGACGATTGGCGGCGGCGAATCCCGTTCTTCGCTTTCTTTGGCGCCGTCGGCTGGTCGTTCGGTGGCGCGATCTCCTACATGAAAGTGATCGCCTACACGCACTCGGGCCATGCGCCGAGTGTCGCTTACGGATTGGCGTGCCTGTTCGTGATTGGTTTCATTTGGGGAGCGCTCGGCGGCACGGGCACTTCGATACCGGCGTTTTTCAGCCGCGGCCGATTGACCGAGATGCTCATTCCGGCGCTGGCGGTGTTCGCAGCGTGGTTTCTGCAGGACATCTACTTGAGCGTGCTCGAAGCGGGGCTCAATGAGCAGGTTCGCGCGGGCACGCTCTCGGCCGAGCAAATGGAATCGCAACTCGCCTGGCTGAACTGGAATGACACCGACTGGCTGGGCGTGGCCGTGGCGGCCGTTGTACTCGTCGTGCTGGGGCTCGCCCGGCGGCGTTTCGATTGGGGCACGCAACTCGGGCTCGTGATGTGCGCGGGTTGGTGGCTGGGCTTTAGCCTGCTGACCCTGGCGCTGGGATTGCGAATGACGCCACCACGCGGCGACAATTGGGCCGGCGCGCTCGGGATGACTGCTGCCGTGATCGTGTTTCTGTACTACAGCCGCGAATGGGAGGTGCTGTGGTCCACGCTGGTGGTCGGCTTTTTCGGCGGCTTGGCGTTCACCGGTTCGACGACACTCAAACTTGTCCTGGTACACCCAGGCTTTCAGGATCGCTTCTTCGGCCGGGCAATCGAAATCAACTGGCACAGTGTGCTCGAACAGACGTTTGGTTTCATCGCCGGGCTGGGTGTCGCGGTGGTGATGGGCTATTGGTCGACGCGCGGCCCGAAGCTGGAAGACAGCTCGGCGCTAAGACGCTGGTCGGAGCCGATATGCGTCTTTTTCGTGCTGGTAGTGATCAGCTATGTGAACATCGTTAAGAACGTTGAAGCGGTGTGGACCAAAGACCCTCGCACGCTGGCTGACACCTTGTGGGGAATCTCGTCCTATACCTGGTTCTACCTGGCGTACGCCGCCCTCGCACTGACGATCGGGCTGCCGCTGCTGATGTATTCTCGCGGCCGGTCGCTCGAGATTCTGCCTTCGTCGACACTAGGCAAGGGACAACTCTTCTACACTGTGTTTCTCTGGTGGATCGTGCTGGGAAACCTCTCCCGCACAGTACCCTTCGCCGAGCAGCGGCTGGTGACCGAAGGGACGATCCACCTAAACGCGTGCCTGTGCACGCTGATGGCGCTCTTGTTGCCGCGGTCACGCATTGTGATGGCGAGCGATCCGACACCTGCCTACGCCAACCTCTTGAAGTCGGCCGCGGTGAGCGTGGCAGTCGGAACGATACTCGTTGTTGCCGGCGAGTACGCCCTGGTTCGCGGACTGTGGGGAGACACGTTTGCCGGTCACTCGACGAAGGAGCTTCGTTTTGGCCCCGACAGTACCGACACCAAGCGGTAGATCGCGCGGCGCCAGAACGCTTCGCGGCGGTACCTATTCGCTGCTGTAGACGTGCGTGCTCTCTTCTTTCGAGATCGGATCACGAATCTCGTCGGTCGCCAGTTGCACCGCGATTCGTTGATCGCCCACGCCGGTGGCCTGGACCTTGATGGTGAACACCGTTTCGGCCTTGGCGGCCAGTTGCCTGAGCGGTTCGAAGATGATGCGCTGGCCCTCGATCTTGTAGCGTACCGGGCCCTCGGCCGAGAGCGGTTTCATGCCTGTCGGCATGAGCGCTGCCAGGTGCACGTTGCCGGATGCCTTGGTGCCTTGATTCGTGACCCGAATCTCGTAGGACGTTTCGCCGCCGACTTCGATCGGATCCTTGAGGTCGGAAAGCTGAAAGTTGATCGCGGCGAGGCCTTCGATCTGCACGACTTCTTCGCGTTCATCTTTCAGGCCGCTTTCGGCCGAGACGCTGCGAATCACGACGCGAGCTTCGCCCGCCTCGAGCGGCAGCGTCGTCAGTTTCACGACGCCTGTTTCCTGCGGCGGCAGTTCTTCGAGGTTCCAGTAAACCGCATGAGTCGCCTCGTCGAACTGTCCGCCGTTGTTGGCTTCGACGAATTTCAGGTTCCGCGGCAGCACCGCCACCAGGTCCACGTTCTTGGCCGGGGCAGTGCCGGGGTTCTTAATCGAGATGCTGTGCGTCGCGTTTCGCTCCAAGTAACGCAACTTGGGTCCGGCGAGGGCAACCTCGAGCTGCGGGGCGACGACTTCGATCGCAGTTTGGGCTTCACTCGACAATCCGGCTTCGCCTTCGGCCCGGATGATGTTCACGAGTTCGCCGGGCGATGCCGCCGTGAGCGTAAGGTCGAGCTCGCGGACTTCGCCCGGCTTGAGTGCGCCGAGTTCAAACTCCAGTTCGCGTCCGGCGGCATGGGTGAGGCCATCAGGCACGGTTTCGCTGATCACAACTCCCTGGGCGACGCCGCTGCCGGGATTCGAGAGTTTGATCCGCAGTGTGAGCTGTTCGCCCTTGTGGACTTTCGAGGGGCCGAGGACTTCAATGTTCAGCATTGGTTTCGTAGCGACGGTTCGTACAGAAGCGTGCGCTTGGAACGTTACGGTAGCGACACTGCCGATCTCGCCTTCGGCGGTCGGCATGAGCTGCAATTCGATGGTTTGTTCTTCGTTCGGCTTCATTGTGCCGAGCTCCCAGACAAGCTGGCCGTCAGGATTGCGGCCGGCCGGCGGCGCTGAATCGATGAGCTGCGTGCCTTGCGGCACGGTATCGTGGACCTCAACGCCATGTGCCGTCGCGGTGCCGGCGTTGCGCACCTTGATCGTGAACTTGGCCGGCTTACCAATCTGAATCTCCGGCGGGGCGGATTTCTCGATCGTCAGCGTCTGGGCCTGCGTGCCATTGAGCTGAGGATCGCCGGGACGGCCGGTACCTTCGCTCAGGGGTTCGGCGGAATCGGCCTCTGCGTCAAGCGCCGCTGCTCCAGCGGCGCCGCCAACAAGTGGCTCGGCGGTGGGCAGTTCAGCGGGAGCGGCCTGGTAGGGGTTCGACGCGCCATATGTCTCATCCGCGGTGGGAGCAGCGGCCTCGGCGCCGGCGGCCAGCGGAGCGGCTGCGCCGCGCAGCGGATTTCCTGCGCCCGTTGGTGCTCCAGCCTCCAAGGGTTGTGGTACGCCGCCGGGTTGCGCGGCAAAGGCGTTCTGGGCCTGCTGCGCGGACTCTTCGGCTACTTCTGCCGCCGCCGGTTGCTCGGCGTATTGAGCATCAGGGGCAGCCGTGGGAGCCTGACGAGTTGCGAACGGATTTCCGCTGGGGGGTGCGGCGGCAAGCTGTTCGGTGTTCGCGGGCTCGGCGTCAGGAATGTCACTCTCAAGCGGTTGATCGATAATCTCTTCGGCGAAATCTGCCGGCTGAGCTTCAGGTGCCAGTCCGTCGGCCTGCTGCGCGGCGGCATAGTCGTCGGATTGATACCGGTCCGCACTGGTCTGGCTGATGGGCTCGGCGGCATAGGGATCGGCACTAGCCGGAAGTTGCCGGGCAACCGGAATCGGCTGCGGCTGCTTGCCTGTGGGTTCGGCTTTCGCCGTGGCTTCGGCAGCGGCCTTGGGGGCCAATTTGCCCTGAGCGTAGTAAACGCCAAAGGTGCCCAGCCCGACGAGGCTGCTCATGACCAAGACGCCAAAGACGGTGCGTTTCATGTTCGTTGCGTCCGCGAACGAGTGCTGGAAAGAGCTCTGGGCGACATGTCCGGCATCACTTGCCGTTGTGTCGAGCTGAGAGTAGACGTGCTCGCCCCGAGCGCGCTACCGCTCGGAGTGGGCGGTGTAAGTAGCAAACTTCGCGATCGCGGGGAAGGGCACTTCGCGTTCGGCAGATGCAATCATCAAAACTAGCTGCGAGGAGTAGCTAGCGTTGCCAGCCTGCGTGAGACCTCGTCCAGCCGGCGCAGTTCCCAGGCCGCCCGTGGTGAATCGGCGGCGGTCTTCTCCAGTTCACGCCGCCGTTCGGCCGTCCTGCGGGCTAGGAGCGGAATCACGTCATCCAGCGACCGCAGTGGTGTTTGCCGGGCTTGCGCGTCGCGCGGCAAGAGTTTCCAGTAGAGGGTCAGGTCGTGGCGCGTCGTAGAGAGATCTGCGAGCTCGGCGGCCGCGCGTCCCAGGCCGTCGACCTTCCACGCCCCTTTCGTATGTAACTCGGAAAAGAGCCGCGAGACCGCGAGGTTGTAGCCGGCGATTCGCGACTCGAGTTCCGAGTGCCGGATAGTCGCCCCGCCGCGCGGCGGAACTTTCTGTGGCAGCACGCCGGGTGTCCTATTGCCGGGATGCAACTTGGCAATGCTGACCTGGGCTTGTCGCGCGGAAGCCAGGGCCAGCCAGTCGATCATCCGCTTTTGCCACGCCAAGGGACGCCCATCCTGTTGATAGCGATCTTCGATTCGCTCCCAGGCATCATGCCACTTGTCGAACTCGAAGCGATCGTCGTGGAACGCCTGGGCCGTGGAAAACGCGAAGTCGCGCCGCAGCCTGGCGATCGCCCGTTGCTCTTGATCGTCGACCTCGGCCAGTAGTACCAGGAGCCCACCGTCGGAAAGTTCGCGTCCTTGGGTCGCGCGGTCGAGGATTGCCCGGTTGCGGTCTCGCAGACGCTCCAGTTGAGCTCCGCTAGCCGTAATGGCCATCGCGGCGTCGGAGCGGGACAACAGGTCTTCGAGGAACCGCCGCTTGCCGGCAGCGTCGGCTTGCTGATACGATCTTGCGGCCACTTGGTAGCGCTGGCCGTCTTGCAGCTCACTGGCCGCCCCCGTGAGCGCAGCAGCAAACAGCAGGGCGACAACTAATGGCAGAAACTGGGGGCGGACGGGGATCATCGTAAGCGCACTGCTCCTGGCAAACTTAGGTTGCCGCGACCGGCAGTCAAACGCGTCTGAGCCAGAAAAGGCCAGGATTTCGCCCTCCGCTTTGACAGCGGCCGCCGGTCGTGACAGAGTGGACGCACCCCAACGCGAACCCAGGAGCATAGCGAGATGAAACGTTTCCCCGTGGCAGCGCTTTTGGTTGGAGTGAGCTTCGCGCAAACCGCAATTTCTGCTGAATACACGCTCCACGAATTTCAAGTCATCCCGCTCACCGACGTGTACTACTCCGAAGGGGCTGGCGCTGGCGACATCGACGGAGATGGCGTCGTCGACGCGGTGTATGGACCGTATTGGTTCAAAGGTCCTGAGTTTCAAGAGCGGCACAAGATCTATCAGCCCGTCGCTCAACCGCGCGAAGCGTATGCAGACCGCTTCTTCGCCTGGGTATACGATTTCAACGGCGACGGTCGAAATGACATCCTGACGGCCGGCTTCCCCGGCACGCCGGCTTATATCTATGAGAATCCCGAGCCTGGCAAGCTCGACGAGCTATGGAAGCGCCATGAGGTGCTCGACTCGGTGTGCAACGAATCGCCCCAGCTCCTGGATATTCTGGGGGATGAACGTCCCGAGTTTATTTGCACGCACGATGGCTATTTCGGCTATGCGACGGTCGACTGGTCGAAACCGCTCAGCAAATGGACCTTCCACAACATCTCGGAGCGCAATGCCCCGCGGCCATTCGGGCACGGTTTGGGGGCCGGTGACATAAACGGTGACGGCCGCATCGACATCATCACTAAGGATGGCTGGTTCGAGCAGCCCGCGTCGCCGGGCGAAGCGAAGTGGAAGCTGCACGAGGTCGCCTTCGCAGGTCCTGGCGGAGCCGAGATGTACGCCTACGACGTCGACGGGGACGGCGATAGCGATGTGATCACGAGCCTCGCGGCGCACGAGTTTGGGCTGTCCTGGCACGAGCAAGTTCGCGACGGCGAGAAAGTCAGCTTTCGCGAACACTTGATCATGGGCAGCAAGCCGGACGAGAATCGGTATGGGCTCGTGTTCAGCGAGCCGCATTCCGTGAACCTCGTCGACATCGACGGAGATGGTCTGCGCGACATTGTGACCGGCAAGACTTACTGGTCGCATCACACCAAGAGTCCTATGTGGGATTCAGGCGCCGTGGTGTACTGGTTCAAGCTGGTCCGTGGCGAAGAGGGAGTTGACTGGGTGCCGCAACTGGCGGCGGCCGAGACCGGGATCGGCCGACAGGTGACCGTGACGGACGTGAACGGCGACAAGCTGCCTGATATCGTCGTGGGCGGCATGAAAGGCGGCCACGTGCTCGTGCACCAGAAACGCGTTGTCACCGCAGAGGAATGGCAGCAGGCTCAGCCGAAGCCGCAGAATTAACTACTCCACGCGCGGCAGTACGTACGGTCCTTTGGGAATGACTGCGATCGTCGCGTCGGGGCCGTATTCTGCCAGCGAATCGGCCACGGCCAGCTCGACGCTCGGGGCGCTCTCCACAAAAAGCCCGTTGAGTGTCTCGGCAGACAGCCCATCGCTGACCACCTTCACTTTGGCTTTGCGACGCACCTTGGCCAGTTCTTCGAGCTGCCACTGATCGAGAACGAAGTAGTCCTTGCCGAGGATACGCGCGACAAACGACTCCAGACTTGCGTGCTCGACGAACAGGTTCTGAAACTCGGGGCTGCCGATGCCCTCGGTCAAACTGGCGGCGACGACGATTGTGCCGCCCTGCTTGACGATCGGCAACGCACCGGTCATCCCCTTAATCGATTGATAAAAAGTCGTGTCGAGCGGATATCCGGCCGCGCTTGTAACGACGACGTCGACCGGCTCAGAGACGGTGTCAGTCACCACGCCGCGCACGAACTCGACTCCTTCGAGGAATGCCTGCTCCATGTCGCCTGCCACGAACTTGAGCGGTCGCCGTTGGGCATCGATCACCACGTTCACAATGAAATCGCAACCCGCGCGGCGGGCGATCCAGGTGTTCTCTTCGTGCACCGGATTGCCGTCGAGTTGCCCGCAATCGGCCAAGGGGTGCTCGATGAATTCCGGACCGTGCCAGATCTTGACGGTTTCGAGTCCGGCCAGCCCGGGACAGATTAGCTTCCGTCCACCAGAGAAGCCGGCCATCAGGTGCGGTTCGATCAAGCCGATCGTAATCTTCAGGTCCGCTCGCACGTATCGCGAGTCGATCCAGATCGGTACACCGCGCGGACTTTCGCCGAGGTAGGTGTGTTCGTCGATCTCCTGCCCACGATGATCCTCGATCCGATAGCGCGCGGCGATTTCCGCGCCGACCATCTCGACGATCTCGTGGGGCTTGCTTTCCCGGTGCAGACCGGTAGCAACCAGAATCGTGATTTTCTCGCGGGCGATACCCGCGACTTCAAGCGTTCGCAGCACCGGCCGCAGGATTAACTCGTTGGGCACGGGCCGCGTGATGTCGCAGATCGCAATACAAACATCGCGACGGTCGCGAGCCAGTTCGCTCAGAGGGATCGCGCCGATTGGAGAAACGAGCAGTCGCTCGAGTTCGTCGACGGGATCGGCCAGCGGCGGAGCGTTCTTGTAAGCCAGCGAGCGGACGACCCGGTCGTCGGGAAGTTCGACATCGAGTCCGTCGCGGCCATACTCCAGGCGGACTCGCATTGTGGCTCAACCGTTTGCGCAATGAGCAACTTGAGAATCCGGCGCGTCGCTTGTGCCGCACCAAACGCTGGGCATAGCGCATTCGACCGGGGGCACTGCCAATTACTTCTTCTTCGCGTCGGCCTTCTTCGCGTCCGGGGTAGCGCCGTCTTCTTCTTCCTTGCGCTTCTTTTTCTTCTTCATGGCAAGCTTGTAGACGCGCACTTTAGGCAGACCCAGGGGGCTTCCGCCTTCTTGCCACTTGTCGGCTTCCTGCAGGCGAGCGAGACGCTCGGCACGGGTAAGCACGCTTCGGCTTCGTACCATTCCGCGGCGAACGCGGAGACTCTTGTCCATCGTCATGTTCGAATTACCTCATCTGAGCTGCAGACCATACAGGTCGCGGCAAATGTGTGCGGTGATTCGGGCCGGCTACTGACTCGCGCGCCGTGGCCCGGCACGCAACCGCGAGCAAGACCCCGGGGGGCGTCTCGGGAAGCGTGGAAGAACGCCAGTATAAGCCTCGTCCCCAAGGCCAGCAAGCGACGAATTGAGGTCAGTTTTCTTCGCCCCCGGACGCCTTGGGGGGCCAGCTACTTCAGGATCCGGGCCTCCGGCAGCATTCGCCGCAGTTCCAGTACTCCCCGCGGGCTGGCACCCGTATCGCGAATCATCAGGGTCGAGAGCTTGCGCAAGTCACGTAACGAAATGAGGCCGGCGTCGGTCACAGCTGTATTGCTCAGCGAAAGGGTTTCGAGATTCGAGAGGTGATCTACGGCGGGTAGACCGGCGTCGGTGATCTTAGTGTGCCCCAGTTGGAGCGTCTTGAGAGAGCTGAATCGACCGATCTGATGCAGTCCGGCGTCGTCCAGCGCGGTACTGACGAGATATAGAGACTCGATTGATGCATCGGAAGACCAAGCTGAAAAGCCCTGACCGGAAATTCGCCCAGCGTTCGTGCAGTTGAGCGTCCGGATCGTGGGAAATACTCCCAGCGCGGCAATCACATCGTCTCCGGCGGGCGTATCGCTTAGATCGACGGCCGTCACCTGACCGCCGGCGTCGGTCCGAACTTCTCCGCCGTACGCGGCCACGAGCTCGAGTGCCTGCTCCTCAGGTGTAGCTTTACAGCCGAGAGTCAGGAGGACGCAGACGATCACAGCAAGCTGGGCAAACCGGCGCATTAGTTCTCTCCGCGGGTTAGAAGCTCTTCCCGTCGAAAAGCCTAGCTTACGGATGCCGGCCATCGAGTCGCCAGTTCAGCCGGTAAATTCGTGCTTCAAGCCTTTGATCGCCTTCAAGAAATCATCGAGCGAGGGTCGTTTGTCCGGGTCGGCGTCGATACAGTCATAAATCACCTTTTCGAGCCGCGGATCGATCTTCGGACAGAACTTCCGCAACTCGGCCGGCTCCATCGAGCCGTGAGTCATTGCTGCTTCACCCCGCCCACGCGGCCACGGGAGTTCGAACGCGCACAGCTCGAAGGCCGTCACCCCAAAGGCGAAGACATCGAGCTTTGTGCTCGTCGGCCGGCGCCGCACGACCTCTGGCGCCATGTAATTCGGGGTGCCGGTGCGGTTGCCGGGCGAGGTGAATGGGGGATTGTTCGGGACAGTGAGGCCGAAATCGATCAGCTTCAGCGACGCGCAGTCTTTATTGGCGACGAAATTTCGTGGGCAAACGTCACGATGAATGTAGCCCGCGCGATGGACCGTGGCGAGAGCCTCGGCCGCCTGGCGGAGTAACTCGATCCGTCGGCCTTCGAGCTTCTCGCTGCGACCCACGATCAACGAATTGAGGCCCGGACCATCGAGGAATTCCATGACCAGGAACTGCTGATTATCTGTCGAGATGCCGTGCTCGAGCGTCTTGACGATGTGCGGATGCTCAAATGTAACGGCGATCTCGCCTTCCTTCGGTTTGTCGACGCCCACAAAGCGAGATTCCAGTTGCGCGGTCTTTTCGCGATCGAGAATCTTGAGGCCCACGATCTGCTTGGTGTGGCGATCGCGCGCCATGTGAAACGTGGACATCGTGCCCGAAATCGCTTCGCGTAACAGCTCAAAACGTGTCTTGAGATTCGTTTTCGAGCCCTTGAAGAGCTTATCGAACAGCCCCATGAGAAGTGGCGCCTCGTTCCGGTGCGAACTGCGAGAAGTTGAGGGGCGACTTGAAGCGACGGCCCTCTAGCGCTACTGTAGGCCGGCGCGCGCAAGCGGGCAAGCGTTAGGACGACTCAGACGAACTAGCGTGGCATCTTGCCGCAGTAGTCGATCGACCGGGCGATCTCGCTTTTCAGATCGCAGCGGCGCACGATCCGGTCGATGTAACCGTGTTCGAGCAGGAACTCGCTGGTCTGAAAACCCTTGGGAAGTTCGATTCTGATCGTGGCTTGAATCGTGCGCGGACCGGCAAATCCGATCAGGGCCTTGGGCTCGGCAAAGATGATGTCGCCCAGCGACGCGAAGCTGGCCGCCACACCACCCATGGTCGGGTTGGTAAGAACCGAGATAAACAGACCACCGGCCGCGTCATAACGGGCAAGCGCCGCAGAAACCTTTGCCATCTGCATCAGAGAGAGAATCCCCTCGTGCATCCGGGCGCCGCCGCCCGAAGCACTGATGATGATCAGCGGCAAGCGATCGGCAGTGGCCCGCTCGGTCAGTCGGGTCAGCTTTTCACCGACGACCGATCCCATGCTGCCCATGATGAACGCCGAATCGGTGACGCCAAACGCCACACGGCGGGCGCGGATCATACCTGTACCGACCACCGCAGCTTCATTCAGTCCGGTTCGTGATTGCTCGTTCTTGAGCTTTTCGGCGTAAGCGCTCTTGTCGACGAATCCGAGCGGATCGGCCGGCATCAATCCGGCGTCCCACTCTTCAAAGGTGCCCTCGTCGAGCACTTGGGCGATTCGGTCGCGGGCCGAGACATACCAGTGGTAATCGCACTCCGGGCAAACACCCAGGGCACGCTCGGCCTGCTTGCGGAAAATTGTCTGCTGACAACCTGGACAGCGCTGCCAGAGACCCTCGGGCACGCCTCGCTTGGGTCGCCGGGTGCCAGGGACTTGCAGGTTGGTTTCGATCGGACTGGTCGACATAGTTCTTAGGTTTCCGGCGAAAAAAGGTGATGGGGCGCCGGGATCGATTTCGTGCTTAAAACACCATCGGCAATCCTTAGACGCCGACGGCTGCAATTTAGTCAGTTTCTAGTGATGTACTCCAGCCACGTCTTGCGACTGGCCGTTAATAACTTCCCATTTTCCGCAGGCGGAACGCGTCTTCCAGAATACCCCGATGTCCTGTCGAAGCAACTCGCACTGGACGACCCCCGCGAGAGGGTCCGGAATCACCAAGGCCACAGTCCCTACGGTGTTCTTTTTGAGTAGCTTTGCCAGAACCCCCTGAACTCGCTCCCGAGCCTCGCCTAACATTTCACCCTCGGGAGGGCAAATGATGTCCGGCTGCTCCTGCCATTGGCGATAGACTTTGGGTTGCTTTCGTTTGACGTCCTCGATCAGCATGCCTTCCCACAGCCCATGATCGATATTTCGCAAGTCGTCGAGCTTCTTCAGCTTCACATCCAGTGCGTCGGCGAGACCTTCGGCCGTCTGGCAGGCACTTTTGCAGGGGCCGGTGTAGATCGCGGTAATTCCCAATGGACGAAGTTCCTCGATCATCCGCTCAACGTCACGGGCGCCTTGTTCGCTAAGCGGAATGTCGAGCCCGCCGACGATCCGCCCCTGTTCGTCGTAGTCGGTGGCGGCGGGGCGAATCAGTACGATCTGAACCATATTTCGTGATTAACTCTTAGGGAAGCTTATCTTGTTGTGCGCTGCGAGTTCGGCCTGACCCGCATGGCCACGGCCAGGGCGTCGAGCGCCTGAGAGTAATTGGAATGTCCGAAGATCGCGGACCCCACGATTAGCGAGTGCGCGCCTGCGGCAACGCACGAAGCGATTGTCTTGGCATTCACACCGCCATCGACCTCCAGAATCTGTTCGCTTGTAGTCAAATCCCGCAGTCGCGAAAGTTTCTCAAGTGCCAACGGCTCGAAGCTTTGTCCGCCGAAACCTGGAGAGACGCTCATCACTAGCAGAATGTCGCAGGCGTCCAGGACTGGTTCAATTGCCGCGACAGGAGTCGCGGGATTGATGGCCAAGCCGGCCTCGCCACCCATCGCGCGGATCTGCTCGAGCAGCGGTCGGGCGTCAGGGGCCGCTTCAAAATGGAATGTCATCGCATCGGCACCGGCCTCGCGAAATTGCCGCAGGTATTTCGCAGGTTCGGCAATCATCAGGTGCGTTTCAATGGGTAACTCGGTCGATCGGCGAACGGCTTCGACAATCGGCAGTCCGTAGGTGATGTTCGGGACAAAGATCCCGTCCATCACGTCGAGATGCAGGGCTCGGACCCCTGCGTCCTCCAGCCGCTTCACCTCGTCGGCTAAGTGCCCAAAATCGCACAGCAGTAGCGAAGGGACAACGGCCGGACCTTCGGCGCGCAGAGACTCGTACCGAGGTCGGGAAGATTGGGAAGGCGTGTCTACCACGAGTGGGAACGCACTGCTTGAAACCTGTTGAGCACCGCCGGCTAGCGGAGTATCCATGGGAGCGCGGCACACGGTGGTGCCTCACCTTGGCTGGCGAATTCCACGAGGCCGCTTGAGCGTCGCGGTGCATCCGCAACCCTTGCGGACGTTCGTCAAACCAGTGGAGTATTCTAGCAATGAGGGCAGGCCGCGCCTGCGCAAGTTCCTGGGCCATGACAGCAAGTCGCTGCTGGCAATGGACTTAAGCGGACCGCAGCGAGCTCATGTGGGAACGGAATCCTCGCCGCGAGGCAAGTCTCCGAGACTTTCCAGCCCAAACAGAACCAGGAACCTGTCGGTCGTCCAGTAGACGGTTTTGCGCGGCTTTGTCTCGGTGCGCTCAAGCCGCACTAATTGTCGGCGTACAAGTTGGGCCAAGATGTGCCCGCACGCGGCGCCGCGAAGTTTGCCGACTTCCTCGGCAGTTACCGGCTCGTTGTAAGCGACTGCCGCGAGCACTTCAATGGCGGCCGGCGACAGCCTGGCCTGGCGCGTGCGGCCAAAGAACTTCTCGCGCAGTCGGTCGTATTCCTCGCGAAGCGTGAGCCGATAGCCGCCGGCCTCTTCGAGAACCTGGTAGGGGCAATTGCGCCGCTGGTACTCGGCATTGAGGTCCTGGACCAACGCGTCGATTTCCGCCGTCCTTACGCCACGCATCAGAGACGCTACATAGCGACTGGACAACGGCTCGTTCGTCGGACTTCCAACAAAGAGCAGGGCCTCCAGAATCGATCGCGGCGTAACTTCGCAGGCTTCCTCAGTTGGTGCTGACGCAATTGGTAGCGGTTCACTTTCGACCGCCTCCGGCGGCAACGCAACGTACGGGTCGGCGCCGCGCACGATCATGCCAGCTAGCGTCTGGCTCAGCTCGTCGAGCGCCAGCCCCGCCGAATCCGATTCGCGTACCACGGCCGGAAGTCCGGCGACGGGCGGAACGGATTGAGCTTTGGCAGTCATCATCGCACTATAAGCGCGCCCGGCACTGGCCGGCAAGCGGATTCGGGCGTGCCATCGCATGCCATTCGTTTAGGCGGTGTGCTGCTTCATGAAAGCCAGTCCTTCGCGAGCGAGTTGCTCTTCGCTCTGGTACATTTTGCGCCAGATCTTCGTCGCGGCCGCCAGTTCCGGGAGTGAGAGCCCGAAGGCCTCGATGACTAGCCAGCCGTCGTAGCCCGACTCGCGGATGGCCTGGAACGTCTCGGTCCAGGGAATATTGCCCTGGCCCGGGGTGCTGCGGTCGTTCTCGGAAATGTGGATCAAGGCGGCGTGCGGCCTAATCGCCTGGATGACTCCGACCGGATCCTTCTCTTCGATGTTGGCGTGGAACGTGTCGTACATCGTCTTGCAGTTCGGATGTCCGACCGCTTCCACGAACTTGAGCGCGTCGGCCGCAGTGTTCAGGAAGTAGCACTCGAACCGATTGAGGTATTCGACGCCCAGCGTGACGCCGCACTGGGCCGCATGCTCGGCCACCTGCCGCATGCTGTCGACGCCCCACTTCCATTCATCCTCGGTCCGGCCGGAACCCGTGAACTCACCGATCGCCGAGTGGTACGGGCCGACCAGCGCGTGGGCGCCCAAGGCCTGGCACGACTCGAGCGTCAGCTTATTGGCTTCCACGCCCGCGGCGCGGATCTTCGCATCGGGGCTGATGGGATTGTCCGCCGCGTTGCGAACCGTCACGGCGCTGCGCTCGAGGCCCAGTTCATCCAACCGCTTGCCAAGTTTGGCGAACTTCTCCGGATCGGGTGCGAACATCGGCACCTCGACGCCGTCGTAGCCCATCTTCTTCAGGCTTTCGAGCACCGGCAAATGCTCGTCCGTGATGTCGCCGGACCACAACAGAAGGTTCATGCCGTATTTCATCGATAACTCCGGGGAGTCTAAGTTGGTGGTGGTGGCCTAGTGAACTGCGAGCAAATCCCGCTGTCGATGTCGGACGTCACGCCTCAGCTCAGCCAATAGATCTGCAAAGCTGGCCGGCAGTACGGGCAAGCCCACGCGGCGCATCACCTGGTTCAGGCGAAACAACAGTTTGCCATCGTCCAGGTAATCGAACAAGAACCGCTCGCGGGAAAACATAGCCACGAACGTCGCGAGGTTTTCGGCCGGGCGTGGAGCAATCGTGTTAACTGCGGCGGCAACCCGTTCGCCGTCAAGCGAATCCATCGCTTTATAGTAGGCTTCCAAGCTGCTCGGATCCTGTTCGATCAAACCCGCGTCGAGCAAAAGCTCAACCAGAATGTGCCCCAGAAAGTGCGGACGAAATCCGTCGTCGGCCGGTAGCGACTCGCGCACGCGGCGGGCAAAATCGAGTGAGAGCTGGGCGAACACCGGTGTCACGTGGAACCGGGCATCGTCGGCGTGGTGCTGCATGACGCCTGCTGCGAGTCGGGAAATCGTCTTATCCGCGTTGTCCACAAACATGGCCGCCTGCTTAGAACGCACGCGCAGCCGGCGGTCCACCACATTCAGCCAGTCGGGCAGCGCCGTGCCGGCCAGAAAGTACGGATCGTCGATGAAACGTCGGCCGTGGGCAAAGTAGTTCATGCGCGCGCCTTGCCGGTTGCGCTGTTGTGCTGCAATCGCATGATTGCGTGAACCGTTGATGCCACCGACAACTGGCTTACGAAATCTCGACCCAACGGCCGCTCTTCGCGCTATCGAGCACCGCATCGCAGACCTTCTGCGTGCGGAGGCCGCTGCGGAAGTCGGGCTGCACCGGCCTCTTGGTCTCAAGCGACTCGAGGAAGTCGGCCAGGGCGTTGGTAAACGTGTGCTCGTAGCCGATCGTGCAGCCAGGCACCCACCAGTGCTTCATGTACGGGTGCTCGGGATTCGTAACGTGAATTTTCTGCCAGCCAGTCAGGTGGCTTTCGATCTTCTTGCCGGTCTCAGGATCGGAGTACTTGAAGTATTGCAAGTACTGCGGATCTTCCAGGTCGAAGAACACGCTGCCGGCCTCGCCGTTCAGTTCAAACGTGTTATAGTTCTTGCGGCCGCGGGCATAACGCGTGCTTTCGAACGTGCCCATGGAACCGTTCTTGAACACCGCCAGGAACATGCACGCGTCGTCGATGCCCACAGGCTGCTTCTTGCCGGTCTCAGCATGGACGCGTTCCTTGACGAACGTCTCGGTGGCGGCCGACACGCGGGCGATCGGGCCGTTCAGCCATTCAGCGGTGTCAATCGAGTGTGCGAGCAAGTCGCCGGTCACCCCAGAACCGGCCACGCTGGCGTCGAGTCGCCACAGCCCCGCGCCACCTTGCGGCACGTCGGTCGCGATCGTCCAGTCTTGCAAGTATGTCGCCCGATAGTGAAACGGGCGGCCGATGCGGCCTTCGTCGACAACTTGCTTGGCCAGCGAAATGGCTGGCACGCGGCGATAATTGAACCAGACCATGTTGGCGACGCCGGCCTTTTCGACCGCCTCACACATCTCTTCCGCCTCGGCGATGTTCATCGCTAGCGGCTTTTCGCAGACGATCATCTTGCCGGCCTTGGCCGCGGCCAGCACAATTTCTTTGTGCGTGTTGTTCGGCGAACCGACGTCAATTACGTCGATGTCCTTCCGCTCGATCAGCTTCCGCCAGTCGGTTTCGTAGGACTCGTAGCCCCAATTCTCGGCGAAGGCCTTGATCTGGTCTTCCTTGCGGGCGCAGCACGCCTTCAGCACGGGGCGATACTCGCGCCTAAAGAACTGGCTCACCTGCCGATATGCGTTCGAGTGGGCCCGGCCCATGAAGCCGTAGCCGATCATGCCGATGTTGAGGGGCTTGGACATTGCAAGTTGATCCTTGGGGGGGTGCGCTCTGATTCGATACTGCGAGGCCCCAGCGAATTTGGGGCTCATTGGGATGCTTGGCTACGCCGACCATCCATGCACGTTGCGAACGTTAATCATGGCCTTCAGAATCTCGTTCCACGTTTCGCGCTTCATCATCGTCGCGTTCGGGAACATGCAGCCGTCCCAGCAGATGTGCTGGAAGTTCTTGGTTACGTTGCCAGAATCGTCACGGAGCCAGTAGCCCGCTACCCTGGTGATGTCGAGCTTCGCGTTCGGATCGTTCGGCAGGCAGTGGCGACCCGTCTTGTCGTGGCTGCCGGTGCCGTGCACGGTCGCGTCGTTCTGGGCGACGTGGAAGTCGATCGTCCAGGGGCGTAACGCCGCGGTGAGCTGCTTCAGTGCATTGTCGAGGGCCGCCGTGTCTTTCCAGTCGTAGCCTGCCGGCAGGATCGCGTCCTCGGGAGCGTTGTGGCCCAGCACGTAGAGCAGGGTGTGCGCCATGTCGGCCTGAAAGCCCAGCGTTTTGGGTCGGTCGACCATCTCGAGCAACTGCACCATCCGGCGCCAACTGTGCATGCCGCCCCAGCAAATCTCGCCTTCGGCGGCCAATCGCTCGCCGGCGTCATCGGCGATGTTGCAAGCCTCTTTGAACGTCGCGGCGATCTTCTTGCTGTTCGCGTTCCGATCGCCTTCCGCCCATTCGCCCACGCCGGTGGCCGAGTCGATCCGCACCACGCCATAAGGGCGAATTCCCATCTCCCGAAGCCGCTTGGCGATGCTGCAGCCCTTACGAACCTGTGTGAGGAAATTCTTGCGATCCTCGTCGCTACCCATTGCGGAGCCGCCACCCGTGGGCGGCCAGACCGGCGCGACGACCGAACCGATCGTCAGGTTACGCCTGCGGGCCTTGTCCGCGAGCGCTTTCAACTCGTCGTCCGAGGCGTCGATGCTGACGTGCGGGTCGAACAGGAACAGGTCGAAACCGTCGAACTTCACGCCCTCGACCTCCGCCGCGGCGGTCAGGTCGAGCATCGTGTCCAGTTCGATCGGCGGTTCGGAGCCCTCGCCCTTACCGACGACACCGGGCCAGGCTGCATTGTGGAGCTTGGGGAAGTTGTTGCTCATGGATTGGTATCCTGGTTGAAGCCTGCAAACGGCGCAAGCGATTGGATGGCAAAGACCCGGACTACTACTTCAAGTAGTCGCCCACGTCCGGCAGGCTCTTGTGCGTGTTGGGTCCGAAGTAGCGGAGCGAAACGAGCGGTTCGCTACCGGTGTTCTCCACCTCGACGCCCGCATTGGCGGCTTCGTGCGTGATGAACACTTCGTCTTCGGTTTCCTGGCCGAAGTGAATCATGGCTGGCGTTTGCAGGGCAAGCTTGCCGATCCGGCCGCGGCCTTGCACAGTAATCCAGCCGCTGGCGCCGGGGTCTTTGAGTGTCATCTTGGCGCCCGGCTCGAGCGTGAGTTCTTTGGCGCTGAAGAGCTGCTCGCCGTCGACCGTGCCGTAGACAATCCAGCGGTCGGTGTAGCCATTGCCGCTCTGGGCCTGGTCGACGATCGGTTCCAGGTAGTTGTTCTTCTTGAAGTGCGTGTCGACGTTCTTTTCCCAATCGAGCTGCTCGATGATGAAGTCGAGATCCTGGTGCTTATCCTGCGGGACGTCCTTCACCAAGAGCGACCAGGGGACTTCGCGGCCTTCGACGAGTGATTGGAACATGCCGAACACGTCCGAGCCCCACTGTGGCTCGTAGGTGCAGAGCGAACCGGGGGCATGCAGCACGCCGGGCGGAATCAGCCAGCCGGTGCCGCGTTGAAGTCGATAGGCCTTCGAGAGGTCGAGAATGCCGTTATCGCCCTTGTGCCAGTTCTCCAGGCACTTGCGAAGCTGGGCCTTCGTGGTGCCCGGCTCGAGGCCCATGAACGTATAGGCGAAGTTATTGTCGACGTTGTTGTACTGCGGCGGAAAGTAGTAGCTCTCAGGCTTGCCCTGCTGTCCGGTGAGGGCAGCGTGCTTGAAGCCCTGGTGCATGTGATGCGGGATCGGGCCCATGTTGTCGAAGAACTTGGAGTAGACCGGCCAGCGGTCGTACTTGTCGAACATCGTCTTGCCGATCAGCTTGGCACCGCTTTCGGCCACGGCGTCGGCGAGAGTGAACCGCTGCCCGCCATGCGAGACGTAGCTCAGCCCTTCGTCGTGCAGGCGGCCTTCGTTGGCGGCTTCGGTCGTGCTCGCGAACCAGCGTTCGTCGATGCCGCCGCGGTGTGCACCGTACGCATACCAGTCGCCAGGCGCGAGCTTGATACGCTTGCCGGGATGCAAGAAGCTGCGCGGCACCCAGGTGGGCGTAAGCCGCAGGAGGCCTTGACCGGCATCAAGCGCCGCCGAAAGAGCCTTGCCGACGTTGTCACGTTTCAGGGGAGTCGCAGTAGCCATTGAATAATCGCAGGGATGGAAAGCGGTGGGTGAAGTGGCGGCCGCCTTCAGAACTTGCATGCGGAAGCTCGATCGCCACGTTTCCGTCGCCAGACGGGCACGCTTGCCGGCTGGCCGGAACGCTCAGTTTTAAGCGCTTGCTGAGCCACTGGCAAGCGGCCACACTGCGGCTGGCAATGCGCTCGCTGGCAGCGTAAATTGCACCGCTTCGCACCCCGGCCAGGGGTGTCACGATCATCAGAGTCACCACGGCTTGCGGAGTCGACAAATCATGGCGGAAAGCATTTGGGTCCTGACCGATTCGGACCAGGGAATTCATGAGGCGGAATTCGAGTCGCCCGAGCCGGCCAAAGGAGATGCCACTTATTCCATCAAGCGGCAGACGCTGCGCGGCGGCGTGCGCGAGGGTGTCGACACCATTGAGGTTGATAATGGGGCCGTGAAGTTTGCCGTCGTGCCAATGCGCGGCATGGGGCTTTGGAAAGCCTGGGCCGGGGAGACCGAATACGGCTGGCGCTCGGCCGTGAAGGGGCCGGTCCATCCGCAGTATGTGCCGGTGCTCGATCCCAACGGCCTTGGCTGGCTGGAGGGGTTCGACGAACTGCTATGCCGCTGCGGCC
Organism: Pirellulales bacterium; assembly: GCA_022844125.1. GTDB lineage: Bacteria > Planctomycetota > Planctomycetia > Pirellulales > PALSA-1355 > JALHMI01. The sequence continues at coordinate 314,651 of JALHMI010000002.1, read as the reverse complement.
TGATCAGCAATGGTGCTCCGGATTTCGACGCCGATGGCCGGCTCCGCTATCCATTGCATGGACGCATCGGCAACCTGCCAGCCAGCCGCGTGGAAGTCACTGTGAACGAAACGAGTGGAGAACTGTCGGTTCGCGGCATTGTCGACGAAGCTCGCTTCCTGTTCCACCAACTGCGGTTGGAGACGACCTACGCCACCAAGGTGGGAGAGAACCGCATTCGCATTACCGACAAGGTGACGAACCTCTCGGGTACTCCGGCCGAATCGCAGATGCTCTATCACATCAACTTCGGGCCGCCGGTGCTGGATGCCGGCGCCAAACTGGTCGCGCCGGTAAACGCGATCGTCCCGCGCGATTCGCGAGCGGCGGAAGGAATCAACGGCTGGGAGAACTATCCGGCGCCGCAGGCGGGTTTCACCGAACAGGTGTACTTTTTCGATCTGGCGGCAGACTCAACCGGCATCGTGCCAGTGCTGCTCAAGAACGCGCACGGAACGGCGGGCGTCTGTTTGCGTTACCGCCGCGAGCAGTTGCCGTGCTTCACCCTCTGGAAGAACACCGCAGCCGAAGCGGATGGCTATGTGACGGGACTCGAGCCGGGCACGAACTACCCCAACCCGCGTTCGTTTGAGGGAGAGCAGGCGCGATTTGCGAAGCTCGCACCGGGAGCGTCGGTAACGTTTCAACTCGAATTGGAACTTTTGACCGATGCTAAGGGGATCGGCGCATGCGAGGTGGAAATTGGCAAGTTGACGCGTGGCCTCAATCCGCAGATATTTTCCACGCCACAGAAAGGTTGGACCAAGGTCTGACGGCCGATGTCGTTAAAGCCCGGTGAATGCTTTCGCCGGGAAGGCGGCATTTCACGGTCCGCGCCGTCCGGCAATGATCTCGCGCCAGGTCCACGCCCCCGGTTCCTGAATCGCCGCGGCTAACGGCACGGCCAGCATTCGCATCGCGAATCCTAGACCGAGAATGATCAGGCAGGCCCGATAAAACTCGGCCGAAGACGGCGGGGATTCGGCACGTAGGTAGTCAAACGCTAACCCGCCGGCCACGGTAGAGACGGCGTGCAACATGCTTGCGATAGCCTCGGCAGCTGCCACGTATCCTGGACGCTCGATTTCGGACGATAGCTTTAGGGCCAGATTCGGCAGGCAGATGTTGTGGGCGACGTACGCCGCGAACAGCGCCCAGGCGCCAAAGAGCAGCCACCATGTTTCCGGTCGCGCAACCAGAAAAAACACAAGCGCGAGGGAGACGCCTAGCTGCCCCGCTACGATGACGGGGCGATTGCCGAAGCGATCGCTCAGTTCGCCGACCGTTCGAGCTCCCGCAAACTGGCCGACCTGCGTAGTGACACGCATTGCAGCGAGCGGAGCAACGCCGAGCCCCAGCACTTCCTTCGGAAAAAACACGTTCTGCACGACCTGCGAGATACCGTTCGCCAGCGAGAACCAGCCGCGAAACACGAGCAGTCCGCGGAACCGCCGATCGGCAAAGGGCATCGTCATGGCGCGCAGCGTCAGTGCGGCTTCCGGTCGCGGGTAGCTTCTGGTCGCAGGCATCCGAAGCAGAGGGATGATCGAGGCGAGCAACACCACGGCGCCGATGCCCGTTGGCACGGCATACGCCATGAGCAGTCGCTGCGGATCGTCGGCCGCGGCGGCTCGCCAGATGTCTGCGAAATAGCCGCTCGCAAGCAGCGTAGGAATCGCCACAGCAAGCTGGATGCGTTGCCGGCGTGCGAAGTACCGTCCCCGCACTTGTTCTGGCACGAGATCTCCCCACCAGGTCCACAAAGCCACGGTAGCCAGATACTCGAACAACTGGTGTGCGAACAGCAGGCCGATCATCAGGCTCACCGCGCGCGTGCGTTCTACTATGGGGAAGCCGGCCAGGATCGGCAGCCCCACAATCAGCAAGTAGCTGACTCCGAATAGGCCGATGGCAGCGCGGCGGGCGGTGCCTAGGCGATAGATGATTGGCGGAGCCACCAGTCGAAGCAGCCCAGCCAGATTGGGAGCTGCCAGGACGAGACTCAATCCCAGACCCGCGGCCCCCAAGTCGCGCGCCAGGTAGCTTACGAGTGAGCCCGTTGTCAGGGCATTTCCGGCAGCCCAGAGCCCGCCATTGACATGTCCCCAGGCCAGGGCGCGACGCCGTGCGTGAGGTACGATTGGACTGGTATCTGAGCGCGCCAATGGTGCAATTCCGCGGCTGAATTGTCCGTTTCAATCGTCAAAGTAGTACAAGCCCGACCCGTTCATGCCCGCGGATCGATGGATGAGCACGACCGAGCTGGAACATCTTAACACGTCCCCCCCACCGGCGGCACGGCCCACATGGAGGCGAATTCTCCGCGGGGGCCTCGTGGCCGGGGCAATGGTGGCACTCGTTCTGGCCGGGTTCGCAACGATCGGCGGCTTTCTCGGCCGGGACCATTGGAGACTGGAGCTCTTGGGGCACTTCCGCGTGCAGTACTTTTGGATGCTAGCCGCCGCGAGTGCGACTCTGCTGCTCGCGCGGCGCTGGTTGAGCGGGACTGTTGCCGGGCTCCTAGCGCTTGTGAACCTGAGCCTCGTTGCCCCGCTTTATTTCGGTTCCGATGAGCTCTCGGGGGCGACACCTGAGCTCAAACTGCTGTCGCTCAACGTGCACTTCTTGAATCGCGACTTTCAACCGACGCTCGACCTGATCGCCGATGAGCAACCGGATGTGATCCTGTTGATGGAGATCACTCCCGATTGGGCCGAGGCTCTCAAACCACTCAACGCAATCTATCCGCACGCGCACGTGATGCCCAGCCATCGGACGGATGGAATGGCCTTGTTTAGCCGATATCCGCTCGCGAAGCTCGAGGTCGAACGCTGTCCCGGGATCAATCTGCCGACGCTCATTGCGGAGATTGATCTTCCCGGTGGTCCGGTGACGGTTGTTGGTACGCATCCAGCGAGCCCAGGCTCGGCGGGGCTGTTCGAGGCGCGCAACATTCAGTTGGCGATGGTGGCGGACTGGGTGGCAGAACGCGCGGGGCCGGTGGTGCTGATAGGCGATCTGAACACCACGAGCTGGTCGCCGTATTTTGGCGATTTGATCAGCGCTTCGGGGCTGCGAGACACACGCTATGGATACGGCGTGGAGCCTACCTGGCCGTGGTTTCCGCTGCCGCTGCGAATTCCAATTGATCATTGCCTGGTCTCGCCGCATTTCGGTGTGGTATCGCGGCATGTGGGGCCGAGAGTCGGCTCGGATCATCGTCCGATTATCGTCGAGCTGGTGTACTGAGTTCTGCGGAGTTTGCGCAGAGTTCGCGGCGCTTAGCGGCGGCGCGCGGCGGAAAAACTTGCCAAATGTCGGGTTCGCAAAATGGCAGTGCGAGACCCATTGACAGGGTGCCGAAAATCTTCAAAATGCATGAACCATCTGGGACGGGTGACGTATTCAGATGGAGGCGGAGATCTTGGGCTCGCCCAAGTGCGAGACCTGCCGCCCGTTCTGGAGGGAACCTCTGGGAACGGCCGCGAGAGAGCCAGAGCTTCTGCTCTGAAAAATCTTTCGAGAGGCCGTTGACAGGAGTCTTAATCGCTCTAGAATGATGAGCTCCCTGGAAGGCACTGCCTGCGGGCAGTTTAAGCCGGCCGGGGATTTTTATTCGATCTTTGACAATTCGGTAGTGACCTCTGAATTTTTTTTGCCAGCACAAGACTGTGCTTAGCTGGGGCCGTTTCTTTTCACGAAGAGCGGTAACCCGGCAAACCAAACTCAGAAGTTTTGATGGCTATTAACCCGTGCGTTGGGCTTCGGTCCGGCGTGCGGTGATGCTTACAAAAATTGAAGGGTTTGATCCTGGCTCAGAATGAACGTTGGCGGCGTGGATTAGGCATGCAAGTCGAGCGAGAACCCAGCAATGGGGGACAGCGGCGAAAGGGACAGTAATGTGTAGATCATCTGCCCTCAGGTCCGGGATAGCTGCGGGAAACTGCAGGTAATACCGGATAACATCTCCGGATCAAAGGTGTGATTCCGCCTGAGGATGAGTCTACATCCTATTAGCTTGTTGGTGGGGTAATGGCCTACCAAGGCGATGATGGGTAGCGGGTGTGAGAGCACGACCCGCGTCATTGGGACTGAGACACTGCCCAGACACCTACGGGTGGCTGCAGTCGAGAATCTTCGGCAATGGGCGCAAGCCTGACCGAGCGACGCCGCGTGCGGGATGAAGGCCTTCGGGTTGTAAACCGCTGTCAGAGGGGATGAAATGCAGGTGGGTTCTCCCATCTGTTTGACATAGCCTCAGAGGAAGGACGGGCTAAGTTCGTGCCAGCAGCCGCGGTAAGACGAACCGTCCAAACGTTATTCGGAATTACTGGGCTTAAAGGGTGCGTAGGCGGCGCGGAAAGTTGGGTGTGAAATCCCTCGGCTCAACCGAGGAACTGCGCTCAATACTGCCGTGCTCGAGGGAGATAGAGGTGAGCGGAACTTAGGGTGGAGCGGTGAAATGCGTTGATATCCTAAGGAACACCGGTGGCGAAAGCGGCTCACTGGATCTCTTCTGACGCTGAGGCACGAAAGCTAGGGTAGCAAACGGGATTAGATACCCCGGTAGTCCTAGCCGTAAACGATGAGCACTGGATTGAAGGGTCCTCCA
>JALHMI010000002.1:0-307500 GCA_022844125.1 Pirellulales bacterium | reverse complement strand
GATCACACCCACCAGCGAAGCCACGATCGACTGTTGAAACAAGGCGTGAGTCGCTCCGAAAAACAGGCTGCTCACCAAAATCGCAGTCCATTTGTGTCCCATGTGACGTAGGCCAGACAACACGAAGCCGCGGAAGGCGAACTCTTCGCAGATGGCCGGCAGAACGGCGATCACCAGCAACAGCATCCAGATGCTATCTGGCTGAAACACCATCTGACTGATCGTCTTGGCAACCTGATCGTCGAGCGGATAGACCCATTGCACGACCGCCTGCAGCATGTTGGCTGTGGGATGAAAAGCAAGCGCAAGCAGTGCTGCGGCCATCGGCATGCCGAACGGCGCCCGCTTGACCAGAAGTGTCTCGGTCGGCCGGCTCGTAAAGAAGACTGCCATTAGCAAAGCGGGTAGTGCGATCACAATCAACTGGGTGATCGCCACCAGGCTGACAAAGTCGGCGAACGATTGTGGCGCTCGCATTGCGAAACTCATGAAAAACTTCACCAGCAGGATCAGAAAACCACAAAACATTGCCTCGGCAAAGCTGGGAGTCGGACCGCGGTCGCGCACCAGGTGCCGCAACCATAGACTGACGTCGAGTCGCTCGCTTTCCCGGAACAGCACGCTCTCGGAGTTGAACTGGTTCGTGGCCCAGCGGATTGCCAGGAGCGCGCAAGCGACGGTCACTGCAATCACCAACGGCACGTAAGGCAACACAGCCAGATATTCGCCTTCCAGCAGCGAACGCAGTAGCAGCACGACGCCCGTAACCGGAATCAGGCTATTACCAAAATTCAGCTCCACGCCGGGCGACATCGGCAGTACCACCAGCGGCATCGTGACCAGCACGAGCGGCATCAGGTAGTACTGACCTTCCTTGGTGCTCTTGGCCAGCACGGCTAGAGCAAGACAAAGTGCCGAGAACAGCGCCGACATTGGCACCAAGGCCACCAACAGCCACAAAAACGCAAGCGTCGGCGGCGGACCAAGATTCGGCAACTGGCTCAGCACGAGCGTGCCAGTGAGGGCGAGGCTACTAAGGTTCAGCACGGCCGTCGCAATGCTGAACAGCATCACGGTCAGCAGTTTCCCCCACACGATTTCCAGCCGTTCGGCCGGACTACTCAGCAAGGTTTCCAGCGTACCGCGCTCTTTCTCGCCGGCACACAAATCGATCGCCGGATAAAAGGCACCCGTCAGTGCCCAGAGGAGCAGCACCAGCGGCAGGATCTTGGACCACGCGGCGGCTCGATGTTGCGACTTTTCAGCCACATCGTGGGTCGCGATCTTGAACGGTTTCGCCGCGGTAATCGGTAGCCCGCGCGATTCCAGGTTCTGCCGACCGAGCTCATCACGCCACTTAAGCAGAACGTCACTCACGCGGCGATAGGCCGTCCGCGACGAATCTCGGGCCAAGTTTGGATAAACGGAAACATCCAATTCGGGCTCCGGTCGTCCGGAGTCTTGCCGAAGGGGCTCAATCGCCGCCTTGGCGCGTAGTGCGAATTCGGGCGGAAAGCTCACGACAACGTCGTAACCGCCTTCCAGCATCTGTTGCCGAGCCCAGGCGTCTGCCCCTCGTGACGCGTCTTGAGGGGCAGACTGCGACGTGACCCGCAGCAGGTCGGCCGATCGATTGTCGCCGGGCGAGAATAATGTCCCCGAGAATCGATCGCCGTCAATGAGCGGAGGCAGTTCGCCCGCTGGTGGCGGGTTCACCACGAGAATGCGAACCGGATGTTCTCGCAGGAACTGCGTGACCTGAAAGAAGCTCATGCCCAAGAGCGGATAGAGCACCATTGGGAGAATGGCAATCATGAACAGCGTACGCCGATCGCGCAATTGGTCGCGAACTTCGCGAGCCAGGATCAGCTTGACATTGCGCCAATTCATGGATGGTCAATCTGCGAAAGGGGCCGCTAACCGGCCGGCACGATCGCATGCCGGTAATCATGGTCTTGGATCAGGTGAAAGAATAGCTCTTCCAGGTCGGGCTGCGCGTGCGTCTCGCACAATTCTCCAAGCGTCCCCTCGGCAAGGACATGTCCACGGTGCATGATCGCGATCCGATCGCAGAGTTTTTCTACCTCTCGCATGATGTGCGTAGAAAAGATGACGCACTTGCCTTGGTCGCGAAGTTCGGCGATCGATTTGAGCAGTGCCCGGGCCACGAGCACATCGAGGCCGCTGGTGGCTTCATCAAAAATCAGTACTGGCGGATCGTGCACGATGGCCCGTGCGATCGAGACTTTCTGCTTCATGCCCGTCGACATTTTGGCGCCGAGCATGTCGCGAATCTCGTTCATTTGCAAACGGTCGAAAATCTCCTCCATCCGCGCCCGTAAGGTCTCGCCTTCGAGTCCGTATAGGCGGCCAAAGTACTCCACCATCTCCCAGGCCGTCATGCGGTCATAAACCGCCGTATTTGTCGAAACAAAGCCGATTTGGTGCCGGACGTGCGAAGCTTGGGTCAGGACTTCGTATCCGTTGATGCTCGCCGTTCCGCCCGAGGGTCGCAAGATCGTGCTCAAGATCCGCAGTACGGTGGTTTTTCCGGCGCCATTAGGGCCCAAGAGGCCGTAAACCTGGCCGGGCATGGCATCGAAGCTGACCCCACCCAAAGCGACGATTTTGCCGCGTTTCAGGTCGGCATAGTGCTTCGTCAGATGGCGGACGTGGATCATACGATGGTTGGGGAGAGTCCGACCCCAGGGGGGCCTCAGTTCAAACCATTAAGTGACGGTCCCTTAAGGCTACCACAAACCCGCGTTGTGATTGCCCAAGCGATGGGACTGAACGCGGGAAACTGCTTCAAGAGCCCCATTCCCCCTGGGGACATCCGGCGTGCACCTCCCGTTGCCGGCTCAAAAACGACACAAGTTTTCAGGAAGTTTCAAGCGCAGCGCGTCGGACAGTAAAATTCGAGGAAAAAAGCAACAAACGAGACTCGGGAATTGCGCGAACGCGCAAATAGTCTCGTTCTAGGGATTTTTTCTTTGCGGAAATTGGTAACCGTGGTAATAATCGCATCCGTTGTCCGGGCTGCTGGTCTGGGCAAGATTGGCCAATCAATTACTTTCTGTTCCAGTATTTCTTGGGAGATCTGCTAATGAGATGCGCAACTCGATTTGTCGCGGCGCTCGCCGCTGTAGCCGTCGTCGGCTACGCTTCTTTTTCCTCTGCAGCCTCGTTTCCGGCCACGCTCGTGCCGAACGCTGCCTTGACCACGGCCCAAGTCTCGGTATCCCTCAATGGTTTCCCGTTGGGCAGTGCTCCAATCGTTCCGAATGGCGGAAGCATCGCGCTTTCAGTTGATCAGACGGGCTCGGCCCCGCCTGCTATCAGCCTGGACAATCTGAATGGACAGATTTCCGTGAATAATTTGACCATCGCGTTTCTGAGCGTGACAGGTGTAGGGCTCCAAGTCGGTAATGGCACTGGCTCATTCCCCACGAACGGCGTTAACCCGGGCACGGTTGATCTCGGCGGCCTGTTTGTGTCGATCAATCAGGGGCTCGTCAACGGCGGACTATTTGATTTCAGCGCAAGTCCGGCTAACTTCAACTTGCCGTCGCCTACGATCGCGAACTTCTCGGAAGTCTTGAGTGGTCCGAACACCTATGATTTAACGCTGACCATTCCTGTGAACGTTTCTGGCTCATCGCCCGTGCAAGGTATCGGCACAGTTGGTTTCTCCCTTGTAGGGAACCTCGCCTTTACTGGCACGAAGGTGGTCCCCGAACCGGGCACGATTGCCATGCTCGGCATGGGTGTCATCGGTCTGGTCGCGGTCGGCCGTCGCCGCTTCCGCAAGGCCTAAGAGCCGATCTGTGCATCCAAAAGGCTAAAATGCCTGAAGCTGGCCTTCCCTTTCGCGGGAAGGCCAGCTTTTTTTATTCGCGGTTGCACGTCCCGAATCGCCGGCGATCCGCCAGGGTTTCGGCCAATTTTCTCCATTCGCCGCCGGTTTGCATCTTTCTGCGAAATCTTTCTAATTTACTTGACGCTGAATCTTGTGTGGTTAGTATGGTCATTCAGAGTTAACTGCTTTTGCATCCAAGTACTGGTTGGGAACGCTAATGGCTGCGGCCGCTGATTCACTGCTCCACTCGTAGGCAGAGTCTTCGGCACCTGGCAACCTGTTTCTGTGGCGACTGCTAGATCGCTGCGTTCCATCGACTTTGATCGGCTCGACAAGCCTCTGACGCTTTGCGGCTTCGTCCGTTCGCAACTCACCCTAGCGGCAGCCTTTGCAGGTCAGCCGAGCGCTCGATTCGGTGCTCTCCAGCACAGTCAGAATGAGATTAGTGAGTTCGGTTCGCAGCCATAAATCCTGACCAGTCACACCGTGCACATCCATTCATAGTTCGCTGGAAAGGGAGATGACCGTCTAATGAGAACTGAATTGAAAGCTCTACTCGCGGCCCTGGCCGTGTTTGCCACTTCTTTGGCCGCGCCCCATGCACATGGCGCTACGTACGTCATCGATTCTTCGCAAAGCTCGATCACCATCACGGGCCTTGCTCTAGGGTTCATTCCCATCATTGCCCAATCGGCCGGCTCGAATGTCGCCGTCATCGAGGGTTCGCTCGACATCGACGCGAGCGGCGGCAATATCAACTTCATCTCTTCGGTGGCCGACGCAGTTGAGAAGCCGGGTCCGTTTAACCCGGGCATCATCAGCGGCGATCCCCCGGTCGCCGGTCCGAATGCCCCAGCGGATATAGCCCTCTTTTTGGGGAACGCCTCAACCGGTCGCCTCGCGCTTCGCGACTTTGTGGTGTCCGTTACGGGCACCTCGCCGTTGGTGGGTAATGATTTTGATCTCATGTCGCTGCTATTGACGGTCAGCGACGGCAGTCTTGACTACAACGTGCCGTTCGCCAGCCTGGTGGGCCACCTGGAAATTGCAGGTGAAACGGCAAGCCCAACGGGAGGCACGGGATCTTTGGTTGGTACGACGCTGACCATTCCGATCAACGTCAGCCTCGAATTCGAGGTGCTTGCAGGTGACCCACCTGGGACGGCCGTTGTCAATCTGCAGGGCCAGATCGTGGCGGAGCTCGTTCCCGAGCCCGGCGCCATCGTCATGCTGGGCCTGGGCTCCGTTAGCCTGATTGCCGTCGGTCGCCGCCGGTTCCGCCGGGCCTAGTCTTCCGACCACATTGTGACGGGCCAGGTGGTTTCGGCCGTCACTCGACGATTCACGAACAGGGTTGGCTCCGACCGTCGGAACCAACCCTGCTTTGTTTCGCGAAGCACCGCAAGCGATCCGGGAACACTTTCGAGGCGTACTCAACTCACCCCGTCCGATGGTTGGCGGAGTCCCCGACGACCAGACGAAGGTCAGGCGACGGCCGGTTCCAGTGGAGCTTCATCGATGAGCTCGTAGAATACGTTGCGCCGTCGCGGCGTGTATCCAAGCTCTCGGATGGCATCCTTCATCTCTTCGAGCGTCAGGTAATGGACCGTGCCGGCAGCCGCCACAACGTTCTCCTCGATCATCAAGCTACCCATGTCGTTGGCGCCATAGAGCAAGGCAATCTGACCTATCTTCAGTCCCTGGGTCACCCAACTCGACTGGATGTTGGCGAAGTTGTCGAGATACAGCCGGCTTACGGCCTGGGTTTTCAGGTACTCGAACGAGCCGGCCGGCGGCACGTCGGCCATGTTGTGCCCCGGCTGGAAGGTCCAGCAGATATAGGCGGTGAAGCCGCCGGTCTCGTCCTGCAGCTGCCTGAGTCGCTCTAGATGCTCGACCCGTTCGGCCAACGTTTCCACGTGCCCAAACATCATCGTGGCCGTGCTGCGGCCGCCCATTTCGTGCCACACGCGATTGACGTTGAGCCAGTCGTCGGTCAGCACTTTGCCGCGTGTAATGTCCTTCCGCACGCGGTCGACGAGAATCTCGGCGCCGCCGCCCGGAATGCTTCCCAGTCCGGCCGCTTTGAGTCGTTCGAGGACCTCCCGCAGCGGCCGTTTTGAGAGCTTCGTGAAGAAGTGGATCTCCGGCGGGCTGAAGCCATGCACATTGACCTGTGGAAAATGCGACTTGATGTCGCGCAACAGATCCTCGTACCACTCGAGTTCCAGGTCAGGATGCAAGCCGCCTTGCATCAAAATTTGATCGCCGCCGAGGTCGACGGTCTCCTGAATCTTTTGCAGCAGCAGGTCGCGTTCGAGGATGTAGCCTTCCTCGTGCTTCGGCTTGCGATAGAACGCGCAAAAATCGCAGACTGCCGCGCAGACGTTGGTGTAATTGATGTTCCGATCGATGTTATACGTCCGGTATGACTCGGGATGCAGGCGGCGCGTCACCGCGTCAGCGGCCCGCCCCAGCGCGGCCAGGTCGTGGCACTCCAGCAGACGCAGCCCCTCGTCCGGCGTCAATCGGCCGCCGTCCGCGGCTTTATCCAGAAGCTTGGCAATCGTTGAATCCAAAGTCGACTCCGGCGGGCGCCAGGCCCAGTTCAGCGGCTTTCTGATAGTAGAGTGCCAGTCCGCGGTGTTCGCGCTGGCCGAAGTAAAAATACAGGTTATCGCGCAGGTAACTCAAACACTGCGGCCGAGTCAGGCCAAGTGGAGCCGCTTCGCGCGCGGCGATCTCGTCCAGATGAGCGACCCCAGCATCGCGAGCCTGGCTGAGGGCGGTGTCCAATCCGTCGAGTTCCGCACCGGCGCGGGCGACCCACATCGCAAACACGAACGGCAATTCCGCCCAGCGGCACCATTCATCTCCCAAGTCCCAGACGACCTCGAACTGTCCCGGCGGCGAGTGGATCGCACGGTCGCCAATCAGCAGTACGGCATCGGCCGAAGTGTCGGAGATGCTTTTCTCGACGGGCAGTCGCTCAAATCGAGGCTCGAGGCCGTACCGCTCTTTAAGCAGGATTCGCGTGAGCGCGGCGCTTGTGCGAGAGCCCTCATCCAACGCAAGCGTGCGAATGTGCTCGATCGGACCCCGGCTGAACAGCTTCACCGAAAGCACCGGTCCCCGGCAGCCGATGCAGGCATCGGAGACGATCGTGTACGTAGGATCCTTAAAGAATTCGATCGATGGGATCAGGGCGATGTCGAGCGCTCCAGCCGCCAGATGGTCGGCCAGGCGGCTCGGGTAGTCGAACACCAATTTCGCCTGAGGCGCAAGACGCTCGAAGTCGTAGACGAGCGGCTTTGTGTTCAGGTAGTTGACCGCGCCAACTCGAAGTTTCTTACCCGTGGCCATGGGATCCGTTTCAGGCACCTCTCGGCAGTGCTCCCGAACACCTGTGGCGTCGGGTGCTTGTGAATCTTTTCACGAAACGTCATTATAAAGACCGCATTCGGGGCGCTAAGACCACACAAATAGCCAGCCGAACTCCCGGTCGCTTCATTGCCAGGGCCCACGGCCTGCCCAAACATTCCAAACGAATCCAGGACAGCGCCACTAGGGCAAAATTTGATGAGAACGATCGTTCAGATTTCGCTTGACGTTACGACGAAGGAAGAAGCTCTAGAAACAGCCGAAATGGCCATCCGGGCCGGCGTTGACTGGCTCGAGGCGGGCACACCGCTGATTATCGCCGAAGGCATGCACGGCGTGCGGGCCCTGCGAGAGCGATTTCCCACGACGCCCATTGTGGCCGACCTCAAGACCATGGATGGCGGGTACCTAGAAGCCGAGATGATGGCCAAGGCAGGTGCGACGCACGTCGTGGTGATGGCTCGGGCCCATGCCGAAACGATCAAGTGCGTAGTCAAGGCTGGCCGCGATTTTGGCGTCCAGGTGATGGGCGACAACATGGTGTGCGAGAGCATGGTCGACGGGGCGAAGTTCCTGGAAGACCTCGGCTGCGACTTCGTCATTCACCACATCGGCTTTGACGAACGGCGCGGGATTGCGGCCCAGGGACTCCGAATGCCCAGCCCGCTCGATCAATTGCGGGCAGTCGTCGAGGCGGTCAACATTCCGGTGCAGGCTGTCGGCGGCCTGAGCCTGGAGCAGGCGGTGCGGACGCCCGAGTATGGCGCGCCGCTCGTCGTGCTCGGCGCGCCGCTGACGATTGACGCCGACGCCTTTAAGACGGCCAGCGGCGATGTTGAGTCCTCGCTGCGGTTGATCTGCGAAAAAGTCCATAGCTATGGCGATATCCCGGTAGGAAAGAAATCATGAAGTCTGCAGGCGTAGTCAATTTCGGGCCCGAGCAGTTCAGTGTCGAGATTCGCGAAATCGAGCGGCCAGAGATTGGCCCGGACGACGTGCTGCTCGAAGTGGGCGCGGTGGGCGTTTGCGGCAGCGATCTGCATCAGTGGACGGCCGAGCACAGTTGGCCGGTAAATTATCCGGTCGTGCTGGGACACGAGTTCGCCGGCGCTGTCGTCGAGCTGGGAAAGAACGTCAAGGGCTGGCGCGAAGGCGATCGCGGCGTCAGCGAAACGGCGGCGGTCATCGATCTGGACAGCCCGCTCACGAAGCAAGGATTGTACAACCTGGATCCCACGCGAAAGGGCTTTGGCTACGGCGTTAACGGCGCGATGACCAAGTATGTCCGCGTGCCGGTCCGCTGCTTACATCACTTGCCGGACTCGCTGCCGATTGAGAAAGCCGGTCTGACCGAACCCTGCTGCGTCGCCTACAACGCCGTCGCGGTAAACTCAAACGTGAAGCCTGGCGACCGCGTCGTCGTGCTGGGGCCTGGCCCCATCGGCCTGCTGTGCGCGGCGATTGCTCGAATGCAGGGGGCGGAAGTCGCGGTGGTGGGACTGGAACGCGATCGGCCTCGTCTGGCGATTGGCGAGCTGTTTGGCTGCGTGTCGATCGTCGAAGATCTCGACGCCTGGGCCAGGGCAACCGACGGGCTGGGCGCTGACGGCGTGATCGACGCAGCCGGTATTTCGGCCACGCTCAAGACGGCGCTCGACATCGTCCGGCCAGCCGGCTGGGTTACGAAGGTTGGCTGGGGGAAACTCCCGTACGGTCACTCGCTTGATCCGCTGGTGCAAAAGAACGTCACGCTCCGCGGCAGCTATAGCCACAATTGGCCAATCTGGGAACGCGTCATCCGCCTGCTCGACACCGGCGCCCTCGACGTGCAGAAGGTCATCGGCGGGATCTGGCCGCTCGAAGAGTGGCACGAGGCTTTCGAGACCATGCACTCAGGCAAGATCGTCAAGGCCGTGCTCAAGCCGTAAGCGATGGGGATCATGCGCCTCAACGACAAAGTCATCCTGGTTACTGGCAGCACCACCGGCATTGGCGAATCCATCGCTAGGCGCGCGGTGGCCGAGGGTGCTCGCGTCCTGATTCACGGCCGCGATGAGGAGCGGGGCAGGGCACTGGTCGCCGAGTTGGGCAATCAAACGGTGTTCCACCGCGACGACATCGCCGATCCGGCCGCGCCGGCGCGAATGATTTCGGCCGCCATCAAGGCCTTCGGCCGGCTCGATGCGCTCGTGAATAACGCCGCGTCAGTGCAGCGCAGCAATCTTGACACGACGACCGTCGACTTCTTCGACCTGATGATCGCCATTAACGTTCGAGCGCCGCTGCTCTTGATCCAGGCCGCCGCCCCTCACTTGAGGGCCACGCGTGGGGCCGTGCTCAACATCGGTTCGCTCAATGGATATTGCGGAGAGCGAAATCTGCTCGCCTACTCGATCTCAAAGGGCGGGCTCATGACTCTCTCGCGGAACCTGGGCGACGCGCTGGCCTTCGAAGGCGTTCGTGTGAACCACTTCAACGTGGGCTGGGTGCTCACGCCGAACGAGTACGAGCAGAAGATCGCAGACGGCTTGCCGCCTGATTGGCCCGAGCGGGTCCCGCGCACCAAAGCGCCCGCGGGCCGGCTGTTGAAGCCCGAGGAGATTGCCGCGGCGGCGGTCTATTGGATCAGCGACGAAAGCTACCCCATCAGTGGCAGCGTGATTGACCTGGAGCAACATCCCGTGATCGGTCGCAATCCGCCCAAGGAAGTCAACTAAGCAGGGGTTAGGGTTGAGGGCCGGAAATTGAGGCTCCACACCCGGTCCACATCTGATCCTGATCCTGATCCCCCGTCTCTAACCCCCTACTCTTTTCATGCCACAGCTCGCTGCATTTCCGAAGGCTTACATGGACAACCTGGTCGTCGACGGTTCGATGACGATTCGCGATTGGGTCGAGCTCGCCGATGCGAATCTCGATATCGATGGCCTTGAATTCTATAGCGGCTTCCTGGAGTTGCAGGACAGCCGCAACTGGCGCGAAGCGCGCAAGATCGCGGAGGAAAAGGGACTCACCATCCCCATGCTTTGCTGCTCCCCCGATTTCACCCATCCCGACGTTGAGTTTCGCCGTCAACAGATCGAACTCGAAAAAGGCTGGATCGACATGACCGCCGAACTGGGCGGACGCTTTTGTCGCGTGCTATCAGGTCAACGGCGCCCTGAGGTGTCGCGCGAAGAAGGCATTCGCTATGCCGCGGAAAGCATCGAAGCGTGCATTCCTCACGCGCAGGCGTCAGGCATCACGCTGATTATCGAGAACCACTACAAGGACAACTACTGGCAGTATCCCGAATTCGCCCAGCATATGGATGTGTTTTGCGATCTGGTGGCGCGCCTGCCGACGAATGGTTTTGGCGTGAATTACGATCCAAGCAACACGTTTCTGGCTGGCGAAGATCCGCTCGAACTACTGGAGCGCGTCAAGCATCGCGTGGTAACGATGCACGCCAGCGACCGCTACCTGGCCGAAGGGACGATCGAAGACCTTCGCAAAGAAGAAGACAGCGTAGGTTACGCCAGCCGCTTGCGGCACGGCGAGATTGGCAAGGGCATGAACGACTACGACGCGATCTTCAGCAAACTGGCTGGCGTGGGCTTCGACGGTTGGATCAGCATTGAAGACGGTGTCGACGGCATCGATCAACTAAGGCGAAGCGCCGAGTTCCTCAGACGTAAAATGGCGGAATACTGGCCGTCAAAGTAGATCGCAGAACCTAACCCCGAGCTTGCGGCTGAAACTCTCGCTGGTCGCGGCGAAAACCGCGGTGCTGGCAGTTGTGCTTGGGCGGTCCCATTCGCGCGGACAGGACGCGTTCGATGTCTTCGGCCGACATCCCGCGCTCGATCATCTCCATCTTGAGTGTGGCTTCCATGTCGTCTCGCTGCATTTTGCGATTGTTGATGCTGATGATCAGCGTCATGCCCACCACGGTTAGCGCCAGAAGCGGCAAGCAAATGCCCAATACGGCTTCGATCGGAAATCCGTTCATATTGTGAACCTTCGAGAGTGATCTCAGTTGCAGGTTTTGGCGAACTCGCGGCGGAGCCCAGCCCAGCCGGCGTTACCGCCGGTCGCCTTCGGAGCGCACTCAGCAGCCCGAGCTTCCAGAACCTTGCTGATCTCGTCGGCAGACATTCCGCGCTGGATCATCTCCATCTTGAGCGTCGCTTCAATGTCATCCATTCGACTGCGACGGTAGTGGTAAGAAATCACCGCCACAAGCCCGATGGAGAGTCCACCTACGATGGCCACTAGGCCCAGGAAGATGCCGCACAACGCGAGGAGATCTTCGCTGGTCAAGCGAGACAGCAATTCGAACATCACAAAATCCCTCAGGGGCAGTCATGGTCACGGAATGGCTCCGCTGGACCGTATTCGACCCAGTATGGTCGATCTTGGCGAATTCGCAAGGAAATGGAGCGCCGCCGCCCGGAGGCACCGCTAGATCGCAGCGGAGCGGTCCCCCAACCACCGGTTTCGTAGCAGCACTAGGCTTTAAGCTGCTCGTCGTGGCGCATGCCGCTGGGGGGCAGGTCGGCGCGGTGCACATTAGCTAAGGCGGCCTGGGCGCCGGCGTGCTGCTCGGCGTCATTGTCTTCCCACTCGATCGATACGGCGCCCGAGAAACCAGCCCGATTGAGCTCGACCAGCAGTTCTTCGGTGTTCGTGGCGTCGCGCGCCGTGCCCGGCGTCACGAAATTCCAGCCGTTATGCTTGTCGCCCATTGGCTTGTGACCACCCAGGCGGCCATTGCGGGTGTAGCCTTTGTCGACTTGCACACCCTTGATATGGGCACAGTGAATCCGGTCGCCGTGCGTGCGGATGAAGTCGACGCCGCTCACCCCTTGCCATTCCATGTGCGAGCAATCGAAATTGAAGCCGGCGGCCTTCTCGAAACCGGCCTTGTCGACAGCGGCCAGGTAGTCGCCGGCACTGGTGATGTCGCCCATCGCGCGTTCACTGGGGTGGCATTCGAGGTCAAATGTCGTGCCGTACTTGAGGCATGCCTGGAAGACGGGCGCGAAACGCTCAACTAAAAGTTCCAGGCTCACGTCGAATACATTCGGAATCTCGTGACCGCCCAATGAGCTCGGCAGCGGCGGGAACAAGAACCAATGACTCCAGCAATGGGCCGGCGAACCGACGAATCCCGAAACGGGCACGACGCGATCCTCCAGCTTGCCGATAAAGTGCGCGAGCCGCACGATGTTCACCAGCGTCGTGGCCGCTTGCTTGCGAGCGATTTCGGCCACGTCGTCCGGCACGTAGTAGGGGTTCGTACGGGGCGGCTTGTTTCCGGCGGCGCGCCACTTTGAGTAGGCTTCGACAGATTCACCGCCTAAGAACTGTAGCGTCTTGGCGCTCGGTTCGTCGCCCAGTGCCTGGCCTTGCAGGTGAGCGGCCAGCGAGAATATCTCCAGCCCTCGCTTCTTGGCTTTCGCCACGCGCTCTTCGGCATAGGCCTTCGCGCCCGCGTCGTCGCCGCAGCGAGCCAGGTCGAGTTCCCAACTGGCTTCTTCCCAGCCGTCAAAACCGGTCTTTGCGATCCAGTCGAGCCACTGATCCTCGGGCACGTTTCCAAACTGCCCGCGGACGAGGCCAATCTGGTGATAGGAGTGCTTGCCGGAACGGTGCTGCGCGGTTTGATGGTGGCCCATGGCTCGCTCGAAAGTGGCTGGTTGGTGGGGAGGATTGGCCGGCAAATTTACCCGCCGGGAACTTCGCATCTTATTGCATCAAGGGTGAATTGCAAGCACGTCGGCAGGCTCAAGATGGCGGTGGCCTGGCCCTTAAATTACATTGGCAAGCATACTGGCCGTCGGCGCCGAAGCGCCGTGCTAACCCCACACCGAGACCGCCATGGATCGCCGCCATTTTTTGCAAGCCGCCGGTAGCGCCGGGATCGCCGCTGTTGCGCTGCGTGCCGCCGCCGGCGAGGTAAAGTCCGCCGTGATGATTCGTCGAACTGAGCCCGATCGCTTCGTGCTCGACTTTTCGCCCCGCGAGCCGCGGCCGCTGCGCATCCTGCAGCTTACCGATACGCACTTCGGCAGCCAGAGCGTCGGTGCGAAGATCAACGACGGTCGCAGCTTTCTGGAGATCCGCCGGCTGGTCGAAGAGCAGAAGCCAGATTTTCTGGTACATACGGGCGACTTCATCAACAACGACCAGGGCGAGAAGGTCAGCTTTGAAGCAATTGAGGTCTTCGACGAGTTGGGCATTCCCTGGACACACGCACTCGGCAATCATGATCATGGGCACCTCAGTGTCGCGGAGTTCCGCAAACCGATGAAGCACGCCGCGGTGGGTGAGTTCCGCTCCGGAGACAAGAACGAGTACGCTTTCCGCTTTGATATCACGACTGGCGGTGGCGGCGATCCGCGACACTCATTGTTCTGCTTCGATTCGGGCTTCGAAGAGCCGAACCGCCGCGTCAGCCAGCCGCAGATCGAATGGTTCGTGGGACAGATGAAACGCGACGCGGCCGAGGGCCTTAAGACGCCGAGTCTGGCAATGATTCATATCCCCGTCGTGGAGTTTGAGAGCCTGCGGGCTGCGAACCTGCACAAAGGGCACTTTGGTGAACGAGTCTGTTTCGACAGTGACACTGGCGACACGTTCACTGCGCTCAAGAACTCCGGTCGCGTGCGGGCCGTATTCAGCGGCCACGATCATGAGAATGACTATGCCGGTATCTGGCAGGGGATCGAACTCGTCTACGGTCGCGTCGGTGGCTGGTCGGGGTATGGCGACCTGGAACGCGGCGGACGGTTGATCGACATCGATCTGGCAGCAGGTGGCTTTACCCACAAGATCGTGACTCCCAAGCGGCGGGACGCGTAGATCGGCAAACTGTAAGGAAACAGGTACTGCAATGAGACTATCCAAGTTGCGGCTGTCCGATGGCACGCTCACGAGCGGAGTTGTCGAGGACCTTGGGTTTCAGTTGCTGCCGCGCACCGACGTTTACGACTCATTGTCGGCGATTCTGGAGTCCCCCGACCCGAAAGCAACCGTCGATGAATTGATCACGGCGAGCCCCGGCTTCGTGCCCTTGGATAGCGTTGAATTGCTGGCGCCGATTGACCAACAGGAAGTGTGGGCTGCCGGCGTGACGTATCGACGTAGCCAAGTCGCACGGATGGAGGAGTCGAAGGGCGCGGCAGTATTTTACGATCAAGTCTATCTGGCAGACCGGCCGGAGCTGTTCTTTAAGGCGACGCCGCATCGTGTGGCCGGTTCCGGCCAGGATGTTCGAATTCGTCGTGACGCACGCTGGAACGTCCCAGAGCCGGAGTTGGCCTTGGTATTGAACTCACGGCTGGAACTGGTCGGCTTCACGATTGGCAATGATATGAGTTCGCGTGACATCGAAGGGGCGAGTCCCCTCTATCTGCCGCAGGCGAAGGTTTACGACGCATGCTGCGGCCTGGGACCCTGGATCACACTAGCTGGCGCGATGCCCTCGCCTGAGGAAACGACCATCCTGCTAGAAATCGAGCGAAACGATGCGATCGTATTTAGCAACAGTACGAAGGTCTCGCAAATGGCCCGTGGTTTTGCCGATCTCATCGGCTGGTTGGGGCGCGACAATTCCTTTCCCGCCGGCGCGATTCTCTTGACCGGTACGGGGATTGTTCCGGGCGATGACTTCACGCTCATGCCGGGAGATGGCGTAAGCATCTGGATTACCGGGATAGGATGTCTGTTCAATCCGGTTGTGCAAGCATCCTGATCGCACCCGAGTTGGGGCATTCTGGGTTGAACCTGCTCCTTGTACGACGCGTATAATCGTTAGAGCCCGAGCAATGGCAGGATTTTGCGTGACCGGAGGCGCGCGATCCGAACGATTTCCTTTCGCTATTTCCCGAACCTGGGACAACCGCTACCGTCGCCCTAACCGTGGGCGATAAAGGCAATCCACATAATGGTTTGCCACGGGCATCGCTTGCCTGTCCGGCCGCACAGGAACGCTCGTCACGTGCGCCAGGACCGGAGTGCTCGTTACGACTGGAGAAAGTTTCTAAAGTCGCCCCCCTCCGGGAATCGAAACTAACTTCGGAAGGTTTGTTCCGCCAGCGACTTTAGCAAGGAGTTGGCGGGACGAACTGCAGGGGGGGACACCTGCCGCAAGACAAGCCATTGTTTTGCTCACGGCTTCGGCCTGGCATTTTCACTCGCGTGGATTCGCGCAATTGAAAGGCCTGATCGAGCCGCACGCGCAAGCCCCACTTGTATCCGGAAGTTTGAGCCAACATGGTTCGTTCCCAAGACGAACCGTTAGGCGAGGCAAAATCCGCCCTTCGTGATGCTGGGCAAGCTTTGCAGCTCAAGGATTTTCCTTCGCGCTTAAACCATCCGGACTGCCGATGACTGAAGCGAGGCGCGGATCAGAAGGACCTGAACCACGCCCCGAAGAAGCAATCAACAACGTGATGCCCCGACCCAGATGTTTGCGGTACAGGCCGGTCGCCCCCACGATCGGACCGAAGGAACGGAACAAAGGCCGAACAACCGCAGGCAAGGGGCGATTTAGCTCCGCGGAACTTACCGCGGACGAGTTCCCACTATAGCGCGAGTCATTTTGGAGAGCCTGTAATGAAGGTCTTCACCACGGGTCAGGTCGCAAAGATCTGTAAAGTAGCCCCACGTACCGTCAGTAAATGGTTTGATTCGGGCCGGCTCAAGGGATATCGCATCCCGGGCAGCCAGGACCGCCGCATTCCCCGCGAGTATTTGATCCGCTTCTTGAAAGAGCACGGCATGCCCCTGGGCGACCTCGAAGACGAGGCCATGGCCAAGGTGCTGCTCGTCGGCCAGGACCAGGTTCTGATCGAGAACCTCAAGCAGAAGCTGCCGATTGACCGTTCGTTCAAAGTCGCGGTTGCCGCCAGCGGATTCGAAGCCGGCATCCAGGCCGAGAGCTTCCATCCGGACTGTATCATCGTCGACTTCTCGATTGGCCGGGTCGAAGCCCTGCAGATTTGCCAGAATCTGCGTCGCAACCCCGAGTATGCCGACACGATTCTGATCGCCCTGCTGCCGGACGACGGCAGTTCGACGAGCTTCGATCGCTCCAGCATCAATGAAACCTTCAAGAAACCGTTTGACGCCGCCTTGCTTGCCGAGCGGATCCGGACCTTGATTGGCGCTCGCAAAGAGCTCGTCTAACGAGCGGCGCGGTTTCGCCGGGCACTGGGCGCCCAAGACTCGCTAAAACCAACCCGTCGCGGGATGACCCCCCGCGACGGGTTTTTTTGCGCGCGTGGGAAGCGTCTTAGGGTGCATTCTGCTTACTTTACGAAGCAAAGTGCGACCTTCTCGCCCCCGCTCGAAATGCCCCTCGACGCGCCCCGTTCCAAATCTAGAATGAACACTTGGTTTCTCGCGCCTGCTGGACCCATATGCGGGAATTCGGGCTCCAGGGTGATGCTGCAAAATGGTTTGCGGTTTTCATTTTGCGAGTAAGGGACTCTGGGCGAGCCGGTGATGAACGAACTGACACACTTCGACGCTGAAGGCGCCAGCCGTATGGTCGACGTGGCCGCCAAGCCCGTCACCCAGCGAGTGGCGACCGCCAGCGGAAGCGTGCAGATGCAGCCCCAGACGCTAGCCATGATACGAGGCGGAACGAGCGCTAAAGGGGATGTCCTGGAGGTGGCTCGGCTGGCCGCGATCATGGCCGCCAAGCAAACCAGCGGGCTGATCCCTCTCTGCCACCAGGTGCCGCTGGATGCCGTGGAAGTGAGTTTTGCGTTTCCTGATGACCTGCATGTGGCGATTACGGCCACGGCCAGGGCCACGGCCCGAACAGGCGTCGAGATGGAAGCGCTGGTCGCGGTGAGCGTGGCAGGGCTGACGATCTACGACATGTGCAAGGCGGTCGATCGGGCGATGGTCGTCGAGCGTGTGCAACTGGAAGCAAAGTCGGGAGGGCGAAGCGGCAACTTTCGCCGCGAGCCGTGAGTAAACCAATGACGAGTGTGCATGGCGCGACAGACCAGAAGGACCTTCGTTCGATGAAGCAAGCCACCCGCGAGCAGGATGCGCTCGCGCGCCACTGGAAGCGCCTGTACGCTCCGATCGCCGACGAGCTCGCCGCCAGCGAATCACTGCTCCGCAGCGAGCTCACCAGCGACGATCCGTTTGTTGACGGGCTCGTGAAGCACGCCTATCGCCTCGGCGGCAAACGTCTGCGGCCGGCGCTGGTGCTGCTGGCTGGCAAAGCCGCGGGCAAGACCTCGCGCGAGCACGTGGTGCTGGCTACCGTGCTGGAGATGATTCACACCGCAACACTGGTGCACGACGACGTGCTCGACGAAGCGAGCCTCCGCCGGCATCGCGAAACGATCAACGCCCGCAGCGACAATGAAGCCAGCGTACTGGTGGGCGACTTCCTGTTCACGCACTCGTTCTACCTGGCGAGCTCGTTGGATACGACGTATGCCTGCCGGCGGATCGGCCACTCGACGAACATTGTTTGCGCCGGCGAACTGCGGCAGATCAACAGCCGCGGCAACTTTGAGCTGACCGAGGCCGAGTATCTTTCGATCATCGATGCCAAGACGGCCGAGCTCTGTGCCTGCTGTTGCCGACTGGGCGGGCACTATGCCGGCGCGAGCGAGGCGGTCGAGGAGTCGCTCGACCGCTATGGCCGTAACCTGGGGATCGCCTTCCAGATTGCCGACGACATGCTTGACCTGGTCGGCGACGAAGCTTCGATGGGGAAGAGCCTCGGCACCGACCTGGAAAAGCAGAAGCTCACGCTGCCGCTCATCCGTCTGCTTTCAGAAAGCTCGCCCGACGAACGCGTCGAAATCCGCGAACTGCTCGCTTCCAAGAGCCGAGCGGACCGCAGCCAGATCGCGCTCTGGCTCGAGCGAGGCGACGGGATGGAGTACGCCCGGCAGACGGCCCGGCGATACGCGGATCTGGCCCGCGTCGAGGCCGAAGCCCTGCCGGCCGGCGAAGCCCGGGATGTGCTCGTGTCGCTTTCTGAACTGGTCGTTAGCCGGCAGGACTAAGCCGAGGGCCTAGTCTAATGCAGGCGTTCGGCACAGGGACGCGCCAAGTAACGAGCCACATCGGCTCGATGTCGGCTCCACGTGCGTATCGACTCTGCCGCTTGCGAGGCGGACGTTCGGCCCACATGCGATACGAACGCAGCCAGCAACTGCACCAAGGGAACGACCTCCGTCAGACGGCCGGCGACTGGACGCAGAAACAACTTGATTATCGGTAGCGATTCGGGAATAATCGTTGTAGAGACTCCGCGATGCAATAACGCGTAACGGGCCTAACCAGCTCCAGAATAATTCGCGTTCACACCGCCGGAGTCTCGTTTTTTACCCACTGCTAGCATGCTGGCGCAACTTCAAAGAGCGTGAGCGAGGGTACCTGCCGAGGGATTTTCGGTACTCAGTGGACTTCGCAGCCTCTATCCAGCGTAACGCAAAGCGAACTAGCGGGGTAACCTCGCTCGCGCTTCGGGCTGGTGGTACGCGATCCGACCTCCAGCGTTGTCAATCGTTGGACGCGGCTGGGCAAACCCAGACCGTGGCACCCGAATACTCAAGAACGTTTGGCGCTACCGCGCTCGCTTGGCCATCATCTCGTCGAGTTCGTCGACAAAGTCCTGCACGTCTTTGAACTCGCGGTAGACGCTGGCGAAGCGGACGAAGGCGACCTGATCGAGCTTCCGCAGATGCTGCATCACGAGCTCGCCGAGCATCGTGCTGGGAACCTCGGGTTCGCCGCGGGCGTAGACTTCGCTCTCAATGGCTACCACGATCGCTTCGATCTGCTCGTCGCTCACGGGGCGTTTCCAACAGGCCTTTTCCAGGCCTTGGCGGATCTTCTGGCGATCGAACGGAGAGCGGGTGCCGTCTTTCTTGACGACCTTGAGCTGACGCTGTTCGCTTCGCTCGCAGGTCGTGTACTGCCGGCGGCAAGCCAGGCACTCGCGCTGGCGGCGGACGGAAAAGCCTCCTTCGCTGATTTCGGTTTCAAGCACGCGATTGGAATCGTCGTGGCAGAAAGGGCAGCGGATCGCATCGTCGAAGCGTTCGTAGGTGTTGTAACGCGTCTGGCAACCCAAGCATTCGCGTCGGCGACGAATCGCGAAGCCGTCGTGGCTAGCACGCGAATCGATCACCTTGTCGTTGTCGATGCCGCAGTTGGGACATTTCATGCGCGTCGCGCTCAATCGCACGGGATTAGACCGGTAGCCCTCATGATAACAGGAACCCGGGCGGCAACCAGCATGGGAGCTTGCCGGTTTAGCGTTCAGCACCCGCAAAGAATGGGTCGCGACCGACGAATGACCTGCAGCCGACTGAGCCGTCTGGTACGCCTCGGCGGGGCGGCGCTATAATGGCCCACTCGGCAAGCCCACGGGAGATGTCCACCAATCTTTTGCGGAGAACACTCTGGCATGAAATGCCCCATTTGCACGAAGGACACGGCCGCGGGATCGGCCTTCTGCCAGCACTGCGGCGCGAAGCTGCCCGACGACGGCGTTGAGACGGCCACCAGGAGCCCTCCGACCAAACCACAACCCGTGATGAGCGAGCCCGTCGCGAGCGGCCGATCGGGACGCGTGACCGACGTACCAGAGGAAACGATCTGGGAAGGAACCTATTCGCCCAAGGCGATGCTGGGGGCGTTCGTCCTGTGTGGAATCCTGAGCGTGCTGCTGGTGGTGGGCGGGGTGATTTTTTTATCGACCGTGCCGCTGCTGGGTGCGGTGCTCTTGGGGGCGATTGCCGTGGTCTGGCTGGCGGCACTGGCGAAACTGGCGGTCAATCGGCTGGGACGCAGCTACAAGCTTACCAACCAGATGTTCTATCATCGCGAAGGAGTTCTGACGCGGACCACCGATCGCATCGAGCTGATCGAGATTCATGACGTGGCCTGGACGCAGGGACTCGTCGAAAGGGCCGTGGGCGTGGGCACGATCACGATCACTTCGGCCGACCGCACGCACGGCAAGCTTGAGCTAAAGGGCATCGAGACCGCCGAAGATGTGGCGGGGAAGATCGATAAGGCACGTCGGGCCGAGCAGGTTCGCCGCGGCCGGCGCATCGATTTCAGCAGCATCGATCATCAGACTTGAAACGCTGCACGCGACGAATGGTACGCAGCGTAAGTGAGTCAACCCAGAAGAACTCCTCGTCGCGGTGACGCAAACAGCGCGAGCGATTATTCTTCCTCGTGACGGCCGTTTGTGGCGGCTGGCTCGGGGGCGCCGTCCGGGCCTTCGCTCCAATCACGCCGCTGGCGGCTGCTGGGAATGTTCATCGCCTTGCGATACTTGGTCACCGTGCGGCGGGCGACCGTGAGGCCGTGCTTGCCGAGCTCGCGAACGAGTTCGTCATCACTGAGCGGGTGCTGCTTGTTCTCGTTGTCGATGATTTCCTGCAGCTTCAGGCGGACCGTATCCCAGGCGACTTCTTCGCCATCGGCGCTCACAGTGCCCCCGCAGAAAAACCGCTTCAACGGAAAGATGCCGCGCGGGGTTTGAATCCACTTGTCGTCGACTGCCCGGCTGACCGTGGTGACATGCACGCCAACTTTGTCGGCGATCTGCTGCATTTTCAAGGGTTCGATTGACTCGGGGCCCTTGTTCAGGAACTCGGTCTGGTGATCGACGATCGCCTGGGCGACACGCGTCAGCGTGTTGCGTCGCTGCTCGATCGATTCGATGAGCCACTGGGCGGAGTTGATCTTCCGCTTGATGTATTCGCGCGTCTCGGCGTTGGTCTTCTCACTCATCAGAATGTTGCGGTACGTCGGACTGATGTACAGCTTGGGCGTGCGGCCATCCTCGAGCCGGACGCGGTACTTGCCGTCGTCACCGAGTTCGACAAATACGTCTGGAATCACGTTCGGCACAAAGACTTCGCCGAAGCTCGCGCCCGGTTTGGGATTGAGCTTTCGCAGCTCTTCGCGCGTTTCCTGGATGAGCGCGATCGAGTACCCCGTCTTGCGTTCGATGGCCGGCAGGCGATTGTGTTCGAGGTCTTCCAGGTGGCTGGAGATGATCGTTTTGAGTTGTTCGTAGTGCGGCATGCCCGGCGTGAGCTGCAGGAGCAGACACTCGCGCAGATCGCGGGCGGCGACTCCCGGCGGGTCGAGCTTCTGCACGATCACCAGCGCGCGCTGGGCCAGGACCAACTGCTCGGGTGGAGAATTCGGATCGATCAGATCTTCGAGCCGCGACTGCAGGTAGCCATTGGCATCGAGGTTGTAGATGATGCGGTCGCACATCGCCCGGAGTTCGGGGGCGAGGTTGAACCAGCCGAGTTGATCGTGCAGGTAGTCTTGCAGCGACTGGGGCCGGGCGACCATGTTGGCCATCGCGTCGTGCTTGCGGTCGCCTTCTTCTTCGATCCGCGTGCTGGACGGGCGGGTACGTTCCTCGAACTGGTCGGGGAACTCCTCGTCCATGTTCAGCAGGCGTTCGAAGTCGTCCTCGTTGTTCTTGCTCTCATCGACGACCAGCTCGCGCTCTTCCTCGCTCGGCGCGTCGGGGTTTTCAATGTCGACGGGCTCCTCCGGAAGATCGGAGTCCTCCTCGGTGAGTTCCAGCGCGGGGTTTTCCTGGATCTCCTGCTCGATCCGCTCCTGCAACGCCATGATCGGTAATTGCAGGATTTCCATCGATTGGATCATCCGCGGTGCAAGCACCTGCTTCTGAACCAATCGCAATTCCTGGCCAAATGAAAGTCGCATGAAAGTTCAACTTGTTCCGTCGTGTACCTGGTCGTTCGCGCTAGTCACGCGACGACGCTCGCTGGCGCAGATCTTGCTGTTGTGTTCGTGTGCTCGGGCCAGGCTTGTTTTTCCGTTAGAACTTCTGCCGACCTGCCAGGGCGTCAGCCAGAATCTCTTTGTTAGCAAATTCTAGCACGCTGCCGCTGGTGATGCCCCGGGCCAGCCGGGTGATCTCCACAGGCAAACCGGCCAATAAGTTCGAGATATACAGTGCCGTTCCGTCTCCTTCGAGGGTCGGATTCGTGGCCATGATCACTTCGCGGAACGTGCCCCCCCGGACCCGCTCGACTAGCGCCTCGATGGTCAAATTCTCCGGACCCACGCCATCCAGCGGTGCGATCCTACCGAGCAATACGTGATATAGTCCGCGATAAGTGCCTGGCTGTTCGAGGGCCAGTAGATCTCGCGGCTGCTCGACGATGCAGAGTTGGCTGCGGTCCCGCTTCGCGTCGCGGCAGATCTCACACTCGTCCTGCTCCGTGAGATTATAGCAAGTTCGGCAGTACCGCACGTTTTCTTTCACATGACGGATGGCGTCGGCCAAGGCCAATGCTTCCGATTGGTGAACCCTGAGAATATGGTAGGCCAGCCGCTCGGCCGACTTTTTGCCGATGCCCGGCAGCTTGGCGAACTCCTCCACCAGCCTGGTTACCGATTCACTGATCAAGCGGCAATTGTCCTAAAAATGGTGATAGGCGTGGGGATCCTGTGAGGTGGTTCGCGGAGCACGCTTGGCGGAACCGCCCAGCCGGCTTCAGCCCTGAGTTCCGGAACTACCCCCCGAAAGTTGTGATAGCATGTCATTCATGCCCGGCATATCCAGTCCGGCGGTGAGCGACTTCATGGCCTCGGCGTGCAATTCGCGGCTCTTGGCCAGAGCCTGATTCATCGCTGCAGGCACCAGGTCTTCGATCAACTCGCGGTCGCCGCCGGTGATCAGCGAAGGATCGATACGGCAGGAGAGAATCTCGCCGGCACCGTTGGCTTCGACGGTTACCAGTCCGCCGCCAGCAGTGCCTTCGACGCGCTTGGATTTGAGCTCGTCGGCAATTCGCGTCAGCCGGCCGCCCATTTGTTGAGCCTGTTTCAGAATGCTACCGAGGTTGGCGAGTTTCCCGAGTCCTTCGAACATGTGAAGTCTCACAAAGTGGTTTCGACGATGTTCAGTTCGCAGCTTCGGGATCTTCGACACGCACGATTTGAGCATCGAATAATTCAGTCGCTCGACGAACCATGGCGTGCTCTTTCAGTTCGGCCACGCGCTGCCTGTGCGGAGCCGCGCGGCGTACCTGGGCCGCGGCCTGTTGGGGTTCGTCCGCAATCGTGGCAAACTCAAGCTTTACATGGCCGCCCGCGACGCTTAAAAGTGCCTGTTCAATCTCGGCTACCTGCCGCTCGCAGAAAGCTCTGCAGGCAGTATACTTCGCGCGAAATGTAGCGACCAGCCGATTGCCGCCGGGCGCGCTTGCGCTTTCACAGAAGTCTGCGTTTTGATGCAATAGTCCTTCGAGGCTGGCGAGCGCGGCATCCCAGATGCGTTTCGCATTCCCACTCGTCACTTCGGCCGACGGTAGCGAGGCGGGGGTTAATGATTGCGGCGTCGCTGGCTCGCTGTCCCCTGGCTCTAATTGGGGAGAGACTGGCTCAGCTTTTTTTTTTGCTGCCAGATCGGACACCGCGGGGACACTGTTGGGAGTAGCGCTCGGCCTGATCGTCCCGGTTGATACAGGCAGGCCGCCGGTTTGCAGTCCCTGGATCAGCTCCGAGAGGTCGTCGAGGTTCTCCAGACTCGCGATCCGCACCAGGGCCATTTCAACCAGGGTGCGCGACTGCGTACTGTAGCGCATCCGCGAGAGGGTGTGATCGATGATCTGCATGATCGCCAAGACGGTTTCCAGCCCGGCTCGTCGCCCCGCTTCCGCGAGGTACGCGTGCTGTGCAGGAGCGGTATGCAGCAGTGCCTCGGCCGGGCAGCCGACGGCAGTGACCATTACGTCGCGGAAGTAGCCCAGGAGTTGTTCAAGCAGTTGGCCGACGTCAACGCCTTCACTGGCGGCGGAATCCAGATCGGCGATGGCCGCCGCGGCATCGCGCCCGAGCAGGTGATCGACCAGCGTGGTCAAGCGAGCTTCACCAGCCGTGCCCAAGAGCGCATGGACGTCGGCCGCCGTAATTCGCTCCCCACCGATCGCCAGAATCTGCTCCAATAGCGACTGACTGTCGCGCATCGAGCCGGCCGCCCGGCGAGCCAGGATGGTGAGTGCCTCGGGCTCCGCCTCGACACGCTCGGCCGCGACGATCTGCGAGAGCCGCTCGACGATCGAAGCGATGTGAATCCCCGCGAAGTCGAACCGTTGGCAGCGCGAGAGGATCGTGATCGGGATCTTCGATGCTTCGGTCGTGCAGAAAATGAACTTCACATGCTCGGGCGGCTCCTCGAGCGTCTTGAGCAAGGCATTGAAAGCCTCGCGCGTGAGCATGTGGACTTCGTCGATAATGTATATCTTGAACCGTGCCCGGCTCGGCCGGACGTTTACGTTCTGGCGGAGCGAGCGAATTTCGTCAATGCCGCGGTTGCTGGCGCCGTCAATCTCGATGACGTCGACGTCTGCGCCGGCCGTGATGTCGCGGCAGATCTCGCACTCGTTGCAGGGGGTGGCCGTCGGACCACGAACGCAATTGAGCGACTTGGCGAGAATCCGGGCGGAGGAGGTTTTACCAACGCCACGAGCACCGGTGAACAGGTAGGCGTGACCGACTCGACCGGCGGCGATGGCGCCTGTCAGCGCTCGGGCGACGTGATCTTGGCCGATTAGCTCGTCGAACGCTTGGGGCCGATAGCGGCGGGCGACGACCACGTACTCGCCGGAACGGGGAGCGTCACCGGCTGAGTTATCGATCGGAGGTTTTCCAGCCGGAGCGGCCATCGCAACTCGAGAGGGGGCATGCACAAAGCAGCGTGGGGCAGAATGGCGACCAAGCGGTAGCGACCTCGGATGAGAGACCCATCGCACAAAGAGATGACTGCTTATGGCTGCTGACTTTCGTCCCTGACCAGGTTCGCAGGTCCCCATTGCGAGGGCCTCTCATCGGAGGCCGCCAGGCCGCGAGGAGGTGCTTACCAATTCTTACGCACGAAGGTCGCCCCGTCAAAGGGGCAGCGGAAGTGCCGCGAAATGGATTCGCGCGCCGTCAATTGTGCGACAACTGATCGCAGGCGAATCACGCATCGGATCGCAACGAAGCCGCACCGAGCATACGGACGCCACCAATTCTCTTGCGAGATTCACGATTTGAGGAAATCGCCGCGAGTAACGCGGGATTTTGTAACCTTTTGGTTCAAGCGATGCATAGAATGATTTCGGCGACAGGCGCGGGCAAACTGATGGTGGGGCGTGTAAAATGAGAGTCGCTAGTTTCTGGAAGTGGACCACCGTGGTCATCATGACGGTGCTGCTGGCGCTGCCTGAGAGCACAGCCTGGGCTCAACGAGGGGGCGGCAGCCGAGGCGGCGGAGGTGGTGGTCGCAGCAGCGGTGGTGGTGGCGGTGGTGGAGCCCGAATGGGTGGCGGTGGCGGCGGAGCACGCTCGATGGGCGGTGGGGGCGGCGGAAGTCGCAGTTTCTCCTCGCGCGGTGGCGGTCCGTCGGTGTCTCGAAGCGGCAGCGGTTCGTCGATGTCACGGGGCTCGGCGTCACGGGGCTCGGCGTCACGGGGCTCGGCCCCAAGCATGCGTGGTTTTTCTTCCTCGAATCTCGGTGGCCGATCGGGCGGTTCACCCTCTAGTTCGCGCAGCTTCTCCGCTCCGATTCGAAGTTCTGCGCCCAGCGTGCGGAGTTTTTCCGGTTCCGGCGGTCGCTCGTCGATGAGCGAGAGACGTACTCCCAGTTCGATCTCACGTTCGCCCAGCATGCGCGATTTCTCGGCTGGTAGTCTCGGACGGTCGATCGACCGTGGCAGTGCTGGCCGTTTGGCTTCGCCCGGCGGCGGGCGAAATTCGTTGGGGAATCCAAGGGTGCGATCTGGCGGCTCGCCGGAATCGCGAAACTTCGCCGATCGTAACTTCTCGTCGAGGAGCAATCTGTCCTCGAGCAATCTGGCACAACGCGGCGGGCCGCAGCGCAACGCCACGCAGCGGTTCAAGGCCAACCGCCAGAATCTCGGGAACATCAGCCGAGGACCATCACGCGGCAATGCCGTCGGGGCGGATACTCCCGGTCGCGCGGGCGGAAGTCGTTCCGATTTTGTCGCTCGCAACTTCGGCACGACAAAAATCCCAATCCGCGTAGGCGACGGTAACGGACGACCAGGTTCGTGGGGCAATGACTTTCGCCGCGGCGATCGTGATCGCGGGGATCGGAACCGCGGCGATGGCAATCGCGGAGACTGGAATCGTGGCGAGTGGGCCCGCGGCGACGGTAATCGTGATGGAAACCGGGGCGACTGGAGTCGCAACAACAACTGGAACCGCGGAGACTGGGGCCGTAGCGACTGGAACCGCGGCGACTGGGGAAAGAACAACTGGGGTCGCAACGATTGGAACCGCCACGGTTGGAATCAGTGGGGCAACAGCTGGAACCACGGCTGGAATAATCATTGGAGCTGGAACCACGGCTGGAATAATCATTGGAATAACAACTGGTGGGGAGGCAACCGTGGCTGGTGGGGCTACGGACGAAATGTCTGGTGGACCCCTGGCTGGAATAATTGGGCCTGGGGTTGGGGGTGGCCACTCATCGGCTGGAACAACTGGGGATTGGTTGGGGGGCTCGGCTGGGGCTTAAGTAACGTCGGTTGGGGCGGTTTCGGTCTTCCTACGTATTACGACACTACCTACGTTTATCCCACCACGACGCTCTACGCGGACGCGTCCGACGTGATTGTTCCCCCAGCACAGCAACCGGCGCTCGACCCGTTGGCAACCACGGGCGACTTTGTGGCCGATGGCGAAGCGGCGTTTCGCGCCGGTCGCTATCAAGACGCGCTTCGGTTGTGGCAACACTCAATGGTCGACGATCCGGACAATGGCGCGGTTGTGCTCCTGATGTCTCAGGCCCTGTTCGCGCTCGGCCAATACGAGTCGGCTGCAAACGCGACCCAAATGGGCATGCAAATGCTGCCGGAAACCGAGTGGGGCAATGTTGTTCGTAATTACACCCAGCTCTATGGCAACATCGAGGATTACACCAACCAGGTGCGGGCGGCGGAGAAAGCTCGCGACACGCGAGCGGACGACGGGGCAGTGCGGTTCCTGCTCGGTTTTCACTTCGGCTACTTGAACTATCCGAAGCAAGCCGTACGTGAGCTGGATGCGGCGCTGGTGATCGAACCTCGCGATGTGGGGGCGGAAAAACTTCGCGACATCTTCGCCGCTCAAGCGGGGATGCCCGCCCGACCGCACACTGCGCAGCCCGCCGACGGACAACCGGCTGGTGGTGCTCCAATTCCCGCCTCGCCAAGACTTGGCCCAGATCAGAAGCCCGTCACGCCGCCGGCCCCGGTGGGTACGGATGCTTAGGGTAATTAGTCACGTTGAAACGCAATGCCCGCTGCTGAGGTCTCTTGGCAGCGGGCATTTGTTAAACGGCTGACGAACTTGCCGATCACGCGCCGGGGGTGGTGACCAGCAGTTTTTCGGCAGCCGCCTGACCAAGTGTCGTTTCCGCTCCAGCAATGCGCACGGTGATGACGCCGCCTTCGGGTGTGTTGGCAATTACTTCTCCTGCCACACCGAGGGGTAAACCTGCGTTGCTCAGAAAACGCAGGAACTCGGGGGACTGGTCAATCACGCGCGAGAGCTGGAAGGTGTCGCCGACCTGGCACTCGGCCAGCGAACGGCTCTTGGGGACTTTTAACGTGCCATCGGAGCTCGGAATCGGGTCGCCATGAGGATCGGCCTCGGGGTGGCCGAGGAACGCATCGATGCGGTCGATGAGCCGATCGCTCACCGCATGTTCCATATGCTCGGCTTCTTCGTGGACTTCGTCCCAACTGAGATCGAGCGTCTTGACGAGGAAAAGCTCGATAAGGCGGTGCCGCCGCACAACGCGGAGCGCCAGGGCCGAGCCGGCGCCGGTGAGCCGCACGCCCTCGTACGGCGTGTACGTGACCAGCTTACTCTCGCTGAGCGTTTTAAGCATACTGGTTACTGTGCCGGGCGATACGCCCAAGGCCGTGGCTAGCCGCCCAGTCGCGGCATGACCGTCGCTGGTATGGCAGATCTGGTAGATCGATTTGATGTAGTTCTCGACCGTCAGGCTTGGCAAGGCCGCCTCCCCGCACTTTTGACGTCTGCGCACGAATGAACCGCCAGTGGTATTCTAGCCCTCAATTGCGCAGGGATCCATGCGAGCCACCGATCCTCGCGGCGGCGGGCTTGCCGGGGCCATTGCGGGAAGCACATGCTCGCGAGATGATGGCGGCCAGTAAGTTATTCGCCCCGGTTGCTCAGGAAGCGGTCGTGCGTCCCTTAAACGAGCTTGCTCACGAATTGTGCGAACGACTGGTAGCCGAGGCTGCCGATTTGCGCATTTCCGTTGCACAGTCGTGTAACGGTGTGCGACTGATCGATTGCGGAATCACTGCGTCTGGCGGTTTGGAAGCGGGCCGACGACTGGCCGAAATCTGCCTTTCGGGACTGGGACAAGTCAGCTACGTGCCGTCGCAGTTGGCGGAAACCCCGGGCTTGGCGGTGCAAGTTGTCACGGATCATCCACTCGAAGCCTGCATGGCTTCGCAGTATGCCGGCTGGCAGATCGCCGAGGGGAAATACTTCGCGATGGGATCGGGCCCGATGCGGTCGCTTGCTCGTAAGGAGCCGCTGTTCGCCAAAATCGGATATCAGGAGTCTGCGAAAGTAGCCATCGGAGTGCTGGAAACCAGCAAGGCTCCGCCAGACGAATTGTGCCACCAACTGGCAGAGGAGTGCGGCGTCTCGCCAGGAAAGCTCACATTGCTCATGGCTCCCACTGCGAGCCTGGCCGGCATGGTGCAGATCGTCGCCCGAAGCGTCGAAACAGCGATGCACAAGCTGTTTGAGCTGGGCTTCGATTTAGCACGCGTCGAGAGCGGCTTCGGAACGGCGCCGCTGCCGCCGGCATCTGCAGATGACCTGGTGGCGATTGGGCGTACCAACGACGCAATTCTGTACGGCGGTGAGGTGACGCTGTTCGTGCGCGGCGATGACGCCAGCCTCGAGCAACTCGGCCCCAAGGTTCCCAGCGGTGCATCGCCCGATCATGGGCAGCCATTTGCCGCGATCTTCGCGCGTGCGGGGCAAGATTTTTACAAGATCGATCCGCACCTGTTCAGTCCTGCACGGATCGTGCTTTCGAACCTGGACACGGGCCGCACGTTCGTGTCCGGTCGGACGTTGCCACGGGTGATTCACGAATCGTTCGATCTGCGGTAGGTGCGAATCTCATGCACTTTGCCGTTCTCTGCTCACCTACGAGTTGGTATTTACAGGACCTGCGTCGAGCGGCCGCCGGGGACCACGAGCTCACGCCGCTTGCGTTTCGCGACCTTGCTGCCGAGTTGGGGCCGTCTGTTCCGCGATTTATCGCGGGAGGTCTCGATCTTGCGGCCGTCGACGTGTTACTGGTCCGGACGATGCCGCCCGCCTCTCTCGAGCAGGTTGTGATGCGAATGGACGTCCTGGGGCGACTTGAAGCGGCAGGAACGCTGGTCGTCAACTCCGCCCGGGCAGTGGAAGCCGCGGTGGACAAGTACCTGGCGAGCGCGAAGCTCGCTGCAGCGGGACTGAAGACTCCCGAAACCATTGTGTGTCAGACCGTCGACGCTGCCATGGAGGCGTTTGCCCGCTTAGGCGGAGACGTGGTGCTGAAGCCGCTGTTTGGCGGCGAAGGTCGTGGAATCGCGCGGCTAGAAGATGAGGCGATCGCCCAACGCACGTTCAGCCTGCTCACCGGACTGGGGGCCGTGCTTTACGTGCAGCGGTTCGTCCCCCATGATGGATGGGACATTCGCGTGCTGGTGGTCGGGGAGCGGATGTGGGCGATGCGGAGACGTAACCCGCTTGATTGGCGGACCAATGTGAGCCGCGGGGCGATAGCTGAGGGGATTGAATGCGATCCGCACTGGGCTCAACTGGCGCGGCGCGCGGCCGATGCGATTGGCGCCGCGATTGCCGGAGTCGATTTGCTGCCTGGCCGCGATCACGAGCTACACGTAATCGAAGTTAACGCGGTGCCTGGCTGGCAGGCGTTGGCGCGAACGCTGGAAGTCGACATTGCCCGCGAAGTACTCGACTATGTTGCCGGGCAGGTCGCGAGGCAACAGTAACCGTAGGCCAACGAGCGAAGTGTTTCATGTCCCGCGTCACGAACTCGACGGCGATTGCTGCTGTGCCCGCACCGGTGAACGTAGCGCGGCGGTTGGCGGCAATGGCCGAGCGGATGCCGGGCGCGGTTGCCGTTGCCGTGCCGCGAAAAAGTGGGGGCCGGTTCGCGTACGACAGGTGCACGTTCGCGGAACTCGAAGCGGAAACAAATCGTATCGCGAGTGGCCTATGCACATTGGGCGTCACGCCTGGCACGCGGATCGCGCTGCTCGTCAAGCCAGGCCGCGAATTCATCGCGCTGGTGTTCGGACTGTTCAAGGCCGGTGCGGTGATCATCCTGATTGATCCGGGCATGGGGCGGCGCAATCTGCTGCGCTGCCTGGCCGATGCCGAGCCGGCAGGTTTCATTGCAATTCCTGCCGTGCATGGGCTGCGTCGCCTATTGCAATCGCGTTTCCCCAAGGCGCGGTTCAATGTCACGGTTGGGCGGCGGCTGTTCTGGGACGGAATCACTTACGCCGAGTTGCTCGAGCTGGGTTCATCCAAGCCGACATGCCAGGAAACCTCGGCCGACGATCCCGCCGCGATCATATTTACCACAGGCAGTACGGGACCTCCCAAGGGCGTACTGTACCGGCATGGGAACTTCGACCGCCAGGTGAGAGAGATCTCGGAGTTTTACGGAATTCAGCCGGGAGAGATCGATGTCCCCGGCTTTCCACTTTTTGGGCTGTTTAATGCGGCGATGGGTGTGACGACGGTCATTCCGATCATGGACGCCTCGCGTCCGGCGCGCATTGATCCCAAGAAGTTCGTGGCCGTCGTGCAGGACTGGCAAGCCACGCAGTCGTTTGGCTCGCCGGCGATTTGGAACCGCGTCGGCCAGTACTGCGAAAAGCATAACGTGCGGCTACCGCTGCAGCGTGTGATATCGGCTGGAGCGCCGGTGCCTCCCCACGTGCTGGCGCGCATGAAAGCGGCGATCGCTTCGGACGGCGACGTGCATACCCCCTACGGAGCCACCGAGGCATTACCCGTCGCGTCGCTTTCGGCCAGCGAGATCTTGTCCGAAACTCGCCATCATTGGGCTCAGGGAGGGGGGACCTGCGTCGGCGGCCACTTTCCGGGCATCCAGTGGAAGATCATCGCGATCACGGAGGAGCCGATCGAATCGATCGACGACGTGCGGGAGCTTCCCCAAGGCCAGATTGGCGAAATCATCGTCACGGGGCCGGTAGTCACACACGAGTATGTGACTCGCCGCGAGTCGAACGCCCTGGCGAAGATTTCCGACGGCCCGCGTGTCTGGCACCGCATGGGGGACGTTGGCTATCTGGACGATCGTGGCCGCTTTTGGTTCTGTGGCCGGAAAGCTCACCGGGTAGAAACCTCGCAGGGACCGATGTACTCAATTCCCTGCGAAGCGATCTTCAATCAGCATCCGGTCGTATATCGCTCAGCGCTCGTGGGCGTCGGGCAGACGGGTAAGCAGCGGCCGGTGATCATTGTTGAGCCATGGCCGGGAATGCGGCCACGCTGGCGAAAGGCGCGTGAGGCACTCATCATGGAGCTCGCGCAGCTCGGTAAAGCGAATCCACTGACCGTGTCCATAGAGCAATTTCTGATTCACCCGGCGATGCCGGTGGACATTCGGCACAACGCCAAAATATTTCGCGAGAAGTTGGCTCCCTGGGCGGCTCGCAAACTGGGATGGCACTAATGCGAGTGCTAGTGACTGGCGGCGGAGGTTTCCTGGGCCG
Organism: Pirellulales bacterium; assembly: GCA_022844125.1. Taxonomy (GTDB): domain Bacteria; phylum Planctomycetota; class Planctomycetia; order Pirellulales; family PALSA-1355; genus JALHMI01. The sequence goes on along the minus strand of JALHMI010000002.1, from coordinate 275,421 downwards.
GGCGATCATCGAGCAACTGCTCGCTCAGGGGGACGAAGTTTGCAGCCTCGCGCGGGGCAATTACCCCCAGTTGGAAGCACGCGGCGTCGAATGTCTGCGCGGCGACATTCGCGATGCAGCCAGAGTGTCCAGTGCGTGCGCGGGCTGCGAGCTGGTGTTTCATACGGCCGCCGTGGCGGGGATCTGGGGACCTTGGGAGCACTTCTACGGGATCAATGTGCTGGGGACACGGAACGTCATTGCAGCCTGTCGCGAGCACAAGGTACCTAAGCTCGTTTATACAAGTAGCCCCAGCGTGACATTCGGCGGTAGACCGCAGGAGAACGTTAACGAGAGCGTGGGCTACGCAAGCCGCTGGCTGTGCCATTACGCCCAGACCAAGGCGCTGGGCGAGCAGGAAGCCCTGGCTGCGAACACGCGGGCACTGGCAGTCTGCGCCTTGCGGCCGCATTTGATTTGGGGGCCGGGCGACCAGCACTTGATTCCGCGGCTGATCGAGCGAGCTCGCAGCGGGCAGTTGCGCCGCGTCGGAAACGGCAAGAATCTGATCGACATGGTGTATGTGGACAACGCGGCCGCAGCTCATTTGCAGGCGGCCGAGGCCCTGACGCCGGGTTCGCCGGTAGCGGGCCGGGCCTACTTCATCAGCCAAGGAGAGCCGGTCAACTGCTGGCAGTGGATCGACGAACTGCTCGGGCTCGCCGGTTTGCCGCCCGTCAAGCGGAGCATCTCGCTGTCGGCGGCGTGGCAGGTTGGTGCGGCCATGGAATGGGCGTACCGGTTGCTGCGTCTGACGGGTGAGCCGCGCATGACTCGATTTCTGGCGGGCCAGCTGGGGATGTCGCATTACTTCGACATCAAGGCGGCGCGGCGCGATTTCGGCTATCGGCCGGTGGTCGGCAAAGAGGCTGGTATGGAGCGTTTGCGCGTCACACTGCGCGCGGAGCAGTCGCATTAGACAGGCTTTGCGATACCGAATTGAGCGCTTTGCAGAGCAAAGTCACTCGCGACCGCGCAGGGGGCGTTTCACGCGCCTGGCGAGGCCTTGCCAGTGGCACGGAAAGCCGCTAATTTCAAGGGTTTGAGCGAGGTTGTCGAGGCGTGCGTAAGATCATGGTGTCAGGACGTTTTTGGATCTACACGGAAGTCGCGCCATGATTGCCAACCCAGCTACCCAACGACCGGATCACGAGCGAATCGTGATTACCGGAGTCGGCCTTGCCGCTCCGAACGGCAACTCGCTGAGCGAGTTTCGCGAGGCTCTGCTCAACGGCCGCAGCGGCGTTTCGGAGTACGAGATTCGCTACGTCGGCAAGACCCTGGCCGGCGTCTGCAACTTCGACGAGCTTCGCTACCAGAAGAAGAAGGAACTGCGCCGCGGCACCCGGGCGGCCAGCGTCGGCATCTACTGTGCGAACGAAGCCGTGAAGGATGCCGGGCTGGATTGGCCCAACGTCGACAAGTCGATGGTGGGCATCTACATCGGCGTGACCGAGCACGGCAACGTCGAGACAGAAAACGAGATCTACGAGCTGCGCGGGTTCGACTACGACACGAAGTTCTGGTCGCACCACCACAATCCGCGGACCGTCGCGAACAATCCCGCCGGCGAGATCTCGCTGAACATGGGCATCACGGGGCCGCACTACACGGTGGGCGCCGCCTGTGCGGCGGGTAACGCCGGTTTGATCCAGGGTGCGCAGATGCTGCGGCTCGGCGAGTGCGATGTCGCGATTGCCGGCGGTGTTTCCGAGAGCGTGCGAACTTTCGGCATTTTTGCCAGCTTCGCCAGCCAGGGCGCGCTGGCCGCGCATGCCGAACCAGCCAAGGCCTCGCGCCCGTTCGATACCGAGCGTAATGGGATCGTGGTGGCCGAAGGGGGCTGCTTGTACATCCTCGAGCGGCTGAGCGACGCCAAGCGGCGCGGTGCGAAGATCTATGGCGAAGTGGCCGGCTACGCGATGAACAGCGACGCGAGCGACTTCGTGCTGCCGAATCCGGTGCGCCAGGCTGAGTGTGTGCAACTGGCATTGCGGCGGGCGCGCTTGAAGCCCCAGCAAGTGGACATCGTGAGCACGCACGCGACGGGGACCTCGAGCGGAGACGTGCAGGAGTGCATGGCGCTGCGCAGCGTGTTTGCCGGTGCGGAATCGACCTGGTTCAACAACGCCAAGAGTTTCATTGGCCACGCGATGGGTGCCGCCGGTTCGCTGGAACTGGGCGGAAACCTGCCGGCGTTTGCCGACGGCGTGTGCCATCCTACGATCAACGTTGACACGCTCGACCCCGAGTGTGCTTTGGACGGTCTGGTGGTCAACGAGGCCCGCGAAAAGAATCGCGTGGACGTGATTCTGAACAATTCGTTCGGAATGCTCGGGATCAACTCGGTCGTCATCGTTACCCGCATCTAACGAGCCTGCTTCACTGGAGAACCTGAGGGCATGGGTCCTGCTGAAATCAAAGAGACGATTCTCGACATTCTGGAAGGCATCGCGCCGGACGAAGATCTGAGCGGCCTGAAGGATGATGTGCCGCTGCGCGAGCAACTGGAACTCGACAGCATGGACTTTCTGGACATCGTGATGGAGCTTCGCAAGCGTTACCGGGTGCAGATTCCCGAGGACGACTACCTGGAACTGGCCACGATGAACAGCACGGTGAATTACTTGACTCCGCTGATGAAGGACCTGGAGAAGGTCTGATCCTACCCCCGGACGAACTGATCCCACTGGGCCAAATGACCCCGCTGGGCGAATCCGCAAATCGCACTAAATCCCCCCTCGCAACAACATCCGCGACGCCTGTCGCGAGCTAAGAGCGTTCATGTCCAGCTACGACACGATCATCATTGGCGCGGGATTGTCAGGACTGGCAGCGGGCATTCGGCTCGCGCACTACGATCGGCGGGTGTGCATCCTCGAACGGCACACCACGATCGGCGGCCTGAACTCGTTCTATCGCCTGGGCGGGCGAAACTTCGACGTCGGCCTCCACGCCGTGACCAACTACACTCCCAAAGGCGCTCGCAAGGGGCCGCTCGCCCGGCTGTTGCGCCAGTTGCGGTTCCGCTGGGAAGACTTCGCTCTGGTGCCGCAGATCGGCTCGCAGATTGCATTTCCGGGCATTTCGCTCAATTTCACAAACGACTTCGAATTGTTCCGCAGCGAAGTCCACCAGGCATTTCCCGCCGAACGGGCGAATTTCGACAAGTTGTCCGCGGCGATCATGGACTACGACGATCTGGACGGAGCGCTTGCCTCGCAGTCGGCCCGGAGTATCGTGACGCAGTGGATCCGCGACCCGCTGCTGATCGACATGCTGTTCTGCCCGTTGCAATACTACGGCGGTGCCCGTGAGCACGACATGGACTTCGGGCAATTCTCAATCATGTTCCGCAGCATCTTTCAGGAAGGCTTCGCGCGACCCTGGTCGGGGATCCGGCAGATTCTGAAGAACCTGGTGCGCCGGTTCAAGGAACTGGGGGGCGAACTGCGTCTGCGAGCCGGCGTGCAGCGGATGGAAGTCGACGACGACCGTGTGAGCCGGATCGTGCTAGACGACGGCAGTGAGATCACGGCCGATCGTGTGCTTTCCTCGGCGGGGCTTGTGGAAACGCTGGCGATGGTCGATCAGCAGCCCGCGCGGACTCCGCAGCCAGGTCAGCTATCGTTCGTCGAGGGGATCGCCGTGCTGAATGAGCAGCCGCAGAAACTCGGTTGCGATCGCTCGGTCATTTTCTTCAACGATTCGGACAAGTTCCGCTGGCAGAAGCCGGACGAACTGGTGGATGTGACGAGCGGGGTGGTCTGCCTGCCGAACAATTTCAAGTTCGATCGCCCGTTGGAAGACGCCATGGTGCGCGTCACGGCGCTGGCAAACTACGACCGGTGGCGCTTGCTGCCGCCGGTCGACTATCAGGCTGCCAAACAAGCGACTTACGAACGGATTATGGAGATTGTCGGGCGATTCATTCCGGAGTACCGGGCGCGCACCGTGGCCAGTGACATGTTCACGCCGATGACTGTCGAACGGTTCACCGGTCACGCCAATGGCGCCATTTACGGTTCGCCCGAGAAACGCAGGCACGGGACGACGCATCTGAAAAACTTGTTCCTGTGCGGCACCGACCAAGGGTTCGTGGGCATTATCGGCGCGATGTTCAGCGGCATCATGATCGCTAATCGGCACGTGCTGGGCACTGTTTCCACGGACCTCGAACAAGTCGCGGCCGTCGGCGTCGACTTCTAAGAGAAAGGCGCGCACCGCCGCGATTTCTGTATGGCCCGAGACTTTCTAAAAGGCGCGCGAGACAGCTACGACTGCATCGTCATCGGCAGCGGTTTGGCCGGAATGACGGCCGCCAATACGCTGGCTCGCACCGGGCAGTCGGTACTGCTGCTCGAGCAGCATTACAAGCTGGGGGGCATGGCCACGTGGTTCAAACGTCCCGGCGGGCACATTTTCGACATCTCGCTGCATGGTTTTCCGGTCGGGATGATCAAGAGCTGCCGCCGCTATTGGTCGAAGGAGATTGCCGATTCGATCGTGCAGCTCAGAAATATTCGGTTCGACAATCCGATGTTCTCGTTGACGACGACGTTCAATCGCGAAGATTTCACGCGGCTGCTAATCGAGAAATTCCAGTTGCCCGAGGCCGACGTAGTGGCGTTCTTCGACGCCGCACGCGGCATGAACTTCTACGACGATCAGTCGACCACCGTCGGCGAACTGTTCCAGAAGTTTTTTCCCGGTCGCGAAGACGTGATCCGGCTGCTGATGGAGCCGATTACGTACGCGAACGGTTCGACGCTGGAGGATCCTGCGATCAGTTACGGCATCGTGTTCTCGAACTTCATGTCCCAGGGCGTGTTCACGTTCGAGGGGGGAACCGATCGACTGATCGATCTGATGCACAAGGAGCTTGTGACCAGCGGCGTCGACGTGCGAATTCGTTGCGATGTGGAAAAAATCCTGGTCCGCGACCGCCGCGTGTGTGGCGTGCGGGTCAACGGGCGCGACATCGCCGCCCGCTCGGTCGTCTCGAATGCGAATCTGAAAAGCACGATCTTCCGCATGGTCGGCGAGGAGCATTTCGACCGCAAGTTCGTCGACGACGCGCAGGCCGTGCGGCTCAACAATTCAAGTTGCCAGGTGTATATGGCTCTCAAGCCGGGAAGCGACCTGGATGAGAGCCTGGGCGACCTGCTGTTCAGTTCTACTGCGCCGTTATTCCGGACGGACGCATTGCTCTCGCGAGACATCACTAGCCGAACGTATTCCTTCTACTATCCCCGCACGCGGCCCGGCAGCGATCGCTCGCTGATTGTGTCGAGCACAAACGCTCGCTACGAGGACTGGGCGAAACTTTCCAAGGAAGATTACGAGGCCAGCAAGCGAGACCTGGTTGAAACGACGATCGATGCTCTCGCACGCTATGTTCCCGACATTCGCGAGCGACTGGCGCACGCCGAGGCCTCCACGCCAATTACCTTCCGTCATTACACCCAGCACTTAAATGGGGCCAGCTTTGGCACGAAGTTCGAGGGGCTCGCCGTGAGCCGGGCAATTCCAGAACAGGTCGGCGGCTTGTATCACGCGGGCAGTGTTGGAATCATCATGTCGGGCTGGCTGGGCGCGATGAACTACGGTGTGATCGTGGCCAACGACGTCGATTCCTGGTTGCTGAAATCCGCAACGCGCCCGCCTCTCGCCGCTACCACGTGACTGAGATCCCCCATGAGCTTGCAAGAGATCGAACAAGCAATCCCGCATCGTCCGCCGTTCCTGCTGGTCGACGAAATCGTGGATCGCGGTGAAGACTGGATCATCTGCCGGAAGACGTTCCACGGGGACGAGTACTTTTACGCTGGCCACTATCCGGAGTTTCCAATCACGCCGGGCGTGCTGCTGTGCGAAGCAGCGATGCAGGCCGGCGCGATTTTGCTCTCGCATCGCGAGAAGCCAGCGGAGGGTGGAGTTCCAGTAGCGGCGGGTCTGAACAACGTGCGTTTCCGGCGGATGGTTCGGCCGGGCGACACCATCGAGATGGAAGTCAGGCTCACAAACCGCATCTCGAAAGCCTGGTTCCTCTCGGCGAAGGTTTCCTGCGGCGGGCAGCTTGCCGTTCGCATGGACTTCATCTGCGCCTTGGCCCAGCCGGAAATGAATGGCAACGGCAACGAACGGGGCGCGGCGCCGAATGGCCACTGATTTTCTGCAACTGGCCGGCAAAACTATCCTCGTGTTCGGCGTGGCGAATCGCAAGAGCGTCGCCTGGCACGTGGGCCAGGTGCTACGCGAGGCCGACGCAAACGTGGTGTATGTCGTTCGCAATGAACAACGCCGCGATGGAGTGCGGAAGCTGCTTGGACCGGAGACGGATATTTACGTCTGCGACGTCGAGCATCAGGTCCAGATCGAGCGAATGGCCGCTGAAGTCTCTGCCCGGCATCCCAAGCTGCATGGCCTCGTGCACTCGATCGCATTTGCCGACTACGGCGAAGGGCCGCGGCCGTTTCACGAGACGTCACGGTCGGCATTCCTGCGCGCTGTGGATATCTCCTGTTTCTCACTGGTGGCGCTGGCCAACGCGTTTAAGCCCGCGCTGGATGCGAGTGCGTCGGTCGTAGCGATCTCGATCTCAACCACACGGATGGCGGCCGAGAACTACGGCTACATGGCGCCGGTGAAAGCTGCGCTCGATTCTTCGCTGGTGTTCCTGGCGAAGTCGTTCAGCAGGTTCTCCGAGGTACGGTTCAATGCCGTCTCGCCGGGCTTGCTCAAAACATCGGCCTCAGCCGGCATTCCCGGCTACATCGACAGCTACCTGTACGCCGAACAGGTAACTCTTCGCCGCCGAGCCCTGGCGACGCCGGAAGTCGCCGGCGCGGTTGCCTTCTTGCTCAGTCCGCGCTCGAGCGGAATCAACGCCCAGCAACTCGTGATCGACGCCGGCATGAGCGTGAACTACTTTGACGAGCGGATCGTGCGGCGGAGCATGAACTCGGACGACGATTGAGCCAGCCTGGCAATAAGTCTAAATCGAGCGGGAGCATGCCGGTCAGGACTCAATCAGAGCTGGTTGCGTGGCGATCACGTTGATTTCACCGAATGCGGGATGCCTGCCGCAAGTCACTGCTGCACTGAACGTTCGGACGGTAGTTGTTGACACGCAACGAACGAGCCCCTAGGTTGAAATTTCCTTCTCGCAATCCTTCTCCGTGCAGAGGAACCGGACAATCGTACCCTCACAAAATTCTCGCCGTGTGCTGATCGTCGACGACAATCGCGATGCCGCACATACCATGGCCCTCTTGATCAAACTGTCAGGGCATGAGACGTCCACGGCATACGACGGCCCTGAGGCGCTCACGATGCTCGATGCGGTGAATCCTGAAGTGGCACTGCTTGACATCGGCCTGCCGGAGATGGATGGCTACGAACTGGCCCGGCGGATTCGCGAGCGCGTGCGCGACGTCTACTTGATCGCGGTTTCCGGTTACGGCCAACCGGAGGATCGGGTTCGCTCAGCCGAGGCTGGGTTCGATGAGCACTTTGTCAAGCCGGTCGATTCGGCACTGCTAATCGCGAGCCTCAGCCGGCGGCGCTAATCGGAACCGCGGCTTCAGAAGGGTGCATCATCCGCGGCCGATGACTTCTTCTTGATGGCTTTTTTCTTCGTGCCTTTTTTGACCGCTGACTTCTTGCCGGAGGTCGTGCCGTTGGTGTCCGCAGCCTTTTTCTTCGCGGGTGCCTTCTTGGCGGCCTTTCGCTTGGCCGATTTCTTCGCAGGGCCGAGCGCTGCCCGGGCAGCCAGTAGTTCCAGTGCCTGTTCGCGCGTGAGCGCATCAGCCGTGAGCCCCTTGGGCAGCGAGGCGTTCGTCTCACCGTCGTTCAGGTATAGCCCATAGCGGCCCTCAAGCAGCTGGATCTTCTGCTTCGTCACCGGTGACTCGTCAAACACCTTCAGCGGCTCGCGCGGGGCGCCGAAGCCCCGCCGCACGGCCTTCGGCTGGGCGAGCAGTTCGAGGGCTTGTTCGAGCGTCACGTCGATCGGTGAAAGATCTGCCGGCAAGCTGCGAGTCTCGGAACCTGCCTTGATGTAGGGTCCGAAGCGGCCGTTCTGAGCCACGATCGGTTCGCCGTTGCCGGGGAAGATGCCAAGCTCACGCGGCAGCGACAGCAGTCGCAGCGCCACTTCGACCGTGACGTCTTCCGGCTTCATGCCTTTGAGCAGCGAGGCGTTCTTGGGTTTCTCCTCGTCCTCCGGCGTGCCCCGCTGAATGTAGGGCCCGAATCGGCCTACCTTCAGGAAAATGGGCTTGCCGGACTCGGGGTCGTGACCCAGTGGCTCTTCGGCTTGGGCGGCCTGGCTGAGAATCTCGAGCGCGGCTTGGACCGAGAGTTCGTCGGGCGCCATCTCTTCGCGCAGGCTGCCGCGGCGCTCGCCCTGTTCGATGAACGGTCCATAGCGCCCGACGCGAACGAAAATCGGTTCTTCGCCTTCCGGTTGACCAATCAAGATGCGGCCGATGTCGCGGGCATCGACCTCGTCCACTTTGTTGGCCAGTAGTTTTTTGAGCCCCGGCTTGCCATTGCCGAAATAGAATTGCCGCAAGTAGTCGACGTGTCCCGATTCGCCGCGGCTGATCGCATCGAGATCGTCTTCCATCTGGGCCGTGAACTTGTAGTCGACCAGCTCCGGCAGGTGGGCCGTTAGCAACTGCGCGACGGAGAATGCCACCCAGGTCGGCACCAGGGCGTTCCCCTTCTTGAAGACGTACTCGCGCGCGAGAATCGTGTCGATGATCGAGGCGTACGTGCTCGGGCGGCCGATCCCCATTTCTTCCAGCGCCCGGGTGAGCGAGGCTTCGCTGTAGCGCGCCGGAGGCTGGGTGGTGTGGCTTTTGGGTTCGAGTTCGCTGAGGTCGAGCGGCTCGCCCACCACGACGCTCGGCAGCACGGTGTCGCGTTCGGCGAGGTCGGCCTGCGGATCGTCGCTGCCCTCGACATAGGCTCGCAGATAGCCGGCAAAATCGATGGTTTTTCCGCCGACTTGGAAGATCGCGCCGTCGCCTTCGATGGTAATCGTGATGCGCCGGCCGTGCGCGTCGGCCATCTGGCTGGCGACGGTCCGCTTCCAGATCAGATCGTACAGCCGGAATTGATCGGCGTTGAGTTCGTTACGCAACGTTTCGGGGAGCGCGAAAGGATGGCCCGCGGGGCGGATGGCTTCGTGAGCTTCCTGGGCGTTCTTGACCTTGGTTTGATAGGTCCGCGGCGCGTCGGGCAGATACTCGCTGCCGTACTGCGAACGCACCAGGTCGCGCGCCGCGTCGACGGCCACCTTGGCCAGATTCGTCGAGTCGGTTCGCATGTAAGTAATGTGGCCGTTCTCGTACAGGCTCTGGGCGGCCTGCATGGTGCGCTTGGCGGTGAAGCCAAGTTTACGGTTGGCCTCCTGTTGCAGCGTGCTGGTGGTGAACGGCGGATATGGTTTCGTCGTGAAGGGCTTGTCGTCGAGCGCCGTGACGGTGAAGCTGGCTCGGCCCAGACGCTCGAGGAGCACAGCCGCGCCGCCTTCATCGAGCAGGAGCAGCGACTCGTCCTTGATTTTGCCAGTCGCGGCGTCGAAATCCTTGCCGCTGGGAATCTTACGGCCGTCGACCGAAACGAGTTCCGCCTGGAACGACTGCTGATCGCGCTTGGAAAACTTGCCGAGCAAATCCCAGTAGGTCGCCGAAACGAAGGCCATTCGCTGGCGTTCGCGTTCGACGATCAACCGCACCGCGACGCTCTGCACCCGTCCGGCCGAAAGTTTCGGCCGCACCTTGCGCCACAAGAGCGGCGAGACTTCATATCCATACAGCCGGTCGATGATCCGCCGGGCTTCTTGAGCCTTGACCAGGTCTTCATCGATCGATCGCGTGTGTTCGAGCGCGTCGCTGATCGCTTCCTTGGTGATTTCGTGGAAGACGAGCCGGTGGACGGGGACTTTCGGCTTCAAGAGTTCGTTGAGATGCCAACTGATGGCTTCTCCTTCGCGGTCTTCGTCCGTCGCCAGGTAAAGGTCCTTCGCCTCTTTCAGCAGGTCCTTTAACTTGCGAACTTGCTGGGTCTTCCCCGGTGGAATGATGTAGACCGGGTCGAAGTCGCTGTTGACGTTCACGCCCAGGTGGGCCCAATCTTCTCCTTTATATTGAGCCGGAATCTGTTTGGCCCCCTGGGGCAAGTCACGCACGTGGCCAATGCTGGCCTCGACCGTAAAGTCGCTGCCCAGAAACTTGCTGATCGTGCGTGCCTTGGCCGGCGATTCGACGATCACCAGCGACTTTCCATTTTTCTTGGCCATCTTCCGTTATCTGTCCTTGCTGCCACGCTGGGGGCAGTCCATCGCCGAAAACTCGGGATCTTGCTGGGAAAATCGGCCCGATGGACCGCCTCATGCCACGAACGAATATCAGACTCTCTTAATTCATTCTCCGCTTTTGGCAAGCACGTTTCCGAGCCAGCGACGGCAGTTATCGCTCGCAAGTCACTACTCTATAGCGACTTACCTATTCACTGGTTTTCTTACTGCCGGCTGCCGCAATCGCTCTCGCGGTACTGGCTTAATGCTCAGCTCACCCGGTTGTCAAGCCAAGTTCGCCAAACGGGCCTGCACTAGGGTCCCCCGAAGGTAGCCCTCATGCTTGACGGAAAACATCTGTACTAGTACAACTAGTACAGATGGAGAGCGATGTGGAATTCATGATCCAAGCCACGACCGGTGTCCCGATTTATCAGCAGCTTGCGGAGCAAATCTGCGCCGGCATCGCTCGAGGGCGACTCACGCCCGATGAGCGGCTCCCGTCGGTGCGTGAGCTCTCACAAACACTGGTGATCAACCCGAACACCGTGGCCCGCGCTTACACAGAGCTCGAGCGGCAAGGGGCAGTTTATACGCGACCAGGAATGGGGGTCTTCGTCCGCTCCGCGCGACCTACTCTCACACGCCAGGAGCGGCAGTCCCGGCTGCAAGACGCGGTGGACAAGCTGCTGATCGAGGCCGTGGGACTGGGCTGTGACAGTGGCGAAGTGCTGGAGTTGATCGACAGCCGCATCAAACAGTTCCAATGGCAAACGGGTTCAACGACGAGCTAATTGGGTTTGTTTGAAGGTACGCGCAATACTCTGAAACTTACGGGGATGGCCATGAGCGACGCAATCGTCATCGAAGGGTTGACGAAATACTACGGTCCGCGGTGCGTGGTCAACACCGTCAACCTCCGCGTGCCGGCCGGTTGTGTCTACGGATTTCTCGGCCGCAATGGCGCCGGCAAATCCACGCTTGTCAAAATGCTGATGGGCATGGTTCAGCCGGATGCCGGATCATCGAAGCTTCTGGGAGACGACAGTAGCTCGCTGACGCCCGACACACGCGCTCGCGTTGCCTACCTCGCTGAAGGCCATCCTCTCTATCGCTGGATGACGGTGGCACAAGCGACTCGTTTCACGCAAGCGTTTTATGCGCCCGAGCGTTGGCACGGCCGCTTTCTGGACGAGATCCTGGATCACTTTCGCATCTCGCCGAAGAGCAAGATGGGCCGCTTGTCGAACGGCCAGCGAGCTCAGGTCAGTCTCGCACTTGCACTTGCTCCTGATCCCGAACTGCTCGTGCTTGACGATCCGACGTTGGGCCTCGATACCGTTGTGCGCCGCGATTTTCTGGAATCGATGATTCATCTGATCCAGCGCAGTGGGCGAACCATCTTCTTCAGCTCGCACATTCTGAGCGACGTCGAACGCGTGGCCGATCGGATCGGGATTCTGGTCGATGGCGTGCTCCGCGTCGATTGTCCGACAGACACGTTCAAAGCGGCGCTCCGCCGCGTCGTGCTGGAATTCTCCGGTAGTGTGCCGCGGTTTCCCGATTGCGAGGGACTGGTCAGCCAGCGACAAATCGGCAATCGACTGGAGATCGTAGTGGTGAACTATGGCGAAGTGCACCGCGAACTGGCAGAGCAGCTGGGCGCGATTCACGTGGAGGAAGTGGAGATGAATCTCGAGGACGCGTTCATCTCCTACACCCGCGGCGAGACGCGGCCGCTGCCCTCTTTCGATCGGGAGCCACTGCGATGCTAAAGGCGCTGGTTTGGAAAGAATCGCGAGAGCTTGCGCCGCTGGTGGCGCTGGCAGTCATTGCCGAGCTGATGTTCTATTTCCCTCTGAACATGTTTATCAGTATGAACATGAACTATAGCGACCAGGGGCGAATCCCTTTTGTCAGCACATCGCTCGAGAACTGGTTGCTCGTGGTTGGTGGGGCGACGGGCATCGCCTTGGGATTCTGGCAAACGGCGGGCGAACTCAGCCGAGGAACGCTATTATTTCTGCTGCATCGCCCCGTCGAGCGCACGACCGTGTTCACCGCGAAGTTAGCCGTGGGAGTGGTGCTGACGCTTTTGGTCGCCGGCGTGCCGATTCTGGGTTACGCACTATGGGCGGCGACGCCGGGTACGCATGCCAGTCCATTTTTTTGGTCGATGACGACCGCAACCTGGCTGATGTGGTTTCGGTTGCCGCTGTTCTACCTGGGGGCGTATCTCAGCGGACTGCGGCCGGGACGCTGGCTGGGAAGCCGGGCGTTGCCGCTGTTTGCGGCGCCTCTGTTGTTCCTGCTGTTGTTTATCGTTGCGTACGGGCCCCTGGTCACGGTGGTGCTCACGTTGCTAGTTGAGCTGGCCTATCTAGTTGCGATATACCTGGTCGCGCAGTCTCGTGACTATTCGTAAGAACAACCCTCCGCGCTTTAGCCGAGAAAGAAACCACGATGACTGTTCGCTGGAAGAAAGCTTCGCTGGCTGCGTCGCTCGTGCTGGCGACGATTTTGGGCGTCGGCCTGTTCGCGGCCTGGTTCTTTGTGTTCATCATGGGTGACAACGTCATCCGTCCCTTCCGAACGCAGGACGCATCGAGGCAGATCGTGTTCACCCGCGGCGGTGAAGCGTTGCTCAAGATCTATCCGGCTGGTTATCAGAGCGACGTCGATCCGATTTACCAAACGCTCGAGGGCCGGCCCTATGTGCCAAAGGAAGGAAACGCCACGCGAGTGGATCCGCGCGATCTGGTGGATGACTACGCGCAGGTCATTCGTCCGGCGACTGATCCCGACTCTGCCTACCGTTACCTCGACCGCAATAACTGGTCGATGCGGATGCTGGGAATCAGCGCTCTTTCGCCCACGAAGACGTTCTGGTACTTGATTTACAACCTGGACCACGAGGGGACGGCGGCGTTCGTTGGGTACGACGCGCGCACCCGGCGGCGAATGGGCTACTTCGGGCGGCGTGGGTTCAGTACCGATCCGCCCAGTGCGGCCGATTCATTCAAGGTTCCGTTCGACTTGTTCGTGGAAGGGGGCTGGAGAGCGGAGTACACGAAGCGCGGATCGGAGCCGAATTACGACGCTGCGCTGCGTGAGGACCTGTTCCTGGTCTCGGATGGCGAGTTGCTGCGGATAAGTCTGACCGATCAGACGGTGGAAGCGATTCCGCTTCCGGGCAAGGTCGTCTCGCTGGGCGGATATACGCCGCACGCCGGAGCCATCCCGCGGCATGCGCGTCCCAATGCGATGGTCGTGCGGCTGCCGAACGAGCTGCGGTTGTTCAGCCTGCAGGGAGAGCCGCTGGGCGCGATTCCGCTCAAGTCGGAACTGCAGGATAAGAGTCTGATGCTGTACAACCTCGAGTCTGGGGAGTTCATTCTGGAAGCGAACGCGGCCGGTCGTGGCAAAGCACCACCGACCATCACCTGGTTTGCCGCCGACGGCAAGGAACTGCGCCACGTGGTCGCCGATGTGTTTCCGCGGCGACCCGAGCAGCCGTGGCAAGATTGGGTGTTCCTGGGGATCCTCAACGTTCCTGGTTTGTACGCCATCGTGATGCCAGTGGCGGCCTACTTCGAGGTGAACCGGGGGGCTGCGCCCGACATGACGACGGCGTTCGCCCAGTTGCTGAGCCGGTTCTGGGCGCCGTACACGCTGCTGGTCCTGATCTGCCTGGCGCTGGCCGTTCGGACGTATCGTCGGCACGCGCGGTACGAGTCGCGAGGTGCCGCGGCCTGGGCAATCTTCGTCCTGCTGACCGGACCGTTCGGTCTGGCGGCCTATCTGCTGCATCGCCCGTGGCCGGTTCGCACCGCCTGCGAACATTGCGGCCGACCGACGCCACGCAATCGCAGCCAGTGCTTAGTCTGTGCCGAGCCGTTTCCGGCGCCTGAGCGGCGCGGGATTGAAATCTTCGCCTGATGTGCCCGTCAGGCAGACACGGGCTGGTCGAGCCTGGGATTCGCTCCAAACCCCGGCTGCCTTTGGCATTGCATCGGGCGGAGCTTCGGCCCTACAATTCCCGCAAGCGCACAAAAGTGCCGCGCCGCTAGCGTTCTCAACCGCCTTGGGCGGCGCTGGCTTTCGACCAGGCATTCGTTTTTCGCACCCGCAGACGCACAAAGGACTGTTTCCGTGGCAAGTCCGTTTTCCTTGTTCCGCAAGAACCAGAAGATCCTGATGGCCGTCTTCGGCGTGGCTGCCATGATCGCCTTCGTGTTTCTTGGCCCGCTCTCGCAGTACATGGGCGGCGGCCGCCCCGAGGGTGGCAATCCCGTGATCGTCGAGACGAAGTACGGCGACCTCAAGGCGAGCGAACTGCAGGGTCTCGAATATCAGCGTGAACTGGTCAATCGATTCATCGAAGCGCTGGTCGTCGAATCCGCGGCCAAGCAATTCTCTCAGCCTGGAATGGACAATCGCTGGCTGCAGCAGATTGCCCAGCAACAGTTCATGATGTGGCACAATCGCATCATGGAGCACGCCTCGGGTGGACCGGAGCAGCAGGCGGTCGAGACGATGCTGATGGCCGAACGGGCCAAGCAGATGGGCCTGGTGGTGAGCGATCAAACGATTAACGACATGATTCGCCAGATCTCGTCTGATAGCTTGTCTCCCGCCGAGATACAGACAATCATTAGCCGCCTGCAGCCCCAGCGCCCGATTAGCGTCGCCCGGCTGTTCGATGCGTTCCGGACTGAGTTGCTGGCGATGCAGTACTACCAGTTTTTCGTGAGTTCGCTGGCCGATGTGCCGCCGGCTCAGCGGTTCGAATACTTCTCGCGGTTGAATCGGCGCGTGAAGTCCGAGTTGATGCCGCTGGCTGTGGCGGATTTCGTGAGCCAGGCGCCGGAACCGACCGATGCCGAGGTGAAGGAGCTCTACGAAAAGTATAAGAACGCCTATCCCGATCCGACGTCGCCCGAGCCCGGCTTCAACAAGCCCAAGCGGGCATCGTTCCAGTACTTCAAGGCATCGCTAGATCCGCTCGCCGAGCAACTCAAGGGCGAAGTGAGCGAGGAAGAGATCGCGAAGTTCTATGAAGAGAACAAGCAGCGATTCCCGGCAACGAGCCTGAACAACGCGGCCGCTCAAGCGCCGGGCGCCGCAGCTCCCGCTGCTGAAACTCCCGCCGCGGAACCTGCGGCAGAGAAGCCGGCTGAAGCAGCGCCTGCGGCGGAGACGCCGGCGGAAGAGAAACCCGCGGAAGAAACGCCTGCTACGGAAACGGCGCCCGAAGAGAAGCCGGCCGAAGGTGAAGCGGCTCCGAGCGAGTCGCCTCAAGCCCGGCGCGGGGCCGAACAGGTGTTCCGCCTGGTGAGCCTGCAGGAGGAAAAACCAGCCGAAGAGACTCCCGCTGCGGAAACCACGGTTACGGAAGCTCCAGCGACTGAAACCCCTGCGGAAGATAAGCCCGCTGCCGAAGAGCCGGCTGCGGAGGCCCCATCCACAGGAGGTGCTGCAGAGGCCGCTCCCGCTGCTGAAAAGCCAGCCGAAGCGGCGCCTGCTGACGCGGCGCCGGCCGGCGACAAACCGAAGGATCCGGGCGATGAAGTAGTGCCCGAGCCGGCCGTGCCAGATGCGGCACCGCAGTTCGAGCCGCTTGAAAAGGTAAAGGACGAGATTCGCGACATCCTGGCGCAACAGAAGGCCGCCGAGAAGCTGCAAGCGCAGTTCGAAGAGCTTTCCGGACAGATGAAACGGTATGCCGACGAACACGACATCTACTCCGTTGAAAAGCAGACGAATGCGAAGGCGATCGCCCCGCAGCCGCTGGACTTCAACAAGCTGGCCGAAGGAAAGAATGTTGAAGTTGGCGAACTGAAGTCGGTCACGCCGCTGCAGGCCATGAAATCGGACATCGGCAAGTCGTTCCGCGAGACGCAGAGCGCCGTGCCAGGCCAGGGACGGCAAATACCGTTCGTACAGTTCGCGTTCGCCGAGAATCTGCCCGAGTATCGTGCGGAAATGGACCAGGACGGCGAGAATAACTTCTACCTGTTCTGGAAGACGAGCGAAGAACCGGCCTACGTTCCGCCGCTGGATGAGATCCGCAGCGAAGTGGTGCAAGCCTGGAAGCTCAGCAAAGCTCGCGAACTGGCAAAGAAACGCGGCGAGGAATATGCCGAACAGGCCCGGACGCAGAAAAAGTCGCTGGCCGAGCTATTTGGTTCTCAGCCAAACATGAAGGTAAGCGAGCCAGCGCCTTTCAGTTGGCTCACTCTGGGGAATGTGCCGCTGCAGCAGGGCGCAGAGCCGCGACTGAGCGATGTCGACGGTGTCGATCAGGCCGGTCCCGACTTTATGCGAATGGTCTTCGGCTTATCCGCCGGGGGCGTGGGCGTGGCATTTAACCAGCCACAGGATATCGTCTACGTGGTTCGGGCGATTGAGTTCGAGCCGTCCGAAGAACAGCTTCGGGACGAGTTTGCCCGCGAGAATCCGATGCGATACTTGTCCGCTGCGCGCGAGGATCAGCGGGCGATCTATCGCAACTGGATCGAAGATCTGAAGTCCGACGCCGACGTTCGCTGGCTGCGACAAGCTGACGTCCGCCGCTCGACCGCCGCCAGCGAAGCGGAGTTTTGACTCCAACTGCGTCGGCAGCTTTGATCGGACCCTTGGCATAGACCGCTCGAGGGCTTCGCCCTATCTGCGCGGCTTGAGCATGACCATGCCCAAGGGTGGCAGGACGATTGGCACCGAGTACGGGCGGCCGTCCCAGGGTAGTTCTTCGGCCATGATGCCGGGACCATTCCCCAGGTTGCTGCCCCCATAGAATGTCGAGTCGCTGTTAATGACTTCTTCGTACCAGCACTGCTCGGGCACGCCGATGCGGTGCATTGTCCGTGGCACAGGCGTGAAGTTGCAGACGGCGATAATGAAGTCCTGCGGATTTTTGGCCCGCCGCAGATAAGCGAGCGTGCTCTGCTCCCAGTTGTGGCACTCGACCCACTCAAAGCCCTTGCTGTCGAAATCGACTTCGTGCAGGGCCGGTTCGCGGCGATAGAGATGATTGAGGTCCGCGACGAAGCGTTTGAGTCCCTGGTGGGTGTCCCACTGCAGCAGGTCCCACTGCAGGTTCGTGTCGTAGTTCCACTCGTTCCACTGGCCGAACTCGCAGCCCATGAACATCAGCTTCTTGCCAGGGTGCGAGAACATATAGCCGTAGAGCAGCCGCAGATTGGCGAACTTCTGCCAGAGGTCGCCCGGCATCTGATCGAGCAACGAACCCTTGCCGTGCACGACTTCATCATGCGAGAAGGGGAGCATGAAGTTTTCGCTGAAGGCGTAGATCAGGCTGAACGTCAACTCGTCGTGGTGAAACTTGCGGTGCACCGGCTCGTGCCGCATGTAGCGGAGCGTGTCGTTCATCCAGCCCATGTTCCACTTGAGGCTGAAGCCCATGCCACCGAGATAGGTTGGCCGCGAGACGCCGGTCCAGGCGGTTGATTCCTCGGCGATCGTGAGCACGCCGGGATACTGGGCATGCGCCTGTTCGTTGAATTCCTTGAGGAAGCTGATCGCCTTGAGATTCTCTCGTCCGCCGTATTCGTTGGGGATCCACTGGCCCGGACCGCGACTGTAGTCGAGGTAGATCATCGAGGCCACGGCATCCACGCGCAGCCCGTCAATGTGGTAGTGGTCGAGCCAGAACAGGGCGTTTGACACGAGGTAGTTGCGGACCTCGTTGCGGCCGTAGTTGAAAATCACGGTGCCCCAGTCGGGGTGCTCGCCCTGACGCGGGTCGGCATGCTCGTAGAGATGCGTGCCGTCGAACATCCGCAGACCGTGAGCGTCACGCGGGAAGTGGGCCGGCACCCAGTCGATCAGCACACCGATGTTATTCTGGTGGCAGTAGTCCACGAAGTACATGAAGTCGTCGGGCCTGCCATAGCGGCTGGTAACCGAGTAGTAGCCGACGGTCTGGTAGCCCCAGCTTCCAGTGAACGGGTGCTCGCTGATCGGCATCAGTTCGAGGTGCGTGTAGCCCATTTCCTGGCAGTAGGCCACGAGGCGGTGTGCCAGTTCGCGGTAGTTGAGCCAGCCGTTCGCATTTTCGGTCGAGCGCTGCCAGCTACCAAGGTGCACTTCGTAGACTGACATCGGCGCGTCGAGCGCGTGATTGCGATGGCGACCGGCCATCCACGCGTTGTCGTTCCACGTGTATTGCGAGAGGTCAGTCACGATCGACGCCGTACGCGGCGGCAATTCGGCGGCGAAGCCGTAAGGATCGGACTTCTCGAGCACCTGATCGCGATGGCGAATGTGGTACTTGTAGATCGCCCCCGCTTCCAGGCCCGGCATGAACAGTTCCCAGATGCCGCTGGGAACGTGCTTGCGCATCGGATGGCGGCGTGAATCCCACTGGTTGAAGTCGCCGACGACGCTGACTCCGGTGGCGTTGGGCGCCCAGACGGCGAAGTTTACGCCGCGGATCGAGTCGATTTCGCGGATCTGCGCACCGAGCTTCTGGTAGCTGGCCCAATGCTTGCCTTCGCCGAGCAGGTACAGATCGAATTCAGAGAGCAGCGGCGGAAAGGCGTAAGGATCGTGCATGGTGCGTTCGGTTCCCCGCGTGTCGGCGGTCTTTAACTGGTAGCGATGCTGCGGTTGCTTGTTTTCCAGCGGGCAAATAGCTTCAAAGATCCCGGCCGGGTGGATCTGCCGCATCGGTTGGTTGCGTCGATGTTCGGGATCGACTACCCAGGCCTGCGACGTGCCGGGGAGGTAGGCGCGAACAGCCAATGCCCGGCGTCCCGCGGTCAGGACCTCGTGCGGTCCGAGTAGCGCGAATGGATTCTCATCGTGGCCGTCCAACAGGGGGCCCAGCTTGTCCAACTCCACCGTGGTGCGCGTCGTCATCGTCATCTTGTTCCTAGTGATTCTTGAGCACATGAGGGGGCAAGTCTAGCCGCAAAATCCGCCGAGCTTACCCAGGATCAAGCCCAACCCCCGAACTTGACCCGACTTATTGAAACCGAATGAGGGGCGAACTTCGCCCGCGCGACAGGCTAAGCCAGGCCCTCGCCACGGCGAACTGGAATCGCAGCCAGTCCAACACCGCCGGCCAAAGCCCGGTAGCTGTTCGGGCTCGCTGCCGCTGATGATCAACCGTCGCCAGGTGTGGCGTGACCGCCGCGGCCGCAGCCGTATGCGGTGGATCAAAACGCCAGACCCGGCATTCCAGCTCGTGAAACTGCAGCGCGCGATCGACGCGCTGCCACAGGTCGCGGTTCTTGACCGGGACCATTTCGCCGTAGTGCTCCCACTCCCAGTTATTCTCGCGCCAGTCTTCCAGGCCGAAGGCCAGGCCGCGATTCACATATTTGCTGGGAGTGACAAGCGTCACTCGCGAGGGCTGTTCCAGGGCTTCAAGCCCCCGCACTACGGCTAGCAGCTCGAGGCGGTCGCCGCCTACGTCGGGCTCCGCATCGGTCGCTTCGAGCTGCTTTGCGCCATCGTCAGATTGCAAGACGAACCGCCATTGCCCTTGCTCATCCTGCCGGCAGGATTCGGAGAACAGCAAGTAATGCGGGGTGGCTACTTTCATCGGGGAGGTCTTCAGGATGGTCGATTCGAGTGCCAGGTGTGCTCGCACGGCGTCTTTCGCTTGCCGAAGACAAAGGATGCGCGAACACCCTTCGCCAGGGCCCGATGCGACTTCGCCTAGGGCGGTCAGCCCGAGCCACGTGGTTTAAGATATCGTCAGCCACCGCGCAGACTCTCTACCTTCGCCAAACGGAAGAGTGGAATTCCTCACCAGCCGGGCGCTTCTATAGCGAAGATGCGGATTGAAGCCGCGATGGGCCAGGGCGCCGCAGTGCGCGCGAGCACGCGCCCAAAGAGCGGCGCGGACGCTAACCTGATCCATCAGGTCTGCGCCCGCGCCGCCGGAGGTTGCGGGCCCGACTTGTTCGTTCGCGTCGACTAGGCGAAGAGCTTTACTGCGTCTTCTAGGCGATTAGCTTCGCTGAGTCATTTAGGCGACTAGTTTCACCGTGGCGACTTCGCCCGTGATGCCGCACAGGAATTCTTCGAAGATCCGTTGATCGAGGGCTGAGGCCGAATCGCTTTCCGGGTGGAACTGCGTGCCGAAGGCCAGCCAGTCGGTCGTGCTTTCGATAGCTTCGATCACACCGTCGGGGCAGCGGGCCGAGACCATGAAACCTGGGGCGACGTCGTCGATGGCCATGTGGTGCAGGCTGTTGACGCGGATTTCGCCGTCGCCGTAAACCCGCTCCATGAGCGTGCCGGGCACGACTTCCAGACCGTGGCGATGGGCCGGATCGATCAGGTCCTTGTGGGGCAGGGCCTTGGGCAGGTCTTCCGGGATATGCAAGAAAAGCGTGCCGCCGAGCGTGACGTTGATCAGTTGCATGCCCGTGCCGACGCCGAAGACGGGCATTCGACGCTTGGCAATGTTCGCCATTAACCGGCGATCGAACTCTTCGCGGCGCGCGTCGATCGGACGCACCGAGGGATGCAGCATGTAGCCGTCGCGGCGTGGATCGAGATCACCGCCGCCCACGAGCACCACGCCGTCGAGCATGTCCAGGAGGCGGTTCAAGTCGGCGTCTTCTCGGGTCGGGGGCAGAATAACCGGCACCCCGCCGGCTTCGAGGATGGAATCGTAGTATCCGGCACAAACGTAAGTGAACGCGGGGGCATCCTTTTTGGCGGCGCGAAAGTCGGCATTCAGACCAATGAGCGGCTTCGATCGCATGTGATTGCACTCCTGCGACATTTCCTTTGTCGCGATGAAAGAACAGGGCGGAACAGAACGCCACGAGCCCGCGGTCCCGTGCGGGAAAGAATGCTGAGGCGATAGCCCTCGCGTCGGGCAGCTGTCGCGCCACGCTCGCTGGTCGGCTACACATGAAGCCGAAGCGAGTCCCCCAGTTCGGGCGAGCGCATCAAGAGAGGACGAATCTCGCATCGTCCCTGATGCGGACACCACTGCCGGGGGAAAGCTGCTGCCTTGAAGGGCCCGTCCTGGGCGCCCATCGCCGGAGCAATTTTTCCCAATGGGTGTTGTTGTGCGGCCTCGAAACTCCTCTACGGCATTGCCGTGTTGTCCCGCGATGGGGAATGCAAGTGGAGTCGGAATGTAAGCCGCAGCGCGAGATTTACAAGCGCCTTCGCTTATTTTGGCCCGACCGAAAAACGCTAGCACAACATCCTGTTAACAAACAGTTTAGAGCGCGGTAGCATGACAGCATATGAAGTACTCAAACGTCGCCCTTGAGGGCCTCGCCTACGCGCTGCCCGAGGAAATCGTCAGCTCTACGGACCTCGAAGCCCGACTGGAGCCGCTCTACCGCCGGCTGCGGCTGCCCGAGGGACGCCTGGAACTCATGACCGGAATTCGCGAACGGCGGTTCTGGCCTGTCGGCGCGCTGCCGGGGGATCACAGCATCGTCAGCGTGCGCAAGCTGCTGGAAAATGCGCAGATCGATCCGCGCGAGGTAGGGATGCTGGTGCACGCCTCGGTCTGTCGCGACTATATCGAGCCGGCCACCGCCTGCCGGGTACATTACGAGGCGGGTCTGCCGGCCGAGTGCCTGGTGTACGACGTTTCGAACGCCTGCCTGGGCATCCTGAATGGCATGATCCAGGTGGCGAACGCAATTGAGCTGGGCCAGGTTCGGGCAGGCATCGTCGTGGGCACGGAAGACGCCCGGCCAATCGTCGAAAACACGATTCGGCTGCTCAACACCGACGAGTCGCTCACGCGCGACCAGATGAAGCTGGCCGTCGCCACTCTGACGCTCGGCTCGGGGAGCGTGGCGGTGCTGCTCACACATCGTGAGTTAGGCCGTAAGGGAAGCCGGATTCTGGCCGCCCACGGCCGGGCTCACACGACGGGGAACGCTCTCTGCCGCGGGACGTATCAGCCGGTGCCAGGTGCTGATGGTTCGATCACAAGTGTCGCGCCGGTGATGCAGACGGACAGCGAGTTGCTGCTGGTCGAAGGCATCGCCGCGGCTGGGCCGACGTTCCAGGGCTTTCTGCACGAAGCAGGGTGGTCGCGAGCGGACATCGCTCGCACGATCTGCCACCAAGTGGGGAGCGCTCACCGCAAATTGATGCTGAGCACGTTGGACCTCGATCCGGCGCGGGACTTCACAACGTACGAAACACTGGGGAACACGGGCTCGGTGGCGCTGCCCATTACGCTGGCGAAGGCGGCCGAAGCCGGGGTGTTGCAGGCCGGCGATCTTGCGGCCTTGATGGGCATTGGCTCGGGAGTGAATGTGCTGATGATGGCCGTCGAGTGGCAGTGCAGGGCGTCCTAACCGTCCTGCTCGTCATCCACATCCTCGGGCTCCCTCTCCGGCCCTTCGGCAATGGCATAGGCCGTGGCATGGCTGCGGCAGTGCGAGATGCTGATGTGGATCGTGTCGATGCCGCGGGCCTCGAGCACGTCGCGCGCTCCGGCTCGGAGTACGACCGAGGGGCGTCCGCCGGGATCATTGCGGACTTCGATGTCGCGCCAGCTGATGCCTTTGCGCCAGCCGGTGCCGAGCGCCTTGAGCACCGCTTCCTTGGCGGCCCAGCGACCGGCGAAGTGTTGCGTGGCCTGTTTGCGGGTCTGGCAGTATTGAATCTCGTGCGGTGTGTAGACCCGGGTAATGAACAGCTCGCCGTGGCGCTCGATCATCTGCGCAATGCGGAGGCACTCGATGATGTCGGTGCCGATGCCGAGAATTTGACTCATACGCTCTCGTGGCCCTGCTGTTCGGTGTGCTTTTGCTCGCGTTGTACTCTTGCTCGCGTGCCAACTACGACCAAACCGCAGGCGGTCGCGACAATCAGGAGCACGTCGAGCGGCCACCACACGGGCTGGCTGCGAACCCGCGCTACCAGGTGTTCGCCAAAGGTCGGCCGCACGTCGGTCTGGTTCGCCATGGCCGCAGCCAGCGGATGGCTGGCCGCAATCTGTTCGTCCAGCGCCGCGAGTCGCGTCTGATGTCCAATGTAGTCCTGGGCCACTACGAGTAACAGGCCCCAGGCGCCCGTGCAGCCGATGAGCAGGGCCAGGCTTGACACAAGCGCCACCCGATTGAGCAACACCAGCAGGCCGCCGAAGATCAGGCCCACCGCGAGCGGAAACAACACGACCGGAGCGAACTGCTGCTGCTGGATCTGAAAGGCAATCCAGGACAGGGCGAGCGCCGCAAGCGTGCCGCCCCCGAGCCAAACAAGATAGCGATCCAGTGGGTTCATTTTTGCCTGGCCCACTCAGGTTAATCCGCAGGCCTGTTTCGCGCGAGCCAGCACCTGGCCTGCCTTCTTCCTGGCTCGAGACGCTCCGTCGGCCAGAATCTCGCGCACTTTGTCGGGCTGTGAGGCCAACTCCGCGCGGCGCTCCCGCGCCAGTCCGAAGTATCGCTCCGCCGCATCAGCCAGGGCCTTCTTCACTTCGCCATACCCGAAACCGCCGCGCTGGTAGAGCGCCGCCATGCTGGCGATCTCGTCGGGCGTGGCGACCAGCGAGTAAAGCTGGAAGAGGTGATCGCCGGTCGGCTCCTTGGGCTCTTCCATCGGGCGCGAATCGGTCATGATCCGCATGATCTTCTTGCGCTGTGCTTTGGAATCTTCGAAGATTTCGAGCGTATTGTTGTAGCTCTTGGACATCTTCTCACCGTCGGTGCCGGGCACCTTGGCCGAGCTGTCGAGAATCTTCGCCTTGGGGAGCGTGAAGGTCTGGCCGAAATGATGGTTGAAGCTTTGCGCCAAGTCGCGCGCGACTTCAATGTGCTGGATCTGATCGTCCCCCACCGGCACAATGTCGGCGTCATAAGCCAGGATATCGGCGGCCATCAGCACGGGATACGTGAAGAGGCCCGCGTCGGCGTTCAACCCCTTGGCCTTCTTGTCTTTGTACGCGTGACAGCGCTCGAGTAGCCCCATCGGCGTGCCGGTGAGCAGCAGCCAGCAAAGCTCCGAGACTTCCGGAACATCCGACTGGACGAACAGCGTCGCGCGATTCGGATCGAGACCCAGGGCGACCAGGTCGATTGCCGCGTCGAGCGTGTAGCCTGCCAGCAGCCTGGCGTCCCGCACGGTCGTGAGCGCGTGCAGGTTGGCGACGAAGTAGTACGACTCGTCTTCGTCCTGCAGGTCGATGTACTGGCGAATCGCGCCAAAGTAGTTTCCCCAGTGCGGGCGGCCGGTGGGCTGGATGCCGGAAAGTACACGCATGAATTGCTGTCAGTTAATGGGTCTTCGAGGTTGTGTGGGGCGCAGGCGAAATTGGCACGATTGGGCTCGCCGGTGACGGTCGCTTGAGCGACCCCACGATATCGATAATTCGCTCAGCTCCGAGTTCGGCCACGGCCGCGGGCAGGGCGTCCAAGATCGTGATCGTGGCGGTCGGGTTATAAAAGTTCGCGGTGCCGATCTGCACGGCGCTCGCGCCGGCCACGAGAAACTCCATGACGTCGTCGATCGTGGCGATTCCGCCGATTCCAACCACGGGAATCGAGACCGCCTGCGCTACCTGGTAAACACAGCGCAGGGCGATTGGCTTGATCGCTGGGCCGCTAAGTCCGCCCACGCCATTGCCCAGGATGGGTTTTCGCTTGCGCCAGTTGACGGCCATGCCCAGGCAGGTGTTCACGGCCGAGATCGCATCGGCGCCGCCATCGGCCGCGGCCCGGGCGACGCTGGCAATGTCGGCCACGTTTGGCGTCAGCTTGGCCAGGATCGGCAGGCTGGTCGCGCGGCGAGCACCTTCGACAACCTTTCGGCACATCGCCGGATCGACGCCGAAATCCACGCCGCCAGAGACGTTGGGGCAAGATACGTTGAGCTCGATCGCCGCGACGCCGGGAAGTCCGTCGAGCCGCGCAGCCATTTCGGTGAATTCGTTGAGGTCATGTCCCGCGATGCTGACGATTGTGGGCGCGGGCAAACTACCGAGATAAGGGAGGTGATGGGCGATAAAAGCTTCGATGCCGTCGTTATCAAGACCGATCGAATTGAGCATCCCGCCGGTGGTCTCAACCGTCCGCCAGGGAGCGTTGCCGCCGCGCGGTTGCGGCGTGATCGTCTTCGGTACGATGCCACCAAGGCGGCCCAGATCGACAAGTCCCGCCATCTCGCGGGCGTAGCCAAACGTGCCCGAGGCGACCAGAATCGGGTTCGCCAGCCGCAAGCGGCCGAGAGGTACCGAGAGGTCGACGGAAACTGCAGTCACGGATGGAGTCTCGAGAATCTGGCTAATGGGAGCGTAGTAGACACCAGTGGCTAATGTACCGGTGCGCTCGGAGGGCGGCAACGCGGGACGGGGCGCGCGCTTGTGGGCGGCGCGGAAACTCAACGCGTCAACGCAACAAGGCGAGCCGCTCGCACTTGCGCGGAGCGGCTCGCCCAAAGAATATACCATTCGCAGAGTGGCAGACGACGCCGTGGCTAGATGATGCCGCCATGCGTGCGATAGGGCGACAAATGGCTCGGCTGGTCGAGGAACCAGATCCGCTGCCATTCCTCGAGGAATAACCGCAGGTTCTCGGACGTGAAGATCAGCTCTTGCGTCCGTGTCGCGGGGTCACCCGAATAGATCGGGATGATGCAACCCGTGGTGGCACCGAGCGGTAGACACAAGATCGCAGCCATGAGCAGCCTGCGCATCACACGACTCCTTCGTGAACGGCAGCACCCGCCGGAAAGACACTTCCGGGTCAGTGCAGAACGCATCCTTGGTTGCCTTCCGCTCGTTTGGCCGGCGATGGTGGTCGCATGGCCGAACGCTCGGTTGTCTCAACGAAACGTGCCCGAACGGGCCTTAAGTCAGAGCCGATGGGATAAGCGTCTGACTCCCTGTCGCAACTTAAACTCTCTTGTCAGCAGGCTTTCTTGCCGGCCGACGCCACTCTTATCTGTCTACTGCCTGCTCGTTTAGGGCGAACCGCTGGGAGCGTTATACCCGCTGCTACCAAGCGTTTCGGTAACGGGCCGACTGTCTTGCGAGTCTCCGTCGAGCGCCGCCGCGCGTGCACGTTCGGCAGCTTCGGCAGCTTGTCGTTCCAACTCGCGGACTCGTTCCTCCATTTCCTTGCCGGGCTTGAAGGTTACGACGAATTTCTCGGGCACATAGACCTTGTCCCCTGTTCGAGGGTTACGGGCCTTGCGGGCCGCTCGCTTCTTCACTTCGAACACGCCGAAGTTCCGAAGCTCGATGCGTCGTTCCTCAACCAGCGTCTCCACGATTGCGTCGAAAGTCTTCTGGACGATCTCTTTCGTCTTGAGCTGAGTCAGTCCGATTTCGTCGGAAATGGTTTTGACGATCTCTTTCTTGGTCACGACGCAGTTCTCCTTGAGAGAAGTGGCGCAAGCGGTGAAAAGGTGCTCTTTCGACCGGCGCTGTCATGCTCCAAGTGTAAATGGCGTAAGAACTACAGTCAAGCTCATTCGATTTAGCGGGGCCGCCTTCGCCGAGCCTGAAAGGTCCAATTACACCTTCGTCAAGACCTCCGTAATTGGACTTCAAGTTGTTTAATCCCAATAGCTTACGAAAGAAATTCCCAGCCAGCTCGGCGAACTTCATTCGTAAGTCGTTGTGCCACATGGTCTTCAGGTCGTTGTGACTTGTCTTGAGCTGCGGCGATTCGATGCGCACTGCTGAGCGCTGCATCTGCTCCGTGTGCCGTAATGATCGACCCTACAACCCGCAAAGTTTAGACAATCGGGAAATTCGCACCTGGGCATCGACAACCCGAGTGCGATAGCAATGCTGCTGGCGAGAACGTGGGCCCTTAGAGCTTCACGACCGCGATCTGATGCAGGATGTGCTCGACGGAGTGCAGCTTGCCCTGGCCGCTGCCAGGACAGACTTCGCACGTCCGCTGCCAGTCTTCGGGCGTCGCCACGTTCGATTTCCAGAACGGCCAGGTGCGACACTGCTTTGGGCGGGCGTGATAAACCGAGCACTTGCGCGTGTTCGCATCAAAGAACACGCAGTCACCATTGCCGTACTCGATCAGACTTTTACGAATGCCCACCTTGCGAACGTATCGCTTCTCAAACTCTTCGGCGCTGAGCTTTACCTCGCGAGCCAGGTCGGCGATCTCTTCGCGATTGACCCATACGTAACCCGGGGCTCCCGTGCAGCAATCGCCGCAGGCACTGCAAGTGAACTGGAGTCCGTCTTTAAACCAGGGTGTGTCGTCCATGGCATTCTCGTGCAAGGAGTTCTGTCTCTAAGTCGCGGCCCAGCTAGCCGACGACTTCCGAGCCAGCAAGTTCGGCGACCGCATTTATGGTAGCGGCGATCTCGGCCTGCGTCGTTAACGGGCCAAGGCTGAATCTTACCGTCCCGCCGAGTGCTTGCGTACCCAGTGCGTCGTGGATTCTGGGCGCGCAATGCAGGCCCGGACGCGTTTGAATGCGATAAACCGCGTCGAGGCCGAGGGCGATCTCCTGCGGATCGTAACCCTCGACCACAATGCTCACCACGGGCACACGTTCGGCAGCAAGCGGCGGCCCAATGATGCGGACGCCGGTAATCTCGGCCAACCCGTCGAGCAAGCGTTGGCAAAGCCGCTCGCCATGCTGCTGGATGTCGGCGATGCCGCGCGAGGTGAGATATTCGACGCCCGCGCCCAGGCCGAGGATGCCTGGCACGTTGTGGTTGCCCGATTCGAACTTTGCGGGCAGGTCGTCGGGCTGCTCGGCGCGTTCACTTTGGGTACCGGTGCCGCCTTGGCGGACGCTGCGCAGCCGATCGGCTGCGCCGGGACGAATCGCCAGCACGCCGGTGCCGAGTGGACCAAGCAGTCCCTTATGGCCCGGCGCGGCGAGGAAGTCGACGCCGAGCGTGTCGAGCGCAAGCGGCAGGTGTCCCAGCGACTGAGCCGCGTCGCAAAGCGAGAGAGCGCCCGCTTCGCGCGCAATGCGAGCAATGTCCGCCACCGGCTGAATTGCGCCGGTCACGTTCGAGGCGTGGATGATCGCAACCAGCCTGGTGTTGGGCCGCAGGGCGCGACGAACGTCGTCGGGATCGATGATGCTTGCGGCCGAGCAGCCGACGGAGGTCGTTTCGACGCCAGCGGTCTTTAAATTCGCCAGTGGTCGCAACACGGAATTGTGCTCGACGACCGTTGTCACGGCGTGATCGCCGGGCTTCAGCAGGCCGTGCAGCACGAGGTTCAGCGAATCGGTGCCGTTGAAGGTGAAGATCAGATGGCTGGCGTCGGCCAGGCCAATGAACGACGCGACCTGCCGACGAACGGTTTCGATGCGTCGCGAAACTTCGGCCGCCTCGGCATAGCCGCTGCGCCCGGCAGGTGAACCCAGACGACGCTGGTAGTCGTCGACAGCGTCGTACACGGCCGGCGGCTTGGGCCAGCTTGTCGCGGCATTATCAAGATAGATTCGCGGCTCAGATTCGCTCTGGGCGGGCATGGCAGTCCCTGCACGTGTGGTGGTGCGCGACTAAGTTCGAGGGCCTAGCCGCCGATCTGGTACATGGCGCGCTCGGGGCGCAGGAATTCATCGCTGTTGATTCCGTGACCGGCACGCTTGGCGCCGACGCTCGCGCGAAACAGCTCGGCAAGCTCCGCATCGGAACCACCTTCGCGCAAGATCTCGCGGGCGTCCCATTCCTCGGTCGAGAACAAGCAGTTGCGGATTTGGCCTTCGGCCGTCAGCCGCAAACGATTGCAACTTGCACAGAACGGCTGGGTGACAGGATTGATGAATCCGATTGATCCGCCGCCGTCCGCAAAGTGATAGTCGGTGGCCGGTTGGCTGGGATCGTCACGCTCGGCCGCCACAAGCTGTCCGAACTCGGCTTCCAGTACCGCGCGAATCTGCTCGCCGGAAAGAACCTGTTCGTTATCCCAGTTCCCTTCGGCATCGAGCGGCATGAACTCAATGAACCGCATTTCCAGGCCTTGCTCGCGCGCGAAGCGGCTGAGCGGCACGATGTCGGGCTCGGTGAGTCCTCGGATCGCGACGGCGTTGAGCTTGATTTTCTCAAAGCCGACGCGCTTGGCTGCGGCAATGCCAGCCAGCACGCGATCGAGTCCCTCGCGGCGCGAGATCCGAAAGAACGTCTCCGGATCGAGGCTGTCGAGACTGATGTTGAGTCGATGCAGCCCCGCGTCTTTGAGTTGCTGGGCCTGCTCGGCCAGCAGAACGCCGTTTGTCGTAAGAGCAATGTCCGCAATCCCGGGAATGCTTGCGAGTTTGCGAACCAAGACGGGCAGACCATGCCTGACCAGCGGTTCGCCACCGGTGAGCCTGAGCTTGTTGACGCCCAGGTGCGCGGCGACGCGCACCACGCATTCAATCTCTTCGAACGTGAGTAGCTCATGCCGCGGCTTGAACTGCACGTTCTCCGCCGGCATGCAGTAAAAGCAGCGGATGTTGCAGCGATCCGTCACACTCACCCGGAGGTTCGTGTGCACGCGGCCGAAGGCGTCGATGAGTGGAGTGAGTGTCGGCATCAGCGAATGGCGATCGATTGCTGCTTGGCAACTAAGTGAATTGTACCGCACCGGCGGTCACGGTTCGCTTCTGACTTCCTGCGGCACTTCCAGGCCGGGGTGGACCCACTGACTTGTGCCGTCCGACCAGTTCTCCTTCTTCCAAATCGGCACGACCTGTTTTAGGGTGTCGATCAGCCACTGCCCGGCCTCGAAAGCGGCAACCCTGTGGGCGGTGCTGACGGCCACGGCCACGCTCGCCTCGCCCAGGACCACGTGCCCCGTCCGATGCACGATGGCACAATGGACGATCGGCCATTTGGTGCGGGCTTCAGCTTCGAGTTCCGCGAGCTTGGCCAGGGCCATGTCGTGATAACACTCATAGTCGAGGGAGGCCGTTTCGCGGCCAGAGGTGAACTGCCGCGTCGTGCCCAAAAACAGCACGACCGCGCCGGCCTCGGGCGAGGAGACTTGAGCCAGGACATTCTGGGTATCGATGGGGCCAGTGACGAGTTCGATCATGGTTTAGCCTCCGCTCACCGGGGGAATGCAGGCCAGTTCCATGGCGTCCGCCAGCGGCTTACTGTCGCCCACGTACTCCGAGCCGATGGCGAACAGCACGTGCGGCAGCAGCGGCGCCAGGTCGGGATGTTCCATTGCCAGGCGATATCGCAGATCGCTGACGGTGGAGCCCTCCGGCAGATCGACGGCCAGTTGATCCGCGCCGGCCAACTGGCGCGCCGCGGCGAAGAGCTTCACGTTCAGCTTCATGTCACCACCAGTTCTTCCACCGGAGCGCTGAGCAGCTCGCTCACCTCGGGCATCAGCCCATAGGCCAGCGCGAGCAACTTGACGGGATGAATCGTCGGCTTGCCGGCACCTTGTTCCATTTGAATCTTACACGCGCTGCACTCGGTCGTCCCAGCCTGCAGACGCGGGCTGCGGAGGCTGCCGATCAGCGCGCGGCCCGCGCGCAGGCTGGCGCGATAATGTTCGCGCTTGAGTCCGAATGTGCCGGCCATGCCGGAGCAGCTATTCTCGGTGCGTTCGACGATCAGACCCGGCACCAGGCGGAGCAGGTTCTCGCCCGGCGCGCCGACTTGCAACGCGCGAATGTGACAAGGAAGATGATAACCAACAATCGCGTTGATCGGTTCCAGATCGAGTTGCAACTTACCGCTTTGGTGCAGTCGCCAGAGATACGTGCAGGCTTCGCTGGTGTTCGCCGCGACAAGCCGCGATTCGTCGTCATCGAGCAAATGTGGGTATTCGTGCGTCAGGGCGAGCGCCGCGGAGGGTTCGGTGGTCACGACGTGATAGCCTTGCCGGACGGCTTCGGCCAACAGTGCCACATTGTGTGCTGCCATTTTCTTGGCCGCTCCGAGGGCACCCAGCGAGATCAGCGGCATGCCGGAGGATTGTTGTCCCGGATGCACGTAGACCGCCACGGCACTGTGTTCGAGCACATTGACCAGCGCTTCGCCGAGTTGCGGGTCGTGATGATTGGCGTAGGTGTCAACGAAGTACAGCACCTTGGATACGTCGCGGCGGGTGGGCCGGGTGAGCCTGCGGCGCGTGGCGATGCGGAGGAAGTTTCGCGTCGCGAACCGCGGCAGCTTGCGACCCTGGGCGATGCCGAGCACTTTTTCCATCACCCAGCGTGCAAAGCCGTGACGAATTGCCCAATTGGCGATTCGTGGAAAGCGGCCGCCCAGCGCGCTCAGCCGGTCGATGCGCGACATGAACCAGTCGGTGGTCGAGAGGCCGTTGATTTGCACGTAGGAGCCTTTGCCCTCCATCATCAACTTGGGAATGTCGACCGTGGCTGGGCATTCCAGGCGGCACATGTGGCAATTCACACACAGGTCGGTCACAGACTTAAAATCGTCCGACGTGAGCGTTGTCAGCGGCAGTTCGCCGGTGAGGATGCTCCGCATCAGGTTCGCCTTGGCCCGGGGCGACGCCTCTTCCGAGGGGGCAAAGCGGAAGATCGGGCACATCCGCACGTCGTTCAATTGCGATCGGCACGCGCCGCACCCATTGCAGTCGCGCGCGGTCTGGGCGATCTCCTCAGCGCCCCAGGTTAGTTGCCATGTTTGAGGTGCCGCCGGGTTCGGCAGCGAACCCTCTGGCGTAGCCGGGTCGGCCTGACCGTTTGGCGGCGCGGCAACCGTAAGATTACGCAAGTTGCGCGTCAGTAACTGCGTGTCGTCACCCACGATCTTGCCGGGATTGAGAATATAGTTGGGATCGAATACCTGCTTGATCTCGCGGAAGACATCGACCAGTGGGCCGTATTGCCGCCGCAAGAACGCGGTGCGGCTGAGACCGTCGGCATGCTCGCCGCTGATCGTACCGCCTACGGCCAGCACCTCGTCGTACAGGTCCGAGGCGAGTTGCTCCATCCGCGCGACGTCCTCCGGCTGCGAAAGGTCCAAGAGCGGCCGGAGGTGCAGTTGACCATGCCCGGCATGGCCGAAGAGCGAGGCGATCACCTGGTGCTGTTTGAGCACGTTCTGCATCCGCACCAGGAAGTTTCCGAGTTCCACCGGCGGCACGGCCATGTCCTCAATGAACGGCAGGGGGCGCGTCGCGCCTTTCATCCGATACAGCGTGGGCACCACTTTGCGCGCCAGCCGCCAGAACAGTTCGACCTCCACGCGGTCCTGGGCCTGGATGGCATGGAACGCCAGCCGTTTCTTGCGGCGCACGCGATCGATCACTTGCGCGAGTCTGTCGCTTACGGCAACCAGCGTGTCGCCTTCCTGTTCGACAAGCAGTGCCGCCTCGGTTTGTGGCGGGATCAACAGGTCGTACTGCACTGTGCTCTCGCGCGCGAGGCTCAAGTGCCGGCGATCCATCAGGTCGCAAGCGCTTGCGCCGAGCGGAAGGATCTCCAAAACCGCCCGAGCGGCGTTCTCCAAGCGATCGAAGAACAACAGCGCGACGCCGCGATGGCGGGGCAGGGGCTCGGTGCCGAGCGTGATCTCGCTGATGACGGCCAGCGTGCCTTCGGAGCCGGTGATCAAGCCAGGCAGGTCGAGCTGGTCGTCCGAGAGGACATCGAGATGATAGCCGGCACGATTGACCGCACTCCGCGGCCGAGCCACTTCGATCAGATCGGCATTTCGCCGGAGGACTTCGGTTACATCGCGGACGAGGGCCGTTTTGACCGACGCGGCCTCTTCGGCTGGTGGAAAGAGCGACTCGCGGCCGACCTCGAGCACGTCGCCATCGGACAGCACGACTTGCATGCTGCGCACGTGCCGCCGAGCCGAGCCGTATTTGAGCCAGTGGCTGCCGCCTGAGTCGACCGCCACGACGCTGCCCATCGTGGTGACGCTACTCATGGCGGGGTCCGGACCAAAGTGTCTCCCCAGCGGCCGCAAGATTTCATTAAGCTGCGCGTGGACAATTCCCGGCTGAACGCGGACGAAGTCGTCCCCCACTTCGAGCACGCGGCGCATGTAGCGGGAAAAGTCCAGCACGATGCCGGCGCCCAGCGATTCGCCGGCCAGGCCGGTGCCGGCGCCGCGGGGGTGAATCGGCAGATGATTTTCGGCAGCGTACTCGACCACGGCCACGACATCGGCCAAAGTGCGCGGACGCACGACCGAGAGTGGGCGAATCTCGTAGATGCTCGCATCCGTCGAATAGAGATTCAGCAGCACATCGTCGCAGCGCACGTCGCCCCGGACGAGGCCACGCAGGTCGGCCAGGATTCGTTCCCGTTCAGGGTCCATAGGGCAGGGAGCCGCACCTAGTTTGGCGGGTGCTCAGCCGGCGGCGACAGTGCAGGCCGACCTCGGGGATGGGGTACTACCGCGCAGGCCCCGCCATGCGCGCAGCTTGTTGACGATAGCGCTCGTGAGTTTCCAGGTTGAAGGGTTCATGTCCCGTTCCCTCACTCTGTCGATACATGGCGCCGCAGCGGTAGCACATCAGAGCGTCTGGCACGATCAGGTACAGAACCACATCGATCAGGGCCGTGGCGAACAGAATGGCAAACGTCAGCGTGATCTCGGACATCGCCCAGGTAATGCAACTCCCCACGATGCCAACCGTGACGATGCCCACGCCGAGCCGCTGCGGAAAGTCCTTCCGCAGGAACAGATCGGTGCTGGGACATACGACGCAGCGGTTGACCCGTTCGCCTGCGATGGAGCCCGCAGGGATGGCAATGGCGTGACCACAATGTGGACAGCCTAACTCCGTGTCCGTGGCGGAAAAGTGCAGGCGGACACCCTGGTCGCAGTGCGGACAGCAAAAGCTGACGTTCATGAGGAATTGCCAGCGGTTTGGTGGCGCCGGCCGAGGAAAAGCGGGAATCACTAAGCGGGCAACCGGCCGCTGCCCGTGGAAAGGATACCCCACCATCATATGCCAAACGCATTGCGGCGAAAATGACCCCCAAAGGGCGTTTTTTTGGCGTGCGGCGTTCGGCCGCGACCACGGGAAGCCGAAGGGTTGCAGACTCGAAATTGCCGGTTGCCGCAGCCACCTGCAGACCGTCTTGACACTTTACTCGCTACCGACCTAGCATACGGACTTAACCCTGAATTACACCGGTATTTGGGGCTGCAACGCGGGCGTCGGGGGTTTGTGGGGCAGCGGGTGCGGCTGCATGCTAGGGCTCTTTCACGTTCGCCCCGCTCTGCTCGCAACTATTCAATGGACAAAAACTGAATTTGGAAAGAATTGGCCATTCCGTTACCTTCCCGCCTTAGTCCCTTCTGCGGCGATTGCGATTACCCTCTGGCTGCCGCAATTGGCCTCGTTAGAATTCCCGCGAACAAAACAGCACGCAGGGGCTCTCGGCCGACGTGAGAGTACCTTAGTTCGACAATCTACAATTGAGAAGCGATGAATCGACGCACTGGTGAATTGGCGATGCTCAAGCCATTGAAGCATGAGAACGGCGACTCCGGTCCGAATAGCCTGAGCCTGGGCTTCATCGAAGACATGTACGCGGCCTATCAAGAGGATCCGGCCAGCGTCTCAGCCGATTGGCGGCGGTACTTCAAGACGCTCACCAATGGAAACGGACACAAGCCGGCCAACCCTGCGCCGCTCGGGCCATCGTTTCGGCCACGGAGCATTTTTAATCCGGGCGGTTCGCGCGCGGATGGCGCCAGCTCCGCCGCGCGCGAGCTTGAAGCCTCGCTGTTGCAAGACCGCGTTGACCAGCTGATTCGTGCTTATCGCGTGCGCGGCCACATGGTGGCGAACATCGATCCGTTGGGGATGCCGCGTCCCCATCTTCCCGAACTCGATCCAGAGTACTACGGCTTCAGCGAAGCCGACATGGATCGGCCGTTCTCGACGGACACGATTCGCGGGCCGGACGTGCTTACGTTGCGCACGATCCTCGATCGGCTGCGCAATACTTATTGCCGGTCGATCGGCGTGCAGTTCATGCACATGGACGATCTGAGCGTCCGGCAGTGGCTGCAGGACCGGATGGAAGAGAATGAGAACCGCATCTCGCTTTCGAAGCAGGAACAACTGCGGATTCTGACCCGGCTCACCGACGCCACGATTTTCGAGCAGTTCATCCAGAAGCGGTTCACCGGGGCCAAGAGCTTCTCGCTGGAAGGGGCCGAGAGCCTGATTCCACTGCTGGACCTGGCGATCGAAAAGTCCGGCGACCAGGGCATCCGCGAAATTACGTTCGGCATGGCCCACCGCGGCCGCCTGAACGTGCTGGCCAACATCATGGGCAAGAGCCCGCAGGACATTTTCCGCGAGTTCGCCGATCTCGATCCGAAGCTGCATTTGGGCCGGGGCGACGTGAAGTATCACCTGGGCTACAGCAACGATTGGGTGACCGCTGCCCGGCACAAGGTGCACCTCTCGCTGTGCTTCAACCCCAGCCACTTGGAGTTCGTTTCGCCGGTGGCCATCGGCCGCACGCGGGCCAAACAAGACCGTTTGGGCGACACCAAGCGCAGCCACACGCTCACCGTATTGATCCATGGCGATGCGGCCTTCGCCGGCGAAGGTATTACCCAGGAAACGTTCAATCTCAGCGAGCTTTCTGGCTACAAAACCGGCGGCACGCTGCACATCGTGGTCAACAACCAGATTGGCTTCGTCACGTCGCCGTCGGAAGGTCGTTCGAGCACTTACGCCACTGACGTGGCGAAGATGCTGCAGATTCCGATTTTCCACGTCAACGGCGAAGATCCCGAAGCCGTGGCTGCCGTGGTTCGCCTGGCGATGGACTTCCGCCATCAGTTCCAGCGCGATGTCGTGGTCGACATGTACTGTTACCGTCGCCGCGGTCACAACGAAAGCGATGAACCTTCGTTCACGCATCCGGTGCTGTATCGGGCGATTGACAAGCGCGCCGGCGTCCGCGACAGCTATCTCGAGCGGCTGCTGAGGCTTGGCGAGATCACGCAGGAGGAAGGCGATCGGATCGCCGAAGAACAGACTCGGCTGCTGGACGAAGAACTTTCGGTCGCCAAGAGCGATGAGTGGGTCGCCAAGCCCCAAACGCATCCCGGCGTCTGGAAGGGTTACGTCGGCGGTCGCGATCAAGATGTGCCCGAAGTCGAGACCAGCTACGACAGGCAGCAGCTGTCCGAGTTACTCTTGTCACAAACCCACGTTCCGGCCGACTTCAAGCCGCACCCCAAGATCGAGCGGTTGCTCGAAGCCCGCCGCGAGATGGCGCGCGGCGAGAAGCCGCTCGATTGGTCTGCCGGCGAAGCCTTGGCGTTTGCCAGCCTGGCGGTCGACGGCACGCGGATCCGCCTCAGCGGTCAGGACAGCACTCGCGGCACGTTCAGCCAGCGGCACGCCGTGTTGCATGACGTTGAAGATGGGCACCGCTACACGCCGCTGCAGCACTTGAGTCACGGTCAGGCACCGGTCGAGATTATCAACAGCCCACTCTCGGAGGCCGGCGTGTTGGGCTTCGAATATGGCTATAGCCTGGACTGCCCGAACGGCTTGGTGATGTGGGAGGCTCAGTTCGGCGACTTTGTGAACGCCGCCCAGGTAATCATCGACCAGTTCATCGCCAGCGCAGAAACAAAGTGGAAGCGACTAAGCGGGCTCACCATGCTCCTGCCGCACGGTTTTGAAGGCATGGGCCCCGAGCATTCCTCGGCCCGGCTCGAACGCTTTCTTGCGCTGGCGGCTGAGTGCAACATTCAGATCGTGAACCCCACGACGCCAGCTCAATATTTCCACGTCTTGCGGCGGCAGATCATTCGCCCGATCCGCAAGCCGCTGGTGGTAATGACGCCTAAGAGCCTGTTGCGGCATCCGCAAGCGGTCTCTTCGCTGGAAGAGTGTGCCACGGGGCACTGGCAGAAGGTGATCCAAGACGACAACCCAGAGCGGAAGAACGTCGAGGGTGTGCTGCTCTGCTCGGGCAAGATCTACTACGAGCTGGCCAAGGAGCGTGAGGATCTCAAGCGGCAAGACGTCGCCATCCTGCGACTCGAGCAGCTCTATCCGCTGCCTTTTGAGCAACTCAAGGCGGCCCTGTCCCCTTACAAAGATGGCACCCCGGTCTACTTCGTCCAGGAAGAGCCTGAGAATATGGGCGCCTGGCGATTTCTCTTGGCCCGCTTCGGCGGCGAGTTGTTCGACCGGCTGCCTTTCTCGGGCATTTACCGTCGCGGCTCACCGAGTCCCGCGACGGGCTCGGCTAGTGCCCACCGGATGGAGCAAAAAGAGCTCTTGATGCAGGCGTTCGGTTGCATCTAATGGCAGTTTGCCGGTATCGCGTGGCGAAGGGCCCTCGCGTGACGCGGCATTTGCAGTGGAAAATCGTGCATCAGGGAAAGTCGCCAAAGCTATGGCCGTTGAACTAAAAGTGCCCACCGTGGGCGAGTCGATCACCGAAGTCCAGATTGGCCAGTGGCTGAAGGGCGAAGGCGAAACCGTCAAGAAGGACGAAAACCTGGTCGAGATCGAAACCGACAAGGCCACGGTCGAAATCGTTGCCCCCGTTTCGGGCAAAATCAGCAAGGTGCTTAAAAAGAGCGGCGAAACGGCCGAGGTGGGAGAAGTGATTGGCTTCGTCGAACCGGCCGAGGCGGGCGCCAAGACCGAAGACGTTGCAGCCCCAGCGGGCGATAGTTCCAAGCAGGAAGACGAACTGGCCGCCAAGGTTAAGGCTCAGGCCGCCGAATCCATCAAACGCCAGGACGTGAAGCCCCCCGCTCCGGGCCGCACGCCCGAGCCCCGGGTGATCGAACCGCGCGGCGCGAAGCCCGCCGAGCCTGAATCTAAGCTTGCGCCGGTGAAGACCGAGACGAGCGGCGACGATCAAACCCTCGTCGTCAGCAACGAATCTCCGCGCCCGATTGTTCGCAAGGGGGAAGCCAGTCGCGGCGGGGTGGCCCGCGGAACCGTCTCGCGCGATGGCCGCGAGGAAGAAGTCGTGCCGATGACTCCGATCCGCAAGCGGATCGCCCAGCGTCTGGTCGAGGCTCAGCACAACGCGGCTCTGCTGACCACGTTTAACGAAGTCGACATGTCGGCCGTGATGGCCTTGCGGAGCGAGCACAAGGGCACGTTCGAAGAGAAGTACGGCATCAAGCTCGGCTTCATGTCGTTCTTCGTTAAAGCCACGATTGACGCCCTGAAGCTTGTGCCGGCCGTGAATGCCGAGATTCAAGACACGAACATCGTCTATCACAACTACTTCGACATCGGCATTGCTGTGGGCGGCGGTAAGGGGCTGGTTGTGCCCGTCTTGCGTGACGCCGACCGGCTGAGCTTTGCCGACATTGAGCTGACGATTGCCGACCTGGCGACCCGGGCCCGCAAGAACGCCCTTCAGCTCGAAGAGCTGCAAGGGGGCACGTTCACCATTTCGAACGGCGGCGTGTACGGCTCGCTGCTCTCGACGCCGATCGTCAATCCGCCGCAGAGCGGGATCCTGGGGCTGCACACGATCCAGGAGCGGCCCGTCGCCCGCGAGGGACAGGTCGTGATCCGGCCGATGATGTACCTGGCGCTCACCTACGATCACCGGATCGTCGACGGCCAAGGCGCGGTCACCTTCCTGAAGCGGATCAAGGAAGTGATGGAAGAGCCGATGCGGATGCTGGTCGAGGTGTAGTCGCGCTTGGCGGCTCCCCGCGTCTCGCATAGTCTCGCGAGAGCACTTCCGGCGTCACTCACTCTGCAGTTCGAAATTGAACTCGTTGGGTCCGTCTTCAGTGACAGTGGCGCGGAGCTCTGTCTTGGCGTTGTAGCGCTGCGGAAGTGCTTCAGGGGCGACCGCTAGCTGACGCATTTTATCGGCTTTCGTCGCCGGCATGGGTTCATCCGCTGGATATCGGGGAGCACGAATCTCGACCAACTTTCCTCCCGTCAGCGGTCCCCGGACTGCCTCAATCTGGTAGTGACCTTGCTCGATGATCCCGCTGGCCTTAGGACCTGTTGGATCGGGTACGAACGTGATCGAGCCGAAATCGAGCGGCTGTCCGTCGAGCGTCACGCGTCCGTAGATGTAGTTTCTCTTCGGGCCTTGATCACACCCACTAATGACAGAGAGAAGCAACAGGGCGAGCGGCGCGGCTGAGCGGCCGAAGCGACGGCCGACCATCAAAAGCCCTCCACGTTCTCTTCGCCGTCGCGGGTGGCGAGCGCATTCAGAGTCCGGGCGTCGATCATTTCATCAATGAAACGCACGCTGCCGTCACAAAACGCGAGATAGACGCCGTTCTCGTGGTCGCTTCGAAATGCTTCCAAGTCCTGGCCCGCGTTGTAGTCTGTATTAAAGACCCCGGCAGTTGAGGCCAACGCTTGCGATGGATACGCGATCGCCCACTGCGTGTTGCCGCCCTTGTAGCAGGGATCCTGATCATAATTCAGAATCTTCATTGCCATTTCGCCAAGCAGAATGGTGTTCGAAGTCCCATCCGCCGTCGCGATGTCGTCCAAGCCTACGGAGTAGTAGCCCGGGCCGTGTTGGACGAACGCGCCATTGTGAACCAGCTTATTGCGCGGCAAGTCTGCTGGCGAGGAGCCGTAGTACTCAACCCGTCCGTGGTAGTAGGTGCCCGTCGAAAGCGCATAACTACTGGGCAGCGCATGATTCTCGCAATAACCTCCCGAACTGACATCGCCGAAGACTTCCAGATTGGTCATCGTCGGGCAGCGATGAATCGCGAGCGGCCGTTTCACGATCGCCGTGTTTGTTCCGAGGTCTGCCGACGCGCGGAAATTCCAAGCTTCGAATGCGGCTTCTTCTTCATGGTAGGGGAGTACGCAGACGAAAGCACTGGAAAATCTCGTCCGATCGCTTCCCACCGTCCTGCGTACGCTTGCCGGCGGCAGGATCTTGTTGGCGTCCTGATACATCTGCATCGCCACGGCCAATTGCCGCAGGTTGCTCGCACACTGCGTGCGGCGGGCTGCTTCGCGGGCGGCCTGGACGGCGGGCAGCAGCAGGGCCACGAGCAGCCCGATGATCGCAATTACGACCAGCAGCTCGACAAGCGTGAACGCTTGCCGGCCGGTGCGCCGGCGGCACACGATCCGCGGTGGGGCCAGGATATCCATAATCAAACTTTGGCTAGCTAGGCTTTCCGAAAAGCCGAAATGCGACCGGTCGAGCGCGGATGGAATCGCGTCTCGACCGGCCACTTCATTCGGCATCGCCGTGGCGTGCGAACAACAAATGCTTAGCAAACTTCTTGGGCCGAAACCTTAGCGGCGGCGGCGCTTCTTCCAGATCATGCCGATCGCGCCCAGCATCGCCAGGCCCGCCAGCGTTACGCTGCTCGGCTCGGGGATGACCTGGAACACGTCCGATTGGTCGAGACGCAATTGATAAACCTGGCTGTGCTGCACCCCCTGGAATGTGACATTCAGAGAGGTGGCGCCCAACCCCGTCACGTCCCACTGCAGCAGGTACGTGTTGGTGAACAGGGGCAGGTCCGGTCCGCCGAGCGGATCGGGAAACGTGCCGGCGAACTCGTGACCGATCAGGTCGGAGTACGATGCGGCCAGGGCCTGCGAACCACCGTTGTAGTTCAGCACCGGCAGTGTGCCGTTGAACAGGTCGTGTCCATTGGCCTCGCCAATCTGGAGTTGAAACACGACATTCGAGACGCCGGCGACGGGCGTGGCATCCTGAACGCCCAGCGTACCGCCGAGGACGTTGGGGGTGGCGCTCGTGCCGCCGTGATAGATCGAAGCACCGGAGACGAAGGGGCCACCGCCGGCGCCGTTAGCGACCTTTACCAAACCGGCGTCGCCGTCGGAACCGACGTTCGTGGTGCTCGAGGCAATTGCGCCGGGCCAAGCACCGAAACCGGGGAACGAGCCGTAGCCGGGGCTCTCCACCGTGCTCAA
Source organism: Pirellulales bacterium (assembly GCA_022844125.1). Taxonomy (GTDB): domain Bacteria; phylum Planctomycetota; class Planctomycetia; order Pirellulales; family PALSA-1355; genus JALHMI01. Next base: position 234,291 of record JALHMI010000002.1, on the reverse strand, counting down.
CCGATTCGTCGACCAAAAGTCGGTCTGCTTCGTGCCGGGAAGCGCGGGGTCAATCAGAGCCATGGCGCCCAGGCTGACCTGAGCGGTCGAGGCCAGCAGCACGGTGAGTGCCAGGCTGCCGAGGGTCTTTCGAAGAACTGAACGGATCATCTAGTTAAACCTCTATGGTGTACGTACTGCGGATGTTTTGGTGAGAGCGGGGCAGGTCGATACCATCGACTGCTCGCAATTCAGTCATGTCAAAGGCACGCCAAGAGAATCTCCTCCGTCGACGATCGCGCGCACAAAACGAGCGCGGATGCGATGGCCGAGCATCACGGGACAGTGGAACCGGATGGCCGCAGGAGCGCATTTGCGGCGGAAGGTTTTGGCGGGCTGGCGTTGAGGTAGCTGGCTAGCTGGCTCCTGTTGAGAACGCGTCTCAATATAGTGGCCCTGATTCCCGCGTCAAGCGCGACCAGAAAAAAAGTTGCCGAAAACTAGCCATAGGTGGGGTATTTGGAGCTCCTGAGAAATTGGCTCTGCTCCACCCCACCGGTGCCACAAACTGCATGATGTCAGCGGCGATCATGCCCGAAAAAGTCTCGGACCCGAGGGTTGCACATCCCGTGGCAGCGGGTATTTTTAGTTGTAACTGAGACTTAGTCTCAGTGGTTTCTAGCTCGCCAGACCTGCCAATCCTTGCAAGCGATTGCCCGCCGCCAGCAGAGACTGCGAACGAGCTCGATGTTGTTCGAACGGTGATGCAAACCGATCACCACGATCTACTAAGGGGTAGCTCCCACAGACTCCGCCCAAGCGCGGCTCCGGCCGCATCTCAACAGGCTCTCATCCTCTCGCGCGCCTTGAATGAGCGCGGAGTGCGATGACACAACGCCTGGCGAGAGTCTGTCATGCCTTGTTGGCGATCCCATTTCGCCACGGGTTTGCGTATTTATTACCCTCGATTGGCACTTTTGAGACGACACTACCATGCACTATCGTTTGTCCCACTTGGTTTGCGGCATCCTCGCCACCGCATTGTGCTCGTTCGCGCTGGTTACTTCGGCCCGCGCGGAATTCAACATCAGTGAATCGGCCGGACTGTTTTCCCCTTCGTTCCGCGGCGGCTCAAACGCCACGTGGTTCGGCTACGTGGGCGGCACGTTCTTCGGCAACCCTGTGCCCCCCTCGTCGAGTCGCATTCTGAACAACGCGCCGCCCACGCTGGGAGACGTGGGGCTGGGTGACGGCGTTGAGTTCTACCAGAACGACCGCGCCAATGTGCCGTTCGTCGTGATCGGGTCGAGCAGCGGCAACATCTACACCGGTCAAGGTCCGATCGGCAAGCAGGCTTTCGCCACGATGGTCGTCCCGACCGACGGCTTGGCAGGCACCGGCTTCACCACGCTAATCCTCCAGGGCTTTACCAGCACGGCGGGCCCCACGGGCCCCGATACGCTGATCGTGAACTACCCGCGTTTCACGATCGGTGGCGTCGAACCGACCGAGTTCGTGATCGGCGGCAATGCGGTTAATGCCGGTCAGTGGTGGGCTCGCTTTGACGTGCCGGGAAATCAGCCGCTGTACACCATCGACATCGACTTTCCGGGCGGACCGACGTCCTTTCCAATCAGCATCGCGGGACTCACGGTCGACAGCGTCTGGTCGGCCAACGGCTATGCTTCCGATACCGTTGTCGTTCCTGAACCGTCGAGCTTCGCGCTCCTGGGCCTGGGCGTGGCCGGAGCGTGGCTGATTGGCCGGCGTGCGAAGCGCAAGAGCTAACTGGGACGAGCTTCGCAAAGAGTCACTCGACTGCCGTTCAGCCTTGCTTTGGCGGGCTGAACGGCAGTTGGCGTTTACTGGCCGACCCTTTCCAATCGCGGCACGCTGCGGCCGCAGCAGGTGGTGCCGAACGATTGATTGCCGGTGACGCGAAACTTTCCCGCGAGCGTGATCGCCTGGCCGGCCGTCATGCAACTAGCGCAGGGCGAAACGCCTTGAGCAACTGCAAGCGAACGCGCATCGAAGGGATCCGTTACTTGGCGTCTGAAGGCTTCGGATTGAGCTCGATCTCAAAATCCTTGTACCGCACCTCGGTCGCGCCGCCCGAGTGGAGTTGCAAGGCGATGATGCCACGCTTGGCGCCGGCCGCGTCTTCCAGATCGACGCAAGGCTGGTCGTTGATCCAGGTTCGAACGCGATCGCCGACGGCCAGAATCTCGTAGGTGTTCCAGCCCGGCTTCACGAACTTTTCGCCACTCTTGTTCCAGAGTAAGGCCCGGCCGTGTTCTTCGTAGAGCTTGCCCCACCAGCCGATGCCGATGTCGGCCTGGTAGCCTTTGACGTGTCCGTCGGGCAGGGCTTCCGAGCGGAACTGGATGCCGCTGTTGCCCTGGTTGTCGACGAGTTCGACCTGGCAGCGGAGGCGGAAGTCGCCCAATACCAGGTCGCTCTGGAGGAACTCGTTGTCCTTGAGTCCCTTGGTGCGGCCGACGAGCTGTCCGTCCTCGACGCTCCATAGCGACGGATTCCCCGTCCAGCCGGTGAGGTCCTTGCCATTGAAGAAATTGGCGACATTATCGACCGTGGCCAGCATTGGCGTTTGAGCCGGTGAGGCCAGGTACGCGATCAGCGAGCGAACTTCCAGGGGCGACAGCGGCTTCAACAGATCGTCTGGCATCATCGACTGGGGGCTGATTTGCATCTCGTCGATTTCATTGCGAGGAATGGTGACCAGTTCGTTTGCCGTCTGCACGGTCAGGGCCACGTCGTCCTGCTGCTTGATAATGCCGGTGACCACGCGGCCGTCGGCCGTGACCAGGATGCTCGGCTGATATTCCTTGGCCATCACCGAGCTGGGGTCCAGGATGTTCGACAGGATGTACTCGAGGTTCGCCCGGTTCGAGCCGGTCAGTTCGGGTCCAATCTTACCGCCGGCGCCAAACAGCGTGTGGCACTGGGCGCAGGTCTTTGTGAACACCGCCCGGCCGAGTGCCGGATCGGCCTCAGGCTTGGACATCTTGGCCAGCCTCGTATAGTCTGCGATCAGCTTTGACTTCTCTTCGGTCGATTCGCGGGCCGTTCCCCACACCTCGCCAATCCGCGAGTTCAGCTCCTCGTTCTTGTGATTGCGAAGCTGGCGGATCAGGTCGGCCGAAAGGTCCGTGGCGGCGATCTGCTTTTCTTGCACCGCCGACAGCAGCGCCGAGGCATACGACACGCGCGCGGCCAGCGTGTTCAAGGCGTCGCGCTTCTCGTTCAGGTTCAGGCTTTTGTACGCTGCGAGAATCGCCTTCGGCGTACCTTCGTGATCGTACGACGCCAGGCCTCGTAGCGCGCCCGGGCGAAGTGCCTGATCGGCAATCAGGCCGTGTAGCGTGGAAGCGAGTTCGGGATCGCGCACCCCGAGGAGCGCCTCGAGCGCCTGCTCGCGCTCGCCGACCGGTTTCTTGGAATCCACCAGCGCGCCGCGCAGCTTGGCAAGCGCGGCCGGATCGCCGAACTTGAGCGCGAGTGCCGTCGCCTGGGCGTTGACGTCGGCATTCGCGCTTTCGACCAGCGAACCGGAAATGGCTGACCAGCCCTCGGGCATCGGCACCTGCCGGCGTCCGCGCAGCCCTTCTTCAATCGCGGCCAGCAAGAGCAATTGCGTTTCCGGCTTCTTCGATTTCGCTAGCTGCGACACGACCGCTGCGATCGCTTCGGGCGTGCCAATCTTTGCCACGCGGCGGGCCATGAACGATTGCACGAGCGGGATCTTGCCGGCGCCGGCCAGGGCGAGCGCGCGGTTGGCATCTACTTCGGCCAAGGGTTCAGCGGCATACCAGTACATCAGCGGCAGGTTGTGGTCGCCCGCGTCTCGCGAATGCGCCAGCAGCTTGGGCAGTGCCGCCCAGCTCGCATCCGCCGGCAGGCGCTGCAGTGCGCTCGCCACATACAGCCTGACGACCGGCGAAGGATCGTCGGCCAGGGCCACGATCCGTTCGACGACCGTCGGCGACAGCGTGCGCTTGGTATCGTCGGTCATGAGCTGGATCGTGAAAGCCCGCACGTGCGGATAGTCGTTTTCCAGAAGTTCAAGTGCGGTAGCTTCGTCGACACCCCCCGTGGCGAACAGTGCCCAGAGGCCGCGCAGCCGCCGTGTTTCCAGCGGGTGGTCGACCGCCATTTGCGTGAGGCTAGCGTGCGTGTTGGCCGCATCGGCGCCGCGTTCTTGCAGGATCCGCCGGGCGTGCCGCACCATCCAGTCGTTCTCATGCAGTTGCAGCTTCACCAGCTCTTCGCTGGACAGCTTCTGCAGGTCGACTTTCACGGGCTGGGCGTTCTTGTAGGAGATCTTGAAGATCCGGCCGTTCGTGCGGTCGTGGCCGTCGGTTTCGCGGTGATGACAGGCGTTGGCGTCGTACCAGTCGATCATCCACATCTGGCCATCGGGGCCATACTGCAGGTTGATGATCTGCGACCAGCGATCGCGGGTGAGGCAGAAGTCCGGCGCACGATCGCCGATGTAGCCCGACCCCTTGGGGAGCAGCAGGTCTTCGTTGAGCCGCTGGCCGTGAATGTTGTTCATGAAGATCTGGTCGCGATACTTCGCGGGCCAGCTTCCGCCGAGATAGATCATCGCTCCGGCGTGCGCGTGTCCACCGCCGGCTGTGTCGCTCTTGTCGTTGCCCGAGTGCGGCGTGTCGCCGATCCAGTGGCGGTGGATGGCGACGGTCTTGATGTCGTCGTAGGTGTACTGGTTGAAGTGCACACCGGCTTGCCGCTGGTAGCGGCCGCCCTGAATGATGTGGTACAGGTGCGGAATGACGCAGGCCGTGACGAAGGCCTGGCCGCGATCGTTGAAGTCGACGCCCCAAGGATTGCTCGTGCCTTGGGCGAAGACTTCGAACACGTGCCGCGTCGGATGATAGCGCCAGATGCCGGCGTTGATCGGCACCCGGTCCTCCTTCTTGGCGCCGGGCTTGCCGACCAGCGAGTGCGTGAACACGCCATGGCAACCATAGAGCCAGCCATCCGGTCCCCAGGTGAATGCATTCAGCGTTTCGTGCGTGTCCTGAAATCCCCAGCCGTCCAGCAGGGCGACGGGTTCGCCATCCGGAACATCGTCGCCATTCTTGTCGGGCACGAATAACAGATACGGTGCCGCGCCGATCCATACGCCACCGAAGCCGACTTCCAAGCCGCTCACCAGGTTCAAGTTCTCCATGAACACTTTGCGCGACTCGAGCCGGCCGTCGCCGTCCGCATCCTCGAAGATCAGAATCCGGTCGCGGCCTTTCCCTTCGGGCGCGCGGATTGGGTAGGTGTACGCCTCGGCCACCCACAGCCGGCCGCGGTCGTCGAAGGCCATCGCGATCGGCTGCATCACTTCGGGCTCGCCGGCCGCGAGGGTGGCCGAAAAACCTTCGGGGAGCACCATCGCCCTGGCGGCTTCCTCGGGCGAAAGACCCGCGAAGGGATACTCATCTTGCGGTTGCTCTTCGACGGCATCCGGGAAGTTCGGCTTCTCGGCGTGCAGTTTGAAGTCGTCAAAGTTCAAATGTCCCCAGCCGTTTGCAGATTCATCGACCAGCCGCAGAAAGACTTCGCTCCCTTGATGCTTAGCCACGTCGAGCACGACGGGACGCAGAGTTTCGGAGTTGTCGCCCGAACGCGCGGTAATCACCTTGCCGGTCGCGTTGTCGACGAGCTCCACGCGTGTCGAATTATGCGAGCCGCCAGCGACTCGAAAGCTGGCCCAGGGCTGCGTGAGCTTGAACGGCGCCGAGGTGAGCGTGCCCTTCGGCGCGTCGCTCAGCGAGATTTCGTAACCGCCAATCCAGAAAGTTCCCGCGTGTTTGCTCTGCTGCCCACGGCCGCGGCCAGTCACCGTGTCGCCGCGCACGGGCTGCTTGGCGAAGGCTTCGCCCTGGGCCGTCCAGTCGTCGAGGTTGCCTTTCTCGAAGTCCAAATTAAGCGACCGACCGTCGGCGCTCTTGGGGAGCTCGCCGGTCGGAGCGTCAGCAGCCATAGACGTCTTTGCGGAACAAAGGACGCAGAGCAGTGCAAACGACGAGAGCGAGCGCCTCATGTCGATGGATTCCTGGTGGTTGCAAACAGGTCTGGGACGCCGGGTTGGCAAGCTTCTACCTTAACAGACGCTCCGAGCCGTTTGGAGAGTCCGGCCGCAAGGTTTAGTCGTTCGCTGTAACCCGCACCCTGTGACCGAAATTCCAGGATTCGGGCCAGTTTTAGGGGCTGGCAATCCTTTACAGTCCTCACGAAGAGCGGCATACTACGGCGAGCTCCGCGGGCTATTTTGTCGTAACGGCGGGCGCGTTGAACGGAAGCTTTGTGATGAAGAATTTCATTCCCGTGGCACTACTCGTCGTGGGTTCGCTCGCCGTTCTGGCGGCCGAGACCGACGCGGACAAGAAAGAGATCGAGAAGTGGCAGGGCACTTGGCGTGCCGTCTCGATGGTACACGAGGGTAAAGAAACCCCTGCCGAGAAGCTCAAACCGATCAAGCTCACCGTCGAAGGCGCGAACTATAAGTTCGAGAACGGCGAGTTTCACGAGCAGGGCACCTACCGCTTCGATCCTTCGCAGGAGCCCAAGGCCCTGGATATCGTCGTCGGCGAAGGCCCGGACAAGGACAAGGTGTACCTTGTCATCTATAAGGTCGAAGGGGATGAGCTGACCATCTGTCTCGAAAGCGACAACAAGCACCGCCCCACCGAGTTCACCGGCGCTGAAGGAACCGGTTGCGTACTCGAGGTCTGGAAGCGCGAGAAGAAGTAGATCCCGCGGGTGTTTCTCTTCAGATAAGTGGCGCAGGTGGCCGCTTTCGGCTGACCTCTGCTCAGCAGATCGCCTGATTTTCTGGCCAGTAGTTGTCGACCGTGGGTAAGATAATGGGCGAGCGGTACGGCTGTACCCTACCGCCACTGTCCGCCTTTCGGGAGCTGCCATGCGAAGCGCGTTCCTCGCCACGGCCCTGGTGCTGATCGCCGCCAGCCTGCTCTTCGCTGATGAACCAGAGATGGTCCCACCGGCTGAGCTTTCCGTCGAAGCCCTCACCCAGCAGGTTCGCAAGTCGGTCGTGGTGATCAACTCCGCCGGGCGCGACGGTGAGCGACAAGGGATGGGCGCCGGCTTCGTCATTTCGGCCGATGGACTGATTGTCACCAACTTTCACGTGATCGGCCAGGGTCGCGACATCCGCGTGCAGCTGCCTGGCGGACGCGAAGTCGGAGTGGCGGCGATTCATGCTTCCGATCGCGTCCTCGACCTGGCCGTCCTCAAGATCGAAGCCAGCGATCTCTCGCCGCTTGAACTGGGCGATTCCGATGGACTCAAACAGGGGCAAAGCGTCGTCGCGCTCGGCAACCCGCGCGGCTTTAAATACAGCGTGGTCAGCGGAGTCGTTTCCGGCGTTCGCGAAGTCGACGGCCGGCCGATGGTCCAGCTTGCAATGCCGATCGAGCCCGGCAATAGCGGCGGTCCGCTTGTCGACCGCCAAGGTCGGGTGCAGGGCATCGTGACGATGAAGTCGGCGGTTACTAACAATCTCGGCTTTGCGCTCACCGTCAATCTGCTCAAGCCGCTCCTGGAAAAGCCGAACCCGATCGTCATGTCTCGCTGGCGCACAATTGGCGCTCTCGATCCCGACAAATGGCAAACCGTGTTTGGCGCTAACTGGCGGCAACGTGCCGGACGCGTGCTTGTCGATGGCGCCGGCACGAGTTTCGGCGGACGCGCGCTGTGCCTTGCGCAAGCGGAAGTGCCCAGGCTACCGTACGAATGCACCGTGACTGTCAAACTGGACGACGAAGCGGGCGCCGCGGGACTGGCCTTCTGCGCCGACGGCAATAACCGGCACTACGGGTTTTATCCGACCGGCGGGCAATTGCGGCTCACTCGCTTCGAAGGCCCCGAAGTTCAGAGCTGGCAGATCCTGCATACCGCGCCGAGCAAGCATTACAAACCCAAGGACTGGAATACTCTTCGCGTCCGACTGGCCGACGGCAAGATTGAATGTTTCGTCAATGACGAATCCGTGGTCACTATTCCTGACAGTCAGCTCATCTGTGGCAAAGCTGGGCTCGTCAAGTTTCGCGGCACGGCGGCCGAGTTCAAGGGCTTCGAGGTCGGCGCCGAAGTCGCGCGGTTTCGCGTTCCCATGGACAAAGCCGCGGACATCCAAAAACTAATTGCTGATTTGCCACTCGAGTCCAGCCCAAGCGAAGAGTTACTGGAAGGGCTCGCCCAGGATCCATTGCAGGCTGCCGCGATCTTGAATGAACAAGCGGCACGACTCGAGCGGCAGGCCCAGCAGCTCAAACAACTCGCCCGAGAAGCTCATGAACGGCGCATGACTACTGATCTCGTCACGGCGCTGGCAGTGGACGAAGATATGATCGACCTGTTTCGGGCCGGCTTACTGGTGGCCCGCCTCGATAATAGCGAGGTCGACGTCGAAGGGTACTGTTGCGAACTCGACGACATGGCGGCCGAGTTGGTCGGTTCGATCCCCGTAGATGCCGCCGACTCCGCAAAACTCGCCCGACTCAGACAGTTCCTGTTCGAGGAAAACGGCTTTCACGGCAGCCGTGGCGACTACGATAACCGCGCGAACAGCTACCTGAATGAAGTTCTCGATGACCGCGAAGGTCTACCGATTACGCTTTCGATTGTATACTTGGAGCTCGCTCAGCGGCTGGGAGTCAAAGTCGTCGGCATCGGCTTGCCGGGGCACTTCGTCGTGGCACACCAGACAGCCGAGGGTGAATTGCGATTAATTGACGTCTTCGAGGAAGCAGTCGAGGTGAGCCGTGAGGAGGCGGAGCGTCGCATTCGAACGTCGCTTGGGCCCGGCCTGGAGACAGCGGCAATCGCGGCATTCTTCGAACCGGTCACCAAGCGGGCGATTGTGTTGCGAATGCTGCAAAATCTGCTGAGCGTCTCGCGCAGCGATCCCGCGGCACTGCACCGTTACCTCAATGCGATGCTGGCGATTTCACCCGAACAGGGGCAATACCACCTGATGCGGGCGGTGGTACGTTACCAGCTTCAACAGACCGACCGCGCGCTCGAAGACGTTCACTGGATCCTTGAGCACGAACCGGCCGGCATCGACCTTGACCAGGTACGAGCGCTGCAGGCGGAGCTTGAACGGCAGTAACCACAGTCGGACGGCCTTGCTCGCTCGCAAACCTTAATCTGCCGGCCACATGATCCGCTCTAGCGTGCCACGCAAGGCTTGGGCCGTGATTTCCACGTCATGCTCGTCGTGCAGGCTCGACACACAGCCTCCGGGCCAGGGGAAAATGTCCGCTCCACCGACGATCAGTCCGCAGCGGAGTTGGTGAATCACCGATGCAGGCGCACCGCCCTTGAGCTCCGCAAGCGATACGTTGCCCGCGTAGATGTCGTTCACCGAGAGCGGGCGGTCCAGTGGGTTGGTAAAGAAGTGGAAGCCCGAGTGTTCCCCGTACACGAGCCAGTTTGATCCCACCTCCCGAATCACTTCGTTCAGTCGATCGCGAAGCTGCGCGGCGATCGTGTTCGCCTGTGCGATCGCGTCAGTTTCCGCGATGACCTTGAGCGCCGCCAGTCCTGCAGCCGCAGTGATCGGGTTCGCATTGAACGTGCCCTGGTGTGGCACGCGATTGGCCAGATTCCACGCCCGATCGCTACGCATTGTCATCACATCCATCACCTCATTGCGTCCAGCGATGCATCCGCCCGGAAAACCGCCGGCCACAATCTTGGCAAAAGTTGCGAGGTCAGGCGTCACCCCCGCGTGCGCTTGCGCTCCACCGGGTGAGACCCGGAAGCCCGTGATGACTTCATCGAAGATCAGCAGCGCGCCGTGGCTGGCTGTCAGTTCGCGGGCTTTGGACAGGTAGCTTGCAGCCAGTGGAACAAGTCCAAAGGTTGCACCGGTGGGTTCCATGATCACCGCGGCGATGTCGTCGTTGTCCGCGAGCACTCGCTCGAGCGCCGCGACGTCGCCTGGTGGAACAACGATCGCCTCGCTGACCACACCCGGTAAGATGCCGGCTGGTACTGAGCCATCGAAGTGCGAGGCGGCCGCGAACGCCACCTGGTCGTGCCAGCCGTGGAAATGTCCCGCGAGCCGCACAATCTTCGGTTTGCTGGTGAAGGCCCGGGCCAGGCGAATCGCCAACAACGTGCTCTCGGTGCCGGAGCCGGTGAAGCGAACCTTGCCCGCACAGGGGACCATCCTCTGAATCTGCTCGCCGAGCAAGATTTCGAGCCCGTGGCTCGCGCCGAAGTGTGTCCCTTTGCCGAGTTGCTCGCGCACTGCGTCGGCGATTGCCGGATGATTGTGCCCCAGCATCAGCGCGCCGTGCCCGCCGATGTAATCCACGTACTCGTGGCCATCGACATCCCACTTGCGCGAGCCGGCTGCCCGGTCGATGTACAGCGGATAAGGCTGCAAGTACCGCGTGTCGTGCGTCACGCCGCCTGGAAACACCTCGACCGCACGGTTGTACAGCCGCGCCGAGCCGGGCGTCTTAGCTTGATAAAGTTCTAAAAGGGGTGGAGCGGCAGTGTGAAGTGTTGACATATAGTCGCTCAGTTACTCTCGGAGACAATACTTCGGGCAGCTCGACTCCAGCGCCCTCAGCCTAGGCGAGGATTTCGGTAATGGCCCGCCCGGCCACACCGGTTAGTCGTTCCGCGCGGCCGTTGTGCATCAGCGTGAGCTGTTCGTGATCGAGCCCCAGGAGGTGCAGGATCGTGGCGTGCAAATCGTTGACGTGGGCCTTCCCTTCAATGGCATAGAGGCCGATCTCGTCGGTCTTGCCGTACACAGTCCCGCCGCGCACGCCGCCGCCGGCCATCCAGACGGTGAAGCCCCAGGGATTGTGATCACGGCCGTTGCCGCTTTCGCTCATCGGGGTTCGGCCGAACTCACCGCCCCACACGACCAGCGTATCGTCTAGCATGCCGCGCCGCCGCAGGTCCTTGAGCAGCCCGGCAATCGGGCGGTCGCTTTCTCGGCAGCGAGCCGAATGGTTGCCTTCCATGTCTGCGTGGGCGTCCCACTTGCTGCCTGAACCCATATAGATCTGCACACATCGGACGCCGCGTTCGACCAACCGTCGAGCGAGCAGGCAGTTTGCACCGTTGCGGTTGGTATCTTTGTCGTCCAGGCCGTACAACGCGCGCGTTTCGGCAGATTCGCAGGCTAAGTCCACTGCTTCGGGGGCTGTTGCCTGCATCCGGAACGCGAGTTCGTAGCTGGCGATGCGGGCTTCCAGCCGGTCGTCGTCGGTGCGGCCGATTTGGTGTGCGTGGTTGAGTTGCTGGATAAAGTCGAGCTTTTGCCGCTGCCGTGTGCCGGCGAGCGACTCGGGTGGCGTGACATGCAGGATTGGCGTTTTGCCGTCGCGGAATTTCGTGCCTTGATACGCCACGGGCATGAAGCCGGTGCCCCAGTTGCGGTTTCCGCCCGGCGGATCGTTACCGCTATCGGTCAACACCACAAAGCCGGGCAGGTCGCGACTTTCGCTTCCGAGACCATACACACACCACGATCCGAGCGACGGTCGGCCGCCGAGAATGCTGCCGGTGTTCATCTGGCAAACGCTGCCGACGTGGTTCAGTCCATCCGCGTGGCAACTGCGAATCACAGCCAGCTCATCGGCACAGGTGGCGATTTCCGGATACCAATCGCTGATCCATAAGCCGGACTCGCCGTGCTGAGCCCACTTGCGTTTGGTGCCCATCAGCGGCGTGAAGGCCGTCTTGCCCATCGCGGTGAGCGGACGATCGAAGCTGTCAGGCAGTGGCTGGCCCGCAAGTTTTTCCAGTTCCGGCTTGGGATCGAACAGGTCGATGTGGCTTGGTCCGCCGTCCAAGAAACACCAGATGACGCTTTTGGCTCGCGCGGGGAAGTGCGTGCACCGTCCACCGGGCTGAGTCCCTTGGGAGGTCGCTCGGGCAGCGGAGTCTGACAGTAGCGATGCAAGCGCGACGCTGCCGAATCCAGCTCCCGCGCGGGCCAGAAAGTCCCGCCGTGAGACGGCTGGAGCGAAGTGCGGTACGCGAAGATGCGTTCTGGCTGGCTTTTGTTTCATACTCAGTCGATGTACAGAAACTCGTTCGCATTAAACAGCGCGTGGCAAAAGTCAGCCACGGCTGCGCGCTGGGCCTCGCGAGATTCTGTCCCAGTCTCGGCCAGGACCTGTAGTTGATTGCGGATGTACGCGCAGGATGCATCCGACTCATTGCCGCTCGGTTCGCGGCCAAACGCACTCCGCCAGGCAGCGCCAACAATCGCCCCGGTGTCATCACCGTGAACAGTCATTAGCTGATCCGCCCAGCGACTCGCTTGCTCGAGCGGGAACTCGCCGTTGAGTAGCGCGAGCGCTTGCGGCGCGGTCGTCGTCATGCTTCGCTGCGGACAGCTTATTTGTAAGTCTGGCTGATCAAAAATTTCCAGCAGCGGAAAACGCAAGTTGCGCTTGGCAAAGATGTAGATCGAGCGGCGGTTCTGCTGCTCCAGTGCGTCGTCGGGCTTCCAGACGGCTTTCGAGCCGACGCCTGTTGGCAGTTTTGGTCGGGCACTCGGTCCGAACATCGTCTCACTCAGGTCGCCCGCGACTTGCAACATGGCATCGCGCGCGATCTCTCCTTCGAGCCGCTGCCGGCGGGCATGCCAGAGCAAACGGTTCTCTCGATCGACCGCCAGCGCACGTGCCTGGGCAGGATTGTCGACGTCCACACGCGACGACTGCTGGTACGTGGCCGAGGTGACGATCAGCTTGTGCAGCGTCTTCAGGCTCCAGCCGCTTTCGACAAACTCGACGGCCAGCCAGTCGAGTAGCTCGGGATGCGTGGGCGGTTCGCCCATGGCGCCAAAATCGTTCGGTGTGGCCACGATCCCCACGCCGAAGTGATGTTGCCAGACGCGGTTGACGATCACGCGGGCGGTCAGCGGATGATCGGGGCGGCATAGCCAGTTGGCGAGCGCCGCGCGGCGGCCCGAGGTATGCTCCCCGGCCGGCGGAATGGCGATTGCCGGTTCGCTGGCACCGAGGAACGCCGGAAAACCTGGCGTCACTTCGCCCTGTGGTTTGCGGTAGTCGCCCAGCGCGAGCACGTGCGTCGGAGGAGCGTCGGGAGAAGCGTCGCTCACCGCCATCGCGACGGGAAGCTCGACCGGCTTCAGGTGGTCAAACTTGGCGAGCTCCGCGCTCAACTCTTCAAATCTTTGCTTCTCGTCCCCCTTCAGCGACTCGCCTGTCACGCCGGCCATTTTTGGAGACACATAGCGCATCGCCTGGAATGCGATCTGCTGCTGCAAGCACGTCCGCTCGCTGGCAGGCGTTTCGACCGCCGAGCGGAATTCGGGCCGAAACTTCTCGAGCGCATTTTGCATCGTGTTCGATCTGCGCTTGGCCAGGAGCGCATCGAGTTCGCCGCGAATTTGAGCGGTGGCTAGCTCCCATTCCGTGCGTCGCGCGGCGTGTGCTTCGATCTCCTCGCGCGTGGCCACGGGCAAATCGTCTCGCGGCAATAGCGTCGCAAAGAACGCCTGCAGCCGGAAATAGTCTCGCTGCGTGATCGGATCGAACTTGTGATCGTGGCACTGAGCGCACCCAACCGTGAGCCCCAGGAACGCGAGCGCCGTGGTGTCGGTCAGGTTGTCATGGATTTCCTGCCGCCTCTGCATGACGTCCGCCGCGTTCGACTCGTCCGGATACAGGCGATTCAATCCGGTGGCGACGATTGCTTCCGGATTCTCCGGTTCGAGTTCGTCGCCGGCCAGTTGCTGCCGGATGAAGCGGTCGTAGGGCAGATCGGCGTTGAAACTGCGAATCACATAGTCGCGGTACTTATGTGCCGCGGGCCGGAACTCGTCAGCCTTGAACCCATCCGTCTCGGCATAACGCACCACATCGAGCCAATGTTGCGCCCAGCGCTCGCCATAGCGTGGCGACGCGAGCAACCGATCGACCACGCGCTCGTAAGCGCCCTCGGCCGTGTCGGACAGGAATGCCGCCTGCTCCTCAGTCGACGGTGGCAGGCCAGTGAGATCGAACGAGACACGACGCAAGAGCGTCAGACGATCGGCGGGCGAGCTGGGACTGAGGCCCTTGGCTTCCAATCGCGCCGCGACGAAGGCGTCGATCGGGCTAATGACCCAGGCTTGATTCTCCACCTGCGGGACGGCGGGGCGCTGGGGCGGGCAGAAGGGCCACTCGCCGCGGTTGAATTCGGGAAGCTCAGCTGCGGCTGCGACATGAAAATAAGTCGCGCAGAGAATCGCGAGCAGAACAAGCAAGGCAGTTTTGCTGCGGCCGAACGGCATCGTGCGTCAGGCTCCAGGGGGGTTCGCGGCGGGCGAATGCGGCTGGCCGTTATCTTAGCTTCCCGCGCGGGGCCCGGGCAAGAATAATCAGGGGCCGCGATTCAGCCGGTGTCACACGAAGCATGACCGTTAGTCCCAGTGAGCACGTCACTTCCGAGCGACTGCATGTCGACCATCTGGCGGTAAGCTCCGCCTTTGGCCAGCAGTTCTTCGTGCGTGCCGATCTGCACGATCCTTCCGCCGTCCATCACCACGATTCGGTCGGCATGCGCGATGGTGCTGAGCCGGTGGGCGATGACGAACGAAGTGCGCCCCTGCATCAGCGTCACCAGGCTTTGCTGGATCAGCCGCTCGCTCTCGCTGTCCAGGTTGCTTGTGGCTTCGTCCAAAATCAGGATTCGCGGCTCAGCCAACAGCGCCCGAGCGATCGCGATTCGCTGCCGCTGGCCGCCGCTGAGGCGCACGCCGCGCTCGCCAATGATCGTCTCATAGCCCCGGTCGAGAGCCGTTATGAATTCGTGGGCGTTCGCGGCCTTGGCGGCAGCTTCGACCTGCTCCTGCGACGCCCCGCGGGATGCATAGCCGATGTTGTCGGCCACAGTGCCGTCGAACAGAAACACATCCTGTTCGACGATCCCTAGAATCCGCCGATAACTTTCCACGTCGATCGTGCGCAAGTCCATGCCGTCGAGCGAGACGCTGCCCGACGTGGGATCGTAAAACCGCGCGACCAGGTTTGTGAGCGTGGTCTTGCCCGCGCCGCTACGCCCGACGAGCGCGATCATCTCGCCGGGCCGTACTTCCAGCTCGATGTTCCGCAGCACGTACTCGTCGGAGCCGGGATAGTGGAAGCTCACGCCGCTGAACGTCACGCGGCCGGCGATCTCATCCTTGCGGACGTGAATTCGTCCGCGGCGTTCAGACATCTCGCGCGGTTCGCCCAAGAGGTCGAGCACGCGGTCGAGGCCCGCCAGGCTGCTCTGGAACGCGGCCGCGCTGTTGGCCAGGACGCCGAGCGGCGCCAGCAGCATTGCCAGGTAAACCAGGAACATCATCAAGTCGCCAAGCGTGAGCTGGCCTTCGAGCACCTGCATTCCGCCGTAGAGCAAAAGAACGCCCGAGGCCAACGGAATGAGCACTTCCCAGACCAGTTCGATCGTTCGGGTCCACCACCAGACGTGTAATTGCTGCCGGGCCATGAAGTGGTTATTGCGAGTGAAGCGGCCCGATTCGCTCCGCTGCCTGCCAAACGCGCGGACCACGCGCATCCCGGCGAAGGCTTCGGTCGCGGTGCTGTCGATGTCCTGCCGCTGGGTGCGAATGTCGCGATACATCGGCCTGATCCGCCCGATCCAGGTGCGATGCGTGAAGAACACCACCGGCAGCAGCACGAGCGCCCCGAGCAAAAGTCGCCAATCGATGGCCGCCAGAATCACCAGGCAGCCGACGAGTTGGATGATCGCCCGCCAGGGGTTATAGAGCATGCTGAAGATCAAGTCGGAAACGCTGCCGGCGTCATCGCGCAGCAGGCTGGCCACACCGCCGCTCTTGAGCTTATAGACCCGATCGAGCGGCAGCCGCACGGCATGTTCGAACGCCAACCGGCGAGTATCCACGGCGACTCGCGTCACGGTCCGCGTGGCGTGCCAGCGGCCCCAGAGGCGAATCGCAGTCTCGATGATCGACAGCGCGATCACCCCACCGGCGAGCCAGGCCAAGAGTTCGTAGCGATTCGATGTGGTCGGCAAGAACTTCGACCAAGGTTCCTCGAGTGGCTTGTCGGAGAGCACATTGTCAATGACGAGTTTTGTGGCGACCGGCGGAACAAGCGATAGCAGAGTCCCAATCGTGAGTGTCGTGAGTGAGAAGATCACCGCGCCGTGGTAACCATCGAGCAGTCGCCAGAACGCGGTAAAAAGTTGCGTGAAGGAGCGCGGCTCGCCCGGACGCAACCGGCGGTTGTCTACCGGGGGCGGCTGCTTCTCACGCCGCTTCTGGCGCAAGTCCAGCCGATACTCGGCAAATCGGCGGCGACTACGACGTGTGGGCATGGGCGTTACGGTCTCGGATTCGCGATGGATGGAACCGATCCATTCTACGCAACACGCCTCCTGTGGGCACGGGCGGCCCGTCCCGATCTGCCAGGCTCAGCAGCTCAATCTGGCTTCATTCCGCCAGCGGTGGTATCTTCTAAACCCGCAGACGGCCGCCCCGGTTTGCCACGCGAAGTTCCCCCGCCCGCACTTACCCCGCGCCAGCAGAGATTCCATGCTTCGATCAAAATACCGCACCGAGCCCGTCGTCACTACGGGCATGCCGTCGGGCATCGGCTACATCGTAGGCAATGAGGCGGCCGAGCGGTTCAGCTTCTACGGCATGCGCGGGATCTTGGTTGTTTTCATGACCAAGTACCTCCTCGATAGTCAAGGTAACTCCGACTACATGACCGAGGAACAGGCCAAGAGTTGGTTCCACCTGTTCATGATGGGTGTTTATTTCTTCCCCATCTTTGGTTCGCTGCTCTCGGACGGGTTGCTCGGCAAGTATCGCACGATCATCTGGCTGTCGATTGTCTATTGCGCCGGTCACGCGGCACTAGCCATCGACGACACTCGCTCTGGCTTGGCGCTCGGACTGATTTTGATTGCTGTCGGCTCAGGCGGGATCAAGCCCTGTGTGTCGGCCAACGTGGGCGATCAGTTCGGACCGGCCAACAAGCACTTGCTTGAGAAGGTTTACGGCTGGTTCTATTTTTCGATCAACTTCGGGTCGATGTTTTCGACCGTGTTGATTCCGTGGTTGCTGGCAAACTATGGCCCGAGCGTGGCATTCGGCGTACCGGGCGTCTTCATGGCAATTGCCACGATTATCTTCTGGCTGGGACGCTACAAGTTCGCGCATCGACCGGCCGGCGGCGTCGGCTTCCTGCGCGAAGCGTTCGGGCCCGAGGGACGCTCGATCATGGGCAGCCTGATCCTGCTCTACTCTTTCGTGGCGATCTTCTGGGCGCTGTACGACCAGACCGGCTCGGCTTGGATTCTACAGGCCGACAAGATGGACCTGAACTGGTTTGGCATTCAGCTCACCGCCGCGCAAACGCACACCGCCAACCCGATCATGATCCTGGCGTTCATTCCTCTGTTCTCGTACGTGATCTATCCGGCGCTGAACAGGGTGATCACGCTCACTCCGCTGCGCAAGCTGGGCCTCGGCTTCTTGCTGACCGCGCTGTCTTTCTGCATGTCGGCGCTGATCGAAAGCTGGATTCAGGCCGGCCAGAAGCCGCACATCAACTGGCAGTTCCTGGCTTACGCGATTATGACCGCTGGCGAAGTCATGGTTTCGATTACCGGACTGGAATTCTCCTACACGCAGGCTCCGCCGAAGATGAAGTCGGTCGTGATGTCGCTGTGGCTGCTGGCTGTGGCGGCGGGTAACTTCCTGACCGCGATGATCAACATTCTGATCCAGGACGAGGCGGGCAACTCTCGAATCTCCGGTACGAACTACTACCTGTTCTTTGCTGCCCTAATGGCCGCCACGGCGGTCGTATTTGCGCTTGTCGCAACTCGATATCGTTACCGTTCGTACCTGACGGGCGATGCGGAGGCCCTCGCCGAAGGCGCGGCCGAGGGGGCCTAGTGCGCGAGTCTCCTTCAGATTCTCCTTAAGGCCCGGGGGGCTGTGCCCCGCGAGCTACGCTCCCGCTTCCACCACCATGCGCCCTTCCGGCTCATCCTCGTCGATCGGCGGATGACCTTCCAGTTCCGGCAGCGTGTGCTCGATCACGCGCATCGTCATCCACTTGCCCTGATGAAAACGGGCAACGAACCCGATCCCCAGGATCGTGATGAACGTGGTGACGGCGTACCAAGCATAGAAGAATCCCGCCTCACCATAAAACGATGCGATATAGGTCGGCAGCACCAGAAACACAAGACCTGCGCCGAATGAAAACAAGAGCGCGAATTGGGTATCACCCGCCCCGCGAATCGCCGAGCTGAAGATGATCGCCAGTGCGTCGAAAAACGAGTAGACCGCTACCAGCTTTAAGAGAAACACGACCAGCGCGCGGAGGGAGTCGTGCTGGCCGACGCCATAGGGCTTCAGAATCGCCTCGGGCGCGAATAGGTAGAGCGAACAGAAGATGGCCACGTAAGCCAGGCCAACTGCCGCCGCCAGCCAAGTGGTGCGCACCGCGAGTTGCGACCGGCCCTCGCCGATCCGCCGCCCGACAAGCGCGGTCACCGCGGTGCCCAGCCCCATCATCGGCACGAATACCAGCGAATTGAGATTGAAGATCAAGCTCGTGGCCGAGAGCTTTTCGGTGCCCAGGCTGCCGACGAGTTGGATAAACGCCGTGAAGCACGCCACGTCCAAAAAGTGCTGCAGGCCGCTCGGAAAGCCGAACTTCAGTAGCCGGCCGAATAATTCACGATCGAAGCGTTTGCCGGTCCAGAGATGATAGATGCCACCTCGTTCCTGGTAGAGCATCACGCCGATATAAACCAGCGGAATCACGGCGAATGCGGTAATCGTGGCGATTGCCGCGCCTTCGATGCCCAAACGCGGCGCGCCGAATTTGCCAAAGATCAGAACGTAATCGAGCCCGACATTGACCACTGTACCGATGATGTTTGCCACCATGATCACGATCGTCTTGCCGCGGCCGCTGTAGAAACAGGCCAGCGTCGTGCCGAGCAGCAGGGGGAACGTTCCCAGACACATCAGGCGAAAGTAGTCGACTTCGAGCGCGAGGATGCTGGCCTCGTGACCGAACCCGGCGAACATCGCCGGCGCCAGCGGGATGAAGCACGCGAGAATCACCGACGCGATGACTGACAGATAAACGCCCTGCCAGATCACCGGACCCACGCGTTGATGCTGGTCGGCCCCTTCGTATTGGCCGACGAAAGCATTCGCGTACGAAACCGTACCTATCGCCAGCGCGGCCAGGTTGTAATGCAGCACGCCGGCGGGCAGTGACGCGGCCAGCGACTCGACCGAATCCCAGCTCAACATCATCCGATCGATGATGTACATCAGCGCACTCGAGGTGTAGCTGATAATCAGCGGCACCGCGACCTTCAGCAACTCGCTCAGCGAGCCGGCGCGATCGGCGGTGGGGAGGTTCGTCGAAGTAGCCATAAAAGGATCAGACCCAAAGCGCCGACCGCAGGTTCGTGGCCCCCGCGGTTTTGAGTTGAATCGCGTCGAGGTGCAATCTGCTAGTGCCGCCAGCAGTCGGTGTTGGGGAGCCACGAAAACTCGGCGAATTGTGCGGCTCGGCGGGTTGCTTGTCCAGCACTGTCAGTCTGGGTAAGTTCGCGGCCGGCCTTGTCCGGGTGCGCCCGTTGCGTTAAAAGCGACTTCCCATATCGCACCACCCCGTTCGGGAGAATCACATGCGCCGATTCCTGTGGGCCATTGCCATCGCATTTGCCTGGAACCATGGGACATTAACTGCGTACGCCCAGACCAGCTTCACGGTTCCGCCTGCGTTCGATGGCGGCGGAGTGGTCGGTCTCGACCTGGAAACGCAGCTTCAAAAAGGGCTGAAAGCCCGGCGTCCGGTGGAGTTCCAATACATCAGTGAGATCGTCGAGCTTGTCGAAAAGGGAGAGTTGCCGCGCAAGCTGGTTGTCACCACATTCCTGGCAGCCCAGCAGCGACGCCGCCACCCACTCCAGTGGTTTCAGCTCGCGCTTGAGTCGCGCGCTCGCGGTCTGGATGTGAAGCTGCCGAATCTCGACCTGCAGGCCGTCGGCATCAGCAGCAACGGTGGAACGCATGGCGTGAACACGCCGCCAATTCCGCCGCGGTGATCAAGCGGCTTTCTTCTTCGGCGGCTCGCCCACCTTCACCGGTTCGCCCGGCTTCGGCATCGTGTAGGGTAAGACATCGGGCACAACATACGCTCCCGTCGTGAACTTCAGCGGATAGGCGTGGCCAGTTTTGTAGACCAGCTCGACGAAATACGCCGTGTAGCCGTTCAGCGGCCGCTTCACATTGGCGAGATATGAACCATCCGGCTCGGGCTTAAGCAGCGTTTTCGTGTACGCTTTGCCGATGGTGTCTAGCCGAAAGTCCCGCGCCTCGGGATTCGTGGCCTGCCACAGGTTCACTTCATCCGGCTTTTGTTGGGGAAACACGCGCACCACGCCGTCGCTTTCGCGCTGCCAGGTGTACTGCGGCGGCTCTTTACCTTCCAGGATGCTCAGGTAAAACGACGCAATGCTCTCGCGGGCATCGCTTTCCTTCAGGTCGTGCTTTGCGTTCTCGACATACCTCAGCCACTTCGGAGCCTGTAGCTCCTCGTAATAGAACTGCGAGTTATCAGGCAAAAAGAACTGATCGCCCGAGGCGTTGACGATGTACTTGGGAATCTTCAATCGGGCGCGGTTCCGATAGTTGTAGGGGTCTTCAATTCCGAGGATCTCGCGGTACAGTGGCGAGCCGATCTTGTCGGGGAACAGCCCGTGCCGGACATAGTCGTTCAGGGCAGGGGAGAAGAACCCGTACGCCTCATAGTGATGCCGGGTGATCACCTCCGAGTTGAGCGCATCGATCACGATCGGAATAATGGTTCGCACGCGCGGATCGACGACTCCCACCAGCCAGGTCGTCCAGCCGCGCTTCGAACCGCCGGCCACGACAAAGTCATCGATCTTCCACTTGCCGCCCGCTTCCGACGCGCTGAACTGCTGCATCGCATCCATCGCCCGAACGCCGCTTTTTACCATCGCCAATCTCACCAGCCAGCTCGGATCGCGAGTGGCCATGTACTTCACGCGGGTGTATGCGATGATATTATCCTCATAGCGTTTCTCATCCTTTGAATCGGTGAACACGAGCGGCTGGTTCGGCACCGTGAACAGTTCGGCCGTGATTGAGCCGGTGTACTTGGCCAGTTCGATCGTCCGCTCGGTGGCGTCGTTCGGCTGTTCGTCGTCGGTGTTGCCACCGCCAATGTAGAGAAACGCCGTGTGATATTTGAGGTTGTCTGGCTTCACGACGGTGAGCCAATGCTTCCAAAGCGGCTTGTCGACATCCTTCTCGCTGCGCCAAGTCTGCGACGTGAGATCGATCAAGTACGTCGTGTAGCCGTCGCCAGGAATCGTCTTCGCTACGTTCCACGCAAACGCCGGATCGGGCCTGGCGATGTACTTGTCGAGCTCGGTCTGCTCCTCTGCCGCCCGCGCGGAAACGGATAGACACACGGCGGCGAACAGCAGCAGCAATCGCAGTGAGCTTCGCATGGGTTGACTCCTTGGAAGCGGATGGGATAGACCGTTGGGAGATTCTAAATCACGCGATCACCCACCGCAAAGTTTTTACAAGTAACGCTTGGCCACCTTCACGCCGATCGTGCCGATGCCGTAGTAGCCCATCGAAGTCTGGGCCACGTGCGTTAGCAGGTCGTAAGCCTGCCAACGATTCCACCCATAGTCGGCTTCCATCCACAGGATGAGTTGGGCGAATGCCTGAGCCGCCGACCGCTCCATCGGTGTGCCACTGACCACGGTCATGATCGAGTCGGCGGTCTCGATCCGCGGCCCGGCAACCGTTCGCCCCTTCTCAAGTCGCACGGTGATCCTGCTCGCGGCTGGCATTTCGAGCCCGCTGGCCGAAAGTTCGCCATGTCCCATCGCGGCGTGCGCGTCCCCCAGATACAGGTAGCCGCCCGGCACATACACCGGCAGATAGATCGTGCTGCCAGGCGCGACTTCGACGATATCCATGTTCCCGCCGTGAGGCCCGGCCGGCAGCGTCGTGGGGCTCCCCCAACTGGGCGCCGTTCCGATGCAGCCCAGCATGGGCGTATAGGGAATCGAGATCTTGTCGCTCCACTGGATCATACCGCCTGCGATCTCGCACACCCGCGTGCCGTTTGGGCAGTCATCTCCCAGCCACTCACAGAGCTGCTTTGGGTCACTCGTGCGCGTGACGCATTTGGCAAGGGTCGGCTCGATCGACTCGATCGTGACGGCCAGCGAGTCGCCCGGCTCCGCGCCGTCGACCACGATCGGCCCGGTTAGCGGATTGCTGTACGGCTGCGTGCGTTTGTCTCGGCGATCAGCGGCGGTTCGAATTTGCCCGCTGAAGGCATCTTCGCTCTCGACGATAAGGGTCTCGCCCGAGGCGATGCGAGCGCGAGGCTCGCGGTGGCGGCTGAATTCGTATTCGAGCGGTCCGGCGGCAAGTCGTTGCATGGGTGCGGTTGGGGGCGAAAGAGTTCAGAAGTACGCCATCGTCAGGGCTGAATCGTAACGGATGCGGTCGGTGGAACGCCAATCCCTCTTCCACAAAGCGCGCCAGTTAGTAGCTGGAAACGTTGCCGACTGTTATGCTGAGTTGGCTTCCAAGACGGCCAGCCCCCACAGCCGTCGAAGTATGGCCGCATGCCCTCCCGTACTAAGCTCGACCTTACGCACCCGCATAGGATCCGAATGATGCCGCTTCCACGCCTTTTCGCCCGCCGCAGTCTGCTTTCGTACTTGCTGCTTGCCGCGATGCTAGTCGTCGCCCCGGCGGCCATCCTTCGGGAGGCAACTGCCCAGGAAGCGGAAGTCGATCCCAAGGCCCGTGAAGTGCTTGGAGCGTTTGGTAAATACTATGCGGGTCTCGACGGCTTCAAGGTCAAAGTGACGATCGCGCTGACTGTCGAACAAAAGGGGCAAAAGCAAGAACAAGAATTCATCCAGAACTTCGCAGTCGAGAAGCCCAACAAGTTTGCCTACGCCTTGGACTCAGCACAGGGAAAGGCGAGCATCGTCAGCGACGGCAAGGAAGTCTCGCTGTTCATGTCGACGCACGATAAGTACGCGGTGGAAGAGGCCCCGCCCACGTTCTCGGAATTGTTCAAGAATCCGATCGTTCTTGGCTCGATCGGTTTCGGAAACGCTGGCGGCGTGATGGTCGCGATCGTGTCCGACGATCCAGCGGCCAACATGCTGGGCGGTGCTCAGAAGGTTGAATATGGCGGGATCGTCGAACTCGGCGAAACCGAATGCCACCTGATCAAGGCCACGCAGGAGCAGTTCGACTGGGAATTGTGGATCGATGCCGGCAAGGAGCCGCTCGTGCGTCAGTTCAAGCCCGATCTGGCGAAGGCTTTTGCCCGGCTGGCGAAGTCGCAAGATCAGCCGTCGCCGTTCGCCGAAATGAAGATTACGAACATCGTCAGCTACACCGACTGGGATACGGCTCCCAAGTTCGACGAGTCGACATTCGTTTTCCAGGCTCCTGAGAACGCCGAGCGTGTCGATTCGATGATGGAGCTGGTTACCGGACGCACGCAGGAGGAACCTGCTCCAAGCGAGCTGCTTGGCAAGCCTGCTCCGCAGATCGAACTGGAACTTCTGGACGGTGGGCACCTGAACCTGGCCAGCCTGAAGGGCGAAAAGATCGTGATTCTCGACTTCTGGGCCACCTGGTGCGGCCCGTGCGTGCGGGCGATGCCGATCATTGAAAAGGTCGTCGCCAAGTATAAGGACAAGGGCGTCGAGCTGTACGCCGTGAACCTGCAGGAAGGTCCAGACGAGATCAAGACGTTTCTGGAAGCCAACAAGCTGCCGGACGTGGTCGTGGCGCTCGACAAGGACGCCAAGGCGGCCCGCGATTACGGAGCCAACGCGATTCCGCAGACCGTGATCATCGGCAAGGACGGGACCGTGCAGGTGGTCAAGGTCGGCCTGCTGCCGAACCTGGAAGAGGCGCTTTCCAAGGATCTCGACGCGCTGCTCGAAGGCAAAGATCTGGCCGCGGAAACTCTGGCCGAATACAAAGCCAACTCCGAGGCCCGGGCCAAGAAGAAGGGCGACGCCGAGGATGCCACGGGCGAAAAGCCGGCCTCCGAATCAGCCGACGAGCCCGCGCAAAAACCCGGCGAATAAGCCGGGTTTGGACTACAATCGGGGCCATCAGCTTGTTGTCCCGGGTCATTTGCCGCAGGTTTGAGATGTTTGCGCGTCGCGTCGTGTCCGTTAGTCTGGTTGTTCTGTCCCTGTTTAGTTTTGCGAGTTCTGCCTCGGCAGCGACTCCGCAGGAGACGCTCAAGACGTTGCGTGTGCCGGACGGCTTTACGGTCGAACTCGTAGCCGAACCGCCGCTGCTGGCGCACCCGTTGATGGCCGGCTTCGATCCCCAGGGCCGGCTGTATGTGGCCGACAATGCCGGTTTGAACCTTCCGGCCGAGGAACTCGAAAAGCAACTTCCCAACCGCGTGCAGCGGCTCGCAGACACCGACGGCGACGGCCGCTTCGACCGCGCGACGACATTCGCAGACAAAATGACCTTTCCGCAGGGAGCCGTTTGGTTTCGCGGCGCGGTCTATGTCGCCAGTCCGCCGTACATCTGGAAACTGGTCGACAAGGACGACGATGGCGTGGCTGACGAGCGCACCAAGCTCGTAGGCCAGTTCGGCTACATCGGCAATGCGGCGGACATTCACGGCTGCTTTGTCACACCCACCGGCCGCATCGCCTGGTGTGATGGCCGCCACGGTCACGAATTCAAAGATGCCGAAGGCGCGACCAAGAGTAAGGGCGAGGCCGCGCGCATCTTCACCTGCCTGCCCGATGGCAGCGATGTCGAAGTCTTTGCCGGTGGCGGCATGGATAACCCGGTCGAAGTGGCCTACACGCGCGAAGGCGAACCGGTCGGTACCATGACGTTCTATAACCCGGACGAAGCTCGGCACGATGCACTCGTGCACTACGTTTTCGGCGGCGTCTATCCGCGGAAGCATCCTTGCACTGGGGAGTTCAAATCGACCGGTCCGCTGATGCCCTCTCTGAGTCTGTTCGGCGTGACGGCCCCCTCGGGCCTGACCCGGCAGGACAACATCGCCTGGGGCGAAGATTACCTCGACAATTTCTTTTCGGCCCAGTTCAATACGCACCAAGTCGTCCGCCACGTGCTCACTCGTGAAGGGGCGACGTTCGTCAGCAAAGACGAACCGTTCCTCACCTCCACGAGCGCGGACTTTCATCCCACCGACGTCCTGGTCGATGCCGATGGCAGCCTGCTGGTGATCGACACGGGCGGCTGGTTCCGCATCGGCTGCCCAACATCGCAGATCGCCAAGCCCGAGATTGGCGGGGCGATCTATCGCATCCGCAAAAACGACGCGGCGAAAGTCGACGATCCCCGTGGACTTGCCATCACATGGGAAACCACTTCCGACACGGAAATGGCCGATCTGTTCTCGGACCCGCGGCCAGCGGTTGTCGAGCAGGCGATCGAGTTTCTGGTGCCGCGAGGCGACGCCGCGATGGGTGCGCTGGCCACGGCCTTGTTCGAAGGCGCGTATCGCTCGCGGCAGCACGCGATGTGGGCCCTGGCTCGCATTAACACCGAAAACTCTCGGCTACTGCTCCGCCAGGCCCTTTCGGACGACGACATCCCCGGCCGCGTGGCCGCGGTCAATGCGGTGGGAGACATTCGCGATCAGGCCTCAATTCTGGCGGTTATCGATCGGATGCTGAACGACGAGCCACCCGTGCGCCGTGAAGCGGCAACGGCGCTGGCCCGGCTGAAACGCGCAGACGCCGTGCCGGCGATCCTGAAGGCGCTGAGCCGACCAATGATCGATCGATTCGAAGAACACGCCTTGATCTACGCATTGATCGAAATCAACGACCGCAAGTCGACTCAGTCGGGACTGACCGATCAAAGCCCCGCGGTGCGCCGCGCGGCGCTTTTGGCACTCGATCAGATGACGGCCGGCAATCTCACCCGGGGGGATCTTACGCCGCTGCTGGCGAGTGACGATCCGGCGCTGTTGGAAACTGTGATCGACGTCCTCGGCCGTCACCCCGACTGGGCTGAAGAGATCGACGGCACGCTGGTCGAGTGGCTGGCGTTGAAGTCGCCCACGGCGGAGCAGCTTGCAGCGCTGCGAGGAGCGGTAACGGCGCTTGCTGCGCGGCCCGCCGTGCAACACCGCGCGGCAAAGGCTCTGGCCGACCCACAAACGCAGTCGCCTGTCGTGATCGCGCTGCTTGAAGCGCTCTCGGCTGCCGATCTCGATGAGACGAATACGTTCGATGAGGGGCTGGCCGCATCGCTCGGCCGCGATCACGATGCGCTATTGCGCACTGCCATTTTCGCTGCCCGGCGGTTCGCACCGGGACGCCTTGCCTCGCCGCTGTTGGCGATCGGACTCAATCCAGCACGTGCCACGGATGTGCGTCTCGCCGCTCTGCGGGCAGCCGCTTCGCCCGAGCGGCCGCTTTCCCAAGCCGCGTTTGAGCTCCTGGTTGAGCAGTTCGATCGAGATGAATCGCTGGCCGATCGCCTGGCTGCTGCCGAAGCGCTCGGCAAATCGAAACTTGACCAGGCTCAGCGGAAGCAGGTTTTGCCGCTGGTGAGCTCGGCCAGTCCGCTTGAACTTCCGTGGTTGCTGGGGCCGTATGCCGGTGATCACGATGCCGTGATTGGAATCGCCCTCATGAGAGCGCTCGCCGAGTCCCCCGCCAGGGCGACCCTCAGCGAGCGGCAGCTTCGCGAAGTCATCAAGAGTTATCCGGCCGAAGTCCACAAGCTCGCTGAGACGTTGCTCAAGGAGATCACTCCCGCCGATAACGATCGCGCGGTCACGCTCGCCTCGGTTTTGGAGTCGTTACCTGCCGGCGACGCCAAACGTGGCAGCGAGCTGTTCTTCGACCAAAAAGCAGCCTGTGCCGCTTGCCATCGCGCTGGCCCTCGCGGCGAGAAGATCGGCCCCGACCTGAGCACCATCGGTGCGATCCGCAATCGACGCGATCTGGCCGAATCAATCCTGTTCCCTGCCGCGAGCCTGGCCCGCGGTTACGAAAGCTTTTCCGTTGTCACCAAGAACGGCCAGGCCCATAGTGGTTTGATGGAGCGGCAAACCGCCAGCGCCGTATTCCTTCGCACGACCGATCGAGCGCAACTGCGCATCGCCCGCGATGAGATCGAGCAACTTGTGCCCAGTACGACCTCGATCATGCCGCAAGGCCTCGACAAGGTGCTCTCGCCCGCGGAGTTGGCCGACGTGATCGCGTTCCTGGAATCGCTGAGGTAGGAAGGCGAGAACCTATGCGTGCTGCGACTCGCCGCTCACCCGAGTCCCGTTCTGTGTCGCGCGGCCGTTGCCGGCTTCTTCGCCTGGCTCACTGCGAATAGTTAGGAACTCTTCCTGGGCGCGATGCGGCGTGTGCCCCTCGGGCGACGTGCGGTGATAGTGCCCGTCCGTACTCAAGATCCGCGTTCGCATGTTGTCGCGGCGGTAGATCGGAATGATCTCGTGCAGGATCCGCCGTCGCAGGTCCGGCGCTTCGATCGGAAACATTACCTCCACGCGGCGGTGGAAATTGCGCGGCATCCAGTCAGCGCTGGAAAGATAGATCTGTGCTTCTTCATCCGGGCTGAACACATACAGCCGGCTGTGCTCGAGAAACCGGTCGACGATGCTGGTGACTTTGATGTTCTCGGAAATGCCAGGCAGCCCCGGCTTCAGGCAGCAAATGCCCCGCACCAGAAGTTCGATGGGCACGCCGGCCTGGCTCGCCCGATAGAGCGACTCGATCACGCGGTAATCGACCAACGCGTTCAGCTTGGCAAAAATCCGCGAGGGCCGCCCCTGCCGGGCCCGCTCGGCCTGCTCGTCGATCATCGTAATCGTCCGGGCATGCATATGCTCGGGCGCGACGACCAGCTTTCGCCAGGGATGTCCCTGCGAGTAACCGGTCAGCAGGTTAAACAGCGCCGAGGCGTCTTCGCCCACGTCGTCATCCGCGGTGAAGAGTCCCAGGTCTGTGTATTGTAGTGCCGTATTCTGGTTGTAGTTTCCGGTTCCCAGGTGCACGTATCGTTTGAGCGCGCTACCTTCCTGACGCACCACGAGCGAGACCTTGCAGTGCGTCTTCAGGTCCAAAAAGCCGAACACCACGTGCACGCCTGCCCGTTCCATTTGCCGCGCCCAGCCGACGTTTCGTTCCTCGTCGAATCGGGCCTTCAGCTCCACGAGCGCCGTGACGTGCTTTCCATTGTCGGCCGCCTGCATTAGCGCCCGCGTGATTGGCGAGTCGGCCGTGATGCGATAAAGGGTTTGCTTGATAGCCAGGACCTTAGGGTCCTTGGCAGCCGCCTGCACGAACTCAACAACCGGGTCGAACGAGTCGAACGGATGATGCAGCAGAATGTCGCTTTGGGCGATCGCGCCGAAGATCTCTTCACCGCGCCGGCCCTGCAGCCCCCGCGGCCGCTGCGGCGTGAACCCGGGGGCCTTCAGATAGTCGCGATTTGGCAGGCTTACCAGCTCCATCAATCCGGTCAGGTCCAAGGGGCCCGGAATGCGATAAACCTCGCTGTAGCCTTCCTCGCCCTTGGAAGTATCGCGGAGTGCTTCCTCGGCAACGATCTTCTGAACCAGCTCTTCGTCTGCGTCAGCGGCCACTTCCAGCCGCACGGCGTCGCCCCGCTGTCGGGCTTTCAATCGCTCTTCGATCAGCCGCAGCATGTCATCCGACTCTTGCTCCAGCATCTCGATATCGCTGTCGCGCGTGATCCGGAACGTCGTCCAGTGCAAGGTGTCGAAGCCGCCGAACAAGTCTGGCAGCCGGGCCGCGATCGCCTGCTCCAGCAGAATGAAATCTACTGCTTCCGGCGGTCCCACTTGTACAAACCGCGGCAATACCTGTGGCAACTGCACCACGGCAAACAGCTCGCGCGGTCCCAGCCCGCGCTGCCGCCGGAGCATGGCGCCCAGATAAAGTTGCCGGTTGTGGAAGTGGGGGCTCGGATGGCTAGGGTCGATTGCCATCGGCGTCAGAATCGGAAATGCCCGGGTGTGAAAGAACCGATCGAGCGACTCGCGCTGGGCTTCATCCAACTCGTCGTTTCGCAATAAGCGAATTCCCTCTTCCTGAAGTTGCGGGCGTACCAGGTCGTTCCAGCAGCGATATTGCGCGCTCACCAACTCTTGCGTCTGCTGCGAGACCCGTTCGAGCTGGGTGATCGCTCGCAAGCCGTCGGGAGAGTAGTCCTGCGGAGCGCCGTCGCCAAAGGCCTGTTCGCGCAAGCCGGAGACGCGGACCATGAAAAACTCGTCGAGATTCGAGCTGAAGATCGAGAGGAATTTGACCCGTTCGAGCAGCGGATTGGCGGCGTCGACTGCTTCTTCCAGCACGCGCAGGTTGAATGCCAACCAGCTCAGCTCGCGGTTGATGAAGTGTTCAGCCTGGAATGCTTGCTCGATCACAGGTGCCTCGACAGGGGACAAAGCGGCCACGCATACCTCCAATTCTACAACCCTGGATGCGCCCCGACCGGTTTTCGCTGTATCGTAGGCACTCGCGGGCAGGCTGCCAACGCCCGCCGCCAGCAGGGAACTGGCAAATATGCCGCTTGCACGGGGCATGCCCGCTGGTGCATGTCGCCGCTGACGGCGGGGCCCCTGGGACCCTGCCGGGCTGCCCGGTATATTGCGGGTGGTCATTTCTACCTCCGCCCGTTGCATGTGCTGCATGTCCGTTCGTCCCGATTGGCGCTCGCTGTATCCGTTTCTGCCGCGCGAGCTGGAAATCGGCGGTCACCGCTACCACTACGTCGACGAAGGGCAGGGGGACGTGCTCCTGTTGGTGCATGGCAATCCAACCTGGTCGTTCTACTGGCGAAACCTGATCACGAAGCTGTCGAAAGGTTATCGCGTGATTGCGGTCGACCACATCGGCTGCGGACTCAGTGACAAGCCGCGCGACTATCCGTACATGCTCGCGCAGCACGTGGCGAACCTGGGGCAACTCGTCGAAGAGCTGAACCTCGAGAACATTACGCTGCTCGCGCACGATTGGGGCGGCGCGATCGGCACTGGCGCGGCGCTCGCTCATCGCCAGCGGTTTCGCCGCTTCGTGATGTTCAATACCGCGGCCTTTCGTTCCGACCGCATGCCGTGGCGAATTCGCGTTTGCCGCATACCGCTTCTTGGAAAGCTCGCCGTGCAAGGATTGAACGCCTTTGCGCGCGCGGCAATCGTGATGGCCGTTGAACACCATGATCGGATGACGCCAGAAGTGAAAGCGGGACTGCTCGCCCCGTACGACAGCTGGTCGCATCGGCAAGCGATATACCGGTTTGTCGAGGACATTCCCATGTCACCCCGGCATCCGTCGTATGAAACACTGCTGGCTATCGAACGTGGCCTGCCCTCGCTGGCCGAGCATCCCTGGATGTTCATCTGGGGGATGCGCGATTGGTGTTTCTCGCCGCATTTCCTCGAGCGATTTCTCGAGTTCATCCCCCAGGGCGAAGTGCACAAGCTCGATGACGCCGGCCACTACGTCGTCGAAGACGCCTACGAGCGTGTCATCCCTCTGGTCGAGCAGTTCCTCGCGAAGCATCCGCTGGAAGTTGCCGCCATTCGCTCGGGAGCGAATCGCCCATGAGCAGCCTCAGCCCCGGACAGTGTTTCACGCTGGCGACGATCATGGAGGCCACGGCGCCCAAACCCGGAAACGTGCATCGCGGGTCGGATTTCGAAGACCTGAGCTATCCCGACTTCGTGGTGGCGGCGTCGCTGACTGGTCCGCGGCTGGATGCGGATACAGCGCTTCCCGTCGGGCAAACGATTTTGAACGCGGTGCAAACCACGCGCGCAGCCGTCGGCACGAACACCAATCTCGGCACGCTGCTGCTCGTGGTTCCTCTGGCGAAAGTGCCGCGCGAGTTGCCGCTCGCTGCACATGTCGGCGAAGTGCTGCGGCAACTGACGCCCGAGGATGCGTGCCAGGTTTACGCCGCGATCAATCACGCCCATCCCGGCGGCATGGGCAGGGTCGATGACGGGGACCTCGCGGCTGAGCCGCCGGCTGATCTCATTGCGGCGATGCGCCTGGCCGCCGAACGCGACATGGTCGCCCGTCAGTACGCGACCGACTTTGCGGATATCTTCGAGACGGTCGTACCCTTGATGGCCGCAGCCATCGGGCAGGGGCCCGACTTGCTGGCCGCGATTGTCCACGTTCACGTGCAACTCATGGCGCGGTTTCCAGACAGCTTGATCGCCCGGCGCTGCGGCGCCGAGATCGCTAAGCAATCGTCAGTCCGCGCGCATCGCATTTTGGACAGCGGCCAACCCGGCGATGACGCGTACGACTACGGACTGTCGGATCTCGATTTTTGGCTGCGGGGGGACGGCCACCGCCGGAATCCCGGCACCACGGCCGACCTGGTGGCCGCCGGTTTGTTCGTCGCCCTGCGCGATGGCATAATTGAACCACCGTTTCGTCTCGCGCGCCTCGACTGACTCAGCCATGCCCGATCGCTACCACGTGCGGATGTCGAAGGATTACCTGGTGTTCAGCGCTGGGCATTTCATCACGTACGGAGGCGATATTTGCGAGCGGTTGCACGGGCACAACTATCGCGTCACCGCCGAAGTCAGCGGACCCTTGGACGAGAATCATTACGTTGTCGATTTCATCGCCCTGCGTGACACCTTGAAGGCGATCGTCGACGAGCTGGATCACCATATGCTGCTGCCCACGCGGCACCCGTTGATCAAGGTCGTGGCCGACGAACGAGAGGTGACCGCCACGTTTCGCGATCGCCGCTGGGTGTTCCCGCTTGGCGATTGCATCCTGCTCGACGTGCCGAATACCACGTCCGAGCTGTTGGCTCGCTACATTGCCGGCCGGCTCACCGCAGATCTGCAAACGCAGACTGGCCAACGTCCTCAGCGGTTGCGAATCGAAATCGACGAATGCTTCGGCAACGTCGCGATCTGCGAGCTCGATCACACCAACTAATCATCTAAGATAATCCCACCTGGAGTTCATCATGCTTCGCTTCGCCGCTTGTGCCCTGCTGGTGCTCGCCGTCGCCCATCACGCCGTGGCGGCTGACGCCGTGCCGCTGTTTAACGGCAAGAATCTCGAGGGTTGGAAGGCGGTCGACGGACCGATGAGCAGCTGGCACGTCGAGGACGGCATCCTCTATTGCAGCGGCGGTGGCGGCGGCTGGCTCTCGACGACCAAGGAGTACGATGACTTCGAAATCGAACTGGAGTTTCGCGTACCCGCCGGCGGCAACAGCGGTGTGTTTCTCCGCGCTCCGCACGAAGGGAATCCCGCCTTCGCCGGCATGGAGGTTCAGGTGCTCGACGACCGCGCGCCGGAGTATGCCAACCTGATGCCTGGCCAATACTGCGGCAGCGTCTATGGGATCTCGCCGCCGAAGACTCGTGTGAGCAAGCCGGCCGGCGAGTGGCAAACCATGAAGATCATCTGCCAGGGACGCGAAGTGCAGGTGTTCCTCAACGGTACCGAGATCAGCAAGACCAACCTCGACAACGAGCAGAAGCACGCCGCCGAACATCCCGGAATCAACCGTAAGACCGGTTACATCGGCCTGCAGAACCACGGCACGCGTCTGGACTACAAGAACATCCGCGTGCGCGAGTTGAACTGACGGCACCTGTTGGGAGGCAGGCTCGCTATGGCCACCGTCGAATCCACGTTGCGCCGGCCAAATTATTCGCACTGGCCGATGCTGCTGGTGTTTCTAGTCGCTTGTTTCGGTGCGGCGGGCACTGGCTCCGCGCTCACCACCAGCGCGCTTACCGATTGGTACCCCACGCTTGCGAAGCCCAGCTTCAACCCGCCAAACTGGATCTTTGGACCGGTGTGGTCGGTGCTCTACTTGCTGATGGCGGTGGCCGGCTGGCTTGCCTGGCGAGCAGGGCCGCCGCCCTCGGCCACGGCAGTCTGGGTGCCGTACTTCACGCAGCTCGCGCTCAACACGGCCTGGTCCGGCATCTTCTTCTACTTGCGCTCTCCGGGCTGGGCCTTCGCCGAGATCATTCTTCTCTGGCTGGCAATTGCGGCGACGATCGTCATGTTCTATCGACGGACGCCATTGGCTGCGTGGTTGCTCGTGCCGTACCTGGCCTGGGTCAGTTTTGCCGTCTTGCTGAACTTCTCGATCTGGCGACTGAATAGCTAGTCGCCCGCGGGCTAATCGCCGCTGTCCTTCCCATCCGTCAGCCACGCCAGGTTGAACTTCGCCAGAAAGATGCTCGGCCCGGGCGCTTCTTCGCGTGGCGTATGTTCGTAGAGGCAATAGATCATTCCGTCTTGGCTGACCGCCAGATCGCTGTACGCGCTGGGGCCCGCTTCGAGCGTCTTTGCCACGGGCCAACTATCGCACTCGTCGTAGCTGAGCCGCACGGTGAGATTTTTCCGGTCACGGCTCATGCCGGGCCTTTCCTTGCCGTCCTTGCGCTCAAGGTTTGCCGGATTCGAAAACAGGATCCTACCGCGAGTGTTCTCGCCTGGGAGCGAATAGCGGCACAGGCTCGCCATGCAGATTGGCTCGACGAGCGCATCGTCGAACTTGGGCCGCGTCCAATTGGTGGCGCCGTCGGGGCTGGTGGCGATCGCACGGCGGTGGGCCAGGGCTTCGCTCCGCATGTTGAGCAATACGCCACCATCAGCCAATGCTACGGCAACCGACTCACTGGGATTTACCAGCGGATCGGTTTCATTGGCCACCATCTCTCCGCACTGCCAACTTGTGCCGTGATCGTCGCTGTAAATCGTGGTGATCACGCTCGGCCGATGTGCCGAGGGGCCCCTGGCTGTGGAAAGCCAGACCGGCACCACCAGTCTTCCGCTACGAAGTTGCACGCCGTGACCCGGTCCCGTGGCGAGCACTTTCCAGTCGTATGCCTGGCGGAATGCCTCGAAGGCTGCCGTGATCTCGACCGGCGCCGTGAACGTCTTCCCGTCGTCCTCACTCCGGGCGTAGAAGCACCGCATGTATTCCTGGCAGACGAGCAGGTGCACTGCGCCCGTCTTGCGATCGGCAATCCAGAGCGGGTTGTTGTTGGTGATGCCGGTGGCGCTGTCCGGCCGCCGGGCCGCGGGGTTTTGCCGCTCCGTGCCAGGCAGTGGATCCAACTTGCGCGGTGCTGACCAGGTTTTTCCGCCGTCCACGCTGCGCACGAACAGAATGTCAATCGGGCTCCAGTCGCCCCGCGTCTTGCGGGCTTCGCAGGCTGCCAGCAGCGCACCGCCGGGCGTTACGACCAGCGACGGAATTCGATAGCTGGGATAGCCACCCTCGCCGGCGACGAAAAGTTCCTGCTTTTCCAACAGCGGCGATTTGGCAAGGGCCTGCGCAAATGTGGTCAGCACGACGATCAGGCTCAAACTCAGGCGGCGCGACATCGGCAGGATCTCTCGTGGGGTAATTCGTGGAAGTTTGGTCGGGGTCATCCTAGCCGCGTCGGCAACTGCGTTCAAATCTGCCCCGTAGAAGCCCACGTGTGGCGCTGTCACAATAGCTGTGTCGCAGTCCGCTCAGCCATCAGGGAGACAGCATCGTGGTTCGCAATCGGTTTGGCTTTTGGCACGCTTTGGCCATGGCGCTAGGGCTACTCGCGATTCTTCCGAAGTACTGTTTCGGCGAGGGACCCGCTGTGCCGCGTCCTAACGTCCTCTTGATTCTGGCCGACGATCAGCGGTGGGACACGATTGCCGCGCTTGGCAATCCCGAAATCAAAACGCCCACGTTCGACGGGCTTGTCCAGCGTGGCACGCATTTTACGAACGCCTATTGCATGGGATCGATGCATGGCGCGGTGTGCCTGCCGAGCCGGACGATGCTGATCACTGGCCGCTCGCTGTGGCATGTTCCTGATCGAGCCAAGGAACGGCCCCCCGGAATGCCGCTCTTGCCGATCGCCATGCGCGAGGCCGGCTACGCGACGTTCCATTGCGGCAAACGGGGCAATTCGTGTCGCTACGGCAACGCGGCCTTCGAGATTAACATCGAAACCGAGGGCCGAACTGCCTCCTCAGCCACGGAGAATGCCGAGCACGCTCTGAAGTTTCTCAGTGAGCACGACCCGTCGAAGCCGTTTTTCATGTATCTGGCTCCGCCGGTACCACACGATCCGTGTCTTGCACCGGAGCGATTTCAGCGAATGTACGATCCGGACAAGCTCACGCTCTCGGACAACTTCCTTCCGGAGCACCCGTTCGATAACGGCGAGCTGCGAGTGCGCGACGAACTCTTGGCGGCCCACCCCCGCACACGCGAGGAGATGCGCCAGCATCTGGCTGGCTATTACGCGACGATCAGCCATCTCGACTACGAGATGGGGCGCGTGATCGAAGCCGTGCGCAAGCGCGGCTTGCTCGACAACACGATCGTGATCTTCTCCAGCGATCAAGGCCTCGCCGTCGGTGGCCGGCACGGCCTGATGGGCAAGCAAAACCTGTACGAGCACGTAAAGCCCCCGCTGGTGTTCGCCGGCCCCGGCATCCCGCAGGGCAAGTCCGATGCGCTGGTCTACCTGTTCGACCTGTTCCCCACGATCTGCGAGTTCGCGGGCGCGAAGGTGCCCGAGACCGTCGAAGGGCGCTCGCTGGTTCCGAACCTGCACGACCACCAGCTGGCCGGCCGCCCGTTCATTTTCGGGGCCTATCGCGACTGCCAGCGAATGATTCGCGACGCCCGCTGGAAGCTCATGGAATACGACGCCAAGGGCGTTCGCAACACGCAATTGTTTGACCTGGCCAATGATCCTGGCGAACTCCACAATCTGGCTGGCGACACGCAGTACAGCGCCGACAGAACGCGTCTTGAATCGCTGCTGGCGAAAGCGCGCAGTGAGTTCGGCGACCCGATTGGCTTCGGCGCGGGTTCACGCAGGAAGTAGTTTTCTGGAATATGTGTTGGAGTGCGCACGCGTAACTCCTGCCGCGTAGCCCTGCTGCGGATTTACGCATCCACACTCAACGGACTGGTTCCTCGAATCTTGTTGAAATCAGGCCAGCCCTTCGACTAAGGTACGGTCGATGGCTGAGCAACCATTTCGGAGGTTCCCGATGTCTGTTCGATTCTGTCGTATTGCCCTGGCTACAGTAGCAGTCAGCCTTGCTGTGTTCACCGCAACAGCATTCGCAAATCCGCCGAACATCGTCTTCATCTTCTCCGACGATCACGCCTACCAGGCAATCAGCGCATATGGCGAAGCCCGCAAGCTGCTCGAGACGCCGAATCTCGATAGGATCGCGACGCAGGGCATGCGGTTCGACCGCTGCCTGGTGGGGAACTCAATCTGCGGTCCCAGCCGGGCCACGATCCTCACGGGCAAGTACTCGCATTTGAACGGCTTCTACAACAACTCCAACAGCAGGTTCGATGGTTCGCAGACCACCTTTCCCAAGCTGCTGCAGTCGGCCGGATATCAGACCGCGATCTTTGGCAAGTGGCATCTGATCAGCGATCCGACGGGCTTTGACTACTGGCACATCCTGCCGGGGCAGGGGATCTACTACAACCCGCCGATGATCAAGAACGGCGAACAGGTGAAGCACGAAGGTTATGTGACCGATATCATCACGGATCTGTCGCTCGACTGGCTGAAGAGTCGAGACGAGTCGAAGCCATTCCTGCTGATGTGCCAGCACAAGGCGCCGCATCGTGAATGGGCGCCGGCCCTGCGTCATTTGGGACACGACAACGATCGCGAGTATCCCGAGCCGGAGACGCTGTTCGACGACTACGCCGGCCGCGGCCTGGCCGAGCGCGAACAGGACATGACGCTCGAGAAGACGATGAACGACCTGGACGTGAAACTGGCGACCCCCGGCTCGCTCACGCCCCAGCAGCGTGCGGAGTGGGACGCCTACTACAAGCCGCGCAACGACAAGTTCCGCGCGGCGAAGCTTTCGGGCAAGGACCTCGTTCGCTGGCGGTACAACCGCTACATGCACGACTACCTGGGCACGGTGAAAGCCGTTGACGAAAGCGTCGGCCGCGTGCTGAAGTTCCTGGACGACGAAGGGCTCGCCGACAACACGATTGTGGTGTATGCCTCGGATCAGGGTTTTTACCTCGGCGAGCACGGCTGGTTCGACAAGCGGTGGATCTTCGAAGAATCGCTCCGCACGCCCCTCTTGGTGCGCTGGCCAGGCGTGACCAGGCCGGGCTCGACGAGCGCGGCACTCGTATCGAACGTCGACTTCGCCCAAACGTTTCTTGATGTGGCCGGCGTGAGAACGCCGGCCGACATGCAAGGCGGCAGCCTGGTGCCGCTCCTCAAGGGGGAGCGGCCGGCCGACTGGCGGAAGGCGTTTTATTACCACTACTATGAGTACCCGGTGCCACATCGCGTGCGTCCGCACTACGGTGTCGTGACCGATCGCTACAAGCTGGTGCACTTTTATGCGCCGGACGTCGAATACTGGGAGCTGTTCGACCGGCAGAGCGATCCGCACGAATTGATAAGCGTTTACGGCGACGCGAAGTATGCCGACGTGCAGCAGGAGTTGCACGCAGAGGTCGATCGACAGCGTACGGAACTGAAGGTCCCCGCCGAGGACGATCCCGTGGCGTATGGTGGTCGTCGCGGGGCAGGGCAGAAAGCGGGTCAAAAAACCGGGCAGAAGGGAAACGCCTTGTGAGCCGGCGCACGCGCAGACAGTTCGTTTGCGAGAGCGCTGCTCTAACCGCAGCAGTGGCCGCGGTCGGTATTGCGCGGGCACATGCCGAGTTCACCAGCTCGTGGACATCCACGCCCGATCGCATTTGGCTCGGTCCCGAATACTTCGCCAATCCAATGCAGGACTGGCGGCTTACCGAAGGCCGGCTGGAGTGCATCAAAGCGGCACCCGAGAGGCAAGTCCATCTGCTGATGCATACGCTCGGAGAAGGAGATGGTGATTTCTCGATGCTGGTCTTTGTCAGCCGCCCGAAAGGCGATTTTGGTGGCGCGCCTGGCTCGGCCGGCTTTCGCGTGGGAATCAAGTCGCCGCTTGCGGACTGGCGACATGCTCTGCTGTTCGGCCGTGGGCTGGATGCCGGGATTAGCGGTGCAGGCAAGCTGTTCTTTGATGACCCGGCGGCCGATGATGCGCGCGACGTTCCGCTGGCGGTGCGTGAGGTCATGCTGAACCTCTCAGCTGAATCGAGAGGTGGCAAGTCCAAGTTGATCCTGACGGCTATTGACCTGAGTGGCAAAGCTCTGGGGCAGACCGAGCGCACGGTCCCGAACTCGCAACTGGCTGGCCAACTTGCTCTGGTCGCCAACTTTGGTGCACTGGGGCCCGGCCGCCGCCAACCGCAACCGAACGCCAGCATGGGCAACGGAAAGTTTCACTTTCGCGAGTGGGTGGCCAGCGGCTCGCTGCTAAGAGAACATTCGGATCGCCTGTTCGGGCCGATCCTGTTCAGCCAGTACACGCTTTCGCGTGGAGTGCTCAAGCTGACGGCTCAGATGCCGCCGCTGGGCGAGCATGATTCGCAGGTCGTCCGGCTAGACCTCGAGCGCGACGGCGCCTGGCAGCCCGCCGCCGAAGCTCCGATCGATCGCGATGCCCGCACTGCGACGTTTCGCATCGAGAATTGGCAGTCGGATGCCGACGTACCATATCGCCTGCGCTACGACTTGCGAAGTACCAGCGGCCAGATCCACCATCATCATCATTGGTCCGGCACGATTCGCCGCGATCCCGTTGAAGAGCGCGTGCTCACCGTGGCCGACGTATCGTGCAACGGCCACATGGCGTTTCCGAATGCCGAATATGTCGAAAACATGCGCCGGCTCAATCCCGATCTGCTCGCTTTCACGGGCGACCAGTTCTACGAGTCGAGCGGCGGCTATGGCGTGCAGCGCTCGCCCGTGGACCTGGCCATCGTCGACATGCTGCGGAAGTGGTATCTGCACGGCTGGACCTGGCGCGCGCTGATGCGCGACCGGCCGAGCATTTCGATTCCCGATGATCACGACGTTTACCAGGGCAACATCTGGGGCGAAGGAGGCGAGCCGCGCCGCGGCACGCAGGAAGCGGGCGGATATGACATGCCGCCGCAGTGGGTCAACGCCGTGCACCGCACGCAGACCTCGCATCATCCCGATCCGTTCGATCCCGCGCCGGGCAAGCGCGGGATCAGCGTCTACTACGGTCCACTGGTCTATGGCGGCGTTAGCTTCGCGATCCTCGCCGACCGGCAATTCAAGTCCGGGCCGGAGGGAAAAGTTCCGCCGACCGGAAATCGTGGCGATCATGTCGTCGATCCAAACTACGACCCCAAGTCGGCCGATCTGCCAGGCCTGCAGCTCTTGGGCGACCGGCAGATGGCATTCCTGCGAACTTGGGCGACCGACTGGCGCGGCGCGCGGATGAAGGCCGTGGTCTCGCAAACGATCTTCACCGCGATGGCGACCACGCACGGGCCGAATCACGAGATCTTGCGCGCGGATTATGACGCCAATGGCTGGCCGCAAACGGCGCGCAACGATGCGCTGCGCCTGATTCGCAAGTCATTTGCCTTTCACATCGCCGGCGATCAGCATCTGCCGGCCGTCGTGCGCTACGGGATCGATGAGCATGGCGACGCCGGCGCGGCGCTGGCAGGTCCGCCGGTAAACAGTATTTATCCGCGGTGGTGGGAGCCGCAGGGTGCGATGATCGTCAAGGCGGATGCGAACACTCCTGGCGCCGGCGAGTTCATCGATCACTTTGGCCACCCCCTCACCGTGTTGGCCGTGGCGAATCCGACGCAGGCATTCTCGGGCACCTTGCTCGAGGTGGAACGTGACAAGGCGTGCGGGCTGTCGCTCGTGCGGTTCGATAAAGATGCACTAGCGGTGACGATCGAGTGCTGGCCGCTGCTGGTCGATCCGACGACGGCGAACACACAATTCCCCGGCTGGCCCGTGGTGATCGAACCGATTGCCGAGAGCGCGCGGCTGGCCAAGGGCTGGCTGCCGACGCTCAAGATTAAGGGGACCTCGAACCCGCTGGTTCAAGTATTCGACGAGGAGAACGAACTGGTCTACAACCTGCGGCTGGCCGGGGACGAATTCCGGCCGCACGTGTTCACCGCGGGAAGCTACCGGGTGCGCGTCGCCGATCCGGAGTCGGACCGTGAGAAGCTGCTCCCAGACTTAGTGGCCTCGGCGGACAGCGGCGCGTCGATCGAGGTGTTGCTATGAAGCGTGGCCGGGCGATAACTCTGACGATCTCCGCCACATCCCTGCTGGCATTCTGTGCATTCTGTGTTGAGGCTTCGGCGGCGGACGTCCGCCCCAACATCCTCTGGCTCACGAGCGAAGATCATGGGCCCCACATGGGTTGCTATGGCGACGCGTACGCCACGACGCCAAATGTCGACGCACTGGCCAAACGCGGCCTGTGTTACACGCATGCCTGGTCCAACGCTCCGGTGTGTGCTCCGGCGCGAACCACGTTGATTTCGGGGCTGTACTCGTCGTCGACTGGCGGCGAGCACATGCGGAGCATGGTTCCGTTTCCCGCCGGCAAGCAGATGTTTCCGCAACTGCTACGCGAATCGGGCTACTACTGCACAAACAACGTCAAGGAAGACTACAACATCGAAACGCCCGGCCAGCCGTGGGATGATTCGTCGCGGCGGGGGCATTGGAAGAACCGGGGGAACGAGCAGCCGTTCTTCGCGGTATTCAATTCCGGCAAGAGTCATGAGAGCCAGATTCGCCGTCGGCCGCACCAGGCGATCCACGATCCGGCGAAAGTGCGCCTGCCGGCCTATCATCCGGACACGCCCGAAGTGCGCAAGGATTGGGCCCAGTACTATGACGTGGTGAGTGAGGCCGATGCTGACGCTGGCGAGCGGCTGAAAGAGCTCGACGCCGCGGGGCTGGCCGCAGACACAATCGTGTTCTACTTCGCCGATCATGGCTCCGGTATGCCGCGTAACAAGCGCTGGCCGTGCGACCAGGGGTTGCACGTGCCGCTGGTGGTTTACATTCCGGAGAAGTTCCAGCACCTGCGGCCGGCAGACTATAGGCCCGGCGGTACAAGCGATCGGTTAGTGAGCTTCGTCGACTTTGCTCCCACGGTGCTCAGTCTGGCTGGGGTCGAACCGCCGTCGTGGCTCGAGGGGCAGGCGTTCCTGGGAAAGTACGTCACGCCGCCGCAACCATTCGTGTTTGGTTTTCGCGGCCGGATGGATGAGAAGATCGACCTGGTACGGAGTGTTACCGATGGCCGGTACGTTTACGTGCGAAATTATTTGCCGCACCGCATCTATGGCCAGTACCTCAATTACATGTTCCAGACTCCCACGACGCGCGTCTGGCATCAGCTGCACACCGAAGGCAAGCTGAATCCTGCCCAGGACGCGTTCTGGCAAGCGAAGCCGCCGGAAGAGCTCTACGATCTCGCAACCGATCGCGACGAGATCCACAATCTGAGCGACTCGGCGGAGCATCAGGGCGTACTCGAAAAACTACGTGTCACGCTCCACAACCACATTTTGGAAACGCGCGATCTCGGATTCTTGTCCGAGGCCGAAATGCACGAGCGCAGCGGCGGCCGTTCGCCCTACGAGATGGCTCGCGAGCCGGGCAAATATCCGCTCGAGCGCATCCTGGCCACGGCGGAGCTGGCCGCCAATCGGGATCCGCCATCGCTGCCTGCGCTCGTGCGAGCCTGCGAGGACGAGGACAGCGGCGTGCGCTTTTGGGCCGTGACGGGGCTGTTGATCCGGGAGAAGAAGGGCGTCGCCGCCGGCCATGGCACGCTCGTGTCGCTGCTGGCGGATCCTTCGCCGTCAGTGCGCGTAGTCGCGGCCGAGGCGGTGGCCCGCTTTGGTGAACCTGCGGACGAATCCCTCGCGCTGCGCGTGCTGACCGATCATGCGGATGTAAGCGGGCAAGGCGTGTCTGTGGCCATCGCTGCGCTCAACGCCATAGCTCACATGGGAGACCGCGCCGAGCCGATACGGGCCGCGCTCCGCCAGCGGCCAGCTGTTCGCGCGCCGCATCCACGTTACGATTCTTACGTAGGCCGATTGCTCAAGCCGAACGATCTACCGGCAGAGTGACCGCCGTCATCATTCGCAGGAAGCCGCTATGAACGACCAACGCGTTGCCACGGTTCGTCCCGTCGCCGAGAGTGAAGCCTCGGGCCGCGTGGCCGAGATCTTTGCCGACATCAAGCTAACCAAGAACATCGATTTCGTGCCGAACATGTGGCGCGTGCTGGCTACCAATCCGCTGGAACTGGAGCTCGTCTGGACTAGCCTCAAGGCGCTCATGCATCCTGAGGCCACCGGCCGAACGCCGGCTCTCGATCCGCGCACTCGCGAGATCATCGCCCTGGCGGTTTCGGCGACGAATGGCTGCGCGTACTGCGTGAACTCGCACACCGCCGCGCTGCGCAAGCTGGGGCTTTCGACGGAGGGTGTCGGCGAAGTGCTGGCGATTGCCGGCCTGTTCAACCTGACCAACGCGCTTGCCGAGGGATACCAGATCGAACCGGATGTGCTGCCGCCGCAGGATTGATCGGACTTAAGCAGCGTCGGAATCGGAGTGCTTCGCGTCCGCAATCTGATGCACGAGCACGTTGCGATACGGGAACGGGATTTCTATGCCGACTTGATCGAAACGTTGCTTGATTCGCCGCAAGTACTCGCGCCGCACGGCCCAGCGCTTCAGCGGGTGGGTTTTGATCACCATCTTCACGGAAATCGACGAGTCGCCCAAAAGGTCGACCCCGAGCATCTCGGCGTCTTCCAGGATCAGCGGTCCAAATTGTTCATCACCGCGCAGCTCATTGGCAACCTCCAGCATCACGGCCATGACTCGGTCGGTGTCCTCCTTGTAAGCGACGGCGATGTCCAGCAGCGCCCGCGACCAGCCGTGGGTCATATTGCTGACCGTGGTAATGGTGCCATGCGGGATGAAATGCACAACGCCTTCCAGATCTCGCAGCGTGGTCACTCGCAACGTGATCTGCTCGACGGCGCCGGAGATCTCGCCGATCTTGATCACGTCATTCACGCCGTACTGGTCTTCCATCAGGAGCATGAACCCGGAAAAGTAGTCCTTAATCAGGTTCTGCGAACCAAAAGCAACCGCCAGGCCCAGCACGGCCGCCCCGCCCATCAAAGGCAGAATTGGGATGCCCACCTCGTCGAGCAACATCAAGCCTCCGCCGACCAACACGGCGATCGTGGCCACGTTCTGAAACACACCAACGAGCGTGATCGCTCGATTTTCGCGCTCATGCAGTGTGCCGCGGCTTCCGCCGTGGGCAACGAGCTTGGCCAGGTGCCGCCCGCTCAGCTTCACCACCAGGTACAAGGCGAAGGCCGCTATCAGGATCGTCAGGAGTGGCGGGCCGTGATCGACTCCCCATTCGAGAAGCCGTTCGGGTGTGAATGGGTTGTCGAGTCGCCAACTCGGTTGACTCTCGTCTTTCGCCACTTCGCTGACGCGGAATCCTTC
Organism: Pirellulales bacterium; assembly: GCA_022844125.1. Classification (GTDB taxonomy): domain Bacteria; phylum Planctomycetota; class Planctomycetia; order Pirellulales; family PALSA-1355; genus JALHMI01. The sequence continues at coordinate 190,723 of JALHMI010000002.1, read as the reverse complement.
GACGCGTTGGCGAAGGTTCGCTGCCTGTTGTTGGGCGGCGACGGCGGACTGCTTCAGGGCGTTGGCCTTGTCGAGGGCAGATCTCACATCCTGCGTAGTCGCATTGAAATTGTTGGGTTCAAAGAGACTGGTAGGCGCGAAATTCACCTGCAACTCTTCCAGACGACGCTCCGTGGCAGTCAACTCCGCAGCCAAGGAGTGTAGCCTTGCCCCTTCCGCGGCCAGGGCCTGCCATTCGGCGTGGTTGGGAGTATTTTCGGTGCGGGCTTCCACGGGCAGGTCCAGAGCTGGCCCGGCCAACGCTTCCACCTGATGTGCTGAGGTCTGCGATCCGAGGCCCGGAAAAAGAGTCAGGAGCAAAAGGCCCCAGCACCGAGCCAGCCAAAGACCCCTGGAGGTGCTATGCGGCATGCAAGTGTTCCGTGATGGGACAGGTTGGTCGCAAGTGGGCCACGGTTTGAGTTGCAATCAAGCAGTATCCACCTTCGCGCGAAAGCGCAGTGGCGTGGGTCGGCAGTATATGTGCAATTCCCAGTCGTGTCAGGGCCGATTCGTCCCGGTCGGCTCAGACGTATGAGAGTCGGAGAAATTTGCACCGATTCTCTGAATTCCCCTGGAAAGCAGACCAGCAGGTCCGCTAAATTTAAGAAATCTAATATAGGCGAGGCCGTTCTACCTATCTCCTCTCGGAACGGACGGCGGCATCGGAACAGACGTTCGGCGGCAGCGGTCGCCAACGCTGAGATGCCAAGTTGGGGCAATATTTTCTCACCGACCAACGGCGCAGGGAATGCGCGAGTAAGCATCCATGAATTTTCAGTTCTCCCCGCTCGGACGCCGCTCTGCTTCCAGACCTGCGGCGCGTCACGCTCGTTGTGAATCACTGGAGACCCGCGTTGCGCTCACCGCGACGGCGTCCGCTCCAGAGACGCTCGAAGATATCGCCACGCCGCTGATGATGGAACACGATCCCCACGAGGGCCACGTGATTTATCCGGGCGGCGTGATGGTCACCCCGAACGAAATTCACACGCACAACGAAATCATCCCGCGATTCGCGGCCCAACCTACAATTAGCAGCGTGCGCAACGGCAGTTGGGACGATCCCTCGACGTGGTCTGCAGGCCGAGTGCCTCGGTCGGGAGATCGAATCGCCATTCAAGCCCATCACGCCATTCTCCTCAGTTCGCAGTCGACGGCGCGCATCGATTCGCTGGAAATCAGCGGAACGCTTACTTTTTCGACGACGCAGAACACGCGGCTACTGGTCGCGAACATACTTGTCATGCCCGAAGGGCATTTACGAGTCGGAACTTCGCAGTCGCCCATTGCGCCGCATGTAATGGCCGAGTTGACGATTGCCAATAAGGCGTTGGACCTCACCGCGGACCCTCGCCAATTCGGGACGGGTCTGATCGTGCTAGGGGAAGTGACGATCCATGGCGCGGCCATACCACAAACCTGGCAGCGATTGGCGGTCGAGCCGAAAGCCGGCGATCGCGTCATTTATCTACCTCAGTCGGCTACGAATTGGCAGCCAGGCGACACCATTGTGTTGCCGGACTCACGGCAGGTCGCCGCCAGCCAACTAGAGGACTTTAGCGCGGGGAACATCTCGCCCCAGTGGGAAGAGGCGGTGATCCAATATGTATTCGGGAGCGCGGTCGTTTTGACCGAGCCGATCAAGTTCGATCATGCCGGCGCTCGCAATGTCGATGGCCAGCTTGAGTACTTGCCACATGTGGCACTGCTCGATCGGAATGTCGTGATTCGCTCGGAGAATCCCAGCGGGACACGAGGGCATACGATGTTTACCGCGCGCGCCGATGTGAGCGTTTCGTATGCCGAGTTTCGAGATTTGGGCAGAACCGACGCGCTTCGCCCGCTCGATAACACGACGTTTGACGAACATGGCTCCGTTATGCACGTGGGAACCAACCAGGTTGGTCGGTATTCGGTGCACTTGCATCACTTGATGGGCCCGGAGAATCCAACCAACACTGGTTTTCAGTTTGAGATGGTAGGAAACTCGATCCACGGGTCAAGAAAATGGGGTATGGCTCTGCATGGCGCCAGCTATGGACTCGTTGACCGGAATGTCGTCTACGATGCCCAAGGTTCCGGCATTGTCACGGAGGACGGAACGGAGATCGGGAATACGATTAGCGATAACATTTCCATCCGCATGCAGGGCACGTATGACGACGGGAAGGATGGGACCCTTGAGAACGATTTTGGAAGAGGGGGCGTGGGGTTCTGGTTTCGGCGCGGCGGAAATCTTATCACCGGAAACGTCGCTGCCAACAACACTTTTGCCGGCTTCGTGATTAGCGGATACAACCTGAATCCTGGGCGTTTACCCCTTTTTAGGGGAGCTGACATTCATGATCCCGCTCAATCCGTTGATGGGACGTCAACTCCTTCGACGCCGATGCTCAACAACGAAGCCTATGGAATTTCTCCGATAGGCCTCTGGGCCGCCTACATTAACGGCAACAACAACTTGGGAGGTCAGGCTCCCACCCACATCATCAACCTCCGCTTGTGGCACATTCACTTCAAAGGCGTCTGGGCGTATCACACCAGAGACGTCCAGTTTAGGGGCTTGGTAATCCTTGGTGACGTCAACGCTCGCAATCGAAACGACGCAGGAGCTACCGGTCTGGATTTACGACTCTATGAGAGTCTGACCACTCTGGTCACGAATTCCAGACTGGAAGGGTTGTATTTGGGGATCAGAGCTCCGACGAACGACAGCAGCCAGTTTGGAAGTGGTAAGCCTACGGTAATCTCGAACTCGGTATTGAAGAACTACATCAATGTTCTGGTTTCGCCCCCACAAGAGGGTTTGCCCACAGCGACCAGCATCATTGAACTCCGCAACGTCAAGTTTGAACTGCCAACGGAAGTCCCCGCGGGACCGTCGTTGCCGTCGAAGGTTCAGAAACCGGTCAATATTCTGATGAGCCTGACTGGGGACTACATCGACTACACGCGGCAAAGCGTCGTGCGTGTCTACTCCTACAACCGGATGGCGGGCGACGACTTCCAGGTCTTCTACCACGAGCAAGCCGCAAACTATATCGTGCCGCAAACCAATCCAGAGATACTCGGCACTCGCAACAGGGCGGAAATCGGCTCACCGGCCAGGGGACTGACGAACGCTCAGAACTGGGCGCAGTATGGTATCGCGGTCGCAGGAGCCGTGGCACCCTCGTCGGCGAAAGCGAGTCGCCCCGAAGTCGCAGGACTGGTTGCGCCTATTCAGTCGTCGCCGTCCGCACCCAGAGTGGTCTTACTGACACCCTGGGACAACAGCTTCACGACAACGTCTTATCTGCGCGTACGCTATAACGTCAACGGCACGCTGCCAGTCGGTGCTCAAGTCTACGTCCAGTTGGATGACAACCCGCCAGTCACCACAATCGCTGATGGTGGCTTCTTTGCAATCGCCCCAGGTGCCCACCGAATTCGGGCATACGTTGGTGATGCGAATGGCCAGATATTGCCCGGCACCAGCGTTGCTCAGAGCAGGTTTACCGGCTTTTGACGGTTGACAAGAGAGAGTCTCCTCTGCGGAGTGCGAGCGGCCGGTGCGGAAGTTATATTGGTGAGCGGACTGGCACAAGGATACCTGCAGCCGGATCGCTTCCACGTCGCACTCCACAACGTGCCTCAGGAGACTTGCGGATGATTCGCCTCGCTTCACTTCGTGCAACGGCCATCCTCCTCCCGGCTCTTTTTACGGTACTTGCGTCCTCTAACGTCATCGCCGATGAGCCCGCACGATTTCACCACGTCGTGCTCAACGTCACCAATCCTAAGGATTCGCTCAAATTCTACAGCCGGGTGTTCGGCGCCGTGCCGATCAAGTTTCGCGGCGCCAGTGACGCACTGTTCACCGAGCGATCGTTCCTGCTGCTCAACAAAGTCGACGAACCGCCAGACAGCCGCCTGAACACGGGAATCTGGCACATCGGCTGGGGCGGAGTCGACGTCAAGAATGAATACGAGTGGTGGAAGCGACACGGCGTAACGATTCATACGCCCCTCACGCCGCTGGGTGGCCCCGACAACTACTACATGTATCTCAGCGGGCCGGACAAGGAACTGATTGAGATCAATACGATGGGGCATCACCGCTTTGCCCACGTGCACTTCTTTTGTGATGACGTGAATGCGGCCACGAACTGGTATGCGACCCACCTGGGACTGAAGCCAAGAATTCCCAACCGTCCCAGGCCGAAGGGCAGCATGGACACCCTGGCCGGCATCTGGATGAACTTCATCCAGGCCGACAATGTGCTGATGATCTTTTTCGGCAAGCCCGATGTTTCGCCGTCGCCACCTTGGTGGCCGGACGAACCGCTCAAGGAGATTCAACCCACGCGCGGACGCCCGATTGATCGCCTCGGCTTTTCGTATCGCGAGATCCAACCGGTTTACGATCGGATGCAGGCGGCCGGCGTGAAGATTCTCGAGCCCATCAGTCAGAAGCCGGGCTTCAAGATGAAGAGCTTCATCGTCGAAGGTCCCAATCAGGTGGCGATTGAAGTCGTCGAAGCCAAGCCGATTCCCGAAGGCATCTGGGATTAGAGTGCCGTTGCCGCGATTGGTCATGAGGCTGCCCTTCATTCTGCCTGGAAGCGTCCCTTGTTCGATGCGTTGACTCACGTGCTGGCTGCGCTCGACCCGGCGGGAGATGACTACGCAGCTCAGTTCGTCCATGCCCTGGTCGAAGTTGGACGAGCATCCGACGCAAGTGACATTCACCTGCAGCCCACCGCGGATGGATTGCAGGTGCGTCTGCGCGTCGATGGCGTGCTTCATTCCGTGGGCCAATTCTCTCCGGGCACTTCGACTAACGTGGTCACTAGGATCAAGGTCCTTGCCGGGCTGCTCACCTACCGCACGGAGACTCCCCAGGAAGGACGCATGCAAGGCGCCGATGGCGCCGGCAACTTTGAAGTGCGGGTAAGCACGTTTCCCACGCTGCATGGCGAACGCGCCGTCCTGCGGCTGTTTGGTGGTTTGGAACGGTTTCGGGACATCAGCTCCTTGTCGCTGCCAGCGGATGTGACCGCTGAACTGAGTGCTCAACTCGATGAAACCTCTGGTGCGATTCTGATTGTCGGTCCCGCAGGTAGTGGCAAGACGACCACGCTCTATGCATGCCTGCACGAACTCGTTCATCGGGGGCATTCCTTGCGGAGCATCGTGACCCTGGAGGACCCCATCGAAATTGCCATTCCGGGCGTATCGCAATCCCAGCTCAGCGCACATCAGGATTTTGACCTGGCGACAGCCGTGCGAAGCGTGTTGCGGCAGGATCCCGAAGTCATCATGGTGGGTGAGATCCGCGATGCCGCCACGGCCGCGGCTGTCTTGCAGGCGGCGCTCACTGGCCAGTTGGTACTGAGTTCGTTTCACGCCGGCAGCGCGGCAAGTGCCGTGCGCAGGCTCCTGGACATGGGGCTCGAGGCTTACTCGCTCCGTAGCGGACTTTCCGCGGTGCTGTTCCAACGGCTAGTCCGCAAGCTTTGTCAGTGCAGCGAAGAAACGCGCCAATCGGCGGACTTTCTGGAACTCCCGGTGCAGCGTGCCTGGCTGCCGCGGGGCTGCAAACTGTGCGGCGGCACGGGCTACCGAGGGCGGATGGTCCTCGTCGAAATTCTGCCGCTGCACGACAAAGACCTGTGTGACGCGATCCTGGCATGTAGCGCCCTGGCCGAAATCGAACACCGCGCCATCGCGGCGGGTATGGTTGATCGCATGACCCGAGCGAGCGCGGCGGTCGAGACTGGGCAAACGAGTCCGGCCGAAGTTCGCCGTGTACTCGGCTATGGGCGATTGGAGTTGGGTGGCCGGGAATAACTCTGGCATTTCTCGTTCGCCTTTGGCTATATTGGAGGCAGCAGCGGCCACTCGGGAGAAGGGGCTTCCCGTCAGATTGCAGAACGCTGGCGATTCAACAGCGCTCGCTCCTTATCAATAGGCCGACGTCGCTTTTGCCGGTCCTGTCATTCGGAGCACTGTCGTGGCGGCGAGCGTGTCTATCAATAATCTGGTCGAACTCAACGACGAGATTGCCGGTCTGGTTCGGGCTGGCATTCCGCTCGATCTCGGCCTGGCGAGCATGCGGAACGACCTGGCCGGTCCACTTCGCAAGACGATTGTCTCGCTTGAATCGGCAATCGCTCGCGGCCAGGAACTCGACGAAGCCTTGGCCGACCCTGCCGTTCGTGTTCCAGCGGTCTACCGCGCGGTCGTCAGGGCGGGATTGCGCAGCGGACGACTTCCTGCGGCGCTCGAAGCTCTAGCGGAGAGTTCTCGCAGCGTCCGCGAGCTTCAGCGGTCGGTGGGACTTGCGCTTATCTACCCATTGATCTTGCTGACGCTGGCCTATGGGCTGATCGTCGTGTTTCTCACACTCGTCGTGCCCTCAATCGCCCTGATGTATGAGGCGCATCCGCCGCGCTATCTTGTGACGTTTTCGCGCATTGCCCAGTTTCTCTCAGCGGGAGCTCCGCTTCCCGCGACCAGTCTGCGATTTCCCCTGGCTGTTTTGCCGCCGGTGCTCTTGTGGGCGACGGCTATCGTAATTTGGTTGCGCAATCGCAACTCGATGGCGATCGGCGCACCGGGTGCGTGGCGTCGGCTACCATTATTCGGCAGCACGGCCCTCGCGGCCCAGAATGCCTGGGTCGCTGAAGTGTTTGCACTCTTGATCGAGCACCATCTTCCCCTGCCCGAAGCGGTGCGTTTGGCCCTGGCGTGCACGAACGATCCGCGCCGCGTAGCCGCCGCCGAAGATGTCGCTCGGCGGCTCGAGGCAGGGCAAGCACCGTCCGCGGAGCAACTCTCCGGACTCGCACTACCCGCATCCCTGGCAATGCTGATCAGCAGCGGAATGTCGCAGTCGTCAATCGTCGGAATGGCGCGTAATGTGGCGGCAAGCCAGCGCAGGCAAGTCGAGCGAATATCGGCCTGGACGACGGTATGGCTGCCGGTCATCCTCGTGCTGACGATCGGCGTCACCATCGGTCTTGTCTATGGGCTGACCTTTTTCATTCCGTTCACCCAGATGTTGGATGCACTTTCCCAGCCGATGCCCAACTCGATGCGGGTGCAACCATGAAGCGTTTCGAGTACCAGGCACACGATGCTCACGGGGCCGCCGTGCAGGGGATAACGGCGGCTGTCGATGCTGATTCGGCTTTGGCAGCGTTGGCGGCGCGCGGCTTTACAGGCATCGAGCTGAAGGCGGTGCAGATCTCACAGCTGAACGCCAGCGAGGCCGCAGAACTGGCGAGTTATCTTGGGGAATTCGCCAAGGCGGGAGTGCCGCTCTCTGGGCGACTGCAAGCCCTGGCAGAGGATGCTTCGACGCCTGCACTGCAGAATGCGTATCGAGTTCTTTCCGCCGAGCTTGCGGCCGGCCGATCACTCGAGCAGGTTCTCGATACGCTGGGGGACTCGCTGCCCGAGCACTATCGCCAGACGTTGGGGGCCGCGCTTTCCCGCGGCGACATGTCGCAAACACTCGATCGCTTGCTTGTGCATCAACAACGCGTGGACGAGATGTCGCGCCAATTCAGACAGGCGATTGCCTATCCGCTACTGTTGGCGGCGATTCTCCTGGCCTGGATGTTGTATGTCTCTTGGGACGTGCTTCCGCCATTGGCCGGCGTGGCGCTGGACAGCCCACTCACGAATTGGGACTCTGAATCCGCCGGCTCCTCGCAAGAACAGGCGGTCATGAACGTCGTATCGTATTGGCTGCCGCGCATTCTGCTGGGCACTACCCTGGTGGCGATCATGGTTGTCGTGGTACTGACGCTCAGCGGGGGCCGCACTGCCGTGAGCTGGCTGCTGAGTGCGATCCCGCTCCTTGGGCCGTGCTGGAAGAATCGCGGGCTGACCGACTTTTGCGGATTGCTGGGCGAGTTAATCCGCCAACAACTTCCGCTGGATGAGGCTCTTCGACTTACAAGCGGCGCATGCCGCGATCCCTTGTACGGTTATGCCGCCGCCATGGCGCGCGAGGAGATCATCCGCGGCAAATCGCTGGTGCGTGCGTTACATGTTCAACGAGTTTTCCCCGCTACGGTCGCGCAATGGGCGCAGTGGGGAGAGAATCACGCCGCATTGCCAGAGGCACTGAACGCGGCGGGCGAACTCACAGCCAAGCGGTTTAGTTTGCGCCTGCAACTCTTGAAGGCGGTGCTCCCCGCGCTAGTCTTCGTGTTGGTGGCGATCTCGGCTCTCCTGCTTATGGCTGCAGTCTCGTACGTCCTCGTGTCGCTCGTGTCGCTGTTTTCTTGGAATGGGTATTCCGAGGATTCCTCAGACTTTGAAACGCGCATCGTGGCGATCTTGGGTTCCTTGGCGGTTCTGGGAATCGGCCTGGTCGCCTGGTTTACAGCCCGCTTCATTGACACTGCCGAGGCGGATTTGGCGGAGCGAGTCGTCCGGGTGTTCGGCCTGGTGTTCATGACTTTGGGGCTGTTCGCCGTGGCATTTACGCTTGGAAGCTACGCGGGAATCCTGGTGGCCTTCATCCTTTTCGCTGCGGCCTGGCAGGCCAGCCACCGCTACCGCGAAGTTCAGAGGCAGTCGCTGTGGGCCGCCATGACAATCGCCGCCGAGCGTAACGCTCCGCTTGCGCCGATGGCCTTGGCGGTCGCCGATGAGCAGGGCGGACGAAGTGCTCACAATGCCAGACGGCTGGCCGAGCAACTCGCCGCTGGCGTTGATCTGGCCGATTCAGTGACGTGGACCAGCGGCGCGCTGCCCAGGGTGGCGCCGTTGGCGGTCCGCGTTGGAACTGATACGGCTGATCTGCGTGGTGCGTTCAATGCGGCGGCGGTCGCTCGCGACGCCAGCCGTCCGCTGCTCTCGCCGTCGGTTGCTTGGCTCGCATTTTTGCTCCCCGTTGCGTTCATCCTCGTGGCCTTCACGCAGCTCAAGATCATGCCTTCGTTTGTAACGATTTTCGAAGACTTCGATGCCAGGTTGCCCGCTTCGACGATTGCAGTAAATGCCGTGCTTAACTCCGGCCTACTACCGTGGGGCCTGATGTTGCTCGGGATTTGCCTGCTGTTCGTCTGGCTGCAGAGACGGGGCATTCCGCGACCGATCTTGCCCGGCTTAGCGACGACGGTTCGCCTGCTCGAGGTCGGGCCGCTGTTGCGACTCTTGGCGATACCGGTTCAGAAAGGCAAGCCACTTGTGACAACCATCGATTCCATGGCTCGACTGCATCCACGAGGGTGGATCCGCCGCCGATTGGATCGCGTGTTGCGAGACTTGCAGCGCGGCGCCTCTTGGCAGGAAGGTTTCCGCAAGCGCGGACTCGTCGCGAGAGGCGATCTGGCTTTGTTGTCCGCTGCAGAGCGAAACGGAAACCTGGCCTGGGCACTCGAGGAACTCGGAAACAGCTACCAGCGTCGCGCGGAACATCGCTTGAGGATGTTCGAAGAGTTCGCTTTCCCGCTGCTTGTGTTGACGATGGGGTTGCTGGTGGGAGCATTTGCGCTGGCCTACTTCACCCCGCTTGTGAAACTGATCCAACAGCTCTCTTAGGAATCGTCGCATGCGTCGCCGTGGGTATTTGCTAGTTGAGGTGTTCGTCGCCCTCGCGATCCTGGCCGCGTTGTTTGTGCTGGTGATCCAGATGGTCTCGACCACAGCCCGCGAACGTCGCGCGAACGAACGTCGCGCCATCGCGCTTGAGCATGCCGCGAATCTGTTGGATCGCGCAAGCATAATTCCGTATGAGCAACTATCCGCAGAGTCGCTCCGCGAAATAACGACTTCCACCAATGCCGGGCAGTTACTACCCGAAAGCGACGTCTGTTGGACGGTCGACGAAGACAGTTCCGAAGTGCCGGCCAAGCGCGTGGGGGTCGAACTGACCTGGCGGGCAACCCATGGCCGTTCGGATGCGCCCGTCCGGCTGGTTACATGGGCATTTCCACAATCCGGATCTGCGGCTGCCTCGGACGCTGCATCTCCAGCAACTCCATCCGAGCCACTTCAGGAAGCCGTGGAGGACCCATCGTGAAACGCAAACATCGCGCGATCATGTTGGTGGAGCTACTGCTGGGCATTTTAATTGCTGCCGGCGTGGTGATGATGCTCGGCCTGATCATGTCGCGACTCTTCGCGGTCAACCTGCAGGCCAAAGAGCACCAACAGTTCCTGTCAAACCTGGGACGTTTGAGTCAACAGTTTCGCCGTGATGTGCATGCTGCCGCGGGGGCTCGTGTGGCGAATGAACCGGAGGACCAGGCGAGGCAGTCCGCAGAGAAGCTTTCACTCACTGTGGGGCCGAAAACGGTGATCTATTCGATCGCCGCGAGGGGTGTTGAACGGGCCGTTTCCGAAGGCGGCGGCGCCGTCGCCCGTGACTTATTTGCCCTACCTGGCTTTAAGCCACTCTCGCTCGAACTCGACGAACATCGCCGGGAAGTTGAACTCACGATCGGTCGCCTGGCTCACCCTGCCGGTTCTGCCGCTGAACTTTCTGGAAGCTTTTCGATTCTGGCCGTGCTGCGAAATCAATCAGGCACTGCGGAGGAGCAGCCATGACTAGTGCACCGCGGAAGGCTAATCAGAATCAGCGTCGCGGTACACTGCTGCTGGCAGTGTTGGCGTGCCTGACGCTGTGCGCCATGCTGCTGACATTCTGGCTGCGGCTGATCGCTCTCGAGCGGCGGCAGGTTCGCAGCTATCAATCTGCGATGCAGACCGAGCTACTGGCCGATGCGGCAGTCACGCGCGCTCTGTTGCGAGTTCAAGCCAGTGCGGACTACACAGGCGAAACCTGGCAACCGGCCACGGACTCGGTGGCAGCATCTCAAGTAAAGATCACCGTCGCTCCCGCCGGTGAAGGCTCGACTTCTCGCCAGCTCGAAGTGTCTGCAGAGATGGGCGTCGGATCGAACTTGTTCGTGCGGCGCTCGCGTGCACAATCAATCACCATTCCAGCCGAGGAACCGGCGTCATGATGCATTCACGAACCCCTTCAAAAGCATTCACGCTTGTGGAACTTTTGGTCGTCATCGCCATCATCGGGGTGCTCGTCGCGATGACGATGCCGGCCATGATGGCGGCTCGCGAAGCCGGACGCCGCAACTTGTGCATGGCCAACTTGTCGCAGATCTTGCTCGGCGTGGCCGGTTACGAAAATTCCTACGAATACTATCCCGCTGGCGTGATCAATCCTGACGGCCCCATCCGAAATGAGGCCAAGGGACTTCACCAGGGCTGGTTGATCGAGCTGCTACCGTATTTCGACGAACGGGTGGCTTACGACCAGATCGATCGCACGAAGTCCGTCTACGATCCGGCGAACGAGAAAGTGCGAGCCTACTGGCCGCGCGTGTTTGTGTGCCCCTCGGAGCCCGACGACGTGCCGGGAAGCTCCAACTATGCGGGTTGCAGCAATGACGTCGAAGCCCCCATTGCGGCCGACAACCACGGCGTGCTGTTTCTGAATAGCAGGCTTCGACACGATGACATTTCCGACGGGGCGGCCCACACCATCTTTGCCAGCGAAAAGCGAGCGTTTCCGGGCGATCTCGGTTGGCTGAGCGGGACGCGCGCAACACTCCGCAACACGGGACTCGCGCTCAATAGCCCTGTGGACGAGACGCCGGGCGTACCGGCGCCGGTTGAAGGCGAAGGAGACGACGCGGCGGTACTTTATGTCGGTGGTTTCGCTAGCGCGCACGTCGGTGGTTCCAACGTCGCCTTCGGCGATGGTCGCGTGGAGTTCCTGGCGGAAGACATCGAACTCGAACTTTGGCACCACCTGGGAAACCGGGCCGATGGAAATCTGATAGATTTACCGTCAACGAGTCCCTAAGTGTGACTTCTGAAATCCAAATGTGTGATCAGAAAAGGGCTAGCAAGGTGCTGCTTGGTGTTCTTGCGCTGCTAGTGCTGGTCACTGCTTCGGCATCGGCCGCACCCACAAACGTGGTGCTCGTGATGCTCGACGACTTCGGCTACGAATGCGTCGGTGCGAACGGGAGCACCTCTTATCAGACCCCACACATGGATGCAATTGCGCGCGAGGGGGCGCGCGGCACGCGGTTCCACGCTCAGCCGCTGTGCACTCCCACCCGGGTGCAGCTCATGACCGGGCAGTCCAATGTGCGAAACTATACGCACTTTGGCCACCTCGATCCGGCTCAAACCACGTTTGCCCACTTATTCAAGGCAGCCGGCTATCGCACTTGCATTGCCGGAAAATGGCAGTTGGGACGCGACATGGCGCTTCCTTCACATTTCGGGTTTGATCAGTATTGCCTCTGGCAGCTCGATCGACGTCCGCCTCGCTATGCGAATGCTGGGCTCGAGATCGATGGCAAGCACATGGACTTGAAGGACGGCGGCTATGGACCGGACATCGTCAACAAATATGCATGCGACTTTATCACCCATCACAAGGCCGAACCGTTCTTACTTTACTACCCGATGATTCTGACTCACGGGCCGTTTCAGCCAACACCCGCTAGTGCCGACTGGGACCCCGCGACAGCCGACGAGCGATCACAGAATCACCCCAAGCATTTCGCTGACATGGTCACCTACGCGGATAAGCTGATCGGTCGATTGCTCGAAACGATCGATAAGCAAGGGCTAAGCGAGCGGTCATTGGTGATCGTCATTGGCGACAACGGCACCGGGCGCGGCATTACTTCGCGCATGGGCGAACGAGTCGTGAAAGGCGGCAAAGGACTGCGAATTCATACGGGTACGCACGTCCCATTCCTGGCTCGCTGGCCGGGGACGATTCCGGCTGGCACCGTGCTGGAGAACGTCAGCGATACGACGGATTTATTGCCGACAATCTGTGAAGCAGCATCCGTACCCATCCCCACTGGCCTCGCCCAGGATGGCCGCAGCTTGGTGGGCCAACTTACAGGGAAGACGCAGCAGGGACGGGACTGGATCTACTGCTGGTACGCGCGATCCGGCGGCGCTGAACCGGAATTCGAATTCGCGCGCGACAATCAGTTCAAGCTTTACCGGGATGGCAAAATGTTCGATGTCGAGAGCGATCCGGAGGAACATCAACCCCTCGACACGTCAGCACTATCAGGCGCAGCCGTCGCCAGCCATCAGAAGCTGACGGCTGCGCTCGCAAAGTATGCTGACGCACGTCCGCCGGCGATTGCCGCCCACGGCGAACCCAAACGCAAGCGAGCTGCTGACGAGTAGCGGCCAGCGTTTAGGGGTATGTTATTTCGCGATCTCGTACGTGACAGTCACATGCGCGTCGATCGATTGTTCGCCCGTTGCAATCGGCACGTCGGCGCTGGCGACTGCCATCCGCGCTCCCATCGCATACATCGGCCGCGGCGGCGAGGCCGATTGCTCTCCGATCAAGAGTGGGCCACCTAACTTCACGCCGGCGGCATCGGCGTAGGTTTCCGCCCGCCGCCGTGCGTCAGCGATCGCCTTGCGGCGCGCCTGGTCGAGGTGCGGCTGCGGATCGGCCACGGAAAAGTTAACCCCCTGGATTTGATTGCCTCCAGCTTGAACAACGGCGTCGAGGATGGCGCCAAGGCGCGCTACTTCGAGCACTTTGACTGTGACTTGGTTGGTGACCGTGTAGCCCACCAGCTTGGGAGGTTTGCCGTCCCGATCAAATACTTGCTGAGGGCTGACATTAAAATTGGAGGTCTGAATGTGCTTGTCGGCAATGTCGTGGGCTTTCAGTGACTTCATCAGTTCCGTCATGCGGGCAGAGTTTGCCTGGAGGGCTTCGGCCGCAGTCTTGGCTTCGGTCGTAACGCCAACGGTGACCGACACCTGGTCGGGGGTGACTTGGACCTCGCCATGGCCGGCGACAGTGATCGAGGGCTTGAGATCATCCTCGGCACGCGCCGCGGCCCCAATCAAAGTTCCCAGTATCATCGCACAAATCAAAACCAGTCGAGGCATAGTGGATACTCCTTGGTTCCCGAAAGCGTGCGGTAGCGGCGGGGGTTCGGACCGCCTTCGCCAGTCTAGCATACGCGCTTTGGTCGTGTTGTCACGGCCAACTGGGCGCGTTTGGCGAGCGGTGCAAAACTTTGGTCCGTTGTTTGCAGTTTGCCTGTCGTGAACGGCAGGATCGGCGATTCTTGATGAATCGCCAGCACGCCCTCGTGCCCGTTGATCGCATTAGTGCGGCAATTGTGGTAACGTATTCCCAGGGGGCAACCCTTTCGGAACGGAGGCTCGACCCATGATGCTCGCGAACTCTCTCGCGGCACGCGCTCGTCTTGCGCAGTCACACCGGCGTGGTGTATCGGCACGTCATTCGGCGAAGCGATCCCTCAATGCTCAACTTGGGCTGGAGTCGCTCGAAGAGCGGCTGGCATTGACAACCTTACCGCCTGGTTTCTCAGAGACCCTTGTCACGACCGGCAGCAATCTCTCCAGCCCAACGGCGATGGATTTTTCGCCGACCGGTGAGCTGTGGGTGCTTGAGCAGTCAGGCAATGTCAAACTGGTGCGCGGCGACGGCACAACGCACACCGCAATTGACTTGGCCGTCGATTCCAGCGGCGAACGTGGCTTGCTGGGTATCGCTTTCGCACCGAACTACGACGGAGCTGGTCCGAACCAGGACTTCGTTTATCTGTACTACACGCTCGGCCGAACAAGCCCGACGGATCCGGCCAACAATCAGGTTGTCCGATTCACCGTCAGTGGCGCCGGAGGCAATACGCCGACGCTTACCAGTCCTCAACTGATTCGTGAATTCCCGCCCGAGGACGAGGACAATAATCTCGGGACCAATGGCGATACCAATCACAATGGTGGAGCGATACACTTTGGTCCAGACGGCAAGTTGTACGTCGCGATCGGCGACCATAACTACGATCCGCCCGGTGCGCAGCAGGCCACGCACGTTTCGCAGCAGCTCAATACGCCTTTCGGCAAGATGCTCCGACTGAATGCGGACGGCTCGAACCCCAGTGACAATCCATTCTTCACCGGCAGCGGAAGCGACTGGCAAGGTTCGATCTGGGCCCTGGGTTTGCGCAACCCATACACCTTTGCCATTGATCCAGTAGATGGGCGCGTCTTCATCAACGACGTCGGCGAAGCATCCTGGGAGGAAATCAACGCGGGCGAGGCGGGTGCGAATTTCGGCTGGGCCGGTAGCAATGCTCCGGTCTGGGAAGGTTTCGAAAATGATGGCTCGCCCCCGCCTTGGACCAACTATCACGATCCCATCATGGCCTACAATCACTCGAACGATGCGCCGACACCAGCCGCGGTTAACATCACGGGCGGAGCATTCTATCCCGCCAACAGTCAATTCGGAGCCGCCTTTGCCGGGAAGTATTTCTTTGCCGATGCCGGAGCCGGCTTCATTCGCTACTTCGATCCAGCGGAGCCTGGCACCGTGGACGTCCCCGATACTTCGAAACCCTTCGCGAGCAGTCTCACGACCTTCGGCCCCGTGGATCTCAAGGTCGATGCCACCGGCAATCTGTATTACCTCGCGCGTGGCGGAGAGATCCATCGCATCTCGTACACCGGAGAATACGGACCGAGTGAGGTCATAGGGCGACACCTCTTCTACAATAACTCCAAATTCGATGGCAGTAATCCCGGCGCCAACGCGAGCGATGACGCGGCAATTGCGACCGACAAATCCGCGTATCAGGCTGGATCCGGTCTCGCCGAGGCTCTCCATGTCAGCAGCTTTTCACGCGGCATCAACGGCATCATGATCGACATCATAGGCAATCATGGCCCGCTGGACGTGAGCGACTTCAAGTTTCGCGTCGGCAACAATGATTCGCCGGAGACCTGGGTGGATGCTCCCGCGCCCATGCTTGTCACACTGCGGGCGGGCGCCGGGGAAGAGGGCTCAGATCGTGTTGTGATCATCTGGGCGGATGGTGCCATTGCCAACTCGTGGCTGGAAGTCACGGTCGAAGGCGACGATGCGGCCGGAGGGTTCAATACCACGACAGGCCTGCCCGGCTCCGATGTGTTCTATTTTGGAAGTCGAGTGGGAGACACATTCGTCAACGTTCCGCCCGCCTTCTTCTCGACGAGTGCTGGGGATGAACTTGGCGCACGCGCGAATCCGGGAATTGGTCAGCCTGTTACCAGCATTTACGACTTTGACCGCAACGGTGTTGTCAGTGCCGGCGATCAATTGATCGCACGGGCGAATGGCGGGTTGCTGCTGCGGCTCAATCTGGTGGGAAGTTCCCCAGCCGCCGAGCGAATGGCACTGGTGAGCGACGATAGTCTGCGCCGGGAAGCTGTGGCCTCGGCAATCGCCTCGCTTATGGCAAGTTCGAAGACGGAAGCTCCGGCAATTGGTCTTTCAGTGGTCTATAAGGCGCAAGCCGCCGCCGCTTTGGAAGTGGTCGTAGCCATACCCGAGCTCATTGAGAGCAAGGCGGAAACATCTCTCGGCATCGAATCGGAAGTCGACTGGGAGGATTCAGATGAGTTCCTGGCGGCGCTGCTGGAGTGGTGATTGACGCTATGCCAGTCGATGACGGAACATCCAGGTCGAAGCTGACAATGTGACGAGAGCGATAAGCGCTAGCGGCCACAGGTCGGAGAATAGGTACGTGAGTCCCGTTCCCTCCAGATAGATCCGGTGAGTCAGGCTGATTGCGTAGCGGAGCGGATTGACTAGGGTCAATCCTTGCAGGAATCGCGGCATGGATGAAACCGGCGTCGTCAGGCCCGAAAGAAGCGTGAATGGCAGCACGAGCACGAAGGTAAACAGCAACGCCTGCTGCATGGTGCCAACCACTGATGAAATCAGCAGCCCGATGCCTACGGCGGCGAACAGAAAGAAGGAGATTCCCACGTAGAGCGTCAGGAACGAGCCTGCAAACGGGATCTCGAACCAGAGTTGGGCAACCAGCAGGATCGTCGTTGCCTGCACGGTGCCGATGATCAGTGAGGGAATCGCCTTACCAGCCATGAGTTCTATCGGCAGCATCGGAGTGACAAGCAATTGATCGAACGTGCCGCTTTCGCGTTCGCGGGCCACCGACAGCGAAGTTAACAGCAGAGTTTGCAGCATCGTGAGCGTGCCAATCAGAGCCGGCACCATGTTCCAGCGCGTTTCCAGGTTTGGGTTGAACCAAGTCCGCGATTCAATTTTTACGGGCGATGGAGCCAGTCCCTTCTCGCTTCGCCAGTCCGCATTGAACCTGGCGACAATCGAATTGATGTATCCGATGGCCGTGCCCGCTGTATTGGAATTGCGCCCGTCGGCAATCACTTGCAAGTCAGCCGGACGGCCACGCTCCAGCCGCCGCTGAAAGTCGGCTCCGATTTGCAACACGACCAACGCCTCGCGATGATTTACGCAGTCGGCGATTTGATTAGCGTTGTCGAGTTTTGCGACGCGGTGAAAAATGCCCGACCCGTCAAGCCGGGCAAGGAGTTCCAGCGAGGCCGGCCCGCCATCGTTGTCTACAACAGCATAAGGCACGTTATTCAGATTAAAGGTCGCGGCGTAACCAAAGATCAACGTCTGCAAGAGTGGCGGCACGAAAACGGTGAATCGGCCGCGCGGGTCCTTGAACACCGCCAGCAGTTCCTTCAGAGTCAGCGACAGGACGCGTGAGATGGAGTCGATCATCGTCGCGTCCTCTAAACCAACCGTTTCTTCGTAGTAAATCGCACCAGTGTCCACAGCAAGACGGACATCACAAGCAGGACGACAAGCGCCGGCGAGATCACCTGCCAGACGTTGCCCGCCAGAAAGACCGTTTGCAGGATGGTCACGAAGTAACGGGCGGGCAGAGCATACGTGATTCCGCGGACGAACGCCGGCGTGCTGCGAAGGTCGAACAGGAATCCCGACAGCATCAGCGCGGGTAAAAATGTAATCAGGATCGTGACTTGGCTGGCCACGAACTGGCTCTTCACGGCGCCAGAGATTAGAAGCCCAACAGCCAGTGCCACAATCAAGTAGAGCATGGAGCTGGCCGTCAGCAGCCACAGCGAACCACGTAGCGGGACGTTGAACAGGATTCGGGCGGTCAGGATGCATAGAGCCAAGCCGATCATTCCCAGCGCAAAGTTAGGAACTGTCTTGCCCAGCAGTATTTCGCCGACGCGGACTCGCGTCACAAAAAGCGCCTCGAGCGTTCCTCGCTCCCACTCTCGAGCCATCACAAGCGTGGTGAGGAACGAGCCAATGAGCGTCATGATGAGCACGATCAGGCCCGGCACAAGAAAGTAGCGGCTTTCGTTAGCATCGTTAAACCACAATCGGTCCTGCACACGCACCGGATCGCCATCGATCAGGCGACCCTCGGCCGCGCGACGCGCCCGCCAGTTCCCGACCGCGGCTTCGGTGTAGGCCTGCAGAATACGGCCGCGATTCGCGTCGGTTCCATGGATCAGGATTTGAACTTCGGCTTCGCCGAGTGCAAGTTTGCGGCCGAAATTGGAGCGAACCTGCACGATGGCATCAATCTCTCTCGCGATCATCATCTGGCGCGCTCGAGGCATTCCCGTGAGCACGCGCGTACGAAAGGTTGGCGAGAGTTGATAGGCCGCTGCCAGGTCGAGCGCATCCGGTGAGGGCTCGTCCAGCACAACCGCCACGGGCACATCTGTTACGTCAAGTGAGAGCCCGTAACCGAACAACAGGATAAGCACCACTGGCAACACGATTCCGATTGCCAGACTGCTGGCATCGCGGACCATCTGCCAGGATTCTTTCTGGACCAGCGCCCAGATACGTCGAGCCTTGGGCGGCAGACATTGCGGCGCCGCTCCAGCGAGCAAAGTATCCAGGACGTATCCGTCGCGTTTGGGATCGCGGTGGCCGTTGCCGTTTCCGGTCCGAGATTTCTCAACAATGGCAATGAAAGCGTCTTCCATTGTTGACGCCATGGCAGTCGAGTCGGCATGCGAGCGGAGCTCCGCGGGAGTCCCTTGGGCCAGAACCCGGCCGCCATCGAGCACGGCCACGCGATCGCAGTACTCGGCTTCTTCCATGAAGTGGGTTGTGACGATGACCGTCACGCCCTGTTCCGCCAGCGCCGTAATCCGCTGCCAAAACTCGCGCCGCGCAAGAGGATCAACGCCACTGGTGGGTTCATCCAGGAATAGGATCGACGGCTCGTGTACAAGCGCGACTGCCATTGCCAGCCGCTGTTTGTAGCCACCAGGCAATTGGCCTGCCGGAAGCTGGGCGAGCGGTCCGAGTTCGAACTGCTTGAGCGCCCATTGCACGCGCTGCGCGAGCAGTTTACCCCGCAGACCGTAAGCACCGCAAAAAAAGTCCAGGTTCTCCGCGACAGACAGCTGACTGTACAGAGAGAACTTTTGCGCCACGTATCCGATGTTCTGTCGTGCCGAGGCGCGGGCGGCACGCAAATCGACGCCTGCGACGCGAAGCGTCCCGCTGCTCGCCGGCAGTAACCCACAAAGCATCCGAAATGTTGTGGTCTTTCCGGCTCCGTTCGGGCCGAGCAGTCCGAATACCTCTCCGCGTTTCACGTTAAATGTAACGTGATCGACGGCCGTGAAATCGCCAAATTTGCGAACCAATTCGTGCACTTCGACCGCTGCTTCACCGTCTGCAGACGGTGTAGGATGTTCAATGGAAACCCCGGCCGCGGAATTCGGCGGCTCCGCGGCATGATGCAGCAGCATCATGAAGCCGTCTTCAAACCTTGCTGCTACGGAAGTAACCGGCAGCCCAGCGGATAGCTGCTCACGCAGAACCTCCGTATCGGCCGGCACCGACACGACGACGCGGACCAGCCCGCCTTCTGGAACGGCATCGACGACATTCGGCTGACAAAGGAGTCTGGCCTGCACACTGCGGGCCGCTTGCCCTTGATGCGGAGTCACCAGAAACGTTCGTCCGGCCGCCAACTCGCTCACGGTAGCCGGCGGGCCTTGGGCTAGTACGCGCCCGTCGTGCAGAATAATCGCCTCATTACAGCGTTGAGCTTCGTCCAAATATGCCGTGCTGAGCAGCACGGTTAACTGCTGCTCGCGCGCAAGCTGCTGGATGATTTCCCACAGTTCGCGCCGCGACAAGGGATCGACCCCCACGGTCGGCTCGTCGAGGACGAGTAGTTCCGGGGCTCGAACGAGCGTGCAGGCGAGCCCCAGTTTTTGCTTCATCCCGCCCGACAGTTTGCCGGCCAAGCGGTTGGCAAAAGGTCCAAGCGCCGTCATCTCCATCAGTCTCGGGTAGCGCTCACGACGCTCGGCGATCGAGACGCCGTTCAACTCTGCGTACAGGTTCAGGTTTTCGATGACGCTCAGATCTTCGTACAGGCCGAACCTTTGGGGCATATAGCCTACGCGGTCCTGCACTGCCTGGGGATCTCGGGCGACATCGACTCCAAGTACCGAGAGCATGCCGCTATCGGCCGTAAGCAAGCCGGTTACGAGTCGCAACAGAGTGGTTTTTCCAGCGCCGTCGGGACCGACCAACGCCGTAACAGTGCCACGGCGTACTTGAGTGGAGATGCCGTCCAGTGCGCGAACGACCTCACCCGTCTCGCGCCGAAACGTCTTCAAGAGCTCGCTGACTACGAGTACAGGTTCGTTGCGAAGTGCCTGCATTGGCGAAACCGCTCCCAGATTCAGGCGTCAGGCGCGGGCGCTGCGGGAGTCTCGTGTTCGACTGGCGCTCGCGGCTTACCGGCAGAAGCCTCGGCAATGGGCACGTACAGCGGCACATGGACTGTAGCGGGCATCCCCAGCCGCAGTTCGTCCTGCGGATCTTCGACGAACACGCGCACTTCGTAAACCAGGCTCGTTCGTAGCTCTTCCGTCTGGACCGGCTTAGGCGTGAACTCAGCTACTGGCGAAATGAACCCGATCCAGCCGCTGAAGTTTCGCTCGGGAAAGCTGTCGACAGTGACTGTGGCTTTCGCGCCGGGTCGCACCTTGCCCAGGTCCGGCTCCGAGACATATGCCCGAACCCACTTGGGATCGACGATCGCGAGCTGCACAACGGCCCGCTGTGGCGAGGCCATTTCGCCGGGTTCCATGATCCGCGTGCGAACGACGCCGTTCACGGGCGAAATCAACTGGGAGTCTCTGAGCTCCTGTCGTAAGAGGGCGAGTTCCGCATCGCTCGCTCGCAGTCGGGCTTCCGCTTCGGCGATCTCTTCCTTGCGCGGGCCGGCAATCGCAAGTTCCAGAGTGGCTTCGCTCACTTGCACTCGAGCGACAGCGATCTCGAGTGTAGCTCCGGCGTTCTCGACGTCCTGACTGCTGACAGCGCCTCCGGACGACTCCTTGTAGAGCCGTTGGAATCGCTGGTACTGCCGCTCAGCATTCGCGGCATCCGCCTTCGCCGAGCGTAAGTTCGCTCTCGCCTGCTCGATCTCTTCTGGACGGCTGCCGCTGCGGAGTCGCTCGACGACCTGCGTCTGTGCCGCCAACTCGGCTTCGGCCCGCGCGACCTGCGGCGCTAGCCGGTCCGTGTCGAGTCGGGCGATGCATTGTCCCTGTTTGACATGGTCTCCTTCTTGGACAGTTATCTCGGTTATGCGCTGGCTGTTATTGAAGGCCAGATCCACCTGTCGCAGGTCGACATTGCCGTAGAGCACCAGATCTCGCCCGTTCGTTTCGCGCTCCCACCACCAAAGGAGGGCAATCGCGCCAGCAATGAGTGCCAGCATCCCGACGACAATAACGAATCGCCTCATGCACATCCCTTCGCACGCTCAACTTTTGCTCCTGCCGGCTTATCGGCCAGACTGACAGCCTGTGGCTCAACTTGTCCGAACCTGCGGAGCTTCCCGCCCGACCGTCACAGATTAACACGTGAACGGCGGAATCCGTAAAGCAAGCATCACGGCTCAGCTTGAGCCCGTGCCCAGGGTATTTTGGCGGCCGGCGATACTTTGTTCCGGGTCCGCGAGGCACTCGCCTCGCGGTGCAACAGAGCACGTTTGTTGAGGTCGTCGTGCCGGTGGGTTGGAAGCCCACGATGAAACCCCGAAGCGCTCGCGCCACTTCGAACGTGCCCGAAATGAGGCTGCTGGGACTCGAACCCAGGACCTACGGATTAAAAGTCCGTTGCTCTACCGACTGAGCTACAGCCTCGAAAGGGTTTCAATCTAACAACTTGCGTGCGCCCAGGAAAGTGCCGATCGCCAGGGCCCGACACAGCATCGCTCGCGATGCGCATCCTGAAAACGAGAAGTGACGTTGGGATTCTGTTCGCACTCGCAAACGAACCGCTAATTGCCCGGATTCTTCACGGCAATAAAACCAAGCTGGGAACGGCAATCGCCACACCGAACCGGCCCAGTATCCAGATGCGAGCACGGGGGTCACGGTAGCGATAGGTCTTAACCAATGAGCCCGGCCCGCTGCAATCTTACTCCATCGCCACGGCAAACTCGCCAAGGAGCGGATGCTCGAACGCATAGTAATCCGAGAACTTCATTCGAATTGCTTCCGAGTGCGAGTGTCCTTCAAAGGTAATGAACTCCTCGCCAGTGAGCGACTTGTCCAAGATGGTTTGAGCGCCATAGTGCGTGCCGAATGGTGGCAGCACCCCTTTCTCGCAATCGGGACAGCGCTCTTCGATTTCGCGCTCCGTCGCCAACTCCAGAGCCACGCCGCCCAGGAAAGTCTGTAGCTTTTCGAAATCGATTCGGTGCGTGGCGGGCAACACGGCGACATAAAAACCGTAGTCGTGCTCTGCGCGAAGCAGCACGCTCTTGGCCACTTCACGGCCGGGGGTGTGCAAAGTCTCTGCTAGATGCTGAGCTCCAAAGCATTCGTCGTGTGGAACCACTTCGTACGGTACGTGCCGACGCTCGAGAAACTGGGTAAGGCTCATGGTTTCGCTCCTGCTGCCGATGCGGAGTCGAAGCCCGGCATACCCCGACATGAAGCAGCCGGTCGCTCTATCGGGAATTATACTCCTGTCCGGCCGAAAGGCTGCCATGAAATGACTGGCAAATCCGTCAGTTAGCCGGTGCTTCTCGCTTGGCGTCAATGTAAGCCATCACGTTCGCTTCCAGAACGTCGAGCGGAATCGCGCCACCGGCAAGCACCACGTCGTGAAACTCGCGGACGTCGAACCTTTCGCCGAGCTGCGTTTCCGCCTCTTTGCGGAGGGCGCGAATCTTCAGTTCGCCCATCTTGTAGGCAGTGGCTTGCCCTGGCCAGGCGATATAGCGATCCACCTCGGCGGTGATGTTGTGGAGAGAAAGGGCCGTATTGGCAGCCATGAACTCGATTGCCTGCTGCCGGGTCCAGCCCAGGTAATGCATGCCCGTATCAACGACGAGCCGGCAAGCTCGCCACATTTCGTAGCTGAGGCGACCGAAATCGCGATAGGGATCCTGATAGAAGCCGACCTCGAGCCCCAAGCGTTCGGAGTACAGCCCCCAACCTTCGACGAAGGCCGTCGCGTGTGCGAAGCGCCGGAAGTCCGGCAAGTCGACGAGCTCCTGCTGCAAGGCGATCTGTAAGTGATGGCCGGGAACCGCTTCATGCAGCGACAGGGCCTCAATTTCAAACAGCGGCCGGCTCTTGAGGTTGTACGTATTCACATAGTAGAAGCCCGCCCGGCTGCCGTCCCCCGCCGGCGGCTGATAGTACGCCGTCGTCGTCCGTGGCGCGATGAAGGCCGGTATCTCGCGAATGCCGTACGGTGTGCGCGGCAGCTTGCCAAACAGCTTGGGCAATTCACCATCTATCTTCTTGAGAACCAGGCTCGTCTCTTTGAGCAACTGCTCGGGCGTCTCGGCATAGAACTTAGGATCGGAGCGCAAGTACTCAACGAACGCCGGCAGATCGCCTTTGAAGTCAACCTTGTTGAGGATCTCCTGCATCTCGGCTTTGATGCGCTTCACTTCGGCCAGGCCAATGTCGTGAACCGTTTGTGGATCGATGTCCAGTGTAGTGAAGTGCCGGACACGATAGCGGTAGTACTCACGGCCGTTGGGGAGGGACGAAGCACCGATCTGCTCGCGACAGGCCGGCAGGTACTCCTTTTGCATGAACTCGAGCAGCGTGCGGTAGCCGGGCACGACATGCTCCGCGATGGCCTGACGGCCCGCCGCTGCAAGCCGTTCGCGGTCGGTTTGGCTCATACTCTCTGGAAATTGCGTGAATGGCTTGTACAGCAGGCTCTTCGTTGGGTCATCGACGATATGCGGTGCGAGCACCTCGTCCATGTCCGTGAGAACCACGCTCGGCAGCGTGAAACCCTGCTTAATCCCTTCTCGCATTAGCTCGATATGATCCGCGCTGAACTGGTCGAAGGCCTTCAGTCGTGCGACATAGTTCTCATAGTCCTGCGTGGTCGCCAACGGCATGTGCAGCGGCAGCTCGGGAAACGTAACGTGGAAACCCGAGCGATTGGTGATCGGCATCAGGGGGCCGCGGAACTCAAACTCTGCGATCGAATCTCGCTTGCCGCGGGCGAAGATGTCGTAGTTCACCTGGTCGGCGCGGTTGAGTTCGCTGCGAGGAATGGCCTCGAGTCGCTTGAGGAAGTCGCGCTCTTTGGCGATTCGCCGCTCCGCGTCGGCCAGCGTTTCGCGCGGCAGCCGGTCGTTATAGCGATTATCGCCGGCATGGGTGGCGAACAGGGGATCTTCCGCAAGCGTGAATTCCCAGCTTTCCTTAAAGAGCGCATCGAGTTGCTCCTTGGCCGCCGGGTTCTCGGCCGCGTGAACGATAGCGGGACAGCAGGCGAGTACCGCCAGCAGCAATCCGATGCGAGTCATTCGAAAACCTCGGTGATTTGAAACGTTCCGCTGGAAACAGGCACTACTATATACGCTTGCGAGGCCGGTCGGGCTCAAACGACCTCTGCGTGTGGATGCACCGATTATACCGGTCGAACAACGTTAGTACCCGGGCCGTGTAGGCCGCGATCGCCTGGGCGGTGCTCTGCAACCTACGCTTTTCGTGGATCTCGGGCTCTGCCCCGAGACCGACATCGTAGCGGCACACCACGGAGCGACTACATGATCAGCCCACTACGCCTCTTGGCGATCGCCTCTGGACTTGCGGCCCTGGCTCTCACGGCGAGCATCGCTACGGCCTGCACCGGCATCCGAATCACCGCCGCCGACGGCTCGATCATTTATGCCCGCACTTTGGAGTTTGGATCACCTTTGAGTTCCGAGATCCTGTTTGTGCCGCGCCAGTCCGAGTTTTTCGGCACAACCGCCAGCGGTCGCCCCGGACTCACATGGAAGAGCAAATACGCCGCGGTCGGCCTCAACGGCCTCGGCAAAGAAGTCTTCGTTGACGGTGTCAATGAAGTCGGTCTGGCCGCTGGCATCTTTTACTTCCCCGGCTATGCCGGATATCAGGCGACAACTCCTGACGAGGAAGGCCGCGCACTGGCTCCCTGGGAGTTGATCACCTGGATGCTCACCAACTTTGGTACCGTTGACGAGATTCGCGCCGCATTGGTTGATGTTCGCGTGGCGGCGGTGCCGCTGAATGCCCAGCTCGGCATTCCCCCGGTGCACTACGTCGCACACGACAAGGCCGGCCACTCGCTTGTCATCGAGTATGTCGATGGCCAACTGAAGACCTACAACAACCCGCTGGGAGTGGTTACGAACTCGCCGTCGTTCGACTGGCACGTGACCAATCTGCGCAACTACATCAATCTCACGGCGACGAATGTGCCGCCGGTCGACTTACGCGGAGTCGAGTTCGCGCAACTGGGGCAGGGGAGTGGCTTGCGCGGAATGCCGGGAGACTTTACGCCCCCGTCGCGTTTCGTCCGGGCCGTGGCGCTCAGCCAGAGCGCTGAATCCGGCGCTTCCGGGGCGGACGCCGTTGGTCAGGCGTTCCACGTGCTCGATTCCTTCGACATTCCCGAGGGTTCCGTTCGTCCTGCAGCCGGCTCGCGCGATCCGCTGGAACGCACGCAGTGGACGGGTGCCGCTGACCTGACTGCGCGGCGGTACTACTTTCACACGCACGACAATCGCCGCGTGCGGATGGTCGACCTGAACAGCTTTGACGCGGACGCGACAGGGCCCACGGTTATTCCGATCGCCGGTGGCGAGGACGTACTGCAAATTGAGCCGCCGAAAGATCTGGCCGCGCTGCCAGCGGTTCAGTAGAGCCAGATCGGGTAATAGCGCACAAACGGCGCGACCCGGCTCGTTTCCTCCTTGAGCAGTTCAATTTCGTTATTGAGTATCTCAACCTGCCAGGCGAGCTGCGCTTCGCGCGTCGCCCCGGCCAGGTGCTTGCCCCGCGCGAGTTGCAGTCGCGCGACCTCCGTCCGCAGGCGAAACCGGTCAACGTCGAGTGCTGGAATCGTGTCTTTTACCTGTCGATTTGCCGCCAGGGCGGTTTGCCAGCGGTTACGCGCCGAGCGATAGGCGCTCTCCGCGCGGCGGAGCCAGATGGCCAGTTCGTCCTGGGGTGCTTCCTTGGCGGCTTGCTTGAACTGCAATTCTGCCGTGGCAACCGCATCGCGAAAGTCGGCCACCACGCTCCCCGGCACCGTCCGGTCGAGCTTCTTGTTCATCTGCTCCACGCGCGACAGGCTCGCCCGGGCCAGTTCCAAGCGCGCCCGCGCGGAGCGCAACTCCAGCGATTCTTCGGACGCGGCTTCACGCGGGGCTGGATGCTCAGCGGGTTGTATGGTTCCCAGCAAGGCTAGGGCCAGAGTGAGTTGGGCGTGCCTGGCGGTTTCCTGACAAATTGGGGGCGCTGCAAAGGCAAGTTCGCAGTTTCATTCGCGGCCTATTCACCCGGCAAACGCAGAGTCGGGACTGTTAAAGCGTGCGCTTAAGAACGGTTGTCTTGGGTTTTTGTGTTGGACTGCGGAGCTTGGAAAAGGTTGATGGGTCGCGGTGCCCAGTCCGATACGGTAGCAGAAGGCTGTTCCGCTAACTTTACCGTCAGAGGCGAGGTCACTCTCTTGCAAGACACTCATCGCACATCGAATCCCGGAGAAGCGGCTGCCCCCCGCTCTTTTTTGGGCTTAACTTTGAGCGGTTGGTTCGTCGTGGGCGCCATCGGGGTCGTCACGCTGGGTACCGCCCACTTGGCAGTCGTCAAACCTATGAACCGGGAATTCGGCCGGCTCCGAGGAGAAGTCAAGACTTTGTCCACCAGCGTCGAGCGGCTGACTGCCGAGCGAGACAAAGTTGCCGCCACCAACTCGTTACTCTCCGAGCTGGCACGCCAGAGCCAGCTCAATGAGCAGGCCGTCGAGTCGTTGGACGGCATCGCCTCGGTACACGAGCGCTTGAACGCTCAGACGGCTCAGGCCGAGCGAGCCCTGGAGGTGCTTGAGAAGCTCGACGCCCTCCAGAGCCGGCTGCTCGCCAAGAGCGCCGAGACTCGTCGCGCATCCGATGCTCTCGACGCCATCGACGTCCTGGAGGGGCGCCTGGTCGCCAGCAACTACGCGACCGACGAAAGCCACCGTGCGATGGATTCCCTCGACCAGCTGCGCGATCGACTGCTCGCCAACGAGATGAACACCGAAGCGGCTGGAACGTGCCTGGACGAGATCGACGCGATCCGCAATCGGTTGATCGTTGAGCATCGGACCAACCGCTCGGCTCAGGACAGCCTGAACGCCCTGGTCGACATGAAGGACATCGTCTGGGAACAGCACCCCCAATTGCCCTACGCATTCGAAGTCCTCGGTCAACTCGTGCGACTGAAAAACGGCTTGGCCAACAATGGCAACGACGTGGCTGACGCTCAGACTGTGCTGAAGACGTTGACTTCGATTCAGCGGAATCTGGCTGCATCGTCGATCGAAGTGTGCGAAGCTCGCGACAACGCGAACGCCCTGCTCGCCCTAAGCGACAACCTGCTCTGCCGCGGCGCCAACAACGCTGAAGCAGACAAGGCTCTGGAAGGCTTGATCTCGATTCGCAGCCGACTCGACGATCAAGTTGACGGGATCGAACTCGCGCAGCAGCGTGTGGCGCAGCTCGTCGACCTGAAGGACCTGGCAATCAGCCAGACCTCGGACGTCGCCACGTCAATCGAGAGCTTGCAAGCGATGGCTGACGTGCAGCAGCAACTCCAGCAAATGGCGCATACCTTTAGCAAGATGCGCTCCTGGATCGTCGAAGTGGTCGCCTTCGAGCCGGTACTTACCAACGCCATGCGAAGCCTGCAGCCGCTGATTCAACTCGGCAATCTCCGCCATATGGATCCAACGGAACTGCGGGCTGTGCTCCGCACAATGGACAAGCGGAACGATGCTCAGCTTGCCGCCGAGCCTGAGTCCGCCCCCACATCTGTCAGTGAAGGGCCTGCCGCGGTGCCGGCCATCGGCGACGCCGCCCTGGCCCAGTAGCCTCTGGTAGTGCCGAACGCCGTCGCAAACCCTAAAGCCCGGGAAATTCTTTCCTGGGCTTCTTCTTTTCGGAGGTGGACAGCCACACGCCGACTTAGCTTGCGTGTTGTCGCTGTTCAATGGAGAGATCGATGACATACCGGGCGACCGCCGAGAGCGTGGGGGTCTCATAGACCCACCATTCCAGGTCCTTGATGTCGATGCCGAAATGCCTTTCGACCTCGCACAAGAATTCGATGCCCTCGAGTGAGCTCAGGCCAGCGCCGATGGCAAACAGGGGGTCTTCCGGCTCGACAACGCCGTCGACTGCGAACCGCTCAACGAGCAATTCGCGGAGGGCCGCCATAGTGCGGTCAATTCCGAGTTGTGTCGCGTCCAGGGTCATGGCCTATATCCTCCTGTTGTTTCTGGCGATGAGCCTCGCGGCATTTATCACCTGTAATTTTAGCAGGGTGTTGCGAAGCGGTGAACAGAAACGACCACCTGCGTGCCGATTGTTATCGAGAAGAACCGTCCAAGTCGGCAAAGATGGAATCGTCGTGTCAGCGGCCAGCCTGGTCGCCGCGCGTACACTGTAGCGATTCGGCAAAACTTGACGGTTCATTCCCCCACCGATAGATTGACCCACTTCGTGCCGCGGATCGCCCTGCGGCTCTCCCTCCTCGCCCCATCACCGGTCCGGCATGTCCAATCTCGTCGTACAGCCTGTCAACACGCGCGCCCAGCAGAAGCAGTTTATCGATTTCGCCTGGAAGCACTACGCCGGCGATCCGAACTGGGTGCCGCCGCTCCTGATGGAGCACAAGAAACTGCTGGGGTACAAGCATCATCCTTTCTACGCTGACGGCGCGATCCAGACCTTCCTGGCTTCGCGCGACGGCAAGGTCGTGGGCCGGATCGCTGCCATCATCAACAACGCTCACAACCGGCGGGCCGAGGAGAAACGCGGGTTTTTTGGCTGGTTTGAATCGACCGATGATCAAGTGGTCGCCAGTGCCTTGTTCGATGCTGCCGCGGCCTGGGTCAAAGACCGCGGGATGACGTCGTTCCGCGGTCCCACCAACCCTTCGCTCAATTATGAGTGCGGTTTGCTCGTGGAAGGCTTTCATTCGCCCCCCACGTTCATGATGACTTACAACAAGCCCTACTACGGCAAGCTGGTCGAAGGGTGGGGGCTCGCCAAGGTTCAGGACATGTACGCCTTCTGGGGGCACATCGACATGCTCTCCGGCCTGAGCCAGAAACTGTGGTTCATCGCCAACGAGGCTAAAGAGCGGTTCAACGTCAAGATTCGGACATTGGATCGCAGAAACTTCCGCGAAGAAGTCGAAATGTTTCTGCGTTTGTATAACGCGTCGCTAGTCGGTACCTGGGGGTTCGCGCCGCTCTCCGCTGCCGAGGTAAAGGAGCTCGCCTCGGGACTAAAAATGCTCATGGCTCCCGAACTCGCACTCGTGGCCGAAGTCGATGGCCAACCAATTGGCGCCTGTCTCGGCCTGTTGGACTACAACCCGCGGGTCAAGGCTATCAACGGCCGCTTGTTTCCGTTTGGCTTCCTGCGGCTGATCACGAACAAGCATGCGATTAAGAAAATGCGCGTGATCAGCATCAATGTCGTCCCCGAGTATCAACGGTGGGGCCTGGGCATTGTGCTGCTCGGCGGACTGATCGAGCCAATCAAGGCCTGGGGCATGCACGAAGCGGAGTTTTCCTGGGTGCTCGAGTCGAACACGCTCTCGCGCGGCAGCCTGGAAAAGGGGGGTGCCCGCCTCGACAAGACCTATCGCATGTACGACCGCGAATTGGTGTAGCGCTCGATCGTCGCGAGCCGAGCCCGTCCGCTTGTGCCGCCTCTAGCGGATGTGCTTCCCCGCAGTCGCGCGATTCTTCGTGGTTGCGGTCCAAACGGCCACAATCGGGCCACCGCGTGCGAAGCCGGCGTCAAGATATATTGATGGACGATTGCGCCCACCGTCCGGCTTGTTATCAGATCGCTCACCGTCTTGCGCAGCGATGGAATTTATCGAATCCCTCTACCAATTCGTTCGCGAATTGTGGCCGCACCTGGTCGCCGTCACGGCGTTCGTGCTGGCCGTTGCCGCGTCCGCGCACCTGGTAATGTACAAGAAAGATACCCGGGCGGCGATCGGCTGGATTGGCGTGGTGCTGATGGTGCCGATCTTCGGCGCCGTGCTGTACGGCATTCTCGGAATCAACCGTATCCAGCGACGGGCGATCAATCTTCGCCTGCACCGAAACCATAAGGGCGGACGTGCCAAAAAAAAGGCCATGGATCCCCTGCGGGCGGTCGAGTTTCCGGAAGCGGCGCATCTTGGCACCCTGCAGCACCTCATCGGCAAGCTGACTGGCCGTCCCCTGTTGGAAGGCAACAGCGTCGAACCGCTGACTGGTGGTGAAGAGGCCTATCCGCAGATGCTCGCCGCCATCGACGACGCGCAGAAGTCGATCGCCATGGCCACATACATCTTCGATAACGACCGCGCAGGTGCAATGTTTGCCGACGCATTGGAACGGGCTGTCGAGCGTGGCGTCGAGGTGCGGCTGATTATTGATGCCGTCGGGGCACGCTATACGTTCCCCTCGATCTTGCACCGCTTGGAAAAAGCCAAGGTGCCCGTCGCGCGTTTTTCGCCTACCTTCCTCCCAGGACGGCTGCCGTACGCGAACCTTCGTAACCACCGCAAGATTCTGGTCGTCGATGGGAAGATCGGCTTCACCGGCGGTCTCAATATTCGCGAAGGGCACGACGCCGCCCTCACTCCTAGCCATCCCATTCAGGATCATCACTTTCGCATCGAAGGACCGGTCGTGGCCCAGATGCAAGAGGTATTCGTCTCGGACTGGGCCTTCTGTACGAACGAAGTGCTGGATAGCGAAATCTGGTTTCCTGAACTGAAAACCTGCGGCGATGTACTGGCACGCGGAATCTCGGCTGGACCGGATGACGATCTCGACAAGCTCCGACTGACTCTCGAAGGTGCGCTCGCTTGCGCTCAAAAGAGTGTCGCCATCATGACTCCCTACTTTTTGCCGGAAGGCGCGCTAATCTCCGCCTTGAACGTCGCGGCGCTGCGCGGTGTTCAGGTAAACATCATTCTGCCCGAGGCAAATAACCTCACGCTGGTGAAGTGGGCCTCGACTGCCACCCTATGGCAGGTGCTCGAACGCGGCTGTCGCGTGTGGATGTCTCCGCCGCCATTCGATCACACCAAGCTGATGGTCGTGGATGACGCCTGGGTTTTGCTCGGCTCCGGCAATTGGGATCCGCGCAGTTTGCGGCTGAACTTCGAGTTCGACGTGGAGTGTTACGGCGGTCCGTTTGCCGAACATGCCAGTCGGCTCTGCGCCAGGAAACGTGCCCGGGCACGCGAAGTGACACTGGCCGAAGTGGACGGCCGAAGTGTTCCGATTCGGCTTCGCGACGGCGTGGCTCGGCTCTTTACGCCGTATCTCTAGGGTCATGCCCTGACTTCCCGCCGACCTGCGCAGGACAATCGTGGCGGAAGCGCGCCGGTTTGACCGCTTCTCGGCGGGTTACTATATTCGATGAACGAGCGAATCCCTTGCCTACCAGACGCTTAGGCGGCGATATGCATCGCCGCGTTTACCCTCCCCGACACGCCGCTCGGCGGGAGTCGTGATGCTCCATCATAAGTTCACTTGCGGCTGCACGGTTGCGTTCGCCCTGGTGGCGTGGCAAGTGGTATTGTTCGCTGCCGAGCCTGAACCGTCCCAAATCGCGTCCGGCGACCCCTCGGCCGTGGAGTTCTTTGAAAAGCAAGTGCGGCCGATCTTGATCGCCCGCTGCTCGGAGTGCCACGGCGCCGAGAAGTCCAAGGGTAGTCTGCGGCTCGATTCGCGAGCCGCAATGCTGGCGGGCGGTGACACCGGCCCGGCCGTCGTCCCAGGCAAGCCAGACGAGAGCCTGTTGATTGACGCGATCCGCTACGGCGACCTTTATCAGATGCCGCCCGACTCGCAACTGCCCGCCGAAGAGATTCAGGTGCTCGAGCAATGGGTCGGACACGGTGCTCCCTGGGGTGCCGAAGCAGCCGAATCATCGTCGCCTGCCGTGAAGCAGTTCGATCTCGCTGCCCGTGCTGGCCACTGGAGCTTTCAACCGCTCGCCACAGCCGCACCTCCGGACGTTGCCAGTTCCGGCTGGGTTCGAACTTCCGTGGATCGCTACATTCTGGCGAAGCTCGAGTCGGCAAATCTGCAGCCCGCGCCGGCCGCGGACCGGCGCACGCTATTGCGTCGCGTCACGTTCGATCTGACCGGGCTGCCGCCGACGCCTGCCGAGATTGCTGCTTTCTTGTCTGACAATTCTCCGAATGCTTACGAGAAGGTAGTAAATCGCCTGCTGAACTCGCCTCACTACGGCGAGCGCTGGGCCCGACATTGGCTCGACCTGGTGCGTTTTGCTGAGACACTCGGCCACGAGTTCGATTTCGAAGTTGCGAACGCCTATCGCTATCGCGACTACATTATCCGCGCGTTGAACGCCGACTTGCCATACAACCAGTTGGTGGTCGAGCATATCGCCGGTGATCTGCTGCCGCAGCCCCGCCGCCATCCTGGAGATGACACGAATGAGTCGATCATCGGAACAGGCTGGTATTTCTTCGGAGAGGCCGTGCATTCACCGGTCGATGTGCGCGCTGACGAAGCCGCTCGTGTCGACAATCAGATCGACGTCTTTTCCAAGGCGTTTCTCGGACTAACGGTGAGCTGCGCCCGCTGCCACGATCATAAGTTTGATGCCATCTCGACTAAGGATTACTACGCGCTGGCCGGTTACCTGCAGAGCTCGCGCTATCAGCAGGCCTCGATCGAGCCGCCGAGCTTTCTCGACCAGAAATTGATAGAACTGCGCGTCGCGCGGAGTGAGCACGAGCAACTGCTAACCGGTTTCGTCCGCGACGAGTTACCCGCGCGGCTGAGCGGCGTCGCCGAAACCCTCGGGTCGCTGGATGTTGCCGCCCTTTCCGAAGAAGCACGCACACGTATCGACCATCCGCTGCATGCGTGGGCGACCCTCACAAACGATTCGGACACGGTTACTCCGGAGGACTTTTCACGTCGTCGCACGGAGCTCGTAGCACGGTTTGCCAAGCAGCAGCAGGCGGCCCGCGAGCAAATTCGCCCGGTTGTTTTCGCCGGGCAAGGCTTCGCGGCCTGGACTCGAACGGGTGAAGCCTTCCAAATCGATCAACTGCCCACCAGCGTCTGGGGCTTCGCCGCGGGCGGAGAGATGCCCTTCGAGGTTGCTGCCGCGCCGGCCGCGCACTCCGGGCTTCTGTCCCCCAAGCTGCAAGGGGAATTGCGTTCGCCGACGTTCGAGATCACCGGACCCACGCTCTGGTATCGGGTCCATGGCAACGGTGGCCGCGTGCGACTGATCATTGACGGGTTCCAGCTCATCCGAGCCCCGATCTATGGCGGGCTGGAGTTCGCTCCGGCCGGAACTGAACCGCGCTGGCAACCGCAGGATTTGAGCAAGTGGGTAGGACATCGTGCCTATATCGAACTAGTCGATGATGGCGATGGTTACCTGGCGCTGGATGCAGTTGCATTCGCCGATGCGATGCCACCCGCGGCGCCCAATCGTCAGATCGTGACGATGCTGGAAGATTCCGCGATCGACACGCCCCGCGCCCTGGCAACTGCTTATCAAAGGACTCTCCAGCAATGTGCAGTCTTGGCGGCGGACATTACACGGCACAACGACCCCGATGCGCTCGTACTGGTCCAATGGCTGCTGCGGCAGCAAGAAGTCGCGCCAACTGAACTCGTCGCCGCGCGAACCGTACTTGCCGAAGCGCTTATTGCGCTTGACGATCGTCGACGGGCAGTCGATGCGCGAATTACTCCGCCGCGTCGCACGCCCGCGATCCTTGACGGCACCGCCGAGAACGAACAGGTCTTCATCCGTGGGAACCATAAGACCCTCGGTGACGAAGTACCCCGGCGATTTCTCGAAGTACTGGGCGGCGCCGACCACTCTCCGCCGGGTAGCGGCAGCGGGCGCCTGGAGCTCGCTCGCCAACTTGTTTCACCGGAGTACCCGCTCGCTCCGCGCGTGATCGTGAATCGGCTGTGGCATCATCACTTTGGCGCCGGGCTTGTCCGTTCGCCCGACGATTTTGGTGTGATGGGTCAGCCGCCGACGCATCCTGAGCTGCTCGACTTCCTCGCGGGCGAACTCATCGCAAGCGGCTGGTCGCTCAAGCATCTGCATCGGCTGATGGTTCTGTCGAACACCTATCGCATGTCAAGTCAGGTCGACGTGGCCAGCGATACCGCAGATCCGCAGAATAAGCTGTGGCACCGCATGAGCGTCCGCCGGCTCGAAGCCGAGAGCATCCGCGATGCGCTGTTGTTCGTCGCTGGCCAACTGGACGACACGATGTATGGTCCGGGCGTGAAGCCACATCTGACGGACTTCATGGCAGGACGCGGTCGGCCGTCCGAGTCAGGTCCGCTCGACGGCGCGGGGCGGCGAAGCATCTACCTGACCGTGCGACGTAATTTCCTGCCGCCGCTGTTCCTGGCGTTTGACTATCCCACACCCTTCACCACAATCGGTCGCCGCGGAACGTCGAATGTTCCAGCCCAGGCATTGTCGCTGATGAACAATCCACTGGTTGTACAGCAGGCCGGCGTCTGGGCAGATCGCGTGTTGGCCGAACCGCAATCCACCGTCGCAGGGCGCATCCGCGCGATGTACGAGAGTGCTTTCGCCCGACCGCCGCAGGACGATGAGCTGGCAGCAGGTCTTGCGTTCGTCGCGGCCGATGATCGACAGGCTTGGACGGACTACGCGCATGTACTCATGAACGTCAAAGAGTTCATCTATATCCCCTGACGCACTTACTAGCCCAGCTGCTTTTAATCACCATGCATTGTCACCGCTTCACACCCGTCTCGCACAGCCGCCGCGAGTTTCTCGCGCGCGCGGCCAGCGGCTTTGGAGCGGTGGCGTTGGCGGCACTGGCTGGTGAGCCGGCATTCGGCGCCGCCGCGAGCGATCGCCGCACGAATCCGCTCGCTCCGCTGCCCACGCATCTCGCGCCGCGAGCGAAGAACGTCATTTTTCTGTTCATGGACGGTGGAGTCTCGCAGGTCGACTCGTTCGATCCAAAACCGCGACTCGATCGCGAAAATGGCCAGGCAATCAAGGCCCGAGTGCAACCCACGCAATTCGACAACATCGGCAAGGTGCTGAAGAGCCCCTGGGCGTTTCGCGCGCGCGGCCAGAGCGGGATCCCGGTGAGCGACTTGTTCCCGCACATTGCCAAATGCGTTGACGATTTGGCGATTGTGCGCTCGATGGTCTCAAACTTCTCAGAGCACACGAGCGCCAACTACTTCCTGCATTCCGGCAGCGGTCAACAGGGTCGCCCCAGCATGGGTGCCTGGGCCACTTATGGCCTCGGCAGTGAATGCCAGAACCTGCCCGGTTTTGTCGTGCTCAACAGCGGCATGATTCCGCCCGGCGGTTGGGATTGCTTTGGCAGCGGCTTCTTGCCGGCTTCGTATCAAGGGAGCTCTTTTCGGGCGGGCGCACAACCCGTCGCAGATCTCGCCCGGCTCGAACGCGACGACGCGCATCAGCTTAAGAAGCTGGCCCTGATGCGCTCGCTCGATCAAGCGACTCTTGTCCGCACTGGTGGCGACGGTCAACTAGAGAGCGCGATCGCTAATT
Source organism: Pirellulales bacterium (assembly GCA_022844125.1). Classification (GTDB taxonomy): domain Bacteria; phylum Planctomycetota; class Planctomycetia; order Pirellulales; family PALSA-1355; genus JALHMI01. The sequence goes on along the minus strand of JALHMI010000002.1, from coordinate 154,691 downwards.
GCGAGTTGGCTTTCCGCATGCAGACCGCGGTGCCGCATTTGATGGACATCTCCGACGAAACCACAGAGACCCAGCAGCTTTACGGTCTCGACGATCCAGTCACGGAGGCGTACGGGCGCGAGTGCCTGGTTGCGCGGCGGCTCGTCGAGCGCGGCGTCAGGTTCGTGGAACTGTTGTGTCATAATCTCGGCCACGATCGCTGGGACCAGCACAGCAACCTTAAGGAAGGGCACGAGCAGAATGCTCGCGCGACGGACAAACCCATCGCTGGACTGCTTAAGGACCTTAAGCGGCGCGGTTTGCTCGACGACACGCTGGTTGTGTGGGCCGGCGAGTTCGGTCGTACGCCGATGGCTCAGGGGACCAACGGCCGCGATCACAATCCATTCGGCTTTTCAGTTTGGCTGGCTGGCGGTGGCATCAAGGGGGGCACGATCTACGGCGCCACCGACGACTACGGTTATTATGCCATCGAGAATAAGGTCGAAATTCACGATCTCCATGCCACGATGCTGCACCTCTTGGGCATCGACCACACTCGGCTCACCATGCGCTTCGGCGGTCGCGACATGCGTCTCACCGACGTGCACGGCAACGTCGTGCGCGATATCATCGCGTGAGCCCTGACACCGCGATCATCGAGACTATCTCCCATGAAACTCCGCACTCAGCTCATTCGATGCGCTCTTGGCTTCGCCTGCATGTTCGTCGTGTCGGTCGCGCGAACCGCCGAACCGCTCAAGGTCTGCCTCGTCTCGGGCTCCTTGGAGTACGAGTCGAACGAATCGCTCGCGACCCTGCAGAAGTATCTCGAAGTGAACTACGATGTCCGTTGCTCGCGCGCCTTTGTCGAAGGCGAGGACATCAAGAACCTTCCCGGCCTTGAGAACCTCGACACCTGCGACGTCATGCTGCTGTTCACGCGCCGATTGGAGATCGATGGCGAGCAACTGCGGAAGATCAAGGACTACTGCAATTCGGGCCGTCCGATCGTGGGCGTGCGGACGGCGAGTCACGCTTTGCAAAACTGGCTCGCCCTGGACAAAGAGGTGCTCGGCGGAAACTATAAAGGGCATTACAGCAACGATCTCGTCACCGAAGTGAGGATCGTTGAAGAAGAGCAGGACGACCCGCTGCTGGCCGGCGTCACGCCATTTCGTTCGCTGGGCAGCCTGTATAAGAACAAAGGCATTTCCTCCGACTGCCGCGTGCTGATGATTGGTACTAGCCCGGAGTCAACAGATCCGATCACCTGGACCCGAATGCACAACGGCGGCCGCGTGTTCTATACTTCGCTCGGTCATCAGCAGGACTTCAAGGAAGAGAGCTTCCGCCGGTTGCTGGCCAATGCCCTCCACTGGGCAGCCGGGCGCGAGCCACAGTCGCCGCAAGCCAGGTAAGCGATGGCGAAACGTACGGTGACTGGCGCCTGGAGCAAACTTAACGAGCAGATCGCGGCTTGCGAGCGCTGTTCGCGACTGCGTATCTACTGCGAACAAGTCGCTCAAGAAAAACGAGCCGCCTTTCGCGACCAGGACTACTGGGGAAAACCGGTCCCCAACTTCGGCGATCCGGCGGCTCGACTGCTGATCGTCGGTCTCGCGCCGGCGGCTCATGGTGCGAACCGCACAGGCCGGATGTTCACCGGTGACCGCAGTGGCGAGTGGCTGTATCGCGCACTCTTCAAAGCGGGCTTCGCCAATCAGCCGACCAGCGACAATGCCTCCGACGGCCTCAAGCTACATGACTGCGCGATTACCGCTGCTGCCCACTGCGCTCCGCCCGGTAATAAACCGCTGCCCGGCGAACTGGCGAATTGCCGGGAGTGGCTTGATGCCACGTTCGCACTCATTCCGGCCGTGGTCTATCTGGCGCTAGGGCAGATTGCCTGGAAATCGCTTCTCCGCGAGCTTCGCCGGCGCAAGTGGCAGAGCGGACTCGCGCCGCGATTCGCTCACGGGGCGGAAGTTTCGCTAGCGGGCGGCCGCTGGCTGCTGGCCAGCTACCACCCCAGCCAGCAAAACACGTTCACGGGGGTTCTAACCGAGCCGATGTTTGACGCAATCTTTCAGCAAGCACGCCGCCGGATTACGGTTGCTTAGCCTATTGGGGCCACCGAGCGTGGTTCGCTTGCTGTCCTTGACCCTGAGCGTCGGATTCCGGTATCGTCCGTGCCCCGTGCTGACCTGACTGTTTAACGAGATGATGCCATGAAATGGCTACCGCTGATACTGGGTTGGCTGTTGTTTGCGATCGGCTGCGCACAACCTTATTCCGGTCGCGGATATGCCGCGCCAGCGAAGCACAACTCGCGCGTCGGGATAGCTGCAGACGCGCAGCCGAAGGATGTTCAGTCTGCGCTGCAAAAGTACATCGGCGCAAACTAAGGCAAGTCTCTGATGAGGTTGAGCTAGCGGACCGAAGCTGGCGAACTACAGCTATGCAGTCGCTTATGTCGGCTGCATGCCTGGTGGGGAAATGTCCTTGTCGGTGGCTGCCCTTGACCGCGCCGGTGGGCATCCGGTATCGTCCCCGCCCGTCTCGAGAGCGGTTCGCATGTTTCCGGGGCTTGAGCCGTGCGCCAGTTCAGCGGCGCCTCTCACCAGCGAATCGAGCACTCGTCAAAGGAACCTGCCATGAAGTGGCTCACCGTATCGTTCGGTCTGATTGTCGTTACCTGCGGTTGCGGTTGTTGGCGGCCGTACTACGGGCGAAACTACGCGCCGCCTGCCACGGCTCCGGCTTTTGCGCCGGCGACCTACCAACAACCGGTGGTGCAACAAGGTCCGCCCATCGTTGCGCAGCCGCAAATGATGCAAGCCGCGCCGCTGGTTCAGCAGCAACAATGCGTGCCGTGCCAGCCACAACCAGTCTGCGTTCCCTGCTACTAGTCCGAGTTTGAGCCGATCAGAGCCGCCTACCTTGAAAAGATTCGCTCTATAGCTGCCGGCCGTTGCGGCTTGTCGGATTCGCTGGCCTCGCCCGCCTCTTCGAGTGCCTGTCCCACGGTGCTCACGGCATTCCTGCTTTGCCGTTTAAAACGTGCGCCTGCTTCGCGCAGCGCATGGCGATCGATTGTGATCTGAACCTCACGGTCGCTGGTCTCCACACGCACCGACTGCTTGACGAACCAGGCCAACCCTCCGAGCACCGACGCGATCAAGAACATTTTGAAAACCCGCATGTCCTACCTCCCTGCACATTGCGATTGATTCCTTCCGTCGCCTGAGAGAATCGTAAGTTCGCCGCGCCGGGCGGCAACCGGAGGCCTGCCCCTGGTCTTCGGCCTTGCCGGCGGCGCAAACCTTGTCGCTCGGTGGATGCCGGTGCTAGAATCCGGGAAAGCTTTACGCGACCGTTCTTCTCGCTTGCTAGCACAGGACACACGCTCGCCATGCAGTACGTTACCAGGCGGAGTTCGCTCGCATGGGCCCTTGTCGCGGTCTTGTTCGTCGGCAGGTCGGCCGCGGCTGTTGAGCCCCTCGCTCAGGCCCACGCTCATAATGACTACTTGCACGATCGTCCGTTGCTCGATGCGCTCGATCATGGATTCACCAGCGTCGAGGCGGACATCTTTCTAGTCGACGGCAAACTGCTCGTCGCGCACACGAAACGCGAACTCGAGCCCGAGAAGACGCTCGAGAAGTTGTACCTCGTGCCGCTGCGGGAGCGCGTTAAAGCTAACGGCGGCAGCGTCTATGGCGATGGCAAGCCGTTTCACCTTCTGATCGATTTGAAGAGCGCGGGCGAACCGACCTACGCCGCCCTGCACAAAGTACTCGCAAGCTACGCGGACGTTCTCTCCAGCACCAAGGACGGCACGCACAAGAGTGGCGCCGTGGACATATCCATTTCAGGCGATCGTCCAATCGCCGTGATCAAGAATCAGTCAGAGCGCTATGCGGGGATCGACGGCCGGATTAGCGATTTGGACAGCGACGATCCTGCCGATGTCATGCCGCTGATCAGCGATAGTTGGTTCTCGCACTTCAAGTGGCTTGGTAGCGGCGAGTTTAAAGAAGCCGATCGCCAGAAGCTCCGCGACTATGTGAGTCGCGCTCACGCCAAAGGCCGGAAGGTTCGCTTCTGGGCCGCGCCGGACAAGGCCCCGGCCTGGCGCGAGCTCCAGGCGGCCGGCGTGGACCTGATCAATACCGACAATCTGGCCGGGCTCGAAGCATTCTTGCGCGAGCAGCCGGCGGCCAGTGAGTAACCCTGTTCAAGCAGTAACGCATCCCAGAGCACAATAGTTCCACGGAGCTTTCCTCATGGTCGATCTTCCTCCGGCCGCGAACGGACCGCTGAAGGACCTCGAAGAATGGGAAGATGATTTGCGCCGTCGCTATCCGGAGCCGGCGAACGAGCTCGCTCCGCAGTCGACCAAGGCGAAGGAAGAGTTCCGCGACTACCGCACGACGACCCGCCCCAGTGTGCGCGAGTTCTACCGGCTCAACCACCTGTACCAGACAGTCGACTTCGTGCGCGCGAAGCGCGACGACTATCTGCGGCTAAACCGCCGCAAGATGGGCCTTTGGGACGGCCTCGAATTTTTGAACACGCTGGTCGACGACAGCGACCCTGACACGGCGCTGCCGCAGATCGAGCACCTGCTGCAAACGGCTGAAGCCATTCGCCGCGACGGGCACCCCCGCTGGTTTATTCTCACCGGCCTCATCCATGACTTCGGCAAGGTGCTGTGCCTGTTCGGTGAACCGCAATGGGCAGTCGTCGGCGACACGTTCCCAGTCGGCTGCGCTTACGCCGAAGAGATCGTGTTTCGCGAGTTCCTCGATGAGAATCCCGACCGCGAGCGACCAGAGTACCAGACGCCGTGCGGCATCTACGAGAAAGGCTGCGGGATGGACAACGTGCTGCTGAGTTGGGGACACGACGAGTACATGTACCACGTCGTGAAGGACTACTTGCCGCCCGAAGCCTTGTACATGATCCGCTATCACTCGTTCTATCCGGGGCATCGCGATGGCGCGTATGCTCACCTGATGAACGCCCGGGATCGGAAGTACTTCAATGCCGTGAAGGCCTTCAACCCGTACGACCTGTACACGAAGGCCGCCGAGCGACCGGATGTCGACACGCTCCGACCGTACTATGAAGACCTCTGGAACGAGTTCTTCCCGCCGCAGTTGGCCTTTTGAGAACTCCCTACCAGCGGAACTCCATACCGGCCGTCGCACCGTGCGCATACCACGTCGAGTCGGTCGAGCTGAATGCCGGCACCGCATCGCCAACGAGCGTGCCGCCGTTGATTTGCGTTGGGTTCAGATCGAGGCTGATCGCATCGCCCGAACGCTGCACGCGATTGATGTACACAAAGGTGTAACCAATGGTTGCCCGCAGGTTGCAGGTGATGTCCCACCGCAGGCTGGCATCGGCTTCCGGCACGATCGCGAACACGTCGCGGGTATAGTTGCCGATGTTTGTGGGCTGGGCCAGGAGGCCGCCAATGTTTTCGGTCGGAGCACCACCGACGGGCGTGAGCGTATTGTAGCCGTTGATGTACGTCTTCTGACGATTGTTACCGAAGGCGCTCTTGGCGATCAGTTCGATGCCCAGGCGGCCGTGCTGCGACTGGTATTTGAGGCCGATTTCACCGCCGTTGAAAATATTCTTCGAGCTAAACTGGTCCTGGCTCGTGAGATTGAACTCAGGAACCACACTGCTGGTTGGAATAAAGGTCGAAGAATCGTCGATAGTCACGCTGTCATCGACTCGCAGAAAGCGATAACCCAAGAGCAGGTCCAGCCGGCGCTGCATCGTGAAGTCGATCCAGACCAGTTTTCTGAGCAGGGCGCCGGCGCTCTGCACATTGCTCGTGGTGCGAATATTGATCGACCCGTCAAGAGTGCCGGTGCCAAGCTGGCCCGGCAACTGATAACCATCCGGGAAGGCTACGATTGCGGCATCGTTGCTCGGTTCCACCAGGCCCGGATCGAAGTTGGTAAACGGCCGGGCCAGGATGATCGCGTTGGGGTCGCCGCCGGAAAAGTCGCTGTTCGCATCGAACGTTGTGCTGCCGGTGTTCAGAGCCCAGTATTGACCTTCCACGCCCAGGAACTCGCCGTCAATCAGCCAGTAGCCCAGGTTGAGCCGGAGGCCGTTGCGGCGTTCGTCGTCATAATTGCCGTTGCCGAACAGAATCTGAGTCGTGGCGCTTTCCGGCAGAACGCCAGCTTGCGCCTGCGGGGTCCCCAGCGGGCTGGTGGTTACCAGCGGCGGGAGCGGATTGCCCTTGGTCCAGAATGACAGGTAATCGACTTCGGCATAGATGCGGCGATGGGCGTGAACCTCGTTCCACATGTCGCTGCACCACAGCGGAGCGAACAGCCCACAACCGTGGCCGCCCGCACCGTTCCCGTTCGGGTCGCAATAGCCGCCGTCACAGTTGTCGCACCCTTCCCCACCGCAGGGTTCGCAGTCGCACCCCCCCGTGGCCATGCTTTCGTCGATGGCAAACGGCTGGCCGCCGATTTGCTCGGGAGGCTGTACAGGCGCCATGGCGTCGTCGACTTCACCTTCATCGGAGACCCAGGTGCCCGTCAATTCAACTGGCGGGGTGCGGCTGGGACCGTTGGACGCTGAGCGACCCGGCGCGAATGCGCTCGGGCTGGCGCCCTGAGCCGGCATCGGCTGTTGACCCCAACACAACCAGGCTGAGCTGAGCAGCGTGGCGAGAGCAATGGCAAGTCTGGCGACGAATCTCACGGTCTTCCCCCTTTGTCTGCACCGAATCGTCCCGGCGCGTCTCACGCGGTTCGCATCGCTTGCGAAGTCCTGCCGCGCTCCTGGCAACGCAACTGCGCTGCAAGAGAGCGGCTGCTAAGACGTAGCACTCCGGCTATGTGTATCGATTCGACCGATTGCGCCGATAATTCCAGAGAATTCGGAATAATTGGCAGCCGCACCGCAAGCAGCAACCTTCGCGGGACCTACGCAGCTTTCCCATCCTTAGAGCGAAAGCGCGAGTTCGACCCGCCGGCGGTAGAATGGGGATTGAACTTTAGTCAAAAGCGATTGGAACGCACCTGAAAATGCAGTAGATTGACCCGTTGAAGACCCCCTGACAGCGTGACTCGCTAGCGCCGCATGCGGCGCCAAACTGCCGTTAAGAGAGCACCAAGTAACCAACCAACTGGAGCCCCCGCCGTGGCTAAAGACATCGAAATTGAAGCCCCCAAGACTGCTGCCCCCGCCGAAGGCCAGCGCCAGCAGGTCCAGGTCGACACCAGCAAGACCCATGCAGCCTACGCGAACTTTTGCCGCGTGACCGGCACCCCTGAGGAGCTGATCATCGACTTCGGGTTGAACACCCAGCCGATGGGAGTGCCGACCGACCCGATCGAGATCACCGAGCGAATCGTGATGAACTATTTCACGGCCAAACGGATGATGGCCGCCCTCCAGATGTCGCTCCAGCGGCACGAATCGGCCTTTGGGGTGCTGGAAACCGATGTCCAAAAGCGGGTTGTGCCGGGCATGCGGAAGTAGGACGGCCCGCTTCAATTCTTCCCACCGGGGGCAAGCCCACCCCCCCCTGCGAAAAGCCGGTCCCCTCTGAGAAAAGGGCGGTGCTTCGCTGCGCGCCTCTCTCGATTCGTGCCGGCTGGGCCGCTTTATTCCGCCAGTCGACAGAGCCGGCAAAATCGCCAGAAAGAACCGCCCAGAAATACTTTGCGCGCGTTGAAATGCCCTCCCACTTTAAGTAATCTGAAGTCTCCAGCTTTTCCGGAACAACTCCCCTCTCGTTCGAGTTTTCGCAAGCGGCTTCAATCGTTTTCGCGTGGCGCGACAGCACTTGAATCCACCTAAATGAGTTAGAGGCAACTTCAACCGCTCGTGCGACTCAGGGCACGCGTCGCACCGGCAAACCTTTGGAACAGCATTCCCGAGTGAGCAGTCAAGCAGGCGGGGGAACATTGCCCCGAGGAACTTCGGACTTTTTGCTCTCTCTGGGAAGCACGCCCCGCGTCGGGCACCAACAGGGTTTCCTCGCACGAAGCGCACCCACGGCCGTAAGGGTCCGTATAAGGGGGCTGGCAGCCAACTGGCCAGGTCAGCCCCAAAGACGGCCGGCGGGAATACTCGGGGCACGCGGTAACGATTTCAGGCTCATCAGGCACTACTCCGGCAACTGAGAATTATGAAAAGCTACTGGTTTCGCATCTTCCGCTTTCGCCGTCGCCGCCGCACGAATGTTCGCAGCACCAGCGTGCTCTTCCGACGCTACTCGATGTTCGAGGGCCTCGAACTTCGCAGCATGCTCTCGGGCGACGGCCTGGGGGACAGTGCCTTGGTGGCCAATGACATTCACGCTTCGCCGGTTGAACAGTTAAGCATTACGCAGCTCATAGCGTCGAGCCTCGATCAAGGCGGCGCTCCGACGGCCGAGCCGCTCGCCGCGGACGACAACAACGACCCCGTCGCCGATCCACTGGTCGAAGGCATCTTGGGCCAGGTCAATCTGCGCTTCACCGATCTCAGCGGAAACGAAATCACCGAGATCACGGCGGGACAGAACTTTAGAGTCGAGGTTTACGTCGATGACCTGCGAACGACGGGTGGAATCTTCGGGTTCTACTCCGCATTTGCACGGCTGAACTTTGAAACCAGTGACGTGCAGCTAATCGCCAGCAACCCAGTTGATGTGGGCGACTTCTTCGATGACTTGGTGCCCTTGGTGACACCCGCTGCGAACAATGTCGTCGCGGGTGGCGCCAGTACTTCAGGAAGTGCGCCAGGAACTGCCCCGCAACTCCTCTACACCGCGACCTTTACTGCCCTGACGTCCGGAGCGACCAATTTCACAACCGGCTTCTACGCCGATCTGGATAACGTGTGGCAACAGTATGGCTCCGACGAAGTGCTGACTGCTGATAATCTCACTCTGGGTTCCGGATCATTAACAGTTGAAGCCCAGCCCACGCTCTCGATTGGCAACGTCTCGCAGAATGAAGGCAACGCCGGCAATTCGAACTTCCTGTTCACGGTCACGCTCTCCGAGCCGGCGACGGGCGCCGTCACGGTTCAGTATGCCACGCAGCCCGGCACGGCGCTGGCTGCGAATCCCGGTCAGGACTTCGTGCCACAGTCGGGCACGATCACGTTCGAGCAGGGGACCACGGTCAAGGTCATCACGGTTAGCGTGGTGGGCGACACCACTTCGGAAGCCAACGAGACTTTCAGCGTCCTGCTCAGCGATCCGGTCGGCGCTACGATTGCCACCGCCACCGGTACGGGCACGATTCTGAACGACGATCTGCCGGTGATTAGTATCGGCAATGTCTCGCAAGACGAAGGCGATGCCGCCGGCACGATGGTCTTCACCGTCTCGCTGAGCGCTCCTGCAGCGGGCGAGGTTTCCGTCCTCTACGCCACGGGCGGCGGCAATGCCACGGCAGGCAGCGACTATACCGCGAAGAGCGGATCGATCCTTTTCAGCGCTGGCCAGACCGTTCAGACGATCACCATCACGATTAACGGCGACACCACGGAAGAAGAGAACGAAACCTTCCAGGTCACGCTTTCCAGCCCGGACGGAGCTGTAATTAACGGCGGCGGCGTCGCCACGGGCACCCTGCTCAACGATGACGGCAACGTTCTGGCGCTCGATCCGACTTCGGTTTCGCAGACCGAAGGCGATTCGAATTCGAATATGGTCTTCACGGTGAAGCTCGAAGAGGCAGCCAGTGAGAACGTCGTCGTGGTCTATAACACGGCGAACGGCACCGCCACGGCCGGCAGCGACTACACCGCCACCAGCGGCACGCTCACGTTCGCGCCTGGCGTGACGCAAATGCTGGTTACCGTCCAGCTCTTGGGCGACAACCTCGACGAAGCCGACGAGACTTTCTCGCTGGTGCTCAGCGCTCCGCAGAACGCTTCGATCGCGGCGGGAACGGCAGTCGGCACGATCCAGGACGACGATGGCCCGGCGATCACGGTCACCGGTCCGGCGTCGGTCAACGAAAACGGTGGTCCGTATGTCGTCACCGTCTCGCTCGCTTCGGCCAGCGACCAGCAAGTGACGGTCGTCTACAACACGGCCAACGGCACGGCCATCGCGGGAACGGACTACACCTCTGCCAGCAGCACGTTGACGTTCGCCCCTGGCGAGACTTCGAAGCTGATCACGGTCGCGTTGATCGGCGATTCGACCGTCGAGTCCAATGAGACCTTCACGATCAATCTCACGAACGCTGTCAACGCGGAACTGCCGACGAGTCCTTTCACGGCCACAATCGCCAATGACGACGACGTGCCGACGGTCGAGGTGATTGCTCCGTCACCGCAGAACGAAGGCAACTCCGGTTCCACGCCGTTTTTGTTCACTGTACGGCTTTCGGGCGCCAGCGATTCGGCGATCACTGTGCGGTACAACACGGCGAACGGCATAGCCCAGGCTGGTAGCGATTACACCGCGACCAGCGGCACGCTCACGTTTGCCCCGGGCCAGACGCAGTTGCTTGTCACCGTGCTGGTCACAGGCGATACGGTCGTCGAAGACAGCAACGAGACTTTCCGGCTCGATCTCACCAATCCAACTGGCGCCACGCTGAAGACCGGCGGCAACACGGCAACCGCGGTGATTGTCAATGACGACTCGGCGCCGGTGATCACCATCTCGGATGCCTCGGTGAGCGAAGGCGATTCGGGCACCAAGCCGATTGTATTCACGGTGACGTTGACGAACTCGTCCACGTCAACCATCACGGTGCAGTACGCCACACAAGACGGCACCGCGGCGTCCAACGGTGACTACACCGCAACCAGCGGCACGCTGACGTTCGCCGCCGGCGAAACGGTCAAGACGATTACGGTTAACGTCGTCGGCGATTTGTTCAACGAAGAGGATGAGACCTTCCGCGTGCTGCTGAGCAATCCGACGAATGCCTCGATCGGCGATGCGGCCGGCATCGGCACGATCCTCGATGAAGCGGGCGACAATGTCAACGTTGTCCCTTCGACCATTACCGGCAAGGTGTTCGTCGACGCTAACAGCGACGGCACGCAAAGCGGCGTCGAGAAGTCGCTCGCCGGCGTGACGGTTAACCTGACGGGCGCCGCCACGATGTCAACCACGACGAACGTCGACGGATCGTACAGTTTCGGCAACCTGCAGCCGGGCACGTATACCGTCAAGGTCGTGATGCCGAACCAGTACAAGACCGCCACGGCCCTGCTCGGCAACGACGGCGGATCGCTGGTCGATGGCGGCTTCACCTTCACGATCCAAAATCCGGGCGGGGTGACCGCCAACGACTATCACTTCACCACCAAGGGGCTGAAGGCCGCGTTCCTCTCGATGCGGAACTTCATGGCCTCTTACCTGGACAGCGACAGCGAGTCGGTCGGCCAGGTCAGCGTTTCGATCTCGACGGTCACGAATCCGATCAACGCCTCGAACGCGACCAGTACCACGATCAGCGGCACGGGTACCGTCGGAGCGAGCATCTCGGTGGTAGCCTCGTCGGGCGGTTCCAGCACCGCGCCTTCGACAGCAACGGTCGCCGCGAACGGCACCTGGTCAATCAGCGGGATCAACGTAGGCACGCTGCCCGATGGGACGATTTCGTATACGGTAACGGCCGCGGAGAACGGTACCACTGATACCGAGACGATCACGTCGACCAAAGACACGGTAGCGCCGACTGTTGACGCAAACACGGTGACCAACCCGGTGAATAGCAGCAATGATGATGCGACGTCGGTCAGCGGAACCGGCACCGTCGGCGCGACCGTGAGCGTGGTCGCCAGCGACGGCACCAACTCGACGGCTGCCAAGACGGCCGTTGTCGGTAGCAACGGCCAATGGACGGTGTCTGGTATCAACGTTACGTCACTCGCTAACGGCACATTGACCTACACAGCGACAGTCACGGATGCCAGCGGCAACTCCGCGTCCGACACGATCACCACGACCAAGGATGCCGAAGCTCCATCGCTGTCAGTCAATACGATCCCGGAGTTTATCAACGCCAGCACCCAGAGCGCTTTCAGCATTAGCGGCACCGCCTCCGCGGGTTCCACGGTTACCGTCGCGTTTGCGGGCATTAATGGCTCGACGATTCCTAATCGGACGGTAACGGTCGGCGACAACGGCAACTGGACGATTGACGCCATCAACCTCACAAGCCTACCCGACGGTACGGTCAGTTTCACGATTACGGCGACCGATGCCGCCAGCAACACGACTCAGGTTGCTCGTTCGTCAATGAAGAATACCGTGATCGAAGTGGCAATCACGGATGCGACTGACCCGGTCAACGCAGCGAATGAGACGGCCGCCAGCATCAGTGGCACGGGCGAGGTAGGCGCCTCGGTCGTGGTGGTGATCAGCGATGGCGAGAATGAAGTGACGACGGCCGCAGTCATCGTCGGCTCCAATGGAGCTTGGACCGTAACTGGCATCGACCTTTCGAGCCTCGACGATGGCGAAGTCACTTACACGGCAACCGCGACCGACGAGGCCGGCAACACCGACGTGGCCGAGATTGACGCCGTCAAGGACACCGTCGCGCCCGCTCTCGAAATTGAGTCCGTAACTAACCCGATCAACATCGGCAATGCCGACGCGGTCTCGATCAGCGGTACCGGCGAAGTCGGAGCCACGATTTCGGTCGTCGTCAGCGATGGCACGAACGAGATCACGGTCACTCAGGCCGCCACGGTCGACAGCGAAGGCAACTGGACGATCACGGGCATCAACGTATCGACTCTCGAAGACGGGACTTTGACATTCACGGCCAAAGCGACCGACGCCGTGGGCAACTTATCTGAAGACACGATTGAATCGGTGATGACGACGCTCAATGTCGCTGACGTCACCGATCCGATCACGCAAGCCAATGCAACGAACGTGACGATCAGCGGCACCGGCCAGGCTGGCGCGACGGTCGAGATTGTGGTTTCGATCGGCGAGGACGAGACCATCACCTACACCACTGAAATCGCCGAGAACGGCACCTGGTCGATCAACGAAATCGATGTTTCGGACCTGGCAGACGGCGAGCTGACCTTCACCGTGACCGCGGTTGACGGCGATGACGAAGTGGAAATAACTGTCACTGCGGACAAAGATACCGTCGCCACCGGCGAGATCCTCGACGCGACAAATCCAGTAGGTTCAGGCAATCAAACCGCGGCCTCGATCACCGGCGAAGCCGAGGACGGCTCGACCGTGACGGTTCGCGTCACTGACGGCGACCTCACCACGACGGAGACGGAAGCCGCGTTTGCGGCTGGCATCTGGTCGCTGGCCAATATCAACCTGACCAGCCTGGGCGACGGTGACATCACGTACATCGTCAAAATCACGGACGCCCTGGGCAACGTAACGGAGTATGAATTCCACGCCGTAAAAGACACGGTAGCCCCGGCGTTGGAAGTGAATGACGTCGCCGGTCCGATCGGCATCGCCGGCCAGGACAGCGTCTCCGTAACTGGCACCAGCGAGGCGAACGCATCGATCAAGGTATTCGTCAGCAATGGTGACGATTCGACGATCGAATACAGCGCTACGGCCAATGCTTCCGGCGAGTGGACGGTGAGCGGTATTGATGTCAGCGAGCTGGCGGATGGCACGCTGACGTTCACAGTCGCCGCGATCGACGCCGCCGGCAATGAGACCGAAGACGACAGTGTCACGGTCGTGAAGCGAACCCTGGCGGCCAGCAATCTGGAAGATACGATCTCGCAGGTCAACCAGGAAACCGTCACCGTCAGCGGGATGGGTGATCCGGCCGCGACTGTCTCGATCATTGCTCGTAACGGAGCGGAGTCGACCGCGGCTGTGGAGGTCGAGGTCGACGAAGATGGCAATTGGACCGCCGTGATCGACGCCAGCGACCTGGACGATGGAACGATTACGTTCGAAATCACCGCCAGCGTGGGCGAGGATGAAGTCGAGACCACGATCACCGGCGTGAAAGACACCGTGGCCGATGGAGCCATTTTGGGCGCCACGGATCCGATCAATGCGGATAACGTCACCGCCGCGTCAATCAATGGTACGACCCAGGCCGACTCCAGCGTCGAGGTGACGGTTACTGACGGCGAAGTCACGACCGATCCCGTCAGCGTCATGATTGGTGACGACGGCGCCTGGTCCCTGACTGGTATCGACCTGAGCACTCTGGCCGACGGCGAGATCACTTTCACGGTCGAAGTGACCGACACCTTGGGTAATGTGACCGAGTACACCGTGTCGGCCGTGAAGGACACGGTGGCTCCGAGCCTCGCAATTGCCGATGTCACTGATCCCATCGAGATCTTCAATGTCGCGGCTGCCAGCATCAGCGGCACCGGCGAAGCGGGTTCCACGATCACGGTTGTTGTGACTGACGGGGCGAGCTCAACAGCCCCGCGGACGACGATTGTCGACTCCGAAGGCAACTGGACGATCACCGGCATCGACGTCAGTGGTATTGAGGATGGCGAGATCACGTTCCAAGTTTCGGCCGAAGACCCAGCTGGAAACGCAAGCACCGAAACCATCGAATCCACGAAGTCGACCGTCGAACTGATTGGCCTGACGCAGCCCATCACTCAGGAAAATGCAGACAGCGTGATTGCGAACGGGACTGGTCAAATCGGTGCATCGGTTGTCGTGGTTGCCAGTGATGGCGCCAATGAGGTCACCTCGAGTGCCGTCATCATCGACGAGACGGGTAACTGGCTCGTGACGATGGACCTGAGCACTCTGGCCGATGGCGAGATCACGTTCACGGCTACGGCGACCGATGGCGAGGATTCCGTGGTCGATACGGACTCGACAACTAAGGACACCGTCGCAGTAGGCGCGATCCTGGCCGCGACTGATCCGGTGAACAGTAACAACGACGAGTCCGGGGCGATCAACGGCACGGCCGAGATCGGCTCGACCGTCGAAGTGATCGTCGTCGGAGGTGGGGACGACGACGAAGTGATTGTCGGCCCGATTTCTGCCGCGGTTGCAGGGGACGGAAGCTGGTCGCTCACAGGACTCGACCTCAGCTCACTGCCGGATGGTCCGATTCGCTACGAGATCAAGGTTACTGATGGCCTCGGTAATGAATCCCCATACTCGTTGAACGCTGTCAAGGACACGGTCGTTACTGTCAGCATCATCAATCCTGTGAATGGCAGCGCAGTCACCGCGGAGAATGCCGTCAGCTTCGCGCTCGCTGGGCAGCGTGAACCGGGTTCCAGCATGGAAATCTCCGTCACCGATGGCGTGAACACAGTCACAAAGAGTATCAGTGCGGGTACTGGTACCTGGGCCACGACCGTGGATTTGAGTGCCTTGGACGATGGAACGCTGACTGTTTTGGTAACGGCGACAGACGCCGCGGGTAACACTGCGACGGATACGATCGAGCTCGACAAGGACGCCCTTGCGTCCGAGTTGCTGGCACTTGCCTCGGACGAGGACGACTTGCTCAATCTCGAATAGCTTGGTCAGCAGATTGCATAAGATCGGAAAGGAAAACGGGGCTCCGTCAGCATTCAGCCGGCGGAGCCCCCGCTTATTGCTGCAGCGATCGTTGCGAGAAATTAGAAGTTGCACTCGATGCCCAGATTGACTCCCTGCAACCATACGTCCGACTCGTTGAACGAGAACACTGGCGATGTTCCTATATCCTGTGCGGGAGGAAACTGAGCCGGATCGAGGTTCAGATCGATCTGGTCGCCCGGCCGCAGCACATTCGTGAGGGCCATGACGGTGTAGCCGACGCTGACTTTCCACAGCGGCGTCCACTGATACCGGAGGTTCACGCCGAATTCGGGGATGGCCCCAAACACAGTCTGGTTGTATTGACCGCTGTTCGACGGCAAGGCCAGAATGCCGGCATCGTATGTCTGGACGTCGTCGTCCGGCGGAGTGATTACGGTCGAGCCGTTGATCCGAGCCTGCTGCGACACACCACCCAGGGCGATCTTGCCGAGCAGGTCGATCGTCCAGCAGCCGCGATAGAGTTGCATGTTCACACCGACCTGGCCGCCGTTAAAGTTGTTGCTCGTATTGAAGTGATCCTCGATCCTGAACTGGGTTCCCAACGTCGCGCTCTCGAGCGAGGTGTTGTTGTTGTAGATGTCGAGCGATTCGCCGAGCCGCATGTAGCGATAACCGGCCAGGATATCGATTCGGCGGCAGCAGTCGGAGTACAACGACCGACGAAGATTGAGTTCGTTCGAATAGAGTTGGCGGCTCGAGGTGATATTAATGCCACCCGCCACCACCTGCGGAAATGCGAACAAAATCGAGTCTTCGTTACCGGTGTCCACATTGAAGAACGGGCGAGCCAGGATCGGGTCCCCGGACGAACTGGCGTTGTATCCGTCGCTCTGACCGCCGATGACAAAGAACGTGTTTTCGATCCCCAGCGTCTCGCAGGGATCGAACCAGTATCCCAGGGTAAAGCGTCCGCCTGATCTTCCGCTGTCGTTAATTTCTTGATCGCCGAACAGGATCGTCGCATTGGGCAGCACGCCGGCCTGTCCCGGCTGAGTGCCTTGCGGGCTGGTGGTCACCAGCGGCGGCACATAGGCGCCGCGGACCCACCACATTAGATACTCTGCGCGGCCCCAGAATCCGCCGCCGCACCCGCCGCAGCCGATCCCGCAGGATCCATCCGAACAGTCACCCATCATCGGCTCTTCCCAGACTTCGCCGGGATAGTAGTCTCCGCCTGACTCGAGAAACTGTCCCTGCGGCATTGGTTCAGGTCGAACTTCCTCGCGGACGGCAGCCTGAGCCTGCCGCACCGTGGCCTGTGTTTGGCGAACAGGGGCCTGTGTTTGTCGAACGGGGCGTTGCGCCTGCCGGGGCGGCGTCCGCATTTGACGCACGGGGCCCGCACTGAGGTTCGACGGACGTCGGTATTGCTGCGGCAGCATTGGTGACTCGGCGCTCGCCTGACGCACTTGTGGCTGCTGTTGCACCGTATCGCTAAAAGTTGCCGCGGCCGGCGCTGGTTTCTCCCTGGCCAATTGCCGGTCATAGTGTTCCAGACTGCTTGAGAGGTTCGCAAACGGATCGGCCCACGCCCGGGCAGAAGCCGAAAGGCCCACGATCGCAAGAACGATGGCGAGGCAACGCATAGAACAGTTCCTCTCAAGTCGGCTGCCGGAAACCTGGAAAGCTCAGTGCCACCGCGAAATTAGCTGGGCCCAGTTGGGCGGCGACTCACGGTCGGGTGAATGGGCGCGGACACGCCGACGCACTTCACAGCCCTATTTGTCGGTTGTGCCGATCCTGCCAGTTGAAACGAAATCGGAGGATATGTCGCTTCCGCCAACTTTATGGCCTGGGGCGAATTGACGGCGCACTTAGCGCTGCACAGACAATCAGCCGCCTTTGCTTGGCTTCTAAGCAAGATGGGGCATGCGATGCAACCGTTTGAAAGCCGATCAAAAAGGAGTAAGTCGTTGATAAATAGCAGGATGCGGAAATCCAACGGAGCCCTCGAAATCGGCGGGGCGCGACATATGCCTAGGGCGGACGCAGCCGTTTGCAAAGGATGCAAGCAATTTTGCCAGTACCTTCGCGCCCCTCTCCCGCATGAACTTCCACCATTTTCGCCAAGCTCTCCATTTCTTTTGTCTTGCAGGGCTGCTCGCCGTGATCCTGATCGGGACCAATCCGGCAAGTGCGGCAAAGGCCTCTCCCTCGGGACCTGCCGAGGCGGTGAGTTGGCACATCACGGAGACCGATAACTTCCGCGTGCTGAACTACGGCACGCGCCCACTTGACCGCGCCATTGGCCAGAGCTGCGAGCGATTGCGAACACGTCTGGCCGTCCAGTTGCTGGGAAAAGTGAGTGGTAGCTGGAAGCCAAAGTGTGATGTGGTGCTGCACCCGAGCGACGCCAGCTATGACCGCGAGGTCGGCGCTGGCGGCAACAGCACGATTGCTTCTGCGCTGGTCGACCGCCTCCAGAGCAAAATTTCGCTACGCAGGATTGATGTCCGGTCCACGCGAGTTGACTGGCAACAGACGTCACTTGCGCACGAGCTGACCCACGTGGTCCTGGCTGATCGGTTCGAATTTGACGTGCTGCCTCGTTGGCTGGACGAAGGGATCGCGATTATGGCAGACTCCGCAGCGAAGCGAAAGCAACACGTGCTTCGCGCGGGCCGCGACGTGACACAGGGAACTCATTTCGCGCTCGCGGAGCTATTGCTGCTGGATGGTTACCCACCTCCAACACGATGGGGTGCCTTTTACGACCAAAGTGCCGCGATTGTCGAGTTTCTCGTCGCTCAAGGGGGATACCAACGCTTGATGGAGTTTGTCGATCTGGCATGCGAGCGAGGCTACGACCACGCTTTCGAGGAAGTGTATGAGACAACGCCACTCGAATTCGAACGGCGGTGGCTAAACTCGCTGAAGGTCCGCGCGCGTCCAGCGAACCCATCTCTCTCGGCTCGTTCGGCAGCCTGGATGCCCGCCGGCTCGGGCGGCTAATGCCTGACCAGCGCCATGCCAGGTGGTCGGCCTCCGACCAGTAAACAAGCGATGGCCGAGCACTTTTTCTGTCGAAGCGCGGGCTCATTGCCCCACCCGAGCTCTGGCGCCACGCACTTCAGGGCGCGCGCTAAGTCATGTGTTGAAGCGACATTCGGTCAAGGCACGTAGACAAATACCTCCGTCCGGCGAAGGCTTCGGATCTCGCTGAGGACGACGACTCGCCTAGTCGGCCCGAAATTTGCCTTTCGGACAGGTGGTTCTACTTCCGGCCAACCGCAATCTGCTAACGCATTGTCGCCTCCGAAGGAACATGATTCATGATTGACGTATCTCGCACCCGTACTCGAAATCGACGACGTGCTCCTCGCCCAGACAATTCTCCGACGCCCGAGCAAATTCGTGAACGGACAGAAGAGATTCGCCGCAACTGGACAGCGCGAGAACGGCGCCGCCGCTCGAATACCGTGCCGTTCATTCAGATCACCCAAATGCCCTTAGAACCTCGCCGGAAGGGCTTCTGGGGCGATTAACACTTTAAAAAGCGGCACACCGCGAACAGTGATCGGGTGGCGGAGAATACAGCGGTCCGCCCCGGATCCTATAAGCGGCACAGTCGAGCCCTCTATGGTGGCTCGGCACTGGGCGTCCGCCGGCGACTGCTTGGCGGACGCCCTTTTTTGCCTTGAGCCCACCAATTCTGGCTCTCGCCACGTAGAAACCAAGACGCTGGCGATCTTCCCTTGCGAACAATAGGGTAGAGTATCTAAAATTCATGAGCACATTCGGCCTGCGGTTCTGCCGACAGGCTTGGTGCGACTGGGAGAGGTGGCTGAGTGGTCGAAAGCGCCGGTTTGCTAAATCGGTGACCGGGTAACTGGTCCGCAGGTTCGAATCCTGTCCTCTCCGTTTGAACGAGTCTCCGGGGTGACGCTCGTCATCTCGCGGTGCTGGCTGCGCTGAGGTTTAAACCGCAAGTAGAGGTTCAAACCGCACGTAGAATTGTGACCAGCATGGTTGTATCCTCAACTGCTTCGAGAGCATGCGAATCGCCCCTCTGCAGGTGGAGCAGATCGCCAGGTTCGAGAGTCTGCCGTTTCTCTCGGGCCTCAAAGTCGACCTTGCCCGACAGACATTGGACGACGACCTCGCCCGAAACGGCATGCGGCGGAATTCGCTTGCCGGCGGGCAGTACCAGTCGAATGAGCTCCACTCGCGGCGTTTTGACGAGTATCGTCGTCCTGTTCGCTGTCTGACCTTTTTGATCGAAAAGGTTGATAACCGTTCCGGCGTCCGCGTGAGAGATTGTCATGGTCGAGCTCTCGTGCTTCAGGGCTTCGCTGGTGATTTGCGGAACGAATGGCCGGTCGCCAACCCCGCAATGAAAGTCACCAACGCGACCGCGCCCAAAAAAAAGATCGTATCTCCAACCACACGCAGCCATCTCAGATTCTGCATGATTGGAGTCTGCATGAACTCGGAGCTGCGAGCGTACCAGTAACCGTGTTCCACCGAGGCCCAGGTCTGCAGCAAGCCTACCGGAAGGAGGCTGAGCAGACACATCGCAGCCAGTCCCAGATTTAGCGCCCAGAAGGAGAACCTGACGAGTCCTTCTTTCCAGTCCCGACCCGGCACAAGCGTCCGCAGGCAAATCAAGGTCAAACCGATCCCCAGCATGCCATACACGCCAAACAGCGCGGCATGTCCATGCAGCGGCGTCGTGTTCAGGCCTTGCATGAAGTATAGCGCGATCGGTGGGTTGATCATAAATCCGAACAGCCCCGCGCCGACCATGTTCCAAAATGCAACCGCGACGAAGAAGTAAATGGGCCATTTGTAGCGCTGCACCCATAACGAGGCGTGCGAGCGGCGCAGGTCTTCTGTGGCTTCAAAGCCCACAAGCACCAGTGGCACGACTTCAAGCGCGCTGAACACGGAACCCCACGCCAGCACCACGGTGGGAGTGCCCGAGAAATACAGATGGTGGCAAGTCCCGATGATGCCGCCAGAAAGGAAAATCGTGGCCGAGAGCAGCGCGGCCGCCGCGGCCAAGCCCGGGCGAATCAAGCCGAGTCGCATGAAAACGAACGCGATCACAGTGGTCGCGAAGACTTCAAAGAAACCTTCCACCCACAGGTGCACAACCCACCAGCGCCAGTATTCGACAATCGACAGATGCGTGTGCTGCCCCCACGTCAAGCCGGCGCCGTAGAAGCCAGCGATGGCCGCCGTCGACACGGCCAATAGCGCGACAAGTTGTTTCTGCTCACCTGGACGGCGCAGGGCTGGCCACAAAACGCGGAGCATCAGTGCGAGCCAGAGAAGCAGGCCGGCCATCAAGGCCAGTTGCCAGACGCGTCCCAGGTCAACGTATTCGTAACCTTGATGTCCGAAGTAAAACGCCGTTGTGTCGGACATCCTGTTGTGAATGCTGAGCCACTCTCCCGCGAGCGATCCCACTACGACGACCAGTAACGCGACGAACAGAACGTTCACTCCCAAACGCTGTCCGCGAGGTTCGGTTTCACTGACCAGGGGGCCGATATACAGGCCCGCCGCGAGCCACGCCGTAGCTATCCAAAACAGGCCCAACTGGATGTGCCAGGTTCGCGCAACGCTGTAGGGCAACCATTTCGACAGCGGTATCCCGTAGAACCCGTCTCCTTCGACGCCGTAGTGGGCTGTCACCACGCCCAGCAACATTTGCACCAGAATCAAAGCAGCGACGACCCAGAAGTATTTCACGGTCGCACGCTGCGACGGTGTGGCGTCCCAGCTTCCCAGCGGATCGGCTTGAGTGAGTTCCTTCGCGGACTCTTGCTCGCGCTGAGAGGCATACCACCAGGCCATCGCCGAGATACCTGCCAGCAGCATGATGATGCTGACGCCCGTCCAGACGACGGTGTCGCCGGTTGGACGATTCTCAATCAATGGCTCGTAAGGCCAGTTCTGCGTGTAGCTGACATCTTCTCCAGGCCGATTGGTCGACGCGGCCCAAGCAGTCCAAAAGTAGAATGACGCGAGCTGCTTTCGTCGTACGTCGGTGGTGACTGCGCCGGGCGGAATCGCGTAGGCGGCATTTCCCTCGGCGAAAATCTGTGAGAAGTGAGCCCGGTTGCTTTCAAACGCCTGGGCACGCAGTGGATCAATAACAACGACGTTCGTCGCTGGATCGAAAGTGTTTTCGCGCCAGCGTTCGGCCAGACGTCCACTGAGTTGGGCTTGTCGTTCCTCGCTGAGTTTGGCGAACTCGCTGCCGAACTCTTCCCGCGCCCAAGCGTCGAGCGCGAATACTGCTTCGCGGTGCAGCCAGTCGGCTGTCCAGTCCGGCGCGACGTAACTGCCATGTCCCCAGACCGAGCCAACCTCCATGCCACCCAGAGTCTGCCAAACGTTCTGCCCGGCTTGAATTTCGCCGGAGTCGATCACTACCTGCCCCTCGGTCGTCAGGACGCGATCGATGAGCGGGGGCGCTTCCTGATAGATACGAGTGCCCAACCAGCCGAGCACTGCAAAGGATGCAACCATCACCAGGCCGAAGAGTGCCCAGAGCCGCCTCATGCCAGACTCCTCTCAGTAGGTGCCAACGAACTATTCGCGCTTCGGGACTCTCGCCACGCGTTTTTATCGCGCAGGTGAAACTTCCCAGTAGTCCGGCAGGCCAGCTTTGGTGGTTCGCAGGATTTCGAGGACCGTGGCGCGATCTTCAGCCGACAGGTGTGCAAACTTCTCGGCATCCTTACCTTCGGCCAGAATCTCCCACAATCGCCGCCACACGAAGTCTTGCATTTCGCCGGGCAGGGCGTCAAACGCCTCGCTGTAAATCAGGTAGCTGCACGGATAGCGAAACATCCGCCGCTCGAGATCGAAATCGCGCAGCGACCTCCCTTGCTCGTCGCGAGGTCCCCGCTTCGTGAATTCCTCGGCGTAGCCCGAGGTCCCCGCAACCGGTGCCCTCAACTCGGCTTCCTCGAGGAAAAGCAGGGCTTCGACAAGGTCTTCTCCCGCGCTCGCGATGCGGCTCGTGGTGCTTTGCAACCGCATTTCGCCAGGTTCACCCAAAGCTCGATTGAGTTCGACCTGGTAATGCAAGGCCTGCCTGGTCGCAAAGCTCGCCTTGGTAATTCGATTCTGCACGAGCGTCTGGTGCTCGAGGACCATCAGCGCGACGATATCGCTATGCGGCGTCAGGTATTTGTCGACAGCGAATCGATTGCCGAGTTCCTTAACATTCTGTCCGGCTTCGTTGTCGATCGTCGACGGCACCTCCCGACCCGGCACTACGAGATTTCCGAGGTGCGTCTGATCGCCGTGCGTGCCGGTCACGTACCACCCGCCCCAGCGTCGGTCGAAGGGCGTGGTGTGATCCACGATGTTGCTTCCGCCCGAAAAAATCGGCTGGCCACTCGAGGTCACGTACAGCGAGCGAACCAGATGACCTGGCACGTTTTCGGTTCGCGACGAACTATGGCACAGCAGGCAACTATCGGTCAGTCGAACGAATGCCGGCTCCTTTTCAGAATTCTGATCCAGCGTGTAAAACACCGCACCCAACTGCGGGTCAGACACCGAAATCTCCAGCACTTCGCCTTGTTGGCAGAATCCCACGTAAGCCTGATCGTTGAAGTAGATCGCCCGCGGCGTGCGTGGTGATATGCGCTCACGCTGCAGACTCGTTTGCGAAAAGACCAGCACCTGCGATGACTCGGGAATCGCCAGTGCTTTGAGCAGCGCAGGCAAATATCCATGTTCCTCCCCGCGCGCAAGTTGCAATCGGCCGCTTTCGAACTCGTCAATCAGTTTCGACACTACATTATTCGGTGTCGCTGTGCTGTACGCGATCGGCGGTTGCTCAAAATCCTGAGCGCGCGCGAGCGGCAACGGCACACCAACAACGAGGGCTACGAGCAGCAGAATGCAATGGGCAGGTTTCATCGAACACGAGCAACAGCGGTGAGCGGGTGACGGCGGGAAGCCGGGCGAGCCTGATAGTGACGGGTTACAAGGTCGTTTTGCATCCACAACAGTTTACCAAACGCCCGCAACGTTTGCTCTTCAGTCCGGCGCTCCAGCCCAAGGCTCAGGATGGTCGCGGTCAAGGCATCAGCCACGAAGCCCAGGAGGGCATTCATCTGTACCAGCGGCACGTCGAGCTCGGCGGAACCCGCGTGTGGCGTGTGCATTTCGCCCACCCGATTCAAATACACGAACATTTTCGAGTCAAACGGCTTAGTCACCAGCGTTACCAGGTATCGGGCCAGATGACTTTTGCGGAACTGGATCATCTCGTGGTCCTGTCTGAGCGAATCGAGGCTGTCGGGCAGTTCGCCGTCGTAGCCAGTTTGTCGAGGCACAAAATGCCTTTTGGTCGCGTCGTAGCCAAACAGCTTGTCGTACACTGCATCGACTAGCGTCGGCACGACGGGAGCCAGCACCTCGGCGGCGCCGTGAATAGCGGCGACATCATCCGGCGTAAAGCCCATGAACTCGGCCAGGTATTCCACGCGGTACTGCAGGTCGGTTTCCAGGCGGGTTTCGTCGATTCGTTTCATGGCGCGTGGCCTCGGAGGGATCGCTGTGGAATAAGTGGATAAATAGGTCCAGTTAGTCGTAATATAACCATCGAATACTGGATGTCAATATCTAGATATGGCCGCCGAGAAGTGAGCACAACCACTTGCACGGGGCGGGCGCGAGCGGTCCTACTTGCAGGCTTCAACGTACAGCGACGAGTGCGGCCGCGTGCAGTCGAAGTAATGGGTGTCGCGCAACAGGGGCGAGGCGCTTTGGCCGTACCCACAGCGGTTGACGTGCCCAAAGCCTGCGTCGTGCAGGAATTGCGAGAGTTTATCCCAGGTCCACCAATTGACGTGCCCACCGGGATTGCGGTGTTGCGATTCGAGATCGCTTCGAGAAGTGCAATAGTCCAGCGCTTCAGGCAACGGCAGCGTCTCAAAGACTCGGTCGATCTCCTCGTCACTCATTCGCTCCGCGGCACTGTCGATATGATGTGGTGAGACGGTGGCCGCGATTCGCCACAAGAACAATTGCTGAGACGAGCGCTCTTTCGGCGGACGGTCCATTTTTATTCTTCGCGCGGCTTCAGTCGTCCTGTAGCGCTTGATCATGTCGTCAAAGTGGCGATCCCTCGCACGATACGCGCGAAAGAATAACTCTGCGTTCGGCACCGTGACGCGCAACAGGCCGCCGGGAGCAAGCACGCGGAAGGCCTCGGCATAAAACCGTCGGGCAGCGTCATTGGGGATGTGTTCCATCGTGTGGCTCGTGTAGACCAAGAGCGCCGAGCCATCCGCAATCGGAAGCGGAACCTTCTCCATCAGATCAAACGCAATCATTTCCTGTTGCTGATGACCCTTATACCAGTCCGACGGCTTGTCGACGTTCGTCCAGTACGGATGATGAAAGGCACCTGCGCCTACGTTGTAGAATGGCTTGCGAGCCAGCACTTCCGCGTCGCATAGATCGTGATAGGCAGCGAGATCGGGGCTTACCCCGCGGAACGAGGTCATACCCCAGTTTCTGCACCGTGGTGAGGACAATTTTCTTGAGCATCTGCTTCTTGGAAGTGGAGCATTGGTTAGGGTGGCGGCATTCTCAGGAGTTAGATTATAGTCGCGTCTGTGATTGAATGTAGAGCTACTGCCTTAGAGCACGGAAATTTGCCGCAACGCGGCGCGTCATCTAACATTCGGCGATGTGCCCCATCAATCCGGTCGCCATCCACCGCGGCCTCCACCGGCGAGGAGCCAACCGATGTCCGCTTCCTACACGCGTCCTATGTTGCCTGCGGGAACCTTTTCAGGCCGAACGATTGCTGTCACCGGCGGTGGCACTGGCCTGGGCCGCTCGATGAGTGAATACTTTTCAGCGCTTGGCGCAAATCTCCTCATCTGCGGTCGCCGTTCCGAGGTGATTGAATCCGCTGCCCAGGAAATCTCCGCCGCGACAGGCGGCCAAGTGCTCGGGCTGTCGTGCGACGTTCGCAAGCCGGAAGAGGTTGAGGCGATGTTCGCAGCCGGCGCAGAGCGGTTCGGCACGCTGCATGGTCTGGTGAACAATGCGGCCGGCAACTTCATCTGTCCGACCGAGCGACTCAGCTATAACGCCTTCAATTCGGTAGTCGATATCGTGCTCAAGGGGACCTACAACTGCACGCTCGCGTTGGGCAAGCGCTGGATCGCCGGAGGCACACCCGGCGTCGTGCTCAACATCAGCACGACCTACGCCTGGACCGGCTCGGGCTATGTGGTGCCTTCGGCGGTCTCGAAAGCCGGCGCATTGGTTATGGTGCGATCCCTTGCGTCGGAATGGGGCAAGTATGGTATTCGCTTGAATGCGATTGCCCCCGGCGCGTTTCCCACAGAGGGCGCCTGGTCGCGGCTTCGGCCACCGGAGTTGGGCCCCAATGCCGATCCGATGAAACGTATTCCACTGGGTCGCC
Source organism: Pirellulales bacterium (assembly GCA_022844125.1). Taxonomy (GTDB): domain Bacteria; phylum Planctomycetota; class Planctomycetia; order Pirellulales; family PALSA-1355; genus JALHMI01. The sequence continues at coordinate 128,766 of JALHMI010000002.1, read as the reverse complement.
ATGGCGAACATCAGGAACTTTCGAATCTCGCCGCCTATCTGCTCTCGGACTTTTCGGCCTATATCACCGGCGCGTGCATCACGATCGACGGCGGCACCTGGCTACGCGGCGCCGGCCAGTTCAACGCGCTCGAAGACGTTACCAGTGAGCAGTGGGACGATCTGCAAGCCGCGATGAAGCGCAAGAGGTCCTGATCCGACAGCGCCAGCGGTGACTCGCAATGGCCTCGTGCGTGTCACAGCTAGCGTGCGCAACTTGCCAGCCGTACGAGAATGCCGTAAGATCACGGCGCCGGTGCAGATACATCGTCGCGGCCGCGCGCCTCGGGTGGCGTGAGGGTCCGGCCGATGATGTCGCGCGGCACACTCCGCAAGTGCGCAGTACCGCCGCAATGCGAGGCCAGGGATGTCAGGAGTGTTTGCCTCAGGAAATGCGCTGCTCGCGGCCGCGGCTGAAGAGCCCTGGCACGAGCTTTCAATTTTCGAGCCCGCCTCGCCTGGAGGCGCGGCCATTGTGCGGCTAGCGCTGTTGGTGCTAGCCGTTGCCGCGCTCATTTTTCTGGTTGTTGAAGGAATCCTGTTCTACACGATCGCGCGGTTTCGTCACCGCGGCGGCTCCAGTGACACGCCCCCACCCGAACCACCACAGGTTTACGGCAGCAACCCCATCGAGATTGCCTGGACGGTCGCGCCGGCCCTGATCGTTTTCTTTCTGGTGCTCGTCTCCGCACGAACGTTGTGGGAAGTGAACGCCGCGCCGGCCACTAGTCGCAACGTGATCGAGCCGCTTACCGTCACCGTTGTCGGACGCCAGTGGTGGTGGGAATATCGCTACCAATCGTACGACGGGCGCAAGCTCGCGTTCATTACAGCCAACGAACTCCATATCCCTGCAAGCAGCCCCGAACGCTCGCGTCCCACGCGACTGCTGCTCGAATCGGCTGACGTAGTGCATAGCTTCTGGATACCCCGGCTCGAAGGCAAAGTGGATCTGATTCCCGGCCGCACAAACCAACTCTGGCTGAAAACCGACGTCACGGGGCTCTTTTTGGGTCAATGTGCCGAGTTTTGCGGCACGCAGCACGCCCACATGCTGCTTCGCGTGGTGGTGGATTCACCGGAAGACTTTGACAAGTGGCTCGCGGGACAGGCCTTGCCCGCCGTCGATGATCCGCAGCAAGCCGCAGGCCGAGAAGCATTTCTCTCGGAGTCGTGCGTAAACTGCCATCGTATTCGCGGCACAACGGCCAGGGGCAACTACGCACCCGATTTGACGCACTTGATGAGCCGCCAGACGTTGGCTTCGGGGATCATTCCGCTCGATGAAACAAACTTGCGTCGTTGGATCCACAACCCTCACGACATCAAGCCCGGCTGCCTGATGCCGGCCTTCGGATTGTCGGCCGAGAAGGAAGAGTTGATCGTCCAGTATTTGCTGAGCCTCAAGTAACGCTGTTCCCTTTTACTCGTCAGTCCATGTCCCTAGCCGATCACCCTTCTGCTCATGCGGACGCCCCGACCAGCCCGGCCGGTGTCGATCTGGCTTCGCGCTTACGCGTGTGGACCACCACGGTCGATCACAAGCGAGTGGGCATCATGTACGTGCTCATGGCGGTCGTGTTCCTGGTAATCGGCGGCGTCGAAGCCGTGGCAATGCGGATTCAGCTCTGGAGCTCCGATCTCGAAGTCATTTCGCCGGATGTCTTCAACCAGCTCTTTACGATGCACGGCACCACGATGGTCTTCTTCGTGGGCATGCCGATCCTGATTGGAATCGGCAACTACGTCGTGCCGCTGATGATCGGCGCTCGCGACATGGCCTTTCCGCGGCTGAATGCGCTCGGCTTCTGGGTTACGCTGTTCGGCGGACTGCTGACGTACTTCAGTTTGGCGACAGGTGGCGCCCCGGCCATCGGCTGGTTCGCCTACGCGCCGCTCACCGAAACCACGTTTGCTCGCAGCGCCGCCGTCGACTTCTGGGCGCTGGGCCTGATTGTCGCTGGCATTGGCACGGTCACTGCCGCGATGAACTTCGTGGCCACCATCCTGGCGATGCGCGCCCCTGGCATGACGCTCAATAAGATTCCCTTCTTTACCTGGACGATGCTCTGGACCAGCGTGCAGATTCTGATTGCCGTGCCGCCTCTGACCGCCGCACTCGTCATGGTGCTTTTCGACCGTGAGCTGGGAGCTCACTTCTTTGATGTCCAAAATGGCGGCTCGGCACTGCTCTGGCAGCACCTGTTCTGGTTTTTTGGGCATCCCGAGGTGTATATCCTGATTCTGCCTGTATTTGGCATGGTCTCGGAGATTATTCCCGTCTTTTCACGCAAGGTCCTGTTTGGCTACGAGTTCATGGCCGCCGCCACAATGGCCATCGCCTTCATCAGCCTTGGCGTCTGGGCGCATCACATGTTCGCCGTCGGTCTGAGTCGGCAAGTTGACCTGTTCTTCATCGTCGCCAGTCTGCTGGTTTCGATTCCAACCGGCATCAAGTTTTTTAACTGGTTGGCCACGATGTTCGGCGGCAGGATCTGGTTCGCCTCACCCATGCTCTTTTGCTTCGGATTCCTGTCGATGTTTCTCATCGGCGGATTGACGGGCATCATGCTGGCGCTCGCGCCGTTCGATTTTCAGCTCACGGACAGCTACTTCGTCGTCGGGCACTTCCATTGGGTGCTCATCGGCGGCACGCTATTCGGCACGTTTGCCGGCATTCACTACTGGTATCCCAAGGTGACCGGCCGCATGCTCAGCGAGCGGCTCGCCCATTGGCAGTTCTGGCTGCTGTACATCGGATTTTTTGTAACCTTCGCGCCGATGCACGTGGCCGGAATGCTCGGCATGCCGCGGCGGATCTTCAGCTACGAGCCGGATCGCGCCTGGGAGATTTGGAATCAACTGGCGACGATCGGCGCGTTGATCCAGGCGCCCAGCTACCTGATCTTCGTCTACAACCTCGTTTCCTCATACCGACACGGCAAGATCGCAGGCGACGATCCCTGGGACGCCTGGACGCTCGAATGGACCACCAGTTCGCCGCCCCCCACTTACAATTTCGGAACGATTCCAACAGTTCATAGCCGCCGGCCGCTTTGGGATACCAAGCATCCCGACGATCCCGACTGGCAGTACGAGTAGCGCGAGAACCACAGCAAATCGTGAATCAGCAGAACGACTACTACCAGACTTCGGGCGGACCGGCGACGACCTTGCCGGTTCCCCCCGACATTGCGCCTGAGCATACGTTGAACGGGCACGAATGGGGCATGCTCAGCTTTCTGTTCTCTGAAGTTGCATTCTTCAGCACGTTGGTCGTGGCTTATGTGACGTTGCACAACGACAATCTCTCCGGGCCGACATCCGAGGTGCTTTCGCTGCCGCTCGCAGTCGCCACCACGTCGCTTCTATTGGCGAGCAGTTTCACCGTGCACCTGGCGACCCATGCCTTGGGGCACGGCCGGAACGCGATCTTTAAACTTTGGTGGGCTGTCACCATCACGCTGGGAATCGCGTTTCTGGCCGGCACGGCCTACGAATGGTACGGCCTGGTCGTTCACGACGGTTTGACAATTAGCCGCAATCTGTTCGGTTCGACGTTCTATACGCTCGTCGGTTTTCATGCTCTGCACGTTTCGGGCGGCGTGGTGGCGATGCTCATCATCCTCGGGTTGTCGTTGGCCAAGGCCCTTGGACAGGCAGAGTCGACTGGCGCTCGCATGGTCTCCTGGTACTGGCATTTTGTCGACGTGGTGTGGATCGTGGTTTTCACAGTGATTTACCTGGCATAATGAACAATTTGGTATAGCCAACGATGGCCGAGCAACTCTCCAGCAAACACGATGCGCATGCAGAGGGCGTGGAACTTCCCGCTCCTACCGCCGCGCCGCTCGTGCTCGCGTTGGGAATCACCGTGCTCGCCTTCGGCTGGGCCACGCATCTCGCATTCGTCCTGGCGGGGTTCGTGATCTTCATCGCGGGGCTCGCCAATTGGATCGCACAACTGCTGCCCGGCCGAGGGCACGTGATTGAACCTCTCGCCGCGGAAGATGTCCGGCCCAAGCCCGTGGTTGCCGCGCCTGGGCGCGTTGGGCAACTCCGTCCTGGCATGCCCGGCTACCGCTTTCGACTGCCGGAAAAAGTGCAGCCCATCTCGGCAGGACTCAAGGGCGGGATTGTTGGCGGCTTGGTGATGCCAATTCCGGCACTTCTCTACGGGCTCTTCAGCGGCGAAGGCATCTGGCTGCCGATCAATCTCCTCGCCGGCATCGTGCTCCCCGGCGTCGAACAGCTTAGCGACGCCGAACTGCGCGCCTTTCAGCCGGTGCTTTTTACCGCAGGTATCATGATTCACGTTGCCGTGTCATTAATGTTCGGCACCATCTACGGAGTGCTGCTGCCCACGCTTCCGCACATTCCGCGGGCGCTCGCTTGGGCGGCGCTTTTTGCGCCGCTTACTTGGACTGCGGCCAGTTTCATCGCGACCAGCATCGTCGATCCTGAAGTCCAGAGTCTGATCGATTGGCCATATTTTGTGCTCTCGCAGTTCGTGTTTGGGATCACGACCGCTACCGTAGTCATGGCCGCCGGCCCCGGGCGCAGCATTCTGGCCGGATTGTTCGGTGGGGCGATGGGCGGCCTCCTGATGGCCGCCCCCGCCATGCTCTGGGGCTTTGCCTCGGGACATGGGATCTGGTATCCGGTCAATCTCCTGGCCGTGATGATTCTGCCGCACGAGCAAAGTTACTCGATCGCGGAACTCGAGCAGTTCGACGCCCGTTGGTTCGCTGCCGCATGCGCCTTGCATGCCGTCGTTTCATTGTCGTTCGGGGCCCTGGCCGGACTGTTGCTTCCGCGGCTCGGACGAATTCCCGGCCCGTTTGCCTGGGGCGCGATGTTGATGCCGCTGCTGTGGACGGCGGCAAGCTACAGCATGATGGGCATCGTCAATCCGGCTCTGCAGCAGCGAGTCGATTGGCCTTGGTTCGTGGTTTCGCAGTTCGTGTTCGGCATCGCCGCGGCCATAGTGGTCGTGCGTTCTGAGGAAATTGCCATCGCTCCCGCTGGCCGAGGAGTGAGATCATGACCTCCGCCAGGCTATTAGAATCATGGCGAGTTGCCGGCCTGCTTTTCCTGTTGACGACCGGCGGCTGCCTCGACCAAATGCCGGGAAAGCCCAATCCCGCAAGCCGTCCCAAGTTGCCCAGCGAGCAAACGGATTTTCAGGTACTGTTTGCCCGCAGTTGCAGCGGCTGCCACGGTGCTGATGGCAAGCTTGGCCCGGCTCCGCCGCTTAACGATCCGTTGTTCCTGGCGATTGTGCCTGATGAGGTGCTGCTCGATGTGATCACCCGCGGCCGGCGGGGGACGCCGATGCCCGCATTTGATAGGCGACTGTCGGGAACGCTGACCGCTGAGCAGATCCAGATCCTTGCTGAAGGTCTGAAAACTCATTTCAAGCCGACCTTGGCTGGGGGCGATGCTCCGCCGTACACAGGTGAGCTCTCCACACAGCCTTCGGCCGAACAGATTGCTCGGGGCGAGAAACTCTTTGCCAGCGCTTGCGCTGCCTGTCACGGCGACTCGGGGCAGGGGAGCGGCGACGAAGATACAGCTCCCGGCCGCGTCAATGATCCCGCACTGCTGTCCTTGTTCAGCAATCAGGCATTGCGGCGGATCATCATCACAGGCCGACCGGACCTCGGCATGCCGAATTTTGCCGAGACCGATGGCCGCGACAGCGACTTCAAACCGCTCACATCCGAGGAGATTGACGACCTGGTTGCACTCTTGGCCCATTGGCGCGGCCGGCCGCAGCAAGTTGCGTCGAACATGGGACCCGGCGAATGACCACCGCGATGAACCACGTATCCCAAGCTCCGCCGAACGATAACCCCGCCAGACGAAGCTTTCTGGGTTGGATCGCGGTCGTGACTGGGCTGGTTGCGAGCGCGCTCGTCGCCGTGCCGGGAGTGCGGTTTCTAGTCGGCCAGCGGCGGGTGAAAGTCCCCTGGGTCAATCTTGGTCCGACCACGGGCTTCGCCTTAAACGAAACGCGCCTCGTGACGTTCGACAATCCGCTCCGCCTGCCGTGGGACGGGATTACCTCGCAAACCGGCGTTTATGTGCGACAGCTGGGGGTGGTTGAAAAAGGCGATCCGCAGTTCCTGGTGCTGAGCGTCAATTGCGCCCATCTTGGCTGTCCGGTCTCGTGGTTTCCGCAGTCTGAACTCTTTCTTTGCCCCTGCCACGGCGGTGTGTACTACGCCGACGGGTCACATGCTTCAGGTCCACCGCCGCGCGGTATGTTCCACGTCATGTGGCGAATTCGCTCGGGCGAACTCGAGATCCAGGCTCCTCACTACCCGACCTTACAAGACACGCTTCGCCAGCCGACCTGATCAATCCATTGACGACAATGAATGCGCGCCTCAGGCAAATTGGAACCTGGATCGACCGCCGACTCGGCGTGCGAGATCTGCTTGCGCACACGGTTTTACACCCAATTCCGCGCGAGCTGGAAAGTCCGATGGGTTGGTGGTACGTATTCGGCAGCGCATCGCTCACGTTTTTGCTGCTCCAGATTCTGAGCGGCGTTGGACTGGCGTTGGTCTACGTCCCCAGCGCCGATCAGGCCTACGAAAGCCTGCTGTATCTTGACTACGAGCATCCGCTCGGCTGGTTTTTGCGAGCATTACATTACTACGCTGGCTCAGGGATGGTCGTGATGGTGCTGGTGCACATGACGCAGGTGTTCCTGCAAGGTGGGCATAAGTATCCGCGCGAGCTGACTTGGTGCGTCGGCGTGGTGTTGCTGCTGTGCGTGCTCGGTATGTTTTTCAGTGGGCAGATTCTGCGCTGGGATCCCGATGCGTACTGGGGACTCGCGGTGGCGGGCTCGATGGCGGGCCGCGTGCCGATCATTGGGCCAGATGTGGTGCATGTGCTGCTTGGCGCCGAAACGATTGGCGCTGCCGCACTCTCGCGTTTCTTTGCCCTGCATGTTTTCGTAATTCCCGGGGCGCTGCTGTTCTTTCTGGCGATCCACTTGTGGCTGGTGCTCCGTTGCGGCGTCAGCGCTCCGCCGGTGCCAGGGCAAATTGTCGATCGGGCAACATACGACCGCGACTATGCCGAGTCGCTCAAGCGCGGCGTGCCGTTCTTTGGCGACGCCTTTTGGCGCGACGCACTTGTTTCGGCGCTTGCAGTAATTGTGGTTGTGGTGATCGCGGCGGTGCTGGGACCAAAGGGTCCGACCGATCCGCCCGACCCGACGCTGGGCGGGGCGAATCCACGCCCCGAGTGGCCGTTTCTGTGGTTGTTCGCGCTCTTGTCACTGAGTCCGCGCGAAGCGGAAACGTTCATCATCCTGGTGTTTCCGCTGCTCGTGATCGGCGTGATGTTCGCCGTGCCTTTCATCAGCAATCGGGGCGAACGTGCTCCCAGCCGGCGACCCGTCGCCGTGCTTTCGGTGATCTTGATTTACACCACGCTCGGTGTGCTCACCTATCTCGGCTTTACCGCCCCCTGGTCCCCCAGGATGGAAGCTTGGACGGCTGATCCGGTGCCGGTCGAAATCGTCAAGCGATCCACCGTCCCCCAGCTCGTAGGTGGATCGGTTTTTCAATACAAGAATTGTCGCAATTGCCACGCCTTGGATGGGGTCGGCGGCCGACGAGGTCCCGACCTCACTAGTGTGGGAACTCGGCTCACACGCGATCAACTCATCATGCAGGTCTCAAACGGCACTCCCGGCGGCGGTTTGATGCCTGCCTACGGCAAGCAGATTTCGCCGGCTGAGTTGTCGATGCTCGTAGATTTTCTCGTTAGCTTGCGACCCGAGGGGCAGCCGGCCGCGGGTTGGGCAACTCCTGGTCCGTCGCTTGGTGCTCAGCAGGCTGCCGAGCCCACTTACGCGAAGCAATTGCCTCCGCCCGATGCGTCATGAATCCCACGTTCGACGCCTTTCTGCGTTCGTGGCCCATCAGCCCCTGGCTGTGCGTTTCGCTCACCATCGCGGCAGCCGTCTACTTGCATGGCTGGTTCAAGTTGCGGCGGCATGATCCGCTTCGCTGGAGTGGCCTTAGGCTCGCAGCTTTCCTGGGTGGAATAGCGGCAGTCTTTCTGGCCCTGGCTTCGCCAATCGAGGTGTTTGCCGATCTGCTGCTCAGCGTCCACATGGTGCAGCACATGCTGCTCATGATGGTGGCGCCCGCGCTCCTGTGGGTCGGTGATCCGCTGCTGCCGGTACTACGCGGCCTGCCGCGTGCGGTCCGTTCTACGGTGGCGCTTCCAATCCTCCGAGCGCCGCTCGCGCGTGACGCATTCGCCCTACTGACGCATCCGCTTATTGCCTGGCCGATCTTTGCTGCGGCCGTCTGGATCTGGCACGCCCCACTGAGCTACGAACTCGCGCTTCGCGATCCGACCTGGCACATCGCTGAGCACGCCACGTTTCTTGCTGCGTCGCTGCTATTCTGGTTCCCCGTTATTCAACCTTACCCAAGCCGGCCGCCGTGGTCGCGGTGGCTGGTTCTGCCATACCTCGTGTTTGCCGACGTACAGAACACAGTGCTCTCGGCCTGGTTGGCATTCGCGTCGGAGCCGATCTATCGGCACTACACGGAACTTCCAAGTATCGTCTCCTGGTCGCCGCTCGCCGACCAGCAGCTTGCGGGCGTGCTGATGTGGGTGCCCGGCTCGGTGGCTTTTCTGCTGCCGGTGTTCGTGATCGGAGTTCGGATGCTCAGCGGGCGTTCATCCGCTACGGAGCGACGGACAAGGCACCCCAAGCGTGTGCGTCCGCTGTCATCCCTGCCGATCGTTCATCTGACTTCGGCAAATTGTCATGTTGCCGCGGTAGCCAAGCCCAGGCCGCAGTGGGACCTGTTGAAAGCTCCGCTTGTCGGGCGATTTCTCCGCTGGCGCTTTGGGCGGCCGGTGCTGCAAACCGTCATGCTGATCGCGGCAGTTGTCGTGTTGCTGGACGGCTTTACCGGCCCCGAAGTTGGACCGGCAAATCTGGCTGGCGTTGCCCCCTGGATTCATTGGCGCGGTCTGGTGATGTTTGGGCTGCTGGTCGGGGGAAACTTCTTCTGCATGGCTTGCCCATTCACGCTACCGCGGCGATTTGCCGGATACTGGCTGCCGCGAGGCCGAGCATGGCCGCGAACTCTGCGCAGCAAGTGGCTGGCTGTCGCACTCGTCGCGGCGTTTCTGTGGAGCTACGAGGCGTTCGCCCTGTGGAATAGCCCCTGGCTCACCGCCTGGATCGCCGTGGCTTACTTCGTAGCCGCATTCGTGATCGATGGGCTGTTTCGTGACGCGGCATTTTGTAAGTATGTCTGCCCGATTGGTCAATTCAACTTCGTACAGTCGCTCGTCTCGCCGCTGGAAGTCCGCGTTCGTGAACCCCAGGCTTGCACCACCTGCCGGACCAAAGACTGCATTCGCGGCAGAGAAACAGCCTCGGGCTGCGGGACGCATCTGTTTCAGCCACGCAAGGTTGGAAATCTTGACTGCACGTTCTGCCTCGATTGCGTGCAAGCTTGTCCCCATGAGAACATTGGCGTCCTAGCTGTTACGCCGGGTAACACGCTGATCCATCTCGATGTGTTTCGCTCGGGCATCGGCCGCCTCGGCCACAGGGCGGATGTTGCAGCCTTGATCTGGCTGCTCGTCTTTGGCGCATTTGCCAATGCAGCGGGAATGATCGCACCCGTTGTCGAATACCAAGATCGGCTGGCCGAGTGGTGGGGTATGTCTCAGTTCGCGGTCGTCGCGTTCTACTACTCGTTTACGCTCGTCGTCGGTCCGCTAGCGATTCTTGCTTCAGCGGCTGCGATCTCGCGCCGTTGGGGCAGGGCACGGCGGTCCTGCGGGGCACTTGTGATCCGTTTCGCATATGCGTTCGTTCCGCTCGGCTTTGCGATGTGGCTGGCCCATCATGGATTTCATTTCCTCACGAGCTACGCCACGATCCTGCCGGTCACGCAGCGTGCGATTGGCGATCTGGTCGGCATCGCGGCACTGGGGGATCCTGACTGGCAGCACGCCTGCTGTCTAGGTGTCGCCGATTGGATCATCAAGTTTGAGCTCATCGCGCTTGATCTTGGGTTGCTCGCCTCTCTGGCAGTGGGCTATCGAATCGCCTCACAAGACGCCTGGGTCGGTCGACCGCTGCGGGCGCTGACCCCCTGGGCCATGCTCATCTTCGTGCTGTTTGTGCTCGGCGTGTGGATTGTGCTCGAACCGATGCAGATGCGCGGAACACTCCCAACCGGATGAAATGCGATGCCGAGCTTGCGTTACCTCTTTGCACTTTCTGTTATGCTAGGCACGCTTGCGCCTGGTTTGACGCTGGCCGATGGCGGGCGTGTACGTGCCATGCAACGGGACGGTAGCCTCGCAATCAGCGTATTCTCTTCGCCCCCGATTCTCACTGCGGGCGAAGTTGACGTCAGTGTTCTGGTCCAAGACGCCCAGTCGAATCTAGCTCTCGTTGAAGCTCGGGTTCAGATCATTGTCACTCCGCGTGAGCATCCCCATCTGTCCGAGCGACGCGAGGCAACCGACGAGCTCGCCACGAACCGGCTGATGAAGGTTTGCCATGTGCAACTTGAACCAGGCTGGCACGATGTGGAAGTGATCGTAGTTCATCGCGATCGTCGCGGTCGGCTGCAGTTCAGCATGCATGCCGGTCTGGCTCCTGCTAAGGCCGCCAGTTTCTGGCCCTGGTTCACCTGGCCGGCGGTCCCGATCACTTTGGTGGCCGCAAATCTCTGCTATCGACTCCGGCAGACACGCCGTTCGGCTATAATCGAGCGCAGGACTTCAAACTCAGTTCGCACCCTATCTTGAAACGGTACGCGTCCATGTTGCAACTGGTCAAGTTCGTCATCGGTCTCTTTCTCGTGCTGTTTAGTTTGCCCGCAATCGCAGCAGATGCTCAAGCACCTCCTGAAGCGGTCGAGATTCCCACGCCCCAGTACGTTCGCTTGATGATGGCCCGCGACGATGCCGTGCAAGAGGAACTCAAGCTGTCACCGGCTCAACGCATGAAGGTCGAAGCTGCCATCGTCGAAGTCGACCAACCGTTCTGGCGCCTGCGCGACGTACCACCGGCAAAAAGTGCACAAGAGCTGCAGGCTCTCGAAGGCACACTTCGCCAGTACATGGATCAGACGCTTTCGGCTGAGCAGAGGGTGCGCTTCGAGCAACTGGTGTTGCAGGCCAGAGGCGCAAAAGCCCTCACCGCGTCCGACCTCCGCCAGCAGCTGGGTCTCAGCGGAGCTCAGAGCCAGAGCATCGCCGATCTCATTGCTACCGCCGATGGCGGAACGCTCTCCACACAGAAAGTCATCGCGGTTCTCAAGCCAGATCAACATTCCAAGCTGGCCGAGTTGTTCGGCCCGCGGTTCGATCTGAGTAAGGTAACCCGAGTGGGTTGCTTCGCGCCTGAGATGCGCACGGTCGAGGCATGGATCAACACTGCGCCGCTCTCGCTTCAGTCTTTGCGCGGCAAGGTTGTCGTCGTGCACTTTTGGGCGTTCGGCTGCATCAATTGCATTCGCAACCTGCCGCACTATCAGGCATGGCACGAAAAGTTTCCGGACAAGGATCTGACGATCATCGGCATCCATACGCCGGAAACTGCTGCCGAGAGAGATCTCGACAAGTTGCGAGCGAACATCATCGAACGTGGTATCAAATACCCAGTCGCTTTCGACCTGACTGGCGAGAATTGGAAGGCCTGGGCCAACAATCTCTGGCCCAGCGTCTATCTGATCGATCGCCAAGGGCAAGTTCGTTCGTGGTGGTACGGCGAGCTCAACTGGCAGGGCGGCACGGGCGAAGCTCAGATGCGCGAACGAATTGCCACGCTGATCGCCGAGCGGTGAACGCTGGCGCCGTTCGCTGGCGCGAACTAGCTTGGCCGCGTCGCGCGCGAGTACTCACTATACGCCGGCTGCGCCGTGGGCTGTAAGTTGCGGAGCAGATAGAAGTCTTCGCCACGAATGAACTGACAGCCGACCAGATGTTTTTCTCCGACGCCCAGCGACCAGCGAACCTTGAGCTTTAACGCTGCTTCTCCGTTAGGCGCTGTGGCGATCACGTAAACCACGCGACCCGCCGGAGACATGCTGGTCATCAGGCACAAACCGCCCTCCGACAGATCGCGAACCAGGCCGCTTAGCCGATTCTCTCCGAGCGTCCATTCGACATGTACTGGAATGCGCGTCTGATATCGCACGGCCGAACGGCGCTCCAAGAGACCGCTCGCGAGCACAGCGTCGAATCGCGATTCGCTCATTCGTGCAAGAAACTCGCACTCCACGAGCCAGTCGCCGGCCAGATTCGGCCTTGCCCAACCAATTTCGGCGTTTAGCTCCAGCGGACGCGCCAGCTTTGAACTGTTGAGCCGTAATCGGCAACGACTCGGAAGTTGCGGTGGTCCGGCCATCAGCAGCTTCGCGCTCGCCGGCGAGATCTCGCGCAATTCGACGGCAAACGGCTCCGCTTCGCTCGACGTTGGTTCTGGAAACACCATCGCGTCGACCAATTCTGGATGCACCAGCGGGTACGATCGATCACACGTGGTCTGCATGAGCGCCATTGCTTCCTAGCTCCTTCAGGCGGGCGAGTGAGTGGCCTGCTGTTCGACACACAAATCTAGGTCGCTGACGGCCGTGCGCGATATGCTAGTTGCAGACTGGAATATTTTCTCGCGCGCAGCGAATCATGCCGGCATGATGAGATCTGCAAGAGTGACCCAATCGTTGCGATCGGTGCATCTACACATCGCGAAATTCCTGCAGATCGGCGGTGCAATCGGAAGAGGCCGTACAGCTTTGCAAATACCCGTTCACGCTTCTTCGAATGCTGTCTAAGTGGCTCTCATTTTCATGGACAAACGCTGGTCAATTGCACCATAATCAACGAGTTCCGCGTGACGCCTGATGAGGGGAGACCAGTGCGCCACGCGTGTTTTACCCCATCTCAATGCCGCTGAGCACGTCATGGCGAACGTGGTCGATCCGAATTCCTGGCGCATGGTTCCGTTACCCGATTCTCATCCATCGAAGCTGCTTCGTTCAAGCGATTCGCGCTTCGAACTTGCCGCCGAGACCGGCAACCGGGCAGTCGGGCGGCTTGCAGCGGCGCTGCAACGCACGTTCGGTGCCGCTAGCGACCGTGTGGTGTGGCGCCTGCAAGGCACGAACAGTGAGCCGCAGCTCCGCATCGATTCGGGCCACGGCTTTGCGCATTCAGGCGCTGTGCAGTCCGATTCGACAATGCATGCTGTTGACGCCGGACCACCATGGCTAGTGCTCGTGCAAACCGCACAGGAACTCGCCAGCGAGAACGGCTCTCCCGAAATGCGCACCGCCCTCGAGCAGGATGCACGCCTGCTATTGGTGATATGCGGTGTCAGGGAAGCTGGTTTGCCAGCGGTCGGCCCACGTCAGCTGGCAGAACGCGTGGCCTCGCGGCTTCACCTTCGATATCGGGAGCCGGTCTCTCTCGACACGGATGAGGATCTGATCGGGCTGCTGGCCGACGTCAAGCACAGCGGCGATTCCAGTGTATTGTACTTCGATACTGCTTCCGCTCCGCCACCTCCGCACTTCTCATCCGCCGACTCGACCAACTCGGGCGCGTCCTTGCTCGGGCAAACCTACCACGAGTGTGCGATTGAATCGTTGCAGGAACTCGAGGCCGCCGATTCCAGCGTCGTGCACTTCTCATCCGAGAGTGAGATTGATGATACGTTCGTTCTACTCACACGTTGTCAGTCACTGGCGGCGGCGGGGCGGCACCCGTGCCTACTGTTGCCGCTCGACGAGGCGTTTGACCAACTGCCTGCGATTCGCCGCCTATTCGCCGACGGTGAATTAGGAATCACACTCGTCATCGAGGCCGGCAATAAGACTCACGCCCTGGCACATTCCTCGCAACTGTCGGCGTTTCGTGAGCTGCCGAGGGTCAGGCTGCTCGCGCCCAAAGACGGCATCGAGTTGAGCCAAATGCTTGCGTGGTGTACCAGGCAGAACACTCCGGCGATTGTCTGGTTGGCCGAGAGGGACCTGCCAGAGGTCAGTTGGCCTTCGGGCGAGGAAGTTGAATCCGGCCGAGCAGAACGCCTTGGCGCAGGCGCAGATGTTGCCATCGTGGCGTGGGGCTCGACAAGTGCTGCCGCAGCGATCGCGGCCGAGAATCTCGCTCAACTGCAAATTCGTGCCACAGTTGTGAACGCGCGCTTCGCGCACCCGCTCGACGTCGAGTGTATCGCGAGCGCGGCTGCCGAGGCTGCTTACACGGTGATTCTGGACGACTGTGAAGCGGGTGGTTTCTCAGCCTGGGTCTGCGAGCAACTGATCCGCGGCGGTAGTGCGCCGAATATGACGATCGTATCGCCTGGCGCTGTCGAAACCACTGACGCCAAGGACGTGCATCAAGCGCTGGCGGACTTGGTTGTCCGACGTAGCCGCTGGCTGGGCGATCATCTGGCCCAGCCGAATGAGATTGAAGAGGTTGAGATTGCGCGGATCGTTCCGGCCATAGCGACATGCCAGGGCCAATCACATCCCGAGCCGGCGCTTCTGCTCACGGAGCTGGCCGGCGCACCCGACGTCCAGGCGCAAGTCCTTGCCACACAATTCAGTCCGTTCATTGCCGACTGGGTCGAACGATACGGGCGAGTGGGTTCGCGTGACGTATATTTGTGGCGTTGGTGCTTGCACGGACTCGATCTGACGACGCTGTCGTGCGTCGCGCCTGCGCTGCGTCGCGACCTTTGCGATACGAAGCTGCTGGCCGTGATGTACGGAGTCATGCTCGACGACGTGGCCGATCATGCCGGCGGAGACGCGTTTCTCGCGGCGCTCACCGGTATCATCGCCGGCCGTGCCGACCGCGATTTCAGCGCGTTTTCGAGCCAACAGCAAGAGTACGCTCAATTTACGTGCGACCTATGGGATACGTTCCGAAGCCGTCTCCAATGCGCGCCCGGTTACGCCGAATACGCCGAACTGCTCGACTACGATCATCAGCAGATCCTCAATACGTTTGCCTACTCGCTGATGGTCAACAAGCAACCGGCGCTGCTGAACGTTCAAGAGCACGACATGTATCAACCCCACAATATGCAAATGATGAGCTTCGCCACAATGGACCTGATGTGGTCGCCCGACTTCGATCGGGCGGAGATCGGTCGATTGCGCGAAGTGATTTGGCACGCTCAAAACATGGGGCGAATTGGCAACCTGGTCAGTACCTGGCAGCGAGAGATCGCCGACCGCGACTTTACCAGCGGGGTGTTTGCCCGAGCTTTGCGCGAGGGGGATCTGAGCCTGAACGACCTGGCCAGCGCGATGCCGGACAAGATCGAAGCGGCTGTTCGTCGCGGCGAACACGAAAAGTATTTCCTGCTCAAGTGGGAAGCCCATCGGCAATCGATCGCCTCCCTGGCGGCCGGAATTCGCAGTATCGACGTGGCCGCTCTACTTCGGGCACTGGCCCAGTTGCTGCGGATGGAACTTAAGAGTCGTGGATTGAAATAGCAGATCAATGTGTCCCGGCGTGCTGCGCCGGGTCCGAGTGAACGGCAGACGATGCTGGCAACGCTGCTCAAGAAACTTGGACCTCATTACATCCTCGTAATGATGATCGTTACCCGCCTGATCGGCTCGATCGGCGGCGTGCTGACGATCTATTACATCGACCTGACTTTGCACGTCACTCCGGAGGTCCTTTCGCACTTCCGGCTCTTGGCGGTGGTGGTCGTAATTGCCGCGGTCGTAGCGACCACCCTGCAGGGATTGTGGGAAACTCGCCGCTTGCGGCGCGTGCTCGGCGATTTGCAGCATAGCCGGGTCGTCGAATTGCCGCGTGCGCTGCAGGCGGGTCGTGATGCTGTCGAGTTTTGTGGCAAGCACCACCTGCACGAAGCACTGCTGGTGCCTTTGGTCACCGACGCCGTGCTCTGCCCAATCCTCTATATGTGGGATCAGGTCGATTCGGCGACGCTAATTAACATCTGCCTCGGCACATTCCTGGGCGTTTCCACGTCCTTGATGCTGTCCTTCTTCGCGATTGAGTTCTGGATGCGTCCGATCATCCGGCACCTCCTCGACGAAGGTTTGCCCATTCCTTATGCCCAGCTTCCCGTTTCGCGGCTTCAGTCGCGGATGACCATCTGCTTCGGACTCACGATTGCCGGCACTGCCCTGATGATTGGCGCGCTCGCCAACCAGCGCGCCATCGAAATCGTCAACGATCCGCAGAATCAGGCTGCCACGCTGGCAAACATGCAGTGGCACATCATGATGATCTTCATCGCCGCGGTGACGATCGGCCTGATGTTGTCGGTCGTGCTCGCCCGTAGCGTCGCTTCCCGGGTGGCCGAGCTAGTGCAGGCGATGAAACGCGTCGAGCAGGGGCAACTCTGTGAGCGCCTGCACCCTGCCGGTAACGACGAGCTCGACATCCTCGCTCGTCAATTTAATGTGATGGTCGAACAACTCGATGAAAACGACCGAACAATTCGCGAACTGAACACGAACCTGGAGCGTAAGGTGCGCCGCCGCACCCGACAGTTGTCACGCAGCCGACGCAGCTTGCAACGTTCGCTCGACAAGCTCACCGAGCACGATCGTCTGAAGACGGAATTCTTCTCCAACGTTAGTCACGAGCTTCGCACGCCGCTGACAATGATCCTGGCGCCTGTCGATCGACTACTGCAGCGAAACGCGGAAGAGCTTTCGCCCTCCGCCAAGCACATGCTGGAGATGGTTCGACTCAACGGATACCGCCTGCTCGACTTGATCAACCGGTTGCTCGACTTCTCCAAGCTCGAGGCCGGGCAGATGAAGCTCAATGTGGCCGCCACGGACCTTAACAAACTGGTCGACTCGCTTACCAAGGCTGCTTCGCCGCTGGTCCAACAGCGCGGCATCGTGCTTTCAGTCGACTGCGATCCGGAGCTTGCTCCCTTTGGTGCAGACGAGGAGAAAGTCGATACGATTGTCAGTAACTTGCTTTCGAATGCCATCAAGTTCACGCCCCGCGGCGGCAGCATCCACGTCGAAACCTACCGTACGGACGATCGTGTCTGGGTGTCGATCACCGACACCGGTATTGGCATCGACGAAACGCAGCGCGACAAGGTCTTCGAACGCTTTGTGCAGGTCGACGGTTCCAGCTCGCGCGAGTTCAGTGGAACGGGCCTGGGGCTGTCGCTGGTAAAGGACCTTGTTGAACTGCACGGCGGCGAAGTGCACCTCAAGAGCGAACTGGGCCGTGGCTCGCGGTTCTATTTTGACTTGCCGCTACGCTCGGTACCTCAAGGCCAACTGTCGGTGAACCACTCTGGCGAGCAGCGTCTGGGCCGAGCCTTTGCCGATCTCGATCAGTTCAGTATCGAGCCGGAGGCGGCGATCGAGAGCGGGATTCACGACACCGGAAATCCGTTTACGCGCACAATCCTGGTCGTTGACGACACGCTCGAAATCCGCGTACTGCTCGGCGAAATGTTGCGCGACGAGTACCGTGTTGTGTTCGCTCGCGACGGTCAGGAAGGACTCGAAGTCGCCCGACAAGTCGCCCCGGACCTGATCATCTCGGACGTGATGATGCCGCACGTAGACGGGCAGGAATTCTGTCGGCGGATCAAGGAGGACTCGGCGACGGCCCACATTCCCTTCGTCATGCTCACCGCCAAGGCCGAGCTGTCGATGAAGATCGGGGGTCTAAACTGTGGTGCCGACGACTACCTGATCAAGCCGTTCGAAGAAAACGAACTCCAGGCGCGCGTCCGCTCGCTGCTTCGGCTTCGCGGCCTGCATCAAGATCTCGACCGGCGAAATCGCGAGCTGCGCACAGCTTACAACGAACTGCGTGATCTGCAGAGCCAGCTTGTCCAGGCTGAAAAGATGAGTTCGCTTGGACAGTTGATTGCCGGCCTCGCGCACGAGATCAACAACTCGATCAATGCCGTCTACAACGGGATTCGTCCCTTGGCCACCACCATCAAGCGGGTGGAGAAGCTAGTCGAGGCGGCGCCGACTGCCGAGGGCGGTCCGGACGCAGTGCAAGCCGCGTTCCAGAAGATTCTGACGCTCGCCAGCGTCGTCGAAGCCGGCGCAGCGCGAACGGCCCGGATCATTAGCGATCTGAAGACATTCTCGCATCCAGGAAACGAAGATTTTCAGGTGTTCGACCTGCACGAGGCGCTCGATATGTGCGTGAACCTTCTCTCCAGTTCGCTGCGCGACCGAATTGAAGTCGTTCGCGACTATGGCGAGATTGGCCGCGTGTTCGGCCCTGCCGGACAGTTAAACCAGGTGTTCATGAATATTCTTAACAACGCTCAGCAGGCAATAACCGACGACGGAGCGATCACAATCACAACGCGGCAGGAGGACGAGTGGGTGAGCGTCCGCATCCGCGACTCCGGCTGCGGCATCCCGGCCGACGTTCGCCAGAAGATCTTCGATCCGTTCTTCACGACGAAGGAACCAGGAGTCGGCACCGGGTTAGGACTCTCACTGAGCTATGGCTTGATCACCAAGCTCGGCGGATCGATTGAATGTCAGAGCGAGCTTCAGCGGGGCACGGAATTCGTCATTCGTTTTCCTTGCGTGGCTGAAGCGCCAGCCTCGGATGACGACTTTCAGGAACAATTGGCGTTTCAGCGAGCAATCCCATGAAGCGAGATATCCTCTACGTCGACGACGAGATGGAGAACCTGGTCGTATTCCAGGCCACGTTCGAAGACTACTTCAATATCGTAACTGCTTCTAGCGGTCAGGCGGCACTCGACCTGCTCGAGCAGCACGTCTTTCCGGTCGTGATTGCCGATCAGCGGATGCCCAAGATGAGCGGCGCCGAGCTGTTCGAGATCATGCGCCGAAAGTATCCACACACCAAACGCGTGATGCTCACGGGCTATGCCGATTCCCGAGCGATGCTTAGCGCAATCAATCAGGGACAGGTGTTTTATTTCGTCAAGAAGCCGTGGGAGCAGGACGAGGTCTTCTCGATCCTGCTCCGCGCGATCGAGGCTTACGACATGTCGCTGTCGAACATCGCGTTGCAGGATCGGCTTGTGGCTTCCGATCGCTGCGCGATGCTGGGCCGCTCGGCTGCGCGTCTTGCGCACGAGATGGGCAACCAACTCTGCATGCTCCCTCTGCTCGAATTGATCGAGGACGAGTACAGCGACAAGCAAGATCTGGTCCAGATGGCGGGCTTTGCGCGCGGCACATACGAGCGTTTGGTGCAAATCGTCGACGAGGTGAAAGCCTTCGTCCGATTCGAACATCAGCAAGTGGTGACGCAGCCTCTGGCACTCGCCGAGGTCGTTCACGAACTGCTCGAGTTCCTGAGGTTCGAGCGCACTTTGGACGTCGAACAGCTCGAAGTCGCCATCGAGGGCGAACCATGGGTCAGAGCAAATCGAGTCAAGCTGCAGCAGGTCTTGATCAACTTGCTCAAGAACGCAGCCTTTGCGATCAAAGAGAAGCCCGATGGCCGCATTCGCCTTTCGCTGGCTCGTCGTGGCGAACTTGTCGAGATCGTGGTCGCCGACAACGGGTGCGGTATGAGTCCGCAAGTTGCCGAGCAGATTTGGGAGCCGTTCTTCACGACTAAGGGAGAGCAGGGCACGGGGCTGGGCCTCGAAGTCAGCAAATCAATCGTTGAGGGGCACGGCGGAACGATTGCATGCGAATCGTCGAACGGTGCCGGCGCGACGTTCACGATTCGGCTGCCGGCACTCGAATCGCCTCCCACGCCGACGGCATTGGCAGCGCCATCGATCGTGGCTGCAACAACACCGCTCGGCGCGTCGCCAACCGTCAACTTCAGATAGTCAAGATACGTGTGGGCAAAATGGATTCGGAGACCCTCGCATTATGAAAGTTCTGCTCGTCAGCCCTCGGGGGTTTTGTGCCGGCGTGAACATGGCGATCGACGCGCTGGACAAGGCGATCGCCCTGTTTGGCACGCCACTCTATGTGTTTCACGAGATCGTACATAACCGCCACGTGGTTCAACGCTTCGAAAACAAGGGCGTCGTGTTCGTCGACCGAGTTGAGCAGGTTCCGCGCGGCAGCCACTTGATGTACAGCGCGCATGGCGTCTCGCCGGCCGTTCGCCAGCAGGCCCGTGAGCGCGACTTGCAAGTGGTCGATGCCACCTGCCCCCTGGTGCGCAAAGTGCATCTCGAAGCGGTTCGCTTCGCGCAACTTGGATACACCATCGTGCTCATCGGTCATCGCGATCATGACGAAGTGGTTGGCACGCTGGGAGAAGCGCCTGCCCAGATGATCCTGGTCGAATCCGTAGCCGATGTTGATCGACTGCAGATCGCTGATCCAAACAAAGTGGCCTACCTCACGCAGACGACTCTCAGCGTCGATGACGCCGAGGTGATCATTCGCCGTCTGCGCGAGCGTTTTCCCGCCTGCGTTGGTTCACCCAAGGAGGACATTTGCTACGCTACCCAGAATCGGCAGGAGGCTCTGAAGGCTGGCGTTCAACAGGCGGACCTGGTGCTCGTCTTCGGCAGCAAGAATAGCTCGAACAGCATTCGCCTGACGGAAGTTGCGGCCGAGTTTGGGCGTCCGACACATCTCGTTGATAGCGTCGCCGAACTACAACCGGAGTGGTTCCGCGGCGACGAGACGGTGTTGATTACCGCCGGCGCGAGCGCGCCCGAAGATTTAGTTGACGCTTGCGTCGCATACTTGCAGCGTGCATATCAAGCCACCGTCGAGGTCCTGGAAATCCGGCAGGAGAACGTCGAGTTTCCGCTGCCCTACGAGATCCGCCCACTGCCGGCGACCCGGTAGCGGCAGCCTTCCGCCCTTCTCCTGGGAGGGGCGCTCCGGTAGGGTCGCATGCGGCTTACCTACTTTCCTGGGATGACGCTTCTTTCTCGCGCAAATCCCTTCCAGTCGTTTACCCAGTCGAATCGAATAAACCAGTACAGCCATTCGGCTTACAATTCGACCTTTCCGTTTGGGTAAGCTCGGTCGGGGCCCATCAGCGCCGAGCCATTTTTCCGCTCACAGGCGGCATGGAGCGATGCTTATGAGGTTGCGAGCGGTTCGATTTCTCGTGGTCGCGCTCCTGGCGATGCTGTTGGTCTTTGGCGCTGGGCGCAGGCTGTTCGCGGACGGCTTGGTGCGCGATGGCCTCGGGCCAATCTCTGGTGGCCGAGGCGGCACCAACCAGGCCTTCGCGGACAATGCGGCGGTAATCATTGATAATCCCGCTGGCATGATGAACGTCGCCGGAAATGGGCTGGCCGAAATCGGCATCGACACAGTCATTCCCGTTGTGGACTACTCCGATCCTTACAACGACGTGCAGAGCAAGATCCGCCCTCTCCCGCTACCGAACCTCGGATACATTCGCAAAGTTGACGATCGCTGGGCCTGGGGCATCGGCGCGTTTGTTCCGGCCGGCTTTGGCGCCAGCTACGGTGTCATGAACGAACCGAATACCGGCGCCAATCTGTTGCGTTCGCAAGGCGGCATGGCCAAGTTGCTGCCGGCGTTGAGTTTTCGCGCCAGTGAGCGACTTTCGCTAGGCATCGCCGTCGGCATTGGCTTCTCGTATGCGTCGCTCGACGGTCCGCTCTACTTGCAGGACGGTCCGCTGGCCGGCGTGCCCACGATCATGGACATGGAAGGAACCGGCGTGGCGCCTGTGGGCTCCGTCGGCATGCAGTATCAGTTGACCGAAAAGACCATGATCGGCGCCACTTACACCGAACAAAGTAACTACTGGATGCACGGCGCCACGAACGCCGTGTTGCTGCCCGGTTTTGTGCTTGAGAGCCGTTTCGACAGCAAGATAAAGATCCAATGGCCGCGCAGCGTTGCCGTGGGCTTGAAGCACGACTTTTGCCCGCATCGTCGATTTTCAGCCGACGTCATCTGGTACGACTGGGCTCACGCTTTCGATAGCCTCGAAATCGTGCTGTACAATCCAACGAATCCGGCCGTGGCGCCCATTCTGGGCTCTGTTGGCCAATCGCTTCCCGTCACACAACATCTTCCACTGAATTGGACGGACTCGATCTCGATGCGTTTGGGTTATGAAGTGGACTGGACCGACGTCGACACGTTCCGCTTCGGCTATGTCTACCATTCGAGTCCATCGCCCGACTCGACGTTAAACCCGTACCTCGACGGTATACTGGAGAATACGTTCACGCTCGGTTACTCACGGCGATTTTCGCGGGCGACGTTCAATGCGGCCTACCAGTACTACTTCGGAGACACGAGATATGTTGCCGACAGTGCGATCGTAGGCGGGCAGTTCGACGACTCGACGATGAACGCGCAGGCACATTTCGCGATGCTTAGCTTGCTCGTGCCATTCTGACCAGCGGTCGCAGCCTGGCGACACTAGCGTGCGTGCTCCACGGATGCGTCTAGATCGTACTCGCACGAGCCCGGATTGATGAGCGCGAATTCGCGCCCATAGACGTTCTGCTCAAACACGTAGATCAGCTTGCGGCCGCTCATTCGCAGCCGGAAGGGTAGTGGAAACATTCCTTCCCAGATCACGTGCGGGGCCAGAAACAGCACCAGTCCGCCGGTGCGTACAAAGTTCTCATAGGGTCCTCGATAAGCGAGCAGCAGGATCGCATAAGCCACCCCGGCGATCAGAAACGCGACAAGTGCGCCGCGGTTGCGTAGGGAGCGCTGCCGTTCGATGAGCTGCCGACAGTTCGCGCATGCGGGCACGCGAATCACGTCCGGCCAGGCGACCGGTCCAAGCAGTTTGCGCCAGGTTGGCGCGCAAACCGGCTCTTCCAGCGACTCTCCCGGCCCTGGGCACCCACACAGGATGCAGCGGTCAGGAAAATGTGCCTCGGTCTGCGCGTCCAGACTCACTTCCATCGTCATCGCAACTCACGCCATTCCGCCCCGCGCAAATTCGCCTGACTCATCATTCGGAAGTTTCCGCTCGCACTCCGAACGGCGAGAAGAATCGATCCTCTTGGTTTATCGCAACGCATCTGCCGCAAATGCCAGGCGGGCAGACACTCGTAAACCCGGTCGAAGTGAACTCTCTGACCGGCAGAAGTGGTTGCCAATCAGGCAATTTGCCGTCGCTCAAACTTACGCCGCATCTCGCAAATCCGTACATAGGCACCCGGCATTTGTGCGCAAATACTTTGCGGCGATGGCGCCATACAGCTCGTACAATCGATCCAAACGACACTGGGGGTACATCCTTCTCCCCCCGAAATCAACCGAGCTTCAAACCGTCTACTCGGCCGTTGAGCGGACTGGGTTCGAGAGTTTCCCCACCCCCTCGATCTCCACCTCGACGGTGTCGCCCGGTTTGATTGAGCTCGTCCGGCCCGAAGTGCCAGTGAAGATCAAGTCGCCCGGCTGCAGCGTGACGTATTGGCTGATGAAGCTCACAAGCTTCGGTACGCTGTGAATCAGCTGGCTCGTGTTTTCTTGCTGCTTCACCTCGCCGTTAAGTCGTAGCGTCACCAGCAGGTTGTCGTAGTCCAGTCCGCTCGCGATCACTGGCCCCACCGGACCGAACGTGTCGCTTCCCTTGGCTCGCCACCACTGCACGTCTCCCTTCTGCCAGTCTCTCGCGCTCACATCGTTGCCGCACGCAACGCCAAGGATGCACTGTTCTGCGCCGGCCTCGTCCACTCGCTGCGCTTTGCGGCCGATCACGATCACGAGTTCGGCCTCGTAGTGCACGTCGTTCGTCCCCGGCGGGATGACGATCGGCTCGCCGTCAGCGATCAGACAGGCAGGCGTCTTGAAGAACACCTGCGGAGTCTGGAACTTGGCCGGCACCTCGCCGGGTTTCTCGCTATCGACCGTGGTCTTGCTGTCGGAGGTGGTCTGGCCCGTCTTGGGATTCGTCGTAACCTTGGTGGTCGTCACTACCGTGGTGACGAAATCCCCTGCGCCCAAATGGCTCTTGTAGCTGCCGGCCAGCGCAATCACCTGGCTCGGCCGCTCGACCGGCGCCAACAACTTGACACTCGAGAGCGGCGTCACGCGTTTTCCCAACCGCCACTCGCCGAACAAATCGCCTTCGATCTCGCGCACCTGCTCACCATCAACGATGCCGTACCTGATAGTGTCGCCGAGGCTGTACCTGACATAGCGTTTCACTTCGCCATCGGCGGCCAGTACCGAAGAAGCTGTTGCTAGAGCAAGTGTCGCAATCAGCACGAAGGTGCGCGGCATGATATCCTTCCCTCGCGTTAGTCGTTCAGTTCGTAAAGGCATTCCGCCGACTGCTCGGGCGTCGAACGCGACGCTATTCTACTGTGCCGCCGAGTTCGCCGCGAGTTTTTCTAAGTCCACCGCGCCCCCGGCTTCTGCTTCCAGACCCAGATGATCCAGTCCACGTTCTTAGGTTCGCCACCGAATTCTCTGAGCCGGGTCATGCATTGCCCGCGGTGATGCTGCGAGTGCAGGCGAGACTGCATCAGAGCGTCTTGCACCGAAATCGTGCAGTCGGGAATCCAGGGGACCTGCACTTGTCGGACGAGATCACCTTCTCCCAAAGATGCCACTTGGGCGTTGAGTTCACCATGGACGCATACCGCCCAGTCTTTCAATTCGGCGTAAGCGGGTGCCGGCTCGTCTCCTGGCAGCGAGGGAATATCTCCGCGCAGCACGGCCAGGAAAGCTTGCTGTACACTCAGAATGTGTTGCACACGCTTGCGGAGTTCTTCCTGGTCGCGTGCAGGGCCTTTGCCCCAGGTGTGAAAGAATACGGCGTCGGCCCATTCGCAATGGGCCCCCAAATCCTGCAGCAGCTCGAGCATCTGGCCGTCTCCCTTTAGGTCTGCATCGATCATGCCGGTCAGCGAGCCGGCCAACGCAGATTCTATCAGAGGCCGGTCCCTCGACTAAGAATTCTCGGCGATCTTGCGACCCGGCCAGGCCAAAGCCTGCTCAATCGCCCTCATCACACTTTCTCGTGTTGCCGGCTTGCGGATTCGCCACGCAAACGGTTCGTGCTCGAGCACCACTTCTTCGGCATCAGGATGACCGGAGACCAGCACGACGGGAACGCCCTTTGCCGCCAATAGCTCGCCGGCGGCCAGGCCGTCCATCACTGGCATGTCGAGGTCGACAAACACGACGTCGACAGTCAGCTCGGCGCACTTATTGACCAGCTCGTCACCATTACTGGCCGCATAGACGACCGTGTGCCCTAGAGCTTCCAGAAATCGCACGAACGCCGCGCGAACATCCGATTGGTCGTCTGCGAGGGCAATTCTAACGGCCGCCGATTGCCTGGATTCCATACGGATCTCAAGAGGACTGATCGAAGGGTAACAAGAGGAACGACGAGCGAATGCTCACCGAGGGGAAATGTAGCATTTGTGGTGCCAATGGCACTCCGCCTCGGCCACGCAAACCCGCGTTTCCAGCGCTTCGCGTAAGAAATGGCCAGCCGCCAGCCAATCTAGCTGATCCAAAGTCGACCGCCGCCTCATCACCAAAGATAGGACTATTCGGCCGCAGCTAAGAAGTATCCGCGAGAGGGCTCGAACCTCTAACCTTCGGCTTCGGAGGCCGACGCTCTATCCAATTGAGCTACGCGGACAAGCTTTTCAAGTATATCGGGTTGCGGCGATTGTTAAAGGGGCGGCCGCCACGCCCCGGAGCCCACAATTCACGCGAGAAGATCACGCGAGCCGACAGCCCCGATACACGGCCACCGCCGAACCATCCGCAAAGAAAGCACTCGCCGGTTTGGCAGCGAGTGCTTCGGCGAACGACTTGCCATAGAGCGAGGCGGCATTCCCACGAAACCGCGCTCGCTTCGCTGGCCATAGCTTCCACCGCGGATGCTCAACACGATACTCGATAGTCGCCCGATCAGGGCCGCCCGAGTATCCCCAGTAGTGCTCGATGATGAACTCTTCAAGCGATCCCTCGGCCGAGAATCGACCATCACCTTGGGCGGCGATCGCCACGCTGCCAACTCGTCCCGCATTTCGCCAGGCGTAGATCGCGTCGCGGTGCTCCTTGCCGTCGGCTCTCCTGGCGAGCACCCGGTGACGCATCGGCACGCAGGCATAGTTCTCGCCATAGAATAGCCGTGCGATCCAGGCGACGGCATGTCGGGGTACGAGTTCTCGAATGAACACGACCCCGCGCCGCCACCCTTCTTCCGCCTGGCGCCGTACGTAAAACCGCAGGTTGATTTCGGCAAAGTCTCGATGCCGCGGAATGCCGATGCCGCACACACGCGTCCTGAGGAATTCAAAGCCGACCAGGCTGACGAGAGCCTGTCCTTGCCACAAGTCGAGCTCCGTTCCGCGGGGGAGGTGTGGAAGCAGCGCGGCCGGCTCGATCGGATAGTTGAGCACCGCCAGGTTCCGCCACTCGGCAGTGAGAAATGGCTTCCCTACCGCTTGAGCATCCATGTGGCGAGATCGAACGAGTTGAGTGGCTTCCATGGCGAGGGCCTTCCTGAAGGACAACGGCACTCTTCAAGATAAACCGCTACGCGCGGAACCGCATCACCTGTCGCAGAAAAAGAATCCTAAACGCTTCACACATCCGCCGGAACTGGCTCCATCCGCTGGGCCTCGCGGGCAGTGATCCGATGCTGGTGCAGCATCCGCAGCGAATCGAGCGAATAGATGCCCACGGCTGTCCAGATCAGCGACAGGGAAACTACCTTGGCGGCGCTGAGCGGCTCGCGAAAGATCAGCACCGCGATCAGGAACTGGATCGTTGGGGCGATGTATTGCAGAAATCCCAGCGTCGCGAAGCGCAGCCGCCTGGCCGCCGCCGCAAAAAGTAACAGCGGCACGCACGTCACGATCCCGCTGGCGGCCAATTTCAGACACATCGTCGGATCGTTCAGCACGAAGGCCGAAGCGCCGTGCGCGTTCAAGTACAACACGAATCCAAAGGCCAGGGGCGCAAGCAGCAGCGTCTCAACAAACAGTCCCAGCAGCCCATCCACGGCGACTTGCTTTCGCAGCAGTCCGTAGAATGCAAACGACAAAGCCAGCGAAACGGCAATCCAGGGCACGCCGAGAATGGCCACCCCGATGGCAGCCAATACCACGCTCGCCACTTGCCAGCGGCGCAAATGTTCCTTGAGCACCAGGACGCCGAGCACCACGTTGACCAGCGGATTCAGAAAGTAGCCTACGCTAGCCTCGACCACCTGGTTCGTCGACACGGCGTAGATGTAGACAAACCAGTTGAACGCCAGGAGCAGCGTGCTCGTGGCAAGCGCGGTCATCACCGGCCGCGAACGCAGCGCCGGCAACACCTCGTGCCAGCGTCCTACCAGCGTGAGCACCAGCGACAAGAGTACAAAAGACCAGATGATGCGCTGCGCGACGACTTCCTGCGGCGCGACACTCGATACGAGCTTGAAGTACAGCGGGACAAGGCCCCATAGCCCATAGGACAATACGCCGTAAATCACTCCTTGTCGCGACGGATCGCCCGGGCGCGCGGTCGAGCCGCTGCTCGCGGGTACAGGCGCAGTGTCGGTGGTGGATATCGGTGGCATAGCGTTTGGAGATACGACACGCGGCGCCGGTTCGAGGTTCGATCGCCCGCTTTGCGGTAGACGCTGATTCTACCGCTTGTGGCCAGTGTGCGCGAACCCGATGCAAGCTCGCGCAAAGTACTCAACGGAATCGTCGCCTAAGCGATGATCTCGCTGATGACGTTGCCAAAGACGTCGGTCAGCCGCTCTTCGCGGCCCTGATGGAAGTAGGTGAGGTGCTCGTGATTGAGCCCGAGAAGCGCGAGTATCGTCGCGTGCAGGTCGTGCAGATGGACCTTGTCGACCGCGGCCGCAAACCCGAATTCATCAGTTTCGCCGTAGGAGATGCCCCCCTTCACGCCGCCGCCGGCCAGCCACATCGTAAACCCGTACGGGTTGTGGTTGCGCCCCGGCGCGCCTTCTCCTTCGGCGAACGGCATGCGGCCGAACTCTCCACCCCACAGCACGAGCGTGCTATCGAGCAAACCGCGGCGTTCCAGATCGGTGAGCAATGCGGCGATCGGCTGATCGACTTCGGCGCCGTGCTTGCCGTGGTTCTTCTCGACGCTCTCATGCGCGTCCCAGGTGTCTTCCAGGTGCCCGCCGCCCGAGTAAAGCTGCACGAATCGCACGCCGCGCTCAACCAGTCGCCTCGCCACGAGGCAATTTCGACCGAACTCGTCGGTGGGCTGCTGCCCCACGCCGTACATCTCGAGCGTGAGCTGGTCTTCCTTGGTCAAATCCACTGCCTCAGGAGCTTCGGCTTGCATGCGATAGGCCAATTCATAGCTTTGAATCCGCGAAGCCAATTCCGCTCCGCCGGGCCGCTGTTCAAGATGCTGCTGATTCAGTTCCGCCAGCAGGTCGAGCTGCCGGCGCTGGCTGCCGCCTTCAAGCGGCCCGCTCAGATCGAGCACGGGCTCGCCGACCGGTCGGAACAGCGTACCCTGATAACTGGCCGGCATAAAACCGCTGGCCCAGTTCGGTTGTCCGCTGATCGGCCCGCCGCGCTTATCCATGATCGCGACATAACCCGGCAGACTCTGGTTCATCGTTCCCAGGCCGTACACAACCCACGAGCCGAGCGACGGGCGACCGATGAACGTGCTGCCGGTATTCATCGCCACGAGCGCCGAGCCATGTGCATGACTGTCGGTGTGGCAGGAACGAATCAGCGCCAACTTGTCGGCATGCTCGCGGACCTTAGGGAAGTAATCCGATATCATCAGGCCGCTCTCGCCGCCGGGCCGAAAGGGACGCCAGGCCGGCGTCAAAAAGCCCATCTTGCGGCCGCCGGAATTCGTGAATTGCTTGTCGGCCGGCAGCGTCTGTCCGGCGTACTTCGCCAGCGACGGCTTATAATCGAATGTGTCGACGTGGCTCGGTCCGCCGTTCATCATCAGGAAGATGATGCTTTTGGCCTTGGCCGGATAGTGCGACTCGGCCGGCGACAGTGGGCTCTTCGGCGCATTGGTAGCGGCATTCGCATGTCGGGCGAAAAAGCCATCCTGAGCCAGCAGCGACGACAGGGCCAGCCCCGCAAAACCGGCCCCCATGTCCCACACAAACTCGCGCCGCGAGAGACCACAGGGAAACAGCCGCCGACCCCAGCTCGCTCGTTCATCTCGTGCCATGGGCTTCATCTCTCGTTCAGTCGACGTAGATGAACTCGTTCGTATTCAGCAGCACATGGCACAGCGAAGCGAGTGCCGGATCCCCATCGCCGCTGCTGTTCTGCGCCTCAAGATGCGCGAGTGCCGCCGCCCGTTCCTTCGCCGTCGGGGCTCGTGAGAGCGCCAGCCACCAGGCCCGCTCAATCTGCTTCTCACGCTGTTCGCCCGCTTCGCGGTGCAATCTCGCCGCGAAGGCGCGGCTTTGTTCATGCACGAACGCGTTGTTGAGTAGCGCCAGCGCCTGGGGTGCGACCGACGAAATACTTCGCTGCACGACCGGTTGCGTGGTGTCGGCAAAATCAAACGTCGTCATCAACGGCAACAACAGCGATCGCTTCGTCAGCATGTACACGCTGCGCCGCTTCTGGTCCTCGGGCGGAGATTCCTTCCAGCCTCCGGCTTTCATCGACAGGCCTTCCAAGGCCTCGCGCGAAACCGGCGGCGCGAAGCTCGGCCCACCAACTCTCAGATCTAACTCACCGCTGGTAGCCAGCATGGCATCTCGCAACGGCTCGGCCTCCAGACGCAATCGATTCCGCTTCCACCACAGCCGGTTCGCAAAATCTACTTGCGAGTACTCCGCCTCACGCGGATGGACTG
The DNA here is from genome assembly GCA_022844125.1 of Pirellulales bacterium. Taxonomy (GTDB): domain Bacteria; phylum Planctomycetota; class Planctomycetia; order Pirellulales; family PALSA-1355; genus JALHMI01. The sequence goes on along the minus strand of JALHMI010000002.1, from coordinate 98,960 downwards.
AATCCATCTGATAGGCGGCCGAAAGCATGATCAGCTTGTGCAGCCGTTTAAGCTTCCACCCGCCATCCATGAAATCCAATGTCAGCCAGTCGAGCAACTCTGGGTGCGTCGGGATTTCACCCATCGTGCCAAAGTTGTCAGGCGTTCGCACGAGTCCTTCGCCAAAGTGGTGCTGCCAGACACGATTGACCATCACGCGCGCCGTCAGCGGATTCGCCCGATCGGCAATCCACTGGGCGAGTTGCAGTCGCTGCGGAGCAGGCGGGGGTGCGGGATTCGCCGCGGACTTCGTGTCTTGCACCAGCGAAACCATCGTCAAGTAGCCCGGCGGCACCACGTCACCTTCGCTGGTGTGGTCGCCGCCGTTCAGAAGCTTCACCTCGGGTTTCTGTGCAGGGTCGCTGGTGAACGCCAGTAGTTCGCCTTCGGCCGCCTTGCCGCCAACGAAGAAGTTCAGCACGGCGTAGTAGTCCGTCTGCGGAATTGGGTCGAACTTGTGATCGTGGCAGCGCGCACACTTGAGCGTCACGGCCAGAAACGCTGTGCTCGTGGCGTGCATCAGATCGTCGAGCTGCTCGAACTTGTAGCTGGCCGGATCATTGGGCTCATCGTCGAAGGTGCCCACCCGCAGGAAACCCGTCGCGATTCGTGATCGTTCGTCAGCCCCTTCGATCTGGTCACCCGCCAATTGATGCACGACGAACTGGTCGTACGGCATGTCGGCGTTGAGGGCCTCGATGACCCAGTCGCGATAACGCCAGGCGTTCGGCTTCAGGGCGTCGCGTTCGTAGCCGTTAGTCTCGGCGAATCGGGCAATGTCCAGCCAGTGCCGACCCCAGCGTTCGCCATAGTGTGGACTCGCCAACAGCTCTTCGATCAACCGCTCAAGAGCATCGGGCCGCTCGTCGGCTACGAACGCCTGCACTGCCTCGGGCGTAGGCGGCAAACCCCACAGGTCGAAGTAGGCCCGGCGAATCAGCTTTTCCCGGTTGACTTGGGGGGCCTGCTGCCAGCCCTGCTCGGCAAGTTTTGCGAGCACGAACCGGTCGATCGGGTTGGTGACCTTATCCAGCACGTCGGGCACGGCATGCCGCACGAGCGGCTTGGTCGACCACAGCCCGGCCTCTTCGCTGCTGAACGAAGTGCCTGCCGTCCAGGTTGCGGTCGCGACCAGGATCGCCAGAATCAGCTTCGTGCTGCCGCCGGGTAGTTCCGCCTTGCTCATGCCTGTTGATCCTTGGCCTGACTGCTGCTGGCTGGGGAGTTGTGCGGCCAGGGTCTCAGTTTAAGTCAGCACGCAGCGCCCTTCAATTAGCTGCGATGAGCCAATCTCGCACGATTTCTTACGGAATTGTAAAGAATGAAGGCCGCGGCGAATCTCCCGCCGCGGTGTTCAATCACGGGTGAAGACTCAATCTCGACGGTGGATGGTGCGCATAGCCAGCGGGGCCGTGGCCGGAATGACGGCATTTGGCTTCGTGTGGCTACTCCAGCGCGCTCGTGGAGTTCCCGACCCGTACTACTTCCGCGTGCTCCTGGCCGGCGGATTGGCTAGCATCGTCGGCGTGTTAGGGCGAATGTTCGCCGATGAAGTGACGCGGCAGTAGCGCGACATCATTCCGCGATTCGGCGGCGCGGATCAATTGCCAGCCAGGCGATGGCACCGATGCCGTAAGCCACGGTCGACAGCGCAAAGCTGGCCGACCAGCCGTAGCTTTGTGCCAGCCGCATCACGACCGAGATGCCAATTGCCGCGCCGAGATTGCCGCACATGTTGCCCACTCCGAGCACCGTACCGGCAAACGAACCTCCCAGGTCCTGATACGTGCACCACAGCGCTCCCAAGCCGAAGTCGCCTAGCAGCGAAGCGATGATGAGCAACGTCACGATCGCCAGCGGATCCTCGAGCAAGAAACACATAGCATACGCAAGCGATGCCCCGCCATACGATATCAGGCACGGCACGCGTCTGCCCCAAGCAAGGCCCAAACGACGCACAAGCCGATCGGTTGCCATTCCACCGGTCAGGCAGCCGACCATCCCTGCCGAAGCAGCGATGCTCGTCGTGATGCCCGCTTGAACTTCCGTCCAACCATGCATCTGGATCAGATACGTCGGCAACAGCGTTCCCACTAGCATCCACCCGACGTTAATGCAGAAATTGCAGACCGCGAGCGCCCAGATCGAAGGGCTTGCCAGAAGCCTGCCCGCCAGCACGGACGCGGGTACTCGTGGTGCATCTTGCTTCAGATCCTCATCGGACTCGCTGGCCTGGCCGGCAATCAACGCACGCTCTGCCGCGTTTACTCCCGCGTGCTCTGCGGGGCGGTCGCGAAACCAACGCCAGAAGACTACGGCCCACACAAGCCCGACGGCGCCGTAAGCGATGAAAACTGGCCGCCAGCGAGCGACGTCCGAGCTGAGCACTCCGACAAACGCCATTGCCAGCGCCGTGAGCGCCGGAGCGAGCACGCCGCCGGCGCGGCCACCCAGCGAAACGGCGCTGTTCGCAAATCCGCGAGCGTCGAACGGCATCCAGCGGCGCAAAAAACTGGCGGTCGTAGCATAAGCCCCGGCTTGTCCAACGCCGAGCAGGCCCCGCATAATGACCAGTCCCGTGACGGTTGTGACCAGGCCCATTCCTGCGATCGCCAGCGACCAGGCGACGACGTATAGCGTGAGCGCGCGGCGTCCTCCCCAACGGTCGCCGAGCCACCCGGCGGGAATCTGAAGAAACGCATAGATCCAAAAGAAGACGCCCATCGCTTCGGCGACTTTCTTCGAGTCCGCGTTCAGGTCGACCGCCATCGCCGGCACGGCCACCGTCATGGCCATTCGGTCGAGATAGAGAATCACGGCCATCGTCACGGAGAGCATCAGCACGCCGTAGCGCACCTTTGTCGGGCGATCCGCGATCAGGGGTTCGAGCGTCGTCATCGGCATTTGGGGCGTCAAATTCGCAGGCAACGCCTATCCATTGCGGTCGCGCTACCCGTCGCGTTAGCATGGCGTGCGCCTCAGCCTATCCATCGGCGCGCCACTTTAACAGCAGGAAAGTCACGCAGCATGTTGATCTTCGACGCGCACCTCGACCTGAGCATGAACGCGCTGGAGTGGAACCGCGACCTCACCCGGCCGATCGCAGAGATCCGCGCCCGCGAACGCGGCCTTACCGACAAACCCGATCGCGGGACCAATACGGTCTCGCTCGACGAGATGCGCCGCGGCAAGGTCGGACTGTGCGTGGCGACGCTTATCGCCCGCTACGTGAAGCCCTCGAATAAGCTTCCCGGCTGGAACGCCCCCGAAATCGCCTGGGCGCAAACCCAGGGGCAACTCGCTTGGTACCGCGCGATGGAAGACGCCGGGCAGATGGTGCAGATTCGCAATCTCGACGAGCTGCGTCGCCACGTCACTCTCTGGCAGAACCCGCCGGCCGGTGCGCCGATTGGGTATATCCTCAGCCTGGAAGGCGCCGATTCGATTCTCACGCCGAAACACCTCGAGCGCGCCTGGGAGCAAGGCCTGCGCGCCATCGGCCCCGCGCATTACGGTCCCGGAACCTATGCCTTCGGCACGCACGCCACGGGCGGCATCGGAACGCTCGGCCGCGAACTGCTCCAAGAGATGCAGCGGCTCGGCTTTATTCTCGACGCTACGCATTTGTGTGACGAAAGCTTCTGGGAAGCGATGGAGCACTTCCACGGTCCCGTCTGGGCCAGCCACAACAATTGCCGCGCACTGGTCAACGACACGCGCCAGTTCACCGACGAGCAACTCAAGGAGTTGATTGCTCGCGGCGGCGTGATCGGCGCGGCGCTCGACGCCTGGATGATGGTGCCCGGCTGGGTTCGCGGAAAGACGACGCCCCAGGAGGCCGGCGTGACGCTCGAGCACATGCTCGATCATATGGACCATGTTTGCCAACTTGCCGGCAATGCCTGTCACGCGGCCATTGGCACCGATCTGGATGGTGGCTTCGGTAGGGAGCAAAGCCCTGGCGATCTCGACACAATTGCCGATCTCGCCCGGATCCCCGCAATGCTAGCACAGCGAGGCTATTCGGCTGCGGACATCGAGGGCATTACGCACGGCAACTGGCTGCATTTCCTAGAGTCAGCCTGGCGTCAAAAAGGCCATTCCCGAGGGGTCCCAGAGGGGTGACATTTCGGGAAAATCAGTTACAACTGAGTAACAGAACCACGCGGATTTCGCCTCGTAGTACAAGGACAAGTTTTCGGGGCAGCTGCAATTGAGATACGTAAAATCCATCCGTTCTCGCGCCGCTGGGGCGACACCGGCACGAGGCGCCCCGCGTTCCTCCTTCCGTTTCGCCCATTCCGTTTGGAGTTTCACTCTTGAGTAGCGTTGCATCAACCGCGGTCGGTTCGGCCGATCGTTCCGGCTCGTTGTACATGGTAGCACGAGTCATTTCCGACGTGCTCAGCCCAGCGGCACTTGCCGTGCCTGGCCTGATGCTCGGCGTCTGGGCCAGCGGCGATCCGAACACGTTTCGCTATGCCCTGCTGTACTTCGCCTTCGCCGTTCCCGTTCCGATGCTGTATGTCATCTGGCTCCTGAAGACCGGACGTGTTGCCGATATTCATTTGCCGAACCGGCACGAGCGGGTTGGACCGTTTGCCGTCGCGTCGGCCGCCGCTTTGGCTGGCGTTGTCGCGCTGGTGTTGATCGGGGCACCTGCGGTATTCGTGGCGCCAATCATCGCTGCCTTAATCCAGACGCTGTTGCTCTTTGCGATTACGCTCGCCTGGCAGATCAGCATTCACACTTCGACTTCGGCCGGTCTGGCCACCTTTGCGGCCCTCGGCATCGGCGGCGGCGCGATCCTGTTTTCGCTGCTCGTGCCGATCGTCATGTGGGCCCGACTGTACCTGAAGCGGCACACCCTCGCCCAGACGCTGGCCGGCGCCGCTCTTGGCTGCGGATCGTTCGCGGGGCTGTTTCTGCTGCAAGGCATTGCCTGGTAGTTCCGCGGTTGCTGCCGCCTGCAGAGATTCTTCATCGCGTTGCGCATGGCACTGCGCTGATGGTTCTCAAGCATGAAAGTGGTCGACAAAGGGCGCTTTGTGGGGTATTCATGGTACAGCCGGGGCTGAGGCGCCCTGGGCAAACCTTGCTGCCGGCGCGATGATCACCTCGACGAACTGCGGAGCCGACCATGGCCAAGAAAACTAAACCTGCCGCCGCGAAATCCGCGGCCGAGAAGCCCGCCAAGACGAAGCAGGCCGCCAATACAATGCAAGCCGCAGTGAAGTCAGACAAAGCCTCAGCCAAGCCGGCTAAGCCGACCGTCAAACCGGCCAAGGCTGCCCAGGGTCTGCCTTCCCCGCGTGCGGCCAAAAAGCTCGCGGCTCCGGCCGCCGCACTGCCGCTAGGCACTGCCCCGCCAACTTCGCCGCCATCCCTATCCGATCGTTATGCCAGCTTCGAAGACGCCAGAAACGCGACGATCGATACGCTGCTCGCGTCGATCGAGGCGGCCGAAGCACGGTTGCTGGAAGTGAAGCGGTCTTCCACCTTCGAGCAGCTCGAACCGCTCGCCAATGGCGCCGGCTAAAGGCATTCGCCAGCCGATCGCATCTCCTGCGGGGTCGGCATCAGCGTTTCCGTTGCCACCGTCGGATCGTGAGGGCCCACGATACGCACATGTAGTACACCGGATAGAAGAGCGAAATCATCGCCCACTGCCACGACTGCTCGGCCAGTTTCGCGTCCTCCGGCGGGTCGCTGGCCGGTAGCGCCCACAGCACCCACAGCAGCATCACCACCCACACGCCGCCCAGGAAGTTGCTTAACCGACTGAGCACCGCGCCACGACTCGGGTACAGGTAGTAGCTCGGCACAAACGTCAGCGCCGCGAGCATCAGCACTACCACGGAAGATAGCCAGCCGGGCCATTTCAGCACATACAGATAGAACGCGACGATGTTCCAATACGACGGAAAGCCCACAAAGTAGCCGTCGCTGGTCTTGGCCGGAATCTGGCAAAAGCCGTAAGCACTCGCCACAAGCGCCACGAGCAGCACCCACGACATACTCTCGGGCACGATCTCCGCCCGCCACATCAACAGCAGCGGCAAGCTCGTGAATGTCAGGAAGTCGATGATGTCATCCAGCTTCGAGCCATCGAATCCGGGGATTAGTTCCTTCACACGCAGCCGCCGCGCGAGCGAACCGTCGGTCGCGTCAACCAGGCAAGCCACCAGCATCAGGACGAACGCCAGTCGAAACGACTCGGCCGTGCCTTCGACAATCGCCACAGCCATGCCCGATGCGAGTACCAGTCCGACGCCGGTAAATGCGTGAGCGATCCAAGCCACCCAGTTTGGCCAGGGTGGCGGGTCAGGAGATGTGCCGCCGCGTTGGTATTGTTCCAGGCGACGCGCTTCGTGGTCGCGTTGAATCATTGCATTACCCGGTCGGTTGGTCCGTGGATTGCCGAGGTGGCTGTGGTATCGCTCGCGGTGGATCCCAAGCACCAGTGAAGCGCGAAACGACTGGCATCAAGACCAGGCCAGCCGCCGCAGCGACAATCCGCACGGGAAACAGGGTTGACTCGCCGGCGTCATCCATCCACGCCGCGCTTCCGCCCGGCAGCCACGTCGCAAACCACTCAGCATAGGGAATGAACGGCGGCACGCGCAAGATCGGTTCGCCGCCTCCGAGTCGCAACAGCAGCGACACGGCAAAGGCCACGATCGAACCCGTGCGATTTGCTCGTGGATCGTACAGAGCGTACACGAGCTGGGGGAACAGCAGCACGAACACCAGATCGCTGGTGAAGAACCACAATCGCTGCACGCTCTGCACTTCCAGGGCAAGCATTGCCGCCAGCGCGCCGAGAAGCAAGATCGACAAGCGAATCGCCCGCCGCATGCCGATGGTCGAGACATTCGGCCGCGCAATCGCCCGCACAAAGTTCCAACTGATCATCGAACCGGCTGAGAGGATCGAGGCGCTGAAGCTTGACGTCACCGCGCCCACGATCGCTGTCAGCCCCAGGATCGCAACCAGCGGCGGCAGCGCGTCCTGAAACAGCAGGGGCAGCGCCATCGTGGGCGAAGCCGCTAGTCGCTCGCGTGCCGTGTCACTCCAGTGTGGATAGGCGAACGCCACCACACCCAACAGCAGCGGCGGAATCGTCAGCACCATGGTGATCAGCCCGGCCGTGATCGAGTGCCACTTGGCTTTGGTCGGTGTTTCACACGCTTGAATCCGTTGAAAGTAACAGTTCCAGGGAATCCCGCCGAGCATGAGCATGACGGACAGGTCCCACCAGCCAACAATCCGCGGTGCGGTCCAGAAACCGTCTGCCCTCGCGGGCGGAATCACACGCGCCGCCGTGCCGTGTGCGGCAGCGTACGTGCTCCAGACAGAATCCCAACCTCCTGCTGCGTGCAGTGCAATCGGCAGCGCGACGAGCAGTCCGAACGGGATCAGCATGAACTGCACCGAGTCGGTGTACCCGACGCTCCACATGCCACCCCACAGCGTATAAAGCGTCACCACGCCAGCCGAGACCAGGATCGCGGTCGTCAGGTTCAGCCCCAGCATCACGCCGAAAGTCGCTCCGATTGCAACGAGAAGTTCAGCACTCCAGAAGATCTCACCGAGCAGTGCCGGCACCGAAAGCACGGCGGACCAATGCCGCCCGAATCGTGCGGTCAGCGGATCGACGAGCGTCACGAACTCGAGCGCGCGCATCTTGCGTGCGAAGAACAAACCGCCCAGAACCAGGCTCATCCCGAAGCACATTCCGCCTTGCCAACCCGAGGCGATGCTGGTCATCGCCCCTTCGGCCGTGCCCAGCAGGTAGCCGCCGTCGATCCAGGTGGCGGCCATCGTGATCGTGGCCATCCAGAAGGGCATCGAGCGCCCGGCCACGAGAAGTTCGGTGGCACTGCCAACCTTGATACGCCGCGAAGCGCGCCAACCGACGGCCAGAAACGCGGCATACAGGAGCGAGACGGCCGCGATGCCTGCCCAGTTGGCTCCCTCCATCGCGCGAGTTCCTCTTACTGTGGCGTGCTGTCCGCTGCTTGTAAGTCCGTTACAGCGGCTGCGGACGCCAACTCCGGTCCTGACTTCTCGCCAGGATCAACTTCTTCGGCCGACCCTGCCGGATTCTTGCTTAGCACGCCTGCCGGGGCCGAGAGCAGCGCCGCTCGCATCCGTGCCATCAGGCTGGCCGACTGCACATACAGCATAAACTGATGTTGCTTGCCGACATATCCGCTGACGTCGATTTGCGTCACCTTGGCGGCCGCGGGGCCAAGCGCGCGACGGCTGATGCCGGCATATCCCAGGGCCACGCGTCCTGAACGTCGTCCGGAGAGTATCTCATAGCGTTTCAACAGTCGGTCGGCACAGTTATTCACCAACAGCATGTGCGCGGTCATAGTCAATGCCTGCCCATGAAACCTGCCCGGCAAGATCCAGCCGTTATCGAGCGCCGAGGCCAGCAGCACGGCATTTGCCGGGACGCGCTCGGGATGCACTCGCTCCAGAACTCTGCCGCAGAGTTCGCCGCCCCCCAGGAGATGCAAAGCGCCCGTTGCCGCGCGAGCGCCGAAGCTATGGGCCCACAGGCTCAGCGGGGCATTGGGATCGAGGCGATCCAGGAACCAGGCCAGGTAGTAGGCGGTGGTATCCGTGCGAGCTGCTTTGATCCGCGCGTCTTCAATCGGGCCGCCCATCTTGTCGCTGGGCCACGACCAGGCGATATAGCGAATCGGCCGCGCGTCAGCGCAGCGGACCAGCGAACGATAGCTGGTCCAGGCCCGCTCGAAGGCATCGCCGGACGACAGCCGGTTGCCATGCAGGTAGACAACCGTGTTCGTCCCTGGGTTTTCGACCGCCAGCAACTCATCGAGATTCGCGCGTGTCCAGTGTCGCTGGCAATCGTAGCGCCAGTATTGCAGGCGCGGTTCCGTACAACTGCTGGCGCATCCCAGCGAGCGATCGCTCACCAGCCACAACTGGTCCTGTGGTCGCAGTCCACAGCAGCTCCCGCCGCCTGCATCTGCCTGGGCCGCATACGGAATGGCGACGGTCAAAACCCACGCGGCCAACAACGTGCGGCGGAGAAGCGACTGCGTGCGGTGCATGTCTTGCATGGAGTGGCCGCTGGGGGATCTGGCGCGAATGTGTGGCGATTGTTCCGCGGGCGCGGTCTGGCGAAAACACATGCGACCACGAGCCTCACGTAGAATGTAGCACTTTTTCAACCTGGGTGACGCGAAAATTCAACGTGTTGCCAAATCTCAACGCCCCGCGCTTGCCGCTTCCTCCCTGCAGGGTAGAGTTGCATGCCGAGCGCGTGAGATGCTCGCTCGGCTCCTAACTGTCGTGTCGGAGCTAACAGTCATGAAGATGCTTCTGGTTCTCGCGGGCGTAGTGCTTATGGCCAGCGCATGCGGTTGCCGCGGTCGCCAAACGGCGTATCGCCCTTGTGTGCCGGTTCAACCGTGCTGCACGCCGGCATGCTCGTCGGGCTGTTCGCCAGTCACGGAGTATGCGACAAGCGCTGAAGGCTATTCGGTCGCACCCTCGCCGGGAATGCCCGCGCCCACCCTGTCAGCGCCGGTAACCGTCAGTCCGTCGACGATCATTCCGGGCCCCGAGGCGTACACGCCGGCCCCGTAGTAATTCGATTGACCTGCCGCGCGGCACATCGTCGAGGGCTTCGAGCGCTGTGCCGCGCGCGCGGGTTCTAAATCGAACTCAATCCCCTGAATGCGACAGTCCGCTCGATCGCTACCAGCCGATCTTGAGCGGCCTTTCGCGTTTTCCTTTTTTGCCGTCGGTGGGGCACACCCCGACGTTAGCCGTTATATTCCGCACAATCGCCACGCCGCCCGCAGCCGGGCCTTCGGTTTCCCACCACTCCGCCGGAGATTCACAATCTGCCGCGATTAGAATGAGAGAGTTGGCCAGGGCGGGATCCTTCTGCCGCGGGTCAGAGCCTCGTCATCTATGCTTGCACGGACGCCCCTCAAGCTTTGGAAACCTACCGCCGTGCGAATCTCGTTGTTCTGTTTGCTGCTTATCTCCGTCGCGCCATTGGCTGATGGTGTTCTGTCCGTTGCCGCCGCTCAAGAGAGTGTCGAATCCGGCAAGGGTCCAGTTCTCGGCGACGAAGTCACCACCAAGCTCAAGCTCGGCGTTACCGTCAAAGCCACGGGTAACATGTTCAACGGCATCGCCAACATTCCGATCCCATCCGAGTGGCCCGAACAGAAGGTCAAAGTTTTCCGGGAAGATGTGACGAGCAACGTCAAGCGCGTGACCGAGCGCGACATTTCGGGCGGCGGCGGATTAAAGCAGATGGTTGTCGAGATTCCGCAACTCGCCGGCGGCCAGGAAGCGCACGCAATCGTCATCTATGAGATCACCCGCCGCAAGATGCAGCCGCCGGCCGACACCTCGATCTATCGCATACCCAAGAAGCTCGATCGAGCGATGCAGCTCAATCTGGGCCCTAGCCCCATGATCGAGAGCCGGCACCCTAAGATCGTCGCCGCCGCCAAGAAGGCTGTCGCCGATGCGGGCACCGCCTGGGATCAGGTCGATGCAATTGCCAACTACGTTCGCACGAACGTGCAGTTCAAAGAGGGAAAGCTGAAAGGCGCCGCGAAGGCACTGCTCGACGGCGAAGGATACACCGACGAATTGGTGTCGCTATTCGTGGCAATGTGTCGCTCGCAAAAGATTCCGGCCCGCACCGTGTTCGTCAAAGGCGATTGCTACGCCGAGTTTTATCTCGAGGACGACAACGGCGAGGGGTACTGGTTTCCCTGCGTGCTGACCGGCGGCCTGCCGCTGGGCACGCTCGACGAAGTCCGGCCCGCACTGCAAAAGGGAGACAACTTCAAGAATCCCGAAAACACGAAAGAAAGTCTCCGCTACGTCCGCGAGTTTTTTCAGGCAGCCGGCCGCGGCGGCAGCCCCAAGGTGGAGTTCATTTCCGAACCGGTCGCGAATTAGCGCTCGGCGAGCGCGGCAGTGCGTCGAGCCAGTGGCGTCCCTGCTCAGCCGCCGGCCTTGCCGGGGGGCCACTATCTTTACCGGAACAGCTCAGCTAAACGCATGCAGTTCTTTCCCTCACTGAGATGCGCTGTCGTCCGCAAGTTCGCCGGGCTCGAAGCCGCGGATGCCGCTGTTCAGGCCTATTCTTCCGCCGGCTGCGTATCGCTTTTCCAGACGCTCGAGTGCCCCTGGGGGCAGCTCGATTTCGCCATCCTGGACCCTTTGCCGCAGCTCGGCAAAATGCTTCTTTGCCGCTTCGCGATGCTCTTCGATGGTTTGCGTCGGCGGCAGCCAACGCACCCAAACCTTATACGGCCCCCCGCTCAGGATTTCCCTCTGCGCGCCATTGCGGACTCCGGAAATCTCGATGGTGTTCTCCTCATGCACGATCCTGAGGAGCCCCTCATTAAGCGTTCCTAGCGGCTTCGAATCCTTCAGCGGCAACAGCGAGAACTCGATCTTCGCCAGCCCAGGGATGTCGCACCACGCCAGCGGCGAACTCGACATTGAGAGCCTTCCTAGATAGTCGTGGTCGTTCAAAATGATGGGCGAGTTCGGAAAGCCGAACGACTCCAACTGCAGATTGTTCAGTTTGAACTGGCGAGGCCTTTCGGCTTCGACGATGGTGGGCGAGAGGCTCAACCGATAGACCCGCCCGTCCGCATCACGGCCCAAATCTACGGACCGTGCCACAAGATCAGTCAGGTCGTACTCGGTGCTCTGGGCCTGGGTTTGCCGGTCCTCTTGATCCGGCTCGACCGTAACCTTGGCAGAGAACTTCCCATTGCGGGCCATGGCTTCGATCGAGACATCAAAGTTTCGCTTTTCGCTCGCGACCCCCAGCGTCAGCGTGCCTGTTGGTCCGACACCGCCTGCAGTGAAGGGCCTATAGCTCTTCAGCGGCTCTTGTGGGATGAGAGAGAAGACTTTCGCGTTGATCCAGAATTGATTGAGCGGTACTTCAGCTGGTTCCACTTCGATGCCGACGACCTCGGCCACGGCGCAAGGATGCTCAATAGGCGCAACGACTCCCAGCGCCCACAAAGCAGCAATCGCTGCCGGGCAAACGATAGTCTTTAGCCGCGGCTTCATGGCGTGTTCTCCGTCTGTGAATAGCGAGCGTTTGAATTGATTCGGCCAACTCCACACAAGTAGGTTTCGGTGACCGAATAACCCCGGGATTCTGCGGGTTGGCGTCGTGCGACGATGCGTGAATCGCCGGATGCGACTTGATCGTGCGGAACATCGTTCGCGCCAACCGCAGGGGGCCCGTCGACTTGCCTTGCCTCGAGCCAGGCGGTGGCGCTCATCGGTGCCGTGATCGCGAGCAGCGCCAACAGGCTGGCGGCCACTGGCATCGGCACCGAAATCGAACGCCGCCACCAGGGACGCTCGCGCAGAACATCGGCCGCTTCGATCGCCCGCAACTCCGCAGCCACCGCGGCCCGGTTGGCGAGGCGCGCGGCCATCGAAGGCTCCAGCCGCCGCAAATGCGCGAAGGTTTCGGCCAGATCGGCGTCTTCCGGTTCGTTTAGCGAACGCTCATCGTCGTTCATGACTCGGCTTCCTTCTCGGTAAAGATCTTTCGCAGCCGCGAGCGGCCGCGATGGATGTGGCTCTTGACGGTGCCCAGCGGCAAGCTGAGCGATTCGGCGATCTCCTCGAGCGAGCACTCCTCAACGAAGCGTAAGAGCAAAACGTTGCGGACGTGTTCCTCGAACTGGCCGATCGCGTCCAGCACGAGCCCAACCTGTTCGCGATCCGCGGCGCTCACGTCGGGCGAAGGCCGATCGTCGATCAGATCAATAGCTTCCGCCAGTGGGATGGCCGCGGTCTTCCGCTCGCGCACTCGTCGCAATTGAACGTGGCGGGCCGTTGCAAACACGAATGCCCGGAGCTTGTCTTTCCCGCCCCGCATTCCGCGCAGCGACCGCACGAGCTGGGCAAACGTCTCGGCGGTTTGTTCCTGCGCGATGTGGTGATTACGGTGATCGCAGAAGAAGAACCGAAACAGGGGGCCTTCGAACTGTTCAATCAGCGCCTCGAAGGCCATCGGTTGCCCCGTTTTGAGCTGCGCAAAGGTGGCGGGGTCTAGTTCCATGCCGCAAAAGCTAACCGATGGGAAGGCCGCCGACCCGATTCGAGCCAAGGAGACTCGCCTCTGGCGTACACCAAGTAGGTGCCACCAGCGCGAAAAAGGTTGCAGCGGGACGTCATGGCAGGAACTCCCGCGGCGACGCGATTTCTGCTATCCAACCATCGCGGGCTGGCGTACTGTAAGAAAGAGATTCGGAGCGGACCGGGCGGCCGCTCGGCGGGCAGACGGAAACGACTGCAACGCCGGGAGGAAAGTCCGGGCTCCACAGGGCAGGGTGGTGGGTAACGCCCACCGGCCGCAAGGCCCGGGAAAGTGCAACAGAAAGCAAACCGCCAACCCGGTGGCTTCGGCCATCGGCGGTAAGGGTGAAACGGTGAGGTAAGAGCTCACCAGCAGACTGGGTGACCAGCCTGGCTAGGTAAACCCCACCCGGAGCAAGGCCAAACAGAGTGAAGCAAAGCGCAAGCTTTGCGCGGGTCGGCTCGGCCCGCCAACCACACTCGGGTAGGCTGCTAAAGGCGACTGGCGACAGTCGTCGTAGAGAAATGGCCGCTCCCTCGCGGCGGCGCATGCGCCGCCGCGAGGGGACAGAACCCGGCTTACAGGTTCGCTCCGAATCTTTTCTATTCGGCCATTTCGCTGCTGTTTACTTAGGCGGCCGGTTCTTCCGACATTCCCAGGCCGACTTCCGTCGGGACGAGCTCGTCGTCGATCTGCTGGAGCAGCTTTGAAATGCAAAGTTTGTTCATGCTCGTGTGCCGGTCATGGGCTTCCGACTTCAGCGATTCGTGAAGGCTCTTCGGCAAACGGACCGTGATCACCCGCGTCGGCTCACGGGGCCCCCCGGGCAGGTCCGCGTCGTTCTCGCGAAGCTTTGCCAGCATGTGCTGGATCTTCTGGTAGTCGGGGGATTGTTCAAATTGGGCAAGAGCTTCAGGCGTTCGGTACATTTGCCGCACGATTCCATCCACGCCCAGCACTTCACGGAAGAAGGTCACCCAGCTCGGACGCTGTTCAAAAATTTCCTCCGCCGCGCGAAAGACATCTTGTCGTAGTTCGCTCATGCTCACTCTCCTGAAACGAAAGGGAAAGGACTGGTCGCATAGCATCGACCCTGTCACGTTCCAATCGTAAGCGGCCAGCAAGGCACAGCACGAATGTCATTGCTGTCATAGCACTTGCGACGATTCTTTGGGCGTCGCTGAAAGCCGATGCAGGGGTGCCTCGGAACTGGGCACGGCTCGGTTGCCTGATAAGTAGGCAGCGGGCTTTTTCGCATTTGCCAAAGTGTCTAGTTCGGATCGCCGGAAATTTCCTCAAGATTTCACCTGGATCCGCTCCGAAAGCATGCAGCTATCTAGCTGCTGCTTGCGTGAAGGTAGGCGCATAAAAAGGGCATTCACGGTTGTCTGCGTGAATGCCCGTCGAGTGCGTTGGATGAGTGGACTGCGATGCCTAGGAGAGCTGCTCGCGAACCTTCTCGAGGAGCTTCTTCGTGGCCAAAATCCCCAGTGGTTCCGAGAGCTTGGTGCCCTCGTACTCGATTCCCACATAACCATGATAGCCGGCGTCGAGCACGATTCTCATCATCTTGACGTAGTCCGTTTCCACGTGATTGCCATCCTCGCTGAAGTTGTGGCTCTTTGCGCTCACCCCCTTGGCGAAGGGCATCAATTCGGCAACGCCCTTGTACGGGTCATAGCCTCGAAAATTACCAAAGTCAGGTAAAGTTCCGCAATTAGGCAGATTCACTGCCTTAATTACATTCGCCAGCCACTCACCGTTCGACGACAGCCCGCCGTGGTTCTCGACGATCACGTTAATGCCTGGGCCGGTTGCAAACTCACTGACGCGGCGGAGCCCATCGGTGACGAGTTTGGCCTGTTCCTCGTCGCTCCCCTTGGAATGTGCATTTACACGGATCGAGTGACAGCCGAGGAACTTGGCGGCATCCACCCACTTGTAGTGGTTCTCAACTGCCTTAGTTCGCCGGGCATTATCTGGATCGCCCAGGTTCCCCTCCCCATCAATCATGATCAGAACGTTGGTCACGCCGAAGTCGGCCGCCCTCTGCTTCAGGTCGGCCAGGTACTTCTGGTCCTGGGCCTTCGTGGCGAAGAACTGGTTCACATATTCGACCGCGTCGATTCCATACTCTTCCTTGCTCACCTTGGGGAAGTCGATGTTTGCCAGTTTCCCGCTGAACAGAGTCTTGTGTAGCGACCACTCGGCCAGCGAGATCTTGAACAGCGGATCCTTGGCCTCCGCCCGGGCCGGTGTAGCCAGCGTTGCCAGGCTCGCTCCGGCAGCCGCCACGGCAGAGTGTTTCAGAAATGAGCGACGGCCGACGGCGTTGGCTGGAGTCATGTTGGGCACCTTCCAAGTGAGTTGAATAGGAGGACGGGCCGCAACGGCGGATTTTCCGAGAATCCCCCGAAAAGCGGGCAGTGGGGGAGTGATCCACGCGGCCGGCGATCTGAAATTTACCTTAGCCCCTGCGGAAAGCAACGTTATCGCCCGCGTTCCGGCCCCTTGTTTGAGTTAGAGCTTGCTCGGCAACTGACGGATCAGTTTTCGACCTAACTCCAATCCGCAACAACAGTTGCTGGTTTGACCACAACCCACGTCGCAGGTTACAATCGAAGGACTGCTGGGGACGAGCATTTCGAATACGGCGGGCCGGTTTTTCCTGATGGCGGACGTTCGTCCGATGGGCTCGTCACAAGTCGTTTCGGCGCGGTTTTCAATTTGACCGTTGAACAGCGAAAGAGGGGCTTCCGCGAATCAGCCGGCGCGGCACCATGCCGCTTGGCAATTCGCCGATTGTCTGACTGGCGACCTTCGCAGGCCGTCTGAGATCCTGAAGTTGTTCCCGGCCGCTAAGAGCATTGATGAGCGAAACCTCCAGCCACCAGCCTGTTCCGCGCGCCAAAGGCTCCAGCCTCGATCCGGCTTTGGGCACCGAGCCGACGGGCTCGACTCCTGGTTCCGCTTCGGGTCGCGCCCTGGTCGGTGATGGCCAAACCGTGATCTCGTCACGCCCGCCAGTGCCCGATCTGCCGTACGCCGGCAGTGTGCCCAGCGAATCGGCCCGCCAGTGGGAGGGTGAACAACTCGGCCAGTTCGTGTTGCAGAAGTTCGTGGGCGGCGGCGGAATGGGCATCGTCTTCCGGGCACACGACACCACGCTCGATCGCGAAGTGGCGGTCAAGGTTCTCTCACGCGATCAGTCGGCCGACGAGGAAACGCTCCGACGCTTTCGCAACGAGGCCCAATCGGCTGCTCGACTCAATCACGATAATATCGCCCGCGTATTCTATGTTGGCGAAGACCGCGGCGTGCACTACATCGTCTTCGAATTCATCGAGGGCGTTAACATTCGTGACCTGGTCGATCGCGAGGGACCGCTGCCGCTCAATCAGGCACTCAGTTACACCTACCAGATTGCACTGGCGCTCGACCACGCCAGCCAGCGCTCGGTCATACACCGCGACATCAAACCTTCGAACGTCCTGGTCACCCCCGACGGCAAGGCCAAACTCGTCGACATGGGTCTTGCTCGGCTGAACCAAATGGCTCAGGCAT
The DNA here is from genome assembly GCA_022844125.1 of Pirellulales bacterium. Classification (GTDB taxonomy): domain Bacteria; phylum Planctomycetota; class Planctomycetia; order Pirellulales; family PALSA-1355; genus JALHMI01. The sequence continues at coordinate 82,228 of JALHMI010000002.1, read as the reverse complement.
CGAATGACCTCACGGCGAGCGGCGTCACCCTGGGCACGTTCGACTACATCTCGCCCGAGCAAGCCCGCGATCCACGCAGCGCCGATGTTCGCAGCGACTTGTACTCGCTCGGTTGTTCGTTCTACTACATGCTGACGGGGCGGCCGCCGTTTCCCGAAGGGACGGTGCTGCAAAAGCTGTTGCAGCACCAGGGGGACGTTCCGCCCGATCCTCGGAGCGTTCGGCCTGAGTTGCCGCCGCAAGTATCCCGAGTGCTGACTCGCCTGCTGGCGAAGAATCCCGCCGAGCGCTATCAGCAACCGCTCGAACTGCTCGAGGAACTCGCGCACCTGGGGCAACTGCTGGGCGTGCTGTTGGGCGAGGCTCCGCCGCCGCGCAGCGCGTTGTTACCAGCGCGGCGCGAACTTCCGTGGCAGCGCCATTTGCCTTGGTTGGTGCCCGTCGCGGCTCTGCTCCTGGTCGTTTTAGGACTTGAGCTTTACGGCTCGCGGACGCCGCCGCCCCCTGCACCGTTGTGGAGCGTCAGCTCTGCAGGCTCGACAAGTCCAGCAAAGCTCGCCCCGAAGCCGGCGGAAATCCAGTCGCCGACGTACGCGCGTCCGGATACGGCACGCCCGCTCAGGCCAGACGATTCGGCGGGAGGCACTGCCGGCGCCGGTGCACTGACCATGTCGCCGCGAGCAGACAATCCCGGCATCACGAGTTCGACTCGCCCGGAAGGCCTGGCCGGCAGTGGGCGGCCGATTCCCGACGACGGTGCTCTTGATGTTGTGCCAACTCCAAATCCCAATACGCTCGAGGGCATGCTCGATCTCTGGAATCGCTTGCGAGAGGCCGCTCAGAAAAGACAGGCCACGGACTCGGACGGCGACGGCCTCGACCTGTCCGGCAGCGCCGTCGATCCGCCCCCCAATCTGCCGGCGCAAGGCGCGGGTCAGATCCTGACGGTCGGCGACGACTCGCTCCCAAACAATTTCACCAGCCTGCTCGCGGCCTGCAGCGCGGCCAAAGACGGTGACGTCGTGGAACTGCACTACAACGGTTCTCGAACTGAGCGCCCGCTCATTCTTTCCAACGTCAAATTGACGATCCGCGCCGGCAACGGATATCGCCCTACCGTGGTTTTCGCGCCCGAGCTCGGCAAGCCTATTGCCGAAGCTCGGATGGTCAGCGTCTCAGGCGGGCAGCTCCTGGTGCGAAACGTTCACTGGGAGCTGGAACTGCCGGCCAACTCCCCAACGGAACGTTCTTTGTTCGAAGCGCAGCACGCCGACCTGCTCGATTTTGAAAACTGCACGTTCACGGTCCGTTCTCAGCCGCCATACTACGGCGGCGTCGCGATCTTCGACGTCAAGTCACCGCCAGGCGCGGGCACCATGGACATGAGCTCCGGCACGGCCATGGGGAGTCACGTGGTTGGCATCCACCTGGAAAACTGCGTGGCCCGGGGCGAAGCGACCTTGCTGCGCGACACGGACTTGCAGGCCGTGCGGCTCACATGGACCGATGGTCTGCTGGCAATTGGAGAACGCATGCTCGTCACCGAAGGGGCCTCTCTCGAACCTCGCCAGGAAACGACGGTCGAAGTCGTCTTGCGTCACGTGACAGCCGTGGTTGGCGGCGGCCTGGTGCTGATGACCAGCAGCGACGAAGAACCCTATCAAGTGGTCGTCGACGTGCGCGCAAGCGACAGTGTGATTGCCACGACCGGTTCTGCCCCGCTGGTCGAGCAACGTGGCCCGGCCGGCATCGAAGAATTTCAAGCGCGTTTCCGCTGGAGCGCCGACAGCGTGTACTTTCAGGGCTTTAACAACTTCTGGCAGATCATGAACTCGGCTGGGCCTGGCGGGGCTAAACAGCTCACGTTTGACGACTGGCGCGAATGGTGGCGGTTCTCAAGTCGCAATCAGTTTGCGGGCCCGGGTGCCGTGGTCTGGAGTGCCGCACCGCCGGCATCACGCCCCTTTCACTCACACCTGGCATCCGACCATGTGCTGTCGAACGCGAGCGCCGCGGTCGGAGGCGCGAGTGACGGCGGAGACGCTGGCGCTCCGCTGCCGTACTTGCCGACGCTATCGCCGGCACCGCCTCGAAACGAACCAACCGAATCGTCGCGATCAGAAACGATGCCCCCCGACACGCGTCCCATGGCAGCCCCCACGCCGATGCCGGCCGAGCCGATGCGGATGCCCCCGGAGCCGATGCGAATGCCCGAGATCAACGACTAGGATTCGCTAAGAAAAACAGCGTGTGTCCGCTCGTTGCGCCTGTTGGCAATGGGCGGTTCTGCACACAGTTTGCCGCTGTGACTGAAGTCGCCGACCCACGTGATGGCGTTCGCTTGACAGCCCATCAGGCAGTGATTCTACTGATTCTCCGTAGCGGAAAACCGCTGCGTTGCCTCGCTAAGTAGCGGAACTTTCGCACTGCAAGTGGGGTGACTGCCGGAACACTCCCGCCCGAAGAACCCACGCGTTTCTTTCCCGCCAGAACATATCGGTGCCTGTCGCTATCCCCATAGTGCCCGCTACGCTGGCCATCGTGTTGCAATCAAAAGTGAGACTTCCATGAAGAGTTTCTGTCTGCTCGCGCTGTTTGGCTTGACCGCCGGCATGCTGTTGGCCCAAATCGACTCGGCCCACGCCATCGATCCGTTCAAGAAGGAGTTTGAGGCGAAGTACGTGAAGGCCGAGCCTGGTTCGCCGGAGGAAGAGGCCTTTGCCGCCGCAGTCAAGCAAGCCAAGTGCAATGTGTGTCACGTGGGCGTAAAGAAGAAGGATAAGAACGCCTACGGTATCGCGCTCGACGAACTGCTCGACAAGAAGACCGATGCGAAGGATAAGGCCAAGATTCAAGAGGCCCTCGACAAAGTCGCGGCCATGAAGTCGAATCCGGCCGACGATGCTTCGCCGACGTTCGGTGAACTCATCAGCCAGGGCAAGCTGCCGGTATCGGACGACGCCCAGGCAGCGAAGTAGCCTTCGGGTGGGCCCGCCGGTTTTGAATTAACAGAGCCGGTCTCCTCAGTGGCGAGGAGACCGGCTCTGTGCTTTCACCGCTGGCGGCTTCTCGCTAGCAACTGCTTTCACCAATTGCAGGTCAAGAGCAGAGTCGACCCGAGCCGAAAACTCTATTTAATCCCTAGGCTCCTCCGCGCAGCGAGCCCGGTCGAATCCACCTCCCGCGCGAGTGACACATCGTGCAACAGAACAGCCACTTCACACGCTTCTGGCAGTCGCCGGCCGTTCGCGGCACGCGGCAGCTCGCTTCGCCCCGTTTATGGTACCGGCAGCTGACGGCACATCAGCGCCCGCTTCCCGCGTGCATCATCGCCGGCGCCCAAAAGGCGGGGACTACTTCACTATTCGATTACCTCTGTGGTCACCCGCAGTGCGCGCCATCGTTTACCAAGGAGGTGCACTACTTCGACGATGCATTCAATCGCGGCGAAGGCTGGTATCGGATGCACTTTCCCTGGGACTCTCGCGAGCGGCTATGCTTCGAATCGAGCCCCTACTACATGTTCGATCCGCGCGTGCCCGCACGGGTGCGAGAACTGCTTCCCGAGGTGAAGCTGATCTTCCTGCTCCGCAACCCGGTGAGCCGCGCATATTCGCACTATCAGCATTCGCTGCGGCGCGGGCATGAGCCGCTGTGTTTTGAAGCGGCCCTCGACGCCGAGCCACAGCGGCTGGCAGGCGAGCATGAGCGATTGCTCGCCGAGCCGTACGCGCGCAGCAATCCACATCGCTGGTACTCCTACGCGACGCGGGGTCACTATGCCGAACAACTCGTGCACTGGTTCGCGCTATTTCCCCGCGAACAGATCCTGCTGCTGCAAGCCGAGCGGCTTTTCAGACAACCAGCCGAGACATTCACGCAGGTACTGCGATTCCTGCACCTCGACCACTGGCAGCCAACCAGCTTTGGCAGCAGCAACCGAGGGCGCTATCAGGAGCCGATGAGCGAAGCGGCCGCAGTCCGCTTGCGGCAGGAGTTCGCCGCATCGAACGAGCGGTTGTTCGAACTCATCGGCACCCGCTTCGACTGGTAGCAATTCGCGTTTCTGTGCCGCGATAGGCTATGATGTTACGGCCAGCAACGGTCGGCCAGACATCTCGGATCGCGGTTTCCCATGCGCACTCGGCTCTCATATTACTGGGATGCACTCCAGACTTCGTACTGGTTTGTCCCCGCCGTGCTGAACGTGCTGGCCGCGATCGTGGCCGTCGCCATGATTTCGCTGGACCACCAGATCCAAGACGCCGCGCGTAAGACCGACGTCTGGTGGATCTACGGCGGAGGACCCGAAGGCGCTCGGGCCGTGATGTCGACGATCGCGGGGTCGATGATCACCGTGGCCGGTGTCGTGTTTTCAATCACGATCGTGGCCCTGTCCCTGGCCTCGGGCCAGTTCGGTCCCAGGCTTCTGCGTAACTTCATACGCGATCGCAGTAATCAGGTCGTATTGGGTACTTTCACCGGCACATTCATTTACTGCTTGCTGGTATTGCGGACGATTCTGGGAACCGATAACGGACAGTTCGTGCCCGGCGCGGCGGTGGCGCTGGGAATTGTCCTTGCCCTGCTAAGTCTTGGCGTGCTCGTCTATTTCATTCATCACGTGGCCATATTGATTCAGGCTCACCAGATTGTGGCCGCGGTGAGTCACGAGATGCATGACACGATCGACCGATTGTGGCCGGACGAACTGACGGACGCGGCGCACGACGGCGACTTCGTGGATGACGATGGACTACCGGTGAACTTCGACCAATCCACCGCGTGGGTTCCTTCCCACAGTAGTGGATATATTGCTGCGTTGGAAGTCGATCGCCTAGTAAACCTGGCAAGGAATGGCGATTTCGTTATGCGGCTGGCGGCGAGGCCGGGTCAATTTGTGATCGCCGGTAGTCCTCTGGCGCATGTCTCGCCAAAGGCGGTGCTCGATGACGACTTGTCTCGCAGCGTGAACGAAGCCTTCCTGTTGCAGTGGCAGCGTACGCCATACCAGGATCTGGAGTTTACCGTAGATCAGATGGTTGAGGTGGCTCTTCGCGCTCTTTCTCCGGGAATTAACGATCCCTTTACGGCGATTGTCTGCGTCGATTGGCTGTCAGAGGCACTCGGCAGGCTGGCCGGTCGCTCTATTCCGTCTCCGCGCCTGTACGACGACCAAGGAAAGCTGCGCGTCGTGACTCGGGCAGTAACGTTCACGGATGTAACCGACGCGGCATTCAATCAGATCAGACAATATGGCAGCAGTTCGGCATCAGTGATGATTCGCCTGCTCGAGGCACTCGCACGTATCGCTTACGTGGCCCGGCGACCGGAAGATCAGGCCGCCCTGGTGCGACATGCCCATCTTGTGCGCCGGGCATGCGAGCGAGACTTACCCGAGGTAGACGATCGTAACGACGTGCTTGAGCGTTATAACGCCGTCTTGCGCGTGCTGAATATGAGCGAAACTTGATCAAGCAAACGCCTCCTTGAACCAATGCACGCACTGAATCCGCCCAACCGCAACCGGTTTGCATTTCTTGCACTACTGCTATCCAGCACATTCGGCTTGCAACTGCGGGCGCAGCATCTGGTTTGGTCAAACTTGCCGTCGATTCCCGATGACAAAGGCTTCGCCGGCCCAGTCGCGGGCATCACGGACGGCAAACTGCTCGTGGCCGGGGGCGCGAATTTTCCGGACCGACCGCCATGGGAAGCCGGTATAAAGCGTTGGCACGACTCAGTCTTTGTTCTCGATGAGCCCGGTGGCAAATGGCGGACTGCCGGCAAGCTCCGGCGATTCCTGGGCTACAGCGTCTGTCTCACGACGTCGCGGGGCATCGCCGTTCTTGGAGGCAGCAACGAGTCGGGACATCTCGCCGAATGCTTCCGGTTGAGGCTGGCCGACGACAAACTCCAGACAGAACCACTGCCGCCGCTGCCGTTCACAATCTCGAATGCATGCGGCGCTGTGCTTAATGGGCGGATCTACTTGGCTGGCGGTTCGGTCAGCCCCGCTGCCGTCGAGGCGCTCCACGTCTTCCTCTCACTCGATTTAGGTCAACCTGAGCGTAGCTGGCGAAATGAACCTGCGTGGCCGGGCACCGCACGGATGCTTGCCACCGCGGCGGTTCAGGACGGCGTGTTTTATCTTATCGGAGGCGTCTCGCTGCGGGCGGAAGATGACGGTCGCCCGCGTCGCACTTACCTTCGCGATGCCTTTAAGTTCACTCCGGCCGTCGGCTGGTCGAAGATCGCTGATCTGCCTTGGCCGCTGGCGGCCAGTCCCTCGCCAGCGCCAGGCATGGGGCCGAACGCGTTTCTGCTGCTGGGCGGCGATGATGGCAGCCAACTGACCAGTCCCCCACAATCGCACACCGGCTTTCGGCGCGAAGTCCTGATGTTCGACCCGCGCGACAATAAATGGTCAGAGCGGGGCGTCCTGCCGACGGCGCTCGTGACCACCACCGCGGTCACCTGGCACAAACGAATCGTTGTGCCGGGGGGTGAAATCCGGCCGGGAGTGCGCTCCACGAAAGTTCTCGCCGGCAGCGCGAACTAAGACATCGGCGCTGCGGTGCGCTCGCTCGCATAAGCTAGTCGACGCGAATCTCGACTCGCGCGCGAAAACTCTCGCCGGGGCCGAGCACGCGCAGGTGTGGCTCGGCTCCTTTTTCCAGCAGGGAGAACGGATCGGGCAGTCCGGTGTAGGGCTCGATGCAAACCGCTTCGCGATGCGGCGGATTGAACACAACGCAGGCGGTGAATTGATCGTCGAATTCTTGCGTCACGCGGCGACCGCTGTGCGGATCGCGAATCGACGTCTCCAGACGATGGTTCGCGAACTGCAGCCCTCCGAAGACGCTATCGAATCGCATTTCGCCGGCTGGAATTCCTGCTGCCAGCTTGTCCGCATTCGGCGAAGGCCCGACGATGCCCGTCGGCAGCAGATCGGAGAGTTCCCAACTCGTGGAAACCGGAACCTTCACAATGCAGTCGTCCGCGCTGCGGCCGCCGACCGGAATGCGAAAGTAAGGATGCGTGCCGAATGTGAACGGCAGCGGCTTCTCATCGGGATTCTCGATCAGGATCTCCGAGCTGAGAGTGTTGCCGGCGATGCGATACTCAACGGTGATTCGAAAATCGGCCGGCCACAGTTCGAGCAGCGATTCGTCATCGACCGAGGCCTGAAACTCGCCAACCACGCGATCTTTCTCCTGCGACTTCACTCGCCACGGTCGGTTGTAAACGAATCCGTGAATCGCATTGCCGATTCCGTCCATCGCTTCGAGGGTGTAGGTCTTCCCGTCGTAAACAAACTGCGCGCCCCGAATTCGGCCTGCAAATGGAAACATCAGCGGAATGCCGCTGCCCGTCGGTTTAGCGGTGCCGTCCGTGAAATCAGGCGCCGACCAGAGCACTTCTACAGGACCCGAGGGCGTGCTCGCCAGGAAACCGTAGCAGTTGAATCCCACGCCCGGCAGAATCTTGGCTTTCGAGCCATGGACCGGGTCGGCAATCGTAACGCAATCGAGCGACTTCAAAGCAGATCCCTCGGAAGACTGGCGCGGCGGGTAAATGGCGGGTGGTTCCATTGAACCCGATGTTTTACGTGACGCAAGGGGGATCTCGGCAGATCGCACAGGCAGGGGCGTCGTCGCTTGTTGCACAGCGGGTGCGGTCGCAGGCTCACCGCTCCGCAATCGCACACCCACCATCAGCAACATTAGCACAATCAATACCACCGTAGAGCGCCGAGCCATGTCGCGTTTGCGATCGCCCAGAATGAGCGCTGAAAGCAGGTTCATTAACAGCATGGCGAGGCCCACTCCGCCGAGCAGCAGCAGCGTCGCCGATGCGTCGCCTCCCATCAAGTTCCGTCGTGCTCGCTCCGGCATAACGAACGCCACCCACAAGCCGACGGGAAACTGGAACATGACTGCTGTGATGGCAAGTCGGCCGCCGACCTTGAGGATGCGGTCTTGTAGAGATGCCTGTTCGTCGTTGCCACCTCCTGCCACGAGCCGCTTGCCCAGAGCCAGCCACACCACGAGCACGCCCGTTACGGCCGCCGCCGCCAGCCAGAGATGGAGTACCCGCGCGAGCACTTCCGGATCAACGAGCAGCCGGCGATACTCGGCCCGTGCCAGCGGTTGGGCGAGCAGCCCGGGCCGAGCGCGGATCACGGAGACCGCGACGAAGAGCGTCGGAAAGTGAATCAGCAGGTTCGTGGCTGCCGCGAGCGCCACTAGACCGTGGGCGAGGCGTGCCCGCTGCCAGCGGCGCCATAGCATCGCGTAGAGCCCCAGGCACACCAGCGAAAAGAACCACTCGGCGCCGGCAAACCACAAGCGATCGCGGGGCACGACCGCCAAGGCGCGGAAGTAACGCTCGTCAGCCGCGTACCGAATTGCCAGCAACACTCCGCCCAGCAGCCCGCCGAGAACCAGGCCGCTCACGGAGATCCAGGCCAGTTGGCGGCCGAGTTCCGCAAGCACAGGTTGCGGTTCGCGCCGCGCCCGCCAGTCGCACCACACGGCCAGGAGCGGTCCGACCATGGCCACATCGACCAGCAACAGATGCGCCGTGAGTAAAACTGTCGTTACAGTCCAGTGCACAGTCCCGTCCTCTCGAAGGCGCGAGCCATTCGGCGCGCACGCGCCGCTACCGCGCGAGTCAAGCTATGCGCGCTAGCGGGTGATTGTAGGAAATGTGCTAACCGGAGACGAGTTTGGCGAAGCTTTCGAGCGCCATTCGCGCCTTGTTGATGCCGCCCAGTCGGTCTGCTAGTTGCTTGGCCGCTACGAGGTGTTCGAAGGGCACAGAGCTGGCTGTGGCCGGGACTTTGCCCGAACTGCCGTTCGCTGTGAGTTTGGCTCGCAGCATGCTGACCTGCGCGGAAGTGACTTTGACGCCCTCGCTCTTGAGCGCTGCGATCACGTCTCGCGGACGAGCGTCGTAGCCGAGTTGATCGAACTTGGCGCGGATGGCGTCCGCTTTGCTGACTCCGCCGCGAGCGCGACGAGTTTTCTTGGCTGTCGTGCCGCGCTTGCGGTCGTACTTGAGCTTGTTGATCAGCGCGATCGATGCGGCCACTCCCCGTGCGTCGAGTTCGGCCTTGATCTCTTTCACGGTCGCATTTGGTTTGGCCGAGAGTACCTGGCGGATTGAATCACTCTTACTGGTTGACGCTGCTGGTTTCTTTTTGGCCAAGGTTGGCTCTCCTCGTACTTGGTTGCCGGTGCCCGTTGTTACGGTTCAACATCTCGATTTGATCGGATGTAAGCGATTTTGTTGTGTATTCAGCGTGCTCGTTACAGCAGCGCGTGAACTTAAAGATACACGGTGCAAATAGCGCGTGCGCGTGCGAGCTCGTGTAATTTACAATAGCCTAGTGGGCAGAGAGACTTTTCCGTACCCTCCCGGTGGGGCGCAAGTGCTCTCCCGGGGCGGCGGGCTGACGATCCGCCGCAGCAAAAATGTTTGCGGGCCGCACCGGGACATGCCAGTGCGCAAACTGCATTTGGCTCGCTCACTGCGGCGCGGACTTTGCCATTCGGCCCGCATGCGATAGACTTTGGAGCTGGCCATTCAGATGGGCGATTAGCTCAGTTGGTTAGAGCGCCACGCTTACACCGTGGATGTCGGGGGTTCGAGTCCCTCATCGCCCACCTCCCGGGTATGCAGTTTCTCGCACAAAGACGCGGGGACCGGCATTTCCCGGGTTTTTTTATGCGCGGGTGGTGGGGCGTGCGAGTTCGAACATCTGTAAATGATTCGTGGTAGGCTAGCGTCCGGGCTGGTTCATTGGCTCCCGACAAGACCTCGTGTAGGTCTTTACCGGATGTTACGCCTTTCTAATTGGGCGCCTAGGGGCCACTATCGCCCATGGTGTTGCTGCCCCGCCGCTCCGGGCGATTTTTGCGCGCTAGCACAGTGAAGCCGGCCGCTCGCATTCCCGATCGACGGGTGCTTGAGACGCTAATTGCGGGCCGGGGTCATGCTGCGGCAACGAGCAACTACCTTCCAATGGTGGGTCCATGATTCAGTGCCCCGAATCGACATGGCAGTTCGCATGAGCAGGGGACGATGGCCCAAAGGTACTCCAGCCGTGGCCCAACCGCACTGAAGGGGCCCGTTGGCACATCAGTTGCGTTCTCCACCGCCGTTGGACCCCGCCAAAGAAAAGGAGTACATCTCATGACTCGATTGATCGGATGGGTCGGTTTTGACCTACTGGTCGCGCTGATGTCGTCGGTCTGGAGCCCTTCGGCCGATTCTGAACCATGTCGCGCGTGGCCGTTGATCTGGACCGCGCTTCCTGCGCTCGCGCTGCTCAGCAATATCATCGCTCAACGATTTACAACGTTCGCCGATGACGACTTCACGACGCGGCGGCTGCTTCCAGGTCGACCGCCTCCAGGGTGACTTTGATCGGGATGCCGAGCAGCGCCGGCGAGCTCTACCGGGGGACCGAGGGTTACGTGGGCTGAACGATCACTGAGATGGGTGGCTGACGCACGCATCCTTTGTGAGAACCAAAACAACTCCAGGGCCGGCTAATTGGAGTCCGCTGCCCCGGGGCGGGCGTTCAAATTCCTTGCCGCAAAGCACAGCCCGCTACAAGGCTGTAGAATTGCAGTTAACGCCAACTCGAAGTTCCAGTTAGCCAACTTGGTCCTTTTCTTTCCCTTTGCGCGAACCGCATGCGACCGGAACTCGATAGATCGGCAACTCAGGCGGAAGTGAGCGCTCGCGGCCAACGGCTGGCGAATTTGGCCTGGGGCTTTGCCGTTGCTGCCGCCCTCGTAGCGGTCGCAATCTGGCTGCTTCGTTAAAAGCCTTCATCGGTCTGTCCCGCTCATGGAGTTTGTTTCTTCCCCAGCCGGAGCGGCCCTTCGACACCAAATCTGGCTTGGTAGGAAGCGGATCACAGCCGGCCGTCAGGCTATGGCAGGCCGGCGAAGGCCCTGGGACTGAGCGTTGCGGCACGGGCATGCGGCGCTCGGCCGCACCAAGCCGTAATACCGAAGGCGAGGCGATTGGTTGGAGTGTTCGAGCTCCGACTGAGGGGACTACGCAAAGTCTACCGTCCGTCTTGTCGGGTGAATCGAGGCCCGCGGGGCAGGAGCTTTGGCCCAAAATCCGGCGAAGTCACAGGCCGCACCAATTGCGTAAACCCTGCCGACTCGTGAAGAACTGCCGACTGGCGAATCCTTGGCGGCCGAACGTCAGACATTGGACGAATCGTGCGTAAACGTCCGACGTTTGACTAATGGCTCCCGCTGCGCGTTGCACTGGAGCCGTGGATTCATGGAGGTTTCACGCATGCCAAGGATTGCTCCCACTGGCGAATTGCCCAAGGTCCGCGCGACCCTGTACTTGTCTGCTGAAGTCCTCAATGAAGCCCGCAATGCGGCGGTCTTTCTTGCCGGTTACCCGGTCCGGCTGACGCTCACCAAGCTGGCTGAGGACGCCCTCCGCAAGGAACTGCGGCGGCTGCAGGATCAATACAACGGCGGCCGCGAATTTCCGCACCGAGGCGAAGAACTCAGAGGGGGCCGGCCCATCGCTGCTTAATGGGTGCCCGAAATGGTTGTTCTCACTGAGAAGTCCTCGGCTCGCTCCAGCGAGCGCGAGTTGCTCAGGCTCGAACTCCTCCGCATGATCGTCAAGAACGAAGCCCGACGTGCCGCCGAGAGAAGAGTTCCGGTACGCTGAATTCGACCCGTCATCCACCGCGAAGAACCGTTGCCGTGAATTTCACCCTGGCGATCGCGATCTGCCTGCTCGCTGCGCTCCCCGCGCGCGCGCAGTCCGTCGGCGCAGGGACTCGACTGCGATCGCTGTCGGCTGCGGAAACGGCGGCCTCGCGAATGCATCCGGCAGTTGCCCGAATCGTCGCTCCCGGCGACGGCAGTGTGTCGTACGGCTCGGGAACCCTGGTGCACATCGCCGGGCAGTACGGGTTCGTGGTCACTAACTGGCACGTCGTGAACGAAGCGACGGGACCGATCTCGGTGCACTTTCCAGACGGGTTCTACTCGCTGGGAACAATTCAGAACGTCGACCGCGATTGGGACTTGGCAGTCATCGCCGTGCGGAAGCCGAATGCCCAGCCGGTGCGAATTGCCGCCCGACCGCCGCAGCGGGGCGAAATGCTCACGATCGCAGGGTATGGCTCGGGGCAGTATCGCGAGGCCACCGGTCCGTGCACGCAGTATGTGGCGCCGGGACTCGAATTCCCCTACGAGATGGTGGAACTCGCAGCGAGCGCGCGCCAAGGAGACTCGGGTGGACCGATTTTCAACAGTCAAGGCGAACTTGCGGGCGTGTTGTTCGGCGAAGGGAATGGCCGCACCTCGGGCAGCTACTGCGGACGCGTGCGCTGGTTTCTGACCAGTATTGTGCCGCCGGCCACGAACCCCGCATCGCCGGTGTCGCCTGGAACCCACTCGGCACCCGAGCAGGCAATCGCCGAGCGACCGCTGGAATCGCTCCCCGCTCGCCCGGTGAGCAACTCCATACGAAGCGCATTGAACTCGCCTGAAAAGGTAGCGGACCTGGCGGGCCGGCAATCGCTACCGACCGCAGCGAATCCCGACGCCAATCGGATGAACTCGGCAGGGTCGCCCGACGGCAGCTCTAGCGCCCCTGCTCCGCCGGTTGCCAGCACTCAGGCCGGGCCGGAGGTGATTCAAATCGGCTGGCACGACATTGCGGGGGACTCGCTTTCGGACCAGGCGAAAACAATTCTGGCGGCCGTTGGTGCTTTGGCCCTGGTGCTGCAAGTCCTGAAGTGGCTGAGTCGGGAGGCGCCAGCCGCGAAGTGAATGTCCCCTGCTTGTGCAGCATTGGGAGCAGTTGGCCATCGGCAGCCAGCGGGACTCCGGTAGAATGAATCTGCACCCGCCCGTGGCGTGCGATCCTCCGCGGCACCCCATTCATGACCCGACTGGCCACCAACGCGACCTCCGACGAGCAGCAGCCGCCGCTGAGCCTGCCAGCGCTGCAGGATGCGCTGGCCGCAGTCGATCCAGCCGTGGTCGTAGTCTCGCCACGCATCTTGCGGCGCGTCATCAAACAGCATGCTGGCGTGCCCGGGCTCGGGCTCCGCGTACCGCATCGCAAAACGTATGTCATCAATCGGGACACGCTGCTGGCCATCGTCGATCGGGCGGATCTCGACGTGCCGACCGCGACCGAGCTCCCCGAGCGGCTGATCCTGATCGCACGACCAAGCAGCGAGCTGTTGGAAGAGCTCGCCGCATCCGATACGCTGCTCAAGTGTTGGCGGCTGGTGTTTCACGCCAAGGTGCACTTTGCACTCGACGAACGGGTGGAGCAGGGAAAGCTGACCGATGCCGACGTGCGGAGCCGGGTTCAGGAAATCGGGTCGATCCAGTTCGAAGAAATCCGCACGGTGCTCAAGCAGGAAGAGTACCTGCTGCCGCCGCTTACCGATCTGGGCGTGTACCTGGAATTCTCCGCCGTCTACCTGGAGCTGCGGTACTTTGTGCCGGGGTTTCTGCGAAGTTATTTTCCGGGCATACAAGACTTTCATCGGATCGATGCGCTGCTGGCGCAGGACGTAAACGGGGAAGCACTACTCACTGCCACGCGGCCGCCGGGCGCTCCTGATCCATCGATCGTGGCCGAAGTACCGGCCGAGGAGCGCGTCGAACGAATTGACGAGTCGCAGCCACTGCTGCGACCGGCCCGCGTGCCGGCGCGGGAGCGTTCGAACCGCGCGGCGGAAGCCTTGAATGCGCGCGCCGAACAGGTCGCCAGGCAGGGCAACCTGGTGCGAGCGGCCATCCTCAGGACGCGCGCGTCACGCTCGGCCAAAACCGAACTTTCCATCACGTTAGGCGAGCAGGCGCGCGGCGATATGGCGCGCTTGGTCGTGCGCTTGCAGGCGGCTCTGAACTTCAGCGACAAAGAAGCCGACGAGTGGACACGCACGCTGGGCGCACTCTTGGAACTGGCTGTCGGCGGATTCTGGACCACCGAAGCCCGCATACTCTACGACCTGCAGAAGGTTTGCGTGGACCACGAGCGCGGCGTGTACACGCTCGACGTATTCGGCTGGCTGGGCTCGCTTGGCAAGAAGCCGCTCAAGCGGTTCCTGCCGGGCCAGCGTGACGTGCTGATGTCAAAACATCTGCGTAGTGCGGAGCGTCGGCTGCGGGCCGTGCGCCTGACGCATCGCTGGCGGAGTCGTGTCGGTGCACTCCTGGCAACGGCGGTGTTTCGTGCCGAAACGAACCTGAGGGCACGGTTCAAGCCGGTGATCGAACGGGCGCTCGACAAGGTAAAACTACTGCCCGTCAATCCGCCGGAGAAAGTCGGGCGCAAGAAGCTCGTCGACGAAATTCTCGACCGGATCGTCGAGCGGGGGTTCCTGTCGATGGGCGACCTGCGCGATGCCTTGTCGCGGAACAGTCTGAAGCTGCCCGACCTGGCGAGCGCCCAGCAGTTCTTTCGCGGCGACCAGCTAATTCGTGCCGACCGTCAACTGGCGGCGACGCTGGATGGCGTGTACCGCGGCGGCGAAGTTTACCTGCGCTTCCCGCAGCGCTTGAGCTCGTTGGCCTTCGGTACGCCACTGGGTAGGTTCCTCACGCAATACGTAGCAATTCCGTTCGGCGGGGCGTTTCTGATTCTGGAAGGCCTCAGCCATCTGATCAATCCGTTTTTGCACGTGCTGGGATTTCCCGAAGAGATCCATCTGTTCAATTGGTTGACGTTGGCCATTTTGGGTTGCTGGCTGCTGGGATTAATTCACAGCCAGGCATTTCGCCGGCAGTTCGTCGAGTCGGGCATCATGATCGGCCGAGGGTTGCGTCGGGTATTTGTCGACGTGCCGCGATGGATTGCGAACTTGCCGCTGATACAAGAGCTCATCAGCAGCCAGCCCTTTCAGATCTTCCAGCGCTACGTCTTTAAGCCGCTGCTGTTGTCGGTGCTGCTCAGCGTGCTGGTCGCTTTGTTTACCGATGGATACGTGACCTGGATTAGTCTGCCGGCGACGTTCCTCGTGTCGAGCCTGCTCTTGAATTCGCGCATCGGACGGAACGTTGACGAGATGGTAACCGACTGGACGATGAGCACCTGGCATCGGCTGCGGATACACGTCTTTACGGCGCTGGTGCGTTGGATCATGGATTCGTTCCACCGACTACTGGAGGCCATTGAGAGATTGCTGTATAGCGTGGACGAGTACTTGCGCTTCCGAGCCGGCGAGCGACGCTCGGTGCTGGCATTCAAAGCAGCGCTGGCCAGCGTGTGGCTCTTCGTCAACTACGTGATCCGCTTCCTGGTCACGCTGATGATCGAACCGCAGATCAACCCGATCAAGCATTTTCCGGTCGTGACGGTGTCGCACAAACTGCTGCTGCCGCTGGTGCTCACCATTCACCTGGCGCTCGAGGGTCCGCTGGGGAATCTCTGGGCGTGGAGCATCTCGCTGTTCATTCAGTTTCTGTTTCCCGGCATGTTCGGATTCTTGGTGTGGGAGCTCAAGGAAAACTGGCGGCTGTACGCGGCAAATCGGCCAGCTAATTTGCGCCCGGCGGCGATCGGCCACCATGGCGAAACGATGGTCCAGTTTCTGCGGCCCGGCTTTCGCTCGGGTACGGTCCCCAAACTGTACGCACGGCTGCGTCGCGCAAGCCGTAAGGCCTACTGGACGGGGAATTGGAAAACCTGCCGCAAGCATCTCGAAGCACTGCATCACGTCAGCGATTCGATCGCGGCCTTTGTCGAGCGCGAGCTGGTCGAGACCTTGCGCGAAAGTCGCTCCTGGGCCGATCATTCGATCCGCACGGGCAAGATCCATCTGGCTAGCAATCGAATTCTCGTCGAGCTGTATTGTCCCGAGCTGTCGCAAAACAGCCTGTGGTTGAGCTTCGAGGAGCAGCAGGGCTGGCTCGTGGCCGACATTCACGAGCGCGGCTGGCTCGATCACCTGGCTTATGCCCAACGACAGGCGTTTGCCAGCGCGCTGGCTGGGTTCTACAAGTTGGCCGGCGTCGACCTGGTCCGCGAACAGATCGAGTCGCAGCTCGAAGGGAGCGCGGGGTACGAGATCACCGAAGATGCGCTCGTGGTCTGGCCCCGGCAGAATGCAGCGCGGCTGGGATTTCCGATGCGCACCTGGCCGGCGGTGGAAAGGGATCCGACGAACCTGGCCGTTGCAGCAGAGCGCGCACGCTGGGTGTTCTGTGCGACGCCCATTTCCTGGCGGCGGTGGGTCGTCACCTGGGAACTCGATCAGTTGGGCACCACGGCCAGGCACCAGGTGCTGGAAGAGATTCCGCTCTTGCCGGTTTGAAGTGCGGCCGAGTGCAGCGGGTAGCTACTGCAATTCTTCGAGTTCGCTTCGCAAGCGATCTTTCGTTTCGGTGGAAAGTTCCCGCAGGTCCAAATCCTTAAGCCCCGCAGCCATTGCCCAGAGCCAATTCAAGGTGGCGTTGGGGCGTACGCGCTTGACGAGCTGAAATGCCGCGACTGGGCCAATGCGCTGCAAATCGCCGATCGTGCGAATGCCCACGGCGCGCATCGCCTCGCCGCTCGCCGGTCCGAGATTGCGCAACGTTTCAATGGGTTCGCCCAGATCGTTGGGCGTGCTGGAGCAGCCAACGTCGGCGAACTTGGCCTGGAGCTCTTCGAGATGCTTCCCCGTCGCCGTGTGAATCACGACGGCTTGCTTACGGCCACCGCTTTGAATCTTGCGGACGCCATGGCCAAAACCCTTGAGACGCTCGCGGACCTTGGCGGCAGGTAGATTGACGTATAGGAAGTAGCCTTTGGGCTGGGGCATGGGTCAGCGAGCCTAATCCCCCGTAAGCTCGACTGCGCGAGCAACCAATTCATCGACCCGCGCCGAACCCTTGAGCTCTTCGACAACTCGCGGATGAGCGAACACCCGCACGCGCTTCACGTAGTCGTCGAACTGTGTGCCCAGCGCGCGAACGACGGGTGAAATCTCGCCCAGTGTGCGATACTGGTTTCGCTTGGGGAAGTAGACGTCGATGTTGAAATCCACTTCGCGCGCGACCGGCGGGGCGTCGAACAGGATCTCGTGCGGAGCAATCACGCGTCCAAGCGCCGTGCTGGCCTCCGTTGCGAACTGCTCGGCGCAAGCCGCCAGCCAGGGATAGGGCCGCCGTGCCAGCTTGCGGAACAACTCTTCGCTCGCGGGATCGTAAACGCTGTACTGCGCCAGCCGTTTATAAAGCCGGCGGTGCGGGCCAAACAGTCCTGAGAGCAACTCGCCCGCCGCGCTGCGGGCTTCGGCCCCTCCGGCCTGTTTGACGAGCAGATCGATCATCGGCGGTTCGGTCAGCCGGAAGATCGCATCCAGGTCAAGCTGACCATGCAGCAGATAGAATGCCCGCTGCAGCATCGCCGTGGCCGAACGCACACCGTGATGCCAATAGACTTCGCTGAACATCACATAGCGCGCGAAGACCATCATCTCGGACGCGGTTTTGCCTTTTTCGGTAATCGCCAACCCGCTGCCGGCCGCGTTCAGGCACAGGCTGCCAATCAGCCGGGCCTGGTCGAAGTTGCGGCCATACGGCACGCCCGCGTGCAGGCTGTCGCGGTAGAGGTAATCCATCTTGTCGATGTCGATCGGGCCGGAAAGGACGCTCGCCAGGAGCCGGCTCTTAGAGTCTCGCGGTTTGCCAGAGAGCAGCGCCACGACGTCGCGCGGCTGGATCGACCAGTCCTCGCGCAGGGCGTCGGCGATCTCACCCTCCAGCAGGAAGCTGTTGGCGAACAGTTCATGCTCGGGCACGCTCGGCAGGCGAATGTCTTCGATCGGGTGGCAGAACGGCCAGTGTCCCAGATCGTGCAGAAGCGCCGCGGCGATCAGCAACTCCGCGTCAGCCGTGCTAATGAGTTCGGCGAAGCGGCGATCGTACGAAAGCTGCCGCAGGAATAAGAGCGCGAGCCGGTAGACGCCCAGCGAGTGTTCGAATCGCGTGTGCAGCGCCGCGGGATACACGAGCGACACCAGGCCCAACTGGCTGATTCGCTGCAGCCGCCGATACTCGGCCGTGTCGATCAGCGCCCGCACGCGCGGGGTGAGCGGGACGTCGATCTCGGCGGGAATTCGCAAGAGCGGGCAACCGCCATCCAGGCCGGCGATTTCGGGCAGCTCGCGAATGGCGCTCATCGTACGGGCTGTCTTTCTGGAGGATCGGCTAGAACACGGGTACTGGAGCCGAGCCACCTTGCAGTTCCCAGAGGTGCGGCATGCCGATCGCAAAGCGAAGGAGGATCGTCACCAGCAGGAAGAAGCAGTAGTGCATCGCCGCGTTACCGAAGTCGAGGTCGAGCGTGGCGAACGAAATGCCCGCCCCGGCGGCGACGAAAATCGGAATCACGAACACCCACTGCCAGATTTCGCCGGTGATGATGCCGTTGGCGGTGAGCGGCCAGTAGACGGCCCACAAGAGCGCGTAGGCCCAGCCACAAAGCAGGCAACGAAGATAGAGCGCGGGACCGCGGTACGGATCGCCTTCGTCATCGGCCAGGAACGAATAGGCCGCCAGCGCAAGCGCCGGCGAGATGATGACCAGGCCCACGGCGGCGACGATGGTTTTGTTCTCGGCCGGCGTGAGCCGCATCATGAACGCGACGGCCAGCGTGAGCACGATCGCCCCCACGATGGCCACGATCACCGTGGCCGAGAGCTTGTTCTGCACGCGCGCGATGGGTTTGAGGACGGAACGTCCCTTGGCATCTTTCGCGCCCGGTCCGCCGAACTCGGGCGCGTGGATCTTAACGTCCTCGGCGGGCGCGTCAGGCACGGTCAGGACTTTCTTGCACTTGGGGCACGGCCCCTGCTTGCCGGCGAACTTTTCGCTGACGTTGAAGCGGGTCTGGCAGCCGGGGCAAAGTACAGAGATGGGCATATGCGCGACTGGCTCAAGGGCGGTGACGGCAAAGCTGCTGGTGGCAAGCTTTGATTTTAGCCGCCAGAGCGCCCGTTGTGGACAGGGGGGCAGTGGATGCGGTTCGTGACGGGGTGGGACGCTCGAGCCCCGGCGATGGGCATGGGTACAGGACCCTCGCCCCAAGAACGGCCAATCCAGAAAGTCACTCGACCTCGGCCAGATCGGCCTCGGAGATCATGGTGAAGCTCTTGCGGTCCAGCGTTTCCAGGCCCATTTCGATATTATCGACCATCAGGGCCACGGCCGGCCGGCCACGCGGGCGAAGGATCAGGGGATAGGCCTGGATGATGTTCACCTCGGCTTGGAGCAGGGCGGTGCAAACCTGCAGCAGTGGCTGATTTCCCTCGGGCAGTTCGACGCCGATCAAGTCGCTTTCGATCATCGCCAGGCCGGCCCGTTCGAGGATTTCGCGACCCTGCTCGGGATGGCTGAGCAAAAAGCGGACAAAGGAGCATTCGGCTGAATCGGTGATCGAGAGGGCCACGATCCGAACCCGGCTCCCTTCGAAGCGGCGGATCACCTCCATGAGCTGACCGACGCGGTTCTCCATGAACACGGTGAACTGGCGGATGGTGGGGTAGTTGCGTCCCCGCATGGTCGAGAAGCCAGTGCCGGTACCTTCGCCAACGCTCATGAATCAATCGTTCCGTGGTGGAGGTAAATGCCCCAAAAGAGCCCCGCGGAGCGAGAGAAGTGGGACCCTCCCTGGCCATGCGGCAGCAAATAAAACCGCTCCTTTATAGGTCATGAATGGGGGGGCGTCAATTCTGGGGGCTCGGGACCCGCTCTCTCCTAGCCCGACGCGTGAGCGCGGATCCGTGCGCGGAATTCGCGCTCACGCGTCGGGTTAGGACGATACGCTCAACTCGCACCCCGCTGCTTGAGCCACGCGGCCAGTTCCGCCGCTTCGCTGCGCTCTGCCGCGCCCAGTGGCGTAAGATTATCGTAGCCGATCCAGTTGATGTCGGCACCGCAATTCAGCAAGCATTCTGCTGCCGTGCGCTGGCCGCCGTGGCAGGCGAGCCAGAAGGCCTGCGTGACTTCATCGGCAGTGGGCGACGGATCGGCGGCGAAGTAGGCTTCGACGCGATCCATCAGCCCCAGCGCCGCGGCTTGCCACAGGTTCGCTTTCGCACCGCGCTCGATGAGCTTCCTGGCGGCCTTCCACTGACCGAAGGCCACAGCATCGGCCAGAGGTGTTCCACCGGCGATCACGGCGCCCGGCGCTTCGATGTCGGCTCCCAGGTCGAGCAGCTTGTCGAGCACGGCCACGTCGTCGCAGCTCGCAGCCCAGTGCAATGCGGTTTCGGTGTGCGCGCCGCCGAAGCGAGCGTTCACATCCGCGCCCGCGGCGACGAGCGTCTCGACGATCGCGGCACCATTGGGGAAGTTGCCGGGGTAGTCGGTGACGATGTGCAGCAGCGTGCGAGCGCCGCCTCCCTGACAGCGGCCGGAAAGGATGCGCGCCGCAGCAAGCCCCGGGTGCTCGCGCAGAAGCAAATCTAGCGCGGCCACGTCGCCGGCGTGAATGGCCGTGGTCGCGCTGATGGCCAAGGGATCGCTGGCAGAGAGTTCTAGCATTAAGTCCGCTTCATCGCCGGGGGTTGGTTTCACAGAAATCAATATACCGTGCCCGACACCTGCTTAAGACACGCCTTGCTGTTCCCAAACTGGCCCTGTTCCCGCTAACATTCTGGGCATGCTTTACAGCCATGAAATCGAAATCCGCGTGCGCTACCAGGAAACCGACGCCCAGGGGCGGCTGCACCACGCCAACTACCTGACTTACTTCGAACTGGGGCGAACCGAGCTTTTGCGCTCAGCCGGCATCTCTTATCGCCAGCTCGAGGAAGAGGGCTGGATGCTGGTCGTTGCCGAGATCAACTGCAAGTATTACAAGGGGGCCTGCTACGATGACCTCCTCCGGCTGCGGACTTCGCTCACCGAAGCGCGCGGGGCCCGGGCGGTCAATAAGTACGAAGTCTTCCTTGAGGACGACCTGATCGCCGAGGGAATGAGCGTGCTGGCGTGCATCAACCGCGAGGGGCGGGTCTGCCGGCTGCCAAAGGCGCTGCTGTTCGAGAAGCGTTAGCTGGGTTGGGGTTTTTTGGCGGCTGCCGGCCAATTACCATTAAGGGCAGGCGAATAGGCGTTCAGCCGGCCAAAACTTAGGTGCACAGCGGAGCGGAGAATGGCGACTTTACTAACGATCGGGCTGCTGGGATTCTTGATTTTCGTCCATGAGCTGGGGCATCTGCTCGCCGCTAAGGCCGTGGGCATTCCGATCGAGCGATTTTCGATTGGCTTCGGCCGAGTGCTCTGGAAGAAACGCCTGGGCGGCGTGGAGTACTGTCTCTCCATGATTCCGCTCGGCGGATATGTGATGCCAGCGATCGAAAATGAGGAAGAACTGTTTGCGATTCCAATCGCCCGCCGCATCGGCTTCTGGCTCGGCGGGCCGGCCGCGAACTTCCTGTGTGCCGCGATCATGCTGAGCATTATGGCCGCTGTCGGCGGCGCAGCCTCGCCATATGCCTTGCTTGTTGAGCCGTGGATCAAAACAGCCGAACTCACTGGCAAGCTCGTGGCCGTGATTCCGATGCTCTTCACACGGCCCGATCAGCTGTCGGGCGTGGTGGGCATCGTGGCCGCCGGCAAGGAAGTCATGAGCGATGGCCTGGTCAGCACGCTCAAGTTTGCCGTGCTCTTGAACCTCAATCTGGCCGTGTTCAATCTGCTGCCGATCGCGCCCTTGGACGGCGGCAAAATCTTCTGCTCGCTGCTCGAGAAGATTCACCCGAAGCTGGCCCGCGTGCATACCGGCATGGCCGTTGTTGGAATCGTCCTGCTGCTGGGGCTGATGCTGTACACGACCGTGATGGACGTGTTCCGGCAGTTTGCCTGACCGGGAAGCCTCGCGTCACCCGCTGGCCTCACTTCAGTTCTTCCACCTGGTTTGGGCATTCGCGCGCAACCTGCGCGAACTACTCTTGTCGTCCGACGAGGCATCCTTGTATCTGCTGGCGGCTTCGATCTAACGCTCGCAAGGCCGCTGAGTGTGGTCGCCAATTTGCGTCATTAAAGAGGCTGCGCGGCGAGTTCAGTTCGACGACACCAGCACGGGGCTAGCGCGCGATCATAGATGGTTAGACCGCGCCCCGCAGCAGGCCACGCGAAGTAAACTCGCGATAAGGGCCGGTGCTGAATGTCGGCTGAAAGCGATTTTACGGTCTTGGTTGGCCGCGAGAGCGAAGAATCTGGGCG
Source organism: Pirellulales bacterium (assembly GCA_022844125.1). Classification (GTDB taxonomy): domain Bacteria; phylum Planctomycetota; class Planctomycetia; order Pirellulales; family PALSA-1355; genus JALHMI01. The sequence continues at coordinate 59,993 of JALHMI010000002.1, read as the reverse complement.
AATTGTCGCGGGCAACAGCGGTCAACCCCGAACGAGTCTGGTCGTCCATCTGCCTGAGAACGCGAAGCTCTTCCTCGGGGGAAACGAAACCGAAACGACCGGAGCCCTGAGAGAATTTACAACCATGCGGCTCGACTCGGGCGACGCCTGGGAAAAGTACTCGGTAAGGGCAGTCATGGAAGATCAAGGGCAGGAGAAAACGCGCGACGTGGTCGTCACCTTGAGAGCCGGCGAAACTCGCACTGTGACGCTAGATTTCAATACGCCACGAATTGCAGATGTCGGTGCGCGATAACCTCTCTGGTTGATGGCCGACGGCGATGGCGGGCGGCCGAAGATTGACACATGCATGCCGAAAGGAACGATCGCGACGAGTTCATTCTCGACTTCAATATTCTGATCTGTCCACGGGACCCGCATGAGCCGATTGCGGCCAACATCGGCGGATTAGCATGGTCGGCACGGACTTTGCTGTCTTTCGCCGCAGCGGCCCATGGCAGTCTGCCGCGTTTCTTGCATGCTGCCGAGCGGTGCCTCGTCACCTGAGGCCAGAGGGTAGCTGGCAGGCGGCGCCCTGCGGCGAAGAACCTCACCGTCCGGTAGCACGCGAGACTGCTTACCCTCTCCACGCGAAGGCGACACGATGTTGAAATGCAAGAAATGCCATCGACCATTGAGTGATCACCTCGCTCAACAGTCGTTCACCGAACTGGAAGAACTCTTATCGAGGCGCCGCCCCGCAGTACGCGCGAGGCAGCAGGCATGGATTTCGACTCCCCTCTGTGACAGCTGCCTGGCAAGGAGAATCCGCAAGGAGCAACTACGTGCGAGCCGTCGCCAAGAGCCAAACACCCAAGAGGCGGAATCGTGAACCAAGAAATTCCGTAGGCATTCGAACCAGGCGCCCGACCGGTTCGTTGTCGTAGACCGCAACGTGAAATAATAGCCGCGGGTGACCGCGACGTTCGAGTGACCCGCCAGCGTGCCAGCGTCGCTTACTTCAGCGAGCGTTTTGCCGCCGGCCAAGGCTCAAGAACGTGTGGCGGCCGTGCTGAACGGTAGTGTCGAGAACCGCTCGTCGCACAGAACCTTGCATGCGGTCCGAAAAGCGCTTGCGAAGCGTGTGACGTGAGACAGACCTCGTCGGCAGTTCGAGTGGTCGAAGCGGAAAGGCGGAGTTTGTAGTGTTAGGCCAAGGTCGGTCCGCCTGCCAAGCAGGATCTACACTGGCCGCAGGCTAACCTCACTTCTGCCGCCAGCCAACAATTCCAGAGTTTTTGCGAGCCGCTGTCGGTTCCGCGCGCGATCGCCCGTATTTTCCAACGAGGAAGATCATCGTCGCTGGGCGTTGTCCCTCAAGCAGACAAGCGGAGTCGCATGGACTATCGGCGGAGGTCAGCGAGGAGCCACGAGCGCCGAAATGGCTGCCCTCGTTGCCGCGGCAGCATCGGCCATGCTAGTATCAGCTCCGCCAAGTCTGGATCGTCGGCGCTTCGTGTGCTGCTTCAACTGCGCCGGATTCTGCGCCGCATTGCCGTTCTTCCCCGCCTTTTCCCGTGGATGGAAGGGGCTGTTCGAGTCCCTCATCTGCCCGCTCTATTTCGAGGTTGCCTGCGAAGTCTTGCCTGCTCCGCGGCAATGTCCCCGGCCCATCTCGTGCGGGCTGCTGATTCCCAAGTTTGCCAGGCACAGCGGCGCCACATCCACGCTCCGCGGAGTAATTCCCGGCGGCAGTTCCGCAGTGAGTCCCGCGGAGATCAGCGGCGACAACGAGTCGTCCGCGTGCAGCGAACCATGTGAACCACCCTGGTGGATGGTCGTATCTGCGAGTCGAAATTCATAGCCTGGGTGACACGTTACCCACAGGTCGCCGCTCACCTCGGAATCGAATGCGGTGGCGATCCGTTCGAAGGCGTTCGGATACTTTCCATACTGCAACCGACCATCCTCGCGCCTGGCATCGATGACATCCAGGTTGCCCTCCCACGTCCAGTGGTTACCATATTCGTCCTCGCCACGCTCGCCTGCGCACTCGCCGGGCTGAAAACACAGCTCGCCATGAGATGTGCGCACTTCAAACCCGCGGTCGGTATGCAGAAAGATCTGATCGACGCGTTTATCTGCCAGTAGCCGTTCCCCGATCTGATCGATCAGCTGCAGGTAGCCCTTGCGGATATAAATCTGCGCTGCCCGCATGTTGGGACAAATCATCAGTTCCTCGTCGTGCTGCCAGTCGCCGCCGGCGGGGACGATGGTGTAGTTGGCCAGCAGTTCATCGAGCCGGATGCCGGACGTTTCGGCATCGTGCGGCATTTCACATTGCGAGTGGTCCCCGGTGATCAGGATTGCGTGCGCTTTGAGGAACTGCTGAAGTCCTCCGTATTCCGCCAAAAATTCGCCCAGCGCCTCGTCGACTCTAGCCACGCTGGCGAGCGCCTCCTCGGGCCCCTGCTTATGTGATTCAAAGTCGTTATCGGGAAAATACGCCAGAGTGAATCGCGGTAGCTCGCGTTGGCGGGCCAGTAAGAGTAGCTGCTCGCGTGTGCTGGCATCTGAAAACCCGAAGCGGCGAAACAGGCCGCCGGGCCCTTTGAGCTTTTGTCCTGTGCCGCCGATTTCGCCGGACGCAAAGTCACCGAGGGACAACATCGCGGGGCCCTGGATTTCGCGCGGCTTCCACAGCGTGGGCCATAGCCGCAACAGCCATGGCGCCTTGAGCTGATGCGTCACATTGCCGCGAAACCAGAGAAAGTTAAGACAGGCCGTTGGAGAGCCCGCCCGTTCGATCAACTGAAAAAGCGTGTCGCGGCGCAGGTGATCGCGATTCATGCGCACCAGGAAGTCATTGAAGAACTCACCCATTCCTCGACGTATGATCGCCCAGGTGTCGTCGCCATAGTAATGAACGTGATCGTTTGCTTGATCGTAGTAGTACGCGCCGGCGATGCCGGTTTCACTCGGATAGCAACCCGTTGCCAGGGCAGCCGTCGCCGCTGGGGTGATCGAAGGAAAAATCGCCGTGCTACCCCAGTGAACCGATCCGGCCTCGGCAATCGCTTTCAGAACGGGAAGTTGCCCGGCCTCCATGGCTGGCCGCACCACGCGCGAAGCCAACGCGTCAATCACCACGAGCAAGACGGACTTCATGGTTTGCTACCAGAACCAACCGGGATTTCAGCACTGGGATTTCAGCAATCGCAACACACCTCGCGAGGCGGCCCCATATTAGATCACTTGCAGGAGCGCTCCAAGTAGCGATTGGCCGGCCTCATCGAAAGAGGCGAGGTCGGATGGGACTCTGCCCCTTCCGACCCCGCCAGGATCAGACTCTTCAACGGATGCCACATCGCAGAGTTGCCGGCGCCCTTACTCCTTTGGTAAGTCAGTCGCCGGCTCCTCGGTAACAGCAGGTGCAATGGTCCGTTGATCTTCCTCAGGAGTGGTCGCCGAACGACCTCCTGCGTCCGGGGAAGTCGTATACGGCGAGGGTGTCGGTTCGATGTGCGGCGCCGGTTTGGCGGCGGGTTCATTTTGCCCCATCGGAGCCTCTCCACCGGGTGGAACTCGCTCCAAATCCCCGGCATCACAACCCAGCGCCAGGCCGATAACCAGGCACCCCATTAGTCCGATCAGGTATCTCATGACAGTCTTCCTATTCAAAGTCTGAAGTTGATGCTGATTTACTCGTCCGAAGCGTCGAACAGTCGAGTCGGTTCCTCACTGATACTGCGCTGCTCCTGGCTTTCACTGGTCAGCGCCACACGGAATCGGACGTCCCCTTTCTTGCGGGCCTGGGCGCGCACCTTCCACTGCGCGCGCTCGCCAGCATTCAGCTTGTCGATAGCCTCGAATTGCAGCTTGTTGCCATCGGCTTTGGCTTCGGTTTCGCCAGTCGCTTTCTCGAACTTGAGCTCTTCGGGCAGCTCGACTTCGATCTTCACGTTTTTATCAGCCGCCGTGCCTTGGTTTTCCACGAGGATTGTGTAGGTCACCATGTCGTCGACCTCGACCGGATCGGCTTCATCGACAACGGCCACCATCAGCGCCGGAAGCGAGATGATTTCCGTGGTGGTTGTGGCAACCGTGGTGACCTTCGCCTGATCGTCACCGCGGGCGCACACGTAGTGTGCGATTGCCTTGGCTTTGATGTCGCCGGCCTCGCGCCCGCGCAGCGTCACTCGCACCTCCTTGGTTTCGCCGGGCTTGAGGGTGCCCAAGTCCCAATCGCGAGTACTGACCTGCTCGTCGTCTTCACGATCCGCTGTGCGCCGCTCGGCCTCATCGGTGCGAGATTGGGAGCTCTCTTGGCGGGCCAATGTTGGTATCGCTTCCGCGGAATCGTCGTCGCCCGACTTCGCTACCGCTTGCTTCGAGTCGCGCACCTCACCCACCGAAACAATTGCTGCCGACTCAGGCAAGTGCATTTTCAACCCGGCATTCGTCGCGGGCGCATTGCCGTTGTTCGAGACGCGGACTGTGTAGCCCAGGGGGCGTCCGTAGTATTCCGTGCCCGGACCATCGATCGCGACAGCTAATTCCGCCTGGCGAATTTCAGTCGTTGCAGCCCGCGAGCGGGTTTCCCGACCATCCTCTTCACTTACGATGGCACGACTCGCGTACTCGCCGGCCTTCTCCGCGTGGATGGCGGCGACGAACTTGCGAGTTTCGTCGGGCTCTAGCTTGTCGATCGAAAACTCAAGCTGCTCATCACCGGCGGCCGTTCGCAGTCCCTTCGCCAGCGGATCGCGAATGGTGAGCTTGCCCGTGGGGCCAGTCCCCTTGTTCTTGACGAAATACTCGAATTCGATCTCTTCGCAGACGCCTGCCTGCTCAGGCGCCCTCTTGATCAGTTCCAGGTCGGGTTCGACAAATTTGGTCGAGAGGCAAACGGCCGGCGTGAACGATTTAATCGCCAGGCAGGCGCCGCTGGCGCCCTCTTTGTCACTTGAGGCCGTAACCTCGATCGTGCGGGTCTGGCCGGGCTCAAGCTTCTTGATGGTCCAGCGCTTGCGATTCTGGTTTTCTGACGAGGCGGCTTGGCCTGCACCATCTGCGGAGTCACCGCTCTTATCACCGGAATTGCCGTTTTTACCGTCGCGGTTCTGCTTGTCTGTTTTGCCTTGTTCGTCGCGATTGAGCTTGGCAGACTCAATCGTGAAATCGTCCGATACTTCTTGTTCCAGGATGACATCGTGCAGCACGAAGTCGTCGGTCAGGTTCGTAACTCGCACTTCGTACTTGTAGTCGTCGCCCACTCGGACTTCATTCGGAGAGTCGATCTCAACGCGCAGCATTTTGTCGCTGCCAGGGAGCGTGAGTTGCTCCGTCCGGTGCTCGGACGCGCGATTCTCTGACGTCTCTTCCGCCATCGCCAAGGCACTGCCGGCCAGCAACGCTGCCATCGTCGTGCACGACAGCCATTTTTCTCGAATCTTGTAGCCCATTTCGCTTCTCCTCGAGGCGTTCGTGGTCTGCGTGTCTGCAGCACGCAGGTTACCAGGACCGAATGCAACCCGCTGCTGCTTCGTGTCCTTTCGGAAATCACATGGCAGATGCCTGCGCATCCCGACCGACGACAATCGCTCGGCCCACACTTCGTCGCAACAGCGAAGGCCACAAGTGAGAGACACTCGCGGCGCCGACCAAGCAGGGAGGCGGGTGGTCGTGCTGCGGGCGTTATCGCAAACCGGGTACCGCCTGTGAGTAAATTCAGTGATCTGTCCCACCGAATTGAATCCAGCGGCTCGAAAACCTGCGAACTGTACCGGCTTACCGAAAGTAAATTCTGGTGGAATCCGGTCTGGGCGACGCCTGACCAAGATCGACGGAAAAGCACAATTCGCTTCGAACGAATTGCGAATTGACCGATCTGCCGACAACCTGGTCGGCAGCGGTACACCAAACACCACGTCACACGTTCGGTCGAACAATGATCGCGGCGAAAGCCCCAATCTCTCAAAAAAACACGGCAGCGGGTAGCGGTCGCTACCCGGCCTCGACTCGCAGGATGATCGGCCCCTTAGCCATATTCACCTCGCATCGGACTCGGCACCAGTCGATATGACCGACAATGTTTACCAGCCCATGCATGCAAGCCACTGCCAGCACTCCCCTTACTTCGCCTCGCGGGGGACTTTCCACGCGGTGCTGCTGCTTGCGCTAGTGGCCGTGTTCACGTGCGGATGCATGCAACGTCAGCTTTCTCAAAACACGGCCCTCACGACCACCACGGTTAACACCGTTCGGTACCGCATGGTGCTCGACGACTTCGCCCTGTTCTCCTGCGAATCGGCCACTTTCCCGGCAATCGGCCAAGTAACAACCAGGACGCCAGCTCTGTCAAGCAACCCGAGGGCTTGCCAGGTCCAGCGCAGGCTGCAAAAACGACGTTCCGCCGAACCCGTGCTACGTCGGTTGCCATCGCGATCGATATGCCCGGCCGCACTGCTGATTACTAAATCCGAGGCAGGCGAATCGAAAGTCGCTCCGGCCTGATGTTCACTCCTTGATCAGCAAGTTGCGTCTTGTCTTTGGCCGACTGCGGTCACATTCGCGGGTCACGGCAACCGCTCACCTGCCAATGCAGTACAGATGCGTCTTGCTGCGCATAATGATCTCGTCACCCACCAGGGCCGGCGAGGCGTCGATCTGATCGTCGAGCTTGTTTGTGGCCAGCACCCTGACCTCTGGCGCATCTTCCAGCACGAGCGTCGTGCCGTCGCGGTCGGTGAAGTAGATTCGCCCCTTGGCCGCCACTGGCGACGCGTAAATGTTGCGAATGTCGGGCAGTCGTTTCTTCTCGATCAGCGGACTGCCGGTCTTGGCATCGAGCGACGTCAAAATCGCGGTGTTCGACTTGTTGAAATACAGGGTCCCGCCCACTAGCACCGGCGAAGGGCAATACGGCGTGTCGCTCATCCGCGACCAGGCGATCTTGTCCGTTCCCGTGATATCACCCTTGGAATCCAGCGGCACCGCGAACAGCGCACTCTCCGGATACCCGCTCATCAGGAACACCTTGCCGTCATAAGTGACGGGGCAGGGGATGATCGCCCGCGTCTGGCCGCCGCACTCCCAGATCACGTCGCCTGTCTGGAAGTCGTAAGCCGCGGCCTTCTGGTTCGAATTCACGACGACCTGCTTGCGCCCCTCATGTTTGACCACCAGTGGTGTCGCCCAGGACGTACCCGGCTCGCGCGGAACCTGCCACTTCGTCTTGCCGGTCCGAGCATCGAGCGCATAGAGGAACGAGTCTCCTTCGTGGTCCCAGTTCACCAGGAGCGTGTCGCCCTCCAACGTTGGCGAAGTGGCTTCGCCAAAGAAGCGATAGATGTTCAGGTCGCCCAGGTCGCGTTCCCACTGCAGGTTTCCGTCCATGTCGAAGCAGTAGATACCGCGCGAGCCGAACGACATATAAACGAACTTGCCGTCGGTGACCGGAGACGGCGAAGCGTAGCCGTGATCCTTGTGATGCCCCTCGTGCGGAACGGCTTCCTGGACAACCTTTTGCCACAGCAGCTTGCCGTCCTTGCGATCGTAACACTGCGCGACGAATTGGTAGTAATTCGTCGGCCGTTCAATGTTGAAAGGATTGCCCCCCGGCGCTTCCGCAACTTCGGCGGGCGGCTGTTCTTCCTGGCGTTCCGTCTTGATTGCCGTCGTGATGAAGATCCGGTCGCCCCACACGATCGGCGTCGACTCGCCCTGGCCGGGCACTGCCACCTTCCAGCGGATGTTCGAAGCGGGGCCCCAGTTGATCGGCGGATCGGCTTGCGGGGCAAAGCCGTTGGCCAGAGGCCCGCGCCACTGCGGCCAGTTGTGGAGCTTCTCCAGCTCGAAGTCAGCGGACAGCACGGCACTCGGAACAAAAGCAACCAGGGCGACGAATAGCAGCATGCGCATGATGGTGGTACTCTTGGCGGTGGAGTGGCGACCCAGCCGGTAAGTATACGGCTGCCCAACCAGAGATGCCAACCTTCGCAGCCCATCGTTAGGATGGGTGCGAAGGAACCGTCCTACGCGGCCTTGTCTTTAGGCGGAGCAAACCATGCAAGTCATCGGCGCAGGCTTTGGGCGCACCGGCACCATGTCGATGCAGGGCGCGCTCGAGATTCTCGGTTACCGCTGTTACCACATGAAGGAGGTGACCGAGCACGACGGGCACCTCGACGCCTGGCACGCCCTGGTCGATGAGCGTGCGACGATGAACTGGCGCTGGTTGTTTCAGGATTTCCAGGCCACGGTCGACTTCCCGGCCTGTGCCTACTACCGCGAATTGATGGCCGAGTTTCCTGATGCCAAGGTGATCCTCACCGTGCGCGAACCGAATCGCTGGTTCGATAGCTTTCTGACCTTGCAGAACACGACCGACAGCTTTCGCATTTTCCGCTTTATTCCGCGAGCGCGCCGCTTCCTGGCGTTCGTCGATACGCTGCTGCCGAAGGTGTTCGGCAATCCACGCGACCGCGCTCGCAGCATCGAGGTCTTCGAGCGGCACAACCGCGAAGTACAAGACCATGTGCCGGCCGATCGGCTGCTCGTTTTTCGCGTGCAAGACGGCTGGGATCCGCTCTGCAAGTTCCTGGGGTGCGAGGTCCCCCCGGGCGTTCCATTCCCGCATCTTAACGAGGGAAAGGACACGCTGAAGAAGCTCGCCCGCGAGCGCTTGTTCGGCAATTGGATTCGCGCCGGAAAAGTTGCGCTCGCTGCCGGTGTGCTGATCGCGCTCGCGTGGTGGCTGCTGAGATAGCGACGTTACCTTCCGCCGATCGAGCACGAAAACGACGGAACCATCGGCGGGGGCGCGATTATGACGGGCGCCGGAATCACGACCGGCGCAGCGTATACGGGAGCCGGCGCCGGTGCAGGAGCCGCAACCGCAGGCGCGGCGACAACGGGCGCAACATACACCGCGGCGGGGTAGTAGTACGCCGGCGCGCATAACAATAAGGTGCGTAACAAGGGCGATAGACCGGACACCCGCCGCCCCAGCCGGGCCCGAAGTTGACGCTCGCGCGCCAAAAGCTGCCACCGCCCACTCCACCATGATGGTGTCCTCGCCCGCCACCGGCCAGCGCCGTCGGCGCCACCTAGCAGGATCGTCGCCAGGCACAAAGCCCCCATCGGATTCGTCCGCATTGCCGTAGTTCCCTGACTTATACGTTTGGTCGCCGTTAGAGGATACCGCCTGCCGGCTGCTTCGAACTTGCGTCGGCTCGGCCGCAATTCGATTGGGAAGGAGAATCGCCTGCGGAAAACCAGTTGGGATTTGTGAGACACGCCAGCCAGACCATCGACTCCTGGCTCAGTGTAGTTCCGGCGCCCGCTTGACGACGGCCGCCGGGTCGACCTACCATGACTGATTCTTTTCACTTCGCGCGATCCAAATCCATGGCAGATACCAACGTAGCGCTCATCGGGCTGGGGACCGTCGGCAGCGGCGTAGCGCGGCTCCTCATGGAAAACGCAGATCGGTTGGCCCGTCATGCCGGCCGGCGGCTGGTGCTTCGTCAGGTCGTGGTCCAGGACCTGAAGAAGCCGCGCGACGTTAGATTGCCGGCGGGCCTCGTTTCCACCGACCTGAGCCGGATCACCGCTGACAAAGACACGCAGGTCGTGGCGCTGCTAATGGGTGGCGTCGAGCCAGCGCGGACCATCGCGCTCAAGGTCCTCGAAAGTGGCAAAGACATCGTCACCGCCAACAAGGCCCTCCTAGCCGCTCACGGCGAAGAGTTGTTTGCCCGCGCAAGAGAACTCGGCCGCTCAATCGCCTTCGAAGCAGCCGTTGCCGGTGGGATCCCGATCATTGCCAATCTGAGCCAGTGCCTGTCGGCCAACCAGATTCAATCGATCCACGCGATTCTGAATGGCACGAGCAATTATATCCTCACGCAGATGGAAGCCCACGGCGCGAGCTATGCGGACGCTGTGGCCGATGCCCAACGTTTAGGCTACGCCGAAGCCGATCCCACCATGGACGTCGACGGCAGCGACGCGGCCCAAAAGCTGGCGATCCTGGCCCATCTCGCATTTGGCGCGCACGCTGATTGGGAGAAGATCTCTCGCGCCGGAATCGATACGCTCGATCTGGCCGACATGCGCTATGCCAAAGAGCTCGGCTATCGGATCAAGCTGCTAGCCGTTGCGCAACTCACCGCTGCCGGCCTGGAACTGCACGTTTCGCCAACCCTCGTCAAGCTGGGAACACCGCTCGCAGAAGTTCGCGGAGCTTACAACGCCGTGAGCGTCGTGGGCGATTCGGTCGGCCGGGTGTTCTTCAGCGGCCTGGGCGCAGGCCAGATGCCGACCGCGTCCGCCGTCGTCGCCGATCTGATCGACATGGCCGTCGGTCGTGCTGCCATCACTTTTCGCACACTCGAAATGTGGAGCGCCACCGCCCCTCGCGTGCCAATCAGCGATTTTCAGAACGTCGCCGGCCGTTACTACTTGCGGTTTCATGTGGCCGATCAACCGTCGGTGCTGGCCGAAATCGCCGGCCTGCTCGGCAAGCAAGATATTTCGATCGCCTCGGTCATCCAGCACGAAGACGAAGCCGCCGGCGTTGTTCCACTGGTGATCATGACTCACAATACGACCGAAGGGGCCGTGAGCCGCGCACTGGCCGCCATCGAACGGGTGGCGTTCAAACGCGGTCCCAGCGTACGGATGCGCGTTTACAACTAGCGACTCACTAGCGTCCGCAACCACACTCAGCGGACGCGGAAAACAACTCATGAAATACGTGCTCATCATTCCCGACGGTTGCGCCGACGAGCCGCAAGAGTCGCTCGGCGGCAAATCGCCGCTCGAGGCCGCCAACATTCCGGCCATGGACGCGATCGCAGCCACCGGCGTCGTCGGCCGTGCGAATCACGTCCCGCCGCATCTGCCGGCCGGGTCGGACGTCGCGAACCTCAGCCTTCTGGGCTACGATCCCAACCGCTTCTTCACCGGCCGCGCGCCGCTCGAAGCCGCTGCCCAGGGCATCCCGCTGGGTGCGAACGACTGCGCGATCCGCTGCAACCTGGTGACGATCGAAAACCAGACAATGCGCGACTTCACGGCCGATCACATCTCGACCGAAGAGTCCCGCGAACTACTGACCACGCTCAGCGAGCGCCTCGCACGACCTGAACTGGAGTTCGTGCCCGGCGTCAGCTACCGCAACCTCTTGATCTATCGCGGCGGCGATGACGCCCCACCGTTTACTAGCGACACGCGGGCCACGCCGCCACACGACCTGACCGACAAGTCGGTGCTCGACGACTACCCGCGCGGGCCTGGTAGCGCGCTACTCAATCAACTCATGAGCGAGAGCGTGGCGATCTTCGCCGATCACCCCGTGAACGTCCGCCGTAGGGCCGCCGGCCGTTTGCCCGCTACGAACGTCTGGCTCTGGGGCCAGGGTCGAGCGCCCGCGCTGCCGTCATTTCAGGAAACCTTTGGCAAGAGCGGTGCGATGATCACGGCAGTCGATCTGCTCCGCGGGCTGGCGGCTTTGATGGGATGGCGACGGATCGAAGTCCCCGGCGCGACCGGTTATCTCGATACTGACTACGCCGCCAAGGGGCGCTACGCCATCAATGCGCTCGACGAAGTGGACCTCGTGACCGTGCATGTCGAAGCCACGGACGAGGCCTCACACGAAGGCAACACCGAGGCCAAGATCAAAGCGCTGGAAGAGATCGACCGGCACATCGTCGCCCCAATCCATGCCGCACTCCGTGACCGCGGCGACTATCGCATCCTGGTGACGCCTGACCACCCGACGCCACTGCGCACGAAAACGCATAGCCACGGCTTTGTGCCGTTCGCCCTGGCCGGCTCCGGCATTAGCGTCGACCAGTTCACCACATACGACGAAACGACCGCAGGCCAGTCGCAACTCGCATTCGCCGATGGCTGGAAACTAATGCCGTACTTTCTCGGGTCGTAACGCCCTCGTCGCTCCCGCGTGTCAACTAACCCATCCCACATTTGCTGTTCGAGGTTTAGCGGTCGATGTCATTGATCGTGCAGAAGTTTGGCGGAACCAGCGTGGCCGACGCGCAAAAGATTCTCGCGGCCGCGCGCAAAGCGGTACGCGCTCGTCAGGAGGGCCACCAGGTCGTGATGGTTGTCAGTGCGATGGGACACAACACCGACCTCTTGATCGACCTTGCCAACCAGATCACCGATCAGCCGCCGGCACGCGAAATGGACATGCTGCTCTCGACTGGCGAGCAGGTGAGCGTCGCCCTGATGGCAATGGCGATCAGCTCGTTGGGACACGAAGCGATCAGCTTCACCGGGGCTCAGATCGGCATCAAGACCGACAGCACCCACACCAAGGCCCGCATCCAATCGATCTCAACCGAACGCATGCGCAAAGCACTCGACGACGGCAAGATCGTCATCGCCGCCGGCTTCCAGGGCATCGACGAAGACTTCAACATCACCACGCTCGGCCGCGGCGGCAGCGATACCACGGCAGTCGCGCTGGCAGCGGTGCTCTCGGCCAGTGCCTGCGAGATCTACACCGACGTCGACGGAGTGTACACGACCGACCCGCGGCTGATGGCCGAAGCTCGCCGCGTCTCGCGCGTCAGCTACGACGAGATGCTCGAACTTGCCAGCCTGGGTGCCGGGGTCATGCACAACCGCTCGATCGAGTTCGCCAAGAAGTTTAATGTCCCCATTCACGTGCGCAGCAGTTTCAGCGACGTTCCTGGCACAATGATCGTGGCGCTTCCCGAGTCACTCGAGCAACCCGTCAGCGGTGCGGCGCTCGCCAAGAACGAAGCCCGGGTGACGATTCTCGGCGTGCCCGACAAGCCGGGCACGAGTCTGGCAATCTTTTCGAAGATCGCGAAGCGAAACATCTCTGTTGACATGATCGTACAGGATGTCGGCGCCGGCGGCGCAGCCGATCTCTCGTTCACCGTGCTCACCGACGACCTTCGAGCCACGCTTGCCGCCGCCAACGAAGCCGCCACCGAGCTCAACGCCGAGGGTGTCACGCACAATGACCAGGTGGCCAAGGTCTCCGTCGTGGGGCTCGGAATGGCCCGTCAGACCGGCGTTGCGGAGCGGATGTTCCGAGCCCTCGCCGATGCGGGCGTCAATATTCAGATGATCACCACCAGCGAAATCAAGATCTCGGTCCTCGTGGCGCGCGAACAGGGCGCCGCGGCGCTGCGTGCGGTACACCAGGAGTTCCAACTCGACAAGGCGCCCACAGTGTCCAGCGAAGCGCAGGCTGTCGCGCCCGCCGGCAGCAAGAGCGACGCCGTGGCAGTCGTCGCGCGGCTGCAGAAGATGGAGGAGCTCGCGATCGATGATATCGAACTCGACGAGTCGCAGGCGCGCATCACGGTGAGCGGCGTCTTCGATCAGCCGGGCATCGCCGCCACGATCTTCGAGGCCGTCGCTAAAGGAGGCATCTTCGTCGATATGATTGTGCAGAGCTTCGGCCGCGAGGGAACCGCGAAGCTCAGCTTCACCGTGCCCCAGAATCAATATGACAAGACGCTGAAGCTGCTCGCCGGTCTTGCCGACCGCCTGAAGTGCGGTCCAATCTCCGGCAGCCCGAACGTCGCCAAGCTGTCGGTTTCGGGCATTGGTCTCCGCAGCCACACGCAGGTGGCTATCCGTACGTTCCGCTGCCTGGCGGAGTCGGGCATCAACATCGACCTGATCAGCACCAGCGAAGTCCGCGTGAATGTCGTGGTCGACGGGGGGCACGGGCAGCAAGCACTCAAATGCTTGCAAGCGGCCTTCGCCGACTGCATGCAGTAGTCGCGCTCGACCGGCCCGCGAGGGCTCGACTGCGCAATTTAAATGCAATCTGACCGTCGGGCGTCCGATAACGCTACAAGGTGTCCGCCGCGCTCGCGGCGTCGCCTCTGCACTACTTAATCGCCTGCCAAACATCCGCCCAAGCACCCCGCGTTCGTGCCTGTCAATAGGTTTTCGCTTTCCGCATCGTGACGTTCGCCAAGGATGGCGTTCGCGCGTTTACTCACAACCGTCGATGACGTCCGCCCCCGACTCACATGAGTCAGCGCTTTCGTCAGGAGGGTCAAGGATGACCTTGTTTCATTCAGCGCTCGAGTTGTTTCGCGGGCCGCGCACCATGCATCGCATGGCGAAGCCGCTATCGTTCGAGTCGCTCGAGCTGCGCGAGCTGATGACCACTTCGCCGTTCTACATCTTCAACAACACTCAGTTGAATTCGCAGGGCACACGCGCGTTTGCCGACGACCAGATCTACATTGCGCTCTACTCGCAGGACTATTCGTCGGACACTCCGCCGTACTACTACTATGACTCCAGCGGCAACGCACACCTGACGACTACGGTCGCCAGCCAGATCCTGCCTACATTCCAGCTCTCCGAGCTGACGCAGACTTCGGACCACACCTACGTCATCAATCTGCCGCAGGAGATCGGCTCGACGAATTATGGCCCCAAGTCGGCCCGCATGTACTTCTTCATGTCCGACAGTTCGTCCAACGTGCCACAGATGACGATCAACGGCGACTCCGTCGGCAGCGTGAACGGGCCTGTTCCGGGCAACAACTACTACGACTACATCGAGTTCTCGCTCAACGCGACCGGCAATCCCCAGGGTAACCTCAATATCGACACCACGAACGTCGACCAACTCGGTGTGCCGATCCGCGTCCTGCTCGACTCGACCGATCCGGGCAATGTTGCCAACGGAGTCGGCATCGACGTGGCGCGCGATCAGATATTCGAGCTGTACACGGAGTTCACGAGCGCTCCAGGCGATCCCTACCGCAATCTCCTGGATACGAACCAAGGCACCTACGGGTCCTACCGCATTCAGAATCCCAGCGACTACATGAATGGCTCGACGACAGCCGGCAGCATCGTTAATGTCCAAACCATTCTGCAACAGGAAATCAGCGCCACTACGACCACCTTTCTCGTCTACAGCGGTCAGGGCTTCCCCGACCCGAACATCTCACCCTTCACGATTCAAGTCCGCGACGAGCAGATGCTGGTGACAGGCTCCGCGCCGGTCACTGGCGGCGTCAATTGGACCGTCCAGCGAGGTGCGAACGGCACGCAGGCCGCGCCACACGTGGTGGGCGCCTTCATCTCGCAGACCAATCCAGCCGTAACCGCGTCGCAGACCACGCTCACGGTCGGCAGCTCGAGCGGCTATCCGGATGCTGCCACAACCCAATTCAACGTGCGTGTCGACGGCGAAATCATGACCGTCACGGGCTTCCTGAACAACCAGCCAACGAATCTCAACGGCACGACGACTTGGACCGTGATCCGCGGAGTGGCCGAATCCGTGGCCACGGCGCACAATCAGAACGCCGTCGTCTACTACGACTCGGTAACCCAAACTCCGTTCAATAGCTTCTTTAACCAGGCCATCGACGATCTGTTCACCAAGTATCAGAACGGAGACTTGTTGTACGTGCAGTCCGCGGCCGACGGAACGACCAAGACCTATCAAGGCACCGTCCTCCAAGTCGATTCGAGTGGCACGGTCGTCACGTCAGGCGGCACGTACGTCCTTCAGTTTGTTGACTCAGCCAATCCCACGTCAGGTACCAGGTACAACGTTTACTACCCGTTCTTGAACGGCAACCGCTACTACTGGGCTGGCTACACCCCGGCCTTGACGCCTGGAGATGCGCCGCCACACGCAACCGGTGCGAATTACACTGCGCTCTCGCCATCCGAGATGGTTTTCGCCAATAACGGCGTGTTCGCCGACAACACTTTCCGCACGGCCGAGTACCCCACGGCCGACGAGCAGAAAGTGCTGGCAGATCTGGAAAATCAGATCGTCTCGGCCCTCAATCGCGGCGTCGCCCAATTGCAGGGGGTCAACCATACGACCCCCAGTGACACCTCCAATACCTGGGCGGACCACAGCCAGTACTACGAAAACAATCAGAACAACCAGCCCTGGAACAACTACGCCCAGTTCTTGCATCAAACCACTGTCAGCATCGACGGCAAGAACTATGGCTTCCCCTTCGACGATCAGGACGGTTTCGCCTCGGACATCGCGGTGGCCAGCTTCAACCACGCCCGCATCGTGCTCGAGTCCTGGTCGAATGACACACCGCCCCCGGCGCCGCCTACGAATGACGTTTCGATTCGAGACTTGATGGCTTCCTATTTGGCTCAATACGGATCGGAAGAGGACTCGTCCGAGTTGGCAATGGCCTTGGTCTCTGAAGCCGAACCAAGCGACTCGCCGCAGTCGATTGTCGACGGGGTAATGGCCGACAACGGTTCCGACCTTAGCTTTGTCGGCTATTTGACCGGAGGGGAAGACGAGGAAGAAGAGGACGACGACTCCGCCATGCCGACATTGGTCCTCTCCGCCCGCAACCTGATTGCCAGTCGCCTGGGTAGGTAACCCTTTATTCAGCGAACGGCTTGCCGCGTTCGGCCTCTGGACCGTTCACCGGATTGATGCGAGCCGGCGCGCCGTCGGCGAATTCGACCACGTAGCCGGACTCTTTGTCCGCCTGGCCGCGTGGGAAGTCGGTGCTCAGGATGTGCGCGCCGCTGGCAAATGCCGCGTCCCGCCGCTTGGGCTGGCCCGAGCCCGCGAGCCGAATGTCGCTGTCGGCTCGGGTGCGGATGTAGTAGCCCGCTGTCGCCAGTTCGGGGATGTTGGGATCGTTCGGCCCGTCCATCACAAATGTTGCCGCATCTTCGCGCGAAGGGTCGCTTCGCACGAACATCACGCGGCCGCGCTGCGACGGGCGATCCTTACTGTACAGATCGCGCTGGTCGCCGTCGTTATGCAAGATGAAAAACACCTTGCCGCGTGCTTCGTCAACGGTCGGCCAGCCGCGCGTCGTGACCGCTTCACGCAGGCTTTCAGCATCACCGCGCACGACGTCCGGCGTGATGATCTGCCCTTCGGCGAAACCGGCACGCAGGACCTCGTCGAGCTGATCGAGCCCCGCAGCGTCGACCTTCTTAATCCGCTTGTCGATTCCGGGCCCTTCGCTCTTAAGCTCAAATAGGAACGAGATCGGTACGTGATTCGGATGTGAATCCGACCAGCGCCGCACCGTGGCCAGCGCCTCGGCCAGCGTCTTGCAGGTCGTCCCTTCATCGATCAGCGGCACATGAAAAACCTGAAACTCACCGTTCCGCCAGTGCAAGTCAAGCTCGAAGCTCCGCACGCCCCGGTCAAGCTGCACGTCGAGCGGCGGATGCGTATAGTTCCAGGCTGCTGCCCGGCCACTGGCGATCGGCTTCTCCCGCGTGTGGTAGCTGTTGTGCGTGCCAACGACCTGCAATTGGTTCATGCGGAGCGGTTCTTCGGCCGAGAGCTGCCGCTCGGAAAGCAGTCCGCAACTCAGCATCACGAAGGTCACGAGTCGCAACCTGCCAGCAGTCATCAGTCGCATGTCGGCACTCGTCTCGCCAAGTCGATCAAGAAACAAACCACGGGCGAACGCCCGGTTAGCCGCCATTGTACCTGCTGGCAGCCGAGCGTTCACCCGTGGTGCAAGGCGCAAAAACGATGTGCAGGATCGGCCTACTTCTTCAGCCGGCGGCGCAGTAGCGGCAGTCCCGCGAGCGCCAAACCAAGCAGCACAAAGGTACCCGGCTCGGGAACTGCGGTGAAGCCTACCTCGGCACTGTTGAATAGCTGGATTTGGTCGCCGGTTGAACCGAGGTCGAAACTGAAGAACGCCCCGAACGCCGGATTTGTGATCAATGGCGTCAGCGCCATCGGGCCTTGCGTGACCACCGGATAAGGTAGCGGCAGCGAGCTGGCAGGCAGATTCGGATTCAGATAGGGCGGCGGCCCGGGCACCGTGGGTGTGATGACGATCCCGTTCACGAATCCCTGCCAGACGTTGATCAGGTCATTGCCAGCCGGCACTGGCGCCGCGGTCGCATGCGATACATAGGCATCCAGCGAGTCGGCCGCAATCACACCTGCATAGGTGCCGAGCACGGTGTGCGAAAACTGAATGTCGAGTTGCCCCAGCCCGCTGGCCGTCGCCTCGCCGATGAAGTTGGTCAGCCGCACCGAGCCGTTGGGCACGCCGATCAAATTGGTGAGATTCGTACCTGCGCCGGTGTCGACGGTGCCCTGCAGCAGGTAGCCACCCACGGTGGTATTAAAGTCGATCACATCAATCGCCAGATTGGTGTCGCCAATACCGTTGTCGGTGATGACGAGTGCGCCGTTGTTGAAGTCGATGACGACCGCGGATGTGGTTGAGACGGGGACGATCGCGGCGCAAATTGCCGCAAGCAATGAAAGCTTATGCATAGAGAGAGATCCTTCTTGAGGAGCGAAGCGCATTAGCGACTCCGGAGGGGCTGGTTGGGACGCGGCGCCAGCATATTGCGCAGAGGCGCATTGAGTCAAGCGATTTATGTAGAAAAATCCCGCCCGCGCCGCGCTTCGTCCACCCGCACCATCAAACCGCGGATCTTGGGCGGCAAACGGAAGCTGAAAACCCGCGCCGGGGTAGCGAAAGCGATTTCGTCGCCAAACCGCGAGGGGTGCCGCAGATAGAGCGTTACACGCGACGGATTTTGAAAGCCCGCATAGCCGACGCTCATGATTTCCGACAACGGTATGCGAACTTCCTGGTGGCGGTTCTTGATCACCAGTGCGTCGCCGTCATCCCACACCGCGTCGACCAAGTCCAGCACCAGCTTGCGACAGATGAAGTACGCCACGCCAAAAAAGCAGAGCAGGAATGGGACGAAGACGAAAAGCTCGGGATCTTTGCCCCCTCGCTGTCGCGCCGAGACGGCCGAGACGATAGAGAACAGAATCAGCCCGGCAACTCCCAGGAGGGCCAATGGATTGAGCCTCTTAACGAAGTACGTGCCGCGAGCAGAGAGTCGCGTCATGCCGATTGCCTCGGTACCCGGTTCCCGGCGACTTAGTGCTCTCCCAGCACGTCGTCGAGCACATCCTCCGCCACATAGATCGGCAGTTGCGGATCGCAAGTCACGGCGACGGCGATCGCATCCGACGGCCTGGCGTCGATTTCGATCAGCTCCCCTTCGTGCCGCACGCGTAGCTTGGCGAAGTAGGTGTGCTCGCGCAGCTCGCTGATCACGACGTCTTGCAGCTCCGCGCCTAGGTGATCGACCACGCTCACCAGCAGATCGTGGGTCAGCGGTCGCGGCGAGTGTTGCTGCTTCACGCGGCGGTCGATGCTCGTGGCTTCGAAGATTCCGATCAGGATCGGAAAAGTCCGCTCCCCTTCGACTTCCTTGAGATAGATGACCTGCTGGTCGTTGATTTCGCTGATAATGATCCGTGAGAGCTCCATGTGGACCGGCATTTGCGGAACCCTTCTTCTTCGAACCGTGAGATGCGCACCAGGAATCGCAGCTCTCGATTATAGTTGGCGCAGCCGCGAGCGGGCTAGTCGGGCGAAAAAATGACCAACACGCCGCGGATTGCCGCTCTGGCAGGTGACTTGACAACTAAGCGAGTCGCCGAATGGCTATCGCCGCGCGGAAAGCTTCGCCAGCGCGGCTTCCGCTGCGGACTTCAGTTCCTTGAGCTGTGCGAGCGCCGCCCGCTCTTTCTCGATCACGGCGGCGGGGGCCCGACTCACGAAACTTTCGTTCGAGAGTTGCTTTTCCTTCTGGGCGATCGCGCCGCTCAGGCGTTCCTGCTCTTTCGTCTGGCGGGCGATCTCGGCGTCAATGTCGATATGATCCGCCAGATCGACAAATACCTCTGCGCCGGCGGCAAAGAAGTTGGCGCTCGTCTCAGGCGCCTTCACGTCCGCACCCCAGGCCGTCGCCTGCGCCCCGGCCATCGATTCGAAGTAAGGCTCCATCGGCTCCAATAGCCTGCCGAACTCCCCGTCGCACCGCACGGTAAACTTCATCTTCGCCTTGGGCGGGATGTTCTGCCGGCTGCGAATGTCGCGCAGGCCTTTCAGCAACTCTTGGAACTTGGCAAATCGCGCTTCGATCTCTGCGTCCTGCCGGCGATCGTCCACCTCGGGCCAGGAGGCGATCATCACGCTCGCTGCCGCCTCGGCCGGGGCAGTGAGTCCGCGCGCGGGGGCGGCTTCGCCTAGCCGCTGCCAGATGTCCTCGGTAATGAACGGAATCATCGGATGCAACAGCCGCACGAGCGCGTCGAGCGTGTGCGCCAGCACGCGTTGTGCCACCGGCCGCGCCCCCGCATCCTGCAATCGCCCCTTGGCCATCTCCACATAGAAACTGCAGAACTCGTTCCAGGCGAAGTCGTACAGCACGCGGGCCGCATCACCATAGCGATAGGTCTCGAGCGCCGCGGTCGTCTCGGCCGTCACGGTCGCCAGCCGGCTCAGAATCCAGCGATCTTCCACTGCAAGCTCTTGATCACTCACCGGGGCAGGGGAGTAGTCGTCGAGATTCAACAGCGCAAACCGTGCCGCGTTCCATAGCTTGTTGCAGAAGTTGCGACCCAGTTCGAACCGCTCGCTCAGCACCAATCCGCGAGGCAAAACCGTGTCCTCAGGCTTCCTGGCCCACTGCGTCGAAAACGCCTGGCCGCATTTTTTGCACTCGATGCGCGGCTGGATGCGATTCTTCTTCGTCTGCTCCACTGCCGCGTGGCAGTGCGGACATTCGAACTCCACCGGCATCCGCACGTCCTGCGTCTCGGTCGTGAGGTACGCCAGACTGAACCTTAGGGAATCCGCGCCGAATTTGTCGATCACGTCCAGGGGATCAACGCCGTTCCCCTTCGACTTCGACATGCCCTCGCCGAAGCCGTCGAGAATCTTGGGGTGAATGTACACCTCGCGAAACGGAATCTCGCCCACGTTGTACAGCCCTAACAGCACCATCCGCGCCACCCACAGCGTGATGATATCGCGGCTCGTGATCAGCGTACTGGTAGGGTAGTAGTACTTGAGCTCCGGGGTTTCGTCCGGCCAGCCGAGCGTCGAATGCGGCCAGAGGCCGGAGCTGAACCACGTGTCGAGCACGTCGGTTTCGCGCGTCAGCTTGTGCCCTGGCACGGCGTCCTCGGTCAAGTCTTCCTCCAGTGCTCCAATCAGCCACTGGTCATGCTCTTCGTCGCGATGCCAACACACATCGTCGCGCCCGGCGAAAGCCTTCTTCAGCTCCGCCTCGCTTGCCGTCTTCGAGTACCACACCGGAATCTGGTGTCCCCACCAGAGCTGCCGGCTCACCGGCCAATCGCGTTTCTCGCCGAGCCAGTCCAGGTACCCGCGCGTGTAGCGTTCGGGCACGATCTTGACGCGGCCATCGCTCACGGCGTCCATCGCGCTTTGCGCCAGGTCGTCCATCTTCACGAACCACTGATCGGCCAAATACGGCTCGATCGGCGTTTTCGAGCGGTCGCTGTGAGCGAGCTCGATCTCGCGGTCTTCCACCTTTTCTAGCAGCCCGAGCGTTTCGAGATCGGCCACCACTTGCTCGCGGGCGGCCTTCATCGTCAGCTTTGCATACTTGCCGGCGTTGTCGTTCAGCGTGCCGTTGGAGTTAAGAATGTTCACCATCGGCAGGCTCTGACGCTTGCCCACCTCATAGTCGTTCGGATCGTGCGCCGGCGTGATCTTCACACAGCCGCTGCCCAGCTCCGGCTTGGCCCACTCGTCGGCCACCAGCGGAATCTCGCGATCCACGAGCGGCAGCAGGACCCTGCGGCCGGCGCGGGCCATGTCGCGCAGCTTGATCAAAGTCGGCAAAAGCGTCTTCCGCCGCTCGGCCAACTCATCAAGCTGCGCTTGCACGGTGGCCTTGTCTTTGGCCGGCGCTGCTGCGAGCTTCTCTTTCAGTTCCACTTCCACGGCAGCGAGCGCAGCGGCCGGATCGGGATGCACGGCCACAGCCGTATCGCCGAGCATCGTCTCGGGACGGGTCGTGGCCACGTGCACGAATTGCGGCTCGTCCTTGGCCGCGCCGATCACCGGGTATTTCAAATGCCAGAAGTGCCCCATCACGGCTTCGTGGAATACTTCGTCGTCGCTCACCGCAGTTTGCAGGTGCGTGTCCCAGTTCACCAGCCGCGTGCCGCGATACACCAGGCCGTCTTTAAACAGCCGATAGAAGGTATGCCGCACAGCCCGAGCGCACATCTCGTCGAGCGTGAATCGCGTGCGATCCCAATCGCAACTGCACCCCATCCGCTGGAGCTGGCCGAGAATCCGCTTTTCGTATTCTTCTTTCCAGACCCAGATCCGCTCCACGAGTTTATCGCGGCCCAGATCGTGGCGAGTCTGCTGTTCCTCTTCGATAATGCGTCGCTCCACGACGGCCTGCGTGGCGATCCCTGCATGATCGGTGCCGGGCATCCAAAGGGCGTTGTACCCCTGCATCCTGCGCCAGCGGATCAGCGTGTCCTGCAGCGTGTTGTTCAGCGCGTGCCCCAGGTGCAGTGCCCCGGTCACGTTCGGCGGCGGAATCACGATTGTGAACGGCTTCCGCTTTGGATCGGGCTCGCTATGAAAGAAACCTTTCTCCAGCCAGAACGGATACCAGCGTTCCTGCGCGGCCTCGTGATCGTATTGCTTAGGGAGCTCGGCGGTGTTCGATTCGGTCGACATTTCCAGCACTTTGCAAGTGGCTCAGACGGTTCCTGGTAAGCCCCCGATTTTACCGCTGCCCCGCCCGCTCAAACAGCCGAGTTCCGCGGCCCCTCACGAGCCGGAAACAGCCGCCTGCGGCTTCGCGGCCGGGATCGTTTGCCCCTCGTCCTTGTAAAGCTTGTACTCGATACTGTCGACCAGCGCGATCCAGCTCGCTTCGATAATGTTCTCGCTCACACCGACCGTGCCCCACACGTCATCCTCGTCACGGCTCTCGATCATCACCCGCACACCGGCTGCGGTGCCAGCCTCGGAGTTGATCACTCGCACCTTGTAATCGACCAGTTGCATCTCCGCCAGGTTCGGGAAGTGGGCGTACAGTGCCTTCCGCAGGGCGGCGTCCAGCGCGTTCACTGGACCATCTCCCTCGGCCACTTCGTGCCGCACCTGGCCGTCAATTCCCAGCTTCACCGTGGCCTCGGTCACGACGTTGTCCGGCGCGTCGGCTTCGACATTTACGCGAAAGTGCATCCGCTCGAAGTGCGGCCGATACGTGCCGGCCACCTTCTGAGCTAGCAAGTCGAACGACCCCTGAGCCGCTTCGAACTGGTATCCCTGATTCTCGAGCTCGACCACCCGGGCCAGAATCCGGTCCATGAGCTGCGGATCGTCGCCGGCCACCTTATCGCCCACTACGGCTTTGATGTTCGACCGGCCCGAGAGCTCACTCACCAAAATCCGCCGCTCGTTGCCAACCAATTCCGGTGCGATGTGCTCATAGCTCGACGTTGCCCTGGCGACGGCATGCACGTGCATCCCGCCTTTGTGCGCGAACGCACTCTGGCCGACAAACGGCTGGCTCGATCGCAGCCGCAAGTTCGCGGTTTCGTAGACGAACCGCGAAAGCTCGGTCAGGTGTTCGACCGCGCCGGGCTGCAGGACTTCGTACCCCTGTTTCTTTACCGCGAGGTTCGCGATCACCGAGATCAGGTCGACATTTCCGCACCGCTCGCCCAGGCCGTTGATCGTGCCTTGGACCTGAAGTGCGCCGGCATCAACCGAGGCCAACGAGTTGGCCACCGCCAACTCGCAGTCATTGTGGCAGTGGATGCCCACCGGGATAGGCAATGCGGTCGCTGCTTCGCGCGTGATCGCGGCGATCTCCTCCGGCATCGTCCCCCCGTTGGTGTCGCACATCACGATCGTGCTCGCCCCGGCTTCGGCGGCGGCCTTGACCGTCTTCAGGGCATACTCCGGATCGAGCTTCCAGCCGTCAAAGAAATGCTCGGCGTCGTAGATCACCTCGCGACCCGCTTCTCGCAGGTAGCGCACCGTTTCGGCGATCATGGCCAGGTTCTCTTCCAGCGACACACGCAGCACTTCCGTTACATGAAAGGCCGACGTCTTGCCCACCAGCGTGATGTGCGAGGTGTTCGCCTCCACCAGCGAACGCACGCCCGGATCGTCGCCGGGCTTCACGCCGCGGCGGCGCGTCATGCCGAATGCGCACACCTTCACGTGCTTGAGATCCAATTCTTGAACGCGGGCAAAATAGGCCGCGTCCTTTTCGTTCGAGGCCGGAAAGCCGCCTTCGACGAAATCGAACCCCAGGCTGTCGAGCCGCTCGGTGATCAGCAGCTTGTCCTGGAGCGAGAAGTTAACGCCTTCGCCCTGGCTGCCGTCCCGCAAAGTCGTGTCGTACATCTGAATGCGACGCATGATTTACTTTTCCGATGGCTCGAGTTGGAAAGGTTGCTGACTGGATTCAAAACGAAAAAAGCCCCGCGGCCTTGCCGGCCTCGGGGCTTTGTTTGAATCGGTATTTCACCGGTTCGCCCTTACGGCCGCACCTCCCGAATAATAATCTCAATCGCGACGACGCCCTTCTCGGCGGTCGGACTGAGGTTCTGGTTCGGGTGGCCGTTGCGGCTCATGGCGAATACTCACGGTCGAGGGTCTTGCTGAGCGTTCCAGGATAGGGCCGCCAAGGGCGAAAGTCAACGCCCGGCCACGGCCGGCTTCCTCGCGACAACCTCATCCTCCGGGCTACGCTCGCCCCGAGCCTCTGCCAGTTCGCGCTCCAGCTCCTGGACCCGGGCGACCACCAGGTTGAACTCCTGTGCGACTTCCTGCCAGTAGTCTTTCTCGCGAAAGTGAATCGGCTCGACCGGCTCGCCCGCGGCCAGGTTGCGCATCGAGCGGCGCATTCGCAACAGCGGTCCGACGAAGCGATTGCTCACCGCCACGACGTCGAACATGATCAGCGGCACCAGGATGGCGGATGTCAGGATCAGCGGGCCGTACTGGACGAAGAACTCGCTGAAGGCAAAGTACTCCAGGAATGGCCGGTTCGGATACGTGATTGCCTGCACGCATAGCGTGATCAGGCAGACCGCCAGCACCGAGAAGCACCAGTAGGCGGCAATCCGCACCAGGAGTGCGCCTTGGACCTGACGATCTACGAACAGTTGACGGCGGGGGGTAAGTTGAAACATGGCTTTCCTCGAATCGTGATTCGTTTAGCTAGCGCCACTCAAAACTCAATCGCGAATCCTTATTGGCCTAATGACTCGGCCGTTTCGTTCAGGGTATTGTTTACGCTGCAGCCCATCGTTCGCGCACCCGACACGGCGGTGAGCATGATCAGCGCCAGCATCACGGCATACTCGACAGCCGTGGGGCCATCGGCTTTGCCAAAGAATCGGCGGATCCGCTGCACGTATCGTTGCACGTCAAAGTCGCTTTGATCAAAGCATCAGGGAGCCTTCGTTGCGGCTATCCAACCATAGGGCGCAAAGGAATCGCTCGCTTCGAGATGAGCGTATTTCGACCATCGCGCACGACTGGCAAGAACGGAATAATCGCACCCCTTAAGGCACGTCAGCGAACTAGATCCGCTCGATCGCCAGCTCGTGCTTCGCTAGAAAAGCCTCGGCTTCGGCTCGCGTGAAGACGCTGTCCGTCGCGCTGATCGAGCGGACGCAACTCGCCCCGATCGCGCTCCCCCAGCGAACGCAGTCCAACAGATCCTTGCCGAGCAGCAGCCCCGTAATGAAGCCCGCGTCGAAGGCATCGCCCGAGCCGGTGCCCCCTCTGTATTCGACCGGATACGTTCCGGCTCGCAAACGCTCCTTGCCGCTGACGATGACCGAGCCGTGCTCGCCGCAGGTGATTACCACCGCGCCGGCGCCAGCAGCGGCGAACTTCTCGGCCTGCCGCAGTGGGTCGGCTTCGCCGGTCAGTACCTTGGATTCGTCCGTGTTCGGCAGGAACACGTCCGTTTCGGCCAGCACGCTTTCGAGCTTTGGCCAGTGATTGCCCGGCCCTGGCAGCACGATGTCGAGCACGGTCTTCACGCCCGCGGCCCGAGCTTCGCGAAACAACGCTGCGAGAGGTTCGCCTTCCAGTGCTGGCATGAGCAGATATCCGCCGACGTACAGCACCTTCGCCCGCAGCATCTCGTCGCGCGGAACGTCGCTGACCTGCACCCGCGCGTTCGCTCCCACGCAGTGCACGAACCGCCGGTCCTCTCCGCGCACGTTGATGATCAGCGTGCCGGACGTTTCTTCGCCCGCGAGCTGGCGAATGTAGCGAGTTTCTACGCCCGCACTCGCGAGCTCATCGATCATG
This sequence comes from Pirellulales bacterium, assembly GCA_022844125.1. Classification (GTDB taxonomy): domain Bacteria; phylum Planctomycetota; class Planctomycetia; order Pirellulales; family PALSA-1355; genus JALHMI01. Next base: position 33,834 of record JALHMI010000002.1, on the reverse strand, counting down.
AAGCGGCCAAAGGCGTCCTGCCCCACGCAGCCGACGACGCCCACCTTCACGCCCAACCGCGCGAGGTCCACGCCCGCGTTCGCCGCGCAGCCCCCCGTCGCCAGTGGCAGCCGCTGGGAGAGCACGAGTTCGCCCGCAGCGGGAACATGGTCGATCGGATCGCAAAGGTGGTCGGCGACCAGAATGCCGACGCTCAGACAGTCGAGCGGCTGGTTTGCTATCGGTGACATCAGCGTGGAAGCATGGCTCGGCATTGACGGCCGGACGCGATTCTCGTACCGTTTGCCAGTTTTTGAAATTGGTCGTCCGCGTCGCCCCAGGATAACCGCGGCCGGATGGCTTGCCCATGCCCGATGCGCCTGGCGAATTGGCCGAATTTCAGCGGTCGCCTGGCGCGCCGTGTCCGCAGGAGCCGATCCATGGATGGCAAATCTCCGCGGGTTTGGCGGCCCGCCCGCATTGTCGTGGCGCCATTGGCCGTGCTGTTGATTCTTGAACAGGCCGCGTTCCCTCAGCCGCCCGAGCCCGTTCGCGTTGCAGCCCTGATCAAGGACCTGGGCGACTCTGACTTTGCCACGCGTCGCGGGGCGTATCAGCGGCTCGCCAAGCTCGGGGCTGCCGGCCGCGCCGAACTCGAAAAGTCGCTCACCGCTGCCGACCCTGAAATCCGCCTCCGCGCCGGCCAGCTTCTGGAAGCCATCCGAGCGGACGATCTCTGGGCGCCGCGCATCGTGACGCTTGAAGCCACGGATCAACCGGCTGCGGAGATCCTCAAACGGCTCGCCGCTCAAGCCGGCAATCATATCCACGTGGGCGATCCCTATGGCCAGTTCGCCGATGCCAAGCTGAGCGTCAACTTCTCCGCAGTCGAATACTGGCAGGCCATCGACGACGTCTGCCGACAGACAGGCAACCGCGTCCGCCCCCACTACGATGCCCACACGCCGGGCATGGTCGTCAGCGCCGGCTCGCCGGGCGAATTCCCCCGGGCTTATTCCGGGCCCGTGCGCGGCCTGATTACCAGTGCCAAGCGGCACTTCATCGAGGAACTCAGCTACGAGGAACACAAGTCCGACCTCACGCACAGCTTTCACCTGAATTTGCAGTTCAACTGGGAAGACCGCTTCGCGATTGTCGGCTATGCCACGCAGCCCGAGCTGGTCGAAGGCGTGACCGACAACGGCGTGATCCTCTCGGCCGCGCAGCCCTCGGGCGGCGGTTGGAACGCCACGTCGCGTGGCCTGCGGCAGGTAACTGCCAGCTTGAAGCTGAATCCCGTGCCGGTGTCCGCCAAGACGCTCGAAACCTTCACGATCCGCTGGGGCCTGATCGCAATCGGCGAACCGAAGACCATCGAAATCAAACAGTTTGAAGTCGATAAGCCGCACGCCCAGGACGACGTGGTAGTGAGTCTCGACGCGGTCGAGGAGCCCACTACCGGCAAGTACATCCTCACGATCAACGTGCTGCGCGACCTTGCGCTCCCCGATCCGCAGGAAGTCTTGTTCCGCGAGTACGAGGTCGAACTGATCGACCAGAACGGCACGGCGTTCCGCATCCAGAATCTCTCGCCGGCCCTGACCGACCGCGGCGTGCAGCTTCGCGTCACGTTCATGGGCGACTCGGCCGAAAGCAAGCCCGGCCTGCTGAAGCTGCACTACCCGGGCTTGCGCACGAAGCGCGACGTGCACCTGACGTTCCGAGACGTGCCGCTGCCGATCGAGAAGCCGGAATGACCAGCAAACTCAACGCCCTCGGATCAGTCGCTCTTCGATCACTTCGAAAATTCCGCGGGCGACGTCCTCTTTCGGCCCAGCGATCGCTTTCAGCACGGTGCCGGCCCGCTCGATCACCTCGACGCTGTTGTCCAGCGAGTGCATCGCTTCTGCACCGTTCGAGACCATAAGGTCGCAATGCTTCTTTTCGAGCTTGGCGAGGGCCCGCAGGCGATGGTCCTCGGTTTCCAGGGCGAAACCAACCAGCCACTGGTGCGTCTTCTGACTGCCCAGCGTGGCCACCACGTCAGCCGTTTCTTCCAGGTGTAGGACCAGTGGTTCGCCCGTCTTGGCAATCTTGCTCGTGGCCACCTTCACCGGGCGGTAGTCGCTGGGGGCCGCCACGCCGATCAGCCCGTTGCACTCAGGAAAAACCTTCAGCGCCGCGGCCAACATATCCTCGGTCGAGATCACGTCGATGACCTCGGCAGCGTTCGGGTACTCGATATCCACCGGCCCGCTAACGATGACGACTTCATGCCCGCGATCAATGGCCGCTTCGGCCAGCGCCCGGCCCATCCGTCCACTGGAAGCATTCGTCAGATAGCGTACCGGATCGATGTATTGCCGCGTGGGACCGGAGGTGATCAGAATACGGGCCATGCGCGGCGATTCTCAGAATTGCGGAAGCACTTAGTCAAACTACCGCTTTGCCAGCGACCCTTCAATCGCCGCCAGAATCTTCTCCGGCGCGGCCATCCGCCCCACACCCTTGCGGCGGCAACTCAGCCAGCCCTCTTCCGGATCGACGAAGTGCACGCCGTCCGCGCGAAGCTGGGTGACGTTTCGCTGCACGCTGGGCTTCTCCCACATCTCGCAGTTCATCGCCGGCGCGAACAGCACGGGCCCTGTGAACGAAAGCAGTAGCGTGCTCAAGAGGTCATCTGCCATGCCGTGCGCCGCCTTGGCCAGCACGTTGGCGGTCGCGGGGGCAATGCACAAGAGCTCGCCGCGCTCGGCCAGTTCAATATGCGACCCCAGCGGGAAGCGCGGATCGAACGTGTGCTCGAGCACAGGCCGGCCGGTGAGCGCGGTGAATGTGGCCGGACCGATGAACTCGCGGGCCGTGGCCGTCATCACCACCGATACGCCGGCACCGGTCTGCACCAATTGACTCACGAGCATCGCGGACTTGTAGGCCGCGATCCCGCCGCTCACGCCGATGATGATCTCGCGCCCGTTCATAGCCCAATTATACGTTCACAACCGATGTGACTCGCACTTGGCCCACCAATAAAAATCCCCCGGACGAAACCGGGGGATTGTGCTTCTTTTATCGCCCCTGGCTTGGCCAGGGGGGTCCTGCTGTCGCTCGTAAGAAAGCCAACGCCGACTACAAATTGGCCAGATCCAGCTCCGGCGGACCGCCGCCCGTCTCGTCGCCCGCCACTTGCAGCTGCAGCGAGGTGTCGAGGTAGATCTTGTCCTGCATGATTTCCTGGACCACGATCTCCAGCTTGTTGTCCGAGTCGGACTGCACCAGCTGCCGAGCGCCGGCGTTCAACGCCACCAGCCGCTTTTGAATCAGCGTCGACAGCTTGAATCGGCCGCCGACCTTGTTCACGATCGCTTCTTCGCGGAGCTCGTCGATCATTTCCTTTTAAACCTCGGGGGAACAGATGATTTCGCGTATTTGCCGAACGGCTCGTTCGACATCGTCATTGATGACTTGATGTTGATAGGTGGCCGACAGTGTCAGTTCGCGGCGGGCCACCGCCAGGCGGCTCTGAATCGCTTCTTCACTCTCCGTGCCGCGCGATCGCAAGCGCCGCTCGATCTCCGCCAGATCCTGCTCGGGGTCGGTGACTGAGCAGGGGTGCACAAAGATGGTCACCGCATCGGGATACCGCTGGTGGATGGCCATGGTACCCTTCACGTCAATCTCTAAGATTATCGACTTCCCGCCAGCCAGACTAGGGGCCACCTCGCTCTCGAGCGTGCCGTACCACGTCCCGCTCGAGAAAACCTCGAAACATTCCAGGAATTCGCCAGCCTCCCTACGTCGCTCGAACTCCTCCCGGCTCAGGAAATAGTAGTCCTGACCGTCGACTTCGCCGGGACGGGGAGCCCGGGTCGTCGCCGAAACGCTGGCCCGAAGGTCCGGACAGTCCTCGAATAGCCGCTTGAGCAGGGTCGTCTTGCCGGCGCCCGAAGGTCCGGAAATGACGATCAGCTTGCCGGCTCGTTGGGTCATCATGGTGGTGGGCATAAGGGGCCGATCGTCCTTGGCCAGCCGAGCGTCAGAGCCAGCTTCCTACTCAACGTTTTGAATCATCTCGCGGATGCGTTCGATTGCCGCCTTGATCTCGATCACATGCCGCGAAATCTGCACGTCGTTGGCCTTCGAGCCAATCGTGTTCGTCTCCCGGAACATCTCTTGCGTCAGGAACTCGAGCTTGCGGCCGGAACTCTCGTCCAACTCCAGCGTCGCGCCGAACTGTTCCAAATGGCTCCGCAGGCGAACGATCTCTTCCGAAATGTCGCTCCGCTCGGCATAGATGCTCAGCTCGCGAATCAGGTCGCCCGGCTGCAGCGTGATCTTGAACTCTTCCAGCGACTTGGAAATCCGGTCCGTCAATCGATCGCGGTACGCCTCACGCACCAGCGGCGCCCGGGCGTCGATGGCGTCCAACTCGCCGGCCACGGTCGCGCAGTTCGCCGCCAGGTCGGCGGCCATTGCCCGGCCTTCGTCGGCCCGCATCTTGGTCATCTGCCGCATCGCCTCTTCCAGCGTTTCGCGGACCAGCGGCCAATCGCGCTCGACTTCGAAGCTCGAGGCGCCGTTCTGCTGAACCACGCCGGGGAGCGCCAGCAGGTTCTCCACGCCCACGGGCTGCGAAACGTGCCACTCGCGATACAGCTTGTCGAGCTGATTTCGATAGCCCGAGAGTACCGCGGGATCGAGCCGGTAATCATCGCTCGAGCGGGCCCGGTCGATCCGCAGTGAGACCTGAATGGTGCCACGCTTGATGTGCTCGCGCACCTGACCTTCGACCAGCGGCTCAAGCATCGAGTAGCCTTCGCCTGAGCGGACTGTGAGCTTGAAGTAGCGGCTGTTGATGGTGCGCACTTCAACCGAGACTGCCATGGTGGCATTCTTCCGCTGCGCCTCACCGAAGCCGGTCATGCTGAGTAGCAAAGAGCGAGTTCCTCTGCAGAACGTGCGTGGCGGCTATTCAGATTTGGCGGGGGCGTCGGCAGCCGGCGTCTCACTCGCGGGGGCGGCAGCCGGTGTTTCGGCGGCCGGGGCCGGGCCTTCCGCCGGAGTCTTGCCGTCGGTCGCCGGAGCGGCGGCTTTACCATCCGCAGGCGCACCGCCCTTCGAGTCGGCCGGAGCCTTCGAGGCCGCTTCGTCCAGTGATGACTTCGCCGAGGTTGCCCCCAACTGGTTGCTCAACAGATTGTTACCTGTGTTGTTAAGCAACTTCACTGAGGCCGCACAGAGCAGAATCCAGACGGTGGCCACGACGATCGTAATCCGCGTGAACAAGTCGCCGGCCTTCGTGCCGAAGGCGCTTTGACCGCCCAGGCCGCCAAACGCGCCGGCCAGTCCGCCGCCGCGGCCGCGCTGGATCAGCACCAGTAGGATCAAGAACACGGAGGTGACAAACAGCAGGATGGCTAAAAGTGTGCTCATGACTGAACAGTTCTTTCTGTGGCTGAGCCGAAGTCGTAATCGATTCAAGCGACAATCGTTGTCGCTCGTTCTGTGTGCGAGGGCAATCGTGCCGCGGGTCGAAAGGCCGGTGCGGCTAGCGGTGAGCGGCGGCCACAATGCCCAAAAACTCGTCCGCTTTCAGGCTGGCGCCGCCGACCAGGGCTCCGTCGACGTTCTCCTTGGCCAGCAGCTCCGCGGCATTACTGGCTTTCACGCTCCCGCCGTATTGAATCCGGACGCTCTCGGCAACGTGGCCATTGTAGCGGTCAGTCAGCAATTTGCGAAGCTCTCTATGGACCTCCTCCGCCTGCTCCGGCGTGGCTACTCTTCCAGTTCCAATGGCCCAAACCGGCTCGTAGGCGATCACTACGCCGGTCATTTGCTCGGCGGAGAGCCCTGCCAGCGATCCGTCAAACTGCGCCCGGATGACCTCGTTCGTCTGCCCCGCCTCGCGTTCTGAGAGCAACTCACCCACGCACACGATTGGCACCAGGCCAGCCGCCAGGGCTGCATGCACCTTCTTATTCACGTCGGCATCGGTCTCACCGAGGATGTGCCGCCGCTCGCTATGCCCCAGGATCACGTAGTCGCAACCCAGGTCGAGCAGCATCGCCGCGCTGATCTCGCCGGTGAAGGCCCCGTTCGCCTCGTGATAGAAGTTCTGCGCGCCGTATCCCAACGGGGTGCCGGCGGCCGCCTCGCGCACGGCGTCGATGTAGACCGAGGGCGGAAACACCGCGATCTCCACGTCCGCAAACGAAGCCGCCTTCTCGGCCAGCGCCTTGGCAAGCTCCACCACCGCAGCCCGATCCAGGTTCATCTTCCAATTGCCGGCTATAAACGGTCGACGCATGCTGATCCTTCTTTCACCGCCCACAAGAGAGTTACTGAACCACATTCTGCGTGCCAGGCTCGCCCGTCAAGCCGAGCGTGCTACTCTGCTTACCCGAAGCTCTTACCCATCAACTCCGCGAGCTGCCGCAGTTGACCGGCGATCTTGGTGTACTGATCCGGCAGCAGGGCCTGCGGGCCGTCGGACATGGCCTCCTCGGGGCAGTTGTGCACCTCGATATGCACGCCGTCGGCGCCGGCGGCCACACCCGCCATCGCACACGGCGGAATCAAATCCGGACGTCCGGTCGCGTGGCTGGGGTCAACGATGATCGGCAGATGCGACAATGCCTTGCAGGCCGGCACCGCCGCTACGTCGAACAGATTGCGCGTCGAAGTGTCAAAGCTCTTGATCCCCCGCTCGCACAGCACCACGTGGGGATTGCCTTGCGAGAGGATGTACTCGGCACTCATCAGCAGGTCGACCACCGTCGCGCTCATTCCGCGCTTCAGCAGCACAGGTTTCTTGGTCTGACCCACTTCGGTGAGCAGCGTGAAGTTCTGCATGTTGCGAGCGCCGATTTGAATCATGTCGGTGTACTTGTCGACCAGTTCGACACGCCGCGGATCCATCACTTCCGTGACGACCGGCATGTCGTACTTGTCCCCCACCTCGCGGAGGATCTTCAGTCCCTCTTCACCCATGCCTTGATAGGCATAAGGACTCGTGCGCGGCTTAAACGCGCCGCCTCGCAAGATGTTCGCGCCGGCGGCCTTAACCGCCTTGGCAATCGTATCGAGCCGCTCTGCATTTTCGATGGCGCAGGGGCCGGCGATCATCGCCAGGTGGCCGCCGCCGACCTTCACCTTCCGCACCGGTACCACGCTCGGCTCGGGATGCGCGTCAAGACTCGCCAGCTTGTACGCCGGCAATACGCGAATCACTTCCGACACGCCGGGGAGCACTTGAAACTGCTCGGGCTGAAACTGCGACTCGTCGCCGATCACGCCGATGATCGTGCGATGCGTGCCGCGGCTGAGATGGGCGTTGAGACCAAGCGACTCGACCTTTTCCACAACGTGGTCGACTTGTTCGTCGGTGGCGCCGGATTTCAAAATGATGATCATGGAAGCGTGGTTGATGATTGTGTGTGACGTTAAAAAAAGAATCCCCGGCAAAGCGGGGGCTGACGGACGCCATCCCTACTGTTTTACTCGACCGGTGCCATCTTTGCGTAGGACCCCAGAACCTCCAATCGGACGGCTTTTTTCTCCAGTGAGCCGATCGCCTTCCGAACCCGGGGCTCGGCCTCGTGCCCCTCGAGCTCCACGAAGAACATGTAGCCCCCCTCGGGCCGGGCAATCGGGAACGATTCGATCCAGGTCAGATTCAGCTTTGTCCGCTTGAAGACATTCATCGCATCGGCCAGGGCCCCCGGCTGATGGGCCACCTCGAACATCAAGGCACACTTGTCCTTGCCCGTCCGAGGACCTGTTTCGTCCCCAATCACAGCGAAGCGGGTCAGGTTCGCCTTGTTGTCCTCGATGTCCTGGGCCAGCGCATCCAGGCCATATTGCACGCCGGCCTGCAGGCTCGCGATCGCCGCGGCGCCAGGCTTTTCTGACGCAATCTGCGCCGCCGTTGACGTGCTCGTCACTTCGATCAACCGTGCACCGGGAAGATGCTTCGCCAGCCAATTGCGGCATTGCGAGATCGCCTGCGGCTTGCTGTAGACCTCCTGCACCTCGCTCCGCGGGCATTTGCCCAACAGCGTGTGGTGGATCCGCAGTTGGACCTCGCCGCAGATCTTGGCCGGCATCCGGGTGAACATGTCCAGCGTGTCGGTCACCCGGCCGTCAGTCGAGTTTTCGATCGGCACCAGTCCAAAGTCGGCCTGTCGGCGGTTGATCTCCTCGAATACCGCGGCAATATTTGCCACGGGCACCAGTTCCACGCTCTGGCCAAAGCGGTGGATCGCTGCCAGGTGACTGTAGCTGTAGGCCGGCCCGAGATACGCAACGCGAAGCGCCTTTTCGAGCGACCGCGATCCGCTGATCAGCTCGCGGAAGATTGCTCGCAGAGATCGTTCGGCGAGCGGCCCTTGGCTCAGCGAGGCGACCCGGCACAGCACCTCGTCCTCGCGTGCGGGGGCATAAGCTGCCATCCCGTCGCGATTCTTGATTTTGCCGATCTCCAGGGCGTGCTGCGCCCGTTCGTTCATGAGCGCCACGAGCTGCTGGTCGATCTTATCGATCTTCGTCCGCAGATCCTGCAGCGAGGGCGCGCGCGACGGAGAGCTTCCCGAGGATTTCTTGGGTGCCTTCTCCCGCGCCATAGGTGTAGTGCTTGTTAGTAAGGGTTGAAGTCGAGCCGAACCGACGAGCCGCGCGGTTCAAAGAGTCGACCCACCTTGTACTTGGGTCAATTCTGAGTGTCAAGCGACCGCGCCCAGTAGCAGAAGTATAGGGGACGATCGGGAGCATTGTCTGCGGCTGACCAGAGTTCCGAACCGGCAATTCCCGCGGATTTGAGGGTACTACTCCCCCGGGGTGACCAGCTCCTGATCGTATCGCTTCTGTAATGCCGAAAGAGCCATGGCATCGGGCTCGGGCGCGGCAAACAGCCGCTCGAGTTCCCGAAAGTACTCGTGCTGATTGCCCGACGGGTTGAAGTGGATCAGCGCCCGCGCCCGTTCCGGTCCACGATTCGAGACGCCGTGGTGCAGGCCTCGCGGAATAAAGGCTACGGAGCCAGCCCGCCGTCGAAAAGTCTCACCTTCGACGACGAACTCGATTTCACCCTCCAGGACCACGATCGTCTCGTCCATGTGATGGTGCACGTGGTAGTCGACCGTCGCAGGTCCAAGCGCCAGTTCGTAGAGTTCAAACGCGCCACCGGACTGCGAACCCAAGACCCGGGCCGTGATTTCAAAAGGCCCTGCCAGGTACTTATCACCTTCGCCAGGCGACAGGACGGACGGGTGCGCGAGCAGCATGAGAGGCCTCGTGTTCTAGGTCCAGCAAGCGATTCAGTCCTTGAAAACTCTAGCCCACCAGGGTCGATCCCAGTGCCCATTGTCAAAGCGGCAGCGGCGAGACTCGTGCGATTTCGTGCTGCCAAAACGGCAGGCATTTCCAGTGTGGCACAGACAGCCGCTCTTGCCGAGGCGCAGTACCCGCTCTTAAGTCCTATATTTGCTTGCGGTTATCGCTTGGTTAGGCGTCCCGCTACAGGTGCGGCATACCACTTGCTATTTACCGTCAGCGGCATCTTGCCCTGCCCAGGTGGCGTTCTGAACTCCAACCGTAGCGCGGCGAGATCCCCCTTCGAAAACAACCACTTCTGAATCTCAACACATATAACAAGCAAATGGCGGCCGCCCGACACGCAATCGGGCCGCCTCGATCATTAGGTGAAAGGAGCCCGGCATGGCTAAAGGCGAAAAGATTATTGGGATCGACCTGGGGACCACGAATTCCGTGGTCGCGGTTATGGAAGGCAAGGAAGCCAAGGTAATTCCCAATCAGGAAGGCAACCGGCTGACCCCCAGCGTCGTGGCCTTCACGGACAAGGGCGACGTGTTGGTCGGCGACTTGGCCCGCCGGCAGGCCGTGACCAATCCCACCAAAACCGTTTACTCGATCAAGCGCTTCATGGGGCGTCGTCACGGCGAGGTCCAGAGCGAAGAGAAGATGGTCCCTTACGGCGTCACCGGCGGGGCCGACGACTACGTGAAGGTTAAGATCGGCGACAAGGAGTACACTCCGCCGGAAGTTTCGGCCCGCATTCTCCGCAAACTTAAGGAAGCAGCCGAATCGTACCTTGGTCACAAGGTAAATAAGGCCGTGATCACGGTGCCGGCTTACTTCAACGACGCCCAGCGTCAGGCGACCAAGGACGCTGGTCAAATTGCCGGCTTGGAAGTAGCGCGCATTATCAACGAACCGACCGCGGCCGCGCTGGCTTATGGCCTAGACCGCAAGGAACACGAGAAAATCGTCGTGTTCGACCTTGGCGGCGGTACGTTTGACGTCTCGATCCTTGAAGTGGCTGAAGGCGTGTTCCGCGTCATCAGCACCAATGGCGATACGCACCTTGGTGGCGACGACTTCGACGGCGTGCTGATCAACTACGTGGCCGATGAGTTCAAGAAAGAGAACGGCATCGACCTGCGCAAGGACACGATGGCCCTGCAACGCCTGCAGGAAGCCTGTGAAAAGGCCAAGAAGGAGCTCAGTTCGGCCAGTACCACGGACATCAATCTGCCGTTTATCACGGCCGACGCGAACGGTCCCAAACACTTGCAGATGAGCATCACCCGCAGCAAGTTCGAGCAGCTCGTCGATCACCTGATCGAGCGCTGCCGCGGCCCGCTCACGCAGGCTCTGAAGGACGCCAAGCTGCAGCCCAGCGAGATCGACGAGGTGGTGCTGGTCGGCGGTTCGACCCGCATCCCGAAGGTGCAGGAGCTCGTCACCAAGATGTTCGGCAAGGAGCCCCACAAGGGCGTCAATCCGGACGAAGTCGTGGCCATCGGCGCCGCGATTCAGGGTGGTGTGCTGGCCGGCGAAGTGCAGGACGTGCTGCTGCTCGACGTGACTCCGCTCTCGCTCGGTATCGAGACCGAGGGCCGGATCATGACCAAGCTCGTCGAGAAGAACACCACGATTCCGGCCGAGCGCAAGCAGACCTTCAGCACCGCGGCTGACAGCCAGACCGCCGTGACGATTCGCGTCTTCCAGGGCGAACGCGAGATGGCCGAAGACAACCGGCTGCTCGGTCAGTTCAACCTCGAAGGCATTCCGCCGGCGCCGCGCGGCGTGCCGCAGATCGAAGTCAAGTTCGACATCGACGCCAACGGCATCCTCAACGTGTCGGCCAAAGAACTCGGCACCGGCAAGGAACAGAGCGTCCGCATCGAACAGTCGAGCGGGCTCAACGAATCCGAGATCGAAAAGATGCGCAAGGACGCCGAACTGCACGCCGACGAAGACAAGAAGAAGCGTGCCCTGGCCGAAGCTCGTAACCAGGCGGACTCCATGGCCTATAGCGTCGAAAAGCTCATCAAGGAGCACGGCGACAAGCTGAAGGATGCGGACAAGCAGCCGCTCGAATCGGCCGTCGCCAAGGTGCGCGAAGCCGCCAAGGGTGAGAACGTCGACGCCATCAAGGCAGCCACCGCCGAGCTCGAACAGGCCTCGCATGCCCTGAGCAAAGTGCTCTACGAATCGCAGCAGGCCGGAGCTGGCGCAGCGGGCGCTGGTGCCTCGGCCGAAAGTGGTAAGAAGCCCGGCGATGACGAGGTGGTTGACGCCGAGTTCGAAGTCAAAGAGTAAAGCCGAGCCCTCGCGTGGGGCATTCGGAATTTCACGCGGCAACGCGCTGATGGGTCACACCCGAAAGCGCGTTGCCGCGTAATCGTCTAGAACCGGGCCAGAAGCCATCTCGCTCGGCGTTCAATCAGCAAGCGACACTTTCCAACTCCCATCGCATCCATCGAGCGAGGTCTCGATCATGGCCGTACGGTTCGACAAATTCACAATCAAAGCCCAAGAGGCAATTCAACGCGCTCAAGAGACGGCAGCCGATCGCGGCAATCCGCAGATCGAGCCAATCCACTTGCTGAGCGCGCTCGTGGCCGAGACCGACGGTATCGTCCGCCCGATCCTCGAGAAGATCGGCGCCAACCGCGGCCAGCTCGAAAAGATTATCGATGCCGAGCTCAATCACCTGCCGCAGGCTTCCGGCGGCGCCATGCCCGGTCTGGGCGAAGGCGTGGTGAAGGTCCTCGAAGCCGCTCAGAAGCAGGCTGAGGCGATGAAGGACGAGTTCACTTCGACCGAGCACGTGCTGCTGGCGCTCACCCAGATCGATTCGAAGGCCAAGACCGTCCTCAAGCTGAACGCCATCGACGAAGGCTCCGTGCTCAAGGCTCTGCAAGCCGTCCGCGGCAGCCAGCGCGTGACCGATCAATCCCCTGAGGGGAAGTTCCAGGCCCTGGAAAAGTACGGCATCGACCTGGTCGAGCGCGCCCAGCAAGGCAAGCTCGACCCTGTCATCGGCCGCGATCAGGAGATCCGCCGCGTGATCCAGGTCCTTTCGCGCCGTACCAAGAACAATCCGGTGCTGATCGGAGAGCCGGGCGTCGGCAAGACCGCGATCGCCGAAGGCCTCGCCCTGCGCATCGTGCAAGGCGACGTCCCCTTGAGCCTCAAGAACAAACGCGTCATCGCCCTCGATCTCGGCGCGCTGATCGCCGGCACTAAGTTCCGCGGCGAGTTCGAAGAACGCCTCAAGGCCGTGCTCAAGGAAACCCAGAGCTCCGGCGGTAGCGTCATCCTGTTCATAGATGAATTGCACACGGTCGTCGGAGCTGGCGCTGCCGAAGGCGGCAACGACGCGGCGAACCTGCTCAAGCCGGCTCTCGCGCGTGGCGAGCTCCGCTGTGTGGGCGCCACCACGCTTGACGAGTATCGCAAGTACATCGAAAAGGACGCCGCGCTCGAACGTCGCTTCCAGCCCGTGTACGTGAACGAACCCAGCGTCGAGGACACGATCGCGATTCTCCGTGGGCTCAAACCTCGTTACGAAGCCCATCACAAGGGTGTGAAGATCAAAGATTCCGCGCTCGTGGCCGCGGCCAAACTCTCGCATCGCTACATCACCGATCGATTCCTGCCAGACAAGGCCATCGACCTGGTGGATGAATCCATGAGCCGACTGGCAATGGAGCTCGAAAGTGTGCCGACCGAGATCGACGAAGTCCAGCGACGGCTCACGCAACTCGAACTCGCCGCTCGACAGCTCGCCGAAGAAACCGAAGAGCATGCCCGCGAACGCCTAGCCGAGCTCGAAGACGAGATGCAGGAGCTCCGCGCCAAGCTGGCCAACCTTCGCGAACAGTGGGAAGCCGAGAAGCTGGGCGTAGGCAACGTTCAGGAACTCCGGGCGAAGCTCTCGGCAGTCGACCTCGAATTCGACAAGCTGAACAACAGCATTCGGGAAAAACAGGCTGGGGGTCAGCTCATTTCGGAAGCCGACTATCAGAAGCTCTATGAGCTCGACAACCAGCGCCGGCAACTTGCCGCGAAGGTTGAAGCGGCCGGCAACGCAGAACCCGCCGTCGTTCAGCGTCGCCTGCTGCGTCAGGAAGTCGGCCCCGACGAAATCGCCGAGGTGGTCAGCGCCTGGACGGGAATTCCGGTCACTCGCATGCTCGAGACCGAGCGTCACAAGCTGCTGGTGCTCGAAGAGCGTCTGCACCAGCGCGTGATCGGCCAGGACGAAGCCGTCGAGGCCGTCGCCAACGCCGTTCGCCGCAACCGCTCGGGACTGCAGGACCCGAACCGGCCGATCGGCTCGTTCATTTTCCTGGGTCCCACGGGCGTGGGCAAAACAGAACTTTGCAAAGCGCTCGCCGAAGTACTCTTCGACGACGAAAACGCCATCGTCCGCATCGACATGAGCGAATTCATGGAGCGGCACACCGTCAGCCGCCTGATCGGCGCGCCCCCGGGCTACGTCGGCTACGAAGAAGGCGGCCGCCTGACCGAGGCCGTGCGTCGTCGTCCCTACAGTGTGGTGCTGCTCGACGAAATCGAAAAAGCCCATCGCGACGTGTTCAACGTGCTCCTGCAGGTGCTCGACGACGGTCGGCTGACCGACAGCCACGGCCGCACCGTCGACTTTACGAACACGATCATCGTGATGACCTCGAATCTTGGCAGTCAGCTGATCCAGCAGATCACGCAGGAGGGCGGCAGCCAGGAAGAGATACGCGACGCCGTGCTTGGCGTTCTGCGGCAAAACTTCCTGCCCGAGTTCCTCAACCGCATCGACGAAACGATCATCTTCCATCCGCTCGATCGGGCGCAGATTCGCAAGATCGTCGGCCTGCAGGTCAAGCGCCTGGCGAACCAGCTTGAACAAAGCGACATGAAGCTGGTGGTCACGGACGAAGCGCTCGACGCGATCGCCGCGGAAGGCTACGACCCGACCTACGGTGCTCGTCCGCTGAAACGCGTGATCCAGCAGCAACTGCAGAACCCGCTGGCGGGTGAGATCCTCAAGGGTCGCTTCGGCGAGGGCGTGACGATCCGCATCGACTATCGAGACGGCGCGTTTACGTTCGAGCGCAGCGAGTCGCCCGAGGAAGAACCGGCAACAGCACATTAGTCGCCGCCCACCATCCGAGGCGCGGGATTTGCACCCCGATTCGTCTGCCAATGACCATTTTTGGGAGACGGATCATGCAGCGGGCGGCGGCTTGTGCGGTACTTTTCGTGGTGGTCGGTGTTTCGGCGGGCCGCGCCCAGCAGGTCGAAGAGCAAGCGCGCGAAACGATAAAGGTGGAAGCTCCGGGGCCCTACCGCCCGCAGTCCACTCCCGATCTGCAGGCGGCTGCCGAGAAAATCGTCAAGCTGACGAATCGATTTCGCGCGCGAAAGGAGCTGTCCGCCCTGAAGAAATCGCCCCACTTAACTCAGGCCGCGCAGTATTTTGCCGAGTTCATGGCCCAACGCGATCTCTACGGGCACACCGCTGACGACTCGCGTCCAGCCGAGCGGGCCCGCAAATTCGACTACGAGTACTGCCTGGTGGCAGAAAACATCGCCTACCGATTCGAAACCACCGGCTTTACCACGGGCGAGCTGGCCAAAGATTTCGTGCGTGGTTGGAAAGAGTCACCCGGGCATCGCAGAAATATGCTTCGCCCTGCCGTGCAGCAGACCGGCGTTGCAATTGCCAGGAGCGAACACACCGGGGTTTTTTATGCCGTGCAGATGTTCGGCCGACCCAAAAGTGCCTCGATCGAGTTCACCGTGAGCAATCCGTCGACTTTGACCGTCGCCTACCGCGTGGGCGAACAGAAGTTCGAGTTGCCGGCACACTTCATTCGCCGTCACGAGATGTGCCGCGAGGCGAAACTGAAATTTATGTCTCAGCCGGAGGCTCAGGCCGACGGGAACCACACCGCTATAGAACCTCGCGACGGAGCAAGCTACCGAGTCGAATCGTCGGCGCCGAATGCCTATCGCGTCGTCACGGACGCTTCACCAACCCAGGCAGAATAGGGGCTGCGGACACTCGCAACTCCGTCCGACAGTGCTCGCACCGCCAAAAGGAATGCCTAGCGACTGCTCTCGGCCAAGCCCCACCGCTCGATCAACAACTCCGCGCCGGCCGTCAGATTCCGGACCTTCTGGGCAATGACAGCCTTTTCAGAGACCGTAGCCTTCTTCAGCCGTCCGTGCAGTTGGGCCAGCTTCTTGCGGCGATGACGCCGACGTTTGATTTCCTTGTGCCGCTCGCTGATACCGCCCACGGTTGGATTCTCCGCATGTCGAAAAAACCGGACGGCCCACGCTAGGGCCTGCCGGCAAGATGCCAAACCCAAATTTCTAGCATCCCCGCTGGCCCCGGTCAACGCCGGACCGCCCCGGGAACCGTCACCGCAAACCGCTCGCTGCGCTTTGGTCGCGTACAATTAGACATTCCAAGACCCTTCGCTCGCTCTTACACGCATGTCCAACCTCTCAAGCATCAGCGACTCCCTCGTTCCGCTCGGTCGGGTGGCGGTGTTCTATGTCCCCGCCGACAAGGTGGTCGACCCAGCCTATGGCCGCGACGAGCTGCTCGCACGCGATATCTTCGAGCGGTTCTTCCTGGCAAACTTTGGCGGCCTCACGCACGAAGTCAGCAATATCCGCGGCCAGTGGACCTCGCCCGACGGCCAGAAGGTCTTCACCGACCTGCATGAGCGGTACGAAGTCTCGTTTGCCGGCCGTGACAAGATGAGGGTCTTCCTGGCCTTCCTGTCCGAAATGTGCGGCCTTCTCCAGGAAGACTCGATCTACCTGACGATGGGCACCCGCAGTTGGTTGGTCAAACCACCGGCCGATTCGTCCGTGGGTTGAGGGCGAGTTTGGCACGCCGGATGCATCGGCGAGGGATTCGGCAAGCGTGGCGGCCGTTGGCCGACCATATTGCTTCCCCAGGTCTCTCAATGACGAGGTGCGACCATGCCCGACCGGAAATCCTCGATGACGCGCAAATCTGGCCCCCCAACGCCAACGCTCTCCGAGCAAGTTACGACCTGGCTGGTGCATACCCTGGCCACCGCGGTACCTGCCAGCGCAGCGACCACCGCGGTCGTTACGCTGTGTGGCGAGGCTGAGGAGCGAAACGCCGTGGCGCCGCTAAACGCGGTCAGTCATATCCTCTGGGGCGACTCGGCTGCTCGCGAGGACGAAGTTTCCCTCAAGCATACGGGTGCCGGAATCGCCCTGAACACCTTGGCCATTACCTCGTGGGCCGGCGTATACGAAGCCGCGTTCGGCGGTCGCGCACGCCGGGGCAGTAACCGAGCGGCGATCATCGGCGGCATCGCCACTTCGGCCCTGGCTTACGTGACCGACTACTACGTCGTCCCCCGCCGGCTCACGCCCGGTTTCGAGAAAAGGCTTTCGCCGCTATCGATGTTCGCCGTGTACGCCTCGCTCGCCCTTTCCTTGCCAATCGCTTCGATCCTCGGTCGAAAACCGCAACTTGCTCCCGCCCCTAAATTGACAGCGCCGCAAGATCACCAGCCTCACGGCCAGTCCGGCTCGCTCGTTCTGTGAGCTTACGTCGTCAATGACTGCGTTGGAGTTAGTGAGGGTTTTCTGACAACGCGTGCATCCTAAGGCGAAGCTGCGGTCGTCTTCGGTATCGTCGCCTTGCGAGCAATTTCCAGAGAACTGATTCGCTTGAGATCAAACGAGCCCTCGTAACGGCTCCCTGCGAAATTGGCTCTCATCGCGTCGCGTGTGATCCAGGCACGCCACTCGTAACTTGCGCCATCGATAATCGCCGACCCCTTCAGATCCTTCGGCGGTCCGGTGAAATTCACGATGTAGTCGAACTCGACGCCTTGCCAAATTCCGTAAAACCTTCCCTGCCACGCATGCCTGGCCGTCGGGGTCACAATGCACGACATTTCGCCGTCGAGCGGGCGGTTCACGGTTTGCCAGGTTCCGCGGAAGACATACTCAGCCGCGTCGGACCCCGCGCTGAACTGAATACACCCCCACGGACCAAGCAGCAAACCCAGCAGAATCTTGGTACTCATTACGAACTGCCTCCCCAGTCGAATTCCTCCTGGAAAGCCTTCCGTGCACGCCGCGTGCCGATGAGCCCTCGTTCCGCCTTGTTCCCATCCGCCGCGCTGCTAGACTTGAAAGCGGCGAATCCGCGCGGCGAAAGAGCCTGCTGAGGCGGGCTTCCGCCGGCATCTCGGATGGGTGGCAGAGTGGTCTAATGCGGCGGTCTTGAAAACCGCTGTACGGGAAACCGTACCGGGGGTTCGAATCCCTCCCCATCCGCCTCGCTGATCGCCGGGAAAAGCACGGTAACGCTTTTCTCGGCAGAAGCGGCGTTTGCCGATTCGCTCTGCGATTCGCCGCCACCCGAAACGGCTCCCAACTGCTTCGGATTCATCTCGATCGACTAACGGGCCGCAATCAGGTCTTCAAGCAACTCGTCGTCAATGTCGAATGCCGCCGCGATCGGACTCGAGTTTGAGTTCGTTTTGCGTGTACTTGGTGCATGCTCGACCATCGTCTCGCGGAAATACTCGTCGATCTGGCGATTATGTCGTGCAGCGATTCGGTGGCGATCGGGGATGACAAAAGGCGGGACGCGTTGCTCGACGCGGCCGCCTGACGACATCGCCAGGGCCGATGCCATGGCGGAACCCAAGTCATTGCCACCTTCGGCCACCAGGGGCCCGGCCGTTGCCGTCCACTCCAGGTTACGAGTCAAGAAGCCGCCATTGTTACGGGCGGCGAGTTCGTCACCGGCACTTACCGTCTGGTTACGATCGAAGTCGTAAACATTGGTAATCGGCTGGAGGATGCCCGGATTGTTCCGGGCGGCCAGCGCATCGGCAGCGGCGGTGCTGACGATCGTCGTCGGCGAACTGATAAAGGTATCGCCAATCTTGTTCCCGAAGAAGAACACGTCGCTGGTGGCCAATCCCGTGTTAGTGTTGTTGCCGCCAAGCGAGTCGTTACCTTCGACGATCACCTGCAGCCAGGAGTTTTGAATGGCATTGTTGGCCCAGATGATCTCGACGCGGTCGGCGCCACCCACACCCGCGCCCGCTCGGACCGAGAAGCCGCTTGGAGACGGAGCGTTGGCCCAGCCACTGACGGTGCTGCTCGTGCCGACCTTGAACGTGAAGTCTGCCAAGGAGAGCGTGCCCGCCGCATCGGCAAGATCCACCATGACGCCGTTGATACCGCGGCTGTAGCTGGTGAATGCGGAGAGCGGAGCCGTCGTTGTGCCGCTGAACTGCAGGGCAACCTTGTCGGTGGCAATTGCCGCATCGTCGGAGGCGTTGATGTCCGAACTGTTGCCGTCAAACTTCGACTGGTTGTAGAAGATGTGACGCGCGATGACTGTGGTGACACTGTCGATCGAGTTGCCAAAGTCGACACTGTCGCAGATCTCTCCTTCGTCAAGGTCTTCAAACCCATACCCATCCCCAGGAATCGGCGTGCCGATCACGACTGGAATCGACCCCAAAACCACGTTCGTGCCTGCTCGCACAAACTGCAAGTCAAAGCGGCGGGGAATACCGTCCCCAACAAACTCGATATTAAACGTCGCCCTGGACCCCGCTCCCACGCCGTTTATCACGCCGGAATGGTTGATAATCTGGACGCGTGGATCAGACGCCTGAACGGTAATGTTCATGGCAACATTGGTCACCGCGTTTTGGATCGCGCTGACGATTCCGTTGGCGACACTAGTGCTGAACCCGGACGCAATCTGAAAGTAGAGCGGATCTCCCGGTGCAATCGGGTCGGCCGTTCCGTTGGCGATGGTGGCCGTGGATTGATTTGTCGCGCCCGTCAGCTTTGAAATGGACTCCAGTCCTTGTCGCGGATCGAGCATTGATTGACTGTTCGTTCCAAGCCCAATGACCAACGCGCCGAGTGCATTGAGCCCAGTGATCGTTTCTTGAAGCCCGGCGCCCGAATTAAACGGGGTCGTTGCCCGCGAGGTTTGCGTCAACGATGCGATCGGCAGCGTCAGTCCACCGATCCCTACTACGGAAGTTTCACCCATCGGCTGATAGGCAAATCCGGTGTCGGTCGCCAGGAGCACGATCGGAAGTGCGCCGGCACGAAAACCGCCGCCGCCGAGACTGCCATCCGCAAGCATGACTGAATTGGCTGCATCGGCCGTGAACGATGCGAACGACGGGACGTCACCGCTGCCGCCCGGGCTGATTTGCGTCGTGGCGAGTCCCGCCGGGCCGCTGTCCAGCACCGACCCGTTGTTGTTACCGTCAAAGCCGAGGCCCGTCACCAATTGGTACAAGGCCTCAATGTCGGTCTCTGGCTCATCGCCGCCATAGCCGGGCGTAGTCCGATTGAGTGCCGCTTGGATCGCGGTCATGTATCCTGAGGTGCTGGCGGCAACGATTGGCTGATTCAGTACGAATGGCCGCCCAGTCGAGTATTCCGACGCGAAATTGGCATACTCTTCAAAGCGTCCAACTCCAAATCCTAAATCGATTCCCGTCAGTGACGCCTGCAACTGTGAAATGATATCCGGGAAGGCCGCCCGCACGATGGGACTGTTGTTGACGAAGCTTCCCGTGTCGTCAAACAACAGAAACACATCGACCAGGTTGGTCAATGCTCCCGTCGTTGGCAGCGTGATGCTTACTGATTGGTGATGCGATTCTCCCACAGCCAAAGCGGTAGTAATTTCGATCGGACTAACGATACCGACGGCAGCATTGCTGACTCCGCTCGGCCAGAGAATTCCACCCACCGTGGTGGGAGATATCTGTGTATGTCCGGGTGAAACGATCTCGCGAATCACGTAGGCGCCGGGAGACAGGTCGGTGAAAGCATACGAGCCATCTGGCAGCGTGACGGTCGTTGGCTCGCCGGAATCCAGACTGTTGTTGCGATTCAGGTCGACGAAGATCGTCGTGCCGCCAATCCCGGCTTCGCCGGGATCCCGCACGTGACTTCCGTTCGCATCGTCGTACAGCGTGCCATGGATCTCATTTGGGCGGAACACTGCCGCGAAATCGACACCTGTTCGATCTTCCGTCTGTCCAATCGTAACGACGTGTTTGCGTTCACCAACGGGCGTCGCATCCAGAACGGCGGGAAAAATGGCTCGTACTGCGAAAGTGCCTTGTGCAAGATGCGTGAACCGGTAGGCGCCGGCCTCGTCGACCGACGGGGTGTAGTATAAATCTGCCGACGTCTGGGTTTCGGGCTCTCCCGCGTCGAACATTGAATTGTCGTTGAGATCCAGATAAACGCTGATGCCCGCCAACCCGCGTTCACCTGCGGTACGAATGCCATCCTTGTTCCTATCTGCGAATACAACGCCCGAGATCGATGAGTCCTTCAGTGCAACCACGCCGAAGTCCAAGCCCAATTTGGTCTCGCCACTCTTGAGCGCAATCGCTCGAGAACTCGTCACCGGTGCCGTTGCCCGCCACCCCACGGTGGGCTGCAAGTAGATACTTACCGATCCCGTCGCAACCCCAGAGATTGTGTAGGCGCCATCCGCACCGGACGTGGCTTCTGGCTCGCCCGCGCCAAGTACGCCATCAGCATTCTGATCGATGAATACGGTCCAGCCCGAGAGACCGGCGTCACTTGCCTCGCGAAGTCCGTTGCCGTTGATGTCATTCCAAACCACGCCGCGCACCGAACCGGGAACGGACGCTGCCACGTCGAAGTTTGCGAAGTCGCGTGCGACCGATTCGACTCCCGAAAAGACGGTCACCGTTTGGCTGTCGCTAAACGTCGTGGAAGCTTCCCAGCCACTCGGCAGGATCTCCTGAACTTCGTAGTCACCGATCTGTAAGTCGGTGAACGTATAGCCGCCAGCGGCATCGGTCAGAGTCGTTGGTTCGCCGGCTTCCATGATGCGGTCGCGGTTCAGGTCCAGGAATATGGTCCAATTGGCAAGTGCGGGATCGAGAAACTCGCCCGTCAGCCCGTTGATATCGCGCACGCCATTACGATTGACGTCATTCCAGGCGACCCCGCGAATGGAACCATTTTGTACTGTGAAGTTTGCAAAGTCCCCAGCCGTCGAAGCTGTGCCGCCGTACACCGCCACGGTCTGCCTGACATCGTAGGTCGGCGAGACATTCCAGCCGCTCGGCAAGACCTCCGTCACTTCATAGTCACCGGCTGCCAGGCTGATAAACGCATAGTCACCATTTGCATCCGTCAGCGATGTGGGCTCACCAGCGTCCGCCACGAGGTTGTTGTTCAAATCCAAGTACACGGTCCAGCCTCCAAGGCCCGGTTCCGTATAGTCACCAGTCGAAGGATCCGCGTCGCGGATTCCATCGGCATTGAGATCATTCCAGATCGTGCCCTGGATCGAACCGTTTGACGTGCTGAAGTTCGCAAAGTCTTGCACGACCTGTTGCCGCGCAACGACTCCCGCCGTTTGCCGGATGTCAAATGTCGGTGACACGTCCCAGCCGGCTGGCAATACTTCCGTCACCTCGTAGTCGCCAGGCGGCAGATTGGAAAAAGAATAGCTGCCGTCGGCATTCGTTAGCGTCGAGGGCTCGTCGGCATCAAATGCCCGATTGTCGTTGAGATCGAGAAATACTGTCCAATTCGCCAATCCTGGGTCGGTATAGGCGCCAGGGCTGCCGTCGCGAATGCCATCCGGCGGAATGCTCAAATCGTTCCAGACGGTCCCGACGATCTCGCCGCCACTGAAATTGAAGAAGTTGACGCGCGTGTCATGGCTTTGCACGACCGTCACGTCTTGAGAGACGGGAGAGGTCGGCGTCCATCCCGCAGGCACTACTTCGGCCACCCGGTAGTTTCCGGCAATCAAGTGATCGATGACGAAGTCGCCGTCACCATTCGTGTTTGCTGAAGGCTCCAGGGTGCCGACGGCATCGGTGTTCCGCGTGCCGCTATTGTCCAGATCCAGGTACACTCTCCAGCCGGCGATGCCGTCCTCGCCGTTGTCTCTGATGCCATTAGAGTTCAGATCTTCGTAGACAGTGCCCACGACCGCTGTGTCCGCCGTTCCCGAGAGCACGTCGGCGACCAACGCCGCTAGCACAATCCGCCCTTCCAACACTTCCCTCGCAAGAGATCTTTGTCGCCGCGCGCGCCCCGTCTGACGTTTATTGGTCCGACGCCGTGATTTCTGATCTGTTGTCCAACCATAACCAGAAGTCCTGGAGCTCATGTTCGCTTCCTTCCGCTGCCGGGGCATTTTGAGAGATGGACGGTTCCACTTCCGGACACCGACGGAACTCATGGAGCGTCAACAACGTCAGCCTAGGAAAATTCAGGCTGCGAAGATGCCGGGGTATACCTACATCCGAAAAAACGCTTGCCGGGGTTTCCCCGGCACGGTTCGCCCGCCAGCGAAGGGGAATGGAGGACTCCCCGGCCTCTGGTAGACTGGTTGCCATCCATCCTCATCCAGTCGCGACACATAAGTTCGCCCATGCCGACGCGAAACAATCTCGAATTCGGCAAGGTGCGGCCACGGCGCGTTTTCCTGGTGGTCCTGCTCGTGCTTTTCGCGAGCGAGGCGATCGTGATGTTCGTTTTGCCCTTTATTGTTCCCTCCGAGGGCAGCGTGACGCTTGGTGCCGTGATCGATGCTTGCCTGCTAACCATCGTGCTGGCACCGATGCTCTGGTTCCTGATTATCCGCCCGCTGCAAAATCTAGCCGCCACGCGGCGGCGGCTTCTGGCTCAAGTCCTCTCCGCACAAGAAAACGAACGACGCCGAATCGCACGCGATCTGCACGATAGCCTCGGTCAGGCGCTGACCAGCCTGATGGTCGGACTGCGAGTCATCGAAGACTCCTCAACAGAATCTGCGGTGCAGGCTCAAGCCCGCGAGCTACGACGCATCGGTAGCCAGACGCACGACGATGTGCGCCGCTTGGCCCGCGGACTACGGCCGGCAATTCTCGACGACATAGGGCTGGTGCCGGCCCTCGAACGCTTTCTGCAAGAGCTAAGTACTTCTCAAGAGATCGACGCTAGTCTCGATGCAACCTGCCAAGATAATACGCGGCTCGGGGAAGACGTTGAGACTTCGGTATTTCGCATCGTGCAGGAGGCAGCCAGCAATGCGGTTCGGCATGGCCAGGCCAAGCACTTGCGGGTCAAACTGAGCTGCGACACGACGAACTTTTACATTGACGTCGAAGACGACGGCTGCGGATTCGACATCGCTTCATCCGCCAAAACCAACGAAATGAACAGCCCTTTTGGACTGTTGAGCATTCACGAACGGGCCTGCCTGCTGGGCGGTGAGGCCAGATTCTTCTCCAAGCCCCATGCCGGAACGCATGTTCGAGTCCACTTTCCCATAATTCCCGCGGAGCGATTCGGTGCCTAAAATTCGTGTGCTATTGGCAGACGATCATGCCGTGCTCAGAAGCGGCCTGAAGTTGCTCATCAACCTGCAATCCGACATGCAGGTGATCGGCGAAGCCGGCGCACACGATGAAGCGCTGGCTAAATCGCGCGAGCTCAAGCCCGACGTACTCGTCCTTGATATGGCCATGCCCGGAGGTACCGGCGTGCAGGTCATCAGTGCCTTGGTTCGCGAGTGCCCCGGGACGCGCGTCGTGGTCCTCACGATGCACGACGACTTGGCATACTTTCGCCTGGCGATGGCCGCCGGAGCGTTTGGCTACGTGATCAAGAAGTCCGCCGATACCGAACTGCTGGAGGCAATTCGCTGCGTGGCTACAGGCAAGACCTATGCACAGGCTCAACTCGCCGCGGACACTTGTCGCGCTGCAGTCACCCACGGCGAGTTGCGGACTCGAGAGATCCCTCTGCTCGATTTATTGAGTGAGCGCGAGCGAGAAGTGCTGATTCTCGTTTCGCAGGGCCACACAAATCAAGCCGTCGCCGACAAGCTCGATGTGAGCGTTAAGACGATCGAATCCTATCGAGCACGTTTGATGTCCAAGCTCGGTCTCCAAAATCGGGCCGAACTAACTCGCCTGGCAATCGACTCCGGACTTCTGGCCGCTAGCAGCGGTCACGGCCAGGCGAAGGGCGACAAGTGAAGCCGAAGTCGAGGGCCAACTGGACCGACGACTACAACGCCGCACAATTCCGTCTGCAGCGCGCCCTCGGCTGGCCGGTGCAACTGGTGGACATGGTCGCTAGAAGAGACTCCTGGCGCCGCGCCAAACTAAGGGCGCTCGCCGGACGCGGATTACTGCACTAGCTTCGACAGGCCCCTGGCCGCGCCCGTCACCACCGCCTGGCCCAGTTTAGGCCCGTAAAAACTCACGCTCGTCTCGTAGCCGCCGCGCGTGTACTCGGCCTCCGGCAGGATGTAACTGAGCCACGCATCGGCCAGGCCGCCAATCGTGGCGTGTTTCGCCCCGCTAAGCTGCTCTGCTTCGGCCTTGATCTGAAGTCCCAGTTCGGCCGCCATTTCGCCGGGAATTCCCACGATCAACAGCTCGCCCACGTGCACTGAGACAAGCTCGGCTTCAGCGGGAAACAACTTGGGCAGCATCTCGGTCAGCAGCTTTTCATCGAGGCCGTATTCCTCGCCGCCGGTCTTCTTGAAGTCGGGATGCCAGGTGCGTTCCGGCAGCGGCACGAGTTCCAGGTGATAGGCAAAAGGCACGTCTCGCCTGGTCTTCACCTTAACCCACTCGCGAAACGCCATCACACCTACGTCGCGGCCGTACCGCTCAGCTCGCTCCCAGCGACTCTCGCCCGAGTCGGGTCGGGACTGCGGTGCCTGATCCCCTTCGGCCCCGTTGTAGTACATCGCCGTCACGCCCTCGCCAATCAGCGACTCGAGCGTTCGCTGCAAGTGCCCCGGCCAATCGCCCGAGAACAGCATGTCCTCACCGTTCATGAAGGTCGGATGCGCCGTGAAGTTCACCAGCACGGTGAGCGGCTTCCCGTCGAGCTTGTCGATTCGCGTCACCGTCAGCTCTGAATCGACGACGCTGCCGCCGCGCCGATTGCGGTTCCAACCCGCCAGCTCGATGCTGCCGGTGCCGATCGTCACGGGCACAAGCGACTTCTCCGCGTCGCGCACCACTTGTGCCAGCCGCGGCATCAGGAATTCATACACTCGCTGGTTAAAGATACCGATCTGCGGCACTTGAAACGTGTTCGCCGTGTTGATCGCGTTCATCTCGATGCTGGTGTGCGAATGGCTCGCCAGCAGCATGAGTTGCTGCTTGCTCCAGCCTTCGGCCTTGAGCGACTCGATGAGCGCCGGCTTGACCGGCGGCGGAAAGCCCACGATGTCGGCCGTCACGAGCGCGAACTTCTGCTTGCCGTCCGACAGCACAAGGGCCTTGGCATAGATCCGGTCATGCACGCCCTCGGCCGGGCGATTCATCCGCTCGCCGTATCCACCGAGCGGGGCGTTCAACTCCAGCGGCGGAGTGATGTCCACGTGGGCAACGCCGGCGCTGAGTTCCACGGCCGACGAACGATCAGCCCGCGACAAGAAAATGATCGCGATTCCAACCACCAGCCAGCGCATGCAAATCAGCTTACCCATTGCCATCGACTCCCCGTCGGTTGTTACTTGGCCTTCGCCTGCATTTCAGCCGCCGCCTGTTCCGTCTCGCGCAGCACGCGCAGCAGGTTGCCGCCCAGAATCTTCTGGATCGCTGCTTCATCGTATCCGCGATCGAGCAGGCACTGCGTGATTTTCGGATAAGTGCTCACGTCCTCCAGCTCCACGGGCACCGTGTCGATCCCATCGTAGTCGGAGCCAATCCCCGCGTGGTCGATGCCCGCCGTCTTGGCGATGTGGTCAATGTGATCGACCACCAGCCGCAGCGTGCCCGGCTCGACCGGAAACTGGCTGGCCCAGGCCTTGTACTCGGCGCGAATCTTCTCGCGGTCGTCGCCGTGCTTCGCCCGCAGTTCGCGCAGTACGGCGATGCCTTCGCTGCCGCGCTTGGCTGCCGAAGGCACGATAAAGCCGGGATAGAAGTTGACCATTACCACGCCGCCGTTCTTCGTGACCAGCTTCAGCACGTCGTCCGGCACGTTTCGCGGATGATCGGCGATCGCCCGGGCCGAACTGTGCGAGAAGATCACCGGCGCCTTGGTCACTGCGAGCGTATGCTTCATTGTATTGACCGAGACGTGCGACAGATCGACGAGCATCCCGAGTTGGTTCATCTCGCGGATGATCTCCACGCCGAAGGGCGTCAACCCGCCGTGCTTCTCCTGGTCCGTCGCCGAGTCGGCCCAGTCCAGCGTGTCGCTATGCGTGAGCGTCATGTACCGCGCGCCCTTGGCGTACAGCTCGCGCAGCACCGAGATCGAATTCTCGATCGAGTGCCCGCCTTCGACGCCGATCAGCGACGCGATCTTTCCCGCCTTCGAGATGCGCTCGATGTCGTCGGCAGTCCGGGCCATCTCAAACACATCCGGATAACGCGCGATCATCGCTTCGACGATCGCGATCTGCTCGAGCGTCGTTTGCAGGGCTCCGCCCTTGAGCCGCGTGCTGGCCGGCACATACACCGACCAGAACTGGGCCTTCACGCCACCCTTTCGCAGACGGGGAATGTCGGTGTGCAGCGACGGGCAAGCGGCTGCAATATCCAGCTTCTCGAACGAGGGCGAACCATTTTCGCGCAGCGCCCACGGCAAATCGTTGTGCCCGTCGATCAGCGTGGCCGCGTCGTGAATCTTCTGGGCTCGCTCAGAGACGACGATCGGCGCGTTCTCAGGCCGTGCGTCTTCCGCGACTGCTTGCTCAATCGCTGCCGTGCCCCACGTGGCGCCCAATATCAGGAACGTCCATCCCGTCCACCTTCGCATACAACCGTCCATCGAAGCTCCTGTCGTGATTTGCTGGGGACTGCGCGCCGCGCCCATTTGCCGCACGCGCAGAATATCACGCCCATTGCCGAGTCACAACTTCTCGCCGAACTGCGACATATTTCGCCGGTTCGGAATCTTTCGCCGCAGGGGCTATAATTGCCACACAGTCGGCGGCGCTCGAGCCGCCGGCGCGCTCGACGATCTCCGGAGAACCACCATGATTTGCCGCCGGGCCATCTGCCTCTCGCTGCTCGTACTGCTCATCGCTTCCGCGCGATCCCTCGCCGCCGAACCGTTCAACATCAATCATCTCGCCCGGCTCAAGACCGTGCTGGCGGCCCACATCTCGCCGAACGGTCAGCAAATCGCTTACGTGCTGTCCGTACCTCGCAGGCCATTCGTCGACGATAACGGACCCGCCCGCACCGAGCTGCACGTCGTCGATTGGCAAGGCCAGAGCCGCGCGTACATCACCGGTAAGAACGAAGTCGCCGCAGTCTCCTGGACGCCCGATGGTAGCGGCCTTTCGTTCCTCGCCAAGCGCGAAGGAGACAAGAGTCGCTCCCTGTATTTGATTCCGCTCGGCGGTGGCGAAGCTCGCAAGATGCTCGAACACTCAACCGACATCGCCGACTACTCCTGGTCGCCCGACGGCAAACAGGTCGCCTTCACCGCGCTCGACGAAGAGCCCAAGGAAGAAAAGGATCTCGAGGAGAAAGGCTTCACTCAGGAAGCCTACGAAGAACAGCTTAAGCCGGCCCGCGTCTGGATCGCCGCGCCGCGCTCAGCCGACGCCTGGGCCGAAGAGCCCGCCAAGCCCACGCGTTTCGAACTTCCCGGCCACGCCAGCGGCGTCGAGTGGAGCCCGACGGGCGAGAACCTCGCCGTCGGCGTCGCGCCCACGCCGCTCATCGACGACGACTACATGAAGAAGAAGGTCCACGTGATCAGCGCCAAAGACGGCGCCGCAGTGGGCATCGTCGACGTGCCCGGCAAGCTCGGTCCCTACCACTGGAGCCCCGACGGCAAGTCGCTTGCGCTCTTGGCCGGCGCGGATATTCACGATCCCAATCCCGGCCGGCTGATGCTGGCGCCGGCCACTGGTGGCAAGCCAACCGATCTGTTGCCGGCGCTCGCCGACGCCGACGCGACCGAGCTCGCCTGGCAGAACGACAGCACCATTGTCTATCTCACCGACAAAGGCACGACCAGCGGGCTTGGCACCGTTGGCCGCGATGGTAAGAACTCAAAGCTGCTCATCCCTTACGGCAAGCTTTCCATCAACTCGCTCAGCCTCGCGGAAGACGGCCAGCGGGCCGCTCTCGTCATCGACTCGCCGCAACATCCGGCCGAATTGTTCGCCTATACGCTCAGTGAAGGTGAGCCGCGCAAGCTCACTTCAAGCAACGCCTGGCTCGCAGACGTGAAGCTCGCGCCGCAAGAGATCGTCACCTTCAAAGCTCGCGATGGCATGCAGCTCGAAGGCCTGTTGATTCGTCCGCTTGATGAAAAGCCTGGTCAGCGCTATCCGCTGGTAATGGTCGTGCACGGCGGCCCCGAGGCCCACAATCGCCACGGCTGGCTCACCGCCTACTCGCAGCCCGGCCAGATGCTGGCCGCCGAAGGCTTCGCCGTGTTCTATCCGAACTATCGCGGCAGCACCGGCCGCGGCGTCGACTTCTCCAAGCTCGGTCAGTCCGACTACGCCGGCAAGGAGTTCGACGACCTGGTCGATGCGGCCGATCACCTGATCGCCGCGGGACTCGTCGACAAAGCCAAGGTCGGCATTACTGGCGGATCCTACGGCGGCTTCGCCTCGGCTTGGGCCGCCACCAAACTTACCGATCGCTTTGCCGCCAGCGTGATGTTCGTCGGCATCAGCGATTTGGTTTCCAAGTTCGGCACGACCGACATTCCCAACGAGATGTACCTGGTGCATGCCCGCAAGCAGCCCTGGGAGGATTGGGAGTTCTTCCGCGACCGCAGCCCCATCACCTATGCCACGCAGGCCAAAACACCGCTGTTGATCATGCACGGCAAGGACGATCCTCGCGTCCATCCTTCGCAGTCGATGGAACTTTACCGCTATCTGAAGACGATTGGCAAAGTGCCCGTCCGGATGGTGCTCTACCCGGGCGAAGGGCACGGCAACCGCAAAGCGGCCTCGCGGCTCGACTACGCCTTGCGACTGTCGCAGTGGATGAAGCACTACCTGCAAGGCCCCGGCGGCGATCCTCCGGCCGTGGAGCTCGACTACTCGAGCGTCAAACCGCCCAAAAAAGACGACGACGAGAAAACTGACGAGGCCGCGAAATAAAACGCTACCTGGGCTTTGCGTCCGTCATCAGCGGAGGTTCGACGACTATACCAGCAATGACCTCGTCGGGCCGACGCTAGTCGATGAAGTGCCCTTCGCCAGTAAAGTAGTAGTCGCTCGACTGGCGATCAGAGAACTCGTCGCTCTGATCCTGGCTTTGAAGCTGCGCGGTCAGTGCGGCGTCGATCACCTTGCTCGCGTCGTGGGTGGCCTTGAGATCGGCCGAGATATCGCTCGTCGCATCCTCGATCACCTTGGCTTCGGCGTCCTTGTCAGTCTCAAGCTCGTCGACTTTCTTCGAAACCTGGGCCAACCGCTTTTCGATTTCCGCGAGCTGGGCGGCAACTTTCGGGCTGTCGCCGGCCGCCGCGGCCAGCTTCTTGTAGGCCTGCGCCGCCTGAGCCACGTTCGAGCGGATTGCTTTGGTGTGTTCTCGGACGACGTCTTGAGGCACCGGCTTGCCGGTCGCCCTGGCATACTTCCCCAGGATTCGTGCATGGTCGTTGGCGTGCATGTTATAAGTCTTGCCAGCCGCCACCTGATACTGTTCAGCCCGCTTGGCCGCGTCGTCGGCAGGGGCCTGTTCGGGTAGCGCCAAGAGCGCAATTCCCAGAGAAGCGAAACACGCGATCATGGCCAACTTCATCGCAAATCTCCTTGCCAGCAGCGTCCCATTTGCCCAAAACCACGGGCCGACCAACCGTCGCCCTGCATCGCGGCAAGTATACGCCGCCCGAAGGGCCGCTTTCCCTGCGAGCATTACAAATGAGCAGCCTTAAAACCCGTACAACTCTTCCTATCTTCCTCCGCATTCGGGCGGGCGCAAACAAAAACCCGCAACCCCTCGCCAGCCGAGGAGTGCGGGTTTTAGTACACGCGATAGGGCTCGAACCTATAACCTTCGGTTCCGTAGCGCTGTGAACAGGGGTGACAACCAGTTGTCACCCCCGGCCAATTTCGGACGCTTGCATAGCCGGCGGCGGGGTGTCAGACTGATGGGCCGAGGAGGGTTTTTGTCGATGGCCGACGTCCCAATAAATTTTCCGCTGTGGACTCTGGTTTCAGCCACCGGCCACCAGGAGATCGCCGCCGACAGTGAAGGCAACCCGGTCCTGCCCGTCTGGACCAGCGACGAAGAGGTTTTGAAGATCGCCAGCGCAGGGAGGATTGTCGTCCCGTTGCTGCCCGTCGACCTGGTAGATCGACTCCGGCAAATGCCAGGCGATTCCATGTTGCTGGTTCTCGGCGTGGAGAAACACTTTCGGTTGCCGGCCAAGCGGGCGCTCGTTGACATGCAAGCGGCTGTGGATCAATTCGATCCCGGGGCGTATGTCGCCACCTATCGCGGCCTGCACGCCGCGATTAACCGCGGCGTGCCGGTGGAGACCGCCTTCGTGCTTCGTGCGGCCGCGCGGGAACTAGCCGAGGAGTGGGCACAGCGCAATGGGGGCGATGTCCACGAGCTCCACAAAGTTGCGTTCGCCGGACCGGAGGACGACGTGGATGCCAAGTGACTCATCGATGCCCGGGCTGTTCTTCTTTTGCGTAACCGCTGGGCCTTTCGTCGCCCTGGTCGTCTCCGCGATTCTTGGCCGCCCCGCGGGACGCGCGATGCTGCTCGGCTTCCTCGGTCCCGTCGGCTGGCTGCTGATCGGGTTTCTGGAGCGCGAATACTCGCAGCGCTGCGACCAGTGCGGCGGGGGGCTGCCGGATCCACCGCGGAGTCGCTGCCCGCGTTGCGGGGAGCTGCTGGCAATGCCGGACGCTCAGCCCCCCGAACCGCCGCTCGCGGCACACTCCGAGCGGCCAGCCGTCACCGAGGACGAGCTGCAGGACCTACTCGGCAAGCCGACCAAGATGTGATCCTGCAAGTTGCTAATTTTTGTTTGAAGCGTCGTGTGGCATCCAGTACTATGGGGGTGCTAGCACCCTTATTCGGTGTTGGCGAAATGACTGTCGCCCAAGTACGATTCCGCCCGTGGCGGGTTTTGCGTGAAGCCCTGAGCATGTCGAGAGACGACTGGTGGATTGACAAGTACTTCGCAACTCACACCACCGACGGTGTCGACGGCGTGGGACATGTCATTTCGCTGAGTAGTTTCGCAGTGCTCGCTCTCGCAGCAACCGTCACGCTGCTTCGTGAAACGGGGACCAGTAAGCGAGACGTTCTCATGTGGATCTACCTGCCGGCGATGTGCATGCCCCTAGCGCTGCTAATCATTCTCAGCTGCCTGAAAATCCGCGACGAGCATGGCCGCCGGTATTATCACAACTGGCAGACCAGGTTTTCTAGCATGCTCGCTGTTACCGGTCTCGGCGTGGCCGTTTTCTGGGTCGTGCACCACGGTCACGCAGGTACGTTGCCGGGGCAACCGGTGCCAGAAGCGATCCGACTGAAGCCAGCGGCGATCGACAATTACACATTCGGTGACAAGAAACCTGGAGTTAGAGGAATCCGGGTCCTCTTTCCGCTGGAGAAAAGTCGCTACGAGGAAGTTGGAAACCTTCCGGAACGCGCATCGCTGACCTTCTCGTTGTCGCCGGCACTCGCTGAGCGATGGCACCTTTGGCATGCGTACCTGATCGAGACGTCCGATCGAAGAAAGCCAGTGAGAATTGGGCCCGTGATGAATTACCCGGAGCCTTCAATTTCTACGGACGTTTTCAACACGTCATTTCGACAACCGATGGACCACGGGAACAGCTATTCGATCGAACTAATCTTGCGATCTGAACGCGATCTCTCGCCGGAGCAAGTGCAGAACGACATGAAGCAGCTCATGGATGAAGAAGGTGTCAGGGCCCTCGACAAATCCGCACTCTAGAAAATCCCGATCGCCTCTTCGCACGCCTTCTATGCACGCCAACGTCCTCGCACTTCTACTCCTCAGCGTCACGGCTGACCCGACGCTAATTCACGTAACCGATGGAAACGGGGCCGGCGTCACAGACGCTGTCGTGGAGCTCTGTCCCGATGCGCAATTTCGTCGCGACGTTGTTGTTGCTGCGCATACGGCTAATGGAGTTTACAAGGTAACCGCTGCGGAGCTTGCCGCATTTGGCAAATCGATCCACTTCCGTGCTTCGCTCGAGAGCGGGGCGAGTAAGGAGGGGAAACCCGTAAACAAGGTCCAGGGAAGCGACTGGCCACCGCCGAAACTGGCGGTGACCTTGCTGCGTGAACCGATTACGTACCGCCCACCAGGTATCGCCCCTCCCGGTCAGCTCTACGTGCTGGCCGGAGTGAACTTTCGGCATGACGAGGCAAACTCGCGGATCGTACACATTCCGCAATGGCTGCTTGTCCCCACGGCGGTCAATTCATCGGCATATCAGCCCAGTTGGGTTGCTTACGCTGCGGCCCCGGTGACAGTCTACTACGCCCCGACTGTGCGGCAGACTACGTGCTATTGTCCTTCGTGGCCTTGAATGTGCTTTAAGTCGGTGGGCTGCCAGAGTCGCAGCTCGCCGCCTGCTCGGGGATAGAAGGAGTGAGGTGATGCGAGGGGCTACGCTATCGTTTCTGACGATCCTGATAGTCGCGGGTTGCGATTGTGATTCGACAGCGACTAAACCGCTAACGCGGGAGGAAGTAGCGGAAATAGCCCGAAGCGAGATTTCAGCCGAATTCAATCGGCGTGACGAGCAAGCTGAAGCTGACAGGGAACTGCAATCGCAAGCATTGGCTGCCGAACTAAACGCTCAGTCCGAAGCCGATTTGGCCGAACGTCGTGAACGAGAAGCTGCAAAGGAGCGTGTTCTGTCGCTAATGAGTCCTCGTGACCAAGAAAGGGTCAAGGACATACGCAAAGCACTTGCGATTGAAGGCATCTGGATAAAGCAGTCCGACCTGCAATGGGCAATGCAAGAGGGCGGAGACGTGCTGATTGACGACGTCGCCAAAGCCGCGCAGTCTACGAATCGCGGGTCTGATTATATCGGACAAATGCTCAAATTAACTCCCCTAGAAAAGACGCTCCTGGCGGCTGAGTTTACCAGTGCGCAGCGGCAACGGATTGAATACAACGCTTCCAAGCTCCTCAAGGAACGGCCGCTTCCTGGTGAGATACTGGTGTCATCGCGTCGATTCTGGCCCCTCAAATATCTGATGGACGACTACGCCAAAGAGCTCCAGCAGGCGAAGCAGGACCACGCGTCCCCTCAACCTGCTTCGCCTTGACGATTGCCGCCGCCGTCATCGCATTGTGGTGGCGGTTCGCTGCCGGCTAACTCGGGCGAAGTGTCGAATAGTCTCGCCGCCACTTCGGGCGGACGGTGAACGTGCCACGTTCGATCGGCAACCGGCCGAGCGCATCCCAATGAGCCTGGTGCGGCCGCGCGCTGCCGTCGCTGATCCCGGACAGGTGCCGGCTCCCGGTCCCCCAGCGATAGAC
>JALHMI010000001.1:370580-478207 GCA_022844125.1 Pirellulales bacterium | reverse complement strand
CATTGTGACCGCGCGAGACCTGGGAAGGGTCTCGCGGGTCACCAACCTAGTAACCCAAACCTAACACCAATGTCCCTCATTTAATTCCACAGCGCGCCCACAAAACGTGGGTAGGTTCACTGACGTATTGCCGGCGGCATCGCCGCGGTACTCATCCGCGTCGCCAATCCAGGGCCCTATTCCCATGTCTAGCTCCAATGTTCACCAGCCGTCGACGAAACCGACGCCTGCCCCACTCCCGTCCCCTTTAATTCGTCCTCCCCGGCTATGCTGGCCGTATGAGGCGACCAACACTGCGCAATCTGATTGGCGTTTTGGCCTTGGGATTTGCCTATGTCGCTTTAGCTGCCGTCCTATTCGCTGAACCAGAGCTGTTGGCGGTGGGGGCCTGGATATTCTTCTTCTCCGTGACGGCAGTCGCTGCATGGCAGATTGAACTTCACCGGGAGAATCCGCCGGATCAGCCTATTTCTGAAAATCGCATTTTCAGATTGACGCACTACCAAATTCCCCGAGAATTTGACCATCCCCCGTAACTCCAAGTATACTAGAGAGTTCCGAGCGGGAGCTGCCGGAGGTGTGGGGGCATCGATGCCCCGGATACTGATGCCCTGCGATACTGCCGGCCAGCGTTTTAAGTTCCCACGGACTTGCGCGCGGCCAACCGAGTCACTTCTGGCCCAACTCTGAGAATCTGCATCACGATGCGCAAGCTGCTCTTCGCTCATTCTCCCGTCGTTCGCGCGCTGCTGGCGTGCCTCGTTTCGCTGTATGCAGTCGCTCCGGCGATGGCCCAGGAGCCCGCGCCGCCGTTTCGGCAACTGGCGCCGGGCGTCGAGATCACGATTCCGGCCAGCCTGGAAGAAGCCGAAACGGTTTCGAAGGCCGACGTCGTCGAGATCCTCAAAGGCATTCCAGGCCTCGACTGGTCTCCCAAGTATGCGCCCGAGACGCGCACGCTGAAGGCGCTGGCCACGGGCACGGAGTTCCGCCGCACGGTGTGGTGCCTGGAGTTCACGTTCAAGCCGGTCCGGACGATCTGGGTTGACGTCCCGCAGGCTGGCGGCAAGATGCAGCGGACGCTCGTCTGGTACATGATCTATCACGTGCGGAATCCGGGCGGAGCGCTGCGGCCGATTAAGAACGACGAGGGGGTCGTGAACATCGAGCCAGTGGATCGCGAGGTGAGATTCTTCCCGCAGTTCGTGCTCGAGTCGCACGAGTTCAAAAAGGCGTACCTGGACCGGATCATGCCGACGGCAATCCAGGCGATCCAGGAAAAGGAAGACCCCAACCGCAAGCTGCACAACAGCGTGGAGATCGGCAGCCAGTTGGTGCCGGTATCGGGCGACCTGGTGGACAAGAGCCTGTGGGGCGTGGCCACCTGGGAAGGGGTCGATCCGCGGATCGATTATTTCTCGGTTTATGTCGAGGGGCTGACGAACGCCTACAAGTGGGTCGATCCTGACGGGGCCTTCAAGGCCGGGCATCCGCCAACGACCGGCCGGGTGCTGATGCAGAAGAACCTGATGCTGAATTTCTGGCGTCCTGGCGACGAAAAGGACGATCAGCAGCTCATCCGGTTCGGCATTCCAGGCAAGGTTGACTATAGCTGGGTTTACCGCTAAATTGAGCGATTCCCCTAGCCGTAGTATCGAGTTCCTTACGGAATTCGCCCCAATAACCCAGGTTTTAGCCGGCGCCGGCCGCAGTTTGTGCGGCAAGTGAGCGCGGCCCAGAGAATTGTCGGAGAGCTTGTCATGGCACATAAGAAGGGTCAGGGTTCCAGCCGCAACGGTCGCGATTCGAACGCGCAGAAGCGGGGTGTGAAGAAGTACGCCGGCGAGAAGGTGCAAGCCGGCAGCATCCTGATTCGCCAGGTCGGCACCAAGTTTCACCCGGGCGCGAACGTGGGCCAGGGCTCCGACTTCACGCTGTTTGCCCTGACCGAAGGCGTGGTGAAGTTCGACCGCGAAGGTCGCCGGATCAACGTCGTTCCGAGTGCAAACTAAGCGGCAGCGCCTAATAAGCGGTCACAACTGACCGCCAGCGCAGACTGTCATATACTTAAGCCCAGGGAATGCGTTCCCTGGGCTTTGTTGTTTTGAGCCCGACCGAAAGGTTCATCGGGCTGCTTTTATTGAGCCCAATCGAAGAGGTCATCGGGCTAGTTTTTATTGAGCCCAATTGAAGAGTTCATTGGGCTGGCTTGTTGCGCCGCAATGGTAAGCGTTGCCTGCAGCGCGCGAAAGATCGAAGAGGTTTCACTGTGTTTGTCGATGCCGCCACGATTGAAGTTGAAGCCGGACGCGGGGGCGATGGTTGCCTCAGCTTCCGTCGCGAAAAGTACATTCCGCGCGGTGGTCCGGACGGCGGCGACGGTGGCGATGGCGGGAGCGTGATCTTCGTGGCCACGGCCGGAGTGGACAGCCTGGCGTCGCTCTCGGGCAGATATCACTGGAAAGCGCAGAACGGCGAGCGCGGCGGCAGCTCGAATTGCCACGGTCGCAATGCCGAAGACCTGGTGATTCCGCTGCCGCCCGGCACGCTGATCATCGACGCCGAGCACGGCCACGTGATCAAGGATCTGGCCGTGGCCGGCGACAGCGTGGTTGCCGCGCGCGGCGGACGTGGCGGCAAGGGAAACATGCGATTCAAGAGCGCCGCCAACCGTGCTCCGCGGCAGACGACCCCTGGCGGCGAGCCCGAGAAGCGTCTGCTGAGGCTCGAGCTGAAAGTGATTGCCGACGTGGGCCTCGTGGGCAAACCGAACGCGGGCAAGAGCACGCTGCTCAGTCGCCTTTCGCGCGCCCGGCCCGAGATCGCCGACTATCCGTTCACCACGAAGTTCCCGAACCTGGGCATCGTGCAGGTCGGGCCGGATCGCTCGTTCGTGCTGGCGGACATTCCGGGTTTGATTGAAGGGGCGCATGAAGGAGCGGGGCTGGGGCACGAATTTCTCAAGCACATTCAGCGGGCCGGCATCCTGGTGCACCTGGTTGAGCCGGCGCCAGTCGACGGCAGTGATCCGCTGGAGAACTATCGCGTCGTGCACGCGGAGCTCGAGCAGTACGATCGCGAGCTGGCCGAGCGGCCGGAGATCGTGGCCATCAGCAAGGCGGAGTTGCCGGGCTCGGCGGAAGTGCGCGACGCGCTGGCCGCCGTGCTGGGCCGCGAAGTGCTGCTGATATCGGCCGTGACCGGGCAAGGGCTCGATCGGCTGGTGCATGCGATGGTGCGCGAGCTCGATACCCGCGCGGAGGCGGCGAGCAAATGAACGCGGCCGCTCCCTCGCCTGACAAGGATCTGGTTCGATCGCTGGTCACGGTCGACGTGGGAAACACGCGGCTCAAGCTGGGCGTGTTCGAACTGCCGCTGGCCAGGCTCCTGCCCCATCCGCGGGCGACGATCTCGATCGGACACGACTGGGAGCCGGCCGAGATTGACGCTTTTCTGAGCGAGCCGCCGGCAGCCTATGAGTGGGCGATTGCGAGCGTGAACAAGCCCGCCTGCGAGCGGCTGGTGAAGTGGCTTGAAGAGCGTGGCGCGCAGAGCATCCACCGCTTCGACTATGGCGAGCTGCCGATCGCGGTTGAAGTCGAGCAGCCGGATAAAGTCGGCGCCGATCGTTTGGTGAACGGCGTGGCGGTGAATCGGCTGCGCGAACGCGGCGTGGCGGCGATCATCATCGACATGGGGACGGCGCTGACGGTGGACGTGGTCTCGGCCGAAGGCGCGTTCATCGGTGGGGTGATTGGCCCGGGCGTGGCGACGAGTGCCCGCGCGCTACACGAGTTTACGTATGCCCTGCCGCTGATCGAAGTGAGCGCCACGCCGCCGCCGGCGCTGGGGCGCTCGACCGCGGAGGCGATGACCTCGGGGCTGTACTGGGGCGCGGTCGGCGCAGTGCGCGAGATCGTGCAAAAGCTGACCGAGGAAGTTGGCGAGGCCGAGATTTATCTCACCGGCGGCGCGGGAACGCTGTTTGCCAGCGTGCTGGCTGAGGAAGGCCGCCGGCCGCCGCAGTTCATTCCGCATCTGACGCTCGCGGGAATCGCCATTGCCGCAGCCGATGCGGCGGATGCTTGATAGGTGGCGATCATGACTCGCGTCGTGCTGCTGACTGCTCCGGGACGCGCGGCGATCGCCACGCTGCTGGTGGCCGGACCGCGGGCGACGGAGATCGTCAGCCGGTTGTTTCAGCCCGCGGGAAAGAAATCGCTCAGCGAGCAGCCGCTGGGGCGGATCGTGTTTGGCCGCTGGCCCGCGGGGACGGTTGCCGAGGAAGTGGTCGTTTGCCGGACGGCCGCGGATCGCGTGGAGGTTAATTGTCACGGCGGCGTCGCCGCGCCGCGGGCGATCGCCAGCTCGCTCATTGCGGCAGGATGCGAAGAGTTCGACTGGCGGACGTGGACGCGCGAGTCGTTGGCCGATCCGCTCGCGGCCGATGCCGAGATTGCGTTGGCCGATGCGCCCACGGAGCGGACCGCGCGGATCCTCTTGGATCAGCGGAGCGGAGCGCTGCGGCGGCAGTTCGATGCGATTGCCGGCGCGATTCGGACCGGAGACGCGGCTGGAGCGGTGAGCCTGGTTGACGAGTTGCTCGCGCGGATGGACGTCGGACTGCATCTGGCGAAGCCGTGGCGCGTCGTGCTGGCCGGGCGGCCGAACGTGGGGAAGAGCAGCCTGATCAATGCGCTGGTCGGCTACGAACGAGCGATCGTGCACGCCGCGCCGGGCACGACGCGTGACATCGTGACCGCTTTGACGGCGCTGGACGGTTGGCCGGTGGAGTTGGCGGACACCGCGGGCTTGCGACTCGGCGATGAGCCGCTGGAGGCGGCGGGAATCGAGCTGGCACGTGAGCAAGCGGCGGCGGCGGATTTGCTTCTGCTCGTGTTCGACCGCAGCGCGGCGTGGAGCGTGGAAGATGATGCGCTTGCGAAGGCGTGGCCCGCGGCGCTTGTGATTCACAACAAGTGCGACCTGCCAGCAGCGGGCGATCGACCGGCTGGGGTCGAGGTCAGCGCGCAGAGCGGTGTGGGTCTGGCCGAGCTGGCGCGGGCAGTCGTTTCGCGGTTGGTGCCAAATCCGCCCGAGCCTGGCGACGCAGTGCCGTTTCTCGAGTCGCACGTTGAACTGCTGGAGCGGCTTAAGCAGTCGCTAGCGGCAGGCCAACATGATCGTGCCCTTAAGCAAATCGCGGACGTTGGGTGCCACCGACAACTTGTTGTCGGTGTTGCGCAGCAACAAGAGGGCTCAGGGAAGGCGTGATTCATAGACGCGGCTTTGCTTCAGGTAGGGCGACGCTGGAGCCCTCCTGTGCCGGAGGCGCCCTGACAACCAAGTTGTCAGGGCCACCCCCATTTGGCGATGCGGCATAGGGCTAGCTGCTAGCACTTGCTTGAGTGTTACGCGCGCTTGCTCTGGACGCAAACTCCCGACGCCGTCATACTTTGCCGCTAATTTGAGCCAACGGCTCTCGGCACGAAGCCGCGCATTTGTTTGCGATCGAACTTCGCATCGAGGGGCCAATCACGATGCTCGCGGTTCAGGGAGGAACCCGACATGCGGTGGAATCTATCGCACTTGCAGTTGCGTGCGGCGTTTGTGCTGGGTGCATTGATCACGCCCTCGATGCTCGCTCCGCCAAGCATCTACGTCTTGGCAGAGGAACCGCCCGCGGCTGAATCGTCGGCTGACGAACAGCCTGCGGAACCTGTGCCCAACGAGTCGCCCGCCGCTGAACCAGCGACCCCCAGCGAACCTGTGCCGGCCGAGCCGGTCGGCGATCCGTACGCGGAGCCTGCGCCGGCGGAAGCGCCCGCCGAGCCTGCTTCCAGCGAACCGGCGCCCAGCGAGGCCCCCGACCCCACTGGCGACGAACCGAAACCGCTCGAAGACGCCGGCGAGCCTGCGCCGCTGCCGACGGCAGCACCGCCGAGCGAGAGCGAATCCGCTGAGTCACCTGCGGACGAACAGCCCAAGATCGCCCTCGATCCGGCCAGTCTCGATGGCGTGCGGCCGGGTACGACGACTCGCGTGGAGTTGCACAATCAATGGGGCGTGCCCATCCAATCGCAGCGTGTCGCCGGCGGCACGCGCGAGATGTTTGAGCTCAAGAACTTGGGACGCGTGCAGGCCGCGATTTTCGAAGGCACCGTCAGCTCGCTCACCTTGCAGATTCGCAAGCCGATTCCGCAGGCGGACATCGTCAAGCGACTTGAGCTGGAGGCGTTTGAGCCCGCAGTGATCTTTGACGAAAACAGCGAACCGCTGGGCGCGGTGTATCCGGAACGCGGCGTGCTGCTGGGATATTTGCCGAAATCGGAACCACCGAAAGTGTTTCAGGTGGTGATCGAGCCGATCGACGCGCAGCACTTCGTGGCGCGGGCCGACGCTCATCTCAGCGGAGACTATGGGAAGGCACTCGAGGACGTGGAGCGAGCGTTGTCGATTGCGCCGGATCACGCGCAGGCTTTGCACCTGCGCGGGGAGCTGATGCTGCGGTCCGGCAAGCTGGAAGAGGCTCTCTCGAGCGCGCAGCGGGCCACCGATCTGGAACACGACGTGGCGGGGCACCGTCTGCTCGTGGCCCGGGCGCTGGCGACGGCGGGTGACTATCCGGCGGCGATCACCTGCCTGCGCGGGATTCTGGAAGCACCGCAACTCGACGACCTGGACGCGGCCCGGGCGGCGCTGTACCTGGGCGACTACCTGGGGCATTCGTCGAAGCGCGATTTTGCCGAGGCGATCAAGCAGCACCAGCACGCGATCTCGCTGGCCGAACCGCTGATGGCTGCGAAGGACCGGACGATTCGCCGGGCGGCGAAAGAGGTCCTGCTCGGAGCACATCTGGGCGTGGCGTACGACATCGGCCACGGTCGCTGGCAGCAGAAGACCGATGCGGTGGCCAAGTGGATCGATCGCTCGGCCGTGTTTGCCGACGACCTGATGCGGAAGGAGAACGCGGGTTCGGAGCCGCGGCTGGAAGTTTACGTCGGAGCGCTGGCCGCGATCGGCGGAATCGATTCGCCGCCGGATTGCAGCAAGTGGGTCGAGGGAACTCGAGCCCTGGGGCAGAAGCTGTTCGATGCCGCCAAGGATCCGATTCGCCGAGCGGAGATTGCCTGGCAATTGAGCCGGGCCTTGAGCGACGCGGTGGAAATTGAAACCAACAGCGGGCACGGCGACGAAGCGTTCGACCTGGGGACGGTGGCGATCGCCCTGATGGATGAGGCACGGCCGATTGCCGAGAACCTGCCGGTCTACAGCTATCAGCGCGGTCGGTTGTGCTATCGGATCGGCGCGGCGTATGCAATCGCACGCGGCGATCACGTGCAGGCGATCGTGTGGTTCGAACGGGCCAGTCCGCTGCTGGAGACTCCGGTGCCTGCGGCCGCGATTGAGTCGGGCGAGCACGGCGAGACGTTCGTGAGCATGGCAGTCTCTTACTGGGAGCAGCAGGCGCGCGAGGAGTCGCTACGATTGACGAACCAGGGACTGAAGCTGATGGAGCAGGCCGTCGAGGACGGCACGCTGGATGCCGCGGCATTGGCCGTGCCCTATGGGAATCTCTCGGTGATGCACCAGGAGCTGGGAGATCAGGAGCAAGCCAAATGGTGTGCGGACCTGGCCCGGCGCTACGAGAGCTCGGCGAAGAAGTAAGGCTCAGGGCCACTGGATTTGCCACTGTTTTCTCGAAGAGTGACGTCCTAGAATTCCCCAAGTAACGCAACCTGTGCTTGTGGAGAACTTCTACGTGCTTGGTCGATTTTTTCTCGCGCTAATTCTGCTGCCGGTGGCCGAGATTCTCGTGCTGTTCTGGCTGGCGGACGTGACCAACTGGCTGGTGGTGATTGGGCTGCTTGTCGGGGCCGGACTGCTGGGAGCGTTCCTGGCGCGGCAGCAAGGCTTGCGCTCGCTCTCGCGGCTGTCAGACGAAGTGCGCCGGGGGCAGATGCCGGCCGATGCCGTGTTCGATGCGATGCTCGTGTCGTTTGCGGCGCTGCTGCTGATCTTGCCGGGACTCTTGAGCGACCTGGTGGCGATCCTGCTGCTGTGGCCCGTTTCGCGGCGTGCGATTAAGGCTGCGCTGCGGCGCGGGGCGCGTGGGCGGGTAACGACGACGTACTACACGAACTTCGAACCTAGGAGCGAGGATTTCAGTTCACGCGATTCGCGGGATGAGATCATCGACGTGAAGGTGATTGAGCGGTGAGGCTTGGTTGTGAAGGAGGATGATTCACCGCGGAGGTACGCAGGGGGAAGGCAGAGGAAGACAAAAGAGAAGAAGCGAAGGTTTGGCTCAGAGGCATCGCCGACAGTCCAATCGCCGGCGGCGCAGTAGTTGGATACAGCGCCGGCACGAAGCTCGGTCGGCGATGCCTCCGGGTTAGACCGGCTCAGGTGACTTCGGTGCCACAGGTGCTGCGATAGCAGTCACCTGTGCAGTTGACGGGAGAATAATGCTCGCCTCGACACAAAAGAACGCGCTGCCGTTTCCGAACGAGCACAGGTGAGCCGCCACGGCGGCCACCTGTGGCACCACGAGAATAACTCACCCCCCCCGTGGCCACTTCGGGGTGGGATTAATTCTCGATGAGCGGTTCGACGTCGACCGAGACGTTCATGGCATGCTCGCCGCCGCCGACGAACACGCCCTTGATCGGGCAGACGTCGCTGTAGTCGCGGCCCCAGGCGAGCGTGATGTGCTCGAGCGAGGGGATGATGTTGTTCGTGGGATCGAAGTCGACCCAACCGAACTCAGGGCACCAGGCCGAGACCCAGGCGTGCGAGGCATCGGCTCCGACCAGACGCGGCTGGCCCGGCGGCGGCGTGGTGAGCAGGTAACCGCTGACGTAACGGGCCGGCAGCCCCAGCGCCCTGAGGCAGCCGATCTGCAGGTGGGCGAAGTCCTGGCAGACGCCGCGCCGCATGGCGAGCACATCGGCCAGCGGCGTGCTGATCGAGGTGGCCGTGGCGTCGTAGACGAAGTCGCGATGGATACGAGCCGTCAACTCGAGCGAGGCTTCCAGCCATGAGCGGCCCGGCGTGAACGACTCGCGGGCGAGCTCCACGAGCGCTGGGGTGGCCGTGATATGCGGCGAATCGTAAACGAACTGCCGCACCTCCAGGTCGTCTCCCAGGGCGCGGCGCTCCAGCGAGGCGATGTCTTCCCAATTGGTGGTGCTGCCCGGTAGCAAGCGTTCGGCGGCGCGCAGTTCGACCGCGGTATGCGCCGTAACGGCCAGCTCGGTGTGGCGATCGTGAATCGTGAAGAACTGGAGGTGATTGCCGAAATAGTCGCGGCATTCCTCGACTTTCACGGGCAACGGATCGATCACGAGCCGATGCGTGAGGCAGGTTTGCCGCGTCGTGTCACGCGGACGGACGTGGAGCTCGTTCTGGCAGAGCGGCACGGCCTCGCTGTACAAGTAGCGTGTGGCGTGCACGATGCGAAATCGGGCCCGGGCGGCCGGTGTTCCGCCGGGCGGTCGGCTTCTGGCCATGGTGTTCATCGGCGTGCGATCTCCGCCAGTTGATGGGCCGGTCCGGCATGCACGAGATACTTGTGCGAGATAGCGCTGGCCAATTCGCAGAGTTTGATGCCGGCGTCGTCGAGCAGTGCGTCGAGTCTAGGCCGCTCGCCGGCTTGGTCCGGTTCGGCCAGTTGTTGCACGTTTGCCAGGCGGACGGCCGAAACCACGCTGAGCACCAGCCGTTGTTCGTCGCTCAGCAGCGGTTCGCCGTTGGTTCGCGGCAGACGTTCGACATGGTGCGCGAGCGCGGCGAGCTGGAAGGCGATCGCGCGGGGATTCGTTTCGTCCGTCAGCAGCAGGTCCAACAGCGGCGCGAGCTGCAGGTTCGTGGCATAGCGGTTGCGATAGG
Organism: Pirellulales bacterium; assembly: GCA_022844125.1. GTDB lineage: Bacteria > Planctomycetota > Planctomycetia > Pirellulales > PALSA-1355 > JALHMI01. The sequence goes on along the minus strand of JALHMI010000001.1, from coordinate 468,316 downwards.
TCATCGAGCTGTCGGCGATTTCGAGCAGCGCGTCCAGCACCGCGTGTTCGCCGGTCGTGGCGACCGAGAGCGTCCCGCGCAAGAGCGAGATCATGTTCAGCGCGCGTTCGATGCGGCGCCCCAGTTCGAGGAACTGCCAGCCGGGTCCGCGGGTCATGTTTTCAGTGGCCATGCCGGCAAAGGCCGAGATGTTGTAGATCGTCTGGTTGAGCATCGTGAGGATGTCGCTCTGAGCGCCGGCGCCGCGCCCAAACGGTGGTCGATAGTCGTCCTCGATGCGCTTCAGGATGCGCCAGGTATCGAGCGAGATGCGGTCGCGCACCACCTTGGCCACGCGGCCGAGAGCGGCGAGGATCGATTGCATGCTGCCGGGCTGATGCTCGTCATAGAGGAACTCCATCAGCAGCAGTTCCATCGTGGCGACGGTGCCGGGGCCGGCGTCGTCTTCGGCCGGGGCTGACAGCGGCCCGCACAGGGCGCGATAAAGCACGTTCAGTTCGGCGAGGCTTCCGGGAGCGGCTTCGCTCGTGAGCCGCGTGACAATGCTGCGCAATAGCCGCGCGGCGCCTTCGGCGCGTTCGATGTGCCGGCCCAGCCAGAACAGATTGTCGGCCACGCGGCTGGGCAGGTCGTTGCCGCTGCGGCGCGGTTCGACAGGAGTGCCGGGCGGTTGCAACAGCGAGACCGGCGCGACAGGCCCCGCGGCGAGCACCCACACATCCTTGCTGCCGTGACCCATGAAGAGTGACTCGCCCAGCGCGGCCGGCGACGAGCTGACATGAGCCAGCGCACCGGGCATGACGTGGTAGCCCCCTTCGCCAGCGACGAGAAATGCTCGCAGGGCGATGTGCCCGGGCTTGATCGAAGCTTCGTTCCAGACCGGCGCGGTCGAGCGGACGACGAGTTCCTGGGCGACGAAGTGGGCGGGTGACGCGATGATCTCCGCGGCCAGTCTGGCGCGCTGATCGGAATCGAGTGACGCGGCGTGCACCGGTTTGCGATGGGGGTGTGGAATGGCCGGCCCGACGACCAGTCGTTCGAGATTGTCGAGCACGTACTCGCGGGCGTCGTCTCCGCCACACCACCAGGTGCGCACGCTGGGGATGGCCAGCGTCTCGCCCAGCAGCCGTTCGCAGATCCGCGGCAGGAAGGCCATCAGGCCAGGTGCTTCGACCAGTCCGCTGCCGAGCGAATTGGCCACCACGACGCGGCCGCAGCGGGTGGCATGCACGAGACCGGGAACGCCCACAGCCGAGTGGCCGTTGAGTTCCAGCGGGTCGCAATCCTGGTCCATCACGCGGCGCAACAGCGCGTCGACGGCGACCAGTCCGCCGAGCGTTTTGAGGAACACGCGGTTGTCGCGGACCGTGAGGTCTTCGCCTTCGACGAGCGGATAGCCCAGGTAGCGAGACAGGTACGCATCTTCGAAGTAAGTGGGGCTGCTCGGCCCGGGGCTGAGGAGCACGACGTGCGGCGAAGCTTTGCGCCGCGCGGCGAGCGAGCCCAGTCGTCCGCGGAGCTCCATGAAGAAACTGGCCAGCCGCTCGACCTGGCAGTGGTGGAAGATGTGCGGCACCATCCGGGAGATGACGATGCGATTTTCGACGGCATAGCCCGGGCCAACGGCCGCCTGCGTGCGATCGGCCACGACCCACCAGGAACCTTCGGGCGAGCGGGCCAGGTGCGCGGCATACAGATGCAGGTGGCAATCGTCGGGCACACGCACGCCGTGGCAAGGGCGGAGGAACTCAGGGTTGGCGAACACGATCTCCGGCGGCAGCAATCCCTCGCGCAAGAGGTGCTGCGGGCCGTAGAGATCGGAAAGGATCGCGTTCAGCAGCCGGGCGCGCTGGGCGAGGCCCGTGGAGAGTCCCTGCCATTCGTCGTGCCGCATGACGAGCGGCAGCGGATCGAGCTCCCAGCGGCGGTCGCGGCCGAAGGGATTTCCGTGGACGTTGTAGGTCAGGCCGTTTTCGTGGATCACGCGGCGCGATTGCTGCCAGCGGCGTTCGAGCTCGTCGCGACCCAGGGCGTCGAGCAATTGGAAGAATTCGCTCCACTGCGGACGCATGCGGCCCGCCGGATCGAGCAACTCGTCGTACACGCCCTTTGGCGGCGAGTAACCGGCGAGAAGCTTGTCGCCGACAGTGCGGCCAGGTGCGGCTTGGAGTGGGTTCATTCCGAGTGGCGAAGCGGCCGAGGCTGGTCGGCAGGTGTGGATCGGGGGTTAGCTATCGGACTGGAAGCACGGCGGACATTATTCCCGGACAGGCCGTCCGGAGGGAAGAGCAGCAAGGAGACAGCAATCGATCGCGGTATGGAAGCGCGAAGCTATTGCTGCAAGGCTCGTTGCATCTGGGCGATGGGCCTGAGCGAAAAGAACGTTTCGTGGATCGCCTCGCCCACCTTGTTCAATTGTACTTGGAACGTGTCGATAAATTCATGCAGACCCTGGTCGATGATCTCGCCAATCTGCAGATAGTCGAGCTGCGAACGGAGCCGCCCCAGGCGTTTTTCGGGCATCGAGCGGAAATGCCCACGCTGGCCACCGGTGATCGACAGAAGCGATTCCTCGGCCTTGATCAGGCAGAAGTGGATCGCCCGGGGAAACTCGCGGTCGAGAATCAAAAAGTCGGCGACCTGGTGGGGGACGATGCGGCCGAAACGTTTGCGGTACATTTCCAGCGCGCTCGCGCTTTCGAGCAGGGCCGACCACTGGACGGTATCGAGCGGCGTGCCGACGTCGGCCACTTTGGGGAGCAGCACGTAGTATTTGACGTCCAGAATGCGCGAGGTCTTATCGGCCCGTTCGAGCAGCCGGCCCATCCGCGAAAAGTGCCAGGCTTCGCCGTGCGACATCGTGGCCACGGTAATGCCCTCGAGCAGGTGGCTACCGAGCTTGACCTCGTTGAAAAACTCATAGGCTGTGTCGAGGATGCCCGGATCGGTCTTGGCTGCGCGGACCATCAGGAAGAACTTGTTGAGCTCTTCCCACATGGAGGAGCTGATCATCTCGCGCACGGTGCGAGCATTCTCGCGCGCCTGGCGGAGGCAGGACAGGATCGAGTTGGGATTGCGCTCGTCGAAGGTGAGGAACTCGAGGGCCTTGTGCCGGTCGGGTTCGCCGTACAGTTCGGTGAAGAGCTTATCGTCTCCGGTGGTGACGACGAGCGGGGCCCATTGGTCGGCGGGATGCCCGGTCTCGGGCCCCACGTCCATGGCGAGTTGCAGATTGACGTCGATGAACCGCGCGACATTTTCGGCGCGTTCCAGGTAGCGGCTCATCCAAAAGATGGAGTCTGCCACACGACTGAGCATGGTAGATTCCTCCGCCTTACTTGAGCTTGCCGTTCTTGAGAACCCAGGTGTCTTTGCTGCCGCCGCCCTGCGAAGAGTTCACGACCAGCGAGCCCTTCTTGAGCGCGACGCGCGTGAGACCGCCGGGAAGCACATAGATGTCCTTGCCATAGAGGATATACGGCCGGAGGTCGACGTGGCGACCTTCGAGCCGGTCTTCGACCACGGTCGGCACCTGCGAGAGCGAGAGCATCGGCTGGGCTACATAGTTGCGCGGATTCGCGCGGATCAGCTCGCGGTATTTTTCGTGCTCCTCGCGCGTCGCGCGGGGTCCGAGCAGGATGCCGTAACCGCCGGACTCGTTGGCCGGTTTGATCACGAGTTTTTCGAGATTCACCAGCACGTGCTCACACTGCACCGGGTCGCCGCAGACGTAGGTCGGCACGTTGGGCAGGAGCATGTCCTCGCCCAGGTAGTACTTGATCATTTGCGGGACGTAGGCGTAGACGGCCTTGTCGTCGGCAATGCCGGTGCCAGGAGCGTTGGCCAGCGCGACGCGGCCGGCGCGATAGACGTCGATCAGACCGGGGACGCCGAGGGCCGAGTCGGGGCGGAAGTTCAAGGGATCGAGGAACTCGTCGTCGATGCGGCGATAGATGACGTCCACGCGTTCGAAGCCGCTCGTGGTTCGCATGAAGACGTAACCGTCGCTGACCACCAGGTCGGAACCCTGCACGAGTTCGACGCCCATCTGCTGGGCCAGGAAGCAATGTTCGAAATAGGCCGAGTTGTAAATGCCGGGCGTGAGCACGACGACGTTCGGATCGCCCACCGTGGGAGGCGCGATGTACTGCAGCATCCGCAGCAGCTGTTCGGGATAATCTTCGACCGGCTGGATCGAAAGGCCTTCGAAGATCTGCGGAAACGTGCGCTTCATCACTTCGCGATTCTCCAGCACATAGGAGACGCCCGAAGGGCAGCGCAGGTTGTCTTCGAGCACGTAGAATTGGCCATCTCCGTCGCGGACCAGATCGGTGCCCGTGATGTGGCACCAGATGCCGTGCGGGGGATCGAGTCCGGCGCAGCGTTTGAGCAGGTTCTTGCCGGAGTTGATCAGCCAGTCGGGGACGAAGCCCTCTTTGATGATCCGCTGTTCGTGATAGACGTCGTCGATGAACAGGTTGAGCGCGGTGATCCGCTGCTTGAGACCGTGCTCGACTTGAGTCCACTCGCGGGATTCGATGATCCGGGGGACGATGTCGAAGGGCCAGACCTTTTCAGTGCCGGCCTCGTGGCCGTAGACGTTGAAGGTGATGCCCATGTTCAGCAGGGCGAGATCGGCGGCCTTCTGGCGGCGCTGGAGTTCGCCATCGGAGAGCGCGCTCAGACGCTGCGCAAGCATCTGCGCGAGGGGCCGGGGGCGACCCGATTCCTCGAACATTTCGTCGTAAAAGCCGCTGGTCTGATAGGCATCGAATCGGACCATGGGGAGCGCCTCCCTCGACTGCAAACAATTAAAGCTGCACTGGTTCGGCCGGCGGTCTGCAAACGCAAAACTGCCGGAACTGCCCAGCAACAGGGCAGCCGGCGAGTGAGGTTTGGGCATTTCAGCTGAAAAACACCGCTAATTCGCACGTCTTACTGCGGAAACGCAAACCCTATGCCCAAGCCTCGCTGCCGACCGATTCCTTCTTCGACTCGATTGCGCACTCCCGCCGCAGTAGCGGCGACCGCAGCGCGCACCAGCGTCGCACCTTGCCCGGGCGGAACCGTTGTATGATCTTACAGCCATCGGCGGCAAGAGCGGCCGTGGACCATTCCAATTTCACGATAGCGCGTCGGCCGCGGCCCTGCTGCTGGCGGCAGCGGCCTGCGGAATGGCGCTGGCGAGCTGAGCAATCGTGTGATTTGAGCACCCTGCGAGCGCGCAATTTGAGCGCCAGTGGACAACGGCCAAGGACGTCCGCGACTAGAAAGAGTAGCGCCGGCGGAAGAAAATCAAGAAATACACCAAGGACGCCACGGCCAGAGCAACTGCCGAAGGCTCGGGCACCAGGGTCAAATTCGCGGTGCTGGCAGTGGCTAAAGGCATGGACTCGGCGCTGGCCTGGGCAATTTCCAACCCTTGCAGCGAAGGCTCGGTCAGCTTCACATCGAGCGTATCCTGCGAAAGCGAATCCGCTTCGCCGGACTGCCGCTCGAGCAGGCGATCGTGAGCCGGTGCAGGGGCCGCATCAGGGGCAGCCTGGGTGATGACGACCGGTTTGCCGGCCAGAAGATCGTCGACCGCGTCAGCGGCGGCGTACGAACCAGAGAGGAACGCAGAGCCGAATGCTCCCGCGCATAACAGCACGCGAATTGTTGTCTGCACGAGCGCGTCTCCCGAACGCTGTCGACCCAAATCTAAGCACATCACGTTGCACATCCCGAAGTAGCTCATCGGAGCCCGGCAATGGCGCCACCAGGTTCTCGATGAGGAGCTTATTATGTACACGAATGGTTGGATTGCAATGAAAAAGACGCTGAAAAGCGCAAATTTGTGCGCATTCGTGTAGGTAAAATAGTTAAAATAATTAGAATGAGTAATATGCGTGAGCCGTGCGGCCACACGTCGATTTAGCGAGTTTGCAGATCAGGCCCGTCGCGCCAGCGGCAAACCCCTACGGCAAGAGGAGCCGGGACCCTAAGAGAGTGTTGGCGAGGAGGCGCGCGTGGCCAGTTGGCCTGGTAAAGCCAGGCTGGCTTACTTCCCTTCCGACGCCCAGCGCTTCATCAGCTCGATATTTCGTTCGGTCTCGCTGGGAGGATCGCGACGACTGCGGCCGCTCAAGTAAACGGCCATGTCGCTGTCGTACATCGCCGCTGGTTCGGGCTGGCGACCGAGGTCGCCGGTGGCCGACTCCCATGCGGCAAGCATCGCGCGTAGCTTTTCGAGCTCGGCCCGCCGCTGGGGATCGTCCGCCAGATTGGCGAGCTCGTGCGGATCGGTTTCGAGGTCGTAGAGTTCCTCGGCAGGTCGCGTGGGCGCGAACAGCAGCCGCTCTTGCAGTTCATTCAGCTCGCCCGCGGCGTGCAACTCGCTCAGCCGCTGGACGATCGCTTTGCCGTCCTTGTAGGCGTTGGGCTGCAGGTGCGGACGCTGGTTCAGGTAGTTGCGGATGTACTTGTATTTTTCTGTCCGCACCGAGCGAATGTGTTCGACGGTTTCGTCGCAGCGATCGCGGGCGGCGAACACAGCCTCGCGCGGTTGATCGTCAGCGGCGAGCAGGTTGCGCCCTCGCATCGCAGGCGGGATCTCGATGCCAGCCAGCGCGAGCGACGTGGCGGCCAGGTCGATGTGCTCGACGAGATCGCCGCGCACTTTGCCCTGCTCGATGCCGGGGCCGCGGATCACCAGCGGAACGTGAATGCCCTCGTCGTACAGAAACTGTTTGCCGCGGGCGTGGCTGATGCCGTGGTCGGTCATGAAGCAGACGATTGTCTCGTCCAGGATCCCTTCGTCTTTCAGGCGGGCGAGCACCTGGCCGACTTCGTGATCGGTATAGCGGACGGAGTCGAGGTAGCGGGCCCAATCTTCGACGAGTACCGGATCGGCCGGATAGTACGGCGGCAGCGCGACCGCGCTGGCCGCGACGTTGCTCCCCAGCTCCTTGAACACACGTTTGGCCCAGGCGTCGTACTGTTTGGGCTGCGCACCGCGGTACTTGCCGCCGTGGAGCTGCACCTGCATGAAGAACGGCTGGCCCGGCTGGCGACCGGACCAGTCGCCGGCGTCGTAGATGTCCGGGTCGTACTCGAAGTTGTAGTCGGTTTTGCCGACGCGGCCGCGGTCTGCGCCGAATCCGCCGATGCAGGTGTAGTAGCCGGCCCGCTGAAAGAGAGCGGGGATCGGTTCAATGCCGGAAGGAAGATGGATTTTCTCGGTGCCGCGGCCGCTACGGTGGTGATGCGCGCCGATCGTGGTCTGGTAGCAGCCGGTGATCAGGGCCGAGCGGCAGGGGGAGCAAACCGGCGCGGTGACGAAGGCCTTGGCGAACCTGGTTCCTTCGCGGGCGAGGCGGTCGACGTGCGGGGTTGCGATGGCTTTCTCGCCATAGCAACCGAAGTTCGCCGACATGTCGTCGACGATGATCCAGAGGATGTTGGGGGGCGCGGCCTGGGCGGTGCAGCTCAACCCGGTGGCCAAAACAACGGCAACTGCCGCGAAACATTTGGTCAGCGTTCTGTTAGTCACAGTTGGCTCGTGGGTCGAGTTCGTTATAGATATCCCTTTTTGGGATCATCCCAGCCCGCGCGTTCAGCAGCCTGCTTCATGAGGCGAGATCGCTCTTCCGGCGATAACGGCCCTAGTTCCAGCGATTCATGGAACTCTTGAAAGCCGTCACTGGGCATGTGGGGTGAATTCACTTTCGAGTCCTCTGCCTTTCCCTCTGCGAAACTCTGCGTCCTCTGCGGTGATTTATTCTTTCTTGCTTAGCACCGACTGCGGCCAATTGCCGTACCAGGCGGTGCCCGTGCGGCGCTCGCGCTCGATGTCCGAGAGGGCATAACGCTTGACGGCGTCGCGGCCGGCGAAGATCGGCCGGTCGGTTTCGATCTCGTAATGCCGCCCCCAGAGGGGCGGCGCGCCGACCTCGCGGACGACGACGGTGTCGAAGCTGGCCGTGTGCCGTTGGAACTCTTCTTGGCTGGCGGGCACGCGCACGACGCGCGTGTTGTTGAGCGCGACGCGCGCCAGCCAGGCCTGCGCACTTTCGATTGCCGCCAGAGCTTCCGGCGAAGGATTCTCCAGCCGCTTGAGGAACTCGACGATCTCGGTCGTGTCTTGCGGGCAAACCGAAACGAGCTCAAACGTGCGGGCACTGACGGGTGCGAACGAAATCGGATCGTGCTGCTGGCACCAGCCCTTGGGCTCGCCATTCACAACGATCTGGCACCTCAGGATGCACTCGACAGCCCGCTCGATCGCAGCGCGGGCCTGCGAACGGCGCTGGTCATCGAGCCACTGCCAATGCTCTGCGCCGTCGGCGGCATCCTGAAGCACGTTCAGGATGCCGATCATCGCGCCGTCATTGAAGGTGATGTGCCCGTGATAACCCTTGGTCCGTGGATACCATTGCGGAAAGCCGCCCGAGGGGAGCTGGGCGGCGAGCAGCCAATCGAAGCCGTGCAGGCAGGCGGCGCGGACCTGCTCGACGTTTTCTCCGGCGGGGGCCAATAGCGGCAGCGCGCGGGCGAGGTAATCGACCTGTGAGTGGCCGTTCGAGTTGTCGAACGACGTGTCGTCGCGTTCGCGCGTGGCTTCCACCGCGGCACGCTGCTCAGCGGTCAAGACGGCGAGCATGTCGTAGTCTTTGGGCCAGCCGCCGTTCGAGCGTTGGAAGAGGAGGATGTTGCCCGCGATTTCGCGCACCTGCGAGGGCTCGTAGGAGGGCTGTTCGCCAATCGGCTGGATAAACCGTTTGTCGTCGCGAATCCTCCGCCAGTGATGGGCGCTGCTGCCGAACGCGCGCGTGCTGGGCGGTTGCGGGTGGTTGTTCGCGCTTGCGGCAGGCGCGCGAGCGGCCTGTGCCACCAGGGCCATCGCGCGGTTGAAGTCGTTGTCGGGATCGCCCGGCTGGAACTTGCCGCGATTGGCCCCGCGCACCGCCACGACCATCCGCAGGCTGGGGATCACCGTCACGGTGTCGCGATTCCACATGCCGTTCGCCTGATAGGTGTCCGCTGGGAGCGCGGGCCAGGCACGGCGGCCCTGAGCGTCGGGCGTGTTGAACCAGAAGTTGAAGCCGTACACTCCGGGACCGACGGGGGTTTGATCGGTGCCGCCACCGTAGCTGCCGATTGACAGGTAGTCGTCCGTGCGGCCGGCGGTGCGAGGAAGATCCGAGGGCACTCCGGGCCGGAAGCAGTCGCGCACCAGATCGCGCGGCAGCAGTTGTTCTCCGCGCCAGGCGCCGTCGTTCATCAACAGCCAGCCGAGCCGGGCGAAGTCGCGCACGCTGGCTGAAACGCCGAGCCCCGCGCGCGAGGCGAAGAACTCGCCGTCTTGGAGCTGGATCGCGGCAAAGCGAGTGCGAAACGCCTCGTCGAGCGGACGGCCATAGACGCGCTCGAGCGATTTGGCGTAGAGCTGAATCGCGAAGTCGTTGTATCCCCAGGCCTCGCCCGGCGGTTCGGCGCAGCAGTAACCGCCGGTCATATTGGCGAGTTGCCGGAACGTCATCGCCGCGTCTTTCTGATTGAGCGCCCAGCCGGCGTCTTTCACTCGCGTGTCGACGCTGGCGAGCTTGCCGTCGGCCACGGCCGCCAGCAGCAGCGTGCTGAGGACCGGTTTGGCGGCGCTGGCCCAATCCTTGTGGCGCTCCGTGTTGCCCCAGGTTTTCACCAGGTAGCCGTCGCGGACGACACAGCCGTCGCCGCCGAGCTGCGCGGCCAGCTCCTCGAGCGGCTTACGGGCGAGGCCGACGCTCTCAGGTGTGCGCGATTCCCAGTGCTCGCCGGGGAAGTGAGCAGAAGCACTCCCCTGCTCTTTCGCGGCAGGTTTTCCGCCGATCCGTTTCACCAGGACTACCCAGTCTTGATCGGCGTCGGCCGGAGCGTCACCGATTGGGACGAGAGCGCCGCCGGCGACTTCGCGCGGCTCGCCGACGAACTCGCCGGTGCGCGGATTGAACCAGCGGAGCGTGGCGCGGCCGGCGAGCGCGGTGAGGTCGAGCGAACCACTGGGCTTCGCGGTCGGCAGGTAGACCGCGTAAATCTCGCCCGGCTTGGTGAACACCTGCGGGCCAAGTAGCTGGGTTTTTCCCTTGCCGATGGGAAGAGGAATGGTGCCCGCGCCGGTTACGAGATCGTCCGAGGGTTGCATCTCCCAGAACGGCAGATGCTCTTCCATGAAGTGCCGGGCGATCGCCATGTAGCCCCACAGCTTTTCGCGCTCGGGGGTGCGAAAGGTGTCGACCTTGAGCAGGCCTTCGAGGATGAACTCGATCTGGCCGCCGGAGAAGTAGGTGGGCCAGAGCTTTTCGCGGCGATGCCCTTCGGCGTCGTCGACCGGGATGTGCGAAGCCTGCTGGCCGCGGTCGAGCGTGAACTCGTCGAGGCTGACCGGCAGTGGCCGGCCGGCCTTGGCGGTTTCGCGCCAGATCGCTTCGGTCACTTCGTGAATCGGCCGCTGGTTGAGTTGCACGCTGACCATGTCGTAGCGCGGGTCGGCGTACATGAAGCGGAGCTCTTCGACGGGGTCGCCGGCTGTGTGGGCTGCAATCGGATGATCGTACGGATCGACAGCGCGAAGGTAGTTGGCAAACTCCCCCATCCGCTCGGGCCCAAAGTCGAGGTTCAGGTTGTACTCTTCGCACAGGTTCCATTCAACGGCCGGATGGTGGGCGAAGCGGGCGATCATCTCGCGGTAGTAGAGCTTGCGCTCCGGACCGAGCTCGCCATCGTCGAGCTCGCGCTTGTTCGCCTCCTCGGCTTCGTTCAGGACCATGTGCAGCATCACGCCCTTACGCTGGGCGTGTGTGAACACGGTGTTCCACTGGCGGAGCTTGAGCGTGTCGAAATGCAGGTTGCCGTTCTCGGGGCTTGCACGGCCGTCGATCTTGCCGGCCCAGGGCCAGACGTCCTTGCCGTCGCCACCCACGTTCATCAGCAGGAAGTACATACTGTTGACGTCTTGGCTGGCGAGGTAATTGACCATGCCGATGATGGCGCGGCCGCGCCCGCAGACGGCCGTAGCGTCGCCCCAATCGGGATCGCCGTCGCGCCAATCGCTGGCGTGCTCGTCGTACTTGTGCTTGGGGGGCGTATTCGCGAAGCCCTCGTAGGCCAGCAGGTTCTCGGGTTCATCGGTGCCGCCGCGGAGCCAATAGGGTCCGTCGACGAACTTCAGGTAGTGGCCGCCGGCGTAACCGAGGAAGCCGTACTTGAGATAACCGGGCGCGTCGGGATCGCGCGGCGTGACGTCAAATGTGCCGCTTAAATCAGCTTCGGTCAGACCTTCGGGCGTGAAGGCTTCGCCGGCGTCGGGCTCGAGCGCGATCGCCACTTGCGGTCCTCGGCGAAAGCGAGCCGTGTAGCGCCACTTGCCACCGGCGTCGGGCGTGAACCGAGCCCGCCAGACGTTGCCCGTCGGTGACGATTCGCCATCGCCATCGAAGAAGCCGGGAACGTCGTAGCGCTGGTTTTGTGGACCGATGAACTCGACTTGCAGTCGGATGTCGATGAAGGGATTCGGCGAGTTGTCGGTTTCGGTAGCAGTCGGTCCGGCGAAGGTGAGCGTGAGCGGGTGCCACGCGGTCCGCTGGCCATCGACGCTGGCGGGAGCGGAGAGTGCAAATGTGGCGAGTATCGCTGCGAGCACATTCATGCGTTTGATGCTCCGCGCTCGTTAGTGACAAAAATAAAGCCAGGGGAATACATTCCCCTGGAATTATGCTCGCGCGTTAATGTTCTTCGATTCCAGGGGAATGTATTCCCCTGGCTTTAGATTGAAATTCAGAGCGATCGCCAGTGCGCTTACTTCGCGGCCTTCGGGGCCGCGGCTTTCACTTCGGGGTACTTTTCGTCGAAGCGCTTCATGATCTCTTTCCAGTTGGTGAACACGACTCCCTCACGCTCGAGGAAGGCGATCACTTCCGGATCGTCGAACATCTGCGCTTCCCAGGCTCGCTGTTGCCAACTGCCGGTGATTTTCTTGAGCCCTTCGGTGAGCGTCGACGGGTGGAAGATGATCTCGTTCAGTCCCGGATCGAGCGAGCGGATTTGCTCGTAGAACTTCTGCTTCTTTTCCTCGTACGTTTTGCCTTCCGGCACGGCATTGAAGTCGTCGAGCTTGGGGAGCTTGTAACCCGTCATCAGGTCGATCCCCTGCTTCGTGATCGGGTAGCCCTGCTTGCGAAATTTATCGAGCACCTTGGGTGTGGGCTCGACGACCATCGCCGGCAGGTGGTACTCCTCGGCAACACGCATGTAAGCGGCGGTGAATTCGGGGCGGGCATAGAGGCAGCCCATGTGCGTGTCGATGTGGCCGGGACGAATGCCGCGCGAGAGAGCCCGTTCGACCTGAGCGCGGATTTCCTTTTCAATCTCCTCGGGCTTCGCCTTCATGGCCGTGGGGATCACGTCGCGGTGCAGATAGCCGTCCTCATCGCACATGCCCGGCACCGCGTCCTTGCCGGCCACGGGTCCCCAGCGATAGTTTCTCCACTCGCTGTTCATCGCCAGGTGAAGACCGAGATCGTACTCGGGATTCTCCTTGTACCAAGCGGCGATCTCGTTAAACCAGGGACACGGAACCATCATCGCGGCCGACTGGATCCGCCCGCTGGGCAGATAGTTTTTGGCCGATTCGTTGGCCTCGTAGCACATGCCGATGTCGTCGGCGTGCAGCATCAGAATGATTTTGTCCGAGGGGTAACCGAGCTTCTCGGCCCAGGTTTCGGCGTGGGCCGCGGCGGCGCTGGCAGCGACGGTGATAAGGACGAGAAAACTGCGGAGTAAGAGGTGGGTGCGAAGCATAGCGGGTGCGTCCGAGTTGAGCGTGGGTGGAGTGGAAGCTGCGGTCCGGGCCGTGAGGCGGAAGTCTCGATTGTCGGCACGGGGTAAGTGGGCGTCAAGCAAGGGGACTTTGGCGTGCGAGCCGGAGAATTCGCGTGAGTGGGAGAAAATCGAGTCGAAAATCGTCACTCGGCGGCGGCTCGCCGTTTGCGCGAGTCGGCTTTGCTTGCGTGACCTATCAGTTGGGTCTGTCGACGAATCGGACGTTTCGGCTGCGGAATCTCTCGCCCGAGCGGATGGCGCAGACGACCGGGCAGAACCTCGACGACCTGGAGGCGATCCTCCAGTGGATGGCGCCGCGCGGCTTGCGGCTGTTTCGGATCGGTTCGTCGCTCGTACCGTTCGCCTCGCACGAGCAGGTGACCTGGGATTGGACCGAGTGCTGTGCCGAGCGATTAGCGGCGATCGGCCGCAAGTATGCTCCGCTCGGGTTTCGCTTTTCGCTGCATCCGGGGCAGTACACACTGCTCGGCAGCCCCGATGCGGGCGTGGCCGAGCGTTCGCTGGCGGAGTTTCGCTACGCTTGCCGCGTGCTGGACCTGATGGGGCTCGACGCCGAGCACAAAGTTGTGCTGCACGCGGGGGGCGTGTATGGCGATCGCGCGGCGAGCGTCGCGCGGCTGGTGGCGGCGATCGAGAGACTGCCCGCGCAGGAGCGAGCCCGACTCGTACTTGAGAACGATGAGGGGCAGTATCACCTGGGTGACATCGTGGCGATCTGCGAGACGACGGGCGCCTCGGCCGTGTTCGATCTGCACCATCACCAGCTCCATCCGGTAGAGAATGTCAAGCGGTGGCTATCGCGCGCTGCCGCCACCTGGACGAGCCGGCCCAAGGTGCATCTCTCTTCGCAGATGTCGTGCTCACGCGTGGGAACGCACGATGTGTTCATCCGGCGCGAAGACTTTGACACGCTGGCGGCGCTGTTGCCGTTCGAGGCGGATCTGATGCTCGAAGCCAAGGGGAAGGAGCAGGCCGCGCTCGAAGTGCTCACCTGGATAAACGAGGCGCCTACTTCGCGCCCGTGATCGCGGATTCGTCGAACGTGGCAACGTTGATCTGGCTGCGGGCGTGCGAGGTGTAGATCAGGCGGATCTTGCCGTCGCGGCCTTGGATGGCGTAGGGATAGGCGTAGTCGAAGTCGCCGGTGGCGATGTCACGCGAGTGCGGCCAGGTCTTTCCGCCATCGGTCGAGATGGCCACGGTGAGCGGCGTGCGATCGATGGGGCTGTTGTTGTAAACCAAGAGCAAATGGCCATTCTTGAGCTTCAGGAGGTCGATCGCGGCGTTGGCGTTCGGGAACTTGGTGTCGACGCCTTCGCTCCAGGTCTGACCGCCGTCTTTCGAAGTGGCCGCGACCATGAACCCTTCGGTGCCGGGACCGTAGCCGCCACCGCGGCGGCAGAAGGCCAGCAGGTTGCCGGGCGAGAGCTCGACGACCGAGGGCTGGATGTTGCCACGCTTGGAGCGGATCGGACCGGACTTCGTCCACTGTTTGGTCTTGGGATCGAAGCGAAGGAAGAGCGAAACGCTGTCCGCGCCGACCTGTTCGGTGTCGTGCCCTGTCTCGCGATAGACGGGGAGCAGATACTCGCCGCTGGAGAGCACCAGCGGCCGGCTGCGGACCATCATCCCTTCTTCGAGCGCGAGGAGGAACGAATCGCTCCAGGTCTGCCCGCGATCTTCGGAGAGCTTGGCCGCGATCCGCGATGTGCTCCAGGTATCGCCGAAGCGAACGACGTAAAAGATCCACACCAGGCCGTCTGGCGCCTGCCAGACGACGACGTTGCCGTCGGAGTAGAACGGCGTGTTGGCGATTACCTCGGGCTCCGACCACTTGGTCTCGCCGGCTTTTTTGCGCATGCCATAGTCGGCGGTCTTCTCAGCGTATTCGCCGTCGCCGCCGTAGTAGGCGATGTACAGATCGCCGTTGTCGAACTCCTCGATCGTGGCCGGATGCTTGTACTTGCCGGGATACTCGGGGCCGATGACTCGCTCGAACGTGATGTCGTCCGCAGCGATGGCCAGCGAGGCGGTGAGGAGCAGAGCGGCAAAGGCAAGCATGGCAGGGAGCTTCATGGGGATCTCGGTGAGATGAGCGAGGTTTCAGTGCGGGGCGAGCTTGATGACCGCTCAAGAATAGCCTCGCGCGGAGGCGGTTGTCTAATCCACCGCAGTACGAAGCGATGAAGGCTGCCTACGGTCGCCAATTTCGAGGTCTTGGCTGTATGGTTCCGCCATATTTCTGGACTGCGGCCTCTGGGAATAGGTGGATTGCACGCTGCCGCTGTTCTTCATTCGATTCGCTCCACCTCGCTCCCTTCGTCCCACCCCCGTCATACTGAATGAATATGTCACCGACTCCTTGTTCGCCGAAAAGCCGCAAGGCGAGAGGCGCCGAGGCCGTACTCAACTCATATTTTGAGACGTTCGATTCTGCCAGAAGATCATGCCGCTGTTGAATCCATCGCACGTGGTATGCCATCCACACACACGCGATCGACATGATGATCAGCAGTGCTCGCAACGAGAAGCGGAGCCAGCGCCTGTTGACGGTTCTAATTGCATCGTTCATAGCGGCACTTCCCTACTCCCCCATCAGCCGGAAGGCCAGCCAGTCGAAAGCCCGTTGGGTGAGCCAGCGCCGCAGCGGCACGACCATCGTCTGGCTGGGCTTGCCGATCGGGTAGCGGAGCTTCGGCTTGGGATCGTTCAGGATGCGCTCGACGAGCCTGGCGATTGGCTCCGGCGTGGCGCCGTTCTGCTCTTCGTGTTCCTGCTTGCGACTGACCTCGGCGAATCGCTCGCGGTAGACGTCGTTGGTGATGGCTGCGGCAGCGACGCGGCGGGTGGTGGTGATCGCGGTGCGATAGTCGCCCGGCTCGACGAGCGCGACGTGGATGCCGAAGCGGCGAGTTTCGTAGCGAAGGGCTTCGCTCATCCCTTCCAGGGCAAACTTGCTGGCGCTGTAATGTCCGCCGAACGGCAGGCCGAACACTCCGGCGAGCGAGCTGATGTTCACGATGTGGCCGCGCTTTTGAGCGCGCATGATCGGCAGGACCGCGCGGCAGACGCGCAGCGCGCCGAAGAAGTTGGTTTCGAACTGGGCCTTGGCCTCTGCGATCGAGGTGTCTTCGATGGAGCCGGTGAGCGAATAGCCGGCGTTGTTGACCAGGGCATCAATCCGGCCAGCCCGCTCCGAGACTTCGGCCACGCACTGGTTGACGGACGCTTCGTCATCGACATCCATCCGGACCATGGTGACGCCGGACGCGTCGGGTGCCTCGCTGCGCGACGTGCCGAAGACCTGCCAGCCGCGGTCCGCGAGATGACCCGCGCAGGCCTGGCCGATGCCAGAGGACGCTCCGGTGATGAGCACGACGCGGGGTGGGGCCATGAGGACATCCTTGCATGAGGGCGACTGGCACAGAGGATAACCGAGAGCCTTGCGGCGCGCAAAGCCCCTGTGACTCTAGGATGGCACGCGACGCCGTCAGCGGGTTGATCGGTTAATCGGGTAGCAGCGACAACTTGTTGTCGGTGTGCGCAGCACCAGAGGGTTCAGAGAGAGCGTGTCAAAATGGGAACTCCATTTCGACGAACGCATGACCTGATTTCTCTTGGGCCGGGGCCCACGGACAAGCGAGTTGTCAGTGCCACCACCCCGCGACATCCGCGATCACTCGAATAGCCGGCCTTGATCGGCGTCGGGGGCCGGGTAGCTGACGACGCCTGCGTCGATGACCGCGCCGGCCGTGAGCGCGTGCGGCTCGAGCTTGCCGCCTGGCATGATGTTCCAGACAGTGTGCCCTTGGGCCAACAGGTAGTCGCTCACCAGCCGGCGATGGCAACGCCAGAAGAGTCCTTCGGAGCACATCGTGGCAGTGCGATTGTGCTCGGTGAGCGCGAGCAGTTCGGCGATGCCGGCGTGAAACTCGGGCGAGTCCATGTAATCGGCATAGTTGCGAAAGCTGTCGTTTCGCAGTCCGGCGTTTCGGCCAGAGGCACTGGCCACTTTGCCGCGCCGTCCGCCGAGCAGCTCGAGCCAATCGTACTCGATGCCCGCCGCGGCGAGCGCCGCCTGGAACTCCGCCTGGTTAAACTGGGGATGCTTGCGCGAGCCGGGAAAGCGGCGGATGTCGGCGATGGCCTCGATGCGATGTTGTTCGAGCAGCGCCAGGAACGCATCGATCGGGTGCGTGGAGTGGCCGACGGTGTAGAGTTCCACGGGCATGGTCATCTCACGGACGCGTCGTCGCCCCCGCTACTTGTCGCTTGGGGGAATCGCGTTGCGGATTTTCGCGTCGTCGCGCACGGCAAGAGCTTGCTTCTGGATCGATTCGGCATCCTGTCGCCGGTCGGTCGCCAGGGCGACTTCGATTAGCTGCAGCACCGAGTTGGTAAAGGTCCGCTCGGTATAGTTCTTGTGATCTGCGCCGAACTTCGGATCGTTGGACAGCTTGAGGTTCAGGTCGTACATCTGTTTGACGCGACGATAATCGGCGTCGAGATCCTGCATGTACCGGCCGGCCAGATCATAACGCTTGGCGGCGATGACATAGTCTTTGGCCACGATCCAGTACCTGGGGGCTTTCCGCGGATAGGATTTTTCCATCTGCTCGAACAAATGAACCGTGCCCGCATCGTCCTCCAGCGTGCGGTTGATCGCAGCCGCCTCTTGGAACAGTTGGAAAGTGCCGCCGTCTTCGAGCAGCCGCTTCGTGGTCCGGTCGCGCACTTCGAGCAGCGCAATTCCCGCCGGCGGATAATCATCCGCGAGGCGGTTCCAATCGCTCAGCGCGAAGGAAAGGCGGACGCCGGTCATGCCCGGATCGTGCTCAAGGGCGTTATCGTGGAACCACAGGATGCGTTCGAGCGCCTCGGCATGCTTACCCTCGCGAACGAGCTTTCTAGTCTGGTTGCGATAGGCCTGCATGTCCTCTGCCTGGGCCGCTGCCGGCAACAAGCACAGCAGCGCAGTCAAGGTCCAGAATTTCATCGTACGGACTCCACCAGAGTGACTTGTTCGAAACACGTGCCCTACCCTCCGTGCGATTGTCCTGGATTCTGGTGTGCTTGTCACGCACTATGTGCAGCTAACCGCTCATCGGTGGAATCGGGCCCGCGACGGCGTGCCGGGCGATCGCGACCCGGTAGGCCGCTTCGATCGGTCCAACTTACTAGAGCTGCGCAGTGCAATCCGCCGGCCATGACCTAGGCTTGGGGTATGCTCCCGCGCATTGCAACGATTGCCGTACTTCTGCTGGCGTGCTGCACCCCGCCGGCTGCTGCGCGCCCCGCGCTCACCGATCCGGCTGGCCGGACTGTCCGGCTGAGCGATTGGGGCGAAGACCGGCTGCTGGCCGTGGTTTTCCTCGGCGTCGATTGTCCGCTGGCGCGGCTTTATGCGCCGGAGCTGAAGCGGCTGCATGAGGAGTTCGCCGGCCGCGGCGTCGGGTTTCTGGCTGTGTTCGCGAATGCTCACGAGCCGCGCGAGCAGGTGGCCGAATTCGCCGCGCAGATAAAGTTTCCGGCGGTCTGCGATCCTAGCCAACAACTTGCGGACGAACTGGCCGCCACACGAACGCCCGAGGTCGTGCTGCTGGATGCGCGGCGTGACGTGATCTATCGCGGGCGGATCGACGACCAGTACGGCGTCGGCGTGCATGTGCGCGATCGACCAACGCGACGCGACTTGCGCGCGGCAATTGACGAAGCACTTGGCGGAGCGCCCATCAGCGTGCCGCGAACCGAGCTGGCGGGATGCGTGATCAGTCGGGCGATTACACCGCATGCCGATGCAGAGAGTGCGGTCACGTACTCCCAGCACATTGCGCCGATCTTCGACGCGCACTGTGTGGGCTGCCATCGCGAGGGAGAGGTCGGGCCGATGCCGCTCACCTCGTATGAAGACGCGTTCGCATGGCGCGCAACGATTCGCGAAGTGCTCGATAGCCGAAGGATGCCCCCCTGGGGAGCACGCGGTGGGCACTTTGCCAACGATCCTTCGCTGAGCAAGGACGAACGCAAGCTCGTATTCGGTTGGCTCGATGGTGGTGCACCGGAAGGCGACCCGGCCGTGCGGCCGCCACTGCCCAGGTTCGCCAACGGCTGGTCGATCAACCCGACGGTGGAATTCATCGCACCAAGGTTCGAGGTGCCGGCCGAAGGCGTGCTTGACTATCAGGAGTTCGTGATTGATCCGGGCTTCGCGGAAGACGCCTGGGTCCGCGCGGTCGAGATTCGGCCCGGCAATCGCGCGGTCGTGCATCACGCGACGCTGCTGATGAAGCCGAAGGACGCCGCGCCGGGAATGTTCTACTACGACGAAATGTTTGACGCGTACCTGGCGCTGTATGTGCCGGGGAACACCAGCACGCGGTTGCCGCCGGGTACGGCCAAGCGGATTCCGGCCGGCTGGAACCTGGTACTCTCGGTGCATTATGTTCCCAACGGCAGCCCGCAAACGGATCAGTCGTGGATCGCGCTCGAGCTGTGCGAAGAGCCCGAGGTGCAGATCGCGACGCGGATGGTGTCGCACCCCGTGGAGCTCGCGCCCGGCGAAGTGAAAACGGCGGTCGCCGAATCGACCCTGGATGCGGACTACCTGCTGATCGCGCTGTATCCGCACATGCACCTGCGCGGGCGCTCGATGCGCATGGAAGCGATTCCGCTTGGCGGCGCGGCGGAGACGCTGCTCGACGTGCCGGACTACGACTTCGAGTGGCAGCACCGTTACGTGCTGGCACAGCCACGCGTGCTCGCGGCCGGCACCGTGCTGCGATGCACGGCCATTTATGACAATTCGGCGGCAAACCGGCGGAATCCTGACCCGAGCGCGCACGTGAAGTATGGTCCGGCGACAACGGACGAGATGTTCTTCGGGGCGTTCGAATTGGGGCGGCCAGTTACCCGCAAGTCAGCGACCTGGCCGGCGCTGGCCGTGGTCGGCGTTGCTGGCTTGTGGACGATTGGCCGGCGCGTGCGGCGGCGGTAAGTGGCGTCGCCGGTCCCCTGCCCTACCGGCCGGCGAGTTGTGGCGTCATACTGCAGAGGGTTCATACCGAATCGCAGAGCTCCCGGCGGTCTGGGACTCGCGATGGCATTCCAGCGATCAGGCGGCGCAAGGGAAATGAAATACTGGCTCGGCCGCTGCTACCTGTGGCTGATTGGGTGGGAGCTGCGCGGCGCGAAGCCGCCGATGGCGAAGTACGTGATCATCGCCGCGCCCCACACCAGCAATTGGGATGTGCCGGTGATGCTGGCCTTGGCCTGGGTCTACGGCATCCGCGTTTCGTGGATCGGCAAGCACACGCTGTTCAAGTCGCCGCTGGGGATCCTGATGCGTTTTCTGGGCGGGGTGCCGGTCGATCGCCGCGCGCGGCATAACGCCGTGGAGCAGATGGTCGACCAGTTCCGCGAGCGCGACGAACTGGCGCTGCTGATCACGCCCGAGGGGACCCGCGGCCGCAGCGAGTACTGGAAGAGCGGGTTTTATCACATTGCGCGCGAGGCAGGCGTGCCGCTGGTGCTGGGGCTGCTCGATTTCAAGCACAAGTACGGCGGGCTGTTCGAGATCTTTCAGCCGACGGGCGATATCACGGCCGACATGGATCGGATTCGAGCGTTCTATGCCGATCCGAACCCGAAGTATCCGGCCGACTTCGGCCCGGTGCGACTGCGTGAGGAAGCAGAAACCGCGAAGCTCACGCCGAAGCAGGCATGAGCATCGCGGTGTTGAGACTTCTGATTACGTTCGCTAATGGTGAGCGCTGAGGTCAGGCGTCTGCACTTCAGGCAGCCGCTTTGCGACGACGCCACCAACCGGCTCCGGCGACCGAGAGGCCGAGTACCGACCAGACGATCAGGCTGGCCGGTTCGGGAACCTGATTCGCCGAGTAGGCCACGTTGTCGAACTCGAAGGCGAAGTTGGTACTTGTCGCTACGACGCTGTCGAACGGAAGGTCCGAGTTGATGTTCACGTAGAATGTGCCGTTCAAGCCCTGGTCGCCGGTGGCCGTTGCGTTAATCGCTCCGCCCGCAATTGTGCCAACCAATGTATTCCCGCTGAAGAACTGAAGTGTGTTGTAAAGGTCCACCGAGCCCCACAGCAACCCAAGGTACTGTTGGTTACCGGAAAAATCTAAGGTTACGCTACTACCGACAGTGCCAGTCGTTAGGTAGTTGGATGGATCATCCCCTACATAATTTGGTAGGCCGAATTCATCGCCATTTGCACCCGAGAGATACGGAGCGGCATACGCACCGCTTTGCGAACCATTGACAACCTGTGCCGCAGGCTGGAACGACACCGTTACGTTGTTCTCAACCTGGGTGGTGCCACCCAGCGTGAACGCATCAAACGTCAGATAGTTGAGGCCGCTAGGAGGCCCACCGCCTACGGTCTTAACAATCGTAAGCGCCGCATTCGCCGCTGGAGCAAAGCAGGCCAGGCACATCAAGCAGATGATTGGCCCTAGAGTCTTCCGTTTCATAGTGAAACCCTTGTGGTAAGCGCCAAACACCGATCGATCGAAAAACCCCTCTCTGCAGCCTATATGTCGCCCAGGGGAGCAAACTGACAAACGATCGAGAAAAATGAGCAATCGGGCTCACATGTGGCGGATAGCGCCATTGCCACGGGCGGCGCGCTGTAAACGATTGTCCTATGACAAAATGTGTCAGATGACCGCTGTTGGCCACTACTGGGCAGTGCTACTACGCCGCCGAACTGCCTGCCGGGATCGCCCGGGCAATTGCTTCGCGAACGCCAAGAGGCCGAATGGTAAAGTCCCGCGCGGCGCGGCGGTCGCGAACCAGCGTCGGGTTCTTGAGCCCTTCGATCAGGTGCCGGCCGACTTCGAAGCTGGCCGGAGTTACGAGCGCGAGCCAGAGACTCGAAAGATACGGAGTGAGCACCGGTACCGAGATCAGCCAGCGCCGCAGGCCGCGCTGCCGGGCATACTCGCGAATCAGGTCGCCATAGCTCATCACGTCGGGTCCGCCGATCTCATAGATCCGGCTGTCTGTGCAGGGAAGGTCCAACGCCGCCAGCAGGTAGCTCAGTACGTCGTCGATTGCGATCGGCTGCGTGGGCGTCGTGAGCCACTTGGGGCAGAGCATCACGGGGAGCCGCTCGGTCAGCGACTTCATCAGATCGTAGGACAAGCTGCCGGGGCCGATGACCATCGAGGCGCGAAACTCAATCACTGCGGCGCCGGATTCGCGCAGCAATTGGCCCACCTCGTGGCGACTGCGGAGGTGTGGCGAGAGCCTTGGATCGGTGTCGTCGCCCAGTCCGCCGAGATAGATAATGCGCTTGACGCCTGCCTTGCGCGCCGCGCCCGCAAAGTACTGAGCAGCCTCGCGGTCCTCGCGTTCGAAGTCCAGCGAGCCGGACATCAGGTGCACGAGGTAGTAGGCCGTATGGATGCCCTCTAAGGCACGTTCGAGAGAACCCGGATCGAGGACGTCGCCCGCCACGATCTCGGTCGATGGCTTGGCCACCGACTCGAGCTTGCCGGAATTACGCGCAAGGCAGCGGACTGGAACCCCGCGAGCGTGCAAGAGCGGCAGTAAACGGCCACCGACGTAGCCGGTCGCCCCGGTCAGCAGCACGCGTAGGGCGCCCGGCGCGGTGTCCTGCGGCATGGCATTGGCCTTCCTGCAAGAGAGACCGATGAAGTTGGTCGACTATCAAGTTGCCCGATTGGGCTCCACGCGTCCAGATGTCAGCCGCCGAGATACGCCGCCTGGACGCGCGCGTCGGCGAGCAGATTGGCGGCGGGGCCATGCATTGTGATTTCGCCGGTTTCCATCACGTAGCCCCGATGCGCGAGCTTGAGCGCCATTCGAGCGGCTTGTTCCACCAGCAGGATCGAGATGCCCTCGTCATTGAGCTTTTTCACGACCTCGAAGATCTTGAGCACGATCAAGGGGGCGAGACCCAGCGAAGGTTCGTCGAGGAGCAGCAGCTTGGGACGGCCCATCATCGCCCGGGCGACGGCCAGCATCTGCTGCTCGCCGCCCGAGAGCGTGCCACCGGCCTGCGTCGTGCGTTGCTTGAGGATCGGAAACATTTCAAACGCGTGGTCGAGGTCCTGCTGGATGCCGGCCTTGTCGCTGCGGGCAAAGGCGCCCATCTGCAGGTTTTCGAGCACGGTGAGCCGGGGAAAAATTTTGCGCCCTTCGGGCGAATGGCAGATGCCCAGGCGGACAATTTCGTGCGGCGCACGAGCATGAATTTCCTGGCCGGCCAGGCGGATGCTCCCGCTGCGCGGCCGCAGGCAACCAGAGATGCTCATCAGCGTCGAGGTCTTGCCCGCGCCGTTGGCGCCGATCAGGGCCACGATTTCGCCGGGTTGAACTTCCAGCGAGATGCCTTTAAGTACTTCGATTTGACCGTAGCCGGCGCGCAGATCGCTGATTTCTAAGAGCGGAGGCATCAGGTCACCTCCTCACTGCCCAGGTAGGCGGCGATCACCTTGAGATTCGCGCGGATGGCCTCGGGGGTGCCTTCGGCGATCTTGCGGCCATACTCGAGCACGGCGATCCGGTCCGAGATGCCCATCACGACGCTCATGTGATGTTCGATGAGCATCACGGTATGGCCGCGGCCGCGGATCGCTTCGATGAGCGTGTTGAGTTCGAGCGACTCGGCGGGATTCATGCCGGCGGCCGGCTCGTCGAGCAGGACGAGCTGCGGCTGGGTGGCCAGCGCGCGGGCGATTTCGAGCCGGCGCTGGTCGCCATAAGGCAAGTTTTTGGCGAGGACGTGCCGGCGATCGGCGAGACCGACGAAGTCGAGCAGTTTGGTGGCGGAGGAGCAGGCGTCGCGCTCCTGGCGACGGATGCCCGGCGTTTGCAGGGCCATGCGAACGACGCCTCCCTTGAGCTGGCGATCCATGGCCACCAGCACGTTGTCGAGCACCGTCATGTTGCGAAACAGGCGGATGTTCTGGAACGTGCGGGCGATGCCGGCGCGGGCGATCACTTCGGGTGTGCGGCGCGCGCGGCTCCAGACGGTGAGCGTGCCGGCAGCGCCGGCGATGATGCCCGCGATGAGCGCCAGCCAGGCATTGCGGCGGCGCGCGGCCGATTCGCGGTAGATGCCTTCATAGCGAGCGAGGGCGAGCTGGAGGTCTTCTTCGGTGTCGAACCGGTCGAGCACCTTGCCGGCACGACTTTTCAGCACGAGGCCGTCGATATAGGTCGTTGAACGTAGATGATTGGGCTTTCGTTCATAGTGGGCGACAGCAATCAATTCTTGATAGCGCTCACGCAGTTTTTCGGCTTCCGCGCGATTGGGCGCAAAGGCGAGCGTCCGCCGGGCGTCGGCGGTGCGAATGGCCCAGCGGCCACCGCGAATCGGTTCGAGGGCCAATTGCCCGCGCCAGTAGTTGCCGACGTCGGCCCAGGCGGCGCTCGGCGAGAACGTCGCACCGGGTCCGGCGTAGTTGCGGCGGATCGTGGCCCGCCACAGGGCATCGACGTTCACGGCGAAGAGCGCGGCGGCAATGCCGGTGGCCAGGCCGACAAGCGCGGCCGCGAGCCCGACTTTCCAAGTGAACGGGCGGGCGAGGTCGCGTCCGCCGAACTCGATCTTGCCGGTGGTGGGTTCGTAGATGCCGGTGATGGCGTTGAAGACCGTGGTCTTGCCGGCGCCATTGGGGCCGATGATCGAATAGATTTCGCGCGACGCCACCGAAGCGTCGACATTCTCGACGGCCGTGAGCCCGCCAAAGCGAACCGTGAGTTTTTCGACATCGAGCCGGCTCATATCGAGGCTCCCTCACGGTGTAACTGAGCTTCGCTGTGCAGCTCGGCCTCGACCTGGCGCGAGGGGAGCAGCCCTTCTGGCCGGAACCGCATCATCAGGATCAGCGCCAGCCCAAAGCACATCAGCTTCCAGTTGCTGAACGTGAGCCAGGGGTTGTCGTCGGGATTGATGTTCGCACGTTGGAGGAAGCCGTCGAGAGCCGGGGCGGCGACATTGTCAAAACCGATCAGCAGCAGCACGCCCAGGAGCGTGCCGCGCAGGCTGCCGAGTCCCCCGAGGATCACGCAGCAAAGCATGATTACCGAGCGACTGAAGTCGAACGCATCGGGCCCCGCGGTGCTGGTGAGCGCGGTGGCATAGAGGCAGCCCGCCATGCCGGCCAGCCCGCAGCCGAGCGCGAAGGCCGAGAGCTTGACGCGGGCGGCGTTGATGCCCATGCAGGTGGCGGCCAGTTCGTCTTCGCGAATGGCGACCCAGGCTCGGCCGAGTCGCGAGCGCTCGAGATTCCGCAGCAACAGGATGACGACCAGCAGGAGCCCTAACGCCAGGTAATAGAACAACCGATAGTCGAGCGCCCAATCGTTCTGGATGCCGAGCCAGGAGAGCGGCGTGGCGAGAAACGCCGGGAGCGTCGGTGGTGGGATCGGATTCAGGCCCCGCATGCCGGCGGTGATCTCTTCCAGATTGCGCAGTGAGAAGCGCGTGACCTCGCCGAAACCGAGTGTGACGATGGCCACGTAATCTCCGCGGAGGCGCAGCGTTGGCGCGCCGAGCAACAGGCCCGCGAGCGCCGCGCCCAGACTCGCGCAGATGAGTGAGCCAACGAAGCCGATGCCGAACGGATAAGCCGGCACGGTGAGAATGCCGGTGATGTAGGCCCCGATGCCGAAGAACGCCGCGATGCCCAGGTGCAGGATGCCGGTGTAGCCGACGACGACGTTCAGCCCCAGGGCGAGGATCGCGTAGATGAAAATGTAGGTGAGCTGCATCCCGACCGAGATCTCGGTCCACTGGAAGAGGACTTTTTCGGGATAGACCAAGAGCGGATAGAGGAGCAGGATGCCCAGGTACAGCGGCCACTGCGGCAGCCGATCGAGCTGGGCCGTGAGCGAACGGGGAGCCGGTTGACGTTTATTCATCGTCAGACTTTCTCCCGGGTGCGAGCGCCCAAGAGGCCGTTGGGGCGGAAGATGAGGATCGCGATCAGGATCACGAACACGAGCGCGCTGGTCCAGCGCTCGCCGACATAGGCAGAACCGAACGAGCGGGCGAGGCCGATCACGAGCCCGCCGAGCACGGCGCCGGGAATGTTACCGATGCCGCCAAGGACGGCCGCGGTGAAGGCATAGAGGCCGTTGGTGAAGCCCATCTGGTAGCCGACCGTGTTGATGTACAGGCCGTAGATCACTGAGGCCGCGCCGGCCAGAGCGCCGCCGATGGCAAAGGTGACGGCGATCACCCGGTCGGCGTTGATGCCCATCAGCGTGGCGGCGACAGGATCCTGGGCCGTGGCCCGCATGGCCTTGCCGAGCCGCGTGCCTTTCACGAACCCGGTCAGCGCGATCATGATGGGCACAGTCATGCCGATCACGAGCAGATCTTTGTAGCTAAACTCGATGGCCGCGTTTTCACCGAGCAGGTTCTGGCGTGAAACCAGATCGGGAAAGTGCTTGTCGGCGGCGCCGTGCCAGAGCAGGCCGACGTTCATCAGGACGAACGAGACACCAATGGCCGAGACCAGCGGAGCAAGCTTGGGGGCATTGCGAAGCGGTTTGTAGACGGCGCGATCGATCGTGACATTGAGCACGGCGCAGAACAGCGGGACCACGACGAACAACAGGCCGATCCCTAGCCAGAGTTGCACGGCGCCGGCCTGTTCGAGGCCCATGGCGCCAATCAGCGTCAGGGCCAGGAATGCGCCGAGCATGAAGACGTCGCCGTGGGCGAAGTTGATCAGCTCGATGATCCCGTAGACCATCGTGTAGCCGAGCGCGACGAGCGCGATCAGCGCCCCGTTGGTGAGGCCGATGAGCGCGTACTGCCAGAACGCCTGCCAGGCGTCGATGTCGGCCGTTTGAGCGAGCAGCAGCGCGGGAGTCAACGCGGGCTCCTCCCCTGACCTGCGGGATGCAGGCAATGGAGGTGGCAGGGAATCGCAACGGACGCGACCGCATGCGATCGGCTATTCACTGAGCACTTTGACAAATTCAAACTTTCCGTTGTGAACGCGGATGCCGCTGATGGTGCCCAGCGTGCTGTCGCCGTTCTTGTCAAAGGACCAGGTGCCGACGGCTCCCTGATCGAAGTTCTTGATGCCGATCGCCGCCTTGCGAATCGCGTCGCGGTCTTTTATACCCGCCAGGCGAATCGCTTCCAGGGCCGCCTTGGCCGCTTCGTAGCCATAGATCGCGTAACCTTCCGGATCGCGGCCAAATCGCCGACGGTAATTCTCGACGAACCGCTTGCCGGGGCCTGTGAGTTCCTCGGGCGGCAGGCCGCCAAAGGTGACGAACACGCGGTCGTTGACGTTTTCTGCGCCGGCCGAGTCGATAAAGGCGTTTTCGAAGCAGGCATCGGGGACCATCAGCCTGGCGTCGAGACCTGCGGCGACCATGTCTTTGGCGATCTGACCTCCCTTGGTCTGGGTGGTGCCGCCGAAATAAATCATGTCCGGATCAAGGCTTTTGATCATCGCCATCAGCGGCTTGAATTCCTGCGCCTTGACGTCGATGCTCTCGTGGCCCAGGACTTCAATCCCCAGGTCCTGGCAGGCGTCAATGAACAGGTTCGCGATGCCCTTGCCGTACACCTCGTTGTCGTCGAGAACGTAGACCCGCTTGACGCCCATCTCCTTGGCCCAGGCCGCGCCGCGGGGGCCTTGCAGGTCGTCGGTCGGCACGAGGCGGAGGAAGTTGATCTCGCCCGTGGGGCGATAGATTTCCGGCTCGCCCGGGTCGCCCATGTCGGGCTTGGTGAGACCCGGCCAGGTGGCGGCCGGGCTGACCATCAGCAAATGGGCGCGATTGAGAATTGGCATCGAGATTTTCGACGCGCCGGAGTTGTAAGTGCCCAGGTAGGCCATCACGTCGGGATCTTGCACGGCGCGGTTGGCGTTGGCCGTTTCGGCCTCGGCGGTCCATTGGCCGGCGCCGGCCGTGGCGTCGTCCCAGTCGCCGTAGACGATGCGGAAGTCGCCCACGCGATGATCGGCTTCTTCGAGCGCGATCAGGATGCCATTGACGATCGTGTCGGTTTGCGACTTGGCACTGCCGGTGCGGGGCAGGCTGGAAACGATCTTGATGACGTCGGGATTGCCGCCGCCAGAGCCGCTGAGGCCGACCAGCGTGGTGATCGCCAGGAGCGCAACGAGCAGGATGGCGGGGAGGATGCGGATCATCGACAGAGCGCGTGGTTGCGGAGTGGTTAGAAGCGCGGCCTTCAGCGCCGGCGTTCGAAGTTCAAAACTGCCAGGATCATGCCCGAGTCGCCGCCAGACGCGCCGATTCTAGCGCGGCAAAAAATGCCCGTCAATCAGTTGGCGAGCAGGAATGCCTGTTGAGCAAGGCGTAGATCGCCCAGCTTGGCGCGTTTATTTGTCCCAACCCTTGGTGCGGACGACGTCGCGACCGGTGACGCGAATCGATTCGCCGGGTGGAATGTAGGCGGGCGTGTTGTGATCGTTGGCCAGGTCGATTCCGGCGACAAGTTCATCGACGAGCTGCTGCTCGCGCGTGGGATCGTTGAGCTGGCTGACGACGCGCGGCGCTAGTGTACCGTCCTCTTTCCAGAGGTTCAGCAGTTGCCGCGCGGTGGCTTCTTTCCGGGCCAAAGAGATATGGCGCCAGTCCCCCAATCGTTCATCGGCCGGGAGCGGCTCGGCAGGACCACGGGTGAACCTGCCGAGACCAAACGCCAGCGCCAGGAGCACTCCGGCGGCAGCCCCCACGGCGGCCAGGTGCAGCGTGCGCTTGCGGACATCGGGAATCGTTGGATCGGACATGGTCGGAAGCGAATTGGTTGGTCGGTAGCGGGCTCGAATGTGGTTAAAGCCGGCCTGCCGTTGATTCTAGCTTGAATTACCGTCGCGGTTTACCCCGGTGCGGGTTGACCGTGCCGCCCCTGTCTTTATACGGCCGGAGGGTGCTAGCGGTTTGGGACGGGAAGCGATGCAGTGGCGCTCGATCTTGACTTGTGCAGGCGGAATTCGGTACCGTTCGCAACCTTTTGCAAAAGCAGGCCGCCCCTGGACTGTCCGCAAGAGCGAAATTTCAACTCTCGATTATCCGACCCCCAAGGGTTTTTGCCATGAGCGTTGCGCCGTCGCAATCGTCGTCTGCCACCAGTCCCGCCGCGCTGCCGCTGCCGCAGACGGGCGTACCGCTATTGGACGTCAATCGGCAGTACGACGCGATTCGGGCGGAGATCCTGGCCGCGGTCACGGCGGTTTGCGAAAGCGGACGATTCGTGTTCGGTCCCGAATGCGAACGGCTGGAAACGGACCTGGCGGCTTACTGCCAAGCCCCCCACGGCGTGGCCTGCGCCTCGGGCAGCGATGCCCTGCTACTCGCGCTAATGGCTCTCGACGTGGGAGCCGGCGACGAGGTGCTGATGCCGAGCTACACGTTCTTTGCCACCGCGAGCGCGGCCTGGCGACTGGGCGCGAAGCCGGTGTTCGTCGACATCGATCCCGTCACCTACAACATGGACCCCCAGCTGATGGAGAGCGCGATCACGAAGCGCACCAAGGCGATCATGCCGGTCCACCTGTTCGGACAATGCGCCGACATGGACGCGATCGGTGCGATCGCCCGGCGGCACAACCTGCCGGTGATCGAAGACGCCTGTCAGGCCGTGGGCTCCGAATGGCACGGCCGCCGCGCGGGCTCGATGAGCGCGATTGGCTGCTTCAGCTTCTATCCGACCAAGAACCTGGGCGGCTTTGGCGATGGCGGGTTCATGACCGCCACGGACCCGAAGGTCTCCGAACGGCTCAAGCTGCTGCGGGGGCACGGCATGCAGCCCCGCTACTACCACCACGTGGTGGGCATCAACAGCCGGCTCGATACGATCCAGGCCGCGGTGCTGAACGTTAAGCTGCGGTATCTCGACGCCTGGACCTCGCTGCGGCAGGCCAACGCCGAGCGGTATGCGAAACTGTTCACCGAATATGGCGTTACCGGGAGCATCACGCTCCCTGCGGCCGAGGCGGGTTCGCGGCACGTCTGGAACCAGTACGTGATCCGCATTCCGGGCGGCCGTCGCGACGCACTGCGCAGCTACCTGGCCGAGCGCAAGATCGGCAGCGAGATCTACTATCCCGTGCCGCTGCACCAGCAAACCTGTTTCCGCGAGCTGGGCTATGAAACCGGCAGCCTGCCCGAGAGTGAGCGGGCGGCGCTCGAGACGATCGCCCTGCCGATCTTCCCCGAGCTCACAGCGAAAGAACAGCGGGTGGTCGTGGCCACGATTGCCGAGTTCTGCCAGGCGGCGAAGCAGCGGGCGGCGTAGGCCGAACTAAGGCCGGACTGCCAGGGTGCCATGGGTGGCCGCGTCGCGGCCTACCCATGCTCGCAGTGTCCGACACTACCGCTCGCCCGTTGAAAAACGACAGCCAGGGGCGACAGTCGCTGCTGCGCAGCACCCATGGCAGCATTAGGACAAGTCATCTTTGAGCTCGTCGGGGCGCTCTTTGCGCTTGCCGGGGCGGCAGACGGTCATCAGCCCCAGCGAGACCATCATCATCGTGATGGTGTAGGCGAACACGTACGACTTCTTCGGCGCTTCCTCGGCCTTCTTTTTCTTCTGGGCGTAAGCGTCCGAAGAGCCAGCCACCAAGGTGCCGGCCACGAGCAGCGCCATCAGTGCGCCACGCACGATCTGGCGAAGGCGAGAAGTCGTCGGGTCGCTCGTCACTGATCGTTCGTCGCGGTTCATGCCATGGCCAGTTGAGGTGGATGAAAAAAGTCGTCTGCCGCGGCCGCCAACTCGCGAAACCGGCCGGCTGAAACCGCCAGCGTGTCCCAACGGTCGGAAATCTTGCGGGCATGCATTGCATAGTCCCGGACGCGAATGCCCACGAACGCGTACAGCCCGCCGCGAAACTCAAACAGCCGCTCGGGCGGGAGCGGAGCGCGGTCGCCAACCACATTGTAAGCGAATACCAGCAGGCCGCCAAACCGCTCGCCGAACCACCGCTCCCAGCGTGCCATGCTCACCAGGTCGTCGCGGGTGGACCAGTTCTTCCAGTATTGCTTGCCGCCGGCCGGGAAGCGCCGCCCCTTGACGTCGACCAGCCAGCGGAAACCATCGTGCGGCGAGACGATGAAGTCCAGACTCTTGATCGATCCGCCGGGAAACTGGCTTCGCCGGGCCTCGTCGACCGCCACGTACGGCACCTGGCGCTCGCGGAGCCAGGCCTCGAAGGCCGCCTCGTAGTGATTGTCGCGCTTGGCCATGGGGAAGTTATCAGGTTTCAGTAAGTCAGTTTTCAGAGCGAGAGGCCAGATGACGCAAACCCCCTAAAGGGACTGCTTGTATTGTTGCACGATTTGGCGGCTGGGTAAAGCTCGCTGGGCGGGGCGCGAAGAAAGGGATTCGCCCACGGCATGGAAGAAGCCAGCGGAGCGGCTGCGCGGCAGATATTTCTGAATTAGGGGGAGACGAGGCCCCTCAACTCCAAACCCCCCTCGACCTTCTTCTCCGTTCCACCTGTTACTTGAGGTGCGTGCGCATCTAGTACGATTTGGCCTGCGGAGGAGATGCTTGTTTTCTTGACGACGGCACTCGCTTCTAAAGCCCGTTGGCGGGTGGCCACGGCCTTGCTTCTAGTCTGCGTCGATCCGTGTCTATCTGTGGTTCTGACTTCGCTGATTTTCCCTCTGCGAGCCTCTGCGCACTCTGCGGTTAGTTCTCACGCGCACGCAGCTTAGCGCGCTGCAGAGAGCAGTTCAGAGAGTTTGGCGGGCACCTCGGCCAGTGGCACGCTGTGGCTCTCGGCGGTGGCGAGCACTTTGACCTGCGCGGTGCCCGACTCCCATTCGTTGCCGCCGATCACCACGGCCAGTTTGAAACCGCGGCGGTCGGCGTACTTGAGCTGCGCGCCGAGCTTCTTCGGCTCGGGATAGAACTCGACGCCGATCCCCGAGCGGCGGATGGTGCTGGCGAGCGCCAGATAGTCGTTGAGTCGCGTGGCTTCGAAGAATGCCAGGAAGACCGGCGCCGGCGTGCTGACCTTCTCGATTTTGCCGAGCTCCTCGAGCGCGGCCAGCAGTCGGTCGAGACCCAGCGAAGCGCCGATGCCCGGCAGATGCTCCTTCGTGTACAACCCGGCCAGGTTGTCGTAGCGGCCGCCGGAGCAGACGCTGCCGATGCCGGGGAGCTCGCCCAGAAACGTTTCGAAGATCGTGCCGGTGTAGTAGTCGAGGCCGCGGGCGATCGAGGGGGTGATCTTGAGATTCTCGGCGGGCAATCCTGCGGCCTTGGTGGCGCTGACGAGCTCTGCCAAGCGCGCGACGCCAGCCTGAGCCGTCTCGCTGCCAGTGGCCAATTGGTCAAGCGCGACGAGCATCTCGTCGTTGGTGCCTGTGAGCTCGGCGAGCTTGAGCACCTGGCCCGCCTGTTCGGCAGTCGTACCGGCGGCGGCGATCATTTCGTCGGCAACTTTCTCGCGACCGATTTTGTCGAGCTTGTCGAGCGCCCGGAGGATGGCGGTGGAGCGATCGGCGAGACCGAATCGCTCAAGCAATCCGGTGAGCACCTGGCGATTGTTAACGCGAATTGTGAAGTCGCTGATGGAAAGCGCCCGGAACAGTTCGCCGATCACGAGTGCCGTTTCGATGTCGGCGGCGACGGCCGTGGTGCCAATCGTGTCGAAGTCGCACTGCATGAACTCGCGGTAGCGGCCGCGCTGGGTGTTCTCGCCGCGCCACACCGTGGCGACGTGGTAACGTTTGAATGGCGTGCCGAGCTGGCCGATGTGCTGGGCCGCGAACCGCGCGAGCGGCACCGTGAGGTCAAACCGCATCCCGACCCACCGCCCGCCGTGGTCCTGGAAGCGGTACATCTGCTTGTCGGTCTCGTCGCTCCCCTTGCCGGTGAGGATCTCGAGATACTCGAGCGCCGGCGTGTCGATCGGCGCGAAACCGTAAGAGCGGTACACGCGCCGCGCGGTGTCGATGATCCACTCGCGCGGAATCATCGTCTCGGGCAGAAAGTCGCGAAAGCCCTTGAGCGTGCGCGGTTCGATGCGTTTGGTTTCGGTCACGGTTCAATCTTCAATTGCAGGAGGAAGATTCACCGCCGAGGACGTGGAGGGTCGCAGAGGGAAAGAGCGAGGAGAAGAGAGAACCACAGATGAACACAGATCGACACAGATGAGTGGAGACAGAAAGAGAATGAAAGAGTTGAGAATCAGGAATGGCTCGCATGGCTTTCGACGGTCTTACTATCCCCTCTAAATCTTCTTTATCCTTCCTCTGCTTATTTGTGTGTATCTGTGTTCATCGGTGGTTCTCTCGACTTCCTCTTCTCGGTATTCCCTCTGCGACCCTCCGCGACCTCTGCGGTTCATCCTGGTCGTTGTCTTAGTTGAGCACCGGCAGCAGCGCCGGCTTGGGGCTGCGAATGCTCTGGCCTTTTTTCTTGGGCAGGATCGCCTCGGCATACTCGCCGGCCTGCTCGGGGGTTTCCAGATACTGCTCGTACAGCCAGTCGTCTTCGTACTCGCACTCGTTGGTCGAGTAGTCGCGGCAGATCTGGGGACGCGTGTCGTAGATCCCACAGCGGTTGTCGGGCTGCAGGAAGTTACAGACCGCGTGCACCAGCAGGTACCAGGTGTCGTCTTCCTTGAAGAGCGTGGCCCCGTTGTGCAGCAGGTACCAGCGGATGTACTCCCAGTCCTCGAAGCAATCGGGCTGCTCGATCGGCAGGGCGAAGTACTTGCAGCACTTGGCCGTGCAATATTGGCAGAGCACTTCCCCTTCTTTGAGTTGATCGCGCGTCGGTTTGATGATCGGCAGTTGAACGTCGGCCTTCACGTGGCAAGTCTCCCTGGGGTCAATGCGTCCTGCCGTGCCCCGGTATATCGAGGCCGTTTGGTCAACTTAACAAACGCGCAGCGGACTGACTAGGACAGCTCGGAGTGCCGTGCAAGTTCGCCAGGGCAGCCGTCAGGCGGTGGGAGCAAGCCGCAGGCGATAGTCCCAGCGGACCGTTTGTGGGCAGTCGTCTCCCTGCGGCTCGGCCAGCACCGCGCTCTGCTCGCCGGACCGCTCAAGCCTGGCTGGGCCGTAGCGATGCGTCAGTTCGACGGCGAGCGCGCTTGAGTCGGCTGCCAGGGGCAGGCCCTGATACGTGCTACCCAGCGGACCGGCCGCAGGCTCGCGCAGGCGACAAGCCACATCAAACAGGACCGCATGGGCCTCGGCGTCGATTTCGATGCTCGCCGACCAATGGCTCTTGCCGGCCATGCCCACCAGCAGAGCCAGCGTCCGGCCGTCCTCACGCTCTTCGATGTGCAGCGACTGAAACGGCGGGCTCGCTGGCCAGTCGTCGTGCGGGGTTCCTTCAACGGAAGCTAACGCGGGCTGCCAGGAGCCGTCTTTCAGCACGCTGATCTCGTGCGCGAAGCGATCGTGCTGCCACGTGAAGTGCACGCGGAGATCGCCGGCTTCGAGGATGCGGTCCTGGGTGTCGTTCAGTTGTAGAGGTCCTTTCGTGTGCCACTGCTGGCTTGCCCAGCAGTGCTATTTCTTTAATCTTGCCTTGCCGCATATCCTTCAAGTGTGGCATCCACCCGGTGCTTCCGGGTGCAAGCCAAGACCGGCGGACGAACACTGCTGGGCAAGCCAGCAGTGGCATCCAGATCGTTCCTCCCTTACGACGCGCGCCAGCGGAGGTACGCGTCCAAGAAACCGTCGATGTTGCCGTCGAGCACGCTTTGGAAGTTGCCCATGTAATGGCCCGTGCGAACGTCCTTCACGCGTTGATCGGGATGTAAAAAGTAGTTGCGAATCTGCGAACCGAAGCCGGTCTTGGCCTTTTCCTGATATTTCGCCGCCTGTTCGGCTTCTCGCTTCTCCTCTTCCATCCGCGCGAGCCGGGCCCGCAGCATCTTGATCGCGGTCGCCCGGTTCTTGTGCTGCGAGCGCTCGTTCTGGCACTGCACGACGATCCCGCTCGGCATGTGCGTGAGGCGGATCGCGCTCGAGGTTTTGTTGACATGCTGGCCGCCGGCGCCGCTGGCGCGAAACACGTCTTCGCGAACGTCTTCGTCGCGAATCTCGATGTCGACCGAGTCGTTTACCTCGGGCGAAACGTCAACCGCCGCGAAGCTGGTTTGCCGCTTGCCTTCGGCGTTGAAGGGGCTGATTCGCACCAGCCGGTGCATGCCGGTTTCGCCTTTCAGATAGCCGTAGGCCATCGGGCCGCGGATGGCGAGCGCGGCGCTTTGGATACCGGCCACGATGTCTTCCTGGCGATCGAGAATCTCGACTTCATAGTCGTTTTTCTGCGCCCAGTGAATGTACATCCGCAGCAGCATCTCGGCCCAGTCGTTGGCGTCGGTGCCGCCATCACGGGCGTTGATGGTCATGATCGCGCCCTTCGAGTCGAAGGGCCCGTTCAAGAGACCCTTAAGCTCAAGCGCTTCGACGAGCGCGGCGAGCCGTTCGACCTCGGCGGTGACGTCGGCTTCGAGCGCGGGGTCTTCGCCGGCCATTTCGATCAGGACTTCCAGGTCATCACCCGCGCTGATCGCTTCTTCGAGCGGTTTGGTGATCGCGCCGAGGGATTTCAACTCGGCGATCGTGGCCTGGGCGGATTCCTGGTTATCCCAGAAACCGGGCTGGGCCATCTTCTGCTCGATGGCCTGCGACTGCTGCTGCTTGGCAGCGTAGTCAAAGAGAGTCTCGTAGTTGGACGATCCGCTCGCGAATGGCCTGAGCCCGGTCGACTAGTTCACGATCCATGATGTGCCACGCAGTCGCTGGAATTCTGAGAGGGAAATGCGGCCGGTGTTGGTCGCCGCCCAAAGGCCCGGATTATATCCTGCGTGGCCGTCGGCGGCGAGGTGGGAGCAGTCCCGATGGCTACTTCCGCCGAAAGATCCGCTTGATCTCCTCGAGCGCGCGGCCAAGGCGTTCGACTTCCTCGGTGGTGTTGTAGAAGTAGAAGCTGGCCCGGCTGCTGGCCGTGATGCCGAGCCGCTTGTGGAGCGGCATCGCGCAGTGATGTCCCGCGCGGACGGCGATCCCCTGCCGATCCAGAAGCTGCGCGATGTCGTGCGCGTGCACCTTTTCGAGCGTGAAGCTCACGATGCCCGACTTGTGCTCGGGATCGGGGCCGAGAAAACGGACGCCGCCGACGGCAGTCAGCACTTCGTGAGCGACGCGGGTAAGGCGCAACTCGTGCTCGTGGATGGCGTCGATGCCGATCGTGTTCAGGTAGCCGATTGCGGCGCCGAGGCCGATGGCGGGCACGATTGGCGGCGTGCCGGCTTCGAACCGGGCGGGCAGTTCGGCCGGTTCAAAGCCGCTGGTGGTGACGCGGCGGATCATGCTCCCGCCGCCCATGAAGGGCGGCATGGCTTCCAAGAGCTCGCGCTTGCCGTACAGGATGCCGACGCCTGTGGGGCCGAGCATCTTGTGGCCGGAGAAGGCCAGAAAGTCGGCATCGAGCGCCGTGACGTCGGTCTTCGTGTGGGGGACGCTTTGCGCGGCGTCGACCATGACGAGCGCGCCCGCGGCGTGCGCTCGGGCGATAATCTCTTGCACCGGGTTGATCGTGCCCAGGACGTTCGAGACGGCGGCCACCGCGACCAGCTTCGTGCGCGGCGTGAGATACTCGTCAAACTTATCGAGCGTGAGCCGGCCGTCATCGGTGATCGGCAGGAAGCGCACAACGGCGCCAGTCCGCGCGGCGGCCTGCTGCCAGGGGACGATGTTGGCGTGGTGCTCCATCTCGGTGAGCAGGATCTCATCGCCCGACTTCAGGTTCGCGTCGCCCCAACTGCGGGCCACGAGGTTGATGCTCTCGGTCGCGCCGTGGGTGAAGATCACCTGCTCGGTGCTCGCGCTGCCGATGAACGCGGCGACCTTGCCGCGTGCCTCTTCGAACAGGTCGGTCGACTGATCGCTGAGCCAGTGGATGCCGCGATGGACGTTGGCGTAGTGCTTTTCATAGACGTCGACCATCGACTGCACGACCTGCCGGGGGCGCTGGGTCGTGGCAGCGTTGTCCAGGTAGGCCAGTGGCACGCCGGCAGTGCCAGCCTTGGCGTGCAGGATCGTCGCCAGAATTGGAAAGTCCGCGCGGATCCGCTCGACGTCGAGCTGGTCTTTAGTGGCAGTTGTCATGAGATCCGCCTGCGGGCTTTTCGCCACTTTCCGTTTCGACCGGGCCCACGGCAATCGGCGAGTAGATGGCCGCTTGCAGCGCACGCCAGCAGAGCAGGCAGCATTTCTGGCGATTCGGCGTCAGCTTGGCGCCGAAGAGTCGGAGCATATCCGCGCCGGTGAAGGCGGTCACCTCGTCGAGCCGGCGGCCGCAGATCTGTTCGATCAGCATCGAGGCCGAAGCCTGGCTGATGCAGCAGCCGTCGCCGCTGAAGTAGGCATCGCAAATCTTGCCGTCGTCGATCGCCAGTTCCACGCGCACCACGTCGCCGCAGAGCGGATTATCTTCTTCATGCGCATGTGTTGCGCCCGGACAGGCGCCGCGATGATACGGCTCCTCGTAATAATCGAGGATCCGCTCCTGGTAGAGTTCGTCTTCTTCGAGCGGCATGGCGACTGGCAAGGCGTGCTGTGAGAGCACGGTTAGGATTGGTTCTGTGCGGAACGGCACTCCCGTCATGCAATCCTAGCGCGGTGGGGAGATTTCAACAAGGGTTGATATCGTTCGGGAAATCTCGGGAAAAAGCGAGGGGCCACTGACCGCACCTGGCGATCCGTGGCCCCTCGCGTGTCAATTCGATCGGTCCCAGGCTATTCCGGCAGGCGGCTGGGATTGATCTTCGGGAAGGTGCCGGTCGTGCCCTGCTTCATGAACTCGACCAGGTCCTTTTTGTCCTGTTCGGTCAGATCAAGCTTCTTGATCTTGTCGCTCAGGTGTGGGTTCGGATGGCCCCCCTTGGCATAGAACTCGACGACTTCCTCCAGCGATTGCTGGCTGCCGTCGTGCATGTAGGGGGCGCTGGAGGCAACATTGCGGATCGTGGGCGTCTTGAATGCTCCCTTGTCCTTCTCGTCCTTCGTGACTTCGAAGCGGCCCACGTCCGGCTCGGGCTTGTCCATCCCGACGCCGATATTGTGGTACTTCTCGTCGGTCAGGTTCGCGCCGACATGGCAGGCCGAGCAGCCTCCCTTTTCGGAGAAGTAGATTTCCATGCCGCGCTTGGCGCCATCGCTGAGCGGATTGGCATCGACGCCTGCCTTGACCTTCTCGTAGCTGGCCTTCAATTCCTCGTCGGCTTCAATGTCTTCCGGATCGAGCTGCTCAAACGGCTTCATGGCCTCGGCATAGTCGAACGGCGCGGGGCCGGTGACGATCGCTCGCTCGAACGAGGCCAGCGCTTCGCCGACGGCCTCGATGTCCATCCGGCCGAAGATCTTGTCGAACTGCAGCTTGTAGCCTTCGACCCCCTGCAGGCAGAGTACGCAGGCTTCGTGGGTGTTACCCATTTCGATCGGGTTGGCGATCGGACCGACGGCCTGCTCTTCGAGCGAACCGGCGCGGCCGTCCCAGAACTGCTTGTCGCTGAGAATGCGGTTGTAGCTCACCGGTGAATTGCGTCCGCCGGTCTGGCCCTTGATGCCGACGCCGAACTGCGTGTGCTTGGCGAAACCTTCCTGCGGGTGATGGCAGTCAGCACAGCTCACCGAGAAATCGGCCGAGAGCCGTGGGTCGAAATAGAGCTGCCGGCCGAGCTCGATCTTTGCCCGGGTCAGCGGGTTTTTGTCGACGCCCTTGATTTCAGTGGCGCCCTTGGCCATGCCGAAGGGAAGTTCGAAATCGAGCGGTTCGTGATTCTTGGGATCGTCGAGCCAGGCCTTGATCTCCTCGACGGTGACCTTCTCACCATCGCCAGGAATGCCGGTGAAGAGCTCGTCGGAGCCGAGGATGACCTTGCCGCTTTCGGCGACTGCCGGCTTACCGTCTTCGCCAGCCGGTGTGGCAGAAGCGACTGCGGCGGCAGGTTTTTCTTCCGGCATCGGCTCGCTTTGGGCGGCTTCTTCCGGCGCGGGTGCGGGCTCGGCGGGCTTCTCGGGCTCGGCGGGCGTTTCCGGTTCAGCAGGCGCCGGCACTTCCGGAGTCGGCGGAGCTTCGGTCGTCTCGGCCGGCTTTGCTTCCGCCGGCATGTCTTCGTCCGGAGCCGTCTCTTCGACGACGACGGCTTCTTCCTCGAGCACCGCGGCGGGTTCGGTCGAGTTCGCCGCCGGTTCGCCCGGCTTCTTCGGCTGGGCGCAGCCCGTGGCCACGATCAATCCGGCCAGCAGCAGTCCGGGCACGGCCATCCAACTGGAAGTGAATTTCATGATGCGCTATCTCCTGTGCTTGCCTTTTTCGGCTGCATCGACCGGAGGGGTCAATTCAGCACTCGGCAAGAAAAACTTGTCATACAACAAAGCCGCCAGCAACCCACCGGCGGCAGGGCCTGCAAAGTACATCCACACGTAGTTGAGTTCGCCCGTCGCGACGGCGGGGCCCAGTGTGCGTGCGGGGTTCATGCTCGCGCCGGTCAGCGGACCGCCGAAGAGAATATCCATCGTGAGCACCAGCCCGATGGCGATGCCCGCCAGGTTGCCGTTGCGCCCATGAATGCCCGAAGCGAATACGGCCGTTACGAGGAAGAAGGTAAGAATGCCTTCAAGCACGATGACCTTGGCGGCATTGGCGCCTTCGGCGGCGTTCGCAACTCCCGGCGTAAGTTTGCCAATCGTGGCGCCGAGGCTCGAGTCGGGACCGAGGAACCAGGCGAGCGTATAGGCCGCGGCAACTGCCCCTAGCGCCTGGGCGATCCAGTAGCTGATTGCCTTGGGGAGCGAAATGCGCCCCGTGCTGAGCACGCCCAGCGTAACGGCCGGATTCACGTGCGCGCCCGAGATACTTCCCCAGGCATAAATGATGACCATCAGGGCCAAACCGTGGGCGAAAGCCACGGCCACCAGGCCAGCAGAATCGGGAGATGCCAGGGCGCCCGCGCCGGCACCAATGAAAACGAGCGTAAACGTGCCGATCAACTCCGCCAGCGCAGCCTTGGTATCCATCTTGGAAAGACCCTCGTCCCAGGGATGACTAACCGGCCCTTCGAAGCCGGGGAGTTGAATATATCAATAGTTATTATTGATACAAGCATTCCGTGGGGAAAGTCGGCCGGCGGCCGCTTGCGCGAGCCGGTAGCCGACCCGCCAGGGTGGCCAGCGGCGAAACACCCCGGAGCAGATGAAGCAGGTCTTGGCAGGGCCGTTAGCTGCGATCTCGTAGCCCGCTGACGCCTGCATGCTGGGCACAGTGAGCACAACAGAAAATCACGCCATCGGCTTCGACGCCATGGCCGATCACGCGGCAACCGCAGTGGTCGCACTGGGGCGCGAGCGCATGGATCGCACACTCGAAGCTATCGAACGTGTGCGACGCGCCATCAGTGACGACTTCAAAGGCCTTATCGTAATCGTTGCCACAAACTTCGCAGCGGGACATCGTAAGCTCCCTATTGGATTGACGAGGTTCTGATTCGGTTCAATCAGCCGTGCCAATGTCGTGCAATCGATATGCCCAGCGGGCATAGGTCGGGAAATCCGAGGGCGAGGCGCAGCAATTGCAGGGGCAACGCCGCTTGTTACTCCCGAGCTGAAACAGCCGATTTTCGGCTCGCAATCGTTCACTTATAGAGAGGAACTAGCAATGAACCCGATCACCGCCGCCGCCCTGGGAGCCGGATTGATGTACTTGCTGGATCCGGAAGAAGGCGAGGCTCGCCGCGTGCGGATCAGCGAAAAGTGCCATGATCTTACCCGGCGGGCGAAAGACGAATTTGATCGCTCGGTGCACGACCTGGAAGAGCGGACGCAGCGCTGCGCTGCGGAAATGCGTTCGGCGATTGCTGATCATCGGCCGGCGCGCGCGGTACAATCGGCCGTGGAAGAGTTCAGCGAGTGGACGCCTGCCACGAAGCTGCTCGCGGCGGTGGGTGGTGGCGCGGTTGCCGCCTATGCTCTGGCCAAGATCAGTCCCCGCACGTTGATTCTCGCTGGGCTCGGCGCCGGTGTATGCGCAGCTGTCATGAACAGCCAGGAACTGCAGGACGCGCTTGCCGAGAAAATCGCCCAGGCGGAAGAGCAGGCGAAACTCGCAGCTCAAACGGAAGAACCGCAAGGCAAAGAGGCCGAAAGTCCGGCCAAGGTTCGCACGGTGAATTGATGGGTGCCAGCGTTGGCCCCAGAAACTCACCCGGCGGCTCGCCGGGGATGACGAAACCGGCCAAGGGTAGCCGCTTCAATCCTCGTACAGCATCACCTTCGACTTGCCGTCGGCCGTGATGTAACCGCGATAGAGGCCGGGCGTATTGTAGGGCGCGGCGAAGTTCCCCTCGGCATCGATGCTCACCACGCCCCCTTCGCCGCCGGCTGGCTGGAGCTTGCCGATGATGACTTCGGTGGTCGCCGCGTCGAGCGAAAGCCCCTTGTACTTCATCAGGGTCGCGATGTCGTGGCCGACGGCGTAGCGGATGAAGAACTCCCCTTCGCCGGTGCCAGAGACCGCGCACACCCCGTTCTCGGCATAGGTGCCGGCGCCCACGATCGGGGAGTCGCCCACGCGACCGTACATTTTGTTCGTGCGGCCGCCGGTGGAAGTCGCCGCTGCCAGGTTGCCGCGCGCGTCGCGCGCCACGGCGCCGACGGTACCCCAGGGCTCATCGGCCGCTGAATCAGCCCGGGCTTGTTTTGCTTCCGCCCGCTCCTTCGCTTCGCGCTCCCAGATCTTCTTGATCTGATTCCAGCGGCGCTCGGTCCAGAAGTATGCCGGGTCGACCGTTTCGAGCCCGGCCTTCGCGGCGAACACTTCGGCTCCGCGGCCGATGAGCAGCACGTGCCGGGTTTTGTCCATCACGGCTCGGGCGGCGGTGATCGGATTTTTGATCACGGTGACGCTGGCCACGGCGCCGGCCTTCAGGTTGCTGCCGTCCATGATCGAGGCGTCCATCTCGATCTGACCTTCGTGCGTGAAGACCGAACCCTTGCCGGCGTTGAAGTGCGGCGAGTTTTCCAGTACGCGCACGGCGGCTTCCACTGCATCGAGCGCCGTGCCATCGGGCTTGTTGAGCACGACATGTCCCGCTTCCAGCGCACGCTGCATGTCGGCGCGTACCAGCTTTTCGAGCTCCGGCGAGAGCTCGCTGCGCGGGCCGGCCGTGCCGCCATGGATTGCCAGCACGACCTTGGGCGGATCGGCCTGGACGAGCGAAACCACCGCGGCCAGGATCACGAGCGACACGAGCAGGCTGTGGAGCATAACGGGGTCCTATCGTTGGGTCATGGACGGTCGAGAGATCGACAGGTTCAGAATAAGCTCCTCTGGCAAGGGGGGCAAACTCGCGTCGAATTCGCGCGGATCCGCGTTTGCCGGGCCTGCGGCAGTTTACAGGGAGCGGCGTGTGGCGGATGATTGAGGATTGCGCTTCCCGCGACTTTTGTAGATTGGCAGCCCGACCATGAGTGAACCGACGACCGACCCCACCGCTGACCCCGCGGCCGACTTGGCCTCCGATGGCGCCCTGGAAACGGCCGTTGGCTTTGCTGCGGCTCAGGCGATCCTCAAGCCGCGCAAGGCGCGTCCCTTCTACGGCCGTCATCCGTGGGTTCTCGATTCGGCCATCCATCACATTCAGGGCGAAGTGGCCGATGGTGATGTAGTCGATCTGATGACCGACACAGGCAAGTTCGTCGCCCGAGGGATTTTCAACAGCCAGAGTCGGATTCGTGTGCGGCTGTACTCGTGGGACATTCACCAGGCGCTGGACGATGCCTTCTGGCGCGGGCGGTTGGAAACGGCTGTCGCCTTGCGACAGACTCTCGGTCTCGAGAAGCGCGACGGCGCTTGCCGACTGGTGTTTAGCGAAGCGGACGGGCTCAGTGGCCTGGTCGTCGATCGGCTGGGCGAATGGCTGAGCGTGCAGGTGACCGGCCTGGGGATCGAACGGCGACTGGATGGCATTATCGAAGTGCTCAAAGAACTCGTTCACCCGCGGGGCATCTTCATTCGCACCGAGAAAGGGATCGCCAGCGCCGAGGGCGTGCAGCTTCGCGATGGACTCCACTGGGGCGAAGCGCCGAGCGGTCCCGCGTTCATCACCGAGAACGGTATCCGCTACGGCATCGACCTGGCCGAAGGACAAAAGACGGGCTTCTATATCGACCAGCGTGAAAACCGACTGGCTGCCGCCCGCTACATGCGCGATCGCCGCGTCTTGGACATGTTCTGCTACAGCGGCGGGTTCAGTCTGAACGGGGCCGTGCATGGCGGCGCGCGCGAGATTTACGGCTTCGATTCCAGTGCCAAAGCAATCGCCTTGGCACGAGCGAACGCCGAGCTGAACGGCGTGACGGTGGCCAAGTTCGAGGAGGCCGATTGCTTCAAGGCGCTCGATGCTCTGAAAGTCAACCGCGAGCGGTTCGGGGCCGTGATTCTCGACCCGCCGAAGTTCGCCCGCAGCCGCAGCTCGCTGGACGACGCGCTACGGGCTTATCACAAGCTCAACCGGATGGCGCTCGATGTCCTTGAGCCGGGCGGAATCCTGGTTACCTGCAGTTGCTCGGGGCATGTCACGCGCGAGGACTTTTTCCACCTGCTGCTGGGCGTGGCCGAGCAATCGAAGCGGGGGATTCAGGTGCTGGAAACCCGCGGCGCGGCGCCTGATCATCCGACCAGCGTGACCTGCCTGGAGAGCGAGTACCTGAAGTGCTTTATCTGCCGGGTGGTGTAGAGCCTCAATGTTCCATGCTGAACGAGTAAAGACGTAGCTGTCCGAGGAAAAGGCAAGGGAACCGCAACGACACAACGACACGACGAAGAAACAGGAAAAGTTCGAAATCCGAGATGCGCATAGTTAGAAGTCATTGCTCTTGTCTTTTCGTCGTGTCGTTGTGTCGTTGTGGTTACTTCACTCTCCGGAGTTTGAGTGCGTTACAGGACCACTCGCTCAATACCGTCCTTCAGCAGCGGCACGTTGAAGTTGATCAATAGGCCGATCCGGTGTCCTGTCAGTTTCAAACAGGTCAGTAGTTGTGCCTCGTAAAGCGGCAAATGTTTCTCTACCGCCTTCAACTCGACAAGCAGACCTGGGCCGAGTGCCCGGTGCACCGCGAACGCTGAATCCAGCACAGCCTCGGCGATGGCCTCTGTTTCAATGGGAATGGGGTCGATCAAGTCCGATTCCATCCGCTTTGAGGTTTCTACTATGGGCGGCGTAACGAGATTGTAACACCGCCCTTGTCCCTGACTGCTCGCCTGCCTTTCAGTCGGGCCGGAAAACGCGCAGGAGTTCCTTCGCTGCGAACCTTTTCCACCGAAGGGCGGTCTTTTTCTTCACTCTCGGATGCGGGCGCTAGCGCAAAATCGGGGCGGCTGATTAGGCTGCTCTTGATTTTGCCGAAGCCCGCTGAATAGTATGAAGTCGTGCTGGACTAACGTGGTCCGGCGGGACCAACGGCCCGGGGACGCTGCCGGTCAGGGCTGGCAGGAACCGCGGGATGGCCTTGGTTGGAAAGGAGGTGACCCTATGTCTAGTGGTATACAGAGGTGGCTCGTTTAACGAGCAGCCGACGGGCTGCCTGACCGAGCCGATGGGTCACCCCTCGAGCTCGGCTGCGTTAGACAGCCACGTTTCTGAACCCGTTTTCTAAGTGGAGCCGGTCGAAGCCCTAAACACTTCGGCCGGCTCTTCTTTTGCGCCTGGGGGCGTCCGGCCAGATCCGACCTGGGTGCGGCAGCCGAATTGCCCAGCACGGCGCCACCGGACCTATCGGAGCATCCGGCATAAGCTGTTCGCATCCACCGACGCACGAATCGCGATGTAAACTCCTCTCAAGAGAGTTGCGAAGGGCAACTGGCAAAGCTAGCATAAGTGCTCATTTTGGGATAACGAGCTCGTTTCTGACGGTTCGAGGAGACAAACAGATGCGGCAGGGAAAGAAAATCGTCGTTTGGGCCGTGGCCGTCA
The DNA here is from genome assembly GCA_022844125.1 of Pirellulales bacterium. Taxonomy (GTDB): domain Bacteria; phylum Planctomycetota; class Planctomycetia; order Pirellulales; family PALSA-1355; genus JALHMI01. Next base: position 423,464 of record JALHMI010000001.1, on the reverse strand, counting down.
TGATGGTCGCCAACTCGGCTTCCGCTTTTCGGTGGCGCCATGGGGGACACTGCCAGCCGGTCTATTGCGGCCCCGTGTATGGCTCGGGTTGCTATGAATCGAGCTGCGGTCCCGCCGATTGTGGCGTCGTCTATGAAGAGTCGGGCTGCTCGACGAGCATGCCGGCCGATTGCGCGGGCTGCGAAGTGACGACCGACAAGGTTCCCTCCGCGCCGATCGAGAGCACCGAACCATCAACCCCGCAACCGACGCTGGACGACGACATGCCGCCGGCGCCTCCGGAACCGGCTCGGTTTGAACCGACTCCCGCGCCAGCGCCTGTCGAACCGGCGCCGGCGACGCCTGCGCCCGCGCCGGTGACGCCGCCGGCAACGAGGCCCACTCCGACTCCGGCCCCCACTCCGGCCCCTGCAGCCCCCGCCCCTTCGGCCGAGGTGGAAGACCTGTTCAGCCAGCCGGAAACGACGCCGGTCGAGCCGCAGACGAAACCCGCCGAGCCGGCCGAGGTCGAAGACCTGTTCAAGGAGCCGGAAACCGCCCCGGCCAAGCCGACCGATGAGGTCGACGATCTGTTCAAGGATCTGGACGCCCCGAGCGGTAACAAGGCCGCGGCCAATGAAGCTCCGGCGACGCCGGCCGAGCCCAGCAAGGAAGTCGAAGACCTGTTCAGCGAACCGACCGGTCCGATGGCGGCCGCCGAACCGAAGACCGACGCGGCCGACGGAATGCGGTTGTGGTCAGATAACACGGGCGAGTTCCAAGTTCGGGCGCGCCTGGTGGTGGTTGGCAAGACGCACGTGCGGCTGCTGAAGGACACCGGGAAGTTCACGACGGTTCCTTACTCGCGGCTGAGCCAAACCGATCTGGCGTTCGTCCGCGCACAGACCGACGCCTCGAAGGTCGCTGGTTTCTAACGACTTCCGGCGAGAAGCGATTGATCGACTGCCAGCGACCTTGAACCGTCGCTGGCAGTCGCGATTACTAACCGCGAGGAACGAATCATGAAATTCGTCCGCCTCGGACTTATCGTCCTGTTGCTGCTGGCCGTCACCCAAACATTCGGGGCGGAGGCGCCCAAGCGACTGCTGCTCGTGGGCCAGGGTCCGGACAATCACCCTGCCGGTACGCACGAATACATGGCGGGCGTCGAACGGCTGGCCAAGCTGCTTGAGGCCGATCAGCGCGTGAAGACTCAAGTTGTCCGCGCCGATGGCGCGTGGACCGATGGGCCGGAACTCATCGAGAACAGCGACGGCCTGGTGCTGTTCGTTTCCGAAGGGGCCAAGTGGTGCTCTGCCGATCCCCGGCGCTATGAAGCGCTCGCGAAGCTGGCCTCGCGCGGCGGCGGACTGTCGGTGCTGCACTGGGGCATGGGCACGCGTGAAGTCGGTCCGATCGAGCCCTTCCTGAAGCTGTTTGGCGCCTGTCACGGCGGACCGGACCGCAAGTACCAGGTGGTGCGTAGCGAGTTGCGGCCAGCAACTCCCGCGCATCCGATCGCAGCGGGACTGAAGGCCTTCGACCTGCGCGACGAGTTTTACTATCGGCTCAAACTTGTGGAGGGTGTTCAGCCCGTCATGCAGGCTCTGATTGACGGACAGCCGGAGACCGTGGCCTGGGCCTGGGAGCGCCCGGATGGAGGCCGCTCGTTTGGGTTCAGCGGCCTGCATTTTCACGACAACTGGGACTTGCCGGAGTATGCCCAGCTCATGAAGCAGGGCGTGCTCTGGACGCTGAAGTTACCCCTGTAAAAAGAGACAGCGCCGCGCACCAGCACGGAGTGGTGCCCCCCCCGCTGATACGCAGCGCTTTACGACCTGCGTGGTCGCGTCCCTACAGTGACTGCCTCAGGTGCGTTTTCGCCGCCAGGCGCGCCAGCCCACCAGGGCCAGACCCACGCCCGCCAGTGCGAAGCTGCTCGGTTCGGGCACGCTCCAGGTGTCGATCACGACCTGGTCGATCACCATGTCGGGAAAGACGTTGATGTTGAACCGCTCCCAGTACGGATTCGGGAACAATCGCCACACTTCAGTGCGATGCCAGAGATTGTTCTGCGGGTCGAGCAGAATACTGTTCCCCCCGAGGAAGTTAACCGGCCCGGTGCCGTTCGGATGGAACGATACGATGTTCGATAGTGTGGGCGGCGGGAACTGTGGATTGGGCTGATACGTGATCTGCACGTAGATGTCCTTCCACGGTTCGTTGTCGATCCAGTTGGGGATGTAAAACTCCATAGTGCCACCGGTGGTGCCGATCCAGGAACCACTGAAGACGGGATCCCAGACGATACCGCCGGCGGGGACCATTTCGGGGACGCCCCCGCCATCGCCAATGACAGGTGGCGGAAATCCATCCGGAAAGCCGCTCGAGGGCGTAAGAAACTCCCAGTGGGAGTAGGTGCTGCGGAACGCGCCGCGCCAGGGAGGCGGAAACAGATCCCGCGCCAATAAGGTGTCGGCACTCGCGGCCAACGCGAGACAGGCGACTGCAAGAATCAGCAGGTTGTTTCGCGCTGTGCGCGCGAGTTGATTGCTAGCAAGCGTCATTGTGCATTCTCCCAAGGTTAGACCAGTGGCGAATCAAGGCGGCACGTATGAACTCTGCCTGGCACTCGCCGTCTTGCTCTTGTGCGAGTTAAGTCGCGATCGAGCCTGGCCGAGCGAGCGGCCCTTCTCTGTGAGTTGGTCTGTGGAGAACGTATGTGGGCTAGCTGCTCCTTAAACGGAAGATGTACGAAGAGGGTCGGGCACGAGGCAGTATGTTAGCACGCGGAAAAGCCGAAAGCAAAAATTTTACATGTTTTTTTGCGCAATAGGATCTTCGAACAACCTTTGTTCGGGCCTTTGGGATCGTCCCGCTCAGGGCTCCGGGAAGCGAGTCTACTTCGCCAGCGAAACCACGCGCGGCTCAGCATTTGCGCGGCGAAGCTGGCCGCAGGCGGCGTCGATCCGATCTCCCTTGCGCTCGCGGACCTGAACGTTCAGGCCTCCGCCGCGGAGGGTGTCGACAAATTGCCGGACCGATGTGGGCGAGGGGGTTTGGTAGGGCAACCCGGCCACGGGGTTGTAGGGGATCAGGTTCACCAGCGCCGTTCGCCCGCGTAAGAGTTTTGCCAGCCGGCGGGCGTGCTGCTCGTGGTCGTTGAGTCCGGCCAGGAGCACGTACTCGAACGTCAGCCGCCGGCCGGACGTTTCGAAGTACCGATCGGCTGCGGCGAGGATCTCGACCAGCGGAATGTTCTGGCTGACCTTCACGAGTTTGTGGCGCAGTTCGTCGTCGGGCGCGTGCAGCGAGACGGCCAGGTTGTAGCGGCTGTTGGCGTCGGCCAGGCGATGAATCGCCCGCGGCAGGCCGACGGTCGAGATCGTGATCCGGCGCGGGCTGATGCCCAATCCATCGGCACTGCTGGCCGCTTCCAGCGCGGGGAGCAGCCGATCGAGATTTGCCAGTGGCTCGCCCATACCCATCACCACAATATGGCTGAGCCGCTCGTCGGCCGGCAGCAGTCGATCGAGCCGCAGCATCTGCTCGATGATCTCTCCGCTGGTGAGGTTGCGTGCGACGCCCGCCAGGCCGCTGGCACAGAAGACGCAGCCCATGGCGCAGCCGACCTGGCTGCTGATGCAGATCGTGCGGCGCGTGCCGTCGCGGAGCAAGACGCATTCGATCTGCTCGCCATCGGCCAGCCCGATGAGCAGCTTCTCGGTGCCATCGCCGGTCTGTTTGTGGAGCGGGACCGTGGTGGTCCAGATCTGGTAGTCGGCGGCCAGCTTTTCCCGCAGGGCGGTTGGCAAATCGCTCATTTCGGCAAAGCTGGGAGCCCGGCCGGCGAATAACCAGCGGCGGACCTGCGCGGCCCGATAGCCGGGCTGGCCTTGGGTGGCCAACCACTCGGTGAGATTCGCGGCGGCGGGATCGAGCAAGTGCGTCATGAATTGGAGTCGGGACAAAATCGTGGCAGGTGGCAGCGTAAAAACTGGCAGCTGGATTATACGCCGCGGCACAGTCGGGCTGTCGAGCCGCCTTGGTCAGCCGATCCGCAACCTCATCTCGCGGCTGCTGAAATTGACAGTTTCGCCTGGCACCCCCACAATGCGCCCCACGCTTCGCACTCGTCGTGACGCCGCACGTCGCGGGTCTGTCGACGGGTAGTTTGCCTTTTTTCGCCCAAGGAATGTGAGCATGTCGACGACGCCCCCGCCGATGAACCCCTACGACAGTCCCGAAAACTTCCGGCCGGGCATGAGCACAGGCACCAAGGTGCTCCTGGGCCTGGGCATCGGCTGCGGCGTACTCGTGCTGCTGTGTTGCGGCGGCATGATGGTCGGCGGCTACTTCTTTGGCCGCACCATGCAGGAGGCGATCAGCGAGGACCCGCAGCAGATCGCGGCGGTGGCCACGGGTATCGTGGAGATTGAAATTCCCGAGCCACTTGCGCCGGTGTTCTCGATGGATTTCACCATCCCATTCACCAATCAGAAGGCGATGGCGATGGTGGTCTATGCCCACAAGCGCGACGGCAGCACGCCCAAGGGGGAGAACCCAGACAGCGTGCTGGTGATGTTTCAGATGAGCGACAGCTTTGGCGATCGAGGGGCGCTGAAGGCCCAGTTCGAAGCCCAGATGCAGCAGTCCGGCCGCAAGGAGTGGGAGGAAGTTAAGCTCGACTCCGAGGAGATCATCGAGCACGAGGTGAACGGCAGCCCCGCGCAGTTCACGTTCGGCAAGGGCAAACGGAATGACGGCCGCGAAGTCTGGCAGGCCAATGGCGCATTCGATGGCAAGGGGGGGCCGGCGATGCTCTTCATGCAACTCGACGCCGAGGACTTTACCGAAGAACAAGCCCGCGGCGTGATCGACTCGATGCGCTAAGAGACCCGCTTCGCGCGGATTTACGGCGAGCTCAATCAAGCCCCGGGAATGCTTTCCCGGGGTGTTTGGTTTGCTGATTGGCTTTTGCTTGCTGCGCCGCGTGAATCCGCTCGGCAAGTTCTCCGCTGGCGAGCTCCGCTTCGAGCGCCTCGACGTCCTTGTAATGCACGTCGCTGAGGAACTTCACGACCCAGTTGTGCACCAGCGGGCTGACCGTAACCACGACGCGGCCGTGGGTGTGGGCTTCCCACATTTCGATCGCGGTGCCCATCGAAGCTTCGGGAACGAAAGCCAGCACTACGTCCACCTGGCGGCACAGGTCGCAGTGATGGAAGAACACGCCCCGGCCGCGGTTTTCATCGTAGCTGAGCGAATCGGCGTGGTCGGACAGCGGGTCGTACACTTCCGCGGCGGGAAAATGCCGCTCCAGCAGCAAGCGCAGCTGGCCGCGATAGCCCTGATGGTGCAGCGTCAGCGCCAGGTGCGAGCCTTGCATGATGCCCGCCAGAAAGAAACGCATCGGTCGTGGTCCTCTGCCCTAGTTGAATCTCCCGCCCTGACTTCGGCAGGGCGAATCACCTAGGATAAGAGTATTGGCGGACGGGTTCCACGGGGGTCGGGAGTCAACAAGATGGCGAAAACAGTAGTCAAGGCTCGTGCCAAGAGCGGAAAGCCCGCGCTGAAAGTCGTCGGGTTCGACCGCGCCCGGGCGATCGACCTGGTGATGGAGCTGATGGCGATTCCCGGCGCGAGCGGTAATGAAACCGCCGTTGCCAGTTGCATCACGCAGAAATTGACCGCCGCCGGTGTGTCCGCCAGTGCGATTCGCCACGACAACGCGCACAAGAAGACACCGTTCGCCGGCGAGATTGGCAACCTGATCGTACAGTTGCCCGGCACGATCAAGGCTCCACGCCGGCTGCTGATGGCCCACATGGACACGGTGCCGATCTGCGTCGGCTCAAAGCCCAAACGTGTCGGAGGCTTTGTCCGCTCCGCCGATCCGAAAACAGGCCTCGGCGCCGACGATCGAGCCGGCGTGGCCGTTGTGTTGTGGTCGGTGCTCGAGATCGTCTCGCGCGGATTGCCCCATCCGCCGCTCACGCTGCTGTGGGCCATTCAGGAGGAAGTCGGCCTGCAAGGTGCTCGCTGTCTGCAAACGTCGCTGCTGGGGAAACCGAAACTGGCGTTCAACTTTGACGGTGGGGCCGCCGAGAAGCTCACCATCGGCGCGACCGGCGGGTACCGCATGCAGATCGACATCCAGGGGCTCGCAGCCCACGCCGGCGGAGCGCCCGAACAAGGGATCAGCGCGATCGCGATTGCTTCGCTGGCGATCGCCTCGCTGGTCGAAAACGGCTGGCACGGGCTGATCGAGAAGAATGGTCGCCAGGGCACGAGCAACGTCGGCGTGATTCACGGCGGCGCGGCGACCAATGTCGTCACCGATCACGTGGTGCTCAAGGCCGAAGCCCGCAGCCACGGCCCGGCCTTCCGCAAGGTGATCGTCAGGGAAATCGAAAAGGCCTTCCGCGACGCGGTGGGCAAGGTTCGCTCGGCCGATGGCAAGACCGGCTCGGTCCGCTTTGCGGGGCACAATGACTACGAAGCTTTCCGCCTGCCGGACAACGATCCCAGCCTGCTGGCCGCCGAGGACGCCGTGCGCGCGGTTGGACTGACGCCGCTCCGCGCGATCAGCAATGGCGGGCTCGACGCCAACTGGATGACGGCCCACGGCATTCCCACCGTCACGCTCGGCTGTGGCCAGATGCATATCCATACGACCAGCGAACGGCTGGACCTGGCGGCGTTCGAAGACGCCTGCCAGATCGGTTTGCAGCTGGCGACCGGCACCGAGTAACGACTTCCGTAAGTTGAGTGCAAAACAAAGTGGAACTCGACGACGAACTGTGCCTGTGCTTCCACGTGACCAAGCGGAAGGTGATCAATTACCTCCGCGTGAAGAAGCCGCAGCGGCCAGGGCAACTGGCCGATTGCTTTGGCGCGGGTACCGGCTGCGGCTGGTGCCGGAAGACCCTGCGGCGGCTGTTCGACGAGTACCAGGGAGAAGCGGCGGCGGTGACAGCGGCTAGTGACGCCGAGCCATCTGCGGCGGAGTATGCCCGCGGCCGCACGCAGTATGTGAAGGCAGGCGGGGGCACGCCTCCGCCTGGCGCAACGCCGATCGCGGAAGAGCCAACCGGCTGAGACCGTCCGGCATCGGGCTGTGCTAGTCGCGGGGCGGAAAATGCGTTATGATGGGTGTTTAGCCGCCCGGCGCGTTCGCGCAAAGTGCCCGTAGGCGGCGCTATCGCACCCCTTCTTGGAAAGTCGCTAATATGGCCCGTAAAGTCCTTAATCGCAAGGAATTACGAGAAGAGTCCGACGCCGCTGAACGCGCCGGCAAGACGAAAAAGAAAGCTGCTGAGAAGGATGCCGACGGCGCGAAGAAGCCCGTCAAACGCAAGAGCCGCGCCAAGGTCGCCAAGGAAGTCCGCCTGAAGGCCTTCTGGGGAGTGTTCAATCAGTCGATGAAGCGGGTTGCCCTGTTCGAGTACAGCCAGCGCAAGCAGGCCCTGAAGAAGGCCGAAGAGCTCTCGACCTCGGCCAAGAGCCCGCACTTCGTGCAGCCGGTGAAAGAAGTCATCGAAGAGTAGCGCGAAGCGCGTTCGCCACCCAATCTGCGCGGCAGATCAAGGTCCCGGGGAACGTATTCCCCGGGCTTTTTGTTGGTGAATCAAGTGGTGGCGATGCGCGCCCGCGGACGCCGCTAGTTGACGCACACGCGGCTGGGGTCGAAAATCGGGATGGGCAATCGCCTTAAGGAGGTCTGAGAGGGCCCAGCTCCCCAACCACTCGCTTCGAATCGGCAGCTATGGAATTCAAACCCGGCCACACCGTGGGTATCGATCTCGGTACCACGTTCTCCACCGTCGCGCATCTGGACGAAGAAGGCAACCCGATCCCGATCGAGAACGAGGACGACGACGTTGAAACGCCGAGCCTGATTCTGCTGGCCGAGTCGGGGCACGTGGTCGTGGGTCCGAACAAGCAGCGGGCCGCGATGGAAGATCCCGACCATGTGGTCGAACGCGTCAAGCGGCACATGGGCAACATCGACTTCAAGCGCACGTTCGACGGCCGCGAGATCACGCCGGAATTTCTCTCGGCGCTGATCCTGAAGAAGCTCAGGCAGGACGCGGAAAAGCGGATCGGCAAGATCGGCAACGCCGTGATCACGGTGCCGTACTACTTTAACGACGCCCGCCGCAAAGCCACGCAGGATGCCGGCGCGATCGCGGGATTGAACGTGATCGACATCATCAACGAGCCGACGGCGGCGACGCTAACCTACGCCTGGACGCGAGGCGAGTTGGGAAGCATGACGGCCGATCAGAAGCCGCACTCCGCGCTGGTTTACGACCTGGGCGGCGGCACTTTCGACGTTACCGTGGTGCGCTACACCCCCAGCCACTTTCAGGTGCTGGCCACGGATGGAGACGTCCACCTGGGCGGCATCGATTGGAATGATCGGATTGTGGACTACGTTTCGCAGGAATTCGAAGCCAAGCACGGCATCGATCCGCGCAAGTATCCAGCCGCGCTGCACCTTTTGCGGCACGACTCGGACCAGGCCAAGATCGCCCTCTCGACCGGCGATCGGGCGACCGTCTCGGTACGTCTGGAAGGCAAAAGCCTGAACGTGCCGATCAGCCGCGCGCAGTTCGAGGACATCACGGGCGACCTGCTGCAGCGGACGATCGACACGACGCAGTTGGTAATCGAGGAGGCCGGCCTCAAGCCCGAGGAGGTCGACGCGATCGTGCTGGTGGGCGGTTCGACGCTGATGCCGCGGGTGGTGCAAACTCTGCGCGAGATGACCGGCAAGGAGCCGTTTGCCGGGCTGTCGCCGCACACGGCCGTGGCCCAGGGAGCGGCAATTCACGCGGCGATTCTGGAAGCCAAGTTCCGCGGTGAATCGAGCGGGATGGCCGAACGCATTCGCAAGCTGCTGGCCAACGTGAAGCAGGACAACGTAAACAGCCACGGGCTGGGGGTCCAGGCGCGCAATCCCAAGACCGGAAAGTCGATCAATCACGTGATGATTCCCCGCAACAGCCGCCTGCCGGTCGAGGTGAGCCGGACGTTCGCCACGAGCGAACCCAACCAGCAGCGCGTGACGGTGAAGGTCATCGAAGGCGACGCTCCCGATCCGGCCGCCTGCTCTTTGGTGGGCAATTGCCGGATCACGGGCCTGCCGAAAGACCTGCCCAAGGGCTCGCCGATCGAGGTGACCTATGCTTTCGACGCGAGCGGCCGGGTGCGCGTGCGGGCGAAGGACAAGACCGGCGGCACAGAGGCCGAGATTGAAATCGAACGCAAGGGCGGCCTCGACGAGGGGCAGCTTGGCGTCTACACCTCCCTGGCCGAGAAATACAAGGTTGATTAAAAAAGGGTGCAGTCAGCCGCCATCATCCTTGAATCACGAGACAAATGACTAAGACCCTCGACGTTTATCGCGACTGGCTCAAGATCACCGACACCGCTCGGCCGCTCAACTACTACCAGTTGCTGAGGGTCAAGCAGTTCGAGGACAACACGGCCAAGATCCGCGAACATTACAAGGCGATGAACTCGCACGTCCGCAAGTTTGCGGCCGGTGAGTTCGCCAAGCAATCGCAGGACCTGCTCAACGAGCTGGCCCGGGCGATGCTCTGCCTGACGGACAAGCAGCGGAAGACCGAATATGACGCGACGCTGGGGCGTAAGGACGCCTCGGGCGGCGCCAAGGGGCGTAACTTCGAGCAGATTCTGCTGGCCAGCAAGCTGGTCGATCAGGCCCAGCTCGACAAGGCGCGGAACTTTTCGAAGGCGGTGGGCGTCGACGTGCGCGACGCGCTCGTGCAGCAGAAGATCGCCAAGTACGAAGAGGTGCTGCCCGCCTATGCCGAGTCGATTGGCCTGCCGTATCTCGACCTGACGGACATGCCGATCGACCCGCAGCTTGTGGCGAGCATTCCGGCGCATATCGCGCGGACGCATTCCTGCGTGCCGGTGATGATCGACAACAACGAGTTGCTGATGGCCTCGCCGAATCCGATCGACCCCAATGTCGAGGAGGAACTGCGGCTTAGGTTCAGCATGCCGGTGCGATCGGTGCTGTGCACGCCGCGAAACGTAAACGAGGTGATTGCCAAGTACGTGCCGAAGGATGCCTCGGCCCCGGCTCCGCCACCGGCGGCTGCCGCGCCGACTCCCGTGGCCGGCGCCGCTCCTGCGCCTGCTGCCGCAGCACCTGCCGCCGCGGCCAAACCCTCAGGTCCGATGACCGAAGAGGATAAGAAGGAGCGGCAGCAACTGGCGATGATCGCCTTTTTCGGCACCGGCATGGTTTTAACCAACGTGCTGAAGTGGGGCGTCGGGATGGGCTTCGGCGCTTCGGCGGCGATCGCGATTACAGTTGCCGCCATTGCTGGGGCGATCACCTGGAAGGTGAAGTCGCGTTGACGCTCGGCACTTCGCGGCACCCCACCGGCAAAGCCGGGGGTTGCCAGGATTGTCGCGCCGCCGATTCCGCCGTCCGCTAGCGGGCCTCTCTTCGCGCTAATCGCTACAGGCGGCACGTGCGGTTTTTCGTGATTTCCCGGCAGATCGCGAATCTTGAGCGCGCTGCTTCACACTCGCCTGCGGCCCGTCGATACCGACGAGGAGTGTCCGATCCAACTCTTCGTACGGAGCCCCAACTATGCGCAGGGTGCTTTTGGCAATCGTGATCGCCGGCGGCGCACTGCTCGGCGCGGCCCAGCAGGCCCAGGCTTTTCACCATGTGATCCGCGCCCGCTGCATCAATTACTATCCGGGACAATACTCGTACGGTTACTGCGGCGCGCCATGCCCGCCGCCTTACACGTTCCCTTGCGTCTGGAGCTATCCGAAGTACTGCGGTCCCTGGGCGGGCTGCTACGACGGGCGCGTGCAGTGCGGCGTAAAACGGCACTGCGGCCTGGGACTGTGCCATCGTGGCTGGAAGCACTTCGCCGGACTCGGTTGCGGCGTGGGCTACGGCCTGTGTGGTTCGCGGTGCTGCGGTAGCGCGGCCTGCGGCTACGGCTACTGCGGCGGATCGTGTGCCTCGCTGAGCTGCGGTGGCAGCGGCTGTGACAGTGGCTGCGTGGGCGGCAACTGTGACGCCGGTTCGAGCACGTCGAGTGCTCCAAGCGGCGGGTCGTTCCAGAGCGGCGATGAGAAGATTCTGTATGATGGCCCCGCCGAGAACGCTCCGAAGCTCAACCATGAAGCCCCCCCTAGCCCGGAGCCGGATGCTTCGACCGGCATTCAGCGCAGCCCCTTCCGGCTGACCTCGAACACGGAACCGCAGGGTGAAGGTGTCGACGAGTTCAACCGTGGCATGCGTTCCTACCGGGACGGTGACATGACGGCCGCGCTCGAAGGTTTTGAGGCCGCGGTCAACGCCGAGCCGCGGAACGCTCTGTATGCCTACTACCGCGCGCTGGCGATGTTCAATCTGCAAGGCGCCGAGGCCGCCAACGACTGGCTCGCCCAGGCCGTCGACATGGAACGTGAGAAGCCGATTGCCGGCTGGGGCAAGCGGATGGAACGCGTCCAGGGTCGCGCCCGGCTGTGGGTCGAACAGGCCCGGGCCAACGCGGGCATCCGCTAGCTTGCCGCGAGCGAGACCAAGCAACTTAAAAACCCCCGATTTCGGCCGGGGGTTTTTTGTTGCGCGAGATTGCCGTTCAACACCGGAACGCTCACTTGGCCAGCGAACGCTTGAACTCAAGCTGGCGGTTGAATCGCTCGACGTCGATCACCGCGCGGGTGTGCGTGCCGGAGCCGATCAGCTCGTGCCCGTCATGGCTCTCGACCGCAAACGTCACGGTTTTGTCGGTCATCGACTCGACCTTGGCCTTGGCGATGACGGTTCGGCCGACGGGCGTGGCAGCCAGGTGCTTGACGTTTACGACCGTGCCCACCGAGGTGCAACCCGGCGGGAGATACGGCTGGATTGCGTTCGTCGCGGCCACTTCCATCAGGTAGATCAGAAACGGTGTGCCGTAGACCTCGGGCATTTCCGGGTGATAGTGCGCGACCGTGATCTCGCGGGTGACGACGACGGTTTCCTGCCCTTCGAGGCCGGCAGGGATGTTGGCGGTTGCACTCACAGTCGGTTGGAACTCCTAGAGGCTCTTTACGCTGGCGAAAGGCGCCAGCGAAGCGTGATGGATTGCGATGGCGTGGCGGCCAGTTCGTCGGCATCGGCGTACTTTAGCGCCTCCACCAGCCGCCCCGGTACCGAGAGCTCCAGCATATCGACCGTTAGCGGCCACGGCGACAGCCGGATCTGCGAAGCGCCGCGCGGGCTGAGTTCGAGGTCGATCCCCGCGGGCGTCTCCACCGTTTCGCGCTCGGTCGATTCCGAGCAGCAGAACCAGAGGCTGAACGTATCGAAGAACTGGAGCTGGTCGAGAGCTTGCGCGGCTACGGCGAGGGTCCGCTCTTGCTCTTGCCCCAGTTGCCACTGGGCCAGCCAGTCGCGGGCGCGAGCTTCGTATTCGTCGAGAAACTCTAGGAACGGTCGCCACTGCGGGTCGCTCTGCTTGTCGTGCGTCGCCCGGCGGCCGAGGCGGCAGAAGTGCCCGGCGACCAGGTAGCCTTCCATGGGCCCCTGCCCTGCCGCGGCGTCGATTGACTTCCTCCAAATATCGCGGGTCTCGGCCGGCTGCATCTCGAGGAACTGCCGGGGAACGCCGCTGGCCGGATCGACCTGAGGGCGTGCGTCCCACTCGCGCCAGCCATCGTCGTGATGAGCACAGGCCCAGAGCAATTCCTTGCGCGGTTGGAGCGGCCTGAACGGCCCTGCGCCCCAGTGCTGTGCGAGTTCGAACGCCAGGTGGGCGTGATCGATCTGATGGATCAGCACCCAGGCGGCCGGCACACTATCACGGGAGGGAACATCGCGGCGAATCATGGGGTACCTCACTCGCTCGGTCGGTGGCGGAATGCAGCGACGGCCAGTCGCTTTGAAACCGGCTCGCTCAACCCTTAAGCCGCGCCTGAAGTCGGGCCAGCCCCCAGGGGATGAGATAGAAGATTGCTTCCATGCCTGCCCCGCCGACGACAATGGTCCGCCAGGCAGTCTCATATCCAGCGTCACCGAGCGCTTCACGACGCGGTGGCATTGAGGACACATACGCGACGAATAGCGGATACAGCACCGAGCCGGCGGCGATGTAAATCGCAAGCACCCACCAGTAAAATCGCGTGTAAATGGCCATGCCTATGAGTATAGGCATTGGCAACAGGAATCGCGCCTACTTCTTCTCCACCGGCTTGGCCGCGGTCGGCGCCGGGGGATCGGTCAGCGTGATGGTCGAGACCAACGCCCGATCGGTTTCGGCAAACCGCTCGGAGAGGCTTTGCTCGAGCGTGAAGGCTAGCGAGACACGCTTGCCCGAGCGATCCTGCATGAGGTAGTAGATCCACTCGATCGGCAGGCCGCCGACTTCGCCGTGAACGACGACGCGGAACACGGCATAGCCGGCCTCGTTGATCGTCTGGCCGGCCGAGACGAACTTGCCGAAGTTCTTGCCCAGCGAGCGTTCGACGTCGCGCTGGTACTCAGCCAGCGGGATCGGTTTTTCCAGCTTCGGCAGCGGCGAGATGTTGCATTGGGCGACCAACTCGCCGCGATCGACCAGGCGCAGCACCGTCAGCTTGGGCTCGTCTTCGGTCACGAACCAGCGGCGGTCGTACTGCATCCGGTATTGGCGGCCGAGCGGCTCGTAGCCGAGCGCCAACACTTCGGCAGGCGCCTCAGTGGGGAGATCCTGGAGCACGGCCGCCGTGAGATGCTGCGAGTGCGGGATCGGGGTGACTTGGATGATCACCTTAGCCACGGTGTCGAGCCCTGGGCCGATATGGCCCACGGCGCGGTTTTCCTTCAGCAGCATCGCAAATTGGCGAATCTGCCGAGCTTTCGTATCGAACTTGATTTTAATTTTCAGCTCGATCTCGGTGCTGATGCCGGCCACCGCCGCATTGGCGGTGCCCCCCACGGCGATGTCGGCGATTCCCTCGGCCGTGATATCTCCCAGGAGTCCGCTCGCGTCGCACCAGCTCACGGCGTCGAGCGACAGCAGCGCGGCGAGCGCCTTGTCGGAGACTTTCCAGGACTCCCCCTTGGCCACCGGCTCGCTCGGCAGCAGGTCGTCGAACACCAGGCTATTACCGGGCACATCGAGCAGGTCGAGCTCTTCGCGCTTCAGCGGCGACGTGGGGCAATAGAGCTGCGCAGCCTCGTCGGGCTTGCGCTCGGCCAGGATCAGCCGGCGGGCACTGTCGATCGAAGGTTTTTCGCCCCCTTTGGCAATCTTGATTACCGCCCGCACGTCGTCGTAATAGCGGGCGCTGCGGATGGGCTTTCCGTCCGGCGCGACGGCCAGGAGTGCTTCGTCGTAAGCCAGGTTGGCCACAACGCTCATGGGCAGCTCGCTGGGCTTGCCCTGGTTGTCGACCAGCTTCAGGTCGCCGCCGACCTGCAGGGCGATTTGGACTCGGGCGAGCTCTCCGGCGCGATGCTGGGCAGAAAGCAGGTGTTTCTCGCTAGTTGGCGCGGCAGCTGCTGCCGGATTGGCAGCCCCCAAGAGGAGCAACAGCAACGAAAAGAGCGCGACAGTGCGGTTGGAATCCATTCCGAGGCCCTCGAGAGACGTGCGGCACGAGGTTTGCAATTTGCGATCTTTGCCCTACGCAGAACGCGTCGGGTAGTCAACAGACTTCATCGTCGCGGAGCGAGGGGGCAATTCACCGTGTTTTTATGGCCCGTTGGCTGGGAAACGCGGGGAAACTGGGCGATTGCTAGCAGCCGCAGAATTCTGGCTGCTAGCACATCCGCCTGGGCTGGAATCAGACATATTTGCTATAAGAGCGCAGGGGGCGGCAAAAGTCGGTTAAACCTTGAGGGATTCTGCGGAAACCTAAGGGTGAGCGCGAACTTCGGACGACCCTGGCGCGACCAAATACGTATAGATAAGTGCATTTCAAGACAAGGTGGTTTGTAAGAAAGTCCACGCGGCAGGAAAGTTGCTGCCCTGACGAGCGACGAGCCACCCGACACTTCCACATAACGATTGTTTTGCCAGATCGCGCAGCCCGGTGAACCAGCGGCTGCCAGATTCGTAGATCGAGTGGCTTTTGCGAACAAGATGGTTCGAGGACCAGCGAGCTAACCAGTAGTACGCCAGCGATGCTGGTGAGGTTTTTTTCGAGTCTGGACAGAGTTTTGCAGGTCATGGTTTTGCAGGGTCATGTTTGTCTCGTCTGGATTGAGAAATGTCACGTTCCAGTGACGGAACGTGCAACCCTAGGAGTCTGATCTCGGCCGGGGCGCTGGAGACGCACGGAACAACCGCCGGGACCAAGCGAGGTACCTGTCATGCATTCCGATTATCGCAGTCCGATCCTTCGGCAGCTTCGTGATCAGCAAGTTCGATTTGCTCCGCGCGAGAAAAAGATCGAGCAAGTCGATCGAGCGGAACGACTGATCTCGGAACTCGAAGACGAACGGACTTACACCTACGAATACCTGTGCTATCGGATTACCGATTACCGGCCGGACTCGTTCCCGAACACGAAAGTGGCGGGCAGCGACGCCGAGCACGATTTGCTGTTGTTCGTAGAAGACCTGTCTGACTCGGCCGACGTGCCGGCAACCGGCGCGGGCGAGCGCGTGCTCACGGTGGAAGAGCTCAGCAAGATGTTCAAGGTCTCGACCAAGACGATCAGCCGCTGGCGCCAGCAGGGCCTGGTCAGCCGCCGATTCGTGTTCGACGGCCGCAAACGCGTGGGTTTTTTGAAGAGCTCGGTCGAGCGCTTCGTGTCGCAGAACGAAGATCGCGTAAAACGCGGCGCCAAGTTCAGCCAACTGACCCTCGACGAACGTAGTGAAATAGTGGAACGCGCCAGACGTCTGGCGCGGGCCGGTGGATCTTTAGCAGATGTCACCAAACGCGTGGCAACGAGAATGGGAAGAAGCGTGGAAACCGTGCGATACACCTTGAAGCAATTTGACCAGGAACATCCGCAATTGGCGATCTTTCCGGACCATTCGGGTCCGCTGAACGACGACGACAAGCGGCAGATTTTCCAGCACTATCGCCGAGGCGCCTCGGTGGAAACGCTCGCCAAGCGCTTTCACCGCACCAAGACCAGCGTCTATCGGGTGATCAGCGAGATGCGCGCCCGGCGGATCATGGAACTGCCAATCGACTACATCCCGAATCCGTACTTTGGTCGGTCCACGGCCGAGAAGACAATCATGGCGCCGATGCCGGAGAACCCGACGCCCGCGAAGAAGACGCGGTTGCCGAGCGGACTGCCTCCGTACCTGGCAAGCCTGTACGAAGTGCCGCTGCTCACACGCGAGCAAGAGGCGCACCTGTTCCGCAAGTTCAACTACTTGAAGTACAAGGCCGCCAAGCTCCGCGACTCGCTCGACCCGATCAAGGCGAAGAGTTCGGTCATGGACGCAATCGAAAAATTGTACGACCAGATCGTTGCGCTCAAGAATCAGATCGTGCGGGCCAACCTGCGGCTGGTGGTTTCGATCGCCAAGCGGCATGTCGGCACCGGCGACAACTTCTTCGAGCTGGTCAGCGACGGCAACATGTCGCTGATCCGGGCGGTCGAGAAATTTGACTTCGCGCGGGGCAACAAGTTCAGCACGTACGCCAGTTGGGCGATCATGAAGAACTTCGCCCGGACGATTCCGGACGAGCACCGGCATAAGGACCGGTTCCGCACCAGTCACGGCGAGATGTTCGCTGGGACCGAGGAGCGGCGGACCGATCAGTACGAGCAGGAGTCGGCTCAGGCTCAGCGCGAGTCCCAGATTAGCAAGATCCTGGAACGGCTCGACGAGCGCGAGGCCAAGATCATCATCAGCCGCTTTGGGCTGGATCACGGTCACGAGCCGCTGACGCTGAAGGAAGTCGGTGCCGAGATGGGAGTTACGAAGGAACGAATCCGCCAGATCGAGGCTCGGGCTTTGAATAAGCTGCGCGTTGCGGCGCAGGAAGAGAAAATCGAGTCGCCGGGCCCCGTGTAACCCCTGGACCCGGTTCCGGGAAAAGCATAGGATTAGCGATCGGTAGAAAATCCAGCACCCCGCAGGCCCGAATTGGACCTGCGGGGATGCTTTTATTGGTGCCCCTAGCCAGGGGATCTAGCCCAAGAAGGAGGCCGGTCGACGGCTGCACGAACACTCGCAAGCGACGCCGAATGGTGCCAAAGCGATGCGAGACCTGTGGGGCCTTTCTTAGTCGTCCGGCTTGGTTTTCCGGAGTCGATGTTCCCATGCATCGGGAATTATGCGCTCGCGGTATCGTCGAATGGGCTGATTTTCGAGGCGTGGTAAGAATTTTCGGCAGGCAGCAAGTTTTGGCAGGCGGTGAGTTTCGTCAGGCGGCGAGACTTTGGGGGATTGAAGTTCAGTTACCGGCGCGAGGCCGGAAAAGCCGGCAAAGTGGCGGTTGACGCCGTCTTGCAAGGGCCAGCAGGTTCGCTATATTTAGTGGTTTTCGTAGGGGCGGAGCGTCGGCCTTTAGTCTCGCCAAATCGCGATGCGCGCGGCATTGCAGCAGGCTAGCGTAGCTCAATTGGCAGAGCAGCTGATTTGTAATCAGCAGGTTGGGGGTTCAAGTCCCTTCGCTAGCTCTAGAGCGAAGCAGGCGGAGCGAGGCAGTTGCGGTCAGTCAGTTGAGATGCGTTGAGCGGTTCCGGGAACACCCGCCCCCGGCGGGAAGTGGTTGTCGGGTCAAGGAATGTCACGGGGGGTTTCCCGAGCGGTCAAAGGGGTCAGACTGTAAATCTGATGGCTATGCCTTCACAGGTTCGAATCCTGTACCCCCCATTAACGTGAGTCTGGCGAGAGGGGTATCGCCAGCCGGAAGGTGGATTTAAGTTTTGTGGGAAGTTGGGGGTGCTTGTCGGGACGGCGAAGAGGCAGTTGCAGCTAAAAGCCAGTTGCGGCCAAAAGTCAGTTGCAGCCAAAAGTCAGTGCAGTGAAAAGGTGGTGGATCCCAGGGTGGGTTCGAGGAGAGTCGCTATCCGTGGTTGAGCGCGGTTGGCGCGAACATGCGGGTGTAGCTCAATGGTAGAGCCATAGCCTTCCAAGCTAAAGACGAGGGTTCGATTCCCTTCACCCGCTTTTGCCTGTGGGAGTCCCAAGAAAATCAACGGCAGCTCGTGGAGTGCAGCGGCAGGTGTCCGCTGAAAAACGCGAGGTTGGGGGAAGCAAGCGTTAAGTCGGGCTGCTGTAGCTCAGTTGGTAGAGCACGTCCTTGGTAAGGACGAGGTCAAGGGTTCGAGTCCCCTCAGCAGCTTTGAAATTTGAGATCTGAATCGACTAGCTAACTCAGTTCATAAACACACACACTTTGTCGTTAGAAAGATCAGGGAGAAAGAATGGCCAAGGACACATTTGAACGCAAGAAGCCGCACGTCAACGTGGGCACGATCGGTCACATTGACCACGGCAAGACGACCTTGACCGGCGCCTTGCTGTCGGTGCAGTCGGCCAAGGGCCTGGCGAACTTCAAGTCGTACGCCGACATCGCCAAGGGTGGTACCGTCCGCGACGAGACCAAGACGGTGACCATCGCCGTCAGCCACGTCGAGTACGAGTCGGAAAACCGCCACTATGCCCACATCGACTGTCCGGGCCACGCGGACTTCATCAAGAACATGATCACTGGCGCCGCCCAGATGGACGGTGCGATCCTGGTCGTGTCGGCCGTCGACGGTCCGATGCCGCAGACTCGCGAGCACATCCTGCTCGCCCGTCAGGTCGGTGTGCCGGCCCTGGTCGTGTTCCTGAACAAGGTCGACCTGGTCGACGATCCGGAATTGCTCGAACTGGTTGAGCTTGAGCTCCGCGAGTTGCTCACGAAGTACGGCTTCCCGGGCGACGAGATTCCGATCATTCGCGGCGCCGGCAAGCCCGCGTACGACAATCCGAAGGATCCGGAAAAGACCAAGTGCATCCAGGACCTGCTGGACGCGATTGACAGCTACATTCCGGAGCCGCAGCGCGAAGTCGACAAGCCGTTCCTGATGGCGGTCGAAGACGTGTTCTCGATCGAAGGCCGCGGTACCGTGGCCACCGGTCGTATTGAGCGCGGCGTGTGCAAGGTTGGCGACGAAGTCGAGGTGATCGGTTTCAGCGACAAGTCACGCAAGGTGGTTTGCACCGGCGTGGAAATGTTCAACAAGACGCTCGATCAGGGTCAGGCTGGCGACAACGTGGGCGTGCTCCTGCGTGGCATCAAGCGTGAAGAAATCGAGCGTGGCCAGGTATTGGCCAAGCCGGGTTCGATCACGCCGCACACCAAGTTCGAGGCCGAGGTGTACGTCCTGTCGAAGGAAGAAGGCGGCCGTCACACGCCGTTCTTCAGCGGCTACCGTCCGCAGTTCTACTTCCGCACGACGGACGTGACCGGTTCGGCGAACCTGGTGGGTGATGCCGAGATGTGCATGCCTGGCGACAACGCCAAGCTGAGCATCGAGCTGATCTCGCCGATCGCCATGGACGACGGTGTCCGCTTCGCGATTCGCGAAGGCGGCCGCACCGTGGGTTCGGGCGTCGTCACGAAGATCCTGCAGTAGATAGTGAATTCAAGGCCCAAGCCGCGGCGGCGGGAATCAGCTCGCCGCCGCGGCCGGCTTTACAGGGGTGTAGCTCAATTGGCAGAGCGCTGGTCTCCAAAACCAGAGGTTGCGAGTTCAATTCCCGCCGCCCCTGCCATTCATTTGGCTCCGCTTGCGAGTTGCGTTTCCGCTAACGCGGCCGGCTTGTTTTCGGGCCTGAAGAGTCGTCGCTGATATTCGGCAAGCATTGATTGACTGGAGCGCCGGGCAAGAGGTCGGGCGCTAGGACTAACCGCAGCCGGCCACGCACGAGCAACGTCATGGCGAAGGAAAAAGACGCCCCGCTGAGCCTGTTTTTTCGGGAACTGTTTCAGCTCGGCATTTACAAGCGCAGTCAAGGACGCGTGGCCCGGCAGGCCACGTTCGCCGTGCTGGCGTTGTTTGTGTTGGTTGCGGCCTGGCGGTTGAGCGTCACGGCCATCAACTGGCGATTGCCGGGTCTCGGTGGAAATGGCGAGCATTTGCTGCGCTTCGGTTTGCCGGGCGCGCTGGGGCTGGTGGGAATCTGGATTTCGTTTCGGCTGGTGAACATCCCGAGCTTCGCCGATTTTCTGATCGCGGTCGAAGCCGAGATGAACAAGGTCTCGTGGCCGACGCGACAGGAGCTTATTCGCAGCTCGATCGTGGTGATCCTGCTGATCGTGGTGATGGCTTTGATTCTGTTTGGTTACGACATCTTCTGGCGGCAGTTGTTGTCGCTGCTGGGTGTGGTCCAAGGTGGCGCCCCCACTCCCGTCGAGTGATGGCGTCTGGTGTCGAGATCGTTACGGGCGACGTGACGTCTGAAGTGCAGGCAAGTTTGAAGTGCAGGTAAGTTTGAAGTGACAGAGCAACCTCACAATTCGAGCCAGACGCACGACGAGCCCCTTACAGAAGGAGCTCCTGTCGAAGAGCCGCGCGCCGCGGGCGGCGTCGCCCTGCCGCCGGACGATACGGCGCCCGAGACGGTCCGCCAGGAGCCGCCGGCCGAAACGGTTACGCCTCCCTTGGGTGACGCCGGAGCGTCCGGCTACGAGGATGAAACCGCGCTGCAAGCCAAGGCGGAGGATGCGGAGGTCGGCGACGCCGCCGAAGCGGACGACGAGGGACCGGACGACGACGGTCCGATCGTGGAGGAAGAAGTCGAACCGCGCGGGCCGATCGAGGAAACGCCGGTCGGCAACGAAGAGCCGGAACTGCGGTGGTACATCCTCAAGGTGCAGAGCAACCGCGAGGATTCGATTCGCGAAAGCCTGCAGCGCCGCGTGAAGGTCGCCGGGCTTGATCGCTATTTCGGCGAGATCATCGTGCCGACCGAGATGGTTTCCGAGTTCAAAGGCGGCAAGAAGCGAGTCGTCAAACGCAAGCTGTACCCGGGCTACATCGTGGCCCACATGGAAATCAACGACGAGACCTGGTTCCTGGTGCGCGAGACGCCGGGCATCGGCGACTTCACCGGCTCGGCTGGCAAGCCCACGCCGATGCTGCCGCACGAAGTGGCCAAGATCGTCGCCAAGCAGGAAGAGAAAACCGACGAAGCGCCGAAGCTCAAAATCAGCTTCAACGTCAGCGATCGGGTGAAGATCAACGAAGGGACGTTCGAGAATTTCGAGGGCGAGGTGGATTCCATCGACGAGGCCAGCGGCCGCGTCACGGTGATGATCAACATCTTCGGCCGCTCGACGCCCGTCGAACTGGAATACTGGCAGATTGAATCCATTTAGGAAGTGGCTAGTGGTCAGTGACTAGTGGCTAGTCGCTGACCGACCGCGGCCCGCATCGTCAAAAAGTAGCCACCGACCACTAACCACCGAACATTAGCAATGGCAAAGCAACTCGTAGGACAGGCGAAGTTTCAAGTTCCCGGCGGCCAGGCGACCCCCGCCCCGCCGGTCGGTACCTCGCTCGGCAAGTACGGCATCAACCTCGGCCAGTTCGTCTCGCAGTTCAACGAGCGGACCAAGGAAGCTGGCGGCATGCCGATTCCGGTCGTGGTCACCGTATACAACGACCGCTCGTTCGAATTCATCACCAAGAGTCCCCCGGCCGCCGCGCTGCTGAAGAAGGCCGCCAGCATCGCCAAGGGTTCGGGCGTGCCGAACAAGGACAAAGTGGGCAAGGTGACCCGTGCCCAGATCGCGGACATTGTGAAGCTGAAGCAAGCGGACCTGAACGCTCGCGATGCGGAGCATGCCGCCCGAATGGTTGAGGGCACTGCCCGCAGCATGGGTCTGGACGTAACCGACTGAGAAACCTGAAGCACCGCAGACCTGAAACACCGCACAGATTGATTTACCGCCGCGATTGAATTGCGATCCGCCCGCCCGGCCAGCAAATCGAAAAGTTAGCGGCGGCCAAGCGACATACCGAACCAACCAGCAAGAAGTGCCATGACCACCAAAGTATCGAAGCGGCTTAAGCCCCTGATCGCGAAGCATCCCGGCAAGACCCCGCAGTCTGTTGACGAGGCGGTGGCGATTCTGAAGCAGTACAACAACACCAAGTTCGATCAGTCGGTCGACGTGGCGATCCGCCTGGGCATTGACGCCAAGCAGGCGGACCAGATGGTCCGCGGCTCGATTGTGTTGCCCAACGGCATCGGCAAGACGCTGCGGGTCGTGGTGTTCGCCAAGGGCGACATGGCCGAGGTCGCGAAGGCGGCTGGCGCCGATGAAGTTGGCGGCGAGGATCTGGCCAAGAAGATCAAGGACGGCTGGACGGATTTCGACGCTTGTATCGCGGCGCCGGACATGATGGGCATCGTCGGCCCCCTGGGTCGCGTGCTCGGTCCGCGGGGGTTGATGCCCTCGCCGCGTGCGGGCACGGTCACGCCGGACGTGGGCAAGACCGTGAAAGAGTACAAGGCCGGTAAGGTTGAGTTTCGCGCGGACGCCGGCGGCAATGTGCACGCCGTCGTGGGCAAGTTGAGCTTCGACGCCGCCAAGCTGGCCGAGAACATCAACTCGTTCGTGCATCACATTCAGTCGATCAAGCCGCACGCCGTGAAGGGACAGTACGTGAAGGGCGCCGTGGTGAGCGCCACGATGAGTCCCTCGGTTCGGTTGTCGATCTAGGTCGGCGATCGATCCAGTCGGGCTGGCGATGGAAGAACACACACACAGATTTTGAGCGAATTAGTAGCGAATAACTCCACCGTCTCCGCCTGAAGCGTTAGGGCGAGTGGAGCCCAACAAGGCACTTAATCATGAGCAAATTCGTCAAGGACCTGATCACCGATCAACTCAAGCGCGAGCTGAACGGCGTACAGGATTTGCTGCTGGTGAATGTGGTTGGCATGAGTGCCAACGACACCAGTTCGCTGCGGAAGCAACTCCGCGAAAAAAACATCAAGCTGATGGTGATCAAGAACAGCCTGGCCCGCCGGGCGACCGAGGGCACCGAGCTGGCACCGGCCTTTGAAGGCTCGGACGGCACGCTGGCCATGGTCTGGGGAGCATCGGATATCGTCGCCCTGGCCAAGGAAGTCGTGCGGCTGGCCGCCGTCAAGGAATTCGATAAGTTCACGGCCCGCGGCGGCGTGATGGGCGGACAGCCCCTCCGCCCCGAAGAAGTGGCCCAGGTGAGCAAGTGGCCCAGCCGCGAGGAACAGCTCAGCATCCTGCTGGGGCAGATTCTCGCTCCGGGCGCCATGCTCGCCTCGCAGCTTACCAGCGTTGGCGGCGCTTTGGCGAGCCAGATCAAGCAGAAAGCCGAAGGCGACGACGAAGCCGCGGCCAGCGGCGAGGGTGCCGGTGGCGGTGCTCCCGCGGGCGATGCGGCTGCGGCCGAAGCATCGGCCGAGGCGGCTCCCGAGGCGAGTGCGTAACGAGTGAAAACAGCGCGGCGCCGCTCGCGTGAGCGGCGAACGCGAAGCCGTATTTTTGGACCAGAAGTTTCGACCCAGCCGGGTGCGGTGAGCAGGCAGATTTGCCGGCCCGGGTAGTATGTGAAAGGAAATTAGCGCGATGGCAACTGATGTTCAAGAGCGTGAATTCTCGGCGTCCGCGAAAGAGCTCGGCGACAAGATCGTCGAACTGACGCTGAAGCAGGCCAAGGAATTGAGCGACTATCTCGAGGAAGTTCACGGCATCAAGCCGGCCGCGGGCGGCGCGGTGATGATGGCCGCTCCGAGTGGCGACGGTGGTGGCGGCGGTGCTGCCGCTGAAGTTCAGACCGAGTTCAACGTCGTGCTCGAAGGTTTCGGCGACAAGAAGATCGGCGTGATCAAGGTTGTCCGCACGATCACCAACCTGGGCCTGAAGGAAGCCAAAGACCTGGTCGAAGGCGTTCCGAGCAAGGTCAAGGAAGGCGTCTCGAAGGAAGAGGCCGAAAAGATCAAGAAGGAACTGGAAGAAGCCGGCGCGACGGTTTCGATCAAGTAGTGAGCCATGTAGTGCGTGTCACCACGAGCCTGGAAGTCGCCACGGCGGCGTTGCCTCCGCACGCCGCCCGTGGAGGTGCGTATCCCGGCTCGCGTTGGAGTAGCCAGTTCGCTGGCGCCGTGGCCTCGGGACGAAGTTTCCCTTGGGCGGTGGCGTTCAGCGAAGCAACGCCGCGGGAATGTCCTTCGCGTGAAGGGCATTGCGGCGGCAACCAGCGACGACCCACCTGCCCGGTAACCCGCTTGACCCGTTTCGTATCTCGTGTGCGCGAGTTTGAAATTGCAGCCGCGCTCGGATTGCGCGCCGACAAGTGCGCTTCGGTGTGTGTCGCTGCGCGGAGCCGCGTGGTGAGCTTGCGGCCCGGCATTAGGTTCTCAGCGCTTCAGGATTACAGCAAGAGTTAGGAGCCCCACATGGCTACATCGTCAGACCGGCGCCTTCGTACCGCGGAAGTTCGACGTTTCGGCAGCAAACGCCAGATGCACGACATCCCGGACCTGACGCAGATCCAGACGCGCAGTTACGAGGCGTTTTTGCAGTATGACGTGCCGCCAGCGAAGCGCGTCGATCAGGGTATCGAAAGCGTGCTCCGCGAGATCTTTCCGATCGAGAGCTACGACAAGACGCTCCGCCTGGAGTATGTGCGCTACGAGCTCGGCAAGCCGCGCTACGAACCGCACGAGTGCCGGCAATTGCGGCTGACCTACGGCCGGCCGTTCCGCGTCTGGTTGCGCCTGACCAAGGAACAGCCGATCGAGGAAGAGGTCTACCTGGGTGACATGCCGATCATGCTCGGCGGCGGCGAGTTCATCATCAACGGCGCCGAGCGCGTCGTGGTGAGCCAGTTGCATCGCAGCCCTGGCGTCGACTTCGTCAGCGATATCGAAGCCGGTGACCGCAAAACGTTCAGCTGCCGGATCATTCCCGAGCGCGGCAGCTGGATCGAGCTGAACACCAGCAAGAAGGACACGTTGAGCGTCCGTATCGATCAGAGCGGCAAGTTCTCGGCGATGACCCTGCTGCGGGCGATGGATTCGAAGTTCAGCCTGAACGCCGAACTGCTTCGCACGTTCTACGAAACGTCGGTCGAGAAGATCGTCGACGGCCGGAGCGTCTCGAAAATCGAGAACAAGCTGGCGGTCGACGACATCGTTTATCCGGCCTCCAGCGACAAGGCCGGCGAGATCATTCTCGAAGCCGGGCAAAAGGTCACCAAGAACGTGGCCGAAATCATCTGCAGCTCGGGCATCGGCTCGGTGGAAGTGATGCCGGCTCCCAAGAACCCGCTGATCCTCAACAGCCTCGCGGAAGACACCACGAGCAGCCACGAAGAGGCCCTGCTTCGCATCTATCAGCGTCTGCGGCCGGGCAATCCCCCGCAGCTGGAAAAGGCCCGCGCGCTGTTCCACGAAAAGTTCTACGACACGAATCGTTATCGCCTGGGCAAGGTCGGCCGCTTCCGCATGAATCGCAAGTTGCGGCTGAACGTGCCCGAAGGCGAAATGACGCTGCGGCCGGAGGATCTGATCGCGTCGATTCAGTACCTGCTGAAGTTGACCGACGGCGAGCCGACCTTCGAAATTGACGATATCGATCACCTCGGTAATCGCCGCCTGCGGACGATCGACGAGCTGGCTTGCGACGAACTTCGCAAAGGCTTCCTCAAGCTCCGCCGCACCGTGCAGGAGCGGATGAGCCTGAAAGACGTCGAGGACATGACGCCGCGGAGCCTGATCAATCCCAAGAGCATCTCGGCGGCGATCGAGTACTTCTTCGGCCGCGGCGAACTCTCGCAGGTCGTCGACCAGACGAACCCGCTCTCGATGCTCACGCACGAGCGCCGGCTTTCGGCTCTTGGTCCCGGCGGTTTGAATCGCAAGCGGGCGGGCTTTGAAGTCCGCGACGTGCACATTTCGCACTACGGCCGCATCTGCCCGATCGAGACGCCGGAAGGCACGAACATCGGTTTGATCTCGAGCCTGGCGATCTACTCGGCGGTCGACGAATACGGCTTCCTCGTGACGCCGTATCGCAAGGTGAACAACGGCAAGCTGGCCGACGAAGTTGTCTGGCTGCGAGCCGACGAAGAGAACGACGCGTACCTGGCTCCGGCCGATGCGACCGTCGAAAACGGCAAGCTGGTGGGTGACAACCTGATCGCTCGCTACCGGGCCGACTTCGAAATGGTGCCGGTCGACAAGGTGCAGTACATCGACGTGGCCCCCAGCCAGATGGTCGGCGTCTCGGCCGGCTTGATTCCGTTCCTCGAGCACGACGACGCCAACCGCGCGCTGATGGGCTCCAACATGCAGCGGCAAGCGGTGCCGTTGTTGGTGAGCGAGCCGCCGATCGTGGCCACCGGCATGGAGCGCGACGTCGCCGCCAACTCGGGCATGATCGTCCGCGCTCGTCGCAAGGGCACGGTCACCTACGTCGACAGCACGCGGATCGAGATCGGCAGCGAAGCCTATCCCCTTCGCAAGTTCGTCGGACTCAACGAGCGTACCTGCCAGAACCAGAAGCCAATCGTCGAGATGGGCCAGAAGGTCGAGAAGGGTGACGTGATCGCTGACGGAGCCGCCACGTTCAAGGGCGAACTGGCCCTGGGACGCAACGTGCTCGTGGGCTTCATGGTCTGGGACGGGTTCAACTTCGAGGATGCGATCATCATCAGCGAAGAGCTGGTGAAGGACGATACCTACACGTCGATCCACATCGAAGAGTTCGACATCGAGATTCGCGAGACGAAGCTGGGCCGCGAGGAGTTCACCCGCGACATTCCGAACGTCAGCGAAAAGGCTCTCCGCAACCTGGACGAAGGCGGTATCGTGCGGATCGGCACTTACGTCCGGCCGGGCGACATCCTGGTGGGCAAGGTTTCGCCGAAGTCGAAGACCGAACTCACGCCGGAAGAGAAGCTGCTGCACGCGATTTTCGGTCGTGCCGGCGAAGACGTGAAGAACGATTCGCTGGAAGTGCCCTCGGGCGTGGAAGGCATCGTCATCGATACGCAGAAGTTCTCACGCCGCTTGAGCCTCTCGGAAGAAGAACGCAAGGCGTTCGAGAAGGCCTTGAAGGACGCGGAGACCGAAGGCGCGCAGAAGATTGCCGCCGCGTTCACCGCGATGGCTGAAGAGATGGAAGGCATTCTCGCCCGGCCGCTGGTCGACGACGAAGGCACCCCGCTGGTGCGTGACCAGGACGCCAAGTACATCGCCGAACAGGCTTCGCGGTTCAAGCTGGATGCAATCGACATTCGCAGCCCGCAGCGGAAGGCCGACGTCGAGAAGAGCTACAAGACGCATTGGCCGGCCGTCGAGGCCGCGATCGACGATCGCGACCGCAAGCTGAACTCGATGAAGCGCGGCGACGAACTCCGCAGCGGCGTGCTGCAGATGGTCAAGGTTTACATCGCCGCCAAGCGAGTGATCTCGGTCGGCGACAAGATGGCAGGCCGCCACGGTAACAAGGGTGTGATCGCCAAGATTCTGCCGGTCGAGGACATGCCGTTCCTGGCCGATGGAACTCCGCTGCAGATCCTGCTCAATCCGCTGGGCGTGCCCAGCCGTATGAACGTCGGTCAGATTCTCGAAACCCATCTGGGTTGGGCCGGGGCCAAGCTCGAATTCCAGGCCATTACGCCGGTGTTCGACGGAGCGACCGAAGAAACGATTAAGAAATGCCTGGTCGAGGCGGGCCTGCCCGGGCACGGCAAGGCGCAGCTCTTCGACGGTCGCACCGGCGAACCGTTCGAACAGGAAACCACGGTCGGCTTCATCTACATGCTGAAGCTGCATCACCTGGTGGACGACAAGGTGCACGCCCGCAGCACGGGCCCCTACTCGCTCATCACGCAGCAACCGCTGGGCGGCAAGGCCCGCTTCGGCGGTCAGCGATTCGGGGAAATGG
This sequence comes from Pirellulales bacterium, assembly GCA_022844125.1. GTDB lineage: Bacteria > Planctomycetota > Planctomycetia > Pirellulales > PALSA-1355 > JALHMI01. The sequence continues at coordinate 395,595 of JALHMI010000001.1, read as the reverse complement.
AAGTCTGGGCGCTGGAAGCCTATGGCGCCGCGTACATCTTGCAGGAGCTTTTGACGGTCAAGAGTGACGACGTCGAAGGCCGCACCAAGATTTACGAGTCGATGGTCAAGGGCGAGAACACGCTCGAAGCCGGCACACCGGCCAGCTTCGACGTACTCACCAACGAGATCCGCGGCCTGGGTCTCAATATGCAGCTAGAGAAGCGCCGCGTTTAACGCGGCGGGTGTTCGATTCGGATAGAAGATTGAGGGAAACAGACAGACCGCTGAGGCAGAAGTCAGAGGGCAGAAGGATGAAAAGGACGGTCGAACCTTTTCCATTCATCCTGCAGCCTTCTGACTTCAGCCACCCGCTCTGTCGTCCTTTTCATAGGGAGGGCATTCTGTGAGTACCGGCGAAAGCTCCTACGATCGCATCAACGACTACACGTCGGTGAAGATCAGCCTGGCCCGACCGCACGACATTCGTAGCTGGTCGTTTGGCGAGGTCAAGAAGCCCGAAACGATCAATTATCGGACTTACCGCCCCGAAAAGGACGGCCTGTTCTGCGAGCGCATTTTCGGACCTGAAAAGGACTGGGAATGCGCCTGCGGCAAGTACCGGGGCATGAAGTACAAGGGCATGATCTGCGACCGCTGCGGCGTGAAAGTCACGCACAGCCGCGTGCGCCGCAAGCGCATGGGTCACATCGAACTGGCCGCTCCGGTCGTGCACATCTGGTTCTTCAAAGCCATGCCCAGCCGCTTGGGCAACCTGCTCTCGATGAAGACCACCAGCCTGGAAAAGGTCATCTATTTCCAGGACTACGTCGTCACCGATCCCAAGCACACGGGCCTCAAGAAGCAGCAACTGCTGACAGAAGAAGAATACCGCTCGGCCCGCGAGCAATACGGCGACGGCACCTTCGACGCCGACATGGGCGCCGAGGCGGTTCGCAAGTTGCTCATGGACCTGGACCTCGTGCAGCTTTCGAAGGACCTCCGCACCGAGCTCACCGAGACCGGCTCGAAGCAAAAGGCCAAGGACCTGATCAACCGGCTGAAGATTGTCGAAGCCATTCGCGACTCGGACAACAAGCCCGAGTGGATGGTGCTGGACGTGATTCCAGTGATTCCGCCGGACCTGCGTCCGCTGGTGCTGCTGGACTCGGGCAACTTTGCCACGAGCGATTTGAACGACTTGTATCGCCGCATTATCAACCGCAACAACCGGCTCAAGAAGCTGGTCGATCTGAATGCGCCGGAAGTCATCATCCGCAACGAAAAGCGGATGCTGCAGCAGTCGGTCGACGCGCTGTTCGACAACAACCGCTGCAAGCGTCCGGTGCTTGGTTCCAGCAATCGCCCGCTCAAGTCGCTGACCGACATGATCAAGGGCAAGCAGGGCCGGTTCCGCGAAAACCTGCTCGGCAAGCGCGTGGACTACTCGGCCCGCAGCGTGATCGTGGTCGGCCCGCACCTGCGTCTGCACGAGTGCGGCCTGCCGAAGAAGATCGCGCTCGAGCTGTTCCAGCCGTTCATCATTCGCCGGCTGAAAGATCTCGGTCACGCGGACACGATCAAGAGCGCCAAGAAGATGCTTGAGCGCAAGGACGAAGAGGTGTGGGATATCCTCGAAGAGGTGATCCGCAATCACCCCGTGCTGTTGAATCGTGCTCCGACGCTGCACCGCATGGGCATCCAGGCCTTTGAGCCGACGCTCGTGGAAGGCAACGCCATTCGTCTGCATCCGCTGGTGTGCAAAGGCTTCAACGCCGACTTCGACGGTGACCAGATGGCCGTCCATCTGCCGCTCTCGATCGAGGCCCAGGTTGAAGCCCACACGCTGATGATGTCGACGAACAACATCTTCAGCCCGGCCAACGGCGCGCCGATTATCAGCCCGTCGCAGGACGTGGTTATGGGTTGCTACTACGTCTCGATCTCGCTGCCGGGACGTAAGGGCGAAGGCATGATCTTCAGCTCGCTGGAAGAAGTGCTGCTCGCCTACTCGCTCGGCGTGGTCGATACGCACGCCCGCATCAAGGTCAAGCTGCCGCCGGATCGGCACGTGAAAAGCGAAGGCGAGCCGAAGAATGGCGAGCTGATCGAGACCGCGGTCGGCCGCGTGATTTTCAACATGATGCTGCCGCCGGGCATGCCGTTCTACAACCTGGCCATGCGTTCAAGCGAATTGGCCAAGGTGATCTCGGACTGCTACCAGATCCTCGGTCGCCGCAAGACGATCGACCTTCTCGATGACATGAACCGCCTGGGCTTCCGCGAAAGCACGCACAGCGGTCTGTCGTTCGCCACGGACGATCTGATCACGCCGCCCACCAAGGCGCACATCATCTCCGACGCCGAAAAGAGCGTGCTCAAGATTCACAAGCTCTATCAGCGCGGCATCATCACCGAAGGCGAGCGTTACAACCAGGTGCTCGACGCCTGGACGCACGCCCGCGAACGCATCACTCGCGAGATGATGACCGAACTGGAGAACGACTATCGCCGACCGGGTTACGTGAATCCGATCTACCTGATGGCGCACTCCGGTGCCCGAGGCGGCGTCGAACAGATTCGCCAGTTGGCCGGCATGCGTGGTTTGATGGCCAAGCCGTCGGGCAAGATTATCGAAACGCCAATCAAGGCCAACTTCCGTGAAGGCCTCTCCGTGCTCGAGTACTTCAGCTCGACGCACGGTGCCCGCAAGGGACTGGCCGATACGGCTCTCAAGACGGCCGACTCGGGTTACCTGACGCGTAAGCTGGCCGACGTGGCGCAGAACGTCGTGATCACGATGGAAGACTGCGGTACGACCCAGGGTATTACCAAGGGCGTCATTTACCGTGGTGAGAAGGTCGAGGTGCGGCTGGCCGACTCGATTCGCGGCCGCGTGAGCCGGGCCAACATTGTCAACCCGATTACCGACGAAGTGATCGTCCGCGAAAGCGAGATGATCACCAACTCGATCGCCCGCCGGATCGAAGAGCTCGGCCTGGAGCGAATTCAGGTACGCAGCCCGATGACCTGCGACGCGGCGCTGGGTATCTGCCGCCGCTGCTACGGCATGGATCTCTCGACCGGTTCGATGGTCGAAGAGGGCATGGCCGTCGGCATCATCGGCGCCCAGAGCATCGGCGAGCCGGGCACACAGCTCACGATGCGTACGTTCCACATCGGTGGAACGGCCGCTCGTGCCGTGGAAGAAAGCGAAATCCGCGCCAAGAAGGGTGGTGTCGTCAGGTACACGCGACTCAAGGTCGTGAAGAACGACGAAGGCCAGCACATCGTGCTCACCCGAAACGGCGAAATCCTGGTGCTCGACCCGCGTGGTCGCGAGCTGGAGAAATACGAAGTGCCTGCTGGCTCGAACCTGCTCGTTCAAGAGAACGAAGAGGTCAAGGCTGGCGCCATCCTTTGCCAGTGGGATCCGCACAGTATTCCCATTCTGGCCGAAGTCGGTGGTAAGGTTCGCTACGAAGACATCATCCAGGGCGAAACGATGCGTCTGGAGAAGGACCCCTCGGGTCACCAGCGCCGGATCATCATGGAGCACAAGGGCGATCTGCATCCGCAGGTCGTGCTGGAAGACGCGAGCGGCAAGATTCTCGACTTCTACTACCTGCCGGAAAGAGCCAATATCGAAGTGGCCGAAGGCACGCAGATCAACGCCGGCACCTTGCTTGCCAAGACGCCGCGCGAAGTTTCCGGTACGCAGGACATCACCGGTGGTCTGCCGCGTGTGACGGAAATCTTCGAAGCTCGCAAGCCGAAGGAACCGGCGGTCATCGCCGAGATCGACGGCACCGTGGAACTGCTCGGCGAAAAGCGCCGCGGCAAGCGGACGATCATCGTCCGCAGCGAAAGCGGCATCGAACGCGAGCACCTGGTCACGCACGGCAAGCACTTGCGGGTGCACGCCGGCGACTTCGTGCGGGCGGGCGAAGCTTTGGTCGATGGTCCGCTGGTGCCGCACGACATCCTGCGGATCAGCGGCGAAGAAGCCGTGCAGCAGTACCTGGTCCGCGAAATTCAGAACGTGTATCGCAGCCAGCGGGTGGAAATCGACGACAAGCACATCGAGATCATCGTCGCGCAGATGCTGCGGAAGGTGAAGATCGAAACCCCGGGCGACACGAACCTGCTGCCCGGCAGCGTGCTCGACAAGTTCGAGTTCCGCCAGGCCAACCAGGATCTGGTGAAGTGCACGAAGATCTCGCACAAGGGCGACAGCGACTTCGCCGAAGGCACGATCGTGCCCAAGGACGCGCTGGAGCAGGTGAACGCCCAGATCGAAGCGCTCGGAGGCGACGTGTGCAAGGGTGTTAAGCCCAAGCCGGCGACGGCCAGCACGCAACTGTTGGGTATCACCAAGGCCTCGGTTCAAAGCTCCAGCTTCATCTCGGCCGCGAGCTTCCAGGAAACCACCAAGGTGCTCACCGAGGCGGCTCTGGCCGGCAAGGTCGACAACCTGGTGGGCCTCAAAGAGAACGTGATTCTGGGCCACTTGGTTCCGGCAGGCACGGGCTTCAAGATGTTCCAAGACTCGGAAGTTCGCATCCGCCCGCAAGCCCTCGAAGCCTTGCAAGCTCAGAAAGAGGACGTCCTGGCCCGCAGCTTCCCGCTGCTCGATGGCGCCGAGGGTGCGGCACCGAGCGATGGCCAGCAGAACGGCGGACCGCCGAAGCCGGCTTCCAATTCGCTGGAGGCCCTGCTCGGCGAAGGCGAGCCGGAGGGCGGCGAATAGTTGCTGCTGGCAACAACGTCTGGTAGTTGAACACACGCGGCCCGGCTGGTTTCAGTCGGGCCGCGTTTTTCATTCGTCGAGGTACTTGTCGAAGAAGACTCGACTGACCCACCACCGACTGACGCCTGCGATCGCGCCCACCACGACACCGACCGTGGCCCCGAACGCTGCGGCTCCGCCCAGCAGCGAGGCCGGCGAATAGCGCTCGAGTGGGCCTCGATCGCCGAGGCGGATCATTCCCAGCATCAGGAGCGCAAACATCAGCGAGATGGTGCTCGCGCCGAAAAGCATCGACCGCAAAATGTTCGTGGCCGGAGAACGGCCTTGCGACAGACGGCCGCGATTCCGCTGCGTGCTTTCGTAGGGATTCTCGGCCACGTGGTTGCCCAAGTTGTGAGGCTTTGGCGTAGTCGCCATCCGAGCCGTCAGTTTAACGCCCGATGGCATTGGATTGCCCTGGATTTTCCTGACCCTGGGGATATCCGCTATGCTGCCAGACTCAAAAGCCGCCCCGAGACCCCTTGCCAGCGGAACGAGCCGCTTCGCACGTCATGAAGTACGAAACGATGCCCGCCGTTTACCTTCTGGCCACGCTCGACACCAAAGGCGCCGAAGCCGCGTTCCTGCGCGACAGGATCACCGAAGCCGGCGTGCCGGTGCGCTTGGTCGACGTCGGCTCACTCGGTGCACCCGCGATTCTTGCGGACATCTCGCGCGAGGATGTTTTTCGTCAGGCGGGAACCTCGCTGGAACAAATTCAAAGCCGAGCTGATCGGGGCGAGGCAGTCACCTGGGCGGCAGCAGGCGCCGCCAGTCTGGTGTGCGAGCATCATGCACGCGGACTTGTGTCCGGCGTGTTGGCCATCGGCGGTTCGGCCGGCACCACGATCGGCACCACGGCGATGCGGGCCCTGCCCTTGGGTGTGCCGAAGGTAATGGTCAGCACAATGGCCTCGGGCAACACTCGCCCATTCGTGCGCCATAAGGACATCGCCATGTTCAACCCGATCGTCGACATCTCGGGTTTGAATCGGATCAGCCGGGCGGTGTTTACGAACGCGGCTGGCGCGATGGCCGGCATGGTGCGGGCCGCGGCCGCTCGGCAGGAGCGCGACGACAAGCCGATCGTTGCAGCCACGATGTTTGGCGTGACCACGCCCTGCGTCGAGCGCGCCCGGGCGATTCTGGAAGCGGCCGGCTACGAAGTGCTCGTGTTCCATGCCACGGGGAGTGGCGGCGAGGCGATGGAGTCGCTGATCGATGACGGCGCGATTGCCGGTGTGCTGGACATCACGACCACCGAACTGGTCGATGAGCTCTGCGGCGGCGTGCTTTCGGCCGGTCCGCATCGGTTGACGGCTGCCGGCCGGAAGGGCATCCCCCAGGTAATCTCGGTGGGCGCGACGGACATGATCAACTTTCACGCCGTCGATACACTGCCGGTCGAGTTCCGCGAGCGGCTGATCTATCAGCATAATCCGAACGTGACGCTGGTCCGGACGACGCCAGAGGAGAACGCCCGCATCGGCCGCGACCTGGCCACGAAAGCCGCGGCAGCAACCGGCCCGACTGCAATCCTGCTACCGCTGGCTGGCGTTTCGGCCATCGACCGCCCCGGGCAGCCGTTTGACGATCCGGCAGCTCGCGAGGTGTTATTTGATGCGGTTCGCCAGCATCGAGGTAACATCGAACTTGTCGAGCTTCCCCAGCACATTAACGATCCCGAATTCGCCACGGCCGCCGCCGAGAAGCTGCTTGCGCTGATCGGTTCGCGTCAGAATCTGCTCTAGAGTTGCGGATCCATGTTTGTGGACCGGGGACTTGCGCCGCTAGAATTTGCAGGAACAAGTCCCGCGACTTCAAGTATCGCTCGAGGTTTGCCATGCTTCGCTGGTTCATCCGCCGAAAGCTCGATGCCGAAGAAAAGAAGCTTGGCGTATCGATCGACTACATCCGCCATGTTCTGGATGTCTCTCCGACAGCCTTCTTCCGGTTCGCGGCGATCATGCCGCTGGCCAATAGTCGCAAGGTGTTACCAAAGGAAGCGTGGTTCACGGCTCTGATTGCTACCTTGCAGTACGAGGACTGCGGTCCTTGCTTGCAGATTGGCGTCAACCAGGCTCGACAGAGCGGCGTCGATCGCGACCTCATTCAGGCGGTGCTGGACGGCAGTCTAGATCTGTTCCCTCCGGAACTCGTCGACGTGTACCACTTTACGCGTTCGATCGTCACCTCCGCTGGCGACGAAGGGGACCTGCGCGAGACGCTGCGCCAGCGATACGGCGAGCGAGGGCTGATCGAGCTGGCCTTTGCCATAGCGAGCAGCCGGATTCCTCCAACCGTTAAGCGAGCGCTGGGCTATGCACAGAGTTGTCGCCAAGTGACTGTGAGCGTCTAGGGGGCCCCTCGGCCTTCGCAACCGGAGATTCCAAGCCCCTTTTTGAGGCCTACAACGACCAAAAGCCCCGCTTGACACCTTCCGGTGAATCGCTAAATTGGAGGATTCACCATCCTTAAAGTCCTGGCCAGTAGTGGAATAAACGGTCCTTAAATGCCGACGATCAACCAACTTGTGCGGAAGCGCCGCAAGGCCCCGCGGAAATTCAGCAAGTCGCCCGTGCTCGACAAGTGCCCGCAGCGCCGGGGCGTGTGCTTGCAGGTCAAGACCATGACCCCCAAGAAGCCGAACTCGGCCATGCGGAAGATCGCCCGCGTGCGGCTCTCGAACGGCAAGGAAGTGACCGTATACATTCCGGGCGAAGGTCACACCCTGCAGGAGCACTCGATTGTGCTCGTGCGTGGCGGTCGCGTTCGCGATCTGCCGGGCGTGCGTTACCACATTGTCCGCGGTGCGCTCGACACGCTGGGCGTCAGCGGCCGTAAGCAGTCGCGCAGCCTGTACGGTGCCAAGAAGTCGTAGTTTTACGACGTCCGACAGCACTCCATCGAACAACCAAGTCAGCCAAAACCAGTAGACGGAAGCAAGTAAGCCATGGGTCGCATCACCGCCAGCCGCAAGCAACTAGCGCCGGATCCCCGGCATGACTCGATGCTGGCCAGCAAGTTCGTCAATTGCCTGATGTACGACGGTAAGAAGGCTACCGCGCAAAAGGTGTTCTACGACGCGCTGGAAATCATCGGCAAGAAGATTGGCGATGCCGAGCCGATCGAGGTCTTCACGCAGGCCGTCGAGAACGTCAAGCCGGCCATCGAAGTTCGCTCGAAGCGCGTCGGTGGTGCCGCTTACCAGGTGCCGATGCAGGTGAATCGCCAGCGTCAGCAATCGCTCGCCATCCGCTGGATTCTGATGGCCGTTCGCGAGCGCAAAGGCAAGGCCACGCACGAGAAGCTGGCCGAAGAGCTGGTCGCCGCGTACAAGCGTGAGGGCACAGCGATCAGCCGTCGCGAAAACGTGCACCGCATGGCCGACGCGAACAAGGCTTTCGCCCACTTCGCCTGGTAGCTTTCTGCCGCAGAAATTCGCACGCCGTGCCGCCTTGGGAAACCTCCCGAAGCCGCGCGGCGTTGCTCTGCGCAGGCGACTCGGGAACAATAGGGGCGAACGGCGAACAAGAGACCAGTTGCGGCGATTTCAGGCCGCGCCGGCGCACGGACGCATCTCAGCGCGATTCGCGCCGCACTTTTCGGGACGCATATTTCATGGCCACCTCGATCGAACAAATCCGCAACATCGGTATCATCGCCCATATCGACGCTGGCAAGACCACGGTCACCGAGCGGATGCTGTACTACAGCGGCGCCAGCCACCGGATGGGCGAGGTCGACAAAGGGACCACCGTCACGGACTTCGATCCCGAAGAGCAGCAGCGTGGGATCACGATCCGCGCGGCCGCGGTGACATTTCCCTGGCGCGATTGCACGGTGAACCTGATCGATACGCCCGGCCACGTGGACTTCACGGCCGAGGTCGAGCGCAGCCTGCGCGTGCTCGACGGCGGCGTCGTCGTCTTCAGTGCCCGCGAAGGGGTCGAGGCCCAGAGCGAAACCGTCTGGCGGCAAGCCGACAAGTACAAGGTTCCGCGAATCGCCTTCATCAACAAGATGGACCGCGAAGGGGCCGACTTCGACGGCACGTTCAACGAGATTCGCGAGCGGCTGGAAGCCAATCCCGTGGCGATTCAGTATCCGGCCGGCTCAGGCCCTCCGCATCTGGCCGACCGGTTCCGCGGGATCATCGACCTGGTGGACATGCAGTACCTCACGTTCGATGAGGAGAAGCTGGGGGCCGAGTTCCGCCGCGAACCGATTCCCGACGACCTGATCGACATGGCGGAACTGTGGCACAATGAGCTGCTCGAAAAGCTGTTCGAGTACAGCAACGAGATCGCCGAGCTGTTTCTGGAAAAGGCCGACGTCCCCGCCGATCTGATCCGCCGCGTGCTTCGCGAAGCCACGCTGATGCGGCTGATCGTGCCGGTGCTTTGCGGTTCGGCGCTCGACCATGTGGGCGTGCAGCCGCTGCTGGACGCAGTGACGCATTACCTGCCGAGCCCGGCAGACGTACCGCCGGTCGAAGGCGTGAATCCCAAGAATCGCGACGCGGTGGAAATTCGCAAGCCCTCGCTGGACGAGCCGTTCGCGGCGCTGGTCTTCAAAATCGATGCCCGCAAGACCGGTGACCTGCACTATGTGCGGGTCTACTCAGGCCAACTCAAGGCCAATAGCCGCGTGCTCAACCCAGGCAAAGACAAGAAGGAGAACGTGCCGCAGCTCTGGCACATCCAGGCCGACCGGCAGGAGCAGGTGCCGTCGGTGCAAGCCGGCGACATCATCGGGATCATCGGTCTGCGCAACTCGGTGACGGGTGACACGCTCTGCGATCCGAATCATCCGATTCTGCTCGAAACGATTCAGTTTCCCGAGACTGTGATCGCGATGGCGATCGAGCCGGAGTCTTCGACCGAGCGGAAAAAGCTTGGCGACGTCCTGGAGATGATGAAGCGGCAGGATCCCACGTTCCGCGCGCTCGAGAACGAAGAAACCGGCCAGACGCTGATCAGCGGGATGGGCGAGTTGCATCTGGAAGTGATCAAGCACCGCCTGCTGCGCGATTACAACCTGAACGTGCGGGTGCACAAGCCGCGGGTGAGCTACCGCGAGACGATCGAAAAAGCGGCCGAAGTCACCGGCACCTGCCATCGCCAGCAGGCGGGGCAGTCGATGAGCGCCGAAGTGACGATCCGCATCGAGCCTTATCCGCAGGGCGGTAGCGGTGCGATGGTGATTCCGGCCCGGGGTGAAACGCTGCCGGAGCCCTATCTTTCAACCGTGCTTGACGCGCTAAACGACGAAGGGCAAGGCACAGGGCTCTTGGGCTGCCCACTGATGCGTGTGAAAATCACGGTCTTGGGGGGCGTCGTGCACGAAACCGACTCCAGCGAAATCGCCTTCCGGTATGCCGCTGCAGACGCTTTCGACAAGGCCCTGCGAGCCGCCGGTTCGGTGCTGCTCGAGCCGATCATGAAGCTGCAGATCACGACGCCCGAAGAGAACCTGGGCGACTTCATCAACGATTTGCAGCAGCGGCGGGCGATCATCAATCAGACGCAGCACCGCGGCAAGAACATCGTGATCGACGCCGAGGCGCCGTTGGCCAACCTGTTCGGCTATTCGAGTGCGATGCGCGGTCTAAGCCAGGGCCGGGCCACGGCCTCGATGGAGCCGGCCGCCTATGGACCCGCGCCGCAGGAAGTCGCCGAGACGTTCGTGTAGCGCCCGCGATCGCCGACAGTCGAATCGTCATTTGCCCAGCAGTGTGACGCCTGCTTTCTTGGCCGCTTTTCGCAGCGGATCGTCGAGCGTGGCCAGCGGCAATTCGGTGCGCAGGGCAAGATCGAGGTACGTGGCATCGTACGCGGTTAAACCGTGCGTACGCGAAAGTGGCAACAGATACTCGAAGGCCCGCGGAAGGCCTTGGGCATCATATTGGATTTCAAGGCTCGCCAAGAGTTCGAGGAAGTCCTGCGATCTGGCAATGTCAATGCGGCCCTTTCGTTCTGCGACATACAGGGCGTTGGCAATCTCCAACTGCCAGAAATCCGGAACCAGGATCGAGAGATCGGCGGCTTGCTCAAACAGTCTCTTGGTGGACGGAGTTGCCTCGTCCAGGAAGCACCAGGCCAGCGTGATCGAGGCGTCTGCGATGAACGGAGAAGTCATCGCCGGCCTTCCTCAATCAGGTCGCGAATCTTCAATCCACCCAGCGATAGCCCCTTCGAACGCTCCTTCCACTTCTCAATCGCCGCTCGACGAGATTCGACGGTCTTGCCAGGTTGAATCGGCACCAGCTTCGCCACGGGGTGGCCGTGCTTGGTGATCGTGATCTCTTCGCCGGCGGCCGCGCGATCGAGCAGCTGCGAGAAGTGCGTCTTTGCTTCGTATGCGCCGACGGTTTTCTTCGCTTCCGAGGGCTTAGGTAGGGTGGCCATGGTCGGCTCCAATTTCGACTAGTCTTAGACTAGTCTACAGTCATAAGAGGGGGCCGGCAAGCGGGTTGTTGCCCGGCTGCGGCCCGTGGTCTCTGGGGAGGGGTAAATCGCGGCCGCAAATCTCCCGCAATCCGGCCGCTTTAACGTCAAGTAACGAAAAAGGTTGGGGACTTGGTCACGGGTTTGCAAAAGCGGTTGACACCCTTGCCTGCAATTCGTAATATTCGAGGTTTCCCCAGTTGGCCAAAGGCCAGCGGTGGGCTGGAAACAATGCTCTAGGGCCCTCGGCAGCTTCGAGGGCCTTTTTATACGAGACGGGAGTTTGTTTGGTGGCTGGTCACACGCAAGAAATCATTCGCATCCGGATGGAAGCCTACGATCACTCGGTGCTCGATCAGAGCGCCGCGGAAATCGTGGACACGGCCAAGCGCACCAATAGCGAGGTGCATGGGCCGATTCCGCTGCCGACGCGGATCGAGCGATACACCGTGTTGTCGAGTCCCCATATCGATCGCAAGGCCCGCCAGCAGTTCGAGATCCGCACGCACAAGCGGCTGATCGACATCGTGCAGGCCACGGCCAAGACGATCGAGGCTCTTAATAAGCTGAGTTTGCCGGCAGGCGTGGATATCAAGATCAAGGCTTCGAGCCGGCACTAGAAATTATCGGGCGGATATGTAACACTGGCGGTCTTCGATTTTCAGGCCGCTCAGGCAACTTTCAGAAGGCTTCTATGCCCTGGAAGCTCGGCGGGTAAAGCGTGGCCGACCTCGGCTCCGACTACTTGCCGGCAACAGACCATAGGAAATCACTGCGATGGCTATAGGATTGCTCGGCCGCAAGGTCGGGATGACTCAATTGTTTGATGACAGCGGCAACGTGGTGCCGGTGACCGTGATTGAAGCCGGTCCCTGCCATGTGTTGCAGGTTCGCACGAAGGACCGCGATGGCTATGAAGCCGTCCAGGTGGGCTTCGGCGACATGCCCCGCCGACTCGCCGCTCGCAGTGTTCGTGGTCATGTTGCCAAGCTCGACAGCAAACGCTCGAAGGCCCGGGCCAAGTCCGGCGGCGAGCCTCTCTCGAAGGCGGGGTGCGAGCCCCAGCGGTTCATTCGCGAATTCCGCGGCGCCGCCGATGGCGTCGAAGTCGGCCAGACGCTCGATGTCACCCAGTTCGCTGAAGTAAAGCGAGTCGATATTGTCGGCACCACCAAAGGTCGCGGCACCGCGGGCGTCATGGTGCGGCACAACTTCCATGGGCAGCGGGCCACGCACGGCGTCAAGAAGGTGCATCGTCACGCCGGTTCGATCGGCCAGAGCCAGTTCCCGGGCCACGTGCCTAAGGGTCGCCGGATGGCTGGTCGCTACGGCAACGAGCGCTCCACGATGCGAAATATCATGGTGGTGGGTGTCGATGCCGAGAAGAATCTGCTGCTCGTGCGGGGTGCCGTGCCTGGGCCGCGTGGCGGCTACGTGATGATCAAGGAAACCAACAAGTTGTAAGCGGCTAGGCGATGGTCGAGCCGCCAGGCCGACGAATCGCGTGGACCAGTCAGGGAAATGCAGCGATGGCAAGTTTGACCGTTTATGACCGTAGCGGAAAGTCGGTGGGGAGTTACGACATTGACCCCACGGACCTCGCTCCGCGCATCAATAAGCAGTTGTTGCACGATGCCGTGGTCATGTATCAGTCGAATCTGCGGCTTGGCACCGCGCGGACCAAGAGCCGCGCTGAAGTCGCCGGCTCGACCAAGAAAATGTATCGCCAGAAGGGCACGGGCAATGCTCGTGCCGGTTCGCGGCGGAGCGGTATTCGGGTCGGCGGCGGTCACATCTTTGCCAAGCGTCCGCGAGATTGGGTCTATCGCCTGCCGCGCAAGGCGCTGCAGCTTGCGACGCGGATGGCCCTGGCCGCCAAGTTGCGAGACGGCGAAGTGACGCTGATCGACGACCTGAAGTTCGACGCGCCCAAGACCAAGGATATGGCCACGATCATCAAGGCCCTGAATCTCACTGGCAAGCGATTGCTGGTGGCGACCGCGGCTCATGACGTGAATGTGTACAAGAGTGTTCGCAATATCGAGCGGGTTTCGATCTCGCCGGTCGGCGGGTTGAATGCCCTCGTGCTTTTGCAGCCCAGTCGCGTGCTGATGACCAAGGCTGCCATTGAGGCGGTGCGGTCTGCTGCCGGCGAAAAGTCGGGCGGCGAGAAGGCTGACGCGAAGGCGGCGAAGAAGTAGTACCAGGAATTAGCGGCAGGAATTCAGCGGATATGTCCACCGATACCACCACAACCAGCGAACCGCTTCTGGCGCCTCACCAGGTGATCATGCGTCCGCTGGTCACTGAGAAGGGCATGCATCGCTCGACGCGTTACAACGCCTATGCGTTCGAAGTCAGCCGCCTGGCGACCAAGGACGACGTGCGCAAGGCTGTCGAGCAGTTGTTCAATGTGCGGGTGCTGCGCGTGCACACGCAGAATCGCAAGGGCAAGCCGCGTCGCACGCGGTTCAGCTCTGGCCAGACGCGCGACTGGAAGAAGGCAATCGTCAAGCTGCACAGCGAAGATCGGATCGACTTCTTTTAATCGACGGTACTGCGTTGCGTTGGCTGTGAAGGCCGGCGGTACAAGCAAGCGAGTGGCGGGGGCCGAAGTCGCCCAGGCCGCTTGAAGGAAAGACGGGTCAGCAATGGGTATTCGACGATACAAACCGACGACTCCGGGCCGCCGCGGCGCGACGGTCAGCGATTTCGCAGACCTGACCAAGGGTGCGAAGCCGCAGAAGAGTCTGCTCGTTCCGAAAAAGAAGACCGGCGGTCGTAACAACCAGGGCAAGATTACTGCCCGGCATCGCGGCGGCGGTCACAAGCAGCGCTATCGCTTGATTGACTTCCGTCGAAACAAGGACGGTGTTCCGGCGAAGGTGTTCAGTATTGAGTACGATCCGAATCGCAGTGCTCGGATTGCCCTGCTCCACTATGTGGACGGCGAGAAGCGCTACATCCTGGCGCCGGCCGGCCTGAGTCGGGGCGATGAGATCATGAGTGGCCCCGATGCTCCGCCGACGGTGGGCAATGCCCTGCCGCTGAAGAGCATCCCGCTGGGCATGGCGATTCACAACGTCGAGTTGCAGCCCGGTCGCGGTGGCGTGCTCTGCCGTTCGGCCGGCACCAGCGCGACGCTGGCAGCTCGCGAGGCCGACTGGGCGCAGATCAACTTGCCGAGCGGTGAAATTCGTCGCGTGCCGGCGGCCTGTCGGGCCACGGTCGGCGCGATCGGCAACTCGGAACACGACGCGATTGTAATCGGCAAGGCCGGCCGTAATCGTTGGAAGGGAATTCGCCCGCACGTTCGCGGTACGGCGATGAACCCGACGGACCATCCACACGGTGGTGGTGAAGGTCGCACCAAGGGCGGCCGCAACCCCGTGAGCCCCGAGGGCAAGCCGGCCAAGGGCGGTTCGACCCGCAAGCGTCGCAAGCCGTCGAATGCCGCGATCGTGCGTCGCCGCCGCTCGCGTCGCTATGGCCAGTTGAAGATTAAGTAAACCAGAGATTCACGCGTCCGCGAAAGAACCATCCGCAAGTACAGGCAGTTGTCATGGGAAGATCGTTAAAGAAAGGTCCGTTCGTCAATCCGAAGCTGTTCGCCAAGGTCGAGCGGATGACCAGCGACGGCCGCAAAGAACCGATCAAGACCTGGGCCCGCGCCTGCACGATCGTGCCGGAGTTCGTCGGCCACACTTTCATGGTTCACAACGGCAAGTTGCATATCAAGGTGTTCGTCACCGAAGACATGGTGGGGCACAAGCTGGGTGAGTTCGCTCCCACGCGAACCTTCCGCGGACACGGCGGCAAGGGCGGCAAGAAGTAACAGTTGACGTGGAGCTCGCGGGCAGTCGGTTAAGAAGCTGCCGACGGTGCTATTCAAACGAGAGAGAACGAAGCAATGGCCTACACAGCCGTTCACAAATACGCTCGGATCAGTGCCCGCAAGGTGCGGCCGCTGGCCGACTTGATTCGCGGCAAGCACGCCGACGAGGCGCTCGACCTGCTCAAGTATCAGCCCCAGCGCGGTGCGCGGCTGATCGAGAAGGTCTTGAAGAGCGCGCTGGGCAACGCCGAGGATCGGCGGGCGCCCAGCGTCAGCGACCTGGTCGTGGTTGACGCGCGCGTGGACGGCGGCCCGATGTTCAAGCGGATTCGTCCGCGGGCCCGTGGCATGGCGTTCATGATCAAGCGGCGGATGGCGCACATTCACGTTTCGGTGGACACCGTTTCGAAGTAAGTCAAGACAGTTCGAAGTCAGTCAAAACAGTTCAGTCGGTTCGCGGACATCGTGGACCAACAGCGCGGAAACGAGAGCACAGCAATGGGTCAAAAAGTCAATCCAACCGGCTTTCGGACGGGCATCATGGTCGGCTGGAAAAGCCGCTGGTATGCCTCGAAGCAGGAGTTTTCGAACCTGCTGCTCGAAGATCGCAAGCTCCGCAAGTTCGTCAAAGACAAGTACAAGTTCGCCGGCATTCCGAAGATCGAGATCGAGCGCACCCGGGACGAAGTGAAGGTCATCCTGTTCACCGCGCGTCCGGGCATCATCATCGGTCGCAAGGGTCAAGAGGTCGAGCGTCTGCAGGAAGAGTTGCAGAACCTGATCGGCCGCAGGATCAACATCAAGATTGAGGAGATTTCGCGACCGGAGATTTACGCCCAGCTCGTGGCGGAGGACATCTCGGAGCAGCTCGCCAAGCGGGCCAGTTTCCGCCGCTGCATGAAGCGGGCGATGGAAACCACGATGGAAGCCGGCGCGAAGGGAATCAAGATTCAGCTTTCAGGTCGGCTCGGCGGTTCGGAAATGGCGCGTTGCGAAAAGGCCAATGCCGGTTCGCTGCCGCTCTCCACGCTGCGGGCCAAGATCGATTACGGATTCACTGAGGCCATGACGCCCCAGGGGCACATCGGTGTCCAGGTGTGGGTCAACCAAGGCATGTATCACGAGGACGAGACCGATGGCGTTGATGCCCAAGAGGGTCAAGCACCGAAAAAGCCAAAGAGGACGTATAAAAGGTAAGGCCACGCGGGGTAACCGCGTCGTCTTCGGCGACTTCGGCCTGCAAGCCACGCAAGGTGGTTGGGTCAGCGCCCAGACGATTGAGGCCGGCCGCGTCGCCGCTTCGCAGTACTTGCGCAGCGAGGGGCGGCTATATATCCGCGTCTTCCCGCATAAGTCGATCACCAGCATCCCGCTCGAAACCCGGATGGGTAAGGGTAAGGGTGAGCCGGAATTCTGGGCCGCCGTCGTGCGACCTGGCACCGTGCTGTACGAAATCGGCGGCGTGAGCGAGGAAGCGGCCCGGATGTGCTTTTCGCGACTGGCCCACAAGATGCCGGTGCGAGTGCGCTTCG
The DNA here is from genome assembly GCA_022844125.1 of Pirellulales bacterium. Classification (GTDB taxonomy): domain Bacteria; phylum Planctomycetota; class Planctomycetia; order Pirellulales; family PALSA-1355; genus JALHMI01. The sequence goes on along the minus strand of JALHMI010000001.1, from coordinate 379,012 downwards.
TGCGTCGGCGGGCGGTCTAGGCATTCGGCGTCGGGCGGTTGAGTGCTTGAGCAGGATCAAGAACAACGAGTTGGATTGAAGAGTCATGACGAAGGCCAGCGAACTACGCGAGATGAGCGACGAGCAACTTTCGCTCACGCTCAAAGAAGCAACGGAAAGCCTGTTCAAGATGCGGATTCAGCAGCAGACCGAGAAGCTCGATGCGCCGAGCGAACTGCGGAAGGCGCGTCAGTTGATTGCCCGTTGCAAGACCATTCAGACACAGCGGGTCGGTAAGGCCGCCGCTGCCAAGTAAGCGAGAGCACCAGACATGCCGAAACAAGTTTCGATTGGCGTCGTGACGAGCGACAAGGTGGCCAAGACCCGCCGCGTGGAGATCCCGCGACTGGTTCGCCATCCGAAGTACGGCAAGATCATGCACCGCAAGACGGTGTGCCACGTCCACGATGAGGCCGAAGAGTGTCACCTGGGTGACACGGTCGAGATTCGCGAATCGCGTCCGCGCAGCAAGACAAAGCGTTGGGAGTTGGTCCGCGTGGTGAGCAAGAGCCAGTTGGTCGATATCGCCGCGATGAAGGCGGCCCACCGACGTGACGGAGAAGACGAACTCGCCTAGGGTTCTGAACCAGAAACACGTGTCCGCCGCGGTCGGCTGCCAGGCCGAGTCGGTGTGACGAGAGAGCAAGTGCAAGACAGGTAAGACCAGCCATGATCCAGATGCAGACCAGGTTGAGCGTCGCCGACAACACAGGGGCCAAAGAGGTCATGTGTATCAAGGTGCTCGGCGGCACTCACCGGCGGACCGCCGGGCTGGGCGACGTGATCATCTGCAGCGTGAAGTCGGTGATTCCCGGTAGCGACGTCAAGAAGAAGAGCGTCGTCAAGGGAGTGATCGTCCGCTGCAGGAAACCCACTCGCCGGGCCGACGGGAGCTATGTGCGTTTCGACAATAACGCCATTGTGATTATTGATAACGATCGCAACCCGCGTGGCACGCGCATCTTTGGCGCCGTGGCCCGTGAACTGCGTGATCGCAACTTTATGAAAATTGTGAGCCTCGCGAGCGAGGTGGTCTGATGCACATCAAAGTAGACGACATCGTGCAGGTCATCTCTGGCGAGGACAAAGTCCGCGGCCGAGTGTTGAAGGTGCTGCGTGACGAGAATCGCGTGATCGTCGAAGGCGTGAATCGCGTCTATCGGCATATCCGCCGCAGCCAGAAGAATCCCCAGGGTGGCCGGCTTTCGAAGGAGATGCCGATCAGCCTGTCGAACGTGCTCCTGGTGTGCACGTCGTGCAACCAGCCGACGCGGACCGGGGCGCGCTTCAAGGACGACGGCGGAAAAGAGCGGTTCTGCAAGAAGTGCGGTTCGGCGATCGGCGTAATCGCGCCGGCCCACAAGTCGCACGCCCACAAGTAAGCCATCCGCAAGCAATCCAACCGCAAGTCAGTCAACGTAAGCGATAGTAACCATGGCCAAGAAAACAAAAGCTGCAGAAGCCGCCGGCGAACAGGCTCAGGCCGTTCCGCCGCGCCTTTGGGAGCGGTACCAGAAGGAGATTCTTCCGGCGCTCGCCAAGACGCTCGGTCGCTCGAATCCCCATGCTCTGCCCAAGCTCGAGAAGATCGTTGTGAGCATGGGCGTCGGAAGCGCGATCAGCGAAAAGAAACACATTGAAGAGGCCGCCGCGGCGCTCTCGCAGATCACGGGTCAAAAGGCCCTGGTTACCAAGAGCCGCAAAGCGATCGCCAACTTCAAGCTCCGCGAGAACCTGCCGATTGGCGCCAAGGTCACGATTCGCGGACCGCGGATGTACGAGTTCCTGGATCGGTTGATCTCGCTGGCTTTGCCGCGAGTGCGCGACTTTCGCGGACTGAATCCGAAGGCGTTCGACGGCAACGGCAACTACAGCCTGGGTCTCACCGAACAGCTCGTGTTCCCGGAGCTCAATCCTGACAAGTTTGTGCGACCGCAAGGCATGAACGTGACCTTCGTGGTCGGAGGCACCAAGAGCGATGACGAGTCGCGCGAGATGCTGAAGGCCTTCGGAATGCCGTTCAAGACGGACGAAACCGCCGACAGCGGCGGGAAGAAAACAGCCGTGGGCGCCGCCTGAACCAGTTGAATCAAAGTGGCAGCCCGTGTGCTGCCGGACCGTAGCGAACAACGTCGTAATCGAATCCAGTAGGAAACGTGCATGGCAAGTAAATCGAAGATTGCCAAGGCCAAGGAAACCCCCAAGTACAGCAGCCGTCTCGTGCGGCGGTGCAAGATTTGTGGGCGTCCGCGGGCCGTGTATCGCAAGTTTGGAATCTGCCGAATCTGCTTCCGGAAATTAGCCGACGAAGGCTTGATTCCCGGCGTCAAAAAGGCGAGTTGGTAATAGGGGAATTTAGCTAACATGATGACCGACCCCATCGCCGATATGCTCACCCGCATCCGCAATGCGGTGCGCGTGGAAAAGACCAGCGTAACGATGCCGCTGTCGAAGGTGAAGCGCGGACTCGCCGAGGTGCTCAAGCGCGAGGGCTACATCTGGGGCTATGAAGAAGTCTCTGGTGAGCCGGTGCCCGAGTTGCGCCTGGAATTGAAGTACGGCCCCAATGGTGAGCGTGTGATTCGTCACATTAAGCGCGTCAGCAAGCCGGGTCGCCGCGTCTACCGTCATGCCACCGGACTGCGTCCGGTGCTGAATGGACTCGGCATTTCGATCATCAGCACCAGCCGGGGCGTGGTCAGCGACCGCGAAGCCCGCCAGCGAAACCTGGGCGGCGAAGTGCTCTGCGAACTGTGGTAAACAAGCATGCCGGCTTCAAGAGCGCGGCCACAAGGTGATTCAGCCATGTCTCGTATCGGAAAACAACCTGTACCGCTGCCGTCGAACGTGAAGATCGACGTGAAGCCGGATAAAGTCACGGTCGAAGGCCCGTTGGGCAAACTCGACTGGGACCTGCGTCCCGAAGTGTCCGTTGCCGTCGACGCCGACAAGAAGGAGGTCGTCATCGCACGGAAGGATGACAGCCGCCTGTCCCGCGCCCTGCACGGACTGACGCGTGCCGTGATCAGCAATATGGTCGAAGGCGTGACGAAGGGTTACGAAAAGAAGCTCGAGATCGTTGGCGTCGGTTACCTGGCCGCCGTGCAGAAAGGCATGCTGCAGCTGCGCGTTGGCTTTGCAAACGAAGTGCACCTGCCGATTCCCGCGGGTCTCACGGTCACCTGCCCGGACCAGACGCACGTCGTCATCAAGGGAAGCGACAAGCAGCTGGTGGGCCAGTTCGCCGCCGAAGCCCGGGCCGTGCGCAAGCCGGAGCCTTACAAAGGCAAGGGCATTCGCTACGACGGCGAAGTCGTCCGCCGCAAGGCCGGCAAGGCAATGACAAAGTAGTCATGCGTCGGCGAAGTAGTTGGGAAGGATAAAGTCAGAAGGCTTGAGGATGAACGAGCGGCCAATCTCGTCGTTCGATGCCCTTTGGTCGTTTTGAAGCGAGAAACAAACAGTGAATCACGAACGAGCAACATTACAGCAGCGCCAGCGCCGGGCATACCGGGTTCGCAAACGCGTTCGCGGCACCGCCGAACGTCCGCGGTTGTCGGTTTTCCGCAGCCACAAGCACGTGTACGCGCAGGTGATCGACGACGCCAGCGGCCGGACCTTGGCCTCGGCCAGCACGGTCGACAAGGACCTCCTCGGTGGACTGAAGTACGGCGGCAACGTGGCCGCGGCGACGGCCATCGGTAAGGCGATTGCCGAGCGGGCCAAGGCGGCGGGCGTGACTCAGGTCGCGTTCGACCGCGGTTCGAATCAGTATCACGGCCGCGTGGCCGCCCTGGCCAATGCCGCCCGCGAGGCCGGCTTGGACTTTTAAGCGAGTACTAAACAGCAGGCTGCCCGACCCTGGATTTAGCGAACGAACCGTAACAGCGGCGTTCCTGGACAGGCGGCAGCGATTAAAATCACGTTTCGACAAACGCAAGAGAAGCATCGCGAGCCCGGCGGGCTCGAGGAGTGACAGGTGGCAGAAAACAGCAATCGCGGCGAACTGATCGACAAGGTGATCAAGATCAAGCGGTGCGCCGCGGTGGTCAAAGGTGGTCGCCGCTTCAGCTTCGCGGCCATGGTCGTGGTCGGCAACGGTCGTGGCAAGGTCGGCTGGGGCTATGGCAAGGCCAATGAAGTTCCGCCCAGCGTGGAGAAGGCCGTCAAGGACGGTTCGCGAAGCATGTTCGAGATCTCGCTCGATGCGGGAACCATTCCGCACCAGGTCGAAGGCCGCTTTGGCGCCGCCCGCGTGGTGCTGGTTCCCGCCTCGGCCGGTACCGGCGTGATCGCCGGCGACGCCGTGCGTGCGGTTTGCGAAGCCGCTGGCATTCACAACATCCTGACCAAGAGCTTCGGCTCGAATAACCCGGTCAATCTGGTCAAAGCCTCGATCGAGGCCCTCAAGCAATTGCGCACGCGTTCGGACATCGAGCGTCTGCGGGGAGTTTCGCTGGTATGAATCTGGCCGAAGTCAATCGCGGTATTCACAAGCACAAGAAGAAGAAGCGAATCGGTCGCGGCCCGGGCAGCGGCCACGGCAAGACCAGCGGCCGCGGCCACAAGGGCCAGGGTCAGTTGGCCGGTTGGAGCGCACCGGCGATCTTCGAAGGTGGTGCCAGCCCGCTCATTCGCCGCATCCCCAAGCGCGGATTCCATAACGCATTCGGCAAGACCGTGGCCTCGGTGAACGTGGGCGCCCTGAGTGCCGCCTTTGCCGATGGTGAAGAAGTCACCATGGATAGCCTGAAGGCGAAGGACCTGGCCAAGGGACGTTACGACGAGCTGAAGATCCTGGGCGGCGGCGAGCTGACCAAGAAGCTCAAGATTACGGCCCACCGCTTCAGTGCCTCGGCTCTTGAGAAGATTCAAAAGGCCGGAGGCGAAGTGAACGTGATCCCCAAGAAAGTAGCCCCTCGGCCGGCCAAAAGCCGCAAGGCCGCGGGCAAGTAGCCACTCTTTCCGCCCTTGAGTCGGACGGCGAGGATCGTTCTAATTCGCGCATCGCAATTCCGCTTGCCCTCTCCAGGACGAGCAACCTAAGACCCAACGGCCATGCGCCGCCGGCGGTGCCGCTGGTGGCTCCACGAAGGACGGACCATTCGCCATGTGGGAAAAGATTCGCGTTATCTTCACAATTCCCGAGCTGCGGAAGAAGATTCTCTTCACGCTCGGCTTGCTCGCCGTCTATCGCGTCGGCTGGCAGATCCCGCTGCCGATCGTCGATCAGACGTCGATGTCGGCGTTCTTCAACACGTCCAGCGGCATGGGCCAGTTGTTCCAGCAGGTCGCCACCTTCAGCGCCGCGCAGCTTAATCAGATCACGATCTTCGGCCTGGGGATCATGCCCTACATCTCGGCGTCGATTATCTTCCAGCTCCTAGGGAGCGTTTGGGGGCCGCTCGAGCGGCTCCAGAAGGAAGGTGAAAGCGGCCGCAAGAAGATCAACGAATACACGCGTTACGCCACGGTCGTCCTGTGCATCGGTCAGAGCTGGGCCTATCTGGGCTTTCTGGCCAGCCAGGGGCTGATCATGGAGGACTATATGGTCGACGGCTCGCTGCCGTTCGGCTGGCAGGTGGTGGCGGTCTCGATGATGACCGCCGGGACGATCTTCCTGATGTGGCTCGGCGAGCAGATCGACGAATTCGGCATCGGCAACGGAATCAGCCTTCTGATCATGGCCGGCATTCTGGCCGGCCTGCCCGGCGCCGTGTACAGCCTGCTCAACAGTTCCTCGCTGGAGTTGGGCAGCACGTCGGGCCAGATTGGCGTGGAAATCATCCTGCTGTTGATCCTGCTGTTCGTGGCAGTGGTGGCTGGCGTGGTGTTTATCACGCTCGGGCAGCGACGGATCCCCACGCAGAGCGCCAAGCACGTGCGCGGCCGCCGCGTGTATGGCGGCACCCGGCAGTACTTGCCGCTGCGAGTGAACCAGGCGGGCGTGATGCCGATTATTTTCGCCAGCAGCCTGCTGATGTTCCCCTCGCTGATTTTTACCAGCCTGGCGAATGCCTATCCCGAGTCGATCTGGTCCAATCTGGACGACACGTTCCGCCGCGGGAGCGGATTTGTTTACAATGCACTGTACGTGGCATTGATCTACTTCTTCTGTTATTTTTGGACAGCCATCACCTTCAACCCGAAGGACATGGCTGAAAACCTGAAGAGCTTCGGCACGTTCATACCGGGCTATCGCCCCGGCAAGCGGACGGCCGACTATCTGGAAAAAGTGATGGTGCGGATCACCTACGTGGGCGCCGGCTTTTTGGCGGTCGTGGCGATTGCCCCGACGATCATCACCAGTCTGTTTTCGGTTGACTACAACGTGGCGCAGTTCTTTGGCGGAACGAGCCTGCTGATTGCCGTGAGCGTAGCGTTCGACCTGGTGCAGAAAATTGACAGTCATCTCGTGATGCGGAACTATCGAGGATTACTGGAAGCTTAGAGATGCTTCCGCGCGGCATGACAGGAGGTGCATGCCGTGCACTGGGCGGGAAAGACGAGACACCATGCGGTTAGTTTTCATCGGTCCGCCCGGCGTCGGAAAAGGTACTCAGTCTGAGCGGCTGGTTCGCCATCTGGGCATCATCCATCTCTCCACCGGCGAGATGCTGCGCATCGCCTGTGCCGAGCAAACAGAGCTCGGCAAACAGGCCGATCGCTACATGGATTCGGGAGAGCTCGTGCCTGACGAGCTGATGCTCAATCTGGTGACAGATCGGCTCATGGCCGAAGACTGTAAGCGAGGTTACCTGCTGGACGGTTTTCCGCGCACGCTGGGTCAGGCCGAAACGCTCGACCAGATTCTGGGCTCACGCGGCACGCCGCTCGACCTGGTGCTGGAGCTGACGGCCGACGCTGATGAGCTAATTCGGCGACTGGCGGCTCGGGGCCGCAAAGACGATCAGCCGGAAATTGTTCGTCGTCGTCTGGAAGAGTACGAGCGCCAGACCGCGCCGTTGTCGGAGTATTACAGCCGGCGGAACCTGCTCCGCACGGTGGATGGCCAGGGTACGCCGGACGAGGTGTTCCAGCGAGTCAAAGCCGTCATCGATAAAGACAGAGTTGCTCTGTAGAGCGGCGGCATAGCATATTGAAAGGGGCCAGCGGCGCCGCGGTAAGCGAGTGTCGGGCGAGGCCCCGAGCCTGGGGCGGTGTAAGCCGCTTCGGAAGAGAATCGATTGCAAGGGAACCCGAGCGTGCACATCCTGCGTTCACAGCGTGAAATCAGTCAAATGCGGAAGGCGGGCTTGCTCGTCTGGAAGGCGCACCAGGTTGCTGCGGAACTGGTGAAGCCCGGCGCCACCACCGGAGAGATTGACGCCGCGGTCGAGGAGTTCTTTGAAGCCCATCGCGCCATTCCGCTGTTTAAGGGGGTGCCCGGCAAAGTCCCGTTTCCCGCGGTCTGCTGCATCTCGGTCAACGACGAAGTGGTGCACGGAATTCCCGGGAAGCGCGTATTGCGCGAGGGGGACGTGGTCAGCATCGACACCGGCTGCAAATACGAGGGCTGGTGTGGCGACTCGGCGATCACCCGACCGGTCGGCCAAATCGAGCCGGAAGTGCAACGCCTGTTGGACGTGACGGATGGGGTGCTGCAACTGGCCATTGACCTGATGGGCAAACGCAGTCGCTGGAGCGAAGTGGCCTCAGAAATGGGCACATATGTTCGCGACGCCGGCTTTTCGGTGGTTGAGAGCTTCGTGGGCCATGGAATCGGCCGGGAGATGCACGAAGATCCCCAGGTCCCCAATTTTGTCAGTGCCCAGTTGCGGCGGAACGGCGATTTTGCGCTCGAACCGGGGCTCGTGATTGCTGTCGAACCGATGGTCAACATGGGCTCAAAGCACGTCAAAAGTCTGCCGGACTACTGGACTCAGGCTACTCAAGACGCGAAACCCAGCGCCCATTTCGAACATACGATCGCCATTACGGAAAACGGCCCCTGGGTGCTGACCGGGGCGCCTCGCGAAGGCGAGGAGATTCCCAGCTAGCGGCTCCGAAAAAGTGCCGCCCACGACCGAGAAAACCGGCAAAAACGCCGCTTGCGACCGCTCCCCGTTGGGTCCGGTCAAAGCCGCGTGCCAGAGACATATTTTCTTCGCCCCAGGGGCCTTGTACCTCGCGGGCGTCCCGCGATATATTCAAGTGCTTTGGACCATTAGCCGCTCCCGACAGTTGGGGCAAGTTGAAAGCGAGTCATGAAAGTCCGCGCCAGCGTTAAGCGAATTTGTGAGAATTGCAAGATCGTCCGCCGCCGGGGTGTGGTGTTCGTGGTCTGCAGCAATCCCAGGCACAAGCAGCGTCAGGGATAAAGGGCAGCGTCAGGGATAAAGGGCAGCGTCAGGGATAAAGGGCAGCGTCAGGGATAAAGGGCAGCGTCAGGG
>JALHMI010000001.1:0-370480 GCA_022844125.1 Pirellulales bacterium | reverse complement strand
TGTTCGTGGTCTGCAGCAATCCCAGGCACAAGCAGCGTCAGGGATAAAGGGCAGCGTCAGGGATAAAGGGCAGCGTCAGGGATAAAGGGCAGCGTCAGGGATAAAGGGCAGCGTCAGGGATAAAGGGCAGCGTCAGGGGTAGAGGGCAGGGATTCGAGATCGTTCGCTAGAAGTCGTGCTTTTCGCGCAGTGGCATCCCCCGGCCATCCAGCGCTTTTTTCGCCAGTTTGTCCCGCTTCGAGTGGCTCGTTTGCAGTCGCTTGGTGTGGCAGTTCTGGCAGTTGCGGGGTGCAGCGTTAGTCTCGCGGTCCAGCGCAGTTGGCGCCTGTGATCGCCGATCAGATAGTGAGAACATTTTATGCCGCGTTTGATGGGCGTTGACATTCCGAATGATCGGGCGACCGTCGTCTCGTTGACCTACCTGTACGGTGTCGGCCCACACATCGCGCGTGAGCTGTGCCACAAGGCGGGCGTGAATCCGCTGGTCAAGGCTCGCGAACTGCACGAGGACGAAGTCGCGCGGCTGGCGGCGCTGCTCGACAAAGACTACACGGTCGAAGGTCAGCTTCGCCGGCAGGTCTCGCAAAACATTACACGGCTTCGCGACATTGCCTGCTATCGCGGACTGCGGCATCGTCGCGGTCTGCCGGTGCGCGGCCAGCGGACGCGAACCAATGCCCGTACTCGCAAGGGCCCGAAGAAGACCGTGGCCGGCAAGAAGGGCGTGAAGGATTTGAGGTAGTCGGTTGTGTGGCTTGCGGCCCGCAAGGTGTGTCGCGGCCGCCATCCGCCATCGAGGTAAAGCAACAGCAATCAGTCAGGAGTTTATCGGCAGTGGCCAAGAGCAAAAGGCGGAAGATTCGCCGTAACGTCACCGTGGGCATTGCTCACATCAAGGCGACGTTCAACAACACGACCGTCACGATCACCGACACCAAGGGCGATGCCCTGTGCTGGGCCAGCGCCGGCACGAGCGGCTTCAAGGGAAGTCGCAAGAGCACGCCGTTTGCCGGTCAGATGGCGTCGCAACAGTGTGCCGAGAAGGCTGCGAAGTTCGGCGTCAAGGAACTCGACGTTCGCGTGAAGGGTCCGGGTAGCGGTCGGGAGAGCGCGATCACGGCACTGCAGGCCGCCGGCATGACGATCAAGAGCATTGAAGACGTGACGCCGCTGCCGCACAACGGTTGCCGCCCGCCCAAGAAGCGCCGCGTGTAATCGCCTGGCGCGGATGTCGAGCTCGCAAGCCTGGCTCGACCTCCCCCCACAAATCACTCGCAAAAAAACTCAACCATCAGAAATTTGTAAGAGAGACGTATGGCTCGCATTACCGGACCCGTTTGTCGGCTTTGCCGCCGCGACGGCCTGAAGTTGTTTCTCAAGGGCACTCGTTGCGACACGCCGAAGTGTGCGATCGAGCGTCGCGACACCGCGCCGGGCATGCATCAGTTCCGCCGCGGCAAGCAGACCGATTACGCCACCCACCTTCGCGAGAAGCAGAAGGTCAAGCACTACTACGGGGTGCTCGAACGGCAGTTCCGCGGCTACTATGACCGCGCCGCACGCTCCAAGGGCAATACCGGCAGCACGCTGATGACCCTGCTCGAACGCCGGCTGGACAATATCGTCCATCGCCTGGGCTTCGGCAGCAGCCGCGCTCAGGCCCGGCAACTCGTGGCACACGGTCACGTCACGGTCAACGGCCGCCGCGTGGACGTGCCGAGCTACCTGGTTCGCGTGGGCGACGTGATTCGCGTGAAGAACCGCGCCAAGAGCCTGCAGTTCGTACAAAGTAACTTGTCTGAAAACCGTCGCGAGCTCCCCGACTTCCTCTCGCTCATCGAGGGTGGAATTCCCGAGGGCCGCGTGATGCGACTCCCCGAGGCGGAGGATATTTCGATTCCGGTTCAGACGCAGTTGATCATCGAACTTTGTTCGAAGTAGGCGGGGGCTCGAAGTAGGCGGGGGCTCGTAGTACGCCAAGTAATTCGGGCTGTTGCTCGAGCGAAGAAGTGAACGTGTGGTGCGGGTCGGCGGCCCGCTCCGGTGAAGTGCGAAGAGGAGAGGTCTCAGCCGCCGAGCGCTGCTTCGAGGCCCGTAAACGAAAGTAATCTCAGCGCCTGTTGGCTTGCGTGCTGTTTAGCGGTCGGCTGCCAGTGGCCCTTACGGAGACAAGAAATGCATATTCGATGGCGAGGGCTGGAACTTCCCAGTCTGGTGACCTGTGACACGAAGACCCTGACCGGCACCTACGGCAAGTTCACCGCCGAGCCGTTCGAGCGAGGGTTCGGCGTCACGATCGGCAACGGTCTGCGCCGCATTCTGCTCTCGAGCCTCGAGGGTAGCGCCATCACCCAGATCAAGGTGCAGGGTGCTCAGCACGAGTTCACGACCCTGCCCGGCGTTGTGGAGGACATGACCGATGTCGTTCTCAACATCAAGTCGCTGGTGGTTAAGAACTACACCGAATCGACCAAGGTCGTCCGCATCGAGAAGAATACCCGCGGCGTGGTTACCGGCGCCGACGTGATCACGGACGAGACGGTCAAGGTCATCAATAAGGATCACGTGATTGCGACCTTGTCGGATGACGTGCCCTTTGCGGTCGAGATGGTCATCGAGAATGGCCGCGGCTATGTGCCGGCCACCGAGCACAGCGCCAACGTGCAGGAAATCGGCATCATTCCGATCGACGCGGTCTACAGCCCCGTCGTCCGCGTGCGCTACGAGATCGAAGAGACCCGCGTCGGTCAGAAGACGAACTACGACAAGCTGACGCTGGAGATCTGGACCAACGGCTCGATCCATCCCGAGATGGCCCTGGTCGAATCGGCCAAGATTCTCCGCAAGCACCTGAGCCCGTTCGTGCAGTACAGCGAGCTTGGCTCGCGCGTGCACAGCGGTCCGCGCAGCGGCTCGGGGTCCAGTGACGCGAATCTCGAATCAAAGCTGAATATGACCCTGGCGGACCTGAAGCTTTCGGTCCGGGCCACCAACTGTCTCGAATCGGAAGCCATTCACACGGTTCGCGACCTGGTCCGGCGCAACGAGGACCAGCTGCTGGAAGTTCGCAATTTCGGCGAAACCACGTTGCACGAAGTGCGCGAGAAGCTGGCTGAGCTGGGGCTCCGGCTGGGCATGCGAGTAGCGACCGCCGCGGGCGTCTAACACAACCTACCAATCGCGGCACCGAGACTTGGGCGACGAGCCTGACGCACTCTGGTCGCCGCCGACCGATTCAATCTGACGAAGTAACGAGTAATTATCATGCGACATCGACGTAAAGGCCGCACGCTCGGCCGCAATCCTTCACATCAGCGGGCTCTGCTCCGCAATCTGGCGAGCGCTTTGTTCCTGACCGAGCGCGACGCTGAGGACGAAGACAACGCTCCGAAGGTGAAGGGCCGCATCATCACCACGCTGCCCAAGGCCAAGGAAGTGCGCCCCGTTGTTGAGCGCTGCATCACGATTGCCAAACGCGTGCTGCCGTCGATGGAAGAAGCGGCCAAGTTCGGCACCACGGCCGATCGCAATACCCAGGCCTGGAAGGACTGGCGCAAGAGCGACAACTACTCGAAGTGGAATCAGGCGATGGCCCCCGTGGTCAACGCCCGCCGCCGCGCGATTCGCATGTTGGGCGACAAGCAGGCGGTTCGGATTCTGTTCGCCGACGTGGCCCCGCGCTTCGCGGATCGCCAGGGCGGATATACCCGGATCTTGAAGCTGGCGAAGCCCCGTCTGGGAGACGCTGGCGATCGGGCGATCCTGGAGTTCGTCGGCGTGCACGACCGCGTGCGTGCCAAGTCGACGAAGCCCACGTTCGAAGCCCAGCCGACCAGCTAGTCGACCTAAGAATTCCTCAGACTCTTGGCAGTTGGCCCGACACGGATTGGGGGCACATGGCCGAGCGATCGCACGGATACCCCTCTGCCCTGCCGATTGCAGGACGCGCTATCGGCTTCAATTTCACGCAGCACATGCGTGCGCTGTGCGACGATCTGGCGACGCGCCTGCCCGAGCTTGCTCACATCGACATGAGTCGCGTGGCGATTCGTTTTTGTCAGGCTCGCATTCGCTCGCGGCACGGAATTTACGCTTCGCTCACGCCACTCAGGTTCGCTGGGGGCGAACTTCTTTCGCGCCGCCGGGGGCGGATGTGGACCGTCGAACGCTTGTTCGACGATGCCGGCCGCGAGATGCTGTACCTGCTCAGCTTTTACCTGCCGCGGTTCACGGAACGCCCGCTCGAAGAGAAGCTCTCGACCGTGGTGCACGAACTCTGGCACATCGGTCCTGCCTTCGATGGCGACCTGCGGCGGCATCCGGGCCGCTGTTACGCGCACACGCATTCGCAGCGCGACTACGACGCTCGGATGGCCGAGTTGACCCGCAAATGGCTGGCGCTGGCGCCGCCGGCCGAGGTCTATGAGTTTCTGCGGTGGGACTTTCGCAGCCTGGAGGCTCGCTACGGCCGGGTCTACGGCCAGAAGATCCGCACACCGCGCCTGTTGCGTGCCGGGTAGAGGCTGCGATGGGGGTGCTAGCAGCTGTCGCCTAAGGCATCGCGGCTGGCGCGTCCGACGACAGCTTGCATTGACGCGCGCGCCTTCCAACGAGTAATCTCCCGCCACATTTCGATACACGTCGTTACGGTTCTCGTCCCGTCGCAGCAGTCTTCAGGTCCACGGAATCTTCGCATGCATGTCGCCGTGCGCGCCATCTTGATGAGCTTGATTGCGCTCGCGCTCCAGGGTTGCAGCGTCGTTGAGCCGACGGCCGCGTCGAAAGCGTTGCTCGCGCCGCTCGCGGTATCGTCCGACGCAATCACGCTCGAGGTCTTTTCAGTACCTGTCCCGCGCGGCGAGGAGCAGGTTGCCGCACTCTGGAAACTGGTGGATGAGCAGTCGCTACCGGCGGAGCTGCGACAGCGATTGGACCGGAACGGCTTTCGCGCCGGCGTGCTCGGGCCCACGATTCCGGCGGAACTCGCCGAAGTGCTGAAGGTGACCGAGAAGCGCGTCGAGGAAGGTCAAGAATTCAAGATGAACCTCGATCCCGAGGCGACCGTGAACCTGCGCCTCGTGCATGCCAAGGCCGGCAAACGTGTGGAAGTGGCGATTCCCGAAACGCGTGAGCACCTGCAACTACTAGAGACCACCGGCGGCGAGGTCGGCGGCAAGACCTACACGCAGGCCGAGTGCCGCCTGGGACTGCGGGCCAACTACGAGAGCGAGGGTCGCGTCCGGCTCGAGATTGTGCCCGAGGTGCATCATGGCGTGTTTCAAAGCCGCATGCGTGGCAACGACGGCATGATGATGTTCACGCAGGAGCGGCCTAAACGCGTTTTTGACGAGCTGCAGATGACGCCGCAACTCGGCCCCGGACAGATGATCCTGCTTGCGGCGCGTAGCGATCGACCGGCCAGCGTGGGCTATCACTTTTTTCATGATACGCGCGGCGATCGCCCCGTGATGATGCTGTGGGTGATCCGGATCGCGCGCGGCACGCACGACAGCGCGTTCTTCGAGAAGCCGGCAGACGACGGATTATCTACCGTGTCGAACGACATCGAAGAATGAACCGCGAATCCAACGGCCAATCGCCACAATCCGCTAAACAGGCTGCCCCGTGAGCGCCGCGCGAACCGCCTCGAGCTGACCGGCCGAGCCGAGCATCTTGTTCTTGTGGATGATGTACTCGGCATAGGCTGCCATAAACGGCTTGCCCGGCGTGCGGGGATCGAAATCTTCCGGCTTGTCGCGGAAGTTTTCGCGATACACGCCGCACCAGACCAGGCGACCGTCGGTGTCGATGTTTACCTTGGTGACACCGAGCTTGGCGGCGGGCAGATACTGGTCTTCCTTGACGCCGCTGGCGTCGCCCAGCTTGCCACCGGCCTTGTTGATCCGCTCGACCCATTCCTTGGGCACGCTGCTCGAACCGTGCATGACCAGCGGAAAACCGGGAAGCAGCTTCTGGATCGCGGCGATGCGGTCGAAGTGCAGCCCCTGGCCGCCAGAGAACTTGTACGCACCGTGCGAGGTGCCGATGGCCACGGCCAGCGAATCACAACCGCTGCGCTCGACGAACTCGACGGCCTGATCTGGATCGGTGAGGCAGGCGTTCTCCGCGTCGACCTGAATATCTTCTTCGACGCCGCCCAGCATGCCGAGTTCGGCCTCGACGCTAATGCCCTTGTCGTGGGCCCGCTCGACAACGCGCCGCGTGATCGCAATGTTCTCGTCAAACGTCTCGTGCGAGGCGTCGATCATCACCGAGGAGTAAAAGCCGCTATCGATACAGTCGTAGCAGACTTCCTCGGTGCCGTGATCGAGATGCACTGCGAAAATCGCCTTGTCGAATACTTCCTCGGCCGAGCGGATCATGGCTTCCAGAAATCGCTTGTCCGTATAGCTGCGGGCGCCGCGCGAAAGTTGGATGATGAACGGCGCGCTCGTGGCCGGATCGCCCGGGCCGTCGTTGCTCTTCACCAGGCCCACGTTGCCGCGAAACAGGCCGACCGTCTGCTCGAGATTGTTGATGTTGTAGGCGCCGATGGCGTATTTCCCATACGCTTGCTGGAACAGTTCGCTGGTCGTGACGATCATCTGTGCGGTCTCCAAAATCGGGCTCGGGCAGTGCTAGCGGCCGGAACTGCGCCGCACTCGGCCACGGGGGTTTTAGCGCCGTAGGTGTTCAAACACAGGATTATACGAAATCGGCCAAATGGCGACCAGGAGCCGCCAAACCACTACCCTGCGACAGTTCACGGTCGCGGCATACTAGCACCTTCGCTAATACTAGCATCTGGTCCGCTCGCGGTTTCCCACGCTCCGGACGAAGTGAGCATCGGCCGCAATCGCTTACGGGTTACAATGCCCCGGCGGAAAAGCCAGGCCCGGGAGGATCGCGTTGCCCCGGTCTGGCGGCGACACTACAATCCGCCTCCCCTGTCGGGGCGAGCCGCTGCCCAGGCGCGCTTGCCGCCGCCTGGCAAGAGAGAATCGCCGTTCGAGGAACCCGCCATGAGCACGACGCGCCGCATAAGTAAACGCCCGCTGGATCGGACCTCCCAACTGCGTTACGCGCGTCAGATCATCGAGCTCGAGGCCCGGGCACTCAGTCAGCTCGCCGGCCGGCTGGACGAGTCGTTCTGTGCTGGGGTGGCGGCGCTTTATGGCTGCCGCGGAAGCGTGATCACCACGGGCATGGGCAAGGCCGGGATGATCGCCCAGAAGATCGCCGCCACGCTGGCCTCAACCGGCACGCGCAGTCATTGGCTCCACCCGGCCGAAGCAGTTCACGGCGACCTGGGTCGGATCCGCGCCGACGACGTCGTGCTGCTGTTCTCGCAGAGCGGCGAAACGGAAGAGGTCGTGCGGATGCTGCCTTCGCTCGACGAATTTGGCGTCACGATGATTGCCATCACCGCGCGGCGTACGAGCACGCTCGGCCGCGCGGCCGGGGTCGTGATCGAGTTGGGCGCGCTACAAGAGGCCTGCGAACACGGACTGGCGCCCAGCACCAGCACCACCGCGATGCTCGCCCTCGGCGATGCGCTGGCGCTGGTGACCAGTCGGATGCGCGAATTCGGCCGCGAGGATTTTGCCCGCTTTCATCCGGCCGGCAGCCTGGGTCGGCAGCTCAGTAATATCGACGAGTTCATGCGTCCCTTGGCCGAGTGTCGCGTTGCCGGCGAGTGGCTGAACGTGCGGAAAGTCTTTGTCGAACATTCTCAAACCGGCCGCCGCACTGGCGCGATCATGCTTGTCACCCGCGCCGGCAAACTGGCTGGCATCTTTACGGACAGCGACCTGGCACGCCTCTTCGAACACAATCGCGACGCGGCGCTCGACCGGCCGATTCGCGAGGTCATGACTGCCAGCCCGTCGACGGTCCCTGCCGGTTCCAGAATGCTCGACGCCGTGGCCGTCATGGCGGAACGCAAGATTAGCGAACTACCGGTCGTCGATCGGCGCGGCCGCCCGGCCGGACTACTGGACATCACCGACGTCGTGGCGTTGTTTCCCGAGGCTCGCTCGGCGCTCTCGCCGGATGGTCCGCGGCTGGCGGCGCTGCCCGAAGCCAAACGGAATCGCAAATCGAAGCCCGGCAAAGCGGCTGCTGGTGGAGGCCGTTCGCGGAGAGTGGCATGAAAACGGACGTGCGCTGCCAGAATATTGAACTGATCCTGGCCGACGTGGACGGCGTGCTCACGTCCGGCGAAATCATCTTCAACAACCAAGGCATCGAAACCAAGCAGTTCCATATTCGCGACGGGCTCGGCATCCGCCTCTGGCAGCGTGCGGGCTATAAGTTTGGGCTGATCACAGGGCGCAGCTCTCACGTCGTGAAGATTCGCGCCGCCGAGCTGGGCATCGAAATCGTTCGCCAGACGGCCGAGGACAAGCTTCCCGTGGCGATCGAGATTCTCACGCAGTTGGGGATCCAGCCCGAACAGGTCTGCTATATCGGCGACGATCTGCCCGACGTGCCGGTGATCCGGCATGTGGGGCTGGGCGTGGCCGTCGCCGATGCTTGTGCCGAGGCCAAGACTCACGCCCATCACACGACCACGCTTCCGGGCGGCCAGGGCGCCGTGCGTGAGACAATTGAGATGATTCTCAAGGCACAGCGCCGCTGGGATGACCTGATTCAAAAGTACACCTCTTAAGCAGCGAGCAAAATGTCCCAGGCCGCGGCACCCACAAGCAGGATGCTTTCCGGGCGACCCACGCGCTGGGCGATGTTCCGCCAGGCCTTCGTCGGCTTCGCGACGGTCCTCGGTTGCTATTGGGTGTATTGGTTTCTGGCGGTTCCGCTGATCGAGCCGAACCTCGATGAGCGTGTGACGCAGACGGTGAGCGACGAGCAGATCGAACGTGCCCGAGGCGACATCACTGTTCGCCAGCGCGAACTTGCCCGGTTCTTCAATCCCGAGGATTGGGAAGCCAAGGGGCCGAAGTTCATCAATAGCGGGCAGATGCGCGTGCTGTTCGACAAGCTCAGCACGCGTCGCGACGGGACTCTCGAGCTCGAGCCGTGCACGCTCTTGTTTTTCCCGCGCGAGAATCCGCAGGATCAGGGACAGCCGGTGATCATGCGCACCGCGAAGGCGACGCTGATGTTCGACAAGCCAGTCGATATGCGGAGCGTGGATTTCAAGGATCTCAAGTTCTTGGGCGGCGCGATCGAGGGCGCCGTGCGGATCGTTCAACGCGAAAGCGCGCCTGGCAAAGGGGACGACCTGGAGATCACCACCAGCGGCGTGAAGATGGACGCCCAGCGGATTTATACGCCCGAGGCGGTGCAGTTCCGCATGGGGCGCAGCCGCGGATTTGGCCGCGACTTGGAGATTCGCCTGGCCTCGAGCGAGAGCGGCGCTCGCGGCACCGCCCTCCGTGGGATGAGCGTCAGCACGGTCGAACTCAAACGGGATGTGCGGATGCGGCTCGAAATGGGAGACGGACCGCTCGCCGGGCCGCCCGCTGCTGACGTTGCGAGTGCCCCGGCGGAAGCCGCTCCCCAGGAAGAAACGATCGAAATCAAATGTGCGGGTTCGTTTGTGTTCGACATGCCCAAGTATGCGGCTTCTTTCGCCGATTCGGTCGACGTGTTCCGCATCGTACCGCAGGGCGAAAGCGATCAACTCAACTGCCAGCTTCTCACCGTGTACTTCATGCGCTCGGGCGAGGCGCCGGAAGGCACTGCAGCGAAGTCCGAGGGTCAGCGTTCTGCGGCGTCACAAGTGCGGCTGATTGAAGCTCGCGGCAATCCCGTGACGATCCGCTCGCCTAGCCGTGCGATGTACGCCCGCTGCAATGGCCTGGACTACCTGCCTGGTGGCCCAGGTGAGCCCGGCGCGATGGTGGCGTTCGGCCCCGGTGTGCTGCAGGGACAGATGCCGGTCGGCAAAGATGGTCGGCCGACTGGCGAGTTTGCCGCCAGTTGGGCCCGTGAGCTGCGCTTCGAACCGGATGGCTCGCTGCATCGCGCAGCCCTCCACGGCGCGGCAACGATCAACATTGGCACGATGGGCGAAATCAAGGCCGACGAAGTTTTCGCCTGGCTCAGCAAGAAGCTCGCTCCGCCAGCGCAGGCGGTTGCTCACGTTGCTCGTTTCCAGCCAGTAGATCCTGCAGCACAGCCCGTCGCCCAGCCACGACAACAGCCGGCGGCACCAAAACCCGGCGCGATTCCCGGCGGCGAGCAGTGGCAGATCGAACGTCTGCTGGCGCGAAAGTACCAAGATGCCGGCCGCGCACAAACGCAGGACGTCACGATCAACTCCCCGCAATTTCATGCCACCACGAGCATCCTGGAAGCCGTGGTCAACCGCCCCCAGCAGGTAGCTCCCGCGGCTGGCGGCCCGGCTCAAGCTGAACCTGAACGGAGGCAGCAACCCGCCAATCCGGATGAGAAGTTCTTCCTCAGCGGTCGGTCGGTAAGGATCGAGCTCGTGCCGCAGGGGGAACAACTGGCGATTGCCGCGGCCACCGTCGAGCAAGCGGCAGAGCTCAAGCAGATGAAGTTCGCCGCCGGACTCGAGAAGCGGACGCTGCTGGTGCGCGGCGATCGGTTGCACGTCGTCGACGCCCAGTCGCCCGGCACTCGGATTACGATCACCGGCCAACCCGGGTATGTCGAAGCCGAAGGGATGTCGCTGTGGGGACCGACGATCGACGTCGACAAGGCGGCCAACCGGCTTTGGATCACGGGCCCAGGCAAGCTCATGCTGCCGATGAACCAGGATCTCGACGGCAAGCGACTGGCCCGGCCGCAGGAGCTCACCGTTCATTGGCAGACCGGGATGAATTTCCAGTCGGACACCGCCGTGTTCACAGGCGCCGTCGTCGCGCGCAGCGCGCAGCAGGTCGTGAATACCGAAACGCTGGAAGCGAAGCTCAATCGCGCGGTCGACTTTGCCCGGCCGGAACTCAATGAGAACCGACCCGACCAACGTCTCGACCTGGCGGCGCTCAGAACTCGCGGCTGGACCTTTCTCGAGGGCCGTCAGCTTGACGAGACCGGCGCGCAAACTTCCTTCAGCCAAATGGGCGTGAACGACCTTTCGCTCGATCGCGCCAGCGGCGAGATCGCCGGCAATGGTCCGGGCTGGGTGCGGCACGTTGCCAAGGGTGCTCCGCCCTCGCTCGATCCGGCAGCCGCCGCTGGCCGACAACAGGCTGCGGCCCCTGCCCCGCCACCGAATGACGATCAACTGACGTACCTCTACGTTACGTTCCGCCGTGGACTGGCCGGCAACCTCAACAGCCGGGCAGTGAAGTTCTTCGACCAAACCAAGACGCTCTACGGGCCCGTGACCGATTGGAACCAACAGCTCAGCGATAAGGATCTCGACGGCCTCGGCGACACGGGGATGGTTCTGCTGGCCGACGCCTTGGAAGTGCGCGAGATGGGTAAACGCCCCGAATCGAAGCGTGGCTTCTTCGAGCTCGACGCCACGGGCCATGTCACCGCCGAAGGGCAGAAGTTCACGGCTCACGGCAATCGCATCACCTTCGTCGAGCAAAGCGATCAGCTTTCCTTGCGCGGCCAGCCCGCCGAACTATTCAGGGACGACGACCAGTCCGGGCAGCGACGCGAGATGCGGGCCGATATGTTGCAGTACTGGGTGAAGGACCGCCGCGTGAAGATCGAAGGCGCGAGCTCGGTCGACATCCCGCTCCCTCCGCCCAAGAGAACTGGTGCTCCGGCAGCGCCGGCGGCTGCTACCCAGGCTCCACTCGCGCCGAGCTTCTCGCCGCAGAGCGCTACTTCACCCGGCGCGCCGCTGCCGCGGTAAGTAAGCTAGTTTCGGGTGCTGCGCAGCAATTATCCGTGCTGTCGGATCGCAGATGAAAGTCCCTGTCATGGACACAGGTGAGCCGCCACGCGGCCACCTGTGGCACCGGCTCAATCCGCTGCTTGCGATCACGGCTTCGCCGCCAACAAAGTTTCAACTGCTTCACGACCCGACATGCCGGGTTTCACGCCGAGCTTTTCGGCCGCCTGACTCACCTCGCGAATCGGAGCATCGAACAGATCCTCCGGCTCGCGCAATGGCTTGGCCGGCGTGCCCCGAGCGATCGCCACGACCAGGTTGAACTCGTTTGCCGAACGAATGTCGTAGATCCCGCAGCCCACGATCCCATTGATCGTGTGGATGGCGCAATACTGTCCGCCGGGCCATTGATAGGTGGCGCCAACGGCTTGTCCGCCTTTGAAATCGAGCGTCCGATGTTCGGCAATGGGTAGCGACATGATTTGCGAGGCTCCTGGTCGGCGGAAGCATGAACGGGTGGAGCGGCGCTGGGGGGCGCCGCTTCCGTTCAATGTAACGCGCGCCGCACCGACCGGCCAAGTCGCGCGGCCGGCCGGTGCGGCAATTGCCGCTAGAGCTTAACGCGGCGGCCGGTGATCAGCGTGACCACGAACAGCACCAGGAACACGACGAACAGAATCCAGGCGATCTGCATCGCGAGGCCTTCGACGCCCCAGGCGCCGAACGCTCCGGCCACAAGTGCGACCAGCAGAAAGATCAACGCATAACGCAGCATGGCCCACCCCCGTTTGAGAGATTGACTGCCTCGGCCGAAAAGCCCCGGCCACGACAAGTTTACGCTACGAATTGGGCAAACGGGCGGGTACCAAGCGAAAGTCTTGCCGCCCTAAGGTCTCGGGGCGACAACCGTCAGCCAAAGGTCGGCCAGCGTGGCCGTTTGCGAGGGAACTGCCGCAGTTACCGTTCGCGCCAGGCCACTCGCACCGGTGGATTTCGCCTTGATCCGGATCGGGCCGCTGAACGTCCCGCCGCTGCTGGTGAGCGAGAGCTTCACGCTCTTGGCGGATTCACCTGCGGCGGCGCTGTTGACCGATGATGCCGTGACGAATGCCGGCAGCCCAACCACGGTAAACTCGATCTCTTCGGCAAACCCATTCCGGCGATCGACCGCAAGCGTGATTTCGGCCGGCTTCTCGGGTTCGATCGTGAAACTCTCAGCGCTGGCGGCAACTTCGAAGTTCGTCACGGTCGGCAGTATCCGTAGCCGGTACACGTGCCGCTCGCTGCCAGCGGTGTTCAAGTCGCTCACGCGTACCTGGTACGTTCCGGCCGCAGGCGCAGTAAACACGTGGCTCGGATCGCGACCCGCGCCGACATCGTCAATTTTCTGGATTCGCTTGCCATCGGCGGTCGTGATCTCCAGCACGCCATCGAGCGGATAGCCGAGCGAGCGGCTTTCGAGCTGTAGTTCCACCTGCTGGTTTGCCGCCGCCTCGAAGCTGTACGCGTCGATATCTGTGCGATCGGCAATCCGGCCCGTGATCGTGGCCGGCAGCGCGATCGCCTGCGGCGCGTCGATTCCGTTCGGCTCGGTCTCGATCAGCGTGGCATGGGACTCAACGCGCACCCGCGAGACGTTCGCCAGCCGCGCGTCGCTGATCGACAGCGAATCCGCGTCCGCCGGCACGTCGCGAGTCACCGTCGCCATCGCGGTCGGAACGTTCCAGCCCACCAGCGCGATAGAAGCCGGCGCCCCGCGCGTGACGGCGAGCGGCCAGGGATAATCCACAAAGCCGGCCGTCGAGAGCGTCAAGCGATAGAGATGCTTCTCACTACCGGAGAAACCAATCGTCGAGTTCGGCTGCGAAGGGAAGCCGAACACGCGAACCAGGTAGTCGCCTGCGGCCGGGGCGTCGAACACGATTTCGGGGTCGAGACCGCGACCGTCATGGTTGTAGGCCAGTTGCTGCCCGGTGGGCGATACGATGTGCAGCACCGCGTCCATCGGCGAGCCGAGCGTCTCGTGTCCCGCGAGTGAAGCAACTAGAGTTTGCCCGGCGGCAAGCGGCACGCGGAACACGTCCACATCGCCACCGGATCCAAGCTTGCCATTCACCACGACATTCGCCGAGCCCAGTGATTCGGCCGTGAGCGGTGCGTTGTTGCCTTCCTTTTCGACGTGCTCGGCCAGCGTGCCGACGACGAACGGTTGCGGCGGACTCGTCCCGGCGGGATCGTAGATGCGAACCCAATGCAAGCCAGGCTCGGCGTCCGGCGCGATCGTGATCTTAAGTTTGCCCTTGTCGCCGGCTTCGAATGAAAGTCCCGGCGTACTGGCCCAGGCGCTTACCGGCCAGGTTTCCTGCTTGCCGGCGAGTTCCACTTCGACCGTCGTGCCACGCTGGCCGCCCGCGGGAAACAGCGTGCGCACTTCGGGTCCGGCGGCGAGTGCAAGCTCGCGGATAAACAGCGCCGCGGTTAGTGCAACAACCGCTGTCAGATTCCGCCGCCGCGCCGTCATGCGTTTAACCCATCAGCTCGGAAATTGCTTCGTCGTTGCTCACCAGGTGAGCCGGACGGCCGAGCGGAGTCATGTAGATTTTGCCCGGGTCGATTCCCATCTTGCGATAGACGGTCGACACGAAGTTCTCCGGCGAGAGGATTCGCTCGCAGGCCGAGTGGCCGTTGCGATCGGTTGCGCCGATGACTTGCCCGCCAGGCGTACCGCCGCCGGCGAACATGATCGACATGGCGTTGGCCCAGTGGTCGCGGCCCGGGGAGTTGCGATCCGAAAGCTGCGAGATCTTCGGCGTGCGGCCAAACTCGCCGAGCGCGATGACCAGCGTCGTTTCGAGCATCCCGCGCTGTTCTAGGTCTTCGATCAGCGTCGCAATCGCGTTTTCAAAAGGTGGCAACTTCTTCGGCAGGCCGCTGAAGATTTCCGAGTGATGATCCCAACCACCGTCGTAGAGCGTAACGAATGGCACGCCGGACTCGACCAGCCGCCGTGCGAGCAGCGCCCGCTGGCCAAACGCATTGCGGCCGTAAGCGTCGCGCACCTTGTCCGGCTCGCTGTGAATGTCGAACGCCTTTTGTGCCGCGGGGCTCGTCATCAGGTTGTAGCCCTGGCGATAATAGTCATCCATCGCTGCGACCGGATCGGCGGCGGCCTCGTCGGTCACGCGTTGGAAGCGGTCGACGAGTTTGCGCAGGTCGCGGCGATGATGGAACCGGTCGTCGGTCAGCCCCTCGGGCAGAGCCACGTCGCGCACACGGAACTTCTCCCGGTTCGGATCGTCCGACACGACAAACGGGGCGTACTTGGCGCCCAGGAAGTTCGGCCCGCCGGAGCGAGACATGCTTGGCATCGAGAAGTAGGCCGGCAGACCCTCGGGCGCACCGCGCTCGTAGGCCGCGACCGAACCCATGCTGGGGTGGAAGCTGACAAACGCGCCGCAGCCGACCGGAATCCGCGGCGGCGAACCGGTCATCATGTAATGGTTGCCGGCGCCGTGGTTCCCCTGGTTGTGGCACACCGAGCGGACGATCGCGAGCTTATCAGCGATGCTCGCCAGCCGCGTCATGTGCTGCGAGAAGTACACGCCCGGCACCTTGGTGCTGATCGGGTTGAATTCACCGCGAATTTCGTCAGGCGCGTCCGGCTTGGGATCGAATGTTTCAAAGTGCGTGGGGCCACCATCCATCCAGATCAGGATGCAGCTCGAAGGTTTCTTTACCGGCCCGGCGCCACCCGGCGTGGATGTCGCCGCCGCCATCGCTTGCAGCCGAAGCAAGTTCACGAAGCTGCCGCCAGCCAGAAAGCTGACGCCCAGTTGCAGGCAGTCGCGACGCGTCATCCCCTGGCAGTTGGTGTGAAACGCCATGCTCGTTAGTCCTTGAACATGAATTCGGGAGTATTCATCAAAGCCCACATCAGGTCTTCCGTCGCTTGCTTCCGATCGGGCATCGCGGCAAACGCGTTACTCACTTCCGTTCGCTCGGCATCGCCTGGCAGGCGGCTGTAAAGCAGCAGATACAACTCTTCGACCACGGCCTCGGCCGGCTTGTCGCTCGCGGCCAATTTCGCCGCGGTACCGTGCTCGTTGCTGACCTTCTTGTGCAGGGCCGGCGCATTCATCAGATGCAGCGCCTGCACGATCGTCGAATCGGGCTGCCGCTCGTAGGGCGGATCCTGGTTGGCGTCCGGCCGGCCGAACGCATCGAGAAACAGCGACTCCACACGATGCGTCCAGATCTCCATGCTCCGGGTGCCTTGCGGCATGCCGCCGAACTCTTCCTGCACGCCGGTAATGTCCGAGATCGCGTCCAGCAGCACTTCCGCCCGCAGTCGCGAACGATAGTGCCGAGAGTAGTTTCGCGTGTCGGAGAGGTTTCGCTCGTTCGGCGTTGACGACAGTGCGTACACCTCGGAGGTCATGATCCGTCGGATCAGCTTCTTGAGATCGTAGCCTTGCGCGCGGAAATCACTGGCCAGTGCTTCCAATAGCGCCGGGTTGCTCGGCGGGTTCGTCGCCCGCAGGTCATCGACCGGATCGACGATGCCCCGTCCCATCAGCTCGGCCCATACGCGATTGACCGCCACCTGGGCGAAGTACTTATTGTCGGGCGAAGTGATCCACTCGGCCAGCGCAATGCGGGGATCTTCGCCCTCGGCAATCGGTCGGGCCTCGCCGAACAGCGGTCGCGGCGGCAGCACTTCGCCGGTGATGGGATGTTTCACGGAGCCCGACTCGGCGACGTAGACGATCTCCTCGCCACCAGAGATCGGGGGCGAGATGCCTTCGCCTTTGTGCGTGACGCGTGAGAAGTACGCGGCAAAGCTGTAGAAGTCGTCCTGCCCCCAGACTTCGAACGGATGGTGATGACACTTGGCGCACTCCAGACGGATGCCCAGGAACAGTTGGCTCACCACGGTCGTGATCTCGTCCGGCGTGCGGCGATCGCGGAACAGGGTTGCCGCGCCGTTGCGCCAGGCGCTGCCTTGGGCCGTGAGCAAATCGCGCACGAACTGGTCGTAGGGCCGATTCTCGCGGAAGGCCTGTCGAACCCAGGCGTCGAGCGCCATCGTGGGTTTGATCCCCACGCGGTAGGGATTCGGCCTGAGCAGGTCGACCCACTTGTTGGCCCAGTAGTCGGCGTACTCCGGCCGCGCCAGCAGCGAGTCGATCAGTTCTTCTCGCTTGACCGGCGACGTGCTCGACAAGAACGCCCGCGATTCTTCGGGCGTGGGCACTTTGCCGATTACGTCGAGATAGGCTCTGCGCAGGAACGTGTGATCGGCCGCCGGCTCGCTGGGGACGATGCCCACGGTTTGCAGCTTGTCCCACACGTGGCCGTCGATGAAGTTGCGCCGGGGAAGATTCGCGTAGAGTTCCGCCTCGACCGAGCCTTCGATCGGGATGGCCGTGTTCCAGGGGATGATGTGATTCATGTAGCGGATCGTCAGCGTTGCTTCGCCCGGCAGGTGCCCTGCCCTGACGAGTCCGCCTTCGACCGAAACGACGCCCGGCTCACTGGAGCTGAAGTTGGTGAGCCGCGTCACGTCGCGCACCGAACTGTCCGAGTAGTGGGCGAGCACCTTGAGCTGCTCCACCGAATCGGCCGGCATCACGTGCGGATCGGGCTCAACCACGATCCGGTCGAGCGTCGGAGCGCTGGCGCCAGCGCGGGGCATGCCCGTGGCGATCCAGCGGCGGATGATTTCATATTCGGCCGAGCCCGGGTTGATACGCTCGCCGCCGCCGTGCGGCATGCCAAGAGTCGCCTTTCGCAGGAGCAGGCTGTTGTTCGGAGCTGCGGGAAACACCCGCCGGCCGTGGGCCTGCTCGACGATCGACGAATAGTCGAACGCGGCATCGAAACCCAACAGCGACAGGGCGAAGCCGTTCTGTCCGCGGGCCTTTCCGTGGCAAGCCCCCGCGTTGCAGCCCGTGGCCGTGAGGACCGGCAGCACGTCCAGCTCGAAGTTCGGCTCGCCCGAGACGATCGTGGGGGCTGGCTCGGCAGGCAGCGGCACGTCCGGCGTATTGGCGGCGGCCGGAAGCGATAGCCAACAGCCGGCCAGCAACACCGCGAGCGCGAGAACAAATAGCGCAGGTTGTCGGTGGGCGCGAACCATCGGCGAGATCGATTGGAGGCGGGAAGGCAGGTGGGAAACGAGCCGCGTGGGCAGCCTTTAATGTAAGCGATACCCAGCCTTCGATCAACGCTTTTCTATGGATCGCAGGTCGTTAAATGCCTCTGACTTAGGGCTACTTTGTGAGCCTATTTTACGACTGTAACTTCCGGCAGAGCTTCCTTGAGCTTGGCGATCCCTTCGTCCGTCACCTGAGTCTG
The DNA here is from genome assembly GCA_022844125.1 of Pirellulales bacterium. GTDB lineage: Bacteria > Planctomycetota > Planctomycetia > Pirellulales > PALSA-1355 > JALHMI01. The sequence goes on along the minus strand of JALHMI010000001.1, from coordinate 352,341 downwards.
CCAGACGTAGAGCTTTTTCAGCTTTGCCAGCGGCTTCAGGTGTTCAAGCCCCGCGTCGGTCACGGGCGTGCCGTAGAGGTTCAGGTACTCGAGGTTCCCCAGGTCCTTCAGGTGCGCCAGGCCCGCGTCGGTGACCTTGGTCTGTTCGAGGTGCAAGCGGACCAGCGTGCCGAGCCCCGCGATGTGGGCGAGGCCATCGTCTGTGACCTGCGTGTCCTTGAGGTTCAACTCCACGACTTTCGGCAGAGCCTTCACGTGCGCGAGGCCGTCGTTGGTGAGCGCGGTGCCACCCAGGTGGAAGTCGATCACCAGCGAATCGTCGTTCTGTGCGAGCTGCATCACGCTGCCGCCGAGCTTGTTGATCTCGGCCGCGGCATCACCTGATGGCTCGGCCACCGGAGTACCTTCGGCCGGAGCAGGCGCCGGTTCGGGCATCGGCTCAGGGGTGGGTTCGGTGGTTGCAACGGTTGCTGCGGGTCCGTCGGCGGGTAGCTTGAACTGGGCCAGCATCTCGCCGAACGTGGGCGAACCATCGCCAGCCGACTTCTCGGCAGCCACGGCATCAAACGCCGCCACGATTTCGGCGGTTGCTTTTTCCGGTTCGGTCTTCAAGCGTTCCGCGCCGAAGTCACCTTTCTTGAGCAGCTTCGAAAGCGCCGTGCCATAAGCGTTGCGAGCCTTCTTGGGTTCGCCCTGCACGTGACATACGTTGCACTTGGTCGTCTCGATAATCAAGGCCGCGAATGCCTTCTCGTTTTCATCTGCCGAGTCCGGCTTGGCGTATTTCGCCTGGAACTCCTTCATGAACGGCGGAATGGCCCGGGCGGCAGGCGCGGCAACACTGAGAGTCAGCAGGCAGCAGGCGGCGGAAAGGACGGCACGGCAACGGATCATAGCTAGAGACTCCTCAAGTTGGTTCGTTGGCTCGCGGCGGCTATCGGACCATTATTATGGTTGCAGCGAATTGGCCGCGTCAAATCCGAGGAAAATCGCGGGGCTAATGGGAATTGTAGCCCGCGGGATCAGGCAAAGCGTGGCGACCGACCGAATGATAGGATGATGATACCACTCTGCTGGACGATCGTCATTCGCCCTTAAGCTAAATCGCTAACTTGAACCTGTCGGCTCGCAAACGCGTCATCGTCATCGGCGCCGGGATTACCGGACTGGCCGCGGCGCATCGGATGCGCGAGCTCGCGGGGGATGTTGACGTTACGGTCCTCGAAGCCGGACCGCGCGCCGGCGGCGTGCTGGAAACAGTTCGTCGCGATGGCTACCTCATCGAGCACAGCGCCGACAACTTTATCACGAACGTCCCCTGGGCGATTGACCTTTGCCGGCGCATCGGGCTTGGCGACGAGCTGATCTCCACCAGCACCGAGCAGCGCGGCGCGCTGGTGGTGCATCGGGGCAAGATCGAACGCGTGCCCGCCGGCTTCATGCTCATGGCGCCGGCCCGACTCTGGCCCATGCTGACGACGCCCCTTTTGAGCCCACTCGGCAAGCTGCGATTGCTGGCGGAGTGGTTCATTCCGCGCCGCAAGTCGGCCGGCGATGAAACGTTGGCCGCATTCGCCCGCCGCCGCCTGGGGCGCGAAGTATTCGAAAACATCGTGCAGCCACTCGTGGGCGGCATCTACACCGCCGATCCCGAGAAGCTGAGCCTGGCCGCCACGCTGCCGAGGTTCCTGGAAATGGAACGCAAGCATGGCAGCTTGATTCGCGCGGCACGGGCGGCGGAGAATCCCCCGACGCAAGGCGCCGAGAGCGGCGTGCGCTATGGACTGTTCTACACCCTGCGCGATGGGCTCACGTCGCTTGTCGAGCGGCTGGTCGAGAAACTGCCGCCCGGCAGCCTGCGGCTCAACGCGCCGGTGCAAAGCCTGCGGCGCGATGTGACGAACGCCTGGCAGGTCACCCTCGCGTCGGGCGAATTGCTCGCGGCCGACGCGGTGATTGTCGCGGTCGGCGCACCACAGGCAGCGCGGTTGATCGGCGATGTCGACGAAACCGCCGCAAAGCTGCTCGGACAGATCGAATACGCCGGCACGTCGATCGTCTCGCTCGTCTATCGCCGCAGCGAAATCACGCGGCCGCTGGACGCCTTCGGCTTCGTCGTGCCCGCGGTCGAGAAGCGGCGCATTCTGGCCGGCAGTTTTTCGAGTCTCAAGTTCGCCGGCCGCGCACCCGAGGACCAAGTGCTCGTGCGGGTGTTCATCGGCGGAGCACTGCAGCGCGAGCTGGCGGAGCTACCGGACGATGAACTGCGGCGGATCGCCACCGAAGAGCTGCGCGACTTGATCGGCGCGCGCGGCGAGCCGCTCTTGGTAGACATTGCCCGCTGGCCCGCGTCGATGCCGCAGTATCACCTGGGGCACACGGCGCTGGTGGCTGCCATCGAAGCAGCGGCCGCACGACATCGCGGACTGGCGCTTGGCGGGAGCGCCTACCACGGCGTGGGCATTCCGCACTGTATTCACAGCGGCGAGCAGGCAGCGGAGCGGATGCTGGCCGCGCTGCGCACTACTTAGCGCGTCGTCGCTTCCGCCAGCCCAGACCAGCCAGCGCGGCCAGGCCCATCAGCCCCATCGCGTAGGTTCCCGGCTCGGGCACCACGGGGCCGATGTTCATCCCTAAGATGCCATTTGGCTCGTCGAAAGTAATCCAATTGAACGGGCCCTCGCGCAGTTCGCCAAAGTCGAGCGCCGTGCTGGCTACCAGGAAATTCATTCCGAAGACACCGTCCAGCGTCAGGGTTTCGTCCGTGATCGGATCGACCACGGTGATGTCGAGCACCAGTACGGGCGCCCCCATGAACCGAATGTTGTTCGGATCGTTCGGATCAGCGCTGCCAGAGATCGTTTGCAGCAGCATTTCATCGAGGAAGAAACCGGCCACGGTCGCCAGGCCGCCGATGCCCTGAATGGGCAGCACGAACTGGTTATCGATTAAGGTTCCCAGCGCGCCGGGGTTGTTCGGGTCGAAGATTTCGAGCTGTGGATCATCGCCTGGACCTGTGTCGCGATAGCGGACGTTGAGCGAGGAAGCCAGACTCTCCGAAATAAACGACGCCGCGGCGCCCGTATCGAGCAGGAAGCTGCCCGAGGTTTCGAGGCCGCCGAAGCCAATGCGCACGGGCGGCGTATCATCGACTGGCGGATTCTCTTCCAGCACGAGTGTGGGGTTCGGGCCAATGAACGGATTGTGATTGATGACCGGACCGGTCGCGCCCGGCGGAGTTGTTTCGGTGAAACGGCCGAAATCACCGTAGCTCAGCTTCACCTGGTGGCTTGTCGTCGGAATGCCGGGGTCCGTGTCCGTCGTGTTCGGATTGAACGGCGTGCCTGGGTCGTAGATGAACGTGTGCATCAGGTCGCTGATCGTGTTCAGCGGCGTGGGGTCCATCACCACGACCTTGCCCATCATGGCGGGCATGCCGAACACGTCGAGCGGACCGATCAGCGGATCGGGGACCGCGTTCGTCGGGCCGACCTGCACGTTGTACGGACCAGACGCCTGGTTGTAGACGGTTTTGTAGGTCGCTTTGTTGTCGATGTTTGGCTCGGTATAGGGAGCCGCACGGATCACGACCGGCTGGCTGACTTCGAACAATGAGAACCCACCCACGCCCACGTCGAAGAACTCGACGCCGAGCTGCCTTGGCATGGAGAGTTCCGTCGCCGAGGCGTCGCTGATCACGATGCCGCTGGCGCCGGTATCGAGGAACGCGAAGATGTTGATCGACTGTCCGCCGAAGATGCCTTCGTAGTCGTAAGGCAAACCGGTGGCGGCGCTCTCGACGACAAAGTTCATTCGCGGCTGATCGAGTGAGCCGGCCTGAACGCCGAAAATGTCGACGGCCGTGGCCGCGTTCGTCAGCGCCGCGGCCAGTGCGACCACGGCCAGGGCAATGAGTTTGAAGAGGGTTTTATCAGTGGACATAAGTTGTGACCAGTCAATGATGAAGTGGATGAGTGCATTCGATGCGCTCTAACGGCAGGCGCAAAAGTTTGCGCCTGCGGCGGCTAAAGCGCAGGCAAGCACGCCAACTGGCGGCGGTTCAAACGGGGAAAACGCTCGAAAGAGAGAAAGCAGCCGGCTATTCGAGACAGGCTCGAGCGGCGGGTGGATGGCTTTCTAGCGAGCGCTGTGAATCATTAGACGCTTTGGTGCGCAGGTATTGCCCCCGGCTCACAGCTTGCAACTTAGACCCCTAGGGTTTTTGCGTCAAGGCTTTTTTGCCGAAATTGCCTGATCCGGCGGGTCGCCTTCGACGCGTCATTGCTCGACAACATCGAGTGCACTTCGACCCTCGCAATGGCCGATGGCGTGGGTTACGATTGACGCCCACGGCGCTCCTACGCGGTTGCCGCTCCATGTTTGCCGCCTCGCCGAACGGTGCTGCCGCCGAGTGGTGCACTTGGTTCAGCGCCGGCGGCCTGCCGTGTGTACCCTCCTGCCCGCCGCGTCCCTGGTACAAGGACCCAGACAACTGATGAACGAACGGCCCTATCGCTGGTATCGCGAGCTCAACCGCTATCACTGGTTCGTCCTCACTGTGGCGGCGCTTGGCTGGCTGTTCGATACGATGGATCAGCAGCTTTTCGCCCTGGCACGCCGGCCCGCGATGATCGAGCTCGTCGGCCAAAAGCCCGCCGAGGGTGAAACGTTTACCGAAGAGCAGAAGACCGCGGACCTGGCGGTCGTCAATGAGTATGCCGGCTATGCCACGAGCATCTTCCTGATCGGCTGGGCCAGCGGCGGCTTGTTCTTCGGCGTGCTGGGCGACCGTATCGGCCGGGCCAAGACGATGGTCTGGACGATCCTGATTTACTCTCTGTTCACAGGGCTAAGCGCGCTCTCAGTGGGCTTTTGGGATTTTGCTTTCTATCGGTTCCTGACCGGTCTGGGCGTCGGTGGCGAATTCGCCGTCGGCGTGTCACTGGTGGCGGAGGTGATGCCAAATCGCGCTCGGCCTTTCGCGCTGGGGCTCTTGCAGGCACTCTCCGCGGTGGGCAACATCTCGGCGGCGTTCATCAGTATGGGGATGACCCAGCTCGAAAGTAGCGGCGCGGTGAACAGTGCCTGGCGGATCATGTTCGTCGTGGGCACGCTGCCGGCTCTGTTGGCTCTGGTGATTCGCCGCCGCTTGAAGGAGCCGGAACGCTGGCAGGCCGTGGCCGCCGAAGGCCAGGGTTCGCGGCTGGGTTCCTATGGCGAGTTGTTCGCCGATCCGCGCTGGCGGCGGAATGCGATCGTCGGCATGCTGTTGGCCTTCTCCGGCGTGGTCGGACTGTGGGGCATTGGCTTCTTCAGTTACGACCTCATCTCGACCGTGCTTCGCAAGCGTTTCGAAGCCGAGGGGCTGACCCCGGCCGACGTCACCGCCAAGGTCGGCTATTGGACCGGCATGGTTTCTATCGTGCAGAACCTGGGGGGGTTCTGCGGCATTTACGCCTTCAGCACGATCACACAGTACACCGGCCGGCGGCCTGCCTTCGCAGTCGCTTTCCTGGCGGCCATGGCCAGCACGGCGTACGTCTTCTGGTACCTGCAGGATGTGACGCAGTTCATTGGGCCGTTCCCGGTGGGGGTGCTGCCGATCTTCATCATGGGCTTTTGCCAGCTCTCGCTGTTCGGCGGCTACGCGATTTACTTCCCCGAACTGTTCCCCACGCGTCTTCGCAGCACCGGCACTTCGTTCTGCTACAACGTCGGCCGGTTCGTGGCGGCGCTTGGCCCCGCCGCGCTCGGCGTGCTGACGGCTTATGTGTTCGCAGACAAGGCCGAACCGATGCGGTACGCTGGCGTGACGATGTGCGGAATCTTCCTGCTAGGATTGGTCGTATTGCCATTCGCGCCGGAAACCAAGGGCATGCCGCTGCCGGAGTAAAACGAAAACGGTGCCAGGAACCGTTTTCAGAAAAAGGTTCCTGGCACCGTTTTTCTTGGCTGAATGTCGACGATGCCGATACTCATTGCGAGCACGCACGGACGGCCGGTGCCGTGATTGCCAAAGAGCCCAACACCATGGACTACGGTCCCGCTTACTGGGCCGACCGCACGTATCGGGGCAATCGCCCCCGAAGGGCATCACTGGTGGTTCATGCAGCGAGTGCGGGGGTAGCGGGCATTGCTGTTTCGTGTGCCACAGGTGGCCGTGAGCGCGGCTCACCTGTGCTCGCATCGTCCGAGACTAAGCACGCGGCTCCCTGACGCGATGAATAACAGCACAGGTGACTGCTGCGCAGCACCTGTGGCACCCGGGAAGCATTGAATCTCAACTTCCGCGGCCGCTACGGCCGCATCACGCCGCAAACGGGTGCTTCCCAGCCGAGAGCGTTTTGCCGGGCCACCAGCGCATCGAACCGCGCCGCAATTTCCGGCGGCAGCGGGGCCATTCGCCGCACCTGCATGTCGATGTGCGCGCCGACGTGTTCCTGAATCGCGGCCAGCTTGCCGCTCTCGTCGATCGTCATGAAGTGCATGAAGTGGATTCGCTTCGCACTGCGGCCGAGCGCCCGGCTGTGGATCGTGATGTTCCAGCCGACATGGACCTCGGAGAGAAACCGCGTGTGCGCTTCAAGCGCAAAGCTGCCCATGTGGTTCGCGCGGAAATAGGCCTCATTGAAGCCGAACTCGTCGGCAAACTTCTCGAACGCGCAGCTAAACAGATGGGTATACCACATGACGTTCATGTGACCCATTTCGTCGCGATAGTCGGCCGGAATCTGGGCCCGGTACGTGATCGGCAACCCGCTCAGGTCCAGCTTGGCAATCTTCTCGGCCATCAATCCCCCGGGTCTTAACGCGACGCAAAAAAACCTAAAGCCGGGGGAATACTTTCCCGCGGAAGTTCTTCACTTGCATTCACAGCCGCCTCAAGAGGATCGCCGGCGACGCGCTATTGCGCGCCGTCGGCGATGCCTCGGGGTTGCACATCAAAGAGTACGCAACTATTCTTTCGCCTTGTCGAAGTCGGCAAAGCTCTGACCGCTTTCGGCGAGCTTCTTCAGCAGCGGGGCCGGCGCCCACAGGCTGCCGTGCTGCTTTTCAAACTCGCAAATCCGGTCGTAGACTTTCTTCAAGCCCACGGCGTCGGCATACTTCATCGGTCCACCGCGGTGAGCCGGGTAACCGTAGCCCAGAATGTAGAGCATGTCGATATCGACTGCTCGCAGGGCGATGCCTTCATCGAGGATGTTCGCGCCCTCGTTCACCAGGGCATAAATCGTCCGCTCGAGGATCTCCTGATCGGAAATCTCGCGGCGCTGGATGCCGGCCTTCTTGGCCTCCTCTTCGATCAGGGCCTGCACCTCAGGATCCGGAATCGGCTGGCGGTTTCCCGCTTCGTACTTGTACCAGCCGGCGCCGGTTTTCTGGCCATAGCGGCCGCGCTCGCAGATCAGATCGGCCACGAGCGGCTGGCGAATGCCGGCGGGCTCAAGATGCTTGTACTCCTTGCGAATCCGCCAGCCAACGTCGAGCCCGGCCAGGTCACCGACCGCCAGCGGCCCCATCGCCATGCCATAGTCGTACAGCACCTTGTCGACGTGTTCGACGCGAGCGCCTTCTTCCAACAGGAACTGCGCTTCGCGCTGGTAGCAGTGAAACATCCGGTTGCCGACGAAGCCCCGGCAGTTGCCCACCAGGATGCCAACCTTGTTGATCTTCTTGGCGATCGCCATCGATGTGGCGATGACCGTGTCGCTGGAATCCTTGCCGCGCACGATCTCCAGCACGCGCATCACATTCGCAGGGCTGAAGAAGTGGTGGCCGATCACCTGCGCGGGACGCGACGTGGCCGAAGCGATCTCGTCCACGTTCAACGTCGAAGTGTTACTGGCCAGAATCGCCTCCGGCTTGGTCACCTTTTCGAGCTCGGCGAAAACCTTCTTTTTGAGCGACATTTCCTCGAAGACCGCTTCGACCACAATGTCGGCTTCCTTGAACTTGTCGTAGCTCGTGGTCGGCTCGATCAGCGCCATCCGCTGGTCCATCTGCTCCTGGGTCAGACGCCCCTTGGCCACGGTCGCGGCGTAGTTCTTCTTGATGATTGCCAGCCCCTTGTCGAGCGCCTCTTGCGAGATCTCTTTGAAGAGCACCGGGATGCCGGCATTGGCATAGTTCATCGTGATGCCGCCCCCCATCGTGCCGCCGCCAACAACCGCGGCCCGCTTGATCTCGAGCTGCGGCGTGTCCTTGGCGATGCCGGGAATCTTGGCCACGGCCCGCTCGCCGAAGAACACGTGGATCATCGCCTTCGATTGATCCGAGTAGAGGCACTCTTTGAACAGTTCCTGCTCCTTTTCAACACCCGCTTCGAAGGGCAGCTTCGTGGCGGCTTCCACCGCGTCGATCGCCTTGCCCGGGGCCATCAGCCCGCGAGAGCGCTTCTTCACGGCGTCTCGCACCGCGGCCAGGGCCTTCTCATTCTCGGCCTGGTTCGAAATCTTGTCCGTCTGGTCACACGTGCGTCGCGGCGGCTGACCCACCTTCTCGCGGGCGAATTCCACCGCTCCAGCCAGCAGATCGCCGTCAATAATCTTGTCGATGATGCCGAACTGCAGGGCCTTCGCGGCAGGAACCGGATCGCCGAAGGCGCACATCTCGGCCGCCACGGCCACGCCGGCCAAGCGCGGTAAACGCTGCGTGCCGCCCGCGCCAGGAATGATGCCCAGTTTGCACTCGGGCTGTCCGACCAGGGCCTTGGGCGCGGCAACGCGATAGTGGCAGGCCATGGCCGTTTCCAGGCCACCGCCGAATGCCGTGCCGTGAATCGCGGCCACGATCGGCTTCGGGCAAGCCTCGACCTGCGCGAGGATCGGATTGAAGCCGACGCCGCGTTCCGTTTTGCCGCTGGTCATCTTGCCGAACTCTTTGATGTCGGCGCCGGCAATGAATGTCCGCCCGCCGCCGATCAGAACGATCGCCTTAACCGTATCGTCGGCCGCGGCCTTCGCGACCGACTCTTTGATCCCTTCGGGCACGCCAGGGCTGAGCGCGTTGACCGGCGGGTTGTTGATCGTGATGACGGCCACGTCGCCGTCCTTGGTAAGGCTAACCAGTTCGCTCATTGCGGAACCCTCGAGTGGAAGGATGAAGGCAGAAGGCTGAACGGCGATTGATGCGGCTCAAGCTTCCGCGGTGGTGGTTGGTGAGAATCGGGTCGTGACGTCTCAGTCGATCGGGCGGCGCTCGATGAAGGCCGTGATCTGCTCGGCAATTTCCTCGCCCTTGTCTTCCTGCAAAAAGTGCCCGGCGTCACGAATTGTGATTTCCGGCTCGTCCTTGGCCGATGGGATCAATGCTCGAAAGTACTTGTCGCCGCCCGCCGTGACGGGGTCCTTATCGCTGAACATCACGAGGGCCGGCTTTGTCCAGCTCTTCAGCCGCTCGGCCGCCTGACGCATCGCGGGGAGCGCTTCGGCGTCCTCGCTGATCGGCACCAACAGCGGGAATTTCATCGCCCCGCCCTTGTAACTCAAGTCCGGAAACGGCGCGTTATAGGCGGCGAGCACCTCGGGCGTCAACTTGCTGACCGTGGCTCCGTCGATCACGCGGCCGATGTCCATGTCCTGCGCCTTCTCGGCGAAAGTCCGCCAGGCCATGAACCCCGGCGAAAGCGGTTTGCCGCTCACCGGCAGCCCGGTGTTCATGACGACCAGCCTCGCGAATCGCTCGGGCTGTTCCATGGCCACGGGCAGCCCCAGCAACCCACCCCAATCCTGACACACGAGCGTTACTCGCTGCAGATCGAGCTTTTCGACAAAGCTCGCCACCGCGTCGTGATGCAGGGCGTACGTATACGCATCCTTGCCGACCGGCTTATCGCTCCGGCCAAAACCGATCAGGTCGGGGACGATTACCCGACCGACGCGGCTCAGTCCGGGAATCATCTTGCGATACAAGTATCCCCACGACGGTTCCCCGTGCAGGCACAAAATCGGATCGCCCATGCCTTCTTCGACGTAGTGCATCCGCAAGTCGCCGTTCACGTCGACGTAGTGCGGCGCATACGGCCAATCCGGCAGGTTGGAGAACCGCTCGTCGGGCGTGCGCAGAGTTTGCATGGCCGTTTGGCTCCTTAACTTTTCGGCGGCCCCACTGGTTGTAACCAAAGTTGCGGCCACCAGAAGAAACACGCTTCCGAGGACCGTGTTCATCTTCGAGGACATGAGAAACTTTCCCTTGAGTGAGTGCGAATACCACTTCTACAGGCAGGCCTCGAACAAGCCGGCCGCACCCTGGCCGCCGCCGATGCACATCGTCACGACGCCGTACTTCACCTTGCGGCGGAGCATTTCGTTGGCGATCGTGCCGACCATCCGCGAGCCGGTCATGCCGAACGGATGCCCGATCGCGATCGATCCGCCGTTGACGTTGAGTTTCTTGGGGTCGATGCCCAGCTTGTCGCGGCAGTAGAGTACCTGCACGGCGAAGGCTTCGTTAAGCTCCCAGAGGCCAATGTCGTCGACGGTGAGGCCGTTCCGCTTGAGCAACTTCGGCACGGCAAACACGGGACCGATGCCCATTTCGTCCGGCTCGCAACCCGCGACTTGAAAGCCGCGGAAGATCAGCTTTGGCTTGATGCCCAGCTTTTCGGCCCGCTCGCGCGACATGACGACACACATGCTCGCGCCATCCGACATCTGCGAGGCATTGCCAGCGGTGACCGAGCCCTGGCCGCTGTCCGGATCGAAATACGGCTTCAGCTTTAGCAGGCCTTCGAGGGTGGTGTCCGCCCGGTTGCACTCGTCTTTGGTGATTGTGTGCTCTTCGGTGCCGGCGATCTTGCCAGTCGCCTTGTCGATGATGCCGCGGGTGACGGTCATCGGCGCGAGCTCTTCATCGAGGTAGCCTTCGGCCTGGGCGATTGCGGTCCGCTGCTGGCTGGCGAGCGAGTATTCGTCCTGAGCCTGGCGGCTGATGTTGTAGCGCTTGGCCACGACCTCGGCTGTGTCGCCCATCACCATGTAGATGCCGGGCTTCTTTTCCATCACGACCGGGTTTGGTTCCCCCTTGCGGCCGGCAATCGCGGTGATGCTTTCCACACCGCCGGCGAGCGCGACGTCGACGTTCTCGTTCAGTACCAGGTGCGAGGCCATCGCCACGGCCTGCAAGCCCGACGAGCAGAAGCGGTTGATCGTGCAGCCCGCCACGGACACGGGCAGCCCGGCGCGAATCGCCGCGACGCGGGCCACGTTCATGCCCTGCGTGTGCTCGGGATTGGCACAGCCCATGTAGACGTCCTCGATCTCCGCAGCATCGAGCTGCGGGACCTTCTTCAGCACGTCCGTGATTGTATGGGCGGCCAGGTCGTCGGGCCGAGTGAGATTGAAGGAGCCGCGAAAGCTCTTGGCGAGCGGCGTCCGCGAATGGGCAACCACGACGGCTTCTCTCATCGGTCGATCTCCTGCTGACAATTGATCCGCGGGTGCGGCGCCAGCCGGTTCGACATTCAAAGTCGCCGGCGACGCGCTCAACGCGGAAGAAACGTGGATGGGAACAGATAACCCGCTAACGAGCCCCGCGAGCCGCTTCTGAGCCTTTGTGAAAAGGCCCGAAATCGGCCGGAATTGTGCCCTGGCGCGGCACCTACCGTCCGTTCGGTAGAATGTACACGATCCGCCCGGCTTTGGGAAGATGGGGCCTAAAGCCAGGGGAATGCTTTTCCCTGGACTGAGCGGTTCAGGTCCAGGGGAAAGTATTCCCCCGGCTTGAAGAACGCGCACACCCCTCATCCTCCGCCATATCGCCCGCCGCTCGCCGACCGCTTATGCTATCCCTTGCGCCGCTTCGCACGGGCATTCACTTCCATCGCGAGCCGCGCTTCCACCGGCCCAGGCAATCACGAGGAGCTCGAGTCATGCTGAATCTGGCTATCGTTCTTTCGGAGAACGCGCGCCGCTTTCCCGACCGCACCGCCGTTATCTGCGACGACCAGCAGCTCACTTACGGGCAGCTCGAAGAGCAGACCAATCGGCTGGCCAGTTCGCTCGTGAAGCTGGGGCTGCATCCGGGGCAGAAGATGCTGATCATGCTGCCCAACATCCCCGAGTTCGTAGTCGCGTATTTCGGCATCCTCAAGCCGGGCGGCGTCGTCGTGCCGATCAACGTCCTCTACAAGGATCGCGAGATCGAGTTCCTGCTCGAAGACAGCGAAGCAATCGGAATCATCGCCTGCAGCGAGTACCTCACCGAAGCACTCGAGGCATTCCGCAATGTCGAGACTTGCCGGCACCTGGTCCTGGTCGACTGGCCGAATGCCGCGCCGAAGATCGATGAGCCGGGCGTGCATCGCTTGCAGGACCTGATTGCGGCCGGCGAGGCGGAATTCGAAATCGCCGCGACCGATCCAAACGACACCGCCGCCATCGGCTACACCAGCGGCACGACCGGCAAGCCCAAGGGCGCCGAGCTCTCGCACTTCAACCTGTTTTACCAGGCCCGCGTGCTGCCGATGCTGAGCACCGAAACGCCCCGCGAGAGTGATGTGCGGATGGCCGTGCTCCCACTATTCCACTCTTACGGCCAGTCCTGCGTGATGAACACCGTGCTCGCCATGGCCAGCACGCTCACGCTGATGCCGCGCTTCGATCCGGCCCGGGCGATGGAGATCATCCAGCGCGACAATGTGACGCACTTTGCCGCGGTGCCGACGATGTACCAGGCGATGCTCATGCACCCGGAGCGTGGGAAGTACGACCTTAGCTCGCTGCGCGTCTGCAACAGCGGCGGCGCGCCAATCGCCATCGAGACGCTCGAGAACTGGCGCGAGGACTATAGCTTCCATATTCGCGAAGGCTATGGCCTGACCGAAACCTCGCCCACGGCCACCTGGAGCCAGGACCCCGTCTTGCCGCGCACCGGATCCTGCGGCCAGCCGATCTGGGGCTGCCAGATCAAGATCGTCGACGACAACGGTAACACGTTGCCCCCGGGCCAAAATGGCGACGTGCTGATCCGCGGCGTCAACGTCATGAAGGGCTACTACAAACAGCCGGAAGCGACCGCCCAGGTGCTGCAGAACGGCTGGTTCAACTCGGGCGACATCGGCCACCTGGACGAAGACGGCTATCTGTACATCGTCAGCCGCAAGAAGGACATGATCCTCCGCGGCGGCTACAACATCTATCCGCGCGAGATCGAAGAGTTGCTTTACGAGCATCCGGCCGTGGCCGAAGCGGCCGTGGTCGGCGTGAAGCACGAGGAGCTCGGCGAAGAGGTGAAGGCTGTCGTGTACCTGAAGCCGAACTCGCAGGCCAGCGAAGCCGAGCTGCAGGCCTATTGCAAGGACCGGATCGCGGCCTTCAAGTATCCGCGAATCATCGAAATTCGCGACACCCCGCTCCCCAAGGGACCTTCGCAGAAGATCCTCAAGCGCGAGCTCATCGCCGAACACGAGCGGGCTCGCACGGCCACGGCGCACTCTTGAAAATTGAAACGGAAAGATTAACCGCAGAGGACGCGGAGGTACGCAGAGGGAAGGCAGAGAAGTGTTGAGTTTAGCCCGGAGGTATCGCCGACGGCGCGCTGCAGCAGATGCACTTTGCCACAGAGAACACCGAGGCAAAGAGGGAGACGGAAGTAACGAGTAGGAGAACCAGATGGACACAGATAGACACAAATGGCGGAACGAATGAACAATTCCCCGTGTTGTTATCTGTGTCCACCTGTGGTTCTCTTATCCTGATCATCCTCTGCCTTCCCTCCGCGTGCTCTGCGGTTAGTCAATAACCAATCCATTCAAAACGGACTCAACCATGGCTTACACCGAAATCATCTACGACGTTTCTGATCGCGTGGCCACGATCACGCTCAACCGGCCCGACAAGCTCAACGCCTGGACGCCAACCATGGAGGCCGAGGTCCTCGACGCAATGCTCAAGTCAAACAAGGACGAGGGCGTGCGCGTGATTGTGCTCACAGGCGCGGGCCGCGGCTTCTGCGCGGGCGCCGACCTGAGCAGCCTCGACTCGATGTCGAAGACCGATGATCCCCAGACGGCGCTCAAGCGGCTCCGCGAGAAGTTCAAGGGACCGCAGATCGAAGGCGCCCGGCCCGATTTCCAGAAGACGTACACCTACTTCATGGCGCTCGACAAGCCGGTGATCGGGGCGATCAACGGCGCCGCCGCGGGCCTGGGGATGGTGATCGCGCTGTATTGCGACATCCGCTTCGCTAGCGACAAGGCCAAGTTCAGCACGGCGTTCGCGCGCCGCGGCCTGATCGCCGAGTACGGCATGAGCTGGATGCTGCCCCGGCTGGTGGGCGTGGCCAACGCGCTCGATCTGCTGTACTCCGCCCGGCTCGTCGAAGCGGCCGAAGCCGAAAAGATGGGCCTCGTGAATCGCGTGGTTCCGCTGGAGCAGTTCGAAGCCCAGGTGCGCGCCTATGCCGTCGAGCTGGCCAGCGCCTGTTCGCCGCGCTCGCTCAAGGTCATGAAGCGGCAGGTCTATAACGCCCTGTTCAGCAGCCTGGCCGAAGCGGTCGACGTGGCCAATGAAGAGATGGTCGCGAGCCTGCAGTGTGAAGACTTCAAAGAAGGCGTCGCCCATTTCCTCGCCAAGCGAGCCCCTAACTTCACAGGCCGGTGAAGGGCCGGTAAAAGGGGACGGGAGTCTTTTCTGGTGAATCGCACCCCGCGGTTTTCGAGACGCGCATTCGTCCAATCGTGTGGAACTGCGGCCATCGGAGCCATAGTGACGCGATCCCCGCGCTTAGCCTGCGCGGCCGATTCGATGCCGCCGGTGCGCGCAGTCGCGCGCGGTCCCAAACATCACTGGTTCGGCTACTAAGACAAGCTGCAGTTCGATTCCACGGATCGGCTGGTGCTCGGAAGTCGACTTCTAGCGGCAGGCTGGTGTGCATCGACTCGCCGGTCGGACCCGCCCGCCGCAGATGCACCTGATCGACGTCAGCGGCGTTGTGTCGTCGCGACGTACAGGCACGGCTTGGGCCCTTAGCCCTCGGCTTTGCCGGTTGGTTTTTTTCGTGCGCCGCTCGGCGCCGAACTCGTTTTGCGATGCACCCGAAAGCTACGGCACCCAGCAAAGCCGAGGGCTGCCACGGGAACACCGTGTCGGCGATCAGGCACGTATCCGGGGCCATAATTGGCGCTTCTGGGATCTGCCTGGTAGTGCAACCAATTCGAAGCTTTTGCCGTGGCAGCACCGCCTGTTGCCGACGCTAGCAGTTTACACCGGCTGGCGGTGGCGGCGACTCCTCCTGGTTTTCTCAGCTTCCCTCGCTCGGCCAGCATGCCGCGCGACAACCGGCCTTGTCGCTCTCCGGAATCTAGCGTTACACTGCCGGCCCTTCTCAATAGACTGGCCGCTCTTCACGGCAGAGCGAAAGACGCGGAAAGGATTCCGATCTCATGCCGACGACACTTGCCGCTTTGGCACACCTGGCAGGCGGAGAACTGGTGGGCGATGGGTCGCTGGAGATCAGCGGAGCCGCTACGCTCCTGGATGCGCAGGCCACCGACATTACATTCGTCGATCGCAGCGAAAGGGCCGCCGCACTGGCTGCCGCGCCCGCCCGGGCCGCGGTCGTACCGCAGGGCTTTCCGCTGGAGTCACTCAAGATGGCGGCCATCGTCGCGGCCGACGTCCATCAAGCGTTCACCACGCTGGTGCTACATTTCCGCCCGCCGCGTCCAGAACAACGGATTGGCATTTCGCCGCAGGCGATCGTCAGCCCCAGTGCTCGGATCGCCGAAGACGTCGACGTGCATGGCGGCGCCACCATCGGCGCGGATGTCACGATTGGCGCGGGCTCGACCGTTTATCCCGGCGCGCGGGTCATGGCCGGCTGCAAGCTCGGCCAGAACGTCAAGATTCATCCCAACGCGGTGCTCTACGAGCGTACCATCGTTGGCGACAACAGCGCGATTCACGCAAACGTTGTCATCGGCGCGCACGGCTTCGGTTACCGGATGCAGGAAGGCGTGAATCGTCCCGCGGCGCAACTCGGCTGGGTCGAGATCGGCCGCGACTGCGAGATCGGCGCGTGCAGCACCGTCGACCGCGGCACTTATGGTCCCACCATCATTGGCGATGGCACGAAGCTCGACAACCTGGTGATGATCGCCCACAACTGCCGCATCGGCCGCCACAACATCATTTGCTCGCAAGTCGGCGTCGCCGGCAGCACGACGACGGGCGACTACGTCGTCATGGCGGGCCAGGTCGGCGTCCGCGACCACGTGCACATCGGCGAACGGGCCATCCTGTCGGCCAAGGCCGGCGTTAGCTCTGACGTTCCAGCCGGCGCTCACATGCTAGGCACGCCCGCCATCCGCGAGCGCGAACAGAAGATTCAATTCGCCGCGATGAGCAAGCTGCCGGAGATGCGGCGGCAACTGAAGCGCCTGCAACGGGTCGTCGACGAACTCGTCGGCGCCGAGGGGTCCGCGGAAGAACACGACGCTCCGACCAAAGATGCGGCCTGACAAATGCGAGGATTGTAAGCCGATGTCGATGGTCGCGCTACCGCAGAAAGTTGGCATCATCGCCGGTTGGGGACGCTACCCGCTCGTGGTGGCCGAAGCGCTTCGCGCCCAGGGAGTCCAGGTCTATACGCTGGGGATTCGCGATCATGCCGATCCCGTGCTCGCCGAGATGTCGACCGAATTCGATTGGATCGGCCTGGGGCAGATCGGCAAGGTCGTGCGGTTCTTTCATCGTCATGGCGTGACCGAAGCCACGATGGCCGGCAAAGTTCACAAGGTGCGGCTGTTTCAGAAATGGGCCTGGCTGCACCATCTGCCCGACTGGCGCGGCGTGATGACGTACTACCCGCATTTCATCACCCGCAAAAAAACCACGCAGGACGACAGCCTGCTGGGCACGATCGTCGCGAGCTTTGGTCGCCACGGCATCGCGATGCGGCCGGCGACCGACTTTGTACCGGAGCTGCTTGTGAAACTCGCCTGCCTGACGACGCGCCGCCCGACCGCGGCCCAGCAACAAGACATCGAGTTCGGCTGGCATCTGGCCCGCGAAATGGGCCGGCTCGACATTGGCCAGTGCGTGGTCGTGAAGAACCGCTCTCCGCTGGCGATCGAAGCCATCGAAGGGACCGACGAGTGCATCCGCCGCGCGGGCACACTCTGCCAGGCCGGCGGATTCACGGTCGTGAAAGTCGCCAAGCCGCAGCAGGACATGCGGTTCGACGTTCCCACGATCGGGATGGGTACGCTGGAGAACATTGTTCAGGCGGGCGGCTCGGTGCTGGCGATCGAAGCCGGCCGCACGATCATCATCGACGAGCCCCAAGTCGTCGAGTTCGCCAATCGCCAGAAGCTGGTCGTCGTCTCGCTCGATGCCAACGGCCAGGCGGCCGGGGCGGATCGAAAACTGGCGGGATAGCGTTGCCTGGTGATTGCCGAGGGACTTGACTAGTAGCCCGAAGCGCGAGCGAGGGAGCCCTGCGACGGATCATTGACGTAGCCGTGCGCAGATCAGGGGAACCATCTTCTCTTCCTTCCGCCTCGAGGGGTTTGATCGCAGGAGAATTCGAGATGAAACGCAACCGTGTGTCATTTGCAGCGATTCTGTGTGCAGTCGGAATCGCATATGTTCGCGGCGACGAACCGGCCAAGCCGCCCACCGAGCCACCGCCGAGCTTTCGTACCGGTCTGCTGACCGAGCAGTCCATCGACCGCAGCCGCAAGGACTTCAACCAGTGTCTGGAGGCTGCCGCGGAGGTGCAACACGCTGAAGAGGCTTATGCCAGCGGCAAGGGAAGCATCGCCGAGTTGCTTCACGCGCAGCGAAAACTGACCGCCGCGCAGATTCACTACATGACGACGACCAGCAACGTGCGCGGCAACCCGGCGACGCGCGAGTATCTGACGCGGCGTGGCGAGGTGTCGGCGCTCGAGCGTGGATTGTCGAGCCTGGTCGTGCTGACCCGCGAGGCAAGCGACGCGGACCTGCCGCAAATTCGCCAGGAGTCGAAACGCTATCAGGAGGCCCTCAAAGAGGCCCGCCGCGAACTGCTCAAAGCGGAGTACGCCTGGAAGACGGCCTCGCGAGCGGATCAAATGCGGTACTTGAATCGCACGAACGACCCGCGATAGATAGCCGTGAGCCCCGTCGCGGCCACAAGCATCACCCCCTCGCCTCGCAGCGCGTATTTGCTAGGATTACACAGGTGCTCGCCACGACCAGCGAGCCGATTCCTGATCTCAGCTGCCGCGCGACTCCCTCGTGAAAATCGTCCACTACCCCCATCCCACGCTCCGCCACATCTCCAAGCCGCTCAAGCGGGTGGACAAGGAACTGCACGGCTACGTGCGCGAGATGTTCGACCTGATGTACGAGGCCCGCGGCATCGGCCTGGCCGCCAACCAGGTCGATCTCCCCTACCGGCTGTTCGTCATCAATCTGGAAAGCGATCCCGACCAGCCCGAGCAAGAGCACGTGTTTCTCAATCCGGTCATCACCTCGCGCAAGGGCATGGCCGAAGGCGAAGAAGGCTGCCTCAGCATTCCGGGCCTGTACGCCAACGTGAAGCGGCCCGAACGCGTGACGCTCAACGCCTACAACATGTCCGGCGAGGAACTGAACCTGGAGCTGGATGGACTGTTCGCCCGGGCCGTGCAGCACGAGATCGATCACCTGGACGGCGTGCTGTTCATCGATCGCTTAAGCCCCACCACCGAGATGGACGTCCGCGAGGCGCTGCTCGACTTTGAAGACCAGTTTGTCAGCCAACGCGAGCGCGGCGAGATCCCCGACGACTCGGCCATTGCCCAGCGCCTCAGCGAGCTGGAGCAGCTTCGGGCTTAGAATCGCGATCCGTTAGTACCCGAGAAACGGCGCTGGCACCAGAAACGCGTGCTGCTCGTACAAGCTCCACACGCCGTACCACGAGAGGTACTGCGTGAAATACACGATCACCACATAGATCGCCACGACCGGCAGCATCGCCAGCCGACTCAGCCAGCGAAACACCCAATGCCGGCGGCGATACCGATTCGCGGCCCGACCTACCGCCC
This sequence comes from Pirellulales bacterium, assembly GCA_022844125.1. GTDB lineage: Bacteria > Planctomycetota > Planctomycetia > Pirellulales > PALSA-1355 > JALHMI01. The sequence goes on along the minus strand of JALHMI010000001.1, from coordinate 333,329 downwards.
AGCCCGCCAAGAGCCGCGCCGGAAAAATCGAAGCCACGAACAGCAAGCTCGGCAGCCAGGCCGCCTCGCGCGGAATGAGTTCGACCTTGAGCAGATACAGCGGAATCGCCAGCGCCAGTGTGAACACCAGCGCAATCCAGTGCGCGATCGGCGCCCGGGCAAACTGCCGCCGCACCTGCAGAAGATCGAACATCGCGGCGAACCGATTCTCGGCTGCCAGGTTAACTTGCAGAAACGGCAAATGCACGAGCACGATCGCCAGCAGCACGCCGCCCACCAGGGCAGCCAGCCCACCGGCCGGCGGTGGCAATCGCGAGGCGCTGGCCAGCAGCGTCACCGGAACGATGAGCCACGCGAACGCCCCCAGAAACCCGCGCAGTCCCAGCGAAGCATAGTGCGGCAAGCGCAAGCCGATGGCATAATCCCACAGCCGATCGCGCATGACTCCCCACGCCGCTGGATCGAACGCCAGGCGAACGCTTTTCACCGGTCGCGGGATCAGCAGATCGCGCAGCCGCCCGCCGCGGAGGCAGCCCGATAGATACTGTAGTCCAATCGCCAGCGCCAGCAGCGGCACGGCAACGCGCCAGTTTCGGGCGATAGAGCTCTCCCGATCGATCAGCACCGCCGAGTCTCGCAGCGAAGCGGCCAGCCACAAAGGCACCAGTAACAAGACGGCCGCCACGGCGAAGCGCCCCAGCGTGGCAGCTTTTGCCAGGCCCACGAAGCCGCTCCGCAACTCGCCGGTCCGCGCGACCCTGCCGCTGGCCTCGAGCAGGTAGCCCAGGCTGAGCAACTGCAGCAACGGAACCGTCGCCAGCACGGCCAGGCCGACCATGAGCGTCAAGGCTCCGAACGTGCGCTCGGCCGCGGCCACGGTAGCACGCCCGGCTCGCCACCAGGTTGCCGCTCGAACCTTAACGCCCACTGCCGGGTGTGGGGGCGGATCGTGAATTGCCGTCGGGTTGACCATGCGTCGTCCGGAGCCTCGCGCTTTAGAGAGCAGCCTCGCCGCATCGAACCATTGTCGATTATAGTGCGGCCGTCGTTCCAATGCTTCGTCGCTCGAGGGGGTCGAACATGCACTATCTCTACCTGCTGCTGGCGATCGTTGCCGAGGTGTTCGCCACCTCGGCGCTCAAGGCCTCGCAGGGATTCACACGCCCGGGCCCGCTGCTGGTCGTCGCGCTGGGCTACGGCCTGGCTTTCTATTTGTTAAGCCTGATTGTCGAGACGCTGCCTCTGGGGATCGTGTACGCCATCTGGTCTGGCGCCGGGATCGTTCTGGTGGCCATCGTCGGCGCCATCTGGCTGAAGCAGATTCCCGATTGGCCCGCCGTGCTCGGAATCGCCCTGATCCTGGCGGGCGTCGTGATTGTGAATCTGTTCTCGAAGACGGTCGTGCACTAACGAGGTGTGCGATTTCAAATCACCGCGCAGTTGCGCGCGCCAGCATCGCGCACGAGCGCAAAAAAAACATCTACCACCATTGGCGAAAATGTTGCGCACGTCTGCAGTCGCGCGAGATGCGAATGAGCGCATTCCGAGCCTCTTCCGCCCGTCAAGCGATGGTCTTCCGCTGCGCCACTACTAGGATAGGGGTGCACGCATTGATCGCAGGACGTTCCGTTGAAGCTGAACTGTTTTCCCGTCGAGTCGCATCCTCCCCGCATGGCGCCCGCGCGCCGCGACCGACCCTGGATGGACTCGCTCAAGAACGCGAACCGCTGTCTGCCGCTCTCGATCGCCAACACTTATGGTTGGGATCTCTTGTGTCCCGTCGGTGTTACGGCTCATTGGAACGGTGGCCCCGACGCCACGGACATTCGCATCGAGTACGATGCCGAACTTCCCTGGAACGGTTTCGCCCAGTCGAATTTTTCCGACGGCATCCTGACCTTTAACGTCGGCTACATCTTCCGCACCGATCCCGGTTGGAACCTGCTGGTCACAGGACCCTTGAACGCGCCGAAAGACGGTATCGCGCCTCTCTCGGGCGTGGTGGAAACAAGCTGGCTACCTTTTCCGTTCACGATGAACTGGCGGTTTACGCGTCCGGGCGCCGTGCGCTTCGAAAAGGACGAGCCGTTCTGCCGCATCGTGCCGGTCGTCGCTCAGGTGATTGAAGAGCTGACACCCGAGATTCATCCGCTTGAGTCGAATCAGGAGCTGGCCGACCAGTTCCGCCAGTGGCGCGAGCAGCGCGAGTTCTTCCGTTTGAATCTCCGCGGCGGCGACGAGCAGGCCCAGCGAGCCGGTTGGCAGAAGCACTACTTCAAAGGTGAACTTGCCAACGGGCGCTCGGCCGAGGCCATCGGCCATGCCCAGAAACAACGCATGGCCGAGCCGATCGACTTTCGCCCGGCGAGCGACGTGACCGTGGCTCCGGCAAGCGACCGTGTGTCGCGGTCTGCAAGCGTGACTCGCGAAGGGTTTATTCCCACGCGCCATGGCCGCATCTGGTATCGCCAGGTGGGCGGTTCCTCCGCCGCCCCGCTGCTGGTCATCGCCGGCGGCCCGGGCCTGCCGCACGACTACCTGGAATCGCTCGCCGCGCTGGCCACCGACCGGGCGGTCTACTTCTTCGACGCGCTGGGCTGCGGTAAATCCGATCGCCCCGAACTCTCTTGGAGCCTGGCCCAGCAACTTGACGACCTGCGTCATGTGCGCGAGTCGCTCGGTCTTAGCCGGCTGCATTTATTTGGCCATGGCTCGGGAGCACTTTTGGCTGCGGAGCACGCGCTCCGCGCGCCCAGCGGCATCGAGAGCATAACGCTCGCCAGCCCGTGCCTCGACCTGCCGCAATGGATGACCGATGCCCAGCGGCTGCGCGATCTGATGCCGGCAGACTTCCAGACAATCTGGGCGCGGGCTCAGGCCGATGGCAGTCTCAGCAGCGAAGCCTTTCAAGCCACGGTCCGTAATTTCTATCGTCGTCATCTGTGCCGCAATCAGCCTTGGCCGCAGTCGCTGGTCCGCGCGTTCAGTGGCATTGGCCACGGTCCACACACGGTGCTGTGGGGACCCAACCCGCTGTTTTGCACTGGCAGCTTGCGCGACCATTGCATTGGTGATCGGCTGCGGCAACTTGCCAGCCCGGTGCTATTCACCTGTGGCGTTCACGATCTGGCCACGCCCGAGAGTACGGCCGCCTTCCAGCGACAAGTGGCGCGCGGCGAGCTGGCCGTCTTCTCCAGCAGTTCGCACACGCCGCACCTCGAACAGCCCGAGGCCTACCTGGACGTTCTCCGCGGCTTCCTCCGCAAGCACGACGTGCCGGTTCCCACCCTCGCGATGCTGACCGAGCTGGGCGACTCCAGCGTCAAAGCGCCCGCCGCGTCGGACTGCTGATCTGGCTCGCGTAACAAAACGGGGACATCACTCATGATCGAAATGAGTGGTGTCCCCGTTTTGTGATCCTATCGAAATGAGTGATGCCCCCGTTGTTTGATCCCCGTTGTTTGAGCCATTTTAGAAGGGGCACGGCGCGCGCGGTTTTCCGGGCCGCCGCACGAGTTGAACACGACAGCGCGGGCTCGTGGTTAACGCCAGATCTGAGTCGGCTATTGTGCAAAACGACATGAATACCACACGAAAAACCAACCTGGCTCAAGTTCTTCGTACTTCACGAGTGCATACTCGTAGTCCGTGTCGGTTCGCTTGCCACTGGCGTCCATCGACCCGTACGTCTGGTTGAACGACTTCGGAGTTCCCCCGTGCGGATGATGTTCGACTGCGATTTCGTGATCAAGGGTGGAGAACCTCAAACCGCCGTCGTCCGTTTTCCATATCCATGCGCCGGTCTGCTTGCTGAATGAGTACGGATAGCACGCCGAAGACTTCGAGAGGAAATTGGGGGCGTCTGGAGACCTGGCTACGAAAATGCCTGAAAACGGGAGATAGATCACAGTCGTTGGCGAACCCGCTGGTTCCCCCAACTGACTGGGTTGTGGCCATTCCGCCTTCAGCATCGCAGCATCCTTCGCCAAATACGGAAGGATTCGCTGAACCCGCCATCGATGCCCTGCTTCTGCTATCTCCTTGTAGGACAGCGGAAGGCTCAGCCACGCGCCGCAGAGTGCGACGCCGAGCAATAGGGATCGCAGCGATCGCGATTCGCGATCTCCAAAAAATATGCGATAAGCGACGACCGCATTGAGGCCGACCCCAAGCAGCAGCAGGATGCCAAACAACACAAACCGTGGGCCGAGATCCTGCCACCCATGAAACTGCCAGGTCGTTATGCCCCAAGAAATCAATACTTGCTCAAGCCTGAATTTAAGGCAGACCGCCATCAGGACATTGGAAAATGACTCGTCGACGACCGACCAGGCGACCAGCACCAGGATCACCGCAACGGAGCCACAGTAAGCCGCGGCAAAAGACGGGAAGCGGTACCTCATGGGCCCCGAAGAGACGGACGTCGTGGCGTCTGAATTGAGCTTCATGACGAAGGTCCGAGGATAATCGCCTGACAGACTGTAAGTAGACCATTCCCCCACACGGGCTTATTCTTGCTCGTACAGCCAGTATAGTAGCCGGGGAGAGGTGGCAGCTAGTTTTGGATTCGATCCCTGCTTGCGTCAGCAGCAATTGCGTTTCACGTTCCCGACGACGATGGTGATGGTCGGACATGACCGCCCTCCCACAACGGCCGAATCCTCGTACCGAATGCTTTGGGCCGGTACGGCGCTGCTGGCTGGGTTTTCGGTCTGGTCTGTGTTTCGCAGGCAACTAGCTTCGGTTCGCCGATGACACGGCTCATCCCATGACCGCCGCTCCTAAGCCCCCGCTGGTACTTCAAATGAATCTTGGGAAATGCCGCTACTGCGACTACGAGCCAGTCGCGTTGAATGCATGGTTTTGTCCTCACTGCGGTGGCGTAACTCCACTCCCTCGAAACGCCCGGTGGGGCGTCGCGTTGTTCGTCGGTTTTTTGGCCCTGTTCGCCACTGGAATGTTTTTAATATTGTTCCGGAGCTGACCGGCCAGCGACATACTGACAAGACAACCTTTAACAGGCCACCTCTAATCGCTCTCGCTTTGCCTTTCCCTCGCCCTGGTGATACGCTTACAGGTTGGCCACCACTCAGAAACCGGCACCTGGGCAAGCGATGAATTCTGTGACCGTCGACGTGGCAACTTCGGGGCCCCTGGCCCCCGACGACTCCGAGGCGATTCGCGTCCGCGGCGCCCGTGTCCATAACCTCAAAAACGTCGACCTCACCCTCCCCCGCGATCAACTCGTCGTCATCACCGGGCCCAGCGGCTCGGGAAAAAGTTCGCTCGCCTTCGACACAATCTTTGCCGAGGGGCAGCGGCAGTACATCGAAAGCCTCTCGGTTTACGCCCGGCAGTTCCTGCACCAGCTCGAACGCCCCGACGTCGACCTGATCGAAGGTCTCGAGCCCACCATCTCGATCGACCAGCGCGCCGGCAGCCAGAACCCCCGCAGCACGGTCGCCACGGTCACCGAGATGTACGACTACCTGCGGCTGCTCTACGCGCGACTTGGCGATCCGGCCTGTCCCACCTGCGGCGCGACGATCCACCAGCAATCGCCCGAGCAGATCATCGAAGACCTCCGCACGCTGCCGACCGGCACGAAGTTGATGATCATGGCCCCGTTCGTGCGCGGCCGAAAGGGCGGCCACAAAGACGTGCTCGATGCGATTCGTAAGGCGGGTTTCGTCCGGGTGCGCGTCGACGGCGAGATTCTCGACATCGACAAAGTGGGCGAGCTCGCGCCGCGCAAAAATCACAGCATCGACGCCGTGGTCGACCGCGTGGTCGTGCGCGAAGGGGTCGAAGCCCGGCTGGCCGAGTCGACCCGGCTGGCGATTTCACAGGGCGAAGGCGCCGTCGTGGCGGTCTATCTCGATCCCTCGGCAGTGGACGCCAATGGCAAGCCCGATACGAGCGCCTGGCAAGAGCGGCTGCTCAGCACGCTGTTTTCTTGTCCACACTGCAAGTCGAGCTTCGAAGAGCTCGAACCGCGCACGTTCAGTTTCAACAGTCCGTACGGCGCCTGCCCGGCCTGCGAAGGGCTCGGCTCGCGCGTGCAGTTCGACCCCGACCTGGTGATTCCTGACGACAGCCAGTCGCTGGCCACCGGGGCGGTCGTCGCCTGGAAAGGCGCCAGTCCGGTTCGCGAGCGGAAGCTCAAGGCGCTGCTGAAGCCCTGGTTCGACGTGGCCGGCGTCACCTGGACCACGCCGCTTAATGAACTGAAGCCGCGCCAGCGCGAACAGCTTCTGCAAGGCGACGGCAAGAAGTTTGCCGGCGTGCTGACATTGCTCGAGCATCAGTACGCCACGTCGCTCAAGCCTGCCGAGCGATTGAAGCTGGAAGCCTTGCGTGGCGTGGTGACTTGTCTCGAATGCGGCGGCGCCCGCCTGCGTCCCGAAGCCCGCGCGTGTAAGTTCCACGGCCTGGCGATACATGAGCTCACGGCGATGAGTGTTTCCGCTGCCCGCCAGTGGTTCAACGAACTCACACTTACCAGCCGCGAACAACCGATTGCCGAGCCGATCGTGCGGGAGATCCGCTCGCGCCTCGCGTTCCTCGACAACGTCGGCGTCGACTATCTGTCGCTCAACCGCCCGGCTGATACGTTGAGCGGCGGCGAACTGCAGCGCGTCCGCCTGGCGACCGGCATCGGCTCGGGCCTCGTTGGCGTGTGCTACGTGCTCGATGAACCGTCGATCGGCCTGCACCAGCGGGACAATCAGCGGCTGATCGATGCCCTGCGCGGTCTGCAGCAGCAAGGCAACACCGTGCTGGTGGTCGAGCACGATGAAGCCATCATGCGTCAGGCCGATTGGCTGGTGGACATGGGCCCCGGCGCCGGCGTGCATGGCGGGCGAATCGTCGCTCAAGGCACACCCGCCGAGGTCTCTGCCGATCCTGCTTCCGTGACGGGTCGCTACCTGAGCGGCGATCTGGCGATTGAAGTTCCGGCCGCGCGGCGCAAGATCGCCAAGACGCGCTCGCTCGTCCTCGAAGGGGCCACGACAAACAATCTGCAGGACGTCGAGGTGACGGTTCCGCTTTCGGCTCTGGTGTGCGTCACTGGGGTGAGCGGCTCCGGCAAAAGCTCGCTCATCAACGAAACGCTCGCCCGTGCGCTCCGCCGGCGGCTCACGGGCGAAGGTCCCAAGCCGGGGCCTTTTCGCAGCCTCCGAGGCGCCAGCCAGCTCGACAAGCTGATCGAAGTGGATCAATCGCCGATCGGCCGCACGCCGCGCAGCAATCCAGCCACGTACTCGGGCATGTTCGACGACATTCGCCGGGTGTTCGCCGGCACGCGCGAGGCCAAGCTTCGCGGCTACAAGCTCAGCCGCTTCAGCTTCAACGTGAAAGGCGGCCGCTGCGAGGAATGCCAAGGACAAGGCGTTCGCCGCATCGAGATGAACTTTCTGCCCGACCTGACGGTCCCCTGCCCCGCTTGCGACGGCGCGCGGTTCAATCGCCAGACGCTCGAGGTTCGCTATCGCGGCAAGTCGATTGCCGGCGTCCTGGCCATGCAGGTCGACGAGGCGCTCGCGTTCTTCGAGAACTTCCCGCAGATCGTCCGGCAACTCGCCAGCCTGCAGGATGTGGGTCTCGGCTACTTGAGCCTGGGGCAATCGTCGACAACGCTCTCCGGAGGTGAAGCGCAGCGCATCAAGCTCGCGGCCGAACTCGCCCGTGTTGAAACCGGTAACACCATGTACATCCTCGACGAACCGACCACCGGCCTGCACTTCGACGACATCAAGAAGCTGCTCGCGGTGCTCGATCGGCTGGTGTCGATGGGGAATACCGTGCTCGTGATCGAACACAATCTGGACGTCGCCAAGCGAGCCGACTGGATCATTGACCTGGGCCCTGGCGGCGGAGCAGGCGGCGGGCGGATCATTGCCACCGGCACGCCCGAAGAGATCGCCGCGATTGAAGACAACACAACGGGGCAGTTCCTGAGGCCGCTGCTGGCAGTCGCGCGCTCGTAGCGGTTAGCCATGGCAAGTGTCAGGGTGTCTCCGGCACAAGAGGGTCGCGAAACGCGTTACTTGAAAGCGAGCTCAACGACTAGTTCACGCGTAATTTGAGCCCTCTGGTTGCTGCGCAACACCGACAACGAGTTGTCGCTGCTACCCGCCGCGGCGTGACACGATCACGGAACTTCACCGCACCGCGAATTTGCCCAGCGCCTCCGGATTGAGCTCGATCCCCAGCCCCGGTCCGTTCGGCGCTTTCAAGAAGCCTTCGTCGTCGATCTCGAACCGCGGCAGCGTCAGCTCCTCGATGTACGGTACGCCGGTCTGATACTCGACCCAGCGGGCGACCGGCATCGCGGCCGAGAGTGCGAGATCGGCGGCCACACCGATGGCCGTGTTCCACCCGTGCGGCACCAGCAGCACGCCGTGATCGGCCGCCATCCAGGCCAGCCGGCGCCCTTCGCTCAAGCCGCCGCACTTCGTCAGGTCCGGCTGAATAATGTCGACCGCGCGCCGCGTAATGAACGGCTGAAACGACTGCCGCCGCGTCAGCACTTCGCCCGTTGCGATCAACACCGGCGACGTTTCGCGGAGCGCGGCAAAGCCATCGACGTCATCCGGCACCAGCGCCTCTTCAAACCACGTGACGCCATAGTCCTCCAGCATCCGGGCTGTCTCTCGCGCCCAGTTCACGCCATGCGGCCAGAACTGCTCGCTGCCGCCTGCGTCAACCATGATCTCGACGTCGTCTCCCACGGTCTCGCGCGCGGTGCTCACCAGGATTTCGTCATACGTGCGGCTCACGCGCCCGAACGGTCGCCAGCCCAGCTTGATCGCGCGAAACCCGCGCGCGAGTTGTTCTTCCAGCTTTTCAACGAGCAGCGGCGGATCTTCGAACAGCATCGAGGCATACGGCTTGATCCGGTCTCGATAGTTGCCGCCCAGCAAGCGCGACACCGGCTGTCCGAGCGCCTTGCCGAACAGATCCCACAGCGCGATATCGAGTCCACTGATCGTGTGTTCGACTGAACCGCCACGCCCCAGCCAGAACATGCTTTGCCGCATCGTCTCGCTCACGCGCTCGGGTTCCAGGCCCGACTGGCCGATGAGCATGGGCCGCAAGAGCTCCAGCGACCCCTCGACCAGTGGCCGCGTCGTGTAGCAGCTTCCCAGCCCGGTCAGGCCTTCGTCGCTTACGACCTCGACCAGCGTGTTGTACTGCACGTTGGGGTCGGTTCCGCCCGGCCACCCGTGATCTTCGGTGACACCTTTGAGGGCAATCGTGCGAACTGCGGCAATCTTCATCAGTTGAACTCCGGGTCGATTGACAAGATACTCATAGTAGCCCGCCGCACCCCGCCGCGCAAGGCTCGGTGCACGCTTTACATACCCTCCGCCGCACTTGCCAAAGGACCCGCCGTGAGCAAACGCGCTCTCACCGAATATCGCTACGAAAAGCTGACCTGGCCCGAGATCGAGGATGCTGTCGACGCCCACCAGGTGTGCATCGTTCCCTGCGGAGCGGTCGAGCAGCACGGCCCGCACCTGCCGCTGGATGTCGATCTGGTTTGTCCCGGCGGCATCGCTCGCGGCGTAGGCGAGCAAATGCCCGACAAGGTCAAGGTCCTGCCGATCGTGGCCTACGGCTACACGGGCCACGTGATGGACTTCCCCGGCACGATCAACAACGATTTCGAGCACTTCCAGCATCATGTACTCGACATCGCCAAGTCGCTCGCCTACCACGGCTTCAAGAAGATCATCCTGCTCAATGGTCACGGCTCGAACATGCCGAACCTCGACCTGGTGGCTCGCCGCGCGAACCTGGAGACTGATGCCGAATGCGTGAACATCGGCTGGTGGCATCTGCTCACGGTCGACAAAGAGTTCTTCCCACGCTGGCGGCAGAGCAAATTTCCCGGCGGCTGCGCCCATGCCTGTGAGTTGGAGACGTCGCTCTACATGTATCTCGACGGCGACAACGTGCGGATGGACAAAATCAAGAACGGCGACATCAGCTACAACAACGAAGACAGCCCGTTCATGTGGGTCGACCTGTTCGCGGCCGGTCCGGCCACGGTCATCTCCTGGACCAGCAGCTACAGCGAGACCGGCGTGTTGGGTGAGCCGGAACTGGCGACGCCCGAGAAAGGCCGCGAGGTGTATGAGGAATCGGTCAAGCAGCTGGGCCGCTTCCTTACCTGGTTCAAGGATCGGCCAATCGACCAGCGGCGCGATCGCCATCGCAAGCCGCCGACGATGCCCATCCCCTGGAACCAGCGTCCGCTGAAAGACCAGCCGTTCACCTGAAGGGTCGTTCGATGCGGCGCAGTCTCCTTCTCCTGCTGATGCTACTCGCCTGCGCGGCCTTCGCACCGCCGCTGCTGGCTGGCGATGCCATCAGCGCCGAAGACGCCCACTTCTTCGAGCGCCGCGTTCGTCCGCTGCTCTTGCGGGCCTGCGGTGATTGCCACGGTGACATCGCAGAACCGCAGGGCGGCCTGAAGCTCATCTCGCGCGAAGCCGTGCTCAAGGGCGGCGACAGCGGGCCTGCCGCGGTGCCGGGCGACGCCGATCATAGCTTGCTCATCGCCGCGGTTCGCTACGAAGGGCCCGAAATGCCGCCGGATGGCAAGCGGCTCAGCGACGAAGAGATCCAGCATCTGACCGAATGGGTCGAGCGGGGACTCCCCTGGCCGGAAGCAACGGCTGAGACGCTCGCCAGCGCTAAGACCCTGGCCGAAGACGAGCGGATTGCCGCAGCGCAGAAGTCGCACTGGTCGCTCCAACCCGTCGTTAATCCGCCTCTTCCCGTGGTGAGCGACACCGCCTGGCCGAAGACCGGCGTCGACTGGTTCGTCCTCGCGGAGCTGGACAAGCACAAGCTCGCGCCTTCGGCCGCGGCCGAGCGGCGGACGCTCTTGCGACGCCTGTCGTTCGATCTCGTCGGCTTGCCGCCGACGCCCGCGGAGCTCGATGCCTTCATTGCCGATCCCGTGCCAGATGCGCTTTCCCGCTCCGTCGAGCGCATGCTCGCGTCGCCTCACTACGGCGAACGCTGGGCCCGCCATTGGCTCGACGTCGCCCGCTATGCCGACACCAAGGGTTACGTGCTTTTTCAAGATGCCAACTTTCCCTGGGCCTACACCTATCGCGACTACGTGATCCGAGCATTCAACGAGGACCTGCCCTACGATCGCTTCATCGTCGAGCAACTGGCCGCCGATCTCTTGCCACTCGGAAATGATCGCAGACCGCTCACCGCGATGGGGTTTCTCACGCTCGGCAGCGGCTTCATGAACAACCAGCACGACGTGGTCGACGACCGGATCGACGTCGTCACGCGCGGCCTGTTGGGGCTGACCGTGACGTGTGCCCGCTGCCACGACCACAAGTTCGATCCGATACCGACGCGCGACTACTACTCGCTGTACGGCGTGCTGGCGAGCTCGACCGAGCCGACGATTCCGCCGCTCTTCGAAGACCCACCGCAAACCCAGGCCTACGCGGCGTTCGCCAAGGAGCTGGCCGAGCGCGAGAAGAAGCTCGACGAATACCTGGCCCGCAAGCATGCCGAACTCGTGGCCGGCGCACGCACCCGAGTGGCCGAGTACCTGCTGGCTGCTCAGGCGCAGCTCGGCAAGCCACCCACGCAGGACTTCATGCTGCTGGCCGAGCCGGAAGATCCCAACCCGACCATGGTCATCCGCTACCAGCTCTTTCTGGAGCGCACCGCCCGCGATCGCGATCCGGTTTGGGCGGTGTGGCATGCGCTGGCCGCGATACCGGAGGAACAGCTTTCGACCTCCGCGGCGGGTACGCTCGAGAAGCTGCTGGCAGACTCCGCCGGACAGCCGGTCAATCAACTCGTCGCCGGCGCGTTTCTCGGCAAGCAGCTTGCCAGCCGGCAGGACGTCGCGCGCGCATACGCCGACTTGCTGCTCGCGGCGTCCAAGCTTCCGCCAGCGGCCGGGGGCACGGACCTCGCCGCGTTGCAAGCCGCCTTCACGCATCCCGACGCTCCCGCCGCACTCGCGCGGGAGCAGATCGGCGTGTTGGAACTCTTGCCCGATCGCAAGTCGCAAGGCGAACGCAACGAGTTGCTCACTGCCGTGGAGAAGTGGCGAGCCGAAGGCGCCGCCGCGCCGCCCCGGGCCATGGTGCTACAGGAACTGCCGCAACCGGTCGAGCCGCGCGTCTTCGTTCGCGGCAATCCCACCAACCTCGGAGAACAGGTCCCGCGCCGCTTCCTGCGGGTCCTCAGCGACGAACGCACGGCGCCGTTCGTAAGCGGCAGCGGCCGCCTCGAACTCGCCCAACGAATTGCCGATCGAGACAATCCGCTCACCGCGCGGGTGCTGGTAAACCGAGTCTGGCTGGCCCACTTCGGCACGCCGCTGGTCCGCACACCCAGCGATTTCGGTACCCGCAGCGAACCGCCCAGCCATCCGCAACTGCTCGACTACCTGGCTTCGGGCTTCATGCGATACGGCTGGAGCCTGAAGTGGCTGCATCGCGAGATCGTCCTTTCGGCGACGTATCAGCAGGCGAGCGCCGACCGCGAGGATGCCCTTCGCGCGGATCCCGAGAACCGGCTCTACTGGCGGATGAATCGCCGCCGTCTCGATTTCGAGACCTTGCGCGACAGCCTGCTAGCGGTCAGCGGCCGGCTCGACGAGCGGATTGGCGGAACGCCGCTGGCCGACGTGGCTGCCACGGACGCGACCCGCCGCACGATCTACGGCAAGATCGATCGGCTGAACCTGCCGGGCTTGTACCGCACGTTCGACTTTCCGCATCCCGACGCCACGAGTCCGGAGCGATCGCAAACCACGGTGCCTCAGCAGGCGCTGTTTTTCATGAACCATCCCCTGGTGCGTGAAGCGGCCGGCAGCTTCTGGAGTCGACCTGATGTTGCCGCCAAGGCCGACGAGCAACAGAAAGTCGCGGGCTTGTTTCGTGCCGCGCTGGGTCGCGCACCTGCTGACGACGAAACCGCCTGGGCCCTCGAGTTCGTGCACGCGGCGGGCGACACGGCCTGGCAGCAGCTCGCGCAGGCTGTGCTGACCACGAACGAGTTCCTGTTTATCGATTGATTGCCAACATGAGCATGCACCCTCCATCATCGCAAAGCGCAGAACAGTTCACTCGCCGCGAGTTGCTCGCGCGCAGCGGCCTGGGCATGGGCCTGCTCGGTCTGACAGGCGTGATGGCCGGCGACGGCATTCTGGCGCAGTCTGCCCAAGCCGCGGGCGCCAGTGCCCTGGCACTCAAGCCCTCGCATTTTGCCGGCAAGGCACGCCGCGTGGTACACCTGTTCATGAACGGCGGACCTTCGCAGGTCGACACCTTCGATCCCAAACCGGCGCTCGACAAGCACCACGGCCAGCCGCTGCCCAGCAGCCTGCGCACCGAGCGCAAAACCGGCGCGGCGATGCGCTCGCCATTCAAGTTCGCCAGGTATGGGCAGAGTGGCATCGAGGTGAGCGAGTTGTTCGCCAAGACGGCTGCGCATATCGACGACATGCTCGTCGTCCGCTCGATGCACGCCGACGTGCCGAATCACGAGCCGTCGCTGCTATTGATGAACTGCGGCGACGGCCGGTTGCCGCGCCCCAGCGTGGGTTCCTGGATCACGTATGGACTCGGTTCCGAAAACCAGAACCTGCCGGGCTTCATTGCGCTTTGCCCCGGTGGCTACCCCGTCGTGGCCACGCAGAACTGGCGTTCCGCATTCCTGCCGGGCGTCTATCAGGGCACGCATATCGACACCAAGCACACCGAGATCGACAAGCTGATCGAGAACATTCGCAACGACCAGCTCTCGCTCGAGGCCCAACGCCGTCAGCTCGATCTCGTACAGCGGATGAATCAGAAGCATGCCGCCGAGCGCTCGGCCGATCCGCGACTCGAGTCGCGCATCGAATCGTTCGAGCTGGCTTACCGGATGCAAAGCGAGGCGTCCGACGCGTTCGACATTACGCGTGAGCCACAGCACATTCGCGATCAATATGGCGACGGACTGCAGGGCCGGCAGCTTCTGATCACGCGCCGATTGCTCGAACGCGGCGTGCGGTTCGTGCAGGTCTGGAGCGGCGCTGGGCAGCCCTGGGATAATCACGACAACCTCGAAGCCGAACACCGCAAGCTGGCCGGCGAGTGGGACGGCCCGATCGCCGCTTTCCTGGCCGATCTCAAGCAGCACGGCATGCTCGACAGCACGCTCGTCCTATGGGGCGGTGAATTCGGTCGCACGCCAGTCGCCGAGCTGCCAAACCTCAGCGGGCGCGATCACAATCACTACGGTTTCACGATGTGGCTCGCCGGCGGCGGCATCCGCGGCGGGCAGACACACGGTGCCACCGATGACTTCGGCTTCGCCGCCATCGAGGATAAAGTGCACGTGCACGATCTGCACGCCACGATGCTGCACCTGTTGGGGCTCGACCACACGCGGCTCACGTATCGATACGCCGGCCGCGACTTCCGCCTGACCGACGTCCACGGCCGGGTCATACCCGAGTGGCTCGCGTAAGGTCGTTCAACGGCCAGGGCCTGCATGGTGCGATGGGTAGCCGCGCCAGCGGCTCGCCTGTGCCGACGTGCCAGGAAAGTTCGCGCTCAAGAGCGATTACCGTCTGCCGAACGGTCCGCCCATGGGTGGCAGTCCGCGCTGCTTGCGGCGGTCGGACATCTGCTTGAAGTATTCGCCGAACATGGCCCGCTCTTGCGGCGAGGTGTTGTCGAGCATCTTTTTGGCTCGCTCGTTGCGATCACCGCCGGGTCCGCCCGCACCGCGAGGAGGCCCGCCGCCGAACCCACCCGGTCCGCCGCCGCCTTTCGCCTGGCGGTCCTTCATGCGTTTTTCGAATTCCTTCCGCATCTTCTCGCCTTCGTCGATGTGCTTGTCGAGTATCGCCATGCGCTCGTTCTCAGGCGCGTCGAAGTAATCGACGACCGACTGCCGCATCCGCTTGGCCATCGGATTCTCGCGCATGATCTGCATCCGCTGTTCGTCCGTCAAATTGCGCGAGGCCTCGCCCATCTCGCGAAAGCCTTTCATGCGATCGTCGTCCGACATCTTGGCATTCGGATCGAACAGCTTCTCCTGCATCTGTTGCACCCGGACCACGTCCGGATCGGGACCTGCCGGCAGAAATGCATAAGCCACGGCGGCGATTCCCAACACCACCAACAGTGCAACGACCGTTTTCTTGTTGCGGCTCATGACGTCCCCACTTCAAATAGCCCAGAGTTAGTTTCGTGTCGACCCATGTTCAGCCTACACCGGTTTGCCCCAACCTCAAACACCGGCCCCGCGAGGCAGTTTCGCGGAGGCCGGGCGGGATCTCTCACGTTTCCGCCATAATGCGTTCGAAGGCCTGCATTTCCGCCGGTCCGCCAACCACCAGCGAGGTCCGCTGATGGATGCTGCGGGGCTTGATGTCCAGGATCCGCTGCCGGCCGTCGCTGGCCATTCCGCCCGCATGCTCGGCGATGTACGCGATGGGGTTGGCTTCGTATAAGAGCCGCAATTTCCCCTCGGGCCGCTCCGTGTTGGGCGGATAGAGGAACACGCCGCCCTTGAGCAGCGTGCGATGAAAGTCCGACACCATCGAGCCGATGTATCGCGAGGCGTACTTCCGGCCGTACTTGCCGCTCCGCAATCCCGCGACGTACCGCTGGTAGGCTGGCGGCGTGTCTTCCAGGTGCGCCTCGTTCATCGAGTAGTACGGTCCCGAGTCCGGAATCCGAATGTTGGGATGCGAAAGCACGTACGCGCCGACGGCCGGATCGAGTGTGAACCCATGCACGCCGTTGCCGGCCGTATAGACGAGCATCGTTGACGATCCGTACAGCACGTAGCCGGCGGCGATCTGCTGACTGCCCGCTTGCAGCACTTCATCAGCCGTGGCCTTCTGGTTGAGTGGCCCGGTCCGCTTCAGGATCGAGAACGTGGTGCCGACACTGACGTTCACGTCGATATTCGAAGACCCGTCGAGCGGATCGAAGACCACGATGTATTTGGCGTTGGGCGAACCGCCGGCCAGGATTGGATGCTCGTTCTCTTCCGAGGCCATTACCGCCACGCTCTCGCGCACGCTGAGCGCATGCAACAGCATGTCGTTGGCATACACGTCCAGCTTTTGCTGGATCTCTCCCTGCACGTTGACGTCGCCCTGGACGCCCAGAATGTCAGACAGTCCCGCGCGGCGCACCTTCGCCTCGATCAGCTTCGTGGCCAGCGTAATACCCGAGAGCAGCCACGAAAACTCGCCCGAGACGCCCTGAAAGCGGCGCTGCTCGCTCAGAATGTGCTGCTGAACGGTGATCAGCGGGGGGAAGGAAAATCGCGGCGCGGGATCACTCGGAGTCTGGGCGTGCACGCATCGGCCTTTCGCAGGAGCCTGGTCGTAGAAAGATTGTTCCGCCGTCCGCCTGCGCTCAGTATTGCCAGTTCGTCGGGGGCAGGCAATGGGCGGGGTCACGCGCGGAACGACGCTTTCAGAAAAAGGCTGCAAAACCGCCCACCGCGATGCGCTTTCGGGCTGGCGGTTGCTTCGAATCCGCACAGGCTAGCGATCCGAAGCTACAGCCAATATGAAGTCCGGCGCCCGGGCGCGGGGCGCGCTTATTTGCGATGCCCGTCGAGCGAGCGTTCCAGTTCCGTCAGGGCCTGCTCCACCGCTTCGGCCTCGGGCTTGCCCAGCGTGTGGCCCCCGAAACGCAGCCGGTAGAAGGCCGTTACGACCCGCCCGGGAAGCGGCGCCAGCCGGCGGTACTCTGTGCGATCGGCCAATTCTCCGCCAGCGGCTAGCGCGAACTCGAAAGCCGTCTGCGAACTGCCGCGCACCAGTCCCAACGGCGCGAGCACGGCTTCCAGCCGGCGATACATCTCCAGCACCGGGACCTCCACCGCGGGCGGCATGGTGCCCAGCCAGCCGCGCCGGCGAACCATCTTCCAAGCGGACCGCAGGCTCAGAAACAGCGCGGTAGCCGCCAGTGAGAAGCCGATCGCAACGAGCCCACCGCGCCAACTGAACCAGTGCCGCCGGTACCAGAACCAGAAGCGCCCCAGACGGCTTTGCTCCAGCGACGTCAGTCGTTCCTGCCAGACTTCGACGCTGGTGACGTTTTCGGCGCCGGCCTCGACGCCGGCCGCCAGTGGTTCATAGATTCCCTGACGCTGCCGCTTCGCGTTCAGACTGGCAAAGTAATTAATCCACAGTACGCGGCCATAGTCGATCGCCTGCCGAATGCTGGCCACGACGCCGCCACGGTTCAGGTTGGTGACATCCTGCGTCCCCTCGGTCGGGTCGAGCACGAGCCAGGCCTCCTGCGGCACTTCCTCGCCCGCGAACTCCGCCAGTGGCACCTGGTTCCCGATGAGCAGCGCTTCGACCCAGGCATGAGCGTGCAGTTGCTGCACCTGGTAGTACTTGCCGACGTCGTTCCATTCACCCCCTTTGAAGCCGATGACCATCCGGGCGGGAATCCCCTGGCTGCGAAGCATCAGCACCAGCGCGCCGGCGAAGTACTCGCAGTGCCCCGCGCGATTTTCGCTCACGAAATCCTCGATCGGATCGAGCGACGGATCGCGCTGCTGTGCTTCCAGCGAGTAGAAAAACTCGCCCGAGGTATGAAAGTATGCCGACAAAGTCCGGGCGGCTTGCAGGGGATTACGCATCGGATCGATGCCCGCTTCCGACAGGATTTCGCTGGCGAGCGCCGCGATTCTGGGGAACTGTTCGGCGCCCGCCCGTTCGTCAAACGGCTGCAAGAGCGCCTGCATGTTCAGGGGGCTTTGCAGGGACGGCAATACCGTGCGCTGCCGATTTCCGCGAATGCCCGTGGTGCCGATGTCGAACTCCAGCGTCCGATGGCGATACTCGTCCAGTCGAAACAGCCGACCGGTGGAGGGGTTCAGCTTCAATTTCGAATCCGGTTCGTCGATCGTCACAGCCGGCGCAATGTGAAAGATCTCGGCCGTATCGAGCGGTTCGACCGAGATCCGTTGCCGGGTGATCGTGCTGCCCGCCTCGGCCGGCAGTGGGATCGGATGCGAGGGCGTTGGTTGGGTCCAGATGCGGTCTTCGTAGCGTGTGACGACCGTTCCGCGGAACAGCGGTTCGCCGACCAGGCGCATCGCCGAGTCGCCGCGGCCGCGATAAAACGTCACGCGCATCACCAGTTCGGGATTGTTCACGGCCCCGCCTAATTCGCCGAGCATGACCGTATCGGTGAAACCAACCGTCCGAATGGGACTGGTGTCGGTCGATTCGAAGGTCGAGACGGTCCACCGCGGCAGCGCCAAAAACAGCGGCGTCGCGAGAATCAGCGTACCGAGCGCGGCCAGAATCGCCAGCGGCAGCAGGCTTTTCCACAAATAGGACAACTCGAATCCCACGGAGTGCTGATCGGGCCTATGCGACTCGCTCACCCCGCCATTGAGCGAGAGCAGGCCCGCGCTCGGCTGCCGCACCGCGTCGAACTCGCTATCCAGCAGCAGCAGTGCGAAAGCCACGATGCCCAGCGCGACTTGCAGCAACAGCACGATTCCGAAGGCAGGGTCGGGATAAAGCGTCGAGGCGATGGCCATTTGCCCCAGGCTCAACAATGAGAGCTGCCAGTAAACGCGCGTGTTCTTGGGCTGAAACATCAGCACGTATTGCAAGTACGATTGCAGGTTGGCCACGACCAAGAGCAGTCCCTGCCGGTCGGTTCGCGCCGCAGCGATGGCCGAGATGGCAACTGCTCCCAACGCCAGCAGATCGGCGCCACGCTGATTCAGATGAAACGTCTGCCGCCAATCCGTGACATAGGCCGACACGCCAAGCAGGACGAGCGTCAGCAGGAACAGCAGCAGGCTGCCTTCGCCCCAGACGATCAGCAGCGTGGCCAGCACGATCTGCAGGGCGATCGCCGCATGGGCAAGTTGTCTTAGTAGACTTGGCTTCATCGTCATGCTCTTCAAACCACGGCCGGACTGGCGTCCTCGTAAAATCGGCCGAACACGTCGTCGTGAACCTCGATTTCCAGAATCGTTCGGCCGTCGATCGGCGTTTCACGCTGGGCGGCAGCCCGACCGAGAGCCTCCCAATCGACGGGACGCGTCGTCACCAGAATCGTCGGCGTCGCCGCCGGAATCATTGCCAGCGCATGACCCAGCCGCTCCGGAAACTCGGTCCGCTCGTGCGGCATCACCATGGCCAAAGCGTCCATCTGTTCGCGGAGGAACACCGGTGAACCGGCCCCCGCATTCACAAAGGATTCCACGGCCGCCACCTCCAGGTGCAACTGCGCGCCGGGCTTGCGACACAACTCCGCCAGCAGCGTGGCTGCGAAGCTCACCGCCTGCTCCACGCGCTCCAGGTCCTTTGCCGTGGGATTGCGCGGCTGCCAGAGATCGACCAGAATCGCCAGGTTCTGGCTCCGCCGCTGTTCGAACTGCTGCACGATCAGGCTGCCCCGGCGCGCCGACGTGCGCCAGTGAATCCACCGCCGACTGTCGCCCGGTCGCCATTCGCGCAGGCCGTAGAAGTCGGCCTCCAGCAGTCCTCGGCGTGTCATCTGCTGCGAGCCCGACTCGTGCTCGCGGATCTGTTTGAGCCAGCCGGGATTCAGTCGCCCCAGCTTCGGATGCACGAGCAACTCGACGGGTTCGCCGGTCACCAGGCTGTGCTTGACCAGCCCCATCGGAAACCGCGTCGAAACCCGGAGCGGGCCGAACTGATAACGCCCGCGATGGGGCAGCGTACCTTCATAGTAGCTCAGCTTCTCGCTGCTTCGCGGCAGGTACGGAAAGAACACCCCCACACGCGCCGGGCTGTCTTGGGCCGTGGAGAGGTGCGCGATCTGGTCCTCGACTCGCATCGCCCACAGCCCCATCCAGCGACGTAAGTTCGCCAGTTGAATGTCGACCCGCAATCGTTCGCCAGCATGCAAGCTGGTAGGCAGCCGGCGGTGGACGGTCAGCTTGCCGGTCGCCCAGCGGCCATACACGAGGTTCAAGATCATCGGCCCCAGCAGTACGCAGCCGATCAGCATCAGCAGGTTAAGCTGCCGGCTGGTGGCGCCAATCAACACCGCGGCCAACACGAGGCTGTAGTAAAAGCCCTCGCGCGTGATTCGGATTTGGCGGGGACGAGCCATCGACTTCCGAGCGGGAGACGTGTGTTCGCGGTGAAATGCGGCCAGGGGCGTGCTCTGCCCCCATTGTAGCAGGCCGGACAATCCGCAGCGCACAAAACCGGCCCACGAACGGGCCCGCCGCCTGACGCCCAGTTGCTACCGCGGCACCGCCACGTCGTCGACCAGCCGGCCGATCAAAGTTTCCATCGCCTGGCGATGCGTCCCTTGCAGGTATCCCTTGGCGATTACCCGGTGCGAGAGCACGGGCACGGTCAGCCGCTTGATGTCGTCGGGAATCACGAACGAGCGGTTTTCCACCAGCGCAAGTGCTTGCGCGGCGCGGTACAGGCACAAGGCTCCGCGGGTGCTCACCCCCACGCGCAATTCTTCGCACTTGCGCGTCGCGTCGACGATATCCAGCAGATACCCGTTGATGCTCTCGTCCACGGTCACCTGGCGCACTCCCTGCTGCAAGGCGACCACCTGCTGGGCGTCCAGCACGTGTTGCAGGTTATCCACCGGCTCGTTGATCCGGTGACTGCTCAGCACCTGAATCTCGTCCTCGCGGTCCGGATAGCCCACCGCGATCCGCATCAGAAACCGGTCGAGTTGGCTCTCGGGCAGCGGATAAGTTCCCTCGAACTCGAACGGATTCTGCGTGGCGATGACCATGAACGGCTGCGGCAGCGCGTGCGTCACGCCGTCGATCGTCACCTGCCGGTCGCTCATCGCCTCGAGCAGCGCGCTCTGCGTTCGCGGCGGAGTGCGATTGATCTCGTCGGCCAGGATAATGTTGCCGAAGATCGGCCCGCGCGTGTAGGTGAACTGCCCCGTCTGCGGGTTGTAGACATTCCCGCCCGTGATGTCGCTGGGGAGCAAGTCGGCGGTGAACTGAATGCGCGAGAAGCCTGCCGAGATGCTCTTGGCCAGGGCCTTGCCAATCAGGGTTTTGCCCACCCCCGGCACATCTTCGAGCAGCACGTGATCGGAAGCCAGCAGCGAAACGATGCACAGCCGAACGACTTCGGCCTTGCCCAACACCACCTGGGTGATGTTGTTTTCAAGTTCGCTGACCAGGGTTTGTAGTTCAGTTGTCATCGGACAGTTCGCGGTCGAGCCCGCACGCCGCCGCTCCGCGTGCCTCGTCCTATGTTCGCGTTCATGGGTGTGTGTATCGTAGTCATGCTGTCCCACCGCGGTCCAGCCCCGCTCAGCGTTGCCATCAGGCGCCGCGGACGTAAATCGGGTTCGTCAGGATCCACGGCCGGTCTTCGCCCGCAATCTCCAGCCAGACTTCCACTCGGTAGACACCGGGCTTATCGACGGCGAAATCCAGGCTCGCGCCACGTTCATCGGCCACCACTTCGCCATCGCGAATGAGTTTGAAACGACCTTCGAGCGGCGCTTCCGCCCGCAGGCGCAGCCCCTCCTCCGCTTTCAACTCGCTGCCAATCGGCCAGGTTTTGTCGCCAGCCTGGGCCTGGTACACAAAACCGGTCGGATCGGCCAGCCAATCGAACGCCACATACGCCCGGCCGGCATCGATCGCTTGCCACACATTTTCCTCATCGACGGTGGGCATCAGCAGATGGGTGCTCACATGCCGGAAGCTGCGCACATAAGGATCGAGGTCCAGGTCCAGAATAACGTCTCCCGCCTTGCGCCCATTGGTCAGCAGCTTGAGCGGCCCGATCTTTTCCGGATCGAGCAGTGCCACTTTCTCGCCCAGGCCATCTTCGAGCTGGACTTTGCCGTCTTCCAGCACCGTCGCCTTGTAAGCCTGGTTATGGTGGGCGTCGTTTGCCGAGACGCCGGTCAGCCGTGTCTTCTGCGTAAGCTGGTCGTACCGCGCCAGGTAATCGGCCGGATAGTCGAGCAGCGCGCCGAACACTTCCTGCGGATACTGTTTGACGGCGCCCATCAGCATCAGCAGCGTCAGCGGCGAGCGCATCGCAGCCAGAAACTTGGGCTCGCTCTTGAAGTCGGCGTGCGTGTTGTAAATCTCCGAGCCCGTCAGCCCCGCGATGTCCCAATCCATCCGCTCTTCCAGATGGCACAGAAAGATCTGCCCGCCGGTCGAACGCACCAGGTCGGCAAACGCCTGCGGCGAGTCGGTCTTCTGATCCTTGATGCTCGTCCGCGGGTAGGCCAGAAACCCACCCGACTCGGCCCCCGGCATCAGCAGCACGCCGTCCTTCAGGCCGCGATGGCCATCGGTGACAAAGTCGTAATGTGGCGCCGGATGTTCGTTAAACATTACGACGCGGACGCCCGCTTCTTTCGCCGCGGCCACAATCTCGTCGATCGTCCCTCGGCTGTCGTGCGAGAAAGCCGAGTGCACGTGAAACAGCGTTCGCACGTCGTCGTAACCGCTGGTCAGCGCCACGGCCCGCCGCTGGTTCTTTAGCGCTTCGATCCGTTCATGCGTCGCCCGCAACCTCTCGGGCTTCATCCGCTCCATGGCGTCGCCGCGCGCGATGGCCGCCAGTCCCAGCACAAACAGCAAACTCGCCCAGATGCGAAGCCTTGACGACATTCTCTCCCCCGTCGGTCGTGATCGGTATTTCGAGACCTTCATTTTATCACGCCGACCGTCCCGGCTGCACCGGGTAAAACAGACCACACGGCGCGCTCACAAAACTGCCAAAATCCCGCGAGGACTGGTATACTGCCTCTCGGATTTGTGCCGCCGATACGAGATTGTGTCCACACCAGACCCGCTCGGCACGCAAGAGGAGGAACCATGCCCTATCTGATTGGCACCGACGAAGCCGGCTACGCCCCCAACCTGGGCCCGCTGGTCATCAGCGCCACGGTCTGGTGGGTGGACGAAGCCCATTGGCAGACCGATCTTTATCGCCACTTGCGCGCGATCGTCTGCAAGACGGCACCGCGGCGCGGCACACGCTCGCCGAAGCTGGCGATCGCCGACTCCAAGCAGCTTTACAACACGTCCGTCGGCATCGCCGCGCTCGAACGTGGCGTGCTGGCGGCCCTGTCGCTGGTGGATCGCTGCCCCGCCGATTGGCTCGACGTCTGGCAACTGCTCGACCCCCGCGCGGCCGACGGTCTGCACGCCCTCCCCTGGCATGTGAACTACGACCTGCGTCTGCCGCTCGCCGCCGATGCCGAGGAGCTCGTTAAACTGGTCTCTCGCACCCGTCGCGGCCTGGAGCGCGCCGGCGTGCGGCTGGTGTCCATTCGCAGCCGCGCCGTATTTCCCGATGAGTTCAATCGGGGCTCGCTCGAACACGGCAACAAGTCTGAGCTCCTCTCACGCACCACGCTCGCCCTGCTTGGAGAGTCGCTTGAGCTCTGCGCGGGCGAGCCCGTGCTCGTGGTTTGCGACAAGCACGGTGGACGCAATCAATATGGCCGCCTGCTGCAAATGCAATTTCCCGACGACCTGATCCAGGTTCGCGGCGAAGGCATGGCCGAAAGCATCTATCACTTTGGACCCGAGCACGCGCGCGTCGACGTGCGCTTTCGCATGGGGGGCGAATCGTTCCTGCCGACCGCGCTCGCCTCGATGACGTCCAAATACCTGCGCGAGCTGGCGATGCGTTCCTTCAACGACTTCTGGTGCGGGCGCGTCCCCGACCTCGCGCCCACGGCCGGATATCCGGGCGACGCACGCCGCTTCATGAACGCCATCGAAGGGGCCCGCCAGCAGCTGGGCATCGCCGACGCCGTTCTCTGGCGCGACAGGTAGTTGCCGAGTGTCGGCTTTCCTACTGAAAACTGAACACTGAGAACTTATGTCCACTCTCCTCATCATCCGCCACGCTTACGCCGGCCAGCACGGCGATCCGCGCTATCCAGACGATGCGCTGCGCCCGCTCACGCCCGAAGGTGCGAAACAATTTCGCAAAGCGGTCAAGAGACTCGTCGAGCGTGGGCTGGAGATCGACGTCGTCGCCACCAGCCCGCTGGTGCGCTGTCGGCAAACGGCCGACATCGTGTGCGCCTCGCAGGAGACTAAGCCCGAGCTGGTGGAACTCGAGGCCCTCGAGCCGGGCAGTGATCTGGCGGCGCTTGTCGAGTGGTCGAATGGCCAGCCACACGAACGCATCGCCTGGGTCGGACACGCACCCGACGTCGACCGGCTAGCCAGCGCGCTGCTGGGCGCGCCAGCGCATGCCCTTTCGTTCCGCAAAGGGGCGATCGCGCACATCGATTTCGAAGCTGAGATTGCAACCGGGGCCGGTGAGTTGCGATACTTCCTGGCGCCGGCGGAGCTGGGTTGTCGCCGCTCCGGTTAATTCTGCTTCGATTGACGCCATCGCTACCCGAACTTAGTGGCCGCCACCAATGCTCGCCCTGTACATGATCCTGGTCGCGTTTCACATCGTGGCCATCGTGGTGACCGGAATCCTCTGGGCCTACATCGACCTGGTGCCGAAGAACAACCTGCGGCCGCACCTGCGCGACATCCGGGCCGTACACTTCGGTTCGATCTGGCTCGTGACCTGGTTCCTTGGGCTGGCCTGGGCGTTCGAACGGCTGGGCGTGCCGGACATTCACTGGTGGGCGTTCCCCGCGGGGCTCGGCATCTTGGTGAGCCTGTCGAGCATCGCGTACATGTACCCCAAGCCGCCGGATCTCGATCCGTTCTATTACTGGACGCGCGGCTGGCCCGCCGTGTGGGCCGTCGCCGGCATGGCAGGCCTCGTCGTCTGCCTCCTCTGGACCGCCGGCGTACTCGTGCTTTACGCGCTGTTGGCGACGTAGCATCCGAAGTGCCCACAGGTGAGCCGCTAACGCGGCCACCTGTGGCACACAGGCATCGGCCGCCCTTATCAACCCCTTTTCTCTCCGCGTCTCTGTCTCTCTGCGCCTCTGTGTTGAAATTCTCTTCCGCTAGATCACCGGGCCCAGCCCCTTCCCGCGACGGCACGCCGAGAGCTGCGCCACGTGAAACGCCGGGTGCGTGGTCATCAAGTGAGCCAGCACGTCCGCGTTCGTCTTCAGGTTCGAGGCCTTGAGCAGTTCGACGGCATGCGGCTCGTTGAGCTTCGCCATGTCGGCGTTGTGGAGCGCCGTGGCCACGCGCTCGTGGCCATTGATAATCGCTCCCACCAGGTCGCGCTTCGAGGGATACGGCTGCGGGACCTCCGCCGGCTTCGTTCCCGGCGCAAACTGCTTGTGCCATTCCTTCGGGCACGCCGGTCGCTCTCCAAGGAGCCGCGCGGCGTAGTCCGTGCACACGGCCAAGTGACCCAAAATCCAGACCGGCGGATTCGCGCCCGGGAACGGCGACTTGCCCAGATCGTCGTCGTCCAGATCCTTGGCAATCATCTTGATGTAGCCGAGCTGAAAATCGTACAGCGTGAGCAGCAGATCTTTCATGACGAAGCTCCCAGTGAGATGAATGGAGATGACTCGCTTGAGCTTGCGGTGGGGGGACGCTCGCCTGGCCCATGTTCTAAGGTACGCGCTAGCCCGCTGGCAAGTTTCGCCAGCGTGGTGGCTGCTGGCAGATGCGGAACGACCCCGCTTAACTCATCTCGCCGCCAGTTCAATCTGCTACCGGTTCCCCCAATCTATTGTGTATCCTGGGCAGCTCAGGAACACTCACTTCGGCATATCAGGAGGATCACGATGAGTACCCACCTGGGAACTCGGTCGGCGCCGCTCGCTAAGCGGAGTATCTCTTACATCCGCGGTGAGCTTAAAAAACTTCTTCCCGGGCTGCTCCTCGCAGCGATTGTGATGGTGTCCGACACGTTCTTTCTCACAGCGCAGGCGGCCGGCCCGCCTCGAGGACAACCTCTTACTGCCGACGTGCTCACCGTCTCGGTTTCCGATCCCGAGGGGAAGCCCGTCCGCGAGTTTTTTGTCCTCGCAGGCACCCCTTCCGGCAGCGTCACCTCCGAGCAATTTTTGAAGCGCACCGGCGTCGAAGCCACCAACTGGCAGCCGCATACCACGCACATCGGCAGCGACGGAGTCTACGCGTGGTCTCTCAAGCGGACCTACCAGAAGATGAAGTTGCGCGTCGAAGCCGAGGGCTTTCGGCCAGCCATCAGCGATTGGATCGAGCGGGGCGACGGCAAGCGATTGCTGGAGTTCAAGCTGGTCAGAGACCTTGGTAGCGAGCATCGTTTGCTGCAGCCCGATGGTCGGCCGGCAGCAGGCGCGGTTGGGGCCGTGGCATTGCCGCAAAAGGATGCCGTGATTGAAGACGGCAAGCTACGCGGCCTGGATCCACCCCTCAACGAGCAGCCGAGCGATCGTTGGCGCCACCCGACATTCATCAAGACAGACGACGCCGGCCGCTTCCGTCTTCCGCCCGAGAGCGATCCCGCCGCGGCGGTGCTGGTGGTCCACGATTCAGGCGTGCTTGAAATGCCGTGGACCGAACTGGCAGCGGAGGTCGAGCTGCCGCTGCGGCCGTGGGGCAGGATCGAAGGCCAGGTGCTGTGGCACAGCCAGGTCGGAGCGAATGAGCCGATCCACCTCTCGATCCATCGCAATGAGTACGGCTACCCTGGCGAGATCGCGCAGCGTGCTCAGACCGTCAGCCATGCCGACGGGCGGTTCGTCTTCGACCGGGTTCTTCCGGGCCGCGCGCAGATCAGCCGGCCCACGAAACCCAAAAACCAGGGCAAGTTGGGCGCCACGACCGTGTATTTCAATGCGCTCACAATCCACCCGCAGGTCAAGTCGGGCGAGCCGACACAAGTGCTCCTGGGCGGTCGCGGGCGAAGCATTCAGGGCCGGCTCACCGGTCGCGACTCGTGGGAGAAGGTATCATTGCGGATGCAACCCGACGCGCCGCCCTTCGGCTTCGGTGGCGACGATGCCATGTGGGATGCCTATGGCGTGTTCCGGCAGAGCGAGATTGGTCGTTTGTTCTTCCGTGAGCTGTTCGCGCCCGATGCCGACGGCTCGTTTGAGATTCCGCACCTGCTGCCGGGCCGCTACGAACTTCGGGTGATGGCTCCCGGCGTGGAAAGTATCGCCGCCTATCATGCGTTCACCGTCGAGCCCGAAACCGCAGGCGAGGCGCCTGCTGCGCTGGACGTGGGGGAGATCAAGGTGACGCTGCCAGCGAGGTAACCGGCATCTTATCCAGAGATATGGGGCTAGGCGCTCGAAACCGTTTGAGGTCACTTCGAAAATAGCTCCGACCGTCGGGGGCTTTATACGTGGCCGTTGCCACTTCAATTAGAGCTTCCGGATTCTTCCTCCGCCGCGAGAAAGAGATCCTGCAAGTCGCCGTTGAGCGGCTCACCGGTATCGCCAAGACGTAGCACCAAGTCTTCCTTCTGCCCGGGAAGGTATGAGATTCCGTCCAGCACAGCAAAGATCGATGAAGCCGTGTCGATGATCGTTTGGCGTAAAATGCTGAACAGCACGTCTTGATCCTCGGGGCTAAGTCGAGCATAGAGTTCCCGGATTCCAAGACAATATGCATCTGGTCTCCCATGAGAAAGCGGGCCCGCAAATAGGTTCCGATAGTGCTGCATATTCTCGGTCAAGAGCGAGTATCGGAAGTGCTCAATCAGGTGCTCGGGGGTCATTGTGCGCCTTTCCTAACGGCGGGATAAAGAAGCTTATTGAGTTCGATGAGGTATTGAAGTTGTGAGTTGGGTATATCCGGATAGACTCGTCGCAGTTCGCGAATATCTCTGGCGATTAGATCTCTCGCTGTTTCAAATTCTCGGTGACTTCGCGAAAGTGTTTTCGATGACCCGCGAGCTGTATGCCCAACTTTAGGAATGAGTATCGCAGGCGCCGTTGCAGGATTATACCCTGGCACAAGTCGTTTCATCGCTGCTTGCTGGCCCACGTGGTGAGCTTCGAGGCCGGGCGATAGTCCCTGCATCTCTGCATACGGTCCTAGCGCATACTTTGCCTTGGCGACATCGACCGCCTCGTCAGTGTTCTTGGCAACCGCCGCCGCCTCATCCAAGTACTTGATAAGCCCGACTAGCGGCAAGAGCGCAACCGCGTTGAGAGCCGTCTGGCCGACGTGGGACCACGAGTTCTCCCAGTTCACGACGTTCGCAGACAGGTCGCGTAGGTCCGCGGGCAAATCAACTTCCGGACAGTGCAGCTCCGATTTGAACAACAGTCCCCAGAGCGGTAACCTCGTCGGTATATTCGCCTAGAAGAACCTGTTCGCCTGAATCAATCAGATACTCGCCAAATTTGTCCACCATCGTGGGATCCGGCCGCGCCCCGACGTCCTCCATCTTCGCGAGTATCTCGACAAACTCTCTTCTGCGCTGCTCCGCTTCCAGCCGCGCATGCTCTTTTTCAGTTTCCTCCCAAAGCCTTGCCGCTGCCGCATCTTCGGTCCCTTGGTTAAACTCGTCACGCGAGATGACGATGGGAAGCAGTAGGTCCGGCTCGCGCGGCGGCCCGCCGTAGACATTCCGCTCCCACATCTCCAGATAGACGATCAACTCCTTGCGGCTCTCGGGGGTGATTTCGCGGCCGCGCGCGGTCTGGTCGGCCAGGAAGGCGTCGAACCGCTCGCGCCAGTCGCGACGCGGGTGGCGGTCGAGATCGTTGATGAAGTCGAGCAGGTCTTCGCCAAAGCGGCGCAGCTCGTAGTCGATCCGCTGCAGGAACATCTGCCCGGCGAGCCGCAGCACGTCCAGCGTTGCATTCATGTAGGCTTCGATCATGCGTGCCTCGAACTGCGCTTCTATGGGCGCACAAAAAAGGGCCCGCTGCCAGAAGCACCGCCGAAGCGGCAACTCAGGCAACGGGCCCAATCGAATACCCCGCTCCCAATGAGCGAGGCCCCAATCAATACCCTGGGAGTTGGTTGTTAAGTGGTCAGCGAACTAGTTGAAGTTACGAAAAGATTGAACCACAGATGGACACGAATGAACACAGATAAGAAACGAAGGAGGCAGATGCGACCAAGACCACGACGTCACTGGTGGCACGATGGAAAAAAGAGTTGCTGACACGCGAATTCCTTGAGAGCTGTTTACAGACGAAACGTCACACCAACGAAAAAATCAATGCGCATGAGGGTTAGCCTTTTCAGAAAACCTATCTCTTCCCTTTGCCAACTTCCTTGGTCGGTGATCTTAACGGCGAGGATAGGTGGCATGAATCAGGATTGCCAATCCTTCAGAGCCAACGTCGTCACCAGTCATGCTAAGTACTTCATCGCGGTAGCGCTCGAAGTGTGCCTTCAATTCACCTCGGTCGATGTTTCTCCCTCGAAACATGAGAGAGGTCCCGAGTTCCTGACTCAGTGCATAAGCAACCTCGATGAACTGATCGACAAACTCAAACGGCAACGAGGCGAACAGGTACTTCAGTCGGAGAGTACTCCACAGGCCTTCTTCAAAGTCATAAACCTCTTGGTCGTTGTGCAAAACCTCCAACTCAATCACGGAATCATGCTGCCAGGGAGGAGTGGAGCACTTGCGATCGAAACTAAACACATCCTCGTGGAGTGTGAAGCCATGCTTCTCAAGCACCCGTACCAGCTCGGAAGTCCGCCTCTCGCTCACGGATTGCAAGTCGACTGCTTCAACTTCGTGAAAGAATTCGTATGCCATCAGCGAATGCCTCTAATTGGTTCAACGCCCGGTACTTGCCGAAATGGATCCACTTCGCCGTGCCAGTCAGGCCTAAGTTCTCGAATATTCGCTGGGCTATTATCCGGGCTGTGCCGCTGTGGATCAACGTGATGTAGCTCGCGGCGTTCCCATTGCTTGGTGCGCGGATTGAAATCGCGTGGAGCATTTCCCTTACGCATCTCAGCCAACTGTCTGGGAGTAAACTCGTCGCTGGCCTTTGATAGTTCATACCGATTCTTCCAGTACCGTGACTGTACTGTCTTCCAGCTTGGTGGTGAACCATCAGGCATCGGCTTGTCAATTGCCTCTCCACGCCGCCACTTCTTGAATCGGACGCTGGGGTGTGACTTGGCTGTCGAGCGACGCTTGCTGCTCTTCGTACTGCTCTTGAGGCTGCGAGCCCGACGCGGATGATGTGCTTCATCTGCAAACCTCGTGAAGCCTCTCGTGTCTTTGAGAGCCTTTGCTGCATTCTTGAGATCGCGAAGTTGACCGAGCGCCTCGGTCGCTGTCTGAATTGCCCCCAGAGCATCGCTCTGGTTCTCCATCACGATAGCACTCAGCTCTTCTCCTTCGGCCGCCGTCAGAATTCCATCAACGGCCGATGACAGATACGTCGGGTCCAGGTTGTTGATGATTTGCAGTTGCTGGTGCGTACTTCCCGCATTCTCCAGGTAATACCCACCCATTCCACGCATTGCCGCCACATAGTCAGCGTCTGGACTGTTGGCATCGCCCGTATAGATGGCCCGCGGCCAATTCAATGGATTCCAAATGCCACCCGGTTTTGAGCTGTTCTTGGGTTTCTCGCGCGGCGGCCCGCCGTAGACATTCCGATCCCACATCTCCAGATAGATGATCAACTCCCGGCGACTCTCGGGCGTAATCTCGCGGCCGCGGGCGGTTTGGTCGGCCAGGAAGGCGTCGAACCGCTCGCGCCAGTCGCGGCGCGGGTGGCGGTCCAGATCGTTGATGAAGTCGAGCAGGTCTTCCCCAAACCGGCGCAGCTCGTAGTCGATCCGCTGCAGAAACATCTGCCCGGCGAGCCGCAGCACGTCCAGCGTTGCGTTCATGTAGGCTTCGATCATGCGTGCCTCGAACTGCGCTTCTGTGAGCGCACAAAAAAAGGGCCCGCTGCCAGAAGCACCGCCGAAGCGGCAACTCAGGCAACGGGCCCAATCGAATACCCCGCTCCATCGGTGAGCGAGGCCCCAATCAATACCCTGGGAGTTGGTTGTTAAGTGGTCAGCGAACTAGTTGAAGTTACGAAAAGATTGAACCACAGATGGACACGAATGAACACAGATACGCAAGGTGTTCATGGGCAGGCGAATCTCAACGGGCGAATGCAACGCGGTTGGAACACGACGACACTGCCGGCACGACGAAGGAAGGTACGCGGCGGAATCACGCCGCTCTCCTCGTTATCCGTGTCGATCTGTGTTCACCTGTGGTTCTCTTCTGCATTCCTCGAAAACAGTTTCAAACGCATCATGCGCAGCGTATCAGCGCGGCCGGCCAGACTTCAAGGACAGAAAACAGCCACTACGTGGTAGCGTCGACCGCGACTTGAGATGTGGCCAGCAGTGCGACTAAGGTGCGCGGGTGGGCGGGCCAGGCTCGCCAATCGTAAGCCTGAACGACAAAGCCGCATGAGAAAAAATCGCATTCCGAAACGCCCTTGCCCGCGAGTGTGGCTGGCTCGTTTAGTAAGTCGTTACCACTCATCGCGCCTCGCTGCGCACCGCGCACACCGCCCACGTGTCCACCGAGTCTAGAAATCAGGCCAGCATTTCGTTTATGGTACGTTCAGATGAATGTGTACTGGCCAAGCGATGAGCACGACGATGTTTGCGAACTTGGATAACTGGAGAAACTTCGCAGCTCAGACGGAGCTCGAAACAACGCTCGCGAGGCGCGTGTGTGCGCCCGAAACATCATTTTCACGAAAAGTTAAGCGCACACGCGCGAAAAATCGAAGCGCAGGACAAAGCCGGGAGAAGTTTTCAGTGATTCGGAGTTCAGCGAGGTAGCAAAAGGGAAGTTGCTCTGCGCTGAAAACGGACCACGGAAAAACTCGGGCTCGCTCAGCAAGACTCGCGCAGCCGCAAGCTCTTTGAAAATTGGAGCCGCCGCCAGAGGGCGGCGATGAGGTCAGGCCCGAGCCGGCTGTGTCTGCGAGATCGCCCCGGCTGCGCCGGCAGCCTTACCGCGGCTTTGCCGGCCGAGTTACCGCGGCTTTGCCGGCAGAGTTACCGCGGCTTTGCCGGCAGAGTTACCGCGGCTTCGCCGGCCGGCGGGGATTGCTCCCTTTGCGCCAGGAGGTCGACGAGCCTGGTTGCTCGGTTTCCATCTGGGCGAGGAGACGGGTGAGCGTGTTGGCATGCACGCCCAGCAGCTTGGCCGCCCGGCCTTTATGCCCCCGGGTCGTTTCCAGAGCCTGCGAAACGGCCGCGTTCCGCAGCCGGTTCAGGTCCATGAACGGCAGCGTCGAGTCGCCGCGCTGCTGCGGTTCGGCATGCGGCAGCAGCGGAGCACAGTCGAGCACATACGACTGTTCAATAATATGCGACAGTTGTCGCACGTTGCCCGGCCAGGGGAACTCACAGAAACGCTTCAGCGTGTCGGCATCGGGCTGCCACAGCGGACGGTTGTAACGCTCGGCGAACTGTCGCGAGAAGAATTCGATGAACTCGGGAATGTCTTCCACGCGATCGCGCAGCGCGGGGACGCGCAGCTCGACCATGTTGAGTCGATAGTAAAGATCTTCGCGGAAACGACCTTCGGCAACTTCTTCTTCGAGATTGCGATTCGTCGCCGCGACGACTTGCACGTTGATCGGTTCGGGATGCGAAGAACCGACGGGCGTCACTTCGCGCTGCTGCAAGACGCGGAGGAGCTTGGGTTGCAGTTCGAGCGGCATCTCGCCGACTTCGTCGAGAAACACGGTGCCGCCTTCGGCCGCGCGGAACACACCCAGCGAACGGCCCGCGGCGCCGGTGAATGCGCCCTTCTCATGACCGAAGAGTTGGCTCTCGGCGAGGGTGATCGTGAGCGCGGCGCAGTTGACGGGAATGTACGGTTTTCCGGCGCGAGGACCACGGTCGTGAACAACTCGGCCCCACAGCTCTTTGCCGGTGCCGGTTTCGCCAGAGATTAAGACGGTGCAGTCCGCTTGCGCAGCACGCTCTGCGTGGCGGGCGATTTGCCGCACGGCAAGGTTCTGACCGAGAACCCAGTCGGCCCGCGCGTGTGAGCGGCCGGCCGAGTCGATACTGGGGAATATCGACGAATGATTAGACATGTCGTGACAACACCTTTGCGATCGATGCGCTTGCCCGCAGCAATCGATCCGCTTTTTAGTTGATCAACGTGACGCCCGAGCGATCAGCTGATGCAACTTAGTCCTCTTCATTAGCAACTCTTGGCCCGTAAATGACTTAGCGGTGAGTCAGTCCCCTGCACGCGATTTATTCTAGTTAGGGCTGTGGGGTGTTGCAACTTCAGCGCCAGTCGATTGCATACACTCGCATGATTTCTGCAGGAACTAGCGAACTTATTCCCCGTCCCCTGCCGTTCGGCCCGTACTGTACCGACTTTAAGCCTTCCGTGGAACACGAGTTAGGTGCTTTAAGATGCCAGCTTATTGGCCGCTATCGGACCTCGAAAAAAACATCAAATGCTGCCACGGCAGCTTGTCGAACTCCTCGACCAGACGAAACCCACTAGCCTCATATTCACGCAGGATTTGCTTCTTGCTCATCTTGTGGAGCCGCTTGATCGGCACGTTGCGATCCTCAAGTCGGAACTCTGCCAGGGCGATCCGACCGTTCGGCTTCAGCGCCTTATGCATGGCTTCCAACATCTGTCGCGGATGCGAAAATTCGTGATACACGTCCACCAGCAAGATCAGGTCCACGCTGCCCGGCGCAAGTTGCGGATCGGTCTGCGTGCCGGTGATGAGTTCAATGTTTTCTATGCCTTCAACCTTGGCTCGCTCGTCGAGTAAGTGCAGCATCTCGGGCTGGATGTCGACGGCCAGCACTTTGCCGCCTTCGCCAACTTGCTTGGCCAGCGGCAGTGTGTAGAACCCGTTGCCGCAGCCCATATCGCAAACGATTTGCCCGGGCTGTACTTTCAGGGCGGCAAGCAGCGTTTCGCAGTCCTCTTCGCGCTGTCGCGATTCGCGCATCAGCCAGGGAGCGCCGGCGTAATGCATGGTTTGCGCAATCTCGCGCCCCATGTAGCTGCGCGGGCCTGGAGTTTCACCGTCATTGTTCTCGGCAACATCTTGGGCGAAGAGCGACGTG
This sequence comes from Pirellulales bacterium, assembly GCA_022844125.1. Lineage (GTDB taxonomy): Bacteria > Planctomycetota > Planctomycetia > Pirellulales > PALSA-1355 > JALHMI01. Next base: position 299,354 of record JALHMI010000001.1, on the reverse strand, counting down.
CAGAGCACGAGCCCGGTGAGGGCGAGAAGCGCGAATCGATAGGGGTGAGAGCGGAAGCCGCGCGACATGAGACTCGTTGCCTCTGGTGCGATAACAGAACGCGAGGCCATCGTGACCGTGATCGGTGTGGTGCTCCCTCACGGCTCCATCATAGACGAGGCCGCTTCGTTTTGCGCGTGTTTTGGTCGCGGTTCGCGGTATTCTGGCACTGGCCCGAGAGCTACAATCGCCACAGCCCCCAGAGTTTAAGGGCCCCTCGCCGATGGCGACCTTAGAAAATCCTGGTCCGACGGAAGATCCTGGCTCGACTGGGCCTGACGGTTCGCAGATGCGCGCAGCCCGTGCCGCGCGACCCGAAGCGTTCATTCCGTTGCGCAAGCGCGATCTTGGCGAGACGCTCGCCCGCTATCCAGGGCTTAAAGTCGACGACGCGGCGAATTTTCAGCACTTATGTCGGCTGTTGCACGCTCTGGTGCATTGCCACCTGGAAGCGACCCTCGATGAGCTTAAGGACGCTTACGCCCCGTTCGATCCGGATTCCGACACTCGGGTCGGCGCGGCACTTTCGCAGCAAGAGCTCGACTTGCGGCGTGAGGAGCTTTTCGAAGGATTTGGGAGACTGCTGGCCCGGGCAAATTTCCACCGCCTGGCCGAAGCCGAAATCAACGCGGCACTCCAGGATCGTAGTCACTGGGGCCTGCACCTGACGGTAGACTTCACGCTGTTCGATCGGCTGGAGCTTTACTACCGCGGAGACAGGATGGGCACGCGCTATCGCCGCGCCTGGCGGAATCGGTTCCGCAGCGAGGCGATCGACGTGCCGATCTACCAGCGGCTCGTGCTCATCTTCCATTTGAAGGGAGAACAGAAGTACTCAAAGGTGCTCGACACGGACGACGTGTACTTGAAACTCTTCAAGGACATTCCGAAGCTCGACCTCGACATGCTCCTGCCGGGTTCGCAGGTGAAGATGTCGCCGTTCGATCGTGCGCGGGTCGCTCTGCCCATGATGTCAGGCATCGGGATCGTGATCTACAAGTTATTCTTGGGCATCGCGATGGCTTTTGGATCGACGCTGGCTTTTCTGGGCCTGGTTGGCGGCACGGTCGGTTACGGAGTGCGTTCACTCTATGGCTACTTGAACACCCGGCAGAAGTATCAGCTCAACCTGACGCAAAGCTTGTACTATCAGAACATTGATAACAACGCAGGCGTGATTCATCGGTTGCTCGACGAAGCGACAGAGCAGGAGAATCGCGAGGTGATGCTGGCATATTTCTTTCTCTGGCACGATACTCCGGCAGAAGGACTCACCGCCGCGGCATTGGACTCGCGGATCGAAGCCTGGCTGGAGAGAGAAGCAGAACAGTCGGTCGACTTCGAGATTACCGACGCGCTGGGCAAACTCGTGCAATTCCGGTTGGCGCAACAGACAGGAGAGTTGTGGCAAGCAGTCCCAATCGAAGAATCAATTCGCTTGCTTGCCGAACATTGGCGCGAATTGCCGGAGGCCTGGTCGAAGCAGCACGTGAAAGCTGACAATCGTCGGCTAACGACGTAAGAAACGCGGCCAAATGGCATCGCTGACGAACAGCCCTTCGCGTGACAGAGCCACTCGCCGGCCGTCGTCGATCATCAGACCGTGAGCGACCATGTCTGACAGTTGCGGCCCGACAAGGTCGTCGACGCTGTACCCAGTACGAGCGGCGAATGGGTCCCGCTCGATGCCGGCGATTCGCCGCAGGCCGAAGACTAGGAGCTCGCGAGCGCGGTCTTCCGGCGACAGTGTCTCACTTTCGGCAACCGGCGACTCGCCGGCGAGGACACGCTTCAGGTAGGTCGTCGTGCTGCGGTGGTTCATCTCGCGGCGGCCCTCGACATAGCGGGCAGCGCCCGGGCCGGCGGCATAGTAGCTTTCGCCGGCCCAATAGGCTTCGTTGTGCCGGCAACGATGGCCGGACTGAGCGAAGTTTGACACTTCATAGTGGTGGTAGCCTGCCCCGGTGAGCGTGTCGATGGCCAGCGCGTACATGGCGCGTTCGACTTCTTCGTCAAGGCGCGAGAGTTCGCCCGAGAGCAGTCGGCTCCAGTAATTGGTGCCGCGCTCAAAGGTGAGGCCATAGGTCGAGACATGCTGCGGCCGCAGCTCGAGTGCGGCGATCAGATCCTGTTGCCAGCCGCTGAGCGATTCGCCGGGCGTGCCAAAGATCAGGTCCAGTGATACGGAGCGCACGTAGCGGCGGCTGGCTTGGACCGCGCGGGCGAGCGCTCCGGCGTCATGGTCGCGTTCGAGCAACGCGAGCTTTTGCGCGTCGAACGATTGACCGCCGAGACTGATCCGATTGACGCCGTACTCGGCCAGTAGCGAAAGCTTCTCATCGCGCAAGTCTACCGGATTGGCTTCCATGCTCAACTCGCCGCCGATGGCCAACGGAAACCAGCGCCGCGCGAAGACCAGCAGTTTCTCGAGGTCAGCAAGCGGCAGGTGTGTGGGGGTTCCGCCGCCGAAGAAGAGTGTGTCGACCTCGCGCGGCGTCTGCAGCCAGGAGAGCTCGACTTCAATCGCACGCAGGTAGTCCGAGATCAAATCATCGCGGCCGGCGACGAGTGTGAAGTTACAGTATCCACAGCGATGCCGGCAGAAGGGCACGTGGATGTAAGCAGAGCGGGGGTTTGGCTGCGCGGCACTCATTGGCAACCAATTCTACGCTGCTTCGCGCTCACGGGCAGCGAACTGCAATGTCGTTTGTGGTTTACAGCCACAACTGCAGCCGGCCATCGAGCATGTCGGGCACGACCCGGCCCACGACGTCGCGAATTCGCTTGCTGCTATAGCGGGTGCTGAAGTGGCTGGCGATGATCAACTCATTCTGGAACTTTGCCCGCCGCTCGACGACATCGTCCAGGTGGATGTGCCCGAACTTGTGGATCTTGTCTTTGCGGTGCGAGGGCGCGACGAACGTAATCTCCATAACCAGTACGTGAGCCTCGAACATCGCAGGGCAATTGTCGAGACCTTCCGGTGCGCTGTCGCCCAGGTAGGCAAATCGCGGTACGCGGCGCTCTTCGGTGACGTCAGTGCCGCCCAGGCGCAGATCGCGAATCTGCGGGCCGGAAAGGTCCTGGTACTCGGACCTGAGCTTGCGACGCCGCTCCCAGACCACGAATCCCATCGAGGGAATAGTGTGCTTGGTGGCCGAGACGGTGACAACGTGTTCTCGCGAAAGCTCGATCTCCATGCCGGGTTCGATTGGCACGAGCGTGCAGGGCATGCGTCCCCGATCGAGTCGCGTGAAGAGTTTGAGGATTCGTTCGACAGGTTCGACCGCCCCGGCAGGCAGGTAGATTGTCGGCGGTTCCATCTTCATCATCCGTCGCCGCGCAACATACACTGGCAACGAGGCGATATGATCCAGGTGTGCGTGTGACACAAACCAAGTGGCGGTCGACATGAATGCCCAGGGCTGCGCCCCCAGGTCGAAGCCGATCTTCAGTTCTGGAACGCGCCAATAAGTCTGCACCGCCGCGCGCGAGTAACCCTCGATCGTCAGGTCCTTGTGGACCAGCGTCTTGACGGGCATGTTCTGAATCATGGCACGGCTCGTGCTGCGGCGTAGGCTTGCCAAGTGCGGCGAATTTGCCAGTTTAAAGGGAGTAACGCGGGGGGGAAAGGGCCGGTTCGTCGCCTGAGTTGATCGCGCGGTCGGTTTCTCCTGCTGCGGGGTTTATAATCGCGTGTCTGACTGGGGCTCGCGTGCGGACGGAGAGAATGATGAAACGGGTTGTTGCTGCATTACTGTGCGTCACTGGCGCTGTCTGGTCGTTGACGTCGACTGCCACCGAACCGAAACAGCTCGAGCATGACAAACAGGTGCTGGCCTCGCTACAGGCCTATGTGGGCGAGTGGCGCGGCGTCGGTTTGCCGAAACGCGGTTCGAACCAGGGCGCCTGGAGTGAGACCGCCGAGTGGACTTGGAAGTTTGCGGAGGACCACGCTGCACTGGTTGCTTTACTGCGGCCGGGCAAGTACTTCGAGCGGCTTGAGTTGCGGCCAGACGCGACGGACGCAACACTTGTCGTTGATGCATTTGATGCACAATCGCCCGAGACTCCCGCCGTCCATTACCGTGGCGAGCTGAAGGACAGCGAGCTGGTGGCAACCGCGGCGGAATCTCCGGAAGGGCTGCCCGCGCGAATCACGATTCGCCTGGTGGCTGGAGGCGATCGGATGTTAGTGCTTTACGAGCGACGATTGAGCCCAGACTCCTTCGCACGAATGGCCGAAGTCGGGTCCACTCGCAAGGGAAGCTCCTTCGCTAAGCTGGCCACCAGCGGTCCGGAGTGCGTTGTGACCGGCGGCCTGGGGACGATCGAAGTCGAGCACGACGGCAAGACGTACTTCGTCTGCTGCGGTGGTTGCAAGGATCTTTTTGAAGAGGATCCGGTGGCCGTACTGGCTGACTACCGTGAGCGCAAAGCCGCCGAGAAGGCCAAACAGACCGCGGATTGAGCAGTCCGGGAGTCACGGTCACGCCGCTCGTCGCAGTTCCTCTTCCGGCAGTTCAATATCGGCAAACGACACGGCCGCCCGGGGCTCGACTAGCACGCGCGGCTCTACTCGCGTCGGCGCCTTGCGATTGCGCGTGAACCAGGCAAGTGCCGCGGGGAGCATCACAAGCGACGTGAACAGACAGCAGGTAACGCCCAACGTGAGCACGCGTCCCAGACTTTGCAACCCCTGATGTGTGGCGATCATCAGCGAGCCGTAGCCGACGAGCGTGGTCAGCGCATCGACAAGCACCGCGACGGCTGTGCCGGCTGACATGCGATAGGGCCCTTCGGTTTCGCGAAACTCGTGCAGAATGTGCACGCCGTAGTCGACGCCAAGTCCCATGATCAGCGGCAGCGCGATCAGGTTGGCCGGATTGAGGGGAATATTGAGCCAACCGAGCAGCCCGAACATCTGCAAAATGCCGATGCCCAGCGGGACGGCGGCCAGTCCCGCCATGCGGAGGCTTTTGAAGTCGATCACTAACACGGCCATGATCACGAGCAGCGCGTAGATGGCCGCCTCCTGATAGCTGCGCATCATCTCGAGCGATGCCTCGTGCGCTTGCATCGGATTGCCGGTCGCATGCGGGTCGACGCTACGGACATCGTTAACAAAGCGACGCAACGCGGCTGTATCCCAGATGTCTCCGCGGCCGTAGATCTTGAGCAAGTGCTTGCCGTGCTGGCCGACGAAACGGTTGACCAAGCTGGCAGGCAGATCCGTCAATGCCGGGGGGGCGGGATTCGAAATGCTCTTGAGAATGTGCAGGCGGCTCAACAGATCGCCCGCCATTTCCTGTTGAAAGCGCGTGAGCAATGCATAGCAGTCAGCCGTTGGAAGTCGCCGGAGTAGATCGCGCACGATTTCAAGCTGCCGCACGCTGCGTTCGTCCTCGCGACCAACCAGGAGCGCGTTTTGCATTTGCCCCAGAACCTGCCCCAGCGTTTCCGGTGTGTCGACAGGAATAACCGGTGGGCGTTCCGGCAGCGCGGCCAATCGCCGGCCGATTTGTTCGATCGAGGCTTGTTTGGCCGTGTCGCTGACTGGCAGATAGGACACGATCTCTTCGGTTCGCTCGACTGACGGGAGCTGCAGATACTTCTTTTTCAAGGCGAGTAGTTCGTCGCGGCTGTCGGCCATCGAGAGAGCGTACCAGACGCTTTGATTGCACTCGGCAAGCAGCTTGCGTTCGAGTTCAACGCTCTCGAGTCCTTCCGCCTGCATGTTGAGCAGATTGTTGTCGTACCACAGTTGGCTGAGTCCGACTGCCAGGAAGACCGTGGCAGCCAGGCTTACTGCCAGCGTCAGCCGCGGTACGCGATGCAGTGGGGCTATCCACCGATGAACCCCCAGCGGTTTGGGCATTCGGACCCCCCAGCCGCTGCGGTCGATGAGGCCAATGCAGGCCGGCAGCATCACCAGCATTGCGACTGCGCACAGCAGAATACCGCCTCCGGCGATAATGCCGAGCTCAGCGACACCTTTGAAACTCGTGAGTCCCGCGGCAAAAAAGGCAATCGCAGTTGTGATTGCGCCCGTGGTGATCGCAGGGCCGCCGATCCGCGCAGTCTCCAACAACGCCGCCTGGCAATCCAGTTTATCCCCGCGGCGTTGTAGATACAGCGCGATGTAGTACACGCCAAAGTCGATTCCGATGCCGATCAGCGTGACGGTAAACGTGACGCTGAGAATGTTCAAGTGCCCGATCGTGAGCGTGGCAAAGCCGAAGGCGAGCGCCATCCCCACGAGGAGAATCGCATTGGCCAAGAGCGCGTGACGCGCGCCGCCAAAGCCAGCCACGAACAAGAGCCCCACACCCACCATGGAAACCAGGCTGGCCCAGAACATCGAGGTCTGGCTCGACAGCATCTCATCGTTTTCCATCACCGGCAGACCCGTGAGGCCAACCTTCACGTCGGGGTGACGGGTTCTGACCTGGGCAATCAGCGCGCGAAGCGCGGTCGTGGCTTCCGTGCAATGATCGAAGCGATCGTCGCCCCGAGCGAGCCGCAAAAGCACAAAGCCGAGCTGCCCCTGCTTGGTCAACAGATATTCACTGTTCAGCTCGCTCAACATCGCGAACGAGGACGGCATCTCCGGCCAGGGAGACTGATAACGCCGCGGTTGACCAAGCGCCGCGCCCAGGCTGTCTGCCAAACGCGCGATCTTTTCACGGGCATATTGCTTGCGCGCCGCGTCGGTGCCGGCCGCTTCGAGCTGATGCAGCAATCCACCGGCCATGTGGCTGACATTCAGCGGCGTCCAGTTGCCAGCGAGGATTGGTTGGAGCTCATCGAGAAACCCGCCGAGCGCGCGCAGCTCGTCGGGTGCAAGGTAGTGCAAACCCTTCGAGCGAATCTTGCCGAGGTCGACTTCGTGCAACACGGCATGAAACAGCCGGTCGTCGCGGGAGAGCAGGCCCGAAATTTCTTCGAGCACGGGGACGACCTGATCGCGGCCGGCCCCTTCGACGACGACCACTGCGTCGTCCTCTTCGCCGAACTCCTCAATGTAGGCCGTCCAGAGTTGGTTGTAGTTGCTGTTGGGGTCGAGCAGGTCCATGCGGCTGGTCTGATAGCCGAGCTGCGTGGCTGTGAGATAACAGGCCGCCGCCGCGAGGCCGAGCATGATGGCCAGCGTCGTGATCGGAAAGGCGAGGATCAGCCGTGTCCCCAGCACGAACGGTCGAGCCAGAAACAGCTCGCCGCTCGGGGATCCATCCTTGGACACCAGAGTCGCCTCCCCAGGTTGAGTCATCTAGTCGAGCGCACTTGCGAGCAGACCTCCTTGCCACCCGCACGCCAGAGGGCCGGGATTCTACTTGGCATGGGCCGGAGGGTAAAGATGAGTTGAAGACGTTAGACGTCCGCGTAACTTGCAATTCTGTAACGGCTTAGCGTGCGAAAACGAAGGTCCCAACGCGAGGGAGGTTCGTGTTTTGCGTGATCCTGCTGCTGGCAAGCTTCACTCAGGCAGCGGTTTGCCCTTAGTTTCCGGGCAGAACCAGATCAGCACCATACCGGCCAGGTACACCAGGCTCATGATGCCGCACATCCGGGCATAGTCTTCCTTGAAGTAATTGAGCAGTTGTCCACCCTGGAGCGCGCCGACAGCTGCCAGCACGCGGCCAAAGTTGAAGGCGAAGCCCTGCCCCGTGGCGCGGATCCGCGTGGGAAACAGCTCCGGTAGATAGAGCGGCAACCAACCGTAGAAGCTGGCAGTCACGCAGCCGGCTAGTCCCGCGACCAAGACGAAATGCCAATCGAAAGCCCGTTCGCCACCGAAGAAATAGTGATTGGGATCGACGCTTTCAAACCACGCGGCGGTCATAGGAAAGTGCAATGGCGTGCGGAACAAGTAGGCACAGACCAGGAGCGAAGCGAGGCATAGCAAAAAGTACGACTTGCGGCGGCTGAACCACTCGGCGAAGAGCGCCGCTGCCATCGTGCCGATGATCGCGCCGATTGCCAGGCTGATTTGCGTCGTGCTCGAGGCGGTCGCGGCACTGTCGGTGCCGCTGGCAAGCTTGTTCGCCCACGGCGTCACCCATTGAATGGAAGCCCAGGTTCCGATCAGGGCCATGCCGGCCAGACAGGTACCAAGGATCGTTTTCTTGGCGATGCCCGGCGCGAAGATATCCGCCACGCGTGCTTTCGGCGCATTGGCGGCGGCGTGTTCCCAGAGCTTGGACTCGGGAACGAACATTCGCACGAACACCGTGAGCAGCGCTGGAGTGGCCCCGATGAACATCAAGAGCCGCCAGCCGCTTTGATCTGCTCCGATCAGCTTGGTGACCCAAGCTTCGGACATACCGGTTGAGCGCAGAAAGTCTTCGGCGCCAACGATGAACTGCGACAGTCCCAGGCCAACGATCGCAATGAGCAAAAAGCCGACGTTCGATGCCCCGCCGATGAGTCCAGCCAGCACGGGACGATTCTTCGCGGGCCAGACCTCCATCACGAGCGCGACGCCAAGCGACCATTCGCCGCCCATGCCCAGCGCGGCCAGAAAGCGGAGCCCGGCCAGCTGTAGCGGTGTCTCGGCGAATCCGCATAGTCCTGAAAAGATTGCATAGCAAAGCACGCTCCAGACCATGGCACGGACCCGGCCGATGCGATCACCAAGCCAGCCGAAGAGGATGCCGCCCGCCGCCGCTCCAACCAGAAAGCCGGCCGTGATCCAGCCCATCCAGGTGCCGATCTCCGTATCGGCCTGTGCGCCCATTAGCTCGCGCAAAGCCGGCCTGGCCACGAGCGGAAACAGGCCCATCTCAAGGCCATCGAACATCCAGCCCAGGAACGCTGCGATCAGTGTCATGATCTGCGCGCCGCGCGTCACCTGATTCTCCATCGGATCGTGAACGGTTTCGCCGTCGGTCATCAGTCGTGCCTCTGCCTGGTTTCTGCTTGCCGGGGATTCAGGATTGCGTTGCTGCGCGGACACTTGGCGGTGCATCGAAGAGCTTCGCGACCAACTCGTCGGGCGGGGGCGAGGTGATCAGACTGACTGATACCGAAAGCGCGCTGGAGACCGCCAAGCCCCAGACGATCGGGTCGAGCCCTAGCAATTGATAAGGCTCGAACATCGGTTTGCCTTCGACAAGCGGTCCGGCGGTAAAGAGACTGAGCACCATCGTAGCGCCGCCCAGCATACCCGCCAGTGATCCGGCGGCCGTTGCTCTACGCCAGTAGGCGAGCATCAGCGCGGGCGCGACAAACGTTGACGCGGTCGCGCTGGTGCTAAAAACCACGAGCTTCTGTAGAAACTGCACGGGGTTGATATTCGCTACTACGCCGATCACTCCGAGCAGCACCATCACGCCGTAAGTGACCCAGCGGATTTCGTTGGATTCCGCGTGAGGTCGCAGGAATCGCTGGTAAATATCGCGAACCACGCCCGAAGCGATCACTACCAGGAACGTGCTGACCGTGGCCATCACCGCGCCGAACGGTGCCGCCAGGATCAAACCGCTGACCAGCGAACCCCCGGGAACGTCGGGCGCAGCCCAGATCGCCAGCCGCGGCACGATCTCATCGGGCGCAAAGCCGCCGGGCATCAGCGCTCGGCCGCAGATGCAGATCACGATCAGCGGCAAGTAGATCAAACCGTTGTAGAAGGACAACAGCACGATCGAGCGGCGAATGGTGGGAGTGTCCTTGCAAGCCATCAGGCGTACCATGCCGGCCGGGGTGCCGACGCCACCGATCGGCCACGTAAAGAAAAACGACACGGCCGCCCCGAGCGGCAAGAACGCGAGCCCCGTTGTCGAGAAACCTGGCCCAAAGGCGTACGCATCGCCTGTGGCGGCGACGGCCTTGAGCGTGGGTTGATCCATGCCGTCGCGGCTGACGTAAGGCACGATCAGCACGAACAGCAGCACGACCCCAATCAGCATCAACACGCTCTGGAACATGTCGGTCCAAACGGACGCCAGAAAACCGCCAATGAGGGTGTAGCCCACGACGGTGAGGGCGAACACGCCGAGACCAATCAAATAACGGGTGTCGTAGGCGTGTTGGGCTGCATCGGCAGTTGCAGTCTCAATCAGCGCCATCGTTTCGGTCCCAGGCCAAGTGAGCTTCATCACCAGTGCGCCGGCCTTGAACTGAGCGATCATCAGGAACGTGAGGAAGCCCAGGATCGCCAGAGACGCGACCAGCCCCACTCGCTGGTCGCCGTAACGCGCATCGAAAAGATCGGGTACCGTGATTGCTCCGGTACGCCGCGAGAGCTGGGCGAAGCGTTTTCCCAGCACGGCGAAGCCGGTGATTGGCACGACCATATAGCTGCCGATCCACAGAGCGACGATCCAGCCGTGTGTGTAGACGAGGGAAGGAAAGCCCATGAAAGTTCCGCCGCTCTGGACGGTGGCGGTGAGTGCGAGAGCCCAGGCCCCCAGTCCGCGGTTACCCAGAAAGTAACCCTGCATGAAACCGCCGCGTTCGACGGCCTTCTGAGCCTGCGTGCCGAGCCAGACCGAGAAACCCATCATCGCCAGCAGCATGATGATGGGACCGTAACCGACGGAAAGCTGAGTGACCGTTTCAGGCATGCTGCACCTCGTGTTCGTCCGAGGCTGGCGGCTCTTCCGAATCGACCGCTTCGCCCAGGGGTTCATCTCCCATCAGGCGATAGGCGAACGGCAGCGAAAGCAGAATGCAGATTGACCAGGGGACGACGATGCCCCAGAACACCCAATCCGGAAACCACAGCACGAACGTGAGCGAGTCGACCGTTCGCTCATAGCCGTTCAGGTAGCAGAATGTGACCGAGTATACGCAGGCCACGAGCCAAATCGCAAGCGCGAGCGCGGCTTCACGCCGAGCGCGGCGAACGAGCGTGTCTTCTACGATGTGAGTCAACAGGCGACTCCAGCAAAAGGCGGGGTGCAGGCGGCAGGAAGCACCTCGCAAGATACTGGAATGCGCGGGCGCATGCCAGCGGCCCAGGGCGATTGTCGGACGGATATCTTTCGAGCGGAAGAAACTGCCGAGAGGAAAAGCCCGCCGTACGTTGCTCTCGCTGGTTTCGCGTTTACTTCGCGTGCTGCTTGTGAAACTCCAACATCAGTTCGCGGAGCGCTTCCACACCGGCCTGCGGCATCGCGTTGTAGATGCTCGCCCGAATTCCGCCGACGCTGCGGTGTCCCTTTAGATCGATCAAGTTGCGGTCCTTCGCCGCCGTGAGGAACTCGGCCTCCAGTTCTTCCGACGGCATTCGCCAGGTAACGTTCATCATCGAACGGCTGTCCTTGCGCGCGTGACCGCGATAGAAGTCGCTGTGCGCATCCAGCACGTCGTACAGTAGCCTGGCCTTTTCTTGATTCAAGCGAGCCATGGCGTCCAGGCCGCCTACCTCGTTCTTCAGCCACTTGCAGATCAGCATCAGCACGTAGATTCCAAACACGGGCGGCGTGTTGTAGAGCGAATCGTTCTCGGCCTGCAACTTGTAATCGAGCATTGGCGGCAAGTTCTTGGGTACGCGCTCGAGCAGGTCGTCGCGAATGATCACCGCGGTGACGCCCGCGATGCCGGCGTTCTTCTGCGCGCAGGCATACACGATGCCGTAGCGGCCAACGTTGATCGGGCGGGAGAGAAAGTTCGACGAGGTATCGCACACCAACGGAATCGAGCCTGCTTCGGGTACCGATTGGAACTCGACGCCCTGGATCGTTTCGTTGTCGGTGTAGTGCAGATAGGCTGCATTCGACGAGTGATCCAGATCTTGCGCTGCAGGTAAGTGCGAATAGTTATCGGACTTGCCGTTCCAGGCGACGTGCGCGCTCCCCAGTCGCTGCGCTTCGTCAAAAGCCTTCTTGCCCCACGTTCCGGTAAGGATATAGTCAGCCGTCTGCTTTTCGCCGAGCAGGTTCATCGGCAGCATCGTGAACTGCAGACTGGATCCCCCTTGCAGGAACAAGATCGAATAGCCGGACGGAATTTCGAGCAGTTCGCGAAGCAGGGCCTTGGCTTCCTCGTGGACGGCGGCGAACGGTTTGCTGCGGTGGCTGATTTCGAGGATCGAGGCGCCGGCGCCGGGCAGTTCCATGACCGCGGCCTGGGCTTGTTCCAAAACTCTGACGGGAAGCACGGCCGGACCGGCCGAAAAGTTATAGACTCGGGCGCACATGGCTCGTTCTCGAACTCCGTTGGTTAAGGGGCGGCGTCTACTAGCGGTTATGCCCTAAGACGCCGGTTCAGATGTCGCCGAATATCGCACCTCGGGCCGCCGGGGACAACCGCTGTTGGAGGTACCGGATTTGAGTATCTGTTCGGCCGCACGGCGAAGAGCTACACTTCCGGCGCGCAGCGTTGTGGTTGGCGAATCGATGAAAATCAGGGGACGTCGGACATGAAGATCATTGTCAGCGGTGCATCTGGACTGGTCGGCGCGCGACTCGTGCCGGCTCTCAAAAGTCAAGGACACGAGGTAATCCGGCTGGTTCGCGACCACAAGCAGACGGGGCCCGGGGCCGCGATCTGGGATCCCCAGGCAGGCAAGATCGACCCGGCCGCACTGGCCGGTTGCGAAGCGGCGATCAACCTGGCGGGCGAAAGCATTGCCGCCGGCCGCTGGAATGAGAATCGCAAGGTGGCCATCCGTAATAGCCGGATCGACACCACGATGACCATTTCCAAGGTCCTCGCCTCGGTCGAGCCTCGGCCCAGGGTCTTAGTGAACGCTTCGGCCATCGGCTACTACGGTAATCGCGGCGATGAATGGCTCGACGAGACGAGCAGTTCCGGCAGCGGTGACTTTCTGTCGAGCGTTTGCCGCGATTGGGAGGCGGCAACTGAACCGGCGCGCGAGGCAGGCGTGCGCGTCGTGATGACGAGGTTCGGAGTCATTCTCAGCAAGGACGGCGGCGCGCTGGCGAAGATGCTTTTGCCGTTTAAGCTTGGGCTTGGCGGCGTCATTGGCTCTGGCCGACAGTACATGAGTTGGGTCGCAATCGACGACGTCGTCGGCTCGATCTTGTACAGCGTGAATCATGCGGATCTTTCGGGACCAGTGAATGTCGTGGCGCCGCACCCGGTGACAAATGCCGAATTCACCAAGACGCTGGGACGCGTGCTTTCGCGGCCGACGATCTTCCCCATGCCCGCCTTCGCGGCCAAACTCGCCTTCGGCCAAATGGGTGAAGAGCTGCTGCTTGGAAGTCAGCGCGTCAGGTCCGCGAGGCTCACAGCGACTGGCTATGCGTTTCAGTACCCAGAACTGCAGACGGCGCTCGGGCATGTGCTCGCCTGATTTATTCTGAGTATCTGTTTCTTCCGGGGTTCAACTCTTCTCAACATGAGTGCTGTGGAAATAGAAACCAGTTCAGCTCGCGTGCGCGTTATGAATGAAGCCGCCGTGTGCACGGAGGGGCAATACATCCTGTACTGGATGATCGCCGCGCGACGCACGCGTTGGAACTTCGCCTTCGAGCGTGCCGCCGACTGGGCGAAGCAACTCGGCAAACCCCTGATCGTATTCGAGCCGCTGCGAGTTGGTTACCTTTGGGCCAGCGATCGGCTGCATCGGTTCATCATCGAGGGCATGCTCGACAATCGCGAGGCTCTCGCTGACACAACGGTCGTCTATTATCCGTATGTGGAACCGACGCCCGATGCCGACAAGGGGTTGCTCGCGGCGCTTGCAGAACGTGCCTGCGTGATTGTGACGGATGAGTTTCCCGCGTTTTTTTTGCCGCGAATGGTCACGGCGGCCGCGCGGCGTCTGACCGTTCGCGTCGAGATCGTCGACTCCAATGGTCTTTGGCCGCTGCACGCTACCGAGCAAGTCTTTACGAGCGCCTATCAGTTCCGGCGGTTCCTGCAAAAGAACCTGCCGGAGCATCTGGAGGTTAGTCCTAAAGCCAATCCATTAGCTCGCGTTGTATTGCCGAAGGCCACGGTTCCGCGAGCGATTACGAACAATTGGCCGGCGGCCAAACTCGAACGGCTATTGGCCGACGGAGGTTTGTCCGACCTGCCGATAGATCATCGTGTCGGTCCCGCCTCCTTTCGCGGGGGGCCAGTCGCTGCCGGCAAAACGCTCAAGCGATTCCTGGACCGCAATCTGGCTCGCTATGGCGAGGATCGCAATGATCCCGAGGCCGACGTGGCCAGCGGGCTGTCGCCGTACCTGCACTTTGGGCACATCGCCACGCACGAGATATTTCACAAGCTTGCCGAGCGCGAAGGCTGGGGGCCAAAGAAACTCGCCGCCAAGGCCACCGGCAAGCGCGAGGGCTGGTGGGGCATGACTCCGGCAGCCGAATCGTTTCTCGACGAACTCATCACCTGGCGCGAGCTGGGCTACAACATGTGCGCTCACCGCGACGACTACGACAAGTACGAGTCGCTGCCCGATTGGGCCCGCCTGACACTCGAGAAACATGCCCGCGACAAACGCTCGCACCATTACACGCTCCGTCAGCTCGAGCGCGCTGAGACGTACGACAAGCTCTGGAATGCCGCCCAGCGGCAGCTGGTGCGCGAAGGGCGCATGCACAACTATCTGCGGATGCTGTGGGGCAAAAAGATCCTGGAGTGGACGCCCTCGCCGCGCGAGGCCCTGGCCGTGATGATCGAGCTCAACAATAAGTACGCTGTTGATGGGCGCGATCCGAATTCTTACAGCGGTATTTTCTGGTGCCTGGGGCGTTACGATCGCCCCTGGGGACCTGAGCGAAAGATCTTCGGCAAAATCCGCTACATGAGCTCCGAGAACACCGCCCGAAAACTGCCTGTCGAGGGATACCTGGAGAGGTATGGCGGATAGTTACCGCAGCGGGCATTGCACGCCGCGATCCTGGGTTCGTCGAACTTGACCTGTGGCAAGGAATGCCAGCATTCCGCGGGAACCTGCAAAACATTGGTCATATCAGGCGGGTTTGATATGATAGTGGGACGGCCAGTGTTGACTGACTTGCCAAGTCGCTCGTATTGGTCCCCGCCACGTTGCCTGCCCCCTGCCCTGCACCGGGTCTGCGATAGTTTCGCAAGTGAGTTAACTCCAGCACGCCGCAATCCGAGCGCTCCCAATGCCTCGACGCCCAACCGTACTCGCGAGCCTGACTCTAGCTGCCGTTCTTGGCTGGCCAGGCTTGGCATGCGGAGATGAGGTCGCAGCCGAGGCAAAGAAGCAATTCGCCGATTCACTCGCCCCGCTCTTCAAAGCACACTGTACGGCCTGCCATACGGGCGAAGAACCGACTGGTGGCATGGCATTCGACGCCCTGTTCAAGACCCTGGACGTCGCCAGCGATCGCGAACAGTGGGACAAAATCGCTCAGAAACTACATTCTGGAGAAATGCCGCCCGAGGGTGAAGAGCCGCTGGTGGATGGCGACAGGGCGAAGCTCACCGGGTGGATCGATGCGGAGCTGACCAAGACCGGCTGCGGCGACGGGCCGCGCGATCCGGGCCGCGTAACCATCCGCCGATTGAACCGCAACGAGTACAACAACACGATTCGCGATTTGCTGGGCGTCGACTTCCGGCCGGCGGACGATTTTCCCTCGGACGACGTTGGCTACGGGTTCGACAATATCGGCGACGTGCTCTCGATGCCGCCGATCCTGCTCGAAAAATATTTGGCCGCGGCCGAGAACATCACGTCCCGAGTGCTCGGCGGCCAGCAGGTGAACCTGATCACGAACGAGGTCAACGGCGGCGAACTTCTGAACGAAGGCGTGCGGATCATCACAAATGAATCCGTCGAAGTCCGCACCCAGTTGAGGATGCATGGCAAGGCACAGTATCTGCTGCGTGTACGGGCCTGGGGCGATCAGGTGGGCGCTGATCCGGTGCGCATGGCTGTGTACCTGGACAAGGATCTTATCCGTGAGTTCGAGGTTAAAGCGACGAGCGAGAAGTCCGAGACCTACGAGGCTTGGTTCGATGGTAAAGGCGGCCGCCGCACCGTCTCGATCCAGTTTCTAAATGACTTCTACGACGACGAGGTTGACCCACCACAGGATCGCAATCTCTATCTGCGTGACCTCGAAGTCACTGGTCCTTACCCTGATACCGTGCAACGAATCCTGGCGAAAGTATATACGCCAGACACGCGACTTGCTGCGGCGCGCGAGATCCTGCACGATCTGATGTGGCGGGCCTACCGCCGACCGGTCGAAGACGCGGAACTGGACCGCGTGATGAAATTGGTGGAACTTGCCGACCGTGATGGCGAGAACTTCGGTTCCGCGGTCAGCCTCGGGCTGCAAGCAATTCTCTGCTCACCGCATTTCTTATTTCGGGTTGAGTTGGATCCTCGGCCCGGCGAGTCTGAGATTCGCACGCTGAACGACTTCGAGGTGGCCACACGGCTAAGTTATTTCCTCTGGAGCAGCATGCCGGACGACGAGTTGTTCGAGTTGGCGAAAGCCGGCACGCTGCGCACCGACGGCAACCTCGAAAAGCAAGTGCGACGGATGTTGGCCGATGAGAAAGCCGACGCTCTGGTCGAGAACTTTGCTGGTCAGTGGCTGCAGCTCAGGAATCTGAAAGTCGCCGCGCCCGATCGCGAGAAGTATCCCAACTTTGACGAGCAGCTCAGACGCTCGATGCAGCGCGAGACGGAACTGTTCTTTGCCGAGATCATGCGCGAAGACCGCAGCGTGCTCGACTTCCTGAAGGCAGACTACACGTTCGTCGACGAACGGTTGGCCGTGCACTATGGCATGCTCGACGTAAAGGGCAAGGAGTTTCGTAAGGTCTCGCTCGACCCGGCTCAGCGCGGCGGCGTGCTCACGCAGGCCAGCGTTCTCACGGTCACGTCGAACCCGACGCGCACGTCGCCCGTGAAACGCGGCAAATGGGTGCTGGAGAACTTGTTCGGCACGCCACCTCCGCCTCCGCCGCCCGATGTGCCGGAGCTGGAAGAGGCGGATGCGGCCGTTTCGGGCACGTTGCGCGAAAGGATGGAGCAGCACCGCGTGAATCCAAACTGCGCGGTTTGTCATAATCGCATGGATCCGCTTGGCTTTGGTCTGGAGAACTTCGACGGCATCGGCGGCTGGCGTCACATGGATGGTCCGCACGAAATCGACGCCTCGGGCGAACTTCCTGGAGGCGAGAAGTTTGACGGTCCTGGTGAGCTCAAGCAGATTCTGCTGGCTCGGCAAGGTGATTTTGTGAACTGCCTGGCCGAGAAACTGCTGACTTATGCCCTCGGCCGGGGGATCGAGTATAGTGATCGTTGCACGGTGGACGACATCGCCCGGGCAGCGAAAGAGCAGGACTACAAGTTTTCGAGCTTGGTACTCGCAATTGTCGAGAGCGATGCGTTTCAGAAGCGGCGCGCGATAAGGGGTGAACCATGACGAAGAGTTCGCACATTTCGCGGCGCACAGTCCTCAAAGGTTTGGGGACAGCCGTGGCGCTACCGCTATTGGATGCGATGAAGCCTGCCTTGGCGCTGGCCGGCGAGAAGAAGGGTGTGCCAACGCGGATGGTGTTTGTCTACGTGCCCAACGGCAAGCACATGCCGGACTGGACGCCCGCGGCCGAAGGCGATAATTGGGAACTGCCCTATATCATGCAGCCACTCGCGGCGGTCAAGGATCGGCTGCTCGTGCTCACGGGTCTCGCACAGCACCATGCCCGCGCCAACGGCGACGGACCGGGCGACCACGCCCGCGCACTGGCGGCGTTTCTCACCGGCACGCAACCCCGCAAGACACATGGCGCCGACATTCGGACGGGCGTCTCCGTCGACCAGGTGGCCGCCCGTCGCGTGGGACAACGCACTAAGTTCCCCTCGCTCGAACTCGGGTGCGATCGCGGCGCGCAAGCCGGCAATTGCGATTCTGGCTACAGTTGCTCGTACTCGACGAACATCTCGTGGCGCACGGAAACCACGCCGCAGGCCAAAGAGATCGACCCGAAACTGGCGTTTGAGCGGTTGTTCTCGCAGGGGAAGCCAACCGAAAAGTACCGTGCGAGCGTGCTCGACGCGGTGTTGGGTGATGCCAAAGACTTGAAGCAGAAGCTGGGCCTGGGCGATCAACGCAAGCTGGAGGAGTATCTCACATCGGTCCGCGAACTGGAAAAACAGATCGCGGCCGCCACGAAATTGCCAGCGCAGCCGCTACCAGACTACCCGAAGCCGGATGGTATCCCCGACGACTACCAGCAGCACATTCGCTTGATGTACGACGTTATGGCGCTGGCACTGCAGGCCGACCTGACTCGCGTGGGAACGTTCGTCGTGGCCAACGAGGGCAGTAACCGTTCCTATTCATTCATCGACGTACCGGACGGGCATCACGATCTGTCGCACCACGGCGGCGACGAAGCGAAGCAGATGAAGATTCGCGAGATCAATCTGTTCCACGTCAAGCAACTGGCGTACTTCCTGGAAAAGCTCAACGGCATTCAGGAAGGAGAGCGGACTCTGCTCGACAATTCGATGGTGCTTTACGGCAGCGGCATCGGTGACGGCAACCGCCACAATCACGACGATTTGCCGATTCTGGTCGCCGGACGCGGTGGCGATACCATCAAGAGTGGCCGGCACGTGAAGCTGGAAAAAGAAACGCCGCTCAATAATCTCTTTCTCTCGATGCTCGACCGAATGGAGTCTTCGGTGAATGAACTGGGCGATGCCACCGGTCGATTGGACCATCTCGTCTAGCGCCTGGCATGTCATCGCCGTGTAGCGGCTAGCATCGCGGAGAGTACGTCCATTTTTGCGACCCGCCCTGACCGATGTGCGGGCCTTCTCACGTCAGGCAGATTGAAAACCGACGCTTACAGCCGGGCGTACCTCCAGCAAATGCACGACCAGATCGCCAAGGTGTCGGTCGCACAACCGGACGTAAATGAGCTGTAAATCTTGCGTTCCAATCAACTTAGGCACGCCATGTGCGGAGAGGTCGTTGGCGTGAGGGCGGATCGAGTGGTACGTTAATGTGGGGCGCTCGCGCAGGATTTGCTAGGGCTCGCAGCGTCAAATCTTCAACTTGAACTTCAACTACAGGACTTGGCGATGGAAAACTCGGGACTCAATCGGCGTGACTTTCAGCGTCTGACGGCGGCCGCCGTGGGCGGACTGCTGGCGGGGGCTTCGCTCGGCTCATCAGCGCAGGCTGAAGATGCGAAACCACCCCAGAAAGACAAGAAGAAAAACCCCATCCTGGGCGAGCCGCACATCTGCCGCGGCATCAACATGTGCAAGGGGTTGGGTAGCACGAAAGATAATGCCTGTGCCGGACAGGGTGCCTGCGCCACCGCCAAGGCACACCTGTGCCACTACAAGAACGAGTGTCGCGGCCAGGGCGGCTGCGGCGCGAAGCCCGGCGAGAATGAGTGTAAAGGCAAGGGCGAGTGCGCGGTGCCGCTTTCAAGTGGCGCCTGGAAGAAGGCTCGCAAGCGTTTTGAAGAACTTATGAAGGCCGAAGGCAAAGAAGTTGGCCCCGCTCCCGCCAAGAAGTCCTAAGCGACTCCGCTTCAGCTTCACGGTACAATTCACGGCACGAGTGGAACATCCACGTTCTGCTCGTGCCGTGTTTCTTTTTGTCGAGGCTGGACACGGAGTTTACGATGGCCACAGGCGCCCGATTGGGCATGGAGAATCTGGGTTTGGGGGTCGGACTACGCTCGGTCCATTTTCCCTACATCCTGGCGCACGAGCCGGAAGTCGACTGGTTCGAGGTGATTTCCGAGAACTTCATGGATTCTCGCGGCCGCGCTCGCTATGTCCTGGAAGCGATCGCCGAACGCTATCCCGTCGTCATGCACGGTGTGTCGCTCTCGATCGGCAGCACGGACCCCTTGAATTTCGAGTACCTGAAGAAGCTCCGGCGGCTCGCTGACGAAATCAACCCCCGCTGGATTTCGGATCATTTGTGCTGGACGGGCGTGCTTGGTTTGAACGCGCATGACCTGCTGCCGCTGCCGCTCCACGAGGACTCGCTGGAACATGTGATTACGCGGGTTAACGTCGTGCAGGATTTTCTGGAACGACCGCTGGTTCTGGAAAACCCTAGTTCGTACGTAACGTTTGCGGGTTCCACGCTCACCGAATGGGAGTTTCTTAGTCAGTTGGCCGCGGCCACGAATTGCGGGCTGCTGCTCGACGTGAATAACGTGTACGTTTCGAGCGTGAACCATGATTTTGATCCTCGCGAGTATGTCGAGCGCGTGCCGCATCACCGGGTGGTGCAATTTCACCTGGCCGGTCACACCGACTGCCGCACACACATTATCGACACGCATGACAACCACGTGATCGACCCGGTCTGGGAGCTTTATCGGCTGGCCCACCAGCGGACCGGCGGCGCGTCGACTCTGCTGGAATGGGACGCCAAAATCCCGGAGTTTCCCGTGGTGCATGCCGAGGTGCTCAAGGCCCGCCAGTATATGGGTGGCGCGGTCAACGAAGTGCCGCTGGTCAGGCCCGCCCCGGCCGCGGATGACGAACCGGTAGCCGCGGGCGTTTCGAATCCGATCTCTTACATTGTGCCCGAGATTCGTTAGTGCGGAGCGCAGAGTGACTAACGACCCAGATGCCCTTGAATCCATCGATCCGAGCAAGCCGCCCGAGCCGCGGCTGGCACAGGTACAGCGCTGGATGCAAAGTATCCTGATGCACCCCGGCGGAGTGAGCGAGGGAGTCGAATCTCCGGCCGCCCGGCGTGAGATTGAGATCACGCTGGACCGACTTCCCGAGGTGATCCTGCCCTCGCGAGCACTTTCAAGCGCGAATCGACTCGAGATTTATGTGAACGCCTATCATGCCCGGCTGATGGAGTGCCTGGACGAGGAGTTTGCGGTCACGCGGTATGCCGTCGGCGAGGAGCTGTTCGGGGCGCTCTCGTTCGGCTACCTGCAAAACTACCCTTCCGCGAGTTACACGCTCTGCGAACTGGGCCGACGTTTTCCGGCATTTCTCGCGGAGTCGCGGCTGCACGCCCGAGAAACTCCGGAAGGTTCTGGCGACAAGTGGCCGGAATTCGTCATCGAGCTGGCCTCGCTCGAACGGGCCCTGTACGAAGTCTATGACGGTCCCGGGACGGAGCAGACGGGCTCACTCGATCCGGCCAGGCTGGCTGGGCTCGATCCGGAGGGTTGGCAGAAGATTCGCCTGGCGCCGGCGCCCTGCCTGCGACTGCTGGCGTTCGGACATGACGTGAGCGGCTACTGGGGCGATCGGAAGGATGAACTCACGCCGGTTACTCCCGTGGCTGAGCATCACTGGCTGGCCATCTGTCGGCGAGACTTTGTGGTCGAAAGGTTCGAATTGGACGAACCGCAGTACCTGCTGCTCATGGCATTGGCTCAGGGTGAGACATTACCGACCGCAATTGCCGCGGCATCGGCCGTTGCGCCCGTAAACGAGCTCGAAGAGAAGCTGGGCACCTGGTTTGCCGGCTGGATGGCAGGCGGCTTTTTCGCCGCTCTGGCTTAATAGTACATTGTTCCGTTCCCACTCGGTCCGTCGAACACGCGAACGGTGTTTAAGCTGTACGCGTTGTGACGGCTGGCCCGGGAATAATTGTTCGGGGGCGGTCCGAAAGTAACGCAAGCGCCACCACGGAACTGCGCGAACAGAGAGGAAAGAGGTCGGAGCCGCACGGACAGGCATGGGGCAAGGAACTCGCGACCAGGCGAGTTTGGCTTGGCGGCACTTCGAGGCACTGCGCGTGAGCCAGAACCACGGCTCGACGCCGCATTATCGCGGCGCGCACCGACCAGCATCTTTCACCCTGTCACGCTGTGCCGGATGGATAATTTTTCCGAAGTTTTTCGGAGAAATCGCCGGGCGGGACTTGAATCGTTATAGGGCATGTGCGCATATGGAGAGGTTGACACCTCGGACGATGCCCCAGGAACAGGCAGCGTCCTTCCGCTCGATGCATACGCACTCCCCCTGGTTCGCCTTCCTGCGCGCTCCGGCGCGTCTGTTGGTTCAAGAAACAAGCGCAGTGACGAAGTCGGGTGTTGATATAGATAAAGTGGGGTATTTGGGTTGTCTCGCCACTTACCGGCAAGCATAATCTCTACTCCCCCTCTATCGGAACTTTTCAGAGAACAGGTTTCGTAAAGCACCAGGAAAGCTATCCATGGCGATCTGGCAGAGTATTTCGGGTCGGCGCGCACTCGAGCAGTGGAAGTCACGCAAGGTTCTTTCGACCCGAGCCCCGCGTAAAGCGAAGCGCAGCCTGGGCCTGGAGCCGTTCGAAGAGCGCCTGCTAATGGCGATCGACGGTCCGCAGCTCCTCGCGGCCATTCCGGCAACGGGCATCGTCATCAACGACGCTACGATTCTGTCGCAGGCCCCGCGCGAAATCCTGCTGCGCTTCAGCGCCCCCATCGACGCAACAACGGTCAGCAACGCCTCGATCCAGTTCCTCCGCAGTTCAGACACGACCTGGGGCAATGGCAACGACGTCGCCATTACGCCCGGCTATATCGGCGTCGATAACCCCAACTTCCCGAATGAAGTTGTCGTGCGGTTCAACGAGAACCTGCCGGATGCGAACTATCAGATGATCATTGTTGGCAGCGGCGCCAATCGTTTGGAGGATACCGCTGGCAAAGCGTTTCAGGGCGGCACCAACCTGACGCGCAATTTCGAGCTCGACCTGGCGCCGCAGGTGGTGGCCATCGTCCCGCAGCCGATCACGCGCGATGCGCAGGGCAAGCTCTCGCTTGAGAATCAGAACAAGATCGAGGTGTATTTCAACGTCAACGATCCGCTCCATCAGGCGTCGGCTCAGAATCCGGCCAACTACCAGCTCATCCGCACGAGCGATGTAAATACGGCCAATCCCACGGCCAGCACGCTGGACGACGTTCGCTTCAATCCGCAGTCGGTGACGTACGACTCTACCACGGGCAAGGCGACATTGACCTTCGCCACCGACGCGCTCACCGCCACTGGCACCTATCGCCTCCGCATCGGCACGGGCGAAGCCCTGGCCAACAGTTTCACGAATCTCTCACCGGGGACGGCAGGCGATGCGTTCGCCTCCGCGGCCCAATTGAACAATCCCTTCACGAGTGGTCTCGGCACCAAGACCGTGGCCATCACCAGCACGATCGGCAGCGTCGCCACCAGCGCCGTCTGGCCAGGGTCGCCCCTGGAGCCGGGCGAGCGCGAGAACTACGCGCCGGATGGCGCGAATAGCGCGCACGTCAACGGAGGTCCCAACACCAATGCGGTCCAGGTCAAGGCCTATAACTTCCAGTCGCAGTTCGGCACGCTGAACGGCATTCCGCAGTTCAACCTGATCACCGAAGCTCAGAAGGACCGAGTCCGCGAAGTCTTCGAGTACTACGGTTACTACCTTGGCGTGCAGTTCGTTGAAACCGCCAGCCAAGGCTTTACGATCGCCGTCGGCGATCCGCGCGTGTTAGTCGACAATCTCGAAGTTGGCGGTGTTGCCGGCGGCAACCTCGCGATCATGAACTCGATCGTCAATTGGGGCGCCAGCGAAACTCGCGGTGCTTTCTTCCGCACGACAATGCACGAGATCGGCCACTTGCTCGGCCTGGGACACAACTACGAAGCCCCGGCCATCCAGGGTAGCGGCATCAGCGACGGCGTCCTTCCCGGCGACTTCGACATTCTGTACGGCAGGTACCTCTGGCCGACGCTGGGCAACGACATCAACGTCTACAAATTCTCGCTCGCCACGGCCGGGCGGCTGAATATCGAAACGATTGCCGAGCGGATGCGCGCCGTTGGTGTGGCAGCGGCAGACAGCACACTCGATAGCGTGATCACCCTCTACGACGTGGCCGGAAACATCATCGCCCGCAACGACGACTACTTCGGCAAGGATTCGTTCCTGCAGCTCGATCTGAGCGAAGGTACCTACTACGTCGCTGTGACCAGCACGGGAAACACGGATTTCGATCCGCGAGTCGCCAAGAGCGGCGCCGGCGGAACCACGGTTGGAGACTTCCAACTCCGGATGAGCTTCACAACCACGACGGCCGCTGCGGACGGCATTCGCGACCTGTCGGATAATCGCCTGGACGGCGATAACGATGGCGTCGCAGGCGGCGTGAATAACTTTTGGTTCAAGGTGGCCCCAACCCGGTACGTCGACAAGGCGTCAACCGGCGGAACAGGCCCGCTCGGCGAGATCACGAATCCTTACACCCGGATCAGTGATGCCCTGGCGGCAGCACCCGTGGGGACGATCGTGCGCGTCGTGGGCAATGGCGGCGCTGACGGAAACCTGGCCACGGTCGGCGACAACGCTGCATACAACATCGGCTTCGACGCCATTGGCGGAGCTCTTTCCGACGGCACGCGTTTTGAAATTCCGCGCGGCGTCACGGTCATGGTTGATGCCGGCGCAATCCTGAAGCTGCGGGGGGCGAACGTCAACGCCGGGTCGGTCGATCCCACGAGCATCGACCGCTCGCAAGGCGCACTGCAGGTGCTTGGCACGCCCACGAATCAGGTGTACTTCACCTCTTACTACGACAATACGATTGGCGCTCCGGTGCCTAATCTCCCTGGCGTGACCAAGGGCAACTGGGGCGGTATCGTCTTCCGCAACGACTCAGATCTCGAAGCCAACGGCGTGTTCCTCAACTATGTCAACATGGCTCGCATCAGCTACGGCGGTGGTGCTGTAACCGTCAACGGCGAGACCGACGTCTATCGGCCCATCCACATGGAGACCGCCAGGCCGACGCTCACCTTCAACACGGTAATCGATAGCGCTGATGCCGCCATGTCGGCCACCCCCAACAGCTTCGAAGAGAGCCAGTTCCAGGGGGCTGCTTACTACGCGGACTACACCCGCGTCGGTCCCAAGATTTATGGCAACAGGCTCACCCAGAACTCACTCAACGGCCTGTTCATCGCGATCGAGACCAGTTCCCAAACCGGTCGCGTGCTGGACGAGTTGACGGTCACTGGCCGAATTGCCAACACCGACATCGTGCACATTCTCACCGAAACCTTGGTGATCAACGGCAATCCCGGCGGAATGACGGGCTCTGTCGGCAGTCCGCAGTCACGCCCCAGCGGCAGCCTGATGATCGATCCGGGCACGGTTTTCAAGCTTGCGGGCGGTCGTTTCGAAACGGAAGTCGGTGGCACCTTGATCGCCGAGGGTACGCTCAATCGGCCGATCATTTTCACTTCGCTGTACGATGACCGCTATGGACGCAGCGGCAGCTCGGATACGAGCAACAATGGTAATCCTTCGCAACCTGACGTGGTGGGACCGACCGCGGGTGATTGGGGCGGTTTCTTGTTTGGCCCTACCTCGATGGCCAGTTTAGATTATACGTTGGTCGCCTTCGCCGGCGGCGACGTGCGATTCGAGGGTTTCTTGAGCTCCATGGATCCGATCGAGATCCACCAGGCCCAGGTCCGCGTCGCGAACTCGACGTTCCAGGCGAACCGACTGGCCGGCGGTGGTGACCGAAACGGTCGCGGCAGTTCGGACGCCGCGGTGATCTATATTCGCGGTGCCCAACCGGTCATTTTGAACAACATCTTCGAAGGCAATCTGGGCGGAGCCGCCGTCAGCGTCAATGTCAATTCGCTCAACGCAACGCTGGTTGACGATTGGGGACGCAGTCGCGGCGCAATCGGTCTGGCCGGCTCCTTCCCCAAGAACACCGGTCCGCTCATTCGCAACAATCTGGTCGGCGACAACTCGATCAACGGCATGGTCGTGCGCGGCGGACTGATCACCACCAATTCGATCTGGGATGATACCGACATCGTACACGTTGTGCGCGACTCGGTTACGACCGGCAATCAGCAGTCGCTCAGCGGTACCCTGCGTCTGCAGAGCAGCCCGACCGAGAGCCTGGTCGTCAAAATGTTGGGCACCAATGTCGATCTCGTGGCGGGCGGCGAGGCTCTCGACATCCGCGATCGCCTGGGCGGCAGCTTGCAGATCGTGGGCACCGCGGGACGCCCAGTTGTCATCACTTCGCTTAAGGACGATACCGTCGGCGCTGGGCTGACTCCGCAGGGACAGCCGCAGAAAGACACCCGCAACACCAAGGGCGTGATCGCCCCGGTTCCAGCAAATAGCGCGACCACGGGACCGATCATGTTGGATACCACGGCCCGCGATGTTCACGGCCGATCATCGGCAGGCCTCGACGGCTGGGACACACTTCGAGACGAGCTCAGGTACGTATTTGAGAACTCCCGAGTCGTCAACAAGCCGAACAGCATTCTGGTGATCGGCTGGGAGACGGCTCCAGATGGGTCTGATTTGGGTGTTCCCTATAGCGCTGAGGCGATTCGCTGGGCCGCGGGGCAGCTTGGCCTGCAGGTTACCTTTGCCGACAATGGCCCGGAAATCGCTGGCGGCATTAGTGCTGCAGCCAACGGCCAATATGCGGCTATCTTCATTCCCTCGCACGGTAATTCTCCGTTCGCGATCGACGATGATGGACCGGGCTATTCGCTTCCTGTCGGGCGTGCCCAGGAACAACAGGGCACCAAGTGGTGGGGCGGCGTGTCTGACTTCCACCTCGCCAGCCTAAACGATGTCAAAGCGAGTCTAATCAACTACGTGGACAACAAGGGCGGCGGTCTGTTGGTCATGGCGCAGGATAGCTCGGCGATCCAATACGACTTCCTGGCCGATTTCGCGCTTCGCGCGGGGGGCGGTAACGTCATGTCCGCCACCGCCGCCAGTATCGACGGCTTTACCGCCGCGCAAATCAGTGAAGGTGACCTGAACATCGGTACTCCGTACCGCACTACCTTCGAAGGTCCCAGTGGGTTCAACCGCTTCGTGCCGTGGGCGGTCGATTCGGTGACCGGCGAAGTCGCGATTTTGGGACGCGTCGCTGGTGGCCCGGTAATCGGCCCAGCGCAAGACGTCGTTCGTGCCGGCGACTGGGGCAGCGTCCGGCTTGACATGTATAGCAACGATACGAACGTCGAGATCGTCAACGAAACTGAGCAAGGCTTTACCTCGAGCGGTGATGCGAACCGATCGCCCAACACTGCGCAATCCATCGGCGAACTGGCCAAGGATCTGCTCAGCGCCAACGACAACGTCCGGCTCGGTTTCGAGATCTATGGCAATTTGAGCCAGGCCACGAACAGTCCCGGCGGAGCCGACGTCGACGTCTACAGTTTCCGAGCCACCGCCGGGACCATGGTCTGGTTCGACATCGATCGCACCGCCACCGCGCTTGACTCCGTGGTGGAACTGGTCGATGCCAACGGCGCCGTCGTTGCCCGCAGCAACGACTCGCTGGCGGAGGACAGCAATCCGTCGCTGCTTGTCGGATCGGCGAAACGGTTGAAATCAGGCGCCGAGTTGAGCAGTGCTTTCGCGAGCCCCGACTTCTACTCGACTAACGAGAAGGACGCCGGCATGCGGGTTCGGTTGACCGGGGCCGCCGGCAGCGTGAATACGTACTACGTTCGGGTGCGATCGAACAGCGCCGACTTGAATAATCTGACGGGCGGAATCACCAAAGGCAGCTACGTGTTGCAAGTGCGGTTGCAGGAGATCGATCAGTTCGCCGGTTCCGCGATCCGCTACGCGGACATTCGTTATGCGAACAACGGCATCGAGATCATCGGCAAACCGCAACAGTCGGCTCTGGTATCGAACACGAAGCAAACGACGATCCAGACGATCGACGAAAATGGCCTGTTCGTCGATGGCAATCACGAGTTTGCGAATGCCCAAGATCTCGGGAACCTGCTTGAGTCGGACAACAGCACGATCGAAGTCGCGGGCAACCTGACCACCGGTGCGGATTGGTACAAGTTCAACGTGAACTTCGAACAAGTGCAGGCGTTTGGCGATATCCAGACTTATTTCGCCGCGATGCTGCAGGTCAACTTTGCGGATGGTCTGGGCCGCCCCGACACCACTTTGTCGCTGTACGACTCGACCGGCACCTTGATCATGATTGCCCGTGACGGTGAGATTGCAGATTCGCTGCCGCGCCCGAACGTAGGCGGAATTGGCAACGACACGACCAATCTCCGGCACGGATCTTACGGCGTACTTGATCCGACCCTGGGTTCCGTGGTACTGCCGGGGGGAGGCCCAGTTGGCGACGAACTTTCGAGCGAAGTCGTTTACTACGTCTCGATCACTTCGAACGCGTTACTTCCAGATCAGCTCATGGCGAGCTTCTTGGAAGGTAGCAGCGATCCGCTGGTGCCGTTCAATCCGCTGGTGCGATTGGAGCCAGTGGACTCGACCAGGCGAATCATCGACGATCGCGTCGGTTCCAGCGGTAGCGGCATCACCACCGCGGGACCTTCCGGGCAATTGTTTGGAGGCGGTCTACCGAACTACGTCGACGACTACCACTTGGGCGACGTGGTAATGTTCGTCAACCAGATTCGAAACGGCAGCCAGAGCCTGGTGACCGTGAACCCGTTCACGGGGCAACTGATGACCACTGGTGGCGTCGGTTTGACGGTCCAGGGCGAGAGTCAGATTGCGATGCGCAACGACGGTCAACTCATGACCTTGGAGTTTGGGAACTCGAATGACACGTCCGGCAACTATGCGCGCATCAACACCGCGACGGGAAACTTGATCGATTCACTAGTCGATGGGACGGAACTGTTAGACGATGGTACCCAACTGTCGGTCATCAACGGCGAAAAGGAGGAAGGGCAGCCCTGGCCTACGCAACAGACGGACTCGCCGCTGCGATACACGGCGATGACGTTCTTTCAGTCGCAGAATTCCGGGCAACGCAAGTTGTTCGCGATGGCTCAGCGAACGACCCCGCCAGGTATCGTGGGTCTCATGCAGAATATCCTCGTCGAACTCGATCCGGATACCGGCGAGGTATTGCACCTTTCGGACGGCGGGCCATGGGATGCAGATTCCGCTAATCCCAGGGCGTTGACTAACTTCGTTCCTTTGGGCATTTTGACGATCGGCGGCGCGAATCTCGCCGTTGACCAGATGGTGGGCATGGCAATTGTCGGCGGCGAAATGTACACCATCACCGGCAATGGTCGTCTGTTCCGGCTGTCGAACAATTGGAATGTCAGTGACGCCACGGACGAGGTCAACATTGACACCGGTTTTCCACCGAAGCAAATCGCGGTCGGCGGCCGAACGATCACGACGCTGGTCGCAGGTCCACAGAACGTCGAAGGGGGCGCTTACGCCAACATGCTGTTCGCGATGGATACCGAGGGCCGGATGTACGCCTTCGACACCAACGGCAACATGCGGGGCGTGTTCGTCAACGGATCGGCAACGCTCGACACCGGCTTGCAGAACGTTCAAGGCATCGCGCTTTCACCTTTCGACTACAACCTGTGGGGCGCGACATCGAACCGAGCCGCCGACGCCGGCCACGGCATCGAGTCCGCGTACCACGGTGCGATAAACCGCGAAATCATCGCACAGACGACCAATGGTGGCACCAGCTACTACTTTGGCGTGACCGGCAATCAGCCGCTCGGCGGGGCCATTGGCAGCAACACCGCCTTGCAGGACAGCTACGCGGTTCCCGGTGGCACCTATGGCAGCATCACTTCGGACGGGTTCAGTCTCGAAGGCTACAGCGCTTACGACAAGCCGACACTGTACTTCAACTACTTTCTCGATACGCCGGACAACAACTCGACTCGCACTTCGTCGAGTTCGGCCACCGATGCCTTCCGCGTTTACGCATCAACGGACGGCGTCGGCTGGAGCTTGCTGGCAACCAGTAACGTTGTCCCAGGCAGTAGCGAGAGCCCCTCATTCAACACGCCCAGCGGCGGAGCGTACACGGGTGGGGGCTCCCTCGCTGCGAAGCAGAAAGTGCAAAGTCTCTGGGACAGCACTACGCTCGAAGGCTCGGATGAAGTCGTGTGGCGGCAAGCCCGCGTCGATTTGGGCGATTTCGCCGGCCAAAAGAACATCCGGCTTCGCCTTCAGTTCTCGACCGCCGGATCGATGGGATCTGACGTCGGACAACTCGGCCGCGTACTTAGCACCATTCCAGGCAGCCGTATTCCAAACAATTCGCAGTTTACCGTCGCTGGAAACAGCCCCGGTGGTCCGACAAGCGCGACCTATCGACTGGTCAAGAGCGCGCCATCCGCTCCGAATGATATCCAAATCAGTGATAACGACACGGCCGAACAGGTCGCTCGCAAGATTGCCGCCGCACTCGACCTGACGTTCATGGATCCGGCCTTGGATGACCCCAATGCGTTCACCACGGCGAAAGTCGTCGGCGGAGAACTGCGATTCTTCGGCACCCACACAGTGACCGATGCAGGGCCGTTCAGGTTCTCGACCGTCCAGTACACGGGCGACGAAAACGGCAACTTCAACTCGCGCAGCCGAGATCGCTCGAGCGAGTTCTTTGAAGGCGTCTATCTGGACGACTTCATCGTCGGCTTTGCTTCGCGCGGCGAAATGGTAACGAATGCCGAAGCGACCCAAGGATTCGTACCTGTTCCGAAGCCGTCTTTCCTGCCGTCGCAAATCGTGACCGGCGCTTACCAACTTCAGATCCGTCCTGCGGATCGCTACACGGCGGTTGGCTCAAATGGGTTCGATCTCGCGGCGACCTTTGACGTCAACGATCGCCTTGCTCAAGGTTTCACTCTGGTAGCGCCAACTCCGTCGACTGGATTGGATGGCGTTAGCTTCCAGATCGACGACGGCTTGCTGAAGCTGACCTTTGAGTTCGATACGAATGCGAGCCAGAGCATTGCCAACAGTGTTTTGATCTCGATCGGGGGCATGACGAGTGAGGCCCAAGTTGCCCAGGCGATTGCCAATGCCATTAATGGCGCTGTCACAAGCCGCAGCTTCAAGGTCCGCGCCCGAGCCGCCAACAACGGCGCCCGCGTCGACCTGTTCGACGCCTTGCAAGTCGTTTCGGACTTCCCTGGTGCTCCGGGAATCATCAAGTATGACGGTGTCGGTGACACCCGGCCGCAGGCCAGTGCTATTCCGCCAGGCCAGACCATCGTGCAGAACGCCACGGTCAGCCATTCGTTCGGCGTAGGCATTCAAGTCGTGCCGAAGTTGAACCAGATTGACGAGACGGGCTTCGCAGGAACTGCGTGGGGCCTGTTCCCGATCGGCGTGGCAGGCAACGCGGGTGCAACGGGACTATTGCCCGCTGTCAACTCGCGCGGATGGGTGCCCGGCGTCACGCTCAAGAATAACCTGGTTATCGACAGCGGACGCACAGGCATTCAAGTCGGCGGCGATCCGAATGCCGACTTTACGTACAACACGCGAGAATCTGATGACCGGTTCTTCTATCGAGATGGCAATCCGATTTTCAGGCGCGACATCGAGCTGTTCGTGCCGTTCGTACGGGTGGTCAACAACACGGTCTATCAAGCCCGAATTGGCATCGCGGCGAGTAACACGTCGAGTCCGTCGATTCTTAACAACGTGATTGCGAATATTACGGAAGTGCCACAGATCAGCGCCTTCGGCGGGATAGGGGCCGCGATCTACGTCGACGCCGCTTCGGCCGCGAGCGGGGCCGTCGTAAGTGCCAACGTCTACCAGAACAATCGAAAGAACCTGGCCGGAGGAAGCGAAACGCTGGCGATCGCCCTGGGGGCCAACGATCCGCTGTTCGTGAATGAAGAGGCCGGCAACTTCTATCTCGACGCTAAGAGCAAGGCCATCGACAGCAGCATCGACTCGCTGCTGGATCGGGCAGAACTGCTCAACGTTATCTCGCCGGTGGGATTCGCGCCTTCACCGATTCTGGCGCCGCCAGGCGATCTGCTCGGTCAGCAGCGCGTGGACGATCCTACCGTCGCGCCGCCCGCCGGTGTGGGTGGCAATGCGTTCAAGGATCGCGGTGCTCTGGAGCGAGCCGACTTCCTCGGGCCAACGGCGCAGCTCATCAATCCCGTCGACAACGATGCCGCGGGCAACGATCGCAACACGGCCGCGAACCAGGTCACGTTGCTCAACGCACTGCTCACCGACTTCTCGATCCAGTTGCTGGATGGGGGTGTCGGCATCGATGCTACCACCGTACTGCCCGCCAGCTTCGTCGTGACCCGCACGGTCAACGGAGTCACCGCGCCACTTGTTGCGGGGTTGGATTACCTGCTGTCGTACGACACGAACAGCCGGATCGCACGGCTCATTCCCGCCCAGGGGCTGTGGATCAACGGCATTTATGAAATCACCTTGATCAACACGGGCGCGAATGCGATCAAGGACATCGCGGGCAATGCTCTACAAAACAATACGACGGATGGCGTCGCGAAGTTTGTCGTCAACCTGACGGATACAATCGCTAGCCCGTGGCAGAACCCGGAAAACCCGGTCGACGTCAACGACGATGGTCGGGTCAACGGCTCGGATCTGCTGCTACTTATCAACCGGATTCTGTTGAATCAGGGTGGCCAGTTGCCCCTGGTAGCTACTCCGCCGCCGTACCTTGATCCTACGGGCGACGGGCGATTGAACACCTCGGACTTGCTGGCGGTGATCAATTACATCTTGAGTCCGCCTAGTCCCGCGCCTCTGGCAGCGATGGCCGACGAATCGAGTCCCGAGGCCGCTCCGCTGGCTGCCTTGCCAGATATGGGCGATGCCAACGCGGTTTCGATTGGCCTGGCTGCAAACCAGCAGAAGTCGGCGCCGGCCGACGAGCCCGTTGCAGTCCCCGCGGTGGCGGCGTCCGATGCTGGTGGCAGCTTGAGTTCGCGTTCGGTTGACCGGGTGATGTACGAAGAGATGCCGCAGTTTGTGGACGTCGACGGATCTGATTCCTGGGATGCCGATCTGGATGGCATTCTGGGAGATCTCGATGACGAACTGGAAACCCGAATTACCGTGTGATGAAGTTTCGAGTGAAGAATTTGACGAGAGTTTCGAGCGAATTGGAATAGTGAGAACCGTTGCGGCAGCGATCTTGTGCCGCACCGATCTGGCTGACACTTAGAGAAGGCAACCATGAAACTGAACCGCCGTCGCCGCGCGACTTCAACCCGCCGACCTGCCGCCACGCGCCGTTTGAGCCTGGGTCGTCGCACGGGAACGCTTGAACTGCTGGAACGTCGCGAAATGTTGGCCGGCGACATCGTCTCGGGCTGGCACAACACGCTCTATCCGGCGGACGTCAACTTCGACCAGCGGTTGAACACCAGCGACCTGCTCGCGGTGTTCAACGATCTGTTGCGGAATGGCGCGCGGGGACTTTCGGTCGACCAGGCCACGCCGTTGTCTTCGCTGGCAGGCGCGCCGCGTCCGTCGTACGTGGATGTCACGGGTGATGGCCGGGTGAATACGGCGGATGCGTTGGCGGTAATCAATCAGCTCTTGGCCGAACCGATCCTGCGGATCAGCACCGTCGTGACAGACTTGAGTGGCAACGAGATCACGCAAATCTCCGTCGGTCAGCAGTTTAAGCTGCAGACGATCGTTCAAGATATTCGCGATCCGGCTCCGACGAATCCGAATTTCCGCGGGGTGAACTCGGCCGCCACGGACATCTTCTTCAATTCAAGTTTGTCGTCGATCAATACTTCACAAACTCCCGAGGTTGGCTCGTTCTTCAACCTGTCGTCCGACTTCACCCTTGCACAGGGGCGGGTGATCGGCTTTGCCGGCTCGGGCAATCTGACGGGGCCAGGCAACGCCCCGCAGTTCCTGTTTAGCGTCGTGCTGACCGCGACGGCCGCCGGCGTTCAGACGTTCACGCCCACGTTGGACACCACCGATCTGGATCACGTTAATGGCGTCTATACCGCAACGACGCCTCTGCCGCCGGAGAATGTCGTATTTGTGGGCGACACGCTCGAGATCATCGGCACAAGCGTGCCCCAGTTCTCGATCTCGGACGTTACTCAATCGGAAACAAACGCCGACAACGCATTCCTGTTCACGGTCACGCTGTCGGAAGCACTGGCTGAGCAGGCTACCGTTGCGTTTGCCACCAGCAATGGTACCGCGGTTGCCCCCGGCGACTACACGGCCACCAGCGGCACCCTGACCTTCGCACCTGGTCAAACCACCGCCGTGATCAGTGTCACCGTCAAGGGCGACCAGAACGTCGAATCTAACGAGACTTTTACCGTCAACCTATCGGGCAACAGCGCTAACACCGATCTGGCTGACGCAAGCGGTTTGGGGACAATCCTGAATGACGACATCCTCGGATCGCTCTCGATCACCGGCAGCCAGGTCGACGCCGTCGCTGGCAGCACCACGCAAGCCTCTTTCACCGTAACGCTGGCATCGCCGCCCGCGGGCGCGGTCACCGTGCTGTACTCGATGGCCAACGATTCGGCCGCGGCGGGTTCAGACTACACCGCCACCAGCGGCACGCTGACCTTCAACCCTGGCGCGCCGCTGACGCAAGTCGTTCCGGTCACGATCCTCGGCGACACGACCGTCGAAGCGGTCGAACAATTCTTCGTCAATTTGAGCTCTCCCTCGTTCAACGCCGAGATCGCCACCGGTCAGGCCGTGATCGTGATCAACCCGGCGCTGACGGGTGTCGAAGTGTCTGTCGGTCCGGACATTCAGGCAGACGAAGGCAATTCGGGTTCAGAAGACTACGTCTTCACGGTGAGCCTCTCGGAAATATCCGCCGAACAGGTCCTCGTCACATACGCAACGCAAGATGGTACAGCTAAGGTCGCCAATGGTGACTACAACGCCGTGAGCGGCACGCTCACCTTCGCGCCGGGCGAAACCACGAAGCTGGTGACGGTCCAGGTGCTGGGTGACGAGATGACCGAAGCGAACGAATCTTTCACACTCAACGTCAACGCGATCTCGGGCTCCACAAGTTCCGACTCCGCTACCCTGACGATTGTCGACGATGACGGACCGGCGACAATCAGCGTCCAGAACGACGTGAGCGTCGCGGCCGGCGCAAATCCGACCACGGCCGTGTTCACGGTGACATTGAGCGGGCTGGCGACTCAGCCGGTGTCGGTTGGCTATGCGACCAGCAACGGCACGGCAACCGCCGGCGTCGACTATCTGCAGGCGACCGGCAATCTGCTATTCTTGCCCGACGGACCTCGCAGCCAAACCGTCACAGTCACCATCCTCAGCAGCAGCGGACCTAAGCCCGATCAGTCGTTCTTCTTGAACCTGTCGAGCGTCACTCCGCCGGGCGTGATTATTGGCGACGATTTGGCCGTGGGCACGATTATTACGCAGGGACTTTCGATCTCCGACGCGGTCGTCGTCGAAGGCAACGGCGGCACGAGCAACGCCGTGTTCACGGTTTCGCTCTCGCGACCGTCGCAAGACACCGTCACAGTGGTGTATGGCACGGAAGATCTTACGGCCACGATCTCCGATGGTGACTACCAGCAGACAGTGGGCACCGTGACCTTTGCCCCTGGGAGTACTTCACAATTGGTGGCAGTACTCGTCAATGGCGACACGGACGTCGAACCCAACGAGACTTTCCGCGTCAAGCTCTCGGAAGCCACGGGCGTACCCATCTTTAACAGCCTGGGCACCGGCACGATCGTCAATGACGATGGCAGCAGCGTATCCTATCGGCTGGCCCTCAGAGACACACTTGATAACGAGATTCCGCTCAATCAGCAATTGGATGTGGGCGACGAATTCTTCCTCGAGGTTTACGTTCAGGACGTACAGGGTAACGCAACCGGCGTGGCTCAGGCATTCCTCGACGTCACTTACGACGAAGCCTTGCTGGATGTCGACCCGAGCACGCTGATGTTCGGCACGTTCTACAGTGCCACCTTTACGTTCTCGGATTTTGAACCGGGCCTGTTGAACGACTTTGGCGCGTTCGGAAGAATCGCTGGACCACCGGTCCCGGCCAATACCGAACTGCTGCTCTATAAGGTTCTGTTCCGCGCGACCGACGTCGGCCTGGTGAACTTTGATGGCTCGGTGGACGAAGCCGATCTGGACGAAGATCACTTCACGTTGCTGTACGGATCGCCCAATGCGGCGCCCGTGCCCTCGTCGCAGATTACGGTCCAGGATCGCGAAGTGAACATCGGCTCCAACGTGATCACGGTGGCCGATGCTCAGGTGAATGAAAACGCAGGTACGATGGTCTTCACCGTGACCCGCTTTCTGCCTAGCAATGAGACAGCCACTGTGGTGTTCAGCACCCAGAATGGCACGGCGACCGCCGGTCAGGATTTCACCGCTACTAGCGGAACACTCACGTTTGTTCCCGGTACCACCGTGCAACTCGTGACTGTCCAGATCACCAACGACACTCTCGACGAGCCGGACGAAACGTTCTCGCTCGTACTGAGCAATCCGACGGGCGCCGAACTCTCGGCTGCGGCCGGTACCGGCACAATCATCGATGACGATGTTCCGGTGAGCGTTTCGGTGTCGAGTGGATCGGCGGACGAAGGTCAGGATGTCGTGTTTAACGTCAGCCTCTCAGCGCCTAGCGGCAAGACGGTTACCGTGGCCTAC
This sequence comes from Pirellulales bacterium, assembly GCA_022844125.1. GTDB lineage: Bacteria > Planctomycetota > Planctomycetia > Pirellulales > PALSA-1355 > JALHMI01. Next base: position 262,962 of record JALHMI010000001.1, on the reverse strand, counting down.
TCCACCTCGAGCAGCGGCACTGCTACCTCGGGCGTCGACTACACGCCAGTTTCAGGTACGCTGACGTTCGCACCTGGCGTGACGCAGCAAAGTGTGACCGTGCCGACTTCGGGCGACATCGTGCTGGAAACCAACGAAACATTCCAGCTCGTGCTCAGCAACCCGCTCAACTCGACACTTGGAACTGCGCAGGGCACTGGCACGATCATCGATGTTCCGCCCGCCGGCATCTCGGGCTATGTCTACGTCGATATGAACAACAACGGCCTCAAGGACGCCAATGAAACGGGCATCCAGGGTTCGATTGTCACCGCCACCAATACGCAGAGCGGCGTAAGTCAAAGCCTGCTCACTGGCGCCGACGGATCCTTTACATTCGTCGGACTAATTCCCGGCACGTACTCGCTCAAGCAAACCCAGCCTGGCTTCTACAATGACGGCCGCGATACGCGGTTTGGTGTGGAGTCTGCGCTGAACGATGAGTTCACGGGTATCGTGCTCTCGCCCAGCGAGGCCGAGTCTGGTTATCAATTCGGCGAACGCGGAATTCGTAGCGAGTTCCTCTCGGTGTTCCTCAACCGCAGGGCGCTGTTCGCCTCGGCTGTCGTAGGCGGCGGATTCATGCCCACGATCGACGCGCCGGGCACTGTTCTCGACTTACGGACAGGCGACGTGTGGGTTTCGTTCGATGGCGCCTGGGACGGACTCCGACAGATTGACGCCCTGTACAACGCCGCCGGCGGTTCGGTGTTTATGAAGCTCTACAACAACCGGATGGAGGAAGTCGCCCTCTCGGCCCCCTCGGCTACCGGTTCGGTCCTGTTCTACAACGGAACTCTGGGGGATACTTACTTCCTCAAGATTACTGGTTCGAACCCGAATGTGGTGATCGAGTACTCTACGCCGAGCGCCGTGAACTTACCCAACTCTTCGAGCACCGGCGGCTCGAGCGGCGGTTTGTCAGCGAACGGCTCGAATTCGGGCTCTTCGGGCGGTGGGTCGACTGGTTTCAACCGGTTTGCCATTCCGATGGCCGCTGCACCCGAGGCCGATCCGCTGGTTGCCAATGATGACAATGAGGACGGGGCTTCGGAAGACGCCTTCTCGGAAGATGCCGAGTGGCTGCTCGAAGCGTTGCTCTCATAAGGTTTGTGTCGCCATCCATGTGACCCATTCGGGGCTGCCCGCCGTAAGACTGCCGGCTGGCGGCCTCGATTTTTTTCAGGGGGTGAAGGCCGGCAGGTTTGTCTGTCTCTCAAGGGCGCGATTGCCCCATCTGGCGCCAGCGGCGATAATTGGCCGCACGAGAATACCCCCCTGGCCGCGGCTCGCAATAGCGGAGGCTGATGATGAACCACCGGCGGCAAATTGTTCTGGGTTTGGCGATGACTTTCGCCCTGCAGGGAGTCTGGCAGCTTGGTCTGGCCATTTCGCCAGACCGAGATCATGAAACGGCGTCAGCATCGACCCCCAGCAAGATCGGCGGCGATCGCTCGCCCGTTGACCTGGTCCTTTCGGCCGATGGAGCGCTGGCCCTTACCGCCAATCAGACGTCAGATAGCGTCTCCCTGCTCCGAGTGTCCGATGGCGCGATATTGGACGAAGTCGCCGTTTCACGGCGGCCGGCGGCGGTTGCATTCACTCCGGACGAGCGGTATGCGCTCGTCACGACTACCCAGGGCGGCGAACTGGTCGTCCTCGCACGAAGCGGCGAGCGATTGATTCCGGCTGGCGCCGTGTTGCTCGGATACCAACCGCATGGCGTTGCCGCATCGCCAGATGGAAAGCTGGCCTACGTCGCGCTCGAAGGGGCAAACCAAGTAGCCGTGGTCGAACTGGCTGCGCGCGAGGTCGTCGCACGCATTCCCGTGGGCAAGTGGCCCCGCTACCTGTGCCTGACGCCGGATGGCTCTCGCCTGGCCGTGGGTTGCAGCGGCGATGGCGGCATCTGGGTCGTCGACACCGCACGGCAGGAAACGGCGTTCCAAACGAGGTTCGTCGGTCTGAACATTGGCCACCTCGCGGCATCCAGCGACGGACAGTACGCCTACTTCCCCTGGATGGTCTATGCCGATCGGCCCATCACCAAGCGCAACATCCAGGAAGGTTGGGTGCTGGGAAATCGCCTTGCACGGGTGAGGTTGGACAAGGTCGCCCGGCGCGAAGCAATTGCGATTGACCCACGCGGCAAGGCTGTCGCGGATCCGCACGGCATGGCGCTCAGTCCCGATGGCCAGTGGGCAGCCCTTACCGCGTCGGGCACTCACGAACTCGTCTTGCTCCGCATCGCAGCGCTGGATCTGCGCCCAGATGGTCCGGGCGATCACATCAAGCCGGAGCTTGCCGCGGATACCGAGAGTTTCATCCGAATTCCGCTCGGTGGACGACCGATGGCGGTCCGCTTTGATCCCAGCGGCGAGCATGTGCTGGTGGCCAATTACCTGACAAATAAAGTCCAGGTGGTCGATGTTGCGGAACGCAAAGTCGAACGCGAACTAATACTTGGCGGAGAGGTTGAACCGTCCCTGGCGCGCCGCGGTGAAGCGATTTTCTTCGATGCCCATCGCAGCACTGACGGTTGGTATAGCTGCCACAGTTGCCACTACGAAGGGCACACCAACGCCGTGACGATCGACACTCGGAACGACATGTCCGACAACACCTTCAAAATGGTGCTCACACTGCGAAACATCCAGCATACGGGGCCCTGGTTCTGGCATGGCTGGCAGAAGAGCCTGCCGGAGGCCGTGCATCGCAGCCTGATCGAGACCATGCAAGGGCCCCGGCCTTCAGATGATGAAGTCCTGGAGCTTGTGGCCTATCTGAAGACACTCGAAGGAGATCGAGGCGCGCGTCCCCCAGCCGATACTGAGGCCGTAGAACGCGGCCGCGACATTTTTACGGGCCAAGTTGCCAACTGTGCAAGCTGCCACATCGCGCCCAGCTATACCGACGGTGAGATTCACGACGTCGGACTGGGCTCTGAATACGACAACTTCGAGGGATACAATACGCCCACGCTGCTGGGCATCGCGAATCGCACCGGTTACTTGCATCACGGGCGAGCGCGATCGCTTGACGAACTGCTCACCGATCTACACAGTCCGGCAAAGGTTTCCGGTACGCGCGAACTCACAGACCGGGAGCGAGCCGACCTGATCGCGTTTCTGGAGACACTCTAACCGTCCGCGTGGAATCGCGTTAAACCAGTTAGTTGTTAGCCGGCTGCGCGCCTTCGGCTGGAGGCGCAAGCGGTTGGCGAAGCTGGGCCAATGTGGCCTCGATCAACTGTGCGCCGCCGGTGCCCATGCCGTGATAGAGCTGACGCATGAAGATCAGCGTTCGCTCGGCCGCTTCCTCAAACTGCCATTGGCAATTCTCAAAATGGCAGCCGCTGATGCGCGGCATTTCACCACCGCGATAAATCAGGCGGCAGTTGTGGAAACTGCATTCGTTGTATTGATTTCCGTCGATGACTTCCGTCGCGCCGGTAAAGGTTTTGCCTTGATTTTCCATGAGTATCTCGCATGAATTGCGGGGGCGAAGCGAACGGGCCTTTCAGAGCCTTAACTCCAGCTTACCACATGTTGGAAGCTGCGACGACGTGCGGAACGGGCCCTATTAGTGGTAGAATCGGAGGAGCCCTGTCCGAACTACAGTATCGTGTCACACTTGAACCTTCACGGATTCGCCGGGAAGTTATTGCGGTTGCGCCCATGATCGAGCGAGTACGCGCCTGTGCCGTGGCCGTTGATACGCGGCCCGGAGAGCTTTCGGCTAATCTGGAGAAGATCGACCAGTGGACTTCACACGCAGCCCAGGCAGGCGCTCAGCTTGTCTTGTTTCCGGAACTTTCTCTCACGGGATTCATTCCCAACCATCCGCCAGCCGAGCACGAAACCTGGTTACGGCAAGCGCTTGCCGATGCGCGTCGCTTGGCGGTACCGCTCGACTGTCCGGCCACGCGCAAGCTGGCGGCTATTGCCGCGCGACATGATTTACTGCTCAGCGTTGGGCTCCTTGAGGATGCCGGCAATCTTCTCTACAACTGTCAGCTGCTGGTAGGTGCCGAGGGGATCGTTGGCCACTGGCGCAAGTTGCATATCCCCATGTTCGAGATGCCGTTTTACAATGGCGGCACTCCGCCCGTCGTGGCCGAAACCCGTCTGGGACGCATCGGCGCAAACATCTGTTTTGACACGCTGTTACCCGAGTCGACTCGGCTCCTGGCCGTGCAGAACGTGGAAATCGTGCTCATGCCGTTTGCGGCCGATCCGCCTCCGGCGACGCCTGCGGGTTGGGCAGCCTGGGCTAGCGGAGCGATCCGCGCGCGAGCGATGGAAAACGGCGTGTTCGTGATTGCCTGCAACTATGTGGGGCGTGTGAGCTGGGCGGGAGTCGAGCAGCGGTTTCCCGGTGGAGGCATGATCGTTTCGCCGCGTGGCGAGATGCTGGCGGAGTGGAATACTCCCGGCGGAGAGTGCGGCCTGATTTGTGCCGATTTGGAGGCCGCGACTTTGACGGCCGCGCGTGGTGAGCCAGAGTATTTGTATCGCTTCCGACGGCCAGAACTGTATGGGCCACTTTCGCAGGGGGGCTGACAGAGGTCTCGACCCGGCGCGTTTCATCGGCTATTGATGACGGCAGTTGCGCGAAGGGTAGGACCCGTCGATTGCGGGCCATCCAGGAGGGAGTGAGCATGTCGGGATCTCGACTTAGAACTAACGTTGGCGTGCTCTGCGCTGCAGTGTGGTTGGCAATGGCGAATCTGCTTTTCGCCGACGAGCAGGCGACCGTGGGTGTGGCGCGTTCGATTGGCAACCCAACCGCGAAAATGACCGCCGCGGAAACCGATAGTGCTTGTCGCCTGGCGGAAGGCGTCACCATCTATCGCGACGCCTGGGGGGTTCCGCACATTCATGGCCAAACCGATCGTCACGTGGCGTTCGGCTATGCTTTTGCCCAGGCCGAGGACTACTTCTGGCAGGTCGAGGACACCTACATCCTCGCGCTGGGTCGCTACTCCGAGGTCCATGGCGCTCGCGGCCTCAACAGTGACATGCTGAACCGGGCCTTTGAGGTGGTCTCCAATTCTCGGGCCGGCTATCGGGAACTTGAACCGGAGTATCAGGAGATCTGCCAGGCGTTTGTGACGGGGTTAAATTACTATCTGGCCACACATCCCGAAGTGCGGCCACGATTGATTACGCATTTCGAGCCCTGGCACGTGCTGGCTTTCGGCCGTCAGGTGTTTCTCGAATTGACGTTCCGCTACACCCGGCTCTCGAATAACTACCTGCCGCGCGCGTACGCCCAGATTTGGGCGATGTCGGGTTCGAACGGCTGGGCCATTGCGCCGAAACGAACTGCCGCAGGCCATGCGATGTTGTTCGTGAATCCGCATCTTCCGTGGTTTGGCTTTTCCCAAATGCACGAGGCTCATCTCAAGAGCGACGAAGGGTGGGCGTTTGCCGGCGCTACGATGTACGGCAATTGCGTTCCCACGCTTGGTCACAATGAGCACCTGGGTTGGACGTACACTACCAACGAACCGGACATCGCCGATGTGTGGCGGGTGACGTTTGACGATCCCGCTAAACCGCTCCGCTATCGTTACGGCGACGGCTATCGAGAGGCTACCGAGTGGTCAGAGACGATACGCATCAAGCAGGGCGATCGGTTGGTCAATCGCGTTGTTAAACTCCGCAAGACGCATCATGGACCGATTGTCGTCAAGGAGGACGAGCAGCACTACCTGGCCGCGAGAATCGCGGGGCTCGACAGCGTGCGCATGCTCAAGCAGCAACTTGAATGCGTACGGGCCAAGAACCTGGAAGAGTTTCGCCGAGCGCTCGATCAGCAACAGTTTCCGATCATGAACGTGCTGTACGCCGACAAGGCTGGCAACATCATGTTTCTGTACAACGGGCTGATTCCGCGGCGTGATCCGCAGTTCAATTGGAGCCTGCCCGTGGACGGCGCCGATCCGCGCACCGAGTGGGGCGAGCTGCACGCTGTCAAGGAGCTACCGCAGCTCGTCAATCCGGCGGACGGTTATGTGCAGAACTGTAACTCCAGCCCGTTCACGACCTGCGAAACTGGGAATCCGCAGTCCACTGACTTTCCGACGTACATGGTCGAGGACGCACTCGAAGATAAGCGTCGGGCGAAGCGATCACGGCAAATCCTAAGTGCCCTGCACAATGTGAAGTTCGAAGACATGAAGGTGTTGGCCTACGACACGAAGCTCTATTGGCCGCAGGAGGCTCTGCCCGGCTACGAACGCGAGCTGGAAGAGCTTCGCAAAACAGACCCCGGGCTGGCGGCTCGCGTCGAGCCCTACCTTTCGCATCTGCTCGACTGGGATTACATCGTTACTCCCGAGAGCACGCAGGCGACGTTATGCGAAGCGTGGTACGAGGAGATGTACGGCATGGACTACCCGGCTGAGAACTTGCTGCCAGCGTATGTAGATCGGCCCGTGCGCCAGTTCGAGGCTCTGATTGCCGCGGCCCGTAAACTGCAGTCGCGACATGGCGACTGGCGCGTGAAGTGGGCCGACTTGTTCCGTGTGCAGCGGCAACCGTTCTTGTCCGACCTGACGGAGATCGCATTTGACGACAAGAAGCCGAGTCTGCCGTTGATGGCGGCGCCGGGACCGCTCGGCGTGGTATTCACGCAGTACTACTCGCCTTCGATCAACATCCCGTTCGTCGTGGCGATGAACAAGCGGTACGGGCTCGTAGGGACCAGCTACATGGCAGTCTATGAGTTCGGTCCAAAGGTTCGCAGCGCCAGCGTTCTGAATTTTGGCCAAAGCGGCGAGCCCGATTCACCGCATTTCTTCGATCAAGCGAAGTTGCTTTCGGAGAAGAAGCTGAAACCAGACCTGTTTGACTGGCCGGACGTGTTGGCCGGGGCAAAGCTGGTGTATCATCCCGGCCAGCGACCCCTGGCAGCCGCAAAGCCCGCCAACTAGTCAGCGCACCCCCAAATTGCGCTCGATATCGCGCGCACGCTCGTCGTAGCCGGTCATGGACCGTTCATCCGCAGGAGGACGAACGTTCTCCGTCAGCGAGTTTACATCCTTGTCATAACCGTGGCCTCGCCACTTGTGTTCGCGCAATTGTTGGCACCCGGCCAACGGCGCCACGAATATCAGAGCGATTGCCAGCGAGGTAGCCCACGCGAAGTGCCGATCCATGGTTGACGAGTCCACACGACTGGCGGTGAAGGGTTGAGGGCCTTCTGAAAAAGCGCGCGAAGTGTCGCAGGTGGCAGTTCGCAGGTCCAGACCAATCGAGCCCGTTCAGCGGATGCGTCCTGCTAGCAACCGTTGCCCGCTAGCGATAGGCGGGTGCCGAGCACAGTCGGCGCAAATTGTCCGGGCTGGTGCCGCCAGAGAAGCGCTCGACCTCGCTGCCGTTCTCTACGAATACGAATGTCGGAACGGCGCTGATCCCATACTTTTGCGCAAGGTCGCGATGGCTGTCAACGTCGATGTCGCGCAGGCGATACCCTTCGCGGCGGAGGTCGGTCACTATCGGCTTCATCTGCTGGCACGGTCCGCACCAGCTGGCGTTGAAGAACAACACCTCGCCGCGCGGGTGCCAGTTTACCTCCAGCTCTCGTGGACGATCGGCTTCATGTTGCTTGTAGGCAACCACGGCGGCGATGGGTGCCATCGCGAGCAGCAAACACACGACGAACAGTCGCATGATGAACGTTCCTCGGAATCCACAAAACAGGGGACAGGGCTGGCAGGCACGCTCTTGTCCGCCCTGTCATGAATCACGCCTACGAAACGCTAGCTCAGCGTGCGAGACCCGGCAAACGACCGCGTGATTTCTGGACCGAATGCGCCAGTCATGCGGACGTTTATCCCACCACGGTGTGGGTTGCTAGCGGTAGTTTCACGTTGCTTCTGCACGTATCATGGAGATCCTCGGAAGTGTGTAAATGGCGATCAGGCGAGGAGGCTTTCGGGCGTGGTGTATCGAAGAACCGATTTCAGCAGGCTGGCATTGACGGGCCTCTTCCTCACGCTGGTTACTGCGAATATCATTGTCGCCGAACAGCCTTTCGTGCTCGCCGAAGAGGACGGCTATCGCGGCCTGTGGTACGCCAATCAGAAGACCGGCGACGCATACGTTTACAAGTATTCTGGTGGTATGGCCACCTACCCGCAGCAGCATTTGCCCATCGCGATCCATGCTCCCGCGGTGAACAAGACGTTTTTCGTCTATGGCGGATCGCCGTCCAGCGGAAAGCGTACTTGCTTGCACATGGTTTCCTACTTCGATCACGCAACTGGGGCGGTACCTCGCCCGCGAATTCTGCTCGACAAGAAGACGGACGACGCCCACGACAATCCGACTCTCGCCATGGATCGTTCCGGGCACCTATGGATTTTCTCGAACTCCCACGGCGCAGGTCGCCCTTCGTACGTACATCGGAGTGTCGAGCCACATGCGATCGACCGTTTCGAACTCATGGCCACGACGAACTTCTCCTACGGCCAACCGTGGTCGATGGACGATGGAAGCCTGGCGCTGATGCACACTCGCTATGTGAAAGGTCAGCGCGAGATGTATCTCACCACGAGCCGCGACGGACGTGAGTGGAGCGAACCCAAGCCGCTGGCACGCATCGCTCAAGGGCACTACCAGGTAAGCTGGTCGGACGGCAAGCAAGTCGCCACGGCGTTTAATTACCATCCGGTCAAAGGCGGACTAAATTCGCGTACGAACTTGTACTACATGCAATCGGCCGACGGTGGCCAAACTTGGACCAACGCCGAGGGCGACCCGCTCGAGCTGCCGCTCGTAAGTCCGCTGAATGCGGCTCTCGTGCATGACTTTGAAGCCGACGAGAAGCTGGTTTATCTCAAGCAGTTGCAGTTTGACGCCGCCGGTCATCCGCTGATCCTCTACCTGACCAGCGGCGGTTATGAGCCCGGTCCGGCAAACGATCCGCGTTCTTGGCGGATCGCCGAGTGGAGCGGAAAGACCTGGGAACATCGGGACGTGACTACATCGGATCACAACTACGATTTCGGCTCGCTCTACCAGGAAAGCGGCCTGTGGCGGCTGATTGCACCCACGGCGCCCGGCGCGCAGCCGTTTGGTACTGGTGGCCAAATGGAGATGTGGACCAGCGGAGATCGCGGCGCAAATTGGCGGAAACTGAAATCGCTGACTCACGACGAGAGCTTGAATCATTCGTACGCTCGACAGCCACTCGCAGCGCACCCGCAATTTTACGCCCTCTGGGCCAACGGCGACACGCACCGGCCGTCGGAGTCGTCGCTGTTTTTCACCGATCGCGACGGAACGAAGGTGTGGCGGCTGCCCGGCAAGATGGAGAGCGACGTGGAGAAACCGGACGTGGCGTGGTAGTTCGCCATATCGAGAATGAGACGCAATCAGGAGTTGACCAACATGCGACGCGCGCTGAGCTTTGGGTTGTTGTTACTGGTGATTGCAGCGGGAGCACTGTTCGTCTCGAAAGCCGCCCAGGGAGAAAACACGGAGGATCATAAGGTGCTCAGGCACATCGTCCTCTACAAGTTTAAGGACGGTCTGCCGGCAGCCGACCTACAGGAAGTGATCGATACGTTTGCCGCCCTGCCCTCGCAGATCGATACGATCATCGGTTTCGAGCACGGCACAAACGTCAGTCCCGAGGGTAAAAGTGAGGGACTGACGCATGTCTTCGTGGTGAGCTTTCGCGACGAGGTGGGGCGCGACGCGTATCTGAAGCATCCGGCACATCTGGCCTACGTCGACGTGGTCAAGAATCGTCGCGAGAAAGTGGTTGTGTTCGATTATTGGGCCGCCGAATGAGTTGGCACACGCGAGTTCTCCTGGCGATCGCCATTGCTTGCGGCTCACCTCGTTCGCTGCATGCGTATGAGCCGGCGCAACCAGTGACATTGCAAGTATTGTCCTACAATATTCATCACGGCGAGGGTACGGACGGAAGGTTGGACCTCGAGCGAATCAGCGCGATCATTCGCGGCGCCGAGCCAGATCTGGTGGCACTTCAGGAGGTCGACAAGAACCTTCCGCGCACGGGTACAGTCGATCAGTCAGCAGAACTCGCCCGACGGACAGGCATGCACGTCGCATTCGGAGGCAACTATCAGTTTGACGGCGGCGACTACGGCAATGCCGTGCTTTCGCAACGGCCCATCCGTCGCCGCCAGAACTACCGCTTGCCGATGCCCACGCCGGGCGAGCCGCGCGGTGTGCTCGAGGTGGAAGTTGAATTAGACGGCGGCGAGCCGCTGGTCCTTCTGGCGACGCATCTCGATCATCGCCCGCTCGATCGCTCTCGGCTTGAATCGGCCGAAACTATCAACAAGCTTGCTGCCGCAGAGCCGAACCGATTGTCGATCCTGGCCGGTGACTTGAACACAGTTCCGGAAAGCGAAGTGCTGAAGATTCTGCGTGCGGAGTGGAACGTTCCTGAAGGCGACTCTTTGCTTACTTCGCCCGCAAACAGCCCACGCCGGCAGATCGACTACGTACTCTTTCGTCCCGCGTCGCGGTGGCGTGTTGTCGACGTCAAGGTACTCGACGAACCCGTTGCTTCGGACCACAGGCCACTACTGGTCAAGCTGGAAGTTCTTCCTGCGGGATCGAACCCTTGATCGGGGCATTTACGGGTCAGTGCCTACTTCAGGATCTCGAACAGGTCGCTGAAGTCGTCGGTCCAGAGAATTGTCCGTTGAGGCGATTGGCGGGCAGGTCGATCGGAGGTTTTAACTTCCAGCACTGTCGTGCCTTCTGGCGCGGGCGAGAGCACGACCCAATCGGCCGGAAACTGCCCTAGTTCGGGCGCTGCCGGCGAACAGACCCGCGCATCCGATAGCCAAAGCGATCGGCGAGCCCAGCCGCAACTGGCGACAGGTCGAGATAGCGATTGGAGATGTTAATCGCCACGCAGGCGTCCGGTTGCAGGTGCCGGTGATAGATTTCAAACGCTTCGACGGTCAGCAAATGGACGGGTATCGCATCACGACTGAAGGCGTCGAGCACCAGGAGATCGAACCGTTGCGGCGACTCGCTCTCGAGCGACAAACGCGCATCACCCAGCTTCACTTCACGCTTGCCGCGGCAAGCGTCGAAGTAGGTATAGTATGTTTCCGCAAACTTCAACACGTCATCATTGATCTCATAGAACCGGTAGTATTGGCCTGGCCGAGCGTAAGTGGCCATCGTGCCGATCCCGAGTCCCACGACGCCCACTCGGGCGGTCGGCCGTGTGCTCAGTCGCTCGAGCGCCAAATCCACGCCCGTTGAGCGGCCAGAGTATGCCGTCGGCTCGCGTCGTTTCTGCGAGTCGGCGAATTGCAGTCCATGGATGATTCCGCCACTGTAGAAGTTGATGCTGCGGCGTGCCGGATCGCCGGTGTCGCGCTCAATCACCGAGACAGTCGCGACGCGGTGTGTGAGTGCTAGTTGTCAGCCGCTAGTTTTAGACGCTCGTATTCGTCGCGAATCACTGCGGCGCCGTACTTGCGCTCCAGGCGGCGGACGGTGAAGTGGCCGCGAGCCATGTCCTGGAAATGGTTGATGAAGACCAGGTTGATCGCCGCACCGCCGGCCGCGCCGATTGCCGGCACCGATTGGGCTGCAAACTTGGCTCCCACCGGAATCTTAAATCGGGCCGCGATCTTAGCCAGCAATGCCACCAGCGCAGGCGCGCCCTCTTCGACGAGTCCCTTCTCGGCAACATAGCGGGCCGCCTCGGTCACCGAACGTGCCAGCATCGCGCGCGTGGCGTAGTAGCCCATTTCCGAGGCGTCATCGCTGGGCGCCTGGCTACCGATGGCAAACACCTCGATGCAGGCGAGTTGGGTGTCGATCGAGCGAATGTCCTCGCCCTGCCCTCGCGCGATGTCGGCAACGGAGCGGAGGATCAGCGTCGTCGAGACAGGCAGCTCGATTGCGAGTGCCGGTAAGCCGAATGCGCCGCCGACCGCGCCACTGAGCGTGGCCATCGCCTTGTGAAACCGGCTCGATGGCCGAATCCCCCGCTCGTTGCTCATTGTTGAAGCAGCCAGCCGGACCGCCGCGCGCAAGGCGGCATCCGTCGTGTCGCTGATCCGCTGTTGCACGTCGCGCGGCAGGATGCTCAGTCCGTACTCAACCGGACGGCTCAGCACGTTTGTGATTTGCACCGCCAGGCCGGGGTTCTCAAGCGTGCTGACCGCGTCGCGGAGAGCGTCCAGGTCGTCAGGTTCCAGTGCCATGCGGTGAGTTCCAGGTGCGTGAGATAAGCCATTGCTTATCAATTATTGCACGACAACCGCCGCTGGAAAGCGTACTGGTTGGTACTACTCCTGCTGGACGACCGCGGCAATCGCCTCCCGAGTTACGGGCTCAATGACTCCATGCTCGCAAATGATCGCCTTGATCAGCCTGGCAGGCGTCACGTCGAAGGCTGGATTATAGACTTGCACTCCCTCGGGAGCTGTCGATCTCCCAAACCCGTGCGTAATCTCTCGAGGGTCGCGCTGCTCGATGGGAATCTGGCCGCCGTCGGCGATTGACATGTCGAACGTACTGGTTGGCGCGGCGACGTAAAACGGAATGTCGTGCGCGGCCGCCAGCAGTGCCACGCCATACGTGCCGATCTTATTGGCCGCGTCGCCATTGGCTGCAATCCGGTCTGCTCCGGTTACGACGGCAGAAACGCGTCCTTCGCGCATCACCTGGGCGGCCATCGAGTCACAAATCAGGGTGACCTCAATCCCGCGCTGCTGGAGTTCCCAGGCGGTGAGGCGAGCGCCTTGCAAGAGCGGCCGAGTCTCATCAGCATAAACGTGGAGCCGTTTGCCGCCTTCGTGCGCTGCGAAGAACACGGCCAGGGCAGTGCCATAGTCGCTCGTCGCCAGGCCGCCGGCATTGCAGTGCGTGAGGACGCCCTGCCCGTCCTGGAGCAACGCTGCTCCATGCCGGCCGATTGCTCGGCACATTAGCCGGTCTTCGGCCTCGATCTTTTGGGCCTCAACCAATAATCCCGCTGCAACTTCACGCGGCAGCAGCGATCCGCGCAAGCTCAGCCCCTTCGTGCGCATCCGATCGAGCGCCCAAAACAGGTTGACCGCAGTGGGCCGGCTGGTGGCCAGGTAGTCGCAGACTTCATTCAGCCGGGCGAAGAAGGCAGCTTCATCGGCGTCGAGTGCAGGCTGGACCCCCACGCAGACGCCATAGGCCGCCGCCACTCCGATCGCCGGCGCTCCGCGCACGCGCAGCGATTTGATCGCCTCCCAGACAGTTTCAACGTCGCGACAAGCCAAGTGCGTAAGCTCGCCAGGGAGCAGTGTCTGATCGATGAGTTCGAGATAACCGCATGAGTCACCGATCCAGGCGAGAGTCGCGGGTGCTGTTGATGGGTTCATGCGGGAATTCTACCAGCGGCGAGTGCGGGCTGGCAGGAGTCGTCGCCGCGAGCGTTTTTCTAGAACATTCCGCCACCCATGCCTCCGCCCATTCCGCCACCCATGCCTCCGCCCATGCCGCCGCCCCTGCCACCCATCATTCCACCACCCATGCCACCGCCGCCCATGCCACCGCCGCCCATGCCACCCATCATCCCCCCGCCCATCATTCCGCCACCCATCCCTCGACCCGAGCGAACGGGAATCACTAGGTCGGCGACAGGGTAGGCCTTGGTTACCAACTCTGCCTCGGCTTTATCCTGAGTCGTTATCAGTAGCACTTCGTCTTTCACGATGAACGTTAGATCGTATCCGCCCAACAGCAGCCGTAGGGCGGACTTCAGCGAGACGCCGTTGAGTACGCGGGAAACCGGGGTGTCGGTGCCCACACCGGCGTCTTCCATGGCGCGTGTGTCGAGTTGAATCTCGACGCCATGTAAGTCCTTTAGATAGCCCACTGCATCTTGTAGCGGAGTCTCGGTGAATTCCATCTGGGTGGGCGATTCCAACGCCTCACGGAGTTTCTTTTCAGCCGGACTCAGTTGTTTGAGATCGGTTGAAGCGTACCGCCTACGTCGGGTCGACAGTTCCTGAAACTCGTCGGCCAGCGGGTAGACGATTGGCTGATCGTCCGGCATGGGCATCATCGCGACTTCCACAGTCCCTAAGGTGTCGATTACCGCCTTCTGCCGCGCGAGGCGCAGCGCCAGGTCGGCCTGCCGGGCGCCAGTCATGTGGGCGACGAGAGCCGCCGACTGGGCGATGGGCAGCTCAGGTGCGAGCCGGCCAACTTCCCTTTCGCCGATTTCATCGGCCGCGATGTATCGCCGTTCGTCCATCAGGGAGTCAAACCGGTCCAAGAGTTGTTTAAGTTTCTCTTGCTTGCGATCCAGATTTTGGCTAATGCGCAGCCGATCAAGAGCCGCGCCCCTCGCTTCTTGCTGCTCGCGGTCGAGGATGTCCTTTGTGGCCCCGAAACGCGATGCTTCCCGCAAACCTGCTTCCAGTTTCGATCGCAAGGTTGCCCGAACCTCGGTCCGCAATTCCGGCGTTCGGAGCACGTGCCCCAGCAACAGCTTGAGTTCTTCATTCACTGCCGTGGGATCACTTCGCATGATCTGCCTGGCATGACGGAGCGCCATGTCCGTTTCAACTTCGACCTGCTGGGTTACGATCCTGTTGTGCTGTTCGATCGACTCGATCAGCCCGCCGGAGTCGTGCTCCTGATCAATTGGCCAGACCTGCTCGGCATCGGACGTCGAGCGACGCGGTGTTGGCGCTGCCGCTTGCAAGCGTGCGAGGCTTGCCGACATGAAACCCAGGATGAGGACTACCAACGCAACACAAATGCTCCGCGTGCGGTCCATGGCTGAACTCTCCCTGCAGCGACCGGCCAAGAGGCGGCGATGTCCGACGAACGCCGTCAGGCGAACTCGTCCCTCAAACGCCGTCCATGCTAGTTGCGGAAGGAAGCCTTCCCAGCGTGCAGACTTCGCGCGCCGTGAGCGCGTCTAGAGCGAGGCGGATACCGTACAGGACATGCAAACGCCGCGATTCGCGAGAGATATGAGGCCTCGCCTAAGCTGCGTGCGGCAAAGTTGCAGCGTTGGCTTACTGGAAAGTAACGCGTTTGGCGGTGCACTATTTCTGGCCACGCTCGACCGTGGTTACGTCGCCGCAAGTTTGTTTCGGAATCGAAAGATCGTCGCCCGGCCGTTGAATGCAACTTTCCTTGGTGTTGCCGGCTCGCTCCTGCGTTAAGTTGGCTGGATTCAATCTCTCCAAATCTCCAACACTTTCCAATTACGCCGCGACGTGTTAACCTACCTACCGAACGGACGGTAGGTATCGACCAGTGGAGTCGCCGACGTGAAGCGAAGTGAATTGTCCCCGGCCGTAGCCAAATTGCTCGAAGGGTATCCGATTGTCGTCACCACGATGGTCGGCTGGGGCGATATGGACGCCAATCACCATGTCAACAACGTCATGTACTTTCGCTACATCGAGCACGCCCGGCTGCATTACTTTCGCGTGCTCGAGTTCTCGCGTTCGCAGTCGGAAACCGGCATCGGGCCAATCCTGGCCTGGGCCGACTGCCGCTTTCGGCGGCCGCTCGAGTATCCCGATACGGTTTCGATCGGAATTCGAATTCGTGACGTTGAAGGTGACCGCTTCACGATGGAAACGGTGATCGTCAGTCACGAGCTCGAAGACGTAGCCGCGACCGGGCAGCAAAAGCTCGTGTCGTACGACTACCGAGCAAAACAGAAGACGCCGCTCCCCGAGGCCGTGCGCCAGCGCATCGAGGCCTTTGAAAGCGGCACACTCAAGGACGAGTGAGCAATCTCTGCGGCCAGGTCGAACCCGCGATCTCAGTCATTAATCAGCAAGTCAACCAACCATTTCACGGAAACACCAGCAATGTACAACGACATCAAACTTGACGGCCGCGTGGCCATCGTTACCGGCGGCGGACGCGGTATCGGCAAGGCAATCACCAAGCGGCTCGCCGGCGCAGGAGCGAACGTGGCCATCGCCAGCCGTAAGCTGGAAGTGCTCGCAGAAACCGCCAACGAATACAAAGATCTACCTGGCAAGATTCTGCCAGTCGAGTGTCACGTTGGCCGCGTCGATCAGCTTGAGAAGCTCGTGGCCACGGTCGAGAAGGAGTTCGGCACGCCCGACATTCTAGTAAACAATAGCGCCACCAACATCGGCCAGGGCCCTTCGCTGAATGTGACCGATGAAATGCTCGACAAGATGATCGAGGTCAACATCAAGGCGGCGCTGCGGCTCGTGCGGCTCACGGTCCCCGGCATGATCAAGAAGGGTAAGGGGTCAATCATCAATATCGCCTCGATTGCCGGATTGCACCCGCAGCCAGGCGGACTGCTCTACAGCTTCACAAAGGCTGGTCTGATCATGATGACCCGCACCTGGGCTTGCGAGTTCGGCAAGAGTGGTGTTCGCGTAAATGCGATTGCACCGGGCCTGATCCAGACAGACTTCAGCGAGTTTTTCTGGAAAAACGAAGGTCACGTGAAGAAGCTTGAGGCCACGCAGCCGATTCCGCGCGTGGGCCAGATCGACGAGATCGGAATGGGGGCCCTATATCTGGCCTCGGACGAATCGTCGTTCATGACCGGCCAGGTGATGGTTATCGATGGCGGCGCCACGGCGATGTAGTCCCCGCTCCGCACCGGACCAAAGAACGAGGGGCGCACGAAACAACTTCGGGCGCCCCTCTTACGTTACTTCGGACGGTTACCGCACTCAGCCGGCAGCAGCCGGGGCCGTGCAGCAACTCGGCGCGTCGCTGGCCGGAGCATTCTTCGCTCCGTCAGCGCCGCAGCAGGCCTTGCCCTCTTCGCAGCAAGCCTTGCCTTCGGCGCAGCATGACTGCGGGCTCGAGCAGCAGTCGAGCTGCTTTTCGCAGCAGGCCATGCCCTTCTCGCAGCAGCCGAGCCGCTCTTCAGCAGCACAGCACGCCGAGCCGCCATCCTTGCAGCAGGCCAGTCCCGCTTCGCAACAGTTCTTCGCCTCAGGGGCCTTTTCGGCGGCCCAAGTTGTGGCAACCAGAATCGCGGCTACCCCAAGCAAAGCACTCGCGAGTACCGTGTACATCTTCATAGACATGAGAATACTCTCCATGGAATTGGCATTCGACAAATAAGAAACCAGTAGCAAATCACGGCAAGTGCGCACAGGTTACCGAGAATGACTCCGCGATAAGCTAAGCGCGCGGCGCGATTAATTACGCCACTGGCAATGGAGAAGATTGAGCGGTATCGTTTCGGCCAGCAGGTCACGCTTGAATTCGCGCGGGCTGCTCACGGCCGAAGACACTCCTGAAGGAAGAGCCACCATCGCCTGCATCAGTGGCGGTTCGTGCATTACCGGATTGGCCGGCGGCACAAACGGGCTCAGCTTGCAGCAATCGTGCTGACACGAGTCGATACCTCCCTGGACGGGTGCACGGCTCGGCTCCGTGTGCTTGCCACAGCAGGGGCGCTCGGCGGAAACCGGCTCAGCCTTGGACGAGTGGTCCGTGCCGCAGCAATTGCTGGAAAAGAACGCGCACGGCGAAAGCGGCATTGCCACGATCGCCAGGCAAATCGACACAGCAGTGCGAGAGAGGGGTCGCATACCGTCATTATACGGAGGGAGAGCCGGAAAGTTCAAAATCGATTTTCGGCCAGTGCCTGTCGCCGGGGTGGGGTGTTTGGCCGCAAATCCCACCCCCGACAGTGGATGCACCCTATTACTCCCTACCTTCCAGCAACGCCTGGAATTCATCTTCCGTGAGGATCCGAATGCCCAGCGAAGTGGCTTTTTCCAGCTTGCTGCCGGCTTTCTCTCCGGCCACGACGTAATCCGTGTTCTTGGAGACGCTCGAGGCAGCCCGCCCGCCCGCCTGGGCGATCAATGCCTGGATTTCATCGCGTGAGTACTTTGTGAGCGTGCCAGTCACGACGAACGTCTTTCCCGCGATGCCTTCGACCTGTTGTTTCGGCGGCGTAGTGGCGGTCATCGATACGTCGAGCGCCGCCAGGTCGTCGATCGTTTCGCGGCCGAAGTCACTTTGCAAGAAGTCGTGTACGCTTTGGGCAATCACATCGCCGATTTCATGGATTGCCGAGATATCCTCGATGCTGGCCTCGCGTAGCTTCGACATTTGGTGAAAGTGCTCCGCCAGAATCGTGGCCACGCGCGTGCCGACGTGACGGATTGAAAGGGCGTTCAGCAGTCGGGCCAAGCCGCGCGACTTGCTGGCTTCAACTCCGGCCACCAGGTTTTCGGACGACTTCTTCCCCATCCGCTCCAATCCGGTGAGCGTTTCGAGCGAGAGCCGATACAGATCACCATAGGTCTTAACCACGCCGGACTCGACCAGCTGATCGACCAGTTTGTCGCCCAGCCCTTCGATATCCATTGCGCCTCGGCTGGCGAAGTAGCGCACTCGCTCCTTAACCTGTGCCGGACAAACCGGATTCGGACAGCGGATGTAGACGCCGTTCTCGTCCTTCACTACTGGCGTATCGCATTCAGGACAGTGCGTCGGGAATGGGAACCGGGGCGGATCGCCTTCGCGCTCGGCCAATTCGACGCGCACGATGTGCGGTATGATCTTGCCCGCCTTCTCCACAATCACGCTGTCGCCGATCCGGACGTCCTTTCGCTCAATCTCGTCGGCGTTGTGGAGACTGGCCCGCTTGACGATCGTGCCGGCGAGTTCGACCGGCTCCAGATCGGCAACTGGCGTGATGGCTCCGGTCTTGCCGACCTGAACGCGAATGTCGAGCAGCTTCGTCTTTGCTTCATACTTTTCGAATTTATAGGCCACGAGCCAGCGAGGACTCTTGCTCGTCGTGCCCAGCCTCTGTCGCTGCTCAAAGTTGTCTACCTTGAGCACGAGCCCATCCACTTCGAAGTCAAGTTCGTGCAGGCTTTCGATCAGCTCCTCACAATGCTCCACCGCCGTATCGAAGTCGGCAAAGCGCTTAACCAGTGGCGTCGGCGGCAATCCATAACAGCGCAGATCTTCCAGGAACTGGATATAGCTCGTTGCCAATAGCCCCTCCTGGTAGCCAATGCCGTGACAGAATAGGCGCAACCGCCGCTCGGCCGCCAGCCGAGGGTCGAGCAGGCGAATACTGCCCGCGGCGCAGTTCCTGGTGTTCGCATACAGCGGCAGACCACGCTCCTGCTGCAACTGGTTCAGCCGCACGAGGTCGCTGTTGCGCATGTAGACCTCTCCGCGAACCTCGAGTACCCGCGGAAAGTCGCCTGCAAGCCGAAGCGGGCAGTCGAGCACTGTCCGCATGTTGTGCGTAATATCGTCGCCGGTGCGTCCGTCGCCGCGCGTGGCCGCTTGCGCGAGCAGGCCGTTCTCATAGGTGACGGATACGGCCACGCCATCGATCTTGAGCTCCACCACCCAGCCGACTTCTTCGCCGGGCAGCAGCTTCGCCACGCGGTCGCCATACTTGCGCAGCTCGTCGGCACTGTACGTATTATCGATCGAAAGCATCGGCACCCGGTGCTCGACCGAAGTCAGCTCTTCGACCGGAGCCCCGCCCACGCGCTGCGTGGGACTGTCCGGCGTGATGAACTGCGGGTGTTTAGCTTCGAGATCCTGAAGCTTCTTCAACAGCCGATCGTAGTCGAGATCCGAGATCTCCGGCTGGGCGTCGATGTAGTACAGTCGATCGTGGCGGCGAATTTCGTCGCGTAGCGCAGAAATCTGACCGGCGGCTTTGGCAGTCATGCTGGGAATGGAAAGCGTCGTAAAAGGAATCGCCAGCGTCGGGTCGCGCTATTCTACCGGTCGGCTGCATTCGGCCGCCAGGGTGACAGGCTGGCTGGCCGACGAGTTCGGCACCAGGCACAGAAACTTGAGCGGCGCCTGGCCCGTGTTGCGGAACTGATGCACTTCGTCGGGTGTGACGAGCACGAAGTCTCCGGCGCGAAGTGGATGCTCCAAGTCGCCTTCGAGCACGACGCCCTCCCCTTCCAGCACAAATACCTCGTGCTCATAAGGGTGGCTGTGCCGCGGAGTGTAACCACCTGGCGCGACTTCGAACTGTCGCATGGCAAAGTGTGGCGCGCCCTGCTGTTCATCGACCAGCCAGCGCACCTGGCAGCCGGACGAACCCTCCATCGTGACGGGGGCTTGGGCGACGCGCTCATAGTGATCAACTCTCATCGCGAGTTCTCCGCGTGTTCGTTGGCGGTAACTTGAACCTTTTCGCGTTCCGACCGGCGGGTGCGTACGCCATCCAGCCACATGGCCCCGAACGTGACGAGACCCAGCACCGCAAGCTCGCCGCTGAGAATCGAAACGCCGTGCTCGTCGAGCATCGACATCAGTCCTGGCGATTCATCTTTCTGAGCCACCGCGCGATAGGCCATCGTGCCGTAGGCAAACGTGGTTATGACAAACACCACGCCGATGAGCACGACCAGGACGTAAAACGGATTAATCGGGTCTTTAATTTTGGCCACGGCGACGACTCGGCTACCAGATAGCAAACAATCAATTATAGCAGCGGCGTGCCCACGGAGCAGGGCCGTTCAGCACCGCCCGTTGCCGCGACAAGCTCGCAAAAATGCCGGCCCCGGGCGGTGAAATCCGCGTACTGATCGAAGCTTGCGCAAGCAGGCGAAAGCAGAATTGCGTCGCCGGATTGTGAATGGGACCAGCACCAGGAGTACGCCTCGGCGAGCGACTCGCGGATTGCAATCGGCAAGGTCGCACCCCGATTGAGTGCCCTTGCAAGATCTTCGCGTGCCGCGCCAAACACTGCCACACCGCGCGCACGCCTCGACACATGCGCGGCGGCATCATCGAATGTTGTTCCTTTCGAAACGCCGCCCAGCAGCAGCCAGGTCGGCCGATCCATAGCATCGAGCGCCGCGATCGTGGCGGCCGGCGACGTGGACTTCGAGTCGTTATAAAAATGCCGACCGCCAACCTCTCCTATCCACCCAATCCGATGCTCAAGGCCCCTGAACTCAGCGAGCGCCTCGCGAATGAACAACTCGTCGACGCCGGCCGCCCGCGCGGCGGCGGCCGCACAGGCTGCGTTCTGGCGGTTGTGTTCACCGGGCACGCGTAAGCGCGGCTGATCGTCGAGTGTTGTGACCCATCGCGCCGCGTTCCCCGGCACACGCCATGATCGCACGACCGGATCGTGGGCATTCAGGATGACTGTGTTCGCCGCGAGCAACCGCCTTTTCGCGGCAGTGTAGCTTGAGATCCCTTCGTGCCAGTCGAGGTGATTCGGCGAACAGTTCGTCAATACCGCAATCTCGGGGAGCCTCGCTTCGCCACTGAGATGGGCCAACTGAAAGCTGCTTAGCTCAAGCACGACCGAATCGTCGGCCGTCATCTCTTCAAGGTGCCCGAGCAGGCTTCCGCCGATGTTCCCGCCTAGCCATGCTCGGCGGCCAGCACGACCGAGAATTTCGTATAGCATCGTGACGGTCGTCGATTTGCCATTTGTGCCGCTGACGCCAATCACCCGTGCGGGGCAGCGTTCCAGAAACAGCTCGATCTCCGAGGTGATCTGCGCACCGGCAGCGCGCGCTACCTCCAGGCACGGATGATCTGGCCGTACCGCGGGGTTTACGACAACCACATCCGCAGTTGCAAAATCCGCCGGGTCGTGGCCATCCAGGTGGAGCTTGATATCGGGGAACTCAAGCAGCTTGGTGAGCGAGTTGTCCAGCGACTCGGCGGATGCCATATCGCTGATGGTGAGCCGGACACCTAGTGCCGTCAGAAATCTCGCTGCCCCCAGGCCGCCGCCATGGCGGCCCAGCCCCATCAAGGTTACGCGACTTCCGAGCAGGTTACAGCGATTGGCACTCAGGAGTGGTAGAGAGGTCATCGCGGCTGCGGCTTCCTGCCTTCGTGATTCTCAAGCAGACGACGACAAGTGACTCAGTTCGCTTCCGCCATCATCCGCCGGGCGGCTTGCAGCGAGGGTTGCAGGGCAGCGGCCTGGGCCGTGCCGCAGACGCGCATGTAGCTTTCGAGCAAAGGCAGCGCCTTGTGCGGCTGGCCAACGCGGAGATAAACAAGGCCCAGGTCGCGGCGTTCTTGGGGAATTTGCGGCAACAGCACCGCCAGCCGCTGTTGCACTTTCAAGAGCTGCGGCCAGCATTCTTTCTCAGCGTGGACAGCCTTGAGATTCTGCAAAACACGAGCCGCGATATCGAGAGGGGCTGCCGCGCGAAACTGCTCCTTGGCAAGCTTCTGCCCCGTGAGGCACTCGATCCGCGACCGGACACCTTCGCAGTCGAGCACTTCCCCCTGATTGAATGGGTCAACGAATAACGCTTCGCCGTTCCCGCAGCAACTCCCGATTATGAAGTGCCCCGGCGTGTTCACGCCAAACATTTTAAGGCCGGTCCTCCCGGCGACCGCCATATACAGAATCCCCAGCGAGATGGGGATGCCAGTTCGCCGCTGGAGCACGTCGTTCAGATAGCTGTTTTCGGCGTCGTAGTACGACTCGCGATTGCCATGGAAGCCTTCGACTTCGTATAGCAAGTCGCTGATCGCGGCCAACTGATCGCGTCGGTCGCGGCAGCTTGTTTTTTGCGCTCGATCGCCACTGGTCACTCCTAGCCGGTCAATCTCCATCAGGCAGCCGACGCGATCCAGATTGGGATACGCGTCTTCGGCGATCTCGAGCATGAACTGGACCAGATCAATCTCGGGTCGCCCGGCCAGCAGTTTGGCGAATTCGCAGGTCGGCTCGTATTGCGACATCGGAGACGCGTTGAACATGGGTGCAGTGGGGAGCGGTTAAGTGTCGCGTGTGTCAAATTTTAGCGCGGGTTGCGGAGAGCGGCAATTGAGATTTAGGTCCACACCACCATTCACCTGCCCATTCTGCGTACTGCCAGGAATGACTATTGATTCCATTTCGCCGACCAAAGCCGCGTGCGGTGGGACGGAACCAGCAAAAAAACACCGTTAAAACCACGGTTTTGTCGGCCTTTTGGAATCCGACCCAACCCGCTATTATTGCGCACGGTGAATAGCCGCGCTGTACAAGTGCGCGCGCCAGCGGGTTGGTGCTGGCCACGACATTGAACAAAAATCTGGCGGACAGTAACTCGAGAAGGCAGCATGAGTGAGTTTCGGACTGAGCGTGATTCGATGGGCGACGTCAAAGTGCCCGCCAAGGCCTATTACGGCGCCCAAACCCAGCGGGCAAAGGACAACTTTCCCGTGAGCGGACAGCCCCTTCCGCCGGCGCTCATCCATGCGCTGGGGTTGGTGAAGTATGCGGCCGCGGTTGCCAATCGCGATTTGGGCAAACTCACTGGTACCGGCAAGAACCCCATTGACGAGAAACAGGTTAAAGCCCTGCTAGATGCTACGCGCGAAGTCGCTTCCGGCAAGCTCGATGCGGAATTCCCCATCGATATCTATCAGACCGGTTCGGGCACTTCGAGCAATATGAACGCCAACGAAGTGATCGCCAATCGGGCCATCGAACTGATCGGCGGCGATCGGTTCCAGGCCGAAAAGCCGATCCATCCGAACGACCACGTGAATATGGGGCAGAGCACGAACGACATGTTCCCTACCGCGATTCACGTGGCGGTGGCTCTGGCCGTGCAGAACGATTTAGTTCCCGAGCTCGAGAGACTTCGCGACGTATTGGCTGATAAAGCCCAGGCCTGGGACGACATCATCAAGATTGGTCGCACGCACCTGGCCGATGCGACCCCCATTCGCTTGGGGCAGGAGTTCAGCGGTTACGCCAGGCAACTTGCGCTTTCCATTGAGCGAGCGAAAGCGGCTGTCCAGGCGGTCCTTGAACTTCCCGCCGGCGGCACTGCTGTAGGCACCGGTATCAACACCCATCCCGAGTTCGGCAAACGCGTCGCCGGGGTGCTCGCCAAAGAGACGGGCATTCCGTTCATCGAAGCGGTGAACCACTTCGAAGGGAACGCCAATCGCGATGGTCTCGTAGCCGCGAGCGGAAACTTGCGCACGATCGCCGTCACGCTGTTCAACGTCTCGAACAACATCCGCTGGCTTGGGAGCGGTCCGCGCTGCGGTTTCTACGAAGTAATGCTTCCTGATCGACAGCCGGGCTCTTCGATCATGCCGGGCAAAGTGAACCCCGTCATGTGCGAAAGCATGATGCAGGTTTGTGCCCGCGTGATTGGGCACGACCAGGGATTGGCTTTCGCCGGTGCGACTGGCGGTAACTTCGAACTGAATATCATGATGCCGATGATGGGCGCCACCGCGCTCGAATCGGTGCATCTGCTGGCCAGTTGCACGCGAGCGTTTATCGACTTTTGCGCCATTGAGATGGAAGCCAACGCCGAGGCCTGTGAGGCTTCGGTCGAGGACAGCCTGGCGATGGTCACGAGCTTAAACCCGCACATCGGCTACGAAAAGGCGGCGGCCCTGGCGAAGGAGGCCTTCAAGTCAGGCAAGACGATTCGCCAGTTGTGCCAGGAACAAAAGATTCTCCCCGAGGCGGTGCTGAACGAGGCGCTCGATCCCAGGCGGATGACCGAACCACATTAGGAAGGCAGAGGTCAGCAGGATGAAGGACGAGTAGGAAAAACTCAGTCTGCAATCCGTAAGAGCACTGACGACTCTGTTTCGACAAGACAATTTCCACTCGCGAACAAGGAGGTTCACGAAGATGGTTGCAGGCAAACTTTCGCTGCTGGCCGCATTGGCCGTTGCGCTCGCCGGGCTTTCACGTGCGTCGGCCGCACCGCCGGCGCACCTGGTACCCTTTCCGGAAGACGCTGCCGAGGCGCCTGCCAAAACGGTGAAGCCCGAGCCACCACGATCGGCGTTTCAACCTCGCTTTCGTCCACCGAAGGTAAGCCAGGCTGAATCGCTCGAGACGACCTCGGACGGAGCTTCCTCGGGCGCGATGCAAGACGATCAGGTGGCGCCGGCAAGCGCCGCGGAACCTTTGATTGAAAAGCTGGCTCAGCCGGCCGGCGGTTCGACTCCTGACGCGACCGAGCAATCAACCCCAGCCGTGGCCGGACCGGGATTGCTTCCGGGCCCGGGACCGGAGTCCGGTCAGGTCGCAGGTCGTGCCGCGCTGAACGAAGCCTACACGCGCAGCAAGTCCGCGGCCGATGAAGCCGAGTACGAGGCAATCATTGCGCTTTGCGAGCAAGGTAAGGTGGGTGTTTCCCAGGCTTATCAGGCCTATGCCGACCAACTTATGGGTTGGGCTTACAACCGCCGCGGCGAATCTCGCGCAAAAGCTGGCGACGATCAGCGTGCCCTGGCCGACTTTGAGACCGCCGTGCGGCTGAACGGCGCCTGGCGCGCGGTCCACAACCGGGGCGTGAGCTATGCCGCAGCCGGACGCATGGACGAGGCGGCGGCTGACTTTGACCAAACCATCCAGCTCAACCCGCGCTACACCAACGCCTACTACAACCGAGCCGAGTTGCGTTATCGCCGCGAGGACTATACCGGCGCGATCGATGATTATTCGCAGGCGATCAAGCTCGGACCTCCGGATGCGGCAATGTTCAACGGTCGCGGGCACGCGTTCTATCGTATTGAGCGGTTTGGCGACGCGCTGCGCGATTACGGCGAGTCGATCAAACTTGATCCGAGTAATCCCGATCCACTGATCAATCGGGGTGACACTCACGCCGACCTGGGGCAGTACGGCGAAGCGGCAGCCGACTATCGTGCCGCAGTGAAGGTTGCGCCCGAGAACGCCCGGGCCTTTCAGGCCGCCGCCTGGCTGATGGCCACCTGTCCGGACGGGCAATACCGCGACGAAGTACTTGCGATTGATGCGGCTAAGCGTGCGATCGAACTGGAAGGCGAGACGTTTCGCAATCTTTCGACGCTGGCCGCCGCTCAGGCTAGCGCTGGCCAGTTCCGCGAGGCCGAGAACATGCAGGAGCGGGCAATTGCCATCGCCCCGAAGGATCAGCTCGTCAACGGTGAAAAGATGATCGCGCTGTACCGCCGCGAGATCGCTTTCCGCGATCGCCCGATGACAGCTTATGAGACACCCGAAGATGCCGACCTCGACGAGGTGAAACAGGCCGCCGTGAACGAACGGATCGGCGCCTTGACGGGCCGGGCGCAGCGGGCGGAGTATGTCGAGCCAGTGGGTGGACAGCCGCCGCGCGGGCAGCAAACCCAATATGTGCCGCCAACACGCAACGGCCGCTACGTCGATCCGAACGTTCCTCCAGAGTCGGGCTGGAAGAACCTGCTGCCTAAGTCGCTGATGGGCGATCCCAATGCCACGGCTCCCAAACAGCCGCCGGGACCGCCGAAAGCCCGGCTGTTCAGCCCCAAGGGGCGCATTTAAGCGGTTAGGCAATCTCTGTCGACGAGAGCGCAAGAGCCCCGTCGGGCCGCCAGTCCACAAGGGCTGTGCGGCCCGCTTTTTTTGTGCGCATGCTAGCAGTTCAACCTTGATCGATTCTCGCTCGGTTGGCATATTGACTGTACATCTATCTAGTACGGTCGGATCCGTTCGAACGAGCACGGAAGTGCTCGCCATCATTCGCGGAAGGAGCTGAGCATGGCTGGGGTCATCGGGCGCAAGGAACAAGCGGACGGCCTGTTGTTCGCTACCGACGGTGAAGAGCTTCCTGACGGTCTCGAGCTGATTCTGACAGTGACCGATCGCGAATCGATCGACGAGCTGTCGAGCTACGGCGAAGCAGAGCGAGAATCCTTTGCGTTGCAGGCATTGCGGATTGGCGTGCTCGCCCTCCGCCAAGCCCGCGGTCGAATCGACGCCGACCTGATCCAACGCGAAACGCAGCGGATGCTCGGCGCTCTTGAGGGGCGGCTCTCGGCCTACTCGCTGCAAATGCACGAGAAGCTCTCCGGTTCTCTGAAAGAGTATTTCGACCCCGCCAGCGGCCGCTTCCACGATCGCGTGCAGCAACTCGTCAAACAGGACGGCGAGCTTGAGCAGGTGCTCCGCCGGCAGATCGGCGGCAACGATTCAGAACTTTGCAGGACCCTGCTCGCCCACTTCGGCCAGCAAAGTCCGCTGATGAAGCTGCTGAGTCCCAATGAATCGCAGGGACTGCTATCTTCGCTGCGGCAGACGCTTGAAGGGCAGCTCACCAATCAGCGAGAACACGTGCTCAAGGAGTTCTCACTCGACAACAAAGAGGGCGCACTCGCCCGGATGATCGGCGAACTCACCAGCAGCCACGGGCAGCTCACCGAGGCTCTGGAGAAGAAAATCGGCGTCGTGATCGACGAGTTTTCGCTCGACAAGGAGGACTCGGCTCTCAATCGGCTCGTCCGAAATGTCGATCGAGCGCAAACCACGATCACCCGCGAGTTCTCGCTCGATAACGACGCCTCGTCACTGGCGCGAATGCGGCGCGAGCTGATGGGCGTTTTGGAGAAGCAGTCCGAAACAAATACGAAGTTTCAAGAGGAAGTTAAGGTTGCGCTCAGTTCGATGGCTGCCAGACGTGCGGAAGCCGAGCGCTCTACTCGCCATGGCATGGCCTTTGAGGAAGCCGTGTGCGCATATGTTGAGTTTCACGCCCAGCATTCCGGCGACGTCGCCACGCGCGTCGGCAATTCGACCGGCCTGATCAAGAACAGCAAGGTGGGCGACTGTCTGCTGGAGTTGGGGCCCGACTGTGCCGCCGCCGGGGCGAAAATTATTATCGAAGCCAAGCAGCAAGGCGCCTACAGCCTGGCTCAGGCCCGCAGCGAAATCGAAGTCGCCCGCAAGAATCGCGACGCCCAGATCGGGCTATTCGTGTTTTCCAAGCGCACGGCGCCAGAATGCCTGGAGGAAGTGTTCCGCTCGGGTGATGATGTGTTCGTGCTTTGGGATCCCGAAGATGCGTCGACGAATCTGCATTTGAAAATTGCAGTGACGCTCGCCCGTGCTCTGTGCATTCGCGTCGAGAAACGACAGCAGGCCCAGGCGGCAGATTTTGAAGCGATCACGGCTGCGATTCTGGAAATCGAGAAGCAATCGAACTCGCTTGGCGAAGCCAGTAAATCTGCAGAGACGATCAAGAGCGGAGCGGAGAAAATTCTCGACCGTGTGCGCATCACGCGCAAGTCACTCGAACGCCAAGTCGAACTGCTCAACGAGCGTATCGCCGATTTGCGCTCAACTCAGACAGAAATCGCGAGTTAGCTACTTGAGCGCCGCGTACCCGCCGCGGAAGTACAACAGCGGCTTCCCTTCTCGAATTCGCGTGCTTTCGACTTCGCCGACGATGATCGTGTGATCGCCGCCCGGCAACAGATCCACGACACGGCATTCGATCGAGCAAATCGTCCCCTGAATCAGCGGCGCGCCCATCGGACCGGGGTTCCAGCCAATCTCGCGAAACTGGTCGGGTTCGCTCTGCGCGAAGCGGCGTGAGACGCCTTCCTGGTCGTCTGCCAGAATATTGACCGCGAACGAACGTTCAATCTGGAACTGATCGTGCAGACGCGCTCGCTTGTCGATGCACACCAGTGCCAGCGGAGGTTCGAGCGAAAGCGAGCTGAAAGCCGTTACCGTGATGCCGGCTGGAACATCATCGTCGCGAACGAGCGTTACTACGGTCACCGCGGCGGCGAAATGTCCCAGGGCCTGACGGAATTCAGCTTTTTCAACCGGCATCAATTGACTCCTCTGTGCGGCGTAACCGACACGCGCGAAAGCACGACTCGCGCGACGCTCAATGGCCCAGGCGAATTGAAGATAACGGATAGTTTCTACCATGCTACCCATGCTTTCCCAGTTTCTCGCGATTTGGGCCCGTGCGCTAGCTGGCAGTCGACGGGCAAATTTTGTTGCAAGTCGCGCGGGACCAATGACTTGACGTCCGCCGAGCATCGCCGGATTGCTTGACACTAATGCAGCCCTCCCTATAACGGCTTTACCGATTGCGTAAAGCTTACCGAACACGTGAACTGGAGGGGATTCGTTTTAACGGATGGAATCTCGTCGCGGCGTCGAATCGAGTCGCGGCTGACTTTCGATGGCAGGGCAGCATCGGTCATCAGCAGGCGTTCTGCGGTGATCAAGGAAGGCGCGATCTGCCCCGTCGTGATCAGTGCGGCCGGACGCCGCGCTCGCTTGCGAGCCGTTCGTTCCCAATCGTGGTTGAGCCGACGGCGGCGTTTGCCGCGAACCGTTTCGATCGCCGGGATGAACGCTCGTTCCTATCGAATGAAGGAGAATATGATGCGTGTAAAGTTTGGAGTTGCGGTACTGCTGATGGCCACTGCGGCCTGGTTGGTTGCCGAGAATCAGGCCGAAGCCGGTCGCCGCCATCACCGCCGCGGTGGGTGCAACTCAGGATGCGGCTACTCTGCTGGCTGCAACACTGGTTGCCACACGGGCTGCGGCACGGCCGCTCCGTGTGGCGGCTGTGAAACTGCTGTCCCGGCAGAAGAAGCCCCGGTGCCTGGCGCCGAACCAGCTCCGCCAGCTCCCCCGGCCCCGGCCCCGACGCCGGATGCGGGCGCGAACGCCCCGGCTAAAAGTCCCGTGACGGTAGCAGCCGCTCCGCAGCGAAGCTACTCGTATTACAACACGGGTCGCGGACGCCGCTGGTCCCGCCGGTAGGCGCGAAGGGAGACACGCCGTTTGTGTTGCCTTCCTACGGAAGTAAAGAGCCGGGCGAGTCGCTCCTTGGGGTGTCTCGCCCGGCTTCATTTTGTGGGGCACTTCAAGAATTTCGAATCGATTCGGCTCGCCTGCCACCACCGCGACAGACACGTGGCGCGTTGTACAATAGCGGTGTCCTCGGTCGACGTTTCGTAGTCGACCGGCAGAACGTTCACTTGAGACTGAGCCGATGTCAGGATTTGCCGGGTTGCGAGTCGCCGCTTTTGAGAGTCGCCGCGCGGCGGAGATGGCCAGTTTGATCGAGCGGCTGGGAGGCGTAGCGTCCGTCAGCCCTTCGATGCGCGAAGTGGCGATCTCCGAGAATCGAGAAGCAGTCGACTTTGCGCACCATGTACTCACTGGCCAGATCGACATCATCATCTTCATGACCGGCGTCGGCATTCGTCACCTGCTGGCAGAGGTCGAACGGCACGTCGACCGTCAGCGGCTGCTCGAAGCGATGAGCGACATCGTCACGATTGCTCGCGGACCTAAGCCCGTCGCGGTGCTGCGCGAGCTGGGGCTAAAACCCACCTATCGAGTGCCCGAACCGAACACCTGGCGCGAAGTGTTGGCCACGATCGATCGCGAACAGATTCAGGTCGCCCAGCAGAATGTCGGACTGCAGGAATACGGCTTGCCGAACGCCAGTCTGGTGGCAGGTCTTGAAGCCCGCGGCGCACGCGTACAAACGGTAAAGGTCTATCGCTGGGACCTCCCCGAGGACTTGGGCCCGCTGGAAGCGAACGTGCGGGCATTGGCGGCCGGCGAACTCGACGTCACGATGTTCACGTCCAGTCACCAGGTCGTCAATCTGCTGCGGATCGCGGAGAAGCTGAACCTGGCGGCCGCCGTCCGCGCGGGACTGGCGGGCAGTGTCGTCGCGTCAATCGGTCCGACCACCAGCGAGACGCTCGAAGAGTTGGGGATTCACGTCGACGTCGAGCCCGCGCACTCCAAGATGGGACAACTTGTCGTCGCGTCTTCCGAACAATCTGCGAGTTTGTTGCGGCGCAAGCGGATGCCGATCGTGCTGAGAAGCGATGTCGGTGCCGAGCAGGTCCGCTATGTTTCGGGACCGTGGGACGATGGTCCGTTCATGCGGGCATGCCGCCGACAGCCGGTGCCGCGCACGCCGATCTGGCTGATGCGGCAGGCGGGCCGCTACATGGCCGAGTATCGCGCAGTTCGCGAGCAGGTTTCCTTCCTGGAACTTTGTAAGAATCCCGCATTGTGCGCCGAAGTGATGGTCACGGCCGTCGAGAAACTCGGAGTCGATGCGGCCATCATTTTCTCAGATCTGCTGCCGATTCTTGAACCGCTGGGATTCGACCTGGAGTTCGCGGCTGGCGATGGTCCGCAGATTCACAATCCCGTACGGGAAGCGAAAGATCTTGATCGGCTGCGCGAACTCGAGGTTCTGGAACCCCTCGCGTACGTGATGGAAACAGTACAACAAACGCGCGCGCGCGTCGCACCGGAGATCCCCGTGATAGGTTTCGCCGGAGCGCCGTTCACCCTGGCGAGTTACGCGATCGAAGGGGGCAGCAGTCGCAACTATCTCCACACTAAATCGTTCATGTATCGCGACGAAGGAGCTTGGCATGCTCTGATGAGCGTGCTTTCGCGAGCCGTTGCCCGCTATCTAACTGGGCAGATTGCCGCAGGAGCCCAATGCGTGCAGCTCTTTGATAGCTGGGCCGGTTGTCTGGGAGTCGCTGACTATAGGCGATACGTGCTCCCCTACACCAAGGCCATTATCGAAGCGCTGCCCCCCGGGGTGCCGGTAATCAACTTTGCCACCGGCAACCCCGCGCTCTTGCCTTTGCTCGCCAAAGCGGGCGGCGATGTGATCGGCGTGGACTGGCGCATCGAACTCGATGCGGCCTGGCACATCGTCGGCGACGAACACGGCGTGCAGGGAAACCTCGACCCGGCCGTGCTGCTCACCGATCGCGAGACGATTCGCGCCCGAGCCAAAGACATCCTGTCCAAGGCCGCTGGCCGACCGGGGCATATCTTCAACCTGGGCCATGGAATCGTGCCGCAGACACCGGTCGAAAACGCGCGATACCTGGTCGAAGTGGTGCGAGAATTGAGCGAGCGGAAGAGCGACTAGGCCGGTTCGTTCAGGCCACGACGCGCTGCGCCTGCCAAGCTGCACGTTGCTCGTTCTCATGCGGAAGCACATACAGCACGACCTGCCCCTCGCGTAAATTCGGTCGCATTCGCTTGCCGAGTTCCACCGAGCCAAAGCTCACCGACTCACCGGTGTCCTGCCGTTCTATTCGATCGACGCCGCGAGCTTGAATCTCGCTGGGACTGATCACGCCCGTGACATCCATGGCAGTTGCCGGTGCTCGCCCGCAGCGAATCACGCGTCCGCTGTTCCAGGTGGCGAGCAGCCCGATGGCCGCCAGCGCGCCGATGATACCCCCGCCCGTGCCACCGAGCGGTTCGAGATAGATTCCAGTCTGCGCGGCCAGTTCGTCCGCCTCGGCCTGCGTGAGCAACTCCCGCTGCGCCCGGCGGCCCCAGCGCCGGATATCCTCCGGTACTTCGGTTGAAATGCACAATCCTGGATCGCTGCCCTCAGGGCACCAAGGGAGCATCACGTCTCGCACGCGAGCGGCCAGCTTCGGGATGTCGTAAGTGCCGCGAGGTTCGAGTGCCATCGACACGCCGCCGTTCATCCGCGTGCAGGGCACGCGCGGATCGATCAGCAGTTGATGGCGGACAATCCAGGTGGTGACGTACTCGTTTTCCAGCACCTCGGCCAAGTGCATCGCCAGCTTGTTTGTACCGGGCGTGTCCGGCATATCGGTGTCGTCGATTCCGAGGTAGATCATTACTCGGCCTGCGCCGGGGGATTGGTGCGAAACCACGCGAGTGCCGAGATCATTCCGGCAGCGGCACCGAACAGGACGAAGCTCACTAGTGCCACTGGCCAGAATGAGAGAAAGCCGCGACCACCACCGGCTTCTCCCAGCCATGCCGCGGATCCAAATCGAACGGCGAAGGCGACGAGGTTCGCAGCAGCACCAGCCATCGCGGCCAGCACGTAAATACGCCACCCAGGCCGCACGACGGCGAAAGCGACATCCAAAGCCGGTCCGAGACAGGCCAATCCGGTCGCGGCGGCAAGATTCAATTGTCCTGCGCCGGTAAACCGCATGCCAGCCAGCGTGATCACCGCAGCCATACTCATCACGGTACCGCTACCCCGGCGTGGAACCAGGCTGATTCCCAGCACCAGTGGCAGAGTCCCGCGCAAGATCGCATGTCCAGGCAGCGAGATGCCGAGATTGCCCGCGCTCGTGGCGACCGCCGCCACGACGCCGAGGCTCATCAGGATTGCCAACTCGCGAGCGGTAGTCGCGCGATTGTCAGTTGGCCTAAGCGAGGTCCACCAGCGGGAGGCTTTTGCCAGTGCGGGGTTGGCGGTCCACAGGTTCTGCATGATCATCCTCGCGGTCGTGATGCTACTTCGGTTGGCTGAGTGACTCGCTACCGGCGCGCGTGCTCATCGCCTTCAGCACTGCGTGATCGATGGTGTCGCTTGTGAACTGAACGCTGCCGTCGGCAAAGCAGAGATTCACACCTTCCGTGTGTCCGCTGCCATAGGCTGCAATCCGCAGGTCCACATAGTAGCCGTTGAACTGTGCAAAGCCATCCGCGGGTGGCGACTGGCCCGCTCGGCTTCCGTAACTAAATGGGAGTTGGTAATTGAGCGGGGCAAATGAACTTAGTGTCACGTGCCCAATCATTTTGCGGCTCGTCGAGGCGCCCCACCAGCCCCATTCTTTGAGTGGCTCTCCCCAGCCGGACGCGTTGAAAGTCAAGTAGTTCGGATCGTCGTGGTATCGCTCGCCGAAGAGCAGCGTTCGGCTCATGCCGTCCGTGACCTGTCGTAGCGCGACGGGTTGCTGATACCGCTTCGGCTCGGACGCCTCGCCCGTGGTATGGAACATCCCATCGGTGACCGCGTCCTCCGGAAAATATGCCCGAGAACCACCATTGCCGGCGTAACTGGTCAGGCCATAGTGCCAGTCTCGGGCGGCCATCACGATCGGATTGACATCAATCTGGTCAGAGGGACAGATCAAGAGTGGCAGCACGACGGCGGTCTTCGATTTAGCGCCATGATTGGCGTTGTTGATCGGGTCGTCATAGTCCCAGGCGACAAGCACGTTGGCTTCTTCCAGGTGTGGCAGGAGGAATGCGAACAGCGGGATTCCGCGATGGGAAACCGCGGAGTTGAAGTACCACTGCTCCAGGCCCGGCGGAAAATGCCGCTGCGAATCGACGAAGTTATGGGAAGCGATTCCCAACTGCCTCAACTGGCTCGCGCATTGTGTGCGGCGAGCCGACTCGCGCGACGCCTGTATCGCGGGTAGCAGCAGCGCCACCAGCACTCCAATAATCGCGATGACCACCAATAACTCAACAAGAGAAAACCCGCGTCGGCGGACGTTCCCTCGGTCGTCAGCGTTGCTAGTCGGTTGGTTGACCATCACATGGCTCGAGTGCGGGGAAGACAGGCTATCGCCGCTTGCCGATAATGAAGACGCCGATCGCGGCGATCGCCAACAGCGTGAAACTCGCCGGCTCGGGAACTAGCTTATATGTGATTGCGAGTTCAGGAGGGAATCCTGAATCTCGACTGTTCAATCGCTTAGCCGATTGTCCGCGACTTTCGTCACCCTGGAGTAACCAACCGAAGTTCTGGATAGGGTTATCAAGCCAGAATTGCAAGTCCGCGACCATGCCGGGATCGGACCAGGTAAACAACTGACCGCCGCCCAGGTCATCGAAAATAACGGACGTGCCGCTTGCGATCGACGTGAAATCACCGCCCGGTGTGGTCCAGGTCGGGCTCAAGGCCGGATCAGCCGCGTTGTAGTAGCTGTACAACCAGGTGGCGTCCTCTCCCCAGGCGGCTAGGATGCGATGCAACGAGAGGACTGGATCGCCATTCAATCCCATTACCTCACGCATGGTCAGCGTGGCGCCGGTGATAATTGCCCCGGCCGGAATGCTCGAAAGGTCGAATTGAACGAGGCCGCGGCGAATGCTGATGGTTGCCGGACCTTGTCCGTCCTGATTCGTGCGGCCCACGAAAATGTCACCCAGGCCGTTGCTTAATTGTCCGCTCGGGTCGGTGCGTTGGATGAGCGTGTTATCTTGGGCAGGTCCGAGTTTGACACTCTCGGCCGGCGCCGATGAAACCAGTAACAGCGCGGCCAGTGCCGCAAGAATCGTCTGTTTTACTTGCATCGCAGGTGATATCTCAGGGAATAGGTAGGAACCAGACTTGCTGTGGCAGGATAGTATCACCATAATGGCAGAATCATGTCAAACGCGCCGGAATTAAAAAACTTCGTTCGCGAGCGACGCACCGCCCGGGGCTGGTCTCAGCAGGAGCTGGCGGACCGAGCCGCCATCGCACGCGCCAGCGTAAGTGCCGTCGAGATGGGCCGTTTAGTCCCGAGCGCAGCGGCGGCCTTGGCCCTGGCGGCTGCGCTCGACTGTCGGGTGGAAGACCTGTTTCGCCTGGGACATCAGCCGTCCGTGGGGCCAAGCTGGGCCTGGCAGCCTGCCCGCTTGCCAACACGCTATTGGCAGGCCGAAGTCGCCGGAAGCGACTGGCTCTATCCGGTCGAGCCGACCTATGCCGGCACGTTGCCGCACGACGGCCTGTTCGACGGCACAACCACGATCTCGCGTGTGGAGTCGCTGCCGCCCACGCTCGTCATGGCCACTTGCGATCCCGCGGTTGGCTTGCTCTCCGGCGAATTGGCTCGCACCAGTGGACTTCGCTTATTGCCGCTGATTCGTTCAAGCCGCGCCGCGCTGAAAACACTGCAAGAGAGAAAGGTGCATGTGGCCGGTCTGCACTTGGGGCCCGAGGGGACCGACGAGAACGCCTCGGTAGTGCGCGAGATGCTCGGCCCGGGCTATCGCCTGGTGCGGGTCGCTGCGTGGGATGAAGGAATCGTCACGGCGGGCGATCGCAAGGTGTCGTCCGCCCGCGCCGCCCGAAGAGCACGCTTCAAATGGGTTGGTCGCGAACCGGGATCGGGCGCACGCCAATGTTTCGAAGAGGTGCTCGGCACGAGCCTGGCGCCGCGGCGAATCGCGCTCGATCATCGCGGCGTGGCGGAAGCCGTCCGAGCAGGATGGGCTGACGCGGGCATCTGCTTGCGCTTGGTGGGCGAGGAAGCGTCGCTCGAGTTCCTGCACGTCCGCAGCGAAGCGTACGATCTGTGTTATCCCGAGGCCTTGGAAAACGATGCTCGGCTGCGCGCGCTCCTCACGGCGATCCGCGGTCCGCGTTATCGTGGCCAGCTTGCGGACCTCTCGGGATATCGTGCGGCGACGGGCGAGATCGTGCCGATCAATTGATCGACGGCTCATCGAGCGCTGCGGCAGGAGAATCCGCCGCTGGCGATTCTTCAGACGCGACCGTCGGCATTTCGCCTGTCCACATCGACCTCGGAACTTGAAAACGGAGGGGTTCGCTGCCGCCAAAGCCTCCGGGTGCGAGTTCAATCCGTAAATACTCGACGTTGTCGATGGGGCGGTCGAACAGCAGATGCTTCTCGCTCGATTCGCCAGGCCGCAGGCTGAGATTGTTCCCCAGTTCCGCTTGAGAGGATGGCAAGCGTATCGCTTCAATTTGCGGATACGCATTTCCTTTATCGTCGACGAGCAGCGCCACGGCCGTGGCACCCACCAGTTGCTTTCCAAGCGTGCTGTCTCCCAGGGCTTGGCCGACCGCGCCGAGCGCCCCACTGCTGCCGCTGGCGACCATCCAGCCCGGGGCAGACACAATCTTGTCCGTCGAAATGTTTTCCAACTGCACACGAATGTGCAGGTAAGGCGCCGCCTTTTCACGCTTCATGGAAAGCGGATTCGCGCTTTCCAGCCGCACTTGCTCGACGGCCGCGGAGGTGATCGTCGCGCGAATGGGCCCCTGTTCGATCGGCCGGCTCGCGTCCGTCCAGACCGGCTCCGGCGGCAGTTCCGGTTCTGGCTTTGGCTCCTCAACCTGCGGTGACGCTGGCGGCGGAGTGTGCACAATGATCGGTGCCGCGGCGACGACTGGCGGCGCGGGCTTGGCGAACATGCCAGACTGTATTCCCAGCACCACGCTGACTACCACGCCGACGAGTCCGCTGATTGCGGCAGCTACATTCAGCACCAGCCCCGAAGCGCTTTGCAGTGCTGCGACTACGAGCCCCACGATTCCGACCAGTAGTCCGAGCGCGCCGACAGCAATGCCGACCCAGCCGAAGATCGATTCGACGAGCGACAGCCAACAGGTTCCCAGCGCCAGGATGCCGAAAGTGAGCCCGACCGCGCCGATGAGTTTGCCCGCAATCGGGGGATTAGCTGCTGACCCCGGCGCCAGCGCTGCCGCGCCGGCCATTGGCGTGGCAGGCATCGGCCGCGCGACGAGCGGCGTCGTGGCAACCAGAGGTCGAGCGGGCGTCGGCTTGGCAACCGGAGGCGGTGGGACCGGCGGGAGTGAAGAACTCTGCAACGACGAAGTTGAGAGTGATGATGGTGAGCTATCGTCGGACGCGGCAAATAGGCCCTTCACGCGCGAGGCCGGCGTCCACTTTCCTTCAGCGCCAAGGCGAACGTCACTCGAGGGCGACACCTTCCCTTCAACGGCCAGCTTCTTGAGCTGCGCTGAAGTGAATGGCCCGTATATCTTCTCGCCGCGTTTAATGAACCAGTCGTGTGCCATCACCCCTGAGTCTAAGTCCCAGGCAGGTGCCGGGCAATCTGGTCGCAGCCAGACGTGAAGAACGGAGCAGTTAAGTTGCCGGAATCGTCACGCTTCCCCGATTCAGGGCGTCGATCAACTGCCGCAGGCGGCCCAGGCTGCGGCGATTGAAACGGAACACCAGCCGAGGGAATTCGGCCAGCGAGGGTTCGTCCTTCTCTTCGGCCAGCGGCCCGCTGACCACGAATTCGCCGCCGTTCAGAATGTCCGGGAACGCGGCGTTGATTTCCGCCAGGAGCCTCTCGCTGGGAGATTCCTGCAGCCGAAAGACGAGTTTGTTCTTCACGTACCGCATGCTGTGGTAGACCCTGAAGAACTGCATGATCTCGGCGACCGCTTCCTCGACATCGTCGGTCAGCTTGTAGAGCGAAAGGTCGTCGGGCGAAATCATCCCGTCACCCAGCAGCCGTTTCTCGATAAAGTGCTGGAACTCTTGCCAGAACTTGCCGCCGGGAGCATCCAGGAACACAACCGGCACCATATCGCGTTTGCCGGTCTGGAGCAGCGTCAATACTTCCAGTCCTTCGTCGAGCGTGCCAAAACCGCCGGGAAGGCACACCACGGCGTCGCACTCTTTGACGAACATCAGCTTGCGCGTGAAGAAGTACTTCATGTGCACGAGCTTCGAGTCACCGGCGATCACGGGGTTGGCGTACTGCTCGAACGGGAGCATGATGTTGAGCCCCATCGAGTGCTCGCGCCCCGCGCCGACGTGCCCCGCCTCCATGATCCCGCTGGCGGCGCCAGTGACGACCAGCCATTTTTCGGCGGCCATCGCGCGCCCAAACAGCACGGCCTGCTGGTAGGTGAGTTCGTCGGGCCGAGTTCGCGCTGACCCGAACACGGTCACTTTGCGACGCGCGCGATACGGCGTGAACACCTTGAACGCGTAGCGCAGCTCGCGTAGCGTCCGGCTGAGAATCTTTAAGTCGCCTCGCGAGGTTTGGTCCACCGCCAGCTTGTCAGCCGATTCCTTGATCTGGTCGATCAAATCGACAACGCGCGAACGTTCGGCGTCGGAAAGCTGTCCGTTGACTTTCTCAAGGCTGCGTTCAAGGTCCTGCACCGCTTCTTCCGCAGCCTGGGCCGCCTTGGCGACTTTGTCTGGTTTGGCCTGGTCGTTCGAGATGTTTTTTTGGGAGTCCGCCACTCCGGGTACCTTGGGGTCAGTGCTTCGCTGGAGAATTCATGAGTCGCAGCAATCGCCACTGCTCAATTATACCCGGCAGTTGCGCTCGGCTTGGAGCGGGCAGAAAGCTGACGGGAACAGCGCGCAAAAACAGCCCGAAACTCGCGATTCGCGAGTTTCGGGCCGACGATAGTTCAGAATACCCAACGCGGGACGTCAGGCCGACGGGCGACGATAGTGCTGGTAGGCCAGGATCACTTCGTACAGGTCGGTCGAGATTGTCACGTCGTCATTGTCGAAGTCGCGGAGCCAAGTCCGTTCATTGCGAACCGCGTCGGCCAGAAGTGGGAGGATCTCTCCCAGCGGGACGGTTACTTCGTCCCGGGTGTTCTGGGTCTTGGTGACGGCGGCCGTCGCTTCGTTCTGCGGACCGTAATACACACGCAAGTGGCTGCGAGCCATGTGGACGTTTCCTTACGTCTAAGGGCTTCGTGGTAACGAGCTTGATTCCCGCGCGCTCCGACTCCCGGAGCGTTTGGCGGAGGCCCGCGCATGCAGGTGCATGCTATCGATGCCCACCCTTGGTGACACAGATATCGGCAGTCCAACGTGCAGGGGTTTGATGTATTTGTCCGGCGGTGACGTTTTTTCCCAACTGGCCTGTAAAACGCGAAGCGCGCATGGCCGGGGTTGTCAACGAAGTGCGGGTGTGCTGGGTAATTTGGGAGGGACGTCCTGGCCGTAGCTGTTCAGATCCTTGACAAGAATATGCATAGGCGCTAGATTGCCAGATTAGCAAGTGCGTTCCGATAAAAACTTTGCGTCAAAAACTCACGCCACTGACGCCCTATTCTGCATGGCTAGCAACACGATCGCCATCGATCTGAGACCGGTGGCCCAGGCGCTGCACCTCTCGCTCCGCCAGATTGAATGTGTCGTCGAGCTGCTGGACGCTGGCAATACCGTCCCGTTTATCACCCGCTATCGCAAGGACCAAACGGGTGGTTTGGACGAAGAGCAGATCCGCGCGATCGAATCACGGCTTGTGAAACTCCGACTGCTGGCCGAACGCAAGCAGACGATCCTCCGCTCGATCGAGTCGCAAGGAAAGCTCACTCCCGAGCTGGCAGCCGAGATCGAAGCGGCTGGAAGCACCAAGCGGTTGGAAGACCTGTATCTGCCCTACAAGCCTAAGAAGCAAACCCTCGCCACCACGGCCCGCGA
Organism: Pirellulales bacterium; assembly: GCA_022844125.1. Lineage (GTDB taxonomy): Bacteria > Planctomycetota > Planctomycetia > Pirellulales > PALSA-1355 > JALHMI01. The sequence goes on along the minus strand of JALHMI010000001.1, from coordinate 223,231 downwards.
GCGTGGATTGGAACCCCTCGCGGACGAGGTTCTGGAAGCTTCACCCGCGGCAGCCGATCTGGACGCCCGGGCGGCCGACTTTGTGAATTTCGATAAGGGGCTCACCAGCACCGCCGATGTGCTCCTGGGCGTCGGCCACATCCTGGCCGAGCTGATCAGCGAACGCGCCGATGTGCGGCAGAAGCTCCGTCAGCTGCTTAACAAGAGCGGCAAGCTGGTTTGCACGCGCGGGGAAGTCGAAGACAAAATCGCCCAAGGCTTTCGCGACTATTTCGAATTCAGCGACGCGATTCAGAAGGTCCCCGAGCACCGCGTTCTGGCGATCAACCGAGGCGAGAGGGCCAAGGCACTGCGGGTCAAGGTCGAAGCCGACCTGGAAGCGATGCAGCAGGTCGTCGACGAACTCGTGTGCCCGCCGGATCATCCCCATGTCGACTTCATCCGCGGCTGCGGGCGCGACGCGCTCACGCGGCTGGTTTATCCGAGCCTGGAACGCGAAGTCCGCCGCGAGATGACTGATTGGGCCGAAACGCACGCCGTGGAGGTCTTCGCCAGGAATCTGCGGAATTTGCTGCTGCAGAAGCCGGTTTGCGGGCGGCGCGTGCTGGCCGTCGATCCGGGCTTCAAGAGTGGCTGCAAACTCGCCGCGCTCGATGAATTTGGCAACCTGCTGGACCAGGCCGTAATTCAGATCGTCGGCAAGGCCGAACGTAAGCAGCAGGGCCGCGAGAAACTGGCCGAGCTTGTGAGTACTCACTCACTGAGCTTGGTTGCGATAGGTAACGGTACCGCCTGTCGCGAGACCGAAGAGCTGATCTCGGAAATGCTGGCTGCGGAACTGGCCGACAAAGGCGTAGCCTACGTCATCGTCAACGAAGCCGGCGCGAGTGTCTACTCAACGAGCCCCTTGGGGCGCGAAGAGTTTCCTGAATACGACGCTACGCTCCGCGGAGCAATTTCGATCGGCCGCCGACTGCAGGATCCGTTGAGCGAGCTGGTAAAGATAGATCCTGCCAGCATCGGCGTGGGCATGTATCAGCACGATGTGAAGGCCAAGCACTTACGCGCCTCGCTGGACGCCGTGGTCGAGTCGTGCGTGAACTACGTGGGCGTTGATTTGAACACAGCCAGCCCAGCCCTGCTCCGTTATGTGTCAGGCTTGAATCAACTTACTGCGCGCCGCTTGTATGACTATCGCGCGCAGAACGGCCCGTTCAAGAGCCGCGAGCAGCTTAAGGAAGTGCCTGGCTTTGGCGAGTCGGCCTTCGTCCAGGCGGCGGGCTTCCTCAAAATCGCCGGCGGCGATAATCCACTCGACGCTACCTGGATTCACCCTGAAAGCTATGAGTTAGCGAACCAAGTGCTCCAGCAGCTCGAAGGCGGCGTTGCCGATCTGGCTCAGAAGGAAACGGCAGCGCAGCTTGCCGAGCGAGCGGCCCAGGTGCAACTCGAAACGATGGCCGCTCAGTTCGACGCGGGAGCGATGTTGCTCAAGGATATATTAAGCCAGCTCGTGCGTCCGGGCCGCGATCCGCGCGATGACTTGCCGCTGCCGATTTTTAAGAAGGGGGTCATCAAGCTCGATGATTTAACGGCCGGCATGGAGTTGCAAGGCACCGTGCTGAACGTCGTCGATTTTGGCGCATTCGTGGACATCGGGCTGCACGACACGGGCCTGGTACACATCAGCCAACTGGCCAACAAGTACGTCCGCGATCCGCACGAAGTGGTTTCGGTTGGAGATGTGGTAAAAGTCTGGGTTCACGAAGTCGATAAGACTCGCCGGCGAGTGTCGCTCTCCATGATCCCGCCGGGATCGGAACGTGCGCCGCCCCGGAGGAAGAAGGATCGACGCGATAAGACCGAGGGCCCTGAAGCCGGCCCGGCACAGGCCGTGGAAGGCGCTTCCGAAGATAGTGTCGCCCAATCCGCGTCGCATGCCAACGAGCGTCGGCCCAGCCCGCCGCAGCGTCGCCCACAGCGGTCGGGTCAAGGCCAGGGCGGGCAAGGTTCACGTCGCCCGTCTCGCCACCACGAGGGGCAGGACAATCGCCCGCCCAAGCCGAAGTTTCGCCCAGGCGGAAAGAAACCGGCTCCGGTCGTGCCGCTCACCGAGGAAATGAAAACTGGCAAGGCGCCATTGCGGACGTTTGGCGACCTTAAGCAATTCATTAAGTTGAAAGACGAGCCCGAGGGCTCGCCCCCCGATTCCGAATCTTAGTGCCGGGGCCGCATCGCCCGCCGCCACCGCATCCGCCCCACCTGGCTCACTGATGGATTTCAAAGATCGACTCGAGCGCGCTATCCAGCGGGGCCAGCGGTCCAGTGACGCAGATGCTCGCGCTCGAGCTGAGCAGGCCACCAGCGAGGAGGAGTTTCGCCGGCTACACTCACAGTATCGGTTGGAACTTTCTGAGCATATTGAGCAATGTCTCCGCGAGCTTGCGCGGCACTTTCCGGGCTTTCGCTACGAGACCATGGTCGGCGACCGCGGCTGGGGCGGCGCCATTAATCGCGACGACTTCTCGCTGGTTGACGGCCGGCGCAGCAATCTATTCAGCCGGCTGGAGTTAGTTGTCCGGCCGTTCACGGCCTCGCATGTACTTGATCTCAATGCGAAGGGCACCGTTCGCAATCGCGAACTGTTCAGTCGTGCCCAGTACCAGCGTCTCACCGAGGTTGACCTGCAACTTCTGACAGACTCGATCGACCGCTGGGTGCTCGAATACGCCGAGCTCTATGCCGCTAAGAGCTAAGCTGGTCAGCCGCGCACGTCGTTCTTCCGATCGGTGCAATCGCTGCGCACCTCGCAGCCTGGCACTTCCTTAAGGCGAGTCGTGCCAACCGGGGAATGTTAAGTTTCCAGGGGCGAAGCCTGGGGGCTTTCGGTACTGGTCCATGGCGTGAGTTCAGGCCAGGAGGGTCTGCAGTAACCCCGCCTCAACCGAATAAGAGCAGAATACGCCACCGCGCAGTAGCTCACCTCCGCTTGGTAGCGCAATCGGACTAGAGCTCCGGCGGCGCCAGCGTCAGCTGCTTGAGCGCCTCGAGGCTCATCACCATGTCGTCCAGCGAAATGTCCTGCCAGCCGCCCATCTTGTGGCGCAGGATGCACAGCTTGTACGCCTCAAAGGCGTCGTTCACGTCGGGCGGCAGCGGAGGCAACGCCGCGAACGGTCGGATCGGTGCGCTGCTGGCCGCGGGGCCACTGGCATAGCCGCCGGCTTCGACTTCGGTGCTCTCCGAATCGACCTCGTCTTCGTTATCGTCTTCATCGTTCGAAGAGTCGCCGCGTTCAGGATCGCGCGCCGTCTCCATCGTACCGGTGGTCACTTCGCCGGCGTCGACCGCCTCGGCGTCTTCGTCCCAGGGAGCTTCGCCCGATTCTTCACTTGCCGAGGGCTGTTCCTCGGCCAGCTCGCCGCGAGTCTCCCACCGCTTGTGTCGCATCTCGGAGATCGACCAGTCGTTTTGCACGGCGCCCTCGAGCCATAGTTCCGCGTCGTCCCAGTCGAGGGCCGCCTGAAAATGGCTCCAGAATAGCCCGTCGTAGTCCTCGCGCGTGAGGCCGAATCGCTCGAACACGCGCCGCAGGCGACCCACATGCTGCGGCGTGACGTTTCCCACGCGGCGGCTCCAGGCTTCGTCCGAGTAGTCGGAGACCGGCGCGTCGGCATCGATCAGGGCCTGCCGCCAACCGAGAATGATTTGTCCCTTCTCCCAGTTCGTGGTGCTGACCAGCCGCTTCCATTGGCCCAGGAATTGTTCGCTCGTCGAGTCAATCAGCGCAGAATCCATGCGTCTTTGTCACTACCTGGGAAAGAGGGCTGTCGAAAGGCCGGCGGCGGGCGCCACACCAATCATGCGGGGCGATCACCACCGACACAATTTTATCGCCAACGGAGCCTGTTCCCTAACAAACTGCGCGTGCGCGAGGGCGAAATGTGCGCGCGACGCGCGGCTTAAACGACAAGCGCCGCAAGGTTTTGCGTCCGCGCATAGCGGCCAGGATAGGTGGCGCCGGTTGGGGAAAACTTGTTGGCGGCAGTGCCGCTCCCCTCCTTCCCGGCAACTACTGCGGAGCTTCCGGCGCCGGTGCAAGCTCCGCGGATTCGAAGCCGCAGCGATTGTGCGTGCCATCGCAGAAGGGTCGCCGGCTCGACTGACCGCAGCGACACAATGCCACGGCCGGCTTATCAGGATTCACGGGAAACACATTCCCATTCGAGTCGATGATCGTCACGGGGCCTTCAACGAGAAACGGGCCGTTCGGCCGGACGCGAATCGTGGTGGTCATCGTGCAGTCGTCCTCAGTGGGGCTTGCGGTGGCGTGCCAGGTTTGCCGCGGCGGTTAGTCTCGCGACAACTGGAGAAGTTTACCGCCCCCGGCGAGAGATTGACAGGCCGCAATGGCGAGCGTCCACCGGCAATCGCGGAACTATCGCGTCGACTTGGCTGCCGGAGCAGCAGGCGCTGCGCCATCCACGGGGGCCACGAGCATCACCTGCACGCCGCCCGCTGCGCCGCTGGCTTGCTGTTGCGGATTGACTTTGTTGAGCCGATTACCCTCCATCAGTCGGTCTGCCTGCGGCACTTGCGACAAGATGTCGTCAACCCGTGCGCTTGGGACTTGGAGGGAGTACAGCACTTGGAGCGGACTCTTGCCGAGCGACTCAGGCTTTGCCGTACGCGGTGATTGCGGCGTGGCCTGCACCCGGAGTTGTGGCGGAATCGGCACCTGCTGCCACCGCACACCATTCGCGTCGAGCAATTTTTCAAACTTGCGATCTTCCAGGTATCGCAGCGTGACGGGGCAGATAATCGTCTCGACGGCTGGCGCCTGCGCGGACAGTGCTTCGCCCGCCTTGGGAACTGGCCCCGGTGCGTTTGTGGGTGCAACCCCGCGAGTAGCGCCATCGGCTGGCGCAGACTTAGGCATGGCCTCGAAAAAGTCGCTTTGATCTCGCTCCGGCGCAGGAGCGCGTCGTCCGGCGGAAGGCGGCGCCGACACGGGGTAACTATCGCGAGGTCTGGAATCCGCTGCCGGCGGTTCACTGGCCTCGGGCATCGGCATCTCGGACGTCCCCCCGATGTTCGGCTGTTCGGCGGAAGCGGCTGCGCTCGCCGGCGTTTCTTCTCGCAGCTCGGCCGGCGCCGCCTCTGGAACCTGAGCGACTTCGAACTCGGAATCCGCCGGACGCTGCCGCGCATCGAACACCAGGATCGCGAGCGCCGCGGCCACTGCCAGCGCCGGCCACAAGAACCGGCGGCCTTGCGAGCCGCGATTCCACCACTCGACGACGATGCTTCCGAGCGAAGTATCGCTGGCAGTTGTCGAATCGGCCGCCGGCGCCGAGCGACTGCTGGGATCCGGCGCGCTGGCAGTGCTGGAACGATGCATCACCACAGCGGCCAGATCGTGCCCCACCTGGTGACGCGGCAGGGCCTGCAGGTCCGTGCGAATCGACAGCAGCTCGTCGCGCATCTGCCGCAACTCGCTGCTTTCCGCGAGCCACTGCTCCACGCGCGCACGCTCCTCGGGCGAGACTTCGCCGTCGAGATAGGCACTCAGCAGTTCTTCGCGTTCTGGATCGATCATGTTACGTCAGTGTTTGTGTCGCGGGGCCATCTCGGCTGCCCGCGCTTTCAGGTCACATCCTCGTGCATGACTTCCTTAAGCTGCTCGCGCAATTGTAGTCGCGCCCGATGCAGGCGGCTGCGGATTGTGCCTACGGGCAGGTCCAGAATCTCGGCAATTTCCTCATAGGACTGTTCGTCTATCTCGCGGAGCACCAGAATCGCCCGATGCTCGTCCGAAAGCCTGGCCAATCCGGCCTGCACCTGAGCGGTCCGCTCCTGGCGCTCCAGGCGATCGCCGGGCGCCGCGGCACGGTCCACTGGCTCGTGGCCCAGCGACTCGCGAGCTTCATCGACCGACACGGTCGGCTTTTGGCGCCTGCGCCGAGTCGCGGCCAGGTTAAAGGCAATCCGGTACAGCCAGGTGTAAAAACCGCTGGCGCGCTGAAAGCTCGACAGCTTGACGAAGGCTTGCACCAGCGCGTCCTGCAGCACGTCGTAGGCCGTGTCCGTGGAGCCCACCACGTGGACCAGCGAGTTGTACAGCCGGTCCTGATACCGGGTCACCAGCTGGCCGAACGCCGCCCCATCGCCCGCCAGGGCTTCGTCAATCAACTGAGCGTCGTCTTTCACAACCGCTCCTGAGCTTTAGACGCCCGCGGGCTGCCGTAGGTTCCCCCGCTTGCGTCTGGGCGGGGACGGGAGAGCCGCAAGTTGGGGATTCCGCTACCCTTGGAGCATTTTCGGCCCTGGCGGCAGGGATGTCAAACCCGGCGAGCGCGGGCACCGGACGGCCGGCATGCCGGGCGGAAAAAGCGGGTCGAATTTTCAAAGAGCTTGGCGGGGAGTGTTCAGTATTCAGCGTTCCGTTTTCAGCGAAGCGGTCTGGCTTTCGTCCTGTTTACTGAAAACGGAACACTGAACCACTGAAAACGTCTCCGGCTGTTTCGGGCGATCGCATTTTGCGCGCGTGTGCGCCGAGAAAGTCGTGAAAATGATGGTTCGGGCGCACACACAGGCCCCCTTTCGCAGCATTTAGCGCTATTTAGCGCTGCGCGGGTTCTCCCGATTTCCAAGTGCGTCTCGATGGTCGTGATCATTGCTCGCTCCATACACATTCATCTGAACGTACCATATCCGAACTCCTGGCCTGATTTCTAGAACTTGTGGACACCTGGGCGGTGTGCGCCGTGCGCACGCGAGTTCGGCAAGAGGAAACGACTTGCGCAGGCAGCGCGCCACACGCGCGGGCAAGAGCGATTCGGAATGCGAATTTTTCAGATGCGGAGCATTGGCTGCCATGAAAAGTAGCAGGCACACTCCGTGTGCCGTCGCTGGACAACTAGCGAGCCTGGAATTGTCAGACGATTGGCTCGTAAGGGCGTGCTCGATGCGGAGTCACTGCCGCTGCGGTTACAGCACACGGCGTGTGCTTACTACGTAGCAGGCACACTCCGTGTGCCGTCGCTGGACCGCCAAAGAGCTCGCCATCGTCAGTCGGTTCGCACTTTGGAGCGTTCTCGATGCCGAACCTTGTCCGCTGCGGTTACAGCACACGGCGTGTGCTTACTACGTAGCAGGCACACTCCGTGTGCCGTCGCTGAACCGCCAAACAGCTCGCCATCGTCAGACGGTTCGCTCTTTGGAGCGTTCTCGATGCCGGACCTTCCCAGCTGCGGTTACAGCACACGGAGTGTGCTTACTACTTTCTGGGAGAATCAGAGAGTACGGAAATCTCGAATCGACGGGCCGAGTCGTGCCACCGTCGCAAAGGGCTGCTCAGCCATCCGAATAAATCAGCTCCGCCTGTTCGCTGGAACTGTCTTTCCCCTTTCCGAACATCTTCGCCTGAAAATCCCAAACATAGTTCGTCGTCGGATGGCCGCCGGTGAGGTTCGGCGACTTGTAGTCGGGTGGCGCAGGAGGCAGCCGGTAGACCTCGATGCGACGGGTTGGAAGGCCACTGATACTGATATCGCCCCACGGCCGACTCTCCAACACATAGCAGATGCAATAGCACGCGTTGTTCCAGGAATACACGCTGAACACCACTGCCTCGCCGGCGGGTGTACTGCCGGTCGCCATCATCCGGGTATAGCAGGTCTTGTAGCGCACGAGGTTGCTGCCCGCATCCTGCGTGGTCCCGGCTTTCAGCTGCTTTATCGATTCCTCGAAGTCGGCCTGCTCGCGGTGCAGGGCCCACCACGGCCAGCCGATCGCATACACCCACACCAATGCGGCGCATGCGGTCAACAGGGCCAGCAGTGTCCGCAGTCGGAATTGTGGTCGCAACTTGCCCACAAATCGTACTCCCGGTTGACTCGAAGCCGCTTTACTTCGGAGGATGTTTTTCGGTTCGCTCGGTTGAGCGTTCTCGATGCGGAGTCACTGCCGCTGCGGTTACAGCACACGGCGTGTGCTTACTACGTAGCAGGCACACTCCGTGTGCCGTTGCTGGACCAGAGAAGAGCCTGCAATTGTCCGTCGCATTGCTTGTGAGGGCGACACTGAACTCGAACCGCGACGCCACTCCGTGTCTAAGTTCTATTCGGTGATCATCGCCTATTTCGCAAGACATCCAGTTTCCGCATGTCGACAACAACGAGCCGCCAACAGTCCTTGTCGATGAACAAATTTCCGCAGTCGCACCCTATGTTGTCATCTGGAACGGAAGGGATCGTCCTGCCGCAATTCGAGCACCGATACCAGATGTCGTCGTCCTGTGGAACATTCACCGTGTCGTCATAGTTGTTCCCAATCAATTCGTATTCATATTCAGTCATCGAATCACTTCAAGACATTCGCCACAGCCAGCCGTGCGAAGGTGAACGCGGCAAAGTAAGATCGCCAGGCAGCTTGAATTGGAACACACGTTTCGGGAGAACTAAAGGGACGGGAGTCGTAAGTGCTCCTGATTTATCCAATGCCGCGATCGGAGTCCTGTGGACTCGTTCACCACGATGTGATATCATGATATCATTGCCGCGGGAGGTCCAAAATGGCTCAATTCATCGTTCGTAACCTGGAAGACGACGTTCGCGACAAGCTCCGCGAGTTGGCCCGTAAACATGGGCAGAGCATGGAAGAGACGGTCCGCGACATCTTGCGGCGCGCGGTGATGCGGCAGGAGCAACCGCGCCCGCGGCTGGGTTCGCGGATCGCCGAGCGTTTCGCGTCGCTTGGCTGGAGCGGCGAGCTGCCCGAGCTACGGGGTCAGACTTTCGAACCGCCGAGCTTCGACGAATGATCGTCCTGGACACCAACGTGTTCTCGGCCTTGATGCGTTCACAACCGGACGAGCTGGTTGTGGCCTGGCTGGACGCTCAGCCTTCCGTCTCCGTCTGGACGACGAGCATCACCTGCCTGGAGGTCTTGTACGGTCTGCGGACGATGGCGCGGGGTAAGCGGCAGCGTGCCCTCGAGGAAGCTTTCGAGCGGATGCTGCAACAAGACCTCGAAGGGCGCATCCTCGACTTCGACCTGGCCGCCGCGCGCGAAGCCGCTTTAACCTCCGCCGCGCTGCGTTCTCAAGGCCGGCCGGTGGAAATTCGCGATGTGCAGATCGCCGGCATCGTCGCGGCCCGGAAGGGGACGCTGGCCACACGCAACACCAAGCACTTCGCCGATACCGGCATCGCTTTGGTAAGCCCCTGGGAAACGAAGGGGTAGTGTCGCTTCCGCTACGCTGCAGCCTAGCCTCGCGCGCAGCGAAGAATTCAGGGGGCCCCGAGTCTTTCCTCTTGCGATTAACTTCTCAGCAGCTTGAAGGCACGTCGATATTGGTAATGGGGAAGGAGAGTGAACCGAATCCCCCCGGCAGTTCACGTCTCCTCCCCGGCTGTTCGGCTCACACAGAGCCAAGGAGGTGTGTGATGAAACCGGTACGGATGCTGCTCTGGGGCTTGATGCTGCTGATTATTGCCGTGCAAGGTTGCTGCTGCTTCGGCGACCGCTGGCAAACCAACTGCTGCCATGCGGATCACAACGCTCCGGTGGTTGGCGCGTTGACGCCGCCTGAGGTTACGCTGCAGTAGGTGCTCAATCGGGAACGCAAAGTGGAGGCGGAATTCAAGAGGACCTGAGTCTGGATTCTTGAGTTCTGCTCCAACGGCTGTGGAACGGGTGACTAGCGTTTTGAAGAGCACCCCCGCCCATCCCACCAGGGATCGGGAGCAGAAACTTGTGAAGAAGCACTCTGTCATCAATGCGTAGAAGCTGGAAGATGGACCCCGCCAGCCAAGCGGGGGCTGCGAAGAAAAAGAGCGGTTCCGCAGAAGTCGCCCCCGGCTCTGCCAGCGGGGTCGTCCCGCTTTGATTCTGCCTCGGTTACAGCACACGGCGTGTGCTTACGACTAGGCCACGGCGAGGCGCCGCTGCCAGGCGATGCCGGGGGATTTGAAGCCGAGTAGGTAGATCCACAGGCCGACGCCGATCAGGAAGATGCCAATGCTGATGTTCTGCGAGATGCTCATGCCGGTGTTGAGAACGGCCGATTCGTCAACGCGAATGATTTCCAGCAGAAACCGCGAGATCGGATGCAGCGTCAGCACCAGCGCCGCCAGTTCTCCGTCGCGGCGCTTGTAGGGTTCGAACGCCAGCAGCAGCCCGCATAAGAGCAGCGCGTCGATCAGGCTGTAAAGCTGCGTGGGATGCACCGGCAGACTGCGCGGCGCCGGGCCGGCAATCTTCCAGGCGTGCGGCGCGGAATCGTCGGCCACCGTAATGCTGATGGGCGCGCCTTCGCCAAAGCTGCCGAACAGCAGTCGTTGGGCCTGCTCCACGGTGCGCACCTCTTGCTTGCCGACCGCGACGACCAGGTCCCCTTTTTCCAGGCCAGCCTGCGCGGCCTGCGAGCCGGGCTCCACTGCGGAGATCACCGGCGGCGCGACCCCTTCGCCGTCGAAGCGGATGCCATGCAGAGACAACCGGCCGTGCTCGACCTGGTCGATGTAGGCCGGCGCCTCGGGGGGAAACTGCACGGCCCAGGGCAAATCGCTCAGCCCGCCATAGCAGCAGCCGTTCAGGAAACAACCGAGTCGTCCCAGGCCGACCCCCAGCACGACGCCCGGCGCAATCAGGTCGGCCAGCGCCAGGCCCGGCAGGTGGTACTTGCGCACGAACACGATCAGCGCCACACCGCCGGCGATCAGCGAGCCGTAGACGACGAGCCCACCCTGCGTGAGGTTGAGGATCGCGAACACCGTTTCGGAGAGCGTCGCCTTTTGGAAGCGATCCCAGTACTCGATCACATAGAACGCCCGCGCGCCGATGATTCCCCAGATGAAAAACCAGGTTCCCAGCGACAGGCAGATTTCGGGATTCACTCCCACGCGCTCGGCGCGATACATCGTCAGGCCGACGCCGCTGGCGACGGCCACGAGCAATAGCGCGCCGTAGCCGCGAATCGCCAGCCCACCGAGTCGCTCGTCCATCAGGTTCGGGAGCAGAAACGCGATGGCCAGGCCCACGATCAACACCGCGCCAAGCTGGCTGCGCGTTTCACCGCTCCAGCCGTGCCGGCGATAGCTGATCGCCATGATGATCGCCGCGGCGACCGCCCAGATGCCGAGCACCCAGCCGAAGCCGAACACATCGATCCCGGCGATCTGCTTGGGAATGGTGAAGAGTGTCTGATACATCGGGCGACTATCCTTTCCTTGGACCTGCGGGGCCTTTCCCTGGACCGTCGGGTGTTCCCTCGTTCAACAGTTCGTTGTCGATCAGCCGGGTCTTGCCGATCCGCGCGGCGATCAGGGCCACGGCGGGGCCATCAATGTGCGTGAGCGGCGCAAGTGTCGTCGAGCTGCAGATGGCGACGTAGTCGATCTCGGCATCGGCGGCAGCGAGCACCTCGCGCATCCGCTGCTGAATCGTGGCGACGTTAAGTTCTCCGCGCGCGAGCAACTGCTTGGCCAGCGACAATGACTGCGAGAGCGACAGTGCCCGCCGGCGTTCCTCGGGCGAGAGATACACGTTGCGCGAACTCATGGCCAGGCCGTCGGGCTCGCGCACCGTGGGGCACACGATCACCTCGACCGGCACGTCGAGATCGGCCACCATTCGCTGGACGACCATCGCCTGCTGAAAGTCCTTGCGACCGAAGTAGGCCCGGTCCGGCTGGACGAGGTTGAACAGCTTGAGCACGATCGTGGCCACGCCTGCGAAGTGCGTGGGGCGCGCGTCCCCTTCGAGCGACAGCGCAGGCCCGTCGAGAATCACCTTCGTGACGTGCTCGGGGCCATAGATGGCCGACGCCTCGGGCGCGAATACCAGGTCGACGCCTCGCGGTGAGAGAAGTTCGACGTCTCTGGCGAGCGTGCGCGGATACTTGCTGAAGTCTTCCCCCGGGCCGAACTGGGTAGGGTTCACGAAGATCGTGGCGACGATGAAGTCGCAATCCTGACGCGCCGCATCCACGAGGCTCAAATGCCCTTCGTGCAGGGCGCCCATCGTGGGGACGACGCCGATTTGCCGTCCCGCGGCGCGCGCAGCCCGCACCGCGGCCTTCAGTTCGGCGATTTCGTGAACGATGCGTGGAGAAGTGTGCGAACCTGAAGTCGGCATTGGGATGAATTGATTTCTCTACTGCATTGCGACCATGGCCGCGGTAATTTCAGCGATTTGCGTCAGCAGGTCATTTTGGCCGGCACACAGCACCGGCGTTTCCGAGGTCGCTGCCGCGTACAGCGCTATTTGCTGCAGCGATGTGCCTGGCCGGGGACGATCACCCAAGTGCAAGGCCACCAGTTCACTCCAATCGTCCAGCACCACGAGCAGCCGGGGGCTCGTGAGCGGCTCAAGCGATGCATTGAGCGATTCATAGTCCGCGATTCGGAAATCGAGGGGGTCCGTCTCGTTCGAAAACTCCTCGTCCAAAACTGCAGCGACTTCGGCCATCACCTGCTCGAGGCTTATTGCGCTCACGACCCACTCTGGCGAGTTCCAATCATGCTCAGACAGCAGTCGGGCGGTGTCGTCCAGGGATTGTAGTGGCCTGGCCGGAGAGCGGCCAGACGAGTCGTCCCCCGACAGCGGGCGATCGGCCTGCGGATCGAGGATGCATGCAGCGCCCGTTTGCGTGGCGACAGCCTGTGCCAAGGCGTTGCGCTCGGCGGCAGTTCCCCCGAGAATCGCCACCAAAGGTGGCGAGTGATTCAAGTGATCCAGCAACTGTTCCACGGTGCGGCCGAAGATGGGATGAACCATCTCGGCCGCTACTTCGGCGGCCGGTTGCAGCACAAAGCGGCGAAAGGCCATCCGCGGATGCGGGATCTGCAACTCGGCATCGGCGATGACGAGCGGCGTCCCCGGCGCATCGTCGCCCGCCGTCCTCGGCGCATCGTTATAGAGCTGGATGTCCAAGTCGATGAGTCTGGCCCCCCAGCGCTCGCCGCGAACCCGGCCGAGTTCGACTTCGATTGCACGCAGGGCCGCGTGAAGTTCGTGCGGACTGAGCCGCGTCTCGAACACCACGGCAGCGTTTAGAAACGCGTCCTGACCAGCTGGACCGCCGGCAGGCGCAGTTTCGTAGAATTTGCTACAGCTGACATCTCCGGTCGCCACCTCCGTGATGCGCTCGATCGCCCGCGCGAGCATCGCGTGGCGATCTCCGAGATTGGTTCCCAAGGCTACGAGGGCACGGGGCATACGGCTGGACGGCATTCGGCTGGAAGATCGCGGGGGTGGCGTGGTTACTCCCCGTATTGTACGTCCGCTGCCGCCAGCGGGCGCGAGGGATCAAGACCGCTGGCGCCGTGGAGCGGGCGCGAGGGATCGAGACCGCTGGCGCCGTGGAGCGGGCGATCCGCCGGTCGCCCGCGACTAGAAGCAATATAAAAACCCAGGGGGGGCATCCGTTCCGCGAGTTTGATGTCGCCGACTGTCGATCCTTGCAGTCGTCGCCCCCCAAGCTGCATTGCAATTTAACGATCGCTGGCCGAAAGCAGGCCACGGCGAGCGCGACGGCTGACAGACTGCACCTGTCGGCTGCGGAGCATTGCCACCGCGGCCTGGTGGTCGATTGCAAATCGAACGGACGCGCGCACAAGAGCACGGGTTGTACTCGAGCGTCGCCCCGCCCCGTTTATTACAGCAGTCCGTCGGATGAGGATTCCACGCGGACTGCCTAAAGCATCGAGAATACGATGCGAGTTCGATTCACAATCAAAGTCTTCAACCGTCAAACAGAGACACATTTTGCGTTGGCGATGGAAAATGTCAAGCAACAATTCCGCGCGCAAATTTTGGGTGGCAAATTTCGCTTGCAACTTTGCAAACAACTGCGCTTGCACATGCGCGGTGGATAATCATCAATCCGTTCCGGCTGCTCCGCAGCGCAGCGATTAAAACTCCTTTTCCCGATGAATTCAGGTGAATCGCGTTCTTCTCGACGGCAATCCTCGCGAACTGCTTGATCCGGGAGTCTCGCCTGACTTACGATTTAATCAATGACGTATCCTGCCTCGCCATCCGATGGGTCTCCTGTGTCCGGTGCTAGCTACGAGAATCGCGCGCCCTCGGGCAAGGGCGAGGTCGCCGCGCAGACCGCGGATCGCTTCGCCGAACTCGAGAAGTTGCTCGGTGCGGCGGTTTGCCGACGGCTCGGCATCTATCCGCTGCCCGAGGGATTTCTGCTCTCGGTCGTGATTCCCGTCTTCAACGAGGTCCGCACGATCGATAAAGTGCTGGAGCGGGTGCGGAGCTGCGGAATTCCCTGCGAACTGGTGATCGTCGACGACGGGAGCACCGACGGCACGCGCGAGCGCTTGGACGCGTATGCCGACGACGCCGACGTGACGCTGGTGCTGCATCCCGCCAATCGCGGTAAAGGCGCCGCCCTGCGGACTGGCTTTATGCAGGCCAACGGAGATGTGGTCATCGTCCAGGATGCCGACCTGGAGTACGATCCAGCCGACTACGCGCGGCTGCTGCAGCCGATCATCGAGGGGGAGGCCGACGTCGTCTTCGGCAGTCGATTCATCGGCGACAGCCATCGCGTGCTCTACTTCTGGCACTCGGCGGGCAACAAGTTCCTGACGCTGCTCTCGAACATCTTCACGAACCTGAACCTGACGGACATCGAAACCTGCTACAAGATGTTCCGTCGCGAGCTCATCCAGCAGATCGCTCCGACGCTCCAGGAGGACCGCTTCGGCATCGAGCCGGAGCTCACCGCCAAGCTGGCCCGGATCCCCGGCGTGCGAATCTACGAGCGGCCGATCAGCTACTCGGGCCGGACCTATGCCCAGGGAAAGAAAATCGGCTGGCGGGACGGGTTCCGCGCACTGTGGTGCATTTTGAAGTACTAGGCCGCTCGGCTCGAGTCGCGGCCTACAGCAGGTGCCTGGCCTTCACTTCCAGGTAGCGGTTGACCAGCGGCGCCGTCATCTGTTCTGGAAAGACGTCCAGCGACAGCACGCCGCGCGATTCCATGTCCCGCAGCACACCGCTCCGCCAATTGATGATGTCGCGCGCGGCGACGTCCTGAAACGGAGTAGCCGGAGTCTCGGCCGCGTCGAAGATCGCATGGTCGCGCAGTAGCACCGCCAGCGGCAGGTGCCGGCCCGTGAGGCTGGTCAGGTAGCTATCGATCTGCTGCGCGTTCACCTCGTCGATCACGTTGGTGATCAGCACGACTAGCGACCGTTTGCGGCAGCGGGCGTTCAGGTAGACGAAGGCCTCATCGTAGCGCGATTCCACCAGTCGCGGAAAACGATCGAACGAAGCGTGCAAGAGCCGATTCATCTGCGTCATGCCGCCCCGCGGTGGGACGAACGCCTGCACTTCATCGGAAAAGCAAATCAGGCCGGCCGAATCTCCCTTGTTCAAGGCGACGTAACTGAGCATCAAGGCGGCGTTGAGAGCATGATCCAGCAGGCTGATGCCGCCCGCGGTGTTCGTCATCATCCGCCCGCAGTCGATCAGGAAGATCACTCGCTGGCTCTGATTTGCCTGAAAGTCTTTGACGGTCAGCTTGCCGCGACGGGCGGTGGTGCGCCAATCGATATGCTTGTAGTTGTCGTCCAACGTGTAATCGCGCAGGCGTTCGAACTCGTTGTCCTGGCCGATCCGCCGCGTCCGCCGCACTCCGACCAGGTTCAGGCGATCGGTCCGCGCCAGCATCGCATATTCGCGCATCTGACGCATGTCGGGATACACGTGCAGCACGCTCTCGACCGGAACGTGAAAAGACTTTTGCCACAACCGGGCGACGCTCGTGAACCGCAGATAGACCTTTTCCAGCGTGAACGCTCCGCGCCGCTGCGCCAGCAGGTGGTACGTGACCGAACGGCGGCTGCGCGGTGGAATCGAGAGCAGAAACTCTTCGTGATCGACCTCGGCCTCATCGGGAAAGTCGTCGCGGACTTCGACCTCCACTTTCCGCGGGGAGCGATTCGAGATCGTGAGCTTCACGGGATGCGAGCTCTGTAGTGAAGCGATCCGCTGCATTTCGCGCGTGGCGCTGAAGGCCGCTCCGCCCGGGAGCGAAACGAGATCGGCCGCCAGCACCAGCAAGATCAGCAGGTTCATGCCGATCAGCGACAAGGCGAGCAGATCGATGTAAGGTGAGACCATCGCATCGAGCGCTGCCAGCGGCGGCAACAAACGGATGCCGACCGCCAACGGAACCGCAACGAATGCCGGCACGATCGCCAGCCACACCGCCGGGGCGCGGGGATACACGCCCAGCCAACGGCCCAGGCCCAACAGCGCAAGCGGCAACAGCAGGATAAGCGCCAGCGGGTTCACAGCCGGGGTACCTCGATGCTTCGCACGAGCTCCCGCAGTTGGTCATCGGTCGTCTGGCCTTCGACCTCGGCCTCGGCCGTGAGCACCACGCGGTGCCGCAGCGCGGGCAGCACCAAGTCGGCCACGTCGTCCGGGACGACGAAATCTCGCCCGCGAAACGCCGCCAGCGTTCGCGAACCCTGCACCAGGGCGATGCCCGCCCGCGGCGAAGCGCCCAGGTGAAACTGCGGCCAGTCGCGCGTGATCCGCACGATCTTGTTGATGTAGTCGAACACCCGATCTTCGATATGCACTCCGCTGGCGAGCTGCGTGATCTCGACGATCTCTTCGGGCGAAGTGACCGTCTGCAGGATGCTGGCCAGCTTGGCATCGAGATCCTGCTGCTGGCCATGCTGCTTCAGGATCGCCACCTCTTCTTCCGCCGAAGGGTAGCTGGCGATGATCTTGAACATGAACCGGTCGAGCTGCGCCTCGGGCAGGTTGTAGGTTCCTTCCGACTCGAGCGGATTCTGCGTGGCGAGCACCAGGAACGGGCGCTTGAGCTTGTGCGTCGTGCGCTCGATCGTGACGTGATATTCCTGCATGATCTCGAGCAGGGCCGCGTGCGTCTTGGCGGGCGAGCGATTGATCTCGTCGGCCAGGAGCAACTGCGTGAACACAGGTCCGGGCCGGAAACGAAACTCCTGCTGCTTCATGTCGAAGATCGGCGCGCCGGTGATATCCGAGGGCATCAGGTCGGCCGTGAACTGGATGCGGCCGAATTGGCAGCCGAGCACGCGCCCCAGCACGCGCACGAACAGCGTCTTGCCCAGCCCTGGCACGCTTTCGATCAGCACGTGCCCGCTTGAGAACAAGGCCACGAGCGTGCCGAGCACGAGTTCGTCCTGGCCGACATAAATCTTGGCCACTTCGCCAACGACGCGGTCGTAGAGCGTTTTGACGCGCGCCAATGCGGTCGGGCTGAGACGACTTGCGGGCGAAGCCGGGGCCGGTGGCCGAGCCGCTACGGGCGGCGCTTGAGGGAACGGCGGAGGTGGCGGAGGTGTCGGTGAGCCGGGGTGATCTTGCATCAGTCTCTAACGGCCTTTCATGTTCGTAACGATTCGAATCGCACGGCTACCTTAACTTCGAACTCGAGGAGCGCGGGTCGGTGATACCTGGTCTGGCAGCGGGCTGTGTCGCCTCCGCCGTCGGACTGGTCAGGTTTGGGTCGCGAGTTTTACTTAATAGCTCGCCCACCGCGGCCACATGGTACGAAAAGTCCGTCGTGGTCGCACCGGGCGGCTGTTTCGGCCGACCGAATATCGGCCAGCGTGCAAAGCAGAAGATGAGGCCCGCCACGCCTAACTGCAAGAGAATCACCCCCAGCGGCCAGCCCTGGAACAAGGTCCACAGCGAACTGTCTGTCGGTGGCGGATCGATGGGCGGACCACCCGGGCCGCTTTCCAGAAACACCACCGAACGGCCTTCGCCAATCGCGGCCACAAGTTTACCGGCGAGCTTGCGGTGTTCATGATTGATCAGCGGCAGGTTCAACAAGAAGGAGCCGTTCTCGACCAGGATGATCTGGCTGTTTTCGGAATAGGGCGGCGTGTGCCGCGATACGAACGGTCCGACCTCTGTGCCGAGTAGCACTTCGTATCCGTCCGCCGTGACCAGTCGTGTCTCGACTTCGATCCTGGCTTTCTTCGCGTCGATCCCTGCCGCCCACGGACCGGACAATTCGCGGACCGTTACCTTCTTGCCGGGTTCATAGTAGAACCAGCGGCACTCGAGCGACTTTTCTTCGTCGGAATCGTCGTCGTCTTTGTCGTCCGGAACGGCCTTGGGTTCATCGCTCTCCTCGGCGGGCTTGTCTTCGTTTGCTTCCTTATCTTTCTCCGCGTCCTTTGCTTCAGACTTGTCGGGCGTGTCGCTATCGCCCCCGTCTGCGGGCGGCTTGCGGTTGTAGTGGAAGTCCCAGTACTGCGGCTCCGCGTTGAAATCGCGTCCGACGAAAATCAGCGTTCGGCCGGGTTCCTCGACCAGCCACTCGTCAAACCAGTCGCAAACTTCCTCGCGTGGGGCAAACGTATCGTCCGGAAACCAGACCACGACGTCGGCCGCGGTCATCTCGTCGGTAACGAGCGTGCGGCGCGTGTGTACGTCGTGCCCGGCGGCTTCGAACATGGCAGCCAGAACGTCGGTGCCGTTGACGCTGCCTGCCGTGGCCGGCAAGTGCTGGCGACCGTACTCGTTCTCGATGTACTCCTGTCCGCAGCCGGAGAGTGCAACCAACAGTAGCAAACAGGCAGTTGTGATGCGCGGCGTCATGTGGCGCCTCGCAATTGAGCTTGAAACTGGGGCAGTTCCTGCCAACAAGCCTCGAAGCTAGCCCGATCGAGGTTTCGCCGGCCGAAGAACACACTTTCGAAGGCATGCAGTGTCCGCTCGAGCGCGCTGCGCAGGGGCGCGGCATCCTTGAGCTCGCGCAGGTACTGCCGATTCGTCTTGCCTTTGGCCAAGTGGATCCGCGAGCCGCGGTCGAGTTCGACCAGCTCGTAGCTGAACAGGTAGATAATGGCCTCGCTATAGTTGCCCTGTTCGTAGTGTTTTCGGGCGAGACCCAGCAGATCGCCGCGCGGACGTTCTGCCAGGAACGGCAGGGCCTCGGCATCGTCCACGAGCGGCTGGGATTTTTCGTCATCCGTGGCGAGCTTGCGAGACTTGAGCTGCTCCATCGCGAAACGAACGAGCGCGTACACAATTGCGGCGATAGCAAGCCCCAGGATCGCATAGACGACCCACTTCAGGAGCCAACCCAGCGGCATCGCGCGCCGCTGAACGCGCTCGATCTTGAGTTTTCGCAGCGAATCCTTCTCGGTGTCGTACCAGGGATTCGCGCCGGAGCCGAGCTCCTCGCGCGCCGATTCGATCGCTTCATGTGGACCGGGCGATTGGGCGGCAGCCTTGTGGTTCACGGATACAGCAGCGAGGGCAAAGAGCCCGGCAACCAGCGAAAGTGACAGATGGCAGCGGGAGCGCGTCATGCGATTTGCCTCAACAATCGCTGCCGCTGGGCACGGAGTGCAAGTTCGACCTCCCAGCCCTCGTTGCGTATGCGCTGGTCCAGGTAGGTGAGAAATCTCGCCACGGTGAAATACATCACCACCGTCCAGATCGTGCACTGGAACAGCACGATCTGGCCCAGGCGGCCCAATTGCAGCCCAAACAGCATGTTCAGCAGCATCACCGAGGCGGTCCAGATCGCCCCGATCAGGAGCAGGGAGATGATGCTCGCGCCAATCGCGCGGATGACGTAGTCTCCGCTGCCCCCGGCGTGCAGCAGCGAACTCCGCTTGCGTGTCGAGAGCTGGCCTGGACGACTCACCAGCGGGTTGCGCTCGAGCAGGATGATCTCGTTCAAATACGGCCAGATCGCGTACCCCAGCGGCAACGTGACGACCGGCAGGATGCGCAGCACGACCTGGTACAGCAGGAGTTGCGGCAGGCTCGACGTGAGATCGCGCATCATCTTGCCGGGGCTGGGCTGCTCGACAAACATCACTTGCCCTAGGAGCAACGTGAGCGGCGCGGTCGCCAGCGGGACTTCGAGGAGCACCAGCAGCGTGCTCAAGAAGAACATATCGAACTCAAAGCCCTCGCTGAGGGTATCTCCGAGCGCTGCTGCCACCAGCACCGCGTTGACGAGGACGAATGGCGCCGCGCCGGCCGCGGCCGCTCCCAGGCAACCGCGAAAGTTCATCCGAATGAAATGCAGCGCCAGGTCCAAATTGTCGAGCCAGGTGCGCTGGCGAATGGCCACTCGGGTTTGATCAATCCGCATCGACGATCCTCCCCCGCAGTCCCAGCACGACGATGTAAAACACGAGCATGGCCGTGCTGAGCATCGCAACACCCGCTTTGACGGCATAGGGTGCGTCCGACGGCGAGAGGAAGCCCTCGATCACGGCGGCCAGGAAAAACAACACCACCGCGGCGGCGGCCGTGGGCATCGCCCGGTCGACTGCCTTGCGCAGCGAGGCCATCCGCGAGAGTCCGTTCGTATCGACGATGGCGAAGCCAAGCCGCATGCCGGCCCCTGCTGAAAGCACGATCGCGGTGAGCTCGAACGGACCGTGCGCGGTTACGAACTCGATGAAGTTACCGCGACTGGGAGTGGTGAAGATGAAGCCGAAGACGGCGCCCAGTTGCAGGGCGTTCGACACCGTGATGAACAGACCGCCCACACCCAGCAGCAAGCCTGCGGCGAAGCATTGCAGGCCGATGCTGGCGTTATTGTAAACGTAGAACCCGCCCATCATCGACGAATCCTCGAAACTGCGGCCGGCAATCGGCTGCGAGAAGTTTCGTTGGTAGGTTTCCATCGCCTCTTCGCCAATCACTTCGAGGCTGAACTCTCGCGACGAATAGGCCAGCGCCATGGAGGCGAAGAAGATTCCCCAGAAGATCACGAAGGCCAGCCAGGCTGCCCGATCGAACAAGATCATCGTCGGCACCCGGCGGAACATTTCATGCGCCCAGGTCTGCCATTGAAACAGCCGGCTGCGATAGAGCTGGTTATGCGCGCGACCGACTAGGTCGTGCAGATACTGCACGGTGTGGGGCGGAAGCTGATAGGCGTCGGCCAGCGCCAGATCGGCGCAGGCGCTGCGATAAGCACTGGCGAACCTGAGCACGCCCACCGCCCCCAATCTGCGTGAGTGTCCGTTCTCCAGTTCGCGGCACATCGCCTCGAGCTCGGACCAGCGGACTTTGCGGCGTTCCAACAGTTGCGCGACTTTCATCGGACCGACACCTCCGCCGCAGCCATCTCGGCGGCTTCGGACTCGGGCGACAGCACCGCGCTACCGGCGGTGTCCGCAATGAACGTGCGGTAGTAAAGCGCACACAGCATGAGATCGGGATTGATATCCCTCGGCAGACCGAACCGCTCGGCCAGCGGCTCGCTCAGCGTGCGCGCGATCTCGTACCGGCGGGCCGGGGCGATTCGATCTCGCCGCGCTACGTACAAACTCAGGGCCTGGGCCATACCTCGATTCACCGCCAGGCTCCGCGGCAGATCGAGCGCCAGGCGAACCACGTCCGGATGGCTGAGTTGCGACAGGCCGCGCAGCTTGCTGCGACGTTCGACCACGACCATCGTTCCCGCCGCCAGATCGCCCAGACGTTGATAGCGACTGTTCGCCGCGGCGGCCAACAGCGCCACCATGTACAGCGGGATTCCAATCGCCACCGACCCTAGGACCGGCATCGCATCGACCGCCCGCAGAATGTTGCGGAGGATGGCCTGCATGGCGTTGATCGGCTGACCGGTCACGCTCAGCACGCGCAGGCCCATCATCCGTTTGCCAGGCGTTTGTCCGTTCCAGAAGGTCTCGAACAGCCCGAAATAAAACCAGCTCACGGCGAAGGCAATTAGCAGCCAGATGCCGAAGCCAATGGCAAACATCCCTGCTGAACCGAACGCGAATGAAATGCCGATCAGGCTGCCGACCAGCACGGTGGTGCAGATCAGGCAATCGATGATGTATGCCGGCAGGCGGCGAAACGGTCCCGCCACGACGTAATGAAACGCGATGTTCTCGGGCGTAACGATCTCGATGCGCGAATCGAGTTGGCGCGGGGGCTGCGGCATGCCACTCATTATTCGCGGCTGGGCGAACTGCCGCAAGCCGAGGGGGCCGGGCAATCCTCGGCTCGTAGCACAGCCTCACACAATCGGCGAATAGGCAGCCTCTTGCCTTGCGCCGGCCAGCCGCTTAAGTTTCAACTCTTGCGCCGGCAGCAAAGCGATCGCCGGCGGTTCTTGAATCCAGCGGCGAGGTGGCAGCATGCGACTGGCAGGCAAAACGGCAGTGATTACGGGGGGAGCAACCGGAATTGG
The DNA here is from genome assembly GCA_022844125.1 of Pirellulales bacterium. Taxonomy (GTDB): domain Bacteria; phylum Planctomycetota; class Planctomycetia; order Pirellulales; family PALSA-1355; genus JALHMI01. The sequence goes on along the minus strand of JALHMI010000001.1, from coordinate 201,018 downwards.
TCAGGCGATTGCCGCCAGTTTTGCAGCCGAGGGTTGTCGCGTCGCGATCGCGGGCCGCCGCGAGGACAAACTTCGTGCTGCGGCCGATGCCTGGAAAGGTGATCCGCCAATTCTCACGCACACCGTCGACGTGGCCGATCGGGCCAGCGTGGCAGAGCTGTTCGATTGGGCGCGCAAGCAATTCGGCCAGATCGACATCCTGGTGAACAACGCCGGCATCAATACGCCCCAGCGCACGATGGCCGACATTCCGCCGGAAACCTGGGATGAGGTCATGAAGATCAACGCCACGGGCGCGTTCAATTGCATGCGCGCGGTCATTCCGGGAATGCGGGCAGCAGGCGGCGGGCTGATCGTCAACATGGATTCTGTCTCCGGTCTGCGGGCAAGCATTCTGGGCGGAGTGGCTTATTGCGCTTCGAAGTTCGCGCTTACGGCGCTGGGTACGATCACCGGACTGGAAGAGGGCAAGAACGGCATCCGCGTCACGAGCATCTGCCCCGGCGAGGTGGACACGCCGCTGCTCGACGGCCGCCCCACGCCGGTCTCGGCCGAGCATCGCGCGAAGATTCTCTATCCACAAGATGTGGCCGACGCGGTGCTGATGGTGGCGCTCTTGCCGCCCCGAGCTCACATTCCGGAGCTCGTGATCAAGCCAACCTGGCAGGATTTTGCCTAGTTGCGATACTCGGCTCGATGAGGCTTGTTCGCGCGCGTGCCACGGGTGCTGCGAAGCAGCCACCCGTGTTGCTGGTCTTTGTGAAGCGACAGAGCTATCGACAAGAATTGTCGCTCAATCGTCGCCCGAAGCGCCAGCGAGGGTATCCCGCCGCTTGACTCTCCCTACATAAAGACGCAAAGAGGTCTGTTGAGCAGACAGGATCCCGTGGTAGATACCCTCGCTGGCGCTTCGGGCTGAGATACTGCTGCTAGGCACTGCGGGCTGAGATACTGCTGCTAGGCACTGCGGGCTGCGTAGTCCGGCTGTCGCCATGTGGCGAGCAGGTTGCGCACTCGCTTGCCGAATGTCGGCGCAGGCTGCTTGGGGAGCAGGCGCTGAATCTGTTCGTGATGCTCGCTCGGCGCGAGTGCCTTGTAGGCCGCTAGCGCGTCGCATGCCAGTTCCAAACCGTCCCGCTGGGGACCGTAAGCGAAGTGTGCCACCAGCGAGTCGCCCACAATACAGCACGGTCGTTCGACTTCGCGCGGCACGATTTCGGTGACCCAGGCCTCGTCGTCGCTTTCGAAACGCTTGGCCGGTTCGGCCAGGTCGCTGCCCAGCCAGCACATTGCATTGATGCTGAACCGTTCGTAGTCCTTGAGTACCCAATCGTCGAGTCGGTAGCGATCGAGCTCGCCGGCAACGTGCAGCCGGAAGAACGTCTCGTGACAATCGCGCGCCGTCTGCCAGCGGCTCCAGCTCACCTGGCCCAGGCATTCGTACTCGATAGCCGGCGAATCGGGCAGCAAACCAATCTTCTGATGCAGGTGCGAGCAGAGCGAGTTGTTGACCGTGTTCGGAAATACGCACAAGTATTCCGGGTGCGCCAGGCGAAACTCGAGCAATCGCTCGACCGCGCCCTCGTCGATCCACACCAGGTCGTCGTCGAACTTCAGGTACAGCGAATCCAGTTCGTCGCACTTCTGCCAGAACCAGCAGATCCGCGGCACGCACTGCTTCTTGGAATAGCGCGAGCTGTCGTACACCAGCTTGAAGAAGGCGGGATACGCGGCAGCCAGACCCTGCACAAAGGCCAGGTCGTGCGCGTCGTCCGTGTTCACCCAGAAGTGATGCTCGTCGATAAGCGGTCGCAGGTTGAGCAGGTGCCGAGCAAGAATCTCGACGTAGCGATGCCGGCCGTAAGGTGTCACCGACACCACGCGTCGTCCCTGATACATGGCACGTGCTCCCGTGCTGGTACGCTCGCAAGCGAGATGTTACGCCAGCATTCCTTGCTGGCGAAGTTGCGGAGAATTCTGGAACAATCGCCCAGTGGGGTCAATGGCAATCGACAGGTCGAACTCGGTTGATCCGCTACTGTTCGATCCCCTGCCGGCGATACTTCTCCTTGTACTTTTCCCACAGCCGTTTATGGCGGTTGTTCAGATCGACCGTGCGCCCCTGGATATAAGCCGCCGTGATCTGCGTGGGGGTTTCGAGCGGATCGCCGGTGGTGACGATCAGCGTGGCGTCCTTGCCCGCCTCGAGCGAGCCGAGCCGGTCGGCGACGCCGAGTATCTGCGCGGGATAAAGCGTGATCGCCTTGAGGGCCTCGTCCGCCGGCAACCCATAAGCCGCGGCCACGCCTGCATGGAACGGCAGGTTCCGCACGTTCGAGGGTCCGCCGCTCGATGCCCCGCCAAGCTCGCCCGCGATGCAGAAGCGAAGGCCGGCTTCCTTCAGCCGCGCGGGCAGCGAATAGCCAGTGTCGTAGGCTTCACTACCGCGCACCGCCATCCGAAACACGCCGCCCACGATCACGGGCACATCGTGCTTCTTGAGCAGGGCGGCGCAACTGGGCGCGTCGTACCCGCCCACGATCACGGGCTTGAGCCCTTCGGCGTCGCAGAATGCGATCGCGGCTTGTATCTGCTGGATGTCCTCGGCCTCGATGAACACGGGCATCTGGCCTGCCAGCACCGGCAGCATCGACTCCCAACGCGTGTCGTACTCAGGTTGCGGACCCTTGCCGTCGGCGTAGGCTTGCCTGGCCTTGGCATAGGCCTTGGCATCGTCGATCGCCGTGCGAAGCGTTTTCAAAGCGCGATCCCGCTGCTCGGTCTGCTCTCCGGCATTCTCTTCGACCCACCAGGCTGCGACCGGCTGCATGCGTGGCCAGGTAATGTGCAGGCCCACGCCGCTCTTCAGACACATATCCTCCCAGCTCCAACCGTCGAGCTGGATGCAAGCCGATTGCCCCGTGATCAGTCCGCCGCTGGGAACCGTGAGCACGGTGAGGACCCCGCCCGCACGCGCGACCGGAATCAGTTCGCTGTCGGGATTCACGGCCACTTCGGCCTTCACGTTCGGATTGACGAGCCCCGTTTCACTCGTGTCGACGCTGCCGCGGACGCTTGAAACCTCGACCAGGCCGACCTGGCTGTTGGCGTCGATGAGGCCCGGATAGACGTGCTTGCCGGTGACGTCGACGCGCTGCGCCTTCTCAGGAATCTCGACGTCGCGACCCACGGCCACGAGCTTGCCGGCGTCGAACAGCACGATGCCCCTTTCGATCGCCGGTCCGCTCACCGGATGCACGGTTCCGCCGACGAGCGCGATGGGGCCGCTTTGCGGAGCGCCGGGCACTTCGGGCGAAGCAACTGCTGTGGTTACCGCGAACAGCGCGAGCGAAAGCAAACCGGCAAGAGTAAATCGATTCATGATCGTGGTCGCTTTATTGTTCGTGATGATCGTGATTCTGTTGGTGATCGCCGTGATCGTGATGTCCGCAGAACAGGTCCTCGCGCGGCCAGCGATCCCCATCGCCTTCGCCCGGCGCCGCGGCGGGTTCGCCCGAGGCCAGCACGCGCTGCACGAGCTTGGCCTTCAGCTCGGCGGCTTCCTGGCGAAGCTGCGCGTCGTCGTTCAGTTCGAAATAACGCCGGCCGTCGACCCAGGTTTGTTCGCAGCGGGTCATGGTCGAGAGCGGCGAAGTGCTCCACACGACGAGGTCGGCGTCCTTGCCGGGCTCGAGCGAGCCGACGTGCTTGTCGATGCCGAGCTGCCTGGCCGGATTGAGCGTGACGAACTTCAGGGCCTCCTCGGCCGAGACGTTGCCGTAACGCATGGCTTTGGCCGCTTCGAGATTCAGCCGGCGGGCGAGCTCTGCGTTGTCGGAGTTGAACGAGACGACAACACCGGCATTGTGCAGCAGGGCGCCGTTGTACGGAATCGCGTCGTAGACTTCGAACTTGTAGGCCCACCAGTCGGAGAACGTCGAGCCGCCGGCGCCGTGCTTAGCAATCGCGTCGGCGACCTTGTAGCCCTCGAGCACGTGCTGGAACGTGCCGATTTTGATGCCAAAGTCGTCGCACGTGCGGATCAGGGCGAGGATCTCGTCGCCGCGATAGGAATGGCAATGGATCAGCCGCTTGCCTTCGACCACTTCGGCCAGGGCTTCGAGCTCCAGGTCGATCCGTGGCGGCAGGCCCACTTTCGTGCGATTCCAGGCGTCCCACTGCGCCCGATAGCGCTTGGCGGCCTCGAACGCGTCGCGCACGAGTTGTTCCACGCCCATCCGGGATTGCGGGTAGCGGCTGGTGTTGCGCGCGCCCCAGTTGCTCTGCTTGACGTTTTCGCCGAGGGCAAACTTGATTCCCTGGGGCGCGGCGGCGAACTTCATTTCCTCGCTGCCCACTCCCCAGCGGAACTTGAGCACCTGGTTCTGCCCGCCGATCGTATTGGCCGAGCCGTGCAGGATGTTCGAAGCCGTCACACCGCCGGCCAGTTGCCGGTAAATGCTGATGTCGTTGGGATCGACGAAGTCGCCGATCCGGACTTCGGCCGTGATCGTCTGCGCCGATTCGTTCACACCGCCGTCGGTGGCAATGTGCGAGTGGCAGTCGATGATCCCCGGCGAGATGTGCTTGCCCGCGGCGTCAATCACCAGTGCCCCCTCGGGAACGGGGAGGCCGCTGCCGACAGCTTTAATCTTGCCCGCCTCGACAATGACATCAGCGCCTTCGAGCTTGCCGCTGGGGCCACAGGTCCAGACCGTCGCGCCGCGAAACACGACCACTGCCGGTTGCTCGGGCTGCTTCGCGCGGCCGTATGCACCCAGCGGGAAGTTCACCTGGCTGATCGCCGGGCCAAGATCCTTTTCCGGCTTCGCTTCGTCTTTCTTGTCGCCGTCTTCTTTCTTGGGCTGCTGGTCGGCGCTTTCCTGCTTGGATTCGTCATTCTTTTCCGCTTCGGCTTTGTCGGCAGCCTTCTGCTCTGCTTCGGACTTTGGTCCGGCCGTCCGCAGCGCGGTCACGTCTGTTTTCTGGCCATCGGCCCACACGATACTGCCCACGGCCGAGGGCGTTGCGCCCTCTTTGCCCGGCGCGATCGTGAGGCTGAGCTGAACGATGCCTTCGGCCGCGAGCGGCTCGCCTTTGAACGACGTGCCGAATTGCAGATGGCTGAGTTCGGGCGAGATTAGCTTCGTCGACTTCTCACCCTGCACGAGCTTGCCCGAAAGCTTTGTCGGGCTGCCCCCAAGCTCCAGCGAGACGGTTTGCTTCTCGGTTTGTTTCTCCGGGCCGGGCTTGGCGACTTCGATGGTCCAGGTGCCGCGAATGTCGGCCTCCGGTTCGGTTGCGACTTCATAGCGTGTGCCATCGACCCAGGTTTCGAGCAGCTTGGTCTTCTCGCCGAACAACTCGCCATCCGCGACGATGATGTTGGCCGCTTTGCCGGCGGCCAGCGTGCCAAGTCGATCGGCGCCATAGAGTTCTGCCGGGGTGATGGTTAGCGCCGCGAGCGCAGTTCTCGGATCCAGTCCGCGCTTGACCGCTTTGCGAACCGCGCCGAGAAACGCTCCTGGATCTTTCAGCCCATGCGAAGTCAGGGCGATCTTCACGCCGGCTTTCGCCAGTCGGCCGGCGTTCTCCGGCGCGAGATCCCAGCTCATCAGGCTTTCGAGCTCGACATTCATCGCCGCCTCGGGAGTCGCCACGTTCGGCGGCTTCGGGAAATTCAGCGGCACGATCACGGCTCGTCCGGTGGCCTTTACCTCGTCGAGGCGGCGATACTCGTCGCCCGAGCCGCGCACGATCACGTTCAGGTTGAACTCTTTGCCTACGCGATCGGCGCGGAAGAAGTACAGCTCGTTGCTCGCGTCGATCACCACCGGCGGAGTCTTGCCGAGATAGCCGCGCAGCTCTTCCAGGGCGTCACTGCGCTCGGGCCGCTCCAATTCCGGATGCTGAGCGAACGCCTCCCAGGCCTGGCCGTACCAGCCTGCGTCGTAAAACGCCTGCCGCACGAGCGCGACCGCGCCCATTGGCGAGTTGGGATAACCCCCCGCGCCGCGATTGGTTGTGAGCTTGAGGTGCAGGGCGACCTGTTCTTTCAGGATCACGTCCTGGCCCGTGCCGTCGCCCGTGGTTACGAGCGCGCTGGTGCCTTTGACAATGCCATACGTCGGCGCGACCAGCCGCGCGGTGATTCCCTGTGAACGGAGTTTCTTGTTCGTCGCCGAGTCGCCGCTGTAAACCCGCGCGGCGCTGGCCTGCGGCACAACGTTCGCGTTCCAGTAGCTCGCGCCCGCGCCGCTCTTGAGCGCGCTCTGCGAGACCTCGCTCGAGAGTTCACCGTAGGCATCGATCAGCCCGGGATAGAGCGTCTTGCCGCTCAGGTTCCAGACGCGAGCGTCGGCCGGTGTCTCCACCTTTTCGCCAACAGCGACGATCACGCCGTCGCGCACCACGAGCGTTCCCTTCTCGATGGTCTCGTCGGGCGAGATGACGATCTTCGCTCCGACCAGGGCATGGACGCTTGGTGTGCTTTCGCGCAGGCCCGGCGGCGGGGCGGTCTGCGGCGCGGCGCAGGCCGACGCGCATTGCAGACCGATGAAGACTGTCAGAGCGATCGTGTGTCGTGCAGAGAATCGCATGGCGGGTGACCATCTAACAAGGAGGAGGTCGATCGAGCCGCAGAGAGCCCCGTTGGCGGCCACTGTGTCGGCGAAGTACGAGAATAGTCGACTGGCTCGCGCGATGCCAGCATTGCCTTGCATGCTGAGCGCCCGGTGCTCGGCCTACCGAGCGTTTATGGACTGGGCTCGGAAGCTGTCTTTCTCGCATGGGGCGGATGATTTATACTCCTCCGCCCCGCGTTCTCATCCAACCGAAACGTTCAGCAAGGAGGCTGACCGTGACCCGCCGAAGCTGCATCCTGACGTTCACCTTGGCGATCATCTGGCTGATTGGCTTAAATGCTGCCGGCCGGGGCCAGCACCTGGAGACCGGGGCCGCGCGCCCAGATCCGAACCAGTTGGCGGCCGGGCCGGTGGTTGCCGAGAAATCACCCGCTGCCGAGAAGGTCACGGATGCGGAGCGGATTGCGCGTCTCGAGCGATCGATCGAAGCCGACGACAAGCGGCTGCTTGCGCTCAGGGCCAGCCTGATCGACCCCAGCGGCGACTACGCCGAGGCGGAGGCCACGTTCCGCCAACTCGATGCCGAGCGAAGCCAGCGCCAGCAGCAACTAAAAGAGGCCGAAGAGTTCGGCACCACCGAGAACTGGGCCCGCTTGCAGGACACCGCGAGCGCGCTCGAGAAGAAGTGGCAACTCGCCAAGGAACGCTTCGACCTGGCGATCGGCGAGCGCAAGGCGGTGCAGGAGAGCCTCGGCACGCTGGAACGAAAGCTAGCGAGCGACCGCGAGACCGTGGCCCGGTTGCGCGGCGAAAAAGACCATGAAGTTGCCGTCGCGCCGCAATCGGAGCCGCCCGTCGCACAAGAAGCGCCGCAGCCCGCCCCCGCGCCGGCTCCGGAACCGACTCCCCCTGCACAGCCGTCACTTCCGCTGGCGGCCTTGCCCGCGGGCGCAATCAGCAAGGTACTTTCGGGCGGAAGTCACCTGCACGTGGATCCGGCCGTTTCAAAGCGACTGGAAGCGGAGCTCACTGCCGCCCGTAGCAAGTTGCAGGAGAGCAGCGATGCGGCCAGCGCGGCGGAGGCGGAAGTTCAAGCGCTCACCGAACGGATTGAGTTGCTGCAGCAGGACATCGCCCAGCAGCGAGCATTTCGCGACAATGCGCGCAAGAAGGTCGACAACGCCGAGCAGACGCTCAAGAACTTGAACGAAGAAGTTTTCCGCAAGCTGATGGCCGGAGAGGATATCGCTCCGCTTAAGCAGCAGGTGCGCGACACCACGAACCGGCTGATCGAAGCGCGCCAATCGTCGCGTGACCTGGCCACGCATCTTGACGAAATGCAATCGACGTTGTCGCTGCTGCAATCGGAGCAGCTCGCGGCGATGCAGATCGCATCTGCCAAGCGAGGCGAGGCCCAGGCCGCCGAGAATGTGCTGGCCAAACTCGAGGATCCATTAACTTGGAGCAACATTCAGCTCTGGTTGAAAACGCATCTGCCGCGGATCGCGTTGATCCTGGTCTCGATCTGGACGCTGCTTTGGTTGTCTCGCAGCTTCGAGACGCGGTTGGTATCGTTGATTGCCAGCCGTGGCCGCCGTGGCAGTCGCGAAGACCGCGAAAACCGCGCCAAGACCCTGCTGGGCGTCTTTAATAACGCCATGAAGCTGATGATTCTGGGCGGCGGAGTGATGGCGCTGCTCGAAGAAGTCGGCATCGCGAGCACTCCCTTCATCGGAGGCGCGGCCGTCATCGGTTTGGCCGTGGCCTTCGGTGCCCAAAGCCTGATCAAGGACTACTTCACCGGATTCATGGTCCTGTTCGAGCAGCAGTACCTGATCAACGACGTCATCAAGATCGGCGACATCACCGGCCAGGTCGAACGAATCTCGCTCCGCATGACCGTGCTGCGCGACATGGAAGGCCGCGTGCACTTCGTCCCCCATGGCCAGATCAACTCTGTGACGAACCTCACCCATGGCTGGTCGCGGGCCGTGTTCGAAATTGGCATCGCCTACAAGGAGCGTGTCGACGATGTGATCGAGGTTTTGAAGCGGCTCGGCACGGAACTCCGGCAGGACGAGAACTTTCGCCTGCTGATTCTCGATGGACCGGTGATGCTCGGAGTGGATTCGCTCAGCAGCTCGGCCGTCATCATCAAGTTCCACATGCAGACCCGGCCGCTGCAGCAGTGGCCCGTGAAGCGCGAATTGCTCAGGCGGATCAAGAATGAATTCGACCGCCTGGGCATCGAGATCCCCTTCCCGCATATGACGGTCTATCAAGGGACACCGCGAGCAGCAGACGCAGGCAGCGACAACGATGGCGAGCATTGGGTCAAGCGGGAAGTTGCGTGACCCGCGCCGCGGTGGCGGTTATAGTGGAGCCCTGACAGCACGAGACGGTAAGTTCTCATGCTCCTCAGGACCCGCCCGCCAGGTGCTTCCATGCCCGATCGACGCCAGATTCTTCGAAGCTTCGGCGCCGCTGCCGCCGGTTCGCTGCTCAGCGGCGCGCTCACGCGTTTCGCGGCGGCCGCCGAAAGCTCCGGCGAGCGGATCAAGATCGGCCAGATTGGCGTCGGTCACGCCCACGCCAGCAAGCTCGCCGGGTATCGAGCGAGCGCCGACTATGAAGTTGTGGGCATTGTCGAGCCGGACGCCGAGCTGCGAGCCCAGGCCGAACGCGACGAGACATTCCGCGGTCTGCCGTGGATGACCCGCGACGAGCTGCTTAACATTTCTGGTCTGCAGGCGGTGCTGGTCGAAACGCGCGTCGTCGATTTGCTCGACAACGCCGAAGCCTGCGTCGCGGCCGGCAAGCACGTGCATCTCGACAAGCCGGCTGGCGAGTCGCTCGATCAGTATCGCCGACTGCTGGCCAATGCCGAGCGGCAAAAGCTGCTCGTGCAGATGGGCTACATGTATCGCTACAACCCTGGCGTGATTCTGCTCCGCGACCTGCTCGCGCAAGGTTGGCTCGGCGAGCCGTTCGAAGTGCACGCCGTGATGAGCAAGGTCATTGCGCCCGAGAGCCGCCGCGGCCTGGCCGAGTATCCGGGCGGGATCATGTTCGAACTCGGCTGCCACATCACGGACCTGGTGATCGGCGTGCTGGGCGCACCGGCCAACGTTAGCGGCTACAAGCAGCACGCGGCCCAGGTCGACGACGCACTCGCCGACAACATGCTGGCGGTGCTCGAGTATCCGCGAGCGCTTGCGACCGTCAAATCGAGCGCGCTGGAAGTCGAAGGCTTCGCTCGCCGGCATTTGGTGGTGTGCGGCACCGAAGGAACCGTTCACTTGCAGCCGCTGGACGATCCGGCCGCGAAGGTCGCCTTCTCCAAACCGCGCGGCGACTACAAGGCCGGCTACCAGGATGTTACTTTCGGCAAGTTCACACGCTACGTGGCCGATGCGGCCGACATGGCCGCGGTCATTCGCGGCGCCAAGAAATCGGACTTCTCGTACGAGCACGACCTGACGGTTCAGAAAACATTGCTGACCGCCTGTGGTCCTACCCTGGGGTAATGCATCATGAGCTCGACGGAAACTCGCCGCGACTTCCTGAAGGTCAGCGCTCAAACGGTCGGTGTCGTGGCTGCCGCGCAAACGCTCGGCGGCGTTCACACGCTCGCTGCCGCTCCGCAGGAGCCCGTCCGGATGGCAATCATCGGCTGCGGCGGGATCATGAACATGCACGTTGCCGGCCTGGTGGAGCGGAAGGAAAACGTCTCGATCGCCTGGTTCTGCGACGTCGATCCGCGACAGATTGAAAGGATCTCGAAGCACACGGCGGATCTCCCCTCGCCGCAACGCACCAGCCGCTATGAGGACATGCTCGCGGACAAGAGTGTCGAAGCCTGCATCATCGCCACGCCGCATCACTGGCATGCCCCGATCGCCGTGGCCGCGATGCAGGCCGGCAAAGACGTTTACATCGAGAAACCAATCTCGCATTGCTACCACGAAGGCCCGCTGGTGATCGAAGCCGCCAAGAAGTACGGCCGTATCGCTCAGCAGGGAAGCCAGATGCGTTCGAGTCCCGTCACCGCCGAGGCAGCGGCACTGCTCAAGCAAGGCGTCATCGGTGACGTCAAAGTGGCCCGGGCCTGGACCGCGGAAACGCGCGACGAAGTGAAAGCCCTGCCGGACGGCAATCCGCCCGAGGGAGTGGACTACGATCGCTGGCTCGGCCCCGCGCCGGTGCACGCCTTCAATCCGCATCGCTGGCATGGCTCGTGGCGGATGTTCCGCGACTATGGCAACGGCGAAATCGGCGATGACGGGATTCACGATCTCGACATGGCCGCCTGGGGACTCTCGGTCGACCAGCTACCGAGCCAGGTCACGGCCCGCGGCGGCCGGATGATGCTTCGTGACCATGCCAGCGACTATCCCGACAACATGTGCGTGACTTATGAGTATCCCGATGGCCGGATCCTGATCTATGAGAATCTTCCGTTCACGGCTTACGGCATGCACGGCTACGACAACGGCAACTTGTTTTACGGCACGGAAGGCTACATGATCTTTTCGCGGCGCGGATCGTTCAGCACGTTTCTCGGGCCAAAGAGCAAACCTGGCCCGACCGAGAGCAAGGCCATCCGCGGTCAGAAGGGCTATGCCGAGCACATGCGCGAGTTTCTCACCTCGATCCGCACCCGCCAAGCCACGAGCGCGAATCCCGAAGTCGCGCACCTGAGTTGTGCGCTGGTGCATTTGGCCGAAGCCGCTTACCGCACGCGCGGGCGGCTCGACTTCGATGCCAGTGAGCAGAAGTTCGTCGATTGTCCCGAGGCCGACGCGCTGCTGGCCAAAACGTATCGCGCGCCGTACGCGATGCCGGCGCTGGGCTAGCTCGTTGAGCTATCGCTCTGTTCCGCGCTACTTCTTGGTACGTGCGATCCTAGTACATTGTTGCGGTTCATCTTCGGGTCGGACTTTTCTCACAACCCGACGCGTGAGCGAGGTGAGACGCGATATCGCTCGACACTCCCTCCTCGCTCACGCGTCGGGTTATGATCGAGCCCCCGAAAATCACACTATGACGGAGCACTATGGATAGCCCGAAGCGCGAGAGCGCGAGCGAGGGTACCCTGTGCTTGGGCTTGCCACGCTTACTCGCCCTTACACAGCGATGGTGTGACGCGCTGCATTCACTTCACGCAGTGCCGAAAACGCGCCGCGTGCAACAGGCAACCTTTCCAGCAGGGTACCCTCGCTCGCACGCTCGCGCGTCGGGCTGTTCCCCCCGCGCAGGAAATCGCCCGAAATCCGCCGCGCTGTAAGCTGAATTGGCTGAGCGGCTTGCGACACAATCGCTACGGCCGGAAGTTTGACATCCCCCCTAACGTGCCCGATGATACCGGTGGATTTTCCTCAAGCTTCGCCGGACCGCGGCGAATGATTGGGTAGAAACCCCAAGTGTCCTCAAACTTTCGGGACGGGACCAAAATGGCATTAGTCTTCTTGATGTGCGCCATCTTCGGCGGCACGGTGCTGATCGCACAGTTCTTTCTCGGCTTTGGCGGCGAGCACGAGGCCGGATATGACGGTCCCGAGGATGCTCCCGACGCCATCGCTGAGTTCGAACATGACGGTTCTGAGCACAGCGAAGACACGCACCACGATTCCACCTGGCTGTTCGGCATCCTGACGATGCGGACGATCCTCATCGGCATCACGTTCTTCGGGCTTACGGGCCGGATGGCCCTGGCCTGGGGATTCGAGTGGCCACGGCCGTTGCTGGTGGCCTTCGCGGGCGCCCTGGTCTCGATGTACGGGATGTACTTTCTGATGCGGATGCTGATGAAACTGACGGCTGACGGCACCGAGCGAATTGCTCGGGCCCTGGGAGAGGAAGGTACGGTTTATCTAGCGATTCCCGGCCACAGCCAGGGGGTCGGCAAGATCCACGTGACCGTCCAAAACCGGATGCTCGAATACGAAGCCGTGACCACGGGCGAACGCTTGCCAAGCGGCACGCGAATCGTTGTCGTCGACGTGCTCGGTTCCGACCGAGTGGCCGTCGAGCCCTTGCCCCAAATTTCCCCCACGACCGAACCCGTAGGAAAAGAAAATGTATAGCCTGCTGTTGGCTCAGTCCGGCGGCCTGATCAACGTTAGCGAAGCCACGTTCTGGACGGCCGCGACGCTTATCGTAGCCGCGATCATCTTCGTGGGTGCCTTGCGCTTGATCGCCACGCGCTACAAGCGCTGCCCCAGCAACCGCGTGCTCGTGATCTATGGTCGCGTCGGCGGCGGCAACACGTCCCGCTGCGTGCACGGCGGCGCGAAGTTCGTCTGGCCGCTGGTCCAGGACTACAGCTACTTGAGCCTGGAGCCGATCCAGATCGAAATCCCGCTTCGCGGCGCGCTGTCGATCGAAAACATCCGCGTCAACGTGCCGAGCGTGTTCACCGTGGCCATCGGCACCAGCCCCGAGGTGATGCAGAACGCGGCCATCCGCTTGCTCGGACTGAACGGCGACCAGATTCGCAGTCAGGCCGAGGAAATCATCTTCGGCCAGTTGCGCCAGGTGATCGCTTCGATGCGGATTGAGGACATCAACCGCGATCGCGAAGCGTTCCTCGAACACGTGCAGAACTCGCTTGAGCCGGAACTCAAGAAGATTGGCCTCGTGCTGATCAACGTCAACATCACCGACATCACCGACGAGTCGGGCTACATCGATGCCATTGGCCAGAAGGCCGCCAGCCAGGCGATCCAGCAGGCCCGCGGCGACGTGGCTCTGCAGCTGCAGTTGGGCGAGACGCGCGTGGCCGAAGCCGAGCGCGATCGGATGATCCAGGTGGCGAACGCCAACAAGTTGCGCGATATCGGTACTCGCGAAGCGACACGCGAACAGGCGGTGCGTCTGGCCGAGCTCGAGAAGGAACAGAAGATCGGCGAACAAACGGCGGCGTTTCAGCGTGACGCCAGCGTGAAGGTTGCCGAGCAGCAGATGCGCGTGGAATTGGCCGACGCGGAAGCCAAGGCCATCCAGGGCGAAAACACCGCGCAGGGCACAGTTGCCAGTTCGAATGCCCAGCTGCTGGTGAAGAAGGCCGAAGCCTACGAGATCGGCGAAAAGCGGAAGCGCGAAGCCGAGGCCGCCGTGCTTGAAGCTCAAAACCGGGCGATGGCCAAAGCAGCTCTCGCCGATGCCGAACGCCGCGAAGCCGAACAGCGGGCCGAGTTCGAAGCTCCGGCCAAGGCTCAAAAAGCTCGGGTCATCGTCGAAGCTCAAGCCGAAGCCGAGAAGCGCAAGCTCGAGGCCGAAGGTCAGGCTGCGGCGATCTACGCCAAGCTCGAAGCCGAAGCTCGCGGTCAGTACGAGATCCTGGCCAAGAAGGGCGAAGGTCTCAAGCTGATCATCGACGCCTGCGGCGGCGCGAAGGAAGCGTTCCAGTTGCTGATGCTCGAACACCTCGACAACCTGGCCGAAGCCTCGGCCAAGGCGATTTCGAACATCAAGTTCGACAAGGTCATCGTCTGGGAAAATGGCGGCGCGAATGGCAAGAGCAACACCGCCAGCTTCCTGCAGAACATCGCCGGCTCGCTCCCGCCGATGATGAACGTGCTCAAGGACATCGGCGGCGTCGAGCTGCCCGACGCGCTGATCAAGCTGGGGGGCGACAAAAGCGAGAGTGCGAACGGCTCGGCCGAGAAGGCGCACGCCGGCGGAGACGGTGGATTGCCGCCGCGGGGTTAAGAACCGGCTCAGCGGAAGTAGAGATTCCAGAAAGCCTGGCGGGAGTGCGACATGCCACTTCTGCCAGGCTCTTTTTCTGCGCGCGAGGCTCGGCGCGACAGTCCCCGGAATGCCTGGGGCCCTTAATGCCAGATTGTTTTTGTTATCTTGGCTCGGAGGGGCGGCACAATCTGCCGCCCCTCCGGGGCTCACCTGGGACGGCGGCTCGATGCGATCATCACGCGGACCGTGCCTGGCGTGAACAAGGCGGTGAAATGGAACTCGCCGCTGTACGGCGTCGAAGAGGGGCATTGGTTTCTCGGCGTTCACTGCTTCAACAAGTACGTCAAGGTGGCGTTCTTCCGCGGTGCGTCGCTCCGTCCGCTTCCGCCGGGCACGTCGAAGCAGAAGGAAGTGCGGTACCTCGACATCCGCGAGGAAGACAAGCTCGACGAGAAGCAATTCGCCGCCTGGGTGAAGCAGGCGAGTGAGCTGCCGGGGGAGAAGATGTAAAAACCTCAGAAGAGTTTTCGTTGTGCCGTCGTGTCGTCGTGGTTGCTATGACTTGGATTGATGAGGGGATGCAGAATGACCACAACGGCACAACGACACGACGAAATGCAGGAGGGGTGGGGATGAAGAAGAAAACTGTGAAGAAGCCGGCTCCGAGGAAGAGTGCGCCGCAGGCCAAACCCGCAGGTTCGGCGTCTCAGCTCATCGACACGAAGATCGGGGAGCTCGGCGATTGGCGGGGTGAGATGCTCGCCCGGATTCGCAAGGTCATCCAAGCGGCCGATTCCGAGGTAGTTGAGACTTGGAAGTGGCGGGGCGTGCCGGTTTGGGAACACGCGGGCATCATCTGCACCGGCGAGACCTACAAAGAAGTCGTGAAGATGACGTTCCACAAAGGCGCGTCGCTGCCGGATCCGGCGGAGCTCTTCAACTCCAGCCTCGAAGGCAACGTGCGGCGCGCGATCGACATCCGCGCAGGCGAGACGTCAACGAGAAGGCCCTCAAAGCACTGATCCGCGCGGCGGTGGCGCTGAACGTATCGAAGCCCCCTACCCGACCTGCGCGAGCGAAGAAATGGCCCAATAAGCCGGCAAAGAAGTCCACGCCGAGGCCGAAGCAGTAACTGCTGAAGTCGCAAGTTTCCGGATTCGGCCTGGGATGGCCCGTTTGTTGCACGTCCGCGAATCCTGAACGGGGTTTCGTGGCTGTATTCGGCTACCGGCATGCAACAAGCGATTCGCAAACCGTCCTGGTATCTCTGGAAAAGTCCGCACGGCACCGTGCGAAGTCGACGCACCTGGGCGCGGACTGCGGCGCTGCGGTTGTTTGTCATGACGCTCGCTTGTGACGCGCTAATCGGGGTTGGGAATGCCCAGCCTGCAGAGCCGGCTACCAGTCAGCAGCCTCAGCAGAAAGTGCCCGCCGGCGAACCGACGGCGGAAGAAAAGCTAGTGAGGGCGTGCCGGTCGCAACAAATCGACGTGGTGCGGCAGTTGCTCGACCAGGGAGTTGACCCCAATGCGGCCATCGTCCCGGCGGCGCAAGGGCGAAACGTCGAGATGGTGCGCCTGCTGTTGGAACGCGGGGCGGACGTGAATTCTGTCTCGCAGGGAGATTACTCTCCGCTGCATGCCGCGGCACAGCAAGGCGGGATTGAGTCGGTCAAGCTGCTGTTTGCGGCGGGAGCGTCGATCCACGTGCGCGACGAGCGCGGTGGGACCCCACTGCACGCGGCGGTCAAAGGAGACGCAGACCTAGAGGTCGTCAAGTTCCTGGTGCAGTCCGGCGCGAGCCTCGATACGCCGGATGAGCGGGGGATCACGCCGGTGCGTCTGGCATCGATTCGACTGCGGAGTCCGATTTATGAATGGCTGGTCAAAGCGAGCGGCGGCAAGGAACCGAGCCCGAGATTCTTTGGCCCGCGACCGCTGTATTACAAGTCGACCGAAGACTTGTTATCGCTGCTGCAGGTGCCGGCAAATAAGAATCGCGAGGCGGCTTACTACGAACTGGTCGCCCGGGGTGCGAAGGTCGTCCCGGCGGTGCTTGAGCGACTCGACGCGGAGCCGCACGACAGTGTGTACGAACTGCTGACTCTGTTGGGACCTGCCGCGGAAGCCGCCTATCCTAAGCTGGAGGCGATGCTGGCCGACCCAGAACGTGCGCTGGCGGCGATCTGGACAATCGAGCATATGCGGACGGGTCGGCTCGCCACGCTGCCGCGCAAGACCCGAGCGCGGGCGGCAGAGGCCATGTATGACGGGATCGCTGGTAATAAGGAACTGGAACAAACGATTCTGCATTTCTTTTTCCTCGGCAGGCTGGGGGATGCGGCGGCGCCCAGTGTGATCAAGCTGCTCGAGTCGGACAATCCACAGATTCGGCAAACGGCCTTGGAGTATGCGGCTCCGTCGCTGGTTGCAGACAAGGAATTTGCGGCGGTGCTACTCAGGGTGGTTCGCGAGGACGATGACTTGCGGGTGCGCATCGAGGCGGCCGATGTGCTGTTAAACGCCGGCCACTGCGCGCCGGAGGTAAAGTCTGCGCTAATTGCCATTCTGAATTCTCCTCCGTTCGATGGGATCGAATCCAACGATAGGCAGCGGCGGGAACTCGGCAAGTGGCGTAGCGATGCCCACAAGGCGGCGTGGGTCCTGGCCAAGGTGGGGCCCAGTGCGATCGACGACCTGCTGCCGCTGCTAGCGCCGGCGCAGACGCAGCGGCGTGAGCCGGCGATCAGGGCGCTCGCGGCAATGGGACCGCCGGCGATTCCGAGGCTGATCGAGCTGCTCGCGCATGAGAACGAGTTCGTTGCAGGCTCCGCTAGTACGGCCCTGGGGCAGATGGGCCTCAAAGCGGTTCCCGCGCTGACCGCAGCCGTCGAAATGGGGAGCGATCAGGTGGCACAGCATGCCGCTCATGCGGTAGGCGGGATGCACCGCGCCGGGAAGCCGGCATTACCGGCACTCGTGGCGTTTGCAGGCGATGATAAACATTCGGATGCCTCGCGATGGGCAGCCGTCGAGGCGGTCATGAACCTTGATCCCGCGCTGGGGCAACAGGCAGAGGGTGTTCGCGCGGCAGTACCGTCGCTGTTGCGCTACATGGAGAGCGTTGATCCGGAGACGCAGAATCACATCGTGCAAGTGCTGGGCGAGATCGGCCCTTCAGCGCGCGACGCCTTGCCGGTGCTACGCGCTCGCTTAGAATCGGAACGCAATAACACCTACCGCGGGGCTGCCGAAAAGGCGATTCGCGAGATTGAGGGTGAAACGAATAACGCCCCGTGACGGCGCGCTCACCTTTTTTCTGCCGATTACACCCCGCTGGGCGTGCCCCAATGGCTGCGGTACTCGCGGCGGACCAGCGCGTTGGCCTCTTCGTCGCTGGTGACCTTTTCGCTCTGAGGATCGAACTCCAGTGAGCGGCCCAATCGCGTGGCGATGTTGCCCAGATGGCAGAGGCTCGCCGAGAGGTGGCCGGTCAAGGCGTCGGCCGTAACACGCGCGTCGCCGCGGATCGCATCGCACAGGTTCGCGACGTGCAGAACGTCGTCCTGGCCGCCGGGCTGAACGCCGATGTCCTGGCGGCGATTGGCTTCGTTGTGAACCTCGATCTTGCCGCGGCGGCTAAGGAACATCTGCCCGCGGGTGCCGTAAAACTCCGCGCCGCTGTCGGTGTTGTGCGGATAGTTGCTCGACCACAGCCGCTGCTCGTAAGTGAGCAGCTTCGACTTGCCGCCGTTGGAGTCGACGTACTCGAACGTCACCTGCTGCGTGTCGGGAAATTCCTGATCGTCCTCCCAGACGAGCTTGCCGCCGGCCGCCCAGACTTTGTTGGGATGCACGTCGACGCCGAGTCCCCAGCGGGTGTAGTCGATGTCGTGGACGCCGTCATTGCCCATATCGCCGGTGCCGAAGGCATACCACCAGGTCCAGCGGTCGTGCACGCGGTTCGTGCGGTACGGAAGCATCGTGGCGGGACCGACCCAATTCTCGTAGTCGAAGCCGGCGGGCGGGGCGACGTTCTGCCCACGGCCGATGCTGCCGCGGCGCTGCACGTTCCAGCACTTGGCCATCAGCACCTCGCCGATCACACCCTCGCGGAGCAGCTTCACGGCTTCGATCATCATCGGCGTGCTGCGGCATTGCGTGCCGTGCTGCACGAGCGTCTTGTTCCGCTCGGCGGCTTCGACCAGCAGTCGGCCTTCGCGGACGTTGTGCGAGATCGGCTTTTCGACATACACGTGCTTGCCGGCATTGCAGGCCAGGATCGAGGCCGGCGAATGCCAATGGTCGGGCGTGGCCACGATCACCGCGTCGACCGTCTTGTCGTCGAGAACCTTGCGCAGGTCGTCGACGGCTTGCGAGGCCGAGAGTTTCAATTGCTCAACCGCCCTGCCCCGCCGCTGTTCGTCGACATCGCAGACGTACGCCAGCTTCACGCCGGCGGTGTTCTGAAAGCGACCGGCATCGTGTACGCCGCGTCCGCCGCAGCCGATCAAGCCGACGATGATGTCTTCGCTGGCGCCTTTGGCGCGGGCTGTGCGCGTGGAGGCGAGCGTGGCGGCCGTGCCAACGAGTGCGCCCGAGGTGGCAAGGAATTGTCGACGCGTCGAATCCTGGTTCATCGCGAGATCTCCGGGGGCGGATGGTTGGGGGCGAGCGGTGGAAATCGCATTGCGATTGCGAAATCACATCGGCATTCTAACCCGCTGCAATCTGCGCTTCTAGCAAACAGCCGAACTCGCGCGGAAAGT
Source organism: Pirellulales bacterium (assembly GCA_022844125.1). GTDB lineage: Bacteria > Planctomycetota > Planctomycetia > Pirellulales > PALSA-1355 > JALHMI01. Next base: position 181,971 of record JALHMI010000001.1, on the reverse strand, counting down.
CGACCGACACCCGGGCGTGCACCGCTCCCTGCCGATCGAGGAATCGCTGCGTGCCTGCCGCGGTGAACACGCCGTCGTGCCAGATGTTCGGATGGATGTACAGCCCTTGCTGGCCCGTGAAGCGGAAGCAAACAAAACGCTCGGGCGTAACATCGTCGCCCGGCAGCGCGAGCGGGACGTAGAACGGCTTCGGCTCGAGCGGATAGAACATCTGGCCGCCGTCGGGATGGTAGTTGGCATGCCAGAGCATCATTCGCGCGGGCGGACGGTGATGCGTAGTGTCGGCCTCGGCGGGCTCGACGCCGTAGGCCAGGATGTAGTGCCCGTCGACGGCTTCGTTGCGGCCGTAAAGAATGTCGCCTTGCCACTGGCTGATGAAGATACCTTCGGTCGTGCCTCCTTCGTCGCCGCTGTCGGTGTCGACCGGTCGCCAGCCTTGGGCCGGCCAGCGCACGATTTCAATCGGTTGCGACTCGGGATCGTCGAACAAATTGCCGTAACCGATGAGCGACTCGGGCGTGGCATCGACGACGGGCATCACGACGCGCCGGAGGTTCGCGGGTACGTTAGGATTGAGATAGTCGGTGGCGTGCATCATTCAAATCCTCGCGTTCTCATTTGGTGCTTCCGTCCCAGTCCGCCGGCAGCGTGAGCGACCAGACTTCGTTGGTGAGCGGCCAGATCATGCCGCCGGCGATCCACAGCTTATCGTCGAAGACGTAGGCCGAGTGTTCGTGCCGGGCGATCCAGTTGGTTTTGGTCTTGAGCTCGGTCCACTGCTGGCCGTCGCGCGAGTACCAGGCGTCACCCCAGTTGCGCGAGGGATTGTTCGACCAGCCGCCGAGCACCCAGAGGTGACCGCGGTAGACCACCGACGAGAACCAGATCCGTGCGTGCCACTCGGCCTTCGGCGTGACTTGCTCCCATGTGACGCCATCGCCGCTCGACCACACGTCGTTGTGCGCGGCGTAGGTCGGCGAGTAGTTGCCGCCGCCCATTACGAAGATCTTGCCGTCATGCACAACCGCCTGATGATACGCGCGCGGGGCCCAGGGGGCCGCGGCGGTGACCTGTGTCCAGGTGACGCCGTCGGGCGAACTCCAAACGTCGTTCTTCAGAGTCTTTTCGTCGCCGTAGTAATACTGTCCATTTCCGCCAAGGATCCACAGCTTGTCGTTGAACACGACGATGCCGGCGCCGAGTCGCGGCGACCAGCCGGCGGCTTTCGTCTCCTGTTTCCAAGCGGCCCCGTCGGCGCTCGACCAGACTTCGTTCGAACCCGAGGCGTCCGGCAGGCGGCCGTTGAACCAGCCGCCCATCAGCCAGAGCCGATCGCGAAAGACGGCGGTCATTGGCAGATGGCTGTGCCGCCAGGGCGCGCTTTCCGTGACAAGTTGCCAGGTCTTGCCGTCCTTACTCGACCAGACGTCGCGGGGCGGGGGGCTATTCGAATCGAACCAGCCGCCGAGCAACCACATTCGGCCGCGGATGACGGCTTCGCCCTGCGAGTCGCGCGGCCGCCACTCCGCGTGCTTCGCGACCTCGATCCAATCGGGCTTGGGCGGCTGGGCAGCGGTGGGTCTGGCAGCGAATAGTAGACCGGCGGCCGCGCAGAAAGTTGCAAAAACGCACATCCCCCGCTGGTGGGCGAAACTTTGATACATGGGTTTAAACGATAGTTGTTAGCACGTTGGTTGAGTTTTGCGTAGTCTGGCAATATATCCTGGGTCCCGGCGGAGGGCGCGTCCGCCTCAATAAGCGTAGTCAGTTCGCTGGCCGCTCGCACCTGTTTTGATCAGTCCTGGATCTCGATTATGACAAGCTAAGCCAGGCTGCTGCTCGCACAGGTGCGCCAACTCAAACGTTGACGCGGTGAGCGTCAAGAACGAGCGCGCGTATGTCGTCGGTGTCACAAGAACTCGGGCAGCCGAGGCAGGTCTCCGAAGAATTGATCGTCGCGGCCCGCCAGGGTTGCCAGAAGTCGCTGGGTGAACTGGCCCAGCGCTATCGCCGTTACCTGTTGCATGTGGCCAACGATTCGCTGAATCCGGCACTGCGCGCGAAGGTGGCGCCGTCGGACCTGGTGCAAGAGGCGATGCTCGTGGCCCATAAAAGCTTTCCCACCTTCGAAGGGGGTAGCGAAGCGGAGTTGCTCGCCTGGCTGCGTCATATCGTTTACTTTCGCGCGCTACAGGCGGCACGCCGCTACTTCGGCACCGCCGCGCGCGACCCGCGCTGCGAGATCGCGATGGATGGCTCGCGAACGATTCCGCCTGAACTGATGCCGGATCGCGACGTCACGCCCTGCACGGGTCTCGTGTCGAAGGAGCTAGTCACCCGACTCGCGGAAGCTTTGGCGGCGCTTGAAGAGAGCCCGCGGCGGGTGATCGAAATGCGTAGTGCGCGGATGAGCTTCGCCCAGATTGGCGAGGCGCTGGGTTGCTCGGCGGAGGCGGCACGTAAGCGTTGGGCGCGAGCGATCGCGCAACTTCGCCTGCCGCTATCTGACCATGAGTGAGTTGCCGCCCAACGAGAGCGATGAATCGTACGAACAGCTCCTCGAACAGTTGCTCGAGCGGTACGACGAAGCCTCGGCGCTGGGTTTGCCGGCAATGCTGCCCAAACTCGACGGGCTGTCAGCGGAGCGCGCCGGCGAGCTCGAGATGCTCGCCCGGCGGATCGACCTGGTAAACCAGGCCGCGCGGCAGCAGGCCTCGGCCACCGTGGGATTCGGCGCCGCGAGCGAACCCGCGGCTCAGGCCGATCCCTTTGCCGGCGAGATGATCGGCCGCTTTCGCGTGCTCCGCGAACTCGGCCGCGGCGGGTATGGAATCGTCTTCCTGGCGTTCGACTCAGGCATCGGCCGCCTGGTGGCGGTAAAGCTACCGCGCCCCGAGGTGCTCGTGACGCCGGAATTGCGCAGTCGTTTTCTGCGCGAGGCACAAGCGGCCGGGCGAATTGACCATCCGCACGTGCTGCCGGTGCATGAGGCCGCGGAAGACGGCGGGATGTGTTACCTGGTGACGCCGTTTTGCCGGGGCTTGTCGCTGGCCGAATGGTTTGCCGAGCATCGGCCGGTGCCGCCGCACGATGTCGCACAGCTGGGAGCCTCGCTGGCCGAGGCGCTCGCCTGCGCGCACGAGGCGGGGGTGCTCCACCGCGACATCAAGCCCTCGAACATCCTGCTCGATCTCTCCGCAACGGAGGTCGCGGCCGACCGCGAACTGCTCAAGCAACGGCGACTGGCGACGTTCGTGCCAAAGCTGACGGACTTCGGACTGGCCAAGCTGCTGCAATCGAGCGAACTGGAAACGCGCACCGGGACGCTCGTCGGAACGCCCACGTACATGGCGCCCGAACAGGCGGCGGGGCGCTTCTCCGACGTGCGGACGGACGTCTATGGGCTAGGCGTGGTGATGTACGAGCTCTTGACCGGAAAGCTTCCGGCCGACGCCAGTTCCGTGGCGGGGCAGGCGGTGCCGGCCGTGCAGGGGCGGATCGTCCCGCCCCGCAAGCTGCGACCGGCGATTCCTCGCGATCTGGAAGCGGTGGTGCTGAAGTGCCTGGAACCGGCGCCGGTCGACCGCTATCCTTCGGCCGCGAAGTTGGCGGAAGACTTGCATCGGTTTCTGGCAGGCAAGTCGACGATCGCGCGCCCGGCGGGACTGTTGCGAAAGACCTGGAAGGCGGCTCGGCGGCGGCCGGCCTTGGCGGCGATGCTACTGCTTTTGACCGCCGCCGTGAGCGGACTCATTGCCGGTGATCGTTGGTACGCCTGGCGGCTCGACCGGACTCAGGCCGTGCTGCAGGCAAGCGAGTATGCGAGCGACATGCGACAGGCGGCAATCGCCCGCCGGCAAGGCTCCATCGAGCAAGCCCGCAACCTCTTGGCGCGCTATGAACCGGGATCTCCTGGCGCGGAGCTGCGCGAGTTCGAGTGGTATTGGCTGCAGAACTCACTGAACGGAACGCTGCAGACCATCGAATCGCGGCACGGCGAGGTCTATGGCGTGGCCATAACACACGACGGAAAGTCCGTCTACTCGGGCGGAAAGGACGGCGTGATTCGCGTGTGGAATGTCGCCGACGGCTCTTTGTCGCACGAACTGCACGGCCACGACCAAAATGCCGGCCAAGGCGACTGCTGCGTCAATCAACTCGATTTCTCGCCTGATGGTAAGACGCTGGCCAGCGTCAGTTGCGACGGCACGGCGCGTCTGTGGGATGTCGCCAGGCAGCAGCAGAAACGCATGCTGGTCGATTCGGATGTCGCACTGACGACGCTGGCCTATGCTCACCACCATCCGTGGTTGGCGGTCGATACGCATTCCGGAACGATTCAAGTCTGGGACACCGACGACGGCGCAGTGCTGGCCGAAGTTGGAGAGCGGCACGACAACCAACATACGGATGCAATTGCCTTCAGTCCGGACGATCGGCTGCTGGCCGGCACGATCGGGACGGCCGCTGCCATGTTGTGGAACACCAGCGATTGGACGCTGGCTCGCAAGCACGACTTCCGCGCGGTCTCGCTGGCGTTCGTGGGAGCTGGTTCGCATGTCGTGCTCGGTTCACGAGATTGGCTGGCTGACCTCGTGGGCTGGAACGTCGCGACCGGTCAGCTCGCGACGCACATCGGCAAATTGCCCACGAATCCGCAATGCCTGGTTGGGATGCGCGACGACGAGGTGCTGTTTGCCGGATCGGGCAACGGCACGCTCAAGGCGTTTCGCCTCTCGAACGACATTCAGTACGTGTTGCCAACAGGTCAGTCCCGTCTGCAAGCTTTGAGTCTCAGCCAGGATGATCGCTATCTGGCTTCCGGGGGTTTCGACGGGATCGTCCGGGTGTGGGATCTGCAGCAGAATCGCTGGCCGGTGAGCATCCCATCGCAGCAACCGGTCCGAGACGCGGTCATCTCGCCCGACGGGCGTTGGTTGGCGATCAACACGACCGACCATGAGCTGTTTTTGTGGGACTGCCAGACTCGCAAGCAGGTGGGGCGGCTGGGCGGTCACCTGTTACGGCAGTTTTCCTCGTCGGCACGCGTCCTGCTGTGCCAATCGGCCAGCGGTCCGACGACTGCGGTTGAGGTCCCTGGCCTGAAGCCAATCGAACAGGTTTCGTTCGCCCCTCCGCTGGCTTCCGCCGGCATCTCGGCGGATGATCGGGTCATCGCCCTGCTGAGCACCGAGGGCCTCGTCGAGGTGACCGATCTTTCGCAGGGCAAGGTCGTGCTGCGGCGGCAAACCACAGCGACTTTGGGCGTGCGGCCGATGATCGCCCTCTCGGACGATGGTTCGCAGTTGGTGATCATCGCCGACAGTAAGCTTCCGAAGCATGCGATCGAGATTGCCAGCGGCGAGCAGGTACCCCTGCCGAAAGACCTCGGTTTTCTCGCACGTACGATGATCGTGCCGCACCACAACATGGTTTCTCCCGACGCCAATTGGATGCTGAACATCGACGACGATCTCGGTGAATGCTCCCTAAAGAATATCCACACCGGCGAGACTCACGGTCATCTCAGTCATCGCAACTTTCTGGCAACGTCCCGGGCATGGTCTCCCGACAGCAAACGGCTGTTCATTAACAGGCGTTTCGGGGAACTCATCGTGGTGGATGTTGCCACGGGCATGCAACTCTGCGAGTTGGATTCGCCGCTGGGACGCGTCGCCTCGCCCATCACGTGCAGCCCGGACGGCCAGCGGGTTGTGGCATTCACCACGGACGAGAGTGGCCTGCGCGGTTATCTGCACGTGTGGTCCGCTCCGCGTGGGGAGTAGGTTGCTCGCGTTGCGCGCCGCTGGAAACTACAATCAGGCGATTCGCTTTTCGCGCCGCCGGGCAGGCGCCGGTCCATCGCTCACTTGCAATCGCACGAACCGCACGCATGAAGAGCCAGCTCCGGACTGTTCTGTTGGTGACCATCGGGCTGGCGCTCGCTGGCAACTCGCTGGCGATTACCGCGGAGCCAGCTCGCCCGCATATGGTCGTGATCCTGGCAGACGATCTCGGCTGGGGCGACGTGGGCTGCTATGGCGGCAAGATCGCCACGCCGCACCTCGATCGACTCGCCGCTCAAGGGATGCGCTTCACCGACGCGCACACTCCGTCGTCCGTGTGCTCGCCGACCAGATACGGCCTGCTGACCGGGCGATATGCCTGGCGCTCGAAACTCAAACGCGGCGTGCTCGGCGGACTGAGCCCCGCGCTGATTGAGCCCGGACGCCTGACGCTGGCTTCGCTTCTGCACGACGCGGGCTACTACACTGCGGCCGTCGGCAAGTGGCACCTGGGGATGAACTGGGTGGTAAAACCCGGGGCAACTGTCACGGAGCTGGGCATCGAACCGCGCGAACAAGTGTTCAATGTTGATTACACTCAGCCGATCACATCGGGACCGACGAGCGTTGGCTTCGACTATTTCTACGGCATCAGCGCGTCGCTCGACATGGTGCCTTACACGTTCATCGAGAATGACCGCGTCGTGGCCGCGCCCACCGAGGATCGCACATTTCTGATGACGCGCGGCAAGGAGCATGGCGGGACCACTCGGGCCGGACCGGCTGCGCCGGGCTTCGAGGCGACGGACGTGCTGCCGCTGCTGGTAGCCAAGGCGTGCGGCGTGATTCAGCAGCATGCGGCGGAAGCCGCCGAGGGCCCACTGTTTCTTTACGTTCCGCTGACGTCGCCCCATACGCCGATCCTGCCAAACGACGAGTGGTCCGGCAAAAGCAAGCTCAACGCCTATGCCGATTTCGTGATGCAGACTGACGCGGCAATCGGCAAGATCCTGGCGGCGCTCGATCGCGCGGGAATGACGGACAATACGCTGGTCTTCGTTACCAGCGACAACGGCTGCTCGCCGCAGGCGAACTTCGCGGAACTCGCTGCGCATGGTCACTCACCCAGCGGACCCTATCGCGGGCACAAGGCAGACATCTTCGAAGGCGGGCACCGTGTGCCGCTGATCGTCCGCTGGCCTAATGTTGCCATGGACGACACGGCCTGTGAGAACACCGTCTGTCTGACCGATCTGTTGGCGACCATCGCAGAGTTGATCGGCAAACCGCTTCCGCAGTCGGCGGGCGAAGACAGCATCAGCTTTCTGGGCACGCTGCGCGGCGAGGGTGGTGAGGGCCGCCAACAGTTGGTCTCACATTCGATCGACGGGACGTTTGCCATTCGCGAGAAGGGCTGGAAGCTGATTCTGGCGCCCGACTCCGGCGGCTGGAGCGAACCTCGGCCCGGCAGCAAGCGGGCCAAGCGGCTGCCGCGTCGGCAACTCTACTTCTTGCCTCGCGATCTCGGTGAGCAGAACAACCTGCTGCCGCAGCGCGCGGATCGAGCCGAGGAGCTGCGACTGGCGCTGGAGCGGGTAGTCGATCGGGGCCGATCGACCCCCGGCGAACCGCAGCAGAACCATGGCGCGGTCGAGATTGAGCGGCGGAACTAACTAACGGCTGGACGGCTGCCGTGGCGCGGCTGGACTGGTGCGACCATTTCTGATTCGCAGTTCGCCGTGCAATTCCGGCGTCTCCTCCACGCTTGTCAATTCGTTTCCGTCGGGGCTGAACATCAGACTATGCACCAATCGCCCGCCGCTGGGCAGGGCGACCAGATCCTCATGCGTCTGCAAGTCCCAGAGCCATGTAAAGCGGTCTGCGCCGCAGCTGGCGAGCGTTCTCCCATCCGGTGCGAATGATATCGCGTGCACCGCGCCGGTATGTCCCGTGAGCTTGGCGATCGAGTGACCGGTCGAAACGTCCCACAGCTTCACGAGTTCGTCGTCGCCGCCGGTTGCCAACGTTCGGCCGTCCGGGCTGAACGCGATGCAACTGAAACCCCTGAGCTCTGCAATTTGCGCGACTTGCTGGAAGTCGCTTCGCCGCCAGATTCGAGCGCCATCCTTGCCCGCACTTGCCAGCAGCTTGTCGTCGGACGAAAAAGCCAGGGCTTGCACAGGCAAGGTATGACTCGCAAGTTCCGCCACGAGCTTCCAGTTCTGTGCATCCCAGACTCGCACCAGCGCGTCCTGCCCGGCCGTCGCGAGAGAACGCCCATCGGGCGAGAATGCCAGGCTCATGACTTCCGCTTGATGCCCCGACAGGACCGCGAGCTCTCGACCTGAAGCAACCTCCAGCACCCGCACGAAATGATCGGGGGAGGAACAGGTGGCCACGACGTCGCCGCTGGGGGAAATCGCCAGGCAACTGACCGGACGCGGCGGTGCAGCGCCGACGGCCCTGGCCCGGGCATGTTCGATCAACTTGGGAGTGAGTGCCTTCTGCATTTGGCGCACATCGGGCCAATCCTGGGCGTTAATGTCACCTGCCTTCGTGGGATCCGCCTCGGCAGCTTCGGCCAGAAACCGGCTGGCCATAAAATTGTACTGTTTGCCTGAGTAAACGTAGCCGCCGATCACGGGATGATCGGCGGTATCGATCGCCAGTCCGACGGCCGCATGGTGGAGAGCGGCTGCGGCCGGATGCCGACCGAAGTCGGAGCGGAAGTCCATGTCGAGCGCTCCATCGGGCAGGAACCGGAGCAGCGTTGCCTTGGCAGTTTCGTTGACTCCCGAACAGCCCGCGACGACGACTCGGCTCTTGCTGTCGAGCGCGACCCGCACAAAGGCGCTGTTCTCCATGCTGAGCGGGACGGGCAGCCAGCCCTGCGATCCGAACGAGGTATCCAGCTTTCCGCTGTTGTCGAAGCGGGCCAGCACTCCGGTCGCTCCCCAGATGCCAAGGTTGCCGACGACGATAATGTCGCCGGACTTGTCGGCTACCAGATCAAACACAGCGGCGCTCACTCCGGGCGGGCTAATTTTCAGTTTACCCGCTTCCGCGAAGCTTTCGTCCAAGCTGCCATCGGTGTGGTACCGCACAACGAGTGCAAAATTCTGATTCAGGTCCCAGGAGATTCCGCCGATCAGGATCTTTCCATCCGGTTGCTGACACACGCAACGCGCCTGATCCGTATGCTGTCCGACGGTGGTGACAACGATGCCCGATTTGTCAGGCCCAAACGAGGCGTCCGAAGTTCCATCCGCGTTGAATCTGGCGAGAACCACCTGAGAATATTTGCTGTCCGGCCTGGGAACGTACCCCGCCAGCACAAGCTTGCCGTCGGATTGAAGCACCATCCGAAAGATTCGGTGGGGTTGTGGTCCAGGTTCGATGTTGGCATTTCCATCGCGCGCAGCGCCGAACGTGCTGTCGGCGGTACCCTCAGCGAGCAGCCTTCGTAGCCGCCAGCGAGTTTCGCCAGATTTCGATTCCCCTTGCAGGATGACGATTTTGCCGTCGGGCTGTACGGCAAGATCAGCCGTCGCCGCCGTCGATTCCAGAACAGCGGCGGCATCGTCGCCAACGTCGTCCACGCGAAATCCGGCCTCCAACGTTCCGCTGGCGTTGAACCGAAGTACTCCCGACCGCACCGCGGGGTGCGCAGATGGCTGAACGTCTGCGCCATTGAACGAGGCCACAATCCTGCCATCGGCCTGCATCGCGATGCCCGTGGCATCGGTCCTGGTTTTCAGCCCATGGGTATAGATACCATTCGACGCGAACGTGGTATCAAGCTTTCCCAGGCGGGCAGCGCGCGTAACGATCGCTGGCTTATCGCCGGCAGGTAGCGTGGCCTGATACTCGGCAGGCCTGCCGGTCAGTCGGAGATCGATGAGGACGCGGTCCTTTTCGATCACCCCGACCTCGTCGTACCCGTTGCCATCCCAGTCGGCAACCAGCGGGATCGACGAGGCGCCGCCGAGCACGAACTCGTAACCATAGTCTCCCTGGCTGGCAGCGGCTTTGAGCAGGAACTTCCCTTGCCGGTAGACGCCCAGATCCGCTTTGCCGTCCCCGTTCCAGTCGCCGACCAGCGGCACATCGCCTGCCGCGCCAAAGGCGATCGATCGGACCGGCGCGGTCTTGGCGCCGGCCAGTTCGATCGTCCATTGCCCCTCGTGGAACCAGAATTGATCGTCAAAGCCGTCGGCATCAAAGTCGCCTATCAAGGACTGCGAGGCCGCGATCTGTCTCGGCTGGCCGTCGTCCGAGGGATCAAGCACCTGCAGCGAGAATGCGTCGTCGCCGCCGAAATAAAGGCGACCGTTCGCCGCGTAGGCAACCGCGCGAAGCGGGCTACGGTCGGCGAAGGTGCGCTCTGGCTGCACGCCGCGTAAGTCCCACGTCTTGATCGTGCCGTCCGCACCTGAAGTTACCAATTGCCCGCCATTGGGCGCGACTTCGACACACCAGACACCGCGCTTATGGCCGAGCAACTTGCGGGTGGTGCCGTCCTGGAGGGAGATGATCTCGACCCTGCCGTCTGTGACGTCGCTCTTGGTGGCAACCGCCAATTGACGATCGTCGTCAAAGAACGCCAGCGCTTGGACCCAGTCCTTGGTGTCGAGGAGCACTTTCAACTCCCTGCGGGTAGTCAGATCCCACAATCGCACGCGACGGTCTGATCGGCCGCCGGTAGCCAGGTGTCTGCCGTCGCGCGAAAACGCCAGGCAGTTGACCATTCCGTTGTCAGAAGGCACCAGCGTCTCGACGAGGTCCCAGGTCGACGTGCTCCACAGCTTGGCCGTGTTGTCATCGCTGGCGGATGCCAGCAGCGATCCATCCGGGGAGAACGCCAGGTCTTCGATCTGATCCGTATGATGATCTAACGAGTGCCGCTCTGTCCAAGTGCTGGCGTCCCACAATACGATCCTGGCATCTTCGCCACCGGTTGCCATGACTTGCCCATCAGGCGAAAAAGCGACCGCCACGACACGGCCTTGCTGTGGCATGAGTGGCGTCTTCGCGACTCCGGTGGCTGCGTCCCAAATCCGCACGCTGGCATCATCCGATACCGAGGCGATGATTCGACCGTCGCTCGAGAAAGCGAGGCCGTTTACCTCGCCAGTGTGACCTGTCAGGACGTGTTGTAGCTGGCCCGTCTGGGCACTCCAGAGACAGACGGTCTTGTCCTGCCCGCACGAAGCTATCCATTCGCCGTTGGGAGAAAACTTAGCGCGGTAAACAGGACCGGTGTGCTGCTTGAGTGACGACTGAAACTGATGCGTCAGATTCCAGAGATGACGCCAGGAGATTCCCCGCAAGTCCTCCTCTTCCGGCGCCGGACGGCAGCGATCAAGCAGTTCGCACGCCTCTGAGTAGTCATCGCGTTCCCAGGCAACCCATGCCCGCGAGATGGTCGATACATTGTACATGCGGTTCCACTTTTGACCGCTGGCGAGCGCGGCGGCGGCGCTCGCTTGAGCCTGTTGGCGCTGCGAGCGGGCTTCATCGCGCGCCTGTCGCGTCCGGTCATAAGCGATCCAGCCGCCGATGGAAATCAGCAGCAGGGCGGCCGTGGTGACGCCGATCAGCGCTGCCGCCATGGGATAACGCCGAATCCATTTCACGGTCCGCTCGAGCGGTGTGGCCGGTCGGGCGGTCGTTGGTTCGCCGGCCAGGAAGCGACGCAGATCCGCGGCCAGATCCGCGGCCGTGGCATAGCGCGCGGCGGGCTTCTTCTCCAGGCACTTGTAGCAGATTGCCGCGATGTCCGGCGAAACGCCCGGTCGGATTTTGCTCAAGCGCGTGGGATCTGCCTCGGCCACCTGTCGCAGGATTTCCAGATCGCTGGCGCCGACAAAAGGTGGTCGGCCGGCCAGTATCTCGTAGAGAATCGTGCCGAGCCCGTAGACATCGGTGGCAGGAGCGAGCTCGTGCGATTGCCCATGCGCCTGCTCCGGCGCCATGTAGGCGGGCGTGCCGAGCAGAACGCCCGTGCGCGTGTACTCGGTTTCGGTATCGGCGAGTTTTGCCAGCCCGAAGTCGGTCAGCTTCGGTTCGAAGTCAGTCGCTCGCGCTTCAGTACCCCCGTGCGTGGAAGCTAACCGCGTTTCTGCCGGTACCAGCATGACATTGGCCGGTTTCAGGTCGCGATGCAACACGCCACGCGAATTGGCATACGCCACGGCGTCTGCCAGCGAGACCAGGACGCGCGCCGCGGACTGCGAATCGCGAAAGGGTCCCGACTCGCGAACGGACGCGGCCAGCGTTCGGCCGGGACAGAATTCGGCGGCGATGTAACAGACCGGACCGGTATCGCCCAGCTCGTAGATTTGCACGATCGCCGGATGCGTCAGGCGGGCCGCCGCATTGGCCTCGCGGACGAACCGCTCGCGCATCTGGCGGTTGGCGAGCAGCTCGGGCCGGGGAACTTTCAAGGCCACCTGGCGTTTCAGCGTCGGATCGTAAGCCAAGAGTACGATGCCGTGGCCGCCGCGGCCGAGCTCTTCCAGGATCTCAAACCGGCCGATCCGAGTTGGCTCCGCGTCCGACGTCTCATCGAGCTCGTCAGAAAGTTCAAGCAGTTGGCGGATCATTCCACCGGAAGCCTGGTTGGCTTGCCGCAGATCTTCCAGCAAGTGCAAACACGAGCGCACCTGGGCAACCTGGTCACGCGCGCGTTCATCCGGCGCCGTCGGCGACTCGACATGCGTATCCGCGGCAATGGACTCGTGCAGGGCCACGATCCAGTCGTCGGGTAACTCAGGTTGTGGCAGAACGCCCGTCATCCTAGCCGAGTTCCTTTGATAAGCGATCGATCGCACGCTCCCACAGTTTCCGGGCAGCATCGGAAGAAATCTGCAGAGCCGTACCGATCTCTTGAAATGACTTTGATTCCAGGTTTCGCAAGATCACTGCCTGGCGCTGTCGCTCAGGAAGCTGGCCGATCGCCGTGAGCAGCCTTTGCTGCTCCTCGTTGCGAATCACCTTCTCCAGTGGCAAGGACGAGTGTGCGATTAATTCTGGCATCGGGTCTTCGTCATTCGCATTCCTCGTCAAAGAACGTTCGCGGTCCACATTGCGGCGGGCCGTTCCACGATACTTCTTGGCCGCATCAATCAGGTTGTTGAGCACGGTTCGACGCAGCCATCGCAGCAGTTCCTTTTCGTTCGCTCCATCGAACTGCTCAAATTTGCGGTAAGCCTCGACCAAGGACTCTTGCACGACATCCGACGGCGCAACCTTGGCCCGGATCTGGTCACCGATCTCCTGTTGCACGATGACCGTCAAATAACCCCGGCACTGATCCAGCAGCCGGCCGACGGCCGCCGGCGAGCCTGCCCGAGCCTGCCGCAGCAACTGTTCCCAGGGAATCTGTAATCCGTTGTCGCTGGTGAACGGATGACCGTCACGAGGGTTTCCGTCAAGAGGAACCGGAGTCCGCTCGGGATCAACAGATTCCAGGTCGCCCAATGCCATTGGCGAGATTCCGGGGAAGTTCGGACGCAGGGGAAGTGCGAGTGCATTAGAACTTCGCGAATACCCGCTTGCCAGCGGTAGAGGTCATGCGCGACGACGAATTATGTTCGGCGATCCGAGTTGGTCGCGTGGCCAGTCAGCCTGGTAGGCTGTTTCGAGCATTTTTCTCGAATTCGGCAGTTGCCGCATCCGCTTGGACGTTGCTCCTCGCCTTGATACGGCCACTTCCAGCCAGGCGTGCGGATCTTACCACCCCGCGCAGGAGTCAAGAGCTGCCGCGGAGCGTGATTCCGCACATCGCAGGCGCAGAACATGTTCGACTTTCCGCCGGCGCCGAAGCTGAACCGCCCGGGCCGCTTAAGGGGCAGCGAAGCGAACGAGGCGGAACTGGCCGGCTAGGCTTTGTTCTGCGGCAAGGCCCAGTGCGGCGTTTGCCATCCGGCACCGATCTATCTTGATGATAAGCTGCACGACCGGCACTTAGAGGAATTTGGCGATGAGCCGAGCGCTGGTCCGATCAATACGTTCACGCCGCGGCGCATCAAACAGAGTCCGCCTTACATGCACGACGGCCGCTGCCTGACGCTGGAGGACACGGTTGAATTCTTCATCCTGGTGCTGGAGCTGAGGTTCACCACAGAAGAGAAGAGCCAGCTCGCGGCGTTCATGCGGACGCGGTAGCAGAATCCGCTTGAAGTTTCGCAGCCGGGTGAGCAACTCACGCCAGGATGTCCGTCACCACTTTGCCGTGCACGTCGGTCAGCCGGAAATCGCGGCCGGCATAGCGGTAGGTGAGGCGTTCGTGGTCGAGGCCCAGCTGATTAAGGATCGTGGCCTGCAGGTCGTGCACGTGGACCGGGTTCTCGACGATGTTGAAGCCCAGCTCATCGGTGCGGCCGTAGCTCATGCCGGGGCGGATCCCGCCGCCGGCCAGCCACATGGAGTAGGCCTGCGGGTGATGATCGCGGCCCAGGCTACGGCCCAGCGCTGCGTTGCTCTCGACCATTGGCGTGCGACCAAACTCGCCGCCCCAGATCACAAGCGTCTCGTCCAGCAGACCGCGGCGCGCCAGGTCTTTGACAAGTGCCGCGGCCGGTCGATCGGTTTCGCCGCAGTTCTTCTTGTGGTTTCCGACGACGTCACTGTGTGCGTCCCAACCCTCGTGATAGATGCTGACGAAGCGAACCCCGCGTTCGACCATCCGCCGCGCGAGCAGGCAGGCCCGGGCGAACGACGGCTTGGCCGGATCCGCCCCATACAACTCGAGCGTTTCGGGTGTCTCACGTGTCAGGTCCGTCAACTCCGGAGCCGACGACTGCAGCCGATACGCCATTTCGTAAGAGGCGATGCGGGTGGCGATTTCCGGGTCGCCAATCGTTTCGAGTCGTTGCCGGTTGAGCTTGCCGACCAGGTCGAGCGTGTCGCGCTGCGTCTCTCGATCGATGCCGGGCGGACTCGAAACATTCAAGATCGGATCGCCCTGGTTGCGAAAGCGGACGCCGGAATGCACCGTCGGTAGAAAACCGCTGGACCAGTTGGCCGCTCCACCGCTGATGCCGGCGCCGGTCGACATCACGACAAACGCCGGCAGTTCGCGGCTCTCGGCACCCAGGCCATAGGTGACCCACGCACCCATGCTGGGACGCCCCGGCTGCGAGAAGCCCGTGTTGAAAAAGATCTGCGCCGGCGCGTGATTGAACTGATCGGTCGTGACGGAACGCACCAGGCACACCTGATCGACGACGCCCGCAAGCCCGGGCAGAACCTCGGCCAGTTCAGTACCGCACTGGCCGTGCTGGGTAAACTTGAAACGCGGGCCGAGCGCTGCCGCGTCGGAGCGAATGAAGGCGTAACGCTGACCGCCGATGACTTCCGGCGGAATCGGCCGGCCTTCGTACTCGGCCAGTTTCGGTTTGGGATCGAACAGATCGAGATGGCTCGGCCCGCCCGCCATGAACAGGTGGATCACGGCCTTGGCCCGCGGTGCAAAGTGCGCAGGTCGCGCCGCGAGCGGGTTGGTAGTGGGCGCGGGGGCGGCTCCTGCGGGTGATTCCAGGGAGCCAGTCAGCAGCGAAGCCAGCGCGATCTGACCGAGCCCCAGGCCTCCCTGCTGCAAGAAGCTGCGCCGCGAATGCAGAGTTTCAGGGTTCGAGTGCGCCATGTCTTATTCCTTGGTGAACGTTTCGTCGAGGTTCAACAGCGCGCGTGCCGACAATGCCCAGAGTGCACGCTCCTTGACATCGGTCTCGCCCGGCCCGGCGATTGCCTGCGCATCGATCGCCCCGGCGGCGAGTCGCTGGCGAAACTGCGCTTGGGCCGCGAGCAACAGCTCGCGCTCCTGGGGGCTGGGCGGGCGGGCCAGGCAGCGAGTGAAAAGCGAATCGAGCCCCTGTTCCGGGCTCGATGCTTCGGCCGCCAGAGACCGGCCCAGTGCCTGGGCGACTTCCACGAAGACACCGTCGTTCAAGAGCGTTAGCGCCTGCAAGGGGGTGTTTGAGACTTCGCGGCGTGGAATGCACGCTTCGCCGCTGGGCGCGTCAAAGGTCAGGAACATCGCATACGGCGCGGTGCGCTTGCTGAACGTGTACAGACCGCGACGATAGCGATCGGCCCCTTCGCTCACGGTCCACGACAGCGCACCGTATGCACCCTCGGACGTGACACTGGCCGGCTGCGGCGGGAACACGCTGGGACCGCCGAGCTTTTCGCTCAGCAGCCCGCCGATGCGCAGCGCCGCGTCGCGCACCAGTTCCGCTTCCAGTCGCACGCGCGGGAAACGCGCGAGCCAATCGTTCTGCGGATCAACCAGGAGCGCCTCGGGCGTGACGCGCGACGACTGCCGATAAGTCGCGCTCGTGACAATCGTCTTCAGCAGTTGCTTTTGCGACCAACCCTGACGGCGGAACTCCACCGCCAGGTAGTCCAGCAGCTCCGGATGCGAAGGAGGAGAACCCTGAAAACCAAAGTCCTCGGTTGTCCGCACGATGCCTTTGCCGAAGAGGGCCGCCCACAGCCGATTGACGGTCACCCGGCCGACGAGCGGGTTGCGTTCGCTCACCAGCCACCGCGCGAGCGCAAGGCGATGGGCCGGCTCACCGGGTCCGAACGGCTCGAACATGCTCGGGAGTTGCGCGTCGACGGCGTCTTTCGGCTGCGTGAACTCACCCCGATGATGCACGAACGTCTGTCGTGGATGTTCGGGCGTGCGCTCGCGAAATACGAGCGTTCGCGGATACTCCGGAACCTGTTTGCGGATTTCGGCGATCTTCTCGCGCTCGGCGGCCAGCTCCGGCGCGGTCGAGACAAAGTAGCTCAATAGCTGCTCACGCTGCTCGGGGGTGTGCTGAGACTTGTCGACAAGCAGCATGCGCTCGATCTCGGTCGAGAGCGGCAGCGCCGTAACCGGTCGCGACTCGTCGGTGGCCCAGACCTTGAAGCGGCCGATCCCGCACGCGTAGTAGCGTTCGAACAGCAGCGACAGGTCGAGCGACGGGGCATTTTCAAGCGGTTCGGCGAGCACAAACACGGCTGTATGCGCGCGGCCTTGTCCGCCGTCGATCGACCAGCCGGACTGTTGATCGCCGTCGATGGCCCGACTGGCGACGTGCGCGCCGGCCGCAAACGAATGACTGGCGCTTGCCAGCTTCGCGGGGGTGTCGCCCGAGCGGAGCGAGACTTCACTTAGGAAGAAATCGCCGAACGGACCCTCGTAGGCAATGCGGCCCGGACCACGCCGCGGCAGGCTTTCGTCGGGCAGGACTTCCAGCCGGATCGCCGTCACTCTCCGCAGCGGATTCTCGAGCGCGACCTGGTAGGTGTCGCTCTTGGTTTGATCTCCGCTGGCGATGATCGAGCCGTCGTCGAGCAGGGTCAGCGTGGGGACGATGCTTGTGGCCTGCGTGGGCTTGAGCGGCGTCCAATTGCGCGCGTCGGCCGACGCGCTCTTGAGCCAAGCGTCGAACTTTTGCTGCAGGTGCTCTGCGCGCTGCGCTGCCAATGGACGATGATCGCTGCGCGCTTCGCCCAGTCGCACGCGAAACCGCCCCAGCAGGTGCTGCCCGCCGTACTGCTGCCCCAGGCGAATCGTAAGCCGCGTGCCACCTGTCGTTGGCAGCGTTTCGGCCAGCCGGAACACGGCCGTGCGCTCGACGTTCCACGGCTGCGGACCGTCGATCGCCCAACCGGTCTTGTCATCGCCGTCGAGAGCGGCGGCCACGGGAAAACCCTCCTGAGCGAAATCCGCCGTGGCGCTTGCGATGGCAACCGGCTGCGGCTCGTCATTCCCTGCGGCGCTCGCCGCGGTAAGCGACAGTTCGGTGAGCACAAAGTTGCCGTTCGGCGCCCGGCCCGGTCCTTTGTTGGGCAGTTCGTCGTGGGGCAACGCCACCAGCTCGAGCGCCGCGATGTTCGGCAGATCTGTATCAACGACCACGGTGTAGTCGTCCGCTTGCGTTACGTTACCGGTCAGGCGCACCGCGCCATCTTCACTGACCTCGGCATTCGCGCCGGCGGCCGACTCGACCTTCACGATTGTCGGCGCCTGCCAGCGGAACTCATCCGGCGGCGGAAACCGATTCGGCAGGTCGGCTTCGAGCGTGGCGATCTCGGCCAGCAGTCGCTCGCGCTCGGCGGTGATCCCCGGCTGCGGCACGTCCAGCTCCGGTTCGTCGGCGTTGTTCAATAGCGCCATGAACTGGTAATAGTCGCGGTGCGTGATCGGGTCGTACTTGTGCGTGTGGCACTGCGCGCAGCCGATCGTCAGTCCCAGCCAGACCGTGCCCGTGGTGTTCACACGATCGACCACGGCGTAGTGGCGGAACTCGAGCGGATCGACGCCTCCTTCCTCGTTCAACATCGTGTTGCGGTGAAAGCCGGTCGCCACCCGTTGCGCGGGCGTGGCCTCGGGCAGCATGTCGCCAGCCAACTGTTCGATCGTGAACTGATCGAACGGCATGTCGGCATTGAGGGCATTAATCACCCAGTCGCGATAGGGCCAGATTGACCGTACCCGGTCCTTTTCATAGCCGTTGGTATCGGCATAGCGGGCCAGGTCGAGCCAGCGCCGGGCCCAGCGCTCGCCATAGTGCGGCGAATCGAGCAGCCGGTCGACTAGTTTTTCGTAAGCGTCCGACGACGAGTCGTCGACGAACGCCGCGACTTCCGCCGGCGTAGGCGGCAGGCCAACCAGGTCCAGATACACGCGCCGCACGAGCGTGTGGCGATCAGCCTCGGGCGCGGGAGTCAGTCCGGCGGCTTCCATGCGGGCAAGCACGAAGTTGTCGATCGCGCCGCGCGGCCACGACGCATGCTTCACCGCCGGGGGAGTGGCCGCCACTGGCGCTGAGAATGCCCAGTGTGATTCATATTTCGCGCCGGCAGCGATCCATGCCCGTAGCGTCTCTTTCTGCTTTTCAGATAGCGGCTTGTTGGCGGCGGGCGGGGGCATCACGCTCGATTCGTCCGCGGCGAAGATCCGCTCGACGAGCGCGCTCTCTTCCGGCTGGCCGGGAACAATCGGATGGCTGCCGCTATCGCTCTCAGCAATCGCCGACTCGCGCACGTCGAACCGCACGCCGGCTTCGCGCGTCTGGTCGTCGGGTCCGTGGCACTTGAAGCAGTGGGCCGAGAGAATCGGGCGAACGTCGCGCTGGAAGGAGACAGCCGGCTCTGCCGCCACGGTGGCGCGGATAAGTCCACCGCTGATCAACATCACCACAGCCAACACGAATCGCGGACAATTCAGGATCGGCATTCGCATGGAGAAGCATCCCAAGGCACGTGGCGGAATCTTCGAAGGCGCGCTGGCGGGCACCCTCGGGCAGGAAGCTGCATTATAACAGCCGCCATTGCGGCCCGCCTGGGGGCTATCCGCACTTGAGGAGCCCGCACGAGGCGTTCAAGGGGCCGGGAAGAGCAGCACCGCGAGCATTTCCCGAGCGAAATCCGGAGTGGCCGCGCCGCTGCCCACAGGCAACGCGTCTGGCAGGCAGAATTGTGTCGCAATTAAAACGCGAGGCTGCCTGGCGCATTTGCCAGGCAGCCTCGCGGCGCCGACGCAGACGTCTCGGTATGCAGCGTCTCAGAAATCAAAATCTGCGTCATACGGCTCGCCCGTTTGTTTACGTCCCGCTTCCCAATCGCGGTCGCCGGTGCGTTGCTCCTGGTTATCTGCGTTGGGCTGCCGATCGTCCCATTGACCTTGTTCGCCCCGCCCCCGCTGTTGTTGCCAGGATTGTTGGGAGTATTCGTCCGGCCGCTGAAGTTGCGCATCAACTTGCCGCCGTCGTCCATCGCGAACGACGACCAGCGTGATACGCTCTCCAGCCTCGTATTGATCGAGAGCTTGAAGCAACTGATCGTACGAACGGATTCGCCGGCCCTCCATCTCGACAATCTCGTCGCCGCGTCGCAGACCCGCATCTTCGGCAGCACTGTTCCGATACACCTGCGAGACCCTCAAGGCCGAGCCATCGGTGCGAAGCCCAATTCCCAGTGTCGGCCGGTCGGACTGCCGCTGGGTGAATTGCCGCTGGGAGTACTGCTCACGTTGCCGAGCGTCTCGCTGATCGTACTGCTCGTAGAAGCCGTCGTCTGCTTGACGATCATTTCGGCGGGTGACTCGAGCGGAGTTCTGGTCATAACCTTGGCGACTATCCTGGTTTCGCCGGTTGGACTGATATGAGCGGTCATCGTACTGCGGGCGTCGATCATCAGCATACTCGCCCTCCTGGCCCAGGCCGCGCCGATATGGCTGTTGACCGAACTGCTGGTCATATCGGCTGCGCGCCTGCTGCGGCCGCTCGTACAGTCCACCGCTATCCGCTCGCCATTGATCCTGCCGGCTGGTCCGCTGCGCCGATTGGTCACGGTAAGAATTTTGAGTCGACCTCGAAAGCCGCTGATCTTGGTTGAAGACTTCTTCGCGTGGTTCGAGTGAAACGTTCAATTGCTTCTCTTCGCCTGCGCGCTGGATGGTAATCCTGATGTCGTCGTCCGGAGCTTTGCGATTGACTAGCCGGATCACGTCG
Source organism: Pirellulales bacterium (assembly GCA_022844125.1). Taxonomy (GTDB): domain Bacteria; phylum Planctomycetota; class Planctomycetia; order Pirellulales; family PALSA-1355; genus JALHMI01. Next base: position 161,669 of record JALHMI010000001.1, on the reverse strand, counting down.
CGATAGGCATTCACTTCTTGATTGTCAATCTCCACGATTTTATCTCCCCGCCGGATGCCGGCCTGTTCAGCGGGACTTCCAGACAGGACCTGCGAAATTGACACTTGGCCATCACGCCCCTCGCTGAGCATCACCCCCAACGCCGCTCGCTCATTGCCCCGGTATTCGGTGGATTCCTCGTCAGCCTGCGGTGACGACTGACTTTGGGAAGCTTGTTGTTGACGTTGCGACCCCTCCCGCCCATCCGCCGATTGCCGCGCTTCAGATTGCTGGTCTCGTCCGGACGTGTCAGCATCGCTTGGTTGCGGTTGTGCCAAGACGGACGTCGCTGCGAACAGTAGGCAGGCGCCGGTCGCAGCACTCGTTAACAAGAGCCGTTTCATCGATACTTACTCCTTGAGAAGTGGCAGACTTAGACAAGGCAGCGGATAGGCGCTGCCACGGCCCGCCGAATGCTGCAACAGTGATGCCGCGGTCGGCAGTAGTACGACAATTCACAAAGGGATCGTCGTACGCTATAGAGTTATGAAAATCGGGTGCCGAGCGCAGAGGTTGTTCGCTAGCAGCTCTGCCGAGCGGGGGTATACCCAACGACGGGTCGCCCGCGACAATTGCGACCAACTTGAGCGACGAGCGTGCAGCGCGTATCGTCGCGAGGCAACAGCCTGTTTGGGGACCGCCGCGACGCGCCTAGCGCCTTGTTGGGAAGTGCAAAAATGCTTCGGCGATTTAAGCCGAAGCGGGAGGGAATCGCATGAAACTTGCTCCCCTGGCGGTTATCCCAACTTAACGCGTCGACCGGATTGAGAAGCCGATGGAGCAGATATTCTTCGACAACTGGGCAGTCCTGTTCCGAACCATGGTCGTCGGTGTGCTGGCCTACCTGGGCTTGGTAATCATTCTGCGAGTGTCGGGTAAGCGGACTTTATCTCGGATGAACGCCTTCGACTTGATCGTCACAGTCGCCTTAGGGTCCACTCTCGCCAGCATCCTGGTGAGCAAGGATGTTCCACTTGCTCAGGGAATGTTGGCGTTCTCCCTGCTTGTTGGGCTGCAATACATCATTACGTGGTCCAGCGTCCGCATGCAGTGGGTGCGCCGCATCGTGACTGGTGAGCCCACTTTAATCCTTCACCGTGGCGAGTTTCTGTCCGAGGCACTCCGGCGGACCAGAGTCAACCAGGATGACGTGCGGGCGGCAATTCGAGCCGCAGGACTGCCGTCGCCGCAGGACGTCGAGGCGGTGGTCCTGGAGACGGACGGCTCGTTCAGTGTCGTTCGCACAAGTACCGTGGAAAGGACGGGAAGCTCTAGTTTGACGGGCGTCGAGCTGGGCAGAAGAGTTGACTGCGCTCGCTAGCGGCTGGGTTCCACGAGCGCAAGGTTTTCGCATCCCTCCGAAACCAGGTTGCAGTCCCCTGTTTTGCACACGCTTGCCGGTGGCGCCGACGAGAATCGCGGCTCGGGCGTTGTGAGGGTGCGTTGATGGCGAGCTTATCCTGGTTCCTGGCGGGCCAGGGTACTCCGCAATCTGCTGGCCAGCATGTCCACCAGCAGCATGCGTTCGCGATTGAGCTGGCGCCACTGCGCTGCGCTGGCTGATTGGCGACCAAGATTGCGCAGCAGCTGGCAGACTTCTTTCAGCCGTTGCTCAAGAAAAGCACGTTGTGACGTGGTGCGGATCATGCAAGTTTTGAACGGCAATGCTCATGCCAAACCTTCGGTCGAAGTCTCACCGCGGGGCTGTCGAACAGATCCTGACATCGACTGCAGGCGGGAACAGCGTTTGCAGTTCACCCGCTCTGCCGATTGTCGGCTTCCGCACGACGTGACACCTAGGAGAGCGAATTATGGCACAGGCGATGACAGGATACCGTGACCACCGGGAGGGCTCAGTAGCACGGGCTATAGAAGAACGAACGGCGAGGCTTCCCTCGGATACCTTCCTTTGGGCAGCGCTTGGATCCATGGGGCTGTCGCTTGGCCTCCAACTCATGGGCAAGCAACAGATGAGTAACTTCGTAGGCCACTGGGCCCCCGCGATTCTGATCATGGGCTTGTACAACAAGTTGGTAAAGATCGAAGGTAGCGATTAGCTGCCCACAGTCATCCGCTCCGCAGCAGCCATCCGCTCGGCAGACGTTGCCGAGCGGATGGCCCTTGACGGCGCCGCCGAGCGCTCCAGACCAAATTCGGGTCCTTCCACAGGCTGCCGAAATCAACGGTGGAGTGGAGCAGTGCGGGCTTTGGACACGCGCCAGTAAGCATGCCCTTGTCGTGTAGCTTTCCCGGGTGGTTTTAGCCGGTTGTTAGCCGGCGTAGCTAGACCACGCTTGCTCGCCCTTGAGTCCGACGCTGGCCTCAGCACTGCGCGCTTTCGCCAGATCCTTCTCCAGCGAGTGCACTGCCCTCTCGTTGCGTTGATGACCTTCAATTTGCTTCTCCGTCTGGCCGGCGGTGTCGCGTACTTGAGCAGTTGGATCTTCTATGTATTCCCAATGTTCACCCTTCTGCCAGGGCCCTTCGCCTTTATTCCACGGTCCCCGCGCATCTTCTTTCCCGTCCGACATATTGAAATAGCTGTGCGTGAAGCGTAAGTCTCCTTGCAGGACGCCGGGCGGAAAATTGGGTGCGATGGTCGAGAGGGCTGCGGCGAACTGCTGGAAGTGGGCAATTTCGCGCGTCATGAGGAAACGCAGGCTGTCCTGCACGTGAGGGTCGTCAGTAAACTGCAGCAACCGCTCATAGATGATCTTAGCCCGACTCTCGGCACTGATATTGGATCGGAGATCGACCGTCAGATCGTTGTTTGCGTTGACGAAGGCACCGGTCCACGGTACTCCGACGGAATCTGTCACAAGCGGCCCGCCCGCCGATTCCAACAAGAACCGCGGGTTGTCCATTGCCATCCCGATGACATCGTTCTTCTTAGCCGAGCCATTTCCAATCTGGGCGACTAGGTTTCCTTCTGCGGCATCCTTCAACTCGCCGTTGACGCCGTCCAGCAGCATCGTGATTGTCGCGCCCACGATTTCGAGGTGGCTGAACTCCTCGGTCGCGATGTCCATTAGCAAGTCGTACTTGTCGGGGTATGCTCGCCTGCACCCGAACGCTTGGACAAAGTACTGCATGGCAGCTTTAAGCTCGCCGTTCCCGCCGCCAAATTGCTCCAAGAGAAGATTTGCGAATCTTGGATCAGGCTGAGAAACGCGGGCATCGAATTGCAGATCTTTAATGTGCCGGAACATCTTCGTCACTCTCGTGGCTAAGTGAATGATTTGGGTCCGTCGAAAACTTTTGCAAATTCCATGCCCCTGACTGACGAATTCCGACCTGGGGTCTCGTTCTTCAGTGCTGTGCGGCAGCCGCCCGGGCTGGCAGATCCAGGTCCTTTTTTTTGAATCGCACGTTGTGATGGCACCCGATTTGCCAGGGTAGCGCTCGATCCGATCCGTTCCACGGAGAGCCTGTCATGCACAGCATTGCCGAAAGATCCCAATTAAAACATTCGCTGCGCCCTCCCTCACATGCGCCGGCAGACGTCCCTTACGCGCCGGGCCTTCAGCTTGCCCGTCGGCTGGGCTGGTTTAGTATCGCGCTGGGAGCCGCCGAGATTTTAGCGCCGCGAGTAGTGGAACGCGTCTCTGGAATCCGCGGTCCCAATCTGCTGCGGGTATACGGTCTCAGAGAAATTGGCGTGGGTCTCGGAATCCTGCAGTCGAAGCAGCCCGCCGGATGGCTGTGGGCTCGCGTTGCTGGCGATGCTCTCGACCTGACAACGCTCGCCGTGCCGCTCGCGTCGAGTTCCACTCGTCGTCGTCGGCAGGCGCTTGGAGCCACTTTGGCAGTCGTTGGCGTGACACTGGCAGATGTGTTATGCGCGGTGCAGCTCACGACGGCGGCAAAAGTCGAAGGCAGCGGATATCGGCGGGCGGACGCTGGCAAAATCGTCGAGCCGACGAGAGCAACTACGCATCGCGAGATCGCGGGAGACCAATCATGAGAGCTATCTGCTGGCATGCCAAAGGCGATGTCCGTTGCGACAACGTACCTGATCCCAAGATCGTCGACCCCACGGACATGGTGGTGCGGGTTACCTCGACTGCGATCTGTGGATCCGACCTGCATCTACTTGATGGGTTCATGCCCACCATGCAGGCAGGCGATGTGATTGGCCACGAACCCATGGGCGAAGTTGTCGAAGTCGGTAAGGAAGTGAGAAATCTCCAGCCAGGCGATCGGGTCGTCATCCCGTTTACGATCTCTTGTGGCAAGTGCTGGTTTTGTGAAAAGCAGATGTACTCGTTGTGCGACACTTCGAATCCGAATTACGAAATCGCCCGCAAAGCGATGGGCCACTCTCCAGCGGCCTTGTTTGGTTATTCGCATATGCTCGGCGGCTTTGCCGGCGGCCAGGCAGAATACCTGCGCGTGCCGTACGCCGACGTTAGTCCATTGAAGATCGAATCCGACCTCGCCGACGAGCAGGTGCTGTTCCTGTCCGACATACTTCCCACCGGTTACATGGGAGCCGAGAACGCCGAGATCGAGCCTGGCGAAACCGTGGCCGTCTGGGGATGCGGTCCCGTCGGGCAGTTCGCGATTCAATGCGCTTGGATGTTCAATCCGAAGCGAGTCATAGCGATCGATCGCGTGCCTGAACGGCTGGCGATGGCCAAGCAGCATGGGAATGCCGAGACGATCAATTTCGACGAGCAGGACGTATATGACACGCTCATGGAAATGACTCGTGGCCGTGGGCCGGATCGCTGCATTGACGCAGTTGGCGCCGAAGCACACGGAACCGGCGCCCTGGATGCCGTCTATGACAAAGTTAAGACGACGATGATGCTCGGCACCGACCGGGCGCATGCTTTACGCGAGGCAATTTTCTGTTGCCGCAAAGGCGGAACGGTCTCCATCCCCGGAGTCTATTTGGGCTACCCTGACAAGCTGCCGTTTGGCGCGGTCGTCAACAAGGCTTTGACCTTGAAGAGCGGCCAGACACATGTCGCCAAGTACCACAAGATGCTGCTGGCAAAAATTGAAGCGGGTGAGATCGATCCCTCGGTAATCGTGACGGATCGTGTGCCGCTCCAGGAAGCGCCGGAAGCTTACAGGAAATTTCGTGACAAGAAAGACGGCTGCATCAAGGTGGTGCTGAAGCCGTGAATGGCTCTTCCAGTGGTCTGGTTGCCAAGTCGCAAGGCCGCGGTGCTCCCGCGAGTTGATCCATGACGATTGTCAACGGCTATCGCCGCAGGGTCATCGTGATTACCGGGGCGTCGAGCGGCTTTGGAAGGGGAACCGCGCTCAGGTTGGCCGAGCGGGGTGCCAGTGTGGTGCTGGCTGCCCGCGGCGCGGAAGCATTGCATGAAATCAAACACAAGTGCGAATTGGCAGGAGCCCAAGCGATCGCCGTTCCAACCGATGTCAGCCGCAGCGGAGAAGTGCAAAACCTGGCCGAGAAGTCTATCGCCGAGTTTGGACGGTTCGACGTGTGGATTAACAATGCGGGCGTGGGTGCGATCGGAAGGTTCGACGTGGTCCCTCTGGAAGATCATGAACAAGTCCTTTGCACCAGTCTGCTAGGCACGATCGCGGGAAGCCACGTTGCACTTCGCCATTTCCGGCAACAAGGGGCGGGCGTTCTCATTAATGTCGCGTCTGTCGTCGGAAAGATCCCGGCTCCTCTGTATGCTTCATACGTGGCTGCGAAATTCGGAGTAGTTGGATTGTCTGATGCCTTGCGCCAGGAACTTCGCGAGGAAAACCTGTCCGACATTCGAGTGTGCACCGTGATGCCAATGTCTCACAGCACCGAGTTCTTCGAACATGCGGCCTACTATACGGGTCACAAAGCAGAACCGATCCCACCGACGTACGACCCCGAGGTCACGATCGATACGCTGGTAAAGCTGGTTGTGGATCCAGAAGATGAGCTCATCACAGGTTGGCAAGGTGGCGTGTTCAATGCCTTGCATCACTTGATGCCGAAGTCAATTGAAAAGTTCATGGCCACCAACACCGCGAAGGCTCAACTTAAGAACGCTCCCCCAGGGGAAATCACGTCCGGTACAGTTCACCAATCGCGGGGAATTTAGCCGGCAACGTGTCAGCGCCAAGAGCCGGTTCGTTGTCCGTCACGTGGAACGGCGTGAACCCGCGCGGCAGAATTCCAGAAACTCCGCTGCAGCGGATGGTGCGGTCAGTACTGCCGCAAAGTCATGAGCCAATTCCGCAAGATGCGTCGCCAACGCCGCTTCACTGGTAGCCGCATTGTCTGATGCAACCACAGGCAGCACGCGCTGACGCCAGCGCAATGACTCCAGCAGTTGCTGCCGAAAGCAATCGAGCACGTCGATTCCAGAGCGAGTGGCCAGGCCGACCGACAACGAAATCGACTCACTCACTGCCCTGGTCCGGTGCCAGTAGCCAGCCGGAATATACAGCCAATCGCCTGCCGCAAGATTGCAGCTCAAAATCGGCATTATCTCTTTCTCATACCGCATGTCTTCCGGGAGAGTTTCGGCCACGGGCCAAGGATTGACAGTATTCTTCCGCAACTCCCAAACCTTGGCTCCACAGCTCTGGAGAATGAATACGTCTTCGGCATCGTAATGCCAACCAAACCCTGGACAGCGCGCGGGGGTCAGATACAGGTGAATGTCGGCAACGGCATTACAGTCTCTAGCGAAATCTTCCGCGAGACTCGCCAAGGCCGCATTCTGACGTTGGGCATGGCGAACCCCGATGGTGGCACCTGACGCAAGGATTGTGTCGAGCCGAGCTGCGTCGATTGGTGGCGAGCAGTGCTGCGCCGTTGCTGCTGAGGCTGCAATTATGTCGGCATCCGGCCGTGAGAGGATCTCTAAAAGGGTTTCGCGCGTTGCGAGTGGGAGGAGATGGTTGCAACCGTCCGCAAGCGCGAATGGCAGCTTGAGAAAGTACTGATCATAGAAGTGGGCGAGCGGAATGGAGCCCAGAAGTTCGGCGATAGCCATGGTGTTAGGAGCGCTGGTAGTCGTGATTGTGGAAAACTGTTCGGTCAGGCGGCGCTCCTACCCCTGCAGCGAGGCCGCCACTTGATCGCGTTTACGCTCTGATGTCCGGCGGCTTCATCAAAGAAGCACAGGCGCCGCGCGAGTATGGCTCATAGACGCCGTGGCGGGAACGCTCCGTAATGATGCGCTCATACTGGAGACGGTACTCAAAAACTGAGAAATGCGGAGCCGAAACCCCGCGTGGGGCCGCAAACCGCGCGCCCGAAGGGACCCAGAGGGCCGCGAAAATTGCACCCGCTTCGGGAACTGCGCGGTCAACCGCCTAGGCCGATTGCGGGGGTGGCTCGCGCTTGGCCGCGAGAGGCGCCGCGAACGTCCTCATTCGCTGTTTACTCACGCCACATCTTGGCTGGTTGGCGCCCAGGTTGTTGCCTCAACGACCACGCTTCCACGCATAGAAGCCAGGCATCCCGTTTGCAGAGCTTTTAGACAGCCAAGCCAAAAGGTATGTCCGAAGAGGTGGATTCCGCCGATCGTTGGATGCTCTGCCTGGAAGAGCTTCATGAGAGCATCGATTAGTAACCAGCTTCCCATCGCGGATAATGTGAGGGCTGCACACATGAACGCAATGGATACCACGCGGTGATATCCGTCGGGAAACCGCCTGCTAGGCGGCCAAATAGCTATACGGGAGGCAATCAGGAAGACGATCGGAGAAATTAAGCTGAGCATGTCGTCGATCCAGGCTGTCTTCATTGCCTGTGACGATCCCAACACGAGATACATGACGATCGCAACCGAGACTAAATAGGCAATGGTAATCCACTCGAGGCGACGTGCCCGATGCAGAGCCTGGTCTTGCTCGGGGGGAAATTCGAATGCCGGGCTGGCTTTCACTGCCGTTCCCCCTCAAACTGACGCAGAGCCTCGGTTCGGTGGTTTTGCAGAAATCGGTCGAGTTCCAGGAGCCAACGATTCTCTCCCTGCGGCACGGCCATCACGTGCTCTTCTCCGTCAAGCGTAAGATACGGCTGCGTGAGCGCGACGTGTTTCGACCACGGCGTTGAGTTGGTGAGGCCGCCGATGACGATATCGAGCTGCCTGTGCTCCAGCGCACGGAGCAGGTCGCTTTCCGCATCCGCGGTCCACGCGATCTTCGCATCACGCTGTCCGGCGAACTCGCTGAGCAGGTTCGGCTCTACCCCTGCGGCGTCCCCGTTCATGAGCTCGGTCCATGGTGGGTTCAGCGAAATCCCAACCCGAACCGTACCTCCCTGCACCCGCTCTAGCGTCCCTTCAGGATCCTGCGGCATTCCGCAGCCGACGCAGGCACATCCGAGAATGCAAAGTTGAACCGCGGCTACCGTGGCTCGACTCACTGCCTGACGCGAACTCCAGCAGCCATTCATGTGCATCCGGGCAGTGTACGGAAATGCGCGGCCGGGAGCAAGAAAACGACGCTAACGAACAGCTCCTGCAGGTCCGTTGGCTGCCCGCTCCACGCTGCCGAGTTCGCCTTATCCCACACTGGGCACCCAAGACTCACGTAATCGGTTTCGCGACAGTCGCGCTTTTAGACGCTGATGCGGAGCCCTCGGTTGTTGCCGCAAACAAAATCTTTTTGGGCCGTTTGATTGCTTCGTGCGCAGCTGCCGCACTCTTGTTGGCGGCTCAGCTCACAACAAAGTCGTCGCATCCGCCCGCGGCAGCTACGCTTCTGCTGATTACCCTGGGCGCTTTCAACGTTTCTCTCGCCTCCGCTACGGCACTGATCGTGGGTGTTCTGACGATCGCCTGCCTTGGCGAGGCGCTTCGTCTATTGCGTGCGTGACAGCTCTTCGGAAGACGATCCGTGATCGGCTGCGGCTCGCAGCATCGCGAGAACTCCCTTCCCGATCCACCCGGCAGATGCGGCCAAGCAGATAAGGTGGTGGAGTCAATAAGACGAAGTTCGTGCGTTACTGCGGTCGTGCGATTGCGGCGGTTACATAACCGTTGGTTCACAACCGCAACCTGCGGCAGAAATCGTGTTACATTTGGCGCAGCCCTATCACTAGGATCAAAAAAACACGATTGTGGTCTCGTTCCGCTGCGGCGGGTGCGCGACTGTGGTTTGTGCAGATGCGGGCTCGACAAGCCTTACACCAGCAAGTTCGGCGTTTCCTGCGTGGCGTGCATCACGGACGCTTACTCTTTCGGCCCCACCTCGCACTGCTGCTGATCGGATTCACCGCAGGCATCGCCTCGGCGAAATCCTGATCCAAAGCTTCTCGATGTGGCGGGAGCCTTGGAAAGCCTGCCCGCGCTGCCGCTCGGGCGCATTGTTCATCCGGAACCGAACCGAGGCGAAGTTGCTTCCGAAAATTGAGAGCTTGCACCACTGCTTGCACCAACGGCTGGCCGGAGTGGGCAAAAGAGGTCAATACCTGACAAGTGCGGCCAGGTCGCCGCGCTGTTTGACTTGCTCGACCACCTCGTCGTAACAAGCTCGGCTGACACACACTTACGGCCGTCGTCACTTGCTGACAACGGCCGTCTGAGAGAGCGGGCGAAGGGACTCGAACCCTCGACATCCAGCTTGGGAAGCTAGCGCTCTACCAACTGAGCTACGCCCGCTTGTATCGTGTAACGCTGTACTTGCTAATGCTTTGAGCTACCTTTCCCCTTGGAATTTCGTTCCCCTTCATCCGGTTTTTTCCGGCCATTTCGCGGTGATTTACCCGCCGCGGCGGGTATGTTTTCGTCGCCCACCGGCCGGCCGTAGTCCCCGCGCGCGGCGCGGAACGCTTCTAAGCCGTCGTACCCCGACGTGATGAACTTGTTGAGGTTCGAAAACGCCAGCCGCTGGGCCGAGTCGTAATCGATCAGCAGCTCGTCAACCTTGTGCTCATTCATCAGGGCCGCGAGCGCCGTCAGCTTCCCCTGCAATTCAACGAGCCGCCCCGCAAGGTTTTGCAGGGCTTCTGGCGTGTACTTCCCAGGGATGGTCGGCGGCATTCGGGCTTTTCTCCTGCCCGAATTTATACACACGCTTCGACAAACGTCAACAGTTTTCATCAGCGTAACCCCCTACCTCTCCAGACCTTACGTCGAACGTCTGTACAGAACTGTATAAAGCTGTTGACGGCTGATGAATTCTGTATAGAATTCAGCAGAACGACGGACGAAACGGGAAGCACTGGAACGGTTCGGTACCGAGGGAAATGGTCAACGCAAACGTCGAGCAACTGCTGACGCTGAAGCAACTCGCCGAGCGCGTGCCGCTCACCTACAAGACGCTGCACGCTCACGTGAGATACGGCCACAACGGGGTGAAGCTCGAGGCCTCCAACTTCGGCGGCAAGCTCGTCACCACGATGGAAGCCGTGCAGCGATTTATCGAGCGCTGCGACGAGCTCAAGAGCTCGAGCACTGAGCCGCCGGCTCCCCCGGTTCCGGCACGCGTCACTGCGGCCGATCGTCACAAACAGGAAGTACGCCGCCGACTCCGCGAGGAGCACGGCCTCTGACTCTTGGAGGAGTCACGCGATGAAAACGCAGACCTGCATCGGATGCAAGAAGAAGAAACAGATCGTTGGCCGAGGCCTCTGCCCGGCGTGCCATCAAGCCGCGCGCCGCGAGATCAAAGCCAAACGAGAGACGTGGGAAACGCTCGAGCGCAAGAAGCTCGCCGAACCGATCACGCGGAAAGGTGAGTTCGCGAAGGCGTTGGAGAAAACGAAGAAGTAGTCAGCTCGTGCTGGGGGCTGATTGACGAAGTCACGCGTGCCGTCCGTCGAGAGGACTTGCAGGTTCGCCCGCCCCAGCAGCGAACTACCACACTCGACGGCGGCACGCTTCAAACCTTTGTTCGTGGAGCTGGGCCATGACACAAACTCGATCGCATTCCCCCGAGCTCAGCCAGGATGGCTCACGAGCGCCCGCAGAAGAAGTAGGACCAGCGGGTCATGAAGGATCACGGGATGGCTCGCACGGCGGCGGGCAGGATCGCGCCGCCGTTGCTTCTGACATGGAGGGTCAGTCGTGAAGCAGTCCCGCTTCCTCAATCGCATCCAGCGGCGGTGGCCGCGGCCGCTCAAGAGCCGCGTGCAGCTTGCCAAGAGCGACTTCACCTTCGCGCTAGCGATCGACCGCTGCGAGAGCGAGGTTGGCAACGGAACGCCGCCCGAGCTGCTCGCCCTCGGTGAGGACGCAGCCCGAACGCTCGAGCAGTGCAACGTTCCTCAGAGCGAATGGGTGATCAAGTATGCCGAGAACTGAAGACATCATCGACAGCTACGGCGGCGAGATCGAAGTCGAAGCTCGCGAGACTTACACGCTCAAGCAGGTGCTCGACGACGGCCGGGTGATCTGGCACGACGGGCGCGACTTGTGGCTCGCTGCCGGCTACAGCTGGTACGGCCAGCCGCCCGCCGAGTGGGATCCCGACAAGGCAGTCGCCGACGAGCTGATCAGGACGTTCACCTTCTCGTACGACGTGAGCTGATGCACCGCAAGAAGAAACGAAACATCTGCCCGCACAACGTCGCCTGGCTGCGTTTGCAGAACGGCACGCTGCGGGTCGACCTGGACACGAGCGAAGTGTTTTCGCTGGTCTACGGTCGATGGGTGCAGGTGAGATTTCATGAAACTCAATCGCGAACCTGGCACGGAGAAACCCACTATGGCGGCTACTTCCATGCCAAGCTGCGGATCACGATCGACGGCGTGCGTTACCGCCAAAACGTGTTCCTGCACCGCATCGTATGGATGGCCAAGCACAACGAAGAGCTGCTGCCCACCGACCAGGTCGATCACGGACCGAGAGGCAAAGAGTGCAATCACTGGAGCAACCTCGAAAAGGTAACTCCGAGCGAGAACTGCCGGCGACGGGATCAGGCCAGCGCGGAGCTGGCCGCGGCGTACGGCGAATTCTGAACAAGGAGCGATGGCAGATGGAAGGGATCAGGATCACAACCGCGCGCAACTCTTCGCTGATTCGCAAGAGTGACGCGAACGTGCACGGCGTGACGGACTCCGGCTATGGAAGCCGGCCGGCACACTACTACCGCTGTGGCCACTACATCGTGGCCGATGCCGACGGTCCGCTGGACTCGCCGGAGCGACTGGTGCTCGAACGCGTGACCGCTGTCGAGATCATTCCGTCGTCGCAATTCGTGAATGGTGACCCACTCCATGCCTAAGCGGCTCACCATCACCGACACGCACGGCAACCCGCTGCCGCGAAACAGCGCGGCGGCGGTCAAGCGGGTGCTCAACAAGCCGGTGCCCGTCACGTCGACGGCGAAATGTGCAATTGGAACGACGACACGCACACCGTGACGATCCTTCGTGAAGGTGTGCTCCGCAGTCGAACTACGAAGTTCGTCGTGACTGAGCTCACTCAGCACAGCAGCAGCGGGCTGTCTGGGTTCACCGAAGAGGCCACTACCTACGATCACGACCGCCAAGACGCGGCGATCAATCAGTTTCTGCAAACCGTCAAGCATCATGCTCAAGCCCACGGAACCACTCACTAACTGCAAAGCACGCCTGGCCGGCGAGCGGATCGCAATCGAGGTGCCGTTCTCTTTCGGCACTGCCGGTTACTTCCAATCGTTCGGCTGGCCGCGCGAGTGCCGCGGCGGCTGGACCGTGGCCGTCACGCCGTACACGGCGGTCCGGCTGCGGGAAGCGGGCGTCGAGCTCGACGACGAGCTGATCCGCCTGGCGGCCCAGTGGCCGAATGGCGCCGAGTTCGATGTGCTCGAAAACCCAGCGATCACCAAGAGCCCGCCGTGGGAGCATCAACGGCTCGCGTACTGGTTCGCCTACGATCGGCCGGCCACGCTGCTGCCGATCAAGATGGGCGGCGGCAAGACGAAGATCGCCTGCGATCTGCTGGGCAACTGGGGCTCGCAGCGAGTCGTGATCGTCGCACCAACGAAGGTGCTGAACGTCTGGCCGAAGGAATTCGCGAAGCACTATCCGGGTGACTACCGGACCGTTGTGCTCGACGGCTCGCCGGCCAAGAAGCTGCAGCTCGCCGAGCAGGCGTACGCCACAGCTCCCCGCGGTGTGTGCCTGGCCCTGGTCGTCAGCTACGAAAGCGCTTGGCGCAAGCCGCTCGCCGACTTCTTCCTGTCCAAACGATGGGACGTTGCCGCGCTCGACGAGAGTCACAAGATCAAGGATCCGGGCGGTAAGGCCAGCAAGTTCTGCGCTCAGCTCGGCCTGCGTGCAACTCGCCGGCTGGCGCTCAGCGGCACGCCGATGCCCCACTCGCCGCTGGATCTGTTCGCTCAGTACCGGTTCCTCGAGCCGGCGATCTTCGGCACCAGCGTAACCGGCTTCAAGAATCGTTACGCCGTGCTGTCTAAGTTCATCCCCAACAAGGTCGACAAGTGGGTCAACCAGGAAGAGCTCGGCGAGCTCATGTCGCTCTGTGCGGTGCACCTCGACGTCGAGCTGGATCTGCCGCCGGTGCAGCACATCGACGTACCGGTGACCCTCTCGGCCAAGGCCCGCAAGTATTACGAGCAGCTCGAGACGGACCTGGTTGCCGACATTGTCGACTCGCAAGACAAGTTCGGAACCGTGAAGATCGACAACCCGCTGGTCAAGGTGCTCAGGCTGCAGCAGGTGGCTTGCGGGTTCGTCAACGCGGAGGCCGACGAACTGGGCGCCGAGCAGATCAAGCTGGAGCTGGACACGGCCAAGGCCGACACGCTCTGCGAGCTGCTCGAAGATCTTGACGCCCGCGAGCCGGTCGTCGTGTTCTGCCGGTTCCGTCACGACCTCGACCAGGTGGAGCGGATCGCGGGGAAGCTGGGCCGCAGGTACGGCGAGCTGAGCGGCCGGCGAAACGATCTCACGCAGCAGGCCACGCTGCCCGAAGACGTCGACCTGTTCGGCGTGCAGATTCGCAGCGGCGGCGCCGGCATCGACCTCACGCGAAGTGCCCGGGCGATCTTCTACTCGATCGGCTGTATCTCGCAGGGGGACTTCGGCCAGGCGTGCGCTCGGCTCGATCGACCAGGTCAGACGCGGCCCGTCTCGTTTCATCACCTGCTCGCGATCGACACGGTCGACGAGCGTGCATACGAAGCGATCGCCAACGGTCGCGCTCTCATCGAATACGTCCTGGCCGCACTTCGCGACCAGGTCCATCACGCGGCAGCTTAGGGAGTTCGACAAATGCAAGTGCTCAAGAGTGCGGGAAGGTTCGTGATCAAGCTTCTGCAGCGCGAGACGAAGGCGCTCGACGAAGTCATTGACCTGGCCGAGACGATCTCGGTGCAAGGTCACAAGGCGGCGGACGCTGCCAAGGAAGTGATCGCGGCGGTCAAGAAGCTCAAGGAGGCTTTGGCCAGTGATCAGAAGACTGAGGAGAAGACCGACAAGCCGGCCGCAGCGTAGCCGCCGGACTCATTTTTGTTTCGGGGTCGCTGGCGTGCACCTGGTGCCCAGCACTCACCGGGCACGCCGGCGGCTTCCCCAACTTTCACAAGGAGCGCCCTGCCAAACGGGGTACAGACAAATGAACGCGATGGCAACGGAAACCGAAGCGATCACCCAAGATCAGGGATTGGTGGCGGACATCCGCCGGCTGCTCGAACTGCGGCGGCAGGCCGACGAGATCAGCCGGCAGGCCAAGCCGATCAACACCGAGATCGAAGCGATCGAGGCCCGCGTGATCGAGCAGATGGGGGTCGATGGCATGGAGTCGATGGGCATCGACGGCTACACGGTGACGCGCACGACGACGTCATACGCTTCGCCGGCCGACGGTCGCAAGGAGGAGCTGATCAAAGCGCTCGAGCAGATGGGGCTCGGCGAGAAGCTGGTCACGATCAACCACCCGGCCTTCAAGGCCCGGGTGGCGGAGTGGCTCAAAGAGGATGCGATGCCCTCGGGCCTCGCCCCGCTGATCAAGGTGTTCGACAAGCACGGGCTCAGTGTGCGCAAGCGGTAAGGAGCTACCGGGCAGGATGCCAGGTCCGACGAAGGGCTGACCCACGAAGGTGCTCGCGTATCTCCTACTTCGTGCTGAGCCCACTGGACGGTGAGTCGTTCGAGCCGGAGCCATCACCCCCGCCGCAGGGCGCAATCGACGACGCGGCACCTTTTTAACAACGTTCGATTTTCACAAAAGGAAAGTAACACATGTCAACAGACACAAAGGAAACGGGCACGAAAGAAACTGGTTTGAGCGTGCTCGAGCAGAGCAAGTATCTCGCGCTGCGGCCGAGCAGCGACATTGCCGAGGCGCTCGAGGCCAACCTGGCCAACGGTGAGCGGATCAAGGAAACCGATCTCACGCGGGTCAAGATCCCCGGCAGCGGCGCCACCAGGTGGGCGATCCCCGGCATCAAGGGCGATGAGACGGTCGACGAGATCGTCGGCGTGCTCGTGCACTACAGCCCCCGCGGCGTGCTGTGGCCGAGCGAGGACGTCGGCAACGCCCTGCCCGTGCTGGTGAGCGACGATCTGCGGACCGCACGTCGCGTCAACGAAGGGATCGGTGATCTCGATTCCGAGATCCTCGACGCGATGATGCTCGACGACGGCCGCTACGACTGGCGCGGCAGCGATGAGCACGGGCCGAACAAGTACAACGACTTCGGCACCGGCAAGCAGGGGATCGGCAAGCGCTGCAAGGAATCGCGGATGCTCGGGATCCTGCGCGAGGGGGATGCGTTTCCGCTCTTGATCATCGCTGCACCTGGTTCGCTGAAAACGGTTGTGCCGTTCGTCAAGAAGCTGACGGTGCCGCACTTCCGGGCCGTCGTCTCGCTGAAGCTCGAAAAGCAGAAGAGCAAGGGGGGGCAGGATTACGCCCGAATCACCCCGACGCTGGTCGGCGAGCTCTCGCGGGAAGAGGGGACGCGGATCAAGCAGCTGTACACCGATCCGCTGCGAACCGTGATCGCCAGCATCGTGCCCGATCAGCGGGAGTACGACGCCGACGACGAGTAGGAATCCATTCGCGTGGCCGCTGCTGCCGCCCGCTCTGAGGGGCGGCAGCAGCAACTTTCAAATCACCAGGACGGTGTGACATGGCTCCGAAGATTGCCGTTGTGTTCGCAGAATCACACGCCGACACGATCGCCCTGTGGGGTGAGGAGTTCGGCCTCGAACCGCTGGATGTGGTTGTCGCGGCAATGTCCCTGTTTCACATCGCACGTGATCTCAAGTTTGGGATCGGTGACGACGACCGCAGCGTCGTCGAACTACTCGATGATGTCGTCCGCATTACCAAAGGTGCGGGACCAGCAGGTGGGCCAGGACTGTAGGCGACCGGATAAGAGCAGCACCGCCTTTAACCAAAGGCCTTGAATCCTCCGATCTCTCCGCCTGTTTTGAAACCGCGAGCAAGCAATGACAACCAACATCAAAGCAATCCCGGCCGCGTTCAAGGGCGTGCAGTATCGCTCGCGGCTCGAAGCACGCTGGGCCGTGTTCTTCGACGCGCTGGGGATCTCGTTTCAGTACGAGGCAGAAGGCTTCGACTTCGACGGCGTGCGGTACCTGCCGGATTTCTTCCTGCATGACCTTAACTATTGGATTGAGATTAAAGGGAAGAGTCCGACTGCTGACGAGCGATTGAAAGCCGAGTTGCTCTGTCGGCACACAAAACAAGAGGTCTTCATTTTCGCGGGGCAGATGCGCATCCCGGGGGCGGCGAGTGCAGACGGGTACGGAATGTATGGGGATCTTGTTGCGTGCGGATGGTGTAGTAAATGCAAGCAGACGTCGGGAAATCCTAAGTGTGAATTTTGCAGGCTTGCGCCCGCGACGCACTGGCATTCTGAGTATGTGTGGATGACGTGCCCTGAATGCGGTCGACCAGGCATCGCGCCATACTGCGATGCTTACCATCTTCCGTGCGACTGCCGGTCCTGCGAGTACGGCAATCTCTTGCCGCCCGTTCCCCTCGCGTACGAGCGAGCCGTCGCTCATCGATTCTGGTAGGAAACCACAACCGCAGGGCATGGATAGCTCAGCATGAAGCGCAATAGCCAGGATGCAATTCAATCCGCCGCGATCAGCTACGCGAACCGTGGCTGGCAGGTCGTCATGCTGCACGCCCCGCACGACGGCGGCTGCACGTGCATGAACGGCAATCGCTGCGAGTCGCCGGGCAAGCACCCGCGCGGCAAGGCCTGGCAGGAGAACGCGACCACCAGCGACGAAGAGCAACTGCTGCAGCTCTTCGAGAAATGGCCGATCTCCAACATCGGCCTGCTGCTCGGGCCCAAGAGCGGCGTCGTCGACATCGAATTCGACAGCGACGAGGGCCGGGCCGCGGCGGACAAGTACCTGAAGGAGTGCTACACGCCGACGTATCGCTCGAGCCGCGGCGTGCATCGGCTTTTCAAATGGAGCCCCGAGCTACCGCAGATCACGAAGGCCGACGTCGAAGGGCTCGAAGTCTGGATCGGCGGCGACGGTGCGAAGGCCACGCAGTCCGTCATGCCGCCGAGCGTGCACGGCAGCGGCACGCAGTACGCCTGGCTCGAAGGCCTCGATCCCGACACGGTTCCGCTCGCGGAGATCCCCGAGTCGATCATCACCAGGTTGTACAACCACGCGGCCGGCGACGAGAAGATTCACGAGGCCAAGCCGTCGGCTCGCGCGATCGTCGGCGAGCAGATCACCGAGGGCGGACGCAACGACAAGCTGTACAAGTTCGCCTGCAGCCAGGCCCGCCGCTCACCGAACATTGACGACGCGGCCGAGCAGGGAGATCTGCTCGATCTGCTGCGGGCGATGAACCTGGCTCAGTGCAAGCCGCCGCTCGACGACGTCGAGATCAAGAAGCTGTGCAACTCGGCAATCGGCTTCATCCGCAGCGAGCGCAGCAAGGCGGGCACGCGCACCGTGGGGTACACGATCCACGGCCTGGCGTACGAACACGGCGAGTGGTGGCCCGGTGACTGGGAGCTGACGATCATCCTCAGCGACCCGCCGCTCTACCGGCTGCACGTGCCGGCCTGGAAGGAGTTCACCGTCGACGGCTCGGGCGACGTGACGATGAGCGTCGACGCCTACCGCGATCCGTCAAAGGTGGCCGCGGCCGTGCAGGCCGCGACGCGCAAGGTCGTGCTCGACGAGTCGCCGCGCGTCTGGCCGGCGATCTGGAACGGTCGCGAAGGCAAGCGTGCGAACGACGAAGGGCCGGCCGAGCCGCCGCGGCGTGGACTCAAGGCCAAGCTGCTCGACGCGGCGAAGACCGAGAACCCGCCGACGATGGCCAAGCGGCACGTGATCGTCGCCGAGTACCTGGCCGAGAAGCTCAGCCAGTTGCACGACGCCGACGCGCCCGACGAGCTGGGCGGCCCGGTGCGGATCAAGGGGGAACGAGGCGCGTGCGAGGTCTGGTTCAAGTGGCGGAAGCTGTGGCAGGACGGATTGATGACGGGCCACGTGGCCAAGCAGGAGCCGGCCGAGCTGGCCGCCCGCCTCGGGCTGACGAAGGGCGATCAGAAACTTTACCCGGCGAGGGGTGCCGCGCGCTCGAGGTACACCGTGCTGACCCCTGCGCATCTTGCCAAGCTTGAGCAACTGCTCGAAGGCGACGATCGACTGGCGATCGCTACGACGGCGCTGGAGGGCAGCGCGTCATGAGACGACTCAGTTGTCACCGCGATCTGGTCAACGCAACAGCGGGCACGTGGGGGGCCTTCGCGCTCGCGCTATGCGATCGAAGCCTCGGCGGCTCACGTGGCCCGGGCGCGCACGCGCGCACAGCATTTGAGTCTCCAAAAGTGCGCGCCGTGTGCGCGCCTTTTGTTTCGAGCCCACAACGACTTAACAGCGAGCGCGCACGCGCGCACAGCGTTTTTGAAAGATGGCATGGGGGGGCTAAAGGTTTTGAAAACGACGTTTCATTGTGCGCGCGGCAGTTAAGTCCTTATGAGCTAAGGCCGCAATGCGCGCACACGATCCGAAAAGTGAGTGTGCGCGCTTCGGCGCAAGCCCTTGTTATTAAAGGACGGAACGCGCGCACAACGTTTTTGAATTTGATTGTGCGCGCTGTGCGCGCCGCACGTGAATCCGGCGGCTTTAGAGAAAGCGGGCAAACGACGCGTCAGTTTTGCCCCTTCGTTCCATGCACGTTAGTCACAGGCCGGGAAACCTCCAAGGGCAGTCGCCGGGGGGTGGCGCCGTGAAGCCCGAACCCTGCAACCTGTGTCCGCCCGAGGCCTGGGTCGACAAGCCCGCGCCTGATCGCCCTGGCTACGTCGTAACGCACTGCAAGCTCTGCGGTCGACGTCTCGGTCACCGGCCCGCTGACGCGAAGCGTAAGGGCTCCACGGCCGCGGAGCCGCAGCCGATCACCGCAAACCAGTATTACCTCGGGGGCATGTGATGAGCGCCACGATCGCACGCCTGATCGGCGGAGCTGGGACCGGCAAGACGACCTGGCTGATGGACACGATGGAGAAGGTTCTAGACGCGGGCGTACGCGACCCGTTCAAGATCGGCTTCGTGTCGTTCACGCGGGCAGCTCGTGAGGAAGCATCGACCAGGGCAGCGGCGAAGTTCGGCGTGGATGCGACTGATCTCACGCGTGAGGGAAACTTCCGCACGCTGCACTCGGTGTGCTACAAGGCGATGGGCGTGAGCGGCGACACGATGATCACGAGCAACCGGGCCAGCGGCAAGTGGCTCACCGAGTGGCTCGACGAGGAGCTGCAGCCCGTCGACGACCAGGGCGCCGATTGCAACCTGGCCGAGGTTGCCTTCGCTCACGAGTCGCCGACTGGCCGCGTGCTCGCCATGTGGGGCGCGGCCCGCAACCGGCTGGTGTCGTTCGAAACGGTCTGGCTCGAAGCCCGACGCTGCGACGACCGCTGTCCGTCGCTCGGATTCTGCCGTGACATCGTCGATCGCTACGAACGCGGCAAGCGGCTCGACAGCAAGCTCGACTTCGTCGATCTGCTCGGCCGGTTCGTCGGCTTGAAGTTCGACTTCGAAGGCGCGAGCGAGTCGATCAGCGGGCCGCAAGGGGACGTGCCAGGCGTGCCGGTCTGGTTCTTCGACGAACAGCAGGACGCGTCGCCGCTGCTCGATCGCGTGTGTCACCGATTGATCAACACGCCGATCGTCAAATGGGTGTACGTCGTGGGCGATCCGTTTCAAAGCATTTACCGCTGGGCCGGCGCCGAGGCCTCGCTCTTCCGGGCGTGGCCGGCCGCTCAAGAGAAGATCATGCCGAAGAGTTATCGCTGTCCGGCAGCCGTGCTGCGGATCGGCGAGCGGATGCTCTCGCGCTGCAGCGATTACTTCGATCGGCAGATTGCACCGGCGGATCACGAGGGGAGTGTACGGACCGAGTGGGGCCTCGGCTTCGTCGAGTCGCTGAAGCCGACCGAGTCGACGCTGGTCCTCGCCCGCACGAACATGCTGGCCGCACGCCTGGCGGCGAAGCTCGATGCCGCGGGTATCCCGTGGGCGCCGACCCGCGGGCGCGGGGGCTGGCTCGCTCCGGTCCGCAACCTGGGCATCGGCGGTCTGTACAACCTCGAGCACGGTGCACCGATCAGCGGTCACGAGTGGGTGCAGATCCTCAAGCTGATCCCGAGCAAGCTCGACGGCGAGGAGCTGCTGCTGCGTGGCACGAAGAGCCGCTTCGAAGCGGCCAACGGCGAGGCGGACCGCTACGAGTGGGTACTACCGCACGAGCTCGACAAGCTCGGAGCAACGCCCAAGCTGTGCGCGCTGGTCGAATCGGGCCAGTGGAAGACGCTCGTCAAGGATGCCCCGAAGGTCACCGCGGCGATCGACCGCTACGGCAACGAGGTGATCACCGAACCGAAGATCAAGGTCGGCACGATCCACAGCGTGAAGGGGCAGGAGGCCGACAAGGTCGTGCTGCTCACGACGACCAGCGGGCCGGTGGCACGCAGCGCCGAGACGCGCGAGGGTCACGACGAAGAGCAGCGCGTCGGCTACGTCGCTGCGACCAGGGCGCGAAGAGAGCTTGTGTGTTTACGTGAACGCTCGGCAATGCACTGGATGGAGGTAGCGTGATGACCAATCGCATTCACTTCCCCGAGGTGGCCGGCAATGGCTCCGACGACATTCACATGCTCGCCGTGAAGAAGGCCGACGGCCAGACGTACGTGCTGCTCTACAACCAGGCCACGCGTGCCGACGCTCTGCGTCAGCTTGGTAACTGGGCCAGCAATCCAGCTCTCGACTTCACGTGGTACGACGCGGCGGTGGCCTCGCAGAAGATTCGGCAGGCGGCCAGCGGAGGTGAGAGTTGAGTTACTACCGCGTGAGTGTGTTGCATCCCGAAGGCTGGCGCTGCCGCTACTCACGCGTGCGCAAATGGACGATCCGAAGTTGCCTTCGAAAACTGTACGGTGAATCGTGGGACCGCGACACAGTCATGGTCGAACGAATCGGCTGGCTAGAAGATTTTAAGGCTGAACAAAAACAGAAGCTTTCAAAGGAGTGAAGCATGATCCCCTGCCCTAACACCTGCCCCAAGTCGTGCGACGAATGCCAGGCCGACAAACTCGACGAGCTGTGGATGCTGTGGAGCGACGTGCTCGGCTGGGTCGAAGCCGAGGACTCGGTCGGCGAACCGAAGCTGGCGTTCCTCACCGAAGACGAAGCCAACGAGAGCGCGGCCTGGCACCAGCGCGAGCTCGACATCTTCTGCACGCCGGTCAACGTCCTGGCCAGGACGACCTAGGTGTTTACCGGCGCTCACTACTAACGCCCACTACTAACGCTCAACAAAACGCCAGGAGGATTCTCATGTCGCACACCGACATCATGCACCTGCGGCACGGCAACTACGCCAAGCCCTATTACACGCGAGACGGAGATCCGAGCGAACGCGGCGAGCTGCTGCGCTGGCTGCTCGGCCGCGAAGAAGATCTCGGCACGGGCGATCGGCTGCAACTTGCCGCCGGCGAATTCGCCTGCGACGGGCAGGGAGTCAAAGACGGCTTCGTGCAGCTCCCTCGCAACGTCGAGCTGCGAGGCGCCGGCCGCGGCAGAACCGTGCTCTCGTCAACGTTCAACATTGGCACTGAGCCAGGCACGGCCTGCTCGTTTGAAGTGCACGTCGGCACGGTGCTCAGCGATTTGCGGCTCGAGGACAAGGCAGCGATCAACCGGCAGTCGATGATCGTCGGCTGCACGCCAGGTGCAGGGGCGAGGGCCTTCGCTCGCACCTTCACGCTCCGCCGCGTCGACGTCTTCGCCCGGGCCTGGGGCGTGTACCTGTGGGCCTCGCCGGTTAGCCACAACAAGGTGAACCTCAGTGAGGTGTACATCGAGTCGGGCAAGCAGTGTCTCTCGCTCTGCGACTCGGGCCACGGCAATCACGCCGACGTCGACGGCGCCCACCTGGTCGTGAATCCAGCCCGTTCTACTTACAGCGGCTCCGTGGCCGAGCTGCTCAGCTGCGTCGTTGTGCGCGGCGGCACGACTCGGCTGCGTAACGCGCTGCTCGAGCTCCCCAGCTCCGACGATCTGCCGGACTACAAAGCGGGTATCCCCGTGCGCGTGGCGGCGATCACGACCAAGTATGGACCGAGCGGCTCGGCCGGCAATGCGACCGTGCTCGTCGATCGAGGCACGCGGTTCAACGTGCAGGCCTCGGCCAAAAGGGATCGCACCAGCTACGCGATCGATCACTACTTCGGCCGCGTGTGGCTGAGCCGCGACATTGCCGATCGTTCGCTTGCCATCGGCGGCACGAAGGCGATCGAGGTCGAGGCGAACGTCATTGTGCCACCAGGTGTGCCGGACCGGCAGTCGGTCAGCGGAGGTGGAAGTGCCGCTTAAAGCTGAATCAAAGATCACCGGCGCGATCATCCAGATGATCCGCCGGCGTGGGCACTGGGCACGAAAAGTGCATGGCAACGCGTTCCAAACATCGGGAATTCCCGACGTCGACGCGATCGTGCACGGCCGCAGTGTTCGCATAGAAGTCAAACGTCCCGGCGAGGTGCCGACCGAGCTGCAGAACCGCGTGATGGCGGAGCTCAAGCGGGCCGGGGCATTCGTCACGTGGACGGACAACCTGGCTGATGCGATCGAGTTTGTGGAAAGCGTTGAATCACAGATACCCCAGTGATAGGAAGCTAGTTACATGGCAACAAAGACCGCTGAAAAATCGGGGGGGGGCGCAAGCCTTCCGGCAAGCTCTCGAAGCGGGCAACGATCTCGTTAAGGCGTTGACTGCGACCGAGGAGGATTCGATCAACGAGACGATCGGCGTCGTCAACGAGGAGATCAAGAAGCTCGAAGCGCTGAAGTATTCGCTCGGACTGATGAAGCGAGCGGCAGCGTCTTACAAGCACGGCAAGCCGGTGAAGGCGCCGCGCGGTTCGAAGAAGAAGCAGGCCGCGTCGTCGCCACCAGCCCAGGCGGATTCGATCGTCGACAAGATCCAAACGTTCCTCGACGATGGTCCGGCGAACATCAACAGCATTTGTACGGCCGTCAAAGTTTCGACGGGCGTTGTACTGGACCGACTGAAATCTCGCCCCGACCTGTTCCTCGACAAGGGGCAGGGCCTTTGGAAGCTGAAGTGATGAACCGCAAACTTCGTGAGCCGATCCGGATTGTCTTCGTCCGTGTGCCTAAGTCCTTGCACGCGGAGCTGATGGAAGAATCCTATCGGCAAGGGAAATCGCTTAACCAGTTGTGCACCGAGCGGCTCCGCAGGCCTGATCCGCCTGCGGAGTCGCCGGCCCACGGACCGGGCGAAGCACCTCTTCCCAGTTGACTTTCCTGGGCATCTTTGTACATAGTTGCAGAATCTTCGTCAGACCTGACGAGTTCTCAACACGCACAAGGAGTGTGCCATGCCACAGGATCAAGCTGATCCCCCCGCCAATTCTTCCGAACTGAACGACGGCCCGCAGTTCGACGACACGGCTGTCATGAGTGCCGAGGCCGAGTCTCCGGAGGACCATGCCGCGGCTTCGATCCCGTCCGTCGGTGATCACGTGCTCTACCGCCTGCCCACCGGACCGGCTCGCGGTGAGTATCGAGCGGCGATTGTTACTTACGTGCACGGGAAGGAGACGCACGACGTCGCTGACGATCGCGTGAATCTGGCCGTGTACTGTGGCCTCGCCAGCGATCTGCCCGTGTTCCCGGTGTGTCCGGCGGAGAACATTCGCCACGGCAGCCAGCTCGGTCAGTTCGTCTGGTTGAACGAAGTACCCGCGTAACCGTTTTGACCATGGCCCATGGACTGGGCCATTTAGGCGGTTTAGAAATCGCCCTTCCCACGCGCACGGATTTGCGTTTATGCCTCGCACGTATATACCCCTGAACGTCGCCGAGACGCATCTGCTCGACGCGGACGTGCTGAGCTATCGCAACGGGCCGGCGCCGGCGAGCCCGCTGGCCTGGCCTGCGTGGCTCGGCGGCAAGGCGATCGCGATCGGCGGTCGGAACGACGACGTGCACACCGGGCTGGTGTGCAAGGACAACGGGCACACCGTGGCCCTCGGCATGCGGCTCGGCCGGCAGAAGCTGAAGCTGCTTGCCGACGAGGTGGACGACAACCCGGGCTTGATCGACGTGTACCGCTACGTCGGCTACGCACGCTGGACCGGCGTCATGCCGCACCAGGCGCCGCCAGGGATCACGGCCGAGACACGCCGGGCGATCGTCAACGAGGTCCGTCGCTTTGCGTTACACGACGAGTACGGCTGGTTCAACGTGCTGCTCACGAGCTGGTCGTTCGTGCCGGGGATGCGGTGGCTCACGCAGCCGCACTTCCTCGACGTCGACGAGCTGCGTCGTCCGCCGCACTGCAGCCAGGCGGTGAGCTTCGCGTTTCGCAAGCACCAGGTGCCGCTGCTCAAGAACCGCCCCGATCGGCAGGTGCTGCCGGGGGACCTGGTGACCAGCCCGCTGCTGTTGTACCTGTTCACGCTCGCCCCGCCGGCGGAGTTCCCGCTGACGGCGGACTGGTACTACGAGAAGGCCCGGCTGAGTGAGCCGCGGATCCTGCCGTTTCCGAAGCAAGACGTTTCGAGCTGGCACGTACCGGGTACCCCGGAGCCGAAGCGAACTTGACGAAGCCATCGCTCACCCGCTGGTTCTTTGCCGGCGTGGCACTTGCCGCGGCCTTCGTCGCGTCTCGCGCGTGCAGCCAGGTCGTGATGTACGAGTTTGAATCGGCCGACTGTGTGGCGTGCAAGTCGCCCGAGTTCCTGGCCACGCTGGCCCAGCTCCGCGCCGAGGGCGTCGACGTGCGGCCGGCCGACATTGCCGTGTACGGCGAAGCGTTCGACAAGGTCCGGCACCCGGGCTATCCGCGAAGCGTGCCGCAGTTCGTCGTGACGAGCGGCAACCAGGTCGTGACGCGGGCCGTCGGCGTGCAGTCGATCGAAACCCTGCGAGCCATGTGGCAGAAGGGCCTGGCATCGGCGAAGAAGCCGAGCCAGCCGCCGCCTGGCTCGCCGCAGGCCTCGGTCTGCCGCGTGTTGGTTCAGTCCGGTTCGATCACCGACGCGGGCAGCGGCGTGATCGTGTCGCCGAACGTCGTGCTGACCAACTGGCACGTCCTGCGGGACGCGACGTCCGGCAGCAACCTGACGGTCGCCTTCGCGGATCAGACGGGTGCTCCGGTGACTCGGGTGCTCGGCGTCGATCAAGCGCTCGACCTCGCCGCGCTCGAGGTACACACGGCCCATCGTCCGGCGCTCGAGCTGGCCGACGGATTGCCGCCCACGGGGGCACCGATCGTTGCCGCCGGCAGCGTGCACGGCGTCTACCAGGAATACGCCGGCCAGGTCGCCGGCTACGCAGGTCTGGGCAGCCCGCCCGAGTTTTTGCAAGTAACTACCAGTCGTCCCGTTCGACAGGGGGACTCGGGCGGGCCTTTAGTCGACGGCCGCGGCAAGCTCGTCGGCGTGCTCTTCGGCCAGCGTGACAACCTGGTGCACGGCGCGAACTGCTGCCGCGTGCGTGATTTTCTCCGTCGTGTGCTCGGCCGCGATCCGAAGCCCAGCCTGCCCGCGACGTTCACACCGCCCGTGCAACAGCCGGCAACGACTCAAGCACCGCAGGCCGATCCGCCGGCGAAGCTCGAACCTCTCCCGACGAAGCCGAGCGAGATGCAACAGCCGGCGGCGCCGGTCGTCGAAGTGCCGAGCACACCAACGTCGAGCGAGTCAATCGGCGCAACCTGCCCGGCGCCGCCGGCCAGTGAAGCAGCGACCCCGAAGCCCGAACCCGCCGCGGCCTCGCCGTCCGTGTTCACCGATCTGCTCGGCTCTGCGGCCAAGTGGGCTCTCACCCGCGGCCTCGTCTCGGTGGGCGTGCCAGGCGGAGCTGCTGCGGTCGGTGCCTCGGCCGCTCTTTGGTTCGTTCGCTGGCGCCGGAAGCGTCGTGCGGCGAAGGCGACGAACAACGAAGTTCAGGAGTCGGCCGCGGTACCCGCGGCGAGCAGCAAGCCGGCCAGCCCATCCGCCAAGGAGAAGGCGCTCGAAGCTGAGAACAAGTCGCTACGAGAGCAGCTCGCTACGACTCAGCAAGCCGTGATCTACGCTTCGCCGCCAGTCGGCGACAACCTGCCTCGCATGCGGCACGCGATGCAGCTCGGCAGTGACCGGCGTCCCGAGTGCCGCAAGTGGGTGAGGTTCTTCGAGGACATCTACAAACAACTTTTGGGAGGTGAGATCAATGCCGGATCCGACGCCAATGCAGACCGCTAAACTCGATCCCAACAAGCCGATCTTGCAGCCGGCCACGTACGGCTCCGAGTCTGGCGTCAAGTTCCTCAGCTCGGAGATCCTCTGGTGGAGGAACGGGGCATGGGGCGAGTGTGGCTACGCCATTCCGAACGACGGCGGCAAGCCGACTACGGCCAACGAAGCGGTCTTCCGCGTGCACGACTTCCTCGGGCTGCAGCTGTTCAATCTGATGCACCGGGCGGACGTGAAGTTCTCGCGACCGTTCAATGCGGAGTGGCTCTACGATCTCAACAAGATGCTCACCCTGGGCATCAAGCGAATGAACGACAGCGCTATCGGCTGGTCGGACAATCGCGATGGCGATGCCCGCCACAATCTGAACACACCGAAGGCATTCCTCTACTACCCGGTGCCCTTCTTCGGCAACCGCGTGCGTCAGAAGGATGCGAGCTCGTGGTGCGGTCAGATTCTGAAGCTGCTCGGCGAGATCCAGCAGCACAGCGACAACGCGTACGACGACAACGTGACCGACTTCTTCTGCAGCATGGTGCAAGAGGCCTTGCTGCGGATCCAGAAGGACATGGCCATGAAGTACCTCGGCTTCAAGCGTGAGGAGGTCGACGCGGCTGGCTTCACGGTTCCGGCCGAGAAGTTCAATAAGGGCGTGTACGATCCGTCGCCGCTGTTCGTCGACAGCGAGCTCGTCGAAGAGCTACCGCCGCAGCAGTGGTGGCCGAGCACCAACGACCTGACGCCGATCAGCGGCATCCCCGCCAACGTCGCGAACGTGTTCGCTGCCCGCTGGCCCGTTGCTGACGGGTTCTACGGCGACGGTGGGGCTGTCGAAATGGCGTTCCCCGCCGGCGGCACGGGCGTGATCGCGAAGCCGGGAGCTCGGCCGGCGGTCTAGTTCCCAAGGTTCGAACCAGGAAAGCAGGTGAGTCGTGAGCACGATCGACGTTTCCAAGCTGCTCGATGCGGACATCGCCGAAGCTTTCGTCGATCAACTCTCGACTCCCGAGCGAAAGATCATGCTGCTGCAGGTGCAGCAGCTTCGCAACCAGCAGCGAATGATGAGGCACTTCGAGGCCTCGTCGCTCTCGGTTGCAGTTGGTGAACCACAACCCAAGGAGGGAAGTCACGATGCTAGTTCTCGATAACGCGTTCAACTATCCGATTCGCATCGCACCGAAGACGGCTGCCGGCAATCCGGCCGCGGTCGACGGCCGGCCGAGCTGGGGCACGTCGAACCCGGACGCGTTCACGGTTCAGGTTGCCGAAGACGGATTGAGCGCGGTGCTGGTGACCGCGGACAGCGGCACGGAGGTTCGCACGGGCAAGCTGCAAGTGCGTGCCGACGCCGATCTCGGCGAAGGCGTCACGGAGATCCTGCTCGAAGTCGACGTCGTTGTCGGTCCGGCTCCGGCCGCCAGCCTGTCGTTCGACGTCGGCACTCCGGAGCCGAAGGTCGCCGCGTAATCCCCTCCGACGACTGCCTGGCAAGGATTGCCGGCGAAGGACAGTCGTCGCGTTCTACCGCCGGGCTGAACACGGACGTTCAGCCCGGCGACGTTTTGAACCTCACTCGAAAGGATGCGTAATGCTCACGTTCCTGTTATCAATCTGCACGATGCTCTGCTTAGGTCTTGGCTTCGGCGCGTGCTCGGCCCTGCTGCCGACTTGGATCGGAGCTCCGGCATTGATTGGTGCGATCGTCCTGCTGATGGTGATCGACTATCGGCTGACGCACAAAACGATCCTCGCTCTGCTGATCGTCGGCCTGGTGCTCTTACCCGCTGCGCTCTTCGCCTCAGAGTTCCATCAGCCTTCGCCCTGCTGCACGTTACCTGGTTGCACGGGACCGACTAGCTGCAGCTGTCCGTCCGGCTGTTGCGAGGTCAAGCAAGCAAAGCCAACACGCTACGTGAACGCCAGGCCGCGACTCTTCAAGCGGCTGCTGTTCGCGCGGCGGCGGTGAGCCGTGGTTTGCGAGTCGGGCGTTGCAAGATAACTCCTTGCCGCGAGCCCCGCGGTGGATTCGTCCACCGCGGGGCGTTTGAACACCGGGAGACGGAACCCTGAGGAGGCCACGCATGACCCAAGATCAGCAGGGACGCTGGCGACTGGGGGCACGGGAATGGATCGCGTTCGCGGTGCTGGTCGTCGCCCTGCTGACGCACGGCGTCGTCTTTGTCACCTGGATGGCGAAGATCGAGGCCGAGGTGGCCACGCAAGGGGCAATCCTTCGTCGCCTCGACGACCGACGCGAGGAGGGCGCCGCCCTCGTGCAGCGTGTCAACGACCACGACCGGCGGATCGGCAACCTTGAAGCGAGGACCGTGCAATGAGCCGCTGCGAGGTCTGCAACTGCCGGTTCGAGCACGACGACGAGATCGAAGTCGGGAAGTGCGAGTCGTGCCAGGCCGCGGAGTATTGCGAAGGGTTACGCGATCTCACCGACGAGTTTGAATGATGTCCCCACGACTCACCCTTACGACCGTCGAGGCGATCCATGCCGGCCTGGCCGCGGGTCGCTCCGTCGACGTGATTGCCGAGCAGCTCGGTGTGTCACGGAAGGTCATCTACAAGGCTCGGCGACTCGGCGGATACCCGCCGCCGGTTCGCAAGAGGCGTACGCCGATGCACTATCACGAACAGTCGAAGGCCTACGAGCGGTGTCCCAAGTGCGGCGGCATGGTGATCATGCCATGCACGTTGTGTGAGCGGGTTCGACCGTTCAAGAAGCAACTTGCCCAAGCTCGCGTCGGCTGCATCTTTCCTAATCCGCGGGAGGCGATTGGTTGAATGCCGACCCCGCGGAGAACGAAAAAAAGAAAACTGGCAGGCCGCGATCTTTCGAAGACAAGCGGTTTCGCAAAGCATTTCTGACGGCCTTGCAAGCCGGACTGAGCCGCAAGGAAGCGTGCAAGTGCTTCGGCGTCGGGCTGAAGACGCTCGGCCGCGAGTGCCAGAGTGACCCGCAGTTTGGCGCCGACGTGCGTTACGCGCGAAAGCTCGGCAAGGTAACCGCGCTTAGCAAAATCATTCGCTCGAAGGACTGGCGAGCCGCGGCCTGGTACCTCGAGCGCGTGCACTACGAAGAGTTCGCCAAGAAGCAGCCGGACGTCGTAACGAAGGATCAACTCAACTCGACGATCGCCGCCGTCGTCGCCCTGCTGTTCTCCGGCAACGTGCCTCGCAGCGAGCACGAAGCCCTCGCCAAGATCCAAGGAACCCTGACCCTGGAGCCGCCGACCCTTGAGCCACCGCCGTCGCCCGATCCCGCTACGTAAGCTCGTCGCCGGCACGATGGCCGGTGTCCTACGTCAGCGACTGCAGCAAGCCGAGCAGCTCCGTCACGAGAGTGAGCGCCCGACGTTCTCCGGCTTGCAGCCGTGGTCACGGCACTTCCTCCCGGTGAACTTCTCGAAGCCGGCCTCGGGCATGCACAACTGGCTCTTCGCCAGGTGCGACGAGTTTGCCACGACTCGCGGCAACCGCGTGAACGTGATCGGCCCGCGCGGCGGCGCCAAGAGCACGATCGGCACGACAGCCCTGGTGCTGCGGTCGGCGGTCGAAGGCTGGGAGCCGCTGATCTGGATCGTGATGGAGACGAAGGACCAGGCCGACGAGGAACTGCGCAAGCTGAAAGACGAGCTCGTCGACAACGACCAGCTCGGCCGCGCGTATCCCGAGGCCTGCGGCAAGGGGAGCGTGTGGCAGAAGGGCCGGATCAAGATGCGGAACGGCGTCGTGATCGAGGCCTACGGCTCAGGCCAGAAGATTCGCGGCCGCAAGGCCGGTGCCCATCGTCCATCGCTGATCGTGTGCGACGACATTCAGGGCGACCAGGTGATGACCAGCGCGAACCGTCGCGAGCGAGATTGGACCTGGTTCGATGGCACGCTGCTCAAGGCCGGCAACAAGTCGACGAACGTGCTGAACCTGGCGACGGCGTTGCACCGGGACGCGATCGCGATGCGTCTCGATCGCACGCCTGGCTGGGAGAGCAAGGTATTCCCCTCGGTGGCCCCGTGGCCCCCGACGAACCTGGCTCTCTGGGATCAGTGGTCGGAGGTTTACTTCGACCTGGCCAGCTCGGACCGCAAGGCTGCGGCTCGCCGCTTCTTCGAGCAGCACACCGCGGCACTGCACGCCGGGCTCACGGTGCTGTGGCCGGAGGAAGAAGACCTGCAAACGCTGATGCAGCAGTGGGCGGTCAACCCGTCGACGTTTCAGCGCGAGAAGCAGGGCCGGCCGATCAACCCCGAGGACTGTGAATGGCCCGAGAGCTACTTCGAAAACATCTACTTCGACGAATGGCCGAAGCAGTGCGAGGTCAAGGCCCTCGTGCTGGATCCGTCGAAGGGTAAGGACGCCCGCCGCAGCGATTACTCGGCCTTCGTGTGGGGCATGTTCGCCGGCAGCGCGATCTACGTCGACGCGGACCTGGCTCGCCGGCCGCCGCGGCAGATCGTCGAGGACGGCGTTTCGATCTACCGCCGCTTCATGCCGCACGTGTTCGGCGTCGAGGCCAATGCGATGCAGGAGCTCTTCCTCGACCAGTTCGAACGCGAGTTCCTCAGGCACGATCTGGCGGTGAAGGTCGCGCCGATCTTCAACATGGGCAATAAGCGGGTCCGGATCCGCACGCTCGGCGGACCGCTGGCGGCAAAGCAGATCCGCTTCCGCCGCGGCTCCGAGGGGGTGGCCCTGCTGCTCGGGCAGCTGCGTGACTTCCCCGACTCGCACAGCCACGACGATGGCCCCGACGCGCTCGAGATGCTGGTTGCAATCGTCACGCAGTGGCTCCGCGACTGCCGGCAGCCGCAGGACCAGGAAGATCACGTGATGGTGGGGGCGATCTGATGGGAGTCTCCGGCCGGCCGGTCGACAAAGCGACGAAAGATCGCATTAAGCGCCTGTCAGATCAGGGGTTTTCGCGACGTGTGATCATGCGGATTGCCGGCGTGGCCCGGCGTACTGTCGACAAACACGTCGCCGCAACGAAAGACCCTGTTGCAAAGTAGGCCACTTCCGTGAGAGCGTCACGCAAGATGACCACCGCCGCCCCGATCACCGAGCTGCGAGAGAAGGCCGAGGCGAATGCGCTTCAGCTGCAGATCCATCAGCAGGAAGCGGTGCTGCGGACGATCGCCTGCAATCGAATCACCGACGCGATGGAGTCCTACTATGACCCTGCGAACTACGTCAACGTAAACGACTATCTCGGCGACGGCCGGCGGAAGTCGCACGGCTCACTCTTCGCCTGGCCGACGACGAAGAACGATCGGGAAGACGGCAAGATGCTGCCGATCTTCCAGACCGAGCAGGAGCTGGCCACGATCCGGGGAGCCGCTCGGGTGCTGGCGGCCTGCAACGGTCGCATCATCGGCGTGCTGAACAACCTGGCCAATTACATCATCGGCAAGGGCTTCGAGCACAAGGTCGCCAGCAAGACCGACGAGCCGCTGGCCGAGCGAGCTCAGAAGATCCTCGACCGCTTCAAGAAGACCAACAACTGGCCGACGCTTTCGCGCGAGCTGTTTACTCGCTCGCGCCGCGACGGTGAATACTTCCTCGGCCTGTGGGCAACGGGGGGAGGCAACGTCGCTGCCCGAGCCATCGAGCCGGACCAGGTCACCGAGCCGGGCAACGCTCGCGGAATCGAAGAGTGGCTCGGCTGTGACGGTCGCACGTCGAGCTGGAGCTTCGGAATTCACAGCGAAGGCGACGACGTCGTCAGCACGCACGGCTGCTACGTGCAGTGGTCGAACAAAGCCACCGACTGGGATTATCTGCCCGGCGGACGCGAGCCGATCATTCCGCCGGGGGCAGGTGGCCGGACGCATGTCGAGCACGTGAAGGTCAACGTCGACAGCAACGTCAAGCGTGGGCTCAGCGATCTGTTCTCCGTCGACGCGACGGCCGAGCTCGCCCGCAAGCTGCTGCGCAACACGGGCGAGGGCGGCGCCCTGCAGGCGGCGATCGCCTGGGTCCGTGAAGTGCAGACGCCGGACCGCACGTCGCTTGAGAATGCCATCACGCAGCGGGCCGATCTGACGCAGACGATTCGCACCGCCGCCGGCGGCACGCGGACCAGCTACACGACGCAGTATGAGCCCGGCACGATCCTCACGCCTTCGCCGGGCACGCAGTACAAGCCGGGCCCGATGGGCTCGCAGAACGCTCCCAACTACATTGCGATTGAAGAAGCGCTTCTCCGAGCCCTGGCGGTCCGCTGGAACATGCCCGAGCACATGGTCAGCGGCTCGGCCCACAACAACAACTTCGCGTCGATCCTGGTCAGCGGCGATCCGTTCGTGATCTCCGGTGAAGTCGAGCAGCAGAACTATGCTGACGCGGAAGAGCGGATCATGTGGAAGGTGCTCTACTTCGCCTGGCTCGACGGCGTGCTGAGCGAAGACCCCTGGCACGTCGTGTGCGGGAAGCTTGAGCTCACGGTCAAAGGCGCCGAGATCGCCGTGCGGGATCCGGACAAAGAGACGGGCCGTCGGGCGATCCTGAACGAAAAGGGGATCCTCAGCTCGAAGACGTGGGCCACGCTCGAAGGCCTCGACCACGACGAAGAGACGACCAACGGTGCGAAGGCGATCTCGATCACCGCGCCCGAGCCGCCGGCTGCCGGCGAACAGACTGCCGGCAAACAGACTCCCGCCGAGGCGCCTGCAGCGACGGCCGACGCCGGGCTGCAGACCGATCTGACGCTGAACGGTGCCCAGGTCGACGCAGCCCGCGGCGTGCTGGCCGACGTGCAGCTCGGCCGACTGGCTCCGGTCGCAGCGACTGAGCTGCTGGTAGGCGTCGGGCTCGAGCGCAGCCTGGCTCAGCTGACCGTCGACGCACAGAAGCAGCTGCCGCCGCCGGCCGTGCCGGATCCGCAGCTCGTGCCACCCCGGCCGACGCCGGTCACCGAGGGTGAGCGCGACCCCGCTGATCGCACGCTCACCCGCCGAATCATCGACGTACTGTTGTGGAGGGGCTATCCGTAATGGACTTCGCCGCCCGCACGCAACACGAGCAGCAGATCGAGGCCGCGGTCGCCGCAGTGCTTGTGTTGTATCGTCGCCAGATCGAGGCTGGTCGCGAGATCTCGCTCTCCGAACTCGAGCGCGATCTGGCTGTCGCCCTGCGGTTGCTGCTTTCAAACACGTTCATGGCCGCAGCCCTTCAGCTGGCCGGAGCTTCCGGTGTTCCGGGCTTTGACGACCTGGAGAACCATGCCGAGCGATACGCCGTCGAGCAAGCTGGCGTCATCGCCCACGACTTCGCCGGGCGGGTGCGTGACGAGCTGTTCGAAGAGCGGCAACGAGCAATCGAGGATCGCCGCAGCGTGGTCCAGCTCGCCGACATCTTGTTGCCGAATTGGCGGGCCGAGGCGATCGCGATCACTGAAACGACGCGAGCCGCTTCGCATGGGATGAACCTGG
Source organism: Pirellulales bacterium (assembly GCA_022844125.1). Taxonomy (GTDB): domain Bacteria; phylum Planctomycetota; class Planctomycetia; order Pirellulales; family PALSA-1355; genus JALHMI01. The sequence goes on along the minus strand of JALHMI010000001.1, from coordinate 127,544 downwards.
TCGCCGCGGCCCTGGTGACCGGCTCGCTGATGGTCGCCGCTGCTGTCGGCACAGGGATCCTCACGAATCGATTCTGGCACACAGCGAACGACGACCGCGTGTGTTCGATCTGCTCGCCGCTGGATGGGTACGAAGCGGCGATCTGGGCCGGCCGGTTTCCAAGCGGACCGCCGGCACACCCGAACTGCCGCTGTTACGTCACGTATGGAGGCCTGCCGTGAGCAAAGAAGTCAACGTTCTGGAATACGCCGGTGGCTCGAAACCCCATCGCGTCGATCGCGAAAAGGGCATCATTCACGACGTGAAGATCATCGGCCACGTGTCGACCAGCGGCCGCCGCTACTCGCCGTCGGCTCTCGCTCAGGCGAAGAGCCTCTATGAAGGGGCTCGGGTGAACGTCAATCATGCAAACCCCGCTCGGCCTGGCGAGGATCGCAATTTCTACGATTGGTTCGGTGCGCTGCAGAACGTCCGCGAGAGCCAGGACGGACTGTACAGCGACCTGCACTACCTCAAGACACATGCGGTCGCCGAACGCGTTTGCGAAGCGGCCGAGCGATTCCCCGACAAGTTCGGCCTGTCGCACGACGCCGTCGTCATGGAGTCACACCACGACGGTGTGACGGTTTACAACACGATCAGCCGCGTTCGGTCCGTTGACCTGGTGTGTAAACCGGGCACCACGCGCGGGATCTTCGAAAGTGAAGGGAGTAATTCAATGGACCCAAACGCCCCCGTTGTCGATGCCCCGGTTGCGGCCGGTAGCGGTGACATGACGCTCGACATGTTCATCACGAAGGCGAGCGAGATCTTCAAAGGCGACGGCGACGGCGCTTCGAAGGCGACTCAGATCGGCAAGCTTGCGAAGACGCTCTTCAAAGTTGCCGATCAGCTTGAAGCCGCTATGAACGGCGGCGGCGAGAAGAAGGCCGAGACGCCGGCCGAGAAACCGGCGACCGAGAGTGCCAAGGATGCTGAGCTCGACAAGCTGCGTCGGCGTGAAGCTGCTCGCAACGTGCTCGAAAGCGAAGGCGTCCCCTACGGCGACAACCGCGAAATCCAGATCTCGGCCCTGGCCGGCCTGGCGAGCGACGACGATCGCCGCAACCTGGCCAAGACGTGGAAGGCTGCTGCAGCTCCGGGCGCTCCCGCGCCGAAGCCCAAGAGCACGCCGGCCAACGTGCTCGAAAATGCCGGCGACCCGCCCGCTGCGGATCCGGCGAAAGCCAAGTACGACGATCCGCGGCAAGCCGCCGCGGCCCTCATGGGTCGAGGTTAGAAACCTCCCAGCGCGTAGTTCACGAAGCGGCCGCGTGTGCCGGCTGCGAAGCAACCGATCAAAACAGGAGACTCACGGATGAGTCAATTTATCGAACTGGATCACGTGGACTACGCGTTCAACGGATCCATCGCGGTCGACATCAACGACCTAATGTACATGGAGGTCGACGACATCCGTCCGGCCTCGTCGATGGCTGATCTGGGCACGGAGATCCTGAACCAGCGGCGGTTCGCCCGCAACTTCGCCGGCGTGGCCCAGGAGCGTCGTCTCGCCGCAGAAACCAACGCCGGTCCGCTGGCGACCTTGTCGGTTGCACCGACCTACATCGGCGACTTTCCGTGTGCCAGCTCGACGTGGGAAGTCGGTGACCTGGTCGCGATCGACGAAGCGGCCAGCGGCACGGCGCTCGAGCGGCAGAAGCTCGTCAAAACGACGGACCCCGACCTGGCGATCGGTCGCTGCATCCAGCGGTCGGCGTCGGCGACGACCGTTCGCGTGATCCTGCTTAGCCGTCACGTGCACGGTGACGCAGTCAAGATTGCCCGGTGCGTGAGCCAGTCGCTGGCCGTCGCGGCGTTCACCGACAACGGCAACACGACCGGCTTCATCGACTTCAACGCCGACGTCCTGCCGGCCGGTGCCCTGGTGCTCGGCTGGATGGCCAACGTGACCGGTGCTTTCGCCGGCGACACGACGGCGGTGATCAGCGTCGGTACGTCGGGCGCGTTGACTCGCTTCAGCGCCGACACGACGCAGAGCGCGTTCACCACGGGCCAGCGTGGCGCGGCGTCGGTCGCGGCGACTTCGTACTGTGCCACGGCGATCACGCCCCGCGTCACGGTCACCGGCACGGCCGACTTCACGTCGATCGTGAGCAATGCCGGCGGTGTGATGCAGGTCACGCTGTTCTACATCCCGACGTTGCCGATCAACTAAGCGAAACGAAACCCGAGCGCTGGGGGCGGCGGTGGCCACCAATGCCCCTGGCGATTTTTACAAGGACGTGCATCAGCTCGGGGGAAAAGGAATTCCCACCATGTACTACGGTGTATCCGTCAAAAACATGTACGACTCGCTGGGCCCGGCCGGCTTCGCCCACAAGGCGCTGCAGCTGCTCGGGCTCGAAGATCCGAAGATCGGCTCGCGACGGTTCGATCCGCTGCTCGGTCGCAACGTGCTCGAAAGCGCGGCGGTCAAGCCCGACGCGATCTCGCTCAACGCGCTGGCCCTCGGGATCCTCGGAATCGACGCCGGCAACATCCTCAAAAAGGGTGTGCGGCCGCACGAAGAGGTCGACGTGCTCGAAGCGGCCGGCACCGCGGCCGTCGTGCCGTCGACGTTTGCCAACATCAGCGCGTTCAACAGCGTTGCTGCTGGCCTGTTCGAAGCCAAGATGCTCGAAACGTATCAGAAGCCGGACTACGTCGCCGAGCAGCTCTTCGAAACCATTCCGACCAACAAGCGGTCGGAGAAGTTCATCGGCATTGCCGGATCCGGCGACACGGCCGAGGAGCGCAAGCCTGGTCACCGGCACCCGCGACAAGGTCTGTCGGAACGTTACAGCACCACGCCCGAGACGACGAACTTCGCCAACGGCATCGACGTCACGGTCGAGGCGGTGATGTTCGACATGACCAAGGATCTGCTGCGGCAAGCCGAAGCGGCCTCGGATTCGCTCGCGCTCAAGCGTGAGAATCGGACGCTGGACGTGTTCCTGGGAATCACGAACACCTACAACTACGGCGGCACGTCCTACAACACGTACCTGACCAGCGGCAACTGGATCAACGACGTGCAGCAGCCGCTCGTCGACTGGCGCGACGTCGACGCCTTGCTCCAGCTGTTCGCCGAAATGGTCGACCAGGAGAACGGCCTGCCGATCTCGGTGATTCCGAAAGACATGTTCGTGATGCCCCGCAACTATCTGAACGCCAAGGGCATCCTGAACTACACGGGCATCGAACGGCGCACGGGCAGTGCTGCCGAGGTGGGTCTCGGTGCGAATCCGGTTTCGGGGTTGCTCAACCTGGTCGGCTCGCCAACCTATCCGTACGCGTACCGGCGTGCCCGTGCGGCCGACGGTCTGAACTACAGCGTGGCGAATGCCTCGGGGCTGTGGTTCGCCGGCGACTTCAAGAAGGCGTTCGGCTACACGCAGAACATTCCGTTCACCGTGGAGAAGATCAACGGCGAAGGTTACGAGAGCAAGGACCGCCGCCTGATCTTCAGCATGTTCTGCGACGAGATGGGCGTGCCGTTCGTCAAGGATCCTCGGTACGTCGCACGCGGTCGCGTCCAGGCGTAGCCAGCGGCCGGCGTTCGCGTTTTACCTTCAATGTCCAAGTCTGAGGTGTAAGAGTCATGACGACTGAAATCGAACTGGGAACGCCGCGGGACTCACAGCCCAAGATCGTTGGCTGGCAGGTGAAGCTCGACGGCAATCCCGAGCTGCTCGTGCCGACCGACAAACAGCGTGAGGCCGGCGTCGAGGTGCCACGGAGCGGTGCCGAGGCCTGGGAGCTGTATGCCCAGGCGATGGGCATCACCTCGACGGTGCATCAGTACGAAGCTTCGCCGGTTCACGCTGAGTAGCGCCTGAGCCTGCAGGAAAACCCGGCTCCGGCGTCCGTTGGGGCGCCGGAGCCTTTTCCCGTTAAACGGTGAACCATGAGCACGAGCGGCGACTTCTGGCGGCAGGTGCTGGCGCAACACCAGGAGGAGTATCTGCGGATCTCCAATCCTGCCAGTTCGCTGTTGTCGTACAGCATCGACGGCGAGTCGATGAACTGGACGGAATACAAGAAGTACCTGCTCGATCAGATCAAGGAAGCCGAGCAGCGGATCGCCGTTTCGGAGCCCTTCGAGCTTGAGCAGCGCGGGATCACATGACAAACGCCTACACGCATCCGACCGACAACTGGAAACTGTTTCCCGACGTCGTCGACGTCACGCTGAAGCCGCAGCATCCCATCGCGGCGGAAGTGGCCGAGGTCAAAGGGAAGACGCGGCCGCTCAGTGGCCGCGAGCTCACCTGGGCTGCGAGCGTGGGTCTGCCGATCGAGACGATCAACTGGATCCTGTGGGTCGAGACGCTGGGGGGTGTGACGCCGAAGCCGCTTGACGAGATCGAGGAAGCGGACAGCACGATCTGGATCATTCAGAAGGTAACGCTCGCGACGCTCGGCTCGCGCTTCAAGTGCATCTGCTCGAAGAAGGACGCCTGATGCCCTACGTCGAAGACATGCCGGCGCTCATGGGTCGCGTGAAACGCGCGATCAGCGCTAGCGATCTGTCGCCGGCGTGGGCCGATATCATGCCGATCGCGCGTCACGGCTTCGCGTCGAACTTCGCCGACGGCGGCAGTCACCTCGGCCCCTGGCCCCCGCATGCTCCGGCGACGGTGCGGCGATACGGACCGCACCCGCTGTTGATTCTCTCGGGCAGGCTGTACCAGGCGGCGACGAGCACGGCCGGCCCGGGGCATATCGAGATCCTCGACGTGCGTGAGGCGGCGGTGGCGATCGACCTGGCGGCGGTGCCGTACGCCCGAGCTCAGAACGAAGGTTATCCGCCGGGCAACCTGCCGGCCCGCACATTCTTTGTGTTGGGGGACTTCGTCGCCGTCGAGGCGGCGGGGATCCTTCGCAAGCTAGTTCACACCGAGATCGTGGGAGCGATGTAAATGACCCGACTCACTCAACTACTGCTGCTGATTGCGCTGCTCGTGCCGGGAGTGGCGCGGGCCGACAGTAACACGCCCGCCGACTTTCTGCCGCACGTCACGCTCTACCTGCCCACGGCCGATCTGTCGCGGATGACAACCGATTCGGCCGATACCACCCGCCCCACGGCTGCCGGGGACGCGATCTACAACCTGGACGATCCAGGCGGAAACGTTTTCAACACCAGCGCCGACAGCGTGCGGCCGCTGCTGCGCAGTGATGCCACCCGCAAAGGCTCGCTGCATTTCTTCAACGACGCTGGCAATAGCCGGCGGTTCAATGTCTCCAGCTCACTGGCCTTCTTGAACCACGTCCACGTCACCGGGCAAGCCACGATCCTGTTCTGGATCAAGTTTGACAGCGCCACCAACTCGACCGCCGAATACATCATCGACAACGCCAATGGTTCGAGTGGCTCCTATGGCTTTTCGATCCACCGGGACACCAGCGAACGCATGAGCATCAGCATTGCCCGGGCCAACTCACCCGCAGGACTCGTGCTCAGCATCAATGGCCCCACGATTACGGACACCAGTTGGCATCGGGTGGTTATCAAAGTCGGGGCTGGATCAGGGGCCTGCTCGGTGCAGGTGGACAGCGGCGCCGCAACCACGGGCACGCTCTCGACGCTGGCCACCAACAACGCCTCGTTCGCACTGCGGCTCGGCAACCGGGCGAATAACACCGACTTGCCGGCCAACTGCCAGCTTTCGGAGCTGGTGATCTCGGCCGCGGCGCTGACCGCCGAGGAGATTGCCGCGTGGGCGGCGTACAACCCGGACCTCGGAGACTTGACGCCGGCCGACGAGATTCCCGCCACGTCGGAGTGGCTGAACGTCTCCAGGAACCCGACGGCGCCGCTCGCCGCCCGCGGCTCAACCAACACGCACGACCCGACGTTTATTGCCGGCACGATGACCCGCAGTCCGCAATTCGTCTGGATGGGCGCGCGGCTGGTGGTGTTCTACACGGTCTCGCAGGCGACCGGGGACGGCGACGGGCACGGGATGCTGTTTCAGATCAGCGAGAACGGGGGGCACACCTGGTCCCCTCCCAAGACCGCGCTGCGCTTCGCAAACTTCCTCTACAACACGCGCTGGATCAATCCTGGTTGCTTTGGGTGGGACGCGGAACGGGAGCGAATGCACTTCATCTACACGGTTGGAGAAGACACGACCGTCCCCAACGAAGGCACGCCCGACGTGCACACATGCTTCTACACCTACTCGGATGACCCGGACCTGATCACCTGGTCGACGCCTGTGGACATCACGACGCAGGTTAATCCCAATGGGGACGATTACCTGATTTTCGGGATCTCTCCGATGATCAAGGTGCAAGCCGGCCCGTATGCCGGCTACATGCTCGCGGCAATGCACCAGCGGGCAGTGTTTGGCGGGACGGCTTATTCGTGCCTCGCCTTCCTTCCGCCTGACGGTGACGCCGAAGACTGGGATCTCGGCGCCCGGGCCGATCGGACCGACCCGATCAACGACGGCGCCAACGAGAGCCAGCTCATCGAACTGCGGGACACGAGCGGCAACTACACCGGTGAGTTCTACATGAACTGCCGGATCGTGGCCGCAAACGACAACCAGCGGCTTCAGTATCGGTTCAGCGACCCGACCGCCGAGTTCCTGCCCGATGGCACGATCATGACGGACGGCACGAATCCCTGCCTGGCAGACGCCACGCTCGGTTCATGCCTCTCGGACAGCGCGGGGAATCTGCTGGTGGTGGTGCCCCGCTCGACGCATTTCCGGCGCTCGGGAATGCAGGTCTGGCGCTCGACGAACCCGAGCAACGCCAACCCCACGTTCACCGCCCTGCGGATGCCGGTCGAAGGGGAGTGCGCCTATACGTGCATTGAAGAAACGAGCCCGGGCCACTACGTGATCGCCTACGAATCGACCAACAACGTCGAGGAGGAAGGGGACAGCGATACGCCGCGTGAGTACCTGCGGCTTAAACACGTCTCACTGGCGGAGCTGCTGACGCCCTTGAGCACCAACCCCTCGACGATGGAATTCATGTTCAACGAGGCAGCCTCGGGGACGATGAGCGCGATGGGGGCGCCGATCTACAATCACGGGACCGTGGGGCAGCCGATTCAGACCAAGGGCTGCACGGGCTGGACGTGGGGAAACGGCCACCTCGAAAGCGCCGGCACCGGGACCGGGTTGATTCTGGCGAGCCTGGCTTACTCGAGCGGCGAGCTGTACGGCGGGCCGTGGGACTGGCGCAACGACAGCCTCTCTGTCGGATACCGGCTCTATCTTCCGAGCGGCAAGAGTGACGGGGATCACACCCTTGTCGATAACCGCAGCGACGGCGCGGGGCAGGGACGCACGCTCAAACTGGTGGTCTCAGGGACGGGGGCCGTGTACACGCTTTCGCTCGGTTGGAACGATGACGCTTCGGGCAACCAGACACACACGCTCGTGGCCCCCAAGGATCAGTGGTTCACGCTGTGGGAGATTCGCGACAAGACCGCGGGCGCCGTGCGCCTGCGGATCGACAATGACGACGGGGTGTTCACGGGCAACACTGCCACGACCGACACGCAAGCGAGCGTGATCGGCACGCTGAAGCACACGCTGGGCGCACAGGCGGGCGGGAACGAGAAGCTGGGCTTCCGGATCAGCCACCTGAAGTTCGTGCGCGGCGTGGCGTACTCCGACGCCCAGCTCACTTCACTGGCCACGGTGACCAAGCGCACGCCCTACCAACTCTTTCGCTACACGCCCAACTATGCCGAGTTGCTGCCGGCGAGCTGGAGCGACTGTCTGCTGGCCGTCGGCTGTACGTTTGACGGCGGCTATGGCGTGGGCACGGACTACTACGGCGGCGGCTGGGACAAGGGAGTTTTGCCCGTCAAGGAAGGGCAAGGAGCTGGCTCGCTGCGCTGCGTGAAGACGGGAAAGTGCTTTCGGCAAAGTTCGCTGTCGCGCAACGCTTACTGGGTCCGCGATCAGCACGCGGGCATGATGCTGCGAATGAACCAGAACGCCGGCGCCACGGCGGCCCCCTTCATCCGCGCGAGCGACGTGAACGGCGCCAAAGCCACCGACACGGCCTATGACGTGGTGCAGAACAGCGGCAACTTTGCGATCTCGTGTGTCGTGCGGTTCAATTCCACGCAAACCGGTTACATCCTGGCGAATCGCAGCGAAGGCGGGAGCGTGCCGGGGGTGGAATTCGCGTTCACCGGAACCACGCTCAATTTGACGCTCCGCGACACGACCGGGCAGATCATCAACGAAGCCGGCTGGCCGGCCATCTTCCGCACCAATCGCACTTACTATCTGGGCGTCAGCGGCTCGGCGGGAGCATGGTCCGGCGGCGCTGCCAACAAGCTGCAGCTCTACTACGGCCAGATCATGGACGGCGTGGTGCCGGCCCTGTCGAGTGCCACGGGCACGGGCACGATGAGCCTGGGGACCGAAGGAGCGTCGACGAGTGCCCTGCACGTGTTCTCGCGTGCCATGGGGACACCCTCTGGGCAAGTCGTGGGCGCGTTCAAAAACTGCCTGCTGTTCAACCGCCCGCTGACGCTGGCCGAGCACCAGGAGTGGGCAGCCCTGGCGCTCAACGACGTTGGGCTCAGCCGAGAGTCACAGCGCAACCCCCGCCTGAGCATCGGGATTGGCAACAGCCTCAGCAGCGTCGAGCGACAGTCGCCGGGCGCGGGGTTTCTTGCCGCCGCACAAGCTGAGTTCCGTTTGGCACCGTAACACAGGAGAGCTCTCTCATGGACAAGATCAAGGAATGGGCGGGCGTCATGGCCCTCGGTGCGATTCTCGTCGGCCTGCTGCTCGGCGCGGCACAGAACAACTACCCTGGCCCGCGTGGCTACGAGCTGACTGGACCCGCGACAGGGGTCTTTGATTGCGTGCAGCACGACACGAATCCGCTTTCACACGTGGCGAGGGCGGTGCGATTCAGCGCTGCCGGCACAATCACGTTTCGCTGCGTCGACGGCTCGATCGGCGAAGAAACGGTCGAGGCTGGCGACGTGCTGCCGATCCAGATGGATCAGATCTTCGACACGGGTACCGACATCCCCGACGCGAACATTCATCCCTGGAAGTAAATGGACACGCTCACGCTCCAACCCGACGAGACGGCCGGCGTCGACTGCTCAATCGCGAGTGGGGCGAGCGCCGATACCGCGTTCGACTCCAACGTGCTGCTGGCCGGCACGTTCGTTGTCAGCGGGCCGGGCGTGTTCTATCGCTCGCTGCTGCGGTTCAGCCTGGCCGGCCTGCCGGCGAGCCCGCTGATCGTCTCGGTCACGCTCACGCTCAAGCACGCCGGCGGCACGATTGCCGGCACGCCGGCGTTCACCTGCCGGCTACTCGAGCGGACGGACTGGACCGAGGCGGGCACGTGGAACCGCTACGACGGGACCAACGCCTGGACGACCGCCGGCGGTGACATTCTGTCGACCCACGTCGACACGTTCACGCTCCTCACGCCGACCGGTGACATTGTCTTTGACGAACTGCGGGACGCGATTCAGTGGTGTGTCGACAACGGTCGCACGACGGCTGATCTGATCTGGTCGGGACCGGAAGTCGCGGGCGTGGCCAACTATAAGGCCGTACACAGCTCGGCCGCGGTCGTCGCCGGCAATCGCCCCGAGCTGGTGATTGACTACATCGACGCTGCCTCGACTCATGATGCAGCGATCACCGCTGTGGGTGCGGGCATCGGCGATCTGTGCGACGACGGCGAGCTGCCGGGGATCCTCTCCGGCAACGTCGTCAACCGACTCGTGCCGTACGCCGGCGACATTGGAGCTGCGGCCAGTAAGCCCTACAAGCTGCCGGCGGTGCTCGTGTTTGCCGGACCGAACGAACGCTTCGCGGCGGCGATGAACGACTCAAACGACATCGGCTACCCGGTCGTGGTCGCGATCCTTGAGGGGATGACCAACAGCACGGCCGGCCTCGACGAAGGACGCCGGCGATACCTGTTTTGGCGGGAGCGGATCATCCACCAGTTCGTCAGCCAGTACCTGGTCCTGGACTCGCCGGCAGTCACGTTCCACGACTGTCTGGTCGAGCCTGGTCCCATCGTCGATTGGAACAAGATGGGAGCCGAGGGGCTCCGAGTCGGATCATTCACGCTTCGCTTCGTCACGCGCAAGCTCAACCGTCAATAGGAAAGGATCTCTGCTATGGCTCCATCTATGGGACACCAGGCGGTCGTCGGGGCCGGTGCGAGCAACCCGGTCGACGAGGGCTACGAGTTCAACACCTGCACCGTCGGCAAGAGCACGACGCACGTCGAGACGGAGGGCCTGCGAGGGCGTCGCGAGCACATTAGCGAGAATGTCTCCGAAGGCCTGTACGACATTGGCGGCGAGTTCTCCTGCCATCCGAACACGGCGTTCCTGCGCAAGTGGCTGCCGCGGATCCTCGGCACGGCCGAGTCGGGGAGCGGCCCCTACGCGTACACGCTCGCCGAAACGCTGCCCGAGTTCTACTTCCACGTGAAGAAGATCGGCGCGAACTATCTCTACGCCGGCTGCAAGGTCAACAAGGCCACGTTCCGCAGCTCGAAGGGCCGGCCGCTGAACCTGTCGGTCGAGCTGCTGGGGAAGACGGAAGCCAGCGCGGCCTTCCCCAGCCTGACGCTCTCGACCGGCCAGCCGTTCATGCACCACCACGGCGTGTTCACGATCGCCAGCGCGGCCCGTCCGTTCGACGATGTCGTGCTCTCGATCGACAACTCGCTCGTCGCCGACCGTTACTTCAACAGCCAGACGCGGACCGACCTGCCCGAGCAGGACTGCCTGATCACGCTGGCCTGCGTCGTGCCGTTCACGAGCACGGAAGTCTCGGCCTTGTACGACAAGGGCGTGACGGCGCTCACGGGCGGGACGCTGGTCTACACGAACGGCACGGAGATCCTCACGTTCACCCTCGGCGCCGTGCAGCTCCCGCTGCAGAAGCCGAACTTCAACGGCCGGGGCGAGATCATGCTCCCCATCAACGGCACGGTCCGTCGCGTCAGCTCGACGGCGAGCCTCGCCGCGGCCATCGCGCTCTCGTAGTTTTTGCGTTGTTCGATTCCCCGGAAAGGATTCTACGATCATGAGTGATCCCACCGTTTTTCGTGACGGATATACCCGCAATTTGCGGGTCAACTCCAAGAAGGGGCTGCACGGCAAGCTTGAAGGGGAATATCGCCCCTGCCTTGTAGCTGAGCGTGATCGGATGCAGGCGATCGCGCAGAAAGGAGATGCTGACAAAACGAATGCCGCGGCAATCAAGCTCTTGCTCGAAAAGGTTATCAGCTGGGATGCGACGTACGTGGATGAGGACGGCACGACCGTGAAGTCCGTACCTGTGAACGCGTATTGGCTCGCTCATTTGGCACCAGCTCTATTCGACAGTGTTTATCTGATCGTGCTCGGGCTCAAGCCAAGTGACCCGTCGGATCCGTCACCCGAGGCTGCCGGCAGTGAAGATCGTGACTACCTTGATCAGCTGGCGAAGCCAGAGACTGGGGCTGCCGATGAGGGAAACTAATCTGCGGGGTGAAGTTGCTAATGCTTCACCCCGCCCTGGCTCGCTTCAGCTGTGCGGAGTGTCAGAAATTTTCGTACGACTTCGAAACAGGCGAGCGCGATACTTTCCTCGGGGCTGAGGGCAAGCGACTGGATGTAATCCGGTCCGTGCCCCCGCCTTGCGAAAAGTGCCCGAAGCAAAGCCCAGAACAAGAGCGAATTCACCTGCTGTCAGGTAAGAATCTACAAACGCTGGTTCTCTACCGCCTGGTCAAAGCGACAGGCGGCGTCTGTCTCTCGCGACGTGAACGGCGAGACTCCGTTCTGGTAAATAACTTAGCTGTAGTCGATGGTGTGATCAGGGAGTGTGATCGCATTCAGGACGCCCGCAAGGAACGCGAGCGGATGCAGGAGCTGGTGGCCCTAGCAAGGACGCTCTAAATGGTTGCTGAAGACGACAAAGCGATCTACTTCCGCTTCGGCACAGAGCTGACGCAAGACTGGGAGGCGGTCTTCGATCGCATCCACGGTCGGGCTAGGAAGCTCCAGGATGACCTTACACGCCAACGATTCAAAATTCCGTCGCTCAATTCCGGAGACGCTGAAAAAGCTCTCGCCGACTACTTGGCTCGTGTCGGCAAGATGCAGAAGCAGTCACTTGCAGAGCAGCAAAAGGCGTTCGCCCAAGGTGCTCGCGAGCAGCTCGCGATTGATAACGAGATCGCCCAGGCACAGGACAAAGCCAACAAGGAAAAACTGGCTTCCCAGATCAAATGGGGGGCGGCGATTTCTAAGCAAATGGACAAAGATTTAAAGGACCAGGAAGCTGCCCAAGTGAGGTGGGGCGCTCGCCTGTCTAAGCAGATGGATGCCGATTTGAAGCGGCAGGAATCTGAGAAGATGCGATGGGCGGCGAGGCTTGCGAAGGAGATCGACCGCGAACTCGCTGAAGAGGTGAAGTCTGTCGAGAAGGCCGCGGCCGCTAAGGCTGATGCTCAGATGAAGTGGGGCGCGCGGCTGGCCAAGGAGATCGACAAGGAGCTGGCCGACCGCCGCAAAGCGGAAGCCGAGTTCGTGAAAGACTCGCACGCCCTGGATCAGTCGCTCGCCAACGCCCACGGGGAGTTTCAAGCCAAGCAAGCCGCCGAGGCCGAGCGGGCCGTTGAACGCAGCACCAAGGCGATTGAAACCGGAAACAAGAAGCTCGAAGACTCGCTGCTGAAGGCCGGCCGCGGTGCGCTCGAGGTGGCCCGCGGCCTGACGTACCTGGGGGCCGTGGCCGAAGACGACGCCGAGAAGATCCTCAAAGTGATCGTCCGCTTCGAAGCGTTCCACAGCGTGGCCAAGGGCAGCATCACGGTGATGCGTGGATTGACCGAGGCCTGGCAGAAGTATCTGCAGGTGCGGGCCGCCGCGGCGGCGGTCGAGGCCGCAGGCGGTGCTGCGGGGGCCGCACGAGGCGCAGGCGGTGCTGCTGGTGCACTGGGCAGTGCTGCGGCCGGCGCGGCGGGAAGTGCCGCAGGCGGCAGCGCCGGAAGCCTGCTCGCGGGTGCCGGTGCGGCGGTCGGTGGAGCTGCCGGCATCGCCACGCTCGGCGTTGCCGCCGTTGCCACGGCGGGTGTTGTGGGCACGCTTTACTATTTTGACAAGAACTTCAAGGCCGGCGTCGACAAGTTCCTGTTCGGAATCACCGACGCCGAGCAGAGCCTGCTCAAGCGGATCGCGGCCGGCGAGAGCGAAGCGGCCGACCTCCGGCAGCGGGCCGGCAAGGACCAGGCGTACGACACGCAGCTGCGAGGCCTCGGCGCCGAGGGGACAGGGCTCCGCGCTCGTGCGTCGGTCCTGGCCGACAAGTCGATCCCGCTCGAAGAGCGAGGTCTGCGCGCCGACCAGCTCACCAATAGCGAGCAGCTCCGCGACGCGCGGCGGCAGCTTGCGGTGGCCCAGGCGATCGCCGGCAGCTCCGCTCAGAACGCGACTAACAATCCGAACAACCAATCGGCCCTCGCTCAGGCCGAAATCACGGCCCAGGCCGTCGTCGAGATCACGCAGGAGCTGAAGCGGCTCGAGCAAGAGAAGCTCTCGATCACCGAGCGAGCCCAGCAGGTCGCCGTCGACGGCGCCCGCAAGCAGCTCGACGCCGCTCGGGAGACGGCCGCCCAGGCGAAGCAGATCGCCGACGAGGCCCAACGTGCCGCGGACACCGATCGCGACAAGTACCGCAGCGACCTGGAACGTTTCGGCCAGGCCGATCCGATCGAGCAGGACAAGCTCCGGCGGATCAAGGAAAAGCTCGATCGCGGCGAGAGCCTGTCCGCTGAAGAGAGCCGCACGGCCCGAGGTTACAACGAGTTCGGCGACCAGGCCGCTGCGGCTGATCGTCAGCGCGCCTTGGCTGCCGGCGGAGGTGACCTGTTCGCGGGCGGCGAGACGCGTGTGGCTGATGCCCAGGCCCAGGCCGCGGCGTCGTCGGCCGCTGCCCAGGGCGCCCAGGGCAACGTCGCGAAGATCGAGAGCGAGATCCGGATCCTGATGGAGGCCAACACGCAGGATCTCGCCCGGCAGATCGCCGAGCAGCTCGAACCGCTGCAAGAGCAGCTCGTGCAGGCGATCGTCGACCAGGCTGAGAAGCGACGCGCGGCGGATGCCAAGGCCGCGGCGGACCGGCGGACCAAGGAAGGCATCCAGGCGGGGCGATCCTAATGCAAATCACCTACCGCGGCTATCAGTTTGTGATCGGCACCGCCGGCGTGGCCATCACGAAACGCTCGAACCTCGACGAGTTCAAGCGTCAGTTGTCGGTCACCAACACGTTCAACATCACGGGTGCGCTCGTCGAGGCCAACCAGGCGACGCTGCTCACGAAGCTGGCCGAGCTCGAAAACGCCTTCAGCGAAGGGGGCGGGGACTTTGTCATGACGCTCGCCGGCGTCGGCGTCCCGCACCAGCTACTCTCGAGCGCGTGCATCGGTGGCGTGCGCGTCACGACGCCGGTCAGCTATCCTGACGGTCGCGGCACCGAGCTCGTCAACCGCCGCACGTTCAACATCGTGCTCGAAGGAGACGTCGAGACGCCCGGGGCGAGCGGCTACATCGTCAGCTACTCCGAGACGATCAGCTACACGGGCAACGGCGGCGCCCGGACCGCCCTGCTCGAACCGCTAAACGGCGCGCCGATCGAGCAGCAGACGCACGAGCAGACCGTTTGCCGGGCCACGCAGAGCGGCAACGCCGTCGGCTTCAGCAATTATCCGGGGATTCCCGCCGCGCTGCTGGACTCGCCGCAGAACGACAAGTTCACCGTGACCTACGGCTCGCCGAAGAAGAGCGGCGATCGGTACACGCACTACCCGGTGAGCTGGTCCTACACGTACGAATCGGCCTCTCCGTTCACGCTCACTCCGCCGACGGCATTCTAGGAGACGCCGCCGATGCCCCAAGGGCTGTTTCACTACCCGAACATTTCGCAGATCCTGTCGGGCAGCTTCACGCTGAACCATGGGATCAGCCCCTCGGTGTGCACGATCTACGTGCCGCCGGATACCTTGGTGCCCGAGGTGGGCGAGCTGCGAATCGCGTACGGCAACCTGGTGATCACGTTTCAGAACTGCAAGCTGGATCGCTTCGCCTATGAAATTGGCGGCGACGGCAAGCGGCGGCTCGCGCTGTACATCCTCGATCGGCGGTGGAAGTGGCAGCAGGTTTCCGGCGGCGGCCAGATCAGCGGCTATTACAACACGCGCCGCAACGACAACGAGGTGATCACGGGCACCGAGAAAAACGCCCGCGAGCTCGTCGAGCTGCTCTTCGAAGCGATGGGCGAAGAGAACTACAACATCGAGCAGGTGCCCGAGGACCAATTCCCGCCGGTCGCGTGGGACTACTCGCACCCAGCCGAAGAGCTGGCCCGTGTGACCGAGGGCCTCGGCATGCACGTCGTGCTGGGCCTCGACGACACGGTGCGCGTGCTGCCGCTTGGCGAGGGGATCGAGCTGCCGCTGGGCAACGACGTGCTCGAGCCGTCGCTGGCGATCGACATTCCGGAGAAGCCGGACAAGCTGATCGCCGTCGCCGGCAAGACGCGCTACCAGCAGGACTTCGAGCTGGAGGCAGTGGCCAAGGACGTGGGCGGCGAGATCGTGCTGCTCAAGGACGTGAGCTACAACCCGACGCCGGGCGACGAAGAGCTGATGCTCGCGGATCTCCCCTACTGGCTCAACATCGACGACCTGGAGCTGCGGTCGTTTGCCAAGGAGTCGTTCTGCAAGTGGTACCGAATCAAGGAGCCCTTCGAGCTGCCGCAGATCGTCGACGACGAAGATGAGCCGCTCGAAGTCAATCGGGCCGAGATCCTGCCGATCGAGGCCGAGCAGATCGACAAGCACACGATTGAAGGCGTCGATCACAACCTGCCGGCCTGGGTCTACGGCGAGTTCTACCGCGACGATTCGAGCGAGACGGTCAATAGCGTGGCGGCGATCGATCCCGAAGAGATCAAGCCGGGCAGCCCGGGGTTCTATCCCGGTAGCTTCACAATCGACCGCGACCTGGGGATCGTGAAATTCTCCGAGCCGGTGTACCGCCTGGTCGACGACTCAGGCAACTACAAGAAGCTGCCGGCCGATCTGCGACTGCGGGTGGCCGTCTCGCTGCGTGACAATGAGACGCGGGCCTGGCGGCATCACGAGCGCGAGCGCGACTTCGGCGAGCTGGGGACTGAGCCGCGGTACGTCGTGAAGCCCGACGTCGTGCTGAACATTTTGAAAGACGACGAGGACAATCTCGACGATGTCAACGAGCGGCTCGATTACTATCTCGACGCGATCGAGGACAGCTACCGGACGACCGACGCTGGTTCGATCACCTACATCGGCTTCAAGGAGCTCGCGCCCGACGGTGCGATCCGCCAGGTCACCTGGTCCGTGGGCGAAGACGGCAAGGCGTACACCCGCGCGAGCCGCAACCGCGAAGAGGTGAACGTCGACGTGAGCTATGCCGAGCGACGGCTCACCGAAAAGATCGCCGCCGGCCTGCGTGACCAGGACCGCCGGGCAGCGCAGGGCAAGCCGGACGCCGGCAAGGGAGCACCCGCAGCATGAGCTTCATGAAGGTCTCGCCGCAGGCGGTCTACAACACGTCCGACGAAGCGATTCCCGCGTTCGCCGCGATGGAGATCGGCGATCACATGTACCGCGACGGCGTGCGGGTGTACTGCGTCTGTAAGCCACGTGCCAGCGGGATTTCTTCGGCCAAGATCCTCTTCAACGGACCGAGCGAGATCTCGCCTGAGCGCCAGGGGACCGGCTTCACGCCGTTCCATGCCGAAGCAAATGCCACGACCGGGGGCGAACGGTTCGGTACGATAGCCTCAAGCTGGTTCCTGGGGGCTGGCGATGAATTCGACATGGTCACTGAGGCCGGTAGCCGCGTGATCGTGAGCGCCGCGCCGCGGTCCCTTACGTCGGTGACCGCCACGCCCGGTGGGCCGCTCTGCGAGGGGATGGCCAAATGGCTCTGGGACGACGTCGCCGGTGTGTGGACGCTCGACGACAACGGCTGCTCGGAGCTGACACCGACGACGACCACGACCAGCGTCCCGTGTCAGTGTCCAACGACCACCACGACGACGCCTGCCCCGAGTGGCTCGACTACCACAACGACCACAACCACGACGACCGCAGAGCCCGTTTGCCAGCCGCTCTATCCGGACTTCTGTGGCAGTGAGGCGGGGGAATGCACCTATACACTTTGCATCCGTAATCCCCCGGAACCAACTGAGCTGGAGTGCGGGACGACAACAACGCTGGCTCCTGAGGTCACAACGACGACATGTGTCCCCACGGAACCGCCGCCGTGCGAGTGCCAGTGGATTTGCACACCGTTCGGCTGGGAACGCACGGACGGTGGCGACTGCCCGCCGTACGTGGAATGCCCGGCTCCGACGCTCCCGTGCCCGAACCCTAGCGGGGGCGGCGGGGGCGGGGGTGGCGGTGGCGGTGGATCTGGTGGGCTTGGCGGCGGCGGCTTGTGCGAAACTGGAGGGATTGGCGGCGTAACAACAACGAGCGGCGGCGGGGGCGGCGGCGGGGGGGGCGGCGGAGGCGGCGGGATCCTTGGGTCTGGCTGCTACGGGTGCGGCAACGCCTGCTATTGGTGGGATCCACGCGAAGACGAGTGGACTCTTCTCTCAGGCTGCGGCTGCACGGTATGCGATCCCTGCAGTCCCGAG
This sequence comes from Pirellulales bacterium, assembly GCA_022844125.1. Taxonomy (GTDB): domain Bacteria; phylum Planctomycetota; class Planctomycetia; order Pirellulales; family PALSA-1355; genus JALHMI01. Next base: position 109,794 of record JALHMI010000001.1, on the reverse strand, counting down.
CCAACAGTCGTGCAGTGCACTTCCGAGGCGCCCAGCTCACCGGGCACGGGCTGGTCATCACTCAAGAAGATGGCCTGCACGGCGCCGTGTCCACAAGTCCCGACAACAACGACAGCCAATCCCTGTGGCACGGGCTGCCTGTGGGGTGGTGACGGTGCGGAAGGTTGGGATCTGATCGACGATGGTTGTGGCGAGGAGTGTGATTGCTCACCTCCGGCGCTGCCGTCCCACGAAGAATGCGAGCGGCAGCGCACGCCGTGCTTCGGTGGTACGACGACGACCAGCGCCCCGACCACCACAACCGCGGCCCCGACCACAACCACGCCGGCTCCCACGACGACGACCACCACCCCCGTCCCCTGGCTGTGTGCGGAGATCTATCCTAACGCTCAGCTCGAAGGTGACTGCTCGCTTGCCGGCTGCGTGCAAATGACGCCCGACGACTGTCTCGCCGACATCAATTGCAGCTTCTGCGACGGACCGTTTGCCTCCCAGCCCCTGTGCTTCGCCAGTGCGTCCTGCTCGACCACGACGACAACGACAACGACAACGACCCCCGCCCCCTACTACTGCTGCGGCGAGTCCGGCGGCGACTGCTTCGGGACGGTAACCTGCGTTCAGGGTGGACCGTGTGAGCTCGGCGAACCGACGCGGCCAAACTGCGGCGGTCCCTATGCCACGTTCGCGGCGTGCGCGGCGGCGTGTGCCTCGGCCACGACGACGACGACCGCCGCTCCCTGCAATCCCGAGTACACCTGCAGCGGCGATTGCAGCATCGTGTGCGGAAGCACTTTCCCCCACTTCTTTGTCCTCTCCCCACTTAATACCTGCAGCGGCGACGAGAGCGATTGCGCGTGCAGTGGCGACGTCGCTGAGCTGTACTTCCCCGGGCTACTCGGTTCCGCGTGCACGCCACCAGACGGCCCGTACATCTTCCCCTGCTGCAACCCGTGTCCAGGCGCGACCGGTCCGGATTCGTGCGGCGGCGTAACCACGACCACCACGACCCCAGCTCCCTAGGAAAGGATTCCTGTAATGCGACCGAAGTTGACCATCGGCATGGCCGTTTTCGACAGCTACCGCGACGTGTGGTTTGTTGTGCAGGTGCTGCGGCTGTACTTCGACCTCTCGCAAGTTGAGATCATCGTCGTCGATAACAAGCCCGACGCGCCGACGTCGAAGGTGCTCAAGAACAAACTCGAAAACTGGTTCCGCTTCCACAACTCCGGCGTGCGGTACATTCCGATGGGCGACGTCGTCGGCACCAGCGCCCCCCGTGAACGGATCTTCAAAGAAGCCGCCGGCGAGATTGTGCTCTGCATCGACTCGCACGTGCTGCTCGCCAAGGAGTCGATCGAGAGTCTGATCGCCTGGTTTGGCGAGCATCCGGACTTCCGCGGCCTGGTGCAAGGCCCGCTGCTGCTCGATCACATGGCCGGCGTGCACACGCACTTCATCGACATCTGGCGTGATGAAATGTGGGGCGTGTGGGGGAGCGCCTGGAAGACGTGCGACGAAGGCTCGCGCGTGAACGTGATCCAGACGCCCGCCGGCACGTGCCAGTTCCTCAGCCTCGACAACGTGCCGCTCACCTCGAGCGCCCCCTGCGGGATCGAGTTTCCGCAGAACCTGCCCTACGCCGGGCACGAAGCACACCTGGTCCGGCTGGGCATGAAGCCGCTCGGCCTGGATCCGACCGACGAGTTCGAGATCCCCGGCCAGGGGCTCGGCCTGTTCGCCTGCCGGAAGGACGCTTGGCCAGGGTTCAACGAACACTTCCGCGGTTTCGGCGGCGAGGAAATGTACATTCATGAGAAGTTCCGGCAGCGCGGCGACCAGACGCTGTGCCTGGGGTTTCTCAAGTGGGTCCACAAGTTCAACGACGGCGAGGAGCCGATCAAGTATCCGCTGACGCTGTGGAACAAGGTGCGCAATTACGTGCTCGGGCACGTCGAGCTCGGCCTGCCGCTCGATCGCGTGCGGGAGCACTTCGTCGGCGGCGGGCGACTGTCGGCCGAGCACTTCGAGTACCTGGCTGCCGATCCGATCGCCCACCTGAATCCGCCCGCGCCGAAGCAGCCCGAAACACTGGAGGAGATCTTCGACGCCGTCCGGCCGCCGCGCGCCCAGCCGCGAGATCTCGACCAGCACATGCCGCGAATGCGGGACATGGCGGCTCAGTGCGCAAGCGTGACGGAGTTTTCGCATCGCCGCGAGAGCCTGATCGCCTGGGCGGCCGGCCGTCCGGCGAAGCTCGTCTCGCACAACACCGAGCTGAACGATCAGCTGATCAAGCGGCTACCGCTCGACGAGGGTTGGATCATCGACAACCGCGACTCACCGGAAGTAGTGCCCGTCGACGAGACAGACCTGCTCTTCCTCGACCGCGTGCACACCAAGGATCGCGTGCTGCACGATCTTCGCAAATTCAGCCCTTTCGTCCGCCGCTGGATCGTGTTGCACGATACGGTGAGCCATGCTCACAAGGGCGAAGACGACGGGCCGGGGATTTTCGCGGCCCTGCAGGAGTGGCTGCCCGGCAGTGGGTGGTTCGCCGCCTATCACACCAACGAGCAATATGGATTCACCGTGCTCGGCCGGCAGGAGCAAGATCGCCCCGCGCAGCAGATCCACCTCTGGCCACCTGGCCACGGGCCGGGGACCGAGCTCAAGAAGATCCTCGCCGTGCTCGGGATCCAGCCCGGGCCGCAGTGCACGTGCAACGCGAAGGCCGCGCTGATGGATGCCTGGGGCGTCGAGCAGTGCAAGGAGCGGCGCGACGAGATCGCCCAGTGGATGCGTGATGGTCAGGGCCAATGGGGATGGACGGATCGCATGAAGGCCGCGACGAAGGCTGTCAAGACGGGCCTCGTGTTCAAGCTCAATCCGCTTGATCCGTTCCCGGGCCTGATTGACGAAGCCATCCGGCGGGCCGAGGCCGAAGAAGGAGGCTTGCCGGCAGCCGCATGACGCAGATCTTCGAGCCTCACAACAGTTCCTTCGGCGACCAGTGGGCGACGGTCAACTGCCTGCTGCACATGTCGCTGATGCGCGGTGAACCGGTGCACCTGCACCATCGGTCGCCGGAAATGGGCGAGCTGCACGCCGAGATCGTCAGCGTGCTCGACTCGCCCGGCCGGCTGGTACTCACGCCCCAGCCGTTCAACGCGAAGATCGACGGCTACAGCATCTGGTCGACCCCCTACTTTCCGACCCGCCGGCGGTGGAACTTCGCCGACACGCACGGCCCGCTCGTCGTGCAGGTCGACGGCGTGAGCGTGGCCGAGCAGAAGAACCCCAGCGAAGCCGAGCTCGTGCGGCTGGCCGACGTGCTCCGCGAGCTCGTGCCCGATCGCGAGATCGTCCTGCTCGGCAAGCACCTGGGCGTCTCGGCGTGCGTCGAGCTCGCTGCAAGCGCGTTCTGCTTTCTGGGCGTCTGCTCGGGGATCTCGCACCTGTGCCACAGCGTGGGCGTCCCGCTCTTCCTGCTTGAGTATCAGCTGCACGTGGTCACCTGTCACCGGGGGAAGGAGTATCGAGCCTGCCGTGGCGCGCTGGATTTTCGAGAGAAGCTGTTTCGCTGGATCAACTACCTGCGTGACATTGGTCACCCGGACGCAGTGTAATCTGCCGCCGGAAGCTCTGACGCAGGTCAACACACGAAAGGATTCTGATCATGGCCAACGAAATCACGGTCACCGCGGGACTCAAGGCGACCAAGGGCTCGCAGGTGTTCAAGTACGACACGATCAACCTGCAGCGTGATCTGACGGGCACCAAGAAGTTCAGCAACACGCAGGTGCTCTCGACGACGGAAGAGCAGCTCATTGTGAGCGCGGACATCACGACGCCTGGCTACGCGATCTTCCGCAACCTGTCGAGCACGGTAGGGCAGATCATCACGATCGGCGTCAAGCCGTCGAGCACGTTCTACCCGCTGGTCAAGCTGCTGCCTGGCGATGTCGCCGTGCTGCGACTCGACGCGGTGAGTGTGTTTGCGAAGGCCGCGGCCGGCACGCCGGAGCTGGACTACACGATCTTAGAGGAGTGAGGCCCTAGAAATTGAGCTGGATGCTCTGCTGGGGGCCGTTATAGATCATCGTCAGCTTGTTTAAAACGTCGCGTCCGAGCAGCACGCGGAATGTGTTGCCAGACGACAGATCTACTGCCACCACTGGAAGTGTGATCTGCATTGAGTGCGATTGCTGGTCGCTGGTGATCAGAAACAGGGCGATGTCATAGGTGCTAACGGAGGTCGGTGCCCCGCCCGTCGAAGCACTGTGTATCAGCGTCGTGCCGGTGGGTGTTAACCCTAGTGCCTTCACAACCGTGTGGTCGATGCAGGTGCAGCTCGCCCCCGTATCGATCAGCGCGCGTTCACCAATAGGATTGGCGGGCTTTAGTCGAGCTGCAATTATCGCCGAAAGGCGAGGGCCACTGAGGCCGACGCGGACGTCGACCACCGGGCCGTCAGGGCCAATCGAAATCGTTAGCTGCGGCATACGCTTCTCGTGAGGAACTGGACTCGTTCAGTTCCCTGGATCTGCTTCACGAGGAACGGCTTTACGCCGTACTTTTCGTAGCCAGCCTTGAGAGCGTCTTCGTACGTGTCCCAGGGTTCCGAGAGTTCGGATCCACAAATGAGTACGTACTTTCCCTCTTTTCCGAGCAGCGACGGCTTGTGGGCTTCGTAAGTTTCGAGTTCGATCTTCAGGTCGTCAGTTGCCATAGCCATCTTTTGAACTCCCTCTTTTAAATCATACGCCAGGGATAGCGCCGCAAGACACAGAAAACAACGAGGGGCATCTACCCCTTTAGACGCACGTGGATGCCGAAATGTTCACCACTCGGCAGCTAGGTGGTTGGGCCAGATTATGTAATGCAGACTACCGCGCCACAAGGCGGACCGCAATTTTCCCCGCAGGATTCTTCGGCAGGTTCCGTGCCGGACTGCGGCAAACCCTGCAGAACCGTTAAACTCACAGCAGTCGGGCGTTCTTGTCGGCCTGCATAATTATGCGTGTTTTTGCACATTTGGTACATCTTGGGCCGCCCCGCAGCCCGCCCTACCGAGGGGACCCTCACCAAGCACGGCTGGCCGATCCGTGACCAGCCGGCCTGTCCTGCTACCAATAATCTACTGGCGGTGTATGCGACTTGGGAGCTGTCGCTGCCTGGCAAGCGAAGATCGTCCGGGCATAGAATCAGCCTGTAACCAATGGAAAGACGACGACCAGGGGTGCCAGCAGCCAGGAGCTCGCCGACCAGGCCGCGACCCCGCCGATCGCCGCCGCTCCGATCAGGACGGTTCGCCGGCGGACGGTCATAGATCGACCCCTAGACGGCACCGACGTTGCCCGCATCCTGCTCAAGTTTGGCAATGCGAGCGTCTTGTAGCTCGACGTGTTCGATCAGGGCCAGGATGGCCTGCGGCAACGGCCTCAGCGCGCCGAGGCCTGCAAAAGCTTCCTTATCTCGATCACAAAGTTCGGCATACTGGCCCATCATCCGCTTCACTTCTTCGATTTGCATTTGAACGCCTCCTCCAAGGGGAAAAGCAGTTACTCCCGTCGCAGCTCGAGCTTCTCGATCCGGCCGTCCGCCTGCAGCTCGGCGACGGCGGCGGTCGCCTTCTCGACGAGCGTCCGCAGCTCGGCCAGGCCGTCGAGGTCGAGGTTGTACAGGATCGACTTCTGCCGCGGATCGCTGCTCATGGCCACCAGCCACAGATAGGCTCGGCCGTCGGCCTTCACGTCGATGCGAGCGCCGAGCTGTCCACCATTGAAAGTGCACGTCGACAGCGGGATCTGCATCGTGGCGTCTTTGAGTTCCATGTGCTACGGCGACAGGGAGTTCTTGAGCTTCTCGGCCTCGGCAACCCGCTTCTGCTGCTCGCTGATCTTCTTGCTGAGCACGTCGCCCTCGGCGACGAGCTCAGCTTTTGCCTTCTTGTTGGCGGCTTCCAGCTTCGCACGAGCATCGGCGACCGCCTGCTCGCTGGCACCCGTCGCTGTGAGCGCCCGATCCGTCGCGGCGATCTCCTGATGGATCCGCGTCAGGGTCTCGATGTTTGTTTTCTGTGCTGCGTTCAGACGATCGAGCTCCTGCTGCTCGGCAGTATATCGTTGCAGGGCCTCATCGTACGATGGGCCACGGCTGCAGCCCGTCACAAAAGGGGCACAAAAAAACGTGATCGCCAAAAACAAAACAGTTGCAAAAGAAGTGTTCGCTTGTACACTAGTGCCAGCACACCCACGGGGAGTCAGTTTCCCCTGCACCCGGTATCGGTTCCCGTCAGCAGCCGGCGGCGTCGAATGGCTAAAGGTCGTGACCATGCTCGAAAGGTACCTCGGCTTTAAGGATCGTTTTTGCGTGATCATTCTCAAGGACGGCAAGGCGGACGGATCGCTGGGAGTCGGGTTGTCGATGGAGCATGCGCGGCAGATCGCGGACGTGTTCAACAAGTACGCACTCAGCTCGCGGGCCATTGTGCGGCGGACTTCTATCCGGATTCAAGGGCGATCGCTTTCGCCTTCGCCAGATCTGCTTCGGCGTAAATTAGCGTAGTGCTGATATTCGAATGACCGAGGGCGACTCGCGCGGCTTCAATGCCGTGCGAGGCCCGCAGCTCGGTCGCCTTGGTGTGCCGCAGCCGGTTCGGCGCGAAGTGTAGCGCCAGGAACGCCTCGCGATCATCCTTCGTCAGCCGCTCGGCCGCACGCCGGATCGCCCGGCCATAACTCTGCGTTGTGTAGTGATCCTTGATCTTCATCGGCCGCTTGATCAGCCGCTTGGTCGCCTGGTTGGTACGTTTCGTTTTCCGCTTCGCATGCACAATCTCTTGCCGCTGCTTGCGCGTGACGGCCGGCTGGAAGCACGGAACGTGAGGCTTGCGATTTTCGAGGTACGGCGCCAGGATCTTTTGAGCCCGCGGGCCGATCGCGTATGCCAGGTGCTGGCCGCGCCACTCATTCTTGTGACTCGCTGGCCGGTACACCCACACGTCGTCACTGCGGTCGATGTCCCCCGGCCGCATGATCACCAGGTCACCTGGACGCATGCCGACGATTGCGTGCAGCTGCAGCATGTCGACCAGCTGTGGCACCAGCTCGGGCAGGATCTGCTCGATCTGCGAGGCCTTGGCCGGCTTCACCGGCGTCGACTCGGGCGGCACCACGTCGCCCACCTTTTCGCCTTTGCGGATCGGCAGCAGCTCACGCAGCGCGAGCGAGGTGTGCACGTGCACCAGCTCTTGCGACACACCCCAGCGGAAGATCCGCCGCACGCGGTTGATCTGCTCGTTGATCCGAGGCCTCGGCCAGCCGGCGGTCGCCATCGCTTCGCGGACTTCGATCAGGGCCTTCGGGCCGAAGTTGTCGACGCGGGTGTCGCCGTGCTTCTTGAGCAGCGCCCCGATCGCTTGCCGCAGGTTGTGATACTCGCCGCGGCTGTACCTGCGCTTGGCCATGTCGAGGAACCGGCCGGCAAGCTCGTCGACTTCGAGCAGCTGCCGCGGCCGTGACGGCGGATCCGGGTTGCCGGCGAGCAGTTCAGCGACCCAGGCCTTGTAGCGGTCGTCGCTCTCCTGCGAACCGTGCTTCCCGAACCAGTACTCCTCCTTGTTCCAACGGACACGGTCGTGGCCGCTGGCCTTGTGTACTTTGCGCTCGGGGATTCGCATGGCAGACGGGTATTTCGGGCTCGAGAAACGGGTATACGGTTCTGATCCTCTTCACCTAAGCCGTTACACGATGGGCCATTCGGCCGAAGAAATGCGCAGTGGGCGAAATCCTTGGGAAGCTAGCGCTCTACCAACTGAGCTACGCCCGCGGAAACTGGTTCTTGCAATTCTACCACACGCTGAAACGCTGCAATAGCTGGCCGCCGGTTCAGCGCCAAACCGGTCGGGCTGAAAACGCCGGCCCGCTAGCCGCCCGCCGTGGCCGCGTTGCGCTTCGCCATCACTTTCAGCATCGCCATCTGGAACTTTTCCATTTCCGCAGCCGTGCCGATCGTGACGCGAACGTGCGTCGGCCAGCTCGGCCAGACCCGTCCGACATAGACCTTCTCCTCGCGCATCGCCAGGATGAACTCCTCGCCCGGGCGGCCCACGTCGACCATGAACTTGTTCGAGGCCGAAGGGACGTAGGCAAAACCGTGCCGGTCCATGAAGTCGAACACGCTCTGTCGCACGTCGGCGATCAGCTTTCGCCGCGTCGGCACCAGGTCCTTCGACTCGAGGCTCGCCGTGGCCGCGACCATCGCCGTGATCGGCAGCGCGCCGGAGCTGTAGGGGCGAATTTTCGCGAGTAAGTCCGGCCGGCCCAGCGCCGCGCCAGCGCGCAGGCCCGCCATTCCGTATATCTTGGAGAACGTTCGCAGGATGATCACGTTCTTGCCGCTTGCGACCAGGTCGTCGCGCAGCCGGGCACCCGAGATGTGCGTGTATGCTTCGTCGAGCAGCAGCACCGCGCCCTTGGGCAAATGCGCCACGGCCCAGTCGATGTCTTCGTCCGACGTGAGCGTGCCAGTCGGATTGTTCGGGTTGCAGATATAGATCAACCCAGCTTGCGGATCGGCTGCGATCATTGCCCGCACGTCGTGGGCGTAGTCCTTGGTAAGCGGCACGCGCTTGACCGGCGCGCCGAGAAACTTGGCGGCGAGCTCCGCGGCCTCGTAGCCGGGATCGCACACCACGAGGCTCCGCTGGGGCGACGTGAACGCGAGCACGGCTTGCGTGAGCGGCGCGCTTGAACCGGGAAAGGCCATCACCTGATCCGGCGCAAGGCCGCCAGCCGCGGCCAGCGTGTCGCGAAACTTGTCGGTCAGATCGTAGGAGTAGCGCCCACCCTGCTTGAGCACGGCGAGCATCGCTTCGATCGCCTCGGGCGCGGGGCCGAGCGGGTTTTCGTTGGCGTTCAGTTTCACCGCGTCGGGCGGGAGGTTCTTCACGGCCGAAAGCTGTGCGAGCGAAGCTTCACAGAACAGCGGCACCGTGGCCGCGCTCCCCAGCATCAGAGCGATGCGGCCGAAGTCGCGGCGCGAGAATCCGCGCGCTAAGAGGTCGTCCTGCTGAACGCGCGACAGCAACCTGAGCATGAGTCGTCTCCTTGCGAGAGGTGAGAAACTCAGGCTGGTTGGCTACTCTTGCCGGCTCAACTCGCGAAAAGTACGTCCGCCATTGTACACCACCCGGCCCGACAAGCAAACCAAAAGGAGTCCGCTCATGTAAATCGAGTCGGGTTGAGCGCGGGGCACAATTGCGAAGCACCCGTCGCACGCAGCAACGACCGAGTTTAGTGTCCTGCCACCCGGTCCAGCGTTTCGGGCACATCGAGCATCGGCATCTGCACTTCCTGCGAAAGCATCTCGATAAACCGCCGGGCGGCCAGGTAGTCGTGCGAGCTATAGCGGTGGATGTTCGACCGCAGGCTCGTCTTCAGCTCGTCGAGGCAAGTCATCGTCTCGACGCAGTTCAGCGAGCCGACGCCGCTGTCTTCGGCGGTGCGTCGGGCCAGGAGCGCGTCGATATGGCGGCGTGTCACTTCGTAGGAGGCTGCCTTAAACAGCGTGGGCCACATCACCCTGGCCGGCTTGCCGCTGGCCGTTTCGGTCACGATCCGCGCGGAGACCGCACGATTCACGTGCTTTACTGGTTCGCCCTGCGATCGGATCGCCTGGCGCGCCGCTTCCTGCGCTGCCTGATAGGCGTGATACTGGGCCCGCTTTTTGTAGTAGACCTCGGTTTCGAGGTAGTCGTTGTTCGCGGCTTTCTCGCGGATTTCCTGACCCAGCTTGGCTGCTTCGGCCGCGGACTTTTCATAGTTGGCAATCGCGCCAATGATCGCCGCGTTGGCCTGCTTGCTGGCGGCTTCGGCGTTGAGCATTTCGGCTCGAGACTTGTAAACGTCCTGAGCACCGGCATGGGTGGCAAAACCGGCCAACAGGAGGCAGGCGATGCACGTGCGAAGGATGGCAATTAGCTTAATCATGGTGGGCGTCCTTTGGGGGTCGGGGACGTTGTTCGAGGCGGGACTAACGGGTCGTCTCTGGCGCACACTCGGGCTGAACTGTTACAGGCTGGAAGCCAGCTTTCGCAGTTCGGGAAACATAGCCGAATCGAGACGTGAGGCGGGTGGGTTCAGTGCGGCAACCGGATGCCAACCTGGTCTGCCAGTTCCATCCGATCGAACGATCGCGAGCATCCGCCAAAGCACCGTGATGTGGTCGGTTCGCGGCATTCGGATGACACCCGGAGGGAACTCGGTAAACTCTAACGGTCGCATCAACGTGGATTGATGTTATCGAATCGAGGCCAGTTTCGCAAACCTCCCACCCGGCAGAGTGGCAGCATGCCTAACCAAAGAGCAGCAAGGGCCTTACGCCCCTGGATGCCGGGGGGTGTGCACGCCGATTTCGTGCCTCTTAGCGCAAAAGCTGCCGCATCGACGCATCAATGCCCGTTAATACCTGGCCGATCGGTTCGGCAATCACGGCGTCCGCCAGCTCGTCCTGATCTGTCGGATCGCGGTTGATGATCACCAGCTTCGCGCCCGCGCGACGGGCCACTTCGGGGAGTCCCGCCGCCGGATAAACGACCAGGGACGAGCCGATCGCCAGCAGCAAATCGCACTGCCGCGCGAGCTCCAGCGATGCTTCCAGCGTCTCCGCGGGCAGCGATTGCCCGAACGACACGGTCGCGCTTTTCATCCGGTCGCTGCCGCACTCTTCACAGGCAGGAACCTGCTGATGTTCGCGGTACCAGGCGAGCAGCGGCAGCGGTTCGTATTTTGCCTGGCAATCGACACACACGATCCAGCGGACCGTGCCGTGCAACTCGTGCACACACCGGTTTCCGGCGCGCTGGTGCAGGCCATCGATGTTCTGCGTGATCACTCCCGCAATGCGACCTTCGCGCTCCCAGCGGGCGATCGTCTGATGGCCGACGTTCGGCTCGGCGCGTTCGAAGTCGGCGGCCGCCAGGGCTTTCTGCCGCCAGTATTCGAACCGGGCGTCGGCCGAGCGGAGAAACTCGTCGTAGTACACCGGTTTGTTCTGCGACCACACGCCGCCGGGCGAGCGAAAGTCGGGAATGCCGCTTTCGGTGCTCATCCCGGCGCCGGTGAACACCACGGCACTCCGCGCGCTAGCCAGCCACTGGGCCACGCGCTCGATCGTGTAGTCCTGGATAGCCATGGAAGTCTCCTTCTCAGGTTATCGATGTTTCCTCCGTGAGCTTTGATTCCACGGCCGCTACTTCCCTTTGAGCTTCTCGATCAGGAACTTCTCGACCGAGCCGTACGCGTCATCGTCATGCGTTGGGTAGCTGACGATCGCTTCGAGTCCGGCCTTGTTCATCACCTCGACCAGTTGCACGCCGTACATGGCCGAGTGCGTGGGGTCTTTTTCGACCTGGCCGATCTTCGGCGGCGGCGACTGCCGCGAGTACTCGAGATACACCGGCGGATCGTCGCTCGTCACGAGTTCGATCGGCGAATACTCCTTGATCCAGGGCAAAATCTTTTCGCGATTGGCCAGCGCCAGCTCAAACTCGTCTTCGCGCGAACGCCCCGGGCCCGCGAAGCCAAACGCATGGCCGCCATAAATGCTGTTGGGAATCCACTCGCGCAGTTGTTTGGGATCGAGCGAGGTCTGTGCCCCGACAACCGCCGCGCACGTGAGCCGCGTCGACTCGCGGGCGATTGGATCTTGCGAGTTCGGATCGGCCAGATCGTCGTGCAGTGCCAGCCACAACGAGGTGGCGGCGCCGGCCGAACCACCCGTCGCACCAACTCGCTGGGGATCGATGTTCCACTCCTGGGCCTTGCTGCGCAGCGTTTGCAAAGCTCGTGCGGCGTCATGCAGGCAGGCCTTCACCGGCGGCTCAACCTTCTGCTGCATGGCCTGATCGATGAAGCGATAGTTGATCGACGCGACCGAGATGCCGGCGTCGAGATAGGGCTTGATCGCGCTGGTGCCGTAGCCGGTCTTGTCGCCGCCTTTCCAGCCGCCACCGTGAATCAAGAGCACCAGCGGCGTGGGCTCCTTCGACTCCGCTTTCCAGAAGTCGAACTTCTGCCGCTCGGAGTCGGTGCCATACGCAAAATCGGCGACGGTGGGCTCCGGGCGATCGGGCGCTTCGCGACGAGCCTTGGCTTTTGCCTTGTCCTGAGCGAGCGCGACGGAAGTAACGACGACGAGTACGACAGCCAGCGTTAGCAGCAAGCGACGATTCATGGCGGAAGCTTCCTCGGGGGGCGAAGTTGGGGCAGTCCAACGACGTGGATGAATTCCCCGACATCGTCAGGCATCCCGAATCGCGAGTCAAGCAACTTGGCAAACTGCCGCCGGGTGCCACTGCCTGGCTTGCCCGGACAAGACAGGCAGTGGCGCCCAGATGCAACGGCTTAATGCGGATGCCGTTCCCAGCCTTCGAACTGCTGTTCGACGGCCTCGCGCGAGAGCAGGACCTGCTCTAGCCTTACCTGCACGGGTTCCGGCTGAGCAAGAAAACCCGCCGCTTGCAGTTGCTCGCTGGCTTCCTGCTCGAGGCTCGCCAGCCACTGCGGTACTTCCAGCCCCACACCGGTCGGCTCTTCGGCCAGCTCGGCCGCCTCGCGCTCAAGCTGCGCGAACGGATCATCGCCGCGCTCGGCTTCGTCCGTGTTCCGCGCTTCCATGGCCGGGCGAATCAGCGCTTGCAGCCGGTCGATCGCCAGCGGCTGAACGAAACGCTCGGCCAGTCGATCGGTCACGGTCGGCAGCCGCATGGCATATTTCGCGCGCAGGTCCCGGCCTTTGGCCTCCAGCGAATTGGCGAGTTCACCCGTACGTTCGGCGAGCGCATCGCGCCAGAGCGCTGCTGCGCCGGCGCGTCCGCGCCTCACCAGCACGGAGTGTGCAATCAAAACCGGTTTGAGATGCCACGCCACGCGATCGTAATGCACGCGCAGGCGCAAAAAGTCGAGCAGCGTGTAGATCATGTCGCCGCGGTCGCTCTGAGTGGTCGTGCTGTTGTAGTCGCGATACTCGGCGTAGTTCTCGGCCACGGCTTCGATCACCAGGCTCAGGTGCTTCACCGCGTCTGCCCGCGATAGCTTGCCGTCGAGTTCGGCGATCAGCCCCGCGCCTGGTTCATCTTCGGCGGGCGGATTCTCGGAGAGCCGTTCCAGCCAGACGTCGACCCCCTGATGCAAGATCGCGCGGAGGTTGCCGAGGTTCAAGAACTGCTGGGTGAAGATGCCCGCTCCGTAGCGCTCGATAAAGTTGACCAACGACTGCCAGCCCCGTTCGTCGGCAATGCGTTCGAGCACCGAAAGCCGGAGGGTTCGACTGTGTGCGAGCCACTGCTTCAGCAGCGACTCGGTCATGTGCTCCAGGATCTCGACCAGCTCGGCATCTTGCCGATTCGCCTGCTGCGGATTCTCGGCATTGAACGTCGACATTTCCACGACCGCTTCGACCAGCGATTCATAGCCCGCGGCAAACAGCCGGTCGTATTCGCTGATCGCGCCGGGACCCACGGGATGCGCGGACTCCATCAGCCGGGCCACCTCCAGCAGTTGGCACGTTTCACGCAACAGCCCCAGCTTCGGCAGCCACTGGAGCAGATCGCGCAACAGTTGCTGCAGCGCCCGTGCCAGCACCAGCCGCTCGGGATCGCCCCCCTTACTTACCGGCACATAGAGCAGCGTTTGCTGCTCGAGATGCCCAAGCAGTTCGTCCCACCGATCGGCCACGGCCTGGCGGTCTTCGCGCACGATCGCCCGCAGCACGTCGACCGTGACATCCGCCGACTCACCCGTCGCCCCTGCCGGCAGTGCCGCTTCCATAATCCGGGCGGCATCGGCCAGGTCGATGGCGGCGAGCACGATCTTCTCAGTCAATGACTCCTTGATCGAACGACGGCGATCGAACTCCAGCAGCGCATCGCGATTGTTCGCCGGCGCGGGCAGGCGGCAGTCGCTCACCGAATGCAACAATTGCACGAGACCCTGCTGGTTGGCCCGCGCTTGAGCCAGCCAATGGCCGAGCGTTTCCTCATCGAGCGGGGCGTCGCTCGAGGGACCGAGCGCCAGGGCAGCTCGCTTCCAGAGCTGGGCCACGGTTTGCAGCAGCGAGAGCTGCTCGCTCACGCGGCGCGCTTCGTGCTCCAGTTCGAAATCGGTCGCCGGACCGGGGCCACTTTCGAGCATGTCGGCGTCGGTGCCGTCGGCCGTGCTGTCGATGTACACGACGTCTTCATATGCCGCGCCGAACAGCTCGTCGTCCTCCTCCTCGGCGTCAGCATCTTCGAGGTCGTCGTCTGCCGAGCCTCCCCCCGGCGCCCCCAGCAATTCCAGCCGCGGCACCTGCCAGCCATCTTCGGCGTTCGCTTCCAGGAGTTCAAGAAAGCGCACGACGAGTGCCCGGCGTTCCGCGGGGGGCATTTCCGTGGCAGTCGCGACGTGCGCAAGCCATCGCTGGGCAAGCGTGTGAAATGAGTACTCGCCTTGCTTGAGCGCGATCATGCCGATCTGGCTGAGCCATTGCATGAGCAGCGCCATCGCGGCGACGGCGTCCGGCTGTTGGATCAGCGTGGCCACGACCAGGGCGTAGGCCTTGGGAGAGTTGAACTGCGAGACGCGCTTTCGCCAGAAGGCCATGTCGCCCGCCGCGGCGCCCGCCTGATGAAACGCGGCCAAGGTTTCGGCTACTTCACGCGCCGAATCGAAGGCTTCCGCTCCGCTGAAGGCTTCCACGCTTTCGATGCTGGTCGGCGCGTACTGATCCCACCAGGCAGTCAGGCGCCCGAGCCGGGCCGAAATCGTCTCTTGGATCGGGGCGTGATCACCCGCCGCGGCCGCGCTCCACAGCCGCGCGTACAGTCCCACCAACTGCTCCAACAGCTCAATCAGTTGTTCCAGCCGATGGTCGGGCACGCTGTTCTCCGGCGCCGGAAACAGGCTGAACTGCCCCTGAAATCCCAGGATGTTCCACGGATCAACCAGCGCTCCGCAGGCGATCGCGCGATGCAGGTGGTCTTCAACTTCGAAGAGCCACGCCGTGGCCTGATCAAGCTCTCCGCGCCCGATCGCAAGCTGGGCCGATGTGAGCCGGCACTGCATCTCGCAGACCATGCGGGCCGACGCCACGGGCACTACCTGCGCCTGCCGCATCGCCGCCTCGGGATAGCCCATTCGCGCAAAGAGCAATGCCAGGTGGACGTGTTCGAGCTGCGACGCCCGGCGACGTGCAAGTTGCTGATTCAAATGTTGCCGAGCGCCGGCGAGCGGCTGCTTCCGCTGTTTGGCCTCGGCCCGCAGACGCTCGCCATGTGGACCTTCGAGCTTGGCGATGAACTGCGTATAGAACGCGTCGCGATATGCAGCGATCTCTGGCAACAGCGTGGCCAGGGTCGTGGCCGAGTCGTGCGCGTCGGGACCGTTGCCACTGGTGCCCGAGGCCATCAGCATCGTGCCGGCCAGCACGGCGGCCGCTTCGACGAGGGCCTGGTCACGTGGGATCTCGCCACCCTCGACAACCCGATCGAGCAGTACGTCGAGCGTGACCTGCTGCACAACGAAGCGGCGATAAAAACCGCTGCCGTCGATCAGGTGCGGATCCCACTGACCGAAATGATAGTTCGGCCGCTTGTTTGCCGGGTGATCGAAATCGTACGCCCGCGGATCGAACGCCAGCTCGTCCAGATGGATTGGGTCGAACCACGCCCGGCGCAGAATCGTGGGGTCCGTCGCTTGCAGGATCTCCAGCGCGAGCGTGACGACGTCGTGGTAGCGACCCGCGCCGACGCCCGCCCCGCGAATGAACAGCGGCACCGGGCGCACCCATTCATGGGCATAGGGTTCGATCTTCTGCGCAGTTCGCAGCACGGCCACGGGCCGGTGCCCGATGAAGTCGTTGAGCTGGTCGATCGCGCCGGTGACGATGCGCTCGTCATCCTCCCAAGTGCCGCCCCAGGGGCCGCCTTGCACGAGCAGGGCCTCGATTGCCCGGCCCGCGAACAGCGGCTGCCACAAGTCATCGACGTTTTGATGAAACAGCAGGTCGCGATGGAATTCGGAATAGGCGCCGGGCAACACTTCCCCTGCCAGCCGCAAGACATTCCGCGCCTGCTCGACGTCGCGAAACGCCCCTTCGCTGGTGGCCAGCTCCTCGACCATTGCCGAAAGCTCGGCACAGACCGCCGGCCAGACGCCCCCCGAGGGGGTGCGCGCCTCGACGGCTGCGAACAACCGATTCAGATTCGCCAAAAACTGAGAATCGGGCGCACCCGACGAGAAATTAAGATACCCCACCAGTTCCTGGATCTGGTCAGGCGTCAGGTTGTGGGGCGAGCGATCGGTCATCAGCAGTCTGTCGGTGCGAATTTGCGAGGATTCACGCCATCCTAGCGCACCGGACGGCCGTTGGTCTAGCGGCAAAATTGAGCCGCGCTGCTGGCAACCACCTTGCGCCAGGGTGCCCACTGAACGCTGGCAGCCGGGCCGGAGTCGACTATAGTAGAAGTAGCCGGGCGGCCGAGCGATCGACGCGCACGCCGGGCAACCCTTCCCCGCCGGAACAGCTCCCCGATACCCTGGTGAACTTCATGCGCCATGCTGGACGCTCGACGCTCGTACTGTTTCTCGGACTCGCGGCACTCGCGGCGCCTGCATTTTCGCAAGGCATGATCTCGCAGCCCGCGGCCGCGCGGCACGGACTCACGCGAGCGTGGTTTGCGCAAGTCGGCTCTCCGCAAGTTACGGGTCGCATTGAGTACGTCAACTATGTCGACGGCCTGCTGCTGGTCCAGTCGAGCCTGGGCATGCTCACCGCGCTAGACGCGGAAACCGGTCGCACGCTGTGGGAAACCCGCGTCGGCACTCGCGAAGGTTCCAGCAGCGAGCCGGCCGCCAACTCGAAGCACGTGGTGGTGCTCAACGGCTCGACGCTATTTGTCCTTGATCGCAAGGACGGCGGCATCGCCTGGAAGAAGCGGGTCACCCGTGCCCCGGGTGCCGGGCCGGGTATCACTGAGACCCACGCTTTCGTGCCGATGGTCTCCGGCCTGATCGAGGGCTATGACCTTGAAGCAGGCGTGCATCAGACGCCGTGGAATTACCAATCGACCGGCCGCGTGCTCTCGCCGCCGATGACGACGCCGCTCACGGTCAGTTGGACGACGGACAATGGCTACTTCTACGTGGCCGATCCGGCAGGCGGTGGAATCAAGTATCGCCTCGAATCGAGCGGCGCGATGCACTCGCGACCGGCGGCCTGGTCGCCCATGCTGTACGCCACGTCGCTCGACGGGTTCGTCTTCGCCATTGACGAGAGCAAAGGCAGCATCCGTTGGAAGCAGCAGCTCGGCGAACCGATCTACAAGCAGCCTGTTGCCGTGACGGGCGCCGTGCTCGTGATCCCCGAGTTCGGTGGCATGTATTGCCTCGATCCGGCCACGGGCGAGATTCGTTGGCACACGCCCGGCATCCAGCAATTCGTGGCCGCAAGCCCGACGCGAATTTACGCTTCGGACAGCGTGGGCGCACTGGCAATTATGGACACCGCCAGCGGTGCTCGCTCGGGCACGCTGCCCATCAGCGCGTTGACGGCCAAGCACGTTAACTCGCGGAGCGATCGAATTTACCTGGTGGACGACAACGGCCTGGTCCAGTGCCTGCACGAACCGCACCTCACGCAGCCGGCGCTGCACACTCCGCCTGTGACCGTGCAGGAAAAACGGAAGTTGCCGCCGGTGAAACGCGGCGCGGCGCCGAGCGAAGAACCGGCACCCGAAGAAGAGATGCCCGCCGAGGAGCCCGCCGCCGGCGGCAATCCATTCGCGCCGAGTGGCGACGCTCCCGCGACCCCAGCCGGCGAGCCACCGGCAGACAGTGCCGATCCCTTCGGCGCGCCCAGCGACAGCCCGCCCGCGGATGCCGAAAATCCATTCGGTACGCCGTAGATCGCGATCGCGAGTCAGCTCGGTCGCCTGTCACCGCCTTTGGCTGGCGACGCGCTCCGGGTGTTGACGGCTGGGGAGCAAACTCTTAAACCAAGGAGGTCAGGTCCATCCTCTCCAGCCAAAACTCGTGAGCCGAGATGTCCCCCACGATTTCACCCCCCATCAAGCGGGCGCTGATCAGCGTCAGCGATAAGCTTGGTCTCGCCGACTTCGCCCAGGGGCTCGCCTCGCACGGCGTGGAGATCTACAGCACGGGCGGCACGCGACAGCATCTGGAAGCGGCCGGCGTCAAGGTTCACGACGTCGGCGAGTACACCGGTTTCCCCGAGATGCTCGACGGCCGCGTGAAGACCCTGCATCCCAGAATTCACGGGGGCATCCTGGCCCGGCACAATCGGGCGGACGATCTGGCCGCGCTCGCCCAGCACGGCATCCTGACGTTCGAGCTGGTGATCGTAAACCTGTATCCGTTCGAGTCGACGGTGGCTCGCGAAGGCGTCTCGTTCGACGAGGCCATCGAGAACATCGACATCGGCGGTCCAAGTTTGATCCGCGGCGCGTCCAAGAATCACGCGTTTGTCACCGTGGCGACCGATCCGGCCCAGTATGCCGAGATTCTCGAACAGGTTGCCATGCATGGTGCGACGACCCCCGAGCTGCGTCGCAAGCTCGCGCAAGTGGCGTTCGCCCGCACGGGTCAGTATGACCAGGCGATCTCGCATTATCTTTCCACGCAGATCGAGCTGGAAGTCTTTCCGTCCCGCTGGCCGGTTGGTCTGCGTCGCAAGGAAATCCTGCGCTATGGCGAGAACCCCCATCAGCGTGCTGCGCTCTACGCCCAAGCCGGTTGCTCCGCAGGCGCGAATCTGGTTTCCGCGCAGCAACTTACCGGCAAGGAACTCTCCTACAACAACCTGCTCGATCTGGATAGCGCGCTGGCGATCGTGCGCTCGCTTTCCGATCCGGCGGTGAGCGTGATCAAGCACAACAATCCCTGCGGCGCTGCGGCCAACGAAGAACTGAGCGCTGCGACCCGGGCTGCCATGGACGGCGACCCGCTGAGCGCGTTCGGCTCGGTGCTGGGTTTTAATCGTCCCGTGGATGCGGCCTCGGCCGAGGTGCTGGCCGAGCCGGGACGCTTTATCGAAGCAATCGTGGCGCCGGACTTCGAGTCCGCGGCTCTCGAGATCCTGGCCACCAAGCCCAAGTGGAAGGCGAACGTCCGGCTGATGAAAGTCGGACCGCTCGCGGGCGGGCAGTCGCGCTGGCAACTGCGGCAAATCGAAGGGGGCATTTTGATCCAGGAAGCTGACACCGCCGCCGACCCGCAACAGGAGTGGAAAGTCGTTACCAGCACCACACCGAGCGAAACCGCCGTGCGCGATCTGCGGTTCGCCTGGGAGATTTGCCGGCACGTGAAGTCGAACGCGATCGTCGTCGCGGCCGATCGCACGCTGCTCGGCGCCGGCGCGGGGCAGATGAGCCGCGTCGATTCGGTGAAGATCTCGCTCGAAAAGGCCGGCGAGCGAGTTCGCGGCGCGGTGATGGCCTCGGATGCGTTCTTTCCGTTTCCCGACTCGATTCACGAAGCGGCCGCGGCCGGCGTCTCGGCCATCATTCAGCCGGGCGGATCGAAGCGCGACGACGAAGTGATCGCCGCCTGCAACGAGCACGGGATTCCGATGATCTTCACCGGCCGCCGGCACTTCAAACACTAATGGCCAACATCCTCGACCAGATCGTCGCCACCAAGCACCGCGAGATCGCGGCCGCCAAGGCCGCCCGCAGCGAAGCCGAGGTCCGCGCCGCCGCCGAGCAGGCCCCGCCGCCGCGTGGGTTTTTCGACGCCCTGGCCGCCGGCGGCAAGATCAAGCTCATCGCCGAGGTGAAGAAGGCCAGCCCCTCGGCCGGCATCATCCGGGCCGACTTCAACCCCGTCGAAATCGCTAAGACCTACGAGCAACACGGGGCAAGCTGCCTCAGCGTGCTCACCGACGAACAATATTTTCAGGGCAGCCTCGAATACCTCAGGGCGGTTTGTGCCTCGGTCGAGATCCCTGTGCTCCGCAAGGACTTCATCCTCGACGTCTATCAGCTCTACGAAGCCCGGGCTGCTGGCGCGGATGCCGTGCTGCTGATTGCTGAATGCCTCGACGATTGCAACCTGCGCAAGCTGCACAACGAGGCGGTCGCGCTGGGGATGTCACCGCTGGTGGAGCTTTATGATCCGGAGAACCTCCAGCGAGTGTTCGACGCCGGCGCAACCCTGATCGGCGTGAACAATCGCGACCTGCGTTCGTTCGTAACCGACCTGGAGCACACACTGCGGCTGCGGGAGCGCGTGCCCGACCAGTGCGTGCTGGTGAGCGAAAGCGGCATTCGCACCCGGGCGGATGTCGAGCGACTGCAAGCAGCCGGCGTGGATGCGATCCTGGTAGGGGAGTCGCTCATGAAGCAGCGGGACATCGGCGCTGCGGTGGATGAGCTTTTGGGCCAGTGAGTGCGAGTCGGACAGTATGGTTGAAGCCAGCAGCCGGCAGTATCCGCTAAGGCAACTCTTCTGGCTCACTGCCCTGGTGGGCCTTACGCTGGGCGTTTGGCTGCCCGATGTCGGAGAGTTGGCCAATCGGCACGAGGTCGCTGCGATCCTCATCATCCTGATTCGGCTGGCGCTGGGGTGGATCGCGATTCTGGCCGTCGCTCGCCACATCCGGCTGATGCCCCCATTCCTGCGGCGGTTGCCGCTGGAGTTCCAGGTCCTCGCGGGGCTGACGATTCTGCTGATTATTCTCATCGCGGCCTCAATTCTCCTGCCGCCGATCGAATAGATTGAGCCTGTGCTAGCCGGCCCGTACGCCGATTTTCTATAATGCACGCGGCCCATTAGCTTGTGCACCTCCACTGCTTTCACGCGAGCGACTCGTTCCATGGCCAACACCGTTTCCAACATCGCCTCGATCTTTCGCAGCATGATCGCGCTGCTGGTGCTCGCGCTGTTGGGCACCGGAAGCTGGATGGCCTATCAGACCTACCACGAACGCGCGCGGCTCACGCGCGAACTGGACGAAGCCCGGGCCGCGGTCGCCGCGCTCGAGAAAGAGAACGAACGGCTGGAACTCGCGATGCGACTACTGAAGATTGATCATCGCGTAGCCCAGATCGAAGTGCTCGAGCAGCGAAACGACGGCCCCCGCCCGCAAACGACGTTTCAATTCGTCGAGGTGGATGGCGACGGCAATCCGATCGGCGAGAAGAAGATTTTCACGCTCGAAGGCGATCGGGTGTACGTCGACGCCTGGGTGATCAAGTACGACGACACGCTGATCGAGACGGGCGATCCGCTGCGTTCGACGTCGGTTTGTCTGTTCCGCAGGGTGTTCGGAGAATACCTGCCGCCGGACGAGGGATTCGCGCTCGACTCTGCCGGTTCGCGTCCGGCCGCGTATAGCCAGGGGGCCGAGATCTCGCCGCTGGAGCGCGACATCTGGGCGAACTTCTGGCAGTATGCCAACAATCCGGCCAAGGCGCGCGAAGCTGGTGTCCGCGCAGTGCACGGCGAAGCGCCGAGCATGAAACTCGAACCGGGGAACAAGTACAAGGTCGAACTGCGCGCCAGCGGCGGACTGTCGATCGTGGCCGAAGAAACGGCGCCCAAATCGGCCGCGTAGCTAG
The DNA here is from genome assembly GCA_022844125.1 of Pirellulales bacterium. Lineage (GTDB taxonomy): Bacteria > Planctomycetota > Planctomycetia > Pirellulales > PALSA-1355 > JALHMI01. The sequence continues at coordinate 88,175 of JALHMI010000001.1, read as the reverse complement.
TGTCGCGCCTTCTCAGCCAACAGCAACCGCGCAAGCTTGCGTCCCGTTGTGCTCAGCGGCATGTCGACCAACTCGTCGGGCTTTACCCACTGGCTGTCGGGTTTCAATCGCGGCGGCTTAGCGCACTGGGCCAGGTAGCAATCGAGCGTGATCCGAAACCGCGTCACGCCGTGCTTCAGTGTCGTGAACTTTTCGAGCCGCTCGACGTCGAGCCCCGCCTGCTCGCGAACCTTGCTGATCAGTTCCTGTTGAAAGGCTCGCCCGCGCTTGGCACTGACCGCGAAGCGAGCAAAGTCCCACAAGCCGGCCCAGCGCTGGCCCGCCGCACATTGCCTGAGGAAAATACGTCCGCGATGCTCGACTATCACGGCCGCTTCGCGCACGTTTTCAAAGACTTGTTTGGCTTTCGGCGTCGGTAGTTCGTCCTGTCGGCCTTGTTGAAAGGCGGCGCACAGCACGCGCAGCGGGCACTCGCCACACTTCGGCTCGCGCGGCGTGCAGACCAGGCTTCCCAGTTCCATCAGCGCCTGGTTGAACTCGCCGCACCGTTTGCGCGGCAGCAGGTCTTCGGCCAACCGCCAGAGCTGCTGCTGAACTTCAGCGGTCGTCGGGTCGCCTTCGATCGCTGCCAGCCGCGCGAGCAATCTCACGGTGTTCGCTTCCAGGATCGGAGCGGGCAGATCATACGCGATCGAGGCGATCGCGCCCGCCGTGTAACGACCGATGCCAGGCAGGCCCAGCAGGGCATCGAGCGTCCGCGGAAATGTGCCATCGTGCTCGCTGGCGATGACTTTGGCCGCCGCCAGCAGCTGCCGCGCGCGGCGATAGTACCCCAGGCCTTCCCACAGCCGCAGCACATCCTGCTCGTCGGCACGAGCCAGATCGGCCACGGTTGGAAACCTGGCCACGAAGCGCTCGAAGTAGGGGATGACCGTCACCACCTGCGTCTGCTGCAGCATGATCTCGCTGAGCCAGACGCGGTAGGGATCGGCCGATTGCCGCCAGGGCAGCTCGCGCTGGCGCCGGCGAAACCACGGCGATAACTCGCTGGCGACTGCCTCGGCATAGCCAGGCGCACACTTCTCGGTTCTCGTCGCTGATTGTCCAGGCTTCCGGGCCATACAGATTCCATGTACAGGTCGAGATGGGGCCGTCCGGATGTCCTCTTTGCTCCGGCAGGCCTGCGAGCATTGTAGAATGGCCCCAGCGGGTCGGGAATGAGTAGACCAAATCCCGCCCGTCGATTAGGCTCAGACCTCTTTCATATTCCTCCCGCTCACTTGCTCCCAGCGCACCGGCAAGGCATCCGCATTGGCTAAACGAAAGCCCACCAAGCACGACCGCCCACACAAACAGAGCGGCCCCGCGCGCAACCCGAACCGCCAGAAAGACGCGCGCGGCGGCTCGCCCCGGAGCGAGATCCGCTTGCGTCAGCCCCCCGGCGAGAAGGCCTGGGAGATCGTGCTGCCGCGCTGCGCGCGCGATCGACGCGAAGATGTCGAAGAAGTTCGCCTGATGCTCGAGGCGGGCGAGTTTGATGTCGCCCGCGACGAGTGCCTGTGGCTGCTCCAGGGGTGTACCGATTGCATGGAAGCCCACCATCTGCTGGGCGAGATCGCGCTCGGCGACAACGACTTTCCGCTGGCCCGCGGACACTTTGGCTACGCCTTCCAACTGGGAGCGAAAGCCATCGGACGAGCCACGCCCGTGCCCTATCGCCTGGCGGCGAATCGGGTGTTTCACGAGTCTGGCAAGGCGCTGGTGTATTGCCTGTTGCAACTCGGCAAACCCGAGATGGCGGCCGAAGTGATCGAGACGCTCCTGGCCGCCGATCCCAGCGATCCGCTGGGGGTTCGCCAACTTGCCGCGGGCGGCGGCGGTTGCGGGGCCGAGTAGGCGCCGAGAGATTTTCTTGGCCTGGTCCCCTACGGCGTCGCGAGTTCTTCCGTGCCCGGCTTGAAGTACGGCACCGCGCCCGTGAACTCGATCTTCGCCCGGCTGCGCTGCTCGCTAATCAAGCGTTTGAGGACATCTTCGGCCACGAGTTGCTGGATCAGTTGCAAGGATTCTTTGATGTCCTTGGTGCCGGGTTTCACTTCGCCGGCCTGAATCAGGTGCACGCCGAGCGTGGTAGCAACCGGTTCGCTGATTTCCCCGGGCTTGAGCTGGAACAACGCCGCGGAAAAAGGCTCCAGCATCACTCCGCGACGGGGGATGAATCCCACGTCGCCGCCCTGCTCGCGGCTGGGGGCGTGTGAGTACTTTCGCGCGGCGGCGTCAAAATCGATGTTTCCGGATGCGATCTCCTCACGAATCGATTCGGCTCGAGCCTTGAGTGAATCGACCGAATCGGCATAGCCGACCGGCCGCAGCATGATGTGCTTGGCGCGGATTTCGGTACCGTCGAACTCCGCTTTGTGCTGCCGCACGTAATCGGGCAAAACGGTGTTCAATTGTTTTTGCACGTATCGTTGCGTTGCAATTCGAAAGGTGACGTCCTGCCGTAGCTTGTCGATCGATACGCCCTGGGCTGCGGCCAGTTGTTCCAGCGTGGCGCCTTGCTTCTGGGCCGCCTCGCGAAGCTGCTTGAGCTGCGTCTCGACTTCCTCTTCCGTGTACAGCGTCTTATCGCTCATGAGCGCCTGATCCGCAACCTGGCGATCGACGAGCTGCGAAAGCATCCGGGCTTTGATCCAGCGTGGATCTTCCTTACCCAACTGGCCGGCCTTCTGCATCAACTCGAACGGTCTGTCCACGTCCGCGGCGTAAATCGGCACGCCGTTGACAGTCGCCGCGACCGGACCCGCATCGGCCGCCGCGGGCTGGACTGCCGCTGCCGCGGGTTCCTCGGCCGCGAGCGTCGTGGGCGCCGGCTGCACGGAGCTCGGTTGCGCGTGGGCATTACTCCCACCGCCTGCAAGTGCGATCCCAAACGCCAGCAGCGACAATGTTCGAAGCATGGCAGTCCTCATTTCCTAAGTGCGCGTGCCCGTTAAGGCAGCGGTAGATTCCTGAATTCGTATTTAACCGGCAATTCCAGCACGACCAGCGGCGTGCGGTAAACAAACGTTATTTTCTCGGCACCGTCCGGCAGTTCGAACAAATACTTGAGGCCGATTTCTTCCGCCTGCAGCGTCTGCTCGATGCCGAAGGAACGAATCTCCTTGCCCTGGGCGTCGATCATCAGGGCCTCGTTGTTCAGCATCCAGCCGCGGTGCGATTCAAGTGCCGCACTGGGCGCCTCGAACTTGATCCGCAAGTTGACCTCCCACAGGTCGGCGTTGGGCCGCAACGAGTCGAGCGTGACGGTTGTGCCACCTTGTGTTTGCGGCACGGCGCGCGGTCGCTTCCCGCCGGCGACAATCGGCAGCTCGGTGAAGCGAAACTCTTCGAGTGGCCCCGGTACAATCGCCGTGATCTGGCCGGCCACGAGGGTGAAGCTCTTCGCCTCGCGCGGCGGCAGGTTGAACAGCATGTCGAGTTCCGCCGCCGTGGCACCGCTCCGCACGATCGTCTCCGGTTCTGCCTCGGGATTGCTCAACGTTGCCGGTCCGAGATCAGTCTTCGCCGTCAGGTCCGCCAGCGGCATGAGCAGCGCAAAGGGCTTCAACCGGGGCTCCCAGGCGATCTCCAGAATCAGCCGCAGGCCTCCCTGCTCGGCGCCCGCCAGATCGCGCACCGCTTCCAGCCGCTTTGGCTCCAACCGAAACGCTCCGCTGTAGTTGGCCCGCGCCGCGCGCGGGGCCGCGCCTGCCGGACGATTTACCACGGCCAGACCCTCTTCGCCGGAGTAGCCGTAAATCGTGAGTTGCGCCCGATCGAGCACTTCGTCGAGCGCCGCCCAAAACGGCTCCTTGTCGAACTCGACGCTGAGCTTCCGCGGCTCCATCACCTGGCCGAACGCTTCGCGGTGGTCTTCGATTGGATTGCCGGATTGCCGGGCGATCTCAGCCAGCAGCTTGTCGAGTGGTTCGTCCGTGGCGGTGAGCGTAATGTGCGTGGGTTCGGCGGCGCTGAGAGCCTGCGCCCGCAGCAGCTTCTGCCGCAGCCGTTTGACGCGGCCCGCGGCTTCGGCCGAGAGGTCGTCGTCGCTGGTGGGGAGTTGCTTGAGCACCGCCGGGCCGATCGCCTCCAGCTTCCGCTCGGCGGCGTCGCGCTGCTGCAGTTGTGACGAGTCGAGCGCGCGCACCAACGCGGAGACTTCGGCCCCGTCGGGCTCGGCCAGCAGCAGACAGGCAACCACGAGCAGCGAAATCACAGCGGGGCTCTGGAGATTTGGGGGCGAAGCAAGCGAGTTTTTCTGCTTCCTCGATTGTATGTCGCGCGGCCGGCGCGTGCCACGACCGGCCGCCCGGCTCCCCCGCCCGGTGTGGGCTAGGCTTTTAATGCAGCATTTCACACACGAAGCATTGTCCGAGCGACACCCAATGACGCGCACCATTCTCGCTGCTGTGGCGATTCTGCTGGTCACTGCCTCGTTCGCCCCGGCCGCAAATCGGCCAAATTGGACGATGATCGTCGACATTGGCGACGAGCGGGTGGAAGGCACGCCCCTGTCCTGGTCGAAGCAGCAGGTGCTGCTGCTGGGGCGAGACGGCCGGCTGTGGGATTTCTCTCCCAAAGAGAGCCGCAATTTTCGCAAGGTCAGTTCGACGTTCGCCAGCTACACCGCCTCCGAGATGCGCGCCGCGCTCGAACGCGAACTGCGCGGCAAGCTGGTCATCACCGGCACGGGCCACTACCTGGTCGCGCATCCCAAAGGCAAAGAAGCCTGGGCTCAGCGGTTCGAGCAACTCTATCGCTCCTGCATCCACTACTTCAGCATGCGCAACATGCGGGTGAGCGAGCCCAAGTTCCCGCTGGTCGCGATCGTGTGGGGCAACCATGCCGACTTCGAGCGCTACGCCGCGCAAGACGGCTCGCAGGTCCGCGAAGGCGTGCTCGGGTTCTACTCCCCCACGACCAATCGCGTGATGCTCTATGACAACGACATGGGCAACAGCCGCCTTAGTTCGCTGTTTAACGACGCCACGATCATCCACGAGGCCACCCACCAGGTCGCCTTCAACACGGGCGTACACAACCGGTTTTCGCCTTCGCCGAACTGGTTGGTTGAAGGGCTGGGCTCCATGTTCGAAGCCAACGGCGTGTGGGACTGGCAGCGTTACCCCGACCGCCGCGACCGCGTGAACCGGATGCGGCTGGCCCAGTTTCGCCAGTGGCAGAAGTCCGGCCGGGCCGCCGGCAGCTTCGCACAGCTGTTGAGTTCCGATCGGCAGTTCGCGGCAAATCCGACGGCCGCTTATGCCGAGGGCTGGGCCTGGGTGTTCTTCCTCACCGAACGGTATCCGCAGAAGTTCGCCGAGTACGTCCGCCGCGTCGCAGCGCGTGGCGATTTCGAGACCTATCCGCCGTCTCAGCGGATCCACGATTTCAGCGCCGTCTTCGGCTCCGACCTGCGGATGCTGGAAAAGCACTGTTTCAACTTTATCCGCGAATTGTAGGTCCGAGGCCTAATCCTCGAGCACCAGCCGCAGCCGCTTGTTCAGTGCTCTGGCGATTCGATCCAGGGTGCTGTATGTCGGATTCTCAACCTGACCATTCTCTAGCCGTGAGATCGCGGCTCGATCGATGCCGGCCCGGGCGGCGACTTCGGACAGGCTCAAGTTCAGATTCTCCCGCATCGCTTTGACACGCGTGGCAAAATCGATCATCTCAAAGTACTCGCCTTGCGAAATCGCTGGCGGATACTCGCCCGATGCCTGCAGATCCGCCAGTGTGGGCTTGGCCGCCTGGTACTTGGCCCTCAGCTGCTTGTCGCGCTCAATCTGGCTGGAATTCCGAACATGATTGCGAACGCTTCGTTTTGCCATGATTAGCCGGCCGCCCTTAGCGTGGTAGCGGAACTTCAGACGCGGTGATTGGTCGTAACGTCAACGGATTGTCTTCAATATGTTCCCAGACAACTGCCAGGTAGCGGCCTTCGCTGGATTCGCCAAAAGTAAAGTTCTCGCCCGAGGTCCGACTGCGGGTAGTTTGGCTGCTAGGATCGAAAAGAACTTCCTCCGCCTCTTCAGGCGTAATTCCATGCTCCGCAAGATGCTCGACATTCCCGGCTTCGTCGTCGAGCAAATCCCAAATGACGTGGGCATCGAGCATGTCGGCCTACCATCTTCATCGACCGTGCCAAGTTCGGCTGTTGATTTATATTACAACAACTGGCGAGATTTTCAATTCAGGCTGATTGCCGCGCGGCCATCCCACTGCCACTCCCGCGTGAAAGGTGTGAGTGCTACGATAATCGGCTTGGCTGAGACATCGCCCGCCCTCCGCTCACATAGTGCCCGCATTTTCCCCGAATCCGCCATGCCGAAATACCACGTCCTGCTCACCGACTACGCCTGGAAAGACCTGGACATCGAACGCAAGGTTCTCGGCGAGATCGACGCGGAGCTGATCGTCGCCCAGGAGTCCGAGCGTGACGCCGCTTCGCTGGCCCGTCTGGCTCAGAATGCCGACGCGATCATGACCAACTGGGCCAAGGTTCCGGCCGCAGTGATCGACGCCGCCCCGCGGTGCAAGCTCGTTTCGCGGCTGGGCATTGGCCTCGACAATATTGACGTCGCGGCCGCCACTCGTCATGGAATGTATGTCACGAACATTCCGGACTACTGCCTGATTGAAGTGGCCGAACACGCGCTGGCCTTGATCCTCGCGCTCGGCCGCAAGGTGGCCTATTACCATCACGCCACGCAGACGGGCACTTACGAACTGCAGGCCGGCGCCACGCTACGCCGCATGACAGGTCAGACCGTCGGCGTGGTTGGCCTCGGAAACATCGGCCGAGCGCTCGCCGAGCGAGCCGCTGCCTTGGGCCTTAAAGTGCTCGGCTACAACCGTTCGCCACGCGACATTTCGGGCGTCACGAACTGCGGCCTCGAGCGGCTTCTGGCCGAGAGCGATTACATTTCGCTGCATATTCCGGCCACACCCGAGACACGGCACATGTTCTCTCGCGATCAGTTCGCGAAGATGAAGCCCACGGCGTACCTGATCAACACGGCCCGGGGCGGGCTGATTGATCACGCGGCCTTGACCGAAGCGCTGGCCGCCGGGGAGATCGCGGGCGCGGGTCTCGACGTGCAGGATCCCGAGCCGCCGGACCTGTCGACCCCTCCCTGGAACGATCCGCGGGTGATCGTCACGCCGCATGCGGCGTTTGTGTCGGTCGAATCGCTGACCGACCTGCGCACGCGTACGGCGCGGCAGGTGGTCGATTGTCTGAGTGGGCGCGAGCCGGCCCACGTGGTCAATTCGGCGGCACTTGCCGAGCGCAAGGGAGCGTGATCGCGCCCCGGCGTAGTGTCGAATCGCTCCGCGCGGTCAGACGGGCGGCGCAATCCGCACAAGCGGCAGGTCCCTCAATCCCGCCAAAGCATGCCCGCCGCGAGCTTTGACCCCTAACTTCCTATGGCCTATAGGTACTTAGGGCCGCGGGGCGGCAAACCACGAGTGGTGACGGCGATCCTTCGCTCACGCCGCCAGAAGAGCCATACCCTTTGCGCTGGCAGGCGCAGCGGGCGGGCCCGAGACTGGCCGGTCGGCGGCGGAACTATTCACCGGTGGCGCGGTCCTTCGCTCGTCGAGCGACAGCGCGTGGTAAGCGCGCCGCACGGCGGGTGGAAGCGGACAGTTGCAGTGGGCACAACATCGAAATGGCAACCATGGAAGAACGAAGCCTCGGCACTGGAGCGGAACACGCTCTGCCGCTGGAAGGTCCTCACGGCGAGCGCCGCCGTCGCGCGCAGGACGTGCTCGCTGCTCAGGATGCGTACCTCGAACGCCTGGAAACCACGCTGGCCGAACAGCTCCAGCACCTGGCCAGCGAAGTTGCCCAGTCGGTAGCCCTTGCGGAAGCCGCCGGCAGCGGCCGGGGCGATACCGACGCCGTGGCCGCGATGCAGGCCCAGTACGAATCGCTCAAGCAGCAGTTCCAGGCGCTCGATGCCGAAAGTCTGGCCCTCCGCCAGCAACTCGAACAGGCCCAGGTCGCGCGGGCCAAGAGCGAGCAGGAACTGCGGGTGCGCGACGCCCTGCTCAAGGAAGTCCAGTCGCACGACGAACAGCGCCGCGTAGAGCTGGCCACGCTCCGCGAGCAGCTTGCGGACTTGCAGGCCCAGCTCACGGCCGCCCGCACGCGGATGCAATCGCTGGACAAGGAAACCGAGGAGCAGCGCGAGCAACTCGAAGCCCAACTCGAAGAGACCAAGGCTCAGCGCCGGCGCATTGCCCGCGAGTTTAAGGCCCAGCGTGCTGCGCACCTCGGCGAGCTCGAAGAGCGCAAGGCCGAGCTCGATCGGCTGTCGTCCGCTCGGCATGCCGAGCTCGAAGGCGAGCTGGAGCAGCTTAGGGCCGAATTGCAGCGTGCCCAACAGCGGCACGCCGTGGAGCTCGATGCCAGTGAAAATAACCCGGTGCGCGGGGCCGATCCGGCCGAGGTGCGCGAGCTCACGCGTCAGGTCGAACTACTGGAAACGAAGCTCGCGGCGGCCGAAGCCAAACTTGCCGACCGCCCGAGCGGCGAAGGCGATTCGCGCAAGCGCGAAGACTTGCAGCGACGGTTCGAGATGGCCGTCGAGGAAGTCCGCGAACTGAAGCGGACGAATGCCGAACTGGAAAACAAGCTCAAGCATCGCGGCGGCGGCGGCTCGCCAGCCGCGGCAGTCGGTGGCGGTGGACTCAACTGGGAAGCTCAGAAGCAGAAGCTGCTGGCCTCGCTGGAAGCCGATACCGATGACGACGAAGACGCACGCGAGGAACGAGCCAGCATCGAGGGCACGATCCAGATCACCGATCGCGTCGTGGCCCAGAAGGACCGCGAGATCGAAGCCCTCCGCGAACAACTCGAACAGCTCAGCGGCGGCGGCGGGACTCGCTCAGCCGCGATCAATGAACTGCTGGACAGCGACGAGATCATTCGCCAGGAGCGCGAAAAGCTGGTCGCCCTGCAACAGGAATGGCGGCAGAAAATCGGCGAGGCCGAAATCGAAATCTCGGTGCAGCGCGCGAAGTTGGCCCGCGAACGTGCCGAACTCGACGAAAAGCTGCGCGTCCTGCAACTCGATCAGGACAGCCGACCCTCCGGCGCCGCCGGCGAAGACACCGTCGAAATGGCCAAACCGGCCCGCGGCAAATGGCTGGCCCGGCTGGGACTCAAGGACCTCGACGACCAAGACAAGAAGTCGTAGACCCGAAGGCTGGGTGCCACGCGCTTGGGGCTCGTCACTGGGCCTGCGGCACCGCGCCCGTCCGCGAGAGAAGTTGCTCGGCCGCTGCGACTCCGCCTGGATCGATCGAACGTAGATCCGCCAGCGCCTGCCTGCCCTGCGCCTCGGGACAGGCCAGCAGATAGCCCACGATCGCGCGGCGAATCGTCGGCTCGGCATAGGCCGGCTCCGCATACAGCCCCGCGATCTCATCGAGCGGCTGCCAGTCGTTCCAGCGTGCCAGGTCGATGATCGCACTGGCGGCAAACTCCGGCCGGGCCAGCAAGTGCCGGGTCGCCTCGCAGATCCGCTGCTGCGGTATCGCGCGGCCGTACTCGTGATAGAACCGCAGCGCCGTTTGCGCATGCCGCACGTCCCCCACCGCGGCCTTCGTGTCCGACAGATAACGCGATTCGATCAGCTCCAGCCCAGGTAGCGCCTCCAGCAGCAGATACCCGCCCAGGATGCCGTCGAAACCGGCTCGAAAGTCGTCCTCGGGCGCAACGATCAACTTGCGCAGCAACTCGGCGTTGGCGGTCTTGTCGCGATCTTCACGGGCGAGTCCTAGCAGCAGGCCGTAGAACCCCTTGCGGTGCCCCGGCACTTCCGGTGCTGTGAGCCACGTGCGGACCTGCTCCATTTCGAACCGTGGCGACACCTCGGCCACGACGTCCAGCGGCGCGTGCCCAAATTCCAGGTACGCGTCCTCGGCCGCCAGCTTGTTGGGATGTTCCAGGAACCTGGCGAAGTACACCAGCCGCTCGGCAGCCGGCAGGTCAGTGCCCGGCGCGCGAGCGAGATACGCGGCGCTCGTTTCATCGACTGCCACGGCATGCCATTCGCGCTCGCCGTCCGCTGCGTCACTGCCGAACAACACGACCAGCGTACCAGACTGTACGGCCAGATCGAGCGGCGCGGAAAACTGCGACTGCGCCAGAAGGGTTTCGTCGCCCGACAGCACCTGGTGCACTTTCAGCCTGGCCGAACCGCCTGCCGAAGCCGTTTCGACTTCGGCCAGCAGCGTGACCGCGGACGATGCGCGGCGCTGTGAAAGCGTCGGCTCGAGCGCCGTGCAAAACGGGCAGCCGCGCGCCATCTCAACCGACAGCACGCTGGACACCAGCACCGTGCAAACCAGCCACAGCCGCACGTGCCGGCTATTTGACTTCTTTGCCATCGAGATGATAGATGGCCAGGTAGGTGCCATCGGGGGCCTTGAGTTCGCGAATGGAAAAATTGCCTTCCACGCTCACCGGACGCGTCGAAAATGATGTCGTCGCGGGCGGAATCATTTCCACGACCACGCAATCGTGCAGCAGAGCGCCCGGCCCGAAGCAACACTCCATATTATCGCGGACCAGAATGAACTGCTTGATGCCATTCTGCTGGAAGCTGGGCAGAATATAGCCGCGGATCTTGATCGCCTTGCCGTCGTACCCTCGAACCTTGTCGGTCAGCTTCGAGGCGTCGTAAGCGTCCCCCTTCTGCATCTCGAGCTTGATGTCGTCGAACGTGATCTCTCTGGCCGCTTCTGCCGCGAGCGCAACCGCAGCCAGTGGAACTAACAGCAGGATCAGCGGCAAGAGCGAGCGCGTCATGCTTGGTTTGTCTCGAGGTCAGGTGAGATTGGTATCGCGGGCCTATTGCAGGTAATCGGCCTGGAGGTGATACAACAGTCCGCCGGCGGCGTTATCAATTGCCGTGTCTCGGGCCTCAACGTGGAACACGCCCCCCAAGCGGTGCAGCCGCGGCTTATAAGTGAGCCGGAGCGGTTCGTCCAGCTTCACCAGAATCCGCTCCGTGATCTTCGGGTTGCCGCCAAAGCAGCAGTCTCCCTGATCACGCACGAGCAGGAACTCCTGGATGCCATCCGTGCGGTTGCCGGGATAAACGTAGCCCTTGATAAAGACTTTCTTGCCTTCAAGCTCCAGCGCCGCGGGCGGAACGACTTGTCCGGGCTGCGTTTCATCGGGCTGCAGCAAAGCGAAGGGCACGCGCTCATAACCTGGTGGCACTTCGGTGGCATAGACGTAACCCAGCCAGCCCGGGCCGATGATCCCGAAGACCAGCGACAGGGCCAGGCCAACGCGGGCCAGGGTCTCGCCGCTCAGTTCCGCCCGATTGCGGCGAACCTTGATCAAAGCCACGAGCGAAACCAGCACGCCCACGATCGGCACGACGACCAACGTCCAGTCGAGAATTGCCAGTGGGCTCAAGAGGCCAACGATCACGCTGGCGACCGCGGCCGTGCTCAGGGCGCGGTACTGCTCGTAGTCGCTGTCGGCGGTCGCGGGAATGGCCAGGTCGGTGCTCATCGCCACTATATTACGCAAAAAGCCCGTCGAGGGTTGGCGCGGATTTTTGGAGGTCGCCGAAGCTAGCCAGTGACCCGCTGGCCACCCTTCAAAAGTGCCCAGAAGGCACAGGCCAGCACGAAGGCGGCCCCGGCCATCCCCAGCAGCACTGGCATCGTCCGCACGGGCGGGCCCGGCACGGCAGCCACGCCCGGCGCCAGGCGTCCGGCGAGCATCGTGGTCGGATCGGTCGGCGAGCTCGCCGGCCGTGTCGTGGGTGCCGGTGTAATTGGCGGGCTGGGGCGGAACGATGTGCTGGAATTCGCGCTGGGGCCCTTGGCCGCTTCGGGCTGGGCGTCAGACGTCTTCTTCTCGGGCGTCTCCTCGGTCTTGACAGCCGCGGCCGGTTCTTCTGTTTTCGCTTCGCCTTCCTTCGACTTGTCCTCGGCGGCCGGAACGCCTCCAGCGGCGGCCCCCAGCGGGAAGAACGAATTCGCGCGCTTGATCGCATCCGGATCGATCTTCGCCAGCTCTTCAATCTTGGCGGCAGCTTCCGGGTTGGGGCAGGCCCGCAGGTAGTTGATCACCGGCACGCGGACCCAGCTCGACTCCTCATTCGAATTCTTGAACAGTTCGACCAACCGGTCGATCACGGTCCAATCTTCCCAACGGGCCAGATCCGGTATCACGAGGTCGGCCAGCTTCGGCCGATCGAGCATCAGCTTCAGCCCTTCCAGCAGCCGCTCACGAGGAATGATCTTTTCTTCCGTCCCGTGGAACCGCAGGGCCATGATCGTGGCGTAGGTGTCGGTGTATTCCGCTTCTTGATTGCGCAGGAACAGGTCTTCGACCAGCGGCATGCCATCGGGACCCTTGATGGTGAGGTAAGCCGCCACGAGCGCGTCGAGCGCGCCCTTGGTCTGGCGATCCTTCGACTTGATCATCTCTTCGAGCACCACGGTGTCCTTCGGGTCGCGAATCGCGCCGATCATCGTCAGGTACAATCGCCGCCGGCTGACCGGAATCTCGGGACTCTTCACCCAGTTGATGAGCTGTTGGTGATGCATTCGCGGAGCGAGCGCAAGCACGTCGCTGTAAGGCGCCTTGGCGAACTCGTCATACGCGTCGCGGGCGAGCGTTTCGTCTTTGTCTTCCAGAAAGTCCTGGAAGAAGAACAGGCGATCGGCGCCGGTCGCGGGAAGCTCCATCGTCTTGACGACGTAGTCGATGCCCCGCTCGTTGAGCGCGATTGGCGTGCTCCAGTTGATGTTCGGTGGGTCGATGCCCATCACGAGGAACGTCGTGCCGACGGGGCTATCGCCAAAGTACACGGCCTCGAACTTCTTTTCCTTGCCAAGCGCTTCTTCGCCCTTGAGCACCTTGATGATCTCGAACTTGGCCTTGGCCACGTCGAGCGAATTGGCATCGGTTTGCGGAGCGGCTTCCGCGAGCTTCGCGATCACCGCCACCTGGGCGTTATTGATCTCTTCGCTGAACGTGAGCGAAACGGCGCTGCAAAACGGACAGGCGACCGCCCGATAAGCCATCGTACTTAGGCTGCCGGCGGCGACCACTGCCGCCAGCGTGAAGGCCCATCCGAGTCGCGACTTGAGAAACATCATGCTCCGATACCTCGCAGCGTAATTGTCTGAAAACGTGCTCATATTAGCCCGAAGCTCGCGCTTCGGGCTAATATCATCTCCTACGGCGTCGCCTGCAGGGCCTTCGCCACGTCGGTGCGATAGGCTGCCAGGGCGGGCAAATAGCCCACCAGCGTCGCCAGTAAGATCAACCCTGGTATTATAACCAATTCATAGCCAACGAACTGGAAGAAGCCCACGGAAACGCCCGTTTGAGCGGCAATCCAGGGGGATAGTAGCGCGATCAATCCGTGCCCGACGACCCAGCCGGCCAGCCCCCCCGCCAAACTCAGCAGAATCGACTCCATCAGCACCAGCAGCATGACGGTCTGCCGCCCCGCCCCCAGGGCCCGCATCACCGCGATCTCGTGCTGCCGCTCGCTCATCGAATTGTAAATGCTGACCAGGATGCCAATCCCCGAGACGATCACGATCATCACCGTGAGCACCAGCAGGATGATCCGCAGCGGATCGACGAACGTGGTGAACAGCGTGGCCATCTCGCGGATCGGTGTTACCGCCTGAGCCACGTTTCCTTCATTGATGCTCTTAATTAGCGGCGGCGCCATCAGCTCGGGCGGAGCGCCGGCAAAGCTGGCCGTCAGCACCAGCACCGCCGTCACTTCGCGCTTGTCGAGCGGCACCGGTTCGAACTTTCCTTCCGCAGCCAGCTGCTTGGCCGTCGCCAGGTCGATGTCCGTACGATGCTCGGGAATCAGGTAGAACCCTTCCATGTTGATGATCACCGCCCGGTCGTTCGGCGTGCCGGTCGGCGCGAGGATGCCGAGCACCGTGAATTTTTCGTTGTGGATCACGGCTTCGGGCCCGCCGCTGTGCGAGGGCTGAAACGTGTCGCCCACCTTCAAGCCGGTCTCGCGGGCGACGGTCGCGCCGAGCACGGCGCCAAAGAATTCATCGGCCTTGAAGTTTCGGCCGTCGGCGAAGACGTACTTGTTGCCACCATAGCCGAGCTCTTCCAGAAAGCCCGGCGAGGTGCCGACCACGCGGAAGTCCTGATAGGTATCGCCCAGGCAGATCGGAATCGCCGTGCCGACGTACTGCTTGTACTTTCCTTCCGTCAGCTCCTGATAGAAGCTGTAGGGGATGTTTTCGACCGGCCGGGCCAGGTAATAGACGGTGTTCAGCACCAGGTCGAGCCGGCCCCCTTTGGCGCCGACCACGATGTTGTAGCCCAGCGACGAGTTGTTCATGAACGAGTTGGTGATCACGCCGTGCAGCACGAGCACCGCTACGACCAGCATCACGCCCAGCGCCATGCTAAAGCCCGTCAACGTCGAAGCGAGTCCGCGCTGCTGAATGCTTCGCCAGGCTATTTTCCACTTGTTCATAGCGACGTCATCCCGCCTGGTTGAAGTTCTCGAGCCGCTCCACGCGCTCAAACTGCTCCGCTACCTCGGGCGTATGAGTCACCAGCAGCAGCGCCACGTTCTCGTCGCGGCAAGTGTTTCGCACCAGGTCGATGATCTGTTGCTGGTGCGCCGTATCGACATTTGCCGTCGGTTCATCTGCCAAAAGCAGCTTTGGCCGATTGGCAAGCGCGCGGGCCACGGCCACACGCTGCTGTTCGCCCACCGAGAGCGCGGCCGGGCGGTGTGTAAGCCGATGGCCCAGGCCGACGCGGCCGAGCAGATCTTTTGCCCGCGCTGTGTCCACGCCCTTGCCGGCGAACGACATTCCCAGCAGTACGTTCTCAAGCGCCGAAAAGCCCGGCAGCAGATTGAACGTCTGGAACACATAACCGAGCTTGTCCGCGCGAAACAGGTCGCGGCCGGCTTCGCTCAGCCGGGTAATATCGAGACCGTCGATCTCGACCATGCCCGAGTCCGGCTTGCTGATCCCCGCGATGCAATGCAGGAGCGTGGTCTTGCCGCAGCCGCTGCGACCCATGAGCACGACCTGCTCGCTGGCTGCGACGCGGAACTCGCGAATATCCAGAATCGGCAGCGGGTTGCCGTCCGGCTCGCGAAACGATTTCTTGACGTCTTTCAGCAACAGCATGGCGAGGTCGCTCATCAGGGCGGGCGGCGAAGGCGTGTTTGGCGGACGGCCGGTGCAAGCCCCAAAGCCTTAAATCGTAGAAGCTTGCCGCCCCGTCACAAGGTCAATTCCTGCGCCGCCGGTTCCGCGCGCACCGTCAGACTGCTGGCAGCACACGTGACTACGCGGCGAATTGCCGGGTGGTTCGCTTTCACCGGCCTTCGGCCGAGAAGCAGCGGCAACACTTTCACTCCACAATCGCGTCCGCCTCGATCTCAATCATCATCGCCGGATCGACCAGCCGGGTCACTTCGACCATGCTCGTCACCGGGCGAATGGTCTGAAAGAAATCGCCGTGCGCCCGGCCGTATTCTTCCCAACGGCTGATGTCGGTCACGAACATTCGCGTGCGGACGACGTGTTCCAGCTTCGCACCAGCCTGGCCGAGCGCGCGCTCGATGTTCCGCAGCGTCTGCACGGTCTGGGCATAAGCATCGCCCGGGCCGACGATGTTGCCGTGATGGTCCGTGGCCGTGGTGCCGGCCACAAAGATTCGTCCGCCGACCTTCACGGCTCGCGAATAGCCCACGATCGGTTCCCACTTACCGCCTGAAGAAAAGCGTTGGCGATCGGACACCGCGGAACCTCCTGCTCTGGTGAGGGTGAACGGATGGATGACGGCGAACGGCTGGCTAACTCCTCCGACTGTTGCTAAACAATGGACCTCTCGCTCTTCATGACCCGAAGCGTGAGTAGCGTGAGCGAAGCTCTTGCCTGATTTCTCCTCGCTCACGCGTCGGGTGTCTCGTTTTCTATCCCCGGCGTATCGCACGATTGATGTCGCGCTGCATGGTCTTCTTCTTCATCACCTCGCGCTTGTCGTACAGCTTGCGGCCCTTGCAGATGCCGAGCAGCACCTTGGCCCGACCTTCCTTGAAATACATCTTGAGCGGCACCAGCGTGAGGCCCGTCTCGTAGGCTTTGCTGGCAAACTTCTTGATCTCGCGCCGGTGCAACAGCAGCTTCCGCGGGCGGCGGCGATCGTGATTGAACTGGTTGGCCTCGACGTACTCGGCGATGTCGCAGCCCACGAGCCACACCTCGCCGTCCTTCATCCGGCCGTAGGCCTCGTCCAGCGAGAGCGTTCCCTTGCGCAGGCTCTTCACCTCGCTTCCCACCAGCACGATCCCGCATTCCAAGGTGTCGATCACCTCGTACTCGTGCCGGGCTTTGCGATTCTGCGCGATCAGCCGCTCGTTGTCGTGTTCGCGGTCAACGGCGGGCTTTTTCTTCGGTTTGGCCATGTGGCAATCAGGACAAGCATTGTGGAAGCGTTCGTTCGCTGGGCATTTCGCGCCATCATCACCCGACGAGTGAGCGAGGGTCTGCTGGCGTTTTTGCCTCGCTGACGGGTCGGGTTGCGAATCGCCAGTTTTCCGGGCCATCGACGAACCGTTGGCATACGCGGTATCATTTTATACACGACGCCCCCTGAAGTACGAATGGCCGCTCGCATTGGCCTAGAATACCTCCATGACCAGCTCCAGCCTGCCGATCGTCTCGCTCAGCGAAACCACTGAACGCCTGCCGCGCTGGCTGAAGAAGCAAGTGCCGCTGGGTGGCGGAAACCAATTTACCGCTAGCCTGATCGAAGAGCTGAAGCTCGAAACCGTCTGCGAAAGCGCCAAGTGCCCCAACCGCATGGAGTGCTGGTCGCAGAAAACCGCCACCTTCATGATCCTGGGCAACGTCTGCACGCGCCCCTGCGGGTTCTGCTCGGTGCCCAAGGGCAAGACCGAGGAACTCGAACTCGACGAGCCCGATCGCGTCGCCGAAGCGGCCCATCGCCTGGGCCTCAAGCACGTGGTGATCACGTCCGTCACGCGCGACGACTTGCCCGATGGCGGCGCGGAACACTTCTATCGATCGGTACTGGCCGTGCGCGCGCGGACTGGCGCCGTCGTGGAAGTCCTGACCCCCGACTTCATCGGCAAGCCCGGCGCTCTGGAGCGGGTCGTCGAAGCCGCGCCCGAGGTGTTCAACCACAACACCGAAACGGTTCCTCGCCTGTACCGGGAAGTCCGCGGCCGCAAGAGCGACTACCGCTGGACGCTCGAGCTCTTGCGCCGCGTGAAGGAGCTCAACCCACAGATCAAAACCAAGACCGGTCTGATGCTCGGCCTGGGCGAAACCCGCGAAGAGCTGTTCGACACGCTCGCCGACCTGGTCGAAGCCGGTTGCGACTTTCTCACGCTCGGCCAGTACCTTCGCCCCACTCCGCATCACATGCCGGTCGTGCGCTACTTGCCGCCGGAAGAGTTCGACGAACTCGGCGCCGCCGCGCGGCAGCTCGGCTTCTCTCAAGTGGCCAGCGGCCCCTTCGTCCGCTCCAGCTACCACGCCCGCGAAATGGCCGAAGCGGTATAGTTGCTTTCATTCTGGGTGCCACTGTCTGGCTTGTCCAGCAGTGCTTGTCTTTCGATTCTTGCCTTGCTGCATCCTGTTGGAACAGCAGCATCCAGCCTCTCCTCGCCGACAGCAACGCTCAGTTTCTACCGAGGAATTCGGCTCGATTTGCCTCCCCCGCCCTGCGACGTAGATTTTTCACGGTCGAACTCTTGGACCTTTCTAAACCTCTCGCGGAGTGCCAATCGCATGGGCCTCGGACACGACCTCAAGCTCGACGACATTCATCTGCCGCATCATCTGGCCGAGACGATCGCCGAGATCGACATCCTGCGTCACCGGCTGAACAAAGCTTCCAAGAATCAGCACTCGGTCGCCGACGAGCTGTGCCGGCTGACGCTCGAGAACAACGAGCTGAAGCTGTACATCGCGGCCGTCTATCGCCTGCTGGTCGACAAGGAGATCGTCTCGATCGACGACCTGCAATCGATCGTCGACACGATCGACCGCGAAGACGGCGTCGAGGACGGCCGCCGCACCGGCCCGGTCCTGGCGCTTTGAACGCTGCGCCACTCGCGCTGATGTCCCGTCACGCCTAAAGCCGGGGGAATACTTTCCCCCGGGAACTGATCCCGCCGCGCGCCCTGCTATAATCACGGCATGAGCCGGCCGATGAGCCAATCCGACACTGTCCGCGCGCTACGCGAGTGATGCGCCGATCTCATCGATCGCCTGCGCGCCGAAGGGCAACCGCCCGACCTGCTCGCGTGCATCGAGCAGATGACCGAGGCGTGGTGCGAAGACCCGCAAACACTGGCCACCATCTTGGACCAGCGACACTCTCCCAAGCTCGGCGACTTCGCCTTCGAGCTCGCTGCCCGGCAAGGCACGATCATGCCCGACTTCGACGAGCTCTACCGCCGCAAAGCCGAACTCGACTGGCGTGCCGCGAACACGCCGCTGCCGGAAGAACTGTGCGAGTGATGTCTCAGCGCAACGTCGCCTGACCTCGCAACTCTTTACGCCGAAGGCGCGCAACATGCCAGCCGAGGGCATCGCCCTGGGTAACGTGAAACGCGTCCCGCGCGCCTCGTAGCCCTGTCAGGGCGACCCAACCGCGCTCCGCCCCTTCAGGGCTTGAATCGGTTCTGCGTGTGCACGCACCACCTCGGGCGTTGCCCGAGGCTGACATGTTTCCGGCCTACGGCCGAGAGGCATTCCTCCCCTGCGATGCTGCCGTCCTTTGTCGTCGCCTCCCACCGAGCATCTCCGCGCACGCAATCCACCAAATCTCCCTCGCGCACGCGTCGGGCTACCAACCGCCTCGCCTCGCTCATCGCATCCGGCCGTGCGCCCCTCAGCCGCCCGCACTCCTTGTCCCCTTCCCCGCCCTCCGGTACGCTACCCGTTTCGGCATACCCTGAACCTTCATCTCTCCTCAGTTCTCTCCATCTCCACCATGAGCGATCCCTACTTTCAGCAGCTTTTCGCCGACCGTGTGGGCGGCGCCAACTACGGCAAAGGCACCGCGATCTACAAGTTCGAGAAGATCAAGCGGGCCAAGCGAAAGGCCCTGGCCGATCATCCCGGGCGGAAGCTGATCGACTTTGGCATCGGCGAGAACGACGAGATGGCCCCGCCCCAATCCCGCGCGCGGCTGGCCGAAGAGATCAACAAGCCAGAGAACCGCGGTTATGCAGACAACGGTCCGGCCGAATATAAGGAAGCCGTCGCCCGGTTCATGCAGCGGAACTTTGGCGTCGAGCTCGACCCGGCGAAGGAAGTGAACCACTGCATCGGCTCGAAGACCGCGCTCGCGATGCTGCCGGCCGCGTTCATCAATCCCGGCGACATCACGCTGATGACCACGCCGGGCTATCCCGTGGCCGGCACGCACACCAAGTACTACGGCGGCAGCGTCTACTCGCTTCCACTATTGCCCGAGAACGACTTCTTCCCCGACCTCGATGCGATTCCCGCCGACATCGCGGCCAAGAGCAAGCTGCTGGTGCTCTGCTATCCGAACAGCCCGACGGGCAAGGTCGCCACGCGCGACTTCTACCAGCGGGCGATCGAGTTCGCGCAAAAGAACAACATCGTCATCGTGCAGGACGCGGCGCACATCATGCTTACGTTCGAAGGCGAGCCGCTCAGTTTCCTGAGCGTGCCAGGCGCCAAGGACGTCGGCGTCGAAATTCACTCGATGTCGAAGGGCTTCCACATGATTGGCTGGCGGCTGGGCTGGGTCTGCGGCCACGAGCGGATCGTGCAGGCCTTCTCCGACGTCAAGGACAACAGCGACTCAGGCCAGTTCCTCGCGATTCAGAAAGCAGCCGCGGCCGCGCTCGACGATCCGTCGATTCCCGCCGCCGTGCGCACGAAGTACGAGCGCCGCTGCCGCAAGCTGGTCGACGTGCTGAATCGCACCGGCTTCACCTGCCGGATGCCGGGCGGAACGTACTTCATCTATGCCAAGAGCCCCAAGGGGATCAGCGGCGGCCCCTCGTTCGACAGTGCCGAAGCGGCCAGCCAGTACCTGATCACCGAGCACTCGATCTGCACCGTCCCCTGGGACGACGCCGGCCCGCACCTCCGCTTCTCGGTCACCTACGAAGCGCTCGACGAAGCCGCCGAAGACGCCCTGATGGCGGCGACCGAGGATCGCCTGAAGCGGATCCAGCCGGTGTTTTAAGGAAAGCGTGTTGCTGCGGAACAAGCAATAAACTTCAGAGGCTCCGCCAGCCTCAACTGGCAATGGCTGGCGGGGCCGCTCTCGTTCAGGACCGGCATCTCCGCCGCATCGCCAATAGCGCGAGAATTCCGCTCACCGCCAGAGCATAGGTCGAGGGCTCAGGAATCGGCACCTGGGCAATCGCGATGCCCGTTGTGCCATTGAGCAACTCGTACTGGAACGCGATGTCGCCGTTGTCGTTCAGTCCGCGAAAGAAATTGAGACCCGTAACCGTGGAACCGAAGAGCGCGTCGCCAACGCGAATCACCTTGTCGGCGACAGGATCGGCGCCGGTGAAGATGCCCGGTCCGCCCGCGTCGAGCGAGGCGAAGAAGGCGACCGTGCCATCCGAGTTGATTGCGGAGAAACCGAACGACGCGTAAGGTCCGCTGCGATCGGCCACAGTGGCCACCGGCCCGCCATCTCCCACGTAGATTCCCTCAAAAAGGCACCAGACTCTTCTTCCGCCGGGCACGACTATCGTCAGCCTAAGATGGAAGAAGGCGCAGATGCCTTCTGGCAAGTAAGGTTAAAAATAGAGTTGAACTCGAATGCTAGCCTTTTACTCGGCGGTGCGTCGCGGTGCCCTCGAAGTCAGGAACTCTGGATTAACCGTCGGCCGTGAGTGTGGCAGCCCGCCACGGCCGAGTCAAGGAATTTGTCCTCCGGAAAAACGCGACGACCGCCACGAATCAGTGGCTACGCCGGCGCCCTGAACTATTCAGGCTGCGCCGCCGCTGCAGCGATTTCGGCTGCTTCCGCGACCTTGGCCGCTTCGCGCGCTTTGTCTTTCGACTTCGTGTCGGCGTTCAGCTTCTTGTTTAGCGCGGCGATTTCCTTCCGCAACGTGTCCCAGGCCGGAGTCGGGCTCAACACCGTCGCGCCGGTGGCCTGAATTTTCTTGCGGAGGACTACCAACTTATCGGCAATCTCCTGGATCTCTTCGGCGGTCAAGTCAGCAGCCATTTGTTATTCCTTTGGGCACAAGCGGTGATAGATCATCCCTCGGTCTGGGTGGCGCAGGCTCCGCGGCCTGGCGGACGACCGGCTGCCAGTAGTGGGCCGGCATTCCGTTCTGCCGGGCAACACTTGCGCGCGGGGGGATGACGGAACATGGACTCTGCGAACCTTTCCCGGAATTCACAGTTCCGAGCAATTCAGGACGCGAGGGCGTCCGACTCGGCCATATCACTATAGCCGATTCGCGGCCCGCCGCCTTGAAACTCGCGCGAGAATCACGCTTCCACCGCTAGCGGCGGGAAGTCAGGAAGCAGGTCTACAGATTCCGCACACCGGGAGCGTGCTTGCGATTTATTCCCGCTTTGCCGGCCGCCGGGCCACTTCCGGCTGGTTCTGACCGGCCAGGAATGCGAACAGGTCGGCAATCTCGTCGAGCGTCAGCTCGTTTAGCAGCCCTTCGGGCATCGACGAGGTCTTATTCTTCACCTGCTGCTCGATTTCGTCCTGCGGCACCGTGACCTTCTCGCCATTGGCTTGCAGGATGATGACCGAGCCGTCGCTCCCTGGCGCGACGAGGCCCGAGTAGCTTTGGCCGTCGGTAGTGACGACGGTTTGGCTGCCGTACTGATCGGAAATGACTTGCGAGGGATACAGGATAGACTCCAGGATTTCCTTCCGCTGGAAGCGGCGATGGACGTTCGTCAGGTCCGGCCCGATCGTATCTCCCTTGGTGCCGTGCCGATGGCACTTGATGCACTGGGCCTTCTCGAAGATCGCCGCCCCGCGGGCCGCCACGCCTTGTGGCGCTTGCGGACCGGTGAGGAAGCTCAAGAGCTCGGGATACGTCCAGTTGTTCTTCTCGCTCTCCATCGGCAGCGTCGCCGGCGGCGAGTCGGGATAAGTCGTGGCGAACCACTCCTGCCACGACGCGAGTGCCGGCTCCCACGGGTCGTCGGGCGAACCAAGCTGCTGGCCGGTCCACTTCTCCAGGAGCGCGACTGCGCGGCGGCCGCCGTTCTCACGCAGCATCAAGCCGCGGATGATCGCCTGGCGATACGCTTCCGCGTCCGCTTCTTCCGGCGCCTGATCGACCTGCGCGAGACGCATCAGAACTTCCTGCGCGGCCGAGCCTTCGACGATCGACAGCGATTTCACGAGCAGCGGCCAGTTGTCGCCGCTCGGCTTTTGCGCGAGGCACATCGCGATCGTCACGCGACGATCGGGCTCGGCTTCGTACAGTTCGCGAAGATAAGCCATCGACTCGTCATCGCCGCTGGCGCCCAGCACCGCGGCAATGCCGATCCGCAGCCGCTTGGCCGCTTCGGTGTCGAGCTTCTTCACCTGGCTGTCGAGCCGCTCGATCTCGCGGAGCGTCTCGGGACTTAGGTCCTTCGGCAGTTTGGCTAGCACGCTGAGGGCGCTGGACGGCCATTTCACGCCGTCGGCCAGCACCAGCCGCCGTTCGTCTTCGTTGAACGTGGCAAAGAAATCGCGCGAGACGTTCTCCACGTAGCCCGCAAAGCTGTGCCCGCCTTCGATGGCCCGGGCCGCTTCAAACGCTTCCAGCATCTTGAGCTTCAGCGAGAGCGTCCAGCCTTCGGTCAGGAATCGCGAATGGGTGAGGATCTGCATCTTTTCGACGTTCGACAGATCGCTGTCCAGCTCTTCGACCATCCGCTCGGCCAGCGCCGGGTCCTGCAAGTACACGAGCAGGCGAATCAGTTCGCGATTCATCAGCGGATCTTGCGCCGGGTATTCCAGTGAGAGCTTGCTGCATAGCTCGGTCACCTCGCCCGGCGGAACCTGGCCCTTCAAGAGCGCGAGTTGCGTCACGCGCATCAGTCCCAGAAAGTCGTCATCGGTCAGGTAGCCGTCGAGCAGCGATTCGCTGCGAGCGAGCACCTGGTCGATCATTTCGCGATCGGGCGACTTCCAGAGGATCGCCATCGAGCCCACGAGGAACACCCGCGGCACTTTGTGTTCGAGCACCTCAGTTTCCCAGCCGTCAAACGGTGTCTGCTGGAGCAGCCGCGCGGCCGACCAGGCCACGTGTCGATCGGGCGAAGCGAGCATGTGTTCCAGCGATTCGAGCGGCGCGGTGCCGCCGCTGCGAGCCAGGGCTTCGGCCGCGGCCCGTTGCACCGCCAGATCCTTGTCCGTCAAGAGTTCCACCAGCCGCGCCTGCGTCGTACGTTCCGGGTGCAGGCCCATCAGCATCGCGGCTTTGAAACGCACGCCGGGCGCCGCATCGCGCGAAGCGGTGATCAGCAGCGCGGGGGTCGGATACGGCCCGAACAACTGCATCAGCTCGAGAGCGCGAGCCCGCTGCCGCGGCTTGGCTTTGGGATTCTGGACGAATGCGGTGAGTTGCGGGGCCCATTCTTCGCCGACCTGTTGCTTGACCAGGGCGATTCGCTGCCGCGCCCAGGCGCTGTTGAGTTGCGGCTGATCGATCGCGGCCATCAGACCCTTGCCGCGGTTGGCGATCTCGGGCGGCACCTTACCTTCCCACACGACGCGATAAATGCCGCCTTCGGTCTGGCGGCCGCCGGTGCAGAAGTAGAGCCAGCCATCGGGGCCCACGGCGACGTCCGTCGCATTCAGCGGCTGTCCTTCCAGGAACACCTCGGCCGTGGCCTTGTAGGTCGAGCCGTGCGGTCGTGTGCGAATCGCCAGAATGCGGCCGCGCGACCAATCGGCCACGAACAACGCATTGTGGTAACGCACCGGATACTGGAAGTGATCGTACACTTCCATGCCGGCCGGCGAGCCGCGCCCCAGCTCCATCGCCGGAGGCAGGCTGTCCAGGAAATAGTTCGGCCACTTCGACCAGCCGCTGCGCCAGCCAAACTCGGCGCCGGCCGCAACGTGGTTCAATCGCGTCGGGCGATACCAGGGCATGCCCGAATCCCATTCCATGTCCGAGTCGCAGGTGAACAGTTCGCCGTCCTGGTTGAACACCAGGTCGTACGGATTCTGCAGACCGCCGGCGTAGGCTTCGATGGCCGAGCCGCCCGTGTCGGTGCGAATGATCGCGCCGCCGGGCGCCTTGATGCCCACGGCATGCCCGCTGGCGTCTTCATACTTGGGGGTGATCAGGTCGCCGTCATAGAAATCGCGATAGGGGCTCGTGGCTTCGAACTTCTGTCCGAGCTGCGTGAAGTTCCCCAGCAACATGTAGATCAGACCGTCCGGGCCGAGCGTCAACGCGTGTGGACCGTGCTCACCCATTTCGCCGCCGAACTTGACCACGGCTTCGATATTGTCGGCGCGGCCGTTCTGATCGTCGTCGCTCAGGCGGTACAGCGCGGCGCCTTCGGGGCCGTCACCCACCGCGTATACCTTGCCGCTGATGGCCAGGATGCCCTGGCAGCCTTTAACTTCCTCGCAATAGGTCGACACCGCGTCGACCAGTCCATCGCGATCCGTATCGCGGATGACAATCAGCGGACCGCCTTCGCGGGCGGCAATGATCTGGCCGAACTCGTCAAACGTCATGGCGATCAGCGAACCGGTTTCCTTCGGATCGATGACCCACTCGACGTGGAACTCGGGCGTGATGCGATAGCGGCCGTTGTCGCCCGCTGAAGTGACTTCGTTGCCCCAGGGGAGCGTCGCGTTCAAATCGCCAAAGCTGCGGGCTGCCAGCCAACGGGCATCATCGAACTTCGCGCGCTGCCACTGCGGGAACGATTTGATCGCGGTCTTCCAGGTGTCGTCCGTCGAGTGATCGACGAACGTGCCACCTTTTTCTTTCACGACCAGGCGCGCGACGAGACCGGCCGAGCCGCCCTCGGAGTTCGCGCACTTGACGGCAATCGTGTTCGCGCCGGCGACGAGATATTTGGCCAGATCGTACGAGTCAAGCACCTTCCAGTTCTTGCCGGTGCCGACCTGCCGGCCGTTGACGAACAACTCATAGTTGTCGTCGCAGGCAAGTTGAATCGTGCCACTCTCGGGCTGCCCGAGCTCGAATGTCTTGCGGAAGTAACACTCGCCTTGTGGCGCGAGTTCCTTCTCGAAAGCCGGCGACCAGATCCATTGGGCTTCTTTCGCAGCGGCCTGCGCGGGCGCGAGCGCGGCAACGACAGCGAAGATGCCGATTGCGATGTACGGAAAGTAATGCCCACCGGCCGAGAGTTGAACTGGCTTCCTGCCTTGAACTCGCATAGCGCGTCGAAACCTCGCTGGTTTGCTGCGGGAGTGTCTGCCCGTGTGAGCCGCCTTGATGTGCGGCTGCGCATCTTGCGCATCAGTGCCATCAAGGGGCCTTAGAGTACAAAGCAGGGGAAAACGGGGCAACAGAGGTTCGCCCCGCGGATGCGGCGAGGTGCTAGCACGTCGACGACCCCGGCCTTCGCCGAGGGGGGCTTTCGACCGGTTGCGTTAGTGCGTGCGTTGGCCTGCCGGCAGGGGCTTACCACCCTGCTCATAGCGGCCGAAGATCATCCGCCCGGCGCTGGTTTGCAGCACGCTGGTGACAGCAATCTTGACGGTCTGGTTGACGTGGTCGCGTCCCTGCTCGATGACGACCATCGTGCCGTCATCCAGGTAGCCCACGCCCTGCCCCGGCTCTTCGCCCGCCTTCACAATCCGGACTTCCAGGCCTTCGCCCGGCAGGACGACCGGCTTGAGCGCGTTGGCGATATCGTTCAGGTTGATCACGCCCACACCGTGCAGTCGAGCGACTTTGTTCAGGTTGTAGTCGTTGGTGACCACTTTCCCCTGCAGGTACTTTGCTAGCAGGACGAGCTTGATGTCGACCGGCTGGCCGGCGAATTCGGGCAGCTCGCGGTCGTAGATTTTGAAGTCAACGTCGTGGTTGTTGCTCAACCGGTTGAGGATGTCGAGCCCCCGACGGCCGCGGCTGCGGCGCAGTTTGTCGGAACTGTCGGCGATACCCTGCAACTCGGCAATCACAAACCGCGGCATAATGAGCTGGTTGTCCAGCACTTGCGTTTCGATGACGTCGGCAATCCGGCCGTCGATTACGACGCTCGTGTCCAGCACGTATGGCTTCAGGCCTTTGACTTCCTTCACGAATTCCACGTAAGGAATGATGAACCGAAAATCATCTTTGGTTTGCAATAGCAGGCTGATGCACGAATAGCACAGTACCGTGCCCAGCAGCAGTTCGATATACGGCACGAGCGGGCTCTTGATGGGCAGCATCGGCGTGAGTGCCAGCCTGAGCACGTAGGTCAGAAACAGGCCGACGATCAGGCCCAGGTAAACGGCCGAGATCGTGTCGATCTGTTTGCGGCGCACCAGGGCGTCGACCGCGATCACACCGGCCGCCAGCAGCAGTACCCCCGCCAGCGCCGCGGCCGGCGTGTAGGGATTCTCAGAATACAACTCGCCCGACCGGATAAGCTGCACGCCCACCCCGGCCGTCACTAGCACGAAGATCACGCGCAGGATAATAAGGCCCATAAATGCTGCTTGCGCTGGGGGAGAGGTGCTGGGAGCGAAGGAATGCTCGCCCGGCCTGAAACGGCAGAACGGCACACCTCTATTCTAGGTTTCGGGTATACCGCTTACCAGCAGCGGGTAATTCGCTGGTGGTTACCCCGGCTATTCATCGCGGAATAATCGTTCGAACTCCCGCCGGGCATAGCGATCGGTCATCCCGGCCAGATAATCGCTCACCGTTCGTGCCAGGCCGGCCTGGTGGGACCGCTCCTGAAACCTCCGCGGCAAAAGCTGCGGGTTGTCGCGATAACCGGCAAACATCGTCTCCAGCATGCTTTGCGCCTGACGCCGATGGGTCAGTACGTCGGGGTGGCGGTAGACTCTTTCGCGCAGAAAGCCTTCCAGGTCGGCTTTTTGTTCGGCCAGCTCCGAACTGACCGCCACCACGATCTCGGTCCCGCGCACCGCTGCCGGGGAGTCGATATCCCCTTCTGCCAGTCGTCGGCTGGCTCTTTCCAGCAGATCGGAAACCTGCCAGTCGATCAGCTCATGGAGCACGGCCCGCCGCAGCTCGCTGCCCGCCAGGTCGGCCGCCCTGCAGCGCACGCGCCGCTCGGCTGCGGCCCACAGGGGACGCTCGAGCAGCTCCTCGAGCGACAGCAGTTCCAGCTCCAGGGCGTCGTCCGCATCGTGCGTGTCGTAAGTGATACTGTCGGCCGCCTCCACGACCTGCACCTCGAGCAGCGGCGACGGAGGGCCCTGCGCGTGCTCGATCCGGGTGGACTGCCCTTCGAGCACTTCGCGGCTGAGATTCAAGCCTGGGAATTCGTAGTACCTGCGCTCCAGCTCGCGCACGATTCGCAGAGCCTGGGCGTTGTGCGAGAAGCCCCCCTGCCCCAACAGCAACTCATCGAGTACGTCTTCGCCGGCGTGGCCAAACGGTGGATGTCCCAGGTCGTGCACCAACGCCAGGGCTTCAATCAGGTCCTCGTTGAGCGCCAGCGCGCGCCCGATCGTGCGCGAAACCGAGGCCACCTCCATCGTGTGCGTCAGTCGCGTGCGATGGTAGTCCCCTAGCACGCCGGTGAAGACCTGCGTCTTATCGCTCAACCGCCGAAACGCCGCGCTGTGTACGATCCGGTCGCGATCGCGCTGAAACGGACCACGGTACGGATGCTCCTGCTCGGGATACTCACGCCCCGCCGAATCGGCGCTGTGCATCGCATAATTGGCCAACAGCGCACGCTCGCGCAGCGCCACCGAACGCAAGGGGCCCGACTCGGCGCCCGGGTCGTCGGTGCCCGGGATGTCAGCAGATTGGGAGCGAGGTGCAGCCATCGGCCTCACGCATCCTCGTCCGGAAAGTCTTCCTCTGCGGGCAATACATCCGGCTGGAGCATTTCCCACAAAGCATCCAGCGCCTGGGGGATGACGCGAATACCGGCCATGGTCGGCATGAAGTTGGTGTCGCCATTCCAGCGCGGCACGATGTGCCAATGCAAATGGCCGGGCAGTCCCGCGCCGGCCACGCGTCCCAGGTTCAGACCGACGTTAAACCCCTGGGCGGCCATCATCCGTTCGTACTTCTCGACGTGAATGACAATCTGCTGTTGCAGGTCGAGCAGTTCGTGGCTCGTGAGCTCATCGAGCCGCCCCTTGTGCAAGCGCGGCGCGACCAGCAGGTGGCCGTTGTTATAAGGAAAGCGGTTGAGAATCATGATCGAGAGTTCGGTTCGCCCCACGACCAGGTTTTTCTGGTCGTCCGAGTCGGCCACGTAACGGCAGATGAAGCACTCGGGATCGGCGCCCGGCAAGAGCGGCAATTTCGCGGCGTCGGTGGCTTGTTGCCGGGCCTCTTCGGCCGCCGCTTCGCCACTGACGTAAGCCAATCGCCAGGGCGCCCAGAGCTGTTCGTGCTGAACCACGGAAAGACCACCAAAGAATCGAGACGATAGTGATGGATAACCTCAGAAAGTCTAGGCCGCGCCACCAGCGTGAACAAGAGCGAAGCGGCGGCTGGATTTGGCGAGTGGCGGGGGCGCTGTTCTAATCTATGGCGAGCGTCCTCGCCGTTACGATCGCCAGCGGAAATACCGCATGGGTTCTGCTCTGGCCCGCATCCCCCTGTCGATCGCCTTGCTAGTGGCCGGTTGTCTCAGCATCTGGATCGCAATTCGAGCGTATCGTAGTCGGTACGAGGCGAAACTCGCCGAGCCCTTCTGGCCCTTTGAGTTCTCAGTCTACACGCTCGACTACTACCTGGCCGAGGCTGGCCCGATTCGCGCGCGTCGCCCAGGTCGCTGGCTTCGCTCCTTACTTCTTCATGGGTGCCGCAGATTTACTCTTCGGCAATGGCCAGTTTGGCGTTTTAATGTTTTCCCTGTTGCTGAGTTTTGCGAGTGCCGTGTTCGCAGCCTTCATTCCGATTCTCTGCCGACTAGATGAGCGAGGGATTCGGTATCAGAATCAAGCCTATCCATGGGATACGATTCGCCGCTGGAACGTGAACGGTCGCCGCTTGCAATTTGTGGCGGCCCGCGCTCAGAATCGCAAACTAACGTTCACGATCGAGATCCCGCTAAACGGGCTCTCACCCTCGCTGGTTCCCTGGCTCGACGAGCAGATCGCATCGCATACGCTTCAATCTGTCGTGGCTGCCAGCTTCGATGCGCCGATCGTGATGCTATAGGTCTGCAGGCAGCAGTTGCAGCTCTTTGCCGTTGGCCAGACGAAACACCTTGAAGTTTCGTCGGTCGAGAGTGAATATTGTCTCCAGGCCATCTCGCTCTGCCAGATACAGTAGAGTCAAATCCGCCAGTTGCGGCCGTAGCGATTGGTATTTGTCAGCAAGCCGCCGGATTTCACTTAAGCAACTCGGCCCGAGTGAGGCGAGTTGAAAAACGCCGGCTTCCTCGCCAGCGTACAACTTGCCAGCGCCGCCGGACGATCTCGCAACAGCCACGCAGCTTCCGTCACGACTGCCCAGGTTGTGATAAGCGGAGGAGCGACTTTTTTGTAGGACGGCCGAGCAAGCGCGGTGATGGATGTCGTTGTGCCGAAGCAATGCCCTCGCCTTCAGACTTTCCGGTGGCGCGCACAAACGCCTCCAACTGCTGAAGCAGAGACTCGGGCAGTTCAAAGTGCAACGGATTTGAGGCCATCTGAGTTTCCCAAGCCGCGCGTCGCCCGCGGGCAAAAATTGCCCCGGCGGCTTGACCACCGCGCAAACAAAAACCAACCGCATTGCTTTGCGCCCCAAAACGGTTTTGGGTGGCCTCAATCCTATGAGGGTGGATTTCGAGGCGCGACGCAGTGCGGTTGGTGGAAAGAACGCTCGGGTTGTCTCAGGTGTCAAATCAAAGTTGACGTTATCTCTTGCCGACTCGCTGGGCGAGTCGGCCATCTTCTCAGCCCTGCACATCAGTTCCGGCGAAGCGTTGCCGATGCGCGAGTGATCTGTGGGCGCTGAGGGTCGGTCGCTGCGGGCGACTTACCAGCTAAAGCGCTTGTTGCGGCGGCGATGGATGCCGTTGTGGCTCACCGGAGCGCTGCCACGCCGCGCGTATTGGATCTTGCGAGCCTTGGCGGGCGTCTTCTTTGCCGTACGCGAAAAGTCCGCGCGATAGTCGAATTCCTGCTCGCTGCCGTATTCGAAGTCGGCATCTTCAGGCTGGGAGTTGGCCATGTTCATGATTGTTCCTCGCTTTTTTGGGGGCTCCGAAACACTGACTCACTAGGTCTCACTCTTTCTCATGCGACCGGCTTGACCGGCTCGCGTTGGTTGTCGCCTGCCTGGCTGATTCGCTCGACGATTTGCTTCGCCTCACTGCACAACAGGCCGACGTTGCTCGAGTCCGCCACGCCCGGCAGATACATCCAGGCGCCTTGCTGGCGAACCCAAATTTCCTCCTGCACATCTCCGTCATGACCGCACACGATCGACAACAGTCCACTCTGCGCGGCAAGCTGTTCGACCAGCGGGCGGAAAGTCGCGGAAGACGGCGTATCCAGATCGACGACCGCCAGCTGCACCAGCCAGCGATTCACGTGCGCCAGCGCAGCTTGCGGGTCCGCACACACGTGGGTCTTCCAGCCGCTCTCGCTCGCGGCCCGGTCCAGCGTCCGCCGCCGTTCGGGATTGGCTGATACGATCAGGCATTGAAACACGTTGACGAGCTTGGCTGCGCGGCGGGCATACTTGTGTTGAACCTGCTCCCGCACGCTCAGCGTGTTGAGATCGCGGTACGCCATAGGTTGTTTCGCAATCAGATTGTTCGGAAAGGAATGGTTTGCGTGTTCAGTGGTTGTCGGGTCTTGGTGTCTACTGCTTGCCGAATCCTTCCGACTCAATCCGCATGCCCGCGCGCCGAGTGCTCCGCATCCCGCGCATCTGGACAAACGTGCTCGCCCCGCCGCGGCAACTCATCTGCCGCGACTCCCCGCGAAAAAACGTCTCACCCAAGAACCGCTTCGTGGCCGACTGCTCTATCGCTGTCCGCTCTCGAGGTGTCTGACTTGCGTCGTCACGTTGCGGCCGGGCACATACCGGCCATTCAGCCGAACACGGACCGTCTCGCGAATGTCGAGGGGATCGCATTCGCAGAGCATGCCGCGCACTGCTTCGAGTGTGGTATGCGCCGGGACCAACTCGCTCGGGCCGTAAAGCAAGCACGGTGCCACGAGTGGCGCGTTCAGCGCGGAACCAAAGAAAATCTGCAGAAAGCGCGCTTATTCCCCCAGAAATCGCGCGAACTTTTTTACGCTCCAAGTGGTTGCGATCATCGCGCGCAGACAACGCGAGTTTCACCACTTCAGGGAACGAATCTCGCGATTCTCCGCGCAACCTTCAGCAACCATGCGTGCTTACAGAGAGTCTCACCAGGCTGAGGAATCCTCACCGCTCTGGTGAAGGTGTCAGCGCCTGCTAGCACGACGGCAGATTCGCTCGGTTTGTCGCGGAACCGTCGCTTGCGGCGCGGCGGCGGTAATCCCCCGCTGTTCGAACGAGAGGCGGCATACTCCACCTCGGCGATGGATGTTGCCGGCAGATATCGCGGTCTCCTCACCACTTTGAGGAACTGCCCGCAAAACAGGGAAACGCCACGGAATGCCGCGGAACCCCCGCTACTTGGACCGCTCAGGCGCAGCCACCAGCACGTCCGCTCCACCGGCCGCGCAGGCCTCGACGCCTTCCACAAACACGCGCACCTGGCACGGGCCCCGGGCATCGGCCGGCACCATCAGCTCGGCGGTGAACTCGCCTGCCGAACAATCGAGTTCGGCCATATGCAGTCGCGGCTCATTGGCTTTGGCGTACACGTCGGCGAACGTGGCCAGCGTCGCTTCGTCGAGCGTGTTGCGACGCGGCGGACGGAAGGAAAGCCGATCGCGCCGCACGGCCAGTTCCACCACGCCGCGTCCTGCAAGCGGCGACTTCCCGCGCACAAGCAGCGTGTTTCCCGCTGTCGTTTGCGAGTCCACTTGCAGTTCCACGACCTGCGGATACGGTAGTCTGAGCAGCGGATCGCCCAGCAAATTGAACAGGTCGAGATGCTCAGCCCGTTCGGCCACGAGCTCGTCCGCCGTGGGACTGAGTAACCGCGCGAGCGCATCCATCGCCATCCGATGCGCGCCCAAGTTTTCGGTCGCCATCATCCGCCGCTTGGCTCCCAGCAGCGCCTCGCCCAGCGTGGGCGCCTGATGCGTGAAGACCTGCGACAAAAGCTCACTTCCCATCACGGTCATGGCATACGGCATCGTCACCCGCGAGCCGCACAGAATCGCGACCGGACCGCCCGCGGTACGCAGCAGTTCTTCGCCCAGGCAGTCTGAAGGCATGTCGAACGCGCCGCTGTAACAGGCCAGAAAACAGGCAATGGTCGCTCCATGCCGGCTGGCCAGCTCGCTCACGTCTTCGGCGGCCAAAATCGGAAAGCTGCCCCCCGGCACGTGCACTTCGTCGACGCTGCGCTGCTGCCCGTGCCCCAGGTAGACCCAGAACAAACTCCCCTCGTTCAGCCGCTCCAGCGTCACGCGGCGAAAGTCGCGCGGGTCGGGGCAGTAGGGGCTCTGCCAACTGCCGTAGGTCATCGTCGTGCAGAAGGCGCTCGGCACGCCGTTGTTGATCAGGCTTTTCGCCGCGGCTTCCATCACCGTGTCTGCCACGGCCCCAAAGCCCCCCAGCCCGGCCACGAAATGCACCTGCCGCCGCCAGGCCCCAAAATCGCGCGAACGCTCGTACGCCAAAATCTTTCCCACGACCAGCGACACTTCCTCGGGCGAGTCGCACGCCAGCCGCCCGACGGCCAGGTCCGGCACGCGATCGTCATCCAGGTCGGCGTACCAATTGTCCGTGGCGATCTCCGGCGAGCTGCCGAACTTCACATTCACCACGGCCCGGCTGTAGTGCACGGGCACAGTCCGCTGGCGAACCAGCTTGTCGCGATACATCCGCGGATCGGCGTCGCCAACGATGACCAGGTATTTGAGTCGCCCGCCTTTCGAGAGCTCGTAAATCTGTTCGCGAATCGCACCGGGCGAACCCAGGTTCGAGAGCATGGCGATCTGGTGCCCCTGAGCCTGCCGATGCTCGATCCAGGGGGCCAACGCCGAGCGAAACTCCGCCGGACAGACTACCGCCGTATCCGGGGCCGGCATCGCCGCCAGCACCAGGCTCACCAGTACGTTCAACATTTCGGCCGCTCCTTAGAATCGAGACATTCGGTGCGGGGAGTGTAACCGGAACCGCGTCCCCCTCCCCAGAGCGAAATTGCCACTGCTGCCGGCGCTAGCGATCGCGGCGAGAGCTTGGCCGAGCGGCCGTCAGTCAACTATCATGGATGCTTAATGACTCGCACCCGACTTCGATGGCTGTCGACAGGATCCGCGCCGCACGCCGGCAGCGCCCACCTTCTTATCCGCCCCCGCGCAGGGCTGGTCCTGCTGGCACTTGTTTTTCTCACGGCGCCGGCGCCGTCGACTGCCGGTGCCGAAGAGCCGCCGATCCCCCAACGCGTCGATAAGCTGCTCACCCAGCTCGACCAGCCGGAGTACGAAACTCGAGAGCGGGCCGCCTCTGAGCTGGCGAAGCTCACCGCGGACAAGGAGCTGGCCGCGATACTGGCCGAACGCTTCCGCCAGGCGTTGGTCTCCGAGGGCACTTCGTTTGAAGTGCGTGCCCGACTGACCGAGCTGCTTCGCAAGCTGCCGAGTTCCGACGCCAACGAAGACGCCGCCGCCCCCAGCGTCGACACCATCGCGCCGCTCATCGCTCAGCTCAATAGCGATCTGCACGCCGAGCGCGACGGCGCCCAGCAGCGACTGCTAGCGCTCATCCAGCACAAACCTTTAATCATTCCCGTGCTCGCGACCGCGAAGGCCGGTGCTGCCGATCCGAAGTCGTCCGCCTCGGTCCGCCGGTTGCTGGCGCCCGTGATCCAGCGCGCACACGAAGCATTCCTTCGTTCCGACCTCAGCGGCGACGGACTTCCTGTGCCTTCGGCTGAACAGATTAACGCCTGGATCGACGACGCCGTGCGGATCGAGTCGGCCGAAGACGTCGAGTCGGCCCGGCGCAAGCCGTCGGAATCCGAGCTGCTCGATCTGATCGCGCGCGACGACACACGCGAGGCCACGCTCGCCATGCTCCGCGAGCGCGTCGAACGCGAGACCGATGAGGCGGTCATCCAAAAGCTGAACTACCTGCTCGACTTCGCCCGGCCCGGCATGGCCGCCGAGGGCTGGCAGAATCATTTGAACCAGGTCGTTCAGTTCCTGCTGATCGACGTCCCGCAATACAACGACGCCATCTCGCCGCCCCGAGCCACGCACTTCGACCGCATCGACAGCCAAACGGCCCATTGCGTCAGTGGCAACTCGCTCACGCCGGGCGACTATCCCGTGCGAGTCGGCATTCCTCATCCCGAGCCCGGCCGCGATTCACTCTTCTACCTGACGAATCTGCCCACGCCGCGCAGTCGCCTGGCCTACGAGTACTGGCTCAAGCGCGACGAGGGGTCGCGCGTGGCCGAGATCACCCAGCGTACGCTCGAGTACTTCATCACCCGGCAGACGCCGCTCAGCGAAGTCGAGATCCTGATGCTCGCGCAGCTCGAGCCGCGCGCCGTGTCGAAGTTCGTCGGCCGCTACTTCACCGCGGTCCCGGATGCAAACCTGGTCTCGACCCCCAACGGACTGAATGGCCTCAACTCCGTACACGGCGGTATCTGCCTGATGATGAGCCGCATCGGAACCCAGGAAGCCGTGCCCGCGATCGAGAAGCTCGCCCGCTCTGGCGCGCTCGGCAAGCCGAAGTATCCCAATCGCATCGAAGTCGCCTGGGTCGCGCTCCTGGCGATCGCCAATCGCGATCCCTGGCCCGAGGTCGATTCCTGGCTGGCCGGGCTGATCGACGAAAAGGTTCCGCTCACGACCGATCCGCAGTCGCCCCCCGAGCTGGGCGCCAGCGCCGCGGGCTTGCTGCTCGACCGGCACGACGTGTCGGTGCAGCCGTTCGGCATTCTTCCGGCGGGCGAAGCGCTGGGCGATATCTATCAATTCTTTGGGTTCCGCTTCGCTCCCGATGCCGACCGCCAGAGCGTGAAGCGCTGGTGGCAGAAGCAGCAGGCGATGAACCCCACGCCTCAGCCCGCCGCCGCCGAGCCCGAGCGCCCGTAGGGGACTCTCGGTCGAGTGAATCGCCCTCGATATTGGTGCCACGGGTGGCCGCGTGGCGGCTCACCCGTGCCCGTGCATCGCGCGAACCTGGTTCCAGCTTTTCTCCTCTTCACCCTCTGTGTTCCTCCGTGACCCACGTGGTGAAACTGACTCGTTCCCCATGAGCACGCTTACTTCCCCACGTCTGACTTACGCACGGCTCTCGGCAACGAACGTCGCCGCATTCCACGCGCTGGCCATCGACGAGCACATTCGCCGCTACCTGCTCGACGGCGAGCTCGTTGACTTCGCGTGGTGCGACGAACAGCTCGCGGCCAGCGACTCGTTGTTCGTCGAGCGAAGCGTCGGCATCTGGCTCGCCGCGCCAGCCGCCACGTCCGACGAGCCGCTCGGCTTCTGCGGGTTCATCCGCTTCCCCGAGACCGGCCCCGAGCCACAGCTCTTGTATGCCCTGCTCCCGGCCTTCACCGGCCAGGGCTACGCCACCGAAATGGCTACCGCGCTGGTGGACTATGTTCGCGTGCACACCACCGCTCGTGAAATTATCTCTGCCGTCGACGAGCCGAACGTCGCCTCCTGCCGGGTGCTGGAAAAGCTCGGCTTTGAGCAAACCCACACCAGCCCCGGTGCGTTCGGGCAAATACTACACTTCAAGTGGAAGCTCGAACCGGCATCGCAGCATCGGGGGCGTTGAGTTGAGCAACTACGTTCCGCACTAAACCAAGAAGCAGGCCATACTCGAGCGGAGGGAATATGACCTCCGGCGCCTGCTCTCCGACTGTGAGAAAAAGCTGCTGGCAGCGGCCGAGGAGGTAAGGCTGGCCCGGATTCGAGCCTTGCGGGCAAAGCAAGCCCAGGTTTCTCCCGCGGATGTTCCCGCACTGCGCGAGAAGATCGCGCGACTCGATGCTAAAATCAACGCGGTCGCCGAAACGTCAAAGTACGACGTGCTCCTCGAGTTTCTGAAGAAGCATCGCTGGGGCAAGTAGACGACAATGCCCTCACCCGATTTCGATGATGTGCTTGCGGACACATAAGGACAGTGAAGGCATCTCAAATGGCGCGAGTTCGTATCGACGGTTCGGCGATTGTGGATTGGGATAGCTTCCATACTGTCTGTGCAAAAGAATTCGGATTCCCTGACTTCTATGGTCGTAATGGCAATGCCTGGATCGATTGCCTGTCCTACATCGATACCGGGGACGGTATGTCCCGATTTGCATTGGAGCCGGGTGAGGTGCTTTGGATTGAAGAAGCAGACTCGGAGCTACTGCGGCAGTCGCAGCCTGAAATCCTGGCGGCTTTGACTGACTGGACAAACTGCGTGAACGAACGACTTGATCAAACTGAAGGACGAGCGCGGATCGAGATTGTGCCGCTATGAATGGGGGCAGGTCATGTAGGCCGGCATTTCCGGGGTCGTCACTCGGCGTAACTCCGTCTCCGCGGGCGCGGGCCACCATTTAACAGCCGGAAATTTGACACCCATCAACGCCCGCCGCTATACTGCGGACGGTTCTCCGGCGGGGTCCAGTGCGCGCTGATTGGCGCGCCTCCTCTCCACGGCGGAACACAGCCGGAGGCTGGATGCCCCGCGCGAGCGGCTGACCTCACAAACCGGCCGCTGCCCGCCCGCCCCCAACATACTCCCACCGAACATCCGTCCCGCGGAGGTAAGTGAGTCATGCTCAGGATTCCCGGTCAGCTCGCCAAGGACAATTGCGATCGAGGTGTCGGCCCCACACGCCGCGATATTCTCCGCGTCGGCGGTGCTTCGCTGCTCGGCCTCTCGCTTGCAGACATCCTGCGGCTCAAGAGCGCGAACGCGAATCCCGCTTCGACCGAAGCCTTCGTCGGCTCTGGTCCCGGCTGGAATAAAGCCAAGAGCGTGATCATGGTCTACCTCCAAGGCGGACCGAGTCACCTCGACCTCTGGGATCCGAAGGACAACGTCCCGGACAACGTCAAAAGTATCTTCAAGCCGATCTCGACGAAGATCCCCGGCGTCCAGTTCACCGAAAATCTGCCCAAGCTCGCGCAGGTGAACGACAAGTTCACGATGATCCGCTCGGTCAGCTACACGCCGAACGGCCTGTTCAATCACACGGCCGCGATCTATCAGATCCACACTGGCTACACGACCGACAAGGTTAGCCCCTCGGGCCAGCTCGAACCGCCGTCGCCGAAGGACTTCCCGACGTTCGGCTCGAACATCATTCGCCTGAAGCCGCCCACCGTGCCGATGCTGCCGTTCGTCATGCTCCCCCGCCCACTGCAAGAGAGCAACGTGGTCGGTAAGGGTGGCACCGCCGGCTTCCTCGGCCGTGCGTACGATCCGTACTATCTCTATCCCTCCGGCGACGACATGGACATGGACAAGATGTCCAACATCAAGGTCGACGACCTGATGCTCCGTCCGGAAGTGACCAGCACGCGCCTTGAGCGCCGTGCTCGCCTCCGCGATCTGATCTCCGAAGGCATGCCCGCGGTCGACAAGGCCGTTGAGAAGTACGACCTCGACGAATACTATGGCCAGGCCCTCGGCCTCATCAGCTCGGGCCGCGCACTCGACGCCTTCAATCTGAAGGCCGAGAGCGAAGCCACCCGTGATCGTTACGGCCGCAACACGTTTGGGCAGAGCTTGATGCTCGCTCGCCGACTGGTCGAAGCTGGCACCCGCGTGGTCGAAGTCGTGTGGCCCAAGGTTGCCAACAGCGACAACCACTCCTGGGATCATCACACGGGCCTCTCGACCCGCATGAAGGACCAGAGCGCACCGATGCTCGATGCCGGCGTTTCGACGCTGATTGCCGATCTCGACGAACGCGGCATGCTCGACGATACGCTGGTCGTGGTCATTGGCGAGTTCGGCCGCAGCCCGCAGCGCGGCGTAAGCACCTCGGGCAATTCGAACAGCGACGACGGTCGCGATCACTGGCCCTACTGCTATACCGGCATCATGGCCGGCGGCGGTTCGAAGCGTGGTTTCGTGTACGGCAAGAGCGATGCGACGGCCTCGGCCCCGCTCGAAAATCCCGTGCATCCGATCGAGCTGCTGGCTTCGATCTATCACGCCGTAGGCATCAACCCCGCGACGATCGTCTACAACCACCTCAACCAGCCGCGCGAGCTGGTGAAGGCCGAAATCGTGACGAACCTGTTCGCGTAAGCAAGCAGGCCGTCCAGTTTAAAAGAACGCGAAGCCCGGGTCACCGAGTGACCCGGGCTTTGCTATCGTTGCCTTTATCCTATGCAAAAGCAGAAGTCGGCCGAATCGAACCACTGAGGGCACATAGGACACGAATGGGAAGCAGGAACCGCAAAGCCACCAAGGGCACGAAGGATGAACAGCAGAAAGTCGATTTGCTCTGCGGACGAACTTTGCTGCGTCCGTCTGTGCTTCTCTTAATCCTCATCCCTTTTTGTTTCGTGACCTTCGTGCCTTTGTGGTGCCCACGGCGTTCGAATTCGCGTCGTCGCTGCCCCCGCCCCAAACTTTTTTGAGCTCTCCCGCGCACGCTCCGCGCGCACACAAGAACCACACTTCTCCGGCCCGCAACCTGCGTCTTCCTCGAAGAATCTTTGATGTTCGCGCTTCGCGAGTGTGGATCCTCTGTCTTCCCTCGGCGCACCTCCGCGACCTCTGCGGTGCAGCATTTTGTCCCCTGGCCTGTTTGCGCGCTTGAAATCTTGCCACCCTTTCTGGCAGACTCAACCTTGGCACGACGATCTGACTGATGCGACTCGATGTGAATGCCATCCTGCGAGACATTTGTAGTTTTGGCCTCGCCAGGACGGAGCAAGCGGCCTGCAACGTACAGCGCCGCTTATGTCCCGTCGCAAACGTCTCTCCGACTGCACCAGAGACTCGAGTCTGGGGTGAAAGGGGAGCTGTGCCGTCGTTGCTGAAACACCGATTTGTTCGAGGGACCGCCCGATAAATGTGAAGCGTTTTGAAAAGCTACGGCAACCCCTTCGGGCATGAGCCGCGGTCTTCAAAGCGCGGAAAAACGCCAGCGCATTTGGAAACGATGCCTTCGCGCATTGAACGCATGGCGGGCGCGTGTGATCGGAAAGTAAGCGGACTCGAAATCGCTCGGCGGTGCGGGCAAGGATGAGACGCCTTGTACCAAGAAACGTCCCTGCAGTCGGTAGCGCCCCGCGTGTGGCAGCCTTCGGTCGATGGCCGTCGGATTCTATCACTTGTCTAACCGAGCTCGAAAGAGCTCACCAAAAACTGAACTCCCGGCTCGACCGAAGGCTGCGGCGCCAAACCTCTTTCATGGAGTGTTCTGTCTCCTTCCGCGCGCCGACCGAGAAGACACCGACGAGTGATTCACCGCAGAGTTCGCGGAGGTTCGCAGAGGAGAAAGCAGGCAAAAGAGAACCACAGATGGACTCAGATCAACACAGATGAGGGAGGGGAGGAGAAGATAGTAAAGGATTCCACAGACCCGCCGCACCGCCGGCTTCCAATCTGCTCCTGCGTCGTGCCGTGGTGTCGTTGTGGTTGCCCTCACCCCTCTTCCATCCGTCAAAAGCAAACCAACCACGACGACACGACGACACCACGCCAGACAAAAATCCCATTCTTCCAAACGGTGCATTCTGTGGATCTGTCCCCTGCCTTCCTCATCTGTGTTTATCTGTGTCCATCTGTGGTTCTCTTCTTCCCTCTGCGTACCTCCGCGGTAAATCATTCCTGACCTACTCCCTCCGTGATCGTAGGCCCCAAACGCCGATTTTCCCAAGGATTGCCGGGCCGCTTGCTCCGCTCGCGGCGGCAGGCCAAAATAGCGGCTTCCGCATTCTTTGACCTACCTACTCTGCGTCTTCAGGAGTTTGTCATGCTCGGGCGTTTGATGTTTGCCACCGTCATTGGTCTCGCGTTTGCCGCCGACGGCTTTGCGGCCGATGGTCCCTCGTTTATTGACCCGGCCGAAGCCGGCCCCGACTTTGCCATCCAGGGTGAGTATCAGGGCGAGCTCAAAGCTCCCGATCAGCCGGAACCGATGAAGGTCGGCGCGCAAGTGATCGCCCAGGGAGACGGTAAATTCCATGGTGTGTTCTTCTTCGGCGGTCTGCCGGGCGACGGCTGGGAACGCGGCATGCCCCAGATCGAAGTCGACGCCACGACTGAAGACGGCAAAGTCACGTTCATGGGCGATACCGGCTCGGCCGTCATCGCGGACGGCAAAATGAAGGTTATGGATCCCTCGGGCATGGAACTCGCCGAGCTCTCGAAGGTCGAGCGCAAGAGCCCCACGCTCGGCGCCGCTCCGCCCGAGGGCGCGAAGGTGCTGTTCGACGGCAAGAACACCGACGCCTGGAAAGTCGGCCGCGTGAAGAACGAACTGCTGCAAGCCGGCGCGATGACCAAGGACGAGTTCGGCGACTTCACATTCCACATCGAGTTCAAGACGCCGTTCATGCCTCAGGCCACGGGTCAGGCGCGAGGCAACAGCGGACTGTATTTGCAGAACCGCTATGAGTGCCAGATCCTCGATTCATTCGGTCTCGAGGGGAAGGACAATGAGTGCGGCGGCTTCTATCAGCTTAAAGAGCCGGCCGTGAACATGTGCCTGCCACCGCTCTCATGGCAGACCTACGACGTCGACTTCAC
Source organism: Pirellulales bacterium (assembly GCA_022844125.1). Lineage (GTDB taxonomy): Bacteria > Planctomycetota > Planctomycetia > Pirellulales > PALSA-1355 > JALHMI01. The sequence continues at coordinate 47,169 of JALHMI010000001.1, read as the reverse complement.
GGCAGCCAAGTTCGAGGGCGACAAGAAGACGTCAAACGCCAAGGTGACGATCAAGCACAACGGCGTTGTGATCCACGACAACTTCGAGCTGCCGAACCTGACCCCCGGCGGCGCGCCGAATGAAGCGCCCGGCCGCGGACCCTTCATGTTGCAGTTCCACGGCAACCCGGTCGAGTTCCGCAACATCTGGGTGGTCGAGAAGTAGGGAGCCGGCCGGCCGAATCGTCACCCTCGAATCGGGTGGCAGACGCTCGGCGAGTCCCTCCAGCTTGCCGACAACTTATCCACAACCCAAACGTCACCGAACCTGCCCCGACCAGCACGTAAGTCGGGGCAGGTTTTACCGTTTTTGCGCGTTCGCGAGCCGCCCCCGAAACTTCCTCCGGGCGGTGGATTTTCTTTCCCGGCTGATGTGCTAGCATGGTGCTCGTCGAACTGGTGGAAACGCCCGATTCGGGGTCGCCATTGCACCGCAGGCGGCGGCTGCTCAAGAGGGAGGATGAGCCGATGATGCAGAGCACTGAAGTGATGGCTCGCGAGGAGACGATCGCCGAACTGAAGCGGCTGATCACGAGTCGCACCTACGAAACGCTCGAGATGCTGGAAGAGGCGGTCGACGCGTTTCTGTGGAGCGAGCACGACCAGAGTCAGAGCGAGTCGTCGCGGTTGCCGCGCTAATTTCACAGGCGTGTGCGTCGTCGACGCCGGGGGACTTGCCAAAACCTCGCGGGAAATCGTCGCGGGCAAATCTTGTGCCCGGGCGAGTGATTGAAATTCGCGCCGCGCGCGGCTGGATTTCGGCCTTCTTTCGCCCCGGCGTCGAGCTATAATTCAGCCGTTGACGTTGCTCAGCGAATCTTGCTAGCGGGACGATTTCTGAAATCGGCCCAAAGCCGCAGCCGCCGAGTGCCGATTTAACGTGCTGTTCGCCCGACGTCGAGTGCCGCGAACAAATTAAATACAACTTCGAACTTCAAACCTCGTAAACGCCTTTACATCCGCCGGGAGGACCTACTAAATGCGTGGGCTTGGGTCACAAACGGCTAGTGCCTAGCACAGCCAGACCCCGCTCTTCTCGCAGCGACTCCTCCGTCGCATTGGGCTTGAGGTTTGATTACAACGGGCCACGGCCACGTCCAACCGACGGGCCGTGGCCTGGTTTTATTTCACTGCCGCAGTTTTCGCGATTCAGCCGGCAGCAGCACGCGGCGCTTGGCTTTCCGCGGCCGGCTGCAAGAGCCTCAGCGTGATCTCGACCAGCGTCACCAGATCGAGCGCATTGTGCAGCAGGATCTTTTCAATTGGCGTGCTGTCGCCCGTGCGCACGAATTGGTGATACGCCGTGGGCACTTCGGCGCCGCCGAGATCATCGTGTCGCACGCGCCGGCAGACCAGCCGCTCCAGCGTCTGTAGCTTGCAGTTCGGCAGCACGCGTTTCCACCGCCTGCGGGCATGATGCAGCAAGTCGCAGTGCACGAGCGTCTCCTCGGCGACCGCATTCGGCTTTCGCAGTGGAATGGCCGGCCTCGGACGCAGCCTGTGCCGGATACTGCGATCACAAACCATGGGCCAGTCAAAACTCTTGCCGTTGAACGTCGCCAGCACGCGCTGCGCGGCGGCAATCCTGCCCAGCGTCTCCAGTAGCGCCCGTTCCTGGGTGTAGTCGCGGGCAAAGAGCTGATCGACGACGAGCAGCTCGCCGTCGCGCCACACGACTCCCGCAAGGAAGACCGGCGCGCCGGCGAAGCCGCAGGTCTCCAGATCGAGAAACATCGTGGCAGCCGGAAAATGCTCGGCCACGGCTGCCAGTTCGGGATGCAACTCAGGCTGATCCGGGCCAGCCGGAGAACGGTGGGTCCTCGACGTCAGTCGGGCGATCGACTGCGGCACGATAGCCTCTGCGGCGGGCCATAGCTCGGCGAGCGGTCGACGAATTCGCAGATGCTCGCCCGAGGCGGTCGATTGAACTTCCGCCGCGTGCAGATTCAAGCCGATCGTCGTGGATTCCGCCGGCAGCGCCGGCGCAAGCCAGAGATGTTGTTGAACCCGCCGGTCGCGCGGCAGCCGGCCAAGAGGAGCGATCTGTGGCGCCGCGGAGAGCTGTGCAAGGCGTGCGCGAATCTCGTCGCTGAGCATGCTCGCCTCCGTGCGCGTGAGGTACGCTGTTGCTGGAACGGTGCCCTGATGTGCGCGCTCCATGTGCGGCGGCAATCGGACATGCACTTTACGCGGGTAACGCGGCGGCGGGCAAGATTACTTCGCGTCGTGCGCGCGGCACCAAGCGAGAATCTCTGGCACGGTGGGCCGGCGGCCCGTCGGCAGCGAGGTTCCGCCCCCGGCCTTGGCCGGCTTGCCAGTCCCTTCAGGTAGCGTGGCTTCCGGCGTCGAAGCCGGCTCGGCTTCGGCCTCTTCCACGGCCACGCTGGAAGCTTCAGCAGCCGGTGCGCCTTCGGCGGCTTTCTTGGCCCGGGCCGCGGCCAGGATGTCGGCGGTGCTCATCTTGCCACCGGCGGGCTTCGCGGCCGCTGGCTTGTCACCAGCGGGTTTGGGGGCGGGCGCTGCAGCACCAGACTTGTTGGCACGAGCGGCTGCCAGAATGTCAGCCGTCGACTTCTTGGCTCCGCCGCCCGCCGCTGCGGCGGGCTTGGCGGCTGCCGCCGGAGCTGCTTTCGCGGCGGGCTTGGCTGCTTCTTTCTTGGCCTCGGCCTTCTTGGCTTCGAACTCGGCGGGGTCCACCACTTTCAGGCAATCGACCTCGATGTCGTACCAGCCAATGTTGTTCCAGGCGTCGAACTGCACCAAGGCACGGCCATTCATGTTGATGGTCTTCACCTGTCCTACGTGCCCGCCAAAGCGAGCGAGCTCGGGAATGGCCTCATCGACGACGACGTACTTGTCGGTGAACTGGCGCTGCAGGTTTTCGATCGAATCGAGCATGGAAGTCCCGAGATTACTTAAGTTGCAGTTGCCTAGAATTGCGATTGCCGAGTGTGCCAGACCATAGGCCACCTGAACCGGCCCAGGAGGCCAGCAGGGAAGCGGAAAGTTTGGGCGAAACGTAAGCTGCCATTTTCGCGCATTTTCACGGGCGAATCAAGCCATGCCACCCCCCAATCGCATAGCCGCGGGGTTGACGTTTGGGCTGGACTGGATGACATTAAATAGTGAGGGGCGCGATTGCATAGGCCCCCCGGACTCGCAGTTACGTGCCAGAAGAGTCCGTCGCGGGGCGCGGGGGCGGACCAAGGCACTTCTCTCCGACCAAGCGCCTGCCGGAGTTCCGTCGCATCTTTCCGCTAAACCAATCTGCAACTGCGAGGCAGCACATGCGCGCTTCGACACTCGACAGCCAGCCGGATACCAGGACGTTACCGGTCCAGGCGCTTCGAGTGCGGCTGGTCGATGACACGCCCCAGCGGGCCGAGATCCTGGCGCATTTGGCGACCGACAAGCGGCTGATCGTCAGCGAGTCCGGCGACCCGCACGCGCCGGCAACCTGGTTCGACGCGGCTGACGTCGTAATCTGCGAGCTCTCGCCGGGCGACGAACTCGCCGTGCTGGACGAGCGTCGCACCGCAGGTTCGAAAATCCCCGTCATCATCCTCACCGGCCGTGGGAATGAGTATTGGGCTGCTGAAGCCATCAAACGGGGTGCCGCCGACTACATTTCCAAACAACCCGGCTATCTGCAGCGCCTGTCCGAAACACTCCTCACCGCCGCGCAAGCTGTCAACTCCAGCGGCCACGGTGTGGCTCATGCCAACCATGGCCATAACGGCAACGGGCTCGGGAGCAGCAATGGCAATGGCCACTCCCGAGCTACGGACGACATTCAGGTTTATACGAGCATTCTCAATGCGCTGCCGGTACATATCGCGATGCTCGACGAGCGTGGTCAGATCCGCGCCGTCAACGACGCCTGGCGCAAGTACGCGCTGGATTGCCACTACCAGCAAAGTCAGCACGTCTTGGGGACGGAGTATCTGTCGGTATGCGATGCGGCTGTCGACGCCGGCATGGAGAAGGCCAAGGACATCGCCGATGGCCTGCGGCGCGTGCTGGCCGGCCGCTGCTCGACCTTCGCCTGCGAGTATCCGTGCCTGTACGAGGGGGTGCAGCGCTGGTTCAAGTTTGCCGCCAGCCCGCTGCAGGACGAGAAGCATCGCGGGGCGATCATCGCTCACGTTGACATTACCGATCGCAAGCAGGCCGAACTTGAGCGCGATCAGATCTTCGAACAATCCTTGAGCCTGCTCTGCATCGGCGGGTTCGACGGCCTGATGCGGCGCTGGAGCCGCTCGGTCAAAGTGCTCGGTTACACACCCGCCGAACTCCCCAAGCTTTCGCTGTGGTCGCTCCTGCATCCGGACGATCGCGAGTTGGCCCTGCAGATGGGGCAGCAGCTCCGCTCGGGAGAAATGGTCACGACGACCGAGATGCGGGTTCGCTCCAAAGACGGCTCTTATCGCTGGATTCTGTGGGACGCCGTGCCATGCCTGGAGCAGGATCTGTTCTTTGCGACGGGGCAGGACATTACCGATCGCAAGGTGATGGAGCAGCAGCTTCGCGAGAGTCACCAGCGTTTTCAGTTGATTGCCAGTGCCACGCGTGAATCGATCTGGGACTGGGATCTGCGCGAAAATCGCCTCTGGCAGAACGAATCGTACCTGGAGATTTTCGGCAGATTCGATCCCACGACCGAAACGCCCGTCGAATGGTGGCGCCGCCGCATCCACCCCGATGACCGCGAACGGATCATGGACATCATTCCCCGCGCGAGCGTTGACGGCAAGCACCAGTGGGTGCTCGAATATCGCCTGGAGCGGCTCGATGGCAGCTATGCCTATGTGTACGACCGGGGTTTCGTAATCTTCGATGCCGAGCAGCGTCCGGTACGCATGGTCGGATCGATCATCGACATTACCGAGCTGAAGACGACGGAAGAAAAGCTGCGCGAGAGCGAGGAGCGATTCCGTCTGGCGGCCAGGGCCACCCGCGACGCCATCTGGGATTGGGACCGCTCGCGCGACTATGTGTGGCGCAGCAAGGGCTTTCAGAGCCTGTTTGGCTACGAATCTGACGACATCGAGCCGACATTCGCCTGGTGGACCGAACGCATTCATCCTGACGATCGCGACCGGATTGCGGCCCAGTTGCCGGATCTGGAACGTGGTTCTTCGCCACAGTGCTCATTTGAGTACCGCTTCCGCCGTGCGGACGGGACCTATGCCGACGTGATCGATCGCGGCTTTGTGATGCTCAATGCCGAGGGGCATCCGGTGCGGATGGTCGGTTCGATTATGGACGTTTCCGAGCGTCGCCGGGCCGAAACCCTGGCGCACATGCATCAGGCCGAGCTGGCTCATCGTTCGCGAATCAGCACGATGGGCGAGATCGCTACCGGCATCGCCCACGAGCTCAACCAGCCCCTGACCGCAATCAGCAATTACGCCGAGAGCTGCGTGCGAGCGATTGGCACGCGGGAGAACGCTGGCGATCCGAAGTTGCTGGAATGGATCGGCAAGATCGCCCACAATACGCATCGCGCCGCCGAGATGATTCGCAGATTGCGTTCGTTTACGCGAAAAAGCGAACCTAAGAAATCAACGCTGGACGCGAATGAGATCGTCACCGAGACGATCGATTTGCTGGAAGCCGAGACGCGGCTCAAGAGTTTTCGCGTTCGTTGGCAGCCCCAGGCACCGCTGCCGGTTCGCGTGGATCGCATCCAGATCGAGCAGGTGCTCGTGAACCTGATTCGCAATGCGTACGAAGCGATGAATGCCAATCAAGGCGAAGACCGGTATGTTTCGCTGGCGCTCGAGCGGCAGGGAGATCGCGTGCAGATCTCCGTAACCGATCTCGGCGAAGGCATCCCGCTTGACAACCTCGAACGCGTATTTGATGCGTTCTTTACCAGTAAAGCTAACGGAGTGGGTATCGGCCTGGCCATCAGCCGCTCGATCGTCGAGGATCACGGCGGGCGATTGTGGGTCGAACCTAACTCCGATCGTGGCGTCACCTTCCGATTTACGTTGCCGTTGTCCGGAGACAGAGAATGAGTAGCACCCCTGTTGTATCAGTCGTCGACGATGACGAACAAGTTCGTGAGTCTTTGGCCGCGCTGATCCAGTCGATGGATGTCGAGGTGGAAGCATATGCCTCAGGTCGCGAGTTCCTCGATCACTACAACCCAGGCCAGCCCGGCTGCATCGTGCTCGACTTGCGAATGCCGCAGCTCAGCGGACAGGAAGTCATCGATGAGCTGGTCGCCCGCCAGATTAATACCCCGGTGATTATGATCAGCGGCCATGGCGACATTCCGGCGGCCGTGGCGGCAATCAAGAGCGGCGCGATCGACTTCCTCGAGAAGCCCTATCCTGGTTCGGCCTTGATGGACAGCGTTCGCCGGGCGATTGCTCGTGACGCCGAACAGCGCGAAAGCAGTTCCGAAAAGCAGTTGCTGCTCGATCGCTACGAAACGCTGACTCCGGACGAGCGGCAAGTGCTCGAACTTACCGTGGCTGGCAAGCCCGACAAGGCAATCGCCCTCAAGCTCGACCTGAGCCTGCGGACGATTCAGCTTCGCCGCGCCAGCGTGATGCGGAAGATGCACGCGCACTCTCGGGCCGAACTGATCGGCCTGGCTCACCGCATCGATCGTGGCGTTCCGGCGAACAGCTAGGGCGCACGCCCTGCTGAGTCACGCGGATTATCAGAGCCGGGTGTTCCCTGAATCGGAACGCCCGGCTCCTTTCTTTGCTGGGGCGAAGAACGGTTTCTGGCACCGTTTTTTAGAGCCACTTTTTCTGCAGGTACCAGTTCGATGTCTGCCGCAGGCGGTCCAGCACCGAGACGCGTGGGGCGACGTGCAGGTCGCGGCGAATGTTCAGCGGCGAGCAGACCCAGTTGCCGGCGCTGGCTTCGCGAGCCTTGTCGAAACTAAGAATGTACGGCTGGCCTCGCAAACGCGAGATGCCTTCAGCGACCGCGGCCGCGGTCCAGATGCCCGCGGTGCTTCTGCTCTTCAACACGTGCACGCTCTGCCGGCCCAGGCTCTTGCCGATCATAATCCCCAACTCGGCGAACGTCGGCCGTTCGTCGGCCGCCACGAAATAGTAGCCTTGCGGCGGGCTAGTCGTCTGCGCGGCGCCGGCCGGTGCGAGCCGTTTGCCATTATCGGCGCAGGCGATCAGCGCATCACACAGATCGTCGACGTGGATCAGTGAGTAGCGACTGCCGGCCACGCCCAGCGCCACATGCACACCATAGCGAAAGATCGAGCGAAACACGTTTCGCATTTGCGTGTCGCCTTCGCCAAATACGATTGGCGGGCGAACAATTGTGATCGGCACTCGGTCGGCGAACTCCTCGGCCACGAGTTCGGCCGCGCGCTTCGCCCGGCCGTAGTTCGAAACCGGCTCGGCCGGATCGCTCTCAGTCCGCTCGCGTCCTGGGGGAGAAGGACCTGCGGCGGCCAGTGAAGAAACCGAAACGAGGACCGGTGGCTGGTCGCACTGGGCACAGGCGGATGCCACATTGCGGAAGCCGCCGCAGTTAACCTGCATTAGATCTTGCGCGCAGAAAGCCGAGGCCAGACCGGCCAGGTGATATACCACATTGGCCTCGGCAACTGCGGCGTGCATGGCGTCCGCGTCGCGCACATCCCCCCAGGCATAGCGCACGCCGAGGGGATCGAGTGCCCCGCGGTGCGATTTCGGCCGCACCAGGCACGTTACCTCGTCGCCGCGGGCGACGAGTCGTTCAGAAAGCTTTGCGCCAATGAAGCCACTGGCGCCTGTGACCAGAACTCTCGCCATGATCGTGTAGGTATCGGCCAATTCCGCCGAACACCTCATTGACTTATCTCGCTGCCGCGCACCTCGCGGACGCATTGCCTGAATCGACCAGCGCGCAGCAAACTCTTTGATGGCCGGCTCGACTTGGTGCTAATCGTCACCCGCGGAACAGGCCGAAAGTCGTGCACTTTCAATCTTTGCGGTGTGAATGCGCGCGGGCAAGTGCCCGGTGTGAAAACAGGCCGGCACACTTTTTCGGGCGGTGCTTCGCGTTCCAGTGGCGCTGCGGGCGTGTGGAGCGACGCGATTACTCGGCGCCAGCCAGACGCTGAGCCTCTTCAAGCCGTGCTTGCCAGGCGGCTTCCAACTCGCTGACCTTGTCCGGGTGCTCGGCGGCCAGGTCGACCGACTCGCTTCGATCCTTTGCCAGATCGTAAAGCTCCCAGGCACCGCGTCGTTTCTCGCTCACAAGTTTCCAGTCGCCGATCCGCATGGCGCGGTTCTCCTCGTGCAGCCACCACAACGAGCGTTCGCCCAGGGCGCCATCACGCGATAGTGCCGGCACGAGACTCGTTCCCGGCCTGGTCGGCACCATTGCTCTGTTCCATTCTACCGGCAGCTTCCCGCCGGCCACGTCCATGAGGGTCGGCACGATATCGATTAGATGGCCCGGATCGTGCCGCAGTTCGTTTTTCGCTTGGATGCCGCGCGGCCAGTAAACCACCAGCGGTGTGGCGATGCCGCCTTCGTGGGTCCAGGTTTTGTGCCGCCGGAACGGAGTATTCGCGACACTCGACCACCCTGGTCCCAGGCATAGGAACGTCGCTGCCGAGCCGGCCGGCGCCGAGCGGTCGTGACCATCGCCGCGAACCATCATCTCGGCGCTCGCTCCGTTGTCCGAGGCGAACAGGACGAGCGTGTTTTCGAGCTGGCCCATCGCCTCGAGCTGGGCGATGATCCGGCCGATCTCCTGGTCCATCCGATCGACCATCGCGGCGTGAATGGCCATCTTCTCTGCCTGAAACGCGCGTTGCTGATCGGTCAGCGAACTCCAGGCAACCGGCCGATTGACTTCGCCGGAACCAAGCTTTTCGAGCACATCGGGAAAGGCGTAAGGTGGTCCGACTTCCGGCTCCATCGCCGCCGGTGATTGATTGACAATCCCGAGTTCGACGAGCCGCTTTCCCCGAGCCGCTTGCATCTCGTTCCAGCCGGCCAGGTACTTTTGGCGGTAGCGGTCGATGTCTTTCTGAAGAGCGTGCAGCGGAAAGTGCGGCGCCGTGAACGCCACATACGAGAAAAACGGCTGATTTGCGTGCTGCGCCGCGTGCTCGCGCAGACAGTCGATGGCATGCTCGGCGATCGCGGTCGTAGCGTAGTAATTGGCATCGGCCGTGGCAGGCTCAAGAGGCTTGTCGTCACGCGTATGGTTCTGCGGGGTGAATAACCGGTTGTGATCTTCCAGCGAATACGATCGATCGAATCCGCCGGCCAGCACCTTGCCATCGACGTGCCATTTACCCGAGTGATATGAGCGATAGCCGAGCGGCTTGAGCAATTCTGGCAGCAGCGGCGCCCAGGCCGGTCGTTCACCTCGGGCACCTCCGCGATCGCCCGGCAGAGAATCTCGCCGCACCTGCTGGGCGTAATACCCGGTGAGCAGTGCGGCCCGCGAAGGCCAGCAACGGGCCGTATTGTAGAATTGCGTGAATCGCACGCCCCCGGCTGCCAGCCGATCGAGGTTTGGCGTGCTGATCTCGCCGCCGTAGCAGCCGATGTCCGAAAAGCCTAGATCGTCGGCCAGCAGGATCACGACGTTGGGCCGATCGGCTGCTGCCGCGTGTGCTCGCAGTTGCCCGGCAATCGCCCAACTAAAGAGAAGTGCAACAATCATCCATGGTGAAAGCTTGGCGGCCATTCGTGCGATCTCGCTCATCGTAAGTCGGGCACAACTTTGTGGGACAGCCAAGTATGAGCAGCGGAGAAGTCGCAAGCAACACCCGCCCGCGTACCCGCTCCGCAGTCGGTACACGGTTTGCTTTAAACTTTCTGCTGTACCGCTGAACGCAGCCGGTTGTGTGTCGCAACCAAGAAATAGGGAGATCGCCATGAGTGCCATCCAATATAAACCACCGGATCAGTGCGTTGTCGCCACTTACGGCGATCTGGCCAATGCCGAGACAGCCGTTCGCGATCTGGAAAGCGTCGGGCTCAGCGGCGAACAGGTGTCCGTGATCCGCCGCCAGTTTGACCCCGATCCGAAGACGGCTGCCGAGATGCGCTTGGGCGACGACTCGATGAAGGACGCTGCCGTGGGAAGCGCAATCGGTGGCGTAGCGGGCGCGGCGGGGGCCGCGACACTGATCTCCGCCGGCATCGGCATGGTTCTGATGACGGGGCCTCTCGCCGTGCTGACTGGAGCGATCGTCGGCGCACTACTTGGCGCGATGCGCGGGTGGGGCGTGCATGACAAGGCTCTGGCCAAGTACGAACAATACGTCGAAGACGGCAAGACGCTGGTCGTCGTCTCGGGAAGCACGACCGACGTCTCGCGCGCTGAGCAACTTCTGCGGCTGACCGATGCCGAAAGCGTCGACATGCACATGCGAACCGGAGACGACTCGCGCGAGATTGATGATCGTGCCTCTCGCTAAATCGTGGTGGCCGTTTTTAGCCTGCGATGATCGTGCGTTCTGAGGTAGAATGCGGTGGCCAACATCCAAGTGCCTCAACCAAGGAGCCTGCATGATCACCGTCGGGATGAACTATCGAGTGCTACCGGGCAAACAGGCTGATTTCGAAGGCAAGTTTGCCGCGGTGCTCGCCGCGCTAAATGCCGCGCCGGGACACACGCATTCCACGTTGTGGCGCGACGTGGCCGAGGACGCCTCGTATATGATTACGAGCGAATGGTCCGACGAACAAGCGTTCGCCGAGTTCATTCAAAGCCAGGCGTTCCGCGATGTAACCAATTGGGGCAAAGAATCGATCCTCGCCGGTCGGCCGCAACACAAGGTCTACAAGCATTGAGCGATCGCGACGTAAAATCGGCGCGTTAGAGTTGAATCGCCTGACCATCGATTCCGCCGGTTGCTTCAAAAAGCAAGAGCGCCTGCCGGACGGCTGCCGCATCGTGTACGCGGATGATCTGCACGCCTTGAGTCGCCAGCGACAGCGCAACGCCGATCGTGCCCGCGGTGCGGTCAGCCCCCTTATCGCCGATCACCTTGCCGATGAACGCCTTGCGCGAGTGTCCGACCAGGACCGGGCAACCCAGCTCATGCAGCCGCCAGGCGTGCGCCGCCAGCGTTACATTGTGCTGATGCGTCTTACCGAAGCCGATGCCTGGATCCAGGGCGATCCGCTCGGGGGCGATACCGGACTGAACCAGATGATTTCGACGCCTGTGCAGGAACTCGATCACCTCGCCCACGACGTCGTCGTATGTTGGATTGTCTTGCATCGTCTGCGGGGTGCCTTGCATGTGCATCGCGCAGACGGCCGCGTCTGAGGAAAGCGCCACTTCAACCATCCCCTCGTCGCCGGCGAGCGCCGTAATGTCGTTGATAATCTCGGCGCCCGCGGCCAGCGCCTCACGGGCGACGAGCGCCTTGGATGTATCGATCGACACGGGCACCAGCACGTGCGGCAGGATCGCCTGAATCACGGGCAGCACGCGAGCAAGTTCCTCGCGGGCTTCGACAGCGGTCGAGTACGGCCGGGTGCTTTCGCCGCCGATGTCCAGAATGTCCGCCCCGGCGGCCACCAATTCCAGCGCGCGGTCGATTGCGGGCTGAGCACCTGCGTAGAGGCCGCCATCGGAGAAACTATCCGGTGTGACGTTCAGTATGCCCATTAGAAGCGGCCGCTGCGGGAAGTCGATTCGGCGCGACTTAAGTTGCCAGCAGCGGGCACGCGTTGGAAAGCGCGCTTCGATGGAAGTAGGCTGGTTCGCGGCGTGAGTCATTGCCTCAGCTTACCACGGCGATTCCATGAGCGACACGATCTGCGTCGCCAGCCGCTGTATCGCCTGAAGCTGCGCCGTCGCAACCGACTGGCCGTATTCCGGCACGAGCATGCCGGTATTCGAGAGGATGACGAGTTCTTCGGGCACGGGGATGGACAACGGCTGCCCCATAACGGCGCCGCGGCGATCGACCCAGCGAACTTCGACCGACATGTTGATTTGCGTCTCGCGCGGATAGTCGTACGGATCTTCGATCACAACGCGCTTGGTGTCGGTCGTGATCTTGCCGGTCAGCACGCTGTCGGCCTCGGGCGAGCCGACGACCTTGTACGGCGTTTTGAGTTCGATCTCCTTGGCGATTGCCTCGGTCAGAAACTCGGCCAGGTTCCGCCGAAAGCTGTCGGACTCGAAAATCGGGACGTAGACGGTTTGAATGTCCTGCGGATACAGCGAACGGTTGCCGAAGCGGTAGGCGGCGCAGCCTTCAACGGCGACCAGGCCAGCGAGCGCCAGCGCGCAGCCGAGCCAGCGTCTGCGCGAGATTGGCTGCGGGGCGGCAGCTTCGAGACTAAGCGGTCGCGCGTTCACGGCGGCTGACTCCCTTGGCGAACGCTATTTGAGGTTCTTGCCGTCGGCCGATGAAGCAACGTTTTCTGTCGGAATGCTGATCTGCGGGCCCGACTTTTTCGAGGCCGGCAGGATATCGACGAGCCACTGGAAAGTCGGCGTTGGATTGGCCGGCTCGGCCGCAAAACCGGTCATCTTCGTGCGCGACTGCTCGGCCAGCTTCGTGTCCGGATAGTCTTCGACGACTTTGGTGTAATAGTGCCGCGCCGCACCGTAGTATTCGTTCTTGGCATAGAATTCGGCCATGTCGTACTCGCGCAGCGCCCGCTGCGTGCGCACCTCGGCGCGGACCTGCACGACGCGCTCGCGCTCATCCCCTAAGTCCTGGGGGAACTGGGTGAGTAGTTGCGTGGCAATATCCTCGGCCTCATCGAGCTGACTGCCATCATAGCCGGGGCCCTGATAGCGGATCAGCTTGCAGCGCAGGCCGAGCAGGTGAGCCTGGTACTGATGTTCGCTCTTGGGAAATTCACTGCGCAACAGACCGTAATAGTAGTCGGCGTCGTCCCAACGCCCTTTCAAGAAGTAGGAGTTTGCCGTGGCCATCACGGCATCGTCCGCGCGGGGACCAATCGGGTCGTCGAGGCGAATTCGCTCATAAATCTTCAGTGCATGTCCGCCCGTATCGAAGCGTGGCAGCGTGCCATCGGTCAGGTTGGGAATCAGGACGAACTTCGGATGAGCACGGTCCTTGGCTTCCCAATAGCGGCCGATCGAGAATCGCCGCTCCGTGACTTGCGAGAGGAACTGCGTGGACTGGAACTTCTTGATCAGGAGTTCGTATTCGTCCTCGGCGTTGACATAGTCGTCGGCAAAGAACGCACACTCGCCGGCTTTGAAAATCGACTCTTCCTCCAGCGGCGAATCGGGCCAGCGTTTGTACGCCGTGCGATAGGCCTTTAGCGCGTCGTCATATTTCTTCTGGCGGAACAGCGAGTCGCCTTCGGCCAAGGCGTTCTTGGCAACACCTTCGTTCGGGCCCTGGCCGACCGCTTTCTTCGCGCTGGCAACGACTTCCTTCGGCGCCAGGCGAGCCAGCAGCCCTCGCTTGTCCTCTTCGGCCCCGATCCCCAGGTCGCTCGTAATCCGATGCCCCTCGTGGTCGAAAAAGCCGCTGGTGCCTTCGACGTAGTAGCCCTTGCCTTTAACATATCTCGCATGCTGGCGATTAGCCTGCCACCACTCCGACTGTTCGGCCGTGAGCGGCGGGTACTCGACCTCCGGGCCGGGATTAAAGATCGCGCAGCCGCCGGCCAGTAGCAGCGCCAGCGCGACGAGAAACGCACAGCTTGCTGGCGATTGTCTGCCTGGCAACAGATTGTTCGGTGAGGAGGAATTCACGAAATTGTCGTCGGTAACCAGCGTTGCAGTTTGGGGGGACGACCGAGAAGGTGCGTCCAGTAATGATTCAATACGCTCCGCAACTCGCCGTACGTCTTCGCCTCAAGCGGCGCCACCGGCGCTTCGCCGGAAGATAACCGCGCAAGTGCGTGATAGACGGGAGAACTCAGGGATATGACTTGTCTTTGACCCGCTCGACAGTTCTTGCACAACGCTCCGCCTGCCAGCTGGCTGAACGACACACGCCCCGAGGGGTCTAAGTCGCCGCCGCAGTTGGCACACGCTTCGAGCGTTGGCAAATGCCCGACTTCCCGGAGCGCCACGATCTCAAACTGCACGAGCGCGTCGGCCACGCGTTCTCCGCGGGCGAGCGCGAGCAAGGTCGCGTCGGCCGCGTCGAACAGGTGTTCGTGCGCGTCGTAGTCGTCGATGAGTTCGTTTAACAGCTCGGCGACGTAGTAGGCGGCATAAAGATTGGACAGGCTGCCGCCCGCTGGTCGAAACCGTCGCTCAAGCTTGGCTTCCGTTAACAGGTCCAGGGAATCGGACGATTTGCGGAGGAACACTACGCGAATCAGGCTCAGCAGGTCAAGAGCAGACTCGAACGGACCTTTGGGACGCCGAGCACCCTTGGCCAGGCCCCGCACTTTGCCGAATTCGCGGGTGAATAGCGTCACCACGCTGCTGGTTTCGCTGAACTCGACGACCCGCAAGACGATCGCCGTGGCCTTTTCGCTCGACATGGCAGGTGACGGTCGCGGGGGTTGCGCGAGAAATGGGATGCTGGCAGCGCGCCGCTGCCAGGGAGACAGCCAAAGAATCGCTGCCTCATCTTAGATCATCGCGCCTTGCAGCCCCAGGGCAAGGGTCGGCGGACGAGTCGTCCAGAGGTGGGGCCCTCGGCCTATTGCAGAACTTCCGTCGTCTGCTCGGCGCGAATCGGCTGAGCCTGGCCGCGGGCCGTGATTTCGGCCTGCACTCGGGCATTTCCGGTCGCAACGCCTTTAAACCGTAGATCGAACGTTTGCGTTTCGCCGGCCCGCAGCTCGCGCAGCGCCGGGTAGCGAAGCCCCGTTCTCGAAGCCGAAGCGATCGTCGGTCCGCCATGCTGTAGAAGTTGTAATCCCTCGTCGAAAGTCACGGACACGACCACGTCGAAAGCCGAGGCATCGCCGCCGTTAGTGACGATGATCTGATAGCCCGTCTGTCCGCCGACGCGGATCGGATCGGCCGTTTCGACCACGCTCACCGTGATCTTCGCGGCGCCGACAGGTTCTTCCGGCGCGGCGGCCGGTGGGGGCGTGCCGTCGCCGGCAATCTCCAGGCACGCCTCATCGGCGACAGACTCCATGCCTCGGGCGCTAACCGTCACGCGGTTGCACGCACGCGGAGTCTCCCGCAAACAGCGCAGTTCGATTTGCCGGCGAATCGTCCGGCCGGGCTCGAGCGCGGCGACGCGCCAACCGAGCGCATTGCCTTCGAGCCATTCAGAGCCGCCCGTCGCACGGACCGGTTCCAGACTGATCTCGTGATTGTCGGCGATCGCGATGTCGGTAAACGTTTGGCTCGTGTTGTTCGTGACTTCGATCTCGAACAGAACCGTATCGCCGACGCGTCCCTGCTGCGGTCCGCGTTTGACGACGGTGAGCTTCGCCGTGGCTGGCGTGGGCGCGGGTTCGGCCGGCAACGTGGGCTGCGGCTCGGTGGGTTGTGGTTGTGCGGGGGCTGGCTCAGCAGGCGGCGGCACCGGCACTGGCGCGGGTTCGGCCGGCAACGGGTCGGTCGCAGGTGGCAGCGGCGAAGTGCTTGCCGTGACGCACGACTTGGTCGTGACGGTCGCGTGGTTTGTTGAAGTGAGCGTGACTTCCTGGCACAGCTCGCCTTCCTTTGTGATTCGGAAGCCCACCGCGATCCGAGTCTCTTCGCGGGGAAGCAGGTCGGTAAGGTTGCGCTCGATCGATCGTGCGGCGGTGCCCGACGAATGTTCGAGCCCTGCGTCGAACTTGTCTTTGATTAACAGCCCGGTGGCGGTGGTAGTACCGTTGTTTCTGACGACGATCTCGAATTGCACATCGCTGCCGACCACGGCCATCGGCGGAGCATTCACCGTCACCGAAAGCTCCGGTTGCCCGGCAGGAACGGGCGTGGTGGTTTGCGGTTCGGCCACCGGCGGTGGCGGCATAGGCATAGGTTGTTCGGACGGCGCGGAAGTGATGGGCGGCGACGTGATCGGTGGGATGGTCGTCGGAGGCAGCGACGGCGGAGGCATTGTCGGCGTCACGGGCACGAACGGCGAAGACCCTTGCGCGGGCGGACTGTAAGGCGCGCTTGCATCGCCGGTCGTCCAGGACTGCAGAGTCGAGCCCGAGCCTACGGGCACTTGTTGCCCCTGCACGTCGGCCGTGGCGGGCCGCAGGATCGAGATTGCGATCTGGTTCGTTCCGGGCGCGGCCGACTGCTGGAAGATCTCGGCCGGCGCTTCGCCCGAGGCGTTGCTTACGACTTCAATCGTTGTCGAACCGGATGGCGAGAAGCCGGCAGTAGGACCGCCGACGACTTCGTAGCGCACGATCCAGCCGGCCAGCGGAGAGCCGTCGGACTGCCGCGAGACAAGCGTGGTGAGCGTGCTGCGGCCGCCGATTGGCGTGATGGCCGGCGGCGGGAAACGCCACTGGGCGTCGACCCAATAAATGGTGGCCGATTGCTGGCGGCGGTCCCAACCCGTAACGTTCGGTGCAAAAACGGTGACGTGAGTGGTGCCTTCAGTCGCGCTGGTGACGCTGACCCACGACTGGCCATCCTCCACGCGAATGTCATCGATCGGCGTGGGCGTTCCGCGATCGATTGTCATCGGGCCGGTCATGGTGCGGTTGATTACGTAAACCGGCGTTACCTTTTTAGGGTAACGATGCAGGCAGTCGAGGAACTCCCAAGGACGCCGCTTACCGGGGCTGACAAACTGCCCCGGTCCGTTCGGCTCGAGCATCCACTCGACTTTCTCGCGCGTCAGCGGGTAGCCCTGGTCCCCCATGATCGAAGCGATCATCACGACTTCGCTGCCGATGGGAGCGACGACCTGGCTGGGGCTGACCGTGATGCCAGGGGCGGGCGGACCGACCGCTAACGCCGGGATTGGCGTGCCCGGCAGCGGAACGCCGGCCACTGGCACGGCGGGAATCGCCAGATTGGGGATTGGCGTCGCGGTGGTCGCCTCGGCGCCCGGAAACGGGATCGTGGCTGTACCGGGCAGCACGGGCGAGGTTGGTGGCGGAGAGAAAGTTGGCGCCGTGGCCACCATGGGCGGCGGCGCGGCGGGATCACTCCAGGTAAACACGCGCTCGCCGGTGGGATCGATACGCGGCAACCGACAGTTGGCACAGCCCGGCAGCGAAAGCGCAAAGCATGGCACGAGCCAGACAAGAAGTCTGGCGAGCGCGAGCCGAGCGGCGCTGATGCGGAGTGCGAACATGGCCCCCAGGGGGCGGGCGGTGCGGTGATGAAACAATCCGACGTCATAGGAACCCTACCATGCACTTTTCGCCACATGCTGCCTTTTCACCACACGGAGAGGTCTTCGCCGGAAGAAGGATCGGCACAATCGTCAGGAGCCTAATGAGGTGCCGCTTTTGCCATGCACACTGGAGCGGCGCGCAGCGTTTGACAGGCCCGCGAATCACCGCTCTTGGGAGTCCGCCAATCCCGAATCGCAATCCAGGCGATCCGGGTTGGATGGGATTTCGTGAGCAACTCCCCCCGCTCCAAACGGAGCGAGTTCGGTTCCTTTACCGCACCAATCGCCGCGTTACCCGAACGCCGCAGGTGAATCCACCGGGCGCCCGTCAGCGCCATCGTTCTGTGATCCGGCCGATGTCTTGCTGCCGCCCCGGATGATGGGCGACTATCGGCGGCCGAAGATTCCGGTCGCGTACCAAATGCCATTGCCGCCACGCTTGATGTCATAACCAAACAGCGGGTGACGCGAACGGACGGCGGCCCAATGGCCGGGGCTCTGCCGCCAGCTGTTGACGCACTCGACGCAGGCTTCGACCAGCGTCTCGTTGGGCCAACTCTCGGCAACCACTTCCTGTGCAAGCGCATTGCCAGGGAGTTTGGAATTAATTCGGTGGAAGCGAGAATCCCACGCGTGATGCCCCTGCACTTGGATCGAAGCCTGGTGGTTCGAGTGCAGGTTGGCTTCCTCGGCCAGGGCCAGGTGAAACTGTCCCTGGGTGCTCTTGGGAGCCTCCGGGTGAATCCGCACGGCATAGATCATCGTCCGCTGCGTAAGTGTTCCCGGCGGCAGATCGAGAATGATCGACAGGGCTTCCTTGCGATAGTACTTGCCAGGCGTGAACGGGAACGTGCTCACGACATGGCCGTAGTAATTGGCCCGGACATGGCACAGGTCGACGACAGCGACGCCGGACCGGCCAAGCATCTCGGCGAAGGCGCGGTTGGAGAGCAGTCGCGAGGTCTTGCCCCCACTGGTGATCTCTGCGTTGGTCGGCAGTTCGAGATATACGTAGCCCTTGAGCTTCTCCTGGATCTCCAGCGCCGGCAGCGTGATGGTTTCAAACGCGCGGCGGGCGGCCGTCATGCTCGGTTCGTGGAAGTAGATGAACAGCATCTTGCGGCTTTCGGCCGCCTCTTTCATTGCTTCCTGATAGTTCGTGTGGATGCGGCGGGCCGTGGGCTCGACCGCTTTGACCGGCGCGGGAGCGATGTTCGAGGCGACGGACACTTGGCCGTCGGGCGAATCGCCCGTGGCCGTTTTGACCTCGACCACGGGTGCTAGCAAGCTAGCTGCCAAGCCCGCGGGAATGTCCGGCCGGGCATTGATGTCCAGTTGCGTAGAAGCCGCAGGCTGATCAGCCTGGCGAGCAAGCGAATAATTAGCCGACAACAAGGCTGCCAAGAGGGCAACCATCAGCGACGATCCTCGTAGCATGTCTAGGGTCCTCCTCACGGGTGCGGTGCATCAGGGTTTCAACCTTCACTCCGGCGGCACGACCGATGGGCGGCCGGCTCAATCTGCTCGGAGTTGACGCCCGATGGTTCGCGGCGTCCTGGGTTGATGGTTCAGGTGGGTTGGCTCGCGAGGCTCACCCTTCGGGAGCCCGCTCGTGGAAGCCGCCATTGTCGGGAAGCGGCAAGCTAGCGGCAACCGGCTGAATAGGTCGATCTTTCCGATTGCGCGGAATTTATCGAAAAAACTAAATAAATAACCTTGGTAGTTGCGATGCGATCTCCGATAACTAGGTATCCACGAGCCTCGATGAGTCGTACACCGACCGCACTTAAGCTGTGGTCATCTAAGGTTTTTTGTGTTATCACAGAATGCGAGCCACACGGAGTCCACAGTCAAGGAGGTTTGCCATGCGAACCCATATCCGCTTGGTCGCATTCGCGGCGATTGTTTCCGCAGCCTACGTAAGCTCTGCTCCCCTTCTCGCCGCTGAATCCCCCGT
Organism: Pirellulales bacterium; assembly: GCA_022844125.1. Classification (GTDB taxonomy): domain Bacteria; phylum Planctomycetota; class Planctomycetia; order Pirellulales; family PALSA-1355; genus JALHMI01. The sequence continues at coordinate 27,967 of JALHMI010000001.1, read as the reverse complement.
AGCCGTCAAAAAGGCACTAGCCGACTTGGATGCTTGGCTCGGAAGCGGAACTGCGGCTCAGGGTTGGTCCGACTACTTGAACCTGCCGGCGCTGCGGGCGGAACTCGACAAGGGCAAAGACGCTAATCTGGCGACGATCGAAGCCGCGCGAGCGAAACTCAATAGTGGCGCCGCCGGGCTTGAACTCGCCCGATTCCGCGCGCTGAGCGACGCAGTGACGGCCTGGACCGATCAACTGGCGATTCAGCAGGCTGCAAGCCTTTCGCAAGCAACGCTTGACGCGCAGTCCAAATTCAGGCCAATCACCGCGGAAGAAGTCGCCGCCTCGAAGTCCGCACTCGAAACAGCGACCGCGAAACTGGCCCAGTATCTCAGCAGTGGCGCGAATAGCGAAAACTGGAAGAAGTATCTTCGGTTCGACGAACTGCAGACGCAGCTCAAGTCCGACAAGCCCGACCTCGCCGTGCTGGCGGACGTGTACTACCTGTTCACCGCAAACCAGGTGGGCCTTGAGCTGCCGGTCTTCGCGAACGTGGCCGACGCACTCGAACGCTATGTGAACGATGTCGCGGCACAGGACGAAAAACTGCAGGACCAGTTCAACGAGCAACTCAAGGGCCTTGCGGCAGCGCTTGACGAGTATGCCAAGGCGCCGACCTCGGATCTAGCAAACGACATTGGTGGCCGCTTGGGTTGGCTTGAGAATCGTCGGCAGGTTCCGGTGCTAATAGGCGTGATCCGCCAGGAACTCTCGCGGCCAAATCTGTTCGTCGTCGCTTCGGAACGCCTGGTCGGCGCGGGCATCGCACAACCCGTCGACGAAATCACGCCAGTGCGAGACTACATCCTGGGGACCAGCATTTCCGGCACAGGGCACATGGTCGGCAACGTCACCGCCGAATTGGTGCCGAGCGAGACCAGCGCGATGTTCGACACACTACTCAGGGGCAAAGTCTACAGCCGTACGGTCGGACTCAATGGCCCGGCCACGATCCATTCCAACGGAACGACCGCGTTAGCCGGTCGCAAGCGGATCGTGCTGAATGCTGATGGTTTCCTGGTGTACCCCTCGACTGCCGCGGCCAACACCAGCACTCGGGTTACGGGAATTGGCGGATCGGGCATCGTCCAGCGTGTGGCCTCGCGCCGTGTCGGCGAGCAGAAGGGGCAGGCCGAACGCATTGCCGCCGATCATGCGGCCGATCGTGTGCGCGGGCGGCTCGATAAGCAGGTCGGCGAGCAATTGGCCGAAGCTAATCAGAACTTCCAGTCAAAGTTCCGCCAGCCGATGATTCGCCGTCGGGCGCTGCCGGAACTGGCGTTTCGCACTACGGCCGAAGAGTTACTCGTGAAGGTACTTGCGGCCAATCGAGATCAGATCGCGGCGCCCATCGCGCCGCCCGAGTTGGCCAGCGGCGGCGACTTGGGCGCACAGGTTCACGAGTCTGCGATCAATAATCTGGCGACCATCCTGGTGGGAGGCGTCACCCTCGAAGAGGAGGAACTACAGAAGAAGGTGATCGATATCCGCGGCTCGCTCCCCGATTCGCTCAAGAGCGATGAGGACCGCGATCCCTGGTCGATCACGTTCGCCCGCAACCAGCCCGTCACAGTCAAACTTAAAGACGGCACGATTGAGATCACAGTACGCGGCCAGCGGTATACGTCCGGCGACCAGGACTTCCGCGCCATGAACGTCACCGCACGCTACAAGTTCGAGCTGGCCGAGCCTAACGAACTTGGGATTCACGCGATCAAGCTCACTCGGCAAGGTGATTTGGAGATCGTGCCGCCGGGCGAACCGCGGCGCTTGTCCGGCCGTGAAATCACGCTCCGGACGCTGCTCGAGAAGCGGTTCGGCAAGCTGTTTGAGCCAGAGATCGTATATGATGAACTCGTGCTTCCAGGTCGCTGGCGTCAGGCGGGCCTGCTCGATCCGCGGCAGCTCGACATCAAGGACGGTTGGCTGGTCACTTCGTTGACGGAGAGCGGCGTGCCTGCTCCTCCGGAGGAAGAGAAGCCGCCCGCCCAGGTTGATTCGACTGCTGAAAAACCCGCGGCAGCGGCCCAGGCCAGCAGCCGATAAGTGATGGTAGGTCGCCAGCATGACACCGCTGATGCGAGGCTCGCTTTTGGCGTGCCGTCGCAGCCGAGGCGACTGGGCGAATCGGAGTAGCGAGTTCCAGACATGAGCGAGTACGTCGATATCGAGTTTGATTGCCTGCCGCTGCGCTCCGTCGGCCGCATGGACATCCCGCTGGATGCGTCGCCGGCGTTTCGCGAGCGTTGCGAACGGGTCAAAGCAGCACTTGAAGCCCACGGTTCGCACAACACGTATTATCTCTATAACGCCTCGTGCACGTTTCATCTGACGAACGCACCCGAGCTGGGAATGATTGAGTTCCGCTTTGCAGGAACGGTCATGACCGACGAGGGCGACCGCCGCACCGTCCGATCAGATCTAAAGGTCGAGTTGGTGCGAGAGACGTGCGACTGGCTTACCGCGCCCGCGACCGATTGGCTGGCGGGCAGCGTAAGTCAGGCGGTGCAGGTCGAATTCGATCGTTTTATCGAAGCGGGCGATCTGGAGCAGACTCGCCAGAGGATTGCCAAGCTGCAAGCGGAAATGGAAGACCGCGGCGGCTTCGTTGGCATGTATCTGTAGCGCGGGAAAACCCCGGCTCGCCATCTCGCGTAACTTCGCGCACGGCCAAGCTGCCATCTGCTAGCTGTCAGCATGCGCGCGCGGCACCACGTGGAATGCGAGTTCTGCGCAAACCTTGCGCATTGCGGGTTATTTATCTGTTGGGAAGATTCGTCCAAGTTTAACGCGCGGTGCGTCGATACTTGGCTCTGCCGAACCCTCGCTCGGGCTGCACGCGCTTCGCGCATGTCGCTGCGTGAGTCGAGGAAGCGGCATGGACGGGGGGCGTCCGGTTACTGTTGCTGAGTTTACGTAGGAGCGCTGCTGTCAGAGCGACAGCACTGCGCGGACGGCGTTGGCCCAGCATGAGCCAGAAACCCCTTAAGGTCGATTCGATGAAACGGCGTGTCCACACCATCTGGGCGGTTCTGACGTCCGCGATGCTCGCCTTCACGGGCTGTCGCCCGCAGCAGCCGTACTACCTGCGCGAAGACGGCGATCTGTCGCACTATCTGGACAAGGCCACGGACCTGGAGTACCCGGACGTCGAAACTTCGACGCTCGCGGAAGTCACCGAGTCATTGGCTCCCTATACGCTGGAAAACCTTCAGTTCGCCAACTATTGGGACCTGTCGCTCGAGGATGCGCTGCAAACCTCGCTGCAGAACTCAAAAACCTTCCGTTCGCTTGGCGGCCGGTTCGTGAGCTCCGCTTTCAACAACCGGGCGCAAGTCGGCGAAGCTCCAGATGCGATCACCCAGGCCCCGGACGCAGCCCGCACGATCTACGATCCGGCGATCGTGGAGACGACTCCGTTCTCTGGTGTGGAGAGTGCCTTGTCAGCATTCGACACGCAGTGGACGAGTAACTTCTTCTATCAGCACAACGACCGTCAGCAAAACGTGCTGCCGCAGGGCGTGGTGACCGACTTTTTCCGTCAGGTCTTCATACAGAACACGAGCACGTTCAACACGGCGTTGACCAAGTACACCGCACAGGGTGGTGTGTTCTCGGTTCGCAACAACATCGTGTACGACCTGAACAACAACCCCACGCGCCAAGTGCCCAAGGACTGGAACGTCAACTACGAAGTGGCCTTCAACCAGCCCTTGCTCGCTGGTGCCGGCGCCGAGTTCAACCGCATCGCCGGTCCTTTCAATCCTTTCCAGAACATTCCCGGCGGTGCTCCGCTATCGCAGCAGTTTGATGGTGTCGTGCTGGCCCGGATCAACGTGGACATTGCCCTGGCCGACTTCGAAGGAAGTGTGCGCGACATCGTCAACGAGACGGAGCAGGCCTATTGGGAACTCTCGTTCGCCTACCGCAACCTGGAAACGGCGAACACTGCTTTGGACAGCGCTCGCCAGACCTGGACGAAGATCTATGCCCTGTATCGCACTGGCAGCCGCGGTGGTGAAGCCAACGCGGAAGCCCAGGCTCGCGAACAGTTCTATCAGTTCAAGAGCCAGGCTCAGACGCAGCTCAATGAACTCTTCCGAGCCGAGAATCGGCTGAGGTGGATCATGGGCCTGTCCACGACGGACGGCCGCCTGGTCCGCCCGACCGACCGGCCGACGATCGCCAAGGTCGAGTTCGACTGGCGCGAGATCACCGAAGAGGCCCTGGCGCGAAACCTGAACTTGCGTCGTCAAAAGTGGCGAATCAAGCAGCGTGAGCTGGAACTCATCGCCTCGAAGAACCTGTTGATGCCACGCTTGGACTTCAACGGGACCTACCGCTGGCTCGGCCTGGGTGACGACTTGTTCGGTACCCGCGACAACGAGTTTGATCCGGCGGACCCGTTCAGCCTGACCGGCTCGAGCGCCTTGCAGACGGTGGCCAGCGGTCAATTCCAGGAATGGCAGCTGGGCTTGCAGTCGACCATGACCATCGGCTTCCGCAAGGAGCTGGTGCAGGTCCGGCACTTCCAGTTGCAGCTCGCTCGCGAACGGGCCAAGTTGCAGGATGGCGAGTTGGAAATCTCGCACCAGTTGGCCGACGCTGTGCGCCAGCTCGAATATAACTATGCGATCACGCAGACGAACTTCAACCGCACGCTGGCTGCCGACAAGCAAGTCGAAGCCCAGACCGCGGCCTACAACGCCGGCACCGTTACGCTCGACCAGTTGCTCGAAGCGCAGCGTCGTCGTGCTGAAGCTCAGGCGAGCTTCTTCCGCACCCTGCTCGACTATCAACGGGCGATCATCACGGTGCATTACCGCAAGGGTTCGCTGCTTGAATACAACAACGTCTACCTGCAGGAAGGACCGTGGCCGGACAAGGCCCAGTTCGACGCCCATCGTCTGGCTCGCCAGCGTGACGCGGGTGTCTACCTGAACTACGGCTACACTCGCCCGAGCGTGGTCAGCGAAGGTGGCGTCCGCCAGAATCCGGAAGGCCGCCCGCCGATGATCGGAGAACCGGGGTTTCTGCCCGATGGCATGCCGACTGACGGCATGCCGGAAGAACTGCCGCTGGGCCCGAGCAGCGAAATGCTGCCCGAGCCGACACTGGGCGCCTCGTACGGCGGCGAGCCGGCGGCTCCGCTGCAAAGTAAGTTTTCCTGGGGTCCGCTGGGTCTAGGTTCCCAGTCTCAGGCAAGTCAGAATGATACCTGGTCGCGACTGGCCGGCATGCCCGAAGAAGTGCCGCCGCCGCGTGCCGCCGCGAAAGTGCCGGCCGGTGGAACTCCCACCAGCGGAGCCGCGGTACAGCCCGCTGCCGCTATGAGTGGACAGCCTGCCGCTGCTGCGCCTGTCGATCGCGCATCGCGAGCCAATTTGCAGCAGCCGCGCTCCGTGAAGTCCTATGAACCTAACTCGCATCAGTCGCCTGATTCAAATACTCGGTCTGCTGCAAACTACTAAGGGGCACAACGCCGGCGAGCTGGCCGAGTGCTGCGAGGTCAGCCGTCGCACGATCTTTCGCGATCTCGACGTGCTCCGCGACGCGGGCGTGCCCCTCTTGTTCGACGACGATCACAACGTCTATCGGATACCGGGCACCTACTACCTGCCGCCCACGAACTTCACGACCGAAGAAGCCCTGGCGGTGATCGTACTCTGTTACGAACTGGGGCAAAGTCGCCGGCTGCCATTCTACGAGGCGGCCCAGAACGCGGCGCTCAAGCTCGAAGCCAGCCTGCCGGGCTGCGTGCGTGAGCAATTGCAAGAACTCACCGACGCGGTGCAGATCAAGCTGGAACCGGCAAATCCGCTGGCAGATCATTCGCCCGTCTATCGGCAACTATTGGCCTCGATCGCTAGCCGGCGGCCGGTGCGGATCGAGTACGACAGCCTCAGCGATCGCGCAATTCTGAGACTCAAGCTTAGTCCCTATCGGATGCTGTTCAGTCGCCGCAGTTGGTATGTGATCGGCCGCTCGGCGATGCACCGCGAAGTGCGGACGTTCAACGTCGGCCGCATTCGCTCGCTCGAGATGATCGACGACGAATTCATGATTCCGCGCAATTTCAGCATTCGCCGCTATCTGGGCAATGCGTGGCATCTGATTCCTGATGGGCGGGACGTGGACGTCGTCGTGCGCTTCTCGCCGCTGGTGGCTCGCAACGTCGGCGAAGTGATGTGGCATCACACGCAGCAACTCACCTGGCACGACGATGGCACGCTCGACTTTCAGGTCCGAGTCTCGGGCATCGGCGAGATCTCGTGGTGGGTCATGGGCTACGGCGACCAGGCCGAGGCACTCGAGCCCGAGCCTTTGCGTGAGCTGATCGCCCGGCGGGCGGAGCGAATGCTGGAGCAATATCGCGGTCAGACGGTGACTTAGCGATTCTCCCGCTGGCCGGACAGTTCGCTTGACCAATCTGGTAGCCAAGGTTATATTTGCCTAAGCGAATATGAAAACCCGCGCCAAACCCACCGTCGACCTGATGTTCCGGGCGTTCTCCGATCGCACCCGGCTGCGCATCTTGCATATGCTCACCGGGGGCGAGCTTTGCGTGTGCGACATCGTCGCGGTGCTGCGGGTGCCGCAGCCGAAGGCTTCGCGGCACCTGGCGTATCTTCGTCGCGCGGGGCTCGTCACCGCGCGCAAGGAAGGCCTGTGGTCTTACTACGAGCTCGCTCCGGCGCGCGATGCCTTTCATAAAAAGCTGCTCGATTGCCTGGGCTGTTGCTTTAGTGAAGTGCCGGAGCTCGCGGCCGATGCGAAGCAACTTGCCGCGCGACGCCCGTGTTGAGGCTAGACTTTTTTTACCCAACTATATTCGTGTACGCGTATGAATTCGGAGCATAGAACGTCCGTCCTCTTTCTTTGCACGGGAAATTCCTGTCGCAGCCAGATGGCCGAAGGCTGGGCTCGGCATCTGCTGGGTGACGCGATCGAGGCTCATTCGGCGGGCGTCGATCCGCACGGGATGAATCCTCGCGCAGTGCAGGTGATGGCAGAAGTGGGCGTCGACATCCGTGGGCAGAAGTCGCAGCACATCGCCGATTTTCAAGTTGCGCGACTCGATTGGGTCGTGACCGTCTGCGATCACGCTCATGAGAGCTGCCCCGTGCTGCCCGGCCGCACGCGCGTACTGCATCAAAGCTTCGATGATCCGCCACGCCTGGCCGACAGCGCTACGAATGAAGAGGAGGCGCTGAGCCCCTATCGCCGCGTGCGCGACGAGATCCGCGCCTTCGTGGAAGCGCTGCCCGAGCAACTCAACCGACTCAAGAATGACCCTTCATAACAGGAGCACCACCATGTCCATCGAAAAGATCGTGCAATTGAAGTACGGCGAAATGGCCACCAGCGGACGTTCGAGCCAGCACTCGGGCGTGAAGGCCGTGGCCGAAGCGTTTGGGTACTCAGCCGAACAGCTCGCCTCGATTCCGGCCGAAGCCAACATGGGGCTCTCATGCGGCAATCCCACGGCTTTCGCCAGCCTCAAACCGGGCGAAGTTGTCGTCGATCTCGGGTCCGGCGGCGGACTCGACGTCCTGCTCGCCGCGCGGAAGGTCGGGCCCACAGGCCGCGCGATCGGCATCGACATGACGCCAGAGATGATTGCCCTGGCCGAGCGAAACAAAGAACGCGCTGGCGCCACAAACGTCGAGTATCATCTCGCGCGGATCGATCAATTGCCGCTCGCCGATGCTTCGGTCGATTGCGTGATCAGCAACTGCGTGATCAACCTGGCCTCGGACAAGCAGGCCGTGTTCAACGAAATTGCCCGCGTGCTGAAGCCGGGCGGCCGGCTGGCAGTGAGCGACATCGCGCTCAAGCGAGACCTGCCCGCCGAGTTGAGCGACAGCCTGGCGGCGTATGTGGGCTGTGTGGCAGGCGCGATCTCGATTGATGATTACCGCGCGGGGCTGAAGGCGGCCGGTTTTGGACAGGTCGAGATTGTCGACGCCGGCTCGGATTTGAACGCCTATGCCCTGGCCGATGGGCAATCGGGCTGCTGTGCGCCGGGACCCTCGGAGTCGGCCCTGCCGGTCGTCGATGCCGGGCAAGCCAGCGGAGCGTTTCCCGAGGAGCTGCGCGAGCTGATGACGCGGTACAATGTGAATGACTACGCCGCGAGCGTGAAGGTCTTTGCCCTGAAAACGTCCGAGTCGCCAGCAGAAAGTGCCACGCCATGTTGCCAGCCCGCACTTGGCAAGTGCTGCTAATTCCCGGGGAATTAGGCTAGGGGTTGTGCTTTGAGTGGGGGAGGCGACAATCGCTCGTATCCACTCGTGGGACAACCTCTAGCCCGCTATCGAGCCATTCTTGAACGACACTCCAGACACTCTGGTCGCCGCGCTTGAGCGGCACGACATCGACCTTCCGACCGAGCAGATCGAGTTGCTCGATAAGTATTGCCGTTCTCTGTGGGCGTGGAACGAGAAGTTGAATCTCACGCGGCACACAGACTACGAGAAGTTCGTGACTCGCGACGTCGTCGATGCGATGCAACTCGAGCCGTTTCTCGAAGCGGGCGACCACGTCCTCGACGTGGGGACCGGCGGCGGAGTGCCGGGCATGATCCTGGCAATTGTTCGCCCCGATCTGAAAGTCTCTCTCTGCGACTCGGTGGCCAAGAAGGCCAAGGCCGTGGCCGAGATCGTCCGCGAGACGGGCCTCGACCTGCCGGTGCATCATCAGCCGGTGCAGGAAGTCTTACATTCGCACACTTACAATTCGCTGGTCGCCCGGGCTGTGGCGCCGATGACCAAGATTCTCCGCTGGCTGTCCCCCCACTGGGAATCCTTCGATCGGTTGTTGCTGATCAAGGGCCCGGCGTGGGTTGAAGAGCGGCAGGAGGCTCGGCACGAGGGACTATTCCGCCACCTTGAGCTGCGGAAGCTGGCGGGCTATCCGCTGGTCGGAACCGAGTCGGAAAGTGTCGTGCTTTCGATTCGCCGCAAAGACCACTAAGCATCGACGGGCTTAATGGGTGGGTGATTTGCGCGCACCGGTACGGAGTTACTTTGCCTGGCGAGTTGCGAACCGCAGCCGGTTGTCGTCAGGATCGACTACCAGCATCTCTCGAGTACCCCACGGCGCGTCCTCCGGCACTTCTGCCGGCGTGATACCGCGACCAGAAATTTCCCGGTAGTAGGCGTCCACGTCGTCCAGGACGATGTAACAGGCACCGCCGGGTTTGCAGTCGCCGGTGTGTTCCGTAAGGAACAAGGCAATGCCATCGCGAGTGATTTCCGCAAAGACCGGAAAGTGCGGCTCGAACTGATGGGTCCATTGGACCGTGAATTCAAGCCCTTCCACGTAGAAGGCCCGGGTCCGGTCCCAACTGGTCATGCGAAGCTGCGGCGTTACTCGTTGGTCGCTCATGGGGGAATTCTAGCAGGGGAAGAGGGCTATTTGAGCGGCACGAATCCGTTGCGACCCCCGCCCAGCTTGCCTTGTGACCTTTCGGGATGCTCCCTATACTGGTTGTCTTTCCCACACCGCAAAGTCGTCCGCCTGAGCTGCCCCCTGGCCTCGGCGGGACTTCTGGGCCCTGCCGGCCCTCATATTTCCAATTGCGCAAACACTGTTTTCACCAAGATTTTAGGGAAGGATTGGCACACATGTCGGATTTGATTGCACCGCACGGAGGTTTGAAGGAACCGGTTTGCTGCACTGTCGCGGCCGGCGAAGTCGAGGCGTTTAAGAAGGCTGCTGCCGCGCTGCCGAAAGTGCCGGTGTCCGACGCCGACCTGTCGACGGTCTACCGCTTTGGCGACGGCGTGCTGAGCCCGCTGACCGGTCCGATGGACAAGGCCACGTTCGATCGCGTGCTCGATGAGTCGGTCATCGAACACGATGGCAAGCTCTACGCCTGGACAATTCCGCTCTCGCTGCCGGTAACGAAGGACCTGGCCGCCACGCTGAAGAAGGGGCAGACCGTCGCCCTGACCAACTCGGCCGGCGAGATCGTCGCCACGCTCGAACTCTCCGACGTGTTCGAGTGGGACAAGCCGCGCTACTTGAAGAGCGTGTACCTCACCGAGCGGACCGATCACCCCGGCGCCGACATGGTACTCAAGGGTGACGCCGACAAGACGCACCTCATCGGCGGCAAGATTCGCGTCCTGCCGCAGCCGAAGCATCCCGCGTTCGGCAAATACGTCCTTTCGCCGCGCGAAGTTCGCAAGCTGTTCGCCGAGAAGGGTTGGAACCGCGTCGTCGCATTTCAGACCCGCAACCCGCTGCACCGGGCGCATGAGTATGCCCTGGTCTATGGCCTGGAGACGCTGCTCAAGGCCGGTCATAACGCCGGCGCAGTACTGAACCCGCTGGTCGGAGAGACCAAGGGCGACGACGTGCAGGCCGACGTGCGGATGAAGACCTACGAAGCGCTGATCGACACCCGCGTGCTGGGCGAGGGCGACAGCGATGCTTCACTGTGGGGCCCGCGCAAGGAATCGGTGCCCGATCGGGTATTGCTGCTGGGCTGCGACATCAAGATGTTCTACGGCGGTCCGAAGGAAGCAGTGATGCACGGCATCTATCGCCAGAACTTCGGTTACACCGACATCATCATCGGCCGCAAGCACGCTGATGCGCCGTATGCCGATGGGACGGCGATCTGGGGCGACTTCGACGCGCAGGAGATCTTCTCGAACCTGCACGGCGATCTGAAGATTCAGCCCGTGAAAGTTGGCTTCGCCGCCTACTACGACTCGCTCGGCCGCGTGGACCTGATGGAAAACCACAAGGACGAGAAGCCGGTGTTCATCTCCGGTAAGGACGTCCGCAAGGCCCTGATCGAAGGCACCGGCGTCGATCCCCGCATCATGCGCGAGAGCACAGCTCAGATTCTGAGCGCTGCAATGGCCGGTTAAATTGCGTTGCTGAACTGAGAATTCAAATCGAAAGCCCAGGGAAGCCGTTCCCTGGGCTTTTTTTGCGCTCATCGCGCGAAGCACGATCAACAGACCGGCTATCGCCCTAGATATAGAACATATTCTCGCTTTGCCGGTGAATGCGTCCGACAAGCTCGGCAAAGGTGATTGAGCGGAGCGTGTCGTACTCGACCTGCGCTACTTCGCGCCAGGTTTCTTTGAGTACCCGGGCAGTCGGACTGTTCGATGAGGTGTTGCTCACTTCGGCGTCCTGGCCTTCGATGACGGTCATGACTTCGCCGAGCGAGACTTCGTCCGGCGGTTTGACGAGCTGATAGCCGCCGCTGGCGCCGCGCGTGCTGGCCACGTAGCCGGCGCCCTTGAGCTGCAAGAGAATCTGTACCAGGAAACGCGAAGGAATCCCGTGCTCGTCGGCGATTGTGCGGATGCGCACCGGTTCGTTCGAACCGTAGTGAGCGGCCAGCTCGAGCATGGCCAGGCAAGCGTATTCCGTTTTCGCCGAGACCTTCATGCGCTTTCCCTATTCCGCATCGAGAGCGGGGCCGCGGTAGGGTGTGCCGACTATCGCTAGTCGGAGGTGTGCAGACCGCATTCCTTTTTGGCCGATCCGCTCCAGCGGCCTGCCCGCTCGTCTTCGCCAAACATCACGGCCCGCGTGCATGGCCAGCAGCCGATGCTTGTGTAGCCTTGATCGTGCAGCGGATTATACGGAACGTTTTCCTCGGTGATCAGCTTCCAGACGTCTTTCTTGGTCCAATTGGCCAAGGGGCTGATCTTCACCAGGGCGAACTTCTTGTCCCAGCCCACGATCGGTATGCCGGCCCGATCGCCGGTTCCCTGGTCGCGGCGGATGCCGCTCATCCAGGCTTGCCAGCCCAGGACCGATTGCCGGAGGACTTTCACCTTGCGGTCGAAGCAGCACTGATCGGAGTTGGTTTTGTATAGCGGTCCGCCGTGCAGGGCTTCGTACTGCTCAACGGTCGTATCCGCCCGCTTAAAGTCGATCTTCAGGCCATAGCGCTTCTCGATCCGGTCAGCCAGGTCCAAGGTCTCCTTGAACTGGTAGCCGGTGTCGAGGTTGAAGACATACGTGCTGGGATCGATGGCCGCCAGCATGTGCATGATCACACAGCCCTCGGGCCCGAAGGCCGTGGCCATGGTCAGCTTGGGAGCGTAATTCTCGACCGCCCAGGCAATGATTTCCTGCGGTGTGGCGGATTCCAGTCTGCGGCTGTGTTCGGCCAGCTCGGCCAACAGCTCCGGCGTCGGCTCCAGCCCGTTGTGACTGCCGCCATCGGGCCCTGTCACAGGTCCCGTCGGCCTAACCGGTTGCGACATGATGACGAATGGTTGCTCAGGTGTCACGACAGGCGGGGTCATGGTCAGCGAAATTACAGTTGCCATGCGATGGAAGTGCCAACTTGGAGGGAATGATACTTATGTTAGTAATCAAAGTCAACTAAGGCACCATAGTATGGTATCGGCGGTTTCCAGTATGATTCTTCAACCTGTAGCGATTCTGGCGGTCTGAACAGCCCTGGCTGAAGGCCTGGCAATGGATCCACAAGTCGTTACTTCCTAGAGACTTGACGCCTGCCAGCTAGCGCGCCATTCTGGGCATTTTACGGCGGCGGCGAACGCTCTCCCCATCCCTCGCGCAACTTCGCAAACGGATTGTTCATGGCCCAGCGTACCTATCTGGCGATCGACATCGGCGCTTCCGGCGGCAGGCACGTCGCAGGCAGTTTCAACGGCCAAGCGCTATCGCTTAGCGAGATTTACCGGTTCGAAAATGGCCCGATCCGAGCGGCGGGCCACCTCTATTGGAACCTGCTGGCCCAATGGCAGGACATCTGTCGCGGCCTGCGGGCAGCCTCACAGGCCAAACTCGGCGAGATCGCCAGCGTCGGCGTCGACACCTGGGGAGTCGATTTCGGTCTCCTCGGACGTGGCGGAGAGTTACTCGGCAATCCGGTCGCCTATCGCGACAGCCGGACGGATGGGTTGATGGAAGAGGCCTTCAAGCTGGTACCGCGGAAAGAGATCTTCGCCCGAACGGGTTTGCAGTTCATGCAGTTCAATACGCTGTATCAATTATGGGCGATGCGTCGCGTCGGTTCGCCGCTCTTGGATGTGGCCGAATCGCTGCTGATGATGCCGGACCTGTTTCATTGGTTGCTCACCGGCGTACGCTCGAATGAGATGACGAACGCGACCACGACGCAATTCTATGACCCGCAGGCGCGGCAATGGTCGAGCGAATTGCTCACTCAGTTCGATTTACCCGCGCACATTTTGGGACCGCTCTCATCGCCGGGCACGAAGCTTGGTCCGCTGCTGCGCGAAGTCGCTGAACAGTCAGGACTGGCCGGTGTGCAGGTCGTGCTGCCGGGCACGCACGACACGGCAAGTGCCGTGGCCGCGGTGCCGGCGGCCAGTCCACCAAGCGTGCAGCCAACCTGGTGCTACATCAGCAGCGGCACCTGGTCGCTGATGGGCGCGGAAGTCCCCGAGCCGGTGATCAATGACAAGTGCCAGGCGCTTAACTTTACGAACGAAGGGGGCATCAGCGGCACCACGAGACTGCTGAAGAACATCGCCGGACTATGGCTGGTCCAGGAATGCCGGAGAATCTGGAACCAGGAAGGCAAGAATCTGAGCTGGGACGATTTGACGCGCATGTCTGCGAAAAGTCCCCGGCTCGTTTCGCTGATCGATCCTGATGATTCGGCCTTCCTCGCACCGCAGGACATGCCGCAGGCAATTCGCGACTATTGTCGCCGCACCGGGCAGGTCGTTCCGGAAAGCGAAGGGGCGGTGATTCGCTGCGCGCTCGAGAGCCTTGCACTGCGCTATCGGCAGGTTCTATTGTGGCTTGATGAGCTGACCGGCGGCCGAATCGAAACGATTCACATCGTCGGCGGAGGCACACAGAACCGCGAACTCTGCCAGGCGACGGCCGATGCCTGCCAGCGGCTGGTGCTGGCCGGCCCGGTCGAGGCAACCGCGATCGGCAACGTTATGGTCCAGGCGATTGCCGATGGCCAACTGTCTTCCATCGCCGAGGCCCGAAAAGTCGTCGCCGCGAGTTTTCCTCCCGATCGATACGAGCCGCGCGATACGGCCGCCTGGGACGAGGCGTTTGGCCGATTTCACCAGCTAACGCGGAAGTAAGCGGCCTTCGCGCCGATTGGCCTTACTGGGCCCGGCATCCTATAATCCGCGGTGGCTGGGCGAGTCGCCGTGCCGGTTGAGCTCTCCCAGCGGAATGAACCCGATGTCCGACCCCGACGACTACTCTCCGCTGTACTTGCGGGGCATCGAATACTTCAACGCCTGCGACTTTTTCGAGAGTCACGAGGTCTGGGAAGAGCTTTGGTCGGATTATCAGGGGCCTTCGCGCAAGTTTTATCAGGGGCTGATTCAAGCGGCCGTTGCCCTGCATCATTTTGGTAATGGCAATATCCGCGGCGCGCGAAAATTGTACCACAGCACCCGCAGCTACTTGGAACCGTACCGGCCACAGCACATAGGTCTTGACCTGGAAAAGTTCCTGCAAGAATTCCAGCAGTGCTTTAGCGAAGTACTTGCCAGTCAGGAAGAATTCCCCAGCATCGAGATCGTGCCGGACTTGATTCCAGAGATCCATTTGAACCCTCCGCCGGCCTAGCTGTATCTATGCCCATCGTCTGATTACCGGTTACCGGGCGACCCGATCAAGCGTCAGCGTAACGTGGAATGGCCATGTCTCCCTCGGAAGACGATCTGACTTTCGTGCCTGAACATTTCTCCGGGCGGGCTCGGCTGTTTCCGCTGCCGAACCTCGTGCTGTTTCCACACGTGATCCAGCCGCTGCATGTTTTCGAGCGGCGTTATGTGGAGATGTTTCTGGATTCGGTCGAAGATGATCGTTTAATCGCGATGTCGCTGCTCCAGCCCGGCTGGGAGAGCGACTACGAAGGCCGGCCGCCGATCGCACCGGTGGCCTGTCTGGGGCGCGTCATTACCTGGCAGGCTCAAGGCAGCTCGAGTTACAACTTGTTGCTGTTGGGCATCCAGCGGGTGAAGATCGTGCGTGAACTTCCGCCGGATCGCTCCTTTCGCGAGGCTGAGGTGGAACTGCTGGCCGACTGCTATCCACCCGAGACGGAAACGCTGCGTGTGGCGTTGCACACGAAGCTGCTCGACACGTTTCAGCGTCTGATGCCCAACTTGAAAGACGCCGAGGAACTGTTCAGCCAGTTGTCGCTGGAGAACGTGACGCTGGGAACGCTGACCGATGTGATCAGTTATGCGCTCGATCTGGGCTTGCCGCTCAAGCAGAAGCTGCTCAGCGAGGCGTGTGTTGACCGCCGGGCCACGGCGCTGATTTCTCACCTGGATCAGACAAAGGGCGAGCCATCCGCGGTGGGCGCGGGGGCATTTCCGCCGGGTTTCAGCGACAATTGACGGGCCGTGCGCACAATCGCGGCTTGTCTCCGTGGGCGGCCATTCTTAAGATCGAGTGATGCAACCTGCCGCCAATAATCGCGCGACTTCCTCCTCTGCAACTGACCTGGGCAGCCTCGCGGGGGAGCAGGATCCGTTGCCCACCTCGAATGTGAAGAATTTTGTTGACGAAGCGCGGATTGAACGCGCCGTGCGGGAGATTCTTTCGGCCGTTGGAGAGAACCCCGACCGAGAAGGCCTCAAGGAAACGCCGGCTCGAGTAGCGCGGATGTATGCCGAGATGTTCAGCGGCCTGCACGAAGATCCTCGCATTCACTTGCAGAAATTTTTCACCGAGCAATACGACGAAGTCGTGCTGGTGCGCGATATCAGCTTCAACAGCATGTGTGAGCATCACATGCTGCCGTTCATGGGGCTGGCGCATATCGGCTACATGCCCAACGGCCGCGTCATCGGGCTCAGCAAACTTGCCCGCGTGGTTGAAGTCGTCGCCCGCCGTCCCCAGGTGCAGGAACGGATGACCGAGACGATCGCCAACCTGCTTCTCGAGGAACTCGAAGCCAAGGGCGTGGCGGTGATTATCGAAGCTACGCACACCTGCATGACGATTCGCGGCATCCGCAAGCCGGGCAGCCTGTGCGTCACCTCGGCGATGAAAGGCATATTCCGTTCGAATTTGTCGAGTCGTTCCGAAATGATGAACCTGATCTACGGCGGCCGGCGGCCGTAGGTGCTGGTTGCCCCCTTTCCATCGGCGGCCCCTTCAACGAAGATCTTCTTTTGCGGTTCCTTCGCGGGACTTGAGGGGTGTAGTCGTTCGTGGCGATTCTGACGCAGTTTATCTTTCGGCTCTCGTTCGGTCTCGCGCTTGGCATGGCGCTGACTTCGCCGCGCGCCGTCACCAGCGGTTACTATCGCAATCACCTGTACGTGCTGTTGGGCTTGAACGTCCTGGCGGCGATGGTGGCGATCACCAGCGGACAATTTCAGGTCGCACCGGCAAGCGTCGCGGCCGTGCTCAGCTATGCAGGCGCCGTGCTTTGGCTGTATGAGAAACCGCGTGCGGGCATCGCCGTGCTGGCGATCCTTTCGGCCGTTTGCTTGTGGGGCGCCTGGGCAGCCACGAACTGGCAGCATGTCGATACGCTTTTGCGCGGCATGTTGATGGCCGCTGATGTGCTCTCCAGCGGACTGCTGCTAGGGATCACGATGGCGGCGATGTTTCTGGGGCATTGGTATTTGAACTCGCCCACCATGGCGATAGCGCCGCTCGAGCGTCTGGTGGTGATGATGGGCGGCGCCGCCGCGATTCGGGGACTGGTCGAGGCCGGCATCCTGGCGAATTACTTTGCCCAGTTGACCCCCAGTTCGGGGCAACTTCTGTTCATTGCGCTTCGCTGGCTGTCCGGAATCGTCGGTCCCTTGGTCCTGGCGGTGATGACCTACAAGACGCTGAAGATCCCCAACACTCAAAGCGCGACTGGCATTCTATATGTCGGTGTGATCGGAACCTTTTTAGGGGAACTGACTTCGCTTCTCTTGAATCTGCCGGTGGCGGGGGCGACCTGAGCTATTCTGGGCCTGCTCAGCTTGCCCGGCCGGCACGACCCGAGCGGGCCAGGCCGCAAAGGCAACACGATCGCGCCGGTTTGCCGCGCCGCATAGGTATCGTACAATAGAGTCGTCCGGATTCGGTCGAATTCAACCGTTAAGGGAGCCTCTGCCATGATTCGCCGATTGCTGTTCTCACTGTTGGTGCTTGCCTGCTTCGCGGCCGGATCCCGGCTGGCGGAAGCGCAGAGTTATCGCGGTACTTCGGATAATCCGGTCGGTCCGACGGTGAGCCCCTATCTCAATCTGCTGAACAGCAATCAGTTTGGCGCGACCAACTACCAGTCGCTGGTCCGCCCGCTCGTCCAACAGGGTAACGCGATCAACCGCCAAGGAAGTGAGCTGAACCGCCTTCAGCAGCAGGTCACTTCGCAGCGAGCTGGCGGGGGCGGTTATAACTCGTCGGCGACGGGACATGTGACGTTCTTTATGAACTACTCGCACTACTATCAGGCTCCAGCACAACGCTGAGGCGGGGCAGCCTGCGCTCAAGCCTGAAGGCCCCGCGTGAATCAGCCATTCGGGCTGCGCACGGGAAGCGGAAAGCAGCTACGCCTCAGGGCACATCTTGGGCTTGCTCGCGCGGCGTCGCATCGGGTCTGATGGCTGGTGGGCGTCGTCCTTCAAACCTTCTGGAGAGCTCCCATGTCCCGCTCTGCTGTGACCGTGCTTGTTCTTATCGTCCTACTGGGAGGCGTGCTAGTCACCGCCAGCGGCTGCCGTCCGGCTTCTGAGTCTCAGCCAGGGGCCGAACCTGAGCACGCGCTGGTTGGTAAGCCTGCTCCGCTCTTCAACACCAACTTCTTGGATGGTGCGCCATTTGAGCTTAGCCAGCACCTCGGCAAGGATGTTGTCGTGCTCGACTTCTGGGCAACCTGGTGCGGTCCCTGCGTGGCTTCGATGCCCACGCTGAGCGAAGTCACCAACGAGTTTAGCGACCGAGGCGTCCGGCTGTTTGCCGTGAATTGCGCGGAACAGCCTGAGGAGGTGAAGGACTTTGTTGAGCAATCGGGTCTGGAACTGACAGTCGTAATGGATCCCGAGGGGCTGATTTCCAAGGCGTACGGCGCCGATGGGATTCCTCAGACCGTACTGATTGACCGCCAGGGCAAGGTCAGATTTGTGCACGTCGGCTCCCAGAATCTGCGGGAGTGGCTGACCGAGAAACTTAACATCCTGTCGAGTGAATTATCCGGCTCGCCCGGCACTGACGAGACGGCTGCCATGCGTTAAACTTTCGGCAATCAGTTCTTTCACGACCACCGTCGACTTCCACCTGGAGTTGCAGTCATGATTTGTCCTCGCCGGCTTACCTTATTGTTGTTGATGGCGACTTGTCTTTTCGCGCCTTCAACGGCCCCGGCGGTGGAGTCGCGGTTTCACCATGTGCATCTCAACTCCACCGATCCGATCGCCGCTGCAAAGTGGTATGCCGACAACTGGGGAGGCGAAGCCAAGAAGTCAGGGATCTTTCAGACGACCGACTTCGGCGACGTGGTGTTCATCTACTTCAAAGCCAAGCCGGGCTTTGAGGGGAGCAAAGGCAGCGTCGTCGACCACATCGGTTTCTCGGTAAAGGATCTTGAAGCGAAGCTAAAGCAGCTTAAAGAAGCGGGCGTCGAGGTCCTTTCAGGCATCGAAAAAGAAGGCTCGATTCGCTATGCGTACGCCAAGGATCCCTGGGGGACGCTGATCGAGATCCTTGAGGATCCAACCGTCGAAGGCTTCCATCACGTGCACCTGGCAGCGGTCGATCCGGACAAGACGCTGGCCTGGTACACGGCAGCCTTCGGCGGCGAAGTGAGCCGCTTCGGCGAGGTCGCGGGCGTTCGCTACGGCGATGTGTGGTTACTGGTAAAGAAGGTCGACGCAGCGCCCGCAGCTACCAAGGGCCGCTCGATCGATCACATCAGTTGGGGGTTCAAGGATTTGGAAGCCGAGTCGTCGCGGCTCAAATCGCAGGACGTGAAGTTCACGATGGAGCCGACGAACTTCGGTTCCGGCATGATTGCGTTCGTGCTCGACCCCAGCGGAGTGCTGATCGAACTTGTTGGACCAGGCAAGAAGAAGTCCTAAGGTTCGACTGTTGGAAGAGCTACGTGGCGAGTCGACGTTCGAGTCGCTCGCGCACATCCGGCCACTCATCGCACGTGACGCTGTACATCACGCTGTCGCGCACGTAGCCGTCCGGGCGAATGATGTGTTTGCGCAAGACACCCTCGCGCACCGCCCCTAGCTTCTCGATCGCCCGTTGGCTCTGCATGTTGCGCAGGTCGGTCTTGAGTTGGACTCGCAGCGCCTGCTGAGCTTCGAAGGCATGCTTGAACAGCAAGTACTTGCAGTCGGGATTTACCTTCGTGCCCTGGTGCGACGGCGCAACCCAGGTAAAGCCAACCTCGAGTCCGCGATGTTCCGGGCGAATGTCCAAATACGCCGTTACACCAATGATCTGGTTCGAGGCGTTCTCGCGAATCGCGAACGGCAGGTAACCGGGCGCTGAGTTCAGCCAGTGAATGAGCGCCGCGAAACCGGCCGGCGTGAACTCGGGCGGCGGAAAGTGATAGGTAAACAATTCGGGCGGACTGCAGGCTGCAACCGCAGCGGCGTGATCTTCGCCGAGCGGAAGCAGCGTAACAAAGCGTCCGGTAAGCGTAATGGGCCGGATGTCCATGGGAACCGTCTCGCGCACTCGGTTGGCAGGTGTTGAAATCAGACTACCTGACACTCGAGTCGCTTGGAAGGTTCCGGGCTTTGATATCTCTCCGCCATGCCGGCGCCGGACCAGCTTGCCGCGCAGTACGCGGTTCCGGCGCGGGGAGAGCTTGCGGTGGTGCGACCAGTCGCGGCCCGACGGGCCTTAAGCGACTTTCGCCGACCTGCCGCTTGAACGGGCTAACGGTGGCCGGCAAGCCTCGACTGGCGCGCCACTCTTGCCAGCGAACGTAAGGCGACTTGGCTGGAATGGGATCGATCCCGTAGCCCAGATTGATAAAGCCGTCATAACACTTCGAGTTCGGCACCGGGTCTTCGCCGTAGGTGGTCTCGATGGCCGGAGCGGTGGCTGCCCACGCCGTCATCGCGCAACAGATCGCGCCGAATATGCCGCAATTGCGTTTCCGAGACATGGCCCACCTGGCAGTAACCGTCAAGCGAACTGGCAACTCCGCTACAAGAGTCGTTCGACGGTTTGCGCCTGCGAGATGCAGGCGCGCAGGTCCATCCAGGTGGGCCACAGGCGGGGCGTGGACCGGTTATGCCGTTTGGTGAAGCATTCAGGTCAGTTCGTCCAAGAGCCTGCTCAAGAGCGAACTGCCGTCAGACGATTCCTGGAATGTTGTACCCGCGCTTCCAAGCGGCTCGTCCCCCAGTGCCGCATCGACAAGCTGGGCAACGGGGAGTTGCCGCGGGCGGATCTCAGGTCCGCGCCGGACGACGGGCACATCAGCGGTCGCGAACACTACCGAAGGCGACGAATGGATCTCCAGCGCTAGCGCCACGGCATCGAGCTCCGAGTCGTCCGCCAGTGGACCGGCAAGCACGCCCAGGTTGAGCATGTTTAGAAATCCTCCGTTGGTTCGCGCGATCAGGCTATCGCCGGCGCTCACGGTGCCGTTCTTGTCGTAGTCGTACACGTTGGTTGCCGGCTGCGAGAACGCGGGGTTATTGCGCGGGCCAAGATCATCGAACGCGCTGGTTACAGCGACCAGCGGTGGCGAATTGACCCCCGAGTCGCCCACGCGACTGCTGAAGTAGAACGTGTCGGGGTTGGTAAGTCCCGTGTCTTCGGTAGCCAGCAGCGAGACTTCGAGCCAGGTGTTCTTGATAGCTTCATCGGTCCAGGTGATAACGATCCGATCGGCGCCGCCCGCACCCGCTCCGGCGCGTAGCGAGATTGCCGCCGGCGCCGGCGCCGCTGTCCAACTCGCAAGATGATTATTCCCGCCAATGCGAAACGTGAAATCATCCACTGAGATCGTTCCCGGCACGTGGTTGACGTCGATCATGATGCCATTGATACCGCGCGAGTAGGCCGAGACGTTCGCGAACGTGGAGAGCCCGTCATTCGTCAAGTAGGCCGACTTGTCGGTGGCGATCGCGGCGTCATCTTGCGTGTTGATCGCGACGTTGTTGCCATCGAACTTCGAGTTGTTGTAGAACAACTGTCGGCCAACCACATGCGGAATGAGCGGCTCGATTTCATTCAGCCCGTAATGCTGCGCCTGAAACACGAAGTTCACGAACAGTGTTCCGATCAGGGGATCGTTGACGCCCAGGGGCGGAATCGGATCTTCGAGGCCCAGCATCTGGTCGCCCGCGAAGGGGTTCACGTACTTCCACACTTCCTCACCGCTAGGCGTGACCTCGGTCATGTTTCCCTTGGTGCCATAGGTGATCAGCGTGTTTCCATTCGACAAGCGAACGGCGCCCGAGATGATGGCGGCGAAGTTTGCCACCGGGCCGTTATAGGTCCAAGCGGTGGTTGCCGGGCCATAGGCGACGCCCGGCGACAGCGAGTACGTGCCGTTGGGCAGAATCGGCGGTGTGATCTCTTCGACGCTCGTGAAGTCCGTACCCGGCCGGGCCAGACCGTTGTTCAAGATCGTGATGTTACCGGCCCCAGCTTCGCCCTCGGGAATCCAGCGCGGATCGTGCTGGTAGAAGAGCTTGCGATCGGCCTCAATGCCGCGGTCGTAAGCCTGCGGGTTTCCCCAGCGGTAGAGCAAGTCGCCGCCGCGACCGTAAGTGCCGCCCGTGTGTCCCGCGGCTTGCGCGGTGGTCGTGCTGTGGTCGATGATCCAGATTTCACTGAACTCGCGGACGGAGAGGACGATCTGATCGAGCTCAGCGTTGTAGTCGATGCCGTTGGCGTGGGTCCAATCTTCTGCCTGACCGCCGCCCGGGCTGAACGTTGAAACGTAGTTGATGTCAATGAGCTGCGGGTTCGTTTCGACGCCTGTCGCACCGTAGTAATTGCTCTTACTCGGATCGAATTCTTGAACCAAGTGATCCCAGACCTTCCATTCCCAGACGACGGTGCCGCCGCCGTTTTCGTAGTCGGGCTCGACTTCGACGATCTTGTCTGGGTACAGATATCCCGCGCCGGGCAGGCTCGGATCGCGACCAGCCTGTGTGGCTTCCGCTTCGCTGCGAAGCTCCCAGGCAATGATCAACAGGTTGCCGTTCGGCATGATCTCGAAATCGTGATGCGCAAGATACTGCGAACTGTCGTAAGCGAATTCCCAAATCTTGTTCCCTTCCCAGTCGAAACGTTCGAACAACCCGCCGGCCCCGGCCGCGTTGATAAACCCGTTGCCGCTCTGACCATGCGGCGCCGCGTCGCGGATTAAACTGCCATCTGGAAGCAGGTGACCCAAAAGCCCCGGCAGATGCTCGGACTCCCAGGTGTTGACTACCGTTCCTTGTTTGTCGATCAGGAAGGTCGTGTCCGACGTATTCGGCGCGAATAGCACATAGCCATCCGCCGCCTCGGGCTCGTTGAAGAATAGGCCCGTCGTCTGCGCAAGCAGCATCCGCGGCTCGAGAAGTTCCGCGAGGAGCTGTAACCTGCGTTTGAATGAGGATGCCTTGTCGCGAGCTGAGCGCCGCGCATGCCGCCTGTTGCGCGTGGTCGATTTCATCGGTGTAGTGGCCTTTACTGAGGGGGAGTGGGCCGGAGTCCGCGACGTGCGGCCATATTAACAGACCGCTAGGTCAGGGGATAAGGAAAATCCGGTCCGCCCGGCGCAGAAAGTGTCGCCTGCCGCCAGCAAGGGACCTAACCAGCGGCTCGCGAGGTGCTCGGCAGTTGCCCGCCGCAGCGTGGACAGTGGTTCAAGCGACCCTGCCGCGCTGGTGGAATTTTGAGAAGCGCCTCGCAACTGGGGCAGCGCACGCGAACGTAGCCTGCGCCGGCCAGGTATGCGTCCGAGGCCTCGCGCAGTCGAGCCGTCGGCTGGGCCGGAATCGCTTCCGCCGCAGCGACAGGCTCGGGCGCATGCGCCTCGACCGGCTTCGACTGGGCGAGCGTGCGGCGGCCGATGACGTGCCCGCCGGCCACTTGCTGATAAGCCCGATCGTACGCGGCGAAGTCGGCCGTCTTGCCCATCGCGCGCAGAATGCGAATTCGCTCTTCGAGCGGCGGATGCGTGGAAAGGGCTGCCGTAAAGTTCCGATGCTGACCCGGGGCGAGCGGACGGACGATATACATCGGCGCCGTCACGCGGCTCTGATCCGCCTGCGAAATGCGCGACGAGCCGAGCTTCTGCAGTGCCGAGGCGAGCCCCTCGGGCCAGCGCGTGAAAGCCGCGCCCGAGGCATCGGCCAGATACTCGCGCCGGCGCGAGAGCGCGAAGTAGACGAGCTGCGCGAGGATCGGAGAGAGGACCAGCAGCACGATCGCGACCAGCGCCAAAATCGCCTGCCCACCTCCCTGGCTGTTGTCGTCGCGCGAACGCCGCGCTCCGCCCCCGAACCACATCGCCCGGGTGCCGATATCGGCCAGCAGCACGATTGCGCCCAGCATGATGCCGGCCGTGGTCATGAGCGCGACGTCGCGATTCTTGATGTGGGCGATCTCGTGCGCTACGACGCCTTGCAGTTCGTCGCGATCCAAAATCTGCAAAAGCCCGATCGTCACAGCCACCGCGGCTTTTGTCGGATCGCGGCCGACGGCGAAGGCGTTCGGCGCGGGGTCGTCGACGATGAACACCCGCGGCATATGCGACAAACCAGCGGCGATCGTCATCTCCTCGACGATGTTGAAGAGCTGCGGATGATCTCCCTTGGCGATCTCGCGAGCGCCGGCCATTTGCAGCAGGGCGTTGTCCCCCTGAAACCGCGCGAACAGCCACATCACCATCCAGACGCCGAGCGCGGCAGCCCCGCCCAGGATTGCGCCCCCCTGGTCGTTCGTCAGGAACATGCCGAGCGACAGGCCGACGGCCACCAGCAGCACGCCCATTACCACGACAATCAGTGCGCTGCGGCGGCGATTACTTTCAATTTGCTCAAGCACGGCAGGCTATCCCGAGGTCCATACTGTGCCAATGAACTAACTGAGCTTTACTTGCGGCGCTTCGCGCTGGGCCGCGACGGTGATCTCGAACAGCTCGGCCGGTTCGAAGCTGCCGGCGATCAGGTTCGCCGGGAAGACTTCGCGGGCGTTGTTATAGCGTGTCGCGGCATCGTTGTAATACTGCCGGGCAAATCCGATCTTGTTCTCGGTGCTGGCCAGCTCTTCCTGTAGGGCAAGGAAATTCTGGTTCGCCTTCAAGTCGGGATACGCTTCGGCCAGGGCAAACAGCTTGCCGAGCGCCGCTCCCAGCAGGCCTTCGGCCTCTCCGCTGGCGGCAGGCCCCTTAGCGCTGAGGGCCGCGTTGCGGGCCTGGACCACGGCATCCAACGTCGACTTCTCGTGCGTGGCGTAACCCTTCACCGACTCGACCAGGTTGGGAATCAGGTCGTGCCGGCGCCGCAGCTGCACGTCGATCTGGGCCCAGGCGTTGCGGGCTTCGTTCCGCTGCCGCACGAGGTTGTTGTAAATCGCGATGAAGTAAATGGCAGCGATCGCCACCACAACAATCGCGGCGCCGATTGCCAGTTCACCAATTCCGAGTCCCATGAATACGTCTCCCATGTAGGTTGGTGGACTATTGTTCGGCTTCGCCTGCCGAATTAGCCGGAGCCATGAACAATCCCAAATAGCCGCGAACTTCTTCCAACGCCTGTTCGCTGCCAAGCGAAGCCTTTAGCAGCGCATGGAGCTCGCCGGCGTCGAACCAGATGCCGTGCTCATAGGGACATTCGTCGAGAATCAGGTCATCTTTGGCCGATGGGGCCCGAACCGGCTCCAAGCGGTTGCGGCAGCGCGGGCAGCGCCTCCGCGGCTGGGCACGCGGAAACCGATCGAGCTGATCCTCGAGTTTCTGGTACGCGGCGCCCGCCCCCGCCAGCTCAAACATCTGCTGAAGCTCCTGCGCATCGAACCACAGCCCATGACAATCGGGGCAGGCGTCGAGTTCGATGTCTCGATACTCGATGATCACCAGCGGCTGGCGGCACTGCGGACAAAGCATGTTGGTTGACGTCGCGGGAGGTTAGGATCGACTCGAAGGTGACCAACGACGCAGACGCAGTTCAAAAGTACGCCTGGCAGGATTCGAACCTGCGACCTACGGTTTAGGAAACCGTTGCTCTATCCCCTGAGCTACAGGCGCTTAAGTGTTTACTAGTAAGACCTTACGACTTTCTTATGGGTTCGACTTTTCCGCGTTTACTACCGGGGTATACTACCGACGGCCTTTTAAGGTGGCGTTCGCCCGCTGTAACGAGCGAACGCCGGACAACACCTAGCACGTTTGAAATGAGGTGCCGTCGTGAGCAATTCTACACGCTCTACTACTAAGTCTACTACTCCCCGGAAACGTAGGAGCGGACGGAGCAAGTCGAAGACTGAACTGCCGCCTAAGCCCTACAAGGACTTTCCTCTCACGCCACACGCCAGCGGAGCATGGCAAAAGAAGATACGCGGGCAGACTCGCTACTTCGGCAAGTGGGGACGGCGTGTCAACGGG
Source organism: Pirellulales bacterium (assembly GCA_022844125.1). Taxonomy (GTDB): domain Bacteria; phylum Planctomycetota; class Planctomycetia; order Pirellulales; family PALSA-1355; genus JALHMI01. Next base: position 2,387 of record JALHMI010000001.1, on the reverse strand, counting down.
AAGATGGAAAGACTCCCCGGCGATGGATGGAAAGAAGCTCTCGATCAATACGACAGAGAGAAAGACGATTGGTTCGCCGGTCGAACTCCGGGGGCTAGATCGGCAGAGCCGGACAAGCTCACGGTCAACATGCTCCGCGAACGCTTTCTGACCGCCAAGAGCCGCGCTCTCGACTCCAAAGAGATCACTCAGCGAACATATTCCGAGTACCGCGCTACGACGGATCGGCTCATCACGGCGTTCGGAAAACATCGCCTTATCGACAACCTCACTACTGGGGACTTCGAACACCTGCGCGCCGAAGTGGCAAAGGTCTGGGGGCCGGTTCGGCTCGCCAATGAGATTCAGCGAGTCAGGACCGTATTCAAGTACGGCTACGAAGCTGGCTTGATCGACAAGCCGGTGCGCTTCGGACCTCAATTCAAGAAGCCTTCGAAGTCCGTGATGCGTAAGCATCGTGCTGAGAAGGGCACGAAGCTGTTTACTGCCGGGGTAATTCACAAGCTCGCGGGCAAAGCATCTTCGCAGCTCAAGGCAATGATCTACCTTGGCGTGAACTGTGGCTTCGGCAATGCCGATTGCGGCTCGCTCCCGCTGAGTGCAGTCGATCTCAAGGGTGGGTGGATCACGTTCCCAAGGCCGAAGACCGGAATTGCCCGGCGTTGTCCGCTTTGGCCTGAAACCGTCGAGGCGCTCAAGGCAGCCATCGAGGATCGACCGAACGCGAAGCGCGAAACCGACGGCAATCTTGTCTTCATCACGAAGTATGGTGAGCCGTGGACAAAGGCTGATGTTGCCGACTCGCCGGTAACCAAGGAGACTCGGAAGCTGCTCGATGAGTTGAAGATTCACCGAGAGGGGCTCGGGTTCTACGCTCTCCGGCATACCTTCCGCACCGTAGCCGATGCCACGCGCGACATTCCCGCAGTGCGGCTGATCATGGGGCACGCTGACGGCTCCATCGACGATGTATATCGAGAACACATCGAGGACTCTCGACTAAAGGCTGTGACCGATCACGTCCATTCTTGGCTTTGGCCCGTAGAAAAGAAGCCGACAAAGACGACCGCAAAGGGCAAAGCCGAATCGGCCAAGCCCAAGACTAAGAAGGCGGCACGCTCTCAAAACACGGGCGAGACGGCGGAAGTTCGGCTCCGGATCGTCGGATAGAGGGTACCCTCGAAAACCCCGTCTAGGCCGTCTGGCCCGGTTATCGCAACTAATAGAATTAAGGCTTACTCGGGCAGTCGGGTAGCTCCCGACGCGCTGCTTCCGGTCGGATGGAATACCATCGCCATTCGACCGGGGGCGGCACCCGCTTCTCTAAAGGATGGTTTATGTTCGATCCTACTAAGTTTGCACAGGCGTCAGAGCGCATTGAACTCTGGCCCAACACCGTTGCGATGATCGCGACTCTCGGTAGTTACGACCGAGATGGTTCCTCCGACGCAGCATTTCGACGATTAGTCATAGCTCTCAAACGAGAAGATTTTGACCGAGAACACTCCCAAAACGTCTTGGAATACCGAGACGAGCTAGCTTGCGTTAGCGACGGGGCTTTGCAGTGGGAAGGGCGCGGCCGATGTGCAATCTGGACGGATCCCAACGTTATCCCTCAAGTGTGGTCGAGCGCTCATGAGGCTGCGATTGGCATGTACGACTTTATGTTCACTGCCCTCATCGACCCAATCGCTGATGTTGCAGACGAGTCCGCAGCTCGGATGGCGTTTCGCGAATTGCTAGCAGCTCGTTGGAAGGCGCTTACGCTGTCCAGTTCCGAAATAGCGATTCTTCAGGAGCGAATCCGGCGCGAACGGGCGAAGCTTGTTTCGCGATTTACGGAGACGAGGGGGGTATCTCGGGAAATCGTTGCTATCTCGTCTGACCCGCCTAGCGAATCTGAGAAGCTGCGCCACCGACTGGAGATCGATTTCACTAAACAGCTCGCGATTCTTGACGGACATGAGTATGACATCCAAAGCGAGCCAGTTCTTTATTGGCTTAAGGCGCTCAGCGACCGTCCGGGGGAATGGATCAGCAATAGTGCTTTGAGAAGTTTTAAAGATTCGTATTTTCGTGGCAGCCCACCGCGAACCGACAAGTTCAGGGAGTATTTACGCAAGTGTGCTCCCGAGATCGAACTTCTAATCGATGCTAAAACTGGCCCAGGCGGAGGTTCTAGGCTCCGCCTCTCTAGGGACACCGTAATTGGGCCGTAATTAGGCCGTTTCTCGTCCGTAGCTACGCTCGTCGTCTTCGGCGAATATCGGGCTATGGAAACAACGGTGACCACGCCTGATCGCTTAAACGCACTTCGCGAGCTTACGCTCTCGGAAGTCGAGCAACGCATCGCAGAGCTTGATGCGGAGCGTAAATCCCTCGCGGTC